>CAWBBE010000012.1:0-526546 GCA_963786975.1 uncultured Actinomycetes bacterium | reverse complement strand
CCGCCATCAGGCGTAACTAACCACCAGGTGCCGATCCGGCAGGGACTTCGCAGCCACGGACGTCTCTCACTACATGAGGTGATCGGTGCTGCTTTGACGGACCCGCACAGCCCCGCCGTTCTGCTCGCGTATTGCGAGTATGGCGGGTCTGTAAGCGCCGCGCCGGAAGATGATTCTGGGCTTCAATCGCTGAGCCTTCATCAGCCGCTCTGAGCCGGGTACGCGCGTGCCGCGACGCGCCCTGCGATCTTGGGCTCTGGGAAGCTATGCACGCCCGGAGCCAGGCGCGCCGGCCAGGGTTGCCGTCCGGGAAGGCACTCACGGACCTGCTCGCGGGGCGCACAGTGGCTTGTTCTGCGCTGGGTCCTCGCCACGGCCGCCGGTATCCGCGTCCAGATGTGCCGCCCGGGCGTGGCCGTCGGCGGCGAAGGTCCCTGCCTCGCGGCGCCTGGAAGGTCACGACCGGCGCTTGACGGCCACGATGACGCCGCTGCTGAAGCGCAGCTCGGCGCAGACGAGCTCAGCGTTCTCCAGGAGGCGGTGACGCACCACGACCAGGGCAGAGCGAAGCTGGTCATCGGCGTGGCGGGCAAGGTCCATATCGTCCACGACGATGACGCCACCCTCGCGAAGCGCGGCCACAGTCCGGCGCAGCTTGAGAATTTCCCGCCGGGCGCGTCCGCGAATATCAGGTCAAACTGGCCCAGCCGATGACATCGGCCCCGTCCCCCGACTCGAAGTGAACCCACGGCGGCCATCGCGCCGAAAGCGCCGTCTCCTGCACCGCATCGTCGAGCTCGACCGTGACGACCTCCACGTCCTGGCGCGCTCCCAGGCCATGGACCAGCCAGGCCAGCCCGACGCCGACGCCGGTGCCGATCTCCAGAACCCGGCCACCGGCGGGGACCGCCGCGGCGAGGGCGGCCAGCAGTTCTGCCGGAACGCCCGCCTGGCCCAGGCGAGCCGGAAACCGGTGCTGGCGGCTCGTTCGTACGCGGCCAGAACGTTCCCGGGAAGCTCCTGGCTCTCGGTCACCAGAACATACTGCCAAGTACGTGCGCTCCCTGTTCTTGGCGGCGACCGTCACAATCGGCCGGTGCCGCGTACCGGGGAACGACCGGCTGCCGCACGATAGGCGTTCTGAGGTATGTTCAGTGCCTGCTTCCCGCCAGCCGCACCAACGCCGGACCCGCCGGACTAGCGTGGCCATGGCCTGGAACACTGACCCGAAGTCAGTCAGGTCCCGGCACCACGCCGGACCTCCACCGATGACGGCCCCGGCTGGTCACCGGGTGTGGTCGAGCCTCCAGCGGGGTAAGCGCGCCGGATCCGCCGATAGGTAGGTCTGGCGGCTCCTTGGCACGCGACGAGCGTTGCGCGCAGAACTGGCGGTCCGGTTCGCTGATCAGCGGCCTTGGTCTGCGGATTGCGTGCCGGTAGGCCGATGGGCCATCTGATGAGGAGACGGGTTACGTTCGAGCGCCTCGAGGTTGGCGATGACCTGCCGCGCGTAGTGGCCGAAGATCGGGCGGCCGGCGATCCGGAACAGGGTGCCGAAGAGGAGCCCGCGCGGATTGCGGCAGAAGGTGCGCTGCCACACCATCTCGACCCGGCTGCCACGCTCGGATGGCGTCGCGGTGAGCTGCCAGCTGCTGCCAGGGTGGGCGTAGACGTTGGAGCCGGTCACCGTCGCAGTGACCCGGCCGGGTTGGGACCAGTCGTAGTGGCATCGTTCCCAGCTGATGCCGATGCCAGCGGGGGTGCCTTCGGTCGCGTCGGCGGTCGTCTCGCCGAGGTGGTGGACGGTGAGGTGCTCGGCGCGGACGGCCGGCCACACCAATGTGCGGTCCGGGCCGAAGTCGTAGGCGGCACGCAGGACGCGTGCGGGCGGGAGCGTGCAGTCGGTGGCGATGCGGATGGTGGGCATGGTGGTCAGCTCGCTTGCAGGTGCCGGTCGAAGAAGTCGAGGGCAAGCTCGATCTTGGCGGGTGTGATGATGTGCCCGGTGCCGGGCAGGACGGCGATTTCGCCGTTGGCAAGCTGCCGGTAGGCGGTGACCCCGTCGTCGAGCGTGCAGTAGTCGTCGCGGTCGCCGACGAGGATCAGCGTAGGGGCAGTGATCTTGCCGAAGTCCTCGAAGGTGTAGCCGGGGGGCTGGGTGGTGCGGTGGAACGCCAGGCGCAGGTACTCGGCCCAGTGCCCGTCGCCCTGCCCGCCGTCCTGGTCGGCCTTCAGCAGCTCGAACATCGGCCTCATCTGCTCGCTGCCGGTCATCATCTGGGCGAACGCGCCGGGATCGGCCACGGTCGCGGTGGGGCTGCCGCCGAGCATCTGGCGCATCATCGCGACGCTGGGCGCCTGCGGGTCGAACCCGTCGTAGCCGGCGTCGTTGACGATGGCCTGGAACCGGCCCTGGCCGCGGATGCCGGCGATGGTCGCGGTTATCCCGCCCTCGCTGAAGCCGGCGATCAGCGGCTGGTCGAGATCGAGCGCATCGGCCAGCGCGAGGACGTCGTCGGCGAGCTGGTCGAAGGTGACGACTCCGCCGTCGTGCACGGTTCTGCCACAGCCTCGCGTGTCCGGCGCGATAACCCGGTAGCGGCGCGCGAGGGTCTCCATGTGTCCCGCATAGGACACCGGTGTGGGAGCCCAGATCGGATTGGTCGAGACCAGGCCCCCGTGCAGCAGGATGAGGGGAACCCCCTGCCCCGCCTGGACGTAGTGGATGTCGATGCCGTTCGCGCGGATGAAGCCGCCGCTATTCGCCGTCACTGTGCACCTCCGGGTCTGGTGGAATGTGTACGGCCAACGTAGGAGCCACCAGCCACATGGCTCATCGGGTATTCACCCGATGTTCCTGCCCTCGCTACGGATTCGGCTCGGCCATCAAGGCGTACCTCATTGCGAACAGGCTGAGCTGGGCGCGGTTCGACACCCCGGTCTTGGCGTAGATGTGCTCGATATGGCTGCTGGCTGTCTTGGGCGAAATCACCAGCTGCCCGGCGATGGCCCTGGCGGTCAAGCCGTGCACGAGCAGCCGCACGATCTCGACCTCGCGCGCGGTCGCCCGGCCGGCCATTCACGGCGGCGCCGCACCCGGTGCCCGGCCGCGCGCAGCACCGCGTCCACCGCGGCGCCGTCCAGGCGCCCGGAGCTGACCCCGGCACGCAGCTCGGCGGCGGCGTCCGCAGCCGACCACGGCAGCCGGTGCGGGCGGGCCTCCGTAAGCGCGTGGTAGCTGTCGGCCGCGGCCAGAATGCGGCCAGCTGAACTGACGGCATCGCCGGACAGGCCGCGGGGATAGCCCGAGCCGTCCAGACGCTCATGATGCTGCGCGGCAATGGTGCCGAGCGGGGCCAGGCCAGCAGAGAACGACAGCATCCGCTCGGTCAGGTATGGGTGCAGCCGGACCCGTTCAAGCTCGGACCGGGTCAGCGCCGGCGGGCTTGTCCCAGATCGTGTTCGAGACCCCCAGCCGGCCGATGTCGTGCACGAACGCAGCCCGGCGCAGCCCCGACACGTCGGCCTGCGGCAACCCACAGGATTGTCCCGCCTCGGTAGCCAGTTCGGCTACCCCCCACGCATGACCCATCAGCCACGGTGACTTGAGCTCGGCGAACTCACCGATCGCCGCGAGGGCGTCATCCAGCTCGCTGCCGCTGACGACCGCGGCCAGCGACGGCTCAGCGTCGATCACCAGGTCCCAGCTGGCCGCAGCGTCGAGGTCGCCGAAGATCAGCGGCGCCTGCTGGCAGAACATGTCGACCAGGTCCGGATCGAACTGCGTGCCGCTGCGCTCGCGGGCGACGGCAACCGCCGCATCGATGCCACCGGTACGCCGGAACACCTCCACCACATCAGCGAGGTTGATCAGCCGCGAACTCACCGCGATCTGGTCGCCGCGAAGGCCGTAGGCTCCCTTACCGTCCCAGCGCTCGTAACTCTGCTTCAGGCTAGCCCGCACCTGCTCACCCAGACCAAGCTTTGCGGCCAGCTGGTCCGTAGCCAGGTAGTGGTTCTCCGCCAGCGCAGCCAGCGCACGCCGCCCGTCGCCGGGGAACTGCACACCGGTGAGCACCCGCTGCCGCAACGGCAGGCCCGCACCCCCGACGTGCTTGACCAGGAACGCGGCCGCCGGCCCTGCCTTGCCGAAGTCATAGCCGTAGTGCGCGTCCCGCTTGACAGCCAGATCGTCTCCGAGCCACTTAGCCTGCTCATACGCGTCAGTGTGGCAGCCCACCCAAGCGAGCAGGCCCGAGTAGTACACGACGCCTCGTTCAGCATCGTCTCTGGCCGCGCTCTCAGCCAGCCGCAGGGCGATCAGGCACGCCCGGATCATGTGCTCCATCGGCTGCCCGAGACCCAGGTCGGTCCCGAGCGACAACAGGGCGACAAGTTCAGCGCGGCGAACCCTCGCGCCAGCCTCCGGCCCTGCCGAACCAACCTCCCGCACCGACGCAGACTAACACCGGACGTCGCCTCGCTACAGCTAGCAGACAACCGCGCGGAATGGCCCCCCACCTGGATCGGTGAGTGCCGCGGACACCCAAGGGCTGTTCGTGACGCTGTGTCATCCCGAGCGGCCACTGCCCTGCCGATTCAGGCAATCCGCGGCGCTCACGACAGGGTTGACGGCGTGCGCGGTCACGCTTCCCGGACAGCCCCGATTCGATTCGTCCGGGCCCGTATCAACGCCACGCCTGCCGACAGCCGGCGGTGGCTGCCGCGGCAACCGCGGTCCCTCGGACAGCCGGCCACCACGGACAGCGAGGACCGACAACGGCCCGGATCTGACGGTGAAGGCGCGATCCAGCCTGGGCCAACCAGGAGCACAGAACCGGACTATCTGCGTGCAGGAATTCATGCTGAAGACACAGCCATCAGCGTCCCCGAATCGGCGTTCTGAACGTCCGCGGACGTTCAGAGACCGAAGCCGCGTCGCCTTGCGTAACGGGCCGGTCGTACAAGGCACGTGTGCCCGGTCCGGGCTCTATGCATTCTGACGGCTCGAGCGCCCCTGAATCAGGCAGCGCATCCGCATCAACGCGGCTGCAGCAACCTGCTGCTTCACGGCCGGCTGTCCCATGCCTGCCCTGAACAGCAATGCCCCGACAGGTGCGCGCCGCTGGCGACCGCAGCTACCCTCAAGTACAAGGGCCGGTCGGCCACTTGGCCCCCATAGAGCCATATCAACGGCCATTGAAACGGTAAATTGAATCGATATTAATTTCGCAAAATGGCTCTGACGTGCGGAGCCCCCTTACGGAATCGAACCGTAGACCTTCTCCTTACCATGGAGACGCTCTGCCGACTGAGCTAAGGGGGCAGGTGACCGGCCACTGGCTTCAGCGCTGGCCAACCCGGGCGCACGCCGGGTTTCGGAACTGCTCACTCCGCCGACGGGCTCGCCCGTGCCAGGCGAGCATACACGACCGGAAATCGTCCCGGATCCGGGAGCCCTGGGCCAGCATCAGGCCGCCGCTCCAGTGCCCGATCACCTCGGCCGCTCCGAACCGGCCGGGTCCAAGCCCCAGCCCCAGACAGCCCAGCCCTAGCCTGGATCCTCAGTCGGCCCGATGAGCGCCCGCAGCGCCGCCAGCACGTGCGGCCAGGCGCCGGTCAGCGGATCGATCACCTCGAAATGGCCGTACCCGGGCAGCACGCTGCATACCGCTTCGCCGCCCGCACTGGCCGCCAGCGCCGCGTAATCCGTGCTCAGCTGGCACGGCACCACCTCATCGTCGGCGCCGTGCACCAGCCGGGCCAGTGCACTCAGCGGAACCAGTCGGGCCGGGTCCGCGAGGGCGTAGCGTGCCGGATAGCGGTCCGGGCCGCCGCCCATCAGCAGCCTCACCGCGCCACCGCCAAGACCACGGGCGTCGCACTCGGCGAGATCGGTCACCGCGGCCAGCGCGAGGACGCCGCGCACCTGCGATGTCGCCGAGTGCCACCGCTCCCCCGCCGGGAGCCGGTTCCGCGCCGCTGCCCACAACGCCAGGTGCCCTCCGGCGGAGTGCCCGGCCAGCAGCACGGCCGCCGCATCGACCAGTCCCCCGGCGGCCTTCGCGGCCAGCCCGGGCAGGATATCCACGGCGGCGGCGACATCGTCGAAGGTTCCCGGCCAGCCGCCCCCGGCCTGGCCTGTTCTGCGGTATTCGGGCACGCAGACGGCATATCCGGCATCGGCAAGCGCCGACGCGAGCGGCCCGGCGTGCGAACGGTCAAAGGCAGCACGCCAGAAGCCGCCATGCAGGAAGATCACCAACGGCGCGGCTGGCCGGCGATCGCGCCCGGCCGGCCGCTGACCACTCTCCCCCGTTACCGGCCGGCAACTGCCCCCGGCCGACCGCGGGCTGCCTTGCCCGGACACCCCCTGACCGGCTGCCGAACCCGGCCCGGAACGCCCCCCCGAACCCGGCAGCCGCAGGTCAGCGATATGATCAGGGCCTGGGCCGTAGCTCAGCACCAGGTCCGGTGGCGGGGCCGGCCTGGTCAGCACTTCGCGCGGATCCGTGGCGCCTCCCGGGCAGCCCATGCACCGATTCGTGAGCAGGGTTTTACCTTTGCCCCACTCCTGCGCAAGTGGGCTGAGGTGTCGAATGGGGACAGAGGGGAATGCCCATTTGGATGGCGAGCATAGTGTGATGACGGATGGTAACGAGCGAAGTCCCCGCTAGGACATCGACTGAGGCGAGGCCGATACTGTGAGGAACCGGCATGCCGGGTCCGCCAGGTTCGGCGCGCTGGCCGGTGCTGCCGTGCTTGCGGGCGGGCTGGTCAGCGTGCTGCTGGCAGGCGGGCAGGCAGCGCACGCCGCAACGCTGGCCCAGCCAGCGACCGCGGCGCAGGCGGCGACGGCGAAGAACGCCTGCGCCACCCGCCCGGCGGCGACCACGGTGGCCTCGGCGCACTCCTGGCACGCGACCGCCCGGCACGCCGCGGGAATCTCGCTGCTGGCGAGTCAGCGCTCCGGTCATACCGCGTCACCCAGCGCCAGCCGCCGCACGGTGTCACCAAACGCCAGCGCTAGCCGCAGCGGCTCCGCCTCGCCGTCCGGCAGCGCGAGCTCAGCCCCCAGCCCGGACAAGAGCACGCCCAAGCCGAGCCGCAGCGCCACCCCGACCGCCACCCCCAGCAACAGCCACCATCCCACTCCCAGCACCAGCCCGAGCAAGACTAAGAGCCCGTCGTCCAGCACCAGCCCGAGTCCCTCCAAGACCAGCGGCAGCCCGAGTCCCTCCAAGACCGGCCCGAGCCCCAATCAGAGCACTCCAGTGCCCACCAAGACGCCCACGCCCAAGCCGAGCAAGACCAAGAGCCCGTCGCCCAGCCCGTCACCAAAGCCCAGGACCAGCCGCCTCTGCGTGTCCGTGCAGCCGTTCACCAGCAAGGCACGGGTCCACCCGGGCGGCACGGCGACCTACGTGATCTGGGTCTGGAGCACCCGCGCCAGCACCGAGAACGTCACGGTGCAGGCCGCGACCGGCCAAGTCAACGGCGTCGGCGCAGTGCGATTCTCGGTCTGCCCCAGCGCGAGCGGGGCGACCTGCTCGCTCGGCAGCCTGCCCCGCGGCCAGGCTGACGAACTGCAGGCCCGGGTGAGAGTCTGGCAAAGCGCGAATCCCGGCGATCATGTGACGCTCACCGCGAAGGCGACGGCGAAGGGCGCGGTCTCGTTCAGCGCGGCTGGCTCGTTCAAGATCGTCTCCAGCCATACGCCCGCACCAACGACGCCGCCAGCGACAACCCCGGCTACGACTCCGCCGGCCACCACGCCGACGTTGCCGCCGGTACCGGCGATTCCCCCGGTGCCGGCTCCGGCCCCGGGCGTGACCAGCCCGGGCCAGCTATTCCCCACCGTCTCGCCGCAGCCGTCCGACAGCCCGTCGGCCGGCACCGCGGGCGCATCGGCCGGGCGCCAGAGCGGCTCGCGCAGTATCAAGGCGACGTCCGCCGCGAACACGCTGCCGCTGAACCCGCGCCTGATCGGCGGCCAGCTGGCTGGCCTGGTCGTGCTGGCCGCGGCCATCACGATAGCCATCGCCCGGCTGTCCCTCCGGCCGCAACGGCCGCAGGACGGCGGCAAGGGCTCGTCGGACTAGCCGGCCCGGGCTGGCCAGACCAGCCGGCCCCGCGCTGGCCGGACCGTCGCGGGCGGCCGGCTGCAGCCCGGCCGGATGCTCCACCTGCGGCCGCACGGTGCGCAACTCAGCCGCCAGCGCGGAGACGCTCAGGGTCGGCGAAGCCACCACCCCGAAGGTGTCGTTGTCGGCCCAGGCGCATTCCGCTACGCTGCCGGGAACCCGGGAGACGCATGCGGCCTGGCCGCCCATCGACCCGGCGCTGGTCCGGTGGGCGCCCCTGGCCTCGCCGACGAAGCTGCTGATGAAACCGTCCGGTGAGGTTCCGGTCAGGTTCCCGCCGATGAACAGGACGATCAGCGGGCCGGACCGCGCCGCTGGGCCGGTGGCATCCTCGTAGACCGCGTACACCACGTGCTTCGCCTCGCCGGCGCTCTTGGTCACGATCTCCTGCTGCAACTGGCTCGCATCCATCGCCTTGGCGAGATGCGGCCGCTCGGCGAAAGCCCCGATCCTGGCCGGCGTCACCAGCACATGCGCCGGCCCGGCGCCCGGGCGGAGCGCCTGCGCGGCGGCGGCCGCCACCACGATGACGACGGCCCCGGCGGCGGTCAGCCACAGCGCCCGGCGGCGCAGCCGTCTGCCGCCACGGGCCCGGCCCGCCCGGCCCGCCCGGCCCGGCGAGCGCCCGGCCTGGCGAGCGCCCGGCCTGGCCCGGCCCGCCTTCGCCGGCCTCCCGGCGCCGTCTCCGGTGGCCGGCTCGGCCAACCCGGCCGCTTCCGGATGCTCAGGCTGACCAAATTCATGATTAACGGGGCCTTCCGGACCACCCGGCCGCGCCAGGCCAGGCTGCTCCGGGCGAGCCGGGCCTTCGGCCACGTCAGGAGGGCTAATCACGGCCGCGGATACGGCCAGGCCAGCCCTCGGGGTGCTCGCGGCTGCCGCGATCCTGGCGCGTTCCAGCACGTCGGGATGCGCGGCGCGGCGAACGGCCCGCGCGGCCGGCGGCCGGATCGCCTTGCGGCCGCGCTTGTCCGGCCGCCTGGCAACTGCGGCTGCAGGAGGCCTCGCGGCGGCCGCCCCCGGGGCGGCCGGGCCCACGGCCGGCGGGCCGCCCGACGGCGCGGCCGCCGCGGGCGGCGACCAGGCAGCAGGCTCCGCCGCCGACGGCTGCGGGCCAGGCGAGTACTGGCCCGGCGAATACGGGTCCGGCGAATGCTGGCCCGGCGGGTACCGGTGCGGCGAGGACGGCACGGCGAAAGACGCCGGGCGGCCATCGCCGCCGCCGTTGCCGTCAGCCGGATGCGCGTAACCTGACGGCGCAGGCGGGCGGGACGCATAGCCGTGGACCGGGAGGTCCCCGGAATCCCGGCCATCAGACGGGCTCGCGGCAGGCCAGCCGGAGGGGCTCGCGGCGGGCCAGTCCGACGGGCTGGTGGCGGGCCGGGCGGACGGGCTGGCGGCGGGCCAATCCGACGGGCTCACCGGCCGTGGCGGGGCAGCGGCCGGGCTATGGTACGCCGCGGCGGCGGCAGGCCCGGCGTATCCGGTCTGGCGAGACGCGGCAACGGCCGGTGTGGCCGGCCGCGGCACCGAGCCAGGGTACGAGGGCCGGACCGGGCCGGCATCGGCGGACGGCGACCGGCCCGGGACCGGACCCGGATATGACGGCCGGCCATGGCCAGCATCCGGCGGCGGCACCCGACCCGAGATCGAGCCCGGATGCGCGGACTGGCCGTAGCCAGCATCGGCGGACGGTGCCCGGCCTGGGACCGAACCCGGGTACGACGGCCGGCCGTAACCAGCATCGGCCGGCGCTGACGGCCGCGGGACCGAACCCGGGTACGACGACTGGCCGTAACCAGCATCGGCGGACGGCGCCCGGCCCGGAACCGAACCCGGGTACGACGGCCGGCCGTAACCAGCATCGGCCGGCGCTGACGGCCGCGGGACCGAACCCGGGTACGACGACTGGCCGTAACCAGCATCGGCGGACGGCACCCGGCCCGGAACCGAACCCGGGTACGACGACCGGCCGTAACCAGCATCGGCGGACGGCACCCGGCCCGGAACCGAACCCGGGTACGAGGACTGGCCGTAACCAGCATCGGCGGACGGCACCCGGCCCGGAACCGAATACGGATACGAGGACTGGCCGTAACCAGCGTCAGCCGGCGCTGACGGCCGCGGGACCGAGCCCGGGTACGAGGGCCGGCCATAGCCGGCATCGGCGGGCGGGCGGCTGGCCGCCGGATCCTGATAGCTGCGCCAGCCGTGACCGGGCCCGGTGCCGGTGCTGTCGCCAGGCGGGCCGGCGTAGGCGGCTGGCGCGGTTATCTCCCGCTGCGGGCCGGTCTGGTCCGGATGGGCAGCCTCAGCCGCCGGGGACCGCTGGGCGGCCGGCCGCCCGTCATCAGGCGTCCGGGACTTACGGTCGCGACGGCCCTTCCGTTTTACCTGGTCTTTGTCTTTGTGCTCGCCGGAACCGCCGCGGTCGGCGCGGTTCCGGCGGACGGCCCGCGGCGCGCGGTCGGCCCGGCCGCCCCGGGTCGCGGCGTCGCCCGCCGCGGCACCGGCGGAACCGTCATCCCGGCTGGGCGGGCTGCCGCCATGACTCAGGTAGCGGTACCAGTCGTAGTCCTCATCACCGTCAAGACCGGAATCCGGCTGACGGTCCGGCTGCCGTTGCCGCTCCGGCTGTTCCTGCCCGGCCCGGTATTCCTGGCCGGAACCCCACGGATCCGCGAAGTCCCGGCCTGCCGCCCATGGGTCGTCCTGCGGCGTACGCGGCCAGCTCAGCTGCTGGTCCTGCGGCCGTCCGCTGCTCATGAACCGAGTCACTCCTGACATTGGCACGGCATGTGCCGGCACGGCATGTGCCCGATCGCGATCACTACATCATGCGGCAACAGCGGCGTTGTTCGCATGGGATCCGGCAGCATGGGTCGGGGCCGGCCGGATGACCCGGCCGGTTTCAGCCCGGGCGGCTGTGTAACCTCGGGACGTGGCAAACGGCGAGCGCGGAGTCACGCCGCAGAGCGAGGATTTCTCCGCCTGGTATAACGAACTCGTGCTGCGGGCGGAACTCGTCGACCGCGGCCCGGCCAGGGGCACGATGGTAATCCGGCCCTACGGATACCGGATCTGGGAACTCCTGCAGGCTGACCTGGACCGGCGGATCAAGGACACCGGGCACGTCAACGCGTATTTCCCGTTGCTCATCCCGGAAAGCTACATGCGCCGGGAGGCCGAGCACGTCGAGGGCTTCGCGCCCGAGCTCGCGGTCGTCACGCACGCGGGCGGCAAGGACCTGGACGAGCCGCTGATCGTCAGGCCGACATCAGAGACGGTCATCGGCGACATGATGGCGAAATGGGTGAGCTCGTACCGGGACCTGCCGTTGCTGCTCAATCAGTGGGCGAACGTAGTGCGCTGGGAAATGCGGCCGCGGCTATTCCTGCGCACTACCGAGTTCCTCTGGCAGGAAGGCCACACCGCGCACCCGGACGGCGCCAGCGCGATGCGCGAGACGATGCTGGCGCTCGGCCTTTATACCGACGTCGCCGGGGAAATCGCGGCGATGCCGGTGGTGCCCGGCGAGAAGACCCCGGGCGAGCGCTTCGCCGGCGCCGAGCGGACGTTCACCATCGAGGGCATGATGCGCGACGGCCGGGCGCTGCAGTCGGGCACCTCGCATTACCTGGGGTCGAATTTCGCCCGCGCCTTCGGCATCCAGTACACGGCGGAGAGCGGCGAGCTTGAGTTCTGCCACACGACCTCATGGGGCATGGCCAGCAGGATGGTCGGCGGCGTGATCATGACGCACGGCGACGACAAGGGCCTGGTGCTGCCGCCGTGGCTGGCCCCGTACCAGGTCGTGATCGTGCCCATCGGCCGCGGCGGCCAGGCTGACCTGGTGCTGCCGCCCGCCCGGGAGCTGGCCGCCCGGCTGGCGGAGGCCGGCCTCCGCGTGCACGTGGACGACCGGCCGCAGCTGTCGCCCGGTTTCAAGTTCAACGAATGGGAGCTGCGCGGCGTGCCGATCAGGCTCGAGCTCGGGCCGCGTGACCTGGAATCGGGCAGCGCGCTGATGGCGCGGCGGCTCGGTAGCGGCAAGGAGCCGGTCGCGCTGGACGCCGCGCCGCAGCGGCTCGAAGCCGAGCTCGCGGCGTTCCAGGATTTCCTGCTGCGGCGGGCTACCGAGTTCCGCGACAGCCGGACCTTCGTGGTCAGCTCGTGGCCGGAATTCACCGAGGCCGTCGGGACCGGCTGGGCGCTCGCGCTGCACTGCGGCACGCCGGAGTGCGAGGCCGAGATCAAGGCCGAGACCGCGGCGACACCGCGGTGCGTGCCGCTGGACGGCGAGCCGGCCTCGGGCCGGTGCGTGCGCTGTGACCGGCCGTCGGCCTACGGGAAGCGGGTCATCTTCGGGCGCGCTTACTGAGTCCGGGCCCAGCGGGCCGGGGAGGGGAAGGACATGACCTGGGTCGCCCCGGAGATCACCAGGATCGAGGAGCCGTTCGTGGCGGGCGAGCGGTCGATGCTGGAGGGCTGGCTGGATTTCCACCGGACCACGCTGCTGTGGAAGTGCGCCGGCCTGACCGGCCGTCAGCTGGCGCTGCGGGCCGTATCCCCGTCCAGCCTGTCGCTGCTCGGCCTGATCAGGCACAGCGCCGATGTCGAGCGGTCCTGGTTCCGCCGGCATGCGCACGGCGAGCCGGTGGACTACCTCTACTGGCGTGACGACCGGCCGGACGCCGCGTTCGATGAGGCCGACCCGGCCAGCGCCGAGCAGGACTATGCGGCGCTGACCCTGGAGTGGGAGCTGGCCCGGCGGGCCGTCTCCGGCCATGGGCTGGACGACACCTTCATCACCCAGCGCGGCAACGAGATCTCGCTCCGCTGGGTGTTCGTGCACATGATCGAGGAGTACGCCCGCCACAACGGCCATGCCGACCTGCTGCGCGAGCGCATCGACGGCAGCACCGGCTTCTGAGCCTGCCGCCCGGCCGCCCTTTTGACCGGCATTATGATCAGCGCATGCCAACTGAAGTCCAGGGAGTCATCGCCGGCGCCAAGGGCGCCGGGGTAGAGATCACCACAGTCATCGTGCCCGACCCGGGACCGGGCGAGGCGCTGGTCAGGGTGCAGGCGTGCGGGGTCTGCCACACGGATCTGCACTACCGCGAGGGCGGCATCGGCGACGATTTCCCGTACCTGCTCGGGCATGAGGCGGCCGGCCTGGTGGAGTCGGTCGGCAGCGGCGTGACCGACCTGGCGCCGGGCGATTTCGTCATCCTGAACTGGCGCGCGGTCTGCGGCCAGTGCCGGGCCTGCCGGCGCGGCCGTCCCTGGTACTGCTTCGCCACCCACAACGCGGCGCAGAAGATGACGCTGGCCGACGGTACCGTGCTCTCCCCCGCGCTCGGCATCGGCGCGTTCGCGGACAAGACGCTGGTCGCGGCCGGCCAGTGCACCAAGGTGAATCCGGCCATCCGGCCCGAGGTGGCCGGCCTGCTCGGCTGCGGCGTGATGGCCGGCCTGGGCGCCGCGCTGAACACCGCCGGGGTCAGCCGCGGCGACTCGGTGGCCGTGATCGGCTGCGGCGGGGTCGGCGACGCCGCGGTGCTCGGCGCCAGCCTGGCCGGCGCACGGAAGATCATCGCGGTCGACGTGGACCCGGGCAAGCTGGAGTGGGCCCGCGGCTTCGGCGCCACCGACGTGATCAACTCCCGGGAGACCGACCCGGTCGGCCGGCATCCAGGCGCTCACCGAGGGCAACGGCGCCGACGTGGTGATCGAGGCTGTCGGCCGGCCGGAAACCTACACCCAGGCCTTCTACGCCCGCGATCTGGCTGGCACGGTCGTCCTGGTCGGCGTGCCGACGCCGGAGATGAGGCTGGAACTGCCCCTGCTGGACTTCTTCGGCCGCGGCGGCGCGCTGAAATCCTCCTGGTACGGCGACTGCCTGCCGAGCCGGGACTTCCCGATGCTGGTCGACCTGCACCTGCAGGGCAGGCTGCCGCTGGAGAAGTTCGTTTCCGAGACCATCCCGCTGGACAAGGTCGAAGACGCGTTCGCCAAGATGCAGCGCGGGGAGGTGCTCCGCTCGGTGGTCGTGCTGTGACCGGCGGCGCCGCAGCCGGCGGCGCCGCGGCCGGCCGCACCGCGGGGGCCCGGATCGCGATGTGGTCGGGGCCGCGCACGATCTCCACGGCGCTCATGCGCGCCTGGGAGAATCGCCCCGACACCGTGGTCATCGACGAGCCGCTGTACGGGTTCTACCTGCACCGGACCGGCGCGCCGCATCCTGGCCGCGATGAGGTCATCAAGACCATGAATAACGGATGGCGCGAGGTCATTGCCGACCTCACGCTGGCTCCGTTCCCGGCCGGCAAGACCGTCTGCTACGCCAAGCACATGACGCACCATCTGCTGCCCGAGGTGGACCGCGGCGCGCTCAGCGGGCTGCGGCATGCCTACCTCATCCGGGATCCGCGCCAGCTGCTGGCGTCTTACGCCAAGGTCCGCGCCCGGCCGCTGCTTGACGATCTCGGCCTCGCCCAGCAGGTGGAGATCTTCCGGATGTTCGGCGGCCCGGTGGTGGACTCCGGCGACATCCTGCGGCGGCCCGAGCCCATGCTCCGGGCGCTCTGCGACGCGCTGTCAGTCCCGTTCGACCCGGCGATGCTGTCCTGGCCGCCCGGGCCGCGGGACACCGACGGTGTCTGGGCGCGCTACTGGTATGACGGGGTGCGCCGGTCAACCGGGTTCGGCCCGTACCGGGCGGAGCCGGCCGAGTTGCCGCCGGAACTGGCCCGGCTGGCCGCGCAGTGCCAGCCCTTCTACGCCGAAATGTCCGCGCACCGGCTGCGCGCCTGACCGATGTCGGCTCGCTGCCGGACAGGAGACCCACATGCTGCAAGCCTTCGATGAGCGCAACCGCGACCTGATCGTCAGCGTCAGCGGGCACCTGGTGCACCGGGACAAGGCGGCGATCAGCCCGTTCGACTCGGCCGTGCAGGGCGGCGACGCCGTCTGGGAGGGGCTGCGGCTCTATCGCGGCCGGATCTTCCGGCTGGATGAGCATCTGGCCCGGCTGCGACGGTCGGCGCAGGCGCTCGCGTTCGACTCGGTCCCGTCCGACGAGGAGATCACCGCCGAGATCCGGCGGACCGTGCAGGCGAACGGGATGACCGACAGCGTGCACATCCGGCTGACCCTCACCAGGGGCGTCAAGATCACTAGCGGGATGGATCCGCGGCTGAACCAGTCCGGCCCCACCCTGATCGTGCTGGCCGAGCACAAGCCGCCGGTCTATGACCAGGCCGGCATCACGCTGGTCACCTCCAGCGTGCGCCGCACCCCGCCGGACTCGCTCGATCCCAAGATCCACCACAACAACCTGCTGACCTCGATCCTGGCCAAGATCGAGGCTAACAACGCGGGCGCGGACGACGCGGTCATGCTGGACCACCGGGGCTTCGTGGCCGAGACCAATGCCACGCACATCTTCCTGGTCACCGGCGGCCTGCTGGCGACGCCCACCGCGGCGGCCTGCCCGGAGGGGATCACCCGGGCTGCCGTGCTCGAACTGGCGGCATCCGCGGGGATCCCGCACGAGACCGGCGACTACAGCCTGACCCAGCTCTACACCGCCGACGAGCTCTTCGTCACCGGCACCATGGGCGGGATAGCGCCGGTCGTCGCCGTGGATGGCCGGGCCATCGGCCCGGGCAAGCCCGGCCCGGTCACCACGCGGCTGACCGACCTGCTGGCCGGGCTAACCGCCAGCACCGGCACCCCGGTCGCCTGACCCGGGCCAACAGCAACATAAACACCTTGGCCCGAACATGGGCAGCATGGCTGAGCATCGTGAGGTCCCGGGCGTGCCGCTGGCCGGCCGGGTGGTCATGCCGCTGGTCGGCTTCGGCACCTGGCGGCTGCGCGGCGGGAATGCCTACCAGGCGGTGCGGGCCGCGCTCGATGCCGGCTACCGGCACATCGACACCGCGACCATGTACCGCAACGAGGAGGAGGTCGGCCGGGCGCTCCGGGACAGCGGCCTGGATCGCAGCGACGTCTTCGTCACCACGAAGCTGCCCGCCGGGGCGGCCGGGCGGGAGCGGGCTACCCTCGACGCCAGCCTGCGGGCGCTGGGCACCGGCTACCTGGATCTCTGGCTGGTGCACTGGCCGCCGGCCAGGTCGGCCTGCCCGGCCGTGTGGCGCGAGCTGCTCGCGCTCCGGGACGCGGGGCTGGCCCGCACCGTCGGGGTCAGCAACTACTCCGTCGCCCAGATCGATGAGCTCACCGCGGCGGCCGGCGAGACGCCGGCGGTGAACCAGGTTCCGTGGAGCCCGTCCCGGCATGACCGGAAGCTGCTCGCCGCGATCCGCGAGCGGGACGTCGCGGTCGAGGGCTACAGCCCGCTGAAGGGCAGCAACCTGCGCAGCCCGGTGCTCACCGAGATCGCCGCCCGGCACGGCGTGACGCCGGCCCAGGTGGTGCTGCGCTGGCATGTCGAGCACCGGATCGCGGTGATCCCCAAGTCGGCGGACCCGGGCCGGATCGCCGCGAACATCGACCTGTTCGGCTTCTCGCTCGACGCCGGCGAGGTCGCGCGGATTGACGCGATGGGCCGCTGAGCCGGTCAGTCAGCCGCGCTGGCGGGCTGCCTTCGCCTCGGCGCTGGCCCTGGCGAGCAGCCCGGCTACCTCGGCTGGCGTGCGGAGCCGGAGGAACGTCAGATGCGCGTTGGCCGGGTCGGCCGCGGCGCGCTCATATCGCTGCCGGTACCTATGGTGCTGCGTCCACGCCCAGCGGATGATCGACTCCTCCGGGTCCGCTCGCACCAGGCTGGCCCACCGTTCCCGGTTGCCGTTCCACAACTCGACCCGCAGCGCCATCCGCCGCAAGGTCCGCCAGATCACCTGCCGCATCACCCGGCGCCTGGGCGGATCCAGCCAGATCACGGTGTCGGCCCGGGCCCAGACGAGGTCCTGCACCACGGAATAGTTGCCGTCGGCGACCCAGGCCGGCGCGGCGGCGAACTCGGCTACCCGGCGGCGGAATTCCTGCGTTTCCAGCGGTGTCCAGCCGGGCTGGTGAAACACCGCGTCTATCTCCAGGTGCGGCACGCCCAGCGCCGAGCTGAGCGCGGTCGCGACGGTTGTCTTGCCCGATCCGCTGTTGCCGACCACCGATACCCGCTGCACCCGCCCAGTATGTGCACGGCCGGGCCGCCGCACGCCGATATCCGCGCACCCAAGGACCGGGGAGTCGCGCTCACCGGGGCCGCAGGGAAGTCCCGCCGCGAACTCCGGCCAGGGCGGCGAGGCCGGTAATCATAGGCTGGCCCGCAGCGCGATGATGCGCGCCACGGCGGCCTGGAACGCGGTCTTGTCCAGCGTGCCGTCGCGGTAGGCGGCGGTCAGCCCGTCCAGGCCCTGGATACCCTCGCCGACCTGCTGGCCCGAGCACAGTAGCAAGTCCATCCCGGCCGTTGCGGCCAGCACGCCGCGGTGCGGGATCGTGCCGTAGGCCCGCAGCGCGCCGGCCTCCAGCGCATCGGTGATGGTGACACCGGTGAACCCGAGCCGCTGCCGCAACTCGCCCTGGACGTCGATGGACGACAGGCCGGCCGGGCGGTGCGAGCCCAGCGCCGGGTACGCCGCCCAGGACGCCATGACCAGCTTCACCCCGGCCGCGATGGCCGCCCGGTACGGAAACTCGTCGATCGTGCGGATGGCGTGCCTGGACAGGTGCAGCGTCACCGGGCGCTCGTCGGTGTTCTGCGCCCGCCTGGCCGCGCCGAGGCCGGGGAAGTGCTTGCCGGTGGCGGCCACGCCGGTGGCCTGCTGGGCCTTGGTGAAGTCGGCGCCGAGCGCGGATACGACATTCGGATTCATGCTGTAGGAGCGGCCGAACTGGTCGATGAAGTTGCCCGCCTTGCGGTACACGTCCAGCACCGGCGCCAGGTTGACGTTCAGGCCGACGCCGCGCAGGTTGCGGCCGGCCCGCGGCCGGCCGTCCTTGCCTCCCTGGCCGGGTGGGCGGACGCGCCGATCTGCTTCTCCGACCGGGTCGGCGCGCCTGGCAGGCGGCGGACGGCGCCGCCTTCCTGGTCGGTCATCAGCAGCAGCGGCTCGCGCACCGGGTTGTGCTTGCTCATCGCCGCCCGCTGCAGTTCGGCGGCGACGCTCCTGATCCGCGCCCGGCTGGCGATGTTGCCGGCGAAGAAGATGACCCCGGCGGCCTGGCCATGCCGGATCCGCCGTAGCAGGCGGGCCGGCGGCCGCAGGCCGGTGTAGCTGTAGATGATCCGCTGCCCGGCCAGCTGCCGGTCCGTCAACGCGGGCAGCGCGACGACGGGCTGCCGCGCTCCGGGCGCGGCCGATCCGGCTGGCAGGCTCGCGACGGCGCCGGCCGCCGTGAGGCTGACGGATGCCCGGCCGGCGGCGGCTGGCCGGGCCGGAGCGCCGGCCGGTCCCACCGGGCCGCGCGCGCCGGCCTCCCCCCGATGCAGAGGTCGCCGCGCAGCCCGCCAGCAGCGCGATAGCTGCGACAGCACAGGGAATCCGGGCCCAGGACGGGGTACGGGGCACAGGAAAGACCTTTCCGCGGGCTCGCCGTCGGTAGCTGACCCTAGCCTGGCCAAGGTGTCCAGCCTGCCCGGGTCGGCACCCGGGCACGCCTCACAATCTAAGGCAACACGGCAAACCGCGGATTCCGCATCGCCGAGGTCAGCGAGAATTACGGGTCCCTGAGGCTGGTGCGCCACCTGTCGCGGCCTGACCGAAATGGCCGAGCGGGTCCCGAGCGGGCCCGGCCGGGTTGCCTCGTTGACACCGCGTCCGGTGATCACCGAGACTGCCGGCATGGTTCCAGGCGCCCCCGCGTCCAGGCGGCCGCACATCGATCCTGGCTGACTCCCCCGGGCATCCAGGCATCATCTGAGATAATTCCTATGTTCTCAGACGACTATGAAGGGTATATGCCATGCCGGACGAGCACGAACACCACGGCGAGCATCACGCTGACCCGACGTTTTACCGCTCGCCCCGCGACGCGGCGGCCGCGCCGCCGGAGAAGCTCGCCTACGTAGCGACCTTCGCCCGCCCGGCCGACAAGCCGGACGCGATCGCAGTGGTCGACGTCGACCCGGCCTCGGCCAGCTACAGCTCCGTGGTCGGCTGCACCGAGCTGCCCAACATCGGCGACGAGCTGCATCACTTCGGCTGGAACGCCTGCTCCAGCGCGCTGTGCCCGGGCGGCGGGCACGATCACGGCGGCCGCCAGTACCTGATCGTCCCGGGGATCCGGTCGTCCCGGCTGTACGTGCTGGACACCAAGGACGACCCGGCCGCCCCGAAGATCGTCAAGGTGCTCGAGGCTGACGAGCTCGGCAAGCGGGCCGGCTACTCCCGGCCGCACACCGTGCACTGCGGGCCCGGCGGACTGTTCGTGTCGTGCCTCGGCGGCGACGGCCAGGAGGGCCCCGGCGGCGTCGCGCTGCTCGACCACAACTCGTTCGAGGTGACCGGCCCGTGGGAGGCCGACCGCGGCGACCAGTACCTGGCTTACGACGTCTGGTGGCACATCAACCACGACATCGCGATCACCTCCGAGTGGGGCACCCCGTCGATGATCGAGAACGGGATCGTGCCGGACCTGCTGCTCGGCCGTAAGTACGGGCACCGGCTGCACTTCTGGGACATGAAGACCCGGAAGAACATCCAGACGGTGGACCTCGGCGACCAGCACCAGATGGCGCTTGAGCTGCGCCCGGCGCACGATCCGACGCAGAAGTACGGCTTCGTCGGCGTGGTGGTCAGCGTCGAGGACCTGTCTGCCTCGATCTGGCTGTGGCACGAGGGCGACGACGGCAAATGGACAGCGCAGAAGGTCATCTCGATCCCGGCCGAGCCCGCCGGCGCTGACCGCCTGCCGCCCGCCCTGCAGCCGTTCGGCGCCGTGCCGCCGCTGGTCACCGACCTGGCGCTGGCGGTCGACGACCAGAAGCTCTATGTCTCCTGCTGGGGCACCGGCGAGCTCAAGCAGTTCGACGTGAGCGATCCGTTCCACCCGGTGCAGACCGGCTCGGTCCGGATCGGCGGGATCACCGGCCGCACCGCGCACCCGGCCCGGCCGGGCCAGCCGCTGGCCGGCGGCCCGCAGATGGTCGAGGTCAGCCGGGACAGCAAGCGGGTGTACTTCACCAACTCCCTCTACGGCGCCTGGGACGACCAGTTCTACCCGGACGGCGTCGGCGCCTGGATGGCCAAGCTGGACGTCACCGACGGCGGGATGACCGTGGACGAGCGGTTCTTCCTGGAGGGCGAGGCATTCCGCGGCCGCCGCGCGCACCAGATCAGGCTGCAGGGCGGCGACGCGTCCAGCGACTCTTACTGCTACCCGTCGTGATCCGGTGCAGGCTGGCCGGGCCGGTCAGCCGCTGGAGTACACCCGCCGCGGCCCGACCAGCACGGCGGTGCGCCCCTCCGCCGCCATCACCCGGTCGTAGGTGTCCCAGTCGTCGTGGGTGCCGCCTGCGGCGGTGAACACCGCGCGGAGCAGCTTCGGCACTTCCCCGGCAGCCAGGCCGGGCAGCGGGTCGCCGGGGCCGGCCAGCTCGGCCGGCCCCTCGGCGGCCGCCCACTGCCAGCCGGCCCGGACCACGATCGTGGCCTCCGGCCGGGCCCGCAGGTTGGCCAGCTTCCGGCTGCCGCCCCTGGCGACCAGCCCGACCACCGGCCGGCCGGTCACTGGGTGATCGAGCACGCCGGCGTTCACCACTGAGGACTGGATGGTGCCGTCCGCGCGCAGCGTGGAAACGACGCACAGGCCGTGATCGCCGGTAACCAGACGAGCGAAATCGGTGAGATCAGTCATCGCACTCGCCCTCTTCCGGGTATACGCTGCCTGCACGATTATCGCAGCGGGCATCCCGGCTCGCTGGCAGCCGGAGATCTGGAGGGGCGATGGTTACCCGCGACACAGCCTGGCCCGGCGGCACGCCGTGCTGGGTTGACCTCAGCGCCGATGACACCGGCAAGGCGAGGGCCTTCTACAGCGGCCTGTTCGGCTGGGACATCCCGCCCGGCCCGCCGGAGGCAGGCGGCTACTCCATCGCGCTGCTCCGCGGCAGGCCGGCCGCCGGGATCGGGCCGAAGATGGGCCCGGCGGAGATTCCGACCGTGTGGACTACCTACCTCGCCGCGGACAGCGCGGACGACATCGCCGCCCGGGTCAAGTCGGCCGGCGGGCAGTTGCTGACGGATCTGATGGACGTGATGGACGCCGGCCGGATGGCCGTCGCCGCCGACCCGGCCGGCGCCGTCTTCGGCATCTGGCAGGGCCGCGCGCACACCGGCGCCGGCGTCGCCAACGAGCCGGGCTCGCTGTGCTGGAACGAGAACATGAGCCGTGACTTCGACGGCAACAAGGCCTTCTACCACGCCGTCTTCGGCTACGAATACGACGACATGAGCGGCGGCGGCTTCAGCTACGCGACGATGAAGGTCGGCGGCAACATCGTCGGCGGCATCGGCGGGCTCCCCGCGGAGGTGCCGGCCGAGGTCCCGGCGCACTGGTCGGCCTACTTCGCGGTAGCCGACACCGACGCCGCCGTCGACAAGGTCAGCGAGCTCGGCGGCAGCCTGGTGCGTCCCGCCTGGGACAGCCCTTACGGGCGGATGGCGACGGTCAGCGACGACCAGGGCGCCACATTCTCGGTCATCGGCATCACGGCGGATGCGCAGGGCTGACCATCGAAGGCTCCGTTAAGAATCCTCGGCAGTAATCACGGCGGCGAGCGCCGGCCGCGGGCGGATTGCCCGGGGTATCAGCGGGTGGCCGCCGGGATCCTGGCGGCTTCCGGCTGGAGCTGCGCCGCGGTCCGCTCGGCCGTCCGCCTGGCCCACCGGCCGCTGGTGAGCAGGCCGACGCCGAGCACGACCGCGCCGCAGCCGGCCACGATCCACCAGCCGACATGGCTGGCGGCGGCGAAGCCGGTCCGCAGCGGCCCGGTCATCGTGGAGATCACCGCCGAGCCCGATCACCGCGACGCCGAGCGAAGAGCCCACCTGGCGGCTGGTCGAGGCGACCGCCGCCGCGACGCCGGCCTGCGTCCCTGGGCATCCCGGACACCGCGGTGTTCGTGATCGGCGCGTTGACCAGCCGAAGCCGAGGCCGAACACCAGGTAGGTGATGATCAGCCAGGCCGTGGGCGTGCTCGCGGTCAGGCCGGTCAGCATCAGCCCGGCGGCGGTCATCGCGATCCCGGCCACGGTCAGCGGCAGCCGCGGCCCGCGCGCGCCGACGATCCGGCCGGACAGCGGCGCGAAGATCACCGTCATCGCGCCATCGGCAGCATGTACAGCCCCGCGTGGAAGCGCCGAGTAGCCGCGCACATCCTGCAGGTACAGGGTGTTCAGGAACAGGAAGCCGGCCAGCGCGGCGAACGCGCTCACCGCGATGATGGTCGCGCCGGAGAACGGCGCGCTGCGGAAGAACCGGATGTCGATGAGAGGCTCGCGCGTGACGTGGCTCGTACCTGATCAGGGTGGCCGCGGCGGCCGCGGCCAGCAGGAAGAAGCCGATGATGCGGGCCGAGGTCCAGCCGGCGTTCGGGCCCTCGATGATCGCGTAGGTCAGCGAGGCCAGCGAGACGATAACGAGCAGCTGGCCGACCGGGTCCACCCGGCGCGGGTGCGGCGCCCTGGACTCCGGCACGAACAGCGCGGTGAGCACCAGCGCGGCCAGCCCGACCGGGATGTTGACCCAGAAGATCCCGCGCCAGCCGACGCTGGCCACCAGGGCACCGCCGGCCAGCGGGCCGAGCGCCATGCTGATCCCGATCACGCCGCCCCAGACCCCGATCGCGCGGGCCCGCTCGGCCGGCGCCACGAAGGTGTTCGTGATGATCGACATCGCCACCGGGTTGAGCATCGAGCCGCCGACGGCCTGCACCATCCGGAAGGCCACCAGCCAGCCGAGCCCCGGCGCCAGGCTGCACAGCAGCGAGCCGAGGGTGAACACCGCCAGGCCGGTCTGGAAGGTCCGGCGCCGCCCGATCCGGTCACCGGTGGAGCCGGCCAGCATCAGGAAGCTGGCCAGCACCAGGGTGTACGCGTCGATGGTCCATTGCAGGCCGGACACCGGCGCGTGCAGGTCATGCTGGATGGACGGCAGCGCGACGTTGACGATCGTGACTGTCCAGGCCCGACGATCAGCAGGCTCATGCAGCAGATGGCCAGGATCAGCGCCCGGCGCCTGCTGCTGAGCTCGGCGCCGGGCGATCCCGGCGGGCGGCCAGGAGGTCCCGGCTGGCTGTCGGCCACCCCAGCAGTATGCATCGCGTCATTTGCTGAATGAAAACTAACTTCCCGGATTCGCCCGCGGCATCGGGAGTTAGCCGATGTCGCGGCGGCGCAGCCCGGCCAGCCCGGCGGCGGCCAGCGCCACCGCGATAACGCTCAGCCAGGCCAGCGGCGCAGCGCTGCACCGTGCCGCCGGGCAGCTTTGGCACGTGCGTGAACGGCGAGATGTCCAGCACCCACTGGGACAGCTGGAGCGTGGCGCCGAGGAACAGCACCAGCACGACTACGCCCAGGGCGGTCCAGCCGCCGGCCACGCTCGCCTTCGGTGCCAGCCCGAACAACGCCGCCGCGATCCCGGCGATCACCAGCGCGGCCGGTGCCTGCGCCAGCCCGGCGCCGACCAGCCGGGCAACTTCTGCGCTGCCGCCGCCGGACCGCAGCGCGTAGCCGAGCCCAGCGCCCAGCCCGGTCGCGGCCAGGATCAGGACCGTCCCGGCCGCCGCGATCGACAGGTGGCTGAGTCCCCAGCTGGTCCGCCCGGCACCGGTGGCCAGCACCGGATCCGCGCGGTTCTCGGTCTCCTCGGAGCGCAGCCGGAGCACGGCCGAGACCGCGTAGCCGGCCGCGATCAGCCCGCTGAAGCTCATGATCGCCGCCAGGTAGGCGTTGCTGAGCGCGGCCTGGCCGCCCAGCCTGATCATGATTTTCCGGAGCTCGGCGCTGCCGAGCAGGCCGCCGATTCCGTTGGCGGCCTCCCCGACGATCGCGCCGTAGGCCAGCGCCCCGATGACCCAGCCGGCCAGGGCCGCGCGCTGCATCCGCCAGGCCAGCGCCAGCGGGCTGCGCAGCCAGGCCGCCGCCCGGGCCGGGCCCGGGCGCTGCGGCAGCAGGCCGGCATCGTAGTCGCGGCGCGCGGCCAGCAGCCCGGCGGCGACGCCGAGCACCGCGGTGGTGACCAGCGGCAGCACGAGTATCCACCAGCGGATCTGGCCGAACGACCGGATCAGCTCGGCCCAGCCGACCGGCGACAGCCAGGTCAGCCAGCCCGGGCCGGACGCGCCGGCCGAGTCCCCGACGGCGCGCAGCAGGTAGATCACGGCGAGGACGCCGATCGCCAGCCCCCTGGCCGCCCGGGCGGTGTCCGCGACCTGCGCGGTGACCGCCGCGACGGCGGTGAACACGAGCCCGCAGCCCGCGATGGCCAGCGCCAGCGAGACGGAGCCGGCCGCGGGCAGCCCGAGTGCGATCAGGCCCGCCGACAGCAGCAGGGCGAGCACGACGTTCGCGGTCAGGGCGATCAGCAGGCCGGCCGCCAGCGGCGCGTGCCTGCCCACCGCCGCGGAGCCCACCAGCTCCAGCCGGCCGGTGTCCTCATCGGCCCTGGTGTGCCTGATCACGATGAAGATGCTCATCAGCCCGGCGCCCAGGGCGGCGAGCCCGCCGTACCGCCAGGCCGTCAGCGAGCCGAGCGAGTTGCCGTACAGCGGCCCGTACAGCGAGAGCAGCGCGGGGTTGTGGCTGGCCGTCGTGACGAACTCGGCTCGGCTGGCGGGCGTCGGGTACAGCTTCCTGAAGCTGTAGGCAGTGCCCGCGACCAGCGCGGTGAGCACGTATATCCAGGCCGGCAGCATGATGCGGTCCCGGCGTCCGGCCAGCCTGGCGAGCGCGCCGGTGCCGGCCAGGGTGCTCATGCCGGGACTCCGTGCTGCCTGGCGGGCGGCCCGTTGCCCGGGCCGCCCGGCGCCGCCGGGCCGCCCGGGCGGCCGGGCCCGCCGCCCGGCCCGTCGCCCGCGTAATGCCGCAGGAACAGCTCTTCCAGCGTCGGCGGCTGGCTGGTCAGGCTGCGCACCCCGGTGGCGGTGAGCTGCCGCAGCAGCCCGTCCAGCTTGTCGGTGTCCACCTCGCACCGCACCCGGCTGCCCTCGACGTCGAGATGGTGCACGCCGGGAAGCTGGTCCAGCCCGGCGGGCGGGCCGGCTAGCTCAGCGGAGATCGACGTCCTGGTGAGATGGCGCATCCCGGCCAGGGTGCCGGACTCCACCGCACGGCCCAGCCTGATGATCGTCACCCGGTCGCAGAGTGCCTCGACCTCGGACAGGATGTGGCTGGACAGCAGGACGGTTCGGCCGCGCTGCCGTTCCTCCTCGATGCAGGCGCGGAACGCGGCCTCCATCAGCGGGTCCAGGCCGGCCGTCGGCTCGTCGAGCAGCAGCAGTTCCACATCGGAGGCGAGCGCCGAGATCAGCGCGACCTTCTGCCGGTTGCCCTTGGAGTAGGAGCGCGCCTTCTTCGTCGGATCGAGGTCGAAGCGTTCCAGCAGGCTGTCCCGGCGCCTCGGGTCGGTCCCGCCGCGCAGCCGGCCCAGCAGGTCGATCACCTCGCCGCCGGACAGGTTCGGCCAGAGCGTAACGTCGCCGGGCACGTAGGCCAGCCTGCGGTGCAGCGAGGTGGCATCGCTCCAGGGGTCGCCGCCGAGCAGCCGCGCGGACCCGCCGCTGGCCCGCAGCAGGCCGAGCAGGATCCGGATTGTCGTCGTCTTGCCCGCGCCATTGGGTCCGAGGAAGCCGTGCACCTCGCCCGTCGCCACGCTCAGGTCCAGCCCGTCGAGCGCCACCGTCTTGCCGTAGAACTTGCGCAGGCCGGAGACTGCGATTGCCTCAGTCATGATTTATATACTACACTTGTTTCAGAATTTTGTGAAAGTTAATAAATGCTGGAATACGAGTGAGCGTGGGGGTACGGCGATGGCCGACATGGCGGCTGCTGACGTGGTGCCTGCGGACGCGGTACCCGCTGACCGGACGGCCGCCGCGGGCATCGCCGCCGCGGACCATGACGAGGATGCGGTCAGCCGTTTCACCGAGCGCTTCGCCTCCGTGCTGGTCGAGGCGGGCATCCCGCGGATGCCGGCCCGGGTGTTCGCCGCGCTGCTGGCCGCCGACTCAGGCCGGCTGCACCGCAGCGGAACTCGCCGGGCGGCTGCAGGCCAGCCCGGCCGCCGTGTCCGGCGGGGTCCGGTATCTGATCGGCGTCGGGATGGTCAGCCGGGAGGGGAAGCCTGGCTCCCGCCGGCACCACTACCGGGTGCCAGATAATGTCTGGGACGAGGTCATCAGCAGCCGTGACCGGCTGATCGCCCGGTGGACGGCGGTGCTGCGGGACGGCATCGAGCTGCTGGGCGCGGACACGCCAGCCGGGGCGCGGCTGGCGGACTCGGTGCGGTACTTCGAGTTCGTCAGCGCCGAGCTTCCGCAGGTGCTGGCAAAATGGCGGAAGCACAAGGCGGCACTGGACGAGCGCTGATCCGGGTCCGGCGGCGGCAAGTTTCGCCGGATGGATTGTCCAACCATGACCGGACGTTGGTAAGACTTGTAAGGACTGACGTCTGAGGAGGCGGCGAACGTGGCGCGTGATCCAGGAGACCTCTATGAGGCGAGTCCCGACGCGCCCGAACTCGGTGACATCGTGCTGCTGTACTACCTCGATGGCTTCATCGACGCGGGCGGGGCCGGACGGCTGCTCGCCGCGCACCTGCTCGGGTCGCTCGACCACCAGGAGGTCGCGACCTTCGACGTGGACGAGCTGATCGATTACCGGTCGCGCAGGCCGACGATGAACTTCGTCAAGGACCACTGGGAGAGCTACGAGGCTCCCGAACTGGCCGTCTACCTCATGCACGACACGGCGGGCACTCCGTTCCTGCTGCTCAACGGCCCGGAGCCTGATCATCTGTGGGAAGGCTTCAGCAGCGCGGTCAGCACCTTGTCGGTGTCCCTCGGGGTGCGGCTCGCGGTCGGCTTCCATGGCATCCCGATGGGCGTCCCGCACACCAGGCCGCTCGGCGTTACCGCGCACGCCACCCGGCCCGAGCTGACCGAGGGTTACCGGCCGCTGGTCGACCGGCTGCAGGTACCCGGCAGCGCCGCGAGCCTGCTGGAACTCAGGCTGGGCGAGGAAGAGCGAGCCGCGCTCGGATTCGCCGTGCACGTGCCGCATTACCTGGCCCAGGCGGCCTACCCGGCCGCGTCGGTCACCCTGCTGGAGTCCATCGAGCGGGCGACCGGCCTGTCGCTGCCTGCCGATGCGCTGCGCGAGGCAGCGCACCGGACCGACGTCGAGATCGGCAGGCAAGTCGAGGGGTCGGCCGAGGTGGCCGAGGTCGTCCAGTCGCTTGAGGAACAGTACGACGCGTTCACGGCCGGGCAGGACAGCCTGCTGGGCGACGACCCGGACAGCATGCCGACCGCGGAGGAACTCGGCGCGGAGTTCGAGCGCTTCCTCGCCGAGCAGCAAGGCCGCGGCGACCTGCCGGAATCCTGAAGCCGGTCGCCGCCGCCCCGGCCGGGCCTCGCTGCCCGGCCGCGCCGGGGCGGGTACCTGGCCGCGCCGGCCTCGCTACTTGACCTCGCTGAGCTTGCCGGTCGCGACGTCGAAGACGAAGCCGCGAACAGCGTCGGTGTGCGGGATAAACACGCTGGCCTTGATGCGCGCGACAGACTGGCGGACATCGCCGTCGAGGTCGTCGAAGGACTCGGCGGCCCAGGGTGGCTTGATCCCCGTCTCCGCCAGGATGCCGGCCTTGAACTCGTCGTCGGTGAACGTGAGCATGCCGCAGTCGGTGTGGTGGATCAGGATGATCTCGCGGGTGCCGAGCAGGCGCTGGCTGATCGCCAGGGACCGGATCTCGTCGTCGGTGACGACGCCGCCGGCGTTCCGGATCACGTGCGCGTCGCCTTCGGCCAGGCCGAGCAGCGCGTAGACGTTCATCCGGGCGTCCATGCAGGCCACGACCGCGATGTGCTTGGCCGGCGGCATCGGCAGCTGGCCGCCGAAGCTGTCGGCGTAGCGCTGGTTGTTGGCGAGCAGGTCGTCAGTGACGGACATGGTGCCGGTCCTCCTTGGTCACGCCGGGCAGGGCCTGCCAGGCAAGCAATATCCTATATTTCCGCCTGACTTAATCACATATTTTGCCGTAACGCAGCCCCGCGCCCGGCCATCTGGTCATCGCGCAGCCGGGCGCCCGGCTTAACCGGCTATATCCCCCACCGCTAGCACCGTCTAACCCGCCCGCCGCGCCAGTGCCAGCGCCAGCGCCCGCCGCGGCGGGCGCGGCCAGGCCGCCCGGTCCCGGCGACCGAACGCTCCGCGGCCGGCCAGGCGGTCGCCCGGACCGCCCGGCCGGCAACGATTCATCATCACTTCGGTCAATGCTCGGCGTCGCCGCATCCCTTTGCCGGGTGTT
Organism: uncultured Actinomycetes bacterium; assembly: GCA_963786975.1. Classification (GTDB taxonomy): domain Bacteria; phylum Actinomycetota; class Actinomycetes; order Streptosporangiales; family Streptosporangiaceae; genus Palsa-506. The sequence continues at coordinate 497,900 of CAWBBE010000012.1, read as the reverse complement.
TCGCATCTGATGATGGAGAGAGCCCGGGCGGTCCGGGCCGCGGACCAGGAAGCCGCTACGGTGCCGCCATCGTTCGTGATCGCCAGGATGGGGTCGTACCGGCTGGTGCTCGGCGCGGCCCTGCTCACGGCCGTCGTCACCGCGACGCTGACCGCCGCGCTGGCCAGCTTCGCCAGCGGAACGCTGCCGCAGGCGGTCCATCGTGAGCTAACCACCGCCCGCGGCACCTCGGTCGTTGTCAGCGGGGCCGTTAACGCCCCGGTCGCCCGTGCGGACGACCCGGTGGTCCGCCAGTCGCTGCGGGCCACCTTCGGCGGCGCCGTCACCATCAGCGGCGCCCGCTGGTCTGACCCGCTCGGGTTGGCCGGGCCGCATCGCCGCGGGCAGGTCCCGCTAGTCCAGGCGGCCGCGCCGGGCGGCATCCGGCCGCGAGTAGTGCTGGCGGCCGGCTCCTGGCCGGGACCGCCGCCCCGGGGCGGCCGGGCCGCAGTGCCCGCTGCCGTGCCCGCCGTCGTCGCCCGCGATCTGCATCTCGTGCCCGGAGACCTGGTCCGGCTGCGCGACCGGGACACAGGCGCGCCGGTCAGGCTCCGCATCACCGGCATCTTCCGGCCCAGGAACGGGGCGTCCCCGTACTGGCAGCTGACACCGGCCGGGGCCGGCAGCTCGGTCACGTCGGGCAGGTTCGTCACCTACGGCCCGGTCATCGTGGCCGCGGCCGCGTTCAGCCGTGATCATCTTGCCGTCGGCGGGGCATCGTGGCTGGCGCAGCCCGGCACCGGGCAGCTCGCAGCCGGGAACCTTACCGTGCTGGCCGCCCGGATCACCGCGGCCGGCCAGTCGATTTCGCGCCGCGGCCAGCTCGGCGGCCTGCAGGTGAGCACCGGGCTGCCCGGGGTGCTGGACGGCATCGCGAGAAACGACGTGGTGGCCAGGTCGCTGCTGGTCATCGGCGGGCTGCAGCTGCTGCTGCTCGCGGTGGCCGCGCTCGCCCTCGCGGCCGGCCTGCTGGCCAGCCAGCGCGAGGGCGAGACCGCCCTGCTCAGCGCGAGGGGCGGTGCGCGCTGGCAGCTCACCCGGCTGGGCGGGGCCGAGTCGGTGCTGCTCGCGGTCACGGCAGTGGTGGCCGGCGGCCTGGCCGACCGGTGGCTGGCGGGCAGGCTGGCCCGGTCTGGATCGCGGCCGGGCTGGTCGGCCTGCTCGGCGCGGTGCTGCTGCTCGGGCCGACGTTCCGCACACCCGGGCCGGCCGCCGTGCGAAGCCGCCAGGCGCGGCCGGCCCGGGCAGCCGGCCTGGCCCGGGCCGGCGCTGACCTGGCCCTGGTGGCCGTCGCCCTGGTCGCCATCTGGCAGCTGCGCCGGTACCAGGCCGTCAGCCCGGGCGCGGGGAGCAGCCTGACCATCGACCCGGTGCTGACCGCGGCGCCGGTCTTCGCGCTGGCCGCCGGCACGGCCGTGCTGCTGCGGCTGGTCCCGCTGCTGGCCAGGGCCAGCGACCGGCTGGCCGCGCGCAGCAGGCGGCTCGGCGCCGCGCTGGCCAGCTGGGAGATCAGCAGGCAGCCGGTGCGGCAGAGCGCGCCGGTGCTGCTGGTGGTGCTGGCCGCGGCGACGAGCACGCTGGCGCTGGCGCAGCACCAGAGCTGGCGCCGCTCGGTTCAGGACCAGGCGGCGTTCAGCGCCGGCGCGGATGTCCAGGTGAACACGCTGGGGCCGGCCGGGCCGGGCCAGGCGGCGGCGATCGCGCGGGCCCCGGGCGTGCTCGGCGCCATGCCGGTGGCCCGGGACGGCATCGCGGCCGGGCAAAGCGAGATCCTGGCGCTGACCGCGCGGCAGGCCGCGGCGACGGTGCTGCTCCGCCCCGACCTGTCCGCGCTGAGCCCGGCTGCGCTCTGGCGGCGGATTACCCCCGCCAGGACCGCCGGGCTCGCCATCCCCGGCCGCCCGGCCAGGCTGGCGGTCTCCGCCACCTTGAGCCGGCCGGCCAGGGCCTTCGGCCCGATGCAGGCCGAGCTGGACGTCATGGACGCGGCCGGGGTCAGCTATTCGCTGCCCGCCGGCTCCTTCCCGCCGACGGCCGGGTGCACCGGCTGACCGCCGACATCGCACCGCGGCGCCAGGCCGCCGGGGCCGGCCGGGCCACCGGGGCCGCGGCCCGGAGGCCGGCGGCCGATTATCCGCTGCGGCTGACCGGGATCGCCCTCGCGTACACGCTGCCAGCCAGGTCGGCCGGCCAGGAGGCGCTGACCATCGGCGGCCTGGCCACCGCGCCCGGCCGGTCCGGGCGGTTCGCTGCCCCGTTCAGCACCGGCCGGGCGATCAGCGGCTGGCCGGTCCCGATGTCGGCACCCGGCCTGGCGGATGCCATCGCCAACGCGCCGGAGCCGGGCCAGCCGCCCGCGGGCCCGCAAGACAGCTCCGCCCCAGTCCCCGGCCGGGCGGGCGAGCAGCTTGACTTCGACCCCGGCTTCGGCCTGATCGCGCCGGCTCCGGGGGGCCTGCCGAGCCCGATACTCGGCAGCATGACGCTGGCCGCGCCGCCGCCCGCCGGCGGCCCGGTCCCGGCCATTGCCACCAGCGCCTACCTGGCCGCCGCCGACCTCTCGGTCGGTGACATCACCACGGTGACCTTCGGCGCGGCCAGCGTCCGGGCCCGGATCGCCGGCGCGATCAGCGGGTTCCCGACCGTGACCGGCCCTGGCGGCGCGCTGATTATGGACCTGGCGACCCTGCAAGGCGAGCTGACCAGCCACTTCGCGCCGAACCTGCCGGTATCCCAGTGGTGGCTGCGGACCCGTCAGGGCACCCCCCCAGCCACGCTGGCGGCCAGGCTGCCAGCCGGCACAACGGTCACCAGCCGCGCCCAGACCGTCGCGGCGCTGCTGTCCGCCCCGCTATCCGGCCTGCCGCAGCAGGCACTGCCGGCGATCGCGCTCGCCGCGGCGGCGCTGGCCGCCATCGGGTTCTCGGTGAGCGTCGCGGCCAGCGTCACGAAGCGGCAGGCACAGCGGGCGCTGCTGTCCGCCCTCGGCGTGTCCAGGCCTGCCCAGGCCGGGCAGCTGTGCCTGGAGCAGCTCATGCTGAGCGTCCCGGCGGCGGCCGCCGGACTGCTGCTCGGGGCAGCACTGGCCGGGCTGCTGATCAGGTCGGTGACGCTGACAGCCGCCGCGGCAGCGCCGGTTCCCCCGGTGCTGATCGAGATCCCGTGGGGACTGGCCGCCGGGCTGGCCGCGGCCGTGGCCACCATCCCGGTGCTCGCGGCCGGCCTCACCATCGCCCGCCGGCCGGACGCGGCGGCGCAGCTGCGCTCGGCGGAGACGGCATGAGCGCGCCCGGCAGCAGCGGACTCCGGCTGGCCGCGGCCAGGCTGCGGGCACGCTGGACCGAACTCACCGGGACCGGCGGGGCAGCCAGCATCGCGCTTGCGCTGCTCGTGCTCGGCTGCGTGTTCGTGGCCGTGGGCGGCCCGCGGGAAAGCCTCGGTTTCCGGACCAGGGCGCTGCAGGCCTCGCTGGCCCGCACTCCGCCATTCGTCGGATCGGTCGTCGCGAACAGCACTTTTACCGATTTCAACGTCCCCTTCCAGGGCCAGATCCCGGTTACCGCAGTGACCGGCGCGCGCAGCCAGATGCACGCCAGGCTGGCCAGTATCGGGCTGCCGCTGGCACCGGCCTCGGCCGACTGGTCCAGCCTGACGGCCGGATACGGCACCGTCAGCGGCGCAGCGCGCAGCGCCTACAACGGCCCGGCCAGGCCGGAGATCGAAGTCATCTTCCGCGATGCGCTGGCCGGCAACGCGCGGCTGGTCGCGGGGAAGCTGCCGGCCGCCGCCGCGGGCAAGCGGCTGACGATTGCGGTGACCGTCGCGACCGCGCGCCGGTTCGGACTGCGGGTCGGATCGCGGCTGATCATGGCGAACAAGACCTGGCTGACGGTCACCGGGATTGTCCGGCCAGTCCGCCCGGGGTCGGCGTTCTGGACCGCCGACCCGACGGCGGCGGCGCCGTCACCGCCGATCCCGCGGGGGGCCAGCTACTGGTCCGGTGCCGCGTTCGCCGGAGCAGCCGAGGTCGGCGAGATGCAAAGTGACCTGGACTTTGCCCACGGGCAGCTGCAATGGGACTTCCCGCTCGCCCTCGGCGGCGTCAATGCCGACCAGGCAGACGCGCTGCGCAGCCAGCTGGACGAGGCCAGCCTCCGCGCTGGCGCGATCAGCACGGAGGCCGGCCAGGTGAACGTCGCGGTCGGCTCCGGCCTCGGCCCGCTGCTGTTCGCCTTCGTCGAGGCCGACGCCGCGCTGGCCGTGCTGCTCTCGCTGCTGTACGTCAGCCTGGCCGTGCTCGGCGCGGTCGTCGTCCTGCTCGGCGTCAGGATGCTGGCCGAGCACCGGCGGCCTGAATTCGGCCTGATGCGGGCACGCGGCGCGTCCCGGCCGCAGCTCGGGCTGGTCGCGCTGGCGGGCGGCGCAGCGGCCGCGGTCCCGGCCGCGCTGGCCGGCGCGGCCGTCGCGGTGGCCGTGACCCCCGGTGACAACGAGCCGGCCGGCTGGCGGCTGGCCGCCGTGACCCTGCTCGTTGCGCTGGCCGGCCCGCCGCTGATCGCGATGCGCTGGGCCGGCCTGGGCGAGGCGGCCGACGCCAGCTCGCTGGACCGTGATCCGGGCCGGCCTGCCCGGGCCCGGCGGTGGGCAGCCGAGGCCGCCGCGGTCGCGCTGGCGGCCGGCGGCCTCATCGTGCTGCGCCAGCAGGGCCTGCCCCGCGGCGGCGGGATCAACTTCTACGTCAGCGCCGCGCCCGTCCTGGTCGCGGTGCCGGCCGCCGTGCTCGTCGTCCGGCTGTCCCCGCTGGCGCTGCGCGGGCTGCTGCGGCTCGCCGCGGCGCGGCCGGGGGTAACCGCGTTCGTCGGCTTCGCCCGGGCGGCCCGCGCGGCGCTGACCGTCACCCTTCCGGCGTTCGCGCTGGTGCTGGCGCTGACGGTGGTGGCGTTCGGCTTCATGGTGCGCACCGCGGTGCTGCGCGGTGAGATCGCGGCCTCCTGGCGGGACACCGGCGCGGACGCCGTGATCGGCCTGGCCAGCGTGACCGGCCCGGTCACGCCCGCCGACCAGCTCGCGATCGCGGCCGTGCCCGGCGCCGCCCGGACCGCGGCCGTCGCGGTCAGCACCGCGGCGCCGGGCGGCGGTGCCCAGATCGACGTCGTCGTGGTCAGCCCGGCGAGCTACGCGGCGCTGGTGGCATCCACGCCGTACCCGGTCGTGCCGGCCGGGCTGCTGGCCAGGCCGCCCGGGACCGCGAGCCGGCCAACGGCGGCGGCGCCGGTGCCGGTGCTCGCCTCGCCGGCCGCCGCGGCGCGGCTCCGGCGGCCCGCCAGCCTGCCGATCGGGTTCGGCCGGCTGCCGGTCCGGGTCGGCCGGCCTGCTGTCCGGGACGCCTGCCGTCCCCGGCAGCCGCAGCTTCGTCCTCGTCCCGGCCTGGGCGGCCGCCCGCCTGCATGCGGCGGCGCCGACCGGCCTGCTGGTCACCGGACCGCGGCTGGATGACCGTGCGCTGGCCGCCGCGGTCGCCCGGGTACTGCCGCAGTCGACGATCACGCTGCGACCCCGCGCGCTGGCGGCGCTCACCGGAGGGCTGCTGCCCCGCGGCGCCTACCAGGCATTCGCGCTGGGCGCGGCGGCTGCCGCCGGGTTCTGCGTGCTGGTGCTGCTGCTCACCCTCGTGCTCGCGGCCAGGTCCAGGGCGCTCACCCTGGCCCGGCTGTCCACCATGGGGCTCGGCGCCGGGCAGGGCCGCCGGCTGGTCATCGCCGAGGCGCTGCCGCCGGTGCTGGCCGCCGCCGCGGCCGGGGCGGCCTGCGCGGTGGCGCTGGTGCCGCTGCTCGCGCCGGTGCTCGACCTGTCGGTGTTCACCGGCTCGGGCGCGCCGGTGCCGGTCCGGGCGGATCTGGCCGCGCTGGCCATCCCCGTGGCCGGCCTGGTAGTCCTTGCGGTGGCGACGCTGTCCGCCCAGGCGCTGCTGGCCGGGCGCCGCGGCGCCGCAAGCGCCCTTCGGATCAGCGGCTGACAGCGCGGAGGAGGACGATGGACGCGAGGCCGGGCGGTGCCGGACAAGGCAGCATGGATAACGGATCCGCGGGTGCCGGTGCGGCCCGCCACCAGCCGGGCCCGGGTACCGGGCCGGCCGCCGGGATCGCCGAGCTCGGCGCGGAGTTCGACCGGTCCCGCACCCCGTACGGCGCTGACGCGCTGATCGCCTGCGACCGGCTGGTCCGGATCTACGCGGCGGACGGCATCGAGGTACAGGCACTGCAGGGACTTGACCTGCTGGTCGGCGAGGGCGAGCTGACCGCCATGGTCGGCGCGTCGGGCAGCGGCAAGTCGACGCTGATGAACATCCTGGCCGGGCTGGACGCGCCGACGGCCGGCTCGGTCCGGGTCGCCGGGCACGACCTGGCCGCGATGACGGCCGCCGACCGGGTCGGCTACCGGCGCCGGGTGGTCGGCTTCGTCTGGCAGCAGACCTCGCGGAACCTGCTCCCGTACCTGACCGCGCAGCAGAATGTGGTGCTGCCGATGCGGTTCAGCGGCACGCCGCGGCGCCAGCGCGCCAGCCGGGCGCTGGAACTGCTCGACCTGCTCGGCGTCGGGCACTGCGCGGGGCGGCGGCCCGCGCAGCTGTCCGGCGGCGAGCAGCAGCGCACCGCGATCGCCACCGCGCTGGCCAACGGGCCGCGGGTGCTGCTGGCCGACGAGCCGACCGGCGAGCTTGACAGCGCGACCGCCCGGGACGTGTTCGCCGCGCTGCAGTCCGCCAACGCGAGCCTTGGGGTTACCGTGCTGGTCGTCACCCACGACCCGGCGGTATCGGAGCAGGTCCGCCGGACGATCGCGATCCGGGACGGCCGGACGGCCAGCGAGACCCTGCGGCACGCGATATCCGACGGCGCGGGGAACCCGACGCAGCACGCGGTCGAGTACGCGGTCCTGGACCGGGCTGGCCGGCTGCAGCTGCCCAGGGAGATGGTCGAGCCGCTCGGCATGCGGGACCGGGTCCGGCTGGAGGCCGAGCCCGATCACATCGGCGTCTGGCCGGACGACAGCCACGGCGGCCAGGAGTGACCGGCCAGCCGGGCACCCCGGCCGGCGTCACCGCCGCCGCCGCGCCGCCGATGGTCGCCGCCGCCGGGGTGACCCGCACGTTCGGCAGCGGCGCCGTGGCCGTGCATGCGCTCCGCGGGGTTACCTTCACGCTGCCGAAAGGGCAGCTTGTCGCGCTCCGCGGCCGGTCCGGATCCGGCAAGACCACGCTGCTGAACATCGTCGGCGGGCTGGACCGGCCGACCAGCGGGACGGTGCACGTGGCCGGCCAGGAGGTGACCGCGATGACCGAGCGGGAGCAGATGCTGCTGCGCCGCCGCACGGTCGCGTTCATCTTCCAGTCGTTCGGCCTCATCCCGATGCTGTCCGCGGCCGAGAACGTGGGCATCCCGCTGCGGATCGGCGGGGCCGCCGCGCGCGACCGGGAGGAGCGGGTCCGGCTGATGCTCGGCATCGTCGGCCTGGCCGAGCACGCCCGGCAGCGCCCGGCCGAGCTGTCCGGCGGCCAGCAGCAGCGGGTGGCGATCGCCCGGGCGCTGGCCGGGCGCCCGGAACTGCTGATCGCCGACGAGCCGACCGGGCAGCTTGATTCGGAGACCGGCAGGCAGATCATGCGGCTGCTGCGGACCGTCGTCCGCGCCGAGGGAATCACCGCCCTGGTCGCCACGCACGACCCGGTGCTGATCGACATCGCCGACGACGTGCTGCTGCTGCAGGACGGGATGCTGGGGCCGGCATACTAGGCAGCGACACGCGCTCAGCGCCGGACATCCCAGCGGAGGCCCGCATGCTCTTCCCGACCTCACTTGTCGGCAGCTACCCGCAGCCGGACTGGCTGATCGACCGCGAGCGGCTGGCCCACCGGTTCCCGCCCCGGGTCCGGGCGCTGGAGCTCTGGCGGGTCGGCGCGGCCTACCTGGAGCAGGCCCAGGACGACGCCACGCTGCTGGCCATCCGGGCGCAGGAGGACGCCGGGCTGGACATCATCACCGACGGCGAGATGCGCCGGGAGAGCTACTCCAACCGGTTCGCGACCGCGCTGGACGGCGTGGACATCGACAACCCGGGCACCGCGCTGGACCGCAGCGGCCACCCCAACCCGGTGCCGCGGATCATCGGGCCGATCCGCCGCCGTCACCCGGTCGAGGTCGGCGACCTGGAGTTCCTCCGCGCGCATACCGGCCGGACCGTGAAGATCACCGTGCCCGGGCCGTTCACCATGGCCCAGCAGGCGCAGAACGACTACTACCCGAGCCGGGAGGCGGCCGCGTTCGGCTACGCCGCAGCGGTCAACGACGAGGTCCGGGACCTGTTCGCGGCCGGAGCGGACATCGTCCAGCTGGACGAGCCGTACCTGCAGGCCCGGCCGGAGAGGCCCGCGGCTACGGGATCGAGGTGCTGAACCGGGCGCTGGACGGGATCGACCGGGACGACCGCGGTGCACGTCTGCTTCGGCTACGCGGCGATCATCCACGACCGCCCGGAGGGCTACTCGTTCCTGCCCGAGCTGGCCGCGGCCCGGTGCGACCAGGTCTCGATCGAGACCGCGCAGTCCGGGCTCGACTGCTCCGTGCTGGCCGCCCTGGACGGCAAGACGATCATCCTGGGCGTCCTGGACCTGAACGACAAGACCGTGGAGACCCCGGGCCAGATCGCCGGCCGGGTCCGCCGCGCGCTGCCCTACGTGCCGGCCGAGCGGCTGGTGCTCGCCCCCGACTGCGGGATGAAGTACCTGCCGCGGGATGCCGCGGCGGGCAAGCTCGCCGCGATGGCCGAAGCCGCCGCCCGGCTCCGCGCCGGCGCCTAGCCCGCGGCGTCCCCGGGCCGGCCCGGTCCGCCGCAGCCTGGGCCCGGCAACCTTGATCCCGGGCCGGGCGGTCCGGGTCCTCGCGGCCGGCGATGGCCGCGATCTGGCTGATCGCCGTCGCGCGAGCTGGGATCATCATCTCCAGTCATGCACGGGCCGGGGGCGTCCGTCAGCAACAGCGTGATCCCGGACGCGCCCGGGGCCCAGGACGCGGCGGGTGCCGCGCCGCCGGGGCTTCCGGCCATGACCGGGGGAATTTCTCATGAACAGGGGGAATAGTGCGATGAAACTGACCAGCCGAGCGACGCGCGGACCAGCAGCCGCGGCGATCGCCGGTGCCACGGCCGGCCCGGCCGATCGATCCCAGCGCGATCGCGATCACCCCGGACGGGAAGACCGCCTACGTGGCCAACGCCCACTCGGTAACCCCGATCCGGACCGCCACCGGCCAGGCCGCCGGGCCATCAGGGTCGGCACCAGCCCCACGGCCATCGCGATCACGCCGTGATGGCCAGGCGGCCGGAGCCGTCAAACGGGGGCGTCGGGTCAGCCGCGGAGCATGTCGCCGAGGATGCCGCCGACCGCCCCGGCTCCGGCCGCCTTGGTGCTGGTCTCGCCGCCCAGGTAGGGCGAAAGCGCGTGGGCCAGCATGACCAATGGCATCGACTGGAGCCAGATCCGGCCCGGGCCGGTGAGCGCCACCAGCTGGAAGCCGTCCCCGCCGAAGAAGGCATTGGCGACGCCCGGTATCCGGGTCATCCGGAACTGCACGCTGCCCTGGAACATGCCGACGTGCCCGGGGTGCACGAGCAGCGTCTGGCCGGGCGGCAGGTCGTAGGTGGTCAGCTCGCCGGATAACTCGATCCAGGCCCGGCCCTGGCCGTCCAGTTTCTGCAGGATGAAGCCGTCCCGGCCGAACACCCCGGCGCGGAAACCGTGCTGCAGGCCGATGCTCGGGGTGATGCCCTGGGTGCCGCATAGCCACCCGTGCCGGTGCACGAAGTACGCCTGGCCGGGTGCGATGTCGACCGGCATGATGTGGCCGGGAACCTTGGCCGCGAACGTGAGGGCGCCGGGGCCCTCGTAGCGGGTGACGAACAGGCCGCCGCCGGCCGCCGGCTTGAGGCCCGGCATCAGGCCGCCGCCGGTGCTGGTGGCCTGCGACATCTGGATGCTCCGGGTCATCCAGGCCAGCTCGCCATGCGCGGAAATCACCTGCTCGCCGCGGTCGAGTGACACTTCCAGGATGGGCATGATGGTGCCCTTAACCTCGGCCTGCATGGCTGCGCCCTTCGCCGTCAAGGAACGCGCCGCCCGCCGCGGCGCTCTCCAGCAAAAGGTACTTGCGGACTGGTTCCGCTGACAGTGGCCTATTTGAACTTCGCCGTCGCATTTACCCCGGATACGGATCCGCCGGTCCGGCAGCGGCCAGCGACGCTGGTCCGCGCCGTGATTTCATGCAGTCATGGAGCTCGCCTGGACCGGACGCGGCGACGCCGCCGACGGCGAGCCGGTGCTCTGCCTGCCCGGATTCGGCATGGACCGGTCGGTGATGGCGGCGGCGATGGAGCCGGCTCTCGGGCTGCGGCCGGGTTTCCGGCGGATCTACGTGGACCTGCCCGGGCACGGCGAGTCCCCGGCCGGAGTGCCGTCGTCCGCGGCGGTAGCGCACGCGCTCGCCGCTTTCATCGATGACCAGCTGGCCGGCGGCCCGGTGCTGCTGGCCGGCTGGTCCTACGGCGGCTATCTGGCCGCCGCGCTGGCCCGGCGGCAGCCGGCCGCCGTCACCGGCCTGCTGATGATCTGCGCCGGGATCAGGATCCGGCCGGAGGACCGGGACCTGCCCGAGCAATCCGAGCCGGCCGGCCCGGCCGGGCTGGCCGCGGATCCCGGGCTCGGGCACTGGCTGGACGGCGTGCCCACCGGCCTGCGGGATCACCTGGGCATGGCCATCGGCAACCGCAATGCCGAGGTGGCCAGGACGGTTGCCGCCGCGCTGGCGGCCTCGCTGCCCGGCGACGAGGAATACCAGGACCGGCTGCGCTCGCACGGCTACCAGCTGCCGGACGAGGGTGACCCGGCCAGGTATCACGGGCCGGCCTGCCTCATCGCCGGGCGCGAAGACCGGATCGGCGGGTACGCCGATCAGTTCCGCGCGCTCGCCAGGTTCCCGGCGGCGAGCTACTCGCTGGTGCCCGACGCTGGCCACTACCTGCCGTTCGAGCAGCCCGCCACGTTCCGGGCCATCGTCCTTGACTGGCTGGACAACCGGGTAACCCCGGTGCTCGCCCGGCGGCGGGCGGGAGAGTGTGCCACGCTAGGGCCATGGAGGACTACCGCACGCTGAACAAGGCCAGCTGGGATGAGCGTGCGCCCGCTCATGCGGCATCGCCGGACTACGCGGTCGAGCGGTTCGCCGCCGACCCCGGCTACCTCAGCCACGTGGTCCGGTTCGACCTGCCGCTGCTCGGCGACATCAGCGGGCTGCGCGGGGTGCACCTGCAGTGTCACATCGGCACCGACACGATCTCGCTGGCCCGGCTGGGCGCCTCGATGACCGGGCTGGACTTCTCGCCGACCGCAGTGGCCCAGGCGGCCAGCCTGGCCGGGCGGACCGGCGACGACGCCAGGTTCATCGAGGCGGACGTCTACGACGCCGCCAGCGTGCTCGGCACCGGTGCGTTCGACCTGGTGTTCACCGGCATCGGCGCGCTCTGCTGGCTGCCGAGCGTGCGCCGCTGGGCCGGCGTGGTCGCTGGCCTGCTGCGGCCCGGCGGCCGGCTGTTCATCCGGGAGGGGCACCCGATGCTGTGGGCGCTGGCCGAGGGCCGGGACGATGGCCTGCTGGCGGTCGAATTCCCCTATTTCGAGCGGGCCGAGCCGCTGGTCTGGGATGAGGGCGGCACCTACGTGCAGACCGACGCCGTCTTCACGCACAACCGCACGCATGAGTGGAACCACGGCCTCGGCGAGATCGTCACCGCGCTGCTGGATGCCGGGATGCAGCTGACCGGGCTGGCCGAGCACGACAGCGTGCCCTGGGATGCGCTGCCCGGCCAGATGGAGCAGATCGAGGGCGGCGAATGGCGGCTGGCCGACCGGCCATGGCGGCTCGCGCACAGCTACACCCTGCAGGCCGTCAGGCGCGGCTGAATTACCCGGCCGCCGGTTAACGACCGGGCCGAAGCCCCAGGTCATCGGGCCGCCGGCCACGCCAAGGTAATGACCAGGTAATCGGTGCCTTATGAGTCACCCTGGCGCTCGGGTTTGACCGGTGTTACCGTCAAGCTCCCTGACTCCCGACCGGGTTTTACGGATCCTCGTGGCCGCTGGCCGGCCGGCCGCTGCATCATCCGCGGGGTGCCTCTGAAGGGGGCGGCGCAATGGGCCGAACGACGACCTTCAGCCGGTCCGCAGCCCGGCTCGTGCTGGCCGCCGCGCTCGCTGTTCCGGCGGTGACCGCGGCCAGCGGGACCGTGGCCAGCGCCAGCCGCATGCCAGCCGCCGCGGCCAGCGCCCGCCGCGTGACCGCGCGCGGATGGGGCGACGGCACCGACGGCCAGCTGGGCACCGGCCATCGCAGGAACGTGCAGGCCACCCCGGCCCGGGTGCTGCTGCCGCGGGGCGTCCGGGTGACCTCCGTGCGGGCCGGATGCGACCACGCGCTGGCCCTGACCGCCAGCGGCCGCGTGCTCGCCTGGGGCAACGGCGCCAGGGGGCAGCTGGGCAACGGCTCCACGGCCAGCACCGACCGGCCGGTCCGGGTCCGGCTGCGCCGCGGCACGAAGATCAAGGCGATCCGCGGCGGCTGCCGGCACAACCTGGCGCTGACCACCAAGGACCACGTGCTGGCGTGGGGCGAGAACGCGCTGGGCCAGCTGGGCACCGGCACCAGGCGCAGCCACTCCCGGCCGGTTCGGGTCAAGGTTCCCGGCGGCACCAGGATCAAGGCGGTCAGCGCCGGCTGCGATCACAACCTGGCCCTCACCACCCGGGGCCGCGTGCTCGCCTGGGGGTTCAACGCCGACGGCCAGCTGGGCATCGGCAGTCGTCATAACCGGCTCCGGCCGGCCAGGGTGAGGTTCCCCGGCCGCGTCCGGATAAAGATCATCGCGGCCGGCTGTGACCACAGCCTCGCGGTCAGCACCGGCGGACAGGTCTACGGCTGGGGCAGCAACGCCGAAGGCGAGGTCGGCGACGGCACGACGAGGGAGCGGGACATCCCGGTCAAGGTCAGCCTGGATGGCCCGATCGGGACGGCCGGGCCGGGCCGCGCCGCGGCGGCCGCCAGGGTCGTGTCGCTGTTCGCCGGCGGCCGCCACAGCCTCGCGCTGCTCTCCAGCGGCACCGTGCTGGCCTGGGGCGACAACTCGGCCGGGCAGCTGGGTGACGGACTTCCCGGCAGCAGCGACTCCCCGGTGGCGGTGGCCCTGCCCGGCGGCAGCAAGGTCAGGGCAATCAGCGCGTCCGACTTCGACAGCCTGGCGCTGACCGCCGGCGGGCATGTGCTGGCCTGGGGCGCCGGCGACCTGGGCCAGCTCGGCAACGGCGGCCTTACCGGCAGCAACGTCCCGGTCCGGGCGGCGCTGGCGGCCGGGCTGCGGGCGACCGGCATCGGCGCCGGGGCGGGCTCCGAGGCCCTCTTCGCGATCGTGCGCAAGGCATAGCCGCCGACTGGCGGCGGCAGCGGAAAGCCGAACGAGGAGCAAGGTAATGACGGCAGGCCAGGACTTGGCCGCAGCGAACTCCGGCGCGGCGGCAGGGACACCCGGGCGGCACGGCAGCGGCTGGACTGACCGCGGTCGTCGCCGCCGCGGTGCTGGCGATCCCGGCAACGGCCGGAGCCAGCGCAGGCCGCCCCGTGGCGGCGCGCAGCACAGCTGCCGCCGCCGCGAGCCGGACGGTCCGGGCCTGGGGCGTCAACGACTTCGGGCAGCTGGGCGACGGCAGCACCCAGAACAGCGACCTCCCGGTCAAGGTGCGGCTACCCAGCAGGACGAAGATCAGGCAGGTGCGGGCCGGCTGCGCGCACACGCTCGCGCTGACCTCCAAGGGGCACGTGCTGGCCTGGGGAAGCAATTCCAAGGGGCAGCTCGGCGACGGCAGCCACACCGACAGCGCGTCGCCGGTCCGGGTAAGGATTCCCCGCCGCACCAAGATCACGGCGATCCGGGCCGGGTGCCGCCACAGCCTGGCCCTCACCTCCAAGGGCCACGTGCTGGCCTGGGGGTACAACGCGGACGGGCAGCTTGGTGACGGAAATAACGCCAGCAGCGACACGCCGGTCAGGGTGCACCTGCCGAAGGGCACCAAGGTGACTGCCATCAGCGCCGGCGGGGATTTCAGCCTGGCCCGCGGCTCCAGGGGTCACGCGCTGGCCTGGGGGTTCAACGGCAGCGGCCAGCTCGGCGACGGCAGCACGACCGACAGCAATACCCCGGTCAGGGTCAAGCTGCCGAAGGGCACCAGGGTAAAGGCCCTGGCTGGCGGCGGCGCGCACAGCTTGGCGCTCAGCACGGCCGGCCAGCTGTACGCCTGGGGGGACAACAGCTCCGGGCAGCTCGGCGACGGTTCCACCACCAGCAGTGATGTCCCGGTCAGGGTCATCATCCTGCTCCGTGGACGGCCGCTCGGGCACGTGACCTCGCTGTTCGCCGGCTGCAGCCACAGCCTGGCCGCGTTCTCCCACGGCGGCGTGCTGGCCTGGGGAGACAACAACGAGCGGCAGCTCGGCGACGGCACCGACACCAGCAGGACCGAGCCGGTCAGGGTCCTTTTCCCCGCGCACACCAAGGTGACGGCGGTCAGCGCCGGCTGCTTCGACAGCTACGCGCTGACCGCTAAGGGCCACGTGCTGGCCTGGGGTCTCAACACCGACGGGGAACTCGGCGACGGCGCCACCGGGGTGACCGAAGGCCCGGTCCGGGTTGAAATCCCGGCCAGATGGCGAGCGTCCGCGGTGGGCTCCGGCCCCGGCGCCGACCACGCGCTCGCCATCCTGCACCGGAGGTAAACCCGAGCAGAGGGCGAGACGACCGAGCCACCACCTACAGCTACTGACGAGCCGGGTTGCCTGTCCGCTGACTGGGCCTACGCACCCTGGTCAGCGAAAATCTGGGTAACGCCGGGCCGAAACTGGGGTGTTATTCCCGATACGGGGCAGGGGCCGGCCGCCGTACGGTCGCATCGACCCCATTCCCGCAGCCACCGGAGGCACCATGCCGCCGCTGTCCGTGACAAGCCGGCCCCGGGCGGCAGGCCGGCTGATGCTGGCCGCCGCGGTCGCCGTTCCCGCCGTCATCGCGGCGGGCGGGCCCGCGGCCGCCGTGGCCAGCGGCGGGCAGCCGGGCACCGCGGCGGCCAGTGCCTCCGGCGGGACCCTGCGGGGGTGGGGCCAGGGCAATCAGGGCCAGCTCGGCGACGGCCACCGGACCAAGGCGCAGCGCACCCCGGTGCGGGTCCGGCTGGCGCCGGGTGTCCGGGTGACCTCCGTCCGGGCCGGCTGCGACCACGCGCTCGCGCTGACCGCCAACGGCCGCATGCTCGCCTGGGGGCGGGGCACCGAGGGCCAGCTCGGCGACGGGTCAAGGACTCCAGCCGGCACCCCGGTCCGGGTCAGGCTGCCGAAAGGCACGAAGATCAAGGCGATCCGGGCCGGCTGCGACCACAGCCTGGCGCTGACCACCAGGGGCCACGTGCTGGCCTGGGGATACAACATCGTCGGCGAGCTCGGCGACGGCAGCACCACGAGCAGCGCCGTCCCGGTCCGGGTCAACCTGCCCAGCGGCTGGCGCGCATCCGCGATCGGCACCGGACCGCGTGCCGCGCACGTGCTGGCCATCATGCACCGGAGGTAGGCCCATGAAATCAGCAAGCAGACTCAGCGCGGCCGGCCTGGCCGCGATCGGCGCCGCGCTGGCGGTCTCCTCGCTGGCCACCGGGGGCGCCGCGATGGCCGCCACAGCTACTGCGAGCCGCCATGTCGTGGCCTGGGGCCTGAATGACTTCGGGCAGCTGGGCGATGGCACCAGCACGAACGCGAGCACCCCGGTCAGGGTAAAGCTGCCGACGGGCGTCAAGGTCACGCAGCTTCCTGTTCCGCGGCACCGGCCCCGGCAAGATCGTCTCCCTGGCGGCCGGCTGCGCGCACAGCCTGGCGCTGACCGCGAAGCATGTGGTGCTCGGCTGGGGTGCCAACGGCTTCGGCCAGCTCGGCAACGGCAGCACGACAGGCAGCGACCTCCCGGTCGATGCCATGGTGCCGCCCGGTGCGCACGTGCAGGCGATCGGCGCCGGCTGCGACGACAGTTACGCGCGCACGACCGGAGGCCAGGTGCTGGCCTGGGGCTACAACGGCGACGGTGAGCTCGGCAACGGCACGACGACCAGCAGCGACACCCCGGTCACCGTCGGACTGCCGGCCGGGCTGGGCGCCATCGGCATCGGCTCCGGACCGGTGGCCTTCCACAGCTTCGCGATCGTGCGCAAGCTGCCGCAGTAGCGCCGGCTGATCCGGCGGCAGCGGGCCAGGCTGCCCGCCGGTGCAGGCCTGCGCGCAGCCGGCGCCCGGATCGGCCTGGGCCTGGCCCGGCGCTGCCCGGGAATGGGCGCTAACAATTGCAAACGGGCACTTGACGCCGTATATGGTCAAAGATAACGATTCATGACAGGCACCATCCGTGGTCTGCGGGGGAGCATGTCGGTGAGCGATAGCGGCGAGCGTTACGACATATTCCTGAGCTACGCCCGGTCGGACGACTCCGGCGGCGCGGTGACCGGCCTTTCCGCCGCGCTGAGCCAGGCGTTCGCGCAGCAGACCGGGGGCAAGCTGCGGATTTTCCTCGACTCGCAGGAAATCCACAGCTCGCAGATCTGGAAAGCCCGCATTGACGCCGCGCTCAAGGCAAGCGCCGTGCTGGTCGCGGTGGCGACCCCGGCATACTTCGGCTCCGAGTGGGGCCGTTACGAGTGGGATCATTTCGTGGCGCGTGAGCGCGAGCCGCAGCGGGACCGCGGCTTCCACGCCATTTTCCCTGTCTACCTGGACGGCCAGCCCGACCTGCCCGGCGCGCAGGCGGCCGTGCAGCGATGGCTGCGCGACTGCCTGGGCAGGCAGTGGACGGACCTGGACGGCGCGCAGCCGGGCACCGGGGCATACGCCGCCCGGATCGCGCAGCTGGCCGAGCACATCGCCCATGCGCTCCGCGCGCACGCCGAGGGTCACGGCGGGTTCATCGACGCCGAGCTTGAGCATCACACGATGGTCACCGACTACGTCGGCGACAGCACCCGGTTCGTCCGGCTGCTGGCCGAGGCCGTGAACGTGACCATTGTCGGGATAACCAACGAGTCACTCGCGGTCGATCTTCAGGACGCGCTGAACAGGAAACGCGCCTACAGCAATGACCGGGCCTTCTGGCGGTCGCTGCGGGTGGTGTTTCTCGGCAGTGACCTGCTGGCGGCCATCAACGACGAGCGGGCCATGTATCCCGACCGCAAGGAAGCGCTGCGGCGGCGGCGGCTGGCCGCCGTCTGGGGCCAGCGGTCGGTCAGCGTGCTGCTGCGCCGCACCCCGTCGGCCCGGTGGGCGCTTTACGAGTCGCCCTTCCTGCCGCCATTCGCCGGCACCCTCTTCGAGATGCCGGACGGGCGGCGGGTGGTGCAGCTGCTCATCCGCCGCCCGCAGCGCGGCACCGCTGATCACCTGTTCCTTGAGTTCGAGGACACCACCGATCAGTACTTCACCGCCGCGTTCGAGGACATCGTGCACAACAGCGTGGACGATAACAAGATCGTCCCGATCGGGAACCCGCGGAACGGCACCTTCCGGTGCACCGGCTCCCGGTACCGGCAGAACGTGCTCACGGACCGGTCCGGGGCCACCGAGTGGCTGCCGATGGTGCTGGTGGTCACCTGGCGGAACCGGGACGGGCGGACGGAGCCGCTGCTCCAGCTGCGGAACGAGACCAACGCGGCCAGGGAGCTGAACCGGATCTCGCACCTGTCCGGGTACGTATACGAGGAGGACTACGCCGAGCCGGGGACCAGGCCGGGCGCGCAGGTGCCGCCGGCCGCCTTCGACGCCCGGCACGAGGCGCTGGCCCGCGCCGCGCAGCGGCGGCTGCAGATGGAAACCGGGGACGAGCCGGCGGCCGGCCTGCGGCCGGTGACCACCCGGGGCTACCTGCACGCGGAGAAGGAGCACCTGTTCTTCTTCGTGTTCGCCCAGGAGCTGCCCGGCTGGTACCAGTTCCCCCGGCAGGCCGAGATGTACCACTTCCCGGTCACCGAGCTGATGGCGATCAGGCAGAACCAGGTGCTGCGCAGCGCGGTCCGGGTGTGCCGGGCGACCCTGTCCCAGCGGGTCCGGCAGGCCGCCGCCGAGATCGTCCAGCTGAACCTGGTACTGCATGACCAGGCCAGGCTCGGCGACGAGCTGCTGGCCTGGGCCCGCCGGGTGGCCGGGCGATCCCGCTACACCACGCAGAAGATCCGCCGCCTGGAGAAGCAGACCCGGCAGACAGTATTCGCCAATGGCCAGGAAGTGCAGCTCAGGGGGCTATCCGGGCTGCAGTACCGGGATTTCTTCACGATGCTGCTGCCGCTGTATGAGGAAATCGGCGTCCCCGGCGCCGCCGAGCTGCTCGGCCAGGTCCGCCGCGACCCGCCGAAGCGGCATGCGATGGACCGGCTGTCAGCTCTTTACCAGGATGAAAACCTGATGTCATCGCTGCCGATCGAATTGTGACAATCCGGCCGGCGCGGCGCGCGGCAATGGCTGCCGCGGGAACGTGCATAAGCGCCGCCGGCCCGGCGCGCCCGGCGGCCGGGCGGCAGCCGGTATAAGTATCTGCATGCACGCCGCTGATCATTTCGACCGGCTCTACCGGCAGCACGCGCGCTACTGGTGGCAGGACAAGGACCGGCACGCGACGGACCCGGACGCGTACCCGTATTCGCTGCTCACCCAGCAGACCCTGCGGCTGATCCGCGGCCTGCCGCCGGGCCGGGCGCTCGACCTGGGGGCCGGCGAGGGAGCCGATGCCATCCGGCTGGCCCGGCTCGGTTACCAGGTTGACGCGGTCGACGTCAGCCAGGTGGCAACGGGCAAGGTTTCCCGTTTCGCGGCCGAGGCGGGCGTCCGGGTCAATGCCATTACCGCCGATGTCCGCGAATATGTCCCGTCCGGCCCTTATGAGCTCATCATCTGCAACGGCGTCCTGCATTACGTGCAGGAGAAAGAACAGGTTGTGGCCGGCCTGCAGGCCGCCACCCGGCCGGGCGGCATTAACGTCATCTCGCTGTGGAGCAGTTACACGCCAGTGCCCGCCTGCCATGACGCCGTCCCGGTGTTCCTTGGTGACGAGGACGGCGTGGTCACCAAGCTTTACCAGGGCTGGCACACGGAGCTGCTCTATTTCGAGCGCGGCAAGGCGGAGACGGCGCATTCGGACCTGCCGGCCCACCAGCACAGCCACATCAAGCTGATCGCCCGCAAGCCGCTGGCCGGCCTGGCCCGGTTAGCCGGGCCAGCCAGCAGTGCCATCCCGGTGTCCGCTCAGTCACCAAGCTCGGCGCGGCGGCGGGTGACGAACTCATCGAGCTCGGCCCGGACCGCATCGTCCAGCGGCGGCTGCTGGTACTCGTCCAGCGCCGCGGCGCAGATCTCGCCCGCCCGCGCCGCGGTGTCCTTGCCGCCCTGCTTCAGCCATCGCTCGTAGTTCGAGGTCGAGGACAGCAGCGGCCGGTAGAAGCACTCGCGGAACCGCTCCATCGTGTGCGCGGCACCGAGGAAATGCCCGCCGTGCCCGACCTCCTCGTGCGCGCCGAACGCCAGCGACGCCTCGTCGATCTCCAGCGGGGTGAACTCCACCCGCAGCATCCGCAGCAGCTCGATGTCGATGATGAACTTCTCGTAGCAGCTGACCAGGCCGCCCTCCAGCCAGCCGGCCGCGTGCATGACGAAGTTGGTGCCGGCCAGGAACGTGGGCAAAAGCGTCATCAGCGCCTCGTAGGCCGCCTGCGCGTCCGCGGTCTGGCTGGAGTTGAGCCCGCCGCCGGTGCGGAACGGCAGGCCGAAGTGCCGGGCCAGCTGGCCGGTGCACAGCAGCCCGATGCCGGACTCCGGGGTGCCGAAGCTGGGCGAGCCGGACTGCATGTCGATGTTGGACAGGAACGAGCCGAAGATCACCGGGCAGCCCGGCCGGATCAGCTGGGCCAGCGCGATGCCGGACAGCGCCTCGGCCAGCTGCTGCACCAGCGCGGCCGGGATCGTCACCGGCGACATCGCCCCCATCAGCAGGAACGGGGTCAGCACCACCGGCTGGTTCGCGGCGCAGTACTCGAACTGGGCGTCCAGCATCCGGTCATCCCAGCGCAGCGGCGAATTGCAGTTGATCAGCGAGATCGTGGCCGGGGTCTGCTCGATCGCGGCCCGGCCGCCGAACAGGATCCCGGTCATCGCGATGGTGTCGGCGGCGTTCGGGCCGGAGACCACGTTGCCCATGAAGAACTTGTCGGTCAGGGTCGCCAATGCGTAGATCATGTCCAGGTGCCGGGAGTCCAGCGGGGTGTCGTTCGGCTCGCAGATCACCCCGCCGGCCGTGTCCAGCTGGGGGAACGACTGGGCGAGCATGGTCAGCTTGCGGAAGTCGGACATCACCGCGTCCCGGCGCACGTCGCCCTCGCGCACGAACGGCGGCCCGTAGACGCCGCCGAAGACCATCTGGTCGCCGCCGATGTGCACGCTGTTCGCCGGGTTCCTGGCCTGCACGTCGAACTCGCGCGGCGCCTTCGCCACCTGCTCGAGCACGAACTCCGGGTCCAGCCTGACCACGTCGCCGTCGACCTGCTGTCCGGCCTTGCGGAACAGCTCGACCGCTTCCGGCTTGGCGAACTGCACGCCGATCTCGGACACGATACGGCGCCAGCCCTGGTCCAGCACGCCGATGGCATCGGGCGACAGGATCTCGTACCTGGGCATCCGGTTGAGGAACATCGCCACCTCGGATTCCACGCGGAGCGGTGCCTGCGACGGTACTCGCTTGACCGCCAGATGGCCCGAAATTAGGATCACATAGTAGAACAAGGTTCCGTAAGATGGAACTCCGCGGGACTGCTCCCGCCGGGCCACCAGACGGGGCCGCTACCCCGGGGCCACTACGGAGCCGCCGCGGAGCACTCCAGGTGAACGAGGCGGCGGTGACCAGCCCAACCGGGACGCAGGCGGTCGACCGGGCAGCACAGCTGCTCCGGGAGGTCGTGCACTGCCCGGATCCGGTCACGTTCACCGAACTGACCGCGGCCACCGGGCTGGCCAAGAGCACCACGTCCCGGCTGCTGATGGCGCTGGAACGGGCCGGGCTGGTCCGGCGGGACAGCCGCGGCGGCTTCCGGCCCGGCGAGATGTTCATCCGGTACGCCTGGCGCGGCGGCGCGGAGGCCGGGCTGGTCGGGATGGCCCGGCCGTTCCTGGACCGGCTGGGCGAGGCCACCGGCGAGACCGTGAACCTCGGCGTGGCCGGCCGCGGCATGGTCGAGCAGATCGCCCAGGTGGACAGCACGTACCTGATCGGCGGCACCAACTGGGTCGGGCTTTCGGTGCCGCTGCACTGCGCCGCGCTCGGCAAGGTGCTGCTCGCCTACGGGGCTGCGCAGCTGCCGCCCGGCCGGCTTGAGCACCGCACGGCCAGGACCGTCACCAGCCGCGCCGCGCTGCAGGCCGGCCTCGCCGAGATCCGCCGCTGCGGCTACGCCGTGACCGACCAGGAACTGGAGCCGGGGCTGATTGCCGTCGCCGCGCCGGTCTACGCGGGCAGCGGCGCGGTCGTTGCCGCGCTGTCGGTATCCGGGCCGGCCAGCCGGCTGACCCGGGCCCGCATCGCCGGCGTCGCCGCCGCCTGCGTGGCGCAGGCCGGCGCGCTGTCCGCCGCCCTTGGATACCAGCCGCAGGGAGAAGGTGCCGCGTGACCCAAGACGAGCTCCTCAAGCAGCTCTACGATTTCACCCTCGTCGGCAACGCGCCCGAGGTACTCCGCCTCACCAACGAGGGCATCAGCATGGGGCTCGGCCCCGAGATGCTGCTCTACGACGCGCTGATCCCGTCGCTGGAGGAGGTCGGCGCCCGGTTCGAGCGCGGCGACTTCTTCGTCCCGGAGATGCTGATCGCCGGCCGGGCGATGGCCGGCGCGCTGGAAGTGCTCCGGCCGCTGCTGGCCGAGACCGGCGCCGAACCGATCGGGAAGATCGTGATGGGCACCGTCAAGGGCGACGTGCACGACATCGGCAAGAACCTGGTCAACATCATGTTCGAGGGCGCCGGCTTCGAGGTCATCGACCTGGGCGTGCAGGTCTCGCCGGAGAAGTTCATCGACGCGATCAGGCAGCATCAGCCGGACATCGTCGGGTTCTCCGCGTTCCTCACCACCACGATGCCGATGTTCAAGGCGAACATCAACGCGCTGCAGAAGGCCGGGCTGCGCGACCAGGTGATCGTGATGGTCGGCGGCGCGCCGGTCACCCAGGAGTACGCCGACGTGGTCGGCGCCGACGGCTACGCCGCCGACGCGTCCGCGGCCGTGGTGCGGGCCAAGGAGCTGCTGTCGCAGCGCCGGGCCCTGGCGCGGGCCTGAGGCGCCGGATGGACACCGTGCTCCGGTCCGCGGCCGCGGAAGTGATCATCGGCCCGGGCCACCCGTTCTGCATCATCGGCGAGCGGATCAACCCCACCGGCCGCAAGGTCTTCCAGGAGCAGCTGCGCCGCGGCGACCTGGCCCGGATCGAGATAGACGTGGCCCAGCAGGTGGCCGGCGGCGCGATGGTGCTGGACGTGAACATGGGCGCGCCGCTGGCGGACGAGACTGAGCTGATGGTCGCCGCGGTCACCATGATCCAGCGGCTGACCGACCTGCCGCTGTGCCTGGATTCCTCCATCGTCGAGGTCCTGGAGGCCGGCCTGGCCTGCTACCAGGGCAAGGCGCTGGTCAACTCGGTCACCGCCGAGGACGAGCGGCTGGACGCGATCCTGCCGCTGGTCAAGCGGCACGGCGCGGCGGTCATCGCGCTGCCGAACGACGAGGAGGAGATCCCGGAGGAGCCGTCCCGCCGGGCCGAGCTGGCCCGCAAGATCCTCGATGTGGCGACCGGCAAGTACGGCATCCCGATCGAGGACATCATCATCGATCCGCTGGCCATGCCGGTCGGTGCCGACACCGCGCTGGTGGCCAGGACGCTGGAGACGATCGCGCTGCTGCGGGACGAGTCCGGCGTGAACATGACGCTCGGCGCGTCGAACGTTTCCTTCGGGATGCCGGACCGCGGGTCGATCGGCGCCGCGTTCCTGCCGATGGCGATCTCCGCCGGGCTGACCAGCGCGATCATGGACGCCCGCTCGCCGCAGCTAGTCCGCTCGGTCAAGGCTGCCGACCTGCTGCTCAACCGGGACCCGTGGGGCGCGGCGTGGATCGCGGCGCACCGGGCCCAGCAGGCCGCAGCGGCCACGTGACGCAGACCAGCGACGCCACGGCGGCCGGCGGCGCGACGGCGGCCGGCGGCGCCACGGCGGCCGGCGGCCCGGCGCGGGTCGACCTCTTCTTCGAGCCGGCCGGGATCCGGGTGCGGGTGCCGCCGGGGGTAACCCTGTTCGACGCGGCCAGCTGGAACGGCATCGCGATCGACTCGACCTGCGGCGGCCACGGCACCTGCAAGAAATGCAAGGTCCGGGTCGTCGACGGCGACGCCGCGGTGACGCCGCTGGACGCCCGCGCGTTCTCCCCCGGCGAGCTGCGCGACGGCTGGCGGCTGGCCTGCCGGGTGGTGACCGCGGCCGACGCCCGGGTGCACGTGCCGCCGCTGGTCACCCGGCCGAAGGCAGCCACCGTCGGGGTCGGCAGGCAGGTCATCCTGCGGCCCGGCGGCGCAGAAGCGCTACCTGGAGCTGGCCGAGCCGTCGCTCGCCGACCAGGCGACCGACCTCGAACGGGTGCTGGCCGCCGTGGATGACCTGGAGCTGCGGGTCGACCTGCCACGCGCTGCGGTGCATCGGGCGGGTGCTGCGCGCCGCCGACTACAAGGTCACCGCGGTGATCGTGGACGACGTGCTGATCGACGTACAGGAGGGCGACACCACCGGCCGGGTCTACGGCATCGCCTTCGACCTCGGCACCACCACCGTGGTGGCCACGCTGCTCGACCTGACCACCGGGACGCCGCTGGCGGTCGCCTCGATGCTCAGCAAGCAGCAGCCGTTCGGCGCGGACGTGATCACCCGGATCAGCGCGGTCATGATGGACCCGGCCGCGCTCGGGCGGCTGACCGGGCTCGCCCACGACACGCTGAACGAGCTGGCCGCGCGATGTCTGCGCGCAGGCGGGCGTGGACCGGTCGGACGTGCTCGAGGTGGCGATGGCCGGCAACGCCACGATGACCCACCTGGCGCTGGGGATCGATCCCGAGCCGCTGGGCGTCGCCCCGTTCATCATGTCCACCCGGCTGTTCCCCGAGGTGCTGGCCGCGGACATCGGCGCTCGGCGTGCACCCGCGGGCCAGGGCGGTCGTGTTCCCGTCGTTCGGCGCCTACGTGGGCGGCGACATCACCGCCGGGCTGCTGGCCGCCGGGATGGACCGGGACGCGCGCACCCGGCTGTTCATCGACATCGGCACGAACTGCGAGATCGTGCTCGGCAACCGGGACTGGCTGGTCGGCACCGCCGCGCCGGCCGGGCCCGCCTTCGAGGGAGCCGCGATCAGGTGCGGCATGCGGGCCGCGGACGGGGCGATCGAGGTGGTCTCGATGACCCCGGCCGGGCTTGACCTCAAGGTGATCGGCGACGCGCGCCGCCGGCCTGTGCGGATCCGGGCTGGTCGACGCGGTCGCCGAGCTGGTCAGGATCGGGCTGCTGGACCGCTCCGGGCGGCTGATCCCGGAGCAGGACGCGGTCGCGGTCGCGCCCGGGCTGGCGCCGCGGCTGACCCGGCTCGGCGCCGAGCGGGTGTTCGTGCTGCACTGGCTGGGCGAGCCGGGCGATGTCGCGCACTCGATCTACCTGTCCCAGCGGGACGTGCGCGAGCTGCAGTTCGCCAAGGCCGCGATCGCCACCGGCTGGCACATCCTGCTGGAGGAAGCGGGCCTGACGGCAGCCGACATCCAGCAGGTGCTGCTGGCCGGCTCGTTCGGCAGCTACCTGTCCCCGGCCAACGCGATCAGGCTCGGCCTGGTCCCGCGGCTGCCGGTGCCGCGCGTGGTCAGCGCGGGCAACGTGGCCGGCGAGGGGGCGAAGATGGCGCTACTCAGTCGATGCGGGAGCGGGCCGGCGCGCTGGCGCTGCTCGAGGAGGTGAGGTATGTCGAGCTCTCCGACCGCGCTGACTTCAACGACCGGTTCGTCGAGCAGCTGCAGTTCCCGCTCCGGCGCCTCGAGGTCGCGGGCGGCGGTGATCGCCTGCGGCGCGCTCGGCGGGCACATCCGCGAGATCGCGGTCCGCCGCGGCTGGGCGCTGGAGCTGCACTGCCTGCCGTCGCTGCTGCACAACCGCCCGGACCGGATCGCCCCGGCGGCCGAGGAGCTGGCCCTTGAGTACCTGAAACGGGGCCTCCGGGTCGCGGTCGGCTACGCCGACTGCGGCAGCTACGGGGCACTCGACGCGCTCTGCGACCGGCTCGGCCTCCGGCGGCTGCACGGGCTGCACTGCTACGACGTGCTGGCCGGGCCGGACCGGCTGCGGGCGATGTTCGACGCCGAGCCGGGCACCTACCTGCTGACCGACTTCCTGGTGCGCAGCTTCCGCCGGTCGGTGCTGGCCGAGCTCGGCCTGGACCGGCACCCGGAGCTGTGGCCAGACTACTTCGGCCACTACACGCCGGGTGGTCTGGCTGGCGCAGTACCGGGACCAGCCGCTGGCGGCCGAGGCGGCCGCGATCGGCGACATGTTCGGCCTGCCGCTCACCGTGGTCGACGTGGGCACCGGCGGGCTGGAACGCGAGCTTGAGCAGCTGATCGGGGAACCCTGATGCGCAGCCTGGTGCGCGGCGGGCTGGCGCGGTCCGCTCCGCTGCTGCAGGCCCCCAGGTACGAGGTTTTCCCCACCGCCAGCATCGAGCAGGCGGTGCTCGACTGGGTTCCGCGGGAACTGACCGTGACGGTCACCGCGTCGCCCGTCCGGGGCCTGGCCGAGACGCTGGATCTCACCGAGCGGCTGGCCGGCCACGGCTACCGCGTCGTGCCGCACCTGTCCGCCCGGCTGGTCCGGGACGACGCGCACCTCGCCGACGTCGTGGCCCGGCTGACCGGCTGCGGCGTCGATGACGTGTTCGTGCCGGCCGGGGACGCCGACCGGCCCGCAGGCCGTTCGCCAGCGCGCTGTCGCTGCTCGTCAGGCTCACCGAGATGGGCAGCCCGTTCTGCCCAGGTCGGGATCACCGGCTACCCGGAGAGCCACCCGAGGATCGTCGATGACGTCACGATCCAGGCGATGTGGGACAAGCGGGAGCATGCCACCTACCTGGTGAGCAACCTGTGCTTCGACCCGGCGGCGCTGCGCCAGTGGATCAGCCGGGTCCGGGCCCGGGGCGTCACCCTGCCGCTGTTCGTCGGGCTGGCCGGGCCGGTCGAGCGGGCCAGGCTGCTGCGGATGGCGGCCAGGGCGGGCGTGGCCGAGTCGGCCAGGTTCCTGGCCGGGCACACCGAGTGGTTCCTGCGCCTCGGCACCCCCGGCGGGTACAGCCCGGACCGGCTGCTGGAGCGAACCGGGACGGCCCTGGCGTCCCCCGCTTCGGCGGTGGCCGGGCTGCACATCTTCACGTTCAACCAGGTCCGGCAGACCGAAGAGTGGCGCCGCTCGCTGCTGGACCGGCTGCCGGACCGGGCCGGCGCCTGATCCGGCCGGCCCGCTGATCGGCGCGCCGCCGGTCAGTCGTCCAGGACCTCGACGAACATCCTCGACCCGGCCGGGGCGATCTGCTGATAGTCGGCTGCGGTCGCCTTCCCCTCGGCCGAGGCGAAACCGGCGCCGAGCGCCTGCTGGTCGGCGAAATACAGCTCGGCGACCCGGTAATAGGTCAGCTCGCCAGCGTCGGCCGCGGCCACTATCCGGCCATACTCGGCCCGCTGCAGCCCGGGAACCTTGCTCACGAGCGGCTTGTGCACGCCGAGATAGTGCTGGTCGAAGGCGTCCGCGTCGGCGGGCTGGGCGTAGAGGACGACAAGCTTGACAGCCATGCGATGCACCGTAGGCCGCGCGGGCCGATTGGGCAACACGGGCCGCGCGGGTGCGAACGGTTGCGGCCGGTTTCCGGACTGGTCAGCGCACGGAGCGAGTTCAAACGTGTCCTTAGAGTGACTGACTCGGCTCCCCGGGCGGCATCGACAACGCCGTTCCGGCGTGCACACTGAGAGAGTCGCGGAAGTCCTGCCCGGACTTCCCGCCAGCGGGGGCACGTTGTAGCCGCGGCATCGCGATGAGGTGGAGCGAGAGATGTTCGAGAGGTTCACCGACCGGGCGCGCAGCGTCGTGGTCCTGGCCCAGGACGAGGCCAGGCTGCTCAACCACAGCTACATCGGCACCGAGCACATCCTGCTGGGCCTCATCCACGAGAGCAAGGGGCTGGCCGCGAGGGCGCTCGCGGCGGCGAAGGTTGACCTGGAGCCGGCCCGCCAGCAGGTGCGGGAGATCGTCGGGCCGGGCCAGCAGGCCCCGTCCGGGCACATCCCGTTCACCGCGCGCGCCAAGAAGATCCTCGAGCTCTCGCTGCGCGAGGCCTTGCAGCTCGGGCACAACTACATCGGCACCGAGCACATCCTGCTCGGCCTCATCCGCGAGGGCGACGGCGTGGCCTTGCAGGTGCTCGCCGGCCTTGGCGCCGACCTGAGCCTGCTCCGCCAGCAGGTGCTGCAGCTGCAGGCGGACAATCCGATGACCGAGGAGATGCCGCGGGTGGCCCGGGCCGGGGCATCCGCCCGGGCCGCGGCGGCGCGGGCCGAGGCAGCCCAGGCCGAGGTCATGCGCGCCGAGGCGGCCCGGGCCGAGACCATCCGGCTTGACGCCGCGCGGGCCGCGGCGGCGCGGGCCGAGAGCGCGGCGCAGGCCAGGAAGCTGGACGAGATCCTGAGCCGGCTGGACTCGATCAGCGGCCGGCTGGCGGCCATCGAGCGGGCGGTCAGCCCGCCGGACGGCAACTGAGCTATGCCGCGCCGGGCGGCTGCGCCGCGGCCGGGTGGCCCGCCGCGGCTCCCGGATCGTGCCCCGCGGCGAGCTGGCCGAGTTCCGCCACCGTCGAGCGGGACAGCAGATGCACCGCGCGCCCGGCGGGCGAGACCGCGGTCGCGCGCCACGTCACCACCTGTTCCGGCCGCCCGCCACCAGCCGCCCCTGGCCTGAGCTGTAGCATACGCCCGTGGCGGCAGGCAGCTCCGGCGATGAGCAGCGCGTGGTCCCGGCGGCGCGTCCGGTTACCGAGCGCCTTGCCAGCCGGCTGGCCGGCGCGGACACGCCGGCCCGGCGCCGGCTCGCGGAATACCTCCGCCAACTCGGCGTCGTGGACCGCGCCATCTACGCCGCGGTGGCCACCGCGCCGACAGCCGACCTGGATGAGCCCGTCCGGCGGCTGTCCAGCCTGGCCAACAACTCCCGGCTATGGCTGGCCATAGCGGCCGGTCTCGCCATCGCCGGCGGGCGCCGCGGCAGGCGGGCCGCGGCCGCGGGCACCGTCTCGATCGGCGTCACCTCCGCCCTGGTGAACCTGGGCATCAAGCCCCTGTACGCCCGGCAGCGCCCGGACCGGGCCGAGGCCGGCGTGCCGGGCCAGCGGCACGTGCCGATGCCGTCGTCATCGTCCTTCCCGTCCGGGCACTCGGCCGCCGGATTCGCGTTCGCGACGGCCGTCGGGCGCGAACTGCCCTGGCTCGGATCCGGGCTGCGGTTCGCCGCGGCGGCCGTCGCCTACTCGCGGGTGCATACCGGCGTGCACTACCCGGGTGATGCCGTTGTCGGCGCGCTCATCGGCGCGGGCACCGGCCAGGCCGTCGCCGGGCTGATGGACCGGAGCGCAGGGCCGGCCTCAGCCTGCGGCTGATCGCGCCCGCAACGCGGTGACCAGGGCCGGGATCACCTGATTCAGGTCGCCGATCACCGCGTAGTCGGCATGGGAGATGATCGGCGCGTCCGGGTCGGTGTTCACCGCCACGATATGCCTGGCGCTCAGGCAGCCGGCCATGTGCTGGATCGCCCCGCTGATCCCGCAGGCCAGGTAGAGCTCGGGCGAGATCCGGGTGCCGGTCTGGCCGACCTGCTGCTTGTGCGGCCGCCAGCCCTGGCTGGTGACCACCCGTGATACGCCGAGCGTCCCGCCGAGCAGCCCGGCGAGTTCCTCCAGCGCCCCGAAACCCTCCGGGCCGCCGACGCCGCGCCCGCCGCCGACCACCACCCGGGCGGTGGCCAGCGAGACGCCGCCGGCCCGGTCCGCCGACTCGGCGGCGACGACCATCACGTCATCGTCGGACAGGTCCGGCCGCCAGGGATGCACGGTGATCGTCGCGGGCGCGGCGGCCGGCCTCGCCGCGACCGCGTCGGCGGCCACCGTGAGCAGCGCGGGCGACGCGTCCAGCAGCGCGTCCTCCAGCAGGCTGCCTGCCCACCGATGCCGGGCAAGCTGGCAGCCGCCGTCCGCGGTGCGCGCCGCCGAGATGCAGTTCGCCGCCATCGGCAGGCCGGTGATCGCGGCGAGATGCGCCAGCACCTCGTTGCCGCGGTCGGTGCCCGCGGCGACCACCGCGGTCGCCGTCGCCGCCCCGGCCAGCCCGGCCAGGGCCCGCGCCCAGGCCACCGGGGCGTAGCCGTCCAGCCGGTCCGGCTCGACCGCGTAGGCGGCGGTCAGGCCGGCCGCGCCCAGCGCGCCGCGGGCGCGGCCGCCCAGCGCGCCGAACATCACCGCGGCCAGGCCGTCCGGGCCGCTGGCGGCCAGGTCCTGGCTGAACGCCAGCGCGCGCAGCGACGCGTCCGCGATGCCGTCGCCGTCCCGCTCGACCAGGCAGAGTACCGTCACGGCAGCACCCCCAGCTGCTCGAAGAGCCGCATCAGGGCGGGTACCGCGTCCGCGCCGGTACCGAGCACCTCGGCCCGCTTCGCCTCGCCGGGCGGCACCCGGAGCCGTTGCTTCGCCATCGGCTCGGCGCGGTAGGCCGGCTGGATCCGCTCGATCGCGGCCCGCTTCGCGCGCAGCCTGCCGGGCAGCGACGGGTACCTGGGCAGGTTGATGCCCTCCTTCACGCTGACCACGGCCGGCAGCGCCAGGTCGAACACCTCCTGGCTGGCCCCGTGCTCCCGGCTGGCCCGCGCCCGGCCGCCCCGCTCGCTGATCTCCAGGTTCTTGATCCCGGTGACGCACGGCAGCCCGAGCGCATGCGCGACCCGTACCGGGACCTGGTAGTCGCCGGTATCCGCGGCCTCGTTCCCGAACAGCAGCAGCTCATACGGCCCGTCCGGGCTGGCCGCGCGGCCCCGGACGGCATCGGCGATCGCCGCCGCGGTGCCGATCGGGCCCCATTCCCGCCCGTCGGTCTCCAGCAGCACGCCGCGGCCGGCCCCTAGCGCCAGCATGTCCCGCAGCTGGTCGGCGGCCTCCGGTGGCCCCAGCGTCAGCACCGTCACGGTGCCGCCGAGCCGCTCGGCGAGCCGGACCCCCTCCTCCACCGCGCATTCCTCGTGCGGGCTGACCGTGAACCCGGACATCCGGGTGTCGACGTGCTGCCCGTCCGGGGTGACGACGACCTGGCCGCCGACCATCGGTACCCGCTTGACGCAGGCCAGGATCTGCATCCGGTCAGCTCCGGACCCGGGCGTTCTCCGGGTCGAACAGCGGAGTCGAGCCGGCCACCGCGACCGTCACCGGGTACTGCTCGGCCAGGTACTCCACGGCGAGCCGGTTCCCGGCCCTGGCCTGGTCCGCGGGCAGGTACGCCAGCAGCAGGTGCTTGCCGACCGACGGGCCGGATCCGGCGCTGGTCACGTAGGAATGGCGTCCTTTCGCGTCCACCAGCGGTTCCCCGGCCGCGGTCAGCACCGGCTCGC
Source organism: uncultured Actinomycetes bacterium (assembly GCA_963786975.1). Classification (GTDB taxonomy): domain Bacteria; phylum Actinomycetota; class Actinomycetes; order Streptosporangiales; family Streptosporangiaceae; genus Palsa-506. Next base: position 466,943 of record CAWBBE010000012.1, on the reverse strand, counting down.
CGCCCAGCATGTAGCGCAGCGTCCCGGCGGCCGAGCGGTGATCGTCCACGGTCAGCGTGCACAGTACCGCGCATGGCGGCTCGGCCCGCTGCCGCAGGTAGGCCTCCTTGCCCGTGAACGGCTGCGGCTTCACCCGCGGCCGGGTCATGCCCGCCTCGACCAGGTTGTAGTCCGCCTCGAGCTCGGCGCCGTAGGCGCGGTAGCCCTTCTCCAGCCGGCCGGTCGTCCCGTACACCCCGATGCCGACCGGGACCAGGCCGTGCGGCTGGCCGGCCGCCCAGATCGTGTCCCACACCCGGGCGCCCTGCTCCATCGGGACGTACAGCTCCCAGCCGAGCTCGCCCACGTAGGAAATCCGCGACGCCAGCACCGTCGTGCCGCCGATCTCCACCGGGCGGCAGGTGGCGAACGGGAAACCGCCGCCGGACAGGTCGGCTTCGGTGACCGGCTGCAGCACGGCGCGGGCCTCCGGGCCCCAGATCCCGAACGTCGCCCAGGCCGAGGTGACATCGGCGAGCTGCGCCGAGCCGTCGGCGGGAAGGTGGGCGCGGAGCCATTCCTTGTCTGTCATCCCGGTGGCCGCGCCGGTCACCACCCGGAACCAGTCCTGGCCCAGCCGCATGATGGTCAGGTCGGCGCGGAAGCCGCCGTTACCGTCCAGCAGCGACGTGTAGACGACCCGCCCGGCCGGCCCGTCCAGCTGGGCGACCGCCGCCGACTGGACCGCGGCCAGCGCGCCCGGCCCGGTGATGTCGAGCACCGCGAACGCGGACAGGTCAACCAGCCCGCAGGCATCCCGCATGGCCAGGTGCTCGGCGTTGATGATGGGCGACCACCAGCGCGATTCCCATTCAGCTGCCCGCTCCATTAGCCGTCCGGGATACCGTTTCAGCAAATGTTCATTAGCTGAGTACCAGTTCGGGCGTTCCCATCCCGCGGCCTCGATGAATACCGCGCCCAGGTCGCGCTCGCGGTGGTAGGCCGGGCTGACCCGCAGCGGCCGGCCGGATTCCCACTGCTCCGCCGGGTGCACGATCCCGTACATCTTGTTGAAGCCCTCGCGGGCCCGCGCGGTGACATGCGCGGTGGTGCGCTGATGGTCGTGGAACCGGCAGATGTCCGCCTCGTGGATGTCGATCTCCGGGGTCTGGCCGGTCATCCATTCGGCCACCGCGCGGGCGATGCCGGGGCCTTCCTTGATCCAGCTTGCCGCCACCGACCACAGCCCGCTGACCTCGGGAGTCTCGCCGAGCGCCGGGTGGCCGTCCGGCGTCATCGAGATCAGCCCGTTGATCGCGTACCGGATGCCGACCCGCTCATCGCCGAGCAGGTCGGGCATCAGCTCCAGCGCCTGCATCAGCTGCGGGTCGAAGTCGTCCTGGGTGAACGGCATCTCGGTCGGCGACAGGACCGCCGCCTCGATGGACGGGATGTCATCGGGGCCGACGATGATCGGCCGGTGCGCGTAGGAGCCGACCTCCATGTCGCCGCCGTGCTGCCGCTCGTACATGTTCGTGTCCACGTCGCGGACGATCGGGTACTCGATCTCGCCGGCCGTGCCGGCGAACAGCGGCACCGGCCCGACGCTGATCATCTGGTGCACGATCGGGGTCAGCGGGATCCGCGCGCCGGCCATCCGGGCGATCCGCGGGCTCCACACCCCGCAGCAGACCGCGGCTACCCCGGTGTCGATCTCGCCCTTGGTGGTCCGGACCCGGGCGACCCTCCGGCCCGCCCGGCCGCCCGGCACGGTGTCGATGCCGAGCACCTCGGCGCCGGCCAGCACCCGCAGCGCGCCTGCCTGCTGCGCCTCCTCGCGCATCAGCGTGCCGGCCCGCAGCGAGTCGACCACGCCGACGGTGCGGAAGTACAGCCCGCCGAGTATCACCGACTCGTCCAGGTACGGCACCAGCTTGGCCACCTCGGCGGGCGATAGGTGCTGCGCGGGTATCCCCCAGGCCCGGGCGGCCGAGCCGCGGCGGCGCAGTTCCTCCATCCGCGCCGCCGTGCGGGCCACCTCGATCCCGCCGCTCTCGGTGAACACGCCGAGCGCCTGGTACTGCCCGGTGCTGTCCCGGGTCAGCTCCATCATCATCTTCGAGTACTCGATCGGGAAGATGAAGTTGGAGGCATGGCCGGTGGAGCCGCCCGGGTTGGGCATCGGGCCCTTGTCGACGAGCACGATGTCGCGCCAGCCGAGCCTGGCCAGGTGGCAGGCCAGCCCGTTGCCGACGATCCCGGCGCCGATGATCACGGCGCTGGCCCGGCTGGGGATGTCGTTCATCAGGCGAGCCTATTCGACCGGGATCTCCTTGTTGATCAGCGACAAGTCGATGCCCTGCCGCCGTCGCACGATCCGCGCCACCACGTACACCAGGATGGCCAGCACGTACATTGCGCCCATGAAGATCAGCGACGGGTGGAGGTTCACGTAGTAGTTGTCGTTCGTGAGCCACTCGTAAAGGTTGAATCCCAGCAGCCCGATCGTGACCCAGCCTGCCACCGGGACGATCTGCACGCCGAAGATCCTGATCTTGCTGGCCGGTGATGCCCGCCAGAGGTCCTTCTTCAGGAACGGCAGCAGCACCACCGCGATCGCGCTGAACAGGAACGTCACGGCGATCACCAGCGTCGCGTCGTAGGTGTACTTCACGAACGTGCTGTTGTAGGCGTACACGGCGCTCAGGCCCACCGCCGGCAGCAGCATCAGGATCAGCGAGTAGAACGGGACCTTGCGCTTCTCCGAGACCTCGGCGGCCCGGTCCGGCAGCACCCGGTCGAAGGCCGCCGCGAAGATGACCCGGGTCGACGACAGGAACAGGGTGCCGACCCAGCCGAAGAACCACAGGCTCATCACCAGGATCAGGATGACCTGGAACGCGGTGTTGTGCACCAGCCAGGCGGCGATACAGGACCGGGTACGGCCAGACCGGCAGGACCCCGGCACCCGCGAAGTTCAGCTGATTGGAATTCTGGTAGAAGACCCAGCCCATGGTCTTGTCGATCAGCAGCAGGAAGAGCACGGTCAGCGCGACGGTAATCCACAAGCCGCCGAACATGCCGGTGAAAACCCGCCGGAAGTCGCTCGCGCCGCGGATCTCGCCGTACAGTGTCGCGCCCCAGTTCGGCCACAGGATGAAGAACATCATCACCGGGACCAGCAGCATGGTCGGCCCCAGCGGGCCGAAGCCGATGGGCTGGACGTGGATGCCTGCCTTCGTGGCAGCGGCCTGCGTGGCCTGGAAGGCGTGGGTGCCGACGCCGCTGCTGCCGAAGAGCTTGTGCGCCTCCAGGTTGAACGAGTTGATGAAGCTCGCGTGCGAGTTGAACAGCAGCAGCAGCACGATCACGGCGAAGCCAGTCAGCCCGCCGTAGAAGCACCACCGCTGGAACTTGGCGTAGCCGGCCATCCCGATCGACACCAGCAGGCCGGCCAGCACGATGGTGATCATCGAAACCACGAAGATCCCGGTGTGGGTGCCGAACCAGGCCGCGCCCGCGGTTGCCCCGGAACCCGGCCATGTCCACTTCATCGTCGCCCAGATCGGCTCGAAGAACTGGACCGCGAGTATGTTCCCGTAAATCGGCGCCCACAGCCACAGGATGAACCACCACCCGGTGGCCGCGGTCACGAAGCCGAGGCCGCTGCCGAGAATCCGGGTCTGCCAGACATAGTCGCCACCTGCCCGCGGGATCGTCACGACCAGGCCGGCGTAGGCGATCACCAGGAACGAGACCCAGACGCCCGAGATCAGCACCGAGGTGATCAGCTGCCCTTTGGGGAATGCCGGGGCGGCGAAGGCGAACTCGTAGATCGCCAGCGTGACGAAGTTGGTCGCCAGGCACGCGTAGATCATCGAGTCCCGGACCGACCAGCCCCGGACAAGTCCGGTCGCGTTGCGGAGGAAAAGTGTCGGGGTCTCGCCGCCGACGGTTTCAGCCGCCATGCTCGCCTCCCAAGTCGTGATTTATCAGGATCAGATGGTAGCCCGCTCGTGCCCTGAGATCACTGAAGTCGGCCATGCGAATCGCTGCCGCCGCCCGCGCCGGTTAGCCGTTCACCAGAAGGTATTTGGTGACCTTGCCCTTCTTCGGGTTCAGCTCGAGCACGGCGCCCTGCAAGACGCCGTCGCCGTAGACGCTGCCGGGATTGATGGCGAATGTCCGGCCCATCCGCTTGATGCCGCGGCTCTCGTGAATGTGGCCGTGCACCGACAGCATCGGCTGGTGCGCCATGATGGCGTCCCGCACGGCGGTGGAGCCGACCGCCTTCATCACCGCTCCGCCGTGCGTCGGCCGCATGCTGTCGTCGAGCGCCGGCGCCTCGTCCAGGCCGGTCCCGTACGGCGGCGCGTGGAAGTTGAAGATCGCCCGTCCCATGTCGGGTATCTGGCCGGCGAGGGCGTCGATCTTGGCCGCGAGCTGCTCCTCCGGCGCTTCCCGGAAGGTGTTCCACGGGGTCGGGTTCGTCCAGCCCATCGAGACCAGGTGGAAGCCGTCCAGGTCGAGCATCTTGCCCTCGCCGAAGCTGACGCTGGGCGACGCCTCGATGATGTCGTCGATCTCCCAGATGTCGTCGTTGCCGCCGTTGAGTATGCACGGGATGTCGCTCTTGGCCAGCTTGCCGTCGGCCATGTCCATCCAGCGGTCCAGCGAGTGCGTCATCTCGGTGGTGAACCTGCGGTCGATCGCGCCATCTTCGCTGCTCAGCGCGGTGAGCTCGTCGGGCGTGACAATCGCCGGGTAGGACCCGGTATTGCGGATCCGGGTGCGGATGTTATCCAGCTCCTGCTCGGTTTCCATCCGCAGCGTCTCGCCGCGCAGTACCACTTGCCAGTGCCCGGTATGGGCCACGATCGGCACCATCGCCTTGCCGGTGACATCCCCGCCTAGCACCACGATGTCGGCCTTGTAGAACGCGGCGGCGTTCAGGAACTTCCGCCAGCAGATCTCCGAGCCGTGAATATCGGTGGCGAAAAAGACCTTCATGCGACAACCACGCCCTTACCGCGCTCCCTGTGCAACGGTGTAGCACCCGCCGCAACCGGGCGTCAAGCATATGTACCAGCCGGAACTGACCCCGGGGTCAGTGATCGACTTCCTCGGGCAGCTCGTACCAGCGGACCCGGTCGCCGATGTTCGCCCGCAGCTTCCACTTGACCCCCTTGGGCGCCGCCTCGGCGATCTGCAGCAGCCGCTGGCTCTGCGCCACCGGGTCGAACGGCGGGCTGGGCGGCGCGAGGACCGGCTGCTCCGCGGCCAGGCCGGGCAGCTTGGCCAGGTTGATGGTCACCGTCCGCCACCAGCCCCAGTCCGCGCCAAGCAGCTTGGCGAACCGCTCGGTGTCGATGGCCGGGCCGGCCGCCGGGCTGCCGTCCACCGATATCGCGCCGAGCACCTGCAGGATGTCCCTGACGTCCTTCTCGTTCAGCTCGACGATCTGCAGCTTGGACAGCAGGATGTCGATCACGTCCACGGTCAGCGGCAGCCGGCCGAACGACGGGCGGAAGTCGAGCGTATGGCACATGGTCAGCCGGTCCACCATCACGTCGATCGGCCGGCCGGACGGCGCGGTGAAGTACATCTGCCGGTCGCCGTTGAGGTTGTTGAACCTGCGGTCCGGGGTGCAGCCGCTGCGCTCCAGGTAGGCCGTGACATCCTTGCGGCCCTTGGACATGCAGGCGAAGTCGATGTCCTGGTCCCGGCGCAGCCGCGGCGGGAAGTCGGGGCAGATGACGCGGACCGCCAGCCCGCCGAGCAGCTTGAGGCCGATCCCGGCGTCCACCGCCCCGCGGGCGAGCGACAGCGCCTCGGGCAGCGGGTCGTGCTGGTCGCCTGGCCGCAGGGCGGCCGAATCTGGAGTCCCCACGACCGGTCACAATATCGCCCGGTACGGGCCGGGCACCGCTGGCGCCGGGCAGCAGTTGACGCCGACCGCCCGGATGGTCATCCTAGTTGCGTGACCGAGCACGACGTTGCTGCCGGCGCAACTTACCAGTCGGCGGAGCGGGCCCTTGCCCTGCTCACTAAATTCGACGAATCCCGCCCCGAGATCGGCGTCACCGAGATGGCCGAGTCGCTCGGGGTGCACAAATCTACCGCGTCGCGGCTGGCTGCCGCGCTGGAGCGGGCCGGCTTCCTGAGCCGGGCCGGGCAAGCGCTACCGGCTCGGCGCCGAGCTGATCAGGCTGGGCACGCTGGCGCTGCGCAGCTTCGATGTCGTCGCCGCCATGCAGCCCGCGATGGAGCGGCTGTCCGGGCAGACCGGCGAGACCGTCAACCTCGCCGTCCCGGACGGCGAGGACATCCTGAACGTGGCCGAGCTGCCGAGCACGTACATCCTGAGCTGCTCGGGCGGCTGGACCGGCCGCCGGACCAAGCCGCATGCCGTCGCCAACGGCAAGGTACTGCTCGCTTACGCCGCCATCGGCATCCCGCGCCAGCTGGAGCGGTACACCGGGCACACGATCACCAGCGCAGGCCGCGCTGCAGGCCGAGCTGGCCGCGGTCCGCCGGGACGGCTACGCCACCGCGATCGCCGAGCTGGAAGACGAGCTGGTCGCCGTCGCCGCCCCGGTGTTCGACGGGACCGGGGCGTGCGTGGCGGCCCTGTCCATCTCCGGGCCGGCCTACCGGATGCCGCCGGACCGGCTGGCCGAGTTCGGCAAGCTCTGCGCGGACCAGGCGGAACGGCCAGCCCATGGCTGAGTACCTGCTGTACATCGACGGGGCCTGGCGGGACGGCGGCGGCGGCACGGCCGCGGCGGTCAGCCCGGCCTCCGGCGAGACGTTCGCCTCGGTGGCGTCCGGCACCCCGGCGGACATCGACGACGCGGTCGCCGCCGCCCGCGCCGCCTGGCCGGGCTGGGCCGCCGCCTCGCCCTTCGACCGGGCCGCGGCGCTGGAGCGGTCATCGACGGCGATCACCGGGCGCGCGCGACGAGCTGGCCCGGGTGCTCACCCAGGACCAGGGCAAGCCGCTGGCCGCCGAGGCCTACGACGAGGTGGACGAGCTGGCCGAGTACTTCCGGATGGCCGCCGAGGACGCCAAGCGCCAGGCAGGCGCGCTGCCCGCCTCCACGTCAGCCGGGCCGGCGGGTCCTCGCTACCCGGGTGCCGCTCGGCGTGGTCGGCGTGATCAGCCCGTGGAACTGGCCGTACACGATGGGCGCCGAGCTGTTCGCCCCGGCCATGGCGGCGGGGAACACCGTGGTCTGGGTGCCCGGCGCCGACCACGTCCGCGTGCTGCGCGCTGCTGGCCGACGTGCTGGCCGGGGCCGGGCTGCCGCCCGGCGTGTTCAACTTCGTGCCGGGCCCCGGGCCGGTCGTCGGCGACGCCCTGGCCGGGCACCCGGGCGTGGCACGGCGTCGGGTTCGTCGGCTCGGTCGGCGACCGGCGGCCTGGTCGCGGCCCGCGCGGCCGGCAAGACGCAGCTGCTTGAACTCGGCGGCAACGGCCCGATGGTGGTGCTGGCGGACGCCGACCTCGGGCTGGCCGCCGAGGCGGCGCTGGAGGCCGCCTACCTGTGCGCCGGGCAGAGCTGCACGGCAGGCGAGCGGTTCCTGGTGCACGCGGCGGTCCGGGCGGAGTTCGTCGAGCGGGTGGTGGCGGCCACCAGGGAGCGCGTCCGGCTCGGCGACCCGGTCCGAGCCGGAGACCACGATGGGGCCGCTGAACAACGAGGCCACGGCGGCCAAGTTCGACCGGCACATCGCGGACGCGGTGGCCGGCGGCGCCCGGGTGTGCTGCGGCGGGCGGCGGCGCGGCCGGGTTCCCGACCGGCCTGTACGCCGAGCCGACCGTGCTCGACGGGGTCACGCCGGGGATGGCGATCGAGCGGGAGGAGACGTTCGGCCCGGTGGTGCCGGTCGTCGAGGTCGACCTCGGCCGCGCGGGCGCTGGAGCTGACCAACGCCTCGCCGTACGGCCTGACCGCCGCGGTGTTCACCGCGGACCTGGAGCGCGGCCTGGCCTTCGCCGAGCAGGCCCGGGCCGGCTGGGTGAACATCAACGCCTCGACCAACCTGTGGGAGTCGCACCTGCCGTTCGGCGGCCGGTCCGGCAGCATCAGCGGCCGCGGCCGGGTCGGCGGGCGCTATCCGATGGAGACCTTCACCGAGCCGAAGACGATCGTCTACCCGGCCCCGCGATACCGCAGCTGACCGGGATACCGCAACGGAGCCAGACCCCGGAAAGGTGGCCGAAAGCCATGACCATGCCAACCGCACTCGAAATCGCCCGGCAGGCCACGCTCAAGCCGATCGCCGACATCGCCGCGGAGATCGGCATACCGCCCTGGCTGATCCAGCCGTACGGCGAGCACGTCGCCAAGATCGACCTCGCCGCCATCGAGGCCCTGGCCGACCGGCCGAAGGCCAAGTACGTGGTGGTCACCGCGGTCACCCCGACCCCGCTCGGCGAGGGCAAGACCACCACCACGGTCGGCCTCGGGCAGGCCATGCAGCGTGATCGGCAAGCGCGCCACGATCGCCATCCGGCAGGCGCTCGATGGGGCCGACGTTCGGGATCAAGGGCGGCGCGGCCGGCGGCGGGTACAGCCAGGTGGTCCCGTTCGAGGCGCTGAACCTGCACCTGACCGGGGACATGCACGCGGTCACCGCGGCGCACAACATGCTGTCCGCGATGCTCGACAACCACCTGCACCAGGGCAACGCGCTCGGCCTCGACCTGCACAACATCACCTGGCGCCGGGTACTCGACGTGAACGACCGGGCGCTGCGCAACATCGTGATCGGGCTCGGCCCGGCGCAGGACGGCCTGGCCACGGCAGACCGGATTCGACATCACCGCCGCCTCGGAGGCGATGGCGGTGCTCGCCCTGTCGGTGTCGCTGCGGGACATGCGGGAGCGGCTCGGGCCGGATCGTGGCCGGCTACACGGCCGGCGGCGAGCCGGTCACCGCCGAGCAGCTCAAGGCGGCCGGCGCGATGACCGTGATCATGCGGGACGCGATCAAGCCGAACCTGCTGCAGACCCTGGAGAACACCCCCGTCCTGGTGCACGCCGGCCCGTTCGGGAACATCGCGCACGGCAACTCGTCGGTGGTGGCCGACCTGATCGGCATCCGGACCGGCGACTACCTGATCACCGAGGCCGGGTTCGGCGCGGACATGGGCGCGGAGCGCTTCTTCAACATCAAGTGCCGGGTATCCGGGCTCGTCCCGGACGCCGCGGTCGTGGTCGCCACGGTGCGCGCGCTGAAGGCGCACTCCGGCCGGCACCACATCGTGGCCGGGCGGCCGCTGCCGCCGGCGATGCTCGCGGAGAACCCGGACGAGGTGCACATCGGCGGGGCCAACCTGCGCAAGCAGCTGGCGAACGTGCGGCTGCACGGCGTCACCCCGGTGGTGGCGATCAACGCGATGCCCGGGGACTTCGCCTCCGAGTACGAAGCGATCAGGGAGATCGCCGCGTCGGTGGGCGTCCGGTCGGCCGTGTGCACGAACTTCACCGACGGCGGCCGGGGGGCCGCGGAACTCGCCGAGGCAGTCACCGAGGCCGCCGCCGAACCGGGCAGTTTTCGTTTCCTCTACCCAGCCGGCGCGCCGCTGCGGGAGAAGATCGAGACGATCGCCGGCCGCGTGTACGGCGCCGACGGGGTGGACTACCGGCCCGCCGCGGCCCGGCAGCTGGACAGCTACGAGCGCAACGGCTTCGGCGGGCTGCCGGTGTGCATCGCCAAGACGCCGCTGTCGCTGTCCGCCGATCCGGCGCTGAAGGGCGCCCCGTCCGGGTGGCGGCTGCCGGTCCGCGAGGTCCGCGCGTCGGTCGGCGCCGGGTTCATCTACCCGATCTGCGGCGAGATGCGGACCATGCCGGGGCTGGCGTCGAACTCGGCCGCGGAACGGATCGACATTGACGAGAACGGCGACGTCGTCGGCCTGTCGTGACAGCCTGGACGCATGACGCATGACGGCCTGACGCTGCCCGGCTTGCCGGAGCCTGGTTATCTTGAGATGCCGCTCGGGGAGTTCCTCGGCGCGCTGGCGGGCCGCGCGCCCGCGCCCGGCGGCGGGGCGGCGGCGGCATTGTCGGTCGCGCTCGGCGCCAGCCTGTGCGCGATGGCGGCGCGGCTGTCGTCCCGGCAACTGGACAATGCGGCAGCCGGCCAGCTGACCACCGAGGCAGAACGGATCGGCCGGGCCGCCGCTTCGCTCATCCAGGACGATGCCGGGGCGTATACCCGGGTGATCTCCGCGCTGCGGTCGCCGGCCGGGGCCGATCCGGCCGGCCGCGAGCGCGCGGTCGCCGCCGCGCTGTCGGCGGCCGCGGACGTGCCGATGCGGATCGCCGCGCTCGGCGCCGAGGCGGCCGGGCTGGCTGCCCGGCTGGCCGCCGAGGGCAGCCCGTCGCTGCGCGGCGACGCCGTCGCCGCCGCGCTGCTGGCCGAGGCCGGCGCCCGGTCGGCCGTGGCGCTGGTCGGCATCAACCTGGCCGGGGCGCCGGACGACGAACGGCACGCCCGCGCGGAATCGCTGGCCGCCGAGGCCGGCGCCGCCAGCGCGGCCGCGTCGGCCGCGGGCAGTCCGGTGGAACCAACGGCGGGCGGCGGCCGTCGAAGGTAATGAATCCCGCGCCGGTCGCCTAGCAAGGAGACTGGCCGCGGGATTCGCCATGCTGGATCCGGCGGCGCCGCCTCCGCCCGGCTGCGCGAGCAGGGCCGGCCGCGGCCGCTGATCAGCCCGGCCGGCCGCCCGGCGGTCCCGCCCGCACGGTCCCTCTTCCGCTCGCCTTTCGCGCTCCGGCGCAGCTTCACGCCAAGCCCTGATTCTTCACAATAAGCCGTACTTTCGGCACCTCCGATCGGGACCTACGGCCCTGCCGGCGAATACGCCATAAGCGCATGCTGCAGAAAACGTAGCCGAATCGGCAGGAGAGAACCGAGGAGAACACAATGGCCCTCATCGACCACCATCTGGACACCGTGGCGCAGCGACCGGCCGCGCCCCCGATTCCTCCGGCTGCCGGCGCGGCAGCCTGGGCAAACGCGGCGCCGCTAGGCCTGGCAGCGTTCGCCGTGACCACCTTCATCCTCAGCATGATCAACATCGGCGCGGTCAGCCCGGGAATCGAGCCGGTGGCCTTTGCCGTCGCGTTTATGTACGGCGGCCTGGCCCAGCTACTGGCCGGACTGATCTGCCTCCGCAACGGGAACACGTTTACCGGTGTGCTGTTCAGCACATTCGGCGCGTTCTGGCTCTCGTTCTACGCGCTGGCTGAATTCTTCCTGAAGTCAGTGCCGCCGGCCGAGGTCGGCCACGCGCTCGGCATGTTCCTGTTCGCCTTCAGCTTCCCCACCGCCATGCTGCTGATCGCGTCGTTCCGCACCAACATCGTGGTCGTCGTGGCGATCGCGGACCTGCTGGTCACCCTGGTCCTGCTCGGCGCCGGGTACTTCTGGGCGCAGGCCGGGATGCACACCGCCGGCGGCTGGCTCGGCCTGGTGGCCGGGGCGCTGGCCCTCTACCTGGCCACCGCCGAGACGTGCGAGTTCACCTACGGCCGCTCGGTGCTGCCGGTCGGTCCCCTCACGAGGAAGTAAGCAGGCTCGGCACGTCCGCATAAGACCTGGCTCACGGCGAGCCGGGCCTTATGCGTTTTTTGCGCCGCGAAAGGCGGCCCGGCCTGGCCGGCCGGATGGCCGCCGCCGGCGCCGGCCGGCTGGCAGCAGCCGGACAGCCGGCCGCTCCTGCTGGCACCCTGCGGTTCCTGCCGGGACCGGGCTGTTCCTGCTAGCCCGGCCGCTAGCGGCGCGCCGCGACCTGGTCATGTCCTGCTCCCGGCGGACCTCACCGGCCGTAGTCAGACACGGGCCGGTTACGCTGGCTGACTCCCAGCGGATCCGGTCAGGGGAGGGCGCTTGAACCAGCTCAGCCTCGGAGTCGTATCGCGGTCGCGGAAGGAAAACGAGCGCAGGCTCGCGATTCACCCGCTGCACATCGGCCGGATCGAGGCCAGCCTGCGGGAACGTATCTACCTTGAGCGTGGCTACGGCGAGCAGTTCGGCGTGCCGGACGAGCGGCTGGCGCCGCTGGTGGCAGGCCTGCTTCCCCGCGACCAGCTGCTGGCCCGCTGCGAGGTCATCCTGCTGCCCAAGCCGCAGCACCAGGACATCGCTGCGCTGCGCGAAGGGCAGGTCCTGTGGGGCTGGCCGCACTGCGTGCAGGACTCCGAGCTCACCCAGCTGAGCATCGACCGGCGGCTGACGCTGATCGCCTTCGAGGCAATGAACTACTGGTCCGCCGACGGCTCGTTCAGCCTGCACGTCTTCCACAAGAACAACGAGCTGGCCGGTTACTGCTCGGTCCTGCACGCCCTGCAGCTCACCGGTGCGACCGGCGAGTACGGCCGCCGGCTGCGGGCGGCCGTCATCAGCTTCGGGTCGACCGGCCGGGGCGCGGTGACCGCCCTGAACGCGCTCGGCGTAGCCGACATCAGCGTGCTGACTCACCGTGACATCAACGCGGTCGCGTCGCCGATCCACTCGGCGCGCATGGTCCGATTCGAGCCGGACGCGGCCCGCCCGGGACGCAGCCTCGCGCTCACCGGCGGCGGCCGGGTGCCGCTGGCGGCGTTCCTGGCTGGGCACGACATCGTGGTCAACTGCGTGCTGCAGGACACCGACGCGCCGCTGATGTTCGTCACCGGCGAGGAACTGGGCTCGTTCCCGCCCGGCAGCCTGATCGTCGACGTGTCCTGCGACGAGGGCATGGGCTTCAGCTGGGCCCGGCCGACGTCCTTCGCCGAGCCGATGCTCAGCGTGGGCAGCGTGCATTACTACGCCGTGGACCACAGCCCGTCCTACCTGTGGGACTCGGCGACCTGGGAGATCAGCGAGGCGGTGCTGCCGTACCTTGGCCCGGTGCTGGCCGGCCCGGGAGGATGGGACGCGCAGGAGACCATCCGGCGGGCGATCGAGATCCGCGCCGGGGTCATCCAGAACCCCCGCATCCTGTCCTTCCAGCACCGCTCGCCAGACTACCCGCACCGGCCGGACCGGTGAGGCTTCGCGGCGGCTGCCGGGGATTCCGCACAAATTTCTGCAAATATGCCTGATATTCTCCGCAGGTCCCCCTTATCGGCGATCTTGACTTCTGCTAGCCGTTCGTGTAATGGTCCACGCAGGGGAAATTTCCGGTCCGCGGGCCGGGCACGTCAATGGCCGGGCCTCGGGGGGAATCATGTCCGTTTCAACTGAGGAAAAGGCTCCCTCCGGGGCGCTGCCCACCAGAGGGATCCGGGCGAGACGGCGCCCCAAGTTCGGCCCGCTCAGCGAGTCCGCATTCCGGGTTGATAGATCGGCTGCCCGGGAGCGATTCTGGTTCGCTGACGGGGCGTGGCTCAATCAGGGGCAGACAGCGTCCGTGGTCGGCGTCGTGTGGACACACTGGCTCGCCGACCGGGGCATCACCCTGCCCGGGGTGACTTTCGACGATGCATACGCGCTGGATCTCTATGCGGAATCCCAGCAGATCATGGGCCAGAAGGAGGATCTGAACAGCGGCACCTTCGTGTCCGCCGGCGCTGCGGTTCTCATGGACCGGAAGATTATCGACGACTGCTATCAGTGCAACGACATCCAGAGCGTGACACTCGCCCTGCTCGAACGCGGCCCGGTCGTGGCCGGCCTGTCGTGGCGGCAGTCCATGTACAAGCCGGAGTCAGTCGCCGGCTGGCGGGTCTGCCGGCTTGCCGCGGACGATCCGGTGGTAGGGGGGCACGCGGTCCTGCTGAATGGCATAGCCCTCGACCTGGAGATAGGCGGCGTCAAGGGATTCATCCGATTCAAGAACTCATGGGGCCGGGACTGGGCCGATTCGGGGCATTGCCTCATCAGCATTGATGACCTGGCCAAGATCATGGACGGGCAGGATTCGCTGCTGCCGATCCCGGCGCGAGCCGTGCTCGGACCGTCCGGCCGCCAGGACATAGCCATTACCGAGGCCGATATCCGCTATGCCGAGGACGCGATCAGCAATGACTCCTGGACGATCAGGGACACCGCCGGTTACGAAGCATACGCTGATGCCGTCGCCCGGGGAATCCAGCATCCCGATACCCGGCCGCCGCTGACCATCGGGATCAGGGCCCACTGGGGGGCAGGCAAGACGTCCTTGATGCGCATGATCCAGCAGCGCCTTGAGTGGCCGCCGGATGTCCTTTCCGCTGGCCCCGGGTCACAGCGGCTCATTGAGGTCAGAGGCGGCCCGGCCGCGGGCCGGAAACGCTTCCCCTGGTGGCCGTTCAGCACCGGCCAGGATGCATCACGGATCACGAACCGGGCACTGCTGCGCGGCCTGAAGTCGGCGGCAACGGAAAACGGCAGCGGCAGCGCGGCACCGGGGCTGTCGGCCGCGCCCTCGCCTCCGTCGGCCCAGGATGACCGCTGGCGGGCGACGGTGTGGTTCAACCCGTGGATGTACCAGACGGGCGAGCAGGTATGGGCCGGGCTTGCCCATGAGATCATTCAGCAGGCAACTGACCGGATGAGCCCGCTCGACCGCGAGCGCTTCTGGCTGGCGCTGAACCTGCGGCGGGTAGACGAGCAAGCGGTCCGCCGGAAGGTTTACGGGCTCATCCTGCAGCGCGTGCTGCCGTGGCTGGTCACCGGGATCCTGCTGCTGATCGCCGGCATCGCAGCGTTCGCGCTGAGCAGGGGGCGTCACTTCATCGACGTGGCGCTGGGCGGGAGCTCGGGGATCATCGTCATCGCAGGCATCGTCCAGGCGGTCAAGGTCATGCAGTCGAACGTCACCGGCAGCCTGTCCCGGATCGTGACATCTGCCGCCGGCTTCCGGAAGGCAGCCGGCGGCCAGCTCGCCGGGGCGTACGACAAGCTGGTGGAATCGCCCGATTACCGTGGCCAGTCAGGCGTGCTCTACCTCGTCCAGACCGACCTGGGGCGCGTACTTGACCTGCTCGCGACGCCGGAGCGGCCGATAGTGATCTTCGTGGACGACCTCGATCGGTGCACGCCGGGAACTGTCGTCCAGGTCATCGAGGCGATCAACTTGTTCGTGGCCGGCCAGTTCAGCAACGTCATCTTCGTGATCGCGATGGAGCCGGAAATGGTCGCGGCGCACATCGAGGCCGCGTACGGGGACCTGGCCAGGAAGATGGCGGATATCGGCGGCTCCGATGGCCAGCCCGAAGATCTCGGCTGGAAATTCCTCGAGAAGATCGTAAATCTTCCCCTGTCGCTCCCGGTGATGGAGCCAGTCCAGCGGACGGCCTTCTACGCGTCGCTCTTCAACCCGGCGGCCGCGCCCGGCGACGGGCGGGCGGCCGCGGCCACCGAGGCCCAGATCCAGGCGGCCGAAGCAGACCTGACGGAGGTCTCCCTGGGCGCGGTGGTCCAGCGCGCCGTGCATCCCGCGCACCGCGGCGACGCCGCGGAAGCGGCCGAGAAGGAGGCCGTGCGCCGGGTCGTCGAGCGCCGGCTGACCCGCGGTGACCCGGACGTCGAGGATGTCATCGCCTATGCCATCCAGCACCTGGAGCCGAATCCCAGGGAGATCAAGCGGTTCGTACGGCTTTTCCGGTTCTTCGTGATGATCTACATGGAACGGCGGCTCCGGGGACTGCCGACGCCTGGTTCGCTGCAGGACGTCGCGAAGCTCGCGGTACTGGCCATCAGATGGCCCGGCCTGATGGCCACCATGGCCGAGCCCGCCGGCGCGGACCAGAGAATGATCTTCGATCTGCTCGAAGACCCCCCGGTGGCGGCCCGGCGGGCGAAGGAAGCCCAGCGGACGGCGGATCGTCGCGCGCTCCGGCAAGCCCTGCTGCGGACCGGGCTGGGCGCGCCGGCCGCCGACCGGCTCATGTCCGCCGAGTTCCGCGAGTTCATGAAGTCGGCGCCGCGGGTGGGCGGCGCGGCGCGGGGTTACCTGTAGTCACCGCCCGGCGGCGGAGCCGGCGTTTGCCCGGTAACGGGACCTGCCGCCTGGCTCCGCAGCCCTGCACCGCGGCCGGCCAGCTAGGCGCTGATGACCTGGAATGTGGACAGGGTCGGGTCCGCGGCGTAGGCGATGCGGCCGCCGTCGGCGTGCACCTCGCGCAGCGCGTCCAGCGCCTCGGCGGTGATCAGCTCGCCGGGGGCCAGCACCGGGACGCCGGGCGGGTACGGCGCGATCAGCTCCGCGCTGACCCGGCCGACTGCCCGGCTGGCCGGGACCGTCTCGTTGGCCGCGAAGAACGCTTCCCGCGGCGCGAGCACCGTCTGCGGCTGCACGGTCCAGGCCGCGGCGGCCACCGGCACCCGCGGGTGCCCCCGGTGCCGCTCAACCGACGCGATCAGGGTCTCGGTGAAGGCCCCGACCGTGTCGAGGTCATCCGCCAGGGTCACGATCGGGATGACGGTGTCACGGTCGGCCATCTCGACCGGCATCCCGGCGTCGATCAGGTCGGCCTCGATCGCGTAGCCGTGCGCGCCGGTGCCGGCCAGCAGCACGACCAGCTTCGCGGGTTCCACGCCCGGGCCGTCCAGCACGTCGAGGCCCGGCACCTCGCGCAGCCGCCGCCGGGCGGTGGCGACGCAGGCCAGCAGCCGGGCGCAGAGTTCCTTGCCGTCCCTGGCCAGCAGCGCCCGCGCGGCGTCGATGCTGGCCGGGATCGAGCCGGTCGGGCTGGTCGTGTGGGTGGCCTCGAAGGCACGATCCAGCCGGGCCGGGTCCAGCCGCTCGGTCCGGGCGAGCACCAGCGCGCCCTGGCTGTAGGCGGGCAGCGCCTTGTGCGCGCTAGTCACCATCGCGTCCGCGCCGGCGGTCAGCGCGTGCGGCGGGAGGTCGGGGTGGAAGCCCAGGTGCGCGGCCCAGGCCGCGTCCACGATGAGCGGGACGCCGGCCTCGTGCGCGACCGCGGCGTGCCCGGCCAGGTCACCAGTGGTGCCGACGTAAGACGGGTCACCGAGGAACACGCCGCAGGCGTCCGGGTGCGCGGCCAGCGCGGCCCGGACGGTCTCGACGGCGACCGCGCCCGGCAGCCCGGATGCCGGGTTCAGCTCCGGCCGCACCCAGACCGGCCGCAGCCCGGCCAGCACCAGGCCGAGCAGCAGCGAGCGGTGCAGGGTCCGGGTGACGACCGCGTAGCTCCCCGGTCTCCCGGCGGCCAGCGCGAGTGCCTGGTTGCCGTGCGTGGAGCCGCCCACCGAGAACCGGCACCAGTCCGCGCCCCACAGCCGGGCGGCGCGCCGCTCGGCCTCGGCCAGCAGGCTGTCGGCCTGCTTGATCGGGGCCACGCCGCCGTACAGCGGCGCGTCGCCGGCCACCACGGTGCCGACCAGATCATGGCGCTGCTTGTGCCCGGGTACGCTCATCGGCGTCAGCTGGCCGGCCGCCGCCTGCGCGGTGAATCGCAGCCAGCCGTCCAGCAGCGGCGCGTCGGCCCGCAGGCCGCGCGGGTCCCGCGGATCGCGCGGGTCCCGCGGATCGCGCGGATCGCGCGGATCGCGCGGGCCGGCGGGACCAGGTGCCACGGTGTCAGCCATCCGCCCAGTCTGCATGATCAAGCCCGCGGCGCTGCATGCTAGGGGAAAGGCTGGCTCGGAAAGGCAGGCTCGGGTGCGGATCTACATCAGCGCGGACATGGAGGGCATCACCGGGCTCGTGGACGCGCATGACGTCCAGCCCGGCGGCCGGGACTACGAGCGCGGCCGGGTGATGATGACCGAGGATGTCAACGCCGCCGTCCGCGGCGCGCTGGCCGGCGGCGCCACCCAGGTGACGGTCAACGACGCGCATGGCCCGATGCGCAACCTGCTGCCGGACCTGCTGCACCCGGCGGCGGCCCTGATCCGCGGCCGGCCCAAGCCGATGGGCATGCTGGAGGGCCTCAGCGGGGACTTCGACGCTACGGTGTGCATCGGGTACCACGCCCGGGCCGGCGCGCTCGGCGTGCTCAGCCACAGCTTCATGGGCCACGAGATCGAGGACATGTGGCTGGACGGCCAGCCGGCCGGCGAGATCGGCCTGGTGCACGCCACCGCCGCGGCACTCGGGGCGCCGGTCATCGCGCTGTCCGGCGACCAGGCCGCCTGCGCCGAGATGCGCCAGTGGGATCCGGCGGTCGCGACGATCGCGGTCAAGCAGGCCAGGGACCGGTTCGCGGCCGAGCTGGTCCCGGTGGCCCGCGCCCGGGAGGCGATCGAGCGCGTGGTAGCGGCCGGGGTCGGCGGCGGTGCGCCGGTCCGCGATCAGGCGGGCGCGGTGACGCTGGCGATCCGCTGGCAGTCCGCGTCGGTGCCGTCGGTGCTGGCCGCCATCCCCGGGGTGACGCTGACCGGCAGCCGCACGGCGCAGGTCACCGGCCCGATGCCGGACTTGTTCCGGCTGCTCAGCGTCTTCATTCCGGTCGCGGCCATGCTGGCCAGCCAGCCGCCTTACTGCTGACGAGGCCGCGCGGCCCGCGCGTTTCCCCGGTCCTGTCGTTCAGGTGCCATTTCCGGGCGCCATGTCGGCGCCCACCGCGACCGGCCAGGTGTGCCGTTCCCGCCACGCCCGGGCCGCCGGATCGGCGTGCCTGGCCAGCGCCGGGTCACCGGGCACCGCCGGGGCCAGCGCCAGGGCGACCGCCGGGAGCTCGCACCAGACCGCCTTCCCCGGTGCCGCCGGGCGCCATCCCCATCGGGTGGCGAGCGCGGTGACGACCTGCAGGCCGCGGCCGCTCTCGGCATCGGCATCCGGGTGGCCGGGCGGCGCCGGAAGCGCGCCGCTGGCTGCGTCGGTGACCTCGATGCGCAACGTGTCACGGGCCCGCGTGACCGTCAGCCCGATCCGGCGCGCGTCCGGGTGCCCGCGGGCTTCCGCGCCGGCGCAAGCCCGCACGGCATTGGTGACGAGTTCGGAGGCGAGCAGCACCGCGGTATCGACCAGATCGGCCGGGCAGGTCCCGGCGAGCTGGCCGGCCAGCCACCGCCGGGCGGCGCAGGCCGATGCCGGCACCGCGGGAAGCTCGGTCCGGCCGGAAAGTGGCTCGGCGACTGACATGGAGATGGCCCGCTCCTGACCCGCCGTGCAACCGAAGGCTCACCAATCGTTTGCATATGGCTCGCTGCAACTACCGGGACGCGCTAGTGTCATCGTGATGTGCTGGGCATCAAAGTGGGCAAAGGCGTCAATTCCTCCCTGTCGGCCGGGGAGGAATCGTAGGATAGTGACAACTGATGACCGGGAAGCCACGCAGCCTGCGGCGGGCGCAATCGATGCTTGCCGGGCAGTTGCGCGCGCAGGGGCGGACGTGGGCCGAGGTCGGCGCCGAGTTCCGCGCCGCCTACCGGGTAAACGCCCGGGTCGCGCTCCGGCTGGCGCATGGCTGGAGCCAGCCGCAGGCAGCCGCGCGGTGGAACGCGCGCTGGCCTGCTGATCCCAAGACCTTCAAGAACTTCTCCTACTGGGAGCTGTGGCCAGCTGCCACCGGGCATGCCCCGTCGCTGGACATTCTCGACCGTCTCGCCCAGCTCTACGAATGCAGCGTGACGGACCTGCTATCCGATTGCATCGACTATGGCCTGCCGTCGGCGCCCGGGTGCGCCGAGGCGGCACGACCCGGTCCGCTACCCGGTTCCGGCAGCCCGGCGGCACCGCCCCGGTCCCGCTCCGCCCGGGCAGCCCCGGCCGTCCCGCGCCAGCCGGCCCCGCCACCATCGCTGCACGCGGCGCTGGAACGGATCAGTGCCGCCGACATCGGCGAGCTGGCCAGCGGGGCTGCCGCGGTGCCCGGCACGGCCGGCCCGCTCGCGGCCCGGGCCGGCGGCTGGCGGCCGGGACGGGCCGGGCGGGGATGGCGAGCACGGCCGCAGGCTGCGGCGCAGGATGCTGCTGCTGGAGGCGAGCAGCGCGCTGGCGGTGGTGGCCGCCGCGCCGGTGCTGGAGATCCCCCGCAGGCCGGCCGTGGCCGGCCAGCCCGGCCGCGCGGACCAGACAACGGTGGGGTACACCGCCGATGTCGTGGCGGGCCTGCGCCGGCTCGGCGGGGAGGTCGGCCCGCGGATAACCCTGCCGCCGGCCATGGCCCTGCGGTCCGCGATGGCGGCGACGGCCAGGAACGCGCCGGAGACGGTGACCGCCCGGGCCCTGGCCGTCTACGCCGACCTGACCCAGCTTGTCGGCTGGCTGATGTTCAACCTCGGCGATAGGGCCGCGGCGCGCTACTACTACGACGATGCCCGCTCGGCCGCTGACCGGGCCGGCCACCCGGACCTGGTCAGCTTCACGCTGTCGGCCTCCAGCCAGCTCGCGCTGGCCCAGGGCGAGCCACGCGATGCGATCGACCATGCGCGGGCCGCGCAGCAGGCGGCCCGCGACAGCGGCAGCCCGTTCGCGGTCGCCTACGCCGCCGACATCAGCGCCCGTGCCTACGCGGCGGCCGGCCAGGTCGTCCGCTGCCAGGCGGCGCTGGACCGGGAGCGGGCCGCGCTCGGCGAGATCGGGCCGGACACGCCGCGTGCGCCGTGGTGGTATTTCTACGGCCGGGCCTTCTACTGGGGCACGGAAAGCGAGTGCGCGCTGCGGCTGGGGATGGCGGTGGACGCCTCCGACGCGGCCGGCCGGTCCCTGGGCCTGACCGCCCCGCCGATCCTGCATAACAGCGCGCTGACGCTTGCCTTCCAGGCGGAAGCGCTGATCAGGCAGGGCGAGATCGAAGGTGCCTGCCAGGCGCTGGCCGACGCGGCCAGGCTGACCACTATCAACAGCTCGCGGCGGATATCCCGGCGGATCGAGCGGCTGCGGGCCCAGCTGCGGCACGCTGACGCCACCGCGGCGGTCCGCGAACTGGATGAGAAACTGGCGGCGTTCCGGCGGGCGCGGGCGGCCGCCGGCCGGCCTGAGTCGGACAGCAGATTCGATGACCACTGGCTCCTGGGACGCTGGCCGCGAGCAGCCGGACCAGCCTAATGCCGCCCGGCTCTACGACTACTTCCTGGGCGGCCAGCACAACTTCGCCGTCGACCGGGAGATGGCGCGGCGGCTGCTGGCGGTCGAGCCCAACGCCCGGTATGTCGTGGTGCAGAACCGGGCCTTCCTCGGCCGGGCCGTCCGCTACCTGCTCGCGGCCGGCCTGCGGCAGTTCCTCGACCTCGGCTCCGGCATCCCCGCCCAGGACAACGTCCACGAGATCGCGCAGCGCGGCGATCCTGCCGCGCGGGTGGTCTACGTCGACAACGACCCGGTGGCCGTCGCGCACAGCAGGCGGATCCTGGCCGGCAACGAGAATGCCGCGGTGATCCACGAGGATCTGCGCCGCCCGGCGGCGATCCTGGCCCATCCCGACGTCACCAGGCTGCTCGACTTCGCCCAGCCGGTCGGGGTGCTGATGGTGACGATCCTGCACTTCATCCCGGACGCGGACGATCCGGCCGGCCTGGTCGGCCAGCTCGCCGGTCCGCTGGCGCCGGGCAGCCACCTAGTGATCTCGCACGCGACCGATGAGGCGGCGCCGGACGCCGTCGCGGAGGTGGCGAAGCTCTACGCCAGCACCTCAGCGCCCGCGCATCCCCGCTCGCACGAGGAGATCCTGCGCTTCTTCGCCGGCTCCGACCTGGTCGATCCGGGCCTGGTATACCAGCCGCGATGGCGTCCGGAGGAGGCGAGCAGGCCGGGCTACCCGGAGCGGGTCTGGTTCTACGCCGGCGTCGGCCGCTGGCCGGCTGCCCGGTAGCGGCCGCCGCCGCGCCCCCGGCCGCAGCGCGAAAGAATCTTCCCGCCGGGCTGTCGATCCTGGCCGGACCCGTTCGTGTGGGGGGTGAGGAGCCGGCCGGGGCCGGCCGCCAATCAGACGGGAGCAGGAAAATGAGCAGGATCGTGCTGACCGAGTTCATGTCGCTGGATGGCGTCATCGAGGAGCCCCGCTGGACGTTCCAGTTCGAGCGCGGCCCCGAGGGCGGCAAGTTCAAGCTCGATGAGCTGTTCGACTGCGACGCGCTGCTGCTCGGGCGGGTCACCTACCAGGGGTTCGCGCAGGCGTGGCCGTCGATGGGCACCGATGAGTTCGGCCAGCGGATGAACAGCATTCCCAAGTACGTGGTCTCGTCGACGCTGACGGACGCCGAGGCGACCTGGGGCCCGACGACAGTGCTCAGCGGCGACGTCGCGGCCGAGGTCGCCCGGCTGAAGGCGGAACCCGGCGGCAACCTGCTGGTCGAGGGCAGCTGCCAGCTCGCCCATGCCCTGATCGAGCACGGCCTGGTGGACGAGTACCGGCTGATGCTGTTCCCGATCGTGCTCGGCGCCGGGAAGCGGCTCTTCCCGGACTCCGCGACTGAGCCGGCCAGGCTCGCGCTCACCGACGCCCGGCCGGACCGTGACGGCGTCATGCTGCTTACCTACCAGCCCGCCCGGTAGATTCCGCTCTACCGGGCCGTCTTACCCAGCCGCGCTACCCAGAGGAGAACCGATGAAGCAGTTCCTGCTCAGCGTGCATTCCGTGGCGGGCGCTGAGCCGCCGCCGGCCGAGGCGATACAGCGGGCCTACCGCGACGTCGCCGCCTTCAATACCGAGTTGCAGGCTGCCGGGGCGTGGGTGTTCGCCGGCGGGCTGCAGCCGCCGGCTATCGCGACCGTGGTCCGGATCAAGGACGGCAGCGTGCTGACCACCGACGGCCCGTTCGCCGAGGGCAAGGAGCACATCGGCGGCTTCTGGGTGGTCAAGGCGGCGGATCTCGGACGCCGCGCTGGAGTGGGCCGCCAAGGCCGCCCGGGCCTGCGCCAACCCCGTCGAGGTCCGGCCGTTCCAAGAGGAACCCGGGGACTGACGCCCGGATGCCTGCTGCCGGCGAGGCCGCCATCGAGCGGGTCTTCCGCGAGGAATACGGCCGCGCGGTCGCAGTCCTGATCCGGGTATTCGGCGATATCGACATCGCCGAGGAGTCAGTCCAGGAGGCATTCACGGTGGCGGTGCAACGGTGGCCCGCCGCCGGGATGCCGCCGAGCCCGGCCGGATGGATCATCACGACGGCCAGGAACCGGGCAATCGACCGGCTCCGCCGGGAGGCTTCCCGCAACGACCGGCAGGCCCAGGCACAGCTCTTGCACGCGCACAGCGAGCCGCCCCCGGAGGTAGCGGTGAGCGACGACCGGCTCCGGCTGATCTTCACCTGCTGTCACCCGGCGCTCGCGCCCAGCACCCAGGTCGCGCTGACGCTGCGGCTGCTGGGCGGCCTCAGCACCGCGGAGATCGCCCGGGCCTTCCTGGTGCCCGAGCCGACCATGGCCCAGCGGCTGGTCCGGGCCAAGGGCAAGATCCGCGACGCCGGGATTCCCTACCGGGTACCCGGCGACGCCGAGCTGCCCGATCGGCTGCGGCCGGTGCTGGCCGTCATCTACCTGATCTTCAACGAGGGGTACACGGCAAGCTCCGGCGATCAGCTTGTCCGCGAAGATCTGTGCGCGGAAGCCATCCGGCTGGCCCGGCTGCTGGCCGACCTCATGCCGGACGAGCCCGAGGTGATGGGGCTGCTCGGGCTCATGCTGCTGATCCAGTCCCGCAGTGCTGCCCGCACCGGGCCGGACGGCTCGCTGGTGCTCCTGGCCGACCAGGACCGGGCCCGGTGGGACCGGGATCTCATCGGCGAAGGGCAGGCCATCGTCCGGGCATGCCTGCGCCGCAACCAGCCCGGGCCGTACCAGATCCAGGCAGCGATCAACGCCGTGCACAGCGACGCGCCGGACGCAGCGGACACCGACTGGCGCCAGATCCTCCAGCTCTACGACCAGTTGCTCGCGGTCGCTCCCGGCCCGGTGGCCGCGCTGAACCGCGCCGTGGCGGTGGCCGAGGTGACCGGGCCCGGTGCGGCTCTCGGCGTCCTGGAGGATCTCCAGCTGGCGGACTACTACCTGTACCACGCCATCCGGGCGGATCTGCTTCGACGGCTTGGCCGCGCCGCCGAGGCGGTGCTCGCCTATGAAGCCGCGATCGCGCGCACCGCCAACGCCGCCGAGCGGGCTTTCCTGCAGCGCCGCAGCCAGGCGCTTGCGGCGGGCGGCTGAGGCCCGGTCACGGCTTCGTTTTGGCCAGCGCGTCACCGGCCTGCGCGTCACCGGCCGGCGCAATGCCTTCCGGCGCGTCGCCGGCCTGCGCGTCGCCGGCCTGCGCAATGCGTTCCGGCGCGTCGCCGGCCTGCGCATTGCCGGCCAGCCGGTCAAGCACGGCTTCGACGGCGGCGATCTCCTGGTCGCTGACACCACGGCGGAGCCGCCGGTCGAACGCGACTGCCGCATCGCGCAGCTGGAGGAATGCCGCCTGGCCAGCCTCGGTCAGCGCCACCACGTGCAGCCGGCGGTTGGCGGCGTCGCGCCGCCGGGTGATCAGCCCGCGGGCCTCCATCGCGTTGAGATGATGGGTCAGGGTGGCTTCCCGGATGCCCACCGCCTCGGCCAGTTCCCGCTGGCTGGCCATCCGCCGGGTCTTCAGGCTGAGCAGCACCAGCCAGACCGGCAGGGATCCGCCCGATTCGGCGAGCGCACCGTCGAAGGCGCGGCTGACGGACCTGGCCGCCCGGGCGAGCCGCAGTCCGATCGGCGGCTGGAAGGGCGGCATGCAGACAAGGTAGCACGATCAGTCGATACCTAAGTCTTTGATATCTAAGGCTTACCGTGCCCTGATCCCGCCCGGCCCGCCGCCGCCTGGACCTGGCCGCCCGCCCGGACGGTCCGGCCCGGCTCGCCCGGACCGGACCGGCTCGCCTGGACCTGGCCGCCTTCATGGCCCGGCCGCCCGGCTCCGTGGCGCCAGGAAATCATGAAACCCGATTCCAAAGATATCTTTGGAAAGGTATCTTTGCATACATGAATCTCCCTGCTGGCAGATCGGTCAAGTGGCTCACCGATCCGCGAGCGCTGCGAGCGCTCGCGCACCCGATCCGGATGTCGCTGGTCGGGCTGCTCCGGGTGCACGGGCCGCTGACCGCGACCCGGGCGGGCGAGCTGCTCGGCGAAAGCTCGGCCAGCTGTTCCTTCCACCTGCGGCAGCTGGCCAAGTACGGCCTGGTGGAGGAAGCGGGCGGCGGCCATGGCCGGGAGCGGCCATGGCGCCCTACCTCGATGTTCACGGGCTGGCCCGAGGTCGCCGAGGATCCCGAGGTCGCTGCGGCCGCCGGGCTGCTCAGCTCGGTGGTCGCCGAGAACTATTTCGATCAGACGATGCGCTGGCTCGATGCCCGGCAGGACGAGCCGGAGGAATGGCGCCAGGCCGCGCACTTCGGGGACAGCTGCCTGTATGTCACCGCCGCCGAACTGGCCGAACTGGGTGATCAGGTCCGGGTGCTGATCGACAAGTACCTCGATCGTGAGACCGAACCCGGGCTGCGGCCGCCCGGCTCCCGCCCGATCACGTACCTGCACCTCGCATTCCCCCGGATGGACCTCGCGGGCCGGCTCGCGGCCAGGCAGTTTGCGGCCGACCGGGCAGCCCGGCCAGGCAGGCACCGGCCAGGCAGGCACCGGCCAGGCAGCTGCGGGCCACCGCAACGTACCGGACCAGCCGGGCGGGCGATGATGCGCCGGCTCGCCTCCCGGATCCCGCCGCTGCTGCGCGAGCGGGCGTTCCGCCGCTACTGGAGCGGCCAGACGATCTCCATGTTCGGTGACCAGATTTCCTCGATCGTGCTGCCGCTGGTCGGGGTCATCGCGCTGCGCGCCGGACCGGCGCAGATGGGCTATCTCGTTGCCCTGGAATGGCTGCCCAGCCTGCTGTTCGGCCTGCACGCGGGGGCCTGGGTGGACCGCCGCGGCCACCGCCGGGCCGTCATGATCACAGCCGACCTGGGCCGCGCGGCGCTGCTGGGCAGCATCCCCGTGTGCTACGCGCTCGGCGCGCTAACCCTGGCCCAGCTGTACGGGGTCGCGTTCGGGGCCGGCATGCTGAGCGTGCTGTTCACGGTGTCTGACCCGACGCTCTTCGTCGCCCTGGTGCCAGCCGACCGCTACGTCGAGGGCCAGTCGCTGGTCTACGGCAGCCGGGCGCTGTCCTTCGTCGGCGGCCCGAGCGCCGGAGGCCTGCTCGCCCAGCTGCTGACCGCGCCGTTCGCGGTTGCCGCCGACGCGCTGTCCTTTCTCGGCTCGGCGTTCTTCCTCAGCCGGATCCGGCCCGCCGAGCCGCCGCCGGAGGCGCCAGGCAAGGGCGCGCTGACCGCCGGCGCCCGGTTCATCCGGCACTCCGGCATCGTGCGCGCGTCCCTGACCGCGGTCGCGACGGTCAACTTCTTCACCCTGATGTTCTTCGCGCTGTTCGTCCTCTACGCGACCCGGTCGCTGCATGTCCGGTCCGGGCTGCTCGGTCTCGTGCTGGGTGCGGGCGCCTTCGGCGGCGTGCTCGGCGCGCTGGTGACGAGGCGGCTGGCGGCCAGGATCGGCGTCGGCTGGGCCTACACGTTCGGCTGCGTGGTCTATACCGCGCCGCTACTGCTCGTGCCGCTAGCGGCCGGACCCGACCCGGTCATCCTGGCCATGCTGTTCGGTGCCGAGTTCGTCTCCGGGTTCGGCGTGATGATCCTGGACATCAGCATTGGCGCGATCTTCGCCGCGGTGATACCCGACCAGCTCAGATCCCGGGTCAGCGGCGCTTTCCAGGCGGTCAATTACGGCACCCGGCCGCTCGGCGCGCTGGCCGGCGGCACTCTCGGCACGCTGATCGGGATCCGGCCCACGCTGTGGATAGCGGCCGCCGGGGGGGTGACCGGCGTCGCGTGGCTGCTGCCGTCCCCGCTGCCGAGATTCCGGATGCCGGCGCGGCCCGCCGCCGGCCAGCCCGGTCAGGAAGACAGCCCGCCCGGTCAGGAAGACAGCCCGCCCGGTCAGGAAGACAGCCCGCCCGGTCAGGAAGACAGCCGGGCCGGTCAGGAAGCGGAGCAGTCGCTCCAGCGCTGACGCAGCCCGGCCAGCGCCTCGGGCACGATCTCGCCGCGCACCCGCAGCCTGGCCAGCCCGCCGTCGGGGATGACGTCCAGCCGGACATGCGTCGCCGATCGCGGGCTGTCCAGCAGGAACCGGTGCCTGGTGTCGGGCTGCACCCGGGTCTGCGGCAGCACCTCCCACCACCCGGTCAGGTCGCCGGGCGCGGCACCGCGCCCGGCGACAGCGGCGGCGAGCCTGACCCAGCCAGGCGCGTTGCCGATGAAATACGAGGTGTCGATCTCGGCCTCGCCCAGCCATCCGGCCGCGGCTAGGGCCACCAGCACGTAGTCGTTGCCCGGGCCGCGCCGCCGCGCGTTCTCCCAGCCCTCCCCCATCACCCGGGCCCGGCCGGGCAGCAGCAGGTTGCCCGGCGATGAGTAGAACGCGTCCGAGCAGCCGACCACCCAGCCGCCGTTTTCCGTCGCCGCCAGGTCGATCCTCCCGGCCAGGAACGCCGGATCCGGCAGCACCTCGCCATGCACCCGGAATCTGGCCACCCCGCCGTCCGGATAGATGGACAGCCGCAGGTGCGTCCAGCGGTGCCGGTCGGCGACCGGGTAGCGGTTGGCGGCGTCGCCGCGTGCGGCGGTCCGGCCGACCAGGGTCTGCCAGGCCATCCCGGCCAGCTCGGCCGGGGACGGGTAGCCGGCGGCGCTGACCGCCTCGACCGAGATCTCGGGCGGGTAGTTGCCGCGGAAGTACGCGGTGTCGACCACCACGCCGTGCACGATGCCCGGGACGCCAAGCCGGACGATGGCGTGGTCATGCCCGGGCTCGCGGCGGCGCCTGGTCTCCCAGCCGTCGTAGATCTTGCCCTTGTTGCCGAAGGCGCCGGCCGCGAACGCGGGCGGCTCCGGCCGGATCAGGTTCTCTTTCTCGGCGAACAGCTCATCGCTGGCGGACACCACGCCGCCGCCCAGCTGCCGGGACGCCAGGTCGGGCAGCGCGAGGAAGTCAGCGGCCTCGACGGCGCGCTCGTTCATCCCGGCCCGGCCGTCCTGGCCAGCAGCCGGCCGGATGGCTGGCCACCGGAGACCGGCATGCCGCGCAGCCAGGTCCGGCGGACCACCCCGGACAGCGACATGCCCGTGTACGGGGTCAGCCGGTGCCGGTGGTGCAGCCCGACGGGGTCGACGACGAACTTCTCGTCCGGCGCGAACGCCACCAGGTCGGCGTCGCAGCCCGGGGCGATCCGGCTCTTGCCCGGCAGCCCGGCCAGGGCGGCGGGACCGCTGGCCATCCAGCGGATCACGTCGGTGAGCTGGTAGCCGCGCGCCCGCGCCTCGGTCCATACCACGGGCAGCGTGATCTGCACGGACGAGATGCCGCCCCACGCGGCCGCGAACTGACCGATTTCCGGCAGCTTGAGTTCCGGCGGGCAGGGCGAGTGATCGGATACCACGCAGTCGATCACGCCCGCGCCGAGCGCCGCCCACAGCCGCTCGCGGTTGGCCTGCTCCCGGATCGGCGGACAGCACTTGAACTCGGTCGCGCCGTCGGCAATCTCTTCCGCGGCCAGCGCCAGGTAGTGCGGGCAGGTCTCGACGGTCAATGGCAGCCCTTCCCGCCGCGCGGCCGCGATCATGTCCACCGGCTCGGCGCTGGACAGGTGCAGGACGTGTGCTCGAGCGCCGGTCTCCCGCATCAGGCTGATCAGGCGCGCGATCGCGGCCGTCTCGGCGGCGGCCGGCCGGGACCGCAGGAAGGCCTGGTACGACATGCCCTCCGGCCGCGGCGCGTCAGCGAGCACGCCGGCGTCTTCGGCATGCACGATCAGCACGCTATTGAACGAGGCCACCCCGCTCAGTGCCTGCGCCAGCGCCGCGTCGTCCAGCGGCGGGAATTCCGGCACCCCGGAATCGGCCAGGAAGCACTTGAACCCGAAGACGCCGGCCTCGTGCAGCGCGGCGCGCTGATCGGCGTTGCCCGGCACCGCGCCGCCCCAGAAGCCCACGTCCGCGTGGATGTTGCCGCGGGCGGACTCCCGCTTGGCGTTCAGCGCGGCCACGTCGGTGGTGGGCGGGATCGAGTTCAGCGGCATGTCGATGATCGTCGTGATGCCGCCGGCCGCGGCCGCCCGGGTGGCGCTCGCGAACCCTTCCCACCTGGTCCGGCCCGGCTCGTTGACGTGCACGTGGGTGTCGGTTAATCCGGGCAGCAGCACCTCGTCGGCGGCGAGTTCGATGACGCTGGCCTGTTCAGCCGGGCTGGCCAGGCCGTCGTGACGGGCAACGGAGATGATCTCGCCGCGGCGCACGGCGACCGCGGCCGGGTGGATGCCATCCGGCGTGAGCACGCGCTGGCCACGCACGATCAGGTCAGCCTCAATCATGATCGCCTCGCCGCCGGTGGCCTACATCTGCCCATGTGCCCGTTAGCCCGCCAAGGTACTCGCCCCGGGCCTGCTCAGGGTGACCGGCGCCGGCGCGCCGCCCGGCCGGCCGCAATCGGCTGCAGGGTGCCAGTGATTTGCGGCACGTTTCGCCGCTTACGACCCGCGGCCCCGGGCAGGCGCGGGTCACGGATCGCGCTAAGCAACACTCACCCGGCTACCACAATTCATTGAGCAACACTCACCCCAGCCACCACAATTCATCGAGCGAGTAATTTTACTGGTTAAGATTTGTCCGGCAATTGCCGGACAAATGCTAACCACTGATGATTCTGGCCGTTTACCGGAGGGCCTCCAGGCCACGATGGTCCAGGCCGGCCGGGCCGCAATTTCCTCGGCCCGGACGGCGCCGCAGTTCAGCGCGCGGGTTACGAAGGCAGCCAGGGCCCGGGCAGTGGCTGGCTCTTCCAGCAGGCCGCCCGGCGCGCGCTCGGTGATGCTGCGCAGCCGGGCGCAGGCGGACGGCAGGCCCTCGCGGAAGAAACCAAAGGTAGCGGCGTACCGGCTGGCTAGCTGCGCCGGGTGCAGGTCCCAGCCCTGGTAGAAGCCGCGCTGCAGGGAACGCCAGACCAGCCGGGAATGCAGCTGCCAGGCTGCGGTGACCTCATCATGGCTGCCCTCGGGCAGCACGTTCGACGAGCCGTCGGACAGCCGGACGCCGGTGCCGGCCGCGGCGACCTGCATGACCGCGCGGGCGTAGTCGGCCGCCGGGTGCTCCATGCTCTGATAGGCCGCCGCGATGCCGAGCGCCGCGCTGTAGTCGTAGGTGCCGTAGTGCAGCCCGGTCAGGCGCCCGGCCGCGGCGTGCACGCAGCGGGCGATCACCGCGGTGCCGTCCGCGCCGAGGATCAGCTGCGGGGTCTCCACCTGGAGCTCGAAGGTCAGCCGGCCCCCGGCGAGCCGGTATTCCTCCTCCAGCCGGCGGCACAGCTGCGCCAGCGCCGCTACCTGGGCGGCCGAGGTGACCTTGGGCAAGGTCACGGTGAAGCCTGGCGGCAGCGGCCCGCTGCCGAGCAGCCCGGCCATGAAGATGCCCAGCGTGCGGATGGCCCGGTGCCGGGTGTCCGGTTCAAGGCTCTTGCAGCGCAGCCCGGTGAACGGCGGCGCGGTTCCGGCCGCCACGGCGGCGGCCAGTTCGGCCGCTGCGCCGGCCGCGTCGGCGTCCTCTGCTTCGTCGCCGCGGTCGCCGTAACCGTCCTCGAAGTCCAGCCGCAGATCCTCGACCGGCTCGGCGGCAAGTTTGGCCCTGACCAGCGGCAGCACCTCGGCTGCCAGCCCGGGCGGGAGGCCCATCGCCGCGGCGAATCCGGCCGGGCCGGGCGCATGGAGATCCAGCGCGTTGAGCGCCTCGCTGCCCCACTGGGCCGGCAACTCCGGCCGGTACCGGTCGGCGGGCACGTAGACGGTGTGCACCGGCTGGCGGCCGGGCCGGTCTCCCGGGTAGCCCGCGGCTTGCTCCCGGTCGGCCGCGGCGAGCATTGCATCGATCTCGGCGATGGCAGTCTGCGCCAGCCCGGCTGGCTGGCGGCCGGCAGCTGTCAGCTTGCGGGCTGCATTACGCTGGCCGAGCCCGGTCTGGCTGGAGGCCTGCAGGGCCGGCCGCGGCCAGCCCGGCGGATCCGGGCGCCGGCCCGTCACGCGGTGCCCGTGATGTACTCGGGCCGGACCGGGACGCGCGGCAGGGCCAGGCCGGTCGCCGCGCGGATCGCCGCGACCACCGCCGGGCCGGACGAGATCGTCGGCGGCTCGCCGACCCCGCGCAGGCCGTACGGCGCGTTCGGGTCCGGGTACTCCAGGACCTCGATCCGCATCGGCGGCATGTCCAGGATCGTGGGGATCAGGTAATCGGTGAACGACGGGTTCCGGATCTGGCCGCCGGACACCAGGATCTCCTCCATTACCGCCAGTCCCAGGCCCTGGGCCGTGCCGCCCTGGATCTGCCCGATCACCGCTTGCGGGTTCATCGCCTTGCCGACGTCTTGCGTGCAGGCCAGCTCGACCACCTTGACCAGGCCGAGGCCGCTGTCGACGTCCACCACCGCGCGGTGCGCGGCGAACGCGTACTGCACGTGCGC
The DNA here is from genome assembly GCA_963786975.1 of uncultured Actinomycetes bacterium. GTDB lineage: Bacteria > Actinomycetota > Actinomycetes > Streptosporangiales > Streptosporangiaceae > Palsa-506. The sequence goes on along the minus strand of CAWBBE010000012.1, from coordinate 435,566 downwards.
GAAGCCCTGGCCGGTCTCCGGATCCAAGTGGCGGGTCGGCCGGTGCCGCCACTGGACGGTTTCCTCGATGGGCTGGCCGCCGACGATCTCCGCCAGCGTGCCGATCGTGCCCTCGGCGGCGGAGGTCACCAGGCCGCCGGCCAGCGCCAGATCGGCCACCGTCCGGCCGATCCGCTGCTGCGCGGCAACCAGCACCCGGTCCCGGATCTTCGCGCAGGCGGCCTGCACGGCGCCGCCGGTCACGTACGTCTGGCGCGACGCGGACGTCGACCCGGCCGAGCCGACCGCGGTGTCCGGCGGGTACACCACGACGTTGTCGACGCCAAGCTCGGTGCGGCAGATCTGCTGCTCGACCGTGACCAGCCCCTGGCCGACCTCGGCGGCGGCCGTGTGCACGGTGACCACTGGCCCGCCGCCGGTCACCTCCAGCCGCACCCGGGCGGTCGAGTAGTCGTCGTAGCCCTCGGAGAAACCCACGTTCTTGTAGGCCACCGCGTAGCCGATGCCGCGGACGACGTCCTCGCCGTGCGTGGTGTTCGAGACGCCGCCCGGCATCTCGCGCAAGTCCGCAGCGGAGCCTGCTGGCAGCGGCCCGGCCGGCAGCGGCATCGCCACCAGCCGCTGCAGCAGTTCCGCCACCGGCGCCGGGCTGTCCACGATCTGGCCGGTCGGCGCCTCGCAGCCGAGGCTCATCGCGTTCCGGCAGCGCAGCTCGACCGGATCCAGGCGCAGCGCCGCGGCCAGCTTGTCCATCTGCGCCTCGTAGCCGAACGCCGCCTGCACCGAGCCGAAGCCGCGCATCGCCCCGCACGGCGGGTTGTTGGTATAGGCGCCGTAGGCGTCGACATGCACGTTCGGCACGACGTACGGGCCGATGCCCATCGTGCCGCCGTTGCCCACCACCGCCGGGGTACTGGACGCGTAGGCGCCGCCGTCGAAGTAGATCTCGGCCCGGACGTAGGCCAGCGTGCCGTCCCGGCTGGCGCCGTGCTCGTATCGCATGATGGCCGGGTGCCGGTGCACGTGCCCGAAGAACGACTCCTCACGGTTGTAGACCATCTTCACCGGCTTGCCGGTGTGCAGCGCCAGCAGGCACGCGTGCACGTGCATGGACAGGTCCTCGCGGCCGCCGAACGCGCCGCCGACCCCGGCCAGCGACAGCCGGACCTGCTCCGGCGGCAGTCCCAGCGCGGCGCAGATCTGCCGCTGGTCGACGTGCAGCCATTGGGTAGCCACGTACAGGTCGACCCCGCCGGCGCCGTCCGGCACGGCCAGCCCGGCCTCCGGCCCGAGGAACGCCTGATCCTGCATCCCGACCGTGTACTCGCCGGTGACCACGACCTCGGCGGCGGGCGCCGGATCGCCCTTGCGGATCTTGAGGTGACGGACCAGGTTGCCGCCGGGGTGCAGCCGCGGCGCGTCCGGGCGCGAGCGCCGCCCGCGCGTCGGTGACCGGCGCGAGCACGTCGTAACCCACGATGATCTGCTGCGCGGCCCGGCGGGCGATCTCCGGATGATCGGCGGCGACCAGGGCGACCGGCTCGCCCTGGTACCGGACCACGTCGGCAGCCAGCACCGGCTGGTCGGAGTGCTCGAGCCCGCACGCGTTGGCGCCGGGCACGTCCTCATGGGTGAGTACCGCGTGGACGCCGGTCATGGCCAGCGCCTCGCCGATCTTGATGCCGGTGATCCGGGCATACGGGTGTGGGCTGCGCAGCGTGACGCCCCACAGCATGTCCTCCATCCACAGGTCACTGCCGTAAGCGAACTGACCGGTCACCTTGAGCGTGCCGTCCGGCCGCACCGCGCTGGTGCCGATCCCGGCCGTGGTTCCAGTAGTCCCTTTGGTGTTGGCGGGGCCTGGCAGGCGTGGTGGGAGTGCTCGCGACGGCAGGAGTTCGGGTGGCCGCGGGGCGGGCAGTGGTTTGCGCGGGCGCTGGTCGCTGGGACTCATGACGTTACGCCCGCTTTGCTGAGCAGGGCCTTGCTGGCCGCGCTGGCCGCCTTGGCGACCTCGTCCTCGTCGACGGTCTGCACGTGACCGTCCGCCACGATCACGCGGCCGCCGACGAGCAGCAGATCCAGCGGGGCGGCGCGGCCGAGTACCAGCGCGGCGACCGGGTCGGCGATGCCCGCCTGCGGCATCCGGTCCAGCCGCCACAGCGCGATGTCGGCGAGCTTGCCCGGCTCCAGCGAGCCGATCTCGGCTTCCCGGCCGAGTACCCGCGCGCCGCCGATGGTCGCCAGCTCCAGCGCCTGCCGCACGCTCATCGCCTGCGGGCCGCCGGCCGCCCGGGCCACCAGGGTCGCGGCCTGCACCTCGGCGAGCAGTGAGTTCGCCTCGTTCGAGGCCGGGCCGTCCACGCCAAGGCCTACCGGTATCCCGGCGTCGAGCATGGCCCGCGTCCGGCAGACTCCGGCGCCGAGCCTGCCGTTGGACGACGGGCAGTGCGCAACGCCGGTCCCGGTGGCTGCGAGCCTGCTGATGCCCTGGTCGTCCAGGTGAATAGCATGCGCAAGCCACACGTCGCTGCCCAGCCAGCCGAGCGAGTCCATGTACTCGGCCGGCGTGCAGCCGAAATGCTCGGCGCAATAGTCAAGCTCGTCCTCGGTCTCGGCCAGGTGGGTATGCAGCCGGACCTGCTTACCGCGGGCCTGCATCCGCCGGGCCAGCGCGACAGCGTCGGTCATCAGCTCGCCGGTGACGGAGAACGGCGAGCACGGCCCGATCGCGATCCGCAGCATCGACTCAGGGGACGCATCGTGGAACCGGTCAATCGCCGCCTCGGTCGCCGCCAGCACCTCGTCGCGATCCTCGACGATCTCGTCCGGCGGCAGGCCGCCGGCGCTGCGGCCCAGGTCCATCGAGCCGCGGTTGGGATGGAACCGCAGCCCGACCGCACTTGCCGCCTCGATCGTCGCGGCCAGCAGGTCACCGCCGCCGCGGGGAAACACGTAATGATCGTCGCTGGTCGTCGTGCAGCCGGTGCTGGCCAGCCAGGCGAGCGCGGCCGATGCGGAAGCATGCGTGATCGCCTCGTCCAGGCTGGCCCAGATCGGGTAGAGCTCGGTCAGCCACTCGAACAGGGTGGAGTCGGCGGACATCCCCCTGGTCGCCCACTGGTACAGGTGATGATGCGTGTTCACCAGGCCGGGCGTGGCCAGGCAGCCAGAAGCATCGACGTAGCGGGCGCCGTCCAGCCCGGCCGGCGCCGGCCCGGCGCCACCGCGGTGATCCGGGCGCCGTCGACGAGGATGTAGCCGGCCGGGTACTCAGCGCGCCGGGCGTTCACGGTCGCCACGGCGCATCCGTTCAAAACCAGCGACGTCACGCTTCTCCTCCCGGTCCGCCGGAGTGCTGCCCGGGTCGGCCGCCGGCCGGTGTTCGCCGTCCCGGCCAGCCGGTCCGCGGCCAGCCGGACGGCCGCCAGGATCTGCCCGTACCCGGTGCAGCGGCACAGATTTCCGGCCAGCGCCTCGCGGATCTCCAGGTCGGACGGCCGCGGGTTGCTAGCCAGCAGGTCGTGCGCGGCGACCAGCAGCCCAGGGGTGCAGAAGCCGCATTGCACCGCGCCTTCCTCGATGAATGCCTGCTGCACCGGGTGCAGCTCGCCGCCGCTGGCCAGGCCTTCGACGGTGATGATGTCGCGGTCTTGCGCCTGGCCGGCCGCGACCAGGCAGGCGCAGGCGGGCACGTCGTCCAGGTACACCGTGCACGATCCGCATTCGCCCTGCTCGCAGGCGTTCTTCGAGCCCGGTAGGCCGAGCCGCTCACGGAGCACGTAGAGCAGGTTCTCGCCCGGCCAGACGTCGTCGGCCTGCCGGGGCTCGCCGTTGACCGTCATCGTGATACGCATCCGCTGGTCACCCCCTTCCGGCCCGCTGGCCGTCCTGACGGTAGTCGTGCCAGGCCCAGGTCAGGGTACGGGCGGCCAGCACGCCAAGCGCGTGCAGCCGGTAGGCGGCGGTGCCGCGGACATCGTCGATGGGCTCCGCCGCCTGCCGGACCAGCTCGGCCGAACTGGCTGGCGACCGATTCCGGCAGGTCGCCGCGGGAATCCCACAGGCCCGCGTCGTCCAGGGCGGCAGCCAGGAAGCGCTCGGCGTCCGGCGCGCGGCGCGGGGTCGGGGCCGCCGAGCCGATGCCGGTACCGACCGTGCGCGTGTCCGGGTGCAGCGCCACGCTGAACGCCGCGACCGCGATCACCATCGCGTTCCTGGTGCCGATCTTGCTGAACTGCTGCGGGACCTGCCGCGGCGTGATCACGATCGCCCGGATCAGCTCGTCCGGCCGCAGCGCGTTCCGCTTGACGCCGGTGTAGAAGTCCCCGGCTGGAATCTTCCTGGTGCCGTGCACCGAGGCCACCTCGATCTCAGCGCTCCGGCCGCGAGCAGCGGCGGGTGGCAGTCGCCCGCCGGGGACGCGGCGCCGAGGTTGCCGCCGACCGTGCCGCGGTTCCGGATCTGCGGCGAGCCGACGGTGCGGGCGGCCATCGCCAGGCCGGGTAGCCTGCCGCCGAGATCCGCGATGAGCCGGCTATAGGTCGATGCCCGCGCCGAGCCGGATCCGGCCGTCGTCGGCGTCCCAGCCCGCGAGCTCGCCGATCCTGGTCAGGTCGAGCAGAATGTCCGGGCGGCGGGCGTCGAAGTTCAGCTCGACCATCACGTCGGTGCCGCCGGCCAGCGGCAGCGCCGCCGGGCTGGCCGCCTTGGCCGCCAGTGCGTCGGCCCAGCTGGCCGGCTGAGATGAAGTCCACGAGTCTGCTCCTCGGGCTTCATCCTCCCCGCCGCGGGGCCGGTGATGCCACCGGCCCCGGCCCTATCTCCGGTCAGCGCGCGCGCGGCTCGCCGCGGTAGGTGCCGAAGGACCAGCGGTTGCCTTCCGGATCCAGGACCGCGAAGTCCCTGGAGCCATAGCCCGTCTCGTGCAGGCCGCTGAGCACGGCCGCGCCGGCTGCGGTGGCGCGGGCGAACAGCTTGTCCGGCTCGTCGGTGACGACGTAGGCGCCGAACGTGCCCGGCCGCAGTCCCCACTGATCGGCAGCGCCGTCGACGGCCGTGGCGTCTGCCCGGCCGGCCGCCGTGGCGTCTGCCCGGCCGGCCGCCGTGGCGTCTGCCGGGTCAGCGGAGCGGATCGAGCCGAGCATGATCCCGCCGCCCGGCGGCCAGGACAGCTGGGCGTGATCAACCCGGTCCCCCTCGCCGTAGACGACGGTCTCCTCGAAGCCGAACGCGTCGACCAGGAACCTGATCAGCGCGCGGGCGTCGCGGGCCCGCAGGGTGGGCCAGACCTGCGGCGGCGGTGTCTTGTCACTGTTGCGGTCAGTCGCTGTGTCACTCATACGGCGAGCCTGGCACCCGGGCGGCGCCGGCGGCTTGGACGTTTCGGAACTCCTCCGCCAGCCAGGTACTCGGCGCGCAGCCGGCCAGCGCGCGGAACTCCCTGGCCAGGTGCGCCTGGTCGTAGTAGCCGCAGTCGGCCGCCAGCCTGGCCAGCACCAGCTCGCCGCCAGCCCACCGCCGCTGCATCAGCCGCCTGGCCCGGTCGAATCTGATCACCCGGGCAGCCGCCTTCGGCGTAAGCCCGGTCTCGGCGAGGAACCGGCTGCGCAGGTGCCGCTCGCTCCAGCCGGCCGCTGCGGCCAGCCGGGAAACCGGTACCCGGCCGCGGGACCGCAACAGCTCGCGCCAGGCAAGCCCGACCTCCGGGCCGAGCGCCGAGCCGGGCCACGGACCAGGCCCAGGGCCTGACCCCGGTCCGGCGGCCAGCCGTCTCAGCAGGACCTGGTCGATAGCGGCGAATCGGTCCGGCCAGCTGCCGGCGGCCCGGATCCGGTCGTGGATCTCGGCCGCGGCCGGGCCGAGCACGGCGGCCGCGTCCACGTCGATCCAGGCCAGCTCGCTGGCCGGCAAGCCGAGCAGCGTCCGCGCCGCGGCCGGGCGCAGTGCCAGCTGGATTCCGGACTGCCGGCCATCGTGCGTGATCAGGGCCGGCGAGGCGTGCAGGCCGCCGAGCAGCGTCGGGAAGCTGCCGGGCGGCTGCCGCGGATCGGCATGCGCGGCCACCGTCAGCGGCTCGGTGAGCGTGAAGATCAGGGTGAGGTAGGGCGACGGCAGCCCCCGGTGCACGGCAGGCGGGCCGCCCGCGTAACGGTAGCCCTGGTAGCCCGCGATGAACTGGCGCAGCGCAGGCGCCGGCTGGCCGCGCACGTACTCGCTGATCACGCCCACCAGCCCATTGTCACCCAGCGCGCTAAGCAGCGGGCGCCGGCGGCGCGGCCGCAGCCAGCGACCCTGCCGCCGCCGCCGCGCGACCGGCCCAGCTGACGCCGGCGGCGCGGGCCCCGCGGGCACAGCCGGCCCGGACCCCGCGAGCACAGCCAGCCCGGACCCCCGCGGGCACAGCCGGCCCGGACCCCGCGAGCACAGCCCGCCCGGACCCCGCGGGCACAGCCTGCCCGGACCCCCGCGGGCACAGCCAGCCCCGGGCCCGCGAGCGCCGGCGGCGTGCGGGCCGGAGGCGCCGTCGGCGCGAGCCGACGCCGCACCACCCGCCTCAGCCGCACCACCCTCCCCAGCCAAATACAGCTCGGTGGTGTATCACCGCGGCCAGGCATCAGCGGTTAAGTTCTGTCCGGTCCCCGCCGGATAAATCTTAACCACTAAAATTCATCACTCAATGAATTGTTGTGGTGGGGGCTCTTGTTGCTAGTGTTCCGGGATTGGAGACTTCGGGGGTCGGCCCAGCCGGCCGCGCTAGGCGAACGGGACCTCAACGGCCAGCCGCGCCAGGCGAACAGGCCCCCAGCGGCCGACCGCGCCAGCGAACAAGACCCCGGTCACCGGCCGGGCCAGGCGAAGACCCCAGCCACCGGCCGCGCCAGGCGAAGAGCCCAGCGATCGGCCGCGCCAGGCGAAGAGGCCCCAACGGCCGGCCGGGCCAGGCGAAGAGGCCCCAGCCACCGGCCGCGTCAGGCGAACGGGCCCCAACGGCCGGCCGCGCCAGGCGAAGGGGCCCACCGGCCAGTCAGCCGGCCCAGCCACCCACGCCAGCCACCCCTGCCAGCCAGCCCGGCCAGCAGCCCTCGGCCCAGGGCCGCGGCGGCGGGCCGCGGCGGCGGTCAGCCGGGGCTGCCGAACCCGGCGAACCAGTCCCAGGACGGCCCGGGCGGCGGCGCGTCGTCGCGGACTGCCGCGCACTGGATGAGGCCATACGGCCGGTCCGCGGCATAGAACACCTCACCGGGGTTGTCCAGCCCGAACGGCGTGAGGTCGGCGAGGAAATGATGCCGGTTCGGCGCGGACAGCCGGATTTCCGCCACTTCGGCGCGGTCGGCGAGCACCGCCTTGCCCATCTCCCACAGGGTCTGCTGCAGCGCCAGGCTGTGCACGCCGGCGAACCGCTCGATCAGCAGCTGCCGGATCCGGGCGTGCGTGCCGCCCCAGCTCGCCGGGCGGCTGGCGTACCGCCAGCGCGCGGTCAGCGAGGTCGCCATGACGCGGTCAGTGGTCTCCGCCAGCGTGGTGTAGCGGTCGGTCAGGAAGCCGGAGAATTCCGAGCCGGTCGACTTCAGCAGCACCAGAATCCCGCAGCCCGGACACCACCCATTCCGCCGGGCCGGCCGCGCCATCCCCCGCACCGCTCCCGCCGCCATCCCTGACACCGCCCCCGGCACCGCTCGCGCCACCATCCCGGGCCCCGCTCCCGCCACCGCTCGCGCCACCATCCCGGGCCCCGCTCCCGCCACCGCTCCCGGCATCGCTCCCGCCGCCGAGCACGGTCACCTCGGTCGTGCGGATGTCCTGGCCGGCCCGGACGAACGTGTGCGGGTGGCCGGCTCCGGCCACGCTGGCCCGCTCCCACCGGTACTCGTCGATCTCGATCCTGGCCGCGCGGACCGACTCGATGCCGGCGGTGAAGTGCCGGGCCAGGTCCAGCGCGTAGTCCTCGATCTCGCCGATGCCCTTTTCCCTGGCATAGGCGAAGCAGGTGTTCTTCTGGCTGTCGGTCGGCAGCACGTGCGCCTGGTCGCCGCGGACGTGCGCGTCGGCGAAATCGCCGCGCAGCGAAGTGGAGACGTTCAGGTCGCGGATCTCGTGCCGGTCGCCGCCCCGGACGATCCGCACTACCCGGGTCTCCGCCTTGCCGTACTGGTTCGGTCCGAGCACGATCACCATGGTCAGCTCCCCCGGTAGGTCGAGTAGCCGAACGGGCTGAGCAGCAGCGGCACATGGTAGTGCGCGGCCTGGCCGGCGACCCGGAACGTGACCGCGGCCTCCGGGAAGAATGCCTGCCTGCCGAGATAACCGCCGGTGTCGAACACCAGCCGGTAGGTGCCCGGCTGCAGCGCCGCCGGGCCCAGGTCGCTGACCCGCCCGTCGTCGTCGGTGCGGCCGCTGGCCAGCTCGTCCGGGCCCGCGGCGGTGATCCGTTCCAGCCGGACGGCCACCCCGGCGGCCGGGACGCCGCGCGCGGTGTCGAGCACATGCGTCGTGATCGCGCTGATGACGCTCACCCCGATTCCCCCAGCAGCCGGGCCAGCCGGATGCGATTGATCTTCGCCAGCTCGGCGGCCACCACGAGCCACTCCGACGCCGGATCGTTGCCGAGCCGGTCACGCAGCAGGGCCAGCAGCCCGGCACCGGTCCGGCCGGTGGCGCAGGCCAGGTAGATGTGGCCGAACCGGTGCTCGTACGCCCGGTTGCCCTCGGCCAGCGCCCGGATCAGCTGCTGGTCGGCGTGGTCGACGCCGGACTGTTCCCGCTGCGCCGGGCCCCGGCAGGCCGGGCGGGCGCCGATCCTGGGATGCCCGGACAGGGCCTGCGCCAGGTCGGCTTGCGCCAGGCCGGCCACCGCCGTGTCGGATTGCCGCAGCACGGCGGTGACGGAGCGGTACGGCCGGGCCGAGGCCAGCTGCCCGGCCCAGCGTTCCGCCGCGCAGCAGGCGAGCAGCAGCCGGCCCGCGTCCGGCCCGGGCATGGCATTGAATGCGGCTAGCGAGACGGCGCCCGGCGCCGGCCCGGCGCCGGGCTGCTCAGCTCTCGCGGCGGTCATGATTTCCTACCATCTCGCGCGCGGCGCGCGGCCGCCACCATCTCCGCGCACCGGCCGGATGCCGCGCCGGTTCAAGACCTTTTTCTGAAACGGGGCCGCCGATGGCTGGCCGGCCAGGGCTGGCGTCATCCGGCCGGGGCCGGCGTGGCGCCGCCCTCGGCCCGCACCGCCCTGCCCGCGAGCAGCCAGTAGACGGCCCCGCCGACGAAAAGGCCGATGAACACGCTGAAGTCGGAGCCGAACGGGCCGCCGTGCCGGCTGGCCAGGTATCCGACGTACGGGGAGTAGGCGTTCAGCCAGAGCGCGGCGGCGAGCATGCCGGCCAGCTGGGCGATGATCGCCGGCCAGTGCACGCCGCCGTTCCGGAAGTAGCGGCCGCCGCGCTCGTCCAGCAGCGCGTCGTGGTCATAGCGGTCCCGGCGCAGGTAGCTGTCCACCAGGTAGATCGCGCACCAGGGGCCCAGCCACAAGATGATGAACAGGATGAAGTCGGTCAGCAGCCGGAAGAAGTCCGCCGAGAACACCGCGTACGCGGCCAGCGCGCCGCAGATCACCGTGTCGATGGCCACGCAATGGACCCGCTTGAGCCTGGGCACCAGGCTCTGCAGCGTCACCCCGGATGAGTAGAGGTCCAGGGTGTTGATCGCGAACAGCTGCAGGATGGCGAAGATCAGGTAGGGCACGACGAACCAGCCGGGCAAAACCGGAGATCAGGCCGTTGACCGAGGTCGCGGCGGGCACGCCGGTGGCCACGGCCGCGCCCAGGATCTCCAGCAGCGCGGACGGGATGGCCGCGCCGAGCGCGACGGCCAGCACGATCTGCTTCTTGCCCGTGGACCGCGGCAGGTACCTGGAGTAGTCGTTGGCGTTCTCGGTCCAGCCGAGCCCGCCGGCCGCGATGACCAGCGCGAGGAAGATGGTCATCGCGCCCCAGCTCGCGCCGTGCGCCGGCACGTGCAGGTTGACCTTCGAGGCGGTGAGCGCCGCCATCACCGCGAACAGCACCACGAACGGGATCGCCAGCCATTTCAGCACCCGGAGCACGGCGGCGTGCCCGAGCAGCGGCAGCGCGGCCTGGATCGCCACCGCGAGGATGATGAAGATCACCTTGGCCGCGGAGCCGGCCGTGAAGCCCGCCTTGGCCGCGAGCAGGATCGCCGCGAAGACGATCAGCGCGATGCCCTCGATCTCGAACCCGACCTGGGTAATCCAGTTGAAGAACGACGGCATCTTGTTGCCGCGGGGGCCGAACGGCGCCCGGCTGATCGCGAAGGTGGTCGTGCCCGCCTGCGGGCCCTGCAGGCTAGCCAGGCCGGTCAGCAGGTAGGACAGGTTCCCGACCAGGGCAATGAGGACGGCCTGGGCGAAGGACAGGCCGAACACGACGACGGCCAGCGCGCCGTAGACCACGAACTCGACGTTCCAGACGGCGCCGGCCCACATCCAGAACAGGCCGCCCGGCACGCCCCACCGGGCATCTTGCGGGACGTGCTCGATGCCGCGCTGCTCGATCGAGGTAATCGGCGGGCCGCCGGCTGCCGTGCCGCGGGCCACCGCGGCGGCCGCCGGGCCGGCCGGATCGCTGATCCCTGCCATCGCCGGGCCTCCGTGCGCCTCGCCTTCCGGGGGCAGGTGCCACGGCCGCGACACCGCCGACTGCTGTGCCGGAGATTACTACCCGGCCTCGGCAGGCCGAAATTCGCCCCGTTAACAGCTGATTTCCATCGGCTCGACTGGCTACGTCAGCCACGGAAAGTTGCTGGTGGTAACAGCAGGAGAGGTAACTGCCGTACCCGGGGGGCGGATGTGACGTACTTCACCAATCCGCATGCCAAGCGGGACCGAAGTACCGCACAAGATGTGGAATCGAGCGAGGCTGCCCGGCGCGCCGCCTGCCGCGCCGCCCTGGCCGGCCCGGATGGGTGCCCGCCGCGCCGCCCTGGCCGGGTGCGCCCGGCTGCGCGCGGCCGGCCGGCGCCGCCGGCCTGCTCGCACCCGTCATCGGGCAGCTCCTCAGGGGCGAGCTGCCGGTGCGGGTGCGGGCCTGGGACGGCAGCGAGGCTGGCCCGGCTGCGCCGCCTATGCCGACCGCACCGGCGGCTTCTTCCCGCTGCCGCCCCGCCCGGCCGGCTGACCCGGCCGGGCCGGGACCGCCTGCGGGCTGGGCCGTTGCGGGCATTTGCCGGGGCGAGCGCGGCACCGGCGAAGGCCGGCGAGCATGGACGCATGCACCTACCCGTGATGCCGCCGGTGGCGCCGATGCTCGCCAAGCCGGTCAAGGACATCCCGCAGGGCCAGCTCAGCTACGAGCCGAAATGGGACGGCTTCCGGTCGGTCATCTTCAGGGACGGCGCCGAGGTCGAGATCGGCAGCCGTAACGAGCGGCCGATGACCCGGTACTTCCCGGAGCTCGTGGCCGCCGTCACGGCCAGCCTGCCGGAGCAGTGCGTGATTGACGGGGAGATCATTATCCCGAGCGCGGACGGGCTGCGGCTTGACTTCGAGGCACTGCTGCAGCGCATTCACCCGGCCGACAGCCGGGTCAGGCTGCTGGCCGAGCAGACGCCGGCCGCGTTCGTGGCGTTCGACCTGCTGGCGGTCGGCGACGCCGACTTCACCGGCCGGCCCTTCGCGGAGCGCCGCGCGGCCCTGGCGGACGCGCTGGCCGCCGCCCGGCCGCCGATCTACCTCACCCCGGCGACCGCCGACTTCGAGCTGGCCGGGCAGTGGTTCCGGCAGTTCGAGGGGGCCGGGCTCGACGGGCTGGTCGCCAAGCCGCTGGACGGGCCGTACCAGCCGGACAAGCGGGTCATGTTCAAGGTGAAGCACGAGCGCACGGCCGACTGCGTGGTGGCCGGCTACCGGCCGCACAAGAGCGGGCCGGATGCCGTCGGGTCGCTGCTGCTCGGCCTCTATACCGACGCCGGAAAGCTGGCCAGCGTCGGCGTCATCGGCGCGTTCCCGATGGCCCGCCGCCGCGAGCTGCTGGCCGAGCTGCAGCCGCTGATCACCACCTTCGACGAGCATCCGTGGAACTGGGCCAGCCAGCAGGCCGGCGTGCGCAACCCGCGCGAGTCGGAAACCAGCCGGTGGAACGCCGGCAAGGACCTCTCGTTCGTCCCGCTGCGGCCAGAGCGGGTCGTCGAGGTCCGCTATGACCACATGGAAGGCACCCGGTTCCGGCACACCACCCAGTTCGTCCGCTGGCGCCCGGACCGGGAGCCCGCTTCTTGCGGCTTCGGGCAGCTGGAGGAGCCGGTCCGGTTCAGCCTCGCGGACGTGCTGGCCGGCTGACCGAGCCCGGCTTGCGCTGATCTGGCTGCTGGGGGACGCTATGCTCCGATCCGATCCGGTCCGGCAGGCGGCCACGGAAGGCAGACCAGTGACAGCTGAGCATGATTCCGCGCAGGGCCAGGCTGCGGGATTCGACACCAGCGTGGCGCACGTGGCCCGGGTGTACGACTACTGGCTGGGCGGCAAGGACAATTTCGCGGCCGACCGGGCAGCCGGCGACCAGGCCATCGCCGCCTACCCGGACATCGTGTTCTCGGTCCGGGCCAACCGGGCCTTCCTCGCCCGGGTGGTGCGCTACCTGGCCGCCGACTGCGGCATCCGGCAGTTCCTCGACATCGGCACCGGCATCCCCACCGCGAATAACACGCACGAGGTGGCGCAGTCGGCGGCGCCGGGCAGCCGGGTCGTCTACGTGGACAACGATCCGGTGGTGCTGGCCCATGCCCGTGCGCTGCTGACCAGCGGCCCGCAGGGTGCCACCGACTACATCGACGCCGACCTGCGGGAAACCGGCAAGATCCTGGACGGCGCGGCGCAGACGCTGGATTTCAGCCAGCCGCTGGCGGTGATGATGATGGCCGTGCTGCAGCACATCCCGGACGACGACGATCCGTACCAGATCGTCGGCACGCTGATGGGCGCCGCGCCATCGGGCAGCTACCTGGCGATCTCGCACCCGGCCAGTGACATCGAGGCCGAGAAGATGGCGCAGATGGGCGAGCGGCTGAACAAGCTGATGGCGGAGAAAGTCAGCTTCCGTGACCGGGCCGCCGTGGCCCGCTTCTTCGACGGCCTTGAGCTGGCGGACCCCGGCCTGGTGCGGGCGCAGCTTTGGCGGCCGGACTCGGCGCTCACCGCGGCCAGCCCGGCCGCGCTGTGGGGCGGCGTCGCGCGTAAGCACTAGGCGGCCGCGCCCGGCGGCCGGGCGCCCGGCCGACTCAGCCTGCCTGCTCCCGGATTGCCCGGGCGACCGCGTCCGGCGCCCGCAGCGGCAGCAGGTGGTCGGCCCCCGGCACGGTGACCAGGCGGCAGCCGGGGATCCGGGCGGCGGTGGCCGCGGCGCAGTCGATCAGCGGCTGCCGGTCCAGGTCGCCGATGAGGAGCACAGCCGGCGCGGAAATCTCGCCGAGCCGGTCGAAAACGGCGGGCCCATCCTGCTCGTACCCGCCATCGGCCAGCCACCCGGCGGCGGCGCTGCGCAGCTGCGCCCTGGCCGCGTCGTCGTGGCCCGCCGCCGCCCACATGCGCAGGCCCAGCTCGGCCAGGCCGGCCACGTCGCCGGCCTGGTAGAGGGCTCCGGCCTCAGCATCCCCGGACGGCTCGGCTGGCCACGGATAGCCCGTTACCCCCGGGCACAGGAGTACTAGCGAGCGGACTCGCCCGGGGTCTTCGACGGCTAGCTGCAGCCCGGAATCCCCGCCCATGCTGCAGCCGGCCACGGTGACCTCGCCGAGCTGGAAATGGTCAAGCACCGCCCGGAGGTCGCCAAGCTGCGTGTACGGCACGGCCGGCGCAGGCGAGCGGCCGTGGCCGCGGGCGTCGTAGCGGATGAGCCGGTACCGGCCGGCCAGCATCGTGATCAGCGGGTCCCAGATGCGGGCGTCCCCGATGCCGGGATGCAGCAGGACCACGGGCTGCCCGGCACCGCCGGCGTCCTGCGCCCAGACCGCACCGCCGTCGACGGGAACCATCAGCCCGGGGGCTGCGCTGGAGTTCATGGCATGTCCTTCCGGTGCACCCCGCGGGCCAGCGGGCCAGCGGCGCCGCCTGCGCGGGCGGCAGTACCCAGCAGAGCGCATCCGGACCGTCGCTGGCCACTGGATTCCGGCGGGCTGGCGCCGCGGTTAGTCTGCGGTATGACCATCGAGCGGTACCTCACCCCGGCCAGGCCCGCATGACCGGTGCGGATGACGTCATCGGGCTGTTCCCGCCCGGCGCCGTCCGGGACGGCGACGGCATGCTGCGGGTCGGCGGCTGCCGGCTCGACGAGCTGGCCGCCGAGTACGGTACCCCGGCGCTGCTGGTGGACGAGGGCGCGGTGCGGCAGCGCGCCCGCGACTACCGGCGGCAGCTGGCCGCGCGGTGGCCGGATACCCAGGTGGCCTTCGCCTCCAAGTCGTTCCCGTGCACCGCCATGCAGCGGCTGATGGTGTCCGAGGGGCTGTGGCTGGACGTGGCCGGCGGCGGGGAGATCATGACCGCGCTCGCGGCCGGGGCCGATCCGGCCACGCTGATCCTGCACGGCAACGCCAAGACCACGGAGGAAGTCGAGCTGGCGGTCAGCTCCGGCGTGGGCACGGTCGTGGTGGACAACTTCGACGACATCGACCGGCTGGAGGCAGCGGTGCCGGCCGGCTGGGTGCAGGGCTGCCTGGTCCGGGTGATCCCGGGGGTGCGGAGCTCGACCTACCCGGCCTTCGCAACCGGCCACGCGGGATCGAAGTTCGGGCTGGCGCCGGCCGATGCGCGGCAGGCGATCGCCAGGATCCGGGCGGCCCGGCGGCTGCGGATGGACGGCCTGCACACGCACGTCGGGTCGCAGATCCTGGACGAGGCCGAGCTGGCCGCCGCGGTCGCGCCGCTGGCCGCGCTCGGCGAGTTCGGCGTCTACGACCTCGGCGGCGGCCTCGGCTGCCGGTACACCTACGCCGATCATCCGCCGGCCCTGGCCGGGTACCTGGACGCGCTGACCGGGGCGGCCAGGGAGCACCTGCCGGCCGGGGCCAGGATCTGGATAGAGCCGGGGCGCAGCCTGGTCGCCCGCGGCGGCGTCACCGTGTACCGGGTCACCACCGTCAAGCCGGGCCCGGTGACGTTCGTCGCGGTGGACGGCGGGATGGGCGACAACCTGGAGGTGGCGCTGGTGGGCCAGCGGTTCGAGGCGGCGATCGCCGGCCGGCCCAACGGCGGGCCTGGCGGCGGGCAGCGGGTCACCGTGGTTGGGCGGCACTGCGAGTCGGGTGACGTGCTCAGCACCGGCGTGCGGCTGCCGGATCCGCGGGTCGGGGACCTGCTGGCCGTCCCGGTGACCGGAGCCTACTGCTACACGATGTCGAACAACTACAACGGCGCCCGCCGGATCCCGGTGGTGTTCGCCAGCGGCGGGACGGCCCGGCTGGCCGTCCGCCGCGAGCGCTGGGACGAGCTGCTGGCCCGGGACGTGCCGCAGTGAACAGGGCACCGGCCGCGGGATTCAGCCGAGGCCGGATGCGGCGCGCGGGCTCAGGCGCCGACCGGGTTCGCGCCGACCGGCGGCTCGCTGCCCAGCTGCCGGGTCACCTCGGCGGCCAGGTGGGCCCGGGAGGTGAGATCCAGCTTGGCGAACACGTGCGCGACGTGGGTCTGCACGGTCCGGCGGGAGACGTACAGCCGCTCGCCGATCTGCGGGTTGGACAGGCCCTCGGCGACCAGCCCGGCGACGGCGCGCTCGGCCGGGGTGAGGCTGCGCCAGCCGGCCTGCGGCCGGGCCCGCGGCCCCCGGCGGCCGCGCCGGATGCCGGCCTCGCGCAGCACCGCCTCCGCGCGGGCCAGATCGCGGGTGGCTTGCAGCCGCTCGTAGATCCCGAGCGCCTGCTCCAGCAGCGGCCTGGCCCGCTCGGGCAGGCTGCGGCGGGCGAATGCCGCGCCGGCGTCCTCGCAGGCGAGCGCGTGCTGCAGCGGCCGCGACCCGCGGGCGCAGGCGGTGGCGGCGGCGTGCAGTTTCCCGGTATCGTCCGCGACCAGCCCCTGGCAGCGCAGCGCGGCGCCGGTGATCCAGGGCACGTCGTGGCCGGCCGCCACCCCGGTGACCGCGGCCGAGACGTCCCGGGCCAGCCCGGCATCGCCCGCGGCCAGCGCGAGCCGGATCAGGTCAGGCCCGACGGCCGGGTATTCCAGCACCAGCCCCAGCCGGCCGCACGCCTGCCAGGCGCCGCCCAGCGTGGCGAGCGCCGCCGCGCGGTCGCCGTTCGCCTCCTGGATGAGGGCGCGGGGCCAGGCGGCGAGGGTCATCCGGTAGCCGGGGCTCCGGCCGGCCAGATCCCGGTCGGCGGCGCTGGCGGCGTCGGCGGCCCGGCCGAGGTCGTTGCGGTGGAAGCTGATCAGGGCAAGCACCCCGTCGGCGTACACCCGGCTGTAGACCTCGCCGATCTCGTCGGCCAGCCCGAAGCCCGCCTCCAGCTCGGTGAGCGCATCGTCCCAGTCCCCGGCGATGAACCGCTCGTAGGCGGTGAACACCTGGTAGGTGGGCAGCGGCCAGCGGACGCCGAGTTCCTCGCCGAGCTGCCGGCCGGCCCGCAGCGCGGCCCTGGCCTCCTCGCCGCGGTCCAGCTCCATGAGCAGCCAGCCGCGTATCCCGTGCAGCGGGTGGCGGTGTCCCATCTTGCCCGGGCTCTGGTCCGCCAGCCGCACCGCCTCGTTGATGCTGTGCAGTGCGTCCGGCAGCTCGCCGCGGAATTCCGCGACCAGGGCCAGCGAGGCCAGCGCGATGCCGGCGGACAGGTGATCCCCGGCCGCGGCCGCGGCCGAGCGGGCCGCCCCGGCCGCGCCGGCTGCGCCGTCCAGGTCTCCCAGTGCCAGCCTGGCGTAGCTGGTCCAGGCCCGGGCGGCGGCCCGCTCGGCGCCGGCCGCCGCGGGTGACGCGGCGGCCCGCTCCAGCTCGCTGAGCGCGCCGGCCGCCTGGCCCTGGGCGAACAGGGCGTGCCCGAGGCAGATCCGGACGGCTGCGGCCGCGGACTCGTCGTGATCACGGTCGAGCAACGATCGGCAGGCCGCCTCGGCCGCGGCGATCCGGCCGGCCAGCATCAGGCTGCCGGCCTGCTCGGCGATGAGCTGGTCCCGGCCCGGATCGCGGGCGTCCATCAGCCCGATCGCCCGCTCCAGCAGATCCGCCGCGGCATCCGGTGACCGCGCCGCCGCCTCCCGGGCGGCCCGGGTCAGCCAGCCGATGGCCGCGCTGTCCCCGGGTCCGGCCCCGCGGGCGAGATGCTCGGCCACCTGCCCGGCAGGCGCGCCCGCTTGCGCCAGCCGGTGGCCGGTTTCGCGGTGCAGCCCCTGGCGCACGCTGGCCGGCAGATCCGCGTAGAGGCACTCCCTGATCAGGTCATGGCGGAATCGCAGGACGGCGTCGTCATCTTCCAGGATCCGTGCCCTGATCGCCTCCGCCAGCACCACCGACAGGTCCATCGCGGGGCGCCCGGTGACCGATGCCAGGTCGGCCAGCGAGAAACCCGGTCCCAGGATCGAGGCCGCCCGCAGCGCCTGCAGGGTGTCCTCGGGCAGGAAGCTGAGCCGCCGCAGGATCGTCAGCCGCAGCGTCGACGGCAGGGTAAGGTCCGACACCTCCGCCAGCCCGCTGTCGGTGGCGATCGCCCCCTCCTGGACCAGCGCCGCCAGCAGCTCGGTCACGAACAGCGGGTTGCCCGCCGCCCCGGACAGGCCGGCCAGCAGCCCGGGGCCTGGTACCGTGCCGACCGCATCGGCCACCAGGCCGGCCACCGCCGCCTCGGGGAGCCCGCGCACGGTGAGCTGCCGGGCACCGGCGGCCTCCAGCGCGGCAGCCATCCGCTCCAGGTCAGCGATGCGCGGGGACGGCCGGAAGCACCCGATCACGGCCACCGGCAGATAGGCCAGGCGGCGGCCGATGGCGGCCAGCGTCAGCAGGCTGGACGGGTCGGCCCAGTGCAGGTCGTCCACGCCGATCAGCAGCGGCCTGGACAGCGCCAGGTCCTCCACCAGGTCGGTGAATTCGTCGACCGCGCGGAACTGCAGCCCGGGGTCGCTGGTCACCGTGATCGGTCCCGCGTCGCCGCTGCCATGGGCGGACAGCAGCGCGGCGATAGCCGCGCGCCGCGGATCCGGGGCCGACCTGGTGCACCCGAACGCGCCGGCCAGCAGGCCGAACGGACGGCTTCGCTCCAGCTCCTCGGCCCGGCCCGCGGCCACCTGCATGCCCCGGCCGCGCGCGTCGGCCAGCGCTCCGGCCAGCAGCCGCGTCTTGCCGATCCCGGGCTCGCCCTGGATAAGCACGATCGCGGGCTGACCCGACGCGGCCCGGTCCACGGCCTCGGCCAGCGCGGCGACCTCAGCCTGCCGCCCGCGAAGCCGCGGCATTTGCGCCAGCGTGCCCATCTTTGGATGCTACTGCGGCCCCCGCACCGCGGGCCAGGCACCGGCGGGCGAGGCCGGGCGGCCGCCCGGTCAGAGCAGCCCGGCGAGCAGGGCGGCGGCGCGGGCGGCGCCGTCGGCCGGGACCGGCAGGTAGTCGGCCGGGCGGGTGATCTCCTCGACGATCGCGGCGGCGAGCAGATCCGGGTCGGTCTGCCGGTAGTCCATCCGGCGGCCGGCCCGGTGCCGGTCCAGCCGGTGCGTGACGTGCCGCTGCTGCTCGAAGTGATTGGCCAGCGGGAAGTAGAGGAACGGCCGCCGGGCGGCGACCAGCTCCATCGTGGTGGTGAGGCCACCCTGCACGATCGCCACGTCCGCGGCCGCGAGGTGCCGGTGCAGGTCCGGCACGTAGCCGCGGACGTCCAGCCCGTCGCAGCCGGGCAGGCTGGCCGGATCGATCCGCGGCCCGGTGACGGCGGTCATCCGCAGGTCGCTGATCTGCTTGCGGGCGATCGGGAATGCCTCGGCGACCTTCCGCAGCAGGTCCGTGCCGACGCCCGAGCCGCCGACGGTCGCGATCGCCGTCGGCGCCCGGCCGGCGCTGGCCGGGCCCGCCGCCGGCCCGGCCGGGCCGGCGGCCGCCGGGTCGAAGCCGGTGATGTAGCCGGTGAAGTCGTAATGCTGCTCGGTCCAGGCCCGGATCGAGGGCAGCCCGGGGCCGAACGTGTCCGGCACGATGTCGGCCGGATCGCCGACGAAGATCGAGGCGTCCCGGACCCGGCCGAAGCGGCCGATGTGCTCGATCATCTCCGCGTTGTAATCGGCGGTGAGCATGGCCTCGCGCGGGCCGCCGCCCGGCATCGGCAGCCAGCCGACGAAATCCGTCATCCACGCGTAGGCGGCCCGCTTGAGCTCCGGGTTCTCGTGCCAGAAGTAGTCAAGATCCCAGGACTCGTCGCCGACGACCAGGTCGTAATCGCCGTTCTCGACGACGTCCTGCAGCACGGCGAAGTTGGCGACGAGGATCTCGTCCATCCGCCGCACCGCCTGGAACGCGTGCAGGTCGTGCTCGCCGGCCTCGTCCTCGACATGGGCGGACTCACTGGCCAGGAACGCCGATGCCGGGTGCACCCGCTCGCCGGAGCCGGCCAGCACGGCCGTCACCGGATGCTGGGCCAGCCAGTCGATCTGCACGTCGTCGTGCAGCTTGCGCAGCTCGGCGGCGATCGCCACGTCCCGCCGGGCGTGCCCGAGCCCGATCGGCGAGGACACGTACAGCACCTTCCTCGCCCGGCTGCGCGCCCGCGTCCAGGTCGAGCGGCGCGGCGCGCGCTCGGCCGGCGGCGTGACCCGGTCGATGAACTGGAGCATCTCCCGGTTGACCACGACCGGATCGCGGATCTGCGGGCAGTGCCCGGCGCCGTCGATGAGCAGCAGGTCACCGCCGGTCAGCGCGGCGATCTGCTCGCTGCGGCGCGCCGGGACGATGCCGTCCTCGGTGCCGTGCATCAGCAGCACCGGGCAGCGGACGGACTGGATCTGCGCGGTGAGCTCGTCCCTGGACAGTACCCACGGCGGCGCCAGCGCGGTCGCGATCAGCGCCTCGGGATCGGTTTCCAGCGCCCAGCCGGTGGCGTCCTCGACCGGCTTGGTGGAGTGCGGCTCCGGGAAGACCGTGGCCCAGAAGAAGTCGACGAACTTGCGGTAGTCGCGCCGCCACACGTGCTGGTTGTACAGCGCCCAGCCGGCCGCGTCCCGGCCGGGATCGTCGGTGAACCAGCTGCCCGGCCGCCGCGGGTCAACCGCCGGGTCCGGCTCGGTGCCGAGCGGGCCGACGGTCGGGCACATCAGCACGGCGCCGAGCACCCGGTCCGGGTGAGCGGCGGCCAGCGCGATCGCGCGCTGGCCGCCCATCGACATCCCGGCGATGACCGCCCGGCCGGTGCCGGTGGCGTCCAGCACCGCGACGGCATCGGCCACGTACTCGGGCACCGTGTAGGCCGCCGGGTCGGCGGGCCGGTCCGAGCGGCCGTTGCCGCGGCCGTCGATCGTGATCACCCGGTGCCGGCTGGCCAGCACCGGGACCTGGAACTTCCAGTGCCCGGCATGCACGATCGACCAGGCCGGCAGGAGCAGCACGGTCGGGGAGTTCCCCGCGCCGTAGACGTCATAGCCGACCCGCACCCCGTCACGGGTGATGACGCCGCTGCTGTCCGGCCGGCGTGGTCGCATCGCTGCTTCCCTCCATCGGCGGCTGCGCGGCTGTGCGCCGCAGCTGCCACCGCGGATCCGTTCTAGCTGGGGTTATGTTCTTTGCCGGTTATGGCCGGGCCTCGTAGACGATGTTGAACGGGGTTTCGGTCGCGCGGCGGAACCTGGTGAACCCGGCGTCGGTGGCGATCCGGCGGATGGCCGCCTCGCCGGCCTGCGCGCCGAGCGCGTAGCCGCCGGGCTGCGACACCGCGTTCGGCACGCACAGCTGGGTGGAGAAGTTGTAGTAGACCCGCCCGACTGGGTTGAGGTTACCGGAGACGTCGTCGGCGGCGGCCGGCTCGACCACCATCCAGGTCCCGTCGGCGGTCAGCGCGCTGCGGATGTGCTTCGCCGCGGTCAGCGGGTCGCCCATGTCGTGCAGGCAGTCGAACGTGGTGATCAGGTCGTAGTCCGATCCGGCGAACTCGGCCGCGCTGGCGACCTCGAACTGCACGCGGTCGGCCACCCCGGCGTCGGCCGCCCGCTTGCGGGCCAGCTCGATCGACCGCTGGTGGTAGTCGGATCCGGTGAACCGCGATTCCGGGTACGCCTGGCCGAGCAGCACGGTGGACGCGCCGAGGCCGCAGCCGAGGTCCGCGCCCTTCGCGCCGGCCTGCAGCTTCGCCACCACGCCGTCCAGCGCCGGCAGCCAGGACGGCACCAGGTTGGCCACGTAGCCGGGCCGGAAGAACTGCTCGCAGCCGATGAACACGTCATCGTCGTGCTCGTGCCAGCCCATCCCGCCGCCGGCCGAGAACGCCGCGGTGATCCGGTCGTTCGCCTTCAGCGCGCCGAGCGCCAGCACGAACGCGCCGGGCGCGTACACCCCGCCGTCCGGGTTGGCCAGCGCGAAGGCCTGCTCCTCGGTCATCGAGTAGCTGTCCTGCGCCGGGTCGTACTGCACGTAGCCGCCGGCCGCCTGGCCGCGCAGCCATTCCGCGATGTAGCGCGGGTCGGTCTCGGTGCGCGCGGCCAGCTGGCCTGCCGTGGCCGGCCCCTCGGCGAGCGCGCGGAACAGCCCGAGCCGGTGCCCGATGACGATGTTGCCGGCCGCGATGGTCGCGCCCAGGTCGGACACGAAGCGCCCGAGGAACTCGTTCAGCTTGGCTTCGTCGATTGCCATGTGGGTGTGCCTCCCGTGTGGGTCGTGGGCCGGGGTATCCGGCCGCTGCGATCGTCCCGCCGGGCGTTGCAGCCGCATTGCAGTCAGGCCGCCACCGCACTGCAATCGGCCGTCAGTCCAGCGCCGCGGCCGCCTCGCTGGCGATCCGCGGCAGGCCGTGCCGCCCGGCCAGGTCCGCGGCGCGGGCCAGCAGCGTGCTGGCCTCCCCGCGGAGGCCGAGCGCGAGCGCGGCGCGGCCGTCCACCAGCGACCCGGCGGCCAGCGGCGCCACCCACGGCACCCGGCCAGCGGCCTGCAGCAGGGGGGCCAGCGCCGCCCGCGCCCGGCCCGGCTGGCCGGCCGCCAGCCAGGCCCGCGCCACGGCCAGGTAGCAGCCGTCGCCGGTGATGAACGCCGAGCCGGCCGGCGCCCGGATCTGGCCGAGCAGGGCCGCCGCGTCGGCCAGGATCACCTCGGACCCGGTCGCCTCGGCGAGCGGCGCCAGGCAGCGCAGCAGGCTGGCCTCCGCGCCGAACTGCGACGCGGCCACCACCCGGGTGCGGGCCAGCATCGCGATCGCATCCTCGGTGGCACCGAGCTCCAGCAGGGTGGTGCCGAGCTCGGCGCCGGCCACCGCGCCGGCCCAGGAGTGCGGCGCCTCGTCGCTCAGCGCGACCGCCTCGCGGCCGATCCGGACCGCCTCGTCGTAGTGTCCCTGCAGCCGGGCCACCATCCCGCGGACGGCGACATGCCAGGCCGCATGGGACATGCTGCCGCTGCGGCGGCTGACGTCGAGGGACGCGTCGATGCGGGCGGCGGCGGCGGCCCAGTCCCCGGCCGCGAGCGCGGGAAAGGACGACTCGAAGATCGTCCAGTGCAGCCGCCGCAGGTCACCGAGACGGCGGACCAGCGGCTCGAGCTCCTCGATGAGGGGTACCAGCGCGTCGATCTCGCCGAGGTAGGCGACCGACGCCTTCTGCCCGTCCAGCGCCGCGGCCAGCGCCTCTTCGTCGCCGGATGCCCGGGCGGCGCGGACCGCGAGGCGGCCCTGCTGGACGGCCTCGTCGAACCGGAGTTCGCTGACCGCGTAGATGGCGAGCCGGGCCCGCAGGTTCGCCTCCGCGCCGCGGTCGGACAGCGCGGTGGCGATCGCCAGCCCGCGCTCGATGGTCCGGACCGCGTCCGGGATGGGCTGGCCGAGGGCGATGCGGGCGTCCCCGCCGAACGCGAGCAGCCCGATCATCTCCAGCCGCCGGTCCCCGGTCTCGTGGGACACGGCGATCGCCGCCTCGATGTCGGTGACCGCGTCGGCGTAGTCGGCCCTGGTCTCGCTGGCCCAGCCGCGGGCCAGCAGCGCGCGGGCCCGTACCTCGTCGTCGCCGGCCCGGCCGGCCGCGTCGACGCTGCGGGTCAGCAGCTCGACGGCGTCCGCGGCGGCGGCCCGGTCGAGTGCCTGCTCGCCGGCCAGCAGCCAGCCGCGGGCGGCCCGGGCCCAGTCCCCGGCCGCGGACGCGTGCGCCGCCATCGCCTCCGGCTTGCGGGTCAGCAGGTCGGCCGCATGGCCGTGATAGGCCAGCCGGGCCGGGGCCGGCGTGGTCGCGTACAGCACCTCGCGGATCAGGTCGTTGGCGAATTCGTAGTCGCGCTCGGCGACCACCAGGAGCCGGGCGGCATGCGCCTCGGCGCAGATCCCGAGCACGGCGTGCGCGCTCTGGCCGAGCAGGCCGGCCAGCGTGGCCGGGTCGAACGAGGCGCCGAGCACCGCGGCCGCGCGCAGCGCGGTCTCGACCGGCTGGCCTGCCCGCCGGACCCGCGCCAGCACGGCCTCCGCCAGCGACACCGGGATGCCGGCGTTGCCGCCGGTCAGCGCGCGCAGCGTCTCGACCACGAACAGCGCATGCCCGCGGGTGCGCCCGATGATGTTGTCGGCCTGGTCGGCCAGGCCGGCCGCCGCCGCCAGGCTGGTGACCGCGCCGGCCGGCAGCGGGCCGAGCTCCAGCCGGGACGAGACGTCCGCCAGCGAGTCCAGCACCCCGGCTCCTTCCTCCGCGCGGACCGTCGCGACCGCGAGCAGCCGGCTGCTCGGCACGTGCCTGGCCAGGTAGTGCAGCTGCTCAACGGTCGCCCGGCCCGCGTTCTGCAGGTCGTCGAAGCTGAGCAGCACCGGGTTACGGTCGGCCAGGCCCCGGATGAACGCGGTGACCGCGGTGAACGCCCGCCGCCGCTCGATGTCCGCGGTCTCCGGCCGCGCGGCCGGCACCGGGCCGAGCAGTTCCGCGATCTCCGGCACCAGCCGGGTCAGCACCGCCGCGTGGGCGCCGGCCAGATCCCGCGCCGTGGCGGGCGGCATCGCGCGGACCACGGTGGCGATCGCGTCGGCGAACGGCTGCAGGAACAGGGACCGCTCGGTCTCGTAGCAGCGCGCGGCGAGCACCGTGCCGCCGGTCCCGGCCGCGATCGTGGTCAGCTCGTCGACCAGCCGGGTCTTGCCGATCCCGGCCTCGCCGCTGACCAGGCAGAGGGCCGGGCGGCCGGCCGCGGCCGCGTTCCAGGCGGCCCGCAGCAGGCCTAGCTCGGCGTCCCGGCCGGGCAGCTCGGCGGGCACGTCGCGGCCGGGCTGGCCGGGCGGCTGGCCGGGCTCCTGCTCGCGGAGCACGGCCAGGTGCAGCTGCTGCGTCTCGGCGGCCGGGTCGGCGCCGAGTTCCGCGCCGAGCAGGTCGCGCAGCTCGGCGTAGCCGGCCAGCGCGCGAGCGGGCTCCCCGGCGGCGACGTACGCGCGCATCAGCGCCCGGCGGGCGCGCTCGTCATACGGGTCGGCGGCCACCGCCGCCGCGGCGGCGTCGGCCGCGGCGGCGGCGTCGCCGGCCGCCAGCGCTGCCTCGGCCAGCACCCGCCGGGCCCGCCGGGTGAGCTCGGCGTGCGCGGCGCGGGCCGGCTCGGCCCATTCGGCGGCCGGCTCGTCTTCCAGCACCAGGCCGGCCGTCAGCAGGTCGCTGGCGCGGGTCGCGGCGGCGACCGCGAGGGCGGGCTCGGCCGCGGCCAGCCGCCGCTCCGCCTCGGCCGCCCACCGGACGGCGTCGTCCAGGTCGGTCCGGACCGCGGGCGGCGAGCCCAGCCGGTACCCGGGCCGGCCGCCGTGAATGACGTCAGCCCCGAGGACGCGGCGCAGCCGGCTGACGAACGTCGCGACGTTCTCCGCCGGCCGGGCCGGCGGCGTATCGTCCCACAGCACCGCCGTGATCCGCTCGGCCGGGACGATCCGGGGGCGCTCCACCGCCAGCAGCTTGAGCAGCGTCCGTGCCTTCCGGCTGCCGAGGTCATGGCCGGCCACCGGCTCGTCGCCGCGGGCGATGGCGAAGGTGCCGACCAGCCGCAGCTGCACCGGCCGCGGGGCCGCGCCTCCGTCGGGGGTCGCCATCCGCACCTCCCCCGTGCCAGCATGCGCCCGTTCGCACTCTTGTACCACAGTGCCGCGGCGCTGGCCCTGGCTGGCCGCCGCTGGCGGCGCCCGGGCCGGCTCAGCGCCGGCGGGCGGATGCCGCCGGGGGCGGGGACGGCCAGCGGGCCCGGGCTCAGACCTTGCGCCAGCGGGCCTCGCACAGCGCGTAGACGCCGAAGATGATCAGGCCGAGCGCCGCGAGGAACAGCAGGAACTCGCCGAACGGCTGGTTGCGCAGCGTGAGCAGCGCCTTGTCGATGCCGCCCGCCTTGGCCGGCTTGTAGGTGACGGCCGCCTCCACCACGAGGACGCCGGCCAGCGCGAACACCGCGCCGCGGGCTGCGGTCCCGGTGACGCCGAGCCGCTCCACCACGCGGCGCGTCCGGGCATTCATCTGCGCGGTCTGCAGGAACTTCATGAACTTGCGGCGGATGCCCTCGAAAACCAGCGTCAGGCCGGCGATCACGATGACCAGGCCGACGATGCCCACCAGCCAGCGGCCGCCGGAGTGATGCATCACCTTGGCCGTCACGTCCTGCGTCTTCTTGGTCTGGCTGCCGTGCTTGCCGGCGATCACCTGGAAGGTCAGGTACGCGAAACCCGCGTAGATCACGGCCCGGACCAGCGACTTGAGCCGGGGGCCGGCGCCGTTGCCCTCGCCGGTGACGCCGAAGGCGGCCTCGCTGAGACGCCAGAGCGCGTAGCCGGCGAACCCGATGCCGAGCAGCCACAGCGAGACCAGGCCGTAGGGCTTGCCGGCCAGCAACTGCAGCGCGCCCTGCTGGTCAAGGTGCCGCGAACTCTGGCCGAGCGCGACCAGGATCGCGACCCAGCCGATGAGGATGTAGATGACCCCGCGCGCGGTGAGGCCCGCCCTGGCCAGGCCGCGCGCCGCGGTGCTGTTGGATGCGCGCCTGGCGCTGGCGGAAACGTTCGTCGTGGGTGACGATACCGATGGCATGGGGGCCACCTCTCAGTTCTTGCCCAGTCTGGCCAGGCCGACATTCTTATCGGCCAGCCGCCATTACCCCGGTTCGGGGAACGTATGCGCTGCGGTTCGGAGGCCATTGCGTGATTCGGGGGGCCAACGCGGGGTACTGCGCGCCCCATGACAGCTACCGCCGAGCACCTGGTCCAGGCCTACGGCTACTGGGCCGTCTTCCTCGCGGTCGGCCTGGAGAGCCTCGGCGTGCCCATCCCCGGCGAGACCACGCTGATCGCCGCCGCCCTTTTCGCTGGCAGTACGCACCGGCTGAGCCTGGTCTACCTGGTGATCGTGGCGGCCGTCGCGGCCGTGGCCGGCGACAACCTGGGCTACCTGATCGGCCGCGGCGGAGGCTACCGGCTGCTGCGCCGGTACGGCCACCGGGTGCACGTGGACGAGGCGAAGCTTAAGGTGGGCCGTTACCTTTTCGAGCGCCATGGCGGCAGCGTGGTGTTCGTCGGCCGGTTCGTCACGGTGCTGCGCACCTACGCGGCCTTCCTGGCGGGCACCAACCTGATGAGCTGGCGCCGTTTCCTGGTCTACAACGCGGCGGGCGGGATCCTGTGGGCGGCCCTGGTCGGCACCGGCGCGTACCTGCTGGGCGCGGCCGCGCATCAGGTCGGCACGGTAGTGACCGTCGCGGGCTGCGGGCTGGTCGTCGCGGTCATCGCCGCAGTGATCATTTACGGGCGCCGGCACATGCGGAGCCTGGAGCGCAAGGCCGAGCAGGCCTACCCCGGACCGCTTGACGATGCCAGGTCCGCCCGCGCCGCCCGGTAGGCGTTACCAGGAACCCCACGCCAGGCTGGGCTCCGGCAGCTTCGGCGGATTCAGGAACGCGGGCGGCGCGGTGAGGTCCAGCGCATCGAGCGGCGCGATCGCTGCCGCGTCCCGCCGGGTCAGCGGGGGCAGGTTCCACTTCTGCTCAAGCAGCCTGAGCACGGAAGTGTGGTCGAAGCACCTCGGTGCAGACGTAGTCCGGCCGCGCATACGGCGAGACGATCACGGCGGGCACCCGGAACCCGTACTGGTCGTAGTGGTGCGGTCCCGCGGCCAGGTTCTCCGCGTTCTTGACCAGCCCGGGGAACAGCGGCCGCAGCAGCGACTGCAGCCGGGTCGGGCTGCCGATCAGGCTGCGTCCCTCGACATCGTCGGGCGGCACGGCCGCTGGCGGCGGGACGTGATCGTGAGTAGCCGCCGTGCTCGTCATACACCCAGATCAGCAGGGTGCGCGGCCATCCCCGGCCGTGCATCACCCGGTTGATCACTTCAGCGGCGAAGCTCTCGCCCTTCCGGATGTCCTGCGGGTTTTCCTCGGAGTAGCCGTCGAAGTCGGGGTCCACGATGCTGAACGCGGGCAGCGTGCCGTTGGCTGCGTCGGTGAAGAACTGGTCCGTGCTGCGGACGTGCTGCATGTACCGGCCGATGCCGACCGGGAAGACGTTCGCGGTGAACTGCAGGTCCTTCTGAATCTCCCCGGTCATGCCGCGGACCGACCGGCCCGCTGACAGCAGCCGCCGCCGGGCCATCCGGCGCTTGTGATGCGCATAGCGGCGGAGCCTGGAAGTGTCCGATGCCACCGGGTGGTAGTTGACCCAGGAGATGCCGTGCCTGGTCAGCATGTCGAAGATGGTCCCGGCGGGCGGGTAGTCGAGCAGGTCGAGAGGCGAGTCGTCGATCAGGCCGTGTGCCGTTCCCGCGATGAGAAACCGCCGGTTGGGGAACGTCGGGCCCAGGCACGAGCTGAACCAGTGATCGGCCAGCGGGAACGTCCGGGCCAGGCCGTAGTAGAACGGCAGGTCGTCCTCGGTCCAGTAGCCCATGCCGGCCGCGGCGGCCTCGGCGCCGGGTGCCGTGACCTGGGTGCTGGCCACGAACCCGTCGCATTTCCCGTGGCCCCACTGCAGGTGGCTGGCATGCCAGCTCTGCGAAGGCAGCTGCGGGTGCTGGCCGGTGGATGGCAGGTGGTAGGCGCGAACCTGCTCGCCGCCGGTGCCCGGGTTGGACACCTCGGGCTTCGCCGTCCGGCCCGAGCCGGAAGCCCTCGCCGCGGCCCTGCAGCATGCCGAGGTAGTTGTCGTAGGAGTGGTTCTCCATCATCAGCACGACGACGTGCTCGATCTGCGGCAGGAGATCGGTGCCGGCCGGCCGGGACGGCGCCGGCCGCGGCCCGGTCTGCTGGCCGCCTGCCTGCCGCGCCTGGCGTCCCCGGTGCCGCACCTCAAGCTGCTCGAGCCGTGCCCACACGGTACCGCCACCTTTCTCCCCTGTTACCGCCGGTACCGTCTGATGCCCCCGGGTCAGGAAACTATGTCGCGATTGCGGAAGCGGCGGAAGGCGAAGGCGAACAGGACCAGGGCGTAGCACACCGACACCGATGCCCCCTCGATCATCCCGTTCCAGGTGACCTGCGACTGGAGTGCCTCCAGCCAGGAGAACTGCCAGTGGCTCGGCAGGATCTCGCGCCAGGACCCGAGCGCGGTTACCGCGTCCAGGATGTTGCTGACGATCACCAGGCCGACCGCCCCGCCCACGGCGCCGAGCGGTGAGTCGGTCGATACCGACAGCAGGAACGCGAGCGCCGCCACCACCAGCTCGGTGATGAGTATGTAGCCGAGCACGATGCCCAGCCGCGCGAACGCGGTGCCGGCCGGCAGGTCGACCCCGGTGGCCGGCAGCCGCAGCGGATGCCAGCCGAACGCGACCGTGCCGGCCACCAGCGACATCCCGGCCAGCGTGATGATCGCGACAGCGGAGTAGGTCAGCGCCACCGCCAGCTTCTGCCGCAGCAGCCGGGACCGCGGCACCGGCGCGGCCAGCAGGTACCGCAGCGACGACCAGCTCGCCTCGCTGGCCACGGCGTCACCGCAGAACAGCGCCACCGCGACCACCAGGAGGAACCCGGCCGACACGAAGAAGCTGAAGGCGGCGAAATTGAGGCCGCCGCGGGTTGCCACCACGACCAGGCCGGGCGTCCCGTTCCCGGCCGATGCCGGGCCGCTGACCTCGAAGGCGCCGACCAGGATCCACGGCAGGACAAGCAATATCCCAAACGCGATCATCGTGCGCCGGCGCCGTAGCTGGCGGACTGCCTCCACCCGGAACGGCAGGGTCCGGCGCGGGCTGTATCCCGGTGCGCTGGCGCCGGCCAGCCCGGTTGTCATTGCCGTTCCTCCCCGCCACGGTCCGCCCGGACGGCCGGGTCAGCCGGATCTTCCGGCCTGGCCGGCTCCGCCGGGCCGGCGATCAGGGCCAGGAACGCGTCCTCCAGGCGCCGGTTCGGGGTTACCCGGTCCACCGGGATCCCGGCCCCGACCAGCGCGGCGACCACGGCGGAGGCGGCTACCCCGTTGGGGCGCACGAGCACGCCGTCGGGATGCCGCTCGGCGCCATCGATCCCGTGCAGGCCGGCCAGCACGGTCACCGCCCGCTGCGCCTGCGTGGTGCCCACCACGATTCCCGATCCGGCGCCGATGATCTCGCTGACCGGCCCGGCCGCGAGCCGCCTGCCCATGCCCATCACCACCACGTGGGTGCAGGTCTGCTCGACCTCGGCGAGCATGTGGCTGGACAGGATGACGGTCCGGCCGTCCGCCGCGTACTGCACCAGGACATCCCGCATCTCCCTGATCTGCGGCGGATCCAGGCCGTTCATCGGCTCGTCGAGCACCAGCAGATCCGGCCAGCCGAGCATGGCCTGCGCGATCGCGAGCCGCTGCCGCATGCCGTGCGAGTAGGCCCGCACCGGGCGGTCGATGGCGGCGCCCAGGCGCGCTATCGCGAGCACGTCCGCCAGGTGCGAGTCGCCGGCCGGCCGGCCGGTCGCCCGCCAGTACAGGTCCAGGTTGGCCCGGCCGGACAGGTGCGGCAGGAACCCCGGGCCCTCGACGAACGAGCCGAGCCTGGACAGCGCGGGCGCGCCGGGCCGGACCGGCCGGCCGAAGATCCTGATGGTGCCGGCATCCTGGTGAATCAGTCCCATCAGGATCCGCAGCGTCGTGGTCTTGCCCGCGCCGTTGGGCCCGAGCAGGCCGAGAACCTCGCCGCGGTTCACCCGCAGCGACAGCCGGTCGACGGCCAGCTGGCCGTCGTGGTAGCGCTTGGTCAGGCCGGTGATCTCCAGCGGCACGCCGGCCAGCTCGGGTGCCAGCGCGTCCGCCGGGCGGCGGCGGCCGGCCAGGATCAGCCCGGCCGCGGCCAGCGCCGCCAGCGGCGCGGCCCAGGTCCACCACGGCACCCCGCCGTCGATGACCGCGAGGGCCGGGTCGGACGGCAGCGACACGCCGGGACCGGCCAGCGCGACCTGGTATACCGCGGCCTGCGGCGGGGTGGCGTAGGCGAAATCGGTGGTGGTCAGCACGAGGCGCAGCCGGTGCCCGGCGGCGAAGTCGTAGTCGACGGCCGGCAGCCGGACGGTGACGTCCTTCCCCGCGGCGGCGCCGGTGACCTGCAGCGGCGCGGCGAGCTGGGCGGGCAGCACCGCGTTGCCCGCCTGGTCGACATCGTAGAGCTTGGCGAACAGCGTCACCCGGGCCGCGCCGCCGAGCCGGATCCGGACCGAGGGCGAGCCGGTGACCTGGACCGGCGCGGTCAGCGGGGCCGACTGGAAGGCCGCGCTCTGGCCCGGCATGTCGAAGCTGAGCCCGCCGAGCGAGCCGAGGCCGGGGAAGACCGAGATCGAGGCCGGAGACCCGCCCGGCGGGCGCACGATCGTCTGCGCGGGCCCGGTCAGCCGCAGCATGGCCTGCCGGGTCCCGCCGAGGCCCGGGTAGCTGGCCGCGGTGGCGACGCCGAGGATCTCGGTGCCGCTGGACGGATCGAAGCCCAGGCTCCTGGTCACCGCGAAGGCCGGCTGTCCGGTGCCGGCGCCCGGACTGGCGCCGGCGGTTACCGCCGGCCTGCTGCCGCCGGGGCGGAACGGCTGGTTCGGCGGCTTCAGCCACCGGTCGAACCACTGCTCGGTGAGCGAGTCGACCCGGCTGGCCTCCTGGTTGCCGCCGTCGTGCCCGCCGGCGAACCAGACCATGTCCACCGGGCCGCCGTTGCGCCTGATCGCCTGGTAGTTAGCGTCGGCCTGGGCCAGGTCGAACAGCGAGTCATGCTTGCCCTGGATGAGCAGGGTGGGCACGTCGATCCGGCTGGCGACGCTGGCCGGACTGGACCGCAGCAGCAGCGAGATCGCCTGCGGCGTCGGCTTCCCGAGGGTGGCGACCTGCCGGTACACGGCGCAGACCAGGGGCAGGAACCGGCCGCACCGGGCAGCCTCCGCGAGCGCGGCCCGGCCGCCCGGGGGCTGCTGGCCCGCACCGCCCTGGCCCGCCGCGCCCTGGCCGGAGCCGCCCGGTCCGGCCGCCCGCTGGCCTGCGGCGCCCGGGCCGGTCAAGCCCGGGCCGGAGCCCGGCTGGCCGGCCGCGCCGAAGCCGACGGATCCCTGGGTGAACAGCAGGCCGGCCCACTGCTTCTTGAATACGCCGGCCTGCGGGCCGCCGCCTGCCGCGTTCGGGAACAGCGCGGTGGCCAGGTTGTTCCAGGTGATCTGCGGGACGATCGCGTCGATCCGGTGGTCGTAGGCGGCGGCCAGCAGGGCGGTCCCGCCGCCGTAGGAAGCCCCGGCGATGCCCACCCGGGGATCCCCGGGATGATCCAGCAGCACCCGCGGCTGCCTGGCCAGCCAGCTGACCAGCTGCTCGACGTCCTTGACCTCGTAGTCCGGGGAGTCGAGCGCGATCTGCCCGGTGGACTTGCCGAATCCGCGGGCCGACCAGGTCAGCACCGCGAACCCGGCCCGGGCCAGCTGCTCGGCCTCCGGCCGGACGGCGTTCTTGGTCTCGCCGAACCCGTGCGCCAGCAGGATGGCCGGCGCCCGGCCGCTGCCCGCCGGGGTGAAGAAGGTCGCGTCGAGCACCACATCGGAGTTGTCGTGCGGGCCGTCGGTGACGGCAATCCGCAGGTTCCGCGCGCTGACCGGGGCAGGCCGGCTGGCCACCACGAGGACGGCGGCGACCGCGGCGATGACGAGCACGGCGGCCGCAAGTACCGCGAGCACCCGCGCGGCCGGGCGCCTGCGCAGTTCCATACCCGGACGTTAGCAACGGGCCAGCACTGCCCCGGACAGCCTCAGCAGCGCGCGCTTGAGCCGGGGCGCGTACCTGACCTCGACCAGCCGGTGAATCAGGTAGGCCGCGCAGCACATGCAGGTGACCATCGCCGCCAGCAGCACCCAGCGGTTCACCGCGCCGCCGAAGAGGTTGAAGAGCACGAACCCGGTGTACGCGTGCACCAGGTAGAGGGGGTATGTCAGCGCGCCCGCCGCAGCGAACCATGGCCGCCCGAGCCGGCCCGTTGCCCGCAGCGCGATGAGCGTCATCACGATGAAGATGACCGTGATCACGGCGACGATCACCTGCGGGTGCAGGGCCTGGTGGTAGCGGCCGGAGACCAGGCGGGCGAAGTTGATCGCCTGGTAGATCGCGTTCCCGTAGGCGATCGCCAGCAGCGCGCCGAGCGGCCGGCTGAAGCCGGCCCGGTAGATCAGGCACAGCGTCATGCCGGCGATGAAGTAGCTCGACCACTGCGACTGCACGATCAGGTCGATCGGGCCGGCCAGCCCGGCCGCCAGCACGTGTGCCTCGATCACCGCCGTCGCGGCGAGCCACAGCCACGCCGCCGCGACGACCCGCGCCCGGGTGATGCCGATCCACGCGAGCGCGAACACGACCAGGTAGAAGCGGATCTCCGCCCACAGCGTCCAGTAGACGACGTCGACGTTCCCGATGTTGGGCAGCGAGTTGAACATCGTCAGGTTCGCGGCGTACTGCACCGGCGTGACCCTGAACCGGCCTTGGCTGAGCGTGATCACGGCGATCGTGGTGATGGTGACGGCTACCCAGTACGCCGGGTAGAGCCGCACCACCCGGGAGATGACGAACTCGTGCGGCCGCCGTCCCCACGCGCTCAGCAGCACGACGAATCCGCTGATCAGGAAGAACATGTCGACGCCCAGGTAGCCGTAGCGGGTGACGGTGCTGAGCGCCGGGAACGCGATGGCGATGTGATGACCGGCGAAGCCGGAGAACGTGTAGTGATATAAAACGACGGCCAGCGCCGCGGTGATCCGCAGCAGGTCGATCTCGTAAAGGCGGCCGCGGCCGGCCGGGCCGCCGGGCCGCGGCGGCCCGGGCCGGTGCCGTCCGGCTGGCCGCCGGGCACCGGCCGGATCCGGCGTTGCGGGGCTGCCAGAATTGCCAGAATCCACCAGCGCCAACGCAAAAACTCCTTCTGCAGCCGGTTATCCCGTGCCATAGACTGATAATTCAGCGGTCGCCCGCATTCGCCGGGCCGTCACCGCTTACGGAAATCACAACTTGCCGGAACGGCGGCAAGTTCCCAGGCTGGCCAGGCATTGCCAGAAAAGCGCGAGAGAATTCAATTGAGTAAAATGAGCGTCATCGGGCGCTAAAAATACGGCAATTACTATCTGGCCTTGGTGATTCCGGGCCCGCTGCTCGCTGGCTGATCGGCGCCGCGCAGGCGCTGGCCGGCTAGCCGCCGCGCAGGTAGCGGCCCGGAGCGCCCTCCTGACCACCACACCAGCCCCGCCAGCCACGTCAGTCACAAGATCGAATTAGCGGTTGGGTTCCGTCCGGCGCTGGCCGGACTTTTCCTAACCGCTGATGAAAATCGGCATCAGCGGCCGGCCAACCGCCGCGCTGGGCGGCTGCGCCGGCTCAGCCGCCGCGCAGGTGGCGGCGGCTAGCCGCGGCTGGTCGCCGCTGATGAAATCGGCATCAGCGGCCGGGGCCGTCATCGCCGCGGTCATGGTCGTGCCGGTCGCCGCGGTCGTGGTGGTGCCGGCCGTGATCGTCACCGTGATGGTCGCCGCGGTCACCGCGGTCATGCCGGTCCCGGACGTCGCGGCCGCGGTCATCCCCGGCCGCGCGGCTCTGGCCGGCCCCGGCGCTGGCGACGCGGCTGGCCACCACCGCGTCGTCGTGCCCGCCGCCGCCACCGCGGACGATGGTGGCCCGGCTGGTCCGCTGGTCGACGTCGACCACGACCCGGCCGTGCCGGGTGGCCAGCTTGACCTTCCAGACTGCGCGGCCATGCAGGTCGTCGGACTCGACCTCGATCACCCGGCTGTGCGGCACCTTGGCCCTGGCGATGTGCCGTGCCTGCGCCCTGGTGATGGGGCTGACCGACGACACCGCCGCGGCCGATCCGGCGGCCTGCTGATGCCCGCTGGTGGCCGCCGACGCCACGCCCGCCGCCATGCTGGCGACGATCGCCGCGGTGCCTACCCCGATGCCGATGTTCAGCGTCCTACGCATTGCCTGGTCTCCTCTGCTCGGTTTTGTCGTGCAGGAAGAGCATGCGTTCCGCGCCGCTAGCGGCACGCTGCCCGAACGCTAACGGCGGCATAACGCCGCCGCGGCGCCGGTCACCCGGCCTGGGCGCCTGCCGGCAGCCGGGAGCCGGGAGACCGGGAGCCGGGCGCCGGCAGCCGGGAGCCGGGAGGCGGGAGCCGGGAGCCGGGCGGCGGCCGGGCGCCGGGTCAGGCTGCCGGGCCCGGGCGCGACGGCGGCCCGAACTCGGCGACGACGTGGCCGCCGGCGGACCCGCTGCTGACGGCCAGCGATCCGCCGGACGCCTCGGCAGCCTGCCGGACGATGTCGAGTCCCAGCCCGGTCGAGCCGCCGCCGCTGGCCCCCCGGCGGACCGGGTCGCCCGGCGGGAATCCCGGCCCGGTGTCGGTCACGCTCACGACGCCGCCGCCGCCTGCCCGGGCCCGCAGCCGGATGGCAAACGCGGTGCCCTCGGGCGTGTGCGCGAACACATTGCCCAGCAGGGCATCCAGCGACGCGGCCAGGTCCGGGCCGGTCACGCCGACCGGCACCGGCCCCGGCACCAGGTCGAGCTGCATGTCGCGGCCCTGGTCCTCGGCCAGCACGGACCAGAACGCGGCCCGTTCGGCGGTCACCTGCGCTGCGTCGCTGCCGCCGGGCCCGTCACCGCGGGTGCGCGCGTCCTCGATCAGCGAAGTGACCGCGCGCTCAAGGCCTTGCACCTGGGCCAGCAGCCTGCGGCCCGGGTCGGCCGATTCCGGTATTGCCTCCGCCTCCAGCCGGAGCCCGGTCAGCGGGGTCCGCAGCCGGTGCGAGAGATCGGCGATGGACTCGCGCTCCTGCCGGATAAGGTCCCTGATCCGGCCCGCGAGATGGTTGAGGCCGTGGGCCACCTCGCGTACCTCGGGCGGCCCGGCCGGGCTGGCGCGCGCGCCGAGCTCTCCCCCGGCGAGCCGGTGCGATACCCGGGCCAGCTCGCCGATCGGGCGGGTCACCGCGGCGGCGACGATCATGGTGGCGGCGGCGGCAGCGGCCAGGGCGGAAACAGCGGAGGCGGCGGCAGCGGACCGGGCGGAGGCGGCGGGAGCAGCAGCGGCAGCGGGCCGGGCGGAAGCAGCGGGAGCGGCAGCGGAAGCAGCGGACCGGGCGGAAGCAGCGGGAGCGGCAGCGGAAGCAGCGGCAGCGGCCACTGAGAACCGGCGGCCATCCGTTCCGCCTGATGG
Source organism: uncultured Actinomycetes bacterium (assembly GCA_963786975.1). GTDB lineage: Bacteria > Actinomycetota > Actinomycetes > Streptosporangiales > Streptosporangiaceae > Palsa-506. The sequence continues at coordinate 399,789 of CAWBBE010000012.1, read as the reverse complement.
ACCCGCCAGCGCTGCCCAGCCGCATTCAGCAGGCAGGATGCCAGCCGTCGCGGGGTGGCCGGATGGCTCGGCGGCGGCGCCGGCCGGCACGGTAGGCATGCAGCTGCTGGAACGGCAATCGCAGCTGGCCGCGCTGGCCGAGTATGCGCGGGAGGCCCAGCGCCGCGACGGGCGGCCAGTCCTGGTGGCCGGCGAGGCAGGCGTCGGCAACGCCGGGCGAAACCCTTGATTTGCATTTGATTATGTCTTTATAGTCTTTTGTCATGACGGCTGCCCCCGACCTCGCGGTGAGCTCCCGGCTGGCCGCCGCCGTGCACCGGCACAGCCCCGTCCCGCTGCACCACCAGATCAAGGTCGCGGTACTGCAGGGTGTCGAGGAGGGGTGGCTGCCGCCCGGCGAGCAGCTGCCCAGGGAGCGCGAACTCGCCGCGGCGCTCGGCGTCAGCCTCGCGCCGGTCCGGCAGGCGATGGCCGACCTCACCAAGGAGGGCTACGTCGACCGGACCAGGGGCAAGGGCACCTTCGTCCGTGATCGCAAGCTGGTCGAGAAGATCCAGATACTGGGCAGCTTCCATGACTCGGTGCGCCGGCAGGGCCTGGACGCGACCGTGCGGGTGCTGGGCAGCGATTTCATCCGGCCGTCGCATGAGATCGCGACCGCGCTGGCGCTGCGCGGCCGGGAAGCATGGCGGCTGCGCCGGCTCGCGCTGCTGGACGGCGAGCCGCTGGCGCTGCTCACCGCCTGGCTGCCGCCCAGGTATGCCCGCGGCGTCAGGGACCTGGACCTCGGCGCTGGCTCACTCTACGAAGCGCTGGCCGAGGTGCACGGCCTGGCGATGACGTCGGCTGACAACGTCGTCGAGGTCGACCGCGCCGGGCTGGGCGACGCCGAGCTGCTCGGGCTGGCCCCTGGCTCGCCGGTGATGCGGGTGATCGGCATCACCAGGAACCAGCAGAACCGCCCCGTCGAGTACTCGGACGTGCTCTACCGGCCGGAACGGTTCCGGTTCGCCATCGAAAGCCGGCGGCCCGCGCCGGACAGCGAGTCCCAGCATGCTGGCGGCGCCCCCGCGCCGCACGCCTGATCCCGGAGGATCACATGGCAAATGACCTCTCCCTCCCATCGGATTTTGCCGGCGACGGGCAGCTTTTCGTCCGGAACGCGACCGGCCTGGTCAGGGAGGTGTCTAAGTGGGACGCCCTGATCATGAACTCGCTCGGCATGAACGTCGCCCTGGGCGCGATCTTCCTGCTGCTGCAGGCGCCGGGTAACTTCCCCGGCGGCAACATGCTGCTGGCGATCGTCATCGGCACGCTGGTGATGGCGTTCACGCTGCTCTGGGTGTACTCCGAGTTCGCCGCCGCGATGCCGAGGGCGGGCGGTGACTACGTGTTCGTCAGCCGGGCGCTGCACCCGTTCGTGGGCTGGCTGCTGTCCTGGAGCCAGGGCCTGTGGCTGATCTTCTTCTGGATCGGCTTCAACGCCTGGTTCGCGCTCACGTTCGCCGCCCCGGTGGCGATGACCACGCTGGGCGCGATCACCGGCAATACCGGCTGGATCACGGCGAGCAACGACCTGCTGTCCAAGCAGACCATCATCGGGATCACCACGCAGTGGTGGGTGATCCTGTTCGGGACGGTGCTCACCGTGGCCTTCGCCGCGCTGCTCATCTACGGCTCGAAGTCGTACTGGCGGGTGCAGAAGTGGCTGTTCGCGATCGCCGGGCTGAGCGTGCTGTTCGTGGCCGGCCTGCTGCTGTTCCGCGGCCACGACGTGGCCCAGGCCTGGACCGCGTTCGCCGCCAAGAACAAGGGCATCTCGTACAACTCCATCATCCCGACGGCCAGGCTGGCCGGCTTCTCCGGCAGCACCGGGTTCAGCCTGACCGGCACCCTGCTCATGCTGCCCTGGGTGTTCTTCGTCGTCGGCTACGCGCAGGGCTCGGCGCAGATCGGCGGCGAGGTCAAGCGCGCGTCGCGCAGCCAGTACTTCGCGATGGTCGGCGGCGTGCTGATCAACGGCGCGGTGCTCGCCGTCATCGTGCTGGCCTACCTGCACGCGGTCGGCACCAAGTGGGCGGCCAGCCTTTCCTACCTGAACAACACCGCGCCGGACAAGCTCGCGCTGCCCGGCGGCGTGCCGCCCAGCATCAACCTGATCGCCAGCCTGCTCACCGGCAGCATCCCGCTGCTGGTGGTGATCGGCGTCGGGTTCATCCTGTGGGCGCTGATGGGCACCCCGCTGTCCACCCTGCAGGCCACCAGGTACATGCTCGCCTGGTCGCTGGACCGGGTAGTGCCGAAGCGGCTCGGCTCGGTCAACGACCGGTTCCACACCCCGATCACGGCGATCGTGCTGTGCGCCATCACCGGCGAGATCGCGCTGTTCGCCCTGGTGCAGGTCCCGCAGGCCAGCCTGCTCGGCGCGCTGCTGGCGCAGATCGCCGCGTTCATCGTGGTGAGCCTGGCCGGGGTGGTGTTCCCGTACCGGCTCAGGGCGGTCTGGGAAAGCGGCGGCGGCCGGCGGATCCTCGGCGTTCCCGCGGTGACGGTGGCCGGCGTCGGCGGGGTGATCGCGCTCGGCGCGCTGATGATCATATTCATCTTCAACTCCTCGATCAGCGCCGCGTTCGCGGTCACCCGCAGGCTGTCGCTGGAGTTCATGATCGGCGCGATCGTGATCGGCGCGATCTGGTACGCGGTGGCCTGGCAGCTGAACAAGAGGAAGGGCGTGAACCTCGGGCTGGCCTACCGGGAGATCCCGCCGGAGTGAGCCAGCCCAGCCAGCCCCGGCCCGCCCCCCGCCGGGAACCGGCGGGGGGCCGGGGAACAGCAATCCAGGAGGAGGAACCGGTGCCCCGCCCGCCCGCCGGCCAGCTCGTGCTCGTCATCGGCAACCTGACCATCGACGACGTGGTGCTGCCGGACGGCAGCACCCGGATGGCGACGCTGGGCGGGAACAGCGTGCACGCCGCGACCGCGGTGGTCACCGGCGGCGCGAGTGCGGCGCTGGCCGCCCGGCGGGGCGAGGACTTCCCGGCTGGCGCGCTGGCCGAGCTGGCCGCGGCCGGGATCGGGCTGACCGGCCTGGTCGACATCCCCGGCCCGACGGTGCGGAACTGGGTGATCTACGAGGCGGACGGCGGCCGGCACTGGGTCTACCGGACCCCGCCCGGCCGCTCGGCCGAGGTGGCACCGGAACCGGCCGACCTGGATCCGGCGCTGCTGAGCCGGGCGGCCGTGGTGCACGTGGCCGCGATGCCGCTGGGCAACGCCGAGCGGATCGTCGCGCATGCCCGGCGGACCGCGCCGGGCGCGCTGATCACCGTCGACACGCACGAGTCCTGGGACGCCGGGGCGGCCGGCCGGGTGCTCGCGCTGGCCCGCGCCGCCGACCTGTTCGTGCCGAGCCTGGAGGAACTTGCCCGGCTCGTCGGCGCCGCGGACCCGGCCGCCGGGCTGCGCGCGCTGGCCGCGGCCGGGCTCGGCCAGGCCGTGGTCAAGGCGGCCGCGGCGGGCTGCTACGTGCTGGCGGGCGGCCGGATCAGTCACGTCCCGGCCGCGGAGGCAGCGGTGGCTGACTCGACCGGGGCCGGGGACGCGTTCTGCGGCGGGCTCGCCGCCGGGCTGGCCCGCGGACTTGGCCTGGTCGAGTCGGCCGGGCTCGGCGCGGCCGTCGCCGCCGCCGCGATCACCGCGAGCGGGAGCCTGCGGCTGCTGCGGCCGGGCCTGGACCGGGCAGGCATTGCCGCGACCGGACGGCGGCTGGCGGCGGCGGCGACGCCGGCCGGCCCGCCGGGGGCGGGGCGCACCGCGGCGGACGGCACGGGCGCGGCCGGCCCCGTTAGGGAAACTGCGACAGCTGCGTCCGGGGACAGCTCCGGGGCCGCCGGGGCCGCCGGGAGCGGATCCCCGGGCGAGCCGGATCCGCGGTACGACATCGGCGTCATGCGGCGGGAGATCGGGATGATCCCGGACGTCATCTCCGACGTGCTCGACGATGCCGGGGGGCAGGTCACCGCGCTGGCCAAGCGGCTGGCGGCCCGCGGCGTCCGGCACCTGTGGCTGACCGGCTGCGGCGACTCGGCGTTCGCCGGGCTGGCGGCTGAGCTGGCGTTCCAGCGGTATTCCGGGCTGACCGCGCATCCGGTACACGCGCTGGATCTGGCCAGGTACCGGGCCAGGGCACTGCCGGCCGGCAGCGCGGTGATCGCGCTGTCGTTCTCCGGCAAGGTGGGCCGGACGACGGAGGCGGCCATCCAGGCGCGGCGGCTCGGTCATCATGTGGTCGCGCTGACCGGCGCCGCGGATGGCCCGCTCGCCCGGGCCAGCGATGAGGTGCTGCCGCTTGCGGTACCCACGCTGGGTTTCTCGCCGGGGACCTCGACCTACGTGGCCATGCTCGGCACCCTGCTGCGGCTGGCCGCGGCGCTGGCCGCGGTGCACGGCGACGGGGCCGGGCTGGCCGGCGGGCTGGCCCGGCTGCCCGGCCAGGCCGAGGCAACGCTGGCGGCCGCGGCCGGGCCCGCCGAGCTGGCCGCGGCCGCGCTGCTCGGCGCGCCGTGGGTGGCGTTCCTGGGGGCCGGCCCGGGCGAGGCCACCGCCCGGTTCGGGGCGGCGAAGCTGTTCGAGGGCCCGCAGCAGCTCGGAGTCGCCACCAACCTGGAGGAGTGGGCGCATGAGGAGTACTTCGTGACCTCGGCCGGCGATCCGGTGGTACTGGTCAACCCGGCCGGCGCCGGTCACGACCGGGGCCTGGAGATCCTGTCTGAGCTGCGGTTCATCGGCGCCCGGCCGGTTGTGATCAGTGATCAGCCGCTGCCGGCCGGCGGGGTGGCCGGCGAGCTGCTGCTGCCGCTGGCCGGCCGGGTGCCCGAGGAGCTCTCGCCGGTGACCGGCTGCCTGCCGGCCGCGCTGACCGGGTTCCACATGGCCCGGCTGAGCGGCAAGCGGTCCTACAACTTCCCCGGTGAGGCAGCCCGGCGGGAGCACTACGAGACGATTCACCGGGCCACCGTCGGGGAGCCGGCGTGAGCACGCCGGCCGCGCCGCTGGCCGACGTGCTCGACGAGGCCGGGCGCGTCATCGACGTGCTGACCGGGCGCGGCGTCATCGCCCGGCTGCTCGGCGGCGCCGGCGTCGCCGCCCACCGGCACGGCCCGGTGCCGGCCTCGCTCCAGCGCACCTGCGCCGACATCGACCTGGTGACCGGGCGGAAGAGCGGCCGGGCGCTGGCCGACGGGCTGGCTGCGCTCGGGTACACCCCGAACGACCGGTTCAACGCGGTGCACGGCGCCCGGCGGCTGCTGTTCTACGACACCGCCAACCACCGCCAGCTGGATGTGTTCGTCGGCGAGTTCGCCATGTGCCACCGGCTCGACCTTGATCACCGGCTGAGCCTGCATCCGCGCGCGCTCGGGCCGGCCGACCTGCTGCTCACCAAGCTGCAGATCGTGCAGATCAACCAGAAGGACGTGGCGGACGCCACCCGGCTGCTGCTCGGCCACGAGGTGGCAGCGCCGGACCGGCCGGCTGGCGCCGGCGGGGACGACGTGCTGTCGCTGGACCGGCTGATCGAGGTAACCCGGTCGGACTGGGGCTGGTACACCACCTTCACCGACAACCTCGCCGAGGTCGGCCGGGACGCGCCCGGGCTGCTCGACGACGCTGCCGCGGCGGTCGTCGGCGAGCGCATCGCGGCGGTGGCGGCCGCGCTCGGCGGTGCCCGCAAGACCGCCCGGTGGAAGGCCCGCGCGATGGTCGGCCGCCGGTCCCCCTGGTATGAGCTGCCCGAAGAGGTCGCCGGAACAGGAGCACGCCGTTGAAGGACTCGAAGATCTTCTTCGCCACCGACATCCACGGGTCAGACCGGTGCCTGCGCAAGTTCCTGAACGCGGGCCGGTTCTACGGCGTCGACGCGGTCGTGATGGGCGGCGATATCACCGGCAAGATGATCGTCCCGGTGGTCGAGGAGCCTAACGGCCTGTACTCGGTGCAGCTGTTCGGCCGCAAGCGGGAGGTCGACGCGGATGGCCTGGCCGGGCTGAACAAGTTCATCTCCGACGCCGGGTTCTACCCGCACCCGATGACCCCCGACGAGATCGCCGCGCTGAAACAGGACCCGGCCGGGGTGACCGACCTGTTCCGCAAGCTGATCAACGAGACCATGAGCCGGTGGCTGGATCTGGCCGAGGACCGGCTGGCCGGCACCGGGATCCAGTGCATCTTCGCGCCCGGCAACGATGACCCGTTCTTCGTCGATGACCTGCTGCGCAGCTCGGCCTCGGTGATCGACCCTGAGCAGCGGGTGATCGAGCTGCCCGGCGGGTTCCCGATGATCTCGGTCGGCTACTCGAACCGGACGCCGTGGGACTCGCCGCGCGAGCTCGACGAGACGGACCTGGCCGCGGTGATCGACCGGGAGGCCGGGAAGCTCGCCGATCCCGGCAAGGCCATCTTCAACCTGCACGTTCCGCCCAAGGACACCCCGATCGACCAGGCCATGGCGCTGGACAAGGAGTTCCGGCCGAAGATGAGCGGCGGCTCGCCGGTCATCACCGGCGTCGGCAGCTCCGCGGTACGGGAGGCCATCACCAGGTACCAGCCGATGCTCAGCCTGCACGGGCACATCCACGAGTCCCGCGGCGAGGCCAGGATCGGCCGTACGCTGGCGCTCAACCCGGGCAGCGAGTACAGCGAGGGCGTGCTGCGCGGGGTCATCGTCAACTTGTCCGCGAAGAAGGGTGTCCGTGGGTACCAGCTTGTGGCCGGCTGACTCCGGCTCATCGAATCCGCCCGGCGGGCAGCCCGCCGGAACGGCCGGAACCGTCGAGGTGGCGGTGCTCGGGTCGGCCCGGGTCGCGGCGGGCGACCCGCGGCATGACGCGGCCGGGCGGCTCGGCGGGCTGCTCGCCGCCCAGGGCTGGACCGTCATCACCGGCGGGTACGGCGGGCTGATGGCGGCGACCGCGCGGGGAGCGGCCGCGGCCGGCGGTCATACCGTAGGCCTGCCGATGGCACCGTGGCAGCATCTCACTCCGGACGGCAGTAACGCCGAGCTGCGCTGGAGCGAGGACTACGCGCAGCGGCTCGCGCACCTGCTGGCGGCCCGGGTGGCGGTGGCGCTGCCCGGCGGGATCGGCACCCTGGCCGAGGCCGCGGCGGTGTGGGCGGCCGCGCAGACTGAACCGGGAACGGCGCGGCTGGTGCTGGTCGGGAACGGCTGGCGCACCCTGGTCGCCGCGTTCGGCGCCGAACTCGTGGTGGACGGGCGGGATCTGGCGATACCAGTCGTCGTCGACTCGGTCGAGGACGTCGTCCCGGCCGTCCAGCAGCTGCTCGACACCCCGGCCGAACCGCTAGGCGCCCGCGGCTAGCCCCTCGCGCCCTGCCTCGTACCCCCGTATCCCGGTACCCCCGCCCCCGCCGTACCCCCCGGCCCCCGGCGGGTGACGTTCGCCGGGCAACGCCGCGGGCACGGACGGCGGGGCGGACGGGGCCGGTAGCTCGAACCAGACAATACGGCCGATTTCGCCGTCGACGATGACTCCCCAGTCGCTGGCGAGACGGCAGACGATAAGCAGGCCGCGCCCGTGCTGCCCGCCTCCCCGGGGCGAGCAGTCCCACCGGCCGCCCTGGTCCTCGACCTCGACCCGGACGCGGTCGCCGCCGGTGACAGCCACCCGGACGGTGAACTCCCCGCCCGGCTTGCCCGAGTCGCTATGCGCCACCGCGTTGGCCGCGAGCTCGGATAAGCACAGCACCGCGTCGTCGGCGGCCGGCCTGCCGAGCATGATGCCGCCCACGAAGCGGCGTGCCTCGCGGACGAACTCGGCGCGCCCGGGAAACGAGCGGGACCTGGCCAGGTCCGGCAGCGCGGCGATGGTCTCCCCCATGCGGTCCTCTCCCCGTCTCGGCGGCCGCACCAGTCACGCGGGCGCGTTAAGAGAACCTTAATTCGGCCCAAGCACAAATTTGCGCCATTTAAAAGATTGCATATTGCCATCTCGTATAAGAGAAATATCCCACCAAGAAATGCATTAGGTATGGTGCTACGAGATACGCGTATATCGGATCCGGTCAGCGCGCGAGTTCAGCGGCGAACATGGCGGTGAAATCGGCGGCGGTGGCGGCGCGCGGGTTGGACGGGTTACTCGTGTTCTGCTCCGCCTTCTGGCCCAGCAGCGCCAGATCCCCGGGCCGTATCAGGTCGCGCATCGGCGGGACGCCCAGATCGGCGTTCAGCTGCCGGATGAACGCGGTCGCCGCCGCCGCGAGCTCGTCGTCGGTCCGGCCCTGCCGCTCGATGCCGAACGCGCCGGCCAGCCGGGCGTACTTGGCCGCGCTGGCCGGCCGGTTGTACTCCATGATCGGCGGCATGCCGCGGGCGCAGCAGTAGCCGTGCGGGTCACCGCTGGCCGCGGCCATCCGACCCGGGCGCAAAGCTGACCCCTGGCTTCATACCGTGGTATGAGGCTCCCGCCAGGTAGCGCCGGCCGCGTCGCGGTGCCGGACGAAGTCCACCGGCTCGGCCGGCCGGCCTGGCCAGCGCAGCGTCGTCACCGAGGCCGGCGTGGTGGCCACCAGCACGCCGCGGGCCACCACGTGCGACGGGCGGACCTGGCGCCGCACCACGTCGAACGGGCCGCTGGCCGGCAGCAGCAGGAAGCTGGCCGGGCGGCCCGGCACGATGCCGTACTCGTCGCCGAGGCCGAGCACCGCCGCTGCCCGGCCGGTGACCATCGCGAAGCACTCGGCGACCTCGGCCGGCGAGGTGAGCTGGGTGGCATGCGCCCCGACGAAGGCGACCTGCACCGGGTTCCCGGTGCCGAGCGGATACCAGGGATCCATGATGTCGTCGTGGCCGAACGCCACGTTGATGCCCGCCGCGAGCATCTCCTTGACCCTGGTCAGCCCCCGGCGCTTGGGGTAGTCGTCGAGACGGCCCTGCAGGTGCAGGTTGACCAGCGGGTTGCTGACCAGGCTGACGCCGGATCTGGCCAGGATCCGCTCCAGCTTCAGCGCGTAGGCGGCGTTGTAGGAACCCATCGCGGTGGTGTGGCTGGCGGTGGCCCGCTCCCGCAGCCCGCTGCGAGCCGCCAGCGTGGCGAGCACCTCGGCGAACCGGGACTGCTCGTCGTCGATCTCGTCGCAGTGCGCGTCGACCATCAGCCCGTGCCGGACGGCGACGTCGACGGCGATCTGCAGCGACCGGACGCCGTCCTCCCTGGTGTCCTCGAAATGCGGGATCGCGCCGATGACGGTGGCGCCGCGGGCAGCAGCCTCGGTGATCAGCCGCTCGCCGCCGGGGAAGGAGCAGATGCCTTCCTGCGGGAACGCGACCAGCTGCAGGCCGATCACGTCTCTCACCTGGTCGGCCACCTCGGCCAGCGCGTCGAGCGCGACCAGGCCGGGATCGGTCACGTCGACGTGGCTGCGGACGTGCAGCACGCCGTTCGCCGCCTGCCAGCGGAGCACCTCGGTGGCCCGGTCGATCACGTCGGCCCGGCTGAGCATCGCCTTGCGCTCGGCCCAGCAGGCGATCCCCTCCCACAGCGTGCCGCTGGCGTTCCACCGGGGCTCGCCGGCGGTCAGCGTCGCGTCCAGGTGCACGTGCGGCTCGACGTAGGGCGGCGAGGCGAACGCGCCGCGGGCGTCGATGACGGTGCGGGCCAGCGGCAGAATCCCGGCCGGACGAACGGATCTCCGCGAACCGGCCCTGGTCTACCAGCAGGTCGCTGAGCGCGCCGTCCGGCTGCCCGGCCAGCCGTGCCCCGCGGACGGCAAGGTCGATCACCGCGGCATCGCCCCCTGGTCGGCTGCTCGTGTCGTGGCTACCGGGAGCACTACCCGCCGGACGCCGGATCAGCCGCCCGAGCACAGGATATGGATCATCGCGGCACGCGGCCATCCGGCTCCGGTGCAATGCTTCCTTATCCGCTCATACTGCGGTATGAAGTACTCGCTGGGAACCCTGGCAGGCCGGTGACCGAGACCGGGGGCGGAATGTCGATAACGGTCCGCGAGCTGCCCAAGCTCCCGCACCTGCAGCTGAGCCTGACCGCCGGCGAGGCGGGCCTCGATCGCGAGATCAGCTGGGTGCACACCTCCGACCTGCCTGAGCCGTCGGCATGGCTCGGGTCCGGGGAACTGCTACTGACCAACGGCACCGGCCTCAGCCCGGACGAGTCGGTCCAGGTCGCGTTCATCGAGCGGCTGGCCGAGACCGGCGCCAGCGGGCTCGGCCTCGGCCTGGCATGTCCGGCCGCTGCTCGGCGACGGCGAGCGCGCGCGCATGACCTGCTGGCCGGCCGGCGGCTGAGCTGAGTTCCCGGCTCAGCCCGGCTAGCGCATGGCGGCCTGACCCCGTGTGGCGGCCCGGCTAGCGCTCGTTCAGGTCATGCCCGGAGATAGCCGTCCATTCGGACAGCTCGGCGGCCAGCCGCAGTTCCTCGGCCCGCCCGGCCGCGGGAGGGCAGGTGCGGCCGGGCGCGGACGTGCCGCCGCTGCTGCCTTGCGGCCGGCGCGGCGGGCCCGAGCCCGACGGTGACCGCGCCGCCGCCCTGCGGTGAGTGCCCGAGCATCAGCGTGCCGCCGGAGGCCTCGGCGATCCGGCGGGCGATGTCCAGGCCAAGCCCGGTGGAGCCGCCGCTGGACAGGCCCCGCTTCGTGGGGTCGGGATCGCGGAAGCCGCGGCCCTCGTCGGTGACGACCAGCCAGGCGCCGCCGCCGGCCCGGCCGCTGACCCGGATCGCGAATGCCGCCTCCTCCGGGGTGTGCGCGAAGACATTTTCCAGCAGGATGTCCACGCAGGCCGCCACGTCCTGGGCCGGCGCGCGGACCGGAAGGCGGCAGGCGGCCACGTCAACGGTCATCTGGCGTTCCTGGTCCTCGGCCAGCGCCCGCCAGAAGGCCGCCCGGCCGCGGACGACCTCAGCCGCGTCGCATGCCGCCCGGCCCGTGCCGTCCGTCGGCCTTCTGGCCTCGCGGATAATCTCGTTCACCGTGCGGGTCAGGCCGTCGACATCGCTCGTGACCCGCGCCATCTCCTCCTCGTCACGCAGCGACTCGGCGTCGATCCGCAGCGCGGTCAGCGGGGTCCGGAGCCGGTGCGAGAGGTCGGCGACGGTTTCCCGCTCGTGTGCCAGCAGCTCGCCGATCCGCACGGCCAGCCGGTTCAGGCCGGTGCTCACCTGGCGGACCTCCGGCGCTCCCTCGATCGGGGCGCGGGCAGACAGGTCGCCTGCCGCCAGCGTCTCCGATGCCTGCGCCAGCGCCCGCAGCGGGCGCACCAGGGAACGGGCCAGCTGGGCGGAGACGATCACGCTCAGCCCGAGCAGGCCGAGCCCGATGCCGCCGAGCACCAGCCAGGCGTGCAGCACGCCGTGGGTCAGCCTGGCCGCGGGCACGAAGGTGCGGATCACGGCGGTGCCGCGAGGCAGGCCCTGAACGGCTACTAGCACCTCAACGCCGCCGGGCACGCTGGCCGAGAAACTTCGCCCTCGGGCCGCCAGCTGGACGGCCGCCGACCGGTTGGCCTGCGGCCCGAGGATCTGCCCGCCCGGCAGGAAGACGGTCACCGGCTCGCTCTTGTTCTGCGCGTTCACCCTGGCGACGGCCAGCGTCAGGTGCGGCCGGTCCAGGGTGGCGACCAGCGGCACCATCCACTGAGTCTGGATGGCGGCCGTGCTCTTCGCCTGGTCGGCCGCGAACGTGCGCAGCAGCAGCGCCAGCGGCACCAGGAACGAGACCAGGACCAGCGAGCTGATCGCGACGACGAGCAGGATGATGCGCAGCCTCATCTGGGCGCGGTGAGCTTGATCCCGACGCCACGCACGGTGTGCAGGTAGCCGGGCTGCTGCGCGCTCTCGCCCAGCTTCCTGCGCAGCCACGACACGTGCACGTCAACGGTCTTGTCCGCGCCGCCGTAAGGCAGCCGCCATACGTGCGTCAGCAGATCCCGCCTGGTCACTACCTGGCCCGCGTGCAGCGCCAGGTAGTGCAGCAGGTCGAACTCGCGGCGGCTGAGGTCGAGCCTGGTGCCGTCGAGCGCGGCCTCGTGCGCTTCCGCGTCGAGCCGCAGCCCGCCGACTTCGATCGGCGCGTTGCGCTTGGTCTCCTGCTCCGCCGAGCGCCGCAGCACGGCCCGGATCCGGGCTTCGATCTGACCCGTGCCGAAGGGCTTGACCAGGTAGTCGTCCGCGCCCGCGTCGAGCACCCTGACAATCTCGGCCTCGTCGTCGCGCGCGGTAGCGACTACCACCGGTATCTGGCTGATCGCGCGGAGCATCCGCAGGGCCTCGTAGCCGTCCAGGCCGGGCAGGCCAAGGTCGAGGATGACCAGAATCCGGGGGCGCATCGAGTACCTGAGTCAGCGCGTCCATCGCGCTGGACGTGCTGGCCACGGCATGACCGCGCTCGGTAAGGGCACGGATCAGCGCAACCCGGATCGCTGCGTCGTCCTCCACCAGCAGCAGCTGAGCCATGCTAGGACCGTATCAACGGACAGTGACCGTAATGACCCCGCGACGCTGGGCGGCGGAACCACAGGGGGTCTGTTGAGGTGGTCTTTACGCTGCCTTAACGCTGCGAGGGCCAGCCTCAGGTGGTGCGAAACCGGATCTTCATTGGGGTAGCCGCATGGCTGCTCGGCGCGGTCACCGCGACCGGCGGCAGCCTGCTCGCTGTCTCTCAGCTCGGCCACGGGCTCGTCGGCACGACGAACCAGCAGCTGACCGCCAGCGCGGTCAATAGCGCGCTGGCCGGCGAAAGGAACGAGCCGTTCGCGACCGCGCAGCCGCGGCTGCCGCGCAGCGGGAGCCGGTCGCCCGCGGCCCGGGCCCGCCACGCCGCCCGCCCGCCCGCGCGGCATCATCAGGTTTCTCCGCCTGCCTCGCCCTCCCCGTCGACATCGCCGGCCCCGGCGCCGCCGCCGGGGACGCTGCTGGCTTCGCCGGGCGGGACGGTCCTGGCCACCTGCCAGGCGGCGGGCGCGTACCTGCTGTCCTGGAGCCCGCAGCAGGACTTCGAGGCCCAGCAAGTCATCCGCGGGCCGGCCCCGGTGGTAAGCGTCCAGTTCGGCACGCCGTCCCGGTCCGTGCCGATGCGGGTGGCCTGCCAGGGCGGCCGTCCCGTGGTGCTGCCGTCCGGCGGGTCCGGCGGGGGCAGCGACGGCGGGCCCGGCGGGGACGAGTAGGGCCGGCCCGCGCGGAGCGCCGGGCTCGCCATGCTCGCCGTCACCGGCGGGTGGCTAGTGGTGCGCGGCGGCCCGCCGCTCGATCTGCAGGGCCAGCATCGGGCAGGCCATGGCGGCTCGCCGCGCCAGGCCGGCCAGCTCCCTGGGCACCGGGTCGCCTGGCATGATCGGGTAACCCCACGGATCGAGCTCGATGACCTCCGGGAGCAGCTCGGCGCAGATGCCGTGGCCGGTGCACATGATCGGGTTGACGCGCAGGTGATGGCTCACCGGTACTCCTCGTCCTCGGGGATCGGCAGCAGCGGCGGTCGCCGGATGCCGTGGCAGGGGCCGTGGCTGTCGTGCCACCGGGCATCGGCGCTGAAGGCCTGCAGTGCGCTGCGGGCTAGCTGCGTCGCCCCGTCCGGGTGACGGCAGGCGCCACGTCCCTCGATCAGCGGAATGAGTCCTCCGGCCCGGGCCGCCGCGTCCCCGCGGCCGCCCTGGTAAGCAAGATCGGCCAGCACGTCGGCCAGCGCAGGCAGCCCGAACACGCATGGGCCGCACTGGCCGGCGGTCTCCGCCGCCAGGTAGCGGACCACCCGGGCGGTCTCGGCCAGCCCGCAGGCCGGCTCTGGCAGCACGGCCAGCACGCCGGCGCCCATGGCGCCCCCGGCGGCCCGCAGCGTCGGATGGCTCATCGGGACCGGCCAGGCCGTCTCGGCCGGCAGCCAGGAACCGAAATAGCCGCCGACGAGAACCGCCTGCGGCCGCTCGGCTGGCCCGCCGGCCAGCATCACGACCTCGCCGACCGGGGTGCCGAGCTCGATCTCGTAGACGCCCGGCGCGGCCACCGCGCCGCTGACGGTTACCAGCGCGGTGCCAGCCGCGGCCGGCAGGCCGGCGCCGCGGAACCAGCTCTCCCCGTAGCGCGCGATCAGCGCCATGTGCGCCAGCGTCTCGACATTGTTCACCAGAGTGGGACGTCCGCCGACACCACGCTCATGCACCCGTGGCGGCGCGAACGCGGGCCGGGCGGCACCGCCGTTGATGAACCCGACGATCGCCGACTGCTCGCTGGCGGTGTAGCCGCCGGGGATCGCGGCCACCTGGATCGGCACCGGATCGATCCCGGCCGCCTTCCTGGCTTCTGCCGCAGCCTCCAGCCTGGCCAGCAGCCTGCCATCCCGTTGGTGCACGCACAGGTAAGCCTCCCTGGCGCCGACACAGCGCGCGGCGAGCGTGATGCCGTCCAGCACGAGATGCGGCGCCCGGCTGAGCAGCAGCCGGTCCTTGCGGCTGGCCGGCTCGCCCTCGGCGCCGTTGGCCACGACGACGGCTGGCCGCCTGGCCGACGCGACGGCCCGCATCTTCCTGGCGGTAGGAAAGCCCGCGCCGCCGCGCCCGGTGAGGCCGGATCGCTCCAGGATGCCGATGAGCCGGGTCGCGCCGCCCCGCTCCCCGCAGCGCGGCAGCGGGCCGTACCTGAGCTCATGCTGCAGCAGGCCGGGCTGGCCATCGCCCAGTCCGGCCAGCAGCCGGGGCTGCCGCAGCTGCGGCGGCATCGATCGGGTAGCTAGCACAGTCATGCGGTCGGTTCCCCCGTGTTCCTCATAGCCCGGTTCCCGCGGCGACGGTCCAGATGGACACCACGGTCGCCACCGCGGCCATCAGCACGCCGAGCCTGAGCAGCTTCCGCTCCGGCCAGCGGGTGACGATCCGGATCGCGACAGCCCCGAAGACGGCCGCGACGCAGCCGAAGGTCAGGTAGCTGACCCATGGCGTGCTCCGGTCCGTGCCGATGCCCGCGCCGTGCATCACCGCTACCGGCCAGCACAGGTAGCCGCACCAGTGCACGGCGCGCCAGGTCCGGTAGCCCAGCCGCTGCCGCAGCACGCTGGTGACGGTCAGCGCGATGGCAAGGTCGGACGCGACCGCGCCCAGTCCCAGCCAGAACGTCTTGTAGGTGCCGGCGAACGGCACGACCGCATCGCGCAGGCTGATCGAGGTGTAAGTGTCCGCCACGGTCGTGCCCACGTGCAGCGCGAGGAAGACCAGGACCAGCAGTCCCAGGTTCCGGTGCATGCCGACGGTCAGGAAGCGCGGCCAGCGCGGGCTGGAGAACCGCACGGTGATAAGCACGCCCATCACCACGCTGGCAGTCAGCAGCACCAGCGTGACCAGGCCGGCTGCCCTGGTCGCGTACCAGAGACCCGGGCCGTGCAGGCTGATGATCATATCGCGGCGGCTCCGTCCTGGTCAGCTGGCCAGCCGGCCAGCGTCACGGTCGACCCGTCGTACCTGACCAGCCGGGCCGGCAAGCCGAGCCCGGCCAGCCATCCGGCGGCCCGCTCCCCGCGGATGATCGCCGCGGTGCTCGCGATGTTGGCATCGACGCAGGTAGCCGCGGACACACTCGCGGCCCGCCAGCAGCCGGCCGCGGGCAGGCCGGTACCCGGCGCCAGGATGTGATGGAACGACTGGCCGCCGCGGTTCCAGCGGCGGGCCGCCGTGCTCGATGTCGCCAGCCCGCCCGCCGCGATGGCGACTATCTGCCCGGGAGCGCGGCTCCCCGGCCGGCCGTCCCGGCCGCGGGCCCGCTCCGCCGCCGGAAGGTAGTCGACAACCTCGACCCGCCAGCCGTCTCCCGGCGGCGGGCCGGCCACGGCAATGTCCCCGCCGAGGTTGACCAGCACACCGCTGCCGGTGGACTGCCAGATCAAAGCGGCCGCCCGGTCGGCGGCCAGCGCCTTCGCAGTCGCGCCGAGATCGAGCAGCACGCCGGCCGGCACCCGGGCCGACCCGCGGACCGGGTCGAGCTGGACCGCCTGCCAGCCAGCGGCCGGCGCCGGAGCCCTGGTCAGCGCGGACGTTTCCCGGCTGACATCGGCGAAGTCCCGGTCATAGCCCAGGCTGACCAGGGACCGGCCGCAGGTCGGGTCGACGTCGCCGTCGGTCATCCAGGCGGCGGTCAGCGCCGTCTGGAGCGCCTCCGCGAACAGCGGGCTGACCGGCACGGCGCGCCCGCCGGCCGCGTTCAGCGCGGAGAGCTCTGAATCCGGCCGGAACCTGGAGCAGGCCAGGTCGATGGCCTGCAGCTCGCCGGACAGGATCCGGTACCCGTGATCCAGCACGCCCGGATCGCTGACCAGCAGCGATCCGAAGGTGCCCAGGGCGGTGAACGCCCGTCCGGCCACCGTGACGGCGGCCGGACGAACGGCGTTGATGGCGGTGGCCGCTGCCGCGGCCGGCCGGGCAGCCATCTGCTATCCGCCCCCGTGCGAGCCGCTCGACGAGGTCTGCGGCGGGGCCGGGGCCGGGGCCGGCGGCGCGGGAGGCGGCGCGGGCGCCGCGGCGGGCGGGGCGGGCGCCGCGGCAGGCGGGGCGGGCGCCGCCGCGGCCGCCGGTGGCGGCGCCGCCGCGGCCACCGGCGCCGGGTGCGGCCGGTGCCGGCGCGGGCGCTTCGGCGGCGGGGGGCAGGCGGCTGCGACCTTCATGATGTATGCGCCCTGCGCGGCCGGATGGCCCGGCTGCGCGGCCGGCTTCACCGGGGCCTTGGCGGAGGTCGTGGTGGCGGCGGTGTTCGCGCCGGCTGCCCGGGCGAACAGCGTCGCGATCGCGACGGTGCCGATGGCACTCAGCTGGGTGACCCGCCAGGTCAGCTTGGAGATTCGGCGAATGCCATCATCGCGCGCCAGGCCTGGGGGCAAAGGTGGGTAGCTCATGGGGCACTACCTCACCGGAGGCGGCCTTAAGAGCCAGCCAAGAACCGCTCAAGAGCGCCTTACGTCCCGCTGTTCCGGCCGGCCGGCTAACGCGGCCGCTGGCCGGCGGCTAGCTCAGCCGAGGCGCTGGCGGTCGTGCGGGGCATCCCAGTCGGCCTGGAAGGGCGTGACCCGGATCCGCCAGTCGGCTTCGTTCAGGAAGCTGGGCCTGGCGCCCGCGCCGAACCTGGCGAACGAGGCGAAGTCGGTGGTGTCCCGGAAGGCAGGCCGCTGGTACAGGTCCCGGGCATAGCCCCAGAGCACCGGGAAGTCGGCCAGCCGCCGCTCGCTGATCCTGGCCAGCGGGTTGTAGCCGAGATCGAAACGGGCCAGCGTCGGCCAGAGCCGCACATCCGACTCGGTCACCGCCGGGCCGAACAGGTAGCGGCGGGTGGCCAGCCGCTCGTCCAGGTATTCGAGCGTGCCGGTCAGCCGGTGCCTGAGCTTGGTGTACTCCTGCTCGGTCGTGGCCCCGGCCACGCGGTACGTGCCGTCGTTCACGGTCTCGTACACCCGCTCGTTGAGCGCGTCGATGTCGCCGCGCAGCGCCGCCGGGTAGAGATCCACGGACGGGTCGCCCCACTCGCCGAACGCGGTGCCCAGGTCGATGGTGATGTCGGGGAAGTTGTTGCTGACGATCACGCCAGCCTGCCGGTCCCACAGCACGGGTACCGAGATGTGGCCGCTGAAACCCGGCTCGGTCGCCTCGTAGGCCTGGGCCAGCAGGGTGAACCCGTTGACCGGATCCGGACCGCGGCTGGCCCGGAAGGCCCAGCCGCGGCCGTCCCGCTCGTCGTCGACGTAGGACAGCGACACGACGTCCTCCAGGCCCTTGAGCTTGCGGACGATCGCGGTCCGCTGCGCCCACGGGCAGCCCCAGGAAATGTAGAGGTGGTACCGGCCCGGCTCGGCCCGGTACCCGCTGGAGCCGTCGGCCGTGATCCGGCCGCGGAACGGGTAGCGCGGGCGGCTGAATGCCTGGCCGGAATCGAAGCCCCGGCCGGCCCCGTACCGCCCGTAGGTCCCGAAGTCGACCGGGCTGGCGTACCTCGGGGTAGCTGTCTGCTCAGCCGTCGTCGTCATGCCGCCGCCTCCGCCGCCTGCGTCCAGTGCCGTCATCAGCCGGGCCGGCCCAGCCCGGCCTGGCCAGGTTTCCTACGCTATAGCGCCACCCCGGCCCCGGCGCGCGCGGTCCGCCGGTCACCAACGGCCGGAGCGGCCGGTTCCCGCCGACGGCCAGACCGGCCGGTTCCGCCGAGTGAAGTCCCGGATTCACCCCGGCGCGGCTGCCGCCGGCCGGTTGGTCCGGGCCCGCGGTGCCGTCACACTATTTAGCAGCACCGGCAGGCAGCAGCGCCGGGGACCTGGCGGCCGGCCGGAGGGCGGGACATGGCGGACTACGTGCAGCTCGGCGGGATGCGGATGTGGTACGACGAACACGGCGCGGGTGACCCGCTGGTGCTGCTGCACCCCGGCGGGGTCGACGCGCGGGCGTTCGGCCCGAACCTCGGCGCGCTGTCCGCCCGGTTCCGGGTGCTCACGCCGGAGCGGCGCGGCCACGGCCGCACCGCGGATGTCCCCGGCCCGATCAGCTACGAGCTGATGGCCCAGGACACGATCGCGTTCCTGAAATCCGTCGTCGGCGGCCCGGCCCGGCTGGTCGGCTGCAGCGACGGCGCGATCGTGGCTCTGCTGACCGCGCTGCGCCGGCCTGACCTGGTCCGGCAGCTGGTCAGCGTGGCCGGCGTCTTCCACCGGGACGGCTGGGCGGCCGGGGTGATCGACCCGGCTCAGTCCCCGCCTGACTTCATCGCGGAAATGTACGCGGAGCTGTCGCCGGACGGCGCCGGGCATTTCCCGGTGGTGACCTCGAAGCTGGCCCGGATGCACGCCGCGGAGCCGGAGCTGACCGGGCCGGAC
The DNA here is from genome assembly GCA_963786975.1 of uncultured Actinomycetes bacterium. GTDB lineage: Bacteria > Actinomycetota > Actinomycetes > Streptosporangiales > Streptosporangiaceae > Palsa-506. Next base: position 380,931 of record CAWBBE010000012.1, on the reverse strand, counting down.
CTGGCGAGAATTACCGGCCGGACCTTGGTAATGGTGGGTGACGATGACGAGGTCACGCTGGAGCACGCGGTCGCGTTCTACCGGCAGCTGCCAGCCGGCGAGCTGGCCGTGGTGCCCGGCACCTCGCACGGGCTGCTGGTCGAGAAGCCGGACCTGTGCAACCGGATCATCCTGGACTTCCTCAGCACCGAACCGGTGCCGACGATGGCGCCGATCCGGCGGGCCGCGGGCGCCGGACCGGCGGCGGCCGGCCAGTGAAGACGCCAGCCCGGCGGCCAGCCCGCGGCGGCGGAATCCGCCACGTCACCGCCAGTCGTCGATGACGTACGAGTCGCTCGTGCTGTAACCGGCCTCGTTCGGGCGGTGCATCGCCACGCCCTGGAATTCCCGCCGGAAGCCGGGGCCGGCCAGCGCCGCCCAGGCCCGGTCGCGGCCCGCGTTCGCGCCGGCCACCAGCACCGAGGCGCCGCGGTCGGCGGCCAGCCGGTGACACGCGTCGATCAGCATGCCGAACCGGCGCTCGGCGCCGGGACCCGGCCGGACGGCGCCGAACTTGATGTAGCAGGCGCCGCCGCCGGCTTCGGTGCCCGGCCCGGCGTGGCAGACGGCCACCGCCTGCAGCCCGGCGCTGTCGTCGAGCAGCACGGTGTCGCCCAGCCGCTGCGCCCGCACCGCCTCGATCTCCCGGCTGACGTCGAGCCCCGGGTAGACCGCATCGGTGAGCTCGCCGACCGCGCTGAGGATGCCGGGCAGTTCCTGGTCGCCGGCCGCGGATACCCGCGCCGATGCTGACCGGGACGCCGGGTCGACCGGGCAGGACATGACGGCGGTGAGGAAGCGCGGCCAGAACCCGTACTTCTGGTACAAGCCCACGTGCTTGGCGCTCTGCGCGAACGTGAACAGGCCGACGTGGCGGCACTGCCAGCTGTCGAACAGCTCCATCGTGGTATCGAGCAGCCGCTGCGCTATGGCCCGGTCCCAGTACTCGGGGGCGACGGTCAGCGGGCCGAAGAACCCGACGCTGCCCCAGTTCGTGGCCAGGTTCGAGCCGGCCAGGCGGCCGTCAAGATCGGCGGCCAGCCCGCCGCCCGGGTTCGTCCGCCACCGGGTCCGGACCAGGTCGGCGTCGCCGAAGAAGTGTTCCGGCTCAGCCGCGCCGAGGAAGGTGCCGAACGCCACCCGGAAGATCAGGTCGGCCTCGTCCAGGTCGGCCTCGGTGAGCGGGCGGACTCGCACCTCAGCGGTATCGCGCACGCAGCCCCCCGGCTGGACGATCAGTCAGTCCTCTGCGGCATGTTATAACTGCGGCAGGTCATGGCGTGATCGGGAAGCGGACCCGGGAGGATGACTCCGTGCCTGCTACCACCGTCGTCAACCTCAAGGGCCACCACGGCGACCCGGCCTTCGCCGACGTGATGTACGTCGGGCGGGCGATGCACCGCGGGGGCTGGCGGCTGACGGCCTCCCCGCTGGCCAGCCCGTTCCGGCCAGGGCCGGACGGCAGCCGGGAGGATGTCGTGGCTAAGTACCGCGAGTACCTGCTGGGCCGGCCGGACCTGCTGGCGCTGCTGCCGGCGCTTCGCGGCCGCAGGCTCGGCTGCTGGTGCGCGCCGCTGCCGTGCCACGCCATGGTGATCGCCGAGCTCGCCGACGCAGGCCAGGCTGGCTAGCCCGGCGCCGGGCAGAACCCGGCGCCGGGCAGGAACGGCTAGCCGGCCCGGCGGTAGGCGCGGACGGCGAGCGGCCCGAACACCACGAAGATCCCGACCAGCCAGGCGATGCTCTTCAGCAGGTTCGCCTCGACCGGGCCGCCCAGCGCCAGTGCCCGCATCGTGTCCACCACGTAGGTGACCGGCTGGTTCTTGGCGAACGCCTGCAGCCAGCCCGGCATCGTCGCGATCGGCACGAACGCCGAGCTGACGAACGTGAGCGGGAACAGCCAGATCAGGCCGAACGCCTGCACCGACTCCTCGTCCCCGATGGCCAGCCCGGTGTAGGCGGCGATCAGGCAGATCGCCAGCCCGAACACGGTGGCCAGCAGCACCATGGCCACGGCGGCGACAGCGCCGTTCAGGAACGAGAAACCGACCCCGTAGCCGACCCCGACGATGATCAGGATCGTCACGAGCATCCGGATCGTGTCGGCGACCAGCCGCCGGCCAGCACCGCGGAGCGCGCCATCGGCATCGACCGCAGCCGGTCGATCACGCCCTTCTTCAGCTCCTGCGCCAGCGCGATGGCGGTGCCGAACGAGGCGAACGCCGCAGTCTGCGCGATGATCCCCGGCAGCAGGAACTCGACGTAGCCGCCGGGCACCCCCTGCACCGGGATCGCGCCGCCGAAGACGAAGGCGAACAGCAGCACGAACATCACCGGCTGGATCACGGTGAACACGATGTAGGCGGGCACCCGCATCCAGACCAGCAGGTTGCGCCGGGCGAGCGTGAGCGAGTCGCTGACCGCCCAGCGGGCCTGAGTGACCAGGCCGGGCGTGGCTGACGGCGCGGCGACGGCGGTCATGACGCCACCTCCGCGCTGTCCGTGCGGCCGGCGTTCTTGCCGCCCCGGCCGCGGCCCCGGCGGCGTTTGCCCGGCTGCTCGTCCTCGGCGGCGTGCCCGGTCAGCGCGAGGAACACGTCGTCGAGGGACGGCCGCCGCAGCGCCAGGCCACGCGTTTCCACCCCGGCGGCGTCCAGCCCGCGCACCGCCTCGATCAGCGCCGCCGAGCCGCGACCGCCGACACCGACGCTGATCACGCCGGTGTCCAGGTCGGCATGCGGCTCGCCCTCGCCGATCGGCTTGATCGCGGCGACGGCATCGGCGACCCGGGACCGGTCCGGCACCGTGAATTCCAGCACGTCCCCGCCGACCCGGCCCTTCAGCTCCTCGGCCGTGCCGGCCGCGATGACCAGGCCGTGGTCGATGACCACGATCTGGTCGGCGAGTTCGTCCGCCTCGTCCAGGTACTGCGTGGTGAGCAGCAGCGTGGTCCCGGCGGCGGCCAGCGACCGGATGATGTCCCACATGCCGAGCCTGGACCTCGGATCCAGGCCGGTCGTCGGCTCGTCAAGGAACAGCACCTTGGGCTGCCCGACCAGGCTGGCGGCCAGGTCCAGGCGGCGCTGCATGCCGCCGGAGAACCCCTTGGCCGGCCGGTCGGCGGCATCGGCCAGGTCGAACTGCTCCAGCAGCTCGGCGGCCCGGCTGCGGGCATGCGGCTTGCTCAGGTGATAGAGCCGCCCGATCATCTCCAGGTTCTCCCGGCCGGTCAGCTCCTCCTGGATGGCCGCGGACTGGCCGGCCAGCCCGATCGAACGGCGGACCGCGGCGGCCTCACGCACCACATCGTGACCCTCCACGAGCACGCGCCCCTCGTCCGGCTGCAGCAGCGTGGTCAGGATGCGCACCGCGGTGGTCTTGCCCGCGCCGTTCGGGCCGAGCACGCCGAGCACCGCACCGCGCGGAACCGACAGGTCGATGCCCCGCAAGGCACGGACCTCGCCGAAGGACTTCGTCAGGCCCTCCACCAGAATGGCCGGCGCCGGGCCGGCGCCGGACTGCTAGATGACACAGCATCCTCCTGATCAGGTCGTTGGCCTTCACCTACCACTAGCACATGGTGCTGACAGCCCCGGGCCCCGGAACTCACCGGTGGGCACTGGCGATGTGCGCATCGGCCGGCGCTATCGCGGCCTCACCACAGATCGCCGCCGAAGATCACGTAGATGAAAGGCACCAGCGGGATGAGGGCGAAGATGGCCCAGGCAATTTTCACGCCGCGGGTGATGTCCTGGCGGGACAGCAGGTCGATCCAGATGAGGACGACGGCGAGCGGATGGATGAAGCAGACGAGTAGCTCGAAAAGCTTCTTCATGCCGCTGAATCTACCCGCGCCCGCCGGCCGGCTATCCCCGGCAGCGGCGTGGCCAGCCGTTATCGCCAGTGCCGCCGGCGCCAGCCGGCGTTGCCCCAGGATGCGCCGGCCGCTACCGTCGTGCGCTCGAACACGGTAACCGCTGCCTCGTGTTCCTGCAGGAACCACGCGGTGGACAGGCCGAGCATGCCGCCGCCGACCACGGCTACTCGCTGCGTCACGAGGCCGGGGCGAGAGTGAAACCGGTGCCGAGCGGGTCACGTGGGTCCAGCAAGAACTGGTGCAGGCCGGTCATCCACGCGCTGCCGGTTACCTCGGTGATCACCGCGGGCCTGCCCTGCTCGGTGACCGTGCCAGTGATCCGGCCTCGAACCTGGTGCCGATGATGCTCTCGTGTACCAGGGCCTGGCCGCCGGCCAGGCCGTGGTCAGCCAGCAGCGCGAGTCGCGCGGTCGTCCCGCTGCCGCACGGGGAGCGGTCGATCTGGCCGTCGCCGAACACGGTCACGTTCCGCTGCACCAGGCAGCCTGCCTCGGCGGGCAGTTCGTCATGCAGGATCACGCCGTAGATCCCGGTCAGCCGGCTATCAGTCTGGTGCCGGGCCGCGCCCGCCGCGTCGAGCTGCGCCTGGATGCGCCGGCCCGCCTCGACGAGCTGCGGCAGGCAGTCAAGCGTGACCCGGAGCCCGAGTGCGCTGGCCGGCACCGACGCGTAGAAGGCGCCGCCGAACGCGACGTCCGCGCTGACGGTACCGGATGGCGCGGGCAGCCGGACGTTCCGCTGGTGTACCCAGGCGGGCACGTTCCGGAAGCTGACCGCGCTGACCCGGCCTCCGGCGTCACGCCGGAGCCGGACGCCGACCCGGCCGGACGGCACGTCGATGCGCAGCGCGGTCGCATCGGCGGCCACCAGGCCGGCGTCGGCGGCCCAGGTCGCCAGCGCGATCGTGCCGTGGCCGCAGGCGGCGGAGAAGCCGGACTGGTGGAAGAAGACCGCGCCGAGCTCGGCGCCGTCGTCATCCGGCGGGGTGACGAAGCACCCGTACATCCCGCCATGCCCGCGCGGTTCCCGGACCAGCAGCCGGCGGATGTGGTCGAGCCTGGCCGCGGCTTGCTCGCGGCGGTCGGCCACGGTCCGGCCGGGCAGGCTGGGCACGCCGCCGGTGACGATCCGGAACGGCTCGCCCGCGGTGGCAGTCGGCCGTGGCGACCAGCGCCGGGCGGCCGGGCTGGCTCATGCGCCGCCGTCTTCCGCCGCGCCGGGTATGGCGCCGGCCTCCCGCGCGCGCCGCACGGCAAGCTCGCAGACCGCCCAGTCCTGGGCGGCGATGCCCACCGACTTGAAGATCGTCAGCCCATGCTCCGGGGCGGCGGCCGGGCCGCTAGCGCCGGCTCCCGGGCCGCTGGCGGCGGCGGCCGGGTCGCTGGCCAGCAGCTCTCCGATCTCGATCAGGTCGGCGCGGCGCAGGTAACCGCGGTTCAGCGCGTGTACCAGGTCGCCGGCCTCGGCCAGCGCGGCCTCCAGCTGGTCGATGACGACCAGGTCCGCCTGCCGGAAAGCCTCCGGCGGCACCTCGGACATGTCCAGCCGGTACGCGCCGACGGCGTTCACGTGCGCGGCGGGTTCCAGGTCCGCGGCCTCGAACAGCGGCTCCGCCGACCTCGTCGCGGTGCAGATGACGTCCGCGCCGCGCACCGCCTCCCGGGGCGTCGCGGCCGGGTTGACGGTGACGCCGGGATGAGCGGCGAGCAGCCGCTGGCAAAGCTCCTCGCTGCGCGTCCCGCGCCTGCTGTACACCCGGATCTCGCGGATCGGCCGGACCGCGCAGACTCCGGCGACCTGATCGGCCGCCTGGTCGCCCGCGCCGAGCATGGCCAGCACCCGGCTGGCCGGCCGGGCCAGCAGCGACGTGGCCAGGCCGCTGGCCGCACCGGTACGCAGCGCGGTCAGCGCGGCCGCGTCGACCATGGCCGCGATCCGCCCGGTCAGCCCGTCGATCCAGAGCACCCCGCCGCCGATGCTCGGTACGCCGCTGGGCCAGCCGTCCGGCCGGAAGCTAATGATCTTGATCAGGCCGCTGCCGGACGAGTGCTCGGCGGGCATCACCAGCACCCGCTGCCGGGACAGGGCAGTACGCAGCGGCCCGGTGATCTCGCCCCGCGCGGCGGCGCCGAACGCGCGGCGGCTGGCCGCTATCGCGTCCGGCATGGGCACCAGACTGCGCAGCAGGCCGGCCCCGATCGGATCCGGAAACCCGGCCGCGAGCTGCGCTGCCGCCGGGGTGTCCGGCGGCTGGCCGCGGGCTGGCCGGGCGCGCGCTGGCCGGCCGGGCGCGGGCTGGCTGCTCACTGGCCGGCCGACTCGGCGATGCCGGCCCAGATGCCGCGGGTGTGCTCCAGGTGATGCGTGCTGAGCGCGGCCACCGCGGCGGCGTCCTGGCGGCAGATCTCGGCGGCGCTGATGCCGCGGCGGGCGGCCCGCTCGGCGGCGGGCACCTCGAGCATGAGCCGGATCTCAAAGATCTCGTCCAGGTCATGCTGGGACGGCTCGACGACGCGGAACCCGCGGTTGGGCACGACCTCGACTAGCCCGTCGGCGGTGAGCTCCAGCATGGCCTCCCGGACCGGCGTCGCGGACACGCCGAGCACGGCCGCGAGCGCGGGGGCCGAGTAGATCTCGCCCGCCGCGATCTCGCCGGTGACGATGCGTACCCGGATGGATTCCTTGGCCATGGAGCTGAGGGTGCTGGGCCTCACCAGAATCCTGGCCGGCCAGGCCCTTATCTTGCACCGCTGGTCCTTTCGCCGAAATCGGTCATCATTTCCGCCCGGTCTTGCTGCTGCCGCCTCGCATCAGTCCCGGGCCGGGATCTCGGGCAGGATCAGGTGCGACGGATATCCCCCGGTATGCCAGACGGAATTCGCCGCGACGGTCATCTCGGTGCCGGTCGCCAGCGGCCCGCCCGTGTTCAGGTTGCGATCGTACTTAGGAAACGCGCTGGAGCTGACCTCAAGTCTTATCCGGTGGCCGGCCAGGAAAACATGCGAGGTCCTCCACAGGTCAATCTGGGCCAGCACGGCCAGGTTGGCGAGCATGACCGCCAGGGCCGCCACCAGCGTCACGGCGAGCACCGAGGGAATATCGTCGGACGTCACGGCCTGCACGGCCCACTGGCCGACCCCGTTGAGGTTGAACACGACTTCCACGATCACGGTCCCGCTGGCCAGCGCGGCCAGGTCCATGCCGAACATGGTCAGCACGGGGGTGAGGCTGGCCCGGAGCACGTGCCGGGTCAGCACCCGCGATTCCGGCAGCCCCTTGCCCCGCGCGGTCCGGACGAAGTCCTGGTCCAGCGTGTCAAGGACCGAGCCGCGGGTCATCCGCGCGTACCAGCCCGCGTACAGCAGCGCGAGCGTGAGCCACGGCAGCAGCATGTGATTGAGCCAGGTGAACGCGCCGTACTGGGCCGGCGAGTAGTAGCCGGTCCCGGCCGCGATGCCGAGCTTGTACCAGAACAGCCAGAGGAAGACCAGGCCGAGCCAGCAGACCGGCGCGGAGACGAAGAACAGCGCGGAGATGAGCACTGGGTGGCGTGCCATCTCAGCCAGGCTGCCCGGGCGGAGATCTTCCGGGCCGAAGTAGCACCGTCGCTGTGACTGCCGCCAGCCCCGGTGCAGGCAGCGCCGCCACGGCAGGCGGCGAACTGCTGCGCGTCGACGGCCTGGCGAAGCACTTCCCGGTTACCCGCGGCGTGCTGCTGCGGCACACGGTCGGCCAGGTCAGGGCCGTGGACGGGATCACGTTCGGGCTGTGCCGCGGGCAGACCCTGGGCGTGGTCGGCGAGACCGGCTGCGGCAAGTCCACCACCGGCAGGCTGATCGCCGGGTTCCTGCAGCCCACCGCCGGGCAGATGATCTTCGACGGGCAGGATCTGGCCGCGGCCAGGCAGCGGGGCGGCCGCGAGCTCAGCCGTGACATCCAGATGATCTTCCAGGATCCGTTCTCGTCACTGAATCCGCGGCACACGGTGGGCAGCATCGTCGGCGCCCCGTTCCGGTACCAGCGGCTGACCCCGCCGGGCGGGATCAAGCACGCGGTGCGGGACCTGCTGGAGCAGGTCGGGCTGAGCGCGGAGCATTACAACCGGTACCCGCAGGAGTTCTCCGGCGGGCAGCGGCAGCGGATCTGCATCGCCCGGGCGATCGCGCTCCGGCCGAAGCTGATCATCGCCGACGAGCCGGTGTCGGCGCTGGACGTTTCCATCCAGGCGCAGATCATCAACCTGCTGGACGACCTGCAGGCCGCGCACGGGCTCACCTACCTGTTCATCGCGCACGACCTGTCGGTGGTACGGCACATCGCCGGCCGGGTCGCGGTGATGTACCTTGGCAAGATCATCGAACTGGCCGACGGCGACCTGCTGTACGCCGCGCCGCGCCATCCGTACACCAACGCGCTGCTGTCCGCGGTGCCGGTGCCGGACCCGGGCGCGCGGGCCGGCCGGCGGCGGATCCGGCTGCCGGGCGAGGCGCCCGGCCCGCTCAGCCAGCCCACCGGCTGCCGGTTCCGCAGCCGCTGCTGGAAGGCCCAGGGCATCTGCGCGTCGGCCGAGCCGCCGCTGGCCGGCCCGGATCCGCGGCACCTGGTGGCCTGCCATTTCCCTGAGCAGGCCGGCCAGCCGGTGCCGTCGCCGGGCGGCGGTCAGCAGAAAAGCATCAGGTGACTATCCCGGCTGCATTTCCGGCAAACAGCCTTACTGTATTTATTTCTCCGCTGAGCGCATTTGCCGGACGTTTCCAGATGAATTACCGGAGGATAATAATTTGGGTCGGCTGGCCTCAGCGAGAGCGCTGCCGGGGGCTATTATAATAACTACAGCTTGACGATTTCCCGTGACGCCGTGAGTGCCTGCTCGCGGCCGGTCAGCAAGAGAAGGGCGGAATCGTGAGCACACCAGGAAACGTGACCATCCCGGCTGACGTCAATGTGCCCGGCCCGGCCACCGGGAGCGGAGCCGCGAAGATCCCGGGAAAGCTGAGCATCCAGGCCGACGGGAGGATAGCCGGGCCGGCCAGCATCGGCTACAACGACCCGTTCCCGTGCGTCAACGGCTCCTGGGGGTCCAAGTCCATCCAGGGCGTGGTCATGCACACCATGGTCGGCAACCTGCCCGGCACGATCACCGTCTTCAACGACCCGTCCTATCAGGCCAGCTCCCATTTCGGCATCGACCAGCGGGGTCACATCCACCAGTTCGGGCCGATCGGCAAGGGCTGGATCGCGTGGGCGGAAATGGCCGGCAACGCCACCTGGTACTCGATCGAGCACGCCGACGACGGCGACCCGGCGAACCCGCTGACCGAGGCCCAGATCATCGCGTCCGCTCAGCTGGTGGAGGTGCTGGCCGGCTTTGCCGGGTTCCCGCTGCAGGTGACCAACAGCGTAGCGGGGCGCGGCTACGGCACGCACGTCATGGGCGGCGCGGCCTGGGGCGGTCACACCTGCCCTGGACCCGGGCCGCGGGCCGGCCAGCGGCACGCGATCATCGAGCTGGCCGGGAAGATCCGGCATCCGGACCAGCCGGCCGAGCCGTGGCGGGCCAGGGCGCTGGCGAAGGCCGCGGCGATCGAGGCCGAGCTGGCCGGCCTGGTGGCGCTGCTCAAGGCGCACCAGTGACCGCTCGCCGGTGGCCGCGCGGCGCTGGCCGCTCGCCGGTGACCGCTCGCCGGTGACCGCTCGCCGGTGACCGCGCCAGTGACCAGCGGCGCCGGGCAGACTAGCCGAATCCGGCAATATGACCATTGGCTCCGGCATTAGCATGTGGCCCCATGCGATTCATGCGTGCTGCCACGGTGCTGGTAGCCGGGCTTGCGGCGGCGTCAGGCGTTTCAGCCTGCGGGACGATGACCGGCCCGCAGCGGGCATCCCTGTCGGCGGACTCGCCGGCCGGCCGGGCTACCGGGGCCAGTGCCGCCGGGCCGGTCGCCGGGCTGGTCAGCACGGCCCGCCCGGACCACGTGGTCGGCAACGGCACCGCGGCGAGTTGCACTTCGCGTGCGGTCGTGCGGGCCGTGCGGGCGGGCGGCGTGATCACCTTCTCCTGCGGCCCGGGCCCGGTGACGATCGTGCTGACGGCTACCGCGAAGGTCCGCAACACCAGCCGCCGGGTCGTCCTTGACGGCGGCGGCAAGGTGACGCTGAGCGGCGGCGGCGTCCGCCGGATCCTGTACATGGACACCTGCGACAAGCGCCAGGTGTGGACCACGTCGCACTGCGACGACCAGGCCCGGCCCCGGCTTGTCGTGCAGAACATCACGTTCGCTCGCGGCAACGCCACCGGCAGGCATTTCGACGGCGGCGGCGGCGGCGCGATCTTCGCCCGCGGCGGCCGTCTCCGGGTGATCAACTCACGCTTCGCCGGCAACCGCTGCGACCGGTCCGGCCCGGATCTGGGCGGCGCCGCGATCCGCGCGCTGGACGAGTACCACGGCCGGCCGGTGTACATCATCCACGACACGTTCCGGCGCGGGGTGTGCTCCAACGGCGGCGCGCTGAGCAGCATCGGGGTGTCCTGGGATGTGCGGGACAGCCTGTTCGCGCACAATCGCGCGATCGGCGTCGGCGCCAACCCGGCGCGGCAGGGCACGCCGGGCGGCGGCAGCGGCGGCGCCATTTACACCGACGGGGACCGGTACACCGTCCGGATCAGCGGCTCGATCATCCGGAACAACCACGCCAGGGAGGGCGGCGGCGCGATCTTCTTCGTCAGCAACGACCGCACCGGCACGCTGCGGATCGCGCACTCGACGCTGCACCACAACCCCAGCGCCGGGTTCCATACCGCCGGGTTCCCCGGCATCTTCTTCCTCGGCGCGGGCCACCCGGTCATCATCGACTCGAAGCTCAGCTAGCGGCACTTCCGGCCCGCTGGGACATGATCGCGGCGGATCCGGCACGCCAGGACAGGCCGGATCCTCCGTGATCACGAACGGCGCTTAGCCCTCTGGGTCGATGCCGTGGTAGGCCGGCACCCGCACCGTGCGGTGGCCGCGGGTCCCGCCGAGGATCACCTTGCGCAGCGAGATGTCGTTCGCGGTGTTCGTCTCGCGCAGGACCTGCTGCGGGTTGGCGATCACCTCGATGTAGTACGTGCCGTTCGGCAGGTGGGTGATGTTGAAGTCCTGGCCGGCCACCGACTGGAAGTAGGTGTCGCCCCAGCCGAGCGGTAGCTGCTCCTGCACCCACAGGGCACTGGGCGAGCCGCATTCGCCGCCGAAGCCGGTGAACAGCGGATTCCACACGGCATGCGGCAGCAGCAGGTCCATCCCGTCGGTCGGGGCTATGCAGAATCCCTGCTTGTGGCTCCGCAACGCCACCGTCTTGGCCGAGTTGAGCAACTGGTACCTGGCGAATTGCTCGAAGTGCCAGTGGTTGTGACCCTTACGGGTGTCGAAGCCCATGGTCCCGGCGCGCACCCGCCCGACGACGTGGCCATTCCGGAAGAAGTACTGGTAGGCCTTCATGACCGGCGAGCTGTTGGAGCGGAAGCCCTCGACGTCGAGCGGGCCGCCGCCGCCGATCCACACCGTGGCGCCGAAATCAAGCTCGTCCCGCTCATGCCTGGTCTTGGTCTTCCGGATCTTGCTGACGCTGATCCCCAGTGACGGCGCGGGGGTCAGATCCGGGAGCACGTCCCGCGGCGGGTTGCGCATGGTCCTGACCTTCGGAAGTTTCGGCAGCGTCCCGCTGCGGCCGTGTGCCCGCCGGCCAGCCTGGCCGCAGCAGCCGGTTCCCTTGACCACGGTGGCCGTGACGTGCGCGCTGGCGTCGGCTGCGGGGATGCTGAACAGCTTCTGGTACTTGCTGGTGATGGTCGCGGTGATCTGGTAAGTGCCCAGCCGGAGCCGGTGAGACTGGTCACTGAATTCGAACGGGTCGACGCCCCAGCCCTTCTGCACGCCCCAGGCGTTGGATACCTGGAACGGGTTCGATGAGCAGCCGAACTGAGGGAACGGCGAGGTAGCAGGGCTGCTGGGGGTTGCTCGCTGCGGGTCGAAAACGTCCGGGCAGAACGTGACCCGGTTCCTGGCGACGACCTTGCCCGCGGAGTTCGTCACGGTGAGGCGCACGAAGCCCTTCAGCCCGTTGAGCCCGTCCAGCAGGCTGGCCGGGAGCGGCCTGACCTGGGTGCCGCCGCCGGGCAGGTGGATGATCTGCGAGATCGTGACCGGCTTGGTGTAGCTCGCCCGCTGCACGTTGAACTGAAGTTGTGACCCGAAGGACTCGACGTAGATACCGGGGTCGAGGAACACGGAGTGCCTGAATCGCGGCAAGGTAATGGCATTCTGCGCGGCGACCAGCCGCAGCGACGGTCCTGGTGCCGTCGCCTGGGCCGCCATAGCCCCGAACGGCGCGGTCGCCGCCATCGTGCACCCGGCAACGGCGATGGCCGCATACCGCAGCCTCCATCGTGGTCTTTTCATGACCCCTCTTCTCCTGTGCTGGCGGGACTACCAACCAACAGACGCTCTAGCCGGGGCTGACGTTGCATTCCAAAGGGGCAGATTTTGCCAATCGGATAACGATTCAGACTCGGCGTTTCGGCCGGCGATCAGCCACCGTGGCGGGCTGGGCAGCATGGCCGGACCTGCCTCGGCCCGGTCAGCCTGCCGATGCCGCCCCGCGCGTGCCGGAAGCAGCGCGGGCTCAGCCAGAGACGGCGAAGGCCCCAGCATGTATGAGATGCTGGGGCCTCGCCCGGCCGTTCCCCGCCTGCCTGCCGGTTGCCCGGCCTGCCTGCGGCTACCTGACCAGCTACTGGTACCGGGTACCCGCCCGAATTTCCGGTTTCCCGGTCCTCCCGGCGTCTCCGGGGCTGCCCCCGGCGTGGTTCCCGTCTCCAGCAGTGACGTATTTCTACTGCCTCCGCGGCGGACGCCGCAAGGGCCCCCGGGCAGTGATTTCAAGATTCTTTGGTGATCCACAGGGTATCCACAGGCACGGCCGCGTTGTCCCCCGGAGCAGGCGCCTTTTCCACCAGCACGTGCACACCTTCATGCACAGGCGGCTGATCAGGATCGCGGCCCGCGGATGCGCGCTCGCGGCCGGCCGATGCGCCCGTTACCGGGGGATCCGGGCCAGCACGAGAGTGATGTCATCTTCGCCCTGCTCGCGCATCCGCTCGGTGACCGCCGCGCATGCCTCGCCCAGCGAGATGCCGGGGCGCTGCAATACGGCACTGAGCACCGCGCAGAGCTCGGCCATCCCGTCGCCGAGCGGGCGGCTCCGGCTCTCCACCAGCCCGTCGGTATACAGCGCCAGCGTCGCGCCCGGCGGCAGGGTGACCTGGCTGGCCTGGAAGGAACCGGCGACCAGCCCGAGCGGCAGCCCTGGCGGCAGGTCGATCAGGTAGGCCTCGCCGGGCAGTGCCACGACCGGCGGCAAGTGCCCGGCCTGGGCCGCCGCGCAGGAGCCGTCGGCCGGGTCGATGACCGTGTAAATGCAGGTAGCAAACGGCGCGGCCAGCCCCGAAGCCATCAGGTCCAGCCTGTGCAGGAGCTGCTCAGGGGACAGCTCAAGGTCGGCCAGGATGTGCGCGGCGGTGCGGAGCTGCACCATCACGGCAGCTGCCTCCGGGCCGTGGCCCATCGCGTCGCCGACGATCAGCGCTGCCCGGCCGCCCGGCAGCGGGACGATGTCGTGCCAGTCGCCCCCGACCATGCTGCCGCCGGCCGTTACGTGCCGGTGCGCGACCTCCAGGCCGGCCGGGATCTGCGGCCGGCCCGGCAGCAGGCTGCGCTGTAGCGCCAGCGCGGTCCGCCGCTCCCGGTCATACAGCCGCGCGTTGTCGATGCACAGGGCGGCGCGGGACGCGAGCTCGGTGGCGAGCACCACGTCATCGGGGCCGAACGCGGGCCTGGCGGCCGTGCGGCCGAACGCCGCGCAGCCCACCACCGCGCCGCGGGCGACGAGGGGCACCGCCAGGAAGGACGCATAGCGCGCGGTGATCTCCCGGCCGCCCGGGCGCTGGCCGATTCGGTCGGCGGTACCGACGTCCAGCTGGTCATACAAGACCGGGCTGCTCACCGCCATCGCGCGGAAGCAAGGCGTGCCCTCGCCGAGCACGACCACCTCGCCGGAGCGGAACAAGCTCTCGGTCACGTCGTCGGGCTGGCCGGCCAGCCGGGCCGCGAGCCGCCGGACGACCGCCGCGTGCATCACCCGCTGCGAGCCGAGCTCGTCCGCGGCGAGCATGCGTTCCGGCACGTATATCGCGGCCGCTTCGGCGAAGCCGGGCACGGCGACATCGACTGCCTCACGTGCGGTCTGGGTCAGGTCCAGCGTGCTGCCGATCCTGGCCGCCGCCTCGGTTAACAGGCTCATGCCAGCCAGCGGCGAGGCGGGCTGGGCAAGCGCCAGCGCGCCGGCCCGGGCCGGCCAGCGGCTCGCAGCGGACGGTGACGTCCCTGGCGCCGCCCGCGACATCCACCGAGACGGTTCCTGTCCACATCCGCCCGGCGACCGCCTCGGCCAGCGCATGGCGTAACTGCCGGCGCTGGCCGGGCCCGGCCACCAGCACTTCGCACAGGCCGCGCCCGAGTACCGCCACGGCCGGCTGGCCGAACAGCCGCGCAGCGGTCATTGACCACGAGGCCACCAGGCCTCCGCGATCCAGCGTGAACGAGGCGAGACCAGCCAGGTCCGTCCCGCGCTGCGGTGGCGTGACCGGCTTGCCTTCCCCGGCGATCTGCGGCTCCACCCGTATCCGTACCAACCTTGCCGGCCAGCCCGCCATGCGCGCGGCGGCTCGTCCCATAATGACCTTGGCGGCCGCGGATCCCGCGGCTCAATGCGGCAGCTATTGCCAGTACCCGACGTTAATGTGCAATCAGGAAATGTATAGCATCGGCGGCGGGAAAGTGGCCGGGCACCGGAGCCTGGATCATTAGAATGTGATTCGGTTTCTGGGCCCGCCGGGATCGGAAGCCCGGAGACTGGCATCCCGGCGGCCGGGGCTGGGCGTGCGGGCCCGCGGGGCCGGGCATGCGGGCAGGTGAGGAGGCCTGATGGCTGGCGAGCCGGGCTGGGTGCCGCCAGGAGTTGACACGCAGCGGGCGAATGTCGCCCGGGTCTATGACTACTGGCTGGGCGGCAACCACAACTTCCTGGCCGACCAGGACCTGGGCCGGGCGATCGCCGCGGTCGTGCCGAACATCCGGGAAATCGCCCAGGCGAACCGCGCGTTCGTCGGCCGGGCGGTCCGGTTTCTCGCGGCGGCCGGGATCCGCCAGTTCCTCGACATCGGCTCCGGCATTCCCACCCAGGGCAACGTGCACGAGGTGGCGCAGCAGGCGGACCCGGGGGCCAGGGTGGCCTACGCCGATATCGACCCGGTCGCGATCGCGCACAGCCAGGCAATCCTGGGCAAGAACGAGAATGCCACGATAATCGACGCCGACCTGCGCGACCCGGAGAAGATCCTCGCCCACCCGGCAGCCCGGCGGCTGATCGATTTCAGCCGGCCGGTCGGGCTGCTGATGGTGGCCATCCTGCACTTCGTCGGTGACGCCGAGGATCCGTGGCAGCTGGTGGCCGCGCTTCGTGACTCGCTCGCGCCGGGCAGCTACCTGGTGCTGAGTCATGCCACCGACGAGGGCAGGCCCACCGTGGCGCACGCCGCCGAGAAGGTCTACAACAGCAGCGTGGCCACCCAGCTGCACATGCGGCCGCGTGCGGAGATCCTGCGCTTCTTCGACGGGTTCGACCTGGTGGATCCGGGGTTGGTCGACATCCCGCTGTGGCGGCCGGATTCGGCCGCTGGCGGGCCGGCCGACTCAGTCCGGTCCTGGGGCCTGGTGGGGGTAGGCAGAAAGCCCTGACTATCCGTTTCAAACTGCAGTGATCTGCTGCCCGCGGACCGGATCGCGGCCGGCTTGGCGTGGCCGGGCCGGGATCCGGGCGGCAGCCGTCCGCGTAAGCTGATCGCCCGGCCAAAGCCCGAGGATGTCATGCTGCTCACCATCACCAGCACGTCGCCGCCCGCGACGGACCTGGGGTTCCTGCTGCATAAGAATCCCGCGGCCACGCGCTCGGCCGAACTCGGCTTCGGGGTGGCGCACGTTTTCTACCCCGAGGCCGGGCCGGGGCGCTGCACCATCGCGCTGATGCTGGAGGTGGATCCGGTCGCGCTGGTCCGGCGCAGCCGGGGCGGGCCTTTCCCGCTGGCCGCTTACGTCAACGACCGGCCCTACGTGGCGTCATCGTTCATGAGCGTCGCGCTGCGCAAGATGTTCGGCACCGCGCTGCAGGGCAGGAGCAAGGAACGGCCCGCGCTGGCGGCGCAGCCGCTGGACCTTGCCGCGTGGCTTCCGGTGCTGCCGTGCCGGGGCGGCGAGCGCTTGCTGCGCGGCCTGTTCGAGCCGCTCGGCTACCAGGTGAGCGCGCGGGCGATCCCGCTCGACGAGCAGGTGCCGGACTGGGGCGACAGCCCGTACTTCGACGTCCGGATCGCCGCGCGCTGCCGGGTCCGTGATCTTCTTGGCCAGCTTTACGTGCTGCTTCCGGTGCTGGACGACGCCAAGCACTACTGGGTGACCAGCGATGAGATCGACAAGCTGGTGGACGGCGCCGGAGCGTGGCTGGCCGGGCATCCCGAGCGGGATCTGATCGTGCGCCGCTACCTGCGGCACCAGCGCGGGCTGGCAGCGGAGGCCGTGCAGCGGCTGCACGAAGAGGACGCCGGCGCCACCCAGGCGGAGGCGGACGCGGACGCGGAGGCGGACGCCGAGGTCGGGTCCGACGCCGCCGGCTGCGCGGTGCCGGACGGCGGGATCGGCGCCGCCAGCGACGCGCAGGCCGGCGAGCCGGCGCTAGCGGCCGCCGCCGGGCACGCCCGGCTGCGGGACCTGCGGCTGGCCGCGGTGCTGAACGCGCTGCGGTCGGCCGGGGCGCGGCGGGTGCTCGACCTCGGCTGCGGCGACGGGCGCCTGCTGGCTGGCTTGCTGGCGGACGGGCAGTTCGAGGAGATCGTCGGCGTGGACGCCTCGGCCGCCGCGCTGGAACGAGCGGCCCGGCGGCTGCACCTGGACGAGATGGCGCCCCGGCAGCGGCACCGGGTCAGCCTGCTGCAGGGCGCGCTCACTTACCAGGACCGGCGGCTGGCCGGCTACGACGCGGCCGTGCTCATGGAGGTGATCGAGCACGTCGACGCCGGCCGGCTTGGCGCGCTTGAGCAGTCCGTCTTCGGCGCGGCCGCCCCGGCAACCGTGGTCATGACCACGCCCAACGCCGAGTACAACGCGCACTACCCGGGGCTGCCGGCGGGCGCCATGCGGCATCCGGATCACCGGTTCGAGTGGAGCCGGGCGGAGTTCCGGGCCTGGGCCGAGACGGTGGCAGGACGGCACGGCTACACCGCCGCGTTCGAGTCCGTCGGGCCGGACCACCCGCAGGACGGGCCGCCGACCCAGCTGGCCGTGCTGGCCCGGCGCCGATGACGACGATCAGGGTCCCGGAGCTGTCGCTGGTCGTGCTCGTCGGGGTCAGCGGTTCGGGCAAGTCGACCTTCGCCGCGCGGCATTTCCGGCCAACCGAGGTGCTGTCCTCGGACGTGTTCCGCGGCCTGGTCGGCGATGACGAGAACGACCAGTCGGTGACGAAGGAGGCATTCGAGGCACTCAATGTGGTGGCCGCGAAGCGGCTGGCGATCGGGCGGCTGACCGTGATCGATGCCACGAACGTCCAGCCGGATGCACGCCGGCCGCTGGTGGCGCTGGCCCGCGAGCAGCATGTGCTGCCGGTGGCGATCGTCCTCGATATCAGCGAGAAGACCTGCATCGAGCGGAACGCGGCCCGCGCCGATCGCGCGTTCGGAGCCGGCGTCATTGCCCGGCAGCACGCGGCGCTGGCGCGCTCGGTCCGGCGGCTGGACCGGGAAGGGTTCCGCCGCGTGTTCGTCCTGCACGGCGCGGCCGAGGTCGATGCGGCGCAGTTGGTCCGCGAGCGGGCCTGGACCGACCGCTCGGACGCCAGCGGGCCGTTCGACATCATCGGCGACGTGCACGGCTGCCACGCCGAGCTGGCTGGCCTGCTGGACCGGCTCGGCTACCGGCAGACCGCCGGGCGGAGCCGCGAGCACCCGGCCGGCCGGACCGCGGTGTTCCTCGGCGACCTGGTCGATCGCGGGCCGGACACGCCTGGCGTGCTCCGCACGGTGATGGCGATGGCCGGGGCCGGCACCGCGCTGTGCGTGCCAGGTAACCACGAGAGCAAGTTGCTGCGGGCGCTGCGCGGGCGCGACGTCAAGGTCAGCCACGGGCTGGCCGAGTCGCTGGCCCAGCTGGCCGCGGAGCCGGAAGAGTTCCGGCACCAGGTGATCGCCTTCCTGGACGGCCTGATCAGCCACTACGTGCTGGATGGCGGCCGGCTGGTGGTTGCCCACGCGGGACTGCGCGCGGAGATGCACGGACGCGCGTCGGCGGCGGTGCGGGCCTTCGCGCTGTACGGCGAGACGACCGGCGAGACCGACGAGTTCGGGCTGCCGGTCCGCTTCCCGTGGGCGCAGGATTACCGGGGCCACGCTGCGGTGGTCTACGGGCACACGCCGGTGATCGATCCGGCCTGGGTTAACAACACCATCTGTATCGACACCGGCTGCGTCTTCGGTGGCCGGCTGACCGCGCTGCGCTATCCGGAGCGGGAGCTTGTGTCGGTTCCCGCCGGGCGCGCGTATTACGAGCCGGCCCGCCCGCTGGCCGGGATGGCAGCAGCAGCCGCGGCGGCGGCCGGGACGGCCGGGACGGCAACGGCGGCCGGGACGGCAACGGCGGCCGGGCCGACCGGGACGGCAACGGCGACGGCGGCCGGGACGGCCTTGCGGCGGCCCGCGACCCAGCAGCCCGCCGCGCGGCCTTCCGGTGCGGATCCGCACGGTCAGCTGCTGGACGTGGCGGACGTGCTCGGCCGGCGGGGCATCGAGACCTCGTTGCGCGGCCGGGTGACTATCCCGGAGCAGAATGCGGCCGCCGCCATTGAGGTGATGAGCCGCTTCGCGGTTGCTCCGGAGTGGCTGATCTACCTGCCGCCAACCATGGCCCCGGGGCCAGCCAGCTCGCGTCCCGGGCTGCTTGAGCATCCTGAGGACGCGCTCGCCGCGTACCGCCGCGACGGGCTGCGGCGGGTGATGTGCGAGGAGAAGCACATGGGCTCCCGGGCGGTGGCGGTGATCTGCCGTACCGCAGCGGCCGCCCGCGACTGGTTCGGAGCCGCCGAGAGCGGCATCGTCTACACCCGCACCGGCCGCCGGTTCTTCACTCGTGCCGGGATCGAGGAGGAAGTGGTCAGCCGGCTGCGCGCGGCGATCGGGGCCGCGGGGCTCTGGGAAGAACTCGGGGACTGGACCGCCCTCGACTGCGAGATACTGCCGTGGTCGCTAAAGGCAGAAGAGCTGATAAAGAGCCATTACGCAGCCGTCGGCGCCGCGGCCATGGCCGGGCTGAGCGCCGCCACGCGGACTCTGGACGCCGCCATGGCGAGGGGCCTTGACCTGGCCGGTCTCCGCGACCGGACCGAGCAGCGGCAGCGGGCCGCGGAGTCGTTCATCAGCGCTTACCAGCCTTTTTCCTGGCCGGTTTCCGCCATTGACGATGTCCGGCTGGCCCCGTTCCAGGTGCTGGCCGGGTCGACGGGCAGCTGCTTCGGGCGGCACCACGAGTGGCACATGAAGGCAGCCGAACGCCTCGCCGCCGCCGATCCGTTAATCGGGGCTACTCGTTATCTGGCCGTCGATCTCGGCGTTGCTGATGGCGTTGCCGGCGACGGTGCCAGCGCCCGTGATGGTGCCGGTGCCGGTTCCGGTGGCGGCGTTGCCGGTTCCGGTGGCGGCGCTGGTGCTGCGGCGACCGCGTGGTGGGAGGAACTCACCGGGGCGGGCGGCGAGGGCATGGTGGTCAAGCCGGCTGAGCCAGTCAGCCGGGGACGGCGTGGCATCGCCCAGCCGGGGATCAAATGCCGGGGCCCGGAATACTTGCGGATCATTTACGGGCCGGAGTACCTACTGCCTGGCAACCTGGACCGGCTGCGGGAACGCAGCCTCGGGCGCAAGCGGTCGCTGGCGGCCGCTGAGTTCGCGCTGGGAGTAGAGGCGCTGGACCGGTTTGTCCGCCGAGAGCCGTTGTTCCGCGTGCACGAGTGCGTGTTCGGCGTGCTGGCGCTGGAGAGCGAACCAGTCGACCCGCGACTATGACCGGGGTTCTGGGCGTCACGGAAGAGGACGCGCCCGCACTGGCTCAGCCCAGCAAGTTGGCCGCGCCGCCGTCGCCGAGGAGATCACGCGGCTCAAGTTCCTGATCGGCCGGATCGAACGCGCTGAACGTCACGGAACTGACCGGCTGACGCGTAACGGATGATCGTCACGCGCAACGGATGGCCGTCACGCGCAACGGATCATCGTCACGCGCAAAGGATCATCGTCACGCGCAAAGGATCATCGTCACGCGTAACGGAGGATCAGCCGCCCGGCCGGTGCGTGCAAGACCCTCCGGGCCCGGTCCGGCTCGGTCAGTCCGGCTCGGTCAGTCCGGCTCGGTCAGTGCGACTCCGTAACAGCCCGACGTCGTCACTGTCCCCCCGCCGCTGGTCAGAGTGGGTGGGTGTCGGGGCTGGTGGTGAAGGTGCGGCCGGAGGGGGTGGTCCAGGTAAAGGTGCCGGGGGTGGCCTGGCGGAGTTTCCAGCCGGGTTGGTGCTTGATGAGGTGGTGGGTGCGGCACAGGCCGCCGAGGTTGCAGCTGCAGGTGAGTCCGCCATCGTCGAAGGGGATGGTGTGATCCAGGTCGCCGCGCCAGGCGGGCTGGCGGCAGGCCGGCGAGCGGCAGGTCAGGTCGCGGGCGGTGATGTGGTCGCGGAGGCGGGGCGGGGGCCGGTAGCCGGGGCTGGCGGTGGTGTGCGCGCAGCCGCCGGCCGCGGCATCGGCTAGCGCCGCCGCGCGCGCCCGGGCGGCTGCCGCGGTCGCGGCGTCCAGGGCCCGGGCGAGGATCCCGCCGGGTGGCCCGGCGGGGCCTGGTGGTTCTGCCGGACGCGGCCGGTCCAGCAGGCCGCCGGGGGCCGCCGGGCGCGGCCAGGCTGGCCTGGCGCCTGGCGCGTCCGGGACGGGCGGGATCCCGGAGCCGGGCGGGATCCCAGGACCGGGCGGGATCCCAGGACCGGGCGGGATCCCAGGACCGGGCGGGATCCCAGGACCGGGCGGGATCCCAGAGCCGAGCGGTATCCCAGGGCCGGACGAGGTGCCAGCGGCGGGTTCGTGGCCGGCGCCGGGCGCGCGCCCGGCGCCTGGCGTTAGCAGATCTCCGGGGATGGTGAGGGTGACCCGGGAGACCAGCCCGGTCCCGGCGCCGGGACCGGGTTCAGGCCGGCTGTCGGGTATGCCTCCGGCCACGAAGCCGCCGCCGGTCAAGGCCCGGCGGCCGGCCGCGGCCCCGGCGCCGGGCGTGGTCCCGGCGGCCGCTGGCGGGCCGGTGCGTCCGGCAGGTGGTGCGGGCCCGTGGCGAGAGCCGGGGATGCGGGTGATGGCCAGGGCGTGCCCGGCGCGGCTGGTGATAATGATCCGCCATCCGGCGGCCGGATCGCTGGCGGCACAGCCGGCCAGCGTGCGGGCCTGAGCGGCGGTGACCGGCCCGATCCGGCCTAGGTGCCCGGGCGCGGCGCTGGTCCCGGCCAGTACCTGCCAGGGCACGGTGAGGTCCAGCAGCCCGCGGGCGGGCTGTCCGCCTGGCGGCCGGGCAGACGCGGGCGGCAAGACGGGCAGGGGCGGCCACCGGGGCGCCGGGCCGCTAGCCGCCCACAGGCCATCATCATCGTCATGGTCGCCGGGGCGGGCCGGGGCGCCATTCGGGCAGGGGTACTCGTCCTCTTCGCGGGGAGCATCAGCGTCCCCCGGCGGCGGCACCGCATCACGCCGAGCATCAGCGTCCCCCGGCGGCGGCACCTCATCACCGGGACCGCCGCGACGGTCACCAGCCGAGCAGCCGCCAGGCCGGCCGCCACCGCGACCGCCAGCACCGGGACCACCGCGACGGTCAGCAGCCGGGCTCCCGCCAGGACCGCGGCCGGGACGGTCATCGCCGGGGCTGCCAGGTTCGCCAGGGCCGCCGGGCTCGCCAGGGCTACCGGGTTCGCCGGCATCGCTGTAAGGGTCATCGGGCGGGTGGTCGGGGGGTGCGTCTTCGGCGGGCGGGATGGGGGGCAGGGTGCCCAGGAGCAGGCCGAGGTAGACCTGGGCGCGGAGCAGGTCGGCCGGGCCGGGCGCGCCGGCGGCTTTCATCGCGCGGGCCAGGGCGGTGATCCGGGCCATCGCAGCGGCCGCACCGATAGCAGGCAGCTGCTGCCCGGCCAGCGTCGCGGTGCTGTCCTGATCCGGGTACAGCACCACCTTCGCCTGCCGCTCGCGCTGCTGGCGGCGCCGCTCGGCGCCGTGCGGGTCGGCGGTGATCACTGCGCGGCGCAGCGCCGCTCGCAGCATCCCGGTGCTCTGCCGCCCGGCCGCGGGCAGCACTCTGGCCTCCACCGCGCGAGCCGTGTCATCGTCCAGCACGGCGGTGGCCTCGGCGATCAGCCGGGCTCGCGGCAGGTCGAGCTGCCCGCCGGCCAGCGCCGCGCCGGTCGCAGACAGCCGCCAGGCCAGATCCACCGCCAGCTCTGCCCACCCGGCCGCGGCGTACTGCGACATCGTCAGCTCCAGCGCCACCTCCGCGGCAGCGGACACCGGGACCTGGGCCGGGCGGCCATCTTCGGCGACCCCGATGTCCTTGTCGCGGGACGCGGCCCGGGAGGCGATCTGGGCGACCGCGGCCAGCTCTTTCGCCTGCGCCCAGGATGCCAGCCGCCGCCACGAACCCACCGTGGCGGCCAGGTCATAGTCGCCCAGTTCGGTTGCCGGGGCCTGGGACAGCCACCCGGCCAGATCCGGACCCGGCGCCAGCCGCTCCGCCACCCGCCCGGCCAGCATCCCCACCGGAACCGCCACCCCGCCGCCATCACTGCCGCTCGCGGTCACATCACCAGCCACGGCATCAGCACCAGCGTCGGCGGGGACGCCATCGCCGGCCTCGGCAGCCGCACCAGCGGCGGGGCCATCTCCGGCGGCAGAAGCGGCCGGAACGGCGGCACCGGCGGCCGGAACGGCGGCACCGGCGTGAGCGGCTAAATCGTCCGGGTTGCCGAGCCCGGCGGCGGCCAGCGCCTCCAGCAGCGCGCCGAAATCAAGCTCCCACGACCAGAACAAGCCCTGCGGGGCACCCACGCCCCCGGCCGGCAGCGCGGGCACCGGCTCAGCCACCTGCCCACCCAGCGGCACTGGCATCGCGTCACCTCCTCGCTGTGGCACGGACCCGGGACGAACAGCCTGACCACCCTTCTTAAACCACCGTATCGAGAGGTGCCGACAAAACCGGATGATAATCGGCTTTCAGTTCGATTAACTTCGATAAGATTCACGAACGACCTCTGAGAGTCAGTCCGCGGCCGAAGGTAGTGACATGATCATCGCGTCTGCGATCGCCGACTGCACTGGCCCCATTCGGCTTGGCTCTCCTCATCGGCAACCTTGACGACACAAATCGTTGGCCTTCGGGCCGACCGGGGTATAAAGATCGACTCCGGGGATAGCCCGAGGGAAGGGGCCACCATGAAGCCGGGCTCGGCGGGCAGTGCGGCATCGTACGTGACTGCGACATCGCTGGACACCGCGAGTACTGCAGAGGCTACGGAATCGGCAGCCATGGCGGGAAACGTGGCTACGGCGGACGCGGCAGCCGGGGGCGCCGCAGGAAGCGCGAGCACAGCAGGAAGCGCCAACACGGCAGGAAACGCGAGCACGGCAGGAAGCGCCAACACGGCGGCCACCGGACGGCCGAGGCTGTGGGCTGAGTTGATCCTGCTGAGCATCGGCTACGGGCTGTACACGCTGACCCGCGACCTGGCCCCGGCCCGCCGGCTGCTGGCATTCGCTGATGCGGACGACATCCGCACCATGGAAGGCTGGCTGCACATCACTGTGGAGCGGCAGGCCAACCTGTGGCTGACCGTGCACCCGGTTCTCGCCATGCTGGCCGACTATTACTACGCGACCATTCATTTCGTCGCCGTGATCAGCGTGCTGGTCTGGCTCTACTGGCGGCGCCCGGCCCTCTACCGGCAGGCCCGGGCTGTCCTCGTCGCTACTACCCTGGCCGCCCTCACCGTGTTCTGGCTGTTCCCGGTGGCGCCGCCGCGGCTGCTGCCCGGCTACGTGGACACGCTGGTGGTGCAGCACACCTGGGGTTCCTGGGGAACTTCCGGCGTCACGACGCTGGCCAACCAGTATGCGGCGATGCCCTCCCTGCACACGGCTTGGGCGGCCTGGACGGCGGGTGTCCTGGTGATCGCGGCCCGGCGGACGGCAGTCCGTATCGTCGCCGTCGGCTATCCGCTGCTCACGATCGCGGTGATAGTGGCGACGGCGAATCACTACCTGCTGGATGCCGTCGGCGGGCTGGTCGTGCTGGCGCTATCGGCTGTCGCCGTCCGCGTTATCGGCACGGACCGCGCGGGAGGCACTGCCGCGGCGGCCGACGATGCCGCGGCGGCCGGCGCCGCCCGTCGGGTCGGTCCCGTTCCGGCGGTCAGCAGTACCCGGCTGGCCGACGCTGCGCAAGCGGCCAGTACTACCCGTTTTGTTTCCAACGGCGCACCGGCAGCGAGTACCGCGCGGCGGGCCAGCGCCGTTCTGCTGGCGGGCCTACTCCGGGCCTCCGGCCGGGTCAGCGCGGTCCGCGCCTGCTGCTGGGCGGCGCTGATCCGCCCGGCACCGGCCGGGCATTGCCGCGGACGGGCACGGCGCCGGGCTAGCGCACCGCGTCAGGCGCACGCGCACTGCTGCGGCAGGGGGCAATGACCGCTGCGAACCGGAGCGATGACAGCTACCGCACCCGGCGATGCGCGACCGTGCCCGGGAGACAGCAGGCCGGCCGCGCTGACCCGCGGCCGCCGCGTTTCAGCAGATGTCGTTGCCCCCGAGCGCAAGCCCGGCGGACGCTTCAGGCCAGACGACTGCCCTCCGCCCGACAGCGGCCACGCCGAACGGCAGCCTTAGCGCTCACGGCAGCCCAGCCCACGGCCCTCGCCCGACAGCAGCCCACATCGAACGGCAGCCTTAACGCCCGGCGACGGCCCCATGCCGACGGCGATCGAGGCCAGCGGCGGACGGCCCGAAGCGCGCACTGGCCGCTCTCGGGGCTGGAGGCAAGCCTGGACAGCCCAGGTGAACCCGCCGGCGTAGGTTGAAGCATGGAATATCGCACTTTGGGGCATAGCGGGTGCGTGGTGTCGAGCCTGTGTCTCGGCACCATGACCTTCGGGTCGGAGGCGGACGAGCAGGCCGCGCATGCCCAGCTGGACTGTTTCGCCGAGGCCGGCGGCACGCTAGTGGACACGGCCGACGTCTACGGCAGCGGGATGTCGGAGGAGATCATCGGCCGCTGGTTCGCCAGCAGGCCGCCCGGGATCACCGAGCGGATGGTGCTGGCCACGAAGGGCCGCTTCCCGCTGACCGACTCGCCGAATGGCGCTGGGCTGTCCGCGCGGCATCTGACCCGCGCCCTGGACGCATCGCTGGGCAGGCTAGGTCTCGACACAATTGATCTGTACCAGGTACATGCGTTTGACCCGTTGACGCCACTCGAGGAGACGCTGCGCACGCTTGACGGGTTCGTGCGGGCGGGCAAGATCCGCTATTACGGGCTGTCGAACTTCACCGGCTGGCAGCTGACGAAGGCGGTGCACCTGGCGCGCGCGCTGAACATCACCGGGCCGGTGACGCTTCAGCCGCAGTACAGCCTGCTGGTGCGCGAGATCGAATGGGAGATCGTGCCCGCTGCGCTGGATGCGGGCCTCGGGCTACTGCCGTGGAGCCCGCTCGGCGGAGGCTGGCTGTCAGGCAAGTACCGGCGCGATGAGCGCCCGGCTGGCGCCACCCGCCTGGGCGAGGATCCGGGGCGCGGCATGGAGGCCTATGACCGGAGGGGCACGCGGCGCACCTGGGAAGTCATCGACGCCGTACAAAAGGTCGCCGAGGAACGCGGTATCTCGATGGCCGAGGTGGCGCTGGCGTGGGTAACCGGCCGGCCAGGGGTGACCTCGACCATCCTTGGCGCCCGCAGGGTCGGGCAGCTTGAGATCAACCTTCGCGCAGCGCGGCTGTACCTCACCGCGGCGGAGATCGGCACGCTCGATACCGCTAGTGACCCGCAGCCTGCCGACTATCCGTATGGCGAAATGGGCAAGGAGCAGCGGGACCGCCGCCTGGCCGGGGATCCGTAGAGCCGGGCGGCGGGCTTACAGCGCCACCAGCAGCAGGCGGCTGGCGGACGCGACCTGCGACGCCAGGCCGTCGAGGAAGAGCCCGCGCGCGATCGGCTCGTCACGCAGAGCCCAGAGCAGCAGGGCGTTGCTCCAGGCGAGATCCCGGGCGGAGTTGATAGACCAGCTGGCGATCAGGTTCGCGACCGCCTGCAGGTGCTGGTCGACGGCAAGCTCGGGCGCTGACTCGAACGACTGCCGGATGGCCTGCTCTGCCGCATCCAGCAGCCGGTCTACCTTCTGATAGTCGGCCAGGTGGTCTCCCGCGTCCGGCGCGGTGCCCAGGTCTGTGCACGCGCTGACGACGGCAACCGGCAGATCATGGTTGATGTGGGCGTTCATCCCGGCCAGGGCGAACTGGATCGGCTCGATGTCCTTGCTGGCCCGCCCCTCGATGAGCGGTCGCCAGGCCAGCGGCACCATCGCCGGGCTGACTCGGTCGGCCGGCCAGCCGACCGCGCCGAAATAGAGATTGGCAAACGCAACATCGAGCGCCGTCATGAAGGCTGGGTCGGCGAAGAAGTGCTGCGCCAGATTGCTCTGCACCTGGCGGGTCACCTGCAGGTACATGCGGTTGAAACAGGCCAGGCCATCGCTCGGCGGGTTCGCTTGCTGGATGGCCTCCATCAGCCCGATCGCGTCGGCGACCGATGTCACCGGCGCGGACGGCGGCGGAACGGCAGGCATGGGCGTCACCATATCGCGGCGTGCTGGCTACCGGCCTGCTCGCGAGCGGCCGGGTCGCGGCGGTTCAGGTCGTCGCCCGCCTGGTTATTGTCGGCCCGGTCATTGTCGGCCCGGTCATCGCCGGCCCGGTCATCGCCGGCCGAGTCGCTGCCAGGCAGGCCATGCCGGAGCAGCGGGACGCCCGTGCCGAGCCCGATGACGCCAGGCAGTTCCAGGCGTGCCCGCTGGGTCTCAACATCGATGCCCTGCATGGCCAGCGTCGCGGTGACGTCACAGTGCCCAGATTGCAGTGCGGTGAGCCGCCCGGCATGGACCCTGGCGACCACCGCGGTGATGTCGAGTTCCAGCGACAACTGGAGCTCAAGGGTCGCGATGCGGTGACCATCGGCGAGCAGGCTGACGTAGGGCTGCTGGGTCATCGTGACGCGGTGCGCGACCAGCCCGACAAGCTCGGTACTGCCGGGGCTGGCCAGCGTGCGCCGGGCGGCAGCGGTGAGATCCGCATGCTCCCGCCAGCCGGTGATGATCACGTCGATCAGGTTGAGGTCGAGCAGTCCAGCCGTGGCCACAGCGAGCTCGTGCGTGGCGGCCCCCCGCATCGTCTGCGGCAGATGCTCCAGCGCGGGACCGAGGTCGCCGCTGTCGGCGACGGCAAGCAGGCGGCGCGCGATCACCCGCGGAGTGTCATCGTCGCTGCCGAACAGCAACATGAGCGCGGATGGCTGGTGCCCGAGTCCGGCGGTCGTCATGGTCTCTCCTGCTGGCTGGCGGTTAGGCCGGCGTCGGTAAGGCCGACGTCATGGCCGGCGGTTAGGCCGGCGTCGTGGCTGGCGGTAAGGCTGGCGGTAAGACCGGCGTCGTGGCTGGCGGTAAGGCCGACGTCATGGCCGGCGGTAAAGCCGGCATCGTGGCCAGTGGCAAGGCCGGCGTCGTGGCCGATAGTCAGGCCGGCTTCCTGGATCGCGATAGTGCCGGCGGCCGCCGGGGCGATGTTATCGGCGGCCGCCGGGGCGACGCTGTCAGCTGCCGCCGGGGCGACGCTGTCAGCGGCCGCCGGGGCGACGCTGTCGGCGGCGGCCAGCGCGATGCTGTCGGCGGCGGCGAAGGCGATGGTGTCGGCGTCCGCGAACGCGAGTGCCCGCGCATCCTCCCCGGGCGCTCCGCCAGCGTCCCGGATTCCCGGGCCGCTGGCGTCGTCGCGGGCGGCCGGGCCGGCGACGTGGACCACCATGCGGCCCGCATCGTGGTGCGGCTCGACGCGGACAACCAGCGACGCGCCCGGGCCGGCCCGGCGAACGGTCACGCCGCCCGGCGGTCCGGCGTGCGGCACCGCATTAACCTGCTCGGGCGCCGTCGGCCCGCGGCTCCGGCGATAGTAATGACGGCCGAGCAGCCCGGCGGCGCCGGCGGCCGCGATCAGCCCGATAAGCAGCAGTAGCAGCACCGGCGGCTGTGAACCACGCTGCGGACGGGCCGGGCGGCCACCATGGCCGCGCACCCGTACCGTCGCCTGCGCCGTGGCCGGCGTGGTTCCAGCGGCCCCGATCGCGGTCACCGTCAGCCGGTATGTCTGCCGGCGATGCCGCCGGTCGGGCGGGAAGCTCAGCCGCCTGGTGACGGCACCCGCCGAGCACGGGATGCCTTGCAGCGACGACAGCGTATGGCCGGCCCGGCTTGCCGTCAGCGAGCACGTACTGGCGTTGCGCGCAGTCCAGCTGACCTGCACAGCGCCGCCGCGGCGGGGCAGGCGCCGCGGGCTGACCGCGAGGCTGCCGATCGCTGGCTGGGCGGCAGTCGGCGATGATCTGCCCAGTGGCTGGTGCTGGTAGGAATCTGAGGCCGTGGCCGTGGCCGCAGCGGGCAGGTTGGCCGCCGTGATTGTGTCGAGCCCGGCCGCGGCGGTGCCGGCCGGCGCGGTATAGCTGATGGCGATATGGCCGCTGGCGTCACCCTGGAACAGCTCCGCGGCCGGGCCGAGCCGGACCATGGCGGACGTCCCGCTGACCTGGGCGGTGGCGCTGCCGCCGACGGACTTGAAGCTCAGCCAGGCGAAGGCGGCATCGGTCCCGTCGCCGCAGGCGGCCGGAACCGTTCCGTCCGGGCCGGTCAGAGTCAGCGTCAGCGGCACGGTCTCGCCGGGGCGCAACGATCCGCCCGCCGCGATCGGCGTCGCGGCGAACGCGTACGGCGCGGGATCGGCCGTCCCGGCCAGGACTCGCCCGGCGGCGACCAGGCTTCCTGTCTCATCGACGGCCTGCACTCCGTAGCCGCCAGCCGCCGGGTAAGTGTGGAATTGCGGCAACGGAGCGGCAGCCGTGGCGGGCGTCTTGTCCTGCCACGTGACGGCGACGGGCTGCGCGCCGCCGGCCGGGGTGTCCAGGGCGACGGTAAGGCCCGCCGGGCCGGTGACGTACGGCTGGCAGAAGCCAGCGGGTGTCACCGGCATCGGTGCGGCGAAGACCGCCCCGAGCGCTGCCACCGCGACGGCGAGCGTGGCGCTCCCCCGCGCTGGCGAGCGCCAGTCACCGGCCCGCGCGCGAACCTGCCCTGCTGCCACGGCGCCACTCCTATCCTGGCTGTCCCTGCACGGATTTAGAGGCGGGACCGCACTCGCTGATACCTGATGTGGATCAGCCCCAGCCGGCGCCCGGAACGCCGGCGATGCGGTTAGCCGGTCCGGCGCACGGGATCGGCGCACGACGGCCGGCGATACGGCCAGCCGGTCCGCCCCACGGCGGCCAGCGCACGGCCGCCGGCGATACGGCCAGCCGGTCCGCCTACGGCAGCCAACGCACGGCAGCCAACGCACGGGACCGCGGCTGGGCGCCGGATCGGCCAGGCTGAAACTGATACCGTTGAAATGTCGCAATTGCCGCACGCACGCAGGGAGGCGGGGCCATCTTGACCCGCGAAGAGCGCGCCGGCGACCCAGCGCCCGGCGAGCGGGCTCCATTGACGGAACCCGGATCCGCGCCGTGGCCCGCAGCAGCGGCACCGGGTGACGCCGCAGTCTCGTGGCAGCGCCCGTCGCCGCGGCTGCTGCGGGCCAGGCGTATCGAGACGGGACTAGTGACCGTGCCCGCCGCGCTCGCCGTGGGACTGATTCTCAGCATCGCCGTGTCGCCCGGCCTCGGCCTGGGCACCGGGCTCGGGCTGGTCGCGGTGGGCCTGCTGTGGGAACGGTTCCTGGCCCGGCGGGTGGCCGCATGGGGCTACGCCGAACGGAACGACGACCTGATGGTGCGGCGGGGGGTGCTGATCCGCCGCCAGTCGGTCATTCCCTACGGGCGGATGCAGTTCATCGACGTCACCGCCGGACCGGTGGAGCGGAGCCTTGGGCTCGCCACATTGCGGATGCATACCGCCGCGGCGGCCAGCGATGCCCGGATTCCCGGCCTGGACCAGGCGGCGGCCGCCAGGCTGCGCGATCAGCTCGCCTCGCTCGGCGAAGCGCAGGCAACCGGGCTGTGACCAGCCCTCCGCCCGGCAGCACGCCGGATCCTGCGGAACCGCGGGCGCCGTCCGGATCGCCGGTTCCGGCGCCCCGGCCAGATCCAGCCGCCCGGCCAGATCCAGCCGCCCGGCCAGATCCAGCCGCCCGGCCAGATCCAGCCGCCCGGCCAGATCCGGCGGGCCAGCCAGATCCAGCCGGAACGGTGGACGCTGCGAGCTGGCACCGGCTGCATCCGCTGTCGCCACTAGTCCGTGCCGGGCGTCATCTGGTCACGATCGTGACCCTGGTGCTCGTGCTCTTCTTCGCCAATCAAAACGGGGCCCGCAACGAGCTCCTCACCAACCTCGTGGTGGTCGGGCTGGTGCTGGCCGGCGGCGTGGTGAGCTGGCTCGTCACGCGCTGGCAGGTGGCCGGCGGCGTGCTGCGCATCGAAACCGGGCTGGTGCGCCGCCAGTCGAGACGGTTCCCGCTGTCGCAGGTCCAGGCGATCGACGTGGTGCAGACCGGGGTGGCGCGGGTACTCGGGCTGGCCGATTTGCGGCTGCGGATGGCGGGCGCCGACTCCTCCGGGGGCCGCCTTGCCTCACTGCCGCTCGCCGAGGCAGAGCGGCTCCGGCAGCGGCTGCTGACGATGGCCCGGGCGCCGTCTGCCGCCGCGGCCGGGCAGCCGGGCCAGGCCGGGCAGCCGGGCCAGGCCGGGCAGCCAGCGGCCGACCCAGCCGTGGCGGCGGACGTCATCGAGCCCGGCCGGACGCTGTTCCGGGTGCGGTCGAACCGGCTGGCCGCGGCCATCGTGCTGAGCCGGACCGGGGTGATCGCGGCCGTCGTGATCGCCGCCATAGCCGCCATCGTCGAGGTAACCGGCAAGCCCGGCGTCGTCGTCCCGTTCCTGCCGTTCGCGATCGGCTTCGTGCTCGCGGTCTGGCGCCAGTTCAACAGCGACTTCGGGACCGTCGTGGTCACGGCCGCTGACGGCCTGCGGCTGCGGTCCGGCCTGGTGCAGACCACTGCGGAGACCATCCGCCCGGGCCGGGTCCAGGCGGTACGGCTGGTCGAGCCGCTGGCCTGGCGGGCGCTCGGCTGGTGCCGGCTCGAGGTCGACGTGGCGGGACCGCGGCAGCGGCGGGAGAACCGGTCGGAGTCGCAGCGGCTCCGTGCGCTGGTCCCGGTCGGCTCCCGGGCCGACGCGGAGCAGATGATCTGCGAGCTGCTGGCCGCCCGGCCAGCGCCGTCCCGGCGGGCACCGCGCAGCGCCCGGTGGAAGGCACCGCTGACCTACCACTTCATGGCCTGGGGCGGCGATGACCGGTACGTGGTGGCCGCACGCGGCCGGGTCTGCCGGAAGACGACCTGGGTGCCGCTGGAAAAGGTGCAGAGCATCCGCTGGGTGCAGGGCCCGGTGCAGCGGCGACTCGGGCTCGCGTCGGTCCGGCTCGATGTGGCCGGCAAGCGGGTCTCCGCGAGCATGGAAGACCGGGGCGTCGCGGAGGCGGCCGAGCTCATGCGGCGGCTGCCCGCCCTGGCCGGCCAGGCCCGGGCCCAGGCTCAGCAGGCCTGACCGGGCCCAGCTCAGCAGGCCTGCCCAGCCGAACTGCGGCTGGCCAGCCGCCCGCCCCGCAGGGCTACGCCGTCCTGGCCGGTAACTGCCGACGGACGCCGGACCCGGCCGGGGCGCCAAGCTGCCGCAAGGCCGCATGATCGCGGGCCGGGAGCCAGTCGCGGGCCGGATCGTATTCAAGCCACCTGAGCCGGCCGCCGAACTCCGTGAAAGCCTGCAGCAGGCTGCCGAGCTGCGGGTGCTGATCCTGGCTGGGCCAGACCAGCGACCACGCGTACAGCGGGACCGGGGCGGCCAGCGGCACGGAGCGGATGCCGGCGCCGCCGGGCAGCGGGATGTCGGCGGGCAGCAGGGTGAAACGCCGTGAGCTTGCCCGGATGCCGTCGATCAGGTGGTCGAGCCCGAGGTTAGCCCCGCCGTGCTCGGCGGAGATTCCGAACTGCCCGGCGAACTGGCGCAAGAAGTCGAGCCGGTCCAGGGCGGCCGGGCACCACAGCGTGCTGTCCCGCAGGTCCGCCGGGCGCAGCTCGGGCATTCCGGCCAGCGGGTGCGCCGTGCTCAGCACGGCATCGACCGGCTCCAGCCGGGCCAGCCGCGAGGCGAGCCCGGCCTCGCGCTGCTCGCCGAGCGGGTGCACCCGGCCGAACCCGGTGTCGATCTCCTCGTGCAGCAGCGCGGTGACCGCGGCCGGGAAGTCGCGGCAATGCCCGACCTCGGTGCGCAGCTCAGGCCGGCCCGAGATGACCTTGCTCACCGTGCGCATCGGAGCGTACAGGTGGCCCCATACGTCAATCCGCAGTGGCCGGCCGGCCAGCCTGGCCGCGGCGACGGCCCGGTCCCCGGCCGCGAGAGCCTGCCTGGCCGGGCGGATGAAACGGCGGCCGGCCTCGGTGAGCTCGACCGCACGCCCGGTGCGGGTGAACAGCCGGACGCCGAGTTCGTCCTCAAGCCGGGCGATCCGCTTGGACAGCGCCTGCTGGCTGATGGACAGCCGCCTGGCCGCGTGACCGAAATGCAGTTCCCCGGCGGCTGCGGCAAAGGCGCGTACCTGCGCGAGGTCAAGGTCCACCCGTTCTACCTTCACCGACAACCGGCGGCTGTCAAGTCAGCCGGAATGTTGTTAGACCGCGGCCGCGGCGGCCAGGTTTCGTGGTGCCAAGGCCACCCGGGCACCGCACGGCAAGGAAGGGAAGCCCGATGAAAGCCCTGACCGCTACCGGCGATCCAGCCGCGCTGGTCGCGTTCGCCGACGTCAGCCTGCCCGAGCCAGGGCCGGACGAAGCCCTGGTGCGGGTGCAGGCGTTCTCGGTCAACCGCGGCGAGACGTTCCTCCTTGAGGGCCCGCCGCAGCAGGCACGGCCCGGCAAGGACATCGCCGGCCTGGTCGTCCGGGCGGCGGCCAGCGGGGCCGGGCCGGCCGCCGGGCAGCGCGTCACCGGGCACCCGGAATCCGGCGGGTGGGCAGAGTACGCGGCGGTGCCGGCCGGCTCCCTGGCCGTCATCCCGGACAGCGTCGGCGTTACCCAGGCCGCGGCGCTGCCGCTGGCCGGGCTCACCGCGCTCCGGCTGCTGCGGACGGCCGGCAGCGTCACCGGCCGGCGGATCCTGCTCACCGGCGCGTCCGGCGGCGTCGGCCATTACTTCACCGAGCTAGCCGCCGGAGCCGGCGCCGAGGTGACCGCCGTCACCGCCTCCGCCGAGCGCGGCCGGCGAGTCGGCGAGCTCGGCGCGGCCGAGGTCATCCACGACATCACCGCCGCGACCGGGCGCTATGACCTGGTGCTGGAGTCCGCCGGCGGGAAAACACTGCCGCTCGCGCTCGGCCGGCTGGCCCCGCGGGGCACGCTGATCTGGTTCGGTCAGGCCAGCCGCGAGCCGGCCACGGTCAGCTTCTTCGACATCCTGGCCAGCCAGCGGTCGGCAACCATCGCCGCGTTCGCCTACTTCGACTTCGACACCCCCTACGGCGACGACCTCGCGATCCTGGTCAGGCTGGTCGCCGCCGGCCGCTGCACCCCGAGATCGGCCGCACGGCGGACTGGGCCGACACCGCGGCCACCATCACCGACCTGCAAGAACGCCGTATCCGCGGCAACGCGGTGCTCACCATCACCGAGGAGGACTCAGCATGACCGCCAACGACCCAGCCAGCAACGCCGTCCGCGACCACGCCCGCGGCCCGGCCAGCGACCGTGCCTGCGGACCCGCCCGCGGACCCGCCCGCGGACCCGCCAGCGTCGTGATCCGCTACGTCGAGGCCGTCCAGGCCGGCGACCTCGACACGGCCCGCGACTGCTTCGCCGAGGACGCCACCTGGGACTACCCCGGTGACCTGCCGCTGTCCGGGATGTGGCGCGGCCGCGAGGCCATCATCGGCGACTTCCTCGGCGGCATGCACGCGCTGCTCGAGCCGGGCTCCTGGGTGGGCATCGAGCTCACCAGCATCGTCAGCCAGGGTGACCAGGCCGTGGCCGAGTGGACCTCGCGCGGCACGGCCCGCGGCGGCGCCCGCTATCACAACCGCTGCGCCGGCGTCTTCACCGTCCGCGACGGGAAGATCAGCTCGGTGCGCGAGTACCTGGACACCCAGCACGTCGCACGCGTGCTCTTCCCGGACGCCAGGTGCCCGGCCGGCCCGGCCCGCTGAGGCTGCCATCCGGCCCGGCCCGCTGGGGCTGCCATCCGGCCCGGCGGCCGGCGCCGGAATGCCCGAGCCGGTCATCAGCGCGGGTAATCATCCTGATATTTAACGGAGTCATCATGGCGGGTGCCGCGCTATCGGCAGCCCGCCCCCGTGGCCCGTCCTCGTGGCCGGCCGCCGGGCAGCGGCACCGGCGCCCGGCCATCCGTAAAGAATTTGGTTGATCTTGATTCCGGGCTGATCCCCGGCGGCGCGGCCGGCTGCGGAGTGGCAGCCGCTGCCCGCGGCCTTTGTGCGGTATTTTCCCGGGGTCGGCTGCCCGACCGGTGAGGAGTGCGCTCGTGCGGAGCAGGCAATACGGCCAGGACGTGCTCGCCACCGCGCCGCCGCGGCCCGGCCAGCGGGAGCTTCCGCGAGTGCCGGCCGAACCCGGGCTGGTCATCGAGGACAGCGCCGGCGAGTTCTGCGGGGCCGTGGTCGGGTGCCAGAAAGACGCGGTCACGCTTGAGGACCGCCATGGCAGGCGGCGGGTGTTCCCGCTGGCGGAGTCCTTCCTGCTGGAGGGCAAGCGGGTCCGGCTGGCCAGGCCGGCCGGGCAGGCCGGGCCCGGCCGCGCCGCCGCGAGCCGGACCGCCTCCGGGTCGGTCCCGGCGCCGCAGCAGCGGGCCAGGGTGGCGCGGGCGAGCCGGATCTACGTGGAGGGCCGCCACGACGCCGAGCTGGTGGAAAAGATCTGGGGCGACGACCTGCGTGACGCCGGCGTCGTGGTCGAGTACCTCGGCGGCATCGACGACCTGCCCGCGATCGTGGCCGGCTTCTCCCCCGGGCCGGTGCGCCGGCTCGGAGTGCTGGTCGACCACCTGGTGGACGGGTCCAAGGAGAGCAGGATCGCCGCCGGGGCGCGAGCGCCGCACGTGCTGATCACCGGGCATCCGTTCATCGACGTCTGGGCCGCGGTCAAGCCGTCGGTGCTCGGCATCAGCGGCTGGCCGCAGGTCCCCCGCGGCCAGCCGTGGAAGGAAGGCGTGCTGCGCGGCATCGGGTGGCCGCCGGATACCGCCGCGGGCTGGCAGCGCATCCTGCGCTCGGTGTCGTGCTTCGCCGACCTGGAGCCGGAGTTCCTGGGCCGGGTCGAGGAACTGATCGACTTCGTCACCGCCCCCGGCAGCGGGTAGCCGCCGCCGGCCGCGGTGCTACCGGGCGGCCGGCTACGGAGACGCGGTCGGCTGCTGGGCCGGCGTGGGCGGCCCGGAGTTGCCGCACGGGCGCTGGGTGATCTCGTCGGCATCGGCACGCGGCCAGGTGATGAACCGGCCGACGGCACCCGGCCCGGCCTGACAGCACGCGCGCCGGGCCGGCCGGGCGGAACTCCGGCCCGGGCTGGCGGCACGCGCGCCGGGCCGGCCCGCTAGTTATCCCCGTCCGGCGGGACCGCCTGGACCGTCGCGCACCACGCGGCGATCTCGGCCCGGCGGCCCGCGCCCAGCTTGGTGAGGATATGCGTGATGTGCGCGGAAACCGTCTTGGTCGCCAGGTAAAGCTGCCCGGCGATCTGCCGGTTGGTGAGGCCTGCCGCGACGAGCTGCGCGACCTCGAATTCGCGCGCGCTCAGCGGATACCACGGCTCCTCCGGGCGGCCGCCTTCGAGCAGCCCGGCCAGCCGCGGCCGCATCGGCCAGCACGCTCGCGCCGGCCGCGGCCGCGCTGCCGCGCGCCGCCTCGATCAGCCGGGCCGCCTCGCCGCGCCGCCGCCCCTTGATGGCTACCTCGGCGAGGTCCAGGCTGGCCCAGGTGCCCTCCCAGAACCGGCGGCGGGCCTGCCAGGACGCGCTGGCCGACGCCAGCGCCTCGCGCGCGGCCGGCAGGTCGCCGCGGGCGAGCAGGATCAGCCCGCGGCCGTGCTCGATCGCGGGCAGGGCGCCGGGGATGGGGCGGACCGCAAGCACCTCGCCGACCCGGTCCGACCAGGTCTCGGCGGCATCGGCGTCGCCGCGCGCGAGGTGCGCCCGGACGCCGGTGAGCAGGTACGGGTACAGCGCCGCAGCCTCGATGACATCGGCCGAGGCGGTGTAGCCGCGCTCACAGCAGCGGATCGCCGTGTCGTAGTCGCCCTGGCATCGTGCGGCCTCGGCCAGCCCCCACAGCGGCGGCGACAGCCGCTGCAGCTCGGCCATCTGCTCGCCCTGGCCGAGCGCCTCGGCCAGCAGGCCGGCCGCGGCGGCCCAGTCGCCGCGGCCCATCGCCAGGTAGCCGAGCACGTACTGGGCGGTGATCTGGGTGGTGATGCCGCCGCGCCCGTCCGCGAGGACATGCCGCGCGGTCTGCGTGGCCGCGTCCCACTGGCCGGTGGCCCACTGGACGTGCGCCAGGTGCGCCGCCATGTAGTGCCGGTGATTCCAGAGCTCGACCTGCTCCGCGTAGTGCACCCCGTCGGCCAGCCAGTGCTCCGCGCGGTCGTACTCCACCAGCACCGACGCGCACGACCCGATCATCCGGTACGCGCGCGCGGCCTCCGCCTCCTGCTGCGCGCCGGCAGCTCGGTGCACCGCGCCCTCCAGCAACTGCCAGCCTTCGTCCATCCGGCCGACCAGCACCAGCGCCGTGCCGAGCGTCGCGGCGGTGTTCAGCGCGGCTTCCTCGTCGCCGGTGCGCTGGCTTTCTGCCCGGCTGGACTCGGCATGGCTGATGGCCTCGTCGAGGCGGTCATCGAGCACGTAGGAGGCAGCCATCGCGGAGCGCAGCCTGGCCCGCTCGCGATCCGCGCCGGCCGCGCCGTCCAGGCTGTCCAGCGCCGCCCGCAGCATGCCCACCCGGTCGTCGAGACCGGCCCCGAGCAGGTGCGCGACCGCGACCATGCGCGGCACCAGCGCGGCCGCCGCGCGCACGTCGCCGGCGCCGGCGGTCAGCTCGTGCGCGGCCCGGTACGCCTCGGCGGCGGCCGCGTTGTCGTCCGCTGCCGTGGCCTCGTCGGCCAGCGCGGCGAACAGGCCGGCCCGGTCCGCGGCCGGCAGATCGGCCGGCAGGCAGCGCGCTGCCCGGCGGTAGAGTTCCAGCGCCTGGCCGTGCGCCGAGACCGATGCGGCCTCGGCGGCAGCGGCGAGCGCATGCCGGTAGGCGAGATCGGGACGCTGTCCCTGCTCGAAATGCGCGGACAGGAACGCCTCCCGGTAGCCGCGGCCGGCCGCGGCCAGCGCCACCCGCTCGTGCAGCCGCCGCCGCATGGGCAGGTCGGTGTCCGCGTAGAGCGTCTCGCGGATCAGCGCGTGCCGGAAGTCGAAGGTGACCGCGTCGGCGCCGGGCAGCACGAGGTATGCATCCTGCAGCTCGCGCAGCGCGCCGCCGACTTCCGCCGGGTCGGCTTCGGTGACCAGGGTAAGCAGGTCGAAGTCGAAGGAACGGCCGATGACCGCGGCGGCCGAGGTCACGTCGCGGGTACCGGGGGTGAGCAGCTTCGCCCGGCTCCGCACGGCGTCGCCCAGCGTGTCCGGCACCGCGGCCGCCATCACCAGCGCGCCGGACTGCCGGGTCAGCGCGTGCTCGTCGATGGCGGCGAGGAGTTCCTCGACATGCAGCGGGATGCCGTCGCTGCGCCGGTGGATCGCCGCTACCACGCGGCCGGGGGCCGGCTGGCCGAGCACCGCGCTGACCATCGTCGCGGTCTGGTCCCGGCCCAGCCGGGGCAGCCGGATCTCCTCGGCGAGCCGCTGGGCCAGCAGCCGGGAACGCAGATCCCGCATCGGCAGCTGGCGGTAGAGCTCGTCGCTGCGGTACGCGCCGGCCACCAGCAGCGGCCTGCTGCCAAGCCGGCCGGCCAGGTGGCCGAGCACGTCCAGGCTCAGCTCGTCGGCCCAGTGCAGGTCTTCGAGTATTAACAGCAGCGGCTGGCC
Source organism: uncultured Actinomycetes bacterium (assembly GCA_963786975.1). Taxonomy (GTDB): domain Bacteria; phylum Actinomycetota; class Actinomycetes; order Streptosporangiales; family Streptosporangiaceae; genus Palsa-506. The sequence continues at coordinate 342,441 of CAWBBE010000012.1, read as the reverse complement.
GGGTTCCGCCGAGACCAGCAGGTCGACCAGGTCCTGCACCAGCAGGCGGCGGCGGTGGTGCGCGTCGCCGGCTGCGGCGGAGATCGCGCGCACCCGTGCCGACAGGCTCTGTCCGAGGCCGCTCAGGGCCGGCTCCGCCGCGGAGATCAGGTTGCTGGCCAGGTCCAGCAGCAGGCCAGCGAACGACTGCATGTCACCGGGGAACGCCGCCGCGCGGACTACCGCGAAACCCTCCGCCTGCGCGTGCCGCTCGATCGACCCGAGCAGGCGCGTCTTGCCGATGCCTGCCTCGCCCGCGACGAAGAGCAGCTGGCCCGCGCCCGCCGCGGCCTCGGCCAGCCGGCGCTCGGCCAGCATGACGAAATCGTCCCGGCCGACCAGGACAGGTGACTGGACCACGCCGCCAGTCAGCACCGCGCACCTCCTCGGCAGGCTGCGCATCCCGGCGGAGAAATGCGCATCTGGGCGGAAGTTAAGTATCCAATACATATAGCCCGGGTAAGCCGCGGGCAAAGTGCGGGCCTGCGGCCCGGCGCCTGCGGGCCGCCCGGGGATCAGCCGGCCGCCTCCTCGACGGCGGCCAGTACGCCCGCGTGGAACACGCCGCCGGCCACCCCGCCAGCGCCCAGCACCAGGCTGATCTTCGGCGGGCAGGACTCATGACTCCTGCTGGCCGGCCCCGAGCACGTCATGCAGGAAGTCCCGGATCACGGCCTGGAACCTGGCCGCCTCCTCGACCTGCGGCGAGTGGCCCGACTTCTCGAATACCACCAGCCGCGAGTCCGGGATGAGCGAGGCGATGGTCTCGGCTGACGACACCGGCGTGACCCAGTCGGCCCGGCCTACCGTGACCAGCGTCGGGCAGCGCACCCCGGGCAGCTGCGGCTTCAGGTCATAGCCGGGCATGTTCCGGGTGAAGCACCAGTTGTGCGCCTGGTGCCGGTAGATCCCGGCCTCGACCCGCTCGGCGGACGCCGCCGGGTCGTACTCGAAGTCGTAGAGCGGGATGATCTCCGCCCAGCGGGCCTTGAGGTCCTCGTCGTCGCGGATCCGGCCGCTCCAGTACCGGTCGAAGTTGTCCCAGTCGATCGCGACGCGGGTCTGCGCCCGGGCGTTCTCGTAGGCCCGGTCCAGGTTGGAACGGTCCGGCGAGGTGTCGCGCAGGATCATCGCGCGGGCCCGGCCGGGATACGCGATCGCGTACTCCATCGCGATGAAGCCGCCGTAGGAGCCGCCGGCCACCACGATCTCGTCCGCGCCGAGCCATTCCCGCAGCCCGTCCACGTCCGCTGCCCACTGGGCGTGCGAGAACGGCGGCTTGCCCTCACTCAGGCCGCAGCCGCGGGCGTCGAAGACCAGCACCCGCATCTCGTCCGCGAGCGGGCCGAAGGTCGCCTTCGGCTCGGCCAGCGAGCCGATGCCGCCGCCGCCGTGGTGCGCGATCAGCACCGGCGCGCCCTCGGGACCCAGTACCTCCACGTTCAGGTCGTTGCCGTTGATGCGCACGAACATTGCTGCTCCCCGGGGTCAGGTCGTGACTTTGGCTAGCCGGTGCGGCCCGGCGGCGAGCAGCCGCCACAGCTGCTCCCAGGCTCGCATTCCGTCCCGGAGCCTGCGCACCCGCAGGTACTCGTTCGGGGCATGCAGGTTCTCGTCGGCGGTGGAGAACGAGAAGAACAGCGTCTTCGCGCCGAGCACGCGCTCGAACAGCTCGGTGGCCGGCAGCGTGCCCGCGATGCAGGCCAGCAGCACCCGCTGGCCGGGATAGACGGCTTCCAGCGCGGCGGTGGCCGCGCGGATCGCCGGATGGCCTGCCGGGATCGTGTAAGCGGGCACCCGGGCCTGGTCCGGGCGCACCCCGGCGCGCACGCCCGGCAGCGCCAGCGCGCCGACGTGCGCGACGATGGCCGCGATGACCCGGTCCGGATCCTGACCGGGCACCAGGCGGCACGACACGTGCGCCACCGCGGCATGCGGGATCACGGTGTACTTGCCGCCGCCGGAGACCCCGTTAATCTCGAGCGTTGGTCGTTCCCAGAGGCGCTCGATCGTGCTGAACCCGGGCTCGCCGTGCGGCTCGCGCAGCCCGAGGCCGGCCAGGTACCCGGCCTCGTCGAACGGGACGGCGGCGATCTCCCGGCGGCGCGCCCCGGTCAGCGCGGGGATGCCGTCGTAGAAGCCGCCGACCGCCACCGAGCCGTCCGGGTGGTGCAGGCTCGCCAGGATCGCGGCCAGCGCGTGCAGCGGGTTGGCCACGGTACCGCCGTACCGGCCGGAATGCAGGTCCCTGCTGGCGCCGGAGACGGTGATGTCCATCGAGACCAGGCCCTTGGACGCCAGCGACAGCGAGGGCTCGGACGGCCGCCACATGGCCCCGTCCGCCGAGATCACCAGATCCGCCGCCAGCTCGGCGGCGTGCGCGCGGACGAAGGCCGGCAGGTGCGGGCTGCCGATCTCCTCCTCGCCCTCGAACAGGAACTTCACGTTCAGCGGCAGGCCGCCTTCCTGGGCCAGGAAGGCCCGGGCGGTCTGCACCGCGATGTAGACCGGTCCCTTGTCGTCGGTCACGCCCCGGCCGCGGATGATGTCGCCGTCGGCGTGCAGCTCGAACGGCGGCGTCAGCCACTCGGCCAGGTCGCCGGTCGGCTGCACGTCGTAATGCCCGTAAACGAGGATGGTCGGCGCCCCGGGCGCGCCGAGCCACTCCGCCAGCACGACCGGGTGGCCGCCGGTCTCGGCCACCCGGGCGCCGGCGAAGCCCAGCTGCCCGGCGAGCCAGTCCGCGGCGGCCCGCATCGTGTCCGGGCTGGCGTCCCGGCTGACGCTGGGCAAGGCCACGAACTCGGCGAGCTCTCGCAGGTAGCGGGCATCGCCGGGGTCAAAGGAAAGCACTGCCGCCGTCGATCGCGATGGTCTGCCCAGTTACCCAGGAGGAACGCTCGGCGGTGAAGAACCGGACGCCGTTGGCGATGTCCGCGGGCAGCCCCAGCCGCCGCATCGCGATGCCGGCCACCAGCTCGCGCTGGCCGTCTGCGCCGTAGCCTTCCCACTGCCGCTCGGTCGTCGGGTTGGAGCGGATGAAGCCGGGGGCGATGCAGTTCACCGTGATGCCGTACGGCCCGAGTTCATGCGCCATCTGCCGGGTGAAGCCGATCTGGCCCGCTTTCGCGCTGGCATACGCCTGGATGCCGGTCCGGCTGACGGACAGCCCGGCCGCCGAGGAGATGTTGACGATCCGGCCCCAGCGGCGCTCTTTCATCCCCGCCGCCACCGCGCGGGTGCACAGGAACGCAGTCGTCAGGTTGGCGTCGACGACCTGGTGCCAGTCGTCCGCCGACACCTCCTCCAGCGGATGGCCGACCTGCCCGCAGACACCGCCGGCGTTGTTCACCAGGACGTCGACGACACCGAGCCCGGCGAAGAATGCCCGCACCGCATCGGCGCTGGTGAGGTCGGCGGTGTCCTTGTCAACGCCGTGCACGGCCGCGCCCTCGCCGCGGAGCATGTCGGCAATGGCGGCGCCGATGCCGTGCGCCGTGCCGGTTACCACCGCGGTCTTGCCGGCCAGTCCCGCCGTCATCGGACCCGGCCGCCTGCCGCCCGCGCCCCGGCCACCGCCAGCCCGGCGCACCCGGCCACCTGCATCGAGCTCATGTTGGATCCCCGCACGGTCGGCTCGCCACCTGCCTCGTCAGTAGTGCTGCGGCCGGGCGTCAACCAGCGCCCGGCGGGCCGCGCCCCGCTCCGTGGCTCCCCCGCAGGCAAGTCATAGCAGCAGGCCAGCGAACCAAAGCCGCCTGGATAGTAGCGCAAACCGGGCAGCTTCCGTCCAACCAGATCTTAAACGGGAACTTCGGTCCTGACTGCGATACCCCATCCGGCCTGCCGCCCGGGCGCGCCGCCCGGCCGGCCAGCAGGGCCGGTCCAGTGCCCCGGCCGGACCAGCCGGGTCAGATCCAGCCGGGTCAGATCCAGCCGTGCAACCACATCCGGGACAGCCAGGACGAGTACGGGATGGCCCTCGCGGCCAGCACCGGGTAGAGGTAGCCGAAGTTCACCAGCACGGCCAGCAGGTAGCCGCCGGCGATCACGGCGCCGACCGCCCGGCGGCCCGGCACCCGGTGCCTGGCCGGGCCGATGATCAGGCCGAGGCACAGGGTGACGCCGATGATCAGGAAGGGCTCGAACGTAACGGCGTAGTAGTAGAACTCGGTCCGGTGATCATGCCAGCTGAACCAGATCCACGGCAGCCAGCCCGCGGCCAGCCCGAGCAGCGCCGACCCGGCCCGCCAGTCCCGCCGCAGCAGCCACCAGGCGGCGCAGCAGAGCATCGCCGCGGTGGCGCCCCACCAGATCAGCGGGGTGCCGATCGCGAGCACTTCCCGCTCGGTGGACCCGGCCGACCCGCATCCCTTCACCGGCACGCAGGCGGAGAAGAAGGAGATCGGCCGGGCCAGCACCAGCCAGCCGAGCGGGTTCGACTGGTACGACTGCGTGCCCGGCTGGCTATGCAGGCCGAGGCCGAACTGCAGCATCCACTTGTTGTAGGCAAGCCAGGCTGCGATCGCGGCGGTGTGCTGATGATGGCTGCTGAGGGTCGCGCCGGCCCGGTTGTAACCGTCCGGGCTGGCGAACCATCCGGCCCACGAGGCGACGTAGACGGCGGCCGGGACCAGGCCGAACCACAGCGGCAGCCACTTGGCGTCGTGCCGCGCCGCGCCGGCCAGGGCGCGGCCGAACCCGGCCGCCCGCCGTGCGCCAAGGTCCCAGCCGACCGCGAGGCCGCCGAACGCGAGGATGTACCAGACCCCGTTCCACTTGGACGCCGTCGCGCAGCCCAGGCATACCCCGGCCAGCACCCGCAGCCAGCGGATCCCGAGCCCGGGCCCGCCGCTGCCGCCGGGCCCGGTGCGGCCGGCGGGCCCGGTGCGGCCGGCGGGCCCGGTGCGGCCGGCGGCGGCCAGCCGGACCCTGGTCCGGTCCCGGTCGATCACCAGCAGGCCGAAGGCGGCCAGCACCCAGAACATCACGAAGATGTCCAGGATCGCGATCCGGCTCAGCGTGAACTCCAGGCCGTCCAGCGCCATCAGCAGCCCGGCCACGCAGCCCAGCAGGGTGGACCGGGTCATCCGCCGGACGATCCTGGCCAGCAGCAGGATGGACAGGGAGCCGATCAGCGCCACCGAGAACCGCCAGCCGAACGGCGTCAGCCCGAACAGCCACTCCCCGGCAGCGATCATGATCTTGCCGAGCGGCGGGTGCGCCACCAGCTCGGCCTGGGTGCCGGCCAGGATGTGCGTGTCGCCCCGGAGCAGCAGCGCGTTGGCGTTCTTGACGTGCACGATCTCGACGCCGTGCCGCAGGATGCCCCATGCGTCGCCGACGTAGTACGTCTCGTCGAAGATGACCGCCCTGGGCAGCCCGAGCCGGCTGAACCGCAAGACCGCGCCGAACAGCGTGACCAGCAGCGGGCAGGCCCAGCCCCACAGCGTGCTGGCGGGCATCGGCGGCATGCCGCCCGCGGCCGCCCAGTAATGGCCCCCGGCGTCCGTGCCCGCGGTGTCCGTGGCCCCGGTGTCCCTGGCCGCGGCGTCCCTGGCCCCGGCGTGCATGGTCCCGGCATCCCGCGCGGCGGCGTCCGGGCCCGGGCCGGCCAGCACCCCGGCGTCCGGGCCGTCCGCATCAGGGTCCGGGACCCCGGCGTTCGCGCGGGCGCTGCCCGGCAGCATGACGCTAGCTGCCCGGCGCTTCCGGCCGGGCGCTGCCGCGGCCTTGTCTGCGCTCACCGGGGTCATCCTAGGAGCGCGGGCCGGCCCACGTCACGCCGCCGTAAGCGGCCCGGGCGCGGGCGGGATGGCTGCCTGCGCGGGGCGTTACCCGACGATCAGCGCGGCCGAGTTCCGCGCTGACCTGATCACCGCGATGGCCGGGCGGGATCCGCCCGGGCGCCAGGACGCGACCTGCACCTTGGTGGTGAACCTCAGCTCGGCGACCAGGCTGTCGCTGCCGCCGGGCCAGCCGAAGCCATCGAGGGCGTCGCTGCTGACCGAGCTGTCCGGCACCGCGGTCAGCCGGCCGGTGCCGGCCGCCGCCACCTCAAGCTGAGTCGGCCCGGCGCCGCTGTCCGCGTTCGGGCTGAGGTTCACCTGCAGCGCCAGGAACCCCCCGCTGGGGCTGAACGCGCCGCTGGCCACCGAGTTCCCGGCGGGCAGCACGACGGTCGTGTCCCGCCCGGTGGCCAGAATCCAGCACGTGCACCCGGCAGTGCCGGCTGCACGGCGGAGTCCAGGCGATCTCCCGGGAGCTCGCCGCGATCACGCCGGCGAAGGTCCGGGTGACCCGGCGGGCGCCCGGGTCCCACAGCACGTAAGCCGCCAGCCCGGCCCGCGGGACCGCTTGCGCCAGCAGCAGGCCATGGCTGGTCGCCTGGTCAATCGTGTACCCGGCGGGCAGCGTGAGCTGCCGGCCGAGCGGCGTGCCGGCCTCGCTGACCTGCTGCGCCGTTCCCGGCGCGGTGCTCATATCGGCGCCCCGCGGGTAGCTGGTCAGCCACAGCGCGCCGGCCGCAGCGGCCGGCGCGACATCGTCCGCCGTGCCGACCCGGGTCACTGACGTTGCGCGGTCAGCGAGAAAGTAAACCGGCACCGGCTGGCCGGCACAGCTGCCGCAGCCTCGCCCGGCGGCGGCACCGGGCCGGACCGTCCAGCCGCCGCCGGCCCGGCTGAACAGGTACCCGGACTGGTTCCGCGGCAGGCCGCGGATCAGCTGGGTACCGCCGGTGACAGGCGAGAACCAGGCCGGCTGGGACCCGGTGACCGGCAGCCGGAGGCTGACGTCCCAGGGCAGGGTCTGGCCGATGATCCCGTCCGGCTCGGCCGGCCCGGCCAGCCGCTGGCTAGCCGCCGGCGGCGGCCCGGATCCGGCCCGCGGATGCTGCGCCGGGGACGGCCGGTGCCGCGGGAGATGCAGCACGACCAGGACGGCCAGCAGCACGGCGAGAACCGCGGCCACCGCCAGGCGGCGCCGCCGCGGGCTGGGTTCGCGATCCCGGCCCTGGCTGACAATGTCACGCACGGACGCACCGCCAAAGCGCAGGCTGATCTCTCCTGCCCATGACGATACTTCGGCTGTCCAAGATCACCGAACCGGGCTGCGCCCCGGTCACCCCCCGGGTACGTCGCCCCCGCTGCGGTCTGGCCTACGGCCATCCCTCGCGGTGGCAGGCGGGGCAGCTGCCCCAGAACAGCACCTCGGCCTCGTCCACAGCGAAGCCGCTGCCGGAATCCGGGATGAGGCACGGCCGGGCTCCGACCGCGCGGTCGACATCCTCCGTGCGGCCGCATCGCCGGCATACGACGTGGTGATGGTGGTCGCCGACCCGGCGCTCGAACCGGGCGGGATGCCCGGCCGGCTCGATGCGCCGCAGCAGGCCCGCCGAGGTGCACGCGGCGAGCATGTCGTAGATGGCCTGGGTGGAAACCGCCCCGAACTGCTCCCGTACGCCCGCGCCGACGGCGTCAGCGGTAGCGTGCGGGTGCCTGGCCAGCCAGCACAGCATAGCCCGGCGCGGCATGGTCACGCGCAGGCCCACCGTGCGCAGCGCCAATAACGCTGCGCCATCCGGATCTACCGGCGCACCAGCCATATGCAGGCATGGTGCCGCAGTTCCTGGAATCGGTCAAGTTAAAGCAGCGGCACCGGGACCGCTGGCTGGCTGCCTCGGCAACGGCAGCAGGGCACCGGCGCAGCAATTCTCCGGCGGCCCGGCCAGTCGTCTTTCCCGGCCGGGCGCTGCTGCGCATACTTGCTGGCAGCCAACCGGGAACCCGGTCAGCCCTACCTTGAGGGGAAGCTCATGAACCTGACCACCCGCGCCGTGCGCCGGCTTGCCGCCGCGGCCGCCGCCGCCTGCGCCGTGATCCTGCTGCCCGCCGTTGCCCTCGCCGCGCCGGGATCACCGGCCGGCCCGGCCTCCAGGGCGGCCGTGCGCGCGTGCGAGACGCCCGGCCTGGTCGTCTGGCTCAACACGAACGGCAACGGAACAGCCGGCAGCGTGTTCTATCACCTGGAGTTCACCAACCTGTCCGGGCACCGCTGCACGCTGAACGGCTTCCCCTTCATCCGGGCCGTCAACCTGCACCATCACCGGCTCGGCAGCAGGGCCGCCTTCTCGAACCGCACCCCGCGCTCGGTCACGATCGGGCGCGGCAAGACCGCCACGGCGCGGCTGCAGATCGTGGACGTCGGCAACTTCCCGCCGTCGGCGTGCCACCCGGTCACCGCGGCGGGCCTGCGGGTCTACCCGCCGAACCAGACCAGGTCCAGGCTGGTCCCGTTCCCGTTCGGCGCCTGCTCGCGCCGCGGGCCGGTCTACCTGACCGTGGGGCCAGTGCGGAAGTAGCGGATCACCGCCGCGCGGTCAGCACTGTCCGCGCGGCGGTCAGCCCCGCGGCGGCGGTCAGCCCCGCGGCGGCGGTCAGCCCCCGCGGGCCGCCCCACGGCGGCGGTCAGCCTCCGCAGCGGCGGTCAGCCCCGCGGCGGCGGCGGTCAGCCCGGGCCGCGGCTACCGCGGATCCGTTAGTCAGCTGACGTGGTGCCCTCGCGGTCAGCTGCGGCGGCCGGTGCCGGGCTGCCGCCGCGCAGCGCGGCTCGGGCGGCGGCGGCAAGCCTGATCATCGCGGCCACATCCTGGTCGTCCGCCGCTGGCTGCAGCGCGATGGTGGTCGCGCCCGCGTCGGCGAACGCCCGGATGGCCTGCGCTAGGCCGGCTGGCGACCCGACCGCGGCCCGGCTCGCCAGCGGCTCCGCTGACTTGGCGAGTTCCGCCTCGATCCGCGCCGAGGCGGCTGGCCCGGAGCCGAACAGCAGGTATACGACGACTTCCGGCGGACGGCTCGCCGCCGCCGTCGCGACCGCGCGGCGGACGCCATCCGGCGAGATGCCGGCGTCAAGCACGAGGCCATCGGCGGATTCCCCGGCCAGCGCGAGCGTCTTCGGCCCGCGGGCGCCGACCAGCAGCGGCGGGACGACAGCCGACGGCCATTCCAGGGCGACACCGTCCAGCCGCACGTACTCACCGCTGACGGTGACGGACTGGCCGTGCAGCAGCGACCTGACAGCCGTTACCCATTCGCGCAGCAAGGTCATCGGCGACCGGGCGCGGGCTCCGACCTGATCCATCCAGGGCAGCACGCCGTGCCCGGCGGCCGGGACGAAGCGCCCGGGGAAGAGCCGCGCCAGCGTCGCGATCTCCATCGCCGCCAGCGCGGGGTTGCGCAGCGGCGCGGGCATCAGGCCCAGGCCGATCCGCACCGAGCCGGTCCACGCGAGCGCGGCGGCAACGCTGGCCGGGCCGCTCTCCAGGAAGCAGTCTTCCCACATCCAGACGTCGTCGAGGCCGGCCGCCTCGGCCGACGTTACGAACTCGCGCAGCCGCTCGGGCGGCAGCTGCGGGCGGAACACTATGCCCACCCTCGGGACTTCGCTCATGCGGGCCACTTTCTCATGCAGCCGTGTCCGCTGATCCGGGGGAGGATGCTGTGATGGATACCGAGGCCTTCCTGACCGCGGCCGGCCAGCTGCTCGCCGTGCCGTCGACCTGCGATCGGCCCGATGACCTCGGCCGGGCACTCGGCTACGTACTCGGGTTCGTCGGACCTGGTTTCACCGTGCGGCGGTTCGGCTCCAACGGCAAGCCGGGCGCGCTGGTCTATCACGGTCCGCGGCAGCCGCATTTCCGCGTCATCCTGAACGCGCACCTCGACGTCGTGCCGGCCGCGCCGGGCCAGTTCCAGCCGCGCCGCGAGGGCGCCCGGCTGTACGCGCGGGGCGCTCAGGACATGAAGCTGTCGGCGCTCGTCCAGGCCCTGGTCTTCCGCGAGCTGGCCGGCCAGCTCCGGTACCCGATCGCGCTGCAGCTCGTCACCGACGAGGAGGTCGGCGGCCGGGACGGCACGCTGCATCAGCTTGAGCAGGGCGTCAGCGGCGAGTTCGTCATCATCGGCGAGCACAGCGGGCTGGACATCGTGACCGAGTCCAAGGGAATCGTCACCGCGACCCTGCGAGCCGGCGGGCGCGGTGCGCACAGCGCGTACCAGTGGCTGGGCGACAACGCCCTGGTCAAGCTGCACCGGAGCGTGGGCAACGTGCTGGCCAGGTATCCAGTCGCCACCGCGGAGGCATGGCGGACCACCGTCAACCTGGCGCGGATCGAGACGCCCAACACCGCCCGCAACCAGATCCCGGATCTGGCCGAGGCATGGCTCGACATCCGCTTCCCGCCCGAGGACGCGGATTTTAACGGCCGGTCCGCCGACCAGATCGCCGCCTACCTGGCCGGCTTCTGCGAGCCGGGCGTCACGGCAGCCGTCGGCCACGCCGACCCGCCGCACCGCGCCGACCAGGATCGCCGCGAGGTACGCCGCCTGCAGCAGGCCGCGCGCAGCCAGGGTTACCGCGGCGGCTTCCTGCGCAAGCACGGCGCTGGCGACGCGCGGTTCTACTACCAGCGGGGCACCGACGCGGTCGCCTTCGGCATCGGCGGCGACGGCCAGCATGGGCCCGCCGAGTACGCCGATATCAGCACGATCGCGCCGTACTACCGGGCGCTCACGGAATTCCTGCGGAATCCGGGAAACACCTGACCGGCCCGGACGACCGCCAGCCGGGGCGGCCGCCCGGGTCTGGCCGGCCGGCCGGCTAGTCGGGGATCATGTCGAACTTGTCCGGATCCGGCCCGGTCCTGGTCCCCGCGTCCAGCGCGCTGATCGCCTCCATGTCCTGGTCAGACAGCTCGAAGTCGAATATGTCGAAGTTCTCCCTGATGCGGGCGGGGGTTACCGACTTCGGGAAGATGATGTCGCCGCGCTGGATATGCCAGCGCAGGATCACCTGGGCGGGGGTCTTGCCTGCCGGGCCGGCGATCGTGACGATTGCCGGGTCATCGAGCGCCTTACCCCGCGCTATCGGCGACCAGGCTTCGACCGTGATCTGATGCTCGGCGCAGAACGTGCGCAGGTCGAGCTGGGTCAGGTACGGGTTTACCTCGATCTGGTCGACCGCGGGCCGGATATCGGTCTCCGCGAGCAGCCGCCGCAGGTGATGCGGCTGGAAGTTGGAGACGCCGATCGAGCGGGCCCGGCCGTCGCGGTAGAACTCCTCCAGCGTCTGCCAGGTCGACACGAAGTCACCGTCGTACCTGGTGGGTAGCGGCCAGTGGATCAGGAACAGGTCAAGGTAGTCGAAGCCGAGCGCGTCCAGGGACAGGTCGAAGGCCTTGCGGGCGTCGTCCGGGCGATGGGCGGCGTTGTTCAGCTTGCTGGTCACGAACACGTCGGCCCGGTCCAGGCCGGACTTGGCGATGGCCTCGCCGACCTCTTTCTCGTTGCCGTACATCTCGGCGGTGTCGATGTGCCGGTAACCGGCCTCCAGCGCCACGGTGACGGCGTCGGCGGTGTCAGCGGGCTCGACCAGGAAGACGCCGAAGCCAAGCTGCGGGATCGTGTTGCCATTGTTCAGCATGATCTCAGGTACTGCGGTCACGACGGATTTCTCTCCTCTGCCGGTGGGTGAAGGGTCGCTGGTCGAGTTATTCCGCCTACCCGGGCAGCCGGATTTCACTCATGCCCGCGGCCGGTCGTGCCGCCGGCCAGGCTCGCGCTGGCGGGCGGCCCTGGTGCCGATGACTATGGTGGCGTCCAGCTCGGCGGAACTGGCTACGCGCGGGACCAGCCCGCTGCGCGCGACGGCTTCGGCCGCCCGGGACGCCTGGTGCTCGCTCAGCTCGACCAGCAGCTGGCCGCCGGGCGCGAGCCATGGCCGGGCCGCGGCGATCACCCGCCGGGCGATGTCAAGCCCGTCCGCGCCGCCGTCGAGTGCCGCCTGCGGCTCGTACCTGCGGGCCTCCCTGGGCAGCAGCCCGATCTCCCCGGCGGGCACGTAAGGCGGGCTGGCGACCAGGACGTGCACGCCGCCCAGCAGCGTCGCCGGCAGCGGCTCGTACAGGTCGCCTTCGTACACCCGGCCGCCGGCGGCTGCGACATTGCGGCAGGCGCACCGGATAGCGGCGGGGTTGATGTCGACCGCGTGCAACTCGACCCGGCGGCCGGGGCCGGCGGCGCCGCGGGCGGGACCGGCCGGATGAGCGGGACCGGCCGCGAGTTTGGCGACCGCGGCGCCGATCGCGCCTGATCCGCAGCACAAGTCAACGACGACGGCCCGCGGCTGAGCGGCGCCGGCCGCCGCCCGGGCGACGGCAGCGGCCTCGCGGACGAGGAACTCGGTGCGCCGCCGGGGGATGAACACCCCGGGGTCCATGGCTATCCGCAGGCCGCAGAAGCTGGCCCAGCCGAGGACCAGTTCCAGGGGCAGCCCGGCGGCTCGCCGGTCCACCATCGCGGCGAGGTCGGCGGGCGTCGCTGCCGCCGAGGTCAGCAGCTGCGCCTCGTCCTCGGCGAAGACGCAGCCTGCCTCCCGCAGCCGGGTAACGACTGCCGACCGGGTAAGCGCGGCCGGGGCCGGTGCTGCGGCTGCGGCCCGGGCCACCGGCGGAGCCGAAGCCGCGGCCACGGGCGGCAGCGGGTAATCAGACGGGTAATCAGATTGGTGCTGCTGGGAGCCGGAAGACGACATGAGAGCCCTTCACGATGCCGAGGGCGCTCGCCGGGTCACCTTTGCCGGGTCAGCCGTATGGCCTGAGGTGAGAGCACCCTGCCTGGTCTGGCGGTAATGGGTCTCACCTCCCCTGGCACGTCCGCTGCCTGCTCGGCACGGCCACGTGCCTGCCGTGTCCGCTGCTGCCGACGGCAACATTACCTGAGCCGGGCGGTGGCGCCGAGCCGCCGCGGCAGCGACGCCGGCCCGGCGGCGCGAAGAGCATGCGGCACCGGGCTTGCCGCGACCGGCCCGCGGCGGCCGGCGCGCGGGCGCGGAGAAGGACGACCAGCCGCGCGCTTAGCTGCCGCGGGCGGTTTAGTGATCCTGGCTTAGGTCGCCGTTCGCCCTGGCTAGCTTCTGGCTCAGTTCCGGCAGCGTGTGAGCTACCAGGACGCGCATGGCGCTCGGCTGAGGCCGGCATACCGCCGTCCAGACCGAGGGCCCCTCGGAGTGGCCGATGCTCCAGTTCTCCCCGTAGCGCTCCATAACGTCCGCTAACAGGCGCTCCGTCTCAGTCATCCTGCCTACCTCAATCCTTGTCACGTGCAATGTGGAGCACTATACAGCACTTTACTGCTACCGGAGAGTTAAGGCAGGTCACTGCAGCTTTAGAGTGATCATCGTGGTCGATCCGCACTCACCAGAACTTGCCTACCTGCAGGTAGCAAGGCTGCTCACCGCGAGGATCGAGAGCGGTGAGCTGACCGGACGGATGCCCGCCGAGCGCGCGCTGGCCGAAGAATACGAAGTCAGCTACGGCACCATCCGTCGCGCCATCGCCGTCCTGCGGGACAAAGGACTCGTCCGCAGCGTTCACGGCAGAGGCACCTTCGTCGCCGGCCAGGCGTGACGGCAAGCCCACAGTCAACGTCCCCCGCGTCGCCCGCGTCGCCCGGGACCGGCCGCTGGAGCTGCCGCTGCTGATATCCGGGGGCGGCTGGCGTTGACATACTGGTCGCCGTGAAACCGCCACGCGTGCTGCTGTTCGACGTATTCGGAACGCTCGTCGACTGGCGATCGAGCCTGATCGAGATGGCCGAGGCGACCGGCACCCGGTCGGGCTGCCAGGCCGACTGGGCGGGCATCGTGGACGACTGGCGGCGCGCCTACCAGCCGGCCATGGACCAGGTTCGCGGTGGCGCGGCGTGGCGCGACCTGGATTCCCTGCAGCGCGACACGCTGGCCGCCGTACTGGACCGGCACGGCGTCGCGCTGCCGGCGGCCGGCCGGGAAGCGCTGGTTGGCGGCTGGCGGCAGCTCCGGCCCTGGCCAGATAGCCGGGAAGGGCTTGACCGGCTGCGCCGCCGGCACGTCACCGCCACGTTGTCGAACGGCCACCTCGCGCTGCTCGCCGACCTGCTCAAGTTTGCCGACCTGCGCGTCGACGTCGTGCTCTCGGCCCAGCTAGCCGGCGGCTATAAGCCCGACCCTGAGGTGTACATGACGGCGCTCCGGCTGCTCGACTGCCAGCCGGCCGAGGCCGGCCTGGTCGCCGCGCACCCGTCAGACCTGGCTGCCGCCGCCGCGCTTGGCCTCCGCCCGGTCTTCGTCCGGCGGCCGCTGGAGTGGGGTCCCGGCGCGGTTCCCGCGGACCCGCCTGCGCTGGACGGGCTGGTTGAGGCCGGCGGGCTCGTTGAGCTTGCCGAAATCCTCGGCTGCTGACAATCCAGCACGGCGCCGCTGCCGATCCGGCGGCGGTTACTTGACCGGCTCGTCCGAAGCTGACGGGGCCGAGCCTTCCTGGCCCGTCGGGCTCGTAGCCACCGTGCCCGGGGCCGCGGTGCCCGGGGCCGCGGTGCCGGCCGGACCGGTCACCAGCGCCGCGGCCGCGGCCTGCTGCTTGCGGGCGGCGCGCCGGTCGATGCCGCGATGCCGGCGGGCCACCATCCGCAACTGCACGATCCGCGCGGTTCCCGGGATCACCACGAGCAGCACGCCCAGCACCGCAGCCAGCAGCAGCGCGACGCCCAGCGCCAGGTGCCCGTGCGCGCCGAAGAAGCTGATATTGACCCGCTGGCTGTTCTCCAGGATGAAGATCAGCAGCAACAGCAGCACTACGGCGAAGAGCGCTGAGGCAACCCACCACCCGCCCATTCGCGTCCGGCGCACCACATGCTGGGCCGGCGCTTCCTGGCTCTGCCGGGGACCGGCCGGGCGGTCCGAGCTATGCCGGCCTCCGCCAGCGGGCTGCGTCATCAAGCATCACGCTCTTCCTGAGCTAGTCAGCGCTGCCTATAACTCTTCCTAAGCTAGTCAGCGTGGTTTGTCACTGCCCCGGAAGCACCCGCCTAATCAGCGGACGGCCGGTCAGCTGGCATCCGCGGCGGCCGCAGGACTTCCGCGGGCCCCGGCCGCCTACCGGGCGAGATACTGATCCGCCAGCACCGGTTCAGGACCGGGCACCGGGCAGCTGCCCGCGCCGGCGGCCTTCGGGCTTGCTGGCACCGGAAGCTGACCGGCCTGCCAGTGACCGACAAGATCCCGGTACATGGCGGACGAGGCGAGCAGCGCCGCATGGCCGCCGATCTGCGCGCGGGTGCCGTCCAGCACGAGCACGCGATCTGCGCGGAGCGCGGAGCTTATCCGGTGCGCGATGACGATCAGCGTGCCGGGCCTGGCCGCGAACGCGTGCTCGGCCCGGGCCGTCGCGTCCGGGTCCAGCTGGCTGGTCGCCTCGTCCAGGATGGCGAGCCTGGCCGGTGACAGGTAAGCCCGGGCAAGCGCGATGAGCTGGCGCTCCCCCGCGGACAAAGCCGCCGGGATCAGTTCCGCGCGGTACCCGCCGAGGCGCGTTACCAGAGCGCGCAGGCCGACCGCGTCGGTAGCGGCGTCGAGTTCGGCGGCGGCCGCATCCGGCGCCAGGTAGCTGAGGTTCTGGCCCAGCGTCCCGGCGAATACGTAGGCCTCCTGGGGGATCAGCACCCGGTACCCGGGCAGATCTGCCGGAGGCACCTCGGCGAGCGGCACCCCGGCCAGCCGCACCTCGCCCGCCAGCGGCCGGAGCAGCCCGGCGACCAGCCCGGCGAGGGTTGACTTGCCGATTCCGCTCGGCCCTACCACCGCCACGTGCTGCCCGGCGGGGATGTCGAGGTCAAGGGCCCGCAGCACGGGCTCGGCGTGCGGACCGTAGGCGAAGCTGACCTGGCGGAGCGCGACCCGGCCTGGTTCCGGCCCGGCCCGGCGGGCCAGCTGCTGGCCAGCCCGGCGCACCGGCCCTGAATCGGCCGCCGCGGGTTGCCCGGGCCGGCCGCGCGAAATTCCCGCTGGCGGGCCGCCGCGCTGGCGGCGCGGAAGCTCAGGCCGGGCACCGCCGCGGTGCCGCGAGGCTCCGGCCGGGAGGCCGCCACCGCGGCCGGCCGGGCCACCGCGGTGCCGCCCGCCACCCCTGCTTCCCCGGTCCGGCGGACGGTGCAGCCAGCCACTCCAGGATCCCGGGTCCGGCGGGCACCCGCTCGCCTCGACTATTCGCTGCAGCGTGATCGCGAGCCTGATGCCGCTGCCGCCAATGCCGCGGGTGAGCGTGTACAGGGCACTTTGCAGGACGCCGCCGATGTAGGTCACCGCGCCGATGATCGCTCCCGCGCCAACGCCGTGGCGCACCAGCGACGGGGCGGCCGCCAGCACGAGCACCAGCGGCAGCCAGCCGCCAACCGCCAGGCACAGCGTGCGGAGCAGGTTCATCCCGGCCACCGCGCGCAGGGCGGCGGCCTGCTCAGTCACCCGGTCGGTGATCTCGGCGCGCAGCTGATCCTCCGCTCCGCAGGCAATGGCGTCGCGCAGGCCCGCCAGGGCCGCGGCAGCCGACTGGGCCACCATCTCCTCGCCGACCACCGACCTGCGCTGCCGGCTGGCCACGGCCGGCAGCAAGCAGCAGAACGCCGCGAGCGACACGGCCATCGGCACGATGGCGAGTGGCAGCACGGCGGGAACGAGCATGGCCAGGCCGACGAGCGCGCTGGCCGCCGTGCAGGCGAACGTGAGGCCGACCGCCAGCAGGCCGGCAAAGCTGTCCCGGACTATCTCGGCCTGATGGGTGATCCTGGCGACCGCGCCGGCGTCCCCCTGGTGCGCCTGCCGCGTCGCCTGCCGGAGCGCGCCGGTAACGATGACGCGCACCAGATTGTCGCGGAGCGGTTCGACGATCGCCGAGACCCGCAGGTACATTTGCCGGCTCGCCAGCGCGCCGGCCAGCGCGGCCAGCGCGAGCGCGGCCAGCCAGCCAAGGCCCCGGGCGGTGCCGGCCCCGGCTGCGATGAAGTCCCCGGTGGCCTTCGCCACCGCCCAGCCAGCGGCGAGCGAGGGCAGGGCCTGGACGAGCGACCACACCGCGAGCCAGCCGGCGTCGCCGGGCCGGCCCCGGATGCTGCACCGGAACACGCCGAGCAGCAGCGCGCGCCTTGCGCGCGCCGTGCCGTGGGTGCCGGGATCAGCCATCAGCCGCCGCCGGTCCGGCCGTCACCGCCGGCCGCCCATCTGCCGCCGGCCCATCCGCCGTCCCCGGCCCGGCCGCTTCCCCCGGCCCGGCCGCTTCCCCCGGCCCGGCCGCTCCCCCCGGCCCGGCCATGTCGGCCGTGAAGACCGAGCGGTACGCAGGGTCCTGCCATAGCTCATCGTGCGGCCGGAGCGCGCGCAGCTTCCCGCCGTCCAGCCAGGCAACCAGGTCGGCCCGCGCGGCCGTGGCGGCGCGATGCGCGATGATCAGGCAGGTGCAGCCGCCCGGACGGCTGGTAAGCGCCGTGGCGACCTGCATCTCGGTGACCGTATCGAGGCTGGACGTGGCGTCGTCCAGGATCAGCAGCCGGGCTCCGTCCGCATGCGCGAACGCCCGGGCGAGCCCGATTCGCTGTACCTCCCCGCCGGACATCGGCGCCTGGTCCAGCGGCGTGTCCAGGCCCGCAGGCAGGCGCTGCAGAAATTCGTAAGCGGACGCGTCCCGCGCCGCGGACAGTACTCGCGCAGGGGACGGGCGCGAGATCCCGAAGCAGATCGCCTCGCGCGGCGTGCGGCCGAGCAGCGCTGGCCGGTCAAACGCGTAGACGACCGCACGGCGCAGCTCGCCGCGGTCCAGGCTGGCGACCGGGATGCCGTCGAGCAGCACGTCGCCCGCGTCCGGATCCAGCAGCCGCCCGGCGACCGCCGCGAGCAAGGACTTGCCTGCGCCGGATCGGCCGGCCACGGCAACCACCGCGCCGCCGGGCACGGTGACATCGATACGGTCGAGCACCGGCTTGCCGCTGGCCCGCACGGTAACCGTGCGCAGATCCAGGCGGCCGGGGCCGGGCGGCAGCAACCTGGTTCCGCGGCCGGGCAGTTGCTCGGCGAGCGGCTCCGCCACCCGCCTGGCCCCGGCGCGGGCCCGGGCCAGCTGGCCAAGCCGGCCGAGCGCCGCGCCGACGCCAGCGCCGAGCACCGCGTACTGGCCGGCCGCGAACAACTCCCCCGGGCTGATCCGGCCGGCCGCCAGCTCGATCCCGGCGACCGCCAGTACCGCGATCTGGAGCAGCGGAACGATGAGCGAGCCCTGGGCCGCGACCCGCGCCTGGATTCGCCAGAACGCAAGGCCGTGCCGGGACACCTCGGCGAGCGGGACGAGCACCCTGGCCGCCTCCTGATCGCAGGTGCCCGCCGCGGCTATTGTCCGCGCGCCGGCCAGCGCGTCCAGCAGCCGGGCCGCAATCGCGCCCTGTGCCCGCTGATAGCGGACGGTGATGTCGGAAGCATCGCGGGTGAAGGAACGGATCACCACGGCGAGGGCAGGCAGGCCGGCCGCGAAGGCCACCGCGAGCCAGGGGTCGATCAGGGCGAGAGCGACGATGCTGCCCGCTGACGGGATGAGCCCGGCCACCGCCAGCACGCCGCTGGCGGGAGCGCAGCCCGCGTCGGCCGCACCGCCAACCATCCGGCCGACCAGATCGCCGGCCGGAAACCGCGCCGGGAGCCGGAGCCCGCCGGCGAGGACGTGACTGGCCAGCCGCTGCCGGAGCCATGCCGTGGCGGTCGCGGTGCCCATCCCGGTGGCGAACTGGCCGAGCGCCCCGCAGGCCACGATGACGAGGATCAGCACGATGCACCCGGCCAGCCACTGGCCGGCCTGGCTAGCCGGGCCGGCCGCGGCGGCTGCGCTCGCACCCGCGGTGGCGCTCGCACCCGCGGTGGCGCCGGCGCCTGCCGCTCCGCCCAGCCCGGCCGCGGTGCGCAGGATGACATCCACGGTGTGCCCGGCGACCCACGGAAGCAGGGTGTCCGCGATCGCCCCCGTGATTGACGTGATGACGAGCAGGGCGGCCCAGTGACCGCCTCGCCACGCCATCTGCAGCAGCAGCCGGTCGGCGGCGCCGCGCAAATCCCGGCCGGCGGCATCACCGGCGGGCCGGCCTTCGTCTGCCATCCGGGCCTCCGGCCGCGAAGAACGGCGCGGAGGCGGCCGGACGGCCGGCCGCGCTCCGCGCCGCGTCCTCATCACTCAGTCATGCGACAGCAAGGTCACAGGCACAGCTGGACGCTGACCGCGCTGTCGCAAAGCAGCACGCTGAGTTCGCTGCCGCCGCAACCGCCGCAGCCGCCAGTGCGCTGGGTGTCCAGCTCCATGGCCTGCATGTCGAGAAGCGCCATTTCGTGTTACCTCCTTGTGATGACGGTTTCTTTCACCAATCCCTGGCCTGAATTTCCAGGGACGTCTATGTGGCCGGCGGTCGCCGCCGGCCCGCCTCCGGGACGCCGCGCGCGGCCCTGGAACGGCAGCCCGGCCCCGCCGGGGGAGAGCGCCGCAGCGAGGCTGAGCAGCACGCCGGCGGTACCGGTGGCGAGGTCCATCGAAAGCCGGAAGAGCGTGTCGCCGGGGAACGCGATGCCGCCGCCGTAGCCAATCGCGTGCCAGGCCAGGCGCCGGATATGCGCGGCAGCCCGGGGGCCGGGAGCCGGCTGCGCGGCCGGAACCCCGGCGGCCTGCGCGGCCGGCGGCCCGGCCGGATGCGCCGCCGTCTGCGCCGCTGGCTGCCCGTTCTCCCCCGCGGCCGGCCCGCGGGCGAGGTAAAGCAGCATCCCGGCACGGCCCCGCAGCAGGCCCGGCTGGGCATAGAAGGCCGAGCTCGCGGCGATCGCGATGGCGCCGGCCGCCGACTCGAACCTGGCGTCACGGCGGTGCCCGAGATAGTCATCGATGACGAGCCCGATGCCGGCGCTGCCGCCGTCCAGGTAGGGCATCATCCGCCAGCCCTCGTCCACCTCCAGCGCGCCCCGGTCGCTGAGCACGCACCGGTCCAGGTCCGCGGCGAGCGCCGTCCCGGCCAGGTCCAGGTAGCCGGCGTCCCCGGTCCGCTCGTACATCCGGACGAAGAGCAGCGCGGGTCCCGATGAGCCGCGCATCAGGCCGGCCGGCCCGCGCTGCCCGGCCGGCGCCCCGCCCGGCGGCCCGGCCGGCACCCGGTCGGCGACGATTTCGGCGGCGCGCTGCGCTGCCTCCAGGTAACGCGGCTCCCCGGTCGCGTCGGCTAGCTGCAGCAGGGCGAGCGCGATCCCGGACAGGCCGCCGTGCAGGCCGGTCCCGAGCAGTTCCCACCGCTCAGCGAGGCTTATCTCGGCTACCCGCCGCGCGGCGGCCGGATGGCCAAGCCGGTGCAGCACGCTGGCCACGCCGATCATGCCGTCGTACAGGCCGAGCCGCGCGCCGGCCACCGGCTCGGCGGTCCGCGTGACGAGCCATTCGACGTGCTCGGGCCGGGTTTCCGCGCCGGCCTCGGCCAGCGCGTAGAGCACGCCCGCGGCGCCGTTGGCGATGCAGAGGCCGCCGGCCGGCGTCGCGAACTGGTCGATGTCGCCGGGGAAGAGCCGGTCTTCGCGCGACGGGGTGGCGCTCGCCAGCAGCGCCTTGACCAGCGAGCGCCGGGCCAGATCCCAGCCCGCCGGGTCGGGCGTGAGCTGGCTGCCGGGCCGGTCGCCGGATCCGGCGGCATCGCCGCCGGGCCGCCCGGCCGGCGCCTGCCCGGCCGGCGCCTGTCCGCCTGGCGACCGCACGCCCGGCGACCGCCCGCCCGGCGACCGCCCGCCCGGGCCCGCGGCCGGGCCCGGCCCGCTGATGTCGCGGACCGCCCCGGCCAGGAAGTCCGGCCCGACCGGGAAATGTTCCGCGATCACCCCGGCGATGTCCGCTGCCTTGCCCCGGTCGAGCGCGAACAGCGTCGTCAGCGGCATGAACATAGCCAGCTTGACGCAGCCGAGGCTGTAGCGATCGGCGTCGAACCCGGTCCGGTCGCGCGGTGCCACGAAGCCCGGGTTGCCGAGCGTCGCACGCCTGCCCTCCTCGACCCGCGCGGCCGCCTCGAAATCGATCAGCGCCACGCTGTCGTCCGGCCGGACCATGATGTTGAACATGTGCAGGTCGTTCAGGACGACGCCGCGCGCGTGCACCGCCTCGACGGCCCGCTCGACGGCGGCGCAGATGCGCAGCGCCCAGGACGTGTAATCGGCGATCTTGCCCGGATCGGGAACTGCCGCGATCAGCGGGTGCCGGGAGGCGTAAAGGGAGTTCAGCGGCGAGCCGTCGATGTAGTCCTGGACGAGGAAATGATGATCTCCGGCGGCGAAGTAGCCGCGGGCGGCTGGTGCCACGCCGAGGCCGGACAGCTGCCGCAGGATGTCATGCTCGCGCCGGAGCCTGGTGACCGCGTCCGCGCCGTCGGCGGCGAGGCCGGCGTAAGGCCGCGCCTCCTTGAGCACAACGCGTTCCCCGGTCCGCGAGTCCGTGCCCGCGTAGACCCCGCCGCCGTTCGAGAAGTGCAGCGCACGGTCGACCTGGTAAGGCAGGCCGCCCATCGTGACGGCGTTGCGGGCCGCGAGATGCGGGGCGAGGAAGCCGGGCAGCGGGATCCAGGCCGGGACCGTGAAAACCGGCGTGCGCAGATCCGGCACCAGCCGGCCGGTGCCGTCCGCGATGGCCGGCACTAGCTCGCCGTCGGAGTTCCGGCAATGCCGCTGGGTGAAGCCGCCGTAGCGCACGTAGAGCGGACCAGCGGCGTAACGCAGGTCGCTCAGGATATAGGGCCCGTGCTCGCCGCCGATGATGCCGTCCAGCTCAGCGAGTGTGCGCTCGCAGCAGGCGTCGTCCGGCGGATAGATGGCAGCAAGCTTGCCGCTGGCCCCGCGCGGTGCGTACTTCGCATTCCGCAGATGCAGCGCCAGCGGGCCACGGAGGAACTTGAACGAGATCTGCCGCGGCACGCAGTAGTCAAAGATCTCGCCGAGCACCCGTTCCGCGTTGTCCTGGCCGGCCGACACGTGGATCTTCCAGCCCTGGGCCGGGATCGGGTCGCCAGGCGGAACCTGCACCTGCCAGTCGCCGTGACCGCGCCGGGTCCAGCCGGGCGGCAGCTGGCGGGCGGCTATCGCGAAGTCCCGCCGGGCCGCGGCGGCACCGCTCGGGGAATCGTAGAACAGCGGGTCGGCCAGGCAGAACAATTCGTACCGCTTATCCAATTAAGCTCCTACGCGGAACTGGCGAATTTGACCCTTAATAGGTGCGGTGACTTTCGGCGGCACCGGCGCCGGACGATCCGTTAACAATGCTTATAGGTTTGCCCCTTTTTCTGCTGACCTCGCTCCTGGCCGATTTCCGGACAGCGAAAGAATCGCAGCGTCAGCCCGGGAGCGACAAGTGACGACCGTCACGAATCGAGGATGACCCGCGCACGTCCAGTGGCCTGACGCATATCACCTGACGTGCGGAAAGACGGGGCCGCCGGCCCCGGGGCGGCGCCGGTCAGAGCCAGCCGGCGCTGGCCGCGATCCGGATGGCATCTACCCGGTTGCGGGCGCCGGCCTTGGTGATCGCGCTGGACAGGTAATTCCGGACGGTGCCGGCCGAAAGGCAGAGATCCCTGGCGATCTCGGCCGTGGTGGCGCCATCGGCGGCCAGCCGGAGCGCATCGAGTTCCCGCGCGGTCAGCGGATTCGCGGTGGCGTTGAGCGCCGCGTACGCAAGCTCGGGATCGACGACCTTCTTGCCGCTGGCTACCCGCCGGACGGCAGCGGTGATGAAGTCAGGCGCGACGTCCCATACGACGAACCCGGTCGCGTGCGCGGCCACCGCCCGGCGCAGCCCGGCCGGATCCCGCTCGTCGCTCATGATCAGCGAACGGCAGGAGGGTAATTCGGTGTGCAGGGCGCGCGCGGCGGCGAACCCGCTGGTGCCGGGAAGCTCGGCGGCAAGGACTGCGACGTCCGGCCGCAACGCCCGCGAGGCGGACATTACCTGGTCGCCGCGCTGCAATTCGGCGATGACCTCGATATCGCCCGCGGCGGACAGGAAAGAGACTAGCCCAGCCCGGATCAAGGATGCCTGCTCTGCGATGAGTGTCCTGATCACGCCGTGTCCTCGCTCATTCCGGCCGCCTTGCCCGTGCCGGACGGCCTGGGCATGCCGCGACACGTAGGCATGTGAGCAGATTGCCCGCCTCCCGGCGGCCGATTCCATGGGGCGCCCTATGATATACGGTTAGTGATTGGCTGGATTCGGAAAGTAATCGAGACGGCCTCAGGCCGCGAAGGCCGGCGGCGGCCGGCCACCCATTGCCGCACGGTCCCGCCGCGGCTACGCTCCGGGCCCGGCCGGCCTGCTGCCCGGCGCCTCGTGCAGGGCATCCAGGAAGGTCGCCGCCCAGTGCGCCACGTCGTGCTCGTACACGCGGCGGCGCATCGCGCGCATCCGGCGCCTGGCCTCTTGCGGGGAGACGGTAGCCGCCCGCACGATCGCGTCCTTCAGCCCCTCGATGTCGTGCGGGTTGACGATGAACGCGCTGTGCAGCTCGTCGGCCGCGCCGGTGAACTCGCTCAGCACCAGCGCTCCGCTCTCATCGTGGCGGCAGGCGACGTATTCCTTGGCCACCAGGTTCATGCCGTCCCGCAGCGGGGTCACCAGCATGACGTCGGCAGCCAGGTACAGCGCCGCCATCTCCTCGCGCGGGTAGGACTGGTGCAGGTAGTGCACCGGCGGGATGCCCACCTCGCCGTGCTTCCCGTTGATCCTGCCCACCATGACCTCGACCTCGTCACGCAGCCGGCGGTAATGCTCGACGCGTTCCCGGCTGGGGCTGGCCACCAGGACCAGGACCGCCTCGGGCAGCCCGAGACGGCCTTCGCTGAGCACCTCCCCGTAGGCGTTCAGGCGGTGCAGGATGCCCTTGGTGTAGTCGAGCCGGTCGATGCCGAGCAGCACGATGTCCGGGTCGCCGAGCGCCGCCCGGATCTCCCTGGCCCTGGCCTGCACGTCGTCGCGGCTGGCAATCTCCCCGAACCCCGCCGCGTCGATCGAGATCGGGAAGGCCGCGGCGCGGACCTCGCGGCCGCCATCCGGCGAATCCGGCACCCGGACCAGGGATCCGCGGGTCGCCAGCCCGGCGGTCCGGCGGCATGCCCGCAGGAAGTTCGTGGCGTCGCCGCTGCGCTGGAAGCCGAGCAGGTCGGCGCCGAGCAGGCCGCGGACGAGCTGCCTGCGCCAGGGCAGCTGGGCGAAGATCTCGTAACCGGGGAACGGGATGTGGGTGAAGTGGCCGATGCGCACGTCGCTGCGCAGCTCGCGCAGCATCCCCGGGACCAGCTGGAGCTGGTAGTCGTGTACCCACACGGTGGCGCCGGCGGCCGCCTGCCCGGCTATCGCCTCCGCATAGCGGCGGTTGATCCTGACGTAAGCGTCCCACCACGGCCGGTGGAACTCCGGCTGCGCGATCACGTCGTGATACAGCGGCCACAAGGTGGCGTTGCAGAAGCCCTCGTAGTAGTCGCGGACCTCCTCGGCCGACAGGCCGACGCTGATCAGGTGCATTCCGCCGGTATCGAACGGCTCCGGCGGCTGGCCGGCCGAGCCGGACCAGCCGATCCAGGCGCCGCCGGCGTCGCGCATCACCGGTTCCAGGGCGGTCACCAGCCCGCCCGGACTCGGCTGCCATCCGGCCTCGCCGTCCGGGCCCTCGACCTGGTCCACCGGCAGCCGGCTGGCAGCCACCACGAATTTGTAGTCTCCGGCCACGGGCCGTGAATCCTCCTTCTGCGCCTGCGCGGCCGCCGCCGCCCGGCGCGGCGGGACGGTCTCCGTCACGAGATCAGCAGTTCCTGTCCGCGGCAACCTTCCCCAAACCCTATCCGCTGCCGCTGATCAGCAGATTTCTCGCGGCAGCGGCAGCGGCAGCGGCACGGTCAGGGCCGGAGCCCGGCTGGCTCAGGGCTCAGCAGGGTTATGGCCAGCGCGGCGAGCGAGACGCCGGTGACGGCCAGGGCGATCAGCAGCAGCCGCCGGGGCCGGGCCCGGCCGCCCCCGGGGGCGCTGGCCAGCCGGCCAAGTTTCCAGATCAGGGCGCCGAAGGCGATGATCGGGATGCCCGCGTACGGATGGCCCTTGGTGATGAACCCGCCCAGTGCCGCGAACGAGACGGCGGTCCGGGTCCAGGACAGCTCGGTCCGCTGCCTGGCCAGCCCCGGATCGGCGTCCTCGATATCTTCGCGCGGCGGCATCAGCTCGGCCCCGACACCAGCCCGAGCACCGCCGCGGCCAGCCCGATGACCGCGATGGTCACCGCCAGGATGGCGGGCAGGCGCGAGTGCAGCATCGGCTCCCCGCGGCGGAGCGCACGCTGGTTGCGCGCCCATTCCAGGTAGCTGGCCACCGCGACGACCGAGCCGAGCAGGATCAGCGGGGTTCCGATGATGTGCCTGCCCCACGGGACGCCAGGGAACGGCGGCAGCAGCTGGACGATCCCCAGCCCGGCAGCCACCAGCGCGAGCGCGGTGCGGCACCAGGCCAGGAAGGTCCGCTCGTTGGCGAGGGTAAAGCGGGCATCGGGCTCCACGCCGTTCGCGGGCGTCGCGGCGCCGGCTGGATCCTCGTCGCGGCTGGTGTTCGTGCTCCCCTCCCCTCGTCGTACCGCGCGCACCGGACAAGCGCGCCAGCGGAGCGCAGGCTACCGCGCCGGGTCACCCGATGGTCTCATTGAGTCCGGCAGCTGATGAGAGCACATTTGAAACGAGGCCAGCGCGGCCGGCCGGCCCGGCCGGGGCGGCGCTGCCCGCTGCGAGGCTGGTGCACGCCGCCCGGGCGGACCCTGGCCCGCGGCCGCGCCGCCCGCTCCCTGGCCGGCTAGCCGTTAGAGTCGAGTCAGCCGCAATCCCCGGCCGCCAAGGAGCGCACGTTGACCGAGCCCATCACCGTCGAGCGCGACGGGCACGTACTGCTCATCGGGGTTAACCGGGCAGCGAAGCGCAATGCCTTCGACCTGGCGACCATCGAGGCGCTTGGCGCCGCGTACGAGACCCTCGGCACCGACCCGGAGCTGCGGGCCGGCGTGCTGTTCGGGCACGGCGATCACTTCTCGGCGGGCCTCGACCTGGCCGAGGTCGGCCCGGCGGTGACCGAGCACGGCCCGGCCGTGATCTGCGGCTCGCATCCCTTCGACCCGTTCGCGGTCTGGGCGGATCCGGTGCCCAAGCCGATCGTGCTGGCGGTCAACGGCATCGCCTACACGCTGTCCATCGAGCTTGCGCTGGCTGCCGATATCGTGATCGCCGCCGATGACGTGCGCTTCCGCCAGCTGGAGATCGGCCGCGGGATCATCCCGTTCGGCGGCGCCACCTTCCGCGCGCCCGCGCAGCTCGGCTGGGGCAACGCGATGCGGTTCCTGCTCACCGGGGAGGAATTCGGCGCCGCCGAGGCGCTGCGGATCGGGCTGGTGCAGGAGGTGGTGCCGGCCGGAGCGCACGTCGGGCGGGCCAGCGAACTCGCCCAGCTGATCGCCCGGCAGGCGCCGCTGGGCGTGCAGGGCACGCTCGCCACCGCCCGGACCGGCCGCAGCCAGGGCCCGGCCGCGGCCCGCGACCAGATCGCCGCGCTGCTGCCCGGCATCCTGCGCAGCCAGGACGCGGCCGAGGGGCTGCGCAGCTTCACCGAGCGGCGCGAGGCCCGCTTCACCGGGACCTGACCGGCCAGCAGGACCGCCGCGGCAGCGCGCAGAAACCGGAGTCCAGGCCGGCCCGAAGCTGCCTGACCAGCTGGGCGCTCGGCACTAGCCGCGGCCCGGCTTACGGCGCGGACGCGGCCGGATCGCCGATGACCGCCTCGAAGAGCTCTGCGTACTGCAGCAGGTGGCGGTCGCCGATGTAATTGGCGCGGGTATGCACCTGGCCTGCCCGTCCCAGCTGCTCGGCGGTTTCCCGGTGGTCGAGCAGGTACCGCACCTGCGACCCGAACGCGGCCAGGTCGGCCGGGTCGGGCAGCAGGATCCCGGTACCGTCGGGGATCTGGTCCAGGATTCCGCCGACCGCCGAGCCGATGATCGGGCGCCCCTTCCACATGCCCTCGGCCACGGTCAGCCCGAACCCCTCGGCGAGGCTCTTCTGCACGATCACCGCCGCGTGCCGCTGAATCGCGTTGATCATGGCCGCGTTCTCTTCGACGTCCTCGAGCGGCAATGTCACCAGCAGGATCCGCGCGCGCGCCGCGGCAGGCAGCCCAAGCCACTGCGCGTGGCATTCAGCCAGCACCTCGGCGCCCTCAGGATCGTCGGTCACCCCGCTGACCATGGGGCCGACCAGCATCAGGTAACCGGGGCTGCCGGGCACCACGTGCTCGGCGAAGCCGCGCATGACGCCCGACATGTCCTTCAGCTTGTCCCAGCGGGAAACCTGCACGACGACGGGATCATCCGGGCCGGGCAGGCCCTCGGCCGTCACCAGCCCGGCCCGGGTGACTTCGCCGATCGCGCCGTCGAGGCGGCTGAAATGCCCGGGCGGCTGCGGCGCATCGATGGCCAGCACACCGATGGTGGTCAGGATCGCCGTCACCGTCGCGGCATCGAGTTCCTGGTTCTTCGCCGAGAGCGGGTCGATTGACGGCGGGATGATCCAGGTCAATGCCCGGGGAACCCACGACGGCACGTACTGGCGGCGGCTGAACACGTATCCGTGCGCGGGTGCCAGGTATGGCCGCAGGAATCCCCAGGCCGCGCGCGTCTCGTCGTTCTCCCAGTCCACCCCGACGTGACAGCGCCATACCACCCGCGCGCCGGCCCGGACCAGCTGCGGGACCAGGCCGGCCGTCTGCGGATCGTGCAGCAGCACGATGTCGCCCGGGTGCACCCGCGCTAGCAGCTCGCCCACCTGCGCGGCCAGCACCTGCTCGTAATGGGCGGCCTCGGCGGCGCCGGGATTCCCGCCGGGGCTGGCCGCGCCGTGCAGCTGATTGTGCAGTCTCTTGGTGATCGCGAAGAAGTCCGGGTCACCGCTGATGACGGTCCACCGGACCGCGATACCCAGGCCCGCCGCATACCCCACGAGTACCTGCAGCATCTCGGCGACACCGCCGCCGACCGCGGTCGAGCTGACGTTCCAGATGGTCCGCGGCCCGGCCGCCTCCCGGAACCGGCTGGCCTCGGTCAGCATCCGGGCGTAGCGGCCGGGGCCGATGACCGGCTCCAGCACGGCCGGCGAACGCGTCGGCACGATGACATCACTGAGCATATTCACCCTCCCATCGTGCCCCCCGGTGCCCGCGGGGCGCCAGCCGGCGTCCCGCGGGCGGTCACGAAGAAACGGCGGTCATGAAGAAGAGCGGTAACACTAGGCTGAAAGCGTGAGCAACCTGCCCGAGCCGACCGACCCACGTTCCCTGCGGGTTTCCGACGCGGACCGCGACCGGGTTGCGGGCGTGCTCCGGGATGCCGCCGGCCAGGGCCGGATCACCCTCGACGAGCTCGACGAACGGCTTGGCCTGACCTACTCGGCCAGGACCTACGCCGACCTGGAGGCCGTCACCAGCGACCTGCCGCTGCCCGGCGCCCCGGTGCCGCCGCCCGGGCCGGCCGGCGGCTTCCCGCCCGGCCGGGTCGGCGGCACCCCGGGCGCGAAGTTCTCAGTCGCGGTCATGAGCGGGGCGAAGCGCGCCGGACCCTGGGTGGTGCCGCCCAGCTACGTCGCGCTCGCCCTGATGGGCGGCGTGGAGCTAGAATCTGCGGCACGCGCGGTTCAGCGCGCCCGAGGTGACGATCCACGCGTACGCGCTGATGGGCGGCGTCCAGATCATCGTGCCCGAGGACATCGACGTCGATGTCGCCGGCATCGGGCTGATGGGCGGCTTCGACCACAGCGCCACCGGCCCGGGTAAGCCGGGCGCCCCGCGGCTGAAGGTGATCGGACTCGCGCTGATGGGCGGCGTCAACGTCAAGCGCAGGCCCGCGCGGCAGCGAGGCGAGCAGGCACCGCCGATGCTCGGCCAGTGACCGCCGGCAGCGAGCCCGGGACCTTTTGACGGCCGGGCCGGACGGGCTGACGGGGCCGCGGCAGCGCGGCCCGGCGAGGCCGGGACCGGGCAGCTGACGGCCGGATCCGGGAAGTGATGGCGACGGGTGCTTTCCGGGCAGTTAACCTATCCGTGCCCCACTCCGGCCGAATGCACTGGAGACTCTCATCAGCGGCTGCGAACGGGAACTCGCGGCCGCCCGTCGCCTGCGGGGCGGCCGCCCGGCACGGTGACCGGCGGCCGGCGGCCCCTGGCGGCCACGGCAAGAGGGAGGATTCGCCATGACCTTGTCACCCGTGACGCCTCTGGGCGCCGAGTTGCCCCAGGCCGACGGCACGGCGGCGCAGCAGTTCGCCGGGACGCACGCATGCTGGCTGTGCGGGACCAAGCAGCCTGCCGCGTCCATGGTGCCAGACGGCGGCCGCGCGTGCGCGGACGTCTACTGGTACTGCGCGGACACCCTCGCGTGCACCCAGCGATGGACCCGGCGGCGCAGGCCGCGGGCGGCCGGCGGCCCGGCGAGGGAGAGCCCGCTGCACGGCGAGCACCACTAGCACCCGGGCACGCCGCCGGGCGGCCCGATTCCGGCCCGCCGGGCGGGCCAGCCAGCTTCCCGCCTGGGCGGCCGGCCGCCAGCTTCCTGGGGCGGCCGGGCATCGCGGGAAAACTGGTGCTGGCCGCGGGTCCTCGCGACGCCTATCTTTTGGGTATCGTCCGGGCGAACCGAGGAGGCCGCGATGGTTCATCGCGCTGTCCGTGCCGTGATGACGGCCGACGTCGCCGCGGTCACCGAGGACACGCCGTTCGCCGAGCTGGTCGCCATCCTGGCCCGGCATGGCGTTAGCGCGCTCCCGGTGCTGGATTCCGGCGGCCGGGTGGCGGGTGTCGTCTCGGAGCTGGACCTGCTCCGCAAGGAGGAATACCAGGAAGACCAGGGCGCACGGCAGCCACCGCGATGGCGGCACCGGGACGGCCGGGCGCGGGCGGCCGGGCTCACCGCCAGGGAGCTGATGACGTCGCCGCCGGTGACCATCACGCCAGATGCCAGCATCGTCGAAGCGGCCAGGGAGCTGGACCGGCACCGCATCCGGCACCTCATCGTCACCGACGCGGCCGGCCGGCTGGCGGGCATTGTCACGCCCCGTGATCTGCTGAAGGTATATCTCCGATCGGACGACGAGATCCGGGAGGAGATCATCCGCGACGTGCTCACCCGGTACCTCGGCACCGATCCGGCCCGGGTCGAGGTGACGGTGGCCAGCGGCGTGGTGAACATGACCGGCGAGGTCGAGCACAAGAGCATGGTCGGGCTGGCAGCCAGGATGGCCGCTTCCGTTGACGGCGTGGTCGACGTCACGGCCCAGCTTGGCTACGCCGTCAACGACGACCGCATTCCGCCGGTACTGGACACGACCGGCCACTGAACAGCCAGCGCCCGCGCCAGCGGGCCGGGCACCCGGCATTTCGCGTAAGGTCGAGGGCGTCGCGCAGAAGGGGACCAGCATGAGCTTACCGGCGCAGTTCGATCTGTCCGCGGACGATGCCGACCTGGAACGCCTCGTCGCTGGCCACCACCACGATCCGCATCACGTGCTGGGCGCTCACCCGGCGCGGGACGGCGACGGCCACGACCGGGTGGTGATCCGGGGCTGGCGCCCGGACGCGATCGGCATGACGATCCTCGCCGGTGAGCAGCGCACCGAGATGCGCCAGGTGCACCCGGCCGGGGCGTTCGCCGGCCTGCTGACCGGGCCGGGCATCCCGGATTACCGCCTGGAGGTGACCTACCCGGACGGTGCCGTGGTGGTGGTCGATGATCCCTACCGGTACTGGCCCACGCTCGGGCCGCTCGACCTGCACTTGCTGGCGGAAGGCCGGCACGAGGGGCTCTGGCATCATCTCGGCGCGCAGGTGCGCGTGCACCAGGGGGTATCCGGCACGTCTTTCGCGGTATGGGCGCCCAGCGCCCGGGCGGTGCGGGTAGTTGGCGACTTCAACGGCTGGGACGGCCGCATCCACCCGATGAGAGTGCTGGGCAGTTCCGGGGTCTGGGAAATCTTCGTGCCCGGGGTCGGCCCCGGCGCGCACTACAAGTACGAGGTAATGGGCCCGCACGGGCAGCTGAGCCTGCGGGCGGATCCGTTCGCCTTCGCCACCGAGGTGCCGCCGGCCACCGCCAGCGTTGTCGCCCGGAGCGAGTACGAATGGCAGGACGCAGCCTGGTTCGCCCACCGGGAGTCCACCGACCTGCTGTCCGCCCCGGTGACGATCTATGAGTGCCACCTGGGCTCATGGCGGCTGACCCAGGACGGCGGCGGCGGGTGGCGGCCGCTGACGTACCGCGAGGCGGCCGAGGCGCTGCCCGGGTACCTCAGCGATCTCGGCTTCACTCACGTCGAGTTCCTGCCGATCGCGGAGCATCCGTTCGCCGGCTCCTGGGGCTACCAGGTGACGGGGTTCTACGCGCCGACGGCACGGTTCGGGACGCCCGACGACTTCCGCTACCTGGTCGACAAGCTGCACCAGGCGGGCATCGGGGTCCTCGTCGACTGGGTGGCCGGGCACTTCCCCAAGGACGACTGGGCACTGGCGCACTTCGACGGCACCGCGCTGTACGAGCACGTCGACCCGCGGCTGGGCGAGCACCCGGACTGGGGCACGCTGGTGTTCAACTACGGGCGGCACGAGGTCAGGAACTTCCTGCTCGCGAACGCGCTGTTCTGGATCGAGGAATTCCACGTCGATGGCCTGCGCGTCGACGCGGTCGCCTCGATGCTCTACCTGGACTATTCGCGCCAGGAAGGTGAGTGGGTCACCAACCGGTTCGGCGGCCGGGAGAACCTGGAGGCCATCGACTTCATCAAGGAATCCAACGAGGTGGTCTACCGGCACCACCCCTCGGTCATGCTGGTCGCCGAGGAATCCACCTCCTGGCCGGCCGTCTCCCGCCCGACCTACCTGGGCGGTCTCGGCTTCGGGTTCAAATGGAACATGGGGTGGATGAACGACACCCTGGTGTACTTCGCCAAGGATCCGATCCACCGGCAGTACCACCATCACGAGCTCACGTTCGCCCTGCTGTACGCGTTCACCGAGAACTTCATGCTGCCGCTCAGCCACGACGAGGTCGCGCACGGGAAGGGATCGCTGCTCAGCAAGATGCCCGGGGATCGCTGGCAGCAGTTCGCGAACCTGCGCGCGCTGCTGGCCTGGATGTGGGCACATCCCGGCCGGCCGGTGCTGTTCATGGGCGGCGAGATCGGCCAGAACGACGAGTGGCGGCACGACGGCAGCGTCGACTGGCACCTGCTCGACTTCCCTGAGCACGCCGGGGTGCAGGCCATGGTCCGCGAGCTCAACACGGTGTACCGGCGCGAGCCCGCCTTGTGGGAGCAGGACTTCGACTGGCCCGGCTTCCGCTGGATCAACCCGAACGACGCAGCCAACAGCGTGCTGTCATTTCTCCGGTTCCCGCTGACCGGCGGGCGCAGCATCGCCTGCGTCGCGAATCTCACCCCGGTGGTCCGCGATGACTACCGGATCGGGCTTCCGCATCCGGGCCGCTGGGTGGAGATCTTCAACTCCGACAGCGCCGGATTCGGCGGCAGCGACGCCCTCGCCGGCGAGGTCACCGCCGAGGCCGTCGCCTGGGACGACCTCGACTTCTCAGCTGCCATCACGCTGCCGCCGCTGGCCGTGGTGTGGCTCGCCTACGAGCCCGGGGACGGCCCCGGCTGACCGCGCGGCTGCTCGCACCGCACTGCCCCGGGGAGCGCCGGTGACGCCGGGTGCCGGCCGGAAGGCAGCGGCCGGGCGCACCCTGGAAGGCATCACGGTCGTCGCGCTTGAGCAGGCGGTGGCGGCGCCATTCGCCACCCGCCAGCTCGCTGACCTCGGCGCACGGGTGATCAAGGTCGAGCGGCCCGGCAGCGGGGACTTCGCCCGCGACTACGACCGGTCCGTGCGCGGGCAGGCGAGCTACTTCGTCTGGCTGAACCGCGGCAAGGAGTCCATCGAGCTGGATATCAAGAGCCAGCACGGCCAGGCCGTGCTGGCCGCGCTGCTGGCCCGCGCTGACGTCTTCGTGCAGAACCTCGCGCCCGGCGCGGCCGGCCGGCTCGGGCTCGGCGCGGCCCGGCTCCGTGCTCGCTACCCGCGGCTGATCTGCTGCTCGGTCTCCGGATTCGGTCCCGACGGCCCGTACCGCCGTAAGAAAGCGTATGACCTGCTCGTGCAATGCGAGGCCGGGTTGCTGTCGGTTACCGGAACCCCGGACGAGCCCGCGAAGGCGGGGATCTCGGTCGCCGATATCGCGGCCGGCATGTACGCCTACAGCGGCGTGCTGGCCGCGCTGTACGAGCGAACGCGGACCGGGCAGGGGGCCAGCCTGGACGTGGCCTTGCTGGACGCCCTCGGCGAGTGGATGAGCCAGCCGTTCTACTACAGCGTCTACGGCGGCCGGCCCGCCCGCCGTACCGGCGCCCGGCATGCTTCCATCTCGCCCTACGGCCCGTATGCGGCGCCGGGCGGCGGGCAGGTATTCCTCGGCTTGCAGAACGACCGCGAGTGGGTGGTGTTCTGTGAGCGGGTGCTGCGCAAGCCGGCCCTGGCCGCCGACGACCGGTTCCGCACCAACCCGGACCGCGTCGCCAACGACGACGAGCTCACCGTGATCATCGAGGCCGCGCTGGCCTCCGTGCCGCCCGGCCAGCTCACCGCGCTGCTGGACGGGGCCGGAATCGCCAACGCGCGGCTGCGCACCCTGGCGGAGTTCGCCGCGCACCCCCAGCTGGCGGCGCGGGACCGGTGGCGCGAGGTGGACTCCCCGGCCGGCCCGGTCCGGGCCCTGCTCCCCCCGGTGAGCATCCAGGGCCGCGAGGCGGCCATGGGCGCGATCCCGGCGCTGGGCCAGCACACCGCCGCCATCCTCGCCGAACTCGGGATCAGCCCGGCGGACGGCGCCGGGCCGGAGCGGCGCCAGCGGGCCGCGCGGCCCGCCGCAGCGCGCCGCGAGCGGATTCAGCCGGACAGAAAAGATCAACGGCAGCATTAACGGATGGCCGGCCGGGCATGCCGTCCGCAAGGCCACTGCAATGCGCATATGTTCCCGGCCCGGCGGGTACGCTCCAGGCCATCAGTTCATAGCCTGATAACCGCGCACGGATACGCCCGGCGGATCCAGCTGGCCGCTCAATTCTGCCGTGCGCACAAAGCGTATTCGGCGGTCTCAATGCGGTTCCTGATTCCAGCACCGCCAAGGCGGCTTAGGTCACGTCATAACGGAAAGAACCGGACTTTCCGCCATGCCGCCGGACTCATTACGGCCATGCTCACCATCGCGGGCTGCGGCTACGCGGGCGCGGGCAGCCGGGCAACCGTCCAGCCGTCCGCAACGGACCAGGCCAGCCCGGCATCAGCCGTTCCGCACCGGGCCACGGCGAAGCCCGCCGCCCGGCGGACCGCCACCGCCCGGCAGCCAGCCACCGCCCGGCAGCCAGCCACCGCCCGGCAGCCAGCCACCGCCCGGCAGCCAGCCACCGCCCGGTCATCTCCGCGGCCGGCGGCAAGGAAGCTGCTCGGCGTGTTCGAGCTCGGCGCAGAGACCTCCTACCAGCG
This sequence comes from uncultured Actinomycetes bacterium, assembly GCA_963786975.1. Classification (GTDB taxonomy): domain Bacteria; phylum Actinomycetota; class Actinomycetes; order Streptosporangiales; family Streptosporangiaceae; genus Palsa-506. Next base: position 307,895 of record CAWBBE010000012.1, on the reverse strand, counting down.
CATAGACACGTTCGCCTCGGCCGTGGGCCGCCAGCCGGACATCGTCGTCAGCTTCGGCGCATGGGGACAGCCCTTCGACACCAGCTTCGCGCGCATCGCGCGCGCCCACGGGGCAACGCTGCTCATCCAGCTGGAGCCGGTGCATGCCAGCCTGGCCTCGATCGCGGCCGGCCGGCACGACCGGTACCTGCGCTCTTACGCGGCTGCAGTCCGGGCATTCGGGCACCGGGTCATCCTGAGCTTCGCCCCGGAATTCAACGGACCCTGGTACCCGTGGGGCTGGACCCGGACCCCGGCGGCGACCTGGAAAGCCGCCTGGCGCCATGTCGTAACGCTTTTCAGGAAGCGCGGCGCGCATAACGTCACCTGGCTGTGGACAGCTAACCGGAGGTTCCTCGGCTCCGGCCCGCTAGCCGACTACTGGCCAGGCGCCGGTTACGTCGACTGGACCGGAATCGACGCCTATTACGTTCATCGCAACGATACCTTCGCGACGGTATTCGACCCCACGATCAACGAGATAAGGAAAATTACCGCGAAACCGCTGCTGATCTCGGAGACCGCGGCCGGGCAGGTCGCCGGGCAGGCGCGGGTTATCCCCGGCCTCTTCGCCGGGACCGCCCGGCGGCGGCTGCTCGGCCTGGTCTGGTTCGACATGGCCCAGCATCGCGGCATATTCCACCAGGACTGGCGGCTGGAGGGACATCCCGCCGCGATACGCGCGTTCCGGCGCGGCCTGATCAGCTGGAGACCCCGCCGGTGACCGGCGCGGCCCGCCCGGCAGCCGGCGCGCTGGCCGGGCCCGCACGGGCTTGCGGCGATACCCGCGCCGCGGCCGGCCGGCGCCTTGGCGGGAAGCCCGGAGCAGCCGGACCTAGACCGTCTAGCGGAGCTACCGACCCGGGACGAGCCGGTGATCCACGATTTCGAGAACGCCGGTGACGAGCCGACCGGTTCGTCACGGTTGAGCTGCTCGACTGAGGTGGCCGTCAAGATCCCATAAGGTGACCTAGGTGAAGCCGTTCCTGCTGCTGGCCATCCGGGCCGAGGACGCCGCCGCGGACAACGAGTACGAGGCGTTCCTGGCCTACGCCGGGCTGGCCGAGCGTGACCTGCGGCGGGCCCGGCTGGAGCAGCGGCCGCTGGGGAACGTCGACCTGCGCGACTGGTCGGGGATCCTGCTCGGCGGCGGGCCGTTCAATTACACCGACCCGGCGGACTCGAAATCGCCGGTCCAGCGGCGGGTCGAGGCGGACCTGCGCGGCCTGCTCGACCGGGTGATCACCGCGGACTTCCCGTTTCTGGGGGCCTGCTACGGCATCGGGACACTGGGCAGTCACCAGGGGGCAGCGGTCGACCGGCGGCACGCCGAGCCGATCGGCTGCGTCCAGGTCACCCTGACCTGCGAGGGCCGGCAGGACGCGCTGCTGGGCGGGCTGCCCGCCTCGTTCGACGCGTTCGTCGGCCACAAGGAGGCGATCAGCCGGCTGCCGCACCACGCTGTCCTGCTGGCCAGTTCCGCCAGCTGCCCGGTGCAGGCATTCAGGATCGGCTCGCACGTCTATGCCACCCAGTTCCACCCCGAGCTGGACGCGCTGGGCATGTGCACCAGGATCGACGTCTACCGGAACGCCGGCTACTTCGATCCCGCGCAGGCAGGCGAACTCAAGGCGCTGGCCCAGCGCAGCACCGTCACCCATCCGCCCGCCATCTTGCGCCGGTTCGCGCGGCGCTACGGCAGCCGGCCCGCTGGCCGGGTTACCGCGGCGCAGCGGCCGGCAGCCACCCCCGCCCCGGCCGCCCGGCCGCCCGGTTAGCGGCGCGCACGCGGCACGGATTCAGGCGTCGCCGGGGCCCGGTGCGGTCCCCGCCGCGCCGGCCTCCGCGGTGCGCTCCGGCAGCAGCAGCAGCGCACCGATGAAGAAGCACACCGCGCCGATCAGCGTGCCGAGATTCGACCGCTCGGCGTCGCGCAACTGGCCAGTCGCCGGGCTGATGTATCCGGCCACCGCGGACACGCCGAAGGCGACCGAGCCGATCAGGTTGGCCAGCGTGATCCACCATGACCACGACCGGGGCCGCCAGGCGGCCCAGCCGTGGCAGACCTCGAACCAGGCCAGCGCGCTGGCCACCAGGAAACACACCGAGCCAACGGCATCGGGCCGCCACACGTGCTGGTTCGCGGCCTGCGCGGTCAGGTCCACCCGGATCGCGTTCCCGGTGCTGACGTTGAAGTACAGGGTCCCGGCCAGCTGCACCGCCGTCGCCCACCAGTCGATCCGCCCGGGCTGGAAGACAAAGAACCGCCGCCGGGTGGCACCCGGCGGCTGCGGGCCGGCATCCACGGCCTCCCGGTAGCTGAGAAACCCGGCCGCGGTGAAGAACAGCGAGCCGGCGAAGAAGGTCGCCGCGTCCCAGCGGGTCCCGACGGCGCTGGCATACCCGGGCAGCGCGCCGACCGCGAAGATCAGCGACCCGACGGCGAACAGCACCGCGATCCACCATCCCCGGGCCCGCGGCGCCCACCACGCGGCGCCGGCGGCCGGCCCGGGCTGCTGGTGCTTGCGGTGGCTGCGGGACTCCCAGCGGGCCACCATGCCGTCCGGGCGGACGCGCTCGACGAACGTCGGGAACGGGCCGACGCGGCCGGCCCGGTCTTCCCGGTGCTGCACTGGCATAAGCGCGTCCCATCTGATCCGGTCACCGGCCGGGTGAACCCGCGCCGCACCAGGCCGCCGGGCGAGTACCGCGGCCGCCGCGGCCGCCGCGGCCGCCGCGGGGTGAACGCGGCCGTCACGGCAGGCAAGCAGCATGCTGGCCCGGGGATCGTCCGGGCTCACCCCGGGCGGGTGATGACTTCGGCGATCCCGGCCCGCAGTGTCGGCAGCAATGCCGTCTCCCGCCGAAGAGCGGCGCCGGTTGTGGCGATCCCGCAGCGGGGCGGTCCCGATCGAGGAGATGCCCGCCATGGCCTTGCACGAGCGCGACACCGTCCGTCACCAGCTGGAAGATTCCGTGTTCGCCGGGCACGACCTGACCAGGTCCGTGCCCAAGTACCGGTTTCCCCGGGACGAGACGCTGCCGCGAGAAGCCTTCCAGGTGGTGTCGGACGAGGTAATGCTCGACGGCAATGCCCGCCAGAACCTGGCCACTTTCTGCCAGACGTGGGAGGAGCCGGAACTCCTCGCGCTGATGGCGCTCTCGGTTAACAAGAACATGATCGACAAGGATGAGTATCCGCAGACCGCCGAGATAGAGGCGCGCTGCGTGCACATGCTGGCCGACCTGTGGAATGCGCCCGGGGCGGCCAACACCGTGGGCGCCTCGGCAATCGGATCCTCGGAGGCCTGCATGCTGGCGGGCATGGCGGCCAAGTGGCGGTGGCGCGCCCGGCGGCAGGCGGCGGGCAAGCCGACGGACAAGCCGAACATGGTGTGCGGCCCGGTGCAGGTGGTGTGGCACAAGTTCGCCCGTTACTGGGACATCGAAATGCGCGAGGTCCCGATGTCCCATGGCAGCTATGCCATGACTCCAGCTTCGATGCTTGAGCGGGTAGACGAGAACACGATCATGGTCGTGCCGACCCTCGGCGTCACCTACACCGGCGCCTACGAGCAGGTAGAGGCCATGTCCATGGCGCTCGACCAGCTGCAGGCCGATACCGGCCTGGATATCGACATTCACGTTGACGGGGCCAGCGGCGCCTTCCTCGCCCCGTTCTGCGCGCCCGACGTGGTTTTCGACTTCCGCCTCCCCCGGGTCAAGTCGATCAGTGCCTCCGGGCACAAGTTCGGGCTGGCTCCGCTGGGCGTCGGCTGGGTGATCTGGCGAGACCGCCAGGAACTTCCCAGTGAGCTGGTGTTCCACGTCAACTACCTGGGCGGCGACATGCCGACCTTCCAGATCAACTTCTCCCGCCCGGCCGGGCAGATCATCGCGCAGTACTACAACTTCCTGCGGCTGGGCCATGAGGGGTACAAGCGCATCCACGACGCGTCCTATGAGATCGGCCGGTACCTCGCCGCCGAGATCATCAAGCTGGGCCCCTTCGAGCTGCTGTGCGACAGCAACCCGGGCACCGGAATCCCGACGGTCACCTGGCGAATCCGGGAAGGCGAGAACCCCGGCTACACCCTTTTCGACCTGGCCGACCGGCTGCGCAACCGAGGATGGCAGGTACCTGCCTACACCCTCACCGGAACAGCGGCCGACATACCCGTGCAGCGCATCCTGGTCCGCCTCGGCGTGAGCCAGGACATGGCCGCCTTGCTCCTTGACGACTTCCGGAGCGCCGTGGCGCACTTCACGAAGCACCCGGTCACCGTGCCCATGTCAAAGGAGGAATCGGGCGGGTTCAGCCACCTGTAAGCGGGCTGGCTGCAGCGGTCAGGAAACGGGCGGCGGTGTTCCGTCGGCGCTGGCGGCGAGTTGCGGATCCCATTCGCATACCGCGCACGCGTGCCGGAATGCCGAGCGGGCGAACTCCAGCGCCACCGCCTGCGGCTCCGGGCGGCCGCGGACGTCGTCCCAGTCGAGCAGGTACTCGCCCAGGGCGCCGTCCCAGCGCGCGCCCGAAGGCGGCAAGGCGGCACGCCCGAATCCGGCCGGCGCCGGGTGCGCGTAGGCGTAGAACGCCGCGGCCGGGTGGCGCGCATCGCCCGGCCACCAGCCGACCGCGACCTCCTGCGCGTTCATCGCATTGCGCATGATGAAGTCATCGGCGGGCGGATCCGCCGGCGAGCCAGAGAACAGGTTCACGGCCAGGTCGAAAGACCCCCACCACGCGTTCACCGGCGTTGACCGCCCCCGGTAGGGCGCCCGGAACGCCGCCAGCACGAGGGCCGCCTGGGTGGCCGCCTCGAAGTAATCAGCCACCTGGCGGCGGTCATAGCGGGCGTGCTCATAGTCCTCGTCGAGCGGCACGCTCCACGGCACCTCCTGCGGCGCCGGGTCGATCCGCACGGCGCCCCCGGCGTCGCGCACCGCCGCCAGCACCTCGCCGGTCACCGCCGCGACCGCCCGGTCCGGGGTAAGCGCCACCCGCTGCGTCCGGCCGCCGCTATGCTCGACCACTACCTGGTGGAGCCGCAGGTCAAGCACGATCACCAGCGCGCCAGAACCATCTGGGGCCGGCAACGGCGCCGTCTCCCAGCCCCGCGCGGTCAGCCGCAGCGCGGCATGCTGCAACTGCGGCTCGGGCCGCGCAAGCCGGGCCGCCAGCTTGCCCAGTACCTGAGTATGCGCATGCAGCGTGTCGCAGGTCTCGGGCCACCGCTGGTAAGAAACCGCGGGCCAGTTCTCAGCCATGACCGCACGCTAACAGCGAGCGCCGGATGCTCAGCGCCGGGGCTGGCCGGGCGGGACCGGGACTGGCCGGCGGCCGGGCCGGAACCTGCGGCCAGACGGAAACCCGGGCCGCGATCACCCGGGGAAGCGCGGTTGCGAGGGATGATTAACAAATCCGAAACCGCAGGGAAACGGGCGGGGGCGAGACGGTGCCGGCTTCGCGCGGGAGCCGCAAGCTGCGATGGCCGCGGGCAGTTCCCGTGCTGCAGGGGCTGCTGCCCATCGACCGGTCCCGGGTACCCGCCGACCTGCTGGCCGGCCTGACGCTGGCCGCCCTGGGCATCCCCGAGGTTCTCGGCTACGCGAAGATCGCCGGGATGCCGGTGGTGACCGGCCTGTACACGATGCTGATCCCGATGATTGCTTTTGCCGTCCTCGGCTCGTCACGCCATCTCGTCGTGGCGGCGGACTCTGCCACCGCCGTCATACTCGCCGCCACCCTGACCGGGCTCGCCGCCGCCGGGTCGGAGCGATACGTCCGGCTGGCCGGACTCGCGGCCCTGCTGGCCGGCGGGATGCTGCTGCTAGCCCGGCTGGTCAGGCTCGGTTTCCTGGCGAATTTCCTGTCCCGTACCATCCTGGTCGGATTCCTCACCGGCGTCGGTATCCAGGTGGCGGCAGGCCAGCTCCCCCAGATGCTGGGCCTGACCGCCGACGGCCGGAGCACCCCGGCCAAGCTCGCCGACTTGGTGCGCGCGCTCCCCCAACTGCGCCCGGCTGACCTGGCGGTGTCGATCGGGGTCATCGTCATCGTGCTGGCCGCGCGCCGGGTCACCCGGAAGATCCCCGGGCCGCTGATCGCGGTGATCACCGCGATCATCGTGAGCCGGGCCGCGGATCTGGCCGGCCACGGCGTGGCCGTGGTCGGCGCCGTCCCGCGCGGGCTGCCGCACCTCGGGCTGCCCGCGCTCGGCTTGCCCGACGCCGCCTCGTTGCTCGGTGCCGCGGCCTCGATGTTCGTTGTCATCCTCGCGCAGAGCGCAGCGACCTCGCGTGCCTATGCCGGGAAGTACGAGGAGCCGTTCAGCGAGGACACCGATCTGGTCGGCCTGGGCGCCGCCAATGTGGCCGCCGCCTTGTCCGGTACCTTCGTCGTCAACGGCAGCCCGACCAAGGCACAGATGGTGGACAGCGCGGGCGGGCGCAGCCAGCTGGCCCAGCTCACGACCGCGGCGGTGGTTCTCGCCGTCCTGCTGCTGCTCACCGGGCCGCTCAGCTACCTCCCGGACGCCGCCCTGGCTGCGGTGGTCTTCCTCATCGCCATCGAGCTCATCGATATCAGCGGGATGCGCCGGATCCTCGCCTGCCGGCCCGATGAGTTCGCCGTTGCCCTGCTCACGACGGCCGCGGTGGTGGGCCTGGGGGTTGAGGAAGGCATCATCCTCGCGGTTGTCGCCTCGATCATCGACCACCTGCGGCACAGCTACAGCCCGCGCAACAGCGTGCTGGTGAAATCAATGGCCGGGCACTGGCAGCCTGCCCCGGTCAGCCCCGGGGCGCGGACCGAGGAAGGGCTGGTGGTCTACCGGTTCGGCACCAGCCTCTACTACGCCAATGCTTCCGGGCTCCTCGACGACGTCATGGCACTCGCCGGGCACGGCGGCCCGCTGCGCTGGCTGGTTCTCGACTGCGCGGCCATCGGCGACATCGACTACACGGCGGCCGCGGTCATCACCCGGGTCATCGACCACCTCCGCAGACGACACATCCGTTTCGCCGTCACGGCCGTCCTCGATCCCGTGCGCGAGCAGCTCAGCCGGTACGGCATCAGCGCAGCCATCGGCCCGGACGGCTATTTCGACACCCCCGGTGAGGCACTTGAGGCATTCCACGCCAGCGAGGGGATCACCAGCGAGTAGCCGATCCGATCCGGCCCGGCCCGCGTCATCACCTCCGGAGGTGACCAGCGGGTCGGCTCCGGCCGGCCGGAGCCGAAATCACCCGGCGCAGAGGATGCCGGCGGCAGCCGGGCGGCGCAGACTCCGGCTGGGAGCTGACCGGATGTCAGACGGACTCGATCATGGGTCCGGATCCCGGATGGCCATCGGAAGAGACGATGACACTGACGGCACAGCGGCGATGAACGCGGCCTTCATCGGGCTGGCGTTCCTCGCCGCGCTGAACCCGAAATTGTTCGCCGTTGACCTGCTGCTGGTCGAAAACGCGCGAGCGCGGCTGATGTTCGCCTGCTTCCTGCTGGGCGGCATGGGCATGAGCCTGGCCGTCGGCCTGCTGGACGTGCTCGTCCTGCAGGCCGACGCGGTCAGCACCCAGGGATCGGTCAGCGCGGGCCTCGACCTGACCCTGGGGATACCGCTGCTGGCCATCGGCGTCCTGGTCGCGACCGGGCGGCTGCACGGCCGCCGGAAGGCTCCCCCGGCACGCCCGGCGCGAGCTATGTCACCGCACTGCACCAGCTGGTCACCGGGACGACGTCAACCGCGGCGCAGGTCATCGCGCTCGTCGTATTCGTCATCATCGAGTTCTCGCTGGTGCTCATCCCATTCGCGTTCCTGCAGTTCAGGCCCGAGAGCACCAAGGCCGGCCTGTTGCGCGCCCACGACTGGCTGATGGGCCACGCCCGCCAGCTCATGGCCTCCGTCGCCATGTTCGTCGGTGCCTACATGGTAATCAGCGGCCTGGTCCGGCTGATTACCTGAGCCCGCGGCCGCCGGTGTCAGCGGACAGCGGATGGCGGTCGCCGCCCAGCGGTGGTCGCGCAGTCACAGCCGGCCAGCAGCGTAACCCGGCCACCGCGAGCTGAAGTAATAGCCTGCGGAGGCCGGCGGCTATACGATCAATGCGCACCGGCGTCCGGGAGGCCAGATGCGCATCAGCGACGTACTTCGCGTCAAGGGCAGGCAGGTTGTTACCGTCACCCCGGACACTGACGTGCGGCAACTCCTCGCGGTGCTCGCCGAGCACCGGATCGGCGCCGTCGTCGTCTCTGGCAACGGCACCTCGGTCGACGGGATAGCCAGCGAGCGGGACATCGTCCGGGCGCTGGCCGAGCGGGGCCCGGCGGTGCTGGCTGAGCCGATCACGGCTATCTACACCGCCGAGGTGCACACGGTTACGCCGGTTACCCAGGTCGAGGAGGTCATGCGCATCATGACCGAGCGCCGGATCCGGCACGCACCGGTCGTGGCCGACGGCGGCCTGCGGGGGATCGTGAGCATCGGCGACGTGGTGAAGAACCGTATCGACGAGCTCGAAACCGAGCGAGCCGCACTGACCAGCTACATCACCGGCACCCGCTAACGCGCCGGCTGATCGCGGCCCGCGGCCAGCTGGCCACGTCGGCATGCCCGGCGGCAGCTAGGGCAGCGGCATCATCCCGTGCTCCGGGAAGACATTGTGGCGGGTCGCCAGGATGGCCTGGTCAACACGGTCTGCCGGGTCGTATCCGGATTCGAAGCGCGGGTATTCCGGATCGCTGCCTTCGGTCATCAGCTCGGGAGCGCGGCGGCCGGTGCGGCGGGACGCGTAATCGCGCCACGCGGCTGGGATGCGCGCGCCCGGGTCGATAGGAAGCCCGGCGGCCTCGGCCAGCAGATGCGTCCAGGTTCTGGGCACCACCAGGAGCGGCTCGTAGCCGCCGCCGCCGGTCAGCAGCCAGCGGCCGCCCGCGACCTGGTGGGCCAGGTGGTGGATGGCGGCGTGCGAGAGGCGCTGTGCGTCGATAGACAGCTGCAGCGCGGTCAGCGGATCGAGCCGGTGGGTATCACAGCCATGCTGGCTGACCAGCATCTGCGGCCGGAAAGCCCGCAGCAGGGGCGGCACCACGGCATGGAAGGCACGCAGCCAGCCGCCGCCGCTGGTGCCGGCCGGAAGCGCCACGTTCACCGCCGATCCCCGGGCTCCGGGCCCGCCCGTCTCCGACGGCAGCCCGGTGCCGGGGAACAGCGTCGCCGGATGCTCGTGCAGGCTGATCGTCAGCACCCGCGGATCCTGGTAAAAGGCGGCCTGCACGCCGTCGCCGTGGTGTCCGTCAATGTCGATATAAGCGATGCGCTGCGCGCCCGACGTCAGCAGCCAGGCGATGGCGATCGCCGGGTCGTTATACACGCAGAACCCGCTGGCATTCGCGTACATCGCATGATGCATCCCGCCCGCGATGCTCGCGCCATGCTGCGCGGCACCGGTCCAGACCGCGCGGGCCGCCGCCAGGGTCGCGCCCGCCACCAGCGCCGACGCGTCATGCATGCCCGCGAAGACCGGGTCATCTTCGGTGCCCAGGCCGAAACCCGGCGGCGCCGGGCCCGGATCCGGGCTGCCCGCCAGCCGCACGGCCGCGATATAGCGCTGCCGGTGCACCATCTCGAGCTGCACGTCAGTGGCCGCCGCCGGGCGCTGGACCGATACGCCGGCCGCAGCGAACAAGCCGAACGCGCGGGCCAGCTCGATCGTCAGCTCGACCCGTAGCGGCGCCATCGGATGGCCGGCCCCGAAATCATAAGAAGCCAGCCGCTCGTCCCAGGCCACGTGCAACGTGCAGGCCATCCGGTCTCCCTCCGCTCATGCTGCCCAGCGGACAGGAATTCAGGCCCTATCTGCCCCTGATGTTACGGAGCGGCCGGTTACCGGGCAACATGCGGCCGCCGGCGCCGTCCGGGCACGATCAGAGCAGCTCGAGCTGCCGCGCACGACGTACGGCTTCACCGCGGTGGGTCGCCGCCAGCTTGCGGTAGATGCTCTTGAGATGAGTCTTGACGGTGTTCACCGAGATGTACATCTCGGTAGCAATCTCAGCGGTACTCAGCATCGCCGATACGTGCCGGAGCACTTCCCGCTCGCGCTCACTGAGCCGCTCGACGATCAGCGGCGCTGGCCCGGCGCCAGGCCGCTGGGCGGCCGCCCGGCCCGGGCGGACCAGGTCGGGCTCGAGCAGCTGACGGTAGGCGCGGGCCAGCTCAGGGTCGCGCTGCAGCGCCGGCCGGATCCAGGTCCGCTCCAGCACGAACGGCAGCCGGAGCTGCTCGGGCGCAGCTAGCCGCAGCGCGTTCTCAAGCGACCGGCGACCGCGGATCCGGTCACCGCTGTCGTAGCTGAGCCGTGCCGAGAGGAGCCAGCCCTCCAGCCGGACCCAGCCGGGTGCCTCCGTGGCGGTAGCCACGCCGTCCAGCGCGTGCCTGGCCGCCTGCCGGTTATCGGCAGCCAGCCATGCATGCGCCAGCGCGACAGCGGCGCCTGGCCGGCAGCCCGGGCCGTCGCACACGCCCGGGCCGGCCGCCGTCGGGATGTCCGATGTCGTCCCGCAGGCCCGCGATTCGAGCAACGTCAGCCGGTGTTCCAGCCAGCACGGCGGCGACCAGCCTTGCCGCACCCTCCCGATCGTCTCCGCCGCTGCCCACGCTCGGCCTTCGGCCAGCTCATGACGGGCCGCGACCAGGCCTGCCGCCGCGCTGATCAGCTTGTCGGGGCGAGCCTGCAAGGCGCATTCCGCTCGCTTCAGCCGGCCATGCGTGAGCGACAGCTCGTTGCGTTCCAGGTGCACGCATGCCAGTGCCAGCTCGGCAGCGGCGCTTACCGGTCCGGCCGGCTGCTCGGCGTCAGTAGCCGGCGAGGGCGTTGCCGCAGCGGCCAGCTCGGCCGCGTGGCTCAGATTTCCCAGCAGGGCCGCCATCAGCGCGAGGTGCCCGAGGCAGTCGGCCCGCTCGTACTCGCCGTCCGGGGTGCAGGCGGCGGCCACGCCTGCGTTGAGGGCGGCAGCCGCCTCATCGAGGTGGCCTGACCAGAATTCCACCGTGCCGCGACCGGCTAGCACCTGCGCGCGCATCCGGGGATGCTGTCCGAGCAGCCCGGCCGGAATCGCCTCGAGCAGGACCTCCGCCCTGGCCGCCGCGGCCGCCGCGGCAGCGAGATCCCCGGTGCGCTGAGACCGGGCCAGGCGGATGAGCGCGGCGGCCAGCCGGGCCGGGATCTCGGCATCAGCCGGCAGACGATCAAGCATGGCCTCCGCGGTGCCGAGGGATCCGCCGCCCGGGTTGCCCTGGGCGCTGGACAGCTCGATCGCGGCCTCGATGAGCAGCGGCTGCGGCTCCGCCCAGGCCTGGCCACGCGGCATGCACCGGAATCCGTCGGCGAGCGGCTCGCTGCCCCGCGGTTCGACGAGCTGGTCCACGGCCAGCTCATCGAGGACGGTCCGGGCCGCGAGCGGCCAGTCGCCCGCTTCCGCCGCATGATGGACCGCCTCGGCCAGCGAGCCGTTCCGCCGGTACCACCTGGCCGCTCGCCGATGCAGGTCAGGCACCTGCTCGGGGTAGTCACGGCGCAGCTTCAAGCGCAGCACGGCCGCGAACAGCGCGTGGTAGCGGTACCAGCCGCCGCCGTCCGGCCGGACGAACGCATTCGCCCGCGAAAGACCCGGGAGGACCGATTCGTCCAGCCCGGCGGCGGTCAGCTCGCTGGCAATGTCGGCGCTGACCCGATCCAGGATGCTCGTTCGCAGCAGGAAATCCCTGATCTGAGCAGGCTGAACGCTCAGAACCTCGTCAACCAGGTATCCGGCCACGGCGCTGTCCTCGGCGGCCAGCTCCTTGACGAATTGCCCGGGGTCGTCGTGCCCGTCCATGGATATCGCGGCGAGCCGGATGCCTGCTGCCCAGCCCTCGGTGCGGCTGGTGAGGGACTCCAGTGACTCCGTCGCCAGCGTGATGCCGTGCTGCGCCAGGAGCACGCCAGACTCGGAGATAGTGAAAGCAAGGTGACCGGCCCGGATCTCGGTCAGCTCTCCGGTGAGCCGGTACCGGTGCAGCGGCAGGAGCGGGTCCATCCGCGACGACACCACGAACTTCAGGCCGGGTCCGGCATTCTTCAGTACGTATGCCAGCCCGTCCAGTGTCTTGGGTTCGGTCAGCAGGTGCAGGTCGTCCAGAACCAGTGCCACCGGCGGATCCTGCGCAGCCATTGCCGATGCGAACCTGAGCAGGAATTCATGATCAACGGCGTATCCGCGGCTGGTAGCGGAGAGGCTGCGCGGGACGGTCACGCCAGCCCGTCTTAGTGCCGCCACCAGGTAGGACCAGAAGACCTTCGGCCGGTTGTCGTACGCATCGAGGGTGACCCAGGCGACCGGGCCCTCGCGGGCAGCGGCCCACAGCGCCAGGGCCAGCGTCTTGCCCGCGCCGGCTGGGCCGGTGACTGAGGTGAGCGGGCCCTGCGCTCCCCGGGCGATCAGCCGGTCGATGCGCGGGCGCGGGACTGCCCAGGGAGGCAGCGCAGGCACGGTGATCTTAACCGTCAAGACCGGGTCATCAGGGCCCGGTGACGGCAACCTGGAACGGGCCGCCTCCCTGCTGGCCGGGTAGGTCGCCACCGGATACCTCCGCTCCCCTGCCGGCGGCGAGCTCGCGGGCTCTGGCCATCCGGGTCACGCGTTGCGCGGCCGGCCGGGTCAACCTGGCCAGCCGCGCAGGGAGGACTGCCTTGCCCTCACCATCAGGCAACGCCAGCGGAGCTGGGCTGCGCATCAGACGATTGGTATGAAATCCGAACGCCGGGGACCAGATCCTGGGCTGCTAGAGGGCGTCCAGGCCGAACTCGCGTGTCCGGGCAACCGCCTCGCTGCGCGACGAGACCCCGAGCTTCCGGTAGGCGGAATACGCCTGCGTCTTGACCGTGTGCGAAGAGACGTACAACCGCTCGCCGATCTCCCGGAACGACAGGTGCGTGGACAGCAGCGGCAGCAGCCGCAATTCAGCTGCGGTAAGCGACGATGCACCGCCCGCCACTGCTTTGATCTTGGCTAGCCTGGATTGCAGCCGGTCCGCCATCATCGGAAGGACGCCTAGGTCAGGCCGCTGCTGGAGAATATCGTGGGCTTGCCTCAGGACCGCCCCGGCGCCACCGGGGTCAGCGAGGGCAAGGTAGGAGCGCGCCATCTCCAGGAGTGCCTGGACTGACACCACGGGGAGGGCGTAAGTGAGCAAGGGTCTCAGCCGGGCTGCCCGCCCGAGGCAATGCCGCGCCTTCCCGATGTCCCCCCGGCGCAATGCGGCACGCGCCGCCCACGCATAGACAAGGGCACTCGTCCAGTAATCTTCGAAATGCCCGTTCTCTACCACTGCGAGCGCACCGTCCGCGAGCCTCATCACCTCTGCCCAGTCATCGCGATCGGCCGCAACAATGCACCGCTCGGCGAGGATGAGGGCTGTCAGCGGCAGCGCGTCGGCGCTCGCCGCGACGTCGAACGAGTGAGCCAGAATCGGGTCAGCCCGGCCGGGATCACCCTGTAGCAGGTAAGAGATGGCCTCGGTGTACAGCATCGTCGCCCGGTACGGACTCGCCGGGCTTAGCCCATCCCAGGAGATCTGCGCGTCGCGCCGCATCTCGTCGACGCCGTCACGGCACAAGATCGCGCGCAGGTACGCCAGCGTGCTTTCCATTGAGCTGCCGTCGGGAAGGGTTCCGCGGGCGGATGCCCGTTCCGCGGCTGCTGCCCAGCGCTCAGCCTCGCTCGGCCGGCCGAGCAGCGCGAAAATCAGCGAGCCGTGTACGGCGATCGCGCCGTAATGCTTTGCTGACGTGAAGTCCCTAAGCCACTCCATCCAGCGCAGCACTGTCTCGACCCGCCCGCTGGCCCAGACGGGCTGCTGGAGTTCCAGGACCAGGCGAGCCACTCGGTCGTAATCTCCGGCCGCCTGGGCATGCTTGATCGCCGCCTCGGGCATAGCTTTAGCCTCGTACCACTCAGCCGCCCGGAAGTGGAGATCCTCGACCTGATCAGGCTCTCGTCGCCGGAGTTCCGCCTGCAGCAACTCCCGGAGCAGGTGGTGATAGCGGTACCACTCACGGCGACGGTCGAGCGGGACCACCAGGAGATTCCTGGCCTCCAGCCGTTCCAGGATGCTCGCCGATCCCCTGGCACCCAGGATCGCGTCGCAGAGCGGTCCGCACATCCGGTGCAGGACCGAGGTCCGGGTGAGGAACGACACCTCCGCATCGGAAACGCGGTCAAGGAACTCGGAGCGCAAGTAGTCGCCCATAAACCGGTCACGGCCGGTGAAAGTGAAGCCGGCTTCGCTCTGCCGGGTGCCGGCCTTGATGGCCAGCGCGGCTAGGTACAGCCCGGCTGGCCATCCTTCGGTCCGCTGGACGAGTTCATCGATGCCCTCCGCACCGGGCTCGACGCCTGCGCCCGCCAGCAGGACCGATGCCTCCCGGGGGCCCATCACCAGGTCTTCGGCGCCGATCTCAGTGATCCCGCCCTGAGCTCGCAGCCGCGCCAGCGGCAGCGGCACGTCGGTCCGGGAGGCCAGCGCGAGCTGCCAGCCGCGCGGCAGGCGCAGGGCGAACTCGGCGATCGTGTTAAGGCAATTCTTGCTGGTAATAGCCTCGGTCTGGTCGAGTGCCAGGGTGACAGGCCTGCGCATCGAGGCGATCGCGGACACGAAGCTGGGCACGACGGTGATGTCGGCTCCCGAGGAGGCCAGCGCCCGGAACACCGTGGGGTCGATGGCCTCGATCCCGCTCAGGGCGACCGTGATGGCGCTCAGCAGCACGACCGGGTCGTTGTCGCCGCTGTCACAGGAGATCCATGCCACCCGCGGCCTGGCCCGCTCGGCCCACTGAGCCAGCAGCGTTGTCTTGCCGTAACCGGGCGGCGCGACGACGGCAATGACCGGAGTCCGGGCGGCGGCCAGCCGGTCGACCAGACGCGTCCGGGTCACGATCCCGGTGCGGAGCACGGGAGGGTGGAACTTCGACTCCAGGAGCTCGAAGGCCGGCCTCAGCGCGGTTCCGGGAAGCCCGCCCGGCAGCACCAGCGGCGCATCGATGACCTCCGGCTCCATTCCTCAGAACGTACTCTCGGTTCATGACCGCATCAACGCGGCATGCGAGTCACTGCGCTGGCGCTGGCGCGGACGCGGTGCAGCGGTCGGGCCGGCCGGGCGGGAGCCGGCGGCTCGGCGGTGATGACCTGCGCCAGGACTGGCCCGGCGGGCCGCCGGACGGTCACCGCCGCAGTTCCGCCACCTTTTCCAGCCATCCCAGCTTGCGCGGGTTCCGGATCGCGAAGATCCGGGTGATCCGGCCGTCCTCGACCACCAGGCTCACCATGGTGGCTGAGCCACCGACGTCGAACCGGGCGCCCGGCATCCCGTTCAGCCAGGCGGTGGTCGACACGAGGTCCGGGACCTCCGCCGCGCGGGCCAGGAACGCCACCACCTTCCCGACTCCGGTGATCGGCTTCCGGGCCGCCGCCACCAGGCCGCCGCCGTCGGCGATCAGTATCACGTCCGGCGCGAGCACCTCCACCAGCCCCTGCACGTCACCGGTGGAAATGGCGGCCATGAGCTTCTCCACGGCCGCCTGCTGCTGGGCTCGGTCCACCTGCATCCGCGGCCGCCGCGCCGCGACGTGCTCGCGGGCACGGTGCGCGATCTGCCGGACCGCGGCCGGGGTCTTGCCCACCACCTCGGCGATGTCGTGATACGGCGTCTCGAACACCTCGCGCAGCACGAACACCGCCCGCTCAGCCGGCCCGAGGGTCTCCAGCACGGTGAGCATCGCGATCGAGACGTTCTCGGCGAGCCCGGCGTCCTCGGCCACATCGGGACTGGTGATCAGCGGCTCGGGCAGCCATTCCCCGATGTACTCCTCGCGTTGCCGCGCCAGTGCCCGCAGCCGGTTGAGCGCCTGCCGGGTGACGATCCGGACCAGGTAGGCGCGCGGGTCATGAATCTCGGCCTGGTCGACGTCGGCCCACCGCAGCCAGGTCTCCTGGACGACGTCCTCGGCGTCGGCGGCGGAGCCGAGCATCTCGTAGGCGACGGTGAAGAGCAGGCTGCGGTGGATGACGAATGGATCGCCGGTCATGCCGGCGAGCGTACGTCCCTGCCCGGCCGGGCCAGCGGCTTCAGGTCACAGGCGGCGGACAGCTCCTGCGACTCGATGCCGAGCGCGGTGTTGGAGCGGGTCATGAGGTTCGCCAGCCCGATGAACATGGTCAGCTCTACCAGCGCGGCCGGGCCGAGCGTGGCCAGCAGCCTGGCCGACAGCTCGTCGGTGACTGCCGGCGGGGTCTGCGTCATCGCCTCGGCGTACTCCATCACGTCGCGCTCCAGCGGCGTGAAGGCATCCGACTCGCGCCACCGGGGCACCTCGCGCGCCTTGGCCACGTCGAGCCCCTCGTTGTGCGCGCGGAAGTAGCCGAGGTCCAGGCAAAAGCTGCAGCCGACCAGGCTGGCCACCGCCATGTGGGCGAACGACTTCAGGTTCTCGTCACACTGATCCCACTTCTGTGCCTTACGACCGAGGCTGAAGCTGAAGTTCAGCACCTTCCGGTTGTGCCACGCCACCTCGACCGGCTCGGGCACGACGCCGAGCATCTTGCGGGACATCCGCTTGACCATCGCGCCGTAGATGCCGGTCAGCTCTGCCTTCGGGATCCTGGTATGGCTGGCCATGATTCCTCCTCCGGTGAATTGCTGTCGGCATGGAGACACCGGCCGGGACCCGAATGTGACACCCGAGCCGGATATTCTTGCGCCGTGGCTGAGGCAGAGCAGCCGCCGGCCGGGCTACTGGCAAGATCGCGGCCGGCCTGTCCCGCTAGCCAGCGCGGGCGCCAGCCGGGTTCTCGCGGCGCGGCCGGTGCTGCCGGGTGCGCAGTTGCCAGCGCAGCAGGCTGCCGACGGCGGCCGCGACGGCCATCGCGGTGACGTGGCCGACGGCAGCGACCTCCAGGCGGCTCAGCCCGCCGAAGATGTTCCCTGCGAATACCAGCAGCGCGAGGTCGACCGCCGCCGCGGCCCGGGCCAGCCATCCGCCGTACAGCAAGGCCACCACGATCGCGGACACGATCACGTACGAGGGGCCAACGTCGATGATGTACCGATCCGATGCCGGAAGCAGCCCGCGGGCTATCCGGTAGCCGACGATTCCCTCGCTGACCAGCGTGCCGATCACCTGCCCGGCCGCGCACACCAGCGCCGTCCGCCAGTTGCCCAGCACCCGGCAGGCGCCGAACATGGCCAGCGCGATCAGCGCTGGCCAGGCGGCGGCGAATGCCGGGGTGACGAACGCGGACGCCACCAGCGAGCCGGCCGGATGATGGCCAAGGTTATGCACGCTCGTGCTGGCCCAGCCGATGACCGCCGCCTGGCCGGACCGGGTCAGCGCCGCGTAGATCCCCCCGGCCAGCACGAAGCCGGCCAGGTAAAGCCAGGCCACCGCGTAGCACGTGAAGATCGTCCGCGGGACCGGCCGGCGCATGCCGCAAGCCTAGGCCTCGGACAGCAGGGTACCGGCCCGTCAGCAGGTGATGCTGGCGGTGGTGAACCGGGCCCAGGCGATCGACCCGGACAGCAATACGTACATCCCGAACGACAGCAGTCCGTGCAGCAGAGTGCCGGTGCCGACTGGCACCCGGAGCAAGGCATCGAACGAGCTCCACCAGTGGGTGGGCAGATAGGGGTGGATCACGCCGAACTGGGGCACGTTGTCGGTCACCTCGCTGGCGACGACAAGGATCGTGACCGCGGCGATCGCGCTGATGGGGTGCCCGGTGCAGGTGGAGATGGCCAGGCCGATCGCGCCGAGCGAGGCCAGTGCGGCGGCCACGTACAGCGTGACGAGCAGCAGCCGGATGATCCCGTCGGCCAGCGGCACGGTGGTCCCCGACAGCAGGGTCACCGGCCCGAGCGGGAACAGGGCCGCGCCGGCGGCCAGGGCCACGCCGGTTACCAGGGCTGTGGCCGTAACCGCGAATACCACGATCGCGGCGTACTTTACGGTGAGAATGCGGGCCCGCCCCGCGGGGGCCGTCAGCAGATAGCGCAGCGTGCCGTAGCCGGCCTCGCCCGCCATCGAGTCCCCCGAGATCACGGCCATGACCACTGGCATCACGAGGGTGAGCAGCAGGGTCAGCGCGATGAACGTGAGGAAGATGCCGTTCCCGGCGAGCTGGTTAATGAAAGCGACGCTGGGCCCGCCGGTGCTGCCTGGCCGAGATGCGGCGCGGAGTGCGACGCCGATGAGGACCGGGAAAAGAGCGACCACGGCCAGCAGCGCCTGGTTACGCCGGCGACCGAAGATGACTCGCAGCTCGGACCGGAGAAAACGCAGCCACGCCCGGCCGGGGTAACGCTCGCCGCGGCGCGCCATCGCCGCCGCGTCGGCCCGATCGGCGCTGGCGGCCGGCTCTGTCATGGCCACCTGGGCCACCGTGAAGTCAGGCAGCAGATCCCGCGGCCGCAGCAGGCAGGCGGCGATGGCGAGCCGCTGCTTCATGCCGAGCGAATAGTGGCGGTACCGTTTTCGGGCGGCACCGAGCAGGCCCACCCGGTCCAGCGCCTCGGCGATCCGCGCCCGGGCGGTCCGCGGGTCAGCGGTCCGGGCGGCGGCGTCATAGCGGGCCAGGTTGTCGTGCCCGGTCAGGAACGGGTAGAAGGCAGGCTCTTCGATCAGGGATCCGACGCGCGGCAGCGCCGCCGAGGCGCCGGCGGGCATCGGCACGCCGAGCAGTTCGGCGCTGCCGCTGGTGGGGAAGGTCAGGCCCAGCAGCATCCTGATGGTGGTGGTCTTCCCCGAGCCGTTCGGCCCGAGGAAGCCGTAGACGGACCCGCGGGGAACGTCCAGGCCGACATGGTCGACGGCGACCTGGCCGCCGCGGAACCGTTTGGTGAGGCTGCTGCAGGCCACGACCAGGTCCGGGTCCCCCGCAGGTGTCGCGGATCCGGCGGGGCCGGCCGCGGCGGAGCCGTGACCGGCCCCGCCGCCGCATCCGCGGCCTGGCGGCCGCTCACTTCGGCCTCACGCGGCTGGCCGTGTGCCGCCACAGGCCCGCCGGGGGGTGGCTGGCCTGCGCCGCGTGGTAGAGGACGCCTGGCGTGACGGCCCCGGCCAGCACGCGGCCGTTGCTGGTGAGCAGGATCGACACCAGGCTCGTCCGCAGCAGTCTTCCGCTGCCCCACGGTCCGCTCACGTGCCTGGCGGAGTTCAGCAGGGCGCCGAAGAGCGGGCCGGGAGCACCGCCCGCCACCGGGCCGCCCGGGCCCTTCCGGGCGCCCGGGTCAGCGGACCCCGGCGCGCGCACGCTACTCGAATGGCGGAACGGAAACAGATTCTGAGCCGCCCGGGCTGCCCGGCAGTCCCGCCCCGGTCAGCGAGGCCAGCGATGACTCGGGCAGGTCCGCGACGGCCAGCCAGCCGGTGCCGATCACGCGGGCGCCGCTGGCCGCACCGTGGTCCGGCCGGCCGGTGCTGGCCACGTCGGTGGCCGGGTGCGGGCCGGCCGAACAGGCTGGGTGTGGCCGATGCCGTCCGGAGCAGGGCGGGAAGCGTCCTGAGCGCCTTGCCGAACGCTGCCTTGCACTCCCGGACCCCGGCGCTGAGTGCCTGCTGGTTGGCGCTGACGAACTGCTGCTCGTAGCTTGTCTGGACGGCGAAGTAGATCCCGGACAGGTCGCTGCTCAGCGTGCAGTCCGCATCGGCCACGGCCATCGCGATCTGCGTCTTGTTCTGCGCGGCGGTCGGTGGGCCGGGCGGGCCGCTGGGGTTCTGGCCCGGGGTCGCCCGCTGCCCGAGAACGACCAGTTCCTGCAGCGCTAACGTGTCCGCGTCGGGGGAACTGAACCCGTGCCTGGTCATGCAGGCCGACCAGGCCCGCATGGCCTTCTTGAACTCGCCGTCCTGGATCACGTCCGTGCTGATGTCGTTGTTCAGCGTCTCGATGATGGCCATGGAGTGGGCGAACTGGGCGTTGTTGAAATCCGCCAGGATGTTGACACACTTGCCCGCGGCCGCCTGCGCCCCGGCGGGCAGGTTGCCGAACGGCGCGCCGGGCTGGCTGCCGCCGCCACCCGGGCCGCCGCCGCTGCCGGCCAGGAATCCGTCCTGGGCCGCCAGCGCGGTCCCGATGTAGCCCCATGGCCCGAACGCCTGCGCGAACGCCAGGCCACGGTTGGTGCGTATCGCGTATGGCGCCTGGCTGGCGTACTGCCCGTAGCCCGCGGCGTTCATGCACGCGGTGTGCAGGGCGTCGTAGGTGTCGCCGGGCGCCAGCCCGTCGTTGTCGGCGGCGCCGAGCCCGGCGTAGGGCGTGAACGCCTCCGACGACATGGCCGCCTGGGCGGAGGCCGGGGCGGGCGGCCTGCCGACCGCGGGCGTGGTCACTGTCGCGGCCGGTCCCTTGGGCCCGGAGGCCGTGCAGGCGGTGAGGACCGCGCAGGCCGTGACGACCGCGCAGCCGCTCAGCAAGCGCCAGCCGGTTCGGATCCGCATCATCGTTCCTTTCCGGGCGTGCCGTGGCAGGCCGCGGTGCCTCGGGGTCA
This sequence comes from uncultured Actinomycetes bacterium, assembly GCA_963786975.1. Lineage (GTDB taxonomy): Bacteria > Actinomycetota > Actinomycetes > Streptosporangiales > Streptosporangiaceae > Palsa-506. The sequence continues at coordinate 287,271 of CAWBBE010000012.1, read as the reverse complement.
CGCGTGCCGTAGCGCAGCCAGCGGGCTGATGCGTGCCGCCCGCAGCGCCGGATACGCGCCCGCGAGCAGGCCCACGACGCTGCCGATCAGCGGGGCGGGCAGGGTGTAGGCCGGGTTCAGCAGGGCGGTCCAGTTCTTGGCGGCGGCGAAGATCACCACGATCCCGACGGCGATGCAGGTGCCGATCAGCCCGCCGAGCGTGCCAAGCACCGTCGATTCGGCGAGGAACTGGGCGGCGATGTGCCGCGGCCGGGCACCGACGGCGCGGCGCACGCCGATCTCCCCGGTGCGCTCCAGCACGGCGACCAGCGTCGTGTTCGCGATCCCCACCGCCCCGATAAGCAGGCTGATCAGCGCCAGGATCAGGAACAGGCCGGCCAGGTCGCCGTTCACCTCGCCCTGCAGTTTCAGCGGGTTGGGCGGCGCGGTCACCACCAGCCGGTGCGGGTCGGTCGGCAGTTCGGCGGCGGCGATCTGCCGCGACACCGCCCGCGCGGCGCCGGTCCTGGTGGCGATGACCATCTGGGCTTCTTCTTCGCTTCCGATGCCCGGCAGCAGGTTGCCGTAGTCCGCCAGGGCCGTGTGCTCCGGGATCAGCATCGCGCTTCCCCCGCTGGCCACGCGCTGCGCGGAGCGGTAGATGCCGACGACGGTGTAGGCGATCCCGTTGACGAACACGGCAGGATGGCTGGGCAGCCGGGCCGCGGAGATGCCGAGCGCGGAGGCTGTCGAGGTGTCGATCATCGCCACGTGCTGCGCGGTGTCGTTCTCATACGAGCTCAGTGGCGAGCCCGCCAGCATCGCCGGAGCCATCGCCCGCACCGCCCCGGGCGAGGCGGCCAGCAGGTTGACCGTCTGGGAAGTCGTGCCCGACAGCGCGAGCGAGGCGCTGAACGTCGTCCCTTCCGGGAGTGTGACCGGCCACCAGACACCAGCGGCGGCCACCCCCTTGATGTGGTCCGCGACAGCGTCCGCATCGGCCGGGAAACCGATCACAGGATTGCTGCCGGACGGCGCGACATTGTTGGCCGGGCCATTGTCCGCCACGGTGACCGTGGTGTCCTCAAGCACGGTGAACTGATGTGAGATCTGGCCCGCTCCGGTCGCGGTGAGGCCGAGCACGGCCACGAACGCGCCCACGCCGAGCACGGTGCCGAGCATGGTCAGCCCGGCCCGGCCCGGCCGCTGCACGATTCCCGCGATCGCCTCAGCGGCCGCGTCCCGGACGGTCAACTGGGGCGGCAGCAGGCCAGTTCCCGGCCTATTCATGGCCGGCCCCGATCCGCTCGGACAGCATCCCGTCACTGATGGCCACGGTCCGGCCCGCATGGGCCGCCACTGCCGCGTCGTGCGTGATGACCACGATCGTGAGGCCGCCGGAATTGAGCTGGTCGAGCAGTTCCATCAGCGCGGCGGCGTTGCGTGAGTCCAGATTTCCTGTCGGCTCGTCGCACAGCAGCAGGCTCGGCCGGCTGACCAGCGCCCGCGCGATCGCGACCCGCTGGCACTCCCCGCCGGACAGCGTGGTCGGCAGCGCGTCGAGCCGGTGCCCGAGCCCGACCGCGCCGAGCGCCTCGGCCGCTGCCCGGAGCCGGCTGCCTCGCGGCGTGTGGTTGTACAGTTCGGCGACCAGGACGTTCTCCAGCGCTGTCCGGTAGGCCAGCAGGTGGAAGGCCTGGAAGACGACTCCGATCCGGCTGCCGCGCAGCGCCGACCGGTCCCGGTCGGGCAACGCGCTCGTGTCCAGGCCGTCCAGCCGGTAGCTGCCTGCGGTCGGGGAGTCGAGCAGCCCGAGCAGGTGCAGCAGCGTGGACTTGCCCGAGCCGGACGGCCCGGTCACCGCGACGTAGTCGCCCGCCTCGATCACCAGGTCGGCCGGGCGCAGCGCATGGACCGGCGGCGGGCCGGGGTAGGTCCGGGTGAGTGCGCGTAGTTCGATCACGGGCGCGGTCATCAGCCGCTCACCACCACGCTGTCACCGGCGGTGAGCTTGCCCGCCGTCACGGGGGTCACCTGGACATAGCCGTTCTCGGAGATGCCCGGCATGACCGCGACCTGGGTCTGCTTGCCGTCCGCGCCAGCCACGGTGACGTAGCTGGTGCCGGACCCGGTTGTCACGATCGCCGCGACCGGCACCGTGAGCACCGGCCCCTCGGTCCGCCCAGTCTGCACAGTGACCAGGACGTTCTCGCCATTCAGCGCCGCGGGCAGCGGCCTGGACGGGTGCACGGTCAGCGGGATGAACGGCGTCGCCCCCGCGCTCGCGGCGCTGCCAGAACTGCCCGGGCCGGCCGAGCCGGCGGCCTGCCGGTAGATCCGGAGCCGGCCGACGCGGAACCGGCCGACCCCGCGGAGCTCACCGCAGCCGAGCTGCCCCCGACGTTAACGATCGCTCCAACCGGCGTTATCGTCGTCGCCGTGCCCACGCCGGCAACGCGCCCGGCGGCGTGGATGCCGGTCACCTCATCGAAGATCTTCACCTTCAGCCCGGGCTTGACCTGCCCGGCGTAAGCAGGCGGCAGCTCGCCGGTCAGCGCCAGCGACCCGCGGGCCGCGAGCTCGAGGAACGGCTGGCCGGGCTGCTGGCCGCTGGTGCCGTTCACCGCGATCACCTTCGCCGGCAGCGACGGCAGGAAGATCACGTCCGGCATCGGCACGCCGCCCGTGACCGGCGGGGTGTAGCCAAGATGCTCGTAGTACAGGGACACCGCGTCCTCGGTCGCCGTACCGAAGAACCCGGGCGTGTCGCCATTGTCGTAGTACCCGAGCGAGGCGAGGGCCTGCTGCAGTTCCGCCACGTCGGGCCCGCTCTCACCGGGCGTCATGTCCCGCCATGCGGGCACCCGGCCGGCCAGCGCGAACAGCGGCTCGCCGTCGATGGCGGCGAGCAGTTCGCCGTTGGAGATCGTCTGGCCGGCCGTCACGCTCAGCCTCGATATGTACACCGACCCGGCCGATCCGCCGCCGGCCGCCGAACCGCCGGAAGCTGGTGCGGCACCGGCCGCTGCCGCACCAGCTTCCGGCGCCGACGGATACACGTCGTACTGCGTCCCCGGGTACACCACGCCGCGCATCTGGACCGACGAGGTAAGGACCCGGGAAACCACCTTCGCCGTGGTCAGCGTCGGTGGCGGCGCCGCCGTATCCGCCGCAATCTGCTGCGGCGACTTCACGAACGAGGAGCCGATCAGCCCGCCGATGGCCAGCAAGGCCGCCCCGCCAGCCACCCAGAACAGGGCACGGCGGCGCCGGGCAAGCCGTGATCCGCGTACTGACTGCCGCCCGCCGTCGCTGGGGCTGCGCTCCGTGGCCGGCGAGCCAAGCTGTGTCACGCGACCCTCCTATGCTCCGCGTACCGCCAGGGATTCAGCAGAAGCTGGCCGACGCCTAGGTCCCGGCATGAGTCACACCTTCTCGCGGGGGCCTTAGGCGCGTGCGTGATTTATGTGTGAGTTCGATGTCAACCCCGGCCGGTGCCGCAAGCCGGGCAGGCCACGGGCTGGAGCCTGCCCGGGCGGGCCGCGGCATGATGCCAACATGGCCGGGTTCGGTAGCGTGGCGGTTCATGGACATGAAGCTTGAGGTCGTTCCCATCCCGGTGCGCAATGTCGATGCCGCGAAGGATTTCTATACCCGGCAGGTCGGCTTCACCCTCGACCACGACGTCAGGCCAGGCGGGAACATGCGGGTGGTGCAGATGACGCCATCCGGCTCGGCATGCTCTGTGGTGATCGGCGAGGGCCTGCCGCTGGGCGAACCCGGCTCGGTCAAAGGAGTCCAGCTCGTCGTCGAAGACCTCGACGCTGTCCGCGGCGAACTCGCCGGCCGGGGCGTCGGCATCAGCGACGTGCAGCAGATGGGCCCCGCAGGCACGCCCGGCTCACGCTACTGCTTCTTCGAAGACCCGGACGGGAACATGTGGGCGATCCAGGAGTACAAGCGCACCTAAGCACGCCCTCGATCTCCGCCAGGGCCTCACCCGTACTCGTCACGGCGGCGAATCCAGGTCTGCAACGCATCGCCCTCGCCGCGTCCCGTCGGTGCCCGGTGCAGGACCGGGTGATAGCCCATCAGGAACTCGACCCCGCGCCCCGCGGTCGCATATATGCAGACCTGGCGGCCGGCCCGAAATCGCCGCCCACCGCGACCTTCTTGCCCTGGCGGCCCACCGGTCAGGGTTGACCCTGATGCTTTCCGGGATGCGGACCAGGGTGCGAACCAGGGCTGATCCGGATCGACGGGGGTCCCGGCCGGCGGCAGTCTTGATGCATGAACACAAGCACCGCAGGCACCGGGTGCGCCGCCATCGCCGGCCGCCAGAACCGCCCCCGCTAACCCGCTTCGCCATCTAGCCGACCTGAACGGAGACCGATCACCATGCCCGGGATCATCGCCCTTGTCCTCATCGCCATCGTGGCCCTGACCGTCCTCAGCTTCACCGCGCACTTCCTTTTCTCCCCCTGGCTGCTGGTGATCATCGCCATCCTGGCCTGGATCAAGTTCCGCCCGCGCCGCTCCCGCCAGTAGCCCTGGTGCCAGCCACCCCGCGGCGGCCATTGTGGTCGGCGGCGATTACCGCCAGCCCACTCGCCGCCGCGGCGGCGAGTGGTGGGTGCGAAACGGGGTCACAAAAGTGTGACTGCCGTGTCCGGTCAGGCGACCCCGGCGCGGTGTACACAGCCCGGCGGCCGCCGGAGAATTAGGGCTCCGCCTCCTCGCGAAGGGCGCGTCATGGGCTTCCAGAAGAACTGGATCGTCAACCCCTCACTCAGCGCCAAGAATGACGACCTGGCCGGATTCGACCCGATCCCGGCGTATCAGAAGTCAGCTGACGGCGGCGTCGGCGACAAGATCGCCATGTTCTACGCCTCCCAGGTGCCCGGGAACGTCGAGGTCGACCCGGACGTCTGGGCGCAGAGCCCGGAATCGAAGCCGCTCGTGCTCGCCCAGGATCTTTCGAGCGGCGGGGTGATATGGATCGAGCGGGCCTTCCTGGCTGACCCCGGCTACGAGTCCACCGTGCGGGAGTGCCAGGACCGCGCCGAACAACTTGACAAGGATCTGGCCGGCGAATTCTGGAAACGCAAGGAGGCTGACTACGGCACGCTAACGGGTACCTTTGCCGTGCTCACCAAAGCCGTACCAGCCCTCAAGGGCGCGGGCGGCCGGACCGAGCTGCAGCCCGGGTCCTACCAGGTGCTGGGTACGAACTCCCGGAAACTCGCGAATCAGCTGGCGCCTTTCACGGTGGTGCTGCAGACACCGGCCGGCCCGGTGCTGGTCGACCCCGCCTCGCTCGACGAAGGCGACGACTCCGCCGCGGCCGCGGCCAGGACCAAGGGCTTAGCGACCGAACTCACCGCGGCCGCCATCGTGGCCCCGTTCTCCGGCCTTCCGGTTATCCGCGGCTACCTGCCGGGCGGCCAGTGGCTGACCGACGGCAACGTCCGCTACGTGACCCCGGACGAGATGGGAGCGGTGTTCGTGCTCAAGCGCCCGCCCGAGCCGGGCGATGCGGCAATCGCGAGAAGAACAGACCAAGACCTCTTCGATGCAGGCGCCGGAACCCCCGGAGTACGGTACGGCGACAACATCTTCATCCAGCGCAGCCACCTTGGCATCGGAGTGGAGTACCACGAGGCGATCCACCGGCTGTCCCAGCCCGCCGTGCGCGCAGTCCTCGGCTTCGACTTCAACGAGGGCGTCACCGAGTACTTCACCCGCCAGTTGCTCGCCCCAGCCATCCAGAATGGCCAGGTAATCCGCGATGACGCTCAGTACCAGGCGCCGCACGCCGGGGTAAGTGAGCTGGTCAGCCAGGGCGTGATGACCGAGGAGGATCTCCGCCTCCGCGTACTTCGCAGGCACCGTGCAGCTGCTGTTCACCCGGGCGGCGGGCCGCTCGGTCCCGGGTTCAGCCTCCAGGGATACGCCATGAGCGTGACGAGCCGCCATCACCTCGGCGCCCAGCAGCTGCTGGCCGAGACCGCCGGGAAGGCACACTGACCGCCCCGCCGAGAAGGCCCGCTGCGCACCGCGATCAAGACCAGCATCCGGCCGGGTGCCTTCCGGCACAAGGTTCCGGCGAGGCGCTGCGGACCGTGCTCGGCATGAATGCGGGCCGGCGCCGGATCGCTTTACCTGGAGAATCTGTGACCACAAAGTTGTGCAGGCCGGACGAGCTCCGCACGCTGTTCCTATTTGAGAGGCTGACCGATGCCCAGCTCGACTGGCTATGCCAGCGGGGCCGGGTTGAGGTCTTCCCGGCCGGTCCGGTGTACGCGGAGGGCGACCCGGCGAGGAATTTCTATGTCCTGCTCGAGGGCACCGTGGTGCTGTCGCGGCAGGTGGGTGCCGACGACATCGAGGTGGGCAGGACATCGCAGCGCGGCGCGTACGCCGGCGCGTGGCAGGCCTACCTGGGTGACCGAGCCGCACAGCTCTACAACAGCTCGGCGCGGGTGACCGAGCCATCGCGGTTCTTCGTGCTGGACGCCAGCGTGTTCGCCAGGCTGATGCACGAGTGGTTCCCGATGGCGGTGCACCTGCTGGAGGGGGCGTTCTTCGGCGCCAGGAACATGTACGAGCTGACCGGGCAGCGCGAGCGGCTGCTCGCGCTCGGCTCGCTGTCGGCCGGCCTGACCCACGAGCTGAACAACCCGGCTGCGGCCGCAGTCCGGGCGACCGCCGCGCTACGGGAGCGGATCGGCGACATGCGGCGCAAGCTGGGCCCGATCATGGGCGGGCCGGACCACAAGGTCACCCTGGAGACGCTGATCAAGCTGCAGGAAGAGGCCGCCGAGCGGGCGCCGAAGGCGCCGGCTCTCTCGCCACTGGAGGCATCGGACCGGGAGGATGCCATCACTGGCTGGCTGGACTCCCACGGGCTCGGCGACGGCTGGCAGCTGGCGCCGGCCTTCGTGGCCGCCGGGCTGGATGTCTCCTGGCTGGAGCACGCCGCGGCTGCGGTGGACGCCGGGACCCTGGAAACGGTGCTGCGGTGGCTGTACGACACCGTCGAGACCGAACTGCTGATGAACGAGATCGAGGCCTCGACCACGCGGATCTCCACCCTGGTTGGCGCGGCCAAGCAGTACTCCCAGCTCGACCGGGCCCCGGGGCAGGTCGTTGACGTGCACGAGCTGCTGGACAGCACGATGGCGATGCTGGCCGGGAAGATCCCGCCGGGCATCCACGTGGTGCGGGACTATGATCGGTCGCTGCCCGCGATCTGCGTGTATGCGGCCGAGCTGAACCAGGCGTGGACCAACCTGATCGACAACGCGGTGTCGGCGATGGGCGGGGCAGGCACGCTGACCGTGCGGACCGGGCTGGACCGGGACCAGCTGCTCGTGGAGATCTGCGACACCGGTCCAGGGGTGCCGCCAGAGATCCGGGAGCGGATATTCGAGCCCTTCTTCACCACCAAACCAGTGGGCCAGGGCACCGGGCTCGGCCTCAACGTCGCCTGGCGCATCGTGGTGAGCAAGCACCACGGAAACATCCAGGTGGAGTCGGCCCCCGGCAGCACCCGGTTCCGGGTATGGCTGCCGGTTACACCCGCAGACACCGAGCGCACGAGCAACTGACATACCGCTGCACCTTCCGGCGCCGATTTTCACGCAGCTGGCCGGGTGCCCTGGCCGGATCAGGCCGGGGCCCGGGTACCGGCCAGGGTGCTCACGGGCGCGACCGGCCGCGCTGCGGCGCGACGGTAGAGACCAGGACCGGTGGCATGAGCACGCACCCGGACATCGAAGGGACCAGCAGCCCGACCGTATGCGGAACGTAACGCCGCTGCCTGTTCAGAAAATTTAAAATTCTGGCACCGAACGGGCAGTGGTCCCGTTTCCGCAGCACTAGGAGGAGGCGGCCATGGAGTACCTCGTCACCATGACCACCCACGTCCCGGACGGGACGCCGGAACAGGCCGTGGACGACATCCGCGCCCGCGAGGCCGGCCACTCGCGCGAGCTGGCGGCGGCCGGGCACCTGCTGCGCCTGTGGCGCCCGCCGCTGCAACCGGGTGAATGGCGCTCGCTCGGGCTGTTCGCCGCCGCGGACGGCGGCCAGCTTGAGGAGGTCCTGGCCGCCATGCCGCTGCGGGTGTGGCGCACCGACGAGGTCACGCCGCTCGCGCCGCACCCGGACGACCCGGCGCTGGCGGCCAGGAACGCAGGTACGGAATTCCTGACCACCTTCACGATCAGCGTCCCGGAGGGCACGCCCGGCCAGGCCGTGCACGACACCGAGGCGCGCGAGGCGCAGCGCGCGAGGGAGCTGGCCGGGCAGGGGCGCCTGCTGCGGCTGTGGAGGTTGCCCGGCCCGTGGCGCGCGCTGGGCCTGTGGAACGCCGGGAACCCCGCCGAGATCCAGGCGATCTTGAAGTCGCTGCCCCTGGACCCGTGGATGACCGTCGGGACCACGCCGCTCAGCCGGCACCCGAGCGACCCGGCGATGATCATCCCATGACCGGGAACCACCGGAGGGTCGCCATCATCACCGCAGGCTCTCCGGGCGGCGCGCCAGAAAATGACCGGGATCGCAGGCCAGCAACCCGCCGTGGTGCATCACTACGCCACGCCCGTCGCTGACATCCGGCAAGAGCAAGCGGCTGAAAGCGCCAGTACCCGCTGATCCTTGGCTCAGGTCACTCGCCCGCCAGGCGGGCCTACCAGTACCAGCCGCCGGTTCCGCGGCGGTGCCGGTGTCCCGGCTGCTCATCCGGCTCGTTGCGGCTTGCCCACGGGGGCGGGTAGCGTTCAGCCCGAAGCATCTCCGTGAGCCCTCATCCCGGATGGTGGGCGTGACAGCGCATCCTCCGCCCCGGTTGTTCGGCAGGACCGGCGAGCTGGAGACCCTGGCACGGCTCATCGCGAACGCGCGAAGCGGTCAGAGCGCCGTGCTGGTCGTGCGGGGAGAGTCGGGGATCGGCAAGACGGCACTGCTGCGACATCTGATAGCCGAGGCGTCCGGTTTCAGGGTGGCCCGGGTGGCCGGCGTCGAGTCGGAGATGGAACTCCCCTTCGCCGGGCTGCACCAGCTGTGCGCGCCGATGCTCGGCCGGCTCGGGTCGCTGGCCGAGCCGCAGCGTCGCGGGCTCAGCGTCGCGTTCGGGCTTGCCCACGGAGATAGCCCCGACCGGTTCCTGGTCGCCCTCGCGGCGCTCAGCCTCATGGCGGAGACCTCCGAGGAGCAGCCGATGCTGTGCGTCGTGGACGACGCGCAGTGGCTCGACCAGGCCTCGGCCCAAGTCCTCGGATTCGTCGCGCGCCGCCTGCTGGCGGAGTCGGTAGCGCTGGTATTCGCGGTCCGGACGCCGGCCCCAGCCGATCCCCCGCCGAATCACCTGGCGGGCCTGCCCGAACTCCGGCTGGGCGGACTGGATCAGCAGTCGGCTCGGGCGCTGCTGGCGACGGTCACCCCAGGTCCCCTCGACGAGAGCGTCGGCGCTCGGATTCTCGCGGAGGCACACGGCCATCCGCTGGCCCTGCTCGAGCTCTACCGAGGCCGGGGCGCCGGCGCCCTGGCCGGCGGGTTCGCTCTTCCGGACGCGGGCAATCTGCCCAGCCGCATCGAAGATCAGTACGCAGCGCGCCTGCGTGAGCTGCCGGACGAGGTCCAGCAGCTGGTCCTGCTCGCGGCGGCCGATCCGGTCGGGGACCCGGCGCTGATCGTCCGGGCGGCCCGGGTACTCGGCCTGGACACCGGTACCGTGAACCTGGCCGCCGCGGCCGACCTGCTGGGATTCGGCGCGAACGTGCGCTTCCGGCATCCCCTGGTGCGTTCCGCCGCCTACCGGGCCGCCGCCGACGATGATCGGCGGGCCGTACACGAGGCGCTGGCAGCAGTGACCGACCCGCTGGCCGACCCGGACCGCCGGGCGTGGCACCGCGCGCACGCGACGGCCGGGCCGGACGAGGCGGTGGCCGGGGAACTCATCAACTCGGCCAGCCGTGCCCGGCGCCGAGGCGGGATAGCCGCCGCGGCGGCCTTCTGGGAGCGAGCCGTGGCGCTCACTCCGGACCCGGGCGAACGCGCCGCACGGGCTCTGGCGGCAGCCGAAGCGAAGTACGCAGCCGGGGATTTCGAGGCCGCGCAGGCCCTCTTGGTAACGGCCGAGCTCGGGCCGCTTGGCGAGCTCGACGAGGCGCGCGTGCAGCGGATGCGTGCGCAGATCGCGTTCGCGCTGCGACGGGGCGGCGACGCGCCGCCGCTCATGCTGCGGGCCGCACAGCGGCTACAGGGCCTGGACGCCGGGCTAGCCCGGCAGACCTATCTCGAAGCCCTGGTAGCCGCGATCTACGCCGGCCGGCTCGCCCGCGGACAGGACGCGAGGCAGGTCGCGCGCGCCGCGAGATCCGCAACATCGCGGCCTTCCGGGCCGGAGCCGCTGCCGCACTCACAGCTGCTCATCCACGGCCTCGCCGTGCGCCTGGCCGATGGGTACCTGGCCGCCGCCCCCACGCTCAAGCAGGCACTACGCCGCTACCGGGCGCAGCCGCGCGAGCTGGACTGGCTGTCCGTCGCTTGCAACATGGTTGCCATGGACCTGTGGGACGACGAGGCGTGGTTCGAGCTCGCGGCCGGCCAGGTCCGGCAGGCGCGCGCGAACGGCACGCTCAGCTGGCTTCCGTTCGCGCTGGACTATCTCGCCGAGCTCCTCATCCAGGCCGGCGAGCTGCCGAAGGCGGCGGCCTTGCTGGTGGAGCGTGAGCGCGTCGGCCCGGGGGCCAGAGAGGCTACCTTGCCCTACGTCCCACTGCTGCTCGCCGCGTGGCGCGGGGACGCGCCGGGCGCGGCGGAACTGGCCGGGGAGATGGCCCGTGGCGCCTCGGACCGGGGCGAGGGCGCGGCACTGACCTACACGGACTACGCGCAGGCGGTGCTGTACAACGGCGTCGGCAACTACCGGGCGGCCACCGAGGCGGCGCACGGTGCCAGCGCCGTCGACGAGATCGTCATCTCGCCCTGGGCCCTGTATGAGCTGGTGGAAGCCGCGGCACGAAGCGATCAGCAGGAACGTGCCTGCGCGGCGGCTGATCAGCTGTCGCAGCTAGCCGCAGCGAGCGCCAGCGGCTGGGCGCGCGGCGCGGCGGCGCGGTCCCGGGCGCTGGTATCCGGGGGACGCGCCGCCGAAGAGGACTACCGCAACGCGATCGAACTGCTGGCCGGCACCCGGATGGCGACCCACCTGGCCCGCGCCCGCCTGGTCTACGGCGAGTGGCTGCGCCGGGAGAACCAGCGGATCGATGCCCGCAATCAGCTGCGGCCCGCGTTCGACGCGCTCGCGTCCATGGGCGCCGGGGCCTTCGCCGAACGCGCGCGGCGAGAGCTCCAGGCGACCGGCGAGAAGGTGCGCAAGCGCGGCGAAGATACCCGCGACCTGACGCCGCAAGAGGAGGAGATCGCCCAGCTGGCCCGCGAGGGACGAACCAACCCGGAGATCGGCGCACAGCTGTTCATCGGCGGCCGCACCGTGGAATGGCACCTGCGCAAGGTGTTCGCCAAGCTGGACATCAGCTCCCGCCGCGAGCTCGACCGGGCGCTGAGAAGCAGAAGCGTTCGGTCATGACCGCGGAGTGATCGCTGACGGCGGCCTCAGGGCGGACCGGGGCACGAACCGGCTCGCTCGCCAGGCCGTGCCTGGCGAGCGAGCCGGCCATGGCCGGCCGAACCCGCCGGTCTAGCCATGGCTCGGGTTGGGCGGCCCGAGGTAGGGGAACTGGGGCAGCAGGTCGTCGTGGGGCTTGAGGCCGGCCGGGGGGACCTTGCCGTTGGTCAGCCAGGCGAAGCGCATGCTGTAGACGTCGTCGGTGAGTATCCGGCCGTTGGGGTACGTGGCGGGCTTGGTGCGGTCGTAGTGCAGGATGTCGGGCAGCACCTCCAGGGCGGCGGCCCTGGCGGCCTCGGGGGTGTAGCCGCCGGCGTTCTGCAGGATCGCCGACCACGGTCCCAGGTAGTTGGCCACGTCGTCGGCGGGCTGCCGGGCGTTGAACAGGTTCTTCTCGCCGTCGGGGTTGATGAACGGGTTGATGGTCGGGTTCCCGCCGCGGTCCATCTGCTCGAGCACGCCGTTGCTGCGCCGGCTGATCGAGGCCCACACGCCGATGACCGGGCCGCCGAGCATGTCGTCGGGTACCTCCAGCACGATCGAGTCGACGTTGTTGTCGGCGAAATCGTCGTGCCCGGTCCACTGGAAGCCGTGCAGGGCGCCTTCGACGTCGGCGAAGAACGGGTCGCTGCGCAGCCCGGCGAACAGCCGGATCCGGTCGGCCTGGACGGGCGGGGCCGTGCCGTCGAAGCTGACCTGGATGTCCCTGCTCAGCACCTCGCCGGCCGGCCCGGGCTGGCGGGCCTGCGCGCCGGTGGCGTATTTGGCGGTCCCGGTCTGCCTGCCGTTCTCGTACTCGGAGAACACGAACGTGAACGCGACGTCGGCGTGGTTATCGCCGTCGGTATCGATGTTGATCCGGTAGACCGCGCCGGGGTAGAACTCCGGGCCGGTCACCGGGGCCGGGATCGGCGGCGGGGCACTGGTCGGGTTCGAGTCCATGATCAGCACGGTTGTGCCGGGGTGGTGACGGTGCAGCAGTGCGTGGTGACGTTCCGGGCTGGCGGGCGCCTGGAAGACGAACACGTCGGTGAGGTCCAGCCGGCGGTCGTCGCCGGGGAACTTGAGGTTGTCGGCGCTGAAGTGGTTCGACATTTCGCTCTTCCTTCTGGGTAGTGGCGTGGGCTGGGTCGGGCGTCAGCCGCGGATGAAGTCGAGCAGGGCGGTGTTGACCTGGGCGGCGTGGGTCCAGGGGATGGCGTGCGGGCCGCCCTCGACGACGACCAGCTGCACGTCCTTGATCAGGTCGGGCAGCCGCTGGCCGGTCTTGTCCAGTGGCAGCACCTGGTCCGCGTCGCCCTGGATGACCAGCACGGGCACGTCGATCTGGGGCAGGTCGTCGCGGAAGTCGGTGGTCCAGGTGCTGATGCAGGCCACCGCGGCGGTGGCCGAGGCGGTGACGGCGAGATTCCAGCTGGCCTGATAGGCCTGGTCGCTGACCATGGTGCCGCGCAGGGTGTCGATGTTGTAGAAGTTGTCCAGGAATCCCTTCATCCAGGCCGGGGTGTCGGCCCGGGCGGCCTGGGCGAACCCGTCGAACAGGCCTTGCGGCACCCCGTCCGGGTTGTCGCCAGCCTGCAGCAGGTACGGCGGGATCGGGGCGACGAGCACGCCCTTGGCCACCCGTGCCGACCCGTAGCGGCCTAGGTAGCGGGTCACCTCGCCGGTGCCCATCGAGTGCCCGGCCAGCACGGCGTCGCGCAGGTCCAGGTGCTCCAGCAGCGCGTTCAGGTCGGCGGCGAAGGTGTCGTAGTCGTAGCCGACCACCGGCTGGCTGGACTGGCCGAACCCGCGCCGGTCGTAGGTGATGACCCGGTACCCGGCCTCCAGCAGGACCGGGACCTGCTTGTCCCAGGCGCGGCCGCTGAGCGGGTAGCCGTGGATCAGCACCACCGGCTGGCCGGCGCCGTGGTCCTCGTAATAGATCTTGATGTCTGAGCTGTTTTCCTGGCCGACGGTGACTGCGGGCATGAGACATCCTTCCGTTGATGGCGACCGCCGGCCCCCGCCGCGGACCAGGAGCCGGGCGGTTTCGCCTGCGAGCTGGTACTGAAATCAGGGTCGCGCTCCGGGCAGCGCATCGCGCCCGTACAGACCCTGGCCGGTGCCCCGGTCTGCGGCCGCCCGGGCCATTACCGGCCCGGGCGGCCGGGGCGGCGGCCACGGCCGCGGCGGTGGCCGCCGCGCTCGCCAGGCCACGGCCAGCGGGTGGCTACTTGGCCTGGTGCAGGATTCCGATATCGCCTGCGACCGATGCGGCCTCGGTGCGGCTGCTCACGCCGAGCTTGCGCAGGATGGACCCGACATGATGGTCGACGGTCTTGGCCGAAAGGAACAGGCGCTCGGCGATCTGGCCGTTCCGCAGTCCGATGGCCACCAGCTCAAGCACTTCGAGTTCGCGGAGGCTCAAGCCCGCCGGATTAGCCCGGCTCGCGGTCCGCGGGCCGCGCGGCACGCCCTGGGCGCCTAGGTCGCGAAGCTTGCGGGCCACGATCGCAGCGGCCGGCCGCGCGCCCATTTTCTGCAGGTCAGCGAGCGCGAGCCGCAGCGGCTCCTCTTGTGCGCCATCCGCGAGCGCGAGGGCCGCCTCGTACGGACAGCCCAGCTGTGTCCACAGCTGCGCGGCCCGTTCCCAGTCGCCCGCGAGCTGGAACGCATAGGGCCCGGCGACGCCGGGCGGGATCTCTTCGCGGACCCCGGCACGCCCGGCGCCAGAGGGCAAGCTCACCGCGCAGCCAGGCGTCGCTGCGCCGCAGCGACAGCTCGAAGGCGGCATCGGTGGCCGGCTTGATCGCTGCGAGCCGTCCCTCCAGCCAGGCCGTCTCCGCGCACGCCGCCGCCACCGGGCCGATCCTGGGAAGCTCGCCGGTCGGCTCAGCTAGCGCGCGCGCCTCCTCGAGCAGCGACCACGCGTCACGCTCACCGCGCCGGGCGCGCAGCCGGCCGACCACGATGAGCCCGACGATCGTCGGCATCGTCGACGCCCGGCGGGCCCGCAGTACCTGCCCGGCTGACTCGGCCGCTTCCGCCCACCGGCCCTGGTCGAGCTCGGCCCAGGCCCGGAATGCGAGCCCGTAATGCCTGTACAGCTCGAGCCCGTGTTCGCTGCAGTACGTCAGCGCGCGCGCGATGGCTCGATTCGCGTCGGCATAGCAGCGATGAAAGATCAGCATCTGCGCGATCATCAGGGAGGTCCAGCCCGCCGCGTCAACGAGGCCGTGCTCATGGGCGAGGTCGAGGGTCCGCTCGAGCCTCTCCGCCGCACGGATCTCTCCGGCGATACCGTCGGCGTAGGCCAGCGACGCGGTTGCCGCGAGATCGATTTCCATGTCACCCAGGCGCTTCGCCGATTCGAGGGCGCGTACGCCCCAGGCGACCGCCTCTGCTATATCAAGTGCGGACCGGGCGAGAAATGACAGGTTTGCGTAGGCGAGCCCGAGTTCGCGGCCTGGCTCCAGCCGTTCGAGCAGGGCGACCGATTGCCGCCCGGCTTGCTCGGCTTCAGCGACCCGGCCCGGGCACCACAGGAAATTGGACATGGTCCGCAGCACATTTCCCTCGGCGCGAGGGTCGTCGACCTCGTGGTAGTGGTCCAGGGCACTGCGCAGCGCCGCGATCGCGTCGGTGTTCCGGTCGGTCAGATAGCACTCCTGCGCGTAGCGCTCAAGGAGCGCCGCCCGGTCCGCCGTCGGCACCGGCGCGCCCAGCTGCAGGACCGCGGCGTAGTGGTCGGCCGACTCGCCGTGGGCGCCGAAGGACGCCGCGTTCTCCGCCGCGCCGGTCGCGTACCGGAGCACGGCGTCGGCGTCTCCGGCCGCCTTGGCGTGGTGGGCAAGCCGCGCCCAATCCGGGGTCATGCCCGATCGTTCGGCAAGCGCCGCGAGCGCGCGACGATGCAGCGCGATGCGGGTGAACGCCGGAAGCGACTCCTCGATCGCCCGGCGCGCGAGCTCGTGCCGGAAGAAGACTCGCTCGGGCCCGGCACGCAGCATGCCGGCCACGACGCACTCCTCGCGCCCGTCGGCCGAGTCGGGGACCAGCGCCTCGAGGAGCCACAGCTCAGCGTGCGGTGGAACGATAGCCACGGCCTCGAGAACCTTGGCCGCGCCGCCGCTCAGCCGGGCCGAACGGGCCAGCACGGCGTCGCGCACGGTGTCCGGAATTTGCGCCCCGGCAGTGGCCAGCACCTCGGTGACGAAGAACGGGTTCCCGCTCGTCGTCCGGTGCAGTTCCGCGGCGTCGACCCCGTGCGGTGCCGCGAGCCTCGCGACCGCCGCCAACGACAAGGAACCGACTTCGATTCTTGTCGCCATCCTCCCGACAGTGAGCTCGCCCAGCAGAATCCGGAGCGGGTGCCGGCGATCTAGCCCGTCGTCCCGGAAGGTCAGCACAATGAGGGCATGCAGGCTCTCGATCCGGCGCGTGATGATCCGGAGAACATCGAGCGTCGCCTCGTCAGCCCAGTGCACGTCCTCGACGACAACAATGCTGGCAGGCGGGTCCGCGAACGCGCGCAGCAGCGCCTCGGCGACCTCGTACGGCTGGGCGCCGCGCTCCGCGACCCGTTGGAGGTCACCGCCGGTTACTCGCGCGATGTCGAGGAATGGCCCGAGCGGCCGGGGGGTGAACAATGCGTCACAACCGCCCCACAGCGCGCGCGTCGAGCGCCGCCCTGCGCAGAACCGCCGCACGAGCGCGGTTTTGCCAGTCCCGGCCCCGCCACGGACCAGCAGCAACCGGCCGCGCCCGCTCGCAGCCACTGCATCAAGCGAGGCACCAAGCGCCGAGAGCTCGCCGGACCGCTCGAGCAGCTCAGTGCCGGGCTCAGGGCCGTTCAGGTCCGGCGGCAACATGTTGCCCGCGCGCTGCACAGAAGATCGTGATCGAGACGGCGGCAGCCAGGCTTCGAGCCCGGGCCGTCACCTGCTGGGACATCGGCACCTCTTGACAGAAACGCGTTCGTGGACGTAACCATGATGCGCCCCAGGCCGGCCGGCGTCACGCCCGTGCAGCAGTGGAAGCTGCTTATCGTTGATCCGGTGGTGTCGCACCCGAGAGGCCTGTGCGCAGATGGCAAACGATCAGGGCATTGACCTGGGCGGCACGCGGGTGCTCGTCACCGGCGGTACCAGCGGGCTGGGCCTGGCCATGGCGACCGCGCTCGCGCGGGCCGGCGCTGCGGTCGTGCTGACGAGCAGGTCGGCTGAGCGCGCCGCCGCCGCCGCTGCCCAGCTGCCCGGAGCGGCGGGCATCGCCGCCGATGCGCGTGACGAGGCTGCCGTCGCCCGCGCGGTGCAGCAGGCCTGGGCCCGGCTGGGCGGCATCGACCTGCTCGTCAACAACGCGGGCGTGGGGATGAAGGCGGTCAACCCGCGGTTCATGATCGAACCGCAGGGGTTCTGGCAGGTGCCGGCCGACGGGTTCCGGACGGTGCTCGACACCAACCTCACCGGTTACTTCCTGATGGCCCGGGAGGTCACCGCCCGGATGCTGGATGCCGGAGGGGGGCGCATCGTCAACATCTCGATGAACCACTCCACCATGAACCGGCGTGGTTTCGTCCCCTACGGGCCCGCCCGGGCCGGAGCCGAGGCGCTGTCCAGGATCATGGCAGCTGACCTGCGCGGCACCGGGATCACCGTCAACATCTTGCTGCCCGGCGGCGCCACCCGGACCGGCATGCTGCCTGCGGCGCAACACCGTCCCGGGCAGCTCGCCGTGATCGACCCGGCGGTGATGGGCCCGCCCATCGTGTGGCTCGCCTCACCCCGCGCCCGCGATGTGCATGACGAACGCATCATCGCCACCAGCTTCAGCGCATGGCGGCAAAGCCGGGCCCGCCGGGGGACACCGAACGGATGAAGCACTCGCTGCTGTAGGCGCTGGCCTCCGCGGCACTGCTGATCATAATGCGCCACATGATCTCGCATGACCAGGCGCCCGGCATCCCGGAGCCGGTCGTCATCAATAACGCCTGGCAGACCTATGGCCTGCTGGCCGACTTCGGGCTGTCAATTCCGGTCTTCTTCGTCACCACTTACGGGTGGGTGGTCTGGATCGTCGGCCCGCTGCTGGTGCGCCGGCTGTACCGGTTCCGTCACCGCCAGAACCCAGATAGTGGACAGCTTCGGCCGCGAAGACACTGCCGCCGGGGTGCGGGCCGACCTTCGCCCGAAGTAACTGGTCAGGTTTCAGTTACGGTGGAGCGTGATCATTCGCTGCCTTCGCTGCTGTGTGCGCCGGGGGGTTGAGAATGCTCAGGTTGATCGCTTGTTCCATTCATCGGCCAGTAGCCCGTAGGCGGCCTGGTCGCGGCGCTCGCCGGGGAAGGCGAGAGCTTGCCGCAGCAGGCCCTCCTCGGTGAAACCGAGCCGGCGGGCCAGGGCGCGGCTGCGGTGGTTGGCGGCATCGGTGTGCAGCGTGACGCGGTCGAGGCCGAGCGGCCCGAAGGCCTGATCGAGGACTGCGGCGACGGCTCTTGAGGCCAGTCCTCGCCCCTCATAGCCGCCGTCGATCCAGTAGCCGATCTCCCCGCTTCGCGAGTAGCGGCTGATCCGCAGGCTGACCGACCCGGCCAGGCGCCACTGGCCATGGTCGCGGACCGCTATCGCCACGGGCAGTTCGGCGCCGTCAAGCCAGTTCCGCGCGCTTGCCTGGAGGAAGGAGCGTGTCTCCTCCAGCACCGGAGGGTTGACGGCCCACGGCTCCCACCGGGCCAGCCGCTCGTGGTTGGCGGCCAGCAGCTCATGGTAGGCCTCAGTGATCAGCGGAGTCCGGGGCACGAGGACCGCCTCGTCCGAGAGCGGGAAGCGGAACATCGGCGGGGAGATCGTTGTCATGGTGTCTGTTCTAGCGCGGGGCCCGGGTGCTGGTTCGCGCACAGGGCCGGCAGGGCCAGCACGGTGCGCCAGTTCCGTTCCGTGCCGTCGACGCCAAGGGCGCGGGTGAACCAGGGCGCGGTTCGCCCGGTGTTGTGGTAGCCGCGGACGTAATCGACGTAGACGTGGCTGCCGATCACGCGGCAGGTCTCCCGCAGCGAACTGTCCGACATCAGCCGGCCGGTCCTGTCGGCCGGCGGGACTGCCGCCAGGAAGATCACCCGGATCAGGTGCGCGCGCTGGGCTGCCTGGGCGTGGAATGGGTTGGCGGCGATCACGTCAGCGATCTCGGCTGGCCGCCGCGTGATGACCGGGACGTCGAGCGAGAACTCCGCGGCGATCACGGCGCGGACGAGGTCCGAGACCTGCGATCGCGCCCGGAGCTGTGACTGCGCGACGACGTTGCCGCTTTGCAGGTAGGTCCGGACATCGGCCAGGCCCGCGGCCGTCAGCGCACCGCGCAGCGCAGCCATGGGCAACTTGCGCTGCTTGCCGAGATTCACGCCGCGCAGCAGGCAGACCCAGACCGGCACCGCAGCACAGTAGCAGGGCTGCGCCAGGCGGTCCCCTGAGCGCCGCGTTACATCGCCGGTGGGGTGCTGATACCTCGATGATGCGGGATCGCCGGGCAGGCGGTCCTGGGCGGTAGTAGCGTCCGGCCGTGCCCGGTGATGACGCTGGTCCCGTTGATGAGGTGGTGGCCGCGCTGGTGGCCTCACTTCGCGCCGAGCTCGCTGAGTCACAGGCCGCGCTGGCGCGGGCCGTCCAGGAGCTGGCGCGATCCCGGGAGCGGATCGCTGAGCTTGAGGCGCGGCTGAGGCAGACGCCGCGGAATTCGTCCAGGCCGCCGTCTGGTGAGGGGCTGGATAAGCCGCCGCCGCGGCCGCGGTCGCTGCGGAAGAAAAGCGGGCGCAAGCCGGGCGGGCAGGACGGGCATGAGGGCAGCACGCTGGCGCGGGTGGCCCGGCCGGACCGGGAAGTGCGGCATGAGCCGGGCTGCTGCGGAAGGTGCGCGGCGGGCCTGGCCGGGCGGCCGGTCACCGCAGTGGAGCGCCGCCAGGTCTTCGACCTGCCGCTGGTGAAGGTCACGGTGACCGAGCACCAGCTGATCGAGCGGGAATGCGGCTGCGGGCACCGGACCAAGGCCGCCGCCCCGCCAGGCGCCGAAGCGCCGGTGCAGTACGGGCCGCGGATCGCGGCGGTCATCGTGTACCTGTATGCCGGGCAGTTCTTGTCCAAGGAACGCACTGCGCAGGCGCTGGCCGAGCTGTTCGGCATTCCGCTGTCATCCGGGACGGTGGCGGGCATCACCGCCCGCGCCGCCGGGCGGCTGGGCGGGTTCCTGGAGCATGCCCGCGAGCAGATCGCCGCCAGCCAGGTGGCCGGGTTCGACGAGACCGGATTCCGCGTCCAGGGCCGGCTGCACTGGGTGCACTGCGCCCGCACCGGCAAGTACACCCTGCTCACGGTGCACCCGAAACGCGGCACCGAGGCGATGACAGCGATGGGCGTCCTCCCCTCGTTCGCCGGGGTCGCCGTCCATGACGCCTGGGCACCGTACGACACCTACACGGGTCCTGAGCACCAGCTTTGCTGTGCGCACGCGCTGCGCGAGCTGCAGGCCGTCACCGACGCCGCGCCCGCGGGCCAGTGGTGCTGGGCCGCCCAGGCCGCCGGGGCGCTCACCGCGATGCAGGACCTGGTGCGCGAGGCGATCGGCCAGGGCCGTGACGCCGTGGACCCGGCCGCGCTGGCCGCCCAGGTCCGCCTGTACCGCTCCGCGGCCCTGGCCGGGGCCAGCCAGACCGCCGCCCGCTCCGGGGCGCTGATGAAAAAGCACAACGCCCTCGCCCGCCGCCTGCGCGGCCGCCAAGACGACTACCTGCGGTTCACCACCGACTTCCGGGCGCCGCCTGACAACAACGGATCTGAGCGCGACATACGGATGGCCAAGTTGCGGCAAAAGGTATCCGGCTGCCTGCGGACCCTCACCGGCGCCCGCCAGTTCTGCGCGATACGCAGCTATCTATCCACCGCCGCCAAGCACGGCATCGGCTTCTTCGACGCCCTCGTCATGCTCACCAAAGGCGAACCCTGGATGCCTGCCGCCCCCTGATCAAACCACAATAGTTTCAGCCACCTGACCAGTTACCGCCCGAAAAGATCCCCGCCTCATTAGGCTTACCAGACCAGTCGCTCTTCAATAAGCCACAAAACTAGTACGATCATAGCCAGCAGGACGAGGGCGGCCGTTAGTACTACATTTACCCAGTAAACAACACTCTGAAGGCCAACGTCGCTGGCGAGTCCTATGAACGCGACGGCATCAAACAACGGAACCAGCGCAAGCATGAATAGGGCAAGCACATACTGTGCCATTCCTCGAATGTTTCTCGACCGCGTTTCGGCGAGCGCCGAGCGACTTTGCGCAAGATTCGACAAAGCTGGCAGGCGCGGCACCAGCAAGATATCGAACCCGTCCTCCTGGATTTTGGGCGACAGCCTGCGCATTAGATACCGATGTGTTGCCTCACTTTCCATCCACCGCTCCACTAGAAGGATCTGCTCATAGAGGATATAGCTGACGATCGTCGGGACAAAGACACGCAAATACTTCAAGTGCGCAATGGCGACCGGGCCAATAGTGATCGTCGAGATAGTCCCGCGGCCAGCCAACTCATATGCTGCTAGCAACACAACAATAATCCACGAGTTGCGTGAGAGAGCCGTCGAGATGTCGCGCCACGCATCTCGTAAGGTGCCAATGTACGCCTGCACCTCCGCGGCACTGGCTGAATCAAAACTTTCGGGCAAGCGCTGCAGGAGGCGCATTCGACTCTTTAACCTCCGTCCGGGATTTCGGGCTGCGATGATTGTAGCGAATGAGTGACGAACGCGTACGCATACAGCGCCTAAACGGTCATACAGAAAGGTTCTCCCCGAAGCGGTCACTGCCGTGCTCGGCGGCGTCGCCGGGCTCACCTTCCTGCTCCGGGCCCGGTGGTGGCTTGTGCTGGCTGATCCCCGCCGCCGCGGCGAGCCTGCCTGGCGGCGTGGTCAGCGCGTGGCTGTTCCTCGTCGAGGCGACCTGCTAGCCCTATTGAGCGCTTGCCAAGGAGGTTGTCGAGGAACGAGGTTAGAGCGCATCCCGCAACGATCGAGCACGCCCGGGGCCGGGAAGGCCAGCAGGCACACGGCTGGATCAGGCCGCGGGGATCGCGCTGCGGAGGAGGCCGAAGGTGAAGTTGTGCGCAGGGGCCGGGCTTGGGCCGGCCACGACGTCGGCGCGCTGGCGGGTGACATGACAGCCCGGGGGCCGCGGTCCGGGGCAGTCAGCGGGAATCCGGCCGCGCCCGCCCATGTGAACCGGGACACCGCCCGCCGGGTAGTGCCCCTGTTCCGGCCCTACCGGGCCCAGGTGGCCGCCGTTGTCGGGCTGATCGTGGTGACCTCGACGATTGGCATCATCAACCCGCTGCTGATCCAGGTGGTATTCAACCAGGCCCTGTTCGTGCCCGGCGGCCCGAATCTCCGGCTGCTCGTCATCCTGACCGCCATCATGGCCGTTGTCCCGATCGTCAACGGCGCCATCGGCATCTTGCAGACCTACGAGACCACCCGGGTCGGGCAGCTAGTCATGCGGGACCTGCGCGACCGGCTCTACTCGCACTTGCAGACGCTCCCGCTCGCCTTCTTCACCGGCACCAAGACCGGTGAGATTCAGTCCCGGCTGGCCAACGACGTGGGTGGTGTCCAGTCGGTGGTCACCACCACCGCCTCGACCATCCTGGCCAACGTCGTCATCTTCGTGTCCACCATCGTCGCCATGGTCATCCTTAGCTGGCAGCTGACCATCGTGGCGGTCATCACTGTGCCGGTGTTCTTCTGGCTGACCAAGATGGTGGGCGAGCGGCGCCGTCAGGTGGCGCGCTCGACTCAGGAGTCGCTGGCGGCGATGAGCGCTCTCAGCGAGGAAACCCTGTCGGTGTCCGGGGTGCTGCTGGCCAAGGTGTTCGGCAACCAAGCGCGCGACGCCACCCGCTACCACGAGGAGAACCAGCGCCTGGCCGGCCTGGAAGTCCGCCAGCAGATGATCGGCCAGGGCTTCTACGCCATCGTGCAGTCGTTCCTGTCGATCACCCCGGCTGCGGTCTACCTGATCGCCGGCCTGCTGCAGGCGCACGGCACGGCCATCTCGGCAGGCACCGTCGTCGCGTTCACCACGCTGCAGACCCGCCTGTACTTCCCGATCGGGCAACTGCTGCAGGTCTCAGTGGAGCTGCGATCGTCCCTGGCCTTGTTCGACCGGATCTTCGAGTACCTGGACGTGGTGCCCGACATCGTCGATGCCCCCGACGCCGTCGATTTGCCCGCGATCAGCAGCGGCGGCCGGGTGGCTCTCAGAGAGGTCCACTTCCGCTACCCCGGCGTACCGGCGGACGCGCTCGCGGGCGTCAACCTCAAAGCCGACCCCGCCCAGCTCGTGGCGCTGGTCGGGCCAAGCGGGGCGGGCAAGACCACCATCAGCTACCTGATCCCGCGGCTGTACGACGTCACCGGCGGCTCGGTCCAGATCGACGGCGTCGACGTCCGGCACGTCCGCCAGGCATCGCTGGCCGCCGCCATCGGCTTCGTGACCCAGGAGAGCTACCTCTTCCACGACAGCATCCTGGCCAACATCCGTTACGGCCGTCCTGCCGCCTCCATGGCGGAGGTCGGGGAAGCCGCCCGGGCGGCGTACATCCACGACCGGATCATGGAGTTTCCCGACGGCTACGACACGATCGTGGGCGAGCGGGGGTACCGCCTGTCCGGCGGCGAGAAACAGCGCCTGGCCATCGCCCGGGTCCTGCTGCACGACCCCCGCATCCTGATCCTGGACGAGGCGACATCCGCCCTCGACACGGCCAGCGAACGGGAGGTCCAGAAGGCCCTCGATACCCTCATGGGGTCACGGACCACCATCGCCATCGCCCATCGCCTGTCCACCATCGTCAACGCCAGCGTCATCAACGTCATCGACGCCGGGCGCGTGGTGGAATCCGGTAACCACCACTCCCTGCTGCGCCAAGGCGGCGTGTACGCGTCGCTGTACCAGGAGCAGTTCGAGGGCGGCCAGGTCCAATGGCGGTGCCCGGACGGCGACATCATGGCCGACGGCACCATCCGGCACCGCCAAACACAGCCGGCATAGCCTGCCTTGCCATCAGGAACCGCCAAGCACACCGCCGGTAAGCCATCGCCGGAAACGACCACGCGGAATACGCGTTGGATCGATGCTGACCTTTGATTACGTTCGGGCAGAGCAAAGATTCATCAAAGAAAACGCCGTTTCCGGCTTGAGTCAGCGCCACCGGGACAAGTCATGCCCGGGGGGATACGATGCTTAGCAGCGACCATGAGAAATGCCTGCCGGAATATTATGACGATCCCGACTTCAACTACGCGAACTGGTGGCGTGGCCGCGGATACGAGCACCAGGCCGAGGTCATGGCGATCCAGCGTTTGCTGCACGGCCGCAGGTTCGGCCATGCGGTAGACGTAGGCGGCGGATACGGGCGGCTCAGCGTCGTCCTCGCGGACTACGCGGACAAAGTCACGCTGGCCGAACCAAGCCGTCAGCAACTGGAGCTCGCCAGCAGCTTCCTCGCGCGCCACCCAGCCATAGACTGCCGCCGGATGACCGCCAGTGAGCTGGAGTTTCCCGACGCCAGCACGGATCTGGTCACGATGATCCGGGTGATGCACCATCTGCCGGACCCGGCCGCGGAATTCGCCGAGGTGTCGCGGATCCTGCGCCCGGGCGGATATGCGATCATCGAGGCCGCCAACACAATGCACGCCGCCAACCGCATGCGATACTTGCTCCGGCGCGAGCAGATTCCAGCCTCGGCTGTGGACATCGGATCCCGCGGCAGCATCCCGTACGTGAACCATCACCCAGATACCGTTGCCCGTCAGCTCGAGACGGCCGGACTGCGGACCATGCGCATGTTGTCGGTCTCCAACCTGCGCCACCCGCTCATCAAGAAAGCGCTGCCAGAGCAGGTAATGCTCAGCGCAGAGCGCGCCGCCCAGGAACGACTCGCCCGGATCCGCTTCGGACCGAGCATGTTTTTCCTGCTGCAGAAATAGTGATGGGCCCGCCGGAATTTCAGCAGTCAGTGATCTGCGCACCGGCTGTCTTTATGCTGGGCTTGCCGATTCGTCACGGCCGGGGCCGTTGATATGGCCGCCCGCGCTGCGGGCACGCTGCTCGGCGTTTCACCCACATGCTCGTTACGCCGATGAGCGGGCTCGGCATCCTCGTACTCTGCGCAGGCGCTCGCGTGGACAGCAGCTGAGGGGGACTGATCTTCCATGACCAGGTACGTGATCGGTCCGGACGTCGCCATCCGACTCGCTCACGACGAGGCCGTGATTCTCGGCGAACATCAGATCCTGGCTCCGGCGCTTCTTCGCTCGCAGCTGCTGTCGCTTCTCTACCAGGCAGTACGTCGTGGTGAGATGACCAGGAAGGATGCCGAGCGACAGCTTAACTACGTCCGGGGGCTGCGGATCCGGCTGCTCGGGGACCGCGTGCTTCAGAACGTCGCATGGAAGGCGGCTGCCCTGCTCGGGTGGCCTGACACATTTGACGCCGAATACGTCGCCCTGACCCAGCTTCACGCCGACGCGTTGATCACCCTCGACCGGCAACTCGCCCATGCTGTGAAGGATCTGGTGACGGTCGCACCTATCGAGGCGCTGTACTGACCGAAGCAGAGCTACCGGGGGAAGCATAGGCACGCTTCAGCCATTATTCACCCAGCGGGCTAACGCGCATCACTCAGCTGGTAACCAGGGACCAGCCCGCTGGCTGCCGCTGCCGGGTCGAGCGCGATGGTCACGGCAGGGTGAGCCGGGCCCTGAGCCGCAGGTACTCGCCGTACCGGCTGGCAGCCTGGTCGAGGGCTTCGATCTCCGGGAGTGTCAGGGCCCGGTAGGGCCGCAAGTCAAACTGCACGTGGTCGCGGGCGATGGTGCGCCGCATGGCGGCAAGGAGTTGCGCGTCGACCAGAGCCATCCCGGCCGCGGCTTCCCGGGTGCGCGGCACGTCACCGGCGGCGTCGAGCAACCAGCGGGAGTCCTGGTAGCCACGGTAGGTTTCGTCAAGGATCTGCAGCAGGTGGCCCCCGGGCTGTTGCGGTCCGCTGGGGGCTTCCCCCGGGGCGTGCCAGAAGGTCCGCCCGTCGTGCTGGAACGAGCCGAGCCGGTCACGCACCTGCCGCAGGCCGCGCGCACGTCGGTGAGGGTGAGCGTCGCCCAGTAGGCGAGATCCCGCTCGGTCGCCGGGCCGTGCCCGGTGAAGTAGCGCAAGGCGAGCTCGGCCAGCGCCTCGGTCCGCCCGAGCCGGCGTGGCGCCGGCACGCGTTCGTCCATCAGCGCGTAAGTGTGCTCGCCGCCGGCGAATCGTCCGCTGCAGATCAGCCCGTCCAGCTCGGCATGCGCCAGCAAGATCATCTGCATCTGACTGCTGGCCCGGATACCGCGCTCGCGCAGTTCGTCAGCCAGCTGCGCGCGGGTGAGCTGTCCCCGGCTCGCCAGGACCTGCGTGACGGCAGTGACCGCCTGGCCGATCGAGCGCTGGTCGAGGCCGTGGGCGTCGCGTAGCTGCTGGCCAGTGACCCGCCGTACGCGCGGCCCGGTCAGGTCGAGCAGCCAGCCGATGTCCTCGGCCCGCACGAAATGCCACGTGGGCCGCAGCACGTGCGTGCGCAGGACGGCGCCGTCGTCCAGCAGGGCCGCCAGATCGGCCTGGTCCGGGTTCTGCGTACGCGAGGCCACTGCCCAGGCCGCCTGCCCGGGGTTCTCCGCCTGGACGGCCAGCAGCGAACCGACAGCCTCGCGCGCCGACGCCGCGAAGGGCCAGACCAGATGCTGGGTGCGCAACCGCCAGCGGGCAATGTCGAGGTCCTGCACCATGCCGCCACCCTCCCGGACCGAGCCGGAACAGGCTAGCGGAGGGTGCTGACATCCGAACCGCGCAGCGCCGGGTCGGCGCTTGACCAGCAGGACCTGGGGTATGCCAACCCTGGTTCGCCTTATGGTGGCTGGTGGGCGGAGCCGAGGGAGGCGCAGGTGGAATGGCGGCCGGTGCTGTATGTGATCGCATCTGGCGCCGCGCCTGCGCGTGAACTGCCTGCGCTGATCGCCGCCCTGACGGCCGGCTGGGACACCTGCGTGATCACGACCCCGGAGGGCTCACGGTTCTTCGACGTCGCCCAGGTCGCCGAGCTGACCGGCCATCCGGTTCGGTCAAGCTTCAAGGATCCGGAGGCACCGGATGTCTTGCCGTCTGCCAGCGCG
Organism: uncultured Actinomycetes bacterium; assembly: GCA_963786975.1. Taxonomy (GTDB): domain Bacteria; phylum Actinomycetota; class Actinomycetes; order Streptosporangiales; family Streptosporangiaceae; genus Palsa-506. The sequence goes on along the minus strand of CAWBBE010000012.1, from coordinate 260,430 downwards.
TTCGCCGCCGTGCCGGCAACCTTCAACACCATCAATAAGTGGGCGGCCGGGATCAGTGACACGCTGGCCCTAGGGCTGCTCAACGAGGCGACCGGCCTGGGCCTGCCGATCGTCACCGTGCCATGGCCGAATGTGGCCCTGGCTCGCCATCCGGCGTTCGGGCGCAGTATCGCGACGCTGCGCGGCTGCGGGATCAGGGTTATCTTCGATCCCGGGCACCTGCCCGATGATGAGGGCCCTGGCCAGGCAGAGTTCCCCTGGGGGGAACTGCGGGCCGAGCTCGCGCGCATGTGTACCGCGCTTACCGGCGGCAAGCAGGCCCCAGCATGAGATGCTTGCGGCCCGGCCCCGGCTCAGCCCCGGGATAATGCAGGCCGTGGCGGCCAAGAGCGGATGCCTGAGCTGTGCCAGCAACGCCGCACTGGCCGATCTGCCGCCGCGAGAACGGGTGCATGTGAGCCCGAGGTAAGCGGCCACCAGGGTGCCATCCGTGCCAGTCCCCCGCGCCTCGTGCCGCGCTCCTAGCCCTGTCCAGGAGCTGCCCAGGGCTAGATTCGACGGGCGAACCGCGAATCCGGCCTCCTCGGCGAGGGCGGCGTCGCGCACCAGCTGCTTCGGCCCGCCTGCTGGTACATCAGTGTGTAGCCGATCAGGGTCCTGGCGTTCCTTCCTGCTGTTCGAGCGCGCGCGTCACGACGGTCAGGTCCTGCCCACCGAGACCTTGATCAACGGCCTGCTGCCATTCGTCGGCCAGGCAGGCAAGGACGGCGAACCGGTCGCCGCCGGCCGCTTGCAGCACGAGGTGCACGTCCTTGAGCGCGAGCGACAGCGCGAACTGGGCCGAGAACTCGCCGTTGACGATCCGTTGCAGCTTGGCTGCCTGCCAGGTGGACACGAGCGGGCCGCCGCCCAGTGCATCCACCACCGTCTCGGTCTCAAGACCCAGCAGATGAGCAAGAGCCACAGACGTGGCGACCGCTTCGGCCGCGAACCCGAGCCAGGTGTTGTTCACCAGCTTCAGCCGCGTCCCGGCCCCGGCCTCGCCGACCCAGATCGTGCGCTGGCCGAGCGCACCGAACAGCGGAGCGACACGCGAACGCGCCTCGCCGGGTCCTGACGCGAAGATCGTCAGCTGGCCACGTTCTGCCGGATCCTTGCTTCCCGACACCGGCGCGTCGAGGAGCATCACATCCGGACGCTCAGCACCCGCCATGGCCGCGACCCGGTCGATCCCCGCTACGCCGATCGTGCTCATCTGGGCCCAGATCGCACCCGGCGCCAGCGCCGCGAGCATTCCCTGGTCACGGGCGATCGAAATGACGGCACCGGCGTCGGTCACCATCGTGACCACGATCGCGGCCCGGCGCGCCGCGTCGGCGGCGGTCACGGCGACCTCCGCGCCGCGCCCGGCCAGGTCCCGGGTCGCCTCCGGGTTGCGGTTCCAGACGATCGTGGGGATGCCAGCGCGCAAAGCACTGGCCGCCATCCCATGGCCCATCGCCCCAATGCCGAGCACCGCAACCGGCTCGTACGTCCGCACCATCGGTCTCTCCCTTGCCGGGTGATTGCCAGGTGACGGGGCCTGCCAGCATCGCGCCCGCCGGCCCGCCCGCCACCGCGCGGCAGCCGTTCGGGACCCTCAGCAGAACTATCCAGCCAGCCGCTCCCCGGCGTTGCCTGCGCTAAACACGGCCCGGCGGTGCGCTTGCGCGCTCGTCCAGATGCTTGCGGACATCGCCGGCCATCGCGCGCAGGTCACCTGCCAGTTCGCCCAGCGCGGCAAGACCCGGCTCCTGCGCGAGGGCGGCGCAGGTCTCGGTCAGGACGTCGAGGCGCTCGTTGATGATCTTCCAGGCGGGGTCGCGGTGGGGCAGCACGAAGTAGGCAGGGCGGGCGACGTCGAGGGTCGGGCCTGCCGTACGGCCGGGGTGCGAGGGGCCGATCGGCAGGGTGGTGAGAAGCGGGTAGAGCTTGCGCATCACCCAGTTCATCAGGTGTTTCGCCGTCCGGGCCAGCGTCTCGAGCTCGGCGGGCGTCTCGCCGTGGTGGACGTAGTACCGGCTCAGGACCTGCAGCATCAGCTCGTACAGGCCGTTGCTGAGGTCGGCCACCCGGGCCGTGACCGGCTCCTCGATCAGCGTTCCCGACGCGACGTCGGGTGGCAGCCGGACGTAGGCGGGCTCGACCGGCCGCGCCGGGTCGAAGCCCGGGTCGGCCGCCTGCACGGCGAGGAAGTCCTCCAGGATGCCCACGAACCTTCCGAAGTGTGACTTGACCCAGTCACCCCGCGCCCCCTCACCCTGTTCCACGATCAGCTCGATTGCCCGGCTCGCCGACGCCAGATCGGTGACCGCGGTCAGCTCCTTCCACTCGAAGGTCACAGTGATGGCCTGCGCAGCCGGCGGCCCGATGAAAACCGCCTCCTCGCCGTAGCGGCCGCACAGGCGGGCCAGCCCGGCCTCGATCCCCCGGTACAGGTGGCCGACCGTCTGCCATGGCTCGGGCACCGCGACCACAGGCCGGTCCAGGTTGGCCAGTGGCGGGACGTCTGCCACCGCGGCGAAGCCCTCCGCATCAGTCAGCGTCATCCCCTCCGGCCGCTCCAGGTACATGAAATGACGCAGTGCCTGCTCACCGAACCGCAGCAACGCGATCTGCACCCCCGGCGGATACCACCTCGACAGGATCGGCAGGTTCGGACGCTCGAAATGCGGCGCCGCGCCGACCGCGGTCAAGATGTTAGTGGCCAGCGCCAGGTGCAGCATTTCCTGCTTGATGACATCGATCAGCGTGGCCTCCCACGCCTGCACCCGCGCGAGCTGCTCAGGCGTCAAACCCTCGGCAACGGTCCGCTTGAGCGAGAACTGCGCGTACAGGTACTCACACATCAGGCCATGCTCGATCTCGCACGCCTCGCCCAGCAGGTAGACGAGCTCCTCACGGCTCTCGACCGGCAACGCCGGCTCGGCAGTCATCGCGGCCCCAATTCACAGCCCTCTCGCGCCTTCCCCGGCAGCCAGTACCCAGCCCTCACCACAGTTACGCGCCCGGGGGGTGTAAGACGCGCCGACTCGGACGCTACTCCCCCCATGTGAGCCCGCCAAGGGTCGGCACCCGAACCGGTCATATCGCCCCCGCAAGCTAATCCAGAACCGTGCGGCGCAGCTTACGGCGGGCGCGCTCGTAGAACGTCATACGGCCCAGCCGGACCACCGGTGCCGCCGCCGGTCCGGACCCGCGTGTCGATCCGTTCACCCGGCCCACGAGACGCCATTCAGGTCTGCAACCGTCGGGCCTGATTGCATGGCGGGGTTCAGGACGCCCGCGGTTCGGGCCCTGGCGCTTCTGGAGGCGACCATCTGGAGTTCTTCGGTTCAGGGCGCGGCGGACACCCGGACCGCACAGGTGAGGTCACTCAGGTAGGCCGTCGGGTGCCCACCGGCATTGATCTCTACAGTGTTGTTGGCTTTCCCCTGCTGCGCATGTGCGAAGTTGATCGCCTGCCCGTTGGCAGGGTCACTGAGAGTGATCGTGCACCCCGAGCTGGCGTCCGTCACCTGCACGGTCACCCGGGCGGGTGCGGTAAAGGCGTCGCTGTCGCCCGGTTGGTCCCAGTTGAACGACAGTTTGTGGTTGCCCGGGCCGCGCACTCCCGCTACAACACACCCCGGGTTGACTTTCCACCGGAAGGACCCGGCCTGAAAGATCTGGAACATGTAGCTTCCAGACGGGCTCTTTGGCAGCGGAAACAGCCGGCCGGACCGCGTATCCGTCAGCCTGACGGTGCAACCGTTGTCTTGGCCGCTGATACGATCATCGACCTTCAGCCGCCATGGCCCGCTGGCGACGTAGCTGCCCGAACTGATCCCCCCGGTTCCGGTGGTGCTGCCCGAGTTTCCGCCGGAGCCGCCGGATAGCAGCACCACGGCGGCGACCGCGCCGCCGGCTATCGCTATTGCCGCGGCGCCGGCCGCGATGATCACCCCTCGCCGGGCCTGGCCGGTCCGCGGCCCGGCCGGGGCGGGCGTAGTGTCCTGCACGGTCGCGCCGTTGTCGGCCAGGGAGGAACCGGGCGGCGAGCCAGGCCCGGGCTGTTCCTGTGGCTGGCTGGGGTGAATCGTTTCCGGGTGCCTGGCCAGCGGCGGCGCGGCGGCGGTCTGGGCGGCCGCTGGTTGCGGGCGCTTGGCCAGGCGTACGTCACCATCGCCGTCTACCCGCCGCTGGGGTATCTGCTTGCCGGTCTCGCGCAGCCGCTGGTCCACGTAGGCGTAAAGATCGGAGAACGTGACGTAGCCATCCCCGTCCTGGTCGGCGGCCGCGTCGACCAGGCCGTCGACCAGGTGCTGGGTGAAAAAGCTGGTGCCGTTCTGCACCGTGGCGTCGTTGGCCAGCTGCGTTCCCCGGCAGCTGGTCAGCACGTACCGGCCGGGCCCGGCGACGGCATCCCCCAGGCCGGCGCCGCGGAACGCGCCGGCGTAGCAGCAGTCCAGCACGATGATCACGTTGCGGGCCCGGGACGCGTCGGCGAACTCCTTGATCCGGGCGCTGCTCACCGCGGTCGACAGCAGATCCGCCGACTCGGTGTCTTGCATGCACAGGTGCAGCCGGCCGCCTGGTCGAGCTTGCCGTGCCCGCTGAAGTAGACCAGCAGCACATCGTCCCGGGCCGCGGCGCCGAAGAACCGGCCCAGGGCCCGGATGGCCCGGGCCGAGGTCGCCTCCGGCAGCAACGTCACGTCCACATCGGCGAACAGCCCGGTGCCGGGGTCGATGAGCGCCCGGTTGAGCACGGCGATGTCCTTGACCGGCCCCTTCAGCGGCTGCAGGTTATGCTCGTCAGCCGGGTAGGTCGAGTTGCCGATCAGCAGGGCCCGGTACCGGCCGGCCATGGCGACCCTCCTGCCCGCGCCATCGCCGCCCTGGCTACCTCCCGCATGGTCCTGGCGTCCACCGTCTCGCCGGTCAGCGTCACCGACCGCTCGACGCCGTTCTCGACCCACCGCACATCGATGCGCCGGTCCCGGTCACGGCCCAGCCAGGCACGCAGGCAATCCACCACGGCACCAAAGACGCCAGCGCTGCCCAGCGCAATCACCAGCTGGTCGACCGCGCCCTTGGCCCCCTCCACCGGGCGCCCGCGGCGCACCGTATCGACCTGCGCATCCAGATCCGCATACAACGTAGCGACCTGATCCCGCCAGCCGTCATCGTCAGGATCGTACTGGTCGTTGTGAGGTTCGACCACAACCTCAAGCAAGCCGTCTGCGCCGGGACCGGACATCGCTACTCCCCGCCATGCAGCCACATCTTACCAATCTATACTCATGCTTTACCGATCCATTAACAGCGGCCAAGCCTGGCTATACGGCCGACTGAGATGCCGATCAGTGTCAGTCTTCGGCGCAACGTGCCATACTCCGGGGTCTCCGGGGGCCCATCCCGCCGGCGAACGGCCAGCAAACGATCAAAAGGCCTGATTGCCGTCTGGCAATCAGGCCCCTGACCTGCATTTCCTGGTAGCGGGGGCGGGATTTGAACCCGCGACCTCTGGGTTATGAGCCAAGACGGCGCTGTTCAACACCAGACAGCACTAGACGGGCACGACTAGGACGCTCCGGCAGCCCAGCTGACGTCGCCGGACCGAGGCGTCAGCTGCCGACCCGCAGTGCGTCGAATACATCGCGCAGTCTTCCCACACGGTCCTCCAGCTGATGCATGGATTCGGTGATGGCGGGATCCTCGGCAGCCGCGGTCTGACCCGATAGCACGGTGATTATGTCCTCGACCGCCATGAGCCGCGCGGAGAGCTCCGCCAGTATTGGTTCCGCGGCCGCTGGGGCGGTCTCAGCCGCCCGCAGCGATTCCGCCAGCCGCGATCGCAGCAGCGCTGCCTGCTCGCTGAGCTGCCGGTTTTTCATGTACAGATCTACGAATACCGCAACCTTGGCGCGCAGCACCCATGGGTCGAATGGCTTGGCGATGTAGTCGACGGCGCCAGCCGAGTAACTGCGGAACGCATAGTCTGGCTCGCTGTTCAGCGCGGTGAGGAAGATGATCGGCACGTCCCGCGTCCTGGGACGTCGCTTAATGTGCGCGGCCGTCTCGAATCCGTCCATTCCCGGCATCAGGACGTCGAGCAGGATGACAGCGAACTCATCACTGAGCAGTGCCTTGAGCGCGGCGTCCCCCGAGCGCGCCGGGACCAGTTGCTGGTTTAGTGAGCTAAGGATTGCCTCGAGCGCGACGAGGTTCTCCGGGCGATCGTCCACTAGCAGGATCTTGGCCTTCTCTGTCACGTCGGCGGCTCCTCATGCGAGTTGGCGAGGCTGCCTTAGGTGCGCGGCCCTGCACCGCGCTGCAGCCAGTGTCGCATCAGATGCAGCAGGTGATCAGTCTCCACGGGCTTGGGGATGTAGTCGGACGCGCCGGCCCTGATGCTCTTCTCACGGTCGCCCTTCATCGCCTTTGCGGTGAGAGCTATAATCGGCAATTCTGCGAATTGCGGCATACGCCGGATCGCCCTCATGGTCACGTTCCCGTCCAGTTCCGGCATCATGACGTCCATCAGTACGAGCGAGATGCCCTCGTTGCGCTCAAGCGCCTCGATCCCGATCTGTCCGTTCTCCGCATAAAGCACTTCAGCCCCATGCCGTTCAAAGACACTGGCGAGTGCGAAGACGCTGCGCGCATCGTCATCCACGATCAGTATCCGGGCCCCGTTCAGCGCGTCTTCGCCGTCTTCTGCTACGGGTATCGCGGCTGCGGCGGGACCGGCCGTTGCCCGTCTCGCCGCGGCCGTGTCACTCGGTAGCGGGGCGGTCGACATGGTTCCGGATCCTGGCGGGTGCTGTCGGATCGGCAGGTACAGCGTAAACGTGCTGCCCTTGCCGTGCCGACTGGACGCCCGGACCTCCCCGCCGAGCAGCCGGGCGATGTCGCGGCTGATCGAGAGGCCGAGGCCGGTGCCGCCATAGCGGCGGTTCGTCGTTCCGTCGGCTTGCCGGAACGCGTCGAAGATCATGCTGAGCTTGTTCTTCGCAATGCCAACGCCAGTGTCCGACACCGCGAACTCAATTACGTCAGTTACACCGCGGAGCGCGCTGCCGAACTCCACCCGGCCGGCGCGGCCGACCGTGAGCCTGACTTCTCCGGCTGAGGTGAACTTGACCGCGTTAGAGAGCAGATTGCGCAAGATCTGCTCGAGTCGCTGTTCATCAACGTACAGACGGTCTGGCGTCCCGGGGCGCACTTCGATACTGAAACTCAGTCCCTTGTCCTCTGCCATCGGGCGGAACGCGGCGTCGACGTACTCGACGAGCACTGCCAGCGGCAGCTCCGCGGGATTGACATCCATCTTGCCGGCCTCGACTTTGGACAGGTCCAGGATGTCGTTGATCAGCTGCAGCAGGTCGGATCCAGCTGCGTGAATAGTGCGGGCGAAATCAACTTGCTGGCCGGTCAGGTTGCCGTCCTGGTTCTCCGAGAGGAGCTTGGCGAGGACAAGCAGGCTGTTCAGCGGCGTCCGCAGCTCATGCGACATGTTGGCCAGGAAATCCGACTTGTACCTGGAAGAGATTGCCAGCTGCTGAGCACGCTCCTCCAGCGTGCTGCGCGCCTGCTCGATCTGGCGATTCTGCATCTCTATGGCGTTGTTCTGCTTCGCCAGCAGTGCCGCCTTATCCTCAAGTTCTGCGTTGGACCTGCGCAGCTCGGCCTGCTGACGCTGCAGCTCGACCGAGCGCTCCTGCAGCTGGGAGGTGAGCCGCTGAGATTCACCCAGCAGGGCCTCCGTCCGCGAGTTTGCCATGATCGTATTGATGGCAACGCCGACAGTCCCGACGAACTGGTCAAAGAAGGCCAGGTGAACATCGTTGAACCGGGCCAGCGAGGCTAGCTCGAGCACGCCGAGAACCTGGTCCTCGAACAGGATAGGCAGGACGGCTATGCTTACTGGCGCAGCCTCGCCGAGGCCTGATCCGACCTTGAGGTACCCGGCCGGGGCATCGGTGATCAGGATCGGGATGCGCTCGATGGCTGCCTGGCCGGCCAGCCCCTCCCCTGCCCCGAAATGATCCAGGCCGCCCTTCGTAAAGCCATAGGTGGCGATCCGGGTGAATTCCTGCTGCTCGCTTTGCGCGCCCGCTGCATCGCTGGCCAGGTAAATGGCACCGTACTGCGCAGAGGTCAGCGGCGTGAGCTCGCCGAGCATCAGCCGTGCCAGCTCCAGCAGGTCGCGATGCCCCTGCATGAGCCCGGCAATCCGGGCGAGATTGGTCTTCAGCCAGTCCTGCTCCTGATTAGCGCGGGTCGTCTCGCGCAGGTTCGCGACCATCAGATTGACGTTGTCCTTGAGCTCGGCGACCTCGCCGCGCGCCTCGACCTCGACGGACTGGGTCAGGTCGCCCTCGGTGACGGCACTGGCGACCCCGGCGATGGCGCGGACCTGTGTGGTCAGATTGCTGGCCAGTTCGTTGACGCTCTCGGTCAGCCGCTTCCATGTGCCTGATACGCCTTCCACCTCGGCCTGGCCGCCGAGCCTGCCCTCGCTGCCCACCTCGCGGGCTACCCGGGTCACCTCTGAGGCGAAGGCCGACAGCTGGTCGACCATCGTGTTGATGGTGGTCTTCAGCTCCAGGATCTCGCCGCGGGCATCCACGTCGATCTTCCTGCTCAGGTCGCCGTTGGCTACCGCCGTCGCAACCTGGGCGATGTTACGGACCTGGCCGGTGAGGTTATTGGCCATGCCGTTGACGTTGTCGGTCAGGTCCTTCCACACACCGGACACGTCACGTGCCCGCGCCTGGCCGCCGAGCCTGCCCTCGGTGCCGACCTCGCGGGCTACCCGGGTCACCTCGTCAGCGAAGGCCGACAGCTGGTCGACCATCGTGTTGATGGTGGTCTTCAGCTCCAGGATCTCGCCGCGGGCATCCACGTCGATCTTCTTGCTCAGGTCGCCGTTGGCTACCGCCGTGGTGACCTGCGCGATGTTACGGACCTGGCCGGTGAGGTTGCCCGCCATGAAGTTGACGTTGTCGGTCAGGTCCTTCCACACCCCGGACACGCCACGCACGTACGCCTGGCCGCCGAGCCTGCCCTCGGTGCCGACCTCGCGGGCCACCCGGGTCACCTCGTCAGCGAAGGCCGACAGCTGGTCGACCATCGTGTTGATGGTGGTCTTCAGCTCCAGGATCTCGCCGCGGGCATCCACGTCGATCTTCTTGCTCAGGTCGCCGTTGGCTACCGCCGTGGTGACCTGCGCGATGTTACGGACCTGGCCGGTGAGGTTGCCCGCCATGAAGTTGACGTTGTCGGTCAGGTCCTTCCACACCCCGGACACGCCACGCACGTACGCCTGGCCGCCGAGCCTGCCCTCGGTGCCGACCTCGCGGGCCACCCGGGTCACCTCGTCAGCGAAGGCCGACAGCTGGTCGACCATCGTATTCACCGTCTGCTTAACCTGCAGCATCTCGCCCTGCGCATCGACCGTCACCTTCCGGGTCAGATCGCCGCGGGCCACGGCAGTGGTGATCAGCGCGATGTCACGCACCTGCGCGGCCTTCTGGGTGACTTCGGAGTCAAGCAACGCCAGCTGACCGCCGAGCTCGTCGGCCAGCTGACCGATCTCGGCCAGCACGGCATCCTTATGCCGGTCGTAGGCCCGCCCCGCGCGAGGGCGCAAATCCCCGTGTGCGAACGCTGCCAAGACTGTGCGGATCGGCTCAAGGTCGGCGTCGGTGTACTGTCCGGTTCCGCTGCCAGCGGCGGCTCCGCCGCCTGCGCCTAAGCCGTTGTCTGCGTGAGTCCCGTTTCTGTCGTTGCTGCGGGACTTCCCAGCAGCGCGGGTCATCACAATGTCCTCCTCCGCCGCCGGCCGCCAGCCCGGCCGTGGCGATGCGGGACCGGACTGTGCTTTCCCACAGGTGCCGACGTGGCAAGTCTGCCACGATGGGAGCATTGGCTAGTTGCAAACGTCACCGAATTGCGCCGATGGCCCGGGGGCGCGCAGGTTAGGACACGTGGACGGACACGAAAGCTTCATCGCTGCCGCCGCCTTTGAACCGGAGCCGACGGCGGTTGCCGCCGCTCGGCGCTTCGTCCGGGAAACGCTGAATTCCTGGCAGCTGTCCGCTGGCGATGACCTTGTGGTCGATGATGCTGTGCTGCTGACCAGCGAGCTTGTCGCTAATGCTATCGTCCATGCGGGAACTGGTATCGAGTTAACGTGCAGGCTCAACGGCGCCGCCGTGGAGGTATCGGTTCTGGACAGGCATCCAGCCCGCATGATCCCTGACCCCCCGGGTGGCCGTGCCGAAGCCGACCGGCCAAATGGTCGTGGGCTGCTATTGCCTGGGGCGCTCTCGTCGTCGTGGGGAGTTACTTACGCGCCGACCGCCAAGGTGGTCTGGTTCCGGCTTGGACTGGGCTCCCGGCCCGATGGAGCCCCGGCTGCTAGGCCGGCGACGACGAGACTCGGACCGGAGCCGGGCCACCAGGCGGCTTCGAGCCGGGGGAATTCTCGTCGCCTGCGATCGAGCGAAGCGGCGCATACCGGTTGACGCGCGGATACCACGAGCTACTCGGTCACGCGGTAGAGCTTGCCAGTGAAGCGGTGGCGGCTGACGCCGTGTACGCGCTAATCCCTGACGAGGAAGGCGAGTTGAGAATTCGGGCCGCGGCCGGGCGTGGCGCCGCCCAGCCAGCAACGGCCGGTGGAGGCACCGAAGCGGATCTTAGCGGCCTGGGCGCCTTCCTCGCCTTCCACAACCAACTCGCAGCGCGAGGCACGGATCTTGCGCAGGCGCAGATCGACTCCGGGCAGTCGCTGATGACCGTCCCGTTCCTGGCCGCAGGCCGAGTAACCGGCGTGCTGGCCGTCATTGCGGCCAAGCCGGGGGGATTCACCGATGCGGACTTGACAAGAGTGCAGCAGGTAGCCGATCAGATAGCTATCCCACTTGACCGAGCCAGGCTGAGTGAACATGACCGGGCCTGGCGGGGCCGGATCAGTTTCGCGGCCGAGGCAAGCGACCTGCTGGCCGGCACCCTGGACGAAGACCGGACCATCGCGCTCGCCGCCCAGCTCGTTGTGCCACGGCTGGCGGCTTGGTGTGCCACGCTGCTACCAGACGACAGCGGCGAGCTCAGGCTGGCTTACGCCTGGCATGCTGACGAGTCTCGTGCCGATGCGCTCACCTGCCTGCTGAACGACGGTCCGCCGCCTCAGGTCCATCGCGGCGACGGCGCGCAGCCATGGTCACTTACCGGGCCGCGGCCGGAGCTACGCACGGCCATGACCGCCGAACTGGCCTCCGATCCGGCCTGGTGCTTTCCGTTGCGTGCGCGCGACCGCAGCCCGGGAATCTTCGTGATTGGCCGGCCGCGCGGCGGAGCAATGGCGGGGGATGCCCTGGATCTGGCGGAGGATCTGACCCGGCGTGTGGCGCTTGCCCTTGACAACGCCAGGCTCTACTCGGAGCAGCTGCAAGCCACCCATGCGCTGCAGCGCAGCCTGCTACCGCCTGAGCTGCCGGACATCCCTGGCGTAGAGCTGGCGGCCGCGTACCAGGCAGCGGGCGAAGGGAACGAGGTTGGCGGCGACTTTTACGACGTGTTCGAGGTCACCAGCGGCCGTTGGCGGTTCGCCATCGGCGATGTCTGCGGCAAGGGGCCTGAGGCCGCCGCAGTAACTGGCCTTACCAGGCATGCGCTGCGCATCCTGGCCAGGGAGGGACACGATGTCGCGGCCGTGCTTGAGCGGCTCAATACGCTAATCGCCGATGAAGCTTCCCGGGCGCCATTCGTGACGCTGATCCATGGCGAGCTCATCCCGGCGCCCGGCGGCATTGCGGCCATCTCCGTGGTTTGCGCCGGCCACCCGCCGCCGCTGATCTTGCGTTCAGACGGCGGGGTGCAGACCGGGGCCGAGCCGCAGCCACTGCTCGGCGTGCTGGGCGAGGTCACGTTCCGTACCGATACCATCAGGATGTCGCCAGGCGACGTGCTGCTTTGCGTTACCGACGGGGTGACGGAACGCCGGGCCTCCGGCCGACTGCTCGATGATGACGACGGCCTGAGCAAGTTGCTCGGTGAATGCTCGGGCCTGAACGCCGGCGCGATCGCGGCCAGAATTCAGCGAGCAGTCCATGAGTTCGGATCCGGCCCGCCCGTCGATGACCTGGCACTGATCGTCTTCCGCGGCTTGTAGGCCAGGTACGCGCACTCTGCGGGTTCGACCGCCGCCAGCGGTCTGGCTGCGGCTGTCATATGACAACGCCTGCCCTCGCACGCTCACCGCCGACGTGGACACGGCCATACGGCAGTTCATGCAGCAATCGTCAGCTTGTGCCGGTGCCGGGAGCGGAACGTTCTGCAGCCTGATCTGGCCACATGCGAGCGCCCTGCCGCGCTCGTCGGTGATGGTCACAAGCCACAGTTGCTGGACACAGCAGTGAGATCCCGGGATAGACCAGGACCACGATTCTGGCCAGCACGCTGAAATGCCCATCATCGCGGTCCAGCCGCGGCTCCCGCGGTGCTACAGCGCCGTGAACAGCTCTACCTCACCGCTGACGATCCAGAAAATGCCCAGCAGCAGTGCCAAACGCCAGCAGGTGATCAGCACGTGCCGGCTCACAGGCCGGGGCACCGCCCCGGCTCACAGGCCGGGGCACCGCGCAGCGAGATGATCGAGGCGGCCGGGCAAGCACAAGAACTCACCAGCGGCGTCACCGCCAGCGAGCTGGACGCCGACCGCCAGCGCCGTGATGCGTTGCTCTGGAACTTCACCGTGCTCGGCGAAGCCGCAGGCCAACTCTCCGACGACATCAAGACCCGGTTTCCCGAGGTTAGCGCCGATTTTCGCGACCTGTAGTCAGGCCCCTTGCTGGCTGAACGATGCCTTTCCCGGGATTGCTGTCCTGGTCGCTGTGCAGGGGTTTCATGTGGATGGCTTGCCTATGACGGTCTTGATCTGGGGTGGATAGCGCTGACTGCTTGTCCTGGTTCTGCCTGATGCCTGCCGCCGCCTCGCCCGCCAGCAGCGTGACGAGGCGGCTTACATCCATGTAATTCATGGTGAGATAGCCCGGTATCGGCGTGGCAGCGGCCGGCGAGACCACAGACGTGGTGGACTAAGAAGCATCGACCAGTCAGCGAAAAACCCTCATCAGCCCGCCCGGCCCGGCGGGGAGTTCTTCCTCCGCCCGGACAGCCCTGCGCACCGCCGGTACGAGGCGCTGCGCGCCTACCTCGCCGAGGGGCTGCCCGCCGCCGAGGCCGCCGCGGCGTTCGGTTACACCCCCGCTTCCCTGCTGTCGGCGGTCCGGGACTTCCGGGCCGGCGCACGGGAGTTCTTCGTCACCGGCAAGCCCGGGCCCAGGGCCGCGCCGGGCAAGGACGCCGCCCGCCCGAAGATCCTCGCGCTGCGCGCCGCCGGGCATTCCATCGATGAGATCGCCGAAGCGCTGGCCGCCGGCGGCACCCCGCTGAACCGGACCGGGATCGCCGAGGTGATCGCTGATGAGGGTCTGCCCCGGCTGTGGCGCCGCCCTGAGGCCGAGCGGGGCGGCGTGCGGCGGGAGATCCAGCCCCGCGCCGAGGCCCTGGACTTCGCCGCCTTGCCCGAGCGGGCCGAGACCCGCCTGGCCGGGCTGCTGCTCACGATCCCCGACCTGATCGCCCTCGACATCCCCGCCATGGCAGCCGCGGCAGGCTACCCGTCCACCGCGAAGATCCCCGCCTTGTCCTACCTGCTGTCGCTGCTGGCGCTCAAGCTCACCAGCACCCGGCGGGCCTCCCACGTCTACGACATCGCCGCCGACCCCGGCGCCGCCTTGCTCGCCGCGCTGACCGCCCTGCCCAAGGCCACCGCGCTGACCACCTACTCCTACCGGCTCGAACACCGCAAGCAGGCCGCCTTCCTCGCCGCCCTCGACAAAGCCGCCCTCGCCGCCGGGCTCGCCACCGGCGAGGCACTCAACCTGGACTTCCACGCCGTCATGCACTGGGGCCAGGACCCTGCGCTGGAAAAGCACTACGTGCCCCGCCGCTCCCAGCGCACCCGGTCCGTGCTCACCTTCTTCGCCGAGGACGCCGCCACGCACACCCTGCTCTACGCCAACGCCGACCTGGCCAAGGCCACCCAGAACCGGGAGGTCATCGCGTTCGCCGACCACTGGAAGGCCATCACCGGGCACGACCCGGCCCTGCTGATCTTCGACTCCAAGCTCACCACCCAGGCCCAGCTCGCCGAACTCGACGACCGACACATCGCCTTCATCACCCTGCGCGCCCGCCACCCCGCCATCACCACCCAGCTGGCAGCCCTGCCCGCCAGCGCCTGGACCTCCATGACCCTGGCCCGCGCCGGCGGGCGGACCCGCCGCATCCGCGTCCACGACAACCCCGCCGCGCAGCTGTCGGCCTACCCCCGCCCCCTCCGCCAGCTCGCCGTCACCGGCCTGGGCCACGACCAGCCCACCCTGCTAATCACCAACGAAACGACCGGCCGCGCCAGGAAGATCATCGAGTCCTACGCCCGGCGGATGAACATCGAGCAGCGCCTCGCCGAAGCCATCCAGTCCCTCGGCCTGGACGCCCTCGCCGGCGCCGTCCCGCTCAACGTCGACCTCGACGTCGTCTTGTCCGTGCTCGCCCACACCATCTGCGCCGCGCTGCGCCGCCGCCTGCCCGGCTACGGCTCGGCCACCCCCGACACCCTCCAGCGGCGGTTCCTGTCCACCGGCGGCACCATCGAAAACCGCGGCGACCAGATCACCGTACGGCTCAACCGGCGCACCTACTCACCCGTCCTGCGCCAGGCCAGCCTCCCCGAAACAATCACCGTGCCCTGGTGGGGAGGCCGCACCCTCCGCTACCAATACGCCTGACCCACACTGGGGGCCGATTCGCTTAGTGAAAATCGGCGTTAGCTGGCAACAACCTGTCCGGCTGCGGAACCGGATCGTCCACGGCTACTGGTCGGTCGACATGGAAATCCGGACCGCGTCCAGCACCCGGCGGCGCTACAGCGCCGCCGCAGCCTCCGCCGGGTCGGGCCTGGGCGGCCCGGCCGGCTCCCAGTCGCCGTCCGACCGCACGTAGGGATACCACAGCAGGTCGCTCCCGAGCCGAAGCTGCATGCGGCCGGCGGTGACCCGGTTACGGGTAGCGCGGGCGGGCGATCCGGACACGTCCCGCAGCGCGGCGCATGCCGCCTTCAGCAGATCGGCCGTCTCGGCCGCCCCTGACGGCGGGTCCCACTCGGCGTGCAACAGCTCCAGCCCCACCGCGCCGCCGTGCTGCCACGCCAGCCCCCGGCGGGCCAGGTCGCGGTCGTCAACCCCGCTGCGGGCGGCGACCGCGGCGAAGGCCGGCGTGCCGAGCGCCCGCCCCGCCCGGCGAGCCAGGTCGGCGTCGGCGCCCAGTCCGAGCCCGGCGTCGGCGCCCAGGCCGACGGCGAGTTCCCAGGCCCGCGTCGCGGCATCGGCCGCGAGGGCCAGCAGATCCTCCCGGAGTCCGGCACGCCAGGACGGCGGGTCGACCGGCAGCGCGGCTGGATGCCCCGGCCGGGCGGGCGGCATCGGCGGTACCGGGATCGGACCGGACAGCGGCCGCGCGGCGAGCGTGCTACGGGCATCGACGCCGACATCGGGGACCGCCGTTCTGGCCCGGCCGTCGGACTTGCGATCACGCGAGCTGGCTGGCGCGCCCGGCCCGGCGCCGGAGCGGGCGTCACGGCGACGGGCCCGCAAGCCGGCGAGCACCTCTCCCCTGGTCTTGCCACGCAGCAGCAGTACCGCGAAGGGATCGGCGTCCAAGGCGTCGGCAACCAGGTAGCAGACCGCGGCAGAGTGCTTGCACGGGTCGGCGTCGTCCGGGCAGCTGCAGCGCGGTCCGACCTCCCCGGCGGCAGGCAGCAGGTCCAGGCCGGCCGTCGCGACATCGGCGGCGACCACCGGCGGCAGCTCGCCGTCTAGCATCGCCGCCGCGTGGCCGAGCTGGGCGGAGACCGCATCGAGCACCTGGTCCCACTCGTCGTCGGCGAACCGCCGTACCCGGATCCGGACCTCGTAAGGCGCGGCCTTGCGCCCTCGGACCTGAGCCCGGACTTCACCCGGCGCGAGGACAAGCTCGCCGACCGAGCCGCTGCGGGCGTAGTCCCGGCCGCGCGGCAGCCGGTTGGGGTCCAGCCGGGCCCGCTGCTCCAGCGCCTCCACCCAGGCTCGTCCCCACCAGGTCTGGCCGGGTTCCGCCCGGCGAGTCGCCCAGGTCATCCGGCAGCCCGCAGCGACACGAGCTCGGTGAGCTCATCATCGGACAACTCGGCGATCCAGCCCTCACCGGAACCGACCACCGCATCGGCCAGCTCGCGCTTCTTTTCCAGCAGAGCCGCGATCCGGTCCTCCAGCGTCCCCTCGGCAATCAGGCGATGGACCTGAACGGGACGGCTCTGCCCGATCCGGTAGGCCCGGTCGGTCGCCTGATCCTCCACCGCCGGGTTCCACCAGCGGTCGTAGTGCAGGACATGGGTCGCACGGGTGAGGTTCAGGCCAGTGCCGCCCGCCTTCAGCGACAACAGGAACACCGGCGCCCGGCCTGCCTGGAACTCGTCGACCATTTCCTCCCGGCGCCGCACCGGCAGCCCGCCGTGCAGGAACAGCGAGCGGATCCCGCGGGCGTCCAGATGCTGCTGCAACAAGGTCGCCATCTGCGTGTACTGGGTGAACACCAGCATCGACTCGCCGCCCGCCAGGATGACATCCAGCAGCTCGTCGAATGCCGCGAGCTTGCCGGACCGGCCGGGCAGCGGCGCGTTCTGCTTGAGGTATTGGGCGGGATGGTTGCAGATCTGCTTCAGCGCAGTCAGGAGCTTGAACACCAGCCCGGCCCGCTCGATCCCGTCGGCGGCGGCGATCGCCTCCATCGTCTCCCGGACCACCGCCTCGTACAAGGTGACTTGCTCGGCCGAGAGGGGCACGATCCGGTCCGTCTCGGTCTTGGGAGGCAGTTCCGGCGCGATGCCGGGGTCGGCCTTCCGGCGCCGCAGCAGGAACGGCCGGACCAGGGCCGCGAACCTGGCCGTCGCCTCGGCGTCCTTGTACCGCTCGACCGGGACCGCCACCCGGCGTGTGAAGGTCTCGAGGTGGCCGAGCAGCCCGGGCGTGGTCCAGTCCAGGATCGACCACAGCTCCGACAGCCGGTTCTCCACCGGCGTGCCGGTCAGCGCGATCCGCGCCGGGGCGGCTACCGCCCGCAGCTCCCGCGCGGTCCGCGTCAGCGGGTTCTTGGCGTGCTGCGCCTCGTCGGCGACGACCAGGCCCCAGCCCACTCCGCCGAGGTCCGCCGAGTCCCGCAGCACCACGCCATAAGTAACCAGAACGATCTCGTCCGCCGCGATCTCCAGGAGATGCCGCCCGCCGCCGTGGTAGCGGCGTACCGGCACATCCGGCGCGAACCGGCGCACCTCGCGCTCCCAGGTGCCAAGCAGCGACGCCGGGCACACCACGAGAGTCGGCCCGGCCTTCGCGGCCCGCCGGTGCAGGTGCAGCGCGATGACCTGGATCGTCTTGCCGAGCCCCATGTCGTCGGCGAGGCAGCCGCCGAACCCGATGTCGCACATGGCGGCCAGCCAGGCCACGCCCCGCTGCTGGTAGGGGCGGAGCGTGGCGACCAGTCCCGGCGGTGGGTCCAGCTGTACCGGGGCCGTGGCGATGTTCGCCACGCGCTCGGCGAGGCCGGCGATCGGGCCCTCGGCGACCACGGTGACGGTCTCGCCGTCGATGTCCGCCGACCCGGCCAGGACGGCGCCCAGCGCCTCCATCACCCGCATCCGCGTCCGCGGCGGGCGGCGCAGCCGCTCGAGCAGCGCCGGGTCGAGGGTCACCCAGCGGCCGCGCAGCCTGACCAGGGGCCGCTTGGCCTCAGCCAGGGCCATTATCTCGTCCTCGTCGAGCACCTCGCCGCCGAGCGTGAGCTGCCAGCGGAACTCCAGCAGCGCCTCCAGGCTGAACCCGGCCTCGGTCACCTTCTCCGGCGCTGGCGTCACCGCCGCCTGCAGCTTGAGCCCGTCTCCGGCCAGGCTGGACGGCCACAGCACCTCGATGCCGACGCCCGCAAGCTCCTCGGCGGCCGGCCCGAGCAGGGCCGTGATCGCGTCGTCGTCGAGTTCCAGCGCCGACGGGCTGGCCTGGGCCAGCACCGGTTCCAGCGGCGGCCACACCGCGGCGCCTCGCCGCAGCGCCAGCAGCAGGTCGGTCTCGGCCTGGGTGCCGAACCTGGTGAGCACCACCTCCGGCTGATCCCACAGCGAGCTGGCGTCGACGATCAGGCTCGGGTCAGCCGTGCTGCGCAGCTGCATCACCAGCCGGAACGCGGGCAGTGCGGCAGTCGCGCCGACTTCGTCCAGGTCCTCCTCGTCCAGGTCCTCCTCGTCCGGGCCGGACCGATCGAGGTCGTCCTTGTCGTCCCAGGCATCAATGTCCGGCGCCGGCCCGGACACGGCCTCGATCCGCAGGCCCAGGCGGGCGCCCGCGGCAAGCCCCTCGGTGGTGTCGGCCAGCCACTCGGCCAGGTCACCGACCGGGGTCGGCTCCACAGCCGCGAACGCCGGCGAGCCCGCAACCTGAGATGCCGCCGCCGTGCGCACCAGGGTGTCGGCGATCGCATCCCAGAACGCCCGGATCAGCGACTCGGCCGAGCGGATCCGCATCGGCCGCGTGCCAGGGATCGCCAGGGCGTGCGCGGCCGCCGGGAACCGAGCCGCCAGCTCACGCAGCCAGGCAAGGTCCGCCGCATCCAGCGGCCCGATCCGCCACGCATCCGTGCCTCCCGGGCCGACCGTCGGCAGCAGCCTGCCGCGCGCCACCAGACCCACCCCCGCGGTTGCCGCCGCGGCCCACACCCCGATGGTAGGCCGCACTGCCTGTCCGGCAGGATCGGTGGCATTGGGATCGATCGAGAGCAGTTCCGGCAGCGCCTCGGCTATGGACAGGAACCTGGCCGCCACCAGGCGCTTGCGGACGCCGCCGACGCGGGCGAACACCATCTCGACCTTGCCAGCTCCCTCGCCGGTGCCCCAGAGCGCGAGAACCCCGCGTCTTGGGACATCATCCGGCACGAAGACCGCGTTACCGCCCAGCACAGAACGGCACGATACCGAGCCTCCCCGTTCGGCCGCGCCGATATCGCCGCGATTCCCACCGGACAGCACAATTGCGGTACTAGCAGCCCGGCGGTGATGAGTCCGTGATCGAGCACGCGATCCGGCACAACCGGACGTTCCGCGCCCGGCTCGCTTCTCCCGGCCACACCAAGCCGAGGCTCATGCGTGAGCGTCAGGGCGCAGCGGGAGTGGCCGGACCCGCGCCCGGTCAGGTGTGATGGTGGCGATCGCGCCGGCGGAGAGCAGTTCAGCCAGGCCAGCGGACAACGCAGCGAGCATTAATGCCGCCAGTTCCGCCGAGGGCACGGCTTCCACCTCGCGCACCAGCACGAGTGATGGGTGCGTGGCACCGGAGGCGAAGAGCATCTGGACGAAATCATGATCGCCCGAGACCAGCACCCGGTCGTCATCGCGAGCCCTCGCCAGGATCACCAGGTCGTCGGTGCTTGTCAGCCCTATCTCGCTGACATGCACGGCATCGTGTCCGGCTGCCTTCAGGTGCGACGCGACCCGGTAGGAGACGTTCTCATCCAGCAGGAACCTCATGCGGGCCGGGTGATGGGCAAATGGTATTCACGCACGGAGAGGCGGCATAGGCGATGGCCTGCTGGATATCAGGAGCCTCGATGAACGGAAAATCCTCCTGGATCTGCTCCAGGGTCCAGCCGGCGCCTACCAGGCTGAGCAGGTGCTCCACCGTGAAGCGATGCGCCCGGATGCACGGCTGGCCACCCATCTTGCCGGGCTCGATGGTGATGCGGTCAAGGCCTTCCATACGGCCAATCTACCGCCACAGCGACGACATCCAGCGAGAACACGGATCCGAAGCCGAACCACGCCGCCGGGCGAGTCCGGATACCTGTCCTCACCCAGGAGCGCCAGCGGCAGCTAGTGCCGCAACCGGTAACGTTTGCGATGTTGAGCCGTCCTGAGGCCGTCTCCTCCCGGGCTGATGGCGGGGTTCGGGCTCTGGCGCGGGTCGCGGTGCCGGAGGGTCGTGGGGTCGCGGGGAGTGCTGGACCGGTGAGTTCGTGATCCTCGGCGGGTCTTAGTAGCGTCGGTGAGAAGCACGAGAGCTGGGGCGGTTCCGATGACACGTGTCCTGGGCCCTGACTTCCTGGCCATCCAGGTCCGCGACCTTCAGCGCGCGGCCGGCTTTTACGAGCGCGAACTTGGCCTCCGGCGTGCCGCGGGATCGCCGCCCGGGGTGGTGGCGTTCCAGACCTCGCCGATTCCCTTTGCGGTCCGGGAGCTGCTGCCTGGCACGGACCTGGAGGCTGGCCCGGCCGGGCTTGGCGTGCTGGTGTCGCTGCGCGCCGATGACGCCCAGGCGCTGCATGACCAGCTCAAGGCCCACGGCGTGCCGATCTTGACCGACCCGTTCGATACCCCGTTCGGCCGGACTTTCGTGTTCCAGGATCTCGATGGCTATGCGGTTGCGATCCACGGCGCGGCCTGAAAGCGAGCCTGAACTGGCGGCCAGGGTGATGCCAGCCAGTCAGGCCCGGGCATCGCCCTTCAAAGACCTCGGCTGGCTGAGCAAGCCCGGCGCCGGCCCGGCTGGCTGACCGTCCGGACCCGTTGCATCCGCCAGGGTCTCGGCCATGCCGCGGATCATGACGCACCGGGGCCGCCACGGCGGCAGTACGTCATCGACCACGAGGGCGACATTCGGGTTGTGCTGCACATTGCGAAACTTCCGGCTCCGGGCGAAGTCCCGGCCGCCAATGTCGATCACGTCCAGCCCGGGGTTGTAGCGCCAGCCAAGGGGCACAACATGCGGCATCCCGGCCCCGTCGATGGTCGCGAGTCGGCCGAGCCTGCCCTTGGCCAGGTAGGCTAGCTCAGCATCAGAGAACACGCTCATCTGGCACCCGCCTGCCGCGATCGTGAAGGTCCAACGGACCCAGACGCTACACGCGCCGACTCACATCACCGAACGGATGAAGCCGGGCCGGCTCCGACCGACGGGCGTACGTCGTCCCGCTACCACTGAGCGACAAGCCAACAGGCCAGGGCATGCCACCGGTTGCCGATCCGTCACGGCCGGGGCCGCCTGATACTGCCCGATCCTGCTGCCACTACGCTGCCACGAAGATCAAAAGACCTGACCGCCTTCCGGCGATCAGGCTTCTGACCTGCATTTCCTGGTAGCGGGGGCGGGATTTGAACCCGCGACCTCTGGGTTATGAGCCCAGCGAGCTACCGAACTGCTCCACCCCGCGTCGCTGTGCTCCAACTTTAGGGGCCCGCGCGGCCCTAGGCAAATCGCCGCCAGCGACAGGCGCCAGGCTCCGCTGCCACCGGATCCGGGCCGCCTCACGCACCGAGCGACGGCGTGGTTGGCGCGACCAGCCAGATTACGAAATGCAGTGGCCAGGGCGCGGTTGGCGGCTGCGTCAGCTCATGCGAGTCCTGCGTAGTCCGCAGGTCAAGCACCTTCGTCGCCGCTGAGCCGTAACTCGCCAGCTCTGACCGGCGGCCAGCCAGCAGCACGGGCCGCCGCCCGGCCGCGTTGATCCCGGTCAGCACGTCCCGCACATTCGGCACCGTGGCGTCCGACATCCAGCCAGCCGGGACGCCGCACATCCCCCGGATCACCTGCGTGAACTGCTGAGCAACGGGCCGGTCGACGATTACCACGGAGGCGCCGCTGCCGATCGCCGCGCACAGCCCCTGCACGGCGGCCTCCTCGCCCGCGCCGGTCCGTTTCAGCGCAAGCCCGTTCGCGGCCGGCCGCAGTGAACCCGACTTCCCCGAGTGAGTCAGCCCCAGCCCGAACGTCGTCACCACTGTCGGGACAAGCAGAGCCGCCACGCAGCACGCCCCGGCCAGCGACCATGCGGCAGGCCCGGCGCCGCGGTCCCTGGCCCGGCCGACCAGCCACGCGGATGCCCAGATCGCGCACAGGATGAGGCCGGGCAGTACCACCGGCACCAGCCGGCGGCTCGCCCACGGCTGGTCAGGCACGGTGCCGGGACGCCACAAGATGGCGGCCGTCCCCCATCCGATGATCATCAGCGGCAGTGCCCAGTTGCGTATCGCCCCGGTCGCGTCCCGCCAGGTCAGCAGTGCCCGGACGGCCCGGCTCACGAGCAGCGCCAGGCCCAGCCCGCCGAGCAGTACCGTGGGCGCGCCGATATACCAGATGACCCAGTAGAGGGTGTCCTCGGCGTACAGCCTGGTCGGGTCGACCGGCAGGTGCTGCATCTGCTGCAGCCCGCCGACGAAGGCCGCCGCGGCCGGGCTAGGGTGCCCGCGCACGACCTGCACGTACGGGCGGGCCGCGAGCCCGGCCAGCGCCGCCGCCGATGCGATGCCGGCCACCCCGGGCAGCCACCGCATCGGCCGGATGCCTGCTGCCTTCCGCAGCCCGCGGCGCACCCTGGCCGAGCGCAGCAGCAGCACCACGGCGGTAGTGAGCACGGCCAGTGCCGCCGCGGCGAGCCCGGTCAGCTGCAGCGGCCTGGCGATGGTGTCCATATAGGGGCGCGACTTCAGGTAACCATCCGCCAGGCCGTAGCCGATGCCGACTATAAGACCCAGGTAAAACGGAACCAGCTGTGCCCGTCGGCCTGCTGCCAGCAGGCCCCCGAACGGAATCAGCGGAAGCAGGTACAGGACGCCGGCCGCCTGCACGAGGACGATCAGCCCGAACGCCAGTCCGGCCAGGGCCGCCAGCGCGCGGGCGGGCGTGAGCCAGCGGGCCAGTCCCCGCGGCGCTGCCGCGTCGCTGCTCTCCGCGCGTTCCACCGTGAACGAGTCGATCAGCAGGCTGAGACCGCCGATCAGCAGCACCTGCATCAGCGGCTCGCTGAACGCGGACCTGCTCGTGTACTGCTCGGGCAGGGTGCAGGCCAGCACCAGCGCTCCGGCCGGCGCCCATTGCGGGCCGGCCAGCCGGCCCACCAGGCCGCCGAACGCAAGCACGGCGAGTGCCCCGAGAACCGGGCTCATCGCCGCGGCAGCGCTCAGGTTGTGAATCCAGAATCCGCCCGCGACCAGCATCGGCACGCCGGACACCGAAGTCGGCGCGAGCACGCTGCCGTGCGGGAAGAAGCCGATGCTGGAAAACGACAGCCCCGGGTGCGAGCCGCCGAACGCGGCCAGCGATCGCGGGATGGACAGTGCGCCGTGCTGCGCGATCCAGTAGCCCGCCTGCAGGTAAGCGCCGGGATCGCGGCGGACGATGACCGCTGGCGAGTTGACGGCCAGCTGCCAGGCGGCGAAGCCGGCGGCGATGACCACCGTTCCGGCCAGCCCCCACCGGATCGATCCCTGGCTGCGGCCGCCTGGTCCCGGAAGGTCCCGCGGCCAGCTGGCGGGAACCCGGCCGAGTCCGTTGACGACGAGCAGCACCGCCAGCGGCACCGAGATCAGCAGCATTGCCGCCGGCACGAACGCGCCTGCCAGCAGCAGCGGCAGCCCCGGCACGAACCACGCCATTATCAGGATCGCCGGCAGCGTCGTGAGCCGGGCAAACGCGGTGCCGCCCGGCGGCAGGCGGACGCGCCCGGCGGCACGGCCGAGCCGGCGGCTGGCGGTCGCGACGCCGGCGCCCGTTCTTGCCAGGCCCGTTGCCCTCATCCCGGCGGCCCTGGTCGCCTTCGCGGCGCCGTCCTTGGCGGCACCGTCCTGGGCCGCGCCGTCCTGGGCCGCGCCGTCCTGGGCCGCGCCGTCCTTGGCGGCACCGTTCTTGGCGGCACCATCCTGGGCCGCGCCGTCCTGGGCCGCGCCGTCCTGGGCCGCGCCGTCCTTAGCGGCATCGTTCTTGGCGGCACCATCCTGGGCCGCGCCGTCTTTTCTGCCGCTGTCCTTCGCGGGGCTGTCCTTCGCGGAGCTGTCCTTGGCCGCGGCCGGTGCCTGCTTCGCCGCTGCGCCTCGCCGGCCAGCCCGGCTCCACCATCCGGCGGCGTTCCGCTTCACGCCGGTGACGTTCTCGGCGTTGCCGTCGGCCGGCTCCGGTGTGTCACCCGCAGGCGTGCCGTCCCCCGTCATCGCGCTGCCCCCTGCCGCGCCGTTGCCAACCGCGCCGCCGTCCGCGGCTGCAGCGCTGCCAGCGGCATGATCCGCGGCAGCGGTACTGTCGGCCGGACGGTCCCCAGGGCGCACGGACCCACTTTAGATGGGGCATGGCCGCAGGCAACGCCGCCGAGTCTGCGCGGAGCGCATGTGATCAGCGATACGGACGTTTCCTCCCGTTAGGACCGCATAACATTGCCCGAACGGGTAGTGACAACTTACTCGCGCCGCATAGCCAGCATGACTGCCCGGAGGAGCGATGAGCCGCTACGACGATGTGGGTGGCGCCGACGATCCGGAGTCAACGCGCATCCCGCGCGGTGGCTCCCGTCGGCATCTCGGCCGCCGCATCGCCGCCTGGGTCTCGGTCAGCCTTACCTTCGTCCTCGTCGCCGCTGCGCTCGGCGCCTATGTGGAATACCGCACCGTGGTGGACAGCGTCCACCGGGTTACCATCACCGGCCTCGGGCACCGCCCGCCCAAGTACAACAACGCGCTGAACATACTGCTGATGGGCTCGGATAGCCGCAGGGGCAGGAACGAGCGGTTCGGCGCTAGTCTCGCCGACGGCCCGCAGCGCTCGGACACGGTCATGCTGCTGCATCTGTCCCCTGGCCGTCGCGGCGCCGTCGTGATCAGCTTCCCCCGGGACTCGACGGTGCCGATCTATGCCTGCGCCGCGCACGGCGCCGCCCAGTCAGGGCAGGCAGCCACGCCCGGCAGCGTCGAGCAGATCAACACCACGTTCTCCAACGGCGGCCCGGCCTGCCTGTGGAAGACCGTGGAGCAGAGCACCGGCATCCGCATCGACCACTTTATCGAGCTCAACTTCACCGGCTTCATCCACGTCGTCAATGACATCGGCGGCGTCAACGTCTGCCTGCCGTTCGCCGTGCACAATGCTTACTCCGGGCTAAAGCTGCCAGCCGGCCGGCATCATGTCGGCGGCCAGCAGGCGCTGGCCTTCTGGCGGACCCGCGAGAACATCGGCGAGGGTTCCGACCTGCAGCGAATCCAGCGCGACCAGTTCCTGATGGCCTCCCTGCTGCAGGGCGTCGAGCATTCCAACATCCTCGGCAGGCCAGCCACCCTGCTGTCCGTCGTCAAGGACATTGCCGATGCGATGACGACGGATATGGACACGACCAGCCTGCTGCAGATCACCGACAGCGTGAAGAGCCTGTCCGCAAAGTCGGTGCAGTTCATCGAGGTGCCGAGCGTGCCCGCGACGGTGAATCCGAACTGGGTCAGCTGGTCACCGCAGGCGCCAGCGCTGTTCGCGGCGATCGCCCACGACCGGACGCTGCCCAAGCCGGGCAAGAAGGCGACCGGGCCGAAGACGACTCCCGTCCTTGATGCCAGCCCGTCCCAGGTCGACGTGAAGGTACTGAACGGGTCCGGCGTGGGCGGCATGGCCAGCACCGCGGCCGCCAGCCTGAACAGCCGCGGGTTCAACGTGGTCGGCACTGGCGATGCGAGTACCTTCGGCTACCCGAACTCAGTCATCAAGTACGCCAGCCCAGCCGACAAGCCGGCCGTCAAGACGCTGCGGCACCAGCTCAGAAAGGTCACGGTGGAGCAGGACTCCAGCCTGACCCCGGGCACGCTTGAGCTGATCATCGGCTCCAGTTACCAGGGATTGCGGACCGTGCCGTCGCCGTCAGCCTCGCCGAAGCCGAAGAAGCCCGGGGTCGGCAGCCTCGCCAGGAGCTTCAACGGCATCACCGGGAACGCGAGCTGCAGCAGCGACAGCGCGGCGTTCGCCGGGCCGAACAGCCCGCCGGTGCCCTGACCCGCCGAACGCCAAGACGCCCTGCGCCACCAGGCGGCCGGTGCGCGGACCGCCGGGACCGGGATGTCAGGCGGGACCGCCGACCGGCGTCGGCCCGGGCTGCGGCTGCGGCTCGCTTCGTGCCAGCAACGGCCCGGCCCGCATCGCGGGCTCAAGGCCCGGGCCGCCGTTTGCCCGGTCCCCGCCGGAATTACCGGCCGTTCCCTCGGACCGGCGCCCGGCCAGGAGCGATACCTCCAGCCACGCCAGCAGCGCGGCCGGGTAGATGAAATACCCGAATCGGGTCGCGGGCGCCAGCAGGAACATCAGCGTGAGGCCGATGATCAGCCGCCAGGCGCCGGACGGCACGTCCCGTGGCGGCCGGACCGCCAGCGAAACCGCGATGGCCAGCCCGGCAAGCACCAGCAGTCCCACCGCCGCCACGTGCCCGGCGTGCCCGGTCTGGGCGATGATGTGCCCGGGCAGCGGGCTGGCGGCGGCCGACTTGATGCTGGCCAGGCCGAGCGGGAACATGATCGTGTTGTCGACCAGCGCGGACGGCCAGAGGATGGCCACCGGGCCGATGAGCGCCGCCGCGGCGGCGACCGCCGCGGCCAGGAAATGCAGCATCGGCCGGCGGCCGTCACGGACCGCTATGAGCACGGCGATCACCACAACCGCGGGCCAGGCCGTTGCCTTGGCCGCGGCAGCGACGCCGATCGCCAGCCCCGCGAGCACATGCCGGGGACGCTTCCACAGCAGCGCGAAGCCGAGGCACATGAGCGCGAGAATGGGCACATCGGTGCCGCCGACCGCGAGCTCGAACGCGATCACCGGTGTCGCGGCGATGAACAGCGTCCACCGGACGACGTGCTGGCCGCCAGTCGCGGCCAGCGCAAGCGCGAAGATGATCAGGAACGCCAGCCCGAACCAGACCCGCGGGTCGGTCATCATGCCGGGCCCGAACAATGCACGCGGGATCCCGAACAATGACATGACGGGCAGATAAGGGTTGTAGGCGTTCGGATTGTGGGCGGTCGCGAGGGTAGCGACGCTCTGATACGGCGAATGGTCATGGACAAGCTGGCCAGCCGATCGCTGGATGACGCTCACCTCGGGCTGGCGCCTGCCGGTGGCCGCGTTCCAGAACAACGGCGTGACGAGCGCGCCGCCGACGCTCAGCAGCAGGGCGAGATCGATGCCACGAGACCGCCAGGCAAGCACCGCCGCGGCGGCTGCCGCGTAGGCGATCGCGGCGATCAGGCCCCAGCGCCGGTGCAGGCCGTTGCTGCTGAACAGGGCGACTCCGGTCGCGAAGATCGCGCAAACCGTGAAGGCCGCGGCTCCCCATCGTCGCGGGATCACCGCAGGAGCCAGCCACCGCGCCCACCGGCCCGGCCTGGTATCCCCCGCCGGCGCCGCCCTCAGCGAGAGCAATGCCATCGACGATCCTCCACCGGAGAGATTCTAGCGCCCGGCGTGCGGCGGGCCCGGCTGATTTTTTGCCTGGCCACGCGGGCCGCGGCTGCCCGGCTCGCCCAATCATGCCCTGATTGGTCCGGTACTGCGGGGACATGGCGCAAGTTAGCCGGCCCGCCAGACGGCCAGCCGTGACGTAAATCACACGAACCCAGCCGTCAGGCGTTCAAATCACCGGCGGGCGCCCGGCTCGCGTCATCCGCCATGCCGTGCGGATCGAGATGGGCCGGCGCTGTCCCGGATCCATCCGCCAGCCCTCGGCGAATCCGCTCAGCCACGCCCGCACTCCGCTGGCCGACCGCACCCGGATGAGCGTCATCGCCAGCCAGTCAAGCAGGTATGCGCCCGCCAGCGGCCAGGGTAGGTTCCGGCGGGCCAGCAGCACCCGGTTCCGCCCGTCGAGCCGGTGGAATTCAGTGTGCCGGGCATTCGGTAGCGCGTGATGGCACATTCGCGCTGCGGCGTCGTACTCGAGGCGATAGCCAAGATCCATCAGCCGCCAGGACAGGTCCGTCTCCTCGTGCGCGTAGAAGAACCGGGCGGGCAGCCCGCCCGCTTCCAGGTACGCTGACCGCCGGATCGCGCACGCCCCGCCCGCGAACGTGGTCACCTGCGACGACCGCTCCGGATCGCCAGCCCGCAACCGCGGCACGTGCCAGCGCGCCCCCGGGCCGCCTGCCGGGTCCACCACCCGGAACGAGAGAACGGCAAGTGCCGGGTCGGCGGCGAACCGCCCGGCGACGTGCGCACCCAGGTCCGCGTCCGGATACCAGCCGTCGTCGTCGAGGAACAGCACCACGTCTCCCGCGGCGGCATCGACGCCCGCATTGCGGCCAGCCGCCACGCCCTCGTTCTCGGCCAGCCGGATCGTGGTAACCCCGGCTGGCACGGGCGGCACGTCCGCTCCGTTGCCGACCACGACGAGGTCACCGCCGTCCGCGCGCAGGGCGGCGGTGCTGGCGATCGCCCGGTCAAGCTCGGCCGGCCGGTTTCCCATCGTCAGGATGACGCAGGAAAGCTTCACCCGGTTCTCCTCATCGCCAACCGCGGCATCCAAAGGTCTCGCTGCCCCGCCCGCCTAGCCTGCCTCACCGGGCCCGCCTGCCCTGCCTGCCTCACCGGATCCGCCTGCCTCACGAGCCGGACGGGCATCGCCGGCGTCAACGGAGCCGCCGGGATGCCACGATTGCGGCCAGGTGAGCGACGACCATGATCGCGCTCACCGCCAGGCAGGCCAGTACCAGCACCCGGGTGGCCAGCAGCCCGCCGCGGATCTGGTCGGCCACCGCGGCCGCCAGGATCAGCAGCGACAGCTCTACCGCGTGCGTGATCCGGTGTATCCGGAGCACGCTGGCCAGTCGCCGGGCGAGGGCCAGGCCGGAGCCGGCGGGCTGCAGCGCCTCGTCCCCGTGGGTGGCGGGCAGCCCTGCTTTGGCCCTGGCCACCACCACGTTGTCGGTCTCGGCTTTGACAATCATGGCCAGCGTCGCGGCGGCCAGGCCCGCGCTGACGTACGGCCCGGAGTCCGTGAGATGCCCCTGCGCGCGCACGCCGAGCCCGATGAGCAGCGCCGCCTCGCCCAGGTAGTGGCCGATCAGGTCCAGGAAGATGCCGGTCGCCGAGAGACGCCCGCTCCATCGGGCCAGCTCGCCGTCCGAGCAGTCGAAGAGCAGGTATCCCTGGATCAGCACGGCAGCCACCACGGCCGTGGCCAGGCCGCCGAATGCCACCACCACCCCGGCGGCGATGCCGCAGCCGATGAACGCACAGGTGACCGCGTTCGGCGACCAGCCCAGCCGGGCGAAAACCCAGGTGGCGAACGGTGAGAACTTGCGCATGTAGAGCCGGCCGGCCCAGTGCTCGTCGTTCAGCCGGTCGATGATCGATTGCGGCTGGCCCTCCGACCTGAGCTCAGCCAGCGATGGCCCTGGCATACTCCTCCACTCGGTCGGCTATCTGCGTCTCAGACAGGGCGAGGCGCTCCAGGATCGTGTACCGGCCCGGCCGGGTCTCCGGCGCATGCACGACGGCCTTGGTGAAGTCCGCATGCGACATGCCCAGGTCGGCTGGCGTCCGCGGCAGCCCGTGCCGGGCCAGGCAGGCCGAGATCAGCCTGGCCTTCGCCGGATCCCCGCGCAGGTAGGTGCAGAACAGGGCACCGACGCCGGCCAGCTCACCGTGACTGCCGGTGCCCGGATAAAGCTTGTTGATGGCGTGCATGATCTCGTGGTCACCACCGCTGGCGGGCCGGCTGGACCCGGCGACTGCCATCGCCATGCCGGACAGGATCAGCGACTCGGCCAGTACCGTGAGGAACTCATCGGATCGCGCGGATCCCGGCTGGTGCAGTACCGCCTCAGCGGCCGACCTCGCCATCGCCACCGCCAGCCCGTCCACCTGCTCGCCCAGATCCGCTGCGGCAAGCTCCCAGTCGGCCACCGCGGATAGGTTACTGACCGCATCGCCGATTCCCGCGATGGCCAGCGAGGCGGGGGCGCACCGCACCCGGTCAAGATCCACGATCACCGCTACCGGCATGACCACGCCGTAGGAGCCGTAGCCCGACTCGTGCGCCAGCGTGCTGACCGGCGAGGAAATGCCGTCGTGCGACAAGCTGGTGGTTACGGCCACCATCGGCATCCCGGCCATGTGCGCGGCGAACTTGGTGACATCAATCGTCCGGCCGCCGCCGATGCCGACCACCGCTTCGTAGGCACCCGCGCGCAGCCGCTGGCCAAGGGCGGTCGCGGTGTCATGCGAGCCGTCCGGCACCCTGAAGATCTTGGCCGCCTCGATTTCCAGCTCGGCGGCGATGCTGTCGCCCTGGCCGGGCCCGACCGCCACGGCCACCCGGCCCTCGGTCGCGATCCTGCGGTCAGCGAGCAGCGCGCCCAGGCTGGCGATCGCACCAGGCCGGACATCTATGACGAGCGGCGCGGCGAGCATCCGGGCCAGCAGCGGCATGAGCCTCCTCCAGGTGACTGCCTGAGCCACGGCAAGCTGTGCGCTGCTGCCGCGCTGCGGCTTAGCCGCGGCTGCCGGGCCCAGTGCGGCCCGGCAGCTAGTGCGCCGGGGCAACGCCCGCGGCGATGCGGCTGCCACCGCGACGCGGGCCGCGAACGCCAGCGAGATTACCTGACCACCCGCGAGATTAGCAGCGGACGGCGATCTCGCGTGCCCTGCGCAGGTCGTCGTGGTTGTCGACCTCGACCCATTCCACCGCGCCGATCGGGGCGACCGCGATCTCGCCGCCACGATTGGCGAGTTCCTGGTAGCCGTCCTCGTAGTAAAGGCCGGGATCCCGGCGCCAGGTTGCCTCCAGCGCGCTGACCAGCGGCGCAGCCGCATCGGCAGCTATAAACGTCGCCCCGATGTACTCCCCGTATGCCTGCGCGGGATCGAGCTGCTTGCTGATCCTGGCCAGCAGCCGCCGGGAATCGATGATGACCTTCATCTCCTCGTCGGCCAGCCGCTTGACGTTGTCGATGGCGAGAATCACCCCGGGCCCGTCGTCGCCGGTGCCGGCGGCCGCGAGCAGCGTTTTCTCGACGCTCACCGGGTGCACGGTATCGCCATTGACCAGCAACGCGCCGCCGGAGAGGTACTCCCGGGCAAGCCAGAGCGAGTAGGCGTTGTTCCAGTCAAGCGCCCGCTCGTTGTGCACGAGCTCCAGCGTCACCCCATGCCGGCGCTCCAGGCCGGGGGCGCGATCGCTGACCACCGCAGCCGCGTGCCCGACTACCACGACAACCTCCCGCAGCCCGACGGCAGCCAGGTTCCGCAGCGTGATGTCGAGGATCGTGGTATCGCCTGCCACCGGGAGCAGCGCCTTGGGCAGTGCGTCGGTATCGGGACGGAGCCGGCGCGACGCACCAGCCGCAAGCACCATGCCGATCACCGGCGATCTCCCTCCGTGGCTGGCAGCCAGCTTGTCATGCTTTCGCGGCAGACGAGCACACCAAGATACGCCGCGAGCAACAGGTAGGCGAACGTCGCGATGCCCAGCGCCGCCCCGAGCCCGGCCGTGATCATGCGGCCCTCCCAGCCCACAATCGCGCCCCGGCGCGGATAACCGGCGAGATCCGCGTAGTGCAGCGCGATCAGCGCGCCAACGGCGAAGATCAGCGGCGCGGGAACCCCGGTGGCCACGCCGATCGCGGCGATGTAGGCGAACTGCCCGGCCTGCAGCATGACCGGCACTAGCCAGTCCAGCGGCCCGTCATGCGGATGGCTGGAGCCGACCGACGCGAGCAGCATCGCTACCACCGGCGCGAGCAGGACCAGGCCGGGCAGGTTCCGCAGGCCGAGGACCGCCAGGACGGCCACCGCCGCCACGCCGGTCAGCGCCGGCGGCAGCGGCACAAGCTGGCCGCGAACGGGAATGCCGATCTCGGTGGCGATCAGGCCGTCCTCACGGTAGGCGGCGATCACCCTGGCGGCCCAGGCGCCGGCCCGCCGCGGCCGGCTGCTGACGATCGTGTAACAGAAAGCGACGACGGCCCAGCCGAGCAGGCCGAGGAAGACGCCGCGAGCGCCCAGCAGCGGCGCCAGCACCACGATCAGCAGGATGCGTCCGCCATAGGGCATCGCGAGCGCCCGCCAGGGCCAGCCGCCAGCCGATCCGTCCCGCAGCACCGGATCCCGCTGGGCGCCCCCTCGTGGTGCGTCCGGCGCTGTATCCCGCGGCGATCCGTCCCGGGGCACGGCCTCCCGCGGCGATCCGTCCCGCGGCGATCCGTCCCGCGACACGGCCCTCCGCGGTACGGCCTCCCGAGGCCCGGCCTCCCCCGGTGCGGCCTCGGGCGGCGCGGCCTCCCCAGGCGCGGCCTCCCCCGGCGATGCCGCTTGCGGTATCGCCTGCCGCGGTATCGCGTCGCGCGCTGATGCCGCCCGCGCCGACGCATCCCGCGCCAATACCGCCCGCAGCCCGCCGGGCAGCGTCGGGTTGCCGCACGCCACGGCAAGCTGGCTGACCGCCACCACGATCACCGTGAGCATCGCCAGCTGCCAGATGCCGGACCAGCCGGGCATCGGGCCAGCGGTCTGCATGCTGCGCGCGAAGAAGCCGCCAGCCACGGGTCCGCCGGCCGCCAGGCCGGCGTATACACCGCACTCGGTCACCGCGGCGGCCGCCCGGGCCAGCCGGCCGTCGCTGAGCGCCTTCGCCCAGGCCGTGGCCTCGCTTGCAGGCGGGCGGCCATTCAGCCGCACACTGCCACGGCCGGGCCGCGGGCTGGCCGGAGCGCGGGCACCGAGACCGGCGTCAGCCTGCCGCCGCGCCGAACGGCCGGCCAGGTAGCTGCCGCCAAGCGCGACCGCGGCCGCGGCGTTCCCCGGGCGGGTGCCAGCGGTGAACCACGCCGCGGCGGTGATGCCGAGGGCCAGCGAGATGCCGGTCATGGAGTTGGGAGCAAGGGTCCGCGCTGCTGCCCAGCCGGCCACCGGCGAGGCAGCCTGTCGACCGCCCCAACCACGGTCATGCCTCACATCCCCTCAGCCCAGCACTCTGCCCGCCGAGCCGTTCTGCTAGCCCGCCCGGCACGCCACGCGCAAGCCCAGCCTGGCACCCAGCCAACCCTGGGAGCCGGCCATGCTGCCGGCCCGGCCCTGCAGTCAGCTGCAAATCCGGCCAGCCGGTACCCCGCCAGCCTCTCACTACGGCCGGTCAGGCACCCCAGCCTGCCAGCTGCGCCGGCCCTCCAGCCAGGCACGTACCCGGTCAGCTAACCAGCCACGCCACCGGCCCCGGCGCCCGGCCAGCCAGCCCGCCTCGCCCGCCAGCCCAGCCAGCTGACCACCGCCAGGCCACCCCTCGCGCCACGGGCCCGGCCAGGCCCGTGCCACCGCCGACTGCTGCCAGGGCGACGCTGCCGTCCGGCATCATCGGCGGCATGAGCGATGCGCGTTCGGGTGCTCACTCACGGCTGATCCGTGACGGATGCTCCTGCTGCGGCGATGAGCCGGGTAAAGTCCGCTCATGCGGACGGTCGCCGTGGTGCTGGCCGCCGGATCCGGTCAGCGATTCGGCGGCGATCTGCCGAAGCAACTGCGCATGCTGGCGGGCCGAACGCTGATCGAGCACTCGGTCGCGGCCTTCGATGCAGCCGCTGGCATCGACGCGATCGTCGTCGTGACGAGCCCCGACCTCACCGGGCAGGTCCGCGCTCTGCTCGGGTACACGCGGTACCGCAAGCTGGCGGACGTCATCGCGGGCGGCGTGACCCGGACAGACTCAACCCGCCGGGCTATCGAGGCACTCGGCGCGGACGAGTGCGACGTGCTCTTTCACGATGCGGCCCGGCCACTGGTCGACCAGCGGATCATCGCGGGCTGCGTTGCCGCGCTGGCGACGGACCGGGCCATCGGCGTCTGCGTCCCGTCATCGGACACCATCGTCGAGTCAGCCGACGGCGTCATCACCCGGATGCCCCGCCGCGACCTGCTACTGCGCTGCCAGACGCCGCAGGGGTTCCGGCTGTCGGTGATCGCCGCGGCCTACCGGCGGGCCGCGGCCGACCCGGCGTTCGCCGAATCGGCCGCGACCGACGACTGCGGGGTGGTCCTCCGTTACCTGCCGGAGGTCCCGATCCGGGCCGTGCCTGGCAGCGAGCGCAACATCAAGATCACCTATCCGGCCGATCTCGACGTAGCCGAGCTTCTGCTCACCCGCTGATCCGCGCTGCCCCGGCCGGAGTCCGCTGCCAGGGTGCGCCGGATCGGGGATTCCGTTAATGCCGGATCTTGATTTGGCTAGCCGTCCTGGCGGGCGTTGCCGGGAATCAGGCTCGCCGGGCTGGTGAGGAAGCCACTCCCCCAGCACATGTGCATGACCGCAAGTACCACGGGCAGCCGGACGGTGACACGGGCGGGCAGCCCGCGCGCGGCCCGGGCGGCCACGGCGAGCAGGCCGGCCAGGTACAGCAGCGGCACGGCGAATCCGGCCGCCGCGATCAGCGCCCAGCCGCCGCGGCCGGCCGCCAGCCCGGCCAGCCCGGCCACGCCGGCCAGCGTTCCGGCCGCCACCGCCAGTACCGCGGCCGGCGGCGCCAGGTAGCGCGCGTTGATCGTGCCCGCGTGCTGCCTGGCCACCACCCGGCGCCACCGCCCGTACCGGAAGTACTGCGTGGCGAGGGCCCGCACGCTGGCCCGCGGCCGGTAGGTGACCTGCAGATCCGGCAGGAACCAGATCAGGCCGCCGGCCAGCCGGATCCGGTGGTTCATCTCCCAGTCCTCGGCGACCTGATAGGCCTCGTCGTACCCGCCGACCCGCTCGATCGCGGCGCGCCGGAAGACGCCCAGGTATACGGTGTCGGCCGGGCCCGCCTGGCCGCCGGTATGGTTCCGGGCCGCGCCCACCCCGTAGGGCGAGGTCATCGCCCAGGCGGCGGCCTGCTCGAACGGTGTCACCCCGGCCGCGGCCATCACGCCGCCGACATTGTCGGCCCCGGTCTCCTCAAGTGCCCGCACGGCGGTGCGCAGGTAGCCGGGCGGCAGCACGCAGTGCCCGTCCACCCGCGCGACCACCGAGTACCTCGATGCCTTGATCGCCGCGTTGACGGCACTCGGGATGAGCCCGCTGGGATTCGGTACCACCGTGATGCGGGAATCAGCGGCGGCAATCCGCCTGGCCAGCTCCTCGGTTCTGTCATGCGACGGGCCCACGGCGAGCACCAGTTCCAGATCGCCCGGGTAGTGCTGATTGAGCACCGCGCTGACGGCCTCCGCCAGGTGCAATTCCTCATTCCGTACCGGCATCACCAGGGAGACCGCCGGGACGGCGCCGGGGGACGCTAGCGGGCGTCCGGCCGCGGCGCGATCGCCCGGCGCGGGCACGGTTGAGTCGCTCATGACGCTGGTCACGGTACCGCCCCCGGGGGCATCGCGTCATCCGGAGGCGGTACCGTGCCGCGGGCAGTTACAGCCCGGTATCCTCCAGCATCTCGGTGACCAGGGCGGCGATCGGGGAGCGTTCGGAGCGGACCAGGGTCACGTGCGCGAACAGCGGGTGCCCCTTGAGCTTCTCGATCACCGCGACAACGCCGTCGTGCCAGGCCGACCCGCAGGTTGTCGCGCTGCGCGATGTCATGGGTGAGCACCACCCGGGATCCGGCCCCGATCCTGGACAGCACGGTCAGCAGCACGCCGCGTTCCAGCGACTGCGCCTCGTCCACGATCACGAAGGAATCGTGCAGCGACCGGCCGCGGATGTGCGTCAGCGGCAGCACCTCCAGCATGTCCCGGTCCAGGGCATGCTGGATGACCTCCTTGGAGGCGACCGCGGACAGGGTGTCGAAGACGGCCTGCGCCCACGGGTTCATCTTGTCCGTCTCCGAGCCAGGCAGGTAACCGAGTTCCTGGCCGCCGACCGCGTAAAGCGGGCGGAAGACCAGCAGCTTGCGGTGCTGCGGCTCGCGGGCCATGACTGCCTCGAGTCCCGCGCACAGCGCGAGCGCCGACTTCCCGGTGCCCGCCCGGCCGCCGAGCGAGACGATCCCCACATCGGGATCGAGCAGCAGGTCGAGGGCCACCCGCTGCTCGGCGCTGCGGCCATGCAGGCCGAGCGCCTCCCGGTCGCCGCGAACCAGCTGCACCGACTTGTCCGGCAGCACCCGGCCGAGCGCGCTGCCCGCGCCGGAGACGCCGGAGATGAGGACAAGACCGGTGTGGCATGGCAGCTCCCTGGCCGCCGCGCAGTCCAGCCGGCCAGTCTCGTAAAGCTCGCCGATCTCCGCCGCGGTCACATCCAGCTCGCGCATCCCGGTCCAGCCTGAATCGGCGGGCAGCTCGGCGCGGTACTCCTGGGCGGTCAGGCCGATGGCCGCCGCCTTGACCCGCAACGGCAGGTCCTTGCTGACCAGCACCACCTGCTCGCCGTCCGCGGCCAGACTGCGCGCCACCGACAGGATCCGGGTGTCGTTGTCACCGAGCCGGAACCCGGGCGGCAGCACCGCGGGATCGGCGTGGTTGAGCTCGACCCGGACCGTCCCGCCCTGGTCCCCGACCGGCAGCTCAGCGTCCAGCCGGCCGAACTCCATCCGCAAGTCATCCAGGTAGCGGAGTGCCTGCCGGGCGAAGTAGCCGAGTTCCGGATGATGGCGCTTGGCCTCGAGCTCGGTGATGACGACGATCGGGAGCACCACTTGGTGCTCGGCGAACCTGCCGATCGCCGCCGGGTCCGCCAGCAGGACGCTGGTGTCGAGGACGTAGGTGCGCCGCCCGGAAGCTGCGGGCGCTTGGCCAGGGCCCGCGGAATCGCGGGCCTGGCTGTCGGAGCCCCCGTGGCCGCTGCTGGCGCTGCGGCCGCCGGTGTCGGTGCGGTTGGTGGTCGGCCGCTGATCGCGGCGCGCTTGAGTACTGGCCACTCGCTCTCCCCTGGGCGCCGTGACTGGCGCCGCGTTCGGACACAGACGTGTCGGCGGGACCGGGACCGGCCAGCGAGGGGCCGGGCGCCGGCCCTTGGCTCATCTCGCCTGCGTGCCAGGACGCGAAGCTCGAAGATCTCGAGGGCCTTCCCGTCGGGCGGCTACGCACCGCCCGTCACTCCTGACGTTACCCCCGGCCGGCCGCTGCCCGGAAGTACCGCAACAGCCTGTTAACATCCCGGACCGCCGATGTGCTCAGCGCAGTACGGTTGGTCGCCGATGTCCGGGCACCGGAAGCCCGCGCCGGGCTGGGACGGGACGGTTACCCGGGCCGGGTCAGGAGCCGAACCGGCGGTGCCTGGCCGCGTAGGAACGCAGCGCGCGGAGGAAGTCCACCCGGCGGAAGGCCGGCCAGTAGGCGTCACAGAAGTAGAACTCCGAGTAGGCGCTCTGCCAGAGCAGGAACCCGCCCAGCCGCTGCTCACCCGAAGTCCGGATCACCAGGTCAGGGTCGGGCTGCCCGGCCGTGTAGAGGTGCTTGGCGATGTGCTCGACATCGAGCACCTCGGCGAGTTCCTCGATCGTCGTTCCCCTGGTCGCGTGCTCCTGCAGCAGCGAGCGGACCGCGTCCGCGATCTCACGCCGCCCCCCGTACCCTACCGCGACGTTCACCAGCAGGCCGGAGTTCAGCGCGGTCGCATCGCCCGCGTCCTTGAGCACCTGGGCGGTATCGGCGGGCAGCAGGTCCAGCGCTCCCATCGGGTTCACATGCCAGTTCTGGGTGGCGAGCTCGCGGACGGTGTCCTCGATGATCCGCAGCAGCGGTTCGAGCTCGGCGGTCGGGCGGGCCAGATTGTCGGTGGACAGCAGCCACAGGGTGACCACCTCGACGCCGCTCTCCTGGCACCACTGGATCAGCTCGAAGATCTTGTCGGCGCCCTTCTGGTGGCCGTCGCTGACGTCGGCCAGGCCGGCCGACCTGGCCCACCGGCGGTTGCCGTCGACCAGCACCCCCACGTGCCGCGGGATCGTCTGCGGCGACAGGGATGCTTCAAGCCGGCGTTCGTAGAGCCGGTAGGCGAGTCCGCGCAGTCCCATCGGGCACCCTTCCTCGCTGCCGCCGGGCCGGCCGGCGGCTTGCACCCAGCTGCTTTCCGGCAGCGCCGGCGCTGCCTGACACCGGGCCAGCCAGCGTGGCGCCAGGGCTCCTCAAGCACCGTATCCAAGAATGTCACCAGTTCGGCCGAGGTCAGCACGGCTCGCACGCCGATTCCGCCGGTGCCCCAGACCTCCAGCACGGCGCGGCGGCTCAGCCGCCAGCCCGTCGGGCCGCCGGAACTGGCCGTCCTGGCTGCGGAATCAGCGGGCCGTCCGGGCGGCACCAAGGCCTGTCCGGGCGGGCCGCCGGCCTGTCCGGGCGGGCGGCCGGCTCGGGCGGGCGGGCGGCCGGCTCGGCCGGGCGGGGCCGGCTCGTCCGGGCGCGCTGCGGGGCAGGCCGCCGGAAATAACGGCCCGGCGGGCCGGGCTGCCGGTGCCCTGCCATTCTGCCGACGCCCGCAGGCAGCAGCGCAGCTCGCCGGCGCCGGGCAGGTCGGTCCGTTCCCTGGCGCGAAGCGAGAAGTACTCCTGGTCGCCGGGAAGGCAGGCCAGTTGCGCGGTACCGGCAGCCAGGCCCGCCGGGCGTCCCGCCGCCGGGGCCGCCGCCCCTCCGGCCGGCGAATGCGGTAACCGGCTGGCCGCCCGGGTCGGGAAAGCGGTCGTCGGGGTCGGGCCAG
Source organism: uncultured Actinomycetes bacterium (assembly GCA_963786975.1). Lineage (GTDB taxonomy): Bacteria > Actinomycetota > Actinomycetes > Streptosporangiales > Streptosporangiaceae > Palsa-506. The sequence goes on along the minus strand of CAWBBE010000012.1, from coordinate 221,860 downwards.
GCGGCTGCCTGCGCCGGATCCGCACGAGCGGCGCTGACCAGCGCGGCGAGACTGGACAGCCGGGAGCCGCAGCGCTCGCCGACGGCGGCGAACGGAACCTGGTTCCTGGCCAGCGTCAGGGTGATCTCGTACGGATTGCCCAGCCGGTCCCGGCATGCCACGGCAGCCACGGTGAGAATCGAACCATCGACGCAGAGTAGATCCCCCATAACGGAACGTTAACTCGCTGCCGACGGAAAAGGCACCCCCCACGCCGTCGTGAGCGCCGCAGGCACCCGAACGCAGATAGCGGTTAACATCCGTCCGGCAAACACAAGATAAAAGTTAACCGCTACCTTCGCCCGAAGATCAATTGCGCCGGAAGGCGCCCGGTCAGGAACCTGGTCCCCCGGATCGCACCTGCTCGACCTTCTGCAGCGCCTCCCGCAAATCCGTCAGCCAGCTGTCCTCGTGCTCGCCAACCAGGCGGACGCACCAGGCCAGCGCATCACTGCGGCTGCGCGCGACGCCGGCGTCGACGAGCGTGTCGAGGACGAGCCGCTCGGACTGCCGGAGCCGGGTCATCACCGGGACGGAGAACGTGGTGAACATCACCGTCGTGCCACCGCAGGTCACGCCCCAGGACACCTTGCGGCCGAAGCTGTGCTGGGCCTCGCGGGCGATCTCCATCCGCTGCTGACGAGTGTCCTCGCGGAATCTGCGGCTGCGGCCGTCCGCCGCGGCCGCCTGCTCAGCCGGAGACGAGTCCGGCGCTATCTCGGGATCGGGCAGCGCCCCGGTCACTGTAATCTCCTCCCGGTCGATCCTGACCTCGGGAGCGCCGGTGAACCAGTCGCTGGGCAGGCGGCCGGCGAACCAGCCGCGAAGCTTCTCGGCGGGCGATGCGCCCGCGCCTTCCTTCTCTGTACTCATGTAATAAAGATTACACACTTGTCCAGTGGCCGCAAGCTCCGGCGCGCGGCCCGGCGCGAGCCGGATGGCGGCGCGAGCCGGATGGCGGCGCGAGCCGGATGGCGGCGCGAGCCGGATGGCGGCGCGGCAGGCTGACCGGCCCGCCACCAGAATCCGGCAGGCCGCGAGGAGAAAGCCGCAAGCTAATACGGCAGCGCCCGGCCCGGTCTCACCGGGCTGGGCGAGCACCGTCCTCAGCCAGCCCGGGCGAGCGGCAGCCTCAAGCAAGCCCGGGCGAGCCCCACCCTCGGCGAGCCCGGGCGAGCGGCAGTCCCTCAGCCAGCCGGGCTGGCGGCAACGGCGGCGGCGGCCCTCGGGTACACCTGCACCGCGCCGGCGAAGCCCGCGCCAGTGTCGGCCGGCACGATCTCGACATCCAGCCCAGGACGCGGCGCCTGCAGCATCAGGTCGTGCCCCAGGTAGATGGCGACGTGCGAAATGTACGTGGGCGCCGTCGGGTCGGTGTGATAGAAGAGCAGGTCGCCCGGCTGCAGCTGAGCGACGGGCACCATCGGCCCGGTGCGGGCCTGGTCGACGGCCACCCGCGGCATCACCACGCCGGCCTGGGCGAGCGACCATTGCACGAGGCCGGAACAGTCGAACGACTGCGGGCCCGCCGCGCCCCACACGTACGGCAGGCCAACCCTGCTCTCGGCGGCCTTGAGGAACCGGATGAGCTCCGCCTGGGTCAGCGCGGGCCCGTCGGACGTGGCCGAGCCGGATGCCCCGGCGGCTCCGCTGGTGACCGCTACGCCGGACCCGGCGGCCGGGCTCACCAGCGGCTCGGCGACGACGTCCTTCGGGCGCGGGATCAGCTTCCTGATCTGCGCGGTCAGCGTGCCCAGCCGCGCGTGCGGCGCGCTCACCACGATCGCATTGCCGGCCGGCAAGCCGAGCGAGCGGGCCACCGACTCGGACACGACCGCGTCGATTCCCGGAATCCCCACCGTGCCGAACCCGCCTACCCGCAGGCTCTCGGTACGCCGGCCGATCACCTTCACCGAGCCGCCGAGCGGCAGCTTGTCCAGGCGGCCCATCGTGTAGGAGACAGCTACCCGCCCGGCGGCCACGTTCTGCCACAGCTCGCCGGACTTCGCGGTAGGCCGCGCGGCGAAGCCGCGGAACGCGGACGGGTCAACTCCCAGCATCGACACGTACTTGCCGTTGACCTTGATCTTCGCGGCGTCGATCGGCTGCGCCGCGATCACTCCCGGCAGCTTCCTGATCAGCGCCGCGGCACCGGGCGGCAGCGAGGTCGGCGCGACGACCAGCACGTCCGCCTGGTAGCAGCCGGCGCAGCGGCGCGACTGCGTCCGCCCGGGACGCTGGCGACAGGCGGGCTGCCGAAACTGCCAAAGATTTGAAACTGGAGGAGCCAGGCACCTGCAGGACGGCACCGCTGGCACCTGGTTCCGCGCGGACGTAATTGGACGCGAGCACGGCATGGGCCGGGCCGCCCGAGGCTGATGGCCAGCCCGCGGCAGTCGCCAGCAACGCCAGCCCCGCGGCCAGCAAGGGCCGCAGGGACCGCAAGCGACGCGCTCGCTCGCGCACACCCGCTCCCCTCGGCCTAGTCAACTCCAGCCCCCTGACGGCTACTCGATCCACCATGCACGAAAGGCCCGCGCAGGTCTATACCCCCTTGCCGGTAAATCAGGCCGCCCTTCCCGGCACCGTGAGCTAGCAGGTCAGCTCATGGCCAAGCCTACCCGGTTGGCTGGCGCGGGAGCTGATCAGCGCCCCGGGCCCGGACAAGGCCGGCGCCGCCGCCGGGATCGCCGAGGGTGCGGCGGGCCGTGACGTGACTGATCCTCCGTGAACAGGGAACCCACCGGCGGCCGTCTGCGCTGCACGCGCTCAGCTGCTCCCGCCACCGCGGCCCGCCTGCCACCCGCAGCCGCCTGCCACCCGCAGCCGCCTGCCACCCACAGCCACCGCAGCCGCCTGCCACCCACAGCCACCGCAGCCGACTCCCGCCAGCCGACTCCCGCCGACCCCCCGGCCGGTCACTCCCGCCAGGTCCCCCGCGGCGGAGTGGTTAAGATTTTGCCGGTTATTGCCGGATAGATGTTAACCACTAAGCTCCCGGCCGGGTCGGTCACCGGCACCGGGCAGGCAGCGGCCGGGCACCCCCGGCAGCGGCCTGCGGCATCACCCGGAAGCCGTCGCCGCCAGCACCGCGCGCAGCCCGGCCGGGTCGGTCACCGGCACCCGGCAGGTGAAATTGCGGCAAACGTAGACCGCGGGCCTGCCATTGACCAGGCCGCGGTGCGCCAGCAGCGGAACAGGCTGCGGATCGAACCCGGTCACCGGCGCGCCGACGCTATCGGCGGCGCCCTGCTGCTCATCTCCGGCGCCGGACCCGGATGCCAGCCTGCCGGCACCGGATTCGGCCGGCGGCGCTGCCACCGCGGGCGGCCCAACCGCGATCACCGCACCGGGCGGCGCTGCCAGCATGGCCGTCCGGTGCAGCACGGCGGTGCGCTCGTCACCCAGCGGCCCGATGATGGCGATCTCGACCGGACCGGACAGCAGGGCCTCGGCTACGGCCAGCCCCGAGCCGGCCGCCCGCGGGTACCGCGAGGCGAGCGCGGGAAGCACGCCGAGCGCAGCGGCCGCTGCTTCCCGGTGCCGTGCGGAGCCGGTGAGCGCGGCATAACTCAGCAACGCGCCGGCCACCGCGAACGTACCGGACGGGCTCGGGCCGTCGGCCGGATCGACCGGGCGGTAGATCAGCCGCTCGCCGTCGTCCGCCGTGTCATAGAAGGCGCCGGACTCGTCACCGAACCGGTCGAGCGCGGTCGCCAGCAGCTGCCCGGCGAACTCGGCCCAGCGGGATTCGCCGGTGACGCCGGACAGCGCGAGGAAGCCGTCCGCCACGCAGGCGTAGTCCTCCAGAACGCCCGCGCTTAGGCCGGCCACACCGTCCCTTGAGGTCCTGGCCAGCCGGCCGGCGCTGAGGTGCGAGCCGGCCAGCAACTCGGCCGCGCCGCGCGCGGCGGCGATGAACCCGGGCCGGCCAAGCAGCAGGCCGGTCTCGGCGAGAGCGGCGATCGCGAGGCCGTTCCAGGCAGCCACGACCTTGTCATCCCTGGCGGGCCTGACCCGCTCCGCCCGGGCGGCCAGCAACGCCGCCTTGATCCGGGTCAGGCGGCCGGGATCCGCGGGATCGGCACGCAGCTGGAGCACCGAGCTGCCGTGCTCGAACGTGCCCGCCGGCGTCACGCCGAATACCTGCGCCGCGTACTGGCCGTCGTCCGGCCCGAGCACGGCCCTCAGCTGGTCCGGGGTCCAGACGTAGAACTTGCCTTCCGCTCCTTCGCTGTCGGCGTCGAGCGCGGCAGCGAAACCGCCCTGGGCGGTGCCCAGCTCGGCGATCATCCAGCCGCACGTCTCTTCCGCCACCCGGCGGGCCAGGGCCGACTCCGTCCGCCGCCAGAGATGCGCATAGGCCCTGGCTAGCAGTGCGTTGTCATACAGCATCTTCTCGAAGTGCGGGACGATCCAGTCGGCATCCACCGAGTACCGGGCGAAGCCGCCGGCCAGCTGGTCATACATGCCGCCGCGGGCCATGGCCTCGGCAGTGCCGATGGCCATCGACAGGGCAAGCCCGCCGGAATCCGGCTCCGGTGTCCCGCCGCCAGCCGGACCGCCGCCACGCGGCCCGTCGGCACCGGATAGCCCGTTCCGGCCTGGCGGGCCGTCCCCCGGCGCGGGCTGGTCGCCGGGGGGCACCGGCGCCGGTTGGGTTCGCTCGTGATGCCGGAGCAGGAACTCGATCACCATCGACGGCGGGAACTTCGGCGCGCCGCCGAAGCCCCCGCGGCGCGTATCGTAATCGGCCGCCAGCCCGGTGACGGCCGCGGCGCACGCGCGCTCGAGCTCCCCCGGGCCGGGACCGCCGCCATCCCGGCCATCGCCGCCCGGATCCGGCGCCCGGGCCACCGGCCGGCTGCCAGCTGGCCGGCACCGATCCGGCGCGCTCGGCCAGCGCGGCGGCGATCTGCCTGGCCTGCTCCGCGACGCCGGCGGGATCCTCGCGCCAGGCATTCGCCACGCCGAGCACCAGCTGGCGGAACTGCTCCCTGGGAAAATAGGTGCCGCAGTAGAACGGCTCGCGCCCGGGCGTCATGAACACGGTCATCGGCCAGCCGCCCTGACCGGTCATCGCCTGGGTCGCGGTCATATAGACGGCGTCCACGTCCGGCCGCTCCTCCCGGTCTACCTTGATCGAGACCAGGTGCTCGTTCATCAGCGCGGCGGTCGGCTCGTCCTCGAACGACTCGTGCGCCATGACATGGCACCAGTGGCAAGCCGAGTAGCCAACGGAGAGCAGGACCGGCACGCCACGGCGGCGCGCCTCGGCAAATGCCGCATCGGACCAGGGCCACCAGTCAACCGGGTTGTCTGCGTGCTGGAGGAGGTAGGGGCTGGTCGCCTGCCTGAGCCGGTCTGCCATGTCCCCATCCTCGCTGGTGCCCGGCGGCGGGCTGACACCCGCCGCCAGGCACCGCCCGGACCAGGAACAACGTGGTCCGGGCCACGGCAGTGTGCGCAGGAACATGCCGACCGGGCTGCTAACGTGCGAGTGTGACCACATCCCGGCCCGTCAAGCCCCCGCTGGGCCGCGGCACCCGGGTGCGCGGCACCCGACAGGCGGAGGCGCTCGCCGTCGCGCTGGCGAGCATGCCGGGATTCTGCAGTGCCCAGCAGATCCACGCCGAACTGCGCAGCCAGGGCGAGCAGGTCGGCCTTACCACGGTCTACCGGCACCTGCAGGTGCTCAGCGAAGACGGCACGGTCGACACCATCCGCGATGCCAGCGGCGAGACGCTGTACCGGCGCTGCCGCAGCGACGCCCATCACCATCACCTGACCTGCCGCCGGTGCGGCACCAGCGTCGAGGTGGAAGGCCGGGCAGTCGAGCGGTGGGCCGATCAGGTCGCCGCCGAGGCCGGCTTCACCGATGTCGGGCACACGGTCGAACTGTTCGGTCTCTGCCCCGAATGCGGCAAGCTCTGACGGCTGAAACCGGGACCTGACCGTTGCAATCGTGACCGCCGGGAACCGCCGCAATCGTAACCGCCGGGGAACCGCCGCAATCGTGACCGCCGGGGAACCCTGACTGCCGGAACCGTGACCGCCGGGGGTCCTGACCGCCGGAGTTCTGACCGCCGGAGGGCTCGGCCCGGCCACGGCGAAAGGCGCTGCCTACGCCTGGACGGATCCCGCGGCAGGCTCGGCCGCTTGCCCGGACGCCGCCGCGGCGGTCGGCTGGACCGCGGCGAGGTAAGCCTGGATTGCGTCGCGGTTGCGGGTCAGGCAATCGATGCGCTGCTGAATCCGCTCGGCTTCGCGGCGGAGCAGCCCGGCGGTCTCCGCGGTCAGGCATTCCGGATGCAGGTAAATCTCGTCCGGCTGGTTCAGGTAGGGCAGCATGTTGCGGATGATCTCGGTAGTGAGGCCGGAGTCGAGCAGCCCGCGGATCTGCTGGACCCGGTATACGGCGGGCTCGCGGTAGCACCGATAGCCGTTACCGGCCCGCTCCGGATGCAGCAGGTCCTGCTCCTCGTAGTACCGCAGCATCCTGGCGGGGATGCCGGTGCGCCTGGACAGCTCGCCGATCTTCACGGCACTCCTCGAGCAGGGCGGGCGGGCAAACTCATGGCAGCCGCACGGTACCCGTCCGCCGGGTGGAAGGAAATGCATTTGCCTTCACATTGATGTGAGGGTCTGAGCATGTTCGCATGACTTGCCCCGTACTGACCGCGGACTCCGCGGCCCCGGCCACCGCCGCAACGCCGCCCGACGCAACGCCTGGCAACGTGACGCCGCCCGCCGCTACGCCGCCCGTCGTGACGCCGCCCGGCGCGACGCCGCCACCCGCCGCTATGCCGCCCGCCGGCCGCCACCCACCGCGGCCTCGCCGGCCGCGACACCGCCTGCCGGAGGGATATCACCCGGCCAGGAGGCATCAGCTGCCGTCCGGCCGGCCGGATTCCCGCTGTCGGGGCTGCTCGCCCTGGCCACGGCGGCGTTCGCCGCGGTGGTCACCGAGCAGCTGCCGGCCGGGCTGCTGGCCCCGATGACCGGCACGCTGCACGTATCCGAGGAGCGCATCGGGTTCCTGGTGTCCGGCTACGCGGCCGCTGCCTTGCTCACCGCGATTCCCGTTACCGCAGCCCTGCGCGGGCTGCCCCGGCGCCCGGTGCTCATCGGCGCGCTCGCGGGTTTCATGCTCTGCAATGCGGTCACCACCGTCTCCGCCGATTACCGGCTGACCTTCGCGGCCCGGCTGCTGGCCGGCGCCATGGGCGGCACGCTGTGGGCGATGCTGGCCGGCTATGCCGCCCGGATGGTGCCCGCCGGGCGCCGGGGCCGGGCCATCGCGATCGTGCTGGCCGGCATCACCGTCGCGCTCTCCGCCGGCATCCCGGCAGGCACCGCGGTTGCCGCCGCGGCGGGCTGGCGGACCAGCTTCGCCGCGCTGACCGTGCTGACCGTGATCCTGATCGGGTGGACGATCCGGAAGGTACCCGGGTTTCCCGGCGAGCCCGCGGCCGGCCGCATGTCGCTGCGGCGGATCGCGGGCCTGCCCGGCATCCGCGCGGTCCTGGTCAGCACGCTGCTCCTGCTGCTTGGCCACCAGCTGATGTACACCTACCTGGCGCCGTTCGCCGGGCGGGCTGGCTTCGGCGACATCGGCCTGGTGCTGCTCGCCTTCGGCGGCGCGACGGTCGCCGGTATCTGGGTCGTCGGCGCCGTCATCGACCGCCGCCCCAGGCTGGCCCTGCTGAGCGCGCTGGCGCTGATCGCCGCCGTTATGCTCGCCCTGGGCCTGGCCGGGCGCGATCCTGTGGTCCTGCTGACCGCCGCCGGGCTGTGGGGCGCCGCCTTCGGCGGAGTGCCCACCCTGCTGCAGACGGCCCTGGTACGGATTCTCAGGCCCGGGCAGCGCGGACGTGGCCACCGCGATGCAGGCCACCGTTTACAACACCGGCATCGCCGGCGGGTCGCTGGCCGGCGGCATCGTGCTGGCCGGCATTGGCCCCGGCGCCCTGCCGTGGGCCGCGCTTGGCCTGGTCGCTGCCGCGCTGGCGACCGTGGCCACGGCGCGTCGCCAGGCGTTCCCGGCCGATCGCGCCGGGCCGGGTCCGGGAGGACCACCAGCCAGCGCCCGCTGCCCGGCGCGGAACCCGGACAGGGTCCCGGGCCCCTTGATCATGCATGCCATGACCGGCGCCGGCCGGCTCAGTCACGCAGCAAGTAATCCGCGGCGGGTACGACTGGCCGGCCGCGGCAACGGTCCCGGAGCATTGGCGGGTAATCACGCTGGTCCGCGGCGGCGGTCCTGCCGCGGATGCGGTAGGCGGCCAGGGCATATGCCGGCCACAGGCCGAGGCGCGCGGCCTGCCTGGGCTGGCCGAGCTGACGCCGCGGGAGCGTGAGGTGGTCGCGCTGATCGCCTCGGGCCTGTCCAACGAGGAGATCTGCGGCAAGATCTACGTGAGCCCGTCGACCGTGAAAACGCACGCGGCCCGCGCGATGACCAAGCTCGGGGCACGGGACCGGGCCCAGCTGGTCGTGCTCGCCTACCAGGCCGGACTGGTGCGGCCGGGCTGGGCAGACTAGCCGGTCAGGCGTTCCAGGCGCCGAGGAAGGTGGCGTCCTTCGCGGTGACGGATTCCCTGAACATGGGATGCAGTTCCAGCGCCGGCGAGTACTTGCAGGCCGGCACCACGCGGCCCAGCGCCTCGGCCATCGCCCGCACGTGGTGCGGGGCACCGCCGCAGCAGATGCCGAGATAGCCGACGCCGAGATCGCGGGCGGCGCTGGCGAACTGGGCAAGCTCGAAGCGGGTGCAGGCGAAGAGCTCCAGCGCCAGCGGGAAGACCCGGTCCACCTGGTCCGATCTCAGCGACTGCATCGTCGGGGCGGCGGCGTCCGTGCGATACGGCACCGGCTGCGCGGCGACATGGCAGTCGACCGCGGCCCGTACCCTGGCCACCAGCGGCAGCATGGTCCGCGGCCCGCGGTCGCAGTTCAGGCCCACGATCGCGGCGCCGTGGTCGGCCAGGATCTGGCAGGCCTGCACATAGTCGTAGCCATCCCGGGTCTCCTCCGGCTGCGTCGTTGCCAGCGTCACCATCGCCGGCAGCCCGAGTTCCTGGATGACCTGCAGGGCGATCAGGGCCTCGCCGAGGTAGTCATTGGTCTCGGAGATCACGAAGTCGATCCCCTCCTGTACGGCCCAGCCCAGCTGCTCCTCATACATCGCCCGGACGGCCTGGCCGGACGCGGGATTGTCCGGCTCGTACGCCCAGGTGTTGCAGACATTGCCGGCCACCAGCGCGCCGCCCTCGCTGGCCACCTCCCTGGCGATCCGTACCGCCTGCCGGTTCATGGCCTCCAGGTCGCCTTCGCGGCCCACGTGGCGGAGCTTCTCACGGTGCGCATAGTAAGTAAGCGCGACCATCACCTCCGAGCCCGCGCGGAGGAACTCGCGGTGCAGCTCCCTGACCGCGTCCGGGAAGTCGAGCACCACCTCCGGGACGTACGGGCCCGCCTTGATGTAGCCGCGGCGCTCCAGCTCGAAGACGTACCCCTCGGCGCCGAGCACCGGGCCGGCGCTGAGCCGCTCGATGATGCCTGCCTGCGCTGTCCCGGTCACGATGCCGTGCCTCCTGCCGATGCCAGGTCCGCCGCGCCGTCGCCGGAAAAGCGCCGGGGCGCGAACCGGGCAATGTCGTAGACGGTGCCCTGCTGGACCGCGAGCTGCGCCAGCACCCGGCCCACCCAGGGCGCGAACTTTGTATCCCGTGCCGCGCCACCCTACGCCGGTGAGGACGCCCTGCGCGCCGGGGACGGGCCCGAGGATGAACTCATCATCGCCGACCAGGTCATAGCTGCACACGTCGACGCCGCTGGCGTCGGCTACGTCCACCGTCTCCTCGTCCCGGAGCCCGGGCATGCACTCGGCCACGAAATCCTCGACGCTGCCGATCCGGCTCGGCACGTCCGCGTCGGGGACCCGGCCAATGCGCACGCTCCCGCCTTGCAGTCTCGGCAGCGGGATCCACGGCCGGCTCAGCGCCGGCCCGACTGCCGCCAGGCGGCATCTTCCAGCACCTGAGCAGTGTAAATCCGCCGGACCTGGAGGATGACCGGACGGCCGCCGCGCTACTCGCCGGGCGGGCCGGTGCGCAGTGGCGGCAGCTTGTCCAGCGCGGTTATGTTCAGCTGCTGCGCGTCCGCGAGCACCACGTCCTGCTGGTGCTGCGCCTTCTCGGCGGTCTGCTTCGCCAGCTCGGACGCCAGGCCGCCTAGCTGTCGTACGCCAGCATCATCGACGAGCACGTGGCTGGTGGCGAAGATCGCCACGCCGCGGACCCGCCGGCCCGCCTGGCCGGCCGGATCGAGCGCGGCGCCGATCCTCGCCGCCTCGAACGGGCGGGTGGAATGCGTGGTCAGCCTGTTGCGTTCGGCGATGACCCATTTGTGATATTTCATCACCTCGCCGCGGAGAGGCAGGGTCTGGATGTCCTCGGCGGTCAGCCCGAATCGCTTGCCCTTGCCGAAGCAGCGGGCGTATGCGACCAGGGCAGCGGACCAGAGCGCCTGCGGCACGACCGGGTCCCGCTCCCCCTCCGGGGTGACAAGCTCGGACAGCAGCCGCTTGCAGCACTCCATGACGAACTGAAGGTCCTGGATGATCGACGCCTGGTCGGCGAGAACCTGCGCCGAGGGCAGATCAAGGGCGACGGTCAGCGCCAGGGCATCCGGCGATAGTGCGTTCGTCCCGGCCATAGGCCCCCGTTCCGGTTCGTCAACTCCCTGGTTACCCTGCGCAGAGTCTCGCATGAGCGGGCCGCGGCCCCGGTCTCACATAGTGACAAGGCTGGCCGGCGGGCCGCGCCGGCTGCCGGGCTGACCGCCCCGGCCGGCCGCCTACGACCTGATCCGCTGTGCCGGGCGGCTCAGGACGGGCCGGAGATCAGGATGTGCAGGGTACGCGGGCCGTGCACGCCCTCGACCCGGACCAGCTCGATGTCGCTGGTCGCGGACGGGCCGGAGATCAGCGTATGCGGTCGGGCCGGGTCCAGCCGGGACATGGCGTCCGGCAGGTCGGCGGCGACCTGGTCGTGCCGGACGATCACCAGGTGGAAGTCCGGCACCAGGGTCAGCGCCCGGCGGCCCTGGCCGGGCCCGTGATCAAGGATGATCGTGCCGGTCTCGGCGATCGCGACGGCGCAGCCGGTGATCACGCCGGCCAGGGCGTCGAGCGCGTCGGCGGACAGCGGCGGGTCGTCGGCGGCCAGCACGGCGCCCGGGCCGGCCGCGGCTATCCCGGCCAGCCAGCCCGGCGGCAGGCCGGCCGGCACGACGTAACGGCCGGCCGCCAGGGCCGCCGCGACCGCGGCCGGAAGGCGGGCGGCCGGGACGCGTTCCACCACCGCGCGGTAGTCGGCGGCGCGCTCGGCGAACAAGGCGACGACGTCGTGCTCGGCCGGGTCGTGATGCGCGTGCAAGTAGCTGCGCGGCAGCGCGGCGTACCCGGCATCGGCGGCCGCCTGCTCCGCGGCGTCCGGGCAGGCCGCCGCCGGGCCGCTGCCGCGGCCGGTGGCGGCCCGGATCCGGCGCAGGATCTGCTCCCGCGAACTGCGCTGCGGCTCATAATCCGGGCTGGAGAACCCACCGGGGCTAACGTGACTCTTGCTGCTGACGTTGCTGCTGGGGTTGCTGGGACTGGCGCCGGGACTGACGCCGGGGCCGGCTGCGGGGCCGCGGTCGCGGTCGCCGCCCCCGGGTCCGGCCGCTGGCACGCCGGCGGTCACCTGGCGTCTCCGTGCGTCCTGGCCCACCAGGAGCGGAAAGACTCCGGCGGCGGCGCGGGCGCGTCCCTGGTCCTGGTCCAGCCGCTGAGCGGCGGCGGCAGCCACCGGATCCGGCCGGACCTGCCGAGCAGCAGCCGGCTCGCCGACGCGGCGCGCTGCGCCAGGCCAAGCCTGCGGCCGGAGCGCAGTACCCAGGCTGACTGGCGCATGACAATCCGTTCCAAATTAACGGGCTTCGCTCTTTTTGCCTCGACCACCTCGGCACGCAGGTGCACGAGCGCCTCCGGGATGTTGATCGCCACCGGGCACACCTCGTAGCACGCGCCGCACAAGGTGGAGGCGTACGGCAGCGACGCGTCGGCCGCCGCCGTGACGCCGCGCAGCTGGGGCGTGATGATCGCGCCGATCGGGCCGGGGTAGGGCGAGCCGTACGCGTGCCCGCCGACCCGCTCATAGACCGGGCACACGTTCAGGCAGGCCGAGCAGCGGATGCAGCGCAGCGCCTGGCGGCCGGTAGCGTCGGCGAGCGCGCTGGTCCGGCCGTTGTCGAGCAGCACCAGGTGGAATTCGCGCGGGCCGTCGCCGGGATGCACGCCGGTCCAGGCCGACGTGTACGGGTTCATCCGCTCGGCGGTGGACGACCGGGGCAGCAGCGCCAGGAAGACCTCCAGGTCGCGCCAGGACGGCAGCACCTTCTCGATGCCCACGACCGAGATCACGGTTTCCGGCAGCGTCAGGCACATCCGGCCGTTGCCCTCGGACTCCACCACCACCAGCGTGCCGGTCTCGGCGATGGCGAAGTTCGCGCCGGAGATGCCGACCTTCGCGGACAGGAACGCGCGGCGCAGGTGCGCGCGGGCGGCCGCAGCGAGGTCGGCGGGCTCGTCGGTCAGTCCGCTGGGCGCATCGGCCATCCCGGCCAGGAAGATGTCCCGGATCTCGGCCCGGTTGCGGTGGATCGCCGGGACCAGGATGTGGCTGGGCCGGTCGTGACCGAGCTGGACGATGAGCTCGGCCAGGTCGGTCTCCAGCGCGGTGATGTGCTCCGCCGCCAGCGCCTCGTTCAGGCCGGTTTCCTGGGTCGTCATCGACTTCACCTTGACGGCGCTGTCCGCGCCCGCGGCGCGGACCAGCCCGGCGACGATGCGGTTGGCCTCCTCGGCGTCCTGGGCCCAGTGCACCTGGCCGCCCGCGTCGGTGACCCGCTGCTCCAGCCTGGTCAGGTAGGTATCCAGGTGGGCCAGCGTGTGATCCTTGATCGCCTTGCCCGCGGCCCTGAGCTGCGGCCAGTCGGCCAGCTCGGCGACGGCGCCGGCCCGCTTGGCCCTGATGGTGCTGGTCGCGTGGGCCAGGTTACGGCGGAGCTGATCATTGCCGAGCGCGGCGGCGGCGGCATCGGGGAAGGCCGGCATGCCGAGGTAGGTGGGCATGCTCACCGAGCTGCCGGCCACCGCGGGCCCGGCGGCGGGGCGGGCCGCTGGGTGTCCGGTCATGGCGTGCTCGCCAGGATCTCGGCCAGGTGCCTGGTGCTGACGCCCGCCCGCTGCCTGGTCAGCGCGCCGCCGATGTGCATCAGGCAAGAGTTGTCGGCGGCGCAGAGCACCTGCGCGCCGGTGCTGCGGACGGCAGCCACCTTGTCGGCGCACATGGCCGCCGAGGTGGCCGCGTTCTTGATCGCGAAGGTGCCGCCGAAGCCGCAGCATTCCGCCGCGCCCGGCAGGTCGACGAGGTCGAGCCCGCGGACGGCGCGGAGCAGCCGGACCGGCGCGTCGCCGACCCGGAGCATGCGCAGCGAGTGGCAGCTGGGGTGATAGGCAACCCGGTACGGGAAGTACGCCCCGACGTCGGTGGTATCCAGCACGCCGACCAGCAGGCCGGACAGGTCGTGCACGCGGGGCGCGATCTCGCCGACCGCCCGGGCCAGGCCAGGATCGCGGGACTCCGCGGCCACCACGGCGTGGTACTCGCGGACCATCGCGGCGCAGGACGCCGACGGGGTGACGATCGCGTCGAACCCGCCGAAGGCCCGCGCGAAGCCGCGCACCATCGGCACTGTCTCGCGCCGGTAGCCGGTGTTGAAGTGCATCTGGCCGCAGCAGGACTGGGCCGGCGGGAAGGCAACCTGGTGGCCGAGCCGCTCCAGCAGGCCGGTGATGGCCACGGCGGTGCCCGGGAACAGGGTATCCGTCAGGCAGGTGACGAAGAGCGCGATCCGCATAGGCGCTCCCTGCTGGTGGCCGGCCAGGACGGCGGCTGGACAGTCCGCTCTGTATCGTTTCATCATCTTAACGGGCTGGCTGGCGATGCGCCGCTGCCGCGTTGCCAGCCAGCCGGAGCAGATGGGACGCTACCTCAGATGGCGGAGTTCGATGGTCTTGCTGCGCTGGTCACCGGCGGCGCGTCCGGAATCGGCCTGGCCACGGCGCGGCTGCTGGCCGCGCGCGGGGCGAGGGTCGCGGTCCTGGACCGGGTAGCGGCCGGGGCGGACCCTGGCGGCCTGCACTCGGTGCTGGCTGACGTCACCGACGACCAGGCGGTCCGCGCGGCGGTCCGGGCCGCGGCGGGCGCGCTCGGCGGGATCGACATCCTGGTCAATAATGCGGGCATCGGCGCGGCCGGCACCGTCGAGGACAACGACGACGACGAATGGCGGCGGGTGCTCGACGTCAACGTGCTCGGCACGGTCCGGGTCAGCCGGGCGGCGCTGCCGGAGCTCCGCCGGGCGGTGGCACGCCATGGCCAGGCGGCCATCGTCAACACGTGCTCGATCGTGGCGACGGCCGGCCTGCCGCAGCGCGCGCTCTACTCGGCCAGCAAGGGCGCGCTCTACTCGCTGACGCTCGCGATGGCCGCTGATCACGTGCGCGAGCACATCAGGGTCGCGTGCGTGACCCCGGGCACGGCCGACACGCCGTGGGTGGCCCGGCTGCTCGACGCCGCGCCCGACCCGGCGGCGGAGCGCGCCGCGCTGGCCGCGCGGCAGCCGACCGGGCGGCTGGTCACCGCCGAGGAGGTGGCCGCCGCGATCGCGTACCTGGCCAGCCCGCTGGCCAGCGGCACAACCGGCATCGCGCTGGCCGTGGACGGCGGCATGGCCGGCCTGCGGGTGCGGCCGCCCGGAGGCCCGGGCGGGGGCTCGCGCGGCCGGCCGGGCGGCGGCTCGGAGGATGGCCCGGGCGGCGGCTCGCCTGGCGATGACCGGCCAGGCAGCCCGGCCGGAGGGGGCGGCGGGTGACCCGGATCGCCGGGTTCGAGACGCACGACATCCGGTTCCCGACGTCGGCCAGCCTGGACGGCTCGGACGCGATGAACCCGAGCCCGGACTATTCGGCCGCCTACCTGGTGGTGCGGACCGATGGCCCGGACAGCCTGGCCGGGCACGCGCACGTCTTCACCATCGGCCGGGGGAACGACATCCAGCTCAGCGCGGTCCGCTCGGTTGCGGGTTTCCTGGTCGGGCGGGACGTGGACGAGGTGATCGCGGACCTCGGCGGGCTATCCCGCCAGCTGACCGGGGACAGCCCGCTGCGCTGGCTCGGCCCGGAGCGCGGCGTCGTGCACATGGCGATCGGCGCCGTCCTGAACGCCTGCTGGGACCTGGCCGCCCGGCGCGCGGGAAAGCCGCTGTGGCGGCTGCTCGCCGGCCTGTCCCCGGCGCAGATCGCCGACCTGGTCGACTTCCGCTACCTCACCGACGCGCTGACCCGGGACGAGGCCATCGGGCTGCTGGAACGCGGTGCGGCCGGCAAGCCGGAGCGGATGGAGATCCTGGCCCGGGACGGCTATCCGGCCTACGCCACCTCGCCCGGCTGGCTCGGTTACTCCGATGAACGGATGGCGGAGCTGTGCGCCGCTGCGGTCCGGGAGGGCTTCCCGCTGGTCAAGCTGAAAGTCGGGGCCCGGCTCGAGGACGATATCCGGCGCTGCGGCATTGCCCGTGACGTCGTCGGCGGCCAGGTCGGCATCGCGCTCGACGCGAACCAGGTCTGGGACGTGCCGGCCGCCATCCCGTGGGTGCGCAAGCTGGCCCAGGTGCGCCCGGAGTGGATCGAGGAGCCGACGAGCCCGGACGACATTCTCGGCACCGCCGCGATCCGCCGCGGGGTGAGCCCGATCCGGGTAGCCGCCGGCGAGCACGTCTCCAACCGGGTGATCTTCAAGCAGCTGCTGCAGGCTGGCGCGATCGACGTCATGCAGATCGACGCGTGCCGGGTGGCCGGGGTCAACGAGAACATCGCCAACCTGCTGCTGGCCGCGAAGTTCGGCATCCCGGTCTGCCCGCATGCGGGCGGCGTCGGCCTGTGCGAGCTGGTCCAGCACCTGTCAATGTTCGACTTCGCGACCGTCTCCGGGACCATGGATGGCCGGATGATCGAGTGGATCGACCACCTGCACGAGCACTTCGTAACGCCGGCCCGGGTGTCCGGCGGGCGGTACGCGGTGCCGGCTGCGCCTGGCGCGTCGTCGCAGTTCCGGCCGGAGTCGGTGGCCGAGTTCGAGTTCCCGGCCGGGCCCGCCTGGCGGTCTCGCGCCCGCGGCCAGCCCGAATGACCGCCTCCCAGCCGCCTCTCCCAGCCCCCTCCCCCGCCTCTCCCGGCTGCGCGAGTGGACGGCACAACAGCGGTTACGATTTGTCCGGCAATGGGCGGACGGATCTGAACCGATAACGTGATCATGGCGTCAGGCTGCCTGGTGACGGCAGCCGGGGCCGGCCAGGCGCGCGGCCCTTATCACGTGCAGGGGCAGGATCGGGTGCGCTGCCTTGCCGGCCGGCGCGTCGGAGATCAGCATGCCGGGGCCGGATCCGGTGGCATCACCATAACGCGGCGTGACCCGTGCGTACCGGCCAGTGGTGGTGCTGGCCAGGTAGGTGGCCCGGGTGGTCGCCCAGGCCAGCGAACCCGGCGCGATCGCCAGGTCCGCGAAGTCCACGCCGGCCGGCAGCCGGAGCGCGACGCGGGCCTGCTGATCCTGGGCCGGCGAGAAGTACAGCGAGGTAAGGCCTGGGTTCAGGTAGGCGGTCCTGGTCCCGTCGGTGACCACGAAAGCCGTCCCGTGCACCGCGCGCAGCACGGCCGGCAGCACGGCCTGCAGGCCGGTGCCGAGGCTGACCGCATGCAGCGTGGTCTGGGCCCCCGGCTGGTCGGACTCGGGCCAGACGAGAAGGTTCCCGTCGAAGAACGGCGGCTGCGTGTGCCCGCGGCGGACCACGCTGATCTTTCCGGTGGCGAGGTCGGCGAGCATCACCTCGACCTCGCCGCCCGGTCCGTAGCCCTGCGCCCAGGCGGCGTAGCTGCCGCTGACCGCCGGGGCGTGCCAGGGGCTCGGCCATGGGCCGCCGCCGGGACGGCGCAGCGAATGACCGATCCTGAGCAGCCGCCCGGTGGCCGAGTCCCAGGCATAGACGGTGAAGCCGTCCAGACTGCGCAGCGAGTGGGTTTCCTCCCAGACCAGCCAGCGCCCGCCGGAGGAACCGTCGGCCTGGTCGGTCACCGGATCCGGGAAGGCCCGGATGGGCCTGAGGTGCCCGGTGGCCAGCCGCAGCGCGGCGACGCCCGCGAACCGGGACGTCCACGCGGACACGTAGGCGGTCCGGCCATCCGCCGACAGGCCGAGCGGGACAACCTCGGCGGCCAGCGAGGCCGGCACCGTCCGCCGCAGCTCGGCCCGCAAGCTGGCCGCGGGCGGTGCAGCACAGAACCGCTGCCAGGCGACCCGGCCTGACCCGGACCGTCCCGGGCCGGCCTGGCCTGACCCGGACCGGCCTGATCCGGACCGGCCTGATCCAGACTGGCCAGACCCGGACTGACCCAAGCCGGACTGACCCGGGCCGGCCTGGCCGGTTCCGGCCGGTCCCGGTACCGAGCCGGCCTGGCCCGGCCTGGTACCGGGACCGGCCGCTGGGACCGCCGGGGCCGGCCCACCGCACCCGGCCGATGCCGCCGACAGCAGGCCGAGCGCGAGCGCTGCCGTGAACAGGCCCGCGAGCCTGCCGGGACGGCGGCTACCAGTCGTAGCCACGGGCGCCGAGAATGTACACGATCGTCCGTGACGACAGCGCCGAGTAGGCAGGCACCGCCGAGCTCCAGCCAATGCTGGCGGCGCCGTGCACCGAATCTTCGTATTCCGTGGTGGCACCGGATCTCCGGTATCCCCTGATATCGAACCAGTGCGTTATTTCCTGATTCTGCGGATGTCCGACAAGATGCGGGCCGCCAGGGACCTCATAGGCATTTCCGGCCAGCGGGGCACCGCCATGCCGGTTAATGTCGGTCACCAGGTCACGCTCGTAGGCCCGGACCTGCCTATTGGTCGGGGACCACGGCAAGGCGACGGCGACGTAGGTATTCCGGTGCTGGTCGGCGTTCAGCGCATGGGGGACCGGGTAACCCCGGGAATCCGACCAGTCGGTACCGCCCCGGTTGGTCCGCAACTGCCGGGCCGCGGCCCGCTGGCTTACCCGCTTGCCGACCTGCCGCAGCATCTCCGACACGGTGGCAGGACCGCAGTAGTAATTCCTGGCCTGCGGCCGCTGGGTCGCCCTGAGGCTCCGTGCGGCCGGCAGCCCGCGACGGCAGGCACGGCGCGCGCAGTTGCCGGCGGCTCGGCCCGGCTGCCCATTTCCCGCAGGAAATTCCTGGCCGCAGCCTGTTTGGCGGCATTGGCCCCGAGCATCGCTGCGGTCATCGGCGGGGCCGCGAGCCCGCGTTTCGCCCGGGCCGGCCTGGCGTTGCTGACCAGCGGCGCCGGGTGCATCGCCGCGGTCAGGCCGGCGTCAGGCACGGTCATGCGGCGGCCAGGCCGGCGGGCCGCGCGGCCACCAGGCCGGGCCACGCGGACACCGGGCCGGCGGGCCGCGCGGACACCGGGCCGGCGGGCCGCGCGGCCAGCGAGCCGGGCCATGCTGCCGCCCGATCCGGCCGCCTGGCCGGCGCTCGCCTGCCCGGCCGTGCTCGCCTGCGCGGCGGGGACGGCCTGGGCAAGCCATCCGGCCTGCCCGGCCAGCCAGGCTGGCGCCAGAAGTACAGTGATCACCGCTAGCCGAGCTGCCCACAGCCGAGACAACATGATCCCTCCGTTCACTGAGCGAGCTTAAGAACTCCGCAAGCGGCCTCCGGCGAATTCCCGATTATTACTAAATCATTTCGTAATCGAGCCGGAATCCGGATTCGCAGATCAGGCTACGGCAGAAGCCGGCGGACGTCGACGGGAATCATTCAGGGCGAGTCCGCTGACCATTACTTGAAAGTGGCGTATCCGGCAGGTAATTATCTGCCGGATGCGCCGTGATCATGCCCGGCTGGCGGAGGCGTCAGTATGAGGTGGTACGAAGGACGGCATGGCGGCAAGTCAGCACAACCCTCCGGCCCGGGCCCAGGACGACCCCCCGGCGCAGGCCCAGGACAACCCCCCGGCCCGGGCCCAGGACGACCTCCCGGCGCAGGCCCAGGACGACCCCCGGGCGGAGGCTGAGCACGACGACCCCCCGGGGCAGGCTGAGCACGGCCTCCGGGACGAGGCCGAGGGTCACCTGCGGGCGCTGGCCGGGCCGGGCGCGCGGCTGCGCGATGACCAGTGGACGGCAATCCGGGCGCTGGTCACCGGCCGCCGCCGCGCGCTCGTCGTGCAGCGCACCGGCTGGGGGAAGTCGGCTGTCTACTTCACCGCCACCGCGTTGCTGCGGGCCCGCGGGGCCGGCCCGTCGGTTATCGTGTCGCCGCTGCTCGCGCTGATGCGCAACCAGATCGAGGCGGCCGACCGGGCCGGCATCCACGCCCGCACGGTGAACTCGGCCAACATCGGCGAATGGGATCAGGTCTACGCCGAGGTCGCGGACGGCGCCGTGGACGTGCTGCTGGTCAGCCCGGAACGGCTGAACAACCCGGGCTTCCGCGATCAGGTGCTGCCCAAGCTCATCGCCGCGGCCGGGATGCTGGTCGTCGACGAGGCGCACTGCATCTCGGACTGGGGCCACGACTTCCGGCCCGACTACCGGCGGCTGCGCACCCTGCTGGCGGAGCTGCCGCCCGGCGTCCCGGTGCTGGCCACGACCGCCACCGCGAACGCACGGGTCACCCGCGACGTCGCCGAGCAGCTGGAAGCGGGCGGCGGGCACGAGACCCTGGTGCTGCGCGGCCCGCTGGACCGCGACAGCCTGCACCTGGCCGTGGTGCGGCTGCCGGCCGCGCAGCAGCGGCTGGCCTGGCTGGCCGAGCACCTGGCCGAGTTGTCCGGCTCCGGCATCGTTTACACGCTGACCGTCGCCGCCGCGCACGAGTGCGCGGAGTACCTGCGCGACCGCGGCCATCAGGTTGCCGCCTACACCGGCAAGGACGATCATGACCAGCGGCAGGCCGCGGAGAACGCGCTGCTGGCCAACGAGCTCAAGGCGCTGGTGGCCACCAGCGCGCTCGGCATGGGCTTCGACAAGCCGGATCTCGGCTTCGTGGTGCATCTCGGCGCCCCGCAGTCGCCGATCGCGTACTACCAGCAGATCGGCCGGGCGGGCCGCGGGGTCAGCCGGGCCGACGTGATCCTGCTGCCCGGCCGGGAGGATGCCGACATCTGGGCGTACTTCGGGTCTCTGGCCTTCCCGCCGGAGCCGGTGGTCCGGGTCACCCTGCGGGCGCTGGCCGAGGCCGGCCGGCCGGTCTCCACCAGCGCGCTGGAGACCAGGGTGGACCTGAGCCGCGGCCGGCTGGAGATGATGCTCAAGGTGCTGGACGTGGACGGCGCCGTGCGCCGGGTGACCGGCGGCTGGACGGCGACCGGCCGGGACTGGGCCTACGATGCCGACCGCTACGCCCGGGTGTCGGCCGAGCGCGCCAGGGAGCAGCAGGCGATGCTCGGTTACATCACCGCGACGGCCTGCCGGATGGAGTACCTGCGCCGCGAGCTCGACGACCCGGCGGCCGCGCCGTGCGGGCGGTGCGACAACTGCACGGGCCGGCCTTGGAGCGACGCGGTCTCCGCGGCGGGCACGGCGGCGGCGCGCGACCGGCTGCTGCGGCCGGGCACGGTGATCGCGCCGCGGAAGATGTGGCCGGCCGGGATGAAGGAGCTGGGCATCGACGTGTCCGGCAAGATCCCCGCGGATCTCGCGGCCGAGCCAGGACGGGCGCTTGGCCGGCTGACTGATCTCGGCTGGGGACCGCGGCTGCGGTCCCTGCTGGCGGACGGCGCCGCGGACGGCCAGGTTCCGGACGAGTTCATCGCGGCGCTGGTGGAGGTGCTGGCCGGGTGGGACTGGGCACAGCGGCCAGCCGGCGTGATCGGACTGCCGTCGAAGACTAGACCGCATTTGATACGCAGTCTCGGGGAGCGGATCGCCGGGATAGGCAGGCTGCCTTACCTGGGAACCCTGGAATACGCCGCCGCGGCGGCGGCCGGCGATCAGTCATCGCAGGCGGGCGGCCCCCCGGCGGCCGGTAAGCCGGAGCGGCCCGGTGACGGCGGCCCGGCAGGCGCGGCCGGCCGTGCGGCGGCCGGCCCACCGCCCGGCGCCAGTGCCCCGGCCGCGAACGGCGGCCCGGCAGGCGGCGCCCGGCAGCAGAACAGCGCCCACCGGCTGCACGCGCTCTGGCCGTCACTGGCAGTCCCGGAGCAGGCCGGTAAGGCCGTTGCCAGGCTCGGCGGCCCTGTGCTGCTGGTCGACGACCGGCTGGAGACCGGCTGGACCATGACGGTCGCCGCCCGGCTGCTCCGCGAGACCGGGGCCACCGCCGTGCTGCCGCTGGTGCTCGCGGTCACGGCCGGCTGACGGCGCGGCTGGCCGGGCTCGTGCCCCGGCCGGCCGGGGCACGAGCCCGGCGCCAGTTGCGGCCAGCGGAGATGACATTGCGCGGCAGTCCGCCTGGCCAGCCCGACATAGGGCGCGGCCGGCCGCTGTTAGCGGAAGCGAACGGATTTCCCGGCGGATCCCTGCCGGGCAGCGAGCAGAGCACGAGGAGTGACGAATGCGTACCAGAAGTATCGGGCCGGTAACCGTCAGCGCCATCGGCCTGGGCGGCATGCCGATGTCGATCGAGGGCCGGCCGGACGAGGACCGCTCGATCCAGACCATCCATGCCGCGCTGGACGCGGGCGTTACCCTGATCGACACCGCCGACGCCTACCACCTGAACCCGGGCGAGGCCGGGCACAACGAGCGGCTGATCGCGAAGGCCCTGGCCAGCTACGGCGGCGATACCAGCGACGTGCTGATAGCCAGCAAGGGCGGGCACCTGCGGCCCGGGGACGGCTCGTGGACGGTGGACGGCTCCCCCGCGCACCTGCACGCGGCCGTGAACGCGTCGCTGAAGGCACTCGGCGTGGACGCCATCGGGCTGTACCAGTTCCACCGCCCGGACCCGAGGGTGCCGTACGCGGAATCAGTCGGCGCGCTGAAGGAAATGCTGGCGGCCGGCAAGATCCGGCTGGCTGGCATCTCCAACGCCAGCATCGGGCAGATCGACATCGCCCGCGGCGTGCTCGGCGAGGGGAACCTGGCCAGCGTGCAGAACCAGTTCTCGCCCGCGTTCCGGTCCAGCGAGGCCGAGTTGCGGCACTGCGCGGACCTTGGCCTCGCCTTCCTGCCCTGGAGCCCGCTCGGCGGCATCGGCCGGGCGGCCCGGCTCGGCACGCGGCACGCCGCGTTCGCCGGCGTAGCGCGCGCGCACGGGGTGTCGCCGCAGCAGGTCGCGCTGGCCTGGATGCTGGCCAAGGCGCCGGTCGTGATCCCGATCCCGGGCGCGAGCCGGCCGGAATCGGTCATCGACTCGGCGAAGGCGGCCAGGCTGGAGCTGACCGGCGCCGAGCTTGCCCGGCTGGACCAGGCCTGACCGCGGCTGACGCACGTCCGTGCTGCCGGGGATCAGCCAGCCGGGGTGACCAGGCGACCCCGGGATCATTGCCGCGCGCTACCTGGCGCCGGCCGGGGCCGGGCCGGCCGCCCGGGCCGCGGGCGGGCCTGGCGGCGGCGGGACCGCCCGCACCTGCCCGACGATGGCCCGCGCTGACGTCAGGCCCGCCGCAGCCAGCCCGGTGCCGGGCGCTGGCAGCGTCAGCAGCCCCCGAAGTCGGGCAGGCGTTCCCGGCGAGCTGCGTGCGGCCTTCGGTGATGCCGGGAAGCGGCCGCGGCACGGCCGGGACCAGGCAATTGACCGGCGGCGCCGCAGGCCGGCCAGCCTGCCGGGCCAGGCCCGCGCGGGGCCGCAGGCGGCCGGCCCGGGCCCGCTGCGCATCTCAGATGATGTCCCGGCCGGCGAATGAGGTTAGGTTCAGGTCATGACACCTGGAGAATCGAGTACGCGAGGTCGGCAGTTAGGTAACACGCTGACCGATTTCGAGCGGGATCTTGCTGACAACTTGTGTTACGAGCGGGGCACGACGGTCGAGTCGGCGAGCCTGCAGGATGCCTACTGGACGCTGGCAGTTACTGTCCGCGATCGGCTGGCGGACCGCCGGGCCAGGACGGCCAGGGCGAACTACGAGGCCAACCCGAAGTTCGTGTATTACCTGTCGGCGGAGTACATGCTAGGGCGCCAGCTCCGGCAGAACGCGATGTACACCGGCACGGCCGGCCTGGCCCGGCTGGCGCTGGCCGGGCTCGGCATCACCGTCGGGGACGCCGAGTCCCTGGACGCGGAGCCGGGACTGGGGAACGGCGGCCTGGGTCGGCTGGCTGCCTGCCTGCTGGACTCGCTGGCCACCCTCGACATGCCGGCCGTGGGTTACGGCATCCGGTACGAGTACGGGATCTTCAAGCAGGCCTTCGAGAACGGCTGGCAGGTCGAGCACCCGGACGACTGGGCCTTCTACGGCAACCCGTGGGAATTCCCCGCTCCGGACGACCGCCAGGTCGTCGGGTTCTACGGCCGCACCGAGCCGGTGCACGATGACCAGGGCGGCCTGCGGGCCCGCTGGGTGCCGGGCGAGACGGTGCGCGGCGAGCCCAGCCACATGCTGGTCCCCGGCTACGGCACCGAGACGGTCAACATCCTCAGGCTGTGGCAGGCCCGGGCCGACCAGGAGTCCTTCGACCTGGGCCTGTTCAACGACGGCCGCTACGCCGAGGCCGTCGAGGCGACGATGCGCTCGGAGCACATCACCAAGGTGCTGTACCCCAGTGACAGCACGCCGGCCTGCCGGGAACTGCGGCTCAAGCAGCAGTACTTCCTGGTTTCCTGCTCGCTGCGGGACATCATCCGCCGGTTCCGGTTCCGCAACAGCGACTGGGCCGACTTCCCGGACAAGGTCGCCATCCAGCTGAACGACACCCACCCGGTGCTGGCCATACCCGAGCTGATGCGGCTGCTCGTGGACGAGCACGGGGTCGGCTGGGCCCAGGCCTGGTCCATCACCCGCCGGGTGTTCGCCTATACCTGTCACACCCTGCTGCCCGAGGCCCTGGAAACCTGGCCGGTCGATATGTTCGAACGGCTGCTGCCGCGCCACATGGAGATCATCTACGCCCTCAACCAGGTCTTCCTGGACGACCTCCGGGCCCGCCATCCGGGCGACGACGAGCGCATCGCCCGGATGTCGCTGGTCCAGGAGGTACCCGAGCGGCGGGTGCGGATGGCCAACCTGGCCGTCATCGGCAGCTTCGCCGTCAACGGCGTGGCCGAGCTGCAGTCCCGGCTGCTCGCCCAGACGACGCTGCGGGACTTCGCCGAGCTGTGGCCCGCCAAGTTCCTGAACCAGACCAACGGCGTCAGCCCGCGCCGGTTCCTCGCCCTCGCCAACCCGCGGCTATCCGCCCTGATCACCGCCCGGCTGGGGGATCAGCGCTGGCTGACCGACCTGGACCGGCTGAGCGAGCTCGAGGCCTTCGCCGACGATGCCGAGTTCCGGGCGCAGTGGCGCGAGGTGAAGCGGCTGAACAAGCTCGACCTGGCCGTGCACACCCGCGCCGCGACCGGCGTCATCATCGATCCCGGCTCGGTCTTCGACGTCATGATCAAGCGGCTGCACGAGTACAAGCGCCAGGTACTCAAGCTGCTGCACGTCATTACCTTGTACAACCGGATCAAGGCAGATCCGGCCACCGCCGTGACGCCCTGCACGGTCCTCTTCGCCGCCAAGGCCGCACCGGGCTACGACCAGGCCAAGCTCATCATCAAGCTGATCAACTCGGTCGCCGCGGTGGTCAACGCCGATCCCGACGTGGCCGGCCGGATCAAGGTCGTCTTCCTCCCCGACTACAACGTCTCGGTCAGCGAGGTCGTGGTGGCGGCCGGCAATATCTCGGAACAGATCTCGCTGGCCGGCAAGGAGGCATCCGGCACCGGCAACATGAAACTGGCGCTGAACGGGGCCGTGACCGTCGGCACGCTGGACGGCGCCAACATCGAGATCCGCGACCGGGTCGGATCCGGCAACTTCTTCCTCTTCGGCCTCACCGCCGACGAGGCCGTCGCCACCAGGCAGGCCGGCTACGACCCCGGCGCCCGCTGCCAGGACGACCCCGAGCTCAGGGCAGCCATCGAGATGATCGACTCCGGCGCCTTCTCCGGCGGCGACCGCGGGATCTTCGAGCCCATCACCGGCTCGCTGCTGAAATGGGACGAGTACATGGTGCTCGCCGACTACCGCCCGTACATCGACTGCCAGGATCACGCCGCCGGGCCGGCCTGGGCCGACCAGGACCGCTGGACCCGGATGTCCATCCTGAACAGCGCCCGCTGCGGCTACTTCTCCTCCGATCGCACGGTCCTCGGCTACTGCCACGACATCTGGCACGTCGACCCGGTCCCGGTGCCCCCGGACAAGGAGGTTTCCGGCCGCTAACCGCTAACCGCTGACCGCCGGCCAGCGCCGGCCTGCTATCGCCGTCTGGGCAGGTACAGGTCGGTGATCGTGCCTTCGAACGCCTCCGCCGCCATCGCGACGGTCTCCGACAGCGTCGGGTGCGGGTGAATCGTCAGGCCGATGTCGGCCGCGTCGGCGCCAAGCTCGATCGCCAGCGCTGCCTCGGCGATGAGGTCGCCCGCGTTGGGCCCGACGATGCCGCAGCCGATGACACGGCCGGTCACCTCGTCGAACAGCAGCTTCGTCATTCCGTCAGCGCGGCCGAGGGAGAGCGAGCGGCCGCTGGCCGCCCACGGGAAGGCGCCTTTGCCGTACTTCAGGCCGGCCGCCTTGGCCTCGTTCTCGGTCATCCCGGCCCAGGCCACCTCGGGATCGGTGTAGGCGACCGACGGGATGACCCGCGCGTCGAAGAAGCTGCTGTGGCCCGCCGTCACCGCCGCGGCGACCTTCCCCTCGTGCATCGCCTTGTGCGCCAGCATCGGCTGGCCGACGATGTCGCCGATAGCGAAGATGTGCGCCGCGCTGGTCCGCAGCTGCTTGTCGACCGGGATGAAGCCGCGGTCGTCGACGGTGACGCCGGCGTTCTCGGCACCGATCAGCTTGCCGTTGGGGCGACGGCCAACCGCGACGAGGATCTTGTCGAAGGTATCGGTCGGCCGGCGCCCGAGCGCCGTCGAAGGACACCGCCAGGCCCTCCGGCCGGGCCTCGACGTCCGTCACCCTGGTCTTCAGGTAGATGTTCTCGTACTGCCCGGCGACCCGCTTGGCGAGCGGCGCGACCAGGTCCTTGTCGGCCCCGGGGATGAGCTGGTCCAGCAGCTCGACGATGGTGACCTGCGCGCCGAGTTCGTGGTAGACAGTCGCCATCTCCAGCCCGATGATCCCGCCGCCGAGCACGAGCAGCCGCCGCGGCACGTCATCAAGCTGCAGCGCGCCAGTCGAATCGATGACCCGCTGGTCGCCGGCCGGGATGAACGGCAGCGTCAGCGGCTCGGAGCCGGCCGCGATGATCGCCTGCTCGAAGCCGACCGTCGTGGTGCCGCCGTCGGCGAGCTCGACGTGCAGCTGATGCGGCGCGGTGAACCGGCCGTAGCCGCGGATCGTGGCGACCTTGCGCTGCCTGGCCAGCCCGGCCAGGCCGCCGGTCAGCCGCCCGACCACGCCGTCCTTCCACGCCCGCAGCTTGCCGACGTCGATCGCCGGGGGGCCGAACACGAGGCCGTGCTCGCTCATCTCCTTGGTCTCGGCGATGACCCTGGCGGCGTGCAGCAGCGCCTTGGACGGGATGCAGCCGACGTTGAGGCAGACGCCGCCGAGTTCCGGCCAGCGGTCCACGAGCACGACTTTCTTGCCGAGGTCGGCAGCCCGGAACGCGGCCGAGTAGCCGCCCGGCCCGGCGCCGAGGACGAGCACCTCCGCGGTGACGTCGCCCGGTCCGGCGGCCGGCCCGGCCGCCGCGGCCGGCCTGCTCGGCTGCGCCGGCGGCCGGCCCGGCCGGCCCGGCCGGCGCCTCGGGCTCGGCCGCCTCGTCCGTGCGCAGGTCCGCGATGAGGTGGCCGGCCGAGACGTGGTCACCGACCGCGACCATTACGCTGGCGATGGTCCCGGCCGCCGGTGCCGGAATGTCCATCGTCGCCTTGTCCGACTCCAGCGTGATGAGCGGGTCCTCGGCTGCCACCACGTCGCCGGGGGCCACGTGCACCTCGATGACCGGCACGTCCCGGAAGTCGCCGATGTCCGGGATGAGGATGTCCACGTCAGGCTCCAGGGGTCGAAGGCGGCAGCTGAGTCGGCCGGCGGCGGTCAGAGCACGAGCCGGCGGATGTCCTCGAGCAGGTGGCACAGGTAGCGGGCGAAACGGGCGGCCAGCGCGCCGTCGATGACCCGGTGATCGTAAGAAAGTGACACCGGCAGCAGCAGCCGCGGCACGAACGCCGTGCCGTCCCATACCGGGGCGGTCTTGGCGCGCACCACGCCGAGTATCGCCACCTCGGGCGCGTTCACGATGGGGGTGAAGCCGGTGCCGCCGATGCCGCCGAGGCTCGAGATGGTGAAGGAGCCGCCCTGCAGGTCGGCCAGGCCGAGCTTGCCGTCCCGCGCCTTCGCCGAGACGGTGCCGAGTTCCTGGCTGATTTCCCGGATGCCCTTGCGGTCGGCGTCGCGGATCACCGGCACCACCAGGCCGTCCGGGGTGTCGACCGCGACGCCTATGTGGTAGTAGCCCTTGTAGACGAGCGCGTCCTTCTCCGCGGTCAGCGAGCTGTTGAACTTGGGGAATTCGCGCAGCGCCGAGACGGACGCCTTGATCAGGAAGGCCAGCAGCGTGACCCGGTAGCCCTCGGCCTTCGCGGCGGTGTCGAGTTCCCGGCGGTAGCCGTCAAGGTCGGTGATGTCCGCCTCGTCGTCATGGGTGACGTGCGGGATGTTCAGCCACGAGCGGTGCAGCTGCGGGCCGGACAGCCGCTGGATGCGAGACAGCGGCCGGATCTCGACCGGGCCGAACTTCGAGAAGTCCTGAGCCGGGATCTCCGGGATGCCGGCCGCCGCGGCGGCAGGCCCGGCATCGGGTCCGGCCGCGGGTCCGCGGACGCCTGCGAGCAGGTCCTCCTTGGTAATCCGGCCTTTCGGGCCGCTGCCGGACACCGCGGCGAGATCGAGGCCGAGTTCGCGGGCCAGCCGGCGCACGCCGGGGCCTGCGTGCACGCCGGCGAAGTCAGCCGCCGGGCCGGCCGCCTGCGCCGCCGGCGCTGGCGCGGTGGCCAGCGCCGGCGCGGCGGCCTGCGCCGCCTCCGGTGCGGCCGCCGCGACGGAGCGCCGGGCGGGTTCCTCGGCCGCGGCGACGGGATCGGCGGCCTGCAGGGCCGGCGGTTCCTGCTGCTCGGTCAGGGCGGGCGGCGGGGTGACCGCGGCGTCAGTGTCCAGCAGCAGGATGAGCGATCCCTTCTCCACCCGGTCGCCGACCTCGACCCGGAGCTCGCGGACCGTGCCTGCCGCGGGCGACGGAATGTCCATCGTCGCCTTGTCCGATTCCAGCGTGATCAGCGGATCCTCCTCGCTGACCACATCGCCGTTCGCGACATGGATCTCGATGACCGGCACGTCGGCGAAGTCGCCGAGGTCCGGGACGCTGACCTCAGTTGCAGTGGGCACGGTTGCCCTCCCGTACAGCTAGCGCGAGGCCGGTCACGGCCTTCCTGGCGTGCATATGCCTGGTCATACCCCGGACGGCTCCGGCTTGTCCGGATCGATCCGGTAGCGCGAGATCGCGTCAGCGACCGTGGCTGCGGGCAGCACGCCGTCCTCGGCCAGCGCGGCCAGCGCGGCCACGGCGACGTAATGCCGGTCGACCTCGAAGAAGCGGCGCAGGTTCCGGCGGTAGTCCGAGCGGCCGAAGCCATCCGTGCCCAGCACCCGGTAACGCCGCGGCACGAACGGCCGGATCTGGTCGGCGAAGGACTTGATGTAGTCGGTCGCGGCCACTACCGGGCCTGGCCGGCCGGCCAGGCAGGACTCGACGTAGCTGCGCCGGGGGGGCTCTGTTGGGTGCAGCATGTTCCACCGCTCGGCCGCCAGGCCATCGCGCCGCAGCTCGGTGAAGCTCGGCGCGCTCCACACGTCCGCGGCGACGCCGTAGTCGGCCGCCAGCAGGTCGGCGGCGGCGAGCACCTCACGCAGGATGGTGCCGCTGCCGAGCAGCTGCGCCCGCGGGATGCCGGCCGTCCCGCTCCCTTCGCGCAGCAGGTACATGCCCTTGAGGATGCCGGCCTCGGCACCCTCGGGCAGCGCCGGGTGCTCGTAGTTCTCGTTCATCACGGTGATGTAGAAGAACACGTCCTCCTGCTCGGCCAGCATCCGCCGCAGCCCGTCCTGGACGATGACGGCAACCTCATAGGAATAGGTGGGGTCGTAGGACACGCAGTTGGGGATCACCGCGGAAAGCACGTGACTGTGCCCGTCCTCGTGCTGCAGCCCCTCGCCGTTGAGCGTGGTCCGGCCCGCGGTCCCGCCGATCAGGAAACCGCGGGCCCGCGAGTCTCCGGCGGCCCAGGCCAGGTCCATGACCCGCTGGAAGCCGAACATCGAGTAGAAGATGTAGAACGGGATCATCGGCACGTCGCTCGTGCTGTACGCCGTCGCCGCGGCGATCCACGATGACATCGCGCCGGCCTCGTTGATGCCCTCCTGGAGCATCTGGCCATCCGGTGCCTCGCGGTAGTACATGAGCTGGCTGGCGTCCTCCGGCTGGTACAGCTGCCCGACCTGGCTGAAGATGCCGAACTGGCGGAACATGCCCTCCATGCCGAACGTACGGGACTCGTCCGGGACGATCGGAACTACCCGGTGGCCGACCTTCTTGTCGCGCAGCAGCGTGTTGAGGATCCGCACGAATGCCATGGTCGTGGAGATCTCGCGGCCCGGCGTGCCGGCCAGCTGGCCGCCGAATGCGCTGAGCCCGGGCACCGCCAGCGACTCCGTCGACCGGGTCCGCCGGGCCGGCAGGGCGCCGCCCAGGGCCGCCCGCCGTTCCCGCAGGTAAGCCATCTCCGGGCTGCCCTCGGGGAAGCGCAGGAACGGCAGCTCGGCCAGCTGCTCGTCGGTGAGCGGCAGGTCGAAACGGTCCCGGAACCGGGTCAGCGCGGCGGACGCCATGTGCTTCTGCTGGTGGGTGATGTTCTGTCCCTCGCCGGACTCCCCCATGCCGTACCCCTTGACGGTCTTCGCGAGGATCACGGTGGGCCGCCCGACGGTCCGCACGGCCGCCGAGTACGCGGCGTAGACCTTGCCGGGGTCGTGGCCACCGCGGTTGAGCGCCCAGATCTCGTCGTCGGTCATTCCGGCCACCATCTCCAGCAGTTCCGGGTACTTGCCGAAGAACTTCTCCCGAACGTACGCGCCGTCCTTGGACTTGAAGTCCTGGTACTCGCCGTCGACGCACTCCTCCATCCGCTTGCGCAGCAGGCCGGTGGAGTCACCGGCGATGAGCGGGTCCCAGCCGCGGCCCCACACGGTCTTGATGACGTTCCAGCCGGCCCCGCGGAAGACGCCCTCCAGCTCCTGGATGATCTTGCCGTTGCCGCGGACCGGGCCGTCCAGGCGCTGCAGGTTGCAGTTGATCACGAAGATGAGGTTGTCCAGCTTCTCCCGGCTGGCCATCGAGATCGCGCCCAGCGACTCGGGCTCGTCGGTCTCGCCGTCGCCGAGGAAAGCCCAGACCTTACGCTGCGAGGTATCCGCCAGGCCACGGCTGGCCAGGTACTTGAGGAAGCGAGCCTGGTAGATCGCCATGATCGGGCCGAGGCCCATCGACACGGTCGGCAGCTGCCAGTATTCCGGCATCAGCCACGGGTGCGGATAGGACGCGAGGCCGCCGCCATCGACTTCCATGCGGAACCTCTGCAGCTGCTCCCCGGTGAGCCGCCCCTCCACAAACGAGCGGGCGTAGATGCCCGGCGAGGAGTGGCCCTGGATGAACAGCAGGTCGCCACCATGCTGGTCGGTCGGCGCCCGGAAAAAATGCTGGAATCCGACGTCGTAGAGGGTCGCCGCGGACTGGAAGCTGGCGATATGGCCGCCGAGCTCGGAGGACTCCGCGTTGGCGCGCAACACGATGGCCAGCGCGTTCCACCGGATCAGCGACCGGATGCGGTGGTCGATGGCCAGCTCCTGCGGGCTCAGCCGGTCCTCCTGGTCGGGCGGGATCGTGTTGAGGTACGGTGTGGTGGCGCTGAACGGGACCGGCGCACCCTGGCGGCGCGCCTCCGCGATCACCTCGTCCAGCAGGAAGAAAGCGCGGTCAGCGCCCTCGAACGTCATCACGGAGTCAAGCGCATCCACCCACTCGCGGGTCTCGGCCGGGTCAAGGTCTTCCAGCATCGGGATCCCCTCATCGACGACGTCAGCCGGCGGCGCGGCCAGCTGCGGCACAGCTATCGTCCCACTGACCGGTACACCGGGGTAAAGACGAGGCCAGCGAATCGGCCGGCGTGACCCCGCGGAGATGCCGGAATGGGCTGCTGGTACCCATGCCCGTGCCCGGCGGCCGCAACCACGCAGCGGAGCGGAGGCAGCAGGTGACAGCGAGCCCGCTGGATCAGGTCGCATCCTGGCCGGTTAGAACGGCCGCGGTGGCAGTAGCGTCCGCGGCCGGCCTGGTGGCATCGCACGGACCGGCTGACCAGCCGTTCGCGTGGGCTTCGGTAACCAAGCTGCTCACCTCGCTGGTGGCGCTGGACTGCGTGCAGCGTGGCTTGCTCGACCTCGATGAGCCGGCCGGCCCCCCGGGAGCGACGATCCGGCACCTGCTGTCGCACGCGTCAGGGCTCGGGCTCGACGGTGATGCGATACTCAGCCGGCCGGGACGACGGCGCATCTACTCCAACCGCGGCATCGAGATCGTCGCGGAAACCGCCGCCGCGCGGGCCGGCACGTCCTTCAGGCAACTGCTGGCCGATGAGGTCTGCCTGCCGCTGGGGCTGCTGCACACCAGCCTGGACGGCTCGCCTGCCGCTGCCGCGGCCGGACCGCTGGCTGACCTGGTGACGCTGGCGATCGAGCTGCTCAGCCCGTCGCTGATCGACGCGGCGCTGCTGGCCGAGGCGACCAGGACCGCCTTCCCGGGCCTGGCCGGGGTGGTGCCCGGCTTCGGCCGCCAGCCGCGCTGCGACTGGGGACTCGGGTTCGAGATCCGGGACGGCAAGGCACCGCACTGGACCGGATCACGGAACTCGCCCGCGACCTTCGGCCATTTCGGCCGCTCCGGCAGTTTCCTCTGGGTAGATCCTGTCGCCGGGATTGCCTGCGGCGGCCTCGCGGACCGCGATTTCGGGCCCTGGGCGGCGCAATGCTGGCCGCGCCTGTCCGACGACGTACTCGCGTCCTGCGCCGTGCGGCGCCCCGGCGCGCCCGGCTAGCCTCACCGCCCGGCCAGGCCATCGGCGGCCGCAGCCCGGCGGCGCTGGCCGCAGCCCGGCGGCGCTGGCCGCAGCCTGGCCCGCTGCCTTCGGTGTATTTTGACGACGTGCGGCCGTCCCCTCGCCTGCCGATCCCGACCTGCATGGGCTGCCGGGCGATGCGGCAATATGAGAAGTGCGAGGGGCCTTGCCGCGAGCGCGAGCTTGAACTCGTCAGCGGCGCCGATTACGACGAGCTGACGGCAATCGCAGCGGCTCGCCGTGCCCGCATCGAAGACCTCCGCGGCGTCGTCGGGGAACTGGCGCGCACAGAGCCCGGCCCGGACGAATGGCAGGCCGCATACCAGCTGCTGCAACGGTCTGCGCGCTCGGTGCTGCGACGCTCCGGGCCAGCCGCCGGCCGCCGGGACGATGACCTGCCGCCACCTGCCGAGACCGTAACCGTCTGGCGTTGCCAGGACTGCGGGGGCCTTGATGCCCCGCAGCCCTGCATCGACGTGTGCATCTGGCGCCCGGTTGACTGGGTGGATGCGACCTCGCATGCGTCGGCGCGGTCACGGGCCACCGCCGATTGCCAGGCCGAGCAGTCATTGGCCGGGCTGCTGCGCAGGATCGCGTCCGCTACGCCGCGCGGCGGGCAGTGGGAGCGAACCTGGCACGCGTTTCAATCGGAGGCGCGGCTCGCGCTCCGATGACCGATATCAGGTAGCGCATGCGCCGATGGGTGCCGGAACCTGGTAGCCGCGGCGGCTCAGGCATCATCCAGCCAGAATCCGACCTTCATGCTGACCTGGTAGTGCGCGACATCGCCGTCGACGATCCGGCCGCGGATCTCGGCCACCTCGAACCAGTCCAGGTTGTGCAGCGTCTGGCTGGCCCGCCGCAGCCCGCTGCGGATCGCCGGATCGACGCCCTCCGGCGAGGTGCCGACAATCTCGGTCACTCGGTAGGTCCGGTTACTCATCATTCCTCCAGGTCAGAAATGTGTCGGCTGGTCAGTCAGGGTTGACGACGGCCGGCGGGACGAACTCCCGGACCGGCACGTCACAGTGCACGCGGCTGTCCCGGCGCCACAGCTCGACCGGGATCGTGGTCCCGATCATGTCCCGGGTGAGCAGGTAGTACAAGTCCGCCCGGTCCCGCACCGGCCGCCCGGCCAGTCCGACGATGATGTCACCCGGCCGGAGGTCGCAGGTCAGGTCCGCGGACACCCGGGTGATAACGGGCGCGTGCCGGAGCTGGCCTTCGACGTTCTCCACCCGGCTGGCGACCGCGACGCCCAGCGCACCGCGGCGGACATCGCCGAACTGCAGGATCTGCCGGATGACCCAGTCGACGGTCTCGCCGGGAACGGCGAAGCCGATGCTGACCGCCCGGACGTCGACGCAGGTATTGACCCCGAGCACCAGGCCGGCCGCGTCGATCAGCGGGCCGCCGCTGTTCCCCGGGTTGATCGCCGCATCGGTCTGGATGGCCCGTTCCAGCGGCCGGCCGCGCTTGGTGGGGATCGTGCGGGCCAGGCCGGAGACTATGCCGATGCTGACCGACTCGGTGTAGTCGCCCAGCGGGCTGCCCATGGCCAGGCAGATCTCGCCGAGCACCGGCGGATGGGTCCGCACCTGCAGCGGGGGCGGCAGCGGGCCGGGCGCGCGCAGCACTGCCAGGTCGGTCAGCGGGTCCGCGCCCACCAGCGTGGCCGGGCCGGCCAGCCCGGTGGCGAACTGGATCTGCAGGTCGCACTTATGGTCGTCGACGACGTGATGGTTGGTGACCACGTTGCCCGCGCCGTCCACCAGGAAGCCGGATCCGGTGGAGATGCCGTCGGCGGTCTCGCAGCGGATGGTCGTCACCGCGGGCCGGCAGCGGGCGGTGATGTCGATGATGTCGAGGCTGAACTGCTCCAGCGCGGTCCTTGGCGGCCCGGTCACATCATCACCGAGTCGTCGCTCACCTCGGCATACAGGGTCTTGCCGCCGAATCTGGACTGGAGCTGGTGATCGAAGTGGTCGGCGATCGTGGTCGCCGCGTCCAGGCTGGCCCGGATGATCTCCACGGTCAGCTGCTCGCCGTAGAGCTCGAGCGAGTAAAGCACCTCGTTGGCCGGCGTGTGCACGACCCGGCCCACGGTGATGTTCAGGTTGATGTCGTTAAGATCCTCCAGCAGCGCCGCAGATCGCGGGACGTCGATGACCATCGGCGCGAACAGCCGCACGGACGGGGGATCCTCGATGCCCCGGACAAAGCACATCGTGCTGCCATAGCGGATCCTGATGTCACCGTCCGGATCCTGGTTGACCTGGTCGACATCGAGGACCTGGGCCACCGCCCAGCAGAGCCATTCGGTCAGGCTCGTCGGCGGCTGGTCCACCGTGCCGGATTCCGGCGAAGCCCCGTCCGGCGTCACGATCGGGTTATCCTCGGCTGTGGTTTCCGACGGCACCGGCGTGCTGAACACCTCCGACTCGCCGAACGCCGTGAAGATTGCCGCGACGGCCTCGCGTAATGCGCTGGAGTTGCGGCACGACCGCAGGTAGTACAACTGGGCCGCGGAGGAGCGCGCGGGCGCCCTGGCCTTGCCGAGGCCGCGTGCCTGCAGCTCCTGGACGACGAGATCGCGTGACTCATCATCGCCACCCAGCCACGAATCCAGCAGCGTCGGCCAGGCGTCGCGGACGAAGTCCGGCTCGGGCCGGGCGCCGTACCTTTCCCGCAGTGCCTGATCGACCGGCGGCCGGAGCCGCAGGTCCCGGCCGAGCTGGTCCAGCAGCGCGGGCGGCAGGTTATCCCAGGAGAAACGGTAGCGCGGCATGTCTGGTCCTCATGCTCGTACGGATGCCGCTGACTTTACGCTGGCCGCCGGCCGGCTGGCCGCCGGGCGGCAACGGCTCCGGCCACGGTGACGGCCCTGACTCCGGCCGGGCCATGGCTCAGGGCGCCCGCCTTACCGGCGGCCGCGTACCGGCCGCCGCTTACCGGCCGCCTGATTCGGGTGCCGCGACATCATCCTGGCCCGCCAGCCGCTGGTAGGCCGGGGCCAGCAGCCCGGCCAGGTCCTTGCCGCGCACCCGGAGGGCAGGCGGCTCGAACGTGCGCAGCAGCAGATCCGGCGCGACGGCCGGCACCGCGGGCAGCGACCGGAGCCTGGCCTGGGTCATGCCCGCAGACCAGAAATCCGGCAGGCACTCGGCCAGCGGCCGGTCGGCGACGTCGAGCACCGGCCGCGGCACGGCCGGCCCGGCCGGCCGCAGCTGCCGGAGCGCGGCAAGCAGGTCGTCCCGCCCCCGGCCGCGCCAGGCCAGCATGCCGAACGGGTCTTCGTCGAATGCCTCGGCGAGCACGTAGCAGACCGCGGCCAGGTGCTTGCACGGCACTCCCCAGTCCGGGCAGGAGCAGGACATCTCCAGGTCGCGGGAGCTGCGCGGGAACAGCGGCGTGCCGCAGTCCGCGAACACCTCCTCGATCTCCTCCGGCATCTCGCCGGCCAGCAGCCTGGCCCGGAACAGCGCCTGGCCGGCCAGCGCCTGCTCCACCCGCCGCCATTGCGGCGTGGTCAGCGGCAGCACCCGGATCCGGACCTGGTACGGCTTCGCCCGCGAGCCCTGCACCTGCGCGGTCACGTACCCCGGCGCGATGTCGAGGGTGAGCACCTGGCCGGCCCGCGCGTAGTTGCGGCCCCGGGACAGCCGGCCGGTCATGCCGAACGACTCCAGCACGCCGATGAACCGCCGTGACCACCACTGCTCGCCGATCGCGCCGCGCTTGCTGCGCGCCTTGATGCCGCCCTCGACGCGGCGCGGCCGGGCCGGCTCCCAGTCCCGCCAGCTGGTCATCCGGGTCCCCCGGCCAGGCTGCTCATTCCGACACCGCCTCCGGCGCCAGCGCGACGACCTTGCGCAGTTCGCCGACGGACATCTCGGTCAGCCAGCCCTCGCCGGTGCCGACGATCCGCTCGGCCAGCGCCTTCTTCTCCTCGATCATGGCGTCGATCCGCTCCTCGACCGTGCCGACGCAGACGAACTTGCGGACCTGCACGTCCTTGCGCTGCCCGATCCGGAAGGCCCGGTCGGTGGCCTGGTCCTCCACCGCCGGGTTCCACCAGCGATCGACATGGATGACGTGACTGGCGGCGGTGAGATTCAGGCCGGTGCCGCCGGCCTTGAGGGAGAGGATGAAGATGGCCGGATCCGTTTCACCCTGAAATCGGGAAACCAGCGCATCGCGTTGCCTTTTCGGCGTGCCGCCATGCAGGTAAAGGACGGGGTAGCCAAGCCGGGCGGCCAGGTAGGGCTGCAGCATCCGGCCGAATTCGGCGTACTGGGTGAAGCAGAGCGCCTTCTCCCCCGCGGCGATTACCTCGTCGCAGATCTCCTCCAGCCGGGCCAGCTTGCCGGACCTGCCGTCCAGCCGGGAGCCATCGCCGAGCAGGTGCGCCGGATGGTTGCACGCCTGCTTGAGCTTGGCCATCGTGGCCAGCACGAGGCCGCGCCGCTCGATGCCGTCCGGTGCCGCCTCGATCCTGGCGAGCATGTCCGTCACGGTCGCCTGGTACAGCGACGCCTGCTCCGGGGTGAGGTTGCACCAGACCTTCATCTCCAGCTTGTCCGGCAGATCGGAGATGATCGATTTGTCGGTCTTCAGCCGGCGCAGGATGAACGGCCCGGTGATCCGCTTCAGCCGGGCGGTCGCCTCGGCGTCGCCGCTGCGCTCGATCGGCACGGCGTACCTGGTGCGGAACTGCTGCGCCGGGCCGAGCAGGCCGGGGCTGGTGAATTCCATGATCGACCACAGCTCGGCGAGGCGGTTCTCGACCGGGGTGCCGGTCAGCGCGAACCTGGACCCGGCGGGCAGGCTGCGTACCGCCTGGGCCTGCCGGGTGGCGGAGTTCTTGATGTTCTGCGCCTCATCGCAGATCACCCGGCGCCACCGGATCCCGCTGAGCGCGTCCCGGTCCCTGGTGGCCACGCCATAGGTGGTGATCACGAGATCGGCGGCGTCCAGCGCGCCGGCGAGTTCCTGGCCGGCCAGCCGGTCCGCGCCGTGGTGCACGTGCACCCGGAGATCCGGGGTGAACCGCTCCGCTTCCCGCTCCCAGTTCCCCACCAGGGACATCGGGCAGATCAGCAAGGTCGGCTCAGACCGCATGCCCGGCGAATGCTCTTTTGCGAGCAAAGATAGTGCCTGGGGTGTTTTACCTAGGCCCATGTCATCAGCGAGGATCCCGCCCAGTCCGAGGCTGCCGAGGAAGGACATCCAGGCCAGGCCGCGTTCCTGGTACGGGCGAAGTTCGCCGCGGAACGAGGCCGGCGTCGTGGCCGGGGTGAGCCGCTGGTCGGCATGCCCGGACAGCAGGTCGCCGAGCCAGCCGTCGGCATCTACGCCGACCACGGGCAGGTCTTCGTCGGCGTCCACGCCGCGCAGCCCGGCCAGCATCGCGTCGGCCGCGGTCATGGTGCCGGCCCGGTCCCGCTGCAGGAACTTCAGCGCCGCTTGCAGGTGCCGGTCGTCGAGCTCAACCCACTGGCCGCGGATCCGCACCAGGGGGATCTTGAGCCTGGCCAGCTCGGCCAGGTCGCCGGCGTCCAGCGCCTGATCGCCCAGGGCCAGGTCATAGCGGAAGTCGACCAGGTCAGTCAGGCTGAACCTCGGCTCGGCGGCGCCGCCGCCGGCTGCCTGCCGCGACCGGGTGGTGATCTTGAGGCCGAGCCGGGCCTTGCGCGCCCAGTCCGGCAGCAGCACGCCGAAGCCCGCCGCGGAAAGCATCGGGCCGGTGTGGCGGAGGAACTCCAGCGCTCCCCTGGTGTCCAGCGGGACGCTGGCCGGCGCCGCGCTGCGCAGCTCACGGTCAAGCTCGGGGAACAGCCGGCCTGCCCGGCCGAGCCCGGCGAGGAGCTCTTCCTCCGGGTGCCTGATGCCGGCCGCGGCCCAGCCGCCCGCGCTCACGCCGGACCAGACATCGGGCGCGGGAAGGAGCAGGCTCGGGTCGTCGGTCGACTGAAGGGCGAGTTCTACCGCCCAGGCCAGTTCCGCTGCCGCGTCGGCCGGCTTGGACGCGTCGGCCGGACCGGCGGCGTCGGACGGCTTCACGGCGGCGGCCGGCGGCGGCTCTACCAGCCGGAAGCAGGTCCGGACCGGGCCGGCCGGCAGCTGGGCCGCGCTGTGCCACGCCGCGAGATCGGCTTGCAGTACCGCTGCCTCCGCCTCGTCCTGCGCTGTCAGCATGGTGATCCACGGGTTCGCGCTGGTCAGCGCCGCGGCCCAGCGCTCGGCAACGGGAATGCGCGCGGGCCGCCGGCCGCGCCTTGCCGGCAGCAGGGTCAAAGCAGGCTGGCCAGCCAGGCTGACCCGCGCCGCCGCGTCGGTGAGCGCGTTGAGAGCCTCGGTGAGCACCAGCACCGAGGACTCCCCGCCAGCCGTGGTGGCGCGGCACAGCGGGGGCATCGCGACCGCCAGCTCACGGGCCCGCTGCGCGTCGGCGCCAGACAGCACTGGCCGCCACCTCGCGGCGTAGCCGCCGTCCGCCTCGGCGCCGCTGGTGCCGGCTGCCCGGACATCGCCGCCGTCGGCGGCCAGCGCGGGCAGCAGGCGCCCGCGGGCCGCGAGATCCCCGGCCAGTTGCGCCAGCGCGGCGAGATAGCGGACGGAGCCGCCCTGCACCGCCTGCCCGTCATGCGCCCGCGATTCGCCGAGCACGCCGAGCAGATCCAGCGCGGCGGCCGGCTCGAAGGTCAGTGCGGGCACCCGCCAGGCGGTGAGTGAGCTGCGCCGCGTCCCCGCCGCGGGCTGGTTCTCCGCTGCCCTGATCAGCTCGGGTGAGGCCAGCGGGCCGTCTGCGGTGGCAGGCAGCCACAGGGTCAGCTCGTCGTCGACGGCCTTGAGCACAAGGTCGGCAACCGGCCCGGCGTATTCCGCGACCGCGGCGGCAATGTTCTCCGCGGCGGCCGCGAACGGGTGCGGCCGCGGGGCACGCGAAGGGCGGCCCGGGCGTGGCTGCGCCGTGACCGGGCCGTCGGCGTCCTCCGCCCAAAGGAAGAGCGCGCCGTACGCCCAGACCCCGTGGATTGCCAGCATGATGAACGCTCCAGGACCGGCCCGACTTATCTCTGCACGCTAGCAACGCCTGCCGACGGTCGCCTGCAGCGCAGCGGAAGGGTCGCGGCGAGCCGGTGCTCTCAAGCCACGAATGGCTGCGCGCCCGAGTCGGTTGTCATCGGCCGGCCGGCCGCATGCCAGCCGTGCATCCCGTCATCGACATTGAGCGCCTGCCAGCCGGCCCCGGTGAGCGCCTGCGCGGCGCGCGCTGACCGCACGCCGGACCGGCAGATCACGTAGACCGCGGTGTCCCTGGGAATCTCCGCGCTGCGCGCGCTGAGCTGGCCGAGCGGGATATGCCGGGCATCGGGCGCATGGCCCGCCTGCCATTCGTCTGGCTCCCGCACGTCCAGCAGGAACGCGCCGTCCGGCACGCCCGCCGCCGGCACGCCGGGAACGGCGTCCATCTGGCTCATGCATGCTCCCTCCTCATCCAGGCGGGCCCGGCCGGGCGTTGCGCCTCAGTGCGGACCATCCTGGACTAGTGTCGCTGGGATTTCATTTGCCGTTGCGGCCACGGAATCTGTTGCCGCCACGGAGCACTGTCAGACTATTGTGACCTGCCGCGCTATTGCCGCGAGTCACGCGATCGGGGCAGGTATCGGAGCACGTGAGCGCTTACCCTGAATGCCGGTCAATGACATGATCCGCCGCCATCTGGACGGAATCTTCTTCGGCCGCCGCCTGTTCGGGTCCGACGTGATGATTCGCGCCGCGCTGCCCGCCGAGCTGGCCGAGGTCGGCGACCTGCGCGTGCACGCCTACCAGGCGGACGGCTTCCTGTCGGCCGTCTCTACGTACGCCACGACCCTGCGCGGCCTGGGAGCCAATGGGGACGGCGAGGTCCTGGTCGCCGTCGACGCCGGGCGGATTCTGGGCACGGTCATGCTGCAGTACTGGCCGAAGGCCGGCAAAGCCGTCCGCAGGCCAGACGAGGCCGAGGTCAGGGCGCTGGCGGTTACCCCCGGCGGGCAGCGCATGGGGACCGGCCGCGCGCTTCTCGGTGCCGCGATCGGCCTGGCCGCTGAACGGCGAGTCCGGCATCTAGTGCTGAGCACTCAGCCGGACATGCAGGCCGCCCACCACCTGTATGAGCAAGCCGGTTTCAGCCGCCTCCCGGACCGGGACTGGTACCCGGAACCAGGCCAGATTCTCCTCGCCTACGGCCTGGTGCTGGCTGCTGCCCAGTAGCCCCGGCCCGTCGGAGCCCCGGCCCGTCGGAGCCCCGGCCCGTCAGGAGCCCCGGCCCGTCAGGAGCCCCGGCCCGTCAGGAGCCTGAGGTATCAGGAGTCCGGCCGGAGTCGCCGGCGTTGGCCAGGCCGTCGGTTACGCTGCCGCCGGTCGCCACCCGGCCAGGTGACGCGCCGCCGCTGTCCGGGGCGCGGCTGGCCGCAACCGGGTCTTGCCGCGGATCGACGGCTACCTTCCTGAGGTGCCTGGTCATCGACCGGAACAGGAAGAACAGGACGACGCCCATGCCCGCGACGACTAGGAAGCCGAGAACGCCAGGCGCCGCCTGGCTCGCTGCCGAGGCCGCCGCGAGGTTCATCAGAGGCTCACTCTCTCCCTGATTCCGGCAAACAGGTCGTCTTCCGGCTTCTCAGTATCCACCAGCGACCTCGCCAGGTGATAATCCTCGGTCGGCCACGCCGCCTGCTGCGCGTCAAGCGGGCACGCAAACCACGAACTCTCCGGGTCGATCTGGGTGGCGTGGGCGATCAGGGCCTGGTCGCGTATCCCGAAGTAATCGCTGCAGGGCACCCTGGTGGTGATCTCCCACTCGCGCCTGCTGCTGCGCTCATCCTCATCCAGCCAGGCCAGCCGGTCGGCGTACGGTGACTCCAGGCCGCGCCGCACCATCTCCTCGTGCAGCGCGGTGAACCGGGCCTGGTGGAAGCTGACGAAGTAATACAGCTTGAGCGGCTGCCACGGCTCGCCGGAGCCGGCATAACTGTCCGGGTCCGCGGCCGCCTCGAACGCCTCGACCGATACCTCGTGCGTCTTCACGTGATCCGGATGCGGGTACCCGCCGGACTCGTCGTAGGTGAGCATCACATGCGGCCGGAACTCGCGTACCGCCTGCACCAGTGGCGCCGCCGCCACTTCCAGCGGCTGCACGGCGAAGCAGTCGTCCGGCAGCGGCGGGAGCGGGTCGCCCTCCGGCAGGCCGGAGTCGGTGAACCCGAGGAAGCGCTGCTGCACGCCGAGGATTTCCCTGGCCCGGTCCATCTCCGCGCGCCTGACCCGGGCGAGATCGGAACGGATCTCAGGCCGCTCCATCGCCTTGTTCAGGATGTCTCCCCGCTCGCCGCCGGTCAGCGTGCAGACCAGCACGTCGACGTTCTCCCGGGCATAACGCGCCATCGTCGCCGCGCCC
This sequence comes from uncultured Actinomycetes bacterium, assembly GCA_963786975.1. Lineage (GTDB taxonomy): Bacteria > Actinomycetota > Actinomycetes > Streptosporangiales > Streptosporangiaceae > Palsa-506. The sequence continues at coordinate 179,906 of CAWBBE010000012.1, read as the reverse complement.
TTGCTCGACTCGTCATCCGGATGCGCATGCACCGCCATCAGCCGGAGCGGCTCGGTGCACCCGCGCCCGGGCGGCTGCGTCACGGTGCTGGCCTGACGAGCGGCGTTGCCAGCTGGGTCTATGGTCACGGCAGACAAGAACGATCCCCTCGGTACCTTGGCATGAACGAGACCGGCGCGGAATCTCCGGCGACACGGCGGCGCGAATCTCCGGCGACCTGCGCTTCCCCCGGCGCCCGCGACGAGGCGGCACCAGGAGGTCATTGTGCAGGACAACGCGGCGCCCGCGGGCACGCATTCCCCGAGCCGCGGGCACCCTGCAATGGTGCTGGGCGGGTATGCCCGCGATTGCGTCGCCCGGCCGCCCGCCCGCACAGCCCGGCACAGCCCGGCCCCGGCCCCGGCCCCGGCCGGCCCGGCCCGGCCCCGCCGCCCGGCCCGCACGATAGCGGTTAACATTTGCCCGGCTATTGGCAGGCAAATGTTAACCGCCAATTGCGCGACCGTCCCGCGGCCGCGGCTGGCCGCCGCCCTTGTCGCTGCCGACACCGGCCCGGCCGGACGGAAAGTCACCCCGGCAGCGGCTGGCGGATCCAATCGGCAACACGAGGTAGCCTTACCGACCGGCCCGGTGCGGGCTGATGGTTGGTCAGCCGGGGTTTGACGGGGGTTTTGACGGGGCAGCGGTCCTCTGCTGGATACCTGCCGGACGGCTAGTGTCCTGTACAGCGCCGTGAATCGTCCCTTACGCTCTCTTACCGACTCCGTGTCCACCCTGCACAATCGTTAGAATTGCATAAACACGCGGCAACGCCTGGCTCTGCAAGATCATCAGGGGTCAGAGCTGGGATTTGATGGCGTGTGTACGCTGAAGGATTACCCCCAGAGGGCCCTGCCAGGGCCCGGCGGACTGACCGAGTCCGCTCCGCACGCGAGGAGTACCCGTGACCGAGACCCGCGACGACACCGTCACCTGGCTTACCCAGGAGGCGTACGACCGGCTCAAGTCCGAGCTGGACCACCTCTCCGGGACCGGCCGTATCGAGATCGCCAAGAAGATTGAGGCCGCCAGGGACGAGGGTGACCTGCGCGAGAACGGCGGTTACCACGCAGCGAAGGAGGAACAGGGCAAGCAGGAAGCCCGCATCCACCAGCTGCAGCACATCCTGGACAACTCGCGTGTCGGCGAGCCGCCGCGGACGGATGGCGTGGTCGGTCCTGGCATGACGGTGACGATCCGGTTCCAGGGTGACGAGGACGAGGTGACGTTCCTGCTCGCGTCTCGGGAGGAAAGCGGAGCGCCTATCGACGTGTACTCGCCGCGGTCGCCGCTGGGCAGCGCTATCTCGGGCAAGAAGGTCGGCGAGACGGCTACCTACACCCTGCCGAACGGCCGGGCAGCCTCCGTCGAGATCCTTGAGGCAGTCCCGTACGGCGGAATCTGACCTGCCGGGGAGGGCGCCCGGCCGGGCGCCCTCCCCGCGCGCAGGCCCGGGTCGCGGAGCTCCCCGGCGCGGTACCCAGAGTGGCGGAACCCGGGTGGCGCAACCCCGGGGGTCGCGGAACCCGGCGTGGCGCAACCCCGAGGGCCGCGAACATCAGAATCGCTGAACCCGGAGTGGCGCAACCCCGGGTCGCGGAACCGGGCGTCAGTGCACCAGCTCCGGACGAGTCAGTGCACCAGCTCCGGCGAGGCGGCAGCCGCTTCTCCCGGGGCTTCGCCGGGACTGTCGTTCTTGCCGCGCAGCGGGACCTCCTTGATGAACAACGCCACCACGAACGCCGCTGCCATCGCCGGGACAGCCCAGATGAAGACCCCGTCGATGGCATGCGCGATCGCGAAGAACACATCGTGCTTGACCGCAGCTGGCAGGCCGGCCACGGTCGCCGGGTTGAGCTGGCCGCCCGCGGTGTTCAGGTGCGCGCCGGGCAGCCGCACGCTCAGCATGTCGGTGAGCCGCCTGGCGAAGATCGCGCCGAATACCGATACGCCGATCGACCCGCCGATCTGCTGGAAGAACAGCCGTGAGCTGCTGGCTACGCCGATGTCCTTGAGCGCCACGCTGTTCTGCGCCATCACCGAGGTGATCTGCATCAGCAGGCCCATGCCCAGGCCGAGCACCACGAAGAACAGCCCTGAGGTCACCCTGGTCGTCGCCACGCCGAGCATCGACAGCAGGTACATGCCCGCGCCCATGATCGCCGCGCCGATGATGGGCAGCGCCTTGTACCGGCCGGTCCGGCTGGTGATCTGGCCCGCGACGATCGAGGTCACCATCACCCCGACCATCATCGGTGTCAGCAGCAGGCCGCTGACCGTCGCCGATGCGCCCTGCACGGTCTGCTGGTACAGCGGCAGGAAGGTGATCGCGCCGAACATCGCCAGGCCGACCAGGAAACTCAGCGCGGCCACCAGCGAGAAGTTCCGGTTGCGGAACAGGTGCAGCGGCAGGATGGGCTCAGCCGCCCTGACCTCCACCAGCAGGAACGCCGCCGTGGCGAGTATCGCGAGCGCGCCGAGGCCGAGAATCCGGCCGGAACCCCACGGGTACTGCGTGCCGCCCCAGGTCGTCACCAGCACGACCGCGGTGGCCGCCAGGGCGAGCAGGCCCGCGCCCAGGTAGTCAATCTTGTGCTCGGTCCGGTGCAGCGGCAGCTTTAGCACCCGGGCCAGGTAGACGAGAGTGAAGCCGCCGATCGGCAGGTTGATGTAGAACACCCAGCGCCAGGAGAAGTGGTCCGTGATGAAGCCGCCGACCAGCGGCCCGCCGATGGTGGCGACCATCATCACGGCCATGATGTAGCCCATGTACTTGCCCCGCTCGCGCGGCGAGACCAGTTCGCCGAGGATCGCGATCGCGCCGACCATCAGTCCGCCGGCGCCCAGCCCCTGCAGCGCACGGAAGGCGATCAGCTGCGTCATCGACTGCGCCAGGCCGGATAGCGCCGACCCGGCCAGGAAGATCACGATCGCGGCCATGAACAGCTTCTTGCGCCCGTACAGGTCGCCGAGCTTGCCGTAAAGCGGGGTGGTTACCGTCGACGCGAGCACGTACGCGGTCACTACCCAGGACAGGTGCGCGACGCCGCCGAGGTCGCCGACGATGCGCGGCAGCGCGGTGCCGACGATCAGCTGGTCCAGCATGGCGAGCAGGATCGCGAGCAGCAGGCCCGGCAGCACGACCTTGATCTCCCGCCGGAGCGCAGCGGCCTGCTCGTCCGGTGCCGGTGCCGCCGGTACCGGCTGTACTGCTGCCATGATCAGGCTCCTCAAACCGCGCCGGGCTGGCCGGGCCGGATCACAGCTCCTCGCAACCTACTTGCCGACCGGCTAGCATCATCCGTTGAGAAGGCTAGACTGCTTACTAACCGGCCGTCAAGTAAATTGGCGGCCACGGCACGAGACGCGGCGCGACTGTGATGGACGAGATGACGTACCACCCGGCGGGGGCGGCCGCCCGGCCCACGGCGCCAGCGCCCGCCGCCGCCACTGCCGCCACCACCACCGCCACTGCCGCCTCGGCTGCGGGGCAGCCCGCCGTGCCCGCACCGGGCGTGCAGCCAGCGCCCGTCAGCCGGCCGTTCAGGCCCGGCCACGCCCGGCCTGGCGGCGCACGACACGCGCGGGCGGGGCGACACCAGGGCGCGCATCCAGCAGGTCGCCGTCGCGCTGTTTACCGAGCAGGGCTACGAGAAGACGTCGTTGCGCGAGATCGCGGAGCGGCTCGATGTCACCAAGGCAGCGCTGTACTACCACTTCAAATCCAAGGAAGACATCGTCCGCAGTCTGGTCGAGGACTACTTCGGGCAGGTCGACGCGCTGGTCACCTGGGCCAGGAGCCAGCCGCCCGGCGCCGGCACCCGGGCTGAGATCCTGCGCCGCTACGTCGGCATCGTCGCCGAGGGTGACGAGGTGTTCCGGATGCTGCACCAGAATCAGGCCGCGGTGAACACGTTCGCCGCGGCGAAGAGCCGCGGCGAATTGTTCCGCGAGCGGATGGGTGCACTCGTCGGGCTGCTCGCCGGGCCGTCCGCCCCGATCAGCGAGCAACTGCGGGCGGCGATGGCGATCGGTGGCGTCAGCGTCGGCTGGATGTTCTTCGCCGACCAGATGCCGGACCGGGCCGAGTTCTGCGCCGCGGTACTCGCCATCGCCACCGATATCGCCGAAGGCGGCAACCCCGCGGTCTAACCCAGGCCCCGCCCGTCCCCCGGTCCCCGTGTCCTGGCCCCCATTCCCCCGGTCCGCGTCCCCGGTCCTGGCCCCCCGTCCCCCGTGTCCTGGCCCCGTCCCCGTTCCCCAGTCCCCCATTCCCAGCCCTGGCCCTCGTCCCCCGGTCCCGGTCCCGCGGCGCACGTCGCCCCGCAGCCGCGCGAACCCGTTGAAACCGGAGTTCAACGGCATAGGACCCGTTGAACTCCGGTTTCAACGGGCTGAGATGGCGGCTCACCCGGGGCGGCGGCAGCCGGAGGCAGCGGGTCACCCGGGGGCGGCGGGTCACCCGGGGGCGGCGGGTCACCCGGGGGCAGCGGGTCACCCGGGGGCAGCGGGTCACCCGGAGGCAGCGGGTCACCCGGGGGCAGCGGGTCACCCGGAGGCAGCGGGTCACCCGGAGGCGGCGGCAGCCGGGGGCGGGGTTAGCTGATAGCGGTGGCGCGGACAAGCGGCAGGATGCGATAGCGGACCGGGGTGTCCAGCGCGATCACCGTGGACGCCCGAACCACGCCGGTGACGTCCACGATCGCGTCGATGACCCGCTGCAGGTCGGCGTTGGTCCTGGCGACCACCCGGCAGAACATGTCGCCCGGGCCGGTGACCGTGTGCGCCTCAAGCACCTCGGCGATTGACTGCAGGCCGACGGCTACCTGGTCGTGGCCGCCGGCCTGACGGATTTCCAGCGTGACGAACGCGGTGACCCCGTGGCCGAGCGCGGCGGGATCGACGTCAGGGCCGTACCCGGTGATAACGCCCCGCGTCTGCATCCGGTCGAGCCGGGCCTGAACAGTGCCGCGGGCGACGCGGAGCCGGCGGGACGCCTCAAGGACGCCGACCCTCGGCTCCGCGGCGAGTAGCTCGATCAGCTGCGCGTCGAGTTCGTCGATCATCGTTGATCCTCCTGATAGAGGTGCACAATCATACCGCTTGATCGGCGCCATACCTATGCAATATGTGTAGCCATGATCGCAGGTCTTGCGCATCTTGCCTGACTGACCGATGCTGCGAATACTGGCCTGTGCTGCGAACGACGACAGCAACCTCCCTGGGAGCGTGCACGATGACCGCGACGCATGAAGCTGACCTGATGCCCGGCACTACCGACTTCCCCGTGACTGGCATGGACGCCGTGGTCTTCGCGGTGGGCAACGCCCGGCAGGCTGCCTATTTCTACTCGGCCGCGTTCGGCATGCGATGCGTCGCCTACCGGGGCCCGGAGACCGGCTGCCGGGACGAGGCGGACTACGTGCTGGAGTCCGGGACGGCCCGGTTCGTCTTTCGCGGCCCGGTCCGCGCTGGCACTGCCCTGGCCAGGCACGTGACGGCACACGGTGACGGCGTCATTGACCTCGCCATCGGCGTGCCCTCAGCGGAGGCCGCCTACCAGCATGCCGTCGCCCGCGGGGCGCGTGGCCTGGAGGCACCGAGGATCGTCGAGGACGTCAGCGGCAAGGTCGTGCTCGCCTCGATCGCGGCCTACGGCGACACCAGGCACACGCTGGTTGAGCGGGCCGCCTACTCGGGTCCGTACCTGCCGGGCTACGTCGCGGCGGAGCCCATGACCGTCCCGCCGGAGCGGCCGTTCTTCACCGAAGTCGACCACTGCGTCGGCAACGTCGAGCTTGGCCGGATGGACGAGTGGGTGGGCTTCTACAACCAGGTAATGGGTTTCACGAATATGAAGGAGTTCGTCGGCGACGACATCGCCACCGAGTACTCCGCGCTGATGAGCAAGGTGGTCGCGGACGGCAGCGGCAAGGTCAAGTTCCCGATCAACGAGCCCGCTGTCGGCCAGCGTAAGTCGCAGATCGACGAGTACCTGGAGTTCTACGGCGGCCCGGGAGTCCAGCACATCGCCCTGGCCACGGACGACATCGTGGCCAGCGTCCAGGCCATGCGGGCCGCCGGGGTGAAATTCCTGGATACGCCGGGCAGCTACTACGACACGCTGGGCCAGTGGGTCGGCGAGACCCGGGTTCCGCTGGGCGACCTGCGTGAACTGGGAATCCTGGCCGACCGGGACGAGGACGGGTACCTGCTGCAGATCTTCACCCAGCCGGTGCAGGACCGGCCGACCGTGTTCTTCGAGCTGATCGAAAGGCACGGGTCGCAGGGGTTCGGCAAGGGCAACTTCAAGGCGCTGTTCGAGGCCATCGAACGGGAGCAGGCACGCCGCGGCAACCTCTGACCGCACCGCCGCCCGCCGCGGTATTCCGCCCCGTCACCAGTTGACTCTTAGCGGTTAGGTTCTGTCCGGTTCACGCCGGCCGGTGAACTGGGGTGCCGGTCAGCCGAAAATGAGCGTGTAGCCGGACTTCCGCAGCTGGCCGATCACCTCGTCGCAATGTCCCGGGCCGCGGGTTTCCACCTGCAACTGGACCTCTACCTCGTCCACCCGCAGATGCGGCGTGAAGCGGGCGTGCACCACGTCGAGGACGTTGGCGCCCAGGTCGGCCAGCCGGGCGAGCAGGGTGGCGAGTGCGCCGGGACGGTCCGGCAGCCGGCAGCGGAGCGTCAGGTAGCGGCCGGCCGCGGACAGGCCGTGCCGCAGCACCTTGGCCAGCAGCAGCGGGTCGATATTGCCGCCGGACAGCACGACCGCGGCCGGCGGCTCGATCGAGCGGGGGTCATCGAGCAGGGCCGCGACACCCGCCGCGCCGGCTGGTTCCACGACCTGCTTGGCCCGCTCCAGGCAGAGCAGCAGCGCCCGGGAAAGGGCCTCCTCGGAGACCGTGACGACCTGCGCGGCATGCCCGGCCAGGATGTTCAGCGCCAGCTCACCCGGCCGGGCGACGGCGATGCCGTCGGCCATCGTCGGCGCCGATTCAACCGGCACCGGATGGCCGGCCGCGAGCGACGCGGGAAACGGCGCGACCTTCTCGGCCTGAACTCCGATGATCCGGATCGAGGGGTCCGAGCCGTGCGCGGCGAGCGTGATGCCGGCCGCCAGGCCGCCGCCGCCGACCGGGACCACTATCGTGCGCACGTCCGGGCACTGCGCCACAATCTCCAGGCCGACGGTGCCCTGGCCGGCCACTACATCCGGATGCTCATACGGGTGGATGAAGACGGCCCCCTGGTCGCGGGCCAGGGCGGTGGCGTGGGCCAGCGCGTCCTCCACCCGCTCGCCGTGCAGGACGATCTCCGCCCCGTAGGACCTGGTCGCCGCGATCTTGGGCAGCGGGGCGCCGTCGGGCATGACCACGGTGGCCTTGGTCCCGAGCAGCGCGGCGGCGAACGCGACGCCCTGGGCGTGATTGCCCGCGCTGGCGGCCACTACCCCGCGGCTGCGCTCGTCGTCGGTCAGCCGGGAAATCCGCACGTAGGCTCCCCTGGCCTTGAACGACCCGGTCCGCTGCAGGTTCTCGCACTTGAGGTAGACGGGACCGCCGATGCGCTCCGACAGCACCCACGAGTGCAGCATCGGCGTCGCCGAGACGACCCCGTGAAGAATCTCCCTGGCCGCGACCACGTCGTCGAAGCCAGCATGCCAGGACGTCATCGTCATGCCTGCAGTCTCGCACCGGGCGTGCGTCCGGCGACCCGGCTCGGGATCAGTCGCCGGACCAGTAACGGTCCGCGGCGAAGATCAGCGCCGCGGCCCCGACCAGGCCGGCGCCGTGACCCAGCTCGGCGGGCACCACCCGGACCTGCCTGGTGAACGCCATCTTCGTATGTGCGAGCAGCGCCTCCTGCAGCGGATCGAAGAGCAGCACGCCCGCCTGGGAGAGCCCGCCGCCGACCGAGACCACCTCGAGGTCGCACAGGTACATCGCGGAGGCAATGGCGATGCCGAGTGCCTTGCCCGCGCGCCGCATCGCGGCCACGCCGACCTGATGGCCGGCGGCACCGTCGGCGGCGAGATCCTTGGCCGTGGCATCGGCCTGCCCGGGGCGCCAGCCGCGCCGCTGCGCCCACGTCACCAGGGACGGCCCGCGCGCGATCGCCTCCAGGCAGCCGACGCCGCCGCACACGCAGGGCGGCCCGTCATCCGGGTAGACCACCACGTGGCCGATGTGCCCGGCGTTGCCCGAGGCGCCCTCGATCAGCCTGTCCTCCAGGATCAGGCCGCCGCCCACGCCAGTGGACACCACCATGCCGAGCATGTTGCGGCTGCCGCGCCCGGCGCCGCGCCAGTGCTCGCCGGCCGCCAGGCAGATCGCGTCATTGTGCACCCGGACCGGGATCCCGGCGAACCGCTCCGCCAGCCGGTCGCGCAGCGGGAAGTTACGCCAGGCCGGGATGTTCAGCGGGGAAACCCGGCCGGCCGGCCACTCCATCGGGCCGCCGCAGCCGCACCCGGCGCCGGCCAGCTCCGCCGCCCCCGGACTGACCTTGGCGCCTTCGAGCACCCTGGTGATCAGCGCGTCCAGGGTGCGCCACAGCTGCTCGCCATCCAGGTCCCGGCGGGTCGGCGTCTGCTCCCAGGCGACCAGCCTGCCGCCCGGCTCGATCACCCCGGCGGCCAGCTTCGTGCCGCCGATGTCGACCGCGAGGACCGGTCGGGCAGTGTCCACGGCCAGCCTCCCAAAGGTGCGCGTTGCGCCAACGAGCACATAGTGTCGAACGGTGGACCCGAAGAACGAATCCCAGTCACCAGTCACCCTGCCTGGCGGGCCGGATCGGTCAGCCCCGCCGGCAATCTCGACGCTGGCGCAGCTGCGTGCCGGTGAGCATAAGCTCCGCACCGTCAAGCAGGAGATACGGCAGAACCTACTAGCCAGGCTGCGGGCAGGCGAGGATCCCTTCCCCGGCATCATCGGATTCGGCCAGACCGTGCTGCCGCAGCTGGAGCGCTCGCTGCTGGCCGGGCACGACGTGATCCTGCTCGGCGAACGCGGCCAGGGCAAGACGCGCCTGATCAGGACGCTGACCGGGCTGCTGGATGAGTGGACGCCGACGGTGGCCGGCTGCGAGATCAACGACCATCCCTATGCCCCGGTCTGCGCCCGGTGCCGCCGGCTGGCCGCCGCCGAAGGCGACGGCATGGAGATCAGCTGGCGGCACCGCAGTGACCGGTACGGCGAGAAGCTCGCCACGCCGGACACCAGCGTCGGTGACCTGATCGGCGATATCGACCCGGTCAAGGTCGCCGAGGGCCGCACGCTCGGCGACCCGGAGACCATTCACTTCGGCCTGGTGCCGCGGACCAACCGGGGCGTGTTCTGCCTGAACGAGCTGCCGGACCTGGCCGAGCGGATCCAGGTGGCGCTGCTCAACGTGCTGGAGGAGCGCGACATCGGGGTCCGCGGCTACGCGCTCCGGCTGCCGCTGGACCTGGTGCTGGTGGCCAGCGCGAACCCCGAGGACTACACCAACAGGGGACGGATCATCACCCCGCTGAAGGACCGGTTCGGCGCCGAGATCCGCACCCACTACCCGACGTCACTGGCCGCCGAGCTGGCCCTGATCGAGCAGGAATCCAGGCTCGCCTGGGACGGCGAGGAGCCCGGCGCGGTACTGCCCGCGCACCTGGTGCAGGTAATCGCCCGGTTCACCCGGCTGGTCCGGGCGTCGCCGGCGGTGGATGCCCGGTCCGGGGTCTCGGCCCGGTTCGCGATCGCCGCGGCCGAGGCGGTCGCCGCCTCGGCCGTCCGGCGGGCCGCGATCAGCGGCGAGGCGCAGCCGGTGGCCAGGGTGTGCGACCTGTCGTCGATCGTGAGCACGCTGCGCGGCAAGGTCGAGTTCGAGGTCAGCGAGGAAGGCCGTGAGCAGGAGGTGCTTGAGCACCTGCTGCGCCGGGCCATCGCCGAGACCTTCCGCGGCACGCTCGGCAGCGCCGACCTGTCCGGCGTGCTCGCCAGGTTCGAGGAGGGTGGCAGCGTGGAGTCCGGCGACCTGACTCCGGCGCCCGACCTGCTGCGCCGGATCGGCGAGGTTCCCGGGCTGGCGAAGATCATGGAGCGGCTCGGCATGGACGGCGGCGAGTCGTTCGGGGAGGCCGCGGCCGCCGTCGAGTTCGCGCTGGAAGGCCTGTACCTGATGCGGCGGCTGTCCAAGGACACCATTGACGGCGGCGCCGTCTACCGCACCTAGGCGGCAAGAGAGCCAGGAAGCCAGGGAGCAGTCGTGAGCGGTTACCGGTACGGCCAGTATCACGACGGCCCCGACCCGCTGGAGCCGCCCTACGACGTCCGCGGTGCGGCGGACGCGCTGGGCGAATCGGTGCTGGACGGGTCGGATCCGGCCAGCGCGCTGCGGGATCTGCTGCGCCGCGGGATGTCCGGGCATCAGGGACTCGACGACCTGCTCCGGCGGGTCCGCGAGCGGCAGCGCGAGATCCGGGACTCCGGCCGCCTTGACGGCATCCTGGAGCAGGCGCGGGCGCTGCTCGATACGGCGATTGGCCAGGAGCGCGCCGAGCTGTTCCCGGATCCCAGTGACGAGGCCAGGCTGCGCGAGCACGAGCTAGACACGCTGCCGGCCGACGTGTCGCAGGCTATCCGCGAGCTGGCCGACTACGACTGGCGCTCGCCGACGGCCAGGGAGACCTTCGAGAAACTGAAGGGCCTGCTCCGCCGGGAGGTGCTCGACAGCCAGTTCCGCGGCATGAAGCAGACCCTGCAGGAGCCGGATCCCGAGGCGATGCAGCGGGTCAAGGACATGATGGCCGCGCTCAACGAGATGCTCGACGCGGACGCCCAGGGGACTCATACTCAGCGGGACTTCGACGACTTCATGGCGGAGTTCGGCGAGATGTTCCCGGGCCAGCCGGAAAATCTGGAGCAGCTCGTCGACTCGCTGGTCCGCCGGATGTCGGCGGCGCAGCGGCTGCTCGGCTCGCTGACCGACGAGCAGCGCGAGGAACTGTCCGGGCTGATGTCGCAGACCCTGGAGGACGCGGGCCTGGCCGCCGAGATGGCCAGGCTGGCCGACGCGCTGCGGTCCCGGCGGCCGGATTCTGGATTTCGATGGCTGGCCGGGCGACCAGATGAGCGGCCAGGAACCGCTCGGCCTCGGCGACGCGACCACGGCGCTTGCCGAGCTCGCCGATCTGGCTGAGCTCGAGGACGCGCTGCGGCAGGACTACCCCGGCGCGCGGCTGGACGACGTGGACGAGGAGGCGGTCAGGCGCGCGCTCGGCCGGCAGGCGGTCGACGACATGGAGGCACTCCGGCAGATCGAGCGGGAGCTTGAGCGGCAGGGCTACCTGGAGCGGTCCGACGGGAAGCTGGAGCTGACGCCGAAGGCGGTGCGGCGGCTGGGCGAGACCGCGCTCCGCCGCGTCTTCGCTGACCTGCCCGAGGGCGGTCACGGGGATCATGATCAGCACGATGCCGGGCAGGCCGGCGAGGTTACCGGCAGCACCCGGCAGTGGCACTTCGGCGACGAGCAGGCGATCGACACGGCGGCGACGGTGCGCAACGCGCTGCTCCGCGGCGGGGTGGCCGGCGGCCCGCCGGTGCGGCTGTCGGTGCAGGACTTCGAGGTCGGCGAGACCGAGCGGCGGGCGGCGGCGGCCATCTGCCTGCTGGTCGACTTGTCCTACTCGATGGCGCTGCGCGGCACCTGGAGCGCAGCCAAGCAGACGGCGCTCGCGCTGCATGCGCTGGTCCGCACCAGGTACCCGCAGGACTCGATCCAGGTCATCGGTTTCTCCAACTACGCGCGCGAACTACGCGAGACCGATCTCGCCGGGCTGGGCTGGGACATGGTCCAGGGCACCAACCTGCACCATGCGCTGGTGCTGGCCGGGCGGTACCTGGACCGGCGCCCGGAGCACAACCCGGTGGTGCTGATCGTGACCGACGGCGAGCCGACCGCGCACCTGCGGCGGGACGGCCAGTCCTGGTTCGACTGGCCGCCGTCGCCGGAGACCATCGAGCTCACCCTGGCCGAGGTGGACAAGATGACCAGGCGGCGGGCCACCCTGAACGTCTTCATGCTGGCCGAGGACGAGCGGCTGACCGCCTTCGTCGAGGAGGTGGCCAGGCGTAACGGCGGCCGGGTGCTGCGGGCGATGGCCGACAGCCTCGGCGAGTACGTGGTCAGGGACTTCCTGCGGGCCCGGCGGGAGAGCCGCCGGTAGTCAGCGGAGCCGCTGGCCGGGCCCGGCGCGAGAGCGGCCGGCCAGCGCGGCGGTTCCCGGCAGGTCGCCGCCTGCGCCTGGCCGGCTGGCCCTAGGATCGGCCCATGTCGTTCACTGACCGGCTCGTGCTCTGGCTGCACATCGCCTTTGCGATCTTCGCGCTCGGCCCGGTAACGGTGGCGATTTCCTCGACCCCCCGGTACATCAGGGCCCGCAACCAGACCGTGGTCGGCTACCTTTACCGGACTACCAGGATCTACGCGCTGCTGTCGCTCGGCGTGCTGGTCTTCGGCCTGGTCTCCGCGCAGCAGAACAAGGACTTCTCGCACCCGTGGCTGACCGTTTCCATGACGCTCTTCGTGGTAGCGCTGGTGCTACTGGTGCTGATCATGCGGGACCAGCGCCGCGCCGTGGCGGCGATCCAGCTGGCCGCGGCGGCCGAGGCGCCGGCCGCTGGCACCGCCCCGGCCGCCGCGGAGGTCGTGCCGGTGTCCGCCGAGGAACATGCGACTGATGCCGAGGCAGCCAGGGACGCCGAGCCGGCCGCAGCCAACCTGCCCGGAAGCCCCGGTGCCCCCGCGGTGCATGTCGCCAGCGTCGAGCGCGGCCGGATCGCCACGATGGGCGGCGTGGTCGCCCTGATCTACCTGGTGATCCTGATCCTGATGATCTGGAACACCTGAACACCCCGCCTGGCGCGGTCCGGTCCTCGCGCTAACCGGCGGGCCGGCTTCAGCCGAGCGCGGCGCGGAGGTCTTCCAGCAGGTCGTCGCCGCTCTCGATGCCGACGGAGAGCCGGACCAGGTCAGCCGGGACCTCCAGCTCCGAGCCGGCCACCGACGAATGCGTCATCCGGCCCGGATGCTCGATCAGCGACTCCACCCCGCCGAGTGACTCGCCCAGCGTGAACAGGCGGGTCCGGCCGCAGACCGCCAGCGCCGCCGCCTCGCCGCCACGTACCCGCATCGACACGATCCCGCCGAACCCGCGCATCTGCTTGGCCGCTGTCTCATGGCCGGGATGCGACGCCAGGCCCGGGTAGAACACCTCGGCGACCGCCGGATGGCTGGCGAGCATGTCGGCGATCCTGGCCGCGTTCTGGCAGTGCCGGTCCATCCGGACGCCGAGAGTCCGGACTCCGCGCAGCGTCAGCCAGGCGTCAAACGGCCCGCCCGCGGATCCGGTCGCGTTCTGCAGGAAGGCGAGCCGCTCTCCCAGGCCGGCGTCGGCCACCACCAGCGCGCCGCCGACGACGTCCGAGTGCCCGCCGATGTACTTGGTGGTCGAGTGCACGACGACGTCGGCGCCGAGCGCCAGCGGCTGCTGCAGGTACGGCGACGCGAATGTGCTGTCCACCACCAGCAGCGCGCCGCGGGCATGCGCGATCGCGGCGATGGCGCTGATGTCCGCGATCGACAGCAGCGGGTTGGTCGGCGTCTCAAGCCATACCACCTGCGCGGGCTTCTCCCGCAGGGCAGTTGAAACGGATTCCTCGTCGGAAACCGGGACTGGCTGGTAACTGACCCCCCACGACTGGAAAACCTTGTCGAACAGGCGGTACGTCCCCCCGTAGGCGTCATGCGGGATGAGCACATGATCCCCCGGCCGGAGCACGGTGCGGAGCAGGCAGTCCTCGGCCGCCATCCCGGAGGCGAACGCCAGCGCGCGGGTCCCGCCTTCCAGCGCGGCCAGGCATTCTTCCAGGGCGCCCCGGGTCGGGTTGGCCGTCCTGGAGTACTCATAGCCCTCGACCCAGCGGGCCGGGCCGGATCCGCCGCCGGCGCCGAGGCCGCTGCCGCGCAGCCCGCCCACCCCGTCCTGCTTGTAGGTGGACACCTGGTAGATCGGCGGGATCACCGCCCCGGTCACCGCGTCGGGGTCCTGCCCGGCGTGAATCGCCAGGGTCTCGAATCCGTCCGTCTGCTGCGTGTGCATGGCGTCGTCACTTTGCCTAGGTATATGCCTGTCCCCGGGCAACGCGCCCGGGACCGTCATGCCGCGGCTCCGCCGGTCCCGGGCGGCCTGCGCCCGGGCCCGGCGGCCCGGCGACCCGCCAACCTTAGGCCGTCAGCCGGTGCCCGCGGACAGGAATGTCAGCACATCCGGCCCGGTGATCATTCCCGGGCTGGCTGCCCGGCCGCCGTCAGCCGCCGCCGGCGGACAGGAAGGTCAGCACGTCCTGCCTGGTGATCATCGCGGCGGGCTTGCCGTCCACGAGCACCACGGCCGCCCCGGCCTTCTCCATGGCCGCGACCGCCGAGCTGACCGGCTCGCCGGAGCCGACCATCGGCAGCGGCGCCGACATGTGGTCGCCGAGCGGGTCCTCCGGCCGGGCCCGGCCGGACAGCAGCGCGTCGAGCAGGTCACGCTCCACGATCGAGCCGGTCACCTCGGCGGCCATCACCGGCGGCTCCTGCTTCATCACCGGAAGCTGCGAGACGTTGTACTCACGCAGGGTCCCGATCGCCACCCGGACCGTCTCGTCCGGGTGCGCGTGCACGAACTCGGGCAGCCCGCTCTGCTTCCTGGCCAGCACGTCCTCGATTCGCGGCTCGGCCGTCTCGGAGGAGAGGAACCCGTAGTCGGCCATCCACTCGTCGTTGAAGATCTTTGACAGGTAGCCGCGGCCGCCATCCGGCAGCAGCACCACGATCACGTCAGCCGGCGATGCCGTCGCGGCCACCCGCAGCGCGGCCACCACCGCCAGCCCGCAGGAGCCCCCGGTGAGCAGCGCCTCCTCGCGGGCCAGCCGGCGCGTCATCTGGAATGAGTGGGCGTCGCTGACCGCGATGACCTGATCGCAGATGGCCTTGTCGTAAGTCTTCGGCCAGATGTCCTCGCCGACCCCCTCGACCAGGTAAGGCCGGCCGGATCCGCCGGAGTACACCGACCCCTCGGGGTCGGCGCCGATCACCTGCACCTGGCCGCCGGACACTTCCTTCAGGTACCGGCCGGCGCCGGATATGGTGCCGCCGGTGCCGATGCCGGCCACGAAATGGGTGACCTTGCCGTCGGTCTGCGCCCAGATCTCCGGGCCGGTGGAGTGATAGTGCGAGGCCGGGTTCTCCGGGTTCGCGTACTGATCTGGCTTCCAGCCGCCGGGGGTCTCAGCGGCCAGCCGGTCCGACACCGAGTAATAGGAGTCCGGGTGATCCGGCGAGACGGTCGTCGGGCAGACCACCACCTCCGCCCCGTAGGCGCGCAGCACGCCGATCTTGTCCTGGCCCACCTTGTCCGGGCAGACGAACAGGCACCGGTAGCCCCGTTCCGCGGCGACGATGGCCAGGCCTATTCCGGTGTTGCCGGAGGTCGGCTCGACGATCGTGCCGGCCGGCCGGAGCGCGCCGCTGGCCTCGGCCGCCAGCACCATCCGCAGCGCGATCCGGTCCTTGACCGAGCCGCCGGGGTTGAAGTACTCGACCTTGGCCAGCACGTCCGGAGCCTGGCCGGCGCTGCCCAGCCCGCGGGTCACCTTACGCAGCCTGACCAGCGGGGTGTTCCCCATCAGCTCGATCAGGGAATCGTGCACCTGCATCGGAACCACCTTGATCTCGGTGCAGTCGACGGTATCCCACGGCGCCGCCTGGCCGGCCCTGGATTCGCCCTGCGCGCGGCCGCCGGACGCCCGCGCCCGGACCGGAGGCGCACCCGGGCAAACCCGCCGCCGGCTGACGAGAATATCCCTGAGTGGGTAGGTAGGCAGCAGCGCCTGGCGCATGCGCAATCTGCACAAGGAGTGCGAGGTATTCTGCGGTCAGACCACCGATCCCAGGGAGCTGTGATGCCCGAGGCAGTCATCGTCGCCACCGCCCGCTCGCCCATCGGCCGGGCCTTCAAGGGCTCGATGGGCAGCATCCGCCCGGATGACCTGACCGTGGCGATGATCCGTGCGGCGCTGGCCAAGGTACCGCAGCTCGACCCGGCCGACATCGATGACCTGATGCTCGGCTGCGGCCTGCCCGGCGGCGAGCAGGGCTACAACATGGCCCGCGTGGTCGCGGTGCTGCTCGGCTACGACAGCCTGCCGGGAACGACGGTCACCCGGTACTGCTCTTCCTCGCTGCAGACCACCCGGATGGCCTTTCACGCGATCAAGTCCGGCGAGGGCGAAGCGTTCATCTCCGCCGGGGTGGAATGCGTGAGCCGGTTCACCAAGGGCAGCAGCGACAGCTGGCCGGACACCAGGAACCCGGTCTTCGCCGCGGCCGGGGAGCGGACGGCCGAGACGGCCAAGGGCGGCGGCGGGGACGTCTGGCATGACCCCCGGCAGCACGGCGCGATCCCCGACATCTACCTTTCGATGGGCGAGACCGCGGAGAACGTCGCCAAATTGCGCGGCATCACCCGCGCCGCGCAGGACGAGTTCGCCGTGCGGTCCCAGAACCTGGCCGAGAAGGCGCTGGCCGACGGGTTCTGGCAGCGGGACATCACCCCGGTGACGCTGCCCGGCGGTTCGGTAGTGGCAGCCGACGACGGCCCGCGGCCCGGCACCACGCTGGATAAGATCGCCGCGCTGAAGCCGGTCTTCCGGCCGGACGGCACGGTGACGGCCGGCAACTGCTGCCCGCTCAACGACGGCGCCGCGGCCGTCGTCGTGATGAGCGACCGGAAGGCAGCCGAACTCGGGATCACGCCGCTGGCCAGGATCGTCTCCACGGGCGTGACCGGGCTGTCGCCGGAGATCATGGGCCTGGGCCCGGTGCAGGCATCCCGCCGGGCGCTCGCCCGGGCCGGGATGAGCATCGAGGACATTGACCTGGTCGAGATCAACGAGGCCTTCGCCGCCCAGGTGATCCCCTCCTACACCGAGCTCGGCATCGACGTGGACAAGCTGAACGTCAACGGCGGCGCGATCGCGGTCGGTCATCCGTTCGGCATGACCGGTGCCCGGATCACTTCGACGATCATCAACAGCCTGCAGTTCCACGACAAGACCTTCGGGCTGGAGACCATGTGCGTCGGCGGCGGCCAGGGCATGGCGATGATCCTCGAGCGGCTCTCCTAGCACCCGGCCCGGCCGGGCCGTCCCGCTCCTGGCGGAGGCTGCCCGCCGGGCTCCCAGGCAGCGGCCTCCGCCGGGCCGCGCCGCCCGGCGGAGGCCGCGAGTCTCCGCCCGGCGGCCCGGTTCCGCGCTGCCCGGATGACCAGCCCGGGCCGTCCTGGGACCGCTTCCGGGCACGTCCGCACGGGCTTTCGGCCGCCGTCGGCAGGGAACTTGGCGGTCAAACCGGAAAGCTGGCCGCTGGGGGTTGTCAGACGCGCAAGCGTGGTGCAGTGTCGGCAGCAAGAGGAGATCGGCCCTGGAGGTGCCACTTGTCACTGACCCACTCTCCGGAGATGCACAGGAACCTGATCGCGCGCATCCCGATCGTCACCGGACGAGACCTCCGTGAGTGGTTCAGAAGACTCGAATCAGGTCCGTCCTTCTTGCGCTGCGAGGAACGTGCGTACTGGCTGGCGGATGAGCACGGCCTGACGCACGGCTACGCGAGCGCCATCGTGCACGAGTACGCACTGCAGCGCCAGAGCAGGCTCAGCAGCGCCTGACGTGGATCTGGACGCTGCTCGCGAGTTCCTGCGCGTCCATCACCGGGCGGTGCTCGCCACGTCGCGAGCGGACGGACGGCCACAACTGTCCCCGGTGACGGCCACGGTGGACGACGACGGCCGGGTGCTGGTCAGCACCCGGGAGACCGCGGTCAAAACGCGGAACCTGAGGCGTGACCCGCGGGCATCGCTGTGCGTGCTGAACGATGGCTTCTTCGGCGAGTGGATCCAGGCGGAGGGCACGGCGGAGATCGTCCCGCTGCCCGGCGCCATGGAGATCCTGATCAGCTACTACCGGAGCGTCGCGGGCGAGCATCCGGACTGGGATGACTACCGCGCGGCCATGGTGCGCGACCGCCGGGTAATCGCGCGGATTACGCTGACGCGGGCAGGCCCTGACATCAGCGGCTGACCCGCCGCCTGCCCGGACACGGCAATGAGTGGATGCCGGGCTGAGCGGCCCGGGCACTTGACCGGATGACGCGCTGCCGGAAACCGGGCAGGAAACTGTCCTGGGCGCTTGCCGGGCACCGCCCTAATCGCCCCGGCTGGAAACGTAACCCCCCGTCAGCCAGGCATCTTAACGATTACTTAACCATCTTCACGATTATCTAACAGCTGCCATCGAGCCATTGTCCATTAGTCACAAGATCGCCCCAATGGGGCCAGTCCAAGATCGGCTCTGCGAAGCGACGATGATCCTGATCCGCGAGTGACGGCGCCGCTGATCTGTGACGAACGCCTCAGTCCGGCCAAATTGATCAAGATGCGGCGCCCGGCTGAAAGTGCACGCAACCAAGGCATGGGAAATCCGCGAGGAAAGATCAACTGGCATCGCGGCAGGATGCCAGTCCTGACGTGCTACGTACCCCCGGTCGGAGTCGAACCGACACTGGGGACCCTTTTAGGGGGCCGGCCTCTTCCTTTGGGCTACGGGGGCTTCATGAGGATACCCCGAACTGTTCGTATAAACGCACGGGCGGCGGATTAATATAGGCAGTCTTTGTGGTCAGTATCACCTATTTATTTCCTTTCCTCGGGACCGTGGTTACATGGCGTAACCATTAGACTACAAACATCTACGCTCCGTAAGCAGATCGTCGGAATCAGCGCGGACGTTACAGGCCAGCCTGCTGCCGGGCGCGCCGGAACACTGCATCCAGCATGTCCTCCGTCACGCGGCCGGTAAAGGTGTTCTGCTGGCTCGGGTGGTAGCAACCGATGAGTAACACGTCGCCGCTCCCTCCGCCGGGGGCTGCGGACGGGCCGTACTGGCCTGCACCGGCGGCTGCGGGCAGGCCGTCCCGGCCATCGGCCGGCGCGGCGGCAGGCCGGTCATGCTGGCCCGCACGGGCGGCTGCGGGCAGGCCGTCCCGGCCATCGGCCGGGGCGGCGGCGGCGAGCCTGACCTCGGTGCCGTGCCCGAACGCGGGCCGCGGCCTGGGCAGCCGGAAGCCCGCCTGGCCGAGTTGCGGCCAGATCGCCTGCCAGGCGAAGTGCCCGAGACAGATGATCACCCGGACCGAGGCGCGGATCTGCGCCAGCTCGGCCGCCAGCCAGGGCGCGCAGGCGTCTCGCTCGGCAATGGAGGGCTTGTTCGCCGGCGGCGCACAGCGAACCGCGGCGGCCATCCGCGCCGCCAGCAGCCGCTGGCCGTCCCCGGCGGCGACGCTGGCCGGCTGGGCGGCCAGGCCGCAGCGCCAGAGCGAGGCGAACAGGACGTCGCCGCTACGGTCGCCGGTGAAGATCCGGCCGGTCCGGTTCCCGCCGTGGGCGGCGGGCGCCAGGCCGATGATAAGCACGGCTGGCTGGCTGGCGCCCCAGCCGGGAATCGGCCGTCCCCAGTAGCGCTCGCCCGCGAACGAGCGGCGTTTTTCCGCTGCTACCTGCTCACGCCAGCCAACCAGGCGCGGGCAGGCACGGCAGACCGACTGCCTGGCCGCCAGCTCGTCAATCGTTTCCGCGGTCGCCGCCAGCGCGCGGACCCCGGCCGGCGTGCCCGGCGACCGGCGTAGATTGCGTCGCCGGGTCCTCCGGCCAGCCCGTTCCCGGCGGGACCGGGCTGGCCCGGTTCTCCGGCTCAGCCGGCACGGGTGCCCACCAGGGACCAGGCGATGCCATCCAGGATGTCGTGCTCGCTGACAACGACCTCGGCGAAGCCGAGCCGGGCCAGGATCCGGTCCAGTACAAGCGCGCCCGCGCCGATCACGTCCACCCGCCCAGGATGCATGACGCCGATCTGGGCGCGCTCGGCCCGGGTCTGGCTGAGCAGCATCCGGGTCACCGCGTGCACGGTCGCGGCCGGAATCCTGGCGTGGTGGATCCGGCTGGCATCGTAGCCGGGCAGGCCGAGGGCGATTCCGGCCACGGTGGTGACCGAGCCGGCCAGGCCGACCAGCGTGCGCGCGCGCCTGGCCGGCACCTGGGCCGCCGCTGCCGCGATTGCCGCGTCGATGTCCGCGGTCGCCGCGGCGATCTCCGCGTCGGTCGGCGGGTCAGCGCGCAGGTGCCGCTCGGTCATCCGGACGCAGCCGATGTCGACCGACACGGCCGCGAGCGCCGTCCGCGCGGCGAGCACCGGGGCCGGCCCGGACTCGGCTGCCGCGCCGCCGAGGACGAACTCGGTGGATCCGCCGCCGATGTCGACCACGAGGTAGGGCGGCGCCAGCGGGTCACCAGCCAGCGGGTCACCAGCCAGCGGCTCTCCGGCTGGCCGGCCCGGGGCCAGCCGGGCCAGCTCGGCGGTGGCCCCCAGATAGGACAAGGACGCCTCTTCGTCACCGCTCAGCACCCCGGGCGGCACGCCGAGAATCCGGATCACCCCGCGAACGAACTCGGCGGAGTTCGCCGCGTCCCTGGTGGCACTGGTCGCGACCATCCGGACGGCGCCGGGCGACGCGTCGCTGAGGATCCGCGCGTACTCCTCGAGCACGCCGAACGTGCGGGCCAGCGCGTCCGCCGAAAGGCAGCCGCTGGCGTCGACGCCCTGGCCGAGCCGGACGATCTCCATCCGGCGGACGTGATCGGCCAGCACTGCCTTAACCGGGTCGATGTCGGCGATCAGCAGCCGGAGCGAGTTCGTGCCGCAGTCGATCGCGGCTACCCGTACCGCGCCGTCCGGCGGCCGGGTCACGGGCCCGCCGCGCGCGGGCCCGCCGCGTGCTTCACCGTCAATCGTCATCGGCCTGCGGCGAGCCCGTCGCCCGGGAAGCCGGGTAGCAGCGAGCCTGATGGCAGTCCGGGCGCCGCCGGGGACCCCGCCGCCTGGCCAGGTCCCGCCGGGGGCCCCGCCGGATGACCGGGCCCCGCGGCGGATTCGCTGTCGCTCCGGCTCGCTGCGGCGCTGGCTGCGGCGGGACGCGCAGGCCGCCCACCAGTTCCCGGCCGCCCTGATCACCTCGCCGCCCAGCGCATTCGCCCCGGGGCAGGCCAGCTCGTGCGCGGCGAGCGCGTGCAGGCACTTCACCCGGCCGGGCATTCCCCCGGCACTGGGGGTGCCCGCTGGCAGCGGCTCGCTTCCGGCGGCCAGCGCGGCGTCATCCCGGCGGCGGAGGTAGTCCTCGTGAGCGGCCTGCTGCTGCCGCAGCAGTCCGGCGTCCCCGGCCAGTCGCCGGGTCATCTCGCGCATCACCCCGGCGGCCTCCAGCCTGCTGACGGCGGCGGCGGCCCGGGGGCAAGTCAGGTAGTAAAGAGTCGGGAACGGGGTGCCGTCTGGCAGCCTGGGCGCCGTCTGGATGACGTCGGGCAGCCCGCATGCGCATCGGTGCGCGACGGCGAACACGCCGCGCCGCCGGCGGCCCAGCTGACCGGCGATCACCGCGGCATCGGCCCGGGCCGCGGCCGCTACTCCAGCCGCGGCAGTTACTCCATCCGCGGCTTCGGCCGCGGCGGCCAGGCGGCAGGCCCGCCGCCTGGGGCCTGGCGGCTCGCCGGCCTGCGCCGCTGCGGCGCGGACGTCATTTGCCAGACACCTGATCAGCCGCGCGGACCGAATGCCAGATGCGTTCGTACCACGGCACGGCCGGCCTGCGCGGCACCGGGGCGGCCCGGCCGGCCAAGTGCCTGCCGGGAAGGACCACGTAACAGGTCTGCGCCGGGAAGCACATATGCAGCTGGTCCCGCGCCTGCTGCTCGATGTAGGCCGGGCCGGTCAGCTTGCGGTGGACCGCCTCAAGCTTGCGCACCTGAACCTCGATGGTCTGCCGCTGGGCCTCCAGCTGGTCGATCTGCCGCCGCTGGCCGATGTACTCGCGCACCGGATAGGCCAGGCTCAGCGCGATGGCGCAGATCACCACGGCGAGCACGGCGGCCCGGCTGGTGAACCTGGCCCGTTCCGGCGCCGGTGATCTCGGACCAGGAGCTGTCACGTGCCGCCAGCCGCCGAGCGCGGGAAGGCAGCCGGCCCGGCGTAGGCCGCGGCGTCGCCGAGCAGTTCCTCGATCCGGAGCAGCTGGTTGTACTTGGCCACCCGCTCGAACCTGGCCGGCGCGCCGGTCTTGAGCTGACCGCAGTTGGTGGCTACCGCCAGGTCGGAGATCGTGGTGTCGTCCGTCTCGCCGGAACGGTGGCTGATCACGCAGCTGTACTTGTTGTGGTGCGCGAGCGCCACCGCGGTCAGCGTCTCGGTCACGGTGCCGATCTGGTTGAGCTTGACCAGCAGCGAATTCGCCACCTGCTCATCTATGCCGCGCTGCAGCAGCTTCGGGTTGGTGACGAAGATGTCGTCGCCGACCACCTGCACCCGCTCCCCCAGGGTCGCGGTCAGCTCATGCCAGCCCGCCCAGTCGTCCTCGGCCAGCGGGTCCTCAAACGAGATCAGCGGATACTGGTCCAGCCATTCGCCGTAGATCGCGGTCATCTCCGCCGAGTTCTTGCTGCCGCCCTCGAACCGGTACGCGCCGTCCGAGTAGAACTCGGAGGCGGCTGCGTCGATGCCGAGTGCGACATCCCGCCCCGGCGTGAAGCCCGCCTTCCCGATCGCCTCCACGATCAGGTCGAGCGCCGCGCGGTTGTGCTCAAGGTCAGGAGCGAAACCGCCCTCGTCGCCGACACCTGTGGACAGGCCGTGCTCGCGGAGCACGGCCTTCAGCGAATGGTAGGTCTCCGCGCCCCAGCGCAGCGCCTCGGCGAAGGTGCCCGCCCCGACCGGCAGGATCATGAATTCCTGCACGTCGACGTTGTTGTCCGCGTGCGCGCCGCCGTTGAGTATGTTCATCTGCGGGACCGGGAGGACATGGGCGTTCGGGCCGCCCAGGTAGCGGAACAGCGGCAGCTGCGCGGACGCCGCCGCCGCCTTGGCCACCGCGATGCTGACGCCGACGATCGCGTTCGCGCCGAGCCGCGACTTGTCCGGCGTGCGGTCCAGGTCGATCAGGGCCTGGTCCACCAGCCGCTGGTCGTCAGCGTCGTAGCCGAGCAGTTCCGGCTGGATCTCATCGATGACGGCGGCGACGGCCTTCATGACGCTCTTGCCGCCGTAATCGGACTCGCCGTCCCTGCAGCTCGACCGCCTCCAGGGCGCCCGTTGACGCCCCGCTGGGCACTGCTGCCCGGCTGAGCGTGGCGTCATCCAGTACGACCTCGACCTCAACGGTCGGGTTGCCGCGCGAGTCCAGGATCTGCCTGGCGTAAACGGCTTCGATAGAGGCCACGGTAGAAGCTCCCGACGGGTGCAGTGCGGACATGTCCGCATCGGAGCCTAGTCCAGTGCCCGCAGGCCGCGCATCACCCACGCCGTAGCTGAATTCGGGCCGCCAGGTTGCTCAGTCCTGCTGGCGCTGCCCGGCCTCCCAGGCGAGCACCCGGTCACGGTAGGCCCGCGCGGCTGAGCGCAGCTCGAGCTCGGGATCGAGCCCGGCCGCGCGGGCGCGGCCGGCCAGCGCGAAGAGCCCGGCGCCGATCTCGCTCACCGCCCCGCCCGGTGCCAGCTCGGCGAGCTCGTCCGGCACGCCTGCCCGCTCGGCCCGGCGGCGGAGCTGCGCGGCCAGGGACAGCGCAGGCTGGCCGAGCGGCACGCCGTCGAACGCGGAGGGCCGGCGAGCCGCCGGCCTCCGCGCGCTCGGCTGCCTTGATCGCGTCCCAGTTCTGGGTGACCTCATCGGCCCCGGAGACGGTCACGTCACCGAACACGTGCGGGTGCCGCCGGACCAGCTTGGCGACGATGCCGTCGGCGACATCATCGATCGTGTACCCGGTGCCGTCGGTGCGCTCGGCCGCGACCCTGGCATGGAAGGCGACCTGGAGCAGCACGTCGCCGAGTTCCTCGCGCAGCGCCGCCTGGTCGCCGCTCTCCAGCGCGTCCAGCGCCTCGTAGCTCTCCTCCAGCAGGTACGGGGCGAGCGTGGCATGGGTCTGCTTAGCGTCCCAGGGGCACTCGGTCCGCAGCCGGTCCATCACGGCCACCAGCCGCAGCAATCCCGCGCCGGGCTGGTCCGCGGCCGGACCGGGACCGGCCTGCTCGGTGCCGGGCTGGCCGCGCCGCGGGCGAGCGGGCTCGCGCCGGCTGCTGCATCCGCCACCTGCGCGCTCAGCAGGCGGCGCTCTGAGCTGCGGCGACGCGGACGCCGATGGCGATGGCGATGGCGGGCCGCCGGCGCGCGGACAGCGTGGACGGCGCGGGGATGATCGTGTAGCTGGGTGTAGTCGAGCTTGCCGTACTGCGGGTTGATCTTGATGTTCAGGGTCTTGGCGGCCTGGCACTCGGCCTTGTTGAACTGGCTGCCGAGCGCCTGCAGCGGCAGCGCTCGACTTCGGCAGCTTGCCGCCGTCCATGCGGTTGACCAGCGCCGTCTCGATCGCCTGGTACCTGGCCAGGTCCGGCAGCTGGTCCGGCGGCAGGCCATTGGCCACGGCCAGCTGGGCGAGGCCCGTCGACTGCGCCTGGGCCTTGATCTGCGCCATGGCCTGCTGTACCTGCGCCGGGGTCACCCGGATGTTCCGCGGGCCGCGGCCAGTCGTCCCGCACCTGGAACCGACCAGCCAGCTGAGCACCTGCTGCGGCATCTGCGACACCGGGTACTGCAGCTGACCTTGCCCTTGTACGCTGGTAACCCTC
Organism: uncultured Actinomycetes bacterium; assembly: GCA_963786975.1. Lineage (GTDB taxonomy): Bacteria > Actinomycetota > Actinomycetes > Streptosporangiales > Streptosporangiaceae > Palsa-506. Next base: position 155,061 of record CAWBBE010000012.1, on the reverse strand, counting down.
GTTCAGGTTGGTGACCTGAGCGGACAGCGTCGGACGAGGAGATTCGCTGGCTGCTCGATCAGCGCGGCGGAGCCCATCTGACCTGCCCGCACGCGGGGTCAGCACGACAACAGCCGCGAGCGCCGGCCACCCGCCGTCATCTTCATCGAGGTGCGGAGCACGAGACGTCCTTCCTCACGACGCCGTCCGACAGCGACCTGGCCGCCGTGAGCCCGCCGAACACGGCCTCGACGAGCTCCTCGCACCAGGAGAGCAGTTCCTGATCGCGCGATCGGCCGGGCACCGAGCGGGTGACCTGGGCCGGACCGGCCGCCCGCGGCAGCCCGCCGGGCCCGGCGCCTGGCTGCTCGCCGAGGCACCGGTACGAGCATGGTACGCACCGCCGGTTTGAGCAGCGTCCTCGGGTACAGCCGCTGCACCCGGACCTCCCGCGACTCCGGCAGCTCGACCGGCGCGAACCTGATGTGGTTGCCCTGCTGGGTGATGTCGGTGAGCCCGGCCTGGCGGGCGCTGGACCGCAGCCGCGCCACCGCGAGCAGGCTGAGCACCGGCTCCGGCGGCGGGCCGAACCGGTCGGTCAGCTCGGCCCGGACGGCGGCCAGGTCGTCGCGTCGGAGTCGATCGCGGCGATCCGGGTATACGCCTCCAGCCGGAGCCGCTCGCCGGGCACGTACTCGTGCGGGATGTGCGCGTTCACCGGCAGCTCGACCCGCACCTCGGGCCGCTCGGCCGGGCCCGTCGCCGCGCAGCTCGCTGACCGCCTCGCCGATCATCCGCACGTACAGGTCGAAGCCGACGCCGGCGATGTGCCCGGACTGCTCGCCGCCGAGCAGGTTGCCCGCGCCGCGGATCTCCAGGTCCTTGAGCGCCACGTACATGCCCGCGCCCATCTCGGTGTGCTGCGCGACGGTGGCCAGCCGCTCGTGCGCGGTCTCGCTGAGCGGCTTCTCCGGCGGGTAGAGGAAGTACGTGTAGCCGCGCTCCCGGCCGCGGCCCGACCCGGCCGCGCAGCTGGTGCAGACTGGGACAGCCCGTAGGCGTCGGCCCGGTCCACGATCAGCGTGTTGGCGTTCGGGATGTCCAGGCCGGACTCGACGATCGTGGTCGACACCAGCACGTCGTAGCGGCTTGTCCCAGAAGTCCACCATGATCTTCTCGAGCGGGTGCTCGTTCATCTGGCCGTGCGCGACCGCCATCCGGGCCTCCGGTACCAGCTCGGCCGACCCGCGCGGCGACCCTGTTGATCGACGCGACCCGGTTGTGCACGAAGAAGACCTGGCCGTCGCGGAGCAGCTCGCGCCTGATCGCGGCGGCGATCTGCTTCTCCTCGTACGGGCCGACGAAGGTCAGCACCGGGTGGCGCTCCTCGGGCGGGGTGAGGATCGTGGACATCTCCCTGATCCCGGCCACGCCCATCTCCAGCGTGCGCGGGATCGGGGTGGCCGACATGGCACAGCACGTCGACCTGGGTGCGCAGCCGCTTCAGGTACTCCTTGTGCTCGACCCCGAAGCGCTGCTCCTCGTCGATGATCACGAGGCCGAGCCGGGCTTGAACCTGGTCTCCGGGCGACAGCAGCCGGTGCGTGCCGATCACCACGTCGACGGTGCCGTCGGCGAGGCCGGCAGCGTCTCGGCGACCTCGGCGTCGCTCTGGAACCGCGACAGCGGCCTGACCGTCGACCGGGAACGGCGCATAGCGCTCGCCGAACGTCGCAGTGTGCTGCTGGACCAGCAGCGTGGTCGGCACGAGCACGGCGACCTGCTTGCCGTCCTGCACGGCCTTGAACGCCGCGCGCACCGCGATCTCGGTCTTGCCGTAGCCGACGTCGCCGCAGATCAGCCGGTCCATCGGGACGGGCCGCTCCATGTCCCGCTTGACCTCGTCGATGGCGGCGAGCTGGTCCGGCGTCTCCACGTAGGGGAAAGCGTCCTCCAGCTCGCGCTGCCACGGGCGTGTCCGGGCCGAACGCGTGCCCCGGCGACGCCATCCTGGCCGAGTACAGCCGGATCAGCTCGGCCGCGATCTCCCGCACCGCCTTGCGGGCCCGGCCCTTGGTCTTGGCCCAGTCCGCGCCGCCCAGCCGGTGCAGGCTCGGCGCCTCGCCGCCGACGTACCTGGTCACCTCGTCCAGCTGGTCGGTCGGCAGGTACAGCCGGTCCGGCGGCTGCCCGCGCTTGCCCGGCGCGTACTCGATGACCAGGTACTCCCTGGTCGCGCCCTGCACGGTCCGGCTGGTCATCTCCAGGTACCGGCCGACGCCGTGCTGCTCGTGCACGACGTAGTCGCCGGGCGTCAGCTGCAGCGGGTCGATGCCGCCGCGCCGCCTGCTCGGCATCCGCTGGCCGTCCCTGGCCGCCTGGTCCGCTGCCCGGCCAGGTCGCTCTCGGACAGCACCGCCAGCCGCACCGACGGCCAGCTGAACCCGTGCTCCAGCATCCCGGTCGTGACATGCGCGAGGCCTGGCTCGGGCGGCCCGGCGAGATCACCGGCCCGGGCGCCGATGCCCTCGCCGCGGAGCAGCTCGGCGAGCCGCTGGGCCGGGCCGTGGCCCTCGGTGACCAGCACGACGCGCCAGCCATCGGTCAGCCAGCCGCTGACGTCGGCGAGCACCCGCGCGGTGTCGCCGCGGTAGGCCTCCGCCGGACTTGCCGCGATTTGAAACGAGGGACGACCGGATTGATCATCCTCGGCTGGCCTGCCGGGATCGGTCGCCAGGGTGCGCCGCTGGCTCCGTTTCAGCCAGGTCTTTCCGGGTTTTCTGACTGGAACGGCGTGATCGTCCACCAGGGCAGGCCAAGGGCCGCAGCGGCCGCGCGCACCCGGGTGATCGGCTGGAACACGGCGGCGCCGAGGTCGATCGGCACCTCGGCCGCCGGCGGCCGCGTTCACCCAGGAGGCCTCCAGGAATTCCTGGCTGGTGCGGACCAGGTCGGCGGCCCTGGCCCGGATCCGCTCCGGGATCGCAGGCCAGCACGCAGCCGCCGGGCGGCATGTAGTCGAGCAGCAGGTCCATCCGCTCGGCCAGCACCGGCGCGAACGACTCCATGCCCTCCACGGTGATGCCGTCGGCGAGCTTGCCGAGCACCTCGGACAGGCCCGGGTGCCCGGCCGCAAGCTCCTTGGCGCGCTCCCGGACGGCCGGGGTCAGCAGCAGCTCGCGGCAGGGCGGCGCCCACAGCCCGTCCGCGGCGGTCTGCAGGCTGCGCTGGTCGGCGACCTTGAAGAACCTGACGTCCTCGACCGTGTCGCCCCAGAACTCGATCCGCACCGGGTGTTCCTCGGTGGGCGGGAAGACATCGAGGATGCCGCCCCGGACGGCCAGCTCACCGCGTTTCTCCACGAGGTCGGTGCGGGCATAGCCGATGTCGACCAGCCTGGTCACGACCTCGTCCAGGTCTGCATCCTGGCCCGCCCGCAGCCGGACCGGCTCGAGCTCGCCGAGCCCGCCGACGATTGGCTGGAGCAGGCCGCGGACCGGGGTGGTGACGATCGTCAGCGGGCCGGACCGCGGGTCGCCGCTGTCCGGCCGGGCGAGCCTGCGCAGCACCGCGATCCGCTGCCCGGAGGTGTCGGATCTGCGGCGACAGGCGCTCGTGCGGCAGCGTCTCCCAGGGCGGGAAGTAGGCCGCGCTGGCTCGCCGGCAGCAGCGAGTTCAGCGCCGCGGTCAGGTCCTCGGCCTCGCGGGCGGTGGCCGTGACGGCCAGCACGAACCTGGCGGCGGCTGGCGGCCCGGCCGGCCCGGGCGCGGCCAGGCCGGCCAGCGCGGCGGCGAGCACCGGGCGCAGCGCGGGCGGGCCGATGAAGTCGGCGCCGCCGGACGCGGACACGGCGGTATGGCCGGCCTCGCCCTCGGCTAGCTCAAGTGCGCGCCGGAGTTGCGGGTCAGCCGCGATTACGGTGAGAAGGCCGGAGAGGCTCATTGCATCCCTGCGTAGGCAGCACGAAACGCCCGTGTCCGGCGGGAAGCGGGTCCCAGGTGGCCCCTCGGAACTCCGCCGGAAGCCGGGACACGGGACCTTTTCAGTGTACGGGCCGCGCGGGATGCCGGCGGCTGCCCGGCACCGCGCTAATCTCGCCTTCCGTGTACTCTCGGGTGGCTGACGGCTCCGGGCTGTGCCGTGGCAGGTCCGGTGGACCACGCCCGGCCGCCGGGCGAGCCGGCATCGCCCGCGGCGGGGCACGGCGGCGCGGCACCGGGCACCGCCGGGCGGCGCGCCGGGCAGGCGCCGTGAGACGACTGCTACCCGGCGGGCGGACGGCACCGGGCTGGCCGGCGGCAACCGGCCGGGGCGGGCGGGCGCAATGGGCTGGGCGCAATGGGCTGGGCGGGCGGCCCCGGCCGGGCGCCGGGCCGGATGGAGGATGACGTGACTGCAGGGGCGCACTCCGATAGCGCTGCCGACACCGCCAGGTGGCCGTCCTGGACGCTCGACGAGCGGCAGCTTGGTGACCTGGAATTGCTGCTGTCGGGGGCATTCGCGCCGCTCACCGGGTTCATGGGCGCGGCGGATGTCGCCGCCGTCAGCGGGCAGGCAACGCTGGCTGACGGCACTGCGTGGTCATTCCCGGTCACCCTGGAGGTGCCCGAGGACGCGGTTGCGCCGGACGCCGGCCATGTCATGCTGCACGATCCCGAGGGCACCCCGCTGGCCGCGCTGACGGTGGCCAGCCGGAGCCCGGCCGGCCTGGCGGGCAACGGGGACCGCGCGCTGGTCCGGCTGGAAGGCGCGGTGACCGGGCACCGGGAGCCTGAGCACGGGCCGTTCCGGCGGCTGCAGCGCAGCCCGGCCGAGGTCAAGGACGGCTTCGGCGGCGAACCGGTGCTCGCGTTCGCCACCCGCGGCCCGCTGAACAGCCGCCAGATCGGGCAGCTGCGGCATCTGGCCGGGCAGCTCAAGGCCAGGATCCTGCTGCTGCCGCTGATCGCGGGCCCGGCCGAGGTGGTGACCAGGCCGGAGGCGCTGATCCGGGCCATGCTCGCGGCGACGGCGAGCCTGCCGCCCCGGACGATGGTGGTGCCGGTCCCGCTGGCGCCGCGGGCCGGCGGTCCCGGGCAAGAGCTTGCCGCCCGGGCCGTGGTCGCCGCCGCGTACGGCGCGACGCACCTGTTCGGCGACACGGCCGGCGGCGCCGGACCCGCCAGTACCGGCGGACACGCCGGCGGCGCCTACGCCAGCGGCGGTTACGGCGACGGGACCGAGCGGGCCGCCGGGCATCAGGGCGGCACAGGCGGCCCGGTCCCGGCAGCCACGGCGGCCACCGCAATCCCGGTCGTCTCGGCTGGCGACTGGGCCTACGATCCGGTGGCCGACGTGTGGCGGCCGCTGGCGCTGATCGAGCCCGGCACCGAGCGCGCGGAACTCGCGCCGGACCAGCTCGGGGATCTGCTGGACGCGGGCGCCGAGGTGCCGGCCTGGTTCACCCCGCCTGCCGTCGCACGGGAGCTGCAGCATGCCCGGCCGCCGCGCAGCCGGCGGGGCTTCGTGCTGTTCCTGACCGGCCTGTCCGGATCGGGCAAGTCCACGATCGCCAGGGATCTCCGTGACGCCCTGGCGGAGCGAGGCGACCGCCGGGTATCCCTGCTGGACGGGGATCTGGTCCGGCGGCTGCTGTCCGCCGGCCTGACGTTCTCCCGCGCGGACCGTGACCTGAACATCGCCAGGATCGGTTACGTCGCCGCCGAGATCGCCCGGCACGGCGGCATCGCGATCTGCGCGCCGATCGCGCCCTATGCCGCGGCCCGCGCGCAGGTCCGGGAGATGGTCAGCGAGACCGGAGATTTCCTGCTGATCCACGTGGCGACGCCGGTCGAGGTGTGCGAGGCACGGGACAGGAAGGGCCTGTACGCCAAGGCCAGGGCCGGGGTTATCGATCACTTCACCGGGGTTTCCGACCCGTACGAAGAACCCGTCGACGCCGATCTCGTGATCGACACATCGGTGCTGGGCCGGACCGAGGCCACCGACGCGGTTCTCGGGCTGCTCACGTCCGGCGGCTGGCTGCCCGCCGCCGAGCCGTAACCGGGCCGCCGGCCAGCCGAATCCGGCCAGCCGCAATACAGCCCGGCCGGCTGCGCGACAGCCCGGCGGCGCCCACCAGCCCGAGGCCGCGGCCAGGCCACCAGGCCGGCTGCGAAACCCGGCCGTGCCTGGTCAGTCGTCTTCTGCCCGGGTGCCCTCGTCCAGCCTGCTGCGGAACTGGCGGAACCGGAAGACGAGCGCCCCGGACATCGCATCCCGCTGGCGGGACAGCAGTACGAAGCTGGCGATCCCGCTGACCACGAGGGCCAGGCCGACCAGTATCAGCCTGCGGGCCCCGGCCAGGTAGAGCAGGCCGAGCGCGGCGATGAACAGCAGGATCCGCGCGGAGGTATAGGCAAGCGTGGCACGCATGGCGCGTCTAGCTTAGCCGCCGCTAGCAGGCACTCGTACCGCGGGCCGAAGTACCGCCGGCCGCCCGGGGGCCGGCCGCCGGAATGCCAGCCGCCGGGGACGGTTCCCGGGCCAGGCTACCCGAGGATGTCCGCCAGCAGCGCCGGGTCGGCATTCCCGCCGGACAGCACCGCGACTGTTACCCGCGCCGGGGGCAGTTCGGCGGCCCGGAACAGGACTGCGGCAACCGCGACCGCACCGCCGGGCTCGGCGACCAGCCGTGCCTGCACGGCCAGCCGGCGCATCGCCTCGCGGATTTCGTCTTCGGTGACCGTCACCACGTCAGCCACGTAGCTGAGCATGTGATGCAGCGGCAGCGCGCCGATCTGCTCGACCCGGAGCGCATCGGCCATCGTGCGCTGGGTCTTCGCCGAGGGCCAGGCCACCCGCCGTCGCTGGCGGAACGAGTCGCGGGCATCGGCGGCAAGCTCCGGCTCCACCCCGATGATCTTCACGGCCGGCCGGAGCGCCTTGATCGCCGCGGCAATCCCCGAGATCAGGCCCCCGCCGCTGATCGGGCACAGCACAAGATCCGCGTCCGGGCAATCGTCGGCGATCTCCAGGCCGATCGTCCCCTGCCCGGCGATGACCATGCGGTCATCGAACGGCGGGATGATCGTGTAGCCGTGGCTGGCTACCAGTTCGCCGGTCGCGGCGATCCGGGCGGCAAGGCCCGGCTCGCAGCTGACTACCTCCGCGCCGAATGCCCGCGCCGCGGCCACCTTGACCGGCGGGGCGTTCGCCGGAATCACGACCGTCGCGCGGACCCCGAGCAGCCGTGCCGCGTAGGCGACGGCCTGCGCGTGGTTCCCGCTGGAATGGGCCACCACGCCACGGCGGCGGTCCGCGGCCGGCAGCGCCGAGATCGCGGTGTAGGCGCCGCGGAGCTTGAACGACCCGATCGGCTGCAGCGACTCGAGCTTGAGCAGCAGTTTCGGCTCGGCCAGCGGGAAAGGCACGAGTGGCGTCCGCAGCGCCACGCCGTCGAGCCTGGCCGCGGCGGCCCGGATCTCGTCGATCGAAACTAGTCCCGGCACCTGCTCACCTTACGGCGGCCGGCGGCGCGTGGCGGCGCCCGGCTCCGGCGGCTTCGGCGGCATGTGGCGGCGCCCGGCGGCGGCGGCGCCCGGCTCCGGCGGCGCCCGGCGGCGGCCGGCGGCGCGTGGCGGCGCCCGGCGGCGCGGCGCCCGGCGGCCCGGCCGGCGGCTGGCCGGCCGCGGACGCAGTCCCGGGAGCATCACCAGGCATCGCCCGCCCCGAAGCTGAGCCGCGGCCAGATTTCCCAGATCAGATTTTCCGGAAACTAGGGATAAAACCGATGTTTGTCGCAACACTTAGGACAAGCTGTATCGGTGACCGGGAGGGGCATACCAAATGGACGGCAACAGTGAGCGGCTGCTCACTCCGGGGGAGGTCGCTGCGCTGTTCCGGGTCGACCCGAAGACGGTCACCCGCTGGGCGGCATCGGGGCGGATCAGCAGCATCAGGACACCCGGGGGGCACCGGAGGTTCCGGGAGTCCGAGGTCCGGGCTCTGCTTGGCGGCGACGGCAGGCAGACCGCGGATGGCCGCGCAGTCTTGTGACCGCGGCCCCGTGACCGCGCCCCGGCCACCGGCCGGCTAGCGTCAGGCTGACCCGCGGTCGCCGTCATCGCCGCGCCCCGGATGGCCGTGGCGCGCCAGGAAATCGAGGAACTCCCGCCGCAGCGGCTCGTCTCCCTCTTGCCACTGGCGGCGCCGTTCCGCTGCCTCTTCCTCCGTCATCGCGCTGGCAGCGAGCCGGGCGTAGTCCACGTCGCCGGGGCCGATCTCGACATACGCATCGCTCATCAGCTGCCCGCCGTCGCTCACCGCGGACTCGGGAACCATCAGGTTGCCGTTTGGCAGCCGTATCACGAACATCGCCTGACCACCCTAGATGCCGTAACGCACGTTGAAGTAAAGCATTACGTTCAGTGCTGCCCTGGTATCGCCGCCGAGCATGTCCACGAGGGCGGGCCGCTGCCTCGATGCGATCGCCGCGAACGCGTCAGCGAAGAACTCCCGGCGACCCAGGATTCCCCGCTGCTGGTGGAAATCGCTGACCACATGCGGCACGCACTGCTCGTACAGCGCGCGGAACTCGGCAGAGTCCGATTGCCACTGCCCGTCCGATCCGTCGATGTCATCAAGGGCATGCCCGATCTCGTGACACATGACGTCCGGGCTCGGTGACGGCCGTGAGCCCACGATGATCTTGCGCTCGCCGTAGGCACCCGCGCACGCATCCCAGGTAGCCCGGCCTGAAGGCAACGGTACGCCGCTCAGCCTGGACATGTCATCAAGATCGGGAACACCGCCAGCGCCCACGTAGATCGCGTCGAGGCCGGCCGCCAGCTTCTCCTTGATCAGTTGCGGCAATTCCGCGAGGCGGTCGATGGCACGGACAATCTCCGGCGGCGGCACCGCGTCCTCGGCCCACTCGCGGCAGACCACCTCCTCAAGCCGCCCGCAGTGGCGGCGGCCCGCGGCCGTCCGGTTGGAGTGCGCGACCTCGTACCACGGCCGCCCGGCCGCGGCTGCGCGTGCCTCCCTGGCGGCTTTGCGCTGCTGTGCTACCGGGATCGCGCTGGCCTCGGCGGCCGGCTGGGAGCGGATGGCCGCTCTCGCGACCCCCCACCGGCGCGGCGCGGTCCGGGCCGCCGCCCGGCCCTCGCGGACCTGGCCGGCCACCGGGCCAGCCGGATTGCCTGCCCGCCTGCCGGGATCGGGAGCGGCACGCGCCGGGCCGCTCCGGCGATGACTGCCAGGGCCGTGGCTGGCTGGCCCGGCCGGTCCAGCCGTCCCAGCGGAGCCGGCCAGCCCATCCGGCCCGGCTGGGCCGCCCGGCCCGGCAGCACCGGCAGGACCGGCCGGCCCGGCGGGCGCGGCAGGCCGGGAATGCGCGGCAGGCCCCGGCGACCTGACCCGGTCAGCCGGCCCGGCCTGCCCGGGCGCGCCAGCAGGCCGGGACGCCCTGGCCCGCCTATGCGCGCGCGAGCCGGCGGCCAGACGCCGGCGGTACGCGCGGCGGAGCCGATCGAATAACCGCAGCCGCATGTCCTGCACTCCCTGGATCGAGTCAGGCCGACAGGCTATGCCCAATCAGCCCAATCTTCATTTTCCGGCACCGAACGTCAGGTAATACGGCCAGTGCGGACAGGCCAGGATAACTAGTCGAGTTTACTGACGAGTGACCCACGGCAGAGGCTAGGCTGCGGCCATGTTGCCACTTGGCGTGCTATTTGTCCTGTTCGCGGTAGGCGTCTGGGCATACTGCTTGATCGATGCCATCATGACGCCACCGGAGCAACTTCGCAGCCTCACCACGATGAGCTGGGCGCTTTTGATCACTGTGCTCCCGGTCATCGGCGCGATCGCGTGGCTGCTTGCCGGGCGCCCCGACCGCCGCTGGCGCACGCCGATGATGCCGCAGCACCTGGCCGGCATGCCCAGGCTCGGGCCGCAGGAGGCCATCAGGCGGCATCCGGCCGGGCGGGCCATGGAGCACGGCACCGACGGCCAGCAGGCCGAGATGTGGGACTACCCGGCGGGGGACCGGTTCCGTCCGATCGGGCCCGACGATGATCCGGAATTCCTGCGGGAACTCGAGCGCCGGTTCCGCGACGGGCCTGAGCCCGGCAGCGATCCTGGATCCGGCAGCGATCCTGGGTCCGGCGGCAATCCTGGGTCCGGCGGCAATCCGTGAACCGGCGGCGATCTCCGCGGGTCAGCCCATGCCTGCGTAAGAATGCAGGCCGGTCACCCAGAGGTTGATCCCGATCAGGTTGAACATCAGGCACGCGAAACCGGATAGCTGGACGTACGCGGCCCGGCGGCCGCGCCAGCCCGCGGTTGCGCGGGCGTGCAGGAAGCACGCGTAGACGACCCAGGTGATGAAGGACCAGGTCTCCTTCGGGTCCCAGCCCCAGTACCGGCCCCATGCGTGGTCTGCCCAGATGGCGCCGGCCATGATGCCGAAGGTCCACACCGGGAAGGCGAACAGGATTGCCCGGTAGGACAGCCGGTCGAGGATCAGCGGCCGGGGCAGGTGCAACATGATCCCGGCCGTCCTTGACGGCAGGCCGGCCGCGAGCCGCCGCTCGTTCCGGTCGGCGGCGAGGTACATCGACGCGGTGACCGCCCCGACGATGAACAGGCCGGCCGCGACGATCATGGCTGTGACGTGGATGGCGATCCAGTATGACTGCAGGGCGGGCACCAGCGCGCCGGCCGGCGTGTAGATCACCGTGACCGCCACGCCGAGCGCGAACACCACCGGGATCAGCACGAACAACCCGATGTAGTAGGCCTGGTACCGGACCGTGGCGGCGACCAGGACGATGACCGCCATGCACGTGATCGCCGTGATGAACTCGTACATGTTGCCCCACGGGACCCGGTCCTCGGAGATGCCGCGGAGCACGATGCCGGTGATGTGGGTGATCAGCCCGGCAACGGTCAGGGCGAGCGCCACCCGCACCCACCACCCCGGCCGCTGCCCGGACCGGCCGGCGGCAGGCCCGCCCGGGCTGCCCGGGCCTGCGTCCGCGGCCGGGGCGGATACCGCGCGATCCGCGCTCCCGGCGGCCGCGGCCGCCCCGCCGCCCGCAGCCGCCCCGACGCCGGCTAGCTCCGGCGCCTTAGCCGTGCCGGGCGCCGTGACACGCAGCCGCCCGAAGGCGAAGTCGCCCGCGTAGGCGAGCATCGCGAGCGCGTAGACGACGATGGTGAACAGCAAGAGGTGCTCGCTGAGCTGGGCAAGTCCAATGTTTATGAGCATCGGAGCCTCACTCCCCGTCGGTGCTGCCGAGAGATGGTTCGCGGTCATTACTGGCCCGGCCGCGGCGATCGCCGGGCCGGTCATCGTCATCAGGGCTGACCGGAGAACTCTCCGGCCCGGCCGGAGAGCTGGCCGATCCGGGAGCGAGCCAGCGGCCGGACTGGGCGTCCCTGAGCTCCTCGGCTACCTCGGCGAACTCGGTCTCGAATCCGCCCGCCGCGTCGGAGCGCGCCAGCCCGCCGACGGTCACCACCGTACTCCCGTCCGGGCCTGCGCCGGTGCGCACGAATACCCGGCGGCGCCGGATGGCAAACGACAGCAGCAGTCCCGCGATCGCGGTGACCCCGGAGATCAGCGCGGGCAGCTGGCCGGGATCGTAGGTGATCGCCAGGCTGGCCCATTGCCGGTATCCGGTGAAGGTGAGCGTCCCGGCGTTGCCGGGCAGCTTCATCGACTGGCCGGGGGCTAGCGGCCGCGGCGCGATCGGCAGCCGCCGCAGGTGGCCCGTGTCCAGCTGGAACACCGACTGCGGCTGGCCGCTGTCCAGGCCGAGGTGGCCGGCGTAGGAAACCAGGCTGACCCGGGGGGCGAGCGCCGCCGGGAAGGCGGACTGCAGGCGGCCGCCCAGGTCGATGGCGGTGGGCAGGAAGACGCCGGCGAACCCGAGCTGGTCCGGCGTGGCGTCCGGAACCTTGATCACGCCCTCCGAGGTGAGCCCGGACTGCTCGACCGGGATGAACGGCACCGGGCTATCGAAGACCACCCGGCCCGAGCCGTCGGTGATCCGGAAGACCGGCGCATAGCCATGCCCGACCAGGAACACCTGCACGCCATCGACGTTGAGCGGGTGGTTGACCCGGATGACGCCGCTGCGCAGCGCGGCGCCGGGGTGGCCGGAGTAACGGATGGCCGCGTTGAACGAGGATGGCTGGCCGCGGAGATTGCCTGAGCTGACGTACTTCGCGGTGAAGCTTTCCAGCGTCAGCGAGAAGGGCTGCAGGTCCGACGGCGACACCAGCCGCCCCGGCCGGAACTGATCCAGGTCGGTGACGGTATTCGAGAACGACTGGCCGGAGATGAGCAGCCGGTCGGCCTTGTAGCCGAAGATTCCGCCGATGCCGACGGAGCCGAGCAGCGCGAGCAGCGCGATGTGGAACAGGAGGTTGCCGGCCTCCCGCAGGTAGCCTTTCTCGGCCGCTACCCAGCCATCCCCGGTGCGCAGCCGGAACCGCTTGCCGGACAGCAGCCCGGCGGCGCGGTCCAGCGCCGCGGCCGGGGCGAGCGCGGTCTGGTAGCTGGCGGTCATCGGCAGCCGGGCCAGGTTGCGGGGCGCGCGCGGCGGCAGCTGCCGGGCGGAGCCGGCCAGCCGGAAGGTCCGCGGCAGCACGCAGCCCGCCAGCGACAGGAAGAGCAGCAGGTAGATCGCCGCGAACCAGGGCGCGGCGAACACGCTGAACAGGGACAGCCTGGCCAGGATCGGCGCCAGCGTGGGATGCGCGGCGTAGTACTGCGACACCGCCGCCGGGTCGATGCCCTCCTGCGGGATCACCGATCCGGGCACGCTGGCCACCGCGAGCAGGAAGAGCAGTACTAGCGCGGTCCGCATCGACGTCAGCTGCCGCCAGGTCCAGCGCAGCCAGCCCGCGACGGTCCGCCTGACGCCGGGCGGCGAAGCCGGCCGGGCGATTCCGGCCGCCGCCGGCCGCGCCGGTGCTGCCCGGCGCCGCGGTAGCCCGCGCCGTCACGTGCTGCCCGCCGACACGCTGGCCAGTCAGCCGGCCCAGCGCCGAGTAGGTGACCTGCCCGACGATCCGCGCGGCGACCCGGCCGGTGCGGCCGATCACCAGCGTGGTCGGGATTCCGGCGGGCGGAACGGTGCTCTGGAAGGCGAGCGCGATCTGGTCGCCCGGGTCGTTGAGGCTCGGGTAGCCGATCCGGAAGGTCCGGTCGAACGCGTCGGCCGCGGACGGGCTGTCCCGGATGTCGACGCCCAGGAACCGGACCCCGCGGGACCGGAAATGCCTGGCCAGGGCCGCGAGCGCGGGTGCTTCCTGACGACACGGGCTGCACCACGAGCCCCAGAAGTTGAGTACCACGACATGGCCGCGGTACCCGGCCAGGGATACCTTCCGGCCGCTCAGCGTGGTCCCCTTGATGTCCGGCGAGACCGGCCCGGACGCGGGCGCGTACACGGTCGTGTCGTAGCTGCCGGAGACGAAGCTCTTGCCGTTGCTGGCCGGATTGCTCTGCCCGATCGCGCCGCCGGCGCAGCCGGCGACGGCGAGCGCCGTCGCCGCGGCCAGCGCGGCTCTGGCGGCCGCGCCGCCGGCCTGGCGTACCGGGCCCACCCGGCTGGCACGGACCGCGTGAGCCGCGCTGCGCGGGAGGCGCGGAAAACGCGGCAGGCGGAACACAGGGTGATCTCCTACAGGCAGTAGTATCGCGCCCTATTGTGCCGGACCGCTGGGCACGGCGGGCACACGGGGCCGGCCTTCCGGCCCGTCAGGCCCCGGCTGTCCGGCCCGGCGCCGGCCCGGCAGGCTCCGCGTAGCTGACGCCGGCGAGCCGGCCGCCGGAATAGGTAAGGCTGGTCACGCTGGCCAGCGCGCACTGGCGGCGGGCCGGGTGGTGCCAGAGCCTGCGGCCGTCGGCGGCCCGGCGGGTGACCCAGATCGGCCAGCTGGTGGCTGACGCAGACCGCCTCGTGCCCGGCCGCCGCGCGGGCGGCGTCGCCGACCGCCGCGAGCATCCTGGCCACCACGTCCTGGTACGGCTCGCCCCACGAGGGACGCAGCGGGTTCATCAGGTAGCGCCAGTGCCTGGGCTGGCGGAGCGACCCGTCGCCGACGCCGAAGACCATGCCCTCGAAGTGGTTCCACGGCTCGATCAGCCGGTCGTCGATCACCGGCGTCAGCCCGAACTCCGCGGCGATCGGCTCCGCGGTCTCCCTGGCGCGCTCCAGCGGCGAGGACTTCACCACGGTCACGTCCCGGCCGGCCAGGTAGTCGGCGGCCGCCTTGGCCATCAGCCGGCCGTCCTCCGACAGGTGAAACCCGGGCAGCCGCCCGTACAGTACGCCGCGCGGGTTGTCCACCTCGCCGTGGCGCACCAGGTGCACGGTCGTGCGGGTCGGCCGGCCAGGCAGTATCGGTCATAGCGAGCACAGCCTACCGGGGAGTTCCGGTTTCACCGCTGCGGCCGGCCGCCAGGCACGGCGGCCCGTTCCGGCACCCGGGCCAGCCGTCGCAGGCCGGCTAGCCTGGCTGCCAGCATGTGGTTGCGCCTAGGGTTCCGCGCGTTGCCCGTTCCGCCGGCCACAATCAGGGCAGCGCGGGCTGGACCGAGCGGCGCCAGGAGCCCGCTAGCGGCCGCGCCCGGCTGGCGGCGGGTGAACACCTCACGGGACAGAAACCTCGAGGGCTCTGTTAGCCGCGCCCGCAATGGGCCAGGACGGCAGGAGCCGCCGCGTGAGTCCCACCGCCATCACCCTGATCCTGGTCGCCGCCGTAGCGCATGCCAGCTGGAACCTGTTCAGCAAGCAGGCGTCGGTGACCGGCGCGGTGTCCTTCATCTGGCTGATGTCCGCCGCCGCCGCGGTGCTGTACGCGCCGGTGGTCGCGGTGGCCGTGCTGGTCAGCCCGCCGCGGCTGACCTGGATGTCGTGGGTGTTCCTGGCCGGGACAGGCCTGCTGCAGGCCGGCTACTTCCTGTTCCTGCAGACCGGCTACCGGCTCGGCGACCTGTCGCTGGTCTACCCGATCGGGCGGGGCACCGGCGCGCTGCTCGCCGCGCTGGCCGGCCTGGTGCTGCTCGGCGAGCGTCCCGGGCCGGTGGGCATCGCCGGGATCGCCTGCATCGTGGCCGGCATCGTGGTGATCGGCCTGCCGGCCCGGACCGCCGCCGCCGCGCCCCCGCCCGCGCGGGCATCCGCGCCCGCCCGGGCATCCGCGCCCGCCCGGGCATCCGCGCCCGCCCGGGCGCCCGCGCCCGCTCCGGCCGGGCCGGGCCGGCGCCAACCCGCCCGCGCCAGCGCCGCCCGCCCGGGCGGCGGCTCCGGCGGCGCTCAGCGCTACGGTGTTTGCCCTGATCACCGGGGTGTTCATCGCCTCCTACACGCTGTGGGACAAGTACGCGGTCGGCACGCTCCGGACGCCGCCGCTGCTGCAGGGGTACGCGGCCTTTCCGGTGATGGCGCTGGTGTTCGCCGCGCAGGTGCACCGGGCCAGGGAGCGGACGGCAGGCGTCTGGCGGGCTTACCGCCCGCAGATCCTCGGCGCGGCGGCGCTCGGGCCGCTGGCCTACATCCTGGTGCTGATCGCGCTGAGCTTCACCGCGGTCAGCGCGGTCGCGCCGGCCCGTGAGATCAGCGTGCTGTTCGGGGTGCTGCTCGGCCGCAGGCTGCTGGGCGAGGGCGCGCTGGCCCGGCGGCTGATAGCCGCGGCGGCGATCGTGACCGGCATCGTCGCCATCGCGATCGGCTAAACCCCGCCGCCGCCCCGGCCGCGGCGATCAGGCCAGCGCGGCGGCGGCGGCCCGGGCCGCGGCGGGCAGCGCGGCGGCTACCCGGCTGACCGCCGCGTCGTCGTGCGCGGCGGACAGGAACCATGCCTCGTACGGCGACGGCGGCAGGTAGACGCCCTGGTCGAGCATGGCGTGGAAGAACGCCGCGTAGGCCGGCCCGGACTGGCCGCGGGCCTCGCCGAAGTCGCGGACCGGACGTGTCCAGCGCCGAGGAACACCGAGAACAGGCTGCCCGCCTCCTGCAGCCGGCACGGCACGCCCTCGGCGGTCAGCGCGTCCGAGGCGAGCTTCGCCACCGCCGCGGCGGCCTGGTCGACCCGGGCGTAGACCTCATCCGTGCAGGCCCGCAGCGTGGCCAGCCCGGCCGCGGTGGCCAGCGGGTTACCGGACAGCGTGCCCGCCTGGTACACCGGCCCGGCCGGCGCCAGCCGGTCCATGATCTCGGCCCGCCCGCCGAACGCCGCGGCGGGCAGCCCGCCGCCCATCACCTTGCCGAACGTCATCAGGTCGGCGGCGATGCCCTCGCGGCCGTACCAGCCGGAGCGGGTGACCCGGAAGCCGGTCAGCACCTCGTCCATGATCAGCAGTGCCCCGTACTCGCGGCACAGCGCCGCGAGCAGGTCGTTGAATCCGGCGGCCGGCGGCACCACGCCCATATTGGCCGGGCACGCCTCGGTGATCACGCAGGCGACCTGTTCGCCGTGTTCGGCGAACGCCTGCCGGACCGCCTCGGGGTCGTTGTAGGGCAGCACCAGCGTGTCCGCGGCGACCGCCCCGGTCACCCCGGGCGAGTCCGGCAGCGCGAAGGTGGCCACCCCGGACCCGGCCGCGGCCAGCAGCGCGTCCACGTGGCCGTGGTAGCAGCCGGCGAACTTGACCACGAGCCGCCGGCCGGTGTACCCGCGGGCCAGCCGCAGTGCCGACATGGTGGCCTCGGTGCCCGAGCTGACCAGCCGGACCTTCTGCACCGGCGCGCGGGCGATCAGCTCCTCGGCCAGCTCCACCTCGCCGGGCGTGACCGTGCCGAACGAGGTCCCGCCGGCCAGCGCGGCCCGGACG
Organism: uncultured Actinomycetes bacterium; assembly: GCA_963786975.1. Classification (GTDB taxonomy): domain Bacteria; phylum Actinomycetota; class Actinomycetes; order Streptosporangiales; family Streptosporangiaceae; genus Palsa-506. The sequence goes on along the minus strand of CAWBBE010000012.1, from coordinate 138,247 downwards.
GCACCGGTCACCGCCGGGTGCGCGTGCCCGAGGATCATCGGCCCCCAGGAGCACACCAGGTCGACGTACTCCCGGCCGTCCACGTCGGTCAGGTAGGCGCCGCGGCCGGACGCCATGAACACGGGCGTGCCGCCGACCGCCCCGAACGCGCGCACCGGCGAGTTGACGCCGCCCGGCGCCACCGCGCTGGCCCGGGCGAACAGCTCGGCGGACCGCTGTGACCCGCTCATCCGGGGGTTCCCTCGCACGCGTCGGCCAGGACCTCGAGCAGCCGGAGCCCGTCCGGCAGCGGATGCTCCGCGGGGCCGCGCAGCCAGTGCGCGCTGCCCGCCGCGCTGAAGCGGGACGGCGGGGCCAGCACGTAGCTGTCCCGGCAGTGCCAGCGCAGGCCCGCCACCTGCGTCACGGTCTCCGGCTCGCAGTCCAGGTGGCAGGACCACCATTCGTGCTCGTCGGCCGGCGCGCCGCGGGTCGCGACGAAAAACAGCGCCCGGTCCGCGGCGGTTACCGCGACCGGGCCCGGGCGCACCCCCGACGCCGCCATCAGCCGGAGAGCGGTGCTGCCCACCGCGGCCGGGACGTCGAGCACGTCGAAGACCCGGCCGGTGGGCAGGATGATGTTGGCCTCCGGCCTGGCCAGCCAGCAGCTCCACACGGTGGCCGGGTCGGTCGTTGCCTCTACCTGCCAGGCAGGCGACATCGGATGCGCGCCGGGCGCCGGGCAGCCGATCCGGTCACACGAGCAGGCCCGGCCCGCGCCCGCGCCGCGCTGCGGCCGGCCGGGCGGATGCGCTCCGGCGCAGACTGGCCAGCCCATGGCGGCATAGCCGGCGGCGGCGACCGCCGTCCGCTCCACGGCCCTGCGCCGCCCCCGGCGGAGCACGGTCTCGACCATCAAATTCCCACTCCCGCCCGGCCCGGGTGGCTGTCGCGCCGCATCATGTCCGGCTGCGGCCCGGGCACGCCGGTCCGCGCCCGCCCGGTGTCATCACGATCATGATTAACGGAAGCTGCCGGGCGATTGTTGCATTCTGCTAGATGCACCGGGGGTCAGGCCAGCCGGCGTGCGGCTTCGGTGGCCCAGTAGGTGAGGATAATGCTCGGCGCCGGCCCGCCGGATCGCGGTAAGCGTCTCCATGATCACCCGGTCCCGGTCCAGCCAGCCCTGCGCGGCGGCCGCCTCGACCATCGCGTACTCCCCGCTGACCTGGTAGGCGGCGACCGGCAGGTGCACGGTCGCGGCGACCTTGGCGATGATGTCCAGGTAGGCCAGGGCCGGCTTGACCATCACGATGTCGGCGCCCTCGTCGACGTCCAGCAGGACTTCCCGCATCGCCTCGCCGGCATCGGCGTGCGCCTGCTGGTAGGAGGCCCGGTCGCCGAACTGCGGCGCGCACTCCGCCGCCTCCCGGAATGGCCCGTAGAAGGCCGACGCGTACTTCGCCGAGTAGGCGCAGATCGCGACGTCGGCGAAGGCGGCCCGGTCCAGCGCGGCCCTGATCGCGGCGACCTGGCCGTCCATCATCCCGCTCGGCGCGACCATGGCCGCGCCGGCCGTGGCCTGGGCGACCGCGATCGAGGCGTACCGCTCCAGGGTGGCGTCGTTGTCGACCTCGCCGGACGGCGTCAGGATGCCGCAGTGGCCGTGGTCGGTGTACTCGTCCAGGCACAGGTCGGCCATCAGCACGGTGGCGTCGCCGATCTCCCCGGCCAGGTCGCCCAGGGCGAGCTGGACGATCCCGGCCGGATCGTCGGCGGCCGACCCGCGGGCGTCCTTGACCGCCGGGATGCCGAACAGGATCAGGCCGCCCACCCCGGCGCCGACGGCCTCGGCCGCCGCCTTGCGCAGGCTGTCCCTGGTGTGCTGGAGCACGCCGGGCATCGAGGTGACCGGCTGCGGCTCGCTGATCCCCTCCTTGACGAACAGCGGCAGCACCAGGTCGGCCGGCCGCGGGCTGACCGGCGCGACCAGGCGCCGCATCGCCGCGCTGCGGCGGAGCCTGCGCGGGCGGGCTACGGGGTATCCGGCGGTCATCGGGTGCTCCTTGTCTGATCCGGCTAGCTGGCTCCGGTCACCGGGCCCTGGCCCCGGCCCCGGCCGCCGGGCCTGGCGCCCGGCTGCCCGGTCACCGGACCCGGCGGCGGGCTCCGCGGCGCCGCTCGCTCGGCTTGCGGACCGACTCGCCGGCCGCCACGGCGGCGTCCCGCAGCCCGGCACCGTACTCGGCCAGGGCGTCGACCAGCGCGGTGACCGACGGCTTGGGCGCCATCACGTCCACCCGGAGGCCGAACTCGGCGGCGGTCTTGGCGGTCTGCGGCCCGATCACCGCGATCACGGTGACCGCGTGCGGCTTGCCAGCGATCCCGATCAGGTTCCGCACGGTCGAGGACGAGGTGAACAGCACCGCGTCGAAGCCGCCGCCCTTGATCGCCTCGCGGATCGGCGCCGGCGGCGGCGCCGCCCGGACGGTCCGGTAAGCGGTCACGTCCTCGGCCTCCCAGCCGAGGTCGGTGAGCCTGGCGACGCAGGTTCTCGGTGGCGATGTCGGCCCTCGGCAGCAGCACCCGGTTGATCGGGTCGAGCACGTCGTCGTAGGCGGGCCACACGTTGGCCAGTCCCTCGGCGGACTGCTCGCCGTCCGGCATCAGGTCCGGCGTGATGCCGAAGTCGCGCAGCGCCGCCGCGGTCTGCTCGCCGACCGCGGCGACCTTCACCCCGGCGAACGCGCGCGCGTCCAGGCCGTACTCCTCGAACTTCTCCCGTACCGCGCGGACCGCGTTGACCGAGGTGAAGGCGATCCACTGGTACCGGCCGGTGACCAGGCCCTTGACCGCGCGCTCCATCTGCTGCGGTGTCCGCGGCGGCTCGACCGCGATGGTCGGCACCTGCTCCGGCACGGCGCCGTGCGCGCGCAGCCGGTCGGAGACGGCCTCGGCCTGCTCCTTGGTCCGCGGCACCAGCACCCGCCAGCCGAACAGCGGCTTGGTCTCGAACCAGGACAGCGCGTGCTGCGCGGCGATGCCCTCGCCGACGACGGCGATGGCCGGGCCGTCGCGCGGTCAGCAGGCTGATCCCGGCCGCCTTCAGCTCGGCGGTCATCGACCCGAGCGTGGCGACCACGGTCTGCTGGTCGGTCGTGGTGCCGTGCCAGGTGATCGCGAACGGGGTGCTGTCCGGCCAGCCGGCCGCCATCAGCATCTTGGCCAGGTCGCCGAGGCTGGTCTCGGCGCCGAGGATCACCAGCGCTGCCCGGGCCCGCCGCGAGGCGGCTGACCTCGGCGGCGTGCACGATCCGCACGTCGCCGCTGCCCTCCGAGGTCAGCGGGATGCCCGGCATAGGCAGGCACCGCGGTGGCCGCCGGCACGCCGGGCACGACCTCGAACGGCACCCGGGCCTTGGCGCAGGCCGCGGCGTCGGCTGCGGCGTGGCAGAACAGCATCGGGTCCCCGCTGTACAGCCGGATCGACGAGCTGGCCGGCCTTGGCCGCCTTGACGAGCAGCTGCGGGTCCTGCGTCGTAGCGCGGCGGAGTCGGCGACCGTGGCGTCGGCCGCGCAGCAGGTGCCGGACCCGCCCGGCCAGCTCGGTGTTCGCGACCACCAGGTCGGCCTGGCCGAGCAGGGCGGCCGCGCGCAGGGTCAGCAGGCCCTCGTCGCCCGGGCCGGCGCCGACGAAGGCGACCAGGCCCGCGGCCGCCTTCGGCGCCGCGCTGTCCGCTGACCGGTCGCTGTCGCTGCCCGCCTTGCCGGCTCGCTGCCTGCCGGGCTGTCTGTCACCGGTCTGGGGTTCACTTCGTCATCGTCCCCGCTGCTGATGTGTCCGTCGGACACGGCCATATACCTTCCCGCGCCGCGGCGCAGCAACTCGGCGGCGACCTCGCGGCCGAGGCTGGCTCGCCTCCGCCGCCAGGCCGCGTGCGCTTGCCCGCAGCGCTGTCCCCCCGTTGGCTGCCACCACCACCGCGTGCAGCCGCAACGTCTCCGTCCCGGCAGCATACGCGCCGATCGGGCGCGCTGCAGCCGGCCTGCAGCGCGGCGAGCACGCTGCGTTCCGCTGTGGTCGCGGCGCGGCTGGCCGGATCGTCCGCGCAGGCCAGCAGGCTGGCCAGGTCCGGCCGGCTCGCGCTGGCACTCCACCGCGAGCGCGCCCTGCCCGGCGGCCGGGAGCATCTCGTCGGGCTCGAAGACCTGGCTGACCACGTCCAGCCGGCCGATCCTGGCCAGCCCCGCGTAGGCGAGCACGACCGCGTCGACTTCCCCGGACTCGATCCTGGACAGCCGGGTGCCCGCGTTGCCGCGGACCGGGACCGGCCGCAGATCAGGCCGCAGCAGCAGCAGTTGCGCGGCCCGGCGCGGCGAGCCGGTGCCGATCCGCGACGCCGGCGGCAGGTCGGCGAGCTTGGCGGCGTCCCGCGCGGCCAGCGCGTCCCGCGGGTCGTCCCGCTGCGTCACCGCGGCCAGCGTGATGCCCGGGGCCGGGCCGGCCGGCAGGTCCTTCAGCGAGTGCACGGCGAAGTCGACATCGCCGTGCCAGCAGGCACTGCCGCAGGCCGCTGACGAACACGCCGGTGCCGCCGATCTGGGCCAGCTCGGCCCGGCTGACGTCGCCGAACGTGGTGATCCCGATCAGCTCGACCGGGCGTCCGGTCGAGCTGGTGATCAGGTCGGCCACCCGCTGGGACTGAGTCATCGCCATCGGGCTCTTCCGGGTGCCGAGCCGCAGCGGCGCGCCGGTCACGGTGCCTCCTCGTGGTCCGGCTGGCTTTCCGGCCAGGGCAGCAGCCCGGGATCGGCGCGGACCACGGCCTGCACGGCGTCCGGGTCGAGGTCGAAGAGCACCCGCAGGGCGGCCTCGTAGGAGTCGCCGCCGGGCGAGCCGGCCAGCTCCTTGACCCGCACCGTGGGCGCGTGCAGCAGCTTGTCGGCGACCCGGCGCATCGTCTGGGCGATCTCGCCGTGCGACCGGGCGTCCAGGTCGTCCAGGCGGCCAGCCAGCCGGGCCAGCTCGGCCTCCACCACCCCGGCGGCCTTGGCCCGCAGCGCCACCACGGTCGGCGCCACCCTGGCCGCCCGGTCGGCCGAGGCCTGCGCGGCGAATTCCTCGGCCACGATCCGCCATACGGCCGCCACGTCCTCGTCGTGTGCCGTCGCGGCAGCCGGGCCGGCCGGCCCGGCGTTCCGCAGTTCTTCCAGGCTCAGCACGCGCACGCCGGGCAGCAGGCCGGCCCCGGGGTCGACATCGCGCGGCAGCGCCAGGTCGAGCAGCACGAGCGGGCAGGCCGGCCGGCCTGCCGCGCAGCCCGTGCCGCGCACGGCCGCCGCGGAGATCACGAAGCCGGGCGCGCCGGTGCAGGAGACGACGAGGTCCGCCACCGCGATCTCGGCGGGCAGCCGGGAGAGGCCGGCGGCGGTCCCGGCGACGGTCGCGGCGAGCCGCCGCGCATGGTCGTGGCTGCGGTTGGCGACGACGATCCGCGCCGCGCCCAGCCGCGCCGCGGTGGCGGCGGCCAGCGAGCTCATCGACCCGGCGCCGACGACGAGCACGCTCAGGCCGCCGAGCGTCGCCAGGCTCAGCGCCGGCCCGGTCGGCGCGCAGGCGGCCGGCCGCCATCGCCAGCCCGACGCTGACCAGGCTCGCGCCGGCCCGGTCGATGCCGGTCTCCGCGTGCGCCCGCTTGCCGGCCCGCAGCGCGTAGCTGCCCAGGTCGGAAAGCGCGCGGCCGAGAGTGCCCTGCTCCCTGGCGGCCTGCAGCGCCTGGCGCACCTGGCCGAGTATCTGGCTCTCGCCGATCACCATCGAGTCGAGCCCGCAGGCGACCGCCAGCAGGTGCTGCACGGCGCGGTCCTCGTAGTGCACGTACAGGTGCGGGGTCAGCTCGGCCAGCGGGATGCCCGAGTGCCTGGCCAGCAGCTCGCAGATGGCCGCCACGCCGCCGTGGAACTTGTCCACGTCCGCGTAGATCTCGACGCGGTTGCAGGTGCTGATCACGAATACGCCGGCCACGTTGTCCGCATGCGAGACGTCGCGCAGCAGCTTGCCAAGCGCGTCGCCGGCCACCATGGTCCGCTCCAGCGTGCCGAGCGATGCGCTCTTGTGGCTAAGGCCCACCACGAGCACGCTCATGTTGCTATCGCCTGCGCTTCCGGCTCGGTGTCGCTGTCCATCGCCGCGGTCACGCCCGCAGCCCGGACGGAGCCGAGCCCGCCGAGCCGCCGGGGCTGGTGCGGCCCCCAGCCGCGCTCAGCGTCGGCGGCCACCCGGACCACGGCACGTCGCTGCGCGTGGAATGCGAGGATCTGCAACTCGATCGACAGGTCGACCTTACGCACATCGACCCCGGAAGGCACGCTTAGCACGACCGGCGCGAAATTCAGGATGCTCGTCACCCCGGCCGCGACCAGCCGGTCGCAGACGTCCTGCGCGGCAGCCGGCGGGCGTGGCGATCACCCCGATCGAGACCTCGTGCCTGGTCACCACGGACTCGATACCGTCCGCGTGCCGCACGACGTGACCGGCTATGACGCTGCCGACCACGCCGGGATCGGCGTCCAGCAGCGCGGCGACCCGGAATCCGCGGGAGGCGAAGCCGCCGTAGTTGGCCAGCGCCCGGCCCAGGTTCCCGGCGCCGACGATGACGACCGGCCAGTCCTGGGTCAGGCCGAGTTCCCTGGACACCTGGTAGACGAGATACTCGACGTCATAGCCGACGCCGCGGGTGCCGTACGAGCCCAGGTGCGAGAGATCCTTGCGGAGCTTGGCTGAGTTGACCCCGGCCGCCGAGGCGAGTTCCTCGCTCGAAACGGTCGCGATGCCGCGGTCCGCGAGGGCGTACAGCGTCCGCAGGTACACCGGGAGGCGGGCGACTGTCGCCTCCGGTATGCCCTGGCTGCCGTTTTGTGATGCAGGACGGCGGGACATTCGCCGGCGCTCCTGGGGGATAGACACGGCGTGCACGCGGGCCAGGCAGGCCCGGCGTGGCAGCATTTCGGTCCCACGGTACGCCCTTGTGAACGTTTGCACAAAGTCAGCCGGGCTTGCCGCCGGGACGCGATCGGCCCCCGCAGCCGCCATCCGCGCGGCGCGACCCGGCACATCCGCGCCCGGCGCGGCGCGTCAGCGGAGCACAGCCGGCCGCTATCCGCGGCCCGGCAGGGATCATCCGCGCGGCCCAGCGCGGTCCGGCCCCGGATCGTCCGGGCGCCGGCGGCTACCCGCGCAGCGCCGCCCGCAGCCTGGCCTCGTCCACCCGCCAGAAGTCGTGCTGAACGCCGTCAATCAGGGTCACCGGGATCTGATCCCCGTACGCCAGCAGGTCGTCCTGCGACCTGGTGATGTCGCGTTCCTCCCAGGCCATGCCAAGCTCGCCGGCCACCCGCAGGATGACGGCCCGGGCGTCATCGCATAGATGACAGCCTGGCCTCGACAGCAGGGTGACGGTCCGCGGCCCGGGCCGGGGGCGCCCGCCATGGTCCGTCACGGCAGCCGCCGCGATCCCTGCCCGAGCCCGGCGGGCCCGCCGCCGGGCCCGGCCGGCGGCCGGTCCTGGGCCGCGCCGCCGGCCGGCGGCTCCGCGCTGCCGGAAGGCGGCTCCGCGCCGGGCACCTGGCCCAGCGGGCCGCCGGCCGGCGCGGCCGTGCTCACCGGCCCGCGCGACCGCACCGGGCCAGGGCCGGGCGGCGGCCCGCCGTCCGGCCGGCCGAGCAGGTCCGGGGCGGCGGGAATCGGGGAGATCTTGGCGCGCTGCAAGCCAAGCTCGATCACGTTCGTGGCGATCACGTAGGGCCGCCGGTCCGCCTCGAACTTGGCGATGTAGGGCTGGCGCCGGTGCTCCTCGTAGGCGTCTCTGTCCCGGTAGACCTCGTACAGGATCCGCTGCATGGGCGCTGACGGCACGGCATGCACGATGTACACCAGGGTGGCTGGCTCGCGGGTGCGGACCAGTTCGACAACCCCTTCGGTCAGCCCGTCAAAGGCATCCACGCGATCTTCCTGCAGCGTGTAGATCGCGATCTGGCCGAACAGCCGTGACCATGCCTCATGATCGTCAGCCTCGGGCATGCCGGGATGCCCGGCCGGCCAGCCCGGCTGCGAATGCGGCAGCACCGGCGGGCCCGATGGCATCCCCGGCTCGCCGCCGCCGCCGGACGGCCGGGCTCCCGGCCAGCGGCCGGCGCCGCGCCGCCGTCGCTGGGCACCGCGCCCGCGGCCGCTGCGCCGGCCAGTGCCAGCCCGGGCAGCGCGCCGTCGGGCAGTGCGCCGCCCGGCACCGGATCGCCCGGCGGCACGCCGCCGGCCGTCGTTCCCGCTGCTGGCACCCGGCCGGCCAGCGCGGCGTCACCGCGGCCATCAGCAGCCCCGTGATCACCGGTGTCGGCGTAACCGCCCTGGCCGCCCGGCGGCTGGCCCGGGCGGGCCTGGCCGGCGTACTCCCGGCGGCCGGACTCCTGGTAGCCGGCTTCATCGATGTAGCTGCCGAAGCCCTGACCGGCCGGATACTGCTGGTGGTCGCCGGTGTCGGTCAGCGGATCGTAGCTGCCGGTCTCGTCGCCGTCGGACCACGAACGGCCGTTCCAGCCGCCGGTATCGCCGTCAGCCCGCTCGTCGGCGTCGTACGCACCGCGCTGGTGCACCACGTCGAGCCGGATCCGCCGCACCTTCGCGGAGGCCAGCCAGGTCGCCGCCACGGCCAGCACGCAGAGCACCGGAAAGACGCTGGCCAGCGGCACCCTGGCAGACAGCTTGTTGCTGGCGAGCGCGGCGAGCCCGGGGGCGGCCAGCGCAAGGGCGGCGAGGCCGGCCCCCGCCACCGCGGGCAACGTTGCCCGCCAGGCCGGATCCCGCCGGGAGCGGCCCGCGGTGACGAAGATGGCGATCAGCGCCACCAGCGCGGTGAACGGCGCCAGCACGTACATCAGCAGCGAGTTGGAGATCGGCTGGTAGTGCACCGACGCGACGGGGAATGCCTTGCTGAACGCCGTCGTGCTGAGCGGGTCGGTGGCCAGGATCACCAGGCTCACGATCCCGAGGGCCGAGACCGCGAGCCTGACCGCGAATCGCATGGGCAGGCTGCGCGCCGCCACCTCGGCGAGGCCAAGCGCGAGCCCGAGTGTCGCGACCACCTGTGCGCCCAGCTGCACCGCGCGGAAGGTCCGCTGGTCGAAGCCAGTCGCGAAGCCGTCCGCCTGCGCGCCGAGTGCCACCGCGAGGCCGGCCATCGCGCAGGCCCAGGCGATCAGATCGGTGCGAGGCATGCGGACGCACCGGATGGCCAGCGCGATGGTGCCCACCAGGGCAAGCACCGCGCCGGCTGCCGCCGTCAGCAGCGAGATAGACATTGCTGCCTATGGTGCCCGACACGGGGCGATGATGCGAACGCGATGCGACTACCCGCGGGAGTCTTCTTCCGGCGGCGTGACCAGCGGTCACGCCGGTCCCGGCCCGGGGCCTGCGCTGGCCAGCCGGGCCGCTGCGACCGGACGGTGATGGCCGGCCCCGGTAGGCTCGATACACATGAGGCAGCTGCTAGGACGGCGCACCTCCGCTGGCTCGCCGCCGGACGCTGGCCCGGCCGAAGCCGCCAGCAGGACGAGGCGGGCGCTGAGCCGCGCACGGCCCAGCCGGAAGAGCCAGGCGGCGCTGGCCGGCCAGGCCTCGGCCGCCGTCGCCGACGTCGAGCACCCGCCGCCGGCCCAGGACCCGGCGGCCGCTGCCTTCTTCGACGTGGACAACACGCTGATGCGGGGCGCGTCCATCTATCATTTCGCCCGCGGGCTGGCGGCGCGCAAGATGTTCGGCCCCCGTGACCTGGTCAGGCTGACCTGGGGGCAGCTGTCGTTCCGGATACGCGGCGCCGAGAATTCCGATCACATCGACGCGGCCCGGCAGGCGGCGCTCGCCTTCGTGGCCGGGCACCGGGTAGCGGACATCGTCGCCCTCGGCGAGGAGATTTACGACGACACCATGGCCGCCCGGATCTGGGCGGGCTCCAGGGAGCTGACGCGCCAGCATCTGGCGGCCGGACAGCGGGTCTGGCTGGTTACCGCCACGCCGGTCGAGCTGGCCAACATCCTCTCCCGCAGGCTGGGGCTGACCGGCGCACTTGGCACCGTCGCGGAAAGCGTGCACGGCGTCTACACCGGACGCCTCGTCGGCGGGCTGCTGCACGGCGAGGCCAAGGCCGAGGCGGTCCGGGCGCTGGCCGTCCGCGAGGGGCTCGACCTGTCCCGCTGCACGGCCTACAGCGACTCGGCCAACGACCTGCCGATGCTGTCCCTGGTCGGCCATCCCAACGTGGTGAATCCGGACGCGGAACTCCGCGACGAGGCCAGGCGGCGCGGCTGGCCCGTGCACGACTTCCGGTCGGGCCGGCGGGCCACGATGATCGCGCTGCCGGTCGCCGCCGGGGCCGGGGCGGTAGCTGGCGGGCTGGCGGCCGGCTTCGCGCTGCACCGCCGCCGGGCGGCAGGCTGACCGCCGGGCGGCAGGCTGACCGCCGGCGGCAGGCCCGGCTGGCTCGGGCACCGGGGGCTAGCCGAAGGCCGGACCCCGGTCGGTCAGCAGCTGGTCAAGTTTTTGCTGAATAATGTCGCGCACTTTGCCGCCAAGCTCGGCAACGGCGGCATCCGGAGCTTCCCCGGCCGACGCGTAGTCGTCGGTGCGCACCGGCGGGCAGAATTCGATAAGCCAGTTAGATGGCAGCGGTATTGCGCCGAGCGCGCCGAGCCACGGGAATAGCGGGGTGACCGGGAAATACGGGAGCCGGAGCATTCGCGCGAACGTCTCGGCATTCCCGATCATTGGATAGATCTCCTCCGCCCCGACGATCGCGCACGGGATGATAGGCACGCCCGCCTGCATCGCGGTCGCCGCGAACCCGCCACGGCCAAAGCGCTGCAGCTGGTACCGCTCGGTGTAGGGCTTCCCGATTCCCTTGAAGCCCTCCGGAAACACGCCGACGAGCTCGCCGGCGTCAAGCAGCCGCTCGGCCTCGGCCGGGTCGGCCCTGGCGTGCCCGCTCTTCCTGGCCAGGCTGGCCAGCCCGGGGATCGCGTAGACGAGGTCCGCGCCGAGCAGGCGCAGGTTCCGGTGCCTCGGGTGCTCGTCGTACAGCCCGGTGTGCAGCATGATCGCGTCGAACGGGAGCACCCCGGAATGATTGGCCACCACCAGCGCCGGCCCGGTGTCCGGGACGTGCTCCAGCCCGCGCATGCGGACGCGGAACCAGTCCCGGTAGACCGCCCGGGACAGCGGCATGATCACTGACGCGTGGAAATCGGGGTCGAAGCCGGACTGGTCGACCTCGTATTCACCCTCTGCGCGCCGCCGCACGAAGTCAGCCAGGGCAGCGATCCGCTGCCGCCAGTCATGCGCGTGATCGGCGTGAGGCTCGTTCATCATGCCTCCCATCAGCGCCGGCGCGGTGCACGTCAGCGCCGGCGCGGTGCGCCGCTGCCGCCCGCCGCCATCGCGGTGCCGCCGCGGCCGGCCCGCGGGCGGCCAGCCCGGCGCCGCTCACGCTGGCACGGTGGCAGGCCGACTGCACGGCCGCCGATTCTGCGGCCGGCTCCGGTCGGCCGCGGAATCCGCCCGGCGGCGCGGCAGCTGCCCGGGGCAGCGCGATCCGGCGCCGCTCGTCCGGCGCCTGCCCGCCCGGCAGCGCGGGGCAGGCGCCCGCTGGCCCGCGGCGGGTCCTCGTCCCTGCGCTACTTCTTGTTCCTGCGCTGGACCCGGGTCTTCCGCAGCAGCTTGCGGTGCTTCTTCTTGGCCATTCGCTTGCGGCGCTTCTTGATGACTGAGCCCACGAAACCACCCTCGTCTGATGTCTTGGCTGACGGGCATGCCTGCTCTGCACGCCCCACGCCGGGCGGCTTGCACGCTTCGACGGTACAGCGTACTCCCGTCCGAACCAGGCAGCCCATCCCGGCTGGCTGCGGGCTGTCCGGTGCCCGCCCCGACGGGGGAATGCCGATCACGGCCAGACGCCTGGCCAGGCGCCTGGCCGTTGCCAGCCGCGCATCGGCCCGCCGCCGGGGCTGCGCCAGCCCGGCGGCGAGCCTCCGCCTGGTTCTGCGCCGGGCCTGGCCGGACCTCCTCGCCGCGGGACCGGCTAGGTAGTCCCTACGAAGGCGTCCCGCAGGTACTGGTTGACGGCCTGTTCAGGGACTCGGAACGAGCGGCCGACCCTGATCGCCTCCAGTTCGCCCGAGTGCACGAGACGGTAGACGGTCATTTTCGACACGCGCATGATCGTGGCCACCTCGGCCACGGTCAGGAACCTGACATCACTTAGGGGAGTTGCGTCTGCTGCCATGCTTAGCCCTCTTCCGGCGAAGCTGCGTGCGCCGAGCCGGATCGGCGCACCAGTCACGTCCGTCTCCAGCGTAAGTCCTGTACGGAAAAGGGCAACCCCGGCGAGCATCTCATATTAGTTAGATCTGAGCCAGTGAGCCATGCCGTTCGGCGGCTCATCGCAGCGCAGCCCGGCAGCCGAACTGATGGCAGGCCTGCCTTTTCGGCTATGCCAATACCGCCAATCCGGCCAGCGAAGATTACGCCTTAGCTGCTCATCGGGCAGCTGCCCATCCGGTCACGAGTACGGTAAATCCAGCAGCCGGCGCCGTACCCGATACTAACCTGCGTCAAACCCGTGGCCGGCGCGCAAATCCGGCCGGTCGCCGCGCAATCCGGCGGCTGCCCCGCGCTATCCGGCGGCTGGCCGCGCCATCCCCGCGGCTAACCTGCGCCAAGCTCGCGGCCGCGCTCGCTGGCGGCCTCGATCGCGGCCAGGATCGCGGCGCGCACCGAGTGCTTCTCCAGCTCGCGGATGGCGTTGATCGTGGTGCCGCCTGGCGACGTCACCGCCTCCCGCAGGATCACCGGGTGCTCGCCGGAATCGCGGAGCATCGTGGCCGCGCCGTATACCGCCTGGGTCACCATTTCCAGCGCGTTACCGCGCGCCATGCCGAGCAGGATGCCCGCATCGACCATCGCCTCGACCAGGTAGTACACGTACGCCGGCCCGCTGCCGGACAGAGCCGTCGCGGCATTCTGCTGCGACTCGGGGATGCGCAGCACCTTGCCGACCGGGCGCAGCAGTTCCTCGGCCCGCTGCAGGTGCTCCTCGCCCGCGTACGTGCCCGCCGAGATCACGCTCATCGCCTCGTCGACCAGCACCGGCGTGTTGGACATCACTCGCACCACCGGGATGCCCGCTGGCAGCCGGCGCTCGATGAACCCCGTGGTGATGCCGGCCGCCACCGAGATCACCAGCCGGCCAGCCGGCACGGCCGGCTCGATCTCCTCCAGCAGCACCGCCATATCCTGCGGCTTCACGGTGACGACGAGCGTGTCGGCCCGGGCGGCCGCCTCGGCGGCGGTGAGCACCTCGATCCCGTGCGCGGCCCGGAGCTCGCGGGCCCGCGCCGGCCTGCGCACGGCGGCGATGACGTCGGCCTGCGAGACGCCCGCCCGGAGCATCCCGGAAAGCAGCGCCTCGCCCATCTTCCCGGCCCCGAGCACTCCGATCACCCGCAGGAGCCTACCGTGAGGCCGGCTCACCCCGCCCAGGTCAGCCGGCCGACACCAGCGAGCGCAGGAAGAACGCCAGGTTGCCCGGCCGCTCGGCGAGGCGGCGGACCAGGTAGGCATACCAGTCATCGCCATATGGCACGTAGACCCGCACCTGCGCCCCGCCGCTGGCCAGCCGCAGCTGCTCGGCAGGCCGGATGCCGTAAAGCAGCTGGTACTCGAAGCTGCCGGGGGCCCGGCCGGCCGTGGCCGCCCGCACGCCGGCGATCTTGATCAGCCGCGGGTCGTGTGTCGCCAGCATCGGGTAGCCGTCGCCGGCCAGCAGGATCCGCAGGCAGCGGGCGTACGAGCGGTCCACGTCCGCGCGCGAGGTAAAGGCAGCCTGCTCCGGCGCGCGGTAGGCGCCCTTGCACAGCCGCACCCGCGAGCCGGCCCCGGCCAGGCCGGCGCAGTCGTCAGCGGTGCGCCGCAGGTAACTCTGCAGCACGCAGCCCAGGTCGGGGAACTCCGGCCGGAGCTCGGCCAGGATCCGCAGGGTGGGCCCGACTCCGGTGTGCTCCTCCATGTCCAGCGTGACCGTAGTGCCCGCGTCCCTGGCCGCGGAGCATATCCTGGCGATGTTCTCCGCCGCGGTCTTCGGGCCGTGCTCGGCCAGCCCGAGCCCGACCGCGGTCGGCTTCACCGAGACCTCGGCCCGGCCGCCGCTGGCCAGGCCGGCCGAGCCGAGCCGGCCGAGCAGCCGGATGTACTCGTCGGCCACGGCCCCCGCCTGGTCCCGGTCGGCCGTGTCCTCGCCCAGATAGTCGAGGCTGACCAGCAGCCCGTCGGAGAGCAGCCTGCGGGTCACCCGCAGCGCGTCCTCGGCGGTGTGCCCGGCCACGAACCTGGTGACCACGTCGCGCGTGTACGGCGCCGTGGTGACGACCTGGCGGACCCGGTCGCTGGCCGACGCGGCCAGCAGCATACGGCGCAGCATGGCGAACGACCTCCAGGCGACGGGTTTTTGCGGCGGCCTAAGGTTACTCGCGGGCCCGCTGCAGGCTGCCGCGCGGTCGCCGCAAGGTGACCTTGACGTTGGCGCCGGCGTCCGGCGGCACGATGACCTCCTGGGCCGCGGCGACGCCCGCTGCGGTCAGCCCGGCGTCGACCGGCACGGTCCGCTTGATCAGCGCCAGCGCGATCGGGCCCAGCTCGTAATGCCTGGCCGCCGACCCGATGAACCCCACCGTCGCGCCCGCGTGCTGCACCGGGTCGCCGTGCGCGGGCAGCACGTCGGCGCTACCGTCCAGGTGCAGGAACACCAGGCGGCGCGGCGGGTGGCCGAGGTTGTGCACCCGCGCGACGGTCTCCTGGCCCCGGTAGCACCCCTTGGACAGGTGCACCGCGGTCTCGATCCAGCCCACCTCGTGCGGGATCGTCCGGTGGTCGGTGTCCTGCCCGAGCCGCGGCCGCCGCGCCGCGATCCGCAGCGCCTCGTGCGCCTGCAGGCCGGACAGCGCCACCCCGGCCGACTGCAGTCGGGCAGCCACGGCCGGGATCTGCGGCCGGGCGATGACAAGATCTATCTGAAACGGATCCGCGATGGTTGCCGCCACCTCGCCCGGACTGACTTGCCCGGCGCCGGGGCCCATTAGCGTCAGCACCGCGTAATCAGCCGTCACGTCGGCCGGCTCGACCCGGAGCATGAACCGCATCGACTGCAGGAACTCCAGCAGCGGCCCGGCGGTTCCCGGCTCGACGTGCGCCCACACCGAGGTCCCGTCGTCGGTCAGCGTCAGCTGATGCTCCACGTGCCCGTTCGGGCTGAGGATGAGCGCCTCGGCGGTTTCCCCGGCGGGCAGCTTGTCCAGGCTCTGCGTGGTGAGGCTATGCAGCCAGGACAGCCGGTCCTGGCCGGTGATCCGGATGACGCCGCGATGCGAGCGATCCACCAGCCCGGCGGCGGTGGCCAGCGCCCGCTGCTCGCCGTAGGGATCGCCGTAGTGCGCCGCCACGCCGGCATCGGGGCCGTCCGCGGGAACGGCGCCCGTGGTTGCTAGCAGCGGGCTTTTCATGAGGCCTAGGGTATGCGGCCGGCGCCGCGGTCCCCGTTATGGCTGAATGCTGGTTTCCCGGCAGTCCGCGCAGCGGCCGTACACCGTCAGGTGCCCGACATCGGTCTCGAACCCGGATTCCCGGTCCAGCGCGGTGACCAGGCTGCCGACGGCGGCCGGGTCAACCTGGATGACCTTCTCACAATCCCGGCAGACCAGGTGCACGTGCTGCGCCTCGGCCGCGAGATGGTACACCGGCGCGCCGTGCCCGAGATGCGTGTGCGTGACCAGCCCGACCTGCTCCAGCAGTTCCAGGGTCCGGTAGACGGTGGACACGTTGACGCCGCGGGCCGTCTGCCGGATGCAGGCGAAGATCTCTTCGGGGGTGGCGTGCTCCAGCTTGGTGACGGCCTCGAGGACGAGCTGGCGCTGCGGCGTGACCCGGTAGCCGCTGGCCCGCAGCGTGTCGTCCCACGTCTGTGCCATGAGCCAAGTCTAGTAAGGCAGGCGGGCCGGAAATAAGGCGCTTGCCACCCCGTCGGGAGGTGACGTAGCGTTCCTGCTAACGCGGGAAAGGAGGTGGTCCAACAGAATGCATAGATGTCGGACTCGCGAGGTGGCTGTCAGCTAGCCGCCGTCCCGCCGACGCTCACCGTGGCGCAAGCTACGGGGCGCGGTTTCACCGGCTTAACGCACCTGGTGGCCAGACGGCACCGGAAGGCACCGTCGCCGGAAGGCGCCGGGAAGCACCGTCGCCGGAAGGCGCTGGGTTGCGTGCCGCACAGGCGGCGGCCGGCGAATATACGGCAGACACCGGACCCCCGGGCTGATCGGCCTTGTCCAGCCGGTCCCCGCGGCGGGTAACACCTCCGGACCGCGGAGCGCAACGTTTCGTTGCAGCGCGTGCCGAGCCTGATGGCGCGGCACGGCTCCCGGCACGGCCTGGTTCCCCGCCGCGGGAGGCGCCCGGGGGCTCTCTGCTTTCCGGGGCGCTCGGCTGCGGCCGACGGGGTGCCTGCCCTACGATGCTGTGCCTGGCCGGAACGTGCCTGGCGGTGTCGCGGCACCGCCCGGCGGGTCCGGTACGGGGAATCTTGCGGCGAACCGCCTGGTCCCGCGGGGGGCGATCCGATCGTTATTGTGTCGATACCTCAACGTTCCGGCCATGTCTCCGCGGATGCCGATCCCGGCGAGGTAAAGTCTGCGCCAACTGTCCTCGCCGTGCGTTCGAGCCGACTGGCTTCTCTACCCGGAGGGCACTTCGGCATTCGCTGCCATCGGGGCAAAACCAAGTCCAGAAGGGACATCTGTGAACAAGCTCTACCGAGTCACCGGGACCACGGTCGCGGCACTGACGCTCGCGGCATCGGCCGCGGCCGTCAGCGCGCCGTACGCAGCCGCCCAGGCCACCACGCACCACGCGGCCGCTGCCGCGGCGGCTGCGCCGGAGCCGCACCCCATGATCCCCGCCGCGCTGCCGGCCGGCGTCGCCGCTGGCTCGGACTCCACCGTCGGGATCAAGAAGGTCGGCTCCACGAACTGGGCCGGTTACGCGGTCACCCGGGGCAAGTTCAAGAAGATCCGGGCCACGTTCTACGTGCCGATCATGAACTGCTCGAGCAACCCGAACACGTTCTCCTCGCACTGGGTCGGCCTGGACGGCTTCAGCAGCAACACGGTCGAGCAGGACGGCATCGAGTCGGACTGCAACGGGACGACCCAGCAGGTCTTCGCCTGGCGCGAGGTGTTCCCCCGCCCCGAGCAGCCGTTCACCACCCTGAGGATCCGCCCAGGTGACTCGATCACCGCGACGACCACCTTCACCGGCGGCAAGTTCAAGATGGAAGTCAAGAACAACACCACCGGCAAGCACCGCACCGTGCGCCAGCGGTGCGCCGGCGCCACCTGCAAGCGCACCTCGGCCGAGGTGATCAGCGAGGCGCCGACCGTCAACGGCCAGCAGTCCTCGCTCGCCCCCTATGGCGCGCAGGCGTACTCCAGCATCTCGATCCACAACTCCAAGGGCCGCAGCGGCGGGATCAGGTCCAGCCACTGGCGGGCATTCCGGATCTTCCAGATCGGCAAGAACAGCGGCAGCGTCATCGCCGCGCCGACTCCGCTGCACGGCACCTCGTTCGCGGTCTACTGGCTGGGCGAGATCTGAGCTAGCCGGACTGCTCCGGCGGCACCGGGGCTAGCGAACTCGGCGGCCGGGGTCATGACACGACATGACCCCGGCCGCTGGCATGCTCGGCTAGGCCGCGTCCCCGGTCCGCTTCAGCTGCGCGGACAGGTGCGATTGCAGCGGCTGGCCGACGGCGGCCATGTCGTACGCGTAGCCCAGGTCGGCCCCGATCAGGCCGTACAGCCGGCGGCCAGCCGTTACTTCCTTCGCGGAGGAGGTGCGGACGACCGCGTCGGTGGCCATCTCGATCTTCGTGCCGCTGATCTCGCCGTAGTAGATCTCGGCGAACCCGGTCGGATGGGCGAGCAGGACCTCGAGCCGGTTATCCGGCTGCGGGCGCCAGAAGCCGGTCTCCATCGCCAGCGGCCTGCCGATGTCGCCCGCGTCGTCCAGCAGCCAGGTCCGGCTGACGTAGCTGAGGTAGGGCTTCCCGTTGTGGCTGAAGGAAATCTCCTGGCCGAACCGGAAGCTGTCGATCGTGGGATAGCCGCCCACGCCCGCGCCTTCCCAGCGGCCGAGCAGGAAGAGCAGCGGGCCGAGGCTCTCGTGCGGCTCGTTCGTCATGCAGGACAGGTTAGGACGACAGCGGCCCAGTCCCGGCAGCAGGGCCACGGTCCCCTGGCCGCCTCGGCCGGAGAATCGTGGCGGTTAACATCTATCCGGTACTAACCGGACAAATGTTAACCACGATGAGGGCCCGCCCGGGGCGGCTGGATCCCGATTAGGGTTCGGGCATGCCCTCTCGTGCCCTCGTGGTCAAGGTCACCGCCGGCCAGGACGATCCTGAGCGCTGCAACCAGGCATTCACCGTCGCGGCGACCGCCGTCGCCGCCGGGCTTGACGTGTCGCTCTGGCTCACCGGCGAGGCCGCCTGGTTCGCGCTGCCCGGCCGGGCCGGCGACGTCGTGCTCCCTTACGCCGCTCCGCTCGGGGACCTGCTGGCCAGCATCCTGGCGGCGGGCACCGTCACGCTGTGCACCCAGTGCGCGTCCCGCCGCGAGATCACCGGGGCGGATGTCATCGAGGGCGTGCGCATCGCCGGGGCGTCGACGTTCCTCGCGGAGATCATCGCCGACGGCACCCAGGCGCTGGTCTACTAACCGGCAGCGGCCGGCGGCCGCTAGCCGGGGATCGCGGACAGCCGTTCCTCGCGGAGCTGCCTGGCCCATTCCTCGTCGGCGCCGTTCAGCGCCGGAAGCGGGCCGGCCGCCCAGGTCAGCAGCAGGTCGGCCAGGCCGGGATTGCGGGCCAGCGCGGGGCCGTGCAGGTAGGTGCCGACTATCCGGCCCGCGTAGGCGCCCTCGGTGCCGTCCCCGTTACCGACCCCGACCGTGATCTTCGCCAGCGGGCGGGCGGCCGGCCCAGGCTGGTGATGCCCTGGTGGTTCTCGAACCCGGTCAGCCGGGGAACGCCAAGCTCCGGGTCGACGTCCGCGACGATCTCGCCGACGCCGCGCCGGTCGCCGCGCGTGCTGCTGAGGTCGATGATGCCGAGACCAGCTACCGGCTGGCCTTCCACGCCGCCGAACTCGGCACCGATGAGCTGGTATCCGGCGCAGACCGCGAAGATGACCGCGTCCCGGGCGGCCACCGCGGTCAGCCCGCCGTCTTCCCGCAGCCGCCGCGCGGCGAGAATCTGCGGCAGGTCCTCGCCGCCGCCGAGCAGGTAGATGTCGCCCTGGCGGGGAACCGGCTCGTCCGCGTTAACCTCGACGGACTCGACCTCTATGCCCCGGAGCCTGGCGCGCCGCTTCAGCACCAGCAGGTTGCCGCGGTCACCGTAGGTGCTGAGCAGGTCGGGGTAGACCCAGACGAGCCGCAGGCTGCCTGGCCCGCGCCTGTTCATGCCCGGCCGCCCGGAACCAGGTCGTACCGCCACCAGCCCGCCTCCGTCAGTTGTCCCGGCATCAGCTGTCCCGGCCCACGACCGCGCGGATCTGCTGGAACGCCGTGTAGTTGGCGACCACGTCCAGCGCACCGGGCGGCACCCTGTCCACCACGTCGTCGATGCCGCCGGCCAGCTCGAACGCCACCTGGTCGGCTTCCAGCCGGACGGCCAGGTCGAGCCGCCGCTCGCCGGTGACGAACACCGGGCGGCCGCGCAGCACCCGGTAGTCGACGTCCCACAGCCAGGAGGTGTCCCGGCCGTCCGGCACCTGGGCGTTGACGGACAGCATGACCGGCGATGAGCCAGGTTCAAGCACGTCGAACGCCTCCAGCCAGCCGGCCGGGTTCTTGGCCAGCAGCAGCCGGACCCGCCGTCCGCGCCGGTCAACCTGCGTGTAGCGCCCGGCCACCGAGTTCACCGCACGGAGCCTGGGCAGCGCCTGCGCCACGTCCGCGCCGAAGAAATCGGCCACGGCCAGCGCCATCACCGCGTTGGACCGGTTGGCCCGGCCGGGCAGCGCGAGCGACAGATCCCGGATCTTGCCGCTGGCGTCGATCACCGAGGAGCCCTCCAGCACCCAGCGGGCCGACGGCCGCCGGAAGGCGCACTCGCCGCACCGCCAGCCGAGCTCGTCCCGGCGCAGGTGGGAGCCGCATTCCGGGCAGCACCAGGAGTCCTCGTGCCAGCGCTGCCCGGCCGCGACCCAGGTCACCCGCGGCGCCGCCGAGGCCGCCCAGACGATCAGCGGATCGTCGGTGTTGGCGATCACGCGGCAGTCCGGGGCGGCGGCCAGCGCCTCCCGCCAGCGCCTCGCCACCATCCAGATCTCCGCGGCCCGGTCCATCTGGTCGCGGCTCAGGTTCAGCAGCGCGACCACCCTGGCGCCGGTCGCGGCCAGCACCGCCGGCAGGTACTTCTCGTCGACCTCGAGCGCCGCGAACGGCGCCCCGCGGGCGCGGCCGAGCGCGGAGGTCAGGCCCGCCTCCATGTTCGCGCCGAAGGCGTTGGACGCCACCTCCTGGCCCAGCGCGCCCAGCGCCGCGGTGATCAGCCGGGTCGTCGTCGTCTTGCCGTTGGTGCCGGTAACCAGCACGATCTGGCGGCCTGCGGACAGCAGCCTGAGCAGGTCAGGCTCGACCCGCAGGCTCAGCACTCCGCCGATCACCGACCCGTCGCCGCGGCCGGTCAGCCGGGACACCCGGCCCGCCGCGTCACCGATGGACGTGGCGAGCCGCGCGCGCAGCGGAAGCTTCCCCATGGCCGCCGATGCTATCCGGCGGGCGGACCGCGCGGACAGGCCGCCGGGCGGCCGCGCCCGGGCCGGGCGCGGCCGGATGAGCGCGGGCAGGCCCTGGATAGCCGGAGCACGACCCGGGCGCGGTTCCCGTCAGGGCCGCACGATGAACCGCCGCGGCCAGGAAAGGACCGTCTCCAGCCAGCCGGAGATACCCATCTCGCCGGCCGCCTGGCGCAGCTGGCCGCGGTGGCTGGCGCCGATCACCACGCTCGCCAGATCATCGGTGAAGCCGCGCTGGTCATCCTCGCCGAGCAGGGCATTCCAGGCCGGCTGCCGGTTACGCGGCAGCTCCATCGAGAGCGGGTGCCTGCGCAGGCCGCGGACCCGCTGGCCGATCCGGACATCCGGCCGGTCGGCCAGCCCGGCGAGCGGGTAGTCGAGCCGCGGGGCCGGCCCGAACACGTCAGGCGGATCGCTGTTGAGCGGGTAAACCCGGTCTATCTCGTGCAGCCAGCGCAGCTGCGGGATGACCCAGTCCGGGCCGGCCCGGCGCCCGGCGCCCTGGCCGCCGCCGAGCATCCGCTGCGCGGTGACGGCGGCGGCCGCGACCAGGCGGGCCGGGTCATAGTGGGCCCGGACGGTCAGCGCGCGGCCGGCCATCGCCTGGCCGATAACCGTCGCGAGCAGGCATTCCCGCAGCCGCGCCGGGAGCGCCGCCCAGCGCTGCCGCAGCCCGGCCGGAACCAGCGGGAGCCCGCGGTTGGTGAGGTAGGCCAGCACCAGCGCCTCGGTCCACACCCGCAGCCAGGCATCATCCGGCCGGCCGGCCAGCAGGTCGGCGGCCCGGAGCTCGAGCAGGGTGCAGGCCCGCCCGGCGCACTCGGGGCCGCAGGCAGCGCACCGCCGGCCGCTGAGCGGAGGGGCCGCGACGGCGTGCGGGCCGGCCCGTTCCCTGTCCTCGCCGGGCGGCACCCGGATCCGCAGCGGCCGGTCCATGCCGTCGGCGAAGACCGCGGCGACTCCGGGCACCAGCGACACCACCTGCCGGGACTGGTCGCCGTCCAGGTTCATGGCCGCGCCGACCAGCTGCCGGTCATCGACGGCAGGCAGCCGGTGCAGGATCTTCAGCGCGGTGTTCTTGACCACGTCGGGAACCAGCTTGGCCGGTATCTGCTCGGCCACCACGATGCCCGTGCCGTAGGCCCGGATTTCCGCGAGCAGGCCGGCGAACAGCTCGACCGCGTGCGCGCTCGCGCCTTCCCGGCTGGCCCGCAGCAGCCGGTGGGCCTCCTCGATCACGATGACGTGCCGCAGGTCATGGCCGCCGTCGTGGTCCGGCCGGCGCCGGGGCGCCGGCGCGGGCCCGCAGCCGCAGGTACTCCACGATCCTGATGATCAGCGTGCCGATCAGGAACGCCTTGTCCTCGTCGTTGGCCACGTCCTCGATCGCGAGCACCACGTTGCGGCTGAGCAGCTCGCCGATGTCAGCCGGGTGCCCGCCCTCGAAGAACCTGCCCGCCGAGCCGATCCGCAGCGACCGCAGCCGGACGTCGACGAAGCCGCGGACGTCGGCCTGGAGTTCCCGGCCGTAGCCGACGTCGTCGATCACCGCGAGCGCGGCCCGCTGCAGTTGCGCCAGCGTGGGGATGACCGGCCCGGCCGGGGCGCCCGGCAGGCCGGTTCCGGTCACGGTGTCCCAGCCGCAGGCCGCGTAGACGCGCTGCAGCGCCTGGGACATGATCTGCGGGAACGGCTCATCGGCGGCGAAGGCCGCCAGGAACAGCGCCCGGACCATGTCGATATGGGCCTGCACCGGGTATCCGGGCTCCGGGGCCAGCGGGTTCACCGACAGCGGCACGGCGCCCGGGTCGGCCGGGTTGATCACGGTCACCTGGCCGGTCCCGGCGATCCGGCCTGCCATCACGGCGTACTCGGACTTCACCGGCTCGACCGCCAGCCAGGGAACGCCCGCCCTAGTGAGCTGTTCCAGCAGGTGCCGGACCGTCTGCGACTTGCCCGAGCCGGTCGCGCCCGCCACGAAGGCATGCCGGTTCAGGGTGCCGAGCGGCACCCGGAACCTGCCTACCGGCCGGTCCTGGCCATCCAGGATCTCGCCCAGGTCGATCGCCGGGCTGGCGCTGGTCTCGCTGGTCAGGTCGAAATGGCCGGGGTCGAGCAGCCGGACGCCCGGCACCTCCGCGCGGGGCAGCCCGGTCAGCGCCGCCAGCGTGCCCGCCGTGGCGGCGAACGGCACCTGGGCGCCGTCGCCCGCATCGGCCAGCTTGACGACGAGGGCGTCGGCCAGGTCATGTACTCCGTCGCCGCTGCGCAGCCGGTACGGGTGGCCGGCCAGCCCGGCCGATCCGACCAGCACCGGCGCGAGCAGGCTCAGTTCCTGCTCGCTGGCCGCCCCGGCCAGCACCCGCACGTTCCACAGCCCCGCCTCGCGGAATGCGTCGAGCTCGGCCAGCCGGCGCTCGGCGCGCTCGACGTCGAGCCGGGCACGTTCCTCCTCGTACCGGCGCAGGACGTTCAGCTGGGTGCGGAGCTCGGCTATCTCGGCGTCGATGAGGTCCGTCGGCTCGGCGACCACCAGCCAGCCGAAGGGCCTGCTCATCAGCGCGGTCAGCGCCGACTCGAACATCGGCGCCCGGCCGTCGCCGGCGTCCCCGCGCTGGCCTTGCTGGTCCTGGCCGGGCGGCACCGGCGGCCAGAGCCCCCGGGCGCGCAGGCCGGTTCCGCCGCCCAGCGGCGGGGCCTGCCTGGCCGGGCAGGGTGCCCAGACCAGCCGGTCAAGGTCGGCGAGCCAGCCCGCTGGCACGAGCAGGCCGCGGGCTCCTGCCGGGAAGAGCAGCTCGACCGGGCCGGCCGGGCCGGGCGGCTGGCCGGCTCCGGCTGGCCGGGGCGGGCGTCAGCCGCCGCCTCCGGCAGCGGTCCCGCGTTCGTGATCAGTTCGAGCGGAGCGCCGCCGCCGCGGGACAGCCAGCCCGCGATGAACGGCCTGCGGTGCCGGGCGGCGCTCAGCGCCGCGGGCAGTATCTCGGCGTAGTCCTGCTCGGCCGAGCGCTGGCCATGGCCGGCTGGCGTGATCGCGAGTACCCGGTACCACGGCCCGGCCGCGCCGCCCCCGATCCCCGAGGTTCCGCCCACCTTGTGTGCATACCAGTCCGGTGACGCCCGTGCCACCCGCTTGCGGGTTGCCGGGCCATGGCCGGTCCGGATCGGCCGCCAGCCGGGCGGCCGCCGGGGACGCGTCCTAGCGGCGGTAGGTGCGCCAGTCCAGCCGGGCCGGGGGCGGGCCCACGTTCGGGGGCGGGCCGGCGTTCGGGAGCGGCTCCGCGCCGGGCAGGTGCCAGCCGGACGGCTTTTCCTTCGGCGGGGCGCCGGGCGGCCATTGAATCCGGCCCGGCCCGGCCAGTTCCGGCGCGACCCGCACCTCCGCGAGGCTCGCCAGGGTCGCGGTCGGCAGCGCCATGATGCCCGGGTTCGCGTCGGCGAGCACCACCTGGCGGCCATCCTGCCCGGCGTAGCATGCGATCATGGCGCTCGGCGGCAGCTGCTGCAGCTCATGCTGCTCCACCAGGAACTCGCGGGACCGCTGGGCCGTCCTGGCCAGCGACTCGTTCCCGCCGACGGCCCGGGAAGTGCTCAGCCCCCAGGCAGTGCTCTCGCTGATGCCGGCGGTCAGCGAACGCGAGTCAGATACGCTCCGCGAGTAGCTTGAGTCGCGGCTGGCGGACCCGGTGAAATGCCCGAACGGCGCGAACCCGTCCTGGCGGCTCCGGCCGCGGCCCCGGCTACGGCCGGTGGTATCGCTGGCCGACACTGAGTCGGCCACCGAGTCGGCGGTGCCGACCGTGCTGGTGTAAGAGTCGCCCCAGGTATCGGTGACCGAGGTGCCCACCGTGTCGGTGAGCTGGGCCAGCACGAACCGGTGCGCGGTGCCGATCTGCTCGCTGGCCGTCCTCGCGTCCTCGGCGTTGCCGAGCCGCATGAACGCGACCGCGGCATTGCCCCGGCCGAGCCGCTCCTTCACCTGCGCGGGAATCGACCGGTACGCGATCACCAGCCCGGTCCCGGAAATCTCGCACGCATCGCACAGCCCGTCGAGCACCTCGCCGGGGAGCTTTTCGGCGCCGAGCAGGCAGACGGTGTGCTGCCAGCGCCAGCGGCCGGCGCATCCGGGGCCTGCCGGAGCAGCTGCGTCATCGCAGCCGTCATGTAGGTGCCGAGTACCCGGTTGCCGAACAGCCCCGCCCGCCGGTCCAGCCACGCGACCCGGAGGCTGCTGGGCGGGAGGCTGACCGGCTCCGACGCGAGCCGCTCCAGCTTGCGGAGCCTCGACTCCAGCGCCCAGGCCCGGTCGATCACCACCCGGTCGGTGGCCCCGCGGCCGTACAGCGCGGTGATCTTCGTGAGCTGCTCCTCGCTGAGCAGGCCGGCCTGCAAGTCCGCGCGCGGGTCGCCGACCTGCGCCAGCGCCCGCAGCGCGGCCGTGACACCGGCGATGCTGGCGCGATCGCCGAGCACGTCCAGAATCCGGTCCACGATCGCGTTGTCATGCGACGGGTCGGCCGCGACGCCGGGCTGCCCGCCGACGCTGACGGTCGTGGCCAGCAGGTCGGCGAAGGCATCGCGGTCCAGCCCGGTCCCGAGGTCGAGCCTGGCCAGGTCCCGGGGCAGGACCCACACCAGCGGCTCGATCCCGGACCGGCCGGCCACTGCCAGCAGGTCGTGCGCCACGCCGCCCTCGGTGAGGTCGAGCACGGTGACCTCGCCGCCCGCGGCCAGCCGCGGCGCGGCGATCATCGTGAGCATTGCCGACCAGCCGGCCAGCGTCCCGCCTGCCACGTCGATCCGGTCGATTCCGGCCGGCAGGCCGACGGCGTACCAGTGCGGCTGGTGGTCGAAGGCGGCGCGCCTCGACTGCCATTCGGCGCACCTCCGCGCGTGCGCTTCCTGCGAGCTGGCCAGCCTGCGCCGCTGCGCGGCGCGGATCACGCCGACCCGGTGCTGCTCAGCCGCCACCCGCGCGGCCAGGTCACGCCGGCCGGACAGCACCGGCCGCCCGCAGCGGACCGCGATAGCCAGGCTGGCGGCGACGCCGAGCCCGGTCAGCGGCCCGGTCGCCGTGCCCGCCAGCCAGAGCACGAGCAGGGCGGCGGCGAGCCCGGCCGACCCGCCGCAGGCGACCTTCAGCGGCCGGCTCAGCCGCTGCTCTTCGCGGCGCTGCGCGGCCAGCCAGCCCGGGTTGACCTGCTCCGCCTCGGGCGGCACCGGCCGCCTGGGCAGCGGGCCGGGATCGGGATGCAGCAGCGCGTACTGCCAGCCGACGTAGATCCGGTCGGCCCGGACCCGCGGGCCGGCCGGCGCCGACTGCCCGGGCGAGGTGAACGAGGCGGAGTCCGGCGTCACGGGCGGCCTCCCGGAATCCGGGCCGGCACCGACTGGCACTGCGGCAGCAGGCGCCGCTCGGGCCCCTTGACCAGCAGCGCGAAGGCGCCGGCCGGCAGCCGCAGCAGGGCCTCGGCGGTCACCGCCGGACGGCCTGCTTTCGTTAACGGATCGGCCCCGCCCGGTCCCGCCGCCGCGGCGGCGCCGGCCGCGGGTGACCCGGCTGCCGCCGGGACGGGCATCCGCTGAGCCCATTCGGGTACCGCGCGGCCACCATGGCCGATACCGCCGCTGGCGGCCGGCCCCGCGCTGCCCGGGCCGGCCTGGGCGGCGAGCAGCCCGGCGGCCGCCGGATCGGCCAGCCGGTGGATGGCGATCACGTTCACATCGGCGGCCAGGCTGGCCGCCGCCCGATCCGACGTCGTGCTGAGCAGGACGGTCATTCCCGCCTGCCCGCCGCGGGCGGCCAGCTCGGCAACCGCCTGCCGGTCCGCCGGCTCGCACCCGTTCAGCCAGACCAGGCCGTCCCCGCTGACCGGGATCCCGCGTAACTCGGCGAATAGCGCCATCGCGTCGCAGGCCACCAGCCCGGCGATCATGCTCGCGGACGGGCCGGGCCGGGCGTGGTCGAGCGGGAACAGGCAGACTGCCCGTTCCCGCAGCACCTGGCCCAGGCTGATCCGCTCGCCGCCGGGGCATAGCCAGCGGCCGGCCGCTGACGACCGCAGCGCGCTCAGCTGGCTGGCCAGGACGCGCAGCGCGGCCGGATCGGCCTCGACCAGGCCTGCCGACACGGCGACCCGGTCGGCCAGCGCGCCCCGCTGCGGATGCTGGCCGGGCAGCCGGCCGAGCCGGGTCCGCAGCGCCGCCGGGCCGAGCAGGCGCAGCACGTCGTCCAGCACCGGCCGGCGCGGGTCGCCGGGTGCGGCGGCTAGCACGGCGAACACGTCGCCCAGGTAGGCGGCGCAGGTACGCCGCTGCTGGGCGGTGGCCGCAGACCAGTCGATCATGCCAAGCACGAGCGCGGCAGCCCGGGCCGGATCGCCGCGCAACGGCTCGTAGCAGCGCCGGCCCGCCTCGCCGAACTGGCAGAACGGCGCGCCGGCGGCGGCGCAGACGGCGGCCAGCGATCCGGCCAGCCACCGGCTGCCGGTCAGGTCGACGACGATGACCGGCTTGCGCCGCCGGATGGCCGCGTGCACGAGCTGGAAGCTGGTCCCGGCCGGGCCGTATCCGGCCGGGGCGGCTGCTGCGCCGGCTGCGAGCACGCCGCCCTCGGCCTCCAGCCAGGAAACGGCCGCCAGGCCGCCGGACTCCCGGTCAATCCCCAGGCAGCCGCCCGCCCTGGTGACTACGCCGCCGGACCGGACGGTCGCCGCCCAGTACCGCCGCCGCGCGGCCACGATCAGCCCGGGGCGGGCGGGCGCGGCCGGCTGCCGGTCCGGATGCAGCCAGCCGGCCGGCCGCAGCACGGCGACCTCGGCGGCGGCCAGCACCAGCGCCAGCGGCAGCTGCCCGGGCAGCCAGTGGCCGGGCCCGCTGAACGCCGCGCCGAGGTGCAGCAGCCGTCCCGGCGTGCCGGGGATGCCGCCGAGGTACGCGGCTACCTGCCGGGGCCCGGCGGTGAGCCCGGCTACCGCGCGGGCCGGGCCGATCGCGACCGCCCAGATCAGCCCGGCGCCCGCGGGCCCGGCCAGCCATACCGGGCGCCATCTGGTGACCTTGCCGACCGCGTATAAGCCAACCGCGAGCACGATTGTGAGCTGGGCGAACGCCGCGTGCGCGGCCAGCACGGCCATGCCGCAGGCCGCGGCGATCTCACCGCGCCGGGGCGCATCCCCGGCGAACAGGTAGCGGGCGCGCCGCGGCGCGCGCTCCGCCGCGGTAGCTGCGGAGGCAGGCATTTCCGGTCAAGGCTCCCAGCCCGGACAGGCGTATGTCCAGGCACCTGAGAAACTGCCCGCGCATCCGCCGCGCGGCGGCCCGCCCGGGGTGGCTAGGGTTCCCAGTCCTCGGCCGCGCGTGCCCAGATTCCGGCGAAGGCGCCCTCGCCCGTCAGCGGGCCGTCGCCGGACTGCACGACGATCCGGAACAGGTCAGAACGCAGCACTGCCGCGGTCAGCGCGGCCGGCTGGCCGGGCGAGAGCCGCAGGCTCCTGGCCACCGATGGCGGTGGCGGCTGCATCTCGATGTGCAGCGCGTGCGGCAGGCCGGCCGGCACGTGGCCGGGCTCCGCCGCGTCGAGCGCCGGGGGCAGCACGGTCGGCGCGGCCGCATCCTGATCGCCGGCCCGGCTCGCCAGGTGCCTGGCCAGGTAAGTGGTGGCAACCGCCGCGGGCTCGCCGTCGACTGTCCACAGCAGCCGGATGACGCAGGCCGGCTCGCCGGGCGGCACGCCGAGCGCCCAGCCGATGTCCTCGGCCACCCGGCGCCACGACACCTGCCGGCTGCGGCAGGCAATCTGGCCCCCCATCGGGTCGATGTGCGAGGCCAGGCCGGGCACGCCGGCCAGCGGCACCAGGTACTCCGCCGGGCTGGCCCGGTACACCTGCCCGTCCGGCAGGCAGCGGACCAGGTGGCGCGCGGCCAGCTCGCCGACCGCGGCGTCGATCTCCGCCGTGCTGACGTTGTAGCGCCGGGCCAGGGCGCTGTGCCGGGGCAGCCGCCAGCCAGGCTCGTGGTGCACCAGCGCGGCCGCCAGCCGGTCGGCCAGCACTCCGGCCGACGACATGGCTGGCCGGGCGGGGGCCGGCCCGGCCGGGGTCCGCGCCAGGGCGGCACCGGCCAGCGCGGTACCCGCGTCAAAATCCTGGTGATCCTGCTCCGGGATCTCAGCTCCGGCTGCTGCCCGGCGCTCGGTGACGGCCGGGCCGGCCTCGGCCCGCGCCGGCCCGTCATTGGCGTTGCGCGCTGGGTCACTCGGCATGTCGCCGGGAGAACGAGATGATCACCCGTCCTGCGATGATGATCAGCAGCACGAAAACGAACAGCAGCAGGGCGGCGTCATAGGACAGGACCTGCAGTCCCCGGACCGGGGAGTCGAAGAAGCTCCACACCGGGTAGGTGAGGAAGCCGATCTGGTGGTTGGTCAGCTGGGCGGTCGGATTCGCCTGGTTCCAGCCCGCCGTGTACAGCAGCGGCGCGGTCTCGCCGACCGAGATGGCGATGGCCACCAGCAGGCCGGTCATGATGCCGGGCACCGCCGATTTCAGCACGATCTTCCGCAGTGCCCACAGCGGCGGTATGCCGAGTGCCTCGGCCCCCTCCCGGTAGGCGGCCGGCACCTGCGACAGCGAGCCCTCGACCGACTTCGTGATGTACGGAATCGTGATCACCGACAGCACCAGCACCGCAGGCAGCAGGCCGAAGCCCCAGTGCAGGCCCACCACCAGCGTGATGAAGCCCACGTAGCCCAGCACGATGGACGGGATGCCGGCCAGCACCTCGTAAGCGCCGCGCAGCACGCTCCGGTGCCTGCCGACGGCGAACTCGGCCAGGTAGAGGCCGGTCAGCATGCTGATGGTGCCGCTGATGATCACCACGCCCGCGGTGATCGCGAGGGTGCCGAGGATCGCGTTCTCCAGGCCGCCGCCCGTACCGGTGGTATCCGTGGTGAGCACGCTCCACTGGAAGACCGGGATGGCTCGCGCTATGATGCCCCAGGCCAGCCAGACTGTCGGCACCACGATCACGGCCAGGCAGGCGGCGCAGGCCGCCCAGAACGTGAAGTTGACGACCTTCCTGCGCATCGGGATGGCCGGCCAGTCGCTGGCGCTCCCGGCCTGCGCGCCGGTGCCAGGCCGGGAAGACGGGTTGCTGCCCAGGCGGCTCATCGCTACAGCCCCCGGCCGACCGGCAGCGCGGTGCCGGACACCCGGCGGACCAGCAGCCGGGCGGCCACGTTCGCGCTCAGCGTGATGACCATGAGCACCAGGGCCAGCTCGGCGTAGGTCTTCACGCCGAGCGGCCCGGTGATCGCGGTGTCCAGGTTCTGCACGATGTTGGCGGCGATCGTGCTCATCACCCCGTAGATGTTCGTCGGGATCTGGCCGAGCGCGACCCCGCACACCATGGCGACCGCGATGGTCTCGCCGAGGGCCCGGCCGAGGCCGAGCACCGCGGCGCCGATGATGCCGGCGCCCACCCAGGGCAGCGTCACCCGCCGCGCGCATTCCCAGTCGGACAGGCCGAGCGCGACCGCGCCCTCGCGGGGCAGGATCGGGACGCCGCGGATGAGGTCACGGGAGGTGGCCGCGATGATCGGGATCACCATCACCGCCAGGACGAGGCCCGAGGTCAGCAGCCCCTGGCCGTTGCCGGTGTCACCGCGGAAGAACCTGAGCACGGGCACGTCAAGCGCGTGACTGGCGATGACCGGGTACACGTGCTTGGCCAGGATCGGCCCGAAGGTCACCGCGCCCCATAGGCCGATGACCACGCTGGGGATGCCGGCCAGCAGCTCAAGGAACGTCCCGATGATGTTCGCCAGCCGCCTCGGCAGCCGCTCGACGATCACCAGCGCGGCGCCCACCGACACCGGGATCGCGATGATCAGCGCGATCACCGAGCTCTCCACCGTCCCGATGACCTGCGGCAGCGCCCCGAAGACCTCTCCCGGCAGGTGCACGATGCCGCCGGTCGTGCTTGGCGTGCCATAGCCGGCCCCGAAGCTCCATGAGGTCCCGGTCAGGAACTTCCAGCCATTGAACTCGATCGCCGGGACCGCCTCGACAAACAGCGTTATCAGCACGAAGCCCAGCATCAGCAGCGGGATGACCGCGCCGACGCGGCCGGTCCAGCGGATCAGGTCGCCGTTCTTCCACCTGTTGCGGAGCGCGCCGCCGGTCCGGCGGAGGGGCGAGCCCGCCCCTCCGCCAGGCCGGTCAGCCGGTGCCGAGGTAGCCACTGAATCAGCCGCTGATCGACGCGATCTGGTTCTCGGCGATGGTTTGCACGTTCGCCGGCAGTGGCTCGAAGCCGACCGGCGCGAGGAACGTCGACCCGCTGCCGGTGGTGACCGTCCACTTGAGGAAGGCCTTGAGCGCCGAGGCCACGTCCGCGCTCGATTGCGCCTTCTTCACGACTACGTACTCGTAGTTGATGATCGGGTAGCCCTTGGCCGCTGACGTGTTGATCAGGGACTGGGACCCGTTCGTTGGCGTGGACCCGGAGAAGGCGGCCAGCGCGGTGTTGATGGTCTTGGCCGTCGGCTGGGTGAACTTGCCCGCCTTGTTGGCCAGCGATGCGGTGCCGAGGTTGGCAGCGGTTGTCTTGGCCAGGTAGCTGATGCCGATGTAGGCGATGCAGCCCTTGATGCCCTGGCAGCCGGTCACCATGCCGCCGCTGCCGGTCTCCGCGGCCTGCTTGGCCCCGGACGGCCAGCTCACCGTGGTGTTGACGTTCGCGGCCGGCCAGTCAGCCGGGTCCTGTGCGTTCAGGTACGAGGTGAACAGGAACGTGCTGCCCGAGCTGTCCGCGCGGTGCAAGGTGGTGATCTTCATGCTGGGCAGCGTCACGCCCGGGTTGAGCGACTTGATCGCCGCGTCGTTCCAGGTCTTGATCTTGCCCGTGTAGATCTTTGCCAGCACCGTGCCGTTGAGCTTCAGCGGCGTCTTGACTCCCGGCAGGTTGTAGTTGACCATCAGCGCAGCCACCGTCAGCGGGATGTTCATCAGGTCGGGGTACTGGCTCATGTCGGCGGACGACAGGTAGGCGTCGGATGCGCCCATGGTCACGGTGCCGGTCGCGGCATCGGCGATGCCGGTGCCCGAGCCGGTGCCGGCCGTGGTGATCGTGACGGTGGTGACCTTCGTGTTGTAGGCGGTCTGCCACGCGCCGAACAACGGGAACATCAGCGTGCTGCCGGTCTCGGTAAGCGATACGCCAGACGAGGATGACGAGCCAGCGGACGCCGCCGCCGACGGCGATGTCGATGAGCTTGAGCCCCCGCTGCTGCCGCAGGCCGCCAGCAGGGCGAGCGGGACCAGTGCGGCCGCCGTGCACGCCATGCGGATTTTATTGGGCACTCGGAATACTCCTTTGTTATTGCACGTTTACACGTGCGTTACATGGCTCGCACGCGACTGCGCGCGATGAGGCCCGCGGCTTTGCGCGGTCCTTGCCCCCGTGCGGGAGGAGTGCTGTCCTCCCGCGCGGGCGGGTCTGCGGGCTAGCCGAACCGGCCGCCTACATAGCGAGCGGTCTCCTCCTCCGCGGGGTTCTCGAAAACCTGCTTGGTCTGGCCGTGCTCCACCAGGCGGCCCTGATTAAGGAAGACCGTCCGGTCGGAGACCCGGCGGGCCTGGGCGAGATTATGCGTGACGATCACCACGGTGATCCGCGGGATCAGGGTCCGGATAAGCGCCTCGATCGACTCCGTCGCGACCGGGTCGAGTGACGATGTGGGCTCGTCCAGCAGCAGTATCTCGGGATCGATCGCGAGCGCCCGGGCCAGGCAGAGCAGCTGCTGCTGACCTCCGGAGAGCCGGAACGGCGAGTCCTTGAGCCGGTTGCCGACGGCATCCCACAGGCCCACCTCGGTCAGCCGCTGCTGCGCGATGGCCCTGAGCCCGTGCCTGCTGGCCATCCGGTGGGCACGGGCCCCGGCGGCCACGTTGTCGATGATGGACATCGGGAACGGGTTGGGCCGCTGGAAGAGCATGCCGACCTTGCGCCGCAGCGACATCAGCTCGACGCCCGGGTGCCAGATGCTGCGCCCGTCCAGCAGCACGTCGCCGGCGTGCCGGTAGCCGGTCACCTTGTCGTTCATCCGGTTGAACGTGCGCAGCAGGGTGGTCTTGCCCGAGCCGGTCGGCCCGAGCAGCGCCGTCACCACGCCCTGCTGCACGTCCAGCGAGATATTGCTCAGCACCGCGCGCGGGCCGAAGCTGAGCGTCAGGTCGACCGCCCGCAGCGAGCTTTCTCCGTTTGCCTGCCAGGAACCGGAAGCCGGTTCCTGCTGTTTGGCGGTATTTGCCTCGGCGCCGGGACCGGCTGCGCCAGGCTCCGGCCGGGCCGGGTCAGCCTCAATCGACACCTTCCCGTCGCCTCCAAGCTCATGCATGGGAATCCGGGCCGCACTGCGCAGCCGTGCTCATCCTCAGCGGCTTAGGTAACGGGAAGCTGAACGGCAGGTGATGTTAAAAGTGACGAAAAGGTGGCAAGAGCGAGAACAGGCCCGCGGCCGGGGCTGGGCCGGCCCGGGAAACGATCGTGGCCGGGCTTCCGCAATGCGCGCGAAGCCCGGCCGCGATCGGCGGGCCCGGCCCGGTCTGGCCCCGGCCGGCCCGCCGCGGCCGCCCGGCCGGGCCGGCGGCCTCAGACGGGCCGGCCCGGCGGCCTCAGACGGCCACCTCCAGCTCGGTCACCTTGCCGATGTCGGCAGATACGGCGCGCTCGGCGCGGACCCCGCCAGGAGCGAGCACCCGCAGCTTCCAGCGGCCGGGCGCGGCGAAGAACCGGAAGCCGCCATCGTCGCCGAGCGGCACCTCGGCGACGAAATCACCGCCGGAGTCCAGCAGCCGGGCATAGCCGGTCGGTACCGCGGCTCCGTTCTGCGTCACCCGGCCCTGGACGATTGCCTGGTTCCCCGCGGTGCTGGCCGGCGCGGCCGCCCCGCCGGCCGGCGCGCCGCATCCGTCAGCGCTCACTTGCCGTCTCCTACCTCGATCGGGACCCCGACGAGCGACCCGTACTCGGTCCATGACCCGTCGTAGTTCTTCACGTTCGGCTGGCCGAGCAGCTCGTGCAGCACGAACCAGGTGTGCGCGGACCGTTCGCCGATCCTGCAGTAGGCGATGGTGTCCCGGCCGAAGTCAAGCCCGGCCTCGTCGCGGTACAGGGCGCGCAGCGCGTCGTCGGACTTGAAGCTGCCATCCTCCTCGGCCGCCTTCGACCAGGGGACGTTCTTCGCGGTCGGGATGTGCCCGCCGCGCTGGGCCTGCTCCTGCGGCAGGTGCGCCGGGGCAAGCAGCCGCCCGGCGAACTCGTCCGGCGACCGCACGTCCACCAGGTTGCGCTGGCCGATCGCCGCCACCACCTCGTCGCGGAACGCGCGGATCGTGGCGTCCTGCTCGGCGGCGTGGTACGAGGTGGCCGGCCGCTTCGGCACTTCGGTCACGATCTCGCGGGAGTCGAGCTCCCACTTCTTCCGGCCGCCGTCGAGCAGCTTGACGCTGCGGTGCCCGTACAGCTTGAAGTACCAGTAGGCGTAGGCCGCGAACCAGTTGTTGTTCCCGCCGTAGAGCACCACCGTGTCGTCGTTGGCGATGCCGCGCGCGGAGAGCAGGGCCTCAAAGCCCGCCTTGTCCACGAAATCACGGCGCACCGGGTCCTGCAGGTCCGTCTTCCAGTCAATCTTGACCGCGTCACGAATGTGACCCTTGTCGTAAGCGCTGGTGTCCTCGTCGACTTCGACGATCACCACGCCATCGTCACCGTGATGGGCCTCGACCCAGTCGGCGTCCACGAGGACGTCGGAACGGCTCATATGGGAACCTCCTTGTCAGATTCGGCTGGCATCAGGACCTGATGGCCCGGCCAGATTCGGCGGATAAGCAAATACATCTCGCAGCCCAGGCAAAGGCCGAAGACCCCGTTGAGGAACGCGGCGACCAGTCCTGCCGCGGCGGCCGCCATGCCTAGCGCGGTCAGCCCGGTCCCGTAGCCGATGACTCCGATAACGCTAATCAGCAGCCCGATGGCCTGCGCGAAGCGGGGCGGCATCTCGGCCTCAAGCTGCGCAGGCGGCCCTAGCCGCGGCCGGATCAGCCAGCGGTAGAGCAGCCCGTACGGTGATCTCCGCAGGCCGAGGAACGCCCCGGCCGCGAACACGAGCGCCTGCCCGGCCAGCAGCCAGACGCTGCCGGTGATCAGGACAATCGCGAAGACAACGAGCGTGATCAGCGCGCCAAAGCGCGGTCCTCTCGGATCGATGTCCATCTGCGGTGTCCCTTCCGCGGTGCCAGCCCTGACCCCCGGATAACCGATACCCCGTCTCCGCGCATTGCCCGCGGCCTGCCGCCCGGCGGACACTGCGCGGTCGCGACACGGCAGAAATCTATCGTGCGCCGCCTGGTTAGCGCCGGGTCAAGGACAACTACCTGTATTTCCGACCTGGTAACCGGATAATACACTCAGGTCACCTCGCCCAGTGCCGCGATCAGGTCGGCCTTGCGCGGCTGTCCGCTCGCGCGGCGGGCGATGCGCCCGTCCGGGCCGAGCACGAAGACGGTGGGCGTGCGGCGGACATCCAGGCGGCGGACAAGTTCCAGGTGGGACTCGGCGTCTATCTCCACGTGCGTTACCCCGTCCGTCAGGCCGGCCACCTCGGCCAGCACCTGCCTGGTAGCCCGGCATGGCGCGCAGAACGCGGAGGAGAACTGGACCAGCGTGGCGCGCGGGCCGAGCGGCTGGCCGAGATCGGTGCCGCTGATGCCCGGACCGGAGGCCAGCCCGCTGGCAGCCGCCCCGCTGGCAGCCGCCCTGCTGGTGGCCGGGCTGGCGAACCGGCCGTTGCGCCGCCGCCAGGTGAGCCCTCCGGCGGCGGAGGCCACGAGCGCCGCCACGCATACGATCAGCCCTGCCGTCACGCCGTATAGAGCGCCGGCCGCTGCCCGGGCATTCCCGCGGCCGGTCAGGTGGCCGGCACCGTTACCAGCACGTGCCCGCCAGAGGTGATCTCGAAGCTGCGCACCTGCTCGGCCGCGAGCGACACCGAGGCGGGATAGTCCGATTCCATCCGGCCGCGGGGCACCGTCCAGCTGCCGGCCGACCATCGCTGCCCGCTGGCATCGACCGCCCACACCTCGCAGGTGGTGCCGCCCTTGATCCCGGAGACCCAGACGTCCATCTTGGTCCCCCACGACTTGCGGGCATACCTGATCAGGGCGGTGACGTTCGTCTGCGGGTTGGTAGCGCTGACCGTCTCAGTAACGGGACCCTGCGGCTGGGTCACCCCGGCCGGGTTTTCGCCGGGCGCGATGATCCGGGCGCCCGCCGCCCCGCCGGCCACCGCGATGACGACGGCCGCCGCGGCCGCGGCCAGGCCCCGCCACCTGCGCACTGCCCGCCGCTCGGCGACGCGCCGCAGCAGCGAGCTGAGTAGCTCGGCCGGTGGCTCTTCCAGGTCCCTGACCTCGGTACTGCTGGTGATCAGCCGCTCCGCGTCGCTGGCCGGCACCCGGCCGAGCAGGGCCGGCAGGCCGGCCAGCCCGGCCAGTTCCTCCCGGCAGGCCGGGCAGTTGCCCAGATGGGCGTCGACCAGCGCGCGCTCGGCGGGATCGATCGCGCCGACCACATAGACGCCAAGCGACTGGCGGATGTCACGGCAGGCGGGGTCACTCATGGCGCAAGCCCCCGTTCCTCTAGTGCCAGCTTCAGCGCCCGGAGCGCGTAGAACGTCCGGGACTTGACGGTGCCGGCCGGTATGCCGAGCACCACGGCCGCCTCCGCGACGGAGCGGCCTCGGTAGTAGGTCTCCAGCAGCACGCCGCGGTGCTCCGGCCGCAGCGCCTTCAGCGCATCGGCGACTGCCCACGACTCAAGTGCCCGGTCAGCCTCGTCCGGCGCGGGTATCAGCTCAAGGGCTGCTTCGCCAACCTCATGCGGGCGCGCCCGCCTGGCCCGGTAGGCATCCACCGCGAGGTTCCGCGCGACGGCGAACAGCCACGGCCGGGCCGGCCGCTCGGCGATGGCCTCCGGGTGCATCCAGGCCCGCAGCAGCGTCTCCTGCACGATGTCCTCCGCACGCTGCCGGTCGCCGTTCGTGAGGTGCAGCGCGTAGCGCAACAGCGGACCAGCATGCTCAGCGTAGAGCGTTCGCACCAGTGCTTCGTCTGACACCGAGCCTTGCGATCCTCGGCGACCAGCGCTGTCTCGGCCTACCACACTTGTGGGAACGTCCCGGATGGCCCGGTGGTTCACGGTTCGCCCCAGGGCGCGCTTGATCATGCCCGGTTCCCTGCGTTTCCCCCCGTCCGGCCCGTCGCCCGCCGGGCGGCCCGCGACTTTATCCGCCGCTTTATCCGTCGCCTCATCGGCGTCCTCGCATGCAGCGCCAGCGCCAGCGGACGGCCCGACGGCGGCCGGCGGCCCGGCTTCGGTAGGCCGCGCGGTGTCGGCGAACAGCCCGGCGCCCGCAGACGACCCGGCATCCCCGGACGACCCGGCGCCCGCAGACGACCCGGCATCCCCGGACGACCCGGCGCCCGCAGACGACCCGGCATCCCCGGACGACCCGGCGCCCGCAGACGACCCGGCATCCCCGGACGACCCGGCGCCCGCAGACGACCCGGCATCCCCGGACGACCCGGCGCCCGCAGACGACCCGGCATCCCCGGACGACCCGGCGCCCGCAGACGACCCGGCATCCCCGGACGACCCGGCGCCCGCAGACGACCCGGCATCCCCGGACGGCCCGGTTTCTTCGTTCTCGCGCACAGCGGCACCGGCGTCCTCGCGCGCCACTGCTTCGGCGTCCTTGTGCTTCGGGGAGGCCGGGTCGCTGCCGGTCATGACGCCCGGGCCCCGGCGTTCCGGGCCACCGTCCCGGCTGGCTCGCCCGGCCGGGCGGCCGGGCGGCTGACGCTAGCCACCTGCGAACGGCGGCAGCACCTCGACCACCGCCGCATCGGCCAGCACGACCTCGTCCGGTGCCCGGACGCCGACCGGGGCGCCGTCGACCAGGAAAGACGAGCGGGCAAGCACGGCGCGGAACCGGTTATCCTGGCCCGCTCGCTGGCCGGCCGCGGCCAGTGCGCCAGCCAGGGTATCCGCCTTGATCGTCTCCTCCGCGGTCCCGGCAGCTTCCTTCGCCGCAGCCCAGTAGCGGAGCGTCACGATGGCCATGTCAGCTATCCTCGCCTATAGCGAGCCCGGGCAGCGCCGCCCAGTACCTCGCGGGTGTCCATGGGCAGCTTGCCGCGGACCGCACCGCGGACCGGAGGTGGCAGCAGTTGAGCGACGTGCTCATGCTCACTGGTGCTCCGGATTCCGCTGCCGACATCCTGCCCTCACTGAGCCTACTGCCGCATGCGGTCCGGCTGGCGCCCGCCGAGTCTGCTGCGCTGGGCGGCGGCCAGCCCACGGACATCGTGCTGATCGACTCACGACGCGATCTTATGCATGCCAAGAGCCTGTTCCGCGAACTCCGCGGGGCCGGCCTGGATCTGCCGATGGTGGCCATCGTCGCCGAGGGCGGCTGGGCCGCCGTCACCGCCGACTGGGGCGCCGACGACGTGATCCTGCACACGGCGGGCCCTGGCGAGGTGGAGGCAAGGCTCCGCCTGTCGATCGGGCGCAGGACCGCGGTGGCGCCGGCCACGACCGGCGAGATCCGCTCCGGTGACCTGGTCATCGACGAGGGCAGCTACTCGGTGCGGCTGCGCGGTCGCACGCTGGACCTGACCTTCAAGGAATTCGAGCTGCTGAAGTTCCTCGCCCAGCACCCGGCCAGGGTGTTTACCAGGTCGCAGCTGCTGCAGGAGGTATGGGGCTACGACTATTTCGGCGGCACCAGGACCGTCGACGTGCACGTTCGCAGGCTGCGCGCCAAGCTGGGCGCCGAGCACGAACTGCTGATCGGGACCGTCCGCAACGTCGGGTACCGTTTTGTCCCGGCCTCCGGCAGGACCGACGGCCGGCCGAATCCGCCAGCGAAGGCCGGCCAGCCGGGCCAGCACGATGACGAGCTGATCGCTGGCCAGCCGGGCGGCCGCCATGACCGGACGAGCCCCGGCCGCGAGCCTGGCCGCCGCGGGCCGGGCCGCGGCGGCGACGAGAGGGAGACTCGCCCTGCACACGCCAGAAGCTAATCCCGCCGCCGCTAGTTCTTCGGCTGCCGCTAGCTCGTCCCCGGCCGGCGACTCTTCCCCCGCGGCCGGCTCGCCCCCGGCCGGCGACTCTTCCCCAGCGGCCGGCTCGCGCCCTGCCATCGGAAGTTCCGTCGCGGGCTCTCCGCTAGCCGGCAGTTCATCCCCAGCCAGTTCCTCAGCCGACGCAGCCAACCCGGCCGCGGCCGGCACCGCATCCAGCACCCCAGGCGCCGGCCGCCAGGACGGCGTCAGCGTGCACGGGCGGATTCCTGCAGCCGAGGCAGCGGCGGTACTCGGGCTGGTCCGCGCCGCCACCGATACCGATGGCGTCGGGCCGCTCTCCGAGCACGTCATGCTGCACCTCAGGTACGGCGGCGACCCCCGGGCGCGTAATCTCCTGCTGCACAGCGGCGGGGAGCTAGCGGGCTACGCGCACCTGGACCCGACCGACCCGGTCGAGGGCCCGAGCGGCGAACTGGTGATCCACCCCACGCAGCGCGGCCGGGGCCTCGGCCTTGAGCTCATCGGCGCGCTGGTGGCAGCCGCCGGTCAGCATCCGCTGCGGCTCTGGGCGCATGGTGACCTGCCTGCCGCCACCAGGCTCGCCGCGGCGGCCGGATTTGACCGGGTCAGGGCGCTCTGGCAGATGCGGCGGTCGCTGCAGGCCAGGATCGACCAGGCGAAGGTCGCCGACGGCATCACGATCCGCACCTTCGTGGTGGGCCGCGACGAGGATCAGTGGCTGGCGGTCAACCGGCTGGCTTTCGCCCGGCACCCGGAGCAGGGCGCCTGGACCCGAGAGGACCTGGACCTGCGCGAGCGGGAACCGTGGTTCGACCCGGACGGCTTCTTCCTGGCCGAGCGCGGCGGGAATGTCGTCGGGTTCCACTGGACCAAGATTCACGGTCGCGCCGCGGCCGAGCCAGCCAGCCACGGCAGCCCCGCGCCAGCCGCTCCGGCCGGCGCCAGCCCCGCGCCAGCCGTTCCGGCCGCGGCCAGCCCCGCGCCAGCCGTTCCCGGCACTGCGCCGGACGGCCATGGCCATGAGCCGATCGGCGAGGTCTACGTCGTCGGGGTCGATCCGGCCGAGCGCGGCAGCGGCCTCGGCCGGGCGCTAACCCTGATCGGGCTGCGTTACCTGCGCTCTGTCGGCCTGTTCCAGGTCATGCTCTACGTCGACGAGACCAACACCGCGGCCATCGGGCTGTACGAGTCCCTTGGCTTCACCCACTGGGACACTGACGTAATGTTCGCCCGTCCGGGCGGCAGAGCGCATCGGATTCACTTATCGGTTAACTTTTGTCCGGCGTGCGCCCGGACAAAAGTTTAACCGATAAGGCGGCCGCGGCCGCGGCGGCGCGAGCGCGGCCGGCCCAGCGAGGGCTCGTGGCCGGCACTCGCCCATCCGGGTGGTTAAGCACTGGCCCTAATTGACTAGGGCTGGCTGCCGGCCGCGGCCAGGCTCATGCCCGCGGCCCGCTCAGCGCCCGGCTCAGCCAGCGGCTGGCAGCACTGCCCCGGCGGGCATCGCCACGGACGAGTCACGCAGCGGATCGGGCCGGACTGGCAGCCGCCCGGCGATCGGCAGCACGCCGAGAACCTCGTCGAGCTCATCATCGGTCAGCGGCCGGTCCGTCGCCGCGACGGCACTCAGCACCTCCGCGTATAGCTCGATCTCGTCGAGCGCCACGGTGTCGTGGACGCGCAGGTCGACGAAGTCTTGCACCGCGTCCACCTCCCCTGGCTGAGCGGTCGCGCGGAATCTGCTAACAGGTTAAGGCCCGTTCCCATGCCCACGCATGACCCATCAGGATGATTTTTGGGCCACCTTCGGGTGGTGTCGCGCCCGTCGGCGCGGATGTGACGTACCCGGCACTGCCGGACGATGTTCCCGGTGTGCCGACGGTGCCGCCTGGTGATTCCGGTACGGGCCGCAGTTTCCGCTTCCGCTGCCACCCATTGTCGTTTCAGGCCACCGTGCCGTTTCAGGCCACCCTGCCGTTTCAGGCCGCCGTGCCGTTCAGGCCGCCCGGCCGTTCAGGCCCCGGCGTTTCAGCGCCTGCGTTCAAGCTCACCCGCGCGATTCAGGCACCGCGCGTCTCAGGCATCCCGCGGTCAGCATCCGGGAAAGCCCGCCACGACGCGGCGCGGTGCCGGGCGGCCTGGGCGACGTAATGTGCCGGGGTATCCGCGAAGGTCGCCCGGTCGGCGTCGGTCAGCTCACGGACGACCCGGCCGGGCACCCCGGCGAACAGCACCCCGGCCGGCACCGAGGCCCCTGGCAGCACGATCGCGCCCGCCGCGACCAGCGCGCCTGCTCCGACCCGGGCGCCACCGAGCACGACGGCGCCGATGCCGATCAGCGCTCCGGCGTCGACCTGGGCGCCGTGCACTATGGCCCGGTGGCCGAGGCTGACCCGCTCGGCGAGCAGCACCGGCTGGCCGGGGTCGACGTGCAGGCAGCAAAGATCCTGGATGTTGCATTCCGGGCCGACGGTGATCTCGTCAGAGTCGGCGCGGAGCACGGATCCGTACCAGACGCTGGCCGACCGGCCGAGGGTTACCCGGCCGGCGACCACCGCGCCGGGAGCGATCCACGCGCTGGGGTGCAGGACGGGGCAGTCCCCGCCTACCGTCCCGATCAGGCTCACCGGCGCGCGCCCCCTTTCCCTGGCGTCTTGGCGTCCTGGCCGCCGTGGCCAGAACGCCGCCCGAGCAGGCGGCCGCCGGTCATCATCCGGTAACCCGCCAGCTGCGTGCGGACAGCCCCTTTCGGTCATGGTCTCATGCGATATGTTGCCCCGGAAATAGGACAAAATAGGATACTCAGTCGTTTCGGTTGCGCCCGAGACGCTTCGGGACAAGAGTCATGCCCGTTATCCAAAGGCAGGCGCGCGCGGCCCGTGCCCCGGACATACTTAGGCGCAGCGGGCCAGCGCAGCCAGCCAGAACCCGCAGACCCAGCCCGCGCCACCGCCCGTGGCACGGCCGGCCCAGCCGGCCCGTCAGCGGGTCTGCCTGACCCACGACGGGTGACATTTATGACCGACCAGACTGATCTCCTCTCTGACCTGGGCCAGGACGACACGTTCGAGAAGGAGATGCGGGGCTACAGTCGCCGTCAGGTCGACGAGTTCGTGGCCCGCTCGCGCAGCCAGGCCCGGGATCTTGAGGATCAGCTGTCCCGCTCTCTCGACGAGATCGAGCGGCTCAGGACGGAGCTTTCCTCGGCCCGGCAGGCGGCAGGCGGCAAGCCGGCCTACGAGGAAATCAGCGAGCGGATGGGCCAGATCCTGAAGCTGGCCGATGATGAGGCGAAGGCGCAGAAGAACCGCGCGCAGGAAGACATTGCCAAGACCCGCAATGACGCGAAGGCCGAGACCGAGAAGTTCCGGGCGGAGGCGCGCGAGCAGTCTGACCGGATGCTCAGCGCCGCGCAAGAGCAGGCGGAGCATGCCATCGCCACGGCCAGGACCGAGGCCGAGAAGACCAGGAGCGCGGCGCGCAACGAGGCAGAGCGCTCCATCGGCGAGGCGCACAAGCAGGCGGAGAACGCTGTTGCCACCGCTAAGGCGCAGGCCAAGCAGGTGCTCGACGAGGCTACCGCCCGCGCCACCGCGATCCACGACGGGGCCGAACGGCGGCTGAACCTGCTCACCTCGCGGCATACCGAGGCGATCAGGCGGCTGACCGAGATCCGCGACGTGGTGACCACGCTGGTGGCCGGAGAGGCGGCCCGCGGCTCGATGGAAGAGGAGGTCGCCAAGTCGGTCGCGGCCGCGATCGGGGCGGGCAGCCCCGGCAACGGCGGCCCGGCCGAGGGCAGGCACGCGCCGACTGCGGCCATGCCGCCGGCCCGGCCATCTGCCCGCAGCCGCGCCGTCGCCGAGCAGGCCAAGGCGGCCCAGGCTACCGCCGAGCACGAAAGCCGGGGCCCGGTGCCGCCGCAGGCCGCCGCCCCGCCGCGGGCCACGACCGTGCACCGCGCGGATGCCCAGCCCGGTGCCGCCACCCAGCCACCCGCCGCTGACCGCAGGTCACCTGACGCGCGGCCAGGCATCTGACCCGCATCGTCCGGCACTCCAGGCGCCCGGCTCACCGGCAAAAAGATCATCAAGACCGGCTTTAACGGACGGACGGCGGCAGCCGCGTTCCGCTATCGCTGACTGTCGCACCAGGTACTGACAGGCGCGCCCCGCGCAGCCAGGCGAATCGGCCTGGTCAGCCCCCGGCGGTATGCCGGCGGGTGCCGCCGTCCATGATCGCAACGGCCCCGATGTGCTCGCCGGGTGCCCGGCCGGCTGGCAGTCCGGCGCTATTCCGGCAGCGCATCCAGCTGCCGGAGGATGACGCCCTCCCGCAGCGCCCACGGGCAGACTTCGAGTTCCCGCAGGCCGAAGAGGTCCATCGCGGCGTCGGCCACGATCGCGCCGGCCGCTAGCTGCGGCGCGCGCCCGCGGGATACGCCGGCCAGCTGGACCCGGTCGGCCACCGTCATCCGGGCCAGCCGGTCGGCTAGCGCGGTGACGTCGGCGTGCCGCAGGATGCGCCGCACGTAGGGCCCGTCGCTGGACGGCGCCGCGCCGCTGATCCTGGCCAGCTGCCGGAACGTCTTCGAGGTGGCCACGGCGTGGTTTGGCCGCCCGTCGCGCATCACCGTGCCGGCCGTGGTGGCGATCTCCGCCCGCACGTGCTTCCGCAGCCGCCGGACCTCGTCGGCCGACGGCGGGTCGCCGGCCAGCCATTCACGGGTGAGCCTGCCCGCGCCGAGCGGCAGCGAGATGGCCACGCCCGGCTCCTCATCCACGCCCGCGGCGATCTCCAGCGAGCCGCCGCCGATGTCCAGCAGCAGCAGCCGGCCGGAAGACCAGCCGAACCAGCGGCGCGCGGCCAGGAAGGTCAGCCGGGACTCGTCCGCCCCCGACAGGACCCGGATGTTGACCTTCGTCTCGGCCTGGATCCGGGCCAGGATCTCCTCGCCGTTGGCCGCATCCCGGACCGCTGAGGTGGCGAACGCGAGCAGCTGGTGGACGCCCTTGTCCTCGGCCTCGCGCAGCGCCTCGTCGACGAACGAGCGCAGCTGCCCGGCGCATTCCCTGGACAGCCGGTTGCTGCCGTCCAGGTGGTCGTTGAGCCGCAGCTCGGCCTTGTGCGAGTAGGCCGGAACCGGCCGGGCGCCCTGGTAGGCATCCACGACGAGCAGGTGAACGGTGTTCGATCCAACGTCCAAGACACCCAGTCGCATAGCTGCACGCTACTTTCCCGCGGCGCATCAGGCACTCGCGGAGTGCCCGGCAGCAGGGGGAATGACACTAGAGCGCGGCCGCGTTGCGAAATCGTTAAGAGCCGGCACCTGCTGATCAGCTGACGGCAGCCGGGTTCAGCTGGCCGCAGCCGGTTCAGCTGACGGCGGCCCCGGCAGTGCCGTCCAGGTCCTCGATCCTGGCCTGGGACGGCGGCCGCCGGGCCGCGATGGCCGCGGCGGCGGCCTGCGCCTCGTGCATAACCCGCAGGATGTTGCCGCTGGCGAGCTGACCGCAGTCCGCGTCGCTCCAGCCGCGTTCGAGCAATTCCGCGATCAGGCCGGGATAGCAGGAGACGTCCTGCAGGCCGTCGGGTAGCTGATCGGTGCCGTCAAAATCGCCGCCGAGGCCGACGTGCTCGAGGCCGGCCACTTCCCGCACGTGGTCGACATGATCGGCAACCTGGGAAATCGTCGCGGCCGGCCGGGGATGACCGGCCGCCCACTCCGGCAGCAGCTGCTTCCGGCTGGCGTAGTCCCTCGGGTCCAGGCCGCGCCGTGCCATCTCCGCGGCGAACTCCAGGTCCCAGTCCCGGCAGACCTGGGATACGAACGCCGGGACGAACGTCACCATGCACACGCCGCCGTTGCCCGGCA
This sequence comes from uncultured Actinomycetes bacterium, assembly GCA_963786975.1. Lineage (GTDB taxonomy): Bacteria > Actinomycetota > Actinomycetes > Streptosporangiales > Streptosporangiaceae > Palsa-506. The sequence goes on along the minus strand of CAWBBE010000012.1, from coordinate 93,272 downwards.
GCCGGGCCAGCATGTCATCGGGCACGTTGCGGGGATGGTCGCAGAGCGCAAGCGCCGAGGAGTGCGAGAAGATGACCGGCGCCTGCGCGGCGTCGAGGGCGTCCCGCATGGTGGCCGCGGAGACGTGTGAGAGGTCCACCAGCATGCCGAGCCGCTGCATCTCGCCGACGACCTCGCGGCCGAACGCGGTCAGGCCGCCGGCCGCCGGCTCGTCGGTGGCCGAGTCCGCCCACGGCACGTTCCGGTTGTGCGTCAGGGTCAGGTAGCGGACGCCAAGCGCGTACAGCGCCCGCAGCACGCCAAGCGAGCAGGCAATCGAGTGCCCGCCCTCGGCGCCGAGCAGCGAGGCCACCTTCCCGGCGGCCAGGATCCACTCGGCGTCAGCCGCGGTCAGCGCCAGCTCGAGGGCGGCCGGGTACCGGCGGACCAGGTCGCGCACCAGGTCGATCTGCTCGATGGTCGCGGTGACGGCCGCATCGCCGGCCAGCTCGGCCGGCACGTAGACCGACCAGAACTGGGCGCCGACCCCGCCGCTGGCCAGCCGCGGCAGGTCGGTATGGGTGCCAGGCACCGGGCTGGCCAGATCAACCGGCTGCTGGCCGGACGCTGCCATCTGCCGCAGCGTCCAGGCCAGGTCGTTGTGGCCATCCATGATCGGGAAACGGCGGAGCAGGTCACGTGCGGCGCTGCGGCGGCTGGTCATCCGGCCAGACTACGGATCGTCCGGCTGCGCAGCCACGAGTTAGCGCCCGGTCAGCTCGTCGATGCGGCCGACCAGGAAAGAGCGCCGGGCCGCGGGCGGCCCTGGTTCCAGTGCCGTCCGGTATGCCTGGCGCGGTCAGCCCAGGTCCAAGCTCACCGCGGGGCGCGGGTCAGCGCGGGCGCAGGTGGCTGTAGAACCACGCCACGGCCTCGTCTACGGCCGGGCCGACATACTGCGGAACGTCGTACAGGTCGATGTGACTGGTGGTGTCCAGCCAGGCCAGCTTCTTCGGCTCGCCGGCCCGGTCATAGGCCGCGACCGCCTGCTCCGGCGTGGTGTAGTCGTCCTTGCGGCCATGGACGAGCAGCAGCGGGGTCGGCGAGATGAGATCCGCGCCCGCCGCGAGGTCGACGGTGATCAGTTCGAGCACTGTCAGCGCGGTCAGCTTGTTGACCCAGCCGGGGCTCGCCGATCGCGGCGAGCAGTAATAGTCGGCGGGCTCCTGGCCGCTCATCACGACCGGCCGCCCGTCGCCGCAGTTCGCGGCGGCCCAGTACTCCACCTCGCCGGTCGCCTGCTGCCGCTGCGCGAGCTCGTTGAGCATGCTGAGCTGCGCCCGGTACGGCGCGGTTCCCATCGCGTCCCGCATCGCGGCCGGGGAGTTGTAGCCGCCGGCGATGCCGGCCACCGCGCGGATCCGCGGGTCGAAGGCCGCGAACCTGAGCGCGTAGCCGCCACCGAGGCAGATCCCGCAGCAGCCGATCTGCGCCGCATCGACCTCGGGCTGCGCGGTCAGTAGCGTGACGGCGTCACGCAGGTCGCGCAGCTTGCCCGGCGGGTCTTCGTGCTGGCGGGGAGTGCCGCCGCTGGCCCCGAAGTTGCGGTGGTCAAAGGCCAGGGTGACATAGCCCGCTGCCGCTATCTTCTCCGCGTACAAGCCAGTGACCTGCTCTTTAACGCCTGACAGCGGCCCGGTGAGGACCACTGCCGGGTGCGGTCCCGGGTGCTCGGGCACCCGGAGATGACCAGCGAGGGTGATCCCGTCGCTGGTAAAGGAGACATCCCTGATCTGCATCCTGCCCCTCCCTGGCCGGACCGCTGCGAGGCTGCGCACCGGCTGGGTGACCGGCAGAGGCCCCGCACCGGGCAGTTACCGGCCATAAACATTGTCCGGGGTGCGGGCCGCGGATCGCTACCGCTCCCGGATCTCCCCGGCAGCACGGTGGTGATGTCGGTGACGGGTTGTGACAGAGTGCGGACATGGCACTGGATCTGGCGCAATTGCTGGCGATTTCGGTTTACCGGGCGTTCGATATCGACTCGGCGGGCCGGATCCTGGGCGGCAGCGACGCGAGCGGCTCGATGCAGCTCATCGAGATCTCGCCGGATGGCACGGTCCAGGCGCTGACCGCGCTGCCCGGTGCGTGCACCGGGCGCTACCTGGCAGCCGAGCGGACGGTGGTGGTATCACACGACGACGGCGGCAACGAGCGCGGGCAGTTGTCGCTGCTGCGCCTTCCGGTGGCGGGCGGGCAGCCCGCCGGCCCGGCCGGCCTTGAGCCGCTGGTGCACGACCCGAGCTATATCCACCGGCTCGCCGACGCCCCGGCCGGGCGGATCTGCTACCTGACGAACCGGCGGGACGGCGTCAGGTTCGACGCGGTGCTGCGCGATCTGGCCACCGGCCACGAGCAGACCGCATACGCAAGTGACGGCAGCATCTCCGAGGCGGTACCGTCGCCGGACGGCCGCTGGCTCGCGGTCAGCGTGCCGTCCCCGGTGCCGAACTCGGATCAGATCCTGCTGGCCGATCTCACCAGGCCGCCGGGCCCGGGCCGGCTGCGCGCGCTGACCGGGGCCGGCGAGGCCGCGAGCCAGCAGCGGCTGCAATGGCTGCCCGGCAGTGACGCGCTGCTGGTGACGACCAACCGCAACCGCGAATTCACCGGCATCGCCCGGTACGACCTGACGGCGGAGAGCTGGTCCTGGCTGATCATCAATGACTCCTGCGATCTGGCCGGCTGGGTATCCCCGGATGGCAGCTGGATCCTGGTCGAGCGCAACGACGACGGCGCATCGGCGCTCACCTTGCACGACGCGGCGACCGGCGACGCGGTACGGGAGGTGCCGCTGCCGGCCGGCGGCTGCGTCACGGACGTGCCGCTGCCGGACCCGCGCTGGTCACCGGACAGCCGGGCGGTGGTGATGTCGATCGCGGCCGCCGACATGCCGGGCGACGTGCTGCGCTGTGATCTGGGCACGGCCGCGGTCCGGGTGCTGACCAGCTCGGCGCGGTCCCTGCGCGGCTCCGCCGCGGCGCGGCCGGCGGCGGCGCAGGTACCAGCGCCCCGCCGGGACGGCGCCCGGTCCGGCCGGGGCCGTTCCCCGGGCGGGAATGCCGCGGCGCTGCCGGAATCGCACCGGGTACCGGCGCCGGATGGCGAGCTGGTGCCGTGCCTGGTCTACCGCAGCGAGCGGCCCGCCGACCCGGCGCTGGCCGGGTCGGCGGTGCTGGTCATCCACGGCGGCCCGGAAAGCCAGGCGAAGCGCAACTTCAACCCGGTCGTGCAGGCGCTGGCCGCCGCCGGGCACGCGGTGCTCGTGCCGAATGTCCGCGGCTCGGCCGGCTACGGCAAGCGCTGGTACTCGGCCGACGACGTCGGCCTGCGGCTCGGCTCGGTAGCCGACCTGGCCGCCATCCACGGCTACCTGCCGAAGCTGGGCATCGACCCGGCCCGGGCCGCGCTGTACGGCGGGTCCTACGGCGGCTACATGGTGCTGGCCGGGCTCGCGTTCCAGCCGGAGCTGTGGGCCGCGGGCGTCGACATCGTCGGCATCTCGTCCCTGGTGACGTTCCTGGAGAACACCTCGGCGTACCGGCGGGCGCAGCGCGAGCGCGAGTATGGCAGCCTCGCGGACGACCGGGAGTTCCTGGTCGCCGCCTCCCCGCTGACCAGGATCGACGCGATCCGCGCGCCGCTGTTCATCATCCACGGCGCGAACGACCCGAGAGTCCCGCTCAGCGAGGCCGAGCAACTGCACGCGGCGCTGACCGCCCGGGGCCAGGAATGCCAGCTGCTCGTCTATCCCGACGAGGGCCATGGCCTGGCCAAGCGGGCCAACAAGCTCGATGCCTACCCGCGCGCCTTCGCCTTCCTGGCCAGGCACCTCGCGTCCTGACCGGCGGCGGAATGGATCCGGCCCGCCATGATCGCGTTGATCATGGCGGGCCGGGCTGACGGGCGGCCTGCCGGTCAGGCAACGTGGTCGTGGTCGTAGCGGGCCGGATGCAGGTTCCGGTCGAGCAGCCTGCGCTGGGCGTAGTTGCATTCGGCGATGACGGCGGCGGTCCGGCTGGCCAGGCTCTGTAGAGCCTGCCTCGGCCGCGACGCGCCCTGGCTCTGGTACTTGGTTTGCCTCATGCATTAAGGATGCCTCGGCTGCACTCGCCGCGACAGTGGCAGTACTGACATGGTAGCGTGACATCCTGCCAATTGGGTGGCATCATGGCCTCATGCTGAAGAACGTGGCCGCGGTGCTGCTCGATGGGTTCACGCCGTTCGAGCTCGGCGTGCTCTGCGAGGTGTTCGGCACGGACCGGACCGACGAGGGGCTGCCGAGCTACGACTTCGCCGTCGTGGCCGGCGAGCCGGGGCCGCTCCGCTCGGAAGCCGGATTCACCCTGGAGACCCCGTTCAATCTGGACCGCATTAAGCAGGCGGACCTGATCGCCGTGCCCGCCGTGAGCGACGACGTGGCCCGGTGCGAGAGCCGCCGGTTCCCCGAGCCGCTGCTCGCGGCGCTCCGCGACGGAGTCGGCCGCGGCGCGCGGGTACTGAGCGTCTGCACCGGCGCTTTCATCATCGGCGCCGCTGGCCTGCTGGACGGGCGCCGGTGCACGACGCACTGGCGGCATGCCAAGGACCTGGCCCGGATGTTTCCGGCGGCGGACGTCGATCCGTCCGTGCTGTACGTGGACGACGATCCGGTGATGAGCAGCGCGGGCACCGCGGCGGGCATCGACGCCTGCCTCTACCTGGTGCGCAAGGAGCAGGGCAGCCGGGTGGCCAACGCCATCGCCCGGCGCATGGTGGTGCCGCCGCACCGGGACGGCGGCCAGGCCCAGTTCGTCGAGCGGCCGGTCGCCGGACTGTCGGCAGACACGCTGAGCGACGTCATCGGCTGGATGGAACGCCATCTCGACGAGCAGGTCAGCATTGCCGAGCTAGCCACCAGGGCGGCCATGTCGGAGCGGACGTTCGCCCGGCGGTTCGTCCAGGAAACCGGCACCACGCCGCAGCGGTGGCTGACCGGCCAGCGGATCCTGTTTGCCCAGCAGTTGCTGGAGGAGAGCGACGCGACCGTGGACGTGATCGCCGAGCGGTCCGGGTTCGGCAACGCGACCGCGCTGCGGCACCATTTCCGCGCCTGGCGGGCAACCACGCCGCATGCCTACCGGCGCCAGTTCCGCGATCCCGCCGCCCCGGGCGTGCTCGCGGCCACGGCCGCCGGCCGCTGAGGCAGGCCCGCGGTGCGCCCGGCGAGACCGGCGGCGGAACTGTCCCGCCGCAGCCGCGCGCGCACCGGCGCCGGCACCCGCCAGGACCAGCCCGGCACCCGCCAGGAGCAGCCCGGCACCGGCCGGCACCACCCGCTGCATCCGATTGGCGGAATCTGGCGGCCGGGAGGCGCTGAACCCGGCCGGCCGACATATCGTGGCAGGGGTGGGCCGTCTTGCCGTCCCTGCCCGCGGGGGGAGAGGCCGATGACACTGGAGCCCGGACACGGCATGCCCGGCGGGTACGGGTCGATGCGGTCGTCCACAGCCGACCGGGAGCGGGCGATCGACGTGCTGAAGGCGGCGTTCGCCGAAGGGCGGCTCAGCCGGGATGAGTTCGAGGAACGGTCTGCGCGGGTCTACCGGTCGCTCACGTACGCCGAGCTAGCCGCGCTCACCGCCGACCTGCCGGCCGGGCCGCTCGGCGCGATCGCCCATCCGGGATTGATCCATCCTGGCCTGGCCCAGCCTGGCATGATCCAGCCTGGCCTGGCCCAGCCTGGCATGATCCAGCCGGTGCCATTTCCCGCCGCGGTACCGCGCCGCCCGGTGAACTCACTGGCCGTCGCGGCGCTGATCTGCTCGCTTATTCCCGGCTTCCCGGCGGCCGCCGCCGTCGTCACCGGCGTGGTGGCGCGCCGGCAGATCCGCGAAAGCGGCGAGCGGGGCGAAGGCGTCGCCGCGGTGGCGATAGTAGTCGGCACAATCTCACTATTGGCGTTCCTGTTGTACCTGGCCGCTCACGTCGGCTTCGCCTAGCCGCGGAATTCACTAGTGGTGAGGATTTGCCCGGCATGCACCGGATGATTCTTAACCACTAAGGCTGCAGTCCAGCAGCCGCCGCTGTCGTGCGGCAGCGCGAGCCAGCGGCGCCTTTCCGCGCCGCGGCAATCCTTTTGCGGCTGATCCGGGCAGGCGGGCACACTGCGGTGATGGCAGTGTCACCGACCTTCGATGAGCTGGTAGCCGAGGGCGCGTCCGAGCCCGTCGAGGGCTGGGATTTCTCCTGGTTCGAGGGCAGGGCAACTGAGCAGCGGCCGTCCTGGGGTTATTTCCGGCTGCTTGCCGAGCGGATGGCCGGGGTGTCCGCGGCGCTCGACATCCAGACCGGCGGCGGCGAGGTGCTCGCGAAAATCCCGCACCCACCGCCGGTGCTGGCGGCCACCGAGTCCTGGCCGCCGAACGTCGCGGTGGCCAGGCGGAACCTGGCCCCGCTCGGGGCAACGGTGGCCGAGGTCGATGACACGGCCGGCCTGCCGTTTCCGGCAGAGTCGTTTGACCTGGTCGTCAGCCGTCATCCCGCGACGGTGCGGTGGGATGAGATCGCCCGGGTGCTGCGGCCCGCCGGTACCTACCTGTCCCAGCAGGTCGGCGCGGGCTCTAACCGCGAGCTCACCGACTTCATGATGGGCCCCCAGCCAGTCAGTCCGAGCCGCAGCCCGCAGCTGGCAGTCGCCGAGGCCCAGCAGGCGGGCCTGGTCGTGACCGATCTGCGTGAGCAGGCGCTACGCGTCACCTTCAGCGACGTCGGCGCGGTCGTCTACTTCCTCAGGAAGGTCCTGTGGACGGTGCCCGGCTTCACCGTTGACGGCTACCGTGAGCAGCTGGCCCGGATGCACGAGCGCATCAAGTCCGGCGGCCCGTTCGTCTGCCATTCCCGGCGCTTCCTGATCGAGGCACACAAGCCAGCCTGAATAGCGGCCGGCCGGATACGCCCCGCGCCGAGGCCGCCGGGGTCGGCGCGGTGGGCGCCGGCCGGGGTCGGCGCGGTGAGCGCCGGCGGGCTCGGCCTGGCGCTGCTTGCGGCCGGGCTGGCCACCGCCCCGGAAAGCTCTCCCCCGGTCGGCCGCAGGCCAGGCCGGCGAAACCCGGTTGCCGGCGGCTGGCGACGGGTGATTGCCTCAGCGGGTGACCGATGGCGTTGAGGAGATCGCCCGGCAGGCCTGCGCGGCGTATGGCCTGACGACGGGGCCGCGCGCGTCGCTGACTCCGGTGGCGCGCGGGGCGATGGGCCAGATCTGGCGCCTCGACCTCGGCTCGCAGCGCTATGCGCTCAAGGAATTGCTATGGGGGGCCGACGAGGAGTCGGTGCGCAGCGAGGCCACGGTAACCGCGCGGCTGGCGGCCGCCGGCGTCCGGCTGCCCGGCAGTTTGCCCTCGGCGGACGGCCGGTTCCTGGTCCGGCTGACCGGCCGGCTCGGCGGTCGCTGGCTGCGGCTTTACCAATGGGTCGACGGCAGGCCGGTCGATCTGATCGCCGACCAGGACGTGCCGGGCCGGGTCGGTGAGCTGCTCGGCCGCCTGCACGCGCACGCGCGCGCCATGCCGCTGCCCGCGGGCGAGCCGGACCCCTGGTACGACACAGTTCCTGGCCCTGGCACCTGGGATGAGCTGGCCGGCGCCGCTCGCAGGCAGCACGCCGGCTGGGGGCTGGTCCTGGCCAGCCGGGCCGGCCAGCTGGCCGAACTCGCCGCGCTGGCGACGCCTGGCCGCCGGGACCAGATGATAATTTGCCACCGCGATCTGCACCCCGACAACGTCCTCGTCGACGGCTCAGGCGAGCTCGTGCTGCTTGACTGGGACGACGTCGGGCCAGCCTGCCCCGGCCGTGAGCTCGCCAGGATGCTCGCCGACTGGCACGTGCGCGATGGCGTGCTTGATGCCGTCGCGGCAGCGCGGACCGTCGCGGCCTACCGGGCCGCCGGCGGCCCTGGCCGGGTGCGTGACGAGCGGTCGTTCGGCATGCTGGTCGCCTGCATGCTGAATTTCCTGCGGGCGCAGGCAGGCGTGGCGCTCGACCGGCGGGCCGCACCCGAGGACAGGACTTACGCAGCCGCGGAGATCCTGGACACTTTGGCCAGGCTGCCGTCCGCTGGGCTGATCAGCGATTTGCTCACGGTGGCAGCTGCCTCCGGCTGAAAAGCCCGGCCCATCTGCAGCAGCAAATCCGGCTGGCCGCCGGGAATGCCGGACGTGCCCGCAGGCTGCTGGCGACGGCACGGTACCGACTTTGCCGCCGCCGGCTGAGGATTTCCCTGCTGTACCGGACAGCAGGACGAAAGTCCTGGCTTATGAGGGCCGTCGGCCCTGCTGGCCGGCGGCCATAATCGATAACCTTAATCAAGGCTTAATGGCCGGCTCTGGCTGCCGCCTTCGATGGTCTGAGTATGGCTATTGCCACGGATCAGAAGAAGGACGTGATTACCATGGCGGCTGAAACCTCTACCCAGGCGCCCGTGAAGTCGGCGCGCGTCTCAGCCGAATCAGCAGATTTTGACCTCGGCGGCGCGGCTGACGCAGCCGGCGAGCTGGATGCGCCCGGTGCGCTAGATTTCTTCCCGCTGGACGCGGCCGTTGGCTCGGTGCGCCGGCTCCGGCCGGAATCCAGCCTCCTGCGCTACGCGGTCAACCTGGGCCGGCGTCCCAAGATCGTGGCCAAGCGGGCCGGTAAGCTGGCCGCCGGCGTGGCCGGCGTGGCCGCAGGCACTTCGACGATCGCACCGTCGCGCCGCGACCGCAGGTTCGCCGACCCCGCGTGGACTGAGAACGCGCTGCTGAAGCGCCTGGTCCAGACATATCTGGTGATCGGGCAAACCGCCGATATACTGCTCGCAGACGCCGATCTGGGCTGGCGGGACAATGAGCGCCTGAAGTTCATGCTGACCAATCTCATTGCCGCATCGGCGCCGAGTAACTACCCGCTGATCAGCCCGGTCGCGTGGAAAGCCTTTATCGACAGCGGCGGCATGAGCGCCGTCCGGGGCGTCCGCGCGCTCGTCTCGGATCTGTCTTCTGCCCCGCGCGTTCCGACGATGGTGGAACCCGATGCATTTAAGGTCGGCAAGGATCTCGCCTGCACGCCGGGCGCGGTAGTGGCCCGCACGGAGGTCTTCGAGCTCATCCAGTACGAGTCGACCACGGAAACCGTGCACCGGATCCCGCTGCTGATGATCCCGCCGATGATCAACAAGTATTACATTACCGACCTGGCACCCGGCCGCAGCATGCTCGAGTTCTTCGTGGCGCAGGGATATCAGGTATTCGTGGTTTCCTGGCGCAATCCAGGAAAGAAGTCCAGCCACTGGAATCTGGACACCTACGGTCTCGCGGCCACCGAGGCGCTCGACGTGGTACGGGAAATCACCAAGGCCCCCAAGGTTAACCTCATGGGTATCTGCGCCGGCGGCGTTCTCTCCTCGATGGTCTGCGCGCACCTGAGCGCGACCGGGCAACTCGATCAGGTCAACACCCTGGGCCTGGGCGTAGCGGTGCTGGACCAGTCGCGCGCGGGAACGACAGTCGCGCTGATGGACGAGGGAACCGCCGCGGCGTCCACCCTCTCCTCCCGCACCCGCGGCTTCATGGACGGGCGCACGCTCGCCGAGGTGTTCGCCTGGCTCCGGCCGGATGACCTGATCTGGAACTACTGGGTCAACAACTACCTGCAGGGGAAGACCCCGCCGTCGTTCGACATCCTCTACTGGAACGCGGACACCACGCGGATGCCCGCCGGGCTGCACCGCAACTTCATCCAGATTGCCATGGCCAATGCGCTGATCAAGCCGGGTGCAGCCAGCATGCTGGGATCCTCCGTCGACCTGTCCAAGATCGACGTGGACAGCTACGTCGTGGCCGGCATCGACGACCACATCGTGCCCTGGCCGTCGGCGTATCGGAGCACTCAGCTGCTCGCCGGCGATGTCCGGTTCGTGCTTTCCACCAGCGGGCACGTGGCCTCCATGGTGAATCCGCCGTCCAACCCGAAGTCGACCTACCGGATCGGGCCATCCAACCCGCCCAGCCACGAGGACTGGCTGACCGGAGCCGAGACGGTGCAGGGCAGCTGGTGGACGGACTACACGACCTGGCTGGCCGACCGGAGCGGTGACATGAAGCAGCGCCCGCGGAAGCTGGGCAGCGCCAACCACCCGCCGCTCGTTCCAGCGCCGGGTAGCTACGTGCTGCAGAAGTAACACCGCGGCAGGCCAGCCCGCCTGGCCCCGGCCGGCGAACGCGGTGGCCCAGCGTAGGCGAGGTGGCGATTTCGCGGTCACGGCGGATCCGGCACGCTGACGCGTGCCGGATCCGCCGTGTTCGCAGGGGCGACCGCTGGCGCCGGCGCGGGACGCAGGCTAGCCGGTCTGCTGGACGTCGAAGTTGGTGATGACGCCGTTCTGGACGGTATAGGCGCCGTGGTAGGTCTTCACCGAGCCGTCGGTCTGCCGGGCGGACAGCCGGGCCGTGACCACGTTGCCGCTGACCGACTCGATCGTTACCGTGTCCTTGGCCGTGGTGCTGAAGCCTTGCTTGAACGCCGCGAAGGACGAGTTGCTGTTGCGGCCGCCGAGGTTCCAGGCCCTGGCGTAGTCGTGCCGGTTGATCGCCGCGATATAGGCGGTCACCGTAGCGCCCGGCCCGGCGAGCCTGGCGCGGCCGGCCGGGCTGGCGGCAGGCGGTGGACTGGCCGCCGCCCGCGGCGGCGCGACGTTGCCATGGCTCAGATACGCGAATACGCCAATCGCCCCGAGGATGCACAGCACGATGACTGCCCCGACGACGAGCGGCCGGCCAGCCGGGCGGTCGCGCGGGACCCGCGGGGCGTAGCGCACCGGCGGCAGCATCGGCGGCCCTGAGCCTGGCTGACCTGAGCCTGGTCCAGACGAGCCTCCCCGGTAGGGCTGCTGACCATATGACGGCTGCCGGTACGTCGCCTGCTGGCCCGGCGCATGCCCGGATGGCGGTTGCCGGTAAGCCGCCTGCTGGTCTGCTGCCTGCCGGTATGGTGGCCGCGGGCCCGGCGCCTGCCCGGGTGGCCGCTGCTGGTAGCCGCCTGGCCGGTAGGAATCCTGGCCAGCCGGGCCCAGGTCCGTCTCCACCGCGGTCGGCGCGGGCGAGGGCTGCTGAGATCCCCATCCCGTGGCCGGCGACGGCTGGCCCGGCACCGGCAGCGGCTGGACGGGCCCGGGCGGCGACCGCCTCGGCCGCCTGGCTGGCTGGCGCGACCTGGGCTCCGGCTGTGCCGGAGGTGGCACGGACGGCTGACCCATCGGCGGCGCGGACGGCCTCGCCGGTGCTGGCGGCCCCGGCGGCCATGCCGCGCCGTCGGCCGGGTTCCTGGCTGCGGTCCGGCCGCGCCCCCTGGCCTGGCCGGCCTGCCGGGTCACGGCTGCGGGCCGCCCCGGTTGCAGCTGCCCGCTGGCGCCCCATTCGAGCCCGCAGGCCGTGCGCAGCGATGCCGCGAAGTCAAGGCAGCTCGGCTGGCGGTCATCGGGAGACCTGGCCAGCGCGCGGGCTAGTACCCGGTCGATCGCGGGCGGCAGGTCGGGGCGGCGCGCGGTCAGCAGCGGCGGCGCGGCGGCGAGCTGGGCGAACAGCAGCCCTAGGTCCTCACCCCGCTGGAACGCCGGCTCGCCGGCCAGCATCTCGAAGGCCGCGCAGCCCAGCGCATAAAGGTCGGTGCGGCCATCGACCGGCCGGGATTCGATCTGCTCGGGCGCCATGTAGTCGAGCGTGCCGACGAACTGGCCGGTCTGCGTCAGCCCTGCCGTCGCCAGTGCCTGCTTGCTGAGCCCGAAGTCAGAGAGGTAGACGTGATCAGGGTGGCCGCTGCCGGCCACCGCGGCGAGCAGCATGTTGGCCGGCTTGACGTCACGGTGCACCAGGCCCGCCGCGTGAGCCGCATCCAGCGCGGACGCGACCTGGCCGACGATGCTGCTGGTCCGCGCCGGATCCAGCGGGCCGAGCCGGCGGCACAGCGTCCTGACGTCTCCGCCGCTGACGTAACGCATCGCGATGAACAGGGCTCCGCCGGCCTCCCCCGGCCTCGAAGACCGGGATGATGTGCGGATGGTCGACGGCGGCCGCCGCCCTCGACTCGCTGATGAAACGCTGCCGGAACGAGTCATCCCTGGCGATTTCCGGCGCCAGGATCTTCAAAGCCACCCAGCGGTCCAGCCGGACGTCGAGCGCGCGGTAGACGACGGCCATGCCGCCCCAGCCGATCTGCTCGGCCAGCCGGTAGCCAGCGATCTGCACGCCAGCCGCGAAATCGCCGGAAACCGGGGGGACTCTGTCAGCCACCGCGCCTCCCCCGCCCGCCCGTCCGTCTGCTTTCCGCTAACGCGATGCGCACCAGCGCCGTCCTGACACAAGGATCACTCGTTACTGCCAATTTGCGGGATTGAGCTTCCAGTATCCGCATCGCCCGGCGCCGGCTGTCAACCCGGTCCGGGCCGCCGGCCGGGACCTGGCCGCCGCCGCGGATAACGCCGACCGCCCCGGCCGTCGCCGGCCGCGGGCCGGACCAGACGCTGGCTCGCGGCATCGCGGCCGTGATCGGCAGGGGCCGGCCTAACCCGCTCGCGGGTCCCCTGGCGGCGCGCAACGCACGGCAGGCGCCCTTCCTTCCGGTTAACTACCAGCGAGGAATCATCGTCAGGGGGCGGCGCGATGGGACCCTCCCCCGCGACGGCGGCGCGGGGGAGGCGGCAGGACAGCAGCCGGGCGGCAGCGGGACAGCAGCCGGGCGGCTGACGGCCCGGGCCGGCGCTGGCCCGGGCCCGGGGCCGCTTTCCGGCGCATCCGCGATCTGGCCAGTGACAAGCATCACGGCCGCGGACCGGCCGGCCCACGGCCGCCGCTCACCGCAGCGGGCGCTATCCGCGGCAATGCCGGCGCCGGATTCGACCCGGGCAGCCCAGGGCATCCGCGCGGGCCCGGAGGGCCGGCATGCCCGGCATGCCGCCGCCCGGGCCGCGGCGACGGCGGCCCGGGCGGGCGGTGAGGTGCGGGTGCGGGCGCGCAGGCTACTCCGCCGTAGCGGGCACCTCGGCCGACGCGGGAGACCTGCTCAGCAGATCTTCCGAGGTCTCCATGCCGGCCCGCCACACGGAGCGGGCCACGATCTTGGTCGGGTCGGCACGGTGCCGGTAGCGCCCGGCGATGTCCCTGCACTCCTCCAGCAGGCCCTCGGACAGCGTGGTCGGCTTCAGGCCCAGGGCCAGGAACTGGTCGTTGCGGACGGCCAGCTCGTTCTCCTCGGCCTCCTGACGCGGGTTCGGCAGGTACGCGATGTCCACCCCGGTCTCGGCCGCGACCAGCTTGGCCAGCTCGACGACGCGGTGCACCTCGGTGATCTGGTTCAGCACCTGCGGCCGGGAGCCGGCCGCGGGCGGGTTGCTGATCGCGATCTCGATGCACCGGACGGTGTCCCGGATGTGGATGAACGCGCGGGTCTGCCCGCCGGTGCCGTGCACGGTCAGCGGGTGACCGATCGCGGCCTGCATCAGGAACCGGTTCAGCACCGTGCCGTAGTCGCCGTCGTAGTCGAACCGGTTGATCAGCCGCTCGTCCCGGCTGGTCTGGTCGGTCTGGGTGCCCCAGACGATGCCCTGGTGCAGGTCGGTGATCCGCAGCTGGTCGTTCTTCGCGTAGAACGCGAACAGCAGCTGGTCCAGCGTCTTGGTCATGTGGTAGACCGAGCCGGGGTTCGCCGGGTGCAGGATTTCCCGCTCCAGCTCGCCGTCCGGTGTCGGCACCTTGACGGTCAGGTAGCCCTCCGGGATCGGCGCGGTGCCGGACCAGCCGTAACCGTAGACGCCCATCGTGCCCAGGTGCGCCAGCGCCGCGTCAATGCCGGTGTCGACCAGCGCGGTCAGCAGGTTGTGCGTGGCCCGGACGTTGTTGTCCACGGTGTAGCGCTTGGTCTGGGTGGAGCGCATTGAGTACGGCGCGGCGCGCTGCTCGGCGAAATGCACGATCGCGTCCGGGCGCAGCTCCTTCAGCTCGGCGACCAGCCGGTCGTACTCGGTGGCCAGGTCGAGGCTCACGAAGCCGATGTCGCGGCCGGAGACCTCTTTCCAGGCCCGCAGCCGCTCGCCGATCGGCCGGATCGGCGTCAGCGACTCCACCTCAAGATCGACGTCGATCTTCCGCCGGCTCAGGTTGTCGACGATGGTGATGTCATGACCGCGATCCGACAAGTACAAGCTTGTCGGCCAGCCACAGAAGCCATCGCCGCCAAGAACCAGAACGCGCATTCGGACTCCCATCAGATTCCGCCAGTGAACGGCAGCCGCGACCGCTGCCGTGGGGCTACCGGACCGCCGGATGGTGGCGCGTCCGGCTGTGGCATCCCATAGCGCGGGCAGTCTACCTGCCGTTCTGCGCGTCTGCCCGGTCTCGCGACCGAGTGGTTCCGCATCGACAGGACCAACGGAGCGGAACAAGACATTTCGGGCAGTCTAGGGCGTCACGTCCGCCCTCGCCTTGCCGCAGGGAGATGGCAGCACAGCCGGGCCCGCCGGTTCCCCGGGCGGCAAAAGTTAAAATCTTGGTCATCACGCTCGGGCGCCCGGGCGGCCGTGCGTGACCGCAGCGAACCCGGACGCGGTAGCGGCGGCGAGCGGTGGCCGCTCGTCGCTGAGTGCCGCTTACCGGCAGCTTGCCTCTTATTCTTAACGGATCCCCCGGGGCCAGGCCGGCCGCGGCGCGGTGGCATCAGGGCGTCTGCTGGCCCAGGCGGCCAAGCCGGCCGGATCGCATATACGCCGGCAGCGAGTCGTACTCGAACGCATGCCAGAAACCGCGGCCGACCGGCCGGTTCAGCCACACGATGCTCTGGCCGTCGACCGTGCCGGTGCCGGTATAAGGCGCGGTGGTGAAGATGACCCGGTTCAGGCTCAGCCCGCGCAGGCTGAGCGCCAGGTGCAGCATGTCGGCGTCGGACAGGGTGCGGTCGACGCTGACCGCGCTGGACAGTGCGTGCATGAGCGCGGCCGCCCGCAGCGGGTTGCGCAGCGTGCCCGCGCTGCGGATCTGCCCGAACATGGCCCGCAGGTAGTTCTGCTGCCTGCGCTCGCGAGCGAAGTCGCCGCTGGCCAGGCCGTAGCGGTCGCGGACATACAGCAGTGCCTGGGCACCGTCCAGGTGATGCGTGCCCGCCGTCCAGGTCACGTGATTGGCCGGATCATACGAGGTGACCGGAATGTGCACGGTTACCCCGCCGAGTGCGTTGGTCACTGCCCGGAAGCCGTCCCAGTCGATGATCGCGAAGTGGTTGATGCGCACGTGGGTGAGACGCTCGACCGTGCGGATCGCCAGGGTCGGGCCGCCGAGGGCGTAAGCCCAGTTGACCTTGCCGTCGCCATGGCCGGGAATCGGCACCCAGGAGTCGCGCGGTATCGACACCACGTAGGCGCCGCGGCCGCCGGCCAGCAGGTGCACCAGCATCAAGGTGTCCGTCCGGCCGGTGCCGTCGCTGGTCGCGCGCGTGCCGGTGGTCGGCGCCGCCGAGCGGGTATCCAGGCCGCCGACCAGGAACGTGACGTCGGCGGCGGCCGGGCCGGCAGGCAGCGGCGGCCGGGCGGCGGCCGGAATCGCCGCGAACGGATCCGGAATCCGCCGCATGCTGCCCAGGTCCTGCCGGGCGGCCAGGTAGGTCGCGGCCCCGGTGGCCGTGACGATCACGACGAGCACCGCGGCGGCGGCCAGCATGACCCTGCGGGCGCGCCGCCACCGGGACCGGCGCCGGTGTGACGGGCGGCGGCGGGACCGGGGCCGCGGCAGGCGCCATGGCGGGCTTTCGGCCGGCTCCGGGGCCTCGCTGCCCACCCCTGCCGGGCCGGTCCCGCCCGCCAGCCCGGTCCCGCCCGCCGCCGCTGTCCCCAGGCCCGCTGGCCCGGCATCCCGGCCCCCCGGCTGTGCTGCCCGGCCCCCCGCCGACTGCATTCGCACCTGCCGCACCCCCCGCTTCCAATGATGCATTGTTACTGTCATAACCCGGCTTAGCCGCCCGGGCCAATTCCCCAATTGGCGGGCAGCGCGGCGAAGACACCCCGTGTATTCGTAAGAAGGACAATGCGCCCGGACGCGCTGGCATTATCGGCGATAGCCTACTGGCAGACAGCGCTCATAACGGCAAGTCCCGCCAGGCGAGTCCCGGCCAGTCAAATTCCGTCCGGAAATGCGGGAAAGCCCGGAATGATGTCACGATCGAGTCCGCAATCCCAGCCAGGTTGCGCGTCATCGTAGCGCGTCCAGTCGGTGCTGAATGTCGTCCAGGTGAGCCACCAGCGTCGTCATGCCCGGATCCTACGATCGGCTTAGTGGTTCAGATATGTCCGGCTATGACCGGCCGGATCTGAACCACAGCCGACCTCAGCTATCACCGGACGGATGCTAACCACTATCCGGCGTACCGGCCGCGGGTGATCACAGTGCGGTCCGGTTGGCCGAGCGAGGGTCGCTGACCAGCGTGCCGCTGTGAAAGATGCCGGCCATCGCCCGGTCTCGCCAGGCGCTCGCCGAGTCGTAGCGGTCCTCGCTGGTATCCACCGTCGTGAGCAGCACACCCGGCCTATTGCGGCGCAGCCTGCCGACGGTGATGGCATCGGCCCGGACCACGAAGGCCGGCCAGCAGCTTTGCGGTGCCGACGAGTTCGGGCAGCTGATCCATACATGGTTGAAGGCTGCCTCGGCGGTCATGGCGGCCGGCATCGTAATGCCGGGATAGGTGTAAGTAGCCGCGTTGCTGAGCGGGATGAATTCCACGCCGATCGCCGCCGCGGACGCGTCGATCCGCTCAGCGGATGCATGCGCAGCGTGAAAGGAATGAAACACCAGCGCCACGCCCTGCTTTTTGTATTCCCGGTACAGTTCCGGGAACCGGTAGTCGTAGCAGATCAGCGCTCCGCAGCGGACGCCGTTGATGATCCACACGGTAAAATGCTCGCCGGGGCTGTAGTGAGCAAGATCGCCCGATTGCCCGTCCGGGCCGCCGGAGCAGAACATCTTGTCGTAGCGATCGACGAGCCGTCCCGAGTCGTTGATGATGTACAAGCTGTTATGCGGCTTGCGCCCGGCGGTCAGCCGGTGCGCCGAGCCGAGGATTACCCAGACCCGGCTGCGGCGCGCGCATTCGAGTACCTGGGACGTGGCCTTCCGCAACTCCTCCCAGTCAAAGCCGTCGAAGGTATCAAAGTCCGTCCCGGCATAACCGGACAGCGCCGCCTCGGGAAAGTGCGCAACGTGCGCTCCGCGCTCCCCCGCGATTCGGATCTGGCGCTTGATGAAACGGAGGTTGGCGCTGATCTCGGCACCGACCGGGAACTGGCACGTCGCGACGCGGACCACACCCACCCCGTCATGATGCCACTGCGGCGCGCGGGCGTCCGCAGTAGATCACCGCGGATAGTGGTTAACTTCCGTCCGGGCCCGGCCGGAACTCGGTGTACAGCGGGTAGCCGCGGGTGCGGGCGCCGGTCAGGTCGGCGCCGAGAAGTTAACCACTGGCTTGCCCGGCGGCTAGGCTCGGTCGGGTGCCCGCACAGCTGATCACCGCGGTTGCCCTCTACGGCACCAAGACCGGCGAGATCAAAGGGCTGCTGGAGACCGTGCAGGCGCTGCTGAGCGAGCGCCTCGGGGACGGATTCCGCCCGTACACGCTGGACCAGATACACGGCACCGTGGTCAGGCTGGACGGAGTGCCGGATGCGCGGGCCGGGCGCATTGTCAACCTGCGCTACCTGCAGGTCACCGGTATTCCGCGCGCGATGGACCATGCCCGGGCAATGGAGATTCTCACGGCTCATCTCACGCCGCCGCTGAGCATCCGCATCGGCGGCTACCGGCCGGACACCCCGGCTGGTTTCTCAAGCCGCGGGCAGCATCCGCACGAGCGGATGTTCTCCGTGCAGCGGAACGCGTTCGTGCTGGTGGGATGGCCTGAGCCAGGAGTGCCGGACGGCAATTCCGCCGGGCCGCTTGACGAGCTCCGCCGGGCCGTGAACGAGGCGAATATCTGGCACTGGTATCACGAGTCCGCAGCCGATGTCGACAATGACTTCCATCTTGTCGTCGGCCACCACGATGGCGTCCCAGATCTGGAGGCGAGGGAGGCGGCGCGGGCTGTGCGCGGCTATCTGGCGCAGCATCCGGTCCGGGTAGCGGTGGGCGCCGCGCAGATCGCCATCATTGCCTCGGATTCGCCGACGCTGGCGCCCGCGCAGTTCATCGGCCGGCTTCCGGTGGAACCCGCGGACATCGTGAACCTGTACCGGTAGGGACACGGCCGGCTTCAGCTGGCCGGCCTCGCCAGCAGCGCACAGGCCAGCGCCTGCCCGAGCCAGCGCTCGTAGTCGCCGGCCGCCCACTGCCGTTCGCCGACGAGGGCGCGGTGGGTGCGGGCGCTGGCGAGCGTCCAGATGATGTCGGCGGCGTGTGCCTCGGATAGCCCGGCTCGCAGCGCGGATTTAGCCGCCAGCGAGCGGGCGAGGCGCTGCTGGTCCTGGTAGCGGGCTTGCTGCTGCCGCTGGTAGGCCGCGGCGATTTCGGGATCCGAGCCGGCTGCCGCCGCCATGACCTCCAGCAGGGCGGCGATGCGGTTGCCGATCCGGGTGGCGATCGCGGCCAGCAGCGCGAGCTGCCGGCCGGGGTCCGTCTCGCGCTCCATTTCCTGCCAGTCCGCCCGGTCCCGGAGCGGGGTCCGCTGGTCGTCTCCGACGATCCGGACATCGAGAAGCCGGGTGAGAATGGCCCGCTTGGTGCCGAAGACCGCGTACACCGTCTGCACGGCCACGTCAGCCGCCTCGGCGATGGCGGTCATGGTCGTGGCGGCATAGCCATCGCGGATGAAGAGCGCCTCGGCGGCATCGAGCACGCGATGCCGGGTGGCCAGGGCCTTTCGCTCTCGCCGGCCGGGACCGGTCTTGACGGGCTGGTCCATTTTAGTAGAGTATCACTCTAATAATAGAGCCTCGATCCATGAAAGCACGCGTCCGGCCCGGTTCCGTGATCCCCCCGGGGAAAGGTGCTCCAGCGGCGCGTACGCGGCACCCGGCGGGAGGACGGTGCGGTGCAGGTTGCCATCGCCGGCGGCGGCGCTGCCGGGTTGCTGGCCGCGCTGATGCTGGCGCGGGCCGGGCACGAGGTTGCCGTGCTCGAGCGAGACCGGCTGGCGCTGGCACCGGATGCGGAGGCCGCCGCCGCGTCGGCATTCCGGCCGGGGGCGCCGCAGATAGTGCAGCCCCACATGATCATGGCCAGGTGCCGGCAGCTGCTGCTGCAGCGGCTTCCCGACGTGTACGCCGGGCTGCTCGCCGCGGGGGTGGCCGAGGCGCCGCTGCGCACGCAGATGCCGGCGACGCTGTCCGACAGATCAGCGTGGCCCGGTGACGAGCGGCTTACGCTGCTGGCGAGCCGGCGCTCCACCGTTGACTGGGTGCTCCAGCGCGCTGTCCTCGGGGAGCCCCGGATCATGCTGAAATGCGGGGTGCGGGTCACCGGGCTGCTTGCCGTGCCCGGTCAGCCGCCGCACGTGACGGGCGTGCGCACCGGGGAAGGTGATTTTCCCGCCGACCTCGTGATCGACGCAGCCGGCCGGCGCTCGCCGATCGACCGCTGGCTCGGCCAGATCGGCGCTCAGCCGGCGGCCACGTGGCGGGCGGAATGCGGCCTGGCCTATTTCAGCCGGCATTACCGGCTGCGCCCGGCGGCGGAGCTCCCCGGACTGCCCACGACGCGGATAGTGGCCGGCCTCGACGAGTTCACGGCCGGCATCTGGCCCGGCGACAACGGCGTTATGCAGCTGGCCGTGGCGCCGCTGGCCTCGGATCACCGCTTCCGGGCAGTCAGGGACCCGGGAGCATTCACCGCCGTGCTGCGCACCGTTCCGGCCTGCGCGGCATGGCTCGACGTGCTGGATCCGATCAGCGACGTCTTCCCGATGGCCGGCCTGCACAACACCCTGCGCCGCCTGGTGACCGGCGGGGTCCCGGTCGCCACCGGCCTGCATGCCATCGGCGATACCGTGTGCACGACCAACCCGACGCTCGGCCGCGGGCTGAGCCTCGCCGTATCTGGCGCTGCGGACCTGGCCGACACCATTGCCCGCCATGGCGAGGACTGGGATGCCCAGGCGCTGGCACTGGACAGGCTGGCGGCCGACCATGTGGTGCCGTTCTACCAGGATCAGGCCGCCATCGACCGCGCACGGCTGATGATGCTGCGGCATGCCGTCTTCGGCGCTGCGCCGCCGCCCCCGCCGCCACCGGTGATCCCCGGGCGGGTCAGCTATGCGCAGCTGCGCGCCGCCGCGTCGTTCGACCCGGCTGCCTTCCGCGCCTTCTGGAAGATCATGGGAATGACCTGCCCGCCCGACCAGGTCTACGCGGACCCGCAGGTCGTAGCGCGCACCCGAGAGGCCATCCGGCGGCCCGGCACCGGGCCGCCGGTCGCTCAGCCCACCCGCGGGCAGCTGCTCGCCGCGCTCGCGAGATAGCCGGGAACGACGGCGCGGGCACCGGCCTGGCACCGGGCCGCCGCCGGCCGCGACCGGGCACGATCAGCCCGGCATGAAGGGCCGCACCTCGATCGTGCCGAACCGGGCAACCGGGTGCTTAGCTGCCACCTCGATTGCCTCGTCGAGATCGGCGCAGTCAAGGATGTCGAAGCCGCCGATCTGCTCCTTGGTCTCGGCGAAGGGCCCGTCCGCGACCAGTACCTGGTCGCCGCGGACGCGGACCGTCCTGCCGTCACCGGCCGGAGCCAGCTCGTTGCCCTGGAGCCGCACTCCCCGGCCGTTCATCTCGTCCAGCCAGACCGCTATATCGGTGCCCGCGCCGGCTTCGGGCCTGCCGGGCCGGGCTCGGCCGGGCCGGGCTCGGCCGGGCTGGGCTCGGCGCAGATCAGTAGCAGGTATTTCATTGTTCCTCCGTCTCGTCGCGCGGCCGGCCGGCCGCGCCGGCGTCTTATCCGGGCCCGGCGTCAGCCAGCCTCCGCTGGAGATAGCGGCGCTCGGCGCCGGTAGCCGCCAGGGTGAGGGCCTGCCGGTAGCTGGCGGCCGCCTCGGCCGGGCGGCCGAGGCGGCGGAGCAGGTCGGCGCGGGTAGCAGGCAGCAAGTGGTAGCCGGCCAGGGCGCCGGATGCCTCCAGCGCATCCAGGAGTTCCAGTCCGGCGGCCGGGCCGTCGGCCATCGCGACCGCGACCGCCCGGTTCAGCTCCACCACCGGGGAGGGCGCCAGCTGCGCCAGCTGTCCGTAGAGCCGGACAATCCGTGCCCAGTCGGTGGCGGCCGCCTGCGGGGCGGTGGCGTGGCAGGCGGCGATCGCCGCCTGCAGCTGGTAGGCGGCTGGCCGGCCGTGCCGCAGGGCGGCTTCGAGCAGGCCGGATCCCTCGCCGATCTGGCGCCTGTCCCAGCGGGCGCGGTCCTGGTCTTCGAGGGTCACCAGGTCACCCGACTCGTCGGTACGGCTGGCCCGGCGGGCGTCGTGGAAGAGCATCAGCGCCAGCAGGCCCATCGCCTCGGGCTCGCCGGGCATCAGCCGGACCAGGACCCGGGCCAGCCGGATGGCCTCGGCGGACAGCCCCTGGCGGATGATGTCGGCGCCGGCCGACGCGGCGTACCCCTCGTTGAACAGCAGATACAGCACTGCAAGCACCCCTGCGGTACGCTCCGCCAGCAGGTGGGCCGGCGGCACCCGGTACGGGATGCCCGCATCGCGGATCTTGTGCTTGGCCCGGACCAGCCGCTTCGCCATGGACGGCTCCGGGATCAGGAACGCCCGGGCGATCTCCGCGGTAGTCAGCCCGGCCAGGGTGCGCAGCGTGAGAGCGACCCTGGCCTCCAGCGGCAGCGCCGGATGGCAGCAGGTGAACATCAGCCGGAGCCGGTCGTCCGGGATGCCGCTGTCGTCCGCGCTCCCGGTGACCGGATCCTCCGGCGGTGACAGCACGACTGCCTCCTTGAGCCTGGCCGTCTCGGTTGCGCCGCGGCGCAGCCGGTCGGTGGCGCGGTTCCGGGCGACGGTGGTCAGCCAGGCGCCCGGCCTGCGCGGCACGCCGTCCCGCGGCCAGCTCTTCAGTGCCTGCGCGAACGCGTCCTGCGCGCATTCCTCGGCCAGATCCCAGTCCCCGGTCGCGCCGATCAGGGTGGCGACGACCCGGCCCCACTCCTGGCGGAACGCCTCGCCGACCGCCGCGCGCGCGTCCGGATTCGCGTCGGGAACGTCGGGAATCATGTAGCTCCTGGCCCTTCCACGGCATCGGTCGTCCCGCGACCCTATCCGGCGTCGTCCGCGCGCAGCACCGTCCGCAGCGGCCGCAGGCGGGCGAGCACCGGCCGGGCCGGCGCCAGCGGCGCGCGGCGCCGCGGGCGGCGGAACTGGCGCGCCTGCCCGGCCGCCGCCGCATGGGCTCGCATATCCCTTACCCGTTCCGTGGCGGCAGCCTGGGTGATCACCGGATGCATGACGTCCTCCTTACTCGCGGGCCGCAGCTGGTGCTGCCGCTCCCTCGGTCATCGCTACGACGAACGAGGTTGCCCTCGATGGACAGACGGGCCGCGGCAGCCGGACTCACTGCGGAATTCGCTGCGGAACTCACTGCCTGCCGGGCCGATCCGGCCCGCCGGGCTGTCCATCGCGGGCGTTCCCGTACGTCGAGCTGGTGAATCGGGAGACGTCCCGCACCGGCCACCGGGACCAGACCGGTGGAGTGCGGCCGTGCTGTCAGGAGTGACGATCATGATGCCCTACGACATCTACCGGCTGTATCAGGCGGAGCGCACGAAGAGCGCCGCCGAGGTGCAGCGCGCCGGCGAGCAGGCCGCCCGGATCGCCGCTGCCGTGTGCTGGCTGTTCCGCGCCCGCACGTGGCGATCCGGGCCGGCCGCGGATCGCGGGCGGGCCGCGCTGCCGTGACGCCGGACCGGGCAAGGCCGGCGGTACCTGCGGGCTGATCCCCGGTAACGCGAGACCCGGCACGCCGGGGCAGGTCAGCCGATGTGGTGGCGGTGCGCGTAGCCGATGGCGGCGGCAGCACGGCGGCGGTACGAGCCAAAGCCGCGCCGATGGGCAGCGGCTGCGGGACAATACGGCCATGCCCGATCTCGACCCGGCAGCTGTCATCGAGGCGGTGGCGGCCGACCAGCGGCTGCGGGCATTCATCGGCAACGGCAGGATCGAGACCATGCCGGCCAGGCAGGCACGGCGGCGCCTGCTACTCGACACGGTCGCCCAGGCGTTCGAGCCGGGCGTGCGTTACCCGGAGCGCATGGTGAACTCGTTCCTCGGTGCCATCTACGCCGACTTCGCCGCGCTGCGGCGGTATCTCGTCGATGAGGAATTCCTGTCCCGGGCGGCCGGCGAATACTGGCGCAGCGGCGGCACCGTCCTCCCGCCGCCGGCGCACGAGTCCAGGACCTAGGGCAGCCGCCGGGGCACGGCATCGGCCGCCAGCCGCCGGCTGAGCGGCCGGCCGCCCAGGCGCGTTCAGCCGGCCATGCTCGCCTTACCCGGGGCTGCTGACCTGGGCGTGGCGGGCCGGACCCGGCGCTGCACCGGGGCGGCCGAGCCGGGCGGGCCTGACCCGCTTGCCGCTGAGGAGCTCCGGCTGCTCACCGGCGATCTGGGCGGACCGGGCGAGGACTCTGGCGAGCAGGTCGAGGAGCTGCGCTCGTTCGCCTGCGGTGAGGGCGGACAGGACGCTCCGCTCGACCTTGCGGATGCCCGGGAGCAACTGGTCGGCGGTAGCGCGGCCCTCGGGAGTGATCTCGATCAGCACGCTGCGACGGTCACCGGGGTTAGGGGCGCGGCGGATCCAGCCGCGGTGTTCCAGCAGGTCGAGCGTTGCCGTCATGGTCGCAGAGGCGACCAGGACCCGGTCGCCGACCTGCGACGGGGTAAGCGGCGTTTCTGCCCCTTCGATGACGGCTAGTGCCGTCGCCGCGGCCTGCGGCATGTCGAAGGTCAGGGCGACGCGCCGGTCGAGCTCGCTCAGCAGGGCCTCCCCCGTGCGGCACAGGGATGCGTACGCCTGGGTACAGCTGGCATCGGCGTCCGGATACTCGTCCCCGAAGTCAGGGTCGACCGTGACCACGCCCAGCGACGCCGGGGAGGGGCGGCCGCGGCCGCCCCTCCCCGGCGTCCTTGATCGCCTGGGCTCAGGCATCCGTGAAGATCTCGATGCGCGGCGTGCCGTCGACCCCGGCCCGCTGCATTCCCTCGCGCAGTGCCGGGTCGTCAGCGAAGCTGACAGCCTGCTCGGCGGTCGGGAAGTCGTGCGTGATGAACAGGTCGTTGCCGTTATCCGGGAGTCGCATCACCCGCTTGGCAGTGCACCCGTGCCGGGCCCGCAGCGGCTCGAGTTCCTCGTAAACCTTCCGCCATGCGGTGTAGTCCCGGACGTTGTGCCGGACGGCCAGTGTCGCGCTCATGCCATGTCCCCCTCCAGAAACAGGAGCTGCCTGCCCCCACCTGAGGCAACCTACGGCACTATTACTTCCGAATCAAGATTCTTGTCTCGGAAACATGTGTCTCGTTACCGAATTAACTAGCCAGGTCCTGGTGCAGCCAACCGGGCTGCCCGGCGCTGATCGCGGAACCTGGCGTAGCACCATCCGGGCCGGGCCATCATGCTGGGTAGACAGCGCCCGCAGGCCGGGCGCGATGGGCACCCGGAACGCGGAAGGGGAGCAATTCGTGCTGAGTGACTTTTACATCTCCTTCTCCGCAGTGTGTTTCACGCTGCTGGGCCTGTGGCTCATTGTCGTCCAGACACGTCACGCCGAATGGCGCAGAAGCGCGCTTGCCCAGCGGCGGGCCTACGGGGTGGCTCTGCATTTCTCGCTGCCCGGGCTGATGAGCCTGCTGGCGCTGGTCAACCCGGACAGCTCGGCGCTGTGGCGGACGTCGTTCGCAATCGTCGCGATCGGCGGGGCGGTGGTACTGATCGCGGTGCGCGGCCCGACTGTGGGCACGATGGGCCTGATCGCCTATATCTTCGCGATTGCCCTGTATGCCCTGATCGGGGTACTGGCGATCGCGCCTGGCATCGTCGGCGGCCTCGGGCCGGCGGGCACGCCGGTGCGCGTGGAGGCGGTGCTGCTGACCATCCTGGTGTTCACCGGCGTGAACGTCGCCTGGCTGCTGTTTTTCGAGGAAACACCACCTGACCGCGCTATCCGGGAGCAGGGTACCGGGGCACGGCAGGCAAGCCAGCCGCAGCACCCCGGTGCCAGTCAGGGCTACCCGGCCGGGGAAGGCGGCCCCGGTCCCCGATCACCGGCCTAAGCCAGGACGCCCCGCGTTCGCGCCTCGCGGAGGCCGGCCGGGCCCGCTGGGCGCGGCGGGTGCGTGACGACATTGCGCGGGCGGCAGCAGCGTCTTCATCCTGGCTCCACGAGCCAGCCATGGAAACTGCACCGGGACCGGATTCCATCGCTGCAACACGTGCCGGACAAGCGCCGCCGGGCTCTGTCGACGAACCCAGCCCGGGCACTGCCTGGCCCCGGCTGAGCACCCTGGCTCCGAGCGCCGCCGTCATCGGCTGCCGGGCAGCCAGAAAAGGGAAGGTCACGCGGTCATGGCTCCAGCAGATCTCGATCAGCGCTCGTCCTTGCGGGTGCCGGCTGGCCCGGCTGACGGTCTTCCGCAGTGGCGAGACCGGCTTGAGCAGTTGTGGCGGCTGAAAGTCGAGGAGATCATCGAGCTGTCGCTGGCTTATCATGAGGCAGCGTCGGCGGGCCGCGCCGACGCCGGGCCAGAACTGGCAGGCGGCCCGCCCGCAGGCCGGCTCGGCGGCTGCTGGCGCGCACCGCATCCGCGCATCATGCGCTCGCCGAGATCGAGGCGGCACTGGGCCGGATCGATGCCGCCCGGTACGGAATCTGCGAGCAATGCGGCCTGCGCCTGCCGGGCGGCTGGCTGCGGGCCTGCCCGCAGATCCGCCACTGCGTGGACTGCCGCCCGCCATGATGCCAGCAGGGGCCGTGCTACGCGGCGGGCCCGGGGACGTCTTGACGGCGCCGCATCAGCAGCGCATGGGATCATTCGTCACGGGCCGGCGCGATTCGCCCCGGCGGCTGCAGCGGACGGAAGCGAGACCTGATGACGGCCACGGTGCTCCTGGTAGAAGACGAGCGGAAGCTCAGGGAGCTGGTGCGTTCGTACCTTGAGCGAGCCGGCTTCATGGTGCTGTCGACTGGATCGGGCGCCGAGGCGATCAGCATGGTCGGCTCGGCCGCGCCGGATCTGGTCGTGCTGGATCTCGGCCTGCCGGATGTGCCCGGCGAGACGGTGGCCCGGGAGGTCCGGGCAGCCGGGGCGACCCCGATCCTGATCCTGACCGCCATGAGCGCGGAGGAGGACCGGATCGCCGGCCTGGAGCTGGGCGCGGACGACTACGTGACCAAGCCGTTCAGTCCCCGGGAGCTCGTGCTGCGAGTGCAGGCGATCTTGCGCCGCGGCGGGGCCGCCGCCGGGCAAGTGGTCAGCCGGTTCGGCGGCGGGGCACTGGTCATCGACGAGCCACGGCGGGTAGCGCAGGTCCGCGGCGCCTCGGTCGAGCTCACCCCGACCGAGTGGGGCATCCTCGTCGCGCTCGCGACCGTCCCCGGACGGGTGTACTCGCGGTTCGAGCTGATCAACCGGGTCCGCGGATATGAGTTCGAGGGCTATGAGCGGACCGTCGACTCGCACGTGAAGAACCTGCGCCGCAAGATCGAGGCCGACCCCGGTAACCCGGCGATCATCCAGACGGTGCTCGGCGGGGGGTACCGGCTCGGCCTGACCCGGGATGGCTAGGGCAGGCGGCGGGCCGATCGCGCTGCGCCTGGCGCTGGCGTTCGTGGGCGTCACGCTGGCGGCAGTTGCCTTGCTCGCCGTGCTGACGGCGGTCTTTGTCGCGACCGATGTCTCCCGGCTAGTCACCCGGCAGCAGGCTGTGCTGACCCGGGCCGTCGCGGTAGCCGCCGGGGCGGCCTGGGACCGCTCCAATAGCTGGGCCGGCGCGGATTTGTCCCCCGTCCTGGATCTGGCTGCAAGGGTCGGCGCGGACGTGCAGGTACGGGGGGAGGCAGGCAATGTGGTCAGCGCCTCGCAGGGCTTTTCCGGATTGCCGGCCAGCCCTGAGCTCCAGCAGCCGGTCGACGTCCGGGGACGGCAGGCCGGGAGCGTCACCGTCCGGTTCAGCGGCAGTGGCCTGGGCGGGATCGACGAGGCGCTCCGGGCGGACCTGTGGCGGGCGATCGCCGGAGCTGCCGGGCTTGCTGCGTTGCTGGCACTGCTGGTGGCGCTGGCCCTGTCGCGCCGGATCACCTCGCCGGTAGCCCGGCTCATCGTGGCGGCACGGGCGATGGGCGGGGGTGACCGGTCCGCGCGGGCCGGCGATGTGCGGGCCCCGGGGGAACTGCGCGACCTGTCGGTAGCGTTTGACCAGATGGCCGACTCACTGGCCAGCCAGGAGAAACTGCGCCGCAACCTGGTCGCGGACATAGCGCACGAGCTGCGGACTCCGGTCGCGGTGCTGCAGGCAGGCCACGAAGCCCTGCTGGACGGCATTGCCGAGCCGGATCCCCGGCAGCTGGCGTCGCTGCGTGATGAGGTGCTGCGGCTCGCCCGCCTCGTCGGTGACCTAGGTGCTCTGGCCTCAGCCGAGGCAGCGGCACTGCAGCTGACCCTGCGCCGGTGCGACCTGGCTGATATTGCCGCGGGCGCCGCCGACAGCCTCTCCGGCTCCTTCGATGCCGCTGGCGTCAGCTTCGAGCGGCGGCTCACCGGGGTGCAGATCTTGGCCGATCCAGGCAGGCTGCACGAGGTGATCACCAACCTGCTCACCAACGCGCTGAAGTTCACTCCGGCCGGCGGCCGCGTCGGGCTGGAAGCCGGGCCGGACGAGCTCCGGGCCACGCTCAGCGTCAGCGACAGCGGCGAAGGCATCCCCCCCGGTGAGCTGCCGCACATCTTCGACCGGTTCTTCCGTGGCCGGCAGGCCACCAGCACCGCGGGCAGCGGCATCGGCCTGACTATCGTCGCCGAGCTGGTCCGCGCGCACAGCGGACGGCTTGAAGTCACTAGCGCCCCCGGCCGCGGCACGAAGATCACCATCACCATGCCGCGCGCCTGACCGGCACCGCGGCCGCCGCTGCGGGCTGGCCGCGAGCAGGCGGTCAGCCTGCGCGGCCGGCCGCCCGGCGGCCGGGCGCCTCACGAGCACCAGGGTGCCAACTGGGGAACTCTTCACACGGCCACCATGACGGCTTCACCCGTCCCGCATTGCCACCGTGTGCGCTGGTGACCTCCGCACTAGCAGCTAGGAACGGCGCGATGACCGGAAGTGACGTGATCGTGCTGGCCCCGTGGGTGATCTTCGGCGCCGGCCTGATCGTCATCTGCCTCAGGCTGCTCAGGTCACGTCCCCCGTCCCGTTGCCCGCCCGCGCCGTCGCAAGCCCCGTGCCTGCACAGCAAAGAGCCAGTGCGCGGCCAGGAAACCGGTCCGCGGGGCGCTGAGCAGAGGCCCGGAGGCAACCAGGACGGAGCCACGTCGTGACGAGCCGCCCGGCTGGGGCCGCACCCCCGGGGCTCGCCGCCGGCCGCCGGGCCGGCCGTTCCCGGGCGCAGCAGCGCCCGCCTCCATGCCGCCGTCATAAGGGCTGCACCAGGGATGCATCGCGCGGTGCTCTCCTGTCAGGCAAGGAGGCCATGCCTCACCGCCACACCGGTGCCCGGACCGGCCAGCATGGCCTCCCGGCGGCCGGCAGCTGAGCGGACGACAGGCGAGATAGGAGCGGCAGATGAGCAGCCTGCACGTTCCGCTGTCGGTGTGGGCAGCCACGGTCGGTGTCCTGGTGCTGATCCTGGGCGGCGAGCTGGCCCTTGGTATCCGCCGCGGCGGATACCGCGAGGTCCGGCTGCGCACGGCGGCCTTGTACGTCGCGGCGGTGGTCGGGCTGGCGGTGCTGTTCGGCCTGGCGGTCAGCTGGCTGGGGCATCCTGCGGCAGGCAGCCAGTTTTTCGCTGGCTGGCTGACCGAGTACAGCCTGTCGCTGGACAACCTGTTCATCTTCGTGCTGCTGATCGGCAGGTCGGCGGTGCCCCGCGAACTGCACAGCCGGGTGCTGCTGCTGGGCGTGGCGATGGCGCTCGTGCTCCGCGGCATCTTCATCGCGGCAGGCGCCGCGGCGATCAGCCGGTTCAGCTGGATCCTGTATTTCTTCGGCGCGCTGCTGATCTTCGCGGCAGCGCGGCTGGTGTTCAGCAGCCACCAGGACCAGGCGGCGCCCGCGAACGGCATCGTGCTGCGCGCGTTCAAACGACTGGTGCCGGTCAGTCCGAACAGCGACGGCGGCCGCCTGGTTACCCGCGCCGGCGGCGGCCTGGCGGCCACCCCGTTCCTGCTACTGATCGTCGCCGTTGCCGGAACCGACCTGGTGTTCGCGCTGGACTCGATCCCGGCGGTCTTCGGGCTCACCCATGACCCGTACCTGGTCTTCACCGCGAATGCCTTTGCCCTGCTGGGCCTGCGGCAGCTGTACTTCCTGATCGGCGGCCTGCTCAGCCGCCTGGTGCATCTGTCCGCAGGCCTCGCCGTCATCCTCGGCTTCATCGGCTGCAAGCTCCTCGCCGAGGCGCTGGCGGACTCCGGGGTGCATGCCATCGGCCCGGTCGTGGTGCCGCACATCAGCACGGGACTGTCGCTGCTGGTTATCGGTGGCGTGCTGAGCATCGTGACCATCACTAGCCTGCTAGCCAGCAGGCGGCCCGCGCGTCGTGGCAACACGACCGCACCGGCGCCTGCGGGCCAGGACGGCCCGGCCGGCCCGGCCGGCGGGTTCGCGGAGGGCCGGCCGGCAACGCGCCGCTGAGCGCGGCGGCCAGGGATGGCTGACGGATGCGGATGACAGCTGCGCCCGGTGCCCGCGAATCGCCGGAAATGCCCCGGCGGACGGGTGCCCCGTTGCGCCCGACCGGCATCAGGCAGTCGTCGTGATCGGCCTGTCCCAACTCGCCGTTACCGCGCCGCTGTCCTACCTGGCCGCGTTCTGGATCCCGGCGCTGGACGCGGTCCTGCCGATCCTGCCGAGCGAGACGGCCGTCATCGCCCTTGGCGTGGCGACCGCCGGCAGCACTGATCCGCGGATCGCGGTGCTGCTCTTTCTGGCTGCCTTCGGCGCGTTCGCCGGGGACAACCTTGCCTATCTGGCCGGACGCCGCTTCGGCCCGGCGGCCGAGCGGCGGTTCTTGGCCGGCGAGTCCGGCGCGCGCAGGCAAGCCTGGGCGCAGCGCACGCTCGACAAGTTCGGCGCCCGGCTTATTATCGCCTGCCGGTTCATTCCCGGCGGGCGCACAGCGGTGACCGTGACCTGCGGCATCGTGGGCTACCGGCGCAAGAGCTTCGTCGCCGCCACGGCATGTGCCGCAGTTATCTGGGCGAGCTATGCCTTCTTCCTCGGCCGCCTGGGCGGCAAGGCGTTCGAGGACAGGCCCTGGGCGGGCTTCTTGCTTGCCCTCGGCGCCGCGATCGTGCTCAGCATCCTTATCGAGGGGATACGCCGGATCCGCGGGCGGCACTCGCATCGCATCGTCAGCTCGGCTGAAAGCCCTGGCCCAGCGAGGCCGGCGGCTGCGCAATCACCCGGCTATCCCGGCGGTGACGGCAGCGGGAACGCCGAGGCCGGACACCCGCCACCGGCGGCCGGCTAGCAGCCCGCTCCGCTGCGGCGCGGATTCCGTGTCGCTCGTGAGCCCGGTGGCCCGGCTGGCCGGCCAGCGGCCGGTCTCCACATGATCTCCACATCCTCTGCATGCCACCTGCCCAGGCCGGCCTGACCATCTCGGTACTGGGGATCCTGGCCGCGCGGTGGCCAGCGGGGGGCCGATGCGGGTCGCCTGGCCTGCCCATTCCGGGCGGCGAGGCGCCTATCAGCTGCAGCGCTGCCAGGTCCGCCGGGCGGCCCGCATCGCGGTAACGGCGACCGGAGCGCCTGCCGGGCCGGCGGGGTGGCAGCGCATGTCCGCCCCGCCGTTCAGGGGCCCCGCCGCGCGCGCTTCCCCCCAGTGCCGCGGCGGGGTTCGCTGCTGCCGGACGCGCGCAGAGCGCCCCGCTGGCGGCCGGCCGGGTGCCCGGATTGAGCGCAGCCCAGGGCACCCCTGACAACGAGCGGGGATCGCCCGGCATTGGCGTACGTCTCCCCTGGGCTGCGCATGCGTGGCAGCCCTACCCGGCCGGCCACGGATTAATCGCCTGAGGCCACTGTGCGATCGTGCGCGATGATGGCGGCGACTCAGATTATTGCCCCGCCGGGAAGGGATCGTCATGAACCCACGCTGGCCCGTGCCTGCCGGGCTGCACACCGCCTCGGCCGAGCTGCCCGTCGAGAGCGGGCTGCCTGGTCTCGGCGGCGCCACCGGGTGGCTCAACTCGCCGCCACTGACCCCAGCCGCGCTGCGCGGGAAGGTGGTCCTGGTCGGCTTCTGGACCTACACCTGCATCAACTGGCTCCGCCAGCTTCCCTACCTGCGCGCCTGGGCCGGCCAATACTCCGGCCAGGGGCTGGCCGTAATCGGCGTGCACACTCCCGAGTTCTCCTTCGAGCACGACGCCGGGAACGTCCGCCAGGCCGTACAGGCCATGCGGATCGGCTACCCGGTCGCGCTCGATGAGAAATACGCGGTCTGGGACGCGTTCGCCAATCACTACTGGCCCGCTCTTTACTTCGCCGATGCCCGGGGACGCATCCGGCATCACCACTTCGGCGAAGGCGAATACCAGCAGTCGGAGATGATCATCCAGCGGCTGCTGGCCGAGGCCGGATCCGGGGCCGCCGGGCATGACCTGGCCTCGCCCGAGGCCCGCGGCGCCGAAGCACCGGCCGACTGGGCCAGCTTGAGGTCACCGGAGAACTACACCGGGTACGAGCGCACCGAGAACTTCGCCTCTCCCGGCGACCTGGTACCGGGCCGGCCGCACCTCTATGAGGCCCCCGCGCAGCTGCGGCTCAACCACTGGGCCCTGTCCGGAGGCTGGACGGCCGGGGGCGAGGCCGCCACGGCGGACACGGCCGGCGGCCAGATCGCATGCCGCTTCCACGCCCGGGACCTGAACATGGTGCTGAGCCCGGGGACGCCAGGAAACGCGGTGCGGTTCCAGGTGCTCCTGGACGGGCAGCTGCCCGGCGACGACCACGGAGCCGACGTGGACGGCCAGGGCCGGGGCACCGTCACCGAACCGCGGCTCTACCAGCTCATCCGCCAGCACCGGCCCGTCACTGAACGCACTTTCCAGATCACCTTCACCGACCCCGGCGGCCAGGCCTACGTGTTCACCTTCGGCTAGGCCGGGAACCGCCAGAACGAACGTGCCGTGCTGACAACTCGACCAACCGAGGAGCGTGAGATGGAGAACCACGGCGCCGAGGACCATCCGGAGCTGCTGCAAACGGTGCTGGACACCATCGATGTCCGATCGCTGGCCGAGTTCTACCGGCAGCTGCTCGGGCTGGTCTACCGTCCCGGCGACGAGCCGCCTCCCGATGGCACCACCGACGAAGCCGACTGGCTGGTTCTGACCGACTCCGCCGGGGCCCGCAAGCTGGCTTTCCAGCAGGTCGACGAGCTGACCCGGACCACCTGGCCGCGCCAGGACGTGCCGCAGCAGCTCCACCTGGACATGACCGTGCCCGATCGCGCGGCGCTGGAGCGGCAACGTGACCGGGCCATCGCCCTCGGCGCTGAACTGCGGCTGGACCGCGCGAGCGACCCCGACGAGCCGCTGTACGCGCTGGCCGACCCGGCCGGGCACATCTTCTGCGTCCTGGTCAGGTAGCCGGTCGTCCCGGCGGCCGGATGCCGGAAATTCCGGGCTCGCAGGTATGCAGATCGAGGGCGGCCGGCGTTAACGGGTTGTGAGCAACGAGCAGACGGAGTTTGCGGAGTTCTTCCAGGCCAGCTGGGAGCCCTGCCTGCGCGCGGTAGTGGCTGTCGTCGGCCGCCCGCAGCTGGCCGAAGACCAGGTCGCGGAGGCCTTCGCCAAGGCCTGGGGGTCGTGGCGGAAGGTCAGCCGCCATCCGGTCCCGCGAGCGTGGGTGGTGCGCACCGCGCTTAACACCGGGGCGGCCCCGGCCCGGCCGGGTCGTAATCAGCCACGAGTCACCACGGCGCTGCATGATCCCGATCCGGATCATGCAGCGCCGTTGCGGTACTAACCGTCAAGCGCCGGGCAATCCCCGGCGCTTTTCAGATCCCGGGACGGCCTGCCGCCGGCGGAGCGCCCGCACGCAGCCGATCGGCCTCCCGGCGCAGGGCGGCGGCCACCGTGCGGCCGAACCGCTCGCCGGGCGACTCCTTGCTCGCGAGCCGTTTCGCCAGTGCGTCGGCCCGGTCGAGCGCCGTTCGGCGGACCTCCGGGTCGGGTGACACCGACTCGGCCGCCAGCTCGGCGGTGTCCCTGACGGCCGCGCCGAGCACGTTGAGCAGGAGGGCCGGGTCGGCGAGGAGTTCCGCCGGCCGTAGGCCGGCCCGCCCGGCCAGCCAGCGGGTACCCGGGCCGTAGGGTTCGTGCTCGGTCATTTCGGAATTCCGTTCCTGGCCCGCTGGAAGTCGAGCTGGATCTCGGCCCACCGCGCCTTGGCGAAGTCGGCGAACTCCCGGACGGTCAGTTTGCCCGTGGTGGCGCCGCTGGGGAGCGTGACGAAGACG
This sequence comes from uncultured Actinomycetes bacterium, assembly GCA_963786975.1. Taxonomy (GTDB): domain Bacteria; phylum Actinomycetota; class Actinomycetes; order Streptosporangiales; family Streptosporangiaceae; genus Palsa-506. The sequence goes on along the minus strand of CAWBBE010000012.1, from coordinate 59,540 downwards.
CCGATCGGCTCTTCCCACGCCGGCTCCGGTGGGGGCGGGTTGTCGCCGGTGTAGAGGATGTCGGGCAGATACGCCAGCAACGCGTCCACCCACGCGGCCGGCGCCATGGACGGTGCGTTCTGCCGGAAGAACGCCCGCAAGGCGTCGTGAAAGTGGTTCGTCCCTGAAGCCAGGCCGCTGAACCTGGTCAGGCTCACCTGGCCGCCCCGGCCGAGCGAGGCCGAATAGCCTCCGGAGACGCGGCCGGTAGCCGGGTGGTAAACGAGTGAGCCCGGGTGCGCGGTGGGCTGCGGTATCCCTCGCTCCTCAACCTGACCCGGCGCCCTGATGTCCGTCACCTGGATCACGCGGAGCTTGAAGATCACCGCATCGGTCGGGCTCCGCAGGGTCTCCAGCAGCGAGATCCACCCGCTCGCGGACTTCAGCCCCTCGGGGGTGAGGAGATACCGGCTCAGCACGTCGTACAGCAGGCTCACCGGGATCCATTCGTGCTGGCCCGGGACGGCCTCACGGAGCTGGCCCGAGGCCCACTGGCGGGTCTCGGAGCTCTTGCCGAGCTCGGCCACGAACTCGGGTCCGGTGACCCCGCCCACCGGGCTGCCGGCGGCGAACGCCCGCAGGGTCGGCACGATGCCGCCCCCGGCGAGCACCGTGGACTCGACCAGCACCGAGACGCCGCTGTCGGGCCAGGGCGTGAAGCGCCCGTAGTTGGCGTCGCTCGCCTGGTAGCGGATCGCGCGGACCCGGGTGAGCAGCTCACTGTTCCCGGTACCCGCGAGCGCCGCCACGCCGTCGCTGCGCAGCTGCGCGGCGAACCGGTTGCCGAGACTGCGGAAGAACGGTGCCCGCACCGGACTGGCCCGCCGGACGAGCGCGTACGTCGCGAAGGTCTCGGACTCGGCGCCGCCGGTCCGGTTGCGTTCCTCGAAGTAAGGCAGCAGCGCCACCTGGTTCGAGTTCGAGTTCAGCACCTCGGACGGCATGAAGCGGTCCGCGGTGAAGCTCTGCGCGTCCCACACCGGTGACTCGGCTCCCTTGATCGGCTTCGCCTTGACGGGGTCGAGATAGTCGGCCACCCAGCGGGCCACCACCTCTTCGGCCCGCGCGCTCCCGTGTTTCGGCAGCTGCTCCCGGATGGCCTGAAGGTTGCGGCGCTGGTCGTTCTCGCCGAAGAGCTCGAAGAGCCGGTCGAGCATGGCGGCGATGGACTGCTCCGCCGAGGTGACACCCGAGTCGCTGGGAGGAGCGGCCTTGTGCTCGGGGTCGCGCTCGGCCGCCTCGAACCCGGCGACGAGCGCCGAGGCAGCCGCGTTCGCCGCGGAAGCCGCCGGGCCGAGCTGGCCGAGCAGTCCCTCGGCTTCCGTGCGCTCGGGTGTCTCCTTCGCGGGCTTGCCCTCGGCGAGTTTGCCCTGCCAGCGGGAGATCCATTCCGGGATCGAGGTCGGCGCCGACGCGACCATGAGCTCGGCCGCCGGGTCCTCGCGCTGCACGAACAGGCGGTGGCTCTGGCCGGCCGCGCTGAACCGGACGACCGTGCCTAGCTCCGTGTCGCCGTGACCCGGCTGCTCCTCGCCGCCGAGGCCCATCCGGCGCAGCAGCGCCCGGCCGCGCTCGGCCAGGAAGCCGATGACGCGGTCCATCACGGCCAGCACCATGGCCTGCAGGCGGGTGATCACTTCCGCGACCTCGTGCGGCAGATCGCCGAGGTGGAGCAGCCCGGCCAGGAAGTCGATGACGGGCGGGATCAGCGAGGCCAGGGCCTGCTCGACTTTGGTGGCGAGGCCACCGACATTGCCCGCGATCACGTCGGCCATGCCGTTGACGACTGCCTCGACGAACCGGAAGATGCGCGCCGCGTTGCGGAAGATCCACGAGCACACCTGGTAGATCAGGTCGATCGCCTGGGCGATGGCGCCGACCGGGTTGAGCAGGCCGACGACGCGGACGATGACCTGCTGGATGAGCGTCTCGACGAGGTACTGCACGGCGGCGTCGAGGATCGTCTGCACGATGTTCTCGGGCGTGAGCTGCTCCTTGATCAGCTCCACGATGCCGTCGGGACCGCGCTCGATCAGCACCGAGATGAGCTGCCAGGCGGCCTCGATCACCTGCACGGCGGTCGGGCCGATGTGCCGGACCAGGATCTCCCGTACTCGCGGCCAGGTGATCCCCATGAGCTGGAGCGCGAAGGAGAACAGCGACGAGGCCGAGAAGTCCCGCGGCATGGGGATCGGGGTCTCCAGGCCGGAGAACAACCAGTCCCAGAACCCGTGCAGCACGTGCGTGCCGAAGTGGTCGAAGAACTGCTCGAAGCCCTGCTTCACGCCTGCGACGAGGTTGTTGATGAAGTTCTCTGGGTCGTCGGCGATGTCGGAGATGACCTGCTCGATGCGGGCGATGAGCGCCCAGAACTGCGCGGGAGGGATGCCGACCAGGCGCAGCAGGCCGTTGATGATGGCCCGGATCGGGTCGTCGATGAACTCCTCGATCGCCGCCACGACCCGCCCGATGAGCCCGCCTGCCTCCTGCCGCTTGGCCTCGACCTCGGCGTGCGCCTCGTTGACGGCGGTGACCGCCCGGCTGGACAGGTCCTGGACGAAGCCGGCCTGGGCCTGGGTGACCCGCGCGCCCAGGCCGTCGAGCAGCCCGCCGAACCGGGCCCGCTCCTGGGCCGCCCACCCCGGGAACTCCGCCTCCATCGCCGCGAAGGCGGCGTCGATGTCGCGCCGGGCCCCTTCGATGAGGGCCTGCGCCGCGGAGATGACACCGTTGACGTCGCTGGAGATGTTCAGGAGCAGGTCGCATACGCCGTCCCCGAACTGCCGCTCCGCGCGGTCGTACTCCTCGGTGACCCAGTCGGGCAGCCCGCCGATGTAGTCGCCGATGGCCAGGATCGTCCCGCCCGGGCCCGAATGGCGGTCATCGATCCACGCCTTCACCCGGGCCAGCGAATCGTGGAAACCCTGGGACAGCTGGCTGAGCCCGGCTTCCCAGCGCGCGATCGCGGTGCGCGAGAGCGGTTGGAGCAGCTGGTCAACCGCGCGTTGGGTGGTGTCGAAAATGCCCTGGGCGCGCTGCGAGACGGACTCCCGGGTGTCCTGCTCGTGTCCCACCATGCCGGTCTGGCGGTCACCGACGTTCCCGATCGTTGCCGCCCGCGAGGCCTGCATGGCCGCCACCGCCTGCAGCTGAAGCTGCGCCATGTCGGCCTGCGCGCTGTCGATCGCCTGCTGCTGCTGGGCGGCCAGCTCCGCCGGTGTCGCCTGGGCGGCCTGCCCTAGATCCCCGCGCGCCGACCGGGCCGCCGCGAACGGACCGTCCGGGATCTCCCGGGTCACGCGGGTGTCGATCCCCGAGTCGGCGATCCGCTGGTCGGTCGCGGCGACGTCGGCGTGCAGCGAGAGGTTCTCAGGCGGGATCGGGTCGGGAGCGGACTGGCTGGCCGGCCCGCCCATACCGGGGGACGACGGAGCCGGGGCGGTGACCGGCGCCGGGGTGCGGGCGGGCGTGCCGGGCGGCGGGGAGTTGATCGCCTGGTAGGAGCCGGCCACCTGGTCGGCCTGTCCCTGCACGGAGCCGGTGATCGTGCCGCCGGCGCGCTGCGCCTGCTGGGTCGGGTCGGTCTCGAGGAGCTTGTCCTCGTCCTCGGGGCGGTCCTGCCGGATCGCCGTGCGGATCCGGTCGCAGAGCGCGACGATCTCAGGACTGGGCGGCGGCCGCTCGCCCAGCTCGGTTGCCAGCGCCTGCTGCGCGCGGGCGGCTGTCTCGGCGGCCGGCTCGGCGACCGCGCCGCGCGCATCGCCGACGTTCTGGTCGGCGCTGGGCAGATCCCGGGCCGCGCGCGCCGCGGCACGTGCGCCGCGCGCCACCCCGGCGCCGCGTGCGGCGGCCGCGGGGCTCAGCTGGGTGGGCGCCTCCGGCATCAGGATCTGGACGGGTGCCGGCCGAGGTGGCTCGGCCTGCGGCGCCTCCTCGGCGGGCGCCTCCTCGGCGGGCGCCTCCCCGGCGGGCGCCTCCCCGGGCGCGGCCGGGCCGCCTCCCTCCCCGGTGGGTTCGACGGGCCGGTCACCTGCGGGGCCCGGGCCGGCCCCGGGGGCGGGTGGCCCGGGCAGCGGCCCGGCCGGGTTCGCCGGCACGACGGTCGTGGCGGCGGCCGGAGCCGCCTCCCCCTTCGGCGGTACCACGGGCGGTGGCGGCCGGAGGGACCCCACGGGCCCGGCCAGGCCGGCCAGGGCGGCCCGGATCACCTGGTCCAGCAGCCGCAGGGTGCCGGGGTCGTCCGGGCCGTACCTCCCCGGCGCGAAGAACAGGTCCGGGCTGGACACGAAGGCCGGCGCATCGCCCAGGTCGGCGTCGCGGTGGACGAGCAGGCTGCCGAGGTCGACACCGAGCAGCCCGCGGAAGGCCTCCTGCAGCCGGGGGCTCAGCGGCTGTCCGGGCGGCAGGGCATCACCGGGCAGCGTGGTCGTCACCCGCGCGCCGTCGCGCGTGCTGGTCACCTCTTCCGCGGCGGAGCACGTCGCCCCCTCCGGCAGGGTGCCGAGATCGACCGTCAGGGCCGACCCGCGCAGCTCCACACGCGGCACGGGCAGGGCCTGCTCCGGCTGCCACCCGGCGACCTGCCACGCGCAGTCGGCGACCCGGAGGCCGAGCACGGCCACCCGGGCAGTCAGCTCGATCGTGCCGTCGAGCGACCCGTCCGCGCGGAACCCGGCCCGGGCGGCGACGTCGACGAAGGGCGCCCGCCCGGTCAGCAGTACCCGTCCGCCGGCCGGGTCCCACTCGGCCTGCTGCGCGGCCAGCCCGCCGTACCGCTCCCCCGCGAGCGGTGTCACCGCCGTCCCGGGCCCGGGTCGCGGCACCTGGGTCAGCAACGGGGGCGCAGCCCCGGCCAGGTCGGCGGGCGAGCGGGCGACGGCCCGGTCGCGAGGCGACGCGACCGGCTCGGCGACCGGCGGCGCGGTCACCCCGGGACCGTCTTCCCCGCCTTGTCGTACTGCCGGCGGATGCCCGCGACCAGCTCCTCGGTGCGCACCAGACGCGGGCCGGCGGCCGCGAGGTACGCCGCCTCGACGGCGGCGTCCCGGATCTGCGCGCCGCTCAGCGGGTACTTCTCCGCCAGGGTGGGCAGCTCGATGCCGTCGGCCAGCGGGAGCTCCTCGGGCAGCGCACCGGCCCACAGGCGCTCGCGCTCGGCCGGCCCGGGCATCGGGAACTCCACGACGACGTGGATACGGCGCCGGAACGCCGCGTCGATGTTGCCGAGCAGGTTGGTGGTGAGGATGACCATCCCGGGATGCTGCTCGACCCGGGACAGCAGGTAGGACACCGCCTGGTTGGCGTACCGGTCGTGGGCGTCGGAGACCTCGGTGCGGGTGCCGAACACGGCGTCGGCCTCGTCGAAGACGAGGATGCTCCGCTCGCGCGCGGCACGGTCGAAGATCCGCGCGAGCGATTTCTCGGTCTCTCCGATGTACTTCGACACCAGGGCCGAGAGGTCGACCGCGTCCACCGGCCGGCCGGCCGCCGACGCGATAGCGGCGGCCGTCATGGTCTTGCCGGTGCCGGGCGGGCCGTGGAACAGCGCGACGAGGCCCGCAGTGTTGTCGTGGTGCCGCCCGAACCCCCACTCCTCGACCACCAGGTCGCGGTGCGCGATCCGCGCCTCGAGGTCCGCCACCCGTGCCCGGGCCTGCGCGGGAAGCACCACGTCGTCGAGGGTGTGCACGGTGCGCAGCGCGGCGGCCGGGAAGTCGGCGGAGAGGGCCGGCTCCGGCGGCGGCATCCCGAGCAGCCAGCTGGCCACGCCGGGTTCGACCCGGAGCTCGGCAGCCGGCCCGCCGCCCGGTGGATCGAGAACGAGCAGGCCGGCACCCAGCAACGTGCCACGCGACGACAGGGTCAGGTTGGCGTCGAGGCGGCCGGCCAGCGACCGGGCCACGAGGGTCCGCGCCACCTCGCAGGTCAGGCCGTGCACGCCCGGCCGCTCGGTGAGGGCGGCGTACCGCGCGGCGAAGCGCTCGTCGACCTCGGGGGCGAGCGCGGCGACGAGCACCAGTGCCTCCGCCGCGGTCAGCCCGGCCGCCCCGATGGTGGCGGCGAGCGGCCCGGACCCGTCGTACCGGTGCACGTCGGGGATCTGCTCCCCCGCGTCGTCGATGGTGAGGCGGGCTCCGCCCGGGCAGGCCCGGCGTTCCTCGGTCCGCAGGCAGATCACCGCGTCGAGCATCTCCAGCGCCGCGCGCAGCTCGTCGACCGGCGTGCGGGTGCGCGCCGCGGAAGTGGCCGTCATGGCCGGAACCGCACCGACACCAGCGGCGACCAGGGCAGCTTGAAGAGCGTCACCGGGTACGGCAGCCTCGGCAGGAGCACGTCCAGCGGGTGCGTCGCCGCGACGAGGCCGGCCGGGCCGGACGTCGCGTCCAGGACCCCGAGCCGCCGCACCCACTGGTCCCGCACGAACCGGCTGCTCGACGAGCCGAAGCCGGGAAGCAGCCCGGCGAACGCCGCGAGGATGCGCTCGGCCGCCTCGCCCAGCCCCGCCAGCGGTCCGTCCAGCCCGGGCAGGCCGACGTCCCGGCTGGCCGGCGCGCTGGCCAGCAGCCGGACCAGCGGGTCGGCGGTCAGGGCCGGGTCGTCGGGGTCGGCGAGCCCGGCGAGAGCATGCGCGCGCACCCGATGCGGCGTGCGGCGCGGGTGCAGCGCCTCGGCCTCGCGGCACATGTCAGCCAGCCAGGGCCAGAGCAGCACCAGGCCTGCGGCCTGTGTCACCGAGGTGAGGTCGACCGGATCCGGGCCGCCGGCGACGAGCCCGGCGAGGGTGCCGAGACGGCTCAGCACGTCGGCGACCTCCGGCTGCACCGCCGGCGCGGTGGCGTCCGCGCTGGTGGCGGGCGCCGCGGCGGGCTGCCCGGGAACCTCGGGAGCCGGCCAGCCCGGCCTGGCAGCCACCGGGCTGCGGGCACCCGGCCGCCCGGGCGGCCGCCCGCCCTCGCCGGGGACGTCTCCGCGGAACTCTGCCGCGGGCCCCCGCTCCCGGCCCGCCAGCACCGCACTCAGTCTCGTGACCAGTTCCCGCCAGGCGCGCTCGCCAAGCCAGCCCGCGATCACGGTCGCGACCTCGGGGCGCGCCAGCAGGAAGAGCGCGCGCGGCAGCGCTGCGTCCGCAGCCGGCCGGGCCATCCAGGCCGTCGCGGCTGCCGCGACGTCCGCGAGCGGCCACGGCCCCGGTGCGGGGCCGGGCTGGACAGCCAGGGCACGATCCGGGCCAGCCGGTGGCCGCCCGCGGCCGGCCGCGGGCGTCGCCCGTCCGCCCGCGGCGAGCACCTGGGCACGGATCGCATCGGCCCACAGTGCCGCGAGGGTCTGGTCGTCGTAGTCGGCCGGGTCGAGGGCGAGCCGCACCCTGAGGGTGCCGAGGCGCACGTCGGCCAGGTCGCAGAGCGCCCGGTCGAGGGCACCGGGCAGCACCCGCGCCGCCACCTCGGCCAGCCGGCGCGCACCGGGGCCGCGGATGCGCAGCCGGTCGACCGCAAGGTCGGTCATACGATCATTCCCTGCAGTCCCCGCAGCTGGGTGTCGAGCTGACGGGCCGCGGTGGCGTCCGCACCCGCGGCCTTGACCATCGTGCGCATGGTGCTCAGCACCCCCAGCGCCGCGACGGTGAGGCGGCCCGGATCGCCCGCGGTGACCGCGAGATCCAGCTCGGCCCGGGCGCGCTCGGCGGCGGCGGTGTGTCGCTGGAAGTTCTTGTTGCCGACGGGGCCAAGCGACCGCATCGCCTGCACCGTGGTCTGGGCGAAATCCGAGATCCCGCGCGCGAATCCCGCGTCGAACGTCTGCCGGAGGCCGCCGCCCGCGCGGCCGCTGAGCACGCTGATGCTGCCCTCGGCCCGGGACACGCGCTCGGCGAGGGTGACGGTGGCGTCGACCTTCCCGCTCAGCGTCGTGAACTGTTCGCCGAGACCCTTCATCCCCGCGTTGACCTCGACGACCTGAGCCGCGAACGTCGTCACGGTCTCCTTGATGCCGGCCGCGGCCGCGGTCGCCTCCCCCGCGGCGGCGACGGCCGCCGGGAGTGCGGCCGCCATCTCCCTGGCCGTCTGCAGCGCCGGGATCCGCCCGGTCGCGATCACCGTGCTGTCCGCGTCGGCGGCGACGGTGAGCACGATGATGTCCGACGGGCTGAAGCCCTCCGACGGCGCGTAGCCGTTCAGGCCCGGCAGTTCGTCGGCGGTCTTGACCAGGATCGTCGCCTGCCCGTGCCCTTCCTGGACCGTGCTGGTGAGGACGTCCTGCACGGCACCGGCCGGATGGCCGAGCAGGCCCCCGGCGTGCAGGTAGCCGTCCTCGTTGTGGTCGAAGCCGTCGATCTCGTAAACGACGTCCGGGCCGACCGTCTGCGGCGTGATCCAGATCGGGGGGTTCCAGACCGGGCCCTTGCGGTCCGGGATCGTGAGCTTCCAGTGCAGCTGCCAGCCGTCCGGGATCTTCACCGGCGGGTAGTAGATCACGTCGCACTTGCCGTTGACCAGGTGGCCGTGTGGGCACTTCTCGACCACCGGCCGGCCGCCGCCCCCGGCGGGGGGCGGGTCCGGCGGCGCGTAGCCGGCCAGCAGCCCCTCGAGCGCGTCGCGGTAGAGCGCGCACGGGTCCGAGCAGGTCCCGCCCAGGAAGGCGTCGGTGAACCCCAGCGGCGGCTCCCAGGCATGCCGGTAGGAGCAGTCGAAGACCCACCCGGTGCCCACCTGGTGCACCCAGCCGAGCACGACCCCGTTGCGGGTCGTCGTACGGTCGCAGGAGAGCTCATGCAGCGCCTCGCAGCGCAGCAGGTCGAGGGCGGCGAACAGGACCATGTTGATCCAGCCGCACTTGTACCCCTTGACCCCTGGCAGGTCCGTGGTGCCGATGCTGGTGCCCTGGAGCTTGGTGATGAGCGCCGGGTCGACGAGCGGCTGACCGCCGTTGGTCAGCCGGGCGGCGATCGCATTGCGCAGCGTGACGTAGGAGCCTTGAGGATCCGAGTCCAGTGAGAGCCGCATCGGGTCGACGGTCAGCAGCTTGTCGGTGTCAAAGTCCATCCAGGTGCCGGTGATCCGGCCGGCCACGACCCGGACGGTGGCGTCCACGGTATGCAGCTTCGGGTGCCCCCCGCAGTCGGCCTGGCCGCAGGGTGGCGGGTCCGAGACGTCGTCGAGCGCCTCCAGGACGACGCTGAACCCGTCGGACGTGGCGTCGATGAAATCGTACGACGGGGTGACCGCCGTGGGCGGGAGCGTGACGGCGAACCCGGCGGGCAGCAGGAGCGCGGTCCCCGACTGGTCGATGGCCAGGCCCGTGGCGATGGTCAGCGTGGACCCCGTGGTGTCCACCGCGCCGCCCAGACCGCAGTTGACGCCGAAGCCGATCAGCCGGCCGAGGATGCGGTCGCGCTCCATCAGGAAGCCGGCCGTCATGTTGAGCTCGTCGGCCGTGAGCGTCTGACCCGGCTCGTAGACCGGGTACTGGATGTCCGTCATGACCTTCCTTCCGTCGGCGTGGGCCTAGTCATCGGTGGGAAGCAGCCCCACGCCCAGACGGTCGATGGCACGGCCGTCGTCGATGCACTGGTAGATGTGGACCCCGTTGGCGTGACTCACCACGGAGACCACGGAGCACAGCAGCGCGTTGAGGTCGTGCTGGTGCGTCGCGACCGCCGCGGCGTAGGCGGTGACCTGGGCCTGGGTGGCCTGCCCGGGCAGCTCGGGCGGTGACGCGAGGATTCCCACGTCGTCGAAGAGGGCCGGGGAGACGAAGCAGACCCGGATCCACACGTGTGCCGGGGCGTACCAGTTGACGAACTCCACCGCCTCGCGCCGGTGCCGGAAGTCCTCGAACTGCGTCGTGCTCGGCACGAAGAGGGTTGCGGTGTAGGGGTCGCCGGTCAGCGATCCGCCGGGCGCCTTGAAGTGCTCCACGAGCAGCGGGCGCGCCTCCGGGGCGACGTCGAAGTAGCGGCAGAACCAGTCCAGGAAGCCGCGCGGGGTGCCACGTCTGCGCCACAGCCGGGTCATCCGGGCGAGCACGGCACGGCGCTTCACCAGGCCGGCCTCAGTTCGCGGCCAGCCGGGCGGGAACGCGAAGCCCAGCCACGACGCCACCACGTCGTACGTCGCGGCGTACGACGCGAGGGCAGCGTCGGCGCCGGCGTCCAGCGGCAGCTCGGCCGGCCAGCGGAGCATCGCGTCGGGGCTCACCGCGAGCCCGAGATCCTCCAGCCGCTCGACGTGGGCGTGGCCGAGCTCGTCGGCGAGACCGAGGAACGCGTCGACCTGGGCGAAGGACAGGGCATCGTCCTGGTAGAGGGCCGGCAGCTGCTGCGCCAGGCGGGTGTAGTCGGGGCTACGCATCGGGGCATTCCCCGGCCAGGGCGAACCGGACGGTGAGGCAGTCGAGGCTCGCCAGTTGCGGCACCGCGTTCGCCGGGATGGGCAGCGACCCGTCGGCGAGATGGCGGAAGCCGGCGTCTCCGGACACCTGCATGGCCAGCTGCTCGACGCCGAGCACGGTCGGATCCTGGACGATGGCCTCGATCACCTCGGTGAAGCGGATCGGGTCGCCCGGCACCCACCCGCCCGGCGGCTGGTCGTGCCGGGGCCATGGCCCGGACACCTCCGGGGCGCCCGGCGGGCGCGCCGGGCCGCGGCCGGCCGCGAAGAACGCGGCGATGCGGTCGCGGGCGCGCTGCACGGTGCTGGCCGGGTCCACGCCGACGCCCGTGATGACCGCGCCCTGGACCACGATCCCGGCGGTCTGCAGCAGGCTCGCGCCCACCTCGGCACAGATCACGCGGCGCGGGTCGTTGGGGTCCAGGGAGTCCTGCCACGATGGGAACGGCGCCTGGCACTCCGTGCCGATGGCCACCCGGAGGACATCGCGCAGGAACGCCCCGGCCGGCGCGCTCTGGTGGGAGACACGTTCGACGACCAGCGTGACCGCCGCCGCGTCCGGGTCGGGCACGATATCGGGTGAGGTTCCCGTTGGCAGGCCGTTCCACGCGATACCGGTGAGGCGGCCGGGGACCGCCCAGGCCCGGCCGACGTCGGCATGCTCCCTGGCGCGGCGGGCGTAGTCCGGTGCGGTCACCGGCTCGCAGGTCAGCGCCTGGATCGGGTGCGGCGGCCAGATCTGGGCCGCCCCGTCGGCCGACTCGAGGTGCTCGGGCAGCACGCCCGCCGGCATCGGGGCCGCGGCCATCGCGACGTCGACCTCCGAGGGCCTGCCCGCGATGACCGTGCCGTCGAGGCCGGCGTCGGCGAGGGCGGCGCGGCACAATGACACGTCGGACGCCGACGCCGCCACCCGCACCTGCGCCAGCCGCGCGACGAGGGCCTCCTGGGTGAGCCGGCGTCGCTCCCGCCGCACCAGCGCCGTCAGCTCGGACGGCCACAGCGGCACCTGGACCGCGAGCCGCTGGGCGGCGCGCGCGTCGCGGGCCGCGACCGGACCCGCCGAGCCCCGCTCGGCGTCGACGGCGGCCGCCACCAGGTCGGCGTGCTCCTGCGCGGTGGCGCGCACCAGCCGGGCGCGCATCAGGGCGATGACGACGGGACGCTGGCGGGAGTCCCACGTGCCGCCCCACGGGGCCTGGCCGAGCAGCGCGACCGCCTCCGACGGCTCGCGGCAGGCGCGGACCAGCGGCTCGAGCAGAGCCGCCGACGTGGGCTGGCCCGCCGCCAGGGGCCCGGCGATGGCGGCGGCCTGGCCGGCCGGGAGCGTGACGTACCAGTGCCGGTCGGCGTCCGGCGCGAAGGCCCGCACCTCCAGCGGCCAGGACGCGAAGCCACGCTCGGCGGTGCGGTAGTGCAGGTCGGCCACGGCGTACGCGGCGGCCTCGGCGAGGGTCACGCCCGGATCGGGCGGGTTGTGATCCGACCACGAGGCCGGGACCGAAGCAGTCAGCGTCGCCATCAGCCGCTCGATGATCGTGGCCCAGTCCGCGTCCGGCGGTGCGGGCGTCCGCGGCGGGTCGAGGGCGGCCGGGATCCGGGAGTCGGTCACAGCTGCTCCTCGACGGTGATGCGGTGGGCGCCCGACGAGCAGTAGAGGCCGCGGCACGCGTCGACCTCGACCGCCTCGACGACGTTCCCCTCCTCGTCGCGCAGCTCGAAGCCGGTGACGGCGTCGACGACCTCGACCCGCTCCAGGGCGGCGGCCAGGGCCGACGCGTAGAGCGTGACTCCCCAGCGGGCCGGTGTCGCGGCGACCGGGTGCAGCAGGGCCTCGACGGCCGCGGTGACGGCCTCGAGGCCGGTGAGCGCGGCAACCCCTCGCCGCAGCAGAATCCTGGCGACGACGGTGACCGGGACGTAGAGCGGGCAGACGATCGCCACCTGCGCACCCATCGGCACCAGGGGACCGAGCAGGTCCGTGATGCGGCCGGTGAGGCTGACCGAGGGGCGCGGGGCCGGCTCCTGCGGCCGACTGGGCAGCACGAGCACGCCGACGCTGCCGGCCTTCCGGGTGCCGTCGGACCGGGTGTGGGGCAGGCAGCGGACCGCTGCGATCTCGGGGAACCCGAGGGCGACGTGCTGCTCGTAATCCCAGGGAGCAAGGGCCCGGTCGCGGTGCCGGGCCCGCGCCGACGCCCGGCGGCGGTACGACGGGTCGTCCTCCGGTCCCCGGCCGCGCACCGAGCTCAGGTTGGTCATCTTCTTGACCCCCGGGACGGGCGAGACCGTGCCCTTGATGGTGCCCGGCGGCAGCATCGTGGCCGGGCTCGGGTCGGCCTGCGGATCCTTCGCAGCCGAGACGAACGCCGCCAGCACCGCGTCCGGAGTGACCCCGCGGATGACACCCAGCATCTCCGGCGCATGTGTCACGAAGCGGACCCAGCGACCGGAGTTGGCATCCACTCCCGCGCAGCCGGTCGCCCAGGCGAGCGGAGCCACGAACCGGACGAGACCGCTCTCCCGCAGGCCGCGGCTGGCATCGGCGACCGGGAGCCGCTGCCACGTCGTGCCCGACCACCACTCCCACCAGGCCGGGACGGCGCCGGCCGCGCCGCAGGGCGACGCGGGGTCGATCTCGAACCAGACCGAGACCGTCGAGCCGAGCGCGGGGTCCGGCAGGTCGAGCCCCAGGGCCACCAGGCCGGCCGCACCGGTGTCGTCGACCGCCCGCCGGAAGGGCTGGAACGGCCCGTTGTCCGGCTGGGCCGCGAGCCGCCAGCCGCTCACGGACTCCACCCGCGAGGCGGTCACCGGCCGTGTCGTGTACGTGACGGTGATGCCGGATGCTACCGGCGGCACCGGCGGCACCGGCATCTTCGGCTTGGGGCTGGTTCCGGCGACCGCCCGGGTAGCGAAGTCGGCGACTGCCGCCTGGTAGTCGGACCAGCCGAAATCGCCGCGGGAGAGGAACGCGCGCAGGTAGTGGCCGGGCTGGCCGCTGACGGCGACCTGCTCCGACGCCACCGTGTCGCCGACCGCCGCGTCCACGCCGGTGAAATGGGACGACGACCGTCCGAGCCCCTGCCAGGACCCGCCGGCCCGGCGCTGCCACTGGACGCTGGGGCCGCCCGGGTCGATGACGTAGACGCCGATGTCGTCGAGCAGGGCGTCGATGGCCGAGTGGGTGCCGAGCTGCGTCCGGATCTGGCGGATCCGGTCCGATACCTGCTCGGCGACGTACGCCGGCACGCCGCTGCCGCCCGCGGACGACGACAGCGGAGCACCGGCGTCGCCCATGAGCTGCACCGACACGGTCACGTGATCGACGCTCTTGCCGAAGGCCTCATCGCAGCGGAGGTAGAACGCGTCGCCCCGCTTGGCGACGGCGCCGAACGGCTGGAACTCTTTGCTCACGTCCACGGCGCCGTCGTTGTAGAACGCCGACTGCGGCAGCACCGGCGTGCGGTAGGTGACCGCGACGCGGACGCCGGTGAAGGACAGTCCCTCCGGGACGGCGACCTGCGGCGGGACCACCCCTTCGAGCCACGGTGTGCCGCCGTCGGGAGCGCCGCATCCGCCGGTGAGCACGAGCGAGACCGTGTCGCCCGCGACCGTGCCGGCGGTGAGGTCGCTCGCCGTGCCGTCGGGGCGCGAGTAGCGCCAGGCCACGCCCGCGAGTGACGCCACGTCCGTGGCGGACTCGAAGGACACGTCCACCGTCATCGCCCCGCCGTCGAAGGCCAGCGCGGCCGACCAGATCCGCAGCCGGTGCGGGGCGTCCTGGCCGACGCCCGGATTCAGGGGGAACCCTGGGGCAGCGGCCGCGACGCCGGGCAGGCCGGCCGGATCGCCCCCCGGGACCAGGCTGCGCAGCCCGGCCAGGGTGGCGCCGTGTGCGGTCAGCACGTCGAGGGTCGCGTAGCGGCGCTCGCGGCCGGCCACGTCCTTGCCGCCGCGCAGCAGGGTGCCGACGGGAAGGACGGCCGGCCCGAGCTTGGGGTCGACGGTCGGATGCGCGATGACGCAGTCGGGCACGACAGGCAGCCGCGGGATCTCCAGGATCCGTTCCAGCCAGTCCTGGTGCACCGCGTCGGTGCGGGTGCCGGCGTGCCGGTCCAGCTCGGCGTACTCCCCGGCCAGCGCGGCCAGCAGCACTCGGTCGGGCTCGTCCGGGGGGCTCAGGACCTCGTCGTCGAAGAGCGCGTCCTGCCAGCTCCCGGCGTCGTCGAAGGGGACCAGCCGGGCCGCCGCGGCCATTGCCGCGATGATCTGCTCGGGGGTTCGTGTCATGACGCACCCGCCACGGAGAACGGGACGACGAAGCTGGTGGGCCGGCGGTGCCGGTCGATGCGGTACTCGATCGTCACGTCGATGCGGTCCTCCGCCGGGCCGGCCGGCCCGGCGGTCACGGCGTCCACGATCACGCGCGGCTCACCGAGCGTCAGCGCACGCCGTACGTCGTCGGCGAGGCGGTGGCACACGTCACTGGTCCGCGACTCGAAGACGTACCGGTCCACGCCGGCCCCCAGGCCCGGACGCATCACCCGGCTACCGAGGCCGGTGCGCAGCAGGATCACCATCGCCTGCTGCACGTGGTCGATGCCGGCGTTCGTCGCGACGTGAGCCGGCCCGGTCGCGTGCTCCGCGTCCGCTCGCGCCCAGCGCGGGGGGAACGCCCAGCCACGGCCAACCTGGGGGTAGTCGCCGGCCGGGCCGGCGGTGCTCACGCGATCACCACCGTCGGGGCGCCGACCGCGACAGAGGCACCGCAGCCGCAGGAGTCTCCGGCCCGCAGCGCGGGCCGTCCCTGGATCAGCACGGTGGCCGAGCCCGCCACGAACGGGGTCGCGGGCGGGTGGGGTGGAGGCGGGGGGATCACGCAGGCGTGCATGTCCCCGAGCACGGCGGCGGGCATGCCGCCGATCAGCACCGTGCTGACCCCCGGGCCCACGACGGTGCCGCCGTGGACCGTGGTGTCGCCTACGCGGGCCGCTGCTGGCATCTCCCCTGCCTTAGTTGATCTTCACCAGGGCCCCCTTGAGTCCCAGCGGACCGGAGGCGGTGAGGTCGAAGGTGGCCGAGCTCTCGATCTTCGACGGGCCGCTGGCCTTGCCCTCGATCGTCATCGAGTCGAGCTTCACGGCGCCGGACGCGGCCTTGAGCACGATGTCGCCCTGGGCGGCGTTGAGCTCAATGCCGCCGGAGGAGACGGTGACGGCGTTGCCGGAGTCCTTGTGGGTCAGCACGATCTTCGAGTCGGAGTCGTCCAGCGCGACGCTGTTGCCCTTGCCGGAGGTGAGGGTGAACGCCGGGGCGTCGTCGTCCAGGGTGAGCGTGTGGCCGCCCGGGGTGACGATCGCGCGGACCGCGTTCGCGTCCGGGTCGATTGTGAGCGGCGGCTGCTGGGTCCCGTTGTAGAGCGACCCGAGCACGACCGGGTGGTGGCCGGCTCCGTCGACGAATCCGACCAGGACCTCCTGCCCGGACTGCGGCACGAACACGGTGCCGAAGCCGTCCCCGGCGTCGAGCGCGGCCACCCGCGCCCAGACCCCTCCGCCGTTGTCCTGTCGCCAGGGCAGGCGCACCTTGACCCGGTTGGCCGAGTCGGGGTCGTCGAGGGACTCCACCGTCGCCAGCACGAGCGGCTCCGCTCGGTGCCCGGGCTCGGCCGCGGGGGCGAGGACCGGCGGCAGCCCGAGCTGGAACTCGGTGCGGTAGCCGTCGGCCGAAAGCCGGTGCCGGGCGGCGCTGACGTAGTGCGGCCCGGACAGCCGGGTGCCCACGCCGGTGATGGTCAGCCACTGGTCGCACCGGATCGCGGCGCTGCCCTGGGCCACCCCGGTGCCGAAGTAGTGCCCGAGCGCGGACCGGCGCTGCCGCCCTACCGCGATCGCGTCCGCGGCGTCGCTGGCGGGCACGGCTGGCGACTCGGCCCGCTCGCTGCGCAACGGCCAGCCGGCGTCACCGACGGCGGTGTCGTGCGCCGCGCGGTCACCCAGTTTCACGTCCGCCGCGGCGGCGCCCTCCTCCGACTCCGACGCCTCCAGCGAGCCGGTGTCCCACGCGACGCCGACGACCGAGTCAACCGCGCGGGTGATGTCCTGGGTCAGCTGCAACTCCACGAGCGACTGCGGGTAAACCAGCTCGACCTGCGGGTCCTCGCCGCTGGGCGGCCGCAGCACCAGGGTGTCTCCGCGCACGTAGGTCACCCAGCCGAGCTCACCGGCCCGTGCCTTGAGGAAATCCCAGTCGCTGGTGCGGTCGCTCACGGCGGCCGGCCGGGTCACCCCGTCGGCAGCGTCGGCGGTCAGCGAGTAGTCGGCGGCGACCGCGTTCGCGACGTCCGCGTCGGAGCACTGGTCCAGCTGCCGCGAGCGCGGCGGGTGCTCCATCAGGATCGATTTCGACCTCGCCTCGACCCGGAGCGTGGGCGCGCTCCGGGCCGGGAAGTGGGCGGTGAGCGAGCAGACGACGCCCTGGAACACGGTCGTCAGGTCGGCGTGATAGCCGAGGGCCACCTCAATGTCGGCGCCCGGCGTGAACGGGCCGTCGTCGCTGCGGCGGACGGCGCGCCGGTCGGCGTCCCAGTTCTGTACCAGCAGGGTGAGACGGCCGTGCCGGTTGACCTCCTCGTGCACGTCGATCTCGATCACGTCGGCGGCGACCGGGGCGTCGAGCACGGTGCCGCCGGCCTTCACCTCGAAGGCCGGCAGGTCGGGGTCGGCGCCGGGCATCAGCGTGCCGCCACGGGCGGCAGGATGAGCAGCTGGCCAGTGACCAGGCCACGCGGGTTGGCCAGCGCGTTGGCGCGCGCCAGCGGGCGCCAGTAGGCGGGATCGCCGTAGACCTGGGCGGCGATGGCGTCGAGCCGCTCGCCGTCATGCACCAGCCAGGTCTGGAACAGGTCCGGCGAGGACCGCCGGTCGGTGGCCGCCACCTCCTGCGGGGAGAGCGCCTCCTTGAGGGTCAGCTTCACCGTCGCCCGCAGCGGCTCGCCGCTGCGGTCGAACAGCTTGTAGGTCACGTCAGCCTGCATGAGGATCCCGCGGAAGCTGAACCGGCCCCAGTAGGCATGCACGTAGTAGGGCTGGTGGGTGTCGCCCTGGAACTTGGCGAACTCCAGCAGGCTGTCCAGCTTCCCGCCGATGCTCCCGGGGTCCCCGACCACCCCGGTGCCGTCGAGCAGCAGGTCGATGCTCACCTGGTCGGGCTCGCCGCCGCTGAAGGACTGCTGCGGCTGCGACGCGCCGGCCGACTGGGTCGCCTGGTAGCGGTTCTTGCGCGAGAAGCTGAGCTCGGTCGGGTTGAGCAGGGCCTGCCAGGTCAGCCCGGCCGGGGTCTCGAACTTGAGGTCGGTGTAGGCGTCCAGGGTCAGCTTGGTGAGCTGGCAGGTGAGCAGGTTCATCGGTCCCACTCCCGGCGGAGGATCTCCAGGACCCGCTCGACGGCGCGTCGTACCACGAGGTCGAGGTCGAGGTCGGGCTGGGCTGCTCCCGTCCCGTCGGCGGCGGGGCCGGCATCCGCCGGGGCGACCACGGTCTCGGTAATGATCTCGGATATTACGACGGGCATCTCAGAACCCCAGCTTCTTCAGGGCCAGGCCGTGGTGCGCGATCTCGACGGCCTCTACCGCGACGGCGCTGGCCTGCGCGTCGAGGTCCGGACCGGTGATCTTCACGGGCCAGCCACGGGTGAACGACCAGACTCGCACCGGCGCCAGCGCGCCCTCGATCGAGGCCGCGAGGGTGATCGTGCCGTCACGAGGTGCGACGACGCCGGCTACCTGGTACTCGGCGTACCAGTCCCAGAGCTCCTGCAGCGGCCCGGCTCCCTGGGTGAGCACCAGGTTGGGGAACGACGACCGGGTCGGGAACCGGTGGGTGAAGCGGTTCTCCCCGCCCTCCTGGTAGTCCTCGGTGCTGACCTCGCTGGCCAGGCCGGTGCACTTGGAGAAGCTCACCGAGACCAGGCCGTCGATGGCCAGCACGAAGTGCGCGGTCGTGAACGGCATGAGTGCGGCAGACGCCAGCGGGAGCATGGGATCACACGGTCTCGATCTCGATGCCCTCGCACGCGAACTCGAGGGTCTCGACGGCGACGTCGGTGCCGGTCGACTTCAGGCCTGGACCCTCGAGCTTGGTGGGCCAGGCGTCGCGGATCTTCCAGGTCATCACCGGGGCCCGCTCCTCGTTGAGCAAGCTGACGGTGACGGTACGGCGCTGCACGTCGCCGGCCGCGATCGTGTTGAACCACTCGAAGAGGCCGTTGCCCTGGTCCGCGGGAATGATGCCCCGCTTGAGGGAGACCGGGCCGTGCTTCTTCAGCCCCGGGCCCTTGTGGGTGGTCAGCTGCGGGTCGGCGCCGCCGCGGTACTCGACGATCTCGGCCTCCATGGTGAGCCCGCTCACCTCGGAGAAGCTGGAGGTGTTCTGCGAGTCCTGCCAGCTCACCGCGAAGTGAAGGGTGGTCATGGGGTACATGGCGTGCTCCTTGTCGCGTTACTCGGACAGCCGCTTGTGGCTGAAGCGGAAGACCACGAACTCGGCCGGCTTGGCGGGTGCGATCGCCACCTCGGTGATGATCAGGCCGAGGTCGATGTCGGTCTCCGACATCGTCTGGCCCAGGCCGACGCGCACCCGGTACGCCTCCTCGGGCTTGGCCCCGGCCAGCGCTCCGGCCCGCCACTGCTGGTCGAGGAAGTTCTCCACCGAGGCCTTGACCCGGATCCAGGTCTGGGCGGTGTTGGGCTCGAAGACCACCCACTGGGTGCCGTCCTCGACCGAGGTCTCGATCATGTTGAACAGCCGGCGCACGTTGACGTAGCGCCAGACGGTGTCGTCGGTGGCGTTGCGAGCGCCCCAGATGCGTGCACCGCGGCCGGGGAAGGCCCGGATCAGGTTGACGGACCCGGGGTTGAGCAGGTCCTGCCGCCGCTGGGTGTAACTCTGGCGCAGGCCGACGATCCCGGTGACCTGCTCGTTGCCGGGCGCCTTGTGCACCCCGCGGTCCCGGTCGGTGCGGGCGAACACCCCGGCCACGAAGCCTGACGGCGGCACCACGGTGAACCGGTCGATCGAGTCCGGGTCGATGGTGATGATCTGCAGGTGCGGTGCGTACATCGCCGCGTACGTGCTCGCCACGTTGGTGTTGCGCCAGGCGAGCAGGGCGACGTCGTTGGCCTCGTCCGGCCCGTCGATGATCGCGAACCTGCGGAAGGTCTCGCAGTGCGTAACCAGCTGGCCGACCAGGTCCGCCTGCAGCAGCGGGTCGCCGAACGTCACCGTGTCCGGACAGGTCACCATGGCCGGCTCGGGCTGCGTCTCGAGGGCGGTGAGACCGTCCCGGAGGCTCTGGTTGGTCGCGGGCTTGTCGGCGCCGGCCGAGCTGGCCACCGCGAAGGCCGGCATCGAGGCGGTGCTGATCCCCGGCGCCGCGTTCCCGCGCGGCGCGAGGGTGACGTACGCCGAGACCCCGTTGACGACATCGTCCTTGGCGTAGTACTGGGGGTGGGCCGGGTCGAGCGCGAGCCCCTTGAAGGTCTCCGTCACCGCCGCACCGTCCCGCACGGTCAGGGTGAACCTCTGCGGGAGGAACTGGGTCGAGGCCATGGTCATGAGGGGGAATCGACCCGGGTCGGCGTTGCTGGAGCCGGACACGTCGGTGGTGGCGGTGAAGTGCAGAACGTAGATGTTCCCGCCGGGGCTGTCCACACCGGTAATCCGGACGACCTTGGCGCTGCTGAAGGCGACGTAGTCGCCGGCCGAGGGCGGTACCGCGCAGCGGACCACCACCCCTTTGGAGGCGTCGTCCGGGAGGACGAACTCGGCCAGGTCGAACGTGGTGGTGAGCGGGTCACCCGCCGTGGTGCCGTCGGTGTCGCCGGTGCCGCTGCCGGTGCGGGTGACGGTGGCCGTCTTGGCCGGCGCGGTCGTCTTGGACAGCTTGACCGCCGTCCCCACGGGCAGGAACCCGAAGAAGCCGAGCACCCCGCCGATGCTGCCGGGGGTGAGGTCGACGGCCTCGCTGAAGACCTGCACGCGGAGTTCCGCCGCCACGCTCACCCGGCCGGCCGCCGAGGCAGCGCCGCCGGGGACGGCGAACGCCGCGCCGGAGAAGGCGGCCTCGACGCCGTCGGACAGTGTCGCCCGGGCGTTGGTCAGCTGGTTGTCGGCGCTGTGCGGAACGACGGAGTCCGGCAGATCCCAGGTGATGTCGGAGAGGCCGAACGCCGCCGTCCCGCCGGTGATCTGGCCGCCGA
Organism: uncultured Actinomycetes bacterium; assembly: GCA_963786975.1. Taxonomy (GTDB): domain Bacteria; phylum Actinomycetota; class Actinomycetes; order Streptosporangiales; family Streptosporangiaceae; genus Palsa-506. Next base: position 38,852 of record CAWBBE010000012.1, on the reverse strand, counting down.
ACGTCGCGAAGCGCGGCGCGAAGGTGACCCCGTCGACGGCCGGCGCGGCGGCGCCGAGGGTGACCGTGAGGGATGCGCCGGAGGACACGACCAACGTGACGAGCGCGGCCTGCCGCGAGCCGTCCCCGGTCTGGATGACGAGGAGGTCGCCGGCCTTGATGCCGGTGCCCGCGGCGAGGGTGATCGTCGAGGAGGCCGGGTCGGTCCGGACCGCGACCGTGTCGCCGGGGCTGAGGCTGATGTCCGCCGCCGTGGTCTTGGTGACGTTGACCGTGCCGGCTCCCACGCTGTTGACCTTGGCCTGCTTGGTCTTGTCGGGGGCGACCAGGGTGACGAGGTCGCCCGGGCGGATGCCGCCGGCCGCCTCGACCGCGATGTCGACCGCCGCCGCCTGCACGGTGACGGCGGTCTTCACCGTGGCGCGCGCGAGGGTGCCGGCTCCGCCGGTGAAGTCGGGCGCGACGCCCAGGCTCACCCCGCTGGTCCAGGCTCCGGGGGACGTCGAGGTGGCGACGAAGGACAGCGCGGGTGTGGAGTCCTGGACGTTCCAGGTCGCGCTGGTCGACGGGTCGATGCGCACCACCCATGCCGCCGGGCCGCCGTTCTCGAAGAAGCCGAACACCGACTCGGCGGTGAACCCGCGGCTGTGCGCCGGCCCGAAGACGCGGACGAAGTCGGACCACCCGGTGACCCGCGTCGGCGTCAGCACTGGTCCCTTCCGGGTCGTGCCGAGCACGGCGACCACGCTGGTCGACGCGGCGGCGATCGGCTGGGGCCCGGAGGGGACCTCCTCGATGTACACGCCGGGAGACTGATAGGTCACGACGACCTCCTTGCTGGCTGGTGCCGGGTGAACGGGTCAGGTGGGATCCACGACATGGGTGCGGGTCACGGTGGTGCGCAGGTCGACGCTGACCTTGCGCACGTTGGTCGTACCGATCCGCAGGTCGGCCGGGGTGTAACGCTGGTCCCAGACGAACGGCGCGGACGCGTACGTGCCCGCGACGGCGGTCTCGGGCAGGGCGTGGTCCGGGCCGGCCGAGCCACGCACCTGCACGGCGCGGCCGGTGCTCGGGGCCGCCGATCCGGCGAGGGTGAGCACCACGGTGAGCGACATCGGCACCGGGTCGAGCCGGACGTCGATGTCGGCGGCGGTCAGCGGGACCCGGACCGAGCGCGGCCGCTGCCCGGGCACGGCGGCGGGCAGCACGAGGTGATCGGCGAGCACGGCGTCGGCGACCACCAGCTCGAGCACCGGGGGCGGGCCCGCGAGCGGCGGGCCGACCGGGGCCCCGATCACCACGATGTCGCCGGCCACCCGCATCGTCCAGCCGGAGGGCCGCGGCAGCAGCCGCGGCGCGGCCGGGGAGATGCGGAGCCCGGTCGACGCGTGCACCAGGCCGACGCGGTGCACGAGCGCCGTCTCGGTGCTGGCGATGACGGTCATGGCGCCGCCACGTAGTCGATGCGGTGCCGTTGCACCCGGCCGGCGCCCTCGCGTTCGAGCACGGGCACCGGCGCCACGTCCACCTCGTAGAACAGGGCCACCCGGCCGGGGCGGCCGAGCAGTCCCCAGACGTGGTTGCGCTCGTCCGGCGGCGGGCTGCACAGCCGCACTGTGATCGTCTCGACGAGGTCCGCGAGCGGCGGCTGGAGCGTCGTACGCCGGAGGATCGGCATGGTGTGAAAGGCCTGCAGGATCCGGCCCAGGCGCAGCTGCGCCTCGTCGTGGTCACCGAAGTAGGTCACCAGGTAGTGCAGCTTGAGCAACAGCGGCGCCCGCACCAGGCCGGCGATGCCCTCGACCAGGGGGTCGTTGATCGTGTGCGGATGCGGCTCGACCGCGATGAGCGCCAGCGCCGCCTTGTCGGTCGTCGGGGCAGCGTCAGCGGAGGACAGCGAGTGCTGCTGCACCCAGTCGCCCAGATCCGGCGTGGCCTGGTGGATGACGTCGATGAGGGCGAGCGACACCTCGGCGATCACGGCTCACGCTCCCAGCGGCGGGGCAGCAGGCCAGCCGCGTCGAGGCGCTCCTCGATCATCTGCCCGATCTCCGCCATCGAACCCGCATACCTCGTCCGGCCCTGCTGCACGTCCCGTACCCGGGCCCGCACCCGCCGGGGCAGGCCAGGGATCTCCCGAGGCTCGACCCACACCTCGATGACGTACCGGAAGATCCTGACGGGCTGTTCCACGGCTCGATCGGCGCCCCTTCATCACTTGCCGGCCAGCGTGCCATCGGGGCCGTCACGAACCTCTCACGACGGCATCACCGTCGCGTCCGAGCGGCCTCAGCGCAGGCGCACCACCGCGTCCAGCGCGCGCTCGACGAGCGCAGCTAGCTCCCGGGCGTCCCGCCGGGCCCGCTCCAGGTCCGCGACGAGCGCGGCCAGGTCGCCCGAGCGCGCGGCGCCGTGGCCGGCGGTGATCCGCGTGTGCAGGGCTACCGTCTCGGGCATGGGGTCGGCGCCGAGCTCGCGCAGCAGCGCGAGCCGGAACGTCTCGAACTGACGGTCGGCCAGGTCGGGCCGGCCGCAGCGGTCGAACGCGAGCATCACGTGCCGGTGCAGGTCCTCGCGCAGCGGTTCGAGCAGCACGGCCTTGGCGGCATACTGGGCCACCCGGGCCGGGTCGCCGAGGCGGCCGTGGTACTGCACCAGCAGGTCAAGGACGGCGAGGTAGAGGTCGGACAGGTTGTCCCGTTCGGCGACCACCCAGTCGTCGTAGGCGGTCTCCAGCAGCGAGCCCGTGTACGACGCCGCCGCGGCGGCCAGCCCCTCGGCCTCCCCCGCCGCCAGCGACTCCACCGGGCGGTTCAGCGCCGGGGTGACGCGATCCCGGAACTCCTTGGCGTCGACGTGGATCTCGACGTCGGGCAGCAGGCAGATCCGGTGCGGACTGGCCGAGTTCACGACGTCCCGGCCGAGGCTGTCACGCAACTCGGTGCGCAGCCGCCAGAGCGCCGTGGACAGGCGCCGGCGGGCGACCGGCTCAGGGCAGTCCGCGAACAGCTGGGTGGCCATCAGAGTCCGGCTACGTCCCTCATCGGGTCCGATCGCCAGGAACGCCAGGGTCTGGGCGGCCGACCGCGACAACCGCAGTGTCGTGCCGTTCGCGGTGACCCACGGTGTGCCGAGCAGGTGGATCTGCAGCTCGAGGGTCTGTCTCGATGGCCCCGCGGCTGTCCGCGGGATCCTCGCGGTGAGCTGGTCGGCAGCCAGCCGGGATGGCCGATCGGCGACTGCGGTTAGCGCGTTCGCATCGGCCGATTCTGGCGCCGCGACGATTCGCGCATAGTCGGCCGCTACGATGGCACGCGGCGCACTCGCAGGGATTTGCACCCCACCCGGCGGTGCGACGGCGGGGTCCGCCGAAATGCCATGCTCGGACATGAGCGGCCGTCCTTTCCGGATTTGCTGGCAGCCCGTGGCCGCGCGGGTGTTTTCCGCGCGGGGATTAGCCCGAGTCCGTCGAGCCGGTAGCGGCGGCCGGCCGGGCCAGGCAATCCACGGTCCGGCCCGACGCGGACGATCCGGCACAGGCCGCTCAGCAGCCAGCCGGCACCGGGCCAGCGGCCGGGATCATGGGCGCCGTACCGTAACTGCAGGCGGGGCAGCAAGCCGTGGCAGGCGGGGATGTCCACGGCCAGCTGGCCGCGGCCGCCCCCGGTCCAGCCCGCGGCCTGCTCGCGCAGCCGCCCTCCGGGTGCCGGTGCCGGGCTCTGCAACGCCTGCGTCAAATGTGCTAAAAGGGCGCTCGGCAACCAACCCGCCGTTTGGCCATATTTACATGGCGGCGACAGCGAGCACCATTCGTCCATGGCTATTAGGTAACGGCGGGACGTGGCGCAGGCTTGCAAACGCTATGGAAGCCGTGTGGAGACAGGCCCGGGCCGGGGTTGGCTAGCCGGGGAGTAGGTGACGAGCGTCTGGTCCGGGTTGTCGGCGGCCTGGAGTACGACGTGCGCGTAGTCGACTGGTCCGAGCCTCGGATGACGCAGCTTCTTTGAGCCGCTGCCCATGGCCGCCACGTCGTGGTGGGGCCACGCCGCCGTGCGCGAAGCGGGTATCGAGCATCAGCTGGTCAGCTACCCAGGCGCCGGGCACGCGTTCTTCTGGCCGGATACGCCGGCGTTCAGCCAGCAAGCCCCGCGATGACGCATGGTCCCGCATCCTGGCCATGCTCGCCTCATAGCGCGGGTGCCAGGCCGCGCGGACCGTGCCGCTCACCCCACCCCGACGGCCTCCCGGATGCCGCGCAACTCGTCGTGGCCGGAGACGAAGTAGGCCAGCACAAATACGCTGATCCCTCCCTCGCGGTAGTTCGATACCACCGCCGCCAGGTTGCGCAGCATGAAGGGCTCCTGGCCGGGTGGCCGTCGAAGCGGTTCACGCCCCAGCCCAGGAAGTCAAGATCCAGCAGAGCGTACGGCTGACGGCGCTGCTCCAGAAGGTAGGAGATCTCCGCGGCAACCGTGCTCTTCCCCGCGCCATAGACCCCGTTGATCAGACGCCCTCGTCGCTTCTTACCCCCATTTGGGCAAGCCTACGGAGTCAGCAGAACGCGCGGCAGGTAACCCGGCCACGCGCCGATGCTAGTGCTGTCTTTACCGAACGTGGCGACGAGCGGCCGCGGCGGCGCCGCCCGGCTTGACCGCTCCCGCTGTGCCGCGCCGTGCCGTGACGAGCGCCGTCACCGTGCTAGCGCGAATCGGCCGCCCGAGTCGTTCATAGATAGCCTGGTGTTCACGCTCAAGGGTTTGACGCTGGCCCGGTGAAAGCCGGGCGTAAAACGACATCGTACGAACGAGGGCATTGACCTCGTCAGGAGTGTGCTCGCTGAGCCTTGGCATGACCGCCACCTGAACATCACCGAACAAGCGGGCGGCATAATCTCGCCCTATGTCATAGCTGCCGAGCCAGGCCCAAACCTCTGAGACGTTACCGCGGCGTTGCTCCATCCCGGCGAGCGTGGCGTCGAGATCACGGTAGGCCGGCCAATCAGCGGCGATGTCCGGGGCGGCCTTTCTGATGGCGGCGAGCGCCGCTTCCTGATCCAGCTTGCTGCGCGGCTCGTCCAGCCCGAAGTATGACAGCAGGGCGAGCGTTCCGCCGGGGACGAGTACGTCAGCGGCCGTCCGCCAGCTAACCTCGGGGTCAACCCAGTGAAACGCGGACGCGGAGAACACGGCCTGAAACTGCTCGCGGGAAAGCGGCGCGTCCTCAAACGGGGCGTTCACAAATTCCACCTCGCCAGCACCCTCCAGGTTCTGCCTGGCCAGCGCTATCAGGCCCGGGCCGGGTTCGAGTGCCGTGACGTGCAGGCCCCGGGCGAGCAGGCCGCGCGTCAACTGCCCGCTTCCACACCCGACCTCAAGCACACGATCGCCGCTCCCGATCCCCGCGACCTGACATGCCCGGTCGATGAGTTCGTCAGGATAAGCCGGCCGGCGGCGGTCGTACTCAGCCGCGATCTCATCGAAAACCCTGCCGTAACGACGGGCGGCAGATTCTGGTTGCGGTGTCATTCGGCGAGCCCCCTCTCTCGCAAGAGCCGCTCACGTTCGAAGGCGTATCCGGTCATCCACAACAGACCGAGGTGCCGCGCAGTTAGCTGGTCGCAGCGCTGCCTCACAAGTTGATCTTACGACAGGCTTCTGACCGCAGAGATTTACGGCCGCATCGGCTGCCTGCTCATGCACCCGTCGACCTGCTGGAATGGTGCTCAACGATACGCAATGGGCGACGGCATTGAGCGCCGCTGCCGGGAACCGGCGACGGCATTGAGCGCCGCTGCCGGGAACCGTGGACTCGCAAGGCTTCGAGTGGGATGCTGCCATCTGTTGCTGTCTCGCACCTCACCAGCAGGACCAGCACCCGCCAAGCGCCGGAGGATCGATGTCACAACCGGGAAGCAAGGAGGGCGCAGCTCTTCTGTCATCCCTGAGCAAGCAGCGCGCTCACGTGCTGGGGATTCTGGAGGGCCTTCCCGACGAGGCTCTGCGGCGTCCAGTACTGCCGTCGGGATGGACGTGCCTGGGGCTGGTCCAGCACCTCGCCATCGACGTCGAGCGATTCTGGTTCCGCCACGTCGTCGCCGGCGAGCCGGATGACCCGGCCGAGACCCTGACCAACGCCTGGCAGGTCGGCTCCGACGTTCCAGCCGACGCCGTGCTCGACGGCTACCGGCGGGAAATAGAACGCGCGAACCGTATCATCGCCGCTACTCCGATGGACGCTGCCCCGGCCTGGTGGCCCGATTTCTTCGGTGATTTCCGGTTGGCGGATCTGGAGGCGATCATGCTTCACGTGATCGCCGAGACCGCGTGTCACGCCGGGCACCTTGACGCGGCCTGCGAGCTAATAGACGGCCGGACCTGGCTGATCCTCACGGAATGAGCTGGGCCTTGGCGCGGACCGCATCGTGGATCCGGACGGGCGGGGGCCGCGGATCTGGTTCCAGGTGGTGCCGGAGCGCAAGGCGGCCAAGAACCGGCTGCATCTCCTGGTGCGCGAAATCGCCCGCTTTCAGCGATTGAACTGGCCGGATCTATCCGACATCGGCACACCTGCAGTACTGTCTCCGCGCTGTTCACTGTTTGGCTCTTGGGGCGTGCTTTCTCTATCGATGGGTGGCAAAGTAGACAATACGGCGACGGTCGTTGCCAGGGTCGTCGAAATTGTTCTCGCTGTGGCGATCTTCTCTCGATCTTCGCCGCTAATCACCAAAGCCATGAGTGACATTCAAGATGGTATTTATCGTGCTCGCGATAGCGATAGTAGTGGTGATTGTCTATATCGCGATCCATGGCGCTGCTCCGGTCAAGAGTTAGTCGGCAGGAGCAAGGATTCAAGTCGGCCTTCTCTTCCCCCGCGCTGGCACGGGATGATGGACGGCGCGGCGCGGGACGACCTCGCGGTCGTGGCTGAAGCCAGCCCCGTCGAGGTTCCAGCTCCACGAGACCCCTCCTCATCGGTACTCAGCCGCCTTTGACCGCATCCAGGGCCACCCTCACTTCGGGCCCGGTACTGGCGCCCTCGGCGTAGTCGCAGGTGCCCTCCGCCTGGAACTGCCGGGCGGCGCGGACCACCTCGGCGCCGAGCTTGCGCAGCTGGCTGGCGACCGCCTCGTCCTTGAGACGCCCGTCCGGGTCGAACGACTGCCACGACTGGGCCACCGGCAGCACCAGCGGGACGCTCCAGCCGCGCAGCGACCGGGCGATGAAGTCCATCGTGTTGACCGCCTGCAGCCCCTGCACGCCGCCCGCCGTGGTCACCAGCCCGATCGGCTTGTTGGACAGGTACGGCGGCTCGTTCTCGGCCAGCAGGATCAGCCAGTCCAGCGCGTTCTTGAACGAGCCGCTGACCGACCCGTGGTAGGTAGGGCTGGACCAGATCAGCGCGTCAGCCTGGTACACCGTCTCGGCCAGCCGGTGCGCGCCCGGCGGCGGCGCGTGCTCGTCGGTATACAACGGCAGGCCCAGGTCACGGACCCAGATCAGCTCAACGTCGGCGCCGCTGGCGGCGGCTCCCGCCAGAGCGACCTGCAGGGCAGTCCGGCTGGTGGACATCTCCCGCAGCGAGCCGCCCAGTCCTACCACGCGCACGGATCTCATGGCCTTCGCCTTCTCCCGGCCGGCAACCCGGTCACCACCGGCATGCCGCTGCTCGTGGCTGGTCATCGGCGTCATCGCCTCCTTGGAAGGAATCGCCCTGACCCAAGTGTGGGCGCTAGCCGGGTGAGTGGCGGTCACCTGGTCATGGTGATTGTGCTCTGGGCAGGCCCCCGGCGCCCGACGATGTCGCCGGTGGTGCGGACGGTGGCTTGATCCTCGGGGTCGGGGGTGGCACGATCGCCGAGGTGAGCACAGCGTTGCGGGGGCTGTTGATTCGTCACGTTGACGCCGGCACGATTCCTGGCGGGGTCGCGCTCTTGGGTGCGGGGAACGTCGAGGTGGTCACCGCGGGCGTGGCGTCGATCGGCGGCGGTCCTATGGGCCCGGACGCGATCATGCGGATCCAGTCGATGACCAAGGTGATTACGTCGGTCGCCGCGCTGCGTCTTGTCGAGGCAGGGCGTCTCGATCTCGACCAGAGTCTGGTGGCCTGGCTGCCGGAGCTGGCTGACCGTCAGGTGCTGCGCGATCCAGCGGCTGAGCTCGACGACACCGAGCCGGCTCGCCGAGCCATCACGCTGCGCCACCTGCTGACCAATACCTCCGGGTACGGCATGGTGATCCAGGCTTCGCCGCTGCAGCAGGCGATGGCCGCGAACGGCACTGAGGCTGGCCCGGAACCTCCGGCGATGGGCGCTGACGAGTGGCTGCGTCGCCTGACCGAACTTCCGCTGGCGTTCCAGCCAGGAGAAGGATGGCGCTACCACCATTCGTTTGGCGTGCTCGGCATCCTCATCTCGCGGGTGACGGGCCGCTCACCTGATCACCTACAGCAGATGACCAGCGACCAGGTGCCGGCGGCGTGCAAGACCGCAGACAGCTTCTTCCCCGGGTTTTGGGACGGCATGGGATGGGGTTTTGGCGTGGCCGTCAAGACCGAGGGACCCCAGCGCGGCCGCATCGGCTGGTCCGGCGGCCTGGGTACAGACTTCTTCGCCGACCCGGACGGCACGGTCGGCATCCTCCTCACTCAGGTAGAGATGGGTGCGGACATGTGGTCGCTGGTCGCGCAGTTCCAGTCGCTGCACGAGCCGTCGTGATCGGCCGGCGGTGACCGGCCGGCATGCGGCCAGCGGGAACTTCCGGGTCAGGTTCGGCTCCTTGACGGCGTGCGGGTGCGTGGACGTACTCAGACATGCAGGGTGGGCCGGTAGGTGAGCGCTTGGGTGTGGCCGTCCAGCGTCCGGCTCTCGATCAGCTCGAGGTCGAAGTCGGCCGCATCCTGGAAGATCGGGTCCGCTCCGGTCTGGCCGGTGATCACAGGGAAGAGCGTCACCTGGACGCTGTCGACCAGGCCGGCGGCCATCAGCGCCCGGTTCAGCGACAGGCTGCCGTGCGAGCGCAACGGCACCCCGGACTCCTCCTTGAGCCGGGCGACGATGTCGGCGGCGTCGCCGCTCACGAGGGTCGCGTCCGGCCAGTCGAGCGGTCCTTGCAGCGTGGTCGACACCACCGTGGCCGGCAGGTTCGTCATCCGGGTAACCCATGGGTCACGCACCTCGGCCTCTTCGGTGCTCGAGGCCAGCATCCGCGCGAATGCCCGATACGTGTTGGCCCCGAAGACCATCCGCTGCTCCTGGTCGTACAAGGCCAGGCGGTGGCCGAGCAGCTCGGGGCCTTGCTTACCCCAGTAGCCGCCCCAGGAGCCGCTGGCGGCGCCGAAGCCGTCGAGGCTGGAAAAGACGTCGAAAGTGTAGGTAGCGGTCATGATGATCTCCTCGAGTACGGCTGATCGGGTGTGTGTCGATACAAACTGGAAACCTCGGCGAGACTCATCGCCGCTGGACTCCTGTAGAGCGTGGCACGCCGATTCACAGCTCTTGACTACTTCTCCTGCGGCCGCCTGCCAGGTGCCTGGCCGCCGGTCGTCGGTGCGGCGAGCTCGGCCAGGTGGCGCAGCGAGTTGGTGAGATGCTCGGGGCCGAACGGCGGGAACTGGATGCCGCGCTCGCGGATGAATTGGGGCACGGCCGACCAGTCGTAGGTGAGCGTGACCCCGGTCTCGGACGGACCGAGCGGTGCCCGGTCGGCAGATTCCTGAACCCAGCCGGTGCCGTCGATCGCAGCATGGGTCGTCGGGTCCGCCAGCACGGCGAACACCCTCGAGGCGGGCGCGGCGACAGTCAGGGTCGCGCTTACCTTCTCCTGGTCCGCCGTGGGCTGGCTGGTCGTGGGCTTCGCGGGAGCGGTGCTGGTGATGATGGACATCGGGGGCCTCCGGTGGGTGACGACCGGCCCGTTGCCGGCCTGTCACCTTGGCTACGAACGGGCTCGACGCCATTCGACACCACCGCGGGAAATTTAGAAGACGTACTCACTCCGGCCGCGAAGACATGGTGTAGGGACAACAACTAGCGGCTTGGTTGCCCCTCACCACACGGGTGGCTCCGGGCTCTTGCCGGCCCGCGCTCATTCGCAGCCTGGGCGATGTGCGCGGCGATTCCGTCCAGTAGGCAATCCAGGCCGAACGTGAAGCTCTCGTCGCTGTTCGTGCTGGCCCTGGCCGCGAGGTGCGGTGGCGTAACGTCGGGGTCTGCGGTTGCCTGGGCTGCACATTCGCTGGGTGAGGTGTCCTGGCGCGCCGCCCGGCGGGCCGCAGCCAGACTGAGGTCGTGTCGGAGCCTGGGGGTCTTTCGGGCACCGCATTGTCTTCTACCCGCCCTCGGCGCCGGCAAGCGCCTGTCCGGCGACCGGCGAATCCCCGGGACTCGAGCACCCCGGGTGCGCCAGTCCCGTTCGCGACCGTCATCGACTACTGCGTGAAGAAGTGACGGCGGGAGTCCTGATCACCAGGCTGATCTGCTCGGCGATCGCCTCGGCGGACGGCTGCGTCGTTTCGGCCGGCGCGAGCCACGGGATCCGGCGCCGGTCTGGTATGAAGCCGTCATGTGGGTTGTCATGAGCGCTGCCGAGCGCGAGAAGTTCCTGGCCGGCGTGCATATCGGCGTGCTGAGCGCGGCACTAGGCACCGCGGGCCAGACGCTGGCCGTCCCGGTCTGGTACAGCTACCAGCCGGGCGGGCTGCTGACGATGCTGACTGGCCGCCGGTCGCGCAAGGCCGCGGCGATCCGCGCCGCTGGCCGGTTCGGCCTGTGCGTACAGGACGCCAGCCCGCCCTACCGCTATGTCAGCGTCGAGGGGCCGGTCGTCAGCGAGGAAGAACTCGATCCCGCCGAGCGGCTGGCGATGGCCCGCCGCTATCTTGGCGCGGCGGGCGGTGACCAGTACGTCGCCGGCAACCCGGACCCCGGGCGGGAGAACGTGGCGTTCCGGATGCGCCCCGAGCATTGGCTCAGCCAGAATCAGGGCAAGAGACAAGCCAGCGGGTAGTGCTGCCCCCGGCATCATCCGATGTACTGTAATGCCGGTTATGCGAATGACGGTTCGGCTTCCCTGCCAGTGGCCGGGATGATCAGCCGGTCCGGTGTCGTCACGTGACGGCTTGTGGTATGGCGTGGCGCCGCGGTCAGCCCGGGCCGCGAAGCCAGGCGCCCCACGGTGCCGCCGACGGGCAGCGCGGCGCCGGTGAGTTTGTGTCCGGCCGGCCGTCTGCGCAGGCGTCCGCATACAAGGGAGGCATGCCATGACCGGCTGGAGCAAGCAGTTCGGCGCCGTCTTGGACAAGAGCCTGGACCAGGGCGGCTGGTCCTACCTGGTTATGCCCGGATCGGCCGGGTACTTCGGCACTCGCGGCCTGGTGAAAGTGCGGGGCCTGGGGGACGGCCGCCCCTCCCGGAGTGCGTTCATGGCGCCCGGCGACGGCCGCCGCAAGCTGCCGGTCAAATCAGGGCTGCGGGACGTCATCGGGAAGAAGCCCGGGGACCGGGTCACCGTCGTGCTTCAACGGCGCCCGGATCGTGGAGACGGCTGATGTCGGCGGCCGAGATTGACGCGTACCTGGACGAGCTGGACGAGCCGAAGCGCTCGACGCTCAGCCAGCTGCGCCGCGACATCCTCGCAGCGGTCCCCGATGCGGAACAGTGCATCTCGTATGCCGTGCCTGGCTTCAAGGTCGCCGGCCAGACGATCGCCGGATTCGCTGCCTTCAAGAATCACCTGAGCTACCTGCCGCACAGTGGCTCGGTGTTCCCCGAACTGGCCAGCGAGCTGGCCGGCTACCAGAAGTCATCCGGAGCCTTGCGATTCCCGGTCGACCGGCCCCTGCCGGCCGAGCTGGTCAAGAAGCTCGTCGCCGTGCGGCTCCGGCAGGCCTTCCCCGCGGGCCGCCACCCGCGCTGAGCCAGGCCAGGCAGTCAGCCGGCTCGTCCTTCACGCCGGCGCGGTTGCAGAACGGCCCTCGTGCTCTCCAGCCCGGTCGCCGCGCCGGATCGCCTGCCGCGCGTCAGGCGGGCGGGTCGATGGCCGGCTTGACGTCCACCACCGGTGTCCCGTCGATTGCCTCCAGGGCGTCGACTTCAATCCGGAGCCCGTCGCGCGCCACGATGCGGGCACGGTGCAGGCCGATCGGGTTCGGCCGATTGGGCGAGCAGGTGCTGAACACGCCGGTAAGCGGCTGGCTCATGTCGTCCTCGGGATGCGTGCTCAGCTCGTCGCGGGGCGAGTGGTGGAGCCAGGTGAGCACCACGATCTCGTCGCCCGGTCGCAGATCCCCGGCACCTTCGGCGACCTGCTCATCGAAGCGGATCCACGCCCGGGGCGCGCCTTCGCGCTGGTTCGGCGCATCGTCGAGGACCCGCAGGGCCGACTGCACCCACCCGATCGGCACGAGGCCGTAGCTCGTCTGCACCAGAACATTCTGCTCGCCGGCCGCGGGCACCGCCCACGGGCCTGCCAGATCGGCCCATCTGCACTCGCCCGCTTTCAGCATCACCGGCAGCACCTGCCGCCCGGCCCGGCTGCGTCCCGGCAGGGCGTGCACGATCACCATGCGGTTCGCCCCGTCCCGGGCTGGCCGCTTTGTCCTCCACCGTGGTGACGGTGTGCTTGCCGGTCAGGTGGGGCAGGGTTGAGTCATGACCTTGGGTACAGCGCGCAGGCAGCGGCTTACCCTGGCTGTGGCGTGCACCGCTCAGATCATGATGGTGCTCGATGTCATGATCGTAAGCGTCGCCCTTCCGTCTTTGCAGCACGAGCTTCACCTCTCGCCAGCGGGCCTGGAATGGGTGGTCAGTGCCTATGCTCTGGCCTTGGCCGCGCTGATTCCAACGGGCGGCGCGCTGGGCGACCATTTCGGGCGCAAGCGTCTTTTCATCAGCGGGGTCTGCTTGTTCACGGTTGCCTCGGTCGGCTGTGCTCTTTCGGTTTCCGGTGGAATGCTGATCGGTTTCCGGGTGATCCAGGGAATCGGTGGCGCCGTCATGTCATCGTTGACCCTTTCACTGATCGCCGAGGCCTATCCGCCGGAGGCCAGGACCGGCCCCATCGGGCTGTGGGCCGCGGTCAGCGGCCTGGCCGTCGCGGGCGGCAGCGTGGCTGGCGGCCTGCTGCTCAGCGTGTTCCCGTGGTCATCGATCTTTTGGGTTAATGTCCCGATCGGGATAGCGACCGTGGTTATCTCGCAGGTCGCGGTCGCGGAATCCAGGGAACCTGTACCCCGCCCCTTCGATACCGGCGGGGTCGCGCTGAGCGCTTGCGGCTTGCTGCTGCTGACCTTCGGATTTGTCGAGTCCTCCGACGTCGGCTGGCATTCGCTAGCCGTGGCCGCCTGTGTCGCCGCCGGCGCAGCGATCCTCGTCGTTTTCTTTGTGTGGGAGCACCGGGCCGCGTCACCGATGGTTCCCCCGGGATTGCTGCGAACCCCGAGCTTCAGATGGGCCTGTGCCGTGTACCTTTTGGCCTACCTTGCTTTCTCGGGATTCATTTACTACGTGACGCTCTTTTTCCAGAACATTGACCGATGGTCGGCGCTGCGCACTGGCCTGTCCTGGCTTTTTTTCTGCATCCCGTACTTCGTTGTGGCCCAGTCCGGCAAGCGGATCCAGCGGCGGCTGCCGGTGGCGTCGGCTGTCGGGCTGGGGTGCCTGATCGCCGCCGCGGGCATGCTGGGCATGAGCCAGCTGAAGCAGGCGACGCCGTTTGCCTGGCCTGCTGCGTGCTACGTCCTGGTGGGAGTGGGCTTCGCCCTCATGGTCCCGGCGGGTTCATCCGCGGCGATGGCCGGCGTTCCGGCAGGGTCATCGGGGATCGGCTCAGGCCTGTTCAATGCCTGCCGTCAGATCGGCACTGCCACGGGATTGGCCATCCTGGGATCCATCGGCGCCAGCGTGACACTGGCCAGCTGGCACCACCAGGCCGGCACTTTCCCCGCAGCCGGGCAACAGCGGGCCGCCCAGGTTGGCACAGAGGTGGCCGGCGGTCAGGTGCATGCGGCCGCCGCATACGTAGGCGGGTATGCGCATGATCCGGCGGTGACCTCATTTCTCCACGGCTTCGAGTCCGCCCTACTCGTGGCCGGGGCGGTCCTGGCGGCCGCCGGGATTGTGGGGTTCCTGGGCTTGCGGCACCTCCAGGGCCCCAAATCACGGCAACGTCAGCTGACCGATGTGAAGATGAGCAGGTTAAGCAGGGACTGACGCGGCATGACCGCGGCAAAACCATTCATGCCGCCCGGAAGGGCCTTGCATCCGGCAGGCCATGCAGGGCGGTACCGCGCACTCCATTTGTCTCGGCTCGACAAGGAGAAATCATGGCAACCTTCACCCCGTCCGTCGACCTGCGGGGCGCGGAGTTCATCGACGCGGACCTGCGTGGCGCCCGGTTCGTCGAAGCTGACCTCTCCGGCGTCGTGATGCGCGGAGTCCAGCTGGAGGGGGCGGACATCGACGCACCGTGGCTCTTCGACGACGAGAGCTTCTTGCGCGTCAACGGAGTCGACGTGATCCCATTCGTCGAGGCCGAACTGAACCGCCGCTTTCCCGGCCGCGCCGACCGACGCGCCGGAGATCCGGATGGTCTGCGCGCGGCCTGGGCTGCGCTCGAGCGCACCTGGTCGGCCACGCTCGAGCGCGCCGCGGCGATGCCTGCTGGCGCGGTCGACGAGTCGGTGGGCGGCGAGTGGTCGTTCGCGCAGACACTGCGGCACCTGGTCCTGGCCACGGACATGTGGCTGGGCCGTGCGATCCTGGAGATCGAACAGCCGTTCCACCCCATCGGCCTCCGGCCACCAAGCACCGAGGACGACGGCTTCGACATGTCGATCTTCGCGGCGGCCACCCCGTCGTACGCCGAGGTGCTAGAGGTCCGGGCTGGCCGCGTCGCGATGGTGCGCGACTTTCTCGCCACGGTCTCATCGGATCTGCTGGCCGAGCCGCGCAAGGACCCGCACGATCCCGAACACCAGGAGACCACTCGCTCTTGCCTGCACGTGATCCTGGAGGAGGAGTGGGAGCACCACCGCTATGCCGTACGGGACCTCGACACGATCGAAGCGACGCGCGACGCCTGAGCGGATCCCGCGTGCACCCCGCGTACACCAGTGGACGGGGCGATTGAGAGCCACAGGCGGTAAGCCACGGTCAGATAGCGAGGCGTTAGCAAGTTCGAGACGGCGCCGGGGCGTGCTGGTGATCCTGGCCCGCAGCCTTCAGATTCCTCTTATCATCGGAAGTGCTCTTTCTGACGCACGGAGGAAGATGCCTGATGTCAGCCGAACAGCCGGTCGCCTCCGGATCGGACTCCGAAGATCCGATCGGTGCCCGTTACCCCAACACCGCCCGCATCTGGAACTACCAGCTCGGCGGCAAGGACAACTTCGCGGTCGATCGGGCGGCGTCCGAGGCGGCCAACGCGATGGTGCGGGAGTTGGGTGTCCCGGCTGGTGCCGAGACCGCCGTCGAGAGCCGCCATCTACTGCAGCGGATGGTTGACTACATGCTCGGCCAAGGGGTCCGCCAGTTCCTCGACCTTGGCTCGGGCCTGCCCAACATGGCCAACACCCACCAGATCGCGCACCGGGTGGCGCCCGAGGCGCGCATCGTCTACGTGGATAAGGATCCGCTGGTCTCGACCCATGCCGCAGCGCTGATGGCTGGCCCTAACGTCGTCACGCTCAGAGCGGATCTGCGCGAACCGGAACAGGTGATCAGGGACACGCACGTACGCGACCTGTTCGACTTCGGCCAGCCGGTCGGGATCATGTTCATGTGTGCGCTGCACTGCCTGTGGGATCAGGAAGACCCGTGGGGGGTCGTCGGGCAGTTCCGGGACGCGGTGGCGCCAGGCAGCTACCTGGCACTTAGCCACATGACCGGAGAAGCCCACCCCGAAGCGGCCGCCGGGCTTTTCCGCATCTCCCAGGAACTGCACTGGGACACGCCGCTCATCTCGCGTGACCGCACCGCCATTGCACGATTCTTCGACGGGTTCACGCTGGTTGAGCCGGGCCTGGTGGCCCCTGCACAGTGGCGACCCGACCTGGACAACCCGCTCCGCACCCGCCAGGATCCCGACGGCGAACCCGTGCTGATCTCCCTCGTGCCGCCCGCCGACGATCGCGGGGTCGGGTGGCATCTGTGCGGAGTCGGCATCAAGGACCACCCCTGAACAATCCCTCCCGCGCGGTCCGGCGGACGGCGAGGCCACCAGTGTCCCCGTCGCCATGCCACGGTGGGTTGCCGCCCTGGGCACCGCCGTCTTCGCCCTGATCGTTCAGGGAGGAGGGGTGGTGCTGCTGCCATACGCGTTCACCCGCTGGCAGCCGGGTACGCCGCCGTGGCCGGTGGTGATACGAGTCATTGGCGTGGTCTTGATCACGGTGGGTGGCATCGTGGTGGCCTGGGCGTTTGCGCAGTTCGCCGCCGAGGGTGTCGGCGTACCGATCCCGGGCGAGCCGAATTCCCAGCGGCTGACCGTCGGCGGCCCCTACCGGTACGTGCGCAACCCCCTCTATGTGGCGTCGGTGGTGGCCATCAGCGGGCAGGGCCTGCTGCTGAGCAGGCCGGTGCTGCTGATCTACGCGGCCGCGTTCCTGGCCATTACCTTCTTCCTCGTTCACTGGATCGAGGACCCGGCTCTCGCCCGCCGCTTCGGCCAGCCATTCGAGGACTACCGGAACCAGGTGCCCGGCTGGTGGCCCCGCTTGCCACGCCGCACGCCTGACATCGCGCCGAACATGACTACCAAAGAGCACCGCCGCTAGAAAGGGACCGTGAAAACCTGGCCTCAGCCGCTGGTCAATACCCAGGTTCCGCTGTGGCAGGCCAGGCCGAGCCTGCCGAGCCTGGCAAGGTTGACCGCGGCGGCGAGCAGGGCGAAGTCGGCGGCGGCCTTCGCCTGGCCGCGGACCCGGGCGCGGCGGCCGCCGTGGCGGCGGCGCATGAGGTGGCCGATCTTGCGTTCGACCTTGGGCCGGGTTGCCTGGTAGCCGGCCTTCCACGCTGGGCTGGCCTGACGTTCGCGGGCGGCGGCCAGCTGTGTCTCGTAGTGGATGGTGATGGTGCGGCCGTAGGGCGCGGTGGTGCACCGTGCTGCCAGCGGGCCGGTGCGGCACGCCGCGCCGAACGGGGAAGCAGGGCCGGAAGCACTACCCACATCCTCCCTGCCGAATATTTGCTACGGCTGGGTCTTTAGTTCTCTGCTCTTGATGAGTACAGATCATTCACCCGGGGCGGCCGGCTTCGCGCATCTCACCCCATGATCTGGCGACGAGGCATGAGCTGGAGGGAGAACACACCGGTGCGACGTTGGCTCAGTGGCTATCGCCTGCGCCACCGGGCGCTAGTTGAGGGAAGTAGTGGAAGGCGACGTCCCTGATGACTTCGACGATGAGCTGGGGCGTGAGTTCGGCGGAGGGGTCGTCGAGTTGCGGCGGGAGTTTGACCCCCATCTGCCTGGCGTGCTCGATGATGCCGGGTGCGACGTCCTTGCCCAGGTAGCCGAGGGCGTTGCCCAGGGCCGCGTAATCAATCGCCCATGCAGGCAGGGGCTGGGCCGCGACGCTGGCCCAGGTCTGCGGGTCGCGCGGTGTGCCGCGGGTGAACACGTGGTCGAAGGTGCGCGCCGAGGCGTCGCGCTGGGTGAACGCCGGGCCGAGGTCCCAGGCCTTGCGCAGCGTCGCGATCAGCGAGGTGTGCCGGTACTCCTCGTTGTACACCGAGCCCGGCTCGACCCATGGCGACACGATGATGGCGGGGACGCGGTAGCCGGAACGGTCGAACGTGAAGCCGAACTCACCCGCCGGTGCTGCCGGATCGGGCGGCGGGACCGGTCCCGGGGGCACGTGGTCGTAGGTTCCGCCTGGCTCGTCCCACCCGATCAGGAGGGTCGTGTTCCAGACGTTGGTGCCTGACGGAGAGGTGGCGGAACGGTAGGCGTTGAAGACCCGCTCCAGGAATGCCTCGCCGCCCAGCATCGCCGACGGCGCGTCCAGCCCGATATCGACGTTGCCGCCGAAAAATGACCGGCCGAACGCCGGGTGGTAGTCGCCGTGCCCGGCGATCATGTCCGGCTCGATCAGCGAGAAATCGGGCAGGGTCCCGGCCGCGGCGTCCTTCTCGAACTCAGAAAACCGCACGAAGTGCGTCGCCAGCCGGTCCTTCAGCCGGGGATAGTGGATGACACCGGTGAACGACAGGCACATCGGCTCCATCACATAGACCTTCCAGGTCCTGCCGTGCCGCTCAAGCCGCTCGAAGATCGTCTCCGCGTCGTTGTCGGTGAACCACTTCCTCACCGGGCTGTTCACGACCAGCCCCGACGACGTCGCCGCCGTCCAGAACGACCGGTTCATGAACGTCTGCGACGGCACCTCGGAGAACCAGTGGTCAAACACCCCGAACTCGCGCGCGATGCCGCTCAGCACCGGCAGCTGCTGCGGGGTGTACCCGGTCATGATCTGGGCGTACTCCTCATAGGCCGGCTGCCGCCCAACCTCGCCGGTGAACGTGCTGATGTAGTCGGCGACGAACCCGTCCATGGCCGGAACCGCACCCGCCGGCGGCGCGTTCCACGGCGCGGTCACGCCCTCGCCGATCTTGAACCGGTTGTGGTCGTCGATCGCGCCGAACAGCTGGGTGTTGGTGTGGTACCACTCCTCACCCGAGTCCGGGTTAGGGGAATCCATGTCGGTAGTGACGCCGTAGGGCACCACCTTGCGGCCGGCGCCGTGCTCGGCCCATCCGGGGATCGGGTTGCTCAGCTCCTTCCCGATGACACCCTCAAACGCCTTGCCATCCCCCGGCCCGTAGAGGCGGCCCAGCACGTTGTCCAGCGACCGGTTCTCAAACAGCACCACCACCACATGATCGAGCGCATTGGCGCGGGTAGCTGAGCCGGGCATGCCAGCCTCCACTCGTCTGAGGACGTTTCGGGCCTGTCTGTCCCCGCCAGGCACCGACAGACCACCAGTGTCATCCCACCCCATGAGCGGCTGCCGCTACCTCCCCCCGAACGGGTGATGGGCCTGACCCGCGCTCCGGCAAGCCCGGGATCTCCGGCCGGCCATGAACTGGCCGATGCGCAGCCGGACCAGCCGACCCGTGACCGCCGAACGCAGGCCCGCGCAGACTGCTGCGGGCAAACAGCGCCAGCATGCCCTGACATGCAAAGCAGGCCCAGAATGATCCATCGGCGCGCCCGGCCAATCAGGAAGCCTCATCGGCTCTCCCATCCAGAACGGCGGCTCGTGCTCGCCGCAGATCCAGGGACGTTGCCGCAACGTCGACGGCTGCTGACGTGTGCCTCTGGTCGGGACTGGTTGCCGTCGTTGCCGTCACCGTTGCCGTCAGTTCGCCGGGAATCCGCCGGCAAGCGGGGAGTGCCGGGCTGCAACCAGGGTCACGCGGCGGGTCGGCCCGCAGGAGCCGCAAGCCCGCCGCGCCTGGCCCGTGATGCCGATGGCGAAGTGCGGCCTGCATCGGCCGTGGCCACTGCGGTTGTTGACGAACTGCAACAAGGCGAGAGGCAACCAGGCGCTTCACCCGGGAAGGGCCGCTGACCTTGGGATTTTGTTCTCGATCCTTCTCGTCTTTATTCGGCGCGTTGCGACCGCATGTGCCCTCGATGTGCCCTGCCGGGCATGTGGCCTCATGCGCCCGCATGGCCGCTAACGGGCCTGTCGGCACGTAACGGGCACACGCCTGGGACCACGAGCGGTATGCTCCGCCGCTGCCGATCGGGCAATGTGGACGCATGCTGCCCGGTTGCCGGTCGCAGGGCCTGTCTCCAACGGGGTTGCCGCCGCCGGCTGACGCGAAGGAGACAGTGCCTTGCCAGCTGACGAAGACATGCCGCGCGGACGCCGGTTCCTCGGTACCGACCGGCTGGCGGCCTTCAGCGACGGCGTGTTTTCTATCGCCGCCACGCTGCTCGTGCTGGACATCGCGGTTAATCCGCCCGGTTCGCCGCTGCAGCAGGTGCTTCATGCCTGGCCCGCCTACGTGGCGTACGTCGTCAGCTTCCTGACGATCGGCGGCGGGTGGCTCGCCCACACGGCACTGACCGAGCGGCTCACGCGGTCAGATCCCATCTTCCTGCGGATCAACCTGCTCCTCTTGCTCGTAGTGGCGTTCCTGCCGTTCCCGACCCGGCTCGTCGCAGACGCCCTGCACGAAGTAGACGCCGAGCGCGTGGCGGTCACGCTCTACGGGCTGACACTGCTGGCAATCCGGCTTCTGGGGGCTGCCCTGGATGCCTATGCGCGGCGCGAGCGCCTCTACTCACCGCGAGGAGAAGGCGAGGAATTGCAGGCCACGCAACGAAAACTGCTACCCGTCGTGATCGGGTACGTGATCGCGATCGGGATCGGGCTCGTCTTGCCCCAGCTGGCGGTGGCGTTGTACTTCGGTCTCGCCGTGTACCTGATCGTGCCGCTCCGGGAAGTTGCACGGCTGTTCCGGCGCTCATAACCCCCGCCAGCTGGTCAGGCCCGCGTCGTGTCCTTGACGCTTAAGCGTCAACGAGCGGGACCGCCGCGGACTATCAGCTTGGGAATGAGCGAACAGGTTGCTCGCTGCCGGCTCACACGCAGGTCGCCAGCCCTGGCGGCCATGAGCGACTGGTAGTCCCGGACGGCCACGACCAATAGATATCAGTAAGCGGCCACGAGCGCAGAGCATTGCGACTCCCGGCGCGGGACGCGCCGTTG
Organism: uncultured Actinomycetes bacterium; assembly: GCA_963786975.1. Lineage (GTDB taxonomy): Bacteria > Actinomycetota > Actinomycetes > Streptosporangiales > Streptosporangiaceae > Palsa-506. Next base: position 18,135 of record CAWBBE010000012.1, on the reverse strand, counting down.
TTCGCTCCAGCGAACTCTGCGCTGCCGATGACCTGGCTGAGCCGGTTGCCGTCACCGTTGCCGTCAAACGCCCCGGTCGGAGAAATCCGCCGGGGCGTTTTGGCTGGTCAGACTACGTGGTCAGGGGCGGGGTCGAACCGCCGACCTTCCGCTTTTCAGCCGGTTTTCCCCTGGACTCCGTTCGAGCTGCGCTACGAAGCCAACAGCTACAACCCACACTATTTGTGGGAGTTGGTATGCCGACACGGGCTTGGGCGCTATCTACTGATATTTACTACTGGAACTATTACGCGACTACTGTTCCCAGCGGGTTGTTCCTACGCCGCGGCGTGGTAAGGCGCGCCAGTCTCAAGTGCGAAACTGGCGCGCCGCGATAATAAGTCAAGAACGATTATTTGGGAAGCACACTATAGGCGTGCCGGGCTATTGAGACTACCAGCTCCATTCTTGGTTAGTGTTGTTGATGAAACGCGACCAGATATCGACGTTGTCTCCGTTACCGGTCCCCCAGTTGTATACTTCGAGTGATACATCGGTGGATCGCCTTTGTGAAGCGTTGAGGTTGTCGAGGAATGGTTGGTCCAGAACCCATAGCTGGTTGGCGTGTGGCGAATCAGAAGGGCCGCATGTCCATTGATCGACGTTGGCGCCATTGTTAACAGCCCAGTTGTAGACCTCCATGCATTTGCCGCTATGGACGTTGATAATGTTATCCACGTCGTAGAGGTTCCCCCCGGCTAGGAGATAATCTTCTAGCCGGAAGTTCCACTTCTGATTGCTGCCTCCCGTGCAAGCCCATTGATCGACATTATCCCCGTTGGCCGTTCCCCAGCCGAATACCTCTGCGCACCTTTCGCTATGGAGGTTGAGGATGGTGGGGTCGCTGGAGCTGGCAGCTTGGGCCGCAGCCGTCGGGCGAGGCAGCTTGAGGCCGGGGATCGTGTAGACGGGGTAAGTTATGCCATTGAATGTCTTAGTTCCGACGAGCCGGAGGTTCGAGCCGGCTCCGACTATGTGGAATGCTGAATTGCTGGCAGGTGGGGTCGCTGCGTTCGCTGATGCCACTAATGCCCCTGAGGCCAGTAGTCCGGCAGCGATACAGGCGGCCAGGCTCCACGGCCGCCTCCTCGGGGTCTGTAGTTTGATGTGCATAGCCTTGTGCATGTTGATGTTCCCTTTCTGGACTCTTGCCGCGTACACGATCCCTAATATCAGCAGATCATTTAGCGGACAGCCGCCGGAGCGGGTATCAGTAGCCGCTCCACTGCTGCCACTCGGTGCTGCCTGGTGAGACAGGAGGCTCTACGTATAGGTAACGGAATTAGCCGGATTCTTCGGATGACCATGATCGAACCTCCAGTTGTCTGGGTTGGAGGGATACGGAGAGTCATCGGACGCGTTCCCGCGGGGCTGTGCAGTGGCCTGCGTGGAGCGTAGGGCCGCCCGGTGGCGTGAGACCAGGAAGTTTGACCGGCAGTTTCACCGGCACTTTTCGCGTCGGTCCCGCCTTCGGATCGTGCCTTCTGGGCTTCCCCTCGTAGTGGACACATCGCCTTAAAGGGAGATGGCGATGGGAGAGACACGCAGGAAGTTCGATCAGGACTTCAAGGAGGACGCGGTCCGGCTGGTCCGGGAGACGGGCAAGCCGGTCGCGCAGGTCGCCCGGGATCTGGGGATCAACAAGGGCACGCTCGGGAACTGGGTCAACGCCGACAAGCGGCGCCGCGGTGATGGTGATGGCGCGCTGGGTGAGGATGAGCGGGTGGAGCTAGCCCGGCTGCGTAAGGAGAACGCCGAGCTGGCGATGGAGCGCCTTCTCTGAACTTGGACATTTGCCGCGATGCTGATGAACCGGGCTATGCGTGGGCTGGGTCGCGGTGGTGCGGGGAAGCAGGGATTTCGGGGATGCCAAGATCGACGGGGCTGGTTGCGGGCGCGCCGGTCGATCTGAGCGAGTTGTCGTCGGCGCCAGCGAGGCTGATCTTGAGTCCTTCGATCTCGCCGAGCCAGCCTTCGCGTTCGGCTTCGCTGATCCGGGCGGTCAGGTTGCCGCGGATATCGGCGATCCTGGGCCGCTGGGCGGGGTCAGGCCAGAGCATCGGGCAGCGGAGGCAGGCTTAACCGAAATGATCTTGAAGGGGTCCGCCCGGCCCTGGAGGATTCATTGCTCACGGAAGGTGGCGGGGAAGAATCTTGTGTAGCTGCAGCTTCGGGCGTGTCGCCGTCGTCAGTCGGGCCTGCGGTGCTGCTCGGCTTGCTTGTGCAGGCGTCCGAGGTTTTCGTCGAGGGTGACGAGGCTGAGGTCGAGGACGTGGACGCCGTCCTTGAAGTGCTCGAACCCGAGCCGGGCCCAGACTTTACCGAGTGCCGCGATGGCGTGCTCACGTGCGGCTGGGCCGTCCGGTTCCTCGTCTTTCAGCTCGTCGATCGGGGCGGGATAGCAGGCCGCGGCCCGGGCGCCGCCGGACAGCTTCTTGATCGCTGTCCCGGCGAGCAGGACGCCGAGGCCGAAGCCTCGCCATTCGGGAGTGAGCCGGGCGGAGCTGAGGATGAGGATCCGGTCGCCCATCGGTTCGAGCAGGTCGTCCAGGTCTGGGTCGAGCTGCCCGGTGCGCGCATCGAAAATGGTCCCGGCGATGGCACCCAGGTCGGCGTCCTCGCCGTCGAGCAGGCCGAAGGGGTCACGGGTCTGGTAGACGTCGACGACCACGATGGTCATGTCGCCGACGTGAGACTTCACGTGCATGCCGCTGTCGTCGAAGACGTCGGCCGACACGTGCCAGCTCTCCGGTTCCTCGTTCGCGCCGGACCACCAGCGCTGGTCGTGCCGGTAGGTGAGGGTGATGCTCCACGGATCATCTGGCGGGGTGCGCCCCTGTTGCTGGTTCACGCGGGGATGCCTCCTCGGTTTGTTACCGGCGTGAGCACGCTATCGCCAGGCGGGAGCTTGGAGACGGGAACGGTCAGCCTCCGCCAGGGCTGGATCGTCCGGCCGCGCTGCGGACGTCTGGTATCCCAAGGTGAACGGTGGTGTTGCGGGCGGTGAGGCCGCGCATGGCCTGGAGTTTCTGTGCAGCGGCGGCCAGGGTGGTCTCGATCGCGGCGACCTCGCCAAGCCAGCCCTGGTCTTTGGCTTCCTGGAGCCGGTCGCCGAGATTGGCGTGGATCTCTTCCAGCCTCGGCATCTGAGCTGGGTCAACGCGGAGGAGCGGGCATCTGACACAGGCATTTTCGTGCGCGCATGGGGTGCCAAAGTCGCGGCCGCAGGTCCCCAGAGCGACCTTCCGCAGCTCGAAGTGAGCGAGGAATTCGTCCCATTCAGTGGCGGTGAGATCGCGGTATTCTTCGCTGGGCCGCTCGGTCCGGCGGCGGGCGATGAACGCCCGGTGATGGGCGATCACGTCTTCTGGGTAGATCGCGGCATAACCCATGGTGGTGTCCAGCAGGGCATGTCCGCAGATTTTCGCGGCGATGTGCGGGGGGAGCCCGGACCGCAGGGCGTCGGTGACAAAGATCCTGCGGAAGTCATGGGGCCGCCATTCCAGCGGCTGGCCGGCGACGGTGATGTGTGTGGCCGGCGAGGTCGCGACCATGCATTCACGGATGTAGCTGCGGCCGATCGGGCGGTCTTCGTTGCCGTAGCGCCGCTGGAACAGGAACGGCATGGGCGGGCTCCAGGTCTGCTCGAATACGTCGTAGGCACAGACGAGCGGCAGGGCTGCGTTCCCGGCGCGGACCCGGAAGATGACCGCGGTGAGGACTTCCGCGAGTTCCGGGGAGACCAGCAATAACCTCTCTGCGTCGGTCTTGGACGGGGCGACCTGGAGCATCGGCACGATCTCACCGGTGGTGGGCAGCGTGTAAGCGATGAAGCTGTGGTGGGTGAGTTCTAGCATCTCCTCGATGCGGATGCCTGTGTGTCGCAGGATTTCCACGGTGGCCCACGACCAGAACGCAGCCTCCTCCTCGTGGGTGAGGTTGCGCCGCTTGCCCGTGGCCATCTCGGTGACGTTGACGCGGCCGGCCTGACCGGCCCGGCAACGCTGGAACTCCTGCCCGGCGGCGGTGAACACGCCCCCGGCCGGGGCAGCGCGGGCAGTGCTGATGCGCTCCTCGGAGTCTTTGCGTTGCTGCCCGACGGCTCGCAGCAGCGCGGGCAGCAGCGGCAGTTGCGTCCTGGTCCGCTGGTCCATCCGCGACTTCACCCGCGATTTGAACTTCTTCTGCGTGCACTCGGCGGCCTTGATCGGGCACGGCGCCACCCACGGCGCCCACCGGGAAGGATCACCGGCGGCCCACCGGGCGATGTCCTCGTAGAAGGCCCGGACGAATACCAGCTCGCTGCGGTAGTTGACCCGGGGCCGCACCGGCTGGCCGGCGGCGTCCCGGATCCAGGCCAAACGTTCCTTCCACGCCTGCGCGACCTGCGGTGGCAGCTGGAGCGAGTCGATGCCGGGATGGTGGATCTCCAGGTCACGCCAGAACAGCCGGCACAGGTTGCGGGCGATGGAGCGCAGCGAGGTGTGGTCCAGCTCGGGAGCCCGTTCGGTGAAGTACTCGACCAGCAGATCCCGGACGGGCCTGCACTCGATGCCGTAGGCGTCTACGATCTGGGCGACGCTGCGGCGGCCCTCGATCCGCAGCGCCCGCAACCGCGACGGTGCCCCGGCCGGGAGCACACCGGTGTCCTTGAGCAGCGCGTAGAACAACGGCCGGCCCGCACTGCCCCGGAAGTGATGCTCTTCCAGAGCAGCCGTCAGCTCGATGCAGTCGCCCACGGTGATGTCGCTGACCAGGCCGCCCTTGCGGATCACCATCCAGGTGATCTTGTTCAGCGCGTCGGAGCGTGACCAGGCCGTCGCGTGCTGGGACTGGAGTTCCAGACCGCGGAAGCCACCAGGGTCGAAGGCGGCCCGGGCCTCGGCGAGCATCACTGTCGAGCGCTGGCGCAGCAGCCACCGGTAGGCGGGCCGGATGACCTGCCCGGCAACCAGCAAGACCAGCCCGGCGGACAGCTCGTCGCGGTGATGGTGCCGGATCGGGACACGCCCTTTCAACGGCAACTCGGTCCAGCCGAAGCCGGCGGCGTCCGCCCCGCTGGCCAGCCATCGCTCCTGCCAGGTTTCTGCGGGCTGGCGCTGCAGCCAGTCCAGCAGCTTGATCAAGCCACGCCGCCGGGTCTTGTCCCGGGCCAGGCCCCCGCCCGGGTCCGTGAACAGGCCCAGCAGCCGCTCCATCAGGTCTTCCCGGCTCTGGCGGGTCTGCCACCAGCCCTTCTCGCAGGGTCGTGGCTCCCATGCGGGCGACCCGCCTGCCGTCGGCGCTTCGATGGCCTTGACCATGCCGGTAGTGCCGCCGCGGACTGCCGTTTTCATCGGTGCTTCTCGCCGGGAGCGGAGCTGCCGAACAGTGCCGCCAGTACTTCGGGGCGGTAGCCGGGCGCCGGCGGAGCCGGTGGCCTGGCCTGCCCGGCGCGCTGCCGCTCGTGATGGGCCAGGACGTGGGTAATGACCTCGTCTGGGGTGGGCGCGGTATAAATCTCGGTCGTGGCCAGGTGGGCGTGCCCCAAGACCCACTGCACGTCAGCGAGGGTCAGGTGCGGGTCGCGGACCATTCTCCTGGCGGCGCTGTGCCGCAGATCGTGCAGCGTCCAGTTCGCACCGAGAAACCGGTTGACCCGGGTGAACACCATCCGGGCCGCGTCGTAGCTCAGCGGCCGGAACGGGCGGCGCAGCGTCCACCACACCGGCTCGTCCGGCCCCCGGGGGACCAGGCCCAGCATCTCCTGCTGGTAAAGGCGCAGCCAGACGAACGCGTCTGCCGACGCGGGCAGGTGCTGCAGAGCCCGGCTGCCCTTGCGGACCACGCCGATCGTCTGCTCCTCCGGGGCGGCCAGTCCCTGGGGAACGCCCAGCAGCTCGCATGCGCGGGCGCCGGTGGAGATATAGAACGCGATCAGGGCCCGGTCCCGGTTGCAGGTCAGCCCCGCGAACAGGTCGCTGAACGCCTGGTCGGGGATGCTCCGCGGCGCCGGCTTCGGTTCCCTCGGCTGGTAGGCGGCCCGGCGCGCAGGCCGCCGGAACGGCTGCATCGGGTTGTGATGGGCATTGAGCTGCCCCTCCTCCGCGGCCTTGGCCTGGGGGAACGGGTTGATCAGCGGTCGGCCGTGCATCTCCCGGTGGTACTCATAGAACGCCCGGATCACCGCGCGAGCGTGCCGCCGGGTCCGGGCCGCGTAGTTCTCGCCAGGTGCCGTCTTCCCCGTGACCGGGTTCACCGAGCCCGGAGCCGGAGCGTCAGGGCGGCGCTGCCGTACCGGCTTCCTGACGGTCTTCAGCCACAGGGCGAAGTCGCGAGCCTCGGCCCGGCCAGCAGAGATCCCAGCTAACTGCGATGGCGTCCAGGAAACGAAACCACGCCAGCAACTCGTAGGTGTACGACCTCAGCGATGCCGGGCTCGCGTCGTCGGCGAGCATGTGATGCAAGAACTCCGCGACCGCGGGGACCTCGGCGCCCAGCGCATCGACGAGCCGGAAGGGCAGCAGCGGATCGCCGGTCTCTTCCACCCTGCCGGCTCTCGCCACCGCCAGCGCCGCAACATCCCGGACAGTGGTGCTGTGCTCTGGCATCCGTACCTCCGCAGGCCGCCGTGGTCGGCGACAAGCGATGACAGCAGATCCGCCCCACCACGCGCAGTAACCCCGACAGCGGAGCCGGGGGCACGGACGGTCGCATGGTCACTGTCCGTTGACCTCGGAAGAACCCCAGATGGTCCCTCAGCTGGTTCGGTCAACGGGACGTGCTCGTGGATGCAGGGCGTGGCGAACGCCCGGCCGCACAGGCCGATGGACACTTTGCGGCGCTCGAAGTGGCCGAGGAATTCTTCCCATTCGGCGTCGGTGGGGGTGCGGTATTCGTCGGTGGGGCGCAGCGCACGGCGGGCCAGGAACGCCAGGTGGCCATGGATCACCTCGTCCGGGGTAGACAGCCTTGTAGCCGAGGGTGACGTTGATGTCGCCGTGGCCGGCGATGATCTGGGCGATGTGCAGGGGCAGCCCAGCCGGGATCGCGTCGGTGATAAAAGCCGCCTGAAATCATGAGGGGTGTAGCGCAGCGGCTTGCCCTCTGCGTCACACAGGCCTGATCGGGCGAGGGCAATGTTGAGCATGTTGCGAACGGTGCTGTGGCAGATCCTGCGGGTCTCGGTCCCGGCACGGCGCTGGAACAGCCTGATCGAGGCGGCCGAGGCGGCCTTCCATAGCGTGGGCTTGGAGGGAACTGCGGCATAGCTTCGTCTCGCTGATGTCCGATGATGGTGTCCCGGCCGAGCGCGTCGCCCGACCCGTTCGGTCATGGAGGCAAGCAGCGGACTAACGCAGCCATGCTACCGCTGTTCCGCCCACGTCCGCCTACGTCCGTATTAACTGTGGGTTTCCTGTGCCAGCGCCTCATTCGCAGCCACCTTGTGGGCATTTTGTGAGCCCGGCAACCACGGCCGGCTAGCTTCCCGCTCCAGCTGGCCGCTTTCGATCGCTGCAGTTTCTCTCCGGTGGCTGCCTCCGCGGCTGCGGCCGTGCTCCAGTTACCCTGGTTCCATGCCTGCCCCTCAAACTCTCACCGCGGCCGTGCACCGGGAAGAAGACTGGTACGTCGCGCAGTGCCTGGAAGTCGATGTCGCCAGTCAGGGTCACACGATCGACGAGGCACTAGCCAACCTCGCGGAGGCCGTGGAGCTGTACCTGGACGAGGTAGATGACCCGGCCCGGCACGTCACCAGCACGCCCCTGGTGACCTCATTCCGGCTCCCCGGCGCTGCGTGAGCCCGGCCCTGTCGGACCTGCCGGTCCGCAAGGTCATCCGTGCACTGGAATCCGCCGGTTCGCACACGTGCGCACCAAGGGAAGTTCCAGCTGTTCGTACCATGCGTTCCTATGCCCTCGATGTCGAGTGAGGCCTTGCGACTTCATCGCAACGTTCCAGAGCGCCGGTCAAGTAATCACCATCAGGCGGCTTGCTGGCATGCCAGTTTCTGGTGTGCGATGACGTCGAGGTTGTGGACGACGGCGACGCGGCGCAGGTCAAGCAGGTTCTTGCAGGAGCCGCGGTAGCGGGCGCGGCGGCCCTTCCAGTGCCCGACGTGGGCGAGGGCGTGCTCGACCTTGGTACGCTCGCGCAGGCTGGTGCACCCGGCCGGGGTTTGCTGGCGCTGGCGCAGTTCGGCGAGCAGAGGTTCATCAGGGTGGATGGCCACGCTGCGCCTGGACGGGCTTGCCGTGCAGCGCTACCGCAGCGGGCAGGCTGCGCAGGCGCGCATGGGGGAAGTGCACGGTCCTGCCCGGCTCGAAGGCCATGGTTACCCCGGCCGGAAAAGCTGCCTGGTGGTGAAGTCGAGGGCGAAGTCGGTCTTTGCGTACCGGCCGGCTGGTGGCGGCCGGAGCTGGGCAGCGGCCAGCGCCTAAACGGCCGGACAGGTAACCTGGCCAGCCCGGCAAGACCTCGCGGCGGGCATCCCAGCATCACGCGTACCCGCAACTCTTTGCACCCGGCCAAGGCCCCACGCGAATTCCAGGCTCACGACCGCCCAACATGCCCCTGGGTGCGGACCGTTTTATCCCGCCGGCAAAGCCCGTTCGACGGAACAAGCGGTGCCACCCGGGCATTTGCGCCGCTCCCAGTCTTGGCCCAGGTTCAGATCCGCGCCATGGCGTCGCACGTTCAGACCGGCCGAGCCGGACCGAAGTACCGGGGCGGTCGGCTGCGAAGAATAAGCATGGCGCCGGGTGAGTTGGGACCATCATGCAGACTTGGGAGGCCATCACCTCACGCCGGAACGTACGGTCCTTTACCAGCCGGCCGATTCCGGCGGCACATCTTGACCAGATACTGGAGGCCGGCCGCCGGTCCCCGTCTTCACAGAACTGGCAGCCGTGGGACTTCATCCTCGTCACCGACCGCGGACAACTCCGTGACCTGGCCAATGTCTGGCGGGGTGCCGGTCATGTGGCGGGATCAGCTGCGACGATCGTGGTCGTTGCCCCTCCGGCGGACAACGAGTTCCACAGAGCCCAGCTCGACCTGGGCCAGGCGACGATGGCCATGACGCTGGCCGCCGCCGACCTCGGGATCGGCAGCTGCCACGCAGGCGTCGCCGACATCCAGCTCGCCCGCGAACTGCTCGGCTTCCCCGACGACCGCGACTGGGCATTCCTGATCTCGCTCGGCTACCCGGCTGACCGCCCGCTGACACCGATCAAGAACCCCAAACGGCGGCCGTTCGACGAGGTCGTGCACCGCGGCCGCTGGTAAGGCGCTGCGCGACAGGCAGACGGGTGCCGGGCAATGCGACAACGCCGTCGCAGGCTTCTGCGTCCCGGCACCAAAACGCCGCAGATCACAGGCTTTGGCTTCATAAGGAACGCCCCGCACCTGGCCGGTCGTCGATCGCCGCTAGGCGAGCGATCCAGCGCCAATGCGGAGTTCCCTACGGTTGGCTTGGCGGGCCTGGTGGTGACCGCGACGATCAGCAGCCTGGCCGGGTCGGCGAAGTCGATCAGCGGCCTGGTATCAGGGTGGCTCAGCAGAGCCCCGGGCTGGCGGAGTCAGCGACAGCGGCGCGCTTACGTGCTTGGCTCTGGCACGCCCGGCGCGATGCTGTCGCCGGCGTCAGCTGCCTTGGCGTGAGTGCCCTGGTAAGAGTCGGCCAGTTCCGCCTCGCCAGCTGTTTCCAGCAGCAGGCAGACCAGTGGGTCCGCAGGAGGGATGCTCTCGGCACTGAGGGAATCGACGATCCTGTCGAGAGCCGCGGGCGGCATAGACGAGCGGGCCAGCATGCCAGCGAACTCGCGGTAGCGTAGCCGCTGGCCTTCCGCCAGCCGTGTTGTAATGCGCGTCAGCCGCTCGGCCACCGCGTCAGTATCAGACGGACGGGCCAGGCCAGCGGAATAGCCCATCTCTCGCAGGATCTGGCGGACTGCGGCGACCAACTTCAGACCGCCCTGATAGATGCTGAGCAGGCAGTCGTCCGGGGCGGCCGCAAGCTCCTCGACGGTGGCAAAGCCATTGCGGTCGAGCAGGTTGTAGAACCGGCGGCTTCCGTGCGCTGCTAGCAGCGGATCTTCGAGTACGTGCAAAGGGGTCCGCCCGGGCGGAACAGGAAGGAGCGCCCAGCCGGGCACAAGGCCGTCGGCGAGCAGTTCCCGGATTCGGTCGGCCATCGGGCTGGCGCCGATCACATGCAGAACACGGCCAGGCCGAACTCGGCATACGTGGGCGCGACCCCATCGGCCGCCTGCCCGCCCGGCTAACAGCCATTCGCCGCTGACCGTGAGCCTGCCCTCGATTGCGCGGAGCACCTCCTCGGGACTGTCGCCGTCGCCGTGCTCATCGCGCGGTCCTTGGTCGACGTCACGAGCCCAGCCGATAGCTGTCCTTCCGTCATCGCTCACGTCCTCGGTGATCACACTGACCCCATCCACATGGCCGCGTATTGAACTCTCCTTCAATTGTCACCATGTTCAGCAGTCCCGCCAGCGAGATGGACAGCATCCATCAGGGGCCGAGATGACCGCGGCCCGGATCGAGGAGGTCAGTTCGGCGGCCGGTCACCGGGACCTCACAAGCGGGGTGATTTCACCCGTCATGGGCAACGTTTACCAGCACCGGCTCGACGGGCATGGGACGAGCAAGACGGGTCCTGGCCCGTTCGCTGACGATCTGGTCGTGATGTGCTGGTCCCGCAGCCAGGCCGAGCGGGCGCTGCCAATGCGGCGTGTCGGGTTGATTATGAAATGAAGGGAGGGCATCCATGATCGGTTGTGACGCCAGACCTGGATACCCTCTTGATCGCACTGTACGTGGAGATCGACGATCACGTGATCCCTTCCGGCCGGCGCAGCCGGGGTCAGCCGAAGCGGCTGTCCGATGCGGAGCTGGCGTGCCGGGCGGTGGCGCAGGTGCTGCTGGGCGCGCGATCGGAGCGTCACTGGCTGCGGATGTGCTACGCGCGGCTGGGGCACTTGTTCCCGTACGTGCCGGGGCAGCCGGGGTATCACAAGCGGGTCAAGGCCGCCGCGCCGCTGCTGGCGGCGGTGATGGATCACCTGGCCCGGCAGTGCCCGTCGTGGCACGACCAGGTGAGTCCCCGCAATCGACCACCCTATCGGGCACGCAACGGGCACGCTTACGGCTCCGGAGGCCGCCGTTGCAGGCTGGCGAATTTGTGCGCTGGCCTCGCGAGACGCCGCTGTTGCCGTGCTGACAGCGAAGATCGTTCCGCATATGTTCCGGATCATGCTCACCGGGGTGCTGCCGCGCACTCCTGTTCTGCTGATCATCCCGGCGCGAGGGCAGGCCGGATGGCGGACTTGCCATCGATCGTTCAACGGTATATAACGTCTACATGGCCATGCGGGCGATGCAGGAAGCGACCTTCATGATCCTCACCGCGCTGGCCAACGGCAGCCAGCACGGGTACGGGATCATCGCCGACGTCCGGGACATCTCCGGCGGCCAGGTCCGGCTGCGCGCCGGGACCCTGTACACCGCCCTGGACCGGTTGCGCGCGGACGAGCTGATCGGGGTGGACCGGCAAGAGGTCGTGGACGGGCGGCTGCGCCGGTACTACCGGCTCACCCCCGCGGGCACCAGGCAGCTCGCGGATGAGGCGGCCCGGCTGCAGGCTCATGCCGCCGTGGCGCTGAAGCGGCTGGACCTGGCAGGGGGGATGGCGACATGACCGATCAGGAGCACCTGGAGCGGGCCTACCGGCGATTGCTGGCCTGGTATCCCCGGGAGTTCCGGCGCGAGAACGAGCAGGAGATCCTCGCGGTGCTGATCGCCGGGGCCCCGCACGGCCAGCGCCGCCCCGGCCTGGCCGAGGCCGCGGACCTGATCCGCAGCGGCCTGTGGCTGCGGCTGTGGCCCAGCGTGCCACGCTCGGCGCGCACGGTGCAGGCCGCCGTCAAGCTCATGTACGCGGGCGCCGCGGTCAGCACCGTCAACCTGGTCATCTTGCTGGCCCTCATCGGCGACATCAAGGTCAGCCAGCTGCTGAACACGCCGTTCATCACGGTGTCGATAGCCTGGTCCTTGGCCCCGCTCGCGCTGTGGCTGTGGATGGCCCGGGAGAACGGCCGGGGCAGGAACTGGGCGCGCATCGTGTCCACGGTGCTGTTCGGCGCGGCGACGCTCGACCTGACCGAAGTCTTCGGGCCGCCGGGGATCCGGTTGAGCCTCGTCCCGGTCATCGCGGGCAGCCCGACCGTCCCCGTGCTGTACTGGCTGGTCGGTCTCGCTGCGGTGTGGCTGCTGTGGCGCCCGGCCTCCAGCGCGTTCTTCAGGCCGCCGGGTTACACGCAGGCCCAGCACCAGGCACAGATGGCCGAGTTCGACCATCAGGCGCAGATGGCCGAACTCGCGCGGATCAGGGCACGGGTGCCGCGTCAGGCGTGACCGTGTTGATCTGCGTGCCCGCGCGGGTGCGGCCCGGCGTGCGCCGGGCGGGCCTCGCCAAGGCTGAGCCCGGCGCTGACGCCGGGCCAGCGCCTACTTAGCCGCGCAGGGCACCTGAGCGCACACTGGACAGTGGCCCTTCACCGGAGATCGAAGGAGGTGCTGACGATGGGACTGACCTGGCGGGACGCGGTCTCGTCCTGCGCCATCGTAGTGATCTTCATCACGTACGCCGTGTATCGGGGAGGAACGAGCCTGCCGCTGATCTCCAGCGCGTGGGCCACATCCGCCGTGATACTGGTCCTCGGCATCGGCTGCGCTGTCGTCGCGTCCGGCGACCTGTATACGAGACCTCAACCACGTACGGGCCAGGTCCTCAGGTGGATCGCCAGCGGGTTCGGCACGATCGCGGTCATCGCTGGTCTGATCGGGCTGATCACCGGCAGCGCCTACGCGCTGGAGATCCTCGTGGTAGTCACGATCCCCTGGCTCGCGACGGGGATCTTCTGGCACGTGCTCACGATCGGATCGGATCGGAGCGATGAGCCGTCGTGACAGAGCGTGTCCTGATGGCGACTGGTGTACCCGGCCGCGGTCCTCGTGCTGGACGTGGCGTTGTTCTATAAGCGGGCCTGCGGATGGGTGTCAGTGGCCGCGGAAGACCAGGTAGCCGGGCGCGGCGCAAGCATGGGCCACGATCAGGGCTGATAGATCGCGGAGCCGCCACTCGTCCGGCTGCCCCATGCAGGAACCAGGGCTACCCCCAGATACCTCGGCTATCCCCAGGTCACAGCCTCAATGGGGAGGGTCGGGGACTGGCGCGGTTTCCGCTGGTAGCGGCGCCGTCTCCAGTCCCCGCCCGTCAAACCGTGCATGCGGTTCTCCCGCACACGGCTTACCGACGTTCTTCACCGTCGGCGTTCGGCCTGCCCGCGCCAGGGCCGGAAGGGCCTGGGCGGGATGACGGTCCCATCAAGGATGATCAGGCCCAGATGGTCCGGGGATAGCAGCACCTGTTTGATGCCCCATCCCCAGGCTCGTCGCCGGTTGCCTTTCTTCGACAGCCACAGCGCGAGCCGTTCCAGGGCGTAGTTCCTGATCTGGCCGAGCACGAGAGCCGAGTTCCCGTAGCGGAAGTACCCGGCCCAGCCGCGCAGGAATCTGTTGAGATCCTCCACGATCCACTCGGCCGGCAGCAGCAGCCGTTCCCGTCCGGTGATCTCCCGGATCCGGTCACGGGCATGCTGAACAGCCTTGCGTGCGGGCCAGCGGGCGAGGAAGACCAGGTGCGCCGACTTCGGGGTCCACCCGCGTACCAGCCGGTGGCGGAAGCCGAGGAAATCGAACCCCTCGGCGTCCTTGTCCTCATTCAGGTGCACGATCCTGGTCTTGGACTGCTTAAGCTGCAGTCCAAGGCCGCCCAGCACGGCCTCCAGCCGCTTCAGCGCGGTTTCGGCCTGCTGCCGGGTGCTGCACATCACCACCAGGTCATCGCAATAGCGCACCAGCACCCCGTGCTCGCGCGCGTCCCACATCCGGTCCAGCCAGTGCAGGTAAATGTTGCAGAGCAACGGGGACGCCGGGCCGCCTTGCGGAGCCCCGGTCACCTCTCGCCGCACCCGCCCGTCCTCCATCACCCCCGCGCGCAGCATCGCGCGCACGAGCTTCAGGACGCCCTGGTCGCTGATGCGTTCCCCTGCCGCCTGCATCAACTCCTCATGCGGAATCGCGGAAAAGCAGTTCGCGATGTCCGTCTCGACCACCCACCGCCGACCCTGCCAGGACTCGTCGATGAGCACCTGCAGGGCATCGTGCGCCGACCGCCCCGGGCGGAACCCGAAGCTGCACGGCAGGAAATCCGCCTCGAAGACCGGCTCGAGCACGATCTTCACCGCGGCCTGCACGATCCGGTCCCGGACCGCAGCGATCGCCAGCGGCCTGCGCTCACTGCTGCCCGGCTTCGGGATCAGCACCTTCCGCGCAGGCAGCGGACGCCACGTGCCGGCCCGCAACTCATCAGCCAGCTCGCCGAGCAGCCGGGACACCCCGTACTCCCCGGTATCAGCCAAGGTGGTCTTGCCGGTGCCCGGCGCGCCGTTGTTACGGCGCACCGCGACCCACGCTCGCTGCAAGACGTCCTCGCGGTAGACCTTGTCTCGCAGTGCATGGAACCGTCGTTTCGGGTCGGCCTTGGCCGCCCGGTAAAGCGCATGCTGCAACGCTCTGACTCTGTCCCCATGGACAGCCGCCAGGGTGGACCTAGCCGTAACACCGGCACTCACCAGTCAGCAGCTCCCAGCTCGCGCGCGAACGAAGCAGCGGCCCTTCCCATCACCGCAGGTTGTGTTGTCCTGCGGCTCGAGCGGTACTACGGCCGCCTCCGACTCCCTCCCGGCGCCCCGCCCACTTCCCGGCTCCTCACCGGTTATAAGACGGCGCTTGTCCGCGGGCACCACGAGCCCGCTTCGGCCGGGGAGGGCCTCCCCAGTTCCCGCCGCCACCATCTGAACGTTCCGCGCCCTCTACGCCGGGGAGTCCCTCGCGGCTGCGCTTCCAGGATCTTCACCGCTTCCATGGCCTTCACCGTGAACAGCCCGGCTCGGCTCTCCCGCAATGTCTAACGACGCGGCAGGCTTCGCTGCACGCTACGGACCGCTCCTTGCTTCCCCTAAAGGGCTTTCGACGCTGGGCTCCGCCCCAGCCCGTTTCCAGGCCAGAACGCCAGCCTGCTACCGGGCTCCCTGGCAATTACCCGGACCGGACTTGCACCGGCAGGCGACGACGAGCTTCCGATCAGGTCATGACCGCTGGACGATCACCTCCTGCTCTCTGGGCGCACCTGCTGCCGTACTACGGGAACGCGACTCGTTGCAGCGGGTTCAGGGCTTACCGATCGGGCCGATCGAGGTGGTGATTCGGCCGAGGGAGGCGCTGCCGTGGTTGGCGAACCACAGCGCTCCGTCCGGGCCGGGTGCGTTGTCTGCGGGATAACTGATGCCGGGGCCGGTGTAGGTCGACACCTTCTTCCCCGATTTGGTGATCCGCCCGATGGTATTGTTCCCGGCGTCGTAATACTATTGCGCTGCTATTCCTCATGACAATATTTGAGCTAGTCGCGGATTCCCGGAATGCGACAATTACTATCAGTGCTTTCACAATTAGCAAGAGTTCACTGGTTCTAATGTTTATCCCGCCGAGAAGCAGCTTTGCCTGGGGCCTTCAGGCCCGGGCCGATATGCCCGGGCCGGAAAGCCGGTGGCAGCAGCGGCTCCAGGGTGGCCCATTCCTCGTCGTCCAGGTCAGACGGATAACCCCGGCCAGGCCGGCGCAGCCGCGTAGGCTGGGCACGCGCGGATCCCATGTTTTCTTGATCTTGGCTGGACACGCCGACGCGGGTAGAGTCGCGGCACCGGGCAAACCATCTGCAAAGGAGCGAGTCATGATGCCTGCTGAGATGCCGACGATTGTCTTGGTCCACGGCGCGTGGGCCGACGCGACCGGCTGCGACGCCGAGATCCGCGCCCTGCAGCGCGAAGGATTCCGTGCCATCGGGTTTGCCAACCCGCTTCGCGATCTCGCTGCCGACTCGAGGTACCTTGCGGAGTTCCTGCGGAGCTTGACCGGTCCGATCGTGCTCGTGGGCCACTCCTACGGCGGCAATGTCATCTCGATGGCCGCGACCGGCAACGACCAGGTGCAGGCGCTGGTCTACTTCAACGGCTGGATGTGCGACGAGGGCGAGACCCAGGAGCAGCTCCTTGGGCGGTTCGAAGGCAGTCTGGTCGGCCCCTCGATCCGGCCCGTGCCGTTCACCGGCCCGGATGGGAGCCAGGGCACCGACCTGCTCCTCGCCCCTGAGGCGTTCCGCGACGCTTTCGCCGCCGACGTCGACCCTGAGACGGCCGCGGTGATGGCCGCAGCACAGCGGCCGTACGCTGCCGCCGCGTTCGCCGCCGCGCCGTCGGGCCCGCTTGCCTGGAAGACGCTGCCGTGCTGGTACCTGCTCGGCACCGAGGACAAGGCGATCCCCCCAGCGCTCCAGCGGTTCATGGCCGAGCGCGCCAACGCGACGATCGTGGAGGTACCGGCCTCGCACGTCTCGTTCGTGTCCCAGCCCGAGGCTGCAACCCAGCTCATCCTCCAAGCCGTCGATGCGACCGCCAAAGCCCAGTAGTAGCGGGCCCAGGCATAGCGGAGAAAGGCTCACCGCGACTGGCCTGGAACGGGCCACGCATGCCCTAGCTTGCGGCCCAACCATCAGTCCGTAGCTACTGGCGTCATGCTATTTGAGTTCGAAAAGAGTCTTTGACATGCATGCTGATGGCCCGGGCTAGTTCTGGTGGTCTGCGAGCGACCGTGAGAACCCCTGATTTGCCCTCCGTTCTGGCACGTAAGTGGGTGCGCCACGAGGCGCTGCTGTTTCGGATGGAGGTGAGAGACCGTCCATCTCCTTGCCGTCGCAGCGGTGGGGTGAAGCTGGAGGCAGCCGGAGCCGGGGGTCGCTGGTGAGGGCGGGAGCAGCCTCGACAAAGTCGCGCCGGCTCGGTACTGCCGGATGGGCCGGGCGCGGTGAGCAAGACGGGAAGGTATACGAGAGGAACCGGCTGCGTTACGCCTCTTCACGTGCCGCCAGCTCCAACCCGGCGGATATGGGCTGGTTCGCGGCGCGCACCCGCCTTTCATGACGGCGGGGAACTCCGGGCAGGGTCTCCATTGTCTGGGTCCGGAGGCCACGGTGAATTGCCTGCGGCGTAACCGTGGCGATGCCGCAGGGGCAGAGCCGGGTGCCTAACCCGTCGACCGGACAGCAGTGAACGTGGGAACCGCCCGCGTGCGTTCCATGCCCCATCTCCTGCCAGGAGATGGGGCGGGGATAGGCGCGACGCCTGCCGAAGGCGCGGGCGGGACGGAGCCGCCGTAGTACTCCGAGCCGGGGAAAGCCCGTGCACATGGGGAAGGGCGGCAGCGTGTCAGTCAAGGAGGAAATGTAATGTCCGAAGATGCGCTGGTGAATACCGGCGCTGCGTGGTGGCCGCATCCTGATTCGGCTTACTTCGCGGTACGGAGGATGCAGGCCAAGTTGCACCACTGGGCGACCGAGGATCCTGGTCGCCGGTTCGGTGACCTGTTCAACCTCGTCTACGACCCGGCGTTCCTGGTGCACGCGTGGGAACGCGTGTCCGCTAACAAGGGCGCCCAGACCGCAGGCATCGACAAGGCCACCGCGGCCAGGGTCGAGACCTCGGTCGGGGTCGAGGGCTTCCTGAGGCCAGATCCGGGACTTGCTGAAGTCAGGTGAGTTCCGGCCGGTCGAAGTACGGCAGGTGATGATACCCAAGGGAAATACCGGAAAGTTCCGGAAGCTAGGAATTCCCACCATTGCCGATCGCGTGGTCCAGGCAAGCCTGAAACTAGTGCTCGAGCCCATCTTCGAGGCGGATTTCAGGCCGTGCTCGTATGGGTTCCGCCCGAACCGGCGCGCACATGACGCGATCTCCGAGATCCACCATCTGGCCTCTGCCCCCAAGAACTATCATTGGGTGTTTGAGACGGACATCAAGGCCTGTTTCGACGAAATCGACCACTCGGCCCTGATGGATCGCCTGCGGGCGAGGATCAAAGATAAGCGTATCTGCTCGCTGGTGAAGGCGTTCCTGAAATCCGGGATCCTCACCGAGCCCGGAG
>CAWBBE010000011.1:0-1121203 GCA_963786975.1 uncultured Actinomycetes bacterium | reverse complement strand
ACGAGGTCGCCGGCGCCTGCGATTCCGCCCGCGCCTTCGCGGACGTGCTGACCAACTGGTATGTCCGTCGTTCGCGGCAGCGGTTCTGGGGCCTCCGGCGACGGAGCCGGTGGCCAGCCACGACGTTCGACACCCTCTACACCGCGCTCGAGGTCCTGACCCGGGTGTCGGCTCCGCTGTTGCCCCTCGTGGCCGAGGACATCTGGCGCGGGCTGACCGGCGCGCGCAGCGTGCACCTCACCGACTGGCCGGTCGCCTCGGACCTGCCGGCCGACCCGGAGCTGGTTGCGGCGATGGACCGGGCCCGTGAGGTGTGCTCGGTCGCCTTGACGCCTGCGCAAGGCCGGCGGCTTGCGGGTGCGCCTGCCCGCTGCTGTCGCTGACCGTGGCCGCCGACGACGCGGAGTCCTGCTCGCCGTTCCTCGACATCGTGGCCGACGAGGTCAACGTCCGCGAGGTGACCGCTGGTCCCCGGTGGCCGAGGTCGCGCGGCGGTCTCCCAACGGCTGACCGTCAACGCCAGGGCGGCCGGCCCGCGACTGGGCAAGGACGTCCAGACGGTCATCAAGGGCAGCAAGTCCGGCGACTGGTCCCTGGCGCCGGACGGCATCGTCACCAGCGGCGGGATCGCCTCGCAGGACGGCGAGTTCACCCTGGAGACGGTCGTCGAGGACGCCGGCGACGTGGCGCGCGTGACCGCGAGCGCTGCCGGGCGGCGGGCTACGTCGTGCTCGACACGCACCGTGACGCCTGAGCTCGAGGCCGAGGGCCTGGCGCGCGACGTGGTCCGCGCCGTGCAGCAGGCCCGGCGCGACGCGGGCCTCGACATCAGCGACCGGATCCGGCTGGCCATCGCCGGCAGCCCGGCCGCGCAGCAGTCGATGCGGGCGCATCAGCAGCTGATCGCCAGGGAAACCCTGGCGACTGCCGTCGAGTTCACCGGGCCGGCCGGGCTGGACGGCGACCCCGCGGGCCTGGCCAACCCGGTCCCGGTGGGCGACGGCGAGTCGGTGCGGATCGCCTCACCGCCTGAGCGGCGGCGGCCCGCTCCCCCGCTCCCCCGCCCGCGCGGCGGCCTCAGTCGCGGGCGTGCGCCCGGTGGGCCTGCACGTCCCGGCGGGTCACGGACAGATAGCCGACCAGGCAGGCGATGGCGAGGGTCAGGGCCAGCGCGACCCGGCCGTTGCCCAGCCCGAGGCCGGTCCGAGGCTGGCGGGCTTGCCCAGCAATCGGCGAACGACGCGCCGAGGGGCGTGTGATCACGTAGGCGAACCAGAAGGCGAACACCGGATTCCAGTTCAGCACCGGTACGCGATGGCCGGAACGCAGAACACGCCCGGCGAACAACACCCCGAGCGGAAGGAAACCGAGACGACCGTATACGCGGCCAGGTCCCCCACCGCGGTGCCGAGCGCGAACGTCGCGACGCCGCCGCCCAGTAGAAGGCCTCCCGTTGCGGCGTGTCGATGCTGTGAATCGACAGTGTCCGTTCGGTTCGGTGCCAGGTCACGAAGACAACGGCGAGCGCGACCCCGAACAGCGTCGTCGACGCGACGTACGGGGACTCCGAACTCGATGTGCAGCACGTCGGCGGCCATCGTGCCGAAGACCGCGACCAGGACGTACCGCGAGCCAGTAGGCCCACGGCACGTAGTGGCGCTCTGGACTGAATGCAGCGCCATCGCGACGACGAACCGCGGCGAAGCCTCCGAGACCGCCCGGTACCGGGGCCAGGCTGCTATGCACGAGATAATCGGAGGCGACTCGCCCAGCGGCGGTCGTACAGGCCCTTGATGATCCAGAAGTACGCCGTGACCTCCGGAACCCTGAGTGCCAGCCGGGACGGGGTTCGCGCGGGCCTGGGCGCGCCCGGCCATGCGAGCATCATGCATGCGAGCATCATGCCGCAGGATCGCGACCTGAATTGACCCGAGCCCGGGGACCGGGCAGTCGTTTTACCCGGCAATGACCGCACTATTCCCTGCCCTAGACCTTAGGGTCTCCAGCGAGCCTCAGATTCTGCCGGCCCCGGCGTTCCGGCTAGCAGCAATGCAGGGCGAGGGTCTGCTGCCCGGGATTGTTGTAGGCGCCTACCGACCAGACATTCCGGGCGGAACTGGCCGCCACGCCGTTGAGTGCTTTGCGTTCCGCTGCGCCGCCATGGACCCGCAGCCCCGTAAATAATGGCGCCCTTCCGCGACCAGCACGTACTCACCTCGGCCGGGCCGGAGAACGACTGTCCGCGGCCGGCCGGACCGCGCGATCCGCAAGAATGTGATCATGCAGGAGACCTCAGCCGACCTGGCCGCCCTCCAGGATCTGCCGATCGCAGCATGGCGTCCGCGGGCGGCGCACTGACCAGCATCATCACGCCGGAGCGCCGGCGGACGGCCCGGAGCTGTGCGGCCGGCTGACCGGGATGTCCCTGCTGGCGCTGGCGACCGTGACATCCGACGGGCGGCCGCTGGTGGGCCCGGTGGACGGCATCTTCTACCGGGCGCCTTCTATTTCGGAATCGCGCCGGACTCGGTCAGGTTCCGGCATATCCGGCGCCGCGCTACGTCAGCGCCACCCACCTGCCGGGCGAGTCGCTTGCCGTCACGGTGCACGGCCAGGCCGTCCCGGTGGACGTCCGGAGCTCCGACCACGCGGCGTTCCGGCGGGCGCTGCTGGACGTGTACCTGCCGAGGTACGGCCCGGGCTGGGAGGCGTTCCTGGATTCCGGGCCGGTCTACGCCCGCATCGATGCCGCCAGGATGTTCACTTCACCTGGACGCCGGTCCCTGAGCGGTGCACCCGGCCGCGCGGGCTAGCGTTCGCGCAGCCGCTCGGCCAGGTTCCTGGCGAACCCGGCCGCCGCGGCCGGTGCCGACCAGCCACTGGAAGTCCTCGCTCTCGAATTTCAGAGCGTCCGGGCTCGGCGCACCTGACCGTGGCGAGCCGCGCGTAGCCGTAGCCGCCGCCCCAGTCACGGGCGGCGAGCTCGCCGAAGTGGTCGCCGGGGCCGATCGTGCGGATCACCCGGCCGTCGATGAGCACGTCGTAGCGGCCGGACAGGATGGGGTAGCAGCACCGGTCCGAATCCCACCGGCGGATGACGTCCTGGCCGGCCGCCGACGTCGATGCGGGCCGCGCGGGCGCGGGACGGCCCGGACGGTCGATTCGGGCAGCCCGGCCAGCAGCAGCGGCGCGGCGTGCAGCACGTCCTGGTCCGGTTCCGGCCCGGCGCCGGCCGCGGCCGCGGTGCCGCCAGGCGCCGCCGGCGCGGCGGCGGAAGGGCTCGATCACCCGCCGTACGTCGTCCTCCGAGCTGGTCGGGTTGAGCACGCAGAGCCCGGACGGCGTGCCGCGGCGCAGCCGGGTGCTGGACACGAGCGCGGCGCCGCCGCGTTCCAGGTCGCCGATGAGGCCCATCCCGAGGCGTTCCGTCTCGGCCTCGTCGCGGCCGGGCCACTCCCGCCGGAACAGACGATGCCGAGCGTGGCCGGCGCCATCAGCGTAAGCCCGGCATGGCTGCTGATCAGCGCCTCGGCGAACTCGGCCAGCTCCAGGCCGCGCTGGATGGCCGCGCGGAACGCGGCGAGGCCGAAGGTGTGCACGGACACCCAGACCTTGAGCGCCCGGAAGCCCCGCGACAGCTGCAGCCCCCGGTCGGCGAAGTTGACCTCGCCGCCGCCGAGCGCGGCGTTGCCGTCGAGGTAGTCAGGGTGGATGGCGAACGTGCGCTCGAGCCGGGCGCCGTCGCGGATCAGCACGCTTCCGCACTCCATCGGCTGGAAGAGCCACTTGTGCGGGTCCAGGGTCACCGAGTCGGCGCGGTCAATGCCGGACAGCAGCGCCCGCCCTTTCCCGGTGAGCGCGGCGTGGCTGCACGTCGACGACGACCCGCGCGAGCACCGCGTCGTCACCGGCCGCCTGCTCGGGGGCCGGGCCGCCGAGCCGGGCGCGCATCTGCGCCGGGCCGGCCGGCGCAGCACCGGATCGGCGCCGGGGTCGGCGAGCCGGGCGACCAGCGCGTCGACGGTGGCGTAGCCGGCCCGCCGCATCGCCTCGGCGTCCATCTGCAATGGGTGCTCCACCTCTTGCCCTCCCCGCCGGGCGGCCGTCAGCGGGCCGCGCGCTCGCTGGCCGCCTTGACCAGCAGCTCCAGCTCGTCGGCCAGGTAGCCGGCCAGATCGTCGATGTCGGGGACCAGCTCGCGGCAGGAAGCCAGGCCGAAGTGCAGCTGGCCGAGATAGCCCACCAGGGTGATGTTCAGGCCCTGGCCGTCGGCGATCACCGACACCGGGTAGTGGGCCAGCAGCCTGGCCCCGCAGAGATAGACGGGCACGTCCGGGCCCGGCACGTTGGAGATGCAGAGGTTGAACGGCGGCAGCCGGTGCAGCAGGCCGGTGGCGAACACCACCCGCGCGGCGCGGGCGGCCAGCGCCGGCACCGGCGAAATCGCTGATCTGGTCGACCAGCCCCTGCGGGATCGACGCCTGCCGTGCCTTCGCCGTCTTCGTCGCGGCGTGCACGATCTCCAGCCGCTGGCCGGGGTCGGTGACCTGGGTGGGCAGCGTGGCCAGCATCGCCGAGACCTTGTTGCCCAGCGCGCCCTGGCTGGCCGGATCCCGCACCGACACCGGGATCATGGCGATCAGCGGCTGCTCGGGCAGCGCGTCATGCACGGTCAGCCAGCGCCGCAGTGCGCCCGCGCACATGGCCATCACGACGTCGTTGACCGAGACGCCGAAAGCGTTCTTAACCGTCTTGACAGTGCCGAGGTCCACGCTGCGGAACGCGACCCGCCGGTGCGGGGTGATCGGCCGGTTGAACGGGGTGGCCGGGGCGCGCCCGGACGCGGTCGGGATGACCTCGCCATCGCCGCCGTCGCGGCCGGTCAGCCCGAGCAGGCCGGCCGCGAACCAGCTGACCGCCGGGCCCAGGCCCGGCAGCAGGCGGACCAGCTCGCTGGCGATGCGCGCGGCCTGCACCGGCCGCCACGCGAAGCGCGCGGCCGCGATCACGGCCAGCCACCCCGGGCCCGGCGGCCTGGCCGGGGTGAACGGCTCGGCGGGCGGCAGCTCGCGTCCGTCCGGGGTGAGGTCGAGCAGCACGGTGAGCAGCTCCGCGCCGGACGCGCCGTCGATCGCGGCGTGGTGAATCTTGGTATAGACCGCGGCCCGGTGCCCGGCCAGCCCGGTGATCAGGTAAATCTCCACAGTGGCCGGCTCCGGTCCAGCGGCCGGGCGTGCAGCCGGGCGACCTGCTCGGTCAGCTGCGGGTCCGAGCCGGGGCGCGGCAGCGCGATCTCCCGGATGTGATACTCGATGTCGAAGTCCGGGTCGTCAACCCAGTACGGCTGGTCCAGGCCCAGCGGGACATCCAGCAGCCTGCGGCGCAGCACCGGGACCAGGGGCAGCCGCTCCGCCAGCACCTCGGTCAGCCGGGCCAGCGTCAGCGGCCTGGGCGCGTCGCCGGGATCCAGCACGCACACGCCGCCGACATGGCCGGTGGCATTGGCCGTCTCCAGCGTGAGGAACGCGGCATCCAGACCGGTGAGCTGCTGCATCGCGGTTCGCTCCTCAGCGTGCGGCGTGTTGAGGCACCGACCCGAGACTACGCCGCCGGCCGCCGCCCGCTAAGGGCTCAGCTCAGCGGCTGCAGCCGGGTTCGCTCCACCCGGGCGAGCTTGCGCCGCAGCCGCAGGTACTGGCGTTCCTGCTGGGGGGTGCGCTGGTGGTGCCGGTAGGCGAGGTTGACGCGCTCCAGCGGGTCGGCGGCCAGGTCATACATCTCCCACTGGTCCGGCAGCCTGCCGTCGGCGTCGTAATACCTGGCCAGCTTGTAACGATGCTCGCGGATGCTGACGACGTGATTCGGCGGCTTCGGGTACGGGCCGCTCGCCTGCCCGGACTGCCAGTCATCGTAGGTGAACACCGTGTAGCCCTGCGGCGGCCTGGGCGAGCGGCTCAGGATCTGGTCGGAGTAATCCACCCCCTGCCAGGAGTCCCGGGCGGAGGCCGGCGCCCCGATCAGGCTCGCCAGCGTGGGCAGGAAGTCCACGTGCGAGACCAGGGACTGGTTCGTCTCCGGCCGCCTGAACAGCCGGGGGTTCGAGTAGACCAGCGGCACCCGGGTGGTCTCCTCGTAGAAGTTGAAGTTCTTCTGCCGCATCCCGCCGTGCGCGGTGCCCATCTCGCCGTGATCGGCTGTGGCTATCACCAGCGTGTTCTCCAGCAGCCCGCGCGCTTCCAGGGTGTCGAGGATCTTCACCAGGTAGGCGTCCGATGCCTTCATCAGGTTGCCGTAGAAGTTCAGGTAGTTGCGCTTCATCTGCGGCGTCGGGATCGGCCCGGAGGCGTTGAAGATCCGCAGGAACTCGGCCTGGACGGCCGGCTTGGTGGACAGGTCCTCGTCGACGGTGGCCGGAAGCCCGATCTCGCCTTTCAGCCACATGTCGTCGTAGCCGCCGGCGATGTAGTTCTTCGGGTAGAACAGCACGTCGTGCGGGTTGACCAGGGAGACGACCATGAAGAACGGCTGGCTGCTCGCCGCCGACGTGCGCAGGTACTGGACGGCGCCCTCGGTGCCCGCCTCCGGCGTGCCCACCGAGTTCATGAAGCGGCCGTCGTTGTCATAGACGCCGCCGCCCTCCTCCGGCAGGCTCTGGTCGGCGCCCGCGTCCGGCGGGTCCCAGCGGGTGAAGCCGTACTTGTTGACGTCATCGGGCACCCAGTCCGACCCGTTCGCGGGCTTGCAGCAGTGGAACTTCCCCTTGTAGACCGGCGCGTAGCCGGCCGATACCGCGACGCTCGCCGGGTTGACGAAGCCGGTGTCCAGCTCGACCTGCGGGTACTGCGCCGCGGGCATGTCCGTCTCCAGCGTGTACTTGACGCCATGCTGGGCCGGGAAGTACCCGGTCATCAGCGTCGAGCGGGCCGGCGAGCACATGCACGCGTTCGTGAACGCGTTCTCGAACAGCATGCCGTGCCTGCGCAGCCGGGTCATGCCGGGCAGGTGCCGCTCGCTCCAGCCGGCCGGGAAATGCTGGATCGCGCGCTGCTGGTCGGTCAGGAACAGGAGCACGTTCATGCCAGCGATCCCGCTGCCGCCCGTCGCCGGGCGGCGCCGGGAGCGCGGGCCGGCCGCGGCCGCCGTGGCGGCCGCTGGCCGGCCGAGCAGCAGCCCCGGCGTCGCGACGGCCGCGGCCTTCAGCAGTTCGCCGCGGGTAAGCCCGCTCTTCCCGGTGCCGTCCGCGGAATTCCCCATTTCCGTTCCTTCCCCCTGGTCGCCTGCTGCCCCGGCCAAATCCTGGCGCCAATAATCGCCCGCGTGAATTCCCCGCGCTGGCGCCGACACCCGGGATGCCGAAGATTTTCCCTGCGCAGAATCATTAACGGGGACAACGGTGCCCGGCCGGACGCGGGCGGGCTGCCGCCCGGCGCTACCGGGAGACCGGCAGCTGCCGCAGGAACGGGTCGGCCGGGCTGTGGCTGGTCACCCGGACCCGCACGTCCACGGCGACGGCACCGTCCGGGCGGGCGATCACCGGGTTGAGGTCAAGCTCGGCGACCTCGGGCAGCTGGTCGGCCAGGCACGACATCCTGAGCAGGATGTCGCGCAGCGCGCCGGTGTCCGCGGCCGGCTGGCCGCGCTGGCCGAGCAGCAGCGGCGCCGCCCGGGTCGAGCGGATCAGGTCGTCGGCGTCGGCGCCGGTGAGCGGGGCGAGGCGGGCCGCGCGGTCGCCGAGCTCCTCGGTGGCGACCCCGCCGAGCCCGAATACGATGACGGGGCCGAACACCGGCTCCTGCGCGATGCCGGCCAGCGTCTCGGCGCCTCCGGTGATCATGGGCTCGACCAGCACTCCGGCCAGCCGCCCGGCGAACTTGCCCTGCAGGCGGCGCATCGCCCGGCGCACCTCGTCCGGCCCGTGCAGGTCCAGTTCGACGGCCCCGGCGGCGGTCTTGTGCAGCAGGCCCGGCACGTCAGCCTTGATCACCACGTGACCGCCGAGGCCGGCCGCCGCGTCGATCGCGGCGTCGGCGTCCGCGGCCCGGCGGAACTCCACCATCGGGATGCCGTAGCAGCGCAGCAGGTCGTCGGCCTCGCCGGCGGACAGCCACCCGCCGCCCGGCATCCGGTCAAGAAAGGAGCCGATGATGGCGCGCGCGTCCGGAACCCGGAGGTCGCCGATCTCCGGCACCGTGCCAGGCCGGCCGGGATCGCCATGAGCCGTACCGGGCGGCCCCGGCCAGCGCGCGCGCGGCCGACTCCGGGTAGGCGTACGCGGGCACGGCCCGGCCGGTCTCGCCATGGCGCAGCAGCTGGACCGCCTCGGCCTGGTCCAGCAGCACCGCCGCCACCGGGACCGGCAGCCGCTCGGCCGTGATCGCGGGGATCAGGTCGGCGGCAGCGGTGGGTATCACCAGCGCGATCAGGGCGTCCGCGCCGTCCTCGCTGGCGATCCGCAGGGCCTGGCCGAACGCCTCCGGGCTCACGGTCACGGTGGTATCGACCGGGCCGCCGACAGCCGAGCCGGGCGGCAGCACTTCCCGCAGGCGGCTGCGGGCCTCCCGGCCCGGGCTGGCAACGGCCAGGCCGGCTTCCACGCACGCGTCGGCGGCCAGCACGCCCGCGCCGCCGCCGTTGGACACGATCGCGACCCGGCGGCCCGCCGGAACCGGCTGGGACGCGATCAGCGCGGCCGTGTCGAGCAGTTCGCCGAGGCTGGTGGTGGCGATGATGCCCGCCTGCTCGAACAGCGCCTGCCGGGTGATCAGTGGCGCGGCCGCCACGGCCGTGTGCGAGGCGGCCGCCCGCTGCCCTGGCACCGACTGCCCGGCGTGCACGGTCAGCACCGGGATCCTGGTGGCCACCCGGCGCGCGGTCCGGGCGAACTTGCGCGGGCTGCCGAAGGACTCCAGGTAGAGCACGGCAAGCTCGGTGGTGTTATCCGCCTCCCACCACATCAGCATGTCGTTGGCGGCGACATCGAGCATGCTGCCGACGGAGGCGAAGGACGAGGTCCCGAGCCCGAGCCGGGAAAGCTGCTCCAGCACCGCCACGCCGACTCCCCCGGACTGGCTGACCAGGCCGGTCCAGGCCGGCGACCGGGTGGTGCCGGGCGAAGGTGGCATCCAGCCCGATCCCCGGCACCGCGACGCCGAAGCAGCCCGGGCCCGCCAGCCGCATGCCCGCCTGGCGGCTGGCCGCGAGCAGGCCGGATTCCTGTGCTGGCGTGAGCCCCGAGGTGATCACCAGCAGCGACCTGGCGCCGCGCTCGCCGCACTCCTGCGCCACCTTCAGCACGCCTGCCGCCGGAACCGCCACCACCGCCAGGTCGGGTGGCTCGGGCAGCGCGGCGACCGACGGGACGCACCGGACGCCCTCGATCTCGCCGGCGTGCGGGCTGACCACGTACACGGCCCCGCCGAATCCGGCGTCGCGGATGTTGCGCAGGATCATCCGGCCGACCGATCCCGGGTGCCGCCCGGCCCCGATCACCGCCACCGACCGGGGCGCCAGCAACGGCTCCAGGCTGGCCACGCCCGCGTGCTTCTCCCGGCCGGCCACCGCGTCCAGGTAGGGGCTGGCCTCGCTGAGCGCGGTGCTCTGCGGGATCGGCATGACCAGCTCCACCGCGTCGCCCTCGAGCCTGCGCCGCACGGCCAGCCCGGCGTCGTTGAGCACCCGCAGCACCGCGCTGTTCGAGGCCAGCGCATCAGCGGTGAAGAACTTGATGCCGCGGGCTCGGGCCAGCGAGACCAGGTGCTCAAGCAGCAGGGTGGCGACGCCGCGCCCGTGCATGTCGTCGGCGGCCGCCAGCGCGATCTCCGCCACCCACAGGTCGGAGGTGGGCTCGTAGCTGGCGACTCCCACCAGCTTGTCGCCCAGCCAGCCGAGCAGCGCCCCGTGGTCCAGGCCGGCCTCGCGGCACACCCTGGTGGCCTCCCGCCCGGCGGCCGCCCGGCTCAGGCTGAAAAAGCGGAAATACAGGTTGTCCGGCGACATGTCCTCGTGCAGCTGCCGGACCGGCTCGTAGTCCCCGGGCCCGGCCGGCCTGATCGTCATCGTGGTGCCGTCGGCCAGCAGCGCATAAGAGCACCCGGCCTCGGCCACCGCGGCCAACCGATCACCTCCAGCGTCGCTGATCCATCATCCCTGGCCGCCAGGGTCCCGCGCACCGTCTGCCGCCAGGGTTCCATGGTGAGCCTTCAAATATTCACCTGGCCGCGGCCCGGAGCAGCCCTGGTTCCCCGGACCGGGCGGTCATGCGCGATTATGTGCAGGTGGCGGACGAGACGCTGCCTGGCCCGAGGTTTGCGCGCGGCTGGCGGCCGCGCGCAACTACTGGCTGGGCAGCACGACGCCGTCGGGTGCACCGCATGCGGCACCGGTCTGGGGGGCGGTGACCGGCGGCACGCTGTACCTGTACAGCGAGCGCGGCACCGTCAAGGCCCGCAACATCGCGGCGGATCCGCGGGTCGTGGTGCACCTGGAAAGCGGCGACGATGTCGTGATCGTGCGCGGGATCGCCGAAGATCTCGGGGCGCCCGCCCGGGTCCCGCCGGTGCTGGCGGCGCTCGCGGCGAAATACACCCGGCCGGAGGACCGGCAGTACCTGCCGGATGCCGATCCCGATTTCGACGTCGTCTACGCCATCAGGCCGCGGTCCGCGATGATGTGGCGGCTGGCCGACTACGAAGCCTCGCAGCGCCGCTGGCGCGCCTGAACCCGGCTGCCACCCGGACCGCCGGTCAGACCCGGGCGACGAGATAGCGGAAGACATTCTGCTGCCGGTAGGTCGCGTCCGGCTGACGGCTGGCGGCGAACGCGCGAGTCAGCGCGCCGCGGACGGCGGGCAGGCCGGAATGCTCGATGGCTCTGCGGGCCGGCCCGGAGCTGAGCTGGGTGTGGACCGCGGTGGCGAAATCCGGGTACACCAGCGGGTTGGGCACGTCCGCGACGGCCAGCGGGGCGAGCCCCGCCCGCGCGGCCAGGTCCTCGAGACTTCCTTCCTCGCTCCACGCGACGGCGCCTGGCGCGGCCGGCCGCGCGGGCGGCATCAGCGGGCCGAGCTCGGCGAACATCACCGCGCTCTCGCACTGCTCCGGCGGTCCCCAGACCAGCAGGCTGACCAGCCCGCCGGGCCTGGTCACGTGGCTCATGCCCTTGACGACGGCGACCGGGTCAGCGGCGTACTGGACCGAGTTGAACGAGGTCACCACGTCGAATGCGGCCTCGTCCCAGGGCAGCGGGTCCTCCAGGTCACCGGCGACCAGGAACCCGCCCGGGACGCGCTCGCGCGCGATGTCCAGCAGGGACGCGGTCGCGTCCAGGCCCGATACGGTGGCACCCCGGGCGGCCGCGAGCAGCAGCGCGAAGCCGCCGCCGCAGCCGACGTCGAGCAGCCTCGTCCCGGGGCCCACCCCGGTCGCGTCCAGCACCGCCTGGTAGAAGGGCGTGCACATCGGCTCGTTGTAATCGGCCCAGTCGCGGGCTCCGGGGCCCCACAGCCCTGCCTGTTCCTTACCTGTTCCCATGGTCGCTCCTAGTGCCGGGTATGCGGTTGCCGGTAATCATCGGCCGGCCGCCGGGCACGGCACATCGGTGCAAACACGTATCCGGGCCACGTAGCCGCAGGACCTTATCCCCCGGCCGGCCGGACTCACGGCTGCGGGCTGCCCGGCGCAGCGCGCTGTGCGGGGCCCGCCGCGAACACGCCCGCGCGCTGGATGACCTGCCAGCGCTGCCGGGTGCCGAGTAGCGCGGTGATGACGGAGTGGATCGTCACCAGGTAGAGCAGCTGCCGGTAGACGAGCTGCTGCAGCGGCAGCACCCACAGCGAGCGGAGCCGCTCCCGGTCCAGTCGCAGCGCGTAACCGCAGGCCAGCGTCTGCAGGAGGACGAACGTCAGCCAGAACAGCATTACCTTGACCGGGTTCAGGAACACCAGGCCGTAAACCGAGAACACGTCGACGACCGGGGCGGCCAGCGGCAGCAGCACGTGGAAGAGGGCCAGGTAGGTGAGGCAGCGCCGGCCGAACCGGCCCGATGGCCCGCGCTGCGCGACGGCTCGCTTGTGCTTCCACATCGCCTGCATCGTGCCGTAGCACCACCGGTACCGCTGCCGCCACAGCTGGCGCAGGCTGGCCGGTGCCTCGGTCCAGGCGACGGCGGCCGGCTCGTAGACGACCCGCCAGGGCGACCGGCACAGCGCCATGGTCAGGTCGGTATCCTCGGCCAGCGTGTCGGCGCTCAGCCCGCCGACGTCCGCCAGCGCGGGCCGCCGGAACGCCCCGATCGCGCCCGGCACGGTGGGCATGCTGCGGAGCATGTCGAACATCCGCCGGTCCAGGTTGAAGCCCATCACGTACTCGATGTGCTGCCAGCGGCCGAGCACGCCGGCCCGGTTGCCGACCTTCGTGTTGCCACTGACCGCGCCGACGTCGGGCGCGTGCATCGGGCGCACCAGGTGCCCGATGGTGTCCGGCTGGAAGACGGTGTCGCCGTCGACCAGGACCAGGATGTCGTGGCTGGCCGCGGCGATGCCGCGGTTCAGCGCGGCCGGCTTGCCCGCGTTGGGCTGGCTGATCAGCCGGACGCCCGGCAGGCCGATCCCGCGCACGATACCTGCGGTGCCGTCGGTCGAGCCGTCGTCCACCACGATCACCTCGACGTCGCCGGGGTAGCTGCTGGCCATCATCGAGCGCACCGCGGCGGCGATTCCCGCCTCCTCGTTGTAGGCGGGAATCACGACCGAGACGCCGGGCGCGGGCCACAGGTTCCCCGCGGGCGGAGCCCGGCCGTGCCGGCGCTTGTGCGCGACGGCGAATCCCACCAGCAGGACGAGCCTGGCGACGATGAGCACGCTGGCGGTGACGAGCAGGATCGCGAGCAGCCCGACCGCGCGGTCGGCGGCCTGCTGGGTCAGTACCAGCACGTGGCCGGCGAACCGCTGCCTGCCGGTGGCCGGCACGTCGCCCGCGGGCAGGCCGAGCCCGCCGGTCACGGTCGCGAACCGGTAGCCGCGGGCCCGCAGCCGGGAGATGACCCCGGGCAGCGCGGCGACGGTCTGCGCGCGATCACCGCCGCCGTCGTGGAACATGATGATCGCGCCGCGGTTGCCGCGCGGCAGCGCGGCGGCGGCGATCCTGGCGGCTCCCGGCCTGGCCCAGTCCCGGGTGTCGAGATTGGTGAGGACTACCAGGTAGCCGTCCCGGCCGGCTTCGGCGGCCGCGCGCCAGTCCGCCGCGGTCAGCGCGTCCGGCTGGCTTGAGTACGGCATCCGCAGCAGCCGGGTGCGGATGCCCGCCGCCCCGGCCAGCGCGTTCTGGGTCAGCGTCAGCTCAAGTCCCTCGCGCCAGCCCGACGTGCCGAGGTTCGCGTGGGTGTAGGTGTGCGAGCCCAGCTGGTCGCCGTTCGCGATCTCCGCGCGGACTATCCCGGGCCAGCTCGCCACGTGGGCGCCCACCAGGAAGAATGTGGCGGGAACGTGATAGCGGCGCAGGACCGCCAGGATTTCCGGGGTCCAGGTCGGGTCCGGTCCGTCATCGAAGGTCAGCGCGACTGTCCGGGGCGGCATCGAGTAACTGCGCGGCCGGGCGCCGGTCGCGTCGAGCACCGGGCCGCCGTGCAGCACCGCGGCGGGCGCGGGCGGCCCGCCGGCGCGCGGCTCGTCCGCGCCGTTCTCGCCGAGCACCCCGCGGGTGTAGCCCTCGATGACGAGACCGACCGCGAACGTGAGCATGATCATGCTCACCAGCACCCAGTGCCCGCGCGGGGCCCGGCTCCTGCGGTGCGTTCCGCCTCTCGCTGCTCCGCCGGGCCTACCGGCCATGACCGGACTTGTGCGGGTTGGGCGACCTGGTGTGGCCTGGCGGCGTCTTGCCGGCCGGGTTCGTCGGCGTTGGCGTCGGCGTTGCGGAAGGCGTGCCGGGAGTGGGTGACGATGACGCGGACGGCCGCGGCGACGGCTGCCGGTCAGCGGACGGGGACGGCTGCGGATCGGCGGATGCCGACGGCTGCAGACCTGCGGACGGGGCCGGCGCCGCAGCGGCCGGCTCCGGCGACCTGGTCCGGCTCGTGCGGGCGTGCCCGGCCGGAGGCCGGCCCGGGGGCGCGGCGGCGGCATGGTGCGGCAGCGCCCAGGTGATGAACGGCGCCTGCGGGCCCCCGGCCAGCCCGACGCTGATCATGGCCAGCGCGGCGGCGATGACCAGCCCGGCGCCGATGCCCAGCAGGCGCAGCTTTCTGCGCCGCCGGCCGGTCGGGTCGGCGAACACCGGGCTCGGATGCACGACGCGGAGCATAGCGCTCGGCTGGCCCGGGTTCAGGCTGGTTAGTCCACTTCGGCCATGGCCTGGGCGAACTGCGCCGAGTACAGCCGCGCGTACGCGCCATCCGCGGCCAGCAGCTCCGCGTGCGTGCCCTGCTCCACGATCGCGCCGGATTCCATCACCAGGATCAGGTCGGCGTCCCGGATGGTGGACAGCCGGTGCGCGATCACGAAGCTGGTCCGGCCGCGGCGCAGCGAGTTCATCGCCCGCTGGATCAGCACCTCGGTGCGGGTGTCCACGGAGCTGGTCGCCTCGTCCAGGATCAGGATGGCCGGCCGGGCCAGGAACGCCCGGGCGATCGTGATCAGCTGCCGCTCTCCCATGCTGACATTCGCGCTCTCATCGTCCAGCACGGTGTCGTAGCCGTCCGGCAGCATCCGGGCGAACCGGTCCACGTAGGTGGCCGTGGCCGCCTCGATCACCTGCTCGCGGGTGGCGCCGTCCGCGCCGTACCCGATGTTCTCCGCGATCGTGCCGCCCAGCAGCCAGGCGTCCTGCAGCACCATCCCGGTCAGCCCGCGCAGGCCGTCCCTGGTCATCGTCGCGATGTCGACACCGTCCAGGGTGATCTGG
The DNA here is from genome assembly GCA_963786975.1 of uncultured Actinomycetes bacterium. Classification (GTDB taxonomy): domain Bacteria; phylum Actinomycetota; class Actinomycetes; order Streptosporangiales; family Streptosporangiaceae; genus Palsa-506. Next base: position 1,106,306 of record CAWBBE010000011.1, on the reverse strand, counting down.
CCGCCGGTCACCTCGTAGAACCGCATCAGCAGGTTGACCAGCGTGGTCTTGCCCGCGCCGGTCGGGCCGACGATCGCGACCGTCTGGCCGGGCTGCACGCGCAGCGACATGCTGTCGATCAGCGGGGTGTCCGGCGCGTACCGGAACGACACGTTGCGGAATTCCACCGCGCCGCGGACCGCAACCGGGCGCTGCGGCCTGGCCGGGTCGGGTCCCTGCTCGTCGGCGTCCAGCAGCGCGAACACCCGCTCGGCCGACGCGATGCCGGACTGCAGCAGGTTTGCCATGCTGGCCACCTGGGTCAGCGGCTGGCTGAACTGGCGCGAGTACTGGATGAACGCCTGCACCGAGCCGAGCGACAGCGAGCCGCTGGCCACCTGCAGCGCGCCGATCACGGCGATCGCCGCGTAGTTGAGGTTGCCGAGGAACATCATGGCCGGCTGGATGGTGCCGGAGATGAACTGCGCCCGGAAGCTGGCCTCGAACAGGCTGTCGTTGTGCGCGGTGAACGTGGCCATCGACTCGTCCGCCTGGCCGAACGCCTTCACCAGCGAGTGGCCGGTGTACATCTCTTCGATGTGGCCGTTCAGCTCGCCGGTGGTGGACCACTGCCGGACGAACTGCGGCTGTGCCCGCTGGCCGATCCGGCTCACCGTGAACACCGAGACCGGGACGGTCACCAGCGCGATCAGCGCCAGCACCGGCGAGATCCAGAGCATCACGGCGAGCACGCCCACGATGGTGAGCACCGAGGTCACCATCTGGCTGAGCGTCTGCTGCAGCGACTGGGCGACGTTATCGATGTCGTTGGTGACCCGGCTGAGTATCTCCCCGCGCGGCTGCCGGTCGAAGTAGCTCAGCGGCAGCCGGGCCAGCTTGGCCGCCGCCTCGGACCGCATCCGGAACACCAGGCGCTGCACAATGTACGTGGTCACCCGGCCCTGCAGCAGCATGGCCACGGACGCCGCCGCGTAGACCGCCAGCACGACGATCAGCACGTGCCCCAGCTGGGTGAAGTCGACTCCCTGCCCCGGCGTCAGGTGCATCGAGCCGAGCATGTCCGCCTGGGCGCCGTTGCCCTGGGCGCGCAGCCCGGCGACCGCCTGCGCCTTGGTCACCCCGGCCGGCATCCGGCTGCCGATCACGCCGGCGAAGATCAAGTCGGTCGCGCGGCCGAGTATCCACGGCCCGAGCACGGACAGCGTGACGCTGGCCGCGGTGAGCGCGAGCGCCAGGATGGCGAGCGGCCGCTCCGGCCGCATCGCGCGCAGCAGCCGGCTGCCTGAGCCGCGGAAGTTCAGCGACTTCTCGGTGGACTGCCCGCCCATGAAGGCGGCCGGCCCGCGGTTCATGCCGCCGGGCGCGGGCCCCGGGCCGCGCTTCGGGACCGCCCGCTCCCCCGGCCCGCCCTGGCCGTCCGGTGCCGTGGTCACGCCGCCTCCTGCTCGGTCAGCTGGGAGAGCACGATCTCCCGGTAGGTCGGATCGGTGCCCATCAGCTCCTCGTGCGTGCCGGTCGCCAGCACCCGGCCCTCGTCGAGCACCACGATCCGGTCCGCGTGCCGGATCGTGCTGACCCGCTGGGCGACGATCACCACGGCCGCGTCGGCCGTCTCCCGCGCCAGCGCCGACCGCAGCGCCGCGTCGGTCGCGTAGTCGAGCGCCGAGAACGAGTCGTCGAACAGGTAGACGGCCGGCCGGTGCACCAGCGCCCTGGCGATCGCCAGCCGCTGCCGCTGGCCGCCCGACACGCTGGTGCCGCCCTGCGCCACCGGCGCGTCCAGGCCGCCGGGCATCCGCTCCACGAAGTCCCTGGCCTGCGCGGTCTCCAGGGCCTGCCACAGCTCGCCGTCGGTCGCGCCGGCGTTGCCGTACCGCAGGTTGGACGCGACTGTGCCGGAGAACAGGTACGGCTGCTGCGGCACCAGCCCGACGGCCGCGGACAGCGCTGCCGGATCCAGCTCGCGCACGTCGATGCCGTCCAGCAGGACCGCGCCCGCGGTCACGTCGAACAGCCGGGGGATCAGCCCGATCAGCGTGGTCTTGCCGCTGCCGGTGCCGCCGATCACTGCGGTGATCTCGCCCGGCCTGGCGATCAGGCTGATCCCGCTGAGCACCGGCTGCTCCGCGCCCGGGTACCGGAACTCGGCGTCCCGCAGCTCCAGGTAGCCGCGCAGCCCGCCGGGCCGCACCGGCGCTGGCCGGGCCGGCCGACGCTCGAATCGGTATCGAGCACCTCCACGATGCGCTCGGCGCACACCTCGGCCCGCGGCACCATGATGAACATGAACGTCGCCATCATCACCGAGATCAGGATCTGCATCAGGTAGCTGAGGAACGCGGTCAGCGCGCCGATCTGCATGCTGCCGCTGGCCACCAGGTGGCCGCCGAACCACAGCACGGCGACGCTGGAGAAGTTCAGCACCAGCAGCACCGACGGGAACATGAAGGCCATCAGCCGCCCGACGGCTACGGACACCTCCATCAGGTCGGTGCTCGCGCCGCCGAACCGCTGCCGCTCGGCGGGATCCTTGACGAATGCGCGGATCACCCGGACGCCAGTGATCTGCTCGCGCAGGATCCCGTTGATCTGGTCGATCCGCGCCTGCATCAGCCGGAACAGCGGCCGCATCCGGGAGATGATCAGCGTCACGATCACGCCCAGCGCCGGCACCGCGACCAGCACCAGCGAGGACAGCGGCACGTCCTGGTTCAGCGCGAGGACGATGCCGCCGGCGCACATGATCGGCGCCGAAACCATCATGGTGAATGTCATCAGCGTCAGCATCTGCACCTGCTGGACGTCGTTGGTCGTCCTGGTGATCAGCGACGGGGTGCCGAATCTGCCGAGCTCGCGGGCGGAGAATGCGTGCACCCGGCTGAACACCGCCTGCCGGAGGTCGCGCCCGACGGCCATCGCGGTCCTGGCGCCGAAGTAGACAGCGCCGATCGCGCACACGATCTGCACTCCGGTGATCGCGATCATCACCCCGCCGGTGCGGACGATGTATCCGGTATCGCCGGTGATCACGCCGTTGTCGATGATGTCGGCGTTCAGGGTCGGCAGGTAGAGGGTGGCCAGGGTCTGCACTAGCTGCAGGGCCACCACGAAGGCCACCGGCCTGCGGTACGGGCGGAGCTGGCTGCGCAGCAGTCGGACCAGCACGTGTTCTCTCCCTTGGTTATCCCGGCAGCGCCATTCGTCTCGTACGACGTACCATATCGGACGGTGTACGAGCCTCAAAGGCAATTAGCCGGAGCGCACGCTGATGTCGTTTTCTCGCTAGACCTGGCCTGCCCGGGGCCCGATGCTGGAGCAATGCACACCGACACCGAACGCTGCGTGCGGGCGGTCCAGTCGAAGGACGCCAGGTTCGACGGCTGGTTCTATACGGCCGTCATCACCACCGGGATCTACTGCCGGCCGAGCTGCCCGGTGGTGCCGCCGAAGCCGGAGAACATGCGGTTCTACCCCAGTGCGGCCGCCGCCCAGCAGGCCGGCTTCCGGGCCTGCAAGCGGTGCCGCCCGGACGCCAGCGCCGGGATCCCCGCTCTGGAACGAGCGGGCCGACCTGGTCGCCAGGGCGATGCGGCTGATCGCCGACGGGGTGATCGACTCGGCCGGCGTGCCCGGGCTGGCGGCCAGGCTCGGCTACAGCGTCCGCCAGCTCGAGCGGCTGCTGATCGCGGAGCTCGGCGCCGGGCCGCTGGCGCTGGCCAGGGCGCAGCGGGCGCAGACCGCCCGGCTGCTGATCGAGACCACGGCGCTGCCGATGGCCGATGTCGCGTTCGCGGCCGGCTTCGCCAGCATCCGGGCCTTCAACGACACCGTGCGCGAGGTGTTCGCGCTGTCGCCCACCGAGCTGCGCGGCCGGGCCAGCCGCGGCCAGCCGGCCGCCGCGCCGGGCCTGCTGGACCTGCGGCTGCCGTTCCGCCAGCCGCTCTGCCCGGACAACCTGTTCGGCCACCTGGCCGCGACCGCGGTGCCGGGCGTGGAGGAATGGCGGGACGGCGGCTACCGGCGCACGCTGCGGCTGCCGCACGGCCACGGCGTCGTCGCGCTGCGGCCGGGCCCGGAGTACATCAGCTGCCAGCTCGCCCTGGCCGACCTGCGGGACCTGGCCATCGCGATCAGCCGGTGCCGCCGGCTGCTCGACCTGGATGCCGACCCGGTCGCCGTCGGCGACCTGCTCGGCCGCGATCCGGTGCTCGCGCCGCTGGTCGCCAAGGCGCCCGGCCGCCGGGTGCCGCGCACCGTGGACGCGGCCGAGTTCGCCGTCCGCGCGGTGCTCGGCCAGCAGGTCTCCACCGCGGCCGCCAGGACCCACGCGGGCCGGCTGGCGGCCGCGCACGGCGAGCCCGCGGACGACCCGGGCGGCGGCCTGACCAGGCTGTTCCCCTCGATGGAGGCGCTGGCCGCGGTGGACCCGGCGACGCTGGCGCTGCCGGCCACCCGCCGGGCGACGTGCACCGCCCTGGCCACCGCGCTGGCCGCCGGGTCGATCGACCTGAGCGTGGGCAGTGACTGGGACCAGGCCAGGGCCGGGCTGGCCGCGCTGCCCGGCATCGGGACCTGGACCGTCGAGACGATCGCGATGCGGGGGCTGGGTGACCCGGACGCATTCGTTTCAAATGATCTCGGGGTTCGCGCCGCCGCGCGCGATCTCGGCCTGCCGGCCACCCCCGCGGCGCTGGCCCGGCAGGCCGCCGCCTGGCGGCCCTGGCGCTCGTACGCGGTGCAGTACCTGTGGGCGACCGGCGGGCACCCGATCAACCGGCTTCCGGCCGGTCACTGAACAGCCAAGGAGCTGCCGCTATGCAAACCAGCAGAACACCAGGACTTACGCAGGCCACGGTGCCCAGCCCGATCGGCCCGCTGACGCTGCTCGCGGCCGGCCCGGCGCTGGCCGGGGTCTACCTGCACGCGCAGCGGCACCTGCCCGCCGTGGTAGCGGATGCCGGGCCGGCCAGCCAGGACGGCCCGGACGCCGCGCCGCTGGCCGCGGCGGCCAGCCAGCTGGCCGAGTACTTCGCCGGCAGGCGGACCGGGTTCGACCTGCCGCTGGCCATGGCGGGTACCGCCTTCCAGCGGCGGGTCTGGGCCGCGCTGCGGGAGATCCCGTACGGCGAGACCGTCTCCTACGGCGAGCTGGCCCGGCAGATCGGCCAGGCGTCGGCGTCCCGCGCGGTCGGCCTGGCCAACGGCAGGAACCCGGTGTCGATCGTCGTGCCGTGCCACCGGGTGGTCGGCACGGACGGCAGCCTGACCGGGTACGGCGGCGGCCTGGACCGCAAGCGCTTCCTGCTCGATCTTGAAGACCGGGTTACCAGGTCGCGTACGCCCGCACCGGGAATGTGCCGAACGGCCGCAGCTTCGGCGGCACCGCGCTGAACCGGAACCCGGCGGCGGGCAGCGCGGCCAGGTTGGTCAGGTGCTCGCAGACCGGTATGCCGGCCGCCAGCAGCAACGAGTGCACCGGGCGCTCCGGGTCGCCGGTGTCGTCGATGTTCAGCGAGTCGATGCCGACCAGTACGGCGCCGGTGCCGGCCAGGTAGGTGGCCGCGTCGGCGGTGAGGAACGGGTGGCTGCGGAAATACTCGCCGGTGCCCCAGTGCCGGTCCCAGCCGGTCTGGATCAGCACCGCCTTCTCCCGGCAGTCATACGGCAGCAGCTGGCTGCGGCCGATGGACCGCTGGCCGCTGCCGGTCACGTCCACCCGCACGCCGTCCAGCTCGGCGAGCTTGCCGAGCGGCAGCACGGACAGGTCGTCCGCGTCCGGGTAGCGGTGCGCCGGGCTGTCCAGGTAAGTGCCGGTGTTGCCGCAGATGGTGACCTCGCCGATGCGGAAATCCACCCCCGGCGCGTAGCTCGCGCGGCCGAGCGAGCTGACCGATTCCGGCTTGATCTGCGGGACCGGCAGCCCCGGGTAGGTGATCATGCCGTCCTCGATCACGTGGCTGAGGTCGGCATGCTGCCGCGGCCCGGCAGCGGCCGCCCGGTCAGCCCCGGCGGCGGCCCGGTCAGCCCCGGCGGCGGGCGGCGGCTCCGGCACCGGCGGCCGGGGCTGGGCGCGCCGGTGCGGGGCCCGCATCACCTGCCGGCTGTGGATGTCCACCCGGCTGACCATCAGCAGGCCGAGATCCCGGACCAGCGCCGCGGCCAGCTCGTCCTCGGTCATCCCCGGGTGCCCGATGTCGATCCTGAACTCGCGGCCGCGCAGGCTCCCGCCGTTCGCGAAGGTGATCTCGAAATCGAGCTCGGCCCGGTACTCGTCCGCCGGCTGGTTCACCTTGTGCCTTTCGACAGATCCGATTCCCGCCCGGTCAGCCGGTTCGCTCCAGGGCAATGACCGGAATGGTACGGCTGGTACTGGCCTGATACTCGGCGAAGCCCGGGTAACGCGTCGCCTGCAGCTGGTAGATCTCGTCCCGCTGCCCGCCGGTGACCTCGGTCGCCCGGACGGCGAACCGCTCGGTCCCCACCTCGGCGGTCGCGTCCGGGTTGGCCTTGAGGTTGTGGTACCAGTCCGGGTTGGCGGGCGCGCCGGCCTTGCTGGCGAAGACGTACAGCCGGCCGCCGTCGGCGAGGTACATCATCGGGTTGGTCCGCTGCGCGCCGGACTTCGCGCCGGTGGTGGTGAGCAGCAGCAGCAGCGGCGCGCCGGCGAACGGGCCGCCGACCTCGCCGCCGCTGGCCCGGAACTCGCTGATGACCTTCTCGTTAAAGTTTTCCCGCGCTGGCGTCTCAGTCATGAGCCCGATTCTGCACCGCCGACCGCCAGCGCGCTGACAAGCCGCCGAATGCGGCCGCCGCGCGCTGCTCAGCTAATGGTCGTGCGGCGGGGTGCCCGGATCCCCGGGCGGAAGCTCGACCGTCGCGGTCATCACCTCGGCCGGCCAGGGCAGCGCCGGCAGCTGCCGGGCCAGCAGCACGGTCAGGTCGGAGGCTGATCGGGTGGGCGGGGGCATCTGCGCGATCTCCTGACTGGACCCGGGGGCAGCGGCCCTCCCAGCGTGCGGCCGCGGCGGGCGCGAGACATCCGCTGCCTGGCGGATACCACTGGCCGTCAGCATCCGCGAGCGATCCCGCCGGGCGGTGAATTAGGCGTACGTTATGGCGATGACGCCCGCTGTGCAGTCGATGGTCGCCGCGACGTACGTCCGGGACATCGACACTTCCCGTGCCTTCTATGAGCTGCTGGGCTTTCACGAGCAGTCCGCCGGGCGGGCGGACGCCTCGGCGTGGTCGGCGCTGTGGCAGGGCGGGCACCATGTGCTGCTGGCGTCGACCCGGCCGCCGCTCGACATCCCGCGGCTGCCGCTGCTGTTCTACTTCTTCTTCGATGACGTCGACGCCGTCGTGGGCGTGCTCCATGCGGCCAGCGTGGACGTTGCCCATATGGGCTATCCCCCGCACGCGCTCGGCAGCGAGGTGAAGGTGGCCGACCCCGACGGCAACACCGTGCTGCTCGGGCAGCCGCAGCGGTCGGCCTCCCAGCCGGCCGCCGGGGACGCCGCCTCGCCTAGGTTCTCCCTGCTGAAGGAGGCCGCGGCCGTGGTCAGGGCGCGGCGGCAGCCAGGCAGACTGCGCGGTCAGCGACCCGGACGGGACGCCGTGCCAGAACCAGGCCGACGTGAAGCTCGCCGATACCGGCGGGCACTCGGCGTGGGCCTGCGTCGTCCACGCCGACGAGATCCTGCTGACCGTGCCCGGGGCGTTCATCGCCGCCGAAAGCGACCAGGGAATCGCCGGGTTCGTGTCCCGCGGCGGCTAGCAGCCCGGCGGCGGCTGCGCTGGGCGATCTTCGCCCGCCTCGTGCATTGGCGCCTGCTCCGGGGTACCAGTTTCGCCGGGCGGGCGGCGTTACCGGCGGCATATCCGCCCGTCTTCGGCGCGGGTTCCTAGTGCGCGGCCAGCGGCGCGTCGAACAGCGCGCTGACCGACTCGCCCTCGTGGATCCGGCGGATCGCCTCGGCCAGCGCCGGGCCCAGCGAGATCACATGCAGCTTCGGGTCCCGCTTGCTGTCCGGGATGTCGACCGTGTTAGTGGTGACGATCTCCGCGACGTCGGGCTGGGCGGCGATGCGCTGTAGCGCGCCGTCGGAGAACAGCCCGTGCGTGCAGGCGACGCGGATCGACCGGACGCGCTGCTCGCGCAGCCGGCTGATCAGCTCCATGACGGTGGTGCCGCGGGCGATCTCGTCGTCCAGGATGATGATGTCGCGGTCCGCCACGTCCCCGATGATCGAGCTGATCGTGACCTTCTCGTCGTTCTGCCGTTCCTTGGCGCCGGCCGCGACGTCGGCGCCGAGCAGCCGGGCCAGCGCCGCGGCCTGCTTGGCGTTGCCCAGGTCCGGCGATACCACGACGGCCCCGGCGAGATCCGGGCCGCGGAAATGGCCGGCCAGCTCACGGAGCGCGTGCAGGTGATCGACCGGCACCGAGAAGAAGCCGTGTACCTGCGGCGCGTGCAGGGTTACCGTCAGCACCCGGCTCGCGCCCGCGGTCACCAGCAGGTCGGCGACCAGCCGGCCGCCGATCGACACCCGCGGCATGTTCTTCTTGTCCGACCGGCCGTACGCGTAGTGCGGGATCACCGCGGTGACCCGGGCGGCCGACGCGCCGCGCGCGGCATCCAGCATCAGCAGCAGCTCGGTGAGATGCTCCTGCACCGGCGGCCCGAGCGGCTGGATCAGGAAGACGTCGCGTTCCCGGCAGTTGGACTGCAGCTGGACTTCCAGGCAGTCGTTGGCGAACCGCCTGGTCACGACTGGCCGCCTGGGCACTCCCAGGCGCGCGCAGATCTCCGCCGCGAGCCGTGGGTGGGCGCTGCCGCTGAATATCGCGATCTCCCGCACGGGGCCAAGGCTAGGCCCTCCCGCCGGGTCCGTACGCCGGGTCCGTACGCCGGGTCCGCCGGGCCGGGCTGGCCGGTCAGCCGGTTCGGCTCCGCTGTCGTTCCGCGAGCAGCCGCCCGGCAGCGGCCAGCCAGCGCGCGGGGTCGGCCTGCGCGGCCGCCGTGCCGCCCGCCAGCCCGGCCAGCGCGACGCTCATCCGGCAGCCGGGCGGCGGCTCCGCGGCGATCGAGCCGGCCACCAGCGCGGCCGGCAGGCCGGCCCGCGCCGCCGCGGCCAGCACCGCGCCGGCCACCTTGCCGGTCGCCGAGGTCGCGTCATAGCGCCCCTCGCCGGTGATCACCAGGTCGGCGGCGGCCAGCGCGGTGTGCAGGCCGGCGATCCTGGCGATCTCGGCGGCGCCCGGCACGATGACCGCGCCCCAGGCGGCGGCGAACCCGTATGCGGTGCCGCCGGCGGCCCCCGCGCCAGGTGCGGCCGGGGCGCCGCCGAGGAGCCGGGCCAGCGCGGCGAGGCCGGCCTCCAGCATGGCCACCTGGCCGGCGGCGGCTCCCTTCTGCGGGCCGTAGACCGCCGCCGCGCCGTCCGGCCCGAGTAGCGGGGCGGTGACGTCGGTCAGGCAGCTGACCCCGCCCGGCGGCGGCGGCCGCAGCCGGCTGAGGTCGGCCGACGCCAGCTCAGCCAGCGCGCCGCCGCCAGGCGGCAGGGCGTTCCCGGCCGCGTCAGCGAACCGGGCGCCGAGCGCGGTGAGGGCGCCGGTGCCGCCGTCCGTCGAGGCCGATCCGCCGAGCGTGACGACGATCCGCGCCGCGCCCGCGTCCAGCGCGCGGCTGATCAGCTTGCCGGTTCCCGCGGTGTGCGCGCCCATCGGATCCGGGCTGGCCAGCAGCGGCAGCCCGGAAGCCCGGGCGAGCTCGATGACCGCGGTCTGGCCGGGGAGCTCCAGCCAGCAGGCGGCAACCGCGGCCCGGCCAGGCCCGGTGACCGTCGCCTGGTGCCACCGGGCGGCGGGCACCGCGGCCGCGAGCACGTCGAGCGTGCCCTCGCCGCCGTCCGCGAGCGGCAGGCAGCTAACCTCGTCCCCGGGCCGGGCGCGATGCCAGCCCGCGGCCAGCGCGGCCGCCGCGGCGGGCGCGCCGATGCTGCCCTTGAACGAGTCCGGCGCGATCACGATCCGCGCCGGGTCAGCCGTCAGGCGGGCCGTCGTGCTCGGCGTCGCGCTAGCCGTCGCGCCCGCCGACCGCGGCGGGCACCGGCGGCTGCACGACCGGCAGCCCGAGCTTGGCCCGGATGGCCTGCTGCACGACCTGCCGGTCGGGGCGTGCGTCGACCGTCAGCACGTACTCCTTGCGGCGGAAGATGTCGAGCACCGGGTTGGTCTTCTGGTGATAGTCGCGGAGCCGGACAGCCAGGGCTTCCTCTGTGTCATCTTCCCTGGTGATGAGGTCACCGCCGCAGACGTCGCACTTGCCGGGCTCCCGCGGGCTGCTGGCGAGCAGGTTGTAGTCCAGGCCGCAGTTCGAGCACAGCCGGCGGGCGAGTACCCGGCGGCGGACCTCGCTGTCCGGCATGTCGAGGTGGATCACCCCGTCGATGTCGTAGCTCTCCAGGAAGAACTCCGCCTGCCGCTCGTTGCGCGGGAAGCCGTCGATGATGAACCCGTAGTTCCAGTCATGATCGGCGAGCCGCCCCTTCACGATACCTTCCACCAGGTCGTCACTGACCAGTTCGCCGGCCCGCATGGTCCGCCGGACCTGCGCGCCGAGCTTCGTGTGCTGCTGCACGTTCCAGCGGAAAATGTCGCCGACGCTGATATGCACGAGATCGAAGGCCTCGCCGAGCATCGTGGCCTGCGTTCCCTTGCCGCTGCCCTGTACACCCATGATGACGTATTTGCGCATGCCGCCACCTTGGCACGCATAGGCCGCCAAGTCACCGGGCGGGCGCGGCATGCTTTGGTCAGGCGGCGGCCCCGGCGCCTTCCGCCGGGGCGGATGCCTCCCCTGGCCCGCTCCTCCCGGGCGCGCTCCTCGCGGACCCGCTGGTTGGCGAACAGCACGGCGATGGCGTAGTCGAGGTCAAGGCGCTCACCGTACCAGGGCGGGGTGATGGTGCTGGCGGTGATCTCCGCGTCGTGGCGTTCCCAGATATGGCCGAGCGGATCGGGCAGCGGAGGGCTGCCCGGGATGACCTCGCCGCCGGGCCGGCGGAAGGTGAAATCGCCGTCCGGACTGACCGTGATGCGGTAGCCGAGCCGGTGCATCAGCCGGTGGTGATAGCGGCACAAGCTGCAGAGGTTGTCCAGGCAGGTGGTCCCGTCCTGGCTCCACGGAATGATGTGGTGCGCCTCGATGCGACGGCTGTGGCAGCCGGGGAACCGGCAGCGTCCGTGGTCCCGCTCCCGCATCGCACGGCGCAGGGCCGGCGGAGGTTCCCGGTGCCGCCGTCCGACGTCAAGGACATTGCCGTCCCCGTCGTGCGTCATCCAGCTGATCACCGCGTCGCAGCCGAGCTGCTGAAGCGCGGCGGGGCTGATCGCCGGGCCGTCGTCGATGTGACAACGGCCGGCCGGGTCACCCGCCAGGGCGGCGGCGTCGGCATGCACGATGACGTGATGCACGTCCGGGTGGCCGGCATTGGCGGCCTTCGCCGTGATGAAGGCCTCGGCGACGGTGACCAGCGCGTCGGCCAGGCTGCTGGAAGTCGGCCGGTCCGGGCACCGCGTTTCCGCGGAAACGCCGCCAGCCGGCGCGATGCCGTCAGCCGGGGGCCGCCCGGCTTCGGCGCCGGGCTGGCGGCCCGCTCCCGCGGTGTCCTGCGCCTCCAGTTCCAGCAGCGCGGACCGCAGGGCGGTGAGCACGGTCATGCCATCGTCCGGGGGCAGCCGCGCCGTGATGGTCACCGACCCGTTGTCCTCGAAGCGCCAGGACAGGCGGCGGGCCAGCAGCGCCTGCTCATCGTCGGCCCTGGTGACCTTACGGTGCGCCCGGGCGAAGCGCTCCAGCTGGTTCGCGGTCATCGGGGCGGCCATCTCGGCCAGGCCCGCATCACTATCCGCGGTGGCGATCCGGGTCAGCGCCCTGGTCTTGGAGTAAGACAGCCGGCCGGCCGCGAACTCGGCGTGGATGATGTGTTCGATACTACCGAACCGGTCCGACAGCCAGCCGTCCGCTAGTTTATGCCGTCAGCCGTCGGTCAGGTTCCACCGTCAGTACAGCGAGAACTGGCGCTCGCACCACCGGCGCAGCTTGGGGTCGAGCGACGCGCGGATGAGCGGCCAGTCCTGCCGGAGCAGCCCGGCGTTGAGGAACCTGGCCACCTCGCAGCGCCGGCCCTGGGTGAGCACGATGCCGTACATGCTGCGCCGGATCCCGTCGTCGGAGAGGTCGAATTCGCGCATCCCCGGCCAGGCCAGGTGCCGTGGCAGCACGATCACGCCGCGGACTGGCCCGCGCAGTTCATCGAGCCGCGGCGGCAGCCGGCTGGCGAGACCGTTCCGCCCGGCGAGTAGATCGGCAAGCGACATGAGTCCGATTATGGCTGGCCGGGCGTTACCGGGCGGCCAGTGACTCGCGGGATATTCCTCCCGTGCGGGGCACTGACGGCCGGCGCTAGGCTCAGGACATGTCCAGCGCACGGCCGACTCCGCGGTGGCATTTCCTGTTCACCCCCCGGTGGCTCGGCTGGCATGCGTTCGTGGCCGGCTCGATCGTGGGAATGCTCTGGCTGGGTGACTGGCAGTTCCATCGCGCCGAGGCCGGGAACGCGCTGAGCTGGGCGTACACGTTCGAGTGGCCCGTGTTCGCAGTCTTCGCCCTGGTGTTCTGGGTCAAGACCATCATCGACGAGTCCCGGCCGGCCACGGCCGGCCAGGACGAGGCCGCGCCGCTGGATCTGCCGGGCGGGGCGGCCCCGCAGCGCCGCCCTGGCCCGGCCGGGCCGGAGGCCGGCGACGCGGCCGCCGAGCAGGATCCGGAACTCGCCGCCTACAACGCCTACCTGGCCAGGCTCAACGAGCAGGTGCAGGGCCACGGCCGCTGGCACGGCCTGAGATAAGAGGAGGTGCTCAGGTTGCGCGCAGCCGTGTTCCGTTACCGGGTGATGGCCTACGTGACCGGCGTGGTACTGATCGTGCTGTGCTTCGTCGGCATCCCGCTGCAGGTGTTCGCGGACAACGTGGTGGTGGTCAACGATGTCGGCACCTTGCACGGGATCCTGTACATCATCTACCTGATCACCGCTTACCTGCTGGCCCGGCGGCTGGGCATGAAGCTGGCCAGCGCGCCGACCGTGATCCTGCTGCTGGCCGGCACCATCCCGGTGCTGACGTTCGTGGTGGAACGGTGGATGACCCGGCGGTACATCAACCCGGCGCTCGCCGCGGCGGCAGCGCCGGCGGCCCGCTCCGCCGCGGCGCCGCAGTCCAGGTAAGCGCGGCCGGGCGGCCCGTGAGCCAGCACTATTTCACCGCGCAGCCAGCTGCGGCGCACCGCCCTGGCGTGGTGCACGTCGTGCTCCCGGACGTGCACCTGGAGCTGCGGACCGACGCCGGGATGTTCTCGCCGGGCCGGCTGGACGCCGGCACCCGGCTGCTGCTGGAGGCCGCGCCGCCGCCGCCGGCCGCCGGGGATCTGCTCGACCTGGGCTGCGGGTACGGCCCGCTGGCCCTGGTGCTGGCCGCCCGCTCCCCCCGCGCGACGGTCTGGGCGGTGGACGTGAACGAGCGCGCGCTGGCCCTGTGCGCCGCCAACGCGCGGCGCGCGGGCCTGCCGAACGTCCGCTGCGCGGCACCAGGTGACCCGGCGCTGCCCGCGCGGTTCGGGCTGATCTGGTCCAACCCGCCGATCCGGGTCGGCAAGGCCGCGCTGCACGACCTGCTGGCCGGCTGGCTGGCCCGGCTGGCCCCCGGCGCCGCCGGCTACCTGGTCGTGCAGCGCAACCTGGGCGCGGACTCGCTGCAGCGCTGGCTGGCCGAGGCCGGCTGGCCGGCCAGCCGGCTGGCGGCCCGCGGCGGCTACCGGGTGCTGGCGGTTCCCGGATGACCAGCGCGAGGGATCCCGCGGAGCGCCGCCAGCTGCGGCCGACCGACGTCAAGCGGCTGAACCGGTCCTGGCGGCGGGCCACCAGCGCGAGGCTGGCATTGCTGCTCGACTCGGTCGGCCAGCCGTTCAACGTCGGCTCGATCATCAGGACGGCGGCCGCGCTCGGGGTCGAGCAGATCTGGCTCTGCGGCGACAGCGCGTCACCGGATCACCCGTCCGCCCGCAAGACGGCACTGGGCACCGAGCGCCTGGTCAGCTGGAACAAGCAGCAGGATGCCGCGGCGGCCGCCGCGGCCGCCGCGGCCAGCGGCCTGCGCGTGGTCGCGGTCGAGCTGACCGGCGGCGCGGTGCCGCTGCACGACGCCCCGCTGGGCGGGGACGTCTGCCTGGCCATCGGCAACGAGGACCGCGGCTGCTCGGCCGGCCTGCTGGCGGTGGCCGACGCGGTCGCGTACATCCCGCAAACCGGCCGGGTGGGCTCGCTGAACGTCGCCGCCGCCACCGCGATCGCGCTGGCGGAAGCCCGCCGCAGGGAGTGGTCGCGTGCCTGACCGGCCCCGCCCGGCCCGTTCCGGATGATTGCCGGCATGTCCTGCGCCTTCCTCGATTTCCCCGGGCCGCTGGCCTTCGCGCACCGCGGCGGCGCCGCGCACCGGCCGGAGAATTCCTGGCGCGCCTTCGAGCACGCGGTCGGGCTCGGCTACTCGTTCCTGGAAACCGACGCGCGGGCTACCGCGGACGGTGTGCTGCTGGCCTTCCACGACAAGGCGCTGGACCGGCTGACCGGGCGGCCGGGCGAGATCGCCACGCTGCCGCACCGCGAGGTCGCCGCCGCGAGGATCTGCGGGACGGAGCCGATCCCGCTGATCGAGGACCTGATCGGCGCCTGGCCGGATGCGCGCTTCAACATCGACATCAAGGACGCGGCCGCGGTCCGGCCGCTGGCCGCCGTGCTCCGCCGGACCGCGGCCTGGGACCGGGTCTGCATCTGCTCGTTCTCGGCCGGCCGGCTGCGGGCCGCCCGCCGGGTGCTCGGCCGGCCGGTCTGCATGGCCTGCTCGCCGGCCGGCATCGCCGCGGTGCGGCTCGGCCGCCGCCCCGGGGCCGCCGGCCCAGTGCGCGCAGGTTCCCGCCTCGGTGGCCGGGGCGCCGTTCGTGCGCCGCGCGCACGCGCTCGGCCTGCAGGTGCACGCGTGGACGGTGAACGACCGGGCGCTGATGGGCAGCCTGCTGGATCTGGGCGTGGACGGCATCATCACCGACCAGACCGTCGCGCTGCGGGAGGTGCTCACGGCCCGCGGGCAGTGGCATCCGCGGCAGCCCGGGTAAGGCATCCGGGGCGGCCCGGGTAGGGCATCCGGGGCGGCCCGGATGGCGTCCCGCGGGATCCGCCGTGCCGTCGGGGGTTGGAAACACGGCCTGGCGGGAATCTTGTCCGAGACCTCACCGTTGACAAGTAGGACGGCTGAGCGCTGGGAGGCAGCAAACTTATGGCCGAACGCTCTCTTCGCGGTACCAGGCTCGGAGCGACGAGCTACGAGAATGACCGTAACACCGATCTGGCCCCGCGTCAGGACGTGGCTTTCGATTGCCCGAAAGGCCACAGTTTTACCGTTCCGTTCGCGGCTGAGGCTGAGATCCCGACCACCTGGGAGTGCCGGGTGTGCGGAGCGACGGCGTTCACGTCCGCTGGCGATCTCCCCGCGCCCAAGAAGGTCAAGCCACCGCGCAGCCACTGGGACATGCTGCTAGAGCGGCGGTCGGTGGCGGATCTCGAAGAGGTGCTGGCCGAGCGCCTGGCGGTGATCAGGGGGCAGCGCGGTATCGGCGACGACGAGGCGGTGAGTTCCCGCGCCGGGCGGCAGCGCAAGAGCGCCTAGCTGCCCGGGCCCCGGCTAGCCGCCTTAGCCGCCTGCCTCCGGGCTGCCGCCTGCTTTCCGGCCACGCAGCCGGGCGGCGACGCCCCACTGGGTGACCCGCCAGAACGCCTCGGCCACCACGGACTTGCTCATCTTGCTGGCGCCGCGGGTGCGCTCGGTGAACGTGATCGGCACCTCGGTGACCGTCAGGCCGCCGCGCAGCGCGCGCAGCACCAGGTCGATCTGGAAGCAGTAGCCCCGGGACAGCACCTGCTCAAGCCGGGCGGCGCGGAGCGTGCCCGCCCGGTACGCGCGGTACCCGGCGGTCGCGTCGCGGATGCTGATGCCCAGCATGATCCGGGCGTAGGTGTTGGCGCCCCGGGACAGCAGCTCGCGCGACCTGGGCCAGTTCCGCACCGTCCCGCCGGGCACCCAGCGGGATCCGATGACCAGGTCGGCGTCCGCCAGCGCGGCCAGCAGCGACGGCAGTTCGGCCGGATCGTGCGAGCCGTCGGCGTCCATTTCCACCAGCACGCCGTAGCCGCGGTCGAGCGCCCAGCCGAAGCCCGCGATGTAGGCGGAGCCGAGGCCCGACTTGCGCGGCCGGTGCATGGCGTGCACATGCGAATCCGAGGCGGCCAGCTTGTCGGCGACATCCCCGGTGCCGTCCGGGCTGTTGTCGTCGACCACCAGGATGTCCGCGTCGCCCGCCGACGCGCGGACCCGGGCGACGATCGGCTCCAGGTTCTCCCGCTCGTTGTAAGTGGGCACGATCACGGCCACCCGGCCCAGCGAGCCGCCGGGCCGTTCGGTTTCGGTCACTCTGCCTGCCTCAGCGTGGTCCTGCACTTTGACGAAGCTACTGGCTCGCCAAACGCCTGCGTCGTCAAGCAGGTTCCCGACTGCCGTAACCGAAGCCCGTGCCGGAAGAAGGCCCGGGCATCCCTTCGGACCGGAGTTCGTCCCGCCGGTAACGGGCTCGGCCTCCGTTGTCTACTGGGTGCCCGGGCCGCTTCCGGGTCCAACCCCCGTGGGCATTCAGGAGCCGCATGGCGCAGCATTGCCGGTCGGCTGCCCGGCCGGCCTGCTGGCCAGGTGCTGGACTGGCTAGCAACATACCGCCGATCGCCGTGATGTCAACCTCTCCCGCTGGCCTCCCGGCCCCGGCCGGGCAAGGGCCGAAGGGCCCTGTTCGGTGTTGTCCCGCGGCGATACGATAAAGCCTCCCCAGCGTGTGAGGGCGGCATGACAGAGTTGTCAGCGAGCGTCCGGTCTGCGATGCCAGCACCGCACGCGATGGCCGCGGCACGGCTGGATCCGCAATATCCGCGATGCGCGCTGCAACCGGCGGCGCTGGCATTTCCATGAAGCGTGAATCCCCTGCGGGTTCATCTTCCGGCTGGAGGGCGAGCAATGTCTGAAAATCCCGGGTCGAAGGTCTCCGAATCACAGATCGCCGTGCACTGGCGGGAGGAAGAGTATTTCCAGCCGCCGGAGAGTTTCGTGGCTCAGGCTAACGGCAGCGATCCGGCGGTTTTTGAGCGGTTCGGTGAGGGTAATTTCCCGGGTTGCTTCGGGGAGTATGCCGGGCTGCTGTCGTGGGATGAGCCGTGGCATACGATGCTGGACACGTCTGATCCGCCGTTCTGGAAGTGGTTTACCGGCGGGAAGCTGAATGCGTCGTTTAACTGCGTGGACCGGCACGCGGCGGCGGATCCGGGTAAGACCGCGGTCGTGTTCGTGCCGGAGCTGGAATCTGATGAGCATGTGCATATCAGTTACGGTGAGCTGCTGCGGCAGGTGAACGAGTTCGCCGCGGTGCTGCGTGATGACCTGGGGCTGGTCACCGGGGACCGGGTGACGCTGCATATGCCGATGGTGCCGGAGCTGGCGGTCACGATGCTGGCCTGCGCGCGGCTGGGCGTCATCCACTCGCAGGTGTTCGGCGGGTTCTCCGGTAATGCCTGCGGGACCCGGATCGCTGATTCGGGCAGCCGGGTGCTGATCACGATGGACGGCTATTACCGCGGCGGCCAGCTGATCGATCACAAGGAAAAGGCCGACGAGGCGCTGGCGGAGGCGGCGAAGCAGGGCCAGGAAGTCGGCCAGGTGCTGGTCTGGCGCCGGCATCCGGGTAAGTACGCGTCGGCGACCCCGATGGCGGCCGGCCGGGACGTGTTCGCCGATGACCTGCTGGCCGCCCATCGGGGCGCGGTGGTGGAGCCGGTGCCGATGCCGGCCGAGGCGCCGCTGTTCCTGATGTACACCAGCGGCACCACCGGCCGCCCGAAGGGCTGCGTGCACAGCACCGGCGGGTACCTGTCGTACGTGGCCGGGACGTCGCGGTACTACCAGGACATCCACCCCGGCGACGTGTACTGGTGCATGGCCGACATCGGCTGGATCACCGGCCATTCCTACATCGTGTACGGGCCGCTGGCGCTCGGCACCACCACGGTGATCTACGAGGGCGTGCCCAACTACCCCGACGCCGGGCGGCCGTGGCGGATCGCGGAGAAGCTCAAGGTGAACATCTTCCACACCTCGCCCACCGCGATCCGGATGCTGCGCAAGCTCGGCCCGGACGAGCCGGCCCGTTATGACTACCACTTCAAGCACATGACCACCGTCGGCGAGCCGATCGAGCCCGAGGTCTGGCGCTGGTACCAGTCGGTGGTCGGCAAGGGCGAGGCGGTCATCGTGGACACCTGGTGGCAGACCGAGACCGGCGGGTTCCTCGGCAGCACCCTGCCGGGCCTGCAGCCGATGAAACCCGGCAGCTGCGGCCCGATGGTCCTGGGCATCTACGCCGCGATCTACGACGAGGACGGCGCCGAGCTGCCCGACGGCAGCGCCGGGAACATCTGCATCCGCAACCCCTGGCCCGGCATCTTCCAGACCATCTGGGGCCAGCCCGAACGGTTCACCGACACCTACTACCGCAAGTACAACAAGGACCCCGCCAGCAAGGACTGGCGCGACTGGCCCTACTTCGCCGGCGACGGCGCGGTCCGCGCCGCCGACGGCTACTACCGCATCCTGGGCCGCGTCGACGACGTCATCAACGTGGCCGGGCACCGGCTCGGCACCAAGGAAATCGAATCAGCCGCGCTGACCGTCAGCGAAGTCGCCGAGGCCGCCGCCGTGCCCGTCATCGACGACATCCGCGGCCGCGTGGTCGAGGTCTACGTCTCACTGAAACCCGGCACCACCCCCAGCCCCGAACTCCAGGCCAAGGTCTCCACCGCCATCGACACCGAAATCGGCAAGATCGCCCGCCCGAAAAACGTCTGGATCGTCTCCGACATGCCCAAAACCCGGTCCGGCAAGATCATGCGCCGGGTCATCGCCTCCATCTCCAACTTCGCCGACGTCGGCGACGTCACCACCCTGGCCAACCCCGAAATCGTCGACAGCATCCGGCAGCAAGTCCAGAGCACCAAAATGGCCAAAAACGACGTACCACGCGAACTCACCGACACCGAACGATCCGAAATCGAATCATTCGGCGCCGAATAACCAGGCTCCGGGGATAACAAGCCGCCCGGGGCGGCGCGCGGGCAGCCCGCGCGCCGCCCCGGGTTAACTCACCCTGGCCTGCGCCGGGGGCGGCACCACCACGGTCCCGGTCGCGGTGACCACCACCAGCGGCTCGGCCAGGACCATGCCCGCGGACGGCCCGCGCGCCGGATCGGCCCGGCAGGTCACCCGGGCCTCGAAGGCGATCTCCCGGCTGCGACGGCCGACCCCGGCCACCGCCGCAGTCACCTCGATCACGTCACCGGCCAGCACCGGCGCGCAGAACTGCACGTCGGAGTAGCCGGCCAGCAGCCCCTCGTCGCCGTCGACCCGGATGGACAGCTCGGTGCCCGCGTCACCGAACAGGCCGAGCACGTACGCGCCGTCGACCAGGTTCCCGCCGTAATGCGCGTGGCCGGCCGGCAGGTACCGGCGGTGCGTCACGGCCTGGCCGAGCCGTGCATCGTCAGTCATCGGTTGCCTCCTTCGGGAGCAAGAACGTGCGCCAGGTAACTGGCTACCTCCCCTGGCGTGGTGCCCCGGCCGAAGATCCTGTCGACGCCGACCGCGGCGGCCATCGCCGGGTCGAACCTGGGCCCGCCGACCACCAGCAGCGGCCGCCGCGGGCCGGCCGCCCGGAACGCGGCGGCCAGCTCGCCCGCGTTCGACAGGTGCGCGTCCCGCTGCGTGACCACCTGGCTGACCAGCACGGCGTCGGCAGGCTCGGCCCGCGCCCGGGCGACCAGGCGGGCGATCTCCACTTGCGCGCCCAGGTTCACGATGCGCATCTCCCGGTAGTACTCCAGGCCCTTCTCCCCCGCGTGGCCCTTCACGTTCAGGATCGCGTCGATGCCGACCGTGTGCGCGTCGGTGCCGATGCAGGCCCCGACCACCACCAGCTTGCGGCCAAGCGCCGCCCGGATCCGCCGGTTGACCTCCGCGGGCGGCAGCAGCGGGAACTCCCGCTCGGCGACGGTGACCTGCGCCAGGTCGACAAAGTGACTTACCTGCCCGTACACGATGCAGAACGTGAAGTCCGGGCCGATGCCCTTGGCGTGCACCACCATCGCGGGCGCCAGGCCCATCCTGGCCGCCAGCTGCAGGGCCGCGCCCTCGGCCAGGGCCCGCTCGGCCGCCGTCCCGGACGGCACCGGGAGCGTGAAGGAGACCTGCACCCGGCCGTCGCCGGTGGTGTCGCCGTACGGCCGGATCACCTGGCCGGTCACGGCGCCGCCGCCGGGGCGCCGCGCTCGAGCAGCTCGGTGGCCGGGTTGAAATAGCCGTCGGCCTGCTCGATCACGCCGTCCAGCCCGCGGCCGCCGTCCGGCGGCCGCCGGGTGACGCCGAACGTGCCGTCCGCGATCGCGGCCAGCAGGCCCTGGTCGCCGATCCGGCCGAGCAGGCTGACTGCCTCGCCGAGCACCTCGGCGGCGCGCCGCTCGATGAAGCCGCCCGGGGCCGGCCGGAAGCTGTCGCCCAGCGGCCGGCCGCGTCGCGCACGTACCTGACGTTCTCCAGCGCGAGATCCCGGTCGGCCAGGAACGGGGTGTGGATTCCCTCGGTCATCATCCCGATCAGCAGGATCGACTGGCCGGTCATCATCCCGCACAGGTTGAAGAACGCGTCCAGCAGGTACCCGGCGAAGATGTTGCCGGTCATGTGCTTGGTCGGCGGCATGTACTTCAGCGGCGCGGCCGGGAACAGCTCCCGCACCAGCTGCGCGTGCGCCAGCTCGAGCAGGAACGAGTCCGGTACCTCCGGGCTGATCTCGAACGCGTGCCCGAGGCCGAGCTGCCAGCCGGCCAGCCCGGCCTCGGTCGCGAAGAACTCGTTCAGCAGCTGGCTGACGATCACCGTGTGCGCGGCGTCAACGGCGTCGGCAGTGGTCAGGTAGTTGTCCTCGCCGGTGTTGATGATGATCCCGGCGCGGGCGTGCACCTGCCGGGAGAACCGCTGGTCGATGAACGTCCGGCGGGGGTTGATGTCGCGGAAGATGATGCCGTACATGCAGTCGTTCAGCATCATGTCCAGCCGCTCCAGCCCGGCCAGCACGGCGATCTCCGGCATGCACAGCCCGGACGCGTAATTGGTCAGCCGGACGTACCGGCCGAGCTCGCGCGAGGTCTCGTCCAGCGCGGCGCGCATCAGCCGGAAATTCTCCCTGGTCGCGTACGTGCCGGCGTAGCCTTCCCGGGTGGCCCCGGCGGGCACGTAGTCGAGCAGCGACTGGCCGGTGGACCGGATCACCGCGATGATGTCCGCCCCGGCCCGGGCCGCCGCCTGCGCCTGCGGGATGTCCTCGTAGATGTCGCCGGTCGCCACGATCAGGTAGATCCACGGTTTCGGCGGGTCCGCGGTGGCGGCGATCATCGCGTCCCGCTCGGCCCGGCGGGCGTCGATCGCGGCGATGCCGCCGCGGACCGCGCGGGTCGCGGCCGCCCGCGCCCGGTCCGCGCTGCGGCCGGCCGGCACCCGGAACTTCACCGCGCCCGCGGCCGCGTCCCTGGCCAGCGCGGCCAGGTCGGGGTAGCGGCCGGCCAGCATCGCGTCCCAGGCCGGCAGCGCGACGCCGTGCTCCAGCCCGGCGGTTTCGCGTACCGCGCCGGCCAGCCGGTTCACCCATGGCATGCCGTCGCCGTCGGCGCCGTCCAGCCCGGCCAGCCGGAGCACCGCGCGCTCCACCGAGACCGTGCTGTGCGTGCGGGCAAGCTCGACGACCGGCTGCCCGGCGCGCCGGGCCAGCGCGCGCGCGGCGCGGACCATGGCGGGATCCAGCCCGAGCCGCGCGGTCACCGCGCGGCCCGCGCCGGGCCCCGTGCCGTTATCGGCCATCGCCGTCCTCGCTGGTCGGTGGCCAGCCGCCGGCCTGCTCCCGGAGACGGCCGTCAAACAGATCCTTAACGGATTGTTCGGTGCGGACCAGGTCCAGCGCAAGCTGATCATGCCCGGGCAGGTACCCGTTGCCGACCAGCATGGTCACGTCCGCGGCGACGCCCTCGGCGCCGAGCGCGGCGGCAGTGAACGAGGTGGCCATCGAGAAGAAGATCACGGTGCCGCCCTGGGCGGTGCCGAGAATGGCGCCGCCCTCGCAGCCCGGCACGTCCACACAGACCACGGTGATCCCGGCCGGGCCGCCGGCCCGGCAGATCGCGGCGGACGCCGCCACCGGGTCGCGGGCATCGGCGATCACGACCTCGTCGGCCAGGCCCGCGGCGCGGAGGGCGGCCGCGTCCCGCTCGTGCGGCACCACGCCGATGATGCGGCCGGCGCCCGCGCGGCGGGCCGCGGCCGCGGACAGCGACCCGCTCTTGCCCGCCGCGCCCAGCACCGCTACGACCGGGCCTGGCGGCAGGCCGGCGCCCGGGCCGCCGGGGCCGGCCATCCGCTGCGCCGCCGCGGCCACCACGCGGTGCGTGAGGGCCGGCGCGCCGCACACGTCGAGGACCGCGAGCGCCAGCGGCACCGGCAGGTCGGCGGGCAGCACGGCGGCGACCGACCGGCCGAACAGGATCGCGTGCCCGTCGCAGGGCACCTGCTCGGACCGGCCGTCCCAGCGGGCCAGCCCGTCGGTCACCGCCAGCGGCGTGAGGCTGAGCGAGACCAGGGTGGCTATCCGGTCCCCCGGCCGCAGGCCCAGCGGGGAATCCGGGCCGGACTCCTCGACGATGCCGGTGAGCATCCCGCCGGAGCCGGTGACCGGGTTGTGCATCTTGCCGCGGGCGGCGATGATCTCCGCGACCGCTGCCCTGATCGCGGCCGGGTCGGCGCGGCCGGCCTCGCGCAATTGGCGGAAGGATGCCGCGTCCAGATTCAGCCGGTCCACCCGGACCCGCACCTCGTCCGGCCAGATGGCCGGATCCGGATCCAGCCGCCAGGCCGCCTGCGGCAGCACGCCGGCCGGCTCGGCCACCCGGTGCAGGCCGAGCGCGGATCCCGGCGCGCGGGCAGGTCGGCTCACGTGATCACAGTAGCTTCGCGTGACCCGCGGGACATAACGGCCCGGCGGCCTACGGCTCCCCCGGCCAGCCGCCCGGCCCGGGCAGCGGCGGCGGGCGGCGGTGCGGCCGGCGCAGGTACCGCCAGGCGGGCGGCGGCGTGGTGCAGCCCCGGCAGGCCGGCTGGCCGGCGAAGTAGGCGGGGAGCACGGGCGAGTCGGACGGCGGGTTGGTCGGCAGCAGCAGCGGCGGCCGCGGCCGCTGGCTGAAGTCGAAGTCCCGGGCGATGTTACCGAGGACCGGCTCGTTCTCGCGGACGTCGATCCGGGGATCCGGGCGGCCGTCGGTGCGGGGGTTGAGCCTGGCCCCGCCGAGGAAGTCGTCCTCGATGAACTTCAGGTACGCATCGCTGCTGAGCACCTGGTGGTCGACGTAGCCCTGCCTGGCGTACGGGGAGATGACGATCGCCGGAACCCGCAGCCCGTAGCCGTTCTGGTCCACCGCGGGCGGCACCACGTGGTCGTAGAAGCCGCCCCAGTCGTCCCAGGCCAGGAAGATCGCCGTCGAGTTCCAGTCCGGGCCCTTCATCGCCGCGTTCACGACCGAGGTCACGTACGCCTGGCCCTGGTGCACGCTGGCCGGAGGGTGCTCGCTGTCCGGGCCCGACGGCGTGATCCAGCTCACCGCGGGCAGCCGCCCGGCGGCGGCGGCGCCGAAGTAGGAGCCGAGCGGCTGGATGTAGCTGGCCTGGTGGTCCTGCCGGACGTCGCCGAACAGCGGCAGCGGGTTCCAGATGCCCGGCGTGCTGGCGCTCTGCCGGACCCGCGGGCACGTCTCGGCCGAGTCGTGCACGCAGTCCGGCTGGGTGCCGGCCTGCACGTAGTAGCGCCAGCTGACGTGCTGGCGGTAGAGCAGCCAGGTGATGTCGGTCCAGGCCAGGTCGATGTCGGTCTGGCCGGCTGTCACCTCCTGGCGGACCGCCCGCTCGAACCTGGCGACCCGGTACGGGCCGAAGATGTCGTTGACGCAGCTGTCCGGCGAGCGGTTCCGGCAGCGGGCCGACCAGGCCGACACCAGGTACAGGTGATCGGGCAGCGACCATGACTTGACCGGCTCGAACATGTGATCGTCGAGGGCGAAGTGGCTGGCGTACGCCCAGTAGTTCGGGATCTCCGCGCCGGTGTGGTAGCCCATCACGTCCGGGGTGCCGCCCGCGGCGCACGCCGGGTCGTCCGGGTTCCGGCAGGTGCGGCGCGCCGCCGCGCGCTCGGCGACGAACCCGTTCATCTGGCCGCCGGCCACGTCCGCGACCGCGTTCCGCTCGCCGTGCGGGCCGCCGCCGTTGATGTCCGCGGTGTCATGGTACGGGCGGGTGCAGCCGCCCTTAGGGCCGGGCACGCAGACCGCGGGCGAGCCGCCGCCGGCCGGGATGCCGTCCGCGCCCGGGTAGGTGCCGAAGTAGGAGTCGAACGACCGGTTCTCCTGCATCACGATGATCACGTGCCTGATCTTGTGGATGCCGGCCGCCACCAGGTAACTGCCGGCCGGGCCGCCGGGCACCCGCTCGGCCGGCCGGGGCGACTCGCATCCGGCCAGCGCGGCGGCGGCCAGGGCGCAGGCCGCGGCGACGGCGATAACCGGCATTCGGACGGAAGAGCGCAAAGGCACGTGGGCAATAGTCGCGCATGATCCGCCCGGCCGCGAACCGGCCCTGGCGGATGACGCGGCGGCGGGCGGCCGCCGCCCGGTCAGCGGCCGGCCGGGTGCCCGCGGGCGTCGAACCGCCACAGCCCGGGCAGCGCGGCGGCCACCAGCACGGCGCCGAGCACGCTGGCCACGCCGCCGGACACGACCGCGATCCGCACCGACCCGGTCGCCGCGGCGACCAGGCCGGCCTCCAGGTTGCCGACCGGCTCCCCGGTCGTGTAGCTGATCATCTCCAGGCCGGCCAGCCGGCCCCGCAGGCGGGCCGGGATGGTCTCGTTCCACATCGTCATCCGGAAGATACCGCTGATCATGTCCGCCGCGCCGGCTGCGGCCAGGGCCGCGACCGCCCACCACAGGCTGGTGGCGAACCCGAACGCGGTGATGCCCGCGCCCCAGCCGGCCACGGCCAGCACGATGGCCCGGCCGTGCCGGTGCACGCGGCCGGCCCAGCCGCCGGTCAGGCTCACGATCACTCCCCCGGCGCCCGGCGCGGCGTACAGCAGCCCGAGCACGGCCGGCCCGCCGAGCCTGGCTGCGATGGCCGGGAACAGCGCGTACGGCGCGCCGAACAGCATCGCCGAGATGTCGATCAGGTAGCTGCCCAGCAGCTCGGGCCTGCTGCTGGCGTAGCGCAGCCCGTCCGCCAGCCCGCGCAGGCTGGGCCGGGCCGCCTCCGGCGCAGGCGGCGTCGCGCGCAGCCGGGCGAACGCGAGCAGCGCGACCACGCAGGCGGCGCTGTCGGCGATGTACCCGGCGGGAAGCCCGCCGAGCTTGATCAGGAAGCCGCCGAGCAGCGGCCCGGCCAGGTTGACCGTGTTGCCGAGCAGCCCGGCCAGCGCCGCCGCGGCGGCCAGCTCGTCGCGGCGGACCAGCACCGGAACCAGCGCCTCAACCGACGGCCGCTGCAGGCCGTACAGCCCGGCGCTCGCCGCGGCCAGCAGGAACAGCAGCCACAGCTGGTGCCAGGCCGCCGCGTTCAGCGCCAGCGCCGCGCCGGAGCAGCACAGGAAGCCCTGGCTGACCCTGATCAGCCGGCCGCGGTCGACCGCGTCGGCCAGCGCGCCGCCGAGCAGCGCGGCGGCCACCAGCGGCACCAGCTCGGCGACGCTCAGCAGCCCGACGACGAGCGAGGATCGCGTCAGCTGATACGCCTGGTACGGCATGGCGACAAAGCTGATCATGGTGCCGGTGAAGGCGGCCAGCTGGCCGCCGTAGAGCAGCCGGAACTCCCGGGACCGGCGCAGCAGCGCGATGTCCGGGCCCAGCCGGGCAGCCAGCCGCCGGAACGCGCCGCGCCCCGCTCTCCCGCTGCCGCCCACAATCAGCTAATGGTGCCTGGCCGCCCGGCCGGGGTCGACTGGATATTGAATGATCGTTTCGGCGCAGGCCGGACGCGGGGCGGCCCCGGACGGCCCGGCTGGACAGCTGGCCGGCCGGGGCCGCACGCGCCTGGCTGGCGTGACCGCCAGCCGGGCTAGCCGGAGCGCCTGGCGCTGCGCCGCAGCCGCGCCGCGCGGCAGGCCGACAGCCCGAGCGCGGCCAGCGCCGCGATGATCACCAGCATGCCGCTCCAGCGAGCCGGCCTGGAACCCTTACCCTTCACAGCGTCCCCCCGTTTTACCCCGTGATGGCCGCGCCGGTTGGCCGGCCATGATCTGTTCCGGAGTTGAGTTACCCCGTTGCGCCTGCAGTCATGCCGGCAGGCCGGGCCGGAGGTGCGTGGTGAACCAGTCCCTGGCCAGCCCGGCGGCGGCGGCCAGGGTGCCGGGTTCCTCGAACAGGTGGGTGGCGCCGGGTACCACGGCGAGCCGGCTCTCGCCGCCCAGCGCGGCCCGGGCCTGCCGGTTGAGGCCGAGCACGGCATCGTCGCGTCCGCCGACGATGAGCAGGGTGGGCGCGCGCACCGAGCCGAGGCGCGGGCCGGCCAGGTCAGGGCGGCCGCCCCGCGATACCACGGCCGCGATGCCGGCGCCGGGCTCGGCCGCCGCCCACAGCGCGGCGGCGGCGCCGGTGCTGGCGCCGAAGTAGCCGACGGCCAGCCCGGCGGCGCCGGGCTGGCCGCGCAGCCACCGGGTGCCTTCGGCGAGACGGCCGGCCAGCAGGGCGATGTCGAACACGTTCGCCCGGTCCGCTTCCTCGGCCGGGGTGAGCAGGTCGAACAGGAGGGTGCCCAGGCCCGCCTCGGCCAGCACCGCGGCGACGTAGCGGTTACGGGGGCTGTGCCCGCTGCTGCCGCTGCCGTGCGCGAACACCACCAGCCCGGTGGCCGGGTGCGGGATGGCCAGCCGGCCGCCCGGGCCGGCCCGGTCAGCGAAAATCATTTTCGGCCGGCTAGGACTCGGCGGCGCTGGTCGGCACGGACTCGGCCGGCTTCGCGGGCGGCGCCCCGCGCTCGCCGCGCTGGCTGCGGATGAACCACACGATGCCGGTGACGGCCAGGATGCCGGCGATGTAGAAGTTCAGCCGCAGGCCGAGGAAGTGCTCGGAGGAGTCGATCCGCAGCGTCTCCTCGAAGATGCGGAACGCCGAGTAGCCGGCCACGTAGAGGGCGAACAGGCCGGGCGGCCGGATCCGGCGGTGGTGCCCGAGCCATACCAGCGCCGCCGCGAGCAGCAGGTCGAAGATCAGCTCGTACAGGAACGTCGGCTGGAACGTGCTGAACCGCGCGTACCCGGGCGGCCGGCTGGCCGGCGATATCGCCAGCCCCCACGGCAGGCTGGTCGGCCTGCCGAACAGTTCCTGATTGAAGTAGTTGCCGATCCGGCCGACCGCCTGGGCGACCAGCAGGGCCGGCGCGACGGCGTCCATGAACACCCGCACGTTGCCGCCGGCCCGGCGGACCCGCCAGACGCCGGCCGCCGCCCCGGCCGCGATGCCGCCCCACACGCCGAGGCCGCCGGACCAGACCGCGAACACGCCCCACCAGTGCGGCGGGATGTCGGCCGGCGTGGTGATATCGAAGTAGATCCTGGCGCCGATGATCCCGGCCGGCACCGCCCAGGTCGCCACCTCGGCGACCAGCGCCGGGTCGCCGCCGCTGGCCTGCCACCGGCGCCGGGTGATGATGATGGCGAGGGTGATCCCGACCACGTACATCAGCCCGTAGAAGTGGATGAATGACGGGCCGATGTGGAACCCGCTGACCGGCGGGCTGGGGATGTGCAGGGCCATGAACCGAGGGTAGACCCGCGCCCGCGATGCCCGTTGCGCCAGGGACCGGCCGGTCGGCTAGCGTGGCCCCATGTCGAGCCGCACCGGGCAGCTTAGCCCTTCGCTGCATGCCTACCTGCTGGCGCACAGTTCGCCGCCCGATCCGCTGGCCAGCGACCTGGCCGCGGAGACCGCCCGGCTGTTCCCCGGCTCGGCCGTCATGCAGATCGGCCCGGAGCAGGGCACTTTCATGACGCTGCTGACCCGGGTGGCCGGCGCCCGCGCTGCCGTCGAGGTCGGCACCTTCACCGGCTACTCGGCCATCTGCCTGGCCCGCGGCCTGGCCGACGGTGGCCGGCTGCTGTGCTGCGACGTGAGCGAGGAATGGACGGCGGTGGCCCGCCGGTACTGGCAGCTGGCCGGCCTGGCCGACCGGATCGAGCTGCGCATCGGCCCGGCGGCCGCGACGCTGCGTGCGCTGCCGGCCGCCGCGGCGCTCGACCTTGCGTTCATCGACGCCGACAAGCCCGGCTACATCGGCTACTGGGAGGAGATCGTGCCGCGGATCCGGCCCGGCGGCATCATCCTGGTGGACAACACCCTTTACGGCGGCGGCGTGGTCGATCCGGCCAGCGAAAGCGCCGACGTCGCGGCGATCCGGGCATTCAACGACCACGCGGTCGCGGACCAGCGGGTCGAGCTGGTGCTGCTCCCGGTCGGCGACGGGCTCACCCTGGCCTGGAAGAAGTAAGCCTCAGCGGTACAGGGCCGGCCGCCGGTCCGCGTGCACGTCGTTCCGCGGGCCGTTGGCCTTGCTGCGGGCCAGCCGCAGGTCGCAGTCGGCCAGCAGGACGGCGGGCTCGTCCGCGCGGGCCGGGCCGGCCAGCGGGTAGCCGTCCGGGCCGGCGATGACGGCGCCGCCGGTCCAGCTCACCCCGCGCTCGGTGCCGCACCGGTCCGCCGCCGCGATGAAGATCCGGTTCGCGCTCGCCGCGGCCTGCACGTTCAGCACCACCATCGGCCGCTCGCCGGCCGGGCTCGGCTCGGCGGGCCAGTTCGTCGGGACGGCCAGCAGATCCGCCCCGGCCAGGGCGGGCTTGCGGACCCATTCGGGGAACTCGGCGTCGTAGCAGACCAGTACCCCGATCCGGCCGCAGGCGGTGTAGACGACCGGCGGCTCGCGGTCCCCTGGCGTGAACACGTCCGGCTCGGCGTCCCACAGGTGCACCTTGCGGTAGATCGCGCGCGTGCCGGACGGGTCGACGACCGCCGCGCTGTTGCGCAGTTCCCCGGACCCGGCCAGCTCGCAGAAACCGCCGATGATCACCAGGTCGTGCCGGGCGGCGAGCCGCTGCCACTCGGTGACGGTCGGGCCGTCGGCGGGCTCGGCCAGCGACCGGGCCTCGGCCGGGCCGGAGAAGACATAGCCGGACTGGACAAGTTCCGGCAGCACCACTACCCGCGCTTGCTGGCCGGCCGCGATGCCGATCGCGTCACGGGCGGCGGCCCGGTTACGGCCGGTTTCGCCGACGCGGAGGCTGAGCTGGCAGGCCGCCACCCGCACGGAGTCGCCGCCGGTCCTCGATGTCACTCCGCCACCCTAGTCACTACCAGCCGGATCCCTGCTCAGCGGGGCTTGCCGGTCGGTACGATGTGCCGCCATGGCGGCATTGTTCAACCGGATCATCCCTATTCTGTTCGTCAGCGACCTTGAGGCTGAACGTGACTTCTACGTCCGCCTGGGCTTCCACGTCACCTACCAGGGCCCGGAGTACCCGCATTTCCTCGCGCTGGGCCACGGCCCGGTCGAGTTCGGCATCGAGCGCAAGGCCGGATTCCGCAGTGACATTCCTGATCACGTGCTGACCTGGCAGTTCGGCGTCGGTGATATCGCGGCCGCGCAGGAGCCGGCTGGACCAGGCCGGCGTGCCGTTCAGCGAGCAGCTGATGACCCCCAGCGAGGACTGGACCTACCGCGTGCTGCACGCCCGCACCCCGAACGGGTATCACCTGCTGCTCGAAGAGGGCAGCGACTGACCAAAATTGCGCTTGGGTCACAATTCGCAGGTCACTTCGGTGACAATGACTTCCGATGGGCACGTCAACCGATCCGGTCTATCTCCGGGTTCTCGAGGATCTGCGTACCCGCATCAGCGACGGAACGCTTGAGCCGGGCGCGAGGGTGCCATCCCGGAACGCGATCATCGCCCGGTACGGCGTCGGGGAGACCGCGGCCAAGCACGCCCTGGCCGTGCTGGCCGCCGAGGGGCTGATCGAGGCACGGGCCGGATCCGGGTCGTACGTGCGCAGGATGCCCGCCACCCGGTGCCTGGAGCACGACCGCCCGCACCGCCCCGGGTCGCCCTTCGGGCTGGCCGGGGCGGACGGCCGGCTGGCCGCTGAGCACCAGTCGGAGCAGGTGTCCGCGCCGCCCCGGATCGCGCGGCGGCTCGGCCTGCGGCCCGGCAGCGACCTGGTCATGCGGACCAGGTACCTGCTGACCGCGGGCGGCGCCGCGGTCCAGCTGGTGACCTCTTACGAGCCGGCCCGGCTGACCGGCGGCACGGCCATCGCCGCGCCGGAGCAGGGACCGCTGGCCGGCCGCGGGGTGATCGAGCGGATGCGGTCCATCGGCGTCTACGTGGACGAGGTGGCCGAGGAGGTCTCGGCCCGCGCCTCGCTGCGCAGCGAGGCGGGCCTGCTGGCCATCGCGGCGGGCGCGCCGGTGCTGCTGGTCGAGCGGGTCCACCTGGCGGCTGGCCGGGCGGTCGAGGCGGGCGACATCGTGACCGCGGCCGAGTGCTTCCGGCTCAGGTACCGGATACCGGTCTAGCCGCGGCCGGATCCCGGTCTAGCCTCGTTGTCATGATCAGGCCAGCACGCCCGCAGGACGTCCCGCAGATTCACCGGCTGATCCGGGAACTCGCCGAGTACGAGAAATCGCTCGATCAGGTGCGGGCCACCGCCGATGACCTGCGCCGGGCGCTGTTCGCCGACCGGCCCGCGGTCTTCGCGCACGTGGCCGAGCATTCCGGCGCCGTCGCCGGGTTCGCGCTGTGGTTCCTGAACTACTCGACCTGGACCGGCAGCCACGGCATCTACCTGGAGGATCTCTACGTGGTGCCGGGGCTGCGGGGCGCCGGGCTGGGCCGGGCGCTGCTGGCCGAGCTGGCCGCGATCTGCGTGCGGAACGGGTACGACCGGCTGGAATGGTGGGTGCTCGACTGGAACTCCGCGGCCCGCGGGTTCTACGAGTCCCTCGGCGCGACCGGGATGGACGACTGGACGGTGC
Source organism: uncultured Actinomycetes bacterium (assembly GCA_963786975.1). Lineage (GTDB taxonomy): Bacteria > Actinomycetota > Actinomycetes > Streptosporangiales > Streptosporangiaceae > Palsa-506. Next base: position 1,074,947 of record CAWBBE010000011.1, on the reverse strand, counting down.
ACCGGCTGGCCGGCCCGGCGCTGCGGGCGCTGGCGGGCCGGTGACCGCCGGGCCGGCCGGCCCGGGAGGCGGCCCGGCGGTCAGCCCTTGGAGGCGGCGTTGATCGCCGCCAGCGCGCTGATCGTGGCTGAGTCACCGGGCCGCCACGCGTACGGCATCGCGGTGCCCGCGCCGTACCAGAACGTGAAGTAGGTCAGGCAGCCCTGCGCCCGGGCCCAGGCCCAGGTTTCCGCGAACCACTTCGGCCGGCTGGCCGGGATCGCCGAGTTGCACTCGGTCACGGCCAGCGGCACCGGCCCGAGCGCGCGCCTGATCTGGCTGGCGGCCGGCCCGAATACCGAGGCCGCGGTGTGCGAGGCAGCCTGCTGGTAGCCGTCCAGGCCGTAGAAGTCCAGGCCCGGAGCCATCCACTGGCCGAGCGGATAGTGGCCGCTCGCCCTGGTGGCCGTGTAGCAGGACACGATCTGGCCGTAGCGGCAGCGCGGCGAGGCGGCCTTGAAGATCCGGCGGGAGCGCTCGTGCAGCGCGAGCACCTGGCCGGCTGACAGGCCGTTGCCCGCGGTCTCGCCCTCATGCCAGCAGGTCACCATGGCGCCCGCCGGGACCAGCGCGGCGAACGCGCTGAGCCGCGCGTCCAGCGCCCCGGAAAGCAGCTCGCCGATATCCGGCTTTATGCTAATCACCGGCAATTCCGCGGCCGCCGGGATCGGATTGGCGCCCGGCCCCGGCCAGGTGGCGGGCACGCCCTGGGCCGGGGTGTTATAGCCGCGAAATCCGGCCAGCCCGTCGGCGGCCGCCGAGATATCCTTCCACATGCCCGCCGGGCCGCGGTTCGCGCCGCACGCCGGGAGCGCGGCGATTTCCCTGGCAGGCGGCCTGGCGTCGGCTGCGGTCACCCGGTCCAACCCGTTGAGCAGCGGCGATCCCAGCGCGAATCCCCCCGCCGCCACCGCCGGGATGCCGTGCAGCACCTGTCGTCTCGTCAGCATTTGCCATCCTTTCCGGATCCTGGATGAATTCCGAAACCCCCGCCTTGTGGCAACCGCGCAAGTTCGCAGCATAGACGGCTCATATCGCGGCCGCCATCGCGCGCAGCCGTTTAGTCCGGGGCTGCGGTAATAGATTCGCCCTGGCCGGTAATAGCGTGATTTGCGCTATCCGGGGACGGATGCCGGCGGCGGCCGGCGGCCGGTCACGGGCGGCCGGCCACCGCCGCGGCGAGGCTGCTGCCGAGATCGGACAGCATGACCGCCGCGGCGTTGCGGCCGGGTGCCCCGGACACCGATCCGCCCGGGTAGGTGGTCGCGCCGGTCTGGTACAGGCCGGGAATCGGCAGCCGGTAGGCGGCCCGCCCGGCGGTCCCGGTCTCGCCGCCATGACAGGAGCCGTGCCAGTTATGCGGGTTCGTCCGCTCCAGATCCAGCGGGCTGTGCACCGACGAGCCGATGATGACGTCGTCGGTCAGGCCGGGCGCGTACCGGCGCAGCTGGGCGAGGTTGGCCGCGGCCACCTCGTCCTTGCGGTCGTCCCAGGCGGCCTGCCCGCCCGGCAGCTCATACGGCTGGAATCCGACGACCTTCAGCGTGTGCTGGCCGTCCGGCGCCCTGGACGGGTCGGCCACGGTCGGGCACAGCACGAGCAGCACCGGATCGCCGTCGGCGATGCGCCCGGCGAAGAAGTCCGTCGCCAGCCGCAGCATGCGCGCGGCCGACTGCGGCGTCCCGGCGGCAACCGGGTGGATGATCCGGCCGCCCGCCGGGAAGCCCGGCGGGCGGCTCGTCGCGTAGTGCGTGACGAACATCGCGATGCCCGGCCGCCAGGCCCGCGCCGCGGCCAGGAACTCCGGGCCCCACGCCTGCTCGGGGGCCATCGCGGCCAGGTGCCTGACGTGGATCGTGGACAGCACGGCCCGCGCGGCCAGGTACCGCTCCCCGGCGGCGGTCTCGACGCCGGCGCACCGGCCGCGCTCCAGCACCAGCGCGGTCACCCGCGCGCCGGTGACGATGACGCCGCCGTGGCCCTCGATCACCCGGGCCAGCGCGCGGGGCAGCGCGGCCGAGCCGCCGCGGGGCAGCGTCCAGCTGTGCCGCTGCCGGCCGAACGCCAGCGAGTAGGCGAGCAGGCCGGTGCCCGGGCGGTCCGGCGGCTGCATCGTCATGAACGACATCCACAGCATGAAGGCCCTGACGTGCTCGTCCTCGAACTCCGCGGCGATCACGTCCCAGGCGGACATCGCGTCGGCGCGCAGCCACCGCCCGGCGCCCGGCTGGCCGGCCAGCGCCCGGCTGAGCGGCTCGCCGCGCGCGGCCGGGGTGTACCTGCGGCGGGTGAGGGCCGGCGCGACCACCGCGTAGTCGGCCATCATCCGGCGGTACGCGGCCGCGTCCCGGGCCGAGAACCGGGCGAATTCGGCGGCCGTCCTGGCCTCGTCACGCCACATGGTCAGCGATTCCCCGTCCGGGAACGGGACGTGCACGACGGGATCCGGATGCAGGTACTCCAGGCCGTGCCCGGCCAGGCCGAGCTCGTCGTCCCGGATGATCGGGCCGCCCTGGATCAGGTTGTGCGCCGTCGAGCAGCTGTCATGCCGGAATCCGGGCACGGTCAGCTCCGCCGAGCCGGTGTCCCCGCCGATCTGGCCGGCCGCCTCCAGCACCACGCAGCGCAGCCCGGCCCTGGCCAGGTAGGCCGCCGCGACCAGGCTGTTGTGGCCGGCCCCGGCCACCACCACGTCGAACGTCCCGGTCATGACGCGGCCCCGGGACCGCGCAGGCCGAGCAGCCGGCCGGCGTTGCCGCCGAGGATGCGGCCTTCCGCGGCGGCGCCGAGGCCGAGCGCCCGGATCTGGCCTGGCCGGTCGCTGCCCATGTCGAACGGCCGGTCGGAGCCGAGCAGCACGTGCTCGTCGCCGGCGTAGCTGACGAGGTCGGCGAGCAGCGCCTGATCGTGGGTCACGGTGTCGTAGTAGAACCGGCGCAGTGAGGCGTCCGGCCCGGCCGGCGCCCGCGCCCGCGCCTCCGGCCTGGCGGCGAACGCGCGCCGCAGCCGGCCGCGGATGGCGAGCAGCCCGCCGCCGCCGTGCGCCAGCAGGATGCGCAGGCCGGGGAACCGCTCCAGCACCCCCGCCGCGGCCAGGTGCGCTGCCGTCACCGTGGTCTCCAGCGGGTTCCCGGCCGAGTTCCACAGGTAGTAGTCGGCCAGCGCGGGCAGCCCGAAGCCGCGGGTGGTGGGGTGCACGAAGATCAGCGCCCCGGCCGCCTCGGCGGCCGCCCAGAACGGCAGGAACCGGTCATCGCCCAGGTAGCTGCCCGCCACGCTGGCCGGCACCTCGGCGCCGCGCATCCCCGGCAGTCCCATCAGGTACTCAAGCTCACCCGCCGCGGCGGCCGCATCCTGCAACGGGACCGCGCCGAGCGCGCTGACCCGGCCGCCGGCGGCGGCGCGGGCGAGGGCCTCGTTCTGCACCCGGCAGATCCGGATCGCGTCGGCCAGCTCCGCCTCGGCCGGCACCAGCATGATCCACGGCGAGAGCAGCAGGTGGCCGACTCCGCCGGCGGCCGCCTGCGCGACCATCACGTCGATGTCGCTGAACTCGGCCACGGTCGAGCGCAGTTCCCGGCCGCGGAACGTGACGACCTGGCCGCCGCCGGGGCGGCCGGCCCGGCTGACGGCCGGGCGCCAGTCCGCCGGCACCGCGCTCGTCGTCATCTCCGCCACGATGACGTGGCAGTGCACGTCGACGATCATGATCCGGCGCCGTTCACGGCCGGCCGGCGATCACGCCTGGCCGCCGGCCCGCACCGAGCCGCCCAGGTAGAGCGCGCCGATCTCGGGGTGCTCGAGCACTTCGCGGCCGCTGCCGGCCAGCCGGACCCGCCCGTTCTCCAGGACCACGCCATGGCTGGACAGCCGCAGCCCGGCGCGCGCGTTCTGCTCCACCAGCAGCACCGTCTTGCCGCCGGCGTTCATCATCGAGACGGCGTCGAACACGGACCTGAGCACCTTCGGCGACAGGCCCATGGACGGCTCGTCCAGGATCACAAGCGACGGATCCAGCATCAGGCAGCGGGCGAACTCCACCAGCCGCTGCTGGCCGCCGGACAGGCTGCCCGCCTTCTTCGCGGCCCAGTCCGTCACCTGCGGGAACATCTCCCCGACCGCGGCGAGCCTGCGGGCCAGCAGCGCGCGGTCGGAGATCGTGTAGCCGCCGAGCTCGATGTTCTCCCGGACCGTCATGTCCGGGAACAGGCTGTGCCGCTGCGGCACGTGCACCACGCCCAGCTTCAGCACCTGCCGCGGGCTCTTGCCCGCCAGCGGCTCGCCGTGCAGGGTGATGCGGCCCGCCCGCGGCCGCAGCAGGCCGCTGATGACGGCCAGCAGCGTCGACTTGCCTGCCCCGTTCGGCCCGACGATGCAGGTGATCCCGCCGGCCGGGACGCTGAAGGTCACCTCGTGCAGCACGTCGCCGCCGCCGTAGCCGGCCACCAGCCCGTCGACGGCGAGGGCCGGCTCAGCCGCCGCGGGCGAGGCGGCCGCATGGTCAGCCATCGACGGCCGCCTCGCCCGCGCCGTCCGCGCCCGCGCCGTCCGGGCCGGCCTCGGCCACGTCGGTGCCCAGGTAGGCGTCGAGCACCCGGGGGTCCTCCCGGACGACCGCCGGCCGCCCGGCGGCGATCACGGTGCCGTAGTCCAGGACGGTGACGCGGTCGCACAGGTCCATCACGAAGTCCATGTTGTGCTCCACGATGAGGAAGGTCCGGCCCGCCTGGTTCAGATCCCGGATCCTGGCCGAGATGTGCTGGATCAGTGACGGGTTGACGCCGCCGGCCTCGTCGAGCAGCACCACCGCCGGATCGGCGACCAGCACGTAGGCCAGCTCGAGCAGCTTGCGCTGGCCGTAGGACAGCGTGTCGGCCAGCGCCGCCGCGTGCCCGTCGATCCCGGTGAACTCCAGCAGCTCCATCGCCCGCCTGCGGTCCGCCTGCCCGCCGGCCCTGGCCAGCGGGCTGCGCCAGCGCCCGGAACCGCGGTGCTGGGCGGCCACCAGCATGTTCTCCAGCACGGTGAGCCGGGGGAAGATCCGGGTCAGCTGGAAGGTCCGGCCGATGCCGAGCGCGAACACCCGCTGCGGCGGCAGATTGGTGATCTTCCGGCCGGCTGCCCAGACCTCGCCCGCGTCCACCCGCTCGTAGCCGGTGATCACGTTGAACAGCGTGGTCTTGCCGGATCCGTTCGGCCCGATCAGCCCGGCGATGCTGCCCTCGGCGACCTCGATGCTGCAGCCGCTCAGCGCCTGCACGCCGCCGAACGCCTTGGCCACCCCCTCGGCCCGCAGCGCGGCGGTCACGGCGCCCGGCCCTTGGCCAGCGCCGGGGCCGCCACGGCGGGCGCGGGCCGGGCCCGCCGGGCCCGCCACGAGGTGATCAGGTCGCCGGCCGTCGGCAGCACGCCGCGCGGCAGGAAGATGATGACCACCAGGAACAGCGCGCCGAACAGGATCTCGCTGAGGTAGTCGTTGGTGATCTGCACAGTCAGGTACTGCTGCGCGGACTCGATGACCAGCGCGCCGAGCACCGGGCCGCCGACGGTGCCGAGCCCGCCGAAGAACGCCATCAGCGCGACCGACAGGTCAAACAGCGGGTCGAAGGCGAACTGCGGCAGCGCCTCGCCGACGAAATAGAACCAGAGCCCGCCGACCAGGCCAGTCACGAAGGCGGACAGCACGAACGCGCCGAGCTTCACCCGCATGGCCCGCACGCCGAGCCCGCTGGCCCGGTCCTCGTCATCCCTGATGGCCCGCAGCTGCAGGCCGGACCGTGATCCCCGGATCAGCCAGGCCAGCGCGGCCGTGCCCGCCGCGATGGCCAGCGCGAGGTAATAGAACGGGTTGTTGTAGGTGGCCGCCTGCCAGTTCAGGATCGGCGCGATGATCCCGGTGGAGCCGGCCGTGAAGGAGAAGTTGAACGCCATCAGCTGGAAGATGAAGAACACCGCGATGGTGATCACCACGAACGTGTGCCGCCGCACCCGGAGCGCGACCAGGCCGAACGGCACCGCGACCAGCGCCGCCGCGAGCGCGGCCAGCGGCAGCAGCGCGAACACCTGGTCCCCGGCCAGCTGCCAGTCCCGGGCGGCGATCGCGACGGTGTAGGCGCCGGTGCCGAAGAACACCGCGTGCCCGAGCGAGATATAGCCCGAGTAGCCGGAGAAGATGTTCCAGGCCGACGCGGCCGCCGCGAACAGCATCGCGTACACCGCGATCGTGGTGGCCAGCCCGTTGGTGACCACCTGCGGGAACGCGGCCGCCGCGGCCAGCGCCGCGATGATCCCGGCCGCCCGCGGCATGCGCCGGCTCACCATGCCCGGCTCACTGGGCCCGGGCCGGGGGCCGGCCGAACAGGCCCTCCGGCCGGATCGTGAGCACGATCACCAGTGCGGCGTAGAACACCACGATGGCCCAGTTGGGCGACCAGATATCGACCACGGACTCCAGCGTGATCATGAACACCGCGGCGGCCAGCGCGCCGCCGATGCTGCCCAGGCCGCCGAGGATGATGATCGCCAGCAGCCGGGAGATCAGGTCGTAGCCGCTGTTCGGGTTGAAGCCGCCGCTGGTCGCGCCGTAGACCATGCCGCCGACCGCGGTTACCGCCACGCCGATCCCGAAGGTCAGCGCCGCCACCCGGTTGACGTCGATGCCGATCAGCGTGGCCGCCGTCCGGTCCTGCATGGTGGCGCGGACGCTGCGGCCGAACCTGGTCCGGTACAGCAGCAGGTACAGCGCCACCACCAGGGCCACCGCGAGGGCGAATCCGTACAGGTAGATGGCCGGCAGGTAGAAGCCGAACAGCCGGATGCTGGACGTCACGTAGGACCCCTGCAGCGTGACGAAGTCGGGCCCGAAGGCCCGGTAGAGCACGCCCTCGATGACGATCGCGACCGCATAGCAGGCCAGCAGCGACATCGACGTGCGCTCCCGCCCGCGCAGCGGCCGGATGAACGCCCAGTAGATCCCGACGCCGAGCACGAACATCGCCGGGACCGTGATGAACAGGCCGAGGAACAGGCCGATGTGCAGGTGCACGGAGAGCGCGTAGCTGAGATAGGCGCCGGTGATCACCAGGATGCCCTGCGCGATGTTGATGATGTCGAGCACGCCGAAGATCAGCGTCAGCCCGACGGCCATCAGCGCGTAGACCCCGCCGCCGAGGATCCCGTCGACGATCGCCTCGTAGATCTCGGCGTCCCATGTCAGCTCCGCGCCGCTCCGCGCACCGCCATCAGGTCAGCTCGCCCAGTGCGGCTTCGGGTTCTCGATCTTCACCGAGCCCGCCGCGCCGGCCGGCAGCACCTGCACGAACTTGCCGTGCTGCCACTGGAAGATGAACGCGGTCGCGACCAGGTTCTCGCCGAGGGCGTTGAACCGCACCGGGCCCTGCACGCTCTGCAGGGTCACGCCGCTGTGCAGGTAGCTGGTCAGCTTGGCATTGCTCAGGCTCTGGTTGTGCGTCACGGCCTGGTCGACGACCTCGCCCACGGAGTAGGCCTCGGCCACGTCGGCGTTGACGTCCGATGCGGTGCCGCCGTACTTGGCCACGTAGGCCTTGACCATGGCCTGGCTCAGCGGGTTGGCCGAGCCCGGGTACCAGGCGTTGGGCACCATCATGCCGTTGGCGTTGGCCACGCCCACCGCCTTGGTGAAGGCCGAGCCCTGGTCCGGGCCCGCGGCCGCGATGAACATCGCCGGGTTGTAGTGCTGCTGCTCGAACGCGGTCATGAACGAGGACACGGTCGGCACGTCGGTGGACCCGAGCACCACGAGCTGAGCGCCGGTCGCCGCGACGTTGTCGGCCGGCGCCTTGTAGGCGGACACCTCCTCAGGGAAGATCTTCGAGTAGACGGTCCTGACCCCGAGCGGTGCCAGCTTGCTCCTCGCCAGCAGGACCGGCGGGGTGGCGAACGGGTCGTCGGCCATCGGGTAGGCGGCGGTCTTCGGCCGCTGGCTGGCCGGCAGCGACTTGATCCAGTTGGTGAACGGGTCGAACTCGTTCGCGATCGGCAGGCTGACGTCGAACACGTTGCTCAGCTTGGGCTGGAACACGATCGGCGCGCCGCCGGCGCCCTCCACGAACGCGTAGCCGTACCGGTGCGCGGTCGCCGAGGCCGGCGCGGTCAGCAGCGAGGAGAACGGCCCGAAGGCCAGGTCGACGTGGTTGACGGTGATCAGCTTCTGGTAGTTGGTGACCACCTGGGCCGGCGAGCTGTTGTCGTTCAGCACGGTCAGCTTGACCTGGCGGCCGAGGATGCCGCCGTGGCTGTTGACCTGGCTGGCCCAGAGGTTGTAACCCTTCTGGAACGCCTGCCCGTCGGCGGAGAAGTCGCCGGTGAGCGACAGCGACGCGCCGATGGTGATCGGCGCCTTGGCGGCGGCCGGGCTGGCGCTGGCGGTGCCGCCGCCGCTGCCGCCGCCGCTGCTGCCGCTGCAGGCGGCGAGCAGGACGGCCAGCAGGACGGCGGGCGCGGTGAAGAACAGGAACCGGGTGCGGTGAGGTCTCATCCCCGGTCCTCCTTCCGGTTGTCTCGATGACAGGAGCGGCCGGCTGAACCCGGCCGGCCGCGGGATGGCGAGCCGGGCGGCTCACGGTACTTCCTCGCCCCCGGTGCGGCTTGCGGTCCCGAGCCCGTCGGATACCGCGCCGTTCTCGCTGGCCAGCTCCAGGCCCGCGGACTGCGCCTGGAGCTGGAGCAGCGCGGCGAAGTCGGCCTGGCCGAAGCCGTGCCCGACCAGGCTCTGCACCAGCTGGTGCACCAGCGAGGCTACCGGCATCGGCACCTCCCGCTCGCGCGCGGCGGCCAGACCCAGGTCGAAGTCCTTGCGCAGCAGCTCGGCCGTGAAGGTGGCGTGGAAGTCGAGGTTCACCAGCGCCGGGGTCTTGTACCTGGTGAACGTCGAGCCCAGCACGCTGTCATTGAGGCAGGCCAGCAGCGCCTGCCTGCTGACGCCGCTCTGCTGCGCCAGGATCGTCACCTCGGCCAGCGACTGGATCACCACGCCGAGGAAAAGGTTGTGGCAGAGCTTCACGATCCGGGCCAGCTCGCCCTCGCCGACGTAGGTCGCCCCGGCGCCGAGCAGATCCAGGTAGGGCCGGGCGGCATCGAACGCGGCCCGCGGGCCGGAGACCGCGAGGGTCAGCCGCGGCCCTGGCCACGCTGGGGTTGCCCATCACCGGCGCCGCGAGCAGCACCGTGCCCCGCGCCGCGAGCCCCTCCCGGACCTGCCGGGACGCGTCCGCCGAGACGGTCGAGCAGTCAACCACGATGCCGGGCGCGGCGCCGGACGACAGCAACCCGGCCGGCCCGGTCAGCGCGTCGATCAGGTCCTGGGAGGTGCCGACGGTGACGAACACGATGTCCCGGCCGGCCAGCTCGGCGGCCGAGTCCGCGATCTTGGCGCCGGCCTCGGCAAGCGGCTCGGCCTTGGCCTTGGTCCGGTTGCAGACCGCCACGTCGCAGCCGGCCGCGAGCAGCCGGCGGACGAGCTCCGCGCCCATCCGGCCGGTGCCCAGCCAGCCGAGCGTGCGGCCGTATTCCTGCTCGGTCATCTCGCCGCCCTCGGAAACTGTCCCCGACAGTGTCACAATCGTTTGCGCACCGAGCGTTGCGTACCGTTCGGCGGATTGTCAACGGGCTGTGGCCAAGCCGTTATCGGATCCTGGCCGCCGTCCCGGGCCGGGCCGGCGGCCAGTGCGGACAGGCTGGCCACGGCCCTTCCGTTTCAGCCGGAGGGCACATGCCGTGACCTGGCTGCAATCGTATGCAACACTGGGCCCATGGCGGACCGGCTGGTGACCGCGGCCATCGGCCACTGGGCCCCCCGCTTCATCGCCAACGGGGTGGACGCGAGCGACTTCACCCGGATCACCGCCGCCATCGGCGACTGGAGCGGCTGGTGCGCCGCGTGGTGCCGGGCCGCCGCCGAGCACGAGAACCTCGGGCGGCTGGCGCTGGGCGACGGCCGGACCCGGTCCGGCGGCGCTCACCTGGCCCAGGCGGCCGTGTACTACCACTTCGCGAAGTTCCTGTTCGTGCAGGATATGGAGCAGCTGCGGGCGGCGCACGCGGCGGCCGTCCGGTGCCTGACCGATGCGCTGCCCTATCTCGACCCGCCCGGCGAGCGGGTCGAGATCCCGTTCGGCGGTGGCATCCTGGCAGGCGTCCTGCGGCGGCCGCGGACGGCCGGCCCGCACCCCGTAGTGATCATGATCTCGGGCCTCGACTCGGCCAAGGAGGAGCTCCGCGCGACCGAGGCGCTGTTCCTGGACCGGGGCCTGGCCACGCTCGCGGTGGACGGCCCGGGTCAGGGCGAGGCCGAGTACGGGCTGGCGATCAGGCCGGACTGGGAGGTGCCCGGCGGCGCCATCATCGACGCGGTGGCCCGGCTGCCCGGCCTGGACCCGGCCCGGATCGGGGCCTGGGGGGTCAGCCTGGGCGGCTATTACGCGCCCCGGCTGGCCAGCGGCGACCGGCGGGTGCGCGCCTGCGCCGCGCTGTGCGGGCCGTACGACTTCGGCGCGGCCTGGGATCAGCTGCCCGGCCTCAGCCGGCAGGCGTTCCGGGTCCGGTCCTGGTCGGCCACCCCGGCCGAGGCGAGGCTGCGCGCCGCCGGGCTGACCATGGCCGGCCGGGCGGCCGCGCTGACCGCGCCGCTGCTGCTCGTGGCCGGCCAGCGGGACCGGATCATCCCCTGGCAGCAGGCCCGGCGGCTGGCCGCCGAGGCGGGCGGCGAGACCGAGCTGCTGCTGCTGGCCGAGGGCAACCACGGCTGCGCCAACCTGCCGCAGCATCACCGGCCGTACACCGCCGACTGGATGGCCCGCCGGCTGGCGCCGGGCTAGCCGGAGCCTGGCCGGACGCCCGCGGTGGAGCCGCGGGCGACGAACTCCGGCGCCAGGTAAAGGATCTTCACTGGCCCGGCTACCCCGCCGATGCGCTCCAGCAGCAGCTGGGCCGCCTCCGTGCCGACCTGGTAGTGCGGGAACCTGACCGTGGTCAGCGGCGGGCGGAGCAGGTCGATGAACGGCATGTCGTTGAAGCCGACGACGGACATGTCGGCCGGGCAGTCCAGCCCGGCCGCGTCCAGCGCCGCGTAGCAGCCGAGCGCGAGCATGTCGTTCCCGGCCGCGACGGCGGTGCATCGCTCCGGCGCGGCCAGCAGCTCGCGGCAGCAGCGGGCGCCCTCGTCCAGCGAGAAGGACCGGGCGAAGACGACCTGGCCGGGCTCCGCCGGCAGCCCGCAGGCGGCCATCGCGGTCAGGAAGCCGCGGTATCGGTTCAGCCCGGTGGACACCTCCTGCGGCCCGGCGATGTGCGCGATCCGGCGGTGCCCGAGCGCGGCCAGGTGCGTCACCGCCATCCGGATGCCGCGCTCGTTGTCGACCGAGACGGACGGGAAGCTGTAGTCCTCGGCCAGCCGGTTCATCAGCACGACGGGCAGCTCGGCGCGGGCCGCCTCGGCCAGCAGCGGGCTGCGCAGGTGCGCGGTGGCCAGCACGAAGCCGTCCACGTGCCGGGCCCGCATCTGCTCGAACACGATCCGCTCGCGCTCGTCGTCGCCGTCGGTGTTGCCGATCAGCGCGACGTAGCCGGCCGCCGCCAGCCGGTCGTCCAGCCCGCGCACGATCGGCGGGAACAGCGGGTTGTTCAGATCCGGGATCAGCACGCCGACGGTGTGCGAGCGCCTGGTCCGCAGGCTCCGGGCCACCGGGTTCGGCCGGTAGCCGAGCTCGTCCGCGGCGGCCAGCACCCGGCTGGTGGTTTCCTCGCTGACCAGGATCCTGGTCTCCGGGTTGAGTGCCCGGGACGCGGTCGCCGGGTGCACGCCGGCTTTGCCGGCGACGTCCCGCAGCGTCACTGGCGGATCTGGCATCGGCAGTCACGCTCCGCTCGCCGCGCCGCCCCCGGCCGAGCGCCCTGGACGGGCGGCCTGCGGCGCTTTCGTGGCCATGTTATCGGCCGCGGCCAGGATCCGCAGGCTGCCCGCCGGCCGGCGGCCGTGGGACGATATGGCCATGCGGATCAGCGAAATTGCGTCAACCGACCTGTTTGGCGGGACAGTCAGGCACCCGCTGCAGCTGATCCGGGTGACCCTGGCCGGCGATGGCGGCGGCCCGCCCGCCGGCCGCGGCGAGATGGTCACCGTGCGTGTCGACGGGCCCGGGGTCGGCACCCCGCGCCCGGTGCAGGTCCCGGCGCCGCCGCCGGGCGGCACCGCGACCGCCGAGGTCCCGGTGGAGGTGGCCGCGCCGCACGGCCCGGGCGCCACGCTGCGCGTCACCGCGGCCGCCGAGGCCGGGCCGCCCGGCGGCCGGGCCGAGCTGGCCGGCCAGGTCACGGTCGCGGAGACCGGCTGGACCATGTGGATGGTCAGCCACTTCCACTACGACCCGGTCTGGTGGAACACCCAGGGCCAGTTCACCGAGTCCCGGCTGCTGCTGCCGGACGAGGCCGGCCGGCTGCCGGACGCCAGGACCGCGTTCGAGCTGGTCCGGCTGCACCTGGACGAGGCCAGGGAGGATCCGGACTACAAGTTCGTGCTGGCCGAGATCGACTACCTGAAGCCGCATTTCGACGCGCACCCGGAGGACCGCGCGGATCTGCTGAAGTTCATCGCCAGCGGCCGGGTGGAGATCGCCGGCGGCAGCTACAACGAGCCGAACACCAACCTGACCTCCGCCGAGTCCACCATCCGCAACGCGGTCTACGGCCTCGGCTTCCAGCGCGACGTGCTCGGCGCCGGCCCGCGGACGGCCTGGATGCTGGACGCGTTCGGGTTCGACCCGGGCTACCCGGGGCTGATGGCCGCGGCCGGGCTGGCCGAGTCCGCGTGGGCCAGGGGCCCGTTCCACCAGTGGGGGCCGAACCGCAGCGTCGGCGGCAACACCCGGATGCAGTTCGCCAGCGAGTTCGAGTGGATCTCGCCGGACGGCGGCGGGCTGCTGACCGCCTACATGCCCAATCACTACGGGGCCGGCTGGGTCACCCAGGACGCCCCGGATCTGGCCGCCGCGCAGCGGGCCGCCTACGAGCAGTTCGCGCTGCTCGCGCCGGTGGCGGCGACCCGCAACGTGCTGCTGCCGGTGGGCGCCGACCACGTGATCCCGTCCCGCTGGGCGACCCGGATCTACCGGGACTGGAACGCCCGGTACGTCTGGCCGCGGTTCGTCACCGCGGTGCCGAGCGAGTTCTTCGCCGCGGTGCGCCGGGACGCCGGGCGGCGCGGCGTGTGGATCACCCCGCAGACCAGGGACATGAACCCGGTGTATCCCGGCAAGGACGTGTCCTACGTGGACACCAAGCAGCTGCAGCGGGCCGCGGAGATCGCGGTCGAGGACGGCGAGCGGCTGGCCACGCTGGCCTGGCTGGCCGGCGCCGGGTACCCGGCCGCGGGGCTGGACAAGGCCTGGCGGCAGCTGGTCTTCGGCGCGCACCATGACGCGATCACCGGCACCGAGGGCGACCAGGTCTACCTGGACCTGCTGGCCGGCTGGCGGGAGGCGCTGGAGCGCGGCGACGAGGCCCGCCGCGCGGCGGCGCGCTACCTGGCCGGCCTGGCCGGCACCAGGCGCGGCGGGCCGGCCGGCGCCGCGCGCGCCGTCGCGGTGTTCAACACCCTGTCCGCCGCCCGGCCGGGGATGGCCAGCATCACCCTGGACTTCGCCGCGCCGGGCACCCCGTGGGTCAGCCTGGCCGACGAGCACGGCGCCCCGGTCCGGTTCCTGGCCGAGGGCGTCCGGCGGCACCACGACGGCACGCTCGCCGGGCTGACGCTGACGTTCCGGGCGGCCGGCGTGCCCGGCGCTCGGCTACCGGACCTACTGGGTGGCGCCCGCCGCCGCGCCGGAGGCGGCCGCGGGCTGGGCGCCGGCCGCCGGGCTGGTGATCGAGAACGACGCGTTCCTGGTCGAGGCCGACCCGGGGCGCGGCGGGACGCTGTGCCGGATCCTGGACAAGCGCTCCGGCGCCGAGCTGATCCGCGGGCCGGCCAACGAGCTCGTGCTCCAGGAGGAGTACGACTACCACCCGAAATGGGCCGAGGGCCCGTGGCTGCTGTCGCCCAAGGGGCCGGGCACCGGCTCGGCCGGGCAGCCCGCCAGGGTGCGGGCGGAGCGCTGCCCGGCCGGCGCCCGGCTGGTCGCCGGGCTGTCCGTCGGCGGGCTGCGGATCACCCAGGAGACGGTGCTGTGGGACGGCGCGGAGCGGATCGAGTTCCGCACCCACGTGGACGGCTCGATCGGCAGCGACCGGCTGCTGCGGGTCCGCTTCCCGGCCCGGGTGCCCGGCGCGCTGCCGGTCTACCAGACCGCGCTGTCCGCGATCGGCCGCCCGTTCGGCAGCGCCGATGCCGACGTCGCGCAGCACTGGTACACGCTGGACAATCCGGCGCACGAGTGGTTCGGCCTGTCCTCCGCCGTCCGGGTACTGCTGACCGCGCCCTCGGGGCGGCGGCTGACCAGGGCAATCGGCGTCGGCGAGGTGATATGCCCGCAGATTACCGACGGCTGCACGGTGGCTATCCGGGCGCTGCTGGCGGCACTGGCCAGCCAGGGGGTCACGGCTACCTGCTCGCGGCCGGACGGCCCCCGGTACGGCGCGATCGACCTGGACTCGAACCTGCCCGACGTCCGCATCGCGCTCGGCGGCCCGGAGCAGAACCCGTTCACCGCCGAGGTGCTCGCCGCGGCCGGCCCGGCGGCCGGGCGGGCGCTGGCGGCGCAGCTGGCGGCCGGCGGCAGCGCGCGGCTCTGGGTGCCGGCCACGGTCAGCAGGGAGCGCGCGTTCGCCCCCGGCGCCGACGTCCGCGGCGCCCGGGACCTGCCGGTGCTGATCGTGGCCGGCGATGACCTGGCCGCCGCGATCGGCGTGGTCACCGAGGATCTGGCCGACGCGCAGATCGAGGCGGCCGGCCCGGACGAGGCGGCCGGCCCGGGCGACGCGGTTCCGGATCTGGCCGGCCACTCGGTCGCGCTGCTCAACCGCGGCACGCCGAGCAGCCTGGTCACGCCGGACGGCACGCTGCACATCTCGCTGATGCGGTCCTGCAGCGGCTGGCCCTGCGGGGTCTGGATCGACGGCGATGCCCGCACCGCGCCGGACGGCACCAGCTTCGCCTGGCAGCACTGGAGCCACACGTTCGAGTACGCGCTCGCCGCCGGGCCGGGTGACTGGCGCTCGGCCGGCTTCCCGCTGGCCGGCCTGGACTACAACCGCGGCCTGCTCGCCTGCGAGACCGGGCTGCACGACGGCCCGCTGCCCGCCGCCGCGAGCCTGGCCTCGGCCGAGCCGGCCACCGCCGCGGTATCCGCGCTGAAGCCGCGCGGGAACCCGCTGGCGTCCGGGCGGCCCGCCGGGCCGCGGCCGGAGGACGGGGTGACCGTGCGGCTGCGGGACGTCTCCGGCCGGGCCCGCCCCGGTACCGCGCTGGTGCGCCTGGCGCCCGGGCTGGCCGCCGCGAGCCTGACCGGGCCGGCCGAGGAGGCCGGCGGCCAGCCGCTCCCGCTGCGCGACGGCGCCGCGGTCGCGGTGCTGCCGGCGGCCGGCACCGTGACCATGGCGCTGGCGCCGCTGCCGTGGCTGGCGGCCGGCCCGGGCAACGGCGAGGCCGCGGCGGCGCCGGAGCCCGCGCAGCCGGTCTTCACCCGGTACTGGCTGCACGGCAAGGGACCGGCCCCGGCCGGCAACCTGCCGGTGGCGGTGCACCTTTCCGCCGCGGGCCCGGACGGCCGGGCGGATCCGGGCGGCTGGGCCGGGCGGGGGGCGCGGGTCACGCTGGCCCGGGCCGGCGGCGAGCCGGCCGCGCTGCGGCTGACCGTCGCCTGCGGCCCGGAGCCGGCCGCCGGGCTGGCCGAGCTTGACCTGCCGCCGCAGCTCACCGTCGAGCCCGGCGGCCCGCTGCGCTACGACCTGCCTCCGCGCGGGCACGCCCGCTGGGACCTGCGGGTCCGGGCGCTGCCCGGCGCCCCGGCCGGCCGCTACTTCCTGGCGGCCCGGATCGGCGACCGGGCCGGGCAGCGGCTGGAGGACGCCGCGCTGGTCACCGTCGGCCAGCCCGGCCCGCCGTCGCCCGGCCTGCCCGCCGACCAGTTCATCGAGCGCTACCTGGCCGATGAGCAGGCGACCGCCGCGGAGCTTGAGATCAGCCTGGCATCCCGCCAGCTGGTACTGCCGCCGGGCGGCGGCGGCGAGGTTGCCGTCCGGCTGGCCAACCGCGCCGCGTCCCAGATCCGGGGCGAGGCGCAGCTGGTCTGGCCCGCGGGCAGCTGGGGCAGCGCCGCGCCGTGGACCCGCGGCTTCGCCGCCGGGCCGGGCGAGCAGGTAACCCTGCGCTACCGGCTGGCCGCGGACCCGGCCGCGCGGCCCGGCCAGGAATGGTGGGTGCTGATCAAGGTCATGTACTTCGGCCGGCTCCGTTACACGGATGCGATCGCCTGCTCCGTTGCGGATGAGTCAGCTTTTGAGACACTTGGTGTGCCGGGAACAACCGCGGAAAGACGATGACTACCGATATCGCCATCGGCACGGGCAATCTCCCCGCGGAGCCGAACAGCTTCGTCGGCCGCGAGCGAGATCTGGCGGAGCTTGCCCTCTTGCTCGGCGAGGCCCGGGCGCTGACCCTGTGCGGGCCAGGCGGCATCGGCAAGACCCGGCTGGCGCTCCGGCTGGCCCGCGAGATCGCGCCGGACTATCCGGATGGCGCCTGGCTGGTCGAACTCGGCGATACCGAGGATCCCGGGCTGGTGCCGCTCCGGGTCGCCGCCGCGCTCGGCATCCGCGAGGAGCCGGACCGGCCGCTCACCGAGACCCTGGCCGATGTGCTGCGGCCGCGCGAGATGGTGCTGCTGCTGGACACCTGCGAGCACGTGGTGGATGCCTGCGCGCAGCTGGTGCAGCAGCTGCTGGCCAGCTGCCCGTCGGTGCGGCTGATCGCCACCAGCCGGGAGCCGCTGCGGGTGCGCGGCGAGACCGCGTGGCGGGTGCCGCCGCTGCAGCTGCCCGGCCAGGCCGTCCCGCTGTCCGACCAGGACAAGGCCGCGCACGAGGCCATCCGGCTGTTCACCGAGCGGGCCGCGGCGGTCCGGCCCGGCTTCGAGATGGCGGCCGCCAACATCGACGCGGTCGTCCGGCTGTGCCGGACGCTGGACGGCATCCCGCTGGCCATCGAGCTGGCCGCGGCGCGGGTCCGGGCGCTGTCGGTGGACCAGATCGACGCGCGGCTGGGTAACCGGTTCCAGCTGCTCGCCGCCGGCCCGCGTACCGCGCCGCCGCGGCAGCAGACGCTGCGGGCCACCGTGGACTGGAGCTATGAGCTGCTGACCGAGCCCGAGCAGGTGCTGCTGCGCAGGCTGTCGGTGTTCGCCGGCTGGAACCTGGAGATGGCCGAGCAGATCTGCTCCAGCGACGAGATCCCGGCGCCGATGGTGCTCGACGTGCTGGCCGCGCTGATCGACAAGTCGCTGGTGACGGTGGACGCCGAGCTGGACGGCGCGGCCCGGTACCGGCTGCTGGACATGATCAAGGAGTACGCGGCGGTCCAGCTGGCCGCGTCCGGCGAGGCCGGCCAGATCCGCCTGCGGCACCGGGACTACCTGCTGAACCTGGCCGAGTCGATCGTGGCCCGGGCGTTCGTGCGGGGCGATCCGCCGTGGCCGGAGCGGATCGTGATGTACCGGCGGGTGCATGCCGAGCGGGCCAACTTCGTCGCGGCGCTGGCCCTGTCCGCCGAGCGCGGCGAGGCGGCGCACGGGCTGCGGCTGTGCTGCGCGCTGCGCAGCCCGTGGGTCGCCTACGGCGACGTCACCGAGGGCGCCGCCTGGTTCGACCGGTTCCTCGGACCGGACGGCCAGGTCAGCCCGGAGCTGCGGGCCCGGGCCCTGATGCTGCGGGCCGAGCTTGCCTTCGAGCAGCAGGACTACCAGGCCGCGGCCGGCTGCGCGACCGCCGGCATCGAGCTGTGCCGGTCCGCCGGCGGCCGCGGCGAGGCCGGCGGCCGCCGGATGCTGGCCCTGGTCAGCCTGCGGGCAGGCCGCACTGACGAGGCACTGGCCAGCGCCGGGGCGGCGGTGGCGGCCGCCACCGCCGCGGGCGATGACTGGGAGGAAGGCCTCGGGCACGCCGCCCGGGCGGCCGTGCTGGCCCGCCAGGGCCGGCTGGATGACGCCCAGCGCGGCTACGAGATCGCGCTGGACGTGCTGCGGGACAACAACGGCTGGGGCGTGGCGCAGGTGCTGTACGGGCTCGGCGCGCTGGCCAGGGCGCGCCGGGAGCACGCCGCGGCGCTGCGTCATTTCGACGCCGCGCTGATGCGGTACCGGGCGATCGACGCCAGGCCGGATATCGCCAGGTGCCTGGCCGGGATCGGCTGGGTAGCGCTGTCCCAGCGGGATCTGAAGCTGGCCAGATCCAGCCTCACCGAGACCATGCAGCTCAGCCTGGCCACCGGGCAGCGGCTGGCCATCGCCCGCGGCATCGAGGCACTCGGCATCCTGGCCCTGGCCGAGCACGATCCGGTCCGCGCGGTCCGGCTGGAAGGTGCCGGGCTGGCGCTGCGCGAGGCGGCCGGCCACGTCTCGCCACCGTCGGCCAGGGCCAGGATCGATGCCCTGTTCGGGGCGGCACGGCGGCATCTCGGCCCGGCGGCCTCGGCCGCCCTGCTGGCCGAGGGCCGGGCGATGACCAGGGACGAGGCCATCAGGTACGGCACCGAGGAGGCAGCCGCGGCGGCGCCGGACGCGCCCGCCGCCGCCGCCCAGGCCGGCCCGGGCCAGCCGCTCCCGGACGGCATCGCGCCGATGCTGACCGCCAGGGAATTCCAGGTCGCTGACCTGATCGCGCGCGGGCTCTCCAACCGGGCCATCGCCAGCGAGCTCTTCATCAGCCCGAAAACCGCGGCCCGGCACGTGGCCAACATTTTCGCCAAGCTCGGCTGCAGCTCACGGACCCAGGTGGCGGCCTGGATGGCCGACCGCGGGCCCGGCGGCCGGTCCTAGCCCGCGGCCCTGCGGCGGGCCGGGCGCCGGACCGCGTACACATACCGGAATCCGCGGAATGCATATCGCTATGGCTAATTCTGCGCATGTGCACGGATCGCCGGAACCCTAACGTCATGGTGTGCACTCCGGTGCATGGCTGGCTGCGCGCCGGGGGCACCGCACGCGGGCCCGGACATCAGGAGGGGGATGCCCGGTCCCGCGGCGGCGAGCGCACCGCGGGCCCGGTCCCGCCCGGCCCGGCCCGGCGGCGGCCGGCCTGTGCCGCGCCCGCCGGCCGCCGGCCATGCCCGGCGGCCTGTCCGCGTGCTGAAAGGGGTCCCGCCCGATGCCGACGACCGAGATGCCGCTGCCCGACGTAGCCGTAACCCAGCGGCTGCTCGGCCTGGCCCCCGCACGCGGCAGTCACCAGGCGCTAGCCGGCAGGCTGGCCAGCGCCTACAGCTACGGCGAGCTGGCCGCCGCGATCCAGGCGGCCGCCGCCGGGCTGGCCTGGCGCGGCCTGCATCCGCGCGACGTGGTCGGGGTGTACGTCCCTGACGCCGCGTGCTACGCGCTCGCCACCCACGCGATCCGGGCGGCCGGCGGCGTGCCGTCCCCGGTCGCCGCCGGGCTGACCGTGCCGGAGATGGCCGGGCAGCTGGCCGACTGCGGCGCGCGGATGCTGCTGACGGCCCCGCCGCTGGCGGCCGCCGCGCTGGCCGCCGCGGACCGTTCCTGGGTGCGCCAGGTGATCTCGTTCGCCGACGCGCCGGGCGCGACGCCATTCGAGGCGCTGCTCAGGTCCGGCTCGCTGCGGCCGGCCAGCGGCCGGCGCAGCGACCCGGCCCTGCTGCCCTACGCCCGGCGGCCCGACGGCACGCTCAGCCCGGTCGCGCTGTCCCAGCGCGAGCTGGCGGCCGAGCTGGACCGGCTGGCCTGCCAGGCCGGCCTCACCGAGCAGGACGTGGTGCTGGCGACGCGGCCGGCCGGGGACGGCCGGGACTACACGGCCCTGCTCGACCACGCGCTGCTCAGCGGGGCCACCATAGTGGCGGCGAGCATTGACGATCTTGCCGCGACCGCGGCCGCCTGGCGCGCGACCGCGGTGATCGTGCCGCGCGCCGGGGACGCCAGGGCGGCCCGGTCAGTGCGGGTGCTTGCCCTCGGATCCTGACGACTGGACGTCCGGCGGCCGGTTCTCGTAGGGCGTGCTCAGCACGATCGTGGTCCGGGTGGCCACGCTGGCCGCCGCGCGGATCTGCTGCAGCAGGTCCTCCAGCGCCGCCGGGGACGCGACGCGCACCTTGAGTATGTAGCTCTCCTCGCCGGCCACGCTGTGGCAGGCCTCGATCGCCTGCAGGTGGGCGAGCCGGGCCGGGGCGTCGTCCGGCGCCGCCGGGTCGAACGGCTTGATGGAGACGAACGCCGTCAGCGGCAGCCCGGCGTCCCCGGGATCGATCAGCGCGGCATATCCCCTGATCACCCCCCGCCGTTCCAGCCGGCGAACCCGCTGCTGCGCGGCGGAAACGGACAGCCCGGTCTGCCTGGCGAGTTCGGTGAAGCTCATCCTGCCGTCCCTGGCCAGCAGGGCGACAATCCTGCGGTTGGTCTCCTCCACCCCGTCAAGGTAGCCTGCCGGGCCGGCCCGCCGCGCCCCGTTGCCCCGGCGCTAGCCCATCGTGATCGCGTCCAGGCGCACCTTCAGGAACTGCGCCGACACCACCGGCGGGTAGTCGCTGCGCCGGCCGACCGGCGGCGGCAGCGACTCGATCACCGCGTCGTGATCGGCCTCGTAGAAGTAGACCAGCGAGACCAGATCCTCGTCCGGCGCCTCGGCCTGCGGCGGGAGCACGCGGTGCCGGCTGGATTTCCACCGGCCGCCGGTCCAGCGGGCGAGCAGGTCACCGATGTTGATCGTGCAGGCGCCGGGCTCATACGGCGCGTCCTGCCAGCCGTCCTGCTCGGACCACACCTGCAGGCCGCCCCGGCCCGGCTCGCGGTCCAGGATCGTCACGGTGCCGAAGTCGGTATGCGGGCCGATCCGGAACTGGCCGGGCTCCGGCGGCCCGGCCAGCGTCATCGGGGGGTGGCGATGCAGCCTCATCGTACGTCGCCCTGGCGGTAAACCCCGGCTGTCCGCTCGCCGTCTAGTGACGGACGGCGCATCGGGGCATGCGCGAATCCCGGGGGCAACGGCCAGCGGCAAGGAGAAGAACACATCCATGGCAGCCACGCTTCAGGAGATCCTGCTCGCGCCGGACACCCGGCCGAAGGTGATCGCCGACTGCTACACGCTGATCGAGCAGGAGGTCTCGGACAAGTCAGGTATCTCGGGGACTGCGGTCAAGCTCGCCTACAAGACGGTAACCACCTTCATGCCGGGGCACATCCGCTACATGGTGGAAGCCCTGCTCCCCGAACTGGCGGGCAAGCTGCAGCCGTACTGGGCCGACTTCGCCGCCTCCGGCGGCGCCGGATTCGGCGACTACCTGGCCAAGCGCGGCGAGGAGGTGTCGCAGGATCTGCTTTCGGTGACCGATGCCCGCGCGGCGGCCTCCGGCCGGCCCACGATCATCAAGGCGTACCGCGCCGTCCGCGGCAGCGCGGCCAGGCACGTCGAGACCGCGCTGCCGCGCGTCGGCGACCTGGTAGTGAAGTACGCGCCCTGACCGGCCATCGGCCGGCCCGCCGGGCCGGCCGATGGCCGGTCAGGGCTGCGGCCCGGCCGGCCGCGCCGGGTCGCGGGTCAGCGACCGCCCGATCACCATCCGCTGGATCTGGTTGGTGCCCTCGACGATCTGCAGCGCCTTGGCCTCGCGCATGTACCGCTCGGCCGGGAAGTCCGCGACGTAGCCGCTGCCGCCGAGCACCTGCACCGCGTCGGTGGTGACCCGCATGGCCGTGTCGCTGGCGAACAGCTTGGCCATCGCCGCCTGCGGGCCGTACCGCAGCCCGGCGTCCTTCCGCCTGGCCGCGGCCAGGTAGAGGGCGCGGGCTGCCTCGACCGCCGTGGCCATGTCCGCGAGCAGGAACGAGATGCCCTGGAAATCGGCGATGCGCCGGCCGAACTGCCGCCTTTCGGCTGCGTAGCCGACCGCCGCGTCCAGCGCGGCCTGGGCCAGGCCGGTGGCGCAGGCCGCGATGCCGAGGCGGCCGGCGTCCAGCGCGGCGAGCGCGATGCCGAAGCCGCGGCCCTCCTCCCCCACCAGCCGCCCGGCCGGCACCCGGGCCGACTCGAACAGCATCTGCGCGGTCACCGACGCCTGCATGCCCATCTTGTGCTCCGCCGGGGCGGCCGAGACCCCGGGCGTTTCCGCGGAAACGTGCAGGCAGCTGATCCCGCGGGCGGCGCCGGGCCGGTCCGGGTCACCGGAGGTGCGGGCGAACAGCGTGTAGAAGTCGGCCTGCCCGGCATGCGTGATCCACGATTTCACCCCGTCGACGACGTAGTCCGCGCCGTCCGGCACGGCGCGGGTCCGCAGCGCCGCGGCGTCCGAGCCGCTCTCCGGCTCGGACAGGCAGTACGCGCCGAGCTGGCTGCCGCCGAGCATCGCCGGGAGCCAGCGTTCCTGCTGGCCGGCCGTGCCCGCCACGGCGAGCGGGAAGCAGGCCAGGGTGTGCACGCTCAGCCCCAGGCCGACGGCCAGCCACGCGCTGGCGAGTTCCTCGACCACCTGCAGGTACACCTGGTGCGGCTGGCCGCCGCCGCCCGCCCGCTCCGGGTACGGCAGGCCGAGCAGGCCGGCCGCGCCGAGCGTGCGGAACAGCTCACGGGGGAAGACGCCGTCGCGCTCGGCCGCGGCGGCGGCCGGGCGCAGTTCCTTGTCCGCGAGCTCGGCCGCGAGCCCGAAAAGCTCTCTGGTGTGGTCGTCGTCGTAGACCCGCTGCGCCAGGCCCATCAGGCACCGACCGCGACCAGCTCGCGGGTCCCGTTGTTCAGCCTGATGCAGCCGTCCTCGCCGCAGACCACGATGTCCTCGATCCTGGCGCCGTGCCCGCCGGGATAGATGCCGGGCTCGATGGAGAATGCCATCCCCGGCGCCAGCGGCTCGGCGTTGCCGGCCACGATGTAGGGGTCCTCGTGACATTCCAGGCCGATGCCGTGGCCGGTCCGGTGGATGAAGTGCGCGCCGTACCCGGCCGCCGTGATCGGCCCGCGCGCGGCGGCGTCCACTGCCCCGGCGCTGACCCCGGGGCGGACCGCCGCGCAGGCTGCCTCCTGCGCGTCCTTCAGTACCTGGTAGTAGGCGGCGAAGCCGGGCGGCGGCGCGCCGAGCACGTAGGTCCGCGTACAGTCCGAGCAGTAGCCGCTGGGCATGGTGCCGCCGATGTCGACGACGACGGCATCGCCGGGGGCGAGCAGCCGGCCGGACGCCCCGTGGTGCGGGCTGGCGGCGTTCGGCCCGGAGGCGACGATCGTGAAGTCGGCCCGGGCGTGCCCCTCGGCGACGATCGCGTCGGCGATGTCGGCGGCTACCTCGAGCTCGGTCCGGCCCGGCACCAGCCAGCCGGGCACCCGGGCGTGCACCCGGTCGATCGCCTCGGCCGCCTCGGCGAGCGCGGCGACCTCGGCGGCGCTCTTCCTGATGCGCAGGCCGCGCAGCGCGGCGCTGGCCAGGCCCTGCCGCGCGGCAGGCAGCGCGTCGCGCAGCCGGAGCGCCATCAGCGCCCACATCCGGTCCGCCAGGCCGACCGAGCTGACCGGGCCGAGCCTGCGCGCGACGATCGAGTACGGGTCTTCCGTCTCGTCCCAGGCCACGATGTCGAGGCCGAGGTGGCCGGCCGGCGACGCCTCCGCGGCGGCCAGCTCCAGCCTCGGCACCACCAGGAAAGGCGGCCGGTCCGCGGGCACGGCCAGGCAGGTGAGCCGTTCCAGCTGATGCGCGTCGTAGCCAATCACGTACCGCAGATCTGGCCCGGGGGTAAGGAGCAGGGCGCCGAAACCGGCGCGGCCAGCCGCGGTGGCCGCCTTATCCAGGCGATCCGCCGGATAGAGCGGATTGCGGGCCTGGTCACTCCCCATCGCGGCCTCCCCTGCCGGCGCCTGTCACCTTTCCTGCTGCGCATTCTCTCATCACGGTGAATTGGGCTCGCATCTAGACACGAACGCGTTCAATGCCTCACGCTAGGTGCACGAACACATACCAGATGTGAAACAAGATGACTTCTGAAACTGTGCAGCTTCCGGCCAGCCACCCTGGCGCAGCGACGGCACCAGTCCGGGCGGACGCCCAGGACGGTCCGTCCAGGCTGCCCCGGCCATCGCGGTCAGGCGATCTCGAGGCCAGGCTGGCCGCGGAGCTCGAGCAGGAGCGGCATGTGGCGCTGGAGCTGCAGCGGGCGATCCTGCCGCTGCACGACGGGCCGTTCGAGCTGCCCGGGCTGCGGGCCGTGGTCAGGTACCTGCCGGCTACCCGGGGCCGGGTAGGCGGCGACTGGTACATCACCGCGGAGATGCCCACCGGGCAGGTGCTGATCGCGATCGGCGACGTCGCCGGGCACGGCCTGGCCGCGGCGGCCGGCATGGCCAGGCTGCGCGGCGCGCTGGCGGGCCTGGCGATCACCGGCGCTGCCCCGGACCGGCTGGTCGGCTGGCTCAACGACCTCGTCCGGCATGTCGCGCCCGAGCACACCGCCTCGGTGGCGGCCGGCTACTTCGACCCGGGCACCCGGATGCTGACCTGGGCGCAGGCGGGCCATCCGCCGCCCGTGCTGGTCCGCGGCGCCTGGGCGGCACCGCTCAGCGCGCCGGACGGGATCCTGCTCGGCGCCGGGACGGACGGCTATGCGGTCGCCTCGGTGCGGCTGCGGGCCGGTGACCTGCTGCTGCTCTACAGCGACGGGCTGATCGAGCGCAGGGACCGCTCGCTGGACGACGGCCTGGCCGCGCTGGCCTGCGCCGCGCGCGGCATCGGCGACCCGGAGCTGGCCAGCGCCGCCGTGCTGGGGGCGCTCGCGTGCACCGACCCGCAGGACGACACCTGCCTGCTGGCCCTGCAGGTCCAGTAGCGGGCGGCGGGCCGCCCGGCCAGCGGGCCGGTCAGTCCGTCCGGGCGGCCAGAGCGGCGGACATCCGGCCGAGCGATGAGCCGAGGTCCCATCGGGCGTCGAGCTCGGCGAGCCGGGCCGGGTCGGCCGCCGCCGTCGGCAGGCTGCCGTCCGCGGGCGGCAGCGGGGCGTCAGCGGCCACCTGGACGATCGGGCCGGCCGCGGCCAGGTAGTCACGGGCCGCGGCGAGCTTCGCGCGGCTGCCCATCGGGAAGCCGCCGTGCCCCTTGTCCAGTGCCGTCAGCATCGCCTCGACGGTGCCGAAGACGCGGACCAGCGCGGCCGCGGTCTTGTCGCCCACGCCCGGCACGCCGGGCAGCCCGTCACTCGGATCCCCGCGCAGCACCGCGAACGCCGCATAGGCACGGCCCGGGATCTCGTACCGGCCGGTCACCCACGCCTCGTCCACGACGTCGAGCTTGGCCAGGCCGCGCGCGGTGTAGATGACCCGCACCTGGCGGGCGTCGTCCACCAGCTGGAACAAATCGCGGTCCCCGGTGACCACCTCGACCGGCCCGTCGGCGCGCGCGGCCAGCGTCCCGATCACGTCGTCGGCCTCGTAGCCGGCCGCGGCGGCCATCGACACGCCGGCCGCCGCGAGCACCTGCTCGATCACCGGTATCTGCGCGGTGAGCGCGTCCGGCGCCTGCTCGGTGCCATCCGGGTTGGCCCGGTGCGCCTTGTAGGACGGGATGGCAGCCACCCGGAAGGCTGGCCGCCAGTCCGCGTCCAGGCAGGCGACGAGCCTGCCCGGGCGGCGCGCCCGGATCAGCCGGGCGATCATGTCGAGCAGCCCGCGGACGGCATTGACCGGCGTGCCGTCCGGCGCCGTCATGCTCTGCTCAGGTATGCCATAGAACGCGCGGTAGTAGAGGGAAGCACTATCCAGCAGCATCAGCGGGGCCACCCCGCCATCCTGCCAGGACGGGGCCTTGATGGCCTCGCGGTCCAGGCCCGGGCGCCTAAGCTGCTTGTTCTTGCCCGATTCCGGGCAAATATTAGCGAATTATCGTCTCCGGGCGCTAGGCTCACGGTCATGGCGAGTGGCCACTGGGAGGAGCTGGTTCAGCACCTCACGCGTACCACGCCGCTGTCACCGGCCGCGGCCGGGCGCGTCGCCGAGGACGTTGCCGCCTACTTCAGCGAGCCGGCCGAGGCATTCATCCGGCGCCGTCACCGTGAGCTGCAGGCGGCGAAGGTGGCCAATCCGGAGAGCTTCCGGCTGATCGCCAGGGAGCTGGCCGGCCGTCCGGTCGCCGCGCCGGAGTTTTCCGAACGCCAGATCCGGCGGGTGATCTACGGCTAGAAGGGCTCATGTGCGGCATCGTCGGCTACACCGGCCGCAAGGACGCGGTGCCCGTGCTCTTCGAGGGGCTGCAGCGCCTCGAGTACCGCGGCTACGACTCGGCAGGCGTCGCGGTACTGAATCGCGGCGGCCTGAAGGTCCACAAGCGCGCGGGCCGCGTCGGCGAGCTGATTGCCGCCGCGCCCGGCCGGCTGCACGGCAGCACCGGCATCGGCCATACCCGCTGGGCGACTCATGGCCAGCCGGACGACGCCAATGCGCACCCGCACGTCGACACCGCGGGCGACATCGCCCTGGTGCATAACGGCATCATCGAGAATGCCCGCGAGCTGCGGGCCGCGTTCCTGGCCGGCGTCGTGTTCAGCTCGGAGACCGACACCGAGGTGCTGGTCCACCTCATCGCCGCGCACCGCGAGCTGGAGCTTGACCGCGCCGTCCGCGCCGCGCTGCGCCTGGTCGAGGGCGCGTACGGAATCGCCGTCATCGACCGGCGCCAGCCGGGCCGGATCGTGGTCGCCCGGAATGGCAGCCCGGTGCTGCTCGGCGTCGGCGACGGCGAGCATTTCGTCGCGTCGGACGCGTCGGCGCTCGTTCGCCACACCGACCAGGTCGTCTACCTCGACGACCGGGAGATGGCGGTGCTGGAGGCCGGCTCGTTCCGCACCTGCACCCTCGATGCCGAGCCGACGGACCGGCGGCCGACCACGGCAGCTGTCTCGAAGACGGCATACGACATGGCCGGGCACGCCGACTACATGCACAAGGAGATCCACGAGCAGCCGGCCGCGGTGCAGCGGGCGCTCAGCGGCCGGATCGACCGCCGGTTCGGCACCGCTCACCTCGGCGGCATCGACCTCACCCCGAAAGACGTGCTGGCGCTGCGCCGCATCAAGATCCTGGGCTGCGGCTCCGCGTTCTATGCCGGGCTGGCGGGCGCGTGCATGATCGAGAGCCTGACCAGGATTCCGGCCGATGCCGAGACCGCAGCGGAATTCCGGTACCGCAACCCGGTGATCGAGCCGGCCACCCTCTACCTGGCGGTCAGCCAGTCCGGCGAGACGTTCGACACCATCGCCGCGGTCCGCGAGATCAAGCGCAAGGGCGGCAGCGTGCTCGGCGTGGTCAACACGGCCGGCAGCACGATCGCCCGCGACTGCGAGTCGGGAATCTACCTGCACGCCGGACCCGAGGTGTCGGTCACCTCGACGAAGACGTTCACGTCGACCATGGCGGTGTTCGCGCTGCTGGCCCTGCATCTCGGCCGGATCAGGGACCTCGGGCCCGCGGACGGCGGCCGGCTGGTCCGGGCGCTGCAGGCGCTCCCGGCCCAGATTGCCCAGGTGCTGGACGGCGAGGATGCGATCGCCGCCACCGCCCGGCTGATCGCGGCCGCGCCGAGCGCGTTCTACGTCGGCCGCGTTCGCGGTTATCACGTCGCGCTGGAGGGAGCCCAGAAGCTGAAGGAGATCTCCTACATTCACGCCGAGGCCTACCCGGCGGCCGAGCTCAAGCACGGCCCGCTCGCGCTGGTGAGCGAGCTCATCCCGACCGTCGTGGTGATGCCCGACGACCACCTGCTCGACAAGAACCTGGCCACCGTCGCCGAGATCCGCGCGCGCAGCGGCCCGGTAGTGGCGGTGACGAGCTCGCCGGAGCCGGTGCCCGGCGCCGCGGCAACGCTGAGCGTGCCCGCCACCGAGCCCGAGCTGCAGCCGATCCTGCTGGGCATCCCGCTGCAGCTGCTGGCCTACCACGCGGCCATTGCCCTCGGCCGGGACATCGACCGGCCCCGCAACCTGGCCAAGAGCGTCACTGTCGAGTCAGCCGGCCGGCGGCGGCCGCGGCCTGGCGCGGACTCCCGCGGCCGCTGGAGCCGGCCGCCGCCCGGCTAGCCGAGGCCGAGTACCAGCTCTTGCTCCCAGTGGTCCGGCTCTTCCGGCCGGACCAGCTGCCGGCGGCCCGAGCTGCGGAAGCCCATCCGCTGGTAGAACGCTATCGCCCGGGCATTGGCGTCGGTTACCCACAGCGTGAGCCGGTGCGCGCCGTCGGCCCTGGCGAGCGCGATGACCGCGGCGACGAGCCCGTCGGCGATACCGCGGCCGCGGTGCCGCGGGCTGACCCACATCGAGACCAGATGCCAGCTGGCGTGACCGCCCGCCGCGCCGCCCGGGCTATCCGCATGTGCACTTGCATGTGCAGGTGCACGTGCAACGCGCTGGCCGGCGCCCTCGTCCGCGGCAGGCTCGGGATAGCCCCCGGCCAGGCCGGCCGGCTCGCCGCCGGCCCAGGCGATGAACTGCAGGCGGGCGGCGGCCCGGTCACGCCAGTACTGATCCGGCCGTCCGGCCTCCCGGTCCAGGGTGGAGCTGAAAGCGTACGGCGCTTCCGCCAGCGCGGCCAGCCTGACCTCGCGCAGCGCGGCCCAGTCCGCCGCGGCAGCCGGGCGGATCTCGAATGCGGTCTCGGTTTCGCCGGTAGTCATGCGCAGGATCGTGCCCGGATCCGCCGCCGTCGCGCAACGGGATATGCCGCCTGCGCCGCCGCCGCCGGCACCGCCGCCCGCCGCGGCCCGGCCCGGGCTATCCCACCGAGGAGTACGCCACTACGCCCCGGCGCAGCGCGTCGATCGCTGACCGGGCCGTCGTCCGGAGCTTGCCGGGGCCGGCCGCGACCGCGACCTGATCCAGCAGGTCGACGAGCTGCTTGGCGGCCCGCACGAAGTCGCCCGGGGTCAGGCCGGCCGCCAGCACCGTCTCCAGCGGCCGTCGCTGCGCCCAGGCGTGCGCGTGCCACGCGAAGCCCATGTCCGGCTCGCGCTGGAACGAAAGCCCGTGCTCCTTCTCGATGCCGTCAAGCTCGCTCCAGACCCGGGTCATCGCGGCCAGCACCGCGCGGACCGGTCCGCCCGGCAGCCGCGGCGGGCTCGCGTCCTCGGGCCGCCGGGACTCGAACGTCAGGGCGGAGACGCACGCGGCGAGCTCGGCAGGCGTCAGGCCGTCCCAGAGGCCCCGCCGGAGGCATTCCGAGGCGAGCAGGTCGAGCTCGGTATACAGGCTGGCCAGCCGCGAGCCCTCCGCGGTCATCTTGTCGCCATCGAGGTAGCCGAGCCCGGTGAGAACCCCGCACACCTGGTCAAAGGTGCGCGCGATGACGTGCGTGCGCCCGGCGACCCGGCCCTCCAGCGACTGGGCCTGCCGCCGCAGCCGCAGGTGCTGCTCGGCCTGCCGGGCATGTTCCTCGCGATCCGGGCAGCTATGGCAGGGGTGCTGGCGCAGCTGCCGCCGGAGCGCGGCGATCCCGGCGTCATCACGGCCCGCGTTACGCCCGGCCCGCGCGCCGTCGGCCGGATGGCGGCCGAGGTCAGCGCCCGCGAGCTTGTTGCGCAGCGTCGCGGCCAGATCCCGGCGGCTGTTCGCCGACCGGGGGCTGAATGACGCGGGTATCCGGATCCGGTCGATGGCCGTGACCGGAACCGGGAAATCAGCCATCGAGAGGCGCTTCACCTGGCGGTTCGCGGTAAGCACGACGGGCTGCGGCTCGTCCTGGCCGGCCGGGAACGGATCCAGCACGACGGCCATCCCGGCCCGCCGGCCGCCGGGAACGCGGATGATGTCGCCGCGGCGCAGTTGCTGCAGGGAGCGGGCCGCCGCGGCGCGCCGGTCCGCGGACCGGCGCCGGGACTGCTCGCCCTCGGCGGCGGAAAGCTCGTGCCGGATCGCCAGGTACCCGGCGAAGTCGCCGAGATGACAGCTGACCGCTGCCTCCGCCATCGCCTGCCTGCTGCGCCGGGCCTGCCGGGCCAGGCCGGCCACCGCCCGGTCCGCCTGGAACTGGGCGAAGGACGACTCAAGCAGCGCCGCGGCCTGTTCCCGGCCCACCTGGCCGACCAGGTTGACCGCCATGTTGTAGGACGGCCGGAAGCTGGAGCTCAGCGGGTACGTCCTGGTGCCGGCCAGGCCCGCGGCGGAGGCGGGGTCCTCGCCCGGCTGCCAGAGGATGACGGCATGGCCTTCCACGTCGATCCCGCGGCGGCCCGCCCGGCCGGTCAGCTGGGTGTACTCGCCCGGGGTCAGCGATGCGTGCGTCTCGCCGTTCCACTTCTTCAGCCGCTCGATCACGACCGTCCGCGCGGGCATGTTGACCCCGAGCGCGAGCGTCTCGGTGGCGAAGACGGCCCGCACCAGCCCGGCCGTGAACAGCTCCTCCACCACCTGCTTGAACGTGGGCAGCAGGCCGGCGTGGTGGGCGGCGATGCCGCGCTGGAGCCCCAGCAGCCACTGCGAGTAGCCGAGCACGGGCAGATCCTCGCGCGGGATATCGGCGGTGAGCCGCTCGGCAAGCTCAGTGATCTCGGCCGACTCGGCCGGCGTGGTCAGCCGCAGGCCGGCCGCGAGGCACTGCTGGACGGCAGCATCACAGCCGGCCCGGCTGAAGATGAACGTGATGGCCGGCAGCAGGCCGGCCGCGTCAAGGCGGGTGATGACCTCGGGGCGGCTGGCGACCCGGAGCCGGGGCGGGCGGCGGCCGCCGCGGCCGGGCCGGCCTGGCGCCCTGGCCGGCGCCCACTGACTGCGCCGCGCGATGCGCAGCAGCTCGGGATTGACCATGGCGCGGGCCGGCCCGGCCCGGCCCGGCGCGGCGGCCGCGCCGGGCAGGCCGGCCGTGAACAGGTCGTAGAGCTGGCCGCCGGCGAACATGTGCTGCCATAGCGGCACCGGCCGGTGCTCGTCGACGATCACCGTGGTGCCGCCGCGGACCTGGGCCAGCCAGTCGCCGAACTCCTCCGCGTTGCTGACCGTCGCGGACAGCGCCACCAGCCGCACCGGCTCGGGCAGGTGGATGATCACCTCTTCCCACACCGCGCCGCGGAACCGGTCGGCCAGGTAATGCACCTCGTCCAGCACCACGTACCCGAGGCCCGCCAGCGTCGGCGAGCCCGCGTACAGCATGTTCCGCAGCACCTCGGTGGTCATCACGACCACCGGCGCGTCGCCGTTGATGCTGTTGTCGCCGGTGAGCAGCCCCACGCTGGCCGCCGAGTAGCGGCGGACCAGGTCGGCGTACTTCTGGTTGGACAGCGCCTTGATCGGGGTGGTGTAGAAGCACTTGCGGCCCGCGGCCAGCGCCAGGTGCACGGCGAACTCGCCCACCACGGTCTTCCCGGACCCGGTCGGCGCGGCCACCAGCACCCCGTGGCCGCCGTTCAGCGCACGGCAGGCACGCGAGCTGGAAGTCGTCGAACTCGAAGTCGTAGAGCGCCCGGAACCCGGCCAGCGCGGGCCCGTCCTCGGCCCAGCGCCGGCCCGCGGCGGCATCGCGGTCGGCCGGGCTGACCGGGGTGCTCATGCGGTCAAGACTAGGCGGGCAGGCCGCCGCCGGATCCGGGCCGCCGCCCGGTACCGGCTGACTGCCTGGTTACGGTGCCCCGACGTCCAGGTTGCCGTCGGCGTGGTCGTCCAGGCCGGGCGGCGCGTCCGGGTCCAGGCTCGCGTACGGATCCGGGCGCCGGGCCCGGCGCCGGTCGTTGGCCCAGATGAAGATCTCCGCGAGCTCCACGAGCAGCACGCACGGCAGCGCGAGCAGCAGCATGCTGATCGGATCCGGGCTCGGCGTGCACACCGCGGCGAACGCGAAGACCAGGAAGATGATCATCCGCCGCCACTTCCTGAACCGCTGGTGGGTCAGGATCCTGGCGAGATTGAGCAGTATCAGCACGAGCGGCAGCTCGAAGGCGAGGCCGAAGATCAGCAGCATCGCCATCGCGTAGCCGAGGTAGGTATTGATGGTGATCAGCGGGATGACGCCCTTGGGCACCAGCAGCAGCAGGAACCGGAGTCCCTTGGTCATCGCGAAATAGGCGAACCCGCCGCCGATCACGAACAGCGGGATGGACGTGCCGGCGAAGAAATAGGCCCAGCGCCGCTCCCGGGAGTAAAGCCCGGGAGCAAGGAACGCCCAGATCTGGTAGAGCCACACCGGCGAGGACATGATGATGCCGGCCGCGATGGCGATCTTCAGGTGCAGGAACAGCGAGTCGAACAGGCCGTTGACGTATAGCGTGCAGCCATGCGCGCGGTGCGGCCCGGCGATCGGGACGACAATGTTCAGCCTGCAGTACGGCGCCTCGATGAAATGCCAGATATACGGGAACAAGTACCAGCCGATGACCGCGCCGACGGTCGCGGCCAGCAGTGACTTGAGCACACGGTTGCGCAGTTCGCGAAGGTGATCCAGCAGCGGCATCCGGCCGTCCGGATTCACCATCCTGGCGGTGCGCGGAACGTGCAGCCCCCGGGTTCCCGCAGGCTCCCGCTGGCCCTCCTGGGCGCTCATGGCCGGGACGGCCGGCTCAGCGGCTGGTTGCGCTGCGCCTCGGAACTCGGCGCGCCGCCAGCCTTGGCCGCATCGGCGCCGGCGTTCTGCCGCTGCAGTTCCTGCAGCTGCCGCTGGATGTCGAGCAGTTGCTGCTGGGTCGCCAGGTCCGGAGCCGCGGGCTGGCGGCAGCGGCTGCGGCGCAGCGGCCTGCTGCACGGCGGGCTGCTGCACGGCGGTCGCCTGCGTGGTCTTCACCGGGTCGTCGTCGTGCATCTTCTTGGCCTCGGACTTGAAAATCCGCATCGACTTGCCGAGCGCCTCAGCCGCGCCGGGCAGCCTGGTCGAGCCGAACAGAATCAGCACCACCACAAGCAGGATGATGATGTGCGGTGCGCTGGGATCAAACATGTAAGTCCCCATTCATCGGGAATCGTCCGCGCGCGCTCAGGATAGCCCGCACAGCAGTCTACATGCGCTAGCTTCGTTTCCGGCTGCCCGGCGGCTTGGTCCGCCCGGCGGTTAAACGCGGCCCGGCCGGGCCGGCTCAGCCGCGGCGCCGCCGGGTGCCCGGCCCACTCATCCGGCTCACTCATACAGTGCCAGCGCCGCCGCCGCATCCTCGCGGACGCCGTCCGCGACCTCAGGCGGCGCGATAACCCTACCGTCCTCGCCGAGGCGCAGCGCGAGCCGCCGGACCCACCGGGTGTCCGGGGTGCGCAGGCTGACCCTGCAGCCGGCCGTCGCCGATCTCCTCGACCTGCTCGCACGGGTAGTACTCGGCCACCCAGCGCCCGTAGGCGGACAGCTCGAGCAGCACCAGCACGTCGTCGGCGGAGGGACGGAACAGGCCCTGGTCCACGTCCACCGGCTGCGCGTCCCCCGGCACCGAGGCGGCCTGGCCGAGCACGGAAATCGCGAGCACCCGGTCGAGCCGGAAGAGCCGCACCGACTCGGCCCGCAGGCACCAGCCCTCCAGGTAGGTCCGGCCTTCCACCACCAGCAGCCGCATCGGGTCCACGTCCCGCTCGGTGGCCTCGTCCCGGCCGGGCACGTAGTAGGAAAGGTGCACCCGGCGGCCGCGCGCGAGCGCGTCCTTCGCCTGGGCCAGCACGCCGCTGGCGGCAGTGTCGTCCACCTGCACGGCCACCTGGGCGCTGACCGCCGCCGCCTCGCCCGCCGCGGCCTCCAGCTTGGCGATCGTCCGGCTGAGCGCGGAGCGTTCCTCCATGCCCGGCACCTCGGCCAGCATCCGCAGCGCGACGAGCAGCGCGCTGGCCTCGTCCACGCCGAGCCGCAGCGGCCGGTCGATCGACTCGGCCTGGCTGACCACGATCTCGCCGCCCTCGTACGACAGGTCGATCGGGCAGTACGGGTCCGGGGAGCGCAGCTCGACGCACCACAGCATGTTCAGGTCGTCGACCAGCTGCTCCTCGGTGACCCCGAAGGCGGCCGCGGTGTCCGCCAGCCCCACCACGTTCCGGCTGACCACGTAGGGCACCAGGGCGAGCAGCC
Organism: uncultured Actinomycetes bacterium; assembly: GCA_963786975.1. Lineage (GTDB taxonomy): Bacteria > Actinomycetota > Actinomycetes > Streptosporangiales > Streptosporangiaceae > Palsa-506. The sequence continues at coordinate 1,040,741 of CAWBBE010000011.1, read as the reverse complement.
GCTGCAGCCGGTCGGTGGCGGTGCCGGGCCGCGCCGATGCCCCGGCCAGGCCGGCCTCGGGGCTCATGCCAGCGCGCCCTTCAGCCGTCCGATGACCGCCTCCCGCAGGTCGGCGGGCTCCACCGCGACGGCGTCCGCGCCGAACGAGGCGATGTGATCGGCGAACCAGCCCACGTCGGAGAACGGCAGCTCGGCCAGGTCCCAGCCGGGATCGGCCGGGTCGGGCCGGCTGCCCGGCCGCGCGCTGCCGCAGCCCGTGCGCGGCCCCGCGGCGCAGCCGCAGGACCGCCGTGCGGACGGCCGGCGGGTCAGCGTCCCAGGCCCGGACCGTCTCCCGCACGTCGGTGCCGGCCGGCACCTGCACCGCGCCCGGCGGCCCGGCGAAGGCCACCGCCCCTTCGATCCGGCCCAGCCGGAACACCCGCACCTGGCCGCGGTCCAGGTCATGGCCGGCCACGTACCAGCGGCCGTGCCGGTTCACCACCCCCCACGGCTCAAGCCGCCGGGCCTGCGGCGAGCTGCGGCCAGCCGCCCGGTAGGCGAAGGTGACCGGGCGCCGGTCCCGCACCGCCTCCCACAGCCGGCCGAAGCCGGCCTCGCCCGCCTGCAGCCGCGGCTCGATGCCGGGCTGCGTGGTCTCCTCGGCGTCGATCCCGGCCGCCCGCAGCTTGAGCAGGCCGCCGGCCGCCGCGCCGGCCAGCTCGGCCCGCCGCCAGACCCGCGCGGCCAGCCCGAGCACCGCGGCCTCGTCCGGCTCCAGCCGGATCTCCGGCAGCATGTAGGCCTGCCGGGAGATGCGGTACCCGGCTTCCTCGTCGGCCGGCGAGTTCATCCCGGTCTCCAGCGGGATGCCGAGCTCGCGCAGCTCATCCTTGTCCCGCTCGAACATCCGCTTGAACGCGTCAAACGAGTCCGGGTAACCGGGCACGGCGGCCCGGATCTGGGTGGCGGTGAGGAACCGGCCGGCCGACAGCAGGCAGACCACGAGGCTCAGCAGCCGCTCTGTCTTCCGCCGGGACATCCGCTCTCCTTTCCCCGGCACCGACGCTACCCTGCCGGAGTGATCAGGTGGCGGAGTGGCGTGGTTTCCGCGCTAGGGCGGGAATGGCCCGGCGCGGCGGAACTCGTGGTGGCGGTGGACGGCGCGCCGATGCGGGCGCTGGCCTATCCCGCCCTGACCGGCCGGCCGCGGCCGGGCGACCGGGTACTGCTCAACACCAGCGCACTGGCGCTCGGGCTCGGCACCGGCGGGTACGCCCTGGTGGTGGCGGTGCCCGGGCGGCTGCCCGGGGATCCGGCCGGCCCCGGGCACCTGGTCAAGGCCCGCTACACGCCGCTGCAGGCCACCATGCTCGGCGCGGATGAGCAGGGCTCGCCGCATCATGACCTGCTCGCCGATGCCGATGACCTGGACGGCATGCCGGTGGTGGTGGCCGACCTGCACTCCGCGCTGCCCGCCGTGCTGGCCGCGTTTTACCTGGAACGGACGGGCCGGAGTACTCCCCCGCCCACGCCGCGGGTCAGCTACGTGATGCTGGACGGCGGCGCGCTGCCGGCCTGGTTCTCCCGGACCATCCCGGCGCTGCGCGAGGCCGGCTGGCTGGCCGGGACGGTCACCGTCGGGCAGGCGTTCGGCGGCGACCTTGAGGCGGTGTCGCTGCACAGCGGCCTGCTCGCGGCCCGGCATGTGCTCGGCGCCGAGCTTGCGGTGGTGTCGCAGGGGCCGGGCAACCTCGGCACCGGCACGAAGTGGGGCTTCTCCGGGGTGGCGGCCGGCGAGGCGGTGAACGCGGCGGCGGTGCTGGGCGGCCGGCCGGTGGCCTCGCTGCGGATCAGCGAGGCCGACGCCCGCGAGCGGCACCGCGGCATCTCGCATCACAGCCTGACGGCCTACGGGCGGGTGGCGCTGGCCCGGGCGGACGTGGTGGTTCCGGACCTGCCCGGCGACTTCGGCGCCCGGATCCGGGCGGAGGCCCAGCCGCTGGCCGGCCGGCACAACCTGGTCCTGGTCAGCGTGCAGGGACTGCACGAGGCGCTGCGCGACTGCCCGGTGCCGCTGTCCACCATGGGCCGCGGGCTCGACCAGGACCGGTCCTACTTCCTGGCCGCCGCGGCGGCCGGCCGGCACGCCGCCACGCTGGCCCGCCCGCCAGGAAGCTGAGTCTCGCTGCGGCTTTGCCCGCGCGAGACCGGTCCCTTGCTGGCTGGCACCCCGGGCCGCCGCTGCCAGCTGGCGGGCCGGCCGGGCTGGGCCGCCCGCGCGGCGCCCGCGCCTGCCGAGCTGGCCGCCGCCGGGCCCGCCCGCTAGCCGGAGGTCAGTGCGCCGAGTTGCTGCTGATCGCGGCGACGATGTCGACGACGAAGACCAGCGTGTCGGTTCCCTTGATGCCAGCCTGGGAGTTGCCGGTCTTCCCGTAACCGTCGGCCGGCGGGACGATCAGCATGACCCTGCTGCCCACCGGCACGCCGGTCAGGCCCTTGTCCCAGCCCGGGATGATCTGCGCGGGCGTGGCGTCGAGCTTGAAGCCGAACGGCTGATGGCGCGACCAGGATGAGTCGAACGCCTTGCCGGTCCGCCAGTTGACGCCGACGTACTGGGTGACCAGCGTCTGGCCCTTGACGGTCGGCGGGCCGGTGCCCTTGATCAGCGTCTTGACGATCAGCTTCTTCGGCGGCTTCCGCGACGGGATCTTCACCTGCGGGACGCCGCCCGCCACGGTGACGGACGGCAGTGCGCCGCCGCCGCTCGACACGTGCTTGCCGGAGGCCGCCGCCGTCGCCGGGAATTCCTTGATCAGGTCCACCACGAACACGATGGTGTCGCTGGGCTGCACGCCGATCTGCGAGTTGCCCTGCGGGCCGTAGGCATCCTTCGGCGGCAGCACGGCCAGCACCCGGCTGCCCATGGTGGCGCCGGTCAGCGCCTGCTTCAGGCCGGTCAGGCCGACGTTGGCGGCCAGCACCTGCGGGGATCCGGTGACGAATGTGCTTTGCACCTGCTTGTGCGTGGCGCCGCGCCAGATATAGACGGCGTAGTTGCCGACAAACGAATCGGTGGCGCCGAGGGCCGGCCCGTTTCCTTTGATGACGGTCTTAATGGCGAGGTTCCTGCCCGCCTTCGACGCCGGGATCTTTACCGTGGGCGTGGCGCCGAATGCCCCGGATACCGCGACCGACCCGTTAGGGCTGGATCCGGCCGGATTTGACGGACTTGACGACCCGCAGCCCGCCAGGACAATAACGGCGAGCAGCGGAAAGGAAAGCGCTGCGGCAATGCGTCGCATGTGAGGCCTCAATGTCGGGATCGTGAGCGGAGCCAGCCTACCCGTTGCGGTAGCCGCCCGGCCCCGGATGCCGCGCAGCGCGCCCGGATAGCCGGGATCAGCCCAGGCCGGCCAGCAGATTCCGGTTCCAGACCAGCACGGTATACGGGCCGGCCGGGTAAACCCTGGCGGGCTGGCCGAAGGCCGCGCGCACGTCGAAGGACCAGGGATAACCGAGTCCGGGTGCGCCGGGCGGCAGCACGACGAACGTCGCGGTGTGCCGCAGCGGGTCGTACCAGGCGGAATTCGTCTCCCAGCCGCCGCGGGTCACGGTCTCGTTCCCGGACTGAATGGGCACCAGCTGCACGCTGCCGCCGCTGGCCAGGGTGGTGCTGGCGGCCTGCCAGTATCCGGCCAGGCCGTAGTCGAGCCGGTGCGCGGCCAGCCAGCCGGCCAGCTGCTGGCCCTGCGCGGGCCGGGCCGGCTGCGCCAGCTCGCGGCTGACGCAGGCCAGGTAGCCGGTCAGCGCGAGCAGCAGGGCGGGCGTCAGCCCGGCCGCATCGAGCCGCCGGGCGAGCAGCCGGGCGGCCAGCACCGCACCGAACGGCAGCACGGCCGCGATCTCCCTGGTGCTGTGGATGTCGACCGCGCGGGTGCCGCACACGTAGGCGGCCAGGTTGATGCAGACCGCGGCGACCAGTATCTGCTCCACCAGGCCGATGCCGCCGGCGAACCGCCGGACGGCGCTGCACGCGGCCCAGCCGGCCAGCGCCAGCCCGGCCCAGTGCAGCATCGCCAGCGCCGCGACCAGGCCGATGTCGTGGCTGAAGAAATCGGCGCCGTACAGCAGCAGCAGGCCCTGGCCGGCCAGCAGCACGTGGCCGGGCAGCTCGGCGTAGCTGGCCAGCGCGGAGCCCACCGGCCAGACCCGGAATCCGCCCGACCGGGCGATCAGCGCGAGCGCCGCCTTCGCGATCACGGCCGCCAGCACCGCCCCGCCGGCCAGGGACAGCTCGAACCACCGGGAAGCCGGCGGTTCCCGCCGGATCACGATGCCCTGATAGCAGCGCACCCCGCAGGCGGCCAGCAGCGGCAGCACGCCGGTGATCAGCACCAGCCCGTCGGCGACCAGCGTCCAGGCCAGCAGCGCCGTCACGGCCGGCGGGACGTACCAGCGGCGCGGCGCCCGGTCCAGCAGCAGCCAGGCCAGCAGCAGCGGGACCGATGTCCCGGCGTGGTCGGGATCCAGCATCAGCACGTAGACGCCGGCCCCCAGCTGCGGGGCGAGCATGATGCCGGCCGCGATCGCCATCCTGGCCACGGCTTCCCGGTCCCGCTGCCGCCCCCGGGCGAGCAGCGCGGCGAGCAGCACGAGCAGCGTGAAGGTGACCGCGCCCGCTACGTGCACCACATCCGGGCGCAGCCCCCTGACCAGCTCGATGAGCATGTACTCGGGCAGCTCGGTGGTGTAGAAGGACACGTCGGACAGCCGCCAGCCGCGCAGCAGCAGGTTCCCGTGCAGCATGTCCCACGCCTGCAGGGCGTTGGCGGCGCCGTCGGAGTCGGCCGGCACGGTGCGCGAGATCTGCAGGTAGCAGCTGAACAGGAGGGCCCCGGCGGCGAGCCACCCGGCCAGCGCCGCCGCCCGCCGGGCGGCCGGGCGGCCGGGCGCCGCCGGGCCCGGCGCCGGGCCCGGCCGGGCGGCCGCCGCAGGCTGCCCGGCGTCCCGCGGCCGCGGCAGCCCGGGCGCGGTGGTCATATCGTGCCGGCCTCGATGGCGCCGGCGATCCACGGGATGACCTCGTCCAGCATGGCGTCGACCGTGGTCGTGGCCTCGAAGCCGAGCAGCCGCCGGGCTTTCGCCGTCGACGGGACGCGGCGCAGCACGTCGTGCTCGAACGGCTCGTCATGAGCGAGCCGCGGCGGCCCGCCGTTGACCTTCCGCCAGATCAGCCCGGCGAGGCGGCGGACCGTGGTGCCGCGGCCGGCCGACAGGTTGAAGTCGGTGTTGAGTGCCGCGGGGTGCTCCATCGCGGTGACGATCCCACTGGCCAGGTCGCCTCCGTAAGTAAAATGCCTGATCTGCTCGCCGGAGCCGAGTATGCGGAGCGGGTCCTGGCCCTTGAGTACCTTCTGCACCAGGTCCGGTACCACATGGCTCATCGCCAGCTTGATGTTCCCGGACGGCACGTCCGCGTCCCGCAGCGCCCTGCGCTCGCCGGTGCCGACGCAGTTGAACGGCCGCACGATGGTGAACGGCAGCCGGTACTGGTCCCAGGCCGCCCGGGCGAAGTACTCCACGGCGAGCTTCTGGAAGCCGTATGCGGACCGCGGCGGCGGGATCAGCCGCTCGTCGCCCTCGCGGGACGGCCAGTGCCGGGTGCTCTCGAAGACCATCGAGGATGACAGGTAGGTGACCTTGCGCAGCGGCCGGCCCGGTGCGCCGCGATCGCCGCGTCGCAGGAGCCGGCCATGATGCGCTCGTTGACCGCGAGCAGGTCGTACGGGTAGGCGTGGAAGTACGAGATGCCGCCGACCATCGCCGCGCCCGCGATGAAGTGGTCGCAGCCGGCCAGCAGGCCGGTCATCAGCCCGCGGTCGGCCGCGTCGCCGTCGACCAGCCGGTACCGGGGATCCCGGTCGTAGGACCGGCGCACCGGCCCGTACTTAGAGTGATCATCGACGCCGATGACGGCGTAACCGCGGCTGAGCAGCTCGGCCACCAGGTAGCCGCCGATGAACCCGGCCGACCCGCTTACCAGCACGGTCTCCATCAGGCCGCCGCCATCAGCGCCGGCCTGGCCCGGTGCGGGCGCGCAGCTGCGCGGTGGTCAGGCCCGGGCCGAACGAGAACCGGTACCAGCGCAGGTAGGCCGGCAGCCAGCGGGCCAGCCGGAAGTGCGACTCCCCGGCGGTCCGGCCGAGCCAGGTGGTGGGAATCTCGGCGACGGGCCGGCGCAGCCGCCGTGCCTTGGCGGTCAGCTCGATGCCGACCTCGAAGCCGCTGGTGGAGTCGATCCCCGCGGCGCGGACGAACTCGGTGGCGTACGCCTTGAACGAGTTCGTCGCATCACGGGTGCCCAGCCCGGCCAGCAGGTGCAGCGAGCGGCCCGCGGCCCGGGACAGCATGCCCTGCAGCAGCGGCCCGCCGAGCTGCCGCCCGCCGGGCATGTAGCGGGACGCCGCGGCCACCGCGGCGCCGCCTTCCACCAGCCGGATCAGGTCAGCCGCCTGCCGCGGGTCGTCGCAGCCGTCGGCCATGGTGACCACCGCGACCGCCGCGCTGGCCGCATCCATGCCGTAGCGGATCGCGTTGGCCGGGCCCGGGCCGTAGCTGCTCACCAGGCAGGCGACGGCCGGCTCGCGGTCGCGGTAGGCGGCCATGGCGGCCCGGGTGGAGTCGTCCGGGCGGTCCACCACCACCAGCACCTCGCAGCCCGGCGGCAGCCAGCGCAGCAGCCGGTCGAGCACTCCGGTGATGCGCGCGCCCTCGTCCCTGGCCGGGATGATGATCGAGGCACGGGGGGTCAGCACGGGAGCCGAGCATAGCAACAATCAGTAATGGTCTAATGACGTAACGTAACACTGCGCGCCGGCGCCGGGCGCGCTGTCACATGCCGGCGATCAGCTTCTCCACCCGCTCGTCCACCGAGCGGAACGGGTCCTTGCACAGCACGGTGCGCTGGGCCTGGTCGTTGAGCTTCAGGTGCACCCAGTCCACGGTGAAGTCGCGGCGCCGTTCCTGCGCCCGGCGGATGAACTCGCCGCGCAGCCGCGCCCGGGTGGTCTGCGGCGGCACCGACTTGGCCTCGAAGATGTCGATGTCCCGGCAGGCCCGCTCCACCGCGCCGCGGCGCTGCAGCAGGTAGTAGAGGCCGCGGCCGCGGTGCACGTCGTGATAGGCGAGGTCAAGCTGCGCCACCCGCGGCGAGGCGAGCGGCAGGTCGTGCTTGGCCCGGTAGCGCTCGATCAGCTGGTACTTCGTCACCCAGTCGATTTCCCGCGCGACCATGCCCAGGTCGCCGGTGTCGACCGCGCGCAGCGCCCGCTCCCACAGGTCAAGCACCCGCTTGGTGACCGCGTCCGGGCCGCGCCGGTCGGCGAAGTCCCTGGCCTTGGCGAGGTACTCCTGCTGGATGTCGAGCGCGCTGACCTCGCGGCCGTTCGCCAGCCGCACCTTACGCCGCCCGGTCATGTCGTGGCTGACGTCCCGGATCGCCCGGATCGGGTTCTCCAGCGTCAGATCCCGGAGCACGGTGCCCGCCTCGACCATCCGCAGCACCAGGTCGGTGGCCCCGACCTTGAGCAGCATCGTGGTCTCGCTCATGTTCGAGTCCCCGACGATTACGTGCAGCCGGCGGAAGCGCTCCGCGTCGGCGTGCGGCTCGTCCCGGGTGTTGATGATCGGCCGCGACCGGGTGGTCGCCGACGATACCCCTTCCCAGATGTGCTCGGCCCGCTGGCTGACGCAGTAGACGGCGCCGCGCGGGGTCTGCAGCACCTTGCCGGCCCCGCAGATGATCTGCCGGGTGACCAGGAAGGGGATCAGGATGTCGGCCAGCCTGCCGAACTCCCCGTGCCGTCCCACCAGGTAGTTCTCGTGGCAGCCGTATGAGTTGCCGGCCGAGTCGGTGTTGTTCTTGAACAGGTAGATGTCGCCGGCGATGCCCTCCTCGCGCAGCCTGCGGTCGGCGTCCACGAGCAGGCCCTCCAGGATCCGCTCGCCTGCCTTGTCGTGGGTGACCAGGTCGGTCAGGCTGTCGCACTCCGGCGTCGCGTACTCCGGGTGACTGCCGACGTCCAGGTACAGCCGGGCCCCGTTGCGCAGGAACACGTTGCTGCTGCGCCCCCAGGACACCACCCGGCGGAACAGGTACCTGGCCACCTCATCCGGCGACAGCCGCCGCTGGCCGCGGAACGTGCAGGTGACGCCGTACTCGTTCTCCAGCCCGAAGATCCGCCTGTCCATGCCTCCGCTCACCAGTCCACGGCGATGTACTTGGTCTCGGTGAATTCCAGCAGCCCGTCGTGACCGCCCTCGCGGCCGAGGCCGGACTGCTTGACGCCGCCGAACGGCGCCGCCGGGTCGGACACGACGCCGCGGTTGATGCCGATCATGCCCGCCTCCAGCGCCTCGGCCACCTGCAGCGCGCGCCGCAGGTCGCTGGTGTACAGGTAGGACACCAGTCCGTACTCGGTGCTGTTGGCCTGGGCGATCGCATCGGCCTGGTCGGTGAACCGGACGACCGGCGCGACCGGCCCGAAGATCTCCTCGCCGAGGATGCCGGCCCCGGGCGGCACGTCGTCCAGCACGGTCGGCAGGTAGAAGTAGCCGGGCCGGTCCGGCGCCCGCCCGCCGGTGACCAGGTGGCTGCCGTCACCGGTGGCCGACTCGACCAGGCTGGCGACCTTCGACCGGGTATCCGCGTTGACCAGCGGCCCGAGCTCGGTGCCGTCATCCAGGCCGGGCCCGACCTGGAGCTTGGCCAGCCGGCTGGCCAGCCTCGCGGTGAAGTCCCCGGCCACCGCGTCGTGCACGTAGAACCGGTTGGCGGCGGTGCACGCCTCTCCCCCGTTGCGCATCTTGGCGATGAACGCGCCCTCCACCGCCGCCTCGATGTCGGCGTCCTCGAATACCAGGAACGGGGCGTTTCCGCCGAGTTCCATCGAGCAGTTCGTGACCGTGTCCGCGGCCGTGCGCAGCAGCGCCCGGCCGACCTCGGTCGAGCCGGTGAAGGACAGCTTCCGCACCCGCGGATCGGCCAGCATCGCGGCGACCAGCGGACCCGGCTTGGTCGTCGGCAGCACGTTCACGACGCCGTCGGGTACCCCGGCCTCGTGCAGCAGCGCGGCGATCGCCAGCGCGGACAGCGGGGTCTCCTTGGCCGGCTTGAGCACCACCGTGCAGCCGGCCGCCAGCGCCGGGCCGATCTTCCTGGTGGCCATCGCCGCCGGGAAGTTCCACGGGGTGACCAGCACGCTGACCCCGACCGGCTGGCGCTGCACCAGAATCCGGTTCGCGCCGGACGGCGCGACGGACAGCGAGCCGTCGTTCCGCACCGCCTCCTCGGCGTACCAGCGGAAGAACTCGGCCGCGTAGCTGATCTCGCCGCGGGCATCCTTCAGCGCCTTGCCGTTCTCCGCCACCATCAGCCTGGCCAGCGCCTCGGCCCGGCCGGTCATCAGCTCGTAGGCGCGGCGCAGGCACTCGCCGCGCTGCCGCGGCGGCCAGGCCGCCCAGCCGGGCAGCGCGTCGTGCGCCGCGGTCACGGCCTCCAGCGCGTCCTCCGGCGTCGCGTTAGCCACCTGCGCGAGCACGCCCTCGGTCGCCGGGTCGGTCACCGGCAGCGTGCCGCCGCTCCCGGTGCCCCAGCTGCCGCCGATTAGCAGGCCAGTCGGCGGGTCAATGCCGGTCAGCGTCGCCAGGTCGGTGGTCACTTGTCCTCCAGGAGCGCGGGAAAAGTACAGGACTGCGCATGTTCACGACACTACCGCCGATCCGCGGCCGGTCCGCTATCTGACCCTCCGGGCTGCCCTGGCGGCCTGCCCGCCGGCCAGCGGCGGCGGCCGCCGGGCGGGTCAGTAGGGATTGGTGACGAACAGCTCCTCGGCCGGGAACTTCGTGATGATCTCCACCCCGCCGGCGGTGACCACGACTTCCTCCTCGATCCTGGCGGCGGAGACGCCGTCCGCCGCCGGGCAGTAGGTCTCCAGGGCGAACACCATTCCGCGTCGGATCTCGATCGGGGCGTCCAGCGAGGTGAGCCTGCTGATGATCGGCCGCTCGTGCAGCGCGAGCCCCAGCCCGTGCCCGAACTGCAGGCCGAAGGCGGTCTTCTCGTCGGCCAGGCCGATGTCCTCGGCGGTCGGCCAGAGCCGGGCCACGTCGCTGGTGGAGACCCCCGGCCTGATCAGCTCGATGGCGGTGTCCATCCACTCCCTGGCCCGCTTGTACGCGTCGCGCTGCGGCTCGCTCGCCCGGCCGACGCTGAACGTCCGGTAATAGCACGTCCGGTAGCCGTTGAAGGAGTGCATGATGTCGAAGAACGCCTGCTCGCCTGGCCTGATCATGCGGTCGGAGAAGTTGTGCGGGTGCGGGTTGCACCGCTCGCCGGAGACCGCGTTGATCGACTCCACGTCGTCCGAGCCCATCTCGTACAGCCGCTTGTTCGCCAGCGCGACGATCTCGTTCTCCCGCACGCCGGGTTTCAGCGCGGCGGTGATGTCCTGGTAGACGCCGTCCACCATGGCCGCCGCGGTGGCCAGCAGCGCTATCTCGTCGGCGGACTTGAGCTGCCGGGCATCCAGCATTACCTGCTGGCCGTCGCGCACGTCCACGCCTGCCCGCTGCAGTTCGAAGAGCACCGGAATCTCGGCGAAGTCGACGCCGACCGGCTGGCCGGCCAGGCCGGCCGCGGCCAGCCGCTCGGTGATCTCCGCCACGCCGCGCCGGACCAGGTGCGCGTCGGACGGCGCCGCCCCGCGCATCGTGGAGTAGGAGGCGATGCAGTTCTCCGGCTTCAGCCACGGGCAGTACATCCGGTGGTGCACCGCGGCTGAGCCGAAGTCCCAGAGGTAAAGCTCGCCGGTCCGGGTGTACAGCGCGTACCTGCACAGCTTGTCGCGGGTCCACTCGCCGATCGAGACGCCGGTCAGGTAGCGGATGTTGTTGTTGTCGAAGACGAGCAGCGCGCCGAGGTCGCTGGCCTCGAGGGCGGCCATGGCGCGGCTGAGCCGGTGCTCCCGGAGCCTGCCGAAGTCAACCCGTTCCTCGAAGTCGACGCTCATGCGGCCCGGTGCCGGAGCCACCGGGCGGGACGGAATGGCCATCGAGTCTCCTGTGCTCAGCTGTCGCCGGCGTCCGGCTCGGCCGCGGTGCCCGGTTTCGCCGCCGGCGCTCCGGTTTCGCCGCCGGGTCGGGCCTGGCCGCGGCCGCCGGCCTGGCCTGCGCGAGCAGGGCTTCCAGCCGCGTCCCGGTGAGCCGCCGGAAGGTCCGGTGCTCGCGCTCGCGGTCGAGCACCGCCACCTCGAGCTGGCCGGCCGTGATCTCCGGCCGCTCGCCGTTGGCCTGGCCGGACAGCGCCGCGATCGCCGCCGCGAGCGCGCCGGCCAGCGGCATCCGCTCGGCGTAGTGGTCCTTCAGCACCGCGGCGACCTGATCGGCCTGGCCGCCCATCGCGACGAAGCCATGCTCGTCGACGACCGAGCCGTCAAAGGGGATCCGGTAGATCTGGTCGGCATCCGGCCCGTCACCCACCTCGGCGACGACGATCTCCACCTCGAACGGCTTGTTGCTCTCGGTGAAGATCGTGCCGAGGATCTGGGCGTACCAGTTGGCCAGGCCGCGCGCGGTGACATCCTGCCGGTCGTACTGGAACCCGGTCATGTCCGCATAGCGGACGCCGGCCTTGCGCAGGTTCTCGAACTCGTTGTACCGGCCGACGGCCGCGAAGGCGATCCGGTCGTAGATCTCGCTGATCTTGTGCAGCGCCCGGGACGGGTTCGGCGCGACGAACAGGATGCCGCCGTCATACTGCAGCACCACCCCGCTGCGGCCGCGCGCGATGCCCTTGCGCGCGTAGTCCGCCTTGTCCTTCATCGCCTGCTCGGGCGACACGTAGAACGGCATGGACACTGCTGGCTCTTCCCTTACTCTCGCGGTCGGCTGGCGGCAACGGCCCGGCACCGGGATGACCGGCTGGCGGTGCCGGGACAGCTAGCCGTTCGGCGGCGTGCTCTGGTGCAGTTGCGCGCGCGGCCCGTCGGGCGCTTGCATCCGCTCGCGCACCACGGTGTCCGCGTATCCCCCGGATTCGGCGTCGGACAGCCGCCGGAAGCCGTCCCCCGTGACCGTCGCGACGATCGGGAAAATCCGCCTGGCCATGTCCGGCCCGCCGGTCGCCGAGTCCTCGTCGGCCGCGTCATACAGGGCGTGCGTGCAGGCGAGTATCGCGTCGGCGGCCGTCATGCCGTCGGCGTACAGCTTCTTCAGCGAGCCGCGGGCGAAGATCGAGCCGGAGCCGATCGCGTGGAACCGGTGCTCCTCGTACCGGCCGCCGGCCACGTCGTAGCTGAAGATCCGGCCGCCCGCCGTGTCGTCGTCGAAGCCGGCGAACAGCGGCACCACCACCAGCCCCTGCATGGCGCCGCCGATGTTGCCCCTGACCATGCTGGCCAGCCGGTTGGCCTTGCCCTCCAGCGAGAGCGCGCGGCCCTCGAGCTTCTCGTAATGCTCAAGCTCGACCTGGAACAGCCGGACCAGGTCGATCCCGATGCCGGCTACCCCGGCGATGGCGACGCAGGAGAACTCATCGCTGCGGAATACCTTCTCGATGTCGCGCTGGGAGATCATGTTGCCGGCGGTGGCCCGGCGGTCCCCGGCCATGACCACGCCGCCGTCGAACGCGGCGGCCACGATCGTCGTGCCGTGCGGCAGGCCGGCCGCCAGCGCCCCGGACGCGGGCCCGCGCGACTCGCCGGATCCTGGTAGCAGCCCGGGCGCGGCCGAGGTGAGGAAATCGCTGAACGATGACGTTCCCGCGCTCAGGTACGCGGCCGGGAACCGCCCTCCGAGGGAATCAGGGACCACGCGGATCCTTCCGGTTGTGCCCGTCTTATCTGGACCAGACCCTACTGCGGACGCTGCCACGGCGGCACGAGTGCCCGTGCCGCCGGCGGTAAGCCCACGGCGAAATCCGGCCGGCGGGCCCGGCCTGGCGTCACTCGCCGCCCTTCTGCACGTACGACCGGACGAACTCCTCCGCGTTCTCCTCGAGTACCTCGTCGATCTCGTCGAGGATCGCGTCGACGTCGTCAGTGAGCTTGTCCTGGCGCTCCCTGACCTCCTCGGTGCCCTGTGGCTCGCTATCCGGCTCGTCCTCGGTGCGCCGGGGAGCCTGCCGCTGGCCTCCGGTGTCCTTTGTCGCCATGTCGAAACCTCCGTGCTCCGCGGGTTGCGCCCGCAGCCTCAACGCTATCTTCGCCAGCGCGCGGCTTGCCCAATCCTGCCGTCCGCTATCGGTATGGATCCGGAATGTGCCGCCAGGCACCTGGCTGCCGTGGCCGGCTCAGGCCCGTCCCGGCCGCTCAGCCCCGGCTCATCGGCTCGTCCCGGCTCATCTTCGCCTAGTCCCTGCCCGTCAGCGCCGCCACCAGCTCGCCGGCCGTCTCACAGCGATCAAGCAGGTCGCCGACGTGCGCCCGGGTCCCGCGCAGCGGCTCCAGGGTCGGCACCCGCTGCAGCGACTCGCGGCCCGGGATATCGAAGATGACCGAGTCCCAGGAGGCCGCGGCGACGGCCTCCGGGTATTTCCGCAGGCAACGGCCGCGGAAGTAGGCCCTGGTGTCCTCCGGCGGGTAGGAGATCGCCCTGGTCACCTGCTCGTCGGTGACCAGCCGGGTCATCCGCCCCATGGCGGCCAGCCGGTTGTAGATGCCGCGGTCGGCGCGGACATCGGAATACTGCAGGTCGACCAGCTGCAGCCGGGGATGATCCCAGCTCAGGCCGTCCCTGGTCCGGTAGCCATTCAGCACCTCCAGCTTGGCCGTCCAGTCGAGCTCCCTGGAGGTCAGCATCGGATCCTCGGCGAGCCTGGTCAGCACCGACTCCCAGCGGTCAAGGACGTCGGCCGTGATGTCATCGACATCCGCGCCGAACCGGTCCTCGGTGTACTTCCTGGCCAGCTCGAGGTACTCCATCTGCAGCTGGACGGCGGTCATCTTCCGCCCGTCGCGCAGGGTCACCAGATGGCGGCAGGAAGGATCATGGGATATTGTGCGCAGCTCCGTGACCGGCGTCTCCAGGCTCAGATCCGCGTCCAGGAACCGGTCCTCGATCATCGCCAGCACCAGTGCCGTCGTGCCGAGCTTGAGGTAGGTGGAAACCTCGCTCATGTTCGCGTCGCCGATGATCACGTGCAGCCGGCGGTACTTCTCCGGATCGGCGTGCGGCTCGTCTCTGGTATTGATGATCGGCCGCTTCAGCGTCGTCTCCAGCCCGACCTCGACCTCGAAGAAGTCGGCGCGCTGGCTGACCTGGAAACCCTCTTCCCGGCCGTCCGCGCCACGGCCGACCCGGCCGGCCCCGCAGACGACCTGCCGGGAGACGAAGAAGGGGGTCAGGTGCCGGACGATGTCGGCAAACGGCGTGGCCCGGTTCATCAGGTAGTTCTCATGGCAGCCATAGGAGGCGCCCTTGTTATCCGTGTTGTTCTTGTAAAGCTGGATCGGCGCGCTGCCGGGCACCGCGGCCGCCTGCGCCGCCGCCTCCGCCATCACCCGCTCGCCGGCTTTGTCCCAGGTCACCGCGGAAAGCGGGTCGGTGCACTCGGGCGCCGAGTACTCGGGGTGCGCGTGATCCACGTACAGCCGCGCGCCGTTGGTCAGGATGACATTCGCCAGGCCGAGATCCTCGTCAGTCAGCTGCGCGGAGTCGGCCGCCTCACGGGCCAGGTCGAACCCGCGGGCGTCCCTGAGCGGATTCTCCTCCTCGAAATCCCACCGGGCCCGCCGGGCCCGGGCCGAGGTCGCCGCCTGATAAGCGTTGACGATCTGCGACGAGGTGACCATCGCATTCGCGCCCGGCTGGCCGGGCACGGCGATGCCGAACTCGGTTTCCGTGCCCATGACCCGCCGCACGCTCATGCCACCACGCTCATGCAACAAAGACTAGTGCCGCCCGGGCACGGAACGGCACGACGCGCGCCGTGGGCGGGCTGCCCGGATCCGGCAGGCAGGCCCGCGCGGGCCAGGCCGGCGGTCAGAGGTACTGGCCGGTATTCGCCACGGTGTCGATGGACCGGCCTGCCTCGGTGCCCTGCTTGCCGGAGACCAGCGTCCTGATGTAGACGATCCGCTCGCCCTTCTTGCCGGAGATCCGAGCCCAGTCATCGGGGTTGGTCGTGTTCGGCAGATCCTCGTTCTCCTTGAACTCGTCGACGCAAGCGGTCAGCAAGTGGGCGACCCGCAGGCCCTTCTGCCTGGTTTCGAGGAATTCCTTGATCGCCATTTTCTTCGCGCGATCCACGATGTTCTGGATCATCGCGCCGGAGTTGAAGTCCTTGAAGTACAGGACCTCCTTGTCCCCGTTGGCGTAGGTCACCTCGAGGAACCGGTTCTCCTCCGTCTCGCTGTACATCCGCTCGACGACCCGCTGGATCATCTCGCCTACCGTCGACGCGGCTGATCCGCCGTGCTCGGCCAGGTCGTCCGGGTGCAGTGGCAGGTTGGGTACCACGTACTTGGAGAAGATGTCCCTGGCCGCCTCGGCATCCGGCCGCTCTATCTTGATCTTGACGTCAAGCCGGCCGGGGCGCAGGATCGCCGGGTCGATCATGTCCTCCCGGTTCGACGCGCCGATCACGATCACGTTCTCCAGGCCCTCGACGCCGTCGATCTCGCTGAGCAGCTGCGGCACGATCGTGTTCTCGACATCGCTGGACACACCCGAGCCGCGGGTGCGGAAGATGGAGTCCATCTCGTCGAAGAAGACGATGACCGGCATGCCCTCGCTGGCCTTTTCCCTGGCCCGCTGGAAGACCAGCCGGATATGCCGCTCGGTCTCGCCCACGTACTTGTTCAGCAGCTCAGGGCCCTTGATGTTAAGGAAGAAGCTCTTGCCCTCCTTGGTCTGGGCGGCCCCGCCGGCCGTGCCGTTCTGGCTGGCCAGCTCGGCGGTCCTGGCCGCCACCTGCTTGGCCAGCGAATTGGCCACGGCCTTCGCGATCAGGGTCTTGCCGCAGCCGGGCGGGCCGTACAGCAGCACGCCCTTGGGCGGCCGCAGCTGGTGCTCGCGGAACAGGTCCGCGTGCAGGTACGGCAGCTCGATCGCGTCCCGGATCTGCTCGATCTGGCCGCTGAGCCCGCCGATGGCGGAGTAAGTGATGTCCGGCACTTCCTCCAGGATGAGCTCCTCGACCTCAGCCTTGGGGATGCGCTCGTAGACGTATCCGGAGCGCGGCTCCAGCAGCAGCGAGTCGCCGGCCCGCAGGGTGGCCTCGCGCAGCGGCTCGGCCAGCCTGGCCACCCGCTCCTCGTCGGCATGCGAGATAACCAGCGCCCGGTCGCCGTCCTCCAGCAGCTCCTTGAGCATGACGACCTCGCCGATCGTCTCGTAGCCCTGGGCGATCACGACGTTGAGCGCCTCGTTCAGCACGACCTCCTGGCCGGGCCTCAGGTCGTCCAGCTCGATCCCCGGGCTCACGCTTACCCGCATCTTCCGGCCGCCGGTGAACACGTCGGCGGTGCCGTCATCGCAGGCATTGAGGAACACGCCGAAGCCTGACGGCGGCTGGGCCAGCCGGTCGACTTCTTCCTTGAGCGCGACGATCTGGTCCCTGGCCTCGCGCAGCGTGCTGGCCAGGCGATCGTTCTGCCCGGTGACGCTGGCCAGGCTCGCCTCGGTCTCGCGAAGCCGCTCCTCAAGCAGCCGGGATTGCATCGGCGAATCCGCGAGACGGCGACGCAGAGCCGAGATCTCCTCTTCGAGGAAGGAGATCTGCGTGGTAAGGACCTTGACCTCGTCGTCGTGCCGTCCGGCGCGGGCGCTGTCATCACGGGCGGCCATGCCCCTCACCCCTTCCGAGAGCTGACTTACCTAGACCCTACCTATCCGGGGTGGTTCCGTAACCTGGCGCGGGCCACCGACTCCGCATTCTGCAGTTACGATCCGGGCACGGACCGGACGCAATCTGTTATCGGGCCTGTCATCGGGGCACGTCATCAGCGCTGCCCGTCGGTACCTTCCCGCTCTTGCCAGGCCGCACTCTCGCGCGCTCCCTTCGCGGGCCGCCGCCGCCGCGGCGGCGGGGTGACCCCATCCGCGAGCCGCCGCGCGGTGACCAGGAAGCCGGTGTGCCCGACCATGCGATGCTCGGGCCGGACGGCAAGCCCGTCGACATGCCAGCCGCGCACCAGCGACTCGGCCGCGGCGGGCTCGGCGAAGCTGCCCTGCTCCCGCAGCGCCTCCACAGTCCGCGACAGCTGCGTCGTCGATGCCACGTAACAGCAGATCAGCCCGCCGCCGGCCAGCGAAAGGGCCGCCGCGTGCGCGTAATCCCACGGCGCGAGCATGTCCAGCACCACCCGGTCGAACCGCTCGCCCGCCGGCAGTGCCCCGGCGGCCGGGCCGGCCGGGGAGGCCGCAGCGTCGGCCGGGCTGGCGGCAGCGTCAGCCGGGCTGGCGGCAGCGTCAGCCGGGGCCGCCGCAGCGTCAGCCGGGGCCGCCGCAGCGTCGGCGGGGGGCGCCGCAGCCGGCGCCGGGCCAGGCCGGCAGTTCGCCGGTCACCAGCCGCCAGGCCGGATGCGGCACGCCGAAGTACCGGTCCACGTTCGCCCGGGCTATCTCGGCGAAGTCGGACCGCCGCTCATACGAGACGAGCAGGCCGGCCTCGCCGACGGCGCGCAGCAGCCAGCAGGACAGTGCGCCGCTGCCGGCCCCGGCCTCCAGCACCCGGGCGCCGGGGAAGATGTCGGCCACCGCGAGAATCTGGGCCGCGTCCTTGGGGTAGACGACCGCCGCGCCGCGCCGCATGGACAGCGTGTAATCGGCCAGCAACGGACGCAGCGCGACATAGGCGGCGCCGCCCGATGAGATCACCACGCTGCCGTCCTGGCTGCCGATCAGGTCATCGTGCGGCAGCGAGCCCTGGTGAGTATGGAAGGCCCGGCCTGGCTGCAGCGAGACCAGGTGACTGCGGCCTTTCTGGTCGGTGAGCTGAACCTGCTCACCTGGCATCAGGGGTCCTCGGCGCGGTCGGATCACGCCGCAAGGCTAGCGGTGCGTCAGGTCCCGGCGAAGGCGTGGTCAAGATCGCTGGTCGCCAGCACCCCGAACACCTGGCCGGACGGCTCGATGAGCAGGTACTCGCTGGCGGGCGCCCGGCGCACGGCATCGATCAGCGCCATCCCGGCCAGGTCGGCGGGCAGCACCAGGCTGGGATCGAGGGTCCGCGCCAGCGAGCCCGCCTCGATCCACGGCCGGCGCTGCTCCGGCGTGGCGATGACGGCCGTCTCGTTGACGATGGCGATCGGCGTGTCCTCGTGATCCACGATGACCAGCGCGCGAGCCTGCGCCGCATCTGCCCGCCTGATCGCCTCGGCCAGCGGCAGGCTGGCCGGGATGGGAATCGCCCGCCGGGCGAGCCGCCGGGCCTGCAAGCCGGGCAGCCGCTCCCGGACCCGGGAGACCCGGATCGACTGGCCGGCCCCCACCCACATGAACGCGGCGATGACGCCCAGCCAGAGCACGTTCACGACGTCGGCGCCGCTGCCGTTGCCGCTGCTGAGGATGAACCCGAACGGCACGGCCAGCAGCGCCACCGCGATCAGCGCCGGCCCAGGCGGCCACGATGGTGCCGGTCGTCGCCTTGCCGGTCAGTTTCCAGACGCCGGCCCGCAGCATCCGGCCGCCGTCCAGCGGCAGGCCGGGCAGCAGGTTGAATATCCCGACCAGCACGTTCGCCAGGATCAGCTGATCGATCAGGATCCGGGGGATGCCACCAGGCGCCGCCACCAGGATAATCCCGTACCCGCCGGCCGCGAGCACGAGCGAGAGCAGCGGCCCGGCCCCGGACACCAGGAATTCCCTGGCCGGAGTCTGCGGTTCCTGCTCGATCTCGGAGAAGCCGCCGAGCGGGTACAGCAGGATGCGCCGTACCGGCAGGCTGAACGCCCGCGCCACCGCGCAGTGACTCAGTTCGTGCACGAGCACGGACAGGTAGAGCAGGATGACGAAGGCGGCCGCCACCACATATCGCGCGCTAGAGCCCTGCACCGATCCCTTCAGGCTGCTCGCGTAGAAGATCACGAAGAGCGCCGCGATCAGGAACCAGTACGGGGAAACGTAGACCGGGATGCCAAGCGGCCGCCCGATGACTATCCCGGCGCGGGAATCCTGCTCCGGCGGGCCGGACTCCGGCGGGCCGGACTGCGGCGGGCCGGACTGCGGCGGGCCGGACTGCGGCGAGCCAGACTGCGGGCCCTGGGAAACCTGACCGGGCTGCACCTGACCGGGCGGCGGCAGCGGGCCGGGCGGGCCGCTCCCAGGCCGCGCGGCAGGCGGCACGGACATGGCGCGCTGCTCTCCGACGGACGGCGTGATCCCGGACGTCGGCGTGATCCCGGACGGAGTGCTCCCGGGCGGAGTGCTCCCGGGTGGCTGGTCCTGCGGTGCCTGCCCGCCGGGAATCATGCCTGTCACAGCAATGATGCTACGTGCTGCGTGCGCAGGCTGGGAGCCGCTGACCGTCGGCCGGGCATGCGCCGGCGAAACCGCCGCCCCCCGCGGCCGGATCAGGCGGCCAGGCCGGGACCAGCCAGGCCGGATAGGCCGGGATGGGCCGGGACCAGCCAGGCCAGGACCAGCCAGGCCGGATAGGCTGGGATGGGATCGGCCAGGACCAGCCCGGATCGGCTGGGATGGGCCGGGACATCCGGGCGGAGCGGGCAAAGACCGGCGACTGTCGGCAGGGTCCCCTAGTCTCCGTTGGGTGGGTGATCTCAGCGCAGTGACTCAGGCCGACCCGGCGCCGACGGCCGCAGCGGCCGATCCCGCCGTCCCCGGCCAGCCCGCCGTCCCCGGCCAGCCCGCCGGGCCAGCGCCGGATCCGGCCGGCCCGCCCGGCGGCACCGCCGATGCGGGGCCGGAGGAGTCGATCAGGCCCCGGTCGCTTTCGCCGTCGCGGGCTGGCGATTTCCTCACCTGCCCGTTGCTCTACCGGTTCCGGGTACTGGACCGGCTGCCCGAGCCTCCGAGCCCGGCCGCCGCCCGCGGCACGCTCGTGCACGCGGTGCTTGAGCGGCTGTTCGACCATCCGGCCGCCGCCCGCACCCCGCAGGCGGCCCGTGCCCTGCTCGGGCCGGAGTGGGCGCGGCTCACCGCCGAGGAGCCCGAGCTCACCGGCCTCTTCGAGGCGGACGAGGAGCGTGACGTCTGGCTGGCCGGCGCCGCCACGATGCTCGACCGCTACTTCACCCTGGAGGATCCGCGCCGCCTGGAGCCTGCCCACCGCGAGCTCCATGTCGAAGCCATGCTCGAGTCCGGCCTGCTGCTGCGCGGCTACATTGACCGGCTCGATGTCGCGCCGGGTGGCGAGATCAGGATCGTGGACTATAAGACCGGCACCGCCCCGCGAGAGGAATTCGAAGCCCGCGCGCTGTTCCAGATGAAGTTCTACGCACTGGTGCTGTGGCGCAGCCAGGCCCGGCTACCGCGGCTGCTGCAGCTCATCTATCTCGGCAGCGGCGAGATAGTCCGGTATGCGCCCGACGAGGCTGACCTGATCGCGACCGAGCGCAAGATCAACGCTCTCTGGCGGGCTATCGAGCGGGCCAGGGACGCCGGGGACTGGCGGCCGCGGCCGGGCCGGCTCTGTGACTGGTGCGCGCACAAGCCGATCTGCCCGGCGTTCGGCGGCACCCCGCCACCGCTGCCGGACCAGACTCCCCCGGTGGCGACAGACCACGGAGCCAGTCCCGCGACCGGAGCCGAGCCCGCGACCGGAGCCGAGCCCGCGCCCAGCCCCGGACCGCGACCGGAGCCGAGCCCGCGCCCAGCCCCGCCAGCGCGGGCTGCACCAAGCCGCTTCTCATGATCACGGAGGATCCGGCATGTCCCAGCGTGCCGGATCCTCCGTGATCATGAAACTGCCCGGGTCGCACGGCACACCCTGGGGCCGCGCTAACGCCTGACCGGGACGCAGCCGCCCGGGATGCGGCTGACCGGGATGCGGCTGACCGGGATGCGGCTGACCCGGGATGCGGCCGGCCGGATGCCAGTCCGGGGTGCCCGCTAGCTGATGCCGCGGCGGCGCAGGATCTCCTGGACGTCCGCCAGGTCGTCGTCCTCCGGCGCGGCGCCGCGCTTGGCCTTCTTCGCGGTGCTGGATGATCCGGGCCCGAGCGCCGCCTGGCCGGCGCTGCGACCCGGGGCGGCGGCCGGCTGCCCGCCCGCCTGGGCCGCCTTCCTGGCCTTGCGCCTGCTGGTCAGCGGTATCCCGCCGGATATCAGCAGCATCAGCACGGTAAGGCCGGCCAGCACCAGGCCGGCCCAGGTCTTCGTGGAAAACACGAAGGACCCGCCGAAATTCACGATGGCCGAGCTGATCCGGCTGATCAGCGTGACCGTTCCGGTCAGGTAAGCGGCCAGCGGCAGCAGCGACCACGCGGCCAGCCGGAACCCCGCCCGCGGTCCCTTGCGCCGCCACCTGAAGTAAGACAGCACGAGCCCGATCACGGTCAGGCCGCCGCAGATCACGAAGTCGAAGGCTGACATGTGCCTCCCTTCAGGGCCGGGCCGCCGGGCTCGCGGGCCGGCCGGATGGGTCATATTCATCGTCGCACATCCGCGGCACCCGGCTGTCCAGGCACGGGGCCGGCGCACCGGGCCGTCCAGGCGCACCGGGCCGTCCAGGCGCACCGGCCGCCCCGGCACCGGGCCGTCCGGCCACCGGCCCGTCCCGGCGCGCCGGGACCAGCCGCGAGGCTGCTACCGGGCGCCCATCATGCCCTGCAGCGTGGCGAGGTCGATCTGGCTCAGCGCGGAGGCCACCACCCGGCCAGGCACGGTGGGGATCGGCAGCAGGCTCGGCACCGCGACGACCAGGCAGCCGGCCGCCTCAGCCGCGGCCACCCCGTTCGGCGAGTCCTCCAGCACGATGCAGCCGGCCGGATCGACCCCGAGCAGCTCCGCCGCCCGCAGGTAGGGCTCGGGGGCGGGCTTGCTCCGCTGGACGTCCTCTGCGCACACGGTAGCGCCGAAGGTCATCCCGATCTTCGGGATCACCACCTCCATGATCTGCCGCTCTGACGACGTGACCAGCGCGTTCGGAATCCCGGCGTCGGTCACCTCGGCGAGCAGCTCACGCGCTCCCGGCAGCACCTGCACGCCGCGCTCGCGCAGCAGCGCGGTCATGCCGTCCACCATCCAGCGCGCGACTTCCTCTCGCGCCGCCGCCCTGGTGGCGCGGCCGAGCAGGTAGTCGATGCTCCGCTCCAGCGAGCCGCCGACCAGCGCCTGCTGGTCAGCCGTGCTCCACTGGCCGCCGAGGTGGGCCATGACCTCGCTCTCGACCTCGAACCACAGCGGCTCGGAGTCGATCAGCAGCCCGTCCATGTCGAAGAGGATGGCCTGCAGTGCTGCTTTCCCGCCCGAGCGGGCGGCTGCGCTAGGCGACATGAGCATGGACCCTACCGGCCGGGCAGCACTGGATCGGGAAGGAGCCGGCCAGGCAGAGCCGCCGGTCCCGGCGCTGCCGCGGGAACCGGAACCGTTCCCGCCCGGCGCCCCCCTCGTCCGGCACGATCAGGTCGTTGCCCTCGCTGACGCAGCGGAAATAGCGCGGGGTGCCGTTGACCACCCGGCTGCCCCGGAACGGCGGCTCGGGCACGGGGACCGTCATGGATACATCGGGAACGGATTGTCCTGGCCCGGTCACCCGTATCGACGTCAGCTGGCCCTGGGCCGGCCTTCGCGGCCGGGCACCGGGCGGCTGCGCGGCAGACGGCATGATGACTCATTGTAGAAGCCGCGGCCAGGCCGACCCCGGCCCCGGATGGCGGGCCGTGACATGGGGAACATGGTCGTGCACGTAATCTGGACGACGAGACAGTGCAGCGGCGCGGTAAGCCGGCGCGGCCCCGGAAGAACCGGATCGGGCCTGGATACCCCGAGGAAGGGGGTGGGGAGATCGAGCTCGACGGCATCGGCAGGCTCGCCTCACCAGCCGGGCTCACTTCACCTGCGCTGATAGCGGCGTTCGAGGGCTGGAATGACGCTGGCGAGGCGGCCAGCGGGGCAGTCAGCCATCTCGACGGGGCCTGGCAGGCAAGCCCCATCGGGGAGATCGATCCCGAGGACTTCTATGACTTCCAGGTGACCCGCCCGGTGCTTGAGGTGTCCGAGGGCCGTACCGACCGGCTGGTCTGGCCGACTACCCGGCTGTCGCTGGCCAGGCCGGAGAGCATCGGCCGGGACCTGATCCTGGTGCACGGGATCGAGCCCAACATGCGCTGGCGGGCGTTCAGCGAGGAACTGGTCGGCTCGTTCACCGAGCTCGGCGTGGAGCTGGTGATCCTGCTCGGCGCGCTGCTCGCGGATTCCCCGCATACCCGGCCGGTCCCGGTGACCGCCGCCGCCTCCGACGCCGGGCTCGCCAAGGAACTGCACGTTGACCCGGTCGAGTACAAGGGCCCGACCGGGATCGTCGGCGTGCTCCAGCAGGCGTGCGCGGCGGCCGGCCTGCCGTCGGTATCGCTGTGGGCCGCGGTGCCGCACTATGTCGCCCAGCCGCCCAGCCCCAAGGCCACGCTGGCGCTGCTCCGCGGGGTCGAGGACATCCTCGATGCCACCTTGCCGCTGGCCGATCTGCCCGGCGAGGCGCGCGCCTGGGAGCGTGGCGTGGACGAGCTGGCCGAGCAGGACACCGAAGTCGCCGACTACGTGAAGACGCTCGAAGAGGCCAAGGACGCGACCGACCTGCCGGAGGCGAGCGGTGACGCGATCGCCCGGGAATTCGAGCGCTACCTGCGCCGCCGGGGGAACCGCGGCGAGCACGGCGGCCGCTAGCCGGCCGGTGCTGGCTGTCCGGCGCTGGCCGGCTAGACCGGCGGCCAGGGCACGGCCGGCCAGTCTTCCGGCGGGTAAGGGTGCACCCGGTGCTTGAGCAGCAGCTCCAGCCGCTGCCGGGTCGCGGTCACCTCGTCAGCGGTGAGCCAGCCGGAGAGCTCGGCGGTGAGATCCCCGGTCTCGAAGCACTGCTCAAGCTGCTGCAGCGCGGCGACCGACCGGGCCGGCAGGCTGCGGCCGCGCCACTGCCATAGCACCGTGCGGAGCTTGTACTCCTCGCCGAAGCAGACGCCGTGATCGCAGCCGTACAGGTGCCCATCCGGGGCAGGCAGCAGATGACCGATCTTGCGATCGGCATTGTTGACCACGGCGTCGAACACGGCCATGTCGCGCAGCGCCGCGTGATCGGTGCGGCGGGCGAGCGCGATCACGTCCACCGACTCGTCGGCGTGGATCCACAGCTGGCACATGCCAGGGCCGAACGGCCCGTCGCGGAACACGGTCGGCGGCACGACCGCGAAGCGGCCGGCCACCGACACCCGGTAGGCGGCCACTTCCCGGCCGGCCAGCGAGCCGGACGCGAAATCCCACAGCGGCCGCTCCCCCGCCACCGGCTTGTACACGCAGGCCGCCTCGCGGCCGCCATGGCGGATCGTGCAGTACAGCGTCGCGTTCGACGCCACCGCGAGCCTGCCCTCGACCTCGAGGGTGCCGTTTGTGAGCAGGTCGAGCGCCGCCGCCTCGGCGGCGTCCGGCTCATGCGCGGGGCCGGCCCGCTGGCCCCGCCCGGCGCGACGGCCGGGCGGCCGGTCAGGCATGGCCGGCCCGGTGACCGTTCTGCCGCGGGCAAATGTGCCCGTCTGAGTCCAGCGGGAGCCCGCAGAGCGGGCACGGCGGCCGTCCCTGGCTCACTATCTGCATCGCCCGCTGCGAGAACGCGCGGGCCATCGCGGCCGTGATCCGCACCCGGAGCACCCCGGGGCCGTCTTCCGGCACGTCATCGGTCAGCGGCTCGACTGGCGACTCGGTCTCTTCCTGGGCCTCGATGACGACCCGCTCGTCATCGCGATCCCAGGCCAGCGCGATCGCCCCGACCCGGAAGTCCTCCAGCAGCGGCAGGTCCAGCGGCCCGTCATCGGCCAGGCTGGCCGGAGCGGCCGCGGGCACCGCCGCCTGGCCGCCGCTGCGCCGCAGCACCTCGTCGAGCAGCTCGTCCAGGCGCTCGGCGAGCAAGCTCACCTGCACCTTCTCCAGCGCCACGCTCGTCACCCGGCCGGAGGCGCTGGCTTGCAGATAGAAGGTCCGCTCGCCAGGCTGGCCAACCGTCCCGGCCACGAACCTGTCCGGCGGATCGTACGAAAAGACCGGCATGGCTCCTATCCTCCCGCCCCGCCGCCGACCATCGCGTCACCCTCGGCCCCCGCGGCCGGGCGGCCAGCCTTGCCGCGGCTGGCTGCCGGGCGGCGCTCGAGTTCGGCCGTGCCGCCGCCGGTGTCGTTCATCCGGATCAGGAACGGGCGCAGCGGGGTGTATCGGATCACGGTCAGCGAACAGGGGTCTACCTGAATCCGCTGGCAAAAATCGAGATGCAGGCCAAGGCTATCGGCGATCACGGCCTTGATCACATCACCATGCGAGCAGAGGACGTAGGCCGCGTTCTTGCCCAGCGCGGCGTTCCAGCCGCGCACCGCGCTGACCGCCCGGTGCTGCATGTCCAGCATCGACTCGCCGTCCTCGCCGGGAAACGTGACCGCGCTCGGGTGGGCCTGCACCACCCGCCAGAGCGGGTCCCTGGCCAGCACCTTCAGCGGCTTTCCGGTCCAGTCGCCGTACTTGCACTCGCTGACCCGCTCGTCCTCGGTCACCGCGGCCGGTGAGCCGTTGCGCCCGGCGGCGATCGCGTCGGCGGTCTGCCGGCAGCGCTCCAGCGGGCTCGTTATGATCGCGTCGAGCGGGACGGCGGCCAGCCTGGCCGCCAGCGCGGCCGCCTGGCCGCGGCCGCGGTCGTCCAGCGGGATGCCGGGGGTGCGGCCGGTGAGGACGGTGCCGGTCGTCGCCGTCAGGCCGTGCCGCACCAGCAGAACCAAGGTCACCCCATGACTCTAGGGGCTGCCGGCACCGGCCAGGAAACCTGGCCGCTAGCCGTCGGTGAGCACGAAGCCCGCCGCGCCGAAGCTGACCAGGTCGCCGGCCCGCACCGGGACCGGGCTGCTCACCAGCCAGCCGTTCAGCCTGGTGCCGTTGGTGGAGCCCAGATCCTGCAGCTGCCAGCCGGACCCGTCCCGCTCCAGCCGCGCATGCAGGCGGGACACGGTGATATCGGCCAGCACGAGGTCGCATTCGCCGGCCCGGCCGATGGTGAACCAGAGCTCGCGGCCGGCCGGGAACGACAGCTCCGGCCAGCCTGCCGCCGGACGGACCGCGGCCTGCCAGGTGGTCGCGGCGCGCCGGGCGGCCGCCTGCCAGCGCGCTGCGGTACCGCTGACGACGCCGGCCACCGCGGCGGTCAGCGCGTCGGCCAGGCGGCGGGACCCGGGCATGTCCGCCAGCAGCCCGGCGAGCTCGCGCCGCTCGCGGGCGCGCAGCGCGACGTCTATCCGCCGGGCGAAGCTGTCCTGGCTCAGCCGGCCCTCGGCGAAGCGCTCCCGAAGCTCGCCGACGACCTGGTCACGCTCGGCGTCGGACGCGCGCAGCGGCGCTGGCGGCACGCCCAGCTGGCCCTGCTGCCTTCGCATAACCGAAGTATCAGCCGTGTCAGCCGGCCGCACAAGACGCCGTCCGGCTAGCCGGGGCCCGCGCCGAACTTAACCGGATAGGCCGCTCGGCAGCGGCCGGCGACGGCCCGCGGCGCCGTTATGGCGCGGAGGTCTCGATCTGGGACGGCGGACTCTCCTCGGCCTGCGGGGACTGCAGCGCGAAGTGGCAGGCGGCCAGGTGGCCGTTCGCGCCGTACGGCCGCAGCGGCGGCTCGCGTCTCGGCGCAGATGCTCCTGCGCGAGCGGGCAGCGGGTGCGGAACCGGCAGCCGGACGGCGGGTGGATCGCGCTCGGCAGCTCGCCGGTGATGCCCGCGTGCGACCTTGGCCCGCTCCGCCTCCGGGTCGGCGGTCGGCGCCGACTCGATCAGGCCCTTGGTGTACGGGTGCGCGGGGCGCAGGTACACCTCGTCCGCGGTGCCGATCTCGACCAGCTTGCCGAGGTACATGACCCCGATGTGGTTGGACAGGTAGCGGACCACGGACAGGTCGTGCGAGATGAACAGGTAGGTCAGGCCCGAGCTCGCGCTGCAGGTCGCGCATCATGTTGAGCACCTGGGCCTGGATCGACACGTCGAGCGCGGACACCGGCTCGTCGGCGACGATCAGCTGCGGGTTGCAGCATCAGCGCGCGGGCGAAGCCGAGCCGCTGCCGCTGCCCGCCGGAGAACTCGTGCGGGTAGCGCTCGGTCCACGACGCGGGCAGCCCGACCTTGCCGAGCATCTCGCTCGACCTTGGCGTGCTGCTCGCGGCGCGACCCGATGCCCTGCACGATCGAGCGGCTCGCGCAGGATCGACCCGGCCCGCATCCGCGGGTCGAGCGAGGCGTAGGAGTCCTGGAACATGTACTGGATGTCCCGGCGCTCGCGCCGGTACTCGCGGCCGCTGCGACCTGGCCAGGTCCTTGCCGCCGAAGCTGATCGTGCCGCTCGTCGGCTTGTCCAGGCCGACGAGCATGCCGGCCGATCGTGGTCTTGCCGCAGCCGGACTCGCCGACGAGGCCGAGCGTCTCGCCCTTGCGGATGTCGAACGACACGTCGGCGACCGCGCTCACCGAGCCGACCTGGCGCTGCAGCACCGCCCCGCTGGTCACCGGGAAGTCCTTGACCAGGTTCCTGCGCGCGCAGCACGCACGTCGCCGGTCGGCCTCGCTCGAACGCAGGCCGATCGGCCGCTTCCGGGATCGGCTCGACCGACGGTGGTGACCTGCGCCACCGTCCTTCTCCTGCGCGCCGACCGGGAAGAAGCAGGCGTAGACTGTGCGCCGTGGTCTCGCCCGGCCAGCACCGGGTCCTCGGCGCGGCACTGGTCGGTCGCGTACCGGCAGCGCGGCGCGAACCGGCAGCCCGTCGGCGGGTTGACCAGGTCCGGCGGCGCGCCGGGAATCGAGTACAGCCGCTCCCTGGTCTCCGCTGACTTCTCCGGCAGCGCGTGGAACAGCGCCTCGGTGTAGGGGTGGCGCGGGTTGGCGTACAGCGTCGACGTGCTCGGTGGTCTCCACGATCTTGCCCGCGTACATCACGGCGACCCGGTCCGCGCGCCCGGCGATCACGCCGAGGTCGTGGGTGACCAGGATGACCGCCATCCCGAGCCGCTGCCGCAGGTCGTCGATGAGCTCGAGGATCTGCTTCTGGATCGTCACGTCCAGCGCGGTCGTCGGCTCGTCGGCGATCAGCAGCTTCGGCTCGCAGGCCAGCGCCATCGCGATCATCACGCGCTGCCGCATGCCGCCGGAGAACTGGTGCGGGTACTCGTCGACCCGCTCCCGCGCCCGCGGCATGCCGACCAGGTCGAGCACCTCGACCGCCCGCTCGAAGGCCTCCTGCTTGGTGACGTCCCGGTGCAGCAGCACCGCCTCGGCGATCTGCTTGCCGACGGTCGTGCGTCGGGTTCAGCGACGACAGCGGGTCCTGGAAGATCATGCCGATGTCGTCGCCGCGGATCTTGCGCATGTCCTCGTCGGCCAGCTCGGTGATCTCCCGGCCGTCCAGCTTGATGCGGCCGCCGGCGATGCGACCGCCGTTGGGCAGCAGCCTCATGATCGACAGCGCGGTCATCGTCTTGCCGCAGCCGGACTCGCCGACGATGCCGAGCGTCTCGCCCTCGTCGACGTGCAGCGACACGCCGTCGACGGCGTGCACGACGCCCTCCTTCAGCTGGATCTCGGTGCGCAGGTCGGTGATTTCAAGTAGCGGGCCACGAGGCTAGTCCTCCCTACCGGCGCTGCAGCCGGGTCTCGAACGCGTCGCGGAGCGCGTCACCGATGAAGTTGAACGCGATGCAGGTCAAGATGATCGCGATGCCCGGCGGGTAGATCAGCCACCAGTAGTTGCCGCCCTGGATGTAGGTCAGGCCGCCGGACAGCATCGTAGCCCCAGTCGGTCGCGGGCGGCGCGACGCCGAGCGTCGAGGAAGCCGAGGCCGGACAGGATGAGGATCGAGTCGGCGACCGCGAACGTGGCCTGCACGATGATCGTGCCGATCGCGTTCGGCACGATGTGCCGGACCACCGCGCGCAGACCGGCCGCCGCCGATCACCTTGACCGCCTGCACGTACTCCCGGGTGCGCAGCGAGAGCGTCTCGCCGCGGACCAGCCGGGCCACGCCGAGCCAGTAGAACACGGCGATGACGAAGATCATGATCGGCGGTGTCGGGTGGAAGATCACCGACAGGATGATGATCACCATGATGTAGGGGATCGACAGCCCGGCGTCGACGATGCGCATCATGAGCGAGTCGACGGAGCCGCCGACGAAGCCGGAGATCGCGCCGTACAGGGTGCCGAAGAAGACCGCCACGATCGCGGCGGCGAACCCGACCTCGAGCGAGGTCTGGCCGCCGACCATCAGCCGGCCGAGCTCGTCGTAGCCGACGTTGTCGCAGCCGAGCAGGTGCGAGCCGACGGCGGGCACAGGTAGTCTGGCTCAGGTTGGTGTGCACCTGGTCGGTGAGGTAGATGTGCGGCCCGACGAAGCAGAACAGCACGATGAAGACGACGAAGGCCGAGGCTGGCCAGCGCGAGCTTGTTCTCCGCGAACACCTCCCAGCCGCGGCGCAGCATGCTGCGCGGCTTCGTGACCGCCAGCGCCCCCTCGATGGCCTCGGGCGTTTCGGAAGGCAGCACCGCGGTGTCCATGTGGCTGCGATCCGAGCCCGGCGGAATGATGGCCATCAGCTACCTCACCCTCGGGTCGAGGACCGCGTAGCCGACGTCGGCCAGCAGGTTCCCGATGATCGTCGCCAGCGTGGCGAGCACGCGTGAACCCGAGCAGCACCTGGTAGTCGACGTTCAGCGCGGCGCTGGTAGAACGCGAGCCCCATGCCCGGGTAGTTGAACACCACCTCGATGAAGATCGCGCCGGCGACCAGCGTGGGCAGCGACAGCCCGAGCAGCGTGACGATCGACACCAGCGAGTTGCGGAAGACGTGCCCCCACAGCACCCGGCGCTCGCTGGCGCCCTTGGCCCGTGCCGTGCGCACGTAGTCCTGCACCAGGTTGTCGATCACCGAGGAGCGCATGTACCGGCTCCACAGCGCGTACAGCACGAACGCGTAGGTGAACACCGGCAGCACCAGCGCCCGCGGCTCGGCCAGGATCGCCGCGACCGAGGTGCGCCTGCGGCGCGAACGGCGGGAACAGGTGAATGTCGATCGCGAACCAGTCGACGAGCAGCAGGCCGACGAAGAACGTCGGGGTCGAGTAGCCGAGGAACGAGATCCCGGTCAGCACGTAGTCGCCGACGCGTGTAGCGCTTGCACCGCCTGGTAGACGCCGAGCGGGATGCCGAAGAGCAGCGAGACGATGCGTGCCGAGGCCGACGAGCACGATCGTCTTCGGCAGGTCCTGGGCGATCAGGCTGGTGACCGACTGGTTGAGCTTGGTCGGAGAAGCCGAGGTTGCCGTGCAGCAGCTGGCCGACCCACTTGAAGTACTGCACGTAGAACGGCTGGTCGAAGCCGTACAGCTGGTTGTAGTAGGCGATCTGCTCCGGGGTCGCCCGCGGGCCGAGCAGCGCGCGGATCGGCCCGCCGGGGAACAGGTGCACCAGGGCCAGCGTGAACACGGTCACCAGGAACAGGACCAGCAGGGCCTGAGGATCCGGCGGATCAGGAACCCGGTCATCGCGCACCGCCCCGCTGCGGGCCGGTCACCGACCGCACCGAGCCATGGTGTCATGTGTCCTCCTGTTCCTGCCAGCCTCTCACGCCGCATGCGTTCGGCCACGGCCGCCGCCCCGCCCGCTGGACGCGGGCGCGGCGGCGGCCAGGCCTCCTACTACTGCCTTACTGCTTCCGGCTACTTGGTGAAGTACCAGTACTCAGGAAGCAGGGTGTAGAGCGGGTTGAAGGTGACGTTGTGCAGCTTGCTGCTGACCGCCTGGATCGAGTACGGGTTCGGCGCCCAGATGAACGGCAGCTGCTGCGCCCCGTACGTGGCGTAGTCGTGGAACGTCGACATGCTGCTGCTGGTGTGCGTCGCGGTGATCAGCTTGTCCATCTGCGGGTCGGAGTAGTTGCCGGAGTTCGACCCCGCGCCGGTCGCGAACAGCGGCTCGCCGGTCGGCTCGAAGCCCGGGCCGTTGAAGTCCCAGCCGCCGAAGGCGAATAC
Source organism: uncultured Actinomycetes bacterium (assembly GCA_963786975.1). Classification (GTDB taxonomy): domain Bacteria; phylum Actinomycetota; class Actinomycetes; order Streptosporangiales; family Streptosporangiaceae; genus Palsa-506. Next base: position 1,009,549 of record CAWBBE010000011.1, on the reverse strand, counting down.
CTGCACGGTGCACTTCGGCTCATCGGCGCGCACGGCGCGCTCTCGCCGATGATCGTGTTGAACGACTGCGCCGACCAGGTTGATGTCGATGCCGGCCTTGCTCGGCGTCGGACTTGTAGGTCTGCCACTGCGCCGTGACGTCCGCATTGCCGGTCGAGTAGATGTACGTGAACTTCGCCTGCTGGCCCTTCTTGATGCCGGTGCCGCACTTGGCCGGGTCCTGGCAGGTCATCACGCCGCCCGACATGGCCCAGCCGTGGCTGGTCAGCAGCGACTTCGCCTTGGCGATGGTGAACGGGTACGGGCCCTGGCCGCCGTTCTCGGTCTGGATCGGACGGTGCCCACTGGTTCGGCGGCGTGGTCGGGCACGGCGCCCGAGGTCGGGGTGGCGTACCCGCGGTAGATCGCCTTGTCGATGCCGGGCTGGTCGATGACCATCTGCAGCGCCTGCCGGATGTAGAGCTGCCGGACCATGAAGCCCACCGTCGGGTTGTTGAAGTTGGGCTGGGCGTAGTAGATGCCGAACGAGTAGAACGGCTGCAGGTTGTAGCCGCTGCCGAGCGGGTTGGTCGGCGGCAGCACGGCGCTGACCGGCTTCTGCGGCAGGTCCGCCGAGCGGGATGTAGCCGACGTCGACCTGCCCGGTCTTCAGCGCGGTGTACTCGGTCGAGTCGTCGGTGAACGGCACGAACTTGATGGCCGCCAGCTTCGGCTTCGGGCTGCCGGAGTACGCCTTGTTCGGCACCATCGTGACGTTGCCGGTCGGTGCTGAAGCTGGACAGCTTCCACGGCCCGTCGACCACCGACCAGAGCGGGCTGGTCGCGTAGGTCGCGGCCTTCTTCGACTGGGCGGTCAGGAAGGTGTAGACCGCCTTGCACTTGGCCCAGTTGTCGGCCGCGCGTGTCGGTGGTGCAGCCGCCGCTGCCCGGCTTGGCGCTCAGGCTGGTGACGTCCCAGGACTGCGGCATCGGGGTGAGCTCGGCCAGCTGGTTGTAGGTGAACCAGATGCTGGAGTACGGCCTGGTTGAGCTGGAGCACGACCGTGTTCGGCGCCGGTGGCCTTGTAGGAGGCCACGTTGTCCGGCAGCAGGCCGGGCGTGTAGGCGTACCAGTTCGCCTTCTCGGCCTTCATCATGTTCAGCCAGAAGATCAGGCTCTTGGCGTCAACGGTCTCGCCGTTGGACCACTTCCAGCCCTTCATCGTGATCGTGACGGTCTTGCCGCCGTTGCTGTACACCGGGGCGTTGGCGGGCGACAGCGGGTAGTTGATCGGCCACCGAGTTGTTGGTGTTGTTGCCGAACATGTACAGCGGCCGGTACATCAGCCACTGGAACTGCTCGGAGTTGTACTCGCTGGCGTTGGTGATCGCGTAGAACGGGAAGATCCAGTTGTAGGTGACGCCCGGCGGCAGCGCGACCCTCGCCGTGCCGCCCGTTACGGCGGCGCCCGACGAACCCGATGAGCTGCTGCTGCTGCCGCCGCCGCTGCTGCCACCGCAGCCCGCGGCCAGCAGGGCGACCGCCGCGGCAGCGGCTATTCCCGCCAGTCGCAGCCTGCCTCTGCGTAGAACCATAATCACTCCTTCGTCGTGGGGCGCATGCTTACCTGCCCCGATAACTGGTGCGCACGCACCGCGGCCCGTACCTGCCGACGTATCGCGAGCGCCGTCCCGGCCGCCGCCGCGGAAAATACCGTGCGCCGCAGGCCGGGTCATCGCTCGCCGCCTCCCTGTCCTAACTCGCACCGATCGCTGTCCGCATCCGATCTTGCCAGCCCGGCCGGTGCCGATCCGGGTTCCTGGACGGCGCGCCGCACGTCAGTGCTCCCTGTGGTCCGGCCAGGGTTTCCTGAGAGAGTAGGTTTGCCATGATGCCGATTTGATACGGGAAACGTCACAAGTTCCTATCGATATCGCTCTCCGCGACCGGGTTCCCGGCCGATCCGGCCGCCTGCGCGCTCGGTCAGCCCAGCCGGGGTTGCCCGAAGCGTAGGGGCACACCGATACAGAACCCGCGGGAAATACGTCACAACTTGTTATCGATTCGTACCGGGCATGGCGGACGAGGCGGCTGACGCGTTGGCCATCCAACGGTCAGCCGCCGATCGCGTGCACGCCCCCGTCCACGTGCACGATTTCCCCGGTAGTCGCCGGGAACCAGTCAGAAAGCAGCGCGACGCAGGCCCGGGCGGCCGGCTCGGGGTCAGCCAGGTCCCAGCCAAGCGGCGCCCGGTCGTCCCACAGCGACTCGAACGCGTCGAAACCGGGGATGCTGCGCGCGGCCATCGTCCGCAGCGGGCCCGCTGCCATCAGGTTGACCCGGATCCCGCGCGGCCCGAGGTCGCGCGCCAGGTACCGGGCGCACGATTCCAGGCCCGCCTTGGCGACTCCCATCCAGTCGTAGGCGGGCCAGGCCCGGCTGGCGTCAAAGTCCATCCCGACGATCGCCCCGCCGGCTGCCATCAGCGGCAGCGCCGCCATGGCCAGCGCCTTCAGCGAGTACGTGGACACGTGCAGCGCGACCGCCACGTCCTCCCAGGGCGTATGCAGGAAATTGCCGCCCAGCGCCGACTGCGGCGCGTTGCCGATGCCGTGCACGACGCCGTCGAGCCCGTCCACGTGCTCGGCGACGCGGCCGGCCAGCGAGTCGAGCTGCCCGGCGTCGGTCACGTCTAGCTCCAGCACCGGCGGCGGGTCGGGCAGCCTCCTGGCGATTCGCTGCACCAGGCTGAGCCTGCCGTAGCCGGTCAGCACCAGCACCGCGCCTTCCTGCTGCGCGATCCGCGCCACGTGAAACGCGATGGAGGACTCGGTGAGCACTCCGGTGACCAGGATTCGCTTGCCGTCCAGGATTCCCATCAGTTCCCCTTGGCTAGTGGCCCATGCCGAGGCCGCCGTCGACCGGGATCACCGCGCCGGTGATGTAGGCCGCGTCGTCGGAGGCCAGGAACGCTACCGTCGCGGCGACCTCGGCGGCCGAGCCGAGCCGCCCGAGCGGCACCCCGGCCAGGATCGCCGCCTTCCGGTCGTCGGCGAGCGCGGCCGTCATGTCCGTGTCGATGAAGCCGGGCGCGACCACGTTCACGGTGATGTGCCGGGTGCCAAGCTCGCGGGCCAGCGAGCGGGCCAGCCCGACCAGGCCCGCCTTGGATGCGGCATAGTTCGCCTGGCCGCCCGAGCCGAGCAGGCCGACCACCGACGAGATGAAGATGATCCGCCCGCGCCGCATCCTGATCATGCCGCGGACGGCCCGCTTGGCGACCCGGTACGCGCCGGTCAGGTTGGTGTCGAGGACGGCGCCGAAGTCATCCTCGGTCATCAGCGCGAGCAGCTGGTCCCGGGTGATCCCGGCGTTGGCCACCAGGACCTCGACCGGCCCCGGCCCGGCCTCGGCCGCGGCGAACGCCGCGTCCACGGCCGCCGCGTCCCGCACGTCGCACTTGACCACCGTCAGCCCCGGCACGTCGGCACCGGACCGGGAGGTCACGGTCACCGCGTCGCCCGCGGCGGCGAGCTGGCGGGCGATCGCCAGCCCTATCCCCCGGTTGCCGCCGGTGACCAGGGCAGATCGGCTCATCTGCGGTAACACCTCCGGTGCTTGCGGATCAGCTTGCGGATCAGCCGGTCCGATCCTGGCGAGCGTACCGGGCCGCCTCGCGGGAACCGGCATGGGATAGGTTGCGCTGCGTGGACCAGAGCGCAGCCACTGCCGGGGCTGGCCGCGTCGACGAGGAATTCACCGCGCTGCCGCTCCGCGAGCTTGCCGCCGCCGCGCTGCAGCGCGCGGCTGAACTCGGCGCCGGGCACGCCGACTTCCGGGCCGAGCGGATCATCCAGCGGCGGATCGGGCTGTCCGACGGGCAGCTGGAGACCCGCTATGAGGCGGACGAGGCCGGCCTCGGCGTCCGGGTGGTAGTCGACGGCACCTGGGGATTCGGGTCGGCCGCCGACCTGACCCCGGACGCCGCCGCCGCCGCCGCGGCCGATGCGGTCGGCGTCGCCCGGGTGGCGGCGGCGCTCGCCGCGGAACGCATCGAGCTGGCTGGCGAGCCCGCGCACGGAGACGTGAGCTGGGTTTCCGGCTATCACGTCGACCCGTTCAGCATCAGCGTCGCCGAGCAGGTCGCGCTGCTGGCCGGCTGGAGCGCCGGGCTGCTCGGGCACGACCGGGTCGATCACGTGGACGCGTCCTTGCTGCAGGTTAAGGAGTGCAAGTTCTACAGTGACGGCGGCACCACGGCCACCCAGCAGCGGATCCGGGTACATCCGGAGCTGACCGCCGTGTCGGTGGAGCCGGGCGGCCGGTTCGAGACGATGCGCACGCTCGCCCCGCCGGCCGGCCGCGGTTACGAGTACCTCACCGGCACCGGGTGGGACTTTCCCGCCGAGCTGGCCGCGATGCCGGGCCTGCTGGCCGCCAAGCTGGCCGCGCCCAGCGTCCGGGCCGGCCGGTATGACCTGGTGATCGACCCGTCGAACCTGTTCCTGACGATCCACGAGTCGGTCGGCCACGCGACCGAGCTGGACCGGGCGCTCGGCTACGAGGCCGCGTACGCCGGCACGTCGTTCGCTACCCCGGACAAGCTGGGCAGCCTGCAGTACGGCTCGCCGCTCATGCACGTCACCGGGGACCGCACGGCGCCGCACGGGCTCGCCACGGTTGGCTACGACGACGAGGGCGTCGCAGCGCAGTCCTGGGAGCTGATCACCGGCGGGGTGCTGACCGGGTACCAGCTGGACCGGCGGATGGCCAGGCTGGCCGGCCTCAGCCGGTCGAATGGCTGCGCGTTCGGCGACTCGCCCGGTCACATGCCGATCCAGCGGATGGCCAACGTCTCGCTGCGTCCGGCCGCCGGCGGCCCGTCCACCGAGGAGCTGATCGCCGGCGTGGAGCACGGCATCTACGTCGTCGGCGACAAGAGCTGGTCCATCGACATGCAGCGGTACAACTTCCAGTTCACCGGGCAGCGGTTCTTCCGGATCGCCAGCGGGCGGCTGGCCGGCCAGCTGCGCGACGTCGCCTACCAGGCGACGACCACCGATTTCTGGAATTCGATGGAGGCCGTCGGCGGCCCGCAGACCTACCTGCTGGGCGGCGCGTTCAACTGCGGCAAGGGCCAGCCCGCCCAGGTCGCGCCGGTCAGCCACGGCTGCCCGGCCGTGGCGATGCGCGGGGTGCGGATACTCAACACCGTCGAAGAGGCATCATGACCGGGCAGGCCCCGCAGGCGGCCGTCGAGCGCGCGCTGCAGGCGGCGCGGTGCGACGACTGCGTGGTGCTGGCGGAGGAGACCTCGTCGGTCAACCTGCGCTGGGCGGCCAACACGCTGACCACCAACGGCGTTTCCAGGACCCGCCAGCTCACGGTGATCGCGATCACCCGCCGCGGCGGCGCCACCGCGGCCGGGGTGGTGTCCAGGGCGGGCGTCCGGGACGACCAGGTCACCGATGTCGTGCGGGCGGCCGAGCTGGCCGCCGCCGACGGCACCCCGGCGCAGGACGCGCTGCCGCTGGTGCACGCCGGCCGAAGCGGGCGACGGCCCGGCCGGGTGGGACGAGCCGGTGACCGGCACCGGGGTCGGCGTTTTCAATTCTCTTGCGCCCGCCCTCGGCGAGGCATTCAGCTCCGCCGCCTCGGCCGGCCGGAAGCTGTACGGCTTCGCGGAACATTCGCTGACCTGCACGTTCCTCGGCACTTCCAGCGGCCTGCGGCTGCGGCACGACCAGCCGGCCGGGAAGGTGGAGATCAACGCCAAGTCGGCGGATCTGGCCAGCTCCGCCTGGGCGGGCGCCGGGACGCGGGACTTCTCCGACATCGACGTCGCCGGGCTGGCCGGCGGCTGGGCCGGCAGCTTGACTGGGCAGCGCGGCGGGTCGACCTGCCGGCCGGGCACTATGAGACCTTGCTGCCGCCCGCCGCGCTGGCCGACCTGATGATCTACCTGTACTGGTCGGCGGGCGCCAGGGACGCCATGGACGGCAGGTCCGTGTTCAGCCGGCCGGGCGGCGGCACCAGGCTCGGCGAGCGGCTGCCCGGCCCGGCGCTGACGCTGCGCAGCGACCCGGCCGCGGCCGGGCTGGAATGCGCGCCGTTCGTGATCGCGCACGCCTCCGGCCGGGATTCCTCCGTCTTCGACAACGGGCTGGCGCTGCCGCCGACCGACTGGATCTCGGCGCCGGCTGGCCGCGCTGACCCAGACCCGGCACTCCGCGCAGCGCGCCGGGGCCGCGGTGACGCCGGAGATCGGCAACCTGATCCTGGAGGTACCGGGCGCCGCCGCGACGCTGGACGACATGATCGCCAGCACCGGCCGCGGCCTGCTGCTGACCTGCCTGTGGTACATCCGCGCGGTGGACCCGCAGTCCCTGCTGCTCACCGGCCTGACCAGGGACGGGGTTTACCTCGTGGAGAACGGCGAGGTGACGGCGGCGGTGAACAATTTCAGGTTCAACGAGAGCCCGGTCGCCATCCTCGGCCGCATCACCGAGGCAGGCGTCACCGCCGCGGCGCTGCCACGCGAGTGGAGCGACTATTTCACCCGGGCCGCAATGCCGCCGGTCCGGGTGGAAGGCTTCAACATGTCCTCGGTCAGCCAGGCCAGCTAGGCCCGCCTGGCCGAGCTGGCCTGGCTAGGCGTCCTCGAGGCGGAAGCCGACCTTGAGGCCGACCTGGAAGTGCCCGACTTCGCCGTCTACGATCTGGCCGCGGATCTGGGTGACCTCGAACCAGTCAAGGTGCCGCAGCGTGTGCCCGGCACGGGTCAGGGCGCTCCGGATGGCAGGCTCGATTCCCTCCGGGGAAGTGCCGACGATCTCGGTGACACGATAGGTGCGCTCGCTCATGTTGCCTCCCTGGATGGGGATATGACTCCCGATGCCGCTCAGCTGCAACGCCGGGCCAGGAAACTGCTGCCGTCCGCGGTCTACGAGTACTACGCCGGAGGGTCGGGCCGCGAACGGACACTCCGCGCCAACCTTAAGGCGTGGCGGCAGGTCTGGCTGGCGCCGCGGGTCCTGCGTGACGTGTCGGCGGTGGATACCGGCGCGGATCTGCTGGGCTCCGCGATGGCAACGCCGGTCGGCGTGGCGCCGACCGCCTTTCACCGGCTCGCCCATCCGGACGGCGAGCTCGCCACCGCGGCCGGCGCGGCGGCGGCCGGCGCGCTTTACGTGCTGAGCAGCCGGAGCAGCTGCCGGATCGAGGATGTCGGCGAGGTGGTCGCCGCGGGCCACGGGAGCTGGTGGTTCCAGGTTTACGTGATGCGGGACCGGCGGCTGACCGCGGATCTGGTCCGGCGCGCCGCCGGGGCGGGCGCATCGGCTCTCGTGCTCACCGCGGACACCCCGGTGGTCGGCCGCGAGCGGCGGTGGGAGCAGGCCGCGCTCGCGGCCAGCGACGTGGACTTTCTGGTCAACCTCGGGCCGCTCGCCGACCGGGGTGCCGCGGTGCAGGCGGCGGACGTGACCGTGGCCGACATCGGCTGGCTGGCCGAGACCGGCGGCGGGCTGCCGGTCGTGGTGAAGGGGGTACTGCACCCCGCTGACGCGCTGTCCTGCGCCGCGCACGGGGCGGCCGCGGTGATCGTGTCCAACCACGGCGGGCGGCAGCTTGACGGAGCGGTCGCTGCGGCCAGGGCGCTGCCCGCGGTGGCCGCTGCCGTCCCGGCCGGCCCGCCGGGGTTCGGCGTCTACGTGGATGGCGGGATCCAGGCTGGCCGGGATGTGCTTTCCGCGCTCGCGCTCGGCGCCGCCGCCGCCTTCGTCGGGCGGCCGGTGCTCTGGGCGCTGGCCTGCGCCGGCGCCGACGGCGTCCGGGATCTGCTGGCGGGACTGACCGCCGACCTGGCGCACGCGATGGCCCTCGCGGGCGCCGCGTCGGCAGCCGAGATCCCGGCATCGCTCCCCGCCCGGTAGCAGCACGCGCCGGGCAGGCATACGTTGGGACTGTGAGAGTTACGCGCGGGCCCCGGGACGGCGTCCAGCTGGTCACGGACGCACGCCTGCCCATGTCCGAGGACATCGCGTACCGCCAGCGCCGTTATCTGATCATGATGGGCATCCGGCTGGTCTGTTTCGTGATCGCGGTGGTGCTGTTTACCAACGGCGCCGGCTGGCTCACCGCGATCCCCGCCGTTGGCGCGATCATCATTCCTTACTTTGCGGTCGTCTTCGCCAACGGCGGCCGCGAGCCGACGAGCCGCCGCGGATTCCGGCCATACGTGCCGCAGCTGCCAGAGCGGCACTCCGGTCCGCCGCGGAACTCTTACCAGGGCACTGCCGAGGAGCCAACCGCAGGCTCTCAACAGCCTGGCCAGAATCAGACATGACGGGCAAGAACGGCGCGCCTTCGCCGATAGCGCAAAACGTCGCATCGCGTCCGGCCGGGAAACGGCTGATCAGCAAGGATGAGCGGGAGTCCATGATGAGATCCGCTCGTAATCCGGTCTTGACGCGCTAGGGGGGGTTTCGGTGTAACATGCTTACCGGTGCTCTGGTCCCCCGCCGGGGCACCGTTGCCGGCGTTCCGGGCCCCCGTCGGAGCGCCGATGAATGCGACGCCGGGTGGTTTGCCCCCGTAGCCACCCGGCGTCGCTCTACCTTTTTCCCCGCCTTGCGCGCCGCTACTCGGTCTTGCGGAACTCGGCGATCGCCACGGCCATCATTCCCAGGCCCATGATCGCGACGATCCCGATGGACAGCCAGACCGGGACCGGCCAGCCAGCCCAGGTAATGCCGGGCGCCAGACGCTGCTCGAACACGGCGGGCATGGCGAGATGGCTGAACACCGCATGGCGCATCGGGCCGACGATGTAGGTCAGCGGGTCGATCCGGGTGAGGATGCTCAGCCAGGCCGGCAGGCCGGTCAGCGGGTACAGCGCGCCGGACAGGAAGAACAGTGGCATTACGAGCATCTGAGTGAGTGCCATGAATGCCTGGAACTGCTTGATCCGCGCCGCCATCATCACGCCGAACGCGGTGAGCGTGAAAGCCAGCAGTAGCAGTTCGCCGATCAGGGTGGCAATGAGCACCGGGTTGTAGGGCACATCGGCGAAGCCGGCCAGGATAAGGAAGACAATGCCCTGAAATGTCGCGATCGTCGCGCCGCCGAGGCACTTGCCAATGACGATCGACGCCCGGCTTACTGGCGCGACCAGGATCTCGCGGAGGAATCCGAACTCCCGGTCCCACACGATTGAGGCGGCCGAGAATATTGCGGTGAACAGCACCGACATCGCCAGCACGCCTGGATAGATAAAGGTCTTGAAGCTGACCCCCGACGGCATGCTGCCGCCGGCCAGCGCGGACAGCCCGGTGCCGAGGACAAACAGGAACAGCACCGGCTGGATCAGCGACGTGACGGCCCGCAGCCGGTCGGTGCGGAACCTGATCAGCTCGCGCCGCCAGACGATGCTGATGGCCCGCAGGTCGTGCCGGAGCCCGCGCTCGGGCACCGCGACCCGGATCTGGGTGACCAGGGCATCTGGCTGCGGCCCGGCCGCGATCTGGGTAGTCATGTGTTACCGCCTCCCGCCGAACCTGGCGGCGATCTGGCGCATCGCGTCGTTGCCGGACGCCTCGGCGTCCCTGATCGTCGTTCCGGTGTAGGACATGAAGACGTCGTCCAGCGAGGGACGGGACACGCTGACCGACTGGATCGGCACCGTGAACTCCGCGAACAGCCGCGGCACGAATTGCTCGCCCGCGGACACCGAGAACATCACCGCGCCCTCGCGGGTGACAGCGTCGATGCCGAAAGTTTCCGCCAGCGCGGCAATGGCCGCCGGATCGTCCGCGGTGTGGATCTGCACCCGGTCCTTGCCGATGCTCGCCTTCAGGGCCTCCGGGGTATCGATCGCGACGATCTGGCCGTGATCGATGATCGCGATGCGGTCACAGTTCTCTGCCTCGTCCATATAGTGCGTGGTCAGGAAGATAGTGATGTCCTCACGGCCCTTGAGCTCGTTGATGTACTGCCAGATCGACGACCTGGTCTGCGGGTCCAGGCCCACGGTGGGCTCGTCCAGGAACAGCACCCGGGGGGCATGCAGCAGGCCGCGGGCAATCTCCAGCCGCCGCCGCATTCCCCCGGAAAAGGTGCTGACCAGGCTGTCCTTGCGGTCCCACAGCCCGACCATGTCCATAACCTGGTGCATCCTCGGGTTCACCGCCGCCTTTGGCACGCCGTAGAGCTCCGCGTGGAAGCGCAGGTTCTGCTCGGCCGTCAGGTAGGTGTCCAGGGTGGTGTCCTGGAAGACAAGCCCGATGTTGCGGCGGACCGCGTCCCGCTCCCGGGCCGTGTCGTGGCCGGCCACGCTGGCGGCGCCGGCCGTCGCGTTCGCCAGCGTGCAGAGGATCTTGATGGTCGTCGTCTTGCCCGCGCCGTTCGGCCCGAGAAAGCCGAAGGTCTCGCCCCCGGCCACCTCGAAGTCGATGCCGCGGACCGCCTCAATCTCGCCATACCGCTTGGTCAGCCCGGCCACCGAGATCACCGGCGGCCGGCCGGTGCCGGCTGCGACCCGGCCGGCCGCTGCGCTGGCGGTGCCGGCATTCAATGCCACTGTCGTTGCCTCCCCGGCCGCTTGCGTCCACGAGGGCCCGATTGCGCCTCCGAGCCTAGCGGGAGCCGGCGTCCGGCCCGGCTGGCTGGTCGTCGGCCGCGCTGTCCTCCTCGTCGGCGGCCAGCAGCCGGTAGAGGGCCCGCCGCGCGTCGGTGAGCACCCGGCGCGCCTGGCCGATCTGGGCCTCGCTGCCCGCGCTCAGGACCTGGAAAGCCGCCATGGCCACCTGCCCGATGAGCTTCCGCATCTCGACGGCGGCACCGCCGGCGTTGCCGGTTACCGCGTCCCACGGCGCGTCAAGCTCGTCCGGGTGGGAATCGGCGTAGTCCCTGCCGTCCGCGGTAAGGACGTAAGCGCGGCGGCCGCCGTCCCCCGCCTCGGCGCGGATCAGCGCCTCGTCTTCGAGCTGCTGCAGCGCGGGGTAGACCGAGCCAGGGCTCGGGCGCCATACGCCGCCGCTTCGCTCGCTGATCTCCTGGATGATCTGATAGCCGTTCATCGGGCCCTCGGACAGCAGCGCGAGCGCCGCGGCCCGCACATCGCCGCGCTTGGCCCGCGGGCCTCGCATCATCCTCGGATCCCCCAGCCAGGAACCCAGTCCGGGGAATCCCGGCGGACCGCCGAATCCGGGCCGGCCGGGGAAACCCGGGCCGCGGCCGTGACCTCGCCGTCCGCCTCCTCTGCGCGGCCAGGCTTCGTCATCGCCCCGGTGCCGCCAGTTGTCGTCTTCTCGTTCTCGCATCTTCATGCTCCTTGTCTGCTGACATCCCGCGGCCTGAGCCTGAATGCTCCGGCACATCTAAGATGTTCTTCTGATGCTCTTACTAAGTCAAAGATATATCGTTATAGGTCGTCTGGCAAGACCCGTTTTCGCGGCGGCTGGCTGCGGGAGTCCTCGGGCCGCCCGTGCATGCCGATGCCGGGCCGCTGTCACCACTGGCGGTTCAGCCCCGGCCAGGCAAAGCCGGCCGAAGCAGGGGCGCGCGAGGCAAGCGACCCGGCAGTCGCGCGCGGGACTCTGCCGCCGAAGAGCCCCCCGCTGGGCCGCCCGATGCGATCCGGACGTTTCCGCGGAAACGCGCACCACGACACTCAGCGGCACCGGGCACCATATCGGCCAGCGCCGCCACCCCTGCCAGTCTCGCCCGCCGACCTGCCCGAACCCGGTGATCATGACGTTCAACGGCATCTGACCCGTTGATCGTCATGATCACCGGGTTGGCGGGGAGCGGGGAGCCGGGGAGGCGGGGAGCGGGGAGCGGGTTGGCGGGGAGCCGGGAGGCGGCGCCGGGTACATGTCGGCCAGCGGCACCCGGGCAGCTAGGGGCGCCCGGGCGGGAACGGCAGGCGTTTCCGCGGAAACGCGCGCACCTTAGGCGGCAGCTCGCCCGGGACCGCTCCGGCCTATGCCCGCCGTCACCCGCCGATGGCCGACATTGGCCTGGCCGGCTGCAGGAAGCCGGGATCATCGATGCCGTGCCCGGGAAGCTTGCTGGCTACCGCGCGCAGCCAGCGGTCGGCCAGTTCCTGGTCGGTAGCCCCGGAGCGCATCGGCCCGCGCAGGTCGCTCTCTTCCCTGGCGAACAGGCAGTTGCGGATCTGCCCGTCGGCGGTCAGCCGGACCCGGTCACACGAGCCGCAGAACGGCCTGGTCACCGAGCCGATCACGCCGACCCTGGCCGGGCCGCCGTCGACCAGGAAGATCTCGGCCGGGGCCGAGCCACGCCGGTCCGGGTCGTCCGGCGTCAGCGTGAACTCGGCCGAGAGTGCTGCCAGTATCTCGTCCGCCGTGACCATATTTTCCCGCCGCCAGCCGTGCTGCGCGTCGAGCGGCATCTGCTCGATGAAGCGCAGCTGGTAGCCATGCTCCAGGCAGTACCGGAGCAGCGTCCCGGCTTCGCCGTCGTTGACATCGCGCATCAGCACGGTGTTGATCTTGATTGGCGTGATTCCGGCGGACGCCGCGGCTCCCAGGCCGTCCAGCACGTCGGCCAGCCGGTCCCGCTTCGCGAGCACCTTGAAGGTGTCCGGGCGCAGCGTGTCCAGGGACACGTTGATCCGGTCCAGCCCGGCTGCCCGCAGCGGGCCCGCCAGCCGGGTAAGCCCGATCCCGTTCGTGGTCAGCGAGAGCTCCGGGCGCGGCCGGAGCCCGGCCGCCGCCTGCACGATGCCGGCCAGCCCGCGGCGCAGCAGCGGCTCGCCGCCGGTGAAGCGGACCTCGGTGATGCCGAGCCGCTCAACCCCGATCCGCACCAGCCGGATGACCTCGTCGTCCGTCAGCAGCAGCGGGCTCGGCAGCCAGTCCAGCCCCTCCGGCGGCATGCAGTAGCTGCAGCGCAGGTTGCACCGGTCGGTTAGGGACACGCGCAGGTCGGTCGCGACCCGGCCGAATGAGTCGGCAAGCACGGCAGCACCCCCTTATCGACGCGGCCAGCCATGGCAATGTCACCCAGCCTACGTCTGGATCATCGGCCGGCTGGCCATCGCCCGCGGCGGACGGCGGCGCGGCGGACGGCGGCGCGGCGCTGGCCGGCGGTGCGGCCCGCTGGACGGCGGGATAAGCGTGGCCGCCGGCCAGTGCGCCAGTGCCCGGTGGTAACCGGCCACGGACGCGGCGGCCCGCCATGAGTCAGGTGGCCTGTCCCGCACCGCCAGATGCCCTCGGCAACGGCGGCGGGCGGGCCACCGGGGCGGGCGCCGCGCCGCGGGCCCCGGCCTGCAGCGACTGCTTCTTGCTGTCGCCCGCGACCAGGGCAATCCGGCGGCTGGCCAGGCCCGGCGTCCCGGTGCTCTTAGTGATCACGAGGTCAGCCCGTCCCGCCGAGATGGCGCGGACGGCAACTGGGCGTGACCACCGTGCTGGGCCGGCCATCGCGCAGGCCGCCCATCGCGCGGGCCGCCCATCGCGCGGGCTGGCCGGCTCGCTCCCCGCGGAACGCGGGCCGGCCGGCGTCCTCTAGCATCGGGTCACCGATATCGCCATTCCGCTGGCTGCGGGCAAGCCAGCTTGCCTGCCGCAACGAAGCACGCGGGCCGGCCGAATCATCGAGGATGGGGTCATGACCGTAAGCAGCGCGATCTGGCGGGATCAGCTCAGCGATTCCGAACGGGCCACCCTGGGCCGCGGGGATGGGGCCATCGCCGATCCCCGGCCGGACATCCTGGTGGTAGGCGGCGGCATCCTGGGCGTCGCGACCGCGGCGGCATGCCATGAGGCAGGCCTCGGCTCGGTGCTGCTGATCGAGACCGGCCGGCTGGGCGCCGGCGCGACCGGCGGCGCGACCGGCCTGCTGATCCCCGAGCCGCACCAGTGGAGCGACCCGGAGCCGTTCGTGGACCTCGAGCGGGCCAGCCTGGAACGCTGGCGGGATCTTGAGCAGGCCGTGCCGGGCGGCGTCGGGCTGATAGAACTCGACTGGATCGGGCTGGCCCCGGACTCGGGCGGCTTCGCCGCGCATCAGCCGCCCGCGATCGAGTGGATGAGCCCCGGCCAGGTCGAGCGCCTCGTCCCGGGGCTGGCCCGGCCGATGGAAGGAGCCCTGATCCGGCGCCAGGCCAGGCTGAATCCGCTGCGGGCGGTCGCCAGGCTGGCGGCTGGCCTGCCCGCGGTGGCCACCGGGGTAGCGGCCACCGCGGTGACGGTCCTGGGCGACCGGATAACGTCGGTGGCCACGTCGGCCGGCGATGTCCAGCCCGGGGCGGTGGTGTTCGCCACCGGGCTGCCGCCAGTGCTCGACGGCCTGCCGCTCCGGCTGCCCTCGGACCGGGTCAAGGGACACCTGCTGGTGACCGAGCCAGCGCCGGTGCAGCTGCCCGGCATCGTCGCCCCGGTCGCGACCCAGATCGAGGGCGGCCGGCTGCTGGCCGGCGGCACCTTCGACGTCGGCGACGAGAGCCCGGCCGTGCAGCCCGAAGTGATCGACTCGATCATGGCTGGCCTCGCCGCCACGCTGCCGGCCCTGCGCGGCCTCGGGATCGCCTACCAGTGGTGCTGTTTCCGGCCGCGGCACCCGGACCGGCGGCCGGTCATTGACCGGGTCCCGGGGCTGGAGAACGCCTGGCTCACCTCCGGGCACTTCCGGACCGGGATCCTGAACGCGCCGATGACCGCGGCCGTGCTGGCCCGCTGGATCGGCGGCGGCGGACCGCCCGCCGAGCCGGCTACCTGGGCCGCGTCCCGGTTCGCCAGCCGCACCGGCGGCTAGCTCTTCCGGCGGCCCAGGCGCCGGGCCGCAGGCGCAGAGCGCCCAGGCGCCCGGGCGGCGTCTTCTTCCGCGGCGAGCGCGCAGGCTGCGGCGGTCGTCCGGCGGCCGCTCCCTGGTGCCCGCCGGTATCGGCCGTTAAGAGATGCATAGTGCGGGCCGCGGCGGGTAACCGGCCTATGCCAGTCTTAATCCTCCCCGAACGAAGGATGTGGCTTCAGATGGCTGGGATAACGCGGATTCCGCGGAGCAGGGGCGCCCTGAGCGGCGTGCTGCTTATCCTGCTCGGCGCATGGGGCGGCCTGATCCCGTTCATCGGCCCGTACTTCCATTACGCATACACGCCGGACAAGACGTGGACCTACACCACCGGCAGGCTGTGGCTGGAGATCCTGCCTGCCGCCGCCACCATGCTGGGCGGCCTGATCCTGCTGGTCAGCGCGAGGCGGCCGGTGGCCATGTTCGGCGCGTTCGTGGCCGCGCTCGGCGGCGCCTGGTTCGTGGTCGGCAACCTGGTGAGCACGCTGTGGAACGGCGGCACCCCGGAGGCTGGCGTGCCAGTGGGCAGCACGCTCAACCGGCTGGCGATCGAGGAGCTCGGCTTCTTCATCGGCCTGGGAGTGGTGATCGTGTTCTTCGCCGCGGTTGCCCTCGGCCGGTGCGCGGTAATCGGCGTCAAGGACGCCGCGCTGGCCGAGCGGGCCGCCGGCCTGGGACCGGCCGACCGCGCTGAGGTGGCCCCGCAGCCGACGCCGGCGTTCGCCGGCCCGGCAGCATCCGCCGCCCCGGCGCACGTGGCCAGCGAGTCGTACCCGAGCCAGGAGGAGAGCTACCAGCCGGCCGGCGCTGTCTATACCGGCGAGCATGACGAGTCCCCGACGATCACCGGCCGGGTCCCCGCCGACCGGGCGCCGGTTACCCCGGCGGACCAGGACGAGCGCAGGACCCGGGCGGAGTCAGTCCCGCCGAGCACCACCCAGTCGCCGTCGACCTCGCCCAGCGGCACTGTCCCCCCGGCCTGAATCCGCCGCCCGGGCCTGCATCGCCCTGCCGCCCGGCCCGCATCGCCCGCCGCCCGGCCCCGCATCGGCCGGCCCGGCGCCGGTCAGGCGATCCGGCGCGCTCCGGCGCCGGGAACAGGCGTGACCTCGCGGGCGGACGCCAGTTCGTGACCGTCGGCGCAGCTTAGCCGCAGCCGCACGGGGGCGCCGCAATCGCGGTGCTGCAACTGGACCAGCGGACCGTCCCCGCTGGCAGCGTGCTTGTTGCCCCATTCCAGCAGGGAGACGAGCAGCGGGAACAAGTCCAGGCCCCGCTCGGTCAGCCGGTACTCGCTGCGACTCCGCTGGCCAGGCTCGCGGTAGGGCACCTTGCGCAACAGTCCTTCGTCGACCAGGCGGCCGAGCCGGTTGCTCAGGATCTGCCGCGGCATCCGGGTACGGCGCTGAATGTCCTCGAAGCGGCGCACTCCGTTGAAGGCCTCGCGCAGCACCAGGAACGTCCACTTCTCGCCCACTACGCGGAGCGCGGCCTCGATCGTGCAGTTCCGCGTGTCGTAGTCGAGCACCCACGCCTCGGTCATATCCGGTGATCCTAAGTCCAGTTGACAGACTTAGCAATGATGCGCCAAGCTGAGTTCGTGAACCGAACCCAGCAAGATCGCATGGTATCTGCGGTGATCGGGCCGGCTGAAGCGCGGCCGGGCGGCCCGCCCGAGGCGATCGGGCCGGCTGAGGTCCGGCCGGGCGGCCCGGCAGACACGGAGGCGCTCAGGTCGTTCATCGCCGGCCTGTCGCAGCGGACTCAGTACCTCCGGTTCTTCGCCGGGGTGGCACCGCCGGGCGGCCCGCTGCTGCGCGCCCTGTGCGGCGCCGGCAACGGGGCCGACATCGTGGTAGCCGAGTGCCGCTGCCCGGCCGGCGCCGGCCAGTCGTGCCATGGCCAGATCGTCGGGCATGCAATGGCGGTGGACGCCGCCGGCGCCGACGGCGTCCCGGCGGTCGATGTGGGCCTGGTAGTGGCGGACGGCTGCCAGCGGCGCGGGATCGGGTCAGCGCTGATGCGGCTGCTGCTCGCCCGTGCCGTCGCGCGCGGCGCGCGGTCGGTGACGATGGACGTGCTGCCGGACAACGCCGAAGTGCTGTCGATGATCGCCCGGCACTGGCCGGCCGCGAGCTGCGAGCTGACGGCCGATTCGGTCCTGGTCCGCGCCCCGCTGGCCGGGCCGGTGCCCGCCGCGCGCCCCGGCAGCCCGCGGCCTGATGCCCTGGCCCGGCCCGCCGCAGTGGCCGGAGCAGCCCGGCCCCGGAGGCCAGCCGGAGCGGCCCGGCGCCCGATGCCAGCCGGAGCGGCCCGGGCCCCGGTGCCGGCCGCGGCAGTCCGGGCCTGACGGCCGACGGAGGGAGCACGGGATGACTGACCTGGGCAGCCGGGATGATCTCCGGCAGCGGACCTATGCGTGGGATGATCCGGCGGTGGCCGGGTCGGCTGCACGTGAGCTAGGCGGCGGGGACTTCTTCCAGGCGATGAAGGACGGCTCGCTGCCGCTGCCGCCGATCACCGCGACGCTGGACTTCACCCTCGCCCTGATCGAACCGGGCCGGGCCGTCTTCGAGATCACGCCGTCCGAGTTCCACTACAACCCGATCGGGTCGGTGCATGGCGGGGTATGCGCGACGCTCTGCGATTCTGCCTGCGGCTGCGCCGTGCATAGCCTGCTGCCGGCCGGCAGTTACTACACCTCGCTGGAT
The DNA here is from genome assembly GCA_963786975.1 of uncultured Actinomycetes bacterium. Taxonomy (GTDB): domain Bacteria; phylum Actinomycetota; class Actinomycetes; order Streptosporangiales; family Streptosporangiaceae; genus Palsa-506. The sequence goes on along the minus strand of CAWBBE010000011.1, from coordinate 992,038 downwards.
CTCTCGGTGAAGTTCATCCGGCCGGTCACGGCGGCTAGCGGAAGGCTGCTATGCGAGGGCACCGTCAGTCACCTCGGCGCCCGCACCGCGCTGGCGGAGGCCAGACTGACCGGCGCCGACGGCAAGCTGTACGCGCAGGCGACGAGCAGCTGCATGATCTTCCGGCCACAGCGGCCGTGACCGCCGGGCCGGCTGGACCACCGTGATGCCCGTGACGGCCGTGATGCCCGTGATGCCCGTGACGGCCGGGCCCGAGGACGACTCCGCTCAGCCCGCGTAGAGCGCGTCGATGACGTCGGCGTACTTGGCGTGCACGATGCGGCGCTTGAGCTTCAGCGTCGGGGTCAGCTCCTCGCTCTCCGCGGTCCATTCCACCGGCAGCAGCCGCCAGGCCTTTACCTGCTGCACCCGGGCCAGCCGGGCGTTCGCCGCCGCGACGGCCTCCCCGACGGCGGCGAGCACGTCCGGGTGGCCGGCCAGCTCCGCCAGCGAGCCCGGCTCGATCCCGCGTGCCCGCGCCCAGGCCGGCGCGACCTCGCCGTCCAGCGTGAGCAGCGCCACCACGTACGGACGCCGGTCGCCGAACGCGAGCGCCTGGCCGACCAGCGGATGCGCGACGAGCAGGCCCTCGATCGCCGCCGGGGCGATGTTCTCGCCGCCGGAAGTGATGATCAGCTCCTTCTTGCGGTCCAGCACGGACAGGAAGCCGTCGCCGTCCAGCGACCCGATGTCCCCGGTGTGCAGCCAGCCGTCGGCGTCGATCAGGTCGGCGGTCTTCTCCGGCAGGTTGAGGTAGCCAGGCGAGTTCAGCGGGCCGCGCACCAGGATCTCGCCATCGTCATCGATCCTGACCTCCATGCCGGGCACCGGCCGCCCCACCGTGCCGAGCTTGAATGCCTCCAGCGTGTTGGCGGTGAACGCGCCGGTGGTCTCGGTCATGCCGTATACATCCAGGATCCGCAGGCCGAGGCCGGCGAAGAACTCGCCCACGTCCGGCGGCAGCGGCGCCGCGGCGCTGATCACGATCTCGGCGTCGCCGAGCCCGAGCAGCGAGCGGATCGGCCGCAGCACGCTCTCCTCGGCCCCGGCGAACTCGGCAGCCAGGTCGTCCGGCGTGCTCTGGCCGTACTGGCAGCTCCGCACGTACCGCAGGCCGGTCGCCATTGCCGCCGCCACGGCCGCGCGCTTGCCCTCGTCCTGCTCTATGGCGAGCAGCGCCTGGATCCCGGCCTGCACCTTCTCCCACACCCGTGGTACGCCGAAGAACGCCGTCGGCTTCACCTCGCCGATGCAGCCAACCAGCTCGGTTGCCGCATTGTGGCAGAAGTAGGTGTGCCCGCCGTTGTAGACGGCCAGGTAGAGGGTGAAGATCCGCTCGGCGATGTGCGCCAGCGGCAGGTAGGACACCCACCGGACGTGCTGCGGGGCGGTGCCGGACTCGGTGCCGGTGGCCAGCTCGTACATGATGCTCGCGTGCGTGATGACGACGCCCTTGGGGTTACCGGTGGTGCCCGAGGTGTAGAGCAGGGTGGCCGGGTCCGGCGGGCGGATGTCCGCGACCCGGCTGGCCACCTCCTCCGGCGCGGCGGCCCGCCGGCCGGCTCCCAGCGCGGTGAAGTCCTGCCAGCTGAGGTAACGGTCGCCCGCCGGGCAGGCGCCTGCGTCGCGCACGATGATCTTCTTCAGCCCGGGCAGGCCGGCCAGCACCGCCTCCCACCTGGCCAGCTCGGCCGCGCCGTCGAGCACGGCGATCCGCGCGTCGCAGTCGGCGGCCATGTAGCCGATCTGGTCGGCTGCCAGCGTGGCGTAGAACGTCACCGGCACTCCCCCGGCGTGCACGGCGGCGAAGTCGGCCAGCGCGTGCTCCACCCGGTTCGCCATCATCAGCACGACCCGCTCGCCTGGCTGCAGCCCGAGCGTGATGAAGCCGGCGGCCAGCACCAGGGCCTGCTCCCTGGTCTGCCGCCAGCTGATCGTCTGCCACGGGCCGCCGTCCCGGTCCGAGTAGGCGGGCAGGTCGCCCCAGGTCTCCGCCGTGATCGCCAGCTGGTCGCAGAGCGTGCGGCCCGCCGCCGCCGCTTCCATCGCCGTCCGCTGCCGCAGGACCTCTTCCGTCACCATGCACCTCCGCCAGGTTCGGCCAGAAATGAAGCACCCGCCGTAACGCATGTGACCACGTCACCCGGTGCCGCCGCAAGACGGACGTCCAGGCAGCAACGGCCGCACCCCCGGCCCCGGTCCGCTCGCCGGATCCGCAACCCGGCCCTGATCCGCTCGCCTGATCCGTTCCCCCGATCCGTTCCCCCGATCCGCTCCCCTGCTCCGCTCCCCGGCCGGCCTGCCGGTCAGCCGCCCGCATCGGCGGGCAGGAAGGCCACCCTGTCGCCCGTCGCCAGCGGGGTCTCGCCATCGCGGGTGATCTGGTCGCCGTTCAGGGCGGCGACCACGTGCCTGCCGACTGCGAGGCCGGCCGCCGCGGCGGCGGCGGTCACCGTGGCCGCCCGGATCGCCTGCGGACCGCGATGGCCGTCCGCCAGGGCGCCGAAACGCTGGATCGTCACCTCGGGCGCCGGGCGCGCCCGGGCCGCCGCATAGTCGGCCGGCTCGTTAACGTTGATGACCGAATCGAGATCCGGGTCAAGCGCGGCCAGTACCGGGTCCGCCCGCAAGGCGGCCTCATCCAGCCGGGTGACCACGCACTCGTCGAACAGGAACGCCGGGCGCAGGCGGCCCTCCCGCACCAGCCGTTCGGCCACCGGGGCCAGCGTCGTGCGGTAAGCGGCGGCCAGCGGCTGAGGATAACCGCGGGCGACGGGCAGGCCCACATCCGCCCCCTCAGCCGCCGCCCGCAGTACCCGCCGCACGAACGCGGGATGCAGGAACGGCATGTCGGTCGAGCAGGCGAACGCGATCTCGGCCCGGCCGGCGGTCGCGGCCAGCCCGGCGGCCAGCCCTTGCACCGGGCCCAGGCCCTCGCGCGGATCGTCCACGAGCTCCACCTGCGCGGGCAGCGCGGGCAGCGGCTGCCCCTCGGCGCGGACCACGACGACCGGCCCGTCCGTCACCCGGCAGAGGATGCCTGCCGTCCGGCGCAGCAGCGTGGAGCCGTGCCACTCCAGCGCGGCCTTGGGCGTCCCCATCCGGGACGACCGCCCGCCGGCGAGCACGATGCCGGCGGAGGTCGACATGCTCCGATGCTAGATCCTGTCCGGGCCATCGGCCGCATGCCCGGCAGAACCCATTAGGCGGCGCGGCCCGCTTCGAGCAGGCCGCGGCGGCGCCGGACGGATCTGTCGGCCATATTGAACAGCGCGTCGACGGCGATCCCGATTATCAGGATGACGATGATCATCGAAATGGCGCCGGCGAAGTCCTGCAGATCCTGGAAGTTGTTCTCCAGCACGCCGATCGACGGCTGGCCGAGGATCAGCACCAGCAGTTCGCCGGCCATCAGGCTGCGGAAGGCAAACGCCCAGCCCTGCTTCATGCCGGCCACGTAGGCAGGCAGTGACGCGGGCAGGATCAGGTACCGGTAGAGGTTATAGCCGCGCAGCCCCATGGTCTTGCCTGCCCGCAGCAGCAGCGGGGGCGTGTAGTCCACCCCGGTGATCAGCCCGTTGGCAATCGACGGGGCCGCCCCGAGCACCATGACGAACAGGATCGTCGAGGTGGAGAGCCCGAAGAGAACGATCGCGACCGGAAACCACACGATCGATGGCACGATCTGCAGGCCGGTGATGATGGAGCCCATGGCCGAGCGCAACAGCGGGATCCGCGCCACGAAGGCTCCGACAATCGAGCCGATCACCAGCGCTAGTCCGTAGCCGATGGCGGCCCGGCGGAGGGTTATCCCGATGGCCTGCCATAGCAGCGCGTGGTGCATCTGTGCCCAGAGGCTCGGGAAAACCTCCGTGGGACCCTTCAGCACGGCCGCTTTCCAGCCAGTGAGGTGCAAGATTCTGCCACAGCACCAGGACAAGAGCTACGCCGAGGAGCTTCGGCCAGGAGGCCGCCCATACCGACCGGGCGATCCGGCCGGGCCCGCGCTGCGGCGGTGCCCCGCCGAGTTCTAGCCTGTCGAGACCCTCGATAGCCGAGGGCGCCGTCTTAGTTGCCATGCCGCCTCATCTCCTGGCGTAGCCGGTCGGTGATGGTGGCGGCCAGCTCCGAGACTTCAGGGGAGTCGATCCTGCGCTCCCCCGCCCTGGGCACGTCGTACTCCTCGATGACCCGGCCCGGCCTGCTGGACAGGACGACGACCCGGTCGCCGAGCCGGGCGGCCTCGCGTACGTTGTGCGTCACGAACAGCACGCTCAGCGTCCGCTCGGCGCAGATCCGCTCCAGCTCGTCGTGCAGCAGGTCGCGGGTCATCGCGTCCAGCGCGCCGAACGGCTCGTCCATCAGCAGCACGTCGGCGTCCTGGGACAGCGCGCGGGCCATCGCGACCCGCTGCCGCATGCCGCCGGACAGCTCGTGCGGGCGCTTGTCGCCGAAGCCGCCGAGGTGCACGGTCGCCAGCAGCTCAGCCGCCCGGGCCCGGCGTTCCGCCTTCGGCACGCCGCGGGCGCGCAGCGCAAGCTCGACGTTCTTCGCGGCGGTGAGCCAGGGGAACAGGGCCGGCTCCTGGAACATCAGCGTGACGTTCTGGCCGCCCGTGTCGATCTGGCCGGACGTCACGTTGTCCAGGCCGGCCACCAGCGAGAGCAGGGTGCTCTTGCCGCAGCCGGACGCGCCGATGATGCAGACGAACTCACCGGGCGCGACGGACAGCGAGACCTCGTCCAGGGCGTGCACCGCGCCGCGGCCCTGGCCGTAGACCTTGGAGACCTCGGTCAGCCGGACCGCCGCGGGCGCCTGCTCGGCGACGTGGCCGCCATCGCGGTCGGCGACGATGGTCAGATTCGGAAAGGCTGACGCCCCCGGACCTGAGTCCGGGGGCGTCAGCCGGCCGTTCGACATGCTCATGAACTCACCGTGGGTTCCCCTGCGGCCTGCAGCTGCTTGTTCAGCGGGCCGAGATCGTAGATGCCCTGCAGGTTGCTGACCGGCTTCAGCAAGCCGACCGCCACCGCGTGGTTCGCGTCCGCGATGAGCGAAGACGCGATCGGGTCGTTGGTGAACTTGATCTGCTTGAACGCCGCGGCGAGGACGGCGGGCTTGAGGCCCTTGCCGAGCACCGAGGTGAGTTCCGCGTTGGCGGCCGTCTCCGCGGCTGCCTGGTTCTGGTTGATGTAGTCGTTCGCCTCGATCTGGCCCTTGAGCAGCCCGTTCACCGTGCTCGGGTGCGCGGCGAGGAAGGACTGCGTGACGACCAGGTTGGTGGTGACGAACTGGCCCTTCGGCCACAGGCTGGCCTCGTTCACCAGCACGTGCCCGCCGGCCGCGACCATCTCGATGTCGTACGGCGCCGGCTCCCAGCCGCCGTCCAGCTGGCCGGACTGGAACGCGAGCACGGCCGCCGAGTTGGGCGTGGTCGGCTTGATCGGGACATCCCCGCCGCCGGTCTGGGTGGTGGTCAGGTTGTGCTTCTTCAGCCAGTACCGCAGCGCCACGTCCTGGGTGTTGCCGAGTGACGGGGTGGCCAGTGACTTGCCCTTCAGCTGGGCCGGGGCTGTTGATGCCCTTCTTGACGACCAGCGCGGCGCCGCCGGACGCGACCCCGGAGATCACCTTGATGAGCTTGCCGTCGGAGGTCTGCCAGGCCTTGATCGCCGGGTTCGGCCCGACGTAGGCGGCGTCAAGCTGGCCGGCCAGCAGCGCCGTGGCCTCCTCGGTGCCGGTGCTGAACGGCGTCAGCTTGAGGGTCACGCCGTTGCCGAGATTCTTGGTGAAGAAGCCCTTCTGCACCCCGACCAGCGCGGTGGCGTGCGTGATGTTCGCCAGGAACCCGAGCTTGAGGGTGACCTGCCCGCCGGAGCTGCCCGAGCCGCCGGCGCCGCCGGAACTGCCCGAGGCCGACGAGTTTCCTGCGGACGAACCGCATCCCGCCGCCAGCAAAGTCGCGGCGGCCACCCCCGCCGCGATTACCGCTCGCTTCATCGTCCACCTTTTCCGATCAACTTAGTATGTATATATGTGCACTAGGTTTATACCACAGCAACCCGGAAGGCGCACATCCGCGTAAGGAAGCTCTGGCTTTTAGGTGAAGGTGCAGGTCAGGCGGCGATAGCAACAATCGCCAGGACCGGCCCGGCAGTTACCGGCAGCCGGCCGCCGGGCGTCAGCCGTCCCCGGCGTCCTGGAAGTCGATGCCGGTGACCACGGGGAACTTCTGCAGGCACTGCTGCAACTGAGCGAGGTTCGCGTCGCTCGCGTTGTCGGTGCGGAACCGGACCGAGTAGATCATGTCCAGGCCGCTGGCCGACCGCGGCAGCGCCTCCGGCCGGACATTCGGCACGTGCGAGCAGGCGGCCCTGACCTTGAGCGCCATGGCCACCGGCGTGCTCGGCTGGAAATGCACCACGGCCCACTGCTTGCCCAGCGCCGCGTCGAACTTGGCGCAGCCGGCCAGCCCGGCGGCCAGCAGCCCGGCGGCCGCCGCCGCGGCCAGCGCGGCCCGCGGCGGCCGGATGAGTCGGCGCACAGATCCGGGCACGCTGCCAGCTTAGAGGCCCCGGCAGCGGGGGCCGGCCAGGGAGCGGGTCATCCGCGCCCGGCTGGCCAGGCGGCGGCGGAGCGCATAGCGGGGCTATCCGCGACGACGGCAACGCCGCCAGCCGGGATGCGGGGCCGGCGCAGCCCGGCAGCTCTGCCGCCGGGGCCACGGCGAGGCGGGTAGCGTACGGCCAGGAGCCGGGACCGGCAGCCCGGCCGGCCGGGCTGGTTACCTGACCCGGCGGCGAGGAGGATCAACCGTGGCAGGCCTCATCGAGGACTACGCGCTGATCGGCGACATGCAAACGGCGGCGCTGATCGGCCGGGACGGCTCCGCCGACTGGCTCTGCCTGCCCCGCTTCGACTCGCCGGCCTGCTTCGCCGCGCTGCTCGGCGACGAGCGCAACGGCCACTGGCGGATCGCGCCGGTCGAATCGCAGGGGCCGCCATCCCGCCGCGGCGAGGTGACCAGGCGCTACCGGGAAGGCACCCTGATCCTGGAGACCGAGTGGGAGACCGCGGGCGGGACCGTCCGGCTGACCGACTTCATGCCGCCGCGGGCCGGGCAGACGCCGGTGCTGGTCCGGATCGTCGAGTGCACCGGCGGCGCCGTCGAGATGGAGTGCGTGCTCCGGCTCCGGTTCGGCTACGGCAAGGTGCTGCCCTGGGTCCGCCGGTCCGACGGCGCCGTGCTGGCCGTGGCCGGGCCGGACTCGGTCTGGCTGCGCACCCCGATCCGGCTGACCGGGCACGAGATGGCGCACGAGGCGAGCTTCACGGTCCGGGCCGGCCAGCAGGTGCCGTTCGTGATGTCCTGGCAGCAGTCCCACCTGCCCGAGCCGGAGCCGGTCGACGCCGCCGCGGCGCTGACCGCGACCGCGGATTTCTGGACCGGCTGGACCGGCGGCTGCACGTACCGCGGGCAGTACCGGGACGCCGTGGTCCGGTCCCTGATCACGCTGAAGGCGCTGACCTACGCGCCGACCGGGGGAATCGTCGCCGCGCCCACCGCCTCGCTGCCGGAGGACCTCGGCGGCGTGCGCAACTGGGACTACCGGTACTGCTGGCTGCGGGATGCCACGATCACCCTGGAGGCGCTGCTGCGCACCGGGTACACCGCGGAGGCGTCCGCCTGGCGGGAGTGGCTCGGCCGGGCCATCGCCGGCGACCCGAAGGACGTGCAGATCATGTACGGCGTGGCCGGCGAGCGCAGGCTGGCCGAGTGGGAGGCCGACTGGCTGCCCGGCTACGAGAGCTCGGCGCCGGTGCGGATCGGCAACGCCGCGGTGAACCAGCGGCAGCTGGACGTGTACGGCGAGGTGATCGACGCGCTGGCGCTCGGCCGCCAGGCCGGGCTCCGGTTCGACCGGCATACCTGGGGCCTGGTCCGCCAGCTGCTGCTGTTCCTGGAGAAGAACTGGCAGCTGCCGGACGAGGGCATCTGGGAGGTCCGCGGGCCGCGGCAGCACTTCGTGCACTCCAAGGTGATGGCCTGGGTCGCCTTCGACCGTGCCGTCCGGGTGACCGAGCTCGGCCAGCCCGGCCCGGCCCAGCGCTGGCGGGAGGTCCGCGACCGGATTCATGCCGAGGTGTGCGAGCGCGGTTACGACGCCGGCCGCGGCACGTTCACCCAGTACTACGGCAGCACCGAGCTGGACGCGGCGGTGCTGCTGATCCCCGAGGTCGGCTTCCTGCCGGCCGATGACCCGCGGGTGGTCTGCCACCGTGCAGGCGATCCGGCGCGAGCTCGTCCGCGACGGCCTGGTACTGCGTTACTCGCTGCCGGCCACCAGCCCGGCCGGGGACGGCGCGGCCGGGGACGGCGCGGGCGGGGCCGCCGCGGGCGGGGCCGGGCCGGCGGTGGACGGGCTGGCCGGCGGCGAGGGCGCCTTCCTGGCGTGCAGCTTCTGGCTGGTCAACGCGCTGCACATGACCGGCGACTACGAGGCGGCGGTACGCCTTTTCGACCAGCTGCTGGCGCTGCGCAGCGACGTCGGGCTGCTCAGCGAGGAGTACGACCCGCGATACGGCCGGCAGGTCGGCAACACGCCGCAGGCATTCAGCCACATGCCGCTGATCCTCTCCGCGCTCAACCTGGAGAGCCATTCCGGGCATCACTGCCGCCAGCCGGCCGGGCGCGCCGGGCACGCGCGGCGCTAACAGCAAGAACTTGCGAAACGGATCCTCCGGCGCCGGTGCCGTCACCCAGCGTGATCTGCGCGGCGGACATTGTCAGGTGATGCCGCCGCCGGCGATTGCCCTGCCAGAATTACCGCTAGCCATGCCTGCCCGTCCGTACATCCTGGTCGTCAACGGCCGCAAGGTCCGTCAGCCGGTCTTCGTGATCGGCGCCCCGCACTCGGGCACGGACCTGCTGGCCCGCGCCCTGAAGCAGTCGGCGGGCTTTCACGTCACGATCGGCCAGCGTGCCGTGGCCAGCGTCGTGCACGCGTTCGCGCGCAGCCCGTCCATCCGGCGCGGCCGCGGCGAGGCCGCGGTGACCGTGCTGCGGGACGCCTTCGCGCAGGCCTGGCAGGTATCGGCGTACGGCTGCCTGGCCTGCTCGCCGCAGTGCCGGGCGGCGGGCGGGGTCAGCCGCGCGGGCGTCTGCGTCGCCGAGCGCGATATCGCCAGGTACGGCGACGCCAGCCCGGACCTCATCTATTGCGCCGGCGGGCTGGTCGACGCGTTCCCGGACGCCCGGATCGTGCAGATCATCAGGGACGGCCGGGACGCGGTGGCCGGCATGCTGGCGGACTCCGGCGTGCTATCGGCGCTGCGCCCGGGCGTGGCGAACGTGCATAGCGAGTTCCCCAACCCGTTCTTCGGCATCGAGACCCGGGCCGACCTGGATGCCTGGCCCGGGCTGTCGCTGGCGGCCAAGTGCGCGCTGCGCTGGCGCGGGTCGGTGCGGCAGATGGCCAGGCTGCGCAGCAGCATGACGGCCGAGCAGCTCACCACGCTGCGCTACGAGCACGTGATCCGCGACCCGCAGGCGACGGCCAGCGCGATATCGGACTTCATCGGCGCCAGGCTCGCGGCGATCCCGGTGCGCGGCAACGGCGCCGGCAGGCTGGACGCGCCGGGCGGCTGGCGGCGGCTGCTTACCCCGGTGCAGGCCAGCGAGGTGGAGCAGGTGGCCGGGACGGACCTGCGCCGGGTTGGCTACGGCGGCTGACCAGGCAGCCGGGCCGCGCCGCCGGCCGCGCCCGGCCCGGCTGCGGCGGCCGGCCAGCGGCGCCGCCCCCGGCTGGCCGCCGGCGATGACCGGCCAGCCCGGCACGAGCGGCCGGGCGGATCCGTTTCAGCTGACCGGTTTTCCGCTTTTCGGCAGTATCCCGGCGGCGGGCTGGCCGGGTCCGGGCGGCCGTGCGGCAGGATGACCCCATGGATCTTGGCTTGCGCGACCGCGCGTACGTGATCACCGGCGGCAGCCGCGGCCTCGGCCTGGCGACGGCGGCCGCGCTGGCCGCCGACGGGGCCCGGATCGTGCTCGGCGCCAGGGAGGCCGCCGCCGTCGCCGCCGCCGCGGCCGGCCTCGGCGGGCAGGCCACCGGGCTGGCCGCCGACCTGGCCGACCCGGCCGCGCCGGCCCGGCTGGTGGCCGCGGCCAGGGACGCGTTCGGGCGGCTGGACGGCGCGCTGATCAGTGTCGGCGGGCCGCCCGGCGGGACGGTCATGGGCACCTCCGACGAGGCCTGGCGGGCGGCGTTCGAGAGCGTGTTCCTCGGCGCGGTCCGGCTGGCCAGGACGCTCGGCGGGGAACTCGGCGACGGCGGGTCGATCGCGTTCGTGCTGTCCACCTCGGTACGCTCCCCGATCGACTCGCTGGCCATCTCGAACGGCCTGCGGCCGGGGCTGGCCGGGGTGGTCAAGTCGCTCGCGGACGAGCTTGGCCCGCGCGGGATCCGGGTCAACGGCCTGCTGCCCGGCCGGATAGCCACCGGCCGGGTACGCGAGCTTGACGCCCGCCGGGGGATCCGGCCGAGGTCCGGGCGACCCTGTCGCGGGGCATCCCGCTGCGCAGGTACGGCGAGCCGGAGGAATTCGGCCGGGTAGCCGCGTTCGTGCTGTCCCCGGCGGCGAGCTACCTCACCGGCGCGATGATCCCGGTCGAGGGCGGCGCGCTGCGCGCGTTCTGAGCCCGCCGCGGCCCGGCGGCCGGCTGGTCAGGCCGCCGGGAGCGGCTCCTGGCTGGCGAACTGGGTCCGGTACAGCTCGGCGTACAGGCCGCCGGCCGCGAGCAGCTCGCCGTGCCGGCCGCGCTCGCGTACCCGGCCGTCCTCGATGACGAGGATCTGGTCGGCCTCCCGGATGGTGGACAGCCGGTGCGCGATCACCAGCGAGGTCCGTCCGGCCAGCGCGGTCTTCAGCGCCCGCTGCACGGCCACCTCGGACTCGGAGTCAAGATGCGCGGTCGCCTCGTCGAGCACGACCACGGACGGTGCCTTGAGCAGCAGCCGGGCCAGCGCGATCCGCTGCTTCTCGCCGCCGGACAGCCGGTAGCCGCGGTCCCCGACGATGGTGTCCAGCCCGTCCGGCAGGCTGGTGATCAGCTCCCAGATCTGCGCTGCCCGGCAGGCCTGCGCAAGCTCCCGCTCGGTCGCGCCGGGCCGGGCATAGGCCAGGTTGGCCCGGATCGTGTCGTGGAACATGTGCGCGTCCTGGGTTACCACGCCGACCACGTCGTGCAGCGACGCCTGGGTCACGTCCCTGATGTCGTGCCCGCCGATCAGGACCGCGCCCTCGCCCGGGTCGTAGAGCCGGGAAACCAGGTGCGTGATGGTCGTCTTGCCCGCGCCGGACGGCCCGACCAGCGCGGTGAGCTGGCCGGGCGGCGCCCGGAACGTCACGTCCCGGAGCACCGGCTCGTTCGCGCCGGCGTGCTCGGGCACCGGCAGCGCGATCGACTCCAGCGAGGCGAGCGAGACCTCGGACGCGGCCGGGTAGCGGAACGACACGTGGTCGAACTCGATGTCCGGCGCCGCGGTCCCCGGCGCCGCGGTCCCCGGTGCCGCCGGTCCCGGCGGCGACCCCGGCAGCGCCGGCTCGGGCCGGCCTGGCGGCTGACGGCACGGCCGCCGTCCGCGGCAGCGCGGTGGCGCCGGGCCGGTCCTGGATCAGCGGCTTCAGGTCCAGCACCTCGAACACGCGGTCGAAGCTGACCAGCGCCGTCATCACGTCGACTTGCACGTTCGACAGCGCGGTGATCGGGCCGTACATCCGGCTGAGCAGGCTGGCCAGGGCCACCAGCGCGCCGAGGCTGATGGTGCCGCGGATCACCAGGCTGCCACCGAGGCCGTAGACCAGCGCGGTGGCGATCGAGGCCAGCAGCACCAGCGCGATGAAGAACACCCGGCCGTACATGGCCGTGACCACGCCGATGTCACGGACCCGCGCGGCCCGGCCGGAGAACACCTCGGTCTCCTCGCCCGGGCGGCCGAACAGCTTGACCAGCATCGCGCCGGCCACGTTGAAGCGCTCGGTCATATTCGAGCCCATCGCCGCGTCCAGCTGCATCGATTCCCTGGTCAGCCGCTGCATCCTGCGGCCGAGCGCCCGGGCCGGCAGGATGAACACCGGGATCAGCAGCAGCGCCGCCAGGGTCACCACCCAGGACAGGTAGAACATCGCGGCCAGCACCAGGATCAGCGAGATCGCGTTGGACACCACGCCGGACAGGGTTGACGTGATCGCCTGCTGCGCGCCGATCACGTCGCTGTTCAGCCTGCTGACCAGCGAGCCGGTCTGGGCCCTGGTGAAGAACGCGATCGGCTGCTGCTGGACGTGCTCGAATACCTCCGTGCGCAGGTCGTAGATCAGGCCCTCGCCGACCCGGGCCGAGTACCAGCGCTGGGCGACGGACAGGAACGCGTCGAAGACGGCGATCCCGGCTACCGCGCCGGCGATCCACAGCACCGCCCCGGTGTCCTTGGCCTGGATCTTGTTGACGATCAGCCCGAGCAGCAGCGGGACGGCCACGGTGACCACGGCGTCCAGCGAGGTGACGAGCATGAAGACGATCAGGTCGCGCCGGTACGGCCGGGCATAGGAAGCCACCCGGCGGAACGTTCCCGGCTTCAGCCGCTGGCGGGTCACCGAGGCATCGCGCGTGAACGAGCGCATGGCCTGCCAGCTAGCCGGATTCATGCGGTCAGCAACCTCCGGTCAGGCCGGGATCTTCCCGGAATCAGCTACCGGCGAACTTGCGCCACCGGGGTGCCTGCCGTGCTCTGCCGCCGGCGCTGGCCCGCCGCGGGCGCTGGCCCGCCGCGGGCTAGCGGCGGAGCCTGGCCCGCTGCAGCGCCGCCTGGGAATGCCGCTCGGCCTCGGCCTGCTGGTCCAGGGTATTGCCGTGCGCCTGGGCCAGCAGCTCCTTGGTGGCGCGGGCCGCGGCGGCGTCGGCGGTCGAGCAGGCCGGCCACCAGGTCGCCAACCGCGCCGTCTAGCTCGTCACCGGGCACCACAAGCTCGGCCAGGCCGAGCTGGGCGGCTTCGGCGGCGTGCACGCTGCGCCCGGTCAGGCACAGCTCAAGTGCCCGGGGCAGCCCCACGATATCGACCAGCGGCTTGGTCCCGGTGAGATCGGGCACCAGCCCGAGTGCCGGCTCCTTGATGCACAGCCGGGCGTCGTCGGCGAGTACCCGCAGGTCGCAGGACAGGGCCAGCTGGCAGCCCGCGCCGATGGCGTGCCCGCGCACCGCCGCGACCGAGACGATCCGGGAATCCCGCAGCCAGGTGAAGCCCTCCTGGCAGGAGGCGATCCAGGGCTCGAACGCCGGATCGTCCGCGCGGGGCAGCGGCTGCTCGCCCGGCACGCCCTCGGCGGAGAACATGCGCAGGTCGATCCCGGCCGAGAAGGAGGTTCCCGCGCCGCGGACCACGACCACCCGCACCCGGTCCGGCAGGCCGGCGCCGATCGCGGCCAGGCCATGCCACATGGCCGGGGTCATCGCGTTACGGCGCTGCGGGCGGCTGAGCGTCACGGTGGCGACGCAGCCTGCCGGGAGCGAATCGTCAATATCGAGACGGAGCCCGCAGCGATCGAGGTCCGCCGGGTCGATGGACAAGCGTCCTCCAGGCTAGGCGGCGAATTGGCGGGCGAGTTGGCCGGGCGAGTTGGCCGGGCAAGGAAGGCGGGGGCGGGAAGACGGGGAGGGAAGGCGGTACAGCTAATTGTCACCCAGTAGGTAAATGGCCGGGAGCGGGCCGGCCGCCCCGGCGGCGCTGCGCTAGCGCGCCGCGGCTCAGTGCTTCGACTTGTTCTTGCCCCGGGTGGCCCCGCCGCGACCGCGCAGGGAGACACCCGTCTCGGTCAGTATCCGGTGCACGAAGCCGTACGAACGGCCGGTCGAAGCGGCGAGCGAGCGGATGCTCTCACCAGCGTCGTATCTCTTCTTGAGGTCCGCCGCAAGTTTCGCCCGATCGGCACCGGTCACTCGGGTGCCTTTCTTTAGTGTCTCGGTCACGCGTACCTCCCGGTGAGCTGAAGTGACCGCTGCGTTACCGTATCCCGCCATGATCACGCATTAGGTCGTGATCGGCTACCCACACGGCGGCAAAAGATCGCATTCTTTTTCACCGGGCGCTCGAAGGCCTTTTCCGGCCGTGCCACGGCCGGGTTTCATCCCGGGCCCCAATCTCAGGCCAGCGCCACCAGGTCGGCCAGATCCTCGCTCCAGGCGTCCTCGACGCCGTCCGGCAGCAGCACCACGCGTTCCGGCTGCAGCGCCCCGACGGCTCCCTCATCGTGCGTCACCAGGACGATCGCGCCCTGGAAACGCCGGAGCGCGGACAGGATCTCGGCCCGGCTGCCGGGATCGAGGTTGTTCGTCGGCTCGTCGAGCAGCAGCACGTTCGCACCGGAGACCACCAGCAGGGCCAGCGCGAGCCTGGTCTTCTCCCCGCCGGACAGCACCCCGGCGGGTTTCGCCACGTCATCGCCGGAGAACAGGAACGACCCGAGAATGCCGCGATGATCGGCCTCGCTCAGGTCGGGCGCGGCCGAGCGCATGTTCTCCAGTACCGTCCGGCTGGTGTCGAGAGTCTCGTGCTCCTGCGCGTAGTAGCCGAGCCGCAGTCCATGACCGGGCAGGACCTGGCCCGCGTCAGGCTCCTCCACCCCGGACAGCAGCCGGAGCAGGGTGGTCTTGCCGGCCCCGTTGAGGCCGAGCACCACGACCCGGGAGCCGCGGTCGACGGCCAGGTCCACTCCGGCGAACACTTCGAGCGAGCCGTACGACTTGGTCAGGCCCTGGGCGGTCAGCGGCGTCCGGCCGCAGTGGGCCGGCACCGGGAACCGCAGCCGGGCTACCTTGTCCGCCTTGCGGTCCGCGCTGACCCCGGCCAGCAGCCGCTCCGCCCGGCGCTGCATGCCCTGCGCCGCCCTGGCCTTGGTCGCCTTGGCCCGCATCTTGTCGGCCTGCGAGCTCAGCGCCTGCGCCTGCCGCTCGGCGTTGACCCGCTCCCGCCTGCGCCGCCTGGCGTCGGTGTCCCGCTGCTCCAGGTACGCCTTCCAGCCGAGGTTGTAGACGTCCAGCACGCTCCGGTCGGCGTCCAGGTAGAAGATCTTGTTCGCGACGGCCTCGAGCAGCGTGGTGTCGTGGCTGATCACGACCAGCCCGCCGCGGAAGGTCCGCAGGTGGTCGCGGAGCCAGGCCACCGAGTCGGCGTCCAGGTGGTTGGTCGGCTCGTCCAGCAGCAGCGTCTCCGAGCCGCCGAAGAGGATGCGAGCAAGCTCGACCCGGCGGCGCTGACCGCCGGACAGGGTGCGCAGCGGCTGCCGGAGTGCGTTGGGCGGCAGCCCGAGGCTGGCCGCGAGCGAGGCAGCCTCGGATTCGGCCGCATAGCCGCCTAGTACTGCGATCCGCTCCTCGATCTGGCCGTACCGGCGGACGGCCGCGTCGCGCCGGGCCGGATTCGCGTCGGCCATCTGGACCTCGGCCCCGCGCAGGCTCACCAGCAACTCGTCCAGGCCGCGGGCGGACAGCACCCGGTCCATCGCCAGCGCGTCGAGATCGCCGACCATGGTGTCCTGCGGCAGGTAGCCGACGGAACCGCCGCGCCGGACGCTGCCCGCGGCCGACGCCGCCTCGCCTGCCAGCACTCGCGCCAGCGTCGTCTTGCCGGCCCCGTTCCGGCCGACGAGGCCGATCTTGTCGCCGGCCGCCACCTGAAAGCTGGTGGCGTCCAGCAGCAGCCTGGCGCCCGCGCGCAGCTCTAGCGCGCTCGCGGAAATCATGATGAACCACTCCCATAACGGAACAAAAGGGATATCAGATGACCCACGCCGCCCCGGTGCCCGGGGCGTTCCGTCACGACAACAGCGGTTGCATGGCATCCAGTTTATCCGAGCCCCCGCCCGGGCCCGCAAAGCATTTACCCGCCGCCGCGCAGCGACCCGCCGCGCGGAGCAAACCGCCACCCGGCGCGACCCGCCGCGCAGCCACCACGCCGCGCGGAGCGACCATCACCCGCGGCCCGGGCCTGGCACTTTCGCCGGGTCCCCGCGCCGAAGTGGTTAGGATTTTGCCGGTTATCGCCGGACAGATATGAACCGCTAAGGCTGGGGGGCGTATTCGGGTCAGGCTGGGCCGGTCAGTCTGATCCGGATTGCCCGGAAAAGTCGCGGCGTGCTCCGCAGTACGGTGAGCCGGGGATCTGGCACGGTGAGGAATCGCTCGACCGCCAGGCCGAAATAGAGTGCCAGCCGCGGGTCATCACGGAGCTGGGCCATCGCCCGCCGGTCTCCGCCGAGCACGACGGCGTCGATCTGCCCTGCGTAGGCCCCGAACACCGCAGCCGCCGTATCCGCCGCCGCGCCGAGCGCCTCGGACGCCTGCTTTTCCCTGCGCCGGGCAAAGCGGTGCTGCGAAGTACCGCCGGCCGCGCTGCGGCCGTGCACCAGCCTGGAGCCGACCTTCGAGGCCACCAGAGCGGGCACCGGGCCGGCGAAGACCCCGGCCGCGTAGCCGCCGAGCCGGACCAGGAACACCCCGACCGTGCGGTCAGCGCACGCGTGCGCCGCGATCCGCTCGCCCAGCCCACCGCTGACGGCCGCCGTATCCGCAGTATCCGCCGTATCCGCAGCACCCGGCATACTCGCTGCATCCGCCGCACCCGCTGCAGCCGCCGCACCCGCAACAGCCGCCGTTTCCGCAGCCGGCACACTCGCCGCATCCGCCGCACCCGCTGCACCAGGCGCGGCACCGGCCGCGCTGTCCGCGGCAACGCCCGCCAGCGGCGGGAACGGCACGTGGCATTCCGCCACCGCTCCGTCCGGCGCGCGGAATGTCACCGTCTCCGGGCTGGCCTCGGCCGTGGCACCGCCGTGGCGCTCAGCGAAGGACTCCAGCCAGCGGGCCAGCCGGTCCGGGGCGACCTCGATCCATCGCATGCCCCCATGTCCATCGTTTTCCACTACGCAGAGCCTCCATGTGATTACTATCCGTTACATGAGTTCCTGGCTGGTGCCAGCGCCTCGCCGGCCATCGATGGGGGCAGACGCCCGCTCCGACGTGGGCGGCCATGATGGCGAGGACGCCAAGATGACAACCGTCACGGGTGCAAAGGCCGTTAGCACGGCCAGCCGCGACGCCGATGCTAGCGCGGTCGAGCGCGCGCTTGCTGCAGCGGTCAAGGACAGCGCGAAGGTCGGCGACCTGCTCGACGTGCTGAGCCGCGGCCGGCTATGGCTGCCGCTTCCTGATGACGGCCGGCCGGTGACCGACGGCTCCGCGGTGAACCTGCCCATCGTGACGTACCTGGGCAGCGAGTTCGTCCCGGCCTATACCTCGGCCAGCCGACTGCTGGCTTCCGCTGCCCGGCCCGGCAGCAGGCAACCGGCGCCGGTCGTGCCGCACGTCGTCGTGCCCGCCGCGGAACTGGCCAGGAGGCTGCCGGACACGCTGGGCATCGCGCTGAACCCGGGTGCGGGCGAGAGCGTCCCGGTGTACCCGGAAGGCGTCGCTTACATGGCGGCGACACGGTCCGCCGCGGCCGGTGGTGGCATCCGGGTCGGGCATCCGCCGGCCGAGCCGGGCGCGCTGCTCAGCGAGATCCGGTCCCTGCTGCCGTCCGTCCCGGCCGCCCGCGCCGCCGCGACGGCCTGGCTGTCCGTCGACCTGGCCGGCGAGGGCCTGGTTATCTCGGTCACGCTGGATGACCCGGCGGACCAGGCCGCCAGGGAGGCCGTCATCGGCGCGATTGAGCGCGCCGCGGCCGCGGCGCCGCAGGACGCCGGCTTCCCGATCGACGTGACGTTCCCCGGCGAGGGCGCAGCCGATCCGGTAGACGAGTGGATATCGGCTTACGCCAGCCCGTTCTACGTCCGGTCCTGACCGCCACCACCCGGGCCGTCCGCACCCGCCGCCCCGGCGGCGGTTTGCCGCCTTCTTGATCTGGACTGCCGCGCCGGGATACCGGCACCCCGGGATCATCCGCCGGCCATCCGGGCAACGTCCCGCGCGGCCGCCCCGGCAACGGCCCGCTCAGCTGCCCCGGCAACGTCCCGCGCGACCGCCCGGCAACGGTCCGCTCAGCTGAATGGCAAGGTTCCGCCCGGTCACGATTGGCCTCCTGGCGGCCGGCAGATCGGGGGCGCGTTCGCCACGGCGCGCGCTACTTCCCGGCCAGGCATTTAGGATTATCCCTGAATCGTAATTATTTACTTTAGAGTGGGCCAGCCTGCCGCGGCGGAGGACGAATCATGACGCTCAACCAGCTGCGTACCTTCCTCGCGGTCGCCGAGCACGGATCAGTCCGGGCGGCGGCGGAGGAGCTTATCGTCACCCAGGCGGCGGTTTCCGCTGCAATTGGCGCGCTGCAGAAGTCGCTGGGCTTGCAGCTGGTCCGGCCCGAAGGCCGCGGCCTGCGGCTAACTGACGCCGGTGCGGTGTACGTCCGCTATGTTCGCCGCGTACTCGGCCTCCTTGACGAGGCGGGCCGGGCCGCCGCGGCCGCAGCCGATCCGGATGGCGGCGAACTCCGCATCGGGGCGGTAACGACCGCAGCGGAGCAGCTCGTGCCTGGCCTGCTGCGCGGATTCCGGCAGGAGCACCCGCGTACCGGGGTGCTGCTTGAGGCCGGAAACCGGGATCGGGTGCGGGCCCTCCTGGACCACCATCAGGTCGACGTGGTTGTCGGCGGGCGACCCGAGCCGGGCCGCGACGTGCGTGTCTATGCCGTCCGCAAGCACTTGCTGTCAGTCGTTGCCGCGCCGGAACTTGCCGCTAGCGCGGGCCGGGTCCCCGCGGCGGGCCAGGTCCCCGCGGCGGGCCGGATCCCCGGCGCGGGCCAGGCACCCGCCGCGGGCCAGGCACCGGGCGCTGGTGACGGCGCCGGCTTGCTGCCGTGGCTCGCCAGCCAGACCTGGCTGCTGCGCGAGGCCGGGTCCAGCACCCGGAGCAGCACGCAGGCGCTGCTCGCTGAACTCGATATCGCGCCGCTGACTCTCACCGTCGGGTCGAACGGCGCAATCCGCGAGTCGGCGAGCGTAGGGCTTGGCGTCACGCTGATGTCGCGGGACGCCGTCGCGCAGGAACTCGCGGCCGGCCGGCTGACCGAGCTGCCGGTGCCCGGGACGCCGCTGCGCCGGGACTGGTACCTCATCGCGAACCCGGGGCCGCTGCCGCGCCCTGCGGCCCGGCTGGTTGCCCATGTCCTGGACCGGGGGGATTTCCAGCCGCCACCTGCATGATCTCGGCGGCGGCGCTGGCGCGCGGCTGCGCCGCCGCGCGGCTGCCCCGGCGGGACGACATCCCTGCCTACTATCAACCTTATGGTTAACAATATGTGTAAAACTCTCAATAGACACCGAGACAATGGCCTGCGATCGTAGATACCAGGAGGCGCATGGCGCGCACCACCATGGAGGAAATCATGACCACCGGGCAGAATCGCTGGGCCGCCGGCGTCCTCCCGTACGCGGAGATGGGCTACTACGACGCCGACTACGTGCCGAAGGACACCGACGTGCTGGCCGCGTTCCGGATCACGCCGCAGCCGGGCGTGCCGCCGATCGAGGCGGGAGCGGCCGTGGCGGGCGAGTCGTCGACCGCGACCTGGACCGTCGTCTGGACCGACCGCCTCACCGCTTATGACCACTATCAGGCCAAGTGCTACCGGGTCGATCCGGTGCCGGGCCGGGACGGCGAGTACATCGCGTACATCGCCTACGACATCGACCTCTTCGAAGAGGGCTCGATCCCGAACCTGACGTCCTCCATCATCGGCAACGTCTTCGGCTTCAAGGCGCTGCGCGCGCTGCGGCTGGAGGACATGCGGATCCCGCTGCACTACGTCAAGACGTTCCACGGCCCGCCGCACGGCATCGTGATGGAGCGCGAGTACCTGAACAAGTACGGCAGGCCGCTGCTCGGCGCTACGACCAAGCCGAAGCTCGGGCTGTCCGCGCGCAACTACGGGCGAGTGGTCTACGAAGCGCTCCGCGGCGGTCTCGATTTCACCAAGGACGACGAGAACATCAACTCGCAGCCGTTCATGCGCTGGCGCGACCGGTATCTCTTCGCGATGGAGGGCGTGAACCGCGCCGTCCAGGAGACCGGCGAGGTCAAGGGCCACTACCTCAACGTCACCGCCGCGTCCATGGAGGACATGTACGAGCGCGCCGAGTTCGCCAAGGAACTAGGCAGCATCGTCGTCATGGTCGACCTGACCGTCGGCTACACGGCCCTGCACTCGATGTCGAACTGGGCCAGGGCCAACGGCGTCCTGCTGCACCTGCACCGCGCCGGTCACGGCACCTATACGCGGCAGAAGTCGCACGGCGTCAGTTTCCGGGTCATCGCCAAATGGTGCCGCCTGATCGGCGTCGATCACATCCACGCCGGCACGGTGGTGGGAAAGCTGGAAGGCGACCCGGCCATGATCCGCGGCTACTACGACACGCTGCGCGAGTCGCTGACCCCGCACGACCTCGGCCACGGCCTGTACTTCGAGCAGGACTGGGGATCCATGCCCGGCACCATGCCGGTCGCGTCCGGCGGCATCCACGCCGGCCAGATGCACCAGCTGCTCGACTACCTGGGCGAGGACGTCATCCTGCAGTTCGGCGGCGGCACGATCGGCCACCCGATGGGCATTGCCGCCGGGGCCACCGCGAACCGGGTGGCCGTCGAGGCAATGATCAAAGCCCGGAATGAGGGCAAGGACTTCGTCCGCGAAGGCGACGAAATCCTCGCCCAGGCGGCGAAGCACTGCCGTGAGCTCCAGGCCGCGCTGGATACCTGGGGCGACATCAGCTTCAACTACGAGTCAACGGACACCCCCGACGTCGTGTCCACCCCGACGGCCTGACCGGCCACCCGGCACCCGCCCGCGCCCGCCTAGGAGGCCAAATGCACGTCACCCAGGGAACCTTCTCCTATCTGCCCGATCTCACCGATGCCGAGATCAGCGCCCAGCTGCAGTACGCCATCGACCAGGGCTGGGCGGTCGCGGTCGAGTTCACCGACGACCCGCATCCGCGCAACGTGATCTGGGAGATGTGGGGCCTGCCCATGTTCGAGATCTCCGACGCGTCCGCCGGGCTGCACGAGGTGAACGCGTGCCGGGCAGCGTATCCGGATCACTACATCAAGGTCGTGGCGTACGACGCTGCCCTCGGCAGGCAGACCACCGCGCTGAGCTTCATCGTCGGCCGCCCGGCCGATGAGCCCGGCTTCCGGCTGGACCGGCAGGAGATGGCCGACCGGCAGATCAGGTACAGCCTGCGCTCCTACGCCACCGACCGCCCGGCCGGCCCGCGGGCTGGCGGCAACGGGCGGCACGGCAGCTAATGAGCACGCCAGCCGGCTCCCCGCCGCAAGGCTTCGCGATGCCGCGGCCGGCGCCTGGCCCGCCGGGCGGCAGTCCGGGACAGGCAGGCCGTGACGGCCCGGCGGGCGCCGCCGGCGACGGCCCGGGGACTTCGGCCGGCCCCGATGCCCAGTCACCGCTCCCGCCGGAGGCGAAGCTTGAGCTAGCCGACGACCAGCAAGCCCGGCAGATCGCCAGGATCCTCGACGACCTCGACCGGGATTTCATCGGCCTGGCCCCGGTCAAGGCGCGGGTACGGGAGATCGGCGCGCTGCTGCTCGTCGACCGGCTCCGCGGCCGGTACGGCCTGACCGCCTCCCGGCCCAGCCTGCACATGTGCTTCACCGGCAGCCCGGGCACCGGCAAGACCACCCTGGCCGCGCGGATGGGCGAATTGCTGCGGGAACTCGGCTACCTGCGCAAGGGCCAGCTGGTGAGCGTCACCAGGGATGACCTCGTCGGCCAGTACGTCGGCCATACGGCGCCGAAGACCAAGGAGGTGCTCAAGCGCGCGATGGGCGGCGTGCTGCTGATCGACGAGGCCTACTACCTCTACCGGCCGGACAACGAGCGCGACTACGGCCAGGAATCCATCGAGATCCTGCTCCAGTTCATGGAAGAGCATCGCGACGACCTGGTCGTGATCCTGGCCGGCTACAAGGCGCGGATGGACGTGTTCTTCCAGTCCAACCCGGGCATGGCATCGCGCGTCGGGCATCATATCGACTTTCCCGATTTCGCCCCCGATGAGCTCATGCAGATCGCCGAGCTCATGCTGGGGCGCGAGCAGTACCAGTTCGAGCCGGCCGCGCGGGACGCGTTCCGCGAGTACATTGCGCTGCGGATGCGCCAGCCGCGTTTCGCCAACGCCCGGAGCATGCGGAATGCCATCGACCGGCTACGGCTGCGGCAGGCACGGCGGCTGGTGGCGGCAGGCGGCCCGATCGGCCGGGACGACCTGGTCCGGCTCAGCGTCGCGGACGTGCGCGGCAGCCGCGTTTTCAGCGAGCCTCCGGTCCCGGCGCCGTCCGCGGCGCCGCCGTCGTAGCAGGCGCTGGCGGGCTGAGCGGTATGGTCAGCCGCACCGTGGTGCCGCGGCCGGGCGCGCTGGCCAGGTCGAGCCGGCCGCCGAGCAGCTCGGCCCGTTCCCGCATGCCGGAAAGGCCGAAACCGGTAGGAGCCGCCATCCCGGTAGCGCGTACCGCCGCGGTCACGTCGAAGCCGATGCCGTTGTCGCCGACCTCGAGCTGGACGCGGTCGCCGGGCAGGGACAGCCGGATCCGGGCGGCCCCGGCCGCCGCATGCTTGGCCACGTTCTGCAGCGCTTCCTGCGCGGTCCGGTAGACGGCGATCTCGATGTGCTCGGGCAGCCGGCATTTCACCGCCTCGATGTCCACGTCGAGCTGCGGGAACGAGTAGCCCAGGCTCTCCAGGCTGGCCGCCAGGCCAAGATCGTCAAGTACCGGCGGGCGCAGCCCGGCGATCGCCGAGCGGGTTTCGTCCAGCGCGGCGCTGGCGAGTTCCTGCGCCCGGGCCACCTGCTCGGCTGCCACCCCTGGATCGCCGGGAATCGCGTCCGCGGCCGCGGACAGGTGGAAGAACAGGCTGACGATCCGCTGGCTGATGCCGTCATGGATCTCGCCAGCCAGCCGCTGGCTCTCGTGCTCCTGCCATTCCATGATCTGCTCGGCGAACTGCTCCAGCGCCTCTTCCCGCTCCGCCAGCCGCTGGTGCAGCCTGGCGTTCTCGATCGCGCCGGCCACCAGCCCGGCCACCGACCGGAGCAGGTCGACGTCCGCGGCCGCGAACTCGCGCCGGAGCCTGGTGTGCACGTTCAGCACGCCGACCAGATGGCCGAGCGGCGTCACGATCGGGACGGACAGCATGGAGGTGAACTCCTCGCCGCGCAGCGCCGGGATGTACCGGTACCGCGGGTCAGCGGCCTTGTCGTCCACGATGACCGCGGGCTCGCCGTGCGCGGCCACCCAGCCGGAAACGCCCTCGCCGATGGCCAGCTCGATCTTGCCGACCAGCCCGTCGAAGGGCGGCGTGGCGCCGCGCAGCTGGAGCAGCCGGCCGCGCTCGTCCAGCAGGTGCACGAAGCACACGTCGGTGTCCGTCGTCTCGGTGACGAGCTTCGCGGTGCCCTGCAGGATGACGTCGAGCTCGAGCCCGGCCGAGATGATCTCGATGACCCGGGAGAGCAGCTCGGCCTCGCGCTCGGCGTCCGCGCCGTTGATCCGTGACCCGGTCAATGGAAGACTCCCTCGCGCAGCGCGAAGGCGACCGCGGCGGTGCGGTCCGGCACGCTCAGCTTGCGGTAGATGCCACGGGAATGGGTCTTCACGGTCTCCTCGCTGACCACGAGCTTCGCCGCGATTGCCCGGTTTGTCAGGCCTGCCACCAGCAGCGACAGGACCTCGCTTTCCCGCTGCGTCAGCCCGAGATGGGCGCCGGGCCAGAACTCGCCGCTGCGCAGCCGGGCCGCGGACATCGCGACCCGCCCGGCCAGGGCCGGGTCGATCAGGACCTCGCCGTCGGCGATCCGGCGCAGGTAGTCGACCAGCTCGGCGCCGCGGATGCGCTTCAGCAGGAAGCCCGCGGCGCCTACCCGCATTGCCTGGTAGAGGTACTGCTCGTCGTCATAGACCGTCAGGAAGACGACCTTGCGGTCCGGCTCGTTCTGCCGGATCTCGGCGCAGACGTCGAGGCCGCTGCTGCCCTTGAGCCGGACGTCGAGCAGCACCAGATCCGGCTCCAGCCTGGCCACCAGCCGGACCGCTTCGTCTGCATCGCTCGACTCGCCGACCACCTCGACCTGGGCACGGTAGGGCTGGAGCATGGCCTTGAGGCCGTCAAGCACCATCTGATGATCGTCGATGATAACCAGGGTCAGTGGCCCGCGCGGGCGGCCGTCCATATCCGGAAAGGTACCCATCCTGGCCGATCCTGGTCATGCTTGCGCCTCAAGCAGGTGCCACAGCAGCAGAAGCTGGGCAATCGCGAGGGGCTCGCTGCGCCGTCCGCCCGCGACGATGCCGAGCGTCTCGGGCAGCGCGTGGCCGGGGTCGAGGGATAGCTGCTCCCAGATCGCCTTCTCGATGATCAGCGAGTCCTCCCGCGGCACGTACCCGTGGATATGCAGCGCGTCCACCGGGCGGCCGTCACAGTCCCTGATCAGCTTCAGGTGGGCGGTGCGCCGGTCGTCATCGGTCAGCACGTGCGCCAGGGCAGGATGCTGGATCGTGGGCCTGAGCGTGATTTCCGCGGACAGCGGGGTGTCCGTCGGATCGGCCCGGCCGGCTGCCGGGGCGAACCGGACCGAGATGTCAGCCCGCTGCCGCTGCGGGCGGATGAAGGCGGCCGAATCCGGTTCCCGCCGGTCCAGCTCGGCCAGCACTTCGGCCTCGGCATAGCCGCGGTCGGCGCAGTCGCGCCGCAGCTTCCAGCTTCTCCGCACGTCCTCCGGCGGATCGAGGTAGACCGCGATGTCGAAGCACGCCCGGGCGAGCTTGGTGTGCAGCGGCAGCAGTCCTTCGACCAGCACGAACTCTCGTGGTTCCACCAGCACCGGCCGGGCCAGCCGGCCGGTGGAGTGGTCGTAGACGGGCTTCAGGACCGGCCTGCCCATGGCCAGCAGCTGGAGATGCTGCTCCATCACCTCGATGTAGTTGCAGGCCGGGTTGAGCACCGTGAACGGGACGTTCCGGCGCTCCTCGCGGTCGTAGCGGTGGTAGTCGTCCACGCAGATGGCGGTGGCCCGGCCGTCGCCCAGCGCCTCCGCGATGCCGCGGGTCAGCGTCGTCTTGCCCGCCGCGCTGTCCCCGGCGATCGCGATCATGACGGGGCGGCGGTGGCCGCGCGATGCGGCGTCGCTGCGCCGCAGCCTGATGTCCTTGTCGGGGATGGTCCTGCCTCCGCCCGGTCTGGCTCGCTTGCGGGTGAAATGCCAGCGTAGGGCGGGTGCTGGCGGTCCGCCTCCCCCGGATCGGGGAGGCGGCGGGTGAGCCGGCCACACGCGTGGCCTGATAGCGCACTGCCGATGTCCGGTGCGGTCGCGGATGTCCCCGCGGACGGGAGCCCGGCCACCTGGGCCGGCCGGCCGCCGGGTCCGGGCGTTTCCGCGGAAACGCCCGGACCCGGCCCGGCTACCGGCCGTCGCGCTCCCGGGCCACCCGGTTGAGCGCGCTGATCACGCCGCGCAGCGACGCCTGCACGATCGACTCGCTGATGCCGACGCCCCACAGCACCCGGTCGCCGATCTCGATCTCGAGGTAGGCCGCGGCCTCGGCGTCGCGGCCGGCCGTGAGCGCGTGCTCGGCGTAGTCGAGCACCCGCACGTTCACGCCCGCCCAGGCCGAGGTCGACGACGGACAGCGCGGCGCAGAACGCCGCGATCGGGCCGTTGCCGACGCCGCTCAGGATCGTGCTCGGTGCCGAACGCGCGCACCGTCGCGGTGATCCGCTCGACGCCGTCGTCGCTCGCCGAGGAGAACTTGACCAGCTCGAACGGCGCCCGGCGTCGAGGTACTCGGCGGCGAAGATCTGCCACATCTGCGGCGGCGTCGACCTCGCCGCCCTCGCCGTCGGTGTGCCGCTGGATGACGTGGCTGAACTCGATCTGCAGCCGGCGCGGCAGGTCGAGGTTGTGGTCGGTCTTCATGATGTAGGCGACGCCGCCCTTGCCGGACTGCGAGTTGACCCGGATCACGGCCTCGTAGGAGCGGCCGACGTCCTTCGGGTCGATCGGCAGGTACGGGATGTCCCACGGCATCTCGCCGACCGGCTTGCCCGGCCTCGGCGGCCGGCCGCTCGAGGTCGTCGAAGCCCTTCTTGATCGCGTCCTGGTGCGAGCCGGAGAACGACGTGTAGACCAGGTCGCCGGCGTAGGGGTGCCGCTCGTGCACGTCGATGCGGTTGCAGTACTCGGCGGTGCGGCGGATCTCGTCGATGTCGCTGAAGTCGATCATCGGGTCGATGCCCTGGCTGTACAGGTTCAGCCCGAGCGTCACCAGGTCGACGTTGCCGGTGCGCTCGCCGTTGCCGAACAGGCAGCCCTCGATCGCGCTGCGCGCCGGCCAGCATCGGCCAGCTCGGCGTCGGCGGTCGCGGTGCCGCGGTCGTTGTGCGTGTGCACCGACAGGCGCGATGTGCTCGCGCCGGCGAGAAGTTGCCGCGACATCCACTCGATCTGGTCGGCGTAGACGTTCGGCGTCGACCGCTCGACCGTGCACGGCAGGTTGAGCACGATCTCGCGGTCCGGGCCGGGCTGCCAGACGTCCATCACCGCCTCGCAGATCTCGAGCGAGAAGTCGAGCTCGGTGTCCATGAAGATCTCGGGCGAGTACTCGTAGCCGAAGTCGGTGCCGGGCAGGTAGATCTCGGCGTACTTCATCATCGCGCGGGTGCCGTCGACGGCGACCGCCGGCACTCGGCGCGCCCGTCGCCGTGACCAGCCGAACACCACGCGGCGGAACATCGGCGCGGCGGCGTTGTACATGTGCACGGTGGCCTGCTGGGCGCCGACCAGCGACTGCACGGTGCGCTCGATCAGTTCCTCGCGGGCCTGGGTCAGCACCGAGATGCGGACGTCGTCGGGGATGCGGTCGGTCTCGATCAGGCTGCGGACGAAGTCGAAGTCGGTCTGGCTGGCGGCCGGGAAGCCGACCTCGATCTCCTTGTAGCCCATGCCGGACCAGCAGGTCGAACATCGCGTGCTTGCGGGCGGCGTTCATCGGGTCGATCAGCGCCTGGTTGCCGTCGCGCAGGTCGGTCGACAGCCAGCGCGGCGCGGCGGTGATGCTGCGCGACGGCCACTGCCGGTCGGGCAGGTCGACTGCGGGGAAGGGCCGGTAGCGGTGACACGGCATGCCGGACGGGCGCTGGCTGATTCGGATTGCTCATGATGGTGCTGCTCCTGTGAAGTGACCGGAAACGGAGGCGGTCGGCGCAGCAGAACGGCCCGCGACGAGGGGCCGACCGGAGTGGTTACCGGGCCTCGCCGCGGCAGCGAAGAAGCAGCGCGCGCATCATGACGAGACCAAGGCTAGCGGATCCCGGCCAGAGCAGCCAAAGAACCATCATTAACGCGGCCGCCGGGGGCAGCTGCCGGACCGGCCAGGTTCGGCCGGGCACCGGCCCCCTCCCGGCGCCGTCCAGGCCGGTGCCGGCGCCCGCCGACCGCAGCGCGGAACGGCATGCCGGGGCGGGCCCTGGCGGGCCCGCCCCGGCTGGCGTGCCGCTGGTTACAGCAGGGTGGTGACCGCCTTCACCTCGGTGTAGTTGTTGAGCACTTCGTGGCCCATCTCACGGCCCCAGCCGGATTGCTTGTACCCGCCGAACGGCAGCGCCGCGTCGAACACGTTGTAGCAGTTGATCCAGACGGTGCCGGCCCGGAGCTTCTTGGCCAGCGCGTGCGCCTTGGAGATGTCCTTGGTCCAGATGCCCGCGCCGAGGCCGTACTCGCTGTCGTTGGCCTGCGCGGCGATCTCGTCCAGGTCGCTGAACGGCGCGGCGACCACGACCGGGCCGAAGATCTCCTCGCGGACCACCTTCATCCCGCGGTGCGTGTTGATCAGCACGGTCGGCTCGATGAAGAACCCGCGGTCACCGAACCGGCCGCCGCCGGCCAGCGCCGTGGCGCCCTCGTCCCGGCCGGACTCCAGGAACCCGCTGACCCGGTCGAACTGCTCCTCCGACACCAGCGGGCCCATCTGCGTGCCCGCCTCCAGCCCGGAACCCAGCTTGATCGACTTCGCGATCTCCGCGACGCCGTCCACCACCTCATCAAACCGGCTCTGGTGCACGAACAACCGCGAGCCCGCCACGCAGCACTGCCCGTGGTTGAAGAAAATCGCGTTGGCCGCGCCCTCGACCGCGCCGTCCACCGCATCCTCGAACACGATGTTGGGGCTCTTGCCGCCCAGCTCCAGCGTCAGCTTCTTCAGGTTGCTGGCCCCGGCCGCCGCCACGATCAGCTTCCCCACCTCGGTGGAGCCGGTGAACGCGACCTTATCCACGTCATGATGCGCGGCCAGCGCCGCGCCCGCGGTCTCCCCGAACCCCGGCACCACGTTCACCACGCCATCCGGCACCCCCGCCTCGGCGATCAGCCCGGCCAGCCGGATCGCCGTCAGCGGCGTCTGCTCGGCCGGCTTGAGCACCACGCAGTTCCCGGTCGCCAGCGCCGGCCGAGCTTCCACGCCGCCATCAGCAACGGGAAGTTCCACGGGATGATCTGGCCGACCACGCCGAGCGGCTCCCGCAGCGTATACGAATGCCAGTTCGCGCCCGGCATGTACGGCACCGAGATGTTGATCGAGTTCCCCTCGATCTTGGTAGCCCACCCGGCCATGTAATGGAACAGATCCGCGGCCAGCGGCACGTCGGCCGCCTGCGCCACCGCGAACGGCTTGCCGTTGTCCAGCGACTCCAGCTGGGCCAGCTCGTCCACGTGCGCCAGGATGAGATCGCCGATCCGCCAGATAATCCGGCCACGCTCGGACGGCGTCATCCGGCTCCACGGCCCCTCAAACGCCGCCCGCGCTGCCCGCACCGCCCGGTCGATATCCTCCGCATCTCCCTCCGCGATCCGGGCCAGGGTCTCCCCCGTCGCCGGGTTAGGCGTCTCGAACGTCCGCCCCGCCGCCGCATCAGCCCACTGCCCGTTGATGAACAACTGACGCGGCACGCCAATAAACTCCTCGACGCTACGGTCCAGTGTCACTGTCATGGATGGTCATCTCCCAAATCGCACCTCGGCGTGCAGGCTGGCAGCGGCCTCTCCCCGGCCGGGGCATGGCCGTGGCCTGCCAGTAGTCCCAATGAGACAACAAAGCACCGCACGAGACAAGGGCGCCAGCGCCCGGTCAGGTCAAATCAGGTCAAGACCGGGTCAAGTCCGGCAAGCCAGGCCGGCCAGTAACCGGGCCGCGGCGGGCATCGCGGCGTCCAGGAACCGGAGCGTCGCGGAAACCGTCTCATACCGCCACAGGGCCAGCGTGCGCTCGAACCCGCCGGCCCCGGCCAGCCGGTCACGCAGCGCCGCCGCGATCGGCAGCAGCTGCTCGCGCTGGGCCGCCAGCAGCGGCGCCGCGGGCTGGCCGGCCCGG
Source organism: uncultured Actinomycetes bacterium (assembly GCA_963786975.1). GTDB lineage: Bacteria > Actinomycetota > Actinomycetes > Streptosporangiales > Streptosporangiaceae > Palsa-506. Next base: position 962,516 of record CAWBBE010000011.1, on the reverse strand, counting down.
TCGAGCAGGGCCAGCTTCACCAGCAGCTCGGACCGGACGTCCCGGGCGTGCGCAGCCGGCCGGGCCAGCCAGGCCGCCGCGGCCTTCTGCCCGGCGGGCGTGACGGCCACCACCGAGCGGGCCGGGCCCTGGCTGGTCGGCTCCAGGCCGGCCGGGCGGACCAGCCCGAGCTGCTCCAGGCGCTGCAGGGCGCGGTAGATGACCGGCTTGGGCACCCGCCAGACCCGCCCCATGGCGCCGTCGCCGGCCAGCAGCCGGGCTACCGCGAAGCCGTGCGTGGGCCGCTCGCGCACCAGGCACAGCACCAGCCACTCGGTCAGCGACATCGCCTGCTGCTGCGGATCGGCCATCCGCCCAGGTTAGACGTTGAAGCCGAGAGCGCGGAGCTGCTCCCGGCCATCCTCGGTGATCTTGTCGGGACCCCACGGCGGCAGCCAGACCCAGTTGATCCGGAAGTCGTTGACCAGGCCTTCCAGTGCCTGCCTGGTCTGGTCCTCGATAACGTCGGTCAGCGGGCAGGCCGCGCTGGTCAGCGTCATGTCGATGGTCGCGACCCGGTCGTCGCCGACGGTCACGCCGTAGACGAGCCCGAGATCCACCACGTTGACGCCGAGCTCGGGGTCCACCACGTCCCGCATCGCCTCCAGCAGGTCCTCGGTCTCCTGGTCAAGCTCCTGGCCGGCCAGGCCGGCCGCGTTCTCGGTCATGTCTGCTCCCTGGCCGCGTCAGCGGCGATCCGGCCGTTTCCGGCACTGGCGTTGCCCGCGCTTCGGTTGGCGGCGCTGCCGTTTCCGGCACCGGGCTTCCCGGGCTGGCCGTTCCCGGCCCGGCCGACGGCCGGGCCGCCGTCCGGCTGCTTTCCTGCGCTGCCGCCGCTGAGTGCCTGGGCGGTGGCGTCCTTCCAGGCCATCCAGCCGAGCAGGGCGCACTTGACCCTGGCCGGGTACTTGGACACGCCCTCGAACGCGACCGCGTCGCCGAGCATGTCCTCGTCCGGCTCGCCCTCGCCCCTGGACTGCATCAGCGCCAGGAACTCCGCGCTGAGGTCCATCGCCTCGCGCACCGTCTTGCCGATGATCATCTCGGTCATCATCGAGGCGCTGGCCTGGCTGATCGAGCAGCCGAGCGCGTCGAAGGACACGTCGGCCACGGCCGGCTCGCCGCCGGCATCCCGCAGCGACACCCGCAGCGTCACCTCGTCGCCGCAGGTCGGGTTCACGTGATGCACCTGGGCGTCGTAAGGCTCCCGCAGGCCCTTGTTCTTCGGGTTGCGGTAGTGGTCCAGGATGATCTCCTGGTACATCGACTGGAGCTGCATCACTCCGCCTTGAACATCGGGGCACTGCCCTGGTGTTCCGCCGTGGTCACCAGGTCTGCCGCGGCCGGCCGTTCCGCCATCACGCGAAGAACTTCTGCGCCTGGCGCACGCCGTCGGCGAGCGCGTCGACCTCGGCGGGCGTGTTGTAGACGTAGACCGTCGCCCGGGTGCTGGCCTGCGCGCCCAGCGCGCGGTGCAGCGGCCAGGCGCAGTGATGCCCGGTCCGGACCGCGATCCCGAGTTCGTCGAGCACCTGGCCGACGTCATGCGGGTGAATCCCGTCCACCGTGAAGGACACCGCGCCGCCGCGGTCCTCGGTGCTCAGCGGGCCGAGGATGCGTACCCCCGGAATCCCGGCCAGCGCCTGCAGCGCCTGGGCGGTCAGTTCCTGCTCGTGCGCGGCCACCGCGGGCATGCCGAGCGCGTCGAGGTAATCGCAGGCGGCGGCCAGCCCGACCGCCTGGGCCGCGGCGGGCACGCCGGCCTCGAACCGCTCCGGCGGCGGCAGGAACGTGGAGCCCTCCATCCGGACCACCTCGATCATCGAGCCGCCGGAGATGAACGGCGGCATCGCCTCGAGCAGCCCGCGCCTGCCCCACAGCACCCCGATGCCGGACGGGCCGAGCATCTTGTGCGCGGAGAAGGCGAGGAAGTCCGGGCCGGGTCCGGCCACGTCAGCCGGCCGGTGCGGTACCGACTGGGCGCCGTCGGCGACCACCAGCGCGCCGCGGGCGTGGGCCAGCGCGGCGATCTGGCCGACCGGCGGGATCGCGCCGGTCACGTTGGACTGCTGGGTCACTGCGACGACCCTGGTCCGGTCATTGATCAGCGCGGCGGCGTCGGTCAGGTCCAGGCGCCCGTCCGGGGTCACCCCGAACCAGCGCAGCATAGCGCCGGTCCGCTGGCATAGCTGCTGCCACGGCACCAGGTTGGCGTGGTGCTCCAGCTCGGTGACCAGCACCTCGTCACCGGGGCCGACCACGAACCTGGCGGCCTCCGGGCCGGCCGTCGCGGCGTTGCTCATCGCGTAGGCGACCAGGTTGATCGCCTCGGTGGCGCTCTTGGTGAAGACGATCTCGCCGGGATCGGCGCCGATGAACGCGGCGACCCGGGCCCGGGCGCTCTCGTAGGCGTCGGTCGCCTCCTCGCCGAGCAGGTGCGCGCCGCGGTGCGCGGCCGAGTTGTGCGTGGTGTAGAACTCGCGCTCGGCGTCGAGCACCTGCCGCGGCTTGTGCGCGGTGGCGCCGGAGTCCAGGTAGATCAGCGGCCTGCCGCCGCGCACGGTCCTGGCCAGGATGGGGAAGTCCGCCCGCAGCGCGGCCACGTCGAGGCCGCGGCCGGGCGGCCCGCCGCCGGCCGCGGCCGGCCCGGCCCGGTGATCAGTGGCCGTCATGCCGCCGCGCCCGCCTTGCCGAACTCCTCGTACCCGCTGGTCTCCAGCTCGTCAGCCAGCTCCGGGCCGCCTTCCTTGACGATCCGGCCGCCGACGAACACGTGCACGAAGTCGGGCTTGATGTACCGCAGGATCCGGGTGTAGTGCGTGATCAGCAGCACGCCGTGGCCCTCCTTGGCGCGGAATCGGTTGACCCCGTCGGCCACTACCCGCAGCGCGTCGATGTCCAGCCCGGAGTCGGTCTCGTCCAGCACGGCGATCTTCGGATCCAGCAGCTCGAGCTGGAGGATCTCGTGCCGCTTCTTCTCGCCGCCGGAAAAGCCCTCGTTGACGTTGCGCTCGGCGAAGGCCTTGTCGATGGACAGCGCGGCCATTGCCGCCTGCAGCTCCTTCAGGAACAGCCGGAGCTTGGGCGGCTCGCCGCGGACCGCGGTGATCGCGGTGCGCAGGAAGTTCGATACCGACACGCCCGGCACCTCGGCCGGGTACTGCATGGCGAGGAACAGCCCGGCCCTGGCCCGCGCGTCCACGCTCATGGCCAGCACGTCCTCCCCGTCCAGGGTGATCGACCCCTGGGTGACCTGGTACTTGGGGTGCCCGGCGATGGCGAAGGCCAGGGTGGACTTGCCGGACCCGTTCGGCCCCATGATCGCGTGCGTCTGCCCGGCCCGGACGGCAAGATCGACGCCGCGCAGGATCTGCTGGCTCTGGCCGGCCGCGTCCGTCACGCTGACGTGCAGGTCGCGGATCTCGAGGGTGGACATCAGCTCTCCTGGTCTGGTAGCCCGGCGAGCGCCACGTAGACGTCGTCGCCGTCGATCTTCACGGAATAGGTGGGCACCGGCTGGGTGGCCGGCGGGCCGGTGGGCTGGCCGGTGCGCAGGTCGAAGCAGGACCCGTGCAGCCAGCACTCCACCGTGCAGTCGTAGATATCGCCCTCGGACAGCGGGACTTCCTCGTGCGAGCACACGTCCCGCAGCGCGAACACCTCGCCGCCGGCCCGGACGATGGCCACCGGGGTGTCGTTGACCTCGACCCCCAGCGCCCCCTCCTCCGGCAGGTCGGCGAGCGCGCAGGCGCGCACGTACGCGGCGGTCTCGGTCATGCCAGCTCCGCCTGCACCGCGGCCGAGATGCGGTCGTGCAGCTCGGGCACCTCGATCTGGGCGATCAGCTCGCCGAAGAAGCCGCGGATGACCAGGCGGCGGGCCTCAGCCTCCGGGATGCCCCGGGCCATCAGGTAGAACAGGTGATGGTCTTCCAGCCGCCCGCTGGCGCTGGCGTGCCCGGCGCCGACCACTTCGCCGGTCAGGATCTCCAGGTTCGGCACCGAGTCCACCCGGGTCCCGTCGGTGAGCACCAGGTTCCTGTTGTACTCGTAGGTGTCGGTGCCGGTCGCCTCGGCCCGGATCAGCACGTCGCCGATCCAGACCGCGTGCGCCCCGGCGCCCTGCAGCGCGCCCTTGTAGGTGACCCGGCTGCGGCAGTTGCGCTCGGCATGATCGACGAGCAGCCGGTGCTCCAGGTGCTGGCCGGCGTCGGCGAAGTACAGCCCGCGCAGCTCGGCCTCGCCGCCGGGGCCCGCGTAGCGAACCGACGGGGCGAGCCGGACCACGCTGCCGCCGAGCGTCACCGCGGTGTGCGTGACCCGGGCGTCCCGGCCGACCTGGACGTAGTGGTGCGACAGGTGCACCGCGTCGTCCGCCCAGCTCTGCAGCGAGACCACCGCGAGCGAGGCGCCGTCGCCGATGATCAGCTCGACGTTCTCCGCGTAAGTCGCCGACCCGGTGTACTCGAGTACCACCACGGCTCTGGCGTTCGGCTTGACGTCGACCAGGAGATGGCCGGATGCCGCCCCGGCGGCATCCTCGCCGCGAATCCCGACCCACGTGGGTCTCGTGCTCTCCATGCCCGCCGGGACCGTGAGCACGGTCGCCTCACGGAATGAGTCAAACGCCCTGGCGCTAACCCGGTCGGCGGGCACGCAGGCGGTGCCGAGCCGCGGGTCGCCGTGGTGCGCAAGCTCAACGGCGACCCGGGGGTCGGCATCGACTGTGATACCGACTTTGCCGGTGTCAAGCGAAGCGTCGCTATGCAGCCCGCGCAGCCGCCGCAGCGGGGTGAACCGCCACTCCTCCTCGCGGCCGGACGGCACGCCGAAGTCGGCCGGGTCGTAGGACCGCAGCTCGTGCAGCCTGGAGGCGGGGGCCGAGGCTTCCACGGCCCCCTGGAGGCTAGCCATCAGCCGACCGCCCCCTCCATCTGCAGCTCGATCAGCCGGTTCAGCTCGAGCGCGTACTCCATCGGCAGCTCGCGGGCGATCGGCTCGACGAACCCGCGGACGATCGTCGCCGCCGCCTCGTCCTCGGTCATGCCGCGGCTCATCAGGTAGAACAGCTGGTCGTCGGAGATCTTCGAGACGGTCGCCTCGTGGCCCATCTCGACGTCGTCCTCGCGGACGTCCACGTACGGGTAGGTGTCCGACCGGCTGACCGTGTCCACGAGCAGCGCGTCGCACTTCACCGTGGACCTGGAGTGCCCGGCGCCCTCCTGCACCTGGACCAGGCCGCGGTAGGAGGTCCGGCCGCCCGCCCGGGCCACCGACTTGGACACGATCGAGGACGAGGTGTTCGGCGCGCAGTGCACCATCTTCGCGCCGGCGTCCTGGTGCTGGCCGGTGCCGGCGAAGGCCACCGACAGCGTCTCGCCCCTGGCGTGCTCCCCCATCAGGTAGATCGCCGGGTACTTCATCGTGACCTTGGAGCCGATGTTGCCGTCCACCCACTCCATGGTCGCGCCCGCCTGCGCCACGGCGCGCTTGGTGACCAGGTTGTAGACGTTGTTGGACCAGTTCTGGATCGTCGTGTACCGGCACCGCGCGCCGGCCTTCACGATGATCTCGACGACCGCCGAGTGCAGCGAGTCCGACTTGTAGATCGGCGCCGTGCAGCCCTCGACGTAGTGCACGTAGGCACCCTCGTCGACGATGATCAGCGTCCGCTCGAACTGGCCCATGTTCTCGGTGTTGATCCGGAAGTAGGCCTGCAGCGGGATCTCCACGTGCACGCCCTTGGGCACGTAGATGAACGAGCCGCCGGACCAGACCGCGGTGTTCAGCGAGGCGAACTTGTTGTCGCCGACCGGGATCACGGTGGCGAAGTACTCCTTGAACAGATCCGGGTGCTCGCGCAGCGCGGTGTCGGTGTCCAGGAAGATGACGCCCTTCTCCTCCAGGTCCTCGCGGATCTTGTGGTAGACGACCTCGGACTCGTACTGGGCCGCGACGCCGGCGATCAGGCGCTGCTTCTCCGCCTCCGGGATGCCCAGCCGGTCGTAGGTGCTCTTGATGTCGGCAGGCAGCTCGTCCCAGGTCGCCGCCTGCTTCTCGGTCGACTTGACGAAGTACTTGATGTTCTCGAAATCGATGCCGGACAGGTCAGAGCCCCAGGTCGGCATCGGCTTGCGGCGGAACAGCTTCAGGCCCTTCAGCCGCAGATCCAGCATCCAGTCCGGCTCGTTCTTGCGGGCCGAGATGTCGCGGACGACGTCCTCGGACAGGCCGCGCTTGGCCGCCGCGCCGGCCACGTCCGAGTCGGCCCAGCCGAACTTATAGCTACCGAGCCCGTCGAGCTCGGGGTGAGTTGTCGTCGTTGTCATGCGGAGGTGCCTCCGGACTTGTCGGTCATGGCGCGGGGATTCCGCTGGTCGTCACGGTTAGGTTTAAGTAGCGACGGTGCCGTGACATGCGTCGTGCAGACGCCGTCGCCGTTCGCGATGGTGGCCAGCCGCTGCACCGGGGTGCCGAGCAGGCGGCCGAATGCCTCGGTCTCCGCCTCGCAGAGCTGGGGATACTCGGCGGCCACGTGCGCCACCGGGCAGTGGTGCTGGCAGAGCTGCTCGCCGCCGCCGGCCGCCGGGGCGCCGCTGGCGGAGGCCGCGTAGCCGTCCGCGGACAGCGCCTCGGCCAGCGCCCGTACCCGCTCGCTGGCGGAACCGGAGCCGACCACGGCGCGGTACCGGTTTTCCAGGTCGCCGATCTGCCGCCGGGCGAACTCGGCCACCGCGCCCGGCCCGGCCCGCTCGGCCAGGAACCGCAGCGCGCTGGTGGCGAGATCGTCGTAGGCGTGCTCGAACGCGCTGCGCCCGGCGTCGGTGATCGCGAACAGCCGGGCCGGCCGGCCGCGTCCCCTGGTCCCGTAGGTCCTCGCCGTGCGGCTCTCGATCATGCCGCCGGCGAGCAGGTTGTCCAGGTGCCGCCGGACCGCCGCCGGGGTGAGCCCCAGCCGCGTGGACAGGCCGGTGGCGGTCGCCGGGCCGTTCTCCAGGATCAGCCTGGCGATCCGGGCCCGGGTGCCGCGCTCGGCACCGGACAGCGCTGCCGTGGACTGGGCCGCCGTAGCCTGGTTTGCCGTAGTCTGGGCTGCCGTGGGCATGCCGCGGGCAGCATCCAGCCCGGGGCCCGCCACGGGGCCGCGCGGCGCGATGCGTGCCTGTCCCACGTATTTCACAACATCATTGTGCCGTAAATAGTTCCGCGCCCGCAATCCGGCCCCGCCATTCGGGGCGGCGGGCGCGGGCCTGCCCGATCTGGCGCAGGAGCGCACGATGCCCGATAGCCCGGACGACGGCGCCGCGCCGCAGCTCGCGAGGCGGATGTGGAGCCTGTTCGAGCCGGTGCACGCGGTGACATACTTTACGCCCGAGGCGCGCGCCGCCTATCAGGCAGCCGGGGTAAGCGGGTTCTGGCGTGGCTATTTCGCCGGCCGCGCGGCGCCGCTCGGCCCGGCCGGCCCCGTGCCGGTCACCTCGGCCTTCTTCGGCTTCGCCGCGCCGATGGTGAGCCGCGCGGTGCCCGCGATCTGGGAACTGATCACGCCGTCCGAGGCGCTGCGGGTGCGGTCGGCCGGCGCGGTGGCGGCCCTGGGCCGGCTGCTTACCGGGATTAACGGATCCGCGGTGGCGGCGGCCGCCCCGGCCGCAGACCTGCTTACCGCGGTGATCGACGGGATCGACTGCGGCGGGCGGGCACTGGCCGCGCCGAACGCGGCCCTGCCGGTTCCCGCCGACCCGCTGGCCAGGCTGTGGCACGCGGCCACCGTGCTGCGCGAGCACCGCGGCGACGGCCACGTCGCGGCGCTGGTCGCCGCGGGCGTCGACGGGTGCGAGGCGCTGGTGCTGCGGGCCGGGCTCGACCTGTCCAGGGAGATGCTGCAGCCCATCCGCGGCTGGGCCGACGCGGACTGGGAGCAGGCCGCCGGGCGGCTGGCCGCCCGGGGCTGGCTGCAGCCGGGCGGGCAGCTGACCGCCGCGGGCGCCGCGGCGCACGCGGCGATCGAGCAGGCCACCGACCGGGCCGCGGCCCGGCCGTGGGCCGCGCTCGGGCCGGGCCGGGCCGCGGAACTGCTGGCCGCGCTGCAGCCGGTGGCCCGCGCCTGCGCGGCCGGGCTGCCCTATCCCAACCCGGTCGGCATGCCGGCCCCGGGCTAGCTCCGGCGGGCACTGGCCCGGCCCGGCGGGCACTGGCCCGGCCCGGCGGTTACCTTCCGCCGCGGAGTTAGCCCCTCGCCGGAGCTCAACATTCCCCCGTGGAGCCAATATTTCGCGGGGGAGTCAACATTTAGCCCGGACATTGATATTTTCGCCCGGCGTTAATATTTCGATGGGGAATTGATATTTCTCCGGGGCGTTAACGTTTTGGTGGGGGGGTCAGCTCTTGGGCGGGGCCGGCGCCTTGCTTCCGTAAGCGACCGTGAAGCCGTCGCCGTCGGTGTCCGCGCTGGACGGCGCGGCAATGACCGCCGTGCCGGCATTGTTGATCATGGCGATCTTGTTCAGCGTCGCGCCCGTGGCCGGCTTCAGCAGCGCACGGTAGACCGGGGTGCCCGGGGCCGCGGTGCTGAACCCCCCGGGGTCGAGCGTGACGTTGGTCGTCTTGGCCAGCGCGGCCAGGTCGCTGGTGCTCGTGCAGCCGTCCGCGATGCAGGGCCGCTCGTGGATGGCCTCGGCGCTGGCGCCGGAGGAGCTGTAGTGCACGGTCCGGCCGCCGCTCCTCTTGGTGGTGAGGTCCTGCACCGTCATCTTCCAGACGCCGGCCGACGTCTCCACCACGGTGGTCTTGATCTTGTTCCCGGGATGGATGGCGAGGCCGGGGATGACAACCTCGGCGGCAGGCAGGATCTCGGTCCACGCGTCGTAGTGCAGCGTGCCGCCGATGTTGTCGGCCTCGGTTCCGGCCTGCACCAGCGTGCCGTCGCTGAAGCCGCCGATGCCGACCCAGTCGGAGGAGTACTGGCTGCCCGCGAGCTTGGTGACGGTGGGCACCGTCCAGGTGTCCTGGACGGCCTTGTAGGTGCCGTTCGAGTCGCTCTGGGCGTACCCCGACCAGTTGAACGACTGCAGCGACGTCACCCCCCGGACCGCCCGCGCGGTCCGGCCGGGTGCCCGCAGCATCCGGCCGACGGCCGGCCTCGATCGCGCCGCCGGGCTGGTAGCGGGCCGGGCCGAGGCGGGCCTGCCGGAAGCAGCCGAGGCGCTGGCCGCTCCGGCGCCGAGCACGAGCGCGGCCCCGGTCATCATGGCCACCGCGCAACTACCCAGCAACTTCGCCCTGACCTGCATGTTCTGCTCCCTCCGACGGAATGCTTCCGTTCCGGAGGCTACTCTGCACAGCGGCCGGATTTCTGCCAATCCGGCATCGCCGGTGCCCCTTCCGGCCGCGGGCCGGTCAGGCCAGGAAGCCGCGCAGCAGCGCGCCGGTGCCCTCCAGGTGCTCGGCCACCGCCCGGCGGGCCAGCTCGGCATCGCCGGCCAGGATCGAGTCCACGATCGCGGCGTGCTGCCCGGCCGTGTGGTCGATGTTCCGCTTGAGCACCGGGATCGCGTTGAGCAGGTCGTTCAGCCGCAGCCGGGCGTCCGCGCAGGCGGCGGCGAGCAGCGTCGATCCGGTCAGCTCGGCGATGGACAGGTGGAACAGCGTGTCCAGCCGCCGGTAGTCCGGCGGGCTGGCCTGGGCGACGTCGGCCAGCCGGGCCTGCAGGACCTCCCGCACCTGGGCCGGCGCGATAGTGCCGGAGTCCTGGGCCAGCAACTGGGCGGCGCCGGTCTCGATCGCCATCCGGAAGGTGAGCGCATCGGTGAGCTTGCCGCCGTCCTCCCGCGCGAGACGGCGCAGCTCTCCCCGGCCGGGGGCCGGCGGCCGGTAGGTGACGAAGGTGCCGCCGGAGCGCCCGCGCCTGGACTCGACGAAGCCGGCCTGCTGCAGCTCCCGGATCGCCTCCCGGAGCGTGATGCGGCTGATGCCGAGCTGGACGGCGAGATCCCGCTCGGCCGGGAACCTCTCCCCCGGGCCGACCACGCCGAGCTTGATCACGGTGAGCAGCCGCTCCACCGTCTCCTCGAACGCGTTGCCCGCCCGCACCGGCCGCAGCACGGTGGCCAGCTCGAGCCCGGTGGTCACCACGATGACCGCCCGGCGGAACAGGCCACCCGGCCCCCCGGGACGCGGGTCCCCCTCGTCACCCGAGTACCGGGCCCACGCGGGCCACCCCCGCCGCCCGCGTGCCGGGCCAGGGTGCCTGGCGGTGCCGGGCAGCGTCCGTCAGCCGGCTCCGGCCCGGCGCCGCCTGCGTGCCCCACGATGCGGCAGTGCCTGCAGTTATCAATCCGGCCACGGGTATTGACTTTGCTCCAGACCTGTCCATCATTGGTCTGATATTGAACCATTAAGGACCGGCTGCGGCTAGGGGCAGTTACTCCCTTGGCCGGCCCAGCCCGGCGCCCTGACCCAAGGAGCATGCCGTGTCGGTCAACGAGCAAGCGGCCCCTGCGCCGCTCGGCAGTGATGAAGCAACCCTGCACCAGCTCGGCTACGCCCAGGAACTTCGCAGGCGGATGTCGGGATTCTCCAACTTTGCGGTGTCCTTCACGATCATCTCGATCCTGTCCGGATGCCTGACGCTATACAGCTTCGGCATGTTCACCGGCGGGCCGGTGGTCATCGTCTGGGGCTGGCCGTTCGTCGGGATCATGACATTGTTCGTCGGCCTGGCCATGGCCGAGGTGTGCTCCAGTTACCCGACCGCCGGCGGCCTGTACTACTGGTCGGCCAAGCTGGCCCGCAAGAACGGGCCCGCCTGGTCCTGGTTCACCGGCTGGTTCAACTTCCTCGGCCAGGTCGCGGTGACGGCGGGCATCGATTTCGGTTGCGCGCTGTTCATCAACGCGTTCCTCAACCTGCAGTTCGGAACGCCCACCTATCACTGGGTCACGGTCCTGATCCTGGCGGCGGTGCTGCTGGTGCACGGCCTGCTGAACCAGTTCGGGATCCGGCTGGTGGCGCTGCTGAACGATGTCAGCGTGTGGTGGCACATCACCGGTGTGCTGATCATCGTCGGCGTGCTGGCCTTCGTGCCATCGCATCACCAGCCGGCCAGCTTCGTGTTCGGTCATTTCAACAACGGGACCGGACTGAATGTCAGCCCGCTGTACATCGTCCTGATCGGCCTGCTGCTGGCGCAGTACACGTTCACCGGCTATGACGCCTCCGCGCACATGACCGAGGAAACCCATGACGCCACCCGCAGCGGCCCCCGCGGCATCGTGATGTCGATCATCGTGTCGCTGTTCGCCGGCTGGGTGCTGCTGATCGGCGTCACCTTCGCGATCCAGCACTACGACGCCGAGTCTCTGGCCTATGTGGCGCCGGCCCAGATCTTCGTTGACGCGGTCGGGAAGACCGGCGGCGAACTGCTGCTGCTGATCGCTATCGGCGCCCAGCTCTTCTGCGGGATGTCCTCGGTGACCGCGAACTCCCGGATGATCTACGCCTTCTCCCGCGACGGCGCGCTGCCCGGCTCCGCGCTCTGGCACCGGGTGAACAAGCGGACCAGGACGCCGACCAACGCGATCTGGCTGGCCGCGGCCGGGGCGTTCATTCTCGGCCTGCCGTACCTGTGGAACACCGCCGCCTACTTCGCGGTCACCTCCATCGCGACGATCGGCCTGTACATCGCCTACGTCACGCCGACCCTGCTGCGGCTGCGGCTCGGCGACAGCTTCCAGCGCGGGCCCTGGCATCTTGGCCGGTGGAGTTACCCGATCGGCATCATCGCGGTGACCTGGGTAGCGATCATCACGATCCTGTTCATGCTTCCGCAGGTCGGCCCGATCGGGTTCAAGACCTTTAACTACGCGATCGTGGCCGTGCTGGTGGTGATCGGCTTCGCCGGCATCTACTGGCTGGTGTCGGCCCGTAACTGGTTCACCGGGCCGCGGGTACAGGGCACGCCGGAGGAACTGGCCGCGATCGAGCGCGAACTCGAGATCTGAGCAGCCGCGCGCCGACGGCGCCGCCGGGGGGCCGGCGCCGTCGGCGCGCGGTCCTGCGGTCGCCTGTCTGGCGGTTGTCCGGTCCGGCGGTCGCGGGCAGGCGGCGCCCGTGCGCGGATAACGCCCGGGCGCCTACGGTGGGCTGATAACGGGAGCTTGCCTCCGGCGGGCCTGCTCCATGATGGACGTGCGGCCGGCTGGGCATGCCTCGAGGATGGGACTTTGATGACAGGTCATGGCGGTGACGATGCCGCGCCCCGGCGCGGGATGATGACGCTGGAGCGGCTGCGCACCGGCTACGGCACGGGCGAGATCGACACGGTCGTGCTCGCGTTCACCGACATGCAGGGCAGGCTGCAGGGCAAGCGCCTGTCGGCCGAGTTCTTTCTCGCCGAGGTCGCGGAGAACTACTCGGAGGGCTGCAACTACCTGCTAGCGGTGGACGTCGACATGAACACCGTCGACGGCTACGCGATGTCGTCCTGGGCCCGCGGCTACGGCGACTTCGTGCTGGTGCCCGACATGAGCACGCTGCGGCACGTGCCCTGGCACGAATCCACTGCCCTGGCGCTCGCCGACCTGACCTGGCTGGACGGGGCGCCGGTCGTCGCGTCGCCGCGGCAGATACTCAAGGCGCAGGCCGGCTGGCGGCCAGGGGCTGGCAGGCGATGGCCGGCACCGAGCTTGAGTTCGTGGTGTACCAGGACTCCTACGAGCAGGCCGCCGCGAAGGGCTACACCGGGCTCGTCCCGGCGAACCAGTACAACGTGGACTACTCGATACTCGGCACGTCCCGGATCGAGCCGCTGCTGCGCCGGATCCGGAACGAGATGGGCGGCGCCGGCCTGTACGTGGAGTCAGCGAAGGGCGAGTGCAACCTCGGCCAGCATGAGATCGCGTTCCGGTACGCGGACGCGGTGACCACCTGTGACAACCACTCGATCTACAAGACCGGCGCCAAGGAGATCGCCGCGCAGGCCGGGATGAGCATCACGTTCATGGCCAAGCCGAACGACAAGGAAGGCAACTCCTGCCACATCCATCTCTCGCTGCGCGGCGAGGATGGCACGCCGGTACTGGCCGGGGACGGCCCGTACGGGCTGTCGGCGCTGGGCGAGCACTTCCTGGCCGGCCAGCTGGCCGCGATGCGCGAGCTGACGCTCTGCTATGCGCCGAACATCAACTCCTACAAGCGCTACGTGCCCGGCAGCTTCGCGCCGACCGCGGTGCGCTGGGGGGTGGACAACCGGACCTGCGCGCTGCGGCTGGTCGGCCACGGCCACTCGCTGCGGGCCGAGAACCGCACCCCGGGCGGCGACGTGAACCCGTACCTCGCGGTAGCCGCCATGATCGCCGCCGGGCTGCACGGCATCGATCACGAGCTGCCGCTTGAATCTGCCTGCGACGGCAACGCCTACCTGGACCTGAGCTCGCGGGTGCCGCACACCCTGCACGACGCCCTGGAGCTGTGGTGCAAGAGCGAGATCGCCAGCGAGGCGTTCGGCACCGAGGTTCAGGAGCACTACGCCAACTACGCGCGGGTCGAACTGGCCGCCTACGACGCCGTGGTGACCGACTGGGAGCTGCGGCGCTGCTTCGAGCGGCTCTGACCGGCCCGGCTCACCGCGACCGCGGCCGGACGGCCGCCGGGACCACCGCCACGTCACAAGGGAGTGACCACCGCATGTCCGAGTTCACCGTCGTGAACCCAGCCAACGAGGAGATCGTCAGCACCGTGCCGCGGACCTCCGCGGACGAGACGGACGCCGCGATAGCACGGGCCGTCGCGGCGCAGGCGGCCTGGCGCGCCGTCGCCCCGGCGGACCGGGCCGGCCTGCTGCGCGACTTCGCCAGCGCGGTAGACGCCCACATCGCGGAACTGGCCAGCCTGGAGGTGGCGGGCGCCGGGCACCCGGTCGGCCAGGCACGCTGGGAAGCCGGCCAGGTCCGCGACGTGCTCACCTATTACTCCGCGGCGCCGGAGCGCGCCTGCGGCAGGCAGATCCCGGTGGCCGGCGGGCTCGATGTCACGTTCAGCGAGCCGATCGGCGTGGTCGGGCTGATCGTGCCGTGGAACTTCCCGATGCCGATCCTGTCCTGGGGCCTCGCGCCCGCCCTGGCGGCCGGCAACGCCGTGATCGCCAAGCCCGCCGAGATGACGCCGCTGACCGCGATCAGGATCGGCGAGCTCGCGCTGTCGGCCGGCCTGCCGGAGGGCGTGTTCCAGGTGCTGCCCGGCCAGGGCAGCGTCGTCGGGCAGCGGCTGGTCGACCACCCGGCCGTCGGCAAGATCGTGTTCACCGGCTCCACCGAGGTTGGCCGGGACATCATGGCGGGCTGCGCGCGCCGCGTGAAGCGGGTCACCCTGGAACTCGGCGGCAAGAGCGCGAACATCGTGTTCGCCGACGCGGACCTGGAGCGGGCGGCCGCGACCGCGCCGCAGGCGGCTTTCGACAACGCCGGGCAGGACTGCTGCTCCCGGTCCCGGATCCTGGTCCAGCGGTCGGTGCTCGACCGCTTCATGGAGCTGCTCGAGCCGGCCGTCAAGGCGGTGACGGTCGGCGACCCGGCGCTGCCGGCCACCGAGATGGGCCCGCTGATCTCGGCCGCGCACCGGGACCGGGTCGCCTCCTTCGTGCCGGACGGGGCGCCGGTCGCCTTCCGCGGCTCCGCGCCGGACGGCCCGGGCCACTGGTACCCGCCGACCGTGCTCGCGCCGGTCCGGATGGACGACCCGGCCTACACCGAGGAGGTGTTCGGGCCGGTGCTGACCGTGACCCCGTTTGATGATGAGGCGGCCGCGGTGGCCATCGCCAACGGCACGCCCTATGGCCTGTCCGGGTCGATCTGGACTCAGGACGTGGGCCGCGCGATCCGGGTGGCGAGGGGGGTGGAGGCCGGCAACCTGTCGGTGAACTCGCACTCCTCGGTGCGCTACTCGACGCCGTTCGGCGGGTTCAAGCAGTCCGGTCTCGGCCGCGAGCTGGGCCCGGACGCGCTCGATGCCTTCACCGAGACCAAGAACGTCTTCATCGCAACGGAGGGCTGAAAGGGATGCAGCGCTTGCAGGATCGTGTCGCCGTCGTCACTGGCGCCGGCAGCGGTATCGGGCTTGCCAGTGCGCGGCGGCTAGCCGCGGAAGGGGCGGTCGTCGTCGCCGTCGACATCGACGAGACGGCCGGCAAGGCCGCCGCCGAGGAGACTGGCGGCACGTTCCTGGCGGCCGACGTGGCCAATTCCGATGATGTCCGGCACCTGTATGCGGCCGTGATCGAGCGGTACGGGCGGGTAGACATCGCGTTCAACAATGCGGGCATCTCGCCGCCGGAAGATGACTCGATCCTGACGACCGGCCTGGATGCCTGGCGCCGGGTCCAGGAGGTCAACCTCACCTCGGTTTACCTGTGCTGCAAGCACGTGCTCCCGTATATGCGGCAGCGCGGCAAGGGCTCGATCATCAACACCGCGTCGTTCGTCGCCGTGCTCGGCGCGGCGACGTCGCAGATTTCCTACACCGCATCCAAGGGCGGCGTGCTGGCCATGAGCCGGGAGCTCGGCGTGCAGTTCGCCAGGGAGGGGATCCGGGTCAACGCGCTGTGCCCGGGGCCGGTGAACACCCCGCTGCTGCGGGAGCTGTTCGCCAAGGATCCGGAGCTCGCCGCGCGGCGGCTGGTGCACATCCCGGCCGGCCGGTTCGCCGAGCCGGACGAGATCGCCGCTGCTGTCGCCTTCCTGGCCAGCGACGACGCATCGTTCATCACCGCGTCACAGTTCCTCGTCGACGGCGGCATCGCCGGCGCGTACGTGACCCCGCTGTAGCCGTCCCGGCCGGGCTGGCGGCCATCCGCCGAACCGGCGTGACGCCGGGCATCCCGGCATATGCTCGGTGATCATCACGTCAACGGCGACGGGTATACGGGGAGGATCAGGTGAGCGAGTTTCCAGCAGCGGGCGGCGCCGCGGGCGCGCCGGTGATCGGGATCAGCGCGTATCGCGAGCACGCGCGCTGGGGGCACTGGGAAGTCGATGCCGTGGTGCTGCCCAGCCGCTATCCGGACCGGGTGGCGCAGGCAGGCGGCATCCCGGTGCTGCTGCCGTCGCTGCGCGGGATCGAGGGCGTGATCGGCAAGCTGGACGGGCTGATCCTCTCCGGCGGCGGCGACATCGACCCGGCCGGGTACGGCGCGGAGCCGCATCCGGAAACCACCGCCGTGCGCCCCGAGCGTGATTTCGCCGAGGCCGCGCTGCTGGCCGCGGCGCTCGACCGGGGCCTGCCGGTGCTCGGCATCTGCCGCGGCATGCAGGTGATCAACGTGGCCATGGGCGGCAGCCTGCACCAGCACCTGCCGGACGTCGTCGGCCATCGCGAGCATGCGCCGGTGCCGGGCACGTACGGCGCGCATCCGGTCCGGGTGGAGGCTGGCAGCGGGCTGGCCGGCGCCATCGGCCGCACGCACGTCGGGACCGTCCCGACGCACCACCATCAGGCAATCGACCGGCTGGGCGCCGGCCTGACCGCGACTGCCTGGTCCGACGACGGGCTGATCGAGGCAGTGGAGCTGGACGCGCCGGGATGCGGGTTCGCGCTGGCGGTGCAGTGGCACCCGGAGGCCGGCGACGACCTGAGCCTGTTCCGCGCGCTGATCGCGGCGGCCGCGCAGGCGTCCGCCGCCGCCGCGCCCGCGCTGGCACCCTGACCAGGCCAGGATCAGCCAAGCCCGCGGGCAGCAGGGGCCGGCTGACCGCGCCGGGCAGCCCGCCGCAGCCGGCCTGCCGCGCCCGCCGGCAGCCCGCCCGCCGACGGCACCGGCCGCTCGCGTGCCCGGCCAGCTGGCTCCTGATCAAGACCGGCCCGCGGCGCCGCATTATGCTCCGCTGTCATGACGGATGACGCAGCGAAGGCGCCTGCCCCGGACCCGCCGGCGGCCGCCGGGCCAGCGGACGGGCCGGCGCGCCGCCGGCCGCCCGGCGGCGGAGGAACCCAGGGACGATCTCGTCACGACCCATCATGTGCTCATCGGCGACGGCACTGAGCTGCGCTACACGGTGACCGCCGGCCGCATCGTGGTCCGCAAGGAGGCGCACACCGACGACGCGTTCGACGGGCCGCAGCCAAAGGCCGAGGTGTTCATGGTTGCCTACACCCTCGATGACGCGGAGCCGCGGGACCGGCCGGTGACCTTCGCCTTCAACGGCGGCCCCGGCTCCTCCAGCGTCTGGCTGCACCTCGGCCTGCTCGGACCCCGCCGGGTCCTGATGGGCGACGCGGGCGCGCTGCTGCCGCCGCCCTACGATCTTGCCGACAACCACGAGACCCTGCTCAGGCACTCCGACCTGGTCTTCATCGACCCGGTGTCGACCGGGTACTCGCGCGCGGTCAAGGGCGAGAAGTCCAGGGACTTCCACGGATACGGCGGCGACATCGAGTCGGTCGGCGAGGTAATCAGGCTCTGGACGACGCGGCAGGGCCGGTGGATGTCCCCGAAGTACCTGTGCGGCGAGTCGTACGGCACGCTCCGCGCGGCCGGCCTCGCCCGGCACCTGCAGCAGCGTTACGCCCTCTATCTCAACGGCCTCATCCTGATCTCGGCCGTGCTGGACGCCGGCACGCTGGAGTTCAGCGGCGGCAACGACGACCCGTACATCCTGTACCTGCCGACCTATGCCGCGATCGCGCATTACCACGGCCGGCACGGCGACCGGCCGCTGCGCGAGGTACTCGACGAGGCCGAGGCATACGCGGAGCGGGACTACCCCCGGGTGCTGGCCCGCGGTACCCGGCTGACCGCCGACGAGCGCGCCGCCGCGGTCGCCAGGCTGGCCGCGCTGACCGGGCTGTCCGCCGACTACATCGACCGCGTTGAGCTGCGGCCCGAGCATGTCAGGTTCCTGACCGAGCTGCTCCGCGACCAGCGCCGCACGGTCGGCCGGATCGACGGCCGGTTCACCGGCTGGGATGCGGACTACGGCCGCGAGCAGTGGACGACCGATCCCTCCATCGACGCGATCATGGGACCGTACGCCGCAGCGCTGAATCACTACGTGCGAGCGGAACTCAGCTACTCGACCGACCTGCCGTACGAGACCCTGACCGACCGGGTGCAGCCCTGGTCGTTCAAGGAATTCGAGGGCCAGCACGTGCACGTGGCAGACAAGCTGGCCGAGGCCATGCGGGTCAACCCGCACATGCGCGTCCACGTGGCCTGCGGGTATCACGACGCAGCGACGCCTTACTTCGCCGCCGAGCACACGATCGCGCACCTGGCGATCCCGGCCGGCCTGGCTCGCAACGTGGAGTTCAGGTATTTCGAGGCGGGGCACATGATGTACCTGCACGAGCCGAGCAGGCTCGCCCAGTCGGTGCAGCTGGCGGCCTTCGTGCGCGGCCGCGACGAGCAGCGATGAGCGGCGCTGGCGGCAGTGCCGCCGATTCCTGCCCTGGCCCTGGCGCCGGAGCCGGCCCTGGCGCCGGTCCGGATGATGCCAGGCACCCGCTGGATCCGCTGTCGGCCGGCGAGTTCCGCCAGGCGGCCGCGATCCTGCGCCGGGACCGCGGGGTCGGCGCGGGCTGGCGGTTCGCGTCCATCGAGCTGGCCGAACCCGGCAAGGCCGCGCTGGCCGGCTGGCAGCCGGGCGACGGGATCCAGCGGGCGGCCAGGGTGGTGTGCTGGAACCGCTCGGACGGCCGGGTTTACTCGGCCGAGGTCTCACTGACCAGCGACCGGGTGCTTTCCTTTACCAGCCGGCCGGGCGTCCAGCCGAACGCGACGCTCGACGAATGGCACGAGGCCGACGCGATGCTCCGGCGGGATGCCAGGATCATCGCCGCGCTGGCCGACCGCGGGATCACCGACCTGGATCTGGTGCTGTTCGACACCTGGACCTACGGCCACGCGCTGGTCCCGCAGCGGCACCGCAAGCGCCGGATGGGCTGGGTGGATGTCTGGCGCCGTGGCACCGCGGGCGGCAACCCGTATGCCCACCCGGTCAACGGGCTGCATCCGCTGGTGGATCTCAACAAGATGGAGCTGCTCGAGGTCGGGGACACCCACCAGGTCGACCCGCCGGCCGTGATGGGCGAGTACGCCCCGTCCCTCGTTCCCGGGCAGCGGCCCCGCGATGACCTGGCGCCGCTGCAGATCAGCCAGCCGGACGGTGTCTCGTTCAGCCTGGCCGGGCACGCGCTCAGCTGGCAGAAATGGACGCTGCGGATCGGCTTCAACTACCGCGAGGGGCTGGTCCTGCACCAGGTCGGGTACGCCGACGGGGACCGGATCCGGCCGGTGGCGCACCGGCTGTCGCTGGCCGAGATGGTCGTGCCGTACCGGGATCCCACCCCGGACCATTACCGGCGCACCGCCTTCGATATCGGCGAATGGGGCCTCGGCTTCATGACCACGTCCCTGCAGCGAGGCTGCGACTGCCTCGGCGAGATCCGCTACCTGGATGCGGTCTTGCACGACACCGGCGGCGAGCCCTATCGCATACCGCGCGCGATCTGCATCCACGAAGAGGACAACGGCGTGCTGTGGAAGCACGTCGACCAGGCCGCCGGGGCGGAGGTGCGCCGGATGCGCAGGCTGGTCATCTCCTGCCATGCCACCGTTGCCAACTACGAGTACCTGCTGTACTGGCGGTTCTACCAGGACGGCAGCATCGAGTGCGAGATCCGGGCGACCGGGGTGATGGTGGTCACGAACTTCCCGGCCGGCCGCCAGCCGCCGTACGGGACGCTCATCGACCAGCGCACGTATGCCCCGTTCCACCAGCACTTCATCGTCGCGCGGCTCGATCTTGACGTGGACGGGACGGCCAACACGGTGTACTGCTCGGACTCGGCGGCGCTGCCGGCCGGCCGGGCCAACCCGCACGGGCTCGCCCTGGTGCAGCACGACACCCCGCTGCGGACCGAGGGCGAGGGAAAGCAGGACTACCAGTGGTCAACCCAGCGCTACTGGAAGGTCGTCAACGACAACGTCCGGAACGGCCTGGGCACGCCGGTCGGCTACAAGCTCGTGCCGGGCGGCTGCTTCCCGCCGATGCTCGATTCCGGCTCCCCCGTGCTGCGCCGGGCCGAGGCGATCGGCCACACCCTCTGGGTCACTCCGTACCACCCGGATGAGCGGTGGCCGTGCGGCGAGTTCTGCACGCAGAGCGAGCGCGACCAGGGCCTGCCGGTATGGACCGCGCAGGACCGGCCGATCGAGAACACCGACGTGGTGCTCTGGTACGTCTTCGGCATCCATCACATCACCCGGCCGGAGGACTGGCCGGTAATGCCCGTCGACACCGTGTCGTTCTGGCTGAAGCCGGTCGGCTTCTTCGACCGCAACCCGGCCCTCGACGTCCCCCCCTGACCCCCGGCAACCCCCGCCCCACCCCCGGACCTCCGCACCCCCCCGCCCCGCCAACCCGGTGATCATGATGTTCAACGGGTCAGATGCCGTTGAACATCATGATCACCGGGTTCCGCATGTTCGGCAGGCTGGGCAGGGTCGGGCAGGCGAGACTGGCCGGGCGACGTGGCGGGTGCTGGCCGACCAGTGGCGGGGGGTTCTGACGGACCGGTCTGGCATGCTGCGGCCCGTGACCAGGAGTAGCCGGCTTGACCAGGAAGCCCTGTCAGGAATCCTGCGCCGCCAGCTGAACGTCATCGGGCGTCAGCAGGGCACTGGCGTGCGGCATGACCCGCGATGCCCTGCTGCACCGGTTACGGCCGGGCGGCCCATGGCAGCAGCTGCTGCCCAGTACCTATCTGGCTGTGACGGGTGCGCCCACCATCGATCAGAGGGAGTGGGCCGCGCTGCTCTATGCCGGACCCCGCGGTGTGCTCACCGGCCGCGCAGCGCTGCGGGCCACGGGCCTGGCGAACGCGATTCCCGGCGTCATCGACGTGCTGGTGCCGGACAGCCGCCAATGCCGGAGCGTCGGCTACGTCGCCATCCATCCAACGACCAGGATGCCGGCGGAAGTAATCGCCATCGGCCAGCGGTCGTATGCCAAGCCGCCCAGGGCCGTTGCTGATGCCGCCCGGGGCTTTCGGACCTCCGCGAGGTCCGCGCCTTAGTTGCCGGCGCCGCCCGCCAGACCCTGCCGATACTGGCGAAGCGGGCTAGCTGAGGCAGCACGCGCGGCAGGCGGCGCTCGACCGGCACCCACCCGCCCGGCACCCACCCGCCCGGGGCGCACGGGCCCGGGGCGCGCGCGGGCAGGGCGGGCGGCTGGCCGGGGTATGCGGGCTAGGCGGGCGCGGGCGGGCTGGGCCGCCGCTGCCGGGTGCCCCTAGACTCGCCAGCGTGAGCAGCGAGCCGGCCGTCGACATCTCCGGTCTGGTCAAGCACTACGGGCGGACGGCCGCGGTGGCCGGCTTGTCGCTGCGGGCAGAGCGGGCCCAGGTGACCGCGATCCTCGGGCCGAACGGGGCCGGCAAGACCACGACCATCGAGATCTGCGAGGGCTACCGGCGGCCCGACGGCGGCACCGTGCGGGTGCTCGGCCTTGACCCGGTCCTGGACGCCAGGGAACTGCGGCCGAAGGTCGGCGTGATGCTGCAGTCCGGCGGCATCCCGACGGCCGCCAGGGCGGGCGAGTACCTGCGGGTGATGGCCAGGTTCTACGCGCGCCCGCTGGATCCCGCCGCGCTGCTCGAACGTCTCGGGCTGACCGCAGCCGCGCAGACCCCGTTCAAGCGGATGTCCGGTGGCCAGCAGCAGAGACTCTCCCTCGCGGCTGCCGTGATCGGCCGCCCGGAGCTCGTTTTCCTGGACGAGCCGACCGCCGGGCTCGATCCGCAGGCGCGGCATGCGACCTGGGACCTGATCACCGGCCTGCGCGCGGCGGGCGCCGCCGTCATCTTGACTACGCACCACATGGAAGAGGCCGAGCGGCTGGCGGACCGGGTCGCGATCGTCGACCACGGCAGCCTGGTTGCCGACGGCACGCCGGCCGAGCTCACCGGCACCGCAGGCCAGCTCCGGTTCCGCGCCGAACCCGGCCTGGACACCGACAACCTGCTGGCCGCGCTCCCGCCAGGCAGCGCCGCCAAGGAATCCCCGGCCGGGCACTACGTGGTCGAGGTGCATGACCGGGTGGACCCGCAGCTGCTCGCCGCGGTGACCGCCTGGTGCGCGGAGCGCGGCATTCTCGCGCAGAGCCTGCGGATCGAGAGCCGCACGCTGGAGGACGTCTTCCTGGAGCTGACCGGACAGGAGCTGCGCTCGTGACGAACACCGAGGCCCGGGCGGCCAGGCCGGCCGCTGGCCGGCCCCGGCACCCGGGGCGGCCCCGATGCGCACGATGGTCGTCGCGCAGGCCTCGCTTGAGTTCCGCACGCTGCTGCGCAACGGCGAGCAGCTGGTGCTTGTGCTGATCATCCCGGTGCTGCTGCTGGTCGCCTTCGGCCAGGAACGGCTGGTCAGCTACGGACCCGGGGTGGTGCGGATCGACTTCCTGGTACCCGGGATCCTCGCGCTCGCGATCATGTCAACCGCGTTCACCAGCCTCGCCATCGGGACCGGGTTCGAGCGGCGGTACGGGGTGCTCAAGCGGCTCGGATCCACCCCGCTGCAGCGCAGCGGGCTGATCGCGGCGAAGACGCTGACCGTACTCGCGGTCGAGCTGCTGCAGGCGGTGGTCATCGTCGCGGCCGGGCTGGCGCTCGGCTGGCGGCCGCACGCTGGCGGCGGCGCCGTCGCCTGGGTGCTGCTGCTCGGGCTCGCCGGGACCGCCGCGTTCAGCGGGCTGGCCCTGCTGATGGCCGGGACGCTGCGGGCGGAGGCGACGCTGGCCGCCGCCAACCTGGTCTACCTGATCATGCTTGGCCTGGGCGGGGTGGTCTTTCCGCTGACGAAGTTCCCGGCCGCCGCGCAGCCTGCGCTACGGCTGCTGCCGGCCTGCGCGCTGTCGGACGGCCTGCGGTCGGTATTGCAGAACGGCAGCGGGCTGCCGGTCCGCGACCTGCTGGTGCTGGCCGCCTGGGCGGCGGCCAGCATCGCCATCACGGCGCGTGTCTTCCGCTGGGAGTGACGCCGCGGCCCGCGGGCCCGGCGATCACGCCCACGGCGAAGGCACCCTGGCGGGCGGAGCGCGAAGCGCGGCGGACAGCAGCGGCGCCGCCGGGCACGGCCGGCCCGCCAGCAGGGCGGGCGTGCTCGGGCGAGTTCCGCCGTCCGTGCTGGTCGGCGTCGGCATCGTCTCGGTGCAGCTCGGCGCCGGCGTGGCCCGGCTCTTCACCGAGATTCCCGCGGCCGCGGTAACCGGGCTGCGGCTGTGGACCTCCGCCGTGATCATGGCGGCCATCGGCGGCCGGGGGCTGGCGCGGACGCTCGGTGACCTGGCCCGGCGCCGCCGGTGGCAGGACGCCGCGGTCGCGGTGGCCTTCGGCGTCACGCTCGGCATCATGAACTTCTCGATCTACCAGTCCTTCGCCCGGATCCCGCTGGGCATTGCCGTGACCATCGAGTTCCTCGGCCCGCTGGCCGTCGCGGTGGTGTCGTCCCGGCGGGCAATCGACCTGCTCTGGGTGGCCCTGGCCGGCCTCGGCGTGGCGCTGCTCGCCCGCGGCGGCACCAGCCTGGCCAGCGGCGCGGTGCCCGGATCCAGCGGCGGGCCCGGGCTGGCCGCGGCCGGCGTCGCGTTCGCGCTGGTGGCCGCCGCGGCGTGGGCGGCCTACATCATGCTCAGCGCCGCCACCGGGCGGCGGCTCAGCGGCTCGTCCGGGCTGGCCATCGCGATGATCATCGCGGCGCTCGTGGTCACGCCGCCAGCGGTGGCGGCGGGCCGGGCCGCGCTGCTGCGGCCCGGGGTGCTGGCGGCCGGCACGGTCATCGGCCTGCTGTCCTCGGTGATCCCGTACCGCTTCGAGCTTGAGGCACTGCGCCGGATCCCGCCGCGCGTATTCGGCATCTGGATGAGCCTGGAGCCCGCCGTCGCGGCGGTGATCGGGCTCGCGCTGCTCGGCGAGGCACTGGCGGCCCGCGAGTGGGCAGCGGTCTGCCTCGTGACGGTGGCCAGCGCCGGCGCGGCACGCGGCGCGGCCGGCCCGGCCCAGGCACCGCAAGCCTGATCGCCATCGAGCGCGCCAGCCGCCGGCACCTGGCCCGGCTGGCGGCAGGCCCCCGTCAGCGGCAGGCCCCCGTCAGCCGCAGGCCCCGGTCAGCAGTGGTTAGGTTCTGTCCGGCCCGGGCTGGACGGATCTGAACCGCTGAGTCGATCCGCCAGCCAGGCCCGCCAGCCCGGGGACTGGCGGGGTGCTGGGACTGAGCCGGTCGCGGGACGGCGGGCCGGGTAGGCTCGGCCTCGTGCTCACCGACTCCGCCTCGGAAGGAGCCGCGGCCAGCCCCCAGCTGCGCTTGTCGCGCGCATCGGCCGCCCGCGCCGGGCGAGCGCTCGCGGGCTCCGTGCTCGCGCCGTCGCCGGCCTCGATGCGGCGGATAGCGCTGGCCGGGGTGCTGGCGTCGGCCGGGATCATCCTGACCGGCGCCGCGGTCCGGCTGAGCCAGTCCGGCCTCGGCTGCCCGGACTGGCCCGCGTGCACCGCGCACAGCATCGTGGCCGACGGATCGACCGGCAGCACCCTCGTGCACCGCTGGATCGAGTTCGGCAACCGGCTCGTTACCGGCGCCATCCTGGTGATCGCGGCGGTCGTGGCGGTGGCCGGCTGGCGGTTCCGGCCGGGCGGCAGCGACCGCCGGCGGCCGGATATCGCCTGGCTCGCGCTGGCCCAGCCGGCCGGGATCATCGCGCAGGCGGTCCTGGGCGGCATCGTGGTGCTCACCAAGCTCGACCCGGTCTGGGTCTCGGTGCATTTCCTGCTGTCCGTGTCCCTGCTGGCAGTCGCGGTGGCGCTGCACGTCAAGGTGACCGAAGGCACCGAGCCCGCCCGGCCGCTGGCCAGGCCCGAGCTGCGGGTGCTGGCCGCCGCGCTGGTCGCGGTGCTGATCGTGATGCTGGCCGCCGGGACCGTGGTGACCGGCACCGGGCCGCTGGCCGGCGCCCGCTCGGTCGCCCGTTATCACCTGCCGCTGACCGGGGTCACCCAGCTGCACGCGGACATCGGCTGGCTGCTCACCGGCCTGGTCCTGGCGCTGGTGACGGGCCTGCGGTTCAGCGGCGCGCCCCGGCCGGCGATGCGGCTCGGCTGGACGCTGCTCGGGCTGATCCTGGTGCAGGGATCGGTCGGCTATACCCAGTACTTCACCGGGCTGCCGGCTGGCCTGGTCTGGGTGCACGTAACCGGCGCGATACTGATCTGGATCACTGCGCTCCGGCTGCCGTTCACGTTGCGGGACCGGGGCCCGCTAACGCCGGCCGCCGGGGCGGTTAAGGCGCGCGCTGCGGGATAGGGTCGATGCCGTGATCGCGTTCCGCCCGGAAGGAGCATGAAGTCACGGTGAGCACGCAACCTGGAAATTCGCTCGAATGGTCGGACGCCGACGCGCGGGCGGTGGACCTGATCCGGGTACTCGCCATGGACGCCGTACAGCAAGCCGGCTCGGGTCACCCCGGCACGGCGATGAGCCTGGCGCCAGCGGCCTACCTGCTCTGGCAGCGGCTCCTCCGGCACGACCCGGCCGATCCGGCCTGGATCGGCCGGGACCGGTTCATCCTGTCCTGCGGCCACTCCAGCCTGACGCTGTACATCCAGCTTTACCTGTCCGGTTACGGGCTCACGCTGGACGACCTCAGGGCACTGCGGACCTGGGGCAGCCGGACGCCCGGCCATCCCGAGCACTGGCACACGCCGGGCGTCGAGGTGACCACCGGGCCACTCGGCCAGGGCATCGCCAACGCCGTCGGGATGGCGATGGCGGCCCGCCGCGAACGAGGGCTGCTCGACCCGGACGCCGCGCCCGGTACCAGCCCGTTCGATCATCACGTCTACGTATTCGCGTCCGATGGAGACATCGAGGAGGGCATCAGCCACGAGGCATCGTCGCTGGCCGCCCATCAGCAGCTCGGCAATCTCGTCCTGCTGTACGACGACAACAACATCTCCATCGAGGACAACACCGAGATCGCGAAGTCCGAGGACGTGCTGGCCAGGTACTCGGCCTACGGCTGGCACGTGCAGCGGGTCAGCTGGCGCGGGCCGGACGGCTACCACGAGGACGTGCCAGCGCTGGCCGCCGCCCTCACCGCGGCCAGGGACCATACTGCGGCACCGTCGATCATCGCGCTGCGGACGATCATCGGCTGGCCGGCCCCGGATAAGCAGGACACCGGCGCGGCGCACGGCTCGGCGCTGGGCGCCGACGAGGTGGCGGCCACCAAGCGGATCCTCGGCTTCGACCCTGGCGTCAGCTTCCCGGCCGAGGACGAGGCAGTTGCGCATGCCCGCAAGGTCGCCGACCGCGGCAAGCAGCTCCGGGCGGCCTGGGAGGAGTCGTTCGCGGCCTGGTCGGCCGCCAATCCGGAGCGCAGCGAGCTGCTCACCCGGCTGCGGGCCAGGGAACTGCCGGCCGGATGGGCCGATGCGCTGCCCGCCTTCCCGCCTTCCGGGAAGGGCATCGCCACCAGGAAGGCATCCGGGCAGATCCTGACCGGACTGGCCGGGGTACTGCCCGAGCTCTGGGGCGGATCGGCCGACCTGGCGGGCAGCAATGACACCACGATGGAGGGCGAGCCTTCTTTCATCCCGCTGGATCACCAGACGGCGATGTTCCCCGGCAACCCCTACGGCCGGACCCTGCATTTCGGCATCCGCGAGCACGCGATGGGCGCGATCTGCAACGGCATCGCGCTGCACGGGCTGACCCGTCCGTACGGCGGGACTTTCCTGGTGTTCAGCGACTACATGCGGCCCGCGGTGCGGCTGGCCGCCCTGATGGGCATCTCGGTCACGTTCGTCTGGACGCACGACTCGATCGGCCTCGGCGAGGACGGCCCCACGCACCAGCCGGTGGAGCACCTGTGGGCGCTGCGGGCCATCCCCGGTCTTGACGTGGTCAGGCCGGGCGACGCGAACGAGACCGCGGTCGCCTGGCGCACCATCCTGGAGCGCGACGACCATCCCGCCGGGCTGTGCCTCACCAGGCAGAACATCCCGGTGCTGGACCGCGGCGCCGGCACCGGGCTGGCCAGCGCCGATGGGGCGGCCCGCGGCGGGTACGTGCTGGCCGAGGCCGACGGCGGCACGCCGGAAGTGATCATCATCGGCACCGGCAGCGAGTTGCAGGTCGCGCTGGCCGGCCGGGACCTGCTGCAGTCCGCCGGGACGCCGGCCCGGGTGGTATCCATGCCGTGCGTGGAATGGTTCGACGAGCAGGACGCTTCCTACCGGGAGCAGGTCCTGCCGCCGGCGATCCGGGCCCGGGTCAGCGTCGAGGCCGGCATCGCGCTCGGCTGGCGCGCCTACACCGGGGATTACGGCGCGAGCGTCAGCCTGGAGCATTTCGGTGCCTCGGCGGCGCAGGAGAAACTGTACGAGGAGTTCGGTATCACGGCGCAGCGGGTGGCGGAGGCCGCCCGGTCCAGCCTGGCCAGGCTGAACGCCACGGCCACCGGCAACTGAACGCAAGGAGCAAGAGGCAATGACTACCCAGCCCGATGACCACCTGGGGCAGCTCGCTGCCGCCGGGGTCGCCGTATGGCTCGACGACATCAGCAGGGAACGGCTGGCCACCGGCAATCTGGCGATGCTGGCGCGGGACATGCACGTGACCGGCGTGACATCGAACCCGACGATCTTCGCGCACGCCCTGTCGTCCGGCGACGCCTACGCCGAGCAGGTCAAGGACCTTGCGGTGCGCGGCGTGACGGTGGACGAGGCAGCGCGCGCGATCACGACGTACGACATCCGGTGGGCCTGCGACGTGCTGCGGCCCGCCTACGACGCGTCCAGCGGGCTGGACGGCCGGGTCTCGATCGAGGTCGACCCGCGGCTCGCCAGGGAGACCGCGAAGACCATCGCCGAGGCGCGTGCGCTCTGGTGGCAGGTCGACCGGCCGAACCTGTTCATCAAGATCCCGGCCACCGTGGAGGGGCTGCCCGCGATCACCGCGTGCCTGTCCGAGGGGATCAGCGTGAACGTGACGCTGATCTTCTCGCTGGAGCGCTACGGGCAGGTTATCGACGCTTTCATGACGGGCCTGGAGCAGGCCGCCGGCGACGGCCTGCCGGCCATCAGCTCGGTGGCGTCGTTCTTCGTCAGCCGGATGGACACCGAGGTCGACCGCAGGCTCGCCAAGGTCGGCACGCCGGCCGCCGACGCGCTGCGCGGCAAGGCCGCCATCGCGAATGCGCGGCTCGCCTACCAGCTGTACGAGCAGAAGTCCGGCACCGGCCGGTGGTCCGCGCTGGCCGCGCGCGGCGCCCGCCCGCAGCGGCCGCTATGGGCATCCACCAGCACCAAGGACCCGGCCTACCGGGACACCATGTATGTCGAGGAACTGGTCGCCCCGGGCACGGTGAACACGATGCCGGAGGCAACGTTGCACGCCACCGCCGCGCACGGCGAGCTGCGCGGTGACACGATCCGCGGCACGTACGACGACGCCCGGCGGGTCTTCGACGACCTCGCGGAACTCGGCGTCGAGTACGACGATGTGGTCGCCGTCCTGGAGGAGGAGGGCGTGCAGAAGTTCGCCGCGTCCTGGCACGATCTGCTGAGCACGATCGACACTGAGATGGCGGCGGCCAGCAGCTGATCGCCGGCCTGCCCCCGGGAGACCACATGATCAATAATCCGCTCCGGGACCCGCGCGACCGCCGGATCCCGCAGGTCGCCGGGCCCTGCGTGCTTGTCATGTTCGGCGTCACCGGCGACCTGGCCAGCAAGAAGCTGCTGCCCGCGGTCTATGACCTGGCCAACCGCGGGCTGCTGCCGCCCGGTTTCTCGCTGGTCGGCTTCGCCCGCCGGGACTGGGCGGACGAGGATTTCGCCCAGCTCGCCTACGAGGCCGTGAAGCTGCACGCGCGCACGCCGTTCCGCGACGCGGTCTGGCAGCAGCTGCTCGAGGGGGTCCGGTTCGTGCCCGGCGAGTTCTCCGACGACGCCGCGTTCGACGAGCTGGCGAAGACGGTCGCCGACCTTGACGCGCAGCGCGGCACCGGCGGCAACTGCGCCTTCTACCTGTCCGTCCCGCCGAAGGCCTTCCCGGTCGTCATCCAGCAGCTCAAGCGGTCCGGACTGTCCGAGCCCGGCGGATCGTCGGCCGGCCAGCGGTCGTGGCGCCGGGTGGTGATCGAGAAGCCGTTCGGCCACGACCTGGCCAGCGCCCGCGAGCTGAACGCCACGCTGGACGCGGTCTTCCCGGCCCAAGCGGTGTTCCGCATCGACCACTACCTGGGCAAGGAGACCGTCCAGAACATCCTGGCCCTGCGCTTCGCGAACACCCTGTACGAGCCGATCTGGAACCGCGGCTACGTGGACCACGTGCAGATCACCATGGCCGAGGACATCGGCATCGGCGGCCGGGCCGGCTACTACGACGGCATCGGCGCGGCCCGCGACGTCATCCAGAACCACCTGCTGCAACTGCTGGCGCTGACCGCGATGGAGGAGCCGGTCTCCTTCGAGGCTGACTCGCTGCGGGCGGAAAAGGAGAAGGTACTGTCCGCCGTGACGCTGCCGCCGGATCTCGCCGCGGGCACCGGGCGCGGCCAGTATGCGGCGGGCTGGCAGGGCGGTATCCCGGTGCCCGGCTACCTGGAGGAGCCGGGCATACCGCCGGACTCGATCACCGACACGTACGCGGCCGTGGAACTCGGCGTGGACACCAGGCGGTGGGCCGGGGTGCCGTTCTTCCTGCGCACCGGCAAGCGGCTGCCGAGCCGGATGACCGAGATCGCGCTGATTTTCCAGCGGGCGCCGCATCTTCCGTTCACCACCACCGACACCGAGGAACTCGGGCAGAACGCGCTGGTGATCCGGGTTCAGCCGGACGAGGGCGTGACGATCAGGTTCGGCTCGAAGGTGCCGGGATCGGCGATGGAAGTCCGCGACGTGAACATGGACTTCGCCTACGGCGGCGCGTTCACCGAGAACAGCCCGGAGGCCTACGAGCGGCTGCTGCTCGACGTGCTGATCGGCGACGCGCCGCTGTTCCCCCGGCAGAAGGAGGTAGAGCTGTCCTGGAAGATTCTCGATCCGATCGAGGAATTCTGGGCCGCGGCCGGCCAGCCCGAGCAGTACCCGGCCGGCTCGCACGGCCCGGCCTCCGCCGACGCCCTGGTCGCCCGCAGCGGGCGCGCCTGGCGCCGGCTCTGAGCGGCCGCAAGATCCCGGGAAGAGTGCAGCGATGACGATCGACCTGACCGACACCACCACCAGCGCCATCAGGGAAGCCCTCACCAGGGAGCGGCGGCGGCTCGGCGGCCAGACCACCGGCATGGTGCTCAACCTGATCATCGTGACCGATGAGTACGGCCAGTACGACGCCGTGCGCGCGGCAAGCGAGGCGGGCCGCGAGCATCCCTGCCGCATTCTCGGCGTGATCATCCGCAAGCCAGACGCACGATCCAGGCTGGACGCGGAGATCCGCACCGGCGAGACCGGGCCGAGCCAGACCGTGCTGCTGCGCATGCACGGCCCGCTCGGCCAGCACGCGGACTCGGTGGTCCGGCCGCTGCTGGCGCCGGATACCCCGATTGTCACCTGGTGGCCGACGGCGGCCCGGCTTGCCCGTCCGGGGATCCGCTGGGCATGCTGGCCCAGCGCCGGGTGACCGACGCCGCCGAGACTCCGGTCCCGCGCGAGACGCTCGACGTGCTGGCCCTCGGCTACCACCAGGGCGATACCGACCTGAGCTGGACCCGCGCCACCTCCTGGCGGTCGCTGCTCGCCGCGACGCTCGATCAGCCGCACGGCCCGATCAGCGGCGGGTCGGTGACCGCGGAGAAGAACAACCCGACGGCGGACCTGATCGCCGCCTGGCTGGTGCACTGCCTGGGCGTGCCGTTCCAGCGAGACGACTCCGGCGGCCCCGGCATCACCGAGGTCCGGTTCTTGACCAGCGACGGCGACATCGTGCTGGCCAGGCCGGACGGGCTGCTGGCCACGCTGACCAAGCCGGGCCAGCCGGACCGGCGGGTCGCCCTGCACCGGCGCGAGTCGGCCGAGCTGCTGGCCGAGGAGCTGCGCAGGCTGGATCCGGACGAGATCTACGGCGAGACGCTCGAGCGGCTCGCGGGCATCCCGGCGGCAGCAACGGGCCCGGAGCAGTGACCGCGCCGCAGGTGCTCATACACCAGGACGCCGGGCTGCTGGCCAAGGCCGTGGCCGCGCGGCTGGTCACCCGCCTGGCCGAGGTCTCGGCCGGCCGCGGCCACGCCTCCGTCGTGCTCACCGGCGGCGGCATCGGCACCGCGGTTCTCGCCGAGCTGGCCGCCGCCCCGGCCCGGGACGCGGTGGACTGGCGGCACCTGGACGTCTGGTGGGGCGACGAGCGCTACTTGCCGGCCGGGCACCCGGACCGGAACGAGACAGGCGCCCGGGCGGCCCTGCTTGACCATGTCGACGTGGCCCCGGAGCGGGTCCGCCCGATGCCCGGCCCGGACGGGCCGGACGGTGACAACCCCGAGGCGGCGGCGGCCAGGTACGCGGGCTGGCTGCGCGCCGCGGCGGCGCCCGAGGGTCACGGCGCGACGCCGTCATTCGACGTGCTGATGCTCGGCATCGGGCCGGAGGCGCATGTCGCGTCGCTGTTCCCCGGCCAGCCGGCGCTGTACGAGCAGGAAAGGACCGTCGTCGCCGTGCACGGCTCGCCTAAGCCGCCGCCGGTCAGGCTGACGCTGACGCTGCCGGCGATCCGGGCGGCCAGCGAAGTGTGGATCATCGCCTCCGGCGCGGACAAGGCCGGCGCGGTCCGGCTGGCGCTGTCCGGGGACGGCCCGGTCCAGGTGCCCGCCGCGGGCGCGCGGGGCAGGCAGCAGACCCTGCTGCTGCTCGACCGCGCGGCCGCGGCCAAGGTACCGCCGCAGCTCAGCCGGCTCGCCGCGCAGTGAAGGCGGCTCCGCCCGACCGCGTCCGCGAGGCCGCCGGCCCGGCGCCGTGACGACTCGGCGCTTCGGTGCACCTGGAAACCGCGCTGCACGCCCGTGCGCTGGCCGAGGACCTGCGGATTGTGGTGCGCCGCTACGATGACGATCTCGCCGAGCGGGTGCAGAAGACCATTGGCAACACGATCTCGCGCAGCGTTTCCTACCTGGCGGCGCCGACCTTCGCCGCCGCCATGCTGGAGCACCAGGTACTGCGCACAATCCTGGTGGGACGCCATGTGCTGCTCATTGCCGACGTGCCGGTGGCCGCGGACGCCGGACTGGCCGGCCACCTCATCGAGGAAGTGCATCGCCGGGGCGAGGTAAGAGTGCTCGCGCTACGCCGCCGTGGCGCAAATGGCCTTGACTGGAGGCCGCGAAATGAGTACCGGGTGATGCCGCAAGACCGGCTCTTCGTGCTGGCCACCAGGGCCGGGCTAAGCCGGGTGCTGACCCGCAGCCAGCCGCGGTGAAATTCGGTGATAATTTCCGCCGGACGGACGAGACTGGGTCTCCCGCCCGGGGCCTGCCGGAGTTACGCTCAGGACAGGTCTTCCATCTGGTTCTGCTGAGTCGGTTGTGAAGACGAGGGAAGGTCCAGGCATGGTCTTTTTCGCGAGGAATCGCCTGCATCGGACGGATTCGCCGGTCAAAGGCATGGCTCGGAGCAGGTTTTTCCGTGCGGTCAGGGCCGTCCTGTCCTTCCAGCCGGTTCAGCGCCTGGCCGGCCGCCCGGCTGCGTGCCCGCGTCC
This sequence comes from uncultured Actinomycetes bacterium, assembly GCA_963786975.1. Taxonomy (GTDB): domain Bacteria; phylum Actinomycetota; class Actinomycetes; order Streptosporangiales; family Streptosporangiaceae; genus Palsa-506. Next base: position 929,750 of record CAWBBE010000011.1, on the reverse strand, counting down.
GGCCAGCGCACTTCCACCAGGAGGAATCAGTTGACCACTTCCGATGAGACAGCCGTACCGGCAGTCGTCCCAGCCGTAGCCCATGCTGTCGCCGATCCGGCGCCGCTCGGCCTGGCTGGCTTCGCGCTGACCACGTTCCTGCTCTCCGCCGCCAACGCCCACTGGACGAGGGGCCTCGGCGACGGGTGGCTTCCCTACGCGCTCGCCTACGGCGGCATCGCGCAGCTCCTCGCGGGCATGTGGGAATTCCGCAACAACAACGTCTTCGGCTCGACGGCGTTCTCCAGTTACGGCGCATTCTGGATCGGGCTGTTCTTCTACTTCCGCTTCATCGCGCCGACCCGCCTCGAGAACGTGACCAATGACCTGGGCTGGATCCTGCTGGCCTTCGCCATCTTCACCCTCTACATGCTGCTGATGAGCGCGCAGGCGAACCTTGCGGTCTTCCTGGTGTTCCTGTTGCTGGAGGTCGCCCTGATCTTCTTGTTCATCGGGTTCTTCGCCCTCAACACCAACCTGATCAAGGTCGGCGGCTATATCGGCATCGCGACCGCGGTGGTCGCCTGGTACGCCTCGGCCGCCGGGATAGCCGCCGGGATGGGCGGCAGGCTGAAGTTGCCGGTGGGGCCGGCTGCCATCCGGTAGCGCCCGGGCGCCGGCCGGAGGTTACTCGTCCTAAGCTGGCATCGATCCCGCGGGCCTGGCACGGTCCGCGGGATCGGTGCGCGTCAGGGGCGCCGGTAGCGCCTTCGCTGCCGTGCTGACCGGCATGGCCGTGCGGCAGACGCCCGGTAACCTTTCGCCGGCGTCGTGCTGCAGCCCGCCCGGCCGTTTGCCGCCGGTGACAGCCCGCGGATGCGGGCCGGCGTGCTCAGCGGTCAGATCGACGGCATGGTGGCCGGCACCGGGATTACCTACGTCCGGCTGGAGCCTGGCGCGGATGCGGCAGCTGTGGCGCCGCTCGGCGAGCGAGCGGCGCCACAGCATTCCGGCGCTGATGACGCTGGCGAACCTGACGAGCGCCGGCCTCAGCGATAGCGGACCTCAGCGGTGACTGGCGTCGTACCTGGCAATGACGTCTGCCGGTATCCGCCCCCGGTCGCTGACCGAAATGCCATTGCTCTTCGCCCAGGAGCGAATGTCGGCGCTGCGCTTGCGATGCGCTGACGTCCGCCGCTTGGTGTGCGCTACCCGGCTTGTCGCCTTACGGGCCCGGGTAGCGAACCTGCTCAAGACCTCGTCGAACTTCTGGCTGTGCCGCTCGCAGAGGTCGATTTCATAATCCCGGCCGTCGAGGCTGAACGAACGTGTCAGGTGCTGGCCGTCCGGAATCTCTTTCTCGTCGTAGTCGCAGGCGAATGTAACTGATACTTTCTGTGCCACTTGTATTCCCCCTTCCCCCGCCGCACTTATATCCCCAGGAGATGACAGGTGTAACGGCACATGGGCGTTTTTTATTTGCGGCGGCCGCGGGCCGATGTTGGCGGTCCGCATAGGGCCGGGCCTGCCGCTGGCCAGAAGGCCGGCCGGTGGAGCGCGGCAGGCCATAGCGCCGCCAGGCAAAGGACGGCGGATCCGCGACTGGCAAAGGAGGGATCCGCGACTGGCAAAGGAGGATCCGCGACTGGCAAAGGATCTGAGTGGCTCGCACGGCGGCTAGCGCAGTTCGTGATCCGGCCGCCGAGTGCGGTACGGGAACGACTCAGGAAGGGGGTCAAGGTCATCGCCGGCCAGATCTGCGCTGCCCGGATCCCGGTAGCCTTCCGGCCGGTCATCGCGCTGTTCGCCGATGTGGGCCGCGCCGCCCGCGCGGCCCGGACGGCCGGCGTAGCCGTCCCGGGCGGGCCGCTCAGGGTAGCGGTCCGGGGTGCGGATTTTCCGGGTCACCGGCGCTGGCCGGGCCGGGGTAACGCGACGTAGCCGGCTCGCCGCGTACCGGCGGGGGCGGGGTGTCCAGGTAACCGCCCGCCGCGGGGCTCCCCGGGAAGCTGCCCGGGGCCGGGCTCTCCGGGTAGCCGGCCCGGGCCGGGCTTTCCTGATGGCCGGCCGGGGCGGGACCGTCCTGATACCCGGCAGGCGCGGAACTCTGCGGGTACCGGACCGGGCCACGCCCGTCGGCGTACCCGCCGGTCGCGGGGCGCTGCTGGTAGCCGGCCGCGGCTGCAGTCCCCGGATACCAGGCCGTGGCCGGATCCGGGTACGCCGCAGGCGGCGCGTCGGCCAGGTAATGCAGCGACCCGGTATCGGCCGGATCCGGGCCGCCAGCCTGCGGCTGATAGCCGTCGCCTGCCGCCTGGCCCGGCCCGTCCGGGCCGCGCTGCAGCGTCTCGATCATCCGTGGCAGGTCGGCCATCGGCAGCCGGAAGCTGCCGGTGCAGGTTCCGCCCTGCCAGATGCTGAGCACCGCCACCCCGGTATCCGCGTACCAGCTGATCCGCAGGCTGCGGGCGGTGCTCCGGACATCGAAGAAGACCTCGCCGAGACGAGGCAGCGGCGCTGCGTCCGACGTCGACATGGAGCCCATGGTGACCCTGACCAATCGGGTTTGTCTAGCTAATGATCACTTAGCCCCGCAATGGGGTGATCGCCAGCCAGCACGGATTACGCAGCCCGCCTGCGCGGGCGCGGACACCAGTGGCATGATTATGCCTCGGCTCGCTGGTCTGCCTGGCCCCGTTGCCGCTTTGCACCTCCTCCGTAGCGCCCGCTCGCGCGGGAACACTGTGGCGATGTAACGCGTTACACATCCCGACGGGGCGAATGCCGCATCGCGCGAGGTATCACGCGTCGGGCGGGCCGGACGCCCGGGTAAGCGAAGTTCACACGGTCAGCTTGTTGAGGAGATCGATCCATGTCTGAGGTACGTCGTCAGGCCGCCCTGATGCCCCGGCCGAACTGGGGCTGGCAAGATGACGCGGCGTGCCGCGGTAAGGAAGTCGTGCTCTTCTTCGGCCCGGATGGCGAGCGGCAGCCGGAGCGGGAAATCCGCGAGCGCAAGGCCAAGATTGTCTGCTCGGCTTGCCCGGTCCGGACCGAGTGCCTCAGCTACGCCGTGTCGCGCCCGGAGAAGTATGGCACCTGGGGCGGGCTGAACGAGGACGAGCGGGCCTCCGAGCGGCGGCGCCGGATGCGCCGGGCCAACGCGGCCTAGGACTGGTCCGGGGCAGCTGTCAGGAGCCTGACCACGTCGGCATCCGTGAGCTGGCCGAACGACTGATACCACTCCCCCACGGCCCGGAACGCGGGCGGCGCGGCCAGCACCACCACCAGATCCGCCTCGGCCTGCATCGCTATCGCTGATGAGGGGGCCGCTACCGGCACCGCGAGGATGCTGTGCGCCGCCCCGGCCGCCCGGACCGCCCGCAGCGCGGCCCTGGCCGTGACGCCGGTGGCGAGCCCGTCGTCAACGACGATCACGTCCTTATCCCGCAGCGCCGGGGCAGGCCGCCCGCCGCGGTAAGCCGCGATCCGGCGGTCGAGCTCGGCCCGCTCCCTGGTCACGACCGGGCCGAGGGCGGCGGCTGTCAGCCCGAGCCTGGCCAGCATGTCGGCGTCGAAGACCGGCTGACCGCCTTCCGCGACCGCGCCGACCCCCAGCTCAGGCTGCGGCGGGTAGCCGATCTTCCTGGTCACCAGCACGTCGAGCGGAACCTGCAGCGCGCCGGAAATCGGCCGGGCGACCGGCACGCCGCCGCGCGGCAGCGCCAGCACCAGCGTGTTAGCCGGGTTGAGGCATGCCTCGCCGGTCGCGGAAAGCGTCAGCAGCCAGCCGCCGAGCAGGCGCCCGGCCGCAGCGCGGTCCGCGAACGGCAGCGGGACACTCTCCCGTGCGCCCGCGGACGCGCCAACCATCCGTCCGGTACTGGACATTGCCTCAGCCTCGCCGGAAATCTACCCAGCCTGACAATATGCATTCAGGCAGTGACAATGAACACATGGTGTGCCTCTCCTGCCGCGAGCAGCGGCACGACGAATGCCCGGGCGGAACCTGGTGTGACTGCCAGCATCAGCCCCCGGCCCGCGAGACGGAGCCGCGGCTTGGCTGGATCCGGTCGGGCTGACCTGGTGCCGCGAGTCGATGCCGGGTGCGCGCGATCTCCGCTTCGGCGCCCGTGCTGGCCTGCCAGGCCAAGATCACCCCACGTCGCGCCGGTCAACGGGACCGCCTCGACAGCGGTTTCCAGCGCCTGCCACTTGGCCATGATTTTGCCACCGCCGCCAGGAACGGCGGGAATAGCCGCCGCGGCGGTGCCGTTGTCGTCGGCGTGACAGCAGACGTCGTGTTCACCGTCGTGCGTGCTGCCAGCATGCAGGCCGCCTACCCGGCTGCCTGCCCGACTCTTCCGGCCGCCCAGGCCGCCTGTACCGCCGCGCAGGGCGGCTGTACGGCGCCGCCAGCCACTGTTACCGGCACGGACCCGCTGCTGGTCGCCCGGCGGCACGTCGACTTCCTCCGGATCCGCAGCGCGATCTGAAGCAGCTGCGGCCCGCCGGATGCCCGTTCTCGCCCGGTAAGCCGGTGGCTGCCTGCCGCGGTGGCGGCAGCCAGCTTGCCAGCCGGCCACTGCCAGTGCACCGCAACTACTGCACGCACCGCACTCCCCGGACCCGAAGGATCGCCCAGCATGACGATCACCACCAGGACGGCGGACAGCCAAGCCCGCACGGATGGCGCGGCCGCAGCTCAAGACGAGGCCGCAGCCGATGCCCAGCCGGCCGCCCGCGCGGTGGGCGGCCTCGAACCCGGCGGCCTCGCGACCGGCCTCCCCCGGTCGCCGGGCGCCCGGCGGCGGGCGGACGGACGGCCGCGGCGCAGCCGCGGCGAGGGCCAGTGGGCGCTGGGCTACCGTGAGCCACTCAACGCCAACGAGGAAAGCAAGAAGAACGACGACGGCCTCAACGTCCGGCAGCGGATCATCGACGTCTATGCCAGGCGCGGTTTCGACTCGATCGATCCGGCCGACCTGCGCGGACGGTTCCGCTGGTACGGCCTGTACACGCAGCGCCGGCCCGGCATCGACGGCGGGAAGACGGCGACGCTGGAGCCCGCGGAGCTGGACGACCGGTACTTCATGCTGCGGATCCGGATCGACGGCGGCCAGCTGGATCACGCGCAGCTTGGCACCATCGCCGACATCTCCCGGCGATATGCCCGGGGCACCGCCGACGTCACCGACCGGCAGAACATCCAGCTGCACTGGGTTCAGATCGAGGACGTCCCGGCGATCTGGGAGGCGCTGGAGTCGGTCGGCCTGTCCACCACGGAGGCCTGCGGCGACACCCCGCGGGTGATCCTTGGCTGCCCGCTGGCGGGCCTGGACGCCACTGAGATCATCGACGCCACCCCGGAGATCATCCGGACGCAGGCGCGCTTCGTCGGCGACCCCGCGTTCTCCAACCTGCCGCGCAAGTTCAAGTCCGCGATGAGCGGCTGCCCGGTGCAGTGCACGATGCACGAGATCAGCGACGTCGCCTTCGCCGGGGTGCTCGGCCCGGACGGTCAGCCCGGCTACGACCTGTGGGTCGGCGGCGGCCTGTCCACCAATCCCATGATCGGCAAACGGCTCGGCGCGTTCGTCCGGCCCGGCCAGGTGCCGGACGTCTGGGCCGGCGTCACCGCGGTGTTCCGTGACTACGGATACCGGCGGCTGCGGCACCGGGCCAGGATCAAGTTCCTCATCGCCGACTGGGGCCCGGAGCGGTTCCGCGAGGTGCTGGAGCGCGACTATCTCGGGTTCCGGCTGCCGGACGGGCCGGCGCCGGAGCCGCCGCCGGCCACCGGCGCGACCACGTGGGCATTCACGAGCAGCGGGACGGGCGCTGCTTCGTCGGCTTCGCGCCGACGGTGGGACGGATGTCCGCGGACTCGCTGACGGTGATCGCCCGCCTGGCGGCCGAGTACGGCAGCGGGCGGGTGCGCACCACCACCGAGCAGAAGATGGTCATCCTGGACGTGCCGCCCGCCAGGACCGGCGAGCTGGCCGCCGAGCTGGCCGCGGCCGGGCTGCCGGTCAGCCCCAGCGTGTTCCGCAGGCACACGATGGCGTGCACCGGCATCGAGTTCTGCAAGCTGGCGATCGTGGGGACCAAGCAGCGGGCCGCCGACCTGATCACCGAGCTGGAACGGCGGCTGCCCGGGTTCACCGAGCCGGTGACGATCAACGTCAACGGCTGCCCGAACTCGTGCGCCAGGATCCAGACCGCGGATATCGGCCTGAAGGGCTCGCTGGTCACCCTCCCCGGCGGCGGGCAGGCCGAGGGGTTCCAGATTCACCTCGGCGGCAGCCTGGCCGGCGGAGACGGCACGAGTTCCGGCTTCGGCAGGAAGGTCAGGGGGCTGAAGACGACGGCCGAGCAGCTGCCTGACTACGTAGAGCGGGTGCTGCGCCGGTTCGACGCGGCCAGGCTGCCCGGCGAGACTTTTGCCGCGTGGGCGGCACGGGCCAGTGAGGAGGATGTGTCATGACTATCCCCGCCTTTGCGGCGGAGCGTGCCGTTCCCTTCTATTGTCCCTACTGTGGCGAAGAGGATCTCGAGCCGCAGGGCGAGGACGGCGGCTGGCGTTGCCGCAGCTGTATCCGGGCCTTCCGGCTACGCTACGGGGGTACCGGAGTGATCCGGTGAGCCCGGCACGGACCGGTGTGGCCGGGCTGGAGTCGACTGATCAGACGGCACGCAAGCGCCAGGAGGAAGTCATCGGAATGGAGAGGCTGGTCGCGGGAGCGGTAGACGCCCTGACCGACGCGCCCGCCGAGGACGTGATCAAGTGGGCGACGGACACATTTGGTGACCGGATCTGCATCACATCATCGATGACCGACGCGGTCATCATCCACCTGGCGTCGCGGGTCCGGCCCGGCATCGACGTCGTCTTCCTGGACACCGGGTACCACTTCGCCGAGACGATCGGCACCAGGGACGCGGTCTCCGCGGTCTACCCGGTCAACGTGATAAACGTCATGCCCTCGCGGACCGTGGCCGAGCAGGAAGCTGAACTGGGACCGCGGCTGTACGGGCGCAATCCCGACCTCTGCTGCTACCTGCGCAAGGTCGTGCCGCTTGAGCGGGCGCTGGATCCCTATGAAGCCTGGATAACCGGGGTGCGCAAGGAAGAGACGAGCGCGCGCAGCGACACCCGGGTGGTGGAATGGGATCCGCGGCGGCAGATGGTCAAGGTCAACCCGATCGTCGGCTGGACGCAGGACCAGGTGGACAGCTATATCGCCGAGCACGGCGTGCTGGTGAACCCGCTCGTCTACGACGGCTACCCGTCGATCGGCTGCTCGACCTGCACGTCGAGAGTCGAGGCTGGCGCCGACCCGCGGAGCGGGCGCTGGGAAGGCACGGGCAAGACCGAATGCGGCATCCACGGCTGACGACCGTGGCGGGGCCGGCTCCGGCGCCCGCCGGGCAGCCGCCGGCGCGGTCCGCGCCACCGCTGCTGGCCGTCGCGCACGGCAGCAAGGATCCGCGCGCGGCCGCGACTATCACCAGCCTGATGGGGCTGGTCAGCGAGCTTGCCGACCGTCGCGGGATGGCCGTGCGGGACACCCGGACGGCGTATCTCGGGCACGCCCCGCCATCGGTCGCCCAGGTCATCGGCGCGCTGGCGGGCTCCGGGGCAGCGGCGCGGGACCGCCGCATCGTCGTGCTGCCGCTGCTGCTCACCGCGGCGTACCACAGCGAGGTGGACCTGCCCGGGCTGCTGGACAGGGCCAGCGACAAGTTCCCCGGCCTGCGGATCGGCTACGGCGAGCCGCTGGGGCCGGACCCGCTGCTGCTGCGCGGGCTTGACCGCCGCCTGGCGGAGTGCGGCGCGCCCGGCGGGCCGCCGGGGCTGCTGGCCCGCGGCGGCCGGCCCGTGGCTGCCCGGCCGCTGCCTAGCTCGCCCGGTGACATCGCGGTCGTGCTCGCCTCGGCCGGATCCCGCCGCCCCGCGGCCGGCGCCGCCATCGCCCGGGTCGCGGCCCAGTGGCGGGCCGCCAGGGGATGGCGCGCGGTCGTGCCCGCCTATGCGGCCGCAGCCAGGCCGACGCCCGCCGAGGCCGTGTCCGCGCTGCTGCGGGACGGCGCACCGTGCGTGGTGGTCGCGACGTACCTGCTGGCCCCGGGGATATTCGCCGATCAGGTTGGGGCCTCCGCGCTGCGGGCCGGCGCCGCGGCCGTATCCGGCGCGCTGGGCGCCGCCCCCGAGGTAGCCGAGGTCATCTTGCGGCGTTATGCAGACGTTATTGCCGCGCCGGGAAGAATGGACGCCGCCCGGCCGGGGGGCGCCTACCCTCGTAGAGGGAGCTGCCGATGACCGCCGCCAGTCCGCATGTCACGCACGTGGTACTGAATCAGGTGCCGCCGCTCGCGGGGCACGACGTGGCCGCCGACCCGGCGCTGCTCAGCGCGGTCGCCCGGGAAGGCGGGTCCTGGGCCGCGGCGGAACTGCACGAGCTCGGCCGGCTGGCCGGGACCCCGGATACCCAGCAGCGGGCCAGGCTGGCGAACGAGCACCCGCCGCTGCTGCGCAGTCACGATGCGCGCGGAAACCGGATCGACGAAGTCGAATTCCATCCGGCCTGGCATGAGCTGATGTCCACTGCGGTGCGGCATGGCCTGCATGCGGCACCGTGGGCGGATCCGGCGCCGGGCAGCCACGTGGCCCGGGCGGCGAAGTTCTACGTCTGGGCACAGGCCGAGGGCGGCCATGGCTGCCCGGTGTCGATGACCTACGCGGCGGTACCCGCGCTGCGGCACGCGCCGGACCTGGCCGCCAGGTTCGAGCCGCTGCTCGCATCCCGCGAGTACGCTCCTGGCCTGCGCGAGCCGGACGGCAAGGCCGGCCTGCTGGCCGGCATGGCCATGACCGAGAAGCAGGGCGGTTCCGACGTGCGGGCCAATACCACCCGCGCCGAGCCGGACGGCACCGGATACCGGCTCACCGGGCACAAGTGGTTCTGCTCGGCGCCGATGTGCGACCTGTTCCTGGTCCTCGCCCGGGCGCCGGAGGGCCTGAGCTGCTTCCTGCTGCCCCGGGTGCGGCCGGACGGCTCCCGGAACTCGATGCGCATCCAGCGGCTCAAGGACAAGCTCGGGCAACCGGTCCAACGCCTCGGCCGAGGTCGAGTATGACGCCGCGTTAGCCTGGCTGGTCGGCGAGCCGGGCCGGGGCGTCCGGACCATCATCGAGATGGTCAGCGCGACCCGGCTTGACTGCGTGCTCGGCAGCGCGGCGGCGATGCGCCAGGCTTGCGTCACCGCCGTGCACTACTGCGCCGGCCGCCAGTCGTTCGGCGCCAGCCTCATCTCCCACCCGCTGATGACCGCGGTGCTCGCCGACCTCGCGCTGGAGTCGGAGGCGGCGACAACGCTGGCGATGCGCCTGGCGGGCGCGGCCGACCAGGCGGCCCGGGGGGACGCGGAACAGGCAGCGCTGCTGCGGATCGCGCTGCCGGCCGCCAAGTTCTGGGTATGCAAGCGGACGCCCGCCGTTGCCGCCGAGGCGCTGGAATGCCTGGGCGGGAACGGCTACGTGGAGGAATCAGGAATGCCGAGGATCTACCGCGACGCGCCGCTCAACTCGGTCTGGGAAGGCTCCGGCAACGTGACCGCACTCGACGTGCTGCGCGCGGTGGCCCGCACCCCGCAGGCCGCTGAAGCCCTTTTCGCCGAGGCGGAGCTGGCGGCCGGCCAGGACCGCCGGCTTGACCAGGCCGCGGCGCAGCTCCGCAAGGCGCTCGGCGAGGCAGCCGGAGCGGACGGCCGGGCGGCCGAGTACCTGGGCCGCAGGCTGGCCGGGCTCATCGCGCTGGTGCTGCAGGCGGCGCTGCTGGTCCGGCACGCGCCGGCCGGGGTCGCGGACGCATTCTGCGCATCCCGGCTCGATCCCGGCGCGGCCGGCGGGCTGGCCGGCCCGGGGCTGCCGTTCGGCGTGCTGCCGGATGGCCTGGACCTGGCCGAAATCCTCGGCCGATCGCGGGCGACGGCGGCGGGGTAGGGTCGGCGCATGCGCGTCTGGCCGGGGTCTGCCTATCCGCTCGGTGCCACCTGGGACGGCTCGGGCACCAATTTCGCACTGTTCTCGGAGGTCGCGACCGCCGTGGAGCTGTGCCTGTTCGGGCCGGGCGGGGAGGATTCCGGCCCCGGGCACGGCGCGGAGCGGCGGATCGCGCTGACCGAGGTGGACGGGTTCGTCTGGCATTGCTACCTGCCCGAGGTAGGGCCGGGGCAGCGGTACGGCTACCGGGTGCACGGCCCCTACCGGCCGGATCACGGTCACCGGTGCAATCCGGCCAAGCTGCTGCTGGACCCGTACGGCAAGGCCGTCGACGGGGAGGTGCGCTGGCACGAGGCGCTGTTCTCCTACCAGATGCACGACCAGTCGGCGCTCAACACCGCTGACAGCGCCCCGTACATGCCCAGGAACGTGGTGATCGACCCGTACTTCGACTGGACCGGCGACCGGGCGCCCCGGACCCCCTATCACGAGACGCTGGTCTACGAGGCCCACGTCCGCGGTCTCACGCTGCGGCATCCCCAGGTCCCCCCCGGTCAGCGCGGGACCTACGCCGGGCTGGCCCATCCGGCGGTGATCGAGCACCTGACCCGGCTCGGCGTCACGGCGGTCGAGCTGATGCCGGTGCACCAGTTCGTCTCGGAACGGCAGCTGACCGGCCGCGGCCTCACCAACTACTGGGGCTACAACACGATCGCCTTCCTCGCCCCGCACAACCGGTACTCCTCCGCTGCACAGCCGGACGGCCAGGTGACCGAGTTCAAGGCGATGGTCAAGGCCCTGCACCAGGCAGGCATCGAGGTGATACTCGACGTCGTCTACAACCACACCGCGGAGGCCGATCACCGCGGGCCCACGCTGTCTTTCCGCGGCATCGACAACGCCGCCTACTACCGGCTGCAGGCGGACCGGCCGAAGTATTACCTGGATTACACCGGCTGCGGGAACAGCCTCAATGTCCGGCATCCGCATGCGCTGCAGCTGATCATGGACTCGCTGCGGTACTGGATCCTGGAAATGCACGCGGACGGCTTCCGGTTCGATCTCGCCTCCGCGCTGGCCCGCGAGCTGCACGATGTCGACCGGCTGTCCACCTTCTTCGAACTGGTCCAGCAGGACCCGGTGGTGTCGCAGGTGAAGCTGATCGCCGAGCCGTGGGACGTCGGCGAGGGCGGCTACCAGGTCGGCAAGTTCCCGCCGCTGTGGACCGAGTGGAACGGAAAGTACCGGGACACGGTGCGCGACCTGTGGCGCGGCCAGGCCGGACATGCTGCCGGAGTTCGCCTCCCGGCTGACCGGCTCAAGCGACCTGTACGAGACGAGCGCGCGGCGGCCGGTGGCCTCGGTGAACTTCGTCACCTGCCACGACGGCTTCACGATGCACGACCTCGTCAGCTACCACCACAAGCGCAACCTGGCCAACGGGGAGGACAACCGGGACGGCACCGACGACAACAGATCCTGGAATTGCGGCACGGAGGGCCCGACCGATGACCCGGCCGTCAATGAGCTGCGGGCGCGGCAGGTGCGGAATTTCCTGGTAACGCTGTTCTGCTCGCAGGGAATACCAATGCTCTTGGCCGGCGACGAAATGGGCCGCACTCAGCAGGGCAATAACAATGCCTACTGCCAGGACAATGAGCTTTCCTGGGTCGACTGGGAGGGCGTCGCCAAGCACGCGGACCTGCTCGGATTCACCTGCGAGCTGTCCGAATTGCGCCGCCTGCACCCGGTCTTCCGGCGCCGGCGCTTCTTCAGCGGCCGGCCCGCCGCCGCGCCCGGCCGCGGCGGCGAGGCCGGGCTGGCTGACATCGTCTGGCTCACCCCGTCCGGCCGGGCGATGACCGCGGCCGACTGGCAGGTCGGCTACGCCAGGTCCCTGGCCGTGTTCCTGAACGGCAACGCGATCACCGAGCCGGCGCCGCACGGCGAGCCGTTGCGGGACGACGATTTCCTGCTTCTCGTCAACGCGCACGACGAGCCGGTGACCTTCGTGATGCCACCCGCGCGGTTCAGCGCTGGCTGGCAGATCGTGGTGGACACGTCGGCCCCGGGGGGCGGCCCGGTGGCCGCCAGCGGCCACGCCGCCGCGGGCCGGGGGCCGGGCCAGCGGGCGGCCCTGGGCGAGCCGGCGGCCGGAGCCGGCGTCCTGGTGCCCGGTCACGCGATGATGGTGCTGCGCGGCATCCGCGCCGCAGGCCAGTCCGGCGGCAGCTGACCGGGCCGCAGGCCAGTCCGGCGGCAGCTGACCGGGCCGCGGGGACTGGCCGGCCGTCTGGTTGACTGCTGGCGTGCGCCAGATCTTCCCCGCCGAGGCGGGCAGCGGCCCGATCGGGGCGGTCACGGCCGGCGGCCCCGGCCTGGCCGAGCTCGCCCGGCTCTACAAGTACCCGGCAGCGGAAGCGCGGCCGGGCCGTCCGTGGGTGCGCGCCAACATGGTCACCAGCGCCGACGGCGCCGCCACCGCGCAGGGCCGGTCCGGCGGCCTGTCCGGCGAGGCTGACCGGCAGGTCTTCTCGGTGCTGCGCAGCCTGGCCGACGTGATCCTGGCTGGCGCCGGGACCGTGCGGGCCGAGAAGTACCGCCCGGTGACCGGCGCGGAAGCATGGCCCGAGCTGCGCGAGGGCCGCACGCCGACCCCGCCCATCGCGGTCGTGACGCGGCTGCTCGACCTGGATCCGGACAGCCCGCTGCTGGCCGCCGCGCCGCCGCAGGCGCGGACGATCGTGCTGACCACCGGAGCGGCCCCGGCGGGCCGCCGGGCGGCGGCGGCGAGGAACGCTGACGTGGTGGTCGCAGGTGACGAGCTGCTCAGTCCGGCGGCCGTGATCGGCGCCCTGGCCGAGCGCGGCCACCAGCGGATCCTGATCGAGGGCGGCCCGCACCTGCTCGGCCAGGTGGTGGCGGCCGGCCTGCTCGACGAGCTCTGCCTGACCGTGAGCCCGCTGCTGGCAGGCGGCCGGGCGGGCCGGATCCTGACCGCCGGGGCGACCGGCGGCGATGACATCCCGGCCGCCCAGGGCTGCCTCAGCCTGGCGCACGTGCTCACCGACCGCGGCTACCTGCTCTGCCGGTACCTGCGCGCGGACGCAGGCCAGTAATCCGGCGGCCGGCCGCGGTCAGGCGCCCTTGCGGAGCCGGTCGAGTGCCTCGGCGAGGATCGCCGCGCCGTCGGTGTCGTTGCGCCGTTCCTTGACATAGGCCAGGTGGGTCTTGTACGGCTCGGCGTGTGGCGGCGCCGGCGGGTTCGCCTCGTCCTGGCCGGCCGGGAATCCGCACCGCGGGCAGTCCCAGGTTTCCGGTACCGCGGCGTCGCTCGCGAAGCTCGGGACCGTCTCATGCCGGTTGCAGCACCAGAACGAGATGCGCACCCGCGGCGCTGCCTCGCCGCGCTCGGCCTCGCCCATCGGTCCCGCGCCTACCCGGCTGCCGCGGATGGCGTTGCCACTACTCACTGCTCACCCCTTGCCCTCGTGACCAGCTTGACCCAGCGTCTTCCGTTGCCCGCATGCCCGCCGCGTCAGCGGTTCAGCAGGTTGAGCGCGACGATGCAAAGGAACCAGAGAATGCCGGTGAAGATCGTGATCCGGTCCAGGTTCCGCTCGACCACCGACGACGAGCCAAGAGACGACGAGATCCCGCCGCCGAACAGGTCCGACAGCCCCCCGCCCTTGCCCTTGTGCAGGAGCACGAGCAGCACCATCAGCAGGCTCGTGATGATGAGGACGATGGAGACTCCGATGACCACAGCTTCTTCTCGTCCCTCCGGGCACCCTGCTCAGTTTTCCGCGACCAGCTCACGATACCGGCAGATCCGGGCGAATTCGCCCGCATCAAGGCTGGCGCCGCCTACCAGCGCGCCGTCAATGTCGGGCTGCGCCATGATCGCCGCCATGTTGTCGGCCTTTACCGACCCGCCATACAGGATACGCACACTGGAAGCCACCGCGTGCCCGTGAACGGCGGAAAGCCGCCCGCGGATGGCACCGCACATCTCCTGCGCGTCATCCGGGGTGGCCACCTTGCCGGTGCCAATCGCCCAGACGGGCTCATAGGCGACAACCACCTGCCCGGCCTGCTCGCCGGAGAGGCCGTCGAGCGAGCCGTCCAGCTGGCCGACGGTATGCGCGACATGGCCGGCCGCCTCGCGGATCTCCAGCGTCTCGCCGATGCACAGGATGGGCGTCAGCTCGGCCCGCAGCGCCGCCCGCACTTTCGCGTTCACCAGCGCGTCGTCCTCGTAGTGATACTGGCGCCGCTCTGAGTGGCCGGCCAGCGCGTACTGGCAGCCCAGCTTGGCCAGCATGGGCCCGGAGATCTCTCCGGTGTAGGCCCCGGAGTCGTGCGCCGAGATGTCCTGCGCCCCGTAGCCGATCGGGATCTTGTCGGCCGCCACCAGGGTCTGCACGCTGCGCAGCGCGGTGAACGGCGGCAGCACCGCGACATCGGCCGCGGCGAAGTCCTTGCTGTTCAGGGTGAAGGCGAGCTTCTGGGTCAGCGAGATCGCCTCAAGGTGATTGTTATGCAGCTTCCAGTTCCCGGCGATCAGCGGCTTGCGGCCCGCGGCCGGCGTCGCGCTCATGCCTCGTCGTCCAGCGCGATCAGGCCCGGCAGCGGCCGGCCTTCCAGGTACTCCAGGCTGGCACCACCGCCCGTCGAGATGTGCGAGAAGTCACCCGGCGCGAAGCCGAGGTGCCGGACGGCGGACGCGGAGTCGCCGCCGCCGATCACGGTCAGCCCGGGCACCGCCTTGATGGCCTCGGCCACGGCCCGGGTGCCGGCCGCGAAGGCGGGGAACTCGAAGACGCCGACCGGGCCGTTCCAGAAGACGGTCTGCGCGTCGGCCAGCTTGGCGGCGAACAGCTCCCTGGTGGCCGGGCCGATGTCGACCCCTTCGCGGTCGGCCGGGAAGCTGGTGACCGGCACCACGTCGTGCTCCGCGTCGGCCGCGAACGTGGTCGCGGCCACCAGGTCGACCGGCAGCACGATCTCGACGCCGCGGCTGCTGGCCTCGTCGAGCATGGCCGACACCTGCGGGATCTGGTCGGCCTCGAGCAGCGAGTTGCCGACCTCGTAGCCTTTCGCGGCGAGGAACGTGTAGGACATGCCGCCGCCGATCAGCAGCCGGTCGGCGATGTCCAGCAGCCGGGAGATGACCGCGAGCTTGTCCGACGGCTTCGCGCCGCCGAGGACGACCACGTAGGGCCGCTGCGGGTCGCTGGTCAGCCTGCGCAGCACGGCAAGCTCGGCGAGGACCAGGTCGCCCGCCGCGTGCGGCAGCAGGCCCGGCACGTCATAGACGCTGGCGTGCTTGCGGTGCACGGCGCCGAAACCGTCCCCGACGTACGCCTCGGCCAGCCCGGCGAGCCGCCGGGCCAGCTCGCCACGCTGCGCGTCGTCCTTGCTGGTCTCGGCGGGCTCGAAGCGGACATTCTCCAGCAGCCCGACCTGCCCGTCGGCCAGCCCGGCGGCGACCGCCTTGGCCGACGGCCCGGCCACGTCCGAGGCCAGCGCGACCTCGCTGCCGAGCAGCTCGGCGAGCCGCCGGCCGACCGGCCCGACCGACGGGCCGCCGGCCGCGCGCTCGTCATAGCTCGCGCCCTTGGGCCGGCCCAGGTGCGCGCAGACCAGCACCCGGGCGCCCCGCCCGGTCAGCTTGGTGATGGTCGGCAGGCTGGCCCGGATCCGGCCGTCGTCGGTGATCTGCGTGCCGTCCAGCGGCACGTTGAGGTCGGCGCGGAGGAATACCACCCGGCCCTGGACGTCCAGGTCGCCGATGCTCCTCATGACCGGGCCCCCAGCCTGGTGCCCACGTAGGCGGTAATGTCAGCGAGCCGGTTCGAGTAGCCCCATTCGTTGTCATACCAGCCGATGATCTTGACCTGGTCGCCTGCCGCCATCGTCAGGGACGAGTCGAAGGTGCAGGACCAGGGCGTGCCGACGATGTCGCTGGACACGATCGGGTCGGCGGTGTAGCTCAGGTAGCCCTTGAGCTCGCCCTCGGCGGCCGCCCGGAAGGCATCGTTCACCTCGGCGGCGGTCACCTCGCGGCCGAGCTGGACGACCAGGTCGGTGACCGAGCCGTCCATTACCGGGACGCGCATCGCCATGCCGTCCAGCTTGCCCGCCAGGGCGGGCAGCACCAGCGCGGTGGCCCGGGCGGCGCCGGTGCTGGTCGGGATGATGTTCTGGGCGGCGGCCCGGGCCCGGCGCAGGTCCTTGTGCTGGAAGTCCAGGATTACCTGGTCGTTGGTGTAGGCGTGGATGGTGGTCATCAGGCCCTTGACGATGCCGAAGCTGTCCAGCAGCACCTTGGCCATCGGCGCCACGCAGTTCGTGGTGCAGGAGGCGTTGGAGATGATGTGATGCGCCGCCGGGTCGTAGCTGTCGTCATTGACGCCCATCACGATCGTGATGTCCTCGCCGGTCGCCGGGGCGGAGATGATGACCTTGCGGGCGCCCGCCTCGATGTGCTTGCGCGCGTCGGCGCCCTTGGTGAACCGCCCGGTGGACTCGACCACGACGTCGACGCCGAGGTCGGCCCAGGGCAGCGCCGCCGGGTCCCGCTCGGCGAACATCCTGATCGTGTGCGGCCCGGCGGTGATCGCGGCGTCGCCTGCCGTCACGTCCAGGCCGAGCGTGCCGAGCAGCGTGTCGTACTTGAGCAGGTGAGCGAACGTCCCGATGTCACCCAGGTCGTTGGCGGCGACGATGTCAATATCCGCCTCGGCCCCGGCGCCCGCCTGGACGGCGCGCCAGAAATTGCGCCCGATGCGGCCAAATCCGTTGATCCCAACCCGGACAGTCACTGCACAGATCTCCTTGTCCGACATTTCGCCCTGGCAGCTGTCTATCCGCGCCGCCTGTCGGAACCGAACCTACCGGACCGGTGGCCGGGCCGTTTCGCCTCCGCCCCGCATATCTCGGCTGGCTAACTTCCAGGCGGCAGCCGAATCCGGCCGGAAAGGCCGGGCCGGCGCGGTCTTATCGCACTGTCGTTATGACACGCCGGGCGGAGATCGTGACCGGCTCGGGCCGCGGGCCCTCCGGTCAGGGGACGAGCATGTCCGCGGTCAGGTGCGCCTCGGTACTCGGGATGCCGAGTTCCTGGGCGCGCCGGTCGGCCAGCGCGAGCAGCCGGCGGATCCGCCCGGCGATGGCGTCCTTGGTCAGCGCGGGCTCGGCCAGCTGGCCGAGCTCCTCCAGGCTGGCCTGCCGGTGCTTGATGCGCAGCTCGCCGGCCACGATCAGGTGCTCGGGTGCCTCCGGGCCGAGGATCTCCAGCGCCCGCTCGACCCGCGCGCCGGCCGCCACCGCCGCCCGGGCGCTGCGCCGCAGGTTGGCGTCGTCGAAGTTGGCCAGCCGGTTCGCCGTTGCCCTGACCTCGCGGCGCATCCGCCGTTCTTCCCAGGCCAGCACGCTGTCATGGGCGCCGAGCCGGGTCAGCAGCGCGCTGATCGCGTCACCGTCCCTGACCACCACCCGGTCCACCCCGCGCACGTCGCGGGCCTTCGCGCCGATCTTGAGCCGCCGCGCGGCGCCGACCATGGCCAGCGCGGCCTCCGGCCCGGGGCAGGTCACCTCCAGGGACATCGACCGGCCCGGCTCGGTCAGGCAGCCGTGCGCGAGGAACGCTCCCCGCCAGGCCGCCTCGCAGTCGCAGGCGGTACCGGCCACCACCTGCCGGGGCAGGCCGCGGACCGGCCGGCCGTGGCCGTCGACGAGCCCGGTCTGGCGGGCCAGGCTGTCGCCGTCCTTGTGCACCCGTACCACATAGCGGTTGCCTTTGCGCAGGCCGCTCGGGGCAAGCACGATCAATTCCGAGGAATGGCCGAATACCTCGGCGATGTCCTTGCGGAGCCGGCGCGCCGCCGCCCCGGTGTCGAGCTCGGCCTCCACCACGATGCGGCCGGCCGCCAGGTGCAGGCCGCCGGCGAACCGCAGCAGCGTGGATACCTCGGCTTTCCGGCAGCACGGCTTGAGCACGGTAATGCGGCTGAGCTCATCCTTCACCAGGCTGGTCAGCGCCATTGGCCTCACTCCCCCTCAAATATCTGCGCGAACGCGCCTGCCAGCCGCCGCGGATCATGGCGCGGCGACCCGTCCCCCATGGCCAGGTCCGCCAGCACGAGCCTGCCGCCGAGCAGGCCGGCGGCCTTCTCCAGCTCGGCAGTCGTTCCCGCCGCGGCCCGCCGGTCGGCGAGCACGACGTCGATCGTCAGCTGCGGCGCGTGATCAGCGAGCACCTCCAGGTGGGTATGCGGCGAGAAACCCTCGGTCTCCCCCGGCTGGGGCGCGAGGTTGAGCGCCACCACCCGGCGGGCCGGCGTCGCGTGCAGCGCCGCGGCCAGCTGCGGGACTAGCAGGTGCGGGAGCACGCTGGTGAACCAGGAACCGGGCCCGAGCACTATCCAGTCCGCCTCGCCGACCGCGGCTGCCGCTTCGGCGCAGGCGGGCGGGTCCGCGGGAATCAGTGAGATCGACCGTACCCGCCCGGTGGTTTCCGCGCAGGCGACCTGGCCGCGAACGATGCTGATCACATCCGGCCTGTCCGGATCTGCCCCTTCTACTTCCGCGGCCAGGTCCAGCGGCACCGACGTCATGGGCAGCACCCGGCCGTGCGCGCCGAGCAGCCGGCCGACCCAGTCGAGGCCCTGGACGGCATCGCCGAGCAGTTCCCACAGCGCCACGATCAGGACATTGCCGACCGCATGCCCGCCGAGATCCCCGTCGCCGGTGAACCGGTGCTGGACGACCTGGCTCCAGGTGGTACCCCAGTCGTCATCACCGCACAGCGCCGCCAGCGCCATCCGCAGGTCGCCGGGCGGCAGCACGCCGAAATCGCGGCGCAGCCTGCCGCTGGAGCCGCCGTCGTCGGCGACCGTGACGACGGCGGTCAGCTGCCGGGTGACCCGGCGCAGCGCGGACAGCGAGGCGAACAGCCCGTGACCGCCGCCGAGCGCGACGACCGGACGGCTGAGCGGCCGACCGGGCGGCCGGCCGGGCGGTGCTCCGGCCAGGTCCGCTGGGCCGTCACCCATCGCTGTGCTCACTCGCGGCCAAGGTCCCGGTGCACCACCTGCAGGCCCGGCCATGCCTGGCTCAGCCGGGACGCGATCTCCTCGGCCACCACTACGCTGCGGTGCTTGCCGCCGGTGCAGCCAACCGCCAGCAGCACGTGCTTGCCTGCCTGGCCGTAGCCATCCAGCATGATGCCGACGGCCTGGACGTAAGCGGCGAGGTACTCGGCGGCGCCCGGCTGGCGCAGCACGTACTCCCGCACCGCGCCGTCCTGCCCGGTCAGCGGGGCAAGTTCATCGACCCAGTGCGGATTCGGCAGGAACCGGCAGTCGGCGACCATGTCCGCGTCGAGCGGCAGGCCGTACTTGAAGCCGAAGGACATGATGTTCACCCGCAGCATGGTCTCCGCGGCGCTGCCGAAGGCGTCCCGCAGCCGCGCGCGCAGCTCGTGCACGTTCAGCTCGGAGCTGTCCAGGATCAGGTTCGCCTCGCCGCGCAGGCCGCGGAGCAGTTCCCGCTCGGCGGTGATGCCGTCGACCACCCGGCGGCCCTCCTGCAGCGGGTGCGGCCGCCGCACGCTCTCGAACCTGCGCACCAGGGTGTCGTCGCTGGCCTCAAGGAAGACGACGTAGGGCCGGACGCCACGCGCCTCAAGCTCGCCGATGGCCGACTTCAGGTCGCTGGAGAACGGCCTGCTGCGGACGTCCACCACGACTGCGATCCTGGGCACCGCGCCCTTCGCGTGCCTGGCCAGGCTCACCATCGTCGGCAGCAGGTCAGGCGGCAGGTTGTCGGCGACGAACCAGTCCAGGTCCTCCAGCGATTTAGCCGCGGTGCTCCGGCCCGCGCCGGACATGCCGGTGATGATCACTATCTCCGGATCCTGGGCAGCTCTGGTCACGCCGTTTCCTCCCCCGATGCCAGCGAGCGCGCCGCCGCGCCGCTGCCGTCCCCGTTGCCGGTCCCGCCATCGATGCCGTTCCCGCCGGGGCGGCCGTCCCCGCTGTTGTCATTCCCGCTTTCGCCGGCCGGACGCAGCGCGGCGAGCACCGCTGCGGCCAGCGCCGGGCCGATGCCGGGCAGGCTGGAGATCTCGGCTGCGGTAGCCCCGCCGATCCTGCGCACGGAGCCGAAATGCCGCAGCAGGGTGGCCCGCCTGGCCGGGCCGAGGCCGGGTACCGCGTCGAGCTCGCTGGTGGTCAGCGCGGCCGACCGCTTCTTCCGGTGATAGGTGATCGCGAACCGGTGCGCCTCGTCCCGCACCCGCTGCAGCAGGTACAGGCCCTCGCTGGTGCGGGGCAGGATGACCGGCGCGTCCTCGCCGGGCAGCCATACTTCCTCCAGCCGCTTGGCCAGGCCGCACACGGCGACGTCGTCGATGCCGAGTTCGTCCAGCGCCCGCACCGCCGCGGCGACCTGGGCCGGCCCGCCGTCGATGACCAGGAGGTTGGGCGGGTAGGCGAACTTGCGCTGCCGGGCGCCCTGCTCCGGGCCGGGACCGGGCCCGGCCACGGCCTCGCCGAGCACGTCGAGTTCCCCGGTGGCCTCGCGCTCTTCCAGGTAGCGGCGGAACCTGCGGGATACCACCTGATGTATCGCCGCGACATCGTCGGCGCCGTCGGCACCTCGGATGCTGAACCTGCGGTACTCCGACTTGCGCGCCAGGCCGTCCTCGAAGACGATCATGGAGGCGACGACGTGAGTGCCCTGCAGATTGGATACGTCGTAGGACTCGATCCGCAGCGGCGCCGCGTCCAGCCCGAGCGCCTGCTGGATCTCGGCCAGCGCCCGGCTGCGGGTGGTCAGGTCGCTTGCGCGCCTGGTCTTGTGCAGCGCCAGCGACTCGGCGGCATTCCTGGCCACGGTCGTGAGCAGCGCCTTCTTGTCCCCCCGGCGGGGAACCCGGAGGGATACCGGGCCGCCGCGGCGAGCCGCCAGCCATTCCTCCACGGTAGCCGCGGCGGGCGGCAGGACCGGCACCAGAACCTCGCGCGGGACCGCCCGGCCGCCGCCCGGCGCGGGCTGCCTGGCCTCGGGCCGCCTGGCTCCCGGCTGCCTGGCGGCCGGCTGCGCGGCCGCGGGCGGCGTCACCGCCGGGCCGGCGATCGCATCGTCGCCGTACACCTGGCCGAGGAAATCCTCGACGAGTTCCTCGGTGGTCACGTCCTCGACCTTGTCGACCACCCAGCCGCGCTGCCCGCGGACCCGGCCGCCGCGGACGTAGAAGATCTGCACGGCCGCCTCGAGCTGGTCCTCGGACAGCGCGATGACGTCGCAGTCGGTCCCGTCGCCCAGGACCACCGCCTGCTTTTCCAGGGCGCGCTGGAGTGCCTTGACGTCGTCGCGCAGCCGGGCCGCCCGCTCGAATTCCTCGGCGGCGGCCGCCTCGCGCATCTGGGTCTCGAGCCGTCGGATGAACCTGGCGGTCTGGCCGGACATGAAGTCGCAGAATTCCTCGGCCAGCAGCAGATGCTCCTCGGCGCTGACCCGGCCGACGCATGGCGCGGAGCACTTGCCGATATAGCCGAGCAGGCACGGCCGGCCGATCTGGCCGGCCCGCTTGAACACGCCCGCCGAGCACGTCCGCACCGGGAACACCCGGAGCAGCGTGTCGACCGTGTCCCTGATCGCCCAGGCGTGCGAGTACGGGCCGAAGTAGCGGACGCCGCGCCGTTTCGCCCCCCGCATGACCGTCACCCTGGGGAACTCCTCGCTGAGGGTGACGGCGAGGTAGGGATAGCTCTTGTCGTCCCGGTACCTGACGTTGAACCTGGGGTCGAACTCCTTGATCCAGGAGTACTCCAGCTGGAATGCCTCGACCTCGGTGCCGACGATCGTCCAGTCAACCGCGGACGCCGACCGGAGCATGGACTGGGTGCGCGGGTGCAGCCCGGCGAAATCGGAGAAGTAGGAATTCAGCCGGGACCGGAGGTTCTTCGCCTTGCCTACGTAAACCACCCGGCCGCGGGAATCACGGAACCGGTAGACGCCAGGGGCCTCGGGAATCGAGCCGGGGGCGGGCCGGTAGCTCGCCGGATCTGCCATGCAGCAACTCTATGCGGGCCGGCCGGCGCTAGCCGGGCAGCCTGGCCGGAGTGCCAGGCTAGTCGGGTGCCTGCCGTCGCCGTCGCCAGCCTGCTGACCGTGCTCGCCTGGGGGTACCTGGCCGGATGCCACGGCGGATTCTGGCGCACCGACCAGCGCCTGCCCGCCGCCCGGCAGGACCCGGCGGCCTGGCCGTCGGTGACCGCGGTCATCCCGGCCAGGGACGAGGCAGCCGTGCTGCCCGGCACCCTGCCGGCCCTGCTCACCCAGGACTACCCGGGAACGCTGCGCGTGGTGCTGGTCGATGACGAGAGCTGCGACGGCACCGCCGCGGTGGCCGCCGAGCTCGGGCGGGCGGCGGGCCCGGCCTGGCCGCCGCTGGTGATCCGCGGCGGCGGCCGGCCGCCCGGGTGGGCGGGCAAGGTGTGGGCGATGCGGCAGGGGCTGGACGCCGCGGGCGATCCCGGGTACGTGCTGTTCACCGACGCTGATATCGCCTTCGGGCCAGGCACCGTGACGGCGCTGGTGCGGGCCGCCGAAGGCGACGACCGCGGCCTGGTCTCGCAGATGGCGCTGCTCCGCGCGGAGACCGGCTGGGAGCGGCTGATCGTGCCGGCCTTCGTTTACTTCTTCGCCCAGCTGTACCCGTTCCGGCGGGTGAACAAGCCCGGCGCCCGCACCGCGGCCGCGGCCGGCGGATGCATGCTGGTGCGCGGCAGCGCGCTGGCCGCCGCGGGCGGGCTCGGCCGGATCCGCGGCGCGCGGATCGACGATGTCGCGCTCGGCCGGCTGCTGAAGGGCGCCTCGGTGCGGTGCTGGCTCGGCCTGTCCGTCGGCATCCGCAGCCGCCGGCCCTATCCCCGGCTCGCTGACCTGTGGGACATGATCGCGCGCAGTGCGTACACCCAGCTGCGCTACTCGCCGGCCGCGCTGGCCGGCACGCTGGCCGGGCTGCTCTGGATCTACCTCCTGCCGCCGGCCGCTGCGGCCGGCGGGCTGGCCTGGCTGATCGCGGGCGGCGGCGGCCAGGCCGGCCTGATAGCCGCGGCTGGCCTGCTCAGCTGGGCGGTGATGGCCGGCACGTACCTGCCGATGCTGCGGCTGTACCGGCTCTGCCCGCTGCGGGCGGCCGGGCTGCCGCTGGTCGCCGCCCTGTACGCGGTGATGACACTCGACTCGGCGCGCCGCCACCGGGCCGGCCGCGGCGGCGAGTGGAAGGGGCGCACGATCGGCGGCTAGCCGGGCGCCGCCGCGCGGCTGCCCTCGGCCGGGGCGAACAGCACGAGCGCGGCTAAATCCTCGGTGATGTCGGTGAACCGGTGCACCTCGCCGGCCGCCACGTAGACGACTGAGCCCGGGCCGACCCGGATGCGCTCCCGGCCGGCTTCCAGGCTGGCCTGCCCGGCAGTCACCACGTAGATCTCGTCCTCGGCGTGCGGCACCTGGTCGTCGAGCCCGCCGCGGCGGACCGAGTAGGTGCCGACGCTCAGGTCCGCGACCCGGAGCTGCTCGGCCCAGTGATTCCCGGCACCGCCGGGCGGCTCGGTAAAGCTCCCGGCGTCCTTGATGACGTGCATGCATCCTCCTCGTGCGGCCGGCCCGGCGGCCGGCCCGCGGCGCCGGTCAGTCGGCGAATGCCTCCGGCGGCGGGCAGGCGCAGGCCAGGTGCCGGTCGCCGTAGGCCTGGTCGATCCGGCGCACCGGCGGCCAGTACTTGGCGCGCCGGTCGCCCGGCGCCGGGTAGGCGGCGTCAGCCCGCTGGTAAGGGTGCTTCCAGTCGGCGGCCAGCAGCATCTGCGCCGTGTGCGGCGCGTTCTTCAGCGGGTTGTCATGGGCGTCGTACTCGCCGGACGCCACCTGCTCGATCTCGCCGCGGATCGCGATCATCGCGTCGCAGAACCGGTCCAGCTCGGCCAGGTCCTCGCTCTCCGTCGGCTCTACCATCAGCGTGCCGGCCACCGGGAATGACATGGTCGGCGCGTGCAGGCCGTAGTCGATCAGCCGCTTGGCCACGTCCTCGGCGGTGATCCCGGTCTGGCTGGTGACCGGCCGCAGGTCCAGGATGCACTCGTGCGCGACCAGCCCGCCCCGGCCGGTGTAGAGCACCGGGAAAGACGGCCCGACCCGCCGGGCGATGTAGTTCGCGGACAGGATCGCTACGCTGGTAGCGCGGCGCAGCCCGTCCGCGCCCATCATCGCGATGTAAGCCCAGGAGATCGGCAGGATCCCGGCGGAGCCGTAGGGCGCGGCCGCGACCGGGCCGGCTGCCGCGACGCCCGCCGGGGCGCTGGCGATGGCCGGACCGCCGAGCAGCGGGTGGCCGGGCAGGAACGGGCCGAGGTGCGACCGGGCGGCGACCGGGCCCACGCCCGGGCCGCCGCCGCCATGCGGGATGCAGAAGGTCTTGTGCAGGTTCAGGTGCGACACGTCGGCGCCGAAGCCGCCCGGCCTGGCCAGGCCGACCAGGGCGTTCAGGTTGGCGCCATCGACGTACACCTGGCCGCCGGCCGCGTGCACCTCGTCGCACACCTGGCCGACGGTCTCCTCGAACACGCCGTTGGTGGACGGGTAGGTGAGCATGATCGCCCCGATCTCGCCCTCGTGCGCCGTTAGCTTCGCGCGCATGTCGCCGAGCTCGATGGCACCGTCGGAGCCGCACTTGACCACGACCACCCGGAATCCGGCGAGCACCGCGCTGGCCGCGTTGGTGCCGTGCGCGGATTCGGGAATCAGGCAGACCGTCCGCTCCGGCTGCTGCCGGGAACGGTGGTAGCCGCGGATGGCGAGCAGCCCGGCGAGCTCGCCCTGGGAGCCCGCATTCGGCTGCAGTGACACCAGGTCGTATCCGGTGATCTCGGTCAGCATCCGCTCCAGGCCGGCGATCAGGCTCAGGTATCCCTGCGCCTGGCTGGCCGGCCCGAACGGGTGCAGGCCGGCGAACCCGGGCCAGCTGACCGGTTCCATCTCGGCCGCCGCGTTCAGCTTCATGGTGCAGGAACCAAGCGGGATCATGGAGCGGTCCAGCGCGATGTCCATGTCGGCGAGCCGCCGCAGGTACCGCAGCATCGACGTCTCGCTGCGGTGGGCGCTGAAGACCGGGTGGCTGAGGAATCCGGACGTGCGCTGCAGGGCGCCGGGCAGGTCCGCCAGGCCAGCCGGGCAGGCCAGCCTGACGGTCTCCGCCGGGCATTCGCATACGGCCGCGATCACCGCCCTGAGCTGCTCGTCGGTGGTGGTCTCGTCGCAGGCAAGCTGCAGCGTACCGGCGTCGGCCAGGTACAGGTTGTAGCCCGCGTCGCAGGCCCGCCGCAGCGCCCCGGCGGCGCCGCCGGGGATCCGCACCCGCACGGTGTCGAAGAAGGGCTGCTCGTCCACCCTGAGGCCGTGCCCGGCCAGCGCGGCCGCCAGCGCGGCCGCCTTCTGGTGTACCCGCCGCGCGATCGCGGTGAGCCCGTCCGGGCCGTGGTACGCGGCGTACATGGCGGCCATCACGGCGAGCAGGACCTGCGCCGTGCAGATATTGCTGGTGGCCTTCTCGCGGCGGATGTGCTGCTCGCGCACCTGCAGGGCGAGCCGGTAGGCGGGCTGGCCGGCGGCGTCCACCGAGACGCCCACCAGCCGGCCGGGCAGCTGGCGCTTCAGCGCGCCGGTGGAGCTGATGTAGCCCGCGTGCGGGCCGCCGAAGCCCATCGGCACGCCGAACCGCTGGGTGCTGCCGACCGCGATGTCCGCGCCGAGCTCCCCCGGCGGGACCAGCAGCGTCAGCGCCAGCAGGTCGGCCGCGACCGCGGCCAGCGCGCCGCGGGCGTGCGCCGCCCCGATGGCCGGGCGCAGGTCCCGGATCGCGCCGCTGGCGCCCGGGTAGGGCAGCAGCACCCCGAACAGCTCGCCGTCCGGCTGCGCCGCGACCAGCTCGGCGGTGACCTCCCCGGTCACCAGCTCGATGCCGAGCGGCTCGGCCCTGGTGGCCAGCACGGCGAGCACCTGGGGCAGGCAGTCGGCGTCCGCCAGGAAGATCCGGCCGCGGCCGGCCGCCCGCCTGGCCATGGTCATCGCCTCGGCCGCCGCGGTCGCCTCGTCCAGCATCGACGCCCCGGCCAGCGGCAGCGCGGTCAGGTCCGCGACCATCGTCTGGAAGTTGAGCAGCGCCTCCAGCCGGCCCTGCGAGATCTCCGGCTGGTACGGCGTGTAGGCGGTGTACCAGGCCGGGTTTTCCAGCAGGTTGCGGCGGATCACGGCCGGCGTCACCGTGCCGTAGTAGCCCAGCCCGATCATCGAGGTGAGGACCTGGTTCCGGTCCGCCAGCTCGCCAAGCCGGGCCAGCGCCTCCGGCTCGCTCAGCGGCGGCGGCAGGGCCAGCTCGCGCTGCCCGGCCAGGCCGGGCGGCAGCGCCGCGGCGACCAGCTCGTCGAGTGATCCGTAGCCGATCGCGGCCAGCATCTGGTCCTGCTCGGGCGCGGATGGCCCGATGTGCCGCTGAGCGAATTCCATCGCCGTCTCCTGCGGGGCGGTCCGGCGCAGCCGCGGCGCGCGGCTGCCTGGCTCCCCCTCTGTCGCCCGCCGCGAGGGCAGCCTTCAGAGACGCCTGGCCCGCCCGGTCCATGCTGCCTGAGAGGTTCCGGGGAGGTTGCCCCTTCGGCGCCCCGCCGCGTGCGCGGGGTCTCTCCCGGGCGGTGTCGTCAGCGCCTGCGAGCCTACCCGAGGCACCCGGCTGGCCCTATGTTTCCGGCCAGATGTTTCCGGCCAGATGTTCCGGCCAGATGACCGCGGCCTAGATCTGGTCCCACCGGAACACCCGGGCCGCGATGCCGGTCAGCACCGCGGCGATGCCGAGCAGCAGCCCGATCGCCGGCAGCGCCGAGCCCGGCCCGTCGCCGCGGGCCATCACGTCCTGCATGCCGACCACCAGGTAGCGCAGCGGCAGCAGGTAGGAGACGTCCTGGATCCACGCGGGCGCGAAGTTGAGCGGGACGAACGCGCCGCCCAGGAACGCCATCGGCAGGATCACCAGGTTCGCGATCGACGTCGCCGCCTGCTGGGTTTTCGCCACCGCCCCGACCAGCAGCCCGATCGACAGGAAGGCCAGCGTGCCGCAGGCCACGATCGGGATCGCCATCCACCAGGAGGCGGTCAGCTTCAGCCCGAAGTACGGGGTGGTGGCGATGGCCAGGAACGCGGCCAGCTGGACGAACGCGACGGCCAGGCTGACCCCGATCCGGGCGCCGACCACCGACGCGGCGCTGGCTGGCGCCAGCCGGAGCCGGCGGAGCAGCTTGTTCTCCCGCCAGCTCACCAGCGTGATCGCCGCGCCGAAGGTGGCGCCGGACGCGATGGCCCAGCCGAGCAGGCCGGGTGCCAGGTACTGGATCGGCTTCAGCGACTTGTCCTCGACCTGCTGGGCGGACAGCCGGAAGGCGGCCGGGCGGCCGGCTGCCTGCTGATTGGCCTGCTGCACGATCGACGAGAAGACCGTGTTCACCACGCCGGCGGTCACCTGGTCCGCGATCGAGTAGCGGACGACGAGCGTGTTGCCCTGCTGCTGCACGACGGCGTCGTCGGTGCCCTGCCGCACGTCGCGCACCGCCGCCGCCAGGTCCCGCGACTTGGTGATCTTCAGGATCCGGCTCAGCTGGCCGTGCCCGGCCGCCTGGCCGAGCATGCTGACCCGGCCCACCTCGATGACGCTGACCTGCGGCGTGGCCGAGCTCTTGAAGATCGAGCCGAGCAGCACGAGGAACAGCACCGGGATCAGGATCGTGAAGATCATCGCGGTGCGGTCCCGGACGAATCCGAGGAACATCGCCCGGGAAAGGCTGCGCAGGGCGCGCGTCCTGGCCGGCGCCGGCCAGCGGCCGGCTCGCTCATGCGCGATACTCCCGCCCGGTGAGCTGCAGGAAGACGTCCTCCAGGGTGCCGCCGCGGACCTGCAGCCCGGCCAGCGCGCCGCGCTCGGCCAGCCAGCCGAGAGCCCGCGCCGGGTCCTGGGTGACGATGGTCAGCGACACCCCGTCGTCGGCCACCACGTCACCCGGCAGCGCGGCCTGCGGGCCGGCCGCGGCCGGGCCGGACTCGACGGTGATCCTGGTCGG
Source organism: uncultured Actinomycetes bacterium (assembly GCA_963786975.1). Lineage (GTDB taxonomy): Bacteria > Actinomycetota > Actinomycetes > Streptosporangiales > Streptosporangiaceae > Palsa-506. The sequence continues at coordinate 901,592 of CAWBBE010000011.1, read as the reverse complement.
GAAGCCGAGCGACCGGACCAGCGCGGCCGGCGGCCCGATCTGCAGGATCCTGCCGTGGTCCATGATCGCTACCCGCTCGCAGAGGATCTCCGCCTCGTCCATGTGATGGGTGGTCAGCACCACCGTGCGGCCTTCCGCCGCGATCCCGCGCAGCAGGTCCCACAGGTTACGCCGGGCCTGCGGGTCGAGCGCGCCGGTCGGCTCGTCCAGGAAGACGACGTCCGGCCCGTGCACGAGGGCACAGGCGATGGACAGCCGCTGCGCCTGGCCGCCGGACAGCTTCTCCGTCCTGGTGCCTGCCTTGTCGGTCAGGCCCACCACCTCGAGCATCTCGTCGGCCCGGCGAGCCGGGATCCCGTAGAGCGAGGCGAAGGTGGCCAGCTGCTCCCTGGCGGTCAGCCGCTCGAAGAACGAGGATGCCTGCAGCTGAACGCCGATCCGCGGCAGCAGCGCCCGGTTCCGCGGCCAGGCGGGCATGCCGAGTACGGTCGCGTCGCCCGTGTCGGGCTCGCGCAGCCCCTCCATGATCTCCAGCGTGGTGGTCTTGCCGGCCCCGTTCGGGCCCAGGATGCCGAAGAACTCGCCGGGCGCGACCTCGAAGCTGACCCCGTCAACGGCCTGCAGGGCCCCGTACGACTTGCGGATGTCGCGGACGGAGATGGTCGCGGGCATCCAGTCAAATTAGCATTTTTAACGTGGCCTCCCCGGCCAGCCGCCGCGGCGTGATCGCACTGTCATCGCGGCCGGTCCCGGCTCCGCCGCGGCTGCGGTTTCCCGCGGCCACGGCCCTCCCCGCCGGGGCAGCCCGGGGCGGTTCCCCGGCGGCCGCCTGCCGCAGCAGGCGGCAGTTACCGGTGAGTCCCGTTAACCCTGGGTCTTAGGGTCTTTGCCCTGGTCGCGCCCCGCGACGGCAGCTGGCCGCGGCTGGCCGGCGCCCGGCTAGCCGATCCTGCGGGCGCGGCGCCTGGACAGCTCGTCTGCGCTGGCCGGGCCCTGGCCGTCCGGCGCGCCGTCGTCCGCGCTGCCCGCCGCGCGCTCGGCAGGCAGCTCGGCGAGGCTGCCCTCGACCTCCTGCCAGACCCGGCCGAGCGCGATGCCGAACACGCCCTGGCCGCCCTGCAGCAGATCCACGACCTCGTCCGGCGACGTGCACTCGTAGACGCTGGCGCCGTCGCTCATCAGCGTGACCCTGGCCAGGTCACTGGCGCCCTGGGTGCGCAGGTGCGCGACCGCGGCCCGGATCTGCTGCAGCGAGATCCCGGTGTCGAGCAGCCGCTTCACGACCTTGAGCACGAGGATGTCGCGGAACCCGTAGAGCCGCTGCGACCCGGATCCGGTGGCCGCCTGGACGCTCGGCTCGACCAGGCCGGTGCGGGCCCAGTAGTCGAGCTGCCGGTAGGTGATGCCGGCCGCGGCGCACGCCGTCGGGCCACGGTAGCCGTCGGTCTCGGCCTGCGGCGGCTCCGGCTGCACGGCGAATTCCTCGCCGAAAAGCAGGCCCTGCTCCTCCGCGCGCCTGGCTGCCGCGCGGCGAACGCCCGGCGCCTGGCCCTCACCTTTAGTTACCGCCACGCCCACCTCCGGCCCGGGAGCGGCCTCCCTGGGTACACGTCTCGCACCGTAGGCCGGCCACGGTGAACTCGTCAACGATCTGGCCCGGCGCGTCGCGGTAAGAGTGACCAACCGTGACAGACCACCGGTCCCGCTGGCACCAGCGCGCCGCGCCGCTCTCTGGTGGCACAGCCGCGGGCTGCCCGGCCCCGGCCCCCGGCAGCGCGGCGCCTCAGGTGGCGCGGCCGAAGTCCTCCGGCGTGATCGTGTCGAGGAACTCGCGGAATTTCTCGACCTCGTCCTCCTGCTCGTCCGGGATCGCCACGCCCGCCTCGTCCAGGATCTCGTCGCTGGCGAAGATCGTGGCGCCGGTCCGCAGCGCGAGCGCGATCGAGTCCGACGGCCTGGCGCTTACTTCCTTGCCGTTGGAGAAGATCAGGTCGGCGAAGAAGATGCCGTCCCGCAGCGCGGTGATGTTGACGGTGCGCAGCTGCACGCCGAGCGCTTCCAGCACGTCCCGGAACAGGTCATGGGTCAGCGGCCGCGCGGGCACCATGCCCTGCTGGGCGAAGGCGATCGCCGTCGCCTCCATCGGGCCGATCCAGATCGGCAAGTACCTCTCCCCCTGCGTCTCCTTCAGCAGGACGATGGGGTTGTTCGTGGGCATCTCAACCCGGACGCCTACGACCTCCATCTGCCTCACGGCGGCTCCGTCCTCACGTGCGCCTGACGCGCTGACCCTTCTTCGGACCCTGCTTAAGGGCGCTCCCTTTGTCAACGTACACCGGCTACCGCCGGTAACTCGCCCGAGCCCCGGCGCCATTCCCGGTACCGGACGGCGACCGGCGCCGCCACGACCCGTTAAAACGCTCATGCAGTTGCCCCGCCGAAACCATGGCCTGGGTGCCCGCCGCCAGCCGCCCGGCGCCGGGCCGGCTGCGGGTAGCCGTCGGCCGCGGAACCCGGCTCGGTGCCCTGCTGGCCGGACTCGTCCGGCCAGGCCGGCCCGGCTGATCCCGGCGGCCCGGCGTCCGGCAGCCCGCTGCCGGGCAGCCCGGCCTCGGCCAGCGCGGTCTCGATCAGCGCGCGGTGCAGCCGCAGCGACAGGGCGGCGATCTGCCGCGCCGCGGCCCCCGCCTGCTGCCTGGCCGCCGCGTTCCGCTGCCGCAGCGTGGGCGCGATCACCTGCTCGATCAGCGACATCTCGCGCTCGGCCGCGGCGCGCACGGCGCGCAGGTGCCGGGCCTCGACGCCGTAGGCCGCCAGCGCGCCGACGGTCCTGGCGACTTCGAGCGCGTCCTGGCCGAACTGCCGTCCGTGGCGGCGCAGCAGGCCGAAATCCTCGAGCTCGGCCAGCTGCTCATCGCTGATGCCCGCGGCGGCGAGCAGTTCGCGCCGGCTCAGCAGGGCCGGCTGGCTATCGCGGCCGGCCGGGCCGGGCGCCGCGGCCGCGGTACCGCGGGCCCCGGCGCGGTCCTCCGGGCCGGCCGCTGCCACGGCGGGCACCAGGCGTTCCCTGATCACCCGCAGCGGCAGGTACTGGTCGCGCTGGGCGGTCAGGATGTACCGCAGCCGCTCGACGTCGGCCACCGCGAACTTGCGGTATCCGGACGGCGAGCGGGCGGGCGCGATCAGGCCTTCTGACTCAAGGAAGCGGATCTTGGAGACGCTGACGTCGGGAAAGTCCGCGCGGAGCTTGGCGAGCACCTCGCCGATGCCGAGGTACGGCTGGGCAGGCTGAGCGTTCATCCCCCGACCTGCGCGCCCCCGCCGCCGTACTCCGCGTGCGAGCGCGGGCTCAGCAGGAACAGCAGCCGGAACTTGCCCACCTGGACCTCGTCACCGCCGCTCAGCTCGGTTTCCTCGATCCGCTCCCGGTTCACGTAGGTGCCGTTGAGGCTGCCCACGTCGCGGACCGTGAACGTGCCGGCCTGCCGGTAGAACTCGGCATGCCGCCGGGAGACCGTGACGTCGTCGAGGAAGATGTCACTCTCCGGATGGCGGCCGGCGGTGGTGAGATCGCTGTCCAGCAGGAACCTGCTGCCCGCGTTCGGGCCGCGCCGGACGACCAGCAGCGCCGTGCCGGCCGGGAGCGCGGCCAGCGTCGCCGGATCGGCGATGGGATCGTCGCCGAACTCTGCCTCGGCCAGCTCGGCGTTGGCCGCGGAGATGATCGATGTGGTCTCGGTCGTGCCCTCGCCGCCGCCATAGGCGAGCGCGGTGCCGCAATGCGAGCAGAAGCGAGCCCCCGCGGGGTTCGCCCGGCCGCATCCGGTGCAGTAGACGCTGGGCATCTCGTTGCCAGGCCTCCCCTCAGTCGGCCACGCGACCGGGGCGGGAACCAGGTCGGTCTGGGCGCCGCCGACCGCGTACTCCGGTGGCGCTGTCCAAGCTACCTGCGCCGCGGCGCGCCGGTCCATGCGCCACGCACGGTGCCGCCACGCGAAGCCCCGGCCGGCCTCGCCCGGCGGCCCGGCTGCCCCGGTGCCGCGCCCGGACGGCTCGGCCCGCGCGGGACGGACCGGGGCACTTTCCCGACGCCTCCGCCACATCTGGCCGCACCTCCGACGCATCGTCGCCGCCCGACGATGACCGCGATTGTCTCATGCCAGGGTATGTCCGCGCCGGCACTCAACAGGTACGATCCGGCCCCGGATCAGTGCCCGGGTGTCCAGTGCCCGGCGCCCTCCACGACCGCGACCCACTCATCAAGGAGCGCCTGCGCGGCATCATCGTCTTTGCCTTCCGCCCACAGGTGGGTGACGGCATCCGCCGGGTCGGGCAGCGCCAGTATCCAGCCGACCCCCGGCTCGACCACCCGGATCCCGTCGGTGGTGTCGATTTCCCGGTCGGCGGCCGCCTCGGCCACGGTGCGCATCACGCTTCCCTTGGCCGCCCACGGCGTCGGCAGTGACCGCTTGAGCAGGTAAGCGGCCGGGATCCTGGCATCGATCTGGCTGAGCGTCAGCCGGGTCCGGGCCACCAGCCCGAGCAGCCGGGCGAAGGCCGCGATGCCGTCGACGCTGCGGCTGAACTCGGGCACGATGAAGCCGCCCCGGCCGTCCGCCGCGAAGATCACGTCGGAGGCCGCGGTGGCCGCGGCCAGCCCGTGCGACGAGGTGGTGGTCCAGTCCACCCGGACATGGTGGAAGTCACCGACCTGCTTGGCGACCCTGGTGGTGGTGACGGGCAGCACCACCCGGCCGGTCCGCCGCTCGGCGGCGATCAGGTCGAGGACCACGAGCAGCGCCCGGTCATCGCTGATCATGCCGCCCTTGTCGTCAACCAGCATGATCCGCTCGCCGACCGGGTCGAACCGCACGCCGAAGTCCGCCCGGGACGAGGCGACCAGGTCCGCGAGCCGCTGCAGGCCGGCCCTGGTCTGGGCCAGTGACTGGGTCGGCGACTCCTCGTCCAGCCGGTTGTTGACGGTCAGCACGTCCACGCCGAACCGGCCGAGCAGCACCGGGAGGATCAGCGAGACGGTGCCGCCGGCGCAGTCGACCACCACCTTCATCCCGGCCTCATTGACGCCGGACATGTCCACGCAGCTGAGCAGGTCGTGCACGTAGGACTCGCGGACCCGGGCCGGGTAGGTGAGCTCGGCGATCTCGCCGGGAAACGCCCGCCGGTACTCCTGCCGGGAGAACACCCGCTCGATCTTGCTGCGGGCGGCCAGGGACACATCCGCTCCGCTGGCGTCGAGGAAGATGATGTCGATCGACTGCGGGTCGCCCGGGCTGGTGCGCAGCGCGATGCCGCCGCTGCATTCGCCGCGCGCTGTCTCGAACCTGGCCACCGGCAGCGGCTGGGCCTCCAGGTCCAGCACGTTGATCGCGCTGGCGTTGAGCGCGCTGTGCACGGCCCGCTTCAGCGCGCGGGCGGCCCTGGACACGTCCCGGGACGTGCTGACCACCGCGCCTTTCTTGAGCGTGGTGGCGTACGCGCTGGCCAGCCGGACGCACAGCTCGGGCGTGATCTCGACGTTGATCAGCCCGCATACCCCGCGCGGCCCGAACAGCGTGCGCTGGCCGCGGGATTCCCAGATCACGCTGGTGTTGACTACCGCGCCGGCCTCGATGGTCTTGAACGGGTACACCTTGACCCCGGAGGAGATGTACGCCTCCGGCTCGATCAGGCACTCATCGCCGACCACCGCGGCTTCCTCGACCCGGGCCGAGGCCATCACGTCGGTGTTCTTGCCGATCACGCAGCCGCGCAGGGTAGCGCCCTGGCCGACGTAGACGTTGTTGTGCACAACCGCGCGGTGCAGGAACGCGCCTTCCTTGACCACCACGTTGTTGCCGATCACGGTGAACTCGCGGATCTGCGCGCCGGCCTCGACCTTGGCGTACTCCCCGATGCACAGCGGCCCGCTCAGGTTCGCCTCCGGATCCACCTCGGCGCCGTCGGCGACCCAGATGCCGGGCGAGACCTCGAAGCCGGCGATCTCCGCCTCGACCCGGCCGGACAGCACGTCCGCCTGCACCTTCAGGTAGCTCTCGTGCGTGCCGACGTCCTCCCAGTAGCCGTCCGCGATCCAGCCGAACATCGGCGCGCCCCGCTTGACCAGCCGCGGGAACACGTCGGCGGCCCAGTCCACCGGCTGGCCGGCCGGGATGCCGGCCAGCACCTCCGGCTCCATCACGTAGATCCCGGTGTTGACGGTGTCCGAGAAGACCTGGCCCCAGGTCGGCTTCTCCAGGAAGCGCTGGATGCGGCCGTCGTCGTCGACGATGATGATGCCGAACTCCAGCGGGTTCGGCACCCGGGTCAGGCCGACCGTCACCAGCGCGCCGCTGTCCTGGTGGAACCGCACCATCTCGGACAGGTCGATGTCGGTCAGCGCGTCACCCGAGATCACCAGGAACGGCGCGCCGCGCAGCTCGTCTTCCGCGTTCTTCACGCTGCCGGCCGTACCGAGCGGCATCTCCTCGGTGGCGTACTGCAGGCTCATCCCGACGTCCTCGCCGTCGCCGAAGTAATTGCGCACCAGCGAGGCAAGGAACTGCACGGTAACGACCGTCTCGGCGAACTTGTGCCGCTTCAGCAGCCGCAGCACGTGCTCCATGATCGGCTTGTTCGCCACCGGCAGCAGCGGCTTCGGCTGGTTGGCGGTCATCGGGCGCAGCCGGGTACCCTCCCCGCCCGCCATGACAACGGCCTTCACAAGGTGGCAGAGCTCCTTTCGGCACGTTTACAGCTGCATTTACGCCGCTTACCACACCCTATGGCGGGCTGCCCCGTTTTGCGGCCCCGGCGGCCAACAGCAGGCCCCTGGCCTGCACCAGGTAAAGCCCGGCGGCGCACCAGTACAGTGCAGTGCCCCAGATCGCCATCGCCCAACCGAAGATCCGGGCCAAGTTACCGAACGTCCCGGTATGTGCGCCGAGCAGCAGCAGCGGGAACGCGTAGAACAGGCACAGCGTCGCGGCCTTGCCGACGAAGCTCACCTGCAGCGGCCGGTAGCCGCGCGACCGCAGCCTGGCCAGCGCCACCCCGAGCACGAGCTCGCGGGCGACCAGCAGCCCGAACAGCCACCACGGGATAATGGCCCGGATGACCAGCGCGATGAGGGTGGCCAGGATGTACAGCCGGTCGGCGGCCGGGTCGAGCACCTGGCCGAGCCTGCTCTGCTGGTTCAGCGCCCGGGCGATCTTGCCGTCCAGCCAGTCCGACGCGCCCGCCGCGACCAGCAGGATGACCGCCCAGTAGTCGGCAGCCGGAGTCCTCGGCCCGAGCGCCAGCCACAGGAAGACCGGCACCCCGGCCAGCCTGGCCACGCTGATCGCGTTCGGGATGGTCATTATCCGCGCCTGCGGATCCGGGCCGGCGGCCGGTTCCGGGGCGGCCCGGCTGCTCCGGCCTGGCAGGCTGTCCTGGCCCGGCTGGCTGCACGGTCACGGCCCCCTTAATCGCGCCTGGTGCACCGCCGACCCTACCGGTGCAGACTGGCCGCATGCGGATGCGGACCAGCCGGGCGGCGCGGACATCGGCGGGCGCCCTGGCCCGGCTCGCGGCCGTGCTGGCGCTGGCTGGCGGGCTGACGGCCTGCGGCCGCCCGGCCGCGCCCGCCGGGCACGGCCCGGCCAGCCCGGCGGCCGGCTCCCGGACGGCCGGGCCGGCCCGGCCGGGGGCGGCCGCTCCGGCACGGCCGGCCCGGGACCGCGCCGGGGGCGCCCGCGGACTGGCCGGAGTATCACGGCAACGCCGCGCGGACCGGCGCCGCCCGCGGCCTGCCGCCGGCCGGCCCGCTTTCGGTGGCCTGGTCCCGGCGGCTGGACGGCGCCGTCTACGGACAGCCGCTGATCATCGGCGGCACCGTGATCGCGGCCACCGAGAACGACACGGTCTACGCGCTGCAGCGGGCCACCGGGCGGGTACTGTGGCGGACCCGGCTGGGCACCCCGGTCCCGCTGTCCGGCCAGCCGTGCGGCAACATCAGCCCGCTCGGCATCACCGGCACGCCGGTCTACGACCAGGCCGACGGCCTCGTCTACGTGGTCGCCGATACGGCCGGCTCCGGCGCCGCCCTGGCCGGCCTGCGGCTGCGCACCGGGAAGGTCGCGGTGTCAAGGACGATCCCGGCGCCGGACGGCCATCCGCCGTTTGACCAGCAGCGCGCCGCGCTGGCGCTGGAGGCAGGGCGGGTCTACGTCGCGTTCGGCGGCCACTTCGGCGACTGCGGCCCATACATCGGCTCGGTAGTGGCCGTGCCGGCGGCCGGCCGCGGGCCCATCCTCAGCTACCGGGTGCCGACCAGCCGGGAGGGCGGCATCTGGGATCCGGGCGGCCCGGTCATCGGCCGGCGCGGCACGATCTACGTCAGCGTCGGCAACGGCGCGGCGACCAGGCCGCCCTTCGACGGCAGCGACTCGGTTACCGCGCTTTCCCCGGCGCTGCACCGGACCGGCATCTTCGCGCCGGCCAGCTGGGCCGCCGACAACGCGGCCGATCTTGACCTGAGCTCGATGTCCCCGGCGCTGCTGCCGGGCGGCCGGCTGCTCGCGGTCGGCAAGCGCGGCACCGGCTACCTGCTGCGCGCCGCCCGGCTGGGCGGCATCGGCGGGCAGCTGGCCCAGGGCCGGATCTGCCCGGCGTTCGGCGGCGCGGCGGTAGCGGGCGCGGTGGCCTACGTACCCTGCGAAGGCGGCGGGATGGCGGCGGTTGCCGTGACCGGCGACCGGCTCAGCGTGCGGTGGCGGGGCCCGGGCTCGGCGGCGGGTTCGCCGGTGGCCGGCGGCGGGGCGGTCTGGGTCGCCGACACCGGCGCCGGGACGCTGTACGAGCTCGCCCCGGCCAGCGGGGCGATCCGGCAGCGCATCGGCCTCGGCTCGGCGCTGCCGCATTTCGCCTCGCCGTCGCTGTCCGGCTCGCTCGCGATAATCGGCACGATGTCCGGCGTGGTCGCGGTGGCCGGCGCCTGACCCGGCCCGGCCGGGCGGCATGCCAGGCCCGGCGGCATGCCGGGCCCGGCCGCATGCCCGGCCCGGAGCGAATGCTGAGCGGGTGCACAGCGAAAACCCAGCGAAGTCAGGGGTTGCTACCGGCGGCGTGCCAGGGACCGGCCCCTAGCGTCTGCGGTGCCTGCCCGCCATGGTGGCAGGCTCCCGATGCAGAACGCGAGGTGTCATGATGCTCAGACGTCCCATGCCCAGGCTGCGCTCGGCGGCGGCCGCCACCGGCGCGGCGTGCGCGGTCAGCGCCGCGGCCATGCTGGCCGGCGCCGCCGCGCCCGCGCTGGCGGTAGCCGGCCCGCCCGGCCCGGCCAGCCCCTGGTCCGCCCCGAAGGGCCCGCTGCCGCGTGCGTTCACCAACGCCGGGCCCGCGCTGGCCACGATCTCCTTCCCCGGCTCGGCCGCCCGCGGGCTGCTGGCCGCCTGGCGGGGCCGGGTCTCCGGCCGGGTGTTCTACCAGACCAGGCGCTCGCCGCTGGCCGCTGGCGGCTGGTCGGCCAGGCACTCCGTGCCGCTGGCCAGGACCAGCCGGGCGCCGTCGGTCGCGGCGTACACGGACCCGAACGGCAGGCCCGCCGAGGTCGCCGTCTGGAAGGGCCGCGGCAACCGGCGGATTCTGGTATGCCCAGGGCGAGACCAGGCGTGACGGCACCGTGTCCTGGACCGTGCCGCGCGCGCTGCCCGGGCCGGTGCGGAACACCACCGGCACCGCGCCGGTGATCTTCTTCCCGTACGACCGGTACGTGGCCGTCGTCGCCTGGAAGGGGCCGCGGCAGCATGTCCGCTACGCGATCGGCCACCCCGGCCGGCCCGCGGGTTCCGCTGGTCGGCCTCGCACCGGATACCTGGCGCGGTCACCCGGTCCGCCCCGGGGATCGCCGAGGTGCAGCGCGGCACGGCGCACGGCACTTTGTACGTGCTGTGGCGCGGCCGGCGCACCGACCGGGTCCGGTTCGCTACCACGCCGGATCCGCTGACCACGGCGCGCGGGCTGAGCTGGACCGGGCCGGCCGCGCTGCCGGGCGCGCTGACCGGCGCGGCGCCGGCCGCCTCGTCGCTCGGCGCGCACGGCCGCGGCCCGCTGCTGGTGACCTATAAGGCGCCGCACTCCGTGCAGGTCAGGTACCAGCTCGGCACGGCCGCCGGGTGGACGGCGCCGCGCCGGGTGCCGCGGGCCAGGACCGCCGTGGGGCCGGCCCTGCTGGGCGGACTGCTCGCCACCACCAGCCCGTCAGCCAGCGGCAGCATCTTCTTCCACGTCTACGGCTGACCGGCGGGCCGGTTCCCGCGATCGTGGCGGCCGGGCCAGGGCTACGGCCCGGCCCGGCCGCCACGATCGGGAACCCGCCCGGGCCGGCTACCGGGCCCGGTAAGCGGGTGTCGCGCGGCGGCCGGGCGGGAATCTTCCCTGGGCGGGCCGCGGGGCCGGGCGGACGGGCACGGGGGGTACCTTGGCGACGGGAAGCTGGCTCCGATGACGCCGCCGGCGTCGGCGCGGCCGGCTGGCAGTTCGGCTGGCTACCGGCTGTCCTGGGCGCGGGAGTGGCTGAATGACCGGTTCTGGGTGCTGCCGTCGGCGTTGCTGGCCGGCGGCGTCACGCTCGCGGTGCTGACCGCCGGGGCGGGCACGCTGGGCGGGCCCGCCCGCTGGCGCGGCGGCCTGCGGGTGCGCCGGCTGGCGCCGCTCGCGCAGCCGGCCGGCCTTGGCGTCCCGGAGTCCGTGCTCCGCGCTGACGCCGTGGGCTTGGGGCTAGGGGTCCGCGATGATCGCGGGCCAGGGCTTGGAGACGCTGCTGGCGGGTGACGCTCGTTGCCGCGATCGCGCCGCTGATCGTGTCCGCGCTGCCCGGGCCGCGGATACCGCAGGTGGTGGTGCTGATCTTCGCCGGCATCCTGATCGGGCCGCAGGTGCTGGCCATTGCTCATCCGCGGAGCATCACGCTGCTCGCCAACGTGGGGCTCGGATTCCTGTTCCTGCTGGCCGGCTACGAGCTGGATCCCAGCCTGCTGCGGGAACGCCCGGGCAGGATGGCGATCATCGCCTGGCTCATCACCGCGGCGCTGGCCCTGGTGACGGTCGGCGGTCTCACCCGGGCCGGTTTCGTCCGCGACTTCGTGCCGATCTCGCTGGCGCTGACCACGACCGCGCTCGGCACGCTGCTGCCGATCCTGCGGGACAACGACATGCTGTCCGGGCGGTTCGGCAGCTACGTGCTCGCGGCCGGCGCCGTCGGAGAGCTCTTCCCGATCATCGCGATATCGCTGTTCCTGACCAAGCGCAATCAGTTCGCCGCGATCGCGTCGCTTGCCGTGGTGGGCCTGCTCGCGCTGGTGCTGACCGTGGTGCCCCGAGTGGTCGGGCAGAAGCAGCTGCAGGAGATCGTCCGGCAGGGCCATCGCGCGACCGCGCAGACGACGCTGCGGTGGTCCGTCGTGCTGCTCGTCCTGCTGCTGGTCATCGCCGAGCGGTTCGGCCTTGACGTGGTACTCGGCGCGATGCTGGCCGGCATGGTGCTGCGCGCCTGGACCCGCCGGATGCAGATGGACGTGGATTCCCTGGAGGACAAGCTGGAGGCGGTGGGATACGGGTTCTTCATCCCGCTGTTCTTCGTGAGCTCCGGGATGGGGCTGGGCGTGGCCGCGATCGTCGCCGACCCGCTCCGGCTGCTGATCTTCTTCGGCCTGCTGCTGGTGGTCCGCGGCCTGCCCGCGCTCGTCGTGTACCGCCATGCGCTGCCGCGCCGGCAGCAGGTCGAGATGACCTTCATCACCGCCACCACGATGCCGCTGCTGATCGCGCTCGCCGAGATCGGCCTGAGCGACGGCGTGATGATCCCGGCGAACGCGGCCGCGATCGTCGGCGCGGGAGTGCTGTCGGTGCTGGTTTACCCGTCGGTCGCGGCCGCCGTGGCCCGGCGGGGCCGGGCGGAGCAGGAAATCCCGGCGGCTCAGCCGGGGCTGCCCGGCGGCGGCCGGCCGGGCAGCCCGCCCGGTGCCTAGACCGCCGCCCAGAGGGTGGCGATCCCCTGCCCGACGCCGATGCACATGGTGGCCGCCGCCCGGCTGGCGCCCCGCCGCCGCAGTTCGTGCAGCAGCGCGACGGTGATCCGGGCACCCGAGCAGCCCAGCGGGTGCCCGATGGCGATGGCTCCGCCGTTCACGTTCACCAGCTCAGGGTCGAGCTTCAGCTCGTTGATCACCGCGACGGCCTGCGCCGCGAACGCCTCGTTGACCTCGGCCAGGTCCAGGTCGCCGGCCTGCCACCCGGCCCGGGCCAGCGCCTTCGTCATCGCCGGCACCGGTCCGATGCCCATGTAGTCCGGGTGCACCCCGGCCGCGGCCGTGCCCGCGTACCTGGCGATCGGCTCCGCCCCCGCCGCGTCGGCGGCGCGCTCTGACATCAGCAGCATGGCCGCCGCACCGTCGTTCAGCGGCGAGGAGTTGCCGCCGGTCACCGTCCCGCCCGGGCGGAACACCGGCTTCTGGGCGGCCAGCTCGGCCAGCGTCAGGTCCGGCCTGATGCCCTCATCCGCGGTCACCGTGCCGCCCGGCGCCGGCACCGGGATGATCTCCTCGGCCAGCACCCCCGCGGCCTGCGCCCGGCTCGCCCGCCGGTGGCTGAGCAGCGCGAAATCGTCCTGCCGCGCCCTGCTGACCCCGTACCGGGCGGCCACGTTCTCGGCGGTCTCGCCCAGGCTGACCGGCGGGTAGAGCTCGCGCATCCGACCGCTCACCAGCCGCCAGCCGAGCCGGGTGTCGGCTATCCCGGCGTCCCGCGGGAACGGGCCCTCGGCGCGGGGCAGCACGAACGGGGCCCGGGTCATCGACTCCGAGCCGCCCGCCAGGCAGATGTCGGCCTCGCCGGCCGCGATGGCCCGGGCGGCGTCCGCGATGGCCTCCATCCCGGAGCCGCACAGCCGGTTGACCGTCGCGCCGGGGATGGTCACCGGCAGCCCGGCGAGCAGCACGCCCATCCGCGCCACGTTCCTGTTGTCCTCGCCGGCCTGGTTGGCCGCGCCCCAGTAGACATCGTCGATCGACTCGGGGTCGAGCCACCGGCTGCGCGCGACCAGCGCGCTGATCACCTCGGCGGCCAGATGGTCCGGCCGTATCCCGGCCAGGGCTCCCTTGATCTTCCCTACTGGCGTCCGGCAAGCGTCCATCGCGAAGACCGCGCCCATCGGCACCTCCAGCTGCGGGGCGAAATCCCGCCATGATGAGACTACCCGGCCCCCGCGGGCCAGATCTGGGCGCGCCGGGTCAGATCTGGGCCCGCCCGCCGTCGACCGCGGCCTCGGCGCCGGCCCGGCAGCCTGGCCAGGTTCCTTCTTGCTGGCAGGCCGCTATCAGGCCGGCCAGCCGCCGCGCCGGTGCGTCCGGGCGGACGGCGATCCTCCAGCACGGCCATCCGGTTGATCCGCAAATCCGCGGCCGGTGTCCTGGCGCGAGACGCTGGCCATGATCCGGCGGGTCCGGCGCTAGTCCGGCGCCAGGCTGCGGCGCCAGGCGCCGGAGCCAGGCTGCGGAGCCAGGCTGCGGCGAACTCGGCGCGGTTCACGGTCAGCGGCTGATGTCCTGCTCCGCCGGGCCGCCCGGGCTGCGCTGCGGCGAACGGGCCTGGATGAAGTCCGCCAGCGTGGCCAGCGACGCCAGGGCATCGAGGTTGATGTCCTCGGCGGCGACGTCGACGCCATAGCGGCGGGTGATCTCGCGCAGCAGCAGCGTGCCGGCCAGCGAGTCGAGCCCGATGCCCGCGCCGAACAGCGGCGCGCTGGCCGGCGCCGAGCGCAGCTCAGGGCGGCGGGTGACCTCGGCCAGCATCCCGCGCAGTTCATCGATGATCAGGGCGTTCCTCCGGGTCCGGGCCGGGCCGGCTCGCCGGGAGCGGTCAGCCCGGTGAGCCAGCCTGGCAGTTCTGGCAGCGGCCCGGCCAGCGCCCGGCGGAAGACGACCCGCGCCCCGCCCGCGTTCGGCATGCCCGCCGCTGTTTCCGCCGCGGCCGCCGTTTCCGCCGCGGCCGCCGCCGGGCCGGCCGCTGCCGGCGCCCGGAAGCCGGCCGCGGCCAGGGCCAGTCGCAGTGGCACGTTCCTCGCGTTCAGCACGGCCGGCACCTCGACCGCGGCAGCGCCCTGGCCGGCCGCCGAGCGGACCAGCCAGGCCAGCAGGGCATCGATGACGCCGCGGCCCATCGCACGGCAGGACATCATCAGCAGCCGGACAGTCCACTGACCTTCGGCCAGGTACCCGGCCGCGCCGGGCCCGGCCGCGCCGGGCCTGGCGGCGCCTTGCCCGATCTCGCCGGGCCCGGCAGCGCCTTGCCCGGTCTCGCCGGGCCCGATCTCGCCGGCCCGGCAGCGTCCTGCCGGATCACGCTGCGCTCGATGACGCAGCCACCGACGATGCCGTCATCGCCGAACCGGTCGCGCAACCGGACGGTGACGACGTGCAGGCCCGGCGAGCCGATCATGGCGCGGAACTCGGCCTCGGTGCTGCCCTGCCCGGCGGAGTTGAACTGGTGGGTGCGCACCGAAAGCTCGTGCAGCCTGGGCACGTCGGCCGGCCCGGCCGGGGCGATGGAGATCTCGGTCCGGCAGTAACGCAGGAAATCATCCCTGGACCCGCCGAATTCGCGCCCGGCTTCCTCGCGGCGCTTCCGGTCCAGGTAGAGCTCGCTGCGGCGGCGGCCCTCGTCGGTGACGACGGCCGGGCTGAACTCCGGCCAGCCGAGCGCCTCGGTCATGTCCTCCGGCGACAGCACGAGCACGTCCGGCAGCGTGAAGGAAACCTCAGCGCGCTCGTACGGATCGTCGTCGACGAAGGCAAGCGCGTCGGCGCCGATGCCGAGTTCGGCGAGGATGCGGCCGACCGCGGCCGACTTGCGGTCCCAGCCGCACTCGACGGCGACGAACTTGCCGCCGGTTGCCCGGGCGGCGTAGCTGGCGGCGGCCGGCGGATTCCGGCTGGCGATGGCGTGCACGATGCCGCGGCCGTCCAGCTCGGCGAGCACCGCTGCCATCTGCGGGTCGGCCAGCGGCTGCCGCCCGCCCGCCTCGATGAACGTTCCGGCCAGCAGGGTGTTGTCGATGTCCCAGGCCACGCACTTGACCGCGGTCCCGGTGGCCTGCCCGCTCGCTGGCTGCCCGGGCCGCGTCATGACGACGCCCGGCCCGGTGGCAGGCGCTTTTCCATCGTCAGGTGCGCCGCCTCGAAGCCGAACTTCCGGTACAGCGTGCGCATGCCCAGGTTGCCGGCATGGACCTTGCCGGTCAGCTGGGTAAGGCCCGCATCGGCTGCCGCCCGCAGCACCGCGGCCAGCAGCAGCTCCCCCACCTGGCTGCGGTCCGGGATATCGGCGACGGCAAGCGACCTGAAGTTGCCGTACCTGGCGCCGGTCAGCGAGTTGGTCCGCGGTGACATCCAGGCCCAGCCCGCCAGCGGGACCTCCGCCGGGCCCGCCGGGACCGGCACGGCACCGGGCTCCGGCACCGTCGCAGGCTCCGGCACGGCAGCGGGCTCCGGCACGGCAGCGGGCTCCGGCACGGCCACCGCGACCAGCATGATCTCGCCGGGTTTGCCCAGGCTGCCGGACACCCGCTTGCGGTGCAGCGCCGGATCGGTGATCGCCGCCTCGCTGAACGACACCTTCGCGATCTCGATCTCGAACTGCGCGATCGCGTCGAGGTCGCCCTCGTCGGCGCGGCGGATGAGGTATGCAGCCGAGCTCACGGCCGGCACCGGGCCGGTCATCGCTGCCGCAGCGCCATCGGGCGGAAGACGGTGCCGCCGCAGTCCGGGCATCCGGCCGCCTGCAGGCTGGCGATTCTGGGCCACTGCGCGCCAGGACCGACTGCATGCACGGCGCCGCACCCGGTGCACCGGTACGGCCTGGTGACGGCGGCTCGCAGGTCGGCGGTGTAGAGCGGCCCCTGGTAGGCACCGTCGATCAGCGGCGCGGGCGACCCGGTGGTGCGCAGATGGTAGAGATGGCTGGTACCGGCCAGGATGCCCGCGCCGACGTACTCGTTGAAGTTCGGCGTCATCGCGCGCACGGTCAGCCCCATGCCGGTGATCAGCTCCTGGGTGCGTAGTGTCTCCTCCGGCCTGCGTGCCCCGAAGGAGAAGAAGACATGCTGGCCGGCGTCCCGGCCGAGGGCCGCGACGGCCCGGGACAGGAACAGGCTGGCCCCGGCCACCGTGTACGGCGGGTCGGTGCTGGCCACGTCGAAGGCACCGGGCAGCCCGGCCGGCAGCGGGTCGCGGAGATCGTGCCGGACGAGTTCTGGCGTCACGCCGGTGCCCGCGGTGCTCGCCGCGATGCACGCGAGCACGTCGGGGTCGGTGTCCAGCACGGTCAGCCGCCTGATGTCGCCGGGAGCGCCGATCAGGGCGGCGAACCTGGCGATCGCGACGGAGATCAGGTCATCGTCGCCGAGGATGAGAATCCGGGTGCCGGCCAGCGCTCCGGCCTCGTGCATGGCCAGCACGCGGCCGATTTTCGTGTCGACGGTGCAGTGCGTCTGGTCGAGTTCCGGCTTGGCCTCAGGCGCGGCGGCGGCCGCCCGCTCCAGCTCGCCCCGCAGTGCCTTGGCAACCTCCGCGCTGGCGACCCCGCGGCCGTTGCATACCGGGCAGCGGGCATGCAGGTCGCGCTGGCCGCTCGCGAAGAGCCCGCGGCTCGCTCCGGTCAGCCGTACCGGGCGGCCGGTGTCCACCACGCCGCGCTTGCGCAGCTCGCTGCAGACCGCGGTGACGATAGGCACGGGCAGCCCGGCCATCCGGCTGATTTCCCTGGCGGCGACCGGCTCGGCCCGCGCGATCGCCCGGATCACGTCCCTGACCCCGGAGGCTCCCTCGGCCAGCCCGACCGCCGACGCGACTTCGGCAATCACGGCGTCGACATCCATGCTGACGTTCTCTGCCTCCCGGTGCGCAGCCGGCCGCGGCGTTCGTCTCCGCCCGGACGGCAGACCGTAAGGTATCCTCGCACATCATGCCGGGCGACGAAGCGGCGAGAAAGTACGCGGACCTGCGGCGGCAGGAAGCGCAAACGCCGAAGATGCTTTACGCCGTGGACGCGACCGTCACGCCATCCTCGCCGGTGGCCGACGTCGCCAGCCTCACCGAGGCCGCCACCGCGGCGGTGCGGGCCGGGAACGGGCACGTCCTTGAGGTGAGTCACGTCGCCTTCCCCAACGACGCGGTCACGCTGGTGCTGATCCTGGCCGAGTCGCACCTGAGCATTCACACCTGGCCGGAGGAAGACCTGATCGCCATCGACTTGTTCAGCTGCGGCGCGATCGACGGCGAGGCCGTGGTGGCCGGCCTGGTGCGCTCGCTGGAGCTGGAGAACGTCACGATCCAGCCGGTGCAGCGCGGGATCCGGGCGCAGCCGGCCGCGGTGCAGGGACGCGTCAGCGCCCGCTGAGCGTTTCCGCGGAAACCAGCGTAAGAGGGTATTACTACGTTGCTAAGACGGGACTGACAGCGAGAGGCCGAAGCGGGCTGCGTCGTCTGTCCACCAGGAGCGCATCGTCAGGCCGGCCGCGGCGAGCTCGGCCCGCACGCCCTCGGGGCGGAACTTGGCGGACACCTCGGTGCGCATCTCCTCGCCCTCGGCGAACGCCACGGTCAGGCCGATGCCGGGCAGCCAGACCCGCTGGTCCCCGGCGGACCGCAGCCGCATCTCGATCCATTCCGCCGCCGGGTCCCACAGCGCGACGTGGTCGAAGGCGTCCGGGTCGAAGTTGGCGCCCAGCCCGGTGTTCAGCACGGACAGGATGTTCTTGTTGAACGCCGCGGTCACGCCGGCCGCGTCGTCGTAGGCCTCGACCAGCACGGCCGGGTCTTTCACCAGGTCCGTGCCGAGCAGCAGCGCGTCCCCGGCGGCGAGCCTGGCCCGGACCGAGCGCAGGAACCGGGCCCGCTGGTCCGGCAGCAGGTTGCCGATTGTGCCGCCGAGGAAGGCCACCAGCCGGGGGCCGCCGTCCGCGGGCAGGCCGAGGTGCTCTTCGAAATCGGAGACCAGCGCGTGTACGGCAAGCCCGGGGTAGCCGTCCAGCACGCGGCGGGAGGCGACCAGCAGCGCCGCCTCGCTCACGTCCACCGGCACGTACCGGGCCAGGGTGCCAGCGGCGCGAAGGGCGTCGAGCAGCAGCCGGGTCTTGTCGGCTGACCCGGAACCGAGCTCGACCAGGGTCCGGGCGCCGGTAGCGGCGGCCACCTGGCCGGCCACGGCGGCCAGGATTTCGCGTTCCGCCCTGGTCGGGTAGTACTCGTCGAGGAGGGTGATCTTGTCGAACAGCTCGCTTCCCCGCTCGTCGTAGAACCATTTCGGCGGCAGCGACTTCGGCGACGCGGTCAGCCCGGCGCGCACGTCCGCCCGCAGCGAGCTGGCGAAGAACCCGTCCGGAAGGCACCGCTCGATCGTCGGCTCGGTCACTGGGCTGCCTGCCTTCCGTTCAGGCCGGCCGCGGCCGGGCCGTGCCGTGCCTGGCCGGAGCCGCCCTGGCCGGCTCCGGCCTGGCCGGTCACGGCGGTGGCCGTGGCGTCAATGGGGCGGACGACGACCGAGCCGGCCGTCGCGGTCAGCACGCTGCGATCTGGCACGTCGGCCCAGCCGGGCTCGTCATCGCAAGGCTCGGACGCCACCACGACCGAGCCCGGGCCGGCCCGGTAGCACAGCGTGTCCCCGGCGGCCGTAGCGGCGATCGTCTCGCCGTCGGTCAGCAGGAAGTTGAACCGGCCGCCGAGCTCACGGTCGGCCAGCTCCCTGATGGTCCCGGCCAGCGCCCCGGCCAGGCCGAGGCCGGCCCGCAGCCTGCGCAGCACGACCGCCCAGATGACGGCCGAGTCGCAGCGTGCCTCAAGGGCCAGCACGTCGCCGGGCGGCAGCCCGGCCAGCAGCCCGGTGGCCGCGGCCGGCCAGCCCGGCCAGCGCCCCGTTGTGGCTGAACAGCCAGCGGCCGGCCGTGTACGGCGCGGCGGCAGCCTCGCCCGGCTCGGTGCCGGCCGTGGCCGAGCGGACCGCCGCCAGCACCGCCCGGCTCCTGGTCACCCGGGCGAGGTCGGCGAAGGACGGATCCGACCAGATCGGCCGGGCACGCCGGTACCTGGCCGGCACCGGGTCACCGTCGGCGTACCAGCCGGCGCCGAAACCGTCCGCGTTCGCAATGCCGTGCCGCTGCCGGCGTGGCGCCCATGCCTGCACCTGCAGGCTGTGCGGCGGAATCCGTCAGTACCGAGCGCAGCGTCACCGGCTCACCCAGGTAGGCCAGGTGCCGGCACATCAGGCCGCCCGCCCCGGCCGGCCCGGCGCCCGCCCCGGCCGGCCCGGCGCCCGCCCCGGCCGGCCCGGCGGCCGCCCCGGCTGCCCGGGCGCCTCCCCTGGCATCGCGTCCCGGGCGGTGCGCAGCCCGGCGAAGATCTGCCGCCGCACCGGGTAGTCCCAGTTGCGGAACGTGCTGCGGGAGACCACCTGGCCGACCGAGAACGCGCCGCCGCGCAGCACCTTGTAGTCGCCGCCGAAGAACACCTCGGAATACTCCTTGTACGGCCATGCCTCGAAGCCGGGGTAGGGCAGGAAATCACTGGCCGTCCACTCCCACACGTCGCCGATCAGCTGGCGCGCGCCGGACGGGGCGGCCCCGGCCGGGTACGAGCCGGCCGGGGCCGGCTGCAGGTGCCGCTGGCCCAGGTTGGCGCGGTCCGGCGACGGGTCAGCATCCCCCCACGGGAAGCGCCGGGACCGCCCGGTCGCCGGGTCGTATCTGGCCGCCTTCTCCCACTCGGCCTCGGTGGGCAGGCGGCGGCCGGCCCAGCGCGCGTAGGCATCGGCCTCGTACCAGCACACGTGCATGACCGGCTCGGCGGGCGGGACCGGCTCGGCGGTCCCGAACCTGGTCCGGATCCACTCGCCGCCCTCGCGCCGCCAGAACTGCGGCGCGGTCAGGCCCGCGCGCTGCCGGTGATCCCAGCCCGCCGCGGTCCACCAGGCCGGCTGGTCGTAGCCGCCGTCCGCGATGAACTCCGCGTAGGCGGCGTTGGTCACCGGGACGGTGTCGATGCAGAACGCCGGCACGTCGGCCTGATGGGCCGGCCGCTCGTTGTCCAGCGCCCACGGCTCGGCCGATGTCCCCATCGTGAACGGGCCGCCGGGGACAAGCACCTCGGCGGGCAGCCGCAGCGCGTCGGCCGGCGGCGGCCCGGGCGGCGGCGCGGACAGCACCGCCGCGCCGCGGCGCAGCTGGTGGGTGGCCAGCATGGTCTCGTCGTGCTGCTGCTCGTGCTGCGCGATCATGCCGAACGCGAAGCCGCCGGTAACCAGCCGGCCGCCGGTGAACCTGGTCCGCTCGACCAGGTCGAGCACGCGGCCCCTGACTTCCCTGGCGTACGCCCGGGCCTCGGCCGGCGGCAGCAGCGGCAGGACCGGCCGCTCGGCCCGCGGGTGCTCGAACGCGTCGTACAGCGGGTCGATCTCCGGGTGCATCGGCTCCCCGCCGCCTACCTCGCGGAGCAGCCAGAGCTCCTCCTGGTTGGCGACGTGGGCCAGGTCCCACACCAGCGGCGACATCAGCGGCGAGTGCTGGCGGATCAGGTCGTCGTCGTCCAGGCACCCGGTCAGGCCCTGGGTCCGCTGCCGCGCCGCCACCAGCAGCCCGGCGATCCGGTCCCGCAGCAGTTCGGGCTGGTCCCGCAGCAGTTCGGGCCGGTCCGGCAGCAGTTCGGGCTCTGTTGTCATCGGCTCTCCTCCAGCATGTCGTCGGCGGGACAGCGGCCCCGCAGCACGTAGGCGTCGGCGAAGTCGGTTACCTGGCGGCGGATGGCGGCCGGGGCCCCGAGCCGGCCGAGCGCGGCATCCGCGGCCTCGAAGCAGGCCAGGCCGGCCCGGGCCAGCACGGAATCGCCGGGGCCGCACCTGGCCGCGCGCAGCCACGGGCCGGACGGGCCCGGCAGCGCGCCGGGCCGGTGGCCGGCGCCCGGCAGCGCCGCGCGCTGGTGCCAGACCGGCCCGGCCGCGGCCATCGCGGCTTCGGCGGCAATAGGATCATCGAGCAGGGCGGATACCACGGCGGCCGGGACGATCCAGCCCTCGCCGGGCTGGGCGTCGATGACCCTCAGCTCCAGATGGCCTTGCGGGCGGACCGGGGGGAAGAGCGTCGAGAGATGGTAGGTCAGGTCATCGCGGGTCGGCTGCCGGTCACCGGCCCCGCGCAGCCAGTCGCGGAAGGTCAGCCCGGCGGGCGCGGTCCAGCGCGGCGACCTATCCTGCCGGATGCACATCAGCTCGGCGTCCAGCGCGTACGAGGCCCACGCCGAGCGCGGATCGCCGCTCGCCGGCGAAGCCGGGACGGTGTCGTCCGGCGCGCACGGCTCGGCGCCGGCCGGAGCGCAGGTGCGGCCGGGATCCAGCCGCGCCCATACCGCCTGCCGGGTGGATTTCCAGCCGGTCGGGCGGCCCGCCCGCAGCGGCGAGTTGGCGAACGCGGCCACCAGCACCGGGCCGAGCGCGTGCAGCAGCCGCCACCGGTAGCGGTACCCCGACGGCCCGTCGCCGTCCACCCCCGCATCCACGCAGACCTGTACGGAGGCTGTACTGCACATCATCACCCGGCCCCAGGGCCCGCCGCGGTCGAAGAACTCCTCCATCGCGGCGTACCGGGGCAGATCCAGAATCCGGGCGGGCGGGCGGTACGGATCCACGCCCCGGCCGACGAGGCTGATCCCGGCGTCCCCGACTGCCTGCCGTACGGCGGCGAGATCCCGGCCGGCGCTTTGCACGCAGCCGCCGATGGCGGCCGCCGGGGCGGAGCTTATCTCGACCTGGCCGCCTGGCTCGATCGTCAGCCGGCCCTGGCCAGGCAGCGCGCCGGGGGCTTCGAGCCCGGCCAGCGCGGCGGCGACCCGCCGATGATCGACGGGCCGCTGCTGGTCGGCGGGCGAGGCATCGTCATCGCCATCGCAGACCAGCCATTCCAGTTCGACGCCGACCGCGCCCGGCGGGCCGGTCTTGAAGCAGATGCCGTGCACATGCTCCTCGGCGGCATCCTCCGAGAGCGGCGCAGGCGCGCGCTCCGCCCCGTCACGGAGATCAATCATGTGCTTCTCCCCGTCCGCGTCGGTCCAGTACGCCGGCCCCTGATAGATGAACCCGCGTGCGGGCCCGGTCATTCCGCCCCCTCATACCCACCTATATCGGCTGAATCCCGGAGGAGGTCGCCAAGTGAACGAGCATGAGGTCGACGTCGTGGTCATCGGCCTCGGCCCGGGCGGCGAGTACGTGGCAGGCAGGCTGGCCGGGGCGGGCCTGGCCGTGGCCGCCGTGGAGGCCCGGCTGATCGGCGGCGAGTGCCCGTACTGGGGCTGCATCCCGTCCAAGATGATGATCCGCGCGGCCAACCTGCTGGCCGACGGCCGCCGTATCCCCGGCCTGGCCGGCCGCTCCGAGGTCACCGCCGACTGGGCGCCGGTGGCGCACCGGATCCGGGCCGAGGCGACCGACGACTGGGATGACACGGTGGCCGCGGACCGGCTGGCCGGGCAGGGAGCGCGGCTGTACCGCGGCTACGGCCGGATCACGGCACCTGGCGAGGTCACGGTGAGCGGCGAGGTGCTGCGCGCCCGCCGCGGGATCGTGATCGCGACCGGCACCGCGCCCGCGATACCGCCCATCCCCGGCCTGGCCGGCACGCCGTACTGGACTAACCACGAGGCGATCGAGGCCTGCGCGGCCGGAATCGATCATAGTGCTCGGCGGCGGCACGACCGGGGTCGAGCTGGCCCAGGTCTTCGCCCGGTTCGGCTCCCGGGTAACCATCGTCGAGGCACTCGGCCGGCTGCTGCCGGATGAGGAACCCGAGTCAGGCCGGCTGATCGCTGACGTGTTCGGCGGCGAGGGCATCAGCGTGCATGCCGGGCGGCCCGGCCGGGTCAGCCATGACGGCGACGCCTTCACGGTCAGCCTCAGCGGCGGCCCGGACGTCACCGGCGAGCGGCTGCTGGTGGCGACCGGGCGGCGGGCGGATCTCGCCGCCCTCGGCGCGGGCGCAGCGGGCATTGACGAGAGCGGCCAGGCGGTGCCGGTAGACGGGCGGATGCGCGCCGCCGATGGCGTCTGGGCGCTCGGCGACGTGGTGGGCAAGGGCGCGTTCACGCACATGTCCATGTACCACGCGGGCATCGTGATCGCGGACATCCTCGGCGAGGCGCATCACCCGGCGGAGTACCACGCGGTACCGCGGGTGACCTTTACCGACCCGGAGATCGGCTCGGTCGGGCTGACCGAGGCCCAGGCCAGGGAGCAGGGCCGCACCGTCCGGGTAGGCAGCAGCCAGCTCCCCAGCTCGGCCCGCGGCTGGATACACAAGGCCGGCAACGACGGCTTCATCAAGCTGGTCGAGGACGCCGACCGCGGCGTGCTGGCCGGCGCGACCTCGGCCGGGCCGTGCGGCGGCGAGGTGCTCAGCATGCTCACGCTGGCCGTGCACGCCGCCGTGCCCGCGCAGCGACTAGGCGAGATGATCTACGCATACCCGACATTCCACCGCGCCGTCGAGGAAGCGGTGCAGGGCCTTGGCTGACCAGGCCCTGGCTGAACAGGCTCAACCGCCGGCCGGCCGCTCGCGCCGCGCTATCACCCACGCGGTGATCGCTCCGGTCGTCTTTACCTGAGACGGCCCGGCAGGCGGCCCCGGTTCAGCGTGATCGCGCGGGATGCCTCCGTTTCAGGAAATGCCGGCTGGCGGCCGCGGGGTCATCCCCAGACGTCGGCGGCCACGTCGGCGATCAGCCGGAGCTTGGCGAACTGCTCATCACCGGTCAGCGCGTTGCCCTCGACGGTGGAGGAGAATCCGCATTGCGGTGACAGGCATAGCTGGTCCAGCGGCACGAACCTGGCAGCCTCGTCGATCCGGCGCTTGAGCTGGTCCGGGTCCTCAAGCTCGCCGCGCTTGGTGGTGACCAGGCCGAGTACCACCTGCTTGCCCTTCGGCACGAAGCGCAGCGGCTCGAATCCGCCGGACCGCTCGTCGTCATACTCGAGGAAGAAGCCATCCACGGCGAGCTCGCTGAACAATGCCTCGGCGACAAAGTCGTAGCCGCCTTCGGCAACCCATGATGAACGGAAATTCCCCCGGCACATGTGCGTGGTAACGGCCATCCCGGCCGGGCGGCCGGCCAGTGCGTCGTTTACCTGGCGGATGTAGCGCAGATGCAGGTGCTCCGCGTCCTCGCCGCGGGCGGCGATCTCGGCCCGCTGCGCCGGGTCGTTGAGGTAGGCCAGGCTGGTGTCATCCAGCTGCAGGTAGCTGCAGCCGAGCTCGCCGAGCCGGGCGATCTGCTGTGCGTAGGCGGCGGACAGGTCGGTCCAGAACTCGGTCATGTCCGGGTAGACGCCCGGGTCCAGCGCGGCCGGGCCGCCCCGGTAGTGCACCATGTTCGGCGACGGGATGGTGAGCTTGGGCGTCCCGGTGGTCACCACGGACCGCAGGTAGCGGAAGTCATCGGCGAAGATCGTGTGGTCCAGCCGGATCTTGCTGCCGACCTGCAGGGCGGCCGGGGTGAACTCGATCGACCCGAACGGGTTGCGGAATTTCACCGCCAGGTTTCCCGGGGCCCGGCCGATGCCGCCCAGCTGGTAGATGAAGTCCATGTGCCAGGACGCGCGGCGGAACTCGCCGTCGGTGGCCGTCTGCAGGCCGGTCTCTTCCTGCCGGGCGACGGCCTCGGCGATCGCCGCGTCCTCGATCTCGCGCAGGGCCGCCGCGTCGATCCGGCCGGCCGCCAGGTCGTCGCGGGCGGCGAGCAGGTGCTGCGGGCGGAGCAGGCTGCCGACGTGGTCGGCGCGGAAGGGTGGCGTGGTTCGCATGACGGCCATCGTTGCGGGATGCGCACGCGCGGGTCAATCCCCGGGGTCAGCCAGTTGGCCAGCCAGGCCGGCGCCCGGCCGGCCATGGCGGCGGCCCAGCGGGGGACGCCTGACCGGGCCGGATAGGTTAGACCCGGTCACGGTCGTGAGGAGAACGGGCATGAGCGGCGGGATCGGCAACCTGGTGACATCCGGGCCGCTGATTCTCGCGGTCCCGGTTGCCCTCGCGGCCGGCGCCGTCACGTTCCTTTCCCCGTGCTGCCTGCCCCTGGTGCCGGGCTACCTGTCCTACGTGACCGGGATGTCCGGCGTGCACGCGGACCAGGCCGGGGCGGTGCCGGAGCCGGGCGGGGCGGCCGAAGCCGCCGGCACCGGCGGCCAGGTGGTGGCCGCCGCCGACGGCGGCTCGGTGGCGACGGCCACTTACCGGGCAGCCGCGGCCGGCCTGCCCGGCCGGAGCCGGGTAGTGGCCGGCGCGATCCTGTTCGTGCTGGGCTTCTCCGTGCTGTTCGCCAGCTACGGCGTGCTGTTCGGCGGGCTGGGCACCGCGCTGCTCAGCCATCAGCAGCTGGTCACCCGGATCCTCGGCGGCGTGACGATCGTGCTCGGCCTGATGTTCGCCGGGTTCTTCGACCGGTTCACGCTGGCCGGGCGGATCGTGCGCCCGTCCTGGCGCCCGCGCGCCGGGCTGGCCGGCGCGCCGCTGCTCGGCGTCATGTTCGGGCTGACCTGGACGCCGTGCATCGGCCCGACGCTGACGGCGGTCCTGCTGCTGTCCGGCACGTCCGGCACGGCGGGCCGCGGGGCGTTCCTCGCGTTCGTCTACGGGCTCGGCATCGGGATCCCGTTCCTGGTCGTCGCGATCGCCTTCCAGCGGGGGATGAGCGTGTTCGGCTTCGCCCGGCGGCACGCCCGGCTGATCACCGGCATCGGCGGCGCGATGCTCGTCGCGGTCGGCGTGCTGGAGATCACCGGGGCGTGGGCGGCGGCGATTACCTGGATGCAGGTGCACTGGATCAGCAACTACCAGGCGCCGCTGTAGGGACCGCCGGCCCGGCCGCCAGCGCCCTGCCTCCGCCGATTCCGGCCTGCCCCTTCCGCGGGCCGCCGGCGCCTTTCCCCGGCCGGCCGGCCGCCGCAGAATGGATGAACTAGCCAGCGCGGCGATGGAGGCGGGATGCGGTTCGGGATCTTCTACGAGCATCAGCTGCCCAGGCCCTGGGGGCCGGGTGCCGAGCACAAGCTGCTGACCGACGCGCTTGAGCAGGTCGAGCTGGCCGACCGGTCCGGCATCGACTACGTCTGGGAGGTCGAGCACCACTTCCTTGAGGAGTACTCGCATTCCTCCGCGCCGGAGGTATTCCTGGCCGCGGCCAGCCAGCGCACCAGCCAGATCCGGCTCGGCCACGGCATCGTGCAGGCGCCCGCCGCGGTGAACCATCCGGCCAGGATCGCCGAGCGGGTCGCCACCCTCGACCTGGTCTCGGGCGGCCGGGTCGAGTTCGGCACCGGCGAGTCGAGCTCGGCGGCCGAGCTCGGCGGCTTCGGCGTGCCGCGCGAGGCCAAGCGGGCCATGTGGGAAGCAACTCTGGACGCGGTGACCAGGATGTTCACCGAGGATCCGTTCGCTGGCTACGACGGCGAGTTCCTGCGGATGCCGCCGCGCAACGTGGTACCCAAGCCGCTGCAGAAGCCGCATCCGCCGCTCTGGGTAGCCTGCAGCCGCCGGGAGACCATCCACCTGGCCGCGCGCAGCGGCGTCGGCGCGCTGTCTTTTTCCTTCACCGAGCCGGAGGACGCCGCGCACTGGGTCACCGAGTACTACAACCTGATCGCCTCCGAGGAATGCGTGCCGCGCGGCTTCGCGGTGAACCCGAACGTCGCCGTGGTGCTGCCGATGATGCTGCACCCGGACGAGGCGACGGCGATCGACCGCGGCATCGACGGCGCGCATTTCTTCGGCTACTCGCTCGGCCACTTCTACGGCCGCACGCACCTGGTCGGCGGCACCGACCTGTGGCAGGAGTTCGGCCGGAACCGGGCCAGGCAGGGCTTCGCGCGGGAGATCGTGTCGGCCAACGCCGCGCCGCTCGCGGTGCGGCTGCTGGAGGCCGGGCTTGGCTCGCTGCGCGGCGCCATCGGCACCCCGGCGCAAGTGACCGACCTGATCGCCAGGTACGACGCGGCCGGGGTCGACCAGGTGATGTTCGTCATGCAGGCCGGGAAGAACCGGCACGAGCACATCTGCGAGAGCATCGAGTTGTTCGCCCGCGAGGTGCTGCCGCGGTTCGCCGAGGGCCGGGCGGCCAGCGAGGCAGCGAAGGCGGACCGGCTGGCCGCCGCGGTGGACAAGGCGCTCGCCCGGCGGAGCGGGCCGCGGGCGCTGCCCGCGCCCCACCCGATTGACGAAGAAGCCGAGCTGGCCGCCGCCCGCCGGGCCAGGCACGTGCCGTTGCGCGACCTCGCCGGGCAGGCCAGCCGCTCGGCCGCTGAATCCGCCCGGCTGCGGGCGCAGGCCGGCGCCCGGGCGCTGGCCGGGCGGGCCAGCGACCGGGGCATCGAGCGGGTGCTGGGCAGCGCGGCCGCGCAGCGGGCCCTGTTCACGGTCATCGCCCGCGGCTTCGACCCGGCCAAGGCGGCCGGCTTCACCGGCCGCATCGTCTACGTGCTGGCCATGACCGACGGCAGCCGGCGGTCGTGGACCATCGATGTGCTCGGCAAGCGGGCGATCGCGCGGCCGGGCGGCGACCCGGCCGCGGCGCTGACGATCCGGGTGCCGCTGGCCGACTTCGCCCGGGTCGTCGCCGGGGCCGGGAGCTTCCTGCCGCTGATCCTGGACGGCCGGATGACGATGGACGGCGACCTGGGCCTGGCCAACCGGCTGGCCGACATGTTCGGCGGCCGCTCCACGTTCTGACGCTGGCCAGCCCGGCCGCCGGAGGGGCGCCGTTCCGGCGGAATGACAGCGCAAAATGACCAGTCAGTAACCTGGCTGAATGGGCTATGCAATCGTTAGCTGACAGAATTGCCGAGTAGCGATGGAGGGCTCGCCGAACCGCATTACCGCTACTCTCCGTGCTCTATTGCGATTGCCAAAAGCGGCTTGAATACAGCTAGTCACGATGCCACAATCTGCAGGGTGGCAATCGCGCTGGATGGTGGCTTTCCCGACGGCAGTCCGTCCGGCACGTTCGCGGGCCAGCCGCTTTGGGCCGCTTTCAACCGGCGCGCAGGCGGGCCGGGCGGACGCCCCGGGCCGGCCGCGGAAACCTCCCCTGGCCCGCACCAGGCGGCCGGCGCCGGCGTCGCGGAACTGCCCCGCCGCGGCGAAACTCGGGTAGCGGATGAAGTGCGTGGCGCAAATGCGGCGAGCGGAATTTGCGGCCAGGCGGCCCGGCTGGTAAAGGAATCCTTCGCGGTCATCGAGGGACGCGGGCAGGAAGTGATGGTGCGCTTCTACGCCTGCCTTTTCGTGCGGCATCCCGACGTCCGGGCGATGTTCCCGCTCGCGATGAGCGCGCACCGGGAGCGCGTCTTCGGCGCGTTAGCCAGGATCGTGTGGAGCCTGGACACGCCCGAGGCGGTCGCCGGATATGCCGGGCAGTTAGGCCGCGATCATCGCAAGTTCGGCGTGAAGGACAAGCACTACCAGGTTTTCTTCGCCGTGCTCCGCGACACCATCAGGCATTTCGCGGCGGACTCCTGGAGCGCCGAGACGGAGGCAGCCTGGGATGCCGCCCTCGGCGACATCGCCAGGATCATGCGGGCCGCGGCGGCCGAGGATGCGCGCCGGGCACCGCCCTGGTGGATCGGCGAGATCGTCCGGCATGACCTGCGCCGGCCGGACCTGGCGGTGCTGACCATCCGGCCGGATCAGCCGCTGGCCTACCGGCCCGGGCAGTACCTGCCGGTGCAGGTGGCCCGGTGGCCGCGGGTGTGGCGGAACTTCTCCATCGCCAACGCGCCACGGGCCAGCGGGCTCATCGACCTGCACGTCCGCGCGGTTCCCGGCGGTATGGTCAGCACCGCGCTTGTGCATTACATGCAGGCCGGCGACAGCCTGCTGCTCGGTCCCGCGCGCGGCGCAATGGCCGTCGGCGGCGGCTGCCGCCGGGATCTGCTCTGCATCGCCGGGGGGACCGGGCTGGCCCCGGTCAAGGCGCTCATCGAGGGCGTTATCACCGAGCACCCGGGCCAGCCGCGGATCAGCCTCTATGTCGGCGCCCGCACCGCCGCCGACCTGTACGACATGCCGGACCTGTCCCGGCTGGCGGGCGCCTACCCGGATCTCACGGTCATCCCGGCCGTGTCGCACGACCCGGACTGGCCCGGCCTGGCGGGCCTGCTGCCCGACGCGGTCCGCCAGCATGCCTGCTGCGAGGGCCGGGAGGTGTATATCAGCGGGCCGGACGCGATGGTCACCGAGACCGTCCGGATGCTCGCCCGCCGGGTGTCCGGCGAGCACATCCAGCACGACCCGGCGGGCGGCCCGGCCGGCGGTTAGGCGGAAGCAACCAGGAGTAGGCAACGGGCTGCGGCAAAGCTCTCACACCTTGCGCCAGCGCGGTATCCAGGCGCCGTCTTCCACCGCGTAGTCACCGAACAGGGCCGGCGCCTCGGCCCGCATCAGCTCCGCGATCTTGGTGAAGATGAGCCGGATCTCCTCCTCGGCGCCGGTGTCGGTGCGGGCCTCGATGGTGTGCCGCAGGGTGCGGATATTCGCCGTCCAGAGCAGGCCGGTAGCTACCCCGTCCGGCGCGAACCTGCGCATGAACGAGGTCTTGTGCTTCTTCTCGTGGAACGGCACCCCGTCTTCGTCCAGCCCGAAATGCCCGGCCATCCAGCGCTGGAATTCCTCCATCTGCCCGATCAGCGCGGTGGCCCGCTGCATAAGCTCATCGTCCTGCTGCGCCCAGTCCGGGAACCAGAACGGGATATCGGCCAGCCGGACGAACCGCAGCGACTCCTGCGAGATGGCCACCCCGGGCCGGTGCCTGACCAGTTCATGGCTGGCTACCCGGCTGACGTTGTGCAGCACGAAGCTGAAGCTGGCGTGCTCGAGCACGGAGCCGTGCGCGCTGGACAGGATGTTCTCCAGGTATTTCCGGTGATCGTTGCGGACCCGGCGGACGTTCGGGTTCAGCCCTGGCTCCCAGGCCCGGTAGCAGATCTTCCCGGCGAACTCGGCCAGGTTCTCCGCATCGTCGAGATCGCCGCGGTCCAGCCGTTCCAGCCAGCTGTCGCCGCCGACCTCGTGCAGGTAGGCAGCCAGCGCGGGGTAGTCGATCTCGGGGCGGGCGACCAGGTAGACCTCGGGCTGAACGCTCTTCATGGCACGGCACGATACCGGCCGCCACCATCAGAGGGCAGATCCGCGTGGCACGGCCCGGCCAGGTCATCTACGATCCGCAGTAACGATCAGTCACGCAGTGTAATCATTCTTACCTACAGTGAGGGGATTTGCATGCTTAGGACTCGCGTCATAACGGCCGGCCTTGCCCTCGCGGTCGGCCTCGGCGGCGCCACTGCCGCGCTGGCGCCGGCCGCGCTCGCCGCCGCGGGCAGCCCGGCCGCCGCCCGGCAGGCTGCCGCCCGGCCGGCCGCGATCGGGGCATTCCGCACCTGGCATGCCGCGCAGCGGGCGGCCGGCTTCAGGCTGAAGCGTCCCACCCGGGTGCACGGCCTGACCAGGTCCGGCAAGATCTTCGTAACCCGCTGCGAGGTCACCGGCCAGCTCAGGAAGCGCAACGTGTTCGCGTCCTGGGGGCACGTGCGGCACCGCTTCCTGGAAATCTCGCAGAACAACTCCGGCGCCCCGTGCGGCAACTTCGGCGAGGCGAAGAAACTCCGCACGGTCCGGGTGCACGGCGCCCGCGCGACCCTGTTCGGCGTGTGCGGCTTCCACGGCGCGCCGTCCTGCCACAAGCGCGACATCTTCCTGTTCCTCACCTGGAAGAAGCACCGCATCTGCTACGTCGCGACGTCACATGACCAGCGCGGGCACGTGCTGATCAACTTCGCCCGCAGCCTGCGGCCGGTGCGCTAGCCAGGACGGCCGGGGGCGGGCGGCAGGCCGCCCCCGGCCCGGCAGAGCCGCAGCACGTTGCCGACCACCTGATGGCCGGCCCGGCCGGCCGCGGTCAGGATCGACTCCGGGTGAAACTGCACTGCCCACCGCCCCGCGGCCGGGTCCTCGATCGCCATCACCACCCCGTCCGGGGTCTGCGCCGTCACCGCGAACCCGCCCTTCACCTGGGCCGCCCGGGCATACAGCGAGTGATACCGGGCGGCCGTGAACTCGCCGGGCAACCCGGCCAGCAGCGCGCCGCCGAGGACCTGAATCCGCCCTGGCTTGCCGTGCACGGGCTCGGCCAGCAGCGCCAGCTCGCCGCCGGCGTGCTCCACCATCGCCTGCAGGCCAAGGCACACGCCGAAGGCCGGCAGCCCGCGCGCGTCGAGCTCGGCCAGCAGCGCGTCGCAGCCGAAGTCGGACGGCCGGCCAGGGCCGGGTGAGAGCACGACCAGATCCGGCCGGTAATCGTCCAGCGCGGCGGCGCCGAACCCGGCCCGCAGCGTGACCACCCCGGCGCCCTGCTCGCGGAAATAGCCGGCCAGCGTATGCACGAACGAGTCCTGGTGATCGACCAGGAGCACGCGCAGGCCGGCCCGGGCAGCTGCCCGGCTCGCGGCGGCGGGCCGGGCCGGTCTTCCCGTTCCGGATCCTCGTTGAGGGTTTCCAGCAGTGCCCGGGCCTTCAGCTCGGTTTCCCGTTCCTCGGCCGCGGGGTCGGAGTCGAACAGCAGGGTCGCGCCCACCCGCACGGCCGCGACGCCGCCACGGATATGCGCGGTCCGCAGGGTGAGGCCGGTGTTCATCGCGCCGTCGAAGCCGATCATCCCGACCGCTCCCCCGTACCAGCGGCGCCGGCCGTCCTCGTGGTCCTCGATGAACTGCATCGCCCAGGTCTTCGGCGCGCCGGTGACGGTGACCGCCCACATGTGGGTGAGGAAGGCGTCCAGCGCGTCGAAGCCCGGCCGCAGCCTGCCCTCCACGTGGTCCACGGTGTGGATCACCCGGCTGTAGATCTCGATCTGGCGGCGCCCGATCACCTGCACGCTGCCCGGCTCGCAGATCCTGGACTTGTCGTTGCGGTCCACGTCGGTGCACATGGTCAGCTCGGACTCCTCCTTCGGCGAGTCGAGCAGCGCGCGGATGTTCGCGGCGTCCTCCAGCGGCCCCGCGCCGCGGGCGATCGTGCCGGCGATCGGGCAGGTCTCGACCCGGTCGCCGGTTACCCGCACGTACATCTCCGGCGAGGCGCCGACCAGGTACTCCTCCTCGCCGAGGTTCAGGAAGAACTCGTACGGCGCCGGGTTGCGGCGGCGCAGCCGCTCGTAGAACGCGGCGGGCGACCCGCAGGCCGCGTGAAAGACGTGGCTGGGCACGACCTCGAACAGGTCGCCGCGGGCGAACCGCTCCCGGGCGGCGGTGACCACGCGCGCATACGACCCTGGCTCCGGATCAGCCGGAAGGCCGGGATTCTTAACGGGCTGGCCGGGGCCGGCCGCCGGCCGCTGCCCGGTGCCTGCGGTGGCCCGCGGCAGGCCTGCCGTGCCGCTGCCGGACACCTCGAACTCGTAGCTGTAGCGCAGCGCGGTCTCGCGCTTGCGGTCCAGCACGTAGAGCTCGTCCGGCAGGTGCAGCACCAGGTCCCGCTGCCGGTCGCCGCGGGCCTGCCGGAGCCGGACCGGCTCGAACTGGAACGCCAGGTCATAGCCGAGCGCGCCGTACAGGCCGAGGTGCTCGTCCGGGCCGGCGAACGCCGCGACGATCTCCCTGAGCGCGGTGAAGACGGTGGGCCGGCGGCTGCGTTCCTCCTCGGTGAACGCGCGGCCGGGGTCCGCGATGACCACCTCGGCCAGCTCCGGCGAGGCTGCCTGGCCCGCCGCCCCGGTCAGGCCGGCCGCGCGCCGCAGCGCCGCGCCGAGCACCGGGAGCAACACGCGGCCGCGGCCGTTCAGCGCCCGGGCGGAGATCGTCCGGCCGCGGGCGACGATCTCGGCGCACGGGTCGACGTACGCGACATGCCAGCGGCTGTAGCGCCCCGGGTACTCCATCCCGGAGCTGAGCACGCCACCGCGCCGCTCGTCGACCTGCCGGGTGAGCCCGGCCAGCAGCGCCGGGTCGAACGGGGCCGCGACCCGGCTGACCCGGATGCCGCCCGCGGTGACGAAGCTGGTCTCGGCCGGGGCGGTCAGCGCTGAGGCCGGCGCGGCGCCGCCGTACGCCGGGTCGGTCGGTGCCTCTTGCATGGGTGCCTCGCAGTATCAGGCCCGGCGGGCGGCGGGCCTGCGCACGAGAAAGGCGACCGCCGGACTGCCGGGCGGTCGCCATCAGGATTTGCAGAACGCGAACCTGGCCCCGCCTAACGGCGGCGCCACCAGCCTGCGGCATGGTTCGGCTGCATGCGGTGAGCCTAGCACCGCCCGCGGGCTACCGGTCGCCGTCCTTCGCTGGCGCGGCATCCTGCGCGGCCGACCGGTGCGGCACCAGGCCCGGGTCCGGGGCCGCGGCCGGCGGCGACGTCATATGCGGCGCGAGGGCGACCGTCTCGGCGGAGCGGTGCTGCGGCATCACCCGGCCGACGATCGCGTAGACCTCTTCGCCGTCCACGGTCTCCTTCTCCAGCAGCAGGCTGACCAGCCGCCCGAGCTCGGCCCGGTGCGCGCGGATCAGGCCGACCGCGGTCTGCTCGGCCTCGCGCACCAGCCTGGCCACCTCGCCGTCGATGATCGCCTGGGTGGCCTCGGCGAACGGCCTGCTGGACAGGCCCTGGCCGCCGCCGCCGCCGAGGAACACCGAGCCACCCTCCGGGTAGCCGACCGGGCCGAGCGCGGGCGACAGGCCGAACTCGCGGACCATCCTGGTGGCCAGCTCGGTGGCCGAGGCGAGATCGTTGGCGGCCCCGGTGGAGCCCTGCTGCAGCTCGACCAGCTCGGCCGCCCGGCCGCCCAGCCGCACTGCCAGCGACTCGTTCAGGTAGTCCTCGCCGTACAGGTGCCGCTCGACGAGCGGCAGCTGCTGGGTGACGCCGAGCGCCTGCCCGGCCGGCAGGATGGTGACCTTCGAGACCGGGTCGGCGTGCTCGGACAGCGCGGCCACCAGGGCATGGCCGGCCTCGTGGATGGCGACCGCGTTCTTCTCCTCGGGCAGCAGGACGTTGGAGCCTTCCCGGCGGCCGAGCAGGATCCGGTCCCGGGCGCCCTCGAAGTCGGCCGCCGTCAGCACCTCGCGGCCTTCCCGGACGGCGAAGATCGCCGCCTCGTTGATCAGGTTGGCCAGGTCGGCGCCGGAGAAGCCGGGGGTACCGCGGGCGACCACGTCCAGGTCGACGTCGGGTGCCAGCTGCTTGCCGCGGGCGTGCACGGCCAGGATCGCGGCCCGCTCGGACAGCGCGGGCAGCGGGATGATGACCTGCCGGTCGAACCGGCCGGGCCGGAGCAGCGCCGGGTCCAGCACCTCGGGCCGGTTCGTCGCGCCGAGCACGACGATGCCCTCGGCCATGTCGAAGCCGTCCATCTCGGACAGCAGCTGGTTGAGCGTCTGCTCGCGCTCGTCGTTGGCGACCACGGCGCCGGATCCGGCCCGCCGCTGGCCGATCGCGTCGATCTCGTCGATGAAGATGATGACCGGGGACCGCTTGCGCGCCTCGGCGAACAGATCCCGGACCCGGGCCGCGCCGACCCCGACGAACATCTCCACGAAGCTGGAGCCGGTGACCGAGAAGAACGGCACCGCGGCCTCGCCGGCCACCGCCCGGGCCAGCAGCGTCTTGCCGGTGCCGGGCGGGCCGACCATCAGCACGCCGCGCGGCGCCATCGCGCCCGCCCGCCGGTACCGCTCCGGATTGCGCAGGAAGTCGACCACCTCGGCGATCTCCGCCTTGGCCCCCTCGTACCCGGCGACGTCATCGAACTTCGTCTGCGGCCGCTCCGCGTCGAAGATCTTCGCCCGGGACCGGCCGACGCCCATCACTCCTTGCAGCGGGCTGCCGGCGCCGCGCGCCATCCGCCGGAACAGGTAGAAGACGAAGATGATCGGCAGCGCCAGGAACAGCAGGTAGAGCAGCTCGGTGCCGAACGACTGGCCCGGCTGGGCGGCGGTGATCTTCTGCACGCCGTCCGCGGTCAGCTGGTTGCTCAGCTCCGGCGTGGGATTGCCGGGGATGACCGTGGTGTATGCCTGGCCGTCGGTGAGCGTCCCGGTGGCCGGGGTGTTGGCGCCGGCCCCGGCGCTCGCGAACGTGACGTCCTTGATCTTGTGCGCGTTGGCGTCGCTGATGAACTGCGAATAGCTGAGGGTGACCTGCTTGCCGGCGTGCAGCCCGGGCAGGATCACGTAGAGCAGGAAGGTCGCGAGTATCGCGGCCGGCCACAGCCAGTGCCGCCAGGCCGGCGGCGGCGGCGGCGCGGCTGGGACGGGCTTGTCGCCGGGTGGCGGTGGGACTGGCCGCTTGCTCATGGCTCATTCTTACGCGGTCACGCTCAGTTTGTGGTATTCGCGGGCGGGCCGGCCGCGTCCGGGCCGCCGACGATGGCCAGGATCTTGTCGCCGGTCTCGGCGATGCGCCGCTGCATGCCCGGCATGTCCTTGCTGGCGAACTGGTTGAGAATGGCGAGTACCTGGTCCTGGCCGTGCAGGATGTCGATCTGCTGCTTCGCCATCTCGTGCAGCGCGATCAGCGTCTCGTGGTCCGCGATCGCCCGCTTGTCGCTGGCCGCCTGCGAGCGGTTCGCGCTGACCTGCAGCGAGATCATGATGGATAGCTGCGGCAGGTTCAGGATCGTCAGCAGCAGCGGCCACGGGACGTGGTCGAAGGCCAGCAGCGGTCCGAGCACCAGCCAGCACAGGATGCCGGCAGGATCGGGCACAACCTAGCGCGCGACGGCGGGACCGTACCAGACGGCCGCCGGATGCAACACGGTGAGCGACGGAGGCAGGCGGCACGATGGAGTTCACGATCATCGTCAACGGCACCGGGCGGCAGGTCCGGGCGGCAGGCCAGCGGAGCCTGCTGGACGTGCTCAGGGACGATCTCGGGCTGACCGGGCCCAAGTTCGGCTGCGGCGAGGGCGGCTGCGGCTGCTGCACGGTGCTGATCGGCCGCCGCGCGGTCACCGCCTGCACCACGCCGGCCGCTGACGCGGCAGGCCAGCGGGTGACGACGGTGGAGGGGCTGGCCGAGGACGGCGTCCTGCACCCGGTACAGCAGGCGTGGCTCGAGGCCGGCGCGATGCAGTGCGGTTACTGCACGCCGGGCTGGCTGATGGCGACGGCGGCGCTGCTCAGCCAGGTTGCGCATCCGGACGACGCCAGGACCGCGGCCGCGCTGGCCGGCCACGTCTGCCGCTGCTGCACCTATCCGCGGATCCAGCGCGCCATCCGCCGCGCGGCCGACCTGATGGAACGGCCGGAGCTGCTCGCCGCCGTGCCGCCGCCGGTCCCGCAGGCCGGGACGCCATCGGCCGGGACGCCATCGGCCGCGGTGCCCTGGGACCAGGGCGCCAGGGACGCGGACTCGTTCTTCGGGCTGCTCTCCGACGGGCTGGTCACCGTCGCCGGGAGCGGCGAGCCGGCCGGCCCGGCGGGCGGCGCGAGCGGCAGCGACGACGCGTGGGTGCACGTCGGGGCGGACGCCGCGGTGACCGCGTTCACCGGCAAGGTCGAGGCGGGCCAGGGCACTCGCACCGCGCTTGCCCTGGTCGTCGCCGAGGAGCTGGGCGTGCCGGCCGAGTCGGTCCGGGTCGTGATGGGCGACACCAGCGTGTCGCCCTTCGACATCGGGACGTTCGGCAGCCGGTCCGTGCCGTACGCGGCGCCGCCGCTGCGGGCCGCCGCGGCCGCGGCGGCCCGGCTGCTGCGCGAGGCGGCCGCGCGGCGGTTCGGCCTGGATCCGGCCGACCTCACCGCGGCCGGCGGCGTGCTGGCAGGCCCGGACGGCGCGCCGAGCATCGGCTACGGCGAGCTGCTGGCCGGCCAGCGGCGGATCGAGCGGGTGCCGGCCGACGAGCCGGTCCGGGCGGCTTCCGGCTGGCGGCTGGCCGGCCATCCGGCCCGCGCGCTGGGCGCCGCGAACGTGGTCACCGGGGCCAGGCAGTTCCCGTCGGACCTGCGCGCGGACGGCATGCTGCACGGCTGCGTGCTGCGCCCGCCGGCCTTCGGGGCGCGGCTGCGCAGCGCCGACACCAGCCCCGGCGGCTGCCCGGCGGCGCGGCTGCCCGGCGTGCGGGTGATCCGCGACGGCGACTTCATCGGCGTGGTCGCGGCCGACCGGGCGACCGCGGTGCGGGCGGTCGGCCTGATCGACGCCGCCTGGGACACCACGCCGCAGCCTGCCGCCGCGGACCTGGAGGCCCACCTGCGGTCGCACCCGGCCGAGGGCAGCGACTCGCTGCCGCCGTTCCGGCGCGAGGAGGGTGACGTCACGGCGGCGCTCGGCGCCTGCGCGGTCCGGGTCGACGCCAGTTACTCGGCGGCCTACGTCGCGCACGTGCCGCTGGAGCCGCGCTCGGCGCTAGCCCGCTGGGCTGACGGCCGGGTGACGGTCTGGCTCGGTACCTCGACGCCGTTCCGGGCCCGCGCCGAGGTCGCCGCCGCGCTCGGCGTACCCGAGCCTGACGTCGGGATCATCGTGCCGGACTACGGCGGCGGGTTCGGCGGCAAGCACGGCGGCAAGGTGGCGATCGAGGCGGCCAGGCTGTCCCGCGCCGCCGGGCGCCCGGTCAAGGTGCAGTGGAGCCGCGACGAGGAATTCCACTGGGGGTATCTGCGGCCAGCCGCGCTGGTCGACATCTCGGCCGGCGCGGATGCGGCCGGGGCCATCACCGGGTGGTCGGCGACCAACATCAACTCCGGGCCCGCCGGGCTGCTCACCCCGTACCGCGTGCCGCATCAGCGGGCCGTCTACCAGCCCGCCGACTCGCCGCTGCCGCAGGGCCCGTACCGGGCGCTGGCCTCGACCGCCAATCATTTCGCCCGGGAATCGGAGATGGACGAGCTCGCCGGGCGGCTCGGCACCGACCCGCTGGCGTTCCGGCTGCGGCACCTGGACGACGACCGGCTCGGCGCGGTGCTGCGGGCGGCCGCGGCGCGGATCGGCTGGCACGAGGCGGCCGGCCGGCCGCCCGCCACGGCGGACCGGACGGGCCCCGGCGCGGACCGGACGGGCACTGGCATCGCGCTCGGTATGGAGAAGGGCGGCCGGGTCGCTACCGCGGCCAGGGTCCGGGTGGCACCCGGCGGCGCGCTGCGGGTGCTGCGCCTGGTCACCGCGTTTGACTGCGGTGCCATCATCAGCCCGGACAACCTGGTCAACCAGGTGGAGGGCGCGGTCATGATGGGTCTCGGCGGGGCGCTGTTCGAGGCGGTCGACTTCGCCGGCGGCCGGATCCTGAACGCGTCCATGGCCGCATACCGGGTTCCCCGGCTGCCGGATCTGCCCGACGTCGAGGTGATCCTCATTGACCGGCCCGATCAGCCGTCCGCGGGCGGCGGCGAGGCGCCGATCGTGGCGGTCGCCCCGGCGATCGCCAACGCGATCTGCCATGCCACCGGCGTCCGGCTCCGGTCGATGCCGCTGGCGCCGGACGGCGTGGTCCGCGGGCCGTAGCAGTCAAGATCACGTTAGCGGTTCGGTTCCGTCCGGCCAGCGCCGGACGGAACCGAACCGCTGACGGCGGCGGCTGCTCCCGGCGACTCCCGGCGCTGGCCTGGCGGTGGCCCGCCGCCGTAGATTGACAGTCGCCAGGGTCGCGCGCAGCGACCGGGCAGTGCGCAGCGACAAGGCGGGCGAAGGCGGTAAAGCCGTGACGATCAGCATGGTCGATTTCACTAGCGGGGCCCCGGTGGCCGGGGAGCTGGACGTCCGCTGGATCCACGGTTCCCGCCGGGCCAGCCAGAACGCCGACCCGAAGATCCAGGTGCATGCCTATGACCCGCACACGTTCGTGCTGCGGCAGAGCAAGGCCGTGCACTACGAGGCGCCGTTCCTGTACCTGTTCTGCGGCAACGACCGGGCGCTGCTGCTGGACACCGGGGCGACCGCGGATCCGGCGGCGTTCCCGCTGCGCGAGACAGTGGACGGCATCCTGCGCGACTGGCTGGCCGCGCACCCGCGGGAGTCCTACCAGCTCGTCGTCGCGCACACGCACGGGCACGGCGACCACGTGGCCGCCGACGCCCAGTTCGACGGCCGGCCGGACACCACGGTGGTGCCTGCCGACCTGGCCGCGGCCAGGTCGTTCTTCGGCATCACCGACTGGCCGGCCCAGGTCGTCCAGCTGGATCTCGGCGGCCGGCTGCTGGATATCACCGGCTGCCCAGGCCACGACGAGAAGTCGATCGCGGTCTACGATCCGTGGACCGGGTTCCTGATTACCGGCGACACGGTCTATCCCGGCCGGCTGTACGTCCGCGACTATCCCGCGTTCACCGCGAGCCTGGACCGGCTGGTCGGCTTCGCCCGCGCCAGGCGGGTCACCCACGTGCTCGGCTGCCACATCGAGATGACCCGCTCGGCCGGCCGCGACTACCCGCTCGGCGCCACCTACCAGCCGGACGAGGCTGCCCTGCCGATGACCGTGCACCAGCTGACGGCGGTCCGCGACGCGGCCAGGTCGGTGGCGGGCCGGACCGGAACGCACAACTTCGGCGACTTCATCATCCTGGTACTGCCGAGCAGGCTGGCGGAGGCCAGGCTGTCCGCCCGGGCGCTGTGGTGGCAGGTCCGCAACCGCCTGCCAGGCTGACCGGCGCGCGGCCCGGGCGGGGCCGTTGACAGCGGTGCTACTGTTCCCTAGGTTCGGATCTAGAACTGCTGTTCGTACTACGCACGGCAGTTGACGGCCGTGCACACGGCCCGCGTACCGGAGATCGCGCGGAGCCCGGCTAGCTGGCCTGGCCGGCCTCGCCTGTCATGGAGGAGCAGATCGTGACACTTCTTGCTGAGGCGGCCTGGCGCGGCAAGATCTACTCGGGCGGCTGGACCGGCGGCGCGGGCGGCGACGTGGCCGTCATCGAGCCGGCCACCGGCGACGAGATCGGCCGGGTCGGCTGCGCTGGTCCCGCCGACGTGGCCGTGGCGGCCGCCCGGGCGGCGGCCGCGCAGCCGGGCTGGGCGGCGACCCCGCACACCGAGCGGGCCGCGATCCTGCGCAGGGCGGCCGATCTCTGGCTGGCCAATGCCGCCGAGATCGAGGACTGGGTGGTCAGGGAGAGCGGCAAGATCCCGCCCGCCGCGCAGTTCGAGACGCACAACTCGACCGGCGAGATCTACGAGGCGGCCACGCTGCCGTCCCGGCCCTACGGCGAGCTATTGCCGAGTGAGCAGCCGCGGCTCAGCTATGCCGAGCGCAGGCCGGTGGGCGTGGTCGGCGTGATCGCGCCGTTTAACTTCCCGCAGATCCTGTCGATCCGCTCGGTCGCCCCCGCGCTGGCGCTCGGCAACGCGGTGATACTCAAGCCGGACCTGCGCACTTCCGTGTCCGGCGGAGTCGTGCTGGCCAGGATCTTCGAGGAAGCCGGCCTGCCCGATGGCCTGCTGCACGTGCTGCCGGGCGGGGTAGACGTCGGCCAGGCCGTGATCACCGAGCCGCTGGTGCGGGTGATCTCGTTCACCGGCTCGACCGCGGCCGGCCGCAAAGTCGGCGAGCTGGCCGGCCGGCACCTCAAGCGCGTGCACCTGGAACTCGGCGGCAACTCCGCGCTGGTGATCCTGGACGACGCCGACCTGGAGCTGGCCGCGTCGGCCGGCGCCTGGGGCTCCTTCCTGCACCAGGGCCAGATCTGCATGACCACCGGCCGGCATCTGGTGCAGGACGCGGTTTACGACGACTACGTGGCGAAGCTGGCCGGCAAGGCGGCGGTCCTGCCGGTCGGCAACCCGGCAACCGAGCAGGTCGCGCTCGGCCCGATCATCGATGAGCGGCAGCGTGACAAGGTGCACGAGCTGGTGACGGCCAGCGTGGACGCGGGCGCCCGGCTGGCGGCCGGCGGCACGTATCAGGGGCTCTTCTACCAGCCCACCGTGCTGGCGGAGATGGCGCCGCAGATGCCCGCCTACGCCCAGGAGGTCTTCGGCCCGGTCGCCCCGGTGATCAGGTTCGCGACCGCGGACGACGCGGCCAAGCTGGCCGCCGAGACCGAGTACGGCCTGTCGCTGGGCATCCTCACCCGGGACGTGATGCGCGGCCTGGAACTGGCCAGCCGCATTCCCAGCGGGATCGTGCACATCAACGAGCAGACCGTCGACGACGAGGCCAACATCCCGTTCGGCGGCGTGGGCGCGTCCGGCACCGGCGCGCGGTTCGGCGGCGGCGCCAACGCGGATGCCTTCACCGACACCCGCTGGGTCACGATCCGCGGCGATATCGCGCGGTACCCGTTCTAGCCGCTGTGCCGGGCCGTGCGGACACAGGTGGGGATCGTCGGGGCCGGGCCGGCCTGCTGCTCTCGCACCTGCTGGCGCTGCGCGGCATCGAGTCGGTCGTGGTGGAGACCCGCAGCCGCGCATACTGCGAGGCGCGGCAGCGGGCTGGCGTGCTGGAGTCCGGCAGCGTGCAGGTGCTGCGCGAGGCCGGGCTGGCCGCCCGGCTGGATGCCACCGGGATCGAGCACGGCGGCATCTACCTGCAATTCGCCGGGCAGCGCAGGCACATCGACTTCCGTGCGCTGACCGGCCGCACGGTGACGGTGTACGCCCAGACCGAAGTGGTCAAGGACCTGATCGCGGCCCGGCTGGCGGCCGGCCCCGCGATCGAGTTCGAGATCAGCGACGCCTCGGTCGGCGCGCTCACGTCGGACCGGCCGGTGCTCCGGTACACCAGCGCGGACGGCGCCCGCCGCGAGGTGGAATGTGATGCGATCGCCGGCTGCGACGGATTCCACGGCATCTGCCGGGACGCGATCCCGGCGAGCATGCAGACCGTATGGGAGTCCGGCTACCCCTACGCCTGGCTCGGCATCCTGGCCGACGTGCCGCCGTCCACCGACGAGCTCATCTACTGCCACCACCCGGCGGGCTTCGCCCTGCACAGCTTGCGCGGCCCGGAGCTGAGCAGGCTGTACCTGCAGGTGCCGCCGGACGAGGACATGGCCGGCTGGCCGGACGACCGGATCTGGGCCGAGCTGCAGGGCCGGCTCGCGCTGCCCGGCTGGGAGCTGAAGGAAGGCCCGGTCCTGGAGAAGGGGATCACGCCGATGCGCAGCTTCGTCAGCTCGCCGATGCGCTACGGCCGGCTGTTCCTGGCCGGCGATGCCGCGCACATCGTGCCGCCGGCCGGCGCCAAGGGCCTGAACCTGGCCCTGGCCGACGTCACCGTGCTGGCCCGCGCGCTGGCCAGCCTGCTCACCGGCGGCGGCAGCGAGCTCGCGGACGGCTACTCCGACGCCTGCCTGGAGCGGGTCTGGCGGGCCACCCACTTCTCCTGGTGGATGACGACGATGCTGCACGCCACCCCGGGGGCCGGCCCGATCGAGGCGCAGCTGCAGCTGTCCCAGCTGCGTTACGTCACCAGCTCGCGGGCGGCCGCGACCTCGCTGGCCGAGAACTACGTCGGCTACCGCCCGGTCACCGCGCCCGGCTGAGCCGCGCCCGGCTCAGCCGCCCGGCTCAGCCGCACCCGCCGCCGCCGCCGTCGCCGGCCTGCCGGGCCCGGGCGGCCCGGCCGGCTGGGCGGGCCCGGCAGCCGCCAGCACCGGGCGGCCGGTCAGCAGCGCGCCCGCCACCAGGCCGGCTGCCGCGAAGAACGCGATGATCAGTATCAGCGCGTGCCGGTAGCCGGGCACCGGGTCGGCCGGGGCGATATGGATCAAGATGGCGATCAGGCTGGCCACGCCGAGTACCGTGCCGACCTGGCGGGCCATGTTCAGGATTCCGCTGCCGGTGCCGAACCGGGCGGGCGGCAGCGCCATGCTGCCCGCCCCGAGTAGTGACGGGATCGCCAGCCCCACCCCGGCGCCGCCCAGCAGCTGGGCCGGCAGCAGCCGGGTCAGGTAGGCCGGATGCGCGCTGATCTGGGTGTACC
The DNA here is from genome assembly GCA_963786975.1 of uncultured Actinomycetes bacterium. Lineage (GTDB taxonomy): Bacteria > Actinomycetota > Actinomycetes > Streptosporangiales > Streptosporangiaceae > Palsa-506. Next base: position 858,639 of record CAWBBE010000011.1, on the reverse strand, counting down.
AGAGCAGCTGCGCCGCGGCGTTCACGGCACAGCCGAGCACGGCCACCCGGCCGGGGCCGCCGAGCCGGGCCGCCAGCGGCGGGGCCACCAGCCGGGCGAAGGGCAGCACCATCAGCGGGCCGGGGCCGATGGCCAGGCCGGCCCGCACCGCCGAGTAGTGCCAGACGCCGGTGAGGAACTCGACCGCGCTGAGCACGAACGCGCCGAAGCCGGCGTAGTAAAGGATCGACGCGGTGAAGGCGCCGCTGAAGGTCCGGGACCGCAGCAGGCCGAGCTCGATCACCGGCGAGTGGTGCCGCCGTGAGCGCGCCACCAGCGCCGTCCCGCAGGCCAGCGCCGCGGCCAGCAGCCCGAGGAAGCCGGCCGAGCCCCAGCCCCAGCCGGGCACCTTGACCAGGGCCAGCGCGACCAGGCCGACGGCCGCCGCGAGCAGCAATGCGCCGGCCACATCCGGGCGCCCGGTGGCCTGCTCGTCCTTGCTCTCCGGGATGACCCGCGCGGCCAGCAGGATGGCCGCGAGCCCGACCGGCAGGTTGATCCAGAACACCCACCGCCAGCTGAGCTGGACCAGGCTCCCGCCGATCACCGGGCCGAGCGCCGCGCCGAGGGCGCCGAGCGCTGACCAGGTGCCGATGGCCTGCGAGCGCGCCGCGGGCGGAACCGAGGCCAGCAGCAGGGACAGCGAGGCAGGCACCATCAGGCCGGCCCCGGCCGCCTGCAGCACCCGGGCCGCGATCAGCAGGTTCACGCCGGGAGCCAGCCCGCAGCAGATCGATCCGGCGCTGAACGCGAGCAGCCCGGCGACGAGAACGCGGCGGCGGCCGACCCGGTCAGCCCACCGGCCGGCCGGCACCAGCACCGCGGCGAAGACGATGGTGTAGCCGTTCAGCACCCAGGACAGCGAGCTCAGGCTGGTGCCGTGATACTCGCGCCCGATGTACGGGAAGGCCAGGTTGACGATGAACAGGTCCAGGCTGGACATGAATACAGCCAGCGACAGCACGCCCACGATCGCCGTTACCCGGCGGCCGCTGAGCTCCGCCGGGACGGCGGACTGCGGGGCGGTACCCCGCGTCGGCAGAAAGCTCACCGGCGGCCCCTCCTAGTAAGTCTGGAATCTGGACGCAGTTTACAGCCGGGCGCACAGTGCGTCCAGATAGCAGACGGACGATCTATACTGGGCTTCGTGACCTCAGCATCCAGTCAGCCGCGAGAGTGCTCGGTCGCCCGCACCCTTGAGCTAGTCGGCGAGAAATGGGCCCTGCTGGCGATCCGGGAGGTCTTCCTCGGTAACCGCAGGTTCGATGAGATGGTCCGGCGCACCGGCGCCCCCCGGGACACGCTGGCCGCCCGGCTGCGCACGCTGGCCGACGCCGGCATCCTGGAGCGGCGGCAGTACTCCGCGCATCCGGCCCGCTTCGAGTACCACCTGACCGAGGCCGGCCGGGAACTGTACCCGGTCATCCTGACGCTGATGCGCTGGGGCGACCGGCACCTGGCGGGCCAGGCCGGGCCGCCGCTGGTGCTGGAGCACGCCTGCGGCCAGCCGCTGGTGGCCGAGGTGATCTGCGCGGCCTGCGGCGAGCCGGCCGTGGCCGGCTCCGCCCGCCGCCGCGCGGCCGCCCCGGCCTAGTCGCTCATCTGGCCGGATGCCGGGGCTGAGCTCCGGCGGGAAAGGCGGCTGCGGGCCGTTGCTCATGAACTCCCCGCAGCGCTGATGTTACTGGACGGTAACACGGCCGGCCGGACCGGAGCAGGCATGCCATGATTCGATCGTGGGGCCGGGCGGGTAGGCCGGCCACTGCCCGGTCATGGCCACGGCCAGCCGGCCGCCGGGCGGCCGGCCCGGCGCGCGGAAGGAGCGATGCCTGATGGATTACGGCAGCTACCAGAGCCTGCTGTTCGAGCGCCGCCCGGACGGCGTGCTGCTGATCACGCTGAACCGGCCGGAGGTGTACAACGCCGCCAACGAGGCGATGCACAGCGAGCTGGCCAGGGTGTGGACCGACGTGGCCCGCGACGACGAGGCCAGGGTCGCGGTGGTGACCGGCGCCGGGCGGGCCTTCTCGGCGGGCGGCGACCTGGCGATGGTGGAGCGGATGGCCGGTGACCATGACCGGGTGACGGCGATGCTGGCCGAGATGAGCGACCTGGTCTACAACATGATCAACTGCCCGAAGCCGGTGGTGTCGGCGATCAACGGCGTCGCGGTGGGGGCCGGCCTGGTAGTGGCCCTGCTCGCCGACATCAGCATCTGCGCCGGGGACGCCAGGCTGGGCGACGGGCACGTCAGGCTCGGCGTGGCGGCCGGTGACCACGCGGCGATCATCTGGCCGCTGCTCTGCGGGCTGGCCAAGGCCAGGTACTACCTGATGACCGGGGAGATGGTCACCGGCGCCGAGGCCGAGCGGATCGGCCTGGTCAGCAAGTGCCTGCCGCGGGCGGAGGTGCTGGACGAGGCGCTCCGGGTCGCCGCGGGCCTGGCCACCGGCTCCCAGCTGGCGATCCGGCTGACCAAGCGCGCGATGAACGGCTGGCTGCGCGCGGCCGGACCGATCTTCGATCAGTCCGCGGCCTACGAGATGCTCACTTTCATGGGTGACGACGTCCGGGAGGGCGCGGCCGCGTTGCGCGCCAAGCGCCAGCCGGACTTCCCGTCCGCCCGCTCCGGGCCGGGCTAAGCCGGCCCGGCGGCCTTACCACCATGCCGTGGTGATGTTCGCCGGGCCGGATCCCGGCCAGCCGGGGACCGTCCTGTCACGGCAGCCGGCGCAGGTAGGCGTCGGTAGGCTCGGCGGCCTGGATCCGGGCCCGGGCGTCAACCGCCCAGGCCCCGTCGGGAGAGGCGATGGCGGCCAGTTCGAGCTCGGCCAGCTGCGGCAGGTCGTCGGCCATCCGGGAGACCCGCAGCAGCATGTCCCGCAGGCCGGCCAGGCCCGCGACGGGGGGCCGGCCGGGCAGCGGCGGGGTGACGCGGGCGGAGCGGATCAGGTCGTCGGCGTCGGTGTCGGTGAGCGGGGCGAGCCGGGCGGAGCGGCCGGCCAGCGCGTCGGCGGCCGGGCCGCCCGGCCCGAACAGCACGAGCGGGCCGACCATCTGCTCCTGCAGGATGTTGATTCTTACCTTGACGCCGCCGGTGATCATCGGCTGGACATAGACGGCGGCGAGCCGGCCGGCGAAGGTCTCCCGCAGCGAGCGGAACCCGCGCCGGACCTCCTCGGCGTCGTGCAGGTCGAGCAGCACGGCGCCGGCCTCGACCGGGCGGATCACGCTGGGCAGGTCCGCCTTGAGCGCCACCGCCGCGGCGAAGTGCGCCGCCGCGTCCGCCGCGGACTCCTCGGTGCTGACCGCGATGCGGTCGGCCAGCCGCACGCCGTAGCAGCCAAGCAGCTGTGCGGTCTGGTCCTGGGACAGCCAGCCGCCCCTCGGCGCCGCGGCGAGGAAGCCGGCGGCCAGTTCCTTCGCCCGGTCCGGGCGAAGGCCGCCGAGGTCGGGTACCTGGCCGTGCGGGGTGGCCCGCCACACGCCGTAGCGCGCGGCGTGACCGAGGGCACGGCAGGCGGATTCGGGGTAGGCGTAGGCGGGCACGCGCGGGGAGTCCGCGCCTTCGCCGGGCAGCAGCCGGACCACCTCAAGCTGGTCCATCACCGCCGCGGCGACCGGCACCGGCAGCCTCGCGCCCCGCACCTCCGCGACCAGGTCACCGGTGGCGTTCGTGGCCGTCAGGGCCAGGACCGCGTCGACGCCCGGGTCCGCGCCCACGAGTTCCAGGCAGCGGCGGAACGCGCCGGGCGTGACCGCTGCCGTGGCATCGACCGGCCCGGCCACGGTGGCGGTGGCGGGCAGCAGAATCCCGCAGCGCCCGCTGGGTACCTGCGGCCAGGCTGGCCACCTGCAGCCCTGCGTCGCCGCAGGCGTCGGCGGCGAGCACCCCGGCGCCGCGGGCGTTGGACACCACGGCGACCCTGTTTCCGGCGGGGACCGGCTGTGCGGCGAGCAGCGCCGCGGTGTCGAGCAGTTCGCCGAGGTTAGCCGTGGCGATCACGCCAGCCTGCTCGAACAGGGCCTGCCGGGTCAGCTGCGGAGTGGCCAGCGCCACGGCGTCCGCTGCGGTCAGGCCCTGGCTGACCACGGTGCGGGCCCTGGCCAGCCGCTGGCCCGCTGCGGACCGGCCCGCGTCGACGACCAGGATCGGCATGGTGCGGCCGAGGGCACGCGCCGTGCGAGCGAACTTGCGCGGGTTCCCGATCGACGCCAGGTACAGCACGGCCAGATTCGTCGCCTCATCGGAGGCCCACCACTGCAGCATGTCATTGCCGGACACGTCATCCTTGTCGCCGAGCGAGACGAAGGAGGAAACCCCCACGCCCAGCCGGGACAAGTGCTCGAGCAGGACGATACCGACGCCACCGGACTGCAGCGCCAGGCCCGCCTTTCCCGGCCGGGGATGGCCAGCCGCGAACGTCGCATCCAGGCAGATGCCGGAGCTGGCCACGCCGAAGGAGGCCGGCCCGACCAGCCGCATGCCATGGCGGCGGCAGATGCCCAGCAGTTCCGCCCGCGCCGCGCCAGTCAGGCCCCCCGTGATCACGGCCAGCGCCCTGACTCCCCGCCGTCCGCATTCCGCAGCGATACCGGGCACCGGTGCGGCCGGCGTGGCCACGATGGCCAGGTCCACATCCCGGGGCAGCCCGGCCGCTGACGGCACCCAGGACACCCCGGCCAGGCTGGTCCGGGCCGGGCTGACCGCATAAACGGAACCGGCGAACCCGCCGCTGACGATGTTCTCCAGGATGGCCCGGCCGACCGACCCGGGGCGCCGGCCCGCGCCGATCACCGCGACCGAGCCCGGGGACAGCACGTGCCGCAGGCTGGCCACATCGGCGGACCGCTCCCGTGCGGCGACCGCGTCCCGGTAGGTGCCCAGCGCCGCGTCGGCCTCATCGGCCGGCAGCGGGAAGGTGAACTCGTACACGCCATCGGCCAGCGCACGCTGCGGCCGCAGCCCGGCGTCGGCGAACACCTGCAGCATCAGCGCATTCCCGGTCAGCGTCTCCGCGGTAAACGAGCGGAACCCCCGGCCGCGGGCCAGCGAGATCAGGTGCTCAAGCAGCAGCGTGCCAACCCCCCGGTTCTGCGCCTCATCGGCGACCGCCATCGCGACCTCCGCGGCCAGCGACCCCGCGCTGTGCTGCTCGTAGGTGCCGCAGCCGATCACCTCGCCGTCCAGCACCACCAGCAGCGCCGCGTGGTCCGCCGCGGGCTCGCGGCATATCCGCCGCGCCTCCTGCCCGGCCGCGGCCGGGCCCATGGTGAAGAAGCGCAGGTACAGATTTCTCGGCGACATCTTGTCGTGCATGTCCCGCACCGCGGTGAAATCCTCCGGCCGTGCGGCCCGGATCTGCACCGTCGTGCCGTCGGCCAGCAGAGCATAGGCGCCGGCCTCGGCCCGTGTGCTCATATCGCCATCCCCGCACCCCTCCCAGGACCCGTCCTCAATCAGCACGGTAGACCCACTCCCGGCTGACGACGCGGCACGCTGAAACCCCGTGCCCCGGGTTTCTGCGATCCTTGCGCCGGGCGTTACCGGCGACATGCTCGCGGCCTCAAGTTAACCTGACGTCGCCGGTTGTCTCGCTCGCCAGTTTGCGGACGGCACGATGGGGCGGTGACGGATGCCGTGATCCACCGCTTTGACGTGGCTGCGCTGCACTCGGCGCTCGACGCCCGCCGGGCCGCACGCTGACCAGGGCAGCCGCCTGCCTGAGAGTAGCCGTACCTCGCGCTAGCGGGATACTCGGTACGTGACGGCGCTGATCCCGCGGCCCCGGGCGGAAATCGCGCCCGGCGCGGTGCACCTGCCCGGCTGGCTCGCCGAGGGCGAGCAGCGCGAGCTGGTCGCGGCCTGCCGCGAGTGGGCCAGGCCGCCGGCCGGGCTGCGGGCGACCCGGCTGCCGGCCGGCGGCGTGATGTCGGTGCAGACGGTCTGCCTGGGCTGGCACTGGATCCCGTACCGCTACTCGCGCACCGCCGATGACGGTGACGGCGCGCCGGTCAAGCCGTTCCCCGGCTGGCTCGCCGCCCTCGGCCGCCGCGCGGTGGCCGGCGCCTACGGCGACGCCGCCGCGGCCGCCTACCGCCCGGACGTCGCGCTGGTGAACTTCTACGACGACCGCGCCCGGATGGGCATGCACGCCGACCGCGAGGAGCGCAGTCCGGCCCCGGTCGTGTCGCTGAGCCTGGGCGCGACCTGCGTCTTCAGGTTCGGCAACACGCAGCACCGGAACCGGCCGTGGACGGACACCGAGCTGGAATCCGGCGACCTGTTCGTCTTCGGCGGCCCGTCCCGGCTGGCCTACCACGGCGTGCCGAAGACCATCCCGGGCACTGGCCCGGCCGGGATCGGGCTGCCGTCCGGGCGGCTGAACATCACGCTGCGCGAATCAGGCCTGGAGTAGCGGATGCCGGAAGGCGACGTGGTCTGGCGGACGGCCCGCCAGCTGCACCGGGCACTGGCCGGGCGGGTGCTGACCAGCAGCGATTTCCGGGTCGCCCGGTTCGCCGCCGCGGACCTGGCCGGCGCCGCGGTGACCGCGGCCGTGTCCCGCGGCAAGCACCTGCTGATCCGGACCGACGACGGCCAGACCGTGCACTCGCACCTGCGGATGGACGGCTTCTGGCGGATCCGGCCGGCCGGCGGCCTGTCGCCGCGTGATCACCGGATCCGGCTCGTGCTCGGCAACGCCGACTGGCAGGCGACCGGCTACCTGCTGTCGATGGTCGCGGTACTGCCGACCAGCCAGGAAGGCAGCGTGGTCGGCCACCTCGGCCCGGACCTGCTCGGCCCGGACTGGGACGCCGCGGAGGCGGCGCGCCGGCTCCGGGCGGATCCCGCCCGGCCCATCGGCGAGGCCCTGCTGGACCAGCGCAACCTGGCCGGGATCGGCAATGTTTACCAGTGCGAGGTGCTGTTCCTGCGCGGGGTCAGCCCGTGGCGGCCGGCCGGCCGGGTCGACGGCATGGAGAAGCTGGTAAGCCTGGCCAGGCGGCTGCTGGACGCCAACAAGGACCGGACCGGGCACGTCACCACCGGGGTCGCCAGGCGCGGCGAGGAGAACTGGGTCTACGGCAGGCGCGGCCGGGCCTGCCGGCGCTGCGGCACCCCGATCCGGACCGCGGACGCCGGCCCGGCCGCGGACGGCGGCCCGCGGGAGCGCGTCACCTTCTGGTGCCCGAACTGCCAGCCAGACCCGGGCGAGCGACCGGGCCGGCCGCAGCCAGCACGGTGACCTCGTTAAAGAAAATAAAGACCAGCTCAAACGGGCCGGGCGGCGCCGGTCAGTGCTGCCGACGCGAGCGGCGGGCCAGGGCCACTGCCCTGGCCCGCCGCCCCGGCCGGCGCCGCAGCCCCCCGGCTACGCGTCGCGCCGGCGGAACAGGATCAGGCCGCCGATGATCGCGATCGCCGCGTAGCCGCAGAACACCGCGAACCCGGTCCACGGATGGAACATTTCCGACCCGGAGACCTGCTCCCAGATCGCGCCGCCCGCGTTGAACGGGATCCACTTGTCGATGTGCACAGCCCAGTTCTGGGGCAGGAAGCCGCTCAGGATGAAGAGCACGAACAACAGCCCGATCGAGGCGGTGATCGCTCCTGCGGTGTGCCGGAGGATCGCGCCCAGGCCGAACGACAGCAGCCCGCAAACCGTGAGGAACAGCCCGCCGCCGATCACCGCCCGCAGTACCCCCGGCTGGCCGATGGAGGCGCCGACATGCTGCGTCGACAGGATCGCCTGCCCGGCGAAGAACGACCCGAAACTGGTGATCAGGCCGACGGCCAGCGCGACCGTGCCGAACACGATCGCCTTCGCGGCGAACACCGTGCCCCGCCGCGGCATCGTGGTCAGCGATGCGGAGATCATCCCGGTCGAGTACTCCGAGGTGATCGTCAGCGCGCCGAGCACGACGATGACAAGCTGGCCGACGAGCAGCCCGAACAGGCTGGTAGCCACCGCGTCCGCCCTGGCGTTGGCGACGGCACCGGCGTGCGCCGGGGTGCCGGCCAGGCTCTGCACGTGCGAGGCCTCGCCGAGGCTGAACAGCGCCCCGATGCCGATGCACACGAGAGCGAGGGCGAGCAGCGTCCAGTAGGTGGACCGGACCGACCGGATCTTGGTGAACTCCGAGCGCAGCGCGCCGCCGAAGCTGGCCCGGCCCGCGGCGGCCGGCCGTGCCGCGCCGCCGGCCAGCCGGGCCGGCTGAGTCGATGTCATCGCCATCTCAGGCCACCCCTCCCGCGGGCACGCGCTCGCTGACTTCCGGCCGCCCGGGTGACCCGGGCAGGCCCGCGTGGAATTCCACGCTGGACGCGGTCAGCTCCATGAACGCCTCCTCCAGCGATGCCTGCGCGGGCGCCAGCTCATGCAGCCGCACCGCGTTCTCGAACGCGAGGTCCCCGACCCGGGCCGCGGACAGGCCGCGCACCATCAGCATCCCGCTGCCGTCCTCGTGCACGGACCCGCCGGCCGTGGCGACGATCGTGGCGAGGGTGTCTTTCTGCGGCGTGCCCACCCGGACAGCCTGGCTGGAATTCTGCGCGATGAACTCGGCGACCGAGCAGTCGGCGATCAGCCTGCCCCGGCCGATCACGATCAGGTGCTCCGCGGTGTGCTCCATCTCGGACATCAGGTGGCTGGACACGAACACGGTGCGCCCCTCGGCGGCCAGCGCCTTCATCAGGTTGCGGATCCACAGGATGCCCTCGGGGTCGAGCCCGTTCACCGGCTCGTCGAACATCAGGATGGCCGGATCGCCGAGCAGCGCGCCGGCGATGCCGAGCCGCTGCCCCATGCCGAGGGAGAAACTCCCGGACCGCTTTCCCGCCACGTCGCTCAGCCCGACGAGCTCGAGCACCTCGCCGACCCGGCGCCGCGGCAGGTTGTTGGTCTGGGCCAGGCAGAGCAGGTGGTTGTAGGCGCTCCGGCCGCCGTGCATGGCCTTGGCGTCCAGCAGCGCGCCCACCTCGTGCATCGGGCGGGCCAGCTGCCCGAACGGCTGGCCGTTGACCGTGACCGTGCCGTCCGTCGGGCGGTCCAGGCCGAGGATCAGCCGCATCGTGGTGGTCTTGCCGGCCCCGTTCGGGCCGAGGAAGCCCGTTATCCGGCCGGGCTCGACGTCGAATGACAGGTGGTCGACGGCGACTGTGTCGCCGTATCGTTTCGTGAGGCCCCGTGCCTCGATCATGGAAATCGTCCCTTCCGGCAGGCCCGGCCGTCTGCCCGGCCAGCACTGCCAGTCTCGCCGGGACGGGCAGGCAGCACATCGGCCAGCGGGCTGATCCGGGTGCGACCAATGGCTGACTTTCAGCCGCCGGAAGTAAGCCTCCCGAGTACCGGCCCGGCCATCGCGGCGGTGACGTCGCCCGCCGTCCACGCGGCCGCGCAGAGCGCGCGCAGGCCGTCGATGGCCGCGCCGGAGCCGGTCAGCCCGAGCCGCTGGCCGGCCGGGTCAACCCAGGCCGTCCAGCCGCCGCAGCGGTGCTCGCCGCCGGACTTCGTCACCCCCGGGTGCGGCGCTAGCAGCCCGGCCAGGTCCTCGGCCAGGTAGCTGGGCCGCCGCCCGGGCGGTGCCAGCAGCACGTCGGCCGGGCCGGACACCCCGGTGAGCACGAGCAGGCTGTCCGCGCCGGCCCGGACGGCGCCCTCGATGTCGGTGTCCAGCCGGTCGCCGACGACCAGCGGCCGCTTCGCGTCCGTCCGGTCCATCGCCTCGGCGTGCAGCGGCAGCTCCGGCTTTCCGGCCACTACCGGCGACTGCCCGGTCGCGGTGGCGATGGCCTGCACCAGCGAGCCGTTGCCGATCTCGGCGCCGCGCGCGGTCGGCAGCGTGATGTCGGCGTTCGAGGCCACGTACAGCGCGCCGCCCGCTACCGCGAGCGCGCCCTCGGCGAGCAGGCCGTAGCTGAGATCCGGCGCGAACCCCTGCACCACGGCAGCCGGCCGCTCCGCATAGGCGGACACCGGCCGGAGGCCGCGCTCCCGCATCGCGATCCGCAGGCCGTTGCCGCCGACGACGAGCACGCGCGAGCCCGGCGGCAGCCGCCCGGCCAGCAGCCGCGCGGCGGCTTGTGCCGAGGTGACCACGTCGGCCGCGGTGGCCGGGACGCCCAGCCGGCGCAGCTGGGCCGCGACCGCCGCCGGGGTGCGGGACGCGTTGTTGGTGACGTACGCATGCCGCATGCCCCGGGCCGCCGCCTGCCGCAGCGCCTCCGGCGCGCCCGGAACCGCGCCGCTGCCGACGTACACGACGCCGTCCAGGTCCAGCAGGGCGACGTCGTAGGCCTCGCTGAGCGGGCGGGCGGATTCCCGCGGAGCCAGCGGGCCGGCCGCCCGGTCAGCGGAGTCCGATGCCATCAGGCCTGCCCGTCGCCGCGTGACCGGGAGCGGAGCGTCGCGCGCACGTCCCGCAGCGCCGCGGTGTAGTGCCGCAGATCCGGCCGCATCGCCGCGGCCAGGGCGAGGTGCTCGGCGGCCGCGCGCGGATCACCCGCCCTGGCCAGCGCGAGGCCGAGGCCGAACTGCGCGTAGTCGTCAGTCGGGATTGCCTCCACGATCTGCCGGAAGGTGCCGGCCGCGGCACTGTACCTGCGGGCGTCGAACTGCGCCCGGCCCAGCGCCTCAAGGACGCTGCGGGACTCCGGCTCGGCGGCAGCGGCCCGCTCCAGCAGCTGGGCGGCCGCCGCGGCGCTGCCCCGGCCGAGGAGAGCAAGGCCGCGCTGGTACAGCGCGTAGGCGTCACCCCCGTCCGGATCTTTGCCCGGCCGGGAATCCTTGCCGCCGCACGGTCCTTCTGACATATGTGCAGATCCTTCCGTCCGGCCGCGAGCCAGCGCAACCGCAGGGCCCCCGTGGGCCGGGGCAGGCCGGCCTCGCGATGGCGCCGTTCCGCGGGGTCCGGTACGCCGCGGGCCGGGTCAGCGGGCTGGCCGAGGTCACCTCACCACCGTACGACGTGATCGCGCACGACATCGAGGACAAGCTGATCGCCGCGGACCCGCACAACGTGGTCCGGCTGATCCTGCCGCGCCCGGCGCCCGGCTGCGCCGACGATGTCTACCAGGACGCGGCCCGGATGCTGCGCGGCTGGCAGGACGATCACATCCTGGTGCCGGATCCGGTTCCCGGCCTGTACGTCTACGAGCAGGCGGCGGGCCCGGAGATCCTGCAGCGCGGCCTGATCGGCGCGCTGCGGCTGGTCCCGCCGGAGGCGGGCGTGGTGCTGCCGCACGAGGACGTGGTGCCCGGCCCGGTGCGCGGCCGGCGGCAGCTGATGGAGGCCACCCAGGCGAACCTGGAGCCCATCTTCCTGCTCTACGACGGCAGCCGGCCAGGCGCCGCGACCGGCCTGGTGGAAGACGTCGCGGCCGGCCGGGATCCGCTGGTCGAGGCGCTCACCGAGGACGCCATACGGCACCGGATCTGGGCCGTCACCGACCCCGCCGAGATCGCCGCCGTGGGCGCCGACCTGGCGCCGCGGCAGGCGCTGATCGCCGACGGGCATCACCGGTACGCGGCCTACCGGCAGCTGCAGGCGCGCCGCCGCGAGGCCGGCGCAGCCGCACGGGCCGTGGGACTACGGCCTGGCCCTGCTCGTTGACTCCGCCGCCTACCCGCCCCGGATCGGCGCGATCCACCGGGTCATCCCGGGGCTGGCGCCGGCTACCGCGGTAGAACTCGCGAAGGGAGCGTTCAGCGTCCGGCCGCTGCCCGGCGGCACCCGCGACCTGCCCGCGGCTCTCGGCGCGCTGGCCCGGGCCGGGCAGGGCGGCGTCGCGTTCCTGGTGGCCGGCGGCGGCGAGGTGCACCTGCTCAGCGAGCCGGATCCGGTCCAGGCCGAAGCGGCGATGCCGCCGGGCCGATCGCCTCGCTGGCGCGGGCTGGCCGCGTCGGTACTGCAGGAACTGCTGCTCACCCGGGTCTGGGGGGTCAGCGATGACGAGCGGAGCGTCCGGATCGTGCACCACGACGCGGCCGCGGCCATCCGCGCGGCCGACGAGGCGCCCGGCGGGACCGCGGTGATCTGCACCGCGCTGTCCGCCGCGGACGTCTACGCGGTGGCCGCGCATGGCGAGCGGGTGCCGCGCAAGTCGACATCGTTCGGACCTAAGCCGCGGACCGGGCTGGTTCTCCGCACGTTCGCTCAGAGCTGAACCGGGGGGCGCGTACCGCGCCGGCCCGCTGGCCGCGGTCAGCGCCTGACGTACAGCCTCAGCGGCGCCCACGGGCCGCCGACCGGCACGAAATGGCTGCGGAAGTACGCCCTCAGCGCGGGCGTCCAGGCGATCCGCACCGGGTTGTAGGGCGTCAGCCACACGTACCCGGCGGCGCCGAACGCCTGCCGCCATAGCGCGGCCACCGCGGGCACGCGGCCCGCGGTGAGCCCGTTCCGGCCGTGGCCGAGTACGTAGTCGGTGCCGGTGGCGTCCACCATCAGCGAGCAGCCGGGCACGTTGGAGGTGAACCGGTCAGCCGCGATGAGCAGCGAGGCCTGGTCCGTGAGCACGCAGGACCCGGCCGGGATGACGCTCCGCACCGCGGCCGTATGGTAGACGGGCGTCGGCGCGTTCTCCGCCCGCGGCACGGCGAACGGCAGCGCGACGATCACCAGCCCGGCCAGCCAGGGCGCGGCACGCCGGTACCGGGCCAGCGGCCGGCCGGCCAGCAGGCGGGCGGCGGACAGCCCCAGCGACAGCGCGAGGAACGGCGCCAGGAAGCCCGGGTAGTGGTAGTAGAAGTCATCCGGCAGCAGGAACGCGGCTACCACCAGCACGACCGAGGCCAGCGCGAACCAGTCGAGCGCGGCGGGCCGGAGCCCGGTCACCAGCCAGCCGCCGGCGAACCCGCCGGCGACGAGCGCCGCGGCGATCACGGCCGCCACCGCGAGCGCCGCGGCGGACGGGTGCCCCCAGGTCAGCCCGGTCAGCTGCTGGACCCGGAAGGAAAGCGGCACGCGGATATCGGTCCTGGTCAGCTGGGCCACGATCACGCCGTTGTAAATGCCCTTGGGCGCGGCCACGGCGAACGGCAGCACCGGGATGATGAACCCGGCCGCGACGCCGGCCAGGAACCTGGCCGCCTGGCGCGGCCTGGGCAGGCTCAGCGCGAGTATCACGGCTACCGGGATGATCGCCCAGATCTTGATCGCCCCGGCGAAGCCGAGGGCCGCCCCGCCCCAGGCCATCCGGCGCCCGGTGGCCAGCTGGTCGCCGTCGAACACGGCAACCGCGCCGGCCAGGCAGCCGAGCACCAGCCACGGCTCCAGCAGCACGGTGTGCGCGGACTGCACGCTGCCCGGGTAGACCGCCAGGATCCCGCAGGTCACGATCATGGCCAGAATGCCCCGGTGGCGGACAAGCAGGCCGCCGAGCATTACCGCCGCGGCGCCGGCCGCCACGGTCAGGATCCGGGCCGTCCCCATGGCCCAGGCGGTTCCGGTCAGCTTGGACAGCAGCGCCGCCGGGAACATCAGCAGGGTCATGGCCGGCGGCTGAACGGTGGTGAAATCCCGGTACGGGATCGCACCGTGCACCAGCCGGAGCGCGCTGCCGAAGTCGGCCCCGTCGTCATACTCGGTGGCCCCGAGCAAGTGACCGGGCCGCGCCAGCTGGTAGAGCCGCAGGCCCAGGCCGAGCACGGTCGCGGCCGTGATGATGAGGCCGGCCGGGGTACGCGGGACAAGCCGGCCCGCCGGGCCGCCGCGGCGCCGCGCGCCGCGCCGGCCTGCCGCCGAACCGTGACGTCACTCACGCCTGTCCCCTCAGCTCCCAGGTCAGATCCCGCCGCCCGGATCCGCGCCGCCCGGATCCCGCCGCGCGTTCAGGGTAGATGCTTCCGGCCACGGGAGAGGCCAAGGGCCGCGGTCTGAGACAATCAGCGGGTGCCCGCAGCCGAGCCTGACCATGAGCTGACCGCCACCGTGACCGACCTCGGCCATGAGGTGCACCAGATCGACACGCTGATGGCCGGGTACGACGGGATCACCGCCGGCTACCTGATCCGCGCGGACCGGCCCTGCCTGGTCGAGACCGGCACCGCGCCGTCGGCGCCGGTTGTCAGGAGGGCGCTGGCCGCGCTCGGCATCGGGCCGGGCGACCTGGCCACGGTCGTGGTCACGCACATTCACCTGGATCACGCCGGCGGCGTAGGTGATATCGCCAGGATGTACCCGGCCGCCCAGATCGTGGTGCACGAACGGGGCGCCCGGCACCTGGCCGATCCGTCCCGGCTGATGGCCAGCGCCCGGATGATCTACGGCGACGAGCTGGACGAGCTGTTCGGCACGCTGGCGCCCACCCCGGCCGGCCGGATCCGGGCCGTCGACGGCACCGGCACGATCGATCTCGGCGGTGGCAGGCGGCTGGACAGTTACTACGCTCCCGGCCACGCGAAGCATCACGTCGGCCTGGTCGACTCGGCCAGCGGCGACCTGTACGTGGGCGACGCCGCCGGGGTCTACATCCAGGAGACCGCGGATCTGCGGCCAGCCACTCCCCCGCCGGATTTCGACCTGGATACCGCGCTTGAGTCGCTGCGCACGTTCGCGGCACTGCGGCCGGTGCGCCTGCTGTTCAGCCACTACGGTCCGGTCGACGCGGTAGCGGAGACCCTGCAGCGATCCGCCGAGGAGATCCGGCTGTGGGTGGACGAGACCCGCCGGGCCCGCGGCGCGGGCCTGGACCTCGACCACGCCGCGGCGATGGTGGCCGAGCGGACCAGGGAGCGGTATGCGGTGCTGGCCGACGGGGCCGACCCGGTGCTCGCCGCCAAGTTCGGCCGGGTCAGCGGCACCGCCGCCAACGTGGCCGGCATAGCCCACTGGCTCGACCAGCAAGCCGCCCCCTGACCCCGCCGGACAGAGTCGGCCGCGCCGCCCGGCCCGCGGAGGATGGCGCCGCCCGGCCCGCGGAGGATGGCGCCGCCCGGCCCGCGGAGGATGGCGCCGCCCGGCCCGCTGAGCATGGCGCCGCCCGGCCCGCTGAGCATGGCGCCGCCCGGCCCGCTGAGCATGGCGCCGCCCGGCCCGCTGAGCATGGCGCTGCCCGGCCCGCGGAGCATGGCGCAGCGCGAGCCCGGGCTCGGCCTGGTCGCCGGGCGTCGGCACTCGCTCGAATTCCGGTCGCGCCTTCCCTCAAGTTGCACCTACCGCAACACCAACCTCCATAATCACAATTCACCGGCTGGCGAATATTAGTGGTTAGGAAATGTCCGGCGCTCGCCGGACATTTCCTAACCACTAAGAGTGCCCCGGCAATGGGAGCGCCGTGCGCGGCTGTGGTCAGCTCACGGTTCCCGGAGCCGGGCCGGGAACATCGGCGGAGTCCGCCAGGCTAGCTGAACCCGCCCGGGGGTCCCCGTTGTCCTGATCATCCGAGTTATCCGCGTCGGCTGCGTCATTCCCGGCGGCTGCGCCATTCCCGGCTGCGTCATCCCCGGCGGCTGCGTCATCCCCGTCGGCGTCATCCCGGTCGGCTGCGCCATTGCCGTCGTCCAGGTGATCCGCCTCATCGGGGTCATCCGCCTCGTCGACGTCATCCGCCTCGTCGACGTCATGCGCCTTGTCGGGGTCGTCTGCCTCGTCGAGATCATCGGTGCCGTCGAGGTCCGCGAACTCGATCTGGTCCAGTTCCTCGAAGCGCTCGGCCGCGTCTGTCTCGTCGCCGGTGTCGGCGGCCGCTGCCCGGCCGAACCAGTCCCTGGCCTCCTCCTCGCGTCCGGCATCCAGCAGCGCGTCCGCGTAGGCGTAGTACAGCCGGGCCGAGCCGGCGACCGGCCGCCCTTCGGTGATCTCGGGCACCTGCAGGGCGACGACGGCCGCCCGGGCAAGGCCCTGATCCCGTCGGATGCCCGACTCCACGATGCGCAGCTCGATCTCGGTGGCCCGGTCCAGGCCGCGTGACTCTGGCCCGGTGACGAGCGCTAGCGCACGGTCAGGTCGGCCGAGCGCCCGCTCGCAGTCCGCCATCATCGGCAGGTAGCTGTTCCGCCCGGTGAGCCGCCGCGCCGCCCGGAGCTCGGTCAGCGCGTCCGCCCAGGCGCCCGCCCGGTAAGCGGCGATCCCGCAGGTCTCGCGGACCACGCCGACCCGGGCGGCGAGCCGCCGGGCAGCCTGGGCATGCCGGTAGGCCAGGTCCGGGTCCTCGGTGACCGCCGCCGCCACCAGCTGCCTCGCCACCGCGTCCGCCAGGTCGGCCGGCAGCGTCCGCAGCTCGGCCCGCGCCGCCGGATCCAGCTGGTCGGCCGTTATGCTCGCCGGCACCTGGGGCAGCGAGCCGCCCCCGGACCGCGGCCGGCCGGCCGCGAGATCCGGCTCCGAACCCGCCCTGTCCGGTCGGCCCGGCCAGGCTGAGCCGCCCCGCCGCTCCGGGCGGTCCTGGCCGACCCGGCCCCGCTGCCGATCCTGGCCCGCCGGGCGACCGGATCCGGCCCGGCGCGCTGACCCGCCGGCTCGCTGGCCGCCGCTCCGCGCACCATAATCTTGCCCGCTGGCCGAGCGGTCGTCTGGCTGCCCGTCCCGCCAGGAGCCAGCTGGGCGTGCGCCAGAGGTCCGCCGTCCGCTGGAGGAGCGGCTAGCGCCGCCAGGGCGCCCGGCGCCCGCGCCGCCTGCCCCGGAGGGCCGATCCCCGCCGTAAGGCCGGCCTCCGCCGGACGGCCGGCCCCGGCCCGCGGAACCGCCGGCGCCGTCCGGCCGCCGGTCCCCGGACGAGCCCCGCGCGGCGTAGGAACTTCCCGCGCCGGAAGGCCGATCCCGGCCCGATGAGCCCGCCGGGCCGGGCGAACGCCGCCCATCCGATGAGCCCTGGCCGCGGTCCGGCCCGCCGCCGCCAGAGAACCGATCCCCGCCATAGGGCCGGCCTCCGCCGGACGGCCGGCCCCGGCCCGTGGAACCGCCCGCACCGTCCGGCCGCCGGTCCCCGGACGAGCCCCGCGCGGCGTAAGAACCCCCTGTACCGGACGAGCGGTCCCCGCCATGGGACCGGCTGTCGCCAGACGGCCGGCCCCGGCCAGCGGAGTTCTCCGGGCCGGGCGGGCGCTGCCCGCGGCCGGTGGCGGTTGCCCCGGCCGGCCTGGGCGCCTGGCCGCCAGCACCGCGGCCGGCACCGGGCCGGCCGGCGGCACCCGGTCTCCCCGGCGTGCCGCCGCTCGCGGCACCGCGGCCGCTGGCGCCGGCGCGAGGGCCAGCAGGTCCCCGGCCGCCTGCGCGGCCGGCCTCACGGTCAGCTCGCGTCCGGCTGCCCGGCTTCACGCCCGCATGCCGGTCGTACGTCCCGCTCTTGTCCGGAGCACCGCGACTGCCAGCAGGACGACCAGCAGCAGGACGACTGGCAGCTGGACGACCAGCAGCCCGGCCGGACCCGGCCGGGCTGCGCTGGCCGGCGCCAGACCGGCCAGCCCCCCGGTCACCGGGAGCGCCACGCTGGGTGTCGCCGCCCTGGCGGCTAGTCCTCGGGCCGCTATCTGCGCCGGACTGACCGCCCGCACCCAGCCGACCGGCTGCGCCCGGGCGTCCCGGCCGTCGGGCCGGCCCGGCCGCGCCACTCCGGCTGGCCGCACCGCTACCCCTGGCCGCACCACCCCGGCCGGGCGCACCACCACGGCTGGGCGCACCACCCCGGCCGGGCGCACCGCTACCCCTGGCCGCACCACCCCGGCCGGGCGCACCGCTACCCCTGGCCGCACCACCCCGGCTGGGCGCACCACCCCGGCTGGGCGTACCACCGCCGCTGGACGCACCGCCGCCGCTGGGCGCACCGCCGCGGCTTGCTGCGCCGCTACCGCTCGCTCCGCGCCCCTTGCCGACCACGTCCGACCTCCCTGGCCCTCGCCGAAACCCTGCTCACGCTGCCAAGCCGCCTGGTGGCGCAGCCGCGCATGACACCGCCCGGCAGCGGGCGCCGCCGGGACGACCGGAACCGGGCTGGGCAGGGCTAAACGCGCTGAGGGCCGCTACCTTACGGTAGCGGCCCTCAGCGGAAGATGTCCGGCGGCGTCCTACTCTCCCACGCGGTCCCCCGCGCAGTACCATCGGCGCTGAAGAGCTTAACTTCCGGGTTCGGAATGGGACCGGGTGTTTCCCCTTCGCCATGGCCACCGAAACTCTATGGAGATGTCAGGCTCCCGCTCGCTGCCCGGAGCAATTCCGGGTGCCAGCAGGGCCGACCGCATCTCGGGAACCGCACAGTGGACGCGAAACAAGATCTTGAAGTAGAAGCCAAGCCACTCGGCCTATTAGTACCAGTCAGCTACACACGTTGCCGTGCTTCCACCTCCGGCCTATCAACCCAGTCGTCTAGCTGGGGGCCTTACCAGGTTAACCCTGAGGGAGACCTAATCTTGAGGCGAGCTTCCCGCTTAGATGCTTTCAGCGGTTATCCCTTCCGAACGTAGCCAACCAGCCGTGCTCTTGGCAGAACAACTGGCACACCAGAGGTTCGTCCGTCCCGGTCCTCTCGTACTAGGGACAGCCCCTCTCAAGTCTCCTACGCGCGCAGCGGATAGGGACCGAACTGTCTCACGACGTTCTAAACCCAGCTCGCGTACCGCTTTAATGGGCGAACAGCCCAACCCTTGGGACCTGCTCCGGCCCCAGGATGCGACGAGCCGACATCGAGGTGCCAAACCATCCCGTCGATATGGACTCTTGGGGAAGATCAGCCTGTTATCCCCGGGGTACCTTTTAGCCGTTTAGCGACGGCGCTTCCACATGCCACCGCCGGATCACTAGTCCCAGCTTTCGCTCCTGTTCGACATGTCTGTCTCACAGTCAAGCACCCTTGTGCACTTACACTCGACACCTGATTGCCAACCAGGCTGAGGGTACCTTTGGGCGCCTCCGTTACCTTTTAGGAGGCAACCGCCCCAGTTAAACTACCCACCAGACACTGTCCCTGATCCGGATCACGGACCCAGGTTAGACATCCAGAACGACCAGAGTGGTATTTCACCGTTGACTCCACAGAAACTAGCGTCTCTGCTTCACAGTCTCCCACCTATCCTACACAAGACGTCCCAAACGCCAATGTCAAGCTGCAGTGAAGGTCCCGGGGTCTTTCCGTCCTGCTGCGCGTAACGAGCATCTTTACTCGTAGTGCAATTTCGCCGGGTCCGTGGTTGAGACAGTGGGAAAGTCGTTACGCCATTCGTGCAGGTCGGAACTTACCCGACAAGGAATTTCGCTACCTTAGGATGGTTATAGTTACCACCGCCGTTTACTGGCGCTTAAGTTCAGAGCTTCGCGACCCGAAGGTCACTAACCCCTCCCCTTAACGTTCCAGCACCGGGCAGGCGTCAGTCCGTATACGTCGTCTTGCGACTTTGCACGGACCTGTGTTTTTAGTAAACAGTCGCTTTCCCCTGGTATCTGCGACCGCACCCAGCTCAGAAGGCATGCTTCCTCACCGGACACGGCTCCCCTTCTCCCAAAGTTACGGGGATAATTTGCCTAGTTCCTTAACCACGGTTCACCCGATCGCCTTGGTATTCTCTACCTGACCACCTGAGTCGGTTTAGGGTACGGGCCGCTACAACACTAACCGCGAGGTTTTTCTTGGCAGCATGGGATTACTCACTTCGCCTAACTCGGCTCGGCGTCAGGTCTCAGGCTCATGATGCGCGGATTTGCCTACGCATCGCCCTACACCCTTACTCCGGGACAACCATCGCCCGGTAGAGCTACCCTCCTGCGTCACCCCTTCGGCTTGCCTACTACCAGTCTGGGTCGCAGACGCGGCCAGCTTGTCCCGAAGGACTCCCCGGCGTTGTGTGCTTAGCATCGCCAGATTCGGCATGGGCGCATTGAAGCGGGTACGGGAATATCAACCCGTTGTCCATCGACTACGCCTGTCGGCCTCGCCTTAGGTCCCGACTTACCCTGGGCGGATTAGCCTGCCCCAGGAACCCTTGGTCATTCGGCGGAGGGGTTTCTCACCCCTCTTTCGCTACTCATGCCTGCATTCTCACTCGAGTGGCGTCCACGGCTGGATCACTCCGCCGCTTCTCTCGCCACCCGACGCTCCCCTACCCACCCGCGCACCTGGACCCTAAAGGCGCCGGAAACTTAGCCAGAGCCGGTGCGGCCGAAACCACAACGACTAAGACATCAGAAACCATTGCCGCAAAGGGCCGGGCTATCGCGCGAGTGCCACAGCTTCGGCGGTGTGCTTGAGCCCCGTTAAATTGTCGGCGCAGAATCACTTGACCAGTGAGCTATTACGCACTCTTTTAAGGGTGGCTGCTTCTAAGCCAACCTCCTGGTTGTCTCTGCGACTCCACATCCTTTCCCACTTAGCACACGCTTAGGGGCCTTAGCTGGTGATCTGGGCTGTTTCCCTCTCGACTACGGAGCTTATCCCCCGCAGTCTCACTGCCGCGCTATGGCTTACCGGCATTCGGAGTTTGGCTGATTTCAGTAAGCTTGTAGGCCCCCTAGACCATCCAGTAGCTCTACCTCCGGCAAGAAACACGCGACGCTGCACCTAGATGCATTTCGGGGAGAACCAGCTATCACGGAGTTTGATTGGCCTTTCACCCCTACCCACAGGTCATCCCCCAGGTTTTCAACCCTGGTGGGTTCGGTCCTCCACGCGGTCTTACCCGCGCTTCAACCTGCCCATGGGTAGATCACTCCGCTTCGGGTCTACAGCATGCGACTCAGATCGCCCTATTCAGACTCGCTTTCGCTACGGCTACCCCACACGGGTTAACCTTGCCACATACCGTAACTCGCAGGCTCATTCTTCAAAAGGCACGCGGTCACTTCACTTCAGCCCGAAGGCTGAAAACGCTCCCACGGCTTGTAGGCACACGGGTTCAGGTGCTATTTCACGACCCCTCACCGGGGTACTTTTCACCTTTCCCTCACGGTACTTGTTCACTATCGGTCACCAGGGAGTATTTAGGCTTAGGAGGTGGTCCTCCCAGATTCACACGGGATTTCACGGGCCCCGTGCTACTTGGGAACACGTCCGGGAGTCGCAAGAGTTTCGCCTACAGGGGTGTCACCCTCTATGCCGACGGTTTCCACACGTCTTCGGCTACTCAAGCGATTTTTTACTCCCTGCCGGATCAGCAGTTCCGGCTGGACGGTCCCGCTACCCCGGTCACGCAACGCCTGCTGGCTATCACGCGTAACCGGTTTGGCCTGTTCCCCTTTCGCTCACCACTACTCAGGGAATCGCGGTTGCTTTCTCTTCCTGTGGGTACTGAGATGTTTCACTTCCCCACGTTACCTCCACCTGCCCTATGTGTTCAGGCAGGGGCGATGGGCCATTACGCCCAATCAGGTTTCCCCATTCGGAAATCCCCGGATCAATGTCTGGTTACCGACTCCCCGGGGCTTATCGCAGGTTCCTACGTCCTTCATCGGCTCCTGGTGCCAAGGCATCCACCGTGTGCCCTTATCAACTTGGCAACTACAGATGATGCTCGCGTCCACTGTGCAGTTCTCAAGATACGGGCGGTCCCGGCCCGCTGCGCCGTAGCGGCGAAGCAGGACCGGTCCTAGCCGAGGTAGAGCCGGCTGGCGGCCGTTCCCTCAGGACCCAACAGCGTGCTCGGCCCGCGCGACTCCCTGGCCGACGTTCCGTCCCGTACTGCGAGGAGCTGCTTTCGCAGCCCCACTCGGGCGTACTAGCCGACC
This sequence comes from uncultured Actinomycetes bacterium, assembly GCA_963786975.1. Taxonomy (GTDB): domain Bacteria; phylum Actinomycetota; class Actinomycetes; order Streptosporangiales; family Streptosporangiaceae; genus Palsa-506. The sequence goes on along the minus strand of CAWBBE010000011.1, from coordinate 836,946 downwards.
CGGGCAGGCGCCCGGACCGAATAACCAGTGCTCCACTAATGAGCGGCCATCCCGGGACAGTCGCCCGGGAAATGACGCTGGACGCACTTCGCCGGGAAACCCGGCTGGCGCGCCAGTTGCTCCTTAGAAAGGAGGTGATCCAGCCGCACCTTCCGGTACGGCTACCTTGTTACGACTTCGTCCCAATCGCTGGCCCCACCTTCGACGGCTCCCTCCCTTACGGGTTAGGCCACCGGCTTCGGGTGTTGCCGACTTTCGTGACGTGACGGGCGGTGTGTACAAGGCCCGGGAACGTATTCACCGCGACGTTGCTGATTCGCGATTACTAGCGACTCCGACTTCATGGGGTCGAGTTGCAGACCCCAATCCGAACTGAGACCGGCTTTTTGAGATTCGCTCCACCTTGCGGTCTCGCAACCCTCTGTACCGGCCATTGTAGCATGTTTGCAGCCCAAGATATAAGGGGCATGAGGACTTGACGTCATCCCCACCTTCCTCCGAGTTGACCCCGGCAGTCTCCTATGAGTCCCCGGCATTATCCGCTGGCAACATAGGACGAGGGTTGCGCTCGTTGCGGGACTTAACCCAACATCTCACGACACGAGCTGACGACAGCCATGCACCACCTGTACAGGACCCTTACGGACACCGTATCTCTACGGCTTTTCCCTGTATGTCAAACCTTGGTAAGGTTCTTCGCGTCGCGTCGAATTAAGCAACATGCTCCGCCGCTTGTGCGGGCCCCCGTCAATTCCTTTGAGTTTTAGCCTTGCGGCCGTACTCCCCAGGCGGGGCGCTTAATGCGTTAGCTGCGGCACGGAATCCGTGGAAGGACCCCACACCTAGCGCCCAACGTTTACGGCGTGGACTACCAGGGTATCTAATCCTGTTCGCTCCCCACGCTTTCGCTCCTCAGCGTCAGGTAAGGCCCAGAGAACCGCCTTCGCCACCGGTGTTCCTCCCGATATCTGCGCATTTCACCGCTACACCGGGAATTCCATTCTCCCCTACCTACCTCTAGTCTGCCCGTATCCACTGCAAGTCCAGGGTTGAGCCCTGGATTTTCACAGCAGACGCAGCAAACCGCCTACGAGCTCTTTACGCCCAATAATTCCGGACAACGCTTGCGCCCTACGTGTTACCGCGGCTGCTGGCACGTAGTTAGCCGGCGCTTCTTCTGCAGGTACCGTCACTTTCGCTTCGTCCCTACTGAAAGGGGTTTACAACCCGAAGGCCTTCATCCCCCACGCGGCGTCGCTGCGTCAGGCTTTCGCCCATTGCGCAATATTCCCCACTGCTGCCTCCCGTAGGAGTCTGGGCCGTGTCTCAGTCCCAGTGTGGCCGGTCGCCCTCTCAGGCCGGCTACCCGTCGTCGCCTTGGTGAGCCATTACCTCACCAACTAGCTGATAGGCCGCGAGTCCATCCCTAGCCGAAAAACTTTCCACGATGGCCGATGTCAGCCGTCGTAATATCCGGTATTAATTCCGGTTTCCCGGAGCTATCCCGAAGCTAAGGGCAGGTTGCTCACGTGTTACTCACCCGTTCGCCGCTCGAGTACCCCGAAGGGCCTTTCCGCTCGACTTGCATGTGTTAAGCACGCCGCCAGCGTTCGTCCTGAGCCAGGATCAAACTCTCCATTGAATGTCTATATGCAGACCGCGGGCGCGGCCCGAAGGCCGAGCATGCGGGTGCTGACATCGAAAGAGATGCTTCTCCGGTCCGGCAAGCCGGGCCATGGAAGCGATCTTGGCATCCGTCTGTCGGGAACTGCGCCGTCGCCGACGCAGCCCCTGACGGGGTTATTGTTGTGCTTGTGCACTGGCTTTTAGCACGCTGTTGAGTTCTCAAGGAGCGGACGCACACCATCGGAGACTTGCGATCTCTTCAGGGGCAACCCTACGAACTTACCCGAACAACCAGGGGCTGTCAACTAGGTTCGCGGACTTGACTTGCTTCGTTACTCGTTCTGCACCCAGCATACCCGCACCGGGGCGCTCCGGGCTCCGGAGTGCACTAGCTGGAAGGGTGTCCTGCTGGGCCCCTGCCGCTGTCCGCCGGCTGGCGTCCCGCTGGCTCCGGGGGCAAGACGAAACACTAGAGAGCAAAGGGGATCAAGTCAAATCAGCCGGGCAACGAGACGGTAACGGCGGGCCAGGCGCGCCGGCCGGAGCGGCCCGGCCACCCCGGCCCGGCCGGGTAGCCGCGGGCCGGGCGCGCCCGGCCGGTCACGGCCCAGCTGCCGGGCACCCGGCCGGCAGCCGCCCGGCCGGGTAAACCCGCAGTTCAGCGCGCCTGGCCGGGGACGACTTCGACGCCGCCGACCGTGCGCTTGCCCCGGCGCAGCACCAGGTACCGGCCGTGCAGCAGGTCGGCAGGCTGCGGCGCGGCGTCGGCGTCCGTCACCTTCACGTTGTTCAGGTAGGCGCCGCCCGCGGCGATCGCCCGCCGGGCCGCCGACTTGCTCTCGGTGATCCCGGCCTGGGTCATCAGGTCGGCAACCCTGGGCAGGCCGCCGGAACCGGCCCCCGGCGGCCCGGCGAGGCCAATCGGCCCGGCCGGACCTGGCCGCGCGGCGGGACCAGGTCCGGGCCCGCCGGAATCGGCCCGGCCGCCCGGCTGGCCGGCCCTGACCACCGCGGACGGCACCTCGGCCAGGGCCGCCGCGAGGGTGTGCTCGTCCAGCGCGCGCAGGTCCCCGTGGCCGAACAGGGCCTGGCTGGCCGCCACCACCCGGGCGCATTCCGCCGCGCCGTGTACCAGGCTGGTCACGTCGTCCGCGAGCACCCGCTGCGCGGCCCTGGCCGCCGGCCGCTCGGCAAGATCCCGTTCCAGCTCCTCAATTTCGTTACGAGACCGGAACGTGAAGACCCGGAGCAGGCCGGGCACCTCGGCGTCGGTCCGGTTGATCCAGAACTGGTAGAACGCGTACGGGCTGGTCAGGTCCGGGCTCAGCCAGACCGCATCGCCCTCGGTCTTCCCGTACTTGGTACCGTCCGGCTTGGTGATCAGCGGAGTGGCCACGGCATGCGCGGTGTCCCTGGTTACCCGGCGGATCAGGTCGACGCCGGCGACCAGGTTGCCCCACTGGTCGCTGCCGCCGAGCTGCAGCGCGCAGTCGTGCCGCCGGTGCAGTTCCAGGAAGTCGTATGCCTGCAGGATCTGGTAGCTGAACTCGGTGTAGCTGATCCCGCCGGCCTCCAGCCGGGCCCGCACCGATTCCCTGGCCAGCATCTGGCTCACCGGGAAGTACTTGCCGATGTCGCGCAGGAACTCCAGCGCGGTCAGGCTCTCGGTCCAGTCCAGGTTGCTGACCAGCAGCGCGCCGGCCTGGCCGGGGGTGAAGTCGAGGAAGCGGCTTACCTCGGCGCGGATCCGCCCGACCCAGCCGGCCACCACGTCGCGCGAGTTGAGCATCCGCTCGGCGGACTTGCCGCTCGGGTCGCCGATCAGCCCGGTGGCGCCGCCGACCAGGCCGATCGGCCGGTGCCCGGCCAGCTGGAACCGGCGCATCGTGAGCAGCAGCACCAGGTTGCCGATATGCAGGCCGGGGGCGGTCGGGTCGAAGCCGCCGTACAGGGTGACCGGGCCCGAGGCCAGCAGCTTGCGCAGGTCGTCCGGGTCGGTCGAGAGCGCGAGCAGGCCGCGCCAGGTCAGCTCGTCGAGGATGTCAGTCACCGCTGCATGTTCCCATCTTCTCGAGCGGGAACGGAAACTGATTCCGCCGCCCGCCGCCGCGGCGCGTACGCGCGGTACGGCGACACGGTCGGCTCCGCGCCGATCCAGAACCGCCAGGGAACCGCGGCTGCGCGGCTTACCCCGACCCGGGGCCCGCGGCTGACCACGGCCACCTCGGCGGCACGGCCGAGGATCCGCAGCGGCGAGGCCGGATCGCACCCGTCGGCGCCGTCCAGCCGCCGGTCGATGCCGAGCGCCCGGCATAGCCTGGCCGGCCCGCGGGCCAGGTCGCGCTCGCCGGCCGAAAGCGCGCTGCCGGTCCCGCTCCCGGTCCGGCTGCGCGGCCCCGGCCGGCCCCGCTCCCCGGCCCGGCTGCGCGGCCCCGGCGCCTGGCGGCCAGCGCCGCGCCCTCGATCACCCGGCCGGCCCGCAGCAGCACCGCCGACGCCGTGCCGGCCGGCAGGCAGACCAGGTTGACGCAGAAGTGCATGCCGTAGGTGAAGTACACGTACGCGTGCCCGGGCTCGCCGAACATCACGGCGTTGCGCGCGGTCCGGCCGCGGAACGCATGCGACGCGGCGTCCGCGCTGCCCGCGTAGGCCTCGACCTCGGTGATCATGACCGCGACGGCGCCGTCCGGCGCGTCATGGCGGAGCACGCAGCCCAGCAGATCCGGCGCTACTTCCGGTGCCGGGCGGGCGAAGAAGCCGCGCGGCAGCACCGCGGCGGCTGACTGCCCGGCAGCTGACCCCGCTGGCGGCACCGGGACGTCAGCGTGCTGCCCAGGCGGCATGCTCGTCGACTTCGTTACGGATCCTGCCGAGTTGCTCGGCTACCCGGACCGGGGCCGTGCCGCCGTGGCTCTGCCTGGCGGCCAGCGCGCCCGCCGTGGTCAGCACCTCGCGCACGTCCGGGGTCAGGTACGGGGACACCCGGGCGAGGTCATCGTCGCTCACGTCGCCGAGCTCGCACTCGTGCACCTGGCACCAGACCACCAGGTGGCCGACGACCTCGTGCGCCTCGCGGAACGGCACCCCGCGCCGGACCAGTAGCTCGGCCAGGTCGGTGGCGAGCGCGTGGCCGGCCGCAGCGCTGCGGGCCATCCGTTCCGAATTAAACCGGATGCTGCTCATCAGGCCGGCCATCGCCGGGAGCACCAGCAGCAGCGTGTCCACCGCGTCGAACACCGGCTCCTTGTCTTCCTGCAGATCCCGGTTGTAGGTCAGCGGCAGGCCCTTGAGGGTGGTCAGCAGCCCGGTCAGCCCGCCGATCAGCCGGCCGGCCTTGCCGCGGGCCAGCTCGGCCACGTCCGGGTTCTTCTTCTGCGGCATGATCGAGGACCCGGTGGCGTAGGCGTCGTCGATCTCGGCCCAGCCGAACTCGTGCGAGGACCACAGCACGAGCTCCTCGCCGAGCCGGGACAGGTGCACGCCGAGCAGCGCGGCGGCGAAGCAGAACTCGGCCGCGAAGTCACGGTCGCTGACCGCGTCCATCGAGTTGTCCGCGGCCGAGTCGAAGCCCAGCTCGGCGGCGACCATCTCCGGGTCAAGCGGCAGCGACGAGCCGGCCAGCGCGCCGGCTCCCAGCGGGCTGACCGCGGCCCGCTTGTCCCAGTCCCGCAGCCGCCCGGCATCCCGGCAGAACGCGTGCACGTGCGCGAGCAGCTGGTGCGCGAGCAGCACCGGCTGCGCGTGCTGCAGGTGGGTCAGCCCGGGCGCCGGCGTGCCGAGGTGCTGCTCGGCCTGGCCGATCAGCGCGGACTCCAGCTCGGCCAGCCGGGACATGATCAGCCGGGCGTGGTCGCGCAGGTACAGCCGCAGGTCGGTGGCGACCTGGTCGTTGCGGCTGCGGCCGGCCCGCAGCTTGCCGCCGAGCACGCCGGCCCGCTCCAGCAGGCCGCGTTCCAGCGCCGTGTGCACGTCCTCGTCGCCCGCGGTCGGCCGGAACGTGCCGTCCTGGCAGGCCCGGCCGAGGTCGTCGAGGGCGGCGAGCAGCCGGGCCAGCTCGGTGTCGTCGAGCAGCCCGGCCTTGTGCAGCACCCGCGCGTGCGCGCCGGAGGCCAGCAGGTCGTAGCGGGCCAGCCGCCAGTCAAACTGGACACTGACCGACAGCCGCGCCAGCGCGTCGGCGGGGCCTGACTCGAACCGCCCGCCCCACAGCCGCATCGGCACGCTCTCCTGCTCGCCCACCGGGCTCCTCTCGTCCGCCGGACGGCCGGGCCACGGCTTCGCGGGCCGCGGAGGCGCCGCTCAGCCGGCCGCGCGCCGGTCCCGCAGCGCGGCGGTCTTGCTGGGCAGGCCCCACAGTTCCACGAACCCGCGGGCCAGCCGCTGGTCGAAGGTATCGCCCGTATCGTAGGTGGCCAGCCCGTAGTCATAAAGCGAAACCGGGCTCCGCCGGCCGGTCACCACCGCCTGGCCGCCGTGCAGCCGCAGCCTGACCTCGCCGGTCACGTGCCGCGACGCCTGGGTGAGGAACGCGTCGAGCGCGTTCCGGAGCGGGGAGAACCACAGCCCGTCGTAGACGAGCTCGGTCCACCGCTGCTCGGCCGACCGCTTGTACCTGGCCAGGTCGAGTTCCATGCACACGCTCTCCAGCTCGGAGTGCGCCGCGATGAGGGCGATCGCGGCCGGCGCCTCGTAGATCTCGCGGCTCTTGATCCCGACCAGCCGGTCCTCGACCATGTCCACCCGGCCTACCCCGTGCGCCCCGGCGCGGGCGTTCAGCTCGGTGATGATCTGCAGCGGCGACAGCGCCCGGCCGTCGATCGCGACGGGCGCCCCGTCGGTGAAGCTGATCACCAGCTCATCGGGGTCGCGCTGGACGCCGGGGTCCTGCGTGTAGTCCCAGACGTCATCGTGCGGCGCCTCCCAGATGTCCTCCAGGTGCCCGGTCTCGCAGCTGCGGCCCCACAGGTTCTGGTCGATGGAGTACGGCGAGCGGGACGTGACGTTGATCGGCAGGCCCTTCTCGGCCGCGAACGCGATTGCCTTGTCCCTGGTCATGCCGGAGTCCCGGACCGGGGCGATGACCTTCACCTCGGGCGCCAGGCAGGCCAGCCCGACCTCGAACCTGACCTGGTCGTTGCCCTTGCCGGTGCAGCCGTGCGCGACCATGCTCGCGCCGTGCTCCCGGGCCGCGGCGGCCAGGTGCGCGGCGATCAGCGGCCGGGACAGCGCGGAGACCAGCGGGTACCGGTTCATGTAGAGGGCGTTGGCGCGCAGCGCGGGCATGCAGAAGCCGGCCGCGAACTCGGACCTGGCGTCGGCGACCAGCGACTCGGTCGCGCCGCAGGCCAGCGCGCGCTGCCTGATCGTGTCGAGATCCTCGCCGCCCTGGCCGACGTCGATGGCCAGGGCGATGACCTCGGCGCCGGTCTGCTCGGCGATCCAGCCGATGGCCACCGACGTGTCCAGGCCGCCGGAGTAGGCGAGCACGATGCGTTCGGTCATGGAATCCTCCTGGTTGATGCGGTGCCGCGGGGCCGGCGGCCCCGGGCCCGGGTTGCTGGCTGGTTCGCTAGTTCCGCCGCTCGGCGATCCGGAGCAGCGACTGGGCGATCTCGTCCCCGCCGGCCGGATCCCGGGCGATGACGAGCACCGTGTCATCACCCGCGACCGTGCCGAGGATCGACGGCCATCGCGCGTGATCGAGCACGGAGGCAAGGAACTGCGCGGCGCCGGCCGGCGTGCGCAAGATGACCAGGTTGGCGCTGGCCTCGGCGGAGACCAGCAGCTCGGCCGCGGCGCGGGCGAGCCGGGCGGATGGCTCGGCGGCGGCACCGGACGGCCCGGGGCCGGCCGCGTCGGCGCCGCCGGTCCGCCCGGTGAGGCTCTCGGCCAGGCCGCCCGGCCGGGACCCGGGGCCGCCCGGCTCGCCCGGCAGCGCGTAGACGAGCGTCCCGCCGGTGTCGCGCAGCCGGACGGCGCCGAGTTCCTCCAGATCCCGCGACAGCGTGGTCTGGGTGACCCGGACGCCGCGGTTGGCCAGCCAGTCGGCGAGCTCTTCCTGCGACCGCACCGCGGTCTGCTCCAGGATGCTGATGATCTGGGCGTGCCGGGCGGCCTTGGTGACCGGGCTCAGCGGGCTCATGCCGGCCCCGCGTCATCGAGGATCCGGGGCAGCGCGGCCAGGAACGCGCCGGCCTGCGCGCCGGTCAGGATGAGCGGCGGGGCCAGCCGGATCGCGTCCGGCTGCACCGCGTTGACCAGGTAGCCGGCCCGGCGGCAGGCGGCCTCGACGGCCGCCGCGGCCGGCCCGGTGAGCTGCATCGCCAGCCACAGGCCGCGGCCCCGGACCCCGGCCAGCAGCGGATGGCGCACCGCGGCGATTCCCTCGCTGAGCTGCGCGCCGGTCTCGGCGGCCAGCGCCAGCAGGCCGTCGGCCTCGATCGTGTCCAGCACGGCCAGGGCCGCCGCGCAGGCGACCGGGTTACCGCCGAACGTGCTGCCGTGGTCGCCCTTGCGCAGCGCCGTGCCGCACTCGCCGAGGCCGATGCAGGCACCGATCGGCAGCCCGCCGCCGAGGCCCTTGGCCAGCGTGATCACGTCCGGCATGACTCCCTCGGGCTGGTGCGCGAACCAGGCGCCGGTACGCCCGATCCCGCTCTGGATCTCGTCGAGCACGAGCAGCGCGCCGGCCTCGTCACAGGCGTCCCGCGCGGCGCGCAGGTAGCCGGCCGGGGCCGGGATCACGCCTGCCTCGCCCTGGCCGGGCTCGAGGAACACGGCGGCGCAGTCCGGCCGCACCGCGGCTCGCAGCGCGCCCGCGTCGCCGAAGGGCACGAACCTGACGTCAATCCCGAACGGCTTGAACGGATCCCTGATGGAGCTCTTGCCGGTCAGCGCCAGCGCCGCCGAGGTCCGGCCGTGGAAGCTGTTGTCGGCCGCGACGATCACCGTCCGGCCGGTGCCCTGACGGCGGCGGACCACCTTCACCGCGGCCTCGTTGGCCTCGGTGCCCGAGTTCGCGAGGAAGACCCGGCCGTCGGCCGGGCGGCCCGCGCTGCCGAGCAGGCCGAGCAGCCGCTCGGCCAGCGCGACCTCGCCCTCGTGCAGGAACAGGTTGGACGTGTGCGCGATGCTGTTCACCTGGCGGGTGACCGCCTCGGTGATGGCCGGGTGCGCGTGCCCGAGCGAGCTCACCGCGATGCCGGCGATCAGGTCGGTGTACTCCCGGCCGTCGGCGTCCCAGACCAGGCAGCCCTTGCCGCGCGCCAGCGCCACCGGCGGGATGCCGTAATTGGGCATCATCGCCCGGCCGAAGCGGTCCTGCAATTCCCGGGTCTGGTCCACTGCGCTGCTCATTCCGTCGTTGGCTGGGTTCCTGGGCCCGGGTCGGGCAGCACCATGGTGCCGATGCCCGAATCGGTGAAGATCTCGAGCAGGATGGCGTGCGGCAGCCGCCCGTCGAGTACGTGCGCCTGCGGCACGCCGCCGCGGACCGCCTGCAGGCACGCCTCCATCTTCGGGATCATGCCCTCGGCCAGGTCCGGCAGCATCGCCTCCAGGGTGCTGGCGGTCAGCTCGCTGATGACCTCGCCGGCCGCATCCGCGCTGCCCGGCCAGTCCGCGTACAGGCCCGCCACGTCGGTGAGGATGACGAGCTTCGCGGCGTCCAGCGCGACCGCCACGGCGGCCGCCGCGGTATCGGCGTTGATGTTGTACACCTCGCCGCCGCCGCCGCGGGCCACGCTGGAGATCACCGGCACCCGGCCGTCGTCGAGCAGCGCGCGGACCGCGCCCGGGTTCACCGCGTCGATCTTGCCGACCATGCCGATGTCGACCGGCTCGCCGTCCACCAGCACGTGATGGCGGGTCGCGGTGAGCAGGTTCGCGTCCTCGCCGGACATGCCGACGGCGAACGGGCCGTGCCGGTTGATCTGCCCGACCACTTCCCTGTTCACCTGCCCGGTGAGCACCATGCGGACCACGTCCATGGTTTCCGGCGTGGTGACGCGCAGCCCGGCGGTGAAGCTGGTGGCCAGCCCGAGCCGGTCAAGCTGGGCGCTGATCTGCGGCCCGCCGCCGTGCACCACCACCGGCCGGAGCCCGGCGTAGCGCAGGAACACGATGTCCTGCGCGAATGCCAGCCGCAGCGCCTCGTCGGACATCGCGTGCCCGCCGAGCTTGATCACCACGGTCTGGCCGTGAAACCGGTCCAGCCACGGCAGCGCCTCGATCAGCGTCGCCGCCTTGGCGAGCGCCCCGTCCCGGTCCGGCCGGGTCCCGTCGCCGTCGGCGCCGCCGGGGGCCTTGCCCAGCGTCGCGGTCACGTCGAGTAGGCCGAGTTCTCGTGCACGTACGCGGCGGTCAGGTCGGTGGTGCGGATGGTGGCGGCGTGCCGCCCCGCGGACAGGTCGATGGTGATCGTGACGTCCCGGCCGGTGAGATCCACGCCGGCCCGGTCCGCGGCGGCGAACCCGTCCCGGCATACCCAGATGCCGTTGATCGCCACGTTCAGCTGGTCAGGATCGAACACCGCGCCGGTGGTGCCGACCGCGGCCAGCACCCGGCCCCAGTTCGGATCCTCCCCGGCGATCGCGCACTTGAGCAGGTTGCAGCGGGCCACGGCGCGGCCGGCCGCGACAGCGTCGTGCTCGCTCGCCGCGCCGGTCACCTCGATGTCGATCGCCTTGCTCGCGCCCTCCGCGTCGAGCTGCATCTGGCGGGCCAGGTCGGCGCAGACGCCGGTGAGCAGGTCGCCGAACCCGGCCGGGTCCGGGCGCACCCCGGACGCGCCGCTGGCCAGCACCAGCACGGTGTCGTTGGTGGACATGCAGCCGTCGGTGTCGAGCCGGCCGAAGGTCTGGCCGGCCGCCCGGCGCAGCGCGCCGTCCAGGCTGGCCGCGTCCAGGTCGGCGTCGGTGGTGAGCACGCAGAGCATGGTCGCCAGCGCGGGAGCCAGCATCGCGGCGCCCTTGGCCATCCCGCCGACGCAGTACGAGGGGCCATGCCGGACGGCCTGCTTGGGCACCGTGTCGGTGGTCCTGATGGCGTCCGCGGCCGCCGCGCCGCCGTCGCTGTCTGCGGCCGCGGCCGCCTTCTGCACGGCGGGCAGCAGCAGTTCCATCGGCAGCCGGTCCCCGATCAGGCCGGTCGAGCAGACGGCTATCTCGGCCGCCGGGCAGCCGGCCGCGTCCGCCAGCCGCTGCGCGGTCCGCCGGGTGTCCTCGTATCCGCCCGGCCCGGTGCAGGCGTTCGCGCCGCCGGAGTTGAGCACCACGCCGCGCAGCCGGCCGCCGGCCGCCGCCTGCCGGGTCCACCGCACCGGGGCCGCCTGCACCCGGTTGGCGGTGAAGACCGCGGCGGCGGCGTAGCCGGGGCCGTCGCTGAGGACCACGGCGAGATCAGGGTCGCCGGACTTCTTCAGGCCGGCCGTGACGCCGGCGGCGCGGAAGCCGAGGGGCACGGTGACGCTCATGGCGCTACTCCGTAGGTCGTCAGGCCGGCCGCCTCCGGCAGCCCGAGCATGAGGTTGGCGTTCTGGATGGCCTGCCCGGCCGCGCCCTTGCCGAGGTTGTCGATCGCGGTCACCACGACGGCGCGGCCCGCGTGCAGGTCGGCCGCCACCTGGAGATGCACCGCGTTCGACCCGCCGACCGCGGCGGTGGCCGGCCAGCGGCCCTCGGGCAGCAGGCAGATGAACGGCTCGGCGGCGTAGGCGGCGGACACGGCGCCGCGCAGAGCCGCGCTGGCCTCGGTCCCGGTGAGCCCGGCCGCGAGCCGGGCGGTGCAGGTGGCCAGGATGCCGCGCGGCATCGGCGCGAGCAGCGGGGTGAAGGAGATCGTTACCCGCGGCGCTTTCCCGGCCGGGGGGATGGCCTCGGTCAGCGCCTGCTCGATTTCCGGCGTATGCCGGTGCAGGCCGGCCACCTGGTACGCGGAGACCGAGCCCATCACCTCGCTGCCGAGCAGTTCCGGCTTGGCGGCCCGGCCGGCGCCCGAGGTGCCGGACGCGGCCACGATGACCACGTCGGCGGGCTCGGCCAGGCCGGCCGCGAGCAGCGGCGCCAGCCCGGTGATGGCCGCGGTCGCGTAGCAGCCGGGCGCGGCGACGCGGACCGCGGCGGAGATCCTGGCCCGGGCGCCGGGCAGCTCGGGCAGCCCATAGGTCCAGCGGCCGGCGTGCGGGCTGCCGTAGTACCTGGCCCAGTCGGCCGGGTCGGCGAGCCTGAAGTCCGCGCCCAGGTCAACGATCGGTGTCGCGCCCGGCAGCTGGCCGGCCAGCGCGGCCGACTGCCCGTGCGGCAGGGCGATGAAGGCCAGGTCGCAATCGGCGATCAGGCCGGCGTCGATGGCGTCGAATCGCCGCTCGGCCAGCCTGGGCACGCCTGCCAGCTGCGGATGGACGGTGCCGACCGGCTGGCCGGCCTTGCTGTCCGCGGTGACCGCGGCAAGCTCGATGTCCGGATGGCCGGCCAGCAGCCGCAGCAGCTCGCCCCCGGCGTAGCCGCTCGCCCCGGCCACCGAGACCCGCGCTCCCATGCATCCTCCTGGTCTCCGGCGGCCGTCCGGGGCAGCTTCCTGAATTATTATGCAGTCAACTGTCTTCTTATGCAAGCAAGGTTACCAGCACACGGCCAGGCGCAGCCGCCGGATTGAGGCATCGGGCAGACCGCTGCCAGCCACTGGCACGGCCGGGATGGCAACGAATCGGCCTCGGATAGCGTCAAACCGATGAGCCGGCTTGGGGAGGTCAGGTGGCGGACGGCATGATGAGGGACGCCGAAAGGAGACGCCCGATGGCTGCTGGCCGACTCCGATTCCCGGCCGGCTCGCCCGCGCGCAGCGGGCTGGCCGGGACACCGTTAAGCCGTGCGCTGATCGGCGTGGCCGTGGCAGCGCTGGCCGCGGCGGGCTGCGGCTCGGCGGGCCCGCACCCGGCCGCCCCGGCCTCGGCCTCGCGGGTTGCCGCGGACAAGGCGGTGACGTCGTGCGGCACCGCCAGGACGGCGGCCAACGTGCCGGTCCGCATCCACGTGCAGCACGGCCCGGTCAGCTGCCCGGCGGCGATGGGCGTCGAGCGAGATTACGCCAGCGCCATCGCGGCGGGCCGGGAGCCGGGCAACGGCGGCGGCGGCCCGGTCACCGTGCACGGCTGGACCTGCCAGGGCTTCACCACGCCGGTCGTGCTGCGCACCGGGAATGCCTCCAGGTGCGTGAAGGGCGCCGCCGAGATCCTGGCCATCCTGCCGGCTCCCGCCTGAGGGCCTGCCGTCAGGCTCCGCGCAGCACCGCGCCGGTGCGGCGGGCTGCCTCCGCGACCGCCGCGTCGCGGGCGGCGCTGGCCTCCTCGGCGGTGAGCGTGCGGTCCGGCGCGCGGAACCGCAGCGTGTACGCCAGCGACTTGCGGCCCTGGCCGGCCTGCTCGCCGGTGTAGACGTCGAACAGCCGGATGGACTCAAGGCACACCCCGGCAGCGGCATCGCCGGCCGCCGCGCCGTCTACCAGCGCCGCCTCGACATCGGCGGCGGGCACGGCGGCCGGCACGGTCAGCGCGACGTCCTGGGTGGCCACCGGATACGGCGAGATGACCTGGCCCTGGACCGGTCCCAGCGCGGCCGCGGCGGTCTCGACGACGGACATGTCCAGTTCCACCGCGCAGGTACGCGGCGGCAGCCCGAACTCCTGCACTACCCGCGGATGCAGCTCGCCCGCGTGCCCGGCCAGCCACTCCTGGCCCTGGCCGGCCCGGGCATACACGGCCGCGCAGCGGCCAGGATGCCAGGGCGGATGCTGCTCGGCCCGGACCGAGAACGGCACCCGGCTGATCCTGAGCACCTGGCGGGCCGCCTGCACGGCATCCTGCCAGCCGGCCGGGCCATCGCCCCACCAGCCGGGCAGCTCCCGGTCACCGGCCAGTGCGACCGCCAGGTGCAGCGGCTGGTCCGGCAGCGCCGCGTCCAGGGTGGCCAGGTCCTGCACCGTGGGCCCGCGGTCTACCCGCAGGATCGGCGCGATGCGCTGGCCTTGCGGCCGGTTCAGGAAGACCAGGCCGAGCTCGAACAGGGCCACGTCGGCGAACCCGCGGCCGACATTGCGGCCGAGCACCCGCAGCAGGCCGGGCAGCAGCGTGCCGCGCATCAGCGGCTCGTCGTCCTTGATCGGGTTGGCCAGCCGCGGCACGAAGCGGCGCGGGTCGTCGGCCGGCAGCTGCAGCCGGTCGGCGTCGGCCGGCCCGCAGAACGGGTTGCTGAGCACTTCCACGTACCCGGCCGCGGCCAGCGCCCGGCCGATCGTCTGCCGCATCCGCTGCCGTGGCGTGCGGCCATGCCCGGCCGGCGCGCGCGGCATCCGGACCGGGATGTTCTCGTAGCCTTCCAGCCTGATGACTTCCTCGGCCAGGTCACTGGGGTCGGTCAGGTCCGGCCGCCAGGACGGCGGCATGACGGTGAGCCGCTGCCCGGACCGGTCATGCTTGCCGTGATCAGTCCGGACATGCCTGCTCGGCGGCGCGGACGGGGAATCGTCCCCGCCAGCTCCGCCGGCCCCGGCCGACCCGGTCGCCGCCTCCCCCTCGACGGTCAGCTCGCAGCCGACCTGCCGCAGCCGGCGGCTGACCGTGGCCAGCCCGTACACCACGCCGGCCACCTGGTCCGGGTAGTCCACGGCCATCACCACCGGCAGCCGGGTCACGGCGGCGGACGCGTGCGTGCACCCGGGCACGGCGTTGCCGCCGCCGAGCGCGGCGAGCAGCGACGCCGCCCTGGCCGAGGCCCGCAGCGGCAGCTCGCGGTCCACGCCGCGCTCGAACCGGGCGGACGCCTCGCTGCCGAGCTTGTGCCGGCGGCTCATCCGCGCGGTGCCCACCGCGGAGAAATGCGCCGCCTCGATGACCAGGTCGCGGCTGGCGGGCGTGATCTCGGTGGCCAGCCCGCCCATGGTGCCGGCCATCGAGATCGGGCCGGACGAGTCGGTGATCAGGATGTCATCCGGATCCAGCTCGCGGACCACGTGGTCGAGGGTCTCCAGCCGCTCGCCCGGCCGGGCCCGGCGGACCACGATCGGCCCGGCGAGCCTGGCCCGGTCGAAGGCGTGCAGCGGCTGGCCGAGCTCCAGCATCAGGTAGTTGGTGACGTCGACCGCCAGCGAGACGCTGCGCATCCCGGCCCTGGCCAGCCGTACCCGGATCAGCAGCGGGGTGGGCCTGGTGCCGTCCAGGCCGCGCACCTCCCGCAGCACGAACCGGTCGCACGCGGTGGCGTCCTCGATGCTGGCCGGGTACACCTCGGCGGATACCTCCTCGACCTCGCCGGGCAGGCCCAGGTCGGCCGGGTCGGTGAAGCTGGTGCCGAACGCGATCGCCAGCTCCCGGGCGACGCCGCGGACGGACAGCGCGTAGCCCTTGTCCGGGGTGACCGCGATGTCCAGCACGTGATCGCGCAGCCCGGCGTAGTCCGCGAAGTCGGCGCCGACCGGGGCGTCGGCCGGCAGCACCAGGATGCCGTCGTGGTCATCGCCGATCGCCAGCTCGGCGGCCGAGCAGATCATGCCCTCGGACGTCCGGCCGTAGGCCTGGCGCGCGCCGATCGCCGTCCCGCCGGGCAGCGCCCCGCCGGGCAGCGCCAGCGGCACCAGGTCGCCCACGGAGAAGTTGACCGCCCCGCAGATGACCTGGCGCTCCTGGCCGGGCCCGGCGGACACGCGGCAGTACCTGATCGGCTTGCGGAAACCGGAAAGCTCCTCGATGTGCCGCACCTGGCCGACCACGACGCCGCTGATGTCATGCCCGACCTGCTCGACGGACTCGACCTCCAGGCCGGCCGCGGTGAGCCGCCTGGCCACCTCGGCCGCGACGGCACCGGACAGCCCGGCCTCGGCCAGGCCGATGCCGGACTCGGTCCCGGCCGGCTCCAGCGGGGCGAACTCCAGCAGCCAGGACAGCGGGACCCGCATCACGCCTCCATTCCGAATGCCCGGCTGAACCGCACATCGCCCTCGACGGTGTCCCTGATGTCGGTCACCCCGTGCCTGATCATCATGGTCCGCTCGATGCCGAGCCCGAACGCGAAGCCGCTGTAGCGGTCCGGGTCGATGCCGCAGGCCACCAGCACCCGGGGGTTGACCATCCCGCAGCCGGCGATCTCGATCCAGCCCTGCGACCGGCAGACCCGGCATGGATCCCCGCCCGGCCGGGTGGATGCCCCGCGGCAGACGTGGCATTCCATCGACACGTCGACGGACGGCTCGGTGAACGGGAAGAAGTCCGGCCGCAGCCTGGTCCGCAGCCCTTCGCCGAACATCGCGTCGACGAACGCGCTGATCGCGCCGCGCAGGTCGGCCATGGTCAGGCCCTCGTCCACGGCCAGGCCCTCGATCTGGTGGAACACCGGGCTATGGGTGGCGTCGAGCGTGTCAGTGCGGTAGCACTTGCCCGGGCTGACCACGTACAGCGGCAGCGGGCGGGTGAGCATGGACCGGATCTGCACCGGCGAGGTGTGCGTGCGCAGCACGACGCCGGACCGCGGCTCGCCGTGCGGGCCGGCCACGAAAATGGTGTCCTGCATGTCGCGGGCCGGGTGGTCGGGCGGGAAGTTCAGCGCGTCGAAGTTGTACCACTCCGCCTCGGCCTCCGGGCCCTCGGCGATCTCGTAGCCCATGCCGACGAAGATGTCGGCCAGCCGGTCGCCCACGGTGGTGACCGGGTGCCGGGCGCCCGGCGCGACCCGGTCCCATGGCAGCGTGACGTCGACGGCCTCCTCGGCCAGCGCGCGGCGGTCCCGGTCCGCCTCCAGTTCCTCCCGCCGGCTGGCCAGCGCCGCCCTGATGGCGGCGCGCGCAGCGCCGACGCGACGGCCCGCGTCGGCGCGGGCGGCCGGCGGCAGCGCGCCGATCTCGGCGTTCGCCTCGGCGATCGGCGCCCGGTCGCCGGCGTGCCCGAGCCGGGCGGCCTTCAGCTCTTCGAGGCTCGCCGCGGCCGCGATGGCGGCCAGCGCGTCGTCGAGCATGCGCTGCACTTCCTTGGCGGACAGCGCGGCTACCGCCACGGGGTCATAGTTCTTGTTCGGTGCGGACATGGCGTTGCTGCTCTCCTGCGATCACCGAGTGTCTGGACGGGCTGGTCCACATCTTTTCCTGAAACGGATGGTCCGGTGCTGATGGTCGCATAGCGGCGGTCAGCCACCGGAGCGGGCCAAGCCGTGCGCCAGCCGGGCCTGCCTGTCGGGGGTCTCCCCCGGGCCCGCCGGTCAGCCGAAGTCAGGCGTGGCGGCGGGCACGGTAAATCGGAACTCCGCGCCGCCGCCGGGCGCCTGGCGCACGATGATGGTGCCGCCGTGCGCCTCGACCAGGCCCTTCACGATGAACAGGCCGAGTCCCGCGCCGCCGCGCCGCTTGGCGCGCCAGAACTGGCGGAAGACCCTGGGCGCGAGCTCGGGCGCGATGCCCTCGCCCTGGTCGCGGACCGATACCGCGATGCCAGGGGAACCCGCCACGCGCGCCGGCTCCACCATGGTGGTAACGGTACCAGCACCGTGCCGGACCGCGTTCTCGATCAGGTTGCCGAGGATCTGCTCTACCTTGTCGGCGTCCAGCCAGGTCTCCGGCAGCTCACCGCGGATCTCCAGCCGGAACCGGCTGGGGTTGTCGCCCGCCGCCACCCGCCCGGCGATGATCCGGCCGGCCCGCTCCGGGACGTCGACGATCTGGCGGCGCACCTCGATCCGGCCTGACTCGATCCTGGACACGTCCAGCAGCTCGGTGATCAGCCGGGTAACCCGGTCCGCGTCCGCGTTGACCGTCTCCAGCATGACCCGCTTCTGGTCATCGGTGAACCGGGGCCACTTGGCCAGCAGCGTGGCGGTGAAGCCCTTGACGCTGGTCAGCGGCGAGCGGAGCTCGTGCGCCACGGTCGACACCAGGTCGGCCCGGCCGCGCTCAAGCCGGGCGCGCTGCTGTGCGCCGCGGATGTTGATCACCACCCGGCGCACCGTGCCCGGCTCGCTGTGCCAGTCGCCGCTGGTCTCCTGCCGGGGATCCCGCACGTAGCCGACCGTGACGAGCAGCTCGGTCCCGCAGGGCAGGAACAGCGACCGCTCCGGGTGCCGGGTGCGGGTGGAAAGGCCGTGGTAGGGCCGGGCATGCGCCCACCAGTTACGGCCGTCCGCGTCGTGCAGCGGCAGCACGTGCCGGACATCCTGGCCGATCGCGTGCGCGGGGTCGATGCCGGTGAGCCGCCCGGCCGCGCGGTTGAAGACGATGACGCAGCCGGCGTGGTCGGCGATTACCAGGCCATCGGGCAGGTCATCGGCCATGATCAGCCCGGCGGGATGGCCGGCCGCCTGGATTCCGGCGGCCTGGATTCCGGCGGCCTGCCCCGTGCCCGGCTGCGCCGGGCCCGCCTGCACGGGGACGGCCCGCGCGGTTCCGGGCCGCGCAGCGCCAGCCCGCGCGTTGCCGGACCGCGTGCCGCCGGATCGCGCAGCGCCAGCCCGCGCATTGCCGGACCGCGCGGCAGCAGCCTGCACGCCGCCGGACTGCGCGGCGCCAGCCTGCGCATTGCCAGCGACCGAGGCCTGAGCCTGGCCCGACATCATCCCGTCCACGTACACGCCGCCTCTGCCGGCACCCGCCCCGGACCATGGCTTAACTGCCAGCCCGCGGTCCGGGGGGTTACCGCTGGCTGGCATTCCCGCGTCGGCGGCCAACGGCCGGTGACCCGTTCGGGTCACTAATGACGCAACGTGACCACGTCAGACTCTAGCGCGTCCGGAATGCCGTGTGGCACCCCTAGATGCCCGGAGAATGCAAGCGGTTGCAGGAATTACCCCGGCGGGGGAGAAATTCCCGCCCGGGCGGCTGGCCCGGCCGGCGGCTGAACCGGCGGCTGAGCCGCCAGCAGGCCGGCCCGCAGCGCCCGGGCGGACGCATACAGGCAGACGGCAGCCGCGGCGGCCAGGTTAAGGCTTTCCGCCCGGCCGTAGATCGGCACCGCGATGGCCTCATCGGCGAGCCCGAGCACGTCGCCAGGCAATCCCCAGGCCTCGTTGCCGAACAGCCACGCGGCCGGCTGCCCGAGCCGGGCGGCCGGCGCTGCCTGGTCCAGCGTCTGCCCGGCGCTGCCGTCGGCGGCCAGCACCCGCAGCCCGGCGCCGCGCAGTGCCAGCACGGCCTCGGGCAGCGGCACGTCCGCGACGACCGGCAGGTGGAAAAGGCTGCCTGCCGATGCCCGGACGCACTTGCTGTTGTACGGGTCAACCGAGCCGCCAGAGAAGATCACCCCGTCGGCGCCGGCCGCGTCGGCGGTCCGCAGCACGGTCCCGGCATTGCCGGGATCCCGCACGCTGGCGAGAACCACCACCAGCCGGGGCCCGGCGGAGACAAGCCGGCCGAGCGGCACGTCGACGAATCCGCATACCGCGAGCAGCCCCTGCGGGGTAACCGTCTGGGCCAGCTCGGCCATCACGTCCCCGCTGACCGCATGCACCGCCGCGCCGCGGCGGGCCGCCGCGGCGGCCAGTCCGCCGTGCCGGGCCAGCGCCTGGCCGGTGATGAAAAGCTCGGTAACCGGTGCGCCGGAAGCCAGCGCCTCGCCGACCGCCTGCGGGCCCTCGGCCAGGAACGATCGCGACCGCTGCCGGAACGCACGCCTGGCCAGCTGGCGGGCGGTCCGCACTCTCGGTGACCTGGCGCTGGTGATCTCCGGCCCGCCGGGCGCAGCCACGCCAGGTTCCCCCGCCGCCGCTCGCCGGGCGGCGATCAGGCCGCGGCCGTGCTCGCCGCCGCCTGATCGTCCAGCGCCGGGAGTGCCTTCCTGGCCACGTCGACCAGCCCGGAAAACGCCTGCGGGTCGGCGACGGCCAGCTCGGCGAGCATCCGCCGGTCCACCTCGACGCCCGCGATCTTGAGGCCCTGGATGAACCGGTTGTAGGTCATCCCGTCGGCGCGGGCCGCGGCGTTGATGCGCTGAATCCACAGTCGCCGGAACGCGCCCTTGCGGTCCTTGCGGTCGCGGTACGCATAGGTCATCGAATGGAGCGCCTGCTCCTTGGCCTTGCGGTACAGCCGCGACCGCTGGCCACGGTATCCGCTCGCCCGCTCCAGTACGACCCGGCGCTTCTTGTGGGCGTTGATTGCCCGCTTCACGCGTGCCATTTTCTTCGA
This sequence comes from uncultured Actinomycetes bacterium, assembly GCA_963786975.1. GTDB lineage: Bacteria > Actinomycetota > Actinomycetes > Streptosporangiales > Streptosporangiaceae > Palsa-506. The sequence continues at coordinate 817,167 of CAWBBE010000011.1, read as the reverse complement.
CTCCTTAAGCGGGCCGGGTCACTTCCCCAGCAGTCTTTTCATCTTCTTGGTGTCAGCGGGCGAGAGGACTATCTCGCTCTGCAGCCGGCGCGTCCGGGTACTCGGCTTGTGCTCGAAATAGTGCTGCCGGTTGGCGCGGCGGCGCATCACCTTGCCGGTGCCGGTCAGCCGGAAGCGCTTGTTGGCCCCGCTGTGCGTCTTCATCTTCGGCATGTCGCCGTGGTCTCCGTTCTCTGCCGTGCCTGCGGCACGTGGTTGTCTGGCGTGCCTGCGGCACGTGCTACCTGACGCGCCCTCCGGCCCGCTGTCTTACCCGTGCCCGGGGCACGGTGTTACCGGGCGCCTGCAGCGGCTACTGCCGGGCCCGGTTGGTACGGCAGGCGGCTAGCGCCCGGCCTGGCCGTCCGCTCTGCCGCGAGTGACCGCCGCGGCAGGCCGCGGCGCCCGCGGCGTCGGCACCGGACGCGGGGCGCCGGCCCTCGGGACGGCCGGAACCGCCTCGCCAGGGGCCCGTGCGCCCGGCTGGGCGCTGGCACCCTGCGGCGCCCTGGGGCCCGGCTGGGCACTGGCACCCTGCGGCGCCCTGGGGCCCGGCTGGGCACTGGCACCCTGCGGCGCCCTGGGGCCCGGCTGGGCACTGGCACCCTGCGGCGCCCTGGGGCCCGGCTGGGCGCTGGCACCCTGCGGCGCCCTGGCGGCCGCCGGCGAGGCCCGGCGCGCTGGCACCCTGCGGCGCCCGCGCGGCCGCCGGCGGAGCCGGCGCGCTGGCAGCTTGCGGCGCGCTCGTGCCCTGCTGGGCAGCCGCGTGTTCCCTGGCACCCGGGCGCGCGCTAGCGCGGGCCGGACTGCGTTCGGCCTTCTGGTCTGTCTTCCTCTTGTGCGGCCCGATCACCATGATCATGTTCCGGCCGTCGAGCTTGGGCTGTGCCTCGACGAAGCCCAGCTCCTCCACGTCCGCGGCCAGCCGCTGCAGCAGCCGGTGGCCGAGTTCGGGCCTGGACTGCTCCCGGCCCCTGAACATGATCGTCACCTTGACCTTGTCGCCCTGCTTCAGGAACCGCTCGACGTGGCCCTTCTTGGTGCCGTAGTCGTGCGGATCGATCTTCGGGCGAAGCTTGATCTCCTTGATGACGGTCTGCGCCTGGTTCTTGCGCGACTCCCGGGCCTTGAGCGCGGATTCGTACTTGAATTTGCCGTAATCCATCAGCTTGCAGACCGGCGGCCGCGCGGTCGGCGCGACCTCGACGAGATCGAGATCGGCCTCCTGGGCCAGCGCAAGCGCATCATTTATGGCAACGATCCCGACCTGCTCGCCGGCCGGGCCGACAAGCCGTACCTCGGGGACGCGGATGCGCTCGTTGATGCGAGGTTCAGTGCTGATGTGACCTCCTTGTGTCACTTTCCCGGCTAGCGGACGTCCCCCTGCCGGGTAATTTCCTGACGCCTGCCGCAGCTCAGCGGGTCCGCTGCGCCTCGACGCAGAAAGGCCCCGCACGGCATGCATGCGGGGCCACCATTGCCACGGGGCCGGGCTGCGGGCAAGTGCCCCGTCCGGCTCCGCCATGCAACGTCCGGGCCGCCGTGCAACCGCACGGCCACCAGGGCGTCCGGCCTGGCCGACCCGCCCTTGCGGGCTAGCCAGTCGTACCCGCCAGCAGCTGAGCTGGCCAGGTGGGAGGCGGCCGAGGTGGTCCTCCGCTTGCACGTCCGGCTGGCTGCGCCGGACTTATTTCTCGTCAGCCTAACGCATGGAGCCCCCCAGTGGTATTCCCGCGGCCTGGCGCATACCGCTGGCGGGCGGCGGTTCGGCGGGCTAGCTCGGCCAGCCCGGCCGCGCGCATCACGGCAATCGGGGCCGGCTTACCCGTCATCAGCTCGACCTGCGGGCCCGCCTGGTGCAGCAGCAGTTCAAAGCCGCTCACGGTAATTGCCCCGGCCTGCTGCGCGGCCGCTGCCAGCCGGGTTGGCCAGGGGTGATAGACCACGTCCAGAACTGCCAGCGGGCTGGCAGCCGTCCGGAGGATCCGTTGCCCATATATATCGGCCGCCGCGGAGGGCACTGTCGAGACCAGCAGCGGCCAGCCCCGGTCCCGGTACTCCCCGAACGGCACCAGCCGGACCCGCATGCCCAGCCGGTCCGCTGCCGCCAGCAGATTCTGCTGCACGGGCACGATCGCGGACGGCGACGGTCGCGTCTTCCGCGCCGAGCCTGCGCAGGCTGGCCAGCGCGGAGCAGGCGGTGGCCCCGCCGCCGAGGATCAGCGCGCGGTCCGGGCCGCAGGCCTCGGCCGCCGGGAATCCCGCCTCGGCCAGCGCCGAGGTCATGCCAGCGACATCGGTATTGAAACCGGCCATCGCGCCGTCGCTGAAGATGACCGTGTTCGCGGCGCCCACCGCGGCGGCCACCGGCTCGACCTGGCCGAGCAGCGGCAGCACCGCGCGCTTCAGCGGCATGGTGAGCGACAGGCCGGCCCAGCCTGCCCGGCAGCCGGCCAGCAGCCCGGGCAGCCCGGCCTCGGTGCACTCGATCGCCGTATAGCTCCAGCCGCCGAGGCCGAGCTCGGCGTAGGCGGCCCGGTGCAGCGCCGGGGACAGCGAATGGGCGACCGGCGAGCCGAGCACAGCTGCCTTCATCAGCGACCGTCAGCGGCCGTGCGCGATATTCTCCGCGAGCTGAGCCCTGAGCTGGCTGAACACGGCCGGGCTCGCGGTGAACTTGGTGATCTTTTTCTTCGGGTCGACGGTCACGAAGTACAGGAAGTTGCCGTGCGCCGGGTGCAGCGCCGCGTTGATCGCCGCGGCGCCCGGGCTATCGATCGGGGTCGGCGGCAGGCCGGTGTGCAGGTAGGTGTTGTACGGCGACCTCGTCTTCAGATCCTGGTTGGTGGCCTGGATGCCGAATCTTCCCATCGCGTAGAAGACAGTGCTGTCGAGCTGAAGCTTCATCCCCCGGTTCAGCCGGTTGTAGATTACCTCGGCGATCTTGGGGAAGTCCGACGTACGGCCGCCCTCGGCCTGGATCAGGCTGGCCGCGATGATCACGTGGCTCTCGGTCAGCTGGCCCGCCTTCGCCGCGGCGGCGAGATTAAGCTGCTGCGCTTCGGTCTTGAACTGGCGCACCATCAGCTGCAGAACCTGGGTCGGGGTCGTGCCCGGCTGGATGTCATAGGTATCCGGGAAAAGATAGCCCTCCGGGTTGCCACGGGCGTAGGAGGGGAGCCCGAGCAATGACGGATCCCGCAGCGCCTCGTTGTACTGGATGAGCGGGTGCCCGGTTTGCCTGGCCAGCACCGCGATGATCTGGGATTTCCGCAGCCCTTCCGGGAGCGTGACCTTGGTCTGTATCCGTGAGCTCGTGCTGATCAGCAGCTTGTAGGCGAGGGCCGCGCTCATCCCCTTGTGCAGCAGGAAGGTCCCGGGCTCCAGTTCCCGGGTAGAGGTACTGGCTTTCGCGGCCGAGATGAACGCCGCCTTGCTGGCGATCACGCCATCCCTGAGCAGCACCGGTGCCAGCGACGTGGCGGTCGCCCCGGAGGCGACCACTACGGTGACCTTGCCGTGGCCACTCCCGGTGAAGTCGGCCGGGTGCAGCCTGGTCTGCAGGTAGCGGTAGCCGTAGATGCCGCCAGCCGCGACCACGAGCACGATGATGATGCCTGCCGTAACGGCGGCAATCGTGCCGCTGCGGCGCTTCTTCTTCCGCGGCGGCCCGTCGGGCTCTGCGTCTGGCTCGGGTCCCTGCCCGCGGGCCGGCCTCTGGCCAGCGCCGCGGCCTGCCTGTCTGCGGCCTGGTGGGCCGGCCGGGCCGGCCGCGGGCTGGCGCAGGCCGCCGCGATCAGGGAGGCCAGGCTGCTCCGGCAGGAAGCGCGGGTCACCGCCGGGCAGGAGGCCCGGATCGCTGCCGGGCGGGTAACCCGGGTCACTGCCGGGCGCGAAGCCCGGATCGCCGCCCGGCGGGTAACCCGCGTCACGGCCGGGCGGGTAATCCGGGTCGCCGCCGGGCGGGTAACCCGGGTCGCCGCCTGGCACGAAGCCCGGATCGCTGACCGCGGCCGGGTAGCGCGGGTCAGCACCGGACGGGAAGCCGGGGTCGTCGTAGTAGCCGGGGTCAGCCGGATAGCCGTTGCGGCCGGCCGGATAGCCAGGATCGGTGCCCGCCGGGTAGCCGGGGCCGCCGTTGGCCAGGTAGCCCGGGTCACCGTTGGCTTCATGGTGCGCGTGGTAGCCGCCCGGCTGGCTGTGCGGGCCCTGGCCGGAGTCGGCGGGAGGCAGCCAGCGGAACGGGCCGCCGGATGAGCTTGCGGCCGGGTCGGTGGCCGGGTCGGCCGCCGGCCGGGCCGGCGGCGGCTGGTGAAACGCCGGCGGCTGATATTGGGTAGCCGGGCCATTGGGATCGGCGGAGCCGTACGGATCGGCGGAACCGTAAGGATCGGCGGGCGCATACGGACCGGCGGGCGCATACGGACCGGCGGGCGCATACGGATCAGCGGGCCCGTACGGATCAGCGGGCCCGTACGGATCAGCGGGCCCGTACGGATCAGCAGGCCCGTACGGGTCAGCGGCCGGGTAAGGGCCGGCCGGACCGTGCCGGGTGGCAGAGCCGTAGACGTCAGCCGAACCGTGCGGGTCAGTTGCGCCATACGGGCCGGATTCGCGTCCTGGCCTGCTGCCGCGGCGATACGGATCCGCCGCCTCGCCGTACTGAGCGGACGGACCGTGCTGGTCCCGCTGGCCGGGCTGGCCGTAGGACTCCCTCGGCAGGTACGGCACGGAGGTATCGAGCGGATCCCTGCCACCGTAGGGGTCGTGCGGGCTGGCCGCAGCGGGCCGGCCTGGCCGGGCCTGCTCTGGTTGCTGGCCGAACTGGACGGTTTCCTGACCAGGGTCAGCCGACCCGGGGTAGGGCGGATGCGCACCGTACGGATCCGGCTCGGCGTAGGGCTCCCCGGCATGACCCGGCGCTGACGGCGGGTACGGATCGGGTGGCGGGTAGGCGTCCTGCGGCCGGTTGCCATCCCGCGCGGCATAGGGGTCCTGCATCGGGTAGGAATCCGCTGGGCCGGGCCGACCGTAGCCGGGCTGGCCCGGGTGGCTCGGCTGCCCGCCGTAGCCCGGCTGCCCCGGATGGCCCGGCGGCCCGCCGTAGCCCGGGTGGCCCGGCTGCCCGCCATAGCCCGGCTGGCCCGGTTGCCCGCTGTAGCCCGGGTGGCTTGGGTGGCTCGGGCGCTCGCCGTAGCCCGGCTGGTCGTACGGCTCCTGCGAGGCGTACTCGGCGGCCGGCGGCGCGGCATGCTTTGACGGCCTGCCGTAGCCGTTGGGCAACGCCGTATCCCCGGCAGGCGGCCAGTGGGTATCGTCCTGCAGGCTCTCCCCGTGCCGCCCGTCCCGGGTCATCCGGGCGCCCCGGAGGCCGCGGCGACCAGCTCGCCAGCTGGCTGGCCGGTCGATCGCTCGGCGTCGAGTGCCCCCTGCAGCAGCAGCGCCGCCGCTGCCTGGTCTACCACGGCCCGCCGCTGCCGGCCGCCGCGGCCGCCCTGGCGCAGCACATCGTGCGCGAGCACGGTGGTGAACCGCTCGTCGACCAGCCGAACCGGGCACGGCGCCAGCCGGCCGGCCAGCGCAGCCGCGAACGTCCGCGCGCCGGCGGCGGACGCACCCTCCCGGCCGGACAGGCCGGTCGGCAGCCCGACGATGACCTCGACCGCATCGTGGCTGATCACCAGCCCGGCCAGGCTGTCCAGGTCGCCGCGGCCACGGGCGACGGTCGCGACCGGGCTGGCGAGCAGCCCGTCCGGATCGCTGCGGGCCACGCCAATCCGCACGGTCCCGACGTCCACCGCTAGCCGGACGCCATGCCGCAAGGACAGGCTCCCCTGACCGCCGATATCACCTCGGCAACAATGTGGCTGCAGCACGGTCTCACGCTACGCCACCCGGCCCGGCCGTGTTCCCAACAACCGCGCGAACAGCGTTAAATGCGTTTCCCATAACACCGGGAGCTGCAGCCCCAAGCGGCGCACCGCCACCCTGGGCGACGTCGTCCTTGCCGCCGCCGCGGCCGCCGAGCACCTCAGCGGCCGGCCGGACGAGCGCTCCGGCGGCCAGGCCCGCCTTCCGCGCGGCGTCGTTGACGGCCACCACCACGACCGGCCGGTCGGCCGGTACGCCGGCCACCACGACCACGGCCGGACGGATCGCGGGCAGCCGGCCGCGCAGGTCAAGCGCGAGCTTCCGGATCCCGTCGGCTGCCGTGCCGTCGGGCACCTGGTGCCCGATGAACGCGGTGCCGCCGACGTCCTCGGCCCGGCTGGCCAGCTCGGCGGCGGCCCCGAGCAGCTGGCTGGACTGCAGCCGCTGCAGGTCGCGCTCGGCGTCCCGGAGCCGGCTCGACCAGCCCGGCGATCCGCTCGGGCAGCTCCTCCCTAGGCGCCTTCAGCTGCTCGGTGAGCTGGCTGACCAGCACGTTCTCCCTGGCCAGAAAACGGAATGCGTCCATGCCGACCAGCGCCTCGACGCGGCGTACCCCCGAGCCGATCGACGCCTCGCCCAGGATCTTGACCAGCCCGAGCTGGCCAGAGCGCGCCACGTGAGTGCCGCCGCACAGCTCGCGTGAGTAGTCGCCCACCTCGACGACGCGGACGCGCTCGCCGTATTTCTCGCCGAACAGCGCGAGCGCGCCCATCGCCCGGGCCTCGTCAATGGACGTGTGGAAGGCACGTACGTCCAGGTCGGTGATGAGGACCTGGTTGACCTCGTCCTCCGCGTCGCGCAGCACCGAAGGCGGCACCGCGCCGCCCGCCGTGAAGTCGAACCTGAACCTGCCCGGCGAGTTCTCCGAGCCTGCCTGCGCGGCGGACTCGCCCAGCGCGCCGCGGAACGCCCGGTGCACCAGGTGGGTCGCGGTGTGGGACCGGGAGATGGCCCGGCGGCGGTCGATGTCGATCTCCAGGTAGACCGGCGCGCCGACGGCGATCTCGCCGCTGGTCACCCGCCCCCGGTGCACGATCAGCCCGGGTACCGGAGCCTGTACGTCAAGTATCTCGACCCTGGCTCCGTCGCCGGATCCGCCGCCGCTGGCCTGCGCCGTGATCCAGCCCGCGTCGGCGAGCTGGCCGCCGCCCTCGGCGTAGAACGGGGTCCGGTCGAGCACCACGTCAACCTCGGTGCCGGCGCCGGCCGCGGGAACCGCGGCGCCGCCCACCAGCAGGCCGGTGACCGTCGCCTCGCCTGCCACCTCGTCGTAGCCGGTGAACGTGACCGGGCCGGAGCGCTCCAGGATGGCCGCGAACACCGACACGTCGGCGTTGCCGGTTTTCTTGCCCGCCGCGTCCTCCTTGGCACGCTGCCGCTGCTGCGCCATCAGCCGCCGGAATTCCGGCTCATCCACGGCGAGGCCCTGCTCCGCGGCCATTTCCAGGGTCAGGTCGATCGGGAAGCCGTAAGTGTCGTGCAGCTGGAACGCCTGCTCGCCGCGGATCGTCTCGGTGCCGCGCCGGCGGGTCTCCTCCACCGCCGCGTCGAATATCGCGGTGCCGGTGCGCAGCGTGCCGAGAAAGACTGCCTCTTCCGCGTCGATCACGGTGTGGATGTTCGGGGCATCGCGGTGCAGTTCCGGGTACTGGTCGCCGAGCGCGCCGATGGCCGCCGCGGCGAGCTCGTGCATGTACCGCTCGCCATGGCCGCCGCGGTCCGCATCGTGCGAGCCGCCGGTCCCGCCGCGCTGCGAGCCGGACAGCAGCCGCAGGTTGCGGACGGCGCGCCGCAAGATCCTGCGCAGCACGTAGCCACGGCCTTCGTTGGACGGCAGCACGCCGTCGGCGACCAGCATCACGGCGGTGCGCACATGATCGGCGACGATCCGCAGCGAGACATCGGCCCGGTGGTCCCGCCCGTACTTCTGCTCGGTCAGCTCCGCGGCCCGGTCCAGCACCTTCCACATCGTGTCGATCTCGTAGATGTTGTCGACGCCCTGCAGCAGCGCGGCCATCCGCTCCAGGCCCATGCCGGTGTCGATGTTCTTCGACGGCAGCTCGCCGACGATCGGGTAGCCCTCCTTGCCCGGTCCCGCACCGCGCGCGTACTGCATGAAGACCAGGTTCCAGACCTCCAGGTAGCGGTCCTCGTCCACCACCGGGCCGCCCTCGCGGCCGTACTCGGGCCCCCGGTCGTAGTAAATCTCCGAGCACGGCCCGCACGGCCCTGGCACGCCCATCGACCAGAAATTGTCAGCCATGCCGCGCCGCTGGATGCGGTCGCCGGGCAGGCCGACGACGTCCCGCCAGATCTTCGCGGCCTCATCGTCCTCGTGGTAGACGGTGGCCCACAGCCGGTCCGCGGGGAACCCGAACCCGCCGCCGGACTCCGGCCCGGTCAGCAGCTCCCACGCGTAGGGGATCGCCTGGTCCTTGAAGTAGTCACCGAACGAGAAGTTCCCCAGCATCTGGAAGAACGTGCCGTGCCTGGTGGTCTTGCCGACTTCCTCGATGTCCGGGGTCCGCACGCATTTCTGCGCGCTGGCCGCGCGGCGGAACGGGGGCGCCTGCTGGCCTAGGAAATAGGGCTTGAACGGAGCCATCCCGGCATTGACAAGAAGCAGCGTCGGGTCATCGGCGACCAGGCTGGCCGAGGGCACCACGGCGTGCCCGTGCCGCTCGAAATAGCTGAGGAAACGGCGGGCAATCTCTGCCGACTCCATCATCGGCCATCCTTCGCGTTGTCGGTCCCTGGGTGGCTGTCGGTCCCCGGGTGGCTGTCGGTCCCGGCGGAGTCGCCGGTCCCTGGGTAACCGAGGGTAGGGCCTGGCTGGCCGGAATGGCGATCCAGGTAAATATCCATGCCGTCCTTGACGTCATGCACGAACGGGCCGATCCCGCGCAGCGGGCCGGTGCCGCTTCGGTGCACGGCCGGCCGGGTGAGCCGGGCCGCCGGGGCGCCCGGCCGGATGGACCGCCAGGTCCGGCCATCCGGGCCGGCCGCGGGGCGGAGCGATCGCAGCAGCCGGCTGGCCCGCCGGTAGCCGGTCACGCCGAGTACAACGCCGGCCGCCAGCCAGCCGAGCCTGCCGATCACCGGCGCGCTCCCGGCCGCTGCGTTATCGCCGGGCGGGCCGGCGGCTGGCTGGCCAGGGCGGTGAGGCGGAGCCCGGTGGCCCGGCGCACGCCATAGGCAACCGCGGAAACCCTGAGCAGCGGAGCGCCGAAGCCACCGGAAATGGCCCTGGCCAGGCCGGTCATGGACGAGACATGACCGGAAAGCTCGGCCATGTTGGCGGTGACCTCGTCCATGCTGGCGGTGATGGTGTCGGTCCTGGCCAGCTGCTCGCCGGCCCGGTCAACGGCCGCCTGGGCCCGGTCGATCAGCTGGTCGGCACGGTCCCGGTAATCCGCCATCAGGCTGGCCGCCGCGGAGATCAGCCTGGCCAGCCGGATCAGCACGTACCCGGCGGCGCAGACCCCCAGCGCGAAGAAACCTGCCGCGATTAGCTCTGCTAGCTGCCCGGTATTCACGTCCGGCTGCTCCTTCGCCAGCTCGCCCGGCCCGCTTGCCTGGCCGGGCCTGCGTACCCCGCCCGCCCTTGATTACCTGCCCGACCCTACCGCTTGTCCGGCGGCGGCACGGCCGGGGCGGCCGGGGCGGCGGCCGGCTGGCTGGCGGCGTCCAGGATGGCCCTGATCTTCCCGGCCCGGTCCGCATACCTGGCCTCGGCGCCATGCCCGGTGGGCTGGTAGTAACGCCGCCCGGCCGCCGCGTCCGGCGCGTACTGCTGGGCGATCACTCCCTCGGGGTAGTCATGCGGGTAGCGGTAGCCGGTCCCGTGCCCGAGCCGCTGCGCGCCGCGGTAGCTGGCGTCCCGCAGGTGGGCGGGCACCGGGCCGATCAGGCCGTCCCGGACGTCCTGCGCGGCGGCGTTGACCGCCTGCACCACCGCGTTGGACTTCGGCGCGAGGGCCACGTGGATGACGGCCTGGGCCAGGTTGATCCTGGCCTCCGGGAGCCCGACGAACTCGACGGCGTGCGCGGCGGCCACGGCGGTCTGCAGCGCCGAGGGGTCGGCCATCCCGACGTCCTCGCTGGCGTGCACGATGAGCCGGCGGGCGATGAACCTGGGATCCTCGCCGGCCTCGATCATCCTGGCCAGGTAATGCAGCGCAGCGTCGGCATCGCTGCCCCGCATGCTCTTGATGAAGGCGCTGATCACGTCGTAGTGCTGGTCGCCGCCGCGGTCGTAGCGCACGGCCGCGCGGTCCACCGCCCGCTCCACGGTCGCGACAGTTACCTCGCCGCCGGCCGGCAGGCCGAGCGCGGCCGCCTCCAGGTAGGTGAGCGCCCGCCGCGCGTCACCGGCGGCCAGCCGGACGAGCAGGCCGATGACCCCGTCGGCCAGGGTGACGGCGCCGCCGAGGCCGCGCTCGTCGGTCACCGCCCGCTCGATCACCAGGCGCATGTCATCGTCGCCCAGCGGTTCCAGGGTGAGCAGCAGCGACCGGGACAGCAGCGGCCCGACCACGGAGAAGAACGGGTTCTCGGTGGTCGCGCCGATGAAGGACACCCAGCGGTTCTCCACCGCGGGCAGCAGCGCGTCCTGCTGTGCCTTGTTGAACCGGTGCACCTCGTCGATGAACAGCACGGTCTGCGTTCCGGTCAGGCCCAGGTCCCGGCGGGCGGCGTCGATGGCCGCGCGGACGTCCTTGACCCCGGCGGTGACCGCCGAAAGCTCGGTGAAGCGGCGGCTGGTGACCTGGCTGACCACCTGGGCCAGCGTGGTCTTGCCCGTCCCGGGCGGACCCCAGAGCAGCAGCGACATGGCGGCATCGTGATCAGCGAGCTTTCGGAACGGGGTGCCCTCGCCGGTCAGGTGCCGCTGCCCGATGACCTCGCTGAGCGACCGCGGCCGCATCCGGACGGCAAGCGGCGCGGCCGCGAGCGTTGCTTGCTGCTCGGCCGCGTCGAAGAGGCTGGCTCCCTGGCCGGGGTCTGTTCTGGCCACAGTTGACAGTATCCCCGGGGCAGCATGCCCCGGACGGGCTGCCAGCCCGGGCCGGGCTGCTAACCGGGCGGAGCCGGCCCGTCGATGCCGGCCTCCTTGCGCTGCGCGGGCGTGATCGGGGCCGGGGCGCCGGTGAGCGGGTCGAGCCCGGACGCTGCCTTCGGGAACGCGATCACGTCGCGGATCGTTTCGCGGCCGGTCAGCAGCATCAGCATCCGGTCCCAGCCGAAAGCGATGCCGCCGTGCGGCGGCGGCCCGAATCGCAGCGCGTCGAGCAGGAAGCCGAACTGCGATGTGGCCTGCTCCCGGGACAGCCCGATCACGTCGAAGACCTGCTGCTGCACATCCGGCCGGTGGATCCGGATCGAGCCGCCGCCGATCTCGGTGCCATTGCAGACGATGTCGTAGGCGTCGGCGAGCGCGCCGGCCGGCTCGGCGGAGAACTTGTCCGCCCAGTCCGGCAGCGGCGCGGTGAACGGGTGGTGCACGGCCGTCCAGCCGCCCGCGCCGTCCTCCTCGAACATGGGCGCGTCCACTACCCAGGTGAACGCCCACGCCGCCGGGTCGATCAGGCCGCACCGGTGGCCGATCTCCAGCCTGGCCGCGCCGAGCAGCGCGCGGGCCGCGGCGGCCGGCCCGGCGGCGAAGAACACGCAGTCGCCCGGCTCCGCGCCGGCCGCCGCGGCCAGCCCGGATCGCTCCGGACCGGAAAGGTGCCTGGCCACTGGCCCGGCATCGGCGACCGAGCCGTCCGCGCCGATCGTCACGTAGGCCAGGCCGCGGGCGCCGCGCGAACGCGCCCAGTCCTGCCAGCCGTCCAGTTCCCGCCGGGTCTGGCTCGCGCCGCCCGGCATTACCACCGCGCCCACGTGCTCGGCCTGGAACACCCGGAATGAGCTCTGCGCGAAGTAGCCGGTCAGGTCAGTGAGCTCGCAGCCGAAGCGCAGGTCCGGCTTGTCGGAGCCGAACCGTGCCATCGCGGCGGCGTAGGTCAGCTGCGGGATCGGCCGCTGGATCCGGTATCCGGCCAGTTCGGACCACAGCCGTTCGACCAGGTCCTCGGCGACGGTCACGACGTCTGCCCTGGTGACGAAGGACATCTCGATGTCGATCTGGGTGAATTCGGGCTGCCGGTCGGCCCGGAAATCCTCGTCCCTGAAACAGCGGGCCAGCTGGTAGTAGCGTTCCAGCCCGGAGACCATCAGCAGCTGCTTGAACAGCTGCGGCGACTGCGGCAGCGCGTACCAGCTGCCCGGGCGCAGCCGCGCTGGCACCACGAAATCCCGCGCGCCCTCCGGCGTGGATCTGGTCAGGTAAGGCGTCTCCACCTGGACGAAGCCGTGCGCCTGCATGACGTCGCTGACCAGGTAGGCGGCGCGCGAGCGGGCGCGCAGCGCGGCGGCCATCTCCGGGCGCCTGATGTCCAGGTAGCGATAGCGGAGCCGGACGTCCTCGTTCAGGTCACCGGCGCCGTCGACCGGGAACGGCAGCGGGTCGGACTCGGCCAGCACCTCGATCTCGGCCACCGCGACCTCTATCTCCCCGGTGGGCAGCTCCGGGTTCTCGTTGCCCGGCGGCCTGCGCCGCACTTCGCCGGTCACCCGCACGCAGAACTCAGCGCGCAGGTCATGCGCCAGATCCTCCTGGCGGAACACGATCTGGGCCACTCCGCTGGCGTCCCGCAGGTCGATGAACACCACGCCGCCGTGGTCCCGGCGCCGCGCCACCCAGCCGGCCAGCGTTACCCGCTGCCCGGCCAGCGACGCGCGCAGCGTGCCCGCCTGATGGGTGCGGATCATCGTTTGCTCACCTCTCCGTAGTACTCAGTGTGCTGCTCAGCCCGGCGCCGTGCGCGGTCCGGTGCGGAGCTGGCCCGGTGCGGTCAGGCCCTGGTCCGGTGCGCCGCTAACCGGTCTCCGCCGGCCAGCTGCCTGCCCTTCCGCGGCCGGGTCACAACCCCCGGGCCGGGCCGGACAGCGGCGCCAGGCCGGCCAGGAACTGGTTGGACGCCCGCTCGGCGCCTATTGTCGTCTGCGGGCCGTGCCCGGCCAGCACCACTGTCTCATCCGGCAGCGGCAGGCACACCCGGGCCAGGCTGTCCAGGATCGTCGCGTAGTCACCGCCGGGCAGGTCGGTACGCCCGATCGACCCGGCGAAGAGCAGATCCCCGGTGAACAAGATCGCCGGCTCGGCGGCCGGAACGCCGCCAGCAGCCGGGGCGCCGCCGGCGCTGTTACCCCCGCCGTCCGCACCGGCCGCGTCATGCGGGCCAGCCTGACCCGTGGTGCCGGTCTCGCCAGCGGCCGGCAGCCGGAACGTCACGGAGCCTGGCGTATGCCCCGGAGCGTGATCAACGATCACCTCGATGCCGGCCAGTTGCAGCGGCGCGCCGTCGGCCAGCTCGACCACCTCGGCCGGCTCGGCGAAGGTCAGGCCGCCGAGCATCCCCGGGCCCGCCTGCGGCCAGAGCCCGCGCGCCGGATCGCTGAGCAGCGCGCGGTCGGCGGGATGGATGTAGGCGGGGATGTCCTTCGCGCCGCACACCGGGGCCACTGACCAGATGTGGTCAAGATGGCCGTGCGTGAGCAAGACGGCGGCCGGCTGCAGCCGGTACCGCTGGATGATCTCCTCGATGCCCCGTTCCGCTTCCTGGCCGGGATCGATGATCACGCACCGCTCGCCTGGCCCGGGTGCCACGACATAGCAGTTGGCAGCGAACATGCCCGCGGGGAATCCGGCGACGAGCAAGGCTGCCTCCTTCCCGGGTTACCGGACCTGGCGCCCTGGACGGGCCTGGCTGCGCAGCGTGGCTACAGGCTACCGAGCACACCGCCGCCGCCGGTCGCGCGGGCCCGCCCATTTCATGATCACGGATTATTCAGGCCCCGGCGCCGGATCCCCGTCAAACAGCGCCCTGGATCCCGTTGCCGGCGCCCGGATCCTGCGCCGGGTGACGAGCGGGAGCCGCGTGTCACCGCCGGTACCGCTGATCACGAACGGGTGGCGTCACCGGGTAACTGACGGGGCTGATGTGGCGGCAGAACGACGGCCTTGGCTCGAACCGGTAACGGCTGTTTCACTGGAGTCCGGGTCCCGGTACGATTCGCGAAGTTTAGCTGATCAGGCAGGACGACAGGAACCGGGAGGGCTGAGCGGGTGGCGGGTAAGAAGGAACGCCAGCGGAGGCTTGCCCGCGAGCGCTATCAGCGCCGGACAGTCCGGCAGCAGGAGCAGTACCAGCGGACACGCCGCCTGACGGCCATCGGCGTGGCGTGCTGCCTGGCCATTGCGCTCGCGGTTGGCGGCTACTTCCTTTTCCGCGGACAGGGCCAGCACGCGCAGGCCGCGGCGAAATCAGGCGCTTCGGCCGGGGCGACCCCGTCGGCCGGGGCAACTCCGGCCTCGGCTACGCCGACGCCTACGCAGGCCGAGCCGGCCAGGCACTGCTCGTACCCGGCCAGCCCGCCGGCTGCCCGCAAGGTAGGCACGCCGCCCGCCCGGCCGGACGGCAAGGCCAGGTACCGGGCGACGATTCACACCAACCGCGGCAACATCGTTATCAGCTTGGGTAACAGCAAGGCCACCTGCACGGTGAACTCTTTTGTCTACCTGGCGGCCAAGAAGTACTTCGACGGCACGCATTGCCACCGGCTGACAACATCCGGGATCTTCGTCCTGCAATGCGGGGATCCGACGGGCACCGGCAACGGCGGGCCGGGTTACAAGTTCGATGACGAGAACCTGGCCGGGGCGAAGTACCCGGGCGGCACGGTGGCGATGGCCAACTCCGGGCCGAACACCAACGGCAGCCAGTTCTTCCTGGTGTACAAGAACACCCCTACGTTGCCGCCCAAATACACACCGTTCGGCACCATCGTCAGCGGGCTTAATATCATCCAGAATGTGGCCAAGGCGGGCAGCGACAACGCCAACGGCCCCGGGGACGGCCATCCGAAGAAGAAGGTCGTCATCGAGAGCGTGACGATAAGGAAGACCTGACCGGCATGCGCCTGGCCGGCCAGGTACTGAGCAGGAGGTTAGCGGTGAGCACCGCCAACGATCCGTGGGGCCGGGTAGACGACGACGGCACCGTCTACGTCCGTACCGCCGATGGCGAGCGCGTGGTGGGCTCATGGCAGGCGGGTACCCCGGCGGAGGCTCTCGCCTTCTTCGAGCGCAAGTTCCTCGCGCTCGAGACCGAGGTCAGCCTGCTTGAGCAGCGGATCTCTACCACGGACCTCTCCCCCGGCCAGGCCAGGGCGACCATCGCCAGGCTGCTCTCGGCTATCGCCGACGCGCACTGCGTCGGGGATCTGGACGGGCTCCAGCGGAAGCTGGAGGCGATGACCGGCCTGGTCGACCACCGCCGCGAGGAGAACAAGGCCGCCCGGGAGCAGGCTCGTACCGAGGCGCAGGACCGCAAGGAGCGCATCGTCGCCGAGGCCGAGCGCATCGCGGCGGAGGCGACGCACTGGAAGATCAGCGGCGAGCGGATGCGGCAGCTGCTGGAGGAGTGGAAGGCGGCGCCGCGGGCAGACCGCGCCGTCGAGACCGCGCTGTGGAAGCGGCTTTCCGCCGCGCGCAACGCGTTTACCAAGCGCCGCAAGGCATACTTCGCGGGCCTGGAAGACGAGCGGGAAGGCGCCAGGGCACGCAAGGAGAAGCTGGTGACCGAGGCCGAGGCGCTCGCCACCTCGACCGACTGGGGGCCGACTGCCTCCGCTTACCGGGAGCTGATGCGCTCCTGGAAGGAGGCGGGCCGGGCCGACCGGGCCGCCGAGGAAGAGCTGTGGGGCCGGTTCAAGGCCGCTCAGGACAGGTTCTTCACCGAGCGCGCGAAGATCTTCTCGGCCAAGGACGCCGAGCTTCGCGAGCATGCCGCCGCGAAGACCGAGCTGCTGGCGGAGGCCGAGAAGCTGCTGCCGGTGACCAATGCCCGGTCAGCCCGCTCCGTCCTGCGCGGCATCCAGGAGCGCTGGGAGCGGATCGGCGGCGTGCCCCGCGATGCGCAGGAAAGGCTCGAAGGCGGTCTGCGCCGGGTAGAGGAAGCGGTGCGCAAGGCCGAGGACACGCACTGGCGGCGCTCTAACCCCGAGGCACTGTCCAGGGCCAAGGGCACCGTCGAGCAGATCCGCGCCGCGATCAGTCAGCTGGAGGGCCAGCTGGAGCGGGCCCAGGCGCAGGGCGACGAGAAGGCCAGCCAGCGCGCGGAAGAGGCCCTGACGGCCCGGCGCGAGTGGCTGCACGAGGCAGAGCGGACGCTGGCCGAGCTGTCCGGCTGACGCCGGGCTCCGGCTGACGCCGGGCGGTGCCGGCATCGCCGGCGGTGCCCGGCTGCGGGCTGCCGATGGCCTGGGTGCTAGTTGGTGACCCGGTACACGTCGTACACGCCGTCGATGGAGCGGACCGCGCGGAGCACATGACGCAGGTGCTTCGGGTCACCCATCTCGAACGTGAACTTGCTGAAGGCAACCCGGTCCCTGGTCGTGGTCACCGACGCCGAAAGGATGTTGACGTGCTGGTCGGATAGCGCCCTGGTCACATCGGAGAGCAGGCCGGTACGGTCCAGCGCCTCGACCTGGATCGCGACCAGGAACAGGGATCCTTCCCGCGGCGACCAGCGCACCGTGACCACCCGCTCGGACTGGGAGCCGAGCAGGTGCTCAAGGTTGACGCAATCGGCCCGGTGCACGGAAACCCCGTGGCCGCGAGTGACGAACCCGGTGATGTCGTCGCCGGGCACCGGCGTGCAGCACTTGGAGAGCCGCGCCCAGACATCGGCGGCACCCTCCACGACCACGCCGGAGTCACCGGCCGGCGGCGGCTTGGGCGGCCGGGTGGGCAGGGCTGTCTCGGCCAGGTCCTCCTGCGCGCCGGCGATCCCGCCGGCCGACCTGACCAGCTTGCCCACCACCGACTGGGCGCTGACATGACCCTCGCCGACGGCCGCGTACAGCGCCGACAGATCGGTATAACGCAGCTCGCGGGCGATGGCGAGCAGCGCGTCGCCGGTCGCCAGCCGCTGTAGCGGCAGGCCCTGCTTGCGCATGGCCCGGGCGATGGCGGCCTTGCCCGTCTCGGCAGCGGCCTCCCTGCGCTCCTTGGAGAACCAGTGCCGGATCTTGTTCCGCGCTCTCGCGCTCTTGACGAACCCGAGCCAGTCCCGGCTCGGCCCGGCGTCCATCGCCTTGGAGGTGAAGATCTCCACGGTGTCGCCGTTGTTGAGCGTGCTCTCCAGCGCCACCAGGCGGCCGTTTACCCGCGCCCCGATGGTCCGGTGCCCGACCTCGGTGTGAATCGAGTAGGCGAAGTCGACCGGCGTGGCGCCCTGCGGCAGCGCGATGACCGCGCCGCGCGGGGTGAAGACGTAAACCTCGGCGGCGCCGAGATCGAACCGGAGCGATTCGAGGAATTCGGCCGGGTCGGCCGTCTCCCGCTGCCAGTCGACCAGCTGCCGCAGCCAGGCCAGATCCGAGCTGCGGGTGCCGAGCACCGTTTCTTCCTTGTACTTCCAGTGCGCGGCGACCCCGTACTCCGCCCGCCGGTGCATGCCCCAGGTCCTGATCTGCAGCTCTACCGGCTTGCCCTCCGGGCCGATCACGGTCGTGTGCAGCGACTGGTACATGTTGAACTTCGGCATCGCGATGTAGTCCTTGAACCGCCCGGGCACCGGATTCCACCGGGCATGGACCGTGCCGAGGACCGCGTAGCAGTCGCGCAGCGAATCCACCAGGACGCGGATGCCGACCAGGTCATAGATATCGTCGAAGCCGACATTCCTGGCGATCATCTTCTGGTAAACGGAGTAATAGTGCTTCGGCCGGCCGGTTACCCGCGCCTTGATCTTGGCCTCGCGCAAATCCGCCGATACGTCCTCGACGACCTCCTGCAGGAACATGTCCCGGCGGGGAGCACGCTCGGAAACCAGCCGGGCAATCTCGTCGTAACGCTTCGGGAACATCGTGGCGAAGGCCAGATCCTCAAGCTCCCACTTGACCGTGTTCATGCCGAGCCGGTGCGCCAGCGGCGCAAAGATCTCCAGTACCTCGCGCGACTTCTGCTCCTGTTTCGGCCGCGGCAGATAGCGCAGCGTCCGCATGTTGTGCAGGCGGTCCGCCAGCTTGATGACCAGGACCCTGATGTCGCGGGACATCGCGACCACCATCTTGCGCACGGTTTCCGCCTGCGCGGCATCGCCGTACTTGACCTTGTCCAGCTTGGTCACGCCGTCGACCAGCTCGGCGATCTCGTCGCCGAACTCGGCGCGCAGCTCGGCCAGGGTGTACTGGGTGTCTTCGATGGTGTCGTGCAGCAGCGCGGCGCACAGCGTCTCGGTGTTCATGCCGAGCTCGGCCAGGATGGTGGCCACCGAGAGCGGGTGGGTGATGTACGGGTCGCCGCTCTTCCGCAGCTGGCCGGTGTGCTGCCGGGCCGCGACGTCGTAGGCGTGCTCGACCAGCCGCACGTCGGCCTTCGGGTGCGTCGCCCGGACCGTCTTGATCAGCGGCTCGAGCACGGGGTTGATGCCACCGCGCGGGGCGCCGAGCCTGGCCAGCCGACGGCGGACGCCTGTGGTCCCGGCGGTGCCGCCCGGCTGCGGGCTGGCCGTGGCCCGCCCGGCGGCCGCGGGCTGCCTGGCCCGCCCGGCCTTGCCGGCCTTGCCGGCCTGACTGACCTGCCCGGCCTTGCTGGCCTTGGCGCCCTTGCCGGGTTTGCCGGCCTTGCTGGCCTTTTCCGGGCGGTCCGGGACCGGGCCAGGCACGTTCCCGCGTTCGGCATCCGTGCCATCCGCCGAACCCGGGAGATCCGCGGCGCCTGCGACAGCCGCGGCGGCGGTGCTTACGGATCCGGTGCTGTCCGGCAGCGCCGTGTTATCCGGGGGCGCGGGGCCATCCGGGGGCGCGGTACCGTCCGGGGGCGCGGGCGCATCCGGGGACGCGGGGCCATCCGGGGACGCGGGGCCATCCGGGGACGCGGGGCCATCCGGGGACGCGGGGCCATCCGGGGGAGCGGAGCCATCCGGGGACGCGGGGCCATCCGGGGGCGCAGCGCTATCCGGCGTCACCCCGCCCTGCTCCGCTAGCAGCACCGGCTTGTCCTCATGCTGCTCGGGCTGGCCGTCGGCGGCCAGGGTGACCCCGGTTTCGGCCAGGCCGGCCGTTACCGCGTCACCGGCCACAAATGCTCCTCACGTCCGCTAAGGCACACAGTCTATCGACGGGGGGCTCCGGAAAGTGCCGGGCACCGCGCAGCGCGCCGCGCACCAGCCTTCTCACACCACAAGCAGCGACCGTATGTCCAGGTCGGGTACCCGGGTCCGGCCGCTGAGGAAGCCGAGTTCCAGCATCACCGCCGCCGCGGTCACCTCCGCGCCGCTGCGCCGGACCAGGTCGGCGGTCGCGGCGGCGGTGCCGCCGGTAGCAAGCACGTCATCGACGATGAGCACCTGATCGCCCGGCGCGAAAGCATCCTCGTGCACCTCCAGCGTCGCGGTGCCGTATTCAAGCTCGTAGGTCTGCGAGCGGCAGGCGGCCGGCAGCTTTCCCTGCTTACGGACGGGCACGAAACCGACTCCGAGCCGGAGCGCGACCGGCGCCGCCAGGATGAAACCGCGTGCCTCGATCCCGGCCACCTTGTCGATCCGGCCGTGCCCGGCGGCCAGCGCGCCGATTACCGCGGCCAGCGCGGGGCCGTCGGCGAGCAACGGGGTGATGTCCTTGAACACGATGCCCGGCTCCGGGAAGTCGCGGACATCCCGGATCATCGAGGAGATCAGTTCCGCGACCCCGGCGTCAGCGAGCGCGTCACCGGACACGTGCTAGCGCCGCTTCTTCTTGCCGCCTGGCCGCCGCTTGGCCGCGCTGCTGCGCCGCGGCTGCTGGCGCGGTCCCGGCCTGCCTCCCGGGCTGCGCGGGGTGGTGGCGCCGGCCTGGCCGACCGGTACCCGCTCGCCGGGCGCTGGCAGCGCCGGGTCCGCCGCCGCGGGGTGGCCGGAGTCACGGCCAGCGGCGGCGTCCTGATCAGCATCAGTGTCCTGGTCAGCGCCCTGATCAGGATCAGCGCCCGGACCGGGCCCGGCATCCGCGGCCGGGCCAGCGGCCTGCCCGCCGCCAGCCGCGGCCTTCCCGGCCTTGGCCTTGGCCCGCATGGCGGCGCGGCCGCCCGCCTGCCGCAGCGCGACCCGCTTGGCCAGCGCCTTGTACTGCGGCTCGCGCTCCTTCAGGTCGGCTAGCACCGGGGTAGCGATGCAGATCGAGGAGTAGGTACCGGACAGCATGCCGACGAACAGCACCAGCGCCAGGTCCTTGAGCTCGCCGGCCCCGAGCAACCCGACCCCGACGACCAGGATCGCGGCCACCGGCAGCAGCGCGATCACCGAAGTGTTGATGGACCGGACCAGGGTCTGGTTGAGCGCGAGGTTGGCGGCCTGGCTATAGGTGCTGCGGGCGGTGCCGAGCAGTCCGGCGGTATTCTCCCTGACCTTGTCGAAGACGACCACGGTGTCGTACAGCGAGTAACCGAGGATCGTGAGCAGCCCGATGACGGTCGCCGGGCTGACCTGGAAGCCAGTCAGCGCGTAGACGCCGATCGTGATCACGATGTCGTGCGCCAGCGCGATCAGCGCAGCGCTGGCCATCCGCCACTCGAAGGCGATCGACAGGTAGATCACGATCACGATCAGGAAGGCGATCAGTGCCTTGAGCGCCTTCTGCGAGATCTGGGTGCCCCAGCTCGGCCCGACGAAGTTCGCGCTCACGGCGTTCTCGGAAATGTGGAAATTGCCGGCGATCGCGCTCTGGATCTTCTGCTGCTCGCTGAACGGCACCTTCGAGGTCTGTACCTGCCAGCTGGCGCTGCTGCCGATGCCGACTTTCTGCACGATCGCGTCGGTGCCGCCGCCTGCCGCGCTGACCACGTTGCTGACCTGTGCGGAGGTCGCCGTCGGCGCGCTGAACTGGAACACCGAGCCGCCCTTGAACTCCACGCTGGTGTTCAGCCCGCGGAAGGCGAGCGCGGCAATGCTGATGACCAGGATCAGCCCGGAGATCGTGTACCAGAGCCGCTGCCGGGAGACGAACTCGACCGACACCTCACCGCGGTAGAGCCGGCCACCGATGTTGCCGAGCCGGGACATCACGCCTCCTCAGGGGTGGTCCGGGCGTGCGGGCGGGCCGTGGCGCTTGCCCCGCCCGCGGCCGGCCGGGCGGTGACCCGCTTGGCGCCGCGCCACGGCGATCGCGCGCCGAGCCTGGCCGGATCCAGGCCGGACAGCGGGTGGCCGTTGCCGAAGAAGCTGGTCCTGGCCAGCAAGGTGACCATCGGCTTGGTGAACAGGAAGACCACCACGATGTCGATCACAGTGGTCAGGCCGAGGGTGAAGGCGAAGCCCTTCACGTCGCCGATCGCGAAGTACCACAGCAGGGCGGCGGCCAGGAAGGACACCGTGTCGGAGACCAGGATCGTGCGCCTGGCGCGCTGCCAGCCGCGTTCCACCGCGGCCCGCAGCGACCGGCCGTCCCTGACCTCATCGCGGAGCCGCTCGAAATACACCACGAAGGAGTCCGCGGTGATGCCGATCGCGACGATCAGGCCGGCCACGCCGGCCAGTGACAGCGAGAAGCCCTGGTACTTGCTCAGCAGGACGACCGACAGGTAGGACAGCAGCGCCGCGATGATCAGGCTGGACACCGACACGATGCCGAGGCCGCGGTAGTACAGGAACGAGTAGAGCACGACCAGCAGCAGGCCGATGCCGGCCGCGATCAGGCCAGCGTGCAGCTGGGATGAGCCGAGCTGCGGCGAGATCGACTCGACGGACTGCTTGCTGAACTTCAGCGGCAGCGCGCCGTAGCTCAGGATGTTGGCCAGCGAGCTCGCCTGCGCCTGGGTGAAGCTCCCGGTGATCTGGGCCTGGCCGCCGGTGATGGCGCTGATGATGTTCGGCGAGGAGATTATCTTGCCGTCCAGCACGACCGCGGCCTGGTCCAGCGGCGAGGTCGGATTGCCGCCGTTGCCGTACTTGTCGAACATCTCGGTGGTCAGGTTGCCGAATGCGGTCGCGCCGGCCCCGTCGAAGGAGAGGTTCACCTGCCAGGCGCTGGCCGAGTTCGGATCCAGCGTCGCCGTGGCGCCCTTTACCTCGGTGCCGGAGACGGTGGACTTGTCCAGCACGTACTTGACCCAGCCGGCCCGGGAATGAACTGGCAGGACACGGTCTGGACGTTCGGGTTGTCCCACTTATTCGGGTCGTTCTGGTAAATCTCCTGCTGCCACTTGGGGTTGGCGCAGTTCAGCTTGTCGAACAACTGCTTCACCGGGGCGCTGACCAGGCTGGCATCGCCGGATGCCTGGGCGGTCGTGGACAGCTTCGCGCCCGGGCTGGTGGCGCTGGGCGAGGCGCTCGGCGCCGGGCTGGCCTGGCTGCTGGCCGTCGGCGACGCTGACGGGCTGGCCGAGGCTGACGGGCTCGGCGAGGCCGTGCCGGCCAGGTGCCTGGCCCGCTCGGTCAGGCCCTGGCCGCCGGCTCGGCCGCGCCGAGCGCGGCCGCCGATGTGCTGGCCGACGCGGTGGGCGACGGGCTCGCGCTGGCGTGCGCCTTCTTGCCGTTGCCCGGCTTGGTGCTCCCGGACGCGCTCGGCGTGGGGGTCGGGGTGGGAGTCGGCACCGGCGCGGCGGCGGAGGTGTTGTTGGCCTCGAGCAGCACCTCGCGGAAGCGCAGCAGGGCAGTCGTGCCGACCAGGTGCACGACGTCCTGCGCGCCCTTGCCCGGCACGGACACGGTGATGATGTTGCTGCCCTGCTGGGCCACCTGGGCACCGGTGAATCCGGCGCCGTTGACCCGCTGCTCCATGATCGAGATTGCCGTCGCCATGTCAGCCGCCGAGGGCTGCGCATGGTTCGGGGTGTCCGCCTTCAGCGTCACCGTGGTACCGCTCGACAAGTCCAGGCCAAGCTGCACATGGAAGTTACGGTGCCAGCTGGCGGGCTGGAACGCATCCTTGCCGATGATCGCCACCAGCATGATGACGATCAGCGCGAGCAGCGCCGCGAGGGCGCGCCCCGGCCTGGATTTGGTGCTGCTAGGGGGAGCCACTTCTCGACTGTCCTTTGATCGGTCGGGCCAGCGCTGGAGCTACGGATTCCGGTCCGTCTTGTCCCAGTCGTCCTTTTCCAGGTCGTCCTTGGGCGTGTCCCACTCGCCGGCCTGCGCGTCCTCGGTGGCCGGCTCCGGCTCCGGCGGGGCCGCGTCCGCTGGGCTGTCCTCGGGCAGGATGTCCATGATCGCGCGGCGCAGGATGCGGATCTCGACGCCCGGCGCGATCTCAAGCTCCACGTCCGGGTCGTCGATCCTGGTCACGGTGCCGTAGATGCCCGCCGTCGTCCGGACGCGCTGACCTGGCTCGACGCCGCCCTGCATCTGCTGGGCCCGGCGCTGCCTGTTGCGCTGCGGCCGGATGATGAGCAGGTAGAAGACGCCGAACAGCACGGCGATAATCAGGATCGGCGTGAGCGAGCTCTTTGATGACGAACCGGTTGACGCAAGATACGTGATCCCCATCGCCGGGGCTTCCTTCCGTTGATTGCCGCAGCGGTCGCAGGCCAGGCCCGGCCAGCGGCCGGCCTGGCCGGCCCCCGCGCCAGGCGGCTGTCGTTGACCAACTGCCGCAGTGTAGCGGCGCGCTGGCGACGCACCAACAGGCTACGGGGTCAGGCGAGTGATCGTGACACGCCCGCAACCAGGAATAGCCTGCCCTGGCTAGCCGAACAGGGTACCGGAGGCCGGCTGCCCGGCGGCTGTTTCCGGCGCGATCAGGCCGAGATGCATCCAGCCGGCCGGCGTCGCCACCCGGCCGCGCGGCGTCCTGGCGATCAGGCCCTCCCGGACCAGGAAGGGCTCGGCCACCACCTCGACCGTCTCGGCCTCCTCGCCGACCGCCACCGCGAGCGTGGACAGGCCCACCGGGCCGCCGCCGAACCTGCGGACGAGCGCGGACAGCACGGCCCGGTCCAGCCGGTCGAGGCCATTGTCGTCCACCTCGTACAGCTCCAGCGCGTCCCTGGCGACCTGCCGGCTCACCACGCCGTCGGCACGGACCTCGGCGAAGTCGCGCACCCGGCGCAGCAGCCGGTTAGCGATCCGCGGGGTGCCGCGGGAGCGGCCGGCGATCTCGTCCGCTCCGTCATCGCGCAGCGCGACGCCGAGCAGGCCGGCCGACCTGCGGACGATCACGCCGAGTTCGGCCGGCTCGTAGAAGTCCAGGTAGGCGGTGAAGCCGAACCGGTCCCGCAGCGGGGCCGGCAGCAGGCCCGCCCTGGTAGTCGCCCCGACGAGCGTGAACGGCGCGATGTCCAGCGGGATCGCCGTCGCCCCGGGGCCCTTGCCGATGACCACGTCGACCCGGAAGTCCTCCATGGCCATGTACAGCATTTCCTCGGCCGGCCGGGCGACCCGGTGGATCTCGTCGATGAACATCACCTCGCCCTCGCTCAGCGTGGACAGCATCGAGGCGAGATCCCCGGCCCGCTCGATGGCCGGCCCGCTGGTGATCCGCAGCGGCGTGCCCATCTCGGCCGCGATGATCATGGCAATGGTGGTCTTGCCCAGGCCAGGCGGGCCGGACAGCAGCACGTGGTCGGGCGCCCGGCCGCGCCGCAGCGCCCCTTCAAGCACCAGCGACAGCTGCTCGCGCACCCGGCTCTGGCCGACGAAATCCGCCAGCCGCTTCGGCCGCAGGGCGCCCTCGATCAGCCGGTCGTCGGCATCGGCGAGCGGCGAGACGACCCGGTCGGCATCGTCCGGGCCTGGCCCGCCGCCACCGGCTGGCGCCGCCGCCACCGGCTGGGCCGCCGCCACCGGCTGGGCCGCCGGACGCGGCCGGCCCTTCGGACGCGGCCGGCCCGCTGGCCGGCCGTGGCCCGCTGGCCCGGATGCCCGGCCCGGTGCGCTCGCCACCGCCGGTCATGCCCGGCCCAGGACTCGAAGTGCCGCGCGCAAGGCCGTGGCCACATCCACGTCGTCGCGGTCGGCCGCAGTCCCGCCCGTGCCGTCGCCGGCGGCGGCGTTAGCCGTCAGCTCTGGCTCGACCGCGGCGATCGCCTGGTCCGCGTCGCGGGGCTGCCAGCCGAGGTTGACCAGGCCCGTGCGGACCTGATCACGCCAGGACGGCGGCCGTCCGGCGGCCAGCCGCCCGCCGTCGGCGCCAGTGCCGGATGGCAGTTCGCCGGGCGAGCCCAGCCGGCCGGCCAGCTCAAGCACGATCCGCTGCGCGCCCTTCCGGCCGATGCCGGGAACCGTGGTCAGCGCCGCCAGATCCTCCGCCGCCACCGCCCGGCGCAGCGCGTCCGGGCTGAACACCGCCAGCATGGCCAGCGCCAGCCTGGGACCTACCCCGCTGGCCGTCTGCAGCAGCTCGAACGTGTTCCGCTCATCGTCGCCGGCGAAACCGTACAACGTCAGCGCGTCTTCGCGTACCACCAGGGAGGTAGCCACCCGGGCGCGTTCGCCGGTGCGCAGCCCGGCCAGGGTGCCCGGCGTGCACTGCACGAGCAGCCCGACACCGCCCACGTCGATGACCGCGCCATCCGGCGCGACCGAGCAGACCTTCCCGTCCAGATGGGCGATCACCGCGGGCCGCCCGGGACAGTCGCCGAGCGCGCGGCGGCGGCCAGGCGGCGCTGCGCGCCGCCGCGCCATAGATGGCAGATCGCGAGCGCGAGCGCGTCCGCCGCGTCGGCCGGGCGCGGCGGGCTGGTCATCCGGAGCAGCCGCGTCACCATTTCCGTCACTTGCTCCTTCCCGGCCCGGCCGTTGCCGGTCACCGCCGCCTTGACCTCGCTCGGGGTGTGCAGCGCGACCGGCAGCCCGCGGCGCGCAGCGCACACGATGGCAACGGCGCCCGCCTGCGCGGTGCCCATCACCGTCCGGACGTTGTGCTGGCTGAACACCCGTTCGACAGCGACCGCGTCCGGCTGATACGCGGTCAGCCAGGACTCGAAGCCGGCTTCCAGCGCCAGCAGCCGGAGGGCGACGTCGTCGCCGTGCGGGGTCCGGATCACGTCGGTGCCGACCAGCGTCAGCGCCCGGCCGGGCTCGCCGTCGATGACGCCGACACCGCACCGGGTCAGGCCAGGATCGACGCCGAGCACTCGCATCCCGCTCACCGTCCCGGTTGCTGATACCCGCCTGCTGACGAACACATGTTCGGTCGCTTCGACCTTACCGGCCGGCCGGGCCGGCCGCAGTGACATGACCCGGCGTGTCGGCAACGGCGGCAGGCAACACCGGTTCAGATTTATCCGGCTATCACCGGCCAGATCCGAACCGCAAAGTTGATCTTGGTGGTGGTGGCGCCGGGGGCGGGAGCGGGGGCTGGCAGTGGGGCCGGGCGGGGCTGGCGCTTGGGTGGGGCCGGGATTGCGGTCAGAAGTAGTCGAGCATGAAGGGGTGGCCGGCGAACGCGATGTCCAGCGCGGCGTCGGCGGCCGGGGCTCCGCCGGCGGCGAGGCCGGCCAGCCGGAGCGTGGCTAGCGGAGTCCCCGCGTACAGCGCGGCGAAGCCACGGGCGCCGAGGATGAGCGGGGCTGCGGGCGGCAGTCCGGCGGGAGCATCCGTTTCAGCCCCGGACAGGGCGCCCTTGCCGTCGCTGACCGATAGCCGCCACCGGCCCGCGTTGGCCGGGAGCAGGCTGTCGGCGAGCTGCAACGTCACGTCCGCCTGCGCGGACGCCGGGAACCCGCGCCCGGCGATCGCCGCCGCGGCGTCGACCACCCGCAGCATCCACGAGTGCCGCCGGGTAAGGCTGACATCCGGCTCCCTGGTCAGCCAGCTGACCGGGTCGTCCGGGCTGCAGTAGGCGCGGACCGTGCTGGCCATCGAGTCGTACGAGGCGATCACCGACCACAGCGCGCGAGCCGTCCGCGCGGAGCCCGCCAGCAGGCAGTAGACCATGATCTCGTTGTTCCCGTCGTGCCACCCGTAGATGAGCACTCCGTCGTCCGCCAGGTAGCAGAACACGCCGGGGTCATCGAGCAGCCGCGCGGAAACGCCCAGGTCGAAATCGGACGGGCCGCAGGCGCGGGCCGCCTCGTGCACCCGGCCGAGCACCGCGCTGATCTCGGCGGCGGCGCCGGGACCGGCCCGCCGGATGCCCGGCCCGGCCGGCCACGGCGATGGCGGCCGCTGACCGCCCGGGCCACCCGGCGGCGGCGGCTGACCAGCCGGGCCACCCGGCGGCGGCTGACCGGCGGAAGCACCCGGCGGCGGCTGACCGGCCGGGCCGCCCGGCGGCGGCTGACCGGCGGGGATATCCGGCGGCAGCAGCGAGCGCAGCGACCTGGCCGGGATCGAGGCCTGGTACTGGCCGCCGGCGATCTCGTAGCCGACCGCCCGGTAGACCGTCGCGGTGGCCGGGTACAGCACGGACAGCGGGTAGCCGCGGGCCGCGATCTGCCTGACCAGCGTGCTCATCAGCGCTCCGCCGACGCCCTGGCCACGTGCTTCCGGCGCGACCGTGACGCTGGCCACGCCGGCCATCGGCACCGGCCGCCCGTGCCACCACTGCACCATGTTGAAGTATTTCGCGGCGGCGATCAGCCGGCCGCCGGCGAACGCGCCCAGGTGCCGGCCGTCGGCGACCGACTCGCGGGTGTCCGCCAGCGGCCCGCCCCGGCCTCGGCGCCGAACGGGCCAAACGACCGGCGGGCCAGGTCGAGCACCGGCGCCAGGTCGTCGGCCGCGGTGAGCCTGCGGATCTCCGGCGGCGCGCCGGTCACCGGCACGCGGCCAGGCCGCCGGTCACCCGAGCTTCTCCATGACCTCGTCCGGGACCGAGTAGTTCGCGTAGACGTCCTGCACGTCGTCGGAGTCCTCGATCGCCTCGATCAGCCGGAATACCCGCTTGGCCTGCTCCTCGTCCACCGGCACCTCGACCGACGGCAGGAACGCCGCCTCGGCCGACTCGTAGTCGATGCCGGCCTGCTGCAGCGCGGTCCGCACCGCGACCAGGTCGGTGGCCTCGCTGACCACCTCGAACGACTCGCCGAGGTCGTTGACCTCCTCGGCGCCGGCCTCCAGCACCGCGGTCAGCACGTCGTCCTCGGTCACCCCGGCCGCCTTGGCCACGATGACCACGCCCTTGCGGCCGAACAGGTAGGACACCGAGCCCGGATCGGCCATCGACCCGCCGTTGCGGGTAAGCGCGGTCCGCACGTCGGCAGCGGCCCGGTTCTTGTTGTCGGTCAGGCATTCCACCAGGACCGCGACGCCGCCCGGCGCGTACCCCTCGTAGGTGACCGTCTCGTAGTGCGCGCCGCCCGCCTCCAGGCCGGCGCCGCGGCGGACCGCCCGGTCGATGTTGTCGTTCGGCACCGAGTTCTTCTTCGCCTTCTGCACGGCGTCGTACAGCGTCGGGTTGCCGGCCACGTCGGCGCCGCCGGTGCGCGCGGCCACCTCGACGTTCTTCACCAGCTTGGCGAACAGCTTCCCGCGCCTGGCGTCTACCACGGCCTTCTTGTGCTTCGTGGTCGCCCACTTCGAATGGCCGCTCATGACCGTTCCCTCACCATGTTGACGAACAGCTCGTGGATCCGCCGGTCCGGCGTCAGCTCGGGATGAAACGCCGTAGCCAGCGCGGCTCCCTGGCGGACCGCGACGATCCTACCCGTGCGCGGCTCGGTGCCGAGAATCTCGACATCGCGGCCAGCTTCCTCGACCCACGGCGCCCGGATGAAGACCGCGCGGAAGTCCGGGGCGCCGATGCCGCGCAGCGCGATGTCGCTCTCGAACGAGTCCACCTGGCGGCCGAACGCGTTCCGCCGGACGCTGACGTCGATCCCGCCGAGCGTCTGCTGGCCGCTGGCCCGGTCGGTGAGCCGGTCGGCCAGCATGATCAGGCCGGCGCAGCAGCCGAACACGGGCATCCCCGAGCCGAGCCGCTTGCGCAGCGGATCCAGCAGGTCGAAGATCACCGTGAGCTTCCACATCGTGGTGGACTCCCCGCCGGGGATGATCAGCCCGTCGACGTCATCCAGCTCGCCAGGCCGGCGCACCGCGGTGCCGCGGGCGCCCACCGCGCCAAGCGCCCGCAGGTGCTCGGCGACGTCGCCCTGCAGGGCAAGTACGCCGACTGCCGGGCTCATCACCAGCCGCGGCCGGCGTAGCGCTGCTCGGGCGCCAGCGCGTCCAGGCCGATGCCGACCATGGCCTCGCCCAGCCCGCGGGAGACCTTCGCGACCACGTCGGGGTCGTCGTAGAAGGTGGTCGCCTTCACGATCGCCGCCGCGCGCGCGGCCGGGTCGCCCGACTTGAAGATCCCGGACCCGACGAACACGCCCTCGGCGCCCAGCTGCATCATCATCGCCGCGTCCGCGGGGGTCGCGATGCCGCCGGCGGTGAACAGGACGACTGGCAGCTTGCCCGCGGCGGCGACCTCGGCGACCAGCTCGTACGGTGCCTGCAGATCCTTCGCGGCAGCGTAGAGCTCCTCGGCCGGCTGGCTGGCCAGCCGCTGCATCCCGGCCCGGATGCCGCGCATGTGCCGGGTGGCCTCGACCACGTTCCCGGTGCCCGCCTCGCCCTTCGACCTGATCATCGCCGCGCCCTCGGTGATCCGGCGCAGCGCCTCGCCCAGGTGGGTCGCGCCGCACACGAACGGGACGGTGAAGTTCCACTTGTCGACGTGGTGCGCCTCGTCGGCCGGGCTCAGCACCTCGGACTCGTCGATGTAGTCCACCCCGATCGCCTGCAGCACCTGCGCCTCGGCGAAATGCCCGATCCGGCACTTGGCCATCACCGGGATGGAGACCGCCGCGATGATCCCGTCGATCATGTCCGGGTCGCTCATCCGGGCCACGCCGCCCTGCGCGCGGATGTCGGCCGGCACCCGCTCCAGGGCCATCACCGCGACGGCGCCCGCGTCCTCGGCGATCCTGGCCTGGTCCGGCGTGACCACGTCCATGATCACGCCGCCCTTGAGCATGTCCGCCATGCCGCGCTTGACCCGCTGCGTCCCGGTGGCAGGCCCGGTCCCCGGAGCCGCGCCGGGCGCGGAACTGGTGGTACTGGCGGGAGCACTGTGGACTGACACGGGAACCTCGCTTGATCGCTGCTAATGGCTTGCTCCCATGGTAGGTCCTGGGTTCAGCCGGTCAGGTGCGGCATGTCCGTGCCCTGCCCGTCCGGGCCGGCCGCGACCAGGGAGTCGTCGATCTCGAAGAAGTCCGGCAGCTCGGCGCCGCCGGCCAGGCGGAGCAGCCGGACCAGCCAGCGGCGCCGGGCCGCCCGGACCGCGGCGACCGCGTCGTTGTAGAACTTGCGGGCCAGGAACACCTTGTGCGACGCGGCCTCGACCTCGCCGAGCAGTTCCTCGGCGCCGGCCCGGCCGGTCAGCGAGGCAACGAAGTCCGGCTGCCCGAACGCGGCGCGCAGCGCCCTGGTCAGGTCGCTCTCGCGCAGTTCCCTGGACTCGTCCGCGGTCCGCGCGTCGTGCGCGGAGCAGGCCAGCAGCAGGCTGGTCGCCGGATCCAGCAGGCCGGAAGAGGCCAGCTCCAGCGCCGCCGAGCTGCGCCGGACCAGCGCCGCGTCCAGCGCGGCCCGGGCCGCCTCCAGCCGCGCGTGCAGCCGGTCCAGCCGGCCCGCCCGCCAGGAGATGTAGACGCCGACCAGCAGCGCCAGCCCGACGATGATGATCACGTCGGTCATCACGCCACCACCCCGACCCGGCTGCCGGCGGGCGTCACCGTCTCGTAGACATGCACGACGTCGCGCGCGATCACCGGCCAGTCGTAGCTGCGCACCGCGGCGGCCGCCGCCCCGGACAGGGCCGCCCGCCGGTGCGGGTCATCGAGCAGGCGGCCGGCCGCGGCCGCCAGCGCGGCCGGGTCGCCGATGGCGAACAGCTCGCCGGCCTGCCCGCCGCGCAGCACCATCCGGAACGCGTCCAGGTCGCTGGCCACGATCGGGGCACCGGCCGCCATCGCCTCGGCGAGCACGATCCCGAAGCTCTCGCCGCCGGTGTTCGGCGCGCAGAACACGTCCACCGAGTGATAGACCCGGACCTTGTCCGCCTCGCTGACCTGGCCGAGCAGTACTACCCGGTCGCGCAGCGGGGCCGGCACCTTCTCCAGCGCGTCCTCGGTGTCCCCCGGCCCGGCGACCAGCAGCCGCAGCCCGGGCCGCTCGGCGGCGAGCAGCGCGAAGGCGTCGAGCAGCACCGCCAGGCCCTTGCGCGGCTCGTCCATCCGGCCGAGGAAGCCGAGCGCGCCGCCCGGGCCGGGCCAGCCGGGCAGCGGGTCCGCCTTGGCGTACCGGCGCACCGAGACGCCGTTCGGGATCAGCACCGCGTCGCCGCCCAGGTGCTCGACCAGGGTGGTGCGGGCCGCCTCGGAGACCGCGATCCTGGCGCTGATCTTCTCCAGCGCGGACTGCAGGGCCGGCCGGGCCGCATGCATCCAGCGGGAGCGCGGATTCGCGGTGTGCACGGTCGCCACGATCGGGCCGGACGCCACCCAGCAGGCGAGCAGCCCCAGGCTGGGCACCACCGGCTCGTGCACGTGCAGCACGTCGAACTGCCCGTCCTTTATCCACCGGCGCACCCGGCTGGCGGACAGGAAGCCGAACGCGAGCCTGGCCACCGACCCGTTGTAGGGAACCGGGATCGCCCGGCCGGCCGGCACCACGTAGCCGGGCAGCGGCGAGTCGTCGTCGGCGGGCGAGATGACCGACACCCGGTGGCCGAGGTCGATCAGCGTCTCGGCCAGGTCCCTGACGTGCTCCTGCACGCCGCCGGGGACGTCCCAGGTGTACGGGCAGACGATGCCTACCCGCACGGTTCTGCCCTCACGTGTCCGCCTTGACCCGGGCGACCGCGGCTGCGAGCCTGGCCGGGTCCAGGTCGGCCAGGAAAATCCGCTGCAGCATGTGCCAGTCCGCCGGATGCGCGGCGATCCCGTCCTCGAAATCCCGCGCGATCTGCTGCGTCATCGCGGCGACCTTCTGCTTCCTGTCACCTTCGGCCGGCACCGGGACCGCAGGGTAGAAGCGCACCCCCCAGCCGTCGCCGTCGAACCACAGCGTGACCGGGATCAGCACCGCGCCGGTCTGCACCGCGAGCGCGGCCGGCCCGGCCATCATGTGTGCCCGCTCGCCGAAGAACTCGACCTCGATGCCGCTGCCGGTGACGTCCCGGTCGCACGGCAGGCAGACCACCTTGCCCGCCCGCAGCCGCTGCGCGAGCACGCCGAACGGGCGGCTGCCGCCGCTGGCCGGCAGCACCTCCATGCCGAGCCCCTCGCGGAACCCGACGAAGCGCTCGTAGACCGACTCCGGCTTGATCCGCTCGGCCACGGTGGTGAACGAGCCGGCCCCGCGGGCGATGATCCACGCCCCGGCCTGGTCCCAGTTGCCCATATGCGGCAGCGCGAACACCACCCCGCGGCCGGCCGCCATCTGGCCGAACGTGGCCTGCACTTCCCCCTCGTCGCGCATGCCGTCCACCAGCCGCGCGGTGGGCATCACCGGCAGCCGGAACACCTCCAGCCAGTACCGCGCGTAAGAGCGCATCGAGTCCCTGGACAGCGCCCGCAGCTGGCCGCCGTCCGCGGCCGGGCCGAGCACCCGGCGCAGGTTGGCCTCCAGCACCTGCACCCGCGGGCCCTGGCGGCGCCAGGCGATGTCCGCTGCCGCCCGGAATGCCCGCCGGGCCCAGGACTCGGGCACCCGGCACACGACGGACCAGCCGAGGCCGTACCCGGCGTCGATCAGCCTGTCTTTGAGTCCGGGCATGCACTACCTCCGTGAACCGTCGCCTGGCGGACCGCATACACCCGCTGCGCCAGTGTGACAGTGCTCAGGACCGCCAGCACCCAGAGCCCCAGGGCCAGCACGTACGGCACGCCCAGGCCGGCCAGGCCCGGCTGCCACCAGCCCGATCACGAGCCGCTCGGTCCGCTCCGCGATACCGACGTCGCAGCGTATCCCCAGGCCCTCGGCGCGTGCCTTGGCGTAGGAGATGAGGGATCCGGCCACCAGGCAGAACACCGCCAGGCCGGCCAGCAGCCTGCTGTGCCCGCCGTAGACCGCCCAGGCCGCGAGCCCGGCGAAGACGGACGCGTCGGCGACCCGGTCCAGGGTGGAGTCAAGGAACGCGCCCCACGCTCCGGTGGTGCCCTTGATCCGGGCCAGGATCCCGTCCAGCATGTCGGTGAACACGAAGGCCGTGCAGACCATCGTGCCGGCGAACAGGTGCCCGGTCGGGAACAGCACCAGCGCGCCGGCCGACACGCCGAGGGTGCCCGTGATGGTGAGCGCGTTCGGCGTCACCGGCGTGCGGGCGAGTGCCCGGCCGACCGGCGTCAGCAGGCGGGCGATGGCTGGTCGCAGGACGTTCAGCATGGCCGTCTGATCTTACTGGCGGGCGGCCCGGCCGATCCTACTGGCGGGTAAGCGTGGCGATTGCGTCCGGGGGCTTGTGATCCGGTGGCCGGCAGGTAAAGGCTGGTCTGCAGGCAGCCGGACGGAGTCAACAGCGGATCTAACAGGAGGCGGCGGCAATGGCCGATAAGACAGGTGGCTCGGGAGCCGCGGGCAGAGCTCCCGCGGCCGGCCAGGCCGACAGCGTGCGCAATGTCGTGCTGGTCGGCCACTCGGGAGCAGGAAAGACAACGCTGGTGGAGGCGCTGCTCGTGCACACCGGCGCGATCCAGCGGGCCGGCCGGGTCGAGGACGGCACGACGGTCAGCGACTTCGACGAGGTCGAGGTCAGGCAGCAGCGCTCGGTCAACCTCACCCTGGCGCCGATCATGCACGGCAGTGTCAAGGTCAACCTGCTGGACACGCCGGGCTACGCCGACTTCACCGGCGACCTGCGGGCCGGGCTGCGGGCCGCCGATGCCGCGCTGTTCACCGTGTCGGCCGCCGACGGCATCGACGGCCTGACCAGGATGCTGTGGGAGGAATGCGCGGCGGCCGGCACCCCGCGCGCAGTCGTGATCACCAAGATCGACCATCAGCGCGGCGACTTCGACGAGGCGCTGGCCGCCTGCCGGGACGCGTTCGGCGACTCGGTCGCGCCGCTGTACCTGCCGGTCACTGACGACCAGGGTGCCGTGCACGGGCTGCTCGGGCTGCTGTCCGAGCGGTGCTACGACTACTCGTGCGGCAGCCGGACCGACCGGGATCCGGACCCGGACGACGCGGACCGGCTGGCCGAGGCCCGCAGCTCGCTGATCGAGTCGATCATCCAGGAGAGCGAGGACGAGTCGCTCATGGACCGCTACCTCGCCGACGAGCACATCGACGTCAAGGTGCTGATCGAGGATCTGGAGAAGGCGGTCGCCCGGGGCAGCTTCTACCCGGTGCTGGCGGCCTCCTCCCCGCACGGCATCGGCCTCGCCGAGCTGCTGGAGATCATGACCGAGGCATTCCCCGCCCCGCAGGAGCACCCGCTGCCCGAGGTGAGCTCGCTGGACGGCAAGCCGGCCCGCGGGATCGGCTGCGACCCCGGCGGCCCGCTGCTGGCCGAGGTGATCAAGACCACCTCGGACTCCTACGTCGGGCGGATCAGCCTGGTCCGGGTGTTCTCCGGCACCCTGCGGCCGGACGCGACGGTGCACGTGTCCGGGCACGGCCGGGCCGACCGCGGCCACGCCGACCATGACCAGGACGAGCGGATCGGCGCGCTCACGTCGCCGCTCGGCAAGCAGCAGCGCAGCATGTCCCAGTGTGCTGCCGGGGACATCTGCGCCGTCGCCAAGCTGACCACCGCGGAGACCGGCGACTCGCTGTCGGACAAGGAAAATCCGCTGCTGATGGAATCCTGGGCGATGCCCGAGCCGCTGCTGCCGGTCGCCATCACGGCCAAGTCCAAGGCCGACGAGGACAAGATGTCGCAGGCCATCAGCCGGCTGGTGGCCGAGGACCCGACGCTGCGGCTGGAGAACAACGCGGAGACCCGGCAGCTGGTGCTGTGGTGCATGGGCGAGGCGCACGCGGACCTGCTGCTCGACCGGCTGTCCAGCCGGTACGGCGTTGCGGTGGAGACGGTGCCGCTGCGGGTGCCGCTGCGGGAGACCGTGGCCGGCAAGGCGCAAGGGCTGGGCCGGAACGTGAAGCAGACCGGCGGGCACGGCGAGTTCGGCATCTGCCACATCGAGGTGGAGCCCCGGCCGTCCGGCTCCGGCCTGGAGTTCATCGACAAGATCGTCGGCGGCGTGGTGCCGCGGCAGTTCATCCCGTCGGTGGAGAAGGGCGTCCGGGCCCAGATGGAATCCGGCGTGCTGGCCGGCTACCCGATGGTGGACATCCGGGTCACCTTGTTCGACGGCAAGGCGCACTCGGTGGACTCCTCCGACATGGCGTTCCAGAAGGCAGGCCGGGCGGCGCTGCGGGACGCGGCGGACAAGGCGCAGGTGCTGCTGCTCGAGCCGGTGGACGAGGTGTCGGTGCTCGTCGCCGACGAGTACGTGGGCGCGGTCATGTCCGATCTGTCGTCCCGGCGCGGGCGGGTACTCGGCACCGAGCCGGTGCCCGGCGGCCGGACGCTGGTCAAGGCCGAGATACCGGAACTTGAGATCACCAGGTACGCCATCGACCTGCGGTCCATGTCACACGGGACGGGGTCGTTCACCCGGTCGTACCTGCGCTACGAGCCGCTGCCGTCGCATCTCGCCGAGAAGGTCGCCGAGGCGTCCAAGCCGGGGTGATCCTGGCCAGCGCGTGGCCGGGCGGGTCAGCCCGGCCACGCGTCGGCGATCAGCTTCCTGGTATCCGCCAGCAGCTGCGGCAGCACCCTGGTCCGCCCGATCACCGGCATGAAATTGGTGTCGCCGCCCCACCGCGGCACCACATGCTGGTGCAGGTGCGCGGCGATGCCGGCGCCGGCCACGCCGCCCAGGTTCATCCCGATGTTGAATCCCTGCGCGGCCGATGACGCGCGCAGCGCGGTCATCGCGCGCTTGGTGAAGGCGGCCAGCTCGGCGGTCTCCGGCTCGTCCAGGCTGGCGTAGTCGGCGACGTGCCGGTACGGGCAGACCAGCAGGTGACCGCCGTTGTACGGGTACCGGTTGAGCACCGCGTAGACGAGCGCCCCGCGCGCGGTGATCAGCCCTTCCTCGTCCGGCAGGCCGGGAATCCGGCAGAACGGGCATTCCCCGCCCGCGGCGCCGTCATCCGGCTTGCCCTCGCCCTTGATGTAGGCCATCCGGTGCGGCATCCACAGCCGCTGGATGCCGTCCGGCTCGCCGACGCCGTCCTGCGGCGCGGCCGGGCCGGGCCCGTCCGCGGCCATCAGACCTGGATCCGCTCCGCGACCGCGGCGACGATCTCGGCGATCGCGGCGTCCGCCGGCACCCCGTTCTTCTGCTCCCCGCTGCGGTACCGGAACGAGACCGCGCCCGCGGCCACGTCGTCGTCGCCGGCCAGCAGCATGTACGGGACCTTCTGCCGCTGCGCGTTCCTGATCTTCTTCTGCATCCGGTCATCGCTGGCGTCGACCTCGGCCCGGATGCCCAGCTCGCGCAGCCGGCCGATGACCTCCGCCAGGTACGGCGCATGCGCGTCCGCGATCGGGATGCCGACCACCTGGACCGGCGCCAGCCACGGCGGGAAGGCCCCGGCGTAGTGCTCGGTCAGCACCCCGAGGAACCGCTCCACCGACCCGAACAGCGCCCGGTGGATCATGATCGGCTGCTGCCGGGAGCCGTCCGCCGCCTGGTATTCCATCTCGAACCGCTTCGGCTCGTTGTAGTCCAGCTGGATGGTGGACAGCTGCCAGCTGCGCCCGATCGCGTCCCTGGCCTGCACGGAGATCTTCGGCCCGTAGAACGCGGCGCCACCCGGGTCGGCGACAAGCTCCAGTCCCGACTCCTCCGCCGCCTCCCGCAGCGCCTCGGTCGCATGCGCCCAGTCCTCGTCGGTGCCGACGAACTTGTCCTTGGCGTCGTCCCTGGTGGACAGCTCCAGGTAGAAGTCGCTCAGCCCGTAATCGCGGAGCAGGTCGAGCACGAACGACAGCAGGTTCTTGATCTCGTCCCCGGCCTGCTCGCGGGTACAGAAGATGTGCGCGTCGTCCATGGTGAGGCCGCGCACCCGGGTCAGGCCGTGCACCACGCCGGACTTCTCGTACCGGTAGACGCTGCCGAACTCGAACAGCCGCAGCGGCAGCTCGCGGTAGGACCGGCCGCGCGCGGAGAAGATCAGGATGTGGAACGGGCAGTTCATCGGCTTGAGGTAGTACTTCGCGCCCTCCATCTCCATCGGCGGGAACATCCCGTCGGCGAACCAGTGCAGGTGACCGGAGGTCTCGAACAGGTTCGACTTGGTGATGTGCGGGGTGTACACGAACTCGTAGCCGGCCTCCTCGTGCCGCCGCCGCGAGTAGTCCTCCATGGTCTTCCTGATCATCCCGCCCTTGGGGTGGAAGACCGCGAGCCCGCTGCCGATCTCGCCCGGGAACGAGAACAGGTCGAGCTCGGCGCCGATCTTACGGTGATCGCGCTTCTCCGCCTCGGCGAGCATCTTCAGGTAATCGTCCTGCGCCTGGCGGGTCGGCCAGGCGGTGCCGTAGATCCGCTGCAGCTGCGGGTTCTGCTCGCTGCCCCGCCAGTACGCGCCGCCGGTCCGCATCAGCTTGAACGCCGGGATCTGCCGGGTGGTGGGCAGGTGCGGGCCGCGGCACAGGTCCGTCCACAGCGGCTCGCCGGTGGCCGGGTCCAGGTTGTCGTACATGGTCAGCTCGGCCCCGCCGACCTCCACGGACTCCGCGTCGGCGGCCGGCCCGGCCTTGAGCCCGATCAGTTCCAGCTTGTACGGCTGCGCCGGCCAGTTCGGCCCGGGCATCAGCCTCGGTGACAACCCGGCGCGCAAACCGCTGGCCCTGGCGGACGATCCGGCGCATCCGCTGCTCGATGTCCTTCAGGTCTTCCGGGCTAAACGGATTGCGCACATCAAAGTCGTAGTAAAAACCGTTTTCAACCGGCGGGCCGATGCCGAGCTTCGTGTCCGGGAACAGTTCCTGCACCGCCTGGGCCAGCACGTGCGCGGTGGAGTGCCGCAGGATGGCCAGGCCGTCCGGGCTGTCGATGCCCACCGGCTGCACGCGGTCGCCGTCGGCCAGCGGGCAGGCCAGGTCGCTGAGCTCCCCGTTGATCCTGGCCGCTATCGCGGCACCGGCCATGGAGTCCCCGTTAATGCTGGTCTTGTCCTTGCCGCTGGCGGTGAGTTCCAGCGCCTGCCCGGCCGTCGTGCCGGCTTCCACCACGTGCTCGCGTCCGGCGAGGGTGATGTGCAGCTTGTCGGCAGGCACTGGGATGCTCCTAGGGCGCAAGAGGGTACCGGCGGCGGCCGCCGCCGGTACCCCGAATGCTATCGATGCCCAGCCGGGCCTGCGCCCGTGCTATAGGTGAACCGGGCCGCTTGCCTTGATGATCTGCTGGAAGGCGACCGGCGGCTTGCGCTGCGAGCACTTGCCGTTCGCGTTGCGGGCGCCGATGGCCAGCACGGTCACGTGATAACGTCCGTGGCCCCTGATTCCCGCGTACTTGCCGGTGCCGTGGCTCAGCTTGTAGGTGCCGTGCTGGCTGACCTTGACCAGGCAGGTCCTCGGGTTGAAGCGCTGCGGGCCGTGACCCGGCGAGTGCCGGATCCGGAAGCTGCCGTTGCTGAACTTGAAGGTGTCCACCCGGTTGCCCATGATGTCCGTGGCCGGAGCGGTGAAGACCCCGTGGGCGATCACGTGCCCGGTCCTGGCCGTCGCCGATGCGGTGACGAGCTGGAAGTGCTCGGTCCCTGACGTCGCGGCGCGAACCGCGTGGTGGGCCGCGCGGGCCGCCGGACGGGCGGCCTGGTGCGCGGCCGGGCTTGCGCTCGCGGCGGTCAGGCCGCAGATGGCGACGGCGCCCGCGGTAACGAGCACGCCCGCCGCTCCGGTCAGTCGTTTCGCGTACTTCAGCATGGTGGTTCCTCCTGTGGTGGGGCGGGGCGGTCATTGCCCCGGATCAGCGTCTGCAGCGCCGCGAAGAGCTCGGACCAGCCGCTGAACGGCTGGCGGTCCTCGCCGCTGCGGACCAGGCCAGCGATGGGCTCGGCGGTGACGGCGAGCTCTACCGTCAGCACCAGCCGGACCGGACTGTTCACGCGATCATCGTCAGCCGCTGGCGGCGGGCAGCGCGTCACGGCAGGCACCACAGTCATATCCGTCCCGCCTGACCTGCGGTTTGCCCCGTTCGGTGGCCAGCTGGGCCTAGTGCGGCGGCGGCCTGCTGCCTACCATCAGCGGCATGGGCCAGCCGCAGGCGCCCGGGCCGATTCTGGACCGGGGCGCTGAGTTCGCCGCGATCGCGGCGGCCATTCGCGCCGCCATGTCAGGCTCGGGCTCGGCCGTGCTGGTCGAGGGCGTGGCCGGCATCGGCAAGACCCGGCTGCTGGCCGATGCCTGCGAGCAGGGAGCCCGGGCCGGCCTGCGGGTGCTGACCGCGCGGGCCGCCGAGTTCGAGGCCGGCTTCGCCTGGGGGGTGGTGCGGCAGCTGTTCGAGCCCGGGCCGGCCGCCGGCCGCGCTGGCCGGGCAGACTGGCTGCCGGAGGGCGCGGCCAGGCTGGCCGCGGCGGCGCTGAGCGACGCCGCGCCACCGGACGGACAGGATTCCTTCGCGGTTCTGCACGGGCTGTACTGGCTCACCGCCACCATCGCGCAGCAGGCGCCGCTGCTGCTGGCCATCGACGACCTGCACTGGGCCGACGAGCCGTCGCAGCGCTTCGTCGCGCATCTCGGGCACCGGCTGGACGGCCTGCCGGTCCTGCTCGTCGTTACCGCCCGCGAGTCACGCCCGGGAATGGCGACGGCCACTGCGCCGCCCGCCGGGCCTGTCGCCAGCCTGGCCGGGAAGCCGGGCAGCACCGTCCTTCGTCCCGCCGTGCTCGGTGATAGCGCCTGCGCCGAGATCGTCCGCGGGTACCTGGACGGCGGCCGTCGCGGCGGCGAGCCTGCCGGGCCCGCGGACGCGTTCCTGGCCGCCTGCCGCGAGCTGACCGGCGGGAACCCGCTGCTGCTGCACGCGCTCGCGGCCAGCCTGGCGGCCGACGGAATCAGCGGCGGCGAGGCGGACATCCCGCATCTGCGGCGGCTGACCCCCGGCACCGTGTCACGCAGCGTGCTGCTCCAGCTCGGCCGGATGCCCGCCGCCGCGCTGGCCGCCGCCCGCGCGGTGGCTGTCCTGGGGACCGCGGCCAGCACCGGCCGGGCCGCCCGGCTGGCCGGGCTCGGCGCCGCCGAGTGCGCCGAGGCGATCAGCGCGCTGATGGCCGAGCGGCTAATCGAAGGCGAGCACACGCTGAGCTTCGTGCACCCGCTGGTCCGGTCCGCCGTCTACACCGACTTCGCCCCGCCGCTCCGGCAGCGCTGGCACGCCCGCGCGGCCCGGATGCTCGACGCCGAAGGCGCGGAGCGGGAAGAGGTGACGGTACACCTGCTGACCGCCAGCCGGGCCGGCGACCCGTGGACGGTGGAATGGCTGCGGCGGGCCGCGGCGGACGCCCGCAGCCGCGGCGCCCCGGACATCGCGAAGGTCTGCCTGGAGCGCGCGCTGGCCGAGCCGCCGCCCCCCGCGGAACGGGCCGGAGTGCTCTTCGAGCTCGGCCAGCTCGAGACCATGCAGGCACCCGCCGCCGCGGCCGGGCACCTGACCGAGGCGCTGGCCGGCACCGCGGACTGGCCGCGGCGCGGCGATATCGCGCTCTCGCTCAGCGAGGCGCTGGCGCTCGGCGGCCGGTTCGCCGAGGCCGTGGACCTGCTGGCCGCGGCGGCCGGCGAGCCGGGCAGCGATGCGCGGTCCCGCGCATCGCTGGAGGCCGCGCTGCTCAACACCGCCCGGATGGACATCGGCACCCGCGCGGTTACCCAGTCGCTGCTGGCGCGCATTCAGGCCCGGGCGGCGGCCGGCCAGGAACTCGGTCCCGAGCTGCACGCGAACCTGGCGATCGAGCTCGCCGCCACCGGGACTGAGCGGGAACGCGCGGTCTGGCACGCACGCGAGGCGGTCAGGGCCATGCCGCGGCTGATGGCCGCGAGCACGGCGGCGCTGCCGGAGACGATCTCGGTGCTGCTGTTCGCCGGCTACGCCGCGGAAGCCCGGACGGCCGCGCAGGCGTGGCTGCGGCTGGCACAGCGGCAAGGGTCCCAGCCGTCCGCCGCGGTACCCGCCGCGCTGATGTCGCTGATCCTGCTGTATACCGGCGAGGCTGGCGCGGCGGTCGCGTTCGGGCAGCAGGCGATCGCGGACACCGGCAACGTGTGGATATCTACGATCACGTCGGCCTTCGTCGTGCGGGCACTGGCCGACCGGGGCGAGATCGAAGCGGCGCGCGCGCTGCTGGCCAGCGCCGGGCTGGCCGGCGAGCTGCCGCCTACCTGGCCGCACAACCTGGTCCGGCACGCGCGGGGATGCCTGCATGCGGCGGCAGCCGACCATCTCGCGGCCGCCGGTGACCTGCTGGCAGCCGGGGAGCTGGCGGACCGGTGGGGTATCCGCAATCCGGTGATCATGCCGTGGCGCTCGGGCGCCGCACTGTCGCTCAGCGCCCGCGGCGACCGGCAGCAGGCTCGCCGGCTGTGCGCGGAGGAAGTGCAGCTGGCCCGGGGGTGGGGCGCCGCTCGCGGCACCGGTGTGGCGCTGCGCGCGGCCGGGGTCGCGCGCGGCGGTAGCCGCGGCATTTCGCTGCTGGCCGAGGCGGTCGCCGCGCTGCGCGACGCGTCCGCGCCGCTGGAGCTGGCCCGTGCGCTGACTGACCTGGGCGCGGCGCTGCGGCGGGCCGGCTCCCGGGCGCAGGCCAGGGAGGTCCTCCGCGAAGGCCTGGACATCGCGCATGGCCAGGGCGGCCTGGCGCTGGCCCGCCGGGCCCGCGACGAACTGGTGATCGCCGGCGGCAAGCCGCGCCGCGATGCCATCCGGGGCCGGGATGCGCTGACGCCGAGCGAGCTCCGGGTGGCTCAGCTGGCGGCGGCCGGGCAGACGAACCGGCAGATCGCGCAGGCGCTGTTCGTCACCCAGCGGACCATCGAGAATCACCTGACCAGCACCTACGGCAAGCTGGGCATCAGCTCCCGGCAAGCGCTGGCGGCCGCGCTGGAGCCGGGATAGCGCCGCCGCCAGGTCCGCGGCATTCCGCCGCGCGCCGCATTCCGGGGAATGCGGCGCGCGGCTGGGGCAGGCGGATGGGCACTACAGCTTGACGCGCCCGTGTGCCTTGATGATCTGCTGGAAGGCGACCGGCGGCTTGCGCTGCGAGCACTTGCCGTTGGCCTTGCGGGCGCCGATGAACAGTACGGTTGCCACGTACCGGCCGTGACCGCGGATGCCGGCGTACCTGCCGGTGCCGCTGTGCACCCTGAAGGTGCCGCGCAGGTGAATGTTCGCCAGGCAGGTCCGCGGGTTGAAGTGCTGCGGGCCATGCCCGGCGGAGTGCCGGACCCGGAACGAGCCGTCGCTGAACTTGAAGGTGTCGGTCCGGTTGCCCATGATGTCCACGGCCGGGCCGGTGAACAGCCCGTAGGCGATCACGTGGGCCCGGTTCGATGTCGCCGAGGTCGACACGAGCTGGAAGTGCTCGATCCCGGAGGTGGCCGCATGGGCTGCCGGGTGAGCCGCGCGGGCGGCCGGGTGGTGCGCAGCCGGGCTGGCGCTGGCGGCGGTCAGGCCGGCCAGCGTGACAGCTCCGGCGGTCATCAGCACGCCCGCGGCCCCGATCAGCCGTTTGCCGTGTTTCAGCATGGTGGTTCCTCCTGTCGTGTGGCGGGGCAGTCATTGCCCCGGATCAGCGCCTGCAGCGCCGCGAAGAGCTCGGACCAGCCGCTGAACGGCTGGCGGTCCTCGCCGCTGCGGACCAGGCCAGCGATGGGCTCGGCGGTGACGGCGAGCTCTACCGTCAGCACCAGCCGGACCGGACTGTTCACGCGGTCATCGTCAGCCGCTGGCGGCGGGCGGCGCGTCACGGCAGGCACCACAGTGTTTTGCGGCCAGCCGCTGGCCGGGCCGCCGTGCTGGCGGCCCGGCTGGGCCTGGCGCGGGGTAGGCCTGGCGCGGGGTGGGCCTGGTGCTTACCATCGGCGGCATGGGGCCGGGATGGGCGCCCGGGGCGATCCTGGACCGGGGCGCCGAGCTTGCCGCGATCGCGGCGGCTATTCGCGCCGCCAGGGCAGGCTCGGGCTCGGCCGTGCTGGTCGAGGGCGTGGCCGGCATCGGCAAGACCCGGCTGCTGGCCGATGCCTGCGAGCAGGGAGCCAGGGCCGGCCTGCGGGTGCTGACCGCGCGGGCCGCCGAGTTCGAG
Source organism: uncultured Actinomycetes bacterium (assembly GCA_963786975.1). Classification (GTDB taxonomy): domain Bacteria; phylum Actinomycetota; class Actinomycetes; order Streptosporangiales; family Streptosporangiaceae; genus Palsa-506. The sequence goes on along the minus strand of CAWBBE010000011.1, from coordinate 773,866 downwards.
GCCGGCTTCGCCTGGGGGGTCGTGCGGCAGCTGTTCGAGCCCGGGCCGGCCGCCGGCCGCGCCGGACAGCTGCCCGAAGGCGCGGCCCAGCTCGCCGCGCCCGCGCTGAGCCACGACGCGCGCTCCCCGGAGCAGGACTCGTTCGCCGTCCTGCACGGGCTGTACTGGCTTACCGTCACCATGGCGCAGCAGGCGCCGCTGCTGCTGGCCATCGACGACCTGCACTGGGCCGACGAGCCGTCGCAGCGCTTCGTCGCGCATCTCGGGCACCGGCTGGACGGCCTGCCGGTGCTGCTGGTCGTCACCGCCCGGGAGCCGCGGCCGGCCGCCGCGCAGGCCGCCGGCGTGATCGGCGGCCTGGCCGCCGAGCCGGGCAGCGCCGTGCTGCGGCCCGCGGCGCTGAGCGCGGCCGCCTGCGCCGAGATCGTCTGCGGCCACCTGGCTGGCGGGCGGGCCGCCGGCCCAGCGCCGGGCGGCCGGCCGGCCGGTGCGTTCCTGGCCGCCTGCCGCGAGCTGACCGGCGGGAACCCGCTGCTGCTGCACGCGCTCGCGGCCAGCCTCGCCGCTGACGGAATCAGCGGCGGCGAGGCCGACATCCCGCATCTGCGGCGACTGACCCCGGGCACCGTGTCCCGCAGCGTGCTGCTGCAGCTCGGCCGCATGCCCGCTGCCGCGCTCGCGGCCGCCCGCGCCGTCGCCGTCCTCGGCACCGCAGCCACTACCGGCCGGGCCGGCCGGCTCGCCGGGCTCGACCCGGCCGAGTGCGCGGATGCGATCGCGGCCCTGATGGCCGAGCGGCTGATCGACGGCGAGCACGCGCTGAGCTTCGTGCACCCGCTGGTCAGGTCCGCCGTCTACCAGGACCTCGCGCCGCCGCTGCGCCAGCACTGGCACCGGAAGGCGGCCAGGCTGCTCGATGCCGAAGGGGCGAAGCTGCAGGAAGTGACGGTTCACCTGCTGGCCGCGGGCCGGGCAGGCGATCCGTGGGTAGTGGCCCGGCTGCGGCTCGCCGCAGCGGACGCGCGTGGCCGCGGCGCCCCGGATATCGCGAAGGTCTGCCTGCAGCGCGCGCTGGCCGAGCCGCCGCCGCCCGGGGAGCGGGCGGAGACGCTGTTCGAGCTCGGCACCCTGGAGGCAATGCGTGAGCCCGCCGCCGCGGCCGAGCACCTGGCCGAGGCGCTCGCGGCGACGGCTGGCTTCCCGGCCCGCGGCCGGATCGCGCTGGCGCTCGGCGACACGCTGGCGCTCGGCGGCCGGTTTGCCGAAGCCGTCGGCCTGCTGACCGCGACGGCTGCCGAACTCGGCGACGAGCGATCCGAGCTCGGCATGGCGCTGCAGGCCGCGCTGCTCAGCACGGCCCGCTGGGACCTGTCTACCCGGCATGTCACGCGGCCGCTGCTTGACCATCTGCAGGCACGGGTCGCCGGTGGCGAGCAGCTCGATCCGCAGCTGCACGCCAACCTCGCCATCGAGCTCGCCGCCGCCGGGCGGCAGCGCGAGGCCGCGGTCGAGCATGCCCGGGCGGCGGCGCTGGCCACCTGGCAGCTGATGTCGGCCAACGCGGCCGCGCTGCCGGAGACGTTCGCGGTGCTGCTGTTCGCCGGCCACGGCGCAGAGGCGGACGACGGGGCGCAAGCCTGGCTGCGGCTGGCGCAGCAGCACGGCTGGCAGCTGTCGGCCGCGATGGCTGCCTCGGTGGCGTCGCTGATAGCGCTGTACGGCGGCGCGGTCAGCGAGGCGGTGTCGTTCGGCCAGCAGGCCGCGCCTGGCCACGCGGACGCGTGGATCTCCTCCATCGCCACCGCATTCCTGGTCCACGCCCTGATCGAGCGCGGCGCGGTCGACGCGGCCGGGGCCGAGCTGGCCGCTCGCGGGCTGGCTGGCGAGCTAGCGCCAACCTGGCCCTGCAACGTCGTCCGGCATGCCCGGGGATGCCTGCGCGCCGCCGCCGGCGACCATCAGGCGGCCGTCGATGACCTGCTCGCGGCCGGCCAGCTGGCGGAGCGGTGGGGGATCCGCAATCCGGCGATGATGGCCTGGAGGTCGGGCGCCGCGCTGTCCCTGGCCGCCCGCGGCGACCGTGGCGACCGGGAGCTGGCCGGCCTGTGCGCAGCGGAGACCGGGCTGGCCCGGCGGTGGGGCGCGCCCCGGGCGGTGGGCGTGGCGCTGCGCGCGGCGGGTGTCGTCGAAGGCGGCAGCGGGGGCATTGAGCTGCTCGCCGAGGCCGTCGAAGTGCTGCGGCCGGCCTCGGCGCCGCTGGAGCTGGCCCGCGCGCTGACCGACCTGGGCGCGGCCCTGCGGCGGAGCGGATCCCGGGCGCAGGCGAGGGAGTACCTCCGCGCGGGCCTGGACATCGCGTACCGCCAGGGCGGCGTCGCGCTGGCCGGCCGGGCCAGGGACGAGCTGGTGATCGCGGGCGGCCGGCCACGCCGGGATGCGATCCGGGGCCGGGACGCGCTGACCCCGAGCGAGCTGCGGGTAGCGCAGCTGGCGGCCGACGGGCAGACGAACCGGCAGATCGCGCAGGCGCTCTTCGTCACCCAGCGCACCATCGAGAATCACCTGACCAGCGCCTACGGCAAGCTAGGCATCAGCTCCCGGCCCGCGCTGGCGGCCGCGCTCGAATCCGGCTAGGACCTGCCTGGTCACGGCGGCGAGACGGTGACCAGGCTGCCGTAGGTCAGGTACGGCCAGGCCTTGGCGGCCGGCCCGAGCGGCAGCTCGACGCAGCCCAGGCTCTGCGGGGAGCCGTAGGACCCGCGCGGGAAGTAATGCACCGCCTCGCCGGCCCGGAAATAAGCGACAAACTGCACCGGGTCGGCGTACTTGCTGCCGTCCGGGTTAGTCCCCTTCATGATCTGGAAGCGGTAGCGCAGGTAAACCGGGGCCGTGCCGTCGGCGGTGGGCGCCACCGGGATGCCGGTGTTGGCCAGGCTGCGGAACACCACGTGGCCGTTGTGCCAGATGGTCAGCTCCTCCGGGAGCTGCTTCCTGGCCCGTGCGTAGGTATAGCCGTGCGTGTTGCGCCGCCCGTGCGCCACGGCCCGGAACAGCGCGCGCCACACCGCGGAACCGGCTATCCCGTCCATGGCCAGCCCGTGATCGGACTCGAAGGCCATCACCGCGCCCTTGAGCACCAGGCTCGGGTGCCCGGCCCGCCAGAAGGTGCGCAGCTCGCGGGGATAGCCATGGCGCCAGCTGAAGCTCCCGGCCGGCGGCCTGAACGCGGCCGACCGCTGGCCTGCCGCGTCGGTGGCTCCCGGGCTGGCCGCGCCGGGCGCGGCCGTCCAGGTGAGCGGCAGGTAGCCGAGCTTGGCGAGCAGCTGGTCGAGCCTTCTCGCCGACCAGCGGCCGACCCGGAACCGCATGGTCATCCGGCTGGCCAGCGTGCCGCCTGCGGCCGACCGCAGCCCGGCCGGGCCGCCGGGGAGGCGCACCTTGACGTGGGCGAGCTGGGCGAAGCCCTTTTCCGGGATGAATTCGATGCTGGTGGGGCTGGGCCGCTGCCATTGACCGGCGATATGCGGCGACACGGTCGGCATCGGCGAGTCGGCGGCGAGCGCGGCGGAGAACTGGATGCGGACCGGGGCGGCGCCGTTGACGTGCCGGGCGTGCTGGGCCGGGGTCACCGACTGCACCTGCAGCGGCTGCGCGGACGACTGGGCGACCTGCCGCGCGTGCCCGCCAGCGGCCAGCTGCCCGGGCTGCCTGACCTGCGCGTGAGTGATCGCGAACCATGTGCCGGTGGCCAGCACGGCCAGTATGGCGACAGCCAGGATCATGACGCGGCTTCGCAGCCGTCCCACACTGAGCAAGATAGGCTCCTCGCCGTCCCCGGGCCCCCCGGTGCGCCGGCGGGCACGCTAGCAGCTGTACTGGTGCGCCCCAGGCACTCCTAGTCTGTGACTCTAGGCGGCACCTGCACCAGCTCAAGCCAGCTACTGGTAAAGACTTTAGCGAGAATAGGACACGGATTCATGACGGCCCCCGTCGTCATGAATCCGTGCCCGGCTCGGTGACGGGCTATTGCCCGGTTCTGCGGGCGGCTTTCGCCCGGTTCTGCGGGCGGCTTTTGCCCGGTTCTGCGGCGGCTGTAACGCCGGCCCTGGGTTAGTCAGCCAGCGACCGTCACCAGGCTTCCGTAGGTGAGGTACGGCCAGGCCCGCGCCGCCGCCGCGATCGGCAGCTCCACGCATCCCAGGCTCTGCGGGAAGCCATAGGAACCGCGCGGGAAGTAATGCACGGCGTCGCCGCCGTCGAAATAGGCGACGTACTCGACCGGATCGGCGTAGCTGCTGCCGTCCGGGTTGGTGCCGCGCATGATCTGGAATCGGTACCGCAGGTACACCGGGAACGTGCCGTCAGCCGTCGGCGCGACCGGGATGCCGGTATTGGCGGCGCTGCGCAGCACGATGTGGCCGTCATGCCAGATGGTCAGCATCTCCGGGCTGCCCTTGCTGGCGATCGCGTAGGTGTAGCCGGCCCGGTTGCCGCGGCCGTAGCCGGCCGCGTGCAGCAGCGCGGACCAGAGCCGCGGGCCGGCGATGCCGTTCGCCGGCATGCCGTGCTGCGCCTGGAACGCCATCACCGCGCCCTTGAGTATCAGGTTCTGGCGGCCCGGGTGCCACTCGCGGTGCAGCGACGCCGGGTAGCCGTGGTGCCACCGGAACCTGCCCGGCGGCGGGCTGTAGGCGGCCGCGAGCTGAGCAGCCAGGCCGGAAGCCGCCGCCCCGGTCCCGGGCGCGGTGGCTGCGCCGCCGATGAGCCGGCTGTTGCCGAGCGGGCTCCAGGACAGCGGCAGGTAGCGAAGCTGGGCGAGCAGCTCGGCCAGCCGCCCGGTGGACCAGATCCTGGTCCGGAACCTGGTGATCACCGGCCGGGCCAGCCGGGCACCCGCGGCGGTGCGGACGCCCGGCTGGCCGGCCGGTATCCGCATCGTGACGTGGCTGGCCGGGCGGAACGGGACCGCGGGCTGGAAGGTCAGCGCGGCGCCGGCCCGCTGCCAGCTGCCGGGCACGGCGGGCGTCAGGGCGGGCAGCGGCGATCCGGCGGCCAGCGGCGCGGAGAAGCGGATCACGACCGGGCCCGCGCCGTAGACATTCCTGGCCCCCGCGGCGGGCGAGGTGGACAGTACCCGGAGCGGCCCAGTGCCGGTAGTGGTGGCCCGGCCGGCCAGCGCCGCCTTCTGCACGCCAGCGGCGGCCGGCTGGCTGCCGGAGCGGCCATGCATCAGCGCGTACGCGCCCGCCGACACCGTCACGGCGGTGATCGCCGCCGCCAGCGCGATGACCCGCGCCCAGGAGCGGCCCGCCGCCTCACTCGCGCCGGTCACCGCATCGCCGGCCGCCGCCGCACTGGCGCCAGTCACCGCATCGCCGGTCACCGCATCGCCGGTCACCGCATCGCCGGTCACCGCATCGCCGGCCGCCGCGCGGCGGCCCGCCGCGTGGCGGCCCGGCCCTCCGCGGCGCCCGCGGCTGCCTTTCCCCTCGCCGGATCGTCTCATTCCGAACTCGCCGCTCCCCCGTGCGCGGCACGCCGTAGCGTGCCGGCCGACCCTCGTCACCCTGAGTAATCGAACGCGCCCTTGTGACTACTAAGCGTAGCGTTGATTACCCGGCGTACCTGGCGCGGAATCCAGCCGACACGTAAATGATCAGTAACGAGAACCCCTTGGCCAGCCGTGCAGTACGCGCGGCTACATGCCTGCCTGGTGCGGTGGGAACGGGGCAGCTACCCGCCGCCCGGCCCGCAAGACCGTCTGGTGCGTCGTGGCCTGCCCACAAGCCGCCAGTGCTGGCGCCGTGTGACAGCCAGGTCAGCGGAACTCGGCCGGCTGCACGCCGGCATCGCCGTCCACGTCCGCGACCTGGGCGAGCAGCGCCTCACGGTTCGCCAGGATGAACGCCTTCACCGCGGCCGGCACCAGGTCGATCGATGCCAGGTCGTCCCCGTGCAGGTCGACCCGTTCCAGCTGATAGCTGCCCTTCGCCGGATCGCTGAACTCCGGGTCGTCGCGCGCCGACCAGTCCAGGCTGGTCAGCCGCGCGACGAAGAAGTGCTGCACGGCAATCCCGGCGTCCGACGGCCTGCTGTTCAGGAACACCTGCGAGGCTCCGGCCGCCGCCGCGCCCATTTCCTCGGCGATCTCCCGGTGCATCGCCGCCTCGATCGAGGCGTCCGCCTCGTCGACGCCGCCGCCCGGCGTCGTCCAGTACACCGCTCTGCCCGGCTTGGTGCGCTTGATCAGCAGCAGCCGGTCATCGGCATCGATCAGGATCGCCCGTGCCGTCCGCCTGCCCGTCGCTGCCCCCAGCCGCGCCGCCATAACCCAAATCTACGCCGCCGGGATTCCGGCGCCGGGCGGATGCCGTCCCGGCCCGGAGCGGAGCCCGGGCCGGGACGGCGTTAGCTGCTAGCTCGCCGTGCCAGGCTGGCTAGCTGCCCGGGGTGATCGTGCCGAGCAGGCCGTGGCTTTCGCCCGCCAGGCCGGCGGTGAAGAACAGCGTCTGCGGGGTGCCCGCGGCGCCATCGCCGAGGATCAGGCCCCACAGGCCGCTGATCACGATCGGGTTGCCGTCGGCGTTCTTCAGCGGCCCGAGGAAGGCCCCGGTGGCCGGGCTGTAGGCGTTCAGCGCGCCGTCGCCGAAGTTGGCCACCAGCAGGTCGTTGCTGAACGTGCCGAAGCCGGACGGCGCGACAACCATGCCCCACGGGGAGTCGAGGGCGCCGCGGCTAACCAGCCGCCGCAGCATCACGCCGTTCGGTGCAAAGACGTCGATGAAGCCGTGCCCGGCCCCGGCCACGTCGTCGTGGCGCTGGGCGTCCTGCTTGGCGTAGCTGACGTAGAGCTTCCCGCCGATGCTGGCGATGTTGAACGGCGCGTACCCGCGCGGCAGCCGCGGGTCCCGGAACCCGCCGGCCGTGAAGACCCGGCGGAAGTGCGAGTTGAAGACGTCAACCTGCCCGCTGTGGAAGTTGGTCGCGTACAGCCGGCTGCCCATCATCGCGAGGCCCTTGAACACCGCATGCCGGACCCTGACTCCCACCTGGGCCTTCGTCGACGTGGCGGTGCCCACCGCACCCACCTTGGGGTTCCAGCCGGCGATCACGCCGTTTTCCGAGTCGAAGATGAACAGCGCCGCGCCGCTCTGCTTGCCGTGGCGCACGACGAAGCCGCTGGTGCCGTTGAAGACCTGGCCGGTCGGCGCGCCGCCGGGAATCTTCACCACCAGCGGTACCGGGGTCAGCGGGCTGCCGTTCAGGTCGCCGGTGTAAAGCGTCGAGACGTTGGTGCCGTTGTCCGAGACCCACAGCGGACCGTTGGGCAGCTCGGAGACGCCCCACGGGTTGACCAGGTTCGGATCGGTGATCCTGGCCACCCCGGGAATGTCGGAGACCAGGTTGGTCTGCGTGTACGGGATCGCCGCCTTGGCGGCGGCCGGCCTCGCGGCGGCCGTTGTCGCCGCGAGCCCTGAGGTGGCAGGCAGCACGGCCAGCGCGGCCGAGCTTCCCACCGCCAGCAGGCCGGCTTGCCACAGCCGCCGGCCATGCGTCCCGGACCGCTGGGCAGGCCGGCCCGCCGCCGGGCCCGCCGAACGCGTCATCATTAGGCAACTCCCACCTGTCGTGGCTGCGGGCTGGATGGGCGGGCGCAGGCAGCCGCCACGGGTCCGCCCTAGACAGGCACGGCTGCGGGTGCACGATGGTTCATCTCCGGTCAAGCGGACGGTAATTTCCGGCAAATACCGAATGGCCCTGGCAGGCCCGGGTGAGTCCTATTCTTGAGCTGTCATCGCTGGTCCCGGCGGCCGGGCCGGGCTCGCCCCGGCCACGCCCGGCCGGGGCGCGAGTGCGCGGTGCGAAGGGCGGTGCGGAGGATGTTCGAGAGGTTCACCGACCGGGCGCGGCGGGTTGTGGTCCTGGCTCAGGAAGAGGCCAGGATGCTCAACCACAACTACATAGGCACCGAGCACATCCTGCTCGGCCTCATCCATGAGGGCGAGGGCGTGGCCGCCAAGGCGCTTGAGTCGCTCGGGATCAGCCTGGAGGCCGTGCGCCAGCAGGTGCAGGAGATCATCGGGCAGGGCCAGCAGGCCCCGTCCGGGCACATCCCGTTCACCCCGCGCGCCAAGAAGGTCCTCGAGCTGTCGCTGCGCGAGTCCCTGCAGCTCGGCCACAACTACATCGGCACCGAGCACATCCTGCTCGGCCTGATCCGCGAGGGCGAGGGCGTCGCCGCCCAGGTGCTGGTCAAGCTCGGCGCCGACCTGAACCGGGTGCGCCAGCAGGTCATCCGGCTGCTGCATGGCAAGCAGGGCCGGGGGGCGCCGGAGCCGGGCGACCTGCGCGTCGAGATCCGCACGATCGAGTCGCGGCTGCTGGCCGTCGAGCAGCGGGTGGGCACCGGCCCGGACGTCACCGACATCGATGCGCAGGTCGCGCAAATCCGCCGGGATAAGGAAACCGCGATCGACGCGCAGAACTTCGAGCGCGCGTCGGTGCTGCGCGACCGCGAGCAGGAGCTGATCACCGAGATCGCCGCCCGCCGGCGGACCTGGACGGCCAGCCACCAGGACCTGCCCGCCCTGGCCGAACGACTTGATCAGCTGAGCAACGAGATCGACCGCCTCCGCGGTCTCATCGGCCAGCAGGCCGAGCGGGCCGAGGACGAGCGGCCCGGGCAGGCCGAGGGCGAGCAGGGCACCGGGCCGGAGGAAGCCGCGGGGTAACCGGGCGGCGCGGCGGCTAGCCGCCTCCCGCGGCCGGCCGCCGCCTGCTGGCCAGCCACGCGCCGGCCAGGCATGCCACCGCGACCACGAAGGCGGCAGCGGCCCGGTAGGCGTGATGGCCGTGGTGCACGCTGCCCTGGAGCGTGTCCGGGAGCGAGGTGCCGGCCACGATGTAGAGCACGCCGAGGATCGCGGCCAGGATGCCGATGATCGCCAGCACGATCGCCAGGATCCGCGGGCCGTCTAAGGACGGCGCGCCATCAGGTTGCCCGGGTGCACTGGACTGAGGATTACTCACGCCTACCTCCGCGCATGACGCCTCCCCGGTCAGTCTCGATAATGGCACCACAGCGGGCAGCGCAGTTCAGCGGGATCCCCGCACGGGCATGCCGCCCGGGCCGGGCAGCTAGGGAGGAAGCCGTGCCTGACGAGCGCATGCCGTCGACGACCCAGCCTTCCTCCGGGCGGACGGCGTGGGCGCGGAACCTGCAGACCCCGCTGCGGACGTTCCTGCGTACCGAGACCGGCAGCGCCGTCGTCCTGCTGGCCATGGCGGTGGCCGCGCTCGCCTGGGTGAACATCGACGCGTCCTCGTATGACGCGGTGTGGCATACGCAGCTGTCGATCCAGCTCGGCGGGGCCGGCATCTCGCAGGACCTGCGCGAGTGGGTGAACAGCGGGCTGATGACGTTCTTCTTCTTCATCTTCGGCCTGGAGGCCCGCCGGGAGTTCGACATGGGCGAGCTGCGGGAGCGGCGGCGGCTGGCGCTGCCGGTCGCGGCCGGCCTGGGCGGGATGGTGATACCGGTCGCCATCTACCTGGCCGTGAACGCCGGCCGGCCGACGGCCAGCGGCTGGGGCACGGCGATGTCCACGGACACCGCGTTCGCGCTGGGGATGCTGGCGCTGACCGGCCCCCGCTTCCCGGACCGGGTACGCGCGTTCCTGCTGTCGGTGGCGGTGGTGGACGACCTGGTATCGCTGGTCGTCATCGGGGCCGCCTACAGCCGGTCCGTCCGGCTGGCCCCGCTGGCCGCCGCGGCCGGGATATTCGCGCTGATCCTGGCGTTGCGCTGGGCGGGGTTCCGGTACGGGATCGGCTACGCGGTGCTGGGCATAGCGGCCTGGGTCGCGGTGCTGAAGTCCGGGGTCGACCCGGTGGTCGTCGGCCTGCTCATGGGGCTGGCAACGTACGCCTCGCCGGCCGCGCGGACCGACCTGGAGCGCGCGACCGACCTGTTCCGCAGCTTCCGCGAGCAGCCGACCCCGGAACTCGCCCGCTCCGCCAGCATCGGGCTCAGCTCGGCGATCTCGCCGAACGAGCGGCTGCAGCAGCTTTACCACCCCTGGACCAGCTACGTCATCGTGCCGGTCTTCGCACTGGCCAATGCCGGGATCATTATTAACGGGAGCTTCCTGGCCCGTGCCTACGCATCGCCGGTCACGCTGGGGATAATCCTCGGATACGTGGCCGGCAAGCCCGTCGGCGTGACCGGCGCGTCCTGGCTGCTGACCCGCCTCAGCCACGGTCGCCTCCGCCCGCCGGTCGGCTGGGCGGCGGTCACCGGCACCGGCACGATCGCCGGGATCGGGTTCACCGTCTCCATCCTGATCGCGACCCTCGCCTTCGGCGGCGCGCAGCTGCAGGAGGCCAAGCTCGGCGTGCTGTCCGCCGCGCTGGCCGCGTCGCTGATCACCTGGCTGGTCTTCCGCGCCACCGCCAAGCTGCCGCCCCGGCTGCAGTTCCGCGCCCTGCTCGGCACCGCCGAGACCATCATCGACCTCGGCGCGCCGGTCGACCCGGACCGCGACCACATCCGCGGGCCCGCCCGCGCGCCGGTCACCATCGTCGAATACGGCGACTTCGAATGCCCTTACTGCGGCCAGGCAGAGCCGGCCGTCAGGGAACTGCTGGCCGGCCACGGCGACGTCAGGTACGTCTGGCGGCATCTCCCGCTGAACGACGTGCACCCGCATGCCCAGCTGGCCGCCGAGGCTGCCGAGGCCGCGGCCGACCAGGGCAAGTTCTGGGAAATGCACGATCTGCTGCTCAGCCACCAGGACCACCTGCTGCTGCCCGACCTGGCCCGGTACGCAGCGCAGGCCGGCCTGGACGGCGCGCGCTTCCGCGACCATCTCGCCAGCCGGGCTGGCGCCGCCAGGGTCGCCGAGGATGTCGACTCCGCCGACCTCAGCGGCGTCTCCGGCACCCCCACGTTCTTCATCAACGGCCGCCGGCACCAGGGCGCGTATGACATCGCCGCGCTGACCGCCGCCGTCAAGACGGCCAAGGCGCGCATGGCGGGCCAGGCGGCCCGCGTCCGGGCGGCCAGCTGACCGGGCGTGCCGGATCCGGGTCGTAGCGGCCGGACGCGCCGGCCTGCACGGTGTCGCGGAGCAGCCAGGCGATCAACACCAGGAAGGCGCGAGTTCCGGCGTCACAGTGTGACTAGGCAAGCTGCCTGCAACGCCCGGCAGGCCTACGAGCTTGCGCGGTTCAGCCCGGCGGCGAATTGACCTGACCCAGGCTGCTACCTCATGCGGCCGCGGGCGCAGTTCCCAGCCCAATGGGTGGCGGTGAGCTGGGTGGCGGCGTGGATATCGGAGTGGTGGGTATCGGCGTGGTGGGTATCGGCGTGGTGGGGACCGGCGTGGTGGGGACCGGCGTGGTGGGCGTCGGCGACAGCGAATGACTGCTGGTCGGCGTCTGGCTTGGTGTTGGCGTCGGGGACTGCGCGGCGCCGGCACACCGGCCGGGGCGCTGGCAGGAGGATGCCGCCAGCGTTGCCAGCGCGGCGGGAGCGCGGTTGCGCCCGCAGGCGCCGTGGCCGGGCAGCCCGATCCCGTCTTGCGCCTCGGTATCGATCGAGCAGACGTGCCAGCTCCAGGCGTAGGCGTGATTGCCGATCCGGAATGAGAAGGTGACGGTCCGGCTGAACTCGCTGGCCGAGATGCGCCGGGAACTGGTGATGCGCGGATGGCCGGCTCCCAGTAGGAGCGACTTCGGCGGTGCCGGCGCGTCGCCCGATGCCAGGTTAAGGCCGAAGTACGGGTACCACCGCTTCGAGATCTCGGTGCTTGCCGTCTCGGCCGGGACGCGGACGCGGACGCGGAATTTCTCCCGGCAGACCGGACGGCTGCATGTCCGGGCATGTCCGGACGTCTCCGTTGCGGTGACATAGACGGTGCTGGCTGCCGAGGTCGCGAGCGGGGTCGTCGCCGTGCCGCTGCGGAACAGCTCGATCTTGTAGCGGGTGGCGAGGCCCGGCCGCACCCGGAACGCATGGCTGGCCGTCGTGCCTGTCGGGCGCAGCACCGCTGACGCAACCGGAGCCGGGGCGGTGGAGTACGGGAACCGCTGTGCGTACAGGCGGGCGACCTCGCCCCGGGCCGCGCCGGTGATCTCGGCACTGATCCGGGCGGTCGCATCCCGGGCTCCCCGGTAAGTCACGAAGACATGGCCGGCCACTGGCGAGAAGTTCGAGCTGGCGGCGATCCGGATGCTCGCGGCCCCCGGACCGCCGGCACCGGTCAGCACCACCGCCGCGATGATGCCTGCCACGGCTAGCACGCCGATCCCGGCGAGTATGGAGATGGCCGTACGGCGGCGCAGCCCGCGCCGGGGCGGCCGGGTGCCCTCGCCGTTACCGGCGCCGGGGCGGCCGGGATCGGTGAGTTCGGGCGGGACCGGGGTGATCGCCTCCCCCGTCCGCGGGTCCGCCGCTCCCGTCCGCAGGTCCGCCCCGGTGGTCTGCGGGTCTGCCTCCCCGGCCCGCGGGTCCGCCCCGGTGGTCCGCGGGTCCGCCTCCCCGGCCCGCGGGTCCGCCTCCCCGGCCCGCGGGTCCGCCTCCCCGGTCCGCAAGTCCGCCTCGCCGGTCGGGATGGCGGCGGGAACGGAATCGTCCGGCGCTGGCCAGCGCGCCTCTTCCGGGCCGGGAGCCGGCCCGGGATCGGCGCGGGCGGGCAGTGGTCCGGGCCTGGCCGGCGCGGGCTGGGCGCCGAGCGCCTCCGCGGCCAGGCCGGCCACCGCGCGGCTGTCGTCGTTGGCGAGCCCGGCTAGGGCCATCCTGGCGGCCAGGGCCAGCCCGGCATGCTGGCTCTGCAGCAGGCGCGCCAGCTCCTGGGCGGCCCCGGCGCGGACCGCGGCCAGCGGGTGATCGATCGCGTCCTGCAACTCCGGCGGCAGCGGCGCGGGCGTGTCAACCGGCTGGGCGCGGCGGGCGATATACAGGTCGCCCTGCACGGCGAAGCTCCACTTGCCGGGCGTCTGGTTGGGGGTGGCCTCCCGGACCTTGTCGTAGACGTAGTCGTACAGCTCATCCAGCCCGACTAAGCCGTCCTGGTCACGGTCCGCGTCGCCGGTCCGCAACCCCTCGACCAGGGCACTGGTGAACACCGATGGGGCCGGCTCGCCGGTGTCGGCCAGATCGTCGCCCTCGAACGCGTATTCCATCGCGCTGGACGCGGTGATCACCGCCCGGCCGCGGCCGCCGAACTGCTCCTCGATCGCCATGCCAGCGCCGGCCCGTGCCGTCATGCCACGCTCGAACGCTCCGGCATAGCAGCAGTCCAGCAGCAGTACCACCCGGCGCGACCGGCTGCGGTTCATCCGCCGGTTGACGAAGTCGGCCGCCACCGCGGTCGACCCGAGCCTGCCTAGCTGGGTGTTCGAGGCAGCGAAGTACAGCTCGCCGGCCTCGTCCTTGACCCCGTGGCAGGAGAAGTGCACCAGCAGCAGATCATCGGGGCGGCGGTCGGCGAAGAACTCCTCGACCGCCAGGTTGACCATGTGCACGGGCTCGTTGAGCAGCGTGCGCACCTCGAAACCGCCGATCTCGGGATCGCGCAGCACGGCTGCGAGCGCCCGGGCGTCGGCAGCGGGTGCGCGCAGCCGCTTCAGCCCAGCGTCGGTATAGGCGTCGCTGGCGACGATCAGGGCGCTACGAGTGCCGTCCATGATGCGGTCACGTGCTTCCATGGCGGCGGCGCCACTCACCAGCCAGCAGCCGCAAGGTCGCGTCGGCGGCCTTCCCAGCAGGGACGGCAGGACCGACGGCTAACTGCACAGCGAGAATGGCTGATCGTCCTGGCATGCGCACGCCCCCGACCTGCGGCTCTAATCGCGAACCGGCACACACGATCATAGCCGAATCAGAAAGCGGGAGGAAGTGAATAAAGATTGCCATAATCGTGATATCGGTTATTGATAACTTGAGCGTCCCGCCGGTTACGCGCTCAGCGCGGCCTGGTCCGCCCAAGTGGACGTGCGGCCTGGCTGGCCGGCCGGTGCTTCGCGCCTGGCGCGGGTTGACCAGCTCGCTAGAATTGTTAATTTAGTCCGGATCTGGTCGGCGAGGGCGGGGGCAGCATGGAAGACCGACTAATGACGCTCGGAATCCGGGTTGCCGCGGGGCCCGGCGCCGACTCCGAGGAGACGGCTGATGCTGCCGTCCGGCTTCGCCGTGAGTTACTTGACCTTGATGTCGAGGCTGTCGAGATGCCCCGGTCAGATCAGCCCCCGCCGGGCACCAGAGCGGCGGATCTGACAGATTTAGGCGCTTTGCTGGTGACCTTCGGCCCGCAGCTACTCAGCTCCGTAGTGGCCGCGGTTTACTCATGGATGTCACGCTCGGGGCGGCGCAGCATCAGGCTTGAGCTGGACGGCGATGCCTTAGAGCTGACCGCCGTGTCGTCCGGGGAGCAGCGGCGGCTCACCGACGAGTGGCTGCGCCGCCACGCTTCCGGATGAACCCGCGATGGACAGCAGCCGCAGTGCACTGATCATCGCCAGCGACGACTACGTCCACCCTGGACTGAAGCTGCTGCGCGCACCGGCCAGCGATGCCCGGGCGCTTGCGGCGGTGCTGCGGGAACCGGCGATCGGCGGTTTCCAGGTGCGGATGCTGCTCAACGAGCCCGCCCACGCGGTCAACCTGGCGGTCGAGGAGTTCTTCGCCGACCGCCGCCCCGATGATCTGCTGCTGGTGCACTTCTCCTGCCACGGGGTCAAGGACGAGGCCGGCGAGCTGTATTTCGCCATGGCTAACACCATGCTGCGCCGGCTTGGCGCGACCGCGGTGGCGGCGGATTTCGTCAACCGGCAGATGAGCCGCAGCCGCTCCCGGCGGGTGGTGCTGCTGCTGGACTGCTGCTACGCGGGCGCGTTCGAGCACGGCATGACGGCCAGGGCCGGGGCAGGGATGGGAATCGAGTCGCAGTTCGGCGGCCGGGGCCGGGCGGTGATCACCGCGTCCAGCGAGATGGAATACGCGTTCGAGGGCGACGAGCTTACGGATACTCGCGCGCTGGCGCCGTCGGTGTTCACCGGTGCTCTGGTCGAGGGATTGCGGACCGGCGACGCCGACCGTGACCAGGACGGCCTGGTGGCGCTGGATGAGCTGTACGACTACGTCTACGACAAGGTGCGGGCGGTCACGCCCCGGCAGAGCCCCGGCAAGTGGACCTTCGGCGTGCAGGGCGAGCTGTTCGTCGCCCGTCGCGCCCGGCCGGTCGACACGCCCGCGCCGCTGCCGCCGGAGTTGCAGGGGGCGATCGACAGCCCATTCGCCGCGGTTCGCGCCGCGGCGGTCCAGGAGCTGGCGCGGCTGCTGCACGGCAGGCATGCCGGGCGGGCCCTCGCCGCCCGGCTGGCCCTGGAACGACTCAGCGAGGACGATAGCCGCAGCGTCGCCGCGGCGGCCGCCGCGGTGCCCATACCGGATCCGGCGCCGGCCGGAGAGCATGAACCGACGGCCATCGCCGACAGCGGGCCCGCCGCTGGACTTGTGCAGGCACCCGCAGGGCCGGAGCCGCCAATCGCCGCCGGGCCGGAGCCGCCACTTGCCACCGGGCCGGAGCCGCCACTGCCACCGGGCCGGAGCCGCCACCTGCCGCCCAGCCGGAGCCGCCACCTGCCGCCGGGCCGGAGCCGCCACCTGCCGCCGGGCCGGAGCCGCCACCTGCCGCCGGGCCGGAGCCGCCACCTGCCGCCGGGCCGGAGCCGCCTCCCGCCGCCCAGCCGGAGCCGCCACTTGCCACCCGGCCGGAGCCGCCTCCCGCCGCCCAGCCACCATCCGCCGCCGGGCCGGCGCCGGCGGCGGCAGCGCCGGAGCCACCCCTGGCGTCAGGGCCGCCCACAGCGCCCGCGTTCCCGGGTCGGGCCGCCACGGGGGCCGCCGGGCCAGCAGCGCGGTCCACCCGGCGGCGGGCCTGGATGGGCATCGCGGCGGCGGGCCTGGTCGTGGCCGCCGCGGCCTACCTGCTGGTCGGCCGCGGCACAGGCGGCGGGCCCAGCCACGGCAAGACCGCGACCCGCCCCGTGCTGGCCCTGCCGCCTTGTACCGCGGCGACCGCGCCGGCCGCCAGGCTGAAGAGGGTACATACCGGTTTTGTCCGGGTGGGCGGGCAGCCTTTCGATGTGGTGGTGACTGCCAACCACTTCGGCTTCGTGTCCTTGCGCAAAGGCTTCCCCCTGGTCGTCATGAACACGGCCAGCTTCGTGCCCACGGTCCGCTGGCCAGTCACCGTCACCAACTCCGAGGGTGAGGCATTCACCCATAACCGGAGGTACCTGCTGGTCGCTGGTGACAGCGGGATGACGATGTTCCGTGTCCGCGACCTCGAAGCCGGGCCGACCTCCCCGGTCGCGTCGCTGACCAGCCCGGGCGGGAAATGGGCCCTGCAAGTTGTCCCGTCACCAGACGACCGGTTCGCGTTCGTCGTCATGCAGAACAGCGGCAATGTCGCAGTGTTCAACCTGAAGAAGGCGCGGACGGCCGGCTTTGGTTCTGCCGCGCTGGTCGGGATGATCCCGGTGAGAGGGGACCCGACCGGTATCGCCATGTCCCCCGGCGGCCGCTACCTGTACGTGGTCAGCGGACTGGCCGGCACCGCCATCCAGTCCGGCATGGGCACCCTGACCATCGTGGACATTCGCAAGGCCGAGGTCAATCCCGCTTCCTCGGTGGTAAGGACCGCCGACGCCGGATGCGGGCCCGCGCGGGTTATCACCTCCGCCGACGGCAAGGACGTGTGGGTGACCGCCGGCGGCGGGAACGCCCTGGAGGCGTTCTCGGCCGCGAAGCTCATCAACGATCCCCGGCACGCCCTGATCGCCCGGGTCGCCGTCGGCCAGATCCCGCTCGGGCTGGTGCTCGTCAATAACGGCACCCGCATGGTGGTGGCCGACTCCAACCGCGACGGCGTCGGCAAATCCGGCTCGGACCTGGCCGTGATCGATGTGTCCAAGGCACTGGCCGGCCAGCCCGCCATGCTCGGCACCATCAAGAGCGGAACGACCCCCCGCCAGTTCGCCCTGACGCCGAACGGGAAGACGCTGCTGGTCACCAACACCGACTCCGGGCAGGTGGAGGCGGTCAACATCGGCCAGCTCCCCTGAGCGCCGTAGCCGTCCCGGCCAGCTGGCCGCCTGCCACGCCCGGCCGGGCCATGCGCCGTTAGTGGTCAGCGCCGTGGTGGCCAACGATCGTCGGCAGCCGAAACGGCTCATGCCTCGGCCGCTGCCAGACCTCGGAGCAATTGCGCGCGCCGCAGGTTATCTCGACGTGCCCGCCGTAAGCCGCCCTGGCACCCGGGCAGTCGCACGGCCGCCAGTCGATGACGACCGTGTCCGGATCCCAGGGGTGGTGGTTGCGGCACTCCGCCGGTAACCCTGGCCACGCCGCACGGCGCCCTGCCCGCTCCATAGCATATTCAAACATACAATCGATCCCGCCGGAAGACTAGCAGGATCATTCGATAACCAGTAGCAGCAGCCGGTCCGGAACAGCCCTGATCAGCAGGTCCAGACCAGAACGGGGACGCTGACGCTGGCGGGTCCCAGCAGGCGCCGTAGGGGCAGCGCGGCCGGGCCGGATTTTCTGCACCCGCGCGATGACCCCCTGTCCGGCCAGCGCGCCGAAACCCGGCAAGCCCGGCCCCGGACGCCCGCCGGGATCGAAGAAGGCATTGCCCCTTGACGCGCGTGGCTGCGCCTAATTGCGCCAACCGCTCTGGGGTCTGTTCAGCAAATGGTGCTCTTAAAAGGTGGTTAGAAGGGCTAGCGGTTTCTTGGTGATGGCCTTTGCTTCGGATTCTGGTATGCGCGCGGCCAGGGATTGCTCCCTGGCCGCAGGCGTGGCGGTTACTGTGTTAGCAGTAGGTCCGTGTCGTACTGGACGGACACGGAGCTGTTGGCGGGTATGGTCATTTGCCAGCCAAGCCCTTCGGCGGAGTCGTGATCGTCAGCCCGGACCGTGTCTGGGTACAGGTTGCCCGATGCGGTGTCGGACCAGAGATCGGCGTAGTGTTCCTCGACGTAGGTTGATCCGTTTGTCCCGGGGCGCAGGCGCAAGGTCCGCGCGCCGTTGTTGGTGACATTGTCCGATACGCAGGAGACGGAGCCACCGGATGAGGTGCCGGTTCCGGTATCGCTGTTCCCGGGGAAGCAATCGAACGCATGGTAGAGAGTTAGCTGGACCGGCGAGCCGCTGGTATTGGTCAGCGTCGTGGTGGTTTTGACGGTGCTTCCGCCGACCGCATAGGTGTCGCTTTGGCTGACGGTGACCGCAGACCCATCCGCGGACGCGCCTGTTGTGATGACGAATGGGTCGGTGGCGGTGCCGGAGCCAGATGTCGTCTGGCTTGCCGGGTCCCAGGAGTTGTAGTTCGCCGAGCCAGTGAGGTTCCCTCCCGCCGGAATGTCGGAGGGGCCGTAGAGCTGTCCGCCTACGGCGACGATCGTGCCGCAGGCATGGTCACCGTAGAACTCGCCGTTCGCGTCTTGCGCGTTGAACATGGCACAGCCAAGATCGGGGCTGACGTCATACTCACTGATGGCGTCTGATGCGGTCTGGGCTGGGTTGATGATCAGGCTGAATGTTCTGGTCGCCGTGTCGCCGGCCTGGTCGGTCACCTGGACGGTGAACTGCGAGGTTCCCGGCGATATCGGGGTACCGGAAAGCTCGCCGTCATGGCTGAGTGTCAGCCCGTCGGGCAGCGTGCCGCCGACGACGGCCCAGTCGTAAGGTTCCGTCCCCCCCGATGCTGACAAGGTCTGGCCGTACAGGATGCTCACCTGCCCATCAGGCAGCGTGCTGCTGCTGACCGTCAGCGGCGCGGAGTTTTCGCAGCCTGCTGGCGAATACCAGGGGCTTCCGGGGTAGTCCGGCTGGGCGGTCAGCGCGCTGAACTCGATCTTGCGGTCGACACTCCAGCTTTCCAGCCACGCTTTCGCCGACAGGCCCAGTTGCAGGAGCAGCTGGGCGCTGGTCTTGAAGCACGTGTTGGGGGCTTGCGGGAAAGCTGGCCCGAAGGTGGCATTGAGAGGATCAAGCTCACCGCTGAGACCGGCGATGACACCAGCGTCGTCCGTGCCGGCGCCGGGCCCCACTGTGAGCTCACCGCCAAGCTCGACGCTGACTGAGCCGCTGTGCGATGTCACAGGCGTCAAAGGCTGCGCGGTCACGATGTCGCTGCCGGAAAAATGCGCTCCCCTGTGAACACCGAGCGTGCCGGAAAACTGGATGCCTCCCGTGGCGGTGGCGCCAAGGTTCGATTCCTCCCCAGCGCCGTCAACGCTGATCTGGGCGGCGGGCGTGAGCAAGACAGAGATCGGCACCGGGTCGACCGTGATGGTCTTGAACACTTCGCCGAATGTCAGCTCACAGCTCAGGCTGGCGCTCGTCTCCACCGACATCGCGCCGGTAACAGTGGCCGTCAGCCGCATGGAAAGCGACGCTCCCTTGGGAATCGACAAATGACGCGTTGTGTTGATCGCCGCATCAAAGGAGCCGCTCAGGCGCAGCGACGGGCTGAAAGTGACCGTTCCTGACGCGCTTCCGCCGCAGTCCGCACCAGAAGAGGCGCGCCGCGGGCCGTTCGCGTGCGAGGCCACCCGCGGTACCAGCGCGGTCGCGGCAGTGGTGAAGTCGGGGACGTTGACGTCGTAATAGGAGAAGGCGCTGCTCAGGCTTGCTGGCTGAAGCGTCACCGTGGATCCGTCCGCGGAAATGCCGCTGACCTGGCCAATGTAACCTCCCGGCAAGCTGGCCGACCGGGGCAGAGTCACGGCGGAGCCGAGCACGGGCGTCGAGACACCCGGGCTCAGGGTCACCTGCACGCCAGTCCCCTTTGTGGCGATGGTGCCAACGTCGGCGGATGTGGCTAGCAGCGTGCCAGGCTGAGCGGCGAAGGATGCTCGGGTGCTGCCGGAGCGCGCTCGCGTTCCCAGAGTCAGGGTGACCGGGCCGGTCCAGTGGCGACGCGAGCGAGTGAACAGTGCGTAGCTGTACTGCGTCCCGGCTCGCAGATGCCTGTCCACTGCCTGGCGCCCAGTGACATGAACGGCGAGGCCAGCCCGCCGGCTGGTGGCCGGATGGCTTCCGGTGGTCCTGCGCAGGGCGAAAGCGGCCCGTTTCGGGGCCGACCACGCCAGCTTGATCTTCGTGGCGGTGATCCTGGTCGCGTGCAGCGACGACGCCGACGGGACCTTGCTGAACCTGACCGTGATCCGGACCGGATGGCCAGCGGCGACCCGCACGGGCTGATGCGGCGTTCCCGCGTAAAGGACGCCCTGGGAGACGACCGTTTCGGGTCTTACGCGGTAGCGGCCGACCGGTAGCCGCCTCGTAATTTGCTTGCGCCTGCCGCTGGCGGGTTTGGCGAACACAACCTTCCGCGGCCCCTTCAAGATGGCATTGGCCGCCACGCCCCTCGGAGCCCGGATAACCACAGTCACCTTGCCCGTCGCGGCAACACCGGCCGCCGCCGAGGACTTGCCGGGCGCGACAGATAACGCAACCAGCGCTGCGCTGACGGCTAGCACCAATCCCGTAACAACGGCCACTACACGTCGCATCACAGAACCCGTTACCCCCCTGGCCATCGCACCAGTCACACCGGCGTCTTTCGCCGTACCCGGCTATGGCCTCCCGGGACATAAGACGCCGCACCGCCACGAATGGATTACACGTCGCTAACCCAGATGCCCGAGAACGGCAGGTCACAGAATCGGCCCACCCGCCGGGAGCAGCACCCTCAGCCCGATTGGGCGAGACGAGCCTGACAGTACGGAATCAGCTCATGGGCTCAGGAAAGAAGGTGGCGACGCCGACCAGAAAGCTGCCCGACTCGCCGCACCTCCGCCCTGGCTCACCTGCAGAGGGTTGAGAAATCAGATTCCTCCTCCCCTGCTGGGCTATTAGACACCTGGCGGGGTTGATCCTGGGATGATCCTCCTGGCGGCCGTCTGGTCTCGGAGGAGGGCTCGGTGCGGGAGCGTTTGTGCTGCCCGGTGGGTATTCCAAGGTGGCCAGCAATTCCAGGTGCT
Source organism: uncultured Actinomycetes bacterium (assembly GCA_963786975.1). Taxonomy (GTDB): domain Bacteria; phylum Actinomycetota; class Actinomycetes; order Streptosporangiales; family Streptosporangiaceae; genus Palsa-506. The sequence continues at coordinate 752,806 of CAWBBE010000011.1, read as the reverse complement.
CGTCGCGGCTGAGCGGCTCGCTGTCGCCCGTGCCGTACTTCGCCGGATCATACTGCCCGCGGGCCCGCAGTCCCGCTTCGGCGCGGGCCACCTCGTCCCGCCAGCTCAGCTCCTCGCAGCGCTTGATCGCCGCGTGCGTCTGGGGGCGATAGCGCTGCAAGGCATCGTTGTAGGTTACCGGCTGCGGCCGGTCGCCAGCGCTGCCGTCGCTGGTCACCGGGACCGCCGGTCATAGTGGCCGGATGGGAACTCGCAGCTGATCTCAAAATGGTCCTGTGTCCCACTGCCGTCGCCGCTGTCGGACCATAGGGCTGCGCTGATGGCAACTTGCCCAGGGCTGGCCAGGCCGCTACCGGGCTCGTCTGAGATTATGACGCGTACGGGGTAGTCACCCGGCCCGTCTTCGAGCGCCTTGCGCAGCGTGCCCGCTGTCCACTCCGCGGCCTGGCGGTCGAACAGTTCCTCGTCCTGGTCGGTCATGGAACCTCCTGGTTTGTCACTGGGGAAGTCTGCCGCCAGCAGTCTTGGCGTACATCACCGCGCGCGGTCCCTGCCGTGAGCACCTCGGTCAACTCGGCGGCCTGGCGGTAACCGAGCGCGAGCCGCTTCAGACGGGCAACCTCGTCGCGCAGCTCGCCGAGCTTCCACACAGCGCGCCGCGGTCTGCCTCGTCCTCCATGGCGGCATACGAGACGACCGCCGCCGCGGTCTCGGACACATCGAGCGACGCTATCTCGAGCTGAGGCCAGAGCCGCGATGCGTTCGCCTGCGCGTCGGCCAGCTCCCGCGCGCGCCGCCCGGCCTGCTCCGCCAGGCGGACACGCTCGCGGTAGGCAGCCTGGCGGCAGAGCGGGGAGCAGTAGCGGCCCGGCCGTCCCGTCTGCCGGTGAGGCACCAGGCGGGAGCATTGCGGCCCGGCGCACTGGACGCGTTCGGTTCGGGTTACCATGGCTGCTCTTTCGTCACGGCGCCGCGGTGGCGGCCGCAGCCTCGTTTCGCGTTACGAAACTTTACATGGCTGCACCGACTTTCGTAACGGCTGCCTTGATTTCTCGAATCGCGCCCAAGCGGTGACGAAACACCTGCGCCACTGCCGGATGGCCCTCGCCGCAAATTGAACATCTGACCCTCATCACACCGAAACGGGCGACGTATCTGACCGGCCAACCGAGAGGGGTACCGCTGACCGAGCGAAGCCTGGTCGACGGCCGGAGCGGCGGCCCCGGAGTGCGCATCCGCCAGGGCCGGCGACTTAGGTGCAGTCCGCGATCGTTGTGATGGCGGCCGGTAGCTGCGGCCTGGCCGCAGTGATGGCTCTCGGCGCTGAGGCTTGCCAGCTCAATGGCCAGGCGTAGCCGAGTGCCCAGAGGGACTGCTGGCACGCAGTGCATTCACACCCCTACGGCACGGTCCCACGCTGGACAGCCTGCTCCGGATGGCATTCCGTGTCGGTGGCCACCGTTAAGCTCGCGCCATGACCGAGACCACCCAGGCCGAGCGGAATGCGCAAAATGCCTGGACCTACGCGATCAACTGCGTGATGCAAGAGGACACGGCGCACCGGCTCGGCCGCACGCCGGAGGACATCATCATGGACTACGCAACCGACGTCCTGGGCCAGATCGGCGCCGACCGCGCCCGGCTTGGCGCGAGGCCAACGAACTGGCTGGCGCGGTAAGGCTGTATCGGGCGCGGTCATAGCGACGTGTCGTGCGCGGACCCGCTACCCCCGCCGCGGCGCGGCTCAACGGTCACCGCCGTGGACGGAGACACCCCGTGCGGGCGACCGCCCGGGGCATGGGCGAGGTGTAGAGCTCGGCTGCTCCCCCGGCCGCCGGCTGCTGGGTCTCATGCCCGGCAGGCGCCGACCATTGCGCCCACGTCGCCGCCCTCGTGGCGGTGACCGTCCGCCGTCGCGGTGCCTGACCTGCAACGACAGTTTGCGAGGGGGCCGTCCGCTCCACCGGCCGACCCCCTCCTTGCGACCTGTTACCAACCGAGGCTGTCGGACAAGCAACCAGCGATGCTGCGCCTGTAGCCGAGCGCGTTCACCACCACCACGGTCGGCGCCCGGCTGCAAGCCTGCAGGGCGTTCCCGTAGACCTCTGCGGCCACGCCATCAGCTCGGACTGCGGCGGCCTGCCTGGAGGGTCGGTATACCAGACCAGGCGGCCCGGCTCGCCGCGCAGCTGGATCGCGCCCGGATGGATGTCGTCGCGGTCGACGGCCGGCCTCTCCCGCTGGCGCAGCGCCTTCCTGGCCAGGGCATCAAGCCGAATGCCGCGCAGGGCACGGCACGTGACCGCGCCCGGCGGCACCGTCCCGCTGCCATCCGCGAGGTCGATATGCCCGACGATGGCGGCCAGCGGAGCAATGCTCACCCCGACGACGCGTACGGTACCGCCGGGTCCCAGGCCGCTGGATCCTTTGGTGTCGGTGTCCGTGTTACCAGCTGGACATAGTACGGCTTCAGCCCGGCAGCGCGGACAGCTGGCGGAGGGCCGCCGTGGGGTACGGCTTGTGCCCGAAGCCGTACTGAACGGCCGCTGGAGGGCAGGTGCGCCGGGCCCCGGGCTGCAGCCCGGGGAACCGGCACCCGGCAGGAGCCGGCTGGCCGGTCAGTACAGGTCCTCCCAGCCCCATGGCGCAGCCGGCCTGGCATCAGGCTTATACCGGACTGGAACCGCGAACCAGCGGAGCGCTGGAAGAGACTGAACATTCCTGCAGCTGGCAGCCGCGCAGTCAGTGAGGTGACCTGTTCCCCGCATCCGCCGCCCGCAGGCGTCCAGCAGGCGGGCCACGGCGTCCGGGCGGTCGAGCTTGACGCAGGCGGCGGGGTCGCGGTCCAGCAGCGCGCGAGCCTGCCCCCCGCGCCCGCCGCCCGCAGGGCGGCGTGCCGGTACAACAGGCCGCGGGCGCGGGCGGCGTTGCCGAGGGCGGCTTGGCCGACGGGAAGGCCGCGGTCATCCCGGAGCACCTGGTCGGCCCGGAGCTGCACCTCCGGCTGGTGCACTAACCGGTCGTTTGCGGCACAGCCAGAACTCTCTAGCTATCGGCCCGGTAGCCTGCCTGCTCGGTCCAGTGGGCGAGGTGGGCGCGTGGCGAGGGATGCCTTCCCAGGGTGCCTGTGACCTGGGCGTTTGACGTCCAGTGCGCCATCCTCCCGGAAGGGGAGCCCGCAGGGCAAGCTTGTGGCCCTGGAACGTGAGCAGAATGCCGCTGACCAGTTAGTTCGCAGTTGCGCAACCGAGGCCAAAATGACCCGCTCCCAGCAACCCTGTACCGGTCCCACGCGACGATCCTCGATGGCCCCGGCACCACGCCTCTCCGAACTCTCACTGCGCCGGATGTCATCGTCTCCGGGATACAGCCGGAAGATCCGCACCGGGCCACCCCGAAGAAGTTGATCTCCCAAATTCCTCCCAGCTGGCACGAGCGCTCCGTGGCCCACCGGGTTTAGAACTCGCGCACCAGCCGACAAGACGCCCAAAAAAGGGCATGTCGTCTTATCTGGGGACTTGGCCAACTCAAGCGTCCGCTAGCTGGGGTAACGCACTGCACCCGGATGGCAACCTGCACGCAACTGGCCCGCAACTGGTGGTGGGCGATACTGGGATCGAACCAGTGACCTCCTCGGTGTGAACGAGGCGCTCTCCCGCTGAGCCAATCGCCCGCAGCCCCGGCGGAACCCATCCGCCAGGGGCGTACCACAGGGTAGCGCATCACCACGGGGGCTCGGCGCCAGCAGGTCGCCGGTGCCAGGCCGGGCGTGCTCCCTAAGGCGCTAAACATGGACATTGAACTCGAATTAAACAGCTTCAGCACAGAAGTAACGGGGGTGTAAACTGCACCATGTCCTGGACAGATCAGGCAAGGCATCGCAACGCATGCAGGGAGCACGTCCGAGTGGGCCTGTCGCCTCTCTATGTACCGCGCCCGCGTAAGTCGGCGGAGCCCGAGTATGCCACGGCTCCCACTTTATATAACTGCCGGTGACATCAAGGTTACAGCGTGTTGTACCTGGTCAGAGGGCAGGAGCCGGGCAAGTAAATATTAAAATCCAGGCAGCCTTTGACCAGTTCGCTGACGATTTGTTGACTAGTGACCGAGGTTACGAGTGGCGAAGTTGCGGAATCTTATCTCCCGCACTCACTTTTACCGGTAGCCACGCCCATCGGCTATCAGCGGGCGCATAGTCAGCACGAAGCCCGGCAATCGGGGACATCACGAGACAAAGGTTTGACCCATGATAAACAGCAGTGCCACAGTCTCAGCGGAGCTCGGGCTCACGCTCGTTGTGCCAGACCACGGATCCGTGCCGCTGGTCGCCAGCCTCTACTACAGCGCCGACGACCCCTACGCGATCCGCATGGCCTTCCATGTGGGGCTGGACGAGCCGGTCGAGTGGATCTTCGCCAGGGAACTGCTCGAGGCCGGCCTCGCGCAGCCGACCGGCGAGGGTGACGTGCAGGTCTGGCCGGGATCGCCGGACGGCCGCGACATACTCAACCTGTCCCTGTCTTCCCCGTTCGGCCAGGCGCATTTCGAGGCGCCGGCCAGCGCAACGGCGGATTTCCTGCGCCGCACTTACGGCCTTATCGCGGCCGGCCGCGAAGACGAGTTCATCGACGTCGACACGGAACTGGACGAGCTCCTCTGGCGCGCATAGCCGCCCGCCGGGAAATGAATTCCTACGGATCCGGCTGCGCCGCCGACCGGGCAGCGAAAGCCTCAGCCGCCCGGCGGGTGACCGGCCCGGCTGCGGCCGGCAGCGGCACCCCGTTAACCGCGCGTACCGGCTGCACGTCCCTGGTCGTGCTGGTGAGGAACGCCTCGTCCGCCGCGCCGAGCGCGTCCAGCGCCAGGTCCTCCTCCTCAGCGCCGACCCACTCGATGACCAGCCCCCTGGTCACCCCGGCCAGGCACCCCGCGGTCAGCGGCGGGGTCAGCAGCCGCCCGCCGGAGACCACGAACACGTTGGTGCCGGTCCCCTCGCACAGGTTCCCTGCGATGTTCCCGAAAATTGCCTCGTCGGCGCCGCGCTCCCTGGCATAGCCGAGCGCGAGCACGTTCTCCGCGTAGGACGTCGTCTTCAGCCCCGCCAGCGCGCCGCGCTCGTTCCGCGGCCACGGCACCGTGACCACGTCAGCCGACGCCCCCCTGGCCGACCAGCCGGCCAGCGCCGCCATCACGGTCAGCCCGTCATCGCCCCGCTCGGAGCCTAACGGCGACTCACCGCCGGTCACCGTGATCCGCAGCCGCGCCCGGTCCGGCTGGTCAGCGGCCGCGAGCAGGTGCACCACCCCGGCCCGCAGCCTGCCCAGGTCCGGATCGGGCAGCCGGAGCCCGGCGGCCGACCGCCGCAGCCGGTCCAGGTGCCTGGTCAGCGCGAACGGCACGCCGGCCACCACCTTGAGCGTCTCGAACACGCCGTCGCCCACGGTCAGCCCGTGATCGAAAACCGAGACCGTGGCCTCGGAGTCCTCCCGCAGGGCCCCGTTGATCCATACCGTCACAGCATCGACGTTATTTCAGCCCGCCGCAGCGCGCACCGGCGGCCGCGCAGATATCCGGGATCAGCTCGTCAACCGCGACAATCTGCTCGGACACCTCGCGGTCCACGGCCATCATCGGCACCCGCGCCCTGACCACGGCAGCGGCGGCGGCCAGCGGGTCGCTGGGCGCGGCGATCGCGGCCCGCAGGTCGATCCCCGCGGTCGCGCACAGGATCTCCACCGCCAGGCAGCTCCGCACGTTGACGATCACGTCGCGCAGCTTGCGCACCGCGGTCCAGCCCATCGACACGTGATCTTCCTGCTTGCCCGACGTGGGGATGGTGTCCACGCTGGCCGGATGAGCAAGCACCTTGTTCTCGCTGACCAGCGACGCGGCGGTGTACTGGGCCAGCATGTAGCCCGAGTTGGTGCCGGCGTCCGGGGCCAGGAACGGCGGCAGCCCGCGGGACGACGCCGGATCCAGCATCCGGTCTACCCGGCGCTCACTGATGCTGGCCAGCTCGGAAACCGCGATGGCGAGCATGTCGGCAGCGAACGCGAGCGGCTCGCCGTGGAAATTCCCGGTGGTCATCACCTCGCCGTCCGGAACGATTACCGGGTTGTCCACCACCGAGCCCAGCTCGGTGTCGATCACCCGGGCCGCGTACGCCAGCACGTCCCGGGCGGCGCCGTGCACCTGCGGGGCGCAGCGCAGGCTGTAGGCGTCCTGCACCGCGTGACGGCTGTCCCGGTGGCTGGCCATCAGCGCCGAGCCGGCCAGCAGCGCCCGCAGGTTGGCCGCGCTGTCCAGCTGGCCCGGATGCGGCCTGATCAGCTGCACCCGCTCGTCATAGGGCCGGTCGGTGCCGAGCAGCGCCTCGATCGACAGCGCGCACGCCACGTCGGCCGCCTGCAGCAGCAGCCGGGCGTCGTGCACCGAGAACGCCAGCAGGGCCTGCATCGGCTCGGTCCCGTTGACCAGCGACAGGCCCTCCTTCGGCGCCAGCACCATCGGCTCGATGCCGTGCTCAGCGAGCACCTCGGCAGCCGGGCGGCCGCGCGGGCCGTCGCCGCGCGCGCGCAGCCGCCCGTGCCCGATCAGCGGCTGCGCCAGGTGCGCGAGCTGCGCCAGGTCGCCGGAGGCGCCGACCGAGCCCTTCGACGGCACCACCGGCAGCAGCCCGGCCGCCAGCAGCTCGAGCAGCCGCTCCGGCAGCGCCGCCCGGACCCCGGAGTAGCCGGCCGCCAGCGTCCTAGCCCGCAGCAGCAGGATCGCCCGGACCGTCGGGTCGTCCAGCGGCTCGCCGGTGCCGGCCGAGTGCGACCGGACGATCGCGCCCTGCAGCGCGGTCAGGTCCTGCTCCCCCACCCTGGTGTCGGCCAGCGCGCCGAAGCCGGTGTTCACCCCGTAGACCGGGCCCCCGCCGGCGATCGCGGCGGCCACCACGGCCCGGCTGGTCTCCATCCGGGCCCGGACTTCCGGACCGAGCTGCGCCCGCGCCGCGCCGGACGCGACATCGACGACGTCCGCCACGGTCAGCGCGTCCCCGTTGACGATCACTGTTCGCATGGCTGCCAGCCTGCCATCTCGACCGGCCGGTGTGGTGCGCGGGGCGAGTTTCCGGCCGGGCCGGATCGGCTAGAGTTTCTGACGCACGCCGGTCCCGGGCCGGGGTGCGCGGCCTCGCGCCAGCGGGGTCCATGCGGACGTGGCTCAGTGGTAGAGCATCACCTTGCCAAGGTGAGGGTCGCGGGTTCGAATCCCGTCGTCCGCTCGGAGTGCCGGACGCCGTCTCGCGAGCCGACGTTGTCAGCACGGCTCTTCGGTACCCGGCCGGCTCCCCTCGCGGGGGCCGCTTGTGGCGGAATGGCCGAGTGGCTTAGGCAAGGGCCTGCAAAGCCCTGTACGCGGGTTCGATTCCCGCTTCCGCCTCACGGGCGATTAGCTCAGCGGGAGAGCGCTTCCCTGACACGGAAGAGGTCACTGGTTCAAATCCAGTATCGCCCACCAGCTCATAGTACATTTTTCGAATGTGTACTCTGCCACTTCTGGCCACTGTAAGAGCCAATGGGACAGCGCCGAGGGGCATCATGGCCCCTGCTGCATGGCCGTCAAGCGGCCGTGGGCTTGATCAACGGCCAGGTCCCTTGTTCCACAGCGTCCGGTGCTGCGCGGATGCGCCGCATCGATGTGCCCGGCCCGGCGGGCTGTTCTGGGGAGCCGAGTCTGCATCCCGTTTCGGACCGTGTGCCGCCGTCGGGGTGTCTTGACAGTAGATGGGGCCTGCTTGAGACTTTCGATGCGTCGTTGAAGGGCGAGCTGGTGCGTGGGTGGCCACCCTGCAGGAATGTCACCTTGAAGCTGCCGGATTCGGCGTGGTGCGGCCGGGCGGGGAGGTGGGGGGAGTGCGGTTGCTGTTGCTGGGGCCGCTGGGGATCGTGGATGCTGCCGGGGCGCCGGTCGCGGTTACTTCTCCGCAGCAGCGCCGTCTGCTGGTGGTGCTAGCGCTGGCGGGGGGCGGCGTTGTCTCGGTGGATCAGATCGTCGAGACGCTGTGGGGGGAGGATCCGCCGGCGACCGCGGTCCAGGCGGTCCAGGTGTATGTGTCGGGGCTGCGCCGGGCGCTGGGCAGCGCGGCGATCCGGACGGCACCGCCGGGCTACTGCCTGGATACCGACGTCGTGGACGTCGATGTCCTTCGCTTCGAGCAGCTGGTGAGCACCGGTGGTGCCGCGCTGGCGGATCGCCGGTTCGACCAGGCCCGGAGGGATCTTGAGGAGGCGCTGGCGCTGTGGCGCGGCGGCGCGCTGGCGGACTTCATCTATGAGGAACTGGCCCGCGCGGAGGCGGCGCGGCTGGCCGGGCTGCGGCTTTCCGCGGTTGAGGACCGCGTTTCCGCGCAGCTTGAGCTCGGCGAAGGGCACCAGCTGGTGGCGGAGCTGCAGCAGCTGGTGCTGGAGAACCCGCTACGGGAGAAGCTAGTGGCTCAGCTCATGCTGGCGCTTTACCGGGAGGGGCGGCAGGGCGAGGCGCTGGAAGCGTACCGGGCGGCCAGGGAACGGCTGGCCGAGGAGCTGGGCGCGGATCCCGGCCCTGCGTTGCAGGACCTGGAGGGCAAGGTCTTGCGGCAGTCGCTGGACCTGCTGCCCGCAGAAAGCGGCTCTGCGTCGCTGCCCGGCCTAGTCGGGGCGACGTTCGGCCGTGAGGAGGACCTGGACCGGATCGCGCGCATCCTGCGCGCGCCTGGCCCGCAGCTGGTCACGCTGGCCGGGCCGGGCGGCGTCGGCAAGACCCGGCTGGCTACGGAGACCGCCACCCGGCTGGCGCCCGCGTACAGCGGCGGAGCGATTTTCGTCGACCTGCAGAACGCCGCTACTGCCGACCTCGGGCTGGCGGCCTTCGGGCAGGCACTGGGGGTGTCGGAACTGGATGGTGACCTCGTCCAGGCGGTCCGGGCGCGGCTCGAGTCGGCTGCTCTGCTGGTGGTGCTGGACAACTTCGAGCAGATCCTTGACCTGGGCCCGGTGCTGGCGAAGGTCACCGCCGGCGGCTGCCGGTCCGACCTGCTGATAACCAGCCGGGCGGCCCTGCGCCTGGAAAACGAGCAAACGATCACCGTGGGGCCGCTGGGCCTGCCGGCGCAGGGCCAGGCCGACCCGAAGGTCGCGCTGGCCTCGCCGGCGGTGCAGCTGTTCGCCGCCCGCGCCCGAGCCGCCGACCCGGCGTTCCGGCTGGCCGCAGGCAACCTCGCCGATGTCGCCGCGGTATGCCGGCGGCTGGAAGGCATCCCGCTGGCGATCGAGCTGGCCGCCGCCCAGTGCCGGGTGATGAGCCCGCGTCAGGTGGCCGCCCGCCTGGACGCGCGCCTGCTGAGCATGTCGACTGGCCGCACCGGGGCGCCGGACCGCCAGCGCACCCTGGAGGGCGCCATCGGCTGGAGCCACGAGATCGTGGGCAAGGACGCAGGCGAGGTCCTGACTCTCTTCGGGGTCTTCAGCGGCGGCGCGGCGCTTCCCGCCGTTGAGGCGGTAGCGGGCCGGGACGTGCTGGACGAGGTGATCACCCTGGTCGACCACAGCCTGCTGCGGCGCGGTGCGCCCGACCGGTACGCTGCGCTGGAAGTCGTCCACGAGTACGCGGCGCGCTGCCTGGCCCAGCGGGCGGACACAGACGCGGTGCGAGACCGCCACGCCGCGTTCTTCGCAGATCAGGCGACAGACCTCGCCGCTGAGCGGGCGGACTCGCAATGGGACAGCGCCGACGTGGGCAACCTGCGGGCGGCAGCCGACTGGTCACACGCCCGCGACCTCGCCACCGCCGTCCGCGTGTCGTACCGGCTGCTGCAGCACCTGGCCAGCACCGGACAGCTCCGTGAGGCCGAGCAACGTGCCACCAGGCTCCTCGAAGCCCCGCTGACCACTCGGGATCAGATCCGGCTGCGCCTCATCCGGCAGGACATCGCGTTCCACCGCGGCCGGGAAGCCGAGTCCCTGGCCGAGGTGCAGGCCGCCCTTCGGCTCGCCCGGGCCGGCAACGACCTGTGGGGCATCGCCCGCTGCACCCACGCACTGGCCTGGCGAGCCATGCTCGACGGCGACCTGACCGCAGCCCGGCAGCTCTCGCAGCAGGGCATCCGCGCGGCCGAGGAAGCAGACGACGATCAGCTCGCCGCCAGGTTCGCCAACGTGCTGGGCGCCGTCGCCTCCGAGTCCGGCGACCACGCCAGCGCGCAGGAACACTTGCGCGACAGCGCCCGGCGTTCGTTCGCCCATGGCGACAGCACCGCCGGGATGATAGCCCTGGCCAACCTGGCCGAGGATTACCTGCTCGAGGGAGATGTCGCCTCCTGCCGCGGGCAGCTCGATGTGATCCGGGGACTGCTGCATGACCACTATGTGCTCCAGCTCGACCTGGGGGTGCTGGAGCTGGAAGGCGCGGCCGCGCTGCTGGCCGGCGAGCGGCGGCAGCGGCCGGTTCTTACGCCCAGGCTCTGCAGCTGCGCGCCTCCCACGACGTGGAGACCGGGCTGACCACCGCCGTGGGCGGGGTGGCTGCCGCCTTGTGGCTGGCCGGGCGGCCCGAGGACGCCACCGCGCTGTTCGCGGCCTGCGAGCGCCTCGCGGCCCGCAATCCCGCCCACGAGGCAAACCACGGCCTGCAGCTGCCGCTGCGGCGACGGTTCCAGTCCGAAGCGCAGGCCGCCGTCACCGGGACCGCCGCCGCCCGGGCACGTCAGCGGCTGGCCGCCCTCGATGCGGCCATGATCGCAGCGGCGGCGCGCGACATGGCCGCGTCCTTGCCGGGCTGACCCGGCCACGACAACCGCGGCACCTGAACCGGGCGTGCGGAGCCTTTAGCGAGCCTTTAGCGGCTCACGGCAGCCTTACGGATGTCAGCAAGAACCAGACCACCTGGAGGATCCGATGACCATCACCGGCACCCGCATCTACGCCCTGACCGTCGCCCTGCTGCTCGCCCTGCTCACCGCCCTGGCCGTGCCCGCGCTGATCAGCCACGGAGCCCCGGCCGGTCACGGCACCAGCTTCACCACCTCCCAGCCCGCCAACTGGGGCTGCAGGGGCGGCTGCTGACCCCGCCGATGACCTCCGGCCGGCTCCGCGCCGCGGCCAGCGCATCGCCCGGCCCAGCCCTTCGCATACGCAAACCCCGGCACCGGCGGATTTGGTCGCTGCGCATAGGCTGCGGCTGCTGACATGAAGGAGCCGCTACCGATGCCCTCCCCCAGGCCACCCGACACCGGGCCCCCGCCGGCGGCCGCGCGCAGGGGCCGCGCCTGGGCCTTCCGGGGAGTCGTGCTTGCCGCCCTGGCGGCATTGGTTGCGGCCGCCGGGCTGTGGTCGATGACGCGGCACCCGGCCGCGACGCCGGCCAGCGCGGTAGTGGCCCGCGGGTACCGGGTCACGGCAGGCGGCCAGGTCCGGAAGGTCAGCACCCAGTGGGCCGGGTACGCCCGGCGCTCCGGCGCACCCCACACCCAGGTCTCGGCAACGTGGCGGCTCCCGCCCATCACCTGCACGCAGGCCAACGCCAATGTGTCCTTCTGGGTCGGCCTGGGCGGCATCAGAAGCAACAATGTCGAACAGGCCGGAGTGCAGGCCCTCTGCCGGTCCGGGCAGCCGGTCTATGGCAGCTGGTGGCAGCTTTACCCGAGCCCTGCCGCTGCCACCTTCCGGGTGCACCCCGGTGACCTCATCGCCGCGCAGGTGACCAACAGCAGCGGCGGCCAGGTGAGCATCAACCTCAGCGACCTGTCAACCAGGCAGCACGTCCGCATCACCCGACCGACACCCGGCGCGCAGCTGACCTCAGCCGAGATCATCGCCGAGCAAAGCGGCACCACGGTGGGCCCCCTGTCGGACTTCAGTTCCGTGACCTTCAGCTCCGCGCGCATCGACGGGCACCCGCTCAACCAGGCCGGCGTCTACAGCCTAGACATGATCGACACCAGAGGACGGCTGCGCGCGATCCCCGGAACCATCACCGCCGGCGCCACGTTCACAGTGCGGACAGTGCCCTAGCGGCCATGGCTTGTCCCGTGGATCATGAGACGGGTGGTCGCCGTCGACTTCAACAAGTGCCAGCGGGTCGGCCATCCGGCAGACTCGGTGCCTGGCAGTGGCCGGCGGGTGAGCACTCTTGACATCTGGGCGTTGAGCTCTGGTACAAGACCGTGCCCCGGCCGGCTGGCCGCGGGAGTTGATCGCTGCTGGGATGTCGTGTCCGCAGACGCTGGGCGGCGCGGGCGGCGCCTGCCTCGGCTGGGGTTAGCGACCAGGCCGCGGTGACGGCGCGCGGCATGGCCGTTGACCCGGCCACGACAACCGCGGCACCTGAACCGGGCGTGCGGAGCCTTTAGCGAGCCTTTAGCGGCTCACGGCAGCCTTACGGATGTCAGCAAGAACCAGACCACCTGGAGGATCCGATGACCATCACCGGCACCCGCATCTACGCCCTGACCGTCGCCCTGCTGCTCGCCCTGCTCACCGCCCTGGCCGTGCCCGCGCTGATCAGCCACGGAGCCCCGGCCGGTCACGGCACCAGCTTCACCACCTCCCAGCCCGCCAACCCCAAGTGCTACGGCTGCGGCTGAGCGCGACGGTGAACGCAGCAGGCTACGGGCCGCCTGGCGATACGGCGCCGGCGGCCCGCAATGTTGCCCGCCCCGGCCCGGGACCGGCGATGATTGTGCATGCCGGCGACACCATCGCCGTCCCTGTGGCCGGCCACAGCGGCGCAGGGTGACTATCGACCTCAGTGACCTGTCCACCAGACAGCACGCCCGCATTAGCCGCCAGACACCGGGCGCCCAGTTGACCTCGGCCGAGATCATCGCCTAGCAAAAGCGGCGCATCCGCTGCGGCGATGCTCACCTTTTGTGACGACCATGGGTCACGAGTTGATGACTGCACGCCGGCAGATCCGGACTTGTCTACGCGGCAGCGTCTGAGCAATGGCGTCTGCCGAGGTCACCCGGGCCGTCCTCGCCGCCGAGCTGGAGGCCAGTGGCCGGAAACTGAGAAGGACGAATATGCGCCGGACGTCCTTACCATCGGGCCGTCCGGCGTTTGTCCTGTTCAGAGCGGTGGAGATGGGTTTGAACCCACGGAGGGGGTGCCCCCTCACACGCTTTCGAGGCGTGCGCCCTCGGCGACTAGGCGACTCCATCGCCGCTGAGCCTACCCGACCCGACCCGGCCTGCCTCCGCTGCCGGCCTGCCTGGCCTGGCACTAGGTCAGCCGTGCCGGTCCCCGCCGGAGTTCCTGAGCTGCCTGAAGAAGTTCCGCAGCAGCGCGCCGCAGTCGGCGGCCAGCACGCCGCCGGCCACTTCCAGGCCGGCCCCAGCCTGCTGTCGCGCAGCGGATCCCACACCGACCCGGCAGCGCCAGCCCGCAGATCGGCGGCCCCGTACACCAGCCGCCCTAGCCGCGTTGCAAGCACCGCCCCGGCGCACATGGTGCACGGCTCGAGCGTGACCACTAGCGCGCTGCCGGCGGAGCGTCGACGCCGCTACCGAGAACGGCGCTGAACACGGTGCCGGAACTCGTCGCCCCATCGGGCAGATCCAGCGCCTGGCCGCCGGAATTGGTGCGGTCCGCGAAGGCAGCATTCCAGGTCTGGTAGTAGTCGTAGTACTTGTTGACCACCGCGACCCTGAGCAGCATGGCCGGGACAAACGCCAGGCATGCGAGATCCCCGGCCAGCGCGCCGAGCTCCCGGGCCAGCGCGGGTGATAGGGCCTCCCGGCGGAATACCCCCTCCAGAACCCTCCTGATGATCGGGGTACCGCCGCAGCCGCGTCACCGCAGCCCGATGACCGGGACGTTGCTCAGTCCGAGAGCACGTAGCCAGCCAGCGCCGAGCTAGCCCGCAGCCCGCGTCGTAGTCGCAGGGATTACTGGCGATGACTCGCTGTACCCGCAGGTTGTGGCGGGCCGCGAGCACAAGCAGGTCTTCCAGCTGCCCGGCCATCCCGTTGTCTGCCATCCGCCGCCTCCCTCACCTACCAAGCACGAACAAGCCGGCGCCCACGCTCCCCCGCGAGCTGGCCAGTTCTGGCCGACCGTCCCGACGTCCATCCGGCCAGGTCGCGGCACGCCCCCGAAAGAAGCCCACACCGAATATCCCCGCCACGCCAGAGCAGCCAGCCCGAGCGTCAGCCCATCGCAGACGCCGAGGCGCGTAGGAGCCCGTGCGGCCAGCGGTCCGCCCTGCCGACGGGAATTCATTGGCAAAAGCGCCAGAGCGTGAGCATCTCTACTGGGTAGCGACCGCCTGGCGTGACCGTGACCGATACCAGCGGTTCTCAAGATCGATAAGTCAATACCGTTGACCTGCGTCGACGCCTTTCCGTTACGGCGTTACGCCGCCGGTACGGCCAGTAACTATTGGTCTCAATATCACTTTGAGTTAAGCTGTTGTAAGCGGTTGCTCAGCTGTCGGATGCCTGGAGACGAGTGCCCGATGAAGAAGTGGCTCGGATGGGCTGCAACCGATTTAGTGTTATTTCGTGATCACCGAGGCCGCCACATCCGCAACCATTGCGAAAAACACGGTTCACGGCCTTGGGCCGCGGGTCGATGGCCACGTTCGTCACCAGCCTGACTTGGGGGTCGAGATGAGGTTGAGAACGCCGGGAGACACGGCTCCAGCGTCGGCCAGCAGGTACCTGCTGCCGGACGAGCACCGGGTCATTACCGTCCGGGCCCATCCCGCAATCCTCCTTGGCCCCGTCAGCCTCGCTCTTGCTGGGCTGGTGGTCGCTGGGCTGCTGAGCAGCATCGCGGACGGCAACGGCGCCGCGCTCGGCCTCATCTGGATGACCTGCGGCATTCTCCTGCTCCGCCTGATCTGGAGGGTGGTCAACTGGTCTGTTGACTACTTCGTCGTGACATCGGAACGGCTGCTTCTCATCACCGGGCTCTTATCGCGCACCGTGTCGTCAATGCCGCTCTCCAAGATCACCAACATGAACTTGCGGCGCTCGGCGATGGGCCGCCTGCTCGGGTATGGTGAGTTCGTCGTGGAGGCCGCCGGCGAGGATCATGCGCTGGCGGTTATGGCCTTCATCCCTTTCCCAGAAGAGCTCTACCTCGAGGTTCTCGCGGTGTGGTTGCATGCCGATGCGCGTGACCCGATGATGCGCTCAGTCTTGTGCATCCGCCAGGTACTCGATCCCGTGCCGCCCTTCAAGATCGTCCGGTTGCTTGATCAGGTATCCGGGCACCAGAGCTCGGATTCACTTACGGTAGCTCGAGAGCAGCTCTACAGTACGGTCGCTGATCGAGTCCATGAAGATGAATTCTTAGAGCGGCGTCCGGACCTTCGCCGTTATCTGGAAGACTACCGTGATTATTCGCGTAGGCGAAGTCTTCTAGAATCCGTCAGGCTCGCGGCGAGAGTCCTGACAGCAGCGACCATCACGGTCACGGTAGCGCTCGGCTATTGGGCTTGGGCAGGGTATTCTAATGCTCCTAGACTAATCTCATTAGGTGTAAATCTGCCCCTATTCTTCGTTGCAGTGTTAGTGACCGCTCTCCTGCTTATTTCAATCTGGCTACTCACGCACAGCATCCGCTCGCTTGATAGCCAGTTAACATCAGCTGATAACCAGATAACGTCCGCCGCCCTGCTTGAAGGGCAGATATTCCACGAGTTCGAGACTATCGCATTGGACCTCTCGTCGGAGTTCGTGCGCGCAAGTGCCGCGCGTGACCCAATGCTACGATCGGTTGGGGCTCCCACGCTGGTCGAACTCGAATCCCCTCGAGTGCATCCGTCCGAGAGCTTCAAGATTCTTATTGAGTTTCTTAAGAATCACCCAACATCGGCGGTGGGGGTGGCTGGCCGAAGGGGCGCAGGAAAGACCACATTGTTGCGCTGGATAAAATACGAGCTGGAGCCAGAGTGGATCGGTGTTTACATATCCGCACCTGCGGTATATGACGCGGCCGACTTCATCCGTACCATATTCGCCGCAACTGCCCGCGCAGTAATGTACAAGCGGTCAACTGTGCTGAACCAGGGATGGCTGACCCCTTTTATTGAGCTATTTCGGCAGCCGAGTACCGACCGCCGGATCGCGAGAATTTCACAGCAAGCTCTGGACTCGGTCACTGGCTCCAGGAGTAACCAGCGTACAACTATGACCGGAATATCCGGGAAAGGCGTCGCCTTCCAACGAGGACGGCAAGCCGCCTGGACGGAGCGCGAGCGAAGTCATCCTGAGTTGATTGAGGCATATAAAGAGTATCTTGAGAAGTACCGGCTGCTAGAAGACTGTCGTATAGTTATTGTGATTGATGAATTGGATAAACTAGCAAAAGCAGAAGAGGCCATTTCAGCAGTGAACGGGTTGAAAGACTTGTTCCACATTCCGAACACGCATTTCGTGGTCTCGGTTTCTGAGGATGCTCTGCGCCGGTTCGCTATGCGTGGGATCCCGTTCCGTGACGTTTTCGATTCAGCATTCGACACTATCGTGAAAGTTCAGCCGCCGTCCCCTGATGACGCGTGCAGGATGCTCGCACGCCGAGTGGAGGGATTTCCGATTTCAGTCGCTTTGTTTTGCTACGCATGGTCGGGCGGCCTTCCTCGCGATATCATCCGTGCAGCGCGTTCCTGTGTCGATATTAGAAAGCGAAAGGGCGAGCCTGTTAGCGTGACTGAGCTGGCTCGGAAGATTGTAAGGCAAGATGTTACGGAGGCTATTGATGATGCGGTCACTAAGAGTCTTGAAGGAGAACATGCCGTAGGCATCAACGAGCTTATTGTACTGCGACACCAGATCACTGATGAGACCATTTCTCTTCAAGCTGCATTGAGCGCGTACAAGCTTGAGGAAACAGGAATAGCGACTAATAACACGCATGAAGACACCGTTATGCTACGAAGGCTTTCAGTATACATGACTATCGGGTCTGCCATATCAGAATACTTCTCCGAAAAAATCACGGCGTTGCTCACCGACGATTCCGATCGCGTGCTTAGCATTGTGGAAGACTTGGCGAGCGCCAAGGCGGCGCTGGCCACGCATTCTGCCGAGGCAGAATGGTTCCTGTCCCGCGCATGCGCTAAAATTAAATCGCCTCCCGACAATTAGGCTCAGGCATTGCGAGGACTTTCCATTTTCCGGAAGGCTTATTGAAGAGTATCCTTTATCCAGGCTAACGATCAAGGCGCCAGCAAGTCACGGCCATGGCACGACGCCGAGCTCCGAACTTCTGAATAAGTCCCTTTTGCTCTGGGGTACCGGCAGGCGCAACGGGGCGTTATGGGTACGGCTTTTGCCCCGAAGCCGTACTGAACGGCCGCTGGAGGGCAGTTGCACGGCCCCGGGCCTGCAGCCGGGAACCAGCGGGCAGAACCCGGTGCCGCTATGCTCACCGCGTTCTCCTCCTCGAACTCGCTGGCCCGCTAGTCGCACGTGGCTTGCTGGCGCCAGTCCAGCGCCACCTCGGCCAGGAAGGCGACCTCGCTGCGCTGTCCCAGCAGGTGACGCACCAGCGCTATGGCGCCAGCTCGGCGTCGCTGCATGCAGGCACCGGGCCAGGGCGCGGCGGGATCGCGATGATCCCGGCAGTCATCAGATCGTCGATCAGCACGTAGACGCAGGCGAACAAGTCCTCGGCCGGCAACATGGGGACGGCCTCTGCGGTAGCACGGTCTTCGACACCCGCATGCCTGCCGCAGAGGCCTCTCATGATCAACGCGGCACGCCGAGACCAACCCACATAACTCGCCAATGACGGTGCTGACCGAGAGCACCAGAAGACCGGCAACGTCGTCCCGACCATCTACGGCAGCCGAACGTGGTGAGAGCCGCATCGCCGATCAACATCCCTGGTCACGAACCCGGCCGGCTGTCCCCCGCTGTGTCCACCGCTGGGGCATCCCGCTGCGGCGGCGCCAAGGCAGAGCTGCCAGCAAGATCGTATAAGAGCCATATCCAGAGCCAATGGCCACCATCATCGGCCGATGCCCGGCCACGGCCAGCGACAGAACGTACAGGTAGACCCGATGTATGGCCACACCAGGCATCATCCAGCCATCGAGAAAGCTTCACTGACACGGAAGAGGTCACTGGTTCAAATCCAGTATCGCCCACCAGGTCATAGTACATTTTTCGAATGTGTACTCTGCCACTTCTGGCCACTGTAAGAGCCAATGGGACAGCGCCGAGGGGCATCATGCCCTGCGGCATGGCCGTCAAGCTTCGCGGCTCCGGCGAGGACAGCGTCTACATCGACTCGGCGAAGTCGTCATGCGCAGAAGCCGCATCTCCCGCCAACCCGCTTCAGCAGGCGAGATCGGCCCGGCCGCTCAATGCGTCGGCCGCTGACCGGACCTGGCTGCGCGTCGAGGCCGAGCCAGACAGCGCAGAGCCTCAGCATGCCCGGCATTACGTCCAGGGCGCGCAGGACGGGCTCCTCGTCCCGGATCAGCTCGCCGGTGTCGGGGTTACGAGGCGTCCATCGATTGCTGCGGCCCTATAGCGCGTCGGGTGGGATGACCAGGCGCTGCTCATCCAACGGAGCCGATGGAGTTGGTGGAGGCAGCCTCGTAGGTGACGTCGTAGGCCGGGTTGCGGTTGACCCTGACGATTATCGGACCCAGTCGCCCCCGCGCATCACCCGGCGGACTCGCCAGTCGCGGTCGAGTACCACGAGGTCGGCGCGCAGACCGGTCGCTAGGCTGCCGCGGTCGTCCAGGCCGAGCAGGGCGGCGGGTGTGGAGGTGGCCGCGGCCACCGCGGCGACGGGATCGACGCCGGCCTGCACCACGCAGCGGCGAACCAGGTCGGCGGCGTGCGAAGTGCCTCCCGCGAGCGACGGCGGCTCGGTGCGCGTCCACGCCCGGCCGTCCGCGACCCGCACCCGAACGGACCCGAGCTCGAAGTCGCCGTCCGGCATCCCGGCGGCCACCATCGCGTCGCTGACGAGTACGACGTGCCGCCCGGGGTCCACCGCGAACACCAGGTGCACCGTCTCGTCGGCGAGGTGCACGCCGTCCGCGATGAGCTCCACGTGCGTCGCCCCGCGGGCCAGCGCATCCAGGGAGGCGGCGACCGGGCCCGGCTTGCGATGGTGCAGGGGCTCCATGCCGTTGAACAGATGGGTGACCAGGGGTATGCGCAGTGACCGCAGGGCCTCGCCGAAGCCGCGTGCGTCGGCGCCGGTGTGGCCAAGGCCCACCACGATCCCGGAGCGCTCAAGGAGCTCGGCGGCCGCGGCAGCACCGGGCAGCTCCGGGGCGAGCGTCACCATCCGGACCCTCGGGCGGCCGGCGTCGTCGACGCTGGCCGCCAGCCAGGTGGCGAGCTCGTCGGACCCGGGTAGGCGCAGGTGGGCGGGGTCGTGTGCGCCCCGGTGCGCCGGGTCCAGGAAGGGCCCCTCGACGTGGCACCCGACGACCGCTGACCCCGTCGCCGCAACCGAGGCGATCGCCGTGATCGCGGCGACGAGCTCGGGAGTCGACGCGCTCACCAGACTGGCCAGCATCGTGGTGGTGCCGCGGGACAGGTGGTGCGCTGCGACCGCGGCGACCTCGGCCGGGTCACGCGAGGTGACGGTGTGGCTTCCACCGCCGTGGCAGTGGATGTCGACATACCCGGGCGCGACCGTGTCGACCGGCTCGGGGACCGGGCCCGACCAGCCGGACGCCGGGCCGACGTATCCGATCGTGCCGTCAAGGCGGACCTCGAGCACGCCCCCGTCCAGGATCCCGGCGGTCGTCACGAGCCGCCCGGCCAGCGCCAACGCGGTCATGACTCAGGGGCCCATCCGTCGCGAGCCAGGAGCGCGGCACCGATCACGCCACCTCGGTCGCCGAGGGCCGACGCGGTCACGTCGGCGGGATGGACGACAGGGGTCCGCTGACGGAGCGCGACCCGCAGCGGGTCCAGCAGCCCTTCGCCGGCCCGGCTGAGTCCACCGCCGATCACCACCAGGGCCGGGCCGACGAGCAGCGAGACGATGCCGAGCCCGTCCGCGAGCGCTTCCACCGCGTCATGCCAGACCTGTCGCGCGACGGCGTCCGTGCTCAGCCGAGCGGCGACGTCGTGGGCGCCGGTGACGTGGTTTCCGCTCAGACCGGTGTAGCGGCGGGCGATCGCCGCCGCGGACGCGATGGCTTCGAGGCAGCCGTCACGGCCGCACGCGCACCGGACTCCGGTCCGGACGGCCAGGTGTCCGATCTCCGCGGTCTCGCCGCGGTGCCCAGTCACCAGGTGCCCCCCGGAAACGATCGAAGCGGCGATCTCGGTGCCGATGGGCACGAACACCAGGTCCTGCGTGGCGGCACCCGCGCCGAGCCGGTGCACGGCCACTCCGCCGGAGGCGACGTCGTTGGCGATCCGGACCGGCAGCCGCCACTCGGCGCCGAGTGACCGGACCAGCTCGAGGTCGCGCCACCCGAGGTTGGCGCTGTAGGTCGCGATGCCGGCCGCGCGGTCGACGAGGCCAGGGACGACGACCCCTGCGC
Organism: uncultured Actinomycetes bacterium; assembly: GCA_963786975.1. Taxonomy (GTDB): domain Bacteria; phylum Actinomycetota; class Actinomycetes; order Streptosporangiales; family Streptosporangiaceae; genus Palsa-506. The sequence goes on along the minus strand of CAWBBE010000011.1, from coordinate 732,310 downwards.
CGACCACGGGCGCGCCGGGCCGCTGTGCGAGCAGTTTGCGGCCGACCTCGGCGATCTCGTCGCGTGCGCGGTCCCCCTGTGGTGTGAGCCGTTGCTCGGAAGCCACCACGGTCCCCGCGCAGTCGACCAGTTCTGCCTTGATGGTCGTGCCGCCGACGTCGACGGCGAGTGCGAGCCCGCCGTCGTCGTTCACAAGTCCAGGATGATGGAACGAGCCAGGCTCCGCGGCACGATGGTCGACATTGTCCCGGCTAGCGGGTGGACTGACGCTGTGGTCTCCATGCCCTCCTCCGCGGCGACAGTCCGCCGCACCGCCGTGACCGTGCCGGCGGCGACCCTCGGTCCCGCGAGCCCGTTGCCCCGGTTCACCCGGCCGCGGGAGCTGCCCTACCCCGACGTCTGCCCGGGTGCTACGCCGGGCATGCTCGAGCGGGTTGCCTACGGCAGGCTGGAGAGCCCTCTCCCGTACCCCCTGCAGGAGGACTACGACCGGTCGCTGCGCGAGGTCGAGCTCCCGGCGTACGTGCTCGAAAACGGGGTGCTGCGCGCGACCGTGCTGCCGGCGCTCGGCGGCCGGGTCTGGTCGCTGCACGACGACGCCCGTGGGCGTGAGCTGCTGTTCCGCAATCCGGTGCTGCATTTCGCGAACTTCGGGCTGACCAATGCCTGGTTCGCCGGGGGCATCGAGTGGAACCTCGGCTCGACCGGCCATACGACGCTGTCCTGCCGGCCGATGCACGTCGCAGTGGTGGCCGGTCCCGGCGGTGACGTGCTGCGGCTGTGGGAGTGGGAGCGGACACGTGACCTGGTGTTGCAGGTCGACCTTTCCCTGCTCCCCGGGTCGGACCGGTTGTACGCCTCGACCCGGGTGATCAACCCGGACCCGGAGGAGAAGCCGCTCTACTACTGGACCAACATCGCGATACCAGAATCGCCGGGGACCCGCGTGCTGACCACGGCGGACGCCGCCTGGCGCACCGAGTACACCGGCGCCCTGATCCGGGTGCCCGTCCCGCACCCGGATCGCGCGGACGTCGACATCAGCCATCCGATGGCCTCCAGGTTTCCCGCCGACTACTTCTACGACCTGCAGGGCCAGCGCGGCCGGCACATTGTGTCCGTCGAGCCCGACGGCGGTGGCTTCGCCCAGACGTCGACGCGCGGGCTGCGGGGCCGGAAGCTGTTCCTGTGGGGGAACGGCCCGGCCGGCTCGCGGTGGCAGGAGTGGCTCTGCGGTCCGGGCGCGAGGTACGCCGAGATCCAGGCGGGATGGTGCCCGACGCAGCTCGAGCATGACCGGCTGGCTGGCGGGGCGAGCGTGTCGTGGACCGAGGCGTTCGGCGGCGTCGACCTGGACCCGGGAGCGGTGGCGGGCGGATATTCCGGGGCGTGCGCGGCCGCGCAGGCAGCCGTACATGAGGCGGCGGACCCCGATCACCTCGAGGCCATCCACGAGCGCTGGCTCACAGAGGTGGCCGATGCCGCGGTCGCCGAGCAGGTGAGCACCGGGTCCGGCTGGGGTCATGCCGAGCTCAGGCTCCGGGCCCGTCCGGAGGCCGTACCGGCCCGGGCCCTGCCGTTCCCACCGATCGACGACGACAGCCTCCCGGCACGCCACCTGCTCGACGATGACACCAAGGGACTCGCGGAATCGGCCCGCCGGCTGCCGGTGCCCCCGGTCTCCGACCGCTGGCGCGCCGTCCTCGAGGAGGCGCCGGACTCCGAGTGGGTGCACCTGGCCCGCGCGGTGAACGCCCACGTACGGGGCGAGCCAGGCCGCGCCGCCGAGCAGTACGACGCGAGCCTGGCCGCCCGCGAGAACCCGTGGGCGCTGCGTGGACTGGCGCTGCTGGCCGATGACGATCGCGCGTGCGACCTGTACGCGCGGGCGCGGCGGCTCCGGCCGGACTGCCGCGGGCTGGCCGTGGAGCACCTCGAGCGGCTGCTCGCCGCCGGACGGCCGGGTGACTGCCTGGACGCCATCGCGGCCCTGGACCCTGCGATGCGCGAACATGGCCGGACCCGGCTGCTTGAGGCCCGGGCGCGGCTGGCCGAGGGGGAGCGCGAGCGTGCCGCCGGGGTCATGGAGTCGCTGGCCGTCCCAGACCTCGCCGAGGGAGACACGATCCTCGGTGGGGTCTGGGACGCGCTGCATCCGGGCGCCGCACTCCCCGCGCATCTCGACTTCCGGATGACGTCAGCGGAACGTCCCCCGGGACACTGACCCCTCCAGCCGCCGCTGGAAGATCACGTACACGATCAGCACCGGCACGACCGTGATAACGACCGCGGCGAAGAGCGCCCCGAAGTCGACCGCGTAGCCGGCCTGCGAGGCGAACGACGCCATCCCCTGGGTCAGCACATATTTGCTCTGGTCGCTGTTCAGCGCCACCGGCAGCAGGAACTGGTTCCACAGCCCGAGGAAGTTGAAGATCGCGACGGCGGCCATGCCGGGCCGCGCCATCGGCAGCATGATCCGGAAGAAGGTTTTCCACTCCCCGGCGCCGTCAATCAGCGCCGCCTCGTACACGTCGTCCGGCAGGGTCCTGAAGAACGCGTAGAGGAAGAACACCGTGAACGGGAGGGCGAACGCGACGTACACCATGATCAGCCCGGGCAGGGTGTTGATCAGCCCGATGTTCTTCAGGATGAAGAACAGCGGCACGATCGCAAGGAAGATCGGGAAGGTCAGCCCCGCGAGCATCAGGTAGTAAATAGACCGTGACCCGGGGAAGGTGAACCGCGCGAGCACGTAGGCGCACATCGCTCCCAGCAGCATGACGAGTACGAGGGCGACACTCACCACGATGACCGTGTTCAGGAAGAACTGGCGGATCCCGGCGTCGGTCCACGCATGGGCGTAGTTGTCGAATTGCCAGTGCGCCGGCAGTGAGAACGGCGAGGCCAGGATCTCCTTGGTCGTCTTGAACGACGACAGCACGACCCACAGGAACGGGACGATGACGATGATCGTCCAGATGGCCAGGAGCGCGTGCGAGGTGGCCTCAACGGCCTTGTCACCGCCCGTCCGTACCTTGCGGTTCCCGGTGACGATGCGCTCGCTGGTGGCGACGGCAGTCATCGGCGCAGCCTCCTCTCGCCGCCTCCGGTGAGACGGTTGATCGCGAACACGATCGCGGCGAGCAGCAGCGTCACGACCGCGAGCACGACACCCATCGCGGTGGCGTAGCCGAACTGGCCTTTCCTGAACGCCGTGTTGAAAAGATCCTGGCTCATCGTCAGCGTGGTGTTGTTGGGGCCGCCGTTCGGGTTCAGCGCCTGCATGTAGACGAAGGCGTCGAGGGCGAGGATCCCGAGATAGATGTACGCCGTCTGCACGGTGTCCCGGAGGAGCGGGAGCGTGATCCTGATGGCCGTGCGGAACCGGCCGGCGCCGTCCATGCGCGCGGCCTCGTAGATCTCCGCCGGGATGCCTTTGATGGCCGCGACGAACAGCACCGTGTAGAAGCCGACGAAGCTCCAGATGATCACGAACATGGATGCCGGCATCGCCGTACGTATTTCGCCGAGCCAGGCGAAGTTCTCGAACCCGCTGAGGCCGATCTTGGTGAGGAAGGCGTTGAGGAGGCCGGCCGAAGGGTCGTACACCTGCGCCCAGATGAGGCCGATGACGATGGCCGGGACGGTGTACGGGAAGAACGACACGACCCGGTAGAACCCGGAGCCGCTGATCCCGCGGATGCTGCCCCTGGTGGGCCCGTTCACGGTGACGGCCATCGCGATGACGAGCGCCAACACAATGGTCACCAACGGAACCACGATCGCCAGCTCCACGTTGTTGCCCAGCGCGCGCATGAAGATGTCGTCGTGGAACAGCTTCGTGAAGTTGTCCAGACCGACGAAGTTGTACTCCGGCGTGAAGCCGCTCCAGTCGGTCATTGAGTAGTACAGGGCCTGGCCGAACGGGTAGATCACGAAGATGAGGTAGATCGCCAGCGGCAGGCCGAGGAACACCGCCATGAAGCTCCGCCGGCCTCGGCCGGCCGCCCGGCGCTGCCGGGTGGCCGGCCGAGGCCGGCCGCTGGCGGCCGGCGTCACGCTGGTCGTGGTGCTGGTCACGTGACCTTCTGCTTCTTCACCGACGGGTCGTTGGCGATCTTGTCGGTGATGGTCTGCAGGCCCTTGGTGAGCCCGGGGACGTCGGTCTGGCCGGACAGGAACGAGTTCCACACCACCAGTTGGTCAGTGTTCATGCCGTAGTAGTCGACGAACTGGTAGTTGAAGGTGTTGGAGCCGGCGGCGTCCAGCATCTTGGTCTGCGAGACCAGCGCGGTCGACCCGAACCCGTCGGCCGGCACCAGGCCCTTGACGATCGTCGGCGCGAGACGGGTCTTGGAGAAGTTGGTCGCCGCCGCCTTCGACAGCATCGCGCGCAGGATCTCCTTGCCCCCCGCGACGTTCTTCGCCTGGGACGGCACGATGTACGGCTCGCCGGCAGCGGCACGGAGCCCCGCGTACGGCAGCGCCGGGCTGGAGGTGACGGTCGGCTCCGGGGCACCGGTCATGTCGAAGCCGGACTTCGTCGCGTCCTTCATCTCGTTCTCGATCCAGCCGCCGGACGGGTAGAGGATCGCCTGCTCGTCGTTGCTCCACTTCGCCTGGGCGGCGGTGAACTGGGTGCCGGCGCCGCCGGGGACGAAGTAGCCCTTCTTCACTATCTCGCCAAGGGCCTGGAATACGCTCTGGATCTGCGGAAGCGACCAGCACTTCGGGTGGAGGTTCTCCAGCGCCAGGCGGACCTCGTCACCGCCCTCCTTGATGGCGGAGTTGACGGACATCGTCTGGTAGTACGTCGCCGCCTCCTTGCCCCACACCAAGAGGTACTTGCCCTTGGCCTTGGCCTTGGCGCCGAGGGCTATCATCTCGTCCCAGGTCTGCGGCACGGTCCAGTCGTTCTGCTGGAACAGCGACGCGGAGTACCAGATGCCGTAGACCGTCATCACGTAGTTCATCGCGATGAACTTGCCGCCGAAGGTGCCCGGGACCTTCACGTTCGGGTAGAGCGTGTCCGAGATCTTGGTGCCTTCGTAGTTGTTGGCCTCGAAGACGCCGTCGAGCGTCTCGAGCTGCTGCTGGATGGTGCTGAACCCGATGGCGTTCGCACCCGAGTTGTCGATCAGGTCGGGCGGGGTGCCGCCGACGAAGCGAGGCTGCAGCTGCTGGGCGATCTGCGTCGACGGCGACACCTTCAGCGTGACGCCAGAAAAGCCCTTCTGCTTCTTGACCTGGTCGGCGGCGAACTTGACGTAGTCGTAGCCGTAGCCGCCGTTGAAAATCACGGCCTCCACGCTCGAGGTCGCCCCGAGCCCGAACGGGTTAGTGGCCGACTTCGTGGCACTACTGCTACCACCACCGCCCGAGGACGACCCGCACGAGGCCAGCGTTCCAGCGAGCGGCGCGAGCGCCGCCGTCGCAAGGGCGCCACGAAGCAGGGTCCGGCGGTCGAACTGTGGGATTTCTCGGCTCATCGTGGGGGTCCCTTTCGTGATGATCTGTTCTGTTGGATGCTCGGGTCGCGCGCTTGCCCAGCTGCGGGCTGCCGATCGCTGCGGTCAGGCCAGGCCGGCGATGCGCTCGCCGTACCGCGCCTTGAGGGCGTCGTTATGCGCGTCACCTCCCGGGATGTTGGCTGAGATGTAGAGCGGCGGGACCTCACCCGCGTCCCGGAGCCGCTGAGCCGCGCCGAGGGTGAGGAGCTGGGCGATGTACGCGGCCGTGATCGAGGAGACCGCACCGGCGGACAGCCCGTCGCCGAGGCCGATCGTGGCATCGCCGAACGGCGCCCGGTTGTCGATCACGATGTCGGCGATCTCCGAGAGCCGCTTGCCGCTGCTGTGCTTGGGGGTGACGGCGTTCGTGTGCTCCAGGCTCGTCACCGCGATGACGGGATGGCCGTCGGCCTTGGCACGCAGGGCGAGGCCGACGATCGACCCGTTGACGCCGGAGTTCGACGCGATCAGGAAGACGTCGGCCGGCTCGAAGGTGTACAGCCCGTAGAGCTCGTCAGCGACCGATTCGTCGCGCTCGAGGGTGGCGCCCTTGAGCACCGAGACGTCCCGGCTGCCGCGCAGGACGACGTCGCGCAGCACGATGGCGTGCGTCGGGATCAGCCCGCCGGCGCGGCCCGCGATCTCCATGGCGAACGCCTGGGAGTGACCGGTGCCGAAGGCCTGGAGAACGCCCCCGCGCTGCAGCGCGGACACGATCAGGTCGACGGCCGGGTCGAGGCCGCCGGCCCGGACCTCCTGGTCGAGGTCGTCGAGCCGACGGCGGACCTCGGTGCCGAAGTCGGCGAGAAGTGCGCTCATGCTGTGGCGGTTTCCTTCGACGAGGGCACGGACCGGGGCCGGGTCGCTGGGCGAAGCGGACGGCGATGCGGCGCGACGGCCGCCGCGGAGGCCGCCAGCAGGCTCGTCGTACGCGAGAAGTCCCGCTGGGCCACGAGGAGGTAGAGCAGGTCGATCACGAAGAGCTGGGCGTGCTTGGCCGACAAGTCGTCGGGCTGGAGGTACTCGCCCGGCGCGTAGCTGGTCAGATGGGCGTCGGAGACCTGGGCCATAGGGGAGGCCGGGTCGCTGGTCACCGCGACCGCGTAGGCACCCGACGACTTCGCCAGGGCCAGCATCTCGATGGTCTCCTCGGTGCGGCCGGTGTTGGAGAAGGCGATCGCGACGCTCGAATCGCCCAGCAGGACGGCGCTGGTGAGACCGATGTGCACCTCGTTCCATTCGTGCGCGTTGATCCCGATCCGGTAGAGCCGGTCCCGTAGTTCGGTCGCTATGCCGGCGCTGCCGCCGATGCCGTAGATGTCGACGTGGGTGCTCTGGGCGACGGCGTCCGCGACCCGGCCGACCAGCGCGGGGTCCAGCCGCTCGGAGGTGGACATGAGCGCCACGGTGTGGGCGTTGACCAGCGTGCGCATCATCTCGGTCGCAGTGTCATCGGGATGGAACGCACGTCCGATGTCGGAGTCCCAGGTCTCGTGGGCGCTCGACCGGCCATGCTCGGCCGCTGCTCCCACCCGCAGGGCGGGGTAGCCGGTGTAGCCGATCGCGCGGCAGAACCGGGTAACCGTCGCCGGCGACGTGCCGGCTCGCTCAGCGAGCTCGGTGATCGACAGCCGCAGCGGCAGGGACGGGTCCTCGAGCAGGAGCGTGCCGACCTTGGCCATGCCCCCGGGCATCTGCGTAAGAGCACCGCGGATCCTGCTGCTGGCGCCGTAGCCTTCCAGCGCCGGGGCCGCCGGCCCCTCAGGAGCAGTCATTGAAAATCCTTATCAGCGATGCCTCTGGTTGGGAAAAACTATTTCCATATTGTGGGTCAAGTGACAGTCACCTGGAAGCCACGAAATGGTAACGATGACCGGGCAGGCCACCGGATTGGTCGCCGTCGACGCCGGCGGCACCAGCACCCGCGCCGTGGTCGTCCATCCGCCCGGCCAGTGCCTGGGCTACGGCGTTGCGGGCAGCGGCAACCCGACCGCCGTCGGGCCGGAGACCGCCGCTTCCTCCGTGGCGGAGAGCGTCCTGGGGGCGCTGCGCAGGGCGGAGGTGCCGAGCACGCGGATCCGGCTGGTTGTGCTCGCGATGGCGGGCGCGGGCACGACCTCCGCCGCCGCAGAGATCCGCCGCCGGCTCGCGGGCATCGGCCTGGACGCGCCGCTGGTCTTCGAGTCCGACCTGCTGGCGACGTACTTCTCGGGCACCCATCGGCCGGACGGGTACGCCGTCATCGCCGGGACCGGAGCGGGCGCGATCCGGGTGCAGGACGGGCGCCAGGCCGCCATCGCGGACGCGCTCGGCTGGCTGCTGGGCGACGAGGGCTCCGGCTTCTGGATCGGGCAACGCGTTGTCCGCGCGGCCCTGGCCGACCTCGACGGCCGCGGCCCGGCCACGGCGCTCACGCCGCTGATGCTCGCGCGGCTCGGCGTGCCCGCGCCGTCGGAGGCCGGCGACCGGGAGCCGATCATGGCGGTGGTGCGGGCGCTGTACGCCAGCTCGCCAGTCCGGCTCGCCGACTACGCCGGGCTGGTGTTCGAGGTTGACGGGGACGGGACCGCCGACCGCATTCTCGACGACGCGGCCGCAGCGCTCACGCGGACCCTCACCGCCGTCAGGTCCCCAGCCGTCCCGGGTCCGCTGGTGCTCGGCGGCGGCATTCTGGGGCGCGGCCCCAAGCTCGCCGATCGGCTCGCCGCCGCCAGCGGCGCGGAGGAGGTCCACGCCGTGGCCGACGGGACCGTCGGCGTCTCCGTCCTCGCCCTCCGCCGCTTCGGGACGTACGTCGACGCGGCCGTGTTCCGGCAGTTGACGACCTCACTCACCGCGGTGCGCTGAGTTCTCACGGCTGTGGGACGATCGGCCGTTGGAGAGGGTGGCAAGGCGCGTCACCATCGCGGGCCACCCCCAGCGGCCCGACGACCTCAGCCACGTGGCGCTGCGGGGTCTGGCTGGACTACCGCCGCTCACCGAAATATCGTGGCCAGATGGCTCAGATCACGCTCGATCAGGTGGAAAAGACCTACTCCGGCGGGGTGAAGGGGATCGACGGGCTGAGCCTGGAGATCGGCGACGGCGAGTTCATGGTGCTGGTCGGGCCGTCCGGCTGCGGCAAGTCCACCGCACTGCGGTCGATCGCCGGCCTGGAGGAGATCAGCTCCGGCACGATCTCCATCGGCGGCCGGGTGGTCAACGACCTGCCGCCCAAGGACCGCGACATCGCCATGGTGTTCCAGAACTACGCGCTGTACCCGCACATGACCGTCGAGCAGAACCTGGCATTCGGGCTGCAGCAGCGCAAGACGCCGAAGGACGAGGTCAAGCGGCGGGTCACCGATGTCGCCCGGATGCTGGGCCTGGGAGAGTACCTGAAGCGCAAGCCCGGCGCACTGTCCGGCGGGCAGCGGCAGCGGGTGGCGATGGGCCGCGCGATCGTCCGTGAGCCGCAGGCGTTCCTGATGGACGAGCCGCTGTCCAACCTGGACGCCAAGCTGCGGGTCTCGATGCGGGCGTCGCTGTCGGAGCTGCACGGGCGGCTGGGTGTCACCACCGTCTACGTGACGCACGACCAGGTCGAGGCGATGACCCTCGGCCAGCGGGTCTGCGTGCTGCGGGACGGGCAGCTGCAGCAGGCCGACAGCCCGCAGGTGCTGTTCAACGCGCCGGTGAACCTGTTCGTGGCCGGCTTCATCGGCTCGCCCGCGATGAACTTCGTCACCGCGCGGCTGGTCCGCGACGACGGCCTGGCGGTGACCTTCGCCGGGCACCGGCTGGCGGTGCCGCCGGGGCTGCTGGCCGCCCGGCCCGGCCTGGACGGGTACATCGGCCGGGAGCTGATCCTCGGCGTCCGGCCGTCCGGCTTCGAGGACGGTGAGCTGGCCGACGCGGCCTGGCCGAGGATGCCGGTCACGGCGACCGTGACTGAGCTGCTCGGCAGCGAGATCCACGTGCTGTTCGGGGTCGATGCGCCCCCAGTGGAGCACGACAGCCTCAGCGACGCGGTGGCGTCCGACGACGGCGACGCCGCCATCCCGCTGGCCGGCGGCGGACTGGTGTGGACCGCCCGGGTCGCCGCCCGCAGCCCGGTCCGAGCAGGCCAGCCGGCGGTCCTCGCCGTCGACGCCTCCGGCCTGCAGTTCTTCGACCCGGCCACCGGCATGTCCATCGGCCACCCGGCTACCAGCTAGCCCCTCGGTCACCCGGGCAGCGCCGCCAGCTAACCATGCCCACCGCCAGCCAGCCACGTATCACAGCGACCGGGCTGTTCGCGCAGCAGATGAAAGGCTGCACGCCAACGGCTGGGGCGTAAACCGCATCGGGTCGCCGGTGCACCTCGGCACAGCCGCATTCATCGCGCGTCCCGGCGAAGACATCGCGATCGCAGCGGAGGACACATCAGATCGCACGTCGGCTGGGGAGAAATGCGGCTGACCCATTCACAGCCGCGCAGCGGCGCGAAGTGGACCGACAGCAGCAAGTCCCGCGAGCGCCGCGAGCTCAAGCACCGGGCAGCCGGTGATAGCCGCTTGGTGCCGGTTCACCCCGAGCTGGTGACACTGCTTCGCGATCATCTGGACCATACGACCTGCGCCACGCCGCGGTGTCGACCTGGCTTAACGCGGGCGTTCCCGCCGCCCAGGTGGCCGAGTGGGCCGGGCACAGCACCGACGTACTGCTACGCATCTACGTCAAGTGCATCGCCGGCCAGCAGGGCGAAGCGAAGCGCCGCATCGAGGATGCCATGCGTCCGCTGGAGGCCGACGAGCCGGGCCATACGGGCCAGCGACCCAGCCCGGAGCACCCCGATGCAGAGCACTCAGGCTTTTGAAATTTCTCCACGTATTCTCTCCATAGCCACCCGCATGCAGTCACCACGAGCCGGATACAGCCGCCTACCCCGGCAACGCGCCGGAGCCGCCCCGATCATGCGTAGCTGCAGGTCAAAGGCGGTTTTTGCAGGTCGCGAGCGGAGGGTGAGGGATTCGAATCCTCGAGGACGCGTCAACGCCCTAGCGGTTCTCAAGACCGCTAAGCCAATACAGTTGACCTGCGTCAACGCCCTGGCACAGCGGGAGAGCGGCCACGCATTCGGCATGGTCAGTCCGCGCGCTGCTCGCAGAGCACGACGCCCGTCGGCGGCGGCGCTCACATCGAATTGATGCCGAAGGCCAGGATTGTTCGCAGACCCGGACAGGACTGCTTCATGCCAGATCATTAAAGAGCCATACCAAGAGCCAACGACGGCCGTCTGTGGCCGATGCCGAGCCACAATCAGCGACAGAACATGCAGGTCAGCTCGCCATACAGCGACATCAGGCCTCATCCAGCCATTGGCTAGCCTTCCCTGACACGGAAGAGGTCACTGGTTCAAATCCAGTATCGCCCACGCGAAGTAGCAGGTCAGAAGCCAGTTTCCGGACACCGGAAACTGGCCTCAAGTGCCGCGGTAGCGCTTGCCCAGCCCAGCTGTCTCGACGATGTTCATGCCACCCCGCGCGCGCTCCGGTCCCGGCGTTCGGTCAGAGGCCCGGCGGTGGCTGGAATCCGCCGGTCACCGCGGTGATCGCCTCGGCGATGTCCAGGAGCCGCTCGTCGGCCCAGCGCGGGCCCATCATCTGGAGGCCGAACGGAACCTCGTTGCTGTCGGTCCCGGCCGGGATGACCACCATCGGGCAGCCGCTGGCCTGGGACAGCTCGAGGGCGAGGAAGGCCTGCATCTGTGGGCTCTCGTCGGCAGGCTCGTCGTCCGCGGGCCAGGCGAGCATCGGCATGGCCGGAGCAACGAACACGTCACAGCCCGCGAAAAACCGGTCCCAGCTGGCGATGAGCCGATCCCGGCGGTCCAGAATGGCCAGGTATTCCTTCGCCGAACCGGAGTTCATCACGGAGAGGACATCCTCGACGAGTTGGCCGTATCCCGCCAGCGCGGGATCCGGCAGGCGGTCCTCGATGACCGCGCCCAGCTTGTCCAGTTCGGCGGCCAGGCGGTCGGCCCCGGCGCGGATCTCCGCGGCTACCAGCGGTGGATAGCCAGGCGAGTAGGCAACCCGCAGCCCGTTCAGGTCCGCTGGTTCGGCCGACCGCAAGGGCACTGGAGGGACTTCCGGGTCGTGGCCGTCGGGCCCGCTGATCACCTCCAGGGCGAGGCGCAGGTCGCCCACTGAGCGGGCGATCGGCCCGGCCGTGGTCAGCACGCGGTGCTCGCGGGTCGGGTGGATGAACATCATGCCGGTCATCGGCACCCGATGCTCTGTCGGGCGCATCCCGAACACTCCGCAAAAGGCCGCCGGGCACTGGATCGACCCGCTGGTATCCCCGGCGATGTCAAACGGGGTCAGGCCGGCCGCGACGGCCACCGCAGGACCGGTGGATGAGCCGCCCGCAGTCCGGCCAGCATTCCAGGGATTCAGCGTCGGCGGGAAGATGCTGTCCTCTCCCCACAGGCACGGCCCGTTTGTCTTGCCCACGATGATCGCCCCGGCCGCTTTCAGCCTGGCCACCACGGTGGCGTCGGCGGCGGGAACGTGTTCGGCGAAAGGACGGTAGCCGCCGAACGTGGAGCGCATCCCCGCTGTGGCGTGCACGTCTTCGACGGTGACCCCGACCCCGTGCAACGGGCCCCACACCTGGCCACTGGCCAGCGCCTGGTCGGCCTTCGTGGCCCGGCGGCGGGCCCCGTCCGCGTCCAGGGTGACCACCGAACGGAGCCGGGCGTCGTGCCGCTGGATCCGGTCGAGCTGACTGACGAGGACTTCGGCCGCCGAGACGTCGCGACGCCGGATCGCCGCGGCGACCTGATAAGCGCTGGCCCAGCCCAGCCCGCTCATTGGCCCTCCCGGCATAGCTCAGTCGGCCAGACGACGGCCGCACGAACACGCTACTGGCCAGCACGCCGGCCAGGAAGCGGTGCTGACCAGGGCGGTGCTGCGGTAGCCGACGGCGGCGGTAGCGGCGGTCAGCGCGACCTGCTCGGTGATGCTTGCTGGGTGGCGTTAATCCGGCTCTTCGCTGGGTGCCGGGGCCGGTGTACATCGGGATCTCCTAAGGAGGAACCCGATCTCGGCGGGCGCAGGGCATCCTCGTCAGGCGCCGGAGCGGGCCGCGTGTGCCAGCCGCGGCACGAGGTACTGGGCGTCGGGGCTGCCCCAGCCGGTGACCGGGTCCCAGCCGGGTCCGGCGTTGTAACCGACGTAGACACCGGCGGGCCACAGCACTGAGTTGTCGCCGGTGACCACGTCGTGGAAGGCCTGGTGGTAGGCGGGGCTGCGGGCGATGGCGTAGATGGCGGAGTTGACGAGGCCCAGGTGCTGGCCGGCTTCGGAGTCGGCCAGGGCGATCACGCCCGCCCACAGCGGGGTGGCGGCGCTGGTGCCCGTGGCCGCCCGGAGTTCGCCGTCGCTGTACTCCAGCGCCATGGCGGTGGCGGAGTCCGCGTTGGCGGCCACGTCGGGAACGCCGCGGGTGGCGCCGATCCGGGCCACGCCGTCCTGGTAGCTCGGCGCGGGGAACAGCTTGCTGTAGCCGCCGCCGGAGGCGTCGGTGCCGCCGTTCCAGGCCATCTCGCCCAGATAGGTGCCGGCCGGCTGGGTCGCGTCCAGGATGGTGCCGCCGACCGCCAGTACCAGAGGGTCGGAGGCGGGCAGGCTGACCTGCCGGGGCGGGCCGTCGTCGCTGATCGCGCCGGTGTCGCCGGAGGAAGCGACGAACGTGACGTGGTGGTCGCGGGCCTGCTCCAGTGCCGCGTGCATCGCTGCCACCTCGGCGCGGGTGCAGAAGTGCTCGCCGTCGCTGGCGCTGACAGAGATCACCGCGGCGTGCAGGGCGACGCCGGCCCGGATCACCTTGATCACGGCGGCGGTGAAGTTCGCGCTGCTGGATGCGGCGTCCTGGGGCACCAGGACGACGTCCAGGGTGGCGCCGGGCGCGATCGCGTGCACCATCTCGGTGTCCTCGACTTCCTCGTCGTCAGCGAGGCGGGCCGTCTTGGACCGGGCGATGGTATTCACGACGTGCAGCCTGGCCGGGGGCAGGCCGAACTTGCTGTCGAAGGCGGCCAGGTCCTTGCGGATATCGGTGGCGGGCCGACTGCTGGCCAGTTCGGGCACGACCACGGTTTCCGCGCTGCCGTCGATTCCCCGGCGCAGCAGCGGCGCGACGCCGTAGGCCACCTCATATGCCCGCGGGCTGTAGCACGGCGGCTGCTTTACCCCGGGCGGCGCGCAGTTCAGCGGCACGGTCGCGGCGGATGCGGAGGTGGCCGCAGACGCTGCCGCGCTGCCGGTGGCGGCATCAGACGCGCACGCGGCGGTCAGGCAAAACGTCAGGGACGCAACGGCGAGGCACGGCCACCAGCGCAGCCGCCGACGTGGCGGCGGTGCGGTGTGCGGTCGATTCGGCGAGATCCTGTTCATGTGCATCGCTTTCCTCATCTGGGTGCAGCGGGCGCCACATGCCAGACCGGGTGTGGTAGCAGCCGGCCGGTACGTACGCTGGCTTCTCGCGGCGGGCAGGGTGATCGCGGGTTCATGGCAGCCAGCGTCCCGGCCGCCGGCAGCGGGCGCCTCACGCGCCGGGAGGAGGGCGGGTCCCTCTTTGGAGGGAGCCGCCGGGGGCTGCGGCGGAGGTAGCCTGCGGGGGTGCTGGACGGTATGCGACGCAGGGCGTGGGGTTTATCGGGCCGGCTGATCGCGTCCTACATTCTCGTCACGCTCGCCGTCGTGGTGCTGGTCGAGGCGCTCGCGCTCGGCTTCCAGGTACCGTCGCTGGTGAACGGCACCCAGCTGCAGGCTCAGGTGGACGCCGCCGCGAAAAGCTACGGCCAGCAGCTCTCCCGGCGTTATCCCGGCGCCGGGCCGGCCGGAACCGCGCTCGGCGACCCCGGCCAGCCCGCTCATCCGGGCCTGGCCCGGCCGGCCCCGGACGGCACGCTGGCCGTTCCGGCGATCACCGGCCCGGTCCGCAGTGACCAGGCGGTCACCGCGGTTGTGGCGATCGCTGCCGACGGCACGGTCGTCGCGTCCTCCGCGCCATCCCGGTACCCGCCCGGGCGGGCAGCGGCCGGCGAACTCCCCGTCCAGGCGATCGCGGCAATCGCAGCCGGCCCCGGACACATGTATTTCAAGACCGGCAGCGTGCCCACGCCGTACGGCAGCGTGCTCATGACGGTCTGGCCGACGCGGCGCGCGGCCATCAGCAAGCCGCCGGCCAGCGCGCCGGGGCCGGTCGCCTACGTCTATGTCCAGGCGCCCTGGTCGCCCGGGTTCATCAACCCCATCCGCGCCTGGAGCGAGCTGGGTCAGCTCGGCGAGAACGGCGCGCTGTTGTGGGGTCAATACGCGCTGCTCGTTGCGATCGTGCCGGTCGGCGTGCTGTTCGGGCTGCTGGCCTCACGCCGCCTGGTCCGCCGGGTCCGCCGTCTGGAGCGAGCCGCCGTCGCGGTCGCCGACGGCGACTACGCCGTCACCCTGCCCGTCTCCGGCCGGGACGAGGTCGGACGGCTGGAGGCGAACTTCACCACCATGACCCGCCAGCTCGGCTCCGCGCTGGCCGCCGAACGGCAGCGCGCCAGTGGCGACGCGCGCGCCGCGGAGCGAGCCCGGATCGCGCGGGAGATCCACGACGCGATCTCCCAGCACCTGTTCGGCCTGCGGATGATCGGCGCCGGGATGCGCCGGGCCGACCCGGGCAATCAGCAGGCCCGCGCGATCGAGCGCATCAGCGAGGAGGCACTGCGCGACATGCAGGCGCTCCTGATTGAGCTGCGCCCGGCCAGCCTGGTCGGCGCCGGGCTCGCCCCGGCCCTGCGGGAGATCTGCGCGGCCTACCACGACCGGCTCGGCGTCACCGTCGAGGCCAGCCTGGACGAAGTCACCGCTCCCGCGCCCGTCGAGCACGCCCTGCTGCGCATCACCCAGGAGGCATGCACCAACGCCGTCCGGCACGGCAACGCCCGCCGGCTCGCCGTGTCGATGACCCGCCAGGACGGCCACGTCGAGCTTGCCGTGCGGGATACCGGCACCGGTTTCGACCCGGCCGCCCCGCATCCCGGCTCCGGGCTGGCCCACATCCGTGACCGGATCGCCGAACTCGGCGGCACCGTGGACATCGACAGCGCACCCGGCCGCGGCGCGGCGCTCACCGTCCGGGTGCCGGTGCCATGACGATCCGCGTGGTGATCGCTGACGACCACCGCGTCGTCCGGGACGGGCTGTGCTACCTGCTCAGTCAGGAACCAGACGTCGAGGTGGCCGGCGAAGCCGGAGATGGCCGGCAGACGGTAGACGTCGTTGCCGCCACCCGCCCGGACGTGCTGCTACTCGACCTGTACATGCCCGGGCTGGACGGCCACGCCGTGCTCGCCGCACTCCGCGTCGCGCCGGACCGGCCCGCCGTCGTCGTGCTCACCTCCGCCACCGACGACGAGCACCTCGTCCGCGCGATGCACGCCGGCGCCACCTCCTACCTGCTCAAAACCGCCACGGCCGAGCACGTCATCGCCGCCGTCCGCGACGCCGCCGCCGGCACCGCCAGTCTCAGCCCCGAACTGCTGACCCGGCTCACCCACGCACTCCGCCGGCCGCCCCCGCCGGACCCGCTACAGCCGCTCTCACCGCGCGAGCGCGAAGTACTCCGGCTGATCGCCCGCGCTCACAGCAACCGGCAGATCGCCCGGGACCTGGCGATCGGCGAGCAGACCGTCAAGACCCACGTCCGCAGCATCCTCACCAAGCTCGGCCTGCAAGACCGCGTCCAGGCAGCGATCTTCGCCCTCCGCCACCAAACCGATAGCCGCGAGCAGCCGTAACCGTGCCGGCCAGCGTCGCTCGGTCAAGCGCATGGATCTCCTGCTCGAGCTGGAGCGAGTGGGTCAGCGAGTCCAGCAGGAGGTGGCCGGCTCGGAAGTAGCTTGCGGTGGCGCGGACGCGCCGGCATGGGATGAGTTCGAGCGCGGTGCGTGACGACGGGGACCAGCTATCGACGTCCAGCCTCATGCGCAACGGCGGGCGCAGCGGTCCCCGGGCCAGGCGAACCTCGACCTTACATGTACCCCCGCCGCGATCGTGCTCGACTGGCCCGCGCAGCCGGCTGCGGCCGGCTTGCAGTCCGCCGCATCCCCCGCGCTGCCAGCTCTCAAGTGCGGCTACGCACGCTTCGAATGGGATATCAAGTATCCGCCGGAACAACAGCGAGCCCGGACCAGAGCCCATGCCCGTCGCCGCGCTCATGCTGTCCCGCGCCGGGGCGTCGCCAGCATGGGCGAGGCGACCGGTCAGGTAGTGGTGTTCAGCAGCGAATGCAGGAGCGGACGATCCCGTCTTATCAGGAACGTGCGGGCGGCGAACCTGAGCCGATGTGCCTGATTTGCCGGCCTGCCGGCGCGTGGTGGTGGCAGCGGTGGTCGGTGCGGGCTTACTGAACGTGAACATGATCTCCTCTTTGGTGTGCTGACTGGCCTACGCGCCGTCGGCCGAGCCGCCGTCCGGCAAATCTCAAGGACACGACCTAGCGGTGCCTACGCGACCTCGACCGGCAGCTCGTACATCTCCGCTGGGGGGACGGGCTTTGCCGTGCACCCGGAGCAGCGTTTCCTTCGACGGCCCGCAGTCAGGCAGGACACCTTGCCTGACTGCGGGTCGAGCCACGCGCACTCGAAGTGCACGGCCTGGGCGGCGTCGATCCCCAGATCGCGATCATGCGCCGAGCGGAGCTGGTCCTCGGTTACGCCGACGAATTCCGCTCTGCACGTCCATGAACCTCGCCATGCCAGACTCCTTGCAGTAAACGGGTGGCATGCCTTCAGCCTGGATCGGAGCGGCGCGCGTTTCATCGGTCAGGTGACCTAGTCCGCAGTTTCGGATACTTAAATCAGGGCCACCGAGTCACCGGGGTGGAGCTCACGGCCTGCGAGAACTACTGACCGAGCAACTTCCCCGTATTGCGGCAGCCGAACTTCGTGTCCTCAATCGCCGAGATCCACAAGGGTCTCAAGGGGGTCACGCCCCAGAACGTGGAAACCCATGGCCTCCGATCTCGCCGGATGCGGCCCAGTCCGCGTGCTCGGCGCGCACTGCCCGCCGCTCAGCGCGCGTCGAGGAACGGCGTGATCAGCGCGAGCACCTCGCGGGGCCGCCGTGTCACGCCGACGTGCGTGGTCCCGGGGAGCACTGCGAGTTGCGCGTCCGGCAGGAGCTCGAACATCTCCACCACATCCGGCAGCGGCGAGAAGTCGCGGTCGCCGAAGATCAGCAGCGTCGGCGCCCGCAGTGATCGCAGCTCGTCGGTCCACCCCGGGAACTCGTGCACCATGGTCGACGTTCTGGCCGCGAACTCGTCGAAATGCGCAGGGTCGGGAGCGACCGCGTCGTAGGCGTCGCGCATCGCCTGGAAGTCGGCCGGCGTCGGCATGCGGTCCTCGCCGAGTGGCGCGCTCTCCCGGCCCGGCGGGCGGTGGGCGTCCGCCGAGGCGACGATCAGCTTGCCGACCCGGGCGGGAGCGCCGAGCGCGACCGCGTACGCGACGAGGCCGCCGAGGCTGAAACCGACCAGATCGGCCTCGGCGATCCCTAGCTGGTCCAGCAGCGTGACGACGTCACCGGCCAGCGCCTCGATCGTCATCGCGCGGTCAGCATCGGCGGTGTGCCCGTGGCCCTGCAGCTCCACCGCGATCACCTGCCTGCTCGCCGCAAGAGATTCGAGCAGCGGCCCGAAATTGAGGTCGATGGTCATCAGGCCACCGTGGAGCAAGACCAGCGGCCTCCCGCTGCCGTGGATCTCGTAGTAGAGCTGCAGGCCGTTCACCGGTGCGTACGCCATGCCCGGTATGACGGTACGCGGCCAGCGAACTCATCGCGAAGCTCCGCGCATGCCGGGGGTCGGGCGCGTTATGGACGTGCCTAGCGGGCTGAACGGGCGGGCGGGGGCGCGCTGCGTGGCCGGTGCCCCCGCCTGCCCGTCTCCGGGCCCGCGGACGGTTTGCTTAGAAGGGGCCGGGACCTGGGGGATCGTGCTTGGAGGTCGGGCTGTCCAGCACGCACTGGCCATGGCGCTTGCCGCCGACCGTGTTGGGCTGGGGCTGACGCGGGAAGAGATTCGGGCCGGTGTCAGCGCTGTCCCACACCATGCTGTTGCGGTTGCAGGTCAGGTTGCCGGCGATGTGATTAGCGTTGATCTCGATGGCGTCGGGGTCCGCGAGCTTGTTGTTCCGCACGAACATGTCCTGGCGCACGTGCAGCCGGATGAGGCCCATCCAGCAGGACCTGACCCCGGACACGCGGATGTCGCCGCCTACCGAACTGTCCTCGTAAGTGCTGTAGACGGGGCTCTGGAACTGCGCGAAGACGCCGGACGGGTTGCAGTTGACGCCGCCGCCGCCGCGCCACTGCCGCACGTTTCCGCGGACGCTGACGTTGTGCACGATAACCCCGAGCGGCTTCGTTGCGATCACGTCCCCGAAGACGCGGTCGTGGCTGGACAGCGTGGGCTTGTTCTGGTTCGGGTCATCCAGGCACGGGAAGCTGCTCGGATCGCAGCCGAGGATGATGGCGGCGCCCTTGTGCACGCGCAGATCGCCGACCACGGTCAGCGCCGAGGAGCCCTTCCCGGCCCGGTCATTGAGCCCGAAGGCCGCCAGCAGGACCGCGCCGCGGCGGAGCGTGAGGTCGCCGCGGACGAACGCGCGCCCGGCGTTGACCTCGCACGCGCCCTTGACCACCACCCCGGACCGGTGCGTTCCGGTGAGCACGCCGGGCGCTTTAGGCGTACCGGAGCAGACGAAGGCCCGGTGATGCGTGGCGGCCGCGGAGGCAGCCGGAGCCAGCGCCACGGCGCCGGTGATAAGAGTGCCCGCTAGCACGAGACCGGAAAAAACACGCCGATATCCCCCCATGAGTTCCCTCCCCTGGGACTGGCCAGGCAGTTCCCGGCCACATCAGGAACGCTAGCGAGACGGGACAATCGAGACAACCGGGCAAGCCGATTAGGCCCGGCCTCGTTCGACGCATACCAGCGCGGCCGCGCCATGACCTACCACTCGGCCGCCGCCTTCGCTCAGGCCCGTGCGGCTGGGCCCGGTACGGTTCAGGTCTTGCGGCGGTAGACCGCGACCGCGAGGGGGCGAACACCACGACGAACCCGACCGCCCAGGCCAGGGACTTCAGCGCCGGGACGGCGACCGGGCCACTGACCATCAGCCCGCGGGCCGCGCTGGTCAGGTCCGTCATCGGGTTCACCCGCACGAATGCCTGCAGCCAGCCGGGCATCTTCGCCGGGGAGACGAACAGGTTGCTGCCGAACACGAGGGGGAAGGTCACCAGGAAGCCGAGGGTCTGCACCCCGGCAGGGGTCTTTACCAGCAGGCATCCGGCGGCGGCGGCGAGCGGGCTGGACCCCACGCGGAAACCCAGGACCATGCCGAAGCCGATGGTGATCGCGACCGAGATCACATAACGGGCCAGGTCGCCGCCGATCGCGCCGGCCAGCGGCGCCCAGCGCGCGATCGGCAGGCTGCGGAACCGGTCGAACACCCCGGTGCTGATATCGGTATTCAGCCTCAGGCCGGTACCCAGCGTGGCGAGGACCACGGTGTACACCAGGATGCCCGGCAGCGCGAACTGCAGGTAGGCGTGGCTGCTCCCGGCCAGCGCGCCGCCGAAGACGTAGGTGAACAGCAGCAGGAACACGATCGGGTTCAGGCTCAGCCCGAACACGTCCTCCAGGCTCGTCCTGATCTTCAGTACGCTGCGCCAGGTGACCGTCAGCGCCTGCTGGGTTCCGGCCAGCAGGCCCGGGCGGCGCGCGGGAGCGGCCGCGACGGCGGTAGTCATGCGGGTATCCTCTCGGTCTCGCGGGCCGGCTCTTCGCGGGCCGGCTCTTCGCGGGCCGGCTCTTCGCCGGCCGGCCGGGCAGGCTCGTCATCGGCCTGGTGCCCGGTCAAGGTCAGGAACACCTCGTCCAGGCTGGTCTTGCGGAGCGTGAACTCGGTGAGCACGATCCCTGCGTCGTAGAGCCGCCGCACGATGTCGGGCAGAGCGGCCGCGTCGGCCACCGGCGCGGATACCCGCCCGGTGCGGGGCTCCGCGGTCGGCTCCGCGCCCGCGTACCGGGCGAGCATCTCGGCCACCGCCGGGAGCTGGCCCAGGTCGGCGGGAGCGACCTCCAGCACCTGCCCGCCGGTCCTGGACTTCAGCTCGTCCGGTGTCCCGGTGGCGACGACCCGGCCGTGGTCGATGACCACCACCTCGCTGGCCAGGTGGTCGGCCTCCTCCAGTCCTGCGTCGCTGTCTGGCTGCGGACTGCTTGTCCCATCGGCCAGCTTCATTCGCTGTTTCAGCGTGCGGTCGCTGCCGTGGCGAAGACATCCGCCGACCGACGGATATGGGCTACCGGGCGGTGACCGGCTTGGCCAGCGCCCGGTGACATTCGTGGTCGATGATCTCCGCGTTCGCGAGCTTGCTGAGGTCGATCACGACCCCGTCGTTGGTGCCGAAGCCGGGAAAGCCATGGCCGCCGCTTCGCACGGACAGCAAAGCCCTGCGCTGGCGATCCGCCGGGGTGCGGTAGGACAGATCCCATGAACTGCGAACCTGCCCGCATCCGCCGTTATCAGCCTGCTGACCTCGACGAGCTGTACCGCATCTGCGTGCAGACCGCGGACAACGGTCAGGATGCTACGTCGATGTTCCGCGACCCCAGGCTGCCGGGACACGTGTATGCGGCGCCGTATGCCCTCTTCGAGCCGTCGCTCGCCTTCGTGGCCCAGGACGCAGGCGGGGTGGGCGGCTACATCGTCGCAGCGCTAGACAGCCAGGCCTTCGAGCAGCGCCTTGAGCGTGACTGGTGGCCAGCACTGCGCGCGAGCCACCCGGAACCGTCGCAGGATCTGGCCAGAGCCTTGTCACGCCCGGAGCAGTTTGCATTGCGTGCCATCCATCATCCGTGGGGCACGCCGGACGATCTGGCCAGAGGCTTCCCGTCGCACCTGCACATTAACCTCGTTCCGCGATGGCAAGGGCAGGGGATCGGGCGACAGCTAATCGCGACAGTTATCTCAGCGCTTCGTGATCAGGGTTCACATGGGTTGCATCTGCACGTCGGGCACGGCAACCAGCGGGCTGCCGGGTTCTACCGGCAGGTAGGGTTCGCCGAGCTTCCGGCCGACGATGTTTATGTCTTCGCCATGAATTTCGCGCATCTGCCCGAGTAGCGGGGCGTGACATGCCCCCAGGCTGGGGTGGCCTTTCGGCTGGACCTGACCGGTCAGCGAGCGAGGTCCCAGCGCCGGATAAAGCGGCCGGGGCCGGGCAGGGGGACGAGCACGCCGGCCGCGGCCAGCGCGAGTTCGGCATGATCCCGGACTGAGCGTCGGCCCGGCATTCCGCGAGACGAAAGGAAAAGCCCGTATGCCGCGCCGGACAGCATCGGAACAACGCAGCACGCGCGCCAGCAGCCCATCGCCGGGCGACTACCGGGGCAAGCGCGACCCGGGCCGCAGCGGAGAGCCCCGCGGCGGCCGCGCACCGCGGGCGGCCGCCGCTGGTCCCGGCCTGCGCACCGATGAGGTCAGCGTGGGCAATGTGACAGTGCAGCTGTCGAACGCCGGCAAGGTGCTGTTTCCCGGGGATGGCATCACCAAGGGCGACCTGGTAGCGCACTACCAGCTGGTGGCTGACCTGATGCTGCCGCTGCTGCGAGACCGGCCCGTGTCGATGAGCCGGTATCCCGATGGCATCGACGCCGAGGGAATCGTGCAGAAGAACGCGCCCAGCTACTTCCCCGGGTGGATCACCCGGGCCAAGGTGCGCAAGCAGGGCGGATGGTTGCGCCAGGTGGTCTGCGACAAGCCTGCCACGCTGGTCTACCTGGCCAACCAGGCCTGCATCGAGGTGCATGCCGTTCTCAGCAAGCTCGGCCGGATCGACGAACCGGACCAGCTGATCTTCGATCTCGACCCGCCAGACGACAGCAGCTTCGGCGACGTGCGGCTGGCCGCGCTGAAGCTGCGGGACCTGCTCGAAGACGAGCTAGGCCTGGCGACATATATCAAGACCACCGGCGGAGCCGGCCTGCATGTGCACGTGCCGCTGAATGCCAGGAAGGATTTCGACTCGGTCCGCGCGTTCGCCCGCGGGGTGGCCAGGCTGCTTGCCGTCAGGAATCCCGGTCTGGTCACCACCGAGCAGCGCAAGGACAAGCGCGGAACGCTTGTCTACATGGACATCATGCGTAACGCTTACGCCCAGACGGCGGTTGCGCCCTACGCGGTCCGCGCCCGCCCCGGTGCTCCGGTCGCCACCCCGCTGAGCTGGCACGAGCTAGCCAACGGCCAGCTCGCCCCAGGCCAGTTCACGGTCCGCACGCTGCCCGGCCGGATCGGCCCGGCTGGCCAGGACAGCCCCTGGGCTGACATGGCCCGCAGGAGGTTCGGACTGGCCCGGCCGCTCCGGATCCTGCAGCGGCTCACGGCCTGAACCTCGCTCAGCGGTTCCTGACGCTAGCGCCCGCCCCAGCCCGGGCTGTTGATCCGGCTGCGGCTGACGCCGGTCAGGAGCGCGCTGCCATCGGCCCGCGACGGTGCATTTCGCCGACCGGGGTGAACCACTCGGCCCGCGTCGGCGGGGGAACGCTGGCCTTCTCGAATGCCGCGCTCAGCTGGACCATGAACTCTTCCTGGGCCGCCTTCGACTCCCAGACCTCTACCACGATGAGCTTGTCACCCGAGGCTCCGGCGACGTGGCTGAGCAGCGGCGCTGGCCACGTGCTCAGATCGGATGGGCCATCCTCCAGCCCGAGCACGCGATTGACCGAGCGGTAAATCTCAGCGGCCTCCGGCGCGGTGAATTCATAAACGACGACCTCAGGCACAGCAAGCCCCCCTTGACTTCATTACCCCACCCTGTGCACCGCGACGTTACCGGTCAGGCCCCGGTACGGCAAGGAAGCATCGAGCCGAGCGCATCGCCCGGTCGGGCGCTGTGCCTGCGCGCTGGCACGCGGTGATCAAGCGTGATCCGGTGTCCCCTTCCGCCGGACCCGGACGGCGGAGGTCACAATTCGATGCGCTTCCAGGCGTCGCGTCCGGGCAGGTCCAGTCCGAAGGTGTCAGGATTCGTGCCGAGCGCTTCGGCGGCCTGGAGCGCAATGCGCTGCACGGCCACGGTCAGCGGAAAGATCGACAGCAGCTCTCCAAGCTCCTGGTGGGCGACCCGGGTCACCGGGGTGCCGGAGTCCTCGGCGGCCTGGGCCACCTCGGCCATCCGCGCCGACCAGGGCCCGCCGCCGTCGAGGCAGACCAGCCGGTCATGTCCGCCCAGGGCGACTGAGGGCCCGTGCAGGAATTGCTCCACCGGGAGGCCCTCGCTGGCCACGTAGGCGGCCTCGCGGATCTTCAGCGCTCCCTCGGCCGCCGTCCACTGATTGATCCCGCCGCCGATGAACTCGATGAGACGCCCCGGTGGCGGCGCCAGCTGATGCCCCTCGGGCCCGCCGCGGTAGGCGCGGTCGGCCGCCGATGGCACCTCGCCGAGCCCGGGCAGATCCGCGCCGAGCAGCCGGGCCAGCTGCGCCGCCCGCAACAGCGCACCAAGGTGGCTGACGGTGTAAGCCGACGAGCGTTCCCGCGGCACGGTGGTCAGGTCCGCGCCCGGGACGCCCGTGCCGGAGATCTGGATCACGTCCGCGCCCAGGGCGCGGGCACGTGCCACGGCCCGCGCCGTGTAGTGCTTCGCACCGGTATGGGTGAACGCCAGCAGCGTGCCGCCCGCGGCGGGCAGCGGCCCGTCGACGGCTGCGTCGGCAGACTGGGCGGCCGACGCCTCGAGCCCGGCCGCGCGCAGCAGCGCGGCAGCCTGGCTCGCGGCATGCCAGCTGGTTCCGGTGCCGATCGCCAGTACCCGGCGTCCGTGCAGCCGCTCGGCCACGGCCATGGCAGGTGCGGCATCATCCAAGATCGCGGCCAGTGCCGCGCCCTGGCCGTCCATCGTCTGTCGCATCATGCTGATCGCCATCGCCGGCATGGGTGCCTCCATTACGCAGATCAGATCGTCGCATAAGTACGAATGGCCCGGTACACACGCCGTCGCTGGGCACTCTTTCGGCGCACTCGTGGCGCTCGAAGCCGTGCGCATCGCCGGGCATAGCATTTGGGTGCAGCTCTAGAGATATCAGCCGGGCACGCCAGCGAGTTGATCGACCAGCATTGTCAGGCGCGCTTGGTGGTAGTCCGGGCGGAGCCAGGCGGGCACGGGTGAGGGTGGCGATGCCGTGCAGCGCGCTCCAGGCGACCTCGGTCAGGGTGTCAGGGTCATGCCCGCCGGCCAGTGGCGTGACAGCTTCCGCAAGCTCGGCGAAGGCGGCTTGCAGCTCGCGGGGCGTCTCAGGCCGGCCGAAGGGCAGCTCGGTGCTGAGGGTGAACATGGCGTCGTAGAGGGCCGGGTGCTCCAGGGCGAAGCCGACGTAGGCCCCGGCGAGTTCTCGTAGCGCGGCTTCGGGGGAACCGGCGGCCTGCCGCGCGTTTCGCAGGATGAGGCGCAGTTCGGCGAATCCCTCGACGGCGACCGCGCCGATGATGTCCCCTTTGCTGGCGAAGTGGCTGTAGAGGACCGGCTGGCTGTATTCGATCCGGTCGGCCAGCCGGCGGGTGGTAACGGCGTCCCAGCCCTCGGCTTCGGCCATCTGGCGGGCGGCCGTGATGATGGCCTGGCGCCGGTCGGCCCGGTCGCGCTGGCGGCGCTCGGCGACGGTCATGGCAGCCACTATAGCATCGCTAGGTGGAATAGCATCGCTAGACATGTCGTTGCTAGTAGTGCTAGCGTCGCTAGCAACGAAAGGAGCCTCCCCCATGACCACTGACCACCGGCAGCTCGCTAAGCGCTACCTGGCCATGCTCAACCAGCACGACCCCGACGCCGTCGAGGGCTTCGTGGCCGCCGGCTACATCAACCACAATCCCTTCGTCGCCGATGGCCGCGAAGCCAACCGCGCCTTCTGGGCCGCCTTCTTCACCGCGTTCCCCGACCTCACCGCCGCCATGGACGACCTCATCCAGGCCGGTGACCGGGTGGCCGGGCGCTTCACCTACCGGGCCACCCACCGCGGGCCGTTCTACGGGATTGCGGCTACCGGCCGGCCGATCGAGATGCGGTCGATCGACATCTGGCGGGTTCACGACGGCGAGTTCGCCGAACACTGGGACGAACTCAACCTGCTCGAGGTGTTCCAGCAGCTTGGCGTGATCCCCGCACTGGACCTGGCCGCCCCGGAGGACGCATCATGACCGTCCTCGCTCAGCTGCTCATCGCCGCGGCCCTGGTAGCCACCGCCGTCATCTTCGGCACCGACGTCTTCGCGGCGGTCGTGCTCCGGCCAGCCCTCGCCTGCGTGGATGACCGCACCCTGGCCGGCGCAACCGGCTACATGCACGACTACGCCGACCGGCGCCTTCCCGTGCCTGGCGCGATAGGGCTGGCCGCCACGGTCCTGGGCACTGCCGTGGCGGCCCTGGCCGGGCACCCCGGCGCCGTCGTCGCCGGTGGCGCGGCCGTGCTCGCCATGGCCGTCTGGCTGCTCATTTACCGCAGCGTCAGCGCCCCCGTCAACCGCCAGCTCACCGCCGCCGCGCACGACGGGCGCATCCCGGGTGACGCACGGGCCCTGCAGCGGCAATGGGACCACGTCATCAACGCCCGGGCGGCGCTGCAGGCCGTGGCCGTCGCGGCCCTATGCGCCGCGCTCATCGTGTCCTGACGAAAGGCCCGGCCGCCCGGTCCCGCATTCCGCGGCCGGGCGGCCAGCACCATGAGAAGGAAACATCGCATCTGAGACGGGCCGGCGCGGCGCTCCCGAGGTGAGTTCCTGCTGACCGGCTGATCAACTCACTTCAAAGGAGCCACACCCATAGCATTTCGTGCCCGGCCCGCTACTGATATCGCTACCGGTGAAGAACCATCCCGGCAGCGTAATAGCAATCTGCGAGTCCGGCGTGCGGGCTTTGCCGCGCACCGTCAAATGCGATCTGACTGCGGATAAACGGGCAACGCCCGGGAAACACGGAGATATGGCGCTTGACAGCACTCTGGCCGCCGGGTCAATGTATGAGGTACCGCATCTAAAGTGCGTGCTGATTGCAGGCGATCGCCGCTACAGGCTCCGGTTCGGCAAGGGGGCGTCATGGAGCTGGCCGCAGGTTTTTCTTTTCAGCCGCTGCCGCCAATCGAGGACCCGGTTGAACTCGCCGCGGCGGCAGACCCGCTGGGCCCGCTCGCCGGGCTCGCCGGGAAGTGGACCGGCCAGGGCTTCAACGTCATCTGGCGGCCCGACCACGCGCCGGGGCAGGACCACTTCCTCGAGCTCAACGTGACCAGCGAGCAGCTCGACTTCACGAAAATCCCCGGCAAGATACCCAATCGCGGCCTGCTGCAGCACGACATGAACATGCACGGCCTGACCTACCTGCAGCAGATCTCCGACGCGAACCTGAACGCGGGGCTGCACATCGAGCCGGGCCTCTGGGTTTCGGTCCCGGCGACCAGTGACCCCCAAGCGGCCCGCACCGTGGCCCGGCTGGCCTCCATCCCGCACGGCACGACGATCGTTGCCCAGGGCACCGCCGGCACGTCGGCCGCTCCCGCTATCCCGGACATCACCATCAAGCCCTTCCCGATCGGCAACCCGGCCGGCCGGACCGACTTCCCCGAGCAGACCCTGGCCACGCCCAGCAACTTCCGGACGGCCGGCGCCGGGCTGACCGGCATCACCCAGCAAATGGTCGACAACCCCGGCACGGTCCTCCAGTCGGCCATCGCGGGCCGGCACATTCACGCCACGACCAGGCTGCACGTATCCACCAGCGACGCCCCGCTGCCGGGCGGCGGAACCGCGAACACGGCTTTCCTGAAAGGCGGCGCTGACGGCCCGAACGCGGACGCAGCCAGCGTGCGCGCCACGTTCTGGCTGGAGACGCTCCAGGGCGACACGGCCCCCAGCCTGCTGCAGTACGCGCAGATCGTGCTGCTGAACTTCAGCGGCCTGAGCTGGCCTCATGTCACGGTCGCCACGCTGGCCAAGGCGGCCTGACCAGCACCCGGCCACGGCCGGCCGGATTACATTACCCCGGCTCGCTCAATGAGGCCGGCCGCGCTTCGGCGGCGCGGCGCTGCGCGCTGGAGAAATAGCACCGCGCGGCAGGCCCGGCGAAGGCGGCCAGCTCCCCGGCCGGGGAGCTGGCCGCTGCTCCGGCCCGGCCCGCCGGGCCGCTGGCCGGCGCTACGATGAGCTGGCGATGAGCATTCCCGCGACACCGATGGCGGATGCCGGTCTCCCCGGGGACCGGCGAGGCGCGGTCATCCACACCGAGGGCCTGACCAAGGTGTACCCGGGGACGGACTTCGCCGCGGTCGACCGGCTGAGCCTCGACGTGCGGGCCGGCGAGATCTTCGGCCTGCTGGGCCCCAACGGCGCGGGAAAGACGACGACCGCGGGCATCCTGACCACCCGGGTGGTGCCGACCTCCGGGCGCGCGTTCCTGTCCGGCATCGATGTCGCCGCGCATCCGGCGCTGGCCAAGCAGCTCAGCGGGATCGTCTCGCAGCAGAACACGCTGGACCGCCAGCTCACCGTCTGGGAGAACCTGTACTTCCACGGCCGGCTGTTCGGTATCGGGGCGAAGGAGTCCCGGCGGGTCGCCGACGAGTTGCTTGAGCAGTTCCAGCTGTCCAAGTGGGCGAAGGCATCGGTTTACGCGCTGTCCGGCGGAATGGCGCAACGGCTGATGGTGGCCAGGGCCATCTTCCACCGCCCGTCGGTGCTGTTCCTGGACGAGCCGACAGCCGGGCTCGACCCGCAGAGCCGGCTGGCGCTGTGGGACCTCCTCGGCGAGCTGCACAGCGAGGGCCAGACCATCCTGCTCACCACTCATTACATGGAGGAAGCCGACCGGCTCTGCGAGCGGGTCGCCATCATGGACCACGGCCGGATCCTGGCCCTCGACACCCCGGCCGCGCTCAAGCAGAGCATCGGCGCGGACACCGTCGTCACGGTGAAGACCACCGGCGACACCGGCCGGCTGGCCGAGCTGCTCACCCGCGACGTGGCCGGCGTCACCAGGACCCGGCATGCCGACGGCTGCCTCCAGCTGCACGTGCAGGGCAGCGACCGGCTCATCCCGCGCATCGTGCTATCAGCAGAACGCGGCGGGTTCGACCTCGTCGACCTGTCGGTCGCCGAGCCTAGCCTGGAGACGGTGTTCATCAACCTCACCGGCAAGGAGCTGCGCGACTGATGGCCGCATCCCTGACCTCCCAGCCGCCCGCCCAGCGGATCGGCGGCGGCCCCACCCGCTCCGTCGCCGCGGCCAGCTGGACCGCGCTCGGCGCGCTGATGCTGCGTGACGTCGTGGTGCTGCGCAAGCATCTTCGCGAGTTCGTGCTGCGCACGATCATCCAGCCGTTCCTGCTCTGCTTCGTCTTCCTCTACGTGTTCCCGAAGATCGGGCAGGGCATCGGCGGGCACGGCGCGCAGGCCGAGTCCGCGTTCGCGACCATCCTGGTGCCCGGCGTGGTCGGGATCTCGGTCATGTTCCAGGGCGTGCAGTCGATCGCCCTGGCGATGGCCCAGGAGTTCGGCTTCACCCGCGAGATCGAGGACCGGGTGCAGGCACCGTGCCCGATCTGGCTGGTCGCCATCGCCAAGGTACTGTCCGGCGCGGCCCAGGGGGTGCTGTCGGCGATCATCGTGCTGCCGATGGCCTCGGTCGTGCACGCGCCCGGCGTGCATGCCAGGATCACCCTGCACTGGTGGATCATCATCACGTTCGTGCCGCTGGCCAGCGTCGCGATGGCCGGCCTCGGGCTGGTGCTCGGCACCAGCTTCGAGCCGCGCAATATCGGGCTGATGTTCGGCTTCATCATCCTGCCGATCACGTTCCTCGGCGGCACCTATTACTCGTGGACCAGGCTCGCGCCGGTCACCGTCGGCGGCTGGCACTGGCTGCAGACGCTGGTGCTGATCAACCCGCTCATCTACGTGAACGAGGGAATGCGGGCCGCGTTCACCACGGCGCCGCATATGCACCTGTACGTCATCTACCCGGTCGTGCTCGCCTTCGGTGCCGGGTTCCTGGCGATCGGGCTGCGTAACTTCCGGCGCCGCGTGCTGTCCTGACGGCCGGGCGGATCAGCCCTGAGGCCGGGCGGATCATCGCGCTGACGACCGGGCGGATCATCGCGCGGCGGGCACCCTAGCTTGACATATCAGGCGCTTGCTAGATATAGTGAGCACACATAGCAGGCTGCAGAACCAGGCAAGCTAAAGAATCAAGCTGAGGAGGAAACATGATCGACACCCGTGTCGTCAGCCAGGACATCCAGGACAAGATCCTTGACCAGGTCCGCAAGGGCCAGGAGCAGATGCGGAAGAACCAGGAGACCATGGCCGAGGCTTTCAAGAACTGGACGGCCACCGCCCAGTCCATCACCCCTCAGCTGCCCAGGCCGACCTGGACCACCAGGCTGCCCAAGCCCGAGGAGCTGATGGCGAACGCGCAGGAGTTTGCCGCGCATTGGCTCGCCGTGCAGTGGAAGTCTTCCGAGCAGCTGTTTGCCGCGCAGAAGAAGTTCGCCGAGGAAGCGTTTGACGCCGTCAAGCCGCTGCTCGCGCTGGCCAGCGCCCCGCACGTGATCGGCGGCAAGCCGGCTGCACGCCAGCACCGCGAAGCCCGCCACCGTCAAGGCCAGCACCGTCAAGGCCAGCACCGCCAAGGCCAGCACCGCCAAGCCGGCCACTGCCAAGGCCGGCACTGCCAAGGCCCGCACTGCCAAGGCCAGCACCGCCAAGAAGTAACGGCACAGCCAGGAACCAGCTCAGCACTGCGGCGGGCCCGGGCATCCGGCCCGCCGCACCTGCATAACATGCGGGGCAGGCCAGCACAGCACCCGGCCAGCAGGCCACCCGGCCCGCACGGCACCCGGCCCGCACAGCACCGGCCAGCGAGGCGATCATGACTGATCCGTGGGAGATGCAGATGGAAGCGCTCGGCGCGTTCATCCGCAGCACGCGCAAGAACGCCAACCTGTCGCTCCGCCAGCTGGCGGAGAAAACCAGGCTGTCCAATCCCTACCTGAGCCAGATCGAGCGCGGCCTGCACCAGCCATCGGTCCGCGTCATCAGGCTCATCTCCGAAGCGCTCAACATCTCCACCGAATCGCTGCTGGTCCAGGCGGGCTTGCTGCACGCGACCGAGGCCGGCCAGGAATCCGGCCCGTCGCCCGGCATCTCGGCGGAAGCCGCGATCCGGGCCGACGACCGGCTCACGCCGGAGCAGCAGACCGCGCTGATCGCCGTTTACCACAGCATGCTCAAGCCCGAGTGACCCGGCACGCCGCGGCAGGCCGGATCCGCGGCGGGACGCCGCCAGCGGACCGAGATTGGGGAAGCCTGATCATGCCCGACAAGGCGCGACTACGATAAGTGCGCGTGGACGACGCCAGCGAAGCCCAGGAACCGCTGCCCCGGCGGCGGCCTGCGGCAGGCCCGCCGCCGGATCCGGCGAACGGGCTGCCAGCAGGGCCGCCGGACCAGGCACCCCCGGCCCCGCTGCCGCGGCGGACCCCCGGGGAGCCGGGCCCCCTCCCCCGCCGCCCGGGAGCTAGCCCCGCTCCCGGCATGCCAGCCAGGCCGTCCATCTTCGAGCCGGCCGGCCGGCGCCCGCCCCGCCAGCCGGACAGCCCGCCCCGCCAGCCGGACAGCCCGCCCCGCCAGCCGGACAGCCCGCCCCGCCAGCCGGACAGCCCGCCCGGCCAGCCGAACGGCCAGGGCAACGGCCTGCTCCCGCGCCGGCCACCGCGCGTCCGCCCGGTCGGGCGGCACCGCAGCCCGCACCGGCTGACCCTGCCGCCGGACGCGCCGCCGCTAGTGCTCGCGGTGGCCGGAGCCGCCTGCCTGGCCAGCGACGAGATCGTCGCCGGGATAGCCAGCGCGGTCTCCGAATCGTGCCCGGGCGCGACCATCCTGACGGGCTACCTGGAGGGCTCCGTCCGGAACCTGACCGAGCTGCTCGCCGCGCCGGGACCGGACGGGGCGCCGCCGACCCAGCCGTCGGTCGTCGTGCCGCTGCTGGCCGGCCCGCATCCGCGTTCGGACATTGCCCTGGCCAGCGCGGTCGCGCTGGCGCGGGGGCCGCTGCTGCGCACCGCCCCGCTCGGCCCGCATCCGCTGATCGCCGAGGCCCTGCACGCCCGGCTGGCCGAGGCCGGGCTGGCCCGGGCGTCCCGGACCCGCGGACTCACGATCTCCAGTCCGGCCAACGGCATCATCGTGCTCGCCGACCGCGGCGAGGAGGCCGTGCAGGCGGCCGGGGTCGCCGCGGTGCTGCTCTCGTCCCGGCTGGCCGTGCCCGCCGCGCCGGCTTCGCTGGGCGACCGGGCCAGCGTCGAAGCGGCGATCGCCCGGCTGCACGCGGCCGGCGCCTCCCAGCTGGCCATCGCCCCGTGCGTGATCGGACCGGAGAACGATCCCGGCGAGCTCGCGGCGGCCTGCGCGGCCACCGGGGCGCAGCGGGCCGGGGTACTGTCCGCGCATCCGGCCATCAGCAAGCTGGTCGCCATGCGCTACGGTGCCGCCCTGGCCGACCGGCGCCTGGCCGGCTGACGCCGCCCGGCCGGCTCACGCGGACGCTGACGCCGCCTGGCCGCCTAGCGGACAAGTGTGCGCGCGGGCATTGACATGCGGGCCCGCCATGCGCTGAGGTTCGGATGTGGGCCGCCTGGAGCAGCAGAGGGGCAATTCATGGGCGAGTGGGACGCAATGTCATATGAGGGCAAGGACACCATCCTGCGCGTGGTCCGCCAGCAGGCGCAGCGCATGTTCGCGCTGGCCGGGCAGCCGGCGCCTGGGACGCTCCCACGGCGTGCGAGAGCTGGCAGGTCAAGGACGTGATCGGCCACCTGGTCGATACCACGGAGGGGTACTTCAGGGCGTTCGACATTGCCCGCCACGGAGCGGCCGCGCCGGACGCGTTCGGGCTGGTCGCCATGCATGAGCGGGCCGGGGCGTCCGCGCAGTCCTTCCACGGCCTGTCGCAGCGGGAGATGATGGACCGGGCCCGGGCCGACCTGGACAAGATGATGGGCATCCTGGAGCCGCTGACCGCCGAGGAGTGGGGCGGCCTGCTGGTTACGCACGCGTTCATGGGCCCGGTGCCGGCCTTCATCTACGCGGCCGGCCAGCTGATGGACTACGGCGTGCACACCTGGGACATCGAGCAGGGCACCGGCGCCGCGCACGCGATCGACGGCGAGGCGGCCGACCTGCTCGTCCCGTTCATGTTCGTGATCTGGCAGTACACGATCAAGCCGGACGCGGACCTCAGCCCGTTTAACATCGGCATCAAGGTGACCTCGGGGCATAACGCGGGCGGCTACCGGATCTCGATCAGCGACCAGGGCCTGGCGTACGAGCCGGGCAGCGTCGACGACCTGCCCGCGGTGATCGAGTTCGACGCCGGCAGCCTGGTGCTGACCGCGTTCGGCCGGATGAACGCCGGCACGGTACGCGGTGACACGGCGCTGGCCAGCCGGTTCCTGAACCTGTTCTTCAGGATTTAGGCGGCAGGTAGCGAACCGCCCGGTCGGTCTCGGCGTATATGCCCGGGCCGGCCGGGCGGCGCATTTCCTCGGCCAGGTGCCCGAGCAGCCCGGCGGCCCTGGCCAGCAGCGCGAACCCGCGCAGCGTGTCCGGCTCGAACCCGAGGTCGGCCAGCGCGGCGCCGCATACCCCGGCCCCGTTCAGCGGCAGCGTCCGGCCGAGTATCGCCGGGTGCACCCGGCCCACCGCCTGCAGCAGCCGCAGGTGCGGGCCGAGGGTGCCGGCTTCCGCCGCGATCCGCAGCAGCACCGGGGTGCGCGGGTCACCGGCCTTGTGCAGCGGGTGGCCCAGGCCGGGCACCAGCCGCCCGGCGTCTTTCTGGGTCCACACCGCGGCGGCGGCGATCACGTCCCAGCCCTCGGTGTCGTCATCGGCCGGCGGCGGCCCGCCGTGGGCGGCCAGCGAGTCGGCCAGGAACCGGCCGCAGTCCTCGGTCACGCCGAGGAAGCGGGAGCCGCCGCCGAGCAGCCCGGCCGCCATCGCGCCCTGCACCGACTCCGGCGCCCCGGTCAGCGTGAGCCGTGCCGCGATCGCTGACGGCGTGAAGCCGTGATCGGCCAGCGCGACCAGCACCGCCTCGAATACCCGCAGCTCAGCAGCCGACGGACGGCGCAGCGCCACCAGCCAGAAGGCCAGCTCGCCGAAGCTGACCCGCCCCATCAGATCCGCGGCCAGGTCATTGCCGAGCAGCGAGATGGATGCGGCGTCGGCAGTGCCGATCGAAGTTCGGTAAAACGGATCCGTCATGGCTGGTCCTCTCCGTCTGGCGGCGGCGTCCCCCGGACCGCGGCCTCGGCATCGTACTCACCGGGCTGATGCCCGGCCGGCAGCTGGTGCTTGGCCACCCGCGAGGTCGGCGTCCGCGGCAGCTGCCCGACCTGCTGCCAGTACCTGGGCACCTTGAACGCGGCCAGCCGCGCGGCAGCGAACTCCCGCAGCCCGGCGAAGTCAAGCTCGGCGCCGGCCGCGGCGACCACGAACGCCTTGACCTCTTCCTCGGACAGCTCGGACGGCACCCCGACGACGGCGCATTCCAGCACGTCCGGGTGCGCGGCGAGGACTTCCTCGACCTCCAGCGGGGAGAGGTTCTCGCCGCGGCGGCGGAGCACTTCCTTGACCCGGGACACGAACGTGTACGTGCCGCCGGCGCCGACCGTGACCAGATCCCCGGTGTGCAGCCAGCCGTCGGTCAGCACCCTGGCAGTCTCCTCGGGCATGCCCCAGTAGCCGCGGGTCACGACCGGGTTGCGCAGCAGCAGCTCGCCGGTCTGCCCCGGGCCGAGGTCGGCGCCTGCCTCGTCCACTACCCGCGCCGAGTTGACCACGCCGAGCACCGGGTGCTGGCGGACCTGGCCGAGGGTGCCGTACGGCCGGGTGCCACGGGCCCAGATCAGCCCGTACGGCGACTCGGACATCGCGTAGCCGACCACGATCCGCAGCCCGAACCTGGCCTCGATCTCCAGCTGCCTGGCCCGGTCCGGGGCCGGCCCGGTGTAGCACAGCCGCAGCGGGTTGTCCGCGTCGTCGTCGCGCGGCGGCTGGCGCATCAGGATCTCCAGCATCGCCCCGATCGCGTTGAACTCGGTGGCCCCGTGCCGCCGGGCCGAGTCGATGAACCCGCTGGCGGAGAAGCGCGGCAGCAGCACCAGGCCGGCCCCGCAGGCCAGCGAGCCCATTACCGAGTAGGCGGGCGCGTTGATGTGGAACAGCGGCAGCGAGGTCATCAGCCGGTCCGCGGCGGTCAGCTCCATCCAGAACGGGAAGCCCTCCCCCGCCATCGCGTAGGTCCGGTGGGTCTGCATCACCAGCTTGGACTGGCCGGTGGTGCCCGACGTCGGGATCAGCACCGCGAGATCGTCCGGGCCGACCCCGGCATCCGGCAGCCCGGCCGTGCCGCCGCCGAGCGAGTTCACGTCCAGCACGCCGAGCCCGGGCAGCCCCGCGATGCCGGCCTGGTCCACCAGGCCGGCCAGCCCGGCGTCGGTGATCAGCGCGCGCGGGCTGACCTGCCGGACCAGGCCGGCCAGCTCGGCCGGGGCGCTGCGCGGGTTGGTGGCCACGCTGACCGCGCCGAGCGAGGCGAGCGCCAGCCAGCAGAGCAGGTACGGCGGCGTGGTACGGGCGGTGACCACCACCAGGTCGCCACGCCGGACGCCGGCCTCGCGCAGCGCGGCGGCCACGGCGCCCGCCCGCCCGGCCGCCTGGGCGAAGGTCAGCCCGGCCGCGAAGTCCGGCCCGGCGTCGTCGGCGCGCAGCCAGCTGCCGTCCGGATCCCGGCTGGCGGCCGCGGCCAGCAGCCCGGGGATGGTGCGAGCCGCATCTGGTCCGTTGATCATGCCCCAGACGATACGTCCAGCCCGCGCGGCGGCGGCGGCAGGCCGTGCTCGAGCACCCGCAGCAGGTCGTCCAGCACGTCGTCGGGCACCCGGCCGCCCGCGGTCCACTCGGCCCAGCGCATGCCGACGAAGTTGCCCAGGCCGGCGTAGACGTAGGCGATGACCTCCGGGTCATACCGGGCATCCACCTCGCTGGCCAGCTGCGCGACCCGCACGCCGCGGGCGTATCCCCGGGCCAGCCGCTCGTAGTACTCCTTGAACAGGCCGGGGGCGACGAACTCGGCCTCGCGCACGATCCGGTAGATCCACGGCCGCTCGGAGGTCAGGTCGAAGTAGGCCCGGAAGCTGGCCCGCTCCCTGGCCCGCTGGTTGTCGTCGGCACCCTCGAGCGCGGCGGCCATGGCGGCCCGCAGGTCGGCGTTGATCCGCCGGATCACGGCGGCGAATATGTCGGCCTTCGATCGGTAGTGCGCGTAGAAGCTGCCGGTCGCGATGCCGGCCCGGGCGCAGATCCCGGCTACGCTGGTCCGCCGGTAGCTCCGCTCCCCGAACAGCTGCTCGGCGGCGGACAGCAGCCGCTCGCCGGGCGGCCTCTCATCAGCCGCGGCCGGCTTGCGGCTCGCGGTCACAGTCACGGTGGTAACCCCGTTTCAAAATCTGATCTTTGACGGGCGCACGCCGGGGGGGCAGCCCGCTGGCCGCCCCCCGGCGCCCGGTCATGGTGCCGGTATCCCGCTGGCCGGAGCCGGCGGCTGGGTTGTCGTGTACGAGGTGATCGCGCCGGACGGGCTGGTGTCGGTGACCAGCACCGGGCCCTTCTGCACGAACACCCCGTTCTTGATGACGGCCATGTAGGCCCCGGTCATGCCGTTGTGGTCGGTCGGCGAGTAGGCGTATGGCGCCACCGACGGGCCCTGCGGCAGGCCCGCCTGGATCGCGTTGACCAGGTCCTGCCTGGTCGGGTTCCGGCCGGCCTTGAGCATCGCCTGGACGAACGTGTAGCCGACCGCCAGGCCGTACGCCACGTTGCCGTCGAACGGCAGCTTCGGGATGTACTGGTCGTGGATCTTCTTGAACAGGGCGATCCAGCTGTTGCTGCTGTCACCGAGGGACGGCAGGTATCCGTCGGTGATGATGCCCTGGGTGAGCCCGCTGAGCTTCTTGCTCTTGCCGAACGCGGCGAGCAGGCCGCCGAGCGTGGTCGGGTCCGAGCCCACGGTACTGACCACGAGCTGCGGCTTGAACTGCAGCTTCAGGCTGGTCAGCCGGAGCAGTGCGGTCCAGGCGGGCACCGAGAATGACACCACGACCTGCGCGCCGGCGGCCTTCAGCGCGGCGACCTGCGGGCCGACGTTAATATTGGCCGTGTTGTAGCTCTCCTTGGCGACGACCTGCGACTTCGGGATCTCCATGTTCAGGCCCTTGACGCCGTCCTGGCCGAATTCGTCGTTCTGGTAGAAATAGCCGATTTTCTTGCCCTTGAAGTGCTGCTTCACGTAGTTGCCGAGGATCTTGCCCTCGCGGATGTAATCCGTCTGCCAGCCGAACGTGTACGGCCACTTGGCCGGCGCGTTCCAGCACTCGCAGCCGGACGCGACGAAGACGTCGGGGACCTTGGACGAGTTCAGGTACTGCGCCACCGCCAGGTGGGTGAGGGTGCCGAGGCCGTCGAAGATCGCGTAGACGTTGTCCTGCAGCACCAGCTGGTGCACCACATTGGCGGTATCCGTCGGGTTGTACTGGTCGTTCAGGTATTTGTAGACGATCTTCCGGCCGAAGACGCCGCCGTGCGAGTTCACGTAGTCGAAGTAGGCCTTGGAGGCCGGGGCGATCTCGCTGTAGCCGGGCGCGGCGGGACCGGTCAGCGGCTGGTGGCTGCCGATCGTGATCGTGGTCGGCGTGATTCCCGGTGCCGAGGCGGTCAGCGCCGCAGCTGACGAGGAGCCGCCCGAGCTCGGGCTGGCGCTGCCGCCCGAGCTGGAGCTGCCGCTCGATCCGCCGCAGGCCGCGATGACCATCGCGACGAGGGCCGTGCCGGCCACGGCCGCCAGGTTGGCCCGGTGTGTTCTTCTCTTCATGAAGTGCCTTCCTCCTGGTGTTCACTGGCCGGCGTACGCCGACGCAACGCGTTGAAGGGTGCGCCCGCCGCTGGCGCGGCGGGGCCGAGCAGACGGCGCAGGCCGCCCTGGATTCCGGTGGGGAAGAGAAGCATGACCAGGATCAGCACGACGCCGTAGGCGGCGATCGGGACATTAGAGCTGGCCGCGCTGGACAGGCCGTGGCTGGTGGCGACGTCCTGGATGTAGGTCGGCACGAAGACGAGCACGGCGGCGCCCCAGACCGCGCCGATCAGGCTGCCGAGGCCGCCGAGTATCGCGCCGGTGATGAGCCCGATGGACAGCGTGAGCGTGAAGGCGCCCGGCGAGACGATGGCCGACACGGCCGCGAGCAGCGCGCCGCCGAGGCCGGCGCAGGCCGAGCTGACCACGAAGGCGAGTACCTGCATCCGGGCCACGTTCAGGCCGGCCAGCGCGGCGGCGACCTCGTTGTCCCGCAGCGCCCGCCAGCTGCGGCCGATCCTGCTCCGGCCGAGGTTCGCCAGCAGGACCAGCGTGACCAGCGCGCCGATGCACGCGATCCAGGCCAGCCAGCGGGTCGGCGGGAAGGTTGCGCCGAGGAAGGCCGGCGTCGTGATGTTGAAGCCGAGGCCCTGGTCGCCGCCGAGCAGCCCGGCGTACTTGTCCGCCAGGGACGGCAGCGCGACGGCGAGCATCAGCGTCGCGCCGGCCAGGTAGGGCCCGCGCAGCCGGGCGGCGGCGACCCCGACGATCGCGCCAGCCACGGCCGCGGCGACCGTACTCGCGGCGAAGAGCAGCTCCAGCGGCCAGTGCAGGTGCAGGGCGAGCAGCGCGGCGACGTACGCGCCGATCGCCATGAACGCGCCGTTGCCCAGCGAGACCTGGCCGCTCAGCCCGATCAGGTAGGTCAGCCCGGCCACGGCGGTCACGTAGGCGGCGACCTCCGCGATCTGGAAATCCCGGAACGGGCTCAGCCGGTAGCTGAGGACCAGCAGCACGACCGCGACGAGTACCGCGGCGCCGATATGGCGGGCCAGGGTCATGGCTACACCTGCCTGGTCGCGGTAGCGGAGAACAGGCCGGACGGCCGGACCATCAGCACCAGTACCAGCGCCACGAGCCCGAGCGGCAGCACCAGGTCAGAGCCGAGGTAACCGCCGGCGTAGCTGAGCACGACGCCCAGGATCAGGCCGCCGGCGACCGCGCCGACCGGGCTCTCCAGCCCGCCGATCACGGCGGCGGTGAAGCCGAGCACGAAGATCGAGTCCATGCTGTTCGGGTACAGGAACGTCTGCGGGGTGACGAGCACGCCGGCCAGCGCGCCGATCAGCCCGGCCAGCGCCCAGCCGAGCGTGAGCACCCGGCCGATCCTGACCCCGAGCAGCCGGGCCACGTTCGGGGCGAAGGCGGTGGCGCGCAGCCGCAGGCCGATCGCCGTGAACCGGAACAGGGCGGCGAGCAGCAGCGCCGCGGCGAGCACGGCGCCTGCCGTGAACAGGTCGTTCCTGGAGATGCCGAGCGCGGTCGAGCCGAGCGTCAGCCCGTCGACAGAGTACGCGGGCGGGAACGACTTGAACTGGCCGCCGTAGATGATGCCGGCCAGGCCCTCCAGGAAGATCAGCAGGCCGATCGTCACGATCACGGCGTTCAGCGGCGGCTTGTTCTCGACCGGCCGGACCACCGTCCGTTCCAGCACGGCGCCGAGCACCAGGCCGGCCGCGAGCGCCACGGCGAAGCCCGCCCAGTAGTTGCCGGTGTGCCTGATGACGATGAATGCGATGTAAGTGGTGAACATCGCCATGCCGCCCTGGGAGTAGTTCAGGATCCGGGTGCCGCGCCAGATCAGCACGAGCGACAGGCCGATCGCGGCGTAGATCATCCCGACCGCGATCCCGCCGAGGGTGAACTCGAGGAACTCCTGCATGCCCAGTCTTCCCGCCTTCGCGTCTTCCCGCCTTCGCGTCTTCCCTAGAAGCCCAGATAGTGGCGCCGGAGCCCCACATCGGTGAGCAGGTCGGCGGCCTTCGACTCGGCGACGATCTTGCCGAGGTTGAGCACGATCCCCTGGTCGGCGATGCTCAGCGCGCTGCGCGCGTTCTGCTCGACCAGCAGGACGGTCAGGCCGGAGTCGTCGCGCAGCCCGCGGACCAGGTCCATCACCTGCGCGACGATCCTGGGCGCCAGGCCGAGCGACGGCTCGTCCAGCAGCAGCACCCGCGGGCTGGCCATCAGCGCCCTGGCGATGACCAGGATCTGGCGCTCGCCGCCGGACAAGGTGCCGGCCGCCCGGTGCCGCCGCTCGGCGAGGATCTTGAACCGCTGATAGGTCTCGGCCAGCGCGGCCGCCCGGCTGGCCCCGCCGCTGCGCAGCAGCCCGCCGAGCCTGAGGTTCTCCTCGACGGTCAGCTCGGTGATCACGCCCTGGCCCTCCGGGACGTGCGCGACGCCCGCCCGGGCCACTGCCTCCGGCGGGCGCCGGGCCAGGTTCAGGCCGTCCACGGTGATCCGGCCGGACCGGGGGCGGACCAGCCCGGTGATGGTGCGCAGCAGGGTGGACTTGCCGGCCCCGTTCGCGCCGAGGACGGCGGTGATCGTGGCCGGCTTGACCAGTATCGAGATGCCGTCCAGGACCGGGGCACCGCCGTAGCCGGCCACCACGTCCTGGACCGCCAGCGCCGCAGCGTCAGGCATCAGGAGCAGCCCCCTTGCTGGCATCGACGCCCAGGTACGCCGCGGTGACAGCCGGGTCGGCTTGCACCTGTTCCGGCGGGCCGGCCGCGATTACCTTGCCGAAGTCCAGCACGGTGATCGTGTTGCAGACGGACATCATCAGGTCCATCCGGTGCTCGATCACCACCACCGAGGCGTCGGCGGCCAGCTTCTCGATCAGGTCGCCGAGCTCGGGCAGCTCGCTCTCGGACAGGCCGCTGGCCGGCTCGTCGAGCAGCAGCAGCCGGGGCCCGGCGACCATGGCGCGGGCCAGCGCGATCCGCTTCCGGACGCCGTACGGCAGGGTGCCCGGCAGGCTGTCCGCGTGCTCGGCCACGCCGACCAGATCCAGCGCGTCCATCGACTTGCGCCTGAGCATCTGCTCGTCCCGGTCCGACCGGGGCAGGCCGAGCATCCCGGACCAGAACCCGGCGCGCGACTGGCTGCCCGCCCCGACCATGACGTTCTGCACCGCGGTCAGCCCGTCGAACAGGCCGACGCCCTGCAGCGTGCGGGCGATGCCGAGGCCGGCCAGCCGGTGCGGGCGGAGCCTGGTGAACTCGCTGCCGTCGAACCAGAGCTGGCCGGAATCCGGGCGGACCAGCCCGCACAGCACGTTGAGCAGCGTGGTCTTGCCCGCGCCGTTCGGGCCGATGATCCCGGTGACCTGGCGCGGCGCGGCGGTCAGCGATACGTCGTCGAGCGCCGTCAGCCCACCGAACCGCACCGTGACGCCCCGGACCTCCAGGACTCCGGCCGCGGGCGCCGACGGCCGCACCCGCGGTACCCCTGATGAACCATCATTCATCGGGCCAACCCTTGTTAGAAGGCGCCTACCTGCCGTGTGGTGAACCTAGATTCATCGCATACCGGCCTGGCCGCAAGGCCTGATACGGCAGTCGGGCCGTTTCGTGGCCAAACCGATACACCGCGCGGAATCAGCCGATCCGCCGCCCGGAATCGTGCGCTGGCCAGCTGACTGGGCTGGCCGCCCGGCCGGGATCACTCGCTGACGTGGTCCCGCCAGGAGTGCGCCGGGGTGAAGCCGAGTACCTGGCCG
Organism: uncultured Actinomycetes bacterium; assembly: GCA_963786975.1. Classification (GTDB taxonomy): domain Bacteria; phylum Actinomycetota; class Actinomycetes; order Streptosporangiales; family Streptosporangiaceae; genus Palsa-506. The sequence goes on along the minus strand of CAWBBE010000011.1, from coordinate 690,975 downwards.
GCCCGGCCGATGGACAGCAGCGTGGTGGTCCCGCTGAGCTCGCCGCGCAGTTCGGTGCCGGGGAAGACCTCGCGCATCAGGTCGGCCGACGGGCGGGTCATCACGGTGTCCGCGGCGGCGATGATGAAGCTGGAACTGCCCTCGGCCGGAGCGGTGAGCGCGAGCCGGCACGCCGCGGCGGCGTCCCGCTCGTCGATGTAACCCCACAGGTTCCACTTCCGCAGCTGCGGATCCGGCCAGTACGACGGGAACTCGTGATAGTCGCGCGGGCCCAGGATGTTCGAGAAGCGGAGCGCGACGAACGGGATGCCGGACCACTGCGCGATGTGCCCGGCGGTCGTCTCGCTCGCCACCTTGGACAGCGCGTAGGTGGTGGTGGGCACGGGATAGTGGTCCTCGTCCACCGGGGCGTAGCGCGGCGGCTCGTCGAACGGCAGGCCGAGCGTGGTCTCGCTGGATGCCCAGACCACCCGGTCAAGCTGCAGCTGCGCCGCGGCCATGAACACGTTGAAGTTCATCGCCATGTTCGCGTTGAAGGTCACCGCCGGGGTGCGGATGCCGGGTGCCGGGATGTTGGCCAGGTGGATCACCGCGTCGGCGCCCTGCAGCGCTTCCAGCGCCTGGCCGTACTCGGTGAGGTCGGCCCGCAGCACCGGGATGCCGGGATCCCCGGCCGGCGCCACCAGGTCGGTGGCCAGCACGTAGTGGCCGTGTTCCAGCAGGTCGGCCAGCACGGCCCGGCCCGCCTTACCGCTCGCTCCGGTGACGCAGATCCTGGCCATGGAAGCTCCTGTTCTGTGTGGCTCGCGCCTTTGGCCTAGCCGGTGTACCAGTCTGGCCGACGCCGCCCGGTCCTGCGGAGGCGCGCCGGCGAAGATACCGCTGCAGCCAATCGGACCGAAATTTCCTGGTCTGTTTGTGCAGGCGGCGGCGGCGTACCGTGGTCTTGTGCGGAAGTTAGGGCGCCGCGTCGGGGTGCTGGGCTACCTGGTCGTGCTGTCCGTCATCGCCGGCACGCTGGCGGGGACGGTCCTGCTGCCCGTCGTCGGCGTGATTGGCGTCGTCGCCCGAAACGCGGCGAACACGTTCAACACCCTCCGCGTTCCGAAGCTGGGCGTGCTGCCGTCGCGTTCGGAGATCCTGGACCGGAAGGGTCGCCTGATCGCCTATTACTACCCCCGCGACATTGACCGGGTGCCGGTGTCCTACGGGCAGATCGCGCCGGACATGCGGAAGGCGATCATCGCGATCGAGGACTCCCGGTTCTACCTGCACGGGGCATTTGACCTGCGGGGCACCCTCCGGGCGCTGGTCAACGACCTTGAGCACAATCCGGTGCAGGGCGGGTCGACCCTGGCCCAGCAGTACGTCAAGAATGCCCTGATCCTGACCGGGGCGCCGGCGAATGTGGCGACCGCTGAGACGCCAGGCCCGGAAGATCCGCGAGCTGCGGATGGCCGCGATCGTCGAGCACCAGCTGACCAAGCGCCAGCTGCTCACCGCCTACCTCAACGCCGCGTACTACGAGAACGGGGCCTACGGCATTCAGGTGGCCGCGCAGCGCTACTTCCACCGGACCGCGAAGAAGCTGACCCTGCCCGAGGCCGCGTTGCTGGCCGGCATAGTGCGGGACCCAGTGCTGTACAACCCGGTCATCCACAAGAGGTACGCACGCCAACGGCGCAACACGGTCCTGCAGCGGATGCATCAGCTCGGCTACATCACTGCCGCCCGGCAGCAGGCTGCGGACCGGGCGCCGCTCGGCCTGAACCTCACCAGCACCGCCCTGCAGAGTGGCTGCAGCAGCAGGTCCGCCAGGAAGGCCGCGTTCTTCTGCGAGTACGTGCTCGCGGTCATGAAGGACGACCCCGGCTACGCGGACGCATACCGGACGCTGAACACGGTCGGCGGCCTGAAGATCTACACCACCATGGACGCCCGCGACCAGCGCGCCGCTGAGCACGCGGTGATGTACATGGTCCCGCCGCCGCCGTCGCCGTTCAACCCGGGCCGCAACGCGGCCGCCGAGGTGCTCATCCAGCCGCGCACCGGCGATGTCCGCGCGATCGCCGTCGACCGCCGGTACGGGAACGACAAGGCGGCCGGCCGGGACAACGTCGACTACGCGGTGGACAGCAGGTACGACGGCGGCGTCGGCGTCCAGACCGGCTCCTCCAACAAGATCTTCACCCTCCTCACCGCGCTCAAGCTCGGCTATCCATTCGGCTACCACCTGAAGATCGTCTCGCCGAGCACGCTCACCGGCTACACCAACTGCCGGGGCGAGCCGACAAGCCCGTTCATGGTGAGCAACGCTGAGGGCCCGGGCGCCTGGCATCTACTCGCTGTACACCGGGACCACGGACTCGATCAACGTGTTCTACGCCACGCTGGAACGCACCGTCGGACTCTGCAAGGTCGTCAGGACGGCGGCCAGCCTGGGTGATCACCGGGCCGACGGCCGGTCCCTGTTCAAGTCGGCCGGAAACCCGGGAATAACTGGCCAGTACCGGGCAGACGACCTCCCGTCGTTCACGCTCGGCTCGGTCAACGTCTCGCCGATGACCATGGCGGCCGCCTACGCCACCGTCGCGGCGCGCGGGATCTACTGCCGGCCTATCGCGATCTCGCAGATCACGACCGGCACGGGCGGCTCGCTGCCGGTAAAGTCGGCCCGCTGCCACCGGGTGATCTCCACTGCGGTCGCCGACGCCGCCAGCCACATCTTCCAGGGCGTGATGCAAAGCGGGACCGGCGCACCCGACCAGATCCCCGGCCTGCCCACCGCCGGGAAGACCGGGACGGCGAACAACGCCCAGTATGTTGCCTTCGCCGGCTTCACTCCGCGCCTGGCCGGGTACGTGTCGATGTTCAATCCTGCCGACCCCGTCACCCACCCGATGATCGGCACCGATTCCTGCTTCCGCGCCGCACCGAACGAAGGGGGCGGGCTGGACTGCCCGGGGTTCGAGTTCGGCGTTAACGCGGGCCAGATCTGGCAGTACACCTTCGAGCACGCCAACCTCGGCCGCTCGATTGCCTACTTCGCTTCCGTGCCGCCCAGCAGCCCGTTCTACGCCGAGGGCAGCGGGATAATTTCGCCGGTACCACCGAAGCCAAAGGTCTCGCCGGCACCGCAGCCGACGACGTCACCGCAGCCAACGACATCACCGAAGCCGACGACATCACCGAAGCCAACGACATCACCGAAGCCAACGAAAAGCCCCGGTGGCGGCGCGTCCCCCGGGCACTGAAACGGTCTGCAGGGCCCGCGCCGTCAGCCCCGGGCTCCGGCCCGGCTTCAGGGCAGCTGCCACTGCTGGTTAGCGCCCCCGTTGCAGGTATAGATCTCCAGCTGCGTCCCGTCCGTGACGTTGAACCGCGGGTCGTCCAGGCACTTGCCGGATACCGGGTTGACCAGCGTGCCGTTGCTCGCCGCCCATTGCTGGTTGGCGCCGCCGGTGCAGGTGAACAACTCGACTGGGGCCTTGCTGACCTTTTCATCACGGTAAATGTCCAGGCACTTGCCGCCGATCTGGATCGTCCCGTCGCCCGGCACGGTCCAGTTCTGCTCGGCGCTTCCGTTGCAGTCCCCGATCACCACCGGCGTGTCGTTCGCGGCCGAGCCCTTGCTGTCATCGATGCACTTGGCCTTGCGGTACCCCGAGACGATCGGGCCGGCGGCCGCCGCCACCAGCACCGGCACGTCGCTCATGCTGGTACTGCCGTCGCCGAGGTCTCCCGAGGTGTTATCGCCCCAGCAGTAGGAGGCGTCGGCGGTGTCTTGCGCGCACGAGTGGAACGCGCCGGCGGTGATCTCGTTGAGCGTCTTGCCATGCAGTGCGCCGCTGGTATCGACGGCCACCGGGACATCGGAGGAGACGGTGCTGCCGTCGCCGAGTTCGCCCTGGCCGTTGTCGCCCCAGCAGTAGGCCGCGCCGGCGCTGTCCAGCGAGCACGTCGCGCCGAAGCCAGCCGAAACCTGGGCCAGCCGCTTGCCGTGCAGCGCGCCGCTGACATCCACCGCCACCGGGACGCTGGAAGCGCCGGCCGAGTTCCCGAGCGGGCCGCTGCCCCAGCAGTACGCGGCGCCCGCGGCATCGAGGGCACACGCATACTCCCAGCCAGCGGAGATCTGGGTGAGGCCCTGGCCGGCCAGCGCGCCGCTGGCATCCACCGCGACCGGGACGTCCGATATGTCGCCGTCGCTTCCGCCGCTCCCGTTGCCCAGTTCCCAGAAGGCGTTGTCGCCCCAGCAGTAGGCGGCGCCAGCGGCATCGAGGGCACACGTGTCCTGGAACCCGGCCGAGATCTGGGTGAGCTTCTGGCCAGCCAGCACCCCGCTGGTGTCGACCGCCACCGGGACGTCGGAGCTTGCGGAGCTGCCGTCGCCGAGCTCGCCGTAGTCGTTGTCGCCCCAGCAGTAGGCGGCGCCAGCCGCATCCAGCACGCACCCGCCGGAGCTGCCGGTGGATACCTGGGTGATCGTCTTGCCGTGCAGCGCGCCGCTGGTGTCCACGGCGACCGGGACGCTGGAATCGGCGGTGGTGCCGTCACCGAGCGCGCCATCGAAGCCCGAGCCCCAGCAGTACGCCGCGCCGGCCGTGTCCAGAGCGCAGGTATCGAGGCCACCACCACCGCCCGCGCTGATCTGGGTGAGGGTCTTGCCCGCCAGCGCGCCGCTGGTGTCCACGGCGACCGGGACGCTGGAATCGGTGGTGGTGCCGTCACCGAGCTGCCCGTCGTCGTTCTCGCCCCAGCAGTAGGCCCTGCCGTCCCGGAGGTCACACGAATGCGCATTCCCGGCGGCGAGGGCTGCCGCCCTCGACGACGCCGCCGGCGGCGTCGGCGTCGCCGCGAGCGCGGCCTGCGGCGCAGGCCCCAGTACGCACAGCCCGGCCGCCAGCGAGAGCACCGATCCGGCTGCGGCGCATCGCAGTTTCGTCACTCTAAGTATCTGCATGATCACAATCTAGCTCAGGTCACAGCCGCGCGTTACGGTCGCTATATGAGCGGCAGCGAGCCTGACATCCTGGTGATCGGGGCCGGCGTGTCCGGGCTGACCACCGCCGTCTGCCTGGCCGAGGCCGGCGCGATGGTGCAGATAGCCGCCGCCGTGCCGGCCGGCCAGACCACCTCGGCCGCGGCCGGCGCGATCTGGGGCCCGCACCTGGTCGGCATGGACGACCGGGCCGCCAGCTGGGCGGACATCACCCTCGCGCGCCTGCTCGAGCTCACCGCCGAGCCAGCCGCCGCGGTGCGCACGCTGACCGGACGCCAGGCGTCCCGCAGGCAGGAGGGACCGCCGGACTGGGTGACCGGCCTGGCCGGCTTCCGGCTCTGCGCCCGCCAGGAGATACCGGCCGGGTTCGCGGCCGGATGGCGGTTCGCCGCACCGGTGGTCACCATGCCGGCCTACCTGGCCTACCTCGAAACCAGGTTCCGCGGCACCGGCGGCCAGGCCGGAGAAACCCGGAACCTTGAATTCGGCTCACTGCCGGAGGCGGCCGGCTGGGCCCCCGCCGCCAGCGTGATCGTTAATTGCGCCGGCATTGGCGCGGGCGGCCTCGTTTCAGATCCTGAATTGATGCCGGTGCGCGGGCAGGTGGTGGTAGCAGCAAATCCTGGCATCACGGAATTCTTTATCGGGCTCGGCGATGAATCGGCGGACCTTAGCTATATCTTTCCGCACGGTGACACCGTCGTGCTCGGCGGCACCGAAAACCGCGGCGACTGGCGGCTGGAACCCGATCCGGCCACGGCCCGCCGGATCCTGCGCGACTGCGCGGCGATCGATCCCCGGCTGCGCGGCGCCGAAATCCTGGCGCACCGGGTCGGCCTGCGGCCGGTAAGGCAGCAGGTCCGGCTGGAGGCCGAGCGGCTGCCGGGCGGGCGGACCGTCGTGCACAACTACGGGCACGGCGGCGCCGGCGTCTCGCTGTCCTGGGGCTGCGCCGCCGACGCCGCGGAGCTTGCCCTGGCCGCCCTCTGAGAACCCCGGGAACATCGCCCGCAGCCGGTCCAGATCGGCCGGCGCCGCGATGACATCAGCCGGGGTGTGCGCCGGATCCAGCCGCCCGTAGGCCAGCCGCAGCAGCGCCTCGGCCGGCATGCTGACCTCGGCCGCGGCCGCGGCGTCAGCCGGGCCGGAATCCGCCTGCAGGTCCGCCATGCTGACCGCCTCCGCGGCCACCAGCAGGTAATCCCGGTCCGGCCCGGTCGTGCGGATCCGCACCCGCAGCGGCTTTTCCTGCGGCTTGCCGAGCCGCGGCGCGAGGAACTGCGGCACGATGTCGATCAGCAGCGCGACCGAGTCCGGCGGCACCACTGCGGCCGGATCCAGGGCGACCTCCACATCCCAGGTGTGCAGCGCATGCTCGCTGAGCCGCAGCCTGATCAGGCCGACGGCGTCCAGGTCCAGGCCGAAGAACGGCATCCGGATCTCGGCCAGCCGTTCGTCGCTGAGCTGCTCGAGCTGGCGCACTTGCGCCTCGTCGGCGGCCAGCCCGTCGGCGACCTGGGCGTCCGGGCTCTTCGCGTTCCAGGCATCCCATACCGGCTGGAACGCCTCTACGCCGCCCGGCTCGCCCTCCCCGAGCGCCACGGGCAGCATCATCATGGCGATCTCGGCGCCGCTGCCGAGATGCGACATGACCTGCGCGATCGTCCAGTCGCTGCAGTAAGACCTGGCGCTGGCCTGATCGGCGCCGAGCGACTGGATAAGGGACGCGAGCCGCTCGTGATTCTCGCGCAGCGCTGCTATCCACTGCCGCGGGTCTGTGCTCATCGATTCTCCATTCGGGGGGGCCAATCGGCGGCAAGTCAAAGGCTGCCATGCCGGGGGGCGCTGCGGCGCGGCGGGCCGCATCTGGCAGGGTGAGCCGCATGCAGATCGGTTTCGGCGCCCCGGTTTCCGGCGCATGGGCTACCCCGGAGAACCTGGCCGCCTTCGCGAAGCGCGCTGAGCAGGCCGGATACGCGACCCTCTGGTCGTTTCAGCGCCTCATCGTCCCGGCCGGATCAGCTATGGAGCCGGTGTACCACAGCGTCCTGGACCCGTATGCCGCGCTGGCCTACGCGGCCGCGGTGACCAGCACCATCCGGCTCGGCACCGCGATCGTCAACCTGCCGTTCGTCTCCCCCGCCTACCTGGCGAAGCAGGCCGCGTCGCTGGACGTGCTGTCCGGCGGGCGGCACGACGTGGGCCTGGGCATCGGCTGGATGCCGGAGGAGTTCACCGCCAGCGGGGCCAGCATGGCCCGCCGCGGCGCCAGGACCGCGGAGTACGTCGCGGTGCTGCGCAACCTGTGGACCCGCGACATCAGCGAGTTCAGCGGCGAGTTCTACACCGTGCCGCGCGGCCGGATGCTGCCCAAGCCGGTGCAGCCGGGCGGCCCGCCGGTGCTGCTCGGCGGGATGGCCCGGCCCGCCCTGGAGCGGATCGGCCGGATCGCGGACGGCTGGCTGACCTCCAGCCGGACCGACCTGTCCAGGATCGGCGACGGGATCGCCGTGGTCCGCCAGGCCGCCGAGGCGGCCGGCCGCGATCCGGCCGCGCTGCGGGTCATCTGCCGCGGGGTGGTGCGGGCCGGCGATCGGCTGCTGGCCGAGGACGGCACCCGGCGGCTGCTGTCCGGCGACGTCGGCCAGATTCGGGAAGATGCCGACTGGCTTTCTAAACGGGGTGTAACGGAGCTGTTCTATGACCTCAACTGGGACCCGCAGGTGGGGTCCCCGGACGCGGACCCGGCCTCGGCCGCGGACCGGGCAGCAGAATTGCTGGACGCGCTAGCCCCCGGCGGGGCATGACGTGGACCGGCTCAGGATCGGCACGCTCAGCGCGGCGCGGATCACACCGGATGCGCTGATCAAGCCGGCCAGGCTGGTGCCGGAGGTGGTGGTGTCCGCGGTGGCCGCGCGGGACCGGCGGGCTGCCGAGATCTTTGCCGCCGGGCACGGCATCCCGGTGGTGCATGACTCCTACCAGGCGCTGATCGCCGACCCCGGCATCGACGCGATCTACAATCCGCTGCCGAACTCGCTGCATGCGGAATGGACGCTGCGCGCCATCGCGGCCGGCAAGCACGTGCTCTGCGAGAAGCCGTTCACCTCGAACGCCGCCGAGGCCGCGCAGGTCGCCGCCGCCGCGCAGGCGTCCGGGCTGGTGGTGATGGAGGCGATGCACTACCGCTATCACCCGATCGCGCCGCTGATCCGCGAGCAGATCCGGCTCATCGCCGCGGACGACGGCGAGATCCGGCACATCCAGTGCAACGTGTCGTTCCCGCTGGACGGCCCCGGCGACATCCGGTACGTCTACGCGCTGGGCGGCGGCGCGACCATGGACGCGGGCTGCTATGCCCTCGACCTGCTCCGGCTGATCGGGCCGGGCGAGCCGGGGGTGCTCTGCGCGCTGGCGGCCGAGCAGGTGCCGGACGTGGACCGGGCGATGACCGCGTACCTGCGCTATCCCGGCGGCGGCACGGCCTGGCTGGACGTGTCCTTTACCCAGGGCGGGAAGTTCCGGGCGGACGTGCATGTGGTCGGCGAGCGGGGCCAGCTGCTGGTGCAGAACTTCATCCACCCTTACGCCAGCTACCGGGTCACGGTCCAGCGCGGCGGCCCGCCAGAGGTGCTGGCCCCGCGGCCGGACGTGGCCGGCCTGACGACATACGAGTGCCAGCTGCGGGCGTTCGCCGCGGCGGTGCAGCGCGGCGAGCCGTTCCCGACCACGCCGGAGCACGCGCTGGTGACCATGGGCCTGATCGATGACCTGTACCGGGCGGCTGGCCTGCCGCCGCGCGGCGAGCCGCAGCCGGCCGGCCGCGGCTGACGGCCGGCCGGGCGCCGTCATGACCCGGCCGGCTCCAGCCGGCCGGCAGGCCGGCCAGCAGGCCATGGAAGCCGGGGCACGTCTTGGCCACGCACTGCGGGTCGTCCAGGGTGAGGCCGGGCGTCCGCAGGCCGAGCACGCTGAACGCCATCGCGATGCGGTGATCGCCGTGACAGGCGACCCGCGCGGCGGCCGGCTGGCCGGGATATACCGTGATCCAGTCCGGGCCCTCCGTCACCCTTATCCCGCAGGCACGCAGGTTGTCCGCGGTGACGCTGAGCCGGTCGCTTTCCTTCACCCGCACGTTGCCGACGCCCGTGATGGTGACCGGCGCGGCGGCGAACGGCGCGATCGCGGCGAGGGTCGGCATGGTGTCAGAGATATCCCGCATGCCGAACTCACCGCCGTCCAGCTGGCCGGGGCCGGTCAGCGTGATCGACTCCTCGTCCATCTCGACCCGGCAGCCCATGGCGGCGAGCACCTCGGTGCCGAACCTCACGTCGCCCTGCGCCGACCGCGAGCCAAGCCCGGGTATGGTCACCCGGTTCCCGGTGACCGCCGCCGCGGCCAGGAAGTAGGACGCCGTCGACGCATCCGGCTCGACGCGGATGTCGGCGGCCTGGTACCCGCTGGGCGGGATGTCGAAGACGTCGCCGTCGCGGTCCGCCCGCGCGCCGAAGGCGCGCATCATCGCGATGGTCAGGCCGACGTACGGCGCCGAGACCAGATCGGTCACCCGGATCCGCAGTCCTTCCGCGGTGAGCGGCCCGAGCAGGCACAACGCGGTGAGGTACTGGCTTGACTCGGCGGCGTCCAGGGTGACCTCACCGCCCTTGATGCCGTCGGCGTCGATCCGCAGCGGCAGATGGTCGCCTTCGGCCGCCTCGCCGCGCATGCCAAGCTCACGCAGCGCCTGCAGCAGCGGCGCCATCGGCCTGGCCCGCATCTGCTCGCTGGCGTCTATCAGGTAGCTGCCGTGCCCGGCGGCGCAGAGCACGGGCAGGAACCGGGCGGCGGTCGCCGCGTCATGGCACCACACCGCGCCGCTGGGGGCCGGCGGCCCCGGCGGGCTGCCGGTAATCGCCCACCGCGAATCCGATACCGCCAGCTCGTACCCGAGCACGGTAAGCGCGCCCAGGAACGCGCGCGTGTCGTTGGCCTGCAGCGGCTCGCGGATGACGCTCGTGCCGGAGGCGGCGGCGGCCAGGAAGAGCGCCCGCGCGGTGATGGACTTAGACCCTGGCAGGATTGCTGCTGTCATCATCGGTTCCCTGGATTCGAGCGGGCTGCATTGGTTCCCCGGACTCGTGCGGGCGCCGGCCAGCACCGCCGGGCGCTAAGTTACTGCATCCGGGCGGGCAGGCCGACGCCCTCCCGGTGCGCGATCGCCGCCGCCTCGGTCCGGCTGGCCGCGCCGAGCTTGCCGAGGATGTTGGATACGTGCACGCTGGCGGTCTTGGGCGCGATGAACAGCTCGGCGGCGATCTCCCGGTTGCTGCGGCCCGCCGCCAGCAGGCGCAGCACCTCGCGCTCCCGGGCGGTCAGGCTGGCCAGCGGGCTGGCGAACGGGGCGCCTTCGTGGCCCGCCCCGGTCCCGCTCGTCCCGCCCGCCGCGGCAGTTCCGGCCGTTCCGCCCGGCCCGCCGGCCCGGCCGCCGGGCTGGTCCGCAGCCGGGCCCGGCGGGCAAGGTCGAGCAGCGCGGCGCGCAGCGGCAGCGCGCCGAGGCGGTCAGCGGCGCCGAACGCCAGCAGCCATTCCTGCTGCGCCTCATCCCGGCGCCCGGCCTCGGCCAGCGCCTCGGCCAGCCGCCACCGGGATCTCGCGCTCTCGTACACGAACCCGGGGCCGAACGTGTCCAGTACCGCCTGCCACGCCGCCGGGTCGTTGTCATCCTGGGCGCGGCGCCATTCGGCCTCGGCCCGGGCCAGCCAGGCCCGCCCTTCGACGCCGAGCGCGAACTTCGGCCGGCGCCGGTACGCCGCCCCCTCGCGGGCGGCCTCGACCAGCTGGCGGGCCGCATCGACCGCGGCCGCGGCGGCCGCCGCATCGCCTGCCGCCCTGGCCCGGGCGGCCAGGTCGGCCTGGGCACTCAGGCCGATCGCGGCCACCCGGATGACCGGCGGGCTGTGCCCGCTCATGTCCTTCACCTGGGCGTCGACGATCTCGGCCGCCTCGCGCGACGCCGTCTCGGCGTCGCCCTGCCAGAGCGCGTGCTCGGCCAGCAGCCCGCGGGCGATGTAGGCGCCGAACCCGTCGGCCGGCCAGAACGGCCGCAGCCAGGCGCGGCGCTCGGTGACCTTCTGGCTGCCCCTGGCGACATCGATGAACAGCGCCATGGCCGACAGCCTGGCCTCGGCGACGCTGGTGACCCGGACCACGAAGCCGTCGGCGACCTGCTGGGCGTGGTCCCAGGCGCCATCTGCGTAGTGCGCCAGGTAGTGCGTGTACTGCAGATCCAGGCCATAGGGCGCCAGTCCCAGGCCGGCCTCCTCGGCCAGCCGCAGGCCCTCGTGCGCGGTCTTGCTCGCGTCGGTGAGATCCCCGCGCTCCAGGTGCGTCCGGGACAGCTCGAAAGCGGCCCGCAGCTGGACGCCGAGCACCCCGGCGTCGATGGCCTGCCGGTTCGCCAGCGTGAACAGGCGTACCGCCTCCTCCGGCCTGCCGGTCCGCTCCTCCAGCAGCCCCAGCGTCACCAGCGCGTCCGCCTCGACCCACGGCGCGCCGGCCAGCCTGGCGGCCTTCCTGGCCTGCTCGGCCTCGGCGCGCGCCGGGGCCTCGTCCTGGAGCAGGTAGAGCAGGGTCTGCGCATGGGTGGCCTGCGCGCGGGCCCGCTCCCAGCGCGGCGGGTCGGCGGGCAGCACGTCGACCGCGATCTCGGCGGCCTCGGCCGCGGCGGTGACCTCCGCGGTTTCCAGCAGGAAATACGCCAGCCGCTCGCCCACCCGGTTGACGAGCACCGGATCGGCGGCCGCCACCAGCAGGTCGCGCAGCCTCCGCAGCTGGTGCACGGCCCGCACCACGTCGCCGCTCGCCGCGGTGTTATTGGCCGAGTCGAAGGCCAGCCAGCCGCGGTCAACCCCGGCCAGCTTCTCCGGCTCGCTGACCCGCTCCCAGAGCGCCAGCGCCTGGTCGAAATGCCGGTGCGCCTCGGCCGGCGCGGCCAGCCGCTCGGCCTCCCGGCCCGCCCGCACGGAGGCGGCGAAGGCCCCGGGGATGTCGTGACTGGCCAGGTAATGGTGGGCAAGCTCGGCCGCGGAGCCGGGCACGGCGGCCAGCCGGGTCTCGTCGGAAAGCAGCTCGGCGAGCCGGGCGTGCAGCCGGGTCCGCTCGCCGGGCAGCAGGTCGGCGTAGATGGCCTCGCGGATCAGCGCGTGCCGGAAGGCGTAGCCCTCGTCGCCGTCGGGGACCAGCAGCTGGTTCGCGACGGATTCCCTGACGCCCTCCTCGTACTCCGGCGCGGCCAGCCCGGACGCCTGCCTGACCACCTCGTCGTCCATCCGCCGGCCGGCCACCGCCGCGGCCCGCAGCACCTGCTGGGCGGCCGGCGAGAGCCGCTCGACCCGGGCGAGCAGCAGCCCGGCCAGCCCGGCCGGCAGCTCGCTGCCGTCCGCCGACGCGGCCAGCAGCTCCTCGGCGTAGTAGGCGTTGCCCTCGGCCCGCCGGATAATCGCGTCGACCGCTGCCGCTTCCAGCCGCCTGCCCGCCAGTGACGTCAGGTACTGCGCCATGGCCGGCCCGGGCAGCGGGCCGAGCTCGACGGCGGTGACGCTCGGCAGCCTGATCAGCTCGCCGACCACGGCCCGCAGCGGATGGCTCCGGTGCAGGTCGTCGGTCCGGTAGGTGGCGATGACCGCGACCCGCTCGCGGTGCAGCACCCGGCTGAGGAAGGTCACCAGATCCCGGGTGGACCGGTCGGCCCAGTGCAGATCCTCCAGGATCAGCAGCACCGGGCGGTCGGCGGCGATCTCCGCGAGCATTCCGAGCACGGCGCCGAACAGCTGCTGCTGCGCCATCCCCGGCACGTCCGCGCCGGGCTGCTCGGCGCTGCCCCGGTCCGGCAGCAGCCTGCCGAGCACCGGGCGCGCGGCCAGCGCCGCCAGCAGCTCCGGCGCTGCCGACGGGCCCGTCGTCGCGTTCCGCAGCGCGTCGGCCAGCGGCAGGTAGGGCACGCTGTCGCCGAGCTCGGCACACCGGCCGGACAGCACGGTGAAGTCCCGCTCGGCCGCTCGCGCCGCCAGCTCGGCGATCAGCCGGGTCTTGCCGATGCCCGCGTCGCCGCTGACCAGCGCGACGATCGGCTCGCCGGCGGCAGCCTGGTCGAGCAGGGCGCAGACCCGGCCCAGTTCGCGCTCCCTGCCGATCAGCTGCCCGCCAGAAACTTGTAGCACCCTCTTAGTATCCCAGCCGGATCGGACATTGAGCCGCGCCACCGCGGCCACGGCGCCGCCACGCCCGTAGCGGTGCAGGTTTTGCCGGTGCTAACCGGACGGATCTGAACCGCTGGCGAGGGGTACACGGGCGGAATGGCCCGCCCCGGCCGGGATTCGGGGTGCGGGCCGGCGATTGCCGGGTCCGGTCCAGGGCACCATCGGGTGATGGCCCCTGATCGTGACATCGCCGCCTTCAATCAGCGCGCGCCGAGCTACGAGGACGGGTGGCTCGGCAGGCTGCACCATGAGATCGCCGACCGGGCCGCAGACCTCGTCCTGGCCTGCTCGCCGGTCCCCCGGCGGATCCTTGATGTCGGCTGCGGCACCGGCTACCTCCTGCGCGAGCTTGCCGTCCGCGCTCCGGGGGCTGCCGAACTGGCCGGAATCGACCCGGCGCCGTCCATGATCGAGACGGCCATGGCCGCCGCCAGCGACGACCGGCTGCGCTTCTCGGCCGGAGTGGCCGAGAAGCTCCCTTATCCCGGCGAGGCCTTCGACCTCGTGGTGAGCACCACCTCGTTTGACCACTGGGCCGACCAGCAGGCCGGGCTCGCCGAGTGCCGCCGGGTGCTCGTCCCCGGCGGCCACCTCGTCCTCGCCGACCAGTTCTCGGCCTGGCTCTGGCCGGCCCTGCTGGCCGGGCGCCGCGGCAAGGCCCGCACCAGGGCACGGGCCACCCGGCTGCTGCAGGCCACGGGATTCCGCTCCCCGCAGTGGCACAACCTCTACGCCGTCATCATCCGGGCGGTAACGGCCACGAAGTAACGCCGGTCCCGGGCGTTACCGCCGGAAGGCGGTCAGCCGGCCACGATGATGTCGCTCACCGGCTGGGGTTCTCCCAGGCTGGTGGCGGAGGTGCCGCGGCGGACGAACTCGCGGGCCGGTGGCCACATGGCCACGTGCTGGTCGCCGGTAGCGTCGTCGTAACGGATGAACGTCACCCTGGCTATCCCGACGGCAAACAGCTGGAACCGCCCCGGTTCCGGGCTCCATCCGACAGCGCCAGCTTCAGGCTTCGGCAAGCTCCGGGGGGTAGCGCTGCTGTTCATCGTCGAGGCATTTCACCAGGTCAAGAAGAAGATGCTGGAGCCTAGTCAAGCGCCGCCGGCCGCCATCGCCCAGATGCTCAAGATCATTCTCAAGCGGCGTGAGCCATTCCTCCATCGTGCCGCGGCGTTCGATGAATGAGGCATACCCCAGGCACGTCAGCTTACTATCCGCAGAGCGGATCATGCGCTCGCCAAGCCCGCGCTGCTCGACTCGCCAGATCATAAATTGCGGGCCATATTCGTCGGACAGAAACGTTTCGCAGATGTCTCGGAGCAGCCGATCGATCTCGCGGGTTTGCCGGTCTCTGGAAAAACGCAGAAACTGAACTTCCCGGCGGATAATCTCGCCCCAGCCAAAGAACTGCGCGAAGACATAGAGGGTACTGTCAATGGCCGGCTGGCGCTTAGCCGTCGAATCTCCGGTTATGTACTTCTCGACAAACTTGAGCTGCAGGATGTTATGCAGTCTCGCCTGCAGTTCGTAGGAAGCCACGAGAAGCGGCTTACGGTAATTCTCCAGAACTCCCTTAGCGTCTTTCCGGGCCTGAATGACAGGTGCACCAAAGACTGTCATGAGGGTGCTAATAGCTGATCCGGCCAGCGCGATCAGCGCGATCACCACGGCAGTGTTCATCTTCGCCTATCGCTTCGTGTACCGCGGTTAAGACCGGCGGCCCGGCCGTAGCCATTGACGCTGGCCCGCTCCGGCTTGGCCGCCCGCTCCAAGCTAGCGTAATCGCGCCCGTTGTCAGGCCGGCCGGTAACAGCAGTGGTTGCCGGTGTGGATTCCGGCGCGCAGGTGCGCGCCGACGATCGCGTCGGCCCGCTCGACCTGGGTGAGGGCACGCCGGATGGCCTTGCCCACGGCGAGACGCGCGCGCTCCTTGCTGTCGGAGAACGCGCGGGGCCGCCCGCTGAGGCCGGTGCCCGCGGCCAGCTCGGCCAGTAGCCAGTCACGTTCGGCGCGAGCTGGCCGGCCGCCGCCGCCCGGCTCCGGGTCGTCGATCTCGGCGCCGAGCTGGGACAGCCGCTGCCGGTACTGCTGGACGGCGGTGCGATCGAGCACCCGCTGCGGCGGCATGCCGCTGCTCGCGGACGCGCGCCCCAGCGCGTCCACTCCGGCCGCCAGCTCGATCGCGGCGATCTCCACGCCGGGATTCGCGGTCAGCACGGCCAGGTGGAGCATGCCCACGCTGTGGTCGACGAGCACGGCCCGGGTGCCCACTTCGATCCGCCACCTGCGGCCGCGCCGGGCGCAGGTGGCGGCGTGCGCTGGCGCCTCCCGGGCCGCTGGGCCGACGCGCACCGCGAGGCCGAGCATTGCCGCCACGTCCTCGGCCCGCGCGCGCTGCTCGTGCGCCTCGGACTCATCGCCGGAGTGTCCCCGGCGGGCCAGCGCCTCGGCGCAGCGCAGCCTGGCGGCGAGCACCGCCGGCCAGTGTCCCAGCGCGAGGTTATGCTGCACGGCATCGCGCAGGTGGGCCACGGCCTGGTCCGCGTCGCCCATGGTCAGCGACGCTACGCCGAGCGCGTGCTGGACCGAGCCGAAGCACGTGACCGCGAGGCTGGCCATCATCGGCAGGCCGGCGAACGGGCGCAGCAGGTCGTAGGCGCGGGCCGACAGCTGCGCGTCGCCGAGCAGGTGCGCGGCCTCGACGATGCCGTACATGGTGACCAGCCAGCTGCTGGAGCGGGGCAGCCTGGCCAGATCCCGGCCACGCAACTTGGCCAGGGCGCACTCGGCGGCCTGGTGGTCCCCGGCTGCCGCCGCGGCCACCGCTAGCGCGGCGAAGAACGAGTTGTCCACCGCGCTCAGCGTGGGTGAGTTGACCACCTCGGTGAGCATCGGCAGCAGTTCGGGAGCCGGCCCTGGTACCAGCGGATCGCCACCAGCTGGGCACCGTACCAGGCGTCGGCATCGACATCGCCGGCCTTGGCACCGCGCTCAAAGCATTCCTGCGCGAGCTGCTCCGCTGCCTCGAGCCGGCCCGGATGGCCAGCATCACCTCGATCGCGTGCGCTACGAACCCGACCGCCAGGTGCTCCTCCTCGGCCAGCACGGCGCGCAGCTCGCCCAGCCGCCGCTCCGCGTGCGGGTCGGCGGCCAGGAACAAGTCCACCACCTGCCAGAGCAGGCCCATCAGCAGATCCCGGCGGCGCGCTCCGCTGGCGGCCTCGCCGACCAGCTCGTCGGCCAGCTCCCGGCGCAGCTGGCCGTGGTCGGGACCCAGCAGGCAGTGATGCGCCAGGCTCAGCGCCTCCGCCCGCACGGCCGGATCCGGCGTCGCCCTCGCCTCGGCCAGCACGGCCAGTATCGCGGCGTGCTGGCCGGCCCGGTAATCCGCCTCGCCCGCCAGCCTGGCGCGAAGGCGGACCGCCAGGCTGCTGGCCGGGTCGATGAGCGCCAGCGCCTGCCGCAGGCGCACCTGCAGCAGGCTGGACGCCGCGGCGGTGCGGTGCTCGGCTACCCACAGGCCGCCGAGGCCCGCCGCGGCCTCGGCCATCACCCGCGCATCCCCGGACCGTTCGCCCGCGCCATACGCGGCATCGAACCATCGCCGGCCGGCCTGCAGGTCACCGTCGGTTTCCTGGGCCTGGATCCCGCACACCAGCAGCGACCAGCCGTCCTCGATGACCGCGACGCCCGCATCGCCCTGCGGACCGCTTCCCACCGTGCCACCCCGCTTCCGGGACCAATGCTTTCCGGACAACCGCCTGTCCTGGTATACGGCCCGGCCGGATGCGCAGTTCAGTTACCGCCGGTTGGGCGCGAGGTGGCACGGGATGGCACTGGGTGTCCCGCCGTCCTAGTGGGGCAGCGCCGGCCGGCGGCAAGAAGCCGCTGGCCACGGGTGGCAGACGGCTGACGCAGGCGCCCGGCGCGGCGCGCGGATCGCAAGGAGAAACCAGTGAAACCAGGCTCGATCGCTGCGTGCATCGCAGCCGCAGCACTCAACCCCATCGGGTGGGCCGCCGGCGAGTGAGGCCGCGCGGCGCGCGACAATTCGTGGGTGACCGGAAACCCCGAGCCGTTCCGCACGATCTTTGAGCCGTTCCGCATCCACTCGGTCGAGCCGATGCGGCTGAGCACCCGTGCCGAGCGGACCAGCGCGCTGGCCGCCGCCGGGTACAACATGTTCGAGCTGCGGGCCGAGGACGTGCTGATCGACCTGCTCACCGACTCGGGGACCGGCGCGATGTCGGCCGAGCAGTGGGCCGGCATCCAGCGCGGCAACGAGGCCTACGCGGGCGCCCCGTCGTTCTACCGGTTCCGCGCAGCGGTCACCGCGCTGTTCCCCTTCCGGCACGTGCTGCCCGCTCATCAGGGCCGGGCCGCGGAGAAGATCCTGTTCACCGCGGCCGGCGGCGCCGGGCTGGTCATTCCGAACAACACCCACTTCGACACCACCCGGGCCAACATCGAGTTCACCGGCGCCCGCGCCGTCGACCTGCCCGTCCCGGAAGGGCTCCAGCCCGCGCTGCGCCGCCCGTTCAAGGGCAACATGGACACCGGGGCGCTGGAGCGGCTGCTCGCCACGCAGGCCGATGCGGTGCCGCTGGTAATGCTGACCGTCACGAACAACTCCGGCGGCGGCCAGCCGGTCAGCCTGGCCAACATCCGGGCGGTCCGCGAAATCTGCGACCGGTTCGGCAAGCCACTGTTCCTGGATGCCTGCCGGTTCGCGGAAAACGCGTGGTTCATCAAGACCCGCGAGCCCGGCTACGCCGGCTTGCCCGTCGCCGGGATCGTCCGCGAGATGGCCGCCCTCGCCGACGGGATGACGATGTCGGCGAAGAAGGACCCGCTCGCCAACATCGGCGGCTGGCTCGCGCTGAACGACGACGGCCTCGCCGAACGGTGCCGCAACCTGGAGATCCTCACCGAGGGCTTCCCCACCTACGGCGGGCTGGCCGGCCGGGATCTGGAGGCGATCGCGCAGGGGCTGAGCGAGTGCACCGACGAGGACTACCTGAGCTACCGGGTGCGCTCCGTGGCCTATCTCGGCGAGGCGCTTGAGTCAGCGGGAGTCCCGGTCGTCGTCCCGTTCGGCGGCCACGCGGTCTTCATCGACGCGCGCGCCATGCTCGCGCATCTCGACCCGCTGCAGTACCCGGGCCAGGCGCTGGCCTGCGCGCTGTACGAGGAGGGCGGGGTGCGGTCCTGCGAGATCGGCACCGTGATGTTCGGCCTGCACCCGGACGGGACCGAGGCCCCGGCGGCCATGGACCTGGTCCGCCTCGCCATCCCCCGGCGCACTTACACGCAGAGTCACATCGATTACGTGATCGAGGTCGTCACCCGGGTAGCCGGCCGGGCCGCCAGGCTGCCCGGGATGCGCATCATCTCCCAGCCCCGCCAGCTCCGGCATTTCACCGCGCGGTTCGCGCCGCTCGGCTGACCGCGCCGGGCCGCAGCCCCGGGCATCAGGCGGCGGGCGGCGGGTAGCCGGTCACCTCCGCCCCGGGCCGGTGAGGCGGCTTGTACCAGGTCTCCCGGCAGCCTGGTTCCCGGCAGTGCACCCGCAGGTGCCCGTCGCCGCCGGCGCAGCCGCACGGCGTCCAGCTGACCGAGACCCGGCCTGGCCCCCACGGATGCCCCCGTCGGCACGCGACTGGGTAGAACCACCAGTCCGGCCGCTCCACATCATCCATCGACTCAGTAGAACACACCATCGATGAACGTAATCTGCCAGCTTATATTATTGCTCAGACAGTCACGATCTGGCTACGTCCGGCAGAGGGCTCCGGGTGGCGGTCAGGCCGGGCGGCGGCGGAGCGACGGCGTGCTCAGGGCCGGCGGGTCATAGCCGCGGTCGGGCCGGTTCAGGTTGGCGCCCGGCGCGACGATCTCGTCGATGCGGTCGAGCACGGCGTCGTCGAGGGTCACGCCGGCGGCGCCGAGCTGCGCCTCCAGGTGCTCCATGGTCCGCGGGCCGATGATCGCCGCGGTGACCGCCGGGTGCCTGAGCACGAATGCCAGCGCCAGGTGAATCAGCGACAGGCCGGTCTCGGCCGCGAGCACGGCCAATTGCTCGGCGGCCTCCAGCTTGGCCTGGTTGCCCGGCAGGCTGAGGTCGAATCGCTGCGGGATCCGCTGCGCCCGGTTGCTGACCGGCAGGTCGGCGCCCTTCCGGTAACGGCCGGACAGCCAGCCGCCGGCCAGCGGGCTCCACGGGATGACGCCCATGCCATAGCGCTGGCAGACCGGCAGCGTCTCGGCCTCGACACCGCGCACCATGATCGAGTACGGCGGCTGCTCGCAGACGAACCGCTCCCGGTTGCGGCGCTGCGCGACCCACTGCGCCTCGACGATCTGCGACGGCGGGAACGTCGAGCTGCCCGCATAGCGGATCTTGCCCGCCCGGATCAGGTCGGTCAGCGCGCTCAGCGTCTCGTCGATGCCGGCGGACGGGTCGGGCCGGTGGATCTGGTAGAGGTCGATGTAGTCGGTGCCGAGGCGGCGCAGGCTGTGCTCGCACTC
The DNA here is from genome assembly GCA_963786975.1 of uncultured Actinomycetes bacterium. Classification (GTDB taxonomy): domain Bacteria; phylum Actinomycetota; class Actinomycetes; order Streptosporangiales; family Streptosporangiaceae; genus Palsa-506. Next base: position 671,181 of record CAWBBE010000011.1, on the reverse strand, counting down.
GCGGATCAGCCAGCGGCGCGAGTTGCCGCTCATGTTGGCGTCGTCGCCCATCGACGCGTGCGCCTTCGTCGCCAGCACGACCCGGTCGCGGTCGACCCCGGCCAGCGCCTTGCCGACGATCTCCTCCGACTCGCCGGCCGAGTAGACGTCGGCGGTATCGATGAAGTTGATCCCGCTGTCCAGGGCCCGGCGGATGACCTGAACGGATTGGTCATGATCTGGGTTCCCCCAGGCGCCGAACATCATCGCCCCCAGGCAGAGCGGGCTGACCCTGACGCCGGTAGTCCCGAGTACGCGAAGCTGCATGAATCCCAGCCTATGGCGCCCCCCGGGGGATCACGAACGCCGAGAAGTTGATGTCGGGGGTGTCCATGATGTCGTGATCGTCCGGGCCGGGGAAGAAGAAGAACGGCCGGGCGGCGAGCGTCTTCGCATCCACGGCGTAGCTGTAGTGCAGTGCCCCGGCCAGCAGCCGCCGGCCGCCGGGCAGCCAGAGCACCCAGCCGGCGTCCTCCTGGGTCTCCAGCCGGGCGGCCCGGACTATCCGCAGTCGCCCGGTCCTGGTGCTGATGATGGCCAGCTCGGAGCGATTGGGCCGGCTGGAGCCGAGGCCCGCGCGCCGGGCGAACACGGCAAGCTGCGCCCCGTCCGGCGAGAACGCGCCGTTGCCGCCGGTGAAGCCATGATGCAGCGGGCTGCGCACGGTACTGGTCACCATCGTGGCGGTATTGGTGATCTTGATCGCGCAGCCGGCCCGCGGGCAGCGCGACGGCGCCCAGGCGAGCAGGCTACGGCGGCCATCGCGCGGCGTGTACCCGGCGATGACCCGGCCGCCGTTGCTGAGCCGCCGCAGCTGCCCGGTCGCCGGGTACCAGATGGCGATGCCGGCCGGGAACGCGTCAGCCCGGTCAGCGTTGCCGATGACGGTGATGCCGCCGCCCGCCACCGCTACCGGCCGCGGGAAGTCAAGATGCCAGCCGGCCGGGACGGCCAGCGGCCGGGGCCGGCCGGATCCGTCCGCGCGGAACTCGGTCAGGGCAGTGCCGCTGCGCATCACGTAGACGTGCCGGCCGTCCGCGGCGGCGAACACCGACTGGCCGCGGGCCAGGTACCGGATCCTGCCGGTGGCCAGGTCGTAATCCCGGATCGGGGCCCGGTGGGCGACGCTGAAATCCAGCCAGAACAGGTGCCCGGCCGCGGCGGCGAACCAGCCGCCCGCGGCGGACGGGAAGGCCGCCAGCACGTGCTGGGCGCCGGTCGCCACGTTGCCGGCGTGCAGCCGGCCCTGATAGTCGACCCAGCCGACCTGGGCCGGCGGCAGCGTGAACCTTCCCGTCTCCGGCCGCCCGGTCAGCGCGGGCCGGGGACGCGGCCCGGCGCGGCCGGCCGGGGCACGCGCGCCCTCGCCGGCCGCCAGCCCGGCCGCTACCAGCCCGGCCGCTACCAGCCCGGCCGCCGCCAGCGTCGCGGCCGCTGCGGTGACCCGGCGGCGCCGCCGCCGCCGGCGCGCCTCGGCGAACAGCGCCTCGGCGCCGGCCGGGCCCGGGGCGCGCTGCACAGGCGCGATCATCATCCTGCTCACCGCCGGTCCCGCAGGTTCGCCGTATCCTGCCGCGCCTTGCCGGGCGGCAGATGATGGAACTACTATGGCTAGTACCATGTTCGATGTCAACATTGACCGCTCGGGGTCGGTGCCGCTGCACGATCAGGTCGCGGCCCAGATCCGGCGCGCCATTGCGGACGGCGAGGCCGGGCCGGGCGAGCGGCTGCCGCTGGCCAGGGACCTGGCTGCCGTGCTCGGGGTGAACAAGAACACCGTGCTGCGGGCGCTGCACCTGCTCAGGGACGAGGGGCTGCTGGAGTTCCGCCGTGGGCGCGGCATCACGGTCTCCGGCACGCCGCAGCGCGGCGCGGTCCTCGCCCAGGTCAGGAGGCTGGTGGAGGACGCCAGGCGGCAGGGCTACGGCCGCGGCGAGATCATCAAGATGATCACCGAGCTCCCCCAGGACGGCTAGCCGCCCGGCTCCGGCCCGGCTGGCCGAGCCGCGGATGGTCGTGCTGCGGTCCGGCCGCCGCGCCCGGGTGCGCCGCCCGGCGCCTGGCGCCGCGATTCAGCTTCCGCCGGCCGCCCGGTCATATGACTAAGTAATCGTCATATCACTTAAAGTAACTGAACAGGACCGCCGGCGCCAGCCGGGGCCGGAACCAGCTGATTCGCACCGCCCGGAGTGTGGCGGCGGCGCGGTCGGCGGGGCAGAATCTGACTGGGAGCTGGCCTCAGTGCTGCGGTCATGCTCCCGTGGGGTGACTTGCTATGACGACGCCCACAACGACGTGGACGAGGCTGACCCGGCGGCTGGGCGTCGGCCACAACCCGCTGCGCCGGCCCGCGGACCTGATCGAGGCCTGGCTGCTGCCTGCCGCGATCGCCGCGTTCCTGATATTCGGCCCGCTGGCGGCGGCCGCCGCCAGCTCGTGGGTGCACGCCGGCGACGCGGCCGCCCGGCAGGCCCAGCGTTCCTGGCACCGGGTTCCGGCGGTCCTGCTGCGGGCCGCGCCCGGGCCGCTGATGTCCGACAACGGCGAGAACGCCTGGCTGGTCTGGACTCCGGCCCGGTGGACCGAAGCCGGCCGGACGCAGGCCGGCAAGATCCCCGCCGTCTCCGGGACCAGGGCCGACACCATCGTGCCGGTCTGGCTCGACCGGGCCGGGCAGGTGCAGGTCCCGCTGCCGACGCCGAGCCAGCTGCGGGACCGCGTCATCGGCGCGGCGGCGGTCGCGCTCACCGCGCTGGCGGTGCTGCTGGCCGGCCTGGCGCTGTTCATCCGGCATCTGCTCGACCGCCGCAGGCTCGCCAGCTGGGACGCCGACTGGCAGTTGGTGGGCCCGCTGTGGAGCCGGAACGGATAACGCATTCTGCGGGCGCTCGCCGCGCGCTACGATTTAGCGCATGAGCAACGACTTCCGCCCCGGCGACGGGCCGGCCAAGCCAGCGCTTGACGGCATCGAGGACAAGTGGTCGCGCCGGTGGGAAGAGGGTCGTGTAGTACAAGTTTGACCGCACCAAGAGCCGCGCTGACGTCTACGCCATCGACACCCCCCCGCTGACGGTCAGCGGGTCGCTGCACATCGGGCACGTCTTCTCGTTCACGCACACCGACACGGTCGCGCGGTTCCACCGGATGCGCGGCAAGGAAGTCTTCTACCCGATCGGGTGGGACGACAACGGGCTGGCCACCGAGCGCCGCGTGCAGAACTACTTCGGCGTCCGGTGCGACCCGTCGCTGCCGTATGACCCGGACTTCCAGCCGCCCGGCGGCGGCAGCGCGGCCGCCCCGGCCGCCCGGGGCGACCGGCAGATCCCGGTGTCCAGGCGCAACTTCGTGGCGCTCTGCCAGCAGCTGACCGAGCTGGACGAGCAGGCCTACGAGGAGGCCTGGCGGCGGCTCGGCCTGTCGTTCGACTGGGGCACGAAGTACCGCACGATCGACGAGCGGTCCCGGGCCGTGGCCCAGCGCGGCTTCCTCCGCAACCTGGCCCGGCAGGAGGCTTACCTGGCCGAGGGCCCGTCCATGTGGGACGTTACCTTCGGCACCGCGGTCGCGCAGGCTGAGGTCGAGGACCGGCCGGTGCAGTCCTCGTCCTACCGGCTGGCCTTCCCGCTGGACGGCGACGGTGCGGCGGCCGGCCCGGCCGCCCGCGGGCGGGAGTGCTGGTCGCCACCACCCGGCCGGAGCTGTTGCCGGGCTGCGTGGCGCTGGTCGCGCATCCGGACGACGAGCGGTACGCCACCCTGTTCGGCCGCACCGTGCGCACGCCGGTGTTCGGCGTCGAGGTCCCGGTGCTCGCGCACCGGCTGGCCGAGCCGGGCAAGGGCACCGGCATCGCGATGGTGTGCACGTTCGGTGACACGACCGACGTGTCCTGGTGGCAGGAGCTGCAGCTGCCGACCCGGCCGGTGATCGGCCGGGACGGCCGGCTGCTGGCCGGGCCGCCGCCGGGGCTGGACGACGACGCCGGCCGCGCGGCCTACGCGCAGCTGGCCGGCCTGACCGTGCGGCAGGCCAGGCGCCGGATGGCCGAGCTGCTGGCCGCCGCCGGCGGGCTGCGCGGCGATCCCGAGCCGGTCGAGCACCCGGTGAAGTTCTACGAGAAGGGCGAGCTGCCGCTGGAGATCGTGACTTCCCGGCAGTGGTACATCAGCAACGGCGGCCGGGACGCCGGGCTGCGTGCCGCGCTGCTCGCCCGCGGCCGCGAGCTCGCCTGGCACCCGGCGCACATGCGCTCCCGGTACGAGAACTGGGTGCACGGGCTGGCGGGCGACTGGCTGGTCAGCCGGCAGCGGTACTTCGGGGTGCCGGTCCCGGTCTGGTACCCGCTGGACGCGGCCGGCCAGCCGCAGCATGACGAGCCGATCCTGCCGCCGGACGCCGCGCTGCCGGTCGACCCGGCCGTCGAGGCGCCGCCCGGGTACGCGGCCGAGGAGCGCGGCCAGCCGGGCGGGTTCGCCGGGGACCCGGACGTGATGGACACCTGGGCGACGTCCTCGCTGACCCCGCAGATCGCCGGCGGCTGGAGCACGGACGACGACCTGTTCCGGCGGGTGTTCCCGATGGACCTGCGGCCGCAGGCGCACGAGATCATCCGGACCTGGCTGTTCTACACGGTGCTCAGGTCGCATGCCGAGCACGGCCGGCTGCCGTGGCGGCACGCCGCGATCTCCGGCTGGATACTCGACCCGGACCGCAAGAAGATGTCCAAGTCCAAGGGCAACGTGGTCACCCCGATGGCAATCCTGCGCGAGTACGGCTCGGACGCAGTGCGGTACTGGGCGGGCAGCGCGCGGCTGGGCACCGACACCGCATTCGACCCCGGGCAGCTCAAGATCGGCCGGCGGCTGGCCATCAAGATCCTCAACGTCAGCCGGTTCGTGCTGGCCGCGCTGCCCGGCGAAGCCGCCGCAGCCAGTCAGGCGGAAAGCGGGCAATCAGCACCAGCCATAACGGATCCGCTGGACCTGGCCATGCTCGGCAGGCTTGCCTCGGTGACCGGCCAGGCCGCGGCGGCGTTCGAGGCGTATGAGCACGCGCGGGCGCTTGAGCTCACCGAGCAGTTCTTCTGGTTCTTCTGCAACGACTACGTGGAGCTGGTCAAGCCCCGGGCATACGGCGCGCACGGCGCCGCCGCCGCCGGGTCGGCGGCCGGGGCGCTACGGCTGGCGCTTTCCGCGCTGCTGCGGCTGTTCGCGCCGGTCCTGCCGTTCGTCACCGAGGAGGTGTGGTCGTGGTGGCAGCCGGGCTCGGTGCACCGCGCGCCGTGGCCGGACCCGGGCGAGTTCCCCGCGGCCGCCTCGGCTGGCGGCAGCCAGGCCCGGGTGCTGGCGGTGGCCTCCGGCGCGATCGGCGCGGTGCGGGCGGCCAAGTCGGCGGCCAGGCTCTCCATGCGGGCGCCGGTCAGCGAGCTTGCGGTCGCCGCGGCGGCAGACGACCTGGCCGCGCTGACCACGGTGCTGCCCGACGTGCAGGCGGCCGGCCAGGTGGCGAAGGTCGCGCTGCGCACGGCGGCGGTGCCGGAGCCCGAGTACCAGGTGAGCCTCTGACCGGCCCCCGGGTAGTCTCGCTGGCATGGAGAATGTCCGGCCGACAGAAGACGAGTGGCAGCAGCGGCTGACCCCGGAGGAGTACCGGGTGCTCCGGCAGGCGGGCACCGAGGCGCCGTTCACCGGCGAGTACACCGACACCAAGACCGAGGGCGTCTACCGGTGCCGGGCCTGCGGTGCGGAGCTGTTCAGATCCGCGGCGAAGTTCGACTCGCATTGCGGCTGGCCGAGCTTCTATCAGCCGACCGCCGATGACGCGGTGGTGCTGCTCGAAGACCGCTCGCTCGGCTCGGTCCGCACCGAGGTGCGCTGCGCCGGCTGCGGCTCGCATCTCGGTCACGTGTTCGAGGGCGAGGGCTACCAGGTGCCCACCGATCAGCGCTGGTGCATCAACTCGGTCTCGCTGACGCTCGAGCCAGCCGCGGGCGGTGCCGGATCGGCCGGTAGCTGATGTCCGGGCTGCGGCTGATCAGGGCCGCGGATCTGTCCGGCGCGACGGCGCAGACCAGCGGCATGATCCGGGCCGCCGCCATCTCCGGCCAGCTGGTCGGCGCGCAGTCGCTCTGGATGGGCCGGACCGTGCTGCCGGCCGGCGCATCTTCCGGTGATCATCACCACGGCGAGTCCGAGACCGGCATCTTCGTGGTGGCCGGCCGCCCCGCCTTCGTCTTCCGGGACCCGGTGTCCGGCCAGCTCGCCCGGCTCGAGCCTGAGCCCGGCGACTACGTCTGGGTACCGCCGCACGTCCCGCACCGGGAGGAGAACGCCTCGCCGGACACCGAGGCGGTAGTGGTGATCGCCCGGTCCACCCAGGAAGCCATCGTGGTAAACGTCAGCACTCTCTGACGGCGGCTGCGGCCGGCCTGGGCTCGCCACCCGCCGGTTTGCTGAAATCACGGGGCAGTGGGCGGAGGCAGACCTAGCGGGCTGGGCGCCGCGAATTCGATGCGGAGGACGGTGCGGCCGCGGCGCCGCCTCACGCGCTTGGTGTTTGCAGGAGGGTAGGTCGCGTTGGGTCCGTGCAGGAAGGCAGACATCGACCGCAGGTAAGCGGAGTTAGCCAGCCGAGGCGACTTGCTGCCCTGCGCCAGATCGGCGGAACGAAACGGGCTGCCCTGACTGGCGCCCGGCGCCGAGTCGCCGAACGCCACGATGTATACCGGGTGCACCGAGGCCATTTCAGCGATCGTGACCAGCAGCCGCGAGTCGGCCTGCTCGTTTTTGATCTGCTTCCTCGCCAAGGCCGAGACCGTGACCCGAGGGCTGCCAAGCAGCGACGATCCGAGTGCCTGCCTGATCTTCATGTCCGCGCCGAGCGCGTTCCAGTAGGCGGCGGCTCCATGCCGGGCGACCGCCAGGATGTCGGTCCGCATGCTTCCTGAGCCGAAGCTCGCGATGACCCCAGGTGCATAGACGGAGTTCAGGCGGGCGCCGAACAGCCTGCGGACGGCCGGGGTAGCGGCGATGACGTCCGAGTGCAGCAGAGCGGCCGTCCCGCGCCTGAGTTCCAGCAGGTGGCTAACGGGAAACCGGTGCGCCTGAAGCGCCCGGCACATCACTGGATCGCAAGCAACGATGGCGATCCGGCTGACCTCAGCGGCAGCCCATTCGGCCGCGAGGTTGCGAGTCCTTGCGCCGGACGCGCCAGCGCCGCCGCCATCGGTCGCCGTCTGCTTGGACAGCGCAAATGCCAGCGCTCCGGTGAAGAGGAGTGCCACCAGCGCCAGGGCGCCGCCCATCGCGTAGCGACGCCTGGACGGCGCCTTCCGCTGGCCGACCCGCTGTTCCGGAGGTCCCGCGACGGCGCCAGGCTTGCCCGTTCCCTGCTGGGCCGCTGACCGCCCGGGTTCTTTCCCGGCTAGCGCTGGTTCCGGCGCGGCGGCCACCTCCGGCTCCGCGGTCACCGCTTCCGGCTCCGCGGTCACCTCCGGCTTCGCGGTCACCGCTTCCGGCTCCGCGGTCACCTCCGGCTCCGCGGTCACCTCCGGCTTCGCGGCTACCACCGGCTTCGCGGCGGCCTCCGGCTTGGCGGCTACCACCGGCTTCGCGGCGGCCTCCGGCTTGGCGGCTACCACCGGCTTCGCGGCTACCTCCGGCTTCGCGGTCACCTCCGGCTTCGCGGTCACCTCCGGCTTCGCGGTCACCTCCGGCTTGCCGGTCACCTCCGGCTCGGCGGCCACCACCGCGGCAACCGCCGGCCTGGCGGCGGTCTCAGCTGCGTGACTACGGATGCCGCTGATCGCAGATCCGGGGATGGCTGGAATAGGCTGGGTTGCGGGCTCCGCGGCTGCGGCAGGTGCCAGCTGTGCTGACCGTTCCCGCTGCCCTGCCCGCGACGGCGAACGCAGGGCGCCAGGCGCGCCGGGGATCCGCCGGGGCGACGCCGTCTTCGGCGCAGGATCTGCTGCCTGCTCCTCGGCAGCCGCCCGCTCAGCCGCAGCGGCATCAATGACCGCCTGCATGCGCGCCAGCAAAGACTCCGGCAGCCTCGGCGGCACGCTGCGCGGCGCAGGCCCCGGCCTGTCCCTGCCGGTTGCCCCTGGCACTCGACGGGCAAGGGGAGGCGGGACAGGGTTGTCCTCTGCCATGGCCAACCCCCTAGGGCCCGCGTGCGGGGAGCCGCGTTCCCTGATGGACAGCGCAGCACACGATGTGCCGCTCTTCAACCTAAATGACCCATTGTTACGGTGTCACCGCATAACGAGTGTGCAACGGTGCGGCCCTGGGACAGCTCACCTGGATGACCTGTCCCAGCGCTCTGATCTGGCATCCGGGCTACTGGTCTGGCATGCAATGCCTGCAACGAGGCGACAAGTGCCCAGGATCGGCGTTGCTAATCACGCCAAGCCCGGAAGCGCGCCGCGGGCGGCCGTCAGGCAGGAGGATGCCGCCGGGCCGGCCGGCACTGCGACGAGGGTCTCACCCGGTTATTGGGAAACGCCGGTGGGTGGGGGTGGCGGCAAGTACGTTTTTGTGTGCGGTGTCACTTTATGGCGACTTCGCCACGGAGTGTGATGGTTACGGCACGGTACGTGGGCTGCGGGGGGTGGCCGAAGCCCCTGGTACGCCCCTGAGTTCGGGCGGAGCGACCTTTTGGTTCTGGGAGTCTGGAGGGATTTCATCCGGGCGCGGCGGCCGGCGCTGGCGCCCGCGGCGGCCGGCCCGGCGGCGCGGACGGCCCCGGGCCGGGCGGAACGCGCCGCGGGGTCGCGCGCGGCGGGGGCCCGGCGGGCGGGGCTGGGCGTGCCGGGCTGGTGGCCGCTGCTGGCGGTGCTGGCGGTTCAGGCGGGTTTCTCGGTGCGGCTGGTGCGGGCCGATACGGCGTTCCAGGATGAGGCCGCGTACTTGTGGGCCGGGCACCTGCAGTGGGCGCACTGGCTGCACGGCACGCCGGTGCCGCCGTTCGCGGCTTATTTTTCCGGGGCGCCGGTGTTCTACCCGCCGCTCGGCGCGCTGGCGGATGCGGCCGGAGGGCTGGCGGCGGCCCGGATCATGTCGTTGTGCTTCATGCTCGGGGCGACCACGCTGCTGTGGGCCACCGCCAGCCGGCTCTACGGGCGGCGGGCCGCGTTCTTCGCCGCCGCGCTGTTCGCCGTCCTGGGCCCGACGCTGCACCTGGGGGCGTTCGCCACCTATGACGCCCTGTCGGTGCTGCTGGTCGCGGCGGCGGCCTGGTGCGTGGTCCGGGCCGGCCCGCGGCCGGACGCGACCGGCTGGATGCTCGCGGCCGGGACCGCGCTGGCGCTGGCTAACGCCGCGGCATACTCCTCGGCCCTGTTCGACCCCATCGTGATCATGCTCGCGCTGCTGACCGCCTTCCCCCGGCCCGGCGGCAAGACCGCGGCCGGGCGCTGCCTGACCCTGCTGGCCGTGGTGGCCGTGCTGCTCACCGCGGGATTGCTGATCGGCGGGAGCTCCTACGCCGACGGGGTCAGGCGGACCACCCTGGCCCGGGTACCCGGCGGCGACTCCCCGCTCACCGTGCTCGCCCATTCCTGGTCCTGGACCGGGCTGGTCACCGTCCTGGCCATCTGCGGCGTCATCATCAGCTGGGTCACCCGGCAGGGCCCCGCCCGGACCTGGCTGCTGGCGGTCCTGGCCAGCGCCGCGCTGCTCGGGCCGCTGGAGCAAGGCCGCCTGCACACCGCGGCCTCGCTGAACAAGCACGTGGGCCTGGGCGCCTGGTTCGCCGCCATCGCGGCCGGCTACGCCGCCGACAAGCTCATCGCATCAGCCCCGGCCGGCCGGAACCGGACCTACACCTGCGCCGCCTGCGTGATCGCGCTCGCCTTCCCGCTCACCCTGGGCGCCGGCCAGTCCCGGGCGTTCTCCACCGACTGGCCCGACGCCTACAGCTTCATATCCATCCTGCGCCCGCTGGCCGGCCACGGCACCGGGCACCTGCTCATCGAGGATCCCTCCATCGCCGAGTACTACCTGCCCGCCGGCCACCACTGGCAACGCTGGTCCAGCACCCGCAACATCGTGCTGCCCTCCGGGGCCAGCACCGGCGGGCCCTCCAGCACCGCCGGCGTCACCGGCGACGGCAACCCCGGCGTCTTCGCCGAATTCATCACCGCCGGCTACTTCTCCCTCATCGCCCTCAACTTCGCCGACACCACCCCCCTGGACCACCACATCGCCGACCAGCTGCACCGCGACCCCCGCTACCACACCATCGCCGTCATCCCCTACGGCCCCCACGGCACCTACATCATCTGGCGATACGAGCCACGCCCGTGACCGCTAGCCGGCCAGACGCACACCAACCACCCGCCAGGACGACCGCTACCACGGCAGCCCGGCCAAGCCGCCGGAACGCCTGGATGCCTCCGCCAGCTCCCGGCGGGGAGAACCGTGCGAACGAAGCCGGGGCCACCGCCGAGGCGCCGCTCCGGCCGCTTCCGCTCACCGGGCCGCGTGCGCCGCGGCCTGGCCCAGCGGCTTCCATGCCAGGCCAGGCCGTCAGTGCCATGGCCCGGCCGGTGCCGGTCATCGTCGCACCGGCGCCGGTAACAGGCCGGCCAGCGGGTGATACGCGCCCGGCCCTGGTGGCGGGCAAGCTACCGGAACGGAAATCAGCCTGGAAACAGCCGCGGGTGCTGATGCTGCTCATCCTCGCCGGGCAAGCTGCGCTGTCGCTGCTGCTGATCTGGTCTAACACGGCGTTCATGGACGAGGCCTTGTACCTTTGGGCCGGGCACATGGAGATCGCTCATCTGCTGAACGGCTCGACGATTCCCGCTTTCTCCACGTATTTCTCCGGTGCTCCCGTCATTTATCCGGTAGTCGGTGCTGTCGCCGACGCCTATGGCGGCCTCGTGCTTACCCGCCTGTTGTCCCTGGCCTTCATGCTCGCATCCACCACTTTCCTGTACATGGCGACTGGGCGGCTGTTCGGCCGCAAGGCGGGCCTCGGAGCCGCATCCGTTTTCGCTGTTCTCGGCCCGGTGCAGGTGCTGGGTGCTTTCGCGACGTTCGACGCGATGGCCATCTTCCTGCTTGCGCTTTCAAGCTGGCTGGTCATCCGGGCCCAGGGTCAGCTAGCCGAGCCGTTGTTGCTTGCCGCCGGCCTGGTGCTGGCGCTAGCAGACGCTACGAAATATGTCAGCGTCCTCTGGGATCCGGTCATCATTATCATAGCCGCGCTGACCGCCAGCCAGAGCGGCTTGCTTCGGTCAGCCTTGAGGGGAGTGCGCCTCGCCGCCTATACCCTCGGCGCTCTCGTCATAGCCGGACTGCAGCTCGGCGGTCATGCCTATGTTCGGGGAATCCTTTTCACCACGCTGCTACGGCAAGCGGGCGGCACGGCGGCATCGGCGCTGACCGTCTTCGAGGACTCGTTCAACTGGGTCGGGGTCATCTTCGTCCTCGCCGTCATCGGACTAGGCATCAGCTTTACTGAGAGCATCCGGACGCGCCTGCTGTGCGGCACGTTCGTGGTGGCAATCTTGCTCGCCCCGGCCGAGCACGCCAGGATTCACATCCTGACGAGCCTGCACAAGCATGTCGCCTTCGGCGCATGGTTCGCTGCGATAGCTGCCGGTTACGCCCTTGGCCGGGCTACCGAGGTCAACAAGGTGCAGGGCTGGCGAGTCGTCGCAGCCGCGGTCGGCATCACAGCGTTCCTGGGAATCCCGCAGGCCAGCGCGATCTACCGGCAATGGCCTAACTCAGCGGCGATGATCAGAGATATCGCACCGGTACTTGCCGGAACGCATTGTCCGTGCCTCATCACCGAGAATAACATCGTTAACTACTACCTTTTGCGACAGACTATCTCGGATGAGATTACGGGATCGTTCTCGTTCTATTACTGGGATGGCCCTAGACACCGGGTTCTGCACGGGTTCCCGGCCTACAGCCAGGCGATCGCAAGTCACTATTTCCGGGTAGTCGAGGTCGATCCTGACGAGAATCCCGAGATCTACGGTCCCGTTACTCGGGCGTTGGCAGCGGCCGATGGCTGGCAGCTGATCGACAGGATACCGTCGGGCACACCGGGCAAGCCGTTTCAGATATGGCGCTATGGCACCCTGCGGAGTGACCGTGGTCCGCGCCGCTAATGTGAAGCCGGCGCCGCCGGGCCGGGCGCTGCCCAACCGCCGGCCGCCGGGACGCCACCGGTACAGGCTCGTGCTCCCGGTGCCCCCGGACGACGACGAGAAGTACATCTACATCAAACGCAACCTGGGTTACCTCACGGTAGTGGTGACGCTGGGGTTCGTGGCCGCGACCGCCAGCCAGCTCTGGTTTGAGTATTCAAGCGGCATGTGGCCGTTCATGATCTTCACCGCAGTCGGCGTCGCGTCGTTCGGGCTGTCCTTGCCGTTGTCGTTTGCCGGGCGCGGGTTCGACCTCCCGGCACATCAGCGGCGCGTCGGCGCATGGGCCCCTGACATCTATCCTGACGTCGACATCTTCCTGCCGGTCTGCGGCGAACCCCTGGAGGTCCTGCGTAATACCTGGGCCGGTGTCTGGGATCTGGTGCGCGCATATCCAGGCATCGCCCGGCCCTATGTCCTCGATGACTCCGCCGACCCGGGTGCACGCGAGCTGGCCGCCAGCTTCGGGTTCGGCTATGTAATCCGCGCTAATCGCCCGTGGATGAAGAAATCAGGCAACCTCCGGTATGCCTTCACTCAGACCATCGGAGAGTTCATCCTGATCCTCGACGCGGACTTCGTGCCCCGCCCGGACTTCCTCGCCGAGACCCTTCCGTACTTCGACGACCAGCAGATTGCGATTGTCCAGACTCCCCAGTTCTTCCGGACGAGAAGGCAGCAAACGTGGGTCGAGCGCGCAGCTGGCGCGGTCCAGGAGGTCTTCTACCGCAACGTCCAGGTCGCCCGGGACCGGCTCGGCGCCTCAATCTGCGTGGGCACGTGCGCCGTGTACCGCCGGACAGCACTTGAGCCCGAGGGAGGCACCACCTTGATCGCGTATGCCGAGGACGTGCACACGGGCCTGGACGCGCGCCGCAATGGGTGGAAAGTGATTTACGTGCCGGTCCTTCTCGCGACAGGCATGTGCCCGGACAACGTGGATGCCTTCGTCCGCCAGCAGTACCGGTGGTGCACGGGCTCGACCAGTACCATCCTGACCTCCCGGCTCTGGACAGTCCCGATGACCTCGCGGGCGCGGCTCACGTATGTATCTGGCTTCTGCTATTACATCCAGACTGCATTGGCGACCTTCGCGGTCCCGCTGTTCCCGCTGTGCCTGCTGCTCTTCCGCCCGCATACCATCACGCCGGAGAACTCGCGGCTGATTCTCGTAGCGCTCTGCGCGAGCATGGTACTCGTCCCGCTATGGAATACCTGTGACTACCGTCCGCGTGACGTGGTGCCATTACTGGCCGTCCGGGGCTGGGCGCACGCGCTGGCCATCTGGGATTACCTGCGCCGCAAAACGATGGCCTGGCAGGCGTCCGGCGGCGGGGTCAACCAGGTGCGGCGTTTCCGGGTCGGCGTCGCTGTCTGGAACCTCGGCACGGCGGCGGCCTGGCTAGGCCTCGCAGCCTGGCGAACTGCCGAGTACCGGTCAGGGCAGTTCGTAATCGTCATTGCCCTCGGCCTTTGCTACGCCGCGGGAGCCGCGCGAATCCTCATTCCGCCCCGGAAGGCGGTCTCATGAAGGCCGGCTGCCTAGCCCGCATCCTCGCAGCTGCGGGTGTCCTGATCACGGTCACCGCATGCTCGGCTCTTCAGCACGCGGCCGCCCCATTGCCGCGGCCTCCGCAGGGTCCGTCTCGTCCTGCCCGCGGGGCCCTTCCGGCCAGGGCGGCCAGCTACCTGGGCACCTTCGAACCCACCTCACCCGGCTCCTACGGCAAGGTCAGTAGATTCGCCAGGGCACTCGGCCGCGAGCCTAACCTGGTGCTGTACTTCAGCGGCTGGTCAGTCCCGTTCCAGGCCGATTTCGCGCACAAAGCCTGGGCGCACGGCGCGATAACGACCATTCAGGTGGACCCGGACGCCATCTCCCTGGCTGACATCGCGGCCGGCAAGTATGACGCTTACGTCCGTTCGTACGCGGCCGCTATCCGCTCCTACGGCCATCCGGTCGTCATCGGCTTCGGGCATGAGATGAACGGGTGGTGGTTTTCGTGGGGCTACCGGCACACATCGCCGGCCGTGTTCGTGGCCGCCTGGCGGCATATCGTGAACGTGTTCCGGCAGCAGGGTGCGAGCAACGTGACCTGGCTGTGGACGATCAACATTGTCGATCAGCGTCACGGCATTCGCTCCCCGGGCCCCTGGTGGCCGGGAGACTCGTATGTGACCTGGGTCGGGATTGACGGCTATTACCGCAGGCCGTCCTGGATGTTCGCTTCCTTGTTCGGGCCGACCGTTAAGGCGGTGCGTAAGCTGACCCTCGACCCGATACTCATCTCCGAAACAGCAGCATCTGTCCGGGCTGGCCAGCCTGCGAAGATCGCCAACCTGTTCGCTGGTGTCCGCGCCTATGGGCTGCTGGGGTTCGTGTGGTTCGACGCTAAGCAGAACTGGGACTGGCGGCTGAGCAGTCCTCAGGCGTTCGCCGCGTTCCGCCAGGGCGCAAGGACATTCGGGAGGCTTCCGTGATGAATGACCGTCCGTGCTCACCGGCCTGCGGGCGGCTGGCGGGGCCGCATTCCGGCGCCCCGGCCGGGACGGGTCGTGCCTGATGAGACGCCGAGGGGGCGGCCAGCCGAGGCTCAAGCTGATCATGGCAGTCGGAGCGATGATCATTGTCGTTGCCGCGATCACCCTGACTTTGACCACTCTGGGCGCCCGTCCCGGCGGCCAGCCCGCGGCCCAGGCCACGTCGGCTCCGGCCACTTTCCAGCACCGGCCGGGGGCATACCTGGGGGTATTTACGCGCACGGCGCCCAATTCCTACACCGGGGTGTCCGCGTTCAGCGCGGCCACCGGCGTCAGGCCGGGGCTGGTCTCGTACTACAGCGGGTGGCGGGAACCGTTCCAGGCCAAATTCGCCGCGACCGCCGCCAGGCACCATGCCGTGACGCTAGTGCAGATCGACCCGACTGACGTCAGCCTCGGCGCGATAGCTTCTGGCCGCTATGACGCCTACCTGCGCTCTTACGCGCTGGCGGTCAAGGCCTTCGGCACCCGGGTCATCCTGTCCTTCGGGCATGAGATGAACGGCCACTGGTATTCCTGGGGAAACCGGCACACATCGCCGGCCGTGTTCGTGGCCGCCTGGCGGCATATCGTGAACGTGTTCCGCCAGCAGGGGACCCGCAACGTCACCTGGCTGTGGACAGTCAACGTCATCAACCGGCACGCCGGCATCCCCTCTCCGGCTCCTTGGTGGCCCGGCGACTCGTATGTGAACTGGGTGGGGATGGACGGTTACTATGACCGGCCGTTCTGGAAATTCGCGCCCCTGTTCGGGCCGACCATCAAGGCCGTGCGCGAACTGACCCTGGACCCGGTACTCATCTCAGAGACAAGCGTCGCCCGTGACGTGGGTCAGCCAGCTAAGATCACCGACCTGTTCGCCGGCATCCGGGCTTACGGGCTGCTCGGGGTCGTCTGGTTCGACGCCAACAAGGCCCGGGACTGGCGGCTCAGCGGCCCGGCGGCTTTCGCCGCGTTCCGCCGTGGCGCCCAGGCGCTGAAAAGGCCGGTGCCGTGAGCGCGGCGGATCAGGCCGACGCCTGGCCACGGCGGCACGCCGCTATCTCCCCGCCTGCCCGCCGACGGCGATTCGCCTGGCTGGGTGCAACTCCGCGGGCTCGGATGCGTTCGCCAACTTTGGGAAACGCCGGTGGGTGGGGGTGGCGGCAAGTACGTTTTTGTGTGCGGTGTCACTTTATGGCGACTTCGCCACGGAGTGTGATGGTTACGGCACGGTACGTGGGCTGCGGGGGGTGGCCGAAGCCCCTGGTACGCCCCTGAGTTCGGGCGGAGCGACCTTTTGGTTCTGGGAGTCTGGAGGGATTTCATCCGGGCGCGGCGGCCGGCGCTGGCGCCCGCGGCGGCCGGCCCGGCGGCGCGGACGGCCCCGGGCCGGGCGGAACGCGCCGCGGGGTCGCGCGCGGCGGGGGCCCGGCGGGCGGGGCTGGGCGTGCCGGGCTGGTGGCCGCTGCTGGCGGTGCTGGCGGTTCAGGCGGGTTTCTCGGTGCGGCTGGTGCGGGCCGATACGGCGTTCCAGGATGAGGCCGCGTACTTGTGGGCCGGGCACCTGCAGTGGGCGCACTGGCTGCACGGCACGCCGGTGCCGCCGTTCGCGGCTTATTTTTCCGGGGCGCCGGTGTTCTACCCGCCGCTCGGCGCGCTGGCGGATGCGGCCGGAGGGCTGGCGGCGGCCCGGATCATGTCGTTGTGCTTCATGCTCGGGGCGACCACGCTGCTGTGGGCCACCGCCAGCCGGCTCTACGGGCGGCGGGCCGCGTTCTTCGCCGCCGCGCTGTTCGCCGTCCTGGGCCCGACGCTGCACCTGGGGGCGTTCGCCACCTATGACGCCCTGTCGGTGCTGCTGGTCGCGGCGGCGGCCTGGTGCGTGGTCCGGGCCGGCCCGCGGCCGGACGCGACCGGCTGGATGCTCGCGGCCGGGACCGCGCTGGCGCTGGCTAACGCCGCGGCATACTCCTCGGCCCTGTTCGACCCCATCGTGATCATGCTCGCGCTGCTGACCGCCTTCCCCCGGCCCGGCGGCAAGACCGCGGCCGGGCGCTGCCTGACCCTGCTGGCCGTGGTGGCCGTGCTGCTCACCGCGGGATTGCTGATCGGCGGGAGCTCCTACGCCGACGGGGTCAGGCGGACCACCCTGGCCCGGGTACCCGGCGGCGACTCCCCGCTCACCGTGCTCGCCCATTCCTGGTCCTGGACCGGGCTGGTCACCGTCCTGGCCATCTGCGGCGTCATCATCAGCTGGGTCACCCGGCAGGGCCCCGCCCGGACCTGGCTGCTGGCGGTCCTGGCCAGCGCCGCGCTGCTCGGGCCGCTGGAGCAAGGCCGCCTGCACACCGCGGCCTCGCTGAACAAGCACGTGGGCCTGGGCGCCTGGTTCGCCGCCATCGCGGCCGGCTACGCCGCCGACAAGCTCATCGCATCAGCCCCGGCCGGCCGGAACCGGACCTACACCTGCGCCGCCTGCGTGATCGCGCTCGCCTTCCCGCTCACCCTGGGCGCCAGCCAGTCCCGGGCGTTCTCCACCGACTGGCCCGACGCCTACAGCTTCATATCCATCCTGCGCCCGCTGGCCGGCCACGGCACCGGGCACCTGCTCATCGAGGATCCCTCCATCGCCGAGTACTACCTGCCCGCCGGCCACCACTGGCAACGCTGGTCCAGCACCCGCAACATCGTGCTGCCCTCCGGGGCCAGCACCGGCGGGCCCTCCAGCACCGCCGGCGTCACCGGCGACGGCAACCCCGGCGTCTTCGCCGAATTCATCACCGCCGGCTACTTCTCCCTCATCGCCCTCAACTTCGCCGACACCACCCCCCTGGACCACCACATCGCCGACCAGCTGCACCGCGACCCCCGCTACCACACCATCGCCGTCATCCCCTACGGCCCCCACGGCACCTACATCATCTGGCGATACGAGCCACGCCCGTGAGCACCGCCACCCGGCCAGCAGCACCAGAACCACCCGCCGCCACCACGGCCACGGAGAGCCGCTACCAAGCCCCTATACCTCTCCCCCCGCCTCCCGACGACGACGAGAAATACGCCTACATTCAGCGGAACCTGACGTACCTGACGACCGTGCTCGTCATCGGGGCGAGCTGTCTCATCTACAGCCAGGTCAGATTTGAGCTGCACAACCCCGTGCCGTGGCCGTTCATGGTATTTACCGGCACGTACGTCATCTACCAGGCGATCAGCCTGCCGGTGAACTTCACCGGCCGCGGGTTCGACCTGGCCGCCCATCAGGCTCGCGTCGAGGCCTGGCGCCCGCGCTGCTATCCCAGCGTGGACATCTTCCTGCCGATCTGCGGCGAGCCGATTGAGCTGCTCCGCAACACCTGGAGTGCCGTTTTCGAGCTCATCGCAGGCTACGAGGGGGTAATCCAGGCCTACGTCCTCGATGACGGGCCGTCCGACGAGGCCCTGACGGTATCGGAGTCGTTCGGCTTCTGCTACATCCGCCGGCCCGAACTGCGCGCGTTCAAGAAGAGCGGCAACCTGCGATATGCCTTCGCGCGGACCAGCGGCGAATACGTGATCATCCTGGACGCTGATTTCGCGCCGCGCAATGACTTCCTCGCCGAGACGCTTCCCTACCTGGCTGACCCGTCGATCGCGATCGTCCAGACCCCGCAATTCTTCCGGTGCAGCACCGCGCAGGGCTGGATCGAGAACTCCGCGGGCGCGATCCAGGAGGTGTTCTACCGGTCGATCCAGGTGGCCCGCGACCGGTTCGGCGCGGCCATCTGCGTCGGGACCTCCGCGGTCTACCGCCGGGCCGCGCTGGAGCCGCAGGGCGGCCCGACGCTGATCCCTTACGCCGAGGACGTGCACACCGGACTTGACGTGCGCCGGGCGGGCTGGTCCATGGTGTACGTGCCGATCGTGCTGTCGACCGGGATCTGCCCGGACGAACTCGACGCGTTCGTGCGCCAGCAGTACCGGTGGTGCACCGGAAACGCCGGCGTCGTGTTCTCGCGCAGGCTCTGGACCGTACCGATGCCGATCCCGGCCCGGCTCACCTATATCTCCGGGTTCTTCTACTACGCGTTCACCAGCCTGCTGACCTTCTTCGGGCCGCTCATCCCCATCGTCATGCTCGGCTTCCTGCCCGGGCAGGTCAGGCTGCGGAATTTCGTCATCCTGCTGCCGGCCATGCTGACCGGGTGTGTCTTGTACCCCTTGTGGCATCGCTCCCGGTACGGGCCGGCGGTGTGGTCGCTGGGGATCGCCCGCGGCTGGGCGCACGCCTTCGCCATCTGGGACAGCGCCCGGGGAAAGACGATGGGCTGGCATCCGACCAGGACTCCGGGTAGCGCGCTACGCCGCTTCCGGATCTGGGTGACCGCATGGAGCGGCGGCATGGCGCTGCTATGGACAGCCCTGGCGATCTGGCGGACGGTGACCCTGAATTCTTCGCAATTCGCGGTGCTGCTGTTCTTCGGGCTGCTCAACCTAGCCGTGGTGGGCCGCGTCATCTTTCCCGGGAAGAGGACAGCATGAGACCCCGCTTTTCGCTGCTGATAGCTCTGGTACTCGCCACGGTCGCCCTCACCTACGCGGGCAGCCATATCGTGCTGCCGGTGAACCCCCCGTCCGTGCACGCATCCCTCCCGCCCAGCTCAGCTTCTTACCTGGGCGTCTACATAGCCGGGTCGCCGCCTGCCTACCAGCCGATCGCGAATTTCGCGAATGCTACCAACAGCAAGCCAAATCTTGTCGGATATTACAGCGGCTGGGCGCAGCCCTTCGTGCCGTCGTACGCGCAGATGGTCCGCGGCCACGGCGTGATCCCCTTTGTGCAGATCGATCCCACCTACGCCAGCGTGCCGCAGATCGCCACCGGTGCCTACGACGCCTACCTGCGCTCGTATGCCGACAGCGTCCGGGACTTCGGTCACGCGGTCGTCATCGGCTTCGGGCATGAGATGAACGCCCCCTGGTATTCCTGGGGATACGGACACGTCCCGCCGTCGACGTTCATAGCAGCCTGGAAGCATATCGTGACACTGTTCCACGGCCAGGGCGCCGACAACGTGACCTGGCTGTGGACGATAAACGCGGACCGTCCCAACACCGGCCGGGTCGCCCTATGGTGGCCAGGTCCGCGGTACGTCACCTGGGTCGGCATCGACGGCTACTACTACAATCCGTCCGATACCTTCGCCCGCGTCTTCGGCCGCACCATCGACCAGGTGCGGGCATTCACCCGCAAGCCAATCCTGCTGTCCGAGACCGCCGTCGGGCCCAAGGCGGGGCAGATCGCGAAGATCGGCGACCTTTTCCGCGGAATGCGCGAGTACAAGACGCTCGGGCTGGTCTGGTTCGACAAGGCACAGCACCAGGGGATCCTGCATCAGGACTGGCGCCTCGAAGACAGCCCGGCAGCGGAAGCCGCCTTCCGGCTGAACGTCGCCGACCTGCGGCTGGCACGGCCCTAGAGCTGGCTGGCCTCGCCGGATGCCGCCTCGGGCGGCAGGTCGAACTCGACGGGCGGCCGCTTCTCGGCGACCACCGGGCCATTGTCGTAGTCGTAGTCGAACAGGGTGCGCGCCGCACCAGGCCCGCGGTACGGCTCCAGCTCGCCGAGGCTGACCCAGCGCGTCCGCAGCCAGCCCCGGGTGGGCGCCGGCACCAGCAGCAGGACGACTATGCCGATGAGGATCAGCACCACGCCGATATCATGCAGCCTCAGTCCCGGCGGCGATGGCGCGGTAATGACGAACCGTAAGCTGACCCCGGCCGCGACGAGCAAAATGCCCACGATGGCGCGGGTCACGCGCCGCCGGACCGACGACGGCCGCGGTCGCCTGCCCGAATCGTTGAACCTGTCCACCTACGTCCCCCATCCCCTGACCTGGCATCCTGGCCGGAAACCCCCGAAACCGGCAGGAACTCCGGGCCCTGTCGCAGCGCAGCGGCCTACTGCAACTGCGTCTGCCGTGGCCTGGAGCAGCATTGACTCTACGCCCCGTAATGTCCGTGGCATAGGCGATTTGCTGATCGATTGCATTGATAACGGAAGAATTACCTGAATGGCCGGGATCTGCGTGCTCGCCGCGCCCGGATCGGCACGATCCCGGTGTCGGGAAGCATCAGTGCCGGGAACTTGCGCCGGGGCGAGGCAGGCCGCTCAAGGCCACCGGCCCCCCCAATGAATTCCTGCCGCGGGAGACAAGTTCCCACGGCGCGAACCCATTGGTCCGTGCCGTCGCGACGTGCGACGGCAAGACCCGGCCACTTGCGCGGGCGGCCTTCCCTCCGGTGCGGTGCTGCCTCGCCCCGGCTAGGCATAGCCAACCGGGTGCCAGCGCCGCTGGCCATCCCCGAACTCCGGGATGTGCCCGGGCCGCCGCCCGCCCTAGACTCCGCGCTACCGTACGCACGTGGCCTTTGGCCAGCGGCAAGGCACCGGCCGGGCGGGGACCGCACGGCGCCGCCGGGCGCAGACGGCACGGGCAGGATGGCACAGACGGCACGGCAGGACGGCGATGGCGCTCGATTCGATCCCCGCGGCGGCGCACATCACCACGCCGAACGGACGGGTAACCCCGGTACCGGAGGGCACCAGCCTCGTGTTCGGCCGTGGCGACGACGCGGACCTGGTGATCACGGCCGGGCGCGGGCTGTCCCGGCGGGCGGGCCTGATCAGCGCGGTGGCCGGCGGCGCCTGGGTAGCGAACATCAGCAACACGCATGCGCTGTATGCCGAGGGCGACGGCTACCGGATACGGCTGCCGCGGATGGACGATGCCGGCCAGCCGTCCGCCGGGTGGTTCGTCCGGCACGGAACCGCGCTGGTCGGATCCCGGGCGATGCTCGACGAGGGCCAGCCGCTGCGCCTGGTCGTCGTGTCCAGGCCGGTCTCGCCCAGCGCCGGCGGCGCCGGCCGCGCGGGCGCCCGGCCGGACGGGGATGCCACCCTGCTCCCGCTTTACCTTGACCCGAATACCAAGCTCTTCCTGGTCGCCCTGATGTGGTGCCGGCCATGGCTGGTCGACCCGGCGCGCGGCACGCCACTCCCCCGGACGCCGGAGATCGCCCGCGCCGCGCTGGAGGCGACCGACGCGCATCACGAGATCGAGCGCTTCGACACCGACCCCGCCTTCCGTGACCGGCTGTCCGCGCGGGTCGGCGAGCACCTCAAGGTGCTCCGGCGCAAGATCATCGAGCGGGCGCTGGTCCGGCCCGGCATCCGGCTGTCGGATGAGGTGGTGGTGGGCGCGCTGATCGAGAACGGCACCATCGCCGTCAGCGATCTCGCCCGGCTCGCCGACCCCGCCTGGTGCTCCCGGCAGGAGGATTCTCTGGTGGACGCAGGCGACCTGACCAGCAGGCGGCCGGGGTTCACCGCCGCGCCGCCTGGCCGGCCAGCCAGGCGGCGCCGGTCATCAGTGGTTCACCACGAAGCTGGTCTTTGCCCGGCCGCCGCCGGGAGCGGTGACCACCACCTGGTAGGTCCGCCGCGGCAGCCCGCCGCGGAAGAACTCATGATCCTGGTTGATCACGTAGTTGAAGTTGCCGGCCCTGTCCGCGACCGGGTGCAGCGGCGACTGCCCCAGCCCGGCCAGCGTTATCGTCACCCGGCGGCCCGGCGGCCAGCCCCGGCCGATGACCACGAACGATGTCCGGGTGTCGCCCATGACCTGGTTCATGCCGACGGCCGGCTGGCCCGGCGGCAGCGCCGGGGGCTGCTGCCCGGCGGCCGCCGCCGGCGGCGGCAGCAGGACGGTGCGGGTCGGCCGCGGGCTACTGCCGCCGGTGACGGCGGTGCCGATGACCGCGCCCGCTGCCAGCAGGACCGCCGCTGCCGCCGCCGCCGAGGCGACCACGGCGAGCGGCCGCTGCCAGCGCGGTGTCCGGTCCTTCGCCGGGGCGCCGGGAGGCCCGGCCGCGGATCCCGGCCGCGGGCCGGATCCGGGCCGCGAGCTGATGAGTCCTGGCTGCGAGCCGAATGTCGCGTCTTCGCCGGCTTCCGGGGCGGCCTGCAGGGCGGCCTCCGCGCCCGGGCGCGGGCCGGCTGCGCTGACGGCCGGGGATCGCGGCGGTATTCGGCGATCAGCGCCAGCGCCGCGCCGGGCAGGAACGTGCCGGCCGCATCGCCGCGGCCGGCCTCGGCGCTGAGGAACGGAGCGAGCCCGGCGACCACCGCAGCCGAGGTCGGGCGCCGGCGGGGATCGCGCTGCAGGCATGCCAGCACGATCTCGGCCAGGCTGCCCGGCAGCCCGCTCAGGTCGGGTTCCTCGGTCGCCAGCCGGACCAGCACATCCATGACCGTCTCGCCCTGGTAGGGGGCGTGGCCGGTGGCGGCGAACAGCATCGTGCCGCCTAGCGCGAAGACGTCGCTGGCCATCGTGGCCTGCCGGGTGTCTCTGGCTTGCTCGGGCGCCATGTACGCCGGGGTGCCGACGGCGCCGCGGGTCACCGTGAGCTGGATCCGCTCGGCGGCCCTGGCCACGCCGAAATCGATGACCCGCGGGCCGTCCAGCGAGACCAGCACGTTGGACGGTTTCAGGTCGCGGTGCACCAGCCCGGCACCGTGGATCGACTCCAGTGCCTCGGCGCAGCCGGCCGCCAGCCAGCGGACGGCCGGCACCGGCAGCGGGCCGCAGGTCCGCACCAGCCGGCTCAGCGACGGGGCCGGCACGTACGCGGTGGCCAGCCAGGGCACGTCGGCCTCCGGGTCGGCGGCCACGACCGCGGCGGTGAACGCCCCGCTGACCCGCCGCGCCGCCGCCACCTCCTGGGCGAAACGGGTGCGGAAATCGGGCTCCTCGGCCAGCTCGACCTTGATCGTCTTAACCGCGACCAGCCGCCCGGCGGCCGACCGTCCCAGGTAGACCCGCCCCATCGCCCCCGCGCCCAGCCTGCCGACGAGGACGTAGCCGCCGACCTGCTCCGGATCCCACCGCCGCAAAGTGTCCACTAATGCTGGCTGCGGCAAAGTGCGGTCTCCCCTCCCGGTACGCGTGTACGCCCCATGATGCCGATTGCCGGCCGTGCCGGGACCGTACTTTGGCGGACTCTGTCCGCCCGGCGGCCGGTATAAAGGAGCCTGGCCGGTATACCCGGCCTAGCCGGTATACCTGACCTGGCCGGGCTACAGGTCGTTTTGGTCGTCTCCTGGCGAGTAATCCGGGTCGGCGTCCTCGCTGCCTTGCCTCGTGCCGGGGCTGAACCAGGTGGTCCGCAGCAAGCTGGATGACAGCATGGCATGCGCCAGCACGGACAGCAGTACGAGCACTCCGGCCGCTATCAAGATGACGCCTACGACATGCGGGGAACTGGCCGTCAGCGCGAACAGCAGGACCGCGCCGGCGGCGATGAGGAGAATGCCCAGGGCGGCGCCCTGGGCGCGGGCCCGGGCGGCCGGCTTGCCCGACGCGAAGAAATTGCTCACCGGCGGGCCGGCCTATTCCCGGCCAGCTCGCCGGAAAGGGCGGCGGCGCCCGGCCGGGCCAGCGATTGCGGGCCCAGCTCGCCGAGGCCCGGGTAACCGGCCAGCCGCATGGTGAGCTCGAAGTCATTGCGCAGCGCACGCAGCACGTGCCGGACGCCGTCCTGGCCGCCGATGCCGAGCCCGAACGCGTACGGGCGCCCGATCAGCACCGCCCGGGCGCCGAGCGCCAGCGCTTTCAGCATGTCGGCGCCGCCCCGGATGCCGCTGTCGAAGAGCACCGTGAGCCGGCTGCCGACGGCGGCGGCGATGCCCGGCAGCGCGTCCAGCGCGGCGATGGCGCCGTCGACCTGGCGGCCGCCGTGGTTGGACACGATGATCCCGTCCATCCCGGCGCTCGCCGCCCGCTCGGCATCGGCCACCGACAGGATGCCCTTCAGCGCGATCGGGCCGTCCCAGTGGTCCCGCGCGAACGACAGGTCGTCCCAGGTCAGCGTCCGGTCGCCGAAGATCCTGATGTACTCAAGGATCGCCGCCCGGGGATCCGCGGATGCGGGCTCGGCGAGCCGCGCCCGGAACGCCGGGTCGGTCAGGTAGTTCTGTATCCCGATCCCGCGCAGGAACGGCAGGTACGCCTGGTCAAGGTCGCGCGGCCGCCAGGCCAGCATCCGGGTATCCAGGGTGATCACCAGCGCGGTGAAGCCCGCCGCCTTCGCCCGGGCCAGGAAGCTCGCCGCCACCGACCGGTCCTGCGGCCAGTACAGCTGGAACCACCGCTGGCCATCGCCGCAGGCCGCGGCGACGTCCTCCATCGGCGTCGACGACGCGCTGCTCAGCACCATCGGGACGCCGTGCGCGGCCGCCGCCCTGGCGACCGCGATCTCACCGTCCGGGTGCGCGATCCCGAGCACGCCGACCGGCCCGAGCAGGAACGGCACCGTGAGCTCGGCGCCGAGCACGGTGCTCGCAAATGACGGGGCCGCCACGTTGGTCAGCATCCGCGGCACGATCCGCCACCGGCGGAACGCCGCCCGGTTCTCCCTGGCCGTGTCACCCGAGCCCGCGCCGCCCGCGATGTACCCGAATGCCTCCGGGGTGAGCCTGGCCGCGGCCGTCTCCAGCTCGTTCAGGTCGGCCGGCAGCCCGGGCGTCACGCCGTCGAGCCCGGCCAGGTAGATCTCGTCCTGATAGGTCTCTAGCGGCTGCTGCACGACCAGCGCCCGGTCAGCCGAACAGGTCGGGGTCGGAGGCGACGATCTGATCCCACAGCGGCCGGAACTGGAACCAGCCGGCCAGGTGGTGGCCGATCTGCTCGCGCACCATCAGCGCCGTGTCCCGGTCGATGTGTTTCGGCGTGCCGGCCGCCATCGCCAGCAGCTGTGCCTGGCAGGAGCGTTCCATGGTGACGAACCACCAGGCCGCCTCCCCGACCGACTCGCCGACCGTCAGCAGGCCGTGGTTCTGCAGGATGCAGGCCTTGGTGGCGCCTAGCGCGGCGCCGATCCGGCGTCCCTCCTCGACGTCGTAGGCGACGCCGCGGTAGTCGTCATAGAGTCCGTGATCCTCGAAGAACGCGCAGGCGTCCTGGGTCAGCGGATCCAGCCGGATGCCCAGGCTGGAGAAGGCCTTGCCGTGCAGGGAGTGCGCATGGGCCGCGGCTACCGCGTCCGGCCTGGCCTTGTGCACCTCGGAGTGGATGCAGAAGGCGGCCCGGTTCACCGGCCGGTCGCCCTCGACCACTTCGCCATTGTGGTCGACCAGGATCAGGTCGGAGACCTTGATCTGGCTGAAGGACATGCCGAACGGGTTGACCCAGAACCGGTCCGGACGCTCCGGATCCCTGGCGGTGATGTGCCCGGCAACGCCCTCGGAGAAGCCGAACCGGCCGAACACCCGGAACGCGGCGGCCAGCTCGCGCTTGCGGTGCAGCCGCTCCTCCTGCACCGACTCGAAGACCGGCTGGCCGGCCGCGCCTAGCTGCCGGCCGGTGATGAGTCCGTCAACCGTGGTCATGGCAAGCTCCTCCGTGCGTCGGGATGATCACGCGGCAGCATCCGGCCGGCCGCCGGGACCGGGCCGCGGTCGCGAATCCGGCATGCTCCTGCATCGTCAGAGCTGCCGCACGGACATGTCAAGTGGTGCTGCGCCGCGCGGGCTAGGCTGCCCGCCATGACGGATGAACGGGCGGCTCAGCAGGGCCGAGGCCGGACTTAGCGGTTAGGAATTGTCCGGCACGCGCCGGACAATTCCTAACCGCTGATCCGCGCCGGGCAGAATGGTCCGGTGAGCCGGGCCAACGACGAGATCGCCGCACTCCTCAGTGAATACGCCGCGCTGCTGCACATCACCGGCGGCGACGCCTTCCGGGCGCGCAACTACGAGAAGGCGGCGCGCGCCGTCGCGGGCTACTCCGGCGACCTGGCCGGGCTTGACGCGGCCGGCCTGCGCCAGGTACCCGGCGTCGGCGCCTCGATAGCCGGCAAGATCGGCGAGTACCAGCGCACCGGCACGATCGGGGCCGTCGAGGAACTGCGCGCCCGGATCCCTCCCGGCGTGCTGCAGCTGACCAGGATTCCCGCGCTTGGCCCGAAACGCGCCCTGCAGCTGCACCAGGAGCTGGGCATCAGCTCCGTCGGCGAGCTCACCGACGCGATCGCGGCCGGCCGGCTGCGCGACCTGAGGGGGTTCGGCCCGAAGAGCGAGGAGAAGCTGCTGCGCGGCATCGAGCTGCTCCGCCAGGGCCGCGGCCGGGTGCTGCTCGGCGCGGCGACCAGCACCGCCGCGGCGATGGTGGCGGCGATCAGCGCGGCCCCCGGCTGCCTGCGGTGCACCTGGGCGGGCTCGCTGCGCCGGATGCGCGAGACCACCGGCGACATTGACATCCTCGCCGCGGCAACGGACAGCGCGCCGCTGATGGCGGCCTTCGCCGGCCTGCCCGAGGCCGCCGAGGTGATTGCCGCGGGGCCGGCCAAGACCTCGATCCGCACGGCATCCGGCCTGCAGGTCGATCTCCGGGTGGTGCCGCCGGACTGCTGGGGCGCGGCGCTGCAGTACTTCACCGGCTCCAGGGAACACAACGTGGCGATCCGCGAGATCGCGGTCAGGCAGAAGCTGCGGCTGTCCGAGTACGGCCTGTTCGACGTCGAGTCCGGGGAGCTGATCGCGGCGCGCACCGAGGAGGAGGTGTACCGGCGGCTCGGCATGGACTGGATACCGCCGACGCTGCGCGAGGACCGCGGCGAGATCCGGGCCGCGCTCCGCGGCGAGCTTCCCGACCTGGTCACCGACCGGCAGATCCGCGGTGACCTGCACACGCACACCAGCCTGACCGACGGGGTCGCCTCGCTTGCCGACATGGTGGCCGCCGCGGCCGGCCGCGGTTACGAGTACTACGCGGTCACCGACCACGCGCCGAACCTCTACCTGCAGCGGATGACCGCGGAGAAGATGCTCGCCCAGCGCGATCAGGTACGCGACCTGGCCGGCCGGCTGGACCAGCCGATGGAGCTGCTGCACGGAACCGAGCTCAACATCGCCCCGGACGGCACGGTGGACTGGCCGCCGGAGTTCCTGGCCGGCTTCGACATCTGCGTCGCGTCCGTGCACTCGCACTTCGACCAGCCGCGCGAGGAGATGACCGCCCGGTTCATCCGGGCCTGCGAGAACCCGTACGTGCACGTCATCGGCCACCCGACGGCGCGCAAGATCGGCCGCCGCCGGCCCGTGGACGTCGACTTCGCCGAGCTGTTCCGGGCCTGCGCCAGGACCGGCACCGCGCTGGAGGTCAACTCCCACCCGGACCGGCTCGACCTGCCGTCGGATCACATCAGGGCGGCGCAGGACGCCGGGGTCAAGTTCGCCATCGACAGTGACGCGCACTCCACCGCCCACCTGGCCAACATCCGGTTCGGCGTCGGCCAGGCGCAGCGCGGCTGGCTGACCCCGGCCGACGTGATCAACACCTGGCCGCTGGCCGAACTGCGGGCTTTCCTCCGCAACGGCCGATAGCACCCGGGAAGCGAGCGCCGGCCCGCCCGGCCGGGCGGGCCCGCCCGGGTGCTCCGGCTGGCTAGCGGATCGGGTCGGCCGGCCCGCGATCCGCAGCCGCGGCTGCTCGCCGGCCGGCCGGGCCGCGGGTGCCGGCCCGGCCTGCCTGGCGGCCTGACCTTGCTCGCCGATGGCCGCCTCAATCCCCTCCAGCGTGCAGCCGTGAATGGCGCAGAGTGTGGCCCTGGTCGACTCATAGCGAAGGGTCTGGTACATATCGTTGCCGCGCCCTCCCCAATCCTGGATGGTCCTGCCGATACGCATGAGCACCATCCGGAACGGCGACATGCGTATCCAGAAGGAGTAACCAATATACAGATCGCTGCCATGCGGGAAACAGGAGACGAAGCCCGCGAAAACACCGCGGTGCAGTTCGAGAAAGTGCCGGTGGCCCTCACCCGGGAGCGGGTAGGGGCGTACCCGCAGCGCGTCCCTGGGCGACATATGGCGGTCAAGCGCCTGGCTGATGTGGTCAAAGGCGCGCTGGGCCGCGGGCGCCTGATGGCTGAGCAGCCTGCTCCACTGCCAGAGCAATCCCGGCACCGGAAGCAGCCAGAAGAGCAGGAACGACGCGATCCAGATCAGCAGGGAGACAAATCCCAGGAAGCCGGCAAACGATCCGGCTGAGCCGAGTCCTCCTGAGCTGAGTCCCGATGAGCTGAGGTAGCTGACAAACTGGAAAATAAAGATCACGAAGTTGGTAGCCGCGGCAGCCAGGAAGTACAGCGCGAGCCGGCGGGCCAGTTGCCCCAGGAAGCGCTTGTTACGGAGCGGGTCGAAAGACCAGTCCCCGGTCATGTCAAGGCCCAGTTGCTCATACGCCAGCGCTATCCGCGGATTATCGTCAATCCCGGGCTCGTCGGCGGGCTCCCTGGCCTGGCGCCAGGGTTGTGCCGCGCGGGCTTCCGGAACGCCGGGTTCGCTGGCCGGCGGCTGGCCGTCGCCGTAGCCGTAGCCGGGCGGCCGCTGGCGGGCGGCCCAGGCCGGCCCGTCGTGATATGCGCCGTCCGCGGTCGCCGCGTGCCCGCAGTTCCCGCAGAAAACGTCGGCACTGCCCAGCGGTAAGCCGCAATTGCGGCATGTCATCGACATCCACCGACCCCATTTCCCGCCCTGGGCCGATGAGCTCCCCGCTCCGCTGGCCCTTGACGTTTAGTATGGGGATGACTACATAAGTCGTCAGGCTGATCGGCAACAATCAGGTCACGATGCGGCGGGAAACCTGGCCTCCGGCGCGATTGCGGCCGGGCCGGGGTCAGTGCGGGTAGTAGCCCTCGACCACCGCGCTGGCCTCGTCGGTCAGGGCCGGCCCTTGCTGCCGCACCGGCGGGAATCCGGCGCCCGGCTTGAGCCCGGCTAGCTGCTCATTGGCGAGCGCGAACACGACCCGGCCGAGGCCGGACCGCTCGATGGCGCCGGCGCACATGCCGCAGGGCTGGCAGCTGGTGTACATGGTGGTCTCGGCGGCGGCGGCCGGGCTGAGCTCGCGGGCCGCCCACCTGGCCAGCTTCAGCTCCGGGTGCGCGGTGATGTCACCGTCGGTAAGCACCGTATTGTGCGCCTCGGCGAGCACCCCGCCGTCCGGGCCGGCCAGCAGCGAGCCGAACGGCGCGTCCCCGCCCGCCCGCGCCTTGGCGGCCAGTCCGATAGCCCTGCGCAGGAGTCGCTCGTCGTCGGGTGTCACCGTTGCTCCCTGTCCGCATCATCAGTGCCCTGATCCCGCCAGGCGGCCACGGCCGCGAGCGCCCGCCAGGCCGCCTGCGGGTGGCAGGTCTCCCGCGGGTCGCCATTGAACGGGTCGAGCACGACGGTCTCGGCGCCGAGCAGGCGCAGCTGCTCGATGTCGCCGGCGATCTGGCCGATCGTGCCCACGCCGGCCAGCCGCCCGGTGCCGGTGACCGGCGCTTCGGTGAGCCGCAGCACGATCCGCGGCGCCAGCGCCGGGACCGGCCGCTGCAGCTCGTCCGCCGCGGCGCTCATCCGGTCCAGCGCCTCGCGCAGCCAGGGCATGGTGAAACCCAGCGGATGCCAGGCGTCCCCGAGGCGTACCGCGCGGCGCGCGCCGGCGTCGCTGTTGCCGCCGACCCAGATCGGTATCCGCCCGGCCTGGTAGTCGGCTTCGTCGGCCCAGGCGGAGCGAAGAGCCAGCAGGTAATCGTCGGTCACCTTCCCGCGCTGGCCGAACGCGGCGCCGAGTGCCGCGAACTCCTGCCGGGCCCAGCCGACGGCCACGCCGAGCACCAGCCTCCCCCCGCTGAGCTGGTTGAGGTTGGCGGCCATCCTGGCCACCAGCAGCGGGTGCCGGTACGGGACGATGAGCACGGTGGTGCCGAGCCGGACCCGGCTGGTGAGGCCGGCCAGCCAGGAAAGCGTGGTGAACGGCTCGTAGAACGGCGCCGGGTACTGCTCAGCAACGTCGGGCGTCACGACCACATGGTCGGACACCATCAGCAGGTCGAAGCCGAGCCCCTCTACCGTCTGCGCCCAGCTCCGCAGCACGTCAGGATTCGTGCCGGGGCCGAAATTCGGGACGTTCACGCCGATCTGCACCAGCCCAAGCTATCCGGCGATGGCCGCGGCCGGAAGCGGATTTGCCGCCCGCCGGGGGCTGCCCGGAAGAACATCAGGAGCCTTTTTTAACGGGGCCGTCCCGCCGCATCTCCCCCGGCTGGCCGAGCCGCCCGCGGCGGCAATCTGGCGAGTTCGCCGTCCAATGCGGCTCCTCGCCCCTGGCCCAGCGCCGCACGTTGGCCGCGAATACCTCGCCGGTACGCCGGAACATGTGCCCGGTGAGCCCGCCGACGTGCGGCGTGGCGAGCACCAGCGGATGCCGGAGCAGGGCGGAGGAAGGATCGGCGGGCTCGGTCGCGTGCACGTCCAGCCCGGCGCCGCCGAGCCGGCCGGCCTGGAGCGCGGCGAGCAGCGCGGCCTCGTCCACGAGCCCGCCCCTGGCGACGTTAACGAACAGCGCGCCGGGCTTCATCGCGGCGAACGCGGCGGTGCCGAACATTCCTGCGTTGCTGCCGGTGAACATCGCGCAGCAGACGACCGCGTCGGCGATGGCCAGCAGCCCGGACAGCTCGCCCGGCCCGGCCACCTGCCCGACCTCGGCCGGGCCGCCGAGGCCCGGCCGGGCCCGGACGCCGATCAGCCGGGCACCGAACGGCACGAGCCGGCGTGCCACCGCGACGCCGATAGTGCCGAGGCCGACGATCAGCACCGTCGCACCATGCAATGACTTGCCGGTCGGCCGGGATTCCCAGCGCCTTTCGGCCAGCGCGGCCCGGGCTTCCGGCAGCCGCCGGGTCAGTGCCAGCAAGTGCAGCACCGCGATCTCGGCGACGCTGTCGGCGTTGCCGCCCGCGTCGCCCGGCACCCGCGCGACCACGACGCCGAGCTCGGTGGCCCGGGGAATGTCGACCTGCTCCAGGCCCACCCCGAACTGCTGCACCAGCCCGAAGGTGCCGGACTCGAGCACCGCCCGGTCGACCCGGGATCCGAACGGGCAGATCACGTCCACCCCGTCCAGGTACCTGATCAGCTGGTGCCGTGGGCAGGTGACGATGTCCCAGCCAGGCAGGACAGCGGTCAGCTCGGTCCAGGCCAGTTCTGCGGTGAACCGCTCCCGGCCGAACAGCAGCCTCACGGCAGCGCGGCGACAAGCTCGCGTACCGGCCTGCGCCGGCCGGTGAAGAACGGGATCTCCACCCGGGTATGCCGGCGGGCCCGCGCGCCCCGCAGGTGCCGCATCAGGTCGACGATCCGGTGCAGCTCGTCGGCCTCGAAGGCGAGCATCCACTCGTAGTCGTTCAGCGAGAAGCAGGAGACGGTGTTCGCGCGGACATCCGGGTACTCGCGGGCCATCATCCCGTGCTCGGCCAGCATCGCCCGGCGCTCCTCGTCGTCGAGCAGGTACCAGTCGTAGGAGCGCACGAACGGGTACACGCACACGTACCTGCGCGGCTCCTCGCCCGCCATGAACGCCGGGACGTGGCTCTTGTTGAACTCGGCCGGCCGGTGCAGCGCCATCGCCGACCAGACCGGCTCGCTGGCCCGGCCCAGCCGGGTACCGCGGAACCGGGCGTAGATCTCCTGCAGGTCGTCGGAGGACGGCGCGACCCACCAGAACATGTAGTCGGCGTCGGCGCGCATGCCCTGCAGGTCGTAGCAGCCGCGGGTGACGATGCCCTTGCCCTCGGCCTGGCTGAGCAGGTCACCGACCTCGATGGCGATCGCGTCCCGGATTTTCGCCTCGGTGCCGCTGCCGCTGGCCAGCTCGCCGTGATCACGGACCCGGAACACCGACCACATCGTGTAGCGGATCAGCTCGTTCAGCTCGCGGGCCTTCGGCCGCTGCCCGGTCTCGTTTCCAGCCATGACCTCATTGTCCTCTGCCGGGGCCGGCGGCCGCGCCCTGGCCGGACGCGCGTGCTGCCAGGTAGCCGATGACCTGGTCGGCCGCGGCCCGGGCGGACGCGATGCAGGCCGGGATGCCGATCCCGGCGTAACTGGCCCCGCAGGCGGCAAGCCCGGGCTGGGCGCCTATTGACGCGCGGATCCGGGCTACCCGGTCCAGATGGCCGACCGTGTACTGCGGCAGGCCGCCGCCCCAGCGGCTGACCCGGGCGGCGGCCGGGGCGCCGCGCACGCCGGTGGCCGCGGCCAGGTCGGCCGCCGCCAGCGCCGCCAGCTCGCCGTCGTCGCGCTGCAGCAGGGCCTCCTCGCCGATCCGGCCGACCGAGCAGCGGACGATCTGCACCGGCTGGCCGCCCGCCCGCAGGTGCGGCCACTTGACGGTGCTGAACGTGACCGCCTTGACCGGGTGGCCGTCCACCGCGGGCACCAGGTAGCCGCTGCCCGGCGGCGGTTCGGGGAACGCGCTGTCCGGGTAGGCCAGCGTGACGATCGCCATGCTGGCGCTCGGTATCCCGGCCAGCCCGGCCGCGGCCGCCGCCGCGCCCGGCACCCCGGCCAGCAGCCTGCTGGCCGGGGCGGCCGGCAGCGCCAGCACCACGGCATCGGCGGCAAGCTGCTCCGGCGCGTGCGCGGAGCCCACGGTGAGCCGCCAGCCGTCCGGCCCGCGGGCCAGCCCGCGGACCATCGCGCGGGTCCGCACGGCCGCGCCGGACGCGGCCGCGACGGCCGGGACCAGCGTGGCCAGCCCGCCCGCCAGCGTGGTGAACACCGGCCCCGGCGGGCCGTCACCGGCGGCCGGCCCGCTGGCCGCCCCGGCGTCCAGCACGGCACGGGCGGCGGCGGTCAGCGAGGCATGCTGCCGGGATGCCGCGGCCAGCGCCGGCAGCGTCGCCTCGAACGACAGCTGCTCGGACCGGCCCGCGTAGACGCCGCCGAGCAGCGGGTCCACCAGCCGGTCCACGACTTCCCGGCCGAACCTCGCCCCGACGTAGCTGGCCACCGACACGTCCCCGGCCCGTGCGGTGGCGGGCAGCCCGGCCTCGGCCCGGGCGCTGGCCAGCCCGGGTGCGGACAGGATCCCCGAGCTGGCCAGCGCATCGGCGTCCGCGGGCACGCCCATGAGCTGCCGCCGCGGCAGCGGCCGTAGCCGCCCCCTGGTCCAGATCCCGGCCGCCGTCGTGCCCGGCGGCACCAGCCGCGCGGCCAGCCCGGCCGCGGCGGCCAGGTCAGTCCCTTCCGGCCGACGGGTGAGCAGCGCCTCGGCGCCCTCGTCGACGGCGATCCCGGCCACCTCGGACACGGCGAGCTTGCCGCCGAGCCGCGGTGATCCCTCCAGCACGGTCACCGCCGGGCCGGCGTCGCGCAGGAAGAACGCCGCGGCGAGCCCGGCGATCCCGCCGCCCACGATGACGACCCGGGGCGGCTCGGTGCATGCGGGCATGCGGCCAGTCTGTCAGGCGCCCCAGGTGGTACTCGGGTACCACCTGCGGGGAAGCAGGGCAGCCCGCGGGACTGGCCGGAATCCGGCATTACATGATCGCCGCGGCTGCGGCACGGCACGCTGGCCTGCCGCAGCCGCAGCGACCACGCCGACGGCTCCTCAGCCGCCACCACCAAGCTCAGCGAACGGGAAAGCCCGGTGGCGGCGGGGCGGGATGAGGAAATTCTGCCGCCTGGTCGAGGTGATGAAGCGCTCCAGGCCATTGTCCGACTCTGCGACCTTGAACTTCTTCTGCAGGTCGAGCGAGGCCTGGTGGCGCCGCATGGTGGCGAAGAAATCGGCCGATGGCACGAAGGCGGTGAACTCGAGCTTCGGCTGCTTGCTGCCGTCCGGCACGTCCAGGCTGTCGAAGCCGGGACCGTCCATCCTGATGTGCAGCGGCCGCCCGGCCGCCGTCCGCGAGGAGCGCTGCAGGGTGGACAGGTGTCCCATCCGGTGCGCGGGCCTGCCGGTGTCCGGGTCGATCGGGGTGCCGATGGCCTCGGCGCTCCGCCGCGCGTCGCCGGTGCCCTTGAAGTCGTTCTCCAGGAAGGCCGGGCCGCCGCCGTTGGTGTACTGGTCGGCGTGTCCCTGCGCGGGCGGCGGCGTGGACCGGAACATGTACTGGACCCGTTCCAGGTAGCTGCCGTCCGGGCCCGGCTTCCCGGTCTCGTCCAGGTCGAAGAACTGGTCCAGGTCCAGGATCACGTGCGACAGGTGCTGCAGCGAGCCGTTGTCGAAGTAGTCCCCGGCTTCCGCTGTGGTCAGCCTGATGCCGCCGCCTTGGAAGGTGATGTCCGGCGCGGCCGCGCTCGCGCTGGCCTGCTGGTCCGCGAAGCCCATCCACATCGGGGACTGCGGGTGGACGTAGCTGGCGTACCGCAGGTGGTGGCGGTCGGCGACGCTCCGCGGCAGGCCGCGCTGGACGAACATGACCCGCGCGCTGGTGAACGTCAGCCCGCAGCTCAGCCGCGGCGACGGGACGTGCTCCCCGGCCAGCCGGTTGCTGCCGCCCAGGAACGCCATCACATCCCGCAGGTTGTCCGGGTGGTCGCTGCGCAGCGTGATGAGCAAGTCGTTCTGCTCGATCCGGACCGGCACGTTATAGGTCCTCTTGGTAATGCCCGGGTTGGCCGGGCTGACATCCGTCGGCGCCGGTACCGCCTCCTCGAGCGCGAACCGGCTGTGGTCAGAACTCAGCCGCGGCACCAGCGCGCTGAACATCCGGCGGGGGAACCGGCCGAAGTAGGGCAGGCCGTACGAGACCAGGGTGAACACTCCCTGCGGCGCGAAGGCGTATGCCTCCTCCACCCGGTCCAGCGCACCGGCGAGCTGGCGGGCATCGGCATGGCCTGGCCTGGCCCTCAGCCTGGCCGGCGCGAACAGGGTGTAGACCGGCGGAAACTGGACCGCGACACCGTCGACCGTCAGGCCGGGGGCGACGAACCCGGACAGATCGAACTGCACGTCCGGCAGGCCGCCGGGCCCGTTGCTGGCCGTCCCGGCGTCGGCGGCGAGGCGCACCGGCGTGGCGGCCAGGTGCCGCATCGTGTCCAGCCCGGCCAGGGCGGCCGCCAGGCCGCCGCCGGAAACCAGCAGCCTGCGCCGGGAAACGGACAGCGCCCCGGAGCGCTTGCGCTCGTCATCCTGATACCGGGGACCAGCGGAACCGACCATGGCGCCTCCTAGCCAGTAGGTGGGCGCGCCGAAACCCGGTCAAGGTCTCGGGCGTACGCGGGGATCGGGGGAAGTGCCTCGCTAGCGGCACACTAGTACCGCCGGGCACTCCCGGATAGGGACGGTAACCCCCCGGGGGACGGGAATCCCCTGGGGGGACCGGCCGGCGCCCGGCCGGCATCCGGGCCGGCAGCTGAACCCGGGCGCGCTGCGGCGGCTGAACCCGGCCGCGCTGCGGCGGCGGCGCGGCGGCCGGCGGCGGCGCCGGACCCAGGTCGGGCAGCAGCCCGAAGGCGTCGGCGACGGCCAGCGCGCCTGCCCGGTTGCGCACGCCGAGCTTGCGGAACAGCCGGGTCTGCACGTTCTCCACCGTCTTCGGGGCGATGCCCAGCGCCCTGGCGGTCTGCTTGATCGAGTGCCCGGCCGCCAGCGACCGCAGGATATCGCTCTCCCGCGAGGTCAGCTCGGGCAGCTCGAGCCCGCCGGCGGCTCGCTCGTCCCAGCGCGCCCGGACGGCCCCGATCAGCGGCCGCATCGGCATCGAGTCGACGACCAGGTAACCCTGGCTGACCATCCGGAGCACGGACAGGAAATGCTCGTCCACCCGGCCCGCCGCGACCAGTGCGCTCGCGCCGCAGGCCAGCGCCTCGGCCAGTTCCGGCGGATCCAGCGGCTTGCTGTGCACGAGTACCGCGGGGATGCCGAGCTCGGCCACCAACGGCCAGTCCGGCGGCTCCGGGTCGACCAGCGCTGCCACGATCGGGCCGCGGTGCCAGCGCGCCCAGTGCGTGCCGGCCACCGGCTCGGGCACCCGGACCAGGACGAACGGCAGCCGGCTGGCGATCAGCGCGGTCACCACCAGATCGAGCGCGGGGCCGGGCTGGCCGGACACCACGGTCAGCACGGTGGTCCCGGCCTCGGCCTGCGGCCGCCGCCGGGCGGCCGGCGCGTCCCGCTGCGCCAGCATGCCGAGCGAGGCGGCCCTGGCCACGGCGTGCACGCTGCTGCTCACGTCCAGCTTGGCGTAGACCCGGCGCTTGATGTTCTCCACCGTCAGCGGGCTGATCTGGAGCAGCTCGGCGATGTCCGGGACGCTGTGGCCGGAGCCGGTCAGCACGATGATCTCGAGTTCCCGGTCGGTAAGGCCGCCATCGGCCGGCCGGGCATGCCGTCCCTTGCTCCGCTTCACCAGCGCGAGCACCGCGGGCAGGCCGTGCGATTCGGGCAGCAGCGACGCGACGCCGGCCCGGCAGGCGGCGGCCAGGTCCTGCTCCGATGCCTCCCGGTACATGACGATCACGTTCAGCCCGGGAAAGTGCCGCAGCAGGGTCCGAACCCGGGCGGCCATCTCCCCCAGCCGGACGCCGGCGTCAAGGATCACCACGTCCGGGCGCCGTAGCTCGCAGAGCGCGAACACGTCATCCGGCTCGGCCACCTTGCCGATGACGGTCATCTCCGGCCGGACGGCCAGGCATGCGGCCAGAGTGTCCCGGAGCAGCCGCCGTGACGACTGAACGGCTACCCGGACGGTGACGCGAGCTGCGGGCACGCTCATCGTTATCCTGGGATTCCGTATCTCCCATACCTAGCGCGGTATGCCAGATACCTAGCGGGGTAAGCAGGGAAGTCGCAGTCTACGCCGGCCCGGCCATTAAACACCGGAAGTTTGTGCTTTATGCAATTAACGCGCTCGATGTCTGACTTTGCTTATCCATTGTTCCGTCATTGAGTCTCACCTGGTCATATGCCGGCTACCGGAAGGCGGCCACGCTCCGGCGCGGCTCGCCGCGGACCGCCTGCCGCCCCGGCCGGCAAGCAGCTCAGCCGCCCCGGCCGGCGCCCCCCCGCGTCGGCCAGCCCGGCCGACTCGCCGGCCGGGCCGGGCCGGGGCGTCGGCCGGGCCGGGCCGGGCGGTTGCCGGCCGCTGCCGGGCAGCGCGATCCGCCATCCCGCCCCGCCAATCTCGCCTGCCGAACCGGCCGAACCGGCCCAACCGGCCCAACCGGCCCAACCCGGTGATCATGAAGTTCAACGGGTCAGATGCCGTTGAACTTCATGATCACCGGGTTGGCGGGGAGCCTGAGACGGGCAGCCGGGCCGGGCGGGCCGACGGGCCGGGCGGGCCGGGCGGGCCGGGCGGGCCGGGCGGTTGCCGGTCGGGCGGTTGCCGGTCGGGCAGTTGCCGGTCGGGCAGTTGCCGGTCGCTGCCCGGGCAGCGCGATCAACCGTTCCGCCCGATTCTCGCCGATACGGAACCAGCTGCCCGCAGCGCGCGTCCCACCGGCATGAACGCCAAGACCCGGGCGCTGGCCCGCCGACCGCGGGCCAGCGCGGCCGCTGTCACCATTACCGCTGTGCTGTGCGGCGGCGGCCTGCTAGCCGGCTGTTCCGCCGGAGCAAGCTCCGCGGCCGGAACCAGTTCCGCGAGCATGCCCCGTTCCGATCATGGACCGGCTAATGCCGCCGGAAGTGGCACGTTTGCCGGCCGGGCAGCGCCCGGGCCGCGGGCGCCGGCGGGCAGGGCTGCCTCCGCCGCCCTGGCCGCGCGGCTGGTGACCGCGGGCCAGAGCATCATCTACACCGCCGGGCTGACCGTGCGGGCGCGCGACGTCGGCACCGCGGCCTCGCTCGCGACCAGCATCGTGACCGCGGCCGGCGGCTACGTGGCAGGCGAGCAGTCCACAGTCAGCCCGGCCGATCGCGCCCGCTCCACGATCAGCCTGCGGCTCAAGATCCCGGTCGCGGCTTACCCGGCTACGCTGCGCCAGCTGTCCGGCCGGCTAGGCCGCCAGCTCTCCATGTCCCAGCAGGCCCAGGACGTCACCGGGCAGGTCGCGGACGTGACCAGCCGGGTAGCGTCGGCGCGCGCCGAGATCGCGCAATTGCGCGCCCTGCTGCGCCGGGCTGGCTCGGTCAATAGCCTGCTCGCGGTGCAGGACCAGATCAACTCGGAGGAGTCCGCGCTAGAAGCGCTGCAAGCCCAGCAGCGAGCGCTGTCCCGCGAGACTGACTTTGCCACCGTGTCACTGCGGCTGGTGAGTTCCCGCGCTCAGCCCGTTATTCATAGAAGGCATTCTCATGGCTTCCTGGCCGGCCTTTCCGCAGGCTGGCGGGCGCTCCAGCGGGTAACCACCGCGGTGCTCACCGGAGCCGGGGCGGTACTTCCGTTCGCGCTCGTGGCGGCGCTGCTGGCCGGCCTCGGGTACGGCGGGTGGCGGCGCGCGCTGCGGCGCAGGTCCAGGCCGAGCACCGCGGGCTAGCGCGCGCCTTCCGCCAGCCGGACGGACTCGGTGTGCACCAGGTCGGTCAGCCGGGCGAGCACCCCGGGGTCGGTATCCGGCAGCACGCCGTGGCCGAGATTGAAGATGTGCCCCTCGCCGGTACGGCCGCGTTCGAGCACCTCCCGGGCCCGCCGCTCGACCACATCCCACGGCGCGAGCAGGATTGCCGGGTCCAGGTTGCCCTGCAGTGCCTTGCCAGGCTCGACCCGGCGCGCCGCCTCGTCCAGCGGGATCCGCCAGTCCACCCCGACCACGTCCGCGCCCGCCTCGCCGAGCAGCCCCAGCAGCTCGCTGGTGCCGACGCCGAAGTGGATCCTGGGCACGCCCGATGCGGCCAGTGCCTGGAAGATCCGCCTGCTGTGTGGCAGCACCGACTGCCGGTAGTCCTCGGGGCTGATCGTGCCGGCCCAGGAATCGAAGAGCTGCACGGCGCTCACCCCGGCGGCCACCTGGACCTGCAGGAACGTGATCGTGATGTCGGCCAGCCGGCTGAGCAGCCCGGCCCA
Organism: uncultured Actinomycetes bacterium; assembly: GCA_963786975.1. Lineage (GTDB taxonomy): Bacteria > Actinomycetota > Actinomycetes > Streptosporangiales > Streptosporangiaceae > Palsa-506. The sequence goes on along the minus strand of CAWBBE010000011.1, from coordinate 631,631 downwards.
GAGCTTCGGGTTGCCGTACATCAGCGACTTCGTCCGGTCAAAGCTCTTCGACGGGCCGCCGTCGACCAGGTAGGAGGCGAGGGTGAACGGGCCGCCGGCGAACCCGATCAGCGGCACGGCGCCGAGCTCGGCGACCAGGTTGCCGACGGCCGTGGTGATGAACGGGACGTCATCCGGCTGCAGGGCACGCAGTCTGGCCAGGTCCTGCTCGCCGCGGATCGGCTGGTCCACCACCGGCCCCACGCCGGGGGCGATGTCGATGCCGATCCCGACGGCCTTCAGCGGCACCACGATGTCGCTGAACAGGATCGCGGCGTCCACCGGATACCTGCGCAGCGGCTGCAGCGTGAACTCGGTGATCAGGTCAGGCCGCCCGCAGGCTTGCAGCATTGACGTCTTGCCGCGGGCAGCGCGGTACTCGGGCAGCGAACGTCCCGCCTGGCGCATGTACCAGACCGGCGTATAGGGCACTGGCCGCCGGAAGCAAGCGCGCAGGAACGGCGATTCCTCCGTCTGCGTTGTCACATCGCAGATCGTCTCACAAGACCCAGCCGCCCGGCCCGGTACCGCCTGGGCCGCGAGGCCGCCTGCCGCGGGCTTTCTCGCGTTTCCGCGGAAACGCCCCGGGGACACGCCGCCGCAGGTCCGTGGAGCTGGGCCGCCACCGTGCCAACATCAAGCTGAGCGTGGCGAGGAGGTCGCAGATGATCCAGCTGGCCCAGATGGTCCGGGACTGTCCCGACTGCGGCCCGGATCAGCCGTTCGAGCAGTATCATCCTGTGGATCTTGACTGCCCGGACTCCCCGGACGGCGAGTGCCCCGAATGGTCTTGCACGGCGTGCGGCGCCGCGCTGTACATTGGCTATGTCCCTTATGTCGATGAAACAAGCAGGATGTCAGAGATCCGCGACCGGGTTGCATGAGGGTACCGCGCTCGCGCCGTACGCTCTCACCATGAGGTCCGCTGGCGGGACGGACGGTACCGAGGTCACTGGCCGTGAGGCTGGCAGCAAGGCCGGCCGCAAGGAGCCCGGCCGCCCGGTGGCCGACGGTAACGAGGCCGGGCGGCAGCTGGCCGATGGCGAGCCCGGCGGTGCCGGAGCCGATGGCAACGCCGCTCTGTTCCGCTCCGCCGTCGCCGAGGTCGAGGCGGGGCTTGGCCGGGTTCGCGAGCTGCGACCCGAGCTGACCTTCGATCAGGAGCCCGCGCCGCGGCGGCTGGCGCCATTCGCGGCATCGGTCGCCGTCACCGCGAGCGGCGCCGACGGCGATGTCGGCTGGGGCAGGTTCGTGCTGCTCTTCGACCCGGCGGGCCAGCGCGGGTGGGGCGGTCCGTTCCGGATCATCGGCCACATCCGGGTCGACCTCGAGCCGGAGATCGCGGCCGACCCGCTGGTTGGCGCGGTCGGCTGGAGCTGGCTGACCGAGGCGCTGGACGCCAGGGCAGTCGGCTACCGGCACCCCAGCGGGACCGTGACCAGGGTGGTGACGGAGGGGTTTGGCGCGAAGCAAGATGAGCCGGTGACAACCGAATTCGAGCTACGGGCATCATGGTCACCGGCCGGCGCAGGACCATCAGGCGACGGCCAGGTCGGCGACGGCCAGCCAGGCGGACTTGGCCTCGGCGGTCACGTTGCCGCCTGGTGCGAGACGCTGTGCGCCGCGGCCGGGCTGCCGCCGCTGGCCGCCGGGGTCAGCGGCTTGCGGCAACCGCGGGGCCGGCGGCCGCGATGACCGGCCACGGCAGGGCGGGTCCCAGCGACGGCAGGCCAGGCCCCGGCGACAGCGGCGCGGTCTCCAGCGACAGCGGCACGAGCCCCGGCGACAGCGGCGCGGCCCCCAGCAGCAGCCACGCGCCGGGCCCCGGCGACGGCAGAGCGGCTCCCGGCGACGGCAGAGCGGGCGAGGCCGCGACGGGCGCGACCGCCACCACCGGGACTGCGGCGGGCGGATCCACGACGGGGGAGGCCGCCGCAGCCGATCCCCCGGCCAGCAAGGCCGCGACGGGCGGGACTGCGACGGGCGGGACTGCGGTGCAGGAGGCTGGCGGGACGGTAGCGGATGAGCCAGCCGGGGTCGCGGCGGATGAGGCTGCCGAGCGGGTGGCCGTGCCCCTCCTTGCTCCCCGCGACGGCCTTCCCCCGCTGGTCGTGACGGCCGCGGCGCTCGATGCGGCGGCCAGGTCGCTGGCCGCGGGCAGCGGCCCGGTTGCGGTTGACGCGGAGCGCGCCTCCGGCTTCCGTTACGGGCACCGGGCCTTCCTGGTGCAATTCCGCCGCGACGGCGCCGGCACGGTGCTGGTCGATCCGGTCGCCTGCCCCGACCTGTCGGCCATCGACAAAGCGCTGGCCGATACGGAGACCGTCCTGCATGCCGCGTCACAGGACCTGCCGTGCCTGGCGGAAATCGGCTACCGGCCCAGGACCCTCTTCGACACCGAGCTGGCCGGGCGGCTGCTCGGCTATCCGCGGGTCGGGCTTGGCACCCTGGTCGAGGAAGTACTAGGCCTGGCGCTGCAAAAGAGCCATTCGGCGGCTGACTGGTCGACCCGGCCATTGCCGGACGACTGGCTGCGTTACGCGGCGCTCGACGTCGAGGTGCTAGTGGAACTGCGCGACGCGCTTGCGCAGCAGCTCACCGCGCAGGGCAAAGCCGAATGGGCGCGGCAGGAGTTCAGCGCCATTCTCGCCGCCGGGCCGCCAACACCGCGGACCGACCCCTGGCGCCGAACCTCCGGCATTCACCGCGTCCGCAGCAGGCGCGGCCTCGCTGTCGTCCGCGAGCTGTGGCTGGAACGCGACCGAATCGCCCGGCGGCGCGACCAGTCGCCGACCCGGATCCTGCCTGACGCCGCGATCATCGAAGCCGCGCGGTCCCAGCCGAAGAGTACCGGCGAGCTGGCCGCGATCGGCGGCTTCAACGGCCGCGGAGCACGCCGGCACGCCGGCGAATGGCTCCGCGCCGTCGGGCGGGCCAGGGCGGAACCCGAGCCCAGCCTGCCCGAGACGGCCGCGCCGGCCGGCGACGGGCCGCCGCCCGCGCACCGCTGGCAGGAGCGCGACCCGGTCGCAGCCACCCGGCTTACCGCGGTCCGGGCCGCGGTTGCTGCGCTGGCCGATGAGCACGGCCTGCCGACCGAGAACCTGTTGCCGCCCGATACCGTGCGCAGGCTCGCCTGGCAGCCGCCGGATCCGGTGAGCCCGGCTGCCGTCAGTGCCGACCTGGCCCGGTACGGGGCCCGCCCATGGCAGGTTGGCGTGACGGCGACGCCGATCTCGGGCGCCTTGCTCCGGGTGATCGAGAAGGACATCGGCTGACGCCCGCGAACCCGGCTGCCTGCGAACCCGGCCGTCCCGCAAGCTCAGCCGCCCTGAACCGGGCCGCGCGCGAACCCGGCCGCCCCGCAAGCTCAGCCGCCCTGAACCGGGCCGCGCGCGAACCCTCTGCCCGCGAACCCGGGCGCCCGCGAACCCGGCCGTCCCGCGAGTTCAGCCTCCCTGAACCGGGCCGCCCCGCAACCCAGGCCGACTGAAGGTAGCCGTGCCCGACTTCAGCCGTCGTGCGGCGGCCGGCGGCGGGTCATGCCGCCCGCCACCGCGCGGACAGGTCGCAGGGCACCGAGGACCCGGCCCGCAGCACTCCGGCGCACGGCAGCAGCCCGCCGGAATCCGGGTAATACGGATAGACGTTGAGTATTACCTCGCAGTCGCAGCAGCAGGCGCCCTGCCGCTCAAGGCGCCGGATCAGGCCACGTGCCCGCGGCGAGCGCAGGTCACGCCATCTCCTCGTCCACCGATGGGTGCCGTCGCAGCCGAACTGATCGAGCATGCGCAGCAGGTAGCAGCGCAGGCACTCGCGCTTCCCCGGCTCGGTCAGCCGGAACGAGAGTTCGGCAAGCTCCGCCTCTAACGCATCCGCCAGGCTCTTCATCACGGCCGGCCCTTCTGCCCGGTCATCGCGGCCAGTCCATCTGGCCGGTGACTCGAACGCCCCGGTTCTACCGCCTGCCACCGACAATTTCCGCGGTGCATCCGCCAGGGCCCAGCCCAGTTTCGTGATCGTGGAGGATCCGGCACGCGGGGGCATGCCGGATCCTCCGTGATCAAGGAAACGTGGCGGGCGGCCGCCGGCGGCGGGCGGGTTCAGGTGCGGCGCGAGAAGATCACGATGCCGGTTATGTAACCGATGCCGAGAACGGCACACATCGCGCCCCAGTCACCCGCATTCCCGGTCCTGGCCAGCCCGACGAAGGCCATCACCAGCGCGACCGCGACCGCCGCGTAGAACGCGAGCGCGCCGGCCCGCAGGTTGATCTGGGCATGCCGCTCGTCATGAGCGGTGTCGCTGAGCAACGCCGCGACCTCGCTGCGGCGAGAGAACACCGTGACCACGGCGCCGTAGCCCAGCATGATGACCGCGCCGGCGACCGCCATCGGCACGTCGTGATGGGCCAGGAACACCGCCACGTACCCGGCTGCCGCCAGCACGCAGAAGGCCGGGACGGAGTACCTGCGCAGCCTGCTCATCTCAGTTGACCTTGCCGTCGACATGGAAAATCTCCTCTACTGCGTGCCCGAAGAACCGGGCGATCCTGATCGCGAGCGGCAGCGACGGGTCGTACCGGCCCTGCTCGATCGCGTTGATGGTCTGGCGGGAAACGCCAAGAGCCTCGCCGAGCGACTGCTGCGACATCGCCCTCGCGGCGCGCAGGCCGCGGACCTCGTTGTGCATGTAAAACTTCCTTTACACTGCCTGTCATATGGAAAGTACGCTTTACATCAGCGGATGTCAAGCCACGCCGGCTGCCTGGCCGCGGAACCGCGGCGGGCCCGCCTGGCCAGGGACCGCCTGGCCGGGGACCGCGGCCGGGACCGCCTGGCCACGGAACCGCGCCGGGCCGCCTGGCCGGGGAACCGCGCCCGGGCCGCCTGGCCGGGGACCGCCTGGCCACGGAACCACCGCCGGGCGGCGAGAATGGAGTGGTGCGCGCACTTTCCTGGACCACGCTCGATACCCCGGCGGGGCCGCTGTCGGCCGGCTGCAGCGAGGCGGGCCTGGCGGCCATCCGGTTCGGCGCCCCGCCATCACCGGCAAACGCCGACGCCCCGCCATCACCGGCTAACGCCGACGCCCCGCCATCACCGGCCGCGAGCGGCGGCTCCGGCACTGCGGGCGGGTCGGCGGCACGGCAGGACCCGGTCCTGGCCAGCACGTGCGCCCAGCTAACGGAGTATTTCGCCGGGCAGCGCCGGGCCTTCGACCTGACCATCGACTGGGCCGGCGTCTCCCGGCTGCAGTACCAGGTCTTGTCCGTGCTCTTCGATTCAGTCGGCTACGGCGAGACGATCACCTACGGGGCGCTGGCCCGCCGGGCTGGCGTCGGGACCGACACCGCGGAATTGCCCGCCCGGGCCATCGGCCGGATCATGGGCGCCAACCCGGTGCCGGTCATCGTGCCCTGCCATCGCGTCGTGGCCGGCAACGGGCTTGGCGGCTTCAGCGGCGGGATCGGGCCCGAGCTCAAGCGCTGGCTGCTGATCTTCGAAGGCGCGCTGCCACCCACGCTGGACTGGACGCCGGCCGGCCTGCCGGGCTGAGGTTCCGGGTCAGGCGTCCATGTCGGCCGGGTGGTAACGCTCGGCGGCAGCCAGCTGATCCTCGGCCGCGTGCAGTACCCACCAGCCCGCCTTGCGCAGCGGCGGGCCGGCCGGGGCCCTGGCGCCCAGGCGCGCGCAGGCCGCCTGCAGCAAGAACGGCAGGTTCTCGCCGTGCCCGCAGATCACCGCGGGCTGGCCGTAGTCCATGATCTGCCCGACCCGTTTCAGCTCGCGCGGGGTAACGCTACCCGGCCCGCGTACGGTGAAGTCGGCTTCGATCTCGATCGGGGCGCCCATCAGCGCCGCGTACGGCCGGACGGTCGCCACGCAGCGCTCTGCCGCCGACGTGAGCACGCGGCACCGGCCAAAGCATGACAGCAGCCGGGCCAGGTGATCGGCATCCGCGGCCCCGTGCGCGTCCAGCGGCCTGGCCAGGTCGTCCCCGGCCCACGCCCGCTTGCTCCCGGCCGATGCATGCCGGAGCAGGATGAACGGCACGGTGCTGGCCGGCCCGGCGGCGAAATCGGCCAGCAGCGACGCGTCCCGCTGGTAGCTCAGTCTGCCTGACGCGGCCGCCACCGGAAGCCAGTCCAGGGCGTCGGCCTCGTCGTTCGGCGTGAAGCCGACAGCCGCGTCCGGGTCAGCGGGCCGCGCGGCCCAGTAGTCGACCATCTTGCCCCGGCCGAGGCTGTCATAGCGGCTGCGGCCGATCCGCCTGCCGAGGATCACCCGGACGCCGGTCTCCTCCGCCACCTCGCGCACCGCGGTCGCGAGCAGGTGCTCACCGGGCTCGCGCTTTCCCTTGGGAAGGCTCCAGTCGTCGTACCGGCTGCGGTGGATCACGGCGACTTCATCGCCGGCCGGCCCGCGGCGGGACAGTATCGCGCCGGCCGCGCGGATCCCGGCCGCGTGCTCAGTCATCAGCGACGCGGCCCTGCCGGACCCGGATCAGGTGGCTCTGCAGGTCACGCAGCGGCACGCCGTTTCTGTCCAGGTGGTGCCTGGTCCATAGGCCATCGGGGCCGAGCCACCAGGACGAGGTGCGCTCGTTCATCGCCTCGGCGAAGAGACCGCGCAACTCCGCCTGCTGCGCGCGATCGGTCACCCGGACTAGCAGCTCGACCCGGCGGTCCAGGTTCCGGTGCATCAGGTCGGCGCTGCCCAGCCAGACATCCCCGTCCCCGTTCTCGCCGGTGCCGAAGGCGTAGACCCGCGAGTGCTCGAGGAAACGGCCCAGGATGCTGCGGACCCGGATCGTCTCGGACAAGCCTGGCACGCCCGGCCGCAGCCCGCAGATGCCGCGTACCAGGAGGTCGATGGGGACGCCTTCGCGGGAGGCCCGGTACAGCGCGTCGATGATCACTTCGTCGATGATCGCGTTGCACTTCATCTGGATCCTGGCCGGCTCGCCGGCCCGCTGCCTGGCCACCTGCGACGCGATCTGCGCCACCAGCCCGGAACGCAGCGACGCGGGCGCGACCAGCAGCCGGTTGTACTCGGTCTTCCTGCTGTACCCGGTCAGGTGGTTGAACAGGTCGGTGACGTCCTGGCCGACGGTACGGTCGGACGTCAGCAGGCCGAAGTCCTCGTACAGCCGCGCGGTGGTCGGGTGATAGTTGCCGGTGCCGATGTGGCAGTAGCGGCGCAGCGACCCGTCCGATTCCTCGCGCACGACGAGCACCATCTTGCAGTGCGTTTTCAGGCCGACGAAGCCGTAGACCACATGGCAGCCCGCCTCCTCCAGCTTGCGGGCCCAGGCGATGTTGGCGCGCTCGTCGAACCTGGCCTTGATCTCAACCACGACCACGACCTGCTTGCCCGCCTCGGCCGCGTCGATCAGCGCGTCCACGATCTGCGAGTCGCCGCTGGTCCGGTACAGGGTGTGCTTGATCGCCAGCACCCCGGGATCCGCCGCCGCCGAAACCACGAGCCGCTCCACCGTGGTGGTGAACGAGTCGTAAGGGTGGTGGACCAGGACATCGCGTTCGGTCAGCGCGGTGAAGATGCTGGTGTCCTGGGGCAGCGCGGCCTCGGAGGGAACGAACGCCGGGTACTTCAGCTGCCGCAGATCCAGGCTGGCGATGGCCATCAGGCCGGACAGGTCAAGCGGGCCCGGCACCCGGTACACCGCGTGGCTGTCGATGCCGAGCTCGGAAACCAGCTTGTCGAGCACGTCGCTGGAGATCGACTCCTCGACCTCGAGCCGGACGGCCGGCTCGAACCGGCGGCGCATCAGCTCGCGTTCCAGCGACTGCAGCAGGTTCTCGGTGACGTCCTCGTCGATCTCGAGATCCCGGGTCCTGGTCACCCGGAACGCGTGCTGCTCTAGCACGTCCAGCCCGACGAACAGCTCGTCGAGATGGGCGGCGATCACGTCTTCCAGCGGAACGAACCGGTGCTGCCCGACGACGAGGAACCTGGGCAGCAGCGGCGGGACCTTGACCCGGGCGAACATCGTGCCGCCGGTCTTCGGATCGGCGATCATCACCGCCAGGCTGAGCGACAGGCCGGAGATGTAGGGGAACGGGTGCGCCGGATCCACTATGAGCGGCGTCAGCACCGGGTAGATGCGGTCGCGGAACAGCTCGTGCAGCTCATCCTGCTCGGTGGCGGACAGTTCCTTCCAGCGCAGGATCTCGATGCCCTCGTCGGCCAGCGCGGGCACGATCTGGTCGCTGAAGCACTCGGCGTGCCGGCGGGCGAGTTCCCTGGCCGTCTGCAGCGTGTTCTGGAGTATCTGCCGCGGCAGCAGCCCGCTGGCGCTCTCCACCGGCAGCCCGGTGGCCATCCGCCGGATCCGTCCGGCCACCCGGACCATGAAGAACTCGTCCAGGTTGCTCGCGAAGATCGCCAGGAACTTCACCCGTTCCAGCAGCGGGATGGCCTCATCCTCGGCCAGTTCCAGCACCCGCTGGTTGAACCGGAGCCAGCTCTCCTCGCGGTCAAGGTAGCGGTCGCGCAGCAGCTCATCGCCGGTCCCCGGGGCCCGGCTGGCTTCCTTGCCCGTGCTGCCCTGGTGCGGGCGCACGCCATCGTGCCTCGTCCCGGCATCGTGGGCGGCCTGCACATCCAGCGCGCGCTGCTTGCCGGGCGCCTTCCCCGGGTTCTTCTTACCCTCGCCTCGCTGGGCACTGACCTGGCCGGCACTCATGTCCCCATTGTCCCCACCGTTGCGGCCACCAAAGATTACGGGTGCTGCGACCTTGTGAATGTTCATGAGCATTAGCCCAGTTCGGACCCGTCTTGCGCAAGCTAGCCTGGACCGTCACGATCGGACAACCCCATCTTTAACGGATGGCCCGGCGCAACTGCCGGGCACGACGGAACTCCCGTCCCGCGAACGGAGGCTGACCTTGCGCATCGGCACGTCCCTGACTGACCAGACCGGCCCGGGCGCTCTCACCGCGCTCCGCGACCAGTTGCAGCAAGCCGCCGACGATGGCTTCGCGTCCGCCTGGATCTCCAACATCTTCGGGCTTGACGCGCTGACCGCGCTGGCGGTGGCGGGCAGCCAGGTGCCCGGCATCGAGGTGGGCACCGCGGTCGTGCCGACCTACCCCCGGCATCCGGCGGCCCTGGCCCAGCAGGCGCTCACCACCGCGCTGGCGGTAGGCGGGCGGCTCGCGCTCGGCATCGGGCTGTCCCACCGGCTGGTGATCGAGGACATGTACGGGCAGAGCTTCGAGCGGCCGGCCCGGCACATGAGCGAGTACCTGTCGGTGCTGCTGCCGCTGCTGGCCGGCGAGCCGGCTGACTTCGACGGCGAGACCATCCGCACCAAGATCAGCCTGTCGGTGCCGCGGCCAGGCCGGGTGCCGGTGCTGCTCGCCGCGATGGCGCCGGTCATGCTGCGGCTGGCCGGGGAGCGGGCCGACGGCACCGTGCTGTGGATGACCGGGCCGGCCACGGTGCGGGATTACATCGGGCCGGCTATTACCGGCGCGGCCCAGGCGGCCGGGCGGCCCGCGCCGCGGGTGGTCTGCATCCTGCCGGTCTGCGTTACCGATGAGCCGGATCTGGCCCGCGCCCGCGCCGCGCGGGTGTTCGCCATCTACGGCCAGCTGCCGTCGTACCGGGCGATGCTCGACCGCGAGGGCGCCGCCGGGCCGGAGGATGTGGCCATCATCGGGGACGAGGACACCGTGGCGGGCAAGATCACTGCGCTCGCGGACGCCGGGGTGACCGATTTCGTGGCCGGCGAGTTCGCCAGCGGCGAGGATGCCCGCCGCACCCGCGCCCTGCTGAGGTCGCTGATCCGCTAGCCCGGCAGCCGGCCGGCCCGGGGTATCAGGGCCAGGTCAGGCCGCAGGCCTTGTGGAGCTCTTCGCGGCTGGGCAGCTTGACCCTGGTGCCGCGGCCGAGCGCGGCGGCGAGTTCCTTCTCCGCGGTCTCGATCCTGAGCCAGTCGGCATAGCTGACCGACGGGACGCCGCGGCCGGCCAGCTCGGCGGCGAAGCGCGACGCCGAGCCGGATGCCGGCAGGGCCGGCCGCGGGCTCGGGATAGGGCAGCAGCCCGGCGCGCGGCAGCGGCACCTCATCCGGGCCGGGGCCGCCGGCCAGGTCGGCCAGCAGCGAGCGGACCGTCTGCGCCGCGTCGGACTTGTTGGTGCCGATCACCCCGGTCGGGCCGCGCTTGAGCCAGCCGGCCACGTATTCCCCCGGCAGCGGCGCGCCGTCCGGGCCGAGCACCCGGCCCTCCGCGTTCGGCACGGTGGACGAGCGCTCGTCAAACGGGACTCCGGGCAGCGGCACGCTCTGGTAACCCACGCTGCGCAGCACCAGCTGGGTGGCGAGGGTCTCGTGCTCGCCGGTTCCGATCAGCGTGCCGGTGTCATCCAGCCTGGTCCGCTCGAGGGTCAGCGCGGACACCCGGTCTGGCCCGTGAATCTCGGTCGGCCGCAGCCAGAACCGGACGGTCAGCCTGCGGGCGGCGCCGGCCGGCTGCCGCCCGGCCCAGTCGGCGATCACTTTGTAATTGCCGCGCACGTGCCGGTCGGACTGCGCCAGCAGGGCGCTGCGGCCGGTCGGGTCGAACGCGTCCAGGTCGGCCTCGCCCGCGCCGACCACGATGTCGACCCCGGCCAGGGTGCCGAGCTCGCGCAGTTCCTTGGTGGTGAACTTGGCCTGCGCCGGGCCGCGACGGCCGATCATGTGAACCTCGCGCACCTTGCTCGCCGTCAGCGCGTCCAGCACCGGCTGGGATACGTCGGTCTCGTGCAGGTCGCGCGGATCCCTGGCCAGGATCCTGGCCACGTCCACGGCGACGTTGCCGACGCCGATCACCGCGACGGACTCGGCGTCCAGGATGAACGCGGCCGGGTCGATGTCGGGATGCCCGCAGTACCAGTTGACGAAGTCGGTCGCGGCGAAGCTACCCGGCAGGTCCTCGCCGGGGATGCCGAGCCGCCGGTCGCGCATCGCGCCGGTCGCGTACACCACCGCGTCGTAGCAGGCCAGCAGCTCGTCCCTGGTGATGTCGGTGCCGAGGTGCAGGCCGCCGAGGAAGCTCACGCCCTCGTGCTCGAGCACCCCGCGCAGGTAGTCGGCGATCGACTTGATCGACTTGTGGTCAGGGGCGACGCCGTACCTGACCAGGCCGTACGGCGTCGGCAGCCGGTCGAGCACGTCAACCCGGATCCGCCGGCCCGGGTCGACCGCGGCGGCCTGCTTGATCAGCGCCTCAGCGGTGTAAAGGCCGGCCCGGATCCGATGACGGCAACCTCGAGCGTGTCCATAGCTGGAGATTGTCCCCCTGTCAGTACGCGCTGTCAGGTACGCGCGGTCAGGCGCGCGGGTGGTGCGCCAGTTCCGGAGTCCGGCGCGCCACCGCCGCGGTGATCTCCCTGGCCAGATGCTGCGGGGTGAGGCCATGCGTGGCCAGGATCTCGGCGCGCTCACCGTGCTCAAGGAACTGCTGTGGCAGGCCGAACGTCTGCACCGGGGTGCTGATCTCCCGGTCGCGCAGCAGCCGGCCGACCGCGTCGCCGAAACCGCCCGCCCGCCCGTTGTCCTCGACGGTGACCACGAGCCGGTGCGCGGCCGCGGCCGCGACGAGAGCCTCGTCCAGCGGCTTGACCCAGCGGGGATCCACGACGGTCACCCCGATGCCGTGGTCCGCCAGGCGCTGCGCTGCCTGGACGCAGACGCCGGCCATCGGTCCCGCGCCGAGCAGCAGCACGTCCCCGTCCAGCGTCCCGGCCCCGCGGCCGGCCGCCAGATCCGGGCCGGGCCGGGCGAGTACGTCCATCGTGCCGAGACTGCCGATCGCCGGAATCTCGGCCGGCACCATCTTCCCGGAGAACCGCAGCGCGGTCGGCCCGTCGGTGGCGACCGCCTCGCGGAGCAGCTGGACCAGCCGGGTGGCGTCCCGCGGCACGGCGATCTGCAGTCCCGGCACCAGCTGCAGGATGGAGCCGTCCCACATGCCGTGGTGACTGGCCCCGTCCGGCCCGGTTACCCCGGCCCGGTCCAGCACGAACGTGACCGGCAGCTGGTGCAGCGCCACGTCCATCAGCACCTGGTCGAAGGCACGGTTCAGGAACGTGGCGTAGATCGCCACCACCGGGTGCATGCCGCCCATCGCGAGGCCGGCCGCGCTGGTCACCGCGTGCTGCTCGGCGATCCCGACGTCGAATGCCCGGTCCGGGTAGGCGCTGGCGAATTTCGCCATGCCGGTCGGGTGCAGCATGGCGGCGGTGATCGCGACGACGTCCGGGCGGCGGGCGCCGATGGCGACGAGCTCGGCACCGAATACCTGGGTCAGCGGGAGCTTCCCGGCCGCGCCGGCCGCTGCCGCGCCGGCCGGGGCGGCCACCGCGGCGGCCGCGGGCGGGGCGGGCGAAACCTGGTGCAGGCAGTCCTCGTCGTTCTGCTCGGCGAGCGGGTAACCGAAGCCCTTCGTGGTGATCACGTGCACGAGCACCGCGCCGCCGAAGTCGCGGGCCCTGGCCAGCGCATGCTCGATGGCCTGCTCGTCATGGCCGTCGATCGGCCCGAGGTATTTCAGCCCGAGGTCCTCGAACAGCACCTGCGGCTGCAGGACGTCTTTCAGGCCCTTCTTGATCCCGTGCAGCGTCTCGTACAGCGGCGGCCCGACCACCGGCGTGTGCGTCAGCGTGGTCTTGATGTAGTCGAGCACGTGCTCGTACCGCTGCGAGATCCGGACCGCGGCGAGGTGATCTGCCAGCCCGCCGATGGTCCGCTGGTAGGACCGGCCGTTGTCGTTGACCACGATGACGACCCGCCGGTCCGGCGACCCGGCGATGTTGTTCAGCGCCTCCCAGGCCATGCCGCCGGTCAGCGCGCCATCGCCGATCACCGCGACCACTGAGCGGTTCCCCTCGCCGCGCAGCTGGTACGCCTTCGCCAGCCCGTCCGCGTAGGACAGGCTGGTCGACGCGTGCGAGTTCTCGATCACGTCATGCACGGACTCGGCCTGGTTCGGGTAGCCGGAGATACCGCCCCGCTGCCGGAGGCTCTCGAAGCCAGCCTGCCGGCCCGTCAGCAGCTTGTGCACGTAAGACTGGTGGCCCGTGTCGAACAGGATCCGGTCGGCCGGGGAGTCGAATACCCGGTGCAAGGCGATCGTGAGCTCGACCACGCCAAGGTTCGGGCCGAGATGGCCGCCGGTCCTGGACACGGTCTTGATGAGCAGATCGCGGATTTCCGCCGCCAGCAGCGGCAGTTCATCCAGGCTCAGTTCCTTGAGATCGCGCGGACCCGAAACCGACTCCAGCAATGTCACCTGACCTGCTCCCTCGTGATCGTCGGCGGGGGCCGAACCCGACCGAGTCTATTTGGGCATCGCGATAGACGCACTCCGGCACCGCCGGATAACTGACTTTCGTGTCATAACCGCCGTCTGGGCGGCCAGCCGCAAAACTGTCACGGACCGGATACGGCCTGGTCAGCTCGCCGGCGCGGTTCCGCGCTTTGCCTTTTCTTTTGACTGGTTCTTACTAAGCTGCTGCCCATTCGTCCCGCCATCGCCGCCGCAACGGCAGCTCAAGCCGCCCCGGAGTCCGCTCATGCCCTGGCCCTGCCGTAGTCCGCTATCCGCCCGGGTCGCGCGGCCCGCCGCCACGCTGCTCGTGGCCGGGACGATCGTCGCCGGGATCCTGGTCAGCGGATCGCCCGCGGCGGGCGGGGCGGTTGCGCAGGCGGCGGTCAGGCCGGCCTGGCCGCTAGCGCGGGAGAGTCATTACGGCCCGGCCAAGAACGACAGCGGCTACGTCGCCGTGCTCGCGCACCGGCACGAAGCCTGGTTCTTCGGCGGCACGAACCTGGCCAGGACCGGGCGGCCGGTAGTGGAGCGCTGGATTAACGGCGGCTGGCGCAGGCCGGTCCTGCCCGCCGGGCTGACCAGCTGGATCGCCGCCGCAAGCGCCGCATCCGCGAAGAACGTGTGGGCGGTCAGCCACCTCGGCGGCTACGTGCTGAACTGGGCCAGCGGTACGTGGGCGCAGGCGCCGGGCTGGACGGCGCGGCCGGGCCGGCAGCTCACCGGGGTCACCGCCATCACCAAGAACAACGTCTGGGTCTTCGGCGCCTCGTCTGGAACGAACGCCGGCGCGGGCACCTGGCACTATGCCGGCGGCACCTGGGCCAGGGTCACCGGCATCGCCGGTCACCTCTACACCGCCAGCGACCTGGGCGCCAAGAGCATCTGGGCGATCGGCGGCATCGGCGGATCACGGAACGCCGTCGAGCACTATGACGGCGCCGGCTGGTCGCAGGTCGCCGCGAAGGCACTGCGGAGGATGCGGTTCACGGCCGTGCTGGCGCTGACCCCGGGCAGCGTCTGGGTAGCCGGCCGGGCCCGCCAGCATGGCCGGCTGCGGCCTAAGCTCGCGCACTTCAGCGGCAGGCACTGGGTCCGGATCGCGGTCCCCGGCCGGGCGATACCTAGCAGGATCTCCTCGGATGGCCACGGCGGCCTCTGGGTAGTGACCAACTCAGCGAAGGGGTCCTGGGTTCGGCACCGGTCGCTGCACGGCAGGTGGCGGAGCACCAGGATCGGAACCAGCCCGGCCACCCAGATCAGCGCGATCGCGCACATCGCCGGGACGAGCTCGCTGTGGGCCGGCGGCCGCAAGAAGGCGGGGATCGGCACGAACGCCGCCATCTATGCACACGGCAAGGTCAGCTAGGCGGCGCCCCGGCGGACCGGTCCTGGCCCGGCCCGGGTGCTGGCCCGCGCCGGGCGCTGGCCCCGCGCCGGGCGCTGGCCCCGCGCCGGCTGCTAGCGCCGCCCGGCGGGCACCGGCTGGCCGTTCAGCGCCTCGGCGAGCGCCGCGGCCAGCTCGGGACCGGGGGTCCACAGGCCAGGCTGGCCGTGCGTCATCAGCGGCCTCGGCAGCGCCCGCACGTCGGCGAGCTTCCAGTGGAAGGACTTCGGCTCCGCCCACTGGCCGCAACCGCACGGCTGGCCGGCCTTGGCCGCGCCGCACATGCCGGCCAGGGTGACGACCGCGATGATGCCGCCGGCCGCGGCCAGCGGGTCGGCCGGATCCCAGCCCGCCGCGCGGACCAGCGGATGCCCCAGGGAATCAGCACTAACGCGGAGCGAGGAGTGGATCGCGAGCTCGCCCCGGTAGGTGGTATCCCAGGTACGGTTCTCGATCGCCTTGTGGCCGCGGGCGATCGCCCACGCCCAGGGCTGCCGCACGCTGAGCACTTGCATCAGGCACCTCCGCGCCGCCGCTTCACCTCTGCCCTTCAGAACGCGGCTGCCTTTCGCCCGGTTCACCGGTCATTGAGACTGGTTCCGCCGGTACCGGCGCGGGTAGCGCCCGGGGCCGCTGACGGCACGTAGCCTGAGCCTGCCTGGCGTGCCCGGCGGACCCGGCCGCCCGGCCTGGCCCGGCGGAATGGAGACGGCCGATGCCCACATCAGCGACGCCCGCGCCGGCGGGCCCGATGAACGGCAAGGTGTGCGTGGTCACCGGGGCCAGCTCCGGGATCGGGAAGGCAACATCGCTGGCCCTGGCCCGGCTCGGCGCCGAAGTCATCCTGGTCTGCCGGGACCGGTCCCGTGGCGAGGCGGCGCTCGCGGCGGTGAGCGCCGCCGCCGAGGGGAGCATCCGGCAGCTGGAGATCGCCGACCTGTCCTCGCTGCGGGAAGTACGCGACCTGGCCGGGCGGCTCACCCGGCTGGACCGGCTGGACGTGCTGATCAACAACGCCGGCCTGGTGCTGGCCGACCGCCGGGTCAGCGCCGACGGCTTCGAGTACACGTTCGCGCTGAACCACCTCGCGCCGTTCCTGCTGACCAATTTGCTGCGCAAGAAGCTGGTAGCCAGCGCGCCCGCACGGGTCATCACGGTCTCGTCCGCCGCGCACCGGGCCGCCCGGCTCGATCTCGCCGACCTGCAGCTGACCCGGCACTTTAATGGCTGGCGGGCCTACGCCAACAGCAAGCTGGCCAACATCGCGTTCACCGCCGAGCTGGCCCGGCGGCTGGCGGGCACCGGCGTGACCGCGAACTGCGTGCATCCCGGCACGGTGAGCACCGGGTTCGGCCGCGACGGGAGCACGCTGCTGCGGCTCGGGCTCGGCCTGGGCCGCCGGTTCCTGCTGTCGGCCAGCCAGGGCGCCGACACCGTGGTGTATCTCGCCAGCTCACCAGATGTCGAAGGAGCGACCGGCGGATACTACGTCAAGCGCAGGCGCCGGGCGCCGTCCAGCGCGGCCAGCGACCCGGCGATGGCCCGGCGGCTCTGGGAGATCAGCGCGGAGCTCACCGGCCTGACCGAAGCCAGCAGCCCGGCTGAGCGCCCCGGCTGACCGCCCCGCCGGACCGGGCTTGCTCCGCTACTGTGTGCACCATCACAAATTGGCGGCCGCGGGTCCACGGCGGTGACTGGCCGGCACTCGGCGCCGGAGCCGCCGCCGCGGGTGGCGGCGGCCCGCGTGCCGCGCAGACGGTGGACTCGCGGTACGCGAACGCGAGCATCAGGGACTTGCGCTCCGGCAGGCCGTGGCCCCGGCATCAGCCGATCGGCCCGGGCGCTGCCCTGCTGCTGCGGATCGACATCGGATCGCTGTCCGCGGACAGCCAGGTAGCCGACCCAGTGCCGTTCCCGGACCAGCACTTGCCAGGCCGGCGACCTGGTCATCAACGTTGTGGTCAGCAGCGCGCATTTCACGGTCGGGCGTGATCCCTACCCGTTCCCCGACGGGCACCTGGCCGAGGATGAGTTCGTGCTGCCGGGTGACGGCGGGCCCGCCAGGACCAGGGACGGCGGCACCGTCATGGCGTTTATCTCGGCACGCCGGGCCAGCCGGGCCTGGCCAGGCTCAGGATCGTCTACTACTACCGCGGCGCGATCGTCCAGTCCCAGCAGCTCGAAGCGCAGCTCAGCCGGACCGAGCGCCCGGTGGTGAGCATCAGCCTGGCAGCGGGCGGCACCGTCGTGGTAGCCGAAACCGGCTACCAGGTCGACAAGAAGGCGCTGCAGCGGCACGTCGCCGGGATCCGGCAGGCGGTCGGCGCGCGGCGCAAATCGGAACTTGAGCGGCTGATCAGCCGTGACCTGCCGTTGCTGTATTTCTACTGTCACGGGGAACGCCCGGCCGCGGCCAGCCGCGAGACGTTCCTCGGCATCGGCGACCGCGAGTGGGTCACCCCGCCCGACTTCATGGGCTGGGTGCAGGATGCCTACTTCTCCCGGCGGCAGCGAGTCTGGGACCAGGTACGGCCGCTGGTCTTCATCAACGCCTGCCATTCGGCCGAACTCGACCCGGAGGCGCTGTTCAACTACGTCGACGCGTTCGTCGGGGCCGGCAATGCCGCCGGGGTGATCGGCACCGAGGTAAAGGTCGCGGCCGGGCTGGCGATGGAGTTCGCCGAGCTCTTCTTCGCCGAGCTGCTCGCCCCGGGAACGACGGTAGCTGCCGCGATCCGGCGGGCCAGGATGGCGTTCCTCGCCCGCGGCAACCTCTTCGGCCTGAACTACACCCCCTACTGCTGGGCCGACCTCAGCCTGGTTCCCGGCTGACCGGCGGAGGCCGGCCGAGGGCCGCGGGCGGGCGGCGCGGCAGCGGCAGCGTCAGCGCGCGGCCGGCCAGCCAGCCGGTGATCAGCTGCAGCACGCCGACGCCGAGCAGCGCGCCGACCGGGACGGCCCAGCCGCCGGTGACCGAATGCAGCAGGCCGACGAACAGCGGTCCGGTGCTGGCCAGCAGGTACCCGGCGCCCTGCGCGAACCCGGACAGGGAGGCCGCTGTCGCCGGGTTCGGCGCCCGCGCCATGGTGAGGAAGATGGCCAGGCCGAGCGTGGCGCCCTGGCCGAGGCCGAGCAGCAGCACCCAGGCGGCGGCCGAGCCGAGCGGAGCGAACGCCGAGCCCGCCATGCCCGCGGCGGTCGCCGCCGTCGAGACCGCGATCAGGACCCGCTGGTCCCTGGCCCGGTGCGCGAGCACCGGCAGCAGCATGGCGGTCACCGCGTTGCCGAAGTTCATCAGGGCCAGCAGGTCGCCAGCCCCGGCAGCGCTGACCCCGCGGTCCCGGAACATGGTCGGGAACCAGGACAGCGCCGCGTAGTACAGCAGGCTCTGCAGGCCCAGGAAGGCCATCACCTGCCAGGCCAGCGCGTACCGGCCCACGGCCAGCACGCCATGGTGCCCGGCAGCTCCCGCCGGGCCGGGCACGGTGCGGAAGCGGAGTTGCGGGAGCCAGGCCACCGCGGCTAGCAGGGCAGGCAGCGCCCAGAGGCCGAGACTGACCCGGATGGCCCCGTTAACAGGCCCTATTGATGTGAAAACGGGGACAGCGACCAGTGACCCGATGATTGCCCCGGCCGCCAGCGACATCAGGTAAAGCCCGATCAGCAGGCCGGCCTGATCGGGGCGGCGGCGCTTCACCAGGCTGGGCAGCAGCACGTTCATCAGCGCGATCGCCGCGCTGGCGACCACGGTGCCGGGGAACAGCAGCAGGTGCGGGGCGAGGCTGCGCAGCACCAGGCCGGCCGCTAGCAGCACGAGCGCCGTGCCGAGCACCCGCTCCTCGCCGAGCCGCCGGCTCAGCGGCGCGGCCACGCCGGAGAACAGCCCGAAGCACAGCACCGGGATGGCCGCCAGCACTGCCAGCGTGCCGGCCGACAGGTGCAGCCCGGCGGACAGCTCCGGGAACAGCGGCGGCAGGCTGGTGATCGCGGCCCGCAGGTTGAAGGCGAGCGCGATGATCCCGGCCACCAGCGCGACCGCCCCGAGCCGGCTCCGGACCAGGCCGCCCGCGCCGTGACGGCCGGTGCTGCCGCCCAGGTCAGGCTGCCGGAGCGTCACCCGGCGGCGATGAGCGACCGCAGTACGTACTGCATGATCCCGCCGTGCCGGTAGTACTCCGCCTCGCCCGGGGTATCGATCCTGACCACGGCGCGGAACTCATTGCCGTCCGCGCGTACCGTGACCTCCCGCGGCGTCTCGCCCTCGTTCATCGCCTCGATGCCGGTCACGTCGAACACCTCGTGCCCGGTCAGGCCGAGCGACGCGGCGGACTCGCCGGGCAGGTACTGCAGCGGCAGCACGCCCATGCCGATCAGGTTGGACCGGTGGATCCGCTCGAACGACTCCACCAGGACCGTGCGGACGCCGAGCAGTGCGGTGCCCTTGGCGGCCCAGTCCCGGGATGACCCGGAGCCGTATTCCTTGCCGCCGAGCACGATCAGCGGGGTGCCCTCGTCGATGTACTGCCGGGATGCCTCGTAGATCGACATCGGCCTGCCGTCCGGCAGCTTGATCGTGACGCCGCCCTCGGTGCCGGGCGCCAGCTGGTTACGCAGCCTGATGTTGCCGAACGTGCCGCGGATCATCACCTCGTGGTTGCCGCGCCGGGAGCCGTAGGTGTTGAAGTCGCGCCGCTGCACGCCGTGGGACTGCAGGTACTCCCCCGCCGGGCTGTCGGCCCGGATGGCGCCGGCCGGCGAGATGTGGTCGGTGGTGACCGAGTCGCCGAGCAGTGCGAGCACCCGGGCGCCGTGAATGTCCGTCACCGGCTCCGGCTCGGCGGGCATCCCGTCGAAGTATGGCGGCCTGCGCACGTAGGTGGACTCCGGGTCCCAGGCGAACACGTCGCCGGGCGGCACCTCCAGCTCGCGCCACCGGTCGTCCCCGGCGAACACGTCGGCGTAGTCGCGGGTGAACATCTCGGCCGCGACCGCGCCGTGCACGATGCCGGCTACCTCCTCGGCCGATGGCCACAGGTCGGCCAGGTACACCGGCTTGCCGTCGGCGCCGCTGCCCAGCGGCTCCCGGGTCAGGTCGATGTCCATCGTCCCGGCCAGCGCGTAGGCGACCACCAGCGGCGGCGACGCGAGGTAGTTCATCTTCACGTCGGAGTTGATCCGGCCCTCGAAGTTCCGGTTGCCGGACAGCACCGAGACCACCGCCAGGTCATTGCGGCCGACCGCCTCGCTGACCGCCCCGGGCAGCGGGCCCGAGTTGCCGATGCAGGTGGTGCAGCCGTAGCCGACCAGGTTGAAGCCGAGCTTCTCCAGGTACGGCGTCAGCTCGGCGCGCTCGAAGTAGTCCATGACCACTTTGGAGCCCGGCGCGAGCGTCGTCTTCACCCACGGCTTGCTGCTCAGGCCGGCCTGCACGGCCTTCTTTGCCAGCAGGGCGGCGCCGACCATGACGGACGGGTTGGACGTGTTGGTGCAGGAGGTGATCGCGGCGATCACCACGGAGCCGTGGTCGACCGACGTCTTCGTGCCGTCCTCCATGGTGACCTGGGCCGGCGCGGACGGCCTGCCGTCGGCGCGGGCGGCCACCGGGTCGGACGCGGGGAACGTGCCGTCGAGGCCGTTGTCCAGGCTCGGCGCCGACACGTACGCGCCGAGCGCATCCCGGAACGCGGTCTTGGCATCGGTAAGCGACACCCGGTCCTGCGGCCGCTTCGGGCCGGCCAGCGACGGCACCACGGTGGCCAGGTCGAGCACGAGTTCCTCGGAGTAGCGGGCGTCCGGCGTGCCGCCGGGCTCATACCACAGGCCCTGCTCCTTGGCGTAGGCCTCGACCAGCGCGACATGCTCCGCGCTGCGGCCGGTCAGCTTCAGGTAGGTAAGGGTCTCCGCGTCGATCGGGAAGATCGCGCAGGTGGAACCGAACTCGGGGCTCATGTTGCCGATCGTGGCCCGGTTGGCCAGCGGGACGGCAGCCACGCCATCGCCGTAGAACTCGACGAACTTGCCGACCACGCCGTGCTTGCGGAGCAGTTCGGTGATGGTGAGCACCAGGTCGGTGGCGGTGGTCCCGGGCGGCATCTCCCCGGTCAGCCGGAACCCGACCACGTTCGGGATCAGCATCGACACCGGCTGGCCGAGCATGGCCGCTTCCGCCTCGATGCCGCCGACCCCCCAGCCGAGGATGCCCAGGCCGTTCTGCATGGTGGTGTGCGAGTCGGTGCCGACGCAGGTATCCGGGTAGGCGCTGCGCTGGCCGCCGTCGCCATTGGCACCGGACGCGCCGGCCGTCATGATCACCCGGGCCAGGTGCTCGATGTTGACCTGGTGCACGATCCCGGTGCCCGGCGGCACGACCCGGAACTGGCGCAGCGCGTCCTGGCCCCAGCGCAGGAACTGGAACCGCTCGCGGTTGCGGTGGAACTCAAGCTCGACGTTGCGCTCGAAGGCATCGGGCCGGCCGAACACGTCGGCGATGACCGAGTGGTCGATGACCAGCTCGGCGGGCACCAGCGGGTTGATCTTGCCCGCATCGCCGCCCAGCGCCTGCATGGCCTCCCGCATGGTGGCGAGGTCCACCACCGCGGGGACGCCGGTCAGGTCCTGCATGATTACCCGCGCCGGGCTGAACTGGATTTCGGTGGCAGGCTCGGCCGCCGGGTCCCACTCGGCCAGGGACGTCACATGGTCGCTGGTGACGTTCACCCCGTCCTCGTTGCGCAGCAGGTTCTCCAGCAGGACCTTCAGGCTGAACGGGAGGTCGCCGGCTCCGGTCACCGCGTCCAGCCGGTGTATCTCGTAGCTGGACTCGCCGGTCCGCAGCGTGGCGCGACTGCCGAAGCTATTCGCGGTCATGTTCCTGGCCTCCTGTTGTCCTGCCCCGTGACGCTTCTTGCATCCTGCCGCAGCCCGGCGCGGGCGGCATTGCCGCCCCCGGCCGGTCTCCGCCCCGTATCCGCCCGGGCCCGGCCCGCCGCCGGCCCCTTACCCCCGCCCCCGGGTCTCATCCCGCCCCGGCCTCATCTCGCCTGCCTTCCGGGCCTCATCCCGCCGCTGGCGCTAGTATCTCGATGTCAAGGTATCTGAAGTCAGGCTAGCCAGGCGATTATCTTGATGTCAAGCTAACCTCGCGCGAACGGAGGGCAACCATGGCACCGACGCAGGCCGCGGCATGGCTCGCGGTTCCGCCAGATCATCCTTTCGGGCTCGGCACGCTGCCCTACGGCTCGTTCACTACCGCGGACCGGCCGGCCGAGCCCAGGGCAGGCGTTGCTATCGGAGATCAGGTGCTCGACCTCAGCGCGGCCTCGGCCAGGCTGCTGCCAGGGCGCGCCCGGCTGTTCAGCGCGGGCAAGCTCGACGCGTTCCTGGCCGCGGGCGACGGCGCCTGGGCCCAGGTCCGCGCCGATATCGTCAGCTGGCTGGCCGGCGACGCCTACCGGGTGGCGGTGCAGGACCTGCTGGTGCCGGCGGCGGCCGTGACCATGCACCTGCCGTTCGCGGTAGCCGACTACGTCGACTTCTACGCGTCGGAAAACCACGCGAGCAACGTTGGCCGGATCTTCCGGCCCGATGCCGCCGAGCCGCTGACGCCGAACTGGCGGCACCTGCCGATCGGCTACCACGGCCGGGCCGGCACGGTCGTCGTGTCCGGCACGCCGGTGCGCCGCCCGTGCGGCCAGTCCAGGCCGGATCTCACCCGCGGACCTGAGTTCGGGCCGTCTGCACGGCTCGATTTCGAGGCCGAGCTCGGCTTTGTCGTCGGCGTTCCCAGCGTGCTGGGCGAGCCGGTGCCTGCGGCGAGATTCGCCGCGCACGTCTTCGGCGTCTGCCTGGTCAACGACTGGTCAGCCCGGGATATCCAGTCCTGGGAGGCGGTGCCGCTCGGCCCGTTCCTTGGCAAGTCCTTCGGCACCACGATATCGCCCTGGATAGTGCCGCTCGCCGCCCTGGAGCACGCCAGGATCCGGCCGCCGTCACGGGACGCCAGCCTGCTGCCGTACCTGACCGAATCCGCTGACTGGGGACTCGATATCGACTATGCGGTGCGGATCAACGGGCACGTCGTGTCCCGGCCGCCGTATGCCACCATGCACTGGAGCCCAGCCCAGTTGCTCGCGCACCTGACGGTCAACGGCGCGGCGCTGCGCACTGGCGACCTCTACGCGTCCGGCACGGTCAGCGGCCCGCGGCCGGACCAGCGCGGCTCCCTCATCGAGCTGGCCTGGAATGGCCAGCAGCCCATAGCAATGCCCGACGGAACCGAGCGCGGGTGGCTGCTGGATGGTGACGAGGTCACTATTTCGGCGACGGCACGCGGCGCCGACGGGACGCGCGTTGGCCTGGGCGAGGCCCGCGGGCAGGTGCTGCCCGCCGCGGGCTAGTGCCGCCTCAGCCAACGTCCGCCCAGATTCGGATGCCCGGGCCGTGGTCAGGAGCCGCCCGGCGGACAGCGTTCCGGCGCGGCCGGATGGCGCAGCAGCGCACTGGATGCGCTGGCCATGCCGAAGCGCGCGTAGTACGGCACAACTGCTGCGTCGCATACCAGGCCGACCGGGTAGAACCGCTCAGCGCCGGCCAGGATCCGGCGCATCAGCTCGGTACCGACGCCCTGCCCCTTGGTGTTCGGGCAAGACCTCCAGCCAGGGGATGAAAGCGGTGAGTAGCCCATCGCTGAGCATGTTGACGAAGCCCATCACGCGCTCGCCTGTTTCATCGATGGCGACCACGGACCGGTAGCTTCCGCGCATTACCGCCAGGTGCTGCCCGGCCGAGGGGCGCCGGGCCAGCCGACGAAAAACCCGCGCAGCATGTCCTCACGGACGGATGCCAGATCGTCGGTGTGGGAGATCATGCGCAGCTCCCGGCCAGGCTTCACGGCTGATCAAGCGGCACCCTATTCGACCGGGCGAACATTACCTGGGGCGGCACCAGCAATGGCGGGCATTCCCCCGGCGGGCGGCCGGCCGCGCCTGCCGCCACTACGATAGCCGGGTTGCCGAATCGCAGGAGATTGGCGCGATGCCAAGCCCCGAAGAGCACGGATATGAGCTCGGTCCGTCGCGTATGCCAGCAGCGGACGGCGGCGGGCCTGGCATTGACCCGCCGCGGTCGCCCGACCGGCCGGCCCGGGGATCGGCCGAGAATCTGGAGCAGCGCCAGCTCAGGCTGCCGCACGGGCACCCTTCGTCGAACTTCGACGATGACGGCAATCCCAAGCCCGCGCTCGTCCCGCTGCGGAACCTTGAGCTGCCGGAGGCGGGCGACGAGCGCGAGCACAACGGCATCGCTCGCGGCCAGGCCGGCCGGAGCGGCCAGGCCGGCCGGGGCGACCAGGGCGGCCAGGCCGACCAGGGCGGCCGGGCCGACGGCGGCGCGTGGGACGGCCACGGGCAGGCAGGCAGCCGCCCGCGAACCGACCCGGCCGGTGCGGGTGCGGCGGCCGTCGCTGAGCTCGCAGTCACGAAGCCCGACGTCTGGGCAGCGGCAGCCCGGGAACCCGGCACGTCCGAGTCCGTGCCGCCGGAACGGCCAGCCTGGGCGCCAGCCCGCGGGGAGCGGGATGGAGACGGCGGCACAGCGGACTCCGACGCCGCGGACTCCGGCACCGCGGAATCCGGCACCGCGGACTCCGACGAGGCAGACGCGGGGCCGGCTGTCTCGGATCATGCGCCGATCACGGACGATCCGGCGCCCGCCCCGGCCGGCCCGCCGGAGGCGAAGCGAGCTGAGACTCTCACTCCGGAACAGGTCAGGATTGCCGTTCGCGCCCACGGCCGATGCCGGCTGGCGGAGGGACGGAGCGTCTTCGGCACCTACGACGAGTCCGGGCTCACCCCGGCAATGCGGCGCATCGAGGAGGAACTCGATCACGGGCAGCTGGTTCCCGATACGGAAAAATACGCCCTCAAGAGCCTAGACCGCTTCCAAGAAAAACTCGCCAAGCAGATTGCTCGCTTTCCTGGTGCCAACGCCACCGACTTGGCCAACGAGATTCATGACGGTGTGCGGTATACATTCGTATTTGATGCCGACAACTATGTCGATGGTATTACCAATACACGTGCCAAGATCGAAGCAGAAGGTTACAGTCTCATCGAGATGAAGCCAAGCTGGCACGCTGATGAGTACAAGGGCGTAAATAGCCGCTGGCGAGACGTGGCTAGCGGATCCTTGTTCGAGGTCCAGTGGCATACCCCAGCGAGTTGGGAAGCCAAGCAGAGGACTCACGATGCTTACGAAAAAATTGAGAGAACAGATACTCCTCTCGAAGAAGTGGAGAGACTACGCGCTTACCAGCGTGCAGTTTGCGCGGCAGTTCCTGTCCCGCCCGGAGCCCTAGAGATGCGTGGTTACAAGAAGGAGAGCTAGGTATCGACGTGGCCGAAGAGACGGTGTACTACGCAATTGTTAGGAACGATCAAGCTACGGAAGACGCTTCAGGTCTAGCTCGCCGTACATACACCCCGCAAGGAAGACTCGACGAGGCAATCCGAAGAGACCTAACCTGGGAACGGGATTCGGCAATCTACGAATGGGAACGAGGCGAGGAGCTGGGGACGACACTCGTCGAGATCAGTGCGGCGGAGGCGGAGCGGCTGATTGAGCGATTCCGGGTGAAGTGGGGTGAGCAGGACTGAGCGCAGTCCTGCGGCCTGTCACCGCTGCTGACCTTGACGCCGTCTCCGAAATCTTCGCCTGGTACGTCCGGCATACGGTAACCACGTTCGAGGAGACGCCCCGCAGCGCCGGTGATTGGGACGAAATCCGCGTGCTGCTTAATGATCTTGGGCTGCCTTTTCTTGTTGCCGAGTCGGCGGGCCTGGTTACCGGTTATGCCTATGCGAGCCCGTGGCGGCGCAAGCCAGGTTACCGGCACACCGTGGAAGACTCGGTATTCGTAGCTCATGGGATGACCGGGTGCGGAATTGGCCGGCTCCTGCTTGGCGGGCTACTGCCAGCCTGCGCGTCCGGCGACGCAAGGCAGGTGATAGCGGTCATCGCCGACACCGGGGACGCGGCGTCCGCGGCGCTGCACCGGGCGTTCGGCTTCACCGACGCCGGGCGGCTAAGGCAGGTCGGCTACAAGCAGGGTCGGTGGATCGACACGCTGCTGATGCAGCGTTCCCTGCCGTAACACCGACACCGCGAGGCCTGTTGCCGGCCGGCCGGGGGACCCGACTTTTATCACGATCATGAAATTTCGCTGACCTCAAGGGTGCTGACCTGCTGATTTGTTGTCGTGGGGGGTGAGATTTGCGCACTCGCCGGGGGTGCTGAACGCTGCCCGGGGTCGTACTTGTCGAGGAGCTAACCCATACCCTGAAGCTGAACAGCAACGAGCTCGCCTACGCGGTCAGCGGCAACCCTGTACGACTCCGACCAGCGGATGCCCTAGGGGATACGACCCGGCCGGCGACCTGGCGCTCGTCACCGTTGTCTCGGCCAAGGGGGAAACACTGATGACCGGCCAATCCGGCCACTCCGGACGCATAGCCGATCTGCGTGACGCCCGGTACGGGGAGATCCTCCTCATCAGAAGTGAGGAAGGCCAGCTCACAGCCGCGATTTACAACACTACAGGTCTCAGCGACTGCCCGGCAGAGCTATGGCGGTCGCTGGATCCCGGCAAGCTCGCCCAGGACTTCGGGGTCCCCGTGGTCATCCTGAACGGCCCGCGCTTCTGGGTCTTGGACCAGGTCACCGCGCACGCGACCGGCGAAATCCTGTCGTTCAGCGGCCTGGAAGCCCGCTGGGTGGCGGAACTGCCCGTCCCGCCCGGACAGGGCACGGAGCCGTCAGCCCGGCGCTATTACAGCGACGTCACGGTGAAACGGGAGACCGAATGGCTGTTCGCGGCCGGGCGGCCGGTATACGAGCTGGTGACCCCGGACGGCAAGATCTACGTCATGCAGGCGTATTCGCACATCGTGGACGACAATCTCACCATGGACTCGCTGCCCGCCCTGGGTGATCGCCTGAACATCCCGGAAGGCTGGCACTACCGCGAGCGAATCCTGGACCAGGATCTGACACTGCTGGCTGCCGGGGGCGAAGCGCACGTGCTCCAGGACGAGCTGCAGAACACTTACATGCAGCACATGACCGGCTGACGAGCGCGAACGCCTCCACCTCCGGCAAGAGTCCCGGCCGGGCCGGCTGGTCAATCCGCAAGTTCGCCCGCACCGCCCGCCGCTACCAGGTCACCGGGATCCAGGCGGGCAGCCACTCCATCACCGCCGCCGACCCGCTGCCCAGCGACCGGCAGAAAGCCCTAACAAAGATCAGCAACCCCAGCCAGGATAAAAGCGGGTAACACCGACACCGCGAGGCCTGGTGCTGGCCGGCCGCGGGATCAGCCAGGCTCACCCGGTACCCGGCCGCTGCAGCCGCTGTGGATCAAGTGGAATGAGTGGCTGACTCGGGCTGGCCGTCCGGAGGCTGGCCGTCCTGAGGCGGGCTGACTGGACCCGGGCTGACTGGAGCCGGGCTGGCATCCGGCGGCAGGTTGCTGTCCGGAGGCCGCAACACGGTGCTCGGCCTACGCCCCGGTTGCCTGAAGTACTCGCGGATGGGATCGCGCTGCCGCTGGCTTCCCTCATCGAAGTGGCGGACGAGCGCGTCTTCGCCGTTGGCCCCGGCGGCCAGGTAAAAATCCTTGACCTGGTCAAGCCGGGCACCAGCAGCTTCGTCCATGGCCTCGGCATCCTGCCCAGGGCGGCCGCCGGCCAGCCGGGAACCAGGATCGGCGACCGCTGGCCGGTGCCCGGGCGCGGGCTCGCTGCCGGTCGCAGGAACGTCGGCCCGGCCAGGCAGGATGACGGGCAGCGGGCATGTGTCATCCAGCGCGTCTTGCCCGGTCCAGGTAGCGGGCGGCCGACTGGCGGGAGGTGCCGCGGGCGGCCGGCCCGCCCGCTGCTCGGCGGGAGGCCGACTGGCGGGAGGCGCCGCGGGCGGCCGGCTGGCGGGAGGCGCCGCGGGCGGCTCGCTGGCCCGCTGCTCGGCGGGCGGTGCCGTTCCCTGGCCGGGAGCCGGCCGGGGCGCAGTTCCGGTTCCGGATGCAGCGACGCGCGGCGTTTGCGGGGAGGGGCCGGTGCTGGCGTCAGATGTCCGCGGCGGCGCAGGCCGGGGCCCGGGGCTGGCTTCGAACCAGGATCGCGGACGGGCGATCGGGTCTGGCTGCAGCCCAGCCCGGGGATCGAGGCGAGCACCAGGCCCGCTAGCGATATCCGGCCCGGGCGGATACCCGGCCGGGCGCGGCTGGCGAACAGGTAGCTGGTCCGGCGGCAAGGCGGGTAGCGGCTCAGATGGCGCTGGCCGGCCAGCCGCCGTGTGTTCCGATGGATGACGGACTGGCGACACCGGGGCTGCTGCCGAGGGCTGCGCAGGCGCCGGTGTCGGCGGCTTGGCTGATGGCGACGGCGGACGTGCCGACGGCTGGGATGGTGACACCTGGGGCGGCCGCGCGCCGTTCGGGGCCTGCGGGTCAGCCGGCCGGGGCCGCTGCACGCCAGCCGGATCCGGCACTCGCGCGACCGGCGGGATCCTGCGGGGCCTGCGGGGCCTGTGGGTCAGCCGGCCGGGGCCGCTGCACACCGGGCGGATCCGGCACCCGCGCTACCGGCGGGGCCGGAGGGGCAGGCGGCCGGGGCCGCTGCACACCAGGCAGATCCGGCGCCCGAGCGCCGTTCGGGGCCTGCGGGTCAGCCGGCCGGGGCTGCTGCACACCAGCCGGATCCGGCGCCCGCGCCACCGGCGGGGCCTGCGGGTCAGCCGGCCGGGGCCGCTGCACACCAGCCGGATCCGGCGCCCGCGCCACCGGCGGGGCCTGCGGGTCAGCCGGGCGGGGCCGCTGTACACCGGGCGGATCCGGCGCCCGCGCGCCGGGCGGGCTGGGGTACCGCGGGCTGGTCACGCCGGGTCCGTTATGGTCCGCTGGCGACTGCCCGCCTGGTGCAAGGCCGGCTTCGTGCGAGCCGTCACCGGGCCGATGCTGGCCGTTGTCAGCCGGCGCCCGCCGCGGCTGGCGTTCCGGCGACGGGTAGGCCGGCAGCATCCGGTCCGGAAAAGCCCGTGCGGTCGGAGCCTGTGCGAGCGGAGCCGGTGCAGGCGGGGCTGGTACGGGCGGCGCTGGCACGGGCGGCGGTTGCGCAGGCGGAACATGCGCGGGCAGCGCCGACGCGGGCAACGCCGATGCGGGCAACCCAGTTTCGGCTGGAGGCTGCTCCGGGGCGGGCTGCGCCCAGCCGGGACGGACCGGGCCGAGCCAGTCCTCGGCGGAATCCAGGCCCCACTCCAGCTCGGCATCGCTCAGACCGGTCCTGCGCCTGAACCAGCCGACCACGAGCAGGACGAGCCCCGCGAGAAGGCACAGCAGCCCGGCCGCTGCCATCGCCCCGGCGGCGAGCACGAGCAGCCGCCAGGTCGCGTCGTTGTCCTTGCGGAGGGCTTCGCCGACCAGGCCGGACGTAATGCCGGAAATCAGCAAAATCGCGCCCGCGACGGTCAGCCCGCCGGAGCCGCGCACCTTCCCCGGCGTTACCGAGCCCGAACCCACGGCATAACGATCGCACGCAGCCATCACTGCCGCAACAGGTCTCAGCAGGCCCATCACTCCTTGATCACGGAAGATCCGACATGCCCGGACGTGCCGGATCCTCCATGATCAAGGAACTGGCAGTGGCGGCGGGCCGGCTAGCGGGTGCCGTACAGGTGCTCCAGCGCTAGCTGGTCCAGGTGCTCGAACGCCATCCCGCGCTGGCCCAGGGCGGCCGCATCGGGCACCACGTCCTTGATGTCCCGCCACGTCTCGCCGTCGGCCAGGGTCGGCAGCGCCAGCTGATCGACCCGCGCCGCCCGCAGCGCCGCCACCACCTCGGGATCCGACCGGAAGGCACGGACCTTGTCGCGCAGGATCAGGTAGTTGCGCATGCAGGCGGCGGCCGAAGCCCAGACACCATCGTCGTCCTCGGTCCGCGGCGGCTTGAAGTCGAAATGCACCGGGCCGTCATAGCCGCCCGACTCCAGCGCGTCCACTACCCAGAATGCGCCGCGGGCGTTGCCGGCGCCGAACCTCAGATCCTGGTCATAACGCGGCCCGGTCTGCCCGTTCAGGTCGATGTGGAACAGCTTGCCGTGCCAGAGCGCCTGCGTGATGGCGTGCGCGTAGTTCAGCCCGGACATCTCCTCGTGCCCGACCTCGGGATTGAGCCCGACGATCTCGGCGTGCTCAAGCGAGTTGATGAAGGCCAGCGCGTGCCCGGCGGTCGGCAGCAGGATGTCGCCGCGCGGCTCGTTCGGCTTCGGCTCGATAGCGAACCGCAGATCGTAGCCCTGGTCCAGGACGTAGCCGCAGAGGATGTCGAATGCCTCCTTGCAGCGGTCGAGGGCGGCGCGGATGTCCTTGGCCGCACCGGATTCCGCCCCGTCCCGGCCGCCCCAGCAGACGTAGATCTTCGCGCCGAGCTCGGCGGCCAGGTCGAGATTGCGCATGACCTTAGAGATCGCGAACCTCCGCACGTCCCGGTCGTTCGCGGTGAACCCGCCCTCCTTGAACAGCGGATGCGAGAACAGGTTCGTCGTCGCGGTCGTGACGACCAGCCCGGTCTCGTCCAGCGCCGCGCGGAACGCGGCGATCCGCTGATCGCGCTCGGCGGCGGAGGCGTCGAAGTCGAACACGTCGTTGTCATGGAAATTGACGCCGTACGCACCGAGCTCGGCCAGCTTGCGGACAGCCCGGTCGGCCGCCATCGGCGGCCGCACGGCGCCGCCGAATACGTCCACGCCCTGCCAGCCGACTGTCCAGATGCCAAACGAGAACTTGTCGGCGCTCGCCGGGATATAAGCCTCTGCGCTCACGTGCTGGTCCTCTCTGTCCAATCTGGCTCGCCTGACCCGGTTCGCCTGACCCGGTTCGCCTGACCCGGTTCGCCTGACCCGGTTTGCCTGACCCGGTTTGCCTGACCCGGTTTGCCTGACCCGGTTTGCCGCATTCGCGCCACCTCGCGTCCCAAGTCTCCCGGCGGCAACGGGCGTCGTCTACCGCCAGCCCGCCGTGTCGTCACGCAAAGCCGCATGCCGCTCGCGTACCTCCGGCTCCGCCGGGCCCGTGTACTCGGCGGCCGGGGGCCGCGGCCAGCGGGGCGGCTCGGCGGTCCCGGCCAGCGCCCAGGCCGCCTGCCGGGCGGCGCCGAGCGCGACGTACTCCCCCGGCTGGGGCACCAGCACCGGCGCCCCGAAGATACCGGGCGCTATCCGGCAGATCGCCTCGGATCGCGCCGCGCCGCCGATCAGCAGCACCCGGCGCTGCTCGATGCCGCACGGGCCGAGGTATCCTGCCGCGTCGGCGAGCGAAGCGAGCACGGCCTCCACGGCCGCCCTGGCCAGGTTTTCCCTGGTCGCGTTCGCAGTGGTCAGCCCGCGCAGGACGCCGGTCGCGGCGGGCCGGTCCGGGGTGCGCTCGCCGTCCAGATAGGGCAGCAGGGTAAGCCCGCCCGCGCCGGGCCGCGCGGCCAGCGCCAGCCGGGACAGCCCGTCGTCATCGGTACCCACGATCGCCTCGGTAGCTGACAGCACCAGGGCGGCATTCACCGTGCATACCAGCGGCAGGAACCGGCCGGTCGCATCGGCGAACCCGGCGACCGCACCGGACGGATCGGCGGCCGGTACCTCGCTCACGGCGAAGGCCGTGCCGGATGTCCCAATCGAGATGGCCACGTCGCCCGGCCCGAGGCCAAGGCCGAGCGCGGCGCCCATGTTGTCGCCCGTACCCGCCGAGACCACGGTTCCTGCGCTGAGCACCGCGTCCGACGGGGCCGCGCCGGCCGTCTCGGCCGGGGCGGCTACCCGGGGCAGGCGGACCGGGTGACCCAGGGCCGCCGTCGCGACCTCCGGCAGCCACCGTCCGCCGGCCGGCCAGAAATACCCGGTGCCAGACGCGTCGCCGCGATCGGTTACCGGATCGCCGCCGCCGAGTCGCCAGGTCAGCCAGTCGTGCGGCAGCAGCACCGTCGCCACCCGCTCGGCGTTGGCCGGCTCATGCTCGGCCAGCCAGCGCAGCTTGGTCACCGTGAAGGACGCCGTCGGCACGCTTCCGGTCTGCTGCGCCCACCAGGACGGGCCGCCAAGCTCGCGGATCAATTCGGCGCCCGCAGCGCCCGACCGCAGGTCATTCCACAGCAGGGCCTGGCCTGATCAGCTGGCCGGCGTCGTCCAGCACGATCATGCCGTGCTGCTGGCCGGCCACGCCGACCGCCGCAGCGCGCTGCAGCAGGCCGGCGCCCGCCTGCTGCAGCGCGGCCCACCAGTCGGCCGGGTCGCATTCGGTCCCGTCCGGATGCCGCGCGCTGCCGCTGCCGACCACGGTCCCGTCGTCGGCGTCGCACAGCAGCACCTTGGTCGACTGAGTCGAGCAGTCAACGCCCGCTACCAGCATGCCGCCTCTTCCTCGCCAGCTATCCCGCTCAGCCCGGCGGCCGGTCCGCCGTCGCCCTAAGCCGGCTGCGCTCCGCCGTCGCCCTAAGCCGGCTGCCGGTCTGGCCTTAACTGAGCCCGGTCCGGTAAATGAGCCCGGCCCGGGATCGGCTGGCCGAACGGCAGGTTGACCGATCAAGGCTACGGGCCTCCGCCGGGCCAGGCCAGCCACCACCCTCGCGGGATCGCCGGCCGGGGCCATGGCGGCGGGCCGTGCGCCGCGCGTTCATGGCCGACGTGCTCGGGGATTCCGCTGCGGCCCGAGGTGCTGCCGCGGTCGGACCCGGCCGGCCACCGGCCGCCGTTCTGGCTGTCCCCGCGGCTGGCCATGCGCAGGCGCTGACCCCGCCCCTTCCTCGTGCCATGGCCCGTCTACTACCGTGGGGCGATCATCGCCGTTCAGCTCGGCCGCGCCGGAGGCAGCCATGGATCGTCAGCTCAAGTACGTTCTGCAGGAATCCGAGATGCCGCGGCAGTGGTACAACGTGATCGCCGACCTGCCGTCGTCGCCGCCGCCCCCGCTGCATCCCGGCACCCGGCAGCCGGTCGGCCCGGACGACCTCGCGCCGCTGTTCCCGGCCGCGCTCATCGGGCAGGAAGTCTCCGGCGAGCGGCACATCGCGATCCCCGAGGACGTGCTGGACGTCTACCGGCTGTGGCGGC
Source organism: uncultured Actinomycetes bacterium (assembly GCA_963786975.1). Classification (GTDB taxonomy): domain Bacteria; phylum Actinomycetota; class Actinomycetes; order Streptosporangiales; family Streptosporangiaceae; genus Palsa-506. Next base: position 598,719 of record CAWBBE010000011.1, on the reverse strand, counting down.
CGACCCCGCTGTACCGGGCCCGGCGGCTGGAGAAGGATCTCGGCACGCCGGCCGGATCTATTACAAGTACGAGGGCGGCAGCCCGGCAGGCTCGCACAAGCCGAACACCGCGGTCCCGCAGGCGTACTACAACGCGGCCGAGGGCGTCCGGAAGCTGACCACCGAGACCGGCGCCGGCCAGTGGGGCAGCGCGCTGGCGTTCGCGTCCGCGCTGTTCGGCATCGATCTTGAGGTGTGGATGGTCCGGGCGTCCTACGACCAGAAGCCCTACCGCAAGATGCTGATGGAGACCTACGGCGCGACCGTGCACCCGAGCCCGTCCGATGTGACGTCGGCGGGCCGGGCGGTGCTGGCCGCGCACCCGGACTCTACCGGCAGCCTCGGCATCGCGATCAGCGAGGCGGTCGAGGTGGCCGGCGGCGACCCGGCGGCCCGCTACTCGCTCGGCAGCGTGCTCAACCACGTGCTGATGCACCAGACGATCATCGGCGAGGAGGCGATCAAGCAGCTCGCCGCGGCCGGCGACACCCCGGACGTGATCGTCGGCTGCACCGGCGGCGGATCCAACTTCGGCGGTCTGGTCTTCCCGTTCCTCCGGGAAAAACTGGCCGGCCAGATGAACCCGGTGATCCGGGCGGTCGAGCCCGGCCGCCTGCCCGTCGTTCACCCGCGGCGTCTACGCGTACGACTTCGGCGATACCGCGGGCTTCACCCCGCTGCTGAAGATGCACACGCTGGGGCACGAGTTCATCCCGGACCCGATCCACGCCGGCGGGCTGCGCTACCACGGGATGTCGCCGCTGCTGTCGCACATCTACCAGCTCGGGCTGTTCGAGGCCGTGGCCAAGCCGCAGCGGGAGTGCTTCGAGGCCGGGCTGCGGTTCGCCAGGACCGAGGGCATCGTCCCGGCGCCGGAGCCGACGCATGCCGTGGCCGCCTGCATCGAGGAGGCGCTGCGGTGCAAGGAGACCGGCGAGGAGAAGGTGATCCTGACCGCGCTGTGCGGCCACGGGCTGCTCGACCTGGCCGCCTACGGCGACTACATGGCCGGCCAGCTGCGCGATTACGAGCTGGCCGAAAGCGCCATCGAAGACGCGCTGAAGGGCCTCCCGGCCGGGGTGTAAGCCGTCCGGCCCGCCGGCCTGGCCCGGGCCGTGCGGCCCGCCGTCCGGGACGGCCCGTGCGGCCCGCCGTCCGGGACGGCTCGCCGTCCGGGCGGCCGGCTTCAGCAGCCGGGCGGGGCCGGGAAGCCGCCGGCGGCGGCCTCGCAGGCGCGGGCGATGCGCAGGCACATGTCGTCGGCGTAGTGGCGGCCGACGATCATCAGCCCGGCGGGCAGGCCGGACGGCGGCCCGCCCGGGACCCGGGCCAGCCCGGCCGGCACCGAGATTGCCGGATGCCCGGTCACGTCGATCGGCGCGGTGTTGGCGATCATCTCCAGTGACCGGGTGACGGACTCCTCGCGGCCCGCTGACGGCGCCGGGATAACCGAGGCCACGATCGGCAGCGTCGGCATGACCAGCGCGTCCAGGCCGTCCAGCGCGGCGTCGTAGGCGGCGGTGAGGTCGGCAGCGAGATTCCTGGCCATCGCGTAGTACCGGCCGTCGTAGCGGTCGATCGCGTAGCGGCCGCACAAGATCACCATCTTGACCGTCTCCGGCAGCTCGCCGGCGTGCTCCCGGCGGCGGCGGCCGTAGTGCGCGATCAGTTCCGGGTCATAGCGCCCGGTGGTGTTCATCCCGTAGCCGTTGCCGTCGATCATCTGGCCGACCACGCCGTCGGTGGCGATGACGGTCCAGACGTGCATCCCGTCCCGGTGCCACGGCACGCTGACCGGGGTGACCTCGGCGCCGGCGTCCGCGAGCCTGCCGATCGCGGCCCGGACGGTCTCGTCTACCTCCGGCTGGGAAAGCCCGGGGATGGCGAAGCCCTCCTCGACCACGCCGATCCGCAGCCCGGCGGCGCCGGCCTCCAGCCCGGCCAGGTAGTCCGCGGGCGGCGGGTCCCGGCGCTGCCGCGGATCCAGCCCGTCCGGGCCGGCCAGCACGCCGAGCAGCAGGGCGGCGTCCCGCACCGTGCGCGTGATCGGGCCCAGGTGATCCAGCGTGTTCTCGATCGGGAACGCGCCGGTGTACGGGACCAGCCCGTAGGTCGGCTTGTGCCCGACCGTGCCGCAGAAGGCGCTCGGGATCCGGATCGAGCCGCCCTGGTCCCCGCCGAGCGCCAGGTCGGCCTGGCCGGCCGCCACCAGCGCGGCGCTGCCGCTGGACGACCCGCCCGCGGACCTGGACCGGTCCCACGGGTTGCGGACCGGCCCGGTCCGCGACGTGTGGCTGCCGCCGGAGAAGCACAGGTCCTCGCAGACCGCCTTCCCGGTGATGACGGCCCCGGCGGCGAGCAGCCGGCTGACCACGGTGGCGTCGCGCCGCGGGATGAAGCCCCGCACCGTTTCCGACCCGTTCATCATCGGCACGCCCGCCACCGCGATGTTGTCCTTGACCGCCACCCGGCGGCCGGCCAGCGGGCCTTCCGCGGCGCCGGTGATCTCGGTGCTGACGTACCAGGCGCCGAGCTCGTTCCGGCCTGCGGCCGGCCAGTGGTACGGCCGGTCCGGCGGATCCGGAAGGCGCGCCTCGTACAGCCGCTGCACCGCGTCATACGACTGCAGCGCGCCGGTGACCAGCCCGCGGAACGACTCCAGGTCGGCAGGCGACAGCGGGAAGCCGTACTGCGCGGCGATCCGGGCCAGATCGCCGTCGGCGGGCGGCTCGATGGCAGGCATGCCCCGATCTTCACCGAACGGGCAGCCGGCCACAAGGTCCCTCGCCCGGCGGCCGGACAAGCCTTGACAACTCCACAACACTGGCTCAAGATCGGTCAACAACGGGCAGACAGTTGTATGCCCAACCGCAGCACAGCCTGGGGACCGAATGCTCCCGACGCAGCGCCGGCTGGCGATCCTGGCCCAGATCCGGGACCAGGCCGCCGTGTCGGCCGACGAGCTCTCCCGGCAGTTCGCCGTGTCGGTCGAGACGATCCGCCGGGACCTGCGCGGCCTGCAGGAGCAGGGCCTGCTGGAACGGGTCTACGGCGGCGCGACCCGGCCGGCCGGCCGGTCTACCGAGGGCAGCTTCGCCGCCCGCAGCACCCGCCACATCGAGCGCAAACGGGCGATCGCCGCGATGGCCGCGTCGCTGGTCGAGCCCGAGGACACCATCGTCATCGACGTGGGCACGACCGCGCTGGAGCTGGCCCGGGCGCTGCCGGCCGGCTTCCGCGGCCGGGTGCTCACCAGCTCGGTGCCGGCCGCGATGGAGCTGTCCGGCCGCGGCGAGGTGGAACTGCTGCTCTGCGGCGGGCAGGTCCGCCGCGGCGACGGCGCCTGCTCCGGCGCGCAGGCCGAGGCGTTCTTCGCCGAGTTCTACGCCGACCGGGCGTTCCTCGGCTCCGGCGGCGTCCATCCCGGCGCCGGTCTCACCGACTACTACCCGGCCGAGGTCATCGTCCGGCGCACCATCATCGACCACACCGAGACGAACTACGTGCTGGCCGACTCCAGCAAGCTCGGCGTGATCGCCGTGCACCGGGTCTGCCCGCTGGACCGGCTGACCGCCGTGCTGACCGACGACGCGGAGAACGACGAGGCGCACGCCGCGCTCGCCGCGGCCGGACTGGCCCTGCTCCGGGCCCGGGCAGCCGGGCCGGACGCCATGATCGAGGCCACCCGCGGCGGCCAGCCGGCCCGCTCCCCCGGCGGGCCGGCTCCCCCTCGCCTCCCCGGCGAGCCCGACAAGACGCTCGCCCAGGCGAGCCGCCCGAGGAAGTGATGCAGCGTGGCCACCCGAACCCAGCCAGACGATGATGCCCTGCTCCCCGAGTACGGCTACAAGCAGCAGTTCGTCCGCTCGCTGCGCAGCTTCGAGTCCTTCGCGGTGGCGTTCTCGTTCATCTCGATCACCACCGGGATCTTCACCACCTTCGGCTTCGCGCTGGCCACCGGCGGCCCGCGGTCCATCTGGACCTGGCTGATCGTCGCGGCCGGGCAGGCGCTGGTCGCGCTCGTCTACGGCGCGCTGGCGGCCCGGGTGCCGCTGTCCGGCTACTCCTACCAGTGGGCGTCCCGGCTGGCGAACGTGCACGTCGGCTGGTGGCTCGGCTGGATGTCGTTCGCGTTCCTGTCCATCGTCACCGTGTCGGTGGACTACGGGCTGATCCAGGTCGCCTTCCAGCCGCTGATCGGCGAGACGTACACGCCGACCAGCGCGGCGCTGGAAACCCTGGTGGTGCTGGCCATCCAGGCCGTGCTGATCATCTGGTCCACCCGGGTCACCACCCGGGTGAACAACACGGCCGTCGCCACCGAGGTCATCGGGATCGTCGGCCTCACCGTGCTGCTGATCGTCGTCGCGGCGATCCGCGGCCTGGGGCACTGGTCGAACCTGACCTCTACCGGGGTCGTCCCGCAGGCCGGCTACTACGGCTGGCTCGGCCCGTTCATGCTGGCCACGCTGCTCGGCGCGTACACCATCGTCGGCTTCGAGGCGGCCAGCAACCTGGCCGAGGAGACTCAGGAACCGCACCGGACCATCCCGAAGGCGATGATCAGGGCCGTGCTGCTGTCCGGGGCCGTCGGGATGGCGTTCCTGATCGCGCTGAGCTACGCGATCAGGTCAATCCCCGCGGCGACGGCCAGCTCCGCGCCGGTCGCGCTGATCGTGCACGACGTGCTCGGCGGCTTCGTGCAGAAGATCTTCCTGATCTTCGTCTGCGTCTCGATCTTCGCCTGCGGGCTGATCATCATGGTGACCAACAGCCGGATGATCTGGTCGATGGCCAGGGACCGGCGGCTGCCCGGGCATCAGTTGTGGAGCCAGGTGCCGAAGGCGACCGGCGGCCCGTCCTGGGCGACCGTCCTGGCGGCTGTCATCGGCGCGGCCATCACGCTCGTGCTGCGCACGCACACTTCGGCACTGATCACCCTGTTCACCGCGTCCACGATCATGCCCGCCCTGCTGTACGGCTCGACCGTGCTGCTCTACCTGTTCGCCGGGCGCCGGCACCGCGGCCAGGAAGGGCACTTCTCGCTCGGCCGGTGGGAGGGCGCGGTCATCGCCGGGGCGCTGGTCTGGGTCACCTATGAGCTGATCGTCTTGATCGGGCCGAGCGAGTTCCGGGACGCCCAGTACTACGTGCTCGGCACGCTGATCCTCGGCCTGATCGTGTACATCGGCCAGTGGCTGCTGGAGCCGGCCGCGATGCGCACCGAGGTCGGCGCCCGCGGTGCCGCGGCGCTCGACGTCAGTGGGGCAGGCCAGGCCCCGAGCCGGGCGGGCGGCGACCCGTCCTGAGCGGTTGAACATCCTCGCGATCGACCAGGGCACCTCGGCGACGAAGGCGGTCCTGGTCGGTCCCGGGCAGCAGGTACTCGGCGCCGCCGAGGTGCCGGTCAGCGTCCGCGCGGTCGGCGCCGGCGGCGTCGAGACCGACCCGGAGGAGCTTTACGCCTCCGTCGTCGGCGCCGGCGCGCAGGCACTGGCCGCCGCGAGGGGGGCGCCGGCGCACGCGGTCGCGCTGGCCAACCAGGGCGAGACCGTGCTGGCCTGGGACCGGCGGACCGGCCGCCCGCTGAGCCAGGCGATCGTCTGGCAGGACCGCCGCTCGGCCGGCGTCTGCGCCCGCCTGGCCGGGTCGGCGGACCGGCTGGCCGAGATCACCGGGCTGCGGCTGGATCCGTATTTCGCCGCGCCGAAGATGACCTGGCTGCGGGAGAACCTGACCGCGGACGGCGTCGTCACCACCACGGACGCCTGGCTGCTGGCCCGGCTCGGCGGCGGCTACGTGACCGACGCCTCGACCGCGTCCAGGACGCTGCTGCTCGACCTGGACGCGGCGGACTGGTCAGCCGAGGCCTGCGCAGTCTTCGGGCTGGACCCGGGTGACCTGCCGGAGGTCGCGGACTGCGCCGGGATCACCGGCGAGACGGCCGCGTTCGGCCCGGCGGTGCCGGTCGCCGGGCTGGCCGTGGACCAGCAGGCGGCGCTGCTCGCCGAGTGCTGTTTCACCGCGGGGCAGGCCAAGTGCACGTACGGGACCGGCGCGTTCCTGCTGGCCACGACCGGGCGGCGGGCGGTCCGCTCGGCCGCCGGGCTGGCCGCGTCGGTGGCCTGGCGGCTGGCCGGGCAGCCGACCTACTGCCTGGACGGGCAGGTCTACACGGCCGGCGCGGCGGTTCGCTGGCTGACCGGGATCGGCCTGCTGAACGACGCCAGCGAGCTGGACGCGGTCGGCGGCTCGGTGCCGGACAGCGGCGGGGTGACGTTCCTGCCCGCGCTGGCCGGGCTCGGCGCGCCGCACTGGCGGCCGGATGCCCGCGGCGCGTTCACCGGGCTGGGCCTGAGCACGACCAGGGCGCACCTGGTCCGGGCCGTGATCGACGGGCTGGCCGGATCGGTAGCGCTGCTGGCCAGGTCGGTGGCCGGCGACCTCGGCGGCCCGCTCACCGTGCTGCGCGCGGACGGCGGGCTGACCAGGTCCCGGCTGCTGCTGCAGGCCCAGGCGGACCTGCTGCAGCTGCCGGTCGAGGTGTGCCGGACCCCGGACGCGACCGCGCTCGGCGTGGCGGCGCTGGCCAGGCTCGGGATGGGCGGCGCGGGCAGCCTGGCCGAGGCGGTCGGGCCGGCCGCGGCCGAGTCGGTCGTCGAGCCGGTGATCAGCGCCGGCGCCGCGGCGGAAAGGCTGGCCGCGTTCGAGTCGGCGGTGCGGGCCGTGCTGGCCGCAGCTGGGGACACGGCGGGGGGCGCGACGGGGTGACCAGCGGCGAGAACGGCAACCTGACCGGCGGCGGCAGCGGCGGGCTGGCCGCCGGGAAGAACGGCCGGTCGGCGGTCGCCGGGCGCGGCGCCGCCGACGTGGTGATCATCGGGGCCGGCGTGGTCGGAACCGCGATCGCCCGCGCGCTCGGCCGCTACCAGCTCGACTGCGTCCTCGTCGACGCGGCGGCCGACGTGGGCACCGGCACCACGAAGGCGAACACCGCGATCCTGCACACCGGCTTCGACGCGGTGCCCGGCAGCCTGGAGAGCCGCCTGCTCCGGCGCGGCAGCGGCCTGCTGCGCGATTACGCGGCCCAGGCCGGGATCCCGGTCGAGCGGACCGGCGCCCTGCTCATCGCATGGACACAGGAACAATCGGCCGCGCTACCCGCGATAAAGTCAAAAGCGGTGCTGAACGGATACCCCGGTGTCCGTGCCATCGCGCTGGCCGACCTCTACCGCCGCGAGCCGCACCTCGGGCCCGGCGCCCGGGCCGCGCTGGAAATCCCGGACGAGAGCATCGTGTGCCCGTGGACGACGCCGCTGGCGTACGCGACCGAGGCCGTCCGGGCCGGCGTCCAGCTGCTGCTGCGCACCAGCGTCACCGGGATCAGCCCGGCCGGCGAGCCCGGCGGCGGGCACGTGCTGGCCACGTCGCGCGGCCCGCTGCGGTGCCGCTGGCTGGTCAACGCCGCCGGGCTGGGCAGCGACCGGATCGACCGCATGCTCGGCGGCGGCGGGTTCACCATCCGGCCCAGGCGCGGTGAGCTGATCGTGTTCGACAAGCTCGCCCGGCCGCTGGTCCGCTCCATCCTGCTGCCGGTCCCGACGGCGCAGACGAAAGGCGTGCTGGTCGCGCCGACCGTCTACGGGAACGTACTGCTCGGGCCGACCGCGGAGGACATCGACGATCCGGCGGACACCGCCACCACCGCCGCCGGGCTGGCGTCGCTGCGCGAAGCCGGCCGGGCCATCGTGCCGGACCTGCTGGCCGAGGAGATCACTGCCAGCTATGCCGGGCTGCGGGCGGCGACCGAGCACCGCGACTACCAGATCGACGTTGACCGGGCGCGCCGGTACGCTTGCGTCGCCGGAATCCGGTCCACCGGCCTGTCCGCGTCGCTCGGCATCGCCGAATACGTGACCGAGCGGCTCGGCGCGGCCGGGCTGCCGCTGCGCGAGCGCGGCGGCAGCCCGGCCGCGCCGCCGGCGATGCCCTACATCGGCGAGGCGGGCCTGCGGCCCTACCAGGACGCGGCGCGGATCAAGGCCGACCCGGAGTACGGCCGGATCGTCTGCCACTGCGAGCGGGTCAGCCGCGGCGAGATCCGGGACGCGCTGGCCAGCACGCTGCCGCCGGCCGACGTCGACGGGCTGAGCCGCCGGACCCGGGCGCTGAACGGCCGCTGCCAGGGCTTCTACTGCGCCGCTACGGTCGCCGCGCTGCTCGCGGCCGCCCGCGGCGGAGGCGGCCGTGAACGTTGACGTGCTCGTGGTCGGGGCCGGGCCGGCCGGGCTGGCCGCCGCGATCGAGCTGCGCAGGCTCGGCGCCGGACGGGTGCTCGTGGTCGACCGGGAAGAGCAGGCCGGCGGCATTCCCCGGCACAGCGCGCATACCGGCTACGGGCTGCGGGATCTGGGCCGGCTGCGGACCGGCCCGGCCTATGCCCGGCACTACGCCAGGGCGGCGGCCAGGTCCGGCGCCGAGATCCGGCTCGGCACGACGGCGACCGGCTGGGCCGCCGGGCGGTCGGTGACCGTGACCAGCCCGGCCGGGCTGGAGACCGTCGGCGCCGCGGCGGTCCTGCTGGCGACCGGCTGCCGGGAGCGGCCGAGGCCGGCCCGGCTGATCCCGGGCGACCGGCCGGCCGGCATCATGACCACCGGCGAACTGCAGCAGCGGGTCTACCTCCGCCGCGAGCGGCTGCCCGGCCGGGCGCTGGTGCTCGGCGCCGAGCACGTCAGCTTCTCCGCGATGGTGACGCTCGCGCACGCCGGGGCGGACGTGATCGCGCTCGTCACCGATCAGCCGCGGCAGCAGAGTTACCCGGCGTTCGCGCTCGGCGCCGCGCTGCGCTGGCGGGTGCCGGTGTGGACCTCGACGGTGGTCAGCCGGGTAATCGGCCGGCCGCCGGGTGCCGGGCGGCCGCGGCTGTCCGGCGTGGAGCTGACCGACCTGCGCACCGGGGCGGCCCGGGTACTGGCCTGCGACATCCTGGTGGTGACCGGGGACTGGATTCCCGATCATGAGCTGGCCCGGCTGGCGGGCATCGGGATCGACCCGGGAACGCTGGGGCCTGCCGTGGACACCGCGCTGGAAACATCCGTTTCACATGTGTTCGCGGCCGGCAATCTGGTGCATGCTGCCGAGACCGCGGACGTGGCGGCCCTCGGCGGCCGTCATGCCGCCCGGCAGGTGGCCGCTGCGCTGCGGGACCCGCGGCCGGCCGGAGACGGCGACGTCCTTCGCGTGCCGGTCGGCACGGACCCGCCGCTGCGCTGGATCTCGCCGAACGCGGTCAGGATCCCGCCCGCCGGGCTGGCTGCGGCGCCGCCACGCGGGCGGTTCGTGCTCCGGTCGGACGTCTTCCGGCGGCGGGCCCGGCTGGAGGTGCGCCAGGGCGGGCGGCTGCTGGCCACGGCGCGGGCCGGCCTGGTGCCCGCCCGCCCGGTCCGGCTGGACGCGGGCTGGCTGGCCCGGGTCGATCCGTCCGGCGGCCCGGTCACCGTCCGGCTGGCCTGACGGTCGGCGCGGCCGCTGATCGTCCCTGACTTCCGGGCGGGCGGATCAGACCTTGTCCGCGACTGAACGTGCCGCGGCGGCGAACTCTGAGATAGGCCCTTCGCCGCGCAGGACGTCCAGCGCGTGCCTGACTGTGTCCCGGCCAGCCCATGTTCCTGCATCATTGCCGGCTCGCATGGCAACGGATCAGCGGTTTCAGCTCTCCGGACTTGATCTTCTCGCGCAGATCGACGCCACTTGCTGATACAGCGGCGTTGCGTCCGAGACGGTCAACCGTCACGAGCGCAACTTACATACCCGTTGTACCATGATCACCTATTGCCCACAGGTACAACGGTGACCTGTTGCTACCTGTATAGCTCTCGTACGTGCGGATTCGAGGGCGGCAGGAAGATGCTCGGCTGGAAAGACCAGGCTGCGTTAGACGCGCTGCGGTGGCACTGGGACAAGTTCTACGCGGTCAACTGCGACGACGACGGCAGCTGGACGGCGATCCCGGCCGCCGCCCCGGAGGCCGTGCTGACCGCGGGCAGCGCCACCGAGTTACGGACGCTGATGCAGCACGACTACGCCGCCCGGGCCATCCGGGCCGGAGCTACCGCCGCCCGCTGGGCCGGCTTCAGCAGCCTGTGAGTCAGGCGGCAGCAGCCGGAGCGCGGCCGGCCGGGACTACTTTCTGTGCACGATGGCCAGGCTGAAATCGGCGCCCGGGCCTGCCCCGATCGCAATGGCGGCCAGGCCGGCTGGCAGCTGCACCCGGACCGGCAGCGGGCTGTTAGCGGTGCTGCCGTCGCCGAGTTCCCCTCTGCTGTTGATTCCCCAGGCCAGCACGTGGCCCTTGGCGGTGCGGGCCAGGCTGTGGAAGCATGCGGCGCTGATCGTCGTCACCTTGGCGCCGTGCGGCAGCCGGGTCCGGACCGGGCGGAGCCGGTCCCGGACGGTGCCGTCACCGAGTTGCCCGTCGCGGTTGTCCCCCCAGGCCAGCAGCTTTCCCTTGGTGGTGAGGGCCAGGCTGTGGAAGCAGCCCGCGAATAGGCCCCGCACCCTGGTGCGCTTAGGCAGCCGGACCCGGACCGGGATGTCGCTGCTGGTGGTGGTGCCGTTGCCGAGCTGCCCTTCGAAGCCGTCGCCCCAGGCCAGCACCTTGCCCTTGCCGGTGCGGGCCAGGCTGTGCACGCCGCCGGCCGCGATCGCGGTCACCTTGACGCCGTGCGGCAGCCGGACCCGGACCGGGGTGTCGCTGTTGGTGGTGGTCCCGTCGCCGAGCTGGCCGTTATCGTTGAACCCCCAGGCCAGCACCTTGTGCTTGCTGGTGAGGACCAGGCCGTGAGCTTCGCCGAGGCTAATCGCCGTCGCCTTGGTGCCGTGCGGCAGGCTGACCCGGACGGGGATGTCGCTGCTGGTGGTGGTGCCGTCGCCCAGCTGCCCTTCGATGTTGTCTCCCCAGGCCAGCACCCGGCCGTGGCTGGTCAGGACGAGGCTGACGCGGCAGCCTGCCCGGATGGCCTTGACCTTGGTACCCGGCGGCAGCATCACCCGCACCGGGGTGTCGCTGCTGGTGGTGGTGCCGTCGCCCAGCTGCCCATGTTTATTGCTGCCCCAGGCCAGCACCTTGCCCTGGCGGGTCAGCGCCAGCGCGTGATCGCAGCCGGCCCGGGCCGAAGTGATCCTCGTGCCGGGCGGGAGCTTGACCTTGACCGGGACGTCGCTGTTGGTGGTGGTGCCGTCGCCGAGCTGCCCGGACTCGTCGCTGCCCCAGGCGCGGAGTCCGCCGCCAGTGGCCGCGGCGGCCGGCCGGCCCGAACTGCCGCCCCGGTTGGCCGCGGCGGCTGCACCGGCGGCGGGCAACGCCGGCAGTGCCAGCGCGGCCGCCAGGATCGCGACTGCGCCAGCCGCCGGGCGCCGGGTGAACCCTCGGTAGCTGGCTGGCGGCCGCGAACCAGGCTGTTTCCTCATCATGTGCTCCCCGCACGAGTGATCTGTGGCCCTGTCATGGCTACGCCCTGCGCACGATGGCCAGGCTGAAAAGGGCATCCGGGCCGGACCCGATGGCGCTGGCCGGCAAGCCCGCAGGCAGCTTCACCCGGCGCGGGTGATCGCTTTGGTTGCTGATCCGGCCGATGCCGAGTTCCCCGGAGTTGTTGTCGCCCCAGGCCAGCACGTGGCCCTTGCTGGTGCGGGCCAGGCTGTGGAAGCAGCCGGCACTGATCGCCGTCACCCTGGTGCCGCTGGCGAACCTGGTCCGGACCGGGCGATGCCGGTCGGCGTGCGTGCCGTCGCCCAGCTGCCCGGTGCCGTTGGATCCCCAGCCGAGCACCTTGTGCCTGCTGGTCAGGGCAAGGCTATGGAAGCAGCCGGCGAAGAGCCCGCGCACCCTGGTGCGCCTGGGCAGCCTGGTCCGGACCGGCCTGTCGCTTTTGCGGGTGCTGCCGTTGCCCAGCTGACCGTTCGTATTGCGGCCCCAGGCCAGCACCTTGCCCTTGCTGGTCAGGGCCAGGCTGTGCGAGTCTCCGGCCGCGACCGCGGTCACCTTGACGCCGTGCGGCAGCCGGACCCGGACCGGGGCGTCGCTGCTGGTAGTGCGGCCGTCGCCGAGCTGCCCGGAACTGTTATCACCCCAGGCCAGCACCTTGCCCTTGGCGGTGACGGCCAGGCTGTGCTCGAATCCGGCGCTGACCACCCGCACCCTCGGCGCCTTGACCTGGACCGGCGTATCGCGGTCGGTGATGGTGCCGTCGCCTAGCTCGCCGTCGGCGTTGAAGCCCCAGGCCAGCAGGTGGCCGTCGGTAGTGATGGCCAGGTTGTGCTCGCAGCCGGCCCGGATGGCCCTGACCTTGGTGCCCGGCGGGAGCATGACCTTGACCGGGGTGACGCTGCTGGTGGTGGTGCCGTTGCCGAGCTGCCCCTGGTTGTTGTTGCCCCAGGCCAGTACCTGGCCGCTGCTGGTCAGGGCCACGGTGTCCAGGCAGCCGGCCCGGACCGAGATGATCCTGGTGCCCGGCGGGAGCAAGACCTTGACTGGGGCGTCCCGGCGGGTGGTCGTGCCGTCGCCGAGCTGGCCCGTCCGGTTGTCGCCCCAGGCGCGCAGGGTTCCGCCGCGGGCCGCCGCGGCTGCCGGACCCCGCGGACTGGCCGCGGCGGCGGCCCCGGCGGCGGGCAAGGGCGCGATGGCCAGCGCCGCCACCAGCGCGGCGGCAGCGACCGTCGCCCGGGCCGGGGGCCACCGGCAGCCGGCCGCAGGGTCCTGATCTGTCATCTCCGGCTCCTCCGGTATTCAGTTGGCCTTCAGCGGTCGCTATCGCACCTTCTTCTTGCCGCAGGAACGGCTACTAAGAGACTGCAGGCAGCTTTGGCCGTGCACAAGATCGGCGGTTGCCTTATCTGCCGCGCTCCCGCCGGGCCCGGGTGCGGGCCGGCTAGCGGCCTGGCCGGAAGGCCGGACGGACGGCCGGCCTGCGGCGTCCGGGAGACGGCTACGCCGCGAGCACGACAGCCAGGCTGTCGTCAGATTCGGGTCCGGCGCCGATGGCGATGGGGGCGAACCGGTCTGCTGGGAGCCTCACCCGGACCGGGGTCTTGCTGCTCGTGGTGGTGCCGTTGCCCAGTTCGCCGTTGAAATTGTCGCCCCAGGCCAGCAGGCGCCCGCTGGTGGTGCGCGCGAGCGCATGCACGCAGCCCGCGGTAACTGCGGTGATCCTGGTGCCCTTGCGCAGCTTTACCCGGACCGGGGTGCCGCTGCGGCGGGCCTTGCTGCCGTTGCCGAGCTGACCGTGATCGTTGCGGCCCCAGGCAAGTATTTTCCCCTTCGTGGTCAGGGCCAGGGTCAGCTGGCAGCCGGCGAACAGCCCGCGCACCCTGGTGCCCTTCGGCAGCCGGGCCCGCACCGGCCGGACGCTGTGTGCCCTGGTCCTGCCGTCGGTGCCGTTGCCGAGCTGCCCGAGGTCGTTGTGTCCCCAGGCCAGTACCTGGCCGGTGCTGGTCAGCGCCAGGGTGAAGTCACAGCCGGACCGGGCCGAGCTGACGCTGGCCGTCGGCGGGAGCATGACCGGCACCGGGACGTTGCGGGTGGTGGTCGTGCCGTCGCCAAGCTCGCCGTCGCTGTTGAGCCCCCAGGCCGCCAGCCCGCCGGCGGTCAGCCCGGCTGTCCGGCCCGGGCCGCGGCCGGCCCGGGCCGCCGCTGCGGCCTGGCCGGCCGGCAGGGACGCGATGGCCAGCGCGGCTGTCATGCTGGCGGCGGCGGCCGCTGCCAGGCGGTGCAGCGGCAGCAGCCGGCCTGGCCGGCGCCGCTGACCGGCTTGCGGTCTCATCTCGTCCTCCTCGATATCCGGGTGACCAGCGCCGATCTCATGGTCTTGTGCTCCGTACGATGGCCAGGCTGGTCTCGGCATCCGGGCCGGTCCCGATGGCGATGGCCGCCAGGCCCTTCCCGAGCTTCACCCGGACCGGGGGGGACCCGCAGGTTGTCGCTGCCGTCGCCGATCTGCCCGTGGTCGTTGAACCCCCAGGCCAGCACATGGCCCTTAGCGGCGCGGGCGAGAGCGTGCACGGCGCCGGCCATGATCGCCCGCACCATCGCGCCCGCGGGCAGCTGCACCTGCACCGGGGTGAGGCTAAGCGAGGCGGTGCTGCCATTGCCCAGCTGCGCGCCGCTGTTGTCGCCCCAGGCCAGCACATTCCCGGCGGCAGCAAGGGACGGGATGGCCAGCGTGGCCACGATCCCGGCGGCTGCACCGGCGGCCAGCCGCCGCGCTCTCAGTGCTGCCGTCATGGCTTTGCCCTCCGGACGATGGCCAGGGCGATCTGAGCCTGCTCACCCGAGCCGATGGCGATGGCCGTCTGGCTCTTCGGGAGCTTCACCCGGACCGGGATGTCCCGGCTGACGACCCGGCCGTTGCCGAGCTGGCCAGAGCGGCCGTCGCCCCAGGCCAGCACGTGGCCCTTGGTGGTCCGGGCCAGGCTGAAGCCGCAGCCGGCGCTGACCGACGTCACCTTGGTGCGCCGGGGCAGTTGCACCCGGACCGGGGTGTCCATCGTGTTTCCGCTATGGCCGTTGCCGAGCTCGCCTTGTCCGTTATCGCCCCAGGCGAGCACCTTGCCCTTGGTGGTCAGCGCCAGGGTGTGGAAGCAGCCGCCGACCACGGCCCGGGCCCGGGTGCCGGGCGGCAGCGCGACCGGGGCCGGGACCTCGCTGTCCATAGTGCTGCCGTCGCCGAGCTGCCCGGCGCTGCCGTCGCCCCAGGCCAGCAGGTGGCCCCCGGTGGTGCGGGCCAGGCTGTGGGACTCGCCGGCCGCGATCGCCGTCACCGTAGTGCCCGGCGGCAGGCTGACCGGGACCGGCGTGTCGCTGCTGGTAGTGTTGCCGATGCCGAGCTGGCCACGGTTGTTGTTGCCCCAGGCCAGCAGCTCGCCGCCGGTGGTCAGTGCCAGGGTGTGCACGAGCCGGCGGTGACCGCCTTGACCGTGGTGCCCGGCGGCAGGCTGACCGGGACCGGCGTGACCCGGTTGGTGGTGGTGCCGTCGCCGAGCTGGCCGAAGAAGTTGTCGCCCCAGGCCAGCAGCCCGCCGGTGCTGGTCACGGCCAGGCTGAACGCGCAGCCGGCCCGGACGGCCGTGACCCTGGTGCCGGCCGGAATCTTGACCCGCCGCGGGGTCTTGCTGGGCACGGTGCTGCCGATACCGAGCTGACCGCTGTCGTTGTCGCCCCAGGCCAGCACCTTGCCGGTGCTGGTCAGGGCGACGGTGTGGAAGCAGCCCTCGCGCACCTGGGTGACCCGGACGCCGACCGGGAGGCGCACCCGGACCGGGGTGTCGCTTTCGGTCGTCGTGCCGTTGCCGAACTGGCCTGTTCCGTTGGCGCCCCAGGCGCGCAGGGTTCCGCCGCTGGCCGCCGCCGCAGCCTGATGCGGCGGGCTGACCGCAGCCGCTGCTCCGGCGGCGGTAAGGAACGGGACCGCCAGCGTGGTCATGATGGCGGCGGCTGCGCCGGCGGCCAGCCGGCGCGGCGTCGGTGTTGATGTCATAGCGCTGCCTTTCGGGTGATGACCAGGCTGTTGCCGGCGTCCGGGCCGGATCCGATGGTGATGGCCGCCAGGCCGGCGGGGATCTGCACCGAGACCGGGGTGTCGCTACTGCCGGTCATGGTGCCGTCGCCCAGCCGCCCCGCGGTCCGCTCGCCCCAGGCCAGCACCTCGCCGTCGCTGATCAGGGCGAGGCTGTGGGTGCAGCCGGCGCTGACCGCCGTCGCTCTGGCGCCTTGGGGCAGCGCTACCGCGACCGGGGTGTCGCTGCTGTCGCCCGTGCTGCCGTCGCCCAGCTGGCCGAAGTTGTTCTGGCCCCAGGCCAGCACGCTCCCGGCGGTGGTGAGCGCCAGGCTCTGATTGCAGCCGGCGGCCAGGCCCCGTACCCGGGTACCGGACGGCAGCAGCACCCGGACCGGGACGTCGCTGCTGCCGCTGGCAGACCCGTTACCGAGCTCGCCGGACCCGTCGATGCCCCAGGCCAGGACCTTTCCCTTGGTGGTGCGAGCCAGGCTGTGCGAGTCACCAGCTGCCACCGCGGTTACTTTGGTGCCGTGTGGCAGCCTGACCCGGACCGGACGGTCGCTGTTCGCCGTAGTGCCGTTGCCGAGCTGGCCGAAGTCGTTTCCGCCCCAGGCCAGCACCTTGCCCTTGGCGGTCACCGCCAGGCTGTGCAAGGAGCCGGCACCGATCCCGCGGACCTTCGTGCCGGCCGGAAGCCTGACCCGGACCGGGGTGTCCCGCTGCGTGTGAGTGCCGTCGCCGAGTTCGCCGGAGCTGTTGAACCCCCAGGCCAGCACCTTGCCCTTGCTGGTCAGCGCCAGGGCGTGCCCGCAGCCGGCCCGGATGGCGGTGATCTTGGTACCGGCCGGGATATGCACCCTGACTGGGGTGTCGCTGGCAGTCGTCGTGCCGTCGCCGAGCTCCCCGGCCCGGTTGTCCCCCCAGGCAAACACCTTGTGCTTGCGGGTCAGCGCCAGGGAGTACTCGCAGCCGGCCCGGGCCGAGGTGACCCTGGTACCCGGCGGGAGCTTCACCTTGACCGGCACGGCGCTGGCATCGTCGCTGCTGCCATCGCCGAGCTGGCCTAGGTCGTTGAGGCCCCAGGCGCGCAGGGTTCCGCCGCTGGCCGCCGCAGCCGGGTGCGGCGGGCTCGCCGCTGCTGCTGCCCCGGCCGAAAGGGACGGGATCGCCAGCGTGGTCACGATGGCGGCAGCGGCGGCGGCTGCCCGCAGCCAGGCCAGCCTGGCGGCCGGCCGGGTCGCGGCCGGCCGGGTCACGCCGCCACCTCGCGCGTGATGGCCAGGCTGACAAAAGCAGTCGGGCCGGAACCGATGGCGGCGGCCGGCGCCGGGAGCTGCACCCGGACGGGGATATTGCTGGCCCTGGTGGTGCCGTTGCCGAGTTCCCCGGAGAAGTTGTCGCCCCAGGCCAGCACGCGCCCGCTGGCGGTGCGGGCCAGGCCGGTCGTGCAGCCGGCGCTGATCGCCGCCGCCTTCTTGCGCAGCTTCACCCGGACCGGGGTCTTGCTGCGGCGGGCGGTGCTGCCATGACCGAGCTGCCCGTGGTCGTTGCGGCCCCAGGCGAGGATCTTCCCCTTGGTGGTCAGGGCCAGCGCGCTGCCGCAGCCGGCCACCAGGCTGCGCACCCTGGTGCCGTGCGGCAGCCGGGCCCGGACCGGCACATCGCTGCTGGCGGTGCGCCCGTTGCCGAGCGCTCCCTCGCCGTTGAAGCCCCAGGCCAGCACCTTGCCCTTGGTAGTGCGGACCAGGCTCTGCTGATCGCCGGCCGCCACCGCGGCCACCCGCACGCCCCTCGGCAGCCTGACCCTGACCGGGGTGAGGCTGCGGCCGCCGGTGCTCCCGTCGCCGAGCTGGCCGGCTTCGTTGGCGCCCCAGGCCAGCACCCTTCGCTTGCTGACCAGTGCCAGGTTGTGCCCGCGGCCAGCGGTGATCGCCCGCACCTTCGCGTGCCCGGGCAGCATGACCGGAACCGGGACGTCGCTGCCGGTGGTGGTGCCGTTGCCGAACTGGCCATCGTTGTTGAGGCCCCAGGCCAGCACCTGGCCGGTGCTGGTCAGCGCCAGGCTGTACTGGCAGCCGGCCCGGATGGCCTTGACCGTGGTACCGGCCGGCAGGCTGACCATGACCGGGATGTCGCTGCTGGTTTCGGTGCCGTTGCCGAGCTGGCCGAAGCCGTTGTTGCCCCACGCCAGTACCTGGCCGGTGCTGGTCAGGGCCAGCGAGTTATCGCAGCCGGCCCGGACCGACGTGATCTTGGTGCCCACGGTGAGCGCCAGGTTGACCAGGACCGGGGTCAGGCTCGGGGCGGTGCTGCCGTTGCCGAGCTCGCCGTCATGGTTGTCGCCCCAGGCGCGGATGGTGATGCCGCCGGCCGCCGCGGCGGCCGGCCTGGCTGCCCCGTGCCCGGCCTGGCCAGTCGCCGCGGCGGGCAGGGACGGGATGGCCATTGCGGCCACCGTGGCGGCCACGATGCCGCCGCCGGCCAGGCGCCCGGGCAGCGCCCGCCCGCTCGCTACTTGCCGGCCCTGCTTGGCCTGCGGTGTCATCGCTTGCTCCCTCGTTATTCAGCGGCTACCTGGCCGCTGCCTCAGTCATGACGGCGGGACATCTCGTGCCATCCCGTGCCCTCTGCCGCCGGCTCGTGCTGAAGGTCCGTGCTGCCGGCCCGTGCTTAAGGCCCGTGCTGAAGGACTGTAGGGAGCGGGCGACCGCCGGACATCGGTCGTTTGCCCTATCTGCCGCTCCGGCGCCGCCCGGCCCGGCCGGCGGCGTGCGCACCGGCGGCGTCGGTGCTGACTAAAGTGACGGGGCCCGGATCGGTAGCGGCGAGTTCGTCCGCCGGGACGGGCACCCTCGACCTTGAGCCGTACGCACTCGCCGACGTAAGGAGCTGAGACATGAGCAGCAGGAGGCTGACCGCGACGGCGGCCTTATCCGCCGCATCCGCCGTGCTGTCGTTAGGGATGCTGGCGTTACCGGCCCGCCCGGCGGCGAGCGCGGCCATGGCACCCGGGGCGGCACCTGGCGGGCCGGCCGCGCCGTTATGCGGCTCGATGGCCGGGGCCGCGCCGCACATCACCAAGGTGATGTGGATCTTCATGGAGAACAAGTCCTACGGAACCGGCGCGAAGCAGATCCCCGGCGACAAGAGCGCGTCCTATATCGACCGGACCTTGCTGGCGCACTGCGGCAGCACCTCGGACTACCACGCGGTGACGCATCCCAGCTACCCGAATTACCTTGCCGCCACCAGCGGGGCCGTGCATGTGGTCAGCAGCGACCATCTCGGGTTCTTCACCGGGCCGAGCATCTTCGCCCAGGTCGATCCGTCCTGGCGCAGCTATCAGGAGTTCATGACGGCCGGCTGCGACCATGTCGCAATGACCGGCAGCGCGGCCACCCGGCAGTACTACGCGGGCAGGCACAACCCGGCCGCCTCCTACTCGTCGCTGCCGGTCGGCGCGCCGTCGGCGGGTGACTGCAAGATCCATGACGAGCCGCTCGGGACAGCCAGCTCCGGGGCGCTGCGGCAGGACGCCCTGACCGGCACGCTGCCCAGGTTCTCGCTGGTCACTCCCGGGCTCTGCGACGACATGCACATGCTGCCACCGGGCGTGGCCGGCTGCCCGGACCTGGTCAGCGGCGGCGACCGCTGGCTCGCCAGGTGGATCCCGATCCTCACCAGCGGGCCGGACTACGCCAGCGGGCACCTGATGATCGACATCGTCTGGGACGAGGGCAACGGCGGCACCGACGGCCAGAACTGCGTGAGCTCGCCGGCGGCCGGCTGCATCGTGCCGGATATCGTGCTCTCGCCGTACACCCCGCATGTGGTGTCCGGCACCAGGTTCTCGCACTATTCCCTGCTGAAGACGACCGAGCGGCTGCTCGGCGTCTCGCTGCTCGGGCAGGCCGCCGCGGCGTCCACCAGCGACATGTGCCAGCCGTTCGGCCTGTGCCGGTAGCCCGGTCGGGTTGCCAGTGACAGGCCACCGCGGCCGGCGGCACCTGCATGCCGCCGGCCGCAGTAGATGGCCGCGGCGGCCGGCTCAGGCCGCCGGGACCGGGGCGAGCTCAGCGGCGGCCGCCCGGCCCGGCGCGGCGTCGGCCTCGGCCTGCTGGCCGGCTGGCACCGGGCGCCGCGGCAGCGCGAAGAACGCGCCGATCGCGGCGGCGATCGCGACGGCCGCGGCGACCCGCATGCCCATGGACATCGCGTGCGTGAAGGCGAGGTGCGCGGCGGCCACCAGCTCGCTGCCCTGCTGCCCGCCGGCCTGCCGGCCCACCGCGTCGGCGGCCGCGACCGAGCTGGTCGCCACGGCCGTGACATGACCGGGCGCGTGCGCCGCGGCGAGCAGGCTGCCCAGCCGCGAGCGGTAGATAGCGGCCGACAGGCTGCCGACGATCGCCACGCCCAGCGCGCCGCCGACCTCCCGGATCGTGTCGTTGATCGCGCTGCCGGCCCGGCCTGGCGGGCCGGCACCGTGGTCATGATGATGGTGCTGGCCGGCGCCATCACCAGGCCCATCCCGGCGCCCATGATCGCGACGGCGACGGCCAGCGGCGGGTAGCTGGTGTGCACGCTCGCGGTGGACAGGTCGAGCAGGCCGCCGCCCATCAGCGCGATGCCGGCCGGGATGACCAGGCGGGTGCCGAGCAGCTTCGCCAGCCCCGGCGATACCGGGGACACCGCCGCCATGGCGAGCGCGAACGGCAGCGCGCGGACGCCGGCTGACAGCGGGCTGTAGCCGTGCACCAGCTGCAGGTACTGGGTGAGCACGAACAGGCTGCCGAACAGGGCGAAGAAGATCACGGTTACCGACGCGGCCGCGGTGGAGAACGCCCGCACCGCGAATACCCGCAGGTCGATCAGCGGGTTCTCGATCCGCAGTTCCCACCAGGCGAAGACGGCCAGCGCGGCGATGCCGGCCGCGGCCTCGGCCAGCGTGACGGCGCCGGTCCAGCCGCGGGACGGCGCCTCGATGATGGCGTCCACGATCGCGAACAGCGCGCCGGCTACCAGCACGGTGCCGGGCAGGTCGAGGCGGTGCGTGCCGGGCTCGGCGGTCTCCGGCACGGTGGCCAGCACGCCGGCCAGCGCGACCGCCACCAGCGGGACGTTGATCAGGAACACGCTGCCCCACCAGAAGTGCGACAGCAGCAGCCCGCCGAGCGTCGGGCCGACCACGATGCCCACGCCGGCCACGGCCGACCAGGCCGCGATCGCCTGCGGGCGCTCCCTCGGCGGGAAGACCGCGTTCAGGATCGACAGCGTGGCCGGCATGACGAACGCGGCGCCGAGGCCCATCACGACCCGCGCGGCGATCAGCATCCCGGTGCCGGGCGCGAACGCCGCCATCGTGCTGCCGAGCGCGAAGACGACCAGCCCGCCGAGCAGCGAGAGCCGGCGCCCGTAGCGGTCGCCGAGCGCGCCCGCCGGGATCAGCAGGGCCGCGAAGCACAGCGTGTAAGCGTCGGTTATCCACTGCAGCGAGCTGGTGCCCGCGGGCAGCACCCGGGCGAGCGTCGGCAGCGCGGTGTTCAGGATGGTGTTGTCGATGACGACCACCAGCAGGCTAAGGCAGAGCACGAGGAGTATCCGGCGGCGGCGGGGGTGCCCGCTGGGCCAGCGGGAGTCCGCCTGGCCGCCGACGGCGCCCTGGCCGCGGGCCGGGCCGGCGGTGGCCGGGCCGGCGGTGGCCGGGCCGGCGGCTTGTGCGGCAGGTGCCATCCGGCCCCTCATCCTGGAGTCCGGACCCGGCGGGGTGGTGCGCGTCCTGCTCATCAGAATATCCTTACAACCGCTTGCTTACGTTCGTTGACTTACGCTTGTAAGCATAGACACATGACCTAACGGGTGTAAAGTCAAATCATGGAGAACTTGGAGACGGCCCCCAGTGACGCCGGGGTAAGGCCGGCCGCCGCCGCCGCGAGCAGGCCGCCGGCCGCCGCCGGGACGGCCGCGCAGGCCGGCCGACGGCAGCGGAATGCCCGCGGCCAGGGAGCCCGGCTGACCGAGGACATCGTGTCGGCGGCGATCACGCTGATCGAGCGGCACGGCACGCAGGAGGCGGTCACCCTGCGCGCGGTGGCCCGCGAGGTCGGCATCGCCGCCCCGTCGATCTACCCGCACTTCCCGGACCGGGAAGCGATCATGCTAGCCGCCGTCATGCGGATCTTCGATGAGCTGACCGCCGCGATTACCCGCGGCGTGGAGTCGGCCAGCCAGGATCCGGTCAGCCGGCTGGTCGCGGGATGCGAGGCGTACGTGGCGTTCGGGCTGGCGCACCCGGCCCGGTACGGCGTGCTGTTCGCGGAGCGGCGGACCGCGACGGCCGACTACTGCAGGCCGGTCCCGATCGGGCCGGGCGGGCGGCCGGTGCTCGAGTTCGGCGCCGAATCGTTTGCGCTGCTCCTCAAGTCCATCGAGTACTGCGTCACGGCCGGCGCGTCGGCGAGCACCGACATCGTCGCCGACGCCACCGCGGTCTGGGTCGCGATGCACGGGACCGTCACGCTCCGCACCACGCTGCCCGGCTTCCCGTGGCCCGATCCCGGCACGTTCGTCAGCGAGTTCGTCCGCTCGCTGGCCCGGGTCAAGAGCTGAGCCCGCAGCGGGCAACCGTACCTGGGCCCGCGATCAGCCTCGATTAGTTACGCAGAGATACTACCTACCCACTTTCCGATATCAGAAGCAACGGGACG
Source organism: uncultured Actinomycetes bacterium (assembly GCA_963786975.1). GTDB lineage: Bacteria > Actinomycetota > Actinomycetes > Streptosporangiales > Streptosporangiaceae > Palsa-506. Next base: position 576,419 of record CAWBBE010000011.1, on the reverse strand, counting down.
CCGAAGCCTGAATCCGCATCCTGGCCGGGACCGGGCGCGGGCCGGAGGGGGCAATGGGGTGACACAAGAACACGACACGGCCCTGGATGCTGGGCCGAAGCCGAGCGATCCGGCGGGCAGCGATGGCGTAGCCGACTGCGGCGGCGCGCTCCGGGCCGCCGAGCAGCGGTTCGCCGGCGAGTTCGGCCCGGCGGCCAGCTGACGATCGAGGCGGCGAATCTCGGCACCGCGTCCGGCCCAAACGGCGCGGACGGCCCGGACGGTACTGGCGGCCTTGGCCGCCCTGGCAGCCCGGTCGGTGCGGGCGCCGCGGACGGCCCGGACGGTACCGACGGCCCGGACGGGCTGGCCGGTGCTGGCGGCCCGGACGGCCTGCCCGCCGGCCGCTACGTCCGGCTGAGCATCAGCGACAACGGCAGCGGAATGGACGCGGTGACCGCGGCGCGCGCCTTCGACCCGTTCTTCACCACTAGGGGCGGTGACCAGGCTGCCGGGCTCGGCCTGGCCGCGGTCCGCAGGTTCGCCGCGCGGGCGGGCGGCCGGGCCTGGCTGCGGTCCGAGCCGGGCAGCGGGACCACCGTGACGATGCTGCTGGCCGCCGCGCCCGGCTCCGGTGCCGGTGCGCCCGGGACGGCGGCCGGGCCGCCCGCGATCGAGCCCGAGAGTGCGGGCTCCGTGCTGGTGGTGGACGACGAGCCGGCCATCCGGGAGGTCACGCACCGGGTGCTGAGCCGGGCCGGCTACCGGGTGGTGACGGCAGCGGGCCAGGCCGAGGCCCTCAGCCTGCTGCGAGATCCCGGCGTGCCGGTCGACCTGCTGCTGACCGATCTGGTCATGCCCGGCATCACCGGCGACGCCCTCGCCGCCCAGGCCAGGTCGGCGCGGCCGGGGCTGCCGGTCCTGTTCATGTCCGGGTACGAGCGGCCAGGCGGGCTGGCCGGCGGCGGGCTGGCCGGCGGCGGGCTGGCCGGCGGCGGGCTGGCCGGCGGCGGGCCCGGTGCCGCCGCCGCGGTGCTGGCCAAGCCCTTCTCCCGGGCGGCCCTGCTGGCCAGGGTCGGCGAACTGCTGGCGGCCGGCTGAGCGCGGCGCCGCCGGCCGGCTTCCGGCGCACGTCGGCGAGGCCAGCAGTTCAGCCGACCGCCACGCGCTCAGCAGGTGCAGGCGGCGGCGCGGGCCGCGCGCTGGCCGGCGGTACCGGGTGATGCCCGCGCTCATCGTTGCTGCCTGCCGGATCCGGCAGCAGGATCCGGTCGAGCAGCCAGGCCGCGGCTGCCATCAGCAGGCTCAGGTCAAGGTAGTGAAAGGCCATGGCGCCGAGGTAGCTCGGCCCGCCCCAGGCGTTGACCGTGAAGTTCGGGTCCAGGCCGCCGGTCACCTGCTGGCCGGCCCGGCCGAACCCGTAGAGGAACAGCAGCGCGGGTGGCAGCGCCAGCAGAACGCGGCCGAGCCCGGTGCCCCGGCCGAGCGCGCCCGCCGTCCGGGCGACCCGCCGGGCGGCGGGCTTCCCGAGCGGCGCGAGCAGCCACAGCCGGTCACCGTGGCGGCCGGGCCCCCGCTGGTGACGCCACCGGCCATAGCCGAAGGCTGCGGCGGCCAGCGCGGCCACGGCCAGCTGCTGCCAGTAGGCGGACGTGCCGGGGATGTGCCTCAGCCGGACCGGCGAGCGGCCGAGATAGCTGACCAGGCCGGAAAACATTCCGGCGGCGAAGATCGCGGCGGAGAGGATTACGAGGGGCTTGGACAGTTGCCGCGCTATGCGGCGAATCTTGTTTGTCATGGTCCCAAGTTCGCCGGCCGGGCCGCTCCGCGGCGTCGGGCCAGCGTCTCGACTTGGCGTCATCCGCTGGCATCGGCTTTCCCGCGGATCCGCCGCGAGGATGACGCGTGCTTCAGCCGGGAGGCTGACCATCGCGGCCGGTCTGTCGCGTTACCGTCGGGGTATGGCGAACATGCCGGTGGCCGGTACGCCCGCCGGCGCGCCGCCGCCGGGCGGCGCGGCGCTACCGCGAGGCGAGGCGGCACTGCCGCCGGGCGAGGCGGCGGGCGACGCGGCGCCGGGTGCGACGGCGCTGCCGCCGTGGTTTGCCAGGGTGTCCGGCCGGCTGGAGACCCGGCCGGTCCCTGATGCCATCGATGCCGCGATCGCCGCGGCCTGCTTTGCCGCCTTTACGCTGCCGGTCCTGGCCGGCGCCGCGTCCCGGATCGGCTCGCCGATGGCGGTCGCCGGATTCGGCATCCTGGCCGCGGCACCGCTGATCGTCCGGCGCAAGTGGCCGATGGCGACACTCGCCGCGGTCACGGTCGTCTATGTCGCCGCGGCGCTCGCTGGCATCCGGTTCACGCCATTCGTCAGCAATGCCGGGCCGAACTTCGCGATCGCCGTGTTCACCGCGGCCGATCGCTGTCCCCGGCGGTCATCGCTGACGGCGGCGATCACGGCGGCCCTGGCCACCTGGATCGTGCTCCCGCTCGCTATCGACCTGCACATCGGCCAGGACCAGGACGCCGTCCAGCTCATCGCGGCGATCCCGGCCTGGCTGGCCGGCGACATGATGCGCGCCCGCCGCACCTACCGGCAGCGGCTGGAGCTTGAGACCCGCCGCCAGGCTGCCGAGAAGGAGCGGCGGGTCCGGGCCGAGGAGCGGCTGCGGCTGTCCAGGGAGGTGCACGACGTGGTATCGCACAGCCTGAGCATGATCGCTGTGCGGTCCGGCGTGGCCCGGCTGGTGCTCGACGAGCAGCCAGAGGAGGCGCGCGCCGCGCTTTCCACCATCGAGACCGCCAGCCGCGCAGCGCTGGACGAAGTGCGGCAGCTGCTCAAGCGGATCAGGGAGCCGGCCGCCGGGCCGGAAACCGCGATGCCGACTCTCCGCGACCTGCCCGCGCTCGTCGGCAGGCTGCGGGACAGCGGCCTGCGGGTCAGCTATCAGAGCACCGGGCCACCGCGCGCGTACGCAACCGCGGTGGAACTGTCCGGCTACCGCATCGCCCAGGAGGCGCTGACCAACGTGCTGAAGCACGCCCCGGCGGCACGCGTGTCCGTCGAGGTGTCACACGGTCCGGCCGACCTCGTCATCACCGTGACCGATGACGGGCCCGGGCCGCCGCCGGTGCCCGGCTCGTCCGGCCTCGGGATCGTCGGGATGCGGGAGCGGGCAGCGATGCTTGGCGGTCAGCTCACCGCGGGAGCGCGGCCGGGCGGCGGCTTCGCCGTGGTGGCGCGGCTGCCGGCCAGGGACGGCAAGTGACCGACGGCCGCCGCGAGACAGCGGCCGGCCAGGCAGCCACCGGCCGGGGCGACGGGATCCGGGTACTGATCGCCGACGACGAGGCGCTGATCCGCGCCGGGTTCAAGATCCTCGTGGAGTCCGCGCCCGATCTGCACGTCGTCGGCGAGGCCAGCGACGGCGTCCGGGCGGTACGCCAGGCAAGAGCGCTCCGGCCCGACGTCGTGCTGATGGACATCCGGATGCCCGTCATGCACGGGCTGGAAGCCACCAGGGTCATCCTCGACGGAGATCAGGATCCGCTGCCCCGGATCCTGATCGTGACCACCTTCGATGAGGACGAGCACGTTTTTGAGGCGCTGCGCAGCGGCGCCAGCGGTTTCGTGCTCAAGGACACGCCGCCGGAGAAACTGCTCGATGCCATCAGGGTCGTCGCGGCAGGCGACTCGCTGCTGACCCCGAGCGTCACCCGCCGGCTGATCGCCGAGTTCGCCCGCATACCGCGAGCCGGGCCGGCCGCCGACGGGGCGCTCGGGCAGCTCACCGACCGCGAGCGCGAGGTACTCGGGCAGGTCGCGGCCGGCCGGTCGAATGCCGAGATCGCCGCGAGCCTGCATCTCAGCATCGCCACGGTCAAGACGCACGTCAGCCGGCTGCTGACCAAGCTAGGCGGCCGTGACCGCGCCCAGCTCGTCGTGATCGCCTACGAGACCGGCGTGGTTTCCCCCGGGCAGCATCAGCCCGGTGCCTAGGCGCCGTCCCGCGGCCGGCACGGCGGCGACGGGGCGCGCGGCATGGCGCTAGCAGTGGAACTCGATCAGCGTGCGGCGGGCCGCGTTCCCCACCGCCCAGAATCCGCCCCGGTGCGGGACCGCCGCGAGACCGGCCAGCGCGTCATTCCCGCGGCCAGGGCTCGGCGTTTCGGCTACCCGCAAGCGGGTGCCGTGCCAGCGCAGGGCGAGCGTCCGGAGCCGTCCCGGCTGGCCGGACCGGGTGCTGCCCACCGCCCAGGCCCGGGTAGCGTCGTGAGCGACCACGGCCTGCAGCGAGTTGAACCTGCGGCCCGGATGCGGGGTGACCGCGCGGAGCCACCTGGACCGGACCAGCCGCTCGGCGAGATCTTGCGTCCCGGCGCCGCGCCGCTGCTGGTAGCTGCCCACCGCGAACGCCTGCCGCGCCGATGGCGCGGCCACCGCCCGCAGGAAGCGCGCGCCATTGCCCTGGTCCCTGGTTGGCACGACCGACCAGGCGGAGCCGTTCCAGTGCTCCGCGAGCGTCGATCCGTCCGCGTTCGACTCATTGCCCACTGCCCAGGCGCCGGATCCGGGCGCGACCGCCACGCCGAACAAGGCGCTTCCCTTCGTGCCCGCGTTCGGGCTGGGGACCACCTGCCACCTGGTGCCATTCCAGTGCTCGGCAAGCGTCCGCTCCCGGGCCATGCTGACCTGGTTGCGGTAGCCGACCGCCCAGATGTCAGCGGCTGACCGCGCCGCCACCGCGGTCAGGGTGTTCTCGCCCGCCCCGACGTCCGGGCTGGGCACGATCCGCCAGCTGGCGCCGTCCCAGTGCGCGATCAGCGTCCGGAATCCCCCGCCGGTCAGGTAGGTCCCCACCGCCCAGGCGTTCGATGGCGAGAGCGCCGCGACCCCGGACAGCGAGGTCACGCCGCCCACCACGCCGGCTACCCGCGGGAACGGGACAACGGTCCAGGCGGAGCCGTTCCAGTGCTCGGTCAGCGGTGCGGATGAGCCGCGGGACGGGTCCAGCAGGTTACCGACCGCCCAGGCGTCCCGTCTCGATGTCGCCGCCACCGCGGTCAGCGCCGATGCGATCCGGCCCGGGCTGGGGCTGGCCACCACCTGCCAGCCAGCACAGGCCGCGGCCCCCGCCGCCGGGGCGGATACCGCCAGCGCGGGCGGCGGCTGCAGCCCGCCTGCTAACGGCGCGATGACCCCGGCCAGCACCCCCAGGACACTCCAGCGGCGCATGCTCGCTCCCGACAGCCAGCCGAGTCATCCGCACCAGGCCACGGCGCTGACTACCCTCGCAGCCTACCTCGGTGCACAGGGTAAGCAATCCCCCTATATCCTCCGGACCGCATGGCGACCGGGTTCGCAGGCCAGATACCTGCCGCGCCCGGTCAGCCGACCGGGCGCCTCGACCATGCCTGGAAGAGGCGCGGCGATCCGCACACCGATCCGGGATCGGCGACGAAACCGGCCAGGCTGGCCAGCGCCGCCTGCACCTGACCGGCGGAGGCGATGCCCTCCCTGATGATCGCCTCGGCGGTCAGGTGCTGCAGCACGTTCCGGCAGTAGACCAGGTCGTAGCGGCCAGGCTCGGCCCACGCGTAGATATCCTGCGCCCGGAAGGCCACGTTGCTGATCCCCTGCGCCGCGGCGGCCTGCCGGGCCAGCCCGAGCTTCACCTCGTCCATGTCGATGCCGGTCGCCGACCCGCCGGGGGCGGCGCGCCGGGCCAGCTCGAACGTGACGTCGCCGCCGCCGCAGCCCAGGTCCAGGCAGCTCATCCCGGGCCCGGGCCCGGCCCGGTCCAGCAGCGCCGATGTTGTCAGCTGCCAGCTCCTGGCCAGCACCTGCAGCCGCTCGTACCCCAGCTTGCCGCCGCGGATCACGTACTGTGCCATGCCGGCACACTAAGACCCGGCCGCCTGCGCCGGTACCGTGATCAGCAGATCAGCAGCACCCCGCGGGGCAGGTAGCCGTCCGCGTCCCGGCGTTCCGGCCACGCCAGGGCCTACAGTGACGGATGTGCACACTGACCAGGCTACGTTCGACCGGGAGCATCTCGCCGGGCTGATCAGCCGCGAGCGCGAGACCTACGGCCAGCGGCATGCCGGATCCCGGCGCGCGTTCCACGCGTCCGGGGCGAACCTGCTCGGCGGCGTGCCGATGACCTGGATGAGCATGTGGGCCGGCGGGTTCCCGATCTACTTCGCCGAGGCGCGCGGCGCGCGGCTGTCCGACCTCGACGGGAACACGTTCGTCGACTTCTGCCTCGGTGACACCGGCGCCATGGCGGGCCACTCCCCCGCCGCGACGGTAGCGGCGGTGGCCCGCCGGTACGGCGAGCTCGGCGGCGCGGCGACGATGCTGCCGACCAGCGACGCCGGCTGGGTAGCCACCGAGCTCGCCCGGCGCTTCGGGCCGGCCCGCTGGAGCTTCACGCTGACCGCGACCGACGCGAACCGGTGGGCGATCAGGCTGGCGCGGCAGCTCACCGGCCGGCCCAGGATCCTCGTGTTCAGCTACTGCTACCACGGCAGCGTCGACGAGACGTTCATCATCGCCGGACCGGACGGCCCCGTTTCGCGGCCCGGCAACACCGGCGCCCCGGTCGACCCGCGTCAGACCACCCGCGTCGTCGAGTTCAACGACCTGGCCGCGCTCGACCGTGAGCTGGCGGCCGGCGACGTGGCCACCGTCCTGATGGAGCCCGCGCTGACCAACATCGGCATCGTCCTGCCGGAGCCCGGCTACCTGGCGGCGGTCCGCGAGCTGACCCGCCGGCACGGCTGCCTGCTGATCAACGACGAGACGCACACGTTCAGCGCCGGCCCCGGCGGCTGCACCCGTGCCTGGGGCCTGGACCCTGACATCGTCACGATCGGCAAGTCGATCGCCGGCGGGATACCGGCGGGCGCGTTCGGCCTGTCCGACGCGCTGGCCAGCCGGATCCTGGCCGACGCCGACGCGGACATCGAGGACACCGGCGGAGTGGGCGGCACGCTGGCCGGCAACGCGCTATCAACCGCGGCGATACGCGCGACGCTGGAGCACGTGCTCACCGATGCCGCGTTCGACCAGATGGTCGCGGTCGCCGACCGGTTCACTGCCGGGGTCCGGGACGTGATCGCGTCCCGCGGCCTGCCCTGGACTATTACCCAGCTCGGCGCGCGGGCCGAGTACCGGTTCTGCCCGCTGCCGCCACGGACGGGCGGCGAGTCGGCGGCGGCCGCCGATCCGCTGCTCGATGAGTACCTGCACCTCTACACGGTCAACCGCGGCGTGCTGATGACGCCGTTCCACAATATGGCGCTGATGTCACCGGCCACCACTGCCGCGGACGCGGACGTGCACACCCGGGTGTTCGCCGCGGCCGCCGACGAGCTGCTCGGCTAGGCCGCGCGGCCGGCCGGACGGCCGCGATCGCCGGCCAGGCCGGCCTTCCGGGCGGAACCCGGGCTGCTTCGCGCCGCTCGGCGGGTTACCGTGACGGCATGGGCCGTACCGTTCCCGCCGGGAAAGTGAACTGGCGCGGGCTGTTCGACCGATCCGAGCACACCTGCTTCCGGCTGCAGACGCTGCAGTGGTACGACGAGCCCGGCGAGGCCGACGCGCTGGAGGCGTTCCTGGCCGGTCAGCAGCCGGAAATCTACCCGGGCAAGAAGTCCTGGCTGGAGATCACCCGGGCCGCGGCAGCGGTCGGGAAGGTGATGCAGCGCGTGCACGTGGTGGCCGAGCCGCTGACCGAGTACCTGCGGTTCAGCCTCGGCTGGTCGTACCCGCTGAACGCCGCGGCGGGCGAGGACATCCGGATTACCCGCGCCTTCACCGCCCTGCCCAGCGCCGACTACTGGCTCTTCGACAGCCGGGCGATGGCCCGGCTGAACTACAACCCGGCCGGCCGGCTGGCCTCGGTCGAGCTGGAGGACGACCCGGCCGCGGTGGTGCAGGCGGGCTACTGGCGTGACGTCGCGCTGCACCTGGCGGTGCCGCTGAGAAACTGGCGATCACCGCGCTGACCGGCCGCTGCTCAGCGGAGGCCCTGGCGGCCGGCCATCCGTTATAGATGGTTGAAGTCTCTTTCATCGGGCCGCCACGGCCGGCGGGCAGCGTGCCGTGTCCGGCCCGGGACACGCTGGCTAGCTCCGGTTATGGTGGTCGGCATGGCCGGGCGCAAAGAGATCTTGGAGGTGGCGGGCCGGACGGTGCCGGTCAGCAATCCGGACAAGGTCTATTTCCCGCAGACCGGGCACACCAAGCTGGACGTCGTCAGGTACTACCTGACAGTCGCCGACGGCGCGCTGCGCGGAGTAGCCGGGCGGCCGATGGTGCTCAAGCGCTTCGTGAACGGCGCCGCCGAGCCGGCGTTCTTCCAGAAGCGGGCACCGTCCGCGCGGCCGGACTGGATCGAGACCGTCGAGCTGAGCTTCCCGTCCGGGCGCACCGCGGAGGAGGTCGTGGTCCGGGACGCGGCCGGGCTCGCCTGGGTGGCGAACCTGGGCTGCATCGACCTCAACCCGCACCCGGTCCGGGCGTCCGACCTTGATCACCCCGACGAGCTGCGGGTCGATCTCGACCCGGTACCCGGCGTCGAATGGGCCCAGATCGTGGCCGTCGCGCTGGTGGCCCGGGACGTGCTGGCGGACTTCGGGCTAGCTGGCTGGCCGAAGACATCGGGCTCGCGGGGCATTCACGTGTACGCCAGGATCGAGCCACGCTGGACGTTCACCGAGGTCCGCGGCGCGGCGGTGGCCCTGGCGCGGGAAATCGAGCGGCGCGCGCCGGACCTGGCCACCTCGCGGTGGTGGAAGGAAGAGCGGCACGGCGTCTTCGTCGACTACAACCAGAACGCGAAGGACCGCACGGTGGCATCCGCGTACTCGCTCCGGCCGACCCCGGATGCGCGCGTCTCGGCACCGCTGGCCTGGGATGAGGTGGCCAACTGCCGCCCGGAGGCGTTCACGATCGACACGATACCCGCCCGGTTCGCCGAAGCCGGCGACCTCACCGCGGGCATTGACGAGGCGGCCGGGTCGCTGCAGCCGCTACTCGACCTGGCCGCCGTGGACGCGGCCGCCGGGCTGCCGGACGCGCCGTGGCCGCCGCACTTCGACAAGCAGGCCGGCGAGCCGCCCCGGGTGCAGCCGTCGAAACGGCGGGCCGGCCCGGCCGCGAGGCGGGCGGGCCGGCGGGCGGGACGGCCGGGAGTCCGGGCGGGACGGCCGGGCGGCGGAAGTCGACGATGCCGCTGATCGAGGTCGCCAGGGCGGCCAGCCAGGCCGAGGCGATGGCGGGCCTGGACCGGTGGAAGGCGCGGCACGGCGACGTGTGGCCGTACCTGCAGCCAGCTGACGTGCTGGTCGACTCGATGCGGGGCCGGTCATCGACCTGGACCAGGATCCGGCTGAACTTGCGTAACGTGCCCGCCGTTCAGCGTCCTGCCCAGGAGCCGCTGGAGGTCGACTACGACCCCTGGGCGGGCGGCGGGTAATCCCGGCGCGTGCGCGGGCGGCCCGGAGGCCCGGCGGCCGGCCTGCGCAGCCACTCAGTCCGCGATGTCGCGCCTGGCGATGACCTTCTCGGCGCGCAGCCGGACCAGCAGCTCGCCGGGGATGCCGTTCCTGGCGCCGTACGCCTCGGCCCGCTCCGCGCCCATGTAGCGGCCGCCGAGCACGGTGGCCCACTTGCGTACCTCGGCGAGGTCTTCGGACAGCGCCACGTACCCCTCGATCACCACGAACGAGTACGGCGGCTGCTGGTCGTCCACGCACAGCGCGGCCCGCGGATCCCGGCGCAGCGCCTTGCCCTTGACGCCATCGGAGTGCGTCGTCAGCACCACGTCGTCGCCGTCCAGCGTGAACCAGATCGGCGTCACATGCGGCCGGCCATCCGCCCGGGTGACCGCGAGCTTGCCCGTCCTGGTCCCGGCCGTCACGAACTCGCGCCACTGGGCGTCAGTCATCGTCGCCACGGGGCTACGCTACGGCAGCGTCCCGCCCGGTGCGAAGGTGCTGCTGTCCTGGGCGCGGCGACGGCCACAATGCCCGGCCCGAACAGTACCTCCTTGACCCGGTAGCCGACCTGGGGACCCGCGGTGACCTGCCAGCTCTCGGCAGCCGGGCCGCCCGTTCCGGTGCTGTGCCCCGAGCTGCCCGGCGATGTCAGCCAGCTGCCAGGCTGCGCTAGTCGGGCAGCCGCAGTCGGGCAGCCGCAGTCGGCGGCCAGTTAACCGAGCTGCGGTACTACTTCGGCCGCGATCAGCTCCAGGTGCTCAAGATCGTGCAGGTCGAGAACCTGCAGGTAGATCCGCTGCGCGCCGAGCCCGGCGTACGTCCCTATCGTGTCGGCGACCTCGGCCGGCGTGCCCGTGATGCCGCCGGCGCGCAGGTCGGCGAGTTCCCTGCCGATCGAGGCGGCCCGCCGCTCAAGCTCGGCCTCGGACCGGCCGCAGCACACGACCTGCGCTACCGAGTAGGTCATCGAGTCCGCCGCACGACCCGCCGCCAGGCAGGCGTCCCGCACCCGGCCGAATGCCGCCGCCGTGTCCTGTAGCCCGCTAAAGGCGACGTTGTACTCATCGGCGTACTGGGCGGCCAGCCGCGGCGTCCGGCGCGGCCCGGTGCCGCCGATGAGCACCGGCGGCCGGGGCCGCTGGGCCGGCTTGGGCAATCCCGGCGAGTCGGTGACCGTGTAATGCCTGCCGCTGAACGAGAACTTGTCACCTACCGGCGTCTCCCAGAGCCCGGTGATGATGGCAAGCTGCTCCTCCAGCCGCTGGAACCGCTCGCCGGTGTCCGGGAACGGGATGGCGTAGGCCGCATGTTCGGCCGCGAACCAGCCTGCCCCGAACCCGAACTCCACCCGGCCGCCGCTCATCTGGTCCACCTGCGCGGCGCTGATCGCCATCGGGCCCGGATACCGGAAGGTGGCCGGGGTCATCAGCGTGCCGAGCCGGATCCTGGATGTCTCGCGGGCCAGCCCGGCCAGCGTGATCCACGCGTCGGTCGGGCCAGGCAGGCCGCTGACCGGGCCCATCTTCAGGTAATGATCGGACCGGAAGAAAGCGTCGAAGCCAAGGTCCTCGGTGGCCCGGGCGACCGCGAGCAGCATGTCATAGCTGGCCCCCTGCTGGGGTTCAGTGAAGATCCGCAGTTGCATGCCGCCATCCTTCCGCATCGGCTGGACCGGGCGCAGCCTGCCCTCAGCGGCCAGCCTGCTGCCGCCCGGCAGGCCCAGCGCGGCCATCGCCAGCCGCCCCCGCACCGACGGCCGCAGCTCCCCACGGCCACGCCCAGCCGCCCTCGCACCGCACGGCCACAGCTTCACGGCCACGCCCAGCCGACCCGCACCGCACGGCCACAGCTCCCCACGGCCACACCCAGCCGACCCGCACCAGACGGCCGCAGCACCGGACGGCCGCGCTCAGTGGCCTTGGCATCCAGCAGCTGGCGATGTCAGGCTTGGATCGCGCGAACTCCAGGCTGGAGCGCGCGAGGTGAGCCCTGGATCGGGCAATCCGGGCCGCATGCCAGCGGCCGGCCAGGCCAGCCGCGGCTGCGCAGCACGCGGCCAACCTCGGCGGCGACCGCGCAGGGCCGCCGGGTCACGTCGGCCCACGAGTACCGCAGCGTGACGCAGCCTTGGACAGCGCTTGCGTTGTCACGGTGAATGTCCCGCCAGCGCTCGCCCTCCGGATGTGCCGCCCGGCCGTCCAGTTCGACGATCAGCCGGTACCGCGGATAGCGGAAGTCTTCGTATCTGATCAGGCCGGCCGCGATGCTCCGCCACTGGCGGGCGCCAGCCGGCAGGCCGTGCGGGCGCTCGACCCGGTACACGTAGCCGTATTCGAGCGCCGACTGCACGCCAGACTCAGCGTCGCCGAGCGCGACGGACAATTCCTTCCGCCATCGCAGCCTGCGCCGGGCTGCCATCGCCTGCCGGATCCTGTCCGGCGTGGTCCGGTGACTGGCGCAGCCGCGCAGGATCCAGCCGATCGCGTCGGTTGCCGTAGCTGCCCCGCTGGCGAGGTCAAGCAAGGTCTCTTCCACTGTCGTCAGCGGCGGCAGCAGCGCCGGATTCCTGGCGGCGTCGACCCGCTGCGAGTAGTGCAGCCGGACCTGCCGCATCGCCGCGACCTGCTGGCCTCGTGGCACCATCACGTGCACGAGCCGGTCATCGCGTGTGCCCGCGGCGAGCAGCCCGTGCAGGTCCGCCGCGGTCTGGTGACTCAGCGCCGCTCGCGGCCCGGCACCGAGAACTGCAGCCCACCGCATGACTTCGCGGTCCGGGTTCCCGCTGAAGGCTGCGTATACCCCGGCATGCAGGCGCTGCCAGCGCCCGCTGTCCAGCCTGGCGGTCAGCGCGTGCCTGCTCAGCCCGGCGCCGATTGCCTGACCGCGGGTTATCACGCCCGACTGCAATTCCAGGATCTGGCCGCAGCCGGCGGGCAGTTGGCTGTTCATGAAACTAGCGTCGCGCGAGAGCCGGCCGTAGGGCAGGCACTGGTCAAATCTGTGGACAACCAGCGCCATTGTTGTGGATAGACCTACGCGAAGCCCGGCGGGGTAGTAATCCGCCCTGTGCGTAGGCCGCCCGGCAGCGCCAGTAATTAGCGGTTCGGATCCATCCGGCCAGCGCCGGACAAAACTGAACCACTAACCAAGGGGTCGCTACTGGTGATCCAGTTGCAGCTGCTGGGGTTAGTGTGAACACGACTGGAGGCGGTAGCAGCGTTCGCCGAAGCCGGGCATCGCATGCCTGATTTATTCGAGGCTGATATGGCCGATGGGGTTAGAGCGACGAGGCGCGGGCTGACCAGGGGCAAGCATGCTAAGCCAACCCGGCTAGCAGACGCGCGCGAGGCCAACTCGGCTAGCACAGGCGCGTCCCTGAACCCGGCTCGCAGACGCGCGCCCCGCCAACCCGGCTCGCAGACGCGCGCCCCGCCGACCCGGCTCGCAGACACACGCCCCGCCGACCCGGCTGGCAGGACGCGCGCCGCACCAACCGAGCTAGCGCACACAAGCGCAGGGCTAGCGAAGCGTGGCTCGGGTGTCGTAGGCGTCCCGGGCCGCGTCGACCTCGGCGAGGTGCTCGTCGGCCCAGGCCATCAGGGCGCCAACGGCGTCCAGGAGGGTATGGCCGAGCGGGGTGAGCGCATAGTCGACCCGCGGCGGCATGACCGGGTACATCGTCCGGCTGACGATGCCGTCACGTTCGAGGCCGCGAAGCGTGACAGTCAGCATCCGCTGACTGACGCCATCAACCGCGTGTTTTAGCGCGGTGAATCGCTGTGGGCCATCACCTAGCCGGAAGATAACGAACAGTGACCATTTGTCACCAATACGGTCGAGAATCTCTCGTACCCGGCACTTGACCAACGGCATGTCCGGCCTGCCGGGCAACGCCGAGGTGCCGAAACCCGGCTGCACGGCAACCGGCCCGGCACCCGAAACAGGACCCGGCAACCCACCAGAACCGGCCTTCCCGGCACCCGGCCCGGCACCCGGAACCGGGCCCGGCTGCCTGGCGGCTGACCCGTCTGCGCCGGAATCGGCTGCCACGCCGGACCCGGACGGCGTGCCGGACCCGGACGGCGTGCCGGACCCGGACGGCGTGCCGGACCCGGACGGCGTGCCGGACCCGGCTACGCCGACAGCCGGGCCGGCGTTACGTGGGCTCATTGGTTACCTCCGGGTGCCTGGGGCAGCTTAATGTGCCGTCTTGCGCGGTCCGGGCCGCTCTCATGAGGATGGCTAATGGTTCTGGATCGGTACTGCGTATGATCCAGGAACCGTCATACCTCTGAGAACCAAGGAGACACTATGACGGCCCAGACTGTCGAGATACCCGGCTACATAGCAGGCACATGGGACATCGATCCCGTCCATTCTCATATCGGCTTCGTCGCGCGGCACCTGATGGTCAGCAAGGTCCGCGGGAGCTTCACCAAATTCGAGGGCCAGATCATCACCGCCGACGACCCGATGCAGTCATCGGCCACCGCCACCATCGACACGACCTCGCTGGCCACCAACAACCAGCAGCGCGACGCCGACGTCCGTGGCGAGAACTTCCTGGATGTGGCGGAGCACCCCACGATGACGTACCGCACGACCGGCATCCGGAGCGAAGGCGGCAACCTGATCGTCGACGGCGAACTGACAATCCGCGGCATCACCCGTCCGGTTGAGCTCACGGTGGAGGTCAACGGCTTCGGCCCGGACCCGTTCGGCGGCACCCGGGCCGGCTTCTCGGCCACCGGCGAGATCAACCGCACCGAGTTCGGCATCATGGCCAACATGGCGATCCCCGGCGGCGGCGTCATGGTGAGCGAGAAGATCCAGCTCGCGATCGAGGTCGAGGCGGCGCTGCACAAGGACGAGAGCGAGGCAGCGGGCGGCGAGGCAGCGACGTAGCCTACAGTCCAGCCAGGCAGCGGCTGGCCAGTCCACGATCCCCGCGGAGGTTCTGCCGCGGCGGCCGGAGGAATCCCCGGGACCATGAACGCGGAAGCGCCGGGCCACGCCGGAACGGCCAGCGCGGACCAGGACCCGGGCCGGGCCGGTGGCCGGCCAGACCGCGCCGAAACGGCCCACGACGGCCGGGCCGGCCGAGACGGGCGGGCCAGCCGGACCGGACCGGCCGAAACGGGCGGCCCACGCCAGCCGGTCCGGCGAGCCGGACCGGACCGGCCGAGACGGGCGGGCCGCCGAACGGCTCAGGCCAGCCGGCCGGGCCGGCCAGCCGGACGCGCGTTAGCGGGTCAGCGTGGCCAGGCACTCCACGTGATGGGTCATCGGGAAGGCGTCGAACGCGCGCAGCGCCGTGAGGTCCCAGCCATGCTCGCCAAATATCGCCAGGTCACGGGCTAGTGTCGGCGGATCGCAGGACACGTAGGCGATCCGGTTCAGCGCGGCGTCGGTGCCTGCCGCCGCCAGTAGCTCGACGACCTGCCGGGCGGCGCCCGACCGCGGCGGGTCCAGTACCGCGAGCGAGGCGCCGGAGACGCCGTACCTGGTGAGCATCGCGGCCGCGTCGCCCTTGTGCACTCGTGCCCACGGCGTGGCACGCAGGTTGTGCCGGGCGTCGCGCACCGCGGACGTTTCCGCCTCGATCGCGATCACCGTGCCGTCCGGCCCGACCGCATCGGCCAGCACGCCGGCGAACAGCCCGGCGCCGCAGTACAAGTCGAGCGCCACCTCTCCGGGCCGCGGCGCCAGCGAGCCGAGCACGGCCTCGGCGAGAGCGGTCGCCGCGCCCGGATGGACCTGCCAGAACGTTCCCGCGCTCACCCGCCAGGACCGTCCGGCCGCCTGCTGGTGCAGGAATCCGCTGCCGCGCAGCGTCGTCAGCCCGCCGTCAGGGACCGGCGCGAGTACCGAGTCCGCCGCGAGATAAGGCCACGATTTTGAACGGATGGAGCCACCGGACACCAGCACCGCCCGCTCAGCCGTCTCCGGTGCCACCGCCACTTCCACCGTCTGGACGCCGGGCCAGCGCTCGCGGGTCACGCCGACGGCCCCGACCAGTTGATGCGCGATCGGACAGGTGCCGATCGCGATGACCTGGTGGGAGCGGTGCCGGCGCAGCCCGGCGGTGCCGTCCGGCCGCACGGCGTACTTGACCCGGGTCCGCCAGCCCAGGCCGTCGTCGTCGCCGTCCAGCGGCTCGACCAGGACATCGCGGTCGATGCCGGCGATGCGGCGCAGCTGCTGGCGGATGACCGCGGCCTTGAGCGCGCGCTGGGCCGGCAGGCTGGCATGCTGCCAGTCGCATCCGCCGCAGCCGCCAGGCCGGGCGTGCGGGCAGCGCGGCCGGACCCGGTCAGCGGACGGGACCAGGATTTCCACCGCGTCAGCCCGGGAGAATTTCGCCGTGGTCTGGGTGATCCTGGCGCGCACCTGCTCGCCAGGCAGCGCGTGCCGCACGAAGATCACCCGGCCTGCGGCCGGGACTGGACCGCCAGTCGGGGCCAGGGCGCCCGGAGTGGCTGACCCGCCAGCCCGGGACGGGGCGGCAGGCCCGTGCTGGTTACCGGCTCCGCCCTGATCCGGAGCTGAGGTACCGGCCGGGGCGGCAGCTGCGCGGGCGACGCACCAGCCGCCGTACACGGCCTCGCCGACGGCGAGATCGAGCAGGTCGCCGGCCCTGGGCGGGTCCCCGGCGGCCAGATTCATTCCACTATGCTCCCGTGCCCGGCGAATGGGGAGTTCATTGGGGTCTTTTGGGGGCTAGCAGCGGCGTGGTAGAGGGCATACCTTGATCGGGCAATATTCTGGCTGAAGGGAAGGCCGTGCACATCGTGATCATGGGATGCGGGCGCGTTGGCTCCACCATCGCCCACATTCTTGAGGACCAGGGACACTCGGTTGCCATGATCGATCAGGACGCCGAGGCGTTCCGCAAGCTGCGGTCAGGCTTCAAGGGCAGCAAGATCACCGGCATTGGCTTCGACCGCGACGTGCTCATCGAGGCCGGCATCGAGCGCGCCGACGCATTCGCGGCCGTGAGCAGCGGGGACAACTCCAACGTGATCGCCGCCCGGGTGGCCCGGGAGTCATTCAACGTGGGCCGGGTGGTGGCCCGGATCTACGACCCGCGCCGGGCCGAGGTATACCAGCGGCTCGGCATCCCGACCGTGGCGACAGTGCGCTGGACGGCCGACCAGATGCTGCGCAGGCTGCTCCCGGAAGGCTCGGAGCCGCTCTGGCGGGATCCGACCGGCACCATTGTGCTGGCCGAGGTGGCCTGCTCCGATGGCTGGCTGGGCGAGAAGGTCCAGGCACTGGAGGAGTCGGCCGATGCGAGGATCGCGTTCATTTCCCGGCTCGGCGAGGCGATGCTGCCCGGGCCAGGCACCGTCCTGCAAGAGGGCGACGTGCTGAACGTCATCGCCCGCGAGGGCGACATCGAGCGGATAACGGCGGTGTTCTGCCGCCCGGCCGCGCCGGGAAAGGCCGGTCACTGACATGCGGGTAGCAATCGCCGGGGCGGGCTCCGTCGGCCGCTCCATCGCCAAGGAGCTGCTGGAGAACGGGCACGAGGTACTGCTGATCGACAAGAACCCGCGGTCGATCAAGGTTTACAGCGTGCCGCGGGCCGAGTGGCTGCTCGCGGACGCCTGCGAGATCAGCGCGCTGGACGACGCGTCACTTGAGCGATGCAACGTGGTGATCGCCGCCACCGGTGACGACAAGGCCAACCTGGTGGTATCGCTGCTGGCCAAGACCGAGTACGGGGTGCCGCGGGTGGTCGCCAGGATCAACCACCCCAGCAACGAGTGGCTGTTCAACGAGTCGTGGGGCGTCGATGTCGCGGTTTCCACCCCCCGGCTGCTCTCCGCGCTGGTCGAAGAGGCGGTCAGCGTGGGCGACCTGGTCCGGCTGATGACGTTCCGGCAGAGCGAGGCCAGCCTGGTCGAGATGACCATGCCCGCCGGACGCGCCGCTGGCCGGCCAGCGGACCGGCGACATCGAGTGGCCGGCCGACACGGCGCTGGTGGCGATCCTGCGGGACGGCCGGGTGATCGTCCCGAACAGCGATGACCCGCTGGAGGGCGGTGACGAGCTGCTGTTCGTGACCAGCGAGGATGTCGAGCACCAGCTCGGGGAGCTGCTGGGCGACCGCTGAGCCCGCCGCGCTGAGCGCGGGGCAGCTACCTGGTCTCGGTGATCTCCGGGCCCCGTTCGAACGGGTTCGGCGGCTCGCCGCCTTCGGCCGCGCCATCTGCTCCTCCAGGCGCGGCCCGCGCCTCTTCCGGCAGCCTGATCTCCAGCAGGTCCCTGGGCGGCGCGGGATGGTCGCCGCGGACCACGACGACGTCAGCGAAGACCTCCTCGAACTGCCGGGCCAGCTCGGGCCTGCGCGCGGCCGGGCCGCTGATCACGCCGCGCAGGAACCAGCGCGGCCCGTCCACGCCGAGGAACCTGACCGGCTGCTTCTGGGTGCGGCCCTGGCCAGGCTCCGCGGCGTGCACGCGCGCGTGCAGCTCGGGGCCGAACGGGCCGTCGGCCTGCTCGCTGTCGCCGCCTGACCTGGCGACTTCCTCGGCGATCTCCTGCCGCACCTCGTCCCATAGCCCGCTGGTCTTGGGCGCCGCGAACGCCTGCAGCTGCAGGCCATTCTCGCCGCGCAGGACCGCGATCCAGACGCCCTGGTCCTCGGCCATGTTGATCTGCACCTCAAGGCCCTCGCGGACCGGAATCTAGCAGGCTGCCGAAGTCCATCCGCTCGCTCGGCGGATACCCTCCGGCGGCGTCCCAGGGACCCGATTCCGGCTGGCCCGCGTCCCCGCCGGAGGACTCGTCCCCGGCGCCGTCGTCCGGCCCGTGAGCAGCGCCGCTGTCGTCCGCCAGATCGTCGTCTGCCGCCAGGTCCGCTGGCGAAATCCTGGCTGCCTCTCGGCCTCGGTCGTCAGCCGGGTCGCCAGCATCTTCGAATCCGGGCTTAGCCGCATCCGCACGGCGGCGTCGTCGGAACACCCGGCACGCTCCTTACCTTGTCGCTTGAACTCTCGTTCGCCGGCGGCCTGGCCCGCTGTCGCGGCATGTCCTCCGGTGGATCCGAACCCGCCGTCCCCCCGGGCAGACCCGGGCAGAACGTCGACCTTCATGGAACTCGGCGCGTTCCACACGCTGAATCACCAGCTGCGCGATCCGGTCACCGCGCTGGAAGCGGACGGGCTGTCTGGCGTCAGTGTTGAGCAGCGTGACCCTGATCTCGCCACGGTACCCCGCATCCACGGTGCCCGGAGCATTCACGATCGTCACGCCGTGCCGCGCGGCCAGGCCGGACCTCGGGTGCACGAAGGCGGCGAATCCGTCCGGCAGGGCGATGGCGATGCCGGTCGGCACAATCGCCCGCTGGCCGGGCGCGAGCTCGACGTCGGCGGCCGCGACCAGATCGGCGCCGGCGTCGCCGGGGTGGGCGCGGGCTGGCAGCGGAATGCCCGGGTCCAGGCGCCTGATCAGGACCGGCACCGCATCCTGCCCGGCGGCCGGGAGCGGCCTGGCTTGCGTCCTGCTTGCGGTATCCACGGACGCGACCTTACCGCCGGGCGGCCCGGCCGGCCGCGCAGTGCGGACAGCTGGCCGGCCACGGACCCGGCCGCTATCGCTCGCCGGGCGGGGCCGGCTCCGGCCTGCGCAGGTAGGGCCAGGCATGCGAGATCGCGGCGGCGGCGGGCACGGCGACGATCGCCCCGGCGATGCCGGCCATGATGCCGCCGACGGCAAGCACCAGGATGATCGCGAGCGGATGCAGCCGGACGATCCGGCCGACGACCAGCGGCTGCAGCAGGTGGCTCTCGATCTGGTTCTCCAGCAGGAACACCGCGAGCAGGATCACCGCCGCGAGCCAGCCTCTGGTGCCCAGGGTGACCAGGATGGCGAGCGCCCCCACCACCAGGATTCCGACCAGCGGCACGAACGCGGCCAGGAAGACCAGGATGATCAGCGGCACCAGCAGCGGAACGCCCAGGATCCACAGGGCCAGGCCGATGGCGATCGCATGGATCGCGGCGACCAGGGTGGTTCCCCGCACATAGTGCTCCAGCGCTTCCCAGGCGGCCAGGCCCGCCTTGCGGGCCCGCGCCTTCGCCTGCGGGCGCAGCCTGCGCACCAGCCAGTCCCAGATCCGCTCGTAGTCCTTGAGCAGGAAGAACGTGATAAACACGGTCAGCACGAGCCCGGTCAGCAGCTCCAGGACGATCCGCCCGCCGGTTACCACCGTGCCCGCGACGAGGGACTTGTGCTGGGTCAGGAACTTAACCAGCTCGTTGGAGTACTGCTGCAGGCGCACGCTGCTGATGTGGAACGGCGGGCCGGCCAGCGAGGTCTGTACCTGCTGTGCGGTATGCCTGACCTCGGCGGACAGTCTCGGGTACTCGGCGCTGACCCGGTTGGCCGCGAGCGTGCCCACGCCCGCCAGCACGGCGATTGCCGCGAGCACAGTGCACCAGGTCGCGGCGAGCGAGGGCATGCCGAGCCGCCGCAGCCGCGCGGTCAGCGGATGCAGCAAAGCGGTGAGCAGCAGCGCGGCCAGGCACGGCAGCACCACCAGGCGCAGCGCGCTGGCCACCCGGAACGCGACATAGATCAGCAGGCCGACCAGCAGCAGCCGCCACGACCAGGCGGCGGCCTGCTGCAGGAAACGGGGCACGGTTGCCGGGCGCGGCCCGCTGCCGGGTGGCTGGTTCCCGGCGGCCGCCGGGTGGCTGCGGGCCGCGGGCGAGCCTGCGGGCGCTGACGTGCCGCCGGGAAACTCATCGTCCCCGGCGGCTCCGTTGTCGCCGGGCGCCCCGGTGCCGCCGGGCGGGCCGGAGTCCGCGGGCACGGCAGCCGGCCCGGGCCGGGCGGCTGGGCCGCGGCGGCCTGAGCCCGCTGCCGGAGGTTGGTGGCTGCGGCGCGCATCCTGCCTGCCGGGCCGGACCACCAGCCGGCCGCGGCCGCGCCGGGCACTGGCTCGTGGCCGCGGGCCGGCTCCTGGCCGGGCGCCGGCTCCCGGCCAGTACCTGGCTCCTGGCCGGGCGGAAACACCGGGCCGTCGCTGGCCGCCGGCGCGGCGGATTCCGGCCACGCCGGCCGAGCCGGCCACCTCGGCCGTGCCGGCGACGGCATCAAGGCCGGCCACGGCATCGGGGCCGGCCATGCCAGCCGTACCGGCCACGGCGGCCACCGGGCCGGCGCTGGCAGCCGGGCCGGAGGCACCGCCGCCGGCGCTGGCGCGTGCCGGGACCACGGGATCCGCTGCGTCATGATCGCTGCTGCTCCCGCGCGTCCGTCGGCCCGTCATCCTCCCATGTAACCAACTACCGTGGCCTGATGCGCCACTACCGCGAACAGCTCCGCGTTCCGGCCTCATATTGGCTGCTCGGCCTGCTCTGCGTCGCCATCCTGGCCAGCACGCTGTGGGCTGGTTTCAGCATCTGGGTCGCGATCGTGGTCTATGCGGTCTTCGGCGGCGGCTGTGCCGCGATGCTGCTGATCTGGGGCGCCGTCCGGGTGGAGGTGGCCGACGGCCGGCTGCGGGCGGGCCAGCACGTGCTGCCGCTGCAGTCGGCGGGCGAGGTGGCCGCGCTGGACGAGGCGCGGGCGCGCGCGATGCGCGGCCCTCGCGCGGATCCCTCGGCGTTCATGCTGACCCGGCCCTACCTCAAGGGCGCGGTCTATGTCGGGGTCAGCGGCGGGCCGGAGGCTCCGCCGTACTGGCTGATCGGCACCAGGCACCCGGCCGAGCTTGCCGCCGCGATCGAGAGATCACGTCCCGCCGCGCGGGCCGGCCATAACCCCATGGGATGATCCTCGGACGATCGGCAGGAAGGAATTTCGGATGGCAGCCAAAGGCAGCGGCGGGGGCAGCAAGATGGTCCCCATAGCCGCCGCACTCATCGCGATGAGCCTGGCCCGGAAGGTGGTCACTTTTGGCTGGAAGCGGGTAACCGGCAATGAGCCGCCGACCGATCCGCACGATCCGGACATCGCGCTCAAGGAAGCGCTCGGCTGGGCCATCGTGATGGGCATCACCATGGAGGCGGCGCGGCTGCTGGCTATCAGGGCCGCGACGGTCGGCATGCGCCGGGCCCAGGCCGCCGACGCCCGCAAGTAGCGGTGACTAGCGCCGCGGCCGGTTACGGCTGCCCCTGATCGGCAGGTCGGCAGAGTGACCGGCTGGCTCCAGGATGGCCTGCAGCTCGGCCACCCGCGTATCGCGGCCAGCGCGGCGTGCAGCCGGGGATACATCCGGCGGGAAGGCCAAGGAAAGGTCACGCCGCGGCATGCATTCGGTACGCGATGGCCGCGAACGCCCTGATTGGCCCTAACCTCGGGCCGGTGACCGCGCAGAATCGCTCGCAGCTGTCTTACAAGATCGGGTATGCGGTCCGGCATCCTGATCGGATCGCGGCCTATGCCCGCCGCCGTGGCCGCGACGCCTGGCTCAGCCTGCGCGCGGATGACCACCTCAGCTACTACCGGGCGGTAATGCGGTCTGACGCGGCACGCAGTCACCAGGGCGCGGTCGGCAGCAAGACCCGCGAGTCCTGGCTGAAGATCGGCCAGTTGCAGTTCGACTACCTGCTCGGGCACGGCCTGAAGCCGGCCATGCGGATGCTCGAGATCGGCTGCGGCAACCTGCGCGCGGGCCGCCTGTTCATCGACTACCTGGACGCTGGCAACTACTACGGCATCGACATCTCGCCCGACATCCTGCTCGCCGCCGGGGACACGGTCGCCGAGTTCGGCCTGCAGCGGAAGCTGCCGCACCTCGCGCTGGTCCGGGACATGCGGTTCGCGTTCCTGCCCGCCGGGCAGTTTGACGTGGTGCACGCACACAGCGTGTTCTCGCATTCCCCGGTCGAGGTGATCGATGAATGCCTGGGCAGCATCGGCCGGGTGATGGCGTCCGGCGGGTTCTTTGACTTCACCTTCGACCGGACCACCGGAGCGGAGCATCAGGTGCTCCGCGAGGACTTCTATTACCGGGCCGAGACGCTGGTGGGACTGGCCGCCAAGCACGGCCTGCGGGCTCGGCTGATGGATGACTGGGCGGCGCTGGGCCACCCGCAGTCGAAGATCCGCGTTGCACAGCCAGGCTGAGCTGCCGGCGGCCGGAGCGGCAGGCCGGCGAGAATCCGGGCCGCCCTTACCTCCGGGGCGCCGATGGGGCAACCTAGGAACGCGAAGCCGGGCGAAACCCGCTGAAATCCGAATCGGACGGTCCACAGTGGGGTAGGTCCCTGGCACCGACGCTGCTGGGAGGTGCAATGACCGAGCCACGGGTATTGGGCATCGTGCTGGCGGGCGGCGCCGGTAAGCGGCTGGCGCCGCTGACAGCGGACCGGGCCAAGCCCGCCGTGCCGTTCGGCGGGTTGTACCGGCTGGTCGACTTCGCGCTTTCCAACCTGGTGAACGCGCGGTGCCTGCGGATCTGCGTGCTGACCCAGTACAAGAGCCATAGCCTGGACCGGCACATCACCACCACGTGGCGGATGAGCAGCCTGCTGGGCAATTACGTAACGCCGGTGCCGGCCCAGCAGCGGCGCGGCCCGCACTGGTATACCGGCTCCGCCGATGCCATCTACCAGTCGCTCAACCTGATCTACGACGAGCGGCCGGACATAGTGGCGGTGTTCGGCGCGGACCACGTGTACCGGATGGACCCGGGCCAGATGATCAGCCAGCACATCGAGTCAGGAGCGGCCGCGACGGTGGCGGCCATCCCGGTGCCGAGGACCGACGCCACCGCCTTCGGCGTAATCGAGGTGGGCAGGGACGGCCGCACGGTGGAGGCGTTCCTGGAGAAGCCGGCCGAGCCGCCGGGCCGCCCCGGCCACCCGGACGAGGCGTATGCCTCGATGGGCAACTACGTCTTCACCAGTGACGCGCTGGTAGAGGCGCTACGGAAGGACGCGGCCAACGACGACAGCCTGCACGACATGGGCGGCGACATCGTGCCGATGATGGTCAGCGAGCGCAGCGCGCACGCCTACAACTTCCTGGATAACGAAGTCCCCGGCGCGACCGAGCGGGACGCCGGCTACTGGCGGGACGTGGGGACGCTGGATTCCTACTTCGACGCGCACATGGACCTGTGCGCCCTGCACCCGGTCTTCAACCTCTACAACGACGAGTGGCCGATCTTCACCAGCGTGCCGTCGCTGCCGCCGGCCAAGTTCGTGCACGACAAGGGCGACCGGGTGGGCCGGGCGATTTCCAGCCTGGTCAGCAACGGCGTCATCGTCTCCGGCGGGCTGGTGCGCAAGTCGGTGCTCTGCACCGGGGTCCGGGTGGACAGCTGGGCCGCCGTGGAGCGGTCCGTGATCTTGAACAACACCCGGATCAGCCGGCACGCGGTGGTCAGGGACGCCATCCTGGACAAGAACGTGGTGGTGCCCGAGGGCGTCTCGGTAGGGGTCGACAAGGAACACGACCTCGCGCGCGGGTTCATGGTCTCTGACGGCGGCATCACGGTGGTCGGCAAGGGCCAGCTGGTGCCGGAGTGACTGGCGGCGGCCTCCGGGGCAAGCTCGCAGTTGCGTTGCTGACCAGGGAATACCCGCCGGAGGTGTACGGCGGAGCCGGGGTGCACGTCGAGTACCTGGCGAGGGAGCTGGCCAGCCTGGTCAACCTGACCGTGCACTGCCAGGGCACCGACCGGCCCGGCGCGGTCGCGCATCAGCCGTGGGACCGGCTGGACGGCGCCAACCAGGCCCTGCAGACGATCTCCGCCGACGTGTCGATGGCGTCCGCGGCGGCCGCCGCGGACGTGGTGCACTCGCACACCTGGTACGCGAACCTGGGCGGGCACCTGGCGTCGCTGCTGTCCGGCGCGCCGCACGTGGTCACCGTGCACTCGCTGGAGCCGCTGCGGCCGTGGAAGGCCGAGCAGCTCGGCGGCGGCTACGCCCTGTCGTCCTGGTGCGAGCGCACCGCGCTGGAGTCGGCAGCGGCGATCATCGCGGTCTCCGCCGGCATGCGGGAAGATGTGCTCGGCTGCTATCCGGCGGTGCAGGCCGACCGGGTGCGGGTGATCCGCAACGGGATCGACACCCGCGAGTACGCGCCCGACTACGGCACCGACGTGCTGGAGCAGTACGGGGTGGACCCGGGCCGGCCGCTGGTCGTGTTCGTCGGCCGTATCACCCGGCAGAAGGGCCTGCCGATGCTGCTGCGGGCTGCCGCGCGGCTGGATCCTGACACTCAGCTGATGCTCTGCGCCGGGCAGCCCGACACGGCCGAGCTGGCCGCCGAGGTCACCGCGCTGGTCCAGGATCTGCGCGACACCCGGTCCGGCGTGATCTGGCTGTCCGGCATGCTGGCCCGGCGCGAGGTGATCCAGCTGCTCTCGCATGCCGTCGTGTTCGTCTGCCCGTCGCTGTACGAGCCGCTCGGCATCGTGAACCTGGAGGCGATGGCGTGCGGCACCGCGGTGGTCGCGTCCCGGGTCGGTGGCATACCCGAGGTGGTGGCCGACGGCGAGACCGGGCTGCTGATACCGCCCGGTGATCCTTCGGCGCTGGCCGATGCGGTTAACGCGCTGGTCCGCGACAAGACACTGGCGGCCGCCATGGGCCAGCGCGGCCGCCAGCGGGCCGTTGCCGAGTTCGACTGGGCCGGCATCGCGGCCCAGACGGCCGAGCTTTACTCGGACCTGGCCCGGGCTGGCGCCCAGCACCCCGGATAGTTAAGATGTATCGCGTTTAGCTTTCGGCGCAGGAGGTCAGCCATGGAGCAGCATGCTGAGCAGCAGCCGGCCCAGGCGCGGGCGATCCGGGCTGCGGACCAGGACCGGGAAGCAGCCTTGCAGCGGCTGCAGGCGGCCTTCGCCGAGGGCCGGCTGGACGACGACGAATTCGACCTGCGGATGCGAGCCGCGCTTACCGCCCGCACCGGTGCCGACCTGGCGCTGCTGCTCGACGACCTGCCCGCGGCCGCCGGGCGGCCCGCCGCCCCGGCCGCGCCGGGCGGCCGGGCGGGCAAGTTCGCCGGGGCGTACAAGAACTCGGTCCGCCGCGGCGGCCGCTGGCTCGTCCCGGAGCGGTTCACCTCGGTCGTCTACAAGGGCAGCGGCCTGCTCGACCTCCGGGCGGCCGAGCTGACCGCGCCGGTCACGACGGTGCTCGCGGTTGCCTACAAGTCCCGGATCGATGTCCTGGTGCCGCCGGGCATCCGGGTCGAGATGGAGGGCTTCGGGGTCACCAAGGGCTGGTCCGCGGACGAGGCGGGGGAAAGCCAGCGGCCGGCCGGCGCGCCGGTCGTGCAGATCCGCGGCATCGCCTACAAGGGCACGATCGAGGCGAGCACCAGGCCGCCGGGAAAGGCCGCCTCCCGGGCCAGCCTCGAGCGCTAGCGGGCCGCGGCCAGCCAGGCCGCCCGGGTCAGGTGACCGAGCCGGCCGCGGCGCCGGTCACCCGGTCGCCCCAGCGGGCCAGCTCGCCGTCCAGGTCAAGCGGGGCGATCATCTCGCCGGCCTGCATTTCCCGCGCCCAGTCCTCGGCCGGCACCCGCCACATCACCTCGAACTCGATCCCGTTCGGGTCCTTGGCGTACAGCGACTTCGAGACCCGGTGGTCGCTCGCGCCGACCAGCGCGCCGCGGTCAGCGAGCCGGGCGCGGATGTCGGCGAGCTCGGCCAGCGTG
Source organism: uncultured Actinomycetes bacterium (assembly GCA_963786975.1). Classification (GTDB taxonomy): domain Bacteria; phylum Actinomycetota; class Actinomycetes; order Streptosporangiales; family Streptosporangiaceae; genus Palsa-506. The sequence goes on along the minus strand of CAWBBE010000011.1, from coordinate 550,307 downwards.
CCCACCTCCCAGGCCAGGTGGTACAGCCCGAGCGCGGGGCTGGCCGGGAGCCGCGCGCCCGGCGCCTCGAACAGGCCGAGATCATGATCGTTGGAGGACCCGGGCGCCCGCAGGAACACGGCCCGGCCAGGAACCTCGGTACGGACCTCGAAGCCGAGCGTGGCCCGGTAGAAGTCGACGGTGCCGGCCAGGTCGCGGACGTACAGGACGGCGTGATTCAGGCGGCGCACGGCCATGGCAGCTCTCCCGGTCAGGCACTGGTGCTAGGAAGAAGGCCGGGCCGGGCGATCTGATTCCCGCCGCTGCCCCGGCAGCGGCCGCCGCGGCCCGGGGTACCGCGGCGATAAGTGCGGCAGCGCCGGCCGGGGCGCGGCCGGACCGGGCGCGGCCGGCTCCGCCGGACCGGGCGGATCCGGCGGCCGGGCCAGCCCGGCGCGTTCCGCCTGCTCGATATCGTCGTTGACGAGCACCACCGGCCGCCCGGCCGCGGCCAGCAGCGAGGCGGCGACCGCCGCCCGGTAGCCGCTCTGGCAGTGCACCCAGATCTGGCCGGCCGGCAGCTCGCCGATCCGGGCCGGCAGCTCGTGCAGCGGGATGTGCACCGCCCCGGCCAGCCGGGACTGGGCCCACTCGCCGTCGCGGCGCACGTCGAGCACCAGCACGCCGCGGCGGCGCCGGGCGCGGTCAAGCCCGGCGAAATCGGCGACCTCGAACGAGGACAGGGCCTCGCCCGCGGACCAGGCATCCGCCGGGCCGGCCGCGGCGCCCGCCAGCTTGTCGATCCCGATCCGGACCAGTTCGCGCTGCGCGTCCGCCACCGCCGCGGCGGACGAGCCGATCAGGGTCAGCGGGGTGCCCCACGGGATCAGCCAGCCCAGGTACGTGGCGAAGCTGTCGCCGAGCTCGAAGCTCAGCGCGCCGCGCAGGTGCCCGGCCGCGAACGCCTGGCGGGAGCGCAGGTCCACCACCCACTCCCCGGCATCGATCCGGCGCCGCAGCTCGGCCGGGTCGGCCCGGCGCGGCGGCGACAGGTCGGGCGCGCCGGGGCCGGCCGCGTTCGCCGGGCCCATGTGCGCGTAGTACGCCGGGTAGGCGTCGAGCCCGGCCAGCATGGTCCCGACGAATTCGGCCTCGGCCATCGTCAGGGCCGGGTTGACGCGCTTCTCCGCGCCGATCGTGGACGACGTGCCGGCCGTCTGGGTGGCCGAGCAGAAGCTGCCGAACCCGTGCGTCGGGCAGACCGAGGCGCTGTCCGGCAGCTCGCTGGCCAGCCGCCGGACGGACCGGTGCTGCGCGGCGGCCAGCCTGGCCTGGTGCTGGGCGCCGAGCAGGTCGGTCCGCCCGGTCGAGCCGAACAGCAGCGAGCCGCCGGTGAAGACCGCGAGTACCGTGCCGCCGGCGTCCGCCAGCGCGTAGCTCAGGTGGGTAAACGTGTGCCCGGGCGTGGCCAGCGCCCGCAGCCGCATCGCGCCAGCCTCGATCACGTCGCCATCGGTGACCGGGATCCGGTCGAACGTCACCTGATCGGCGGCGTGCAGGTAATACCCGGCGCCGGTGGCGCGGGCGAGCGCATAGCCGCCGGTGACATAGTCGTTATGCAGGTGCGTCTCGAAGACCCCGGTGATCGCGGCGCCGCGGGCCGCGGCCAGGTCGAGCACCCGGTCGAAGTCCCGCTGCGGGTCGATGACGAGCGCCGTCTCGCCGTCGGTGACGAGATAGCCCCGGTCGCCGAGGGATCTCGTATCGATCGCGGTTATCTCGATCATCGCCTCGCCTCCCCGCAGCGCCCTGAGCGGCCCGCGGGGCTCCGTTGCCCGCGCGGCTGCCGGTCCCGGTAAGCACGCGCACCCAGCGGAGCGGCAGGCTCAGCACGACTCCCTGGGGGGCCCAGTGTAGATCCCGCGCGGCCGGATGGGCGTGCTGCGCGCATACTCCTCCAGCGCGTGGGCCAGCCAGCCCGCCGTGCGGGCGACCGCGAACACCGCTTCCCCGGCGCCCCTGATCAGGCCAGCCACGTCGGCCAGGGCGGCGAGCGCGAAGTCGATGTTCGGCTCGGGCAGCGCCCGGCGGCGGGCCTCGGCGAGCACCGCGTCGGCAACTGCCAGCCGCGCTGGGTACCGGGCTCAGCCGCCGATCTGCTTGCGGCCGCGGGCTCGCTTCAGCCGCCGCCGCTGGGACGGGTCGAGCATCGCGTACGCCAGGATCGGGATGCCGATCGCCAGCACGATCAGGATTATCGGGATGTACGCGGGAATCGGCAGCGCGAACAGGATCAGCGCGACGATGACGCCGGCGATGCCGTACTTCAGCTGAGGCGACATACCGGACTTCCTCTCCTCGGCGGGATCACGCGCTTTCCCGCACTGCCGGGCCAATCTAAACTGCCGGACCAATCTAACTAGACCACAAACCGCGGTCACTACGGTAACGCCAGCCGGGCGCCCGGCGTTCCCCCCGCGCGGCCGTTGCCCGCCGGGCCGGGCAGGCCATGATCAGGTGCCGGCCCGGGCCTGCCATCGGCAATGATGGGGGGCACGGAACTGGAGGATGCCATGACGCTGTCGCTGCCCATCGACGCGGAAGCCAACGAGCTGCTGTCCCGTAGCCCGCTGGCGCTGCTGATCGCCATGCTGCTGGACCAGCAGGTCCCGCTGGAGAAGGCGTTCGGCTCGCCGCGGGTGCTTGCGCAGCGGCTCGGGCACGAGCCGACCGTGGATGAGCTGGCCGGCTACGACCCGGCCGCGCTGGCCGCGGTCTTCAGCGAGCGGCCGGCGCTGCACCGCTTCCCTAAGGCCATGTCCGGCCGGGTGCAGGAACTCGCCAGGATCATCGCCGACCGCTACGACGGCGACGCCGGCCGGGTCTGGGGCGACGCGGCTACCGGCCAGGATCTGCTCGGCCGGCTGGCCGAGCTGCCCGGGTTCGGCACCTACAAGGCCCAGATCCTGATCGCGCTGCTCGGCAAGCAGCTGGGCGTCCAGCCGGACGGCTGGCGGGAGGCGGCCGGCCGGTTCGGCGAGGAGGGCTCGCATTACTCGGTCGCCGACATCGTGGACGGTCCCTCGCTGGCCGAGGTCCGCGCGTTCAAGAAGCAGCTGAAGGCGGCCGCGAAGGCCGCCAGCTAACCCTCCGGGGCGAATTCCGCGCCCCGGGCCCCCGGGTACCGCGCTGCCAGGTGGCCGCAGCGATCCGCGGCCGGCCGGTAGTGTCGGGCAGCATGCCAGATTCCGCATTTCCGGTAACCGGCACGGCGCGGGTGCACGTCCTGCAGCCGGGCTACGCCCGCGAGGCCGGGAGCGAAGAGCACGTCGGCAGCACGGTGACGCTCATCCTGGACGGCGATGCGGTCATCGTGGTCGATCCGGGCATGGTGGCCGACCGGGCCGGGCTGCTCGCGGCCCTCGCCCGCCATGGCCCGGCGCCCGCCGACGTCACCGATATCGTGTTCAGCCATCATCACCCGGACCACACGGTGAACGCCGCGCTGTTCCCGGCCGCCCGGATCCACGACCACTGGGCGTGCTACTCCGGTGACGTATGGACCAGCCGGGACGCGGAGGGCGTGGCGCTCAGCCCGTCGGTGCGGCTGCTGCGCACCCCCGGCCACACGGCCGAGGACATCACCACGCTGGCCGCCGCGCCGGACGGCGCGCACGCCTGCACGCATGCCTGGTGGGGCGCCGACGGCCCGGCCGACGACCCGTTCGCCCCGGACCGCGAGGTGCTGCGGGCCAGCCGGGAGCGGATCCTGGGGCTGGCCGCGGTGATCATCCCCGGGCACGGCCCGGCGTTCCGGCCGGATGAGCGGACGCCACGCTAGCCCGGGCCCGGGCCCGGGCCCGGCTACGCGGCGTCGCCCTTCAGCGAGAACGCCGCCAGCCTGCGGATGGCCAGGGCGAGCGCGGCGACCGTGACGATCAGGCCGGCCACCACCACCGTGCCGAGCGTGAGGTGCGCGTTCAGCGCCGGGTCGCGCGCGATCGAGTTGGCCACGCCGAGCGAGTACTGGCCGACTGACAGCTCGCTGGCGCCGCTGACCAGGTTGCCGAGCAGGCCCTCCCAGACCAGCAGGTACAGCAGCCCGACCGCGATGGCCCGGGTGGTGAGGACCGAGACCAGCACGAACACGGCGTTGTAGATGACCGAGCCGGCCATCGCCCCGGCGAACACGCCGACCGCGAGCCTGGTCACCCCGCCGGTCGCGATCAGCCCGGCCAGCAGCTCGGGCACCGCGACGAAGATCATCGTCAGCACCGCGGCCACCGCGAACTTGGTGATGATCACCGATGACCGGCGCACCGGGGTGGCCAGCAGGTGCACGATGCTGCCATCGTCGATCTCCGCGCCGAGCACGCTGGTGCCGATGATCAGCGCGGTCAGCGGCAGCACCACGGAAAACCCGAAGACGCCCAGGATGTCGGCTGGCCAGGACGCCCGTTCCGGCCTGGCCAGCTTCAGCAGCGTCGTGACCAGGAGCAGGATCACCGGCGTGATCGCGAACAGGAATGCCCGCTTGCGGCCCATCGTCGCGCGGAACGTGATCTTGGCGACGGTGCCGTTGAGTATGCCGGACATGTGATGGCTGCTTTCTCGCGGATCCGTCGTGCGGATCGGTTGCGGTCGGGGGCAGGCCGGGCGGTCAGGGGGCGATCAGGTACTCGAACACTCTCTCCAGCGACTCGTCGGCCGGCAGTAGCTCGCGCAGCCGGATGTTCGCGGCCCGGGTGAGCCCGGCGAGTTCCCTGGTGAAGGTGCCGTAGTCGGATGTCCGGACCTGCAGCCCGCGCGGCGTCAGCTCCACCCCGGTGACCGCGGGGCGGCCGATAAGCGTGGCGCCGAGCAGCCGGTCGTCCGAGGTGCGCACCAGGAAGACGTGCGGCCGGCTGGTCATCAGCCGCCGGATCGCGCGGAAGTCGCCGGAGGCGGCCAGCCGCCCGGACACCATTACCTGGATGGTGCCGGACAGCCGTTCCACTTCCTCCAGGATGTGCGAGCTGAACAGGATCGTGCGGCCGGCCGCGCCGAGCGCGTGCAGCAGGTCCATCATGTGCAGCCGCTGCCGCGGGTCCATCCCGTTGAACGGCTCGTCCAGCAGGATCACCCCGGGGTCGTGCACCAGTGCCGCGGCTACCTTGATCCGCTGCCGCATGCCCTTGGAGTACGTCGTGATCTTCCGGTGCTGCGTATCGGACATCTCCACGATCCCGATCGCGCGGCTGGCCGCGGCGTCCGGATCCGGCAGCTCGTGCAGCCTGGCGGTGGCGCGGACGAACTCGGCGCCGGTCATGAAGGCGTAGACGGAGGCGTGCTCAGGCACCAGGCCGACGGTCCGGAACAGGCCCGCGTTCCGCCACGGCGGCTGGCCGGCCACGGTCAGCTCGCCGCGCGACGGCGCCAGGAAGCCGGCGATCATGTGCAGCAGAGTGGACTTCCCGGCGCCGTTGGGGCCGAGCAGCCCGGTGACGCCGGGGCCGACCGACATCGAGATGTCGTTGATCGCGACGACGTTGCCGTACCAGCGGGATACGTTGCGCAGCTCGATGGTGGTCATGCGATGCCGACCTTCCGGTACCTGGCCATCAGGATGGCGACGGCGCCGCCGAGGAAGACGAGCAGCATCAGCCCGTACGCGGCGCCGTAGCCGCCCGGATCGGCGATGATGCCCGGCGAGGTGCCGCCGAGCCACTCCCGGACGCCGTCCAGCGTGGTGAAGGGGCTGATCAGGCCGGCCAGGTGCACCCCGGCCGGCACGGTGCCCGGCCCGATGATGACGACATGACCGTGCTGGGCGCTGCCTTGCACGACAACCCGGCCGGCCCCGGCCGCGATGTGGCTGAGCAGCCTGGCCAGCGTCCAGGTCAGGAAGAAGAAGATCGCGATCGTGCCGGTGGCATAGGCGCGGCGGCCGGTGAACGAGGCGAGCGTGATGCCGATCGCGCCGAGCACGGCGGCCCACATCAGCCCGACGAGCAGGCCCGGTGTCACTCCCCTGGTCTGCGCCCAGATGGCGGTGAGGCCGTGCGCCTGCAGGACCGTGCCGAGGTAGAGGAGCAGCTCCGGGACATCGATCATGATCAGGCAGGCCAGGATGAACGCGGCGAGCTTGGCCACCGGGTAGTCGGCACGGCGGACCGGCCGGGCGAAGTACAGCGGCAGCACGTGACTGCGGAGATCCCGGGACACCAGCTCGGGCGCCTGCGCGGCGATGAAGATCGTCATGACCAGCACCCGCAGCGGGGCGACGTAGGTGTCGTAGTGGACGACGCTGGCATGCGAGCTGCTGAGCGCCACCGCCACCGCGTTGATCACCGCGGGCAGGCACATGATGCCGAACGTGAGCACCGGGACGATCTTGGCCTTGACGCCGCGGCCGATGCCGAAGGCCGTGCGCAGGCTGTGCCAGGCCAGTGCCCGGACGATCTGCGCCCGGCCGAGCCGCTGGCCGTCGTAGCGGCGGTAGCCCAGGTCGTGGATAACGCCGGCCGCGGCTTGCGCCGGGAGCCCCGGGCCGGGCCGGTCGCTGGCGATGTCAGCGGGCATCGGCCGCTCCCGTCATGTCGCTGGGCTGCTCGCCGGGAACTCCGGCGGCGGGCTGGCCGTCGCTCTGGCCCGGCTGGCCGCCGGCCTGGCCGGGCTGGGGGTCGCGGAACAGCTCCTCGATCCGGTGCCGGCGCTGCTCCATCCGGTTCAGCGGCAGGCCGAGATCGGCGACGGCATCGCGGACCGCGTCATAGGTCGCCTCGCCGGCCAGCCGGACCAGCACGGCCCGGTCCTGCGGCACGGGGCGCAGGCCGCGCCGGGCCAGTTCCGCCAGCAGCTCGCCGGTGCCGTCCTCGACCTCGACGACCAGTACCTGGCTGGCCTGGGTGAAGCTGGTGATGGTGTCGGCGCGGAGCAGCTTCCCGCCGTCGATGGCCACGATGTGGTCGCAGATCTGCTCCAGCTCGCCGAGCAGGTGCGACGCGACCAGGATGGAGATGCCGAAATCGGCGCCGATCCGGCCGATCAGCTCAAGCATCGCGGCCCGGCCGGCCGGGTCGAGGCCGATGGTCGGCTCGTCAAGCAGCAGCAGGCGCGGGTCGCCGACCAGCGCCTGGGCTAGTTTCACCCGCTGCTTCATGCCGGTCGAGTAGGTGCCGATCTGCCGGTACCGCTCCTCGTAAAGGCCGACATGACGGAGCGATTCCGCCGCGCGCTCCTTCGCCGCGGTCGGCGGCAGGCCCGAGATCCGGCCCAGGTGGGTGACGAACTCCGTGGCGGTGACGTCCGGCAGCAGGCAGTCGTGCTCGGGCATGTAGCCGGTCAGGCTCCTGATCTGCTCCCCGCCGCGCTCGCAGTCATGCCCGAACACCATGGCCCGGCCCTTGGTCGGCGGCAGCAGGCCGAGCAGGATCTTGATCAAGGTCGACTTGCCCGCGCCGTTGGCGCCGATCAGGCCGGTGATCCCGGGAGCTACCGACACGGTCAGCTCGTCGAGGGCGGTCACCTGGCCCGGGTAGCGCTTCGTCAGCGCCGCCGTCTCGATGACTGCGCCCGGTAGCGGCCGGCCGGCCGGGCCCGGCGTTCGCACCGATGCGTGAGCGGTCACGTTCCTGGCCTCACCTTCGTGCGGCGCCGTCGGCGCGGGCCGGCTGGGCCGGCCGTGGATGCGGTCCCGGCATCGCCGGCCGGCCTGGGCGGCAGCTGGCTGGCGGCCAGGCGGCGGCTGGCGGCGGGTGCGGTGTCAAGAATGCCCGGCCGGGACCGCTCCCGTCGTCAGTCCGTGGGGTGAGGTTCCGGTCCGACTTAAGTAGTACCGGACTGGCCCGGCCGGGCAGGTGATCCGGCCGTGACCGTGCCCCGGCGGGCCGGCCAGCCGGGGACCTCGCGGCGGCCGGCGCCGGGGGCCGCTGGCGGCCGGGAGCCGGGCGGGTAACCGGGCCGGCGGCACGCGGAGCGCGGCCCACACCACTTTGCGGTGAAAGCCGAGCATGGCCCAGCCCCAGCTGGCGGTCAGCGCCTGGACGACCTGCAGGCCGCGGCCGGCCTCGGCGCCGGGATCGGGCGACTGGAGCAGCGGAGGATCCGGGCTGGGGTCGGTGACGGCGCATACCAGGTGACTGGCCCGGTGCCACAGGGTGAGCTCGACCTGCCCGCCCGGGTCGCCGGGGCCGCGGCCGGCCTGGCAGGCCGCCCGGATGCCGTGGAACAGCGCGTTGGTGACCAGCTCCGAGACCACCGTCGCGGTGTCCTGGAATGCCGCGTAGATGTCCCAGCGCTGCAGCGTGTCCCTGGTGAACTCGCGGGCCGCCCGCGGCGACTCCGGGCTGGTTCCGACGGCACGAACTGCGATCCCGGGCGCCCCGGCGGCAGCGGACGGAGGTAACCCCGGCGGCCGCCGCTGGCCCGGCTGGCGGGCCAGGCCGCCGGCTTCCGCCAGCGGGGCAGCCGCCCCGGCTTGCTCGGCGGCGGCAGCCGCCTGGTGTCCTCGGTGCATGAGCCAACCCCGGAGCCTGTCGGTGAGCGTGAGACGGGCGAGCCCGCCTTCCGCTACCATGCCAGTCACGATGTGCAGGTGCAAGTGCTGCTGCACGTGCAGAAAATTCTGCGCTGCGGCTGCAGAGAACCTGATATCGCCAGGTCACAGCCTCCCCAGGCACCTGATTCGGCGGTAAGTGATCTGTCAGGCACGGCGAAAGGGACACGAGGTGGAACTCGCTCGCAACGGCATCCCCGCGACCCGGCTGGACCGCGCGATCTGGCGGAAAAGCCGGCGGAGCAATCCCAGCGGCAATTGCGTCGAGATAGCGGCCCTCGACGGCGAACAAGTCGCGGTGCGCAATTCCCGCCACCCGGGCGGCCCGGCCCTTATCTTCACGCGATCCGACTGGGATGCCTTCATCGGCGGCGCCCGGGACGGGGACTTCGGGCGGCCGGCCGGGTAGCCGACCGCAGTCCGGCCATGCCGGACACGGGACCATATGACGGCTCAAAACCTGAAGTGGCGCGACAGCGGCTGACGTGGGAGACTGCCGTGGTCTGGTGTTCTGGGGAGGGCACATGATCACAGCGGAACCGGGCGACAGCCAGGTCCGCAGCATGCTCGAACCGCCCGGTGGCGGCGGTCCCACCGTGCTGCGCCTGCTGCTGGGGGCACAGCTGCGCAGGCTGCGCGAGGCCAAGCGGATTTCGCTGGAAGAAGCAGGCCACGTGATCCGCGCGTCGCACTCGAAGATGAGCCGGCTTGAACTCGGCCGGGTCGGCTTCAAGGACAGGGACATTTGCGACCTGCTCACCCTTTACGGGGTGACAGACGAGAAGGAACGCGACTCGCTGCGGTCGCTCGCCCGGAAGGCGAACACCCGGGGCTGGTGGCATGACTACTCCGACATCCTGCCCAGCTGGTTCGAGGCGTACATCGGGCTGGAGGAGGCAGCGAGCCGGATCCGGTCGTACGAGATCCAGTTCATTCCCGGCCTGCTGCAGACGGAGCGCTACGCCCGGGCGGTGACTTTACTGGGTCACGCGAATGCGCCGGCCGAGGAGGTCGAGCGCCGGGTCGGCCTGCGGATGGCGCGCAAGTCGCTGCTCCGGGGCCCGCGGGCACCGCACCTGTGGGTGGTGATCGACGAGGCGGTGCTGCGGCGGCCGATCGGCGGGCCGGACGTGATGCGGGATCAGTTCGAGTACCTCATCGAGTGCTCGGCGATGCAGAACGTGACGCTCCAGGTCATCCCGTTCCAGGCTGGCGGCCACTCGGCGGCCGGCGGCCCGTTCAGCATCCTGCGGTTCGCCGAGGCCGACCTGCCTGACGTGGTCTACCTGGAGCAGCTCACCAGCGCCATCTACCTGGACAAGCGTGACACAGTCGATCATTACCAGGCGGTCATGGAGCAGCTGTGCCTGGACGCGTTCCCGGCCGAGCACAGCACCGATGCCATCAGCACGATCGCCGAAGAGCTCTTCTAGCGCCGACCGGAGATGTGCCGTCCGGAGATCGTCCGATGACGAGGGTCATCAACGGCCGGGCGATCGCGGCTGCGATGAACGAGCGGACCGCCAGGGCGGCCGCGGCGCTGCGCGAGCGCGGCGTCGTGCCCACGCTGGCGGTCGTGCTGGCGACCGACGACGAGGGCGCTGCCGCGTACGTCCGGTCCATCAACCGGGCCGCCGAGACGGCGGGCATTGACTGCCGCATCCACCGGCTGCTGCCGTCGGCCGGCCGCCAGCCGATCGTGCGCCTGCTCGGCCAGCTTTCCGCGGATCCGGCGGTGCACGGGATCAGCTGCCAGACCCCGCTGCCCGCGGGCCTGGCCCTGGCCACCGCCGGTGCCAGCATCGCGGCGCGCAAGGACGTCGACGGCGCCAACCCGGCGTCGCTCGGCATGCTCGCGGCCGGGCTGCCGGGCGCGTTCCCGCCGGCCACCGCCGCGGCGGTGATGGAGATCCTCCGGCATCAGCACGTGCCGCTGCGCGGCAGGCGCGCCGTCGTCGTCGGCCGGTCCGCGGTGGTCGGCAAGCCGGCCGCGCTGCTGCTACTGGCCGCCAACGCCACCGTGACCATCTGTCATTCGCGCACCAGGGACCTCGCCGAGGTGTGCCAGGAGGCTGACGTCCTCATCGTCGCCATCGGCCAGCCAGGAATGCTGGGCGCCGACTATGTGGCTCCGGGCGCTGTCGTGATCGATGTCGGCACCAGCCCGGCCGGCGACGGCCGGGTGGCAGGAGACGTCAACGCCGACGCGGTGGCTGGCATCGCGGCGGCGATCACGCCGGTGCCCGGCGGCGTCGGCCCGGTGACCACCGCGCAGCTGCTCAGCCACACGATCCGGGCTGCCCGCGCCGCGGGCTAGGCTGATCGCCCGATGGCCGACGGGCGGCCGCGGGCGGCCGCGCCCCCGACGAGCGCTGCGTAATATGCTCCGGTAATGCGGATTTTCCAGGTTGATGCCTTCACGGACTCCGCGTTCGCCGGCAACCCGGCCGCCGTCTGCCTGCTTGACCGGGCCGTCGATCCGCGGTGGATGCAGCAGCTGGCGGCGGAGATGAACCTCGCCGAGACGGCGTTCCTCGAGCCCCGCGGCGGCGGCTACCTGCTGCGCTGGTTCACGCCGGTAGTCGAGGTCGCCCTCTGCGGTCATGCCACGCTGGCTAGCTCGCACGTCCTGTTCGAGACCGGCCTGGCCGACGCGGGCGAGCCGGTCCGCTTCGATTCCGCCAGCGGCCCGCTGGCCGCGCGCCGGGATGGCGAGGCGATCGTGCTCGACTTCCCGGCCACGCCGGCCGTCCAGCAGGAGCCGCCGCCCGGTTTGCTTGACGCGCTCGGCGTCACCGCGCCGGTCTGGACCGGCCGCGCGCCAGCGGACTTCATGGTGGTCGTTGCGGCCGAGGAAGAGGTCACCAGGCTGCGGCCGGACGTGGTCAAGCTCAGCGCGATAAGCACGCGCGGCACGATCGTGACCGCCCCGGCGGCCCGGCCGGGCGCGGATTTCATCTCCCGTTTCTTCGCCCCGGCGGCCGGGATACCGGAGGACCCGGTCACCGGCTCGGCACACTGCACGCTGGCGCCGTACTGGTTCGGGCGGCTCGGCCGGACCGAGCTGACCGGGTTCCAGGCCTCGCCGCGCGGCGGCACCGTGCGGGTCCGGGCCGCGGCCGGCCGGATCCTGCTGACCGGCCACGCCGTCACGGTGCTCGCGGGCGAGCTCACCGCGGCCGCGCTGCCGCCGGGCTGACGGCCCGCCCTTCCCCCGGCCCGCCGGGCCCGGCGGCCGCATCCCGCCAGCCGGGCCGTCACCGGCCGACGGCGTAACCCTGCATGCCCCGCGGGTTGGCGCCCGCGTACAGGAACCCGCGATCACGGGCCACCGCGCTGATCCGGCCGAGCGACCATGGCGGCATGACCTGCACCTGGTGCCCGCGCCGCCGCAGCCCGGCGATCACCTCCGCGGCCGTCCGCGACTCGACCGACAGGGACTGCGGCAGTGCGCTGCGCGGGTAGAACGATGACGGGAAATGGTCGGTATGGAAGGCTGGCGCGTCGATCGCCTCCTGCAGGTTCATCCCGAACAGCACGTGGTTGAGGAAGAACCCGATCGTCCACTGATCCTGCTGATCCCCGCCCGGCGTGCCGAAGGCCAGGTACGGCTCGCCGCCGCGCAGTACCAGGCCGGGCGACAGCGTGGTCCGCGGCCTTCGCCCCGGCGCCAGGGTGCTGGCGAAGCCAGGGCTGAGGGTGAACATCTGCGCCCTGCTGCCGAGGCAGAACCCCAGTCCCGGGATGACCGGGGAACTCTGCAGCCAGCCACCGCTCGGCGTCGCGGAGACCAGGTTGCCGAACCGGTCGGCGACGTCAAGGTGGCAGGTGTCGCCGGGGCCGAGCTCGGGCGAGCCCGGGCCGGCCGCCGACTCGGCCAGCGGCTCGCCGGCGCCGGCCGCGCCGCGCCGCTCGCCGCGGAACCCGGCCAGCGCGTAGCCAGGCAGCCGGGGGGCAGCGCCGCCTGGCGCCCCGGGTATCAGCTCGGCCGATGCCCGCCCGCTGACCAGCGGCCGGCGCTGGCTGGCGTACTCCGGGGACAGCAGCGCATCCAGCGGCACCGGCGACCAGCGCGGGTCGCCGTACCAGGCCTCCCGGTCGGCGAAGGCCAGCTTCGCGCACTCGACCACGGTGTGCATGAACTCCGCGCTGCCCGGCTGCATCGCCGCCAGGCCGAACCCGCTGAGCAGGGCCAGCTGCTGCAGGAAGACCGGTCCCTGGCCCCACGGGCCGGTCTTGCAGACGGTGAGCCCGGCGTAGTCGAGCATGACCGGCGCTTCCAGGCCGGCCCGCCAGGCGGCCAGGTCCTGGCCGGCCAGCAGGCCGCGGTGCCGCTGCCCGCTGACGTCCATCACCTCGGCGTGCCCCAGGTAGGCAGCGATGGCCTCGGCGACGAACCCCGCATAGAAGGCGCGGCGGGCCGCCTCGATCTGCGCCTCCCGGCCCGGGCCGGCCGCCTCGGCCTCGGCCAGGATGCGGCCGTAGGCGGCGGCCAGCACCGGGTTGGCGAACCGGGCTCCTGGCGCCGGCCCGCCATCGGCGAGGTAGATCTCGGCCGACGTCGGCCAGTGGTCGCGGAACGTGCCGGCCACGGCCGCGATGGCCGCGCATGCCGCGGGCAGCATCGGGTAGCCGTCCCGCGCGTAGCCGATCGCGTATTCCATCACCTCGCGCAGGGTGAGGCGGCCGTACCGCTCCAGCAGCAGCATCCAGGTGCCGAACGCGGCCGGCACGCAGGCGGCCAGCAGGCCGGTGCCGGGTACCAGGTCGAGGCCGAGCGACTCGAACGCGCCGAGCGTGGCCGCGGCAGGCGCCGGCCCTGGCCATCCAGGACGAAGGCCTGGCCGGCCGCGGCGTCAAAGCCGATCACCGGGACCTCGCCGCCCGGGCCGTTCAGGTGCGGCTCGACCACCTGCAGCACGAAGCCGGCGGCGACGGCGGCGTCGAATGCATTCCCGCCCTTCTCCAGCACCGCGAGGCCGGCCGCGGAGGCCAGCCAGTGCGTCGAGGCGACCATGCCGAAGGTGCCCGCCAGCTGCGGCCTGGTGGTGAAGGGGGAACTGCCGGGCATTCGCGCCTCCTGCGTGCCGAGCCGGATGATCCTGACGCTACCGGCCAGCCGCGCACGCTCTCCCCGGGACGCGGCCAGATCGTGACCATGATTACCGGCGGGTCCGCAACCAGCCCGGCCCGGGCGGCGTCTTAGCAGTCGTGATCTTTGGGCATGAGATCTCCGGGCCCGAGGTTGTGGTCTGCGGGCACTGATCCGGCAGGACAGGGGGCGCTGCGATGACGTCACATCACCGCCAGCTCCGGCGGATGGCTGCCGCGGCAGCGCTCGGCGGTATCGCCGTGGCCGCCGCGGCCTGCAGTTCGGGCGCCGGCCAGGCGGCCGCGAAAACGACGGTCACCGCCACCGCGCCGGCCACCGCCGGCCGGCCGACGCAGACGCCCCCGCGGACGCCGGCGCCGACCGCGACGCCAACATCGACGGCGACGGCGACGGCGACGCCCGCGCCCACGCCGTCAGGTCCGGCGCCCTGCCCGACATCAGGTCTCAAGATCGCGCTGGGGCGGGGAAACGGCGCGGCCGGCAGCACTTACTACCCGCTCGACTTCACCAACAACTCCGGCCACGCCTGCACGCTGTTCGGCTACCCGGGCGTCTCGTTCGTGACCGGGCTGGGCGGCGGCCAGATCGGGCACGCCGCGAGCCGGAATCCCGCATTCGCCAGCAAGTCGGTCACCATACCGCCGGGCGGCGTCGCGCACGCCACGCTGCAGGTGGTCAATGCGGGCAACTTCCCCAAGCCGGCCTGCCGGCCGGTGACCGCGCACTGGCTGAAGATCTACCCGCCGAACCAGACGAGCGCGCTCTACCTGAGCTTCACCGCCGCGGCCTGCTCAGCGCGGGCCAGATCGGTCCACATCCTGGCGGTCGAGGCAGTCCGGCCGGGGCGTTCCTGAGACACGCCGCAGCCAGCCGCCCGGCGTCGATGGCGGGAAGCGCCCGTTACCCGGATATGCACGTATTGCCCGCCGCGTTATTGCGATTAATCAATCAGGTTTCCCGCCGGGCCAGGATTGATTTCGCGTAACCTGCCGGGGCAGGACCAGCCATTACCGGCGGCGAGAGGCAGCCCGATGAGGTTAGGCATATTGATTGGTCCGCATTCGCATTCGCATTCGCATGCGCATCCGCGCTCGCGTTCCGGGCCGCGCCGCCGCGCCGCCGCGGCCGGCTCGGCCGCCCTGATCATGGCCGGCGTCGCCGCCTGCGGATCGGCGGGCGATCCGGCCGGCCCCGGCGCGGTAGCCGCCTGCGCGCCGTCCGGGCTGAAGGTGACGGTGGACGCCAGCGCGGCCGGCTCCGCGGCCGGCAGCACCTACTACCCGATCGACTTCAGCAACGCCTCGGCCACCAGGTGCCGCCTGGACGGCTACCCCGCCGCCTGGCTCGGCACGGCCGCAGGCCAGCGCATCGGCGCCGCGGCCGCCTGGGATAGCCAGGCCCGCACCCGGCCGGTGATCTTGCCGCCCGGCGCGACCGCGCATTCCTGGCTGCAAGTCACCGATGCGGCGAACTACCCGGCGAAGAAATGCCATCCGGTCACCGCGCGCATGCTGTTCGTCAGCGCCCCGGGCGTGGCCGGCGCCAGGCGCATCCGGCACGCGTTCCTGGCCTGTGCCCGGGCCATCCCCGGCCACGACATCCTGCACGTCCAGCCGGTACTGCCCGGGCCGGGCAACCGCGGCTCGGCGTAGCCAGGAACGGCCACGCCCGGCCCGGAACCATGCATTGCCGGAGCGGAATCATAACCAAAAGCAGGCCGGCGCACGGTTACCCTGCGGCCTGGCGCCACGGCGCATGCGCTGCTGGCCATCTCCGGCATTCAGGTCACCCCGGCGTGCGGGATGGTCAGGGCGCGCGGCCTCCGCGGCACGCGCCCGGCGGCGGCGCGGCGCCCATCGATGGCTTCTCCTTCCGCACCTGCACGAAAACTTCGATCACGAGCGTCGAGGCAGTGCAGCCAGGCACCGGAATCCCCGCCTTCACCGGCCGCTGACCCGGAGCCTGCGCTACCCGCCCGGCCGCGGAGCCGGTAGCGTCCTGGCATGGACGATCTGGCTCCGCGGCTGCGTGCCGTCTGCGACCTCAGCATGGCCGAGATGCGCGAGTACAGCGGGCGGCACGAGTACGACGGGCGGATGCAGGACCTGTCCCGGGCGGGCGTGCGCGACGGCCTCGGCCGGCTCGCCGCCGCCACGGCGGCCGGGCCGCCGCTGGATGATCCGCACGACGAGGCGCAGCTCGCGATCTTCGAGGAACACGCCCGGGTATCCCTGGGCGAGCTCGGGCTGCACCGCCGCAGCCCGGGCTATCACCTGTCCGCGATGGACCTGGCGTGCTACGACCGGGACTACGGGCCGGCCGCGGACCGCGACCGCGCCCGGCTGGCTCACCTCGCCGCCTGGCCGCAGGCCGCCGATGCGGCCATCGACGCGCTCGACCAGGTCAGTGCGCCGGTGGCGACCGCGCTGGCCGATGCCATCCGCGGGCTCGGGGCCGGCATCCCGGCGGCGGCCGACGCCGCGGTGCGGGAGGCCGCGCGGGCCGCGCTGGCCCGGCTGGTGGCGCACGTCGACGGCGCGGCCCGCCATGGCGACCAGGACGCCGCGCTGGGCGGTCCCGCGCTGGCCGCCCTGATGGGCAGCGCCGAGGGGATGCAGGTCGACCTGGGCAGGCTGGGCGAGCGGGCCGACGCCGAGCGGGACCGGCTCAGCGGGCTGCTGGCCGAGAGCTGCGCCCGGGTGGATCCGGGCAGGCCGCCGCTCGCGGTCGCGCGCGAGCTGGTCCGCGATCATCCGGACGCCGGCGGCGTGCTGGACGCGGCCAGGCACTGGACGGCACGGGTCATCGAGTTCACCAGGGACCGCGACCTGGTGCCGTACCAGGACGGGGAGTGCCTGGTCGGGCTGGCCCCGGAGTCGCGCAGGTGGGCTATGGCGATGATGTCGCCGGCCGCCCCCGGCGAGCCGGAAGGGCCGTCCTGGTACCACATCACGCCGCCGGATCCGTCCTGGCCCGAGCAGGAGGCGCAGGAGTGGCTGGAGGTCTTCAGCGCCACCACGCTGCCGAGCATCACCGCGCACGAGGTCGCGCCCGGGCACTTCTCACACGGCCGGGCGATCCGGCGGGTGCCTGCCGGGGTACGGCGGACGCTGCACTCGGAGGCGTTCATCGAGGGCTGGGCGCACTACGCGGAGGAACTGTGCGTCGAGGAGGGGTTCTGCGCGGATGACCCGAGGTTCGCGATCGGCGTCTGGCTGGAGGCGCTGGTCCGGGTCACCAGGCTCGCCTGCGCCATCGGCCTGCACGCGGCCGGGATGTCCGTGCCGGACGGCGCCCGCAGGTTCGAGGCCGACACGCACCTGACCGGGCCCGCCGCGCTGTCCGAGGCGCGCCGGGCGACGTTCGACCCGACCTACGGCCGGTACACCTGGGGGAAGCTGGAGATCCTGGACCTGCGTGACCGGGCGCGGAAGGCGTGGGGAGCGGGCTTCTCGCTGCGCCGCTTCCACACCGCGCTGCTGAGCCTCGGCTCGCCGCCGCTCGGCCTGCTCGGCACCGCCGTCGAGCGCGGCTGAGGCCGCCGGGACCAGCCCGGTGCCCAGCGGCTAGCCGGGCGCGGCCGGGAAATCTCCGGGCACCACGATGCCGGCCTCGTACGCCATGATCACGGCCTGCACCCGGTCGCGGAGCCCGAGCTTGGCGAGCACGTGGCCGATATGCGTCTTGACCGTTGCCTCGCTGACGAACAGCGCGACGGCGATCTCGGCATTGCTGCGGCCGCGGGCGACCTGCAGCAGGATGTCGCGCTCGCGCGCGGTCAGCGAGGCCAGCCGGGACGGTGTCGGCGCCACGGCGGGCGGCCGGCGGGCGAATGCCTCGATCAGGCGGCGGGTGACCGTCGGCGCGAGCAGCGCGTTGCCCGCCGCGGCGGCCCGCACGGCGGCGATCAGGTCATGCCTGGGCGCGTCCTTCAGCAGGAAACCGCAGGCGCCGGCCCGCAGCGCCTCGTAGACGTAGTCATCGAGATCGAAAGTGGTCAGCATCACCACCTTGGGCCGGCCCCCGATCCCGCGCTGGTGATCAGCCGGGTCGCCTGCAGCCCGTCCATCTCGGGCATCCGCACGTCCATCAGCACCACGTCCGGGGCGCTGGCGGCCGCCGCGGCCACGGCCTGGGCGCCGTCGGCCGCCTCGCCGACGACGGTGATGCCGTCGGCCGCCTCCAGGATGACGCAGAAGCCCGACCTGACCAGCTCCTGGTCGTCGACGACCAGGACCCGGATGGGATCGGGCACCCGGCCGGCCGGCCCGGTGGCCGCCGGGCCGGCTGGTACCGGGCAGGCCGTCATCGGGCCGGCAGCCTGGCCGTGACGGCGAAGCCGCCGGTGCCGGTCGGGCCGGTGGTCAGGCTGCCGCCACAGGACGCGACCCGCTCGGCGATGCCGGCCAGGCCGAAGCCGCCCGGTCCGAGCCGGGCCACGGTACCGGGCTGCCCGCCGCCGGCGGCCGCGTCATCCCGGCCTGCCCCGCGGCCGGCCGCGGCCGCGCTGCCCCCGCCGCCATCCGCGGCGCTGCCGCCATCCGCGCTGCCGCCATCTGCGCCGCCGCCATGCGCGCTGCCGTCGTTCGCCGATCCGGAATCCGCCACCGACACGGTGATGAAGCCGGGCTCGTACCGCAAGGTCACGTCGGCGCTGGAGTCCCGGGCATGCCGCATGGTGTTGGTCAGCGCCTCCTGCACTATCCGGTAGGCCGTCATGTCGACGCCGGGCGCCACCGGATACGGCGTCCCCTCCAGCCGGAAGTCGACCGGCAGCCCGGCGCACCGCACCTTCTCCAGTACCGTGCTGAGCTCGCCCAGCGACGGCGACGGCTCGGTCGGCAACTCCTCGGCCGGGGCACGCAGCACGCCGAGCAGCCGCCGCAGCTCGGTGAGCGCCTGCCGGGCCGTATCCCCGATGATCTCCACGGAGTGCCTGGCCTCGGCCGGATGACCGGGCAGCAGCGACGACGCCGCCTCCGCCTGGACGGCCATCAGGCTGACGTGGTGGGCCACCACATCGTGCAGTTCGCGGGCGATCCTGGCCCGCTCCATCGCGGCGGCCCGGCAGGACTCCCGGTCACGGTCCGACTCGGCCAGCGCCGCGCGGGCCTCGGCCTCGTCGAGGTATGCCCGCCTGGTGCTGGACAGCACGCCCGCCATCCCGGCGGCGACGAAGATAAGGGCGGCTACGACGAAGTCGTACGGCTCGTTATGGCCGGGTGACAACTGCGACGCGGCGATCCCGGCCAGCGCAACGCCGCAGATCAGCAGGCGCATACGCGGCCCGGAGCGGTCCATTGCCGTGTAGAACGCGATCGCTGGCCCGAGCGGAAGGGGCGCGTAGCCGAGGCCGATCAGGTCATAGGCCACCCGGGCGGAGCCGACCACCGCGAGCACCGGGACGGGCCGCGACCGGCGCCAGATCAGCGGCATGTTCTGGGCCACGATCAGCGCGATCGCCCAGCCGAGCGGATGCAGCCGATGGCGGTAGACCAGCAGCACGGCCAGGTCGGCTACGGTCAGCGCGACCGCGAGGGCGAGATCCTGCAGGCGCGGGTTGCGCGCCGCTGCCCTGGCCGGGATCCATCTCACAAACCGATCGTATGGCCCGGTCCGGCCAGGCCGGATCGCCCGCGCGGCCGATCTGCCGGCTGCGACCTCCGGCGGAGTCCGGACCGGGTTGCCACCTCGGCCTAGGCCGTGCGGGGTAGGCCCGGGTTCGCCGTGGCGGGCGATGCCGTAGGGCCGCCCCGGCGACACGATTGTGGGTATGAAGCTCCGCCTGGCCGGCCACCGGCCCGAATCAGATTCCTTCGCATTTTCGCTGCCTGAGCCCGGCCAGGGCGGGCCCTCACCCGCCGCGGCCCAGCCCGCGTCCGCGGCGCGAGACGCCCGGGCGGGCCGCCCGCCCGTCGCCGGGATCGCGCTGATCGCGGCGGCCGCTGTCGGCCTCGAGCTGGCCGTGAGCGGCCGCTACGGTTATCACCGGGACGAGCTGTATTTCCTGGCCGCCGGACATCACCCGGCTTTCGGCTACGTGGACCAGCCGGCCCTGACGCCGTTGCTGGCGCGGGCCTCCTCGGCCCTGCTCGGCAACTCGCTGGTCGGGCTCCGGGTGATTCCCGCGCTGGTGCTGGCCGGACTGATCGTGATCACCGCGGTGCTGAGCCGCATGCTCGGGGCGGGCCGCGCCGGGCAGCTGTTTGCCGCGCTCGCGACCGCGACCTGCGCCGAGTTCCTGGGCGTGGCGCACCTGCTGACCACGACTGTCCCCGATTTCCTGGCCTGGGCCATCATGCTGCTGCTCGTCATGCGGCTGCTCGCCACCGAGGACCGGCGGTGGTGGCTGGCGATCGGCGGCTGCGCCGGGCTCGGCGCCGACGCCAAGTGGAACATCGGCTTCCTCATCGCGGCGCTTGCCGCCGGGTTCGCCGTCACGCCCGCCCGGAAACTGCTGCTGAGCCGCTACCTGCTGGCCGGCGCGGTGCTGGCCGCCGTGCTCGCGTCGCCGGACGTGATCTGGCAGGCCGCGCACGGGTGGCCGAACCTGGAAGTGTTCCGCGCGCTGCAAGGCGCGGCCTGGCACAACCGGGCCACCTACTGGCCGGCCCAGATCGTGTACACCGGCCTGGCGCTGTTCCCGATCTGGATCGCCGGGCTGTGCTGGTCGCTGCGCAGCGAGGCAGCCCGCTGGGTCCGGCCGGTCGCGATCGCCTGCGCCATCCTGCTGGCACTGATCTTCGTGCTGGGCGGTAAGCCGTATTACAACGGCGCCATCTTCGTCTTCCTGTTCGCGGCAGGCTCGGTGCCGCTGGAGCGCTGGCTGTCCGCACGCAGGCCGCTGGCAGGCCGGATCCCGGCCGTCGCGCTGATGACCACGGCCATGCTCGTCTCCGCGGCCGGCGCGGTGCCGGTCGCCATTCCGGTGCTGCCCGCGGATACGCTGCGCACGCTGCCGCTGCAGAAGATCAACTATGACCTCGGCGAGACCATCGCCTGGCCCGGGCAGGTGGCGCTCATCGGGCGCGAGTACCGGGCGCTGCCGCCGTCGCAGCGCCGGCTGACCACGATCCTGACCGGGAACTACGGCGAGGCCGGGGCGGTGCAGCGGTACCGCTCGCAGTTCGGCCTCCCGCAGGCCTACAGCGGAGCCAACAACTTCTGGCTGTGGGGGCCACCGCCGGCCGCCGACACCTCGGCCATCGCGGTGAACCTCAGCCCGGCGTTCCTGCGCCGCGAGTTCGCCCATGTCCGGCTGGTTGCCACCTTCCGGAACGGCCTGGGCGTCAGCGATGACGAGCAAGGTGCGCAGATCTTCGTCGTCAGCGGGCTGCGTACCAGCTGGGCCCGGGCCTGGCCTGCCTTCCGCGACTATTCCTGAGCCGTGAGACCATAAGCCCGGCCGGAAACCTAACCGAAGGCGGCGGACATGCGGGGAACTGGCGTGCGGCCGGGGGCGCGCCCTGGCCGGCGCCGGACGGGGCCCGCAGCCGCCGCGCTGATGGCCGGCCTGGTCGCGGGCGGCGGGCTGCTGGCCGGCTGCGGTCAGGCGGCCAGCGCGACCGCGCCGATCCAGGTGGGCACGGTGGCGATCCCGCAGCCCGCCGGCGGCGGCAGTGCCGATGCCTACCTGGTCATCCGGAACCACGGCGCCGCCGACCGGCTGATCGCCGCCCGGACCAGCGAGGGTGGCCGGGTCACTTTCCGCGCGCCGGTCAGGAGCGGCTCGGTCGCCATGCGGACAGTGCCCGGGGTCGGGATTCCGGCCCGGAGCATGATCCGCTTCGTGCCCAACGGATTCCACCTGCTGATCACCGGCGCGGGAAGATTGCGCGGCGGTACCGAGATCACCCTGACGCTGGTGTTCGCGCACGCCGGCTCCGTCCCGGTGCAGGCCGAGATCATCAACCCGCAAACCGGCGGCGGCAGCTACTTCTGAGCTGGCCGGCTAGCGGCGCGGGCCGGCGCCAGTCCCTGGATCCGGCTCCGGCCCGGCGGTAGACTTGCTGTTGATCTCGTCGAGATATATCTTCTTGCTATCAATAGCTTTGATGCTCGCCGGGGCACAGGAGGAACAGATGGCGCCAGGACCGGACCTGCGCGTCGGCGATGCCGAGCGCGACGCTACCGCGGAGCTGCTGCGTGAGCACTACGCGCAGGGCCGGCTGACCCTCGATGAGTTCAATGAGCGCCTCACCGCGGCGCTCGCCGCGACCACCGAGCGTGACCTGAGCCAGCTGACCCGGGATCTGCCCTACACGGCGCCGGCGCCGGTGCCGCTGCCGCAGAGCGCGTCCGGCGGCGGCTGGCAGCAGTCGGGCCACCAGCACGGCCGCCAGGCACGTGCACCGCGGTTCGCTCCGGTGCTGGTCATGGCCGCGCTGGCCTGGATGCTGATCTTCGCCTTGCCCGCCCTGCGGCTGTTCCCGTTCCCCGGCAAGCTGGCCATCGTGCTGCTGGTCGTCGGGCTGCTCAAGGGCCTGTTCCGGCGGATCTGGCGCCGTTTCTGACCCGCGCCGCGTCTTGAACCCGGCCGCGTCTTGAACCCGGCCGCGTCTTGAACCCGGCCGCGTCCTGAACCCGGCCGCGTCTTGAACCCGGCCGCGACTCGAACCCGGCCGCGACTTGAACCCGCGCCCGGCCGCCCGGGTGGCGGGCCGGCACCCCGCGGCTACGTCCTGGCCGGCACCCTGAGCGGGACCACCAGGTAACGGAACGCCGGGACGGCCGCCCCCGGGCCGCCGTCGCCCGCGTCACCGGCCGCCCAGGTAATCAGGGCCGGCTTGGCCGGGCTGGTGAACTCGATCCTGATCCGGCCGCCTGACTCGGCCGGCGCCTCGGCGCCGCCATCGCCGGCGGTGCCCGGCGCCCGGGCCGATGCCTCCACCGCCACCGCGCCAAGCCCGTCGAGCAGGTAGTGCGGGTTGAAGGAGATGACGGGCTCGTCGCCGTCGAAGCGCGCGGCCACCGTTTCCACGGCCCTGGCCCGGCCTTCCGCCTGCGCTTCTACCACGACGGTGCCGGAACCGAACGCCAGCCGGACCGGGCTGGCCCGCTCGGCGACCAGCGATACCCGCCTGACCGCCTCGGTGAACGGGCCCGCCGGCACCTCGGCCCGGCAGCTGAACTCGGCCGGGAACCTGGACCGGTACCGGATGAACTCGCCGGCGATCAGCCTCGCGGTCAGCCTTCGCCCGCCGCCCTCAAAGCTGATCATGCCCTCGGCCGGCCGCGGCTCGCCGCCGCCCGGCCGGCCACTCCCCGGCCGCCGGCGGCCGCACCGCCGCCGCCGGATCCGCCGCCGCCGCCGCCGGCGCCGAACGCGATCGCCACCGGCACCCCGGGCGCCATGGTCCGCGCCACGTCGGCCAGCGTGCGCGCCGGGACAAGCGCGGCGGCCCGCAGCGCCGGGTCGGCAGGCGCCCACGGGATTTCCCGGACCGCCAGCCGGTAGCGGTCAGTGGCCGCGAGCGTGATCGTGCCGCCGTCGAAATCCAGGCACACGCCGGTCAGCATCGGCAGCGTGTCGTCCCGGCTGGCCGCGGGCACCACCTGCCCGGCCGCCGCGGCCAGCGTCCCGCCGTCGACCGTGCCGGCCGCGGCCGGCGGCTCCGGCAGCGCGGGAAACTCGTCCAGCGGCAGTGTCACCAGCATGAACTCAGCGCTGCCGCAGGTCAGTCCGACCGCGTCGGCAGCCAGCGTGAACTCGGCCGACTGGCTCGGCAGGCTCCTGGTGATCTCGGCCAGCAGGCGGCCGGGCACTAAGGCGGTCCCGGCCTCCGCGACGTCGGCGTCGATGCGAACTCGCGCGGACACCTCGTAGTCGAAGCAGGACAGCACCAGGCTGTCCGCCGCCGCCTCAAGCAGCAGCCCGGCCAGTACCGGCACGACCGGCCGGGACGGCAGGGCGCGGGCCACCCAGGCCACCGCCTCACCCAGCGCGTCTCGCTCGACCCGGAACTTCATGCCACCGCCACCGCCTCTGCCGCTTTGCCCTGATACTGGCACGCCGCACCGACAAAGCCGAACCGGAGCGGCCCGCCTGGCACTGCGCCAGGCCACCCCGTGTCAGGGCGGGCCAAGCCAGCCCGGGACCGGCCGGGCCAGGACCGGCCAGGCCGGGCCGGGCCGGGTCAGCTAGCCCGGGTCAGGCCAGCCCGGGCGGCGCGGCCTGCAGGGTTGCCTCGATGGCCCGTACCAGGGCCCGCGCCGATTCCGCGGTCAGCTCGACCGCGACCCGGGCGGACGGCCCCTGGCCCGGGTTCAGGAAGTCGATGTTCAGCGTGTGCTCGGCCTGGGCGTGCTGCGGATGATCGAAGTACACGCTGGCGTCACTCAGCGCGAACCAGCCGGCCGGGCCCTTCCCGCTGCCGGCTGACCTTGATCTGCTCGGTCAGATAGGTGCACATGCGAGCTCCTCAGCTGGCCAGCAGGCGGCCGTAGAAGTCCCAGATCTTCTCCCAGCCGTCGTTCGCGGCATCGACCCGGTAAGACGGCCGGTTCACCGAGAAGAACGCGTGCCCGGCGCCGTCATAAGTGCGGAATTCGTGCTCTTTCCCCAGCGCCGTCAGTTCCTTCGCCAGGACCGCCGTTTCGGCCGGGGCGGGATACTGGTCCTCGGCGCCGAAGAGCCCGAGCAGCGGGCAGGACAGATCCTTGGCGAGCCCCAGGATCG
The DNA here is from genome assembly GCA_963786975.1 of uncultured Actinomycetes bacterium. GTDB lineage: Bacteria > Actinomycetota > Actinomycetes > Streptosporangiales > Streptosporangiaceae > Palsa-506. The sequence goes on along the minus strand of CAWBBE010000011.1, from coordinate 526,001 downwards.
ACCGCACCTTCAGCGGCATTCCCTCGGGCGGCGCATTGATGATGAATGCGCCGTAACAATCCACGGCCGCGTCCAGCTGGAGGCTGCAAGCGGCCAGGAAGGACTGCCGCCCGCCGGAGCAGTAGCCGATCACGCCCACCTTGCCATTCGAGCCGTCCAGCGCCCGCAGGTAGCCGGCCGCCGCGCCGACGTCGCCGACCAGGCGCTCGTCCGGCACCCCGCCCTTGGCGCGCGCCGTCGCCGCCGCGTCATCCGGGCTGGCGCCGGGAGCGTCCCGGTGGTAGAGGTTCGGCATCAGCGCCGCGTAGCCGTGCGCGGCGAACTTCCTGGTTATCTCCTTCGTCGGCGCGTCGTAGCCGGGCATGTGGTGGATCACCACGACGCTGCCGAACGGCCCCGGGCCGAGCGGGTGCGCGAGATACGCCTCGATCTCGTCGCCGCCGTGCCCGGTGATGCTGATCGTTCCCGCTTCCAACGCGTCTTTCATGCCCGCTGCCTCTCCCTGATCGTGATGCCGGCTGGCCCGGCCCAATCTTGCCAGCCGCCGCCGGGCAGGCCGGATGCCCCCGGTCCCCCCCGGTGCACCATCCAATAACCGCATGACCGGCGCGTTTACTGGCGCTGGCCGGAGTTCGGCGGGAAGATCAGCCGGAGTGGAATGCCGGGGGGAGAACCACTGTCATGGCACCAGCCGCTACCGTATTTGCGCTCATCGTCCTGGGCGTTGGTGCCCTGATGGGCTGGCATGCCAGCCGCGCTCATGCCGCCCATGGCGACTTGCGGACCACCAGGAAGCGGCTTCCCGGTTATCGCAAGACCAGGCTTCGCAGCGGCTTTTTCGCCCTCGCCCTGCTCGTTGTCGCGCTGGTCATTATCCGGGATCTCATCAACCATTAGGGCACTCCGCCTGACCCCGCCCGGGCGGACGAGCCCGGCCCGTCCGCCGCGGACGGCCCGGCCGCTACGGAACGGCCCGGCCGCCGGGACCGGCCTGCCCCGGCCGCCGCGCCCGCCGCGCCCGCCGCGCCCGGCGGGCCGCCCGGCAGCCGGATGACGGCGGCCCGGCGGCAGCCGTGAAGTTCAGGCAATAAAAAGTTGACTTGCTAAACTTCCCGTCATACCGTTGAGCTACTCAACTATTTAGACGCTCAGGCAACAGGACGGGCAGAGGCAGGCAGCATGGGCAGGACCGCACGCTCCGAGCAGCTGGACGCGGACATCCTCAGCTCGCTTGCCGCCATGATCGGCCAGCTCGCGGCGAACGGTGAGCGGGTCGCGCAGCGCTACTCGTTCCCCGGCTTCTTCATCAAGGCGCTGCACATGCTCGACTGCCCGATGGCCATGAAGGACCTGGGCAAGCGCCTGCACTGCGACCCGTCGTTCGTGACAGTGATCGCGGACGGCCTGGAGAAGCGCGGGCTCGCCCGCCGCGAGGCCCATCCGGGCGGCGACCGGCGGATCAAGAACATCGTGCTCACCGACGCCGGCCAGGACATGCGGCGGCGGATGGAGCGCGAGCTCGCCGCGCTGATGCCCTGGAGCAAGGTGCTCAGCATCGAGGAGCGCGAGCAACTCCTGGCCCTGCTGCGCAAGATGGCCAGCGCGGGAAATGCCGTCGCGCCGGATGATGACGCAACGTCGCGCCCGGCGCCCGCGGGGGAGGTGGATGACGCAGTGAGCGCTGCTTCCGCTGGCCTCGCCTGATCTCTGGCCCCTGAACCCTGGCCAAACTCCGCCAGCACACAGCTACTAGTCCCGGCTTACCAAGAACGCAGGGCCGCACGGCCCCCGCGCCGGATCAGCGCGCCCGCAGGCACGGGCCACGGCGCACCCGTTTCAAAGGAGAATTGATGTCTGCCAGAACGCCAGAGAGCGAGCGGGCAACGGCAGCACGCGGCGACGTCCTCGTGCACGACCTGCCCGCTGGCGCCAGCCCGCCGGCCCAGCGCCACCTGGGACTGGCGCTTATCGTCATCGCCACCGCGCAGCTCATGGTGGTGCTTGACGCGACGATCGTGAACGTCGCGCTGCCGAATATCCAGCACGCGCTCGGCTTCTCCGGCTCCGGCCTGGAGTGGGTGGTCAACGCCTACGCGCTGACCTTCGGCGGGCTGCTGCTGCTCGGCGGCCGGGCTGGGGACATCCTCGGCCGCCGCCGGGTGTTCATCGCCGGGATCATCCTGTTCTCGGCGGCCTCGCTGCTCGGCGGGTTCGCCACCTCCCAGGAGTGGCTGCTGGCCGCCCGTGCGCTGCAGGGCGTCGGCGGCGCGATCGTGGCGCCGACCGCGCTGTCGCTGGTCACCACCACGTTCCCGGAAGGCCCGCCGCGGAACCGGGCGATGGGCGTCTATGCCGCGATGAGCATCGGCGGCGCCGCGGTCGGCCTGCTGGCCGGCGGCCTGCTGACCACTTACCTGTCCTGGCGCTGGGTGTTCTTCGTGAACGTGCCGATCGGCATCGTGGTCGCGCTGCTCGCGCCGCGCGCCCTCGGCGACTCGAGGCGGCTCACCGGCCGGTTCGACCTGCCCGGCGCGATCACCGGCACCCTCGGGCTGGTGGCGCTGGTCTATGGCCTGACCAGCGCGGGAACTACCCCGAACGGCGTCTCGCACTGGGGCGACACCAAGGTGCTGGCCTCGCTGACGGCGGCAGTGATCCTGCTTGGCTCGTTCATCTTCATCGAGGCCCGCAGCAGGCACGCGCTGATGCCGTTGCGGATCTTCCGCAACCGGAGCAGGTCGGGCGCCTACCTGGTGATGCTGTGCGTCGGCACGGCGCTGTTCGGCATGTTCTTCTTCCTGACCCTGTTCGTGCAGACCGTGTGGGGCTACAGCGCGCTGCGGACCGGCATCGCCTACCTGCCGATGGTGGCCGTGATCATGGCCATGGCCGGGGTCAGCGCCCAGCTGGTCCCGCGGATCGGCGCCAGGCCGCTGCTGCTGGCCGCATCGGCGATCACGACCGGCGGGATGTTCTGGCTGTCGCGGATCGATGAGCACAGCACCTATGTCGGCGGCCTGCTCGGCCCGATGCTGGTCACCGCGGCCGGCCTGGGCATGCTGTTCATGCCGGCCACCCTGGTGGCCCTGTCCAAGGTCGACGACAAGGACGCCGGCCTCGCGTCCAGCCTGGTCAACACCGGCCAGCAGGTCGGCGGCTCGATCGGGCTGGCCGTGCTGGGCACCGTCGCCTGGACGGTCGTCGCCAACACCGCCAAGCACTCAGCGGCCGCCGCCAAGTCCGCCGCGATCGCTGCGGCAAAGGCGGGCCACCCGGTGCATGTGAATGCCGCCCAGGCGAAGACGGCGATCTACGACCATGCGCTCGCGGTCGGGTTCTCCCGCGGGTTCGAGGTGTCCGCCGGGATCATGCTGCTGGCGCTGATCGTGACCTTCGTGATGATCCGGGTCAAGCGCGCAGACCTGGCCGGCGTCCAGCCGATACCCGGATAAGACCAGGACCTGAAACGGATGGCCCGGGGCGGCTCCCGCCCCGCAGCTGATGGCCCGGCCGGGCACTCCCCGGCCGGGCCATCAGCATTGTCAGCCGCCCACTGTTGCGCTGACCCGCCGGAGCGCGCCAGCGCTGGCCGCGGCGGGGGCGAGCATACTGTGAGCGGAGGCGGCTGCCGTGAAGAGTGCCGATCGGCTGGGCGAGGGCGGCGGAAGGTCACTGGATGCTGCCGCGGCATCGATGGCGCGGGGCGCGTCCGGTGTGTGGCTGCGCGCGGTTTCCCGGCTCGGCCTGGCCTGCCGGGGCACGGTCTACCTGCTCGTCGGCTACCTTGCCTTCCGGCTTGCGGTGGTCGCCCACGGGCGCGGCGGCGCGCCGGCCAGCAGCGCCGGGGCGGTGCAGGAGGCGGTCGCTCCCGCCTGGGGACGGGTCCCGCTGGTGCTGCTCATCGCCGGACTCGGCGCTTACGCGCTCACCCAGCTGATCGAGGCCGTGTTCCGGCCGTCGCACGCGGAAAGCACGTTCGGCAGGTGGCGGCAGCGCGCGGTGTCGTCGTGGGGATGCTTGCTGTACCTGGCCTTCTGCCTGAGCACTGCCCGGCTCCTGGCCGGAACTCCGCCGGAGCAGACCGCGCAGTCGGAGCAGCGGCAGGACACCGACCTGACCGCGGACTTGCTGCAATCCGGCTGGGGCCGCCTGGCCCTGATCCTGGCCGGGATTCTTGCCGTGGCCGCCGGCCTGGAGGCCGCCCGCCGGTCGGTCCGGCTCGACTTCCGGGAGCGGTTCGCGGTAGCGCACATGTCCCGGCCGCTGGCCGTGCTCACCAGGGCGCTGGGCGCGCTCGGCTGCGTCGCGCGCGCCGTCATTTTCGTGCTGGTCGGCGTCTTCCTGCTGAAGGCCGGGGTGCTGTCAAGCGCGAAGCAGGCCAAAGGGCTGGATGCGGTGTTCCGCTCGGTGGCCAGCTCGGCCGGCGGCGCCTGGCTGCTGGTCCTGCTCGCAGCCGGCCTGGTCTGCTACGGCCTTTACTGCCTGATCGAGGCCCGTTACCGCGACCTGACACCAGGACGGTAGGGCCGCCGGGCAGGTATTGCGGGCGACCCCGGGAGATGCCGGCCGCACCCGGCTAGCTCGATCCTGCGGCGGCCCGGTACTCAGCCCGCGGAATCACGCCTCCCGTCCGCCGTGCAGGCCGGCGGGCCATGCTCACGGGGCAGTGCCGGGCCGGTGGCCGGCCAGTCCCTGCCTCGCGGTGTCACCGATCAAGACGGCCAGGACGTCGCCGATGGCTGGTTCCTGGCTGGCAGGTTCCGGCAGCGGGAGGTGCGCCTGGATCTGATAGCGGTTGCGGCGGCCGTCTTTCTGCTTGACGACGTATCCGGCCGTGGCCAGGTCGGTGATGATGCCGTACGCGCTGCGCTCGGTGATGCCCACGGCGGCAGCGATGTCACGCAGCCGGGCACCCGGATCCTGCGCGATGCGCAGCAGCACCCGGGCGTGATTGGTCAGGAAGCTCCAGCTCTCCACTTTCAGAAACTTACCATTGCTGATTCTAGAAATCTATTGCTAGTTTTTAGGTTCAAATATAAGCTGACGGAAACACCGGGAGATACCGTCCGATCACGGCCTGGCTCCCGGGCCAGCAACGGGAACGGCCAAGGTCCTGCGCCTCGGTCCCCCCTCGTGAGGAACGCAACGCCATGACCGAGCCAGCCGCACCACGCGCCGCAACCGGCACCCTGCCACCGCCGTCAGCCAACGGCTCCGCCCCGCCGCCCCCGCCCGCGCCGCCTGCTGCGCCGGCGCCCCGGCGCGGCAGGCTGCATACCCGGATCAGCGGCATGCGCACCGGGCTGATCGCGGGCGCTGCCGCCCTCATCGTGGTGCTGATCTTCATCGTCCAGAACGCGGATGCCGTGAACATCAGCTTCCTGGGCGCCCACCTGCGCCTATCGCTCGCCGTGGCGCTGCTCCTCGCCGCCATCGCCGGCGCGCTGCTGATGGCCGCGGCCGGAACCGCCCGGATCACCCAGCTGCGCCGGATCATGCGACGCGACCGGCGCAAGACCACGGCCGGCTAGCCAGCCGAGCTGGTCGCGGCCAGCCCGGCCAGGCAGCACGCAGCCTGGCCAGCAGCACGCAGCCTGGCCAGCCCGCGGCGGCAAGACCCGGCCAGCTACCTGAATCCGCCGATCGCTGTCCCCGGAGCATCGACCAGCCCAGACCCTGGCCGGGCAGGACCAAGGGAGTAGCAGCAATGGACCAGCCAGCAAGGCTATCTTTCGCGCCAGCCGCCGCCACGGTGCCGGAGCCGGCCACGGCCCAGGTGCGGCTGAGCCGGGGCCATCCGGCCGATAGCAGGCCGGCGTCCGCAGGTGACGAGGCTGCCAGCGCGGCGCTGATGCTGCTCGGCGTGACCGAGGATCACGACCGGATTGCCCAGGGCCTGAACGACGTCGTGATTCACCGGCTGTTCGCCGCAGGAATTGATCTTCATGCGGCGCTGGGCATTGTCCGCGATGGCCGCGCGGCCGATAAGATCTACCATGCGATCGGCGAGCTGGACCAGGCCATCAGGGATGTCCGGGACACCATCTGCAATCGCGGCACGCCCCCGCGCTCGCCCGGCTGGCCGGCCACGGACAGCCGGCGGTCTTGACGGCGCCAGCAATTCCCGGCGACCCGCAGGGCTTGCGATGCCTGACCGGGGAGCCGCGGAAGCGGTCATGAGCGCCGCGCCCGCCCTCCGGGATTACGCCTCTGACCTGCGACGATAGCTCTGGCTCCCGCGATAGGACTCGAACCTATAACCTGCCGGTTAACAGCCGGACGCTCTGCCGATTGAGCTACGCGGGATCGGCCGGCGCGGGACGCCGCGGGGACCGTCCGGTCCCGCCGCGTCAGCGCCGCTGCATAAGGGTAGCGCACGGCTGAGATCCGCCGCGCGCGAGATAGCGGGCGCACCGCGGGCAGGCCGCGCGGGCCGCAGGCATAACCTGTCAGTCGGCGGGCATTTACCCGGAAGCCAGCCCGGCGAAGGTACCCGGCCGCCAGCCCGGCGAAGGCGTCCGGCGCGCCGGGGCGATAGCAGCAGCCGGGCCGATCTGCCCGAAAGAGGTGTACATGCGATACAGAGTCACTTTCCTCACCGGTTTTGCGGCCGGTTTCGTCATCGGCGCGCGAGCCGGCCGGGAGCGGTACGAGCAGATCAAGAAGCTGGCGCGGCAGACGGCGGACCACCCGGCCGTCCAGCAGGCGGCAGCGGCCGTGCAGGCCAAGGGGGCCGGGCTGGCCAGCAGTGCCACGCACAAGGTGGCCGGCCAGCTGCACGACGGCATGGCGAGCGCGCGGGACAAGGTCCCGGGCATGCGCAACCGGGAGTCCAACGGGCACGCCGGCGGGGAACATCAGTTCGCTTCGGCGCGCGGCGCGCGCAGCTCGGCTCGCCGCCCGGGCAGCCCGCCGCCCGGCAGCTAGCCAGCCCGGCCCGGCGCGCTCAGACGGCGGTTAACTTTGGTCCGGCTCACGCCGGACAGATCGTAACCGCCAAACAGCAACCCGGATCGGAATAGCGTCCGGGCGGACGGCGTTCACTATCTCGTCGGTGTGCTGTGTCCCCCGGGCCGCATCTACTGCCTTCGCGGAATACCGTCCGGCTGGAGCCGCGTCGCGCCACTCGCCGAGAGGCGACCGCACACCGGCACCGGGCACGCCCCCGCCAGCGCAAGACCGCTGACGGGGGCGTTGCCATGCCCGGGAAGAGTCACATCCGGGCCGGACCAGGCTCAGCCGAGGTACTCCTTGAGCATCTGGGCACGGCTCGGGTGCCGGAGCTTGGCCAGCGTCTTGGACTCGATCTGGCGGATGCGCTCGCGGGTAACGCCGAATTCCCGGCCGACCTCTTCCAGCGTGCGCGGATGGCCGTCGGTCAGCCCGAACCTCAGCTGGATGATCCGCTGCTCGCGGATGGACAGATTGTCCAGGACGTTGTCCAGTTGCTCCTGCAGCATGATGAACGCCGCGGCCTCGATAGGCACGACGGCGTCCGCATCCTCGATGAAGTCCCCGAGATCGGAGTCCTCTTCGCCGATCGGCGACTGCAGCGAGATGGGCTCCTGCGCGATCCGCTGGATCTCGGCTACCCGCTCCAGGGACATGCCCATCTCCAGGGCGATCTCCTCGGGCAGCGCCTCCCGGCCGAGATCCTGGTGCAGCTGACGCTGGATACGGGCCATCTTGTTGATGGTCTCCACCATGTGCACCGGGATCCGGATCGTGCGCGCCTGGTCGGCGATGGCCCGGGTGATCGCCTGCCGGATCCACCAGGTGGCGTAGGTGGAGAACTTGTAGCCCTTGGTGTAGTCGAACTTCTCCACCGCGCGGATCAGGCCCAGGTTCCCCTCCTGGATCAGATCCAGGAAGACCAGCCCGCGGCCGATGTACCGCTTGGCGATCGACACGACCAGCCGGAGGTTCGCCTCGATCAGCCGCTGCTTCGCCCGCAGGCCCTCGGCGGCCAGCAAGGCCAGCTCCGCCACGTCGGCGCCGAGCTGCCCGCGGCCCTGGCCGCCGCCCCGCATCGTTTCCTCGGCGAACAGGCCGGCCTCGATCGACTTGGCCAGATCGACCTCGTCCTGCGCGGTTAGCAGCGGCACCCGGCCGATCTCCCGGAGGTAGATCCGGACCAGGTCCCCGGTCACTGCCCGGCGGGCCAGCTCGGCCCGGCCGCTGCGCCGTTCCTCGGCCTCATCGGGCGGCGCGTCGACCACCTCGACGCCTTCGTCGGTCAGCAGCCGGACGATGGAATCGGCGGCGTCGGCGGGCAGCTCGCTGCCTTCAAAGGCAGCCGTAATGTCCGTCATGGCGACGGCACCGCGCTCCCTGGCCCGAGCCACTAAATCGGTCACCTGGTCAACGGGCGGCATGACCGTAAGGCTCATGGAGACAGTGTGCGTCACGCGCCGATGGTTATGGGGGGCTAATATTGTCACCTTATGGCTAGTAACATTCCGGCCACAAGCGGGTAACCGCGGCGTCACGGCAGCTAGGCGGCCGCCGGTCACAGCGACGGCGGCACTCGCTCCCAGAGCGCCCGGTGCCGCCCCTCCAGGGCCATCAGGTCGCCGAACATCCGGTTGTACTCGGTCGGCTCCGCCACCGGGCTCATCCGCTGCAGCCGCGATTTGATCGTGGCGATCTCCCTGCTCACCGCGAGTTCCTCGACCCGGGCGAGCACGGCGTCGGCGTACCTGGCGTCGGGCTCGCCATCCGCCCTCGGCGCGCGCAGCGGCTCAACCGCGAGCTGGGTCACGAAACCGCGGGCCCGGTCGTCGGGCGCGGCGGTCCGCAGCCGCTCGGCCCACTCCCGGGCGCCGTTCGCCGCCCTGGTGCCACCGCATCCGGCGATCAGGCCGAAGACGCTGGCATGCACCGGCGCGGAAAAGCAGCCTGCGCCGAGCGCGTCGAAGGACGGCCCGCACAGCGCCGGGCGCTGCACGGCGAGCTTGAGCGCCTCGCGCTCCACCTGAACCACCGGGTCGCGCGGATCGTATCGGTGCTCCTGGTCGCGCGGCCGGCCCTGGGCCGGAACGGCGGCAGCGTCCGGCCCGCCGCCGGGCGCCACGCTGTGCTGCGCGGCGCTGCCCTGGGCGGGCCCGCGCTGGCCCGGCCTCGCCGAGCCGGCCGGCGGCCCGGCCTGCGCGGCGATCCTGGCCAGCACGAATGCCTCATCCATCATGCCGAGCCAGCGGTCCAGGCTGACCGCGTAGAGCTGGCGCAGGCCGCGGTCCTTGATCCGGCCGACGATCGGCGCGGCCGCGTCCAGCGCGGCGAGGCGGCCCTCGGCGGTCTCCAGGTCATGCTCGCCGAGCACGCTGCGCACCGCGAACTCGAACAGCGGCACCCGCTGCGCGACCAGCTCCCTGACCGCCCCGTCGCCGTGCTTCAGCCGCAGGTCGCACGGGTCGAGGCCATCTGGCTGCACCGCGACGAACGTCTGGGTGACGAACTTCTCCTCCATCCCGAACGCACGCAGCGCGGCGCGCTGGCCGGCCGCGTCGCCGTCGAAGGTGAAGATGACCTCGCCGCGGAACTGGCTCTCGTCCATCAGGAGCCGCCGCAGCACGCCGATGTGGCCGTCGCCGAACGACGTGCCCGAGGTGGCCACCGCGGTCGTGACGCCGGCCAGGTGACAGGCCATCACGTCGGTGTAGCCCTCCACGATCACTGCCTGACGGCGCTTCGCGATCTCCCGCTTCGCCAGAATCCGCCCCGTACAGCACCGAGCTCTTCTTGAAGAGCATCGTCTCGGGCGTATTCAGGTACTTGGGGCCCTGATCTTCGGCGGACAGCTTCCGGGCGCCGAACGCGATGACGTCCCCGCCCAGATCCCTGATCGGCCAGAGCAGCCGGTCCCGGAACCGGTCGATCGGCCCGCGCCTGCCCTCCTTGGCCAGCCCGCCGAGGAGCAGTTCCGCGTCGGTGAAGCCGAGCCCGCGCAGGTGCCTGGTGAGCGCGTCCCACTCGGCTGGCGCGTAGCCGACGCCGAAACGCTCCGCATCGGCCAGCTCGAATCCGCGCCCGGAAAGAAAATCCCGAGCCGCGGCGGCATCGGCGCCAGCCATCCGTTTCAGGTAAAACTCGGCCGCCGCGCGGTGTGCCTGCAGCAGCCTTCGGCGCTGGCTCTGCTCCTGCCCGGGTACCCGGCCGCCCTGCTCGTAGCGCAGCTCGATGCCGGCCCTGGCCGCGAGCCGCTCGACTGCCTCGGCGAAGTTGAGGTTGTCGATCTGCTGGACGAACTTGATCACGTCGCCGCCCTCGGAGCACGAGAAGCAGTACCACAGCCCGCGGGCCGGGGTGACGTTGAACGACGGCGTCTTCTCATCGTGAAACGGGCAGAGCCCCTTGAGCGATCCGCCGCCGGCGTTGCGAAGCTGCAGGTACTCCCCCACAACCTCGTCGATGGCCGAGCGCTCGCGGACCAGCTGGATATCCTCGTCGCGGATCCGGCCTGCCACGTCCGCCCTCCGCAGTTGCCCCGTTATCGTCGCGGCGAGTCTAGTCCCCGGCACCGTCATTGCGTCCCGCGCCGGGCTTGTTCGATGGCTGTCGCGGGAAGTCACGCGCTCATAGGATCCTCGGCATGCGCGCGATCACCTGGATCTCCGATGGCGGCGCCGAGTTCGCCCTCGCCGACGTAAGCCCGGCCGCCGATGTCAGCGGCGGGCTGCTGTGCGCGACCGGCGTCGCGATCGGCGCCGATCCGCTGCCGTACCGGCTGGACTATGAGCTTGACTGCGGGGACGGCTACGTCACGCGGTGGCTGTCGGCGCGCGCGCAGGGCACGAGATGGCAGCGCAAGCTGGAGCTGTCGCGGGATCCGGATGGCGGGTGGACCGTCGAGGCCAGCGCCGAGGGCGACCCCGGCTTGCCGCTGCCGCCGCCCGGCGGCGATCCGGCATCCTTCGGCGAGGCGCTTGACTGCGACCTCGGCCTGTCCCCGCTGACCAACACGATGCCGGTGCTGCGGCACGGGCTGCTGGACGGCGGCGGCCCGGCCGACTGCGTGATGGCCTGGGTGAGCGTTCCCGATCTGGCCGTCCGGCCGTCGGCGCAGAGCTATGCGTTCGTCCGGCGGGAGGCCGCGGAGCGCAGCGTTATCCGGTTCCGGAGCGGGGAGTTCACCGCCGACGTGGTGTTCGACTCCGAGGGCCTGGTCGTGGACTACCCGGGGATCGGCAGGCGCGCCGACTCCCCGGGCCGGCCGGGCCGGTAACAAGGCTGCAGGCTCGCATCGCTGATGCTGCTGGCGTGACCGGAGTGGCGGGCGAGGCGGGCGTGCTGCCGGCGGGGCGCCGGGTCGGCGGGCCGGCGTGGCTGGCGTGGCCGACGTGGCTGGTGAGGCTGGCGTACTGCCGGAAATGTGCGGGCTGATACGGTCGCGGCGTGCCTCCCCTGCTGGTGCTCTGGGATGTCGACCACACGCTCGTGAACGCCGGCGGGGTCGGGATTGAGCTTTACCGGATCGCGTTCGCCGAGATGTTCGGCGGCGAGTTGCCCATTCCCGGCTCGATGGCCGGGCGGACCGACCGTGCCATCGCGGTGGAGGTAATGCGCCTGGCCGGAGTGCCTGAGCCGCGGCGCCAGGTCGCCGCGTTCCAGGCCATCATGGCGGCGCACGCGCCGGAACTGGCCGGCCCGATCAGGGAGCGCGGCCGGGCGCTGCCTGGCGCGGCCGCGGCCATGGCCGCGCTCGCGACGGCGGGCGGGGCTGCAGCCGGCCGGGACGCCCCGGGCCGGGACGCCCCGGGCCGGGACGCCATGGACCGGGACGCTGCCGGCGGGACTGCTGCGGGCTGGGACGGTGACGCTGGTACCGGCGAGGCCGGGCCGGCCGGCTGGTGGTCCAGTCGCTGCTGACCGGCAACATCCGGCCGCTCGCGGAGGTGAAGCTGGGGGCGCTGGGGCTGACCCGTCATCTCGACCTTGAGGTCGGCGCTTACGGCGATCTGCACGAGGTCAGGTCGGAGCTGGTCGGCCCGGCCCGGCGCAGGGCGGCGGCAGCCTACGGGGCGGACTTCGGCGGCCGGGCGACCGTGCTGGTCGGCGATACTCCGCTCGATGTCGAGGCGGCTGTCGTGGCGGGCGCCAGGGCGGTCGGCGTCGCGACCGGCGGCTTCGGAGTGGCCGAGCTCGCCAGCGCAGGCGCCGACGCGGTGCTGCCCGACCTCACCGACACCAGCCGCGTTGTCGCCGCGGTGTTGGCCCGGCGGGGCGGCGCCTGAGTCTGGCCGGCCAGCGCCCGGCTCGATAGTGGTTAGGATCCGTCCGGCAGCGGCCGGACAATTCTTAACCGCTGCCGGAGCAGAGGCGGGCGTGCCACGCGATGGCCGAGGTATCGGTGAGCGAGGCGATCTGGTCGACCACGACGCGGAGCCTGGCCGCGTCGGAGCCGGCCGCGAGGTAGCCGGGACGCAGCACCGGCTCAAGTGTCTGCGGCGCCCCGGCCAGTACCGCGGCGGCGAGCTCGCGGATCAGCTCCCGCTGCCGGGCCTGCGCCGCGGCCACGCCGGACCGGCTCATCACGTAGTAGGCGGTCACGCCCTTGAGCAGGGCGCACTCCAGCCGCTGCGGCCGCGGCACCAGAAGGTCCATCGAGTACCTGGTGGCCCGGGCGCGCTGGCCGGCCGCTGGCGGCGGCCCGCTCCAGCCGGCGGCGGCCGGGGGCGGGCCATCCAGGGCGCCGAGCGTGGCGTCCATCACCGCCTCGCAGAGCCGGCCAATCAGCTCGCTGGTCAGGTTCTTCAGCCCGGCCACCGCGGCCGGGCCGCCGTCGTACGCGGCCGGCCAGCACGGCAGCCTGAGCAGCGCGGCGAACACCTCAGCCAGCTCAGCGACCTCGACCGAGCCTGGGTCGCAGTACGTGGCCGCGGTGAGCTCGGCCACCGCCTGGCGCTCGCCTTCATCGCGCAGCTGGCTGAGCGTGACCATGCCCGCGTGCAGCCCGTCCTCCAGGTCGTGTACCGAGTAAGCCACGTCATCGGCCCAGTCCATGACCTGCGCCTCCAGGCACGGCCGCCGACCCGGCGCCCCCTCCCGGATCCAGCTGAACGCGGCCCGGTCATCGGCGTAGGCGCCGTATTTGGCGTCGCCGGGCCCGGCCAGCCACGGGTATTTGAGCGTCGCGTCCAGGGTGGCCCTGGTCAGGTTGAGCCCGGCGCCGGGGATCTTGGCCTCCAGCCGGGTGAGCAGCCGGAGGCTCTGCGCGTTGCCCTCAAAGCCGCCGCAGCCAGCGGCAAGCTCCGCGAGAGCTGACTCGCCATTGTGCCCGAACGGGGGGTGCCCGAGATCATGTGCCAGGCAGGCCGCGTCCACCAGGTCGGGATCGCAGCCGAGCGCCGCCCCGAGCTCGCGCCCGACCTGCGCGCACTCCAGCGAATGGGTCAGCCTGGTCCGCGGGAAGTCGCCCGAGCCCACCTCGACCACCTGCGTCTTCGCGGCCAGGCGGCGCAGCGCGGCGCTGTGCAGCACGCGGGCGCGGTCCCGCTCGAAGGGACCGCGCCCGGCGCTGCGGGCGCGCTTGGGCGGCTCAGCCGCCCAACGCGCCGTCGCGTGGCTGTCGTAGCCTGCCGTCACCTGGTGTCGCTGGCTCCGGTGGCTTCCTCGACGGCGGCACGGCCGGCCTCCAGCCGGGCGACTGGAACCCGGAACGGCGAGCAGGACACGTAGTCGAGCCCGGCACGGTGGAAGAAGTGCACGGACTCCGGGTCGCCGCCGTGCTCGCCGCAGACACCGATGTGCAGGTCGGGACGGGTGGCCCGGCCTTCCTCGACGGCGATCCTGACGAGCCGGCCGATGCCGTCGGCGTCCAGCGTCTCGAACGGCGAGACGCCGAACACGCCGAGGTCGATGTAGCGGCTGAAGAACGAGCCTTCTACGTCGTCGCGGGAGAAGCCCCAGCCCATCTGGGTCAGGTCGTTGGTGCCGAAGGAGAAGAACTCGGCAGCCTGGGCGATCTGCCCGGCGGTCAGCGCGGCCCGCGGCACCTCGATCATCGTGCCGATCAGCGTGTGCACCTCGGTGCCGGTCTCGGCCTGCACTTCGGCCAGTACCCGCTCGGTTTCCTCCCTGGCCGCCTCGAGCTCCTGCACGGCGCCGACCAGCGGGATCATGATCTCCGGACGCGGGTTGCCGCCGTCGCGGGCCCGCTGCGCCGCGGCGTGCGCGATGGCCCGCACCTGCATGGCGTACAGGCCGGGGATGACCAGGCCGAGGCGGACGCCGCGGAGGCCCAGCATGGGGTTCTGCTCGTGCAGGCGGCGTACCGCTTCGAGCAGCTTCCTGTCCTTGTCCGTCGCGTTATCGCCGGCCAGCGCGACCTTGACCGTCAGCTCGGTGAGGTCGGGCAGGAACTCATGCAGCGGCGGGTCGAGCAGCCGGATGGTGACCGGCTTGCCGTCCATCGCCTCCAGGATCTCCACGAAGTCGCCCTGCTGCAGTGGCTCGAGCGCGTCCAGCGCGGACTGCCGCGTCTGCTCGTCGTCGGCCAGGATCAGCCGCTCGACGAGCTGCCGCCGTTCGCCGAGGAACATGTGCTCGGTCCTGGTGAGGCCGATGCCCTGGGCACCGAACCGGACCGCCCGCTCGGAGTCCTCGCCGTTGTCGGAGTTGGCGCGGACGCCGAGCCTGCGCCGCTCGTCCGCCCTGGTCATGATCCGGTGCACCGCGCTGACCAGCTCATCGGAGTCCGGGTTCAGGCCGCCCTCGAAGTACTCCACCACCGGGGAGGCCACCACTGCCACCTCGCCCAGGTAGACATCACCGGAGGTGCCGTCGATGGAGATGACGTCACCTTCGCTGACCGTCACGCCGTCTGGCGCGGTGAAGCGGCCGCCCTTGACGTCGACTTCCAGCTCGTCGGCGCCGCAGACGCAGGTCTTGCCCATGCCGCGGGCGACCACCGCGGCGTGGCTGGTCTTGCCGCCCCGGCTGGTGAGGATGCCTTGCGCGGCGATCATGCCGTGCAGGTCGTCCGGGTTGGTCTCGCGCCGGACCAAGATGACGTCCTCGCCCGCCGCGGCCTGCTCGACCGCGCGCGCGGACTCGAAGACCACCTTGCCGACCGCGGCCCCCGGCGAGGCGCTGATGCCCTTGGCGATCTTCTTGACATCCGAGCTCGCGTCGAACCTGGGGAACATCAGCTGCGCCAGCTGGCTGCCGGTAACCCGGTTCAGCGCCTCGTCCATGTCGATGAGGCCCTGGTCGACGAGCTGGACGGCGATCCGGAACGCGGCCCCCGCGGTGCGCTTGCCCACCCGGGTCTGCAGCATCCACAGCTTGCCGCGCTCGATCGTGAACTCGATGTCGCACAGATCCCGGTAATGATTCTCCAGCGTCCGCATGATCTGCATCAGCTCGCGGTACGACTTGGCGTCGATCTGCTCCAGGTCCTGCAGCGGGACCGTGTTGCGGATGCCGGCCACGACATCCTCGCCCTGGGCGTTCTGCAGGTAGTCGCCGTATACGCCCGGCTGGCCGCTGCCCGGATCGCGGGTGAACGCGACCCCGGTGCCGGAGTCCATGCCGAAGTTGCCGAACACCATGGCGACGACGTTGACCGCCGTGCCCAGGTCGGTCGGGATCCGCTCCTGCCGCCGGTACAGGATCGCCCGGTCCGCGTTCCACGAGTTGAAGACGGCCCGGATCGCCATGTCCAGCTGCTCGCGCGGCTCCTGCGGGAAGTCACGGCCGGTGTGCTCGCGGATGATCTCCTTGAAGGAGTCCACGATCCCGGACAGGTCTGCGGCATCCAGGTCCAGGTCGTTCCTGGTGCCCTTGGCCTGCTTGGCGGCGTCCATCACGTGCTCGAACGCCTCGCCGTCGATATCAAGCACCGTCTTGCCGAACATCTGGATAAGCCGCCGGTAAGAGTCCCAGGCGAGGCGGTCATTGCCCGCCTGCTTCGCCAGGCCGTGCACCGACTCATCGGACAGGCCGATGTTCAGCACGGTTTCCATCATTCCCGGCATGGAGAACTTGGCCCCGGACCGCACGCTGACCAGCAGCGGGTCGGCATGGTCGCCTAGCTTCCTGCCCATCTTGGCTTCGAGGTCCCGCAGGTGGGCGGTGATCTCCTCGTTCAGCCCGGCCGGGAAGTCGTGTTCCCGCAGGTAATGGCGGCACGCATCGGTGCTGACGATGAAGCCGGGCGGAACGGGCAGGCCCAGGTTGGTCATCTCGGCCAGGTTGGCTCCCTTGCCGCCCAGCAGATCCTTGAGATCCTTATTGCCTTCGGTGAAGTCGTAGACGAGCTTCGGCACTGCATGCACTCCTCATGACGCCGCCAGGTCCGCCGCGAACTGCGGCGATTGGGCGACCAAAGTAATTGTGGCCTCACGGCCCCTCACTTGGACTCTATCGAGCCCAGCCCGTCCGCGGGACCCAGCAGCCCCGCCAGTTCTGCTCAATATCGGTTATGAAGCAGCGAAATTCCGCGATACGAGTCTCGCCGTCATGGGCATTGACATCTTGCCCTCAGCCTGGCCGGATCGCGGCACCCGCGCCGGCGCGGCACCGGGCCGGCTGGACTCCGGCGCAGCGCCCGCCGCGGAACGCAACACATCGCCGCCGGAACGCAACACATCGGGGTGCTCCGCGCATTTACTACCCGGGGGGACACTGACGGCGGAGGCGGTATGACGTTCGAGGAATTCGCGGCCACGCGACTGCCGGCGCTGCTGAATTTCGCCGCGGTGCTGGCCGGCGACCGGGCGATCGCCGAGGACCTGTCCCAGGAAGTGCTGCTCCGCGCGTACTCCCGGTGGGACCGGATCGGCAGCCTGGAGCGGCCGGATTTCTATGTCAGGAAAATGATCCTGAACGAGTTCCTGTCCTGGCGGCGCCGGTCGTGGCGGCTGGTGCCAGCCGGCGATGCGGGGCGCGAGCGCCGGCCCGGCGCCAGATCATGCTGACCAGTACTCCGAGCGCCAGGCACTGCTCGGCGAGCTGGGGAAACTGCCCGCGCGGCAGCGTGCCGTACTCGTCCTGCGTTACTACGAAGACCGCCGCGATGCCGAGATCGCCGAACTGCTCGGCTGCACGCCAGGCACCGTCCGCGGCTACGCGTCCCGGGCGCTCGCGGCCCTGCGCATCGAGCTGAGCCCGGAGCCGCCGCGCGTTCCTGCCTACCTCAGGGAGGAGAGATGAGGCGCGCAGAGGGCGACCTGCGGGCCGCGCTGCGCTCGCTGGAACGGCACGCTCCCGACCCCGGCGTGCTACTGCAGCGCATTGCCCGATCGCCAGGCTGTCCCGGCAGCCTCAACGGTCCCGGCGGCCTTAACAGTCCCGGCAGCCCCGGCAGTCCCGGCCATCCCGGGAGCCTGTTCCGGCAGCAGCGCAACGGCTGGCTGCGGGTAATCGCCCCGCTGGCCGCCGCGGCCGCCGTCATCGCGGTCATTGCCGCCTCGCTGGTCATCTCCGGCGGCGGCGAGCGCTCGCCCCGGCCCGGGCCGGAGTCCGCGGCCGCCCGGGCAACCGCGCTGGCCAGCATTCCGCCCTATTACGTCACCCTCACCGGCGCCACCGGAAGGCGGCACCGCGCGATGATCCGCGCCTCCGTTACCGGGGCCGTGCTCGCGGCGTCAGCGCGCCGGCGCCTTATGACACGTTTACCCGGGTGACCGGCGCTGCCGATGACCGCACTTTCGTGCTCGCCGCGCAGCGGTGGGCAGGGGTGCGCCCGGGCCGGAACGCCGCCGCGGCCCGGCGGCTGAACATTTCGGCCAGGACGAAGTTCTTCCTGCTCCGCTTCAGCCCGGCCGCCCGCTCGGCGCGGCTGACCGCGCTGCCGGTACCCGGCGTGCCAGGCGGGGATTCGCAAACAGCGCGGTCCGGGCTGGCGGGCATCGCTGTCTCGCCGGACGGCGGCAAGCTCGCCATACTGCTCGACCGGCCTGCGCCGGAGCCGCCGGAGATCAAGGTTGCCTTGATAGCCACCGGGTCGGAAAAGACCTGGTCATGGCAAGGGGCGGGCTGGCTCGACGACTTCCGGGCGACTGCGCAGCCGCTGTCCTGGGCAGCGGACGGGCAGACGCTTGCGTTCCAGCAGGGGCAGGGCTTCTATGCCACGGGCGTCCGCCTGCTCGACACCTCGGCGCCGGGCGGCGACCTGCGGGCGGCCAGCAGGCTCGCCGCGCAATGGCACTTTGACGGCGACTTGGCGGGCAATATCGTCCTCACGCCGGACGGCACCAGGATCGTCGCCCCGGTGACGGCGTTCGCCCGGCATCCGCTCCGGACGGATCTTCGGATCACCGAGTTCTCGGCGAGCACCGGGAAGGTGCTGCGGGTGGCCGGCCACTGGCCCTACTTGAGCACCGCGGCCGGGGAAAATGTGTTCTGGTCCAGCCGGTCGGGCCACACGCTGATCGTCCTTGGTCCGGTCACCAGCCCGTTCGAGCGCAAGTACCTGAACAACTCCCGGTGGGCCGTCGGCGTGCTGGCGGGCCGCCAGTTCACGCCGCTGCCGAAGACAGCCGCCCTGCTCATCAACCAGATCGCCTGGTAGCGGCGGACGCCGCGGGGCATCCGGCCAGTACGAGCGGGCGCGGCCGGTAGCGCCGGGCGGCCGCCGTGGCTGGCTGGACCCCTGCCGCCGGGCAGGCAGATCCGCGCCTGGCCAGCAGCCCGGGCGCGGCAATTCGCGGCACGGCCTCGCCCTGCGGTTCCTGAATCGCGACAATGCCAGTTGTGCGCAGAAAAAGTCACCGCGTTGTCGCTGTCCTGCACCCGGGCGAGATGGGCGCCGCGGTGGGCCGGTGCCTGGCCGACGCCGGGCATCTGGTGCTGTGGACGTCACACGGCCGGGGCACCGCAACGGCCGGGCGGGCCAGGTCCGCCGGGCTGGCCGACGCGGGGAGCGTCGCGGAGGCAGCCGGCCGGGCAGAGGTGATCATGTCAATCTGCCCGCCGCACGCGGCACTCGACGTCGCCCGGGCCGTATCGGGCTTCGAGGGCACGTACGTGGACGCGAACGCGATCTCGCCGGCCACCGCCCGCGAGGTCGCCGCGGTGATCGGGGACGGCGGGGCCGGTTACGTCGACGGCGGGATCATCGGCCCCCCGCCGGTGACCCCCGGTACCACCCGTCTCTACCTGTCCGGGCCTCGCGCCATGGCGGTGCGTGACCTGTTCGCCGGCAGCCCGCTGGATGCCCGGGCCATGACCGGGACGCTGACCGCGGCATCCGCCGTGAAGATGGCATACGCGGCCTGGACCAAGGGAACTGCCGCGCTGCTGCTAGCCGTCCGGGCGCTGGCCCGGGCCGACGGCGTGGAGGCTGACCTGCTGGCGGAATGGGCGCTGTCCCAGCCCAGGCGGGAGGCCACGTCTGCCCGGGCCGCCGGGTCGGCAGGCTCGAAAGGCTGGCGGTGGGCCGGGGAAATGGAGGAGATCGCCGCCAGCATGGCGGAATCAGGGCTGCCGGACGGATTCCATCACGCCGCTGCCGAGATCTTCCGCCGGGTACCCCGGCTCGGTCCGGCCGCCACCGATGCCGAGGCACTGGACGCCATCCTGGCTGCGCTGGCGCCGGCCCAGGCGGATCACTGGTCATCAGTGCACGGCTAGCGGCGAGCCCATTCCGTCAGGCGCAGCGGCACATTATTATCGGCCCAACCAGTTTGCGGCCGGAGGGGAAATGAGGCTGCGCCTCGCCAGTCGATACTCGCGGGCACTCGCAGTCGTGGTCGTGATCCTGCTCGGTATCGGGGCCTTTCTCGCCCGCGGTCCGATCGGCCTCGGCAATGGCCCGCTGAGCTTTGGCTCGTTCAGTATCTCCGGCTCGCATCAGGTCCGCCCGGTCCCGGTCGGCCTGGTCGTTCCCGTCATCAACCACGGGCGGGCAGCCGCGGTCATCAACGGAGTCACGCTCGTCGGCGGCGGCAACGGCTACCCGGCGCCCCGGCTGGTCACCGTGTACGGCGCGGACGACTCGGGCTGCGCGGCCGTCGGCCCGCTCACCGGGCCGGGCAACGTGGCCAGCGACGGCCATTGCGCCACCGGGCACCTGGCGCTGGCCGGCCTGACCATCCCGCCCAGCCGGAATATGCGCGACCGGGTGACTGGCCGGCTGGTGGCGGTGTCCAGCCTGGGCCTGGTAGCGGAGGCAGCGCCGCCCGCAGCCGGGCGCTGCTGGACGGTCCGGGCGATGGCCATCCACTATCGCGTCGGCATCCGGCATTACACGGCCACGACCCCGGAAGCCGGTGCCGTCTGCGGCCGCGATGTGTCCAGCGCGGACATGCAGGACGCCATGAACTCCATCGGCGGCGGGGCCACCAACGCCTAGCGCGCGCACCTCCTGCCGAGGTACTCATGACCCGCTGCCGGAGGTGCGCCTGGACCGGCGCCGCCGGATCAGGAGATGCGGGTGACCGCCAGGCAGCGCTGCACCGGCCACGTCCTGGCTGGCGGCTATCTGGCCAGCTGCCGGTAGCGCAAGCGGGCGCGAGTGACGAGAAGCAGGTAGGCGCAGTAGCGCTCGATGCGGCGGTAAGTCCTCATGGTCATGAGCATGCGTGAGGCTCGCGGATAAATCAATATTTTCGACCAAAATTATGGGAATACGACCGGGACGGCGGGCGGCGGCCTGTGAACAGGCCGCACGAGCACGCGCCCGCGGCCTGCCGACCATCGGGCGGGCCGGCACCCGGCCAGGCCGACCGCCAGGGCCAGGCCGGGGCCACCCCCAGCCAGTCCGGCCCCGGGGCAGTCGGCCCTTGGCGGCTGGCTAGCAGCCTGCCATCCGTTTCAGAAGATAGTCAGCCAGCCGGTCGATGCCGATCCGCTGCTGCCGCATCGAGTCCCGCTCGCGGACGGTCACTGCCTGGTCCTCGAGCGTCTCGAAATCAACAGTCACGCAATACGGGGTGCCTATCTCATCCTGCCGGCGGTAACGCCGGCCGATCGCGCTCGCGTCGTCGAAATCGGTGTTCCAGTGCTGCCGTAGCTCGGCCGCCACGTCCCTGGCCTTCGGCGAGAGATCGGCGTTACGCGACAGCGGCAGGACGGCCACCTTGACCGGCGCAATCCGGTAATCGAGCCGCAGCACCGTGCGCTTTTCCAGCTTGCCCTTGGCGTCCGGCGCCTCGTCCTCGGTGTAGGCGTCGAGCAGGTGCACGAGCAGGGTGCGGTCCACGCCGAGGGCCGGCTCGACCACGTAGGGGATATAGCGCTCGCCCGAGTCCGGGTCGAGGTAGGACATGTCCTGTCCGGACGCCTTCCCGTGCGTGGTCAGGTCGAAGTCGGTGCGGTTCGCGATTCCCTCCAGCTCGCCCCACTCAGTGCCGGGAAAGTCAAACTTGTACTCGATATCGACGGTCCGCTTGGAGTAATGCGAGAGCTTTTCCTTCGGGTGTTCGTATAGCCGCAGGTTGTCCTTGCTGATCCCCAGGCCGAGATGCCAGCCGAGCCGTGCGTCGATCCAGCGCTGGTGCCATTCCTCGTCGGTGCCCGGCTTGACGAAGAACTCCATCTCCATCTGCTCGAATTCGCGCGTCCGGAAGATGAAGTTGCCCGGCGTGATCTCGTTACGGAAGGACTTGCCGATCTGCCCGATGCCGAACGGGAGCTTCTTGCGGGAGGTCTGCAGCACGTTGCGGTAGTTGATGAAGATGCCCTGCGCGGTCTCCGGCCGCAGGTAAGCCAGCCCGGACTCGTCCTCGACCGGGCCGAGGTAGGTGCGCAGCATGCCGTTGAAGTTGCGAGGCTCGGTGAACGCGCCCCTGGTACCGCAGTTCGGGCAGGCCAGCTTGGACAGGCCGTCCTCAGGCGGGTGCCCGTGCTTCTCCTCGTAGGCCTCGATGAGGTGATCGGCCCGGAACCGCCGGTGGCAGGACATGCACTCGGTGAGCGGGTCGGTGAACTCGGTGACGTGGCCGCTGGCCTCCCAGACCTCGCGGGCCAGGATCACCGAGGAGTCGAGGCCGACGATGTCATCGCGCTCCTGGACCATCATCCGCCACCACTGGCGCTTGATGTTGTTCTTCATCTCCACGCCCAGCGGGCCGTAGTCCCAGGAAGCCCGCAGGCCGCCGTAGATCTCGCTGGACGGGAAGACGATCCCCCGCCGCTTGCAGAGACTGACGATCGTATCCATGCGGTCACTGCGTCGGGCCATCAGTATCTCCATCCGGCTGGCGGTCGGCGGCTCTTTGTCAGCGCGCCGCGGGGGCGCGGTCAGCAGTCAAGCTTAGCCGTGCCGCCGGCCCAGGGAAGCCGGGCCATCGTGGCGCGCAGCCCGGCCCGGCGGCCCGGCGGCAGGCCGTATCTTTGCCGCGCCGAAGCCAAATAATGGGCGGCCGCCGCGACCCGCGAAAGCCCTGGCTCGCTCGCTGCGGAAGGAAAGGCGAGCAAACCAGGGCCGGGTCCCGCGGCCGGGTCAGGGGGCAGGGTACTACGACTGCGCAGAGCGTTACGGCTGCAGACTGACGCTGAAGGTGGTCCCGCCACCGGACAGGTTCGTTGCCTTCGCGTTGACCGCGCCGGTTGTCTTGCTGTTGCGGGTCCACTCGATCTTGCTGTGCGTCCACCACGAGCTAAGCCCGGCCCGGTGGCCGCTGTAGCTCGTCAGCCGGACACCGGAGATGCTGGCCAGGGTGACCGGGTCCGGCGGGGCGGTGTAGGGCACCGGTCCGGTGCCGCAGCTCGCCCACGGGGTGCAGCCGAACTCGGCGCCGGCTCGCGCCTGGTTCCAGGAGATGCCCTTGCCCGCCATCCTGGTGTAAGACAGGCTCTGGCCGGACGTCTGATCGATCACGCTGAACGCGGTGGTGCCAGCGCTCTGGCTGTAGAAGATGCTCTCGGTCAGGAAATCGCCTGGCGCGAAGGAAACCGAGCCGTCGGCCCAGTCCGCCGGCACGCAGCAAAATTAAAGGCAATTATTGGCAGGTAACTCGTATCTGATCATTTTGACCAGGCTATTATTCCGGCCGGCATGCTTGCGCTTTCACCGGCTTATCCCTGATAAGTCAATGTCTTTTCTGAAACGGGTCCCCGGCGCCGGTGCCGCCCCGGCCGCGCGGGCTGGCCGCGCAGGCTGGCTGCGGAGCCGGCCAAGGTCATCCGCGCTGCTCAGCCGCTGGCTACCCGATCCCTGCGGTAACGTGAGGCTCCGCGGAATGCACGCAACCACCCGCACGATCGAGAGGCCGACGACTGTGAGCACCGGCCGGCCAGCCCGTCCCCCGCGGCGGCATCCCACTGCAGGAGACTCCCGGCCGGGCAGTTCCGGCCAGAGCGGTCCCGGCCAGGGAACGTCCCGGTCAGCGGGGGGCGGTCAGCGCGGTCCCAGCCAGGGAACGTCCCGGTCAGGGGGGCCCGGCCAGGACGGTACCGGCCAAGGACGTTCGGGTCAGCGCGGTCCCGGCCAAGGACGTTCGGGTCAGCGCGGTCCCGGCCAAGGACGTTCGGGTCAGCGCGGTCCCGGGCCAGGCCGTGCCGGTCAAGCACGTTCGGCCCGGGCATTGCCGGCCAGCCAGACGTCAGCGGCGCCCGGCTCTAGCGGTGTTCGCCTTGCGGTGGAGCGGCGCAGTGCGGCGCCGCTGGTGTACCTGCGTCAGCTGCCGGCCTGGCTGCCGCCGCTCGTGCTGGCCGGGTTGCTGGTGGCCGGGTTCGCTGCCCGCGGACCGGCTGGCGCGGCGGCGCTATGCCTGGTAGCCGCCTTCATCGGCTGGCTTGGCTACTTGTCCTGGCCGCGGCTGGCCGCGCCCGGCCGGGCCGGGCGCGTCGCAGCCATTGCCTGCGTGCTTGCCCTCGCCGTCCTCCAGGCCACCCGGTGACCATAAACAGCGCGCCACCCGCCACATCAGTCACAGCGATTACTCGATCAGCTTAGCGGTTCAGATCCATCCGGTTCTGGCCGGACAAATCGTAACCACTACGTGGAACCGCCGGGATCGAGATCGATTGGATTGGGCTTGGCGCCGCCGTAGCGGCGGTCCCGGCTCGCGAATATCTCGCACGCCTGCCACAGGTGACGGCGGTCGAAGTCGGGGAACAGGGTGTCCAGGAATACGAACTCGGCGTAAGCGGACTGCCAGATCAGGAAGTTCGATGTCCGCTGCTCGCCAGAGGACCTAATGAACAGGTCGACGTCGGGAATGCCCGGCTCGTCGAGATAGCGGGCAAACACCTTTTCGTCGATCCGGTCGGCCCTCAGCTTGCCCGCTGCGACGTCGGCCGCGAGCGCGGCCGCGGCATCAGCGATCTCGGCACGGCCGCCGTAGTTGACGCAGAACTGCAGCGTGAGCACGGAGTTGCCGACGGTCAGTTGCTCGGCATCCTCCAGTTCGCTGATCACGCTCCGCCACAGCCTCGGGCGCCGTCCGGCCCAGCGGACCCGCACGCCCATCTCGTTCAGCTGATCACGGCGGCGGCGGATCACATCCCGGTTGAAGCCCATCAGGAAGCGGACCTCATCCGGCGAGCGCCGCCAGTTCTCGGTGGAGAACGCATACGCCGACAGGTAGGGAATTCCCAGCTCGATCGCTCCCATGATCACGTCGAACAGCGAGTACTCGCCGCGTTTGTGACCTTCCGTACGTGGCAGGCCGCGCTGCTTGGCCCAGCGCCCGTTGCCGTCCATGACGAGCGCTACGTGCCGGGGCACGAAGGCAGCCGGGATGGCGGGCGGACGGGCACCGCCAGGATGCGGGTAAGGCGGCCGGAACTGGCGCGTCATGACTGCGACCATAGGCAGCAGCGCGCGCTTGGCACGAACGGAACGGGCCGGGCCAGCGCCCGGCTAGCGGCCGGCGCGGAGCGGGCGGCCGGCCCGGAACGGGCCACCGGCGCGGAGCGGGCGGCCGACAGCGGCGCGGACCAAGGCGGCGCGGGGCAATTCATGCATGCTCCACGTGCTTGAGTGAGCGGATCGAGTGCTCCAGATGCCATTGCAGGTACGCGGCGACCAGCCCGCTGCACTCAACCTGATGCCGCCGTTCGCTCGCGTCGGCATGCGGCCAGTCGCCGCTCATCAGCGCGCTCATCAGCGCGATCGTCTGCACCGACGGCGTCGAGGCGCCGGGTGCCCGGCAGGATCCGCAGACCAGGCCGCCGGCCGGTATGGCGAACGCGCGGAAGTTACCCGGCCGCTTCGGACGCTGGTCCGCATCAGCCGGGTCGATGACGGTGTCCGGGTCAGGCTGGGGTGCCCGGGTGCCGCAGATCGCGCATTCGTCCAGGGCGGGGGGGTAGCCGGCCACGGCGAGTGAGCGCAGCAGATAGGCGTCGAGCACGAGCCGCGGGTCATGGACTCCCTCGCCGAGCGCCCGCAGCCCGCCGACGAGCAGCAGGAACTGCCGCAGCGCGGGTTCCTTCTCGATCGGGGTGAATCGCTCGGCGGTCTCCAGCATCGCGGTACCGGTGGTGTAGCGCGGATAGTCCGACGACAGCGGCTCGCCGTACGGGCGCAGGGTCTCGGCCTGAGTAATCACGTCCAGCGAGCGCCCGGTATAGAGCTGAAGATCAACATGCGTGAACGGCTCCAGCCGCGCGCCGAACCGCGATCTAGTCCGCCGGACTCCCTTGGCAACCGCGCGTACCCGCCCGGTCCGCCGGGCGAGCAGCGTGACAATCCGGTCCGCCTCGCCCAGTTTGTGGGTGCGCAACACGATGCCGTCATCGCGGTAGACGCTCACCCGGACATTCTCCCGCACCGCACCCGCTGCGCGAGCGCAGACGACGGGCGGCTCGCCGGCTATCCCGGATACCGCGACGTTTGGACCCGAGGACCGCCACCGGGCACCGGACCGGCCAGCACGGGCCCGGGGACTGACGCCACCGGGCACGGGGCAAGCGGGACTGGCGGCGCTTGCTCAGTCGTAGAAGCCGAGGCGGCGCAGCTGCTTCGGATCTCGCTGCCAGTCCTTGGCGATCTTGATCCGCAGATCAAGGTAGACCCGCGTGCCCAGGAGCGCCTCGATCTGCCGCCGCGCCTGGCTGCCCACTTCCTTCAGCCGGGCACCCTTGGCGCCGATGACAATGGCCTTCTGGCTGGACCGCTCCACGTACATCAGGGCATGCACGTCGATCAGGTCGTCCCGGCCGGGCCGCGCTGCCATCTCCTCGACCACGACGGCGATCGAGTGCGGGAGCTCGTCACGGACGCCCTCCAGGATCGCCTCCCGGATCAGCTCGGCTACCAGCTGCTGCTCGGGCTCATCGGTCAGCTCGCCATCCGGGTAAAGTGGCGCGCCCGCCGGCAGGTGCGAGACGAGCACCTCGGCCAGTACATCCAGCTGAAAGCCGGAAACGGCAGAGACCGGCACCACATCTGCCCAGTCGCCAAGCTCGCCGACCGCGGCGAGCTGCGCGGCGATCTGCTCCCTGGTGGCCTGGTCCGTCTTGGTGACGATGGCCACGACCGGCGTCTTGCCGACGCTGGTCAGCTGGCCGGCCAGGTACCGGTCACCGGGCCCGATCCGGTCGCCGGCCGGCAGGCAGAATCCGATCACGTCGACCTCGGTGAGGGTAGACCGCACCAGGCTGTCCAGCCGCTCACCGAGCAGCGTGCGGGGCCTGTGCAGCCCCGGTGTGTCGACGATGATCAGCTGCGCGCCGGGCCGGTGCACGATGCCGCGGATCGCCCGGCGGGTGGTTTGCGGACGGCTGCTGGTGATCGCGACCTTGGTACCGACGAGCGCGTTCATCAGCGTCGACTTACCGACGTTGGGCCGGCCAGCGAAGCACGCGAAGCCCGACCTGAACTCAGCCTGCGGCGCCTCGCCGCCTGGTCGCTGAGCCTGCCGTGGTCGTCCCACGCGGGTGATTCTCCCCTACCGGCCCGCTATGGGCCTAACGCCGGGTGTCGGCGGTGCGCCGACCGGGCGCGCCGCCTCCGACCGGACACGCCGGCGCCGGAACGCTGCGCAGGCCGCGCCCGTAGCGCAGGTCGGCGACGGCGGTAGTCAGGACGCCCGGCTGGACGGCGACGACCACGCCTGACACGGAAGCAGCCAGCCAGGTGAACTGGCCGCCAAGACCGGCAGCAGCACGGCGCCGCCGCCGAATAGCGCGCCCATCACCAGCCGGATCAGGGCAGCAGGGTTGCGCGGATGGTGCCATCCGGGTTGGCGTGGAACACGATCGCGGCCGGGCCGATGTCACGCACCGCGGCGAGATCGGCGGAATCGGGCTGATCCGCCTCGCTGACCAGGGCAGCTGCCTCCAGACTGGCCGCGCCACTGGAGACTGCCATGGCCACGGCGAGCTGCAGCGCAGACAGTCGCAGGGACGGCAAGGCGACTGCTGCCGCCGCGTACGTACGGCCGGTCTCGTCGCGTACCGCTGCGCCTTCGGCTGCCGCCACCCGCACGCGCGCGGACCGGGCCAAAGTGATGATCTTGATGTCCTCAGGTCCGGGCTGAGCCTCGCTCACCCGGCCAACTCTAGTGCGGGGCAGTGCCTGCCGGCCGGGCGGTCTCTAATACGGGGCAGCCAGGTCCCGGATGCCCGATAGCTCTTCCGGCGGGCCGATGCGCTGCACGGTCACGGTGCCGATCTGGTTCCGCCGCCCGGCCAGGCTCTCCGCGGTCAGCTGCAGCCCCTGCACCGTCGCCACCGACCCGGCGATCGGGACCCGGCCAAGCTGCTGGGCCAGCAGGCCACCCACCGTCTCCACGTCATCCGCGTCGATCCTGACGTCGAAGAGTTCCTCTAGCTCCTCGACCGGCAGCCGGGCGGTGACCCGGGCGCGGCGGCCTGCCTCGATCCACTCCACCGGGGGCTGCTCCTGGTCGTACTCGTCGGTGATCTCCCCGACGATCTCCTCCAGGATGTCCTCGATCGTGACCAGTCCGGCCGTGCCGCCGTATTCGTCGATCACGATCGCCAGATGGATCTGCCGCGCCTGCATCTCCTTGAGCAGCTCGTCAATCGGCTTGCTCTCCGGCACGAAAGTGGCCGCCCGCATGATCGAGGCGACCTTCTCCACCGCCTCGCACTCCCGGTGCTCCTGGCTGCGGGTGACGATGTCCTTGAGATAGGCGATCCCGACCACGTCGTCCAGATTCTCGCCGATCACCGGAATCCGGGAGAAGCCGCTGCGCAACGCCAGCGACAGCGCCTGGCGCAAGGTCTTGTCCCGCTCGACGAACACCATGTCGGTGCGCGGCACCATGACCTCCCGGACGATCGTGTCGCCCAGTTCGAAAACCGAATGGATCATGGCGCGCTCGTCGGGCTGGATAACCTGGCGCTGCTCCAGCAGATCCACCAGGCCGCGCAGTTCCTCCTCGGACCCGGATGATCCCCGGCCGGCACCCGGCTTGCGGCCGGGGCCGCCAAGCAGCCGCGGGACCGGGCCGAGAACGCGGACAACCGGGTGCAGGACCGCGGCGGCGGCAAGAGCTATCCGGGCCGGGTTCTTGCGCTCAGCACTGCGCGGAACGAGCACGGTAGCCACGTATCCCGCGACGACCATGATCGCGACGGCGATCGCGAACGCCCGCCAGCCGGACCCGACCGCGTCCAGCAACGCAGCGGTCAGCAGGACCGTCGCGGCCGTCTCGGCGGTGACTTTCGCCAGCGACAGCACGCTCAGGTAGCGCGGCACCTCGGCAAGCACGGCCTGCAGCGGCCTCGAGCGCTCGCCTGCGGTGCGGCCGAGCTCCTTCGCGCCGGCCCGGGACACCCTGAGCAGCGCGACCTCAGCGGTTGCGCAGCACCCGGCCGTGGCGATCAGCGCAAGCGCGGCGACGGCCAGCCAGCCCATCGCGGAGTCACCCAGGCCCTTCTTCAGCGGCTGCTGGCGTATCCTGCTCCGCTTTCGCCGCGGGCTCCGCTTTCGCCGCGCGGGCCGCATCCGCCGCGCGGGCCGCATCCGCCGCTGGCTCCGCCTGGTCGCCAACGGCGTCCCGGCCCGCCGGTCCAGCCGCAGCATCCCGGCCGGCCGGGTCACCGGATGCCTGGCTCGGGTGCGATTCGCGGTCCGCGTGCCAGGCCGCGAGCAGCTTGTCCTGCAAGCCGAACATCTCGGCGTGCTCGCCGGGATCGGCGTGGTCATAGCCGAGCAAATGCAAGATGCCGTGCGTGCACAGCAGCTCGAGCTCGGCCTGCACGCCGTGCCCTGCCTTGGCGGCCTGCCCGGCGGCCACCTGCGGGCACAGCACCACGTCGCCAAGCAGCCCGGGCACCGGGCCCGGCTCGGCGCCCGTGCCCCGGTCCGCCCGCGCGCCTGCCTGGTGCGGCGGGCGCAGCTCATCCATCGGGAACGCGAGAACATCGGTCGGTCCTGGCTCGCCCAGCCAGCGCTCGTGCAGTTCGGTCATGGCCGGCTCGTCGATGAGCAAGACGGAGAGCTCGACCAGCGGATGCACCCGCATTCCGTCGAGCACATGGCGGGCAATCGCGGCCAGGCCCGCCTCGTCGACGGCGGTACCCGACTCGTTAGCGATCTCGATGCTCACGCTGCCCGTCACCGGGCCCGGCTGCCTGGCCGCCGGGCGCGGCCGGCGGTAAGACGCTGCATATCCGCGGTGTCCTGCCGTGCGTCGTATCTGGCGTAGGCGTCCACGATGTCGGCCACGAGCTTGTGCCGGACGACGTCATGGCTGGTCAGGCGCGAAAAATAGACGTCATCGACGCCATCCAGGATGTCCTGCACCAGCCGCAGGCCGCTGACCTGCCCGGACGGCAGGTCCACCTGCGTGACGTCGCCGGTGACCACGACCCTTGAGCCGAAGCCGAGCCGGGTCAGGAACATCTTCATCTGCTCCGGCGAGGTGTTCTGCGCCTCGTCGAGGATGATGAACGCATCGTTCAGCGTACGGCCCCGCATGTAGGCGAGCGGCGCGATCTCGATCGTGCCGTCAGCGAGCAGCCTGGACATCTTGTCGGAATCAAGCATGTCGTGCAGGGCGTCATAGAGCGGCCGGAGGTACGGGTCGATCTTCTCGTACAGGGTGCCGGGCAGGAAGCCGAGCCGCTCTCCGGCCTCCACTGCAGGCCGGGTGAGAATGATTCGCCTTACTTCCTTGGCCTGCAGTGCCCGCACGGCCTTGGCCATCGCCAGATAGGTCTTCCCGGTCCCGGCCGGGCCGATGGCAAACACGACCGTGTGCGCGTCGATGGCGTCGACGTACCGCTTCTGGTTCAGCGTCTTCGGCCGGATCGTCCGCCCCCGGGCGGACAGGATGTCCAGGGTCAGTACCTCATCGGGCCGTGCGGCGGGCCGGTTACGCAGCATGGAGACGGTCTGCTCGACGACGCCGACGGAAAGCTCGGTGCCACTCGAAATCAGCTTGATCAGCTCTTCGAAGAGCCTGGCGACCAGCGCAGTCTCCGCATCCGGGCCGGTCACGGTAATTTCGTTGCCGCGCACGTGAATGTCGGCGGCGAAGTCACGCTCGATTACTCGCAGTAGCTCGTCGCCAGATCCGAGCAGGATCACCATCGAGTGGTCATCCGGAATGACGATTTTTACCCGGGTGTCCCCGTTGCCCGGTGTGAGCGCGCTGTTAGCCGAATCGCCTGATTCTTGCGTCAATTGCCTTTCCCTGCCCGGGCGCTGCCGCGCCCGCATGTCCGTCATGTTATCTGCCTGGCCTCTCTGCCGGGCTTCATCCAGGCAGCCAGGTCATCGCCCGGCCGCCGGGCAGGTGCGCGAGCGCCAGCGCATGCAGTCTGCCCAGCCGCGGGCCGGGGTTGCCGGCCACCCGCCGGACCATTGCCGCCGAGGCCGGCCGCCGAGGCGATCGGCTGCGGCTGCGCCGCGAGCTGCTCGAGCAACCCGGCGCTGACCCGGCGAGCGCAGCCAGATCAGCGTAGTGCCCGGCCGGTACGACAAGCACATGGGCCGCCGCCTGCGCGCTGATGTCGCGGAACGCTATCGTGCGGGGACACCCCGGCACGTGCGTCACCGTCGCCTCGCTAGCGGCGATGCTGCAGAAGCGGCAGTCAGCCATGCAACGATCTTAACTTGTGGCGGGTCAGCGCGACTGCCGACATATATGGTTGCTCTACTGCGAATCCTCGGCGAATCGCTGGTACCCCGCGGCCATGGCAAGCCTTGCCGCGGCGCTGCAGCGGTTGGCCGTTACCATTCGTGGCTGATTCGCGACGGTGCACGTCGATGCGCGGCGATGCGGGCTCGACATAGGAACTGATATGGGGGCGGAGGATCGTTGAGGCCAGTCGGCGGGCGAGGAACCGGCGCGAAAAACGGACATGACAACTGGTGAACCAGGCGACGCCGGTGCGCGTCCAACTCAAGTGACCGAAACCCTGGTGGCGGACAGCACGCTAGGGGCGGTTCCGGCCGACTGGGACGCCGACCGGGCAGTGACCGCGCTCTACAGCACGCACTACCGCTCGCTTGTTCGCCTGTCCGCGCTGCTCCTGCGTGACGTGTCTACTGCTGAGGAAGTTGTGCAGGATTCGTTCGTCGCCATGCACGACGGCTGGCGTCGGCTCAGGGACAGCGAGAAGGCGCTGTCCTACTTGCGGCAGTCGGTCGTGAACCGGTCCAGGTCCGTGCTGCGGCACCGGGTGGTGGTTGACCGCAATGCGCCGAAACCGCCGCCGGACATGCCGAGTGCCGAGCAGGGCGCCTTCGCCCAGCTGGAGCGCTCGGCCGTGGTGACTGCGCTCCGCACGCTGCCCGCGCGACAGCGGGAGGCGCTGGTGCTGCGCTACTACGGGGACCTGTCGGAGGCGCAGATCGCGGTGGCCATGGGCATCAGCAGGGGGGCCGTAAAGAGTCACACGGCCAGGGCGATGTCCGCGCTCCGCGGAGTGCTGGAGCAAGACGTATGACAAGGACAAGGGGGGCTACTGAAGGCCTGGAGCGGAATCCATGACATATCCGACTCGTGAACACGAGGAGTTGCTCCGCCGCGCACTGCGCGGGGCAGCGGACTCGGTCGAGCCAGCGGGGGATGGCCTGGAGCGAATACGCGCCCGGCTGCGGCCGCCGCGTCCGGCTCTCGCGGCCTGGATGATGTCAAGTGCGGAGCCTGCCGCGCTCCGGCTGCAGCCCGTCATCAATTGGTTTCGGCTGCGGATGGCCCGGGTCCCGGAAGGATCCCGTCGATGGCTGGCGCCCGGCGGCCTCCCCCCGGCGCTGCGCGGGATCGGCCCGGCGATGGCGCGGCTCGGCGGCAGCGCGGCCTCGCCCAGCCCGCGGGCCGGCTGGCTGCGTGCCGCTGCCGCGATGGCCGCCTTCACCGTGATCATCGGCTCCGGCGCGTTCGCGATCACCGAGCTGCAGCAGACCACCACGTCAGCCGGCCTGACTGCCGGAGGGGTCGGTGCCGAACGCCCGGGTCGCGGCCACGGCGACGGACGTGCCGACGGCAAGACGCCGCAACCGCTGTCGCTTTACCCGCTTATCGTCCCCCCAGTTTCCGATTCGCCCCGCGTCTGGCTCATGCATACCCCGGCGCCGTCGCCGACCCGGCCCTACCGCAGGGCGACCAGCAGCCCGGCACCCAGCTGCAGCCAGTCCTCGCCCTCGCCCAGTTCGCCCGCCCCGTCGTCGTCGCCGCCCTCGACATCGCCGTCGCCCACT
The DNA here is from genome assembly GCA_963786975.1 of uncultured Actinomycetes bacterium. Lineage (GTDB taxonomy): Bacteria > Actinomycetota > Actinomycetes > Streptosporangiales > Streptosporangiaceae > Palsa-506. The sequence goes on along the minus strand of CAWBBE010000011.1, from coordinate 493,486 downwards.
CCGGTGACGTCGTCGCCATCGCCTACCCCGAGCACCGAGACCCCGACGCCTACTCCCTCCGGGAGCCTGACCACGGGGGCCAGCTCGGCGCCCAGCACGGTGGCAGAGATCAGCTATGCGGGCGCCCCCGCGCCGACCACCTCGGCCACCCCGGCCCCACCCGCGGTTACGCCGGGCACACGGCCCTGCTAGCCGCGCACCGGGCACCCGGCCCGGCTAGCCGCCGGGGCACGCGGCCCGGCTGCAACCAGGCCAGGCGAGTCGATGCTGGCCCGCTGGGGCATGTCGAGATGGGCTGGTCAGGCCGGCCGGGCTAACGCAATCTGGTCATGGCGGCCGGGCGCCCGGCAGGGCTACCCGGCGCGCCGTCGGCCAGCGCGGTCACGCCCACCGGCCGCTGGCACTGAGCAGGAACGCCGCGGCGACCGCGCCGGCCGATGACGTCCGCAGCACCGACGCGCCAAGCCGCACGGTCAGCGCGCCCGCCCCGGCCAGCACGCTGGCCTCGGCCGGGCTGATCCCGCCCTCCGGCCCCACCACGATGACGATGTCGCCGTCGGCGGCCGGCGGCACGTCGGCGATCGCAGCCTGGCCATCCGGGTCAAGCAGCACCGCCAGGCTCGCCCCCGCCGCCAGCCGGGAAACCCCGGCCGTGTCCTGCAGCGCCATCACCTGCGGGAACCTGCTGCGGCGGGCTTGCTTCGCAGCCTCGCGGGCGCTCCCTCGCCAGCGGGCCAGCGATTTTTCGCCGCGGTCGCCGCGCCATCTCGGCACGCATCGCTCACTGGCCCACGGCACGATGACGTCGACGCCGACCTCGGTCATGATCTCCACCGCGAGCTCGCCGCGGTCCCCCTTAGGGATCGCCTGCACCACCACGATCCTGGGGCTGGGCGGCGGCTCGGCGTGCCTGGCCAGCACGGCCAGCTCGAGCAGGTCCTGGCCGCCGCCGGTGACCACGCACTCGGCGAGCAGGCCGGCGCCATCGGTGACGTCGGCGCGCTCCCCGACGGCAAGCCTGCGCACGGTCGCCGCGTGCCGGCCCTCCGGGCCGGACAGCACGATCCGGTCGGACTGCAGCGCGGCACCATCGGCGACGAAGACCGGCGGCGTCAGTGCTCGCTCCAGCCGGGCCCGCTCCAGCCGGGCCCGCTCCAGCCGGGCCTGCTCCAGCCGGGCCTGCTCCAGCCGGGCCTGCTCCGGCCGGGCCGGATCCGCGCAGCCCTCACGCTGGCCGCCGCCTGGCGCGCGTCAGCGGCCGTTGAACGCATCGCGCAGCCGGGAGAAGAAACCCTGCTGGCCGGGGGCGAACCGGCCGGGCGGGGCCTCCTCGCCGCGCAGCTTGGCAAGCTCGCGAAGCAGGTTCTCCTGCTCCGGCTCCAGCTTGGTCGGCGTCTCCACCGTCACGTGGATCAGCAGGTCACCACGGCCGGACGCGTTCAGGTGCGCGGACCCCTGGCCGTACAGCGGGATCGCCTGGCCGGACTGCATGCCCGGCCGGATATCCACGTCGGCCGGCCCGTCCAGGGTTTCCACATTCAGGGTCGCGCCGAGCGCCGCGGCCACCATCGGGATCGTCACCGTGCAGTGCAGGTCGTCGCCCTGCCGCTCGAAGATCGGATGCGGCCGCTGGACGATCTCCAGGAACAGGTCGCCGGGCGGCCCGCCGCCCGGGCCGGTCTCGCCCTCGCCGGCCAGCTGGATGTGCGTGCCGTCCTCGACCCCGGCCGGAATCCGCACCTTGATGTTGCGGCGGGTCCTGACCCGGCCGTCGGCGTCGCACTCCGGGCACGGCCGCGGGATGACCGTGCCGTAGCCGCCGCACTGCGGGCATGGCCTTGATGCCATCACCTGGCCCAGGAATGACCTCGTCACCTGGCTGATCTCGCCGCGGCCGCCGCACACGTCACAGGTCCGCGGGTGGGTGCCCGGCGCGGTGCCCTCGCCCGAGCAGGTCGGGCAGACGACCGCGGTATCCACGGCAAGGTCCTTGGTGGTGCCGAACGCGCACTCGGAGAGATCGAGATCCACCCGGATGGTCGCGTTGCGGCCGCGGCGGGCCCGGCTGCGCGGCCCGCGCTGGCCCGCCCCGGCACCGAAGAACGCGTCCATCAGGTCGCTGAACGGGAAGCCGGCCGCGAACCCGCCCTGGCTCGCGCCGCCGCCTGGTGCGTACGGGTCGGCGCCCAGGTCGAACATCTGGCGCTTCTCCGGGTCGGACAGCACCTCGTACGCCTGGGTGATCTCCTTGAACCGCTCCTGGGTCTGCGGATCCGGGTTGACGTCCGGGTGCAGCTCGCGGGCGAGCCGCCGGTACGCCCTCTTTATCTCGTCACCGTCCGCGTCCTGCCGGACGCCCAGGATCGCGTAATAGTCGTTGGCCACCAGGACTCCTACGACTCGGCCAGGATCTGGCCCACGTACCGTGCCACCGCGCGCACCGCTCCCATCGCCGTCGGGTAATCCATCCGTGTCGGGCCGAGCACGCCCAGCTTGGCCAGGGCCTGGTCGCCGGAGCCGTACCCGACCGCCACCACTGACGTGCTCCGCAGCCCCTCGACCTGATTCTCCGCGCCGATCCGCACGGTCAGGGATGCCTGGTCGCCGGACTCGCCGAGCAGGCGCATCAGCACCACCTGTTCCTCAAGGGCCTCAAGGACCTCGTGCAGTCCCCGAGAGAAGTCGGCCGGGGTGAGATTGGCGGCCCCGCCGACGATGATCCGCTCCTCGTGCCGCTCGACCAGGCTCTCCAGGATCACCGAGAACACGGCCGCGGCATTCGCCCGCTCGGCGGGCGTGATCCGCTCCGGCAGATCCGCGACCACCGACGCTACCTCGGTCAGCCTGCGGCCGTCGAGGCAGGCATTGAGCACGGCTCGCAGCTGGGTGATCTCGTCCTCGGAGATCACGCCGGGCAGGTCGATCGCCCGCTGCTCCACCCGGCCGGTGTCGGTGATCAGTACGAGCAGCAGCCGCCGGTCGGTCAGCCTGACCAGCTCGATGTGCCGGACCGCGGACCTGGTGAGCGACGGGTACTGCACCACGGCCACCTGGCGGGTCAGCTGGGCGAGCAGCCGTACCGTCCGGGTGACCACGTCGTCGAGGTCGTAGGCGCCCGCCAGGAACGTCTCGATGGCCCGCCGCTCGGCTGCCGAGAACGGCTTCACGCCGCCCAGCCGGTCGACGAACAGCCGGTATCCCTTGTCGGTCGGCACCCGGCCCGCGCTGGTGTGCGGCTGCACGATGAAGCCCTGCTCCTCGAGCACGGCCATGTCGTTGCGGATCGTCGCCGGGGATACGTCCAGGTTGTGCCGGTCGACGATTGATTTCGACCCGACCGGCTCGTTGGTCGACACGTAGTCCTCGACGATGGCGCGCAGTACCGCCAGCTTCCGGTCGTCCAGCACGCGCACACCTCCCTGGCACTCTTGTGCCCCGAGTGCCAAGTGTAGGGCTCGGCGGGTACTGCGGCACCTTCCGAGCCAGTCCGGCCGGGCCGGCCGCCGGCCGGCCCGGGCCGCGGGCCAGGGATCAGCCGGTCAGGCCGCGGATCACCGCGTCGGCCAGCAGCCGGCCGCGGGTGGTCAGCACCACCCGGCCGTCGTCCAGCGCCGCGGCGTCGGCCAGCCCGTCGGCCACTGCCGTCACGGCCGCGGCCAGCCCGGCCCGGTCCAGCTCGGTGACCGGGCAGCCGGACGCGAGCCTGGTCAGCAGCATGATCCGCTCGGTCTTGCGCTGCCCCGGCGTCAGGATCTCGCGGGCCTGCGCCGGGCTCCGGGCCGCGGCCAGCCGCGCGGCGTAGCCGGCCGGGTGCCGGACGTTCCACCAGCGGGTGCCGCCGACGTGGCTGTGCGCGCCGGGGCCGATGCCCCACCAGTCCGCGCCGGTCCAGTACAGCAGGTTGTGCCGGCAGGCCGCGGTGTCACCAGCCGCCCAGTTGGAGATCTCGTACCAGCGCAGCCCGGCCGCGCCGAGCATCTCGTCGGCCAGCAGGTACCGGTCCGCCATCACGTCATCGTCCGGCGCCGCCAGCTCGCCGCGCCGGATCCGGGCGGCCAGCCTGGTGCCGTCCTCCACGATGAGCGAGTAGGCGGAGACATGATCCGGGCCGGCCGCCAGGGCGGCTGCCACCGAGCGCGCCCAGTCGGCGTCGGACTCACCCGGTGTCCCGTAGATAAGGTCGAGGCTGACGTGCTCGAACCCGGCGGCCCGGGCCCACGCCGCGCAGCTTTCCGGCCGCCCGGGCTGATGTTTCCTATCCAGAACGGACAGCACGTGGGGCACCGCGCTCTGCATGCCGAATGACATCCGGGTGAATCCGCGGTCGCGCAGCTGCGCCAGGCTCCGCTCGGTGACCGACTCGGCATTGGCCTCGGCGGTGACCTCGGCGCCCGGCGCGAGGCCGAACTCGGCACCGACCGCGCGCAGGATCGCGCCGAGATCGGCGGGCGGCAGCAGGGTTGGCGTCCCGCCGCCGAAGAAGACGGTGCTGACCGGCCGGTCCTGGCCGCCGAGCACCTTCCTGGCCAGCCGGATCTCCTCGATGGCCAGGCCCGGATAGGACTCGCGGGACGCGCCGGACCCGAGCTCGGCCGCGGTGTAGGTGTTGAAATCGCAGTAGCCGCACCTGGTCGCGCAGAACGGGACGTGCACGTAGATGCCGAAGGGCCGGTCCCCGGCGCCGTCCACCGCGCCAGCCGGCAGCGCCCCGTCAGCCGGGACCGGCTCGCCGTCCGGCGGCGTCCCCGGCATGTCAGCCCGTCCCGCCCGGGCCAGCCGGCCGCCACGGGGCCGGAGTGGCGCACCAGCCGGGCGAATCCGCGATACCGAAGTCACTGGTGTTACTGAAGTTGCTGAAGTTGCTGGAGCGGCTGACGTTGCTGGGGTGGCTGACGTTGCTGGGGTCACTGGCAGGGCTGGAGTGACCAGTACGGCTGAGATGGCCTGCGGGACCGAGGTGATGGTCCGGACGGTCCGTCCTGCCCGTGGTCAGGCGGTGGCGCGAGCGAGTACGTGCTGGCCGATCTCGTCCCATTTCTCTCCTCGCCCCGGCACCTGCAGAATCCGGCGCATCAGATCCTGGTCACCGTAGTACGCGCGCATCGACTCGGTGATCGTGACCCGCGCCGCCGGGCGGTCGAGCACCTCGGCCTCGTCGCCGGCCGCGACGGTGCCCTCGGCCAGCACCCGCAGGTACGCACCCGGCCGGCCGGCCGCCGCGAACCGCTTCACCCAGTGCGGCTCGTCCATCCACGAATGGAACGTGACGCACGGGATCCGCGGGCTGGTGACCTGCACCACCGCGGTGCCGATCCGCCAGGTCTCGCCGATCAGCGCGGCGGAGACGTCCAGGCCGGCGGTGGTGATGTTCTCGCCGAACAGCCCGCTGCGCAGCTCGCGGCCGAGCCGTTCGGTCCACCAGTCCAGATCCTCCCTGGCGTAGGCGTAGATCGCCTGCTCCCGGCCGCCGTGGTTCTCCTTATCGGCGCAGGTGTCGCCGTCCAGCCCGAGCGCGCGCACCCGGACCGGCCCGGCCGCCGGCCGCTTGCCGATGGCGGTCCGCGCGGGCTTGCCGCCCACCAGCAGGTCCGCCCCCGAGCCCGTGTTCACCGCGATCACCCGCGCAGTTGCCATAGCTCGCACCGTATCCGACCCGCTAACCACGATCGACTGGCGCAGCTGGCCCGTTTCAAATCTTGATCAGTGGCCGGCACCGGGCGGGCGGCCGACTTGCCGGGCGGGCCAGACGGCGCCGGGCGCCAGCCGAGGACGGTTATGCTGAAAGCTGCCCCGCTCGCGGCGGCGCCGTACGGCGTCCGGACCCTGAGGACACGAGATGACAGCAGGCGGATACGGCCAGATGCGGGCTTCTGACCGGGACCGGGACACCGCGAACGGGCTCCTGCAGACCGCGTACGCGGAGGGCAGGCTGACCAAGGACGAGTACGACGAGCGCTCCGGGCAGGTGCTGACCGCGCGGACGTACCAGCAGTTGCAGGTGCTGACCGCCGACTTGCCCGGGCACTCCCTCGGCGTGCAGCCGCAGTTCCCGGTGCAGTACGCGATGCCGCGGCGGACCAACGGGCTCGCGGTCGCCTCGCTGGCCTGCGGCATCGGCCAGGTCTTCTTCTGGTTCCTGGCGGCGATCCCGGCCGTGGTGCTCGGTCACATGGCGCGCCGTCAGATCCGGCAGACGGGCGAGGACGGCGGGGGCATGGCGCTGGCCGGGCTCGTGCTCGGCTGGATCGGCATCGTGCTGACCGTGGTGTTCGTGCTCGGCGTGGTGGCGCTGGTCGCGGTGAGCAGCGCGCACGGGGCGACGGTGCATTCGCCGTTGCCACGGAAGGGCGCGCAGTAGCCCCGGATCTGCCCGGACGCGGAGGCCGCCCTAGCGGCGCCCGGAGCCGGCATCGGTGGACAGCGCGGCCACGAAGGCCTCCTGCGGCACGTCCACCCGGCCGATCGTCTTCATCCGCCGCTTGCCTTCCTTCTGCTTCTCCAGCAGCTTGCGCTTCCGGGTGATGTCGCCCCCGTAGCACTTGGCCAGCACGTCCTTGCGCATCGCCCGGATGTTCTCCCGGGCGATCACCCGGGATCCGATCGCCGCCTGGATCGGCACCTCGAACTGCTGCCGCGGGATCAGCTCCTTCAGCCGGGACGTCATCGAGATGCCGTAGTCCCGCGCCTTGTCCGCGTGCACGATCTGGCTGAACGCGTCCACCGGCTCGCCCTGCAGCAGGATGTCGACCTTGACCAGGTCGGACTCCTGCTCGCCGGCCGGCTCGTAGTCCAGCGACGCGTAGCCGCGGGTACGCGACTTGAGCTGGTCGAAGAAGTCGAAGATGATCTCGGCGAGCGGCATCGTGTAGCGGATCTCCACCCGGTCCGCGGACAGGTACTCCATGCCGAGCAGCGCCCCGCGCCTGGCCTGGCACAGCTCCATGATCGTGCCGATGTACTCGCTCGGGGCGAGCACGGTGGCGCGGACGACCGGCTCGAAGATCTGGCTGACCTTGCCGTCCGGGAACTCGCTGGGATTGGTGACGACCAGCTCGCTGCCGCTCTCCGTGATCACCCGGTAGACGACGTTCGGGGCGGTCGAGATCAGCGACAGGCCGCCCTCGCGCTCCAGCCGCTCGCGGACGATCTCCATGTGCAGCAGGCCGAGGAAGCCGCAGCGGAAGCCGAAGCCGAGCGCCAGCGAGGTCTCCGGCTCGTAGACCAGCGCGGCATCGTTCAGCCTGAGCTTGTCCAGCTGGTCCCGCAGCTCCGGGTAATCGTCGCCGTCGACCGGGTAGAGGCCGGAGAACACCATCGGCCGCGGATGGTCGTACCCGGCCAGCGGCTCGTCGGCCGGATGCGCCGACATCGTCACGGTGTCGCCGACCCGGGCCTGCCGGACGTCCTTGACGCCGGTGATCAGGTAGCCGACCTCGCCGGCGGCCAGGCTCTCGGACGGGATCGGCTCCGGCGAGATCACGCCGACCTCAAGCGTGTCGTGCGCGGTCTTGGTGGACATCATCATGCTTCGCTCGCGGCGGGTCAGCCGCCCGTCCACGACCCGGACGTAGGTCACCACCCCCCGGTAGGTGTCGTAGACCGAGTCGAAGATCAGCGCCCTGGCCGGGGCGTCCGGATTCCCGGTGGGCGGCGGGACCTGGCTGACGATCTCGTTCAGCAGATCAGGCACTCCGTCGCCGGTCTTGGCCGACACCATGAGCACGTCGGCCGGGTCGCAGCCGATCACGCCGGCCAGCTCGGCGGCGTATTTATCCGGCTGCGCCGCGGGCAGGTCGATCTTGTTCAGGACCGGGATCAGGTGCAGGTCGGCGTCCAGCGCGAGGTAGAGGTTGGCGAGTGTCTGCGCCTCGATGCCCTGCGCGGCGTCGACTAGCAGGATGGCACCCTCGCAGGCGGCCAGCGACCGGGAAACCTCATAGGAGAAGTCAACGTGGCCGGGGGTGTCGATGAGGTTCAGCACGTAAGGCCGGCCGTCCGGGCCGGTCCAGGGCAGCCGGACGGCCTGGCTCTTGATGGTGATCCCGCGCTCGCGCTCGATGTCCATCCGGTCCAGGTACTGCGCGCGCATCTGCCGGTCGCCGACGACGCCGGTGAGCTGCAGCATCCGGTCGGCGAGCGTGGACTTGCCGTGGTCGATGTGCGCGATGACGCAGAAGTTGCGGATCATCGCTTGATCGGTGCGGCCGGGCTCGGGCACGCCGGGCTCGGGCGATGGTGGCACAGGCATCCGCCAGTTGGTCGTCGGTCGTAAGATCGCTTCGGTCGTAAGATCGCTTCGGGTCGTAAGATCGCTTCGGTCGTCGGTCGTCGGTCGTTCAGCGCGGGCGTCCGGCCCGGCCGTCAGCGCGGGCGTCCGGCCGGTCAGCGCGGCCGCACTGCCTGGCCGCGTGGCCGGCCTCGCCCGCGTGGCCGGTCCTCGCGGCCTCGCCCGCGTGGCCGGCCTCGTGGACTGGCCCGAGCCTCGCGGCCCTTTGTGGCCTGCCTGGCCTGGCCTATACGGCTAGCTGGCCTGGCCCGCGTCGCCGATGCGGCTGGCTGGTCCGGTCCGCCTGGCCGGGTCCCGGCACTCGCAGATCATGTTGCTCCATGGTCGCATGTCCGGGTGGATGCCGGCGACAGCCGGGGCGGCTGGCAGCCCGGCGAACCCGCTGAATGTGAAGCTGAGCGGTATCAGGGCCGCCCGTTGTGACATTGGGCCGGTTACCGCGTGCATCGGATCCGGCCGGCGACTACTCTCGCGCGTCCCTCCGCGGTCTGCGGTCTCCCCAGTTTGAGCGGCCGGGCGGATCTCGGGTATCCTTCGAACCCGGCTGCCCGCATGCCCGCATTTTCTTTGCCGGGCGCGAAACCGCGACCTCGGCTCGTGCCGGGCACACTCCGGATCAACCTGACCAGAACTCTAGCGAGGCACCCGCGTGGCGAACATCAAGTCCCAGATCAAGCGCAATAAGCAGAACGAGAAGGCGCGCCAGCGCAATAAGGCAGTCAAGTCGTCGCTGAAGACGTCGGTGCGCCAGTTCCGCGAGGCCGCGGACGCCGGCGACGCGGAGAAGGTTACCGAGACCATGCGCGCCGCCCTGACCAAGCTGGACAAGGCCGCCAGCAAAGGCGTCATCCACAAGAACCAGGCGGCCAACCGCAAGTCCGCGATCGCCAGGCGCGCCGCGCAACTGAACCAGGACTGAGCTGTCCCGGCCCTGGCCCCCGCCAGGCAACCCGGCCCTGGCCCCCGCCAGGCAACCGTGCCCCGGGCGGGTGCTAAGCCATCTGGCCCCCTGGCGGCGCCAGCAAAGCTAGCCCCGGCCGGCGCCAAGCCCGTCGCCGGCCACTAAGACACCGTGCCCGGCCGACGCTAAGCCGTGCCCGGCCGGCGCTAGACCGTGCCCGGCCGGCGCTAAACCACCCGTGCCCCGACCGCGGCTAGAGCAACCACATTCGCCACATTCGTCACACCTATTTCAAGGTCAATTTAGTGGTTCAGAAAAGTCCGGCTGGGACCGGACGGATCTGAACCGCTACTGAATGACGCCTGTGCGGGCGGGTGGCTGGGCCAGGCGGGCGCGCGCCTGGGCCAGGCGGGCGGCTGGCGGGCTGGGCCAGGCGGCGTTACGGCCTATCCGGGGCCGTGCGGGAAGTGAGCATCGACGAGCAGCCTGGTCAGCGCCCGGAGACGAGCAGCCTGGTCAGCGCCCGGACCGGCTTGCCACGATTGTCCGGATCGCAGCCTCAAGCGCGTAACCGGCGCTGGCCCCTTCGCCTTTGACCTGGGCGTCCGCCGCTGCAACGGCGGCATGCGCGCGGGCTACGCCGTCCGGCGCCCAGCCGCGGAGTTGCTGGCGAACCCGGTCGATCTTCCACGGCGGCATACCTAGCTCCGCGGCCAGCGCCTCGGCGCTCTTGCCGCGCGGGGCGCTGCCCACCCGGCCGAGCCCGCGGACGCCCTGCGCGAGCGCGCTGGAGATGAGCACTGGGGATACGCCGGTGGCCAGCGCCCAGCGCAGTTGTTCGAGCGCGTCGGACAGCTTCCCCTCCACCGCACGGTCAGCAACGGTGAAGCCGGTTGCCTCCGCCCGGCCGCGGTAGTACCTGGTCACCACGGCCTGGCTGATCACGCCGCTAGTATCTGCGGCCAGCTGGCTGCAGGCAGCCGCCAGTTCGCGCAGGTCGGTGCCGACCGCGTCGAGTAGCGCTCGCAGGCCCGGCTCGTCCGCCTTCCGTCCAGCACGGCCGAACTCCGACCGCAGGAAATCGAGCCGCTCACCGAACCGCTTGACCGGCGCGGCGCTCATCCGCCGGGCGCCCGCCCCGGTCAGGCTGGCCAGCAGCGCCTTTCCCTTTACTCCCCCGGCATGCGTGACCACGAGCACGACTTCTGCCGCCGGGGCGGACGCGTATCTGGTCAGCTCGGCCGCCACCTCCTTGCCTGCGTCATGCGCCGACCTGACAATGACCAGGCAGCCGCCGCCGAATAGCGACGGCGCGGTGAGCTGGGTGAACTCGCCGGGGCTCAGGTCTGCGGCGCGGACGTCATGAATGTCCGGACCGCCATCCCCCGGCATTCCGGCACCCGGCGCAGTACTGGCACCCGGCACCGCACTGGCCGCGGCGACGATCGCGGCAATGGCCCGTTCCGCGAGCAGTTCCTCCTCGCCGACGATCAACGTGATCGGCGGCGGGCTGGCCGGGTCCCCAGCCGCGGCTGCGGCGGCCGTCGCTCTGGCGGAAGGCGCGGGCATGCCCGCAGCATGCCACGAAACCGCCCCGCCCGGCGGCTGCCATCTCATGATCGCGGCGAATCCGGCGCCTGCGACATGCCCGGATCCTCCGTGGTAATAGACGAGCGCGGGAGGCGCCGGTCCCTGCCGGAGTGATCAAGGCATGTCAGGCTGACCGGGAAGTGATCATCAGTACGGTGCTACCACTGCGCCGAGCATTCCCGGCCCGGTGTGCGCGCAGATCACCGGGCCGGCCGCGGCCAGGTAGGTACGTCGCACGCCGGGTATGCGCACGGCCAGCTGGCTAGCGAATGCCGAAGCTCGGGCCGCCTCGCCGAGGTACTGCACGGCCAGGTCTACGGGCTGCTCGGCAGCGAACTCCACGGCAAGCTCCGCCAGCCTGCTGATGGCCCGGGCGGGCGTCCTGGCCTTCTCCAGCAGCACGATCTTGCCGTCGCGGACATGCAGCAGCGGCCGGGCCGTCAGGCCGCTTTCCGGCAGTGCCGGAGTAGGCTCGAGCCTGCCTCCGGCACGCAGGTATCCCGGCGTATCCAGGGCGAAGATCGACCGGAGCCTGGCCGCCCGGCCCGCCGCCGCGGCGGCCACTGCATCGGCATCCGCGCCCGCCCGGGCTACCGCGGCGGCGGTAAGGGCGGCAATGCCCAAGCCCATCCCGATCGACTTGGTGTCGACCAGCCGCACGGGCACCGGGGCGCTGGCGGCGGCCAGGCTGGCCGAATTCTGCGTGCCGGACAACTGCGCGGACAGGTGCACAGAGACGATGGACTTCGCTCCCCCGGCGGCTGCCGCGGCATAGGCGGCCGCGAACTGATCCGGCGACGGGCTGGCGGTGCCGACCCGGCCACCGGAGCGCAAGACCGCCTCCACCTCGGCGACGGTGATCGCGACCGTTGCGGCGCGGCCGCCGATGACGACCCGAAGCGGCACCACGCAGATGCCGTTGGCGTCGGCCAGTTCGGCGGACAGGCCCGCGGTAGAGTCCGTGACCACAGCGACGGGGATTGTCATGAGCACGACCATCTCATCAGCGCTCCAGGGTCCGCCGGCACGACCATCCCAACAGCGCGCCGCGGCCCGCCCGCACGACCATCCCAACAACGCGCCGCGGCCGCCCGCACGACCATCGCATCAACGCTCCAGGGTCCGGCGGCACGACCATCCATCAGCGCGCCGCGGCCCGCTCGCACGACCAAGCCGCCAGCACGGCCAGCCTCGCCAGGGCGGCCGGCCGGGGCGGCTATCACGCCGGACTCATCGACGCGACCTGACGGCAGCCGCCGCATCATTCCCGGTCGCGATGCGCGACGGCCATTCCGGGGTACGCTCTCGCCGCGCTGAGGCGGCGGGAATTACGCGGAGCCAGGCAGCGAGCGGTACGGCTCAGCCGACCATCGGCTCGCCGCCGCGCCATACGCGCAGCGGCTTGAGCCCGTAGGACCAGGCGAACGAGCCTTCGTGGTCAGCGTCCCAGGCCACGATGTCGGCGTACCTGCCGCGGACCATCGCGCCGCGGTCGGGGGCGCGCAGCGCGTGCGCGCCGCCGGTGGTCGCTGCCCGCAGCGCCTCGGTCACGCTCAGGCCGAAATACGAGACGGCCAGCGCGATGATCAGCGGCATCGAGGTGATCCCGTTCCCGCCCGGCGTGTGGTCGGATCCGAGCGCGACCACGACTCCCCGGTCGAGCAGGGCACGGACCGGCGGCCGGCGGCCGGTCTCGATCGCGGTACTCGGGCAGACCACGGCGACCACCCCGGCCTGGGCCAGCGCGGTGACGTCATCATCGTCCGCGCCGAGCAGCAGGTCGGCCGAGGCGCAGCCGAGTTCGGCCGCGAGCCTGGCCGCGCCGTTGTGAGTCTCGCCGCACGCATGCAGCCTGGGCAGCAGGCCGGAAGCCCGCCCGGAGCCGAGCACCCAGCGCGCCTCGCGGTCAGTGAAGCGCCCGTCGTCGCAGTAGACGTCGACACTGTCGGCGCCGGCGCTGGCCGCGTCGGCGCACCAGGAGCCGACCGCGTCGACGTAGTCGTGGCGGCGGCCGAAGTACTCGGGCGGCACCGCGTGCGCGGCAAGGAATGTCACGTGCACGCGCGGCATCTGCGGCTCGCCCTCGAGCGAGCGCAGCAGGCGCACGTCAGCGAGCTCACCGTCGCGGGTCAGGTGATAGCCGGTCTTCGCCTCGATCGTGGTGGTGCCGGCCATCAGCCAGCACCGGAGCCGCTCCCGCACACCGTTGCAGAGCGTCCAGGGATCCGTTCCCCTGGTGACCGTAACCGTCGATGCCATGCCGCCGCCCGCCGCAGCGATCTCCGTCGATGACGAGCCGCCCGATCGCATCGCCAGCTCCGCCCAGCGGTTACCTGCATACACCGGGTGGGTGTGAGCATCGACGAGCCCGGGGGTGACGAGCCCGCCGCCCAGGTTCTCGACATGGTCGACATCCACGATGTCCTCGACCACGCCGGGGATGCTGGCCGGCAGCTCCGCCGCCGGGCCCACCCAGGCGATCTTGTCATCCTGGGTCAGGATCGCCGCGTTGCTCCAGATCTCGAATCCGGTCCACAGGCGGCCGATGTTAGTCAGCAGGCGAACGGTCACCGCGCGGCCCCCCGGTGCCCGACAGCCCTCCGGCACGCGACAGGCCTCCGGTACTCGACAGCCCTCCGGTTTCCGACAGGCTCCCGGTACGCGACGGCTCCCCCGCGCACTCCAGTGCAGCGCGCCGCAGGACCGCGCACCGCAGGGCAGAGCACGGCAGCGCTACGAACCAGGGTCCGGTTCGCCATGAGCGGTCACCTGCCATGAACTCGTGCCTGATGGTGGATGCACCGGCAAGAATCTAGTGAAGCGGTTCGCAGCGGGACGCCGCAAGGGGTGCGACTGCGACGGGCAACTAACATATCGGGTGCAGTCAAGGTATTGCACTGATCGGCTAGTGTACAGGCCCTTTACGAAGTCCTTTGGCACACAATAGCGGGATCCCTGGTCATCGCGTCAAAGCTGGCGCAGGCCAGCCCCGCTGCAATCGTTTGCCAGTTCTCCGCGCCACGATCCGGGTAGCCGGCTGGCGCACACGACCGTCGGAAAGCCGGGGCTACCTGTGAATCACGCAACTGCGAGGCACACAAGCCGATTCCCATCCCCGGAAGCACGCGCCCGGCCAGCTGGCCCGGCCGCCCCCGAGGCTGGCCGGATCACGCTAACACGGCTGGTGAGACCATCCGCAACAGCCTCGGGCGCCGGGCGTGGCGGCCTGACGCGTGGCCGGCCGCTGGCGGCGGGCCAGTGCCCGGCCGCAGGAGCGCCGGGCCGCCCGGCCGGCCGCCCGGCGCGGCGGCCGGCGGCAACCAGTTCGGCGGCCGGCGGCACCGGAAAAACAGCCGCTCGGCCTATTCACGGAATTCCGGCACGCATTTCCGTGAGCGCCAATTCCTGTCTGGCCATTTAATCAGCATGCCGGGGACAGGACCACGCCCGCGCGGCCCAAGACGCTTTCCTGCATTGTCCGTGCTACAAGTCAGCGTTGCCCAGCCGGTACTGCCCGGTCGTCACTGCGCAGCGGTCGCGCGGTCCAGCTCGGCCGCCAGCCCCGGCGGGACGCGGGCGGTCAGCTCGGTGCCGTCCTGCCCGTGGCTCACCGTGAGCACCTCGCCCTCCTGGTGCGCCCGCGAGATCAGGTCGCCCCGGCCGTACGGCACGAGCACCTTGATTTCCGGGTCCCGCGGCAGCCGGTCGTCCAGCTCGCTGAGCAGGCCGGGCAGGCCGTGACCGGTCCGCGCGGACACCACCACCGCGGCGTGCTCGCGGCGCAGCAGTCCTTCCACGGTGATCGGATCGGCGGCGTCGGACTTGTTCACCACGACGAGCTCGGGCACGTCGCCCGCGCCGATCTGGCCGAGTACCTCGCGGACGGCGGCAATCTGCGCCTGCGGGTCGGCGTCTGAGCCGTCGACCACATGCAGGATGAGGTCGGCATCCGCCACCTCCTCCAGCGTCGAGCGGAAGGCCTCGACCAGCTGGTGCGGAAGATGCCGGACGAACCCCACGGTGTCGGTCAGCGTGAACACCCGGCCCGCCGGGGTGCGGGCCCGGCGCACGGCCGGGTCCAGCGTCGCGAACAGCGAGTCGTCGACCAGCACATCGGCCCCGGTAAGGCGGTTGAGCAGGCTGGACTTCCCGGCGTTGGTGTAGCCGGCGATCGCCACCGACGGCACCGCCCGGCGGCGCCGCTGGCCGCGCTGGACTCCGCGGCCGACCGACATCTCGGCCAGCTCGTGCTTGAGCCTGGAGATGCGCATCCGGATCCGGCGGCGGTCAGTCTCGATCTTCGTCTCGCCCGGGCCGCGGGTCCCGATGCCGCCACCGCCGGCCACCCGGCCGCCCGCCTGCCGGGACAGCGACTCGCCCCAGCCGCGCAGCCTGGGCAGCAGGTACTGCAGCTGGGCGAGCTCGACCTGCGCCTTGCCCTCCTTGCTCCGGGCATGCTGGGCGAAGATATCCAGGATCAGCGCGGTGCGGTCGATGACCTTCACCTTCACGATGCCCTCAAGCTTGCGGAGCTGGCCGGGGGTGAGCTCGCCGTCGCAGATGACGGTGTCGGCGCCGGACTCGGCGACGATCCCGGCCAGCTCGGCGGCCTTGCCCGCGCCGACGTAGGTCGCGGCGTCCGGGCGGCCGCGCCGCTGGATCAGGCCGTCCAGCACCTCCGAGCCGGCGGTCTCGGCCAGCAGCGACAGCTCGCGCAGCGAGTTCTCGGCGGCCGCCAGCGTCCCGTCGGCCCAGACGCCCATCAGCACGACGCGCTCCAGCCGCAGGGCGCGATACTCGACCTCGCTGACGTCCGCAAGCTCGGTGGACAGCCCGGCCACCCGGCGCAGCGCATGCCGCTCCGCGACATCCAGCCGGTCCGCGGCATCCAGCCGCTCCGCGGCATCCAGCCGGTCCGCGGCATCCGGCCGGTCCGCAGCATCCGGCCGCGCCGCCGCGTCCGGCCGGTCCGCCCGCTCCGGCACCGCTGGCCGCCCCGGGGCCGGCTGGCCAGTCATTGCCGCGCCGTCCGCGCTCTCATCGAATACAGCAGTCATCCGCCATCCAAGACCGGCATACCCGCAGGCTGCCGCGTAGAAGGTGAGCCATCGCCCGCCGTCAGGCGGGCAATGCGTCGATCGTGCCACGCTTCGCGGTGACACTCACCTGATTAACGCCCCCGGCGCCCCAGTTGTGCCCGGGGCAGCGCGGCCGCGGCCCGGGGCCGGCCTCCTTTGACCCCCGCCGAGGGCGACCGTTAGCGTCAGGGTGACCGGTCAGCGGAAGCGGAAGGGACCGGCTCGGCAAAAGGAGCGCGGGAATGCCAGGAATCGACGGCATCGAAGTCACCGGCCCGGCCGGTGACCGCTACGACGAGATCCTCACCCCCGGTGCGCTGGCCCTGTTCGCCAGGCTGCAGCGGGAACTCGGCCCGCGCCGTAAAGAGCTGCTGGCCGCCCGCGCCCGCCGCCAGCAGGAACTCGTCGCCGGCGGCACGCTCGATTTCCTGGCCGAGACCCGCGGCGTCCGGGACGACAAGTCCTGGCGGGTCGCGCCGCCCGCGCCCGGGCTAGTGGACCGCCGGGTGGAGATCACCGGCCCGACCGACAAGAAGATGACGGTCAACGCGCTCAACTCGGGCGCCAAGGTGTGGCTGGCCGACTTCGAGGACGCGAACACGCCGCTGTGGGACAACATGGTCACCGGCCAGCTGAACCTTAAGGACGCGCTGGACCGGGAGATCGACTTCACCAGCGAGGACGGCAAGGCGTATCGGCTCGGGCCGGACAGCGAGCTGGCCACGATCGTGGTCCGGCCACGCGGCTGGCACCTGGACGAGAAGCACGTGCTGGTGGACGGCGGCCGGATCTCCGGCAGCCTGTTCGACTTCGCGCTGTACTTCTTCCACTGCGCGCAGCGCCAGCTGGACAAGGGCAAGGGCCCTTACTTCTACCTGGCCAAGATGGAAAGCCACCAGGAAGCCAGGCTGTGGAACGACGCCTTCAACATCGCCCAGGACGAGCTCGGCATCCCGCGCGGCACCATCCGGGCCACGGTCCTGATCGAGACGATCCCGGCCGCCTTCGAGATGCAGGAGATTCTCTACGAGCTGCGCGAGCACAGCGCCGGGCTGAACGCCGGCCGCTGGGACTACCTGTTCAGCATCATCAAGAAATTCCGGACCCGGGGCCGGGACTTCGTGCTGCCGGAGCGGAACGCAGTAACCATGACGGCCCCGTTTATGCGTGCATACACAGAGCTGCTGGTGAGTACCTGCCACCAGCGGGGCGCGCACGCCATGGGGGGGATGGCCGCCTTCATCCCGAGCAGGCGCGACCCCGAGGTGAACGCCACCGCGCTGGCGAAGGTCAGGGACGACAAGACCCGTGAGTCCAGGGATGGCTTCGACGGCTCCTGGGTCGCGCATCCCGACCTGGTGCCGATCTGCCGGGAGGTGTTCGACGGGGTGCTCGGCGACGCAGCAGAACCAGCTCGGCAAGCTGCGCGAGGACGTCAGCGTCACCGCCGCCGACCTGCTGTCGGTCGACAAGACGCCGGGCGCCATCACCGAAGCGGGGCTGCGGAACAACATCAGCGTCGGGCTGCAGTACCTGGCCAACTGGCTGGCCGGCAACGGCGCCGTGGCGATCTTCAACCTGATGGAGGACGCGGCGACGGCGGAGATCTCGCGGTCCCAGGTTTGGCAGTGGCTGCACAACGAGATCAGCCTGGCCGAGGGCCCAGTCATCACCACGGAGCTGGTCGAGCGGCTGATCGGCGAGGAGCTTGCCAAGATCAGGGAACAGTACGGCGACGCGTTCGACGAGGCCAAGTTCGATGAGGCGACCGCCCTGTTCAAGGCCGTGGCGCTGGCCGACGACTATGCCGAGTTCCTCACCATCCCGGCCTACGAGCGGATGCCCTGATCCCGGCAGTGGCAATGCCGGCCCGGATGGCGCACCCTGGTGACAGGGGCAACGAGAGCGAGGCGCGGCAATGCTCGACACGCTGATCCGGCGGATGGGCGAGATCTGCGGGCCGGACGGCGTCGTCAGCGACCCGCAGGAACTGCGCACCTACGAGTGCGACGGGCTTACCTCGCACCGGTGCAGCCCCGGCCTGGTGGTGCTACCGCAGACGGCCGGGCAGGTCGCGGCGGTCGTCACCGAGTGCGCCAGGGCGGGCGTCCCGTTCGTGGCCCGCGGCTCGGGCACCGGCCTGTCCGGCGGGGCGCTGCCCAGGACCGACGGCGTGCTGATCGTCATGTCCAGGATGCGGAAGATCATCTCGATCGACCCGGCCAGCCGCCGGGCCATCATCGAGCCGGGGGTGACCAACCTGGCGGTGAGCAAGGCCGCCGAGCCGTACGGCCTGTTCTACGCACCGGACCCGTCCAGCCAGGTCATCTGCTCGGTCGGCGGCAACGTCGCGGAGAACTCCGGCGGCGCGCACTGCCTGAAGCACGGATTCACCGTGCACCACGTCACCGGCCTGCAGATCGTCACCGCCAGCGGCGAGCTGACCTGGCTCGGCGACGGCACCGGCGCGGTCGCCCGGGTATGACCTGGTCGGCGCGTTCATCGGCTCGGAGGGCACGCTCGGCATCGCCACCAAGATCATCGTGAAGCTGACGAGGATCCCGGAGGCGGTGACCACGCTGCTGGCCGCGTTCGAGACCACCGGGCACGGCGGCCACGCGGTGTCCGCGATCATCGGCGCGGGGATCCTGCCGGCCGCGATCGAGATGATGGACGCGCTGGCGATCGAGGCGGCCGAGGCGGCTGTCGCCTGCCGCTATCCCGCCGGGGCCGGCGCGGTGCTCATCGTCGAGCTGGACGGCCCGGCGGCCGACGTGGAGCGGGAAACCGCCGCCGTCCGGGCACTCTGCGAGCAGGCCGGCGCCACCGAGATCCGGGCCGCGCAGGACGCCGCCGAGCGGGTGGCGATCTGGAAGGGCCGCAAGTCGGCGTTCGCCGCGGTCGGCCGGATCAGCCCGGCCTACATCGTGCAGGATGGCGTCGTCCCGCGCACCGCGCTGCCGAAGGTGCTCGACCGGATCGCGGAGCTGTCCGCCGAGTCCGGCATCCGGGTCGCGAACGTGTTCCACGCAGGCGACGGGAACCTGCACCCGCTGGTGCTGTTCGACGACGCCACGCCGGAGGCCTGCGAGGCGGCCGAGGTGCTGTCCGGCGCAGATCCTGGACCTGTGCATCGAGCACGGCGGGTCGATCACCGGCGAGCATGGCGTGGGCACGGACAAGTCGAGGTACATGCCGACGATGTTCGGCGCCGACGACCTGGCCACGATGCAGCTGCTGCGCTGCGCTTTCGACCCGGCGGGGCTGTGCAATCCCGGCAAGATCTTCCCGACGCCGCGGCTGTGCGGCGAGGTCCCCGGCGTCCGGCGCGCACCGCACCCGCTGGTGGCTGCCGGGGAAGTCGAGCAGTTCTAACATGATTTTTAACGGATGCCCGATGGCGGCTGCCGATGACCGGTGAACGGCTGCCCGGGCCGCTCAGCGCGGCGTGTGCCGAGGTCAGGCTCGCTACCGGGGCGGACGCGGTGGCCGGGGTGCAGCCGCGGTTCGCTGCCTGGCCGGCCAGCGTCGCCGAGGCGAGCGAGCTGATGGCGGCGGCGGCCGGCCTCGGCCTGGCGGTGCTGCCCCGCGGCACCGGGACCCGGCTGGCCTGGGGCAGCCCGCCGCGCCGGTGCGACCTGGTGGTCGAACACGCAGCGGCTGCACACGGTCCTCGAGCACGAGGCCGGTGACCTGGTCGCCCGGGTGCAGGCGGGGGTCCGGATGGACGAGCTGGCGGGCGTGCTCGGGAAGGCCGGCCAGCAGCTGTCCCTGGACGTCCCGGCCGCCCCGGGCGGGGCCGGCCGCGGCACTGTCGGCGGGGTGCTGGCGGCTGCCGCCGCCGGGCCGCGGCGGCTGCGGTACGGCACGCCGCGGGATCTGTCGATCGGGATCACCGTGGTGCTGGCGGACGGCACGGTCGCGCATTCGGGCGGCAAAGTCGTCAAGAACGTGGCCGGGTACGACATCGGCAAGCTGTTCGCCGGCAGCTTCGGGACGCTCGGGCTGATCGTTGAGGCCGCGTTCCGGTTGCACCCGGTGCCCGCCGCCACCGCGTTCGTGTCGCGCGACTGCGTCAACGTCGCGGCCGCGCAGGAAGTGGTGGCCGCCGCCGTGGACTCGCCGCTCGCCCCGTCCGCGGTGGAGATCGACCGGGCGGCCCGCAGCGCCCCGGTACGGGTGTCGGTGCTGCTCGAAGGCGACAAGGCCGGCGTGGCAGAACGCTCGGCGCTGCTCCGGGACCTGCTCGGCGGCGGCGCCAGGATCTCGGCCAGCCCGCCGCCCTGGTGGGGCCGCGGTGCCGTCACGGCTGCGGGCAGCACGGATGCCGAGACGACGGCGGCGGGCGGCACGCTGCTGCGGATCACGTTCTGGGCCGCCGAGCTGGCCGCGGTGGCCGAGGCACTGGATGCGGCGTCCATGGCGGCCGGGCTGGATCCCTTCGTCGGCGGGTCGGCGGCAGCCGGCGTCATCTACGCGTCCGTGCCTGGCGGCGGGCCGGCCACCGCGGTCGCCGGCCTGGTTGCGGCGCTACGGTCCGCGGCGCCGCTGGGCGCCGCGGCGAATGCCGGTGAGGGGCCGCCGGCGCGCGGCAGCGTAGTCGTGCTGCAGGCGCCGCCGCAGGTCCGTGACGTGGTGGACGTGTGGGGCCCGGTCCCGTCGGCAGCCCTGATGCGCGCGATAAAGGACCAGTTCGATCCCGGGCACCGGATGGCGCCCGGGCGGATGCCAGGCGGGATCTGATGACCGGCCAGCCGGTACCCGGCCAGCCCGGCAAGTCGAGGCCGCCCGGCGCGGCGGCGGCACCCGGCGCGGCGGCGGCACCCGGCGGAGCGGCGGCGTCCGGCGGAGCGGCTAGCACGGCCGGGCCGGCCGGCGTGACCGGCATGGCCGGCGAGACGGAGTCGGTCCGGCCGATTGATCAGTCCGGTGAGCTGCGCGGGCTGGTGAACGACTGCGTGCACTGCGGGTTCTGCCTGCCGGTCTGCCCGACCTACCAGCTCTGGGGCGAGGAGATGGACTCGCCGCGCGGCCGGATTCACCAGATCGGCCAGATCCTCGACGGCGCGGCGGGCAGTGCCGCGACCGCCACCCACCTGGATCGCTGCCTGGGCTGCATGGCCTGCGTGCCCGGCCTGCCCGTCC
Source organism: uncultured Actinomycetes bacterium (assembly GCA_963786975.1). Lineage (GTDB taxonomy): Bacteria > Actinomycetota > Actinomycetes > Streptosporangiales > Streptosporangiaceae > Palsa-506. The sequence goes on along the minus strand of CAWBBE010000011.1, from coordinate 472,485 downwards.
GGGGTCCGGTACGACCGGCTGATCGAGGCGGCCCGGTCCTGGGCGGAGGAACCCCCGCCGGGCCGGGCGCACCGCCGCTGCCGCCGCGGTCGCGCCGCGAGCGGGCGGCCAGGGCGGCGATCTTCGCGACGTTCCCCTACCCGGCCCGGCTCCGGCCGCTGCTCGCGCCGCTGCGCGCCGCCCAGGGCCTGCGGCTGGACCGCCTGCTGGCCCGCACCGGGCTGGCTGAGCGGCTGTCCCCCGAGCTGGGCAGCGCGCTGCGGGTGGCGCCAGCAGGCCGCCGGGCGCCGGCCGGTCTCGCGCCCGGCCTGGCGCCGGGGCGCCGGCTGCCCGGCCGGATTCCGGCCAGGGGCCCTCGCCGGGCGGTCGTCGGGATGCTCACCGGTTGCGTGCAGCAAGTGTTCTTCCCCGAGGTCAACGCGGCGACCGCGCGGGTGCTCGCGGCCGAGGGCTGCGATGTCGTCATCCCCGCGGATCAGGGCTGCTGCGGCGCTCTTTCCCTGCATGGCGGCAGGAAGACGGAGGCCGCCAGGTTCGCCCGGCGGATCATCGCGGAGTTCGAGCGGGCCGGGGTGGACGCGATCGTGGTCAACGCCGCAGGCTGCGGTTCGGCCATGAAGGAGTACGGTTACCTGCTGGCCGACCGGGGCGGCTGGGCCGCGCGCGGCGCCGCGCTCAGCGCGAGGGTCCGCGACTTCACCGAGTTCCTGGCCGAGCTCGGCCCGGCGGCGGTGCGTCAGCAGCTGCCGTTGCACGCCGCTTACCAGGACGCCTGCCACCTCGGCCACGCGCAGCAGATCACCGCCCAGCCACGGGCGCTGCTGCGCGCGATCCCCGGCTTGCGGCTGACCGAGATCGCCGACGGCGGAGCCTGCTGCGGCTCGGCCGGCATCTACAACCTGGTCCAGCCCGAGCCGGCCCGCCAGCTCGGCGAGCGGAAGGCCGCCGCGGTGGAGGCGACCGGGGCGCAGCTGCTCGTTTCGGCGAACCCGGGCTGCACGCTGCAGATCTCCGCGGCCCTGGCCGCTCGCGGCACGCGGCTGCCGATGGCCCACATCGCCGAGGTCATCGACGCGTCGATCCGCAGCGTCCCGGTCAGCCGCCTGCTCTCCGGCTAGTGGCCAGCTCAGCTAGCGCGTCCCGGCCGTCCCTGACCAGCCCGTCCCCGCCGTCCCCCGTCGTCCTGGCTAGCCCGTCCCCGCCGTCCCGGGCTGTCCCGGCGTCCCGCCCGGTCCGTGGCCCCCGGACGTCATTTTCTGACCAGGGATGACGCAGTTAGGCGTCTGGTATGACATCCAATTGACGCTCTTTGACGCCATAGTGACTTCATCGTGGAGTTGACAGACGTCGCAAATGACGTCATGATGACGTCATGGAGCTGTCAGAGTACACCGGCATGTTGCGCGGCGAGCTTGCCGCTATCACGCGCTTTGCGAGCGAGGACGTGGCCCGCGCGGGCCAGATGCTGGCCGAGGCACTGGACTCGTCGGTCCGCCTCACGCTGCTCGAAGTGCTGTCGGCCGCCGCGGCTGAGATCACCGCGCAGCTGGACGAGACGGTCGTCGAGGTCCGGCTGGCCGGCGGCGAGCCGTCGTTCGTGGTCTCGTCGGCGCAGCCAGCCGAGCCGGCCGAGCCGGGCCCGGCTGCGGCCGCCGAAGGCGCCGACGAGTCCGGCACCGCCCGGGTCACCTTGCGGCTGTCCGACGCGCTCAAGATGCGGGTCGAGGCATCCGCCAGCGAAGAAGGGCTGTCGGTCAATGCCTGGCTCGTCCGCGCGGCGGCACGAGCGCTGGACGGCCCCGGCCAGGCCGGAGCGCAGCGGTCCCGCCGCGGCGTAGGCCAGCGGATCACCGGCTATGCCCGCAGCTGAGCCGGCCGCGGCCGGCCGCAACTCCGGCGCGGCCGGCCAGATCTAGCACACGTGGCCGCCCGGCCCGGCGGCCGCGACCAGCCCGCCCACTAGCAGCGAAGGAACACCGCAATGCCTACCTGGGAATTCCCCGCCCCCGAACCAGTCAGCCTGGAAGCAAGGCTGCCAGCCGGCAGCGTCACCGTGCGCGCGGAGCCGGTAACGACGGCCACCGTTACGCTGACCTCCCAGTCCGGCCGGCGCGGCGATGAGCTCATCGCGGCCACCACCGTCGAGTTCGCAGCCGGCCTGCTGACCGTGCAGGTGCCCGACCGCGTCCGGCTGCTCGGCAACACGCCGCTCGACCTGGTCGTGCAACTGCCGAAAGCATCCTCGTGCACGCTGAACGCGGCGTCTGCCGAGGTCCGCTGCAGCGGCGAGATCAGCTCCCTGGATGCCCGCACGGCCAGCGGAGACATATCCGCCGAGCTGGTGACCGGGCAGGCCAGCATCAGCACCGCATCCGGGGGCATCGAGCTGGGCGAGGTAGGTGACACCCTGCGGGTGGACACCGCGTCCGGCGATGTCAGCATCGGCCGGGCCGGCGGCGAGGTGACGGCGAACACCGCCAGCGGCGACCTGGCCCTGGGCGTCGCGGCGGGCTCCGCCAAGATCCGCACTGCCAGCGGCGATGTCACGATCGGCTGCATCATGGCCGGCCGCGGCGAAGTGACGACCGTCTCCGGTGACGCCAGCATCGCCGTCGCCGCTGGCATCGGCGTCTACCTCGACCTCTCGGCCATGACCGGGGACGTCCGCAGCGACCTGGAGCCAGCCGACGGCGAAGGGGATGCCGCGCTGAGCCTGCACTGCCGCAGCGTCAGCGGGGACGTGCACATCCTCCGCGCTGCCCGGGCCGCGGCCGGCTGACCGGCGGAAGCCGTACCGGCCGGGCTGCCCCGCCATCCGTACGCCCGCCCTGCCCCCTGGGGCAGCAGACAAGAAAGGCCAGCACAATGCATCCTTACCTGCTAGAGCAGGCCGCCGCGGAGCATACCGCGGACCTGCGGGCCAACTCGGCCGCCGCCGTCCGGGCCAGCCGCATCCGGCGCGGCCGCCGTCCGCTCCGGCGCCGTACCGGCTGGGCGCTTGTCTCGGTCGGGCTGTGGCTCGCCACTGGCCGTGCCTGACCCGCGATGAGTCAGCAGCCGTCAGCCCCGGCGCAGGCCAGCCAGGCGTCGTCCAGTTCGCCCTCGGCGACGATGACGGCCGGCCCGGTCAGCAGGCTCGCGGTCCCGAGCAGGGTAACCGCGAGCCTGCCGCCGGGCACATCCACCGTCCAGGTGCCGTTGGCGGCGTCCGGGACGACGGCGGGCCCGGTGGCACCGGCGGAGCCCGGAGCGGCGGCGACCGCCGCGGCGACCACGGCGGCGACCGCCCCGGTGCCGCACGACCTGGTCGGGCCGGAGCCTCGCTCGTATACCCGCATCTCCGCCTGGCGCTCGCCGGTGACCCGGGTCACCTCGACATTAGCGCCGCCGGGAAATTCCGCCGGGTCGAGCAACGGCGCCGCGGACAGGTCAATGCCAGCCACCGGGTCAGCCACCAGTACCGCCAGATGCGGATTCCCCAGCGAGACCCGCAGGCCGGTGTACTCCAGCCCGCCGATCACCGCCCGGCCCGGCCCGAGAATCGCCGGGACGCCCATCTCCGCGGTGATCGAGCCGTCCGGCTCGACCCGCACCTGCCGCGGGCCCGATCTGGTTGCCACGGTGAAGGCCAGATCCCGTACCAGGCCATGGTCCAGCAGGTAACGGGCGAACACCCGGATGCCGTTGCCGCACATCTCGGCGACGCTGCCGTCCGCATTGCGGTAATCCATGAACCACTCGGCCGCCAGGTCGCCGCCCGCCGCCAGGTCATCCCCGGGCCAGCCGAAACCGCCGCCCGGCCAGTCGCCGGCGGCCGTCCGCGCGGTGCCGCCGCTGGCCCGCCCGGTGCTGGCGTCAGGCTGCTCGCCGCCCGCGGCCGCCGGACTGCTGCCGTGCTGCTGCGCTGCGGCGGCGAGGACTACCCGCAGCACGCCATCCGCGCCAAGCCCGGCCCTGCGGTCGCACAGCCGGGTGATCAGGGCCGGCGACAGGGCGAGATCGTCCTGGAAGTCGGGCAGCACGACGAAGTCGTTCTCCGTGCCATGCCCCTTGGCGAACCGCATCCTCCGATCGTAATGATCTGCTGATGGGCTCGGTGCCGCCGGTGAAGTCCGGCCGCTCAGCCGGCACCGCCGGGGCCGGCGCCCGAGGCGGCCGCTAGCCGGCCCGGGCGCGGCCCGGGGCCAGGTGACGCGGCAGCCAGCGCATCATGCCGCGGCGCCGGGCGCCCATCTCGGCTTCGGCCTGCCTGGACGCCCGGACCGCGGCGAAGCCATACTCGCGCAGCCGCTCCTCATAGTCGCCGACGGCCGCCAGCAGCGCGCTGCCGCCCGGGCCGGCCCCGGCCAGCGTGCGGCACAGCAGCCCGGCGTCTTGCATGGCGGTGTTAGCGCCGGAGCCGCGAGCCGGGCTCATCGCGTGGATGGCGTCGCCGAGCAAGGTCACCCGGCTCGGCGGCCAGGCCGGCTCCGGTACCGACGTCCGTACCCGGACCAGGAACGTCTCGCCGATGTCAGCCAGGCCGACCAGCCCGCGCAGGTCCGGATGCCAGGACCGGATCATCGACGTGGCGATGGCGTGCAGCCCGGCCGGATCCAGTTCGGCCAGCCGCGTGCCGGGGCTGCCGAAGCGCTTACGGTCCGCGGCGACGGCCCACATCAGGTAGTCCCCGGCCGGGCTCAGCCGGGCCTGCGGCGCGATCGCGGCGGCCGCCTGCTCGGGTCGCTGCCGGAACCGGACCAGCCCGGCTGCCATGCCCACCGGCCCGCCGATGATGGCGGTGAACCCGTCGAGCAGCGGCGGCGGAATCAGCCTGAGCACCGGGTCGGTCAGCGGCGTCTTGCCGTAGATGCAGCGCGATCCGGTGTCGATGATCTCGGCATCGGGCAGCCGCAGCCGGCGCACCGCCGAGTTGACGCCGTCCGCGCCGACCAGGAGGTCCGCGTCGGCAGACTGGCCGTCGCGGAAATAGAGCCGGACGCCGCCGGCGCGCTCGGCGTACCGGGTAAGTTCCCGGCCGAACAAGATCCTGCCGTCCAGCCCGGCCGCCAGCACCTCGCGCAGGGTCTGCCGGTTGGCTGGCGCCGACAGGGTCGCGGGCGCGGACCGGTCACTGGCCGGATCCCCGGCCACCTCGTGCAGGGTGCGCAGCCGCTCGGACATGATGGTGAAGCGGTTGCCTGGCCGGCCGCAGGTGGCCAGGAACAGCTCAGCCAGGTCTGGTGACAGGCACTGCTGCAGCGCCAGGCCGGCCCGCGCGTCCAGGTGCAGCCGGTAGCCCTGCGGCCGGCTGGCCAGCGCGGCGTCCCGCTCGTACACGGTGACCTCGGCGCCTGCCCGGTACAGGCCGCTAGCCAGGCAGAGGCCGCCGAGGCCGGCTCCGGCTACCGCCACCCGCAATCCCGGTAGCGCGCCGCCGCGCTGCGCTGGCCCGGGCCCGGTTGCCCGGCCGGTTCCGGCGGGCAGCGCCATCACCGCCCGGTAACGCCGTCGATGCTCTCCCTGAGCAGGTCGGCGTGACCGTTGTGCCGTGCGTACTCGCCGATCATGTGCACGTACACCATGCGCAGCGAGAATTCCTCCCCGGATACGTCAAATGTGTCGCCGAACGCCATGCCCGCGACAGCCTCGTCGGCGCGGCGCCATTCGGCTTGCAGCTGCTCGACGCAGTCGGCCGCTTCAGCCGCCCGGCCAGCGTCGAAATCGGCGTCCTTGCCGAGGGCCGGGTCATACATGGGCTCGACCGGCTGTCCCGCCGCCCGCTGCCGGAACCAGATCCGCTCGACCTTGGCCAGGTGCCGGACCAGGCCGAGCAGCGACAGGTTCGATGCCGGGATGGGACGGCTCGCCAGCTGCTCGCCGGTCAGGCCGGCGCAGATGTGCAGCAAGGTGACACGCTGCCAGTTCAGGTAGCCCTCGAGGATCGGCCGGCCGGCACCGGTCAGCGGTCCGTCAACCGGGTTCGGGGCCGGCGCAGTCCAGGTCATCAGCCAAGCTTGGCAGGGCCGCCCGCGCGGCCGGCCATGCCCCCGGGGCCTGCGTCAGCCAGCCCGGCCTCCCGCGCCAGGGCCAGCGCGGAGCCGGCCGCGGCCGGATCATCGGCGGGCAGCCAGCTGATCCGCGGATCCCGGCGGAACCAGGCTTCCTGCCGCCGGGCGAACCGCCGGGTAGCCAGCACGGTATCGGCGACGGCCTGCTGCTCCGAGCACTCTCCGGCCAGGAAGCGCAGCACCTGCGCGTAGCCGAGGGCGCGGCTGGCGGTCCTGCCCTCGCGCAGGCCGTGCCGGGCCAGGGCGCGGACCTCGGCGACGAATCCGTCCTGCCACATCCGGTCGACCCGGCCGGCGATCCGCCGGTCGAGCTCGGGCCGGGGCAGCCGCAGGCCGATCTGCACGGCCGGGTAGACCGACTCATAGCCCGGCAGGGTCGCGCTGAACGGCCTGCCGGACAGCTGGATCACCTCTAGCGCCCGGACGATCCGGCGGCCGTTGCCCGGCAGGATCGCCGCGGCCGCGGCCGGATCGGCCCGCTCCAGCCTGACGTGCAGCGCCGCCGCGCCGCGCTCGGCAAGCTCGGCCTCCAGGCCCTCGCGCAGCGCCGGATCGGTGCCGGGGAACTCCAGCTTGTCGATCGCGGCGCGGATGTACAGGCCGGAACCGCCGACCAGGATCGGCACCCGGCCGCGCTCGCTGATCTCGCCGATGGCCGCGCGGGCCAGCTGCTGGTACGCCGAGACGCTGGCGGCCTCGGTCACCGCCCAGATGTCCAGCAGGTGGTGCGGCACGCCAGCCCGCTCGGCCGGGGGCAGCTTCGCCGTGCCGATGTCCATGCCGCGGTACAGCTGCATCGAGTCGGCGTTCACGATCTCGCCGCCCAGCGCGCGGGCCAGCCGCAGGGAAAGGCCGGATTTCCCGGCCGCGGTCGGCCCCACGACCGCGATCACGGGCTGCGGCATGGGCCCTAGTCTGCCAGCGCGCCCGGCCGCCATGTTCCGCCGACTGGCCGGTTCGCGGCGGCGCGGCGCTGGCCGGCGCCGGATAGCGTGGCCCGATGGTTCCGGTTAGCTATCACGACTTCTTCGGGGGCTGTGCCACTGTGGCCGGCGCGCTGATCGGGCTGCTGTTCGTCGCGATCTCGGTCTCGCCGGAGAAACTGGCAGGCGACAGGGCCAGCGTCGACCACCAGGTCCGGGCCGGCGCGGCCTTCTCGGCGCTTGTCAACGCGCTCGTTATCGCGCTGGTCGCGCTCCTGCCCCGGGCCAACCTGGGCCTAGCGGCCATCGTCCTGGCCGCTACCGGGCTGGCTTCGTCGGCAGGCCTGATCATCATCTTGTACCGGGAACACCAGCAGCGCGTCCAGCCCGGCCAGGTCGTCATGCTGACGGCCCTGCTGGTGCTGTACGGGCTGGAGCTGGCGAACGGCATCCAGCTGGACAACTCCCCTCGCGACCTGGGACTCGTCGACAACCAGGGCATCCTCTCGATTGTCTTCTTCCTGTTTGCCATCGCGCGGGCCTGGCAGCTCGTCGGGGCCCGGGACACGGGACTGCTGCCGACCGTCGCCGCGATGAGCCACCGGCCGGCCGCCCGGACCGGGCGGGCGCCGCAGGCCAGGGGCGCCCAGGAAGCCCAGGGAGCCCAGGAAGCGCAGAGGGCTCAGGATGCAGCGAGCCGGGATGACGCCGGCTGAGGCACGGGCCGCGGCTGACGCGATCGAACGAGAGCAGTGATAGGGCAGCCATCGATCAATCTAGGGCGTTTGCAGGCTCAGGCAATCTGCCAGGAAGTGCTGGGCGGTGCTGGCGAAGCTGGAGGCGTACAGCGAGTAGCGGATGAGGTCCCCGGCGTTTTTGGCGGTGTAGCCGGAGGTGATCTGCTGCCAGCCGGTGCCGCTCGCGGTAATCAACGTGGCGTGTGAGCTGACGCCGGTCCCGGCGGGCGTGGTCTCCCGGACCAGCAGCGTGATTTGCTCGCCGGGGGTGTTCGCCGCTACGAAGGCGCTGCCGGTGTAGACCTGGCCAGCCGTGGTCGCGATGCCCGGCGGGCCGGGCACCCAGACGGGATTGGCGTTGTTGACGCCCGCTGCGCCGGCGGCCTTGGGTGCGACCTGCAGCGCCCAGGAGCCGTCATAGCTGCCGCCTGCCGCCTGCACGCGGGTGTTGACGGAGTTGGCGTTGTAGACGCCCGTCCAGCCGCTCTGAGTGGTCTCCAGGCTCACGTTGCCGGACAGCTCGGTGGCGCTGGGCGCCGTGGCTGGGCACGAGGTGGCGGTCGTGGTGTTGTTCACAGGATCGAGTACTGGTTCATCGGGGTGGCGTTGGCGCCGCCGGTGACGCCGGGGCCGGTCAGCACGCCGTAAATCTGGCCGCCGCCGGGAGCCCCGCAGCAGCCGCCGGTGCCGCTGCCCTCATCGAAGGTGATCAGGACATCGGCACCGCCTCCTGGTAGACGCCCCAGCTGACTCCCGCCGCCTGTAGCTGGTCCCAGACGGTCCGGCCGCTGAACTGGCCCGGCGTAACGGCGTCGCCTTCCATCTGAGTCTCGCCAGAGGCCATCGCCGCGTAGTTCGGGAAGCTAGGGTGGCTTACCGCGTAGTAATCGGTGAACTGCTCCGTTGAGGCTGAGCCCCATAAGCTGTTCAGGTACGGCATGACCGCCGACTGTCCGGTGCCAATGACCGTGCTGAGTGATTGATTCTCCATATACACGACCACCAGCGGATTCGGCCCGGCAGCAGCCGCAGCCGGGACGGCACTGACCGGACCAGCGAGCGCCGTCACCGCGACGACGACCGTACCTGCCAGCAGCACCGGTAACCTGAACAGCCTGCGGGACCTCTTTCCTGCTAGCCGTAACGCAATGGCGTGACTTTCCGCACGGGATGCTGCGAGCTGTAAGGCAGCTAACAGGATCTCGAAAATCACGGCCAGCAGGCCCGCGCGACGACTAGGCATGCGTCTCCCCCAAATGATCACAATGGGCAGGTCGGCTAGGGCCGCCCGCTCCTGCTTCTCCCCCATGCAGGTTCTAGCCGTAGACTTAGCTTCTGGATTGGCGCGCTGTAAAGTCGCTGTCTCGTTACAGTTCCGGACTGCGCGCAGGCCGTGCTGGCTGGCGTTGCGCGGGGAGCGAATGTTGAAGGTAGTCCGTTTCGGCCAGTTCGGGGGCCCGGAGGTCCTCGAGATCGTGGATCTCCCCGATCCGCGTCCCGGTCCCGGCCAGGTCCGGATTGCGGTGCGCGCGGCCGGCGTCAATCCGAGCGACTGGAAGAAGCGCAAGGGCCTGATGGACGGGGAGCTCCCGCAGACCATGGGCCACGAGGCGGCGGGCGTCGTCGACGAGCTCGGCGAGGGCGTTGCGGACGTGGCCGCCGGCGATCGCGTGTTCGGCTTCTCCGCCGAGGGGGCAGCCCAGGCCGAGCTGGCGGTGCTGTCCTTTTACGCGCCGATCCCGCCGTCGCTTGACTTCCCCGGCGCTGCCGCGCTGCCGGCCGCGATCGAGACGGCCACCCGCGCGCTCGGCCAGCTCGGCGCCGGGAGCGGCAGCACGCTGCTCATCAACGGCGCCTCCGGGAGCGTCGGCAGCGCCGCGGTTCAGCTCGCCGTGGTGCGCGGCGCGCGCGTGATCGGCACCGCCAGTCCGGCTAACCACGAGTACCTTCGCTCGCTGGGGGCCGAGCCCGTCGGCTACGGCGAGGGCCTCGCCGGGCGGGTTCGCGCGCTCGCGCCCGACGGCGTCGATGCGGCGCTCGACGTCGCCGGGAGCGGCGTCCTGCCCGAGCTCATCGAGCTCGCGGGCGGCCCGTGCCGCGTCGTGACGATCGCCGACTTCGGTGGCGCGCAGCAGCACGGGGTGAGGTTCAGCAGCGGGGACGCCGGCCGCGCGGTGCACGCGCTCGCCGGGATCGGCGAGCTGATCGAGTCCGGGCGCTTCTCGCTCCCGGTCGCGCAGACCTTCCCGCTCGCCGAGGTCGCGGCGGCGCACCGCGTCAGCGAGGCCGGTCACGTGCGCGGGAAGCTCGTGCTGGTGGTCGGCTCTGCTGTGGGCGGGCCCAGGTGATGCACGCGGGCAGCGCGACGGCCGCTCCTGCGCCCTGCCAGGCAGTGCAGGGCCCTGGCCACCCGGTACGGCCAGCTCGCCAGCACCAACTGCGCCGCCGCGGCCCAGCCCGCGTCACCCGTGCTGGCTGCCGCCCGCCACGGCACAGTACGGGAACCCGCTCTAGCTGGCTGTTGCCCCGGTTACCCATGATGCGACCAGGTAGGTGACGTCGAAGGGGGCGACGGCGCAGCGCAGCCGGCCGCGCAACGCGGCGCCGGATGCGGCGCCGGCCAGCACCTGCCAGGCGGCCCGGCCGGCGATCATCAGCTTGGCGTCAAGGACCGGATCGAGGCCGGCCAGCGCGGCGGGATCAGCGTTGGCCAGGGCGGCGGCGACTCCGGCGTCGTAGCGCTCCGCGGCGGGATCGGCGGCACCGGGCACGCCTGCCGCCTTCCTGGCCGATGCGTCTCCCATCGCCAGCAGCGCCACCCTGGAGGCCAGGCTGGCGAGTTCCGCGCCCAGCCGGAGGCAGTCCGCCGCGGGCATATCGGCCGGCACGGCCCGTAGCTGCAGGCGGCCCGGCCCGGCGGCGGCCGCGGGATTCTGCCGGCTCGCCTGTTCGAGCAGCCATGAGCCCACGGTCAGCGACAGCGGCAGGACCGGCGCGCCGGGGCCGACGGCCGGCCGCTGGCTGAACCGGCCGGCCATGGGATGCCGAAGGGGCGCAGGCTGCCTGTCACCGGCCCGGCGTAGCTAGCGGCGGCGGCCGCGCCGCCCACCACGACGAGCTGGCCGGGCTCCGCCGCGAGCAGGTCGGTGACCGCCGCGACGCAGGATGCCCGCAGCTCGCGCAGCTCGGTGGCGGCCGGCGGCTCATCGGGCGGCCCGGCCGGGCCCCTAGCCGGGCCGACGCTAGCCGGGCCGCCATTGGCAGGCACGCCATGGGCGGACCCGGCGGCGCCCATCGCCGCGGGGATGAGCAGCGGCGGATGCGGGCAGACGGCTGCCGCGACGAGCACCGGCCCGCTAGGCCGGGCGGCCGACGGCGGGCATGCCCAGCAGCACGCCCCCAGCGGCCGCGGCGGGCTGACCCGCGGCAGGCTGGCCGACGGTCGCGTTAACGGCTGACGCGCCTGCCGGCGCCAGGCCGGCCCGGCTGGCCGCCCAGGCGTCGCCGCCGCGGGTCCGGCGGACCGCCAGCGGCTCGCCGTCGGCGAGCAGGTAATGCGGGGCGCCGCGGGTGACGACGGTGGTGACCACATCTCCCGGCCGCGGCGATGTGCCCGCCGGGACGAAATGCACCAGCCGGTTGTCGCGGGCACGGCCGGACATCCGCCGGGTGGCCTCGTCCTTGCGCCCTTCGCCGTCGGCGACGAGCACCTCTACCTCACGGCCGGCGAATGCCGCGTTCGCGGCCAGCGAGGTCTGTGCCACCAGCTTAACCAGCCGCTCGTATCGTTCCTGCACCACCTCGGCCGGCACCTGGCCGGGCATCGCCGCGGCGGGAGTGCCCGGGCGCTGGGAATACCTGAAGGTGTAGGCACCGGCGAACCTGGCCTGGCGGACGAGGTCGAGCGTGCCGACGAAATCCCGTTCGGTCTCGCCGGGGAAGCCGACGATGATGTCGGTGGTTATGGCGGCGTCCGGCATGGCCGCGCGAACCCGGCCCAGTATCGCCAGGTACTTGTCCCGCCGGTATGCCCGCCGCATGGCCCGGAGCACCGCGTCCGAGCCGGACTGCAGCGGCATGTGCAACTGCGGCATCACGTTCGCAGTCTGCGCCATCGCGTCGATCACGTCGTCGGTGAAGTCACGCGGATGCGGGGAGGTGAACCGGACCCGTTCCAGCCCGTCGATGCCGCCGCAGGCGCGCAGCAGCTTGCCGAAGGCCAGCCGGTCGCCGAAGCCGGCTCCGTAGGAATTGACGTTCTGCCCGAGCAGCGTGACCTCGAGCACGCCGTCGGCGGCCAGCGCCCTGATCTCGGCCAGGACGTCTCCCGGCCGGCGATCCTCCTCCCGGCCGCGCAGGCTCGGCACGATGCAGAACGTGCACGTGTTGTTGCAGCCGACCGAGATGGCCACCCAGGCCGAGTAGGGGGATTCCCGGCGGGCGGGCAGCACCGAGGGAAAGCGCTGCAGCGATTCGGCTATCTCGACCTGCGCCTGCTGCTGCACCCGCGCGCGGTCAAGCAGCGCCGGCAGCGAGCCGATGTTGTGCGTGCCGAACACCACGTCCACCCACGGGGCCCGCGCCGTGATGCCCGCCCGGTCCTTCTGCGCGAGGCAGCCGCCGACCGCGATCTGCATGCCCGGGTGGGCGTTCTTGACCGGGAGCAGATGACCCAGGTTGCCGTACAGGCGGTTGTCGGCGTTCTCCCTGACCGCGCAGGTGTTGAAGACGACCACGTCGGGGGTCGCGCCGGACGCGGCCCGCCGGTAACCCGCTTCCTCCAGCAGCCCGGCCAGCCGCTCGGAGTCGTGCATGTTCATCTGGCATCCGTAGGTACGGATCTCGAAGCTGCGGAGACCGCCGGAGAGCGCCATGACCATCAGGGTAGACGCACCGGGCGGCGGGCCGGACGGCTCGGCCGGCGGCGGGCCGCTGACGCCGCGCGGCGCCGGGCGGCGGCCGGCCAGCGGCCGGCTGAGCCGGCATCCCGATCAGATCGCCGCGGAGCAGACTTCTCCGCCACCACCAGCCCGATCCCGGGGACTTCATCGCCCCGAACGGGCCGATCTCCATCGCTTCGGTTACAGAGCGGGGCTCGTGTCCGGAATCTCCGCTAGGAGGGAGGCCCGGTTGGTGCACGATAGCCCTATGACAGAGAGCGCGACGGTTCCCGCGGCAGGCGCGGCGGACGCGGCACCGGATTCGACGGATACCCCTGACGGCACGACAGGCTCAGGAGCGAGCGAGCCATTGACCACCGGGGACGCGGCGGTACCCGCCGCCGCGTTCGGAGCGTGGCCTTCCCCCATCACGGCCGCCGAGGTGGCGAGAGGACGGGTCCGCCTCTCCTTCCCCCGCATCATCGGCGAGGACACGTGGTGGCAGGAAGGCAGACCCGAAGAAGGCGGCCGGATGACCGTTGTGCACTGCGGCGCGGACGGCAAGCCGCGCGCCTTGCTGCCGGCCCCGTGGAACGCGCGGACGCGCGTGCATGAATATGGGGGATTGTCCTTCCTGCCGGTGCCGCGCGCCGCTGTGCAGCCCCGGACGGCCGGCGGGGACCCGCCGCGCGGCCACGCGATTGTCTTCGCCAACTACTCCGACCAGCGTCTCTACCTGGCCGGCCCCGAGGCGGCCCGGGCGAAGGAGACGGTGCCGCCGCGCCCGCTGACGCCTGACCCGGCCGCGGCCGGCGCGGACGGCCTGGCCACGGCCGGGCTGCGCTTCGCCGACTTCGTGCTCTCTCCCGACCGCCAGGAGGTCTGGTGCGTCCAGGAACGGCATGCCGGCGGTAAGGTCACCCGCTCGATTGTCGCCGTCCCGCTGGACGGCTCCGCGGCCGGCAACGCCGGCGCGATCCGGCAGCTGGCCGCCGGATCGGACTTCTTCGCCTTCCCCACCCCGTCGCCGGACGGCCGCCGGCTGGCCTGGATCTGCTGGAATCACCCGCACATGCCCTGGGACGGCACCGAGCTGCGGGTGGCGGCCATCGACAACGGCATCGCCGGCCAGGGCAGGCTGGTCAAGGGCAACCTGCGGGAATCCGTGCTTGCCCCGGTCTGGCGGGACAACACGAGCCTGTACGTGGCGACGGACTGGACCGGCTGGTGGAACATCTACCAGGTGGGGCTGACCGGCGAGCCGCCGCAGGCGCTGTTTCCGGCCGAGGAGGAATTCGCCGGGCCGCTCTGGCAGCTCGGCGCGCGTCCGTTCGCGATGCTGGCCGACGGCCGGCTGGCGGTGCTGCACGGGCGCGGCGGCCAGCGGCTCGGCATCCTCGATCCGGAGACGTCCGAGCTGGCTGACCTGAACATCCCGTTCGGCGAGTTCGCCGCCGGGCTGTCCGCCAGTGGCACGGTAATCGCGGGAGTGGCCGGCGGCCCCAGCGAGCCGCTGTCGGTCGTCGCCGTCGACGCGGCCACCGGCACAGCGGCGGTACTGCGCCGGGAGGTCACCGACATCCCTGACGCCAGGTACCTGCCGGTGCCGCGCCAGGTCGAGCTGGAGGGACCGTACGGGCGCATCGTGCACGCGCTGATGTACGCACCGGCCAACCCCGACGTGACGGCGCCGGCCGGTGAGCTGCCGCCGTACGTCGTCTGGGTGCACGGCGGCCCGACCGCGAACTCGGTCGGCCTGCTGGACGTGGAGAAGGCGTATTTCACCAGCCGCGGCATCGGCATCATCGACGTGAACTACGGCGGGTCAACCGGATACGGCCGCCTGTACCGGGAGCGCCTGCGGCGGCAGTGGGGCATTGTCGACGTCGAGGACGCCAAGGCCGCCGCGGTGTCGCTGGCCAAGGCCGGCCAGGCCGACCGCGAGCGGCTGGCCATCCGCGGCGGCTCGGCCGGCGGCTGGACGGCGCTCGCCGCGGTGACTACCGGCGCCGCGCGGGACCCGGTCTTCGCCGCCGCCACCTCCTACTACGGCGTCGGCGACCTGCGTGACTTCGCCGCGACGACGCACGATTTCGAGTCGCGGTATCTCGACGGGCTGATCGGGCCGATGCCCGGCTTCGAGGCCGTGTACCTGGAGCGCGCCCCGGTCGGCCACGTGACCGACCGGACTTGCCCGGTGCTGCTGCTGCAGGGACTCGATGACCCGGTCGTGCCGCCGCAGCAGGCGGAAAGCATCGCCGCCGACCTGGCTGCGCATGGCATCCGGCACGCGTACATCCCGTTCGAGGGCGAGTCACACGGGTTCAGGAAGGCGGAGAGCGTCATCGCGTCGCTGGAGGCCGAGCTGTCGTTCTACGGGCAGATCCTGGGCTTCACGCCGCCTGGCGTGCCGCCGGTCAGGCTAACCGGCCGGAAGGCGGCCAGCAAGCGCTAGCGGGCGAATTCGATCGCGCGCGACTCCCGTACCACGGTGACCCGGATCTGGCCCGGGTAGGTGAGTTCCTCCTCCACCTGCTTGGCCACGTCACGGGCGATGACCTGGGCCTGGATGTCATCGACGTTCTCCGGCTTGACCATGACCCGGATCTCCCGGCCGGCCTGCATCGCGAAGACCTTCTCGACGCCGTCCTGCGCCAGCGCGATCTGCTCCAGCCGCTCCAGGCGTTTCACGTAGGCCTCGAGCGACTCGCGGCGCGCACCGGGGCGGCCGCCGCTGATGGCGTCCGCGGCCTGGGTCAGCACCGCCTCGACGGTGCGCACCTCGACCTCGTTGTGATGCGCCTCGATCGCGTGTACGACGTCCTCCGGCTCGCCGTACCGGCGCGCGATCTCGGCGCCGATCAGGGCGTGGCTGCCCTCGACCTCATGGGTCAGCGCCTTGCCGATGTCGTGCAGTACCGTGCAGCGCTTCATCAGCGCGGGGTCCAGCCCGAGCTCGCTCGCCATCATGCCGGCGATATGCGCCGACTCGAGCAGGTGCTTCAGCACGTTCTGGCCGTAAGAGGTGCGGTAGCGCAGCCTGCCGAGCAGGTTGGTCAGCTCCGGGTGCAGGTCCGTGATGCCCAGATCCACCATCGCGTCCTCGCCCGCCCGGACGCACAGCTGCTCGATCTCCGCCTTGCTCCGGTCGTAGGCCTCCTCGATCCGCTGCGGATGAATCCTGCCGTCCAGGACCAGCCGCTCCAGGGTCAGCCTGCCGACCTCGCGCCGGACCGGGTCGAAGCAGGACAGCAGCACGGCCTCCGGCGTGTCGTCGATGATCAGGTTGACGCCGGTGACCGACTCGAACGCACGGATGTTGCGCCCTTCACGGCCGATGATCCGGCCTTTCATCTCATCGCCGGGCAGGTGCAGCACCGAGACCACGGACTCGCTGGTCTGCTCGCTGGCAACGCGCTGGATGGCCAGCGTAACGATCCGCCGGGCCCGCTGCTGGCCGTCCCGCTGCGCGGCGGCCTCGATGTCCCGGACGATCAGCGCCGCCTCGCGCTTCGCCTGGTTCGAGATGCCGGCCACCAGCTCGGCCTTGGCCTGGTCGGCGGTCAGGCACGCCGCCCGCTCCAGCACCTCGCGGCGCCTTTCGTCGAGCTGCTCAAGCTCGGCTCGCTGGCGGTTGATGTCCTGCTGCAGCTCGTCCAGCTCGCCGGAGCGCTGGTCGACTTGGCGGGCTTCGGAATCGATCCGCTGCTCTCGTTCCGCCAGCCGGGCCTCCCTGCGCTCCAGGTCACTGCGGAGGTGCCTGACCTCCTCCTTGACCGCCCGGATCTCGTTCTCGACCTCGTGCCGGGCCTGGGCGGACTGCTCGGTGGCGGCCTCTGCCCGGCTGACGATGGCCGCTGCCTCCGACTCGGCGCGGGCCCGGATCTGCGCGGCCTCGCGGCCTGCCTCGGCCAGCTCGCGCTCGCGCTGCTCGTCGTCCTGCGGCCCGCTGAGCCCGGCGGCGGGATGCGCGGGCGGGTTGCCGGGTGATCTGCGGAGCACCACGAGAACGAGCGCGAATAGCGCGGCAACGAGCCCGATCGCCAGTACTAGCGCTATTCCGTTACTCAAGGTCCGCCCCTTCCCGCTCATGGGCGCCGCCATACCGCTTGCCAGTACTAGCGCCAAGCTCGCAGCGAGGTGCCACGCCCTGGGCGGCCGGCGCCCGGCCCAGGCCGGTTATCCGGCCAGGCCCGCGCGACGGGCGTCCGGCCCCGATTCGTGCCCGGCGAGGCTGCCTGCGTTTACCGCACGCTGCCCGGCTAATCCGAACCGGTGCCGCTGTTGCCGGCGCTCCTCCTCGCCGGCCTCTCGTCAGGCCTGCACGCCGCCAGCCCGGAGGCCGGCCGGGCATCCCGGACATGGCATCCGGCCAGCAGCAGGGCCGGCCGACGCGGCCAGGCGACCGGCCCGGCCGGCTGCACTCGCCCGGCCGGCGCCGCTGCCGGCTACCGCGCTGCCTGCTCCCGTGGGCTGCGTACCAGTCCTTTAATGCCTCACAGCCTCCGGATTCGCCCGTCCGTTCTAGCCGGCTCCGGGCTCCCCGGTGCGCACGTTTGATCTTGCTTACCTATGCTTACCCGCCTTGCGCGGAGCAAATACCTCGCTGCCGTGAGGCTAAGCGCAGATAACGTTTTGGGCAAGCAGGGCTCGCGTGGCCTGCATCCGGCGGCTCGCCGCGAGCCGGCGACGAGCGGTTCACCAGATGGCTGCCGGCCCGTCAGATTCGGGCTCCGGCGGGTCATCCAGGTCGATCCCGGCTCCGGCCGGGTCGAGGCCCTCTTGCTCCAGGGCCTCCCGGACCACCCGGTAGGCGATGGCGGCCGGGTAACCCTTCCTGGCGAGCAGCCCGGTAAGCCGCCGGATGCGCGCCGCCAGCGGCTGCCCCCTGGTGCTGGCCAGCCGCCGCTCGACAAGGTCGCGCGCGGTGGCGATTTCCTGGCGCGGGTCGAGCCCGCCGATGGCCGCCTTGATGTCGTCGCGGGGCACCCCCCGCTGCCTCAGCTCGGCTGCGAGTGCCCGGCGGGCCAGCCCCCTGCCGTGGTGCCGGGACTCAACCCAGGCGGCAGCGAATGCCGCATCGTCGATGAGCCTGACCTCGCTGAAGCGGCCCAGCACGGCTTCGGCGGTCTCCTCCGGCACCCCGCGCCGGCGCAGTGCCGCGGCAAGCTCGGCCCGGGTCCGCGGCGCGGCCGTCAGCATCCGCAGGCAGATCTGCCGCGCCGCCGCCTCGTTGCCCGGCTGCCCGGCCTGGCCGGGCCAGCCAGGCGGGCCAGGCGGGCCGACCGAGCCGGGCAGGGCGGGCCCGGCCGGCACGCCAGGCACCGCCCAGGAATCCTGCGCAGGCGCACCCTCCGGCACTACCGGAGGCCCCGGCGCGGCAGCCCCCGGCGCGGCAGGCCCCGTGTCTGGTGCGGCATCCGGCGGCAGCCCGGTGTGCCCCGGGCCGGCCCGGCCCGGTGCTGCTTGTCCCGTTACGGCTCGCCCTGGTACGGCGCGATTACTGCTACGACCCACCGCCCGCGACTCCTCTGACCCCGGCGACGGCCTTGCCGCCGGCGATCCTGGACACCACCGCCAGGTCGGGCTGCTCGCCGGCGTCCGCATCCAGCCGCGGGCCAACGCCGAGCTTCTCCTTGATCTTCTTCTCGATCTCGTTCGCGAGGTCAGAGTTGCCGCGCAGGAAATTCCTGGCGTTCTCCTTGCCCTGGCCGAGCTGATCGCCCTCGTAGGTGTACCAGGCGCCGGACTTGCGGATGATCGCGTGCTCCACGCCCAGGTCGATCAGGCTGCCCTCTTTGCTGATGCCCACGCCGTACAGGATGTCGAACTCCGCGACCTTGAAGGGCGGGCTGCACTTGTTCTTGACCACCTTCACCCGGGTGCGGTTGCCCACCGCGTCCGTGCCGTCCTTGAGCGTCTCGATCCGCCGGATATCAAGCCGGATGGACGCGTAGAACTTCAGCGCCTTGCCGCCAGTAGTCGTCTCTGGCGAGCCGAACATCACGCCGATCTTCTCGCGCAGCTGGTTGATGAAGATCGCGGTGGTCTTGGTCTGGTTCAGCGCGCCAGCGATCTTGCGGAGCGCCTGGGACATGAGACGTGCCTGCAGCCCGACATGGCTGTCTCCCATCTCGCCCTCGATCTCCGCCCGTGGCACCAGCGCGGCCACCGAGTCGATGACCACGACGTCGACGGCACCGGAGCGGATGAGCATGTCGGTGATCTCCAGCGCCTGCTCGCCGGTATCCGGCTGGGAGACCAGCAGCGCGTCGGTGTCCACGCCGAGCTTCTTGGCGTAGTCGGGATCGAGCGCGTGCTCGGCGTCGATGAAGGCGGCGATCCCGCCGGCCTTCTGCGCGTTCGCGACCGCGTGCAGGGCCAGCGACGTCTTGCCGCTGCTCTCCGGGCCGTAGATCTCGACGATCCGGCCGCGCGGGAGGCCGCCGATGCCGAGCGCCGCGTCGAGCGAGATGGATCCGGTGGGGATCACCTCGACCGGCGCCCGGGTGTCATCGCCGAGCCGCATGATCGCGCCCCGGCCGAACTGCCGTTCGATCTGGGCAAGCGCGGTCTCCAGGGATTTCTCCCTGTCCCCGCCGCCTTTGCTGCCCGCCCTGTCGTTCGGTGCCATGAGAACTCCCGTGGGGAAGGGGCTACCCGCCTGGCCGCCAGGGCCGGCCAGGCGGAGCCGTTCGTATGCAGCGCTTCCGCGCTGTCGGGCTACGTTGTTGAACTGGCGGCTCCGACGCTACGCGCCGCCTCTGACAGTTACCTGGAGCTGGTTCCCGGCGCTGGCGCCGCACCGGACCCGGCGAGCCGCGGACACCACCAGCAGCGCTACTCTAGACGAACAATTGTTCGATCATAGCGCGACGCGCCGGAACCGCGGCCCAGAACTCGTAACGACGAGCCCGGCCGCCCGCTCGCGCCCGGCCGCTCGCTCCCGGCCCGGCCGAGCGGCCGGCCGGTCGCGCCGCCGCTTCCGCCAGCCAGGGCATCCCCTGGTATCATAGTGAACTGCAGATCACTATCAGTAAAAACTATACTGCGTTCCAGCTATCTATAAATAGATTCTATGCTGTAGCCTAATGCACTAAGCCGAAGTCAGGCCATGGCGTTCCAGCCGAGGGGGCCAGCATGCCCAGGGTTTCCGTTGACGTGTCCGTGCGCAGCCGGGAACTGCTGGACAGCCACTTCGACGAGTGGCAGCCGCTGCGCGGCCTGGCCCGCCCGCCGCGCGGCTGGATCCGCGCGGTCCGCGAAGCGCTGGGGATGAGCGCGGCAGCGCTGGCCGGCCGCCTGGGCATCACGTCCGGGGCGGTCACCAGGCTGGAGCAGTCCGAGGCAGCCGACCGGGCCCGGCTGGAGACGCTGCGCCGGGCCGCCGACGCACTCGGCTGCGACCTGGTCTACCTGCTCGTGCCGCGCCGCCCGCTCACCGCGGTCGTCCGGGACCGGGCCCGGGAGCTTGCCCGCCTGCAGGTCGCCGCCGTGGAGCAGACGATGCGGCTGGAAGACCAGGCAACCGGCCGGACCGGCGCGCTGGAGGATCAGCTCACCGATCGGCTGCTCGAGCGCGGCCAGCTGTGGGGCGGCGCCGGCCCGTGACCGACCTGGCCAGCGGGCCGTCCGGGGCCACCCCGCTGACCGGCGCCGAGCGGCGGGGGCTGCTGCTGCCGGTACTGACCAGGGCCGAGCTCAACCTGGCGGAGGCGGAGAACATCAGTGCCGCCATGTCCTGGCTGTTCCTGTCGCGCCGCCGGCTCCGGCCGGAGTCAGTGACCGGCGAGGAATGGCTGCAGCGCCTGCATCGCAGGATGTACGGCCAGGTCTGGGCCTGGGCGGGGCACTACAGGACCGAGGACAGGAACCTGGGCGTGCCGTACTGGCAGATCCGCATGGACATGCGCGACATCGTCCGCGATGCGCGCGCCTGGCTGGCCGACGCCGCCCGGGCGGGCGATGACAACGACGAGTGCGCGATCCGGTTCGGCTACCGGCTCGTTGCCGTCCATCCGTTCCCCAACGGCAATGGCCGGTGGTCGCGGCTCGCCTCGGACGCGCTCATCGTGGCGCTCGGCGGCACCCGGTTCAGCTGGGGCGGCAATGCGCTCACCGAGCCGGGCAGGCTGCGCCGCGACTACATCTCGGCGCTCCGGGCCGCGGACAGCGCCGGGGACCTGCGGCCGCTGATCGCCTTCGCCCGCCGGTAGTCATGCGCCCGGCCGGCCTGCTCAGCGGCGGGACTCGGGCACGTTGAAGGCCTCGCAGACCGCGCGCCAGACGATCTTCGCGTCGGTGCCGTCGGCCAGCGCCTGGCTGACCGTCCGGCTGCCGAGGGCGGCGAGCACCTGATCCTTGGCCACGCTCTCGGCATACACGTCGCCGAACTGCGCGCGCATTCGTTCCCAGAAGGCGGTGAGACGCACCGCGCCAGGGTACCCGGATGACTGGCGCGGTTTGTCGTACCCAGCAGGCAGTATGTAAGCATGCCTGCCAAGCCGCCAGCGCGGGCGCAGCCGATGGACGGCTTCTCCGCGCCCACCAGGGCCTGGTTCACGGCTGCCTTCGCCGAGCCGACGGCGTCCCAGGCACAGGCCTGGGCGGCCATCGGCGGCAGGGATAACACGCTGGTCGTGGCCCCGACCGGCTCCGGCAAGACGCTGGCCGCCTTCCTCTGGGCCATCGACAAGCTGGCGACCGAGCCGGTCCCGCAGGATCCGCGGCTGCGCTGCCGGGTGCTGTACATCTCGCCGCTCAAGGCACTGGCCGTGGACATCGAGCGGAACCTGCGCTCGCCGCTCACCGGCGTCGGACATGCCGCTGGCCGGCTGGGCGTCGGCATCAGCGACATCAGGGTCGGCGTCCGCACCGGGGACACCGCGGCGGACGAGCGGCGCAAGCTGGCCGGAAAGCCTCCCGACATCCTGATCACCACGCCCGAGTCGCTGTTCCTGCTGCTGACGTCCAAAGCCCGGGAGGGACTCCGGGGCGTCGAAACGGTGATCGTCGACGAGGTACATGCTCTGGCCGGTACCAAACGAGGTGCGCATCTGGCACTGTCGCTGGAACGCCTGGATGCCCTCCGCGGCGGAACCGATGCCGCCGGCCCGGCTGGCCAGCCTGACGGCGCCACGGCGGCCGCCCTCGCCGCCGGCCGGCCAGGCACCGGCCCGGGCGGCCCAGCCCGGCCGGCCCAGCGGATCGGGCTGTCCGCCACCGTCCGGCCGCCCGAGGAGGTCGCCGCGTTCCTCGGCGGCGCCCGGCCGGTGACCATCGCCGCGCCGCCGAGCGAGAAGCGCATCGAGCTCAAGATCGTGGTGCCGGTCGAGGACATGACCGACCTGGAGCCGGCCCGCACGCCCGGCCCCGAACCCGGCGGGCCGGCCGGGCCCGGCGGCCCGCCGGGTGACCAGCCGGACCGGCGGCGGTCCATCTGGCCGCACGTCGAGGAACGGGTGCTGGACCTGATCCAGGCGCATAAGTCCACGATCGTGTTCGCCAACTCCCGCCGCCTGGCCGAGCGGCTCTGCGGCCGGCTGAACGAGCTCGCCGCGGACCGCGCCGAGGCGCTGGCGGAGCAGCACGCGGATCAGCCGGATCCGCCATCCCGGCCGCCGGCCGAGCTGATGGCGCAGGCCGGGGCCTCGGCGGGCGCGCCAGCGGAGGTGGCCCGGGCCCACCACGGCTCGGTTTCCCGGCAGGAGCGGGCGCAGATCGAGGAGGCGCTGAAGGCCGGGCGGCTGCCCGCGGTGGTGGCCACGTCGAGCCTGGAACTCGGCATCGACATGGGTGCTGTCGACCTGGTCATCCAGGTCGAGTCGCCGCCGTCGGTGGCCAGTGGCCTGCAGCGCACCGGCCGGGCGGGCCACAACGTCGGCGACGTCTCCCGGGCCGTGATCTTCCCTAAGTACCAGGGCGACCTGGTCCAGGCGACGGTGGTGGCCGGGCGGATGCGCGGCGGCGAGATCGAGGAACTGCGCATCCCGCGCAACCCGCTCGACGTGCTGGCCCAGCAGGTCGTCGCGATGACGGCGATGGATGACTGGCAGGTGACCGAGCTGGAGCAGACGGTGCGCCGCGCGGCGCCGTTCGCCGGGCTGACCCGCCCGGTACTGGAGGCCGTGCTCGACATGCTGGCCGGCCGGTACCCGAGCGACGAGTTCGCCGGCCTACGCCCGCGGCTGGTCTGGGACCGGATGACCGGGACGCTGCGCGGCCGGCCCGGCGGCCAGCGGATCGCGGTGACCAGCGGCGGCACCATCCCGGACCGGGGACTGTTCGGCGTCTTCCTGGCCGGCGGGCAGCGTGACAAGTCCGGCCGGCACTCGCGGCGGGTCGGCGAGCTCGACGAGGAGATGGTCTACGAGTCCCGGGTCGGCGACGTGTTCGTGCTCGGCGCGAGCTCGTGGCGGATCGAGGACATCACCGCCGATCAGGTGCTGGTGTCCCCCGCGCCCGGGCAGCCCGGCAAGCTCCCGTTCTGGCACGGTGACGCGCTCGGCCGCCCGGCCGAGCTCGGCCGGGCGATCGGCGAGTACTGCCGGGAACTCGGCGCGGCCAGCCCGGCCGACGCGACGGCCCGGCTGCGCGCCGACGGCCTGGACGAGCTGGCCGCCGCCAACCTGGTCAGGTACCTCACCGGGCAGCGCGAGGCGACCGGCTACGTGCCGGATGACCGGACGCTGGTAATGGAGCGCTTCCGGGACGAGCTCGGCGACTGGCGGCTGGTGCTGCACAGCCCGTTCGGCGCCCGGGTGCACGCCCCCTGGGCGCTGGCCATCGCGGCCCGGCTGCGCGAGCGCTACGGCGGGATGGACGTGCAGGCGCTGCACACCGACGACGGGATCGTGATCCGCGTGCCGGACTCCGACGATCCGCCCCCGGCCGGCATCGCCGAGTTCGATGCCGACGAGATCGAGCAGCTGGTCACCGCCGAGCTCGGCGCGTCGGCGCTGTTCGCCTCGAGGTTCCGGGAATGCGCCGCGCGGGCGCTGCTGCTGCCCAGGCGCCAGCCGGGACGGCGCACCCCGCTCTGGCAGCAGCGGCAGCGGTCCGCCCAGCTGCTGTCGGTGGCCAGCAAGTACGGCACCTTCCCGATTGTGCTGGAGACCGTGCGGGAGTGCCTGCAGGACGTCTTCGACGTGCCCGGCCTGATCGCGCTGATGCGGGATCTGTCCGCGCGGCGGATCCGGCTGGTGGACGTGGAGACCCCCGCGCCGTCGCCGTTCGGCCGGTCGCTGCTGTTCCGCTACGTGGGCGCGTTCATGTACGAGGGTGACTCGCCGCTCGCCGAGCGCCGGGCGCAGGCACTCGCGCTCGACTCGTCCCTGCTCGCCGAGCTGCTCGGCCAGGCCGACATGCGGGAACTGCTCGACCCGCTGATCGTCTCGGATACCGAGCGGAAACTCCAGCGGCTCTCGCCCGACCGCGCGGTCCGCGACGCGGAGGGCGCCGCGGACCTGATCCGCGACATCGGGCCGCTGTCCGCGCCGGAGGTGGCCGGGCGCAGCACCGACCCCGGCGCGGCCGCGGGCTGGCTGGCCGGGCTCGCGGCGCAGCGGCGGGTGATCGAGGTCAGGGTCGGCGGCGAGGCCCGGTGGGCGGCCGTCGAGGATGCGGGCAGGCTGCGGGACGCGCTGGGCGTGCCGCTGCCGCCTGGCGTGCCCGCCGCGTTCACCGAGCCGGTCCTGGATCCGCTGGGCGACCTGGTGGCCAGGTATGCCCGGACGCACGGCCCGTTCGCCGCGGCGGCGGCAGCCGGCCGCTACGGGCTCGGCGTTGCCGTGGTGACCGGCGCGCTGCGCCGGCTGGCCGCCGGCGGCCGGGTCGCCGAGGGCGAGTTCGTGCCCGGCGGGCGCGGCACCGAGTGGTGCGACGCGGGCGTGCTGCGCCTGCTGCGGCGGCGCTGCCTGGCGAAGCTGCGCAAGGAAGCCGAGCCGGTGCCACCGCAGGCGCTGGCCGCGTTCCTGCCCGCCTGGCAGAACGCGGGTCATCCGGCCGGCCGCCGGACGGACGGAGGGCGGGCCCGGCGGCCGGGTCCCGACGCCGTCTACGACGTGATCGAGCAGCTAGCCGGTACCGCGGTGCCGGCCACGGCGCTGGAGACCCTGGTACTGCCCGGCCGGGTGCCCGGCTACGCGCCGGCCATGCTCGACGAGCTGACCGCCGCCGGCGAGGTCGTCTGGTCCGGCGCGGGCGCGCTGCCCGGCAGTGACGGCTGGATAGTCCTGGCTCCGGCGGCGGCGGCGCCGCTGCTGTTCCCGCCGCCCGCCGAGATCACGATGACGCCGCTGCACGAGCTGATCCTCAGCGCCCTGGACGGCGGCGGCGCGCTGTTCTTCCGCGCGCTGGCCGACCGCGTCACGGCGGCGGCCAGAGAGGCCGGGCCGGCCGGCCGCGCTCCGGCCGGCCCGGCCGCCCAGCCAGCCGGCCCGGGCGTCGCTAGCAGCACGGGCACGGCCAGCAACCCGGGCACCGCCAGCGGCCCCGGCACTGACAGCGGCGCTGGCCCGCCCGGCGCGCAGCGGCTGCGCATTACCGCGGGCCGCGCGGGTGATCAGGCGGTCGCGGCGGCGCTCTGGGATCTGGTCTGGGCAGGCCGGCTGACCAACGACACGCTGGCACCGCTGCGGACCATGCTCGGCGCGGGCCTGGCCGCCCCTGACGCGCTGCCCGGCGAAGGGGCCAGCCCGCCCGGGTACGGCAGCCGCCGGGCAGCCGGGGCGCCAGGCCGGCTGGCGCTGCGCCGGCCGGGGCTGGGCCGGCCCGGGCTGGGCCGCGGCACGGTGCCGTCCCGCGCCGGCCCGCCTACGGTCAGCGGTCGCTGGTCGCTGCTGGCGCCAGCCGAGCCGGACCAGACCAGGCGGCTGCACGCGCTGGCCAGGGAGCTGCTCGACCGGCATGGCATCGTGATCAGGGGCGCGGTGGCAGCGGAGCGGGTGCCCGGCGGGTTCGGCGCGCTGTACCCGGTGCTGCGGGCGATGGAGGAAGCCGGGCAATGCAGGCGCGGCTATTTCGTCGAGGGCCTCGGCGCCGCCCAGTTCGCGCTGCCGGGCGCGGTCGATCGGATGCGCGCGCTGGCCCAGCCGTCGGCCGACCGCCCGTCGCCAGCCTGGCCGCCCGCAGCCACGAGCGAGGCGGCGGGCGCGCCGGTGATGGTGCTGGCGGCGACCGACCCGGCCAATGCCTATGGCGCCGCGCTGCCGTGGCCGGCCCGGCCGGGCGAGACGCCGGGCAGCCACCGGCCGGGCCGGAAGGCCGGCGCGCTCGTCGTGCTGTCCGGCGGCGAGCTCCTGCTATACGTCGAGCGCGGCGGCAAGACCTTGCTGTCCTGGACCAGCGACCCGGCCGCGCTCGGCCCGGCCGCCGCCGCGCTGGCCGGCGCGGTCCGCGCGGGGGCGCTCGGCAGGCTCACCGTCGAGCGCGCCGACGGCGCCGGCGTCTACGACTCCCCGCTGGCCCGCGCGCTGGAGGAGGCCGGCTTCCGGCCCACCCCGCGCGGCCTCCGGCTGCGCGGCTGACCCGCACGCTCCCGGCGCCGGCAGGCGAGCGGCGGCCCGGGCCGGCCATCCCGGTTTGCTGGCCGCGACCGGATCCGCGGGCGCCGGCCCGGGTTGCGGGACGCCGGAGACCGCCCGCCGAACGGGGCAGGGCAGGATGAGGGCATGCAAGCGATAGTCGTGCGGCAGACCGGCGGCCCTGAGGTACTTGAGCCGGCCGAGGTGCCGGAACCGCAGCCCGGGCCCGGCGATCTGCTGGTCGACGTCGCCGCGGCGGGCGTCAACTTCATGGACATCTACCAGCGGGAAGGCCGGCCGCCTTACACCGCCAGCCCGCCCTATGTTCCCGGCGCGGAGGGCGCGGGCACCGTCCTGGCCACCGGGCCTGGCACCACCGGCTTCGCGGCCGGCGACCGGGTGGCCTGGGCCGCCGCGCCGGGCAGCTACGCGGCACGGGTCCTGCTGCCGGCCGGCCGGGCGGTGCCGGTGCCGGACGGCGTCGACCTGCAGACCGCGGCCGCCGTGATGCTGCAGGGCATGACCGCGCACTACCTGTGCACCGGCACGTTCCCGGTGCGCGACGGCGACACCGTGGTGGTACACGCGGCGGCCGGCGGGGTTGGCCTGCTGCTGACCCAGCTGGTCAAGATGCGCGGCGGCATGGTGATCGCCACTACGTCCACGGCCGGGAAGGCCGCGCTGGCCAGGCAGGCCGGCGCGGATCACCTGGCCGGCTACCACGACTTCGGCGCGGTCACCCGGCAGGTCACCGGCGGGGCCGGAGCGGCTGCCGTCTACGACGGCGTCGGCCAGGCAACCTTTGACGCCAGCCTGGCCGCGCTGCGGTCCCGCGGCTGCATGGTGCTCTACGGCGCGGCAAGCGGCCCGGTGCCGCCGTTCGAGCTGCAGCGGCTCGCGGCCGGCGGTTCGCTGTTCATCACCCGGCCGACGCTCGGCAGCTACATCGCCAGCCGCGAGGAGCTGCTCGGCCGCGCCAGTGACCTGTTCGGCTGGATCCGGCAGGGCCGGCTCAGCGTGCGGGTCGGCGGCCAGTACCCGCTGGCCGAGGCCGGCCGTGCGCACCAGGACCTGGCAGGCCGCGGTACCACCGGCAAGCTCGTGCTGCTGCCGTGAGACGCCCGGCGC
Organism: uncultured Actinomycetes bacterium; assembly: GCA_963786975.1. GTDB lineage: Bacteria > Actinomycetota > Actinomycetes > Streptosporangiales > Streptosporangiaceae > Palsa-506. Next base: position 445,244 of record CAWBBE010000011.1, on the reverse strand, counting down.
TGCTGCTGGACGTGGCCTGCGTGCTGGCGTTCGTCGTAATCGGCCGGGCGAACCATGCTGAGGCGGCGAGCGTCACCGGGCTGGCCAGGACCGCGTGGCCGTTCCTGGCCGGCCTCGCCGCCGGGCTGGCCGTGACCCGGGCGTGGCGGCGCCCGGCAGCGATCGTCCCGGCGGGCCTCGGGGCGTGGCTCGGCACCGTCGGCGTCGGCATGGCGCTGCGGGTCGTCTCCGGCCAGGGCACGGCGGCCGCGTTCATCGTGGTGGCGCTGGCCTTCCTCGGCCTGCTCATGCTCGGCTGGCGGGCAGCCATCGCGATGGCCACGGCCCGGGGCAGCCGGCTACGACGAGGTTAGTCCTGGCCAGCCGGCCGGGGCAGCAGCGCGGCGAGGGCGGCCAGCAGGCGCTGCGCGACGGCCAGGTCGCGGTCCAGCGGCCGGTCGCTGGTATCCGCCGGGAGCGCGCCGGCCGCCAGCTCGAACGCCTCCGCCAGCGCCGGGCTGACCAGCGCCGTGCCCGCGGGCGCCGGGCCGGTCAGGCCCGGGTCAGCGCGTACCGGGCCGGACTGAGCCGGGCCGGGCGAGTCCGGGCCGGGCGGCACCGGGGCGGGCGGCACCGGGGCGAGCGGCTGGACGCCGCGCAGCCGCAGCGCCCGGATCGCGGCGACAAGCTCGCACCCGAGCACTATCCGGTACGCGGGCACCACGTCCGTGGTGGCCCGTGCCGACTGGGTGGAGAACCCGGCGTGCTCCTCGACCCCGCGGGACAGCACCGCGCTGCCCAGCGCAGCAGGTGCGGCCAGCCGCCGGATGTCGGCGATCGCCGACTGGGCGACGTACTCCAGGATCATCACGCCGGAGCTTGGCGGCGGGTCGGTGGCCAGGAAGGGCGCCTGTCCGGTGAAAGCCGGCTCGACCAGGGTGCCGAGCCGGGCAGCCGACAGCGCCGACGTCTGGAACAGCGCCGCGCGGAGTGCGTCAAGGGCCAGGCCGATGTAGGCGGTGTGGAAGTTCCCGTTGTGCCAGACCGTCTGGCCGGCCACGTCGATCAGCGGGTTCTCCGCGGCGGCGTTCAGCTCGCTGGTCACGATCCGGGTGGCGTACCTGGCCGCGTCGACGGCCGGCCCGTGCACCTGCGGCAGCGCCCGGTACCCGTAGGGGTCCTGCACCCTGGGGGCCGGGTCGCGGCGGGCGGCCAGCAGGCCTCGCATGGCCGCGGCCACTGCCTGCTGGCCACGATGCGGCCGGGCGGCATGCACCGGCGCCGCATGCGGCTCGGCGGACGCATCGACGGCCAGGTGCGAGAACGCCGCGACGACAACGGCGGCCCGGAGCAACTCGTCCAGGTCACTGCAGGCAAGCGCGGCTTCGCCGATGGTCGCCGCGTTGCTGGACAGGAACGCCAGCGCATCCGGGGACGCCAGCGCGAACCGCGGCGGGCTGGACGGCCGCGGTATCCAGTCCCGCTCGCCGAGCAGGCAGAGCGCGGTCACCGCCAGCGCGGTGAGATCCCCGGTGCCGATCGCTCCCCAGACCGGGACGGGCACCGACAGGCCATTGTTGATGGCGTCGGTGAGTGCGTCCAGGACGCCGGGATCCACTCCGGATCCGCCGGCCGCGATCTGGTTGACCCGCACCACGAGCATGGCCCGGCCAAGTTCCGCGGCGATCAGCGGCCCGCCGCCGCCGGCGTGGCTGCGCACCAGCCGCAGGCCATGACCGGCCTCGTCGCCGCGGCCGACGGCCAGGCCGCGGTTCGCGCCGACGCCCGTGGTCCGGCCGTAGACCTGGCGGCGGGCGGTGACGTACGCGGCCACCCCGGCTGCTGCCGCAGCCCGCCGCCTACCCTCGTCGCTGACCGCAACCCGGATCCGGCCGCGCGCTGCCGCGGCCACATCACCGCAGCGCAAAGAGATCCCGTCGAGCATGAGCACGGGCTGATCGGGCAAACCGCCGCCCCCCTTGGCTGCCGTCCGGCGCGGCGGGCCGGCGGCCTAACCACCGCGGCTGGCTGGCCGCCGCACCGCAGCGCCCGCCGCGTTCCGGCGCTGGCCCGATGGTCTCGACCCGCCAGGATCACGCGGGGAACAGCATAGTTCCGGCCGGGGAAGTCCCGCCCGCCTCGTCCGGCCGGCGGCTGCTCGCAGCACGATCAAGGGCAACGCGGCCGGATCGCGCATTCAGCTGGCCGCCGGATGGTGGTAAAGGCAGGTCATCCGGGGCGCCGGCCAGCCGCCGGCCGCCGCTTACCTGCATAATGCTGGACATGCGTTTGTCCGCAAGAGCCGATTATGCCCTGCGCGCGGCCATCGAGCTCGCTGCCGCCCAGGGCAGCCACGTTACAGCTGACCAGCTGGCCAAGACCCAGCGCATTCCCGGGAAGTTCCTAGAGGCGATCTTGACCCAGCTCGGCCGCAGCGGCCTGGTGCGCAGCCGGCGCGGACCTGATGGCGGGTTCTGGCTGGCCCGGCCGGCCGGCGAGATCTCGCTGGCCGATATCATCCGCGCGATCGACGGCCCGCTGCTCGGCGTGCGCGGCGAGCGCCCGGAGAACCTCGGCTACATCGGGGCAGCCGAACCGCTGCAGACCGTCTGGATAGCGCTGCGGGCCAACGAGCGGGCAATCCTCGAAGACGTATCGCTCGAGCACATCGTTTCCGGCGCGCTGCCGGACCGCGTCCGCAAGCTCGCCGACGATCCCCGCGCCTGGGCCTGACCGGTTCCCTGTTTCCCGGGCCGTCGGCCGGCCGGGCCGCCAGGCACTGCGCCAGCCAGTCTCCGGGAGCGCCGGACTCTTCGCTGGCAGCCACCCGGCTCGCCGGGTGGCTGCGCTGACCCGGATCGGTGCCGGTGCTCCGGTGCTGATCCCGGCCGGGACGGCCGCTAGACCGGCACCATGTCGGTGATATCCGGCGCACGCCAGGTCAGCTGGTCGAACGGCGCACCGCCGGACAACGTTGCGTCGCCGGGCCCGGCCGCGCCGCCCTGCAGCGATACCGTATCGATCACCTGCGCGCTGGGGGTGCCGAGATGCTGGCCCTGACCGAGGCGAGCGGGGATCCGGCCGGGCGCAGGCGAGGTGATGGTCCGTCCCGGCACGCGGCCGGCCATCGCGGGCCGGTCCCGGACTACCAGCTGGCGCCCGCCGGCCGTCGACCCGAGCCGCACCTTGGCGTCGGCGGGTCCGGTGGCTGGGGCAGGCCCGGCAGGAGGCGCAGCTGGCCGGCCTGACGGCCCCGGTTCCCTCGCTCCGGTCAGCACCGGCTCGTTCTGCAGCTCGGCGAGCGCGAAGTTGTCGGACACTTCCCGCAGCACCTGCGACAGCGGCGTGTCCAGTGCGGAGCAGATGGAGCCGAGCAGCTCTGACGACGCTTCCTTCTGGCCGCGTTCTACTTCGGAGAGGTACCCGAGCGAAACCCGTGCTGAGGCCGAGACCTCGCGGAGCGTGCGGCCTTGCCGCAGACGGAGCCGACGCAGCGCGTCACCGAGCAAGTGACGAAGCAGGACCATCGCCGCTCTCCCTTCCGAGGCCGGTCGCTGACAAGTCCACCGTACCTGGCCACGCGGACCGTACGGGAGACCATATACACGCGTGTTATCTGACGTAACGCTGTGATCACGCCCTATCTTCCCGGAGCGCAGCCAGGAGCAGGAGCAGGCACCGTGCCACCGTCTCCCGGCGGATCTCGTCCCGGGAACCGCGCAGGGCCAGCGACTGTACCGTGCTGCCGGGCCGTCCGGGCCCGGCCGGCCCGGCAGCGCCCGGCGGGATGCTGACCGCGATGTACACGGTACCGACCGGCTGCCCGTCGGCGGGGTCGGGTCCGGCTACGCCCGTGGTGGCCGCGCCGACTGCCGCGCCCAGCTCGCGGCAGACGCCCGCAGCCATCTCGGCGGCCACGTCGGGATGCACCGCGCCATGGCGGGCCAGCAGGCCTGCGGGCACACCGAGCAGCGTCGCCTTCAGCTCCGTGGCGTAGGCCACCACCGCGCCGCGGAACACCGCCGACGCGCCGGGAATCCCGGTCAGCGCGGCGGCCAGCAACCCGCCGGTGAGCGACTCGGCCACCGCGATGTGCTGGCCGCGCTCGGTCAGCAAGGCGATGATCTCCGCGGCCGCATCGTACTCGCCAGCGGGGCCGGCCTTCATGCTGGCTCCCTGGCGTCCCGCCGGGGCCGGGCCCGGTCACGTTGCCTTCTCGGCGCCGTGCGACGGGCCGCCGTGCGGCACCGCCCGGTGCAGCCGCATGGCCCGCACCGCGTAGTCGCCGCCCGTCACGAGGGTCAGCGCGACCGCCGCCGCCATCACGACGCCGCGGGTGATGCCGGACGGGCCGGGCAGGATATAGAGACTGATCGCGATCACCTGCAGCAGCGTCTTCGCCTTACCGCCGCGGCTGGCCGGGATGACCCCCCGCCGGATGACCCAGAACCGCAAGCCGGTAACGACCAGCTCGCGAAACAAGATGACGGACGTGACCCACCACGACAAGTCGCCCAGGAAGGAAAGCGTGACCAGGGCCGATCCGGTTAGCGCCTTGTCCGCGATCGGATCGGCGATCTTGCCGAAGTCGGTGATCAGCCCACGGCGGCGGGCAAGCTCGCCGTCCAGCAGGTCGGTCAGCGACGCGACGCCGAACACCACGAAAGCCGCAACCCGCCAGCCGTCCCCGCCTGCGGTCAGGAAGACCACGAAGACCGGCACGAGGGCGAGCCGGAGCACGGTCAGCGCGTTGGCGACATTGATCAGGCCAGGCGGTGCGATCACGGCCGGATCGCCCTGGCTGGTCTCCCCCGCGGCGTTCCCGGCAGGCAAGCTCAACTCAGTCCGGCGGGAGGCGGCGGCAGGGACGCCGTCGCGCCGGCCACCGAAGCCACCAGGTCCACCCCCTCCGAGCGAGTGACGGTGGCCCGCACTACGTCGCCGGCCGCCAGCGGCACCGGGGAAACCACCGTCGTGTTCCCGTCCACCTCCGGTGCCTGATGCGCGGCCAGCCCGCAGTAGCGCCCGCCGGGCAGTGCTTCCTCGATCAGGACATCCAGTGTCTCGCCAACGCGGTCGGCCGCCCGCTGGGACATCAGTTCCTCGGCGAGATCCGCGAGTTCCTCCACCCGCCGGGCGATCTCATCGGCTGCCAGCTGCCCGGGCCGGGAAGCCGCCTCGGTACCGTCTTCGTCCGAGTAGCCGAAGATCCCGATGGCGTCCAGCCGGGCGTCACTGAGGAAGTGCTGCAGCTCGTCAACGTCGGCGGCGGTCTCGCCGGGGAAGCCGACGATGAAGTTGGACCGGACGCCAGCGGCCGGTGCCGCCGCCCTGATCTGGTCCAGCAGCCCGCAGAAGCGCTCCCGGTCGCCGAACCGGCGCATCGCCCGCAGCACGCTGCCGCTGGCGTGCTGGAATGAAAGATCGAAGTAGGGCGCCACCCCCGGAGTGGAGGTCATCACCGCTACCAGGCCAGGCCGGACTTCCGCGGGCTGCAGGTAGCTGACCCGCACCCGCTCAATGCCCGGCACCGCGGCGAGAGCTGGCAGCAGTTCCTCAAGCAGCCGCAGGTTACCCAGATCCTTGCCGTAGGAAGTGGAGTTCTCGCTGACCAGCAGCAGCTCGCGCACTCCCTGGCTGGCCAGCCAGGCGGCCTCGGCCAGCAGGTCCTGCGGCGGCCGGGAGATGAACGCGCCGCGGAACGCGGGGATCGCGCAGAAGCTGCACCGGCGGTCGCACCCGGAAGCGATCTTGAGCGGGGCGACCACCCCGCCGGCCAGCCTGCGCCGCAGCACCCGCGGCCCGGAGGCTGGCGCGACGCCCGGCGGCAGGTCAGGTATGCCGTCCCCGGCCCGGTCGGCCCCCGCCGTGACCGCCGAGGCCAACGTGGGGTCTGTGATTGACGTGGCTGGAGTGGTGAGCGTTGCCAGTGTGACAGGAGCGGACGTGGCGACGATGCCGTGGCCGGGCTGCTGGGCACCCCCGGCGGCCGGTCGGCCGGCCGGCGAGATGGGCAGGAGCTTGCGGCGGTCCCGCGGGGCGTGCGCTGGCCACCGCTCGCCCGCGAGCACGGCGTCCAGCCTGGCCGCGATGTCGCCGTAGTCGTCGAAGCTCAGGATCTGCGCCTCGGGCAGCGCCTCGGCGAGCCCGGCGCCGTAGCGCTCGGCGAGGCACCCGGCGGCGACGACCTTCGCGCCAGCTGCCGCGGCGCCGAGTAGCTGGTCAATCGACTCTTCTTTGGCCGCCTGGATGAAACCGCAGGTATTCACCAGCACGACGTCGGGGCCGTCCGCCTCGCCGTCGCGACCGGCGCCGTCGCGGCCGGCGCTGCCAGCGTCGGCATCCGCCAGCGTCCAGCCGGCCGCGTCGAGCCGGGCGGCAAGCTCCTCCGAGTCGACCTCATTCCGGGCGCAGCCCAGGGTGATCATGCTGACGGTGCGACCCGTCCGGCCTGCGCGTCCCTTACTCGATGACACACCGGCAGACTACGGTAAGTCGGCCGGTGCGCGGCCCGCGGGAGGTGGCCGCCGGCTGCCCTGCGCACCCGGTATTTCCGGGTCAGCCTGCCGTATGCTTGCCTGGCCCGAAGCTGAGCGTGACTGGCTGGCCGGAGGTGCTCGGCGAGCCGACGTTCTTGCCGTTTACGGTCAGCGCGATACCGCCGGGATTGCCAAGCTGCAGGTTGACCGCCCGGTGCTCGATCCAGTGCTTGGCTGTGCCGGCCAGGATCGTGCCGCTGAAGATCAGCTTGCCGGAGGCCGCGGTGTAGCTGCACCCAGCAGTCCTCGATGGCGGTCAGGTGGATGGCCACCTGCCGGGATGACCCGGGGTGGTGGTGCTTCTTCGGCGACGGCTGCGCCGTCCGCCGGGCAGTGTGCCGCGGGGCCGGGCTGCCGGCGCCCTGCGCGGCGACCTTGGACACGCCCGACGAGGGCCACGCCTGGTACACCACAAAGCCGACGATCACGGCAAGCGCGAGCGCCATCGCCGCGCTCCAGTTGGGCCGCCGCCGCCGTTCCTTCAGCCTGATCGGCGTTGACGGCTCGAAGACGTCGGCCGCGGCGATGGCCTGCGGCGGCCCGTGCGCCAGGTCGTACTCGTGAACCAGCGCATCCGGATCGGCGCCGACCGCCCGGGCGATGCTGCGGACATGACCGCGGGCATAGAAGTCACCGCCGCAGGCCGAGAAATCGCCGCGCTCGATCCCCCTGATGATCGTTTCCCTGATACAGGTCCGCTGGCTGACCTGCGAAATAGTGAGGCCGGCCTGACGGCGTGCCTGCGCCAGGGCGTCACCGATGCTCACGCCGCGCCTCCACTGCTATGTCGCACTGCGTGCCGCCCGGGGGTGCGGGTAACAGTTACCTGGATTTCCAAATCCCTGCGTGCGGATTCCGTCACCAAGTGTAGACAGCAGGACTCCGCCCCGCGAGGACCGGCGCGGCATGCCTGCCGATCGTTATCGGGCGTGGCCGGGAAACCCGGCGCTGGCCGGGGACTGCGCCTGCCGGTAACTGAACTGTTACCGGCAGGCGACTGCGGGCGGCGGCCTGAGGCCCGGCCCGCAGGGCGATCACGGGCCGCCGACAAGGCCTGCGCAAGCTGGCAGTGCCCCAGCGCAAGCTGGCAGTGCCCCAGCCGATCTAACCGGGCCTCGGCTGCCGGCCCGGCCGGATCGGCCTCAGCTGGCCGGCTCGCCGCGCAGCGAGCCGAGCAGGCCGGCAGCTCGTCGGGCTTGACCAGCACATCCCTGGCCTTCGAGCCCTCGCTCGGGCCGACCACGCCGCGGCTCTCCAGCAGGTCCATCAGACGGCCTGCCTTGGCGAAGCCGACCCGCAGCTTGCGCTGCAGCATCGACGTGGAGCCGAACTGCGTGCTGACGATCAGCTCGGCCGCCTGGATCAGCAGTTCCAGGTCATCGCCGATCTCCGCGTCGACCTCGCGCTGGCGTCCCTCGGGGACCGCGACATCATCGCGGTACGACGGCTCGGCCTGCTTCTTGCAGTGCCCGACGACCTCGCGGATCTCCTTCTCGGTCACGAACGCGTTCTGCAGCCGCATCGGCTTGCTCGCGCCCATCGGCAGGAACAGCGAGTCGCCCTGGCCGACCAGCTTCTCCGCGCCCGGCTGATCCAGGATGACCCGGGAGTCGGTCAGGATGGACGTCGCGAACGCCAGCCTGGACGGCACGTTGGCCTTGATCAGGCCGGTGACCACGTCCACGGACGGCCGCTGGGTGGCCAGCACCAGGTGGATCCCGGCCGCGCGGGCCAGCTGGGTGATCCGGACGATCGCGTCCTCCACGTCACGCGGCGCGACCATCATCAGGTCGGCCAGCTCGTCGACGATCACCAGCAGGTACGGGTACGGCACGTAGACCCGCTCGCTGCCGGCCGGCGCGGTGATCTTGCCCGTCCGGACCGCCTTGTTGAAGTCGTCCATGTGCCGGAAACCGGACGCGGCCAGGTCGTCGTAGCGGCGGTCCATCTCCCCGACCACCCACTGCAGCGCATCAGCCGCCCGCTTCGGGTTCGTGATGATCTGGGTGATCAGGTGCGGTATCCCGGCGTAGTTGGACAGCTCCACCCGCTTCGGGTCGACCAGGATCATCCGCACCTCGTCCGGGCTGGCCCGGACCAGGATCGAAGTGATCAGCCCATTGATGCATGTTGACTTGCCCGCGCCGGTGGCACCGGCAATCAGCATGTGCGGCATCTTCGCGAGGTTGGCGACGACGGTGCGGCCCTCGACGTCCTTGCCGAGCGCCACCACCATCGGATGATGATCAGTCGCCGCCACCGGCAGACCGCAGCACGTCGCCCGAGGCTGACGATCTCCCGGTCGGTGTTGGGGATCTCGACGCCGATCGCGGACTTGCCCGGGATCGGCGACAGGATCCGCACGTCCGCGCTCTTCACCGCGTAGGCGATGTTCCGGACAGCGCGGTGACCCGCTCGACCTTGACCGCCGGGCCCGAGCTCGATCTCGTACCTGGTCACCGTCGGCCCCCGGGTGAAGCCGGTCACCTGCGCGTCCACCTCGAACTGCTCGAGCACGACCGACAGCGCCTCGACCATCGCGTCGTTCGCCCGCGTCCGCGCCTTCGGCGCGGTACCCGGCTTGAGCAGCGCGGCCGGCGGCAGCGTGTAGCTCGCGTCGGTCGAGCCGGTCAGCGTGAGCTGCTCGGCTTTCCTGAGCAGCGGGCCGCCGTCCGGGCCGGCTGGCCCGGTCGCCGTCCCCGGCGCTGATCCGGCGGCCGCGGCCAGCCCGGCCCCGGCATGCGCCGCGTCATCCGCAGTGCCTTCGCCGGGACCGAACCAGGAGTCATGCCAGGAAGCCTCCGGCGCGCCCGTCCGGGCCGGCCGACCAGGCCCGGGCGGGCCGAGCAGCAGCGCGTCCGGCAGCGGCTCCTCGTCCGCCGCAGACGTGCGCGGTGACTGCCGTGGGCGCCCCCTTGCCGGGCTGCTGCGCTGCCCGGCGCGGGACAGGGTCCCGCCGAGCAGCGGGCGTGTCGTACGGCTCGGTCGTTCGCGCCCGCCTCGATCGCCTCGTTGCGCTTGCGCCCGCCCCTCGTCAACGGCCGGGCGGGCGGCCGGACTCGCCGCGTCGCCGGGCGCCCCGGCATCGTCCGGCTGACCGCCGTGGCGCACCAGCCCGTGCAGTTCGGCGAGCCGGCCAGGGACCAGGTGCAGCGGGGTGCCGCTGATGACCAGCAGCCCGAACCCGGTGACCAGCGCGAGCAGCGGCGCCGCCACCCAGGGGGTCACCGCGGCCACCAGGGGCGCCGACGCCAGGAAGCCGATGAAGCCGCCGGCGGCGCGCATCGCGACCGCGCCGTCGGCGGGCTGCGGCGTGCCGTTGGCGATGTGCACGAGGCCGAGCGCGCCCACGATCAGGGCAGCCCAGCCGATCACCATCGCGCGCGGTCTCGGAATTGCGGTCCGGGTGCCGCAGCAGCCGCCAGGCAAGCAGCGCGAGCAGGATCGGCACCGTCCAGGCCCCGGCACCGAACATGCCCTTGACGACCGTTGTCAGCAGGCGGCCGACCGGGCTCCCGATAGTCCACCAGTCAGCCGCGGCCGAGATGACAGCCGCGCCGAGGATGGCGAGGCCGAGACCGTCCCTGCGGTGGGCCGGATCAAGGTCCCGCGCGTTGCGGCCGATGGCCCGTACCGCGCAGCCAGCCGAGTGCGCGACCGCCATCCAGGCGCCTGAGATGACCGTGCCGAGCCAGCCGATGAGGATCAGGACCGGGCTGGTAGGCGGCGGCGGGCGGCGCGGATACCGCCGGCCGGTGGTGGCTGGCCAGCCGCCGGCCCGGCGCTGGTTCCGCCGCGCGGCGGGCTTCCGGCCGCCGCGCGGCGCGCTGCTACCCTGCGGGCGCCTGGCGGCGTCTGCCGCGCGGGACCGGCCCGGTGTCCCGCTTTGCGGGCGGGAGTTGCTCTTGGGCGCACGGGTGGCCATGATCCCAACGGTAGTCTGCATTTAACGCCGGGCAGCGGACGCCGTGGCCCGGCGGCGTGTCGGATCGGCAACGACCTGGCCCGGCAGGCACCGGCATTCAGGCAGCCAGGGCCGACGCCGTTAACCGTATCAGCGGCAGGATTCCGCTGACGGCGATCCGGCCGGGCCATCCTTGCCCCGCGCCCCGGGCCGGGCCGGCCGGGCACTTCGGCGGGCCGGCTTGATCTGACGCGGCGTTGACGGTCGTTGCAGGCGCGACATAACTTCGAGACCGTCCGCAGCATCCAGGGAGGCGCCGTGCGCATCGCGGTCATCGGCGGCGGGCCAGGCGGACTGTACTTCGCGGCGCTCGCCGCGATGCTGGCGCCCGGCGACGAGATCACCGTGTGGGAGCGCAACGCGCCCGATGACACGTTCGGCTTCGGCGTGGTCTTCTCCGACGAGACGCTGGGCGGGATCGAGCATGCCGACCCGGCGGTCTACCGGGCGATGGAGCGCGAGTTCGCCCGCTGGGACGATATCGACGTGCACGTCAAGGGTGAGCGGATCACCAGCGGCGGGCACGGCTTCGCGGCCATGAACCGCCGCCGGCTGCTGCACATCCTGCAGGAACGCTGCCGCGAGCTCGGCGTCACGATCCACTTCCGCAGCGAGGCCCCCGCGGCCGCGGAACTCGCCGCCAGCCACGATCTCGTGGTTGCCGCGGACGGCGTCAACTCGGCCACACGGGCTAGTTTGGCCGGCCCGTTTCAGCCCGATCTTGATATCCGCGCGTGCAAGTACATGTGGCTCAGCACTGACCTGGTATTCGACGCGTTCAAGTTCTACATCGAGCCGACCCGGCATGGGGTAATGCAGGTCCACGGCTACCCCTATGACGCGGCCGGCAGCACCTTCATCGTGGAGATGCACGATTCCGTCTGGCGGGCGGCCGGGTTCGACCGGCTCGCGGCCCGTGACCTGGCGCCCGGCCAGTCGGATGAGGCATCCATCGACCGGATCCGCGAGCTGTTCGCCGGCGTGCTCGGCGGTCACGCGGTGCACGCCAACAACTCACGATGGATCAGCTTCACGACCGTCCGCTGCGGGCGCTGGCGGCACCGCAATATCGTGCTGCTCGGCGACGCCGCGCACACGGCGCATTTCTCCATCGGATCCGGCACCAAGCTCGCCATGGAGGACGCGCTCGCGCTCGCCGCCTGCCTGCACGAGCAGCCGGGCACCGACGCTGCGCTGGCCGCCTACGAGGCCGAGCGCAGGCCGGTCGTCGCCTCCACCCAGCGGGCCGCGCAGGCCAGCCTGGAGTGGTTCGAGAACATCGGCCAGTACCTGCACCAGGAGCCCGAGCAGTTCGCGTTCAACATCATCACCCGCAGCCGCCGGGTCACCCACGACAACCTGCGGACCCGCGACCCGGAGTTCGCGGCCCGCGCCGACGCCTGGTTCGCCGATCACGAGCGGCGGCGCGGGATGGGCACCGGCGCGGTGGTGCCGCCGATGTTCCAGCCGATGAAGCTGCGCGGGCTGGAGCTCAGGAACCGCGTCGTGGTCTCCGCGATGGACATGTACTCGGCGGCCGGCGGCACGCCGTCGGACTTCCACCTGGTGCACCTGGGCAGCAAGGCGCTCGGCGGGGCCGGGCTGGTGATGACCGAGATGGTCTGCGTGTCAGCGGCCGGCCGGATCACCCCCGGCTGCGCCGGCCTGTACGCGCCCGGGCACGTGGCGGCCTGGCAGCGGATCACCGGCTTCGTGCACGCCCAGTCCGCCGCCAGGATCGGGATCCAGCTCGGCCATTCCGGCCGCAAGGGCTCGACGAAGCTGATGTGGGAGGGCATCGACCAGCCGCTCGACACCGGGAACTGGCCGGTCTGCGGGCCGTCTGCGATCCCGTACCAGCCCGGGGTCAGCCAGGTCCCGCGCGAGCTCGGCAGCGCCGAGATGGCCGTCATCGCCGGCCAGTTCACCGCGGCGGCCCGGGCCGCCGACCAGTGCGGCTTCGACCTGCTCGAGCTGCACTGCGCGCACGGCTACCTGCTGTCGTCGTTCATCTCCCCGGTTACCAACCAGCGCGCCGACTGCTACGGCGGATCGCTGCCGAACCGGCTGCGCTACCCGCTGGAGATCTTCGGCGAGATGCGCGCGGTGTGGCCGGACCACAAGCCGATGACGGTCCGGATATCGGCCACCGACTGGTTCCCCGGCGGCATCACCGGCGCGGACGCGGTCGAGATCGCGCGGGCATTCGCGGCCGCCGGCGCCGACGCCATCGACGTGTCCACCGGCCAGGTGACCCCGGACGAGCAGCCCGCCTTCGGCCGCTCGTACCAGACGCCGTTCGCCGACGCGATCCGCAACCAGGCGGGCACGGCGACGATCGCGGTCGGGGTGATCTCCTCCTACGACGACGTGAACTCGATCATCCTGGCCGGGCGCGCCGATCTGTGCGCGCTCGGCCGGGCGCACCTGTATGACCCGAACTGGACCCTGCACGCGGCCGCCGAGCAGGGCTACGCCGGGCCAGCCGCCGGGTGGCCGGCGCCCTGGCAGGCGGGCAGCAGGGCGCCGCAGACCGGCCGGACGGACGGGCCGCGGCCGCGGCTTGAGCTGATCAGGGCCGGCCAGCAGGGAACCCGGCATGCCCGGTGGCGGCCAGCCGCCGGGGCCGAGCTGAAGGCGGTGCGATCATGACCATCGAGCGGGTGAACCCGCCGGCCCTGGCCAGGCCATCCGGTTTCGCGCATGCGGTCGTGGCCACCGGCAGCCGGGTGATATTCCTGGCCGGCCAGACGGCGGCCGACGCGACCGGCGCCATCGTCGGCGACACCGTGGCCGTTCAGTTCGAGTACGCGCTGGCCAACCTGCTGGCCGCGCTGCGCGCGGCCGGCGGCTCGGCCGAGTACCTGGCCAGCCTCACCGTCTACGCCGTCGACCTCGGTGACTACCGGGCGCACAGCCGGGAGATCGGCGCGGCCTGGCGGCGGCTGGCCGGGCGGGAGTATCCGGCCATGGCGGCCATCGGCGTCGCCGCGCTCTGGGATCCCGCGGCACTCGTCGAGATACAGGGTTACGCAGTGGTGCCCTGAACTCGCCCGGGCCGCGCGGTCACCCCGGTGCGGAGCCTCCGGCCCGCCGGGCGGGCCGGCCGGTTACCGCGAGCACGTGCGCCCGGGCCGGGCCGGCCAGCCTGGCGCGCAGCGCGGCGAACTCCGTGGCGGCCCGGGCGCCGTGCCAGTCGGCGGGCAGCAATTCGGCGGGCAGGCCCGGATCCAGGTACGGGAGCCGCCGCCAGGCCGTCAGGGCCAGCACGTAGTCGGCGAACTCGGCCTCGCCGTGGGCCCGGCCGGCCCGGCCACCGGGGCCGGGGCGGCGGCCGCGCCAGCGCTCCCGAACCGGCCCGGACAGATCGAGGAACTCCTGGTACAGGCGCTCCAGGCGATCCAGGTCCCACCAGCGGCCGACTTGCTCGCGCAGGTCGCCGAAGGCCAGGTAGTCGGCCCTGAACAGGTTCACGTAACCGGACAAGCCGTACCTGGCCAGCGCGTCCGTGGTTTCCCTGGCGAGATGGCCGGGCGCGATCCAGGTCCCGGCCGACACGGTGCCGAAGCCGAGCCAGCGCAGCCGGGACCGCAGCGCGTGCCGCCGGCCCCGTTCCCGCTCGGGCACGCTGAAGACGGCGAGCAGCCAGCCGTCCGCCAGCCGGGCGCGCGGGCGCTCGAAGATCCTCCGGTCGCCCTCGGCCAGGATTTCGGTGCCGCGGTCCGACAGCGCGTATCCGGCCGCGCCGGACAGCCGGAGCGGCTCCAGGATCCCGCGCTGCTTGAGCCGGGAGATCGAGGAGCGGACCGCGGCCTGGTCCGCGCCGAGCCCGCCCATCAGCCGGATCAGCGATGCCACGCTGAGCCAGCCGCCGGCGCCATCGGCCCGGTCGCGGGCGTAGAGGCCGTAAATGCTCACGATCAGCGCCCGGGGCGAGGCCCGCGGCTCGCCAGCCCGTCGCGTCCCGGTGAATGTCGTCACGCCTGCAACTTAGCCGCGGGCGCGGTGACCAGCCGGCCGGAATAACCGGGAATCGCATCGAACCGCCTGGGCGCGGCGTCCGTATCTAGATATGTCAACCGGCGGCCGCCGACCCAGCGCAAACAGAATACGAAGGATCAGCCATGTCCCTGTCCATCATCCGATCGGCGGCCGGGATCGCACTGCTGGCGGCGCTCGCCGCAGGCTGCGGTTCTGCCGTGGGTAGCCATTCCTCAGGAGCGCAGCCGAAGCAGGCGTCGCCAGCCGCGACGGCGACCCAGCCAGCCGCTCAGCCGGCGCCGCAGCCGGCCGCGGACCGGCACCGCAAGCGGCATCATCATCACCCGGCGCCGTCAGCGGCACCGTCAACCCAGGCGCCCGCTCCGTCGAGCTCCAACCCGATCCCGCAGGGCAATGGCGGCGATCAGGACGCGGACAACAATGGCGGCCCGAGCGACGGCGACGGCAACGTCTAGCCGCAACTGCTCGTCCAGCCGTATCCATCTTCCGTCCGCATATCGTCAGCCGCGGGCTCGGTCCGTGGCTCCCGTCAACCAGGGCCACCCCGGCGGCTGGCGCGTAACAGGAGTTGTCATGATCGCCCGTACCGCGCGAGGCACGGCCATCGCTGGCGCCGCCGTCGCCGTCGCGCTGCTTGCCGCCGGGATAGCCGTGGCCGTGGGCCTGCCGTCTAGGTCGCCAGCTTCGCCGGCGCATGCCGCCGCATCAGTGCCCATCCCCCTGTCGGCCGGGCCCGGCGTATCAGCCGGGCAGTCCGGTCACCGGGCACCGGGATTCCGTGCGCTCGGCCCCGCTGCAGCGCCAGGCCGGCTGGCGCCGGATGGCCCTGCCGGACGGCAAGGCGGTGCTTTACTACCCGCCGGGCATGCACCGGATCACTGGCGACAGCGATGCCGTATCCGCCGCCCAGCGCGGTGCGCGCGGCCAGTTCCTGCGCTACCTGAACGCGACTCCCCGGCAGGGCGACGAGAGCTTGCGGAACTGGGCCAGCTTCCGGCTGCACCTGCTGCGATCCGATGACGCCATCCGGGCGCGGCGGATCGCCGCGATCACCGGGCAGCGGTTCCGCGGCGGCACTGGGTCGTGTGTCATCGACGACTACGTGACCAGGATTCGCTCGCATCATTTCAGCGAGCTCGCGTGCCTGGTCCGGGGACATACCGGAGCCAGCGTCATCGTGGCCGCGGCGCCCACCGCGCAGTGGTCCGCGGCCGCGCCCATCCTCGACCGTGCCGTATCCGCCTACCTGGTGCATTGAAGAAGTGATCAACATGACTGAATCGACGACCTTCCGGCTACGTGACCTCGCATCGACCCGGGGCGCCCGGCTGGCTCACCGCAGCAACCGCGGCGCCGTCGCGCTGCTGCTTCGGGTGGGTTCCGCGGCTCTCCTCGTGCTCATCGGCTACATCCACTTTCACCTGTGGCAGGAGGGATACCGGCAGATCTCGATCGATGGCCCCATGTTCCTGCTCGACGCGGTGGCGGCCCTTGCAGTCGCCGTGGCATTGCTGGCTTGGCCCCGGCCGCTCACTGGCCTCCTCGGGGCCGGTTTCGCAACCGCTACGCTCGCTGCCCTGCTGATCAGCCTCACCGCGGGCCTCTTCGGCTTCCATGAGTCGATCTCGGCGTCTTATGTCGTGGAGTCGCTGGTGATCGAGTCCATCGTGGCGGCCGCGCTGCTCGGCTGGACGGTCCTTATCGCCATCCCGGCCCCCCGGCACGCCGCGGGCTAGCTGCGGCTGCCCGGCAGCTGCGCTGACCCAAGCCCGGGTGAAGTCTCTAAGCGCGAGCCGTAAACGAGTTGCGCCGCAGCGTTACGACGACCTCGTCGCGCAGGGCCGGTCCCGCCGCGCTGAACCAGTCCTGACCCACGGCGAGCCACATCCACGGGCCGGCCCGGGTTTGGGTGATCATGCCCTGATTCTTTGACTATCGTCATGCAGACGGAATACTGATAAGGCCTTGTGGCGCCCGAGGAGGTCGCGGCCATGCAGCTATCGCCGTCCGCCTACGCCGACACGTTCTGCCGGGATCACCTGCCGGCCGCCAGCGACTGGCCCGAGCTACGCTTCAGCCTTCCCGCGATGAACTATCCCGCCCGGCTGAACTGTGCCGAGGAACTGCTTGAGGGGGTCATCCGGGTGCACGGCGCGGACCGGCCGTGCCTGCTGTCGGGTGATGAGCGCTGGAGCTACCGCGACCTGCTCCGGGTGTCCAGCCAGATAGCCGGGGTGCTGGCCGAGGATCTGGGCCTGGTGCCGGGCAACCGGGTGCTGCTACGCGGGCCGAACAACCCGTGGCTGGTGGCGTGCTGGTTCGGGGTGCTGCGCGCTGGCGGGGTGGCCGTCGCGACCATGCCGCTGCTGCGGGCCGGCGAGCTGGTCTCGATCTGCGAGATCGCCCAGGTCAGCCTGGCACTATGCGACAGCCGTCTCACCGCCGAGCTGACCCGGGCCGGCTCGGCCGCCGCCGGGCCGGCCAGCCGCCGATGCGGGTCGTCAGCTACGGGCCGGCGATCCGTCCGACCTCACCCGGCTGGCGCGCGCCAAGCAGGCGGGGGCGGCAGCGGTGCCGACGGCCGCCGACGACGTCGCCATGATCGCGTTCACGTCGGGCACCACCGGCCGGCCCAAGGCCACCATGCATTTCCACCGTGACCTGCTGGCCATCGCCGACACGTTCTCCGAGCACGTGCTGAAGCCGCGGGCCGATGACGTGTTCACCGGCACGCCGCCGCTGGCCTTCACGTTCGGCCTGGGCGGCGCGGTGATCTTCCCGCTGCGAGCCGGGGCGGCCGTGCTGCTGCTGGAGCGGGCGACGCCGGCCGAGCTCGCCGAGCAGATCGCCGCGCACCAGGTGACCGTCTGCTTCACCGCGCCGACCGCGTACCGGGCGATGATCGCGGCCGGCCAGGCGCGCCTGCTGCGCGGCCTGCGCCGCCCGGTGTCGGCGGGCGAGCACCTGCCGGCCGCCACCTGGCAGGCTTTCTACGACGCCACCGGCGTGAAGATCATCGACGGCATCGGCAGCACCGAGCTGCTGCACATCTTCATCTCGTCGTCCGACGACGAGATCCGGCCCGGATCGACCGGCCGGGTGGTCCCCGGATACGTCGCCGAGGTGCTCGGCGAGGACGGCAAGCCGGTGCCGGACGGCGAGGCCGGGCGGCTGGCGGTCAAGGGCCCGACGGGCTGCCGGTACCTGGCCGATGACCGGCAGCGGGCCTACGTGCAGGACGGCTGGAACATCACCGGCGACACCTACCGCCGGGACGCCGACGGGTACTTCTGGTACCAGGCCCGGTCGGACGACATCATCGTCTCGGCCGGCTACAACATCGCCGGGCCGGAGGTCGAGGAGGCGCTGCTCGGCCACCCGGATGTCACCGAGTGCGGCGTCATCGGGGTGCCTGACGAGGAACGCGGGCAGATCGTCAAGGCCTACATCGTGCTCGCCGACGGGGCGGCGGGCAGCCCGGCGAAGGCCGCCGAGCTGCAGGACTTCGTCAAGCGGCAGATCGCGCCGTACAAGTACCCGCGCGCCATCGAGTTCCGGCCCGCGCTGCCGCGCACGAACACCGGCAAGCTGCAGCGGTTCAGGCTCCGCGACCTGGCGGCCGGCTGATCCGGCCAGCGGGCAGGCGCCGGAAGCAGCCGGGCCGGCCGGACAGCCGGCCCGGCGGGCCAGCCGGGCCGGCCAGGCCCGCTCCTCACACCTCGATCAGCACCGGGATGATCATCGGGCGCCGCCGGTAGTTCTCGTTCACCCAGCGGCCAGCGGTCCGGCGGACCAGCTGGGTCAGCTGGTGCACGTCGTTGATCCCGTCGGCGGCCGCCCGGGCCAGCGCCTCCTCCAGCCGCGGCCGGACATCGTCGAACGCCGTGTCGTCGATGCCGGAGCCGCGGGCGTGGATCTCCGGCCCGGCGACCATCTTGCCGGTGGTGGAGTCGATCACGATCACGACCGAGATGAATCCCTCCTCGCCGAGAATCCGCCGGTCCTTCAGCGACGTCTCGGTGACCTCGCCGACCGACAGCCCGTCCACGTAGACGTAGCCGCACTGCACCATGCCCGCGACCGAGGCCTGGCCGTCGACCAGGTCGACCACGACCCCGTCCTCGGCGATCACGATCCCCTTCTCCGGCACGCCGGTCCGGGCGGCGAGCTCGGCGTGCGCCCGCAGGTGCCGCCACTCGCCGTGGACCGGGATGAAGTTGCCCGGCCGGACCAGGTTGAGCACGTACAGCAGCTCGCCGGCCGGCGCATGACCGGAGACGTGCACCAGCGCGTTGCCCTTGTGCACGACCCGCGCGCCAAGCCTGGTCAGGTCGTTGATGATCCGGGACACGGCGGTCTCGTTGCCCGGTACCAGCGACGACGCCAGGACCACGGTGTCGCCGTCGGCGATCCTGATCGGGTGGTCCCGGCCGGCCATCCTGGACAGCGCCGACATCGGCTCGCCCTGCGAGCCGGTCGAGATCAGCACGATCTGCTCCGGCGGCATCTCCTCGGCGTCCCGCAGCTCCACGATCAGCCCGCCCGGCACCGACGGGATCCGCAGGTAGCCGAGATCGCGGGCCACGCCCATGTTGCGCACCATCGACCGGCCGACCAGCGCCACCTTGCGGCCGTGCGACGCCGCGGTATCCAGCACCTGCTGCACCCGGTGCACGTGGCTGGCGAAGCAGGCCACGATGATCCGCTGCTCGGCGGCGCCGAAGACCTCGGCGAGCACGGGCGCGATCGCCCGCTCGCTGGTCACGATGCCGGGCACCTCGGCGTTGGTGGAGTCCGACATCAGCAGGTCGACGCCCTCGGCGCCGAGCCGCGCGAAGCCGCCGAGGTCGGTCAGCCGCCCGTCCAGCGGCAGCTGGTCCATCTTGAAGTCGCCGGTGTGCAGTACCACGCCGGCGCTGGTCCGGATGCCGACCGCAAGCGCATCGGGGATCGAGTGATTGACGGCGAAAAATTCAAGGTCGAACGGCCCGAACGAGTCCCTGGTGCCAGCCACCACGTCCGCGGTGACCGGAGTGATCCGGTGCTCGGTGAGCTTGCCGCGGACCAGGGCGAGGGTCAGCTTCGAGCCGACCAGCGGGATGTCCTTGCGCTCGCGCAGCAGGTAGGGCACCGCGCCGATGTGATCCTCGTGCGCATGCGTGAGCACGATCGCCTCGATATCGCCCAGCCGGTCCTCGATCGCGGTGAAGTCCGGCAGGATCAGGTCGACCCCGGGCTGGTCAGGCTCGGGGAACAGGACGCCGCAGTCGACGATCAGCAGCCGGCCGGCGTGCTCGAAGACGGTCATGTTGCGGCCGATCTCGCCGAGGCCGCCGAGCGCGACGATGCGCAGGCCGTTCGCGGGCAGGGGCGGCGGCGGCCCGAGCCCGGGGTGCGGGTGACTCACCGGAGCTTCACGCCGCCAGCCTCGAGGTCCGCGCGGAGCTGCTGTATCTCTGCCGTCGGTCGCGTCGGGCAGCGGCGCGCGGACCGGGCCGCCGGGCAGCCCGAGCATGCCGAGCGCCGCCTTCACGGTGATGACGTTCTGGGTACGGGTCATGCCGGTGTACACCGGCAGCAGGTCCCGGTGGATCGCCAGCGCGCCGGCCACGTCGCCGCCCAGGTAGGCGTCGATCATGTCGTGCAGCCGGTCGCCCACGACATGCGCGTGCACGCTGACGAAGCCGCTGGCGCCCACCGCGAGCCAGGGCAGGTTGACCATGTCGTCGCCGCAGTAGAACGCGAGATCGGTGCGGGCCATCACGATGGAGCCCGCGCCCAGGTCGCCCTTGGCGTCCTTGACGGCCACGATCCGGGGATGGGCGGCCAGCCGGACCAGGGTCTCGGTGGCGATCGGGGTACCGGTCCGGCCCGGGATGTCGTACAGCATGACCGGCAGCCCGGTGGCGTCCGCGACCCGGGTGAAATGCGCCTGCAGGCCGCTTTGCGGCGGCTTGTTGTAGTACGGGGTGACGACGAGCAGCGCCGCGGCTCCGGCCCGCTCGGCCTGCCTGGCGAGCTCGCAGCTGTGCGCCGTGTCGTTGGTGCCGACGCCAGCCACGACCGTGGCGCGGTCACCGACGGCCTCGATCACGGCGCGCAGCAACTGCTCCTTCTCCGCGTCGGAAGTGGTCGGCGACTCACCGGTGGTGCCGCTGATCACCAGGCCGTCGCTGCGCATCTCGGTGGCCAGGTAGTCGGCAAGCCGGGCCGCCCCGTCGAGGTCGACCGCCCCGTCGGCGGTCATCGGGGTGACCATCGCGGTCAGCAGCCGGCCGAAGGGTGCCGCCGGGGTGCC
Source organism: uncultured Actinomycetes bacterium (assembly GCA_963786975.1). Classification (GTDB taxonomy): domain Bacteria; phylum Actinomycetota; class Actinomycetes; order Streptosporangiales; family Streptosporangiaceae; genus Palsa-506. The sequence goes on along the minus strand of CAWBBE010000011.1, from coordinate 424,462 downwards.
CGTCATGCTGCCGCCCCCTGGCAACGTCTCAATAGATGTCATGCACCGAACGCTACCGGCCACGGCCCGCCACGGGTACCGCCGGCACGTTGGCGAGCCGGCGCGGCGCCGAATCGGCCAGCCGCCGGCCAAGATCCGGCCGGCCAGGATGAAGACGCGGCGACGTGAGCTCGGGGGTACCCACGTCGCCTGCGTCCTATCTGAGTATCGTCCTCGGACGAACACCGCGTTACATGTTGTGCGCAATTAGCTACGGCAAATGCTGCTCGGGGGCGGGACCGGGCGGCCCGGCGCCGCCCGCGCCGCCCGCGCCGCCGCCGTCGGCCGTCGCCAGCGCGGGCGCCCCGTTCTGCCACGGCCGGGCGTAGGCGAGCCAGCCGGCCCCGGCGGCCAGCAGCACGGCGCAGAGGATCCAGCCGAGGGCGTTGGTGCTCACCCCGATGTACTTCAGGCCGGAGGCGAAGATAACGAACGTGATGGCGGGCCGGACGAAGCGGTCCGGCGCCCGGGACGAGAAGAACGAGCCGACCAGCACGGCGGGCACGCTGCCGAGGATGATCGACGTGGTCACCGAGAACTCCACGTGCCCGAAGGCGAGCGCGCCGAGCGCCGCCGCCAGGGTGAGCGGCACCGCCTGGGTGAGGTCCGTGCCCACCAGCTGGTTGGCCCCGAGCATCGGGTACACGAACAGCAGCAGGACGATCATCAGCGAGCCGGAGCCGACCGAGGTCATCCCGACGATGAGCCCGCCGAGCGCCCCGATGCCCACGGTCAGCAGCGGGCGGGGCCTGATGTTGTGCACGACGCCTTCGCGTTTCCGGCCGCCGCGCAGGTCGAGGACGTAGCGCAGCACCATCGCGGCCGCGCCGATCAGCAGCGCGGCGCCGAGCGCCCGCTCGATATTGGCCTGCGCGGTACTGCCGTTCCCCAGCAGGTGCAGCAGGTACGCGCCGAGGAAGGCCATCGGTACCGAGCCGAGCACCATCCAGCCCACCAGCCTGAGGTTCACCGTGCCCTTGCGCAGGTGCACGGCCGCGCCGACCGGCCGCATCAGCACCGCGGCGACGAGGTCGCTGGAGATGGCCGTCGACGGCGTGATCCCGAACAGCAGGATCAGCATCGGCGTCATCAGCGCTCCCCCGCCGGCGCCGGTCAGCCCGACCAGAAAGCCGACGACTGCGCTGCCGAGCACGATGTAGGGATTCGCGTGCATGAAACCTCCGAGTCCACCTGGCCTGCCGCCCCGGTCCTGGCTGGGGACGGCGCCTTTCGCACCCGGCTTGCCGGGCCATTCCTTGCTGGGTCATTCCAGCGCCAGGTGCCTGCTCGCACCGGCGCGCTGCCCTCGGCAGGCTACTATGCCGGCCGGAAAGCATCACGAAATGCCGTGCCTCGCGCCAGCAAAACGGAGGTTTACCCCGCTGCAGCCGTCGTCAGCGCCCCGACAGGCGCATACTGGAGATCATGAGCCCAGCACGCGCCATGCCCAGGCGATACCTGCCAGGAAGCCCGTTCAACAATTCAGCGCCCGCGGCGCCGATCGAGCACTATGACGTGCACGACCAGGTAACGCATGATCGCTACGGCCTCGGCAGAGTTGTCAGCGTCGAGGAAGACGTCGCCGTGATCGTCGACTTCGGCGGGCAGCAGGCCCGGATCCCCTCGCCGTTCACCAAGCTGACCAAGCTGTAAGGCCGGCGGCGGGCCCGGCACGGGTCCGGCGCAGTCCGGGGCCGGCCGCTGCCGGGCGCGGTCAGGCTGGCGGGCGCTCGAAGCTGACCGTGTCCTCGCTGGGCTCGAAGCCGGCCGAGCGGCAGACGCGCTCGGCCTGGTGCCGGTGACAACCCCGCTGACGGACCAGCCATGGGGGCTGCGGGATTTCGTGATCGAGATTCCCGGCGGGCACCGGCTCGCGTTCGGGCAGCGGATCAGCGAGCCGGCGGCGCCCTGACCCGGGCCGGCCGCCTGGCTAGAAGACCGGGATGATGTCCTCGGGGTTTATGTCACCGGAGACGTCCACGCCCTCGATGTCGAGCTCGGGGATGGCCGGGAACTCGATTCCCCAGCGCTGGACGATCACCCGGACCCTGGCGATCGCCGTCTTCCAGTTCTCCGCCTGCTCCGCATATGACAGCACGCCGAGGCCGGCCTGCCTGGCGTGGCTCATCAGCACCCGGTGATTGGGCAGGAAATACGGCGGCAGGTCCCAGAATCCCTCCGGCGGCTCCCAGAGGATCATCGACAGGAAGATGAAACCGGCCCGGAGCTGCCGGGTGATCGTGATCTTCACGTCATCGGTCAGGCCCGGCCACTCGTTCTCCAGGATCGTCATGCAGATCTGCAGGTGCCGGGACTCGTCCCGGCCGATCCGCTGGAACATCTCGGCGAACACCGGGTGCGTGGTGCCGGACGCCATGCCGCGGAACAGCGTGGAAGCCGCCATCTCGCCCATCATGAAACTGGTGAACAGCACCGGCAGCGAGTACTTGCCGACCGCCTTGGTGTAGCCGTCCCAGTACCGGCCGCCGTTGTGGTAGAGCCAGCCGATGTTGTTATGCGCCGCGCGCTCCAGGTCGGTCGACGGCGACCAGTCGAGCGGCCCGCCCGGCCAGAGCGCGGCGATCGAGCGCTGGCAGCACTCCTCGTGGTTCATCTCGTCGCGCGTGATCGAGAAGAAGCACTTGCGGACCGGATCCTCCTCGTGCTGCTCGAACGCGTGGATCGTGGCCCGGGCGAACACGGCCGGCCCGGACGCGTCGAAGTTGGCGAGCACCGAGAACCAGTACATGATCCCGAGCCGCTGCTCGCTGCTGAAGTCGCCGGCCCGCAGCCCGTCCCAGGGCAGGTCCGCCGGGTTCCACGCCATCAGCTTGGACTTCTGGTAGATGGCGGCGAGCTTCTCGGTCTCGACCCGCCACTCCATCGGGTAGATGTTCGGCTGCGGGATCGCCGGGGCCGGCCAGAACCCGCCGTCCGGGATGACCAGCTCGCCTTGCCGCATCGCCGCGTCCTCGGAGTCCGCCACGTCCGCTCCGTCCCATCGTGCATCGCGGCGCCGCCGCACCGCATCTAGGTGTATGCCCGGCGCCGGGAAGACCAGACCACCGCGTCGCACGATACCGGCAGATCCCGGTCCCCGGCATCGCGTTAGCCCGGGCCCGGCGACGGCGTCGGCCCGGGCCGCCGGCGCCGGCCTAGACGCCGAGGCCGCGGCCGATGATCTCCTTCATGATCTCGGTCGTGCCGCCGAAGATCGTCTGCACCCGGCCGTCGGCGAAGGCCCGGGCGACCGGGTACTCGCGCATGTAGCCGTAGCCGCCGTGCAGCTGGACGCAGCGGTCGATGATCTTGTTGCACAATTCGGTATTCCAGTACTTGAGCATCGAGGCGTCCTCGTTCGACAGCCGGGCGGCCACGTGCTCGGTGACCGCGCGGTCGGTGAACGCGCGCGCCACCGCCAGCTCGGTGGCCATCTCGGCGAGCACGAACCGGTTGTACTGGAAGCGCCCGATCGGCCGGCCGAAGGCCTGGCGCTGCTTGCAGTACTCCAGCGTCTGCTCGAACACGCGCTCCGCCGCGGCCAGGGCCGTCGCGCCGATCGCCACCCGCTCCCTGGGCAGGTTCTGCATCAGCGCGACGAAGCCGCCGCCCTCGTCCCCCAGCAGGTTCGCGACCGGCACCCGGACATCGGTGAAGAACAGCTCCAGCGTGTCCTGGGCGTGCATGCCGACCTTGTCCAGGTTCCGGCCACGCTCGAAGCCGGGCATGCCGCGCTCGACCACGAGCAGGCTGATGCCCTGGTAGCCGGGCCCCGGATCGGTCCGCGCGACGACGATCACCAGGTCGCTGAGCAGCCCGTTGGAGATGAACGTCTTCTGCCCGCTGAGCACGTAGGCGTCCCCGTCCCGTACCGCTGACGTGCGGATCCCCTGCAGGTCGCTGCCCGCGCCCGGCTCGGTCATCGCGATCGCGGTGATGAGCTCACCGGAGCAGTAGCCGGGCAGCCAGCGTTCCCGCTGCTCGGGGGTGGCCAGCCGGAGCAGGTACTGGCCGTTGATGTCGTTGTGCACGGAGAACCCCGGGCCGTGCGCGCCGGCCCTGGCCAGTTCCTCGTTCAGGATCAGGTAATACGTGTAGTCGGGGTTGCCGCCGCCGCCGTATTTCTCGTCCACGTCGATGCCGAGCAGCCCGGCCCGGCCGGCCGCGAGCCAGACGTCGCGCGAGACGACGCCATCGCGCTCCCACTGCTCGTGATAAGGCGTGATCTCCCTGGCGATGAAGGCGCGCACCATCTCCCGGAACGCGTCGTGCTCGCTGGTGAAGATCTCGCGCCGCATCGCCGTCCCTCTGATCTGTCCGCCTCTGCACGTGAACGTAACACTTGCGTGACCGCAGTTGCGTGCGCGCCAGGCCCTGGCCACCTCGACCACAACTCAACGGCTGGAGAATTTTAGTGGTTAGGATCTGTCCGGCAATAACCGGGCGAATCTTAACCGCTGTTGAAGGCTACTACGTATGACGTAGTATCGTAGTGCGTAGTACGGCGCGAATGAGCCTGGTGTGGAGGTGCGCACGGTGACAGACGACCTCGGCCGGTGGGCCGATCCCTCGATGCTGGTCCTCGCCAGCCTGGCGGACGGGCCCAAGCACGGGTACGCCATCACCCAGGACGTGGCGGCCCAGGTCGGCGTCGACCTCGGCCCGGGCACCCTGTACGGGGCCATCAGCAGGCTGGAGGAACGCGGCCTGATCGAGGCGCTGCCGCCCGAGCAGCGGCGCCGCCCCTACCGGATCACCGCGGCGGGGGCGCAGCAGCTGGCCAGGTCCGCCGCGCGGATGCGCCGCGTCGCCGACCTGGGGCTTTCCCGCCTCGCCGCGGCCGGGGGCATCGCATGACCGGACAGCACGCCGACCGCGCACAGACGCCCGCCTGAACCTGCCTGGAGGCACCTGCATGCCCGATCGCATCCGCCGTTCGCTGGCGACAGTAGCCTGCGCTGTCGTGGTCTTCGCCATCGCCGGGGCCGGCTTCCAGAAGATGACCGAGTACCCGGACTTCACCGCGGCCGCCCGCGAGCATTCCGCCATCGGCACGTCGTTCAACGTGCTGCGGGCCGCCGCTATCATCGCCGTGATCGCGGTGCTGGCCGGCGCCTTGCCGGTTGCCTGGAGCGTGCTCAGGCAGGCCGTCACGGCACGGCGCGCGGACCTGATCCGGCCGCCGGTCATCGCGGCCGCCGCGGTGCTCGGCTGGCTGGCCATCGTGCTGGCGACCGTCAGGCTCTTCGCTCACCCGCAGGCGCATTCCGCTGCCAGCATCACCGTGGTCGCGATCATCTTCCCGCTCGGCGTGGCCGCCGCGGCGACGTGCGGGTGGGCGGCGGTCGTCATCGTGCAGCGGGCGGATCTAGTGCCCCGGCTGCTGCGGAGCGAGGTCATCCCGATGGCGGTGCTGACCGTGTGCATGGCCGTGGTGACCGGCGCCGACCTCAGCTGGGGGCTGGCCGTCCGGGCCGCAGACAGCGCGCTGTTCCATAGCGACAACGGCCTGGTGGCGACGTCCGTGCCGCCGAGCTGGGCCGGCGGCGTGGTCGTGCTCGCCGCGGTCACCGTCGTTACGGCAGCCGCCACGATCCGCGCCGCCCGGACACTGCGCATGCCCGCCCGCTAGCCGGCCGGGGACCCGGCAGTGACGCCCGCGGGCCCGGTTATCCGGCCTCCTGCTGGGCGATTGCTCAGGCGGCGGTCGTCTTGGCCAGGTAGGCGGCCCACTGCGGGTCGCCGTCGTGCGCGGCGCCGATCAGCCGCCAGTGCGCGCCACGCGGCACCGCGGGTACGCAGCGCAGGCTCCAGCCGAGTTCCTCGATCAGCCGGTCGGCCTTGCCGTGGTTGCACTTCGTGCAGGACGCGACGCAGTTCTCCCAGGCATGCGTGCCGCCTCGGCTGCGGGGCACCACGTGGTCGATGGTCTCCGCCTTGGTGCCGCAGTAGGCGCACAGGTAGTTGTCCCGGCGCATCAGCGCTGCCCTGGTGAGCGGGACCCGGCTGCGATACGGCACCCGCACGTACCGGCGCAGCTTGATCACCGACGGGGCGGTCAGCCTGGCCGACGCCGAGCGCAGCACCCGTCCGTCCGCGTCCTCGTGCACGACCTCGGCCTTCTCGCCAAGCACTAGGCACACGGCCCTGGGCAGGCAGACCGTGGTCAGCGGCTCATACGTGATGTTGAGCAGCAGTACCCGACGCACGCGCACCTCCCGCCGGCTGCGCCGCTCGCGGAGCCGGAGCACCCGTGACCAGTGGAGTTGCCGGGCGGCCCGCCCGGCAACTCCAATAGCGTAACGGGACGCGCCGCCGGTGGCACGTACCAGGCGCTCGCCCGGCCGCGGGCGCCGGTAGCCCTAGAGTCAAAACATGACGACTAGGTACCCGGCCGCGTGGCGAGCGGATCAAATCGAGATTATTAACGGATACTCCGTGGCCGATCCCTACCGGTGGCTGGAAGATCCCGCCAGCGAGGCCACCCGCACCTGGCTGACCAGCCAGGATGCGCTTTACGCGGAGTACGCGGCGGGGCTGCCCGGCCGGGAATCGCTGGCCGCCAGGCTGGCCGAACTGCTGGGCGCGGGGACCGTCGGCAGCCCGGCCTGGCGCGGCGGGCGGCAGTTCTTCGTCCGCCGGGCGCCGGGCCAGGAGCATGCCGTGCTGTACACCGCAGCGGCATCCGGCGGCGAGCGGGCGCTAATCGACCCGATGCAGCTGGATCCGTCCGGCACGACGACGCTGGATGCCTGGCAGCCGGACAAGGAGGGCAGGCTGCTCGCCTACCAGCTGTCCGAGGGCGGGGCGGAAGAGTCGACGCTGCGCGTCCTGGACGTCGAGACCGGCCAGGACGTGGACGGCCCGATCGACCGGTGCCGGTACAGCGGCGTGGCCTGGCTGCCCGGCGGCAAGGCGTTCTACTACACGCGCCGGCTGCACCCGGACGCCGTGCCCGACGGCGAGGAGCAGTATCACCGCCGAATCTACTTGCACCGGGTCGGCACGTCCGCGGACGACGACACGCTGATCTTCGGCGCGGGCCAGCAGAAAACGAACTATTACCTGGCCTCGGTGAGCATGGACGGCCGCTGGCTGATCGTCGCCGCGGCGGCCGGCACCGCGCCGCGGAACGATCTCTGGATCGCCGACCTGACGGCGTCCGGGGAGTCGGCGCCGGACCTGCGCGTGGTGCAGCAGGGCGTGGACGCCCAGACGATGGCCAGGGTCGGCCGGGACGGCACGCTCTACATCTTCACCGACTCCGGCGCGCCGCGCGGCCGGCTGCTGGCCGCCGACCCGGCCGAGCCGGGATTCGCCGGCTGGCGCGAGCGGATCGGCCCGGACGCCGAGGCCGTACTGACCGGCTACGCGATCCTGGACGGCGCCGAACTGGACCGGCCGGTGCTGCTGGCGTCCTGGACCAGGCACGCGATCGGCGAGATCAGCGTGCACGACCTGGCCACCGGCGAGCGGCTGAGCAGCATCCCGCTGCCGGGCCTGGGCACCGTCAGCGGGCTGAGCGAACGGCCGGAAGGCGGCCACGAGGCGTGGTTCGGCTATACCGATAACACCTCGCCGGCTGCCGTCTACCGGTACGACGCGCGCAGCGGGCAGGTCGAGCTGTGGCAGCGGGCGCCGGGGTCGGTCAGCGTCCCCGACGTGCAGACGCAGCAGGTGACCTACCGGTCGGCGGACGGCACGACCGTGCGGATGCTGATCATCTCCGGGCGGCAGCAGCGCCGCGAGCCCAGGCCGGCCATCCTGACCGGGTATGGCGGGTTCGGGATCAGCATGACGCCCGGCTATGCGCCGACGGCGCTGGCCTGGGCGCAAGCCGGCGGCGTGTTCGCCATCGCCGGGCTGCGGGGCGGCAGCGAGGAGGGCGAGGACTGGCACCGCGCCGGGATGCGTGACCGCAAGCAATGCGTCTTCGACGACTTCCATGCCGCCGCGGAGAAACTGATCGCTGACGGCTGGACGACGCCCGGGCAGCTTGCCATCTCCGGGGGCTCGAACGGCGGGCTGCTGGTCGGTGCCGCGCTGACGCAGCGGCCGGATCTCTTCGGCACCGTGATCTGCTCGGCCCCGCTGCTCGACATGGTGCGCTATGAGCGGTTCGGACTGGGCGAGACCTGGAACGACGAGTACGGGACCGCCGCCGACCCGGTGCAGCTCGGCTGGCTGCTGTCCTACTCGCCGTATCACCACGTGCGCGCCGGGACGCGCTATCCGGCCGTGCTGTTCACCGTCTTCGACAGCGACACCCGGGTCGATCCGATGCATGCCCGCAAGATGTGCGCCGCCCTGCAGCATGCGGCTCCGGGCTCGCTGGCCAGCCGTCCGGTACTGCTGCGGCGGGAATCGGACGTCGGGCACGGCGCGCGGGCGGTGAGCCGCTCAGTTGCGCTGTCGGCGGAGACGCTGGCGTTCGCCGCCCGGCATACCGGCCTGCGGCTGTGAGACCGCAGCCGGGCGCACCCAGGCCGGGCGCAGTCAGGCCGGGCGGAGCGCGCGGGCGGATAATCCGGCGCGGAGCGCCTCCCGGTAGTCGCTCAGCGCAGCCAGCCGCACGTGCCTGGCTGCCACGGCCTCGCCAAGCCCGCGGGCGGCCTGCAGCACGATCTCGGTGCGGTGCTGGCGGGGCAGGCCGATCAGGGTTTCCCGGCCGAGCCGCAGCGCCTGCTCCGGCTCGGCGGCCTCGGCCAGGCAGCGCGCCTCCCCGAACATGACCAGGGCCCGGTCGAGGAACTCGGCCGGCCGGTACAGCCGCAGCGCATGCGCGAAAGCCCGGGTAGCGCCCTGGTAATCGCCCAGGGTGACCAGGGCATCCCCCTGGTGGAAGAACAGCTGCCGCTCGGTGTAGCCGAACGCGGTATCCGGGGTGTCCGCTGGGGGCAGCTCGCTGAGCGCGTCGTGGGCCCGGTCCATCGCACGCCGGACCCGGTCGAGTACCTCCCGGCGGCTACGGCCGGCCAGCCGGGCCAGCGCCCGCGCCTCGACGACCGGCGCGATGATCCCGGCCGCGCATGGCCTGCGGCCCGCGAGGTCAGTCCCCGCCCTGGCCAGCGCGGCCGCCTCGCGCGGATCACCGTAGTAGAGCGGAACCAGCGCCTCGCGGGCTGTCACCCAGGCCCGGAGCCGCCGGTCGCCGGTCTCGTCCGCGGCGGTCCGCGCGGTGCGGAAGAACGACCGGGCCAGCCGCTGGTCGCCAAGGTCGATCATGGCCATGCCGGTCAGGCCAGCGAGCTGCCCGGCCAGCCGGCAGAGCCGCTCGGCACATTCGACTGGCTGACGCTCCGCGCACATGCGACGGATGTCGTGCAGGTCCAGCAGGACATCGCAGAGCAGCCGGAGTGGCGGCTCGGTCATGTACCGCGCGCCGTATCCGGCGGTGATCTCCTCCCACTGGTCCAGCATCGTCCTCGATACGGTCCGGCCGAGCAGCGCACCGTCAAGCTGGCGCCGAACCTGGTCGGCGGCACCGAGGAATCCGCTGTCAGCAGCCGCGGTGACGTCCCTCAGCAGCGCGAGCCGCATGCCGAGGAGCAAATCGCCCGCATCTGGCTGGCCGGCGGCCAGGCCGGCACCCGGCTGGACGGTACCCGATTGGCGGCCAGCCGGCGGGCGGCCGGGCGGCGGGCGGCCGGGCGGCTCGCTGGTGCCCAGCTCAGCGGCCGGACCGGTGGCAACACCGCAGGTGCCCAGCTCAGCGGCCGGACCGGCCGCAATCACGGTCATGGCGGCCCGCGATGAGACGCCCCGGGATACGCCGTCGCGTGATCGGGCGGCACCGCGCGGCGGGGCGGCACTGCGCGGCGGGGCGGCACTGCGCGGCGGGGCGGCAGCGCGCGGCACGGCTGGAAACGGTACCGCAGCGGGGCGAACGGCGGCACGGTCCCGGTCCGCGCCGCCGGCCTTGGCGGCATGCGCCCGGCCGCAGAAGCACCGGCCCTGATAGCCGAGGTCCTGCGGATCCGCGCTGTAGACGGCACACAGGTAGTGCAGGTACTCCGGTCCCGGGCGCTTCTGCCCGCTCTCGTACGCGGACAGCAGCGTCTCGCTGAACCGCGGAGTCTTCCGCCCCTCGGCCTCGTACCTGGCCCGCAGTTGCGCGACGACGTCGGCCAGGGCGAGGCCGAGCGCGAGCCGGTAGGCACGGATCCAGGTCGTGCCGTAGGCAGGCGTGCATGCCCGGCGGATGATGGCGGCAATCGCCGGCGGGGCTTCCCCGGCGACCGTCTCGCGGGCCCGGATCTCGCGGGCCAGCGCGACCTCGCTGACGGCCGGGCCGGATTCCCGGGCCCGCGGCGGCACCGCGGCCCGCCCAGCCGGCCGCGTTCGGTGGCTAACCGGCAGATCAGCAGTTAACTGCCGCCTCTCGGCAGGCATCTGGCCCCTCCTCCCCCGGTCACCAAATCCGATGTTCCCAGCCCCGCCCGTTTCACTTAATGTAATCTACACGTTGCTCTGCGCTTATAATCGCGGGGGTGGATTGACCCGATGGCGCCATTTGCGCGCCAGGCTGCACCGGGCCGGGATTTGCCCGCTTAGGGACCCGTCTGCGATGGCAAGCCCCGATCGGCCGTCGGGCGTGGCCGGCGCCGGCGAATATGGGAACCGTCGCCGAAAGGAACCTGTCGTGCAACCCGCCGTGTCTTACGCCGCCCTCGCCGCCGCGGAGCGGAGCCTGCCGGCCCATCCGCCGGCGGACACGCTGGCCAGCGCCTGCGGGAACGACCCCGGCGTGGCCTGCCGATTCGTCTGGGATATCTCGCACAACGCCAAGGCGGCGGACCTGACGAAAGTCTTCTTCGCCGGGCCCGCGCAGGTAGTCGCCCGAATCATGTTCGTGCTGCTGATCGCGGTACTGCTGCGCATCGCCGCGCGCCGGGTCATCGGCCGGATCACCGCCCGGGCGAGCGAGCGAGCAGCGAGCCGGGCCGACTCCGTCGGCGAGCGGCGCAATCCGCGCGCCAATGCGCTCGGCTCGGTTCTCAGCAACGCCGCGTCGGTCACCATCTTCGGCATCGCCATCGTCATCATCCTCGGCGACCTGGGACTCAACCTGGCGCCGATACTGGCCAGCGCCGGGGTGCTCGGCGTCGCCATCGGATTCGGCGCGCAGAACGTGGTGCAGGACTTCCTGGCGGGCATCTTCATGCTGCTTGAAGATCAGTACGGCGTCGGCGACGTCGTCGCCGTCGGCAATGTCACCGGAACGGTCGAGGGGGTCAGTCTGCGGATCACCCGGCTACGGGACGTGAATGGCGTCCTGTGGCATATCCGGAACGGCACGATCAGCCAGTCGGGCAACGAGTCGCAGGGCTGGGCCCGTGCCGTGGTCGACTTCCCGGTTGCCTACGACCGGGACATACCGCGCGTGCGGCGGATCCTGACGGCGACCGCCGCGGACATGTGGCAGGAGCCGGACTGGCATGGCGTCATCCTGGAGGCGCCCGAGGTCTGGGGCGTGCAGGAACTTTCCACCGACCAGATAGTCGTCCGGCTGGCGGCGCGAACGGCGCCACAGCGCCAGTGGGAGGTCGCCAGGGAGCTCAGGGAGCGGCTGAAGAGCGCCCTGGACACGGCAGGCCGGGACGATCAGGCGCCCCGATCAGGCAGCGGCGACCCGGCCGGCGGCCCGGCCGCCGGCGGCAGGACGGGCGGCGGCGCTGCCGGTGCCCTGACCGGCCCGTGATCGCCGCCGTGGCGAGCTGGTAATACGCTGGGCGCAGCCATGAATGAACCAACGGAGACGAGCCTCTACGAGGCGGTGGGCGGCGAAGAGACCTTCCGCCGCCTGGTGAGCAGCTTCTACCGGGCAGTCGCGGCGGATCCGGAACTCCGCGCCGTGTACCCGAGCCGCGATCTCGGCCCGGCCGAGGAGCATCTGCGGCTCTTTCTGATCCAGTACTGGGGCGGCCCGGGCACCTACGGCCAGCGGCGCGGTCACCCCCGGCTGCGGATGCGGCACGCGCATTTCGCGATCGGCGAAGCCGAGCGCGACGCCTGGCTGCGGCACATGCGCGCGGCCCTGGACGAGCTGGCCCTGGACGGCGCGCTTGACCGGCAGCTCTGGGACTACCTGGTGATGGCGGCGCACAGCCTGGTCAACCAGCCTTCGGCGGCCGGCCGCGGGCCAGACATCGGGCTGACCCCGGCCTGACCGTCAGCCCCTGGTGAGCTTCCGGTAGGTAACCCGGTGCGGCCTGGCCGCCTCGGCGCCGAGCCGGTCGATCTTGTTCTTCTCGTACGACTCGAAGTTGCCCTCGAACCAGAACCAGCTGGCGCCGCCCTCCCAGGCCAGGATGTGCGTTGCGATCCGGTCCAGGAACCAGCGGTCGTGGCTGGTGATCACCGCGCAGCCGGGGAAATCGAGCAGCGCGTTCTCCAGCGACGACAGCGTCTCCACGTCGAGATCGTTCGTCGGCTCGTCCAGCAGCAGCAGGTTCCCGCCCTGCTTGAGGGTGAGCGCCAGGTTCACCCTGTTGCGCTCGCCGCCGGACAGGATCCCGGCCGGCTTCTGCTGGTCAGGACCTTTGAAACCGAAGGCGGCGACATAGGCGCGGCTGGGGATCTCGGTGCGGCCGGCCCTGATGTAGGTCTCGCCGTCGGAGATCACCTGCCACACGTTCTTGGCCGGGTCGATCCGGCCTCTGGACTGGTCGACGTACGCGATCTGAACCGTCTCGCCGATCCGGATCGAGCCGGCGTCCGGCTGCTCTTCTCCGATGATCATCTTGAACAGAGTGGTCTTGCCCACCCCGTTCGGGCCGATCACGCCGACGATCCCGTTCGGCGGCAGGCTGAAGCTGAGATTCTCGATCAGCATCCGGTCGTCGAAGCCCTTGGCCAGGTCGGCGACCTCCACGACCAGCCCGCCGAGCCGCGGGCCCGGCGGTATCTGGATCTCCTCGAAGTCAAGCTTCCTGTTCTGGTCGGCTTCCGCGGCCATCTCCTCGTACCGCTGCAGCCGGGCGCGGCTCTTCGCCTGCCGGGCCCGCGGGCTCGACCGCACCCACTCGAGCTCATCGTCCAGCCGCTTGCGGCGCTTGACGTCCTTCTGGCCCTCGACCTTGAGCCGGGTCGCCTTGGTCTCCAGGTACGTCGAGTAGTTGCCCTCGTACGGGTAGGCATGCCCGCGGTCGAGCTCGAGGATCCACCCGGCGACGTTGTCAAGGAAGTACCGGTCGTGCGTGACGGCGACGACGGTGCCGGGATACTTCTCCAGGTGCTGCTCCAGCCAGAGCACGCTCTCCGCGTCCAGGTGGTTGGTTGGCTCGTCGAGCAGCAGCAGGTCCGGCTGCTGCAGCAGCAGCTTGCAGAGCGCGACCCGCCTGCGCTCGCCGCCGGACAGCACGCTCACATCCGCATCCGGCGGCGGGCAGCGCAGCGCGTCCATGGCCTGATCCAGCTGGCTGTCGAGGTCCCAGGCCTCCCGGTGATCAAGCTGCTCCTGCAGCCTGCCCATCTCCGCGAGCAGGTCGTCGGAATAGTCGGTGGCCATCTTCTCGGCGATCTCGTTGTACTTCTCAAGCAGCGCCTTGGTCTCGGCCACGCCGTCCTCGACGTTGCCGAGCACGGTCTTGGTGTCGTCCAGTTCGGGTTCCTGGTCAAGCAGTCCCACGGAGAAGCCCGGCATCAGCCGGGCATCGCCATTCGACGGCTGCTCGACGCCTGCCATCATGCGCAGCAGGGTGGACTTGCCGGTGCCGTTGGGTCCGAGGACGCCGATCTTCGCGCCAGGCAGGAAGGCAAGGGTGACGTCATCGAGGATGACCTTGTCGCCATGCGCCTTCCGCACGGCGCGCATCTGGTAGATGAACTCGGGCATGTACTAAGGGTAGGCGCAGCGAGTACCCGGTTCGGACGGCTGGTGCCGGTACTGGTAGCGACGCCCGGGACCGCGCCCGCCGAGACGGCTGATCCGCCGGCTCCGCGGGCGGATCAGCCGCGGCCAGGTCAGCTGAGGGATCAGAAGGGCGCGGGAACTGAGGCCGGCTCGTCCGCCAGTGCGGCGATCGCGCTCTCGTCGAAGATGCCCTGGCCGGCCGCCTGCCCGCCGTCGCCTGCGCCGTCGCCGTCGTCGTCGCCGCCACCGCCGCCCGCGGCCGTCCCGGCGGCCGCGTCATCCGGCGCGGGACCGGCACCGAAACCGTCGCCCGGGCCCGCCATGGCGTCCCCGCGCCGCAGTCCCTCGTCACCCGGCAGGCCGCCGGTGCCGAACCCGCCTGCCAGCTGATCGGCCGCCAGCTGATCGGCCGCGGTCTCGCCGGGCGCCCGCTTGGTCCGCTGGAAGTGGGCCGCGCCCCTGGACATGTCATGCCCGATGGAGCTCGCGTCCACCTCGACCGCGGTCCTTGTCGTGCCGTCTTTCTCGTAGTCCCGGACGGACAGGCGGCCCTTCACGACCACTGGATCGCCCTTGCGGAGGCACAAGGCCACGTTGTCGGCCAGCTTGCGCCAGCAGATCACGGTCAGATACGAGGTATGGCCGTCGGTCCACTCGCCGGTGACGCGGTCAATGTGCCGGGGAGTCCAGGCCACCCGCATCCACACCTTGGTGGCGCCCGAGGTGGTCGTCCAGAAGGCCGGCTGGGTAGCCACGTATCCCGTCATGCTCAGCTGTGCCTCGTTGGTCATCGCTGTCCTCCTGAGATCGGCTGCGGCGAGGCGCCGTCCGCGCCCCGCACATCGGCGCCGGCGGCACCGCGCCGCCGGGCTGGATTCCAAGGTCGCTCGCCGGGCCCGGACCGCGCTCGGCCGGCCGGATCCTGTGGACAGCCGGCCGGAAGAGCCTGGCCTGTGGATTCCGGCTTGGCCGCGAGCCGGCCGGTGCGATAGTGCACGGCCGGGTCCGAACCAGCCCGGCCGCTGGCCGGCCGCCGAAGATCCGTTAAAGATCTTCGGCGGTAATCGCAGCGCGCGGAGCCTGGCGCGGGCAGTGCTGGCCGGGGGACGACCCACGCGCCCCGCTGCCGCCCGCTCAGGCCAGCCAGGGCCGGCCATCGCGGGCCGGCCCTGGCTTCGCTGCGCTCGCCCGGACCGGCCGGGCCGGTCAGGCGGCGATCAGCTCAGACGGCTCGGCGATCACGTCGACCAGCGCGCTGTTGCGCATCACCGTGATGGCCAGCGGGCGCCCGATCGCGTCGCCGAACATCAGCCGCTGCAGAATCCTGCGCGGCCGTGACCGGGTGGTCGGCCGCGGCCAGCAGCAGGTCGCCGGACCGGATGCCCGCCCTGGCCGCCGGGCCGTCCGGGACGACCTCCGCCACCCGGAGCCCGCTGGCCCGGCCGAAGCGCGCCTGCAGCTGCGAGCTGAGCGGCGCCGGTACCGTCACCAGGCCCAGATAGGCACGCCTGACCCGGCCGTCCCGCATGAGCGCGGCGATGATCCGCCTGGTGGTCGCGTTGACCGGCACGGCCAGCCCGAGCCCGATGCCGGCCACCGCGGTATTGATCCCGACCACCCGCGAGCGCGCGTCCGCCAGCGCCCCGCCGGAGTTTCCGGGGTTCAGCGCGGCGTCCGTCTGGATCACGTCCTCAACCAGCCGGGCCGCCGAGCCGCTGCGGGTCGGCAGCGACCGGCCAAGGGCGCTGACCACGCCCGCGGTGACCGAGCCGGCTAGGCCCAGCGGGCTGCCGACCGCCACCACCAGCTGGCCCACGGCGAGATTGTCCGCTTCGCCGAGCTCGGCGGGCGGCGGCGTCGGCCCGCCCGCGCGCACCACGGCGAGATCGGAGAGCGTATCGGCGCCCACCACGGTGAAGGCAGCGCTGGTGCCGTCGGCGAACAGCGCTGTCCCGCCCTGGGCCCGGCCGACGACGTGCGCGTTGGTCAGCAGGAACCCGTCCCCGGTGTACACCACGGCTGAGCCGAGGCTCTCCCCGCCACCACGTGACCCGGCCCGCGGGACGCGGAGGCTCGCCACCTTCGGCGTGAGCGCGGCAGCCACCTCCGTCACGATCTGCGAGTACGCGTCGAGTGGTGAGTCCGCTGCCATGCCGTCCTCCAAAGCTCCGGATTACAACATTACAGCGCTACAGAAGGAAGGCAACACCGCCAGGAATCACCGCGCTGGCGGTCATCCCGGCTAGCCGGCCGCGACGCGCAGCTCCTCGGTGAACCGCTCGTACTCGAAGAGTTCCTGCTCGATCGGCGGCAGCACGACCTCGCGGGCCACCGCTGCCATCCGGGAGCGCATAGCTGCCTCGACCCGTTCCTGCTCCCGCTCGGCGGCCACCCGTACCAGGTTCATGCAGCCCGATGTCGTCAGCCAGCCCAGCAGCAGGATCGCCGCGATCATGAGACCGATCCAGGGCAGCAGCGAGACGTCGTCGAACAGCCGCGACGGCACCTGGCCGCCCGCGTGGAACACGCCGAATGCCACGATCACGCCGAGCCAGGCCACGCCCACGATGACGCAGCCGAGCAGCAGTCCCTGCCAGGCGCCGACGAGCCGCCACCAGCCGGCGATCTCGTTCTCCACCGGCAACGACTCGCCTATCGCGGCGCCAATCGCGCCGGGAACGTCCTTCGCCGCCGAGCGCGCCGCCGAGCGCACGGTCTGCGACCACGGCAGCGGCAGCGGCGGCCCGAGCTTGTCGGCCAGCGCGGTGAGCGCATTGTCGACCTCGGCCTGCTGCGCGCCGGACGGCCCGGCGGTCACGCTCCGCATTTCCTCCCAGAGCTTGCCCAGCCGCACCTTACGCGCGGGGTCGTGACCGGTAACCCGCTCGGCGAGCCAGCCGACCGGCCAGCCGACGTAATCGAGGGCGCGGAGCTCCCGCGCGTTGCGCAGTGACTCGCCGACCGCCGCCACCCCGGCCGCGCGGGCGAACGCATCGGCCAGGATCTCGACCGAGTCGCCGGGGATGACGTGCGCCGCCGGGGAATCGGGAGACTCCCCCGAGCTGGTGGTCGCGGCTGCGTAAGGCCCGAATTTAGCTGCGACCGTGTCCACGTCCGCGGCTATCCGCGCGGTAGCGGCACGCCGGGCGGTGACCGCCTGGATGAGGAGCTTGCGCAGGTCGTCGATGCCGCTGCCGGTGACCGCGGAGGTCACCAGCACCCCGACGTCCTGCAGGTCCTCCGATTCGAGCAGCCGGCGCAGGTCATTGACGCAGTCCTCGGCCTGCCCGGCGGTCAGCCTGTCCGCCTGGTTCAGCACGACCGCGATGACCTCGGAGTGATTCGCCAGGGGTACCAGGTACCGGCGGTGCACGGCCGCGTCGGCATACTTCTGCGGATCGAGCACCCACACCATCAGGTCCGCCAGGCCGACCAGCCGGTCTACCTCCGCGGCGTCGCCGGCCACCACCGAGTCATGATCGGGGAGGTCCAGCAGGACCAGTCCGGCCATCGCGTCCTCGCCGCGGTCCAGTGCGCTGGATCTGGCATAACGGTGCCTGCGCGGCACGCCCAGCCACTCCAGCAGGGGGCCCGAGCCGGCTACCCCCCAGACGCAGGCATGCGGATCCGTGGTCACCGGGCGGGTCACGCCCACCGCGGAGAAGTCTGCCCCGGCCAGCCGGTTGAACAGCGAGGACTTGCCGCTGCCGGTCCCGCCGGCCATGGCTACCACGGTATGCGCCGAGGACAGCCGCAGTCGCTGGCCGGCCCGGGCCAGTAGCTGCTCGGCGTCGTTCAGCAGCTGCTCGCTGAACCCGTCCGGCCCGGACCTGGCCGACCCGATCCGGACCACCCGGGCCAGCGCGGCGAGCCGGTCCGACAGGGCGGCGCCCGGTGACCCGGCGAGCTCCGGGCCGGCCGGCGTCCCGGCGGGTGGCGGGCGGACCGTCATCGCGCCGTCTCTAGGGCCATCGTGACCTGGCGGAGCTGCGCAGGCGACGTCTCATCGGGGACCCCGGCCGCGTCGATGACCTGGGTGAAGCGCAGCATCTCCTCGTCGAACAGCAAGGCGATCCTGTCGTGCAGGTCGGCGCGGGCCCGGCCCGCCACCTCGCGCAGCGGCCCGGCGCCGAACAGCGACGTCAGCAGGTGCTGCGGGACCACGCCGGTGCCAGCGCTGGCTGCCTCGCCAGTCACGCCTTCGCTCAGCAGCCCGATCGTCAGCACCAGCGCGAGCGGCTCCACGTCGAACGACACGACCCGCGCGATCGAGCGCTTGGTCACGTTCTCCGCCTCAACCAGGTGCATAACGTGATCCTGCCATCCGCTGATCGCGCGTGATGTCCGCCTGGCCAGGTCAGGAGCAGATTTGCCAAGTGCGGCCGCCCCGTCCCGGCTGATCGTATCCGTGCCGGTACGGTCCGGCCCGGGCGCGCCGCCGGGGGCGTCGCCAAGCGCGGCCGCCTCGCCGAAGGTCAGCGCCGCCTCCTCGGCGAACTCCGAGACATAGGCGTGGTCGGCTGCCTGGGCGGATAGCCCGGCCAGCAGCGGGCCGCCGGCCGGGTGCTGCCGCCAGCGGGCGACCGCATCCTCCGCGGCCCGGTCGGCGACCGCGGCGACCAGCGATTCCAGCCCGGCCCGGACGGCGGCCT
This sequence comes from uncultured Actinomycetes bacterium, assembly GCA_963786975.1. GTDB lineage: Bacteria > Actinomycetota > Actinomycetes > Streptosporangiales > Streptosporangiaceae > Palsa-506. The sequence continues at coordinate 405,916 of CAWBBE010000011.1, read as the reverse complement.
TGAGCGCGCTGGCGCGGGCCGGCATCCGCCGCTTGCGCGGACGGCTGGCCGTGCCGCCGCCCCGCCGCACCTGGAGCATGCGCAGCAGGTCGCCGGTGCCGGTGAAGTCCTGCCAGCGGGCGAGGATCTCGCCGCGAAGCAGCGAGCCGTCTGCGGTGGCCCGGTCGATCTCGGACAGCCCGGCCGCGTAGGCCTCGTCGATCGCCGCCCGCAGTTCCGCCCGGAGCGCAAGCTGCGCCTCGACCTGGCCGGCCAGGTCAGGAAGCCGGGACCGGAAGGTATCCAGCACCCCCGACATCGTCTGGGTGAGCACCGCGACGCGCCGGTCCTCGCGGGCGGCGGTGTCCTCCAGCCACTCGCGGATCGGGCCATAGATCTCGGCCGGCAGCCTGCCCTCGGTCAGTAAGGTTTCCGGGATGACGAAGCGCTGCGTATCGCCCAGCCCGTTGGCGTCCAGCATCGCGTCGAAATGTGCGCTGAGCTGGGTAGCGGATGCCGGCGGTACCCGGGAGAGCACGATGCCCAGGGCCGCGCCCCGGTCCCGGGCGTACTGCAGCAACTCCCAGACGGCGGCGTCCGCGTAGCGCGTCGACGTGGTCATGAACAGCCACAGGTCGGACGCGTCGAGGAACTGGTGCGCGAACTCGCGGTGCGCCTGCACCACCGAGTCGATGTCCGGCGTGTCCAGCAGGGCCACTCCCTTGGGCATGCCCTCGCTGGACGCCAGGACGAGCAGCCCGTCCCGGCCCGGCATCGCCAGCCCCTGCTGGCGGACCCGGGGCAGGGTCGGCAGGAAGACGTTCTCGGCGAACCAGTCGACCTCGCTCGGATGGCTGGCGAGTACCGGGCTGTTGGTTGTCGGGCGGCGGATGCCGGTGTTGCTGACCTGCTTCCCGACGAGGCTGTTCACGAGCGTTGACTTGCCGGCGCCGGTCGATCCGACCAGCGCGACGAGCACCGGGGAGCCCGACTCGCGCAACCGCGGGAGCAGGTAATCGTCGATCTGGCTGAGCAGCTTGCGCCGCTCGGCCCTGGCGTCCTGCACCCCCGGCCCGTCCAGGAACAGCGGGGCATCCAGGATCTGGTGCCGCACCCGCAGCAGCGCCGATTCGAGCCGGCCGGCGTCGACCCGCCTGGGCTCCGGTGCCTCCGGCGCGGGACTGCGCGCAGGCGGGTCCGGTTCCCGGCCCGGTGCCTCGTGCGCGCCGCGCGCGGTCAGGGGGGTGCCACGGGCTGTCTCGTGCGCGCCGCGGGCCGCCTCGTGCGCGCCGTGCGCCGCCTCGTGCGCGCCGTGCGCCGCCTCGTGCGCGCCGCCCGCGGCGGAGCCTCCGGGCGCCGACGCAGCCGTCCGGCCCTGTCCTTCCGTCATGCTGCGCGGCCTCCAGACACCGGCGAGCCGCCAGTCACCGGGCCGGCCTCCATACCAAATCATTACCATGCGCAGGTTCATTAACCTGCGCAGGACTCACTCCAGGCAGGAATGTACCGCCCGGCGTCCCATCCGCCGGGCTGCTGCATAGTTCGGCAATCTGCGCCGCGATCGTCACGACCTCACCCACTACCACGACCGCCGGGGGCCGGATGCCCGCCTCGGCAGCGTCGTGGGCGACAGTATCCAGTGTCGCGGTAATTCTGCGCTGCGTGGGCAGAGTACCGTCGGCGATCACCGATACGGGGCCCTTCGGGTCACGACCGTGCCGGATTAGCGCGTCCGCGATGACCTGCAAGTGCTCGGTGGCCATCAGCAGCACCAGGGTGGCCGGAGACGGGCCGAGGGCCGCCCAGTCGACGGTAGAGCGCTCGTCACCAGGCGGCACGTGCGCCGAGATGACGTGGAATTCCTGGACCACTCCGCGGTGGGTGAGCGGCACCCCGGCAGCGGCCGGCACGGCGATCGCGCTGGATACTCCCGGCACGACCGTGACCGGTATGCCCGCCTGCAGGCAGGCCAGCAGCTCCTCGGCGCCGCGGCCGAACACGAACGGGTCGCCGCCCTTCAGCCGCACCACGAAGCGCCCGGCGGTGGCCGCCGAGACGAGCACGGAGTTGATGTAGTCCTGGGCCATGGCCCGGCCGCGGGGAATCTTGGCGGCATCGACGATCTCGACATCGGCCGGGAGCTCTTCGAGCAGCGATCGCGGCGCCAGCCGGTCGGCCACGACCACGTCCGCCTCGGCGAGCAGCGCCCGGCCGCGCACGGTGATCAGGCCCGGGTCCCCCGGGCCGCCGCCGACCAGGGCTACCCCGCCGCCGCGGCGACGGCCCCGGCGGGCCGCGATGGTGCCCGAGGTCAGCGCCCCGACGAGCGCGTCCCGGAGGCTGGCGCTATGCCGCGGGTCGCCGCTCAGCACGCCGACCCGCACGTCCCCGGCCTGGCCCGAGGCAGGAGTCCAGGCCCGTGATGCGGCCGCGTCATCGGCCCGGACGCACCAGATGCCCGCGGCGTCGGCCTCGGCGGCCACGGCCGCGTTGACGCCGGTGTCGTCGGTGCAGGCGCAGACGAGCCACGCTCCGGCGCAGTCGCCTGCCCGGTGGCCGCGGGCCAGCCAGGTGATCCGTCCAGCGGAGGCGAGGTCATGCAGCGCCGGGCTAACCTCAGGCGCAACGACCGTCACCTCGGCACCAGCATCGAGCAGGCCGGGCACGCGGCGGCCGGCGACGGTGCCGCCGCCCGCGATCAGGACGCGGCGGCCCGTCAGGCGCAGCGCCAGCAGGTAAGGCGCCCGATCGGTGCCGACCATCCGGTGATCGCGCTCTCTTTCATCGTGCCGCAGGGCCGTCCTTTGACAGCAGGTCGATCAGGATTTGCCGGTTACCCCAGCCGAGTCGAACGTCGCGACGTCGCGCAGCGCGCGGACCGCGCTCTGCACGATCGGCAGGGCCAGCAGCGCCCCTGTTCCCTCGCCGAGCCTCAGCCCGAGATCGACAAGCGGCTGCAATCCCAGATGACCGAGCGTAGCGGTATGCCCGGGCTCGACCGAACGGTGCCCGGCAATGCAGCATCCCACGGCCTCGGGGCAGAGCGCGACCGCGGCCAGCGCGCCCGCCCCGGCGATCATGCCATCCAGGATCACCGGCACCCTGAGGGCTGCCGCGGCCAGGATGAAGCCGGCCAGCGCCGCGTGCTCCAGGCCGCCGAAGGCGGCCAGTACCCCGACCGGATCCGCCGGATCGGGCTGGTGCCGGGCGAGGCCGCGCCGCACCACGGCCACCTTCCTGGCATGAGTGACCGAGTCGATGCCGGTGCCGTAGCCGGTCACCTCGGCCGCGTCACGCCCGGTGAAGGCACACACCAACGCGGCTGAGGCGGTGGTGTTGGCAATGCCCATATCGCCGGTGAGCAGGCACCGGTTTCCCGCCGCGACCAGGTCACGGGCTATCTCGGCGCCGACCATGATCGCTGCCCGGGCCTGCTCGCGGGTGAGTGCCTGCCCGGCCGTGAAGTCGGCCGTGCCGGGCGCGATCTTGCGCGGCAGCAGCCCCGGAACGGCGCCGAGCTCGGCGCGGACGCCGACATCCACGACCACCACCTCGGCGCCCGCCTGGGCGGCGAACGCATTGACCACCGCGCCGCCGGCCAGGAAATTGGCGACCATCTGCGCAGTCACTTCCTGCGGCCACGGGGTGACGCCCTGGGCGTGCACGCCATGATCGGCGGCGAAGACAGCCACCGCGGCCGGGGAAGGCATCGGCGGCGGGCAGCAGCCGGCCAGCCCGGCCAGCCGGACCGAGATTTCCTCCAGCACGCCGAGCGAGCCGCGCGGCTTGGTCAGCAGGTCCTGGCGCTCCCGTGCGGCCGTCATCGCGGCCTGGTCCGGCGGGCCGACCGCGGCCCGCACCTCGGCAAGCAAATCCACCGCGTCCTCCCCTGGTATCCCTCGCAGGCCGTATTCGTCCGCGTGCACGGCCCAGGACAGCGGCCGCCTGCGGGCCCAGCCCGCCATCGCCAGCTCAGGCTCCGGGGCGAAGCCTGTCACGTATCCGACGCACAGGTAAGCCACGACCTGCAGGTGCGCCGGCAGCCCGAGCTCGGCGGCGAGTTGCCGCTCGCTGAAGAAGCTCACCCAGCCGACGCCGAGTCCCTCGGCCCGCGCGGCAAGCCATAGCCCGGCCACGGCCAGCACGCTGGAGTAGGCGGCGGTCTGCGGCTGGGCATGCCGGCCGAGCGTGTGCCGGCCGCCGCGGGTCGGGTCGCAGGTGACCACGACGCCGACCGGTGCCTCCAGGATGGCCTCGACCTTCAGGCGGTCGAACGCTGAGGCGCGGGCGGCTGGCAGGCTCGCCGCGTAGTCGGCGGCCGCGCGGGCCGCCAGCGCCTTGATCCGCTCGCGCCTGGCCCGGTCGGTGATCACGATGAAGTCCCACGGCTGGGAAAGGCCTACCGACGGCGCTTGGTGACCGGCGGCGAGCACGCGGCGAAGCACGTCGGGCGGCACCGGGTCGGGGCGGAATCCCTGCCGGACGTCCCTGCGCTCGGCCAGCACCCGGTAGACCGCCGCCCGGTCGGCTGCCGGGTAGGCGAGCCCGGCAGCGGCCGCCTGCTGGCCGGCCTGACCCTCGGCCGGGCCGGCCTGACCTTCCGCCGGGCCGGGCCGACCTTCCGCCGGGCCGGGCCGACCCTCGGCCGGGCCGGCCTCACCCTCGGCCGGGCCGGACAGCGGCGGCCCGCTGGCGTCAGCTGGCATGGACGTGGCCGTCGTCGTGCGGGTGCAGGTGCGGCCGCTGGGCCGCGCCCACCCGCTGCTCGAAGCCAGGCAGCGCAACCCGGTAGGCGCAGACGTCGCAATTCATCCTGATGTCGCCGGCCAGCGCCTCGTGGTAGCGCTCGGCGACCAGGCCGGCCAGTTCGCCGGTGTCGCCGAGGATCTCCGTGCAGCGCACGTCCAGGTCCGGATGCGCCGCGTGGTACGCCGCGGCCTGGCCGGCAATCCGGTCCGGCAGGATGCCGGGGAACAGGAAGTACCTGGCCACGATGATCTGGCGGGCGCCGAGCAGCCGGCATCGCTCCAGGCCGGCGGGTACATCAGGGCTGGCCAGCGACACGAAAGCGGTTTCGGCGAACGCATAGTCCCGGCCCTCCCAGAGCAGCCGGGCGGTCTTGCATACCTCGGCGTTGGCGTCCGGGTCGGTGGACCCGCGCCCGGCCAGCAGCACGGCGGGCGGCGGGTGGCCGGCCGCGGGCGTGACCCGGGCGGCGATCCGGGCGGCCAGCATTCCGAGCAGCACCGGGTGCGGGCCGAGCGGCCGCCCGTAGCTCCAGTCCAGGCCGGGGTGGCGGGCCCGCTCCCTGGCCAGGGCGGCCGGGATGTCGCTCTTGGAGTGGCTGGCCGCGGACAGCACCAGCGGCACCGCGACCATGCGCCGGTGACCACGGGCGATCAGCTCGGTGACCGCTTCCCGCAACGGCGGGGCCGACAGCTCAATGAATCCGCCGGCCACATCGATTCCCTGCGGCGCGAGGGTGGCGGCGAGCCGCGCCGAGAATGCGGTGAACGCCGCCACGCCGGCCGGATCACGAGTGCCGTGCCCGGCCAGCAGCAGCGGCGGGCGGCGGCTCACGGCGCTGCCTCGCCGCCGGGGAGCCGGGACACGGCCGGTCCCGCTGGGCCCGCCCGTCCCGCTGCCCCCGCCGGTCCCGCTGCCCCCGCCGGGCTGGCTGGCCCGGCTGGCCCGGCCGGGCTGGCTGGCCCGGCCGGCCGGGCCGGGCTGGCCGGCGGCGGCACGCTGGCCGGCTCCGCCCAGTCCGCTGCCTCGCCCGGGTCGACCGCCGGCCGGCCGGTGGCGGCCCGGAGCAGGGCATTGAGAGCCGCGGCGGCGACCGCTGAGCCGCCCTTCTCCGAGACGTTGGTCAGCGCCCGCAGCCCGCTGGCCCGCAGCGCGTCCTTCGCCTCGGCCGCCCCGACGAACCCGACCGGCAGGCCGATGACGAACGCGGGCTCGACGTCCCTGGTCAGGATCTCCTGCAGCGCGGTCGGCGCGCAGCCCACCACCCAGACGGCCCCGGGCCCGACCTCGCCGAACGCCAGCCGGACCGCGGCGGCCGCCCGGGTGATATTCGCGGTGCGAGCGAGCCGCCTGGTCAGCGGCTCGCTGATCTTGCACACCACCGGGCAGCTGGTGATTCCGGCCGCGACCATGGCCACGTCCGCGACCACCGCCGCGCCGCCGGCCAGCGCATCCACCGCGGCGGCGAGCGCCTCCTCGTCGCAGACCAGGTCCGTGGCGTAGTCGAAGTCAGCACTCGCGTGGATGATCCGCTCGGTCACGTCCCGGCTGAACCTCGGCAGCCGGGACAGGTCGATACGAGAACGCAGTATCCGGTAGGACTCCGTCTCGATCGGGTGCGTGCCGCCGGGCGCCGGCGGGGGCCACGTCACCACGTCATCGCCTCCTCGGCCAGAAAGATCGCGTCGGCCGGGCAAATCTCGACACACTCGCCGCAGCCGCTGCATCGACCGGGCAGCACGGCCAGCGGCGCCCTCGTGCCGCGATCAAGCACCGGGCGGATCGCTTGCTCGGGGCACGTTAGCAGGCATGCGCCGCAGCCCTGGCAGGCCGCGGTGACCACGGCCGCGGCCAGCGCGGACCCGGGCAGGCCAGGGCGATGATGCCGGACGGGCAGCGCCGCCGGGACGGGCGGGCCGGCCGGGACGGGCGGGCCGGCCAGGACGGGCGCGGCGGCCGGGATGGTCATGGTGCCGCCCACCGGTACTCGCGCGGCGTCACCATCCGGCCGGCCACCACCGTGGTCCGGGACGAGCCGACGACGACCAGCGTGTGCATGTCCGCCGTCGTCGGGTCGAACCCGGCCAGCGTGGTAACGCCGAACCGCTGCCCGGGCCGGGAGGCATCGCGCACCCAGCCGACCGGCGTATCCGGCGCCCGGTGCCCGGCCAGGACCGCGAGCGCACGGCCGAGCTGCCAGTTCCGCGTCCGGCTGGCTGGGTTATAGAAGCAGGTGACAAGATCGGCCTCGGCGACGGCGCGGACCCTGCGCTCGATCACGTCCCAGTTCGTGTGCAGGTCGGACAGTGAGATCAGGGCGTGATCATGCCCGAGCGGCGCGCCGAGCACCGCCCCGGCGGCGAGCGCGGCCGTCACGCCGGGCACGCTGACCACCTCGACCCGCTCGTCCGCGAGCGCCAGCGCCGGGCCGGCCATCGCGTAGATACCCGCGTCGCCGGAACCGATCAGCGCGACCGCCCGGCCCGCCATGGCCTCGCGGACAGCGGCTGCGGCCCGCTGTTCCTCCTCGCCCAGCCCGCTGGCCAGCACCTGTGCGCCCGGCGAGATCAGGTCGGCGACCTGGTAGACGTACTGGTCCAGGCCGACGACGATGCTGGCCCGGCGCAGCTCATCGACAGCGCGAGGGACCATCAGGTCGCGTGCGCCCGGCCCCAGGCCGATCAGCGCGAGCCTGCCGCGCGGCCGCCGCCGGGCGACCGCGACGGTGGCGCGCGCGCTGGCCCGCTTGGTGACGATCAGCCGGGCGCCGCCCGGGCCGCCTGGCTCCGGGTCGCCGAACTGGTGACCGCCTTCCGCGACAAGCAGCGCGGCAGCCTCGGCCACGCTCGGCGTGCCGACAGCAGCGCGCACGATCTCGCTCGGATTAGGGACATCGACCGTGGCCAGCTGCTCGGCCGACGCCGTGACGACCGTCCAGCCGCGCCTGCTGGCGGCCGCCAGCAGCCCGGGCTCGCGTGCCTTGACGTCCGCGGTACCGAGCCACCGGACTGATCTCGGTGCCAGCCCCGCGGCGGCCAGCGTCTCGTCGATCAGCCGGCCAGCCTCGTCGGCGGTCACGCCGGTGCTCGCGCCGGCGCCGACGACCAGCGAAGGCGGCCGGTAGACGACGCGCGGGCCCTTGGCCGCCGCGCCGCCCGCGGGCTCGGCCTGCACCTCGTCGCTGACCACGATGGCCGGGACGAGCCGGCTCCGGCTGCGCTGTCCGCACTACGTTCGGCGGCAGCGGCGGGACCGGCCACTGGTGCTCCATGGTCAGCGTGACCCGCTCGCCGGAAAGTATGGCGGCGCCGACCGGCGCGAAATCGCTGGCCGGCTCGGCTATGAAGCCCAGGTCTGCGCCGAACTCGTCGAGGCCCACCGACCCGGCCGCCTCCGCGGCCGTGGTGATGATGGCGGTCGCCCCGAGGATGCCGGCCACCCGCCGGGCCAGCACGTTCGCGCCGCCCGCGTGGCCGCCGAGGACCGGGATCACGAACCGCAGCGCCTCGTCCACGCACACCACGCCCGGGTCCTCGTATTTTCCCGTGATCAGCGGCGCGGCGATCCGGACGGTCGCGCCCACGGCGAGAAACGCGATGATTCCGTCGCACTCGGCGAATGCCCGCGGGATCGCGGTGGCGGCCGGCTCGTCGTAGATGTGCGCGTAGGGCAGCGCGGCCGCCAGCCGCTCGGCGGCCGAGCGTCCGCCTGCGGTGACCGTGATCAGGCCGATCATCTGGCGCCCCGTTCGCCGCTGAGTACGAACACGGGATTGGCCGCGGTCAGCCGCAGCGATCCGCCCGGCAGGCTGGCCAGCCTCGACGCCTGCAGTTGCAATCCGTCCACCCGGTAGCCATGACCAGCAAGCGATTCGCTAACCGCGCGAACGCGGTCAACCGAGGCCAGCGTCACCACCGCCCGGGCCGGACGGCCGAGCTGGATGGCCGCGTCCAGCGACGCGCTGTCACCGCCGCCGGCGAACAGCGCGTCCGGGGCTGGCAGGCCGTCCAGCGCCTCCGGTGCGCGGCCCGGCACGATCCGGATGGCCACGCCGTGCGCGGCGGCGTTCTGCCCGATCCTGGAGCACTGGCCGGGATCGGCCTCGATCGCGATCACGCTGGCGCCGAACCTGGCGCACTCGATCGCGACCGAGCCGGAGCCCGCGCCCAGGTCCCAGACGACCCGGCCGAGCCCGGGCCCGAGCCTGGCGAGCACCACCGCGCGAACCTCGGCTTTGGTGATCATCGAATCGCGGTGCGCGAAGCACTCCTCCGGCAGCGCCCAGCCGGCCGCGCGCCCCGGTGCCCGGCCACCCAGCCGGGCCGCTCGGCCGGTACCTGGCCGGCGGCCGGATCCAGCGCGATGAGCACGTTCGGGTCGGCGAGGCCGGGCACGGCCGCCTCGGTCAGCTCGGCCACCCGCTCGCCGGGCTCGCCGAGCCGTTCGGCGACGTGCACCCGCCGGCCGGCCGCAAGCAGCGCGGCCGCGAGCTGCGCGGTGCCCTCTCCCGGCCCGGTGAGGATCGCGACCTTAGGGTGGGCCAGCGCCGCTGCGGTGACCGGCCGCGGCGGGCGGCCGTGCGCGGACAGCACGAGCGCGTCGTCCCAGTCCAGGCCGAGCCGGGCGAAGGCGAGCGCCACGGACGACACGGCCGGGATCACCTGCGGCACGATGCCGCGGGCCCGCAGCGCCCGGACGATCCCGAAGAACCCGGGATCACCGGACGCCAGCACCGCGACCGGCCCGGTGGCCTGGCAAATCTCGTCGAGCACGGCATCCAGCCGGGTGATCTCCACCCGCCGTGGGCCGGCCGGAATCCCGGCTGCGGCAAGATGCCGCCCGGCGCCCGCGACCATCGCGGCCGAGGAAATGACCGCTGCCGCGTCCGGCCGGAGCTGGCTGCCGTCGCAGCCGATCACGGTGACCGGCGGCGTCATGCCGCGCGCTCCGGGAAGGCGGCGATCAGTTCCCGGCCGGTGAAGTCGACCATGATGACCTCGATAGCCGGCCGGGTGCGCGCCGGGTCAGCCGGCCCCTCCGCCGCCGGCCCCTCCGCTGGCGGTGCCCCCGCTGGCGGTGCCCCCGCCGCCGGCCCCTCCGCAGGCGGTGCCCCCGCTGGCGGTGCCCCCGGCCGGGCGGCAAGCTCCGCGCAGAACCTGCCGAGCACGCCGGCCACCCGGCGGCACAACTCGGTCCCGGCCGGGCCGAGCAGGCCAGCCTCCGCCCACAGCTCGACCGCGTGCCTGGCGGTGTTCGCCCCGGCCACCTGCACGGCCAGGTCCGGGTCACCGCCGGCCGCGCGGGTGATGTCGCCGAGCAGCCCGGCCGATACCTTCGAGCGGGTGTAGTGGGTCATCAGCACGCCGGCCGCCAGCTTGGTCAGCTTGCCCGCCATGCCGACGAAGACCACCCGGGCGACCCCGTGCTGGACGGCCCGCCGCAGCGCGGCGCCGGTGAAGTCGCCGACTTCGACGAAGCACACCTCGGGCAGGCCGGGCAGCAGCGCCATCGCGCCCTTCTCGGTCCGGCCGCCGGTGCAGAGCACGAGCGTCCGCTCGCCCTGCCCGGAAAGCACGGCCACCGCCTGCTCGACGCTGGCCCGCCAGGACGCGGTGGAGAACGGCCGGACGATGCCGGTCGTGCCCAGGATCGAGATACCGCCGAGGATGCCGAGCCTGCCGTTGGTCGTCTTGCGCGCCATCCGCTCGCCGTCCGGCACGGAGATGATCACCCGCAGGCCGCGCCCGGCCAGGTCGACGGCTTCGCCGACCGCCTCGGTGATCATCTTCCTGGGCACCGGGTTGATGGCGGGCCCGCCGAGCGCCAGGCCCAGCCCCGGCTTGGTGACCACGCCGACGCCGACGCCGCCGTCAAGCTCGAGCCCGGCCTGGCCGCGCCAGCTCACCGACGCGGTCAGGTGCGCGCCGTCGGTCACGTCCGGATCATCCCCGGCGTCCTTGATCACTACCGCCTCGGCCCACGGGCCCTGGCCGGCCGCGATCTGGCACGACTGCACCGGGAACGACACCCGCCGGCCGGACGGCAGCCCGATTTCCACGGCGTGCTGCACCTGACCGGTGACCAGCGCGGTCGCCGCCGCCTTGGCGGCCGCGGCCGCGCACGTCCCGGTCGTCCAGCCGGTGCGCAGCCCGCGCTGGCGGACCTTCGCGGTCCGCGGCAAATCCGGTTCGCGCAGCTCGGCAGGCTCGGTCACGGCGCCGTCCCGCGCAACTCGCGGCGGGCCGCCCGGTCGGCCTTGCGGTACTCGTGGAAATGACCGGGATGGTACAGGTGCGACCGCTTCCCGCCGGCCGCCAGCGCGGGCCCGACCAGCACGAGCGTGTGCTTCCACAGCCGGTTCGCCTTCACGGTCGCGGCCAGGCCGGCCAGCTCGCAGCGCAGTATCAGCTCGTCCGGCCAGGTCACGCGGTACGCGACCACGCAAGGCGTGCCGGGCGGATAGCCGCCGGCCAGCAGCTCGTCCTGCAGCTGCCCGGATCTGGCCGCGGAAAGGAACAGCGCCATCGTGGTCCCGTGCCGGGCCAGCGAGGCGACGTCCTCACCGGGCGGCATCGGGGTCTTGCCGCCGCCCAGCCGGGTCAGGATGACCGACTGGGCGACCTCCGGGATGGTCAGCTCCCGCCCTACGCTGGCCGCGGCGGCGGTAAAGCTGGACACGCCGGGCACGACCTCGGTGGCCAGGCCGAGCTCGCGGCAGCGGTCCAGCTGCTCCTGGATCGCGCCCCACAGCGCCGGGTCGCCGGAGTGCACCCGGGCTATCTGCAGCCCCTCGGCGCTGGCCCGCTGGTAGTAGGGCAGCACGCCCTCCAGCGGCAGCAGCGCCGAGTCCACCAGCTCGGCGCCCGCCCGGGCGTGCCCGAGAACCCCCGGATCCACCAGGCTGGATGCCCAGATCACCACGTCCGCGGCGCCGATCGCGGCCGCCGCGCGCAGCGTCAGCAGGTCCGGCGCGCCGGGCCCGGCACCGATGAAGGTCACCTTCCCCGCGCTCATCACTGGCCTCCGGGTCGCCGTCCGCCGAGCCTGCTGCCGCGCCCGGCCCGGGCGCGCACCGAGATCAGCGTCGACAGGTACGGCACCGGGCCGCGGCCGGCCAGCTCGGCGGCCGGGCGGATGTCCTCGCCCGGTAGCCCGAGCCGCGCCCCGAACACGGCGCCGCCGAGCCGGCCTGCCTCGCCGAGCAGCCCGAGCACCGCGCCGACACCGGGCCCGCCTGCCGATCCCAGCTTGTAGCCGACGACAGTATCGTGCCTGGCCAGTGCGTCGGCCAGCGCGTCAGCGCCCGCGGTGAGCGGCAGCAGCGCCAGCGACTCGGTGCCCTCGGTCAGCGTGGTACCGCTGCGCGCGGCCAGGTCTTGCAGCGCGGTGATGCCGGGCACGGTCTCGATCACGACGTCGGCCATCAGACCGGTCACGGTCTGCGCCAGGTAGCTGAACGTCGAGTAGACGGCCGGATCCCCGATAGTCGCGAACGCCACGGTCCGGGCGCCGCCGGCGAAGGCCGCGGCCACGCAGCGGGCGGCGGCGTCCCAGGCGGCGGCCCGGCCCGGAGTAACGCCGCCGCGATCGCTGAGCGTGAACGCCACCCGGCGGATGCTGGCGGCGCCGGCGTGCGCCCGCACGGTGGCCTCGGCCCGGCCCTGCTCGGCGCTGTCCTCCTCGCCCGGCCGGGCCAGCACCGGGACGAAGACCAGGTCGGCGGCGCGCAGCACCCGGACCGCCTTGACGGTGATCAGCTCCGGATCCCCGGGGCCGACGCCGACCCCTACGAGCCGCCTCACCGCGCTGCCCCGGCTGCCGCCACCAGCCTGGCCGCGAACGCCGGCTGAGCCGCCCAGTGCAGGTGCAGGTAGGACGCCACCATGGCGCCGCGGACGAAGCCCTCGCTGGCACCGGAGGAAAGCCGCCACGCCGGAGCATCAGCAGTTTCATTTGAAACGGAGGTCCGATGGAACTCGTGCCCTCGCACCTGGTCGCCGGCCCGGGCAATGACGGAGTCCGCGGCGGCGACGGCGGCGCGGTAGCCGAGCGTCAGCTTCGGCGTCATCGCGGCGTCGGCGGCGATCACGCCGCACATCGGCTGGCCCTCCAGTGTCCTGGCGAGGTACAGCAGCCCGGCGCACTCGGCCGCGACCGGGGCGCCGGATGCGGCCAGCGCGGCGACCTGGCGGCGCATCGGCTGGTTGGCGGCCAGCTCGCTGGCGTGCACCTGCGGGAACCCGCCTCCGATCAGCAGCGCGGCGGTGCCGTCCGGCAGCGCCTCGTCGGTCAGCGGGTCGAAGCGGAGGACCCGGGCGCCGGCCGCGGCCAGCAGCTCGGCCTGCTCGGCATAACCGAACGTGAACGCCGGTCCCTTGGCGACGGCGATCACCGGCGCCGGCCCGGCCGCTGCCCATGATCCGGCCGCGGCCACGGAGAAGTCCGCGGGATCGCGGAATAGCGCGACGGCCGGGTCCCAGGGGGCTGCGCTGACCGGCGGCGCGCTGCCGGCCAGCGCCAGCAGCGCGCCGATGTCGCACGAGGCGCTGATCAGCGCGCCCAGCTGGGCCACCGCCCGCTTCGCGCTGGCCAGCCGCTCGGCGGCGGGGACCAGGCCCAGGTGCCGGGATGGCGTGGCCACCGCGTCGGTGCGCCTGATCGCCCCGAGCACCGGCAGCCCGATGCCGTCGAGCGCGTCCCGCAGCAGCCGCTCGTGCCGGTCCGAGCCGACCCGGTTGAGTATCACCCCGGCCAGCTTCGTCCGCGGGTCGTAGTCACGGAAGCCGGCCGCCAGCGCGGCCACCGACCGGCCGGCCGCCGCCGCGTCGGCGACCAGCACGACCGGCGCGGCCAGCAGCCTGGCCAGGTGCGCGGTGGAGCCGAAGCCGGGGTCGGCCGGCCAGTCCGGGTAACCGGCGCTCGCGGCGCCGGGCGGGCCCGGGGCGATGCCGTCGAAGAGGCCCATGACGCCCTCGATCACGGCCACGTCGGCATCCGCCGCGCCGTGCAGGAACAGCGGGGCGATCAGTTCCTCGCCGCAGAGCACCGGGTCCAGGTTGCGGCCCGGCCGGCCGGTGGCCAGCGCGTGGTAGCCAGGGTCGATGTAATCCGGGCCGGTCTTGTGCCCGGACACCCGCAGGCCCCGGCTGGTCAGCGCCGCCATCAGGCCGGTGGCCACGGTCGTCTTGCCGCTCCCGGATGACGGGGCGGCGATGACCAGCCGCGGGATGGCTACCATTCGATCCCCTTCTGGCCCTTCTGGCCGGCGTCCATCGGGTGCCTGACCTTCGTCATCTCGGTGACCAGGTCGGCGAAGGCAACCAGCTTAGGATCAGCGTCCCGGCCGGTGATCACTACGTGCTGGTTGCCCGGCCGGGCCGCCAGCACGGCGATGACCTCGTCGACGTCCACCCAGCCCCACTTGATCGGGTAGGTGAACTCGTCGAGCACGTACAGCCGGTAGGCCTGCGCGGCGAGATCCCGGCGGATCTGCGCCCAGCCCTCGGCGGCACGTTCCGCGTGGTCGGCGGTATCGCGCTGGATCCAGGACCAGCCCTCGCCCATCTTGTGCCAGGTGACCGTTCCGCCCGCGCCGCTGCCGCCGAGCGTGCTCAGCGCGCGCTCCTCGCCGACCCGCCATTTGGCTGACTTCACGAACTGGAATACGGCTACCGGCCAGCCCTGGTTCCAGGCGCGCAGCGCCAGCCCGAAGGCGGCGGTCGACTTGCCCTTACCAGCGCCGGTGTGCACGATCACCAGCGGCTGGCCGCGCCGCTGCCGGGTGGTCAGGCCGTCGTCCGGCACGGTGGCCGGCTTGCCCTGCGGCATCAGGCCGCCCCCCGCCGCCGGCCCCCGGGCGCGTGCGCGCGGACCACGCCGGTGATGCCGCCGGCCGCGAGTTCCTCCAGCCGGACCGCGGTGCCGCCGAGCCGCGTGGCCAGCCGAGCCGCGAGGCCGAGCCGGACGGCGCCGGACTCGCAGTCGATCACCACGGCGGCCACTCCGGCCAGCGCGCCTGCCGCCCGGGCCAGCTCCGCGGCGGTGCCGCTGGTGGCCCGGCCGTCGGTGACGACCACGAGCAGCGGGCGGCGGTCGGGATCCCTGAGCCGCTCGTTCCGCAGCACCCTGGCCGCCAGCGCGAGGCCGGCCGCCAGCGGGGTCCGGCCCCCGGTCGGCAATGCCGCCAGCCGCCGGGCGCCCGCCTCCACCGAGGACGTCGGGGGCAGCGCCAGGTCGGCCGCCGCGCCGCGGAACGTGACCAGGCCCACCTTGTCCCTGCGCTGATAGGCATCGAGCAGCAGGGAGAGCACCGCGCCCTTGACCGCGCGGATGCGCTGGCCGGCGGCCATCGAGCCGCTGGCGTCGACGGCGAACAGCACCAGGTTGCCCTCCCGGCCGACCCGCACGGTCTCGCGCAAGTCCGCTGGCCGGATCCGGATCCTCGGCGCGGAGTCCGGCGCGGCTGCCCGGCCGGCCCGGGGCGCGGCGGCGCGCAAGGTGGCGGGCAGGTGCACCGAGTGCACCTGCCCGGCCGGCCGCCGGGCGCCGGCCACCCGGCCGTACGGGGTGCGGGCCGCGGAACGCCGGCCCGGCGCGCCCTGCCCGATGCCGGTCACGGTGAGCAGCCGGGGCCGGAACGGCGCGGTCGCGGCCTGGGCGCTCCTATCCTGGGCCGGATCGCGCCGGGCGGCGGCGCCGGGCCCGGCCGGCGCCGTGGCGGCCTGCCGGTCAGCATCCGGCGCGGGCCCGCCCGGGTCCGGCGGCGGCCGGCCGCCGTCCGGACCGGGTGGCGGCGCGCCGCCCGGGCCGCCGCCGCCCGGGTGATGATCGTCCGGCCCGTCCGGGCTCGTGCCATCCGGATCGGTACCGTCCGGATCCGTGCCGTCCGGACCGGCGCCGCCCGGGTCAGCGTCGTCCGGCAGCCGGCCGGCCGGGGGCTCCGGTGGCGAGCGGAGCGCGTCCGCCAGCGCCTCGTCGAGTGCCTGCTCGTCGAGTCCGGGCACGTCGAAGGGATCCCGGCGGCGCCGGTGCGGCAGCGCGAGCCTGGCGGCCTGGCGCACGTCGTCCTCCGCCACCTCATCGCGGCCGTGCCAGGCCGCCAGCGCGATGGCGGCCCGTGCCGTGACCAGGTCGGCGCGCAGGCCGTCGACCTCGAAGGCCCCGCAGACCGAGCAGATCTGCTGCAGGACCCGGTCCGGCAGCCGCACCGCTGGCAGCCGCTCGCGAGCGGTGACCACGCGCCCGGCAATCCGTTTCAAATCCGCAGCCCAGCCCGCGGCGAACCGGACTGGGTCCGTCTCATACGCCAGCCGGCGGCGGACGACCTCGGCGCGCTGCGCCGGGTCCTTGCTCGCGGCCACCTCGACGGTCAGCCCGAACCGGTCCAGCAGCTGCGGCCGGAGCTCGCCTTCCTCCGGGTTCATGGTGCCCACCAGCAGGAACCTGGCGGCGTGCCGGACCGACAGGCCTTCCCGCTCGACGTAGTTCACGCCCAGCGCGGCCGCGTCGAGCAGCAGGTCGACGAGGTGATCATGCAGCAGGTTCACCTCGTCGACGTAGAGCAGGCCGCGGTGCGCGGCGGCGAGCAGCCCGGGCTCGAACGCGGCGACGCCTTCGGCCAGCGCGCGCTCGATGTCCAGGGATCCGGCCAGCCGGTCCTCGGTCGCGCCGACCGGCAGCTCGGCCAGCCGCGCGGGCCGCCGCAGCGAGGCCGGCCGGTCCGGATGCGGGCCGTCCGGGCAATCGGGGTCGGGCGCGGCGGGGTCGCAGGCGAACCGGCAGCCCGCCACGACGTCCGCGGGCGGCAGCAGCGCGGCGAGCCCGCGGACCACGGTCGACTTCGCCGTGCCCTTCTCGCCCCGGACGAGCACCCCGCCGATGGCCGGCGACACGGCGTTCAGCAGCAGCGCGAGCTTGAGGTCAGCCATCCCGACGATCGCGGCGAACGGGTAGTCAGGCCGGCCCGCGGCCTGCTGCCCGGCCAGCGGCCGGTCCGCAGCGGGCCGGGCCCGGGCCGCCTGGGCCCGGGCTGGCTGGGCTCCGGCTGGCCTGGGGTGGGGCTGGCGTCATCGAGCCTCGTCCTTCCCGGGTGTCCGCGCCCGCAGTTGGTCCAGCCGATGGGCAGAGTCTCCTGGCTTCCGGATCGGCGCTCGCCCCGCCTTCCCGCCGCGGCGGGCCCGCCAGCGGCGGGACCAGATCCGCGGCAGTGGCCGCTGAGGGTCACTCCCCGGTCACAGTTGCGCGACAGCCCCGGTTTCGCACCGGGTTCCTCCGCAGTGCCATCGGCTTAACAGCATTGCACAACCACCGACTTGCGGGCTGGCGCACGCCCGTCCGCCGATACACTGACCACGCGCAACCGGGATAAGGACACCCGTCCCCAAGCTGGCGGCGCACGACGCAGCGCAGCCTGGCCCCGCGCCTCCGGCTGGCCTGGCAGTCCCTGCCGGTCGACGGCGGGCGCGGGCATGCAGGCGCCGGCCTGACTGAAAAGCTCAGCGATTCCGTGACCGCGGTTCAGCGTGACCGGATGACCGAATGCGGTTAAACCCGATACAACCGATGGACACAGGACATCCAACGTGAATGGAGCATCGATGGGGAATGAGAGTCGTTCCCGCGTACTCGTGACGGGCGGATCCGGATTCATCGGGCGGCGGCTGGTCCGCGCGCTGGTGCAGGCCGGCGCCGACGTCACGGTTGCGGACCTGCGGAAATTCCCTGACGATACCGTCCCGACCGTGGTCGGCGACCTGTGCGATCCGGAAGTCGTGGCGGCCGCGGTCAGCCCGGGCACGGAAGTGATCATCCACCTGGCCGCGGTGACCCGCGTGCTGCTGTCGGTCGAGGATCCGGTCGGCACCCACGCGCTCAACGTCGACGCGACGGCGGCCCTGCTGGAGCAGGCGCGGCGCAAGGATGTCGGCGCGTTCGTGCTCGCCTCGACGAACGCGGTCACCGGCGACGTCGGCCGGGCCACCATCACCGAGCAGATCCCGCTCCGGCCGCTGACCCCGTACGGGGCGACCAAGGCGGCCGGCGAGATGCTGCTCGGCGCGTACGCGGCCTGCTACGGCATGACGGGCTGCTCGCTCCGGTTCTCCAACGTCTACGGCCCCGGCATGGCGGAGAAGGACAGCTTCGTGCCCCGGCTGATGCGCGCGGCCAGGGACGGCCGCGGCGTGCAGGTATACGGCGACGGGAGTCAGGTCCGCGACCTGGTGCACGTCGACGACATCGTGGCCGGCGTCCGGCTCGCGCTGCGGGCCGGCTGCACCGGGCCGCTGATCCTCGGCGCGGGCGAGTCCGTGACGGTGAACGAGATCGTCGCCGCCGCGCGCAGCGTGACCGGCGCCGACATACCGGTGCAGAACGTTCCGGCCAAGCCGGGCGAGATGCCCGCCGTGATCATCGACATCTCGGCGGCCAGGGCGCTGGGCTACGCGCCGGTCCATGACCTCAAATCCGGCATCGCCACCGTCTGGCCGGAATTCTCGGAGGCAGCGAAATGACCACTACGCCGACCGCCGACGCGGTCATCGACGGCGACGCCATCCGCGCTTTCAACGACCAGTACGGGTCGCGGGCGACCGGGCTGCCGCCGGTGGCTATCGTGATCGCCGCCTACAACGAGGAAGGCGCGATCGGGCCGGTCATCGAGGCGCTGCCCGCGCAGGTCTGCGGGCTCGCGACCGCGAAGATCGTGGTATCAGACGGCGCGGCCGACGGCACGGTGAAGGAGGCCGCTGCGGCCGGCGCGCTGGTCTGCGATGTGCCGGTCAACCGCGGCCAGGGTGCGGCGCTGCGGCTCGGCTACCGGCTGGCCCGCGAGGGCGGTGCGCAGTACATCGTGACGACGGACGCCGACGGCCAGTACAACCCGGCGGAGATCGAGCGGCTGCTGGAGCCGATCCTGGCCGGCGAGGCCGATTTCGTCACCGGGTCGCGGCGGCTCGGCAGCGAGGAGACCAGGGATCCGGTGCGGCGGCTGGGGGTCCGGGTGTTCGCGGTGACCATCAGCGCGCTGACCGGCCAGCGGATCAGCGACACCACGTTCGGGCTGCGGGCGATGCGGGCCGAGGTGACCGGGACCGTGCTGCTCGAGCAGCCGCAGTACCAGGCGGCGGAACTGCTGATCGGCGTCATCACGCACGGCTACCGGGTGGTCGAGCGGCCGGCCACGATTCACCGGCGGCAGGTCGGCAAGAGCAAGAAGGGCAACAACGTCTTCTACGGCCTGCGCTTCGTCGGCGTGATCGGCGGAACCTGGTGGCGGGAGCGTCAGCGGCGCGCGCGGGGCGGCGGCCGGTCGGCGGCCAGCGCGAAGGGGACCGGCTCGCCCTGACCGGCGTGGCCGGCGCCGTGCGCTCCGGCCGCACCGTTCGGGTGCGCCCCGCGGGCCGGGCGGGCGATGCCCGGCCCGGCCTCCCGGCCGGCCGCGGCCAGGCCCGGGCCGCCGGCCGGACTGTCGGCCGCGAGTTCCGTTGCCCGCGATCCCCGGTTCGCGAACAGCACGTAGTGGAAGATCGCGAACCTGGTGACGAACGTCACGCAGTTGGTCAGGAAATAGGCCACGTTGACGATGGCCACGCGCTCCCAGTGGCTCGCGCCGATCGAGATGGCCCAGACGCTCGCGTAATGACTCGCCAGGCCGAGGACGATCCAGGCGCCGACCGAGACCAGCCAGAACGGCAGCGTCTCCTTGAGCAGGTGCGGCTTGCCCTTGCGCTCCCAGGCCCACCGGCTGAGCACGTAGCTCACCGCGGCGCCGACCATCGACGCGATGATCGCGGACGTCCCGGCGCTGACCTTGGTGATGCCGACCAGCACCGCCAGCGTGAGCTGGCTGGCGGCCACGGCGGCCAGCGAGACCGGCACGAACCGGATGAACCGCCGGCCGGTGTTACCGCGGAGCTTGCCCCGCAGCGGCTCCGGGAGCATCTGCCATGCAGCGTTCACGATCTTTGGCCGGGCCATAGTCATGAGTGTCCTAGGTCGACGCGTGCTGTTGAGATGAGTGTTGAGATAGGTAACACAGGTATACCGCACCGAAGTTGCGCCTGGCGGGATGTCGCGTTTGTCGCCCGGCTGGATGTCGTGTTCGCTCCGCCCCCGTTACCCTCGGGGACGGAAACCAACCATTGGGACCGGTCGTCGCAATCCGCCACGGCCAGGTGGTGCTAGCAGTCGGGTAACTCACGCCATCCTACCCAGTGCGCCCGGATGCAGGCGCTCACGCGCGCTAGCCAACGTGGCCGCCGAGGTCCTGCGGCCGGCTCCAGCCGCCGGCCTGCTGCGCGGCGAACCACAGGTGGCCAGCGCTGCCCCGCCAGAAAACCACGCTCCGCCCGCCGCGGCCGGCGATGCCGAACGGGCCGCCGCGCAGCAGCCCCATGTGCAGGCTGGCCGGCCGCCGCCAGCCCGTGCGCGGCCCGCGCGCGGTCTGCCAGAGCAGGTGGTCGGTGCCACGCCAGAAGACGTGCACCCGGCCGCCGGACGACATCAGCGGGAACGGCGCCGAGGCGAGGCTACCGCCCAGCTCCCGCGGCCCGGACCAGCGGCGGTGCGGCGCGAACGACGCCAGCCACAGCCGGTCGTTACCGGATCCCCGCCAGAACACGTCGATGGCCCCGCCGCGGCGCGCGCTGGCGCGCGGCGGGCCGCCGAGCGGGCCCATGCCGAGGCTCGACGGCCTGGTCCAGGTCCGCCCGGGCCGCCGGATCACATGCCAGAGCGCGCCGTCGCCGCCCTTCCAGAAGACCTGCACCGTGCCGGGGAAGGACTCGGCAGGCGACGGGCCGGAGGCGAGGCTGCCGCCCAGGTCCTGCGGCCCCCGCCAGCCCTTTCCCGGGCTGAGCTGGCCGTGCCAGAGGTGATCGTCGGCGGAACCGCGCCAGAACACGTCGACCACGCCGCCCGGCTGCGCGACCGCGGCCGGCGCTTCCGATCACGCCCATCCGGCCGATCTTCCTCGGTGCCGACCATGACCGGCCCGCCTTGCGCGCTTCCTCCCAGAGCGCGTGGCCCGGTCCCTCGAAGAAGACGTCAAGCGCGCCCGGGACCGGCGAGACCACGGTCGGCTGCGCGGTCAGGGTACCGCCCAGAGCCGCCGGGACGGCCCGGTCCGCGCCGGAGCCCGAGCCGAACAGCGGTCCCACGTGCCAGAGGCGGTGATCAGTGCCGCGGAAGAACGCGTCGACCGTCCCGTCCGGCTGGGCCGCCGCCTGGGATGCCTGCCGGGTGCCGCCCGGCGTCGCCAGCCGGACGTTCAGGTAGTCCTTGTCGATGTTGATGGTGTCCCCGCCGAAGGTCTGCGTGACATTGCCGCTGTACTGATGCAGCCGCTGGTGCCTGCCCCATTCCCCCTTGCGCAGGAACCGGTCCTTGGTGTTCCGGGATCCGTTCCACAGCGCGTCGTAGATGACGTCCGGCATCTTGAAGCGGTGACTCCCGTAATGCCTGGCCAGGTCCACGATGCCGGACTGGGAACTGCTGTAGATGCCGGCCCGGTAGCCCAGCTTGTGCAGCCGCCTGGTCCAGGCCGAGGCGAACCTGAGCACCTCGCCGGTGCGGCGCGGACGGTACGCCTCCATGTCGTAGTAGATCGGGGTCCGCGGCCCGAAACCCAGCCGCCTGGCCTGCGCGACCGCATCGCGGGCGGCCCGCCTGGCCTCCCGGACCGGCGCCTTGAGCTGGTTGAACGACGCCTGCGGGCCGACGTACATGGGGAAGAACCGCCAGCCTGCCGCCGCCTCGTGCCGGATCCAGCCCGCTGACAGGTTCCGCTGGCCGCAGGCCCGGTCCCGGCCGCCGATGTAGATGCCGACCGCGCGGTAATGCGAGTGCCTGCGCCAGGCCCGCATGTATGACCTGCTCGGCGCTGTGCAGGCGTCGAAGCCGCGACCGCGGAAGTTCGCCACGTCGGCGGGCAGCTCCGGCGGGTTGACCCGCGGGAACTGCGCGCTGTCGGCCGCTGACAGGACGCGCGGATTCGCGCCGCGGCCGGCCCCGCGCGGGTTCGGGTTGGGGTTGGGGTTGGGCACCACGATGACCGGCGCGGGCAGCGCGGCGCTGGCCAGGATCCGGTAGATCTGGGTAGGGTCATTGTTAAAGGTGGCGGTTACCCGGATTCGCGCAGCGGATACGATGATCTGCCGGGATATCGGGTTCTCCACTGACCGGTGATAATTCTGCCCGGCGGCCGGCCCGATCTGCATTGCCTCGGTGCTGCCGATCAGCCAGCTTGGGCACTCCTGATTGGCTCCCGGCCGGCCCAGGTAAATGACGTGCCGGTCGAATCGGACGCAGGCCCGCGGGTGCCGGGCCAGGTTTATCACCGGCCAGGAGCGCGGCACCCGGAACTGGTATCCCAGGTAGTCGACCTGTTTCAGGCCCGGCAGGGCGCTCGCGGCCGCATGGCCGCTGGCCACGGGAACGGCCAGCGCCGCGACGATAATGCCGGCCGCGAGCCTGCGACCGCTCCGCCGCAACCACGGCAGCCGGTCTGCGAGCATGCTCGAATTCAGCGGTGTCCCCCCGTCCGCGCCGACTGCGTCCCGCCGGATTACCTGGCCCCCCGGCCCGGCGACTTGCGGATTCCCCTGATCTCACGCAAGTGCTAACGGGAATGAATCGGTTATTCCTTTGCACTGCAGCTAATTGCCGCTAATGCCGCCGAGCGCCGTTGCCCGCCGGGGCCGCCGCCGAATCCCGACCGCAGACCTAGCAACAACATCTATACGCTGCCATAGATTCTCGAAACCAGCCGTCAGGACATGGCCTGCCGCGAGGTAATAAACCGGCTAGGTTATGGCAATGGAGCCATCCGCTTCCGGCTGGGGCGTGGCCGCCGTGCTGTTCAGCGCCATCGTGCTGGCGGCGGGCTGCGCGTCGTCACGGCCGCCGGCCGCCCAGGGCAGCCCGGGCAGTCCGGGCGGCCGGTCGCCGGCCAGCAAGGAACCGTCAGCCAGCGCGCAGCCGAGTCCGGCGGCCAGCGGGCAGCCGGGCTCGCCGGCCAGTGCCCCGGCGGGCTCGCCGGCCAGTGCCCCGCCGGGCTCGCCGGCCAGCGGGCAGCCAGGCTCGCCGGCCAGCACGCGGCCCGCCAGCATACGCGCGCTCGCCGTCAGGTACCTGGCGATAGCACGGCCAGCCAATCACCGGCTGGATGTCGAGGTGGACGGCTTCAACGACCATCGGCGTGACGATCTGGCGACGGCTGCCGCCGACCTGCGCGCGCAGGCGGCCACCGAGCGGCATTTCGACCGGCAGCTCGCCCGGATCCGGTTCCCGGCCGCGATCGAGACGATAGCAGCGGCGCTGATCAGGGCTAACCGGAGCCGGATCGTGCTGACCCGGCGACAGGCACGGTCCACCTCGCTGGCCCAGCTGCGCACGTTCACCAGCCGCCACAAGGCGGCCGACGCCGCGGTGGAGGCCCCGGTGAAGGCGCTCAGGAGGCTCGGCCGCCGCCGCCGAAACCAGCTGAACTGCCCACCACCGCCGACCCCAGCCAGGCCGCCCGCCACCCCGACCGCCAGGCAGCCCGCCCGCCACCCCGAATCCCAGCCAGGCGGCCGACCGCCACCGTCCGAGCGCCCGGTCAGCGCCGCCCGCCACCCCCCGAATCCCAGCCAGAACGCCCGCCACCCCGAATCCCAGCCAGGCGGCCGGCCGCCACCGTCCGAGCGGCCGGTCAGCGCCGCACCCCGCCGGCCAACAACCTCTCGCGCATCTCCCGCAACCCCAACCCCCCGCAACCACAACTCAACGAGCGACGAATCTTAGCGGTTAGGAATTGTCCGGCGCACGCCGGACAATTCCTAACCGCTAAGGAGGGGCCGCCCTTGCGGGCAGCGGCGGGACTTGCTGGCGGCTGGCGCCCGGCAGCCTCGGCGAGCGCTACGCCCAGCCGGACATCGGGAAGCCGCTGAGCAGGTCGCGGACCTCGGCGGCAATGCGGTCGATGGAGGGCTCGTCGTCCTTGATCGCCGCGGTGATCGCCTCATCCATCCAGGCGGCAATCCGCGGCATGTGCTGCTCGGTCAGGCCGCGGGTGGTGATCGCCGGCGTGCCGATCCTGATCCCGGACGGGTCGAACGGCTTGCGCGGGTCGAACGGCACGGTGTTGTAGTTCACCTCGATGCCTGCCCGGTCGAGCGCCTTCGCGGCCGGCTTGCCGGCGATGCCCTGCGGCGTCAGATCCATCAGGATCAGGTGGTTGTCGGTGCCGCCGGACACCAGGCTGTACCCGCGCTCCAGCAGCGCCGCGGCCAGCGCGCTGGCGTTCGCCACCACCTGGTGCGCGTAGGCCCGGAAGTCGGGCTGCGCCGCCTCGTGCAGGGCGACGGCGATCCCGGCGGTGGTGTGATTGTGCGGGCCGCCCTGCAGGCCGGGGAAGACCGCCTTGTCCAGTGCCTTGGCATGCTCGGCCGTGGACATGACCATCGCGCCGCGCGGGCCGCGCAGCGTCTTATGCGTCGTCGTGGTGATGACCTGGGCAAACCCGACCGGGCTGGGGTGCGCGCCGCCCGCTATCAGGCCGGCGATGTGCGCGATGTCGGCCACCAGCACCGCGCCGGTCTCCGCTGCGACCTCGGCGAATGCCGGGAAGTCGATCGTCCGGGGTATTGCCGTGCCGCCGCAGAAGATTACCTTGGGCCGCTCGCGGCGGGCCAGATCCCGCACCTCGTCGAGATCCACCCGGCCGGTGTCGGCCCGCACCCCGTACGGGACGGACCGGAACCACTTGCCGGTGATCGATACCGGCCAGCCGTGCGTCAGGTGGCCGCCAGCCGGCAGCGCCATCCCCATGACGGTGTCGCCCGGCTGCAGGAATGCCAGGTAGACGGCGAGGTTGGCAGGTGAGCCCGAGTAAGGCTGCACGTTGGCATGGTCGACGCCGAAGACCGCCTCGGCCCGCCCCGAAGCCAGCCGCTCGATCGGATCGACGAACTGCTGGCCTTCGTAATACCGGCGGCCCGCGTATCCCTCCGAGTACTTGTTGGTCAGTACCGAGCCGGAGGCCTCAAGAACCGCGACCGAGGTGTAGTTCTCCGACGGGATCAGCCGGATCTTCTCGAACTGCCGCCGTGCCTCTCCCTCGATCAGCTCGGCTATCTCCGGGTCGGTGCTGGCGACATGCGGAATGGGCGGCTGGTGCATGGCGGCCTCCTCGGGACGGTGCACGGGTTCTCGGCGGGCGCACCGCAGCGATGGTACGTGCCTGCGCCGGATTGCTTTCCTCATCATGCCTAACGGGGCCAACGGCGTACACCGACCGCGCCGGGCGGCTGCGGTCGCGGCCGGGCCGATAACATGCCATTGGTGCGCATAGGCGTCATTATCCTCCCCGACCTGCGGTGGGGAACCCGCGGAGTGGCGCTGGCGCCGTGCCGATGAGTACGGCTTCGCGCAGCCCGGACATATGACCACCTCGGCGGGCGGGAGCCGGCGGACGGCCCGTGGTTCGACGTGGTGCCGACGCTGACCGCAGCGGCGATGGTGACCACGCGAATCCGGCTGGGCACGATGATGGCGTCGCCAGGCTTCCGGCCCCGGCCAGCTTCGCCCGCCAGTTCACCGCCGCTGACAACGTCAGCGGCGGCGGCTAGGCGAGGGCGGAGCCAGGCTGGCCGGCACCGGGCCGCCCCGACGGCAGGATCCGGCGCCGCAGCAGGGCGCGCTCGGCCGTCGTCCATGCCGTCGTGGTCAGCAGGTAGAGGCCGGCCGCCAGCGGCACGACGGCCGCGATGACGACCGTCGTGTAGGGCAGCGTCCGGGTCAGCCAGCCATGGATGGCGGCGGGCGGCGCGGCGGCGGGCGGCGCGGGCTCGCCGGACCGCCGCGCGGCCCAGAGGGACCGGGCCGCCGCAGCCGGCGCTGCCCCGCTGGGCGGCGCCGCGGCTCCGGACGGTGCCGCGGCCTGCCGGGCAACCCGGGCGGAGATCCAGGCCACCACGGCGAGCAGCCCGAGCAGGGCTACGAAGACAGCGCCCTGGGCGCTGAACGGGCCCGGGCCGGCCAGCCAGTGGCTCCCCAGCGGCGCGCTGAGCAGGTCGTGACTGAGCAGGCCGTTCGGCTTGCCGTTGATGGTGTGGTCGAGGAACAGCCGGTACATGATGCTGAAGAATGGCAGCTGCAGCAGGGCCGGCAGGCAGCCGGCCAGCGCGCTGGTGTTCTCCCGCTGGTACAGCGCGGCTAGCTCGGCTCGCAGCAGTTCCGGGTGACGGGCATGCCGCCTCCGCAGCTCGGCAACCTGGGGCTGCAGCCGGGCCTGGCTGGCCTGGCCGCGGGCCGCCGACAGGCTGAGCGGGAGCAACAGCAGCCGGACGCTGATCGTGACTGCGATGATCGCGGCCACGGTGGCCAGGCTGCCGGTGACCGGCGCCAGGACCTGGGCGTACGCGGAGACGACGTGGTAGGCGGCGCCGACAGCGGCGCCGAGAAGGCTGAACAGAGCGGACATGACGAAACCCTCCAGCGGGTCGCAGACGGATGACTGCTGGAGACGGCCGCGATCGGTGCCGCGCCCGGGCCCGTCCGGCAGCGCAGGCCAGGCAAGCGCGCGGCCGGGGCCGGGCAGGAAAGGCGGATCGTCAGGCGGCCGCCGGGGCCGCCGAGGGTGCTCTGGGCCGTGCCCGGCCCGCCGCGTCCGGATCGAGCTGCCGCTGGAATCGAGCCAGCCAGGCCTTCTCCTGCAGCGCGGCCGCTCGCCTGGTCAGCGGCACCGTGCTGAGCGCTGCGGTGATCGAGGCGCTGCGGGCGACCAGCGCGACCAGCAGGCCGCTCAGCGCGACCGCGGCCAGTGCCAGCAGGCCGGATGGCGTCGCCAGCGCGTGGCTGGCCAGGTGCCAGTACCCGGCGAACGGCCCGATCAGGCCGGCCAGCCCGGTCAGCAGCACGATGACCTCCGCGAGGGGTACGTCAGCGCAAGCCCGCCAGGGCTTGCCGCCTTGAGTGTAAGCGGCCCAGCTCGGCCACCGCCAGGCGTTAACCCGCCTGGCAGGCTACTGGTCGTGGCGCCAGCCTCGCCTGGGATGCCGCGGTCCGCACCGCCGTAGGCGCGTCCCCGGCCGGCTGCCGCTGCCGGGAGCGGCGTTGCGGGACGGCGTCCTCGCTGCCGCCGGGCTGCGGGAGCGCTAGCCGGGGTCAGATCCGGCTTCGATGTCGCCCTCGGTGTCGAGGTAGGCCTGTTGCAGCTGGTCGATCGTCTTGGGGTCGGGCTGGGCCCAGAGACCGCGGTCGGCCGCCTCAAGCAGCCGCTCGGCGATCCCGCGCAGCGCCCACGGATTGGACTTCTCCATGAACGCCCGGTTCTCCGGGTCGAACACATAGGACGCGGCCAGCTGCTCGTACATCCAGTCGGCCACTACGCCGGCGGTGGCGTCATAGCCGAACAGGTAGTCCACGGTCGCGGCCAGCTCGAACGCGCCCTTGTAGCCGTGCCGCTGCATCGCGGCGATCCACCGCGGGTTCACCACCCGGGCGCGGAACACCCGGCGGGTCTCCTCGGCCAGCGTCCGGGTCTTCACCGCGTCGGGCACGGCCGAGTCGCCGATGTACGCCGCGGGGTTGCTGCCGGTCAGCGACCGGACCATGGCAATCATCCCGCCGTGATACTGGAAGTAGTCGTCGGAGTCGGCGATGTCGTGCTCGCGGGTGTCGGTGTTCTTGGCCGCCACCGCGATGCGCCGGAACGCGCCTTCCATGTCCGGACGGGCCGGCCTGCCGTCCAGGCCGGCCCCGTAGGCGTAGCCGCCCCAGACCGCGTAGACCTCCGCCAGGTCGGCGTCATCACGCCAGTTCCGCGCATCGATCAGCGGCAGCAGGCCGGCCCGTACGCGCCCGGCTTCGACCCGAAGATACGGGTCGTGGCCCGGCGCCAGTCGCCGTGCCCGGCATGATCGGCCACCGCGTGCGCCCGCAGGTAGTTGGATTCGGCGGGTTCGCGCAGGCCGGCTACCGCGCCGACCGCTTCGTCGAGCAACGCTATGACGTGCGGGAAAGCGTCGCGGAAGAAGCCGGAGATGCGCAGCGTCACGTCGATCCGCGGGCGGCCGAGCTCGGCCAGCGGGAGAACCTCGAAGCCGGTCACCCGGCGGGAAGCGTCATCCCACACCGGGCGGCAGCCGATCAGCGCCAGCACCTCGGCGATGTCGTCGCCCTGGGTCCGCATCGCGGAAGTGCCCCAGACGGTCAGCCCCACGCAGCGCGGATACGCGCCCTCGTCGGCCAGGTGCCGGGCCAGCAGCGAGTCAGCCAGCGCGCGGCCGGTATCCCAGGAATTCCGGGACGGGATCGCCTTCGGGTCGACCGAGTAGAAGTTACGGCCGGTCGGCAGCACGTTCACCAGGCCCCGGGTCGGCGACCCGGACGGGCCGGCCGGGACATAGCCGCCGGCCAGGGCATGCAGCACCGCGTCGATCTCGCCCGAGGTCGCGGCCAGCCGCGGCACCACCTCCTCGGCGGCGAACCTGAGCACGGCGGTGACGTTCCCGGCGACGTCCGGGTCAATGTCCGCTGTCGCCGTGCCCTGTGGGCCTGATGCAACTGCAGAGACAGACGTCGCTGAAGAAGCTGGTGCGTCTGTAGTCACTGCAGTGGCTGACGTGGCTGAGAGGGCTGACAGATCTGGTGACTCTGGCGAATCTGGTGGCTCTGGCCGGGCTGTAGCTGCTGTCGGGTCTGGAATGGCTGTCGGGGCTGGAGTGGCTGGCAGGGAGAGAATGGCTGTCGGGTCCGAAATGGCTGTCGGGACTGGAGTTACCTCGGTCATCGCGGCCGAGCCGAGCACCGCTGCGCACACCCCGGCGGCGCGGGACGGGTCCCAGCCGGCCTCGTCCATCGCGACGACCAGGGCACGCGCGGTTTCCTCGGACTTGTCGGTGACGGCACGGCCGGCGCCGTCACCGGCCAGCCCGAGCGCGGCCCGCAGTCCGGGCAGCGCACCGGACTTGCCGCCCCACACCTGCGCCGACCGCAGGATGACCAGCACCAGGTTGACCAGCGCCTCGCCGGCCGGGGCGGCGCCGAGCACGTGCAGCCCGTCCTTGATCGCGGCGTCCTTGACCTCGCACAGGTAGCCGTCGATGTGCAGCACGAAGTCGTCGAACTCGGCGGCCTCCGGCGCCTGGTTTACGCCAAGGTCATGGTGCAGCTGGGCGGCCCGGACCAGGGACCAGATCTGGGCCCGGACCACCGGCAGCTTGTCCGGGTCGAGGGCAGCTACGGTCGCGTACTCGTCCAGCAGCTGCTCCAGCTTCGCCATATCGCCGTAAGTGTCGGCCCGGGCCATCGGCGGCACCAGGTGATCCACGATCACGGCGTGCCCGCGCCGCTTCGCCTGGGTGCCCTCCCCCGGGTCGTTGACGATGAACGGGTAGATCAGCGGCACATCACCGAGCACGGCGTCCGGCGCGCACTCCGCGGACAGCCCGAGGCCCTTGCCCGGCAGCCATTCCAGCGTGCCGTGCTTGCCCAGGTGGATGATGGCATCGGCGCCGAACTCATGGTCCAGCCAGCGGTACGCGGCCAGGTAATGATGCGACGGCGGCAGCTCGGGATCGTGATAGATCGCCACCGGGTTCTCGCCGAACCCGCGCGGCGGCTGGATCATCAGCAGCACGTTGCCGAACCGCAGCGTGGCGAGCACGATGTGGCCGTGGTCGGTGTAGAGCTCACCGGGCGGCTCTCCCCAGCGGGACACGATGCGGCGGGACAATCCGTTAGGAATCCCGGAGAGCCAGCGCTGGTAGGTGACCGGCGGGATCCTCACCTCGGCCCCGGCAAGCTGTTCCTCGGTGAGCCACTCGGTGTCATGCCCGCCGGCCGCGATGAGCGCGTGGATGAGCTCGTCGCCGTCCTCGGGGAAGCCGTCGCCAAGGTCATAGCCGGCTTCCCGGAGGCTGCGCAGCAGCCTGACCGCAGACGCCGGGGTGTCCAGGCCGACGGCATTGCCGATGCGGGCGTGCTTGGTCGGGTAGGACGACAGCGCGATGACGATGCGCTTCTCGCGGTTCGGGATGCGGCGCAGCCGGGCGTGCCGTACCGCGATGCCGGCCAGCGGCCGGCCCGGTTTTCGTCGGCCACGTAGACGCCGATGCCGTCCGGGCCTTCCTCCTTGAAGGAGAACGGGACGGTGATCAGGCGGCCGTCGAACTCGGGGATGGCGACCTGCATCGCGGCGTCCATCGGGGTCAGCGCGGCGGTCGATGCCGCCCACTGGGCGCGGCTGGTGGTGAGGCAGAGTCCCTGGACGATGGGCACGTCGAGGCCGGCCAGGGGCCGGCGTCCCAGTCGCCGTCCTGGGCGCTGGCCGCGGTCGAGCCGCCGGCCGCCAGCACCGTAGTGATCACGGCGTCGGCCTGGCCGAGGACGTCGACCAGCCCCGGCTCGGGGCTGCGGAGCGAGGCGCAGAAGACCGGCAGCGGGGTCGCGCCGCGGTCGGCGATGGCCGTGCAGAGGGCGTCGACGAAGCCGGTGTTACCCGACAATTCGTGCGCCCGGTAGAAAACCACCGCGACGGTTGGCGCGACGCCCCGGGTGCTTTCCATGATCGTGGAGGATCCGGCCCGCTGGGACGCGCCGGATCCTCCACGATCATGGACGGGCTGGGCCCCGGCGGGCTGGTGGATGCCGAACTGGGGCATCGGCGCCGGGGGGCTGAAGCCCGCGCCGGTGAGCAGCACCGTGTCGGACAGGAAGGCGGCCAGCTCGCGGAGGTTACCCGGGCCGCCCTCGCGCAGGTAGCCCAGCGCCTCGGCGGCCACGCCGGCCTGCACCGTGGACAGCGCCATCAGCTCGGCGTCCGGCGCGGCCTCGCCGCCGAGCATGACCAGCGGCAGGCCGGTCGCGCGAAGCGCGCTGATGCCGTCGGGCCAGGCCTGGCGGCCGCCGAGCAGCCGCAGCACGACCAGGCTGAGGCCGCTGGTCAGGCCCGGGACGGCGGCCGGCGCGACGCGCACCGGATTGGCCACCTGGTAGTCGGCGCCCGAGGAACGCGCGGCAAGCAGTTCGGTGTCGGCGGTGGACAGCAGCAGGATCGTGGGCACGGCCCGATCCTCGCACGTGCGTCCCAGCGCCCGCCCTGGCTGGGGGCTGCGGGACGAGACTGGCGCAGGCGCCGCGAGTTGCGCGAAAGTTGCGACAGGCAACAAGTCGCGAATCGGGGCGGGCGTGCGCATCGGGCAGATCGTCATCGACGTCGCGCCGTTGCGGGAGAGCCGTGACTTCCGCTGGCTGTTCACCGGGCGGCTGGCGTCGATGGTCGGCAACGCGCTGGCGACCGCGGCGGCGAACTGGCAGGTATACGGACTGACCCACTCCTCGCTCGCGGTCGGCCTGGTCAGCCTGGCCGACGGCGCAGGCATGCTGGCCGGCCTGCTGGCCGGCGGGGTGCTGGCCGATCACCACGACCGGCGCAAGCTGCTCACCGTCGTGCGGGTACCGCAGGTGCTGCTGGCCGCGGCGCTGGCGGGCAACAGCCTGCTCACCCGCCCGGCGCTATGGCCGCTGTACGCCGTCACGCTGGCGATGGGCGCGCTGGCCGGGATCAGCGCGCCCGCGTCGACGGCGGCGGCGCCGGCCCTGGCCGGCCCTGGCCGGCTGGCCGCCGCCGTCGCGCTGAACTCGATGAGCGGCCAGCTGGCGAGCCTCGGCGGCCCGGCACTGGCCGGCGCGCTGATCGCGGGGCCCGGCCTGGCGGCGTGCTACGGCCTGGACGCGGCCGGCTTCGCCCTCTTCGGCATCGCGCTGCAATTCGTCCGGCCGCTGCCGCCGGCGCCGGGCGGCCAGCGGCCGGGACTGCGGTCGCTGGCCGAGGGATTCCGGTACGTGCGGCGGAACGGCGTTATCGGCGGCATCCTGCTGATCGACACCAACGCGATGATCTTCGGGATGCCGGCCGGGCTGTTTCCGGCGCTGGCCAGCGAGCACTTTCACGGCGGTCCGGCCACGTTCGGGCTGCTGGCTTCGGCGCCGGCGTTCGGCGCGCTGGTCGGCGCGGCCGGCAGCGGCTGGATCGGGCACCTGCGACGGCCCGGCCTGGTGGTGATCGGCGCGGGGATGGCGTGGGGGGCCGCGATCGTCGGCTTCGGGCTGTCCAGCAGCCTGGCGGTCGGGCTGGCGTTCCTGGCAGCGGCCGGAATGAGCGACCTGTTCTCCGAAGTGCTCCGTAACGCACTGCTGCAGCATTACACGCCGGATCACCTTCGCGGCCGGGTGACCAGCCTGTACCTGGCGCAGGTGAACTCCGCCCCGGCGCTGGGCAATACCGAGGCGGGCGCGGTGGCGGAGCTGTTCTCGCTGACCATGTCGGTGGTCAGCGGCGGGCTGGCGTGCATCGGCGGCGCGCTGCTGCTCGGCGCGCTGATCCCGGCGGTACGCCACGCCACGCTGCCGCCGCCCGCCGCTCGCGGGGCAGCGGACACGGGCGGGGCGGAACCGGCGGGCGCGGCCGGCGGACCGGGCGCGGGCGGCGTGCCGGGGGGCGGGGGCTAGCGGCGGCAGGACCAGGGACAACGGCTGGCGGGGCGGGCCTAGCTGTCCTCGATGCTCCGGTAGGCCCCCTCGATCACCGCCATCTTGCGCGGGTCGTCGGACAGGTTCATGCCCATCCGGTTCATCACGTAGGCGATCGCCAGGCCGGACTCCGGGTCGGCGCAGACGGCGGAACCGCCGAAGCCGTCATGGCCGAACGCGGCCGGGTTCGGGCCGTAGTGATGCTCGGGGCCGGACAGCGCGTAACCGAGGCCGAATTCCACCGGGAACCCGAGTACCAGGTCGAGGAACCGGCCCTGGCCGGTGCAGGCTGTCTTGAGCGTCTCGGCGGAGATCAGCCGCTCGGATTCGTCGACCAGGGTGCCGAGCACGATCGCCAGGCCGAGCGCGGTCCCGTGCCCGTTCGCCGCCGGGATCTCGGCCATCCGCCAGTCGGCCTCGTTCGCCTCGTCGCCGGTCAGCGGCGGGTTGGTCAGGGCAGCCATGGCGGCCGGGTGCGCGCTGGCGTAGGCCCGCGCGATGCCGCTCTGCTCTGCCGCGGACGGCCGGACGCCCAGCAGGTCAGAGCACCGGCTCAGCTCGCTGTCCGGCAGGCCGATATGGATGTCCGCGCCGAGCGGCCCGGCGATCTCGGAACCGAAGAACACCCCTGGGCTCTGCCCGGTGATCCGGGAGATGACCTCGCCGACCAGGTACCCGAAGGTGATCGCGTGATAGCCGGTCGCGGTGCCGGGCACCCACAGCGGCTCCTGCGCGGCCAGCAGGCCGGTGATCTTGTCCCAGTCGTAGTAGTCCTGGACGCTGACGGGCTCGATCAGGCCGGCCAGGCCGGCCCGGTGGCTCATGATCCAGCGGACCGGGATGTCGGCCTTGCCGCCGGCCGCGAACTCCGGCCAGTACCTGGCCACCGGCGCGTCCGGGTCGAGCTCGCCGCGGTCGATCAGGATGTGCGCGGCCAGCGAGGTCATCGCCTTCGTGGTGGACCAGACGTTGGTCAGGGTCTCGCGCTGCCAGGGCCGGGTCCTCGCGGGGTCGGCCCAGCCCGCCCACAGGTTCACTACGTGCTGGCCGCCCGCCACGACGGCGACGCTGGCGCCGATCTCGCCGCGCTGCGCGAAATTCTCCGCGAACGCGTCCCGCACCGGCTCGAAGCCGGTCGCGCAGATGCCGTGGATCTCGGTCTCAGCCTCGGCCACTGGTCGCAACCTCTCCCGGGTCGGCGCAGCCCGCCGCGGCGCCCCTCTCCCGGAGTGCTACGCCGCCGCTGGCCGGTTTGTCAACGTCCGCCGGCTAACCGGGCGCTGCGCTGGCTTCGGCGTTCTTGCCAGCGGTCGGGGCGGTCCAGGCTGGCGTAGCCGTGCCGGCGGTAGATGGTGCGCTCGGGGGTGGTGGCCAGCACCTGGCGGATGTCGCGCACGGCCGGATGGCCGACCGCCGTCCGGACCAGGAACGACCCGAGGCCGTGGCCGCGGTGCGCCGAGTCGATGAACACGTCGCACAGCCAGGCGAACGTGGCGTAGTCAGTGACGAACCTGGCGAACCCGGCCTGCTCGCCGTCGGCCGTGTAGAGGCCGACGTTCAGGGAATTCTCGACCGCCCGCGCCATCGCCTCGTAGGGCCGGCCGCCCAGTAGCTTTCCTCGCTCATCCACCGGTGCACGCGCTTGATGTCGACCAGCGCGACATCGTCGTCCGCGAAGTACCCGTCCGGGCCATCCCACCTCATGCCGGCCGCCCGCCGCCGGCCGGGCCGCCGACGACGCCGCCGGCCGGGGGGATCACCGGCAGCCCGGGCGGCGCCCCGGCCGAGATCAGGCTGAGCAGCACGCCGGTGTCGAGATGGCCGGCCACCAGATCGCCGAGCACGTCAAGCCGGGCCTCCCGCACCGCCGCGAAGCCGGTGCCAGCAGCGGGCACGAAGTCCCGCCCGGCCAGCGCGGCCACCTCGGCCAGGAACGCCCGCCGGAACGCGTCGTTCTCCATCGTCCCGTGCCAGCTCGTGCCCCACACCGCGGCCACCCGGCAGCCATCCAGGAACGGCTCGGCGCCAGCGTCATCGACGACAGCGACACCGTGATGAATCTCGTACCCGGTCACCGCGCACCCGTAGGCCGACCCGGCCGGGCGGCCCAGCCGCTTCGCGGCGCCGAACGCTACCCGCACCGGCAGCAGCCCGAGCCCGGAAACCCGTCCGGCCCCGGACTCGACCTCGTCGTCGATCTCCCGGCCCAGCATCTGGTAGCCGCCGCAGACGCCGAGCAGCGGCAGTCCCTTCCGCGCCCGCGCGATGATCACGTCGGCGAACCCGCGGTCCCGCAGCCAGCCCAGGTCGGACACGGTCGCCCGCGAACCGGGCAGCACCACCAGATCGGCGTCGGCCAGCTCAGCCGGCGTGCTGGCGAACCGGACCAGCACCCCCGGCTCGGCTCCGATCGCGTCGATGTCAGTGAAGTTGCTGATCCGCGGCAGCCGGACCACGCCGACCCGCAGCACGTCCGTCCCGCCGGACCCGGCCGGCCCAGCGCTAGCCGGGGCCAGGCTCGCCCGCCGCCCGTCCAGCGCCAGCGAATCCTCGGCGTCCAGCCACAGCCCGTCCTGCCAGGGCAGCACGCCGAGCACCGGCCGGCCGGTCAGCTCGAGCAGCATCCGCAGTCCGCTCTGCAACAGCTCGGGAGCGCCGCGGAACTTGTTGATCACGAACCCGGCGACCAGCGCCTGGTCGGCCGGGCTCAGCAGCGCCAGCGTGCCGTGCAGCGCCGCGAACACGCCGCCCCGGTCGATGTCGCCGACCACGATCACCGGCAGGTCAGCCGCCCGGGCCAGGCCCATGTTCGCGATGTCGGTCTCCCGCAGGTTGATCTCCGCCGGGCTGCCGGCCCCCTCGCAGATCACCACGTCGAACTCGTGCCGCAGCTGCGCCAGGCTGTCCAGCGCCACGTCCAGCAGCCGGCCCGCGTGCTTGCGGTACTCGACCGCGTCGACCTCGCCATCCGGGTGCCCGAGCAGCACGACCTGGCTGCGCCGGTCGCTGCCGGGCTTGAGCAGCACCGGGTTCATCCGCGCGTCCGGCTCGATGCCCGCCGCGGCGGCCTGCATCGCCTGCGCCCGGCCGATCTCGGCGCCGTCAAGGGTGACGAACGAGTTCAGCGACATGTTCTGCGCCTTGAACGGTGCCACGGTCACGCCCTGCCTGCGCAGCCAGCGGCACAGCCCGGCGGTGAGCACGCTCTTGCCCGCATCCGACGTGGTGCCAGCGACCAGCAAGGCGCCGTTCACCCGAACTCCTCCCCTGCGCTGGACTAGTCCCGTGCGATGGACTCGCCGGTGGCCGCGCGCCCGGACACCGCTGGCCGTGACCCGCACCCCTATGATCGCCGAGGTTTCCCGCCCCAGCCAGCCCAGCTGGTGCAGGCGTGATGCGCATCGGGGCCGGCCGGCGAAGGACGGCCACCGGGCGGAGCCGGAGCCCGGGGGCTTTCGGCGATCGCTGATGCCAGGGCGGCCAGGGCGGTCGCGGTGGTGATGACCGCGCGGGACAGCCGGACCGCGCGGGTGATGTCGGCCGGGCCGGGCGCGCGCCCGTCGCCGAGGCACGGCCGGCGGTCGGTCACCCCGCCATACGCGTTCGGGCCGCCGAGCCGGACGCCGAGTGCCCCGGCGAAGGCAGCCTCGCAGCGGCCCGCGTTCGGGCTCGGATGCCGCCCGCCGTACTCCCGCATCGCCCGCCAGGCAGCCGCCGGGCGGCCGCCGGCTACCGGGGCGCAGGCGACGGCCAGCAGCCCGGTGAGCCGCGCTGGCGCCCAGTTGACGACGTCGTCGAGCCGGGCCGACGCCCAGCCGAATTTCGCGTACCGGGTCGACCGGTACCCGACCATCGAGTCCAGCGTGTTCACCGCCCGGTACGCGGCCAGGCCGGGCAGCCCGGCGGCCGCGCCCCACAGCACCGGCGCGACGGCCGCGTCGCTGGTGTTCTCGGCGACGGACTCGATCACCGCCCGGGCCAGTTCCGCCGCGTCCAGCCCGGCCGGGTCCCGCCCGCACAGGCTGGGCAGCGCCGCCCGCGCGGCCGGCAGGTCGCCGGCCTCCAGGGCCGCGCGGATCCGCTCCGCTTCCGCTGCCAGCGAGGCGGCACCGGTGACTGCCCAGGTCGTAGCGGCCGTCAGGGCAAGCCGCGGCCACGGCCGGCGCCGGCTAAGCCGGTCAGCCAGCAGGCCAAGACCAAGCACTGGCAGAACGGATCCGCAGGCGTACAACGAGCCGCGCAGCCTGCTGTCGGCATAGGCAATGCCTTGCAGCGCGCGGGCGGCCCGGCCGAACAGCGCGACCGGATGCCCCCGTCGCGGGTCGCCGAGCAGCGCGTCCGCGGCCACGCCGGCCACCATGCCGCCCGCCAGCGGCCACCGGCGCCCCGGCGCTGCCCGCCGGGCGGACACGTCGGGCCGCGCGGTCACGGCCCGGCGCGCGGACACGGCCCGGTGGTCATGCGCGCGGCCCGGGCTTGCGGCTAGCCTGGCTGGTGGGGTCATGGGACATGACGATAGGCAGGGTCGGGCCGGTGCCGCCGGGCGGCCCGTGCCCCGCTCGCCCCGGCGGGGTGGTTTCACCCGATCCTGGTCGAGCGCATGACCTCGGTCATGCACAATTAACTCCGGCGCCTGTAGCTCAGCTGGACAGAGC
Organism: uncultured Actinomycetes bacterium; assembly: GCA_963786975.1. GTDB lineage: Bacteria > Actinomycetota > Actinomycetes > Streptosporangiales > Streptosporangiaceae > Palsa-506. The sequence continues at coordinate 369,020 of CAWBBE010000011.1, read as the reverse complement.
AGCTGCCTTCTAAGCAGCCGGCCGCGGGTTCGAATCCTGCCAGGCGCGCCAGCCAAAACACCAGGTCAAGCACCTAGCACCTAATGCCCGTCTTGATCACTTAGCTACCGCCCGGCCCCGCCGTGCCACGTACGTGCCAGATGCCTTCGGGTCACCGCCCGGCTTCGTGGCCTTGCTCAGCTCCGCTTGGGCCAGTTCGCCCAGGGCATCCGCGATCTTGCGCTGCCGCTCTCCGCTGGAGTGCAGGTAGATCATGGCCGCGCGGGAGCTGCTGTGCCCCATCCGCTCCATCAGCTCGCGCAAGTTAGCGCCGGTACCGGCAGCGAAGGCGTTTCCGGTATGCCGAAGATCATGAAAGTGCAGGCCCGGCAGGCCAGCCGCGTCGACCGCCGCCAGCCACACCCGGCCGCGGAAGTTGCTATTTCGAAGCGGCGCGCCAGTTGGGCTAGTGAACAGCAGGCCGTCGCCTCCCGGCTGCGCAAATCGCTCTATGTGCGAGCGCAGCTCAGGAACGATCAGCTCAGGAATTGCCACTACGCGCCGTCCGGCCTCTGACTTGGGCGGGCTGAAGAACAGCTCGCCAGCCGACAGTTCCGTGAGCGACCGCTCAATACGCACCGTCCAGGCATCCAAATCCAGATCCGCGCGCCGAAGCGCAGCCAGCTCACCCCACCGCAAACTGCCGAAAGTTCCGAGCAGCAGCAGCGCCCGGTATCGCTCATCGATCACCTCGGCCAGCCGATACACTTGACTGATCGTCAGCACAGAACGCTCCGACGAATACTCCGACCCAGCACCCTTGATCCGGCATGGATTACGGCGGATGAGCCCATCGTCAACCGCCGTGTTCAAGATGGCCTTAAGAAGCCGGTACGCCTTGGCCGCCGTCACGGAGCCAGTACCACTGTCGAGCAGCTCCCTCCTCCACTGCCGGACTCGAGCTTCCTTGATCTCGGCCAGCACGTCTCGGCCGAAGCTAGGGAGCAGGTACCGGCGCAGCAGGTATCGATAGAGCTGCACCGTCTTAGGCCGCAAACCCGGCCGCTCCTCAATCCAGACCGAGGCGAACTCGGAGAACGGGGTACGACCCCCTTCCGAACTGATCCACTCACCGTTAAGGATCTCGACTTCCTTGCGAGTCAGCCATAGCTCGGCGTCAGTTTTGGTCCCGAACGTATGTTCAGCGGCACGCATGAGTCCGTCAGGGCCACGATAGCGAGACTGCCATTGACCAGATTGCAACTGCCGGACAGCACCAAACCGGCGACGACGGCCCTTGGCATTCCCCATCAGGCAGCACTCCCCCGCCGAGATCGAACGACCGGCTCGACCAGCCCAGCCGAGATGAACTCCCGGAGCGCAGACTCGGAGATCCGAACGTGCCGACCCACGCGAACGAACCGGATCCGCCGTTCGGCGATAAGGCGCCGCGGAAACCGCTCCGTCGTTCCCAGCAGTTCGGCGACCTGCCCAACCGTCAGAAGCCGCTCAATCTTGCTATCCGCTCCCCTGATCATCACGCCGCCTTCCTACTTGCCGAAAGATCGCCCGTGCCCTCCTCGGCCCTTCGCCTGGCTCCAGCTAGTGCGGCCTGCCATCGTGCGCGGTCGGCCAGGACATGCATGAGCCGTCTGCTGTGCGGCATGAAGTCCTCGTCACCGGGGCTAACGGGCTCCCACCGATAGCGGCAATCATCGGCGGGCAGGTCGAGCATCTCCAGAAGCCAGGTTTTGCGGTCGGCGCGGTGGTCGGCGAGGGTCTTGCCGGACCATTTGCGGGAGACCAGCACCCGGCGGCCCGCGTAACCGAGATGCTCCCGGCGGTGCGCCTTGCCCCTGCACGCACCAGGCCGCAGGCCCTCACGGGCGTCTTTAGGCTGGATGCCGTAGCGAAGCCAGTTCGCGCAGCCCGGCGAGCAGGGCTCGTACCGGAGCGCGTCCATGAGCTTGTCGGCGTGGTCACGCTGGGCGTCAGTGCTGGCTTGGTGGCAGCCGGAGATGTGCTTGGTCAGGTACTTGGTCAGGTAGCGGATGCACCGGCCGGATTCCCTGGATCCGGCTAGGACGCCCTGGGCGTCGAACTTCGGCCCGAACCGCGCCACATGCCGCGGGGCGTCGCGGGGTCCGATCGAGTCGACGGCCTGCCCCCAGGTGGGCAGGAGTTCCCCGGTGGCCGGGTCGAGGTAGTTGCCGGATGCCTCGTGCCATTCCGGGAGCCGGTCACCGTCGAACCGCACCTCGTCGGTGGAGGGCCACCAGACCTGGTGATAGGTGGCGGCCAGAACCTGCCGCAGCTCGGCACGCGAGACGGTACCGCGTATAGCGATGTGCACATGCGGGGCGAGCCGCCGCTGGGGTTCGACGCTTGCGAAGTACTGGAGGTCGTAGCCGAGGAAGCGGCGCAGGTTCTGGATGAACCGGTCGAACAGCGCCGCGAAGTGCAGCGCGTCCCGGGCGCCCCGCTGGTAGTCGTAGGTGTCCGGGTCGGCGGAGGTGCCGTCGGCGGTGACTTTGCCGTAGCTGTCGCAGGTCAGCGTAAGGAACATCGACGGCCGGAACTTCTTGCCGTCCGGAGCGGTGTAGACCTTCCCGGTAGTGCGCGGGTCTACCTTGCGGCGAGGCAGGTCCGGGGCATCCTGGCGGCGCCGGGTCGACCGATGCCGCCGGGCGTTGGCCTTGCCCGGGTCGGGGTTGCCGCGGATGCCGGTCGCGGCGAGCTCGTGGTCGAGTTCGCCGATGAGCGCATCAAGCTCAGCACTGTCCCGCCCTGCAGCAAGAGCCTGGTCACGTAGTTGCTGCGCGTCAGCGCGCTGTTCCAGCAGCCACGCCTGCCAGTCGTCCGGCGGGGCGGCCTGGATGATGGGCTCGTCTTCGAGGTGCCAGCCTTCCCGGCACTGAGCGGCCCGCAGGCTCCGGGCTCGTTCCGCGCAGGCCGGGCACACCGCGGCTAGAGTCGCGCCGCACGGGACGAGGACCTGCTCGACCTGGCCGGTGTCGATATCGGTGCGGCGCAGCTGAATAGGCCGGATACACCCGCCATGAGACTCCGCCAGGGACTTGATAGCCGAGGTCGCCAGCGGCAGTGCCAGGCGTTCCGCCCGTGTGGTGTGTCCCGTCATGGGGCGTCACCGTCCATCGCGGCCTGCCAGGTCGCCGACCAGCCGCACAGGCCGCAGTCCTGCGTGATCGCGCTGGCACCGTCGTCGGTGTAGGTCAGTCCGGTGCCGCAGACCGGGCACGGGTCATCACTGTGCCAGACAGTAACCGCGTTCATACGGCAGCACCCGCCCCGATCGCCTGCCGCCCTGGGCTCATTTCGGGCTCGGCAGTACAGTCGGCGGCCATGGCGCGGATGTCGTCGTCGGAGACCCACGCGGCGCGGACCCGCACGGGGTCGGGGTCGGACTCGATCCGGACGAACGCGACCCCGGCGCCGGTCGAAGGGTCGGAGGAGATCTGGTCGGCGGTTCCGCCGCGGTCGCGGGCGCCGTCGCCGAGCACCATGTCGACCTGCTCGGGCTCGTCCAGGCGCATCGCGATCCGGTCCGGGAACAGGTTGCGGATCGACATGACCTCCTTGCGCGGATCCTGCAACGCCGCGATCACGCAGTAGCCCACCGCCCGGCCCTGCGTGGTTAGGGTCGCGAGCGCGGCCTTGACCCGCTCCCGGATTGCCTTGTCCGGGAGGTAGGCGGTCAGGAACGCGACCTCATCAACCAGGACCACGACGAACGGATGCTCGGCGGTCGGGCTGTGGTCGCGCTGCTTCCCGGCCAGCACCGCGGCGCGGGCCTGCATCTGCGCAACGGCGGCCTCCAGCATCGTGACGATGGCCAGCGGATCGGACGCATACGAGCCGTGGCGCTCGAAAATGATCCGGCCGTAGGCCAGTTCCATCACCTTCGGGTCGGCCGCCAGGATCTTCACCAGGCCCGCGCGCAGGGCCGGGAACATAGCCCGCACCAGCGACCACAGCAGCGACGCCTTCCCCGCGCCGGTCGAGCCCGCGAGCAGGACATGGGTGCCATGCACCCGGACCAGCCACGGCGAGCCATCCTCACGCCGCCCTACCGGCAGCGCTTTGAGGTTCACGTGCTGATGGACGGGCAGGGCGGGGATGATCGCGGCGAGGGCGTCGCGGCGGACCAGCTCCAGGACCAGGGCACCGGGGCGGGCGGTGCGGACCCGGCAGGTCATCGCGCCGAACCCGTGCGCCAGGTTCTCCGCCCGGCTGGCGAAGTCGGCGGCGGACTGGCCGGAGACCAGCCGGACCGCTACCCGGTCGGTGTACGGGGTCGAGGTGACCTTGCCGAGCACGGGCAGCAGCAGGCGGCCCTGATACACCGGGGCCAGGCGCCCGATCGTCATGACCGCGGCCCAGTGCCGCTGGTAATGCCAGCGCCGCCACCTGCCCAGCGCAGGCCGGGTGATGAACCGGGAGAACGAGACGGGATAACGCCAGCGCCACGCAGCCAGGGTCGCCAGGACGATGGTGGCCAGGCCGATGAGGCCGGGCCAGCCCAGCAGATGCCAGGCCACGAACGTGGCCGCGGCCGCGAGGTCAAGCAGCGGGTGCCGCAGGATGAAGCCGACCAGCGCGGCCAGCAGCCGCCAGGCCTGCACGAGGGTGATCACCCAGCCGGGCGTGTGATAGACCGGCGAGCGCCACACCGGCGGGGCGAACGGGTCCGGATTGTTGACCTGCGCGATCTGATCACCCGAGAACGTCGACACCTTCACGGCGCCACCTCCGCCGGAAAGTCCTGGTCGCGGCGGGCGGCGAGCATCGACACGTAATGCCACGCATCGGCGGCCACCAGGTGCGCGTCGGCGGTGTCCAGCTCGGCGGCGACGCGGGACAGCAGGCTGGCCTTCCGCTCGTGATAGGCGATCACCTCGGCCATGTCGGAGGCGGGGCCGAGCTGGCGGGCACGGTCGAGCAGGTCACTGATCTCCGCCGGGGTGACCCGGCGGGGCTGATCGGTCATGATAGGGGTCCTTCCTGAGTGCTCCTCGGGGAGAAAAGAGATGGGAGCCCCGGCCGGTGCTGTCATCACTGGCCGGGGTCATCCCGCCTCACGCCGGGTCGGCCGTGAGGGCAGGCAGCGGGGGGAGGCCCCGGTAGGAGCGCTCCACCTCGATCGCGTACCGGGCCGCCATTCCGGCGAGCTGGCGGGCGAAGCAGACATGCCCGGCCTCGACCCGTTCGGGCAGGGTCAGCGTGACCAGCAGAGCGTGCCGGGGCGCCATGATCGTCAGCAGCGGAGTCCGGCCGGTGTAGGACTCGAACGCCACCGCGGAGCGCGTGTCCACCGGCAGCGTCACCGTGGTGACCCTCTTGGCGGGCATCAGGCCGCGTCCTTCGCTATCGGCCGGGACGCCTTCAGGCCGGTGGCGCGCAGCGAGAACGCCATCCGGCCCTTGTCGTTGACGTACGGCGTGACCTGAAGGCCCTCGAACTCCACCGCCTCGAACGGCGCCCGGGTCGGCGGGGCGGGCTCCCGGTCGGCGAGGATCTTGACCACGACCTCGCGGGAGCGGCCCTCCAGGTCAGGGTCCATGTCGACCACCCGGCACTGGAACACCTTGTGGCCGGTCACCTTGTCGACCGAGGGCGTGCGCTGCCTGGTCTTCTCGTCGTAATCCTGCGCCTCGACGATCGAGTCCGGCAGCAGGTGGCAGCCGTGAGAGAAAACATCCTGCATGCTCACCGCGAAGCGCTTGCCGTTTCGTACCATTGCCCTGCCTCCATCTCTGGGGTTGGCCCCGCCCATTGCGAGACCATCCATACTGTCTTAAGACAGTCTAACTGTCCTAGGACATTGTGTCCAAGGCTGTCGCAGGACAGGTAGCTACACTTGGCCTGTGACGCACCCGGACACCGATCGCAATGCGAGCAAGCAGCTCGCCGACGCCCTCCGAGCCGAGATCGAGCGCGGGGCGTACCCGCCGGGTACCAAGATCCCCTCGTACCGGCAGCTCCGGGACGCTCACCACGTAGCGCTCAATACCGCGCAGGCTGCCATCCGGATGCTCGCCGCGGAGGGCCTGGTCGAGATCGAACCCGCCAGAGGCGCCTACGTACGCGAGAGCCCTGACAGCAGGAGCCCGACTATGCGGGCTGAGCTGGCCGATCTTCAGGCGGTGCTGCGGCGTAGCAGGCAGGATCTGGCCTCTGCCGAGAAGGCGGTAACTGGCCTGCTGGCCCGGCTCCCGGCCGAGGAGCAGGCCCGGTGATGCGCTGCCAGCATGAAGAGCTGCACATCTGGCCGCTCGCGATTGTCCGTTGTCGCTCATGCCTTCAGGCTGGCGCCCGGACAATCCGGCGGCCATGCGTCGGCGATGCAACCGCAGTGCAACAGCGGTGCAAGCTGCCTCGTAAACGGTTAGGACATGAGGCATGGATGTAGTGGCCTCATGGACAGGCGCCCGCGCTGACGCACTGCGGCAAGCGCTTCGCATGACCAATGAGAGCTTTGCCGGGCATCTGGGTGTCGCGGTCCGCACGGTCGCTTACTGGAGGGAACGACCCGACGTCGTTCCCCGGCCGACGATGCAGGAGATCCTCGACGTGGCGCTAGCGCGAGCGTCCGCGCCAGCGCGCAGCCAGTTCTCCCTCCTCCTCGCCGAGCGCGACCACAGCCAGGTACCCGAGCCCGGCTCGCCGCTCTCGGTCAGTGCCGACATCGCAGGCCTGACCGCCTGGATCACCGCAACCAATACCAGCGATGAGGCGATCGAGCACATCGCCCGCGCAGCCATCGTCCTGGCCGACATCCATACGCAGGTCGCCCCCCGCGACGTTCTGGGTGATGTGCTCCAGCTCCATCGCAAGGCACAGACCCTGCTGCAAAGCGGGCGGCAGCGGCTCCGCCAGAGTCGCGAACTCATGCGAGTTGACGGCGATCTCCTCGCGCACGCCAGCGTCTTGCTCGGTGACCTCAACGAGGACCAGGCGGCCGGGTACACCAGTCGCCCTGATGTGCATGCAGGAGACCGAGACCAGCCAGGCCAATGCTTGGTACGCCCTGGCCAAGACGGCGCGCTGGCAGCACAAGTATGCCGACGCGGCAGACCTGGCCCGGCAGGGATTCCAGCACAGCCCGCTCAGCCCCATCAGCGTTCAGCTTGCCTGCTACGAGGCCAATTCAGCGGCACTGCTCGGCGACAAGTCCCGCGCCAGGTCGGCGCTGGCACGGGCCGAGAAATCGGCCGAAGCCCTCCCTGCCATAGACAGAGGCGTGTCGCCCTGGTCCTTCCCGGCCGAGCGACAGGCAATTTTCGCGCTGTCGGTGGCGCTGCGCACCGGCGACCCGGACGGAGCCCTGCGAGCAGCAGTAGTGGCGGACGAAGGCTGGGCGGCAGGTGACCCGCACATCCCCGGAACCTGGGCGCAGGTGAGGATCGGCGCGGCGATCGCGCACCTGATGAAAGACTCCCTCGACGGCACCGTCGAGCAGGTCACGCCAATGCTCACGCTATCCCCCGAATTCCGCATCACCACCGTCACCGGCTGGCTAACGGACCTCGACAAGCGCCTAGCCACCAGGCGCTATACCCTCAGCCCGATTGCCGCGGGCCTGCGGCAGCAGATCCGCGACTTCAACGCCAGCGCGCTAGCGCCGCACGAAAGGAAGGCCGGATGACGCTGCCAGTCCAGATGACGGACCGCTGGCACCAGCGGCCCGAACCTGCGCCGGGCCAGGGCACCGTCTACTGGCACATCCTGATGGCGGACCATCCGCAGGTCGCCGACCTGGCCCGGGAAGCACGGCAGCGACTCGCCCGATTCACCGGGCTGCATATGACACCCCTCGAACGGCTGCACATGACGACGCTGAACGCCGGGTCATCAGAAGACTTCGCCGAGGACCAGCTACGGCAGATGACCGAGACAGCGGGCGACCTGCTCGCCGACACTCCGCCCATCACCGTCACCGTCGGCGAGATCCTCTACCACCCAGAGGCCATCATGCTGGCCGTCAAGCCCGCACGGGCACTGAGGCCGGTCTACCACGCCGTGCAAGCAGCAACGCAGACCGCAACCGGCAGGCACGACACAGCCAGCAGCTCCACGTGCTGGACTCCGCACGTAACCATTTGCTACAGCACCTCGGTCCAGGCCGCCCAGCCCATAATCGCGGCTCTCGGGCCACGCCTGCCCGGCCGCGAGATCCACATCAACGCCGTCAGTCTCGTCATTCAGCATGGCCCGGAACGGCTCTGGGACTGGCAGACAGTTGGCACCGTCCGCCTTCCAGCGCCCGTCAGGGCGTAGCCCCGACCGCCAGCCACCGCCGATACCCGGCCAACCCCCGCCGCCAAGAACCAGCGAAGGCCGTTCAAGCCAGCTACGCCATGCGTTGCCGAATTAAGCCGTACTTAGATCAAGGCGGCGACGCTCCGCGCCGCCGCGCCCGGCGCCTCCCGCGCCGCGCTCTGCCTTGAGGGCACGCTCGCGCGGGCGCGCCGGGCAGGGCGGACTTCACCACTGATCAACTGGCAATGCGGCATGCTCATCCGGACGCGTGGCCCGTCTTCCTCGGCACCGATTGTCCAGCTCGCGGTACCCGCGTCAATGCCGCCTAACGGCGCCGCTACGCGGTCGGCTACGCCGAGCATGGACCCGGCTACCACTCACAAGGAATTCGCGTCTATCAGGAAGGACGGGCAAGAGTAGTTCTCCCTGGCGAGCGAGCGCCACCATCGCATCTACCGCCACCGACCTGCTGCCCGTCGTCGCCAGCGTGTTCGGCGGGCTTGACACGAGAGTACGGCCTGGCGGTAGGGAACTAATGCCACGCGCGAGTAGATCTTGCGCCGTCTCAGCCCGGTCCTTGACCTGGAGATACCTTCTCCGACCTGGGCCTTCTCATGGGAGCGGGTGACGGGAATCGAACCCGCACTATCAGCTTGGGAATGATCGTAACGGTCAGCCTTGACCTGCCCAAGCGCAGGTCAGCACGCATCCTGACTTCCCCGCGAGTGACCGTGAGTCCCCGCAATCGACCACCCTATCGGGCACGCAACACGCTTACGGCTCCGGAGGCCGCCGTTGCAGGCTGGCGAATTTGTGCGCTGGCCTCGCGAGACGCCGCTGTTGCCGTGCTGACAGCGAAGATCGTTCCGCATATGTTCCGGATCATGCTCACCGGGGTGCTGCCGCGCACTCCTGTTCTGCTGATCATCCCGGCGCGAGGGCAGGCCGGATGGCGGACTTGCCATCGATCGTTCAACGGTATATAACGTCTACATGGCCACGCGTGCGATGCAGGAAGCGACCTTCATGATCCTCACCGCGCTGGCCAACGGCAGCCAGCACGGGTACGGGATCATCGCCGACGTCCGGGACATCTCCGGCGCCCAGGTCCGGCTGCGCGCCGGGACCCTGTACACCGCCCTGGACCGGCTGCGCGCGGACGAGCTGATCGCGGTGGACCGGCAAGAGGTCGTGGACGGGCGGCTGCGCCGGTACTACCGGCTCACCCCCGCGGGCACCAGGCAGCTCGCGGATGAGGCGGCCCGGCTGCAGGCTCATGCCGCCGTGGCGCTGAAGCGGCTGGACCTGGCCGGGGGGATGGCGACATGACCGATCACGAGCACCTCGAGCGGGCCTACCGGCGATTGCTGGCCTGGTATCCCCGGAAGTTCCGGCACGAGAACGAGCAGGAGATCCTCGCGGTGCTGATCGCCGGCGCCCCGCCCGGCCAGCGCCGCCCCGGCCTGGCCGAGGCCGCGGACCTGATCCGCAGCGGCCTGTGGCTGCGGCTGTGGCCCAGCGTGCCACGCTCGGAGCGCACGGTGCGGGCCGCCGTCAAGCTCATGTACGCGGGCGCCGCGGTCAGCACCGTCAACCTGGTCATCTTGCTGGCCCTCACCGTCGACATCAAGGGTAGCTGGCTGAACACGCCGTTCATCCCGGTGGCGATAGCCTGGTCCCTGGCCCCGCTCGCGCTGTGGCTGTGGATGGCCCGGGAGACCGGCCGGGGCCGGAACTGGGCGCGCATCGTGTCCACGGTGCTGTTCGGCGCGGCGACGCTCGACCTGACCGAAGTCTTCGGGCCGCCGGGGATCCGGTTGAGCCTCGTCCCGGTGGTGCAAGGCTCGGCTATCATCCCCGTGCTGTACTGGCTGGTCGGCGCCGCCGTGGTGTGGCTGCTGTGGCGCCCGGCCTCCCGCGCGTTCTTCCGGCCGCCGGGTTACACGCAGGCCCAGCACCAGGCACAGATGACCGAGTTCGACCATCAGGCGCAGATGGCCGAACTCGCGCGGATCAGGGCACGGGTGCCGCGTCAGGCGTGAGCCGTGTTGATCTGCGTGCCCGCGCGGGTGCAGCCCGGCGTGCGCGGGGCGGCCCTCGCCAAGGCTGAGCCCGGCGCTGACGCCGGGCCAGCGCCTACTTAGCCGCGCAGGGCACCTGAGCGCACACTTGACAGTGGCCCTTCACCGGAAATCGAAGGAGGTGCTGACGATGGGACTGACCTGGCGGGACGCGGTCTCGTCCTGCGCCATCGCAGTGATCTTCATCACGTACACCGTGTATCAGGGAGGAACGAGCCTGCTGCTGATCTCCAGCGCGCGGGCCACATCCGCCGTGATACTGGTCCTCGGCATCGGCTGCGCTGTCGTCGCGTCCGGCGACCTGTATACGAAACCTCAACCACGTACGGGCCAGGTCTTCAGGTGGATCGCCACCGGGTTCGGCACGATCGCGGTCATCGCTGGTCTGATCGGGCTGATCACCGGCAGCGCCCACGCGCTGCAGATCCTCGTCGTCGTCACGATCCCCTGGCTCGCGACGGGGATCTTCTGGCACGTGCTCACGATCGGATCGGAGCGGAGCGATGAGCCGTCGTGACAGAGCGCGTCCTGAGGGCGACTGGTGTACCCGGCCGCGGTCCTCGTGCTGGACGTGGCGTTGTTCTATAAGCGGGCCTGCGGATGGGTGTCAGTGGCCGCGGAAGACCAGGTAGCCGGGCGCGGCGCAAGCATGGGCCACGATCAGGGCTGATAGATCGCGGAGCCGCCACTCGTCCGGCTGCCCCATGCAGGAACCAGGGCTACCCCCAGATACCTCGGCTATCCCCAGGTCACAGCCTCAATAGCTGCTGCCGTACTAGGGTCAGCCGCTCGGAGATCGCATCGAGTGGTAGCGCGCGGGCACCCACCATCTCGCATGGCGTCCCAATGTCGTCTTGCACCAGCAGTCATCGAGGCAATCGCAGTTCTTCGCGTGGTCCACCGCCGCATTAACCGCGACCATCCCGGCAAGGGCAGCGACGGTCATTACCAAGATTCGCTTCATGCCCAGCAGCCTAGGCGCAACCGGCCATCAGCCCCCGGATGCTGCACGAGCGGCACGGTGAGGGGCTGATCTTCACCGAGACGGCATACCGGCTCAGACCTGCCGCCAGGCGCCAAACGTGCGTACGCGTGCCACGTACGTGCCAGATCGAGCGGACGATGCTGGCCAGCCACAGCTACTCAAGGTCTATGTACTGACAGCCTGACCTGGGCGGGCGCTGGCAGCCGCCAGCCCGATTAGACCTTCTAAGCAGCCGGCCGCGGGTTCGAATCCTGCCAGGCGCGCCAGCCAGAAGTCCCGCCCGCAGGCCATGTGCGGGCACTCCGGCCGGCTCAGCGCATCCGCTTGGCTGGTGCCCGTTGCGTTTCGTTGTTCTTGTGCGGCTCTCGGTGTTACTCGTGCTCTCTCATGATCCTCATTGGCGGGGCAGCCAGGGCGAGGCGCAGCAACCTGGCCTCGGCCGAGTGATTGTCTTGCCGCCTCTCGCCGTCATCTACCACCTGCGGGCTGACGAAGATCGACGCGGCGGTGATCGCGCCAAGGTTCAGCGCGTCACTGGGCCGCGCGTCGACAAGCTGCCGTCCGAGCGGCCCTTCGACCTCGACAGTCGCGGCGTATGCGCCGTCCGCCAGGCCGCCGATCCGGACCTGGCGGACCTGCCCGCCCAAGCCTCGTACCAGCGCAGCGGCGAAGTGATAGGTCATCGGCCGCCTAAACCGCATCTGCTGAAGCGTGGCGGCCAGCCAGAACGCCTCCGTCTCGCCGATCTGGATCACCAGGTGCCGTTCCCCGGGCACCTCGTCTAGTACTACGCACTGGAAGCGTTCCTCCGCCAGCGGGGGGCCGAAGGCGACGACCTTGGCGATCCGCATCTCGATGAACCCGACATCCGTGGCCGTGGGCATGGACGCTTCTCCTTCCTCCTCGCGCGCCGTTCACGAGCGGCAGCACTTCGCATGTTTCGGTCTGGCAGCAGCGGGCGCGGTGGTCGGCGAACAGCGGCGTCCGCGCACATCTCAGCTGCGGTGGTGGACCTGCTGGAGGCCGTATACCGGGGTCGGGATGCCGACCTGGCGGGCCTTGAGCTGCAGGGCGAGGAAAAGCGAGTAGTGCCGGGACTGGTGCAGGTTGCCGCCGTGGAACCACAGGCCCGGTTGCTGCGTCGGCTTCCACATGTTGCGCTGCTCGCCTTCCCACGGCCCAGGGTCCTTGGTGGTGTCCGACCCCAGGCCCCAGCACTTGCCGACCTGGTCGGCCATCTCGGCGGAGATGAGGTCGGCCACCCAGCCGTTCATCGAGCCGTACCCGGTGGCGTAGACGACGAGGTCGGCCGGCAGCCCGGTGCCGTCCTCGAGCACGACAGCATGCTCGGTGAGGTGGTCGACCTGCCCGTTCACCAGCTTGACGTCGCCGTTGGCCACCAGGTCGCCGGCCCCCACGTCGATGTAATAGCCGGAGCCGCGGCGCAGGTACTTCATGAACAGACCGGAGCCGTCGTCGCCCCAGTCGTGGTCGAAGCCGGCCGCCTCAAGCCGGTCGTAGAAGTCCTTGTCCCGCTCGCGCATCTGGTCGTACAGCGGGATCTGGAATACGTGCATGATCCGGTACGGGATCGACGCGAACACCATGTCCGCCTTCTCCGTCGTCATCCCGGACGCGACCGCCTGCTCCGAGTAGAGCGCGCCGACCCCGATTTCCATCAGCGAGTCGGACTTCACGATGTGGCTTGACGAGCGCTGCACCATCGTCACGTCCGCGCCGTTTTCCCACAGCGCCGCGCAGATGTCGAAGGCGGAGTTGTTGGATCCGATGACCACGCATTTCCTTCCCCGGTAGGCATCGGGGCCGGGGTGGGCCGACGAGTGGTGCTGGTCGCCGCGGAACACGTCCATGCCGGGGAAGGACGGCAGGCTGGGCTGGCCGGACACGCCCAGGGCCAGGACCAGCTGGGCCGGGCGCAGCACCATCGGCTGGCCGTCCCGCTCGACGGTCACCGTCCACTCGCTGGCCGTCTCGTCGTAGCTGGCGTGCTTGGCTTCGGTGTTGCCCCAGTAGTTGAGTTCCATGATCTTCGTGTAGGACTCAAGCCAGTCGGCGATCTTGTCCTTGGGCGCGAAGACCGGCCAGTTGTCGGGGAACTTCAGGTAGGGCATGTGGTCGTACCAGACCGGGTCGTGCAGGCAGAGCGACTTGTACCGGCGGCGCCACTGGTCGCCGGGCCGGCTGTGCTTGTCGATGATGATGGTGGGGACGCCAAGCTGGCGGAGCCTGGCGCCGAGGCCGATGCCGGCCTGGCCGCCGCCGATGATCAGCACGTACGGCTGCTCGGTGAAGCCGAGCTCGGACGCCTCGTGCTCGCGGTCCTCCAGCCAGGTGGTCCGCCCGCGGTTCGCGCCGTGTGCCACCCCCTTCGGGCGGCTCAGCCCCTGCGGCTCCTCGTAGCCCTTGAGCTCGTACAGCGTGGTCAGCAAGGTCCAGCAAAGACCGTCCCGCAGGCGCAGGTGCCCGCGACCGCGGCCGGCCGCGGTGTCGAACTCGATCCATGCCTCGATCACCCCGCCGGCGTCGGCGGGCTCCTCCCCGTCGGTGATCTGCCAGTTGCCCGGCCGTACCGTGGGCAGCGTCGCGCCGAGCATGTGGGCGATCGCGGCGCGTCCCTCCATCGTCTTGATGTTCCAGGTGAACGCGACGAGATCGCGCCAGTAGCAGTCGGCGTGGAACAGCGCGGCGGCCGCCTGCGGGTCTCCCGCCGCCAGCGCATCACCGAACGCGGACAGCCAGTTCGTGACGGCCGTAGCGGCCGCGGTCTCGTGCGCTGTTGCAGTCATCTGAAGCCTCCTGGCGTGGCGCAGGATAGCGGGCGTCAGCCCGGCCGCCTATCAGCGTTTCTAGCACGCCGTAGCTGCGCCCGGTTAGCCCGTCAGGCGCCGCGCGGCTCTGGCCGGGCCGGAGCATCGAGGCTAGCCAGCGACCAGCCCAGGCACCTTGTGCCCGACGCTAACGGCCCGGGGTCCCTGGCTGCCCGGCCGCGCTGGCCGCCCCGGGCCGCGCTGCCCGCGGCGGCACTGCCCGCGGCGGCCAGCACAGCGCCGTGCTGACCGCCGCATCCTGGGTGTCCGGCGAGGCTACGCCCTGGCCCAGAATTTCCGGCCGGACAGGCCCTTGCCGCCCGTGTGGACCTCGAAGCCGGCCTCGATGTTCAGCAGCCACCACCGCCGCTTGACCAGACGGAAGTGCTCGGCGCGGTGAATGAACGGGTTCAGCCGCAGATTCCGCACGCCCAGCTTCGGGTGCACCCGGCGGAACTGGATGTAATTCCACGTCTTGCTGCCCTGCAGGGCCCTCGCTTTCCAGTGCGCCAGATACCACCGCACGCCGTCAACCCAGACAATGTGCCTGCTGTCCAGCGGAAGGCGGCGAGCGTTCAGCCAGATCATCAGCTCGGCGCCGGTGGCCTGGCCGCTGGTCATCCGGTGCTTGCCGAACCAGAGATCGAAGGCGGCGTTCCACCGGCCCCTGGCGCGTCCCGACGTATGCCAGGTCGCCCGGGGGCGGTGCAGCGAAGATGCCCTGGCCGGCAGCCCGCTGTCCAGGGTGCAGATACTCCAGCTGCAGCCGGTGAATATATACGGGAAAGACATCACCCTGCCGTGCAGGAGATTGTGCCCGGCCCTGGTCACCTTGAAGTTAGGCCGGTGGTTGATATTCTTCAGGCAGAAATGCCGGGTCCCCCAGAAATCATTGCGCACGGAGAATTTACGGCCGTCGTGACTGGTTACCCGTATATGCTCGCCTTCCTGGCAAAGCCGCCGAACGCCTGCATCAGCAGGCTGCGCGCTGGTAATCAGCAGACTAGCAACCAGCCCGGCTAGAATGATAAACGCAGCCGCCGCATTATAGCGGCGCAGCTGCCCCCGCACAACCCCCGCATTCCCCATACGGGATATCGTAGTTGACCCCGGCGCATAGCCGATGACTCAGCGCGCCAGATCAAAGTAGCGTCGCGTTTCGCGGTACTAGCCATAAGGCTGCATAGTCACCGCACCCGGTTATGCGGTGACAAATTATAAGCATGCAGCGGTACTAACTCAATACGGATCCGCGGCTGATCGCCGCCCGCGGGGACGCCGGAACCCGCCCACCGCCGCAGCTGGCGGTCGCCTGCCCGGGCAGCCGCCTTGTACTGTGCACACCATGGACGACTCGCCGGAGCGAGGCGGCCCGCCGCACCCCGCGGAGCCGGGCGGCCCGCCGCACCCGAGCCGCCGCCGGCGCCGGCTGGCGCTGGCGGCGGCGGGCGCGCTCACCGTGGCCGCCGCCGCGGGGCTGACCGCGTGGGCCATCGCCAACCCCGGCGCCTACGGGCAATCCCGCGACGGCTGCGTCACGGTGTCCGTGCCGAGCAGCACCGGCGGCGCGCTCGAGCACGGCTGCGGCAGCACCGCCCAGGCCATGTGCCGGGCCGCGTACGCGGGCCATGACCGGCTGTCCGCGGCGACCAGGCCGCAGTGCCGCCTGGCCGGCATCGGGCCGCAGGCGTCCCCGGCCGGCGGCTAGCGCCCCGGCGGCGCAGGCTCGCCAGGGCCGCACTGCGCGCCCGCCGGCGGCGGCACGTCGAGGGCGGGATTGCGGCCGAAAAGCCGGCCGGCTTCAGCACGAAGCCGCAGCGGCTGGCCGGCATCACCGGCCAGTCCTCCGGGCGCGGGAAATGAGCCGGGCCGAAGGTGTGCCACAGCACGATGTCAGCGCCGTCGATGTCCCGGTCGGCCGCGATGAACTGCGGGATGCCCGCGCCGCCCGGATGCTGGTTGACGAAGTCACCGGCCGGATACCGCTGCGCCGGATCGTACCTGGTCACCCACAGGTGGTTGGTGGCGAACCCGGCCCGGTTGTAGAGCGACGACCCGGGGGCGGCCAGCAGCGTCGGCGCCGCCTCCGGGTACAGGGTGAACGCGGTCGGCTGGCCGAACCGGTTGGCCCGCTCGGTGCTGCACACCCGCCAGGCCCGGCCGTGCTCCGGCGCGGCCCGCCGCCCGGCCAGCGACTCGCGGGACAGCCGGGTCGCCGTCTGGGCCAGCGCGTTGCCGTGCGGGTTCCCCGGGCCGACCGGGAGTCCGTGCGTATCGATCTCGTCCACCGCGTTGGCCTGGCCGTCGATCATCATGTCCAGCCGCGCGCTGAACAGGTGCTGGTGGCCGGGCGCGCCGAGGCCCGGCGCCACCTGGGTGGCGTGCGCGAAGCCGTCGCCCGGGTAGGCCGAGGTGAACAGGACCCCGGTGAGCTTGACCTCGCACTCGATCGTGCCGTCCAGGTAGAAGTACCAGTAGAAGCCGTAGTCGTAGTTCCCGACCGTGGTGAAGAAGGAGACCACCAGGCGGCGCTGGCGGCGGGACTGGGACGAGCCGTTGAAGATGTCAAAGTGCTTCCACAGGATGCCGAAGTCCTCCTCGTGGACGCAGATCGCGTTGCTGATCGTGCGCGGCTGGCCGTCGTCGCCGGTGACCGTCGCGTCCAGATACGCGATCTCGCCGAGGCAGTCGCAGCCGAGTTCCAGCGAGTTCGCCCACTTGCCGACCAGGTACTCGCCGGCGTCGAAGTAGTTCTGCCAGTACCGGCTGGGCGCCGGGTCGCCGTACGGCACCACCATCTCCGGGATCGACGCCCGGTAGATCACCGGCCGCTGCTCATCGCCGTCGGCCAGGCTGATCTGGTGCAGCGTCAGGCCCTCGCGGGCGTCGAAGCCGATCCGCAGCGACCAGCCCTGCCACTGCAGCAGGTGACCGTCCAGGGTGAAGCTCGGCCCTTCCGGCTGGGTGATCTCGATCGGCCGCAGGGTGGTCCGCTGCGGGCCGCGGACCGCGGGATCGTCGTAGTCGCCGGATTCGGCAGGCACCGGCAGGTCGAGTTCGTCGATCACCTTGAAGACCCGGCGCTCGATCAGGTCCACGTAGGCGGCTACGCCGTCCACCGGATGCGCCCAGGCCAGGTCGTGCTCGCGGGCCTGGACGAACGCGAGCACCCGGACCATCCGGCGGGCCTGCTCGTCGGCGACGCCGTACGAGCCGGCCGTCAGCGGGCAGGCCCGGATCTTGGTGACGTCGGTCAGCCCGCGGCGGGCCATCGCCGCGCGCCAGCCCGGATCCGCGCGCACGATCTGCTCGGCCAGCGCGAAGTCCTGGTCCAGGATGGGCACCCGGCCGTCGGTGAGCGGATCGAGCGTCCGGCTGGAGATCACCGCGGCCTGGGTGACCGACACCACCACGTCCTTCGACTCGCCGGTGACGACGTCGATCAGGAACGCGCGCAGCCTGCGGTCCGGCGCCCGGCCGGCCAGCACGGCATCCTTCGGCGGCTCCTCCAGCCCGTAGTAGGCGAACCTGACCGCGTCGCCGAGCAGCCCGGCCGCGGCCAGGATCTCCCGCCCGGCCAGGTACTCGTCCGGCCGGGCCGGGTCCAGCGGATGCGCCGGGACCGACCCTTCCTTCCCGGCCGGCCGGGTCGCGGTGTCGGTCATGCAGATCTCCAGAATTTGAAACGGATTCTCCCCGGCGGGCCCGGCGGCCAGGCCTGCTCGCTCATCGTCGATGACCGAGCCGCCCGGGCCCAGGCCGGCCTACTCGTCAGCGACGATCGAGCCAACCCGGCCAGCGAGGGACGGATCCCGGCTGTTCAGGATGTAGGCGTAGATCACCGAGATGACCACCATGACCAGCGCGGCCCACGGGAACCAGTTGAGCGGCTGCGGCTGCCCCGGCTTGCACAGGTAGTACACCGGCACGGCGATGGCCGCCATCCCCAGTACCGGCAGCACGACGTGCTTGACCGGGCTGAACTCCTCCGGCCGGAACCTGCGGTAGAAGAACGGCAGTGCCAGGTTGGACAGGAAGTAGACCACCAGCAGCAGGATCGTGCCGAGGGTTGATGACTCGACGAAGAAGCTGATCGGGTCCATCGAGCCGGTCTGGCCGCCGATCAGGTGACCGAGCGCCCAGCCGGCGATGAGCAGGCCGGCGATGCCGGTGAAGGCATAGATTGCGTTCACCGGCGTGCGGCGGGTCGGGTGCACCTTGCCGAGCCAGGACGGCAGCAAGCCCTCCCGGCCGGCGTTGAAGATGAGCCGGCACTGCGAGTTCACGGCCGAGAGCAGCACGCCAAGGGTGGAGGTCATGCCGGCGAAGAAGGCGAAGAACGTGAAGGCGGCCAGGGCGCCGTGCGCTACGTTGATGAACGGGATCGCCGCAGCCGACGTCTTGGTCCCGTTGTAGCCGAACCCGGTCAAGGTGGCGAAGGCGAACAGGACGTAGCCGGCCGCCATCAGGGCGATGGACAGGAATATCGCCCGCGGCACGTTCCGCCGCGGTTCGGTGGTTTCCTCGGCCAGCGCGGCGGAGTTCTCCCAGCCGATGAACAGGTAAATCGCCAGCGGGAAGCCGGCCGCCAGGCCGGTGAAGCCGTTGGTGATGTGGCTCGGCTCGAACGGCGTGAAGCTGAGGCTGCCGCCGTTCTGGATGATCACCACGACCGATACGACGATGAGCACCAGCATCTCGAAGCCGAAGAAGAGTCCGGCCAGCCTGGTCGATACCGCGACACCGCGGACGAGCATCATCACGGCGCCTGCCGTCAGCAGCACCGACAGGATGCCCCACGGGACGTTCCAGCCGAAGTAGTAGTTCAGCACGATCGACAGGAACCCGCCGCAGATCGCCAGCACCGACGAGATCGCGATGATGTAGCCCGCCCCGCACAGCAGGGCCGTGGTTACCGCGCTGGTGCCGCCGAAGGTCTTGCCGACGAACGTGATGAAGCCGCCGGTCGACGGGTGCGCGCGGGAGAACTGGGCCAGGGTGTTGCCGAGCAGCGCGATCGCGATGGCGGCCACGATGATCGTCAGCGGCGCCGCTACGCCGGCCGTGAACACCAGGAAGGCGAACCCGAAGTAGAAACTGTAGGCCGGCCCGATGTTGGCCATCGTGGACGCGGAGATGTCCACTAGTCCGAGCGCGCCGCGGTGCAGCCGTTCCGGGGACTCAGGTGACTTGGATTCGGAGAACGGAACGGAGGTTGCTTCGCCCATGTCCACTCCTGTCGTCGGCCGCTGGTGCGGCAGCGAGTCGGCCGGCCCGCCGCTGCCCGGCGGCAGGCTGACCGCTCCCCGGCGGCAGGCCGCCGCCCGCCTGGACGGCGGTTCATCTTTTGGCGTGCTCTAATGCGATCTTTCCCCGTTGGCCCGGTCATCGCCACAGCATGCGGGTCACATAGGGACTCAGTTCGGGCTCAAAAGGGCGTCAATAGGGATAGCTCCGGGTCGTGACGGCCGGGCCCGGGAAAAGCCGGGCCGCCGCCGCGCTGGCCGTCCCGGGACTTGCCCGGCCGTTGCCGGGCCGCCGCCCCGGCTGGCCCGCCCCGGGACTTGCCAGGCCGTTGCCGGGCCGCCGCCTTCCTGACCACCCCCTGACCGATCCAGGGCAGGTCCGGTGCAGGCCCAGGGCCGGCCCGGCAACAGCATCGTTGCGTGGTTTGCAGAGATTTATGCTAAATATCCTGGCAAGCGCTTTCCCGCTCAGTGGGAAAGTACTCTGACCCGCCTGCCTGCGCAAGGCCCGGGTTAGCCGGCCCGGGTCAGCCGGCCCGGGTTAGCCGGACGGCGGGCGGGCCGCGGCCGGACGGCGGCTGGCGGGCGGCCGGGCCGCGGGCCGCGGGTTCGTGCTCTCCCGCAGGATCACCTCGCCGGGCACCGGCATCACCCTGGGCCGGTCACCGGCCGTGTCATCGAGCACCAGGCTGGCCGCCATCGCGCCCATCCTGGTCAGCGGCAGCCGGACGGTGGTCAGCGGCGGGTAGACATCGCGCAGGGTAACGATGTCGTCGAAGCCGGCCACCGCTATCTCGGCGGGAACGGACAGCCCGCCCGCCCGCAGCCGGGCGAGCGCGCCGACGGCCATCACGTCAGCTACCGCGAACACGCAGTCCGGCAGTTTGTCGCTGCTGGCCAGGACCGTGCTCATCGCCTCATAGCCGCCGTCGCGGGTGAACTCGCCGTAGATCACGTTGCGCGGATCCAGCGACACCGACCAGGCCCGCAGGCCCGCCCGGAAGCCGGCCAGCCGGTCCCGCGCGGTGAGCAGTCCGCGCGGTCCGGCCAGCACCGCGAAGGTCCGGTGGCCCTGCCCGGCCAGGGCCTGGCCGAGGGCATAGCCGCCGGCCGCGTTCTGCGGCAGGATCGTGTCGATGCCGAGCAGGTCCTGGCCCACGGTGACGACCCGGCCGCCGGCCCGCCGGAAGGCATCGATCTCGGCGCGCAGGCCGGCCCGCTCGGCGGCATCATCGGACCTGCTGCCGATGAGGATGACCGCGCGGGCCCGCTGAGCCCGCATCAGCGCGACGTAGTCGCGCTCCCGGCCTTCCCCGGCGGGCGTGCTGGACAGGCAGACCAGCATCTGCCGCGCATAGGCGACGTCGATCAGCCCGGCCGCGATCGAGGCGAAGTACGGATCCGCGATGTCGTGCACGACGACGCCGATCGTGTTGCTCTGCCCGGTCGCCACCGCCCTGGCCTGGAGATTCGCGGTGTAGCCGAGCTCGGCCACGGCCAGGTTCACGCGGTCGGCCAGCTGCTGCCCGACCCGGCGCGGCCCGGCGCTGACCACCCTCGACGCGGTGGTCAGCGACACGCCGGCCCGGTCGGCCACGTCCTGCAGGGTGATCCGGGCGGCCGGGCCGGTCACGGCCAGCCTGCCGCGGGTGGGCGCGGGCCCCGCGTCGATCACTGCGTCTCCTGATCCGCCATTCAAATTTGGCCGGCTCCGGCTGGCCCGTCCAGCTTGACCTGCTCTACCGCCCAGCCTAGTGTGGGAAAGTGCTTTCCGAAACTGCGCACACCGGTCTCGCGGACTGCCCCGGAAGGGTGCCTGATGTCGCGCAAGACAGTCCAGGTCGCCATGAACGGCGTAACCGGCCGGATGGGCTACCGGCAGCACCTGGTCCGCTCGCTGCTGATGATCCGCGACCACGGCGGGGTGCTGCTCGATGACGGCACGGCGATCATTCCGGAGCCGGTCCTGGTCGGCCGCAGCGAGCGGCGGCTGCGCCAGATTGCCGAGCAGCACGGCATCTCCCGATGGACGACGAGCCTTGATGACGTCCTTAGCGACCCGGGCATCGACGTCTACTTCGACGCACAGGTCACCGCTGCCCGCCAGGCCAGCCTGGGCCAGGCCATCGCGGCCGGGAAGCATGTGTACACCGAGAAGCCGGTGGCCGACTCGGTCGACGGCGCGGTGCGGCTGGCGCGCGCCGCGCGCGCGGCGGGCATCGCGGGTGGCGTGGTCCAGGACAAGCTGTTCCTGCCTGGCATCATTAAGCTACGCAGGCTCATTAACGACGGGTTCTTCGGGCGCGTTCTCTCGGTGCGGCTTGAGTTCGGCTACTGGGTCTTCGAGGGTGACGGGATTCCCTCGCAGCGTCCGTCCTGGAATTATCGCCGGGAGCAGGGCGGCGGGATCGTCCTCGACATGTTCCCGCACTGGCAATACCTGCTGGAGGATCTTTTCGGCCCCATCCAGGCGCTCTACGCACGGCGCGCTACCCATGTCCCAGTCCGGTGGGATGAAAAGGGCGCTCAGTATGACGTTACGGCGGAAGACGCCGCGTATGCGCTGCTGGAATTCGACAGCGGGGCCATCGCCGCCGTTAATTCTTCGTGGGCGGTGCGGGTCAACCGCCGCGAGCTCATCGAGTTGCACGTCGACGGCACGCACGGCAGCGCGGTAGCCGGCCTGCGCAATTGCGCCATGCAGCACCGGGTGAGCACGCCGGTGCCGGTGTGGAACCCGGATCTGCCCGATCCGATCGACTACCCGGCGCAGTGGACGGACGTGCCGGACAACCAGGTGTTCGATAACTGCTTCAAGGTCCAGTGGGAGCTGTTCCTCAAACATGCGGTCGCGGGCCAGCCGTTCCGCTGGGACCTGGCCGAGGGCGCCAAGGGGGTGCAGCTTGCCGAGCTGGCGATGCGGTCCTCGGCGGAGGGCCGGCGCATCGAAGTGCCTCCGCTGGACCGGTTAGGTGACCGCCTCCATCCGGCTGCCCGGCCGGGCGGATCCGGTGCGGATCCCGGCACCGGAGTGGCCAGCCGGGCATCCGGTGCCCAGGTCACGGCATGTCTTCGCGGCCGCGCACGTGGCCGCGTTCCCGGACGGCAGCATCGACTGGGAGTCCACGCTGGCCTTCCGTGACCACCTGTGGGCGCACGGGTTCGCGGTCGCCGAGGCGATGGATACCGCGCAGCGCGGCATGGGCCTGTCCTGGCCGCTGGCCAGCGACCTGATCAGGCTCTCCGCCGAGCGGGCCGTCCGGCGCGGCGGCCTGATCTCCTGCGGCGTCGGCACCGACCAGCTGCCTGCCGGCCAGCCGCACGCGCTTACCGCGGTGGTGCGCGCCTACGAGCAGCAGCTTGACCTGGTGCAGGCGGCTGGCCCGCGGGTGATCCTGATGGCCAGCCGCGCGCTGGCCGCCAGCGCCCGGTCGGCCGGCGACTACCTGGACATCTACGGGTACCTGCTCAAGCAGGCCGACCGGCCGGTGATCCTGCACTGGCTGGGCGAGGCCTTCGACCCGCAGCTGCGCGGCTACTGGGGCAGCGCGGACTTCGGCACCGCCGCCGATACCGTGATCGAGCTGATCAGCCGGTCGGACGGGAAGGTCAGCGGCGTCAAGCTCTCGGTGCTCGACGCCGCCAGCGAGCTGGCGCTGCGCCGCCGGCTACCGCCCGGCGTCCGCCTCTACACCGGCGATGACTACAACTACGCCGAGCTGATCAGGGGCGGGCCGGACGGCTGCAGCGACGCGCTGCTCGGCGCGTTCGCCGCGATCACCGCGCCGGCCGCCGCGGCGCTGCACGCACTGGACGTCGGGGACCTGGCCAGGTATGACCAGATCATGGGCTCGACCGTGCCGCTCAGCCGGACCATCTTCGAGCGGCCGGCCGCGGACTACAAGGCGGGCATCGCGTTCGTCGCCTGGCTGAACGGGTTCCAGCCGTATTTCGCGATGCTCGACGACTTCCAGCGCCGCCGCCCGGCGGGCCACCTGATCCGGGTATTCGAGCTGGCGGCCCGGGCCGGCGCGCTGCTCCGCCCCGGCCTCGCGGTCGACCGGATGAGCAGCTTCCTGGCCGCCGGGACGACCTGGTGATCGCGCCCGGCCGGCTGTCGCTGAACCAGGCGACCGTCAACCGGCTGAACCTCACCCAGACCCTTGACCTGTGCCGCGCGCACGAGATCCCGGCAGTCGGCCTGTGGCGGCACCGGGTGGCCGAGCTCGGGCTCAGCGAGGCCGCCGCCGCGGTGCGCCGCAGCGGGCTGCACGTCTCCAGCCTGTGCCGGGGCGGCTTCTTCACGCATGCCGAGCCGGATGCCCGCCGCGCGGCGCTGGCCGACAACCTCACGGCCGTCGAGGAGGCCGCCGCGCTGCAGGCAGACGCGCTGATCCTGGTGTCCGGCGGGCTGGTCGCCGGGACCCGTGATATCGGCCTGGCCCGCCGCATGATCACCGACGCGATCGCCGAACTCGTGCCGCGGGCCAGCGAGCTCGGCGTCCGGCTGGGCATCGAGGCCCTGCACCCGATGTTCTGTGCCGACCGGTGCGTGCTCACCCGGCTGGCCGACGCGGTCGAGCTCGCCACGACGTTCCCGGCCGAGGCTGTCGGCGTGGTGGTCGACACGTATCACGTCTGGTGGGATTCGCAGGTCGCCGCCGACATCGCCCGGGCCAGCGGCCGGATCGTGGCCTACCAGCTCTGCGACTGGGTCGTCCCGCTGCCCCGGGACATGCTGCTCGGCCGCGGCCACCTCGGCGACGGGTCGATCGACTTCCGGCCGATATCAGCGCAGGTGCTGGCGGCCGGCTATGACGGCTTCGTCGAGGTCGAGATCATGAACCAGGACGTCTGGGACGCACCGCCCGGGCAGACCGCGGCGACGGTGAAAGCCCGCTTCGCTGACCTGCTTGGATAGCCTAGTGCATGCGATCGGCTACTGGCGGTGAGTGCAGCCGGGACCCTGGCTCAGAGCTTGGTGAGCTTGCTGAAGGGCGTGGTGATCCGGGCCTGCTGCGGGCCGAA
Source organism: uncultured Actinomycetes bacterium (assembly GCA_963786975.1). Lineage (GTDB taxonomy): Bacteria > Actinomycetota > Actinomycetes > Streptosporangiales > Streptosporangiaceae > Palsa-506. The sequence continues at coordinate 344,593 of CAWBBE010000011.1, read as the reverse complement.
GTCGACGAGCACGGCAACGCCGTCCTCGACGCCGACCACCCGGCCGAGGCCGTAGCGGTCGTGCGTGACCTGGTCGTGTACCGCGTACTGCTCAACGGGACGGGCCGCGGGGCGGTTGTTGAAGGGGCTGCTGGGCAGATGACGCCGGGGCACGGCGCGGGAAGGATTCATCACTTCCATTATGCGGTACTACCGTAGCGCATTGCTCCAGAAATGGATCAGCCAGCGCATTTCAGCTGGCAACCTCAAGCTGGCTCAGCCTGGCCCGGGTGCGGGCCAGCGGCCCGCCCTTCATGTCCCTGCGCCACTGCGGGAACTCATCGCCGAATTTCTGCTGCGGCTGGCCCGCCGTGGAGTACACCACGTAGCCGCCCGGCACGATCGTGAACGCGGCCTGCAACTGGCCCAGCTTGTCGAACTGCGCGGTCGCGGCCGCCAGCGGGTCGAACCAGGCGGGCGTGACGAAATTGGATACCGACACGCCGCTGACTTCGTAGGTCGGCGCCTCGACCGGGTCGCAGACCTCGAAGCTGTAAACGGTGCCCTTGCCGTCGTTGGCCCACAGGTTGCAGTTCGGGTCGACGAACATCTCCAGCACCTCATGCGATAGCACGCTGGAAACGCTCCAGTCGCCAGTCGTCGTCTTTCCGCCGTTGTCAAGCTCGGGCTTGGCCGCGACGACGCCCCATAGCTTGCCGCCCTGGTCCTCGGTATGGAAGCCGAGCACGCCCTGCGGCTGGTCCTGGATCGTGTCGACGATGGCGATGCCGTGCGCCTCGGCCGGCACCGCCGACGCGTCGGTGTAGAACACGACGGCAGCGGGATCCCGGTCCCACAGCGGCGCGGCGTCGAGGCGCACCTGGGCCGCGATGGCCTCCGTCATTGTCGCCGCGTCCGCATTGGACACCAGCGCGGACTGGTTCAGGATCGCGATCAGCATGCTTGGCCCCCTCCCCCGCGGCGGCAGCTCTGCTCCGCCCGGCCCTGCCGGACATCCTGCCAAAAAGCCGGGCCGAGCGAAAGAACAATGGCACGCAACCGCAATCGATCCCCGACCGCGGTCATTTGGGTTTCATGATCACGAATGATTCGCGCGCCGTAAGCCCGGATCACCGGTGCCCCTGGGGAAGCCTGGGTTACCGGCGGCGCGTTAGGGTGCGGCGGATGGCAGCGAAGCTCTCCGTCGTGGTCCGTACGGATCTTGGCATGGGCCGGGGCAAGATAGCCGCCCAGGCCGCGCACGCCGCCGTCACCGCGGTGCTGGCGGCGCTCGGCAGCGCCGATCTGGCCGGCTGGCTGGCCGACGGGCAGCCGAAGGTGGTCCTGCGCGTTGCCAGCGCCGCTGAGCTGGGCCAGCTCGCCGCGGCTGGCACCGCCGCCGGCCTGCCCGTGCAGATCATCAGGGACGCCGGCCGGACCCAGCTGGAGCCGGGCACAGCGACCTGCTGCGCGATCGGGCCGGCCGATGCGGCCCGGGTGGACGTGGTTACCGGCGGACTGGACCTGCTCTGAACATGTATGCAAGGTCGTTGTACGGCCGTGCTCCTTCCGTTATCGTGTGGGGCCATTCACCGAACCAGTCCCCCAAAGGGGTGACGATGCTCGATCAGCAGCGCCAGGAGGCGCTCGCCCGCTGCCGGCTCAGTGCGCTGCCCAGCGCGACCCTGGAGCGGATCACGGCTGACTCCGCGCTGCTCGACGCGCCGGCCGGCACCGTCCTGCACCGGATCGGCTCCACGTCGCCGTTCCTCTGCGTGATAGCCGGGGGAACGCTGCGGACCAGCCTGGTCTCGGAGCAGGGCCGTCAGCTGACCGTCCGGTACAGCAGGCCGGGCGATCTCGTCGGCCTCGCGGGCGTATTCGCCGGGCAGCCGCCCCGGCTGTCGATCGAGGCGGTTACCCCCAGCCGGCTGCTACTGCTCCGCCCGGAGACGGTGCGCAAGCTGGCCGCCGCGGAGGCCGGCCTGGCGAACGTGCTGCTCGCCGACCTAGCCGAGCACACGGCCGCCTGCCTGGGCGCGCTGGCCGCCGCCACGCTGCCGTCCCTGCGCCAGGATGTGGTCCGCCACCTGCTGGACGCCGCCGAGCCCGGCGGCAACGGCGACAGGCTGGTCGCCCGGCTGTCGGCGCAGCAGCTGGCCGAGCAGGTCGGCAGCCCGCGCGAGGTAGTCGGCCGGATCCTGCGCGACCTCAAGAACGAGGGCCTGGTCAGCAACGGGCAGGACGCGGCCGTGGTGCTCGACGCCGACCGGCTGAACGACCTTGCCTGGCCGCGCGCCTACCGGTAGCGCGCAGCAGCCGAGACGGGCACCAAGTATCACGTTAAGAATCATCTGCAGTCAGCGCGATCCGTCCGGCCGGCCCGGCCGGGACGAGAACTAGCCGCGCGCCGCCAGCTGGCCACGTGGTCAGCGCAGGTAGGACGCGCCGTTGAGATCGATGACCGCGCCGCTGGCCCACAGCGCCTCCGGCGAGGCGAGCCACGCCACCGCGGACGCCACCTCGGCGGGCTCGGCGACGCGGCCGAACGGGCTCTGCGCCCGGATGCCGTCCCCGGCCGCGCCGGACAGCACCCGCTCCGCCATCTCGGTGCGGGCAAAGCCAGGCGCCACCGCGGCGACGGCGATGCCATGCGGGGCCAGCGCGACCGCGAGCGACTGCGCCATGGCGTGCAGCGCGGCCTTGGCGGCCCCGTAGGCGGGCGCGGACGGCTCGCCCCGGTAGGCGCCGCGCGAGCCGACGCAGACAATCCGGCCGCCGCGGCCCTTCCGGCCGGTTCAGCAGGTGATCGGTCACGCACCAGGTCACGTTGGCCGAACCGTGTACGTTCGTGTCCACGACCTGGCGCCAGGACGCCTGCCAGTCGGCGTACGAGGTAACGTCGATCGGCTGGTGCACGTAGACGCCCGCGTTGTTGACCAGCACGTCAATGCCGCCGAGCGCGGCAACTGCCGCCATCACCAGGCTGGCGGCCTGCCGCGGGTCGGCGATGTCGCCGGTTACCGCGGCGTGCCCGCCGCCCGGCAGCGGCGCGCCGCCGGCCGGCGCCGGGATGGCCGGCAGCGCGGCGGCGGCCGCGGCCGCGGCCGCCGGGTCCGCCCGGGAGTGCACGGCCACCCGGTGGCCGGATCCGGCCAGCGCGCGGGCGATCGCCGCGCCGATCCCCCGTGATGACCCGGTGACAAGGGCCCGGCGCGCGGCCATCATGATCCTCCTCAGCAGAGCCAGCCAGTGAGATCATGATCACATGCACCGGGCCGGCCCGGGCGGCGGCGGGCCCGGTAGCTGGTACCGCAGGGCATCGTGCGACGGCAGCGACCCCCGGGACCGGCACGGCGCCGGTCGCGGCAGTCGTCCCTGGCCAATGCCCCCATGCGGGCCAACCGACCTGACGGCTGCTGTTACCTTGGCAGGGGGAAGCGGCCAAATGGGAGGTAACGATGGGCCTGCCCGTCGGCCAGCGGAAGAATCTGGACAAGATCGAAAACTCCCTGCGGGCATCCGATCCGCGGCTGGCGTCGCTTTTCACGATCTTCACCCGGCTCAGCCAGGACGAGGAAATGCCGGCCCTGGAGCAGGTGCGGGCCAGCGCCGCGCACTTCCGGCTCTGGCTGAGGTTCCGGCGGGCAGCCATCGGGCGGTGGCTCGGCACGACCGCGGGGGGCCGGGTGCGCACCGCGCTGTTCTTCCCGGTGGCACTCGCCGTGATGGCCTGCACGGTGCTGCTCGGCGGCGGGATGTCAGGATCGCATCGCTGCTCATCGGCGCCGCGGATGCCCGGTACCGCGCAGCTCGACACCAGGGCCAGGGGGAAGGTCCTGGCGTGCAGCCCGGTGCTGTGGACCCGGGGGCTGGCGGGCAAGTAGCGGTCCCGGCTGGCCGGCCAGCGCCGGCGGGCCCGGCGAGGTCAGCGGCGGCGTCCCGGTCAGCGGCGGCGTCCCGGTCAGCGCTGGATCGCGGCCAGTTCCGGCCGCTGGCAGGCCGGGCCGGGCGGCACCGGCTGGACCGGCGATGCGCCCTGGCCGGCCGTGCCCGGCCCGGCCGGGCGGCTGCCGCCCAGGCGGGCGCATGACGTGATCAGTACGATGCCGCTGGCGGCATCGGCGCTGCCGCCGATGCTGGACAGGTCGGCGAAGTAGTGCGGCCATGGCAGCTGCGGCGTGGTCCAGACGACCCGCTTGCGCGCCACGTCGTAGCCCCAGGCGTCTCCCGCCGGTCCCCGGTCCAGGCCCAGGGCGACGCCGCCGCGCACGCCGTACAGGCCCGCCGAGCCCGGCACCACCCGGCGCCGGTCCCTGGCCCCGGTCTCCGGGTTCACCGCGATCAGCGTGCTGCCCCTGGTGAGATACAGCCGCGACTGCAGCTCATCAGCGTTGTCCGGCACTACCCCGGCGCGTGCCCACAGCCGCCGGCCGGTCGCGCCGCTGTACGCGGTCACCCCGCCAGCCCCGGAGAAGAGCACGACACCGCCGAAGGCGCCGCTGAGGCGCCGGCGAACGCGCGGCCGCGCGGCCGGATCACCCGCTGCGCCCCGGTCCGCAGGCTGATCTGCCGCAGCCCGGTCACCGGCGCGGTGCCCAGGTAGCCGCCGGCCGCCATCGTGACGTACAGGTTGTTTCCGTCGGCCCGCCACGCCTGCGCCACGCGGCCGGTCCCGCGCCGCCACCTGACCCGGCCGGTCCTGTTGTCGTAGCTGGTCACGGACCTACGGCCGACGATCACGCTGGTCGCGCCAGTGGCGTCGACGGCGCCGCCATAAGCCGCCGCCGGATAGGACCGGAGCTGCCCGCCGGTCCCGGCGCGGAGCACCACCTCACGCCGCAGGGCCCGGCCGCGGCGCGTCCGCGGCACCGCGACGCCCGCGGTGACCACGCCTGGCCAGGCCCGCACGGACTCGACCGAAGCGCCGGCCGGCAGGCCGGTGAGCGCCGCCGTCCACAGCTGCCGTCCGGTGCGGAGGTCATAGGCGGCCACGGTCAGGCCGAACCCGATCGCCGCTACCTGGCCGCCGGCCGCGGCGTAGGCCTGCCCGCTGGCGAGCACCGTGCCGCCGGTGTCGCTGGCCGTCCAGGATCCGGGCAGCGGCCGGATCCACAGCACCTGGCCGGCCGGCCCGCAGTTCGGCCCGGTGCACGGGCCGGCCGCGGAGCCGGCCGCATAACCGGGGATGACGGCAGCGCCGGCGAGCACCAGCGCGAGCGCCGCTCGTCGTGTCCATGCCGCCGGAACGCGTGCCAGGCTGACCCTCGTGGCTGACCCTTCTGACTGCCCCCGGACCGGTTACCCGAGGCCATTCTGCCCTCCAGTAGCGTTGGCGAGGGCCACGATAGCCGCATCTGACGAGGAGAACTCCCATGACTGATCGGGCGCCGCTGCCCTACGCCTTCCTGCCGCAGGTGCCGTCGTTCACGGTACAGAGCACCGACGTGGCCGACGGCCGGCAGCTGAGCGAGGCGCAGGTCTTCAACAGCTTCGGCATGTCCGGCGAGAACGTCTCGCCCCAACTGAGCTGGCACGGCTTCCCGGCCGAGACCAAGAGCTTCGCGGTGACGTGCTACGACCCCGACGCCCCGACCGGGTCCGGGTTCTGGCACTGGCTGGTCTTCGACATCCCGGCGTCGGTTACCGAGCTGCAGGCCGGCGCCGGGGCGGCCGGCGGCGGCCTGCCGGACGGCGCGTTCTCGGTGCGCAATGACTACGGCACGAAGGACTTCGGCGGCGCGGCACCGCCGGCCGGCGACCCGCCGCACCGGTACGTGTTCACCGTGCACGCGGTAGACGCCGAGTCCCTCGGCATCGACGCGGACGTGTCCCCGGCGGTGGCCGGCTTCAACCTCGGCTTCCACACCCTCGCGCGGGCCACCATCGTCCCCGTCTACGGGCACTGACCCGCTGCCACGACGGCAGATCAGCCGCCGGGCGCTGTCCGCCGATCCGGCCAGCGCCCGGGCGGCCAGCGCCCGGGCGGGCAGCGGCTCGCGGCGCGGCCGCATATTTCCGCCGTGTACGCCAGCACGGCCAGGGCCGTGACGACCGCCCCCGGCAGCCCGCCGCCGGAGTTCTCAGCCAGGTACCGCAGCATGCGCAGCCTGTCCCGGCCGGACAGGGCAATCCCGCCGGACCGGGCGAGCTGGATTCTGGCTACCCTCCCGTGGTAGCCGATGGCCAGATGCTTGATGAGGTACCGGGTCAGGCCGCCCGGCGGGCGATGGTCCGCCGTCGTGCCCGGGACGAAGCGCGGCGGATGCCGCTGGCTCGCGAGCTGCGTCAGTACCAGGGTGTCCTCGCCCCGCGAGACATTCGTATCGAAGAATTCCGCGGTCCGGGACGCATAGCTTCGCCGTACTGCAAACGCCGAGGTATTGACATAGTCAATCGAGCCGTCACGCCGGGCAAGAATGCTCTGGATCGCGGCCAGCCGGGCGTTCTCAATACGGCAATGCAGCTGGCTGCCCGTACTCGCTAGCCGGATCTGGAAGGCTACGCTCTCCGGATGCTCCCGCACCGCGTCGGCCAGCACCCGCAGGAATGTCCGCGAGACGATCACATCAGAGTCGACGAAAACCAGCATCGAGCCTGCTGCCGCGGCTATGCCCGCATTACGCGCCGATCCGGGCCCGGCGTGCTCCTGACGGATCATGCGCGGGACGAGTTCGGCATGGTGGCCGGCCGCGGCAGCCCTGACGGCGTTCTTGCTTCCGTCGTCTACCACGATAATCTCAAAGGGCGGCGCGGATTCCTGCGCCATCAGCGCCGATAGGCATAGCTGCAACTCGGCCGGTCGATCGTAAACCGGCACGATCACGCTAAGCAGCGTGTCAACCGGAACCTGGCGGACCTCCTTCGTCACCAGGCCGCCTCCTTTTGAATCAGGTTCCAATTCTGCTCGAACCACCGGGCGGTCTGGTATAGCCCAGCACTAATATCTGTGCCGGACTGGAAATCAAGCAGCCGCCTGGCTTTAGCTGTGGCCGCCATACGGCGACTGTGCCTGTCCCAGCTTCTGGCCTCACGATATACCACCCCGGCCGGATTCCCGGTCAGCTGGTTTATTTCATTCGCTATCTGCATCACGGTCGTCTCCCGTCCGGTCCCCAGGTTGATCGAATGACCCACCCCGGCATCCCCGGCGCCTGCTCTCAGTAATCCGTCCACAATATCTCCCACGAACGTCCAGTCCCGGGTTTGACCGCCCGTTCCAATAATCGGCAGTGGCTCCTGGAGCTTAGCGCGATAAAAGAAATTCGGAATGACATTCCGGTATTTACCTGGCAGTTCGCCAGGCCCATATGAGTTGAAGAACCTGACCCGGACGCTCGGCACCTCGTGATGCGCATGAAAGAATCGGCAATACTGTTCGCCAAGGCCTTTCGTGATCTGATAAGGAGTGCTGTGGCCGAGCGCCGGAGCGTCATCATCGAGAGGGTGATCCGCTGCGCCGGCGGCGGCCGCTCCGGTCGAGGCGAACACGACCCGGGGCCGACCGCAGCTCGCCGCCTTCAGCAGAACGTTCAGTGTTCCCTGGCCGTTGACACGGAGGTCGCGGACTGGATGATCAATCGAGTTCTCATTTGCAAAAAGCGCGGCGAGATGAAATACGACGGATGGGCGCCTGGCGAACACATCGGTCAATACTCGCAGATCGAGAATGCTGCCCCGTACGAATACGACTGCACTAGTTTCCGGTACATTCCACCGGACCCCCTGGGACAGGTCATCGAGCGCTACGATCTCGGCTGCGCCCGCCGCCGCCAGCGCACGGATGAGATTACCGCCGATGGCGCCTGCCGCTCCGGTCACCAGCACGCGCAGGCCGGCATAGCCCGGCGGCGGCCCGGCGCTCATCCCGACCGCCCGTCACCCGGCTGAGCAGGACGCCGGCCCACCCGGGCGACAATCTGCCGCCGGATAATCTCATGCCCAAGCCAGCACAGGAAGATCGTATTAGTCGTCGCGTAGCGCCAGCCGAGCCGACGTGGTTCCTGGATCAGCCGCCATAGCCATTCAAGGCACAATACGCGAACCCAGGAAGGCGCCAGGCGCCGACACCCGACGATTATGTCAAACATGCCCCCGACGCCCAGTATAACTGGCACCTTCAGCTGATAGCGGTACCGCCACGCGAACTGCTCTTTCAGCGGCGAGCTCATGCCAAGCAGCAGTATATCGGGCTTGGCCGCGCGTATGCAGCGGACAATCGTCAAGTCCTGCTCGCGCCCGAAGTACCCGTTGTGCATCCCGGCAATCCGGATGGATCCGTAGCACTTCGCTAGCTGGCCGCGCGCCTTCCGCAGCACTTCCGTTTCCGCGCCGAGCAGGAATACGCTGTATCCTTTTGCCCGGGCTAGCGACAGGACCTCGAAACACAACAGCGAGCCGATCACCGCCTCGCGCGCAGGAGTCCGGAGCAGGCGCGATGCGTACGTCAGTGCCATGCCGTCGATGGTGAGGAGATCCGTATCCTGGTAAATTCGCCTGATAAGCCTGCTTCGCCGCCATTGAACGAGCATAGCGACATTGGCGGTAAATACCATGTGCGGCGTCGCCGATGTGACATATTGATCGATGCGGTGGATAGCTTCATTCATTGACACGTTATTTAACGGCAGCCCGAAGAGGACGAGCTGGTCCGATTGATCCGGCCGGTCAATTCCATTGGCTGCCGATTGGTTCATAGCGCGCCAGCATAGATCAGCCAGCCACGACGAGAGGCAGGAACATTACCGGGCCGCTGGCATTCTGCAGGACCGCGGTCCGGAGGCCGGCCGCGCAGCGTCGGCGCACCCGCACCGCGGCGCCGGCGGGCTAGCCGGGCAGGCCGTCGAGCACCTGGCGCTCCCTGGCCGGGTCCAGGCCGGTGCCCGGCCGGGCCGCCGGGTAGCCCTCGGCCTGGATCCACTGCCAGGTCGCCGCGACGGTGTCCGCCACCGGGCGGCAGGTCAGGCCGGCCGCGTAGGCAGCGGCCACGTTGCCGTCGTGCAGCCCCGCGGCCTCCCCGGCCGGCGGCACCCAGATGGGCAGCTCAGTCCAGGCCTCGATGGCCGCCGCCTCGATCACCTCGGGATCAGTCCAGACCAGCCTGGCGCCCGATCCGGTCACGCTGACCGCCGCGCCGAGCAGGCTGGCCATGGTCGCGTGACCAGGCTGGCTCACCGCGTTGAAGGCACCGCCGATGCCGCGGTCGGCGGCGGACAGCATCCAGGCGGCCAGATCGCGGCAGTCGATGTACTGCAGCGGGCGGTCCGGCGGGCCCGGCGCGAGCACGTCGCCGCCGCGCTCGATCCGGCCCAGCCACCACGGCATCCGGCCGACGATCTCGTACGGCCCGAGGATCAGCCCGGCGCGGGCGAGCAGCGCCCGGTGGCCGAACGCCCCGGCCGCAGCGAGCTCGCCGCCCCGCTTGGCCGCCGCGTAATCCTGGTTGCCGGTGCCGGCCGGGTCGCCGTCGACGACCGGCGCGCTCTCGTCGGCGCCCGCCGCGATCGGCCAGGTATACACCGACCGGCTGGACACGTAGCCGTAGTGGCCTGCCCGGTCCCGCAGCAGCGTGGCCGAGTCCCGGACCACCGCGGGAGCGCCGCTCCAGGTGTCGATGACCGCGTCCCAGGACGCGTCGCCGAGCGCCGCGCGCAGCGCCGCCGGGTCGGCGCGGTCACCGTGCAGCGCCAGCGCCCCGGACGCGGACGGGCCGCTGATGCCGCGGGTCAGCGTGGTCACGTGGTCCCCGCGGGCGAGCGCGGTCTGCACCACGGCCCGGCCGACATGATGGGTGCCGCCCAGCACGAGAAGCCTCATCAGGGCATCGTGCCCCAGCCGGGCCGGGCCGGGAACGCCTGTTCGTCCTCGGCGTATGCTGCCAGGAATGGCTGGCTCGCAGTTCGACGCCGTCGCCGACCACTATGACTCGGCCAGGCCGTCCTATCCGGACGGCCTATTCGACGCGATCGAGGAGATCACCGGGCCGCTGGCCGGCCAGGCCGTGCTGGACGGCTGCGCCGGGACGGGCATCGCCACCCGCCAGCTCTCCGCGCGCGGCGCCCGGGTCGCCGGGTACGACATCGGCGAGGCCATGCTGCGCCGCGCCATTGCCCGCAGCCCGGAGCTGGCCTTCGTGATCACGGACGGCAACATGCTGCCGTTCCGGGACGGCTGTGCGGACCTGGCGTGCTTCGCGCAGTCCTGGCACTGGCTGGACCAGCGGCTGGCCAGCAGCGAGGTGGCGCGGGTGCTGCGGCCGGGCGGGCACTGGGCCGCCTGGTGGAACAAGTCCGTGGCGCCCGGGGAGGACTGGCACAACGCCTACCAGGACGCGCTGGAAGCCGCCTGTCCCCGGTATGCCCGGGAGCAAGCCAGCACCGACTGGGCCCTGGAGGCAATCTACGGCACCGGGGCATTCGAGCCGGGCACCCGCGTCACGGTGCCGTGGACACGGAAGGCCACGGCGGCGGACTGGATCACCGAGCAGCGCAGCAAGTCCTACGTCACCGCGCTGTGGCCAGACGAGCGCGAGCGGCTGCTGGCGCAGATCGCCCGTATCGTCGCCGAGCGCTTCCCGGACGGGCAGCTGACGGTCCCGTACCACACCTCGGCGCTGGTCGCGCGGCGGCGCTGACCGGGGGCCGGCTACTCCCCGCCGGATCCGGCCGCCGGGCCGCCGGCCGCGCCGGACTCCTGGCCGAACACGTAGCCGTGCACCGCGGCGAGCAGCCTGGCGTGCCGGTCCAGCAAGGCGGCCGCGGACGGCTGCCCGTCGGCGGCCAGCTCCAGCAGGTCCGTCCGCATGTCGGCGAGGATGTCGTACATCCCGGCGACGATCTCCCTGGGGTCCCTGGCGGCCTCCAGGTCACGGTCGACCCGGTCGATGACCTGAGCCCGGACGAGCAGGTCCGCCGTCTCCTGCGAGCAGCCGAGGCCAGCCTGGATCAGGTCACTCCACCGCCGGCCGGTCCGCCTGATGCCGCTGCCGGCCCGGTAGCCGACGAAGATCGACTCCCACTGCCGGGAGATGAACTCGGGCCAGCCCAGGGCGTCGACATCCTCGGGGTCATGGTCGTACACGGGCCACCATCTGGATCACCTGCCTGTCACGCGGCTGACGCTCACCGTGCTGCGAGATGTTCTCCGCAACGTGCCGGATCATACCCGGCAGCCAGGCCCGCTCAGGCTCAGCCTGGCTGGCCGTCAGCGGCAGCGTAGACCTCGAGGTCGGTGGCTTTGGTGGTGACCCAGACCGCACGGCCGGGGCTGAGCGAAAGTTCGGCTACTGCCGCTGGCGTGACGTCGGCCAGGGCCGGCGGCTGGCCGGCCAGGTCAAGCCGGACCCGGTCGGCCAGCAGCGTGAGCCCGGTGATGCGTGCCTGCCAGGTATTGCGGGCGCTGCTGGGCTGGGGGCGCTGAAGGCTGACGGTCAGCGCGGACGGGCGGACGGCGACCAGCACCTCACCGTGCAGGCCATGGTCCATGATGGCCAGCATGCCGCCGCGGGCGAGCGTCACCCGGGGGCCGTCGGCCCGGCCGGCGTACAGGTTCAGGCCGACGAGCTTGGCGACGTAATCGGTGGCCGGCGGCGCGCGACCTGCGCCGGCGTGCCCTCCTGCACGATCCGCCCGTTCTCGAGAACCAGCAGCCGGCCCGCTAGCACCAGGGCCTCGACCGGGTCGTGGGTGACCAGCAGGCACGGCCCGGCGAAATCGGACAGGTGGCGCTTGAGCTCGGCCTGGACGTCCAGCCGGGTGCCGGCGTCGAGGGCCGAAAGTGGTTCGTCCAGCAGCAGCAGCGCCGGCTGCCCGGCCAGGGCGCGGGCCAGCGCCACCCGCTGGGCCTGGCCGCCGGACAGGCTCGCTGGCTTGCGGCCGGCGAGATCGGCCAGGCCCAGCCGGCCGAGCCAGTGCCGGGCGGCTGCCTCGGCGGCCCGCTTCCCCAGCCCGCGAGCGCGCGGTGCGAACGCCACATTGCCGGCCACGGTCAGGTGCGGGAACAGCCGGTAATCCTGGAAGACGAAACCGACCGGCCGGCCCGAGGCTTCGACAAACGCTCCGGTGCCCGAGTCGTCCAGGATCTGCCCGGCGAGCGCGATACGGCCGGCCGTGACCGGGGTCAGCGCCGGCCAGCGCGCTGAGCAGCGTGGATTTCCCCGCCCCGTTCGGGCCCAGGATGCCGACCACCTGACCGGGCGCCGCGGCGAGGTCAACCGTCAGGGTGAAGTCACCGCGCCGGATCTCGGCATTGACGGCCAGGCCATCGCCACGCTCGCCGGTCACGTGACTGAGCCGCCCCGCAGCCAGCGGTCGCGCAGCGAAACCAGCACCACGACGGAAACCGCCAGCAGCACCAGGCTGAGCGCGATCGCCGCGTCGGGGTCAGTCTCTAGCGCGTAGTACACCGCGATGGGCATCGTCTCGGTGCGGCCGGGGAAGCTGCCGGCGAAGGTGATCGTCGCGCCGAACTCACCCAGCGCCCGGGCCCAGCACAACACCGCACCGGCCACCAGCGACGGCGTGATCAGCGGCACGGTGACCCGCCGGAACACCGCCATCCGGCTGGCGCCCAGGGTGGCCGCCGCTTCCTCGAAGCCCTGATCCGCCGAGCGCAGCGCGCCCTCGACGGTGATGATCAGGAACGGCATCGCGACAAAGGTCTCGGCCATCACCACGGCGACCGGCGAGAACGGGATCGTCAGCCCGAACCAGGAGTTCAGGTAACTGCCGATGAACCCGGTCCGGCCGAACGCCAGCAGCAACGCCACCCCGCCCACCACCGGCGGCAGCACCAGCGGCAGGGTCACCAGCGCCCGGAGCAGGCGCTGGCCCGGAAAGCTGCCCCGGGCCAGCACCCACGCCAGCGGCACCCCGATGACCAGCGAGATCACCGTTGCCGCCGACGCGGTCCAGAGCGACAGAACGAGAGCCTGGGTCGCATCCGACCCGCTCAGAGCCGCTCCGAGGTGGCCCCAGGGAGCGCGGATCAGCAGCCCGGCCAGCGGCAGCACCAGGAAGCCGACCGCGACCAGCGCCGGCGCCAGCAACGGCGCCGGCACCGATCTGGACGCACCGCCCCGGCCCGCGCGCCTGGCCCGCTGGGCGGCGGTCAGGCGCGACGGCCCGGCGCGGGTGATCACGACGGCCGCCCGGAGCTCCGGTCAGGGCTTCTCGAACCCGGCGGCGGCGAGCACCTGCTGGCCGGCCGGCGACAGCACGTAGCCGACGAAGGCCTGCGCGACGCTCTGGTGGCTGCTCTTGGTGACGGTGGCGATCGGGTAGAGCGTCGAGGCGTTGTCGGCAGCCGGGATCTTCACGCCCTTGACCTTAGTCCCGGCGGCCTGCACGTCGGTCACGTACACCATGCCCGCGTCGACCTCGCCGAGCTCGACCTGGGTCAGCACGGACTTCACGTCCGGCTGCAAGGTGACCGGCTTGACCTTTATCCCGGCGTTCTTGAACACCTCCGCCGCGACCACCCCGCATGGCACCTGCGGCTGGCACAACGCGACCTTGACCGACGACTTCGCCAGGTTCTGCACGGACTTGACGTGCGCCGGGTTGGCCGGAGGCACCGCGACCTCCATGATGTTCTTGGCGAAATTCTGCGGATTGGACGCATCGCCGGCCGACACGACCTGCTGCATGTTCGCCGGCGCCGCGGACGCGAACACGTCGGCCGGTGCGCCATTGGTGATCTGGGTAGCCAGCCCGGAGCTCGGCCCGAAGCTGAACGTCACCTTGTCCCCCGGGTGGGCGGCCTCGAACTGCTTCCCGAGCTGAGTAAACGACCCCGTCAAGGACGCCGCCGCAAACACCGTGATCGTTCCCGACGATGCCGAGCTGCTCGCGCTGGCCGACCCGCCCGAGCTTCCTGGGCTGCTGCTGGAGCAGCCAGGCCAGCACGCAGGCGATCAGCCCGGCCGCCACCGCGGTCAAACGACGCAATGTGAACTCCTTAGGGTCAGAACTCGCCAGCGGCGAGATCAGCGGATCGTGGGAATCTCGATGGACACGCTGGTCGCCTTAACCGCCGCGACCGCGAGCATTCCCGGCTCGAGGCCCAGCTCGTCGACGGCCTCCCGGCTGAGCAGCGAGACAAACCGGTGCGGCCCCGCCTGGATCTCCACCTGAGCCATCACGTTGTCGCGGACCACGCGGCTGACCAGGCCGCTGAATCGATTCCGTACCGAATGGGCGACCACCGCCCTGGCCTCCCGGTGATCGCCCGATTCGGCCAGTTCGTGCGCAAGCCGGGCGAGCGCAGCCCCCTCGACAACCATCCGCCCGGAGGAGTCAACGGCCGTCTCCACCCGGCCGCTGTCAGCCCAGCGGCGGAGCGTATCGCCGCTGACCCCGAGCAGGTCGGCGGCTTCCCTGATGCGGAACGTCGGCACCACGTGACTGTAACGCAGATGCGGCCGAAGAGCATTCAGGCAGGTGCATCCGCGTTAGTTACGGACCTAAACGGACGCACTTGCGGCTATCAAGCCGGCCCGGCCGGGCCGGCCGCGGTCTGCACCGCTGAGCCGGCCGTCAGGCGGCCCTCAGCTTCCGCCCAGCAAACCGGGGTTGGCTGGGACCGGCATCGTGGTGCTGCGTGGCGCCATAACATGGAGCCTGGCAGCGCGTTAAGGCGGCAGTTCCCGGCCCATGCGCCGCGCCACGGCATAGCCCGGGCGCTGCGGCGCGAACGAGACGGCAATGCCCTACGTTGTCAACCCTGGAGAGTACTTACCAGTAAGGCAGGACAAGAATGGGCAAGGCGGAGCGAAACCGGCGGCAGAGCGCCCGGGAGAAAATAGCCGCTCAGCAGGCCGCGGCGCGGCGGGCCGAGCACCGCAGGCGGATGCTGCTCACCGGCGGCAGCGTGCTCGCCGTCATTGCTATCGTGGTCGCCTTCGTCGTGATCAAGACGCTGAGCGGCCCGGCATCCGCCGGATCCGGCAAAGCGGTAGCATCTGCCTCCGTCGTCAGGGATCTGACCAGCGTCCCGGCGAGCACGCTGAAAGCAGTCGGGCGCGGGTCCGCGCCGAGCTACAACAGCAAGCCCTGGACTCCGATCACCGGCCCTCCGCTGACCCAGGCGGGCAAGCCCGAGGTCCTGTACGTTGGCGCGGAGTACTGCCCGTACTGCGCAACCGAACGCTGGGCCATGGCCGTCGCGCTAAGCAAGTTCGGCACCTTCTCCGGGCTGAAGTTCATCCACTCGGATCCAAACGACGTCTTCCCCAGCACGCCTACCCTGACGTTCTACAAGTCCGGCTACACCAGCAAATTCATTTCCTTGTCAACGGTTGAGGAAACGACGCCCACCAAGCAGCAGTTGCAAACCCCAACCGCCGCGCAGCAGGCGGTGATGACCAAGTACGGCAACGGCTCGATACCGTTCGTGGATCTCGGTAACAAGTTCATGCTCAGCGGCGCCCAGTACAACCCGCAGCTGCTGCAGGGCAAGACCTGGGCCCAGGTGGCCGCCGCGCTCAAGGACCCGTCAAGCCCGATCGCCCAGGGTGCCGACGGCGCTGCCAATACTTTCACCGCCGCCCTCTGCAAGCTCACCGGAAACAAGCCGGCCACCGCCTGCACGCCAACCGTCCAGGCCATCGAGGGGACACTCTGATGGCCAGCCAGAAACAAGCCAGGGCCGGCGGCCCGGCGGGCAAGCCCGGCGGCGGCCCGGGCGGCCCGGCAGCGGCGCAGCGCAGCAGGCAGGGCGGGAAGGGCGCCGGGAACCGCCCCGCGACGGCCGGCGGCGCAGCACGCGGCGGCAAGGCAGGGCAGCGCACCGGCGGGGCACGCCAGCGGCAGCCTGCCGCGCCGCCGGCCGACGAGATCAAGGCCAAGCCGGCCAGCCCCGCCGGCGCCGCGCGCTGGCTCCCGATGACCACCTTCATCCTCTCCCTGGCCGGCCTCGGGCTGTCGGTCTACCTGACAATTACGCACTACACGGACACGTCACTGGCGGGCTGCCCGGTGAACTCGACGATCAATTGCACGAAGGTGACCACCAGCCCGGAGTCGGTCATTTTCGGGATCTTCCCGGTGGCGGTGCTCGGCCTCGCCTTCTACGTGTTCATGGTCGCGATCAACTCGCCCTGGGCGTGGCGGGCCGGCCTGCCCGCGATCCGCTGGGCCCGGCTGGCCGCGGTGGTCACCGGCATCGTGTTCGTGCTGTACCTCGTCTACGCCGAGCTGTTCAAGATCGACGCGATCTGCGAGTACTGCACCGGCGTGCACGTCATCACGTTCATCCTGTTCGGCCTCATCATGTACAACGCCACCACCTGGACCGGGCCGGCCGGGAGAAGCCCGGCCGGGCGGGGCTGAGCCAGCCAGCTGGGCAAGGCCGGGCGGACAGGCCGGGCAGCACACCGGCGCGGATCGCCGCGCAGCAGGCGGCAGGCCGCCGGGCCGGGCGGCGGCGCAGGCTCCCGATCGCGGGCGGCATCATCGTCCGCCGGGTGCTCGGCAGCTGCCTGACCGCGGCCATCTGCAAGCTCACCGGTCACAGGCCGGCCCGGGTATGCGCGTCCCCGGTGATCAGCTCGCTGGCCGGCCCGCCCTGACCCGGGGGCCCGCCAGGACGGCAACCCCGTGCCGGTACCGCCCGCCGGGAATCAGCGGGCAGGGAATTTGTTGAGACTAACGAACTATCAACGGCAGCGAGGGGCACGGTTGAGCGGCGGGCACGAGGGAGCAGGGCCGATCCCAGTCTCACAGCCAGCGCAGGACGCCTGGCTGCGGCGGCTGGCAGGCTACTGCTGGCGGCACCGCCGGGCGGTGCTGCTCGCGCTGGGCGGCTCGCTGCTGGCGACCCTGGTCACCGCCGCCATCCCGCTGATCCTCGGCCGCATCGTGGACAACGCGATCCTCACCCATGCCGAGCCGATCTGGCTGGGCGCCACCGTGCTCATCGCGGCCGGGCTACTCAACTTCGCCGGCGTGTACACCCGCCGGTTCCAGGGCGGCCGGGTGGCGCTCGACGTCCAGCACGACATGCGCACCGAGATGTTCACGTCGCTGTCCCGGCTGGACGGCGCCCGCCAGGACCAGCTGAACACCGGCCAGGTCGTCAGCCGGGCCATCTCCGACCTCAACATGGTCCAGGGCCTGCTTGGCATGGTGCCGATGCTGCTCGGCAGCGCCATCCTCTTCGTGCTCTCGATCGTGATCATGGCGTTCCTGTCGCCGCTGCTCACCGTCGTCGCCCTCGCCGTCGCGCCGGCGCTGTGGTGCATCGCCGTCGCGTCCCGCCGCAGGCTCTTCCCGGCCAGCTGGGACGCGCAGCAGCAGGCGGCCAGCGTGGCCGGCGTCGTCGACGGCGCGGTGACCGGCGTCCGCGTGGTCAAGGGATTCGGCCAGGAGGAACAGGAGAACGACCGGCTGGCGGATGCCAGCACCGCGCTGTACGCGTCCCGGGTGCGCGCCGTCCGGCTGATGGCCAGGTACAACCCGGCGCTGCAGGCCGTGCCGCTGTTCGGCCAGGTCGGCGTGCTCGCGCTGGGCGGCTGGCTAGCGATCCGCGGCTCCATCCCGCTCGGCGTGTTCCTCGCGTTCTCGCTCTACGTCGCCCAGATGGTCAGCCCGGTCCGGGCGCTGACCAGCCTGGTCACGATCGGCCAGGAGGCCAGGGCCAGCGTTATCCGGATCTTCGAGATGATCGACTCACGGCCGGTGATCACCGAGCGGCCCGGCGCCACCGTGCTGCCGCCCGGCAGCACGGATGTCGAGCTTGACGACGTCCGGTTCGGGTACCTGCCGTCCGAGCCGGTGCTGCGCGGCCTGTCGCTGCGGGTCCGCCCGGGCGAGACGCTCGCCCTGGTCGGCACCTCCGGTTCCGGCAAATCCACGATCTCGCTGCTGCTCCCCCGTTTCTACGACGTCAGCGGCGGCGCGATCCGGATCGGCGGCCGGGACATCAGGGAGCTGACCCTGGACTCGCTGCGCGCCTCGATCGGCCTGGTGATGGAGGACAGCTTCCTGTTCTCCGACACGGTCCGGGCCAACATCGCCTATGGCCGGCCCGATGCCAGCCGGGACCAGGTGATCGCGGCGGCGCGGGCCGCGGAGGCGCACGAGTTCATCTCCGCCCTGCCGGACGGCTATGACACGGTGATCGGCGAGCAGGGCCTGACCCTGTCCGGCGGCCAGCGCCAGCGCGTCTCGCTCGCCCGGGCGCTGATCACCGACCCGGCGATCCTGGTGCTCGACGACGCGACCTCGGCGATCGACGCGGGCGTCGAGGCGCAGATCCACGCCACCCTGCGGCAGGTCATGACCGGGCGCACCACGCTGCTCATCGCGCACCGCCGGTCGACTCTGCAGCTTGCGGACCGGATCGCGGTGCTGGACGAGGGTCAGCTTGTCGACGTCGGCACACACGACGAGCTGGCCCAGCGCTGCCCGCTGTACCGGCTGCTGCTGACCGGCCCGGGCGACAGCGCCGAGGGCGGCGGCATGCGCGGCAGCGGCGTCGCCGCCGCCCGGGCGCAGGCCGCGAGCGGCACCGTCACCGCCCGGCTCTGGCGTGACGGCGCGACCGTGCCCCGGCCCAGGGGCGGCGCTGCCGCCGCGGCAGGCGGCGGCCACGCCGGCAGCATGCTGGCCGGCATCCCGGCATCACCCGGGCTGCTGGCGAAGGTCGATGCGCTGCCGCCGGCCGACGACCTGCCCGAGGTGAACGAGTCCAGGGCCCGGGCCGCGGACCCGCATTTCACCCTGCGCAGGCTGCTCAGGCCGGTCGCGCTGGCCCTGTTCATCGGCCTGGTGCTGGACGGGCTCGACGCGGTCGCCGGCGTGGCCATGCCCGCGCTGGTACGCGGCGGCGTCGACCATGGCGTGCTGGCCGGAGAATTCCGCCCGATCATCGTGGTCGCGCTGATCGGGCTCGCGATCGTCCTCGGCGACTGGGTCATCAACGCAATCCAGACGGTCGTCGTCGGCCGCAACGGCGAGCGGCTGCTCTACACCCTGCGCGTGAAGATCTTCGCCCACCTGCAGCGGCTCGGCCTCGACTTCTACGAGCGCGAGCTGTCCGGCCGGATCATGACCAGGATGACCACGGACGTAGACGCGCTGTCCACGTTCCTGCAGACCGGGCTGATCACCATGGTCAACTCCGGCCTGACGTTCGCCGGCGTGATGATCGCGCTCTTGTTCATCAACGTCAGGCTCGGCCTGACGCTCTTCGCGATCATCCCGGTGCTGCTGGCGGCGACGCTCGTGTTCCGGGCAAAGTCGGCCAGGGCGTACGGCGAGGCCAGGGAACGGGTCAGCATCGTCAATGCCGATCTGCAGGAAAACGTGGCCGGGCTGCGGGTGGCGCAGGCCTACCGGCGGGAGAACCGCAACCGGGCCAGGTTCGCCGACCTGAGCAGCTCGTACCGGAGATCGCGGCTGCGGGCGCAGCGGTACATCGCGCTGTATTTCCCGTTCGTCCAGCTGCTGTCGACGGTGGCCGGGGCGCTGGTCCTGTTCGTGGCCGCTGGCGAGGTGCACAGCGGCGCGCTGACGGCGGGCGGGCTCATCGCGTACCTGCTCTACATTGATCTCCTGTTCGCCCCCATCCAGCAGCTGTCCCAGGTCTTCGACGGCTACCAGCAGGCCGCGGTCGGGCTGCGGCGGATCAAGGATCTGCTGCGCACGCCGACATCGACCCCGGCGGCGGAGCGGCCCCGGCAGGCCGGCGGCCCCGCGGCCTGATCGAGTTCCGGGACGTGCACTTCAGCTACGCGGGGCAGCCGGAGGAGGCGCTGTCCGGGGCGGACCTGGTGGTCGCGCCGGGCGAGACCGTGGCGCTGGTCGGCCAGACCGGCGCGGGCAAGTCGACCATGGTGAAGCTGGTCGCCCGGTTCTACGACGTCACCGGGGGCAGCCTGCTCGTCGATGGCGTGGACGTGCGCGATCTTGACCTGGCCAGCTACCGGCACAGCCTCGGCGTGGTCCCGCAGGAGCCGCACCTGTTCGCCGGCACCGTCCGGGACGCGATCGCCTACGGCCGGCCCGGCGCTTCGGACGCCGAGGTCGAGGCGGCAGCCAGGGCGGTCGGCGCGCTGGCGATGATCGAGCGGCTGCCCGGCGGGTTCCGGCACGAGGTGGCCGAGCGCGGCCGCAACCTGTCCTCCGGCCAGCGACAGCTGATCGCGCTGGCCCGGGCCTACCTGGTGGACCCGGAGATCCTGCTGCTCGACGAGGCCACCGCCGCGCTCGACCTGGCAACCGAGGCGGCAGTGACCAGCGCCACCGAGAAGCTCACCGCGCAGCGCACCACCCTGGTGGTCGCGCACCGGCTGACCACGGCCGCGCGGGCGGACCGGATCGTGGTGATGGAACACGGGCGGATCGCCGAGACCGGCACCCACGACCAGCTGATCGAGGCCGGCGGTGCTTACGCGGACCTGTGGTCGGCCTTCATCGGGGACGCCGAACTGGTCGCCTGATGATTCGGGCCTGCTAGCACCGGGCCCCGCCGCCGACCAGGTCGTCCGCGCGCTCCGGCCGCCCGTCCGGCCATCCGGCGGGGCCGGCCGGCGCAGGCCGGCAGCGACTCCGATCGCATCGCGCGCACGTCGCGCGGGATGAGCGCCAGCGCTGTCGCCACGATGATCAGCGCGGCCGCGCCGTACTGGGTGACCGACACGCCGATCACGGCGGCCAGCGGGCCAGCGACCAGCGCGCCGGCCGGCATCGCCAGCACCGAGCCGAGCGCGTCGTAGGACGAGACCCTGGCCAGCCGTTCCGGCGAAATCCGGGTGGCCAGCGTGACGGTCCACTGGACCATCATCACCTCCATCGCGATGCCGAGGCTGAACGAGGCCAGGCAGATCCCCGGCAGCGGCCAGAGCATTGCCAGCGACAGCGGCGACAGCGCGATCGACCCGCCGATCGCCGCGACGAACAGCATCGGCCGCCGCGGCGTGAACCGCAGCGACACCAGGCCGCCCACGATCAGGCCGATCGACTCGGCCGCGGTGATGGCGCCCCACGCGGCCGGGCCGCCCAGGTGCGTCTTGGCGACCACCGGCCCGAGCACCTGGAAGCCGCCGTACCACGCCATCAGGATCACGCCGAACTGCGCCACGATCGCCCACAGCCAGGTGTGCGACCGGAATTCCGACCAGCCATCCCGCAGATCATCCAGCATGCCCGAGTGCTGGGCACGCCGGATCGCCACCGCGCTGATCCGCAGCAGCGGCGGGATCGTGCCGATCATGCCGATGCCGCAGGCGGCCAGCGCCCAGCCCGGGCCGACCAGCGCCACGCAGAGCCCGGCGGCGACCGCACCGCCCATCTGGCCGGCGTTCATCGCGAGCCGGCTGACCGCGCTGGCCTGCTGGAACAGGCCGGCCGGGACCACCCTGGGCAGCAGCGCCTGGGACGCCGGGTAGAAGATTGCCATCCCGGTTCCGGTGATCGCCTCCAGCAGGATCATCTGCCACAGCGCCGGATGCCCGGCCAGCACGAGTATGCCGAAGGAACCCTCGCCCAGCGCGATCATGAGGTTCGCCGCGATGATCACCCGCTGTGGCGGCAGCCGGTCCGCCACCACCCCGCCGATCAGCGTGAACACCAGCGACGGCGCGATCTGCGCGGCCAGCACGTAGGACAGCTGGGCCGTCGACCCGGTGGCGTACAGCACCGCGAACGAGACTCCGACCAGGGAGAACCCGAATGCGGCAGGCGCCAGCAGGCGCTCGGCGAACAGCAGCCGGAAATCGCGGAAGCCGAACACGGGGAAGCGGCGCATCAGCGCACGCGCGAACATCACTAACATCCGATCTGTCTCAGGGCCTGCCTTCCGCAGGCCGCCCGGCCGGGCCCGTCCGCAGGCCGGCCTGCCTCGGCGCCGATCTTGTCAGGCACCGGGCCGTCTTCGATGCTAGCCAGCCAGGCAGCGCAGCGGCAAAAGGTTTTACCTGGTTACGGCCGGTTACCGAGTCAATGTTCGGCCGGGGCGGCCAGCGCCCTGCACAACGCCCGGCAGCGGCCAGCTAATTCCCGCATGCCTTCCTTGATCACGGAGGATCCGGCACGCTGGGACATGCCGGATCCTCCGTGATCAAGGAAAATACTCAGCATGGATCAGTCCGGTATCAGTCCAGGCCTGCCCGCCGCGATGCGCGATGCGCTGGCGGCGCTCCGCGCGCAGCCGATTTCGGTGACCAGCAAGGGGTTCGGGCGGATCGCCGCCGGCGGCGGGCTGACCCCGGCCGGGCTGGCCGGCCAGCGGCCTTACCTGCTCGGCCCGGACTTCGTGCTGCCGATCCTGGTGCTGCGGGAGGCGGCGCTGCGGCAGAACATCGACGCGATGGCGGGCTACTGCGCCGCGGCCGGGGTCGGGCTGGCCCCGCACGGCAAGACCACCATGGCGCCGCAGATCTTCGCCCGGCAGCTGGCGGCCGGCGCCTGGGGCATGACGGCCGCGACCATTGCCCAGGTCCAGGTGTTCCGCGCGTTCGGCGTGCCGAGGGTGCTGATCGCCAACGAGCTCACCGACCGGGGCGGGGTCGAGTGGCTGGCCGGCCAGCTGACCGCGGATCCCGGCTTCGAGTGCTACGCGTACGTGGACAGCATCCCGGGCGTGACGCTGCTGGACGGGCTGCTGCGCGCGGCAGGCGCCACCCGGCCGCTGCCGGTGCTGGTCGAGCTCGGCCAGCCGGGCGGGCGCACCGGCTGCCGGAGCACCGGCGAGGCGCTCGCGGTCGCCGCCGCGGCCGGATCGGCCTGCCTGCTGCGGCTGGCCGGAGCGGCCGGCTTCGAGGGCGCCATCAGCGCGGGCAGCGCCGCCGCGACCATGGCCGCGGTCCGGCATTTCTGCCGGGACCTGCGCACGCTCGGCGACCTGCTGCCGGCCGGCCCGGCTGGCCTGCCGCCCATCCTGTCGGCCGGCGGCAGCGCGTACTTCGACATCGTGGTGCGGGAGCTGACCGCCGCCCGGCCCGGCCGCGGCCGGCCCCGGGTGCTGCTCCGCGGCGGGGCGTACGTGACCCACGACCACGGCCACTACGCTGCCGCCGCCCCTGGCCCCGGCCAGCCCGGCCGGCCCGGCCCGGAGCTGATCCCGGCCCTGGAACTGTGGGCGCCGGTGCTGTCCAGGCCCGAGCCGGCCCTCGCGGTGGCCAGCGCCGGGCGCCGGGACGTGGCCTTCGACCTGGGCCTGCCGGTGCCGCTGCGAATCCGGCGGGCCGACGGCAGCGAGGCACCGGCCGGCCGCTGCGGGTCACCCGGCTCGATGATCAGCATGCCTACCTGGACGTGCCGCCGGAGTCGCCGCTGGCTCCCGGCGACCTGCTCTGCCTGGGCATCTCCCACCCGTGCACCACCATGGACAAGTGGCGGCTGGTCCCGGTGGCGGACCGGCAGTACCGGGTGGTGGACGCGATCCACACGTTCTTCTGATCCGGCCGGCGTCACATGACCGCGAGCTGGCCGCCGTCGATCACCAGCCCGGCGCCGTGGATGAAGGATGCGTCATCGGAGGCCAGGAAGGCATATGCGGCGGCGACCTCGGCGGCCTCGCCCACCCGGCCGAGCGGTATCCGCTCCCTGGCGTACCGCTCCTCGAACCCGGCGCCGCCGATCCCGGCCGCGATGCCGGCGTTCAGCGGGGTGCGGATGTAACCAGGGCAGAGCGCGTTCACCCGGATGCGGTGGCAGCCGAGTTCCACCGCCATCGTCTTGGTGAGCAGCAGGACACCGCCCTTGGACGCGTTGTAGTGGGCATAGTCTTCCTCGCCCGCGATGCCGTTGGTCGAGCACATGTTCACGATCGCGCCGCCGGCGCCCTGCCGCTTCAGCACCCGGCTCACGGCCTGGGCAACCAGGAACATGCCACGCAGGTTCACCGCGATGATGCGGTCCCAGTCTTCCGGCGCGATGTCGAGGAACGCGCTGCGCCGGGCCGTGCCCGCGTTGTTGATCAGGATGTCCAGGCCGCCGAGCGCCTGGCAGGCGGCCGCGGTGATCCGGGTCACGTCCGCCTCGGCGCTGACATCGCCGGCCAGGCCGGCGATCTCGCCTTGCGGGCGCAGCCGGGTGACCGCCCCGGCCACCTCGGCCGCGTCCAGCCCGGCGATGAAAACCCGGGATCCTTCCTGCAGGAACCGCTCGGCGGCCGCCAGCCCGATCCCGCTGCTGCCCCCGCTGATCAGCACCCGCCGCCCGGATAGTCCGCGCATGGCCGCTCCTCCCGTCCGCCCGCCCGGCCGCCGGCAGGCGTCCCGGCCAAGCTAGCGCGGCGCCCCGCCAAGCTAGCGGCGATCCGCCATCTGGTCTATGATTCCGTCCAGCGGAATTACGGTTAAGCGACGGACCCTGGCCGGGGCGAGCGCACGGCGTGCCTGGAGCGCAGTGGACACCGATGAGTCGCCGGTAGCCAGCGTGGACCGGGCGCTGCGGATCCTGACCGTGGTAGGCAGCGCGTCCCAGGGGCTGTCGCTGGACGAGCTGGCCGGCCGGCTCGACATCCCGAAGAGCACGCTGCACCGGATCCTGGCCGCGCTCAAGTTTCGCGGCTTCATCGCGCAGCCGGAGATAGGCGGGTCGTATTTCCTCGGCACCGAGCTGCTGGCCACCGCGTTCCGCTTCTACGACATGCTCGACCTGCGCGCGCTGATCCACCCGCTGCTCGCCCGGCTGACCGCGGAACTGCGGGAGACCACGCACATGGCGGTGCTGGACGGCGCCGAGATCGTGTACCACGACAAGATCCAGGCCTCGCGCACGATCACGATGTCGTCGGTGATCGGCGGGCGCAATCCCGCGCACGCCACCGGCGTCGGCAAGGCACTGCTGGCCTGGACCTACCCGACCGACCAGGCGGTGCGGGCGTGGGCCGCGCAGTGGGCGCCGCTGAAGGCCGCCACCGCTAACACGATCACGTCGGTGCCGCGGCTGGCCGAGGAACTCGCGCTGGTGCGCGACCGCGGCTACGCGATGGACATCGAGGAGAACGAGATCGGCGTGCGGTGCGCGGCCGTGCCGATCTTCCTCGGCCGCCCGGTCCCGGCTACCGCGGTCAGCGTCACCGTGCTCGGGGCCCGGGCCGGGCCGAGCCGCCTGGCCGAGATCGGCGGCCTGCTCCGCCGGGCGGTCGCCGACTGGTCCGACGGCCGGGCACCCGGACCGCCGGCACCCTGACCGCCTGGCATTGACAGCGGGCTGGCCGGCCTGAGATCGTCCGGCCTAGGAACGCTATTCCGGCACATGGAACGCGTGCGCCCGGAGGGATGACCAGCCATGGCCAACCGCGCCGTCGGCGGAAGTCAGCCGGCCCAGCTGCCCGTGCCGGTGGCCGAGCTGGGCGAAGGCCCGCACTGGGACGCCATCAGCCAGGCCCTGTACTGGGTGGACGTCCCGGCCGGGCTGGTGCACCGGCTGGACTCCGACGGCGCGCACGTCAGCTGGGACGCCGGGCAGCCGGTCGGCGCGGTCGTGCCGCGGGCCAGCGGCGGCCTGGCGCTGACGTCCAGGGACGGCTTCCTCGCCCTGGACACCAGCACCGGCGAGGTGACCCCGCTGGCGCCGGTCGAGGCGGACCAGCCCGGCAACCGGATGAACGACGGCTGCTGTGACCGGGCCGGCCGGTTCTACGCGGGCACCATGGCGGCCGACGAGTCGCCCGGGGCGGGCGCGCTGTACCGGCTTGATCCGGACCAGCGGCTGACCAAGCTCTTCGATGGCGTCGGGATCTCCAACGGGATCGGCTGGAGCCCGGACGAGACCCGGATGTACTACGTCGACTCGCTGGCCTACCAGATCGACGTGATGGACTATGACCCGGCGACCGGTGATATCGGCCGCCGCCGCTGCCTCGCCACGCTCGGCCATGGCGATGTCGTCCCGGACGGCCTGACCGTCGATGCCGAGGGCTGCATCTGGGTCGCGGTATGGGGCGGCGGCGCGCTGCAGCGGTACCGGCCGGACGGGCGGCTGAAGCAGATCATCAAGCTGCCCGCCGCGCACGTGACCAGCTGCGCCTTCGGCGGCGCCGGCCTGGACGTGCTGTACATCAGCACGGCCGCCGGGCCGGGCGCGTCGGCCGGCGCGCTGTTCGCTTGCCGGCCCGGCGTGACCGGCCAGGAATGCCATCCGTTCCGCGGCTGAGCCAGCCCGGCCAGTCCGCCCGAGATTTCCGAAGCTGACGGAGGTTCGCAGGTGAAGGCGCTGGTGTTCACGGGCCCGGGCAGGCTGGAGCTGCAGGACGTGCCGGAGCCGCAGGCGGCCGACGGCGACGTGCTGGTGCATGTGCGCGCCGCCGGCATCTGCGGCAGCGAGCTGCACGGCGCCCGGCACCCCGGCTTCCGCAAGCCGCCGCTGATCATGGGACACGAGTTCGCCGGGATCAGCGCGGCCGGCGACCGGGTGGTGATCAACCCGATGCTGTCCTGCGGCCACTGCGAGCTGTGCCGGGGCGGACTGCGGCAGGTCTGCCGGGACCGGCAGATCATCGGCGTGCACCGCGCTGGCGGCTTCGCCGAGCGGGTGGCCGTGCCGGGCTCGACGCTGCGCCCGGTGCCGGACTGGCTGGGCTGGGAGGCCGCCGCGATGGTCGAGCCGGCCGCCAACGCGGTGCACGCCTGGCGGCTCGCCCGGGCCGACCCGGGGGCCCGGGTGGCCGTGCTCGGCTGCGGCGCGATCGGCCTGCTCTGCACGGCGGCCGCGGTGGCCGGCGGGGCGGGCCGGGTGGACGTGACCGACCTGGATCCCGGCAGGCTCGCCCAGGCCCGGCGGCTGGGTGCCACCCGGGCCGGCACCGAGCTTGACGGCGAGTACGACGTGATCTTCGATGCGGTCGGCTCGCCGGTCACCCGCGCCATCTCGGTACGGCAGCAGCGGCCCGGCGGCACCGCGATCTGGCTGGGCCTGCTGGATGAGGCGGCCGGGTTCGACGGCAACGCGCTGATCCGGGCGGAAAAGCGGGTGCAGGGTTCGTTCGCCTACACCGACGAGGAGTTCAGCCAGGCCGCGGAACTGCTGCGGGACTGGGACCTGAGCTGGACCACGCAGTACCCGCTGACCGAGGGCGCGGAGGTCTTCACCGGGCTGATGAACGGCGGTCTGGAGCCGGTCAAGGCGCTGCTCGTCCCGTGAGGACGGACCGGCCGGGCGCCGGCCGCGCATCCCTTGACGGGTGCCGGGCGCAGGTGGACAATCGGCCAGAGTTCCAGCAGAACGGCGATCCGTATGACGGAATGCCGCGCGACGGGCGCCTGGCCGGCCCCGGGTCAGCGGACCCGGCCGGCGCCGCGCAGCGGCCGGGCCGCAGCGTGATGAGAGGTGCCCGATGAAGAGACTCGGCGTGGCAGCATCGATCGTGCTCGTCCTGCTCGCGGCCGCGTGCTCATCGGGCTCGGCGGGCGGCTCATCGGCGCCGGACGGTGTCGTCCACCTGGTGCTCTGGATGGGCTACACGCCGCCGCCGCCGGCCAGCCAGGGGCACGAGTTCGAGTCGCTGAAGGGCCTGGTCGCCGAGTTCACCAAGCTGCACCCGAAGATCCACATCCAGATGGAGTACGTGAACAACGACTATGCGCTGCAGAAGGTCACGGTCGCCCTGCAGGGCGGCCAGCAGCCGGACATCTCCTACCAGTACGGCACCAACATGCCGCAGGTCAGCCAGGCGCCCGAGGTGGTCAACCTGACCAGGACCGTGCAGCAGCCCGGGTTCGGCTGGAACGACTTCGTGCCCGGCGAGCGGGACGTGGCGACGGTCGGCGGGAAGGTGCTCGGCATCCCGGCGCTGGTGGACAACCTCGCCGTGGTCTACAACAAGGCCCTGTTCAAGCAGCACCACCTGGCCGTCCCGTCGGCCGGCTGGACCTGGAGCCAGCTGGCGGCCGACGCCAGGGCGATCTCCGACCCGGCGCACAAGATCTTCGGCCTGACCTTCCCGGCGGACGGCAGCGAGACCACCGTCTGGGAGTACGAGGCGATGCTCTGGGAGGCGGGCGGCAGCATCCTGAACCCGGCCAACACCAAGGCCGCGTTCAACTCCGCAGCCGGGGTCCGCGCGCTGCAGACGCTGCGGTCGATGCAGCAGGCGCACTCGCTGTACCTGGACTTCCACCCGGACGCCGGGCAGAGCGAGAACCTGTTCAACAGCGGCAAGCTGGGCATGATCATCACTGGCCCGTGGGACCTGTCCAGCTTCCCCGACGTGCACTACGGCGTCCAGATCATGCCGTCGTTCGACCCGGGCGGCAGCCACCAGACGATCTCCGGCCCGGACAACTGGGTGGTCTTCAACAACGGCCCGGCCAGGGTCAAGGCGTCGATCGAGTTCCTCAAGTTCCTGACCCAGCCCGCCATCCTGCTGAAGAACTCGATGGCGACCAGCGACCTGCCGACCCGGGTGTCGGTGCAGAAGCTGCCCGGGTTCAAGCAGTTCAACAAGAAGTACCCGGGCGCCGGGCTGTTCGCGGCCAACCTGGCCAACGTGAAGCAGGCCCGCCCGCAGATCGCGCAGTACCCGCGGGTGTCCGCCGCGCTCGGCCGGGAGGTCGTCGCGGCGCTGCTCGGCCAGACGTCGCCGCAGGCCGCGCTGAACTCGGCGGCGCAGCAGGCTGACGGCTACCTCGCGGCACCCGGGTAACGGGCTGGCATGCGCATCCGCCGGATCCTCCAGTCCGACCACCTGTCCGGCTGGGCGTTCGCCTTCCCCGCGGTGTTCCTGATCTTCGTGTTCGGCATCGTGCCGGTGATCTGGTCGGCGCTGCTGTCGTTCCAGCAGACGAACCTGCTGTCGCCGCCGCACTGGATCGGCACCGCGAACTACCGGGCGCTGGCCCGGGACCCGCTGTTCCGCCAGTCGGTCGTGCACAGCCTGGTGTACACGGCGCTGTTCGTGCCGCTGTCGGTGGCCGGCGGGCTGCTGACGGCGATCGCGCTGAACCGCCGGATCCGCGGGGTCAGGTTCTACCGCACGGCCGTGTTCGTGCCGGTCATCCTGTCCACCATCGCCACCGCGATCATGTTCCTGTGGCTGCTCGATCCCAACTTCGGCCTGGTCAACTTCCTGCTCTCGAAGGTCGGGCTGGGACCGTACGGCTTCTTCGACAGCGCGAGCGGCGCGCTGTACTCGATCGTCGGGATGACCGTCTGGGGCTGGATCGGCTTCGACGTGATCATCTACCTGGCCGCGCTGCAGGGGATCCCGCCCGCGCTGGTCGAGGCGGCCGAGATCGACGGCGCCAGGATCTGGAGCATGTTCCGCAACATCACGCTGCCGATGCTCGGCCCGGCCACCCTGTTCCTGGTCGTCTGGTCGTCGATCAACGCCCTGCAGCTGTTCGACGAGGTCTACTTCATCACCAAGGGCGGGCCGGGCACGGCCACCTACGTGGTCGTGTACTACCTGTTCAGCCTGGCCTTCCAGCAGGGCGTGGCCGGCTACGCGGCGGCCATCGCGTACGTGCTGCTGGTCGTGATCCTGAGCCTCACCCTGGTGCAGCTCTGGGTCGGCCGCCGACTGGTCTACTACGCGTCATGACCGGCCAGACCGCGGCCGCGCGCCGCCGCCCGGCCCGCGACGAGCCCGCGGCGCCGGGCGGCCGGGCGGAACCCGAGCCCGGCCGGTTCCTGTTCAGCCCGTGGCACCTGGTGCTGATCCCGATCGCGGTCGCGATGCTGATCCCGATGGTCTGGATGCTGGTGACCTCGCTGGAAACCCTGAACCAGGCCAGGCACTTCCCGCCGAACCTGACGCCGCATACCGTGCACCTGAAGAACTACGCCAGCGTGCTGCGGCAGGCCCCGTTCGCCCGGTGGTTCGTCAACACGCTGATCGTGACCGTCGTGTCGGTGGCCGGCAACCTGCTGTTCTGCAGCCTGGCCGGCTACGCGTTCGCCCGGATCAAGTTCTTCGGCCGCGAGGTCGTCTTCATCGCGGTGCTGGCCACGCTGATGATCCCGTTCCAGGTCGTGATGATCCCCACCTTCATCATCGTGAAGGACCTCGGGCTGATCAACACGCTCGGCGCGCTGATCGTGCCGAACCTGGCCAACGCCTTCGGCATCTTCCTGCTGCGGCAGTTCTTCCGCACGCTGCCGGTCGAGCTCGAGGAAGCGGCCAGGATCGACGGCGCGTCCAGGCTCAGCGTGCTGTTCAAGATCGTGCTGCCGCTGTCCGGGCCGGCCCTCGCCACCCTCGCGGTGATCACGTTCCTGTGGACCTGGAACGACTTCCTGTGGCCGCTGATCACGATCTACACGCCGAACAACATGACCCTGCAGCTCGGCCTGACGACCTTCGAGGGCACCCATCAGACCAGCACGAACCTGCTGATGGCCGCCAACGTGATGAGCATGCTGCCGGTGCTGATCCTGTTCTTCCTGGCGCAGCGCTTCTTCATCCGCGGGATCGCCACCACCGGGCTGAAGGGCTAGCCATGGCCAACGTCGCGCTGCGCAGCGTCACCAAGGAATTCCCCGGCGGCACCCGCGCGCTCGATGACCTGACGCTGGACGTGCCGGACGGCGAGTTCCTGATCCTGGTCGGCCCGTCCGGCTGCGGCAAGAGCACGGCGCTACGGCTGATCGCGGGCCTGGACAAGCCCACGTCCGGCCAGATCAGCATCGGCGACCAGGTGGTCAACGGCGTCTCGCCGCGGGACCGGGACATCGCGATGGTGTTCCAGAACTATGCCCTGTACCCGCACATGACCGTGCAGCGCAACCTCGCGTTCGGGCTGAAGGAGCGGCGGACGCCGAAGCGCGAGATCGACCGGCGGGTCAGCGAGATCGCCGCGGTCCTCAGCCTCGGCGAGCTGATGAAGCGCCGGCCCGCGCAGCTGTCCGGCGGGCAGCGGCAGCGGGTCGCGATGGGCCGCGCGCTGGTCCGGGAGCCGAAGGTGTTCCTGCTCGACGAGCCGCTGTCCAACCTGGACGCGAAGCTCCGGGTGCAGATGCGCGCCGAGCTCAAGCGGCTGCACCAGAAGCTGAGCATCACCACGATCTACGTGACGCACGACCAGGTCGAGGCGATGACGCTGGCCGACCGGATCGTGGTGATGTCGGCCGGGAAGGCGCTGCAGACCGGCCCGCCGCAGGAGGTGTACTCCCGGCCGGCCAACCTGTTCGTGGCCGGCTTCATCGGCAGCCCGGCGATGAACCTGCTCCGCGGCCGGGCGGACGGCTCGCAGGTGGTGGCGGGCGAGCTTGCCTTCAGCCGGGCCAGGCGTCCGGGCCGGCGACGTGGTCGTCGGCATCCGGCCCGAGTCGCTCGCCCCGGCCGCGGACGCCGCGCCGTCGCTGCAGCTTGACGTAGATCTGGTCGAGCCGCTGGGCGAGTCGGCGCTCGTGCACGGCACCGTGGCGGGGTCGGCGGCGCGCAGCGGCGCGGAGGAGGAGCAGGAGATCCTGGTCGCGCACGACTCCCGCGCGCCGGTGACCGCGATCTTCGCGGGGATGCGCCAGCCGGCCCCCGGCGACCGGGTCCGGGTCGGGGTGCCGCCGGACCGGATCTACCTCTTCGACGCGGCCACCGGCGAGGCAATCCGGCAGTAGCCCGGGCAGCGAACCGGACCGGCCAGCGCAGGCGGCCGGCCGGGCGACACGAAGGAGCAGACATGACGGCAGGACCGCCCCGTATCGTGATCATCGGCGCGGGCGGCTGGGTGTTCCCGGTCGAGCTGGCCAGGGACATCCTGTCGTTCCCGTCCCTCGGCGGCGCCACCCTGGTGCTCTACGACATCGACCAGCCGGCCGCCGGGCGGACCGCCGCCGCGGTCCGGCAGCTGATCGAGATCGGCGGGCGGGCGGCCACGGTGGAGATCCCGGCCGGGCTGCGGGAGGCGCTGGCCGGAGCCGACTTCGTGCTGACCGTGTTCCAGGTCGGCGGGGTCCGGGCCTACACGACGGATCTGGAAATCCCCCGCGAGTACGGGATCGACCAGGTCGTCGGCGACACGCTCGGCCCCGGCGGGGTGTTCCGCGGGCTGCGCACGATCGAGGCGCTGCGGGTCATCGCCGAGGCGATGCTGGAGGTCTGCCCGGGCGCGCTGCTGCTGAACTACACCAACCCGATGTCGGCCAACATCTGGGCGACCGACCTGCTGGGCGTACGGGTGATCGGACTGTGCCACAGCGTGCAGAACACCTCCGAGCTGCTCGCCCGCGAGCTCGGCGTGCCCTATGCGGAGATCACCTGGGACTGCGCCGGGGTGAACCACACCGCCTGGTTCACCACCTACCGGCGCGGCGACGAGGATCTGATCCCGCTGATCAGGCTGGTGATGCGGGCCAGGCACATCGAAGGGACGCGGCCGCTGCTGCCCCGCTCCGAAGACCCGTACGAGAGCATCGAGCGGGTGCGGGCCGAGCTGATGGAGCTCACCGGGTACTTCCACACCGAGTCCAGCCATCACGCCAGCGAGTACTGGGCCTGGTTCCGCAAGTCGCCGGATCTGACCGCGTACTACCTGGACCGGCTGTGGGACAACCTGGAGATCTCCGCCACGGTCGACAAGGAGCAGACCGACGGCGAGATCGTCGGCGAGGCCCGGCGGGAGGGCCTGGTGCACGGCGGCGAGCTGGCCGCGCCGATCATGGACAGCATCGTCACCGGCACCCGCCGGATCGTCTACGTCAACGTGCGGAACGACGGGCTGGTCACCAACCTGGCGCCGGACGCGTGCGTCGAAGTGGCCTGCGTGGCCGACGCCGCGGGCGTCCGGCCGGTCCGGTACGGCGCGCTGCCGCCGGCCTGCGCGGCGCTGAACGAGGTGCAGATCGCGGTGCAGCGGCTGACTGTGCGGGCCGCGATGACCGGCAGCCGCGAGCTGGTGCATGCCGCGGTCGCGCTGGACCCGCTGACCAGCGCGATGTCGACGCTGCCGAAGATTCACGAGATGGCCGACAAGATGCTGGCCGCGCAAGCCGAGTGGCTGCCGCAGTTCGGGCCGGCCGCGCGCCGGTACGACGGCGACGGCTACCTGGCCGGGAGCCGGTCATGAGGCCGCCCGGGCGGCTGATCCCGCTGCTGACCGCCGCCGCCGCGGCGGTCACGCTGGCCACCGCGGGCGGTGCCGCGGCCGCGGGCACCAGCAGCGCGGCCAGCGCCGGCCGAACCACGCTTATTAACGGGGCCAGCGGGGCCGGCCTGACCGGGACCAGGGCGATCGCCTCAGCCGGCCGGAGCAAGGACTCATCCGGCCGGATCGCGCCGCCGGCCGCCCGCGGGACGCTGCGGATCCGGGGCCGGCTGCGGGACGGCGGGATCGTCCGCGCCAGCGGGCTGCGCTGGCGGCCGGGCCGGCTGCGCCCGGGCCAGCGGCTGCTCAGCTTCGCGGTCAGCTACAAGTGGCGGTCCTGCGCCCGGCGGCACGGCCGGTGCCGCGTGGCGGCGGACTCCACCGCGACCCCGTTCGCGGCCGGCCGCTATGGCGTGGGGCACGCCGACACCGGCCGGCGCCTCCGGCTGACCGAGACGGCCGCGGAAGTGGTAGAGACCAGCCACGCGGAATTTACGTTTCAGGTAATCCGTGCGGCCGATTCGGTCACCACTGGCCGGCCCGTCCGCGCCTTCCGCCGGGGACGCCCGGCCCGCACCGAGTTCGCGAACGGGCTGCCCGAGCGGCGCACCGGGTCGGCGGAAGAGTTCTTCGGCGTCGATCCGCCGCACTACAACGCGGCCGACGGGCAGGCCAGCCAGCAGTACCAGGTCGATCACCGCGGCTGGCGGCCGCTGCCGGGCAACCGGGTCTTCTTCACCGGCAAGCTCGCCGCCGGGCCGCACCGGGTGGCGGTGCGGACCGCCGACCGGGCCGGCGCCACCACCCGCAGCTTCCGCTGGCGGGTAGTGCCGCTGCCCGCGCCGCTGCGCTGCAGGCCGCGGCCCGGCCAGCGCTGCTGGTATCCGCCGCACCTGGACCGGACCGGGCACCCGATGCGCTGGGACTGGCAGATCGGCCGGACCACGCCGCGGCAGCGCACCGGGGCCCGCGCCGTCGACATCTACGACATCGACGGGTTCCTGACCAGCCGCCGCGAGCTGCGCCGGATCCAGGCCGGCTGGCAGGCGAGCACGCTGGCGCACCCGAAGGCGGTCTGCTACCTCGATCTGGCCTGGGAGGACTACCGGCCGGACGGCAGCCCGTCGCCGCGCGGCAGGTACTTCCCCGCGGCCGCGCTCGGCAAGGTGTACTTCGGCTTCCCGCAGGAACGCTGGGTCGACTTCCGCCAGCTGGACGAGCTCAAGCCGATGCTGCGGGAGCGGATCGGGATGTGCGCGCGGAAGGGCTTCGACGCGGTCGAGCTGGACGACATCGACAGCTTCGACCCGCCGTCCACCACCGGGTTCCACCTCACCCCGGGCGACGCGCAGAACTTCCTCGGGTACGCGTTCAACCTGGTGCACCGGGACGGGATGACGGCGCTGTGGAAGAACACGCCCGGGCTGGCCTGGTGGGGGGTCAGGTACGCGGACGGCGCGGTGGTCGAGGAGTGCTACGTCTACCACGAGTGCTTCGCCGGCTGGCAGCGCGGCAGCCGGCAGGACGGGATCACCTGCACCCGGCTGGCCGGCCGGACGCCGTGCGGCTGGGACGTGTTCACCGCGGACGCCACGGCCGGCCAGCCGTCCGGCAAGTGGGTCGGCGAGGCCGAGTACGCGCAGGACAAGTTCGTCTGCAGCCCGGGGGTGCGGTGCCGGGCCAAGCGGGAGTTCGGCACCTTCTGCCGGCGGGTCTACGCGCCCGCGCACGGGTTCAGCGCGGTCAAGTTCAGCGCGGACCTGGACGGCAGGCTATTTTACCCGTGCCCGAAAGGCAGGTAGCGGCCACCAGCGCCGGACCAGGTGGCGCTGCCGGGGCCGGCCCGCCTGTTGCCGGCCCGCCCGGTGCTGGCGCGCCCGGTGATCCGCTGCCCGCGTCCTGGCTGGGCCGCGGTCGGTGGCCCGGTTCAGCGCGGTGGCCTGGCCCGGGGTGAGGTGCGGCCGGGCCGCGGTCAGCCGCTGGCTCAGCCACTTCAGGGCCAGCGGCAGCTCGCGACGCCAGCTGCCGTAGTTATGCCCACCGCGGGCCAGCACTATCGAGTAGCCGCGCATGGGCGGGTGGATCATGCGCAGGAAGGCCACCATGCCCGGGTAGGCGTCCT
This sequence comes from uncultured Actinomycetes bacterium, assembly GCA_963786975.1. Lineage (GTDB taxonomy): Bacteria > Actinomycetota > Actinomycetes > Streptosporangiales > Streptosporangiaceae > Palsa-506. The sequence goes on along the minus strand of CAWBBE010000011.1, from coordinate 309,521 downwards.
CGGTCCGGCTGGCGGTGGCCAGGATCGAGACCGGCGGCGCGGGCAGGTGGCTGAGCCGCCAGTACAGGTTGTTCTCGGCCCGGTAGGCGCTGCTGCCGCCGTACAGGCTGCCCGCGGCGCCGCCGCCGCTGATCGCGTTGTAGTAACCGGACAACGAGACTGCCGCGGAAAACTGGTACGGGTTCATCATGGCCAGCTTCGCGGCGCAGTAGCCGCCGGCCGAGTAGCCGAGCACAGCCCAGCCTGAGCTGCCGGGCCGGACCCGGAACGTCCGCTCGATGGCCAGCGGCACGTCCTGGGCGAAATACGACTCCACCGGCAGGCCCGCCGGGATGTCGGTGCATTCGGTGTCCCGGGGTATCGCCACCGAGGGGTTCATCATGACGTAGACGGCCGGGTGGATCTTTCCGGCGGCGCCGAGCCGGGCCGCGGTGGCGGGCAGCCCCAGGAACTTGACCAGGCTCCATGCTTCGTTCGGATATCCGGTGAAGGCCAGCACGACGGGGAAGCGCGCGCGGGCGTAGGCCGGCTGGAAGTACTGCGGCGGCAGGTAGACGAAGTTCCGGCCGCTGACGATCCCGGTGTGCGCGCCCCTGATCGTGATCTCGAGTAGCTCCCCGACGGACCTGGCGGCCCGGCCGAGGCCGCCGCTGAGGCGGGGGCCGCCGCCCTTGACCGGGCGGCTGGCTACGGTGTGATGCGTCGCGTAGTAATGCGGTGGCTTGGCGGCAAGTTTCCCGTTGGCCGCCACCGGCAGCACCGAGCCGCTGCCGGGCACCGGGCCCAGCTCGGTCGCCGTGATCGAAACCGGCTTCGACGACGCGACGATCCCGGTCACCTGCACCGGCTGCGGCGTCCCGGTGCCGAGCAGCGCGGACCAGGAGCTGTAGAACTGGAAGTAGCCGTTGACGGCGGCCAGCAGCGCGATCACCGCCAGCGCCTGGCTGACCGCGAGCAGGCCCAGCCGCACCGCGATCGGGCCGATCCGCTGGCTGGCCACCCGCGGCCACAGCCAGACGATGACCGCCAGCCCGCAGACCGCCGCGAAGGTCGTCAGCCCGACGAACGAACTGCTGGTGAGACCCATGACCTAGGCTCCGGCCGGCCCGGCCGGGCCCAGCCGGCCGCCGATCCAGTCGAGAGCGGCGGCAGGCGGCAGCTGGCCCGCGGACTGGCCGGGCGACGTGGCGTGCATCGGCGGGCGGGCCAGCGAGAGCAGCGGCTGCGCCGGGCCGCCGCCGGTGAACAGCACGGAGATCGGCTGCATCGGGCGGTGCTGCAGCAGCCAGGCCAGGTTGTCCTGGCTGCGGAACTGGCTGCCGCCGAACACGCCAGGACCCGGCGGCGCGCGGTAGCTGCCCGGCGGCAGCGCCGCGGCCGAGAACGTGCCCGAGCCGGCCACGGCCAGCTGGAGCGCGCAGTAACCGCCGGAGGAATCGCCGAGCAGTGCCCACTGGCGCGAGAACGGGCTGGCGGCCCGGTAGGCCGAGCCGATCGCGCGCGGCAGATCCTGGGTGAAGAACGTGGCCGCCTGGGTGCCGGGCACGTTCAGGCAGCCCTGGTCCTGGCCGATCCGGGCGGGCAGCATGACGATGATCATCGGCCGGAGCCGCCCGGCGGCGGCATGGGCTGCCGCAGCGGCCGACAGCTGATGCGCGCTGTAGGGCCCCCTGCCGCTGCCGACCTGGTCGGAGATCACCGTCACGACCGGAAACCGGCGGGCCGCGCGGCCGGCCGCGGAGTAGCCGGCCGGCAGGTACACGTACCCGGGCACGGTGAGCCCGGAAAGCTGACCATGGATCCGGACCGCTTGCAGCCAGGCCCGCGGCCTGCCCCGGCCGGGCAGACGGACGGCCGCGCTGCCGGTCACGGTAACCGGCGGGACGTACCGGCTGGCGCTGTACTTGCTGGCGGTGTACCGGCCCGCGATGATCGGGGCGCTGGCCGTGTTCGTGCCGAACAGGTCGGACCATGACGAGTAGTAGCCACCCGAACGGTTCACTAAGACGAAGATCAGGCCGAGCACGGTCAGCTCCAGCACGCCCAGCGCGGCAATCCTGGCCAGCACCATCCGGATACCGCGGCCGGCCAGCGTCGGCCAGAGCCAGAGCACTCCCGCCAGCAGCCCGGCCGCTGTCATCGCCAGGACCACCACGAGGCCAATGCTCGTCAGGCCCACCTCTGCGCCTCCGGAGGTGTCACGTCGCCGACACTAAGCTCATGCAATGACCAAACGGCGAAGGCGGGCGGCTGGTTCCCGGCGGCCGGGTCCCGGCGGCCCGATGACCTGGTTTGACCGGCCGTACAGGGGACCGGCATGATCGCCCTTGGACTGCGTTGCGGCAGCCGGCGGACGGCGGGTAGCGGGTCAGCCGGGCGGCAGGCCGGCCCGGTCAGCCCGGCCGGCCTGAGGCGAGGGGAGCGATCGGCGTGAGCATCCTGGGCACCCGGGTCCTGCGGATCGAGGATCCCCGGTTCCTCACCACCGGCGGCGTCTACACCGAGGACGTCGTTGACGACCGGCTCGCCGGTGCCTGCCACGTCTTCTTCGTCCGCTCCCCCGTCGCGCACGCCAGGATCGGCGGGATCGACCCGGCCGCGGCGCTGGCGGCGCCCGGCGTGCTCGCGGTCTACACCGCCGCCGACGTGGCCAGCCTGCCGGACATCGGCCCGATGATGCCGGGGCTGCTGAACGAGCGGATGCGGCGGCGGCTGCTGGCGGCCGACGTGGTCCGCTTCGTCGGCGACATGGTGGCCGTCGTGGTGACCGAGGAGCCGTACCAGGGCGAGGACGCGGTCGAGCTCGTCGATGTCGATTACGACCCGCTGCCTGCCGTGGTCGACCTGGCCGACGCCGAGGCCGGCCAGGTCGTGCTGTTCGCCGATGCCGGAACGAATGTCGCGGCCAGCTTCGGCGACCCGGCTTCGCTCGATGAGCATCTCTTCGACGGCTGCGACGCCGTGGTCCGGCACACGATCATGAACCAGCGCGTCGCCCCGGCCCCGATGGAGACCCGGGCGGCCGCGGCCGCCTGGGGCGCGGACGGCCGGCTGACCGCCTGGATACCGAACCAGGGCGCGCAGGGCACCCGCAGCAGCCTGGCCCGGCTGCTCGGCCTGCCGCAGGAAGAAGTGCGGGTGATCACCCCGGATGTCGGCGGCGCCTTCGGCGCGAAGTTCGGCGCCGATCCGGAGCACGCGCTGGTGGCCTGGGTGGCCAGGCAGCTGGGCCGGCCGGCCCGGTGGACCGAGACCAGGTACGAGAACCTGATCGCGATGACCCACGGCCGGGCGCAGCGGCAGACGGTCACGATCGGCGGCAGCCGGGACGGCACCGTGCGGGCCTACCGGCTGGAGATCCTGCAGGACGCCGGCGCCTACCCGCGGATCGGCGCGATCCTGCCGTTCTTTACCACCTTGATGACGCCCGGGCCGTACGCGCTCGGCAAGGCGGAGGCGGTCGCGAAGACCGTGGTCACCACGACCACGCCGCTGGGCGCGTACCGTGGCGCGGGCAGGCCCGAGGCGACCGCCGCGATCGAGCGGGCGATGGACCTGTTCGCCGCCGAGATCGGCATGGACCCGGCCGACGTCCGGCGGCGTAACCTGCTGCCGCCGTTCACCGAGCCGCACCGCACCGCGTTCGGCGCGCTGTATGACAGCGGGGACTACGCGGCCGCGCTGGACAAGGCGCTGGCCGCGGCCCGCTATCCGGAGCTGCGCGCGGAGCAGGCCGGGCGGCGGGCGCGCGGCGATGCGGTCCAGCTCGGCATCGGCCTGTCCTGCTATGTCGAGATCACCGGCATGGGCGACGGCGAGGAAAGCCCGCCGGAGGAGAACGCCACCGTCGAGGTCCATCCCGACGGCAGCGCGACGATCCTGACCGGCACGTCGCCGCACGGCCAGGGGCACGCGACCGCGTGGGCGATGCTGGCCAGCGACAAGCTCGGCATCCCGGTCGACCGGATCACGCTGAAGTGGGGCGACACCGACCTGGTGCCCGAGGGCGGCGGCACCGGCGGCTCGCGCAGCCTGCAGCAGGGCGGCCTTGCGGTGCGGCAGGCCGCCATGGAGCTGATCGAGCTGGCCAGGGGCCGGGCCGCGGCGGCGCTGGAGGCCAGCGCGGCGGACCTGGTCTTCGACGCCGGCCGCAGCGCGTTCGCGGTGGCCGGCGACCCGGCGGCCGCGGTGCCGCTGGCCAGCCTCGCCGAGACCGAGCGACTGGTGGTGCGGACCGTGTTCTCCGCCCCCGGCGCCACGTTCCCGTTCGGCACCCACGTCGCGGTCGTCGAGGTGGACACCGAGACCGGCAAGGTGATCCTGCGGCAGATGGTAACCGTGGACGACGCCGGGTTCGTGCTCAACCCGCTGCTGGCCGAGGGCCAGCGGCACGGCGGCATCGCCCAGGGCGCGGCGCAGGCGTTCCTGGAGGAGTTCGTGTATGACGCGGACGGTAACCCGCTGACGGCGAGTCTCGCCGACTACCCGTTCCTGTCGGCCACTGAGGTGCCCAGCTTCGACCTTGCCGACATGGCGACACCGACCAGCTACAACCCGCTGGGGGTGAAGGGTATCGGCGAGGCAGGCACGATCGGCGCCACGCCCGCGGTGCAGAATGCCGTCGTGGACGCGGTCGCGCACCTGGGCGTCCGCCACATCGACATGCCGACGTCACCGCAGCGGGTCTGGAGAGCACTGCAGGCGGCCAGGAAAGGTGCATGATGCGGGTCGAACTCACGGTGAACGGCGAGCCGCGGTCGGATGAGGTCGAGCCGCGACTGCTGCTCGTGCATTATCTCCGCGAGACCTGCGGCCTGCGCGCCGCTAACGTCGGCTGCGACACCACATCGTGCGGTGCCTGCACGGTCCTGCTGAACGGTTCTTCGGTTAAGTCCTGCACGATGCTGACGGCCCAGGCGGCCGGCGCCGAGGTGACCACGGCCGAGGGCCTGGCCGCGCCGGACGGGGAACTGCATCCGGTGCAGCGGGCGTTCCGCCAGGAGCACGGCCTGCAATGCGGTTTCTGCACGCCAGGGATGGTGATGGCGACCGTGGCGCTGCTGGCCGAGAACCCGCATCCCACCGAGGCGCAGGTGCGCGAGGGGCTGGAAGGCAACCTGTGCCGGTGCACCGGCTACCACAACATCGTCCGCGCGGTGCTGGCCGCGGCGAGCGCGCAGCCGGGCGGGAACAGCGCTGCCGAGGCCGATGCCGCGGGCGCCGGGCCGGCCGCCCTGCCGGTGAGCGGGCGGCCCAGTGATCCCGGCGCAGTTCGACTACGTGGCGGCCGAGTCCACCGCGCACGCGCTTGACCTGATGGCCAGCCTCGGCGACGAGGCGAAGCTGCTGGCCGGCGGGCACTCGCTGCTGCCGATGATGAAGCTGCGGCTGGTCGCGCCGACCGCGCTGATCGACCTCGGCCGGCTGACCGAGCTGGCCGGGATCAGCGCCGACGGTGACGAGCTGGTGATCGGCGCGATGACCCGGCACGCCGACCTGGCCGCGGCCGGGCTCGTCCGGGCCGGCGCCCCGCTGCTCGCGCACGCGGCCGGGCAGGTCGGCGACCCGCAGATCCGGCACCGCGGCACCATCGGCGGCTCGCTCGCGCACGCCGACCCGGCCGCTGACCTGCCGTTGGCGCTGCTCGCGCTGGGCGGCTCGGTGCAGGCGGAAGGGCCGGCCGGGCAGCGGCGGATCCCGGCGGACGAGTTCTTCACCGGCTTCTTCGAGACCAGCCTGGCGCCGGACGAGCTGCTGACCGCGGTGCGGGTGCCGCGCAGGCCGGACGCGGCCTGGGGGTACCAGAAGTTCGTCCGGCGGGCCAACGACTGGGCCATCGTCGGGGTGGCGGCGGCCGGCGACCGGATAGCGCTGGCCAACATGGGCCCGGTACCGCTGCGCGCCGTCGCCGCCGAGCAGGCGCTGGCCGCCGGGGCCAGCCCGGCCGAGGCCGCCGAGCTCGCCGCGGACGGCACCGAGCCCGGCGCGGACCTGCACGCCGACGCCGAGTTCCGGCGGCACCTCGCCCGCGTGCTGGCCAGGCGCGCCCTGGAGCACCGGACCTGAGCACGCGCACCACCGCGTGTCGATCTGGCCGGGCGCCGTTCGTGTAGGGGGTAACAGCGGCAGCCCTTCGGAAGCCAGCAGGGAGTACCTCAGATGAAGCAGTACCTTCTCAGCGTTTACCAGCCGGAAGGGTCGGTCCCCCCGGCGGATTTCCTTGAGCCGGTCTCGCGGCGGCTCGACGCCCTGCGCGCCGAGCTCAAGTCGGCGGGCGCATGGGTCTTCGCCGGCGGGCTGCACCCGCCGGGCACGGCCACCGTGCTGCGGGTACGGGATGACGAGGTGCTGCTGACCGATGGCCCGTTCGCCGAGGGCAAGGAGCACCTGGGCGGCTTCACCATCATCACGGCGCCGGATCTGGATGCCGCGCTGGCCTGGGGGGAGAAGCTCGCCCGGGCCACCACGCTGCCGATCGAGGTGCGGCCGTTCCGCGGGTGAGACCGGGCCGGCGGCCGGGCATCATGGGTAGGGCAGCAGTTGCACCCAGCATCCGGGAGGCCGTGATGGAGTTCGAGCACATCCTGATCGAGCGGGCCGGGCCGTTCAGCATCATCACGATGAACCGGCCGCACCGCCGCAACGCGCTCTCCGAGGCGCACATGCGCGAGCTGATCGGCGGGTTCGCCCAGGCCGGCCACAGCGACGCGGCCGGCATCATCCTGGCCGGAGCCGGCCCGGTGTTCAGCGCCGGGCACGACTTCGCCGACGTCGCGAAGGCGGATCTGCAAGCCGCGCGGCGGCTGCTGCGCACCTGCACCGAGCTGATGACGCTGATCCAGTCGGTGCCGCAGCCGGTGGTCGCCCGGGTGCACGGGCTGGCCACCGCGGCCGGCTGCCAGCTGGTCGCCAGCTGCGACCTGGCGGTCGCGGCCGAGTCGGCCGCCTTCGCCGCGCCCGGCGGCCACGGCGGCTGGTTCTGCCACACGCCGATGGTCGCGATCGCCCGCAACGTCGGCCGGAAGCGGGCCGCCGAGCTCGCGCTGACCGGGGACGCGATCAGCGCCCGGCTGGCGCTCGACTGGGGACTCGTCAACGCCGTCGCGCCCGATGCGGAACTTGACGATGCGGTGCACGCCCTGCTCACCCGGGCGACCCGCGGCAGCAGGGAATCCAAGGGCATCGGCAAGACCACCCTGTATGCCCAGCTTGACCTGGGCCAGGCCGACGCGTACCGGCTCGCGGTCGAGGTTATGGCCGCGACCTCGCAGACGGACGTCGCCCGCGAGGGCATCGCGGCGTTCCTGGAGAAGCGCCCGCCATCCTGGCCGGAATGACGGCGGGCAGCAGATCCCGGGTGCGCTCGTGATGACGGCACCGCGGACCAACTGGGCCGGCAACGTCACCTTCAGCGCGGCCCGGTTCCACCGGCCTGACTCGGCCGGCGAACTGCAGCGGCTGGTCGCCGGGGCCAGCCGGATACGCGCCCTCGGTACCGGGCACTCGTTCAACCGCATCGCCGACAGCCCCGGCGACCTGGTCTCGGTCTCGGGCCTGCCGAAGGTGATCGAGATCGATCCCGGCCGGGCAACGGCCACGGTGAGCGCCGGGCTGAGGTACGGCGAGGTCACCGGACGGCTGCACGAAGCGGGCTGGGCGCTGCGGAACCTCGGCTCGCTGCCGCACATCTCGATCGCGGGTGCATGCGCCGCCGGGACGCATGGCTCCGGAGACCGCAACGGCAACCTCGCGACCGCCGTTTCAGCGCTGGAAATGGTGACGGCCGGGGGCGACATCGTGACGCTGCGCCGGGACTCCGGCGACCCGGCATTCGCCGGGGCCGTCATCGGCCTCGGCGCGCTCGGGATCGTGACGAGGCTGACGCTGGATCTAGTGCCGGCTTTCACCATCCGGCAGTACGTCTACGAGGCACTCCCCCGCGGCCAGCTGGACGAGCAGCTGGCCGGCATCTTCGCCAGCGGCTACAGCGTGAGCGTGTTCACCGACTGGCAGGGCCGGCAGATCCGCCAGGTGTGGCGCAAGTGCCTGGCCGCCCAGGACGATCCCCGGCCGCCGCCGGATCGCTGGCTCGGTGCCCGGCTGGCCAGCGGGCCGCGGCACCCGGTGCCTGGCATGCGCGCGGCGCACTGCACCGAGCAGCAGGGCGTCCCCGGCCCGTGGCATCTGCGGCTGCCGCATTTCCGGCCGGAATTCACCCCGAGCAGCGGCGCGGAGCTGCAATCGGAGTACCTGGTCCGGCGCGAGCACGCGGCCGCGGCGCTGGCGGCCGTCGGCCGGGTCAGCGGACAGCTGGCGCCGGTGCTCCAGATCTCGGAAATCCGCACCGTGGCGGCCGATGACCTGTGGCTGAGCCCGAGCTACCAGCGCCCTTCGGTCGCGCTGCATTTCACCTGGGTCAGGGACGCGGAGGCGGTAGCTTCCGTGCTTGCCGCGATCGAGGACGAGCTGGCGCCGCTGCGGCCGCGGCCGCACTGGGGCAAGCTGTTCTCGGTCAGCCCGGCGGCGGTACGCGGGCTGTACCAGCGGCTGCCCGATTTCCAGCGGCTGCGCGCCGAGTATGACCCGGCGGGCAAGTTCGGGAACGAGCTGGTCGACGCCTACGCCCCGGCCGGCTAGGTGCCGACGATGCCCAGCGCGGTCAGCGCGACCAGGGCGAACGTGATGACGGCGAAGATGCCGTGGGCAACCACGACCGGCACCGGGAAGTTCCGCTCGGGCGGGCCGGCCACCAGCACGGCCTCCGCGGTTACGGCCGGCCCGGCCTCGGCGGCGTTGGCGGCGCGGTGCACCGGAATCCAGCGGGTGAGCATGATGAACCCGAGCAGCGCGACCGGCAGCAGGATGAAGAACGCGGCCAGTGCCAGCCGGTTCTGCGGCACGTAGAGATAGACAATCCAGACGGTCACGCCAGCCAGGGCCAGCGTGACGTGGCTGAAGACGACCGGAGCTCTTAACCGGCTGGCGGTGCCGCCGCTCTTGCTCCCGTCGTGCTCGATCAGCCAGACGGCGAACAGGTACAGGCCAGCACCGGCGGTCATCAGCCAGGTGACAAACGCGACAATATCCATAGTCTCGTTTCGTCGGCAGCGGAAGGTACTGCTAGGAGCTGAAGGTTACGTCAACGTCTAGGAAAACGCGGATCCCGCATCCGCAGTTCACGATCACGGAACATTCGCGCCCTGATCCACCGATGATGCCCGGCCGGGTGGACGCGGACCAGCGGCGATCTCCACCCGTGCGACGATGGCCGGGAGCTGCCGCGCGCCTATGGTAAGCGCCATCATGGCCGGGAGACTCGGAGGCACCCATCCGTTGAGCGAGCACAGAGCGCCGCCAGGATCAGCGCCGGCCGCGCTATCGCGGATCACCGGGCCGGCCAGCGCCGCCATCCTTGCCGTCGTGGCCATCGGCGTGGCCCCGGCGCTGCCCGGCAAGTCCCCCGCCGTCATCGGCACCGCCGTCGCGGCCCTGCTGGTGGCGGCGGGCGGGACGGCCGTCATCTTCGCCCGGCAGTCCCGGGCCACCGGCCCTGACCTCGCCGCGTTCCTGGCCATCGGGCTGGCGGGCGTGCTGCTGGCCGGCCTGCTGCCGGCTACGCCGGGCGGCGCGGTCATATACCTGGCGCTGGCCGGGCTCGGCATCCGGCTGCCGCCGCGTCCCGCACTGGCGGCCGGCCTGGTCATCTTCGCGGCCATGAACGCCGCGTACGTGCTGGCCGGCCCGCCGTCGTTCTCCGCGCTGGCGAGCCAGGACATCGGCGCCGCGTTCGTATTCGCCGTCGCCGCCTTCACCCGCTCGGCCATGACCGCCAGGGACCAGGCCCGGGCGGCGCAGGCCAGGGCCGAGGATCTGCTGGCCCAGCTGCGGGCATCGCAGGCCGCCCAGGCACGGGCCGCCGCGCTGACCGAGCGGGCCAGGCTCGCTCGCGAGATCCATGACGTGCTCGCGCACACGATGGCCGGGCTGGTGCTGGCGCTGGACACGATGGAGCTGCTCGGCCGCCAGGCGGAGCCCGGCGCGCAGACCCAGCAGCGGATGCTGGCGCAGGTCACCCGGTGCCAGCGCATCGCCAGGGACGGTCTTGCCGACAGCAAGCGGGCGATCGCCGCACTGCGCGGGGATGCGCTGCCCGGGCCAGCCCTCCTTGACCGGCTGGTGCGCGACACGGTGACCGCGACCGGAATCCTGGCCGGCCTCACCGTCGCTGGCCGCCAGCGCCCGCTGCCGCCGGAGCTCGGACTCGCGATCTACCGGACGGCCCAGGAGGCGCTGACCAACACCGCCAGGCACGCCGGGCGGCGCGCGCGCCGAGCTCCGGCTGACCTATGCCGCGGACACGGTCGAGCTGACCACCTACTCCGACGACGCCTGGGTGTTCGCCGCGCTGCAGGCCGGCGCCCGCGGCTTCCTGACCAAGGACGCCGGCGCCGACGAGATCCGCCGGGCCATCACCGCGGTGGCGGCCGGCCAGGCGCAGCTCGACCCGTCGGTGCAGCGCAGGTTGCTCGACGCGCTGGCCCGCGGCGACCAGTTCGCCGTCGCCGGGCCGGAAGCCGGCACCGGCCAGGGAGCCGGCACCGCCCAGGGAGCCGGGTCGGGCCGGGCCACCCCGCCGGATGAGCTGACGCCGCGCGAGGCCGAGGTACTCAGCCAGATCGCGGCCGGGCTCTCCAACGCCGAGATCGCCGCGACCCTGTTCGTCTCCGAGGCCACGGTGAAGACGCACATCAACCACATCTTCACCAAGACCGGCATGCGCGACCGCGCCCAGCTCGTGCGCTACGCCTTCCGGCACGGCCTGGCCACGCCAGGCTGAGCAGGCACCCAGGCGTCCACCCCCGGGTGGAGGCCAAAGCTCAACTCACGGGCCGATGGCCCGGCAGGCGCGCCGATCTAGCGTATTGCCAGGCATAGCAACAGGATGCGGAGCGATCGATGCAGAGCGAGCATGGCCCAGCGGGGTACCCGATGAATCTGGCGGACAGCCGCTACCCGGCCGGAGATCTCAGGATTTCGGACGCCGACCGGGACGCGGCCCTGGCCGAGCTGAGCGAGCATTTCCACGGCCGGCTGACGTCCGACGAGCTCGACGAGCGGATCGGGCGGGCGATCAGGGCCCGGACCGGCCAGGACCTGGCCGACCTGATGGCTGACCTGCCCGCCGCCCGCAGGCCCGGCGGCGGCAGCGGCATCCGGCCCGGCGCCGGCGCCGCCCCGGCCAGCCGCCGGACGCCGGCTACGGCGGTCATCATCATCGTCGTCGTCGTCGCGGCCGCGCTGACCGCGGCCATCGCGGCTGGCCTCGGCCACGGGCACGCGCACGTCACTCTCGTGCCGGGCTGGGTCGTGCTGGTCGCCTTCATCGCCTGGCGGCGGCTGGCAGCATCGCGCTCAGAGCCGCGCGGACGCCCGTGACCGCCGCCGGGCGGCTTACCGGCGCGGGTCGATGTGGATCTTGGGCCCGGGGCCGGCGCCGGGCGGGCGGACCCCGGCGAGCACGCTGGCTACCGCACCGAGGCCCACGGTGGCGGCCACCAGCGGCCGGGGATCGACCGACCCGGCGGCGTAGTGCCCGATCGTCGCCGGCCAGCGCGCGCGAGCCGCCGAGGATGCCGACGGCGGTCACGTCCTTGAGCACCATCGCCCGGGTGTCGATCAGGCTGGGCCGGCCGGCCAGCCCGACGTAGACGAACCGCTTGCCCGGCTCCACCAGTTCGAGCGCGAGCGCGGGCAGGTCGGCCGCATTGGAGCAGTCGATGACGGCGTCGAACGGCAGCGACGGGAGGGTGCCGGCCGTCCAGGCGCCGGCCACCCCGAGCGCGGCGGCGAAGCCGACCGACTCCGGCGTCTGCCCGAGCACGTGCACCTCGGCCGCCTGGGCCAGGGCGAATTGCGCGGCCAGCAGGCCGATGGTGCCCGGGCCGAGCACCAGCAGCCGGTCGCCCGGGGCGAGGGCGGCGGCCTGCACCGCCCGCAGCGCGTTGCCGCCCGGCTCGACCAGCGCGCCGGCCTCGGCGTCGACGGACGTCCGGCAGCTCGCGCAGCGCGGTGACCGGCACCGCCAGCTGCTCGGCCAGCGCGCCGGGCCAGCCGCCGCGGATGCCGATCTCGGCACGGTCCTCGCAGACCAGTGCCGGCCGCCGCGGCAACGCCGGCACCGGCCGCAGCCCAGCATGGTGTCGCCGGTGACCCGGCGGCCGAGCCAGGCCGGGTCGGCGCCGGCGCCGACCGCCGACACGGTCCCGCACCACTCGTGCCCGAGGCGCATCGGGTAGGCCGCGTGACCCTGGTGCAGGTAGGCCATCTCGCCGGTGAAGAACTCGACGTCGGTGCCGCAGACGCCGACCCGCTCGACGTCGACGACGACCTGGCCGGGCCCGGCTGCCGGGCTGGCGACGCTGGCGACCCCGGCCTGCCGCGGCCCGGTGATGACGAAAGCTCTCATGGCGTAGCAGACTCTGCCACGGGGGACATCCAGGCCGCGGGAGAAACGAGCAGCTCATGCGGGCAACAGCCAGCGCCGGACAAGCCAGCGACCGGGACGCGGAGTGCGCAGTGGTACGCGGGCACCGACCGCAACGCCTACATCCACCGCGCCTGGATGCGCCGCGGCCTGCCGGCGCACGCCTTCGACGGCCGGCCGCACATCGCGATCGCCAACACCGCCTCCGACCTGACGCCGTGCAACAGCGCACCTGAACGAGGTCGCCCGGAGCGTCAAGCAGGGCGTCTGCGAGGCCGGCGGCGTCCCGCTGAACCTGCCGGTGCGTGTCGCTCGGCGAGACGCTGGTCCGGCCCGACCGCCATGCTGTGGCGCAACCTGGCCGCGATGGCCATCGAGGAGATGCTGCGGGCCAACCCGATCGACGGCGTGGTGCTGCTCGGCGGCTGCGACAAGACGATCCCGGCGCTGCTGATGGCCGCCGCCTCGGTCGACCTGCCGGCCGTCGTCGTGCCCGGCGGCCCGATGCTGACCGGCACGTTCCGCGGCCAGCCGCTCGGCTGCGGCACCGACGTGTGGCGGCTGAGCGAGGAGGTCCGCGCCGGGCACGCTGTCCGCGAGCGGCTTCCTCGCAGTCCGAGTCGTCGATGATCCGCAGCCGCGGGCACTGCAACACGATGGGCACCGCGTCGACGATGGCCTGCATGGCCGAGGCGCTGGGCATGACGCTGCCGGGCATCGCCGGCATCCCGGCCGCCGGACAGCCGGCTGCTCGAGCGCGCCCACGCCACCGGGCGGCTCGCGGTCGAGCATGGTCGCCGCGGACCGCCGGCCGAGCACGGTGCTGACCCGGGCTCGTTCCTCAACGCGATCGTCGCGCTGGCCGCGATCGGCGGGTCGACCAACGCGGTCGTGCACCTGCTCGCGATCGCCGGGCGGCTCGGGCGTCGACCTCACGCTGGACGACTTCGACCGCGACCGGCGCGGGCGTGCCGCTGCTGGTCGACCTGCAGCCGGCCGGGCGGTACCTGATGGAGGACCTCCACCGCGCCGGCGGCCTGCTCGCCGTGCTGCGCGAGGTGCGCGACCTGCTCGACCCGCGACGCGCTGACCGTGACCGGCCGGCCGCTGGTCGAGCACCTGGCCGACGCCGCGATCTGGGACCGCGAGGTGATCCGCGGCCGCGGACGCGCCGCTGCAGGGCAGCGCCGGGATCGCCGTGCTGCGCGGCAACCTGGCGCCCGTCCGGCGCGGTCATCAAGCCGGCCGCGGCGTCGCCGGCGCTGCTGCGGCACCGCGGCCGGGCGGTCGTGTTCGACAGCATCGAGGACCTGCACGCACCGGATCGACGACCCGGACCTCGACGTGGACGCAGACTCGCGTGCTGGTGCTGCGCGGCTGCGGGCCGAAGGGCTACCCGGGGATGCCCGAGGTGGCGAACCTGCCGCTGCCGCGCCGAAGCTGCTGCGCCGCAGGGCGTGCGCGACATGGTGCGGATCTGCGACGGCCGGATGAGCGGCACCGCGTACGGCACGGTCGTGCTGCACGTCGCGCCGGAGGCCGCCGCCGGCGGGCCGCTCGGCGCTGGTGCGGACCGGCGACTACGATCATCCTCGACGTGCGCGGCCCGGCGGCTGGACGTCGACGTCGCCGGCGGCCGAGCTGGCGTCGCGCGCAGCCGCCCGCCGCGATGACGGCCGGCTTCGCCGGCACCGCGGCGCGGCTGGGAGCGGCTCTACGTCGACCATGTCCTGCAGGCCGATCACGGCGCCGACCTGGACTTCCTGGTCGGCTCCAGCGGCATCGTCGGTCACCCGCGACTCGCACTGAGCCGGGAGCAGCCCGCTGGCGGCGGGCATGATAGCGGGATGAAGACCATGACGTTCCATGTGCGGACCGGCCGCCGGGACGCGGTGTACGACATCACGGCGCAGTGCGAGGAGTACGCCCGGGAGGCGTCCGGCGGCCGTGACGGGCTGCTGCACGTGTTCGTGCCGCACGCGACGGCCGGCATCGCGGTGATGGAGTTGCACTCGGCCAGCGACGCCGACCTGCTGGCGCTGCTGTCCGACCTGCTGCCCGCGGACCGGCGCTGGCGGCACGCGCACGGCTCGCCCGGCCACGGCCGCTCGCACGTGCTGCCCGCGATCGCGGCGCCGTTCACCGTGCTGCCGGTGGTCGCCGGGTCGCTCGCGCTCGGCACCTGGCAGTCGGTGGCGCTGGTCGACCTCAACGTCGACAACCCGGACCGGCAGGTGCGGCTTTCGTTCCTGGAGTCCGGGTAACGTCACAGGCGTGTGCCTGCTGATCGCGCTGTCCGGGGTGCTGGACGGCGCGCCGCTGGTGGTGGCGGCGAACCGGGATGAGCTGTACACCCGGCCGGCCGAGGCGATCACCGTGCTGCGCGACCGCGGGCCGCGGATCCTCGGCGGCCGGGACGCGCTGGCCGGCGGGACCTGGCTGGCGGTGAACTCCGAGGGCGTGCTGGCCGGCCTGACGAACCAGCCATCGCCGCGGGGGCGGGACGACACCAGGCGGTCCCGCGGCGAGCTGCCGCTGGCCTTCGCCGCGCACCCGGATGCGGCGACCGCGGTCGCCAAGGTGTGCGCCGGGCTGGATCCGTCCGACTACAACCCCTGCTGGCTGCTGGTCGGCGACCGGCGCTCGCTGTTCTCCGTCGGCCTGGCCGGCGGGCACCGCCCGGTGGTCCGGCGGCTGCCACCGGGAGCCTACGTGCTGGAGAACCTGCCGCTGCCGGCCACCTCGGCCAAGACCCGGCAGGTCGCCGCGATGGTGGCGGCCAGGATCGCCGGAAAGGGCAGCGAATCCGGGATTAACGAAGCGCTCGCCGCCGTGCTGCGGGATCACCGGCCGGCCGCCCCCGCCGGGGCCGGATCCGCCGGGCCTGGCCGGGCCCGCCCGGCCGGGCTGTCCGCCGCCTGCGTGCATACCGCCCGCTACGGGACCCGGTCGGCCATGATCGTCAGCGTCGGCGGGGCCTGCCGCCCCGCGTCCAGGTCGCCGACGGCCCGCCGTGCCAGGCCCCGTTCCGGGATTTCACCGGCCTGTGGACAGCCGGGCCCTAGCGCCGCCCCGGCGGGATCAGCGGACGAACGTGGCCCACAGCAGGTACCCGTTCAGGCAGATGATCACCGCGGCGATGCCGCTGGTGGCGGCGGTCGTCACCGGCCGGTTGACCAGCGAGCCCATGATGTCCGCCCGCCGGGTGATGACGATCAGCGGCACCAGCGCGAACGGGATCCCGAACGACAGCACCACCTGCGAGATCACCAGGCTGCCCGTAGTCGGCAGCCCGAGGGCGAGCACGATCAGGGCCGGCGCCATGGTCAGCCCGCGGCGCAGGAACAGCGGGATGCGGCGGTCGATGAAGCCCTGCATCACGACCTGGCCGGCGTAGGTGCCCACGCTGGACGACGACAGCCCGGACGCGAGCAGCGCGACCGCGAACGCCAGCGCGGCGCCGCCGCCGACCACCCGGCCGAGCTCGAGGTGCGCGGCCTGGATGGACTCGGCCGGGGCATGGCCGCCGGCCTGGCCGAACAGCGCCGCGGCGACGAACAGCATGGCCAGGTTGATCAGGCCCGCCGCGCCGAGCGCGATCAGCACGTCGAGCCGCTGGAACCGCACCAGCTCGCGGCGCTCGGCGTCGTTGCGGCAATGCACCCGGGACTTCGTCAGCGCGGAGTGCAGGTAGACGACGTGCGGCATCACGGTCGCGCCGATGATGCCGGCCACCAGCAGCATGCTGTCACCGCCCGGCACTCCCGGCACCAGGCCGGCTGCCAGCGCGCCCGCACTGGCCTGCACGGCGATCAGGTCGTAGGCGAATCCCAGGAAGACCAGCCCGAGCAGGCCGCAGATGGCCAGCTCGAACCGCCGGTAGCCGCGCTGCTCGAGAGCCAGGATCCCGAACGCGACCACCGCGGTGATCAGCCCGGCTGGCAGCAGCGGCACTCCGAATAGCAGGTTGAGCCCGACCGCGGCGCCGACGAACTCGGCCAGGTCGGTGGCCATCGCGATCAGCTCGGCCTGCACCCACAGCCCGCCGGACACCGCCCGCGGCAGGTGCTCGCGGCACAGTTCCGGCAGATCCCGGCCGGTGGCCACCCCGGTCTTGGCGGACAGGTACTGGACCAGCATCGCCATCAGGTTGGCGACGACGATCACCCAGGCGAGCGCGTAGCCGAACCTCGCCCCGGCGGAGAAATTGGTGGCGAAGTTGCCCGGGTCGATATAGGCGACCGCCGCGACGAAGGCCGGCCCGAGCAGCGCCAGGATGCCGCGCGCCCGGCCGCGTGAGCGCAGCACCCGGAGGCTGTGCCGCGGCGCCGCGCCGCCCGGCCCGGTGCCGGTGATCCCGCGGGATTCCGGCCCGGCCGAGAACGGCAGCGGCAGCGGCGACTGGCCAGCCGGCGGCTCCCGGGCAGGCGGCTCCTCTTCCGGCGGTTCCCGGGCGGGCGGGCGGCGGGCGGGCGGTCCGGGCGGTTCCCGGGCGGGCGGCTGCTGCGCCGACGGCTGCGTCAGCGGCTGAGGCGGCGGCGGCCCCAAAAACCTCAGCCGACCGACGGGCCGAGGCCGAGCGACTGCGGCGTGCTCGAATCGGGCGACGGCTGGTTAAGGCCCTCGTCCAGCGGGCCGTACTCCGTCATCAGCGCCGCGCTGCCGCCCCACGGCGTCTGCTCCTCGGCGATCAGCGTGTTCGTGGTGAGCAGCAGGCCGGCCACCGAGGCGCCGTTCTGCAGGGCCGAGCGGGCCACCCGCAGCGGATCGATGATGCCCATCTCGATCATGTTGCCGAAGCGGCCTTCCAGCGCGTCGAACCCCTCGTCGTTGCCCATCTGCGCCATCTGGGCCACCACCTCCTTGCCGGAGTAGCCCGCGTTCGCGGCGATCAGGTAGGCAGGCTCGGTCAGCACGCTGCGCACGATCTCTACGCCGGTCGCGTAGTCATCCTTGACCTCAAGGTCATCGAGCGCCGCCTCGGCGTGCAGCAGCGCGGCCCCGCCGCCGGCCACGATGCCCTCGGCCATCGCGGCCCGGGTGGCCGACAGCGCGTCCTCGACCCGGTGCTGCAGTTCCTTCAGCTCGGCGTTGGTCGGCGCGCCGACCCTGATCACGGCGACCTTGCCGGACAGCGACCCGATCCGCTCGGTCAGCACGTCCTCGTCGATTCCGAACTGGGCCCGGTCCAGCTCGGCCCGCAGCTGGTGCGATCCGGAACTCGACCTTCTCGGCGGAGCCGCCGCCGCCGATGATGGCGGTCCGGTCCGCGGTGACCCGTACCTGCGCGGCCCGGCCCAGCTGCTCGACGGTCATCGTCTCCAGGGTGAACCCGGAGTGCTTGCTGAGCACCGCGCCGCCGGTGATCGCGGCGATGTCCTCCAGCTTGTGCAGCCGCCGGTCACCGAAGCCGGGAGCCCGCACCGCGACGCACTGGAACACCCGGTTGACGTGGTTGTGCACCAGCATGCTCAGCGCCGAGCCCTCGACGTTCTCGGCGATGATGACCAGCGGCCGCGGGGCCCGCATGACCTTGTCCAGCATCGGCATCAGCTGCTGGACCTTGGTGATCTTCTCGCTGCACAGCAGGATGTAGGGGTCCTCGAGGATTGCCTCCAGGCTGGCCGGGTTGGTCACCAGATAAGGCGAGAGGTATCCGTTGTCGAATTCGAAGCCCTCCACGAAATCGACGCTCATCCCGTGCGCAGCCGACTCCTCCACGGTGACGATGCCGCCGTCGCCCACCGTGTGCAGCGCCTTGGCGATCACCGCGCCGACCGTCGTCGTCGTCGTTCGCCGAGATCGCCGCTACCCGGGCGAAGTCCTGCTCGGTGGCCACCGGGGTGGCGACCGCCTGCAGGTGGCTGACCAGCCGGCCGACGGCCAGGTCGATGCCCCGCTTGACCAGCACCGGGTTGGCGCCCGCGGCGATGGCCTTGAAGCCCGACCTGACCATCGCCTGGGCGATGACCGTGGCGGTGGTGGTGCCGTCACCGACGATGTCGTTGGTCTTGATCGCCGCTTCCTTGACCAGCTGCGCGCCCATGTTCTCGAACTGGTCCTTCAGGTGGATCTCGCGGGCGATCGTCACGCCGTCGTTGGTGACCACCGGCGACCCGGTGATCTTCTCCAGGATGACGTTGCGGCCCTTCGGCCCGAGGGTCGACTTCACCGCCTCGGCCAGCTGATCCACTCCGGCCAGCAGCAGGGAGCGGGCTTCCTCGCCGAAACGCAGTTCCTTGGCCATCGGGGTCCTCCTGGAGGTCAGTTGCCTGCGGTGATCTGGTGACTACGGGACGAGGATCGCGCGGCCGCGGACCCGGCCGGCGTCGAGGTCGGCGAACGCGTCCGGCGCGGCGTCCAGCGGGTAGGTCCTGGTATGCAGGGTAACCTTGCCCGCCTGGGCCAGCACCATCAGCTCGGCGAGGTCGTTGTAGGTGCCGACGATGTTGCCGATGATGTTCCGCTCGGTGGTGATGATGTCCAGCGTCGGGATGTGCAGCTCGCCGCCGTAGCCGATCACGTAGTACGAGCCGGCCCGGCCGGTCATCGCGAACCCGTCGTTCTCCGCGCCCTGCTCGGCGACGAAGTCGAACACCACGTCGGCGCCGGCCCCGCCGGTCAGGTCCTGCACCGCGGCCACCTGCCCGCCGTCGGCGACCACCGTGTGCTGCGCGCCGAGCTGCTCGGCGAGCTTGAGCGCGTCCGGGTTGCGGTCCACCACGACGATGCTGGTGGCGGTCAGCGCGGCCAGGCACTGGACGCCGATGTGGCCGAGGCCGCCGGCGCCGATGACCACGCTGGTGGTGCCCGGGTACAGCAGCGGGATGGCCTTGCGGACCGCGTGGTAGGCGGTGATCCCGGCGTCCGCCAGCGCCGCGACGTCCTGCGGCCTGGGTCTTCGGGTCGAGCTTGATGCAGCACCGCGCGGAGGTCAGCAGGTACTCGGCCATCCCGCCGTCGTGGGACAGCCCGGGGAACGAGCTGTTCGTCGCAGTGCATGTCATCCCCGGCCCGGCAGGCATGGCACAGCCCGCAGGTCGGCGTCGGGTGCAGGATCACGGTGTCGCCGACGGCCACGTTCGTGACGGCCGAGCCGACCGCGTGCACCCAGCCCGCGTTCTCGTGACCGAGCGTGTACGGCAGCGACGGGCCCATCGCCGCTTCCCACTGGCCCTCGATGATGTGCAGGTCGGTGCGGCAGACTCCGGCCCCGCCGATCTTCACGACGACGTCGAGCGGGCCGGAGACCTTCGGCTCGGGTACCTCGTCGACCACGGGCTGCTGATGGTATCCGTGCAGCCGGACGGCCTTCATTGGTCCTCCTCGCCTTGTCCTGCGGTGTCGTAACGATGCCGCAGCATGCCGCGGCAGATGCCGGCATTCGCCTCGATGCTCACCCGGGTGGTCTGCGCCCGGCGCAGGTGCAGCGGCACCGCGTCATCGGTGACTGGCGCGCCGGTGGCGGGGTCGATCAGCAGCGCGGCGTCGTCGCCGGCCGGCAGGCCGAGCTCGGTCCGGCGCTGCCGCAGCCGGTCCAGCGCGCGGGACGGCGGCACGTCGCCGAGCGTCATCGCGCGCAGCGCGGCCGGCCCGGCCCCGGCCTTGAGCAGCGGCCGGCACACCTGGTCGGTGCCGGCCATCACCGCCTTGCGCAGGAAGTCGGCGCGCAGCTGGTGCAGCTCGCCGTCCGCCTCGCCGTCGAACGACCGGGCGAAGCCGGCCCGCGCGGCCACCCCGCCGTTGATCGCGTCCGAGGCGAAGTGGTCTTCCAGCACCACCTCGGCGCGACGCACGCCGGGCAGGCCGGACACCGCGTCGTAGGCGTCGGCGACCATCAGGAAGGCGAAGTTGGGCGCGCAGAAGTAGGTCGGCAGCCGCAGCCTGACCTGCACGTCGCCGTCCGCCGAGACGTCGCACGACGCCACGAAGCCGAGCGAGGTGATCGGCTCGTCCAGCTCCGGGTCGCGCACCGATTCCAGTGCCTGGAGTATGCGCGACCCGGTTGTCAGCTGAGCTGTCATGCCCCCGCGACCAGCTGCGCGTCGTCCTGCGCGGCCGGGGTGCCCTGGCCGGCGTCCAGCTGGTACTCGGCCGGGCACCTCGATGTCGTAGAGCCTGGCCGCGTTCAGGCCGAGGATCTTCTTCTTGCCCGCCACGCCGAGCCGCGGGTAGTCGGAGAACTCGTCGCCGGGGTAGTCCCAGTCGACGAAGCCCTCGATCTGCCACTTGGGCTCCCAGATCCCGTAGTCGCTGCCGAAGGTCATCTTGTCCTCGCCGACCCAGAACAGCAGCTCGCCCATGACCTTGGCGAAGAACTTCGGCCTGGCGTACATCAGCCCGCCGATGACGACCGACAGGCCGGCGTACACGTTCGGCTCCTGCGTCGCCATGAAGCAGAAGTCCTCGATCCGGGGCAGCCCGACGTGCTCGACGATGAAATTCAGGTTCGGGAAGTCGGTGGCGGCATGGTCGACGTCGGACACGTCGAACGCGTCCTTGTCCAGCGGCCAGATCGTCGGGCCCTTGTGCACGTGGATGTTCTTGATGCCGAGCTCCCCGCAGGCCTCCAGGTAGCGGTACGCGCCCGGGTCGGACAGCTTCCAGCCGCGGGAGCCGTTGTTCCACTCCGCGGTGTAGAGCTTGACGCCCTTGGAGCCATAGGTCTCCACGTTGCGCTTGAGCGCCTCCAGGCCCAGCGTCGCCGTCGCGGGGATCCCAGCGGGTGTTGTACGTCGAACTTGCCCGGGTGCTTCTTGCCCATCTCGGCGTTGCGCTCGGTGGTGTTGAAGCCCTCCTTGTACCACTCCTTCAGGTAGGTGGGCTGGAAGACGGCGTGGTCAACGTGACCGTCCTCGAAGACGTCCTTCATCAGGTCGTCCTCGGAGTACTTCTGGAAGTGCTCGATCGTCCAGTGGGTTTCCGGCGGCCCTAGGCCCTGGTACGCGTGGAAGCACTCGATCCAGCCCTTGGCGTACTGCTCAGCGCCCGGCACCCAGTTGTCCGGGGCGGCGTTCCAGTAGTGCATATGACTATCGACAACGAAGTACTTCTCGCCATCCTTCTCGTACACTGATGCCTCCTCGTGGGCCGGATACGATCAAGAAGTTGATCAATAGCGTCGGGACGGCGGCGGGCCCAGCGAGCCCGCTGGCGCCAGCAGAAATCGCTGGTTCCAGCAGACCCGCTGGGCCGCGCTACCGCAAGGCCTAACTGGCGGTCAGATCGAAGTCGATGTACTCGGCCGCGTCCTCGGGATTCGCGAACATGATCGTCCGGTCGTCCTCGTGGATCATGCGGCCGTAGTGCGTCGACATGTTCTCCTCGAACTCGGCGGCGTCGAAGTAACCGGGCTCCTCGCCGAGCGCCTCGGAGATCTCGTCGTACACGACGTCCATCCGCCGGACCGCGTCGACCCGGATCATCGACGGCAGCGGCGTCACGGTCACGTTGGACTCGGTGCTCATGACCTGGGCCACGACCGCGCCGACCTGATTGTTCATCAGGGTGAATCCGCACATGTTGGACGCCGTGTTGTCGGACTTGAACGGGCTTTCCGACGTGGTGAAGGTGGTCATTGCGCCAGCTCCTTCGGGGTTTCCAGACGCAGATCGGACAGGATGCCCCGGAACCGGTGCTTGGCGGCGTCCAGGCCATCCTCGAAACGGGGCGGCTTCGCGTCGGGCTGTGACCAGAGCGGCTGCAGCGCACGCGCCGCCCCGATCGCCCTCGGCACCCAGTCCGACATCCACTGCTGCAGCTGCGCAATGTTGTGGTCGGCGAACTCGCGGTCGTCGGTGAGCAGCTCGAACATCGCGATCGTGTACCGCAGGTCCCGCTCGGCGTAGTCGTACTCCTCCGCGCCGACCACCGTGGGAGTGACGAAGTCACCGTTGCGCGGCGCGGCGTGCTGCACCAGCTGGCTGCGGAACAGCTCGCCGACCAGCGGCTCGAAGACCACGTTCGCCGCGAAGATGGCCTCGCACCAGTCGTCGATGGCGGTCAGCCGCTCGGCGGTCTCCCGCACGCCCTGCCAGGCCGGGTCGCTGTTCCAGGTCTCGATATGCGCGCTGCCGTCGAAGCCGTCGATTTCCTCGCTCAGCGTCAGGTTGTAGAGCGCCAGGTCCTGCGCCGCCCGGATCCGGTGCATGCTGTTCACCGAGATCGCGTTATTGTGCATATTCGTCGGCGCCCGCCGGTTGGCGTTCGCGAACAGGTAAAGCCCGAGCCCGTGGTCGACATGCATCCAGGCGCCGACGTTCCGCTCCACGAACCGTACCCAGTTCGGGTTCCACTGCTCGAACGCCTTCGCCTGCCTGGCCGCGTCGACGTTCTGGTTGAGCTGCCGCACCACGTTCGAGTTGTAGCGGTAGAACGTGAGCTCCCACTCCTCATTCGGATCCCGGAACTCGTGCCAGCCGAGCGCGGGCCAGTCGTAGCCCTTGCCGCCGGAGCCGGGGAAGCGCTCGGGCTCGGGCCGGTCAGATCCCCAGGCCTTGAGCGTCGTCCAGTCCAGCGGGTAGCCGCCACGGCCGTCGGAGAACCCGTAGAACCAGCCCTGCGCCAGGTAGTGCCGCGGATCCGGCTGGACCTCGACCGTCACGTCCTCGTAGTGGGACTGCTTGCGCTTCTTCGGCGTGTAGTAGTTGAACCTGCGCGCGTTCGAGTCAGGAAACTCCTTGGCCCCGGCCTCCGCGTCGGTGAAGACGGGCTTGGGCAAACTACGTTCTTCTGAGGTCGTCATCAGATCTCTCTCTCACCTTCGAGTCCCGCCGATGTCGCCACCGGGTGAGCCGCAAGTCGAACTGGATAGGTCTGCCGCCTCCTCACTGCTACGGGTCAGCGGTCGTGGTGAACTTGTCGTAGTAGATGCGTTTCTCCTCCACCCCGAGCCTGCCCAGCAACGGCATCGCGGCCTCGACCATCGGCGGCGGCCCGCAGACGTAGGCATGCGCGCCCTTCAGGGGGCCTGCCAGCCGCTGGACGACGTCGGTGATCAGCCCGGTCTCGCCGTCCCAGCCGTCGCCGTCGGCCGGCTCGGACAGCGCCGGCACGTACCTGAAGCTGGGCAGTACTTCCTCCAGCCCGCGCAGTTCCTTTTCGAAGCAGAGGTCCTTGCGCCCGCGGGCCCCGTAGTAGTAGGTGGCCTTCCGCTCGATCCCCCGCTCCGCCATCGAGCGGAGCAGCGACAGGATCGGCGCCATGCCGGCCCCGCCGCCGACGAAGATCAGCTCCTCGTCATGGCCCTCGCGCAGCGTGAACACCCCGAACGGGCCGGTCAGCTCCAGCCGGTCGCCGACTGCGAGCCGGGTATCGAGGAAGTGCGAGAACAGCCCGTCCGGATAGATCTTGATGACGAACTCCAGCAGGCCGCCATCCCGGCTGGTGGTGTTCGCCATCGAGAACGAGCGGGTCTCGTCGGTACCCGGGACGATCAGGTCCACGTACTGGCCGGGGAAGAACCTGATCTCCTGCGGTTCCACCAGGCGCAGCACGAGGTGCCGCATGTCGTGCGTGACGGCATCGTTGGATACCACCTCGGCCACGGCTTCCTGGATCGGCAGCCCCGACCTGATCATGTCCTCGTCGAAGTTGAGCAGCTCGATCGTCACGTCCTCGTACGCGTGCGCCCGGCACAGCAGGGTGAAGCCTTCCTCCTTCTCGTAGTCGGGCAGCGCGAACGTGGAGTACCTGTCGAGTTCGATGTCCTCGCCCTCGAGCACGAAGGACTTGCACGACGAGCACTGGCCTTCCTTGCAGCCGTGCATGAGCATGATCCCCTGCTCGGCGGCGGCCCGCAGGATGTTCTGATCCTCGGCCACCTCGATCTCGATGCCGACCGGCTCGAATCGCACGACATGCTTGTCGGCCATGGCTCCCTCGGGCTGGGTTAGCTGAGCAGGACTAGATGGGCTGGACTGGGCTGATGAGCTGGGCTATGAGCCGGCCTGGGCTGAACCGGGCTCGGTGAAAGGGCACGAGCAGGGACGGGAGGCCAGGGCCGGGCCGCTGGCCCCCCTCCCTGCTCGTTAACTCTGCTGCGCTCAGTCCTGCGCGGGAGCCGGCCGGCCGGGCCCTGCCGGATGTAGTCGGCGTGGAACGCGGCGCGCTCCTCCGGCGTCATCTCGTTCAGCAGCACGTTCGGGCTGAGCACCGGGCCCATCCGGCGCAGGTGGTCCAGCGTCCACATCTTCTTCGGGTCGAGGTTCAGATGCGGCTGCGCGACCATCGTCTTGCCGTCGTCACGCACGTAGCCCATGTCGGAGACCACGTCGGCCCAGTTCCAGCCGTGGTAGAGCGTCTCCCACTCGCGCTTGCCGATGAGCTGTCCCATGTTCGGCGTCTCCCGGCCCTGGTAGGTCGGGCGGAACGCGGTGACGTCGGTCCACCGGCACTCCTCGTGGCAGTACGTGCGGACCTGGCCGTCGACCTCGTCGATCACCATGTCCTCGCGGACCAGGCACGGGACCATGCAGGTCCAGCAGCGATGCGGGTATACGTAGTCGACGCTCTCGGCCACGATCGGGTTGTGCCCGTTCGGCATCGACAGCCGGTTGTAGTTCTCCCACCACTTACCGTACTTGTCGTACCAGCCCGGGTACTTGTACTCGAACCACTCGAAGTCCTTGTCCGTCATCGGGTCGATCCGCCAGTAGTTGGCGAGCCAGCCGGTGGCGAAGAACTGGGCAACCTCGTGCACGTAGCCCTTGTTCCAGATCTGGTTCCAGGCTTCCTCGATCAGGTCATGCGGGATGACCAGGCCGTACTTCTCCAGCGGCACGAGGTAGCTGCGGTAGTAGTCGTCGTAGATCCAGCGGCGCCACATCTCGGCGTAGGACTCGCGGTCCTTGCGCCGGTCCTTGGTGCCGTACTCGATGAACGTGCCGATCGCCGCGTCCACCACCCGGTGGTTGTTCCACCACGCGTAGCGGAGGTCACGCTCGAGCAGCTGGTGGTTGCCCTCATCGGAGAGCGCCATCAGCAGCGTGGCGTAGCCGTTGCTGATGTGCCGGGACTCGTCCGACTGGACCGAGTGGAACACCGTCGGCAGCAGGTAGTCGCCGTTCGCCGCGGCCTCGGCCGGCATGGCCACGAACAGCGTGTTCGTGAACGCGGTCTCGGCCACGATGGTCAGGTAGATGCTCGCCGCCGTGATCGCGTCACCGGTGATGAAGCCCTCGGCGAACTGGCGGCCGATGGAGCCGCAGTAGTCGTTGTGGAAGTTCCGCAGGCTGTTGTTGAAGCCGGCCGGGTCGATGTAGTTGTTCATGTACAGGCGCTTGAGGTTCTGCTGGATCGTCGAGTGCCTGACCTCGTCGATCATCTGGATCGCCTGGCCGTTATGCAGCTCGGGGTTGGGCACCGTGCGGAACAGCAGCGGCATCGCCCTGGCTGCGGATACCTCGGGCAGCGGGATGATGCTCAGGAACAGTTTCTGCCATTCCAGCCAGCGCTCCTGCACCTGGCGGAACATGTTGCCGCGGATCGCACCGTCGGAGGCGCCGTAGACCCGGTGGTCCTTCTCTTCCTGCATCGGGAAGTAGGAACGCAGAACCTGCTTGAGCGGGTCCTTCTTCTGGGACTTCTCGAACGTGTAGTCCGTGCCGTACTGCGCTACCGGCTCGTGGTACTGCGGCTCCCAGGACAGCTCCTGGATCTTCTGATGCGCCTTGGCCACGCTCTGGCGACTCATTCCACTCCCTCACCCTTCACTCGGGTCGGCTGAGACAGCCCGCCTGCAGCCATTGCCTTCTCCGGCGACAGCCCCTCACCTCGCCGGCCGGACACGCATCTGCGCGCCCGAAAATTCTCTTTGGCCGATCAGAACCCGGTTCCCGGCGTTCGGCGCTCTCAACATGAGACAACTCCGGCTCGTCAGGCAGCGTTCTGCCCGGCAGCCGACGGCGGGTCAACGCCTGGTCAGGGGCCAGTGACCGGCTGGTCAAAGATCAGCTCAGCTGTCGCCGAAGACGGCGATCCTGATCTCGGCGAGATGCTGCTGCACGTTCTGGGATTCCTGGCGATTTCCCTCCGGCGCCGGCTGAATGCCCAGGGCCTCGAGCAGGAGCGCGGCCGGCTGGCCCGGGTCGCCGGTGCCGCCGAGGACCGGGTGCAGGCCTTCATCCGCCAGGTGGTGAAAGACAAGATTGACGATGCTCCAGGGGTTGTAGGTCTCCTCGTGGTGCTCGCCGTGGAGATGATTCTGCTGTTGCCCCTGCTGATTCTGCTGCTGGTTCTGCTGGTCAAGCTGCAGGTCCTGCGGCTCATCGGGGCGATTCATGATGCACCTCCTGGCTGGCTGTGGACGCAGACTGGGGCATCAAAAGGCGCTCTGCGGAAGAAAGCGGTCTCAACATGAGACACATACCCGCAAAGTCGTGTTTATCTTGAGAGGACGACGCAACCCTCAAGCGCCGCCCGCAGGCTGGGCCCGGCCTGCTGAGCGGTACCGGGAAGCAGGGAGGCGCCCATGCCACCAGCAGGATCCCAGCCATCGGACGTGACTGGTCGTGGCCGGCTAGCCAGGACCCGGGACAGGATCCTGACCGGCGGGGACCGGCTGGCCAAAACCAGGGAGCGGTTCCTCACCGCCGAGCCGATCGAGCCGGACCAGGTCCGCGACACGATCCTGGCGTCCTGGTGGCGGTCCCGGCGGTGGAATGTCGCGGCTGACCATATCGACCTGTCCTACGTCCGCGACCCAGACCTGGACACCCCGCTGACCCGCAGCGCCCTGCCGGTACTGCGGAACCTTCGCGAGCACCTGGACGGCCAGCCGATCAGCGTGATCCTTACCGACGCGGCCGGCGTGGTGCTGACCCGCCTGGCAGCCGATCATGATCTTGACAGGCACCTGGACAGCGTGCAGCTCGCGCCGGGTTTCAGTTATGCCGAGGAGTTCGTCGGCACCAACGGAATCGGCACGGCGCTGGAGGGCGGACGGCCGATGCACGTGTTCGGCCATGAGCACTATGCCGAGAACCTTGAGGATCTGGCCTGCGCCGGGGTGCCTATCCACCACCCGATCTCCGGCAAGACGGTCGGGGCCGTCGACCTGACCTGCTGGCGCAAGGACGCCGACGCGCTGCTCATCGCGCTCGCCAAGACCACCGCCGACCAGATCCAGCAGGCGCTGCTCACCGGCAGCGGCGAGAAGGAATTCGTGCTGCTGCAGGAGTACCTGCGGGCGTGCCGGCGGACCGCGGGAATCGTGCTCGCGCTCAATAACGACGTCGTGATGATGAACGACTACGCCCGGCAGGTGCTGGATCCCGGCGACCAGGTAGTGCTGCTCGGGCAGGCCGCCGAGGCGCTGGCCAGCCGGCATCCCGGTACCGCAGTGGTGGATCTGCCCACCGGCGTCAGGGCGCGGATCCATTGCCGCCCGGTGCCGGGCGACGGCCAGGGCGCGGGCGGCGTCGTGCACGTCAAGCTGCTGGAGCCGGGCAGCAGGCAGGCCCAGGAGACCGGCATCAGCGTCGGCTCGATGGCCCGGCTCTTCCTTCCCGGCGTGGTCGGCACCGGGGCACTGTGGCTGCGCGGATGCCACCAGGTGGACGCGATCTACGGCTCCGGCGAGTGGCTGGCGCTGCAGGGCGAGCCGGGCACCGGCAAGCTCGCGGTGATCCGGGCGGTGCACCAGCGCCGCAATCCGGCCAGCCGCCTCCGGGTGCTCGACGCCGCCGACGCTGATGGCCAGGAATGGCTGACCAGCGCTTGCCACGAGCTGCTGGAAAGCGCCGGCAGCCTGGTGATCAGGCACGTCGACAGGCTTAGCGCCCGGCAGCTGCAGACGCTGTCCGCGGCCCTGCAGGACGCGCAGACTACCGGGCAGCATGAGTCGCTATGGGTCGCCGTCACGCTGAGTGAGACCGGGACGAACGAGGAACTGGCCGAGCTGCTGCGGTTCTTTCCGAGCACCGTAGAGCTTCCGCCGCTCCGTCATCACATCGAGGATCTGCACGAGCTCGTGCCGTTCTTCCTGGCGAGGCTCAACCTGCAGGGCAGGCTGAGCTGCTCGGCCGAGGCGATGCAGTTGCTGTTGCGGTCAAACTGGCCAGGCAACACCGAGCAGCTCTGGCAGGTGCTCAGACGGGTGGCGCAGCACCGCCGCAGCGGCTCGATCCGGCCCAACGACCTGCCGCCAGAATGCTGGACGGTGAGCCGCCGGCTGCTCAGCCCGCTGGAGTCGATGGAGCGCGACGCGATCGTGCAAAGCCTGCTGGATTACGACGGGAACAAGGTGAAGGCGGCGGAGTCGCTGGGAATGTCCCGGGCAACGATCTACCGCAAGATCCACGAATACGGAATCGTCACTCCCGCCAGCTGAGCCATCCGGCCGCTGTAGCCGGCCTTGGGGATCCGGGCACCGCGGAGCTGGGCGCGCGTATCGGCAAGATCGGCGCGATCGACCCGCAGGCCGAGCTGGTCCGCCTCTGCCGCCGGCTGCTCGCCGCCTCCGAGGCCGACCCGCTGAACATGAACGTGTCCGGCTCGGACGCGCTTGCGCGCCGCGCTGCGGAGCTGACCGCCGCCTGGCGGTCGGACCCGGTGATCAGCCGCAACCGCGCGGCGAGCTTCCGCCGCCGTGAGGCGGAGCTGCTGGCCGAGATCAGCCGCAGCGAGGTACGCCGGGGGGCCGCCGCAAATCGGCCACCTGGCGCTCGATCCCGGCCGCCTGGCCGCCCGAGTGGCAGTCCGGCGCCGTCGGCTACCGACTGAGCTGCCGCGCGGCATGTGGCCCCTTCCGGGGAGCGCCGCGCGGCGCCGTGCCAGTGCCAAGCGCCGTCATGATCCGAGCTTGATGGCCGGTAGCGGTTGCTCGCCGGCCCTGGCTGCGAACGCGGGTACTCGACGCCACCCGTCACGGTGCCCGCGTTCGTCATTCCTTGACCGGGCCGTCAGGCGGAAGAGTTACCCCCGGGCTGGTCGCTGACAGGGCCGTCGTCGGCGGGATCGTCGTCGGTCCGCTTCAGTCGGCCGGAGCCAGCGTCACGCACAAATCGGTCCGGAACTGGCGTGTCCAGCGGCCAGATCGCGCCGGTGAGGTGCGCGTGGGTGAGGTTGCGCGCGTAGGTGACGCGCGCATCGGTGAGGTTCGCGTCATTGAGGTACGCCTCGTTGAGGTCCGCGCCGGCGAGGTGTACACCGGTGAGGTTCGCGCGGTTGAGTTGCGCGTCGTTGAGGTCCGCGTCGGTTAGGTCCGCATCGGTGAGATTCGCCTCGTTGAGGTTCGCGCCGTTGAGGCGCACGTCGATGAGGTACGCCTCGATGAGGTACGCCTTGGCGAGGTCCGCGCCGGCGAGGCGCGTGCCGGCGAGGCGCGCGCGGTTGAGGTGCGCGCCGTTGAGGCGCGCGTCGGTGAGGTTCGCGCTGGTGAGGTTCGCGCCGGTGAGGTTCGCGTCGTTGAGGTTCGCGCCGGTGAGGTCCACGTCGTTGAGGTTCGCGCCGGTGAGGTCCACGTCGTTGAGGTTCGCGCCGGTGAGGTTCGCGTCGTTGAGGTTCGCGCCGGTGAGGTTCGCGTCGTTGAGGTTCGCGCCGGTGAGGTGCGCGCCGGTGAGGTCGGCGCCGGTGAGGTGCGCGCCGGTGAGGTGCGCGCCGGTGAGGTCGGCGCCGGTGAGGTGCGCGCCGGTGAGGTGCGCGCCGGTGAGGCTTGCGCGGATGAGGGTCGCCCCGCTGAGGTCAATAGGGGGCCCGCTGTCATGTATGGTGTCTCGGCGCTTAATGACGGTAAGCGCGGCTTGAATGTCGGCGCGTACTGCTCGTCCGGGCTGATCCTGGCCTGGAATGTCAGTGTCAGACTCCGGCCGCGGTCCGTCCTTGTGGGAGTTCTCGCGGATGCATGCGGCCAGGACTTCCATGACGGTCGGATGGTCTCTAGGCGAGTCGCGGGCGATGCGCTCCAGGGCGTAGATGCCGCCGATGGTCACGTCGATCGTGCCGGAGCCGAGCTGCCCAATCGCCTTCGTGTAGCGGTCGGTCACCTGCCCTTGCTCGGTCAGTTCGAAGGTGCGCCGTGACAGGCTGAAGTTCAGAGCGGTAAATATCAGCGCACCCGCTGCGAACAGGCCTGCGCTAAGTGTCAGCAACCGACCTCGCGCAGCATCCCGTGCTGTCTGGAGACGCAACGTCCGTAGCGGCCCGGTGAGCCGGCCAACATCGTGGGCAGCGATCAGATCAGTGATCGGCCAGAGCAACGCCACGATGACCGCCACTGCCATGACCGCAACGGCGGCCATCACTCCGAGCCGTCGCCGAGTGCTCCACTTCGACCAGGTCAGCATCACGTGCAAGACGGTAGGCGCACCGACCCTGGCATGACGCCAATTCCGAGGGATAACAAGCGCACACGTCGGCCAGCGGGGCTCCCGGCACAGCGGCGACCGGTGCCAGCCAGACAGGCCAACGGCCCGGCCCATGTATGCGGGTAGGGCCGGGCCGTCTCGGGTGCTACAGCGCCGCGCTGGTCATGTTGCCGGAACCACCTGCGGGCCGTAGAGCAGCTCAGCTGCGCGGATGCATGCCGCCGCGAGTTCGCGGGCAGCGTCGGATGATGTGAACGCCAGGAAGCTGCCCGCAGCGGTCAGGTAGACCACGGCGAATCCGGGCTTGCTCAGTCTGGCAGCCGGGGCTGTTAATCCCTGCCGAGCCGACATGCAGCCGGGCGTTCACGGTTCACGCGCCGTGGCTGCGTCGAGCTTGCCCGCCAGCTCGGCGACGCTGTGGGCCACCAGGTAGCGCACCGCTCGGCCGTCGGCCAAGATGTGCTCGGCCGACACGACGGACGCGTCCAGGTGGACCAGGATCGTCCAGTCGCTGCCGTACTGCTCTCGTAAGCCGCTGGAGGGTGATGGCTGCGGGATCTTGCTGCGCGCCAGCGTCGTGCTCATCAACCCTGACGACGCCGTTAGCGTCAGCGTGCAGTGCGGCGGCGGCCCCGGCAGCATCTCGTGGTACGACATCTTTACGGTGGCACAGAGCGGGACCATCGCCGTGGAGCCGAGCGTCGGCGACCGGGTCACCATCAGCATCTACCACGACCGGCATGCGTTGAAGGACAGCTTCACCGCCACGGACCTCTCGACCGGCGTCAGCAGTACGGTCGTGAAGCCCGTGTCTCAGGCGTGGGTCTGGACGATGGCCAGGGTGATGGGAGGTGGGCCCACGTCGCGCTCTGCCCGCACTGACACCCGGCTATGGTCATTCAAGAACACCCGCCTGACCAGCTACAACGGCACCCGCGGCACTCTCCTCGGCCGGTGGCCCAGCTACCGGGCCATCGGCACCAGCACCGGCACCTCCACCGGCACCGTGGTACTGCGACCGACATATCCATGGAACAACGGCCGCAACTTCGGCGTCTGGTGGCGCGCCGCCCGCTGACCATCTCCGAAGCGGGCCGACACAGCCCGCGCGGGACCGGGGCTCACGCTGCCGGGCTGGGCAGGCTCTGGCCTGTGCGCCGGTATCACTCGGCCCGTGGACTACCTATGTAATTGAGGTTTGTCAGAGGGCCCTCTGCCGCCACCGCGCCGCCAAGCAAGCACCCGGCTGGCACCTCGAACAACCCCGCCCCGGCACCCTGACCTGGACCATGCCCACCGGCAGAACCAGGACCGTAACCCCGCGCCGCTACCCCACGTAGCCGCGGGCAGCCGACGTGACTCTTGCCTACTCAAATTGAGACCAGCCGCCGGAGAGCCGGGAGGTACAGATGTGACATAACCCACGCCAGTAGGTGAGGGGTTCCTGGGGCCTCTCGTGCTCTCAGCGAAGGGGGAGCGATGACCGCACTCGATTCAACTGATGGGTCGGCTGGGGCCGGCACGCGCTCAGAAGAAGCCGCCACGGCTGAGGCAGCGCCGGTCGGGCTACTGGCTGGCGATCCTGCCGTGCTGGGACTCCCCCAGCTTCATCGTCGGCTCGGTAGCCCTGGGACTGGCGCTGATCGGCGTCTTCTCGGCGGCAAGTGTCGGCGCCGCGCTGCCGATCATCCTGGCGGCCACGTCGGCCGGCCTGTTCATCGCAACCGTCTGGAGTGCGTCCGTCGGCCAGAGCGCGGTGGCGTGCGTGTTCGGCATCTTCGCGGGCTTCTGGCTGAGCTACGCCGTGCTCGTGCTCGGGCTCACCCACAACTGGTTCGGTGTTACCGCAACCGCGATCGCCAATACCGAGGAACTGTTCCTGACCGCATGGCTGATCGTCGTGGTCATGCTCACGCTGGCCACCCTGCGACTGCCGCTGGCCTTCACGGCGGTATTCGCCCTGATTGACCTCGCGCTGCTCTTGCTGCTGATCGCCACCGCGAATGCGTCCACCGGTCTTACCAAGACCGGCGGCTACATCGTGCTGCTGTTCGCGGCGGTCGGCGTGTACCTGTTCTTCGGCTCTCTCTCGGTGGCTACCGGCGGCAAAGCACTGCCGCTGGGCAAGCCCGTGCTGCACGGCTGACCGTCGATCCCGCCGCAGCGGGGCCATCGGACACGGTGGCGCCGGCGCCACGTTGCTGGCGCCGGCGCCACCGGCAAGACCGGGTTACCGCCGCGCAGCAAACCGAGCCGCCATCACCGGCCAGACCGGACTATCGCCACGCCGCAAATGGGGGCCGCCACGGCCACCGGCAGGACGTCAAATCGGCAGACCATGCCTGTTGCCGGACTAACTGCTGGCGGATCCCAGAAACTTGGACTAAATCGGTCAAATACGCTGGAACGTCACCGCCTTAGCTGATCTTGCCGCCGCCGCCGCGTCGCGGAATCCCATGGCGGGGCATCATTTTCGGATTCGGCTGAATCCGACCGCTATCTTGTGCTCCGCTGTATACGTCGGGCCGGGTTGTCCGCTAGCTCGGTTCGTGGGGGTTCAGGATGACTGAGGAGAGACGGGATCTGCCGTCGCGCCCGTCTGTGCTGGGCGACAGGCTCCGGGCTGCGCGTCGGCGATCTGGCTCCACCAGCCCTGATTCCGGCAGTCCCGGCGACTCCGGATCAGCGGCCCCGCCGAGCTCCTGGGGATCAGGCCCCTCCACCAGTTCATGGAATGCCTTCACGCCAGTCTCCGGTAACGGGAGCAACACCACGGCCGGGTCGATGCCGGGGGTTGGCCAAGGAACCAGGGCAAGCCGAGCGAACGGAGCAGGCCGCGCGAACGGAGCAGGCCGCGCGAATGGGGCAGGCCGAGGGAACGGGGCAGGCCAGCGAGCGGGCACCGATCAGGGACAAGGTTCCAGATCTGGGCCGTTGCCCAGGCGGGTACCGCAGGACGCCGCCGGGTCACGAGGCATTCCCGCACGCGGCTTCCGCGGTCCCGGCCAGCCCGTCCGGCTGCCCCGGGCCGTTGCCGACCCCGGCGCGCAGAGCCGCGGCGCCTTTGAGCCGGTCCGCCGGAACCCGGCAGGCGGCGTCGCCGCGAGCCCGGCCGCCGGCCGCACCGCCACCAGCAGCACAGCCACCGGCAGCACAGCCACCAGCAGCACCGCCACCGGCAGCACCGCCACCAGCAGCCCGCCACCAGCAGCACCGCCACCAGCAGCACCGCCACCAGCAGCCCGGCCGCCGGCAGCCCCGCCACCAGCAGCACCGCCACCAGCAGCCCGGCCGCCGGCAGCCCCGCCGCCGGCAGCACGGCTGCCAGCAGCACAGGCGCCGGCAGCACGGCCGCTGCCGGAGCAGCGAAGCAGTCCCGCAGGCCCAGTGCAGTCCCCGATGCCAGCCCCAAGGACCGCGGCGCGTCTCCGCTAATACGCAGGCTCCGCACCGCACCCTCACCCTCCGAGCCAGACGGCCCGCGCCGCGGCGCCTTTGAGCCCCCGCCGAAGGTCACCGGCGCAACGCCCAGTGCCGCGGCAACCGCGCCCGGCACCACCGGCCCACGCCTCAAAGCCGCCGCGACCCCGCCCGGCACCACCGGCCCACGTCTCAAAGCCGCCGCGACCCCGCCCGGCACCACCGGCACCACCGGCCCACGCCTCCAAGCGGCCGCAACACCGGCCCGGCGCGAGCGGTCGCATCTCGCCCCGGCTCCAGAGCCCCCGGCCAGCATCAGTAAGCCCGCCGAGCCGTCCTGGGGGGCGGTGCTGGCGAACACCGCACGGCTCTGGGCGCAGCGGCGGTCAGGCCCCGCTGCCGCACCCGCCAGGCGGCGCCGGCGCATCGTCGCCCTGCTCATCGCCGTGGCGATCCTGGCGGCGGCGGGCGTGCCGGCGGTTCTCGGATCCGGTCCCGGCAGCTCGGGGTCGGCCGGCCAGCGGCCCGGCCCAGCCGGCGGTACCGGAGCGGACGCGGTCACCTCGGCGGTCGCGGTCCGCGGCCAGGCCGCCACGTGGGTCGCGCGTCAGGTCAACCGGGACGTCACGGTGGCCTGCGATCCGGTGATGTGCGCCACGCTGCACTCGCGCGGCTTCCCGGCCGCCGACCTGGTGCCGATCCTGCAGTCGAGGTCAGATCCGCTCGGGGCCGAACTCGTGGTGGCCACGGCCGCGCTGCGGAACCAGTTCGGCACGCTGCTGGCGAATGTGTACGCGCCGCAGGTGATCGCGCGCTTCGGCGCCGGGCAGGCCGCGATCCAGATCCGCACGATCCCGCCAGAAGGGGCCGCCGCCTTCCGCCGCCGGGTCGGCCCGGCCGCGCAGGCCGCCCGGCAGCAGGGCATCCAGATGGTGGGCAACAAGCGCATCGCCGCATCCGCCCAGGCCAGGGCCGCGCTGGCGGGCGGCCACGTCGACGAGCGGCTGCTGGCTACGCTCGCGGCGCTGGCCGCGAAACACCCGGTGCGGATCGTCGACTTCGGCGACGCCAACCCGGGTGCCGGGGCGGTGATCCCGTTCCGTTCCGC
This sequence comes from uncultured Actinomycetes bacterium, assembly GCA_963786975.1. Taxonomy (GTDB): domain Bacteria; phylum Actinomycetota; class Actinomycetes; order Streptosporangiales; family Streptosporangiaceae; genus Palsa-506. The sequence goes on along the minus strand of CAWBBE010000011.1, from coordinate 274,204 downwards.
CGATCTGGCCGACGCGGACCCTGCGGCCGGTCTCGGCGCAGCTGCCTACCAGCGCTGGCTCATCGACTTCCTGCACGCCCAGCGGGCCGAGTACCGGGCCACCTCCGTCACGGTGGTGCCCGCCCATGGCGGGACCGTGGTCCGGATTGAGTTCGCCGCCCCGAGCGAGATCGCCGGGCCAGGCGGGTAACCGCGGCTGCCGCCGGTCGCTACTACAGCCAGTCCTTGCGCTTGAAGATGACGTAAAGCACGCACGCGGCGACGGCCATGACCGCGACGGAAGTGACGAAGCCGGCCAGCCTGCTGAAGCCCGGGTAGGGCACGTTCATCCCGTAGAAGCCCGTCACGAACGTGGGCACCGCGACGATTGCCGCCCAGCTGGTCACCTTCTTGGTGATGACGTTCATCCGGTTGCCCTGGATCGTCAGGTTCGTCTCCAGAATCGTCGTGACCAGGTCCCGCAGGCTCTCCGTCCATTCGGTCGCGCGCAGCACGTGGTCGTAGACGTCCTGGTAGTACGGCTGCATCGGGTCGGTGAGCAGATGCAGGTCGCGGCGCATCAGGGCATTGACGACCTCGCGCATGGGCAGCACCACCCGGCGCAGCATGACCAGGCTCTTGCGCAGCTGGAAGCTGCGCCGCTGCACGTCGCGATCCTGGGAATCATCGGAGAAGAGCTGGTCCTCCAGCGCCTCGATCGCGTCGTCGAGACCCCGCACGGCGGCAAAATGGCCGTCCACGATGTGGTCTAGCAGCCCGTGCAGCAGGTAGCCGACGCCGTACTTGGCCAGGTCGGGGCTCGCATCCCAGTAGGAGATCACGGCGCCGATGTCGAGTCCTTCGTCCTTGCGGATGGTGATCAGGGCGCGCCTGGTGATGAACGCGGCAAGTTCGCTGGTGGCCAGCTCGCCGCTGGCGCTGTCCAGGACGACCCCGTAGGCCGCGAGGAACAGGTAACCGTTGTAACGGTCCAGCTTCGCGCGCTCGTGCTCGACCACCGCATCCTCGATGGCCACCGGGTGCAGCCCGAACTCGGCGCTCAGCACCTCCAGGTCATCGCGGTCCGGGTCGCTGAGATCCAGCCAGATCACCGCCGAGTCGTCGCCCAGGTAATCGCTGATGTTGTCCACCGGGAAGCCCTCGAGCTCCAGCACCCCGTTCCGGTAGAGCCTGGTGCGGGCCTGGCACTTGGTCGGGGTGAGTTCACAGAGCGCGGCAGCGGCCGACTGGCGGGCGTCTTTGTCGCCAAAGGCCGACAGCCCGTCACCGCCGCCGGCAGCTGGGATACCCGGATGCGACGCGGTCATTTGTCTCCTGACTCGATGGCGCACACTGTACGCATGACGGCCTACATCCTGGTAGACATCAGCGTGACTGACCCGGCGCGGTACGAGGACTACCGGGCGCTGGCGGCGGCGACTATCGACCAGTACGGCGGTCGCTACGTCATCCGCGGCGGCAGGGTGGAAGTCCTTGAGGGAGACTGGCCGACGAACCGGTTCGTCATGGTCGAATTCGATGACGGGGAGGCCGCCCGGCGCTGGTACCACTCGCCCGAGTACAAGGCGGCGATGGCGGTCCGGCAGGAAGCGGCGAACGCGAAAATGGTGCTAGTCGAGCCATAGCCGGCCGAACCTGGCCGGAACCGCCACCTGCCGCGGCGCGGTGTCGAGCAAGTCCGACGTCGACCTGGGCTACCGCGCCGTCCAGCTGCCCGTCGCGGCCAGTTCTGCGGCGAACTCGGGGAGCCTGGCCAGGTGCGGGAAATGCCCGCCCGGCCAGACCTCGATCGTGGCAGCCGGCAGGTGCTGGCCGAGCCACTCCCGGTAACCGGGCGGCGGCTCGTCGCCCGCGATGTACCGGTAAGGCGTCCCGGCTGCCCGCAGGGCCGCGACCGCATCCTGAATCAGGGCCGCGAGGTCCGCCGCAGGCCGGTCGATGAGCTGCTGCCAGTAGCCGAGGACGACCTGCTGATCGGGGCGGCAGGTGGACCGCACCAGCTCGCGGGCCCCGGGCGGGAGCAGCTCGGTGCGGAAGCTGTCGTAGAACAGCTGCCACACGGCCGGGAACTCCGGCCCGTGCAGCAGGCCGGCCAGCGATCTGACCAGGCCGGCGAACTCCCCGACCAGCAGCGGCTGGTCGACGCTGATCACGCCGCTGGCCGGATACCGGGCGGCGTAGATCGTAGCCGCGATAGCCCCGGCCGAGTGGCCGACGAGCACCGGCGCGGCCAGCCCGGCGTCCTCGATCGCCCGCCGCAGCTGGGCCGGCGCGGCATCCAGGTCATAGCACGGCTGCGCGGGCGACTCCCCGTGCCCGGGCAGGTCAATCGACAGCACCCGGCGTGCTGGGTCGACGCGCTGCAGCTCGGCCACGACGGGCCGCCAGATGGCCCGGCTGAACGTCAGGCCGTGCAGCAGGACCAGCGGGGGCCGGTCATCACTAATCCCCCAGTCGTCGAAGGCGAGGGCGCCTGTCTGGCTGGCGGCCGGCACGTGGGTCTCGGTGGCATGCATTTGCTTTCCTCCTGTGGTTGGTCGTCACCCTGGAGGCGTAAACCGGCGGCGAACGATTCGTTCGCTCAGACCCGCCAGCGGGCCGGGCCGCCGGGAGCGGGCTGGTAACGGCAGGCGCGCCCGGTGCGGACCGAGGCGGCCAGGTGAGCGCCCGCGGCCGGGGCGGCGGCGGCGATGCGGTCGAGCGCGGCGCGCAGCGTGCGCGTCACGTTGACCCTGGCCCGCTCGTCCTCAGCGGAAACCCGGCGGCCCCAGCCGCCGAGGCCGGCGGCGCGGCTCAGCTCGGCCAGCACCGCCTGCCGCTCGCCTTCCGCGCGGCCGGCCCGCGCCGCGTCGCCAGCCTGGTCGGCGTCGTCGAGCTCGGCGGCCAGCCCGGCCAGCCGCCGCCGGTAGGCGGCCCTGGCGGCATCGTCGAGCACCGGCACCGCCGCGACGGCGCGCAGGCCGGCCCCGCCCGCCGCCAGGTCCAGCGCGGCAATCTCGGTGCCGGGCGCGGCGAGCAGCGCACGGAGGTAGTGCAGTCCGCGGCTGTCCCGCAGCCGGGCTCGCTCAGTGCCCGCCGCGAGCAGCCAGTCAGCGCCGTCCCGGTGCAGCGTCCACTCGTCCGCCGGGGCTGCCGGGGCCGTGCGCGCGAGCCAGGTGCGGACTCCTGGCATGCCCAGCTGGTGCGCGATGGCGCCAGCGGCACGGCGATGACCGGCGGCAGCCTCCGCGTCGCCGTGCCGGCCGCGGCGGGTGAGCACGTCGGCCAGCGCCGCCTGAGTCCAGGCCAGCAGCGGCAACGCGCCGGCCGCCCGCAGCATCGCCGCGGCATCGCCAAGGTGCCCGGCTGCCTGGTCGAGCCGGCCAAGCTGCGCCGCCAGCACGCCGAGATAGTGGCTGACCGGCCCGGTCACCGAGTTCGCCCCGGCCCACACGACGAGCCGGCCTCGGTAACCCGCCAGCGCGTCGTACAGGCTGGCCGCCGCCTCGGCGTTCCCGGTGCCGGCCGCCACCGCCGCGAGGTCGGCGGCCGCCCCGAGCCAGCGCGGCCCCGAGCCGGCCAGCACCAGGGGCAGGGCACGCTGCAGCTCCAGGTCCGCCGCGGCCGTCTGCCCGACCGCGAGCAGGATCCGGGCGGCCGTCGCGTCATGGAAGTGGCCGGGAACGCGGCGGGTGAACGCGCGCAGCTCAGCCACCGCAGGCTCCAGCCCGGACGGATCGCCGCGGGTCATCGCGACCGCGCCGCGCAGCGTGCCGACGAGCCGGTCAGTGTCGGCCAGCGCGGCCTGCCGTCCCTGCTCGGCGACCTGCCCGATGAGCGCATCCGCGTCCGCGAACCGGCCGCGCACGGTGGCCAGCATGGCGTGCCTGGCCGTCGCCATCATCAGGCCGGCCGCGTCGCCGGCGGCACGGGCCTCGCGCTCGAACGCGGCCAGCGCCGATTCGGCCTCGCTGACCCGGCCGAGTTCCATCAGTGCCACGAAGCGCCAGAACAGCCCGCGCCGCTCCAGCGCCAGGTCAGCCGAGGCACGGGCGAGTTCCACTATCTCCGCGGCGGCGGCCAGCCGGTCCGCGGCGCCGGCCGGATCCCACAGCGCGTGCAGCCGGGCATCGAGCACCTCGGCGAGCACGCCCGGATCATCGCTGCGGCGGACCGTCCGGGACGCCCGGCGACCACAGCCGCCCGGTGCACGTCAAATCCGCGCTGCCGGGCGGACCCGGCGGCCGCGTCCGCCAGCGCCGTCCGGCCCGAGCCGGCCGGACCGGCCAGCACGAGCACCTCGCCCGACCCGGCCGCGGCGCCGTCCAGCAGCCGCTGCACCCCGGCCAGCTCGCGGCGTCGTCCGATCAGGGCCATCTGTGCACAGTATTCGCCGGCCTGCCGCCGGGATTGGCGCCAGGGGATCCGTTTCAAATGCTTGTGGGCAATTTTCCGGACTGGCGATTAGCTAAAGTGGCGGGCAACAACCGTTTGCGGAACGAGGTAGCTGCGATGACGAACTCGCCGGAAGCCGCCGGCCAGCCGCGGACGGTGCCCGGTGACCGCGACCGACGCCGACGCCAGCGTCATCGGCGCGGACGAACTGCTCAGCCTCTACGAGCAGATGGCAGTCATCCGCCGGACCGAGAAGGCGGCGCACGACCTGTTCCTGGCCGGGCTGGTGAAGGGCACCACGCACCTGGCGGCCGGTCACGAGGCCGTCGCGGTCGGCGCGAGCGCCGCGCTGCGGCCGGACGATTACGTGTTCGCCACCTACCGCGGTCATCATCATGCGATGGCCCGCGGCGCGACGCCGGCCGAGTGCCTGGCCGAGCTGATGAGCAAGGGCACCGGCCTGTGCAAGGCCAAGGGCGGCTCGATGCACCTGACCAAGGCGTCGGCCGGGATGCTCGGGTCGTACGCGATCGTCGGCGCGCACCTGCCGATGGCGGCCGGAGCGGCCTGGTCGGCCCGGCTGCGCGGATCCGGCCAGGTCGCGGTCGCGTTCTTCGGCGACGGGGCCACCAACATCGGGGCGTTCCACGAGGCGCTCAACCTGGCCGCGGTGTGGGCGCTGCCGGTGCTGTTCGTCTGCGAGAACAACCTCTACATGGAGTACACCCCGATCGGCGAGGTGACCGCGGTGGCCAACCCGGCGGCCGGCCGGGCGCCGGCCTACGGGATCCCGGCGGACATCATCGACGGCAACGACGTGGTGCTGGTGAAGGACGCGGTCGCGGCGGCGGCCGGCCGGGCCAGGTCCGGCGGCGGGCCGACCGTGATCGAGGCGCTGACCTACCGGCATTTCGGGCACAGCCGCACCGACCCGGGCACCTACCGGCCGGCCGCCGAGGTTGAGGACTGGCTGCGCCGGGATCCGCTGGAGCTGGCCAGGGCCCGGCTGCAGGCGGCCGGGGTGCCGGCCGAGTCGGTCGCGATGGCCGACGAGCGGGCCGCGGAAACCGTGGCCGATGCGGTGGCCGCGGCCAAGGCGGCGCCCGGGCCCGATCCGGACGACGCGCTTACCGACGTATGGGCAGACGGAGGCTCGGCATGGCGGACGTGACGAGCTACCGGGAGGCCGTGGCCGAGGGGATCGCCAGGGAACTGCGCCGGGATCCCTCGGTGGTATGCCTGGGCGAGGACATCGGCGCGGCCGGCGGCGTGTTCAAGACCACGGCCGGGCTGTTCGCCGAGTTCGGCCGGGAGCGGGTGTGGGACACCCCGATCTCCGAGCAGGCCATCCTGGGCGTGGCGATGGGCGCCGCGATGACCGGCATGCGCCCGGTCGCCGAGATCATGTTCTCCGACTTCTTCGCCTGCTGCTGGGACTACCTGGCCAACGAGATACCGAAGATGCGGTACATGACCGGCGGGCAGGTCACGGTCCCGCTGGTGGTGCGGACCGCGAACGGCGGCGGGCTCGGCTTCGGCGCCCAGCACTCCCAGGCGGTGGAGAACTGGGCGCTGACGATCCCCGGGCTCAAGATCGCCGCCCCGTCGAACCCGGCCGACGTGACCGGCATGCTGGCCGCCGCGATCCGCAGCGACGACCCGGTGGTGTTCTTCGAGCACAAGGGCCTGTTCGCGAGCAAGGGGCCGGCCGCGCCGGACGATCACCTGGTGGAGCTCGGCCGGGCCGCCGTGGCCAGGACCGGCACCGACGTCACCCTGGTCGCGCTGGCGGCGACGGTGCCGATGGCGCTGGCCGCGGCCGGCCAGCTCGCCGCCGACGGGATCTCGGCTGAGGTGATCGACCTGCGCTGCCTGGTGCCGCTCGACATGGCCACCGTGCTTGAGTCGGTCGGCCGGACGTCCCGGCTCGTCATCGTGGAGGAGAACCCATACCAGGGCGGCTGGGGCGGTACGGTGGCCTCGATCGTCGCCGACGAGGGGTTCGAGCTGCTGGACGCCCCGGTCCGCCGGGTCGCCGCCGCGTGCGTGCCGCTGCCGTTTGCGGACGCGCTTGAGCGGCTGGTGATCCCGACGGACGCGTCCGTCACCGCCGTGGCCAGGCAACTGGTCGCGTACTGAAACCCGGGCCCGGCGAGCCAGCGGGCATTCTTTCCCGAAGAACGCCGTCAGGAGAGAATAATCCAGGTGACCGTGGTCATTACTGCGTGTCGCGCGGCAGACCCCGTTGCCGCGGCACGGCAGCAGCCCAGGAGGTACCGTGACGCCCCGCACCAGCCTTCCGCTGCTGGGCGGGCCGGCGGAGCCGGTCGTTAACGGCACGCCGGACCCGCAGCACCCGGCGCGGCCAGGGGATCCGGAGACGCTGCTGCTGGTCGAGGATGACCCGGCGGACGCGGTGCTGGTGGAGGAACTGCTCGCGGACAGCGGCCTGCGGGCGACGCTTTCCTGGGCGCACACGCTGACGGAGGCGAAAGAGCAGCTCAAGCGCGGCGGGCCGCGCGGCTGCGTGCTGCTTGACCTGCACCTGCCCGACGCCCGCGGGCTGGAGGCGGTCACCCAGATGCTGGCCGCCGCGCCGGGTGCGCCGGTGGTGGTGCTCACCGGGCTGGCCGAGGAGAGCGCCGGGCTCGCCGCGGTCGCGGCCGGCGCCCAGGACTACCTGATCAAGGGGCAGTCGGCACCGGACGTCTTCAGCCGCGCCATCCGGTACGCCGTGCAGCGCAAGCACGCCGAGCGGGCCTCGGCTGCCCTGCAGCTCAGCGCGCTGCGAGCGGAGGAGAACGCCCGGCTGGAGCGAGGCCTGCTGCCGACCCCGCTGGTCCGCACTGCCGACTTCGAGGTGGCGGCCCGGTACCGGCCCGGCCGGGCGCAGGCACTGCTCGGCGGCGATTTCTATGACGTGGCGGAGACCCCGGACGGGACCGTGCACGCGGTGATCGGCGACGTTTCCGGGCACGGCGCGGCCGCCGCGGCGATCGGCGTCTGCCTGCGGGTCGCCTGGCGGTCGCTGGTGCTGGCCGGCGCGACCGGGCCGCCGATGATCGGGCTGCTTGACCAGATGCTCGTCGCCGAGCGGGAAAGCGAGAACCTGTTCGCCACGCTCACCCTGCTCACGTTCCCGCCGGAGCGCCGCTCGGTCCGGATCCTGCGGGCCGGGCACCCCGGGCTGCTGCTCCGCACGGCGGACCGAGTCGAGTTCATCGAGGGCCCCGGCGGCCCGGCCCTCGGCCTGGTTACCGGCGTCGCCTGGCGGGCCGCGGAGCTGCCGCTGGCGGACGGCGCCGGCCTGGTGCTGTTCACCGACGGGCTGTTCGAATGGCGGGTCGGGCCGGGCAGCGAGCGGTTCGGCGAGGAAGGCCTGCTGGCCATGGCGCGCGACCTGGCCGCGCTGCCGGCCGCCGAGTTCGTGGACGCGCTGATCGAGCGGACCGAGGCGGCAGCCAGCGGCTTCGGCGGCCTGGGCGATGATGTTGCGGTGGTCCATCTCGGCTGGAAGGCATCCGGGTGACCGGCGGCTGGTTCCGCAGGCTGACCGTGCAGGGCTGGTTCCGGCTGGCGTTCGGCGTCTTCGCGGTGCTGGTGCTGGCCGCGGCGGGCGTCATCTACCTGCAGCTCGCGCACGGCCGCCAGGTGTCGAATGAGCTGCAGGTCATCGTGCTGCCCGCGCAGGCCCAGGCCTACCGGCTGCAGGGTGCGCTGGTCGATCAGGAGACCGGGATCCGTGGGTACGGCATTACCGGCGACCCGCGCTTCCTGGCCCCGTACCACAGCGGGCGCGCCGTCGAGGCCAGCGCCGCCGCGCAGCTGCATTCGCTGACCGGCCGGAAGCAGCCGCTGGCCGGCGACCTGGCCCGCATCGAGCAGGGTGCGCAGACCTGGCGGACCTCCTTCGCGATCCCGCTGATGGCGCTGGCCAGCAGGGGGCCGCTGGGCGGCAGCGACCTCAAGCTGCTGGTCAGGAGCAAGCGGTCGTTCGACCACCTGCGGTCACTGTTCACCGCGCAGGACGCCAACCTGACCGCCGCGGTGGCCAGCGACCGGGCCGCCCTGCAGCAGGTGCGGACCGTGCAGGACTGGACCTACGGGGCCATCCTGGCCACCCTCCTGCTGGCCGCGGCGGCCGTGATAGTGCTGCTGCAGCAGACCGTGGTGCGGCCGCTGAACCGGCTGCAAGCGGCGTCCCGCCGGGTGGTCGGCGGCGACTTCGGTCACCAGATCGAGGCGACCGGCCCCGCGGACCTGCGCGCGGTCGCCGCCGACGTCGAGGAGATGCGCAGCAGCCTGGTCGAGGCCCTCGGCGACGCCAGGACCGCGCAGGACATCGCCAGCCGCCAGGCTGCCGACCTGGACGCGCAGGCGGACGAGCTGCGCAGATCCAACGCCGAGCTTGAGCAGTTCGCCTACGTCGCCTCGCACGACCTGCAGGAACCGCTGCGCAAGGTCGCCTCGTTCTGCCAGCTGCTGGAGAAGCGGTACGGCGACAAGCTGGACGACCGGGGCCGTCAGTACATCGGCTTCGCCGTCGACGGCGCGAAGCGGCTGCAGGTCCTGATCAACGACCTGCTGACCTTCTCCCGGGTCGGCCGGTCCGGGACTGTCCTGGTGCCGGTGCCGCTGGAGATGCCGCTGGACGCCGCGATCAGCGCGCTCGGCACCGCCATCGAGGAGTCCGGCGCGGTCATCGAGCGCCCGGAGCAGCTGCCCCAGGTGGCCGGCGATGTCACCCTGCTGACGATGCTGTGGCAGAACCTGCTCAGCAACGCGGTCAAGTTCCGCGCGCCGGACCGCGCGCCGGTGGTGCGCATCGACGTCACCGGGGAGCCGGCCGGGACCTGGCGGTTCACCGTCACCGACAACGGCATCGGGATCGCGCCCGAGTTCGCCGAGAAGGTCTTCGTGATCTTCCAGCGGCTGCACGTGCGTGACGCCTATCCCGGCACCGGGATCGGCCTGGCGCTCTGCAAGCGGATCATCGAGCATCACGGCGGCGGCATCAGCGTGGACACGGGCTACCAGGGCGGCACCCGGATCTGCTTTACCCTGCCCCAGATGGACGCCGTTGAGGCGGATGACACTTCCCACTACAGCGCCGAAGGGATCCGCGCATGAACATTCCCCTGCAGCCCGTCGAGGTTCTGCTGGTCGAGGATGACCCCGGCGATGAGCTGATGACCCGCGAGGCATTCGAGGACAACAAGATCGGCAACACACTGCACGTCGCGCACGACGGCGAGGAGGCGCTGGACTTCCTCTACCGCCGCGGTGCGCACGCCGGCGCCCCGAGCGTCGACCTGATCCTGCTCGACCTCAACCTGCCGAAGTACGACGGCCGGCAGGTGCTCGAGGTGATCAAGTCCGATCCCGAGCTCACCCACGTACCGGTGGTGATCCTGACCACGTCCTCGTCCGAGGAGGACATCCTGCGCAGTTACAAGCTGCACGCGAACGCGTACGTGACGAAGCCGGTAGACGTCAACCAGTTCATCGCGGCGGTGCGGCAGATCGACGATTTCTTCCTGTCGGTGGTCCGGCTGCCGCGGAACTGACCCGGCCGCTGGCCGACCGCTAGCGCAGCGCCAGTACGTGGGGGCGTGAGGAGTCGAACCACGCCGGGCCCGTCCGGGCCTGGTCCGCGCTGCCGGGCCGCATTCCTGCGGCGGGCTTACGTCCCCTTGAGTTGTGCAGTCCCTTTCGGGCCGGTACTCATCGTCTCGCCCGGGCACGCCGCAGAGCAGGGCAAAACGTCCCGCCGAAAGTCCCGGCGCGGGCTTCCGGCGGACCGCACCGGGCAGCACTTAGAGTTACCGATGAATCACTTTAAGTGTTCAATCCATCGGGGGCGGCATGAGGTACCACGGACGATCCGGAATCCTGGCGGCGGCAGCGCTGACGCTCGCGCTCGGCTCCCCCGCCTGGGCGGCCGGCCGCGCCGGAGCCGGGCCGGCCGTCTTCCCTGGCTGTTCCTGGCCGGTCGAGACGACGCCGACCAAGGCGAACGTGGCCGCCCCGGACTCCTTTGCCACCTACTGGACCACCCCGTTCCTGGCCGGTCCCGGCGACGCGGTCACGATCAGGGGCTCGTTCCCGACCAGCCGGTTCATGTCGTTCGTGGTCTACAACGACTCGTTCCAGGACTTCACCAACGTCGTCGGCGGGAAGAACGTGCCGTCGGACCTGTCGGACTACCAGATCCGTCCGGATCCGGGCTCGAACAACCCGTGGCGGACCAGCAGTGCCGGGCAGCGGCAGAACTTCACCGTCCGGATCCGGCCCACCGTGACGGCCGCGCAGCGGCGGGCGGCCAACGCCATCCCGATGATCGACCAGAACGCGCCCGCTGATCCGCAGGGCCCGCCCGGACTCGGCTACGTGATCCTGCGGGCGTACATTCCGTCCGGCGGCAACACCACGGTCCGGCTGCCCGCCCTGACCGTCACGCATGATGGCCGGACCGCCACCCTGCCGCAGTGCGCATCGGCAGCGGGCCGGTCCGGGCCAGCCGCCGGCCCGCCGCCGCCATGGCCGGATCCCTGGCCAGCACCACCGCCGACCCCACGCTGGAGTACTTCGGCCCGTCGGCCGCATCGCAGGCCGGGCTGTTCCCTAACCCCGTCAACGGCTACCTGGAGATGAACTTCACCCCGGAGAAGGGCTACGTCGTGGTCACCCACGGCAAGGCCCCGTCCAGCCCGGTGGACGCGGGCAGCGGTGCGCCCGGCGACTCGATCGGCGCCTACCCGGTGCCCTGGCTGCACCCGAGATTCCAGGTGCGCTACTGGTCGGTCTCCAACTACCTGGCGGCCAAGCCGTTCCCGATCGTCAAGATCGGCCGCGGCGCGAACGCCGTCTTCGGCGGGACCGCTGACTACGTGACGACGCTCCGGCACGGTTACTACACCATCGTCTCCTCGCGGCCGGCCGACCAGCCATCCCCCGCTTCCCTGCGGGCCAGCGCCGCGACCTGGATCCCGACGTCACCCAGGGAGCCGACGGCGCCGGAATTCCAGCTGCTGCGGAACATGCTGTCGCAGCGGTCGCTGTACCCGGAGGGCTTCGTCTTCATCACCCCGCCCGCCGACCCGTCCGGCATCATCCCGCCAGTCACCGTCGCGCAGCAGATGGGCGCCTACTACCCGCAGACCGCGCAGTGCACGGTGCGGGTCTTCCAGGCCCGGGGCTGGGCCGGCTGCCTGGCCGCCAGCACCGTCGCGGGCCGGCCGTGACCCAGGGGCGACCTGGCCGCCCGCCGGAAGCTACGCGGCGGGCATCGTGGCGGCGATCCGGCGGCCCTGGTACCGGCCGGACAGCCCGGCTGCCGAGTGCCGCACGTAGTCGCGGTAGCGCACCCGGACCGTGGCGGCGATCCCGCCCGGCCCGGTCACGGTCAGCCGCGCCCGGACCCGCCCAGCCGGCTGATCCCAGCGCACCCGCCCGCTCACCCGGGTGTCGGTCGTCCAGCGCACCCGGTGCAGCCGGATGCCGATCCTGCTGCCGTCCCCGCTGAACCGGAACGTGCCGCCGCGCAGGCCCCAGCCCCGGACGCCGTCGCCGTAGTACCAGCGCCAGACCGCGTCCCCGACCGCGGCGGCCGCGGCGGCGGCCAGCCGCCAGCGCCGGCCCGGCCCGGTTACCGGGCCGGGCGGCCGCCGCCCTGACATCCCGCAGCCTGCGCGGGAACGTGCCGACCACCCGTACCTCGGGCGTCCGCGCCGCGCACGACGCGTTCAGCCGGCCGAGCCCGGCCGGGTCCGCGATGAACCGCTGGACCAGCCCGGAGGCGCAGCCGACCGGGTCATCCATCGCGTTCACGTGGGTGTCATTGTGCACCAGGATCCAGCGCGCCGACGGTCCCATGTCCCGCGCGGTCTGGCGGCCCTCGAACGGCGTGGTGAGCGAGTCCAGGTCACCGGACAGCACCAGCACCGGCAGGTGCCGCGGCGCGTACGGGACCGGGGTGACGATCGGCGGATCCGGATGCGCCGGGGCCGGCCAGTCCAGGCACGCGTCGAACTCCTCGTCCGGCTCGGTGACCCACTCCCGGATGGTGAACGGGGCGAACGCGCCGGGCGGCAGCCCGGCCAGCGCGCGCGCGTACGACGCGGCCCGCTGGGCTGGCGTCTGCGCGTAGCTGAACGGCTGCGGGTAGTCCAGGCAGGTCGTCGCCTGGTACAGGCCATCGTTGAATTCGCGCACCGGGCCGGAGGTGCCGGTGTAGACCTCCTGCTCGGTCAGCCGCAGCAGCGGCACCGGGTCATGATCGCGCAGCAGCGCGCGGCCGGCTGCGTCAAGCTCGCGGTAAACGCCGTTGTCCGAGCCCGCGTTGTTAACCAGCTGGATCAGCTCGGCGTCGCCGACGTGCTCGGTTACCCGGCGGCCGAACGGCGTCCTGGTCCGGCCGGTCACCGGGTGCCGCCGCAGGTACCTGGCCAGCACGCCGATCCGCGCCCACGCGTGACCCGGCGCGGCGCGATGGCAGGCGACGCTGCGGATGCAGGAGATATTGAACGCTGTCCGCGCGGTGCGGATCATATGGGGGTAAAACGGATTTGACTGGCTCACTGGGTACGCCGCGTCCAGGGTCACGGAGCGGAGCAGGCCCGGGTACCGCGCGGTGAGCACCTGCCCGAAGAAGGTGCCGTAGGAGTCGCCGTAGAAATCGACCTGGCCGGTCTGCAGCCGGTGCAGCAGCAGCGCCACGTCCCGGGCCGCGTTCGCCGTGGTGTAAAGGTCGCTGGCCTGCACGTAGCGGCCGCCCGGGAGCCGGCGGGCGTGGTTCAGCTGGCGGCCGCACTGGCCGGTATCGACCGTGTAGGCGGCGATTCCGTCGGCCGCCTTCCAGTCCTGCAGCGGCTTGCAGAGGAAGGCCGAGGAGTTCCCGGTGCCGCGCAGGTTGACCAGCAGCAGGTTGCGCCGGCCCAGCAGCGGCGCGAACGTGCCGCGGTAGTCGGCCGCGTAATCGGTGGTCGGGAAGCCCGGGCCGCCCTGGACGGCGAGTATCGTGCCCCCGGTGGCCCGGCCGCTGGTCGCCGGGTACCACTGGAAGCCCAGCTTGATGTGCCCGGCCGCGGCGTCCCGGTAGTCCAGCGGCACGTTGATCCTGGTGCACCAGGCCAGCCGGGAGACCTTGCACGGCGGGATCGTCACCGAGCCGACCCGGATCGGGCGGCGATGGCCGGCCGGGCCGGGAAGCACGGCCGATCCCGGCCGGGATATGCCGTCTCGATGCATGACTGGCCCCGGCGGCTGGCCCGCCAGCGCCGGGCCGGCCATCAGCGCCGAGGCCGCGAGTGCCCCGGCGGCTGCCGCGGCGATGACCCTGGCCGGGGACCAAAGCTGCGATAGGCGCATAGCGGACAACGTCTCACCCGGATCACTCCGGCCGCAAGAGCCGGCTCAGAGCACGCGCCGGGGCTGCCTGGCGGCGGCCCGGGCGAACGCGTCGGCTACCGGGCCCGGGGGTTCCCCGGCGGCGGGCAGCGCGAGCGAAAGCCGGGCGAACTCGGCGGCGATGGCGTGCCACAGCCGCGCCCGGCGCAGCATGGCGTGATCGCCGTTGCGTATCTCGATCGCGGCGACCTCGGTGACGGCGCCGGCCCGCTGCGCGTACGCCCAGGTGTCGGCCGGATTGCAGACGCTGTCGTCGCTGGCGTGCACCAGCAGCACGGGCCGGCCGCCAGCTGCCCGGCCGGCTCCCCCGGCGGCAGCCAGGGCGCCAGGCCGGCCACCGCCGTCACCAGCGGATGCCCGGCCGCCAGCAGCGCCGCCCGGCCGCCCATCGAGTGGCCGACAAGCACCACCGGCCGGGCCGCGGCGGCGGCGCCGATCTGGTCGAGCAGGCCGGTCAGGTCCGCTACCGGGGAGGCGTCCCCGCCGTTCCAGCCGCTGAACCGGAACCGTATCCGGCGCACCTCCGCGCCGCTGCCGCGCACGGCGTCGCGGATGGCGTCCGCGACCGGGATCATCCGCAGCACGCTGACCTGGATCGGGCTGGTCGGACTCTGGCTGACCGGGGCGCCGCCGTGCGCCACCACGACGATCCCGCCGGATCCGGCCGCCCCGGCCCGGCCGGCCGCGCCCGGCAGGTTGTCACGGCTCACCGGCAGTTTCCCTTCATGGCTGCTGCCGAGGTTACCGCCCGGCCTGCGGCTGGTTCAGGCCGTACCCGGGGACCGCCAGCCGCGGCCCGGCTAGATTGCCGGTATGACATGGGATGACCTGCTGGCCCACTGCCTGGCCAAGCCGGGCGCGTGGCAGGACGAGCCGTGGGAGGGCGACGCGGCGGTGAAGGTAGGCGGCAAGATCTTCGCTTTCCTCGGGGCCGAGTCCGCGTCCTCGGTGGGCGTCAAATGCGGGCCGACCCGCGAGGTAGCCGATGAGTGGCTGCGGCGTTACCCGGACGACGCGTCGGTGATGGCGTACATCGGCCGGTCCGGGTGGAACAGCCTGCGGTTCGGCGGCGCGATCCCGGATGACGAGCTGCTCGAGGCCGTTGACGCGTCCTACCACACGGTGGTCAGCAAGCTGCCCAGGAAGGACCGCCCTGACCGGCCTGGGAGACAATGATCACGTGGCCTGGCTAAAGCTGGACGGCGCAGTCAATGTCCGTGACGTCGGCGGCCTGCCGGCCGGCCGGCGGCGGCGGATCGCGGAGCACCGGCTGCTGCGCGCGGACGACCTGAACGACCTCTCCCCGGCCGACGTCGACCTGCTGGTCGGCCGGATCGGCGTGACCACGGTGATCGACCTGCGCAGCCCGGCGGAGGCGCGGGACCGCGGGCCCGGGCCGCTGACCGGGGCCGACGGGGTGCGCTACGTGCAGCACTCGCTGCTGCCGGAACTCGGCATCGCGGCCGACGTCGCGGATGCCGCCTCGGCCCGGATCGACCGGGCGTTCGCGCGTTACCCGGCCGATGTCCGGTGCGGCCTCTACCTGGGCTACCTGGTGGAGCGGCCGGCCGAGGTGGTAGCCGCGCTGCGGGACATCGCCGGCGCGGGCGGCCCGGTGCTGGTGCACTGCGCGGCGGGTAAGGACCGGACCGGGGTGATCACCGCGATGGCGCTGACCGTCGCGGGGGTGCGGCCGGACGCCGTGATCGCCGACTACGCGGCCACCGCCGAGCGGATCGGCCCGCTGATGGACCGGATGCGCGGTGTCGCGGCGTACGCGGCCGGCGTCGAGCGCGAGCCTGGCGGCGAGCACACCCCGCGGCCCGAGACCATGGCCGCGTTCCTGGCCGAGGTGGACTCGCGCTACGGCGGCATGCTGGCGTGGCTCTCCGCGCATGGCTTCGGCGCCGCGGACGCGCAGCTGCTGCGATCCGAGCTGCTCGCGGCGGAGCCAGCGGGCTAGGCCAGCGGCGCGAACAGATCCCCGCGCCGCCCGACGCGGTCCAGCACCTGGCCGGCGGTGAACCGGAGCCGGGCCGGGTCGCCGCTGTCCGCGCAGTCGCGTACCTCGTCCCAGCTGACCGGCGCCGAGACGGTCGGATCGGGGCCGCCGCGCAGCGAGTAGGCGGCGACCGTGGTCTTGGCCGGATGATTCTGGTTCCAGTCGATCAGCACCCGCGCCCGGCGCAGCTGCTTCTTCATGTTGGTCACGACCAGCCCCGGGTGGTCTTTCTCGACCGCCTGGGCGATCTTGAGCGCCCGGTCCCTGGCCGCGTCCCAGCCGGTCCTGGCGGGCAGCGCGACGTAGACCTGCATGCCCTTCGAGCCGCTGGTCTTCGCCACCGGCTCGCGGCGGCCGGCGGACAGCCGGTCGGCGATCCAGCAGGCGACCCGGCTGCATTCGGCGACCGAGGCGCCCGGCCCGGGGTCGAGGTCGAAGACCAGATGGTCCGGCCGGCCGGGCAGCTGGCCGGAGGCCGGCCCGCGGCGGCTGCCCGGCTTCCCGGCGTGCCAGAGCGGGACATGGAACTCGATCGCGGCCAGGTTGGCGGCCCAGATCAGGGCCGGCCGGTCATCGATGACCACGTACTCGACGTCCTCGCCCGATGACTCGGCCCGCCCCCAGCCGCCACCGCCGCTGGACGGCACCTCGACGGTGCGGATCCAGTCCGGCGCGTGCGATGGCACGTGCTTCTCTACGAAGGACTTGCCGCCGGTGCCATCCGGCCAGCGGCGGAAGGTGACCGGGCGGCCGCGCAGGTGCGGCAGCATCACGTCGGCGATCCGGGCGTAGTAGTCGAGCACTTCTCCCTTGGTGAAGCCGGTTTCCGGGTACAGCATCTTGCCGAGGTTCGACAGCGACAACTGCCGGTCATCGACGGTCACCAGGACGCGGCCGGGGCTCACGACGGGTCCCGGCGGTCGCTGGCCGGCCCGCGGCCGGCCGCCGCCCCGGCTCGCCTCCTGGTGATCTTCTGCCAGTCCCTGCTCCGCCTGCCCGGCCGGTAGGGAGCGTCCAGCCGCTTGGCGATGATGCCCCCGATGCCATGCTCGCGAGCGGCCGCCAGCACATCGGCGCCGTGCGCATCCCGGTACGAGTCGCCGGTCATCAGGTGCCTGCCGGACAGGCCGAGTGCCTGGAGCCGGCCGCGGCGCTCGTGGTAGGGCAGGCCGAGCAGGGATTGCCCGTCGAGATGCAGCACGTCGAAGACGACGTAGGTCACCGGTGCTTCCCGCGCCCGCCTGATGACCTCGGCCCGGCCGGACGCGCCCAGCCGCCGCTGCAGGCGGCCGGCGCTTGGCCGCCCGTCTGCGCCGAGCGCGATGATCTCGCCGTCCAGCACCGCGGGCCGCGGCCCTACCTTCTCCCCGGCCTCGCGCAGCTCGGGAAACGCGGCGGTGATGTCCTGGCCGTCGCGGCCGGCGGCGCGGACCCGGCCGCCGTCGATGTAGACGATGGCGCGCACGCCGTCCCATTTGACCTCATAGGCCCAGCCGTCATCGTCGGCCGGCAGCGACCCGGCCGCGGCCAGCATCGGCTGGATGCCGTCCGGCAGCGGCTGGAAGCCCTCCCGCGGGGAATCCATCCGGTGGATCATCCAGTTCTTCCCGCCGGGCAGGCCGCCCGGCCGGCCGCCGGTCACCCGGCCGGACTTGCCGCCAGTCGAGAACAGCACGTAGCGGCCTTGCGCCCTGGATCCGCGCAGCACGACCTTGACCTCGGTCTCGGTCCACTTCTCCAGCTCGTAATCGCCGTGATCCCAGATGCTGACGCGACCGCCGCCGTACTCGCCGGGTGTTATGTCGCCCTCGAACTTCCCGTACTCCAGCGGGTGATCCTCGGTGTGGACGGCGAGGTGATTCGTCTTGGGGTCCTCCGGGATGCCCTTCGGCAGCGCCCACGAGACCAGGACGCCGTCGTGCTCAAGCCGGAAATCCCAGTGCAGGGCGCGCGCGTGGTGCTCCTGGATGACGAACGAAGGCCGGCCCGGGCGCTTTCGTTTCCGGGTGCGCCCGGCGCCCATCGGCTCCGGCGTCCTGGCCGGATCACGCTTGGCCCGGTAGGCGCCGAGCGGGGTGCCGTCATCACCGGCCGGCTTCGCCCCCCGGGTGCGTCGCGGCGTCGCCATGCCCCGGGCCATACCCGGGAGATCCGTGCCTACTCCGGGGCCGGTCCCGGGCCCGGATCAGGTGCTGTGCTTCCGCCGCGGTCAGGTAGCAGCGCCGCGGCCGATCGACTGCAGGCGGTCACGCTCATCCGGGGTCAGTGCGGCGGCGACCGCGAGCGCGGCGGTGTTCGCCACCACCTGCCCGGGCCGGGTTGCCCCGAACAAAACGGTCGTGACCGACGGGTTGAGCAGGGCAAAGGCCATGGCCAGCTGGGCCGGGTCGCGGCCGGTCTCGCGGCCGAAGGCAGCCAGTTCACGGCCGGCCGCCACCGCCGGGGCGAATCGCGGGTTCGGCAGCATCCCGGCGGCCCTTCCGGCTGCCGGGTCCTGGTCGTACTTGCCGGTCAGGATGCCGCCAGCGAGCGGGTAGGACGCAACGATCGCGATGCCCCGGCTGGCGGCAACCCGCCGCATCTCCGGATCTTCGACGGCATCGCGCATCACCAGGCTGTACGGCGGCTGGGTGGCCACCGGCCCCGGGATCCCGGCCTGCCCGGCGAGCCGCCAGCCGAGTTCCATCAGCACCGGCGGCCAGTTCAGGGTGCCCCAGGCCCGAGCCGTGCCGGCCCGGATCAGCCCGCCGATCATCTCCACCGCGTCCGCCAGCGGCACGCCGTCCGGCGGCACCTCCGTGTAGATCAGGTCGACGTGATCGAGGCCCATCCGGTGCAGTGAGCCTGCCAGTTCCTGCTCCGGTGACTCGTCCGGCCAGAACTCCCACCACAGCTTGTTCGACACGACCGTCTCATCGCGCCGCCAGCCCGCGGCGCGGAACAGCTCCCCGAAGACGACCTCGGAATAGCCGGTCGGGATCGGCGCGTGGCCGGTTTCGTCGTTGTAGCGCGCGTCGTCAAGGAACGTGATGCCGGCCTCGCGGGCCGCCTGCATGACGCGGATGCCCTGCTCCCGGCTGATCCGCTCGAAGGTGCGCCAGGAGCCCAGCGCCAGCCGGCTGACCTGGATGCCGCTGGCGCCCAGGACGACGCTGGGAATGGTGGGTGCGGTCATTCCTCTTCCTGATGTTCAGCGTGCCGCGAAGACGCCCTCGGCCGGGAAGGCGCCGGCCGCCATGACGGTGCGCGTCATCGCCCGGCCGATCCTGATGACCTCCTCGGTGCGCTCGGCACCCAGGTGCTGCCAGGGGGCCGCCGCCATCCGGTCGGTCTCCGCCTCCACCTGCATGCGCAGTTCCTGCCCGGCCGGAGTGAGCTTGCCTTCGGCGTCCAGCAGGCCGCGGCCGGCCAGATCCCTGGTGGCCGCATCCCACTCCGGCTGGCTCCAGCCGCGGCTGGACATGGCGAAGCCGGGCAGGAACCCCCGGCCGGTCGCGGTGTGGGTGATCAGCGCCTCGATGCCGCTGAGGCCGGCCGCGACGAGCGCGGCGATATGGCCGTCGCCGCGGTGCTCGCGCAGCAGCGACAGTGCGTGCCACATCACCACGTGCGGGGCGTCCGGCCAGCTGAGGTCGGCATGCCCGGCGTAAAGCGGCCGGCCCTCGGCCGCGCATCCCCCGGCCGCCTCGCGGACCAGCCCGGAAATCGCGGCCAGGTCGGCCGAGGCTACGCCGTCCGGGCCGAGCAGCCGGGTCAGCACCGCGTCAGCGGCCGCGAACCTGGCGCCGATGATGGCGGCCGGGGTGGCCAGTTGCCATGCCGCCGGGATGCACCTGGCCACCAGCGCCGGGTTGAAGTTGTAGAAGGTGGCCGTGACGACACCGCCGCTGACAGCGCCCATCGGAGCCGACCGGCCGGCGAAGTAACACATCCGGCCCGGCTTCAGCCCGGTCGCCACCAGCCGCTGCTCGGCCTCCGGAGCGAAGTAAATCAGCGAATGCAGGGCGTTGGTGGCGTTGTGGGCGCGTCGGGCGAGCGGTGCAGCCATACCGGAACGATAGCGACTCCCGGCCATCGCGGCGGCCGCCGGAATCCTGGCGGATCTCGCCGTTCGCCCGGCGGGGCGGCCGCTAGCCGGGCTGGCCGCTAGCCGGGCTGGCTGCTACCGGGCTGGCCGCGTGCGGCCGGCTCCGGCATCGGCGGGTCGTCGTCCATGATGATGCCGCCGCCGTGACCCCAGGTCAGGTAGCGGTAGGTCAGGTTGACCAGCGCCGCGATCCGGTTGCGGTTGCCGAGCAGCGTCACCAGGTGCAGGCCGAGCCACGCCAGCCAGGCCAGCGTGCCGCGCATCCGGATGTGCACGGGCAGCTGCACGACCGCGGCCTTGCGGCCGATCGTGGCCATGATCCCCTTGTCGTGGTAGCGGAACGCGGTGGCCGTGCCCGCCGCCAGCGCCGCCACCTGCTCGGCGGCGTGCCTGCCCATCTGCAGCGCGGGCTGGGCGAGCTGCGGCAGCGGATCGCCGTCGATCAGCGCGATGTCGCCGACCGCGAAGATCCGGTCCTGCCCGGTCACCCGCAGGTCCGGGCCGGTCAGCAGCCGGCCGCCCGGCCCCTGCGGCAGCCCCCAGCGACCCGCGCCGTCCGGTGCCGAGACGCCTGCCGCCCATACCGTGAGCTCGCTGCCAAGCTCCCGTCCGTCGGTGAGGATGACCCGGTCGGCGGTGATCTCCCGGATCCCGGTGCCGAGCATGACCTGCACGCCGCGGACGGCCAGCTGCCGCCGCGCGTACTCGCGCAGTGCCGGGTGGAACGGCGTGAGCAGGGCCTGAGCCTGCTCGACCAGCCTGATGTGCACCCGGGCCGGATCGATATCCGGGAACGCGCTGGCCAGCGCGATGCTGCGCAGCTCGGCCAGGGTGCCGGCCAGCTCCACGCCGGTGGCGCCGCCGCCGACCACGTTGACGCTGGCCTCCGCCTTGTCCCCGGCCGCGCTCAGCTGCTCCAGGCAGGCCATGATCCGATCCCGCAGCGCGACCGCGTCGTGCCTGGTGTACAGGCCGAAGCCGTACTTGTCCGCGCCGGTCACGCCGTAGTAAGCGGCCGACACCCCGGTCGCGATGATCAGGTAGTCGTAGCCGAGCTGGCCGCCGTCGGCGAGCATGACCTGCCGGCCACCCGCGTCGATTCCGGTTACCTCGCCGCGGCGGAAGCTGGCGCCGTACTTGCGGGCGAACCCGCGCAGCGGGAAAGACACGTCGCTCGGGTTCAGGCCCGCCGTCGCGACCTGGTAGAGCAGCGGCTGGAACGTGCTGTAGATGTTGCTGTCGACCAGCGTCACCTGCATGCCCGCCCGGGTCAGCCGGGCCATCGTCGCCAGCCCGCCGAAGCCGGCGCCGGCCACTACCACCCGCGGCCGCCCGCCGGATCCCGCAGGCCGTCCTGGCTGCCGCCGCCACATCCTTGGCACTGCATCCTCCGTCCGGGTAGTCCGTCCAGCTGCTGCCTACCCGCGGCAGGCCGGGCCATCCAGGATCCGGGCAGCTTCCGGGCGGCAACTGCCGCTGCCCGGTCCGGCGGCCGATGCCCGGGGATTGTCCGGCCGCAGCCGGGTAAATGAGGCGGGCCATTGCCCCTTGAAGCGGAGGACCTTGCGATGCTCGCCATAGTCGCGGCCATCATTTTCGCTGTCGCGTTCATTATCCGCGTCACCTCGACGGCCACCGGCGTGATACTCGCGCCGATCAGCTTGCTGCTGGCCGGGCTGGCATTCCTGGCCCTGCACCAGGCCGGGTTCGGCTCGGGCTGGTCCTACTCGCGCCGCCGCCGCTAGCCACGCTGGCCCGGGCGCCTCGCTGGTGACGCCCGGGCGCGGGTGCCCGGGTCACTTCGGCGCGGCTCGAAGCGTTTCCGGCTGAGATGGGTCATGGCTACCAGAGACGGCGTGCTGGAGACCGCCGGGCAGCAGCGCGCACCGCTGCGGCAGGCGCTGACACCAGGCGGGCCGCTGCTTCAGGTCAGGTGCGCGGCTATCGTCGCGGCGCACTCCATCGCGGAGACTCGGGTGGTGTCCACGTCGAGATCGTAGGTCACGCCGTCGTGCACCAGCCGTGCCTGGGAGACGGCCATCCCGGCAGCGCGGTCAGCCCGGCCGGCCTCGCGCCGCGCCGCGACGGCCGGGTCGCAGCGGACCGCGACCCACAGCACCCGCAGGCCGGCCAGCGCGGTCCGCCACCGCTGCTGCGAGCTTGCCCCGCCGATGAATGCCTCGTCCACGATGATCCGCGCGCCGGCCCGGGCCGTCGCGGCGACGCCGGCCGCCCAGGCGACGTCGAGCGCGCGGAACGCGGGCCCGACCACGACCTGCCCGTCATCGCCGAAGCCGATCCCGCTGCCGCCGGCCCGCATGGACTCGGGCATCGCCTCGATCAGCGTGTCGGTCCCGAACGTCAGCCACGGCTCGGTCAGCACCGACTGCAGGCAGCGCGCAATCGTCGACTTACCCGAGCTGGATCCGCCGTTCAGGACGATCACCTGCACTGTCACTATCCAGATCGTAGCCAGCCGCGAAACGGCCCGCGGCATCGCTGGCACTCGCCGGCCTGGCCGCCCGCTGAGCCATTCGCCGGTCCTTTGCCCGGACGAATTGGCCGTTGACAGGCACCGGCTGGCGGCGGGAAGCTCTGGCTCGCGGCGTCCTTTCCAGCGGATTGGCGCCGGGGCACTCTGGCGGCCCGCTGATTTTGGCTTACCGGGAGGTTCCGATGGCGGGATTGGCACGATCGGGCAAGCGCCGGATACAGCGGCTGGTGGCCCCGGCGGCCGCCCTGGGCCTGCTGTCTTACGCGCTGGCGGCGGCCGGGCCGGCCGCCGCGGCCGCCGGGCAGCCCGCCGTGACCGCTCCCGGCGGGCCCGGCACGATGTCGTTCTTCGACCTCGCCCGCAAGGACTGCCTGGGCACCGCGCGGAACACCGGCTCCAAGGTGTGGTACACGGTAGCCGACGGCGTGCTTTCCGACGTCTACGAGCCGACGATCGACAACACGAATGTCGGCACGCTGCAGTACATCGTGACCGACGGCTCCACCTTCACCGACCTGCAGACCCGGGACATGACCTACGCCGTCGCGGCCGACCCGTCCGGGATGGCCTGCACGGTGACCGCGACCAGCGCCAGCCACGGCTACCGGCTGGTCACCACCTACATCACCGACCCGGCCCGGGACACGGTGCTGATGGACACGCGGCTGTCGGCCACCCCGGGCTCGCATACCGATATCGGCCAGCTGAAGCTGTACGCGCAGCTGGACGCGCACGTCAACGGCGACGGCGGCGGCGGCAGCGCGAACGCCGGCGGCAACACCGGGACCATCGACACGTCCACCGGATCCCCGGTGCCGGTCGCCTTCAGCACGAACACGGTCACCCAGGCAGCGAACCGCGGCTACGCGGTGCCGACCTACCTGGCGCTGCGCGCCAGCAGCCCGTCGGCCGCGGCTAGCGTCGGGTACGCGGGGACCGGCAGCGACGGTCTCAGCCAGCTCGACTCCACGCACGCGCTGACCACCACCTACGACTCGGCCCCGGACGGGCACATCACGGCGACCGAGGACGTCACGCCGCGCCGTGGCGGCGAGGTAACGCTGGCGCTCGGCTTCGGCCGCAGCCAGGCCAGCGCAGTGGCCACCGCCGGCGCGTCCCTGGCCAGCCCGTTCAGCCAGGTGCAGCGGAGCTACCTGAGCGGCTGGGCGGGCTATGACCGCGGCCTGCGCAGGCCGCCGTCGCATTTCCCGGGCCTTTCCGGCGGGCAGGCGGCCGACCTGCAGCGCCGCTACTACCTGTCGGCCAACGTGATCAAGGCGAGCGAGGACAAGACCTTCCCCGGCGCGATCGTCGCCTCGATGGCCAGCCCGTGGGGGCAGGCGGTGGCCGCCGGGACCGCGGTCAACGGCAAGCCGGTTTACTTCGGCTCCTACCGCGAGGTGTTCTCGCGGGACCTGTACGAGGCATTCACCGGGCTGCTGACCGACGGCGACCTGGCCACCGCGCGGGCGGCCACCTTGTTCCTGTTCGACAAGCAGCAGCTCGCGAACGGCCAGCTGCCGCGCAACTCGCTGGTCAACGGCCAGAGCGCGCCGGATACCGGCGGCACCCAGCTGGACGAGACCGCCTACCCGATCCTGATGGCCTGGCAGTCCGGCCTGGGCGGGGATACCGCGCTGTGGCAGCAGCACATCCGCCCCGCGGCGGACTTCCTGGTCGCGAACGGGCCGTCGGCCGGCGTGGAGCGGTGGGAGGAGCAGTCCGGCTACTCGCCGTCCACGATCGCCGCCGAGATCGCCGGGCTGACCGCCGCGTCGGCGATCGCCGCCCGGCATGGCGACACCGCGCGGGCGCAGCTGTACCAGGCGACCGCGGACGATTTCCAGCGCACGATCAAGACCTGGGACGTGACCACCAGCGGCCCGGACGGCCCGCGGTACTTCATCCGGCTGTCCAAGACCGGCGACCCGAACGCCGCCATCAGCTACAACCTGGGCAACGGCGGCCCGACCGTGGACCAGCGCGCGGTCATCGACGGCGGGTTCCAGGAACTGGTCCGGCTCGGCGAGCTGCCGGTCAGCGATCCGGACATCCAGGCCTCGCTGGGCGTGGAAGACAACCAGATATCGGTGCACACGCCCAGCGGGACCGGCTACTACCGGTACGGGACCTCAGCCAAGGCCGGCAGCGCGGACGGGTACGGCGACTGCTTCCAGCCCAGCCAGACCTCCTGCACCACCGAGGGCCAGCCGTGGCCGACGACCGACACCGGCACCGGGCACCTGTGGCCGGTGCTGTCCGGCGAGCGGGCCGAGTCCGACGTGGCCGAGGGCAACCTGGCCGGCGCCAGCACGCTGCTCGAGGCGATGGCGCAGTTCTCCTCGGGCGTGGGCCTGGTGCCCGAGCAGGCCTGGGAGGACCCGGACCTGCCCGCGTCGCCGTTCGGCAGCGACCCGACCACCGCCTCCATCGGCTTCGCCGACGGCCAGGCCGCGGGCTCGGCATCCCCGCTGACCTGGGCCCAGGCCCAGGAACTGCGGCTGATCCTGGCCGTCGGCGCCGGGCGCACGCTGGAGACCCCGGCGGTGACCAGGGACCGGTACGTGACGCACGCGCCGCCGGGCAACGCCGCCGTGACCCTGACCGGGCCGGTGCCGGGCACCGACGTTACGACGGCGACGACGACAGTAACCGGGAGCACGGCGCCGGGGGCCAAGGTCGTGGTGGAGGCGCTGGACACCACCACTGGCGCGGCGTCCACGACCGCCACGTCGGTCGCGGCGGCGGACGGGTCGTTCTCGGTCACGGTGCCGGTCGGCTTCGGCGACAGCGTGCTGACCGTGTCGGCCACCGCGTCCGGCAACCGGACCGGGTACGCGCAGACATCGGTGACGAGCGAGGTGACCACCGGGACGACGGTGCTCGACGTGACCGATCCCGGCGGGGACGACAACGGGCCCGGCACCTACCAGTACCCGACGGACTCGTCCTTCCATCCCGGCGCGTTCGACCTGACCAGGTTCCAGGTGATCAGCGATGGCAGCACCGTGTTCCTGCGGGCCACGCTGGCCAACCTGGATCCGACGTTCGGCTCGGCGTTCGGCGCGCAGCTGCTCGACGTGTACGTGCACGCGCCCGGCGCGGCCACCACATCGACCGCGGCGGCCTTCGCCTCCCGCAACTACACCATCGCCCCGGCTGATGCGTGGAACGAGATGGTCGAGGTGCAGGGCTTCGCGTCCCCGGTCTGGCAGGATGCCGCCGGAAACTCGCTCGGCACGGCCTCGATGGCCGTCTCCCAGGCGAGCAAGACCGTCACGATCGTGCTGCCGCAGGCGGCATTCGGCAGCCCGGCCTCAGGCTGGTCCTTCACCGTGGTGCTGACCGGCCAGGACGGCTTCAGCTCCGACCAGGCCCGCACCTTCACCCAGCCGGCCGGCCCGTTCACGTTCGGCGTCTGCCCGGCCGGCGGCACCAGCCCGATCTGCAAGGTCGACCCGGGCACGGTGCCGAAGGCGGTGGACGTGCTCACGCCGTCCGGGGTTTCCCAGGCCACCGAGCTCGACCCGACCCTCGGCCCGGTTGTCATCCGCGGCGTCCCGGTGCCGTGAGCTGGCCAGGCCGCGACCTAGCCTGGGGACATGTACGTTCCAGCGCATTTCGCGGTCAGCGACCTGAGCCAGGTCGAGGCGTTCGTCGCCGAGGCCGGCGCGGCCGACCTGGTGACCTTCGACGGGGCCGGGCTGACCGCCACCCTGCTGCCGGTGATCTGGGACAGATTCGGCGGCCCGCCCGGCCCCGGCGGCGAGTACGGCCGGCTGCTCGGCCATCTGGCGGTGGCCAACCCGCAGTGGCGCACCGCCCGGCCGGGCGTCCCCGGACTGGCCATCGTGCACGGCCCGCAGGCGTACATCTCCCCGTCCTGGTACCCGAGCACGAGCCAGCACGGCCGGACGGTGCCCACCTGGAACTACACCGCCGTCCACTTCACCGGGCCGGTCACTTTTCACCGGGAGGCCGGCTGGCTGCGTGACATCGTCACCCGGCTGACCGACCGGCACGAGCGGCACCGGGACCATCCCTGGCGGGTGCAGGACGCTCCCCCGGCGTACATCGAGGGGCAGCTGCGCGGCATCGTCGGCGTGCAGATGACGGTGACGCTGGTCGAGGCCAAGGACAAGCTCAGCCAGAACCGGGGCCCGGCCGACCGGGCCGGCGCGGTGGCCGGGCTGCGCGATTCCGCGGACCCGGCCGCGCACGCGGTGGCCGGCCTGATGCAGGCAGCCGACGCCGCGGACTGAGCCGCCGGATATCCGGGCCGGCCTGCGGTAAACCGGCGAGCCGCGGCAGCTGTCTTAAATGCGTCGGCCGGTGCGGATGCAGATAGCCCGGGGCCGAAGACACGGTGCCGCCGACGGGCGGCACCGCCGCCTGGCGGCACCGCCGGCCGACGCAGCCAGCGGCCGGCGGTGCCGCCATGGCCTGCTAGGTTCCAGGGCTATGCCAGCGAGGGTTGCGATAGTTACCGGCGGCGGTACCGGAATCGGCCGGGCGGCGGCACTGGCGCTGGCCGGGAACGGATTTGCCGTGGTGATCGCCGGGCGCCGGCCCGGCCCGCTGGAGCAGACCGCCCGGGACGCCGCGGCCGCCGGGTCCCGGCTGGTGAGCGTGGTCGCGGACGTCGCCGAGCCGGACGGCGTCCGGCGCCTGTTCGATCAGGCGGTGCGCCAGTTCGGCCGGCTGGACCTGCTGTTCAACAACGCCGGCCGGTTCGCCCCGCCGGTGCCGCTGGAGGACGTGTCCTACGCCGACTGGCAGTCGGTGATCGGCGCGAACCTGACCGCGGCGTTCCTGTGCACCCAGGCGGCCTTCCGGGTGATGCGGCAGCAGGATCCGCGCGGCGGCCGGATCATCAACAACGGGTCGATCTCCGCGCACTCCCCCCGGCCGCATTCGGCCCCGTACACCGCGGCCAAGCACGCGATCACCGGCCTGACCAAGGCGACGTCGCTGGACGGCCGCCGCTACGACATCGCCTGCGGCCAGATCGACATCGGCAACGCGGCCACCGACCTGACCGGCCGGCTCGCGGCCGGCGCGGAGCAGCCGGATGGCAGCACCCGTCCCGAGCCGATAATCGACGCCGGCCTGGTGGGCACCGCGGTCGTGCAGATGGCCAGCCTGCCGCTGGAAGCTAACGTCCAGTTCATGACCCTGATGGCCACGAAGATGCCGTTCATCGGACGCGGCTAGCTCACCGGGCGCGGCCGGGCTCGGGTCAGCTGAGCCGGTCCGGCCTGGCCAGCGGCCAGCCGCCGGCCGCCAGCCGGGCGCTGACCCGGTTGACATCGGAGCCCTTGGGCTTCTCGTGCGTGATCATCTCGATCGCGTCCCGGATTGCGTGCGCGGACGCCGGGTCGCTCGCGGTGGCCAGCTCATCGGCGATCGCGGCGACATCGGCGTCGGTCAGCCGGCTGGCCAGCAGCGCGAACAGCGGGACGTAGTCGACGTCGGGGACGCCCTCGGGGTAACCGGCCCGCAGCCAGCCGACGATCGAACTCAGGACTGGCGGCATCGCCATGTTATTAAACCCTCTCGATGGCAGCCGCAGACTCGCCTGGTGCCTCGTCCGGCGGTCATTACTCGCACTGGCTTACTCAATGCACGTCAGTCAAGCGGGTCATTTAGGGGCGGGGTGGCCAAGCTGGTAGATCTCATAGATTCCCCAGCCTATTGCGGCCAGCACCACCAGGAAACAGAACGCGGCGACGACAATGCCCGCCGGGTTTCCGCCGGCCAGGACATCGGAGTCACCGCCGGCGACCTCGGCCCGGCCGCCTTTGGACAGGGCGAGCAGGCCGAGCGCGAATAGGGCCGGCAGCCCGGCCCCGGCCAGCAGGCCGAAAACTACGATCTTCCAGATCGCTGCCAGGTTGATCCAGGACGACATTGTCTGCTCCCTGTCGCAAGCACAGCGCGGTGATGACCACCAGGACCAGCAGGAAATCATTCACGAAACCAGGGTCATAGCCACCTAAAGTCGTGTCGATGGGCAGAACCCAGTATCCGACGACATGTTAGTTATGCGCTACCTGATGTTCACCGCCGTGACTACCCGGTCACGGCCGCAGCACCACGGCGCCGCCGGAGCCGCCGCGCACCGCGTGCGCCAGCGCGGCGGCGGCGTCCGGCAGCGGATAGCTGGCCGTCACCCGCAGCGTGAGCTGGCCGCGCTCGGCCAGCCGGGCCAGCGCGTGCAGCCGCGCCGCATCGGGCTGCACGTACACCTGGGAGAAGGTGATCCGGGGCGCCGCCACGGGCGGATCCGAGGTGATGGTGGCCAGCCGGCCGCCGGCGGCGACGGCCGCGGCCGCATGCCCGGCGCCGCCGGGCACGGCGCTGACGGCGGCCGTGATCCCGGCCGGGCCGGCCAGCCGGCCTTCTCCGGCCAGCCCGGGTCGTGATAGTCGAGCACCCGGCTGGCGCCGAGCGAGCCCACCCGGGCCGCGCTGGCCGGCCCCGCGGTGGCGATGACCAGGGCCCCGGTGCGCGCGGCCAGCTGGACCAGCATGCCGCCGGTGACGCCGCCGGCCCCGTGTACCAGCACGGTCTCCCCCGCGCGCAGCCGCAGTGCCCCGGCCACCACCTGCTCGGCGGTGAGCGCCGGAACCGCCAGCGCGGCCGCCGCCGCCCAGGGCACCCCGGCGGGCTTGCGGGCGACCTGCCCGGCCGCGGCTATCACCTGCTCCGCCCAGGTGCCCTGCGCGCGGAGCGGAACCGGGTGAGTGATCACCTCATCCCCTGGCCGCAGGCCGGCCGGCTCGTCCCCGGCGGCCAGCACGATGCCGGCCGCCGCCACGCCGAGCGCCTTCGGGCCATCGGCCAGGCCCACGTCCCAGCTCCCGGCGCGGACAATGTCGTCCCAGTTCCCCACCGCGGCGGCCTGCACCCGGAGCAGCACCTCATCGGGCCGCGGCCGCCGCGGCGCGGGAATGTCAAGCGGCCGCACCTGGTCGCCGTAGTCAAGAATGCCGGCTGCGCGCATGGTCCCTTACCCTTGCTGATTGCCTGCGCCCCGGCTGGGCCTTCTGCGGGAGGCGCGGTAATGGCGGCCGGGCGCCTCCCGCAGCGTGACCGGGGTGACCGTACCTACTCAGGATGCGGCCGCGCCCCGGACAATACATCCGCCGGCTGGCGGATGCTGTGCGCGCCAGCGCCCGGCACGATGCGGTGAATGGAGATTCGGATAGTGCTGGACGACCTGGATCGCCGGCCGGCCGCCTGCAGGCGTGGCCCGGCCGCCCGGCAGTGCCGGGCACCGCCGGGTCCGCGGAGGTCAGCTTCGCCGGCTGGCTGGGGCTGCTGCGGGCGCTGTACGAGGTGACCGGGGCGCCCGGCCCGCCATGATCGCGGCGGCGGCCGCCGCCGCCGGAATGTTTGAATCCAAGCCATTGACCGAACGTAGTTCGGTTCTAGCCCGGATAGAGTCAGCTCATGACGGTCAGCCGCCGGATTCCGCCGGACGGCGCGGAACCGCGCCAGTGCCCGGACGGCGCGGGCGCGATCGGCGACAGCGTGGACGGGATCCTGCGGGCCTGGGCCGTGCAGCGGCCCGATCTGGACTTCTCGCCGGTCGGCGTGGTCGCCCGGCTGCAGCGGGTACGGGCTCACCTGGACAGCGGCCTGGCCGGGGTCTTCGCCCGGTGGCAGCTGTCGGCCGCGGATTTCCAGATGATCGTCGCGCTGCGGCGCGAGGGTCACCCGTTCCGGATGCCGCAGGCCAGGCTGATGACCTCGCTCGCGCTCACCTCCGGCACGGTCAGCGTCCGGGTAGACAGGCTGGTCAAGGCCGGGATCGTCAGCCGCGAGCAGGACCCGGCGGATGGCCGGGGCAGCCTGGTCATGCTCACTGCGACCGGGCTTGACCTCTTTGACCAGATCGCCCCGGTGCACCTGGCCAACGAGGACAGGCTGCTGTCGGCGCTGTCCGACCAGGACCGGCGCATGCTGGCCGGCCTGCTTCGCCGCCTGCTGATCTCCTTCGAGGCCGGCCTGCCGGACGTTGGCCGGCCGCTCGGCATGCGGCTCGAGCCCGCGCACGTGGCACGGCAGCGCCGGGCCGCCGTCGGCCTGTCCGACGTTCCCGGGCTGCTGGTCGCCGGGCTGGTCACCGGCAGCGCGGCGGCTCAGGCCGGCCTCGCGCGGGGGGACCTGCTGGTGGCGGCCGGCGGCCGGGAGCTGCGGAGCACGGCCGATCTGGCCGCGGTGCTGGCCGGCCCGCCGCCCGGGCCGGTCCTGCTCTCGCTGCTGCGCGGCGAGCAGCCGCACCAGGTCAGCCTTCAGCTAACGCTCAGCTAATCCGCTAGTAAGCGTCAGCTCTTACTGAGCTTGCCTCCAGGTGCGGGTCGCATCCTGGCCAATAGCGAGGACAAGGCGACCCGCAGGGCGAGGAGAACAGACATGTACACGGTCCACGATCGGCTGCCAGCCGGGTATCCGGACGATCCGGCGAACCCGTACGGGCCGGCCAACGGGTACCGGCCGGCCAACCCGTACGGGCCGGCCAACCCGTACGGGCCGGCCAACCCGGGCGGCCCGGACGACCCGGCGGGCCGCGGTGGCCCGCCGCGGCGCCGGCCGCACGGCCGCCTGCTGGCCATTACCGCAGCCGCCGCGGTGGTAGCCGGCGCGGGCGCGGCCTGGGCGGCGACCAGCACCGGCGCAACGGCGCTGAGCACGGCTCAGATCGTCGCTAAAACGGATCCTGCGGTGGTCGATGTGATCTCCACGCTCGGCTACCAGCACGCGACCGCGGCCGGTACCGGCATCGTGCTGACGCCGTCCGGTGAGGTGCTCACCAACAACCACGTGATCAACGGCGCTACCGCCATCAAGGTCAGGGACGTCGGCAACGGCCGGGTCTACCCGGCGGTGGTGAAGGGCTACGATGCGGCCCACGACGTCGCGGTGCTGCAGCTGCGGGGGGCATCCGGTCTCGCGACCGCCTCCCTCGGCGACTCCGCCAGCGTCCGGACCGGCCAGCGGGTGGTCGCGATGGGCAACGCCCTCGGCAAGGGCGGTGCCCCGTCCGTCGCCACCGGCCGGGTCACCGGCCTCGGCCAGTCGATCACCGCCAGCGACGAGTCGGCCGGCACCGCCGAGCAGCTGCACGGGCTTATCCGCACCAACGCCGGCATCCAGCCAGGCGACTCCGGCGGACCGCTGCTCAACACCAGCGGCGAGGTGATCGGCCTCAACACGGCCGCCTCGGCCAGGTCCGGCAACCAGGTCAGCTCGGCCAGGGCCACCCAGGCCTTCACCGTCCCGATCAACGAGGCGACCGCGATCGCCCGGCAGATCGGCGCGGGCCGGTCCTCGGCCACGGTGCACGTCGGCGCCACCGCGTTCCTGGGCCTGGCGTTCGCCTCCTCCGGTGCCGCACCGGGGCTCCCGGCCAGCCAGGGCGCGGAAGTCGGCGGCGTGCTGCCCGGGTCGGCTGCCGCCACGGCCGGCCTGGCCGCCGGGGACACGGTCACCTCGCTCGGCGGCCACGGCGTCACCTCGCCGTCCGGAATCCGGTCGGTGCTGACCGGGCACCACCCCGGTGACCGCATCGGCGTCACCTGGACCGACAGCTCCGGCGGCCAGCACAGCGCGACCGTCGTACTGGCCGGCGGCCCGGCCGGCTGAGCCAGCAGCCCGCCGCAGTCGTTAGCCGCCGGGCGACCGGCGGCTAACGCTGCTGCCGGGGGCCGCGCGGCGCCATCCGCACCCGCGGCGAGCGCGATGACGCCAGCGTTGCACACTGGCCAGTGCGGCCCCGTTTCAAATCCTGCGGACCCGGCCGCTGGTGACGAAAGGACGACCGATGGCAATCGCGACCGTCAACCCCGCTACCGGCGAGACGCTGAAGACCTACGACGAGCTCACCGATACCGAAGTCGAGCGCTGCCTGGCGGCGGCCGCGCGGGCGCACGCGAGCTACCGGCTGACCGGCTTCGAGGCGCGGGCGGCTGGCTGCGCAGGGCGGCCGGCATCCTCGACGAAGAGCGCGACCAGATCGCCGCGATGATGACGACCGAGATGGGCAAGACGCTCGCCTCGGCCCGCCAGGAGGTCGCCAAGTGCGCAGCCGGCTGCCGCTTCTACGCCGGCAACGCGGCCCGCTTCCTGGCCGACCAGCAGGCCGACGCGGCCGCAGTGGGGGCCGAGCGGGCCTACGTCAGGTACGAGTCGCTCGGGCCGGTGCTGGCGATCATGCCGTGGAATTTCCCGCTCTGGCAGGCCATGCGGTTCGCCGCGCCGGCCCTGATGGCCGGCAACGTCGGGCTGCTCAAGCACGCCTCGAACGTGCCGGCCAGCGCGCTGTTCCTGCAGGACCTGTTCGCCCGGGCGGGCTTCCCCGACGGCGTATTCCAGACCCTGCTGGTCGGCTCCGGGCGGGTGGAGAAGATCCTGCGGGACCGCCGGGTAGCGGCGGCCACCCTGACCGGATCGGGGCCCGCCGGGCAGTCGGTGGCATCGATCGCGGGCAGCGAGATCAAGAAGGTCGTGCTTGAGCTCGGCGGCAGCGACCCGTTCATCGTGATGCCGTCGGCCGGCCTGCCGGCCGCGGCCAAGGTGGCCGCGTTCGCGCGCTGCCTGAACAACGGCCAGTCCTGCATCGCCGCGAAGCGCTTCATCGTGCACGACTCGGTTTACGACGAGTTCGAGCGGCTGTTCGTCGCCGAGATGTCGGCGCTGACCGTCGGCGACCCGATGCTGGAGAGCACCGATATCGGCCCGCTTGCCTCGCAGCAGCAGCGCGCCGACATCGAGGAACTCGTCGCTGACGCGGTGGCCAAGGGCGCGCGGGTGCTGTGCGGCGGCACCGCGCCGGGCGGCCCTGGCTGGTACTACCCGCCGACGGTGCTGGCCGGCATCACCCCGGACATGCGCGTGCACGCCGAGGAGGTGTTCGGCCGGCCGCGACCCTGTACCGGGTAGCCGGCCTCGACGAGGCGATCGAGCTGGCCAACAGCACCGAGTTCGGCCTCGGCGCCAACGCCTGGACCGAGAGCGAGGAGGAGCGGTCCCGGTTCGCCCGCGATCTCGCCGCCGGCCTGGTCTTCATCAACGGCAACGTCACCTCGTACCCGCAGCTGCCGTTCGGCGGGATCAGGACCTCGGGCCACGGGCGCGAGCTTGCGGCCGAGGGCATCCGGGAGTTCTGCAACATCAAGTCGGTATGGATCGGCAGCAGCCGGCCTGGCTGACCGCCGCGGGCACCCGGCTGAGCCGCCCTTCAGGTTGCCCGCGCGGACCTTGTAAGTTGCCAGCATGGACCCGGTGGCTGAACTCGGCGCAGCTGGCCCATGCTGAAGATCGAGCTGTCCTGGCAGGCGGCCGCGGTGACGTCGGCCTGCCTGCTCGGGGTGACGGCGGCGAGCCGGCTGCGCGGCCGCCGGGCGCGACGCGATGCGGGCCGCCTGCCGGCTGCCGCGGCGCCGCGGCCCGGCGGGCTGGCCGGGCGGATCCGGCTCGCCGGGATGACCGCAATCGGGCAGGAGGCCGGCATCGTCGTCGGGCTGTTCGCGCTGTGGCAGTTCGCCGGCCGGTACGCGGCCCGGGTCCGCGGCGGCGCGATCGACCGGGCGCAGTGGATCTGGCACGCCGAGCGAGTCGCCAGGCTGCCGAGCGAGACGGCGGTGCAGCGGCTCTTCCTGCCCCACCCGCTGCTGGTGCAGCTGGCCAACCTGTACTACGCGAGCCTGCACTTCGCCGTCCTGATCGCGCTGCTGGCCTGGGTCTTCCTGCGGTACCGGGACCGTTACCCGGAGCTGCGCGCGATCCTCGTGATGGTTACCGCCGCCTGCCTGCTCATCCAGCTGGTCCCGGTCGCGCCGCCGCGCATGCTGCCCTCGGACGGGATGGTCGACACCGGGGTGCTTTACGGTCAGTCGGTGTACGGGTCGATCGCCGGCTTCAATCCGGACGAGCTCTCCGCCATGCCGTCGGTGCATGTTGCCTGGGCGCTGCTCGTCGGCATCGCCGTGGTCCGCTGCTCCGCCAGCCGGTGGCGCTGGCTGGCGCTGGCCTACCCGGCGGCGACGACCCTGGTGGTGGTCGTGACCGCGAACCACTTCTGGGCCGACGGGATCGTCGCCGGAGCGCTGCTGCTGCTCGCCATCCTCGCTTACAAGGCCGGCCAGGCGTCGTGGCGCGCGCTGCGGCGGGTGCCGGCCGCCGGCCTGCCGCCGGCCGCCGCGGACATACCGGCCCTGGCCGCCAGGAAAGAGCCTGCCGGGCAGTAGCCGGAACTGGCCTGGGATCATCGCCGGGCGCTCTCTAGAATTGGCGCATGCGGGCAGCTGCTCCTCCGGCTTCGGTGACGTCCGGTGACTGACCACGCGGCGCTGCTGAGCCGGCTGGCCCGGGCGGTGGCCCGCCGGCCAGCGGATCACCCGCTGACATGGCGGGTCTGCCACGCCGCGCTGGACGTCTTCGACGTTGACGGCGCGTCCATCACGCTGGACAACTCGAACGCCTACCGGGTGACCCTGTGCGCCACCGACAGGCGCTCCGACCTGCTGGAGAACCTGCAGGATGTGCTCGGCGAAGGGCCGTGCCTGGATGCGTTCGACAGCGGGCTGCCGGTCCGGACGGCTGTCGACCAGGCCGCCGCGCTGCGCTGGCCCCAGTTCATCCCGGCCGCCGAGGAAATCGTCGGCGGCCAGGCCGTGCTCTGGTCCATACCGATGCGCTCCGAGCACGAGGTGATCGGGGCGATCAGCATGTACCAGCTGTCCAGGGGCGCTCTCGCCGAGCCGCTCGATGCCGCGCAGTTCGTCGCCGACGCCATGGCCGCGACCTTGCTCCGGGATCCGTCCGCTGTCGCGGAGGCAGCCGACGCCGGCGCCTGGTCCTCCCGCGCGGTGGTGCACCAGGCCACCGGCATGCTGGTATCCCAGCTGGGAGTGGGCGTGGATGACGCGCTGGCCGTGCTGCGGTCGCACGCCTTCGTGACCGGCGCGCAGCTCGCCGACGTAGCCGGCGCCGTGGTGGAGCGTAAACTGGACCTGTCCGGCCGGTAGGCCGTTCCGGCTGCGAGGCTCACCAGATCGCCGATCATCCCGTCCCGAGGCCGCCGCCAGCGAGGCAGCACCGAGGGAGCCATCCCATGCACACCCGCCATCCGCTTGATGGCCAGCTATCACGGTCAGCACGGCGAAACCGGTGAAGCCCCCGGCGGCCGCGCTCGCGGCTGCGGCGGCAGCACTCGTCGGCGAGCCCGACCTGATCGGAACCCTCACCCGGCTCTGCGCTGACTGCGCTGAGGTATCCGGGGCCGCCGCGTCCGGGATCATGCTTTCCGCCGGATCCGGCCAGCTTGAGGTGCTGGCCGCGTCCAGCCACAAGGCCGAGGAACTGGACCTGTACGAGATCCAGGCCGGGCAGGGGCCGTGCATCGACGCGTTCCGTTCCGGCGCGGGCGTCGCGTGCGGATCGCCGGACGGCATCGCCGCCCGCTGGCCCGGCTTCGCCGCGAAGGCGGCCGCGGCCGGCTTCCAGGCGGTTCAGGCGTGCCCGATGCGCTGGCGCGCGGCCCCGATCGGGGCCATCAACGTCTTCTTCGCCCGGCCCGGGGCCCTCACCGGCGACCAGCGGCAGGTAGTGCAGGCATTCGCCGACATCGCGACGATCGCGGTCATCCATGTCAGCGGCCCGCGCGAGCGCGACCTGGCCGGCCTGGCTCACGTCGCGCTGGCCGGCCGGGCCGTCATCGAGCAGGCCAAGGGCGTGATCGCGGCCCAGGCCGGCCTGGACATGGCGGCGGCCTTCGACCTCCTGCGCGCTACCGCGGACGGCAGCGGGGTGCCGCTGGCCGCGGTCGCCCGGCGGACCATCGATGACGCGAGCCGCCGGGTGCCGGGATAGCGGCACTACCGGCCGCCAGGGCGGGGAGCTACCCGGCCTCGACCGGCAGCTCGTAGATCTCCGCCGCGGGATGACCGGACTTGTCGTGCACCCGCAGCACGGCCTCCTTAGACGGCCCGCGGGACAGGCAGAACGCCTTGCCCGACTCCGGATCGAGCCAGGCGCGCTCGAAATGCACGCCCTCGGTCGCCTCGGCCGCCAGGTCGCGCTGGTGCGCCTCGCGGAACTGCTTTTCGGTCACGCCCACGAACCCGCTGTGCACGTCCATGAACCTCGCCATCAAGACTCCTCCTGGTCAGTGATCCGGATGTGTCCAGATTCCGCCGGCCGGGGCATGCGATTCATCGGTCAGGTGACCTAATCGGCTGGTACCGGATACCTACCCGCGGGATAGCCTGGACCCGAGATGACGCTCCGGGTCGGCACATCGGGCTGGCAGTACGCCGACTGGCGCGGCGTGCTGTACCCGCCGGGCGTGCCGCAGCGACGCTGGCTGGCGGTCTACGCCGAGCAGTTCGACACGGTGGAGTCGAACGCGGCTTTCTACCGGCTGCCCGCCCGGGAGACGTTCGAGCGGTGG
Source organism: uncultured Actinomycetes bacterium (assembly GCA_963786975.1). Classification (GTDB taxonomy): domain Bacteria; phylum Actinomycetota; class Actinomycetes; order Streptosporangiales; family Streptosporangiaceae; genus Palsa-506. The sequence continues at coordinate 237,381 of CAWBBE010000011.1, read as the reverse complement.
CGCGACGTTACCCCGCCGTCGTTCGTGATAGCGGTGAAGGCGAGCCGTTACCTCACCCACGTCAGGCGGCTGCGTGACCCGGAAGAGCCGGTCGGCAGGCTGGTCGCCGCGGCCGCCGGGCTGGCCGGCAAGCTCGGCCCGGTGCTGCTGCAGCTGCCGCCGACGCTCGAGGCCGACCCGGCGCTGCTCGATCGCTGCCTGCGCTGCTTCCCCGCCGGGATGCGGGTAGCGGCTGAGTTCCGGCACCCGTCGTGGTGGCGCGCCGAGGTCCGCGAGGTACTCGCGGAACGCGGCGCGGCGCTGTGCTGGGCGGACCGGCTCGGCCGGCCGGCCGCGCCGCTGTGGCAGACCGCCGGGTTCGTCTACCTGCGCTTTCACGAGGGCGCGGCCGGCCCGCGCCCGGCATACGGGCAGCAGGCGCTGCAATCCTGGGCGGCGCGGGTCGGCGCGGTGCTCGCCGCGGGCGGTGATGCGTACGCCTACTTCAACAACGACCCGGGCGGCGCCGCCGTGCGTAACGCGCTGGATTTCCGGGCGCTCTGCGAGCGCGCCGCCAGCGGCGGGTGATCAGCGCCCGCCGGGCCGCTGGCTGAACTCTGCGATGATCGGGCGCATGGGTATGGCTGATGGCCGGGTCGCGCTGGTGACCGGCAGCTCGCGGGGACTGGGCCAGGCGATCGCGCGGCGGCTCGCGCGCGATGGCCTGGCGGTCGCCGTCAACAGCCTGGGCCGGGAGGCCACCGAGGTCGCCCGGGCGATCAGGGACGAGGGCGGGACCGCCGAGGCGTTCACGGCGGACGTCACCGACGAGGAGCAGGTGACCGGGCTGGTAGCCGCGGTGGCCGCCAGCCTCGGCCCGGTCGCCGTGCTGGTGCTGAACGCCACCGGCCCGCAGCCGGACGCCCCGCTGGCCGACGTGGGCTGGCCGGACCACCTTGCCCAGCTCGACTTCTTCGTCAAGAGCCCGGTGCTGGTAGGGCGCGCGGTGCTGCCGGCGATGCGGGCGCGCCGGTACGGCCGGATCATCCAGATCGACTCCGAGGTCGCGGACCGGCCGCCGCCGGGCCGGTCCGCCTATGCCACCGCGAAGAGCGCGCAGATCGGCCTGGCCCGCAGCTGGGCCCGCGAGCTCGGCGCCGGCCGGCATCACCGTGAACGCGGTCGCGCCGGGCTTCATCCCGGTCGAGCGGCACGCTGAGGTCCCCGCGGAGGTCAGGGCCGCCTACCTGGCCTCGGTTCCGGCCGGCCGGATGGGGACCCCGGAGGACATCGCCCACGCGGTGAGCTTCCTCGCCTCGGCCGAAGCGGGCTTCATCACCGGCCAGCGCATCGTCGTCGACGGCGGCCGCAGCCTCGGCAGCTGATCCCCGGCGGTCCGGGCTGCGGCATCCGGGCAGTAGCCGCCAGGTCAGCCGTGGTCTAGCGTGGCCCGCATGGGCGATCTGTCTATTCGTGCCTCGGATGCCGACCGCGAGCGGGCCGTCATCTCGCTTCGCGATCACCTTCTTGCCGGGCGGCTGACGCTGGAGGAATTCTCCGACCGAGTCGAGGTCGTGCTGCAGGCCCGGTTCGCCGGCGAGCTGGCGCACGTCCAGGCGGACCTGCCCGAAGTGCTGGCCGGCCTGGCCAGCCCGCGCCGCAGGCCAGCCCGCTTCACCGCGGCCGTGTTCGGCCATGTCACGCGGCGCGGGCGGCTGCGGCTGCGCGGGCGGTCCTTTGCCGGCAGCGCTTTCGGGGACCTCGACTTCGACCTGCGCGAAGCCACCATCGACCAGCCGCAGACGACCATCACCATCCCGGTGGCCTTCGGGAACGTCGACGTGTACGTGCCGGAGGGCGTCAACGTGGACGTCAGCGGCATCACCATCTTCGGTCACCGGCGCGAATGGGGGCGTGACGGCGGCCGCCCGGATGCCCCGACCGTGCACATTCGCGCTCTCGGCTGGTTCGCGACCGTGGACGTATGGCGGGTGCCGCACGAGATGCAGAACTGCAGCTACAGCGCGATCTTCCGCCAGCTTGACGAGCGCAGGCGCGCGCTTCCCGGGTGACCCGGGCCGGGATGCCGCGGTGTCCCGCGCCCGGGATCAGCGCGCGGCGGCCCGGCGGGTAACGCGCAGCAGGTACTCCTTGCGGTTGAGCGGGCTCGCGCCCGGCCTCGGCCGGGCCGGGATCGGGCCGCGGACCGGCCGGTAGCGGTCGAAGGCGCAGTCCGCCGTGCCCTCGCCCCGGGTCAGCGACCGCAGCTGCTGTTCCAGCTCGCGCACCCGGGCGGCCGGGATCTCGCCTTCCAGGATGCACGACCGGCCCCGGGTTGCCGGTGCCCGCGGTACCGCGCGCAGCCGCGCCAGCACGGGCAGCACCGGCCCGAGCGAGTCCGCCGGGATCTCGAGCCGGAAGCGGTGCATCGGCTCGTGCACCGTGACGCCTGCCTGCTGCAGCGCGGTCATCAGGACCAGCGGCGTCAGGTTGCGGAAGTCCCCGGCCGAGCTCGACCACTTGCTCCAGCCGAATGGCGGCGGCGGCGTGTAGCCGGAGTGCGTCATGGTGACCACCGCGTCGGTGACCTGCCATCCGTGGATGCCCTGCCGCAGCGTCTGGTGCACGGTCTCCTCGACTGCCTTGATGAAGGAGAACGGCATCGACCCTAGCTCCACCTCCAGCCGGAACCGGACGCCGGAGCCGGCCGCGGCCGGCTCGATGCGCAGCCCGACCGTGGCGCGGAACGGATTGGACGCGGAGCCCATGAACTCGGCGGACGCGCCGGTGCCGGCCTGCCGCTCGATGCAGATCGTGCTGGTTTCCCGGAACCCGGCGTCGATGCCGAAGTCGCCGGCCAGCGTTGCCTGGATGACCTCCTTCTGCACCTCGCCGTAGAGCGAGACATACAGCTCCTGCCGATCGTCGTCCTGCCGCAGGCTGATCAGCGGATCCTGCTCGGCCAGCTGGGCTAGCGCGGCATGCAGCGCGCCCTTGTCGGCCGGGCGGCCGGGCACGACGACCGTCTCCAGCGTGGGCGGGGCGAAATGGTGGCCCGCCCGCGCGGCCCGCGGGACACCGAGCGCGTCGCCGGCCTGGATACCGGCGAGGCCCCAGAGCTTCCCGATCTGCCCGGCGGAGACCGACGTGCGCGGCACGGCCGCGCCGCGGTCGAAGACCCTGATCGCGGTGACCTTTCCCGCGCCAGCCGGGCCGCCGTGGCCCGCTCCCCCGCCAGCGTCGCCCGCGCCCCGGCCGGCCTGCCGAAGCGGAGCCGCTCCCGGGTCCGCACCGTGCCGGAGAACATGCGGACGTACGCGATCTTCTCACCGGCCGGGCCCCGCTCGACCTTGAAGACCGCGGCCGAGACGGGGCCGCCCGCGGCGCCCGCGGCGGCCGGCAGCAACTCGCTGATGCCGCTGGTCAGCGCGCCGGCGCCCGCGCCGGTAAGCGCCGATCCGAAGAAAACCGGATACGCCAGTCCCAGCCTGGCCTGCGCCGCCAGGCGGCCCCGGAGCTGGCGGTAGGAAACCGCCGCCGCATCGTTGACGTACGCGGCCAGGAACGCGTCATCGTGCTCGGCGACCAGATCGGCCATCCTGGCCGTGAAAGCGGGGTCACCCGCGCCGTACGCGGTGAAACCCGCGCCGCGGGTGCCAAGGCCGTGCGCCGATCCCATCGGGATGATGGCCGGCGTCAGCTTCGCCGAAATCTCCCGCAGCACGCCTGCGTACCGGGCGCCGCCACGGTCGATCTTGTTCACGAAGATCAGCACGGGAATGCGCAGCCGCTGCAGCGTCCGCATCAGTATGCGGGTCTGCGCCTGCACGCCCTCGACGGCGGAAACCACCAGCACGGCGCCGTCGAGCACGCTCAGCACCCGCTCCACCTCGGCAATGAAATCCGGGTGCCCGGGCGTGTCGATCAGGTTGACCGTGTCGTCGCCGATGCGGAACGACACGACGGCGGACTTGATCGTGATGCCGCGCTGCCGTTCCAGCGGCAGCGAATCGGTCTGGGTGCTGCCGTCATCGACGCTGCCGATCTCGTCGAGTACCCCGGCGGCGAAGAGCAGCCGCTCGGTCAGGCTCGTCTTACCGGCGTCTACATGCGCCAGGATCCCCAGGTTCAGTGTGCTCACCAGACGTCATGTCCCCTGAATAGGCGGTACCTCCTTGCTGGCCGGACATGAACGCTGCGCGCACTTCGCTCTCCCTGGGGATCGGCTGGTGCCGCGAGTACAGCACACGGCCATCCCGGCCGGCAACCGGTTTGCCGCCCGCTCAGCGGCGGCAGCCCGGCGGCTCAGCGGGCCCGGGCAGTGCGCTGCCGGAGCCCGCCGGCCCGCGGCGAGACGATGAAATACAGCTGCACCACGGCCAGGGCGATCACGCTTGCCTTCGTGCTGATCAGGCAGATCGCCGCCGCCGCCGCGTACAGCGTCTGGGCCAGCCAGAACGTGCCCAGCATGGTGAAGCTCAGCAGGTAGGCCGCGAAGCTCGGACCCAGCCGCAGGATCGCGTGCCACAGCCCGTGGTCGGAGTAGGCCAGCCCGGCGGCGCTGACCGGGACCCGCAGGTCGAGCACGAGCAGCGTCATGGCCACGGCGAACAGCCCCGTCGGCAAGCGCCGTCAGCCGTTCCAGGCTCTGCCCGGTGAAGCGGTTGTACGGTTCGGCCATGCCCACATGATGACGGCCCGGTACGCTGCCGTGCAGCGACCGTGGCGGCTGTGCCCGCCGGGTGATCATTCAGCGGGCTGCCCGCAACGAGCCCCGGAGCGGAAATGACGATCCTGAACCAGGAAGAGCCTGCCCACGCCGCGGCGGCAGGCCGCCTGCGGGCCGAGCCGATCATCTGGCTGACCACCGTGGCCAGATCCGGCCAGCCTCAGTCGACGCCGGTCTGGTTCTTGTGGGAGAACGGCGAGTTCCTGATCTACGGGGCCGCTGACGGGCCGAAGACCCGCAACATCGGATCGAACCCGCGCGTCTCCCTGCATCTGGAGGGAAACGGCAAGGGCGGCGCGAACGTCATCTTCGAGGGCAGCGCCGCGCTTGACCCGGACGGCCCGAAGGCCGACGCCGTGCCCGCCTACATCGAGAAGTACCGCGAGTTCATCGACTCCTACGGGTGGACCCCGCAGAGCTTCGCCGAGGACTACCCGCACGTGATCCGGGTGACCCCCACCCGCGCCCGGATCTGGTAGCCGGGCTTCCGCCGTAGCGGTTACGATCCGTCCGGCTGCTGCCGGATAAAAGTCAACCGCTACCTTGATCGCCAGGCGGTCTTAGCCGCCGGCCGGGAAGAAGGCCAGCCGCTTAATGGTCGTGTCGCTGCCCACGACCTGCGCGTCGCCGCCGATGTAGACGCCCGCGCTGGTGCTCAGCGATGCCGCCCAGCCCTGGCCGCGGCCGGTCGCCGTGGAGTTGTTGAAGCTGGTGACGGCCCGGCCGTAGCCGGCGTCCGAGGGGTTCACGTCGATGGCGCCGATGCCATAGTGGTTTTCCTGGCTGGCCTTCACCTTCGCGCCGTTGATGTACACCGCGTGGTTGAGCGACTTGTTGTGCCCGCCGGTGTAGGCGACGTCGCCCGTGTCCACCACGGTGAACAGCGAGTCGAACCCGGTGACGTTGACGATGAGCGGATGCGGCGTGCTGGCGTTGCCGTCGCTCTTGAACCGCGTGAAGGCGTCACACAGCGCCCCGTGCGCGCCGAAGGCGTCGAACCCGCCGCCGCCGCTGGCGGCGATGTCAAAGAAGGTGCCGGCGGGGTCCCAGTCCACGCCACGGGCCCAGGTGTCCTTGGAGCTGCAGTTAGTGGAGTTGCTGGCATTGAGGTTCGTGGGGTCGTTCCACGAGTTGACGGTCGCTCCGCCCGACCCGGTGATGTCCAGGATCGCCACTTCCTTGTGCGTCACGCCGCCGGCCGAGGCGAAGTTGCCGATCATCGCCGCCTGGGTTTGCTGCGGGTTGATGGCCACCTGCGCCACCTTGGTGGTCACGTTGGGCGTGACGACGCCGGAGATGCCGAGCTGGGGGCCGGTGAGCGCGCCGGTGGCGGCATTGACGAACGCCAGCGCGGTGACCGCGCTGCCCGCCAGGTGGCTGAAGTTCCCGCCGAGCCAGACCGTGCCGTGGACGTACTCGACGTCGTTCACGATGCAGCCGCCGCCGCCCGTGCAGACCTGCGGGTTAAACGACTTCAGCGAGCCGTCACTGACGTTGATCGCGGCAACGCCCCGGCGGGTAACGCCCGCCGCGCCAGGAGCCGGGGCGAACTTGCTGAAGCTGCCGGACACGTACAGGGTGCCGGCCCCGTCGGCGGCGAGCCCGGTCACCGCGGAGTCCTTGTACGCGCTGTCGCCGGTCTGGGCCGAGGAGTAGAACTGCGGCTTCCATGACGTGTCGACCCGGTGCGTGCTGGCGCTGAACCTGAAGATGTTGTGGAAGCCGGAGGTGGTGACGCCGGTGATGCGGTCGGTCACGGTGCTGATGATCCCGCCGGCGTAGATCCAGTCGCCCGCCTGCTTGAGCACCAGGACGCGGCGGCACAGGCTCTGGTTGGCGGTGGCATAGCAATACCCGCCGGGGACCGCAGGCGTGAGGTCGCTGGCCTGGCCGCTGACCGGGCCAGGGATGCCGGTGCCCGCGTACGCGGCGGGAGCGGCGAACCCGGCGGAGGTTATCAGCGCGGCGGCAATCAGCGGGACGAGCCTGCGGGCAGCGTTCATCAGGGTGTTCCTCCGTCGTCTCGGCGGTACAGCGGCGTACCTGCGCTCAGGCGGGGGGGCACCCGGACGGACGCAGGCGACGCCGCGACCGTCCCGCTGCAAGGCATCAAAATACACCTTACCTGCACAAACGCGATCTGCCGAGAGCTGCCGCGGCTGGCTGGGCGCGCACCCGGGCAGCTGCGCGGCTCAGCTGCCGGGCGCGCGGAAGCCGTCGATGTCAATGCCGAACTCGGCGCCCGCATCCAGCAGGGCGTCGAAAAGATACTGGCCGCAGGAGCGCTCACAGTGCAGCAGGTACGACCGGACCGGCCCGGCCGTGCCCTGCTGGTCGTCGCTGATCACGTCACCCGGCCCGGAACCGATGGTGAATACTGGGCTGGTGGGCTGTGAGGTTTCCTGGTTCGCGGCGCTGTGCGACGACGACTACGAGTTCCTCGGCGTGCCGGACCCGGCGCTGCTGTCCAGCTGGGAGCACTGCCGCGGCATTGCGCTGGGCGCCGAGGAAGCCGGATACGACAGCCTGCTGCTGCCGTCCGGTTACGCGATGGGGATCGACTCGGTGGCGTTCGCGGCGGGCATCGCGCCACTGCTGCGGCGGATGCAGCTGCTGGTGGCGGTACGGATGGGCGAGATGTGGCCGCCGCAGCTCGCCCGGCAGCTCGCGACGCTGGATCAGATGCTCGGCGGCCGGCTGGCGATCAACATCATCTCCTCCGGGCTGCCCGGCCAGGCGCTGGACTCCGCGCCCAGGTACCGCCGCACGCTGGAGATCATGCGCGTGCTGCGGGACCTGCTGGACGGCAAGTCAGTTGATTTCCACGGCGAGTTCGTCGACCTGAGCCTGGACCCGCCGCGGCTGCGCGCGGCGGCTGGCCGCTGCCCGCCGCTGTACTTCGGCGGCCTGTCCGAGGCGGCCCGCGAGGTCGCCGCCCAGGCCGCGGACGTGTACCTGATGTGGCCGGACACGATGGACGGGGTCGGGGCGGTCGTCACCGACATGCGGGCGCGGGCCGCCCGGTACGGCCGCACCCTGCGGTTCGGCTTCCGGGCGCACGTCATCGTCCGCGCCACCGAGGCCGAGGCGCGGGCCGCCGCAGGACGGCTGATCTCCCGGCTGGACGACGCTACCGGGGAGCAGATCCGCCGCCGGTCGCTGGATACCACCTCGGCGGGAACCATCCGGCAGAACGAGCTGCGCGACACCGCCGACGATGACGGCTACGCCGAGCCGGGGCTGTGGACCGGCATCGGCCGCGCCCGGTCCGGCGCCGGGGCGGCCATCGTGGGCGATCCCGGCCAGGTGCTGGCCAAGCTGCGCGGCTACGCCGATCTCGGCATGGAGGCGTTCATCCTGTCCGGCTACCCGCATGCCGCCGAAGGCGACCGGTTCGCCCGGCACGTACTCCCCCACCTCGACCACGGCCCGCTGCTGCCGCGCTGACCGGCGCGGTTCTCAGCCGCTCGCGCGGTCGCGGTTCAGCCGCGCATGCGCCTTGCGGTTGCGCCGGTAGAGGCCAACGAACTCCCGGAACAGCTCGTCGTAGAGTTCCCTCGTGGTCAGCTCCGGCCGGTAGCTCCCCGCCACCCGGACCCGGTCCGGTACCTGGTCGAACGTGAGCTCGCCGATCGCCACGGCGGCCAGCATGCCTGCGCCCCTGGCGTTCGCGTTCACCGGGTCGGCCACCTGCTCGATGGTCCGGCCGAGCACATCAGCGAAGATCTGGCACCATACGTCGGAGCGGGCCCCGCCGCCGATGAACCTGATCGGGTCGAGCCTGCGCCGGGTGAACCGCTCCACCGCCTGCAGCAGCCACCGCGAGTTCAGCGCCACCCCTTCCAGCACGGAGCGGACCAGCTGGTCACGGGTAGCCGACAGGGCCAGGTTGTGGAACCCGCCGCGGACGAACCGGTCCTCGACCGGGGTTCGCTCGCCGTACAGCCACGGGGTGAAGATGATGCCGCCGCTGCCCGGCGGGGCGGCGGCGGCCATCCGGTCGAACTCACGGTAGGCGCCGGGCGGCGGGTCACCGCCGAACAGCACCCGGTCGCGCAGGAAGGTCAGCGCCGCGCCCGCGGTCTCCTGCTCGTCGGCGACGAAATACCGGCCGGGAATCGCCGACGGCAGCGAGGCAATGTTCCGCCGCAGGTCGGTTTTCTTGAACGGGACGTGGCAGGTGAGCCAGGAGGACGTGCCGACATACAGGTGCGCCTGGAAATCCCTGGCCGCCCCGGACCCGATCGCCGCGGACTGCAGGTCAGGGGTGCCGGCCACCACCGGGATGCCGGCCGGGACGCCGAGCGCGCGGGCCGGCCCCGGCAGCAGCGGGCCCACGATGTCGGTCGCCGCCATCAGGTCGGGAAGCTGGGAACGCTGCAGGCCGGCCAGCCGCAGCAGCGCCGGATCGTAGCGGATCGCACCAGGTTTCCTGTTATCGGTCACCCAGTGCAGCGCTATCGAGTCATACGACGCCGCCGCCCGGCCGGTGAGCCGCAGGTTGAGCCAGTCTTTCGGCTCGAGGAAGAGCCGGGCCTGCCGGTAGGTCTCCGGCTCCTGCTGCTTCAGCCACAGGATGTGCGCGACGGAGTCCTTGCCGGCCTGCGCGGGAATCCCGCCGGTCTTGCGGATCCACCGCACCAGCTTGTCCACGCCGTAACCCTGCAGCCGCACCGGCCCGCTGGTGACGCGCCGGGCCTGCGGCGCTCCCCGCGAGTCCATCCAGATGATGGCCGGCCGGACCGCGCTGCCGTCCGCGGCCACCGGCACCGTGCCCGACCACTGCGCGGTGCAGCAGACGGCGGCGACCGATTCCGGCGCGGCCTCGCCGCCGCCCAGCAGCCGGGACGAGGCGCCGGCGATCAGCGTCCACCAGGCCTCCGGATCCTGCTCGGCGCCGCCGCCGGGCCGCAGGTCGACGCGGCACGCCTCCTGCTCGGCCGCCACGACTTCGCCGCGCGCCGAGACCAGCGCGACCTTCAGCGCCGAGGTGCCCAGGTCGATGGCCAGGATGTGGCGCGGCACGGCTATACCTCGAACATCAGGTCAAGGTAGGCGCCGAGCATCCCGCGGACCAGCTCGCCGGGGAGCGCGGCGGCCATGCCGTAGACCGGGGCCATCCCGGTACGGACGTCCGGGCTGGCCCGGACCTCGTCGAGCGAGGCCGCGAGGTCGGCGAGGAAGCGGTCCGCTACCCCGGGCAGGGTATGCCGGAGCGTGATCGCGATGTGCACCGCCGCTGGCCGCTGCAGCCCGTTGAGGCTCCATCCCCGCCGACCCATGTTCTCCATCACCTGGTACACGTCGAGGCCCTCGTCAGCGGCGAACGCGATGACCCACAGCGGGTCGCCGAGCACGCGCAGGCCGGGGATGGCCGCGATCCCGTCGCGTACCCTGCCGCCGGTCTCCAGGATCCGGCGGGCCGCGTCCAGGTAACCGCGCTCGCCGATCGAGACCAGCGCCGCCCAGCACTCCGCCGACAGCGCCCCGGGCCTGCTGCCGGCCAGCGTGGGCGACAGGTACAGGCCGCCCGGCCAGTCGGTGGCCGTGTAGAACTGGAACTGCCGGAGTTCGCTGCCCCGGTACAGCACGACCGATGACCCTTTCGCGGCGTATCCGTACTTGTGCGTATCGGCCGACATCGAGGTCACGCCGGGCAGCCTGAAGTCAGCCGGCGGCACCGGGTAGCCGAGCCGCTCGGCCCACGGCACGATGAACCCGCCCAGGCAGGCGTCGACGTGACAGCCCGCGCCGCGCTCGGCGGCCAGCGCGGCAAGCCCGGGGATCGGGTCGATGACGCCGTGCGGGAACGACGGCGCGGACCCGACGACGACCGCCGTCCGGTCCGTCACCGCGCCGGCCATCGCGGCCAGGTCGGCCTTGAAGTCGCCGTCGACGGCGACCCGGACCAGCGGCATGTCGAAGAACCTGGCGGCCTTGTCGAACGCCGCGTGCGCGGTCACCGGCGCGACGATCTCCGGCTCGGCGATCCCCCGGCGCTCCCGGGCGAAGTCCCGGTAGGCCTTCATGGCCAGCAGGATGCTCTCGGTCCCGCCCGAGCTCACCGCGCCGACCACCGGGCCGGCAGCCCGGCGTGCCCGGCCCCGAGCATGTGCGCGGTCATCGAGACGATCTCGGCCTCGAACTTGGTGACGCTCGGCCACAGGTCCGGGTGCAGCGGGTTGCTCTGCGACTGCGCCGCATATACCCGGTTGAGGAAAGCCACGTGCGCGGGATCGCCGTGGTAGACCGCGCCAGAGGCAAAGCCGTCTCGCCAGCGGGACTCCTCGGCCGCGGCGAGCCGCTCGACCAGCCCGGCCACCTCGGCCCTGGGCACGCCATCGGCAGGCAGCCGGGCGAACGAGGGGAACTCCCCCCGGTAGGGCTTCAGCTGCTGGTCCAGGCGGGCCATCAGGTCGCCAGGGTCGGTCATCACGGGCTCCTTCGGAAGGCGGCGCCCGCTGTCCGCGCGGGCAGCCTGGCGGCCAGCACGGCACCGGCCAGCGCGGCCGCCGAGAGGACGCCAAGCGAGGCGTACGGATTGCCGATCACGCCCTGGACGATCAGCACCAGGACGATCCCGCCGAGATTCCCCGCAAGCAGCAGGAAACCCACCGCCGCGGCGGCCCGCTCGGGTCCCGCATGCAGTTCCGACCAGTCCAGGACCACCGGGAGTGCGGCCAGCAGGAAAAACCCTTGCACGAACAATACGCAGGCGATGAAGGCCACGTTGGGCAGGACCGCGATCGCGAGGAACGCCACGGCCGTGACGCTGACCGCGGCCTGCAGCAGGGCCCGGCGCCGGTCCCGGGTCGCGACGGCCTGCGGCAGCACGGCGGCGCCGGCGATCCCGGCCGCGGTCATGATCGCGATCAGGTAGCCGGCCGCGCTGCCCCGGCCGAAATGACCGAGGATCGAATCGAGCCAGGTCGCGACCGCGTTGAAGACGCCCATCCCGACGAAAAGCAGGCCGCCGAGCAGCCACATGAACCGGTCGCCCTTGAGCCAGCCCAGCGACACCGCGACCGCCGGATCCCCGGTGAACGCGGCCGGGGCCCGGATGGCGGCAACGACCCAGATCGCCGCGATCACGGCCAGCCCGGCCTGCCCGGACAGCACCAAGCGCAGGCCGCCGGCCTGCAGCAGCGGGCCGCCGGAGAGCACCCCGGCGAGCACCCCGGCGAACAGCGCGACGCTGCCGACCGAGATGGCCGCCGTGCGTTGCTCCGCCGGGAAGTATCTCGCGGCGATCTTCGTGATCGAATTCAGCACCAGCGGCTGACCGGCCGCGGCCACGAACTGCCCGGCGAGGGCCCAGCTGTACGACGCCGGGCCGGCCAGCCGCACCAGGCCGCCCGCGCCGGTCAGGATCGCGCCCGCCGACAGTGCCGGGCCGAAGCTGACATCGAGCCACCGGCCGCTGGGCAGTGCCAGCAGCACGTACATCAGCGGGAAGACCGCCGCCAGGTCACCGACGGCGCCCGCGGAGACGCCCATCGCCCGGTGCGCCTGCGTCGTGATCGGCGCGTATGAGAGCCACAGCAACTGGGTGCACGCGGCCAGCAAGCCGTAACCGGCCAGGATCGCCCACCGGTTGGCCCGCACCAGCCTAATGCTTCGGGTGGCCATTCGCTCCGTCCCCGGCAGTTGCCGCCGCGCTCGTGCAGCCATCCTCGCCGTGCGGGCGGGCATCCGCTAGCCGGCCGGGCGGCACGGCGCAGCGACTGGCCGGCTACGCCTCTCCCGATGTCGCCTCCGTGGCCCCGACTCGCCGCAGATATTGCGGACGGAGCAGGCGCGCGCCGATGCCGATGATGAACAGCACGGCGACGGTGCCGAAGAAAAGGTAGGCAAATATCCTGGTGCTACCGGTCGGCAGCGGGACGAGCGAGTAATAGAACACCAGCGCCATCACACCCGCGCCCAGCGCTCCTGCCGCGACGATGAAGAGGCTTCCGGCACCACGACGGTATGCCCACACCGGAACCGCCAGCGAAGCGAGCATGAGGATTAGCGTTTCGCAGTATCCGGCCAGGCTGCCCAGGTTCCCGAAGGCCGCGCCCTGGGACACGGCGGACACCAGCACATAAGTCAGCACCGCCAGCCAGACGATGGCGTAACACCAGATTGCCCAGTGCGGGGCTCCGCGGCGGTTTGCTTTCGTGGCGCGAAGCGGCAGCAGGCCATCGTGCGCCATCGTGAACAGGACTCGCGATCCGTAGTTCAGGGTAGCGTTTGCTGCCGCGAAGAAGCTGATCGTAACGCCGAGCAGTATGACGTCTCCCAGCCAGGGAACATGATTGTGGTTAGCTAGCGCCGATAGCGGTGATGACTGGCTAGCGAGGCTCGCCGGCAAGCTCTCGAACCCGAGAACCTGCACATATGCGTTGAGGAGGAAGAACACGGCGACGGCGACGACACTTCCGATGACTGCCAGCCGGAGCGCACGCCTCGGATTCTTTGCCTCCAGGCCAAGAACCGTCGATCCCTCGAACCCGCCAAACGCCAGGATCATGAAGACAATCCCCAGGATAATCCCGTGTCCGCTCGCGCCGTGCAGCGTGAACTGCCTGGAATCGATGATGTGGGGAGCGTTGGCGAGAACCACCACAAGCAGTACGAGAATGGCCGCCATGGAGACTCCCTCGATTACCAGGAAGAGCCTGGTGCTAACCCGGATATCTAGCAGCGCGATTGCGGTGACGACTATCAGGCAGCCGATTTCGAGACTGAACTGCCCAGCTGACGAAGTAATATTGGCTATGCCAGTGGAGGCAAGAAACTGCATGAGATACTGAGCGAACCCGGTGAACAGGAACGGCCCTGAACATACCATCGTCAGCAACGTGATCCAGCCCGTCACGAAACCCGCTGCGGTTCCCAGCCCCTTCGGCACGAGGTTGTACAGCGCGCCAGACGAGAAATGCGATCCGGCCACGCGCGCAATGCAGATGCCAACGGCCAGCACGCCCGCGCTGGCGATCAGCACGGTCAGCCAGGTCCCGTTGCCGGCGTCCGCGAAGACCAGCGCGATCAGGGACACGGCCCCGATGGTGGGGCCTATCCCGGCAACGGACTGGCCCAGTACCTGCAGGCCCCCCAGCACGTTCGCGTGCAGTCCAAGATCACTGCTGGCCGGCTGCGTCCGGACGCTGGCCTTCTCCGTCATATCGGCACCTCCCGGTTGCCCCGGCGCCTCTCCCGTTGCCCGGCGCCCGGCACTCTGCGGTTACCCCGGCACTCTCCCGGCTACCCGGCGCCAGGACGGCTAATCCGGCGTTCTCCCGGTTATCCGGCGCCAGGACGGCTACCGGGCGTTCTCCCGGTTACCCCGGCGTTCTCCCGGTTACCCCGGCGTTCTCCTGGCTGCTCCCCGGCGCTAATGGCGCCCGAGGCGTGGAATCGATTTCTGGAATCGATTTCCGGCGGTCCGAGGCGCTGACCAGGCATCGCTGGTCGTCTATACCGATTTGCTATATATGTACGATTTTGTCGGCAGTCATCGCGCCCGGCCCGGGACCTGCCCGGCTCGCACTGGCTCGTCCGGCGCCTTCCGGGCCGCCTGCGGGGGGCCGATCCTGGCCGTTCTGGCGGATCCGGGTTAAGGGGTTGTGAAATCGATTACACAGACATACTCTGGCCGGGCACGGCGAGTAGCAACGGCGGAGGCCATGGCGACCATCCAGGAAGTAGCACGGCACGCGCAGGTCTCGGCCGCGACCGTCTCGCGCGTGCTGAACGGCAACGGCAAGGTCCACCCGGACCTGGTGCGCCGGGTCCGCGAGGCGGTCGAGGCTCTCGCCTATCAGCCCAACAGCGTCGCCCGCAACCTGCGCCGCAGCGAGTCATCGCTGTGGGCGGTGATCGTCCCGGATGTCGGCAACCCCTTCTTCACCTCGATGGTCCGGGGGGTCGAGGACGTCGCGCAGGGCGCCGGCTACTCCGTCGTGCTGTGCAACAGCGATGAAGCCCTGGGCAAGGAGGCCCGCTACATCGCGGCCGCAGCCGCCGAGCGGATGGCCGGCGTGGTCATCTCCCCCGCGTCCACGCCCGACACCGACGTAACCACGCTCCTTGAGCTGGGCATTCCGGTGGTGGCCGTGGACCGGCGGCTGAGCGATGCGCACGTCGACACGGTGCTGGTGGACAACGAGCGGGCGGCCGAGGAAGCCGCGGAGCACCTGATCGACATGGGATACCGCCGGGTAGCGTGCATCACCGGGCCCCGGCAGGCGATGACGGCTAGCGAACGGCTGGCCGGCTACCAGCGCGCGCTGCGCGGCCGGGGTCAGGACCTGCAGTCCTCGCTCGTCCGGCATGCCGACTTCCGTGAGCGCGGCGGCTATCAGGCGATGGCGTCGCTACTCGCGGACGGGGCCCCGGACGCCGTGTTCGTGGCTAACAACCTGATGACAGTCGGCGCGCTGGAGTGCCTGATCCAGTCCGGGATCGGGGTACCCCGCGAGGTCGGCGTCGTGGGCTTCGACGAGATCCCGTGGGCCGATCTCGTCCGGCCCTCACTGACGACGGTAGCTCAGCCAACGTACGAGATGGGCAAGACCGCCGGGCAGCTGCTGACCGCCCGCCGCGGCTCGCCCGGCAAGCCGTGCGCGACCGTCGTGCTGCCCACCACGCTCAACGTACGCGCCAGTTCCACCCCGCGGGCTGCTGCCCAGCACTGGACCCGGCCGGCCTGATCAGCGGCGGCCCGGACAGGAGGATGAGTCATGGTATTGAGCGCCGAGAAGACGAGCCGGAGCCGGCCTCGGTGGGCTGGCGCAGACTCCGGGCTTCTCCCGGCTGCCCGCCTGCCGCTGCCGCACCGGGCGGCGGCCGGGCAGGCGGACCTGCTGCGGGCGCCGCCCGGCAGCGCCGGCCCGGCCATCGCCGCGATGACACCGGTCCGGGGTATCCGCGGCCGGGCGACGGAGATCGCCGTGCTCGGCGAGAGCCTGGACCGGGTATTGTCGGGCCGGCTGGCGGTGGTGCTGATCGAGGGCGAGGCCGGGATCGGCAAGACCCGGCTGCTCGATGAGGGGCTGGCGGAGGCACGCGCCCGGGGCATCCAGGTAGCCGCCGGACGCGGCGAGGATCTGGAGCGGACCCGGCCGTTCGGCCTGGTCGCCGCGGCCTTCGGATGCGTGCGGTCGTCGGCGGATCCGCGCCGGGCGGCGATCGGAGAGCTACTGGCGGCCGGCGGCGGTGACGGCGGGCCGGTTACCGTGACCAGCGACCCCGGCCTGCAGTTCCGCGTGGTGGACGCGTTCGCGGACCTGGCCGAGGAGCTCGCGCTGGCCGGGCCGCTCGCAATCGGTGCGGATGACCTGCAGTGGGCCGATCCGTCCAGCCTGCTGACGCTCGGCGTGCTGAGCCGGCGGCTGGCCTACCTGCCGGTGGCGCTGTTCGGCTGCTACCGGCTGTCCCCGCGCCTGCCGGAGCTGGAGCGGCTGGCCGGCGCGCTGGCCGGCCTGGGAGCGCGGCAGCTGGCCCTGGGCCCGCTCGCCGGGCAGGCGGTAACCGGCCTGGTGGCCGAGGCGGTCGCCGCCGAACCGGGTCCCGGCCTGCTGGCGGAGATGGCCGGGGCGGGCGGGAACCCCCTGTTCGTGACCGAGCTGCTCGGCGCGCTTGCGATGGAGGGGGCGATCGAGACCGCCGCCGGGCGGGCCGAGCTGGCGGAGGTAAGCCTGCCGCCGACGCTGCGGCTGACGATCTTGCGCCGCCTCAGCTTCCTGCCCGAGCAGGCCCTGCAGGCCCTGCAGGCTGCCTCGATCCTTGGATCGAGCTTCTCGCTGACCGACCTGGCCACGGTCACCGCCCGGCCGGCCCTCGAGCTGTTCCTGGAGCTGACCGAGGCGTTCAGGGCGCGCGTGCTGGAAGATGACGGGCCGGTGCTGCAGTTCCGGCACGACCTGATCCGCGAGAGCATCTATGAGGATCTGCCCGGCAGCCTGCGCCGCGGGCTGCACCGCGAGGCCGGCCAGCGGCTTGCCCAGGCAGGCGCGCCAGCCTTGCAGGTCGCCGAGCACCTCGCCCGCGGTGCTGACCGAGGGGACGCCCAGGCGATCGGCTGGCTGACCAGGGCCGCCCGGGAGGCGGCACCGAGATCGCCGGCTGGCGCCGCGGACCTGCTGGAGCGGGCCGCCGGGCTGATGGACGCCAGCGACCAGGACCGGGACCTGCTGCTCGCCGAGCAGGCTGACAGCCTGATGCTGGCCGGCCGGATCCCGGACGCCGAGGCGGCCTGCCGCGCCCTGCTCGACCGCGACCACGAGCGGCCGGCCGCGCCAGTAACGGGAACCGCCCGGATCTGCCTCGGGCGTGCCCTGCTTGCGGCCGGCCGGACGCGTGATGGCCTGCGGGAACTGGAACAGGCGGCGGACTGGCCGGCGCTCACTGACGCGCAGCGGGCCGGCGCGCAGGCGTGGGCCAGCTTCGCCCGCTTCTCGCTGGAAGATCTCCCCGGCGCGGCCGCGATGGCCGAGCGGGCCAGGCCGGCCGCGGCCGCGGCCGGAGACCACCTGACCACCAGCGTCTCGATGACCACCCTCGCGGTGGTGGCGCAATCGCGCGGGCATCTCAGCGACGCGCTGCAGACCATCGACGATGCGGTGCGGCTGGCCGACCAGAGCCCCGGCCGGCAGGGACACGGCTACCCGGTGCACGCCGCCCGCGGGCACCTGCTCATCGAGCTGGACCGGCCGCGGGACGCCAGGGGCAGCTTCGAAGCAGGCAAGCGGATCAGCGAGGAGCTCGGCGTCCGCTGGCCGCTCGCGAGTTACCAGGCATTCCTCGGCTTCGAGCGCTTCATCACCGGGCACTGGAATGACGCCATCGCCGAGCTTGAGGGCAGGCTTGACCTCGCGGACGACATCGGCGAGTCCTATAGCCGCGTGTATGCCCAGTGCGTGCTGTCGCTGATCGCGCTGCATCGCAACGACCTCAGCGGGGCGCGGGCGGCCGCCGCCACTGCCGTGTGCGAGCTGGCCGGCACCGGGCCGCGCTACCGGACACTATGGGCGACGTGGGTCCGCGCCCTGGTGCTCGAGGCCGACGGGGAGCTCGCCGAAGCACTCGCCGTGCTGGGCGAGTGCTGGGACCGGTGCGTGCGGGCCGGACTCGCGGTGGAGTACCCGGTATTCGGCGCCGATCTGGTCCGGCTAGCGCTGGCCGGCGGGGACCGGCAGCGCGCGCAGGACGTGGCAGCGGCCGTCGCCGGGATGGCGGATAAGAACCAGGTTCCCTCGCTCACCGGCGCCGCGTTGCGCTGCCGTGGGCTGGCCGACGACGATCCCGCCGCGCTGCTCGCCGCGGTGGATGCCTACGCCCGCAGCCCGCGGCCGCTGGAACTGGCCCTGGCCGCTGAGGAGGCCGCCGCCGCGTTCGCCAGGCATGGCCACGCGGACCGGGCCAGGCCGCTGCTCGAGCAGGCCGTCGCGATCTACGAGCGGCTCGGCGCGGCGCGCGATCTGGCCCGGGCCGAGGCGGCGCTGCGCGAGTCCGGCATCCGGCGCGGCCGCCGCGGGCCGCGCAGCCGGCCGCAGGCCGGCTGGCGCAGCCTCACCCCGACCGAGCGCACGGTGGCCCAGCTGGTCGCCGAGGGGCTGTCCAACCCGCAGATCGGGGAGCGGCTGTACGTGTCCCGGCGGACCGTCCAGACCCACATCGCGCACGTCTTCGCCAAGCTGGACTTCACCTCCCGCGCCCAGCTGGCCGCCGAGGTGACCCGGCGCCGCGGGCCCGGCTAGGGCTTGCGGCCGACGCCGCCGTACACGGAGACGGCGGCGTCATCCGGCTGGCCCGCGCCTGGCTGACCGATGTCGGTGCGGTCGGGGCGCCAGCGGGGCAGCGACACCACGCCGGGGTCGATGAGGTCCAGGCCGGTGAAGAACCGCTCGATCGCCGGCCGGCTGCGGACTTGCATGATGACCCCGCTGCGCCGGTAGACCGCGGCCACCCCTTCCCAGGCGGCCGGGTCAAAGTCGCCGGTCAGATGAGAGAGCGCCAGGTAGCTGCCGGACGGCAGCGCGTCAAGCAGCCGGCTGGCCAGGACGTAGGGGTGATCATCGTCCGGGATGAAATGCATGATCGCGATCAGCAGCAATCCGGCCGGCTGGCTCAGATCCAGCGTCTTGTGCAGGTCAGCGGAATCGAGGATCCTGCCGGGGTCGCGCAGGTCGGCGTCGATGTAGGCGGTCTTGCCCGCCGGGCCGGTGGTGAGCAGCGCCCGGGCGTGGGAGAGCACGATCGGGTCGTTGTCGACGTACACGACCCGTGCCCGCGGCTCGGCGTCCTGCGCTACCTCATGCACGTTGGGCGAGGTCGGGATGCCGGTGCCGATGTCAAGGAACTGGCTGATGCCTGCCTCGCGGGCGAGATAGCGCACCGCGCGGCGCAGGAACGCCCGGTTCTCCCTGGGCGGGATGCGCGAGTTGGGGTTGGCTTTCAGGCCCGCCTGGGCGGCGGCCCGGTCGGCGGCGAAGTTGTCCTTCCCGCCGAGCAGGTAGTCATAGACCCGGGCCGGGTGCGGCCGGTCGGTGTGCAGGTCAATCTGCTGCTGGCTCGATCCGGCCGGGTCCGTGCTCATCCAGCCTTCCTCCGCCCTGGCCAGTCCGCGGCCGGCCGCCTCGCCACGGCGAGCGCCGGATTCCCTGGCCGCATAATATGCCCGGGCCAGCCGGCCCGGGCGCGGGGAACGACCGGTCAGGCTGGGCGGCCGCGGGCATCCGGCCGCGGCGGCCGGGACACCGGCCGGTATACCGAGGCGCCGTCCGCCCGGTACCCGAACCGGAATCCGGTCCCGGCCAGGTAGCGGCTGACCGCTAAGCCGCGGGCGATCTTGTGGTGCCGGTGCCGCCTTGCCGCCAGCGGGCTGCGGACCGGCTTGCCGATGGTGCCCCACAGCAGCACCCAGCCGATATCCAGGCGGCGCGCATCGCGCCGCGCCGCGCCGAGCTGCGCCGCTGAGCTCGGCCGCCCGCGCTGCGCGGCCGCCAGCCCGGAATAGAACGGCTGCTTCCGGATCCCCGCCCTCGTCGGGGCGGGTTCCCAGGAACTGTAGGAGATGGCCCGGGGGTGGCCGTCGGCCGTCGCCAGCACCAGCGACCGGGCCGAGATCGCCGCGCCGTAAAGCCCCAGCCCGCCGCGCAGGCCGAACGGGACGTCGACGACGATGGAGCCGGAGTGATCAGCCGCGATGGGGGCGTCCAGGCCGGTCATCGCGGTGGGCATGACGCCGGGGCCGGGGGATCCTGACCAGCCCGCCTCCAGTACCGCAAGCCCGAGCAGGGCCACCGCCAGCGGCCTGGCGTGATCCCGGAGCCAGTCCACCGCGCTGCCGGCCAGCAGCGCGGCGGCAACCAGCCCGAGCAGCGCGAACCGGCCGGCTTCGCGCTGCGCGGACATGCCCGGTATCCGGGTGAACCAGGTGAACGGCATGATCATGGATACCCGCACGCCATGCCATGACTGAGCGAGCGGCACGTACTGCCGGTGGCCGAGCCACAGCGTGCTGCCGAGTGCCAGGGCGCCGCAGCCGAGCCACAGCAGCGCGAGCAGCCGGGCGCTGCGCCGCCGCCACGCGGCGGCCAGGCCGAGCACCGCGAGCACGCTCAGCACGAGGCCGAAGGTCGGCAGCCCTTCGGTGGGCTTCCTGACATAGAAGATCGATGCCAGGCCGGTCAGCCCGAAGTCGGCGACCCGCGGCGAGGGCGCGAAGAGCGCGGGCAGCCCGGACGAGTAACTTCCATACCCGGCAGCGAGCGCGGCGGCGGCGGCCGAGGCGCCATGAGCGAGGATCTGCTGGGCCATGGCAATGAGCTGCGGGCTTGCGGTGAGCAAGGCGACCAGGACGCTCAGCCCGGCCGGCCGCCGGGCGGCGCCGCGGCTGCGCAGCAGGCATGGCCCGAGTACGAGCCCGGCCAGGATCACGGCCATCATCGCTGTTTCCTGATTGACCAGCACTGATGCGCCGAGAACGAGGCCGAGAACGACGGCCTGGCGGCGGCCGGGGGATCTGCGCAGCCGGACGGCTGCCTCCAGCGTCATGGGCAGGAACAGGGCGCCCACGGCCACGTTGAGGTGGATCCAGTCCTGCACGGTGAGCATCGTCGACAGGCCGAACAGCGCGCCAGCCGCGATCGCCCCGGCCGCTGACCGCAGCCAGAGCCGCGCCACCCGGTACATGGCGTAGCAGGCCAGGCCCGGCACTGCGACGGTCAGCAAGGTGAAGGCGGCTGATGGGCCGAAGGCCAGCGTGATCGGCGTCATCAGCAGCCCGGGCAGCGGCATCAGCGTGTCGAAGCCGAGCTGGGTGCCGACCGGGGCGGCCAGCTGCCGGGTGAACCAGGGATTGCCCAGGTGAGTGACCTGACGGGCGACCCACCAGAAGCCCCACACATAGCTGGACACGTCACGCAGCGCCGGCAGCCGGCCGGTCAGGTAGGCCGCGCGCGGCCAGGTCGCCGCCAGGCCGGCGGCCAGGAACAGGGCCAGCAGCGCGAGCTGCCGCGATGCCGGACGCAGCCGGGCCCGGAGGCGGCGGTCCCGGGCGGCGGCCCGGGCGGGTAATCGCTCGCTGACAGCTACCGGGCCAGCCACCGTGCGGCCCGCCTCGCCGCGGGCCTGCTCAGCGCAGCCAGCCCTGGCCCGATCGGGAGCGTCGTCCCCGCCGTGGGCGTTCGTCTCATCTCTCGGACCCTAGCCGCGGCCGAGCCGTCATTTTCCCTATCTGACCAGCACATTGAACCCAAGTGACCAGGACTTTGGCATTACCCGCGCTAACTGCCCGGGCGGGCAGGTTCGTGCCGAACTCCGCTGAGATCCAGCCGGACCGGACCGCGCCGTCAGCCAGCGCAGGCTCGCCGGGCCGCCCGGCTTCATAGATCCGTCAGCTGACCGATGTATCCGTCTGCAATTTTCACGAGTATTTGTAGTGCAACTACCGGCAAGATCCAGCGTCAGCGGCTTCACCGGATCCCGCCGGATTCGCCGCGCAGGGTGACTTGCGCTCTGCCTGGCCGGCTAGGCAGGCCCGCCGAGGAATCAGATGGATACGATGGCGCCGATCCGCCCGACCGTTCAACTCCCGCGCCGCATCTCGCTAGCCGCCGGACCAGCCGCAGCGGCCGAGGCCCGTAGCCAGGTCCGGGCGGCCGCTTACGCCTGGAATGTGCCCGTCGACCTGTCCGTCGCGGACCTGCTCACCAGCGAGCTGGTGACCAACGCGATAACGCACGCGGCCGGCGAGCGGGTGATGCTGGTCATCACCTGCGTCTGCGGCCAGTTAAGGGTTGACGTGCATGACACGTCGCCGTGCGCGCCAGTGCTGGTAGATGCGCCAGCGGACGCCGAGACCGGGCGGGGCCTGATGCTGGTCGCCAGCCTGTCGGCAGACTGGGGCTCTTACCGGACCCCCGCGGGCAAGGCCGTGTACTTCACGCTCGAGTTCGAGGCCGATCCGGTCCCGGACGGCGACCGCAGCCCGCGGGGCGATCGCAGTTACGTCCGGTGAACCGGGCGCTCCGCCGGGCCCGCCCGGCGGGGCCAGCTCATTGCCGCGCCGCGATCACTTCGGCGCGATGGCGCGCAAGGCTGCCTCGCGGGCGATGTCGATGCGCGAGTGGACGTCGAGTTTCTTCAGGATGTGCGAGACGTGGGTCGCGACGGTCCGCCGGGACAGGAACAGCCGGGCGGCGATCTCCGGGTTGGACAGCCCCTCCCGCACCAGCGCGGCGACCTTTGTCTCGGTCGGCGTGAGGCTGTCCCAGCCGCTCCGCGCCTGCCGGTGCTTGGCGTGCGGGCCGCGGCGGATACCGTGGGCGCGGAACCTGGTCCGTAGCCGGGCGACGTCCGTGGCGGCGCCCAGCGAGGTATAGATCTCCACGGCCCGGGTGAACGCGCCCCGTGCCTGGTCGCGGTCGTCGGCGCCGACGAACTCCCCGGCGGCCGCCTCCAGCGCTTTCGCGCTGAGTAGTGGCCGGCTGGCGTCGCCGTATCGCTCCGCGGCCGCCAGCAGCCGCGGAGCATCATGGTCCAGCAGGCCATGGCAGTACAGCGCATTCGCCTGCCGGTGCGGTATCTGCGATCCGGCGGCGAGGGCGACGGCGTGGTCCGCGAGCGCCTTAGCCGTGCCGAGGTCGCCGGCCGTGGTGGCGAGGCGGACCGCGTCAGCTAGCAGGTCCTCGCTCTCCTCGATCTCTTCCTTGTTGTCGGCGAACCCGGCGGTCAGTATGGCCAGCGCGGCCGGCAGCGCGCCGGCCTGCTCGCCGTCCAGGCTGCGGGCCAGCGCCAGCGGGCCAACCACCCGGTTCCCGATCCGCTCGGCGTACGGCACGGCCGCCGCGAGATGACCGCGCGCCGCGGTGATCTCACCACGATGGAAGCAGATCACGGCGGCAATGCCATGATCGCTGCAGGCCGCGCCGGGCTCCTTCAGGTCGTCGTGCAGGACCTGCACCTCGGCCAGCGCCTCGTCCCACCGCCCGGTGTCGAACAGCAGCTGGCCCAGCGCGCTGTGCGCCTGAGCCAGCCGGAACACCCGGCCGGCCCGGTCCGCGAGCTGCCGGGCCTGCCGGGCCGCGGCCACGGCATCCTCGTACTGGTCCAGGCCGCCTAGCGCCATGGCCTTGTTGATCTGCAGCAGCAGCCGCAGGTCGGTCAGCGCCGGATCGGCCTGGGTCACGGCCAGCGCCCGGTCGAACAACGGCAGCGCGGCAGCCGGCTGGCCCTGCACCGCGGTCACGATCGTCAGCACGTGCAAGGCCCAGCCGGTCGCCCAGTTGTCACCCGCCTCCTCCGCCGCCGCGAGCGCGGCCTCGGCGACCCGCCCGGCCGTCTCCACCTCACCGAGGTAGTCGTGCGCCCGGGCGGCGAGCACGAGCAGCCGGGCGCGGTGCCGGGCCGAGATCCCGGGAGTGGCCAGCGCCCGGTTCAGCGCGGCCAGGGACTCCGCGGACCGGCCGGCCTGCATACGGCACTGCGCGAGTGTCCAGTGCAGGTCAACGAGGAGATCGGGCTCGACGGCATGCGCCAGTGCGCGGTTCGCCACCTGCTCGGCCCCGGCCACATCGCCCACCCGGTACAGGGCATCAGCGAGCCGGCCCGCCAGCCGGTCATGCCGGGCCGAGCCGGCCGGGGTGCTCGCGACCGCCTGGCGGAGGAGCTCCGCCGCGGCCTGCGGCGCCAGGCCGACCAGCGGCTCGGCGGCCCAAGCCAGCCACTCCTGCATCCACTCGTCCATTGGCTCGGTCGTGCCGTAGGTCCCGCCGACTGCCGACAGCAGCTGCCGGGCAACGCGGTCAGCCGGCGCACCGGCCTCAGTGAGAGCGCGGGCGGCATCGCGGTGCCAGGCGGCGCGCACCGGCGCCGGTATCTCGTCGTATAGCGCCGCGCGGATCACCGGATGGCGGAACCCGAGGACGTTACCGGACTCGGCCAGCACGCCGGCGGCGCATGCCTCGTCGACGGACGGGATCAGGTCGGCCACGCCGCGGCCGAGAACGGTCGCCAGGTCCGGCACGGCAAAGTCCACGCCGAGCAGCGCGGCCGCCCGCATTACTTCACGCACCGGCCCCGAGACGAAGCCAAGGCGGTCCGCGATGGCCGCCGACAGGGAGCTTGGCGCGGGGCCGCTGGTCAGCTCGGCTGCTCCCGCATCGGTAATAGTCAGCCTGGAGCTGCGAGCCAGCGCGGCGACCAGCTCGGTGACGTAGAGCGGGTTGCCCGCGGCGCCGTCGGCGAGCCGCATCAGCTTGCTGTCGGGATTGCCGCCAGCCAGGGCCGCCACCAGCTCGGACACCGCTGCCTCGGTGAGCCCGGTGAGCTGGAGCCGCGCAGCGTCGTCGACCGCACGCCGCAGCGCCAGCAGGTCTTCCCGTTGCGGCACCGGACGCATCATCCCGACCAGCAGCAGCGGCGCCTGACCCGCCGACCTGGCCAGCCGCCCCCATAACGTAACGCTGGCCCGATCTGCCCATTGGAGATCATCTAAGACCAGGATCGTAGGGACGGCGGCACACTGCTCGGCGACGAGCGCCAGCAACTGCTCGGCCAGCGCAGCTGACACGTCCGCGCCGCGATCGGCGGCGAGCTCGCCCCGCAGCAGCCGGACGATCGTGTGCCGCCGCGGGTTGCCGGAAGGCTCTCGTACTCGTAACCCCTCTAGCAGCGGCAGCAGCGGTAAGGCCTGGCCCAGCTCGTCACCGGCGCCCCAGAACACCTGGCAACCAGCCGCTGCCGCCCCGGCCAGCGCCGTCCGCACCAGTGCTGACTTGCCGATTCCCGGCTCGCCTTCAATCAGCACTGATCTGCCCCGCCCCTCGGCCGCCTCCGTCATGAACCCGACCAGCATCGCAGTCTCGCTGTCGCGGCCGACTAGCGCGCCGGCCGGGGTCGCGGTAGGCACGGGGCGGATTTTACTACCAGAACATTAGGGACACAAGCGGCGTTTTCGGGCTAACTCATTGCCGGACCCGCCTTCCGGCGGCAATGGCATGCAGCATTGCCACATCGTGCAGTGCAAGTTTTATCAGGACTTGCAATGCACGGGCG
Organism: uncultured Actinomycetes bacterium; assembly: GCA_963786975.1. GTDB lineage: Bacteria > Actinomycetota > Actinomycetes > Streptosporangiales > Streptosporangiaceae > Palsa-506. The sequence continues at coordinate 212,126 of CAWBBE010000011.1, read as the reverse complement.
GATGAACATTATCCTGCACGGAGAGGAGAATCTTTCCGGCCGCCAACAATGGCAACTTTCACTATTCACTAAGTATTGGAAAAGGCTGCTAGAGGCGTTTAAACTTAGCAAGTGCGGGAGAAATAAATCCACAAGTCGGCACATCCGCCGCACCGGTCCACGGGCCGTCCAGCGGGCCGCTGGCCTCGGGAATCGCCAGGAGGAATCATGCGCATCAGGCGAGTTATCGTTATTCCCGCCATCTTAGCGCTCGGCGTAGCCGCCTCGGCCCTGTCTGGCTCCGCAATGGCTGCGGCGGCCGTGCACGCGCCCGCTGCCGGTGTGCATGCAACCGCCAGCTCCGCGGGCGGCGACATGTATTACCGCGGTTGACCAATCAGGCCTGCGCTAACGGTGCCGCAGCTGCGGCGAGCACCACCGGAGCGGAACTGCTGGCGTTTTCGCCGCTCCCCGCCCGGCTCCTCTTATGACCGGCGGCCGGGGCCAGCGCGGAAGGCCGGCGGGCTGACGGCCAGTAGACCGCCCGGCCCGCGCATCTGGCCGCCTGGCCAGCCCGGTGGCTGGCGCCGGGCCCATCCGTTTCACCCTGTTTTCCTGATCTCTCCGGGCGGCGCCTGACGCTGCCCTGCGCGGCGATATGACCCGGCCCGGCGCCGGGTGGCCGCTGCGAGGTTCGCCCATTCCGCACCCGGAACCTGGCGATGCCGGCTCTCATTGCGAGGTGCGCTGAAAGTTCATTAACCCTGCTATGTAAAATCCAGGTGACTGTCACACCGGTCCCGCTCGCGCGGCACGAGGAGGGAGGATCCGGATGACCGTGCCTGGAAGCCCTACCGTGCGGCGCCGTCGGCTGGCCGCGGAACTGCGCGAGATCAGGGAAAGCAAGGGCAAGAGCGGGGATGCGGTCGCCGCCGCGCTTGACTGGTCGCCATCCAAGATCAGCAGGTACGAGCTAGCCAGGACCGGCCTGAAGCCGCGCGAGGTGGAAAGACTGCTCGACTACTACGAGATCACCGGCTCCCGCCGCGCGCTCCTCCTCTCGCTCGCCGAGGATGCGACCAGGAAGGGGTGGTGGGAAGAGTTCACCGACGTTCTTTCCGCCGACTATCAGCAGTTCATCGGCCTCGAGCACGAGGCAAGCTCAATAGCCATATGGCACGTTGAGGTGGCCGCCGGCCTGTTACAGACCGAATCTTACGCCAGGCACATAATCGGCGGCTATGACATGGTTGAGCCGATCGCGCCCAGCATGGTCGAGCGGCTGGTCAGGGTCCGGATGCGACGACAGCAGGCATTGATTCGCGAACCAGGCATTCAGCTTTCAGTCGTACTCGATGAATCGATCCTGAAGCGGCGGATCGGCAATGAGCAGGTGATGTACGACCAGCTGCAGTGGCTCGCCCATCAGGCTGACCAGCCAAACGTAACATTGCGGGTTCTCCCTCTTGACGCGCAGCACACGGTCTTTGTTGAATCATTTGTTATATTCCGGTTTGGCCCAGATGACGATGCCATGTATCGAGATGTGGTAAGTGCTGAGCATTTGAAGAACGCCTTCTCCGTGGAAGGCGAGAGGGAAACCTACTTGCATAGGCGCGCATTTCAGCTTCTGCTCGGAGCGTCGCTGGATCCGGCGGCGTCCAGGGCGCTCATACTCGAGACGGCCGAGTCGCACTGGGCAGGTGCCCGGCGGCAACGCTGACGCACGGCTGACGTAGATCATTTAACTCAGGGGCCGGTCTCCCTGGCGGCGCTCGATTCGTTGCCCCCTCAGGCAGCCCTGCTCCCGGTCATCTTCCCTGCGTGCCGGCTGGGCACCGGCGGCGAGCCCTTGGTCCTGGTCTGCCTCCTCATCTGCCGTAGAGTCCCTTTAGTCACAAAAGCCCTCTCAGCCACAAAAGTTTGATGTAGTGTCAGCGACCCCAGATGTCGAAAGTGTCAGCAGCCGCCACAACAAGCCAGTACGCTGAGCACCTGTCAGAACACAGTGGGTAAGTAGCAGTCCCAGGCTACGGCCACCCGATCATCCAGTGAGGTAAAGACGTGAAAAGACTTGTATCCGAGGGCAGGCCGGGTTCAGATTTGCGCTGGACCAAGAGTTCCCTGAGCTTCTCCAACGGCAACTGCGTCGAGGTGGCGAGCCTGCCTGAGGGCGGGATCGGCGTCCGCGACAGCAAGGACGCCGAGGGCCCGGTGCTCCGTTTCACCCCGGGCGAATGGCATGCATTCATCGGCGGGGTGCGAACCGGAGAATTCGATAGTTTTGGATGAATATGGCCGGGCCGGGCAGAATTCGTAACGCGCTGCCTGGGCTAGCCATCGAGCAGAGTCCGGACGAAGGCCCCTCCGGCCACGGAGGGGCCTTCGCGGCTGGCCCGCACCGGCCGCCGGGCCATTCCGGAATAGGCTGGTCCGGCTTCAGCTTTGTGCCGCCAGCCCGCTCTCGACCCAGTCCCGCAGCATCGGCAGCGGCATGGCACCTGCCTGGCGGGCGATCAGCTCTCCTCGCCGCAGCAGCATTAAGGTGGGGATGGCCTGGACGGCGAACCGCTGCTGCAGCCTCGGTGCCTCGTCCACATTCACCTTTACCAGCTTCACCCGGCCCGCCAGGTCGCGGGCGAGTTGCTCCAGGGCGGGGCTCACCGCCCGGCACGGGCCGCACCAGGGCGCCCACATGTCGACCACGACCGGGATGACCGCGGCCTCGGCCACCTCGGCGAACGTGTCATCCCCGGCGATGGCGATCCACGGCAGCGGCCGGTGGCAGTTGCCGCACCGCGGGGTTCCCTGCGCGGCGGCCGGAACCCTGTTCCTCCTGCCGCAGTGCTGGCACCGGATCAGCTCGGCTGGCATGCTCACCCCGGATTCTGGTAGCTGACGGTGATCTCGCCATCCGGCTCGCTCGCGGCCGCGAAGCCCGGCAGCCGGCCGACCGGCCTTAGTGCAGGTGCGCCTGCCAGTCCGGCGGGACGCGGCCGGCCGGGCCGGGCACCGGCTGATCGGCCGGATGATGCTGCGGTGGCGCCAGCGCCGGGCCGGCCTCGTACATCTCGCTCGTCTGGTAGCTCCAGAACCACGCCTCGCCAGGCTCGAAGCTCCGGATCAGCGGATGCCCGGTAGCCGCAGCGTGCGCGCTGGCATGCTGCGAGGGCGAAGTGTCACAGCAGCCGATATGCCCGCACTGGGCGCACCTGCGCAGGTGAAACCACCAGCCGGCGCTGGCGTCACACTCGGCGCAGCCGGTACCGCTAGGCGGGACCGCCGGGTCGACGCCCGGAATTTCCGTCATCTGTCCTCCTCGTTCCCGGTGCCGCTGACGATAGCCGCATCCCCGCCGCCCGGCGACACGATGTGGCCACCGGGAAGCGGACGGGCCGGTCATGGCAAGCTGTCCCCGGAGATAGGGAGCGAAGCCATGACAGTGCCGACGGAACCGGCCCGGCTAGGCGAGCCCCAGCCGGTGCTCGGCCCGCCCAGTGAAGCAGCGATCTTCCTGGTGGTAACGGTCGATCCTGGCGCCGAGCCTGGCCGCCCGGGATTTGCTTGCCGACCTGGCCGGCCTGCTGCGGGCCGTGGGCTTCCGGGTGCCGGAAGGCAGGCTGAGCTGCGTAGCCGGGGTGGGCTCGACAGCCTGGGATCGCCTTTTCGCCGGGCCGCGCCCGGCTGAACTGCACCCTTTCGGCGAGCTGAGCGGTGAAAGGCACCGCGCGCCCGCGACGCCAGGAGATTTGCTCTTCCACATCCGGGCCCGGCAGACGGACCTTTGCTTCGAGCTCGCGGCCCAGATCATGGAACGGCTGGCCGGGTCGGTGACGGTGCAGGATGAGGTGTCCGGCTTCCGCTACTTCGACGAGCGCGATCTGCTCGGGTTCGTCGACGGGACCGAGAATCCGGCCGGCCCGGCGGCCAGCGCCGCCGCGTTTGTAGGCGCCGGGGATCCGGGCTTCGCCGGCGGGAGCTACGTCATCGTGCAGAAGTACGTGCACGACATGCAGGCGTGGAACGCGCTGCCGGTGGAGGCACAGGAGAAGGTGATCGGCCGCACGAAGCTGTCCGACATCGAGCTTCCGGACGGTGTCAAACCGGCTAATTCCCATGTGGCGCTGAACACCATCACCGGACCGGACGGCGCCGAGCGGCAGATCGTGCGCGAGAACATGGCGTTCGGGAGCGCCGGGCGCGGCGAGTTCGGCACCTACTTCATCGGCTATTCGGCCACGCCGAGCGTGACCGAGCAGATGCTGCGGAAGATGTTCATCGGCGACCCGCCGGGTAACACCGACCGGATCCTCGAATTTTCCACCGCCGTCACCGGCACGCTCTTCTTCGTGCCGACCGCGGATTTCCTCGACGACCTGCCGGATCCCCCGGCATCCGGCGCCGCCGCGCCAGCGACCGGCACGGCCGGCGACGGCACCGCCCCGCCGGGCGCGCCCGCGGCATCCAGTGTCCGGCCCGGCGGTTCCCTGGGCATCGGCAGCCTGAAAAGGAGCATCCCGTCATGAACAACCTGCACCGCGAACTCGCCCCGATCTCGGCTGCCGCCTGGGCCGGCATCGAGGAGGAAGCCACCCGCACCTTCAAGCGCCATGTGGCGGGCCGGCGGGTGGTGGACATGCAAGAACCGGGTGGCCTGGCGCTCTCGGCGGCCGGCACCGGTCACCTCCGTGACATCGAGCCCCCGGCCGATGGCGTCATCGCCCGCGCCCGGACGGCGCAGCCGATCATCGAATTGCGGGTGCCGTTCTCGGTGGGCCGCCGCGCTGTAGATGACGTCGAGCGCGGGGCCAAGGACGCGGACTGGCAGCCGGTCAAGGATGCCGCGAGGGCCATCGCCCTCGCCGAGGACCGGGCCGTATTCGAGGGCTACCCGGCGGCCGGCATCACCGGAATCAGGGCCAGCTCGTCCAACCCGGTCCTGGCGCTGCCCGACGATGCCCTCGGCTACCCGGACATCATCAGCCAGGCCGTCAGCGCGCTGCGGCTGGCCGGCGTCAACGGCCCATACTCGGTACTGCTCAGCGCCGGCGCTTATACCCTCGTAACCGAGACATCCGACCACGGCTATCCCATCCACGAGCACCTGGCCAGGGTCGCCGGCGGCGAGATCATCTGGGCGCCCGCGATCAACGGCGCCTTCGTGCTCAGTACCCGCGGCGGCGACTACGAACTGCACATCGGCCAGGACCTGTCCATCGGCTACCTGTCCCACGACGCAGCCAGCGTCGAGCTGTACCTGCAGGAATCGCTGACCTTCTCCGCGTACACCAGCGAGGCGGCGGTAGCGCTCACCGGGTAACTGGCCGGGCAGGGCGCTCAGAGCTTTCCCTGGTTCCTGGAGGCGAGGATGATCTGGGTCACCAGGTAGCTGCTCAGTCCGAGCTTCTGCGCTATTTCCTCGGGCCGGAGCCGTTGCTCGTTATAGAGCAGCGCCAGCTTCTCCTGCGACCTGGTCCACGGGCGCCGGGTCACCGTGCGGCTGGACCGGCGGCGGGCCGGCCGGGCCGGCTGGCCGGACTTGCCGGCCGGGCCGGGCGCCGGCCCGGCCCGCGGTGCCGGGGCGGGCTGGCCGAAGGAACCTCGCCGCTGGTCATGGTACTTGCCGCTGGCCAGTTCCTCGCGGGTACGCTCGTCGAGGATCAGGTACTGCTCGGCAGCCTTATTTACCCCGACCGCGACCATGGTCAGGCCGCTGGCATTCTTGTCCTGGCACTCGCGTGCCATGCAGTAGTTGTACTTTTGTGCTCGCTCGGGATGCAGCTCGGTCCCGCACGTCACGCACTGCGACACTAGCTTTTCTCTCATCCAGCCGACTGAAATTTCATGGCCGGCCCAGCGCCGTCAATGGGCATTACCCGGGCCGGCCGCCAGGCCACCGGCGACAACGCCGACCGCGGGGGCGGTGTTCCCGGGCCCGTCATCAGCGGCCGATGCTCCGACGATCGCCATTGCCCGGTGCCGCGTCCAGCGACGCTGCTTCCCGGAGAGAGTCTGCTTCCTTGCGCTCCCACTCCTCGATACCGCGCAGCACGCCCTCGGTATAGGCCCGCAGGTGCGCCCGGTAGACGTCGCTGTATGTACGCAAGTACGCCAGTTCGGCCTGCGCGGCCCGCCGCTCCCGGTCGGTCTGCGGCGGCGCCGTGACGTTCAGCGCGGAAACCGCTGCCTCGCGGGCGCTGGCATGCGCGTCCTCCAGGATCAGGTCCGAATGCTGCTGCGCCTCCCGCACGATGGCATCGCGGCGCAGCCTGGCCTCCTCGGTTACCCGGCTGCTGTAAGCCTGCGCATCGGCTACGTACCGGTCCGCGGTGACCTGCGCGGTCGACAATATCTGCACCGCGTGCACGTGCGCGTCGGCCTCACCGAACAGGACCTTCTGCTGATCGCCGCCGGCTTCTCCGGTGATAATCCGCCGGCGCAGCCGCTGAACTTCCTGCCACAAGGACGCCCGCTCGTTCACCAGCCGCAGGAACTCGGCGTGCACCGCGCGCTGGAACACCTGAACGTGTTCCTCCTCGTAGCCACGCCGGCCCAGCCGCGACATGGGAAACGTCTTGGACTGCACCTCCTCGGGAGTCAGCCTGTTGTCCTCGTCAAACCACGCTGTCGTCAAGGCTCGCTCCAGCCGAAATCCTCGATATGTATCTGCTCCTGCGCCAGGCCCGCCGAAGCCAGCCGGGCGACGGCCTCCCGGACCATCTCGGTCGGGCCGGCCAGGTAGGCGTCGTGCCCCGACCAGTCGCCATGCCGGGCCACCACATCAGGGAGGCTGCCGGTCTGGCCGGCGAACTTAGCGTCGGCTGACACGACTGGCGTGACCGTCAGCCACGGGTACTGGGCGGCCATCTTGTCCAGGCTGTCCAGGTCATACAGCCCGTCGGCGGTCCGCGCGCCGAAGAACAGGTGCACGTCCGGCGGCTGCCGCAAGGCCGTCACCTGATCGAGGATGGCTTTCAGCGGGGCCAGGCCGGTGCTTCCCGCCACCAGCAGCAGCCCGCGGCCGGAGTCGGGGTTGCCCAGCGTGAGGGCGCCAACCGGAGGTCCCAGCCTGAGCTCGGTGCCGGTGATTGCGGGGCCGGTAAGCGCCATGCTCACCGCGCCGCCGTCGATCAGCCGGATATGGAACTCCAGCAGCCCGTCGCTGCGCGGCACGTTCGCCATCGAGTAGTAGCGCCACAGCTTCGGGCGGCTCGGGGTCTCGATCGCCACGGACTGCCCCGGCCGGTAGTCCATTCGCGGCTCCGGCCGGACGAACAGCACGCAGACGTCGAACGCCCGTTGCTCGCAGGACACGACCGTGCCCCGCCACCAGGGCGGCCGCGACTGCTCGTCCTCGCGCGCCGCGGCGGTCATGACGGAGCCGATGATCTCGTAGGCCGCCTTCCATTCGGCGGCAAGCTCCGGGGTCCAGGCCGGCCCGGAAAAATGCTCCAGGGTGGTCAGCAGGCTATCGCCCACCGCGTCATAGTGCTCGGCGACAGCGCCGAACTTCCGGTGATCACGGCCCAGGGCCTGAAGGAACGCGGTCAGGTCATTGACATTGTCCACCTGGGAAACGACCTTCACCAGCGCGTCGACGAAGTGGCCGCGCTGCACCGCCATCGAGACCGGGAACATGTCCCGCACCTCAGGATGCTTGATGAACAGGTCAGAGTAGAAGAACAGCGGTAACTCGTCGCCGTGCATCGCGACACGGGCGAAGCTTTCCCGCAACCGGGCAGCGTCCAACAGTCCCGCCTTTCTCCGCCGTCGCCACCAGCTGACTGGCCCTGGCCGCTGGCCTCCGGCCGGAGCGGCCCGGTCAGGTTGCCGGCACTGGGCCGTGCAATGCAATTGCACGACAAATACTGCTGCAAGTTTCAGCCGGAGACATCGGTCAGGTGACGGAGTTATGAAGCCGGGACGATGCCAGTGAGCGTGCGCGGGGCCGATGGTGCCGCCGGGGTGAGCGGCCCCGGCAGGCCGGCCCGCGCTACGAGGTGCACCGCTCGCGGCTGCTGACGCCGATCAGAGAAAATGATCAGCTTGCTGGTAGTAGCCGCGGGACGCCGGGGATGAGTAGGTTGCCGGAGGACAACGGCATTTGCCGGAAACTGTCCCGCCGACAAGGGCATGGGAGCTGAGATGCCGTGGTTTCCGGACTTCGTCAGTGCCGTGGAGCTGACCCGCAGGCAGACGCGCGCCGCAGGTCAGGCCGACCCGGTCAGGCAGTATTTCGCCGCGCTGAACCAGGGTGACACCCGCGAGCTGGAGACCGTGTGGCCCGGCGAGGTGGTCGTCTACGACCCCCGCGCAGGCGAGATCCGCGGCCACCGGCAGCTGCGCCGGTTCGTCAGCCAGAACAATTCCTGGCTGGCCGGGCTGCATGCCCGGACCGAGACCGTGGCCGCCACGGTGGCCGGCGGGCGGGCCGTGGTCGAACTGCTGGCGCACCTGACCAGCGACGGGCGGGAACTGGACTGGCCGCTGGCGATCGTCGCCGAATCCCCCGACGATCGCTCGGTGGTGTTCCGCACTTACTGCAGCCAATGGCCGGTCGACGGACGGCGCCACGTCAGGCCGCCGATACTGGAGCCCGGGTCCGCCCGCCCTGGTGATGTCGTCGGCCGCTACCAGGCCGCGCTGGGCGCTGGTGATGCCGAAGCGATAGTGCGCACCTTCGCGCCGGATGGGTACTTCCGCGAGTCCATCGGCCCGCACCGCACCCACCGCGGTGCCCCCGAGCTCCGCTCGTTCTTCGCCTCGTGCTTCAGCGCGGGCGGCGGCATCGGACTGCAGCATTGCACCGTGACCGACGACGGCGTGCGCTGCGCCGTGGAGTACAACTGCGTCCGCTGGGGCAGCCACGACCTGCCGCCCCAGGCGGGAATCGGCGTCTACGAGCGCGGCCCGGACGGGCTGCTTTCCGCGGCCCGCGTCTACGACGACGTCGAAGCACCCGCCGGGCTCCGCTGAGCCTCTCGCTGCGTCGATGACCGGGTTCCGCGCCCCCGCTTGGGCTGGCCGCTATCCCCGGGCCGGCGCCGGGCCCGCCGGAGGGCCTGGTCAGTGGCCGGCGATCTGGCCACCATCGATGTGCAGGATCTCGCCGGTAATGAACGGCGATGACTCCAGGAACAGGATGCCGTCGACGATGTCGCTGACCTGGCCCACGTGCCCGACCGGGGGGAGCTGCGGGCCGAGCCCGGCGTAGCTTTCCGGCGGATGCACAGGCGTCTGGATAATGCCCGGCGAGACCGCGTTGACCCGGATGCCGCGCGAGGCGTACTCGACGGCCAGTGACCTGGTGGCCGCGGCGAGGCCGCCCTTGGTGAGCGCGGTCAGCACGGCGGGCGCGGCGGAGCTGGCGTATTCGGCGAGGGTGGCGGTGATGTTGACAACGTGGCCGCTGCCGCGCTTCAGCATCTCGGCGATGGCGCGCTGCGTCAGCCGGAAGAACCCGGTGAGGTTGACGGCGACCACGGCTGCGTAGTCGTCAGCGGTGTATTCGGTGAACGGCCTGGAGATGAAGACGCCGGCGTTGTTGATGAGGGTGTCGATCCGGCCGAAGCTCTCCAGCGCCGCGCCGATGATGCGGTCGGTGGTAGCGGGCTCGGACACGTCCCCGGCCACGGTGCGCACGGCCGGGTCCCCGGCGGGCTTGATCGTCCGGGATGTGGCCACGACCGCCCAGCCCCGTCGCCGGTACCCGGCGACGAGGCTGGCGCCGATACCCTGTGAACCTCCGGTGATGATGGCGACCTTCTGGTCCTGTTCGCTCATGACCTCTCCGTCGTCAGCAGCTGCGGCGATCCTCGTTCGAAGGCCGTCGCCAGTCCCCCGGCCGCGCGGCCGGGGCGCGCGAACTCGCTGACCACCGCCCAAGTCCTTTACGGGCAAGGCTGCCGCGTCCGCATCGCCGCCGGCCGGGGCCGCCCGGCCCGCGGCTAGCGCCCGCCGCTGCCAAGTACGTGGATGACGTCCTTGGAATGCGTTACCGGCAGCCGGTTGCCTTCCAGTTCGATACTCGCGCCGTCGGCGTTATCGATCAGCTCCAGCACGCGCACGTTCACCCGCTGGTGCACCTTGACCGTCAGGCCGGCCCGCGGGATCTGGAAGACAACCGAGGCGGGCTCGCTGTGCCTGGTAGCTGCCGCGAACCCGTACACCATCGTGGCGGAGACGCCGATGAGCATGCTGGCGGGCAATCCCGAGCGGGCATCGGCGGCCCGCATGCCCGCAATGGAGCCCACCCCGACGCCAGCTGCCTCCGCTGCCCCGCCAAGCAAGCCTCCGGCCTCGCCGCCTGCCAGCCCGCCGGCGAACATGCCGCCGGAATGGCCCCGCGGATTGAACTGCCCGGCAGCGAGCACCTCGTCGGCGATCCCGCGCGCGGCAAGGGCATCCTGTACCAGGCCAACCATCTGTTCTTCCGACATCGCGGCAGACCTCTCTCGACTCAGCGGCTGACCCCGGACCGCCGTCCCGGATAAGGCAACATAACAAACCGCCCAGGCTCACGGTGCGCTCGCTCAGCGCAGCTCAGCGCCGGGCGCGCCCGGTCTCGCGGTGCGCGGTCCGGGGCGGCCAGGCCGGGCAGAGCGGTTGCTGCCGCGCGGTCCCGCGGATCGCAGGCCGGCCAGGTGGATGTCGAGGAACCGCTGCCAGGCCCCGGCGCCGACCTCCCCGGTGGCCTGGACGAGCCCGCGCATCGCCCAGATGAGAGCCATGACGTCGCCGACGGTGGTACCCGGGTGCACCGTGCCGGCCGTGATGGCCCGCGGTCCCACGCGCCGACGGGATCAGCAGGGCGGCACCGCGCCTGCTCGTTCCTGCGGGCCTACGGCGCGCGTGCCGGGTGCCCGCCTGTTCAACTCGCGAGTCGCGGCCAGGATCCGCTTTTGCAGGTCGTTGGGCGGGCGGCTGTCGGTTCCCGGGCCGCCCGGGGCGGCATCGGCCGCAGTGGCTTGTTCCTGAGCCCGCGTCGCGGCGTGTTCCAGCAGGGCGTCCCGCGGCGGGGCGGGCCGCGGTGCCGTGCGGGTCAGGAATTCGCCGAGATGGTTAGCGCTGGCCACGCGCATGCCCGGGTACTGAGGATGGCCCGCGCGCAGCCTCCCCGGCCCGCCGGATTGCTCCGGGTAGTTCAGCGCGGCGGGGCAAAAGCGCAGCAGCACGGTCTTGATGATCGAGGTGTGATCGAACACCGTGCTCGACACCGAGCGCGGTTCCGTCCACGGCGAGACGACGATCGCTGGCACGCGCACGCCGTACCTTCCGAATGTCTCCGGGTCGTCGTCGGCTGCCAGCGGCGGCGGGACGTGATCGAAGAAGCCTCCGTGCTCGTCGTAGACGATGACCAGCAGCGAGCAGTCCCATTGCGGGCTCGCCGCCAGCGCGTCGTAAACCGCCAGAACGAGGTCCTGGCCGTCCTTGATATCGGCGGCCGGGTGGTCATCGTTCACGGGGAAGCCGAGGGGGTTGAAGCTGGTGAACGCCGGGTCGATCCAGGACAGGGCCGGCAGCGTGCCGCGGGCGGCGTCATCGAGAAAACATGCGATCTTCGCGCTGACACTGACGTTCAGCACGGTTTTCCACGGCAGGCCGGCAGTACTGAAGTAGGCGAACTTCCGGTGGTGTCCCAGCACGTAGCGGGCGTCGGCCAGCCGCAGCGTGGCCGGGTCGAACGAATACCAGCGCCAGGAGACGTGGTGCGCGTCGAGGTGCCGCACGAAGGACGGCAGCCGGTACAGCGGCGGCACATAGAGCGGCGGGTCATCCCGGCTGCTCGCGGCCCGGCCGCACAGGGCGTACAGCCGGTTAGGCCAGGTTGCGCCGGGCACCGAGCTGAACCAGCGGTCGCAGACAGCGAACTCCTCCGCGAGGTGATCGTAGACAGGCACGTCAGCACCGTCGTAGTAGCCCATGACCGGTGCCGGGTCGCCGTCCTGGACTTCATGGCCCGCAGGGTGATCAGTAAGCTCGCGGCGAAGCCGCTCATTCTCCCGCCGGCGACCTGCGCGTCGACGGCACTCGCGGAATGGTCAGGATCCACGCTGACTGCCGTCGTGCCGAGATGGTGAACCGGATAAGTGCGCCCCTGGTATTCGTTGGACAACCCCGGGCGCAGGCCGTCGATTTCCGGGCGGCCACCGTGCAGGGACAGGTATCCGAGCAGATGGTCGAACGAGCGGTTCTCGAGCATCACGACAACGACATGGTCGACCTTCTGCAGACTGGCCGCATGGTCCCGCTCGATCCCACTAGCTCGCATGGATCCTCCGTAATCAGCCAGGCCGGGATCGTCAGCTCACGACCGGCCTGCGCGGGCCCGCCAGGTTGCCTTTCAGCAGCCGGCCCCGCCCAGCCCGGCGCCGCCTCGGCCGGGGTGCCGCCCTGGCCATCCGCAGCGGCGGTCAGCCGTTGAGTATGCGGGCCTTCTGGACCGCGAACTCGGCCTCGGTCAGCACGCCGGCGGCCCTGAGCTCGCCGAGCTTGGTGAGCTGAGCCAGCATGTCGCTGACTGGCGGATGCGCCGCAGCGGCCGCGGGTTCGACCTGCGTCACGGGTGCCGGTGCCTGCGGAGCTCCGGCCGGCGGTACCGCCCCGGCCGGCGGTGCTGTTCCGGCCAGCGGTGCTGTTCCGAGCTGCCCTCCGGCCGCCCACTGGGCCTGCTGCCGCCGCTGAATGCGGTCGTGAACTACGTGCGCCGTCTTGACGGCCACTGCGGCCTTCAAACCGGTTTTGATCAGTCCCATGCGGTGCCTCCGCTCCGGTGGTCGTGGCCTAGCCAGGCTCAGTCGCATCCAGCGCGGTGAGCAGGTCCTCGGCAACGACCGGCCCGCTGCCCAGCAGGCGGGCGCTGCTGCGGTCCAGCGCGGCCATCAGCGGCGCTGCCCACAGGTTCTCGTACACCAGGATGCCCGCGAGGCTGCCGGGCTCGATGACCGCGGCGACCTCGTCGACGTCGGACTGGTCAAGTAAGCCGGACGAGGCGCCGTCCCACATCGTCACATCGACGTCGCCCCCGTGCTCGACATCGCCGAGCGCGACCTTCCGGACCGTGCCGTCGGCGGCCTTGGCGACAAACTCGAGGTCTAACACCCGGACGATGCCGCGCTCGACGAGATCGAGCAGCAGCTGGAATCCCTCACCGGTCACATGGCCGCCGGGCCACTCCACCGCCAGGTAGTCGATCGGTCCGAGTACGTCATCGTCCACCGGCCCGGCCCTCCGCTCTGGCACACCTGGGCTCTGCTGGCGACTTTATCCGCTGCCGCGTACGGAGTCCACCGGGCTACCGCGCAGGTGACGACCGTTTTTCCTGGTCAGCAGCTCCGAGCGGATCACTGGCCGCGGCCCGTGGCAGGCACCCGAAGCTATGGCGAGGACTATGCAGGCAGGTTCGCCGGGGCTACTCTTCGGCTATTGGTTTCGTTGCTGGGATTTCGAGAAGTCCGGCCGGGTTAGTCGCTTATCTGAGCATCTAGCAGGCCGGCATTAGGCGGGCAGCGGCGATGACAACCAGCCCGAATCGGATAGGCGCCGGCTCCGGTGGCAGCGCCGAGACAGTAATTGACGCTTCGGGCCTGCGGATGCGGTATGGCTCTTTTGAGGCTGTCCGTGGCATAGACCTGCGGGTCACGCGAGGAGAAGTGTTCGCGTTCCTTGGTCCCAACGGCGCCGGGAAGACCACCACCGTGGAGATTCTTGAGGGCTACCGCCGGCGCACCGGAGGCGAGGTCACGGTCCTTGGGCAGGATCCCCGGCATGGCGGGCCGTTGTGGCGGTCCCGCATCGGGGTGGTCTTACAGGAGTCTGAACCTGAGCGGGACCTGACGGCGGCCGAGTGCCTGCAAATGTATGCGGGTTATTATCCCGCCCCCAGGGGCGTCGATGAGACGCTGGATCTGGTCGGGCTGTCTGACCGGGCTGATGCTATCGCCAGCCAGCTCTCCGGCGGTCAGCGCCGGCGACTGGACGTGGCATTGGCCCTCATCGGGGATCCGGAGCTGTTATTCCTCGACGAGCCCACCACCGGTTTTGACCCGTCAGCCCGGCGGGCTGCCTGGGAGATGATCTCCGGGCTCCGCGCACTCGGTGTGACGGTCTTCCTCACCACGCATTACATGGACGAAGCCGAGCACCTGGCCGATCGCGTGGCCGTGATCGCGCAAGGCCAGATCGTGGCCGAAGGCACTCCGGCGACGCTAGCGGGGCGCCAGCACGCGGCCGCCGAGATCCGATTCAGCTTGCCGCCGGGCAGCATCGCCGACGAGTTGCCCGAGCCGGTCCGATCCGCTTTGGCGAGCACGGACGGAGACCGGATGCTAGTACGTGCCAACTCCATCGTCCCAGTTCTGGGGGCGCTGGTCCGGTGGGCCGAGACCAGGGGCGCCGACCTGGCCGACCTCGACGTGCGACGGCCCAGTCTCGAAGACATCTACCTGGCCCTCACCGACGCGAAACTGGACGGCAGCCGATGACCGCGCACGCTGGCTCGGCACGCGCTGAGAGGTCCGGACCCGGCCTGGTGGCCCGCCTTTCCCTGCACCAGTTCCGGTACGACCTGCGCGCGTTCCTCCGCAACCGCCAGTCGCGCTTCTTCACCCTGGCGCTGCCGGTGCTGTTCCTGGTGATCTTCGCCTCCTTGTTCCACGGCAGCACCGTCAAGGTCGCGGGCGGGACGATCAACACGTCGGTTTATTACGTCCCGGGCATCATCACTCTCGGGATCATCGGGGCGGCATTCGTCAACCTGGTGATCTCGGTAACCGCACAGCGTGAATCCGGGGCGCTGAAACGACGGCGGGCTACCCCGGAGCCGGCCGCGGCCATCATCGCCGGGCGCGCGCTGACCTCTGTCGTCGTCGCGCTAGGCATCACCGGGTTGCTGCTGGCCATCGGCTGGCTGTTCTACAAGGCCGCGGTACCTGGCCGGACCGCCCCGGCCCTGGTGGTTACCGTTATCGTCGGGGCGCTGGCCTTCTGCTGCCTGGGCTTCGCCCTGGCCTCGGTGATCCGCAACCAGGATTCGGCCCAGCCCATCACCCAGGCGACCATGCTGCCCCTTTACTTCATCTCCGGCGTGTTCGTGGCCGTCTCGGTGCTGCCGCACTGGCTGGTAGATGTCGCAGACGTGTTCCCCGTCCGCCACCTCGCCGCTGCGCTGCTGACGGCCTACAACCCGCACACCACCGGGAGTGGCTTTGCCGGTGCTGACCTGCTCGTGGTGGCGTTGTGGGGGGCCGGCGGCCTCGCGTTCGCCCTCTGGAAGTTCAGCTGGCTGCCACTCAGCCGCTAATCAGCGGCAACCTGATTCGACCAGGGAGGCGTGATGGCTAAAGAAGTGGAGAGCCGGACCGGGCGCTGCGCCACGCACGGAACCGTTGAGGCAACCAGGGAGATGCCTAGAACGGGCTTCCCGTTCGTCTACTTCGCGATAGCCCGCGCCATGGCCAGGCGGCGGCCGTTCCGGTGCCCGGCATGCGGGAAACCGGTGACGCTCTAGGCCGTGCTGCGCGCGTTCACCTGGTCATCACGTAACTTTCAGCGAGGGAGCGTTTCCCGCCAGGATCATCGCGTGTAGCCTGGTGACCGGTGCTGCTCCAGACCCTGGCAGTGATCGGAATCCAGCCTGGGGCCAGGCAAGCAGGCGCAATGAACGCCGTAAGCACCGGTACCGGCCCGGCCGCCCGTTCCAGCAGTGGCGCAGCCCGGGCGAATTTGCGCGCTGCCCGGGACTGCACCAGAATCCCTCCGCCTGGCGTGCCAGGCCATGGTCTCAACGCCATCCTGCGGCGCCAGCCGGCCCGGATCGTTCAGGGCCGGATGGAAGGCGGCTACACCGGCGTCTTCGAGGTCATCTGCGGCGACTGCGGCGACCGGCCTTACTGGGACTACGCCGAGCTGCCGTTTCAGCTTCAGCTGACTCGCGGGCCGTACCCGCTGGACGCGGGCCTTGAGCAGTACCACAGACACCTCGGGCTGACCGACTGACCGACCAGTCCAAGGGGCCGCGCCCGGCCCCGCTCACCCCGGGCCGGGAGGGTCCCCGGTGTCGAGCGGGGCCGGGGCGCCGAGCGTGAAGTAGAACGTGGCGCCCTGCCCCGGCGCCGAACGAACCCACAACTGGCCGCCATGGCGTTCGACGATGCGCCGGCTTATGGTCAGCCCGGCACCCGCGCCGCCACCGCGAGCGCCCGGCGCGTGCAAGCGGCGGAAGATCCGGAAGATTTCCTCCTGCTGATCGGCCCGGATGCCGATGCCGTTGTCACGAACGTAGAAAGCGCGGACCGGCCGCTCAGCATCGGGCGGCACAACGTCCTCGCAGCCGACCTGCACCCAGCGTGGCGGAGCCGCCGAGGCGTACTTGACACCATTGCTGACCAGATTGACCAGCACTTCCTGCAGCCGGACGCGGTCGCTGGAAACGGTGCCCAGCCGCCCGGGACGGCGTAGCTGCACGCCGGCCTCGGCCAGCCGGGAACCGAGGATTTCCTCGATGTCATCGAGCACATCGTCCAGCGATACCGACCTGATGCGCAGGTCAGCCCGGCCGAGGCGGGAGTACTCCACTAGCGAGTTCAGCAGGTCATCCAGGCGCGAGGCGAGCCAGCTGATGGTGTCCAGCCGCTGCGCGGTCACGTCGTCAAGCGCGGCGGAGTCCGGCGCAGCGAGGGTGGCGTAGCTGGCGATCCCGCGGAGACGTTCGGTCAGGTCGTGCGATGCGGCGCGGGCGAACGCCTCGAGTTCGTCATCGCTGCGGGCGGGCTCGTGGCCGGCCGCGCTCAGCGCCGTCGCATGCCGCACCGCGACCTCGAACAAGGCCCGGTACGTTTCCTCGGCGATGCCGCGTTCCTCGCCCGACCACGGCAGGCACTGCCCGCGTACGGTCTCCTGCCACACCGAGGAGGAACCGCGCGGGGTCAGCCGCTCCCCCCGGCTGCCGGTGACGACCGGGCGCCCTGGATCGACAGCCCACCGCACGGTGCGTGATACCGCCCCGCGGAACCAGGCCAGCACGTCGCCGCGGGCGCTCAGCGGCACTAGCAGCAGGCCGGCACAGTCACCAGCCAGATCGGCCGACTCGCCGAGTTCCTCGCGCAGGCGGTGCGTCGACCACGCCCGGCCCACCGGCACCGGGGGCAGCCGCGCCAGCAAGGCCGGCAGCCCCGCCAGGTCCGGTACCAGGCCAGATGCGCGCGAGGCGGTGCCGAAGCGCGCATAGACGCCATCAGCGGCGACCAGGTCGCGTAGCCGGGCGGAGTGCGCGACGACGTGCTCGCCGAAACGCTCTGGCCCGGTGGCATCGGCAGCCTCGGTTATCTGCTGCAGGACTCGCCGGGCCGCGGCCTCCCCCGCCGCGCGCTGGCGATCCTCGACGCTGTCAAGCTGCAGCGACAGCGCGATGCCGAACATCTCGCAGGCCGCGCGCTGATCGGCGGTCAGCCGCCGGGGGGCGCCGCTGTGACAGGCGATCATCCCCCACAGTCGGCCATCCTTGATGAGCGATACCGACATCGAGCCGCGCACGCCGATGTTACGCAGGTATTCCAGGTGATAACCGGACACGGTGCGCAGCGCCGCGCCGGACAAGTCCAGCGGCCGCTGCGTGCCCGGCCGCAGCGGCGGTACCAGCGCCGCGCCGTGGTCGTCGACGTCGGCGATGACCCGGATCCAGTTCCGCAGGTAAAGTCGCCGCGCCTGCGGCGGCACGTCAATCGCCGGGAACCAGAGCCCCAGCCACGGCTCCCAGCCGGGCGCTATATCCTCGGCGATCACCTCGCCCGGCCCGTCACCATCAAAGCGGTAGGCAACCACCCGGTCATAGCCGGTGAAGGCGCGCAGCTGCCGCACCGCGGCCTCGCATAGCCCGGTTACCGTCCGCGTGCCCTGCAGCTGCAGCAACGCGCGCCGCGCACCCGGGTAGAACGACGAGAACCGGAACGGCTGGTCGGCGGGCGGCTCGAACTCGCAGATCACCAGCCCGTCGGCGGCGTGCACGCTGACCTCAAGCTGGTATCCGGTCTCCCGCTCCTCCAGCCGGACCGGGATTATCGCGGCGGCGCCGTCATCAGACGCTGCCTCGCCAAGCTGCCGGGCCTGCTCGGTACCGAGAATGTCGGATACCGGCAAGCCCAGCAGTGCCCCGGGTGCCACGCCTAGCAACGCGGCAGTATTCGCGCTGGCCACGGTCACAGTCAGGGCTGGTTTGGCCAGCGCCAGCAACGCGCCGTGTGATTGCACGGAGCCCAGCAGATGGATCGGCTCGCTCGCGCACTCGGTGATATCGAAGACGGTCCCGGCGGCATGCTCGGCGGCCGCCTCGCGCGCGGGCAGCCTGGGCTGCGTATCGTCCGTCATGCCGCCTCCCGCACCACCAGGCCCAGGCCCGGCTCCACCGCGCGGACGTTTCCCACGACAGGCTAATGCAGCCGGTGCTGAAAGCGAATGTGCCTGGTTACGATGGGCCGGTGACGCAGGGACCTCGGCGCGGGATCCTCTGGACGCAGCTAAGGGAATGCACTCGGGCCGCGCACGCACAGGCTGAGGCGAGCCTTGCGCCGCTGGCCCGGCCGGACAGCCTCGCCAGGTATGCGGCATTGCTGCGCGTCCTGTGGGGTTTTCAAGCACCCCTGGAGCGGTTGCTGGATCACCAGGTACTGCCGTCAGCGGTCGGCTGGCCGGCCCGGCAGCGGCTGGCCGCGCTGGCGGCGGATCTGACCGATCTTGGCGTGACCGGGACATCATTGCCCGAGGCCGCCGGGTTGCCGGCCCTGGCCGGTCCGGCTGCCGCATGGGGAACTCTGTACGTCACCGAGGGGGCAACCCTGGGCGGCCGGGTCCTGCGGCGCCGCATCGAAGCCCGCCTCGGTCCGGTGCCGGCCCGGTTCCTCGACGGCCGCGGCGCCCGCACTCAGCCAATGTGGCGTGACCTAGGCCGGCTTGCGGACCAGTACGTCAATAGCAGGCAAGATACCCGCCTCGCTGAGCAAACCGCGATCCAGGCATTCGCCGCCTTCAGCACGTGGGCCAGCAACGCTGTTAGCGCGCCATGATCGGCGCTGGGTGACAGCACCGGAACGGCGCCGGGCAACGCCTGCCAGTACTCATCCGGCCGCGGAACTCGCCGGAACGGTGCCGGCCTGACGCAAAGGGGACGGGCCGGCCCGTCCCCCTTACGCGTGCTGCCTGTGCTTACCGGGTGAGCGTGATCAGGGCCGCCATCCTCGGCGTGCCGATTCCCGTCGCCTCGTCGTAGCCCGGCGTGACCGGGAACAGGCCGTTGCTGACGGTGGTCTGCCCGTTGCCGGTGATGTCGTGGAAGTACCGGTGCGGGGCGAGGCCGAACAGCGCGTACAGCAACGGGTTGACGTTGCCGCTGCGGCGACCCTGGAAGCTGTCCCGGTCTGCGATGACCGCTGACCACAGCGGCGACGACAGGCTAGTCCCGCCGATGCCGAACCAGCCAGCCGGGTTCTGGCTGCCGCTGAACTGACCGCACACGCTGAACGGCGTGCCCGGCCGTGAAAGGCAGGAAAATGATTCCGGCACTTTGCGATTTGGCCCGGCTGCCACTCCCGGGCCATGAGCGGCCGACCGCCGGGTTAGCCCGTCAGATTGCCGCACGATACTAGCGGGCCGCAACGCCGAATTGCTGACTCAAGAAGTCAGATTTAGTATTAAATTAGGCCTTAGTAACGGTCTATAGCTGGTGGGCGGCCAGCCAGCCCAGTGCGGTGTCTGCGACCTCGCGCCAGCCGCTGTCGATGGTGAGCGAGTGGCTGCGGTTGGCCAGCCGCCTCAGGTCGGTCACCGCAGTCGAGTGGCGGTACTGGCTAAAGGTCGCGTGCGTGACCGAGGCGAAGTGGCCACCATGATCCACCGGGTTCGGCCCCGGCGCCAGAGCGCGCCAGGGCCCGGCGACCCTACACTTGAAGCATTCGTTTCCTTGAACTGTTCGGGTTTCCTGCTATAAGTTTGGCCCATGACCGCACCCCGGACACCTACCACCGCCGAGGAACTGCGCGGGGCCGGCCTGCGGGTGACGGCCGCCCGCGTCGCACTGCTCCAGACCGTCCGGGACGGTGACCACCTCGGCGTCGAGGCGATCGCCTCCGGGGTGCGTGACCGGGTAGGCCATGTTTCCCTGCAAGCCGTGTATGACGCCTTGCACGCGCTGACCGCGGCGGGGCTGCTGCGCCGCATCGAGCCGGCCGGCAGCCCGGCCCGGTTCGAGGGGCGCATCGGGGACAACCACCACCACATCGTGTGCCGGTCGTGCGGCGCCGTCGCTGACGTCGATTGCGCGGTCGGCGAGGCACCCTGCCTGACCGCATCCGACGACCATGGCTTCTCGATAGACGAGGCCCAGGTCACCTACTGGGGCCTGTGCCCCGGCTGTGCCGCCACCCGCGCTCCCTGAGCACCGTGATCCCGCCTAGCCCGGAAGGATTCCCATGACTGAGAACCACGATCCAGTAGTCATCGAAGATGCCACCCCGGAGAGCGGGGGATGTCCGGTCGTGCGCGACGGCCTTACCCACCCCACCATGGGGGACGCCAACCGTGACTGGTGGCCGAGCAAGCTCAACCTGAAGATCCTCGCCAAGAACCCCGCCGTGGCCAACCCGCTCGGCGAGGACTTCAACTACGCCGAGGCGTTCAGGACCCTCGACCTCGCCGCCGTAAAGCGCGACATCGCGGAGGTGCTGACGGGCTCCAAGGACTGGTGGCCGGCCGACTTCGGCCACTACGGCCCGCTCATGATCCGGATGGCGTGGCATCTCGCGGGCACCTACCGGATCAGCGACGGCCGCGGTGGCGCCGGGGCCGGCCAGCAGCGCTTCGCGCCGCTCAACAGCTGGCCGGACAACGTCAGCCTGGACAAGGCCCGCCGGCTGCTGTGGCCGGTCAAGAAGAAGTACGGCCAGAAGATCTCGTGGGGCGACCTGATGGTCCTCACCGGAAACGTTGCCCTGGAGACGATGGGCTTGGCGACCTTCGGCTTCGGCGGGGGCCGCGAGGACGTCTGGGAGCCGGACGACGACGTCTACTGGGGGCCCGAGACCACCTGGCTCGACGACGAGCGCTACAGCGGCGACCGGAAGCTCGAGGAGCCGCTCGCCGCGGTCCAGATGGGCCTCATCTACGTCAACCCGCAGGGCCCGAACGGCAACCCGGATCCGCTCGCCGCGGCCCGCGACATCCGTGAGACGTTCCGCCGGATGGCGATGAACGACGAGGAGACGGTCGCGCTGATCGCCGGCGGTCACACCTTCGGCAAGACCCACGGCGCGGGCCCGGAGGACAACGTCGGCCCCGATCCCGAGGCGGCCCCGATCGAACAGCAGGGCCTGGGCTGGAAGAGCACCTTCGGCACCGGCGTGGGCGGCGACGCGATCACCAGCGGCATCGAGGTCATCTGGACCGACACCCCGATCACCTGGGACAACAGCTTCTTCCGGATCCTCTTCGGCTATGAGTGGGAGCTCACCCAGAGCCCCGCGGGCGCGCACCAGTGGCAGCCGAAAGACGGCGCCGGCGCGGGCACCGTGCCCGACCCGCACGACCCGTCCAAGCACCGCACTCCGATGATGCTGACGACCGACCTGTCGCTCCGGTTCGACCCGGTCTACGAGCCGATCTCGCGGCGTTTCATGGCGGACCAGGAGGCGTTCGCGGACGCCTTCGCCCGCGCCTGGTTCAAGCTGACCCACCGCGACATGGGCCCGGTCGTGCGCTACCTCGGGCCCGAGGTACCGTCCGAGACGCTGATCTGGCAGGACCCCGTCCCGGCGGTGCACTACGAGCTCGCCGACGCCGCGGACATCGCCGCTCTCAAGGGCCGCATCCTCGCCGCGGGCCTGTCGGTCTCGCAGCTGGTCTCCACCGCGTGGGCGTCGGCGTCGTCATTCCGCGGCAGCGACAAGCGCGGCGGCGCCAACGGCGCGCGCATCCGCCTTGAGCCGCAGAGCGGCTGGGAGGTCAACAATCCGGACGAGCTGGCGACGGTGCTGCGCACCCTGGAGGGGATCGTTGAGTCCTTCAACGCCGCGCAGGCCGGCCGGAAGAGGGTCTCGCTCGCCGACCTGATCGTGCTGGCCGGCGGCGTGGGTGTCGAGCAGGCCGCCAGGAGCGCCGGCTACCACGTCGAGGTCCCGTTCGCGCCGGGCCGCACCGACGCGTCGGCGGAGCAGACCGACGTGGAGTCGTTCGCCGTGATCGAGCCGCAGGCCGACGGGTTCCGCAACTACCGCGGGAAGGACGCCCGGCTGCCGGCCGAGTACCTGCTGATCGACAAGGCGAACCTGCTCACGCTGAGCGCACCCGAGATGACCGTCCTCGTCGGCGGCCTGCGCGTGCTCGGCGCGAACTACCAGCACTCGCCGCTCGGCGTCTTCACCACCTCCCCCGGGTCCCTGACCAACGACTTCTTCGTCAACCTGCTCGACATGGGCACGACGTGGCAGCCGACGTCCGAGGACGCGAACACGTTCGAGGGCCGCGACGCGGCCACCGGCGAGGTCAAGTGGACCGGCAGCCGGGCCGACCTCGTCTTCGGGTCGAACTCCGAGCTGCGCGCGCTCGCGGAGGTCTACGCGAGCGATGACGCGAAGGAGAAGTTCGTGACCGACTTCGTCGCGGCGTGGCACAAGGTGATGAACCTCGACCGGTTCGACCTCGCCTGATCATGAGGTCCAGGCCGGCCCGGCCGGGCCGGGCCTGGACGTCCCGCCCGAGGGAACCGGTGCGATGAGTCACAGAACCCGGCGGGGTCTGCGTTAGCAGACCATCGGCGAGAAGGAGGGCTCAAGTGGGCGCAGCCGAGATCCTGATGGAAGGAATCGTGTTCGGCGAGTCACCGCGCTGGCACGACGGCCGGCTGTGGTTCTCTGACTGGGGCGCGAACCAGGTGATCGCGCTCGGCACCGACGGCCGCCACGAGGTGGTGGCGACCGTCGCGTCGTTCCCGATGTGCATCGATTTCCTGCCGGACGGGCGGCTGCTGGTGGTGGACTCCGCGCAGCGGCAGCTGCTGCGCCGTGAGCCCGGCGGGTCGCTGGTCACGCACGCTGACCTGTCCGGAGTCTCGGTCAAGCCGTGGAATGACATCGTGGCCGATGACCGCGGCCGGGCCTACGTCAATACCATCGGCTTCGACTTCCCTGGCGGTGAGTTCGCGCCGGGGCTGGTGGTGCTCGCCACGCCGGACGG
Source organism: uncultured Actinomycetes bacterium (assembly GCA_963786975.1). GTDB lineage: Bacteria > Actinomycetota > Actinomycetes > Streptosporangiales > Streptosporangiaceae > Palsa-506. The sequence continues at coordinate 188,930 of CAWBBE010000011.1, read as the reverse complement.
CAATGTCCGCCGGGTCGCCGATGACGTCGCGTTCCCGAACGGGATGGCGATCACCCCGGACGGCGGAACGCTGATCCTCGCCGAGTCCTACGCCAGCCGGCTGACGGCATACGACATCGGCGCGGACGGCGGCCTCGGCGGCCGGCGGGTGTGGGCGCAGACGCCCGGTGACCACCCGGACGGTATCTGCATCGATGCCGAGGGCGCTGTCTGGTACGCGGACGTGGGCAACCGGCATTGCGTGCGGGTCCGCGAGGGCGGCAAGGTGCTGGCCACGGTCAGCCTGGACCGTGGCGCCTTCGCCTGCGCGCTCAGCCGGGACCGGGACCCGCACCTGTACGTCGTCGGCCAGCACTACGGCGGGCCCGGGCCGGCCCAGCCCAGCGGGCAGGTCGTTGCGTTCCCGGCGCCCGCGCCGGGCGCCGGGAAGCCCTGACCAGCCGGGCCGGCTCCCGGCGCTCAAGCACGTTCTTCGTCGTGCAGAGCGGGGGCGTAGGAGATGCCGACGATCAGGCCATCCTCGGTGAGAAGCCGGGTCACCGTCTGTCCCCACGGCTCGGTACGCGCCGGGTGCAGCAGCTCGAAACCCGCGCGCTCAAGCTCGCTGCCAGCCGCCGCGACAGCTGCTGCGTCCTGGACCTCGAACTCGATGGATGCCTGGGGGACCACCCGGCCGGCGGGCCACTTCGGCGTGCCGAAGCACGCCTCGGCCGCCTGGGAGAGCGGCCACACGCCGAAGTGCTTGCTGCCGGGGATGCTCCCGCTGGAGTAGTACTCGTCGGCTTCGTACTTTTCCAGCGGCAGGCCGAGGGCGTCCATGAACAGCTTGCGGCTCTGCGGCGGGTCAGCGGCGACGACCGACATGCTCGTGATGAAAAGAACGTCCATGCGGCGTAGCGTACGGCTGATCGCGGCGCCGGGCCGGCAGCGTCCGCCCGGCCACATGTCAGCCGATCGTGCGGCAGACTGGCGGCCAGTACCGGTTCGTGCCCGGGAGGCGGTTGGCTTGTCCGACAACTCGCCACAGCAGCCGAAGCAGCGCAGTCGTGGCCGCAAGTGGCTGGTGTGGATCGTAGTCATCGTCGTGCTGCTGGTCGGCCTCGACTTCGGGGCCAGGGCGCTGGCTGAGAGCAAGATCGCAGCCCAGATCCAGTCACACGGCTTCCCGGCCAGGCCCAGCGTGTCGATCGCCGGCTTCCCGTTCCTGACCCAGGTCGCCGCCCGGGATATCGGCCAGATCACCATCAGCTCATCGGACATCAAGGCGGGGCCGGTCACGATCACCAGCCTGAACGTGGTCGCGGACAGCGTGAAGGTCAATTCCAGCTTTAACGGCGGTACCACCGGCCCGGTGCACGGGACGATACTGATCAGCCTCGGTGCACTCGGGAACGCGCTGTCGCAGGCCGGACCGCTGGCCGGCTTCCTGGGCGGCGGCGGCCTGAAGGTCACCTCGGTCGGTAACCAGGCGGTGAAAGGCAGCCTGGATCTGGCCGGAGGGCTCGTATCCTGGTCGGCCACCTGGAAAGTAGTGACGGCCGGGCCGGACGAGATCGAGCTGCGGCTGGTGTCGAGCAACGGGCTGCCGGCGCGGCTCGCGAGCTCGGCGCAGAACATCAAGCTGCCGCTGAAGTCGCTGCCGCTGGGGCTGCGGATGACCGGCGGGCTCAACTCGTCCTCGAACGGGATCGACGTCGACGTCAAGGCAAACAGCGTCAGCTTCGGAAGCTAGCCCACCGGCCTCAGTGGTACGGGCGATGAGGGATTGGTGCGTCGTTGAGCTGCTGCTCGATGTCGACCAGAATGGCGTCGTCTTCGATCTTGCATGCGTAAACCGGGATGGGGCCGCAGGCAAACACGCCGACGGCCTCGCCGGTGGTCAGATCGTAGCGTGACGCGTGCGCGGCGCAGACCAGCGTGTCATCGTCCTGGAGGGAGCCCTCGTGCAGGGGCTGCTGCTGGTGGGTGCAGGTGTTGTGGATCGCCCTGACGTCGTCATCATCGAGGCGGATGAGGCAGACCGGCTCGCTCAGCTCGTCCACCAGCATGGTGTCGCCGACCTCTAGGTCATCGAGGTTCGCGACGACTACGAACGTCATGGCTGTGTCCTTCCAGTTGCGGGCCGCCTGGGCGCCGGCTGGCTGCCGCGCACCTCGATCCAGCCGTTCCGGATCCGGGTGGGTAGCACGGGTTGCGGCTGGCTAGCCGGGCCGCGGCTGACGCAGCCGTCGGCGAGCCCGAAGCGGGACCCGTGCAGCGGGCATGTCACGGTCAAATCCGCGACCGGGCCGCGGCTGAGCAGGCCACCGGCATGGCTGCAGATGTTGTCGATGGCGTAGAGGCGGCCGCGGTGACGGTACAGCATGACCGGCCGGCCCTCGGCCTCGACGGCGGCCGGCGAGTCGTCGGGCAGGTCGGCCTCCGGCAGCGTGCGGGTCCACCGCCGCGGCCCGGTGGCCCACGCCACCCGGCTGACCATCACGCCCCGGCTGAAGACGAGATGACCGCCGAGGTAGCCGGCCGCGGCCGTGACCGTGAGGCTGGCCACGCCCAGAGCGCGCGCGGTGCTACGGCGGCCGGCCACCCGGCTGCCCAGGGAGGCGCCTTGCAGCCCGAGGGCCACGGTGTTGAGGAGCCCGTGGAAGAGCCCGACACGGCGGTCCTGATCGTCGCTGACGGTCCAGTCGGTGAGGCCGGTCAGGGCGGCAGCGCCCGCGGCGACGATGCCGGCCGCGCTGAGCACGCCTGCGGCGTCGAATCCGCGCCGGGCGCCTTCGCCACGGTCCGCAGCGTCCAGCACCACGACGCCTGTCCACAGCCCGACGGGCAGGTCGCTGAGCGCCGGGTGCAGCGGGTGGCCGGCCCATCGGCCACCGTGCAGCAGCTCAAGCACAAGATTGTCCTGATGCCGTTCGCGGACCGGCCCCAGCACGGCGGTCAGCTGGTCGCTCAGGGTCCGGAGCCAGCCGAGCCGGTCGAGCCAGGCCACGAGATCGCCGTGCCAGGCGACCAGCCGGGTGGCCGCGAACGAGGAGCCGATCAGCCGGCTCGGCCTGCTGGCCGGCCGCTGGCGGACCGTCGGCCTGGTCGCTGCCTGTTCGCATCAGGTTCCTCCCCGGCGTCAGCTGATGGCCCGATTCTGAAGAGATCTTCTAACTGTTCACTTATTCTGCTCGTCTCACCTTGCTGCACCTGCCGGGCGAGCGCCGCGGGTGCGCCCGGTTGCCGGGCTACCGGATGATGAGCACGCTGTCCCGGCGCGGGACGAGCTCTCCGATCACCGGCGCTCCCGGCAGCTCTCCGGCCACGAGCAGCCCGCCGGACGTCTGCGCGTCGGCGAGCAGGAGCAGGTCTTCCTCGCTCACCGCGCCGGTGTCGGTGTGCGGGAGCACCCATTCGAGGTTTCGCCGGCTCCCGCCGGGCATATGCCCGGCCCGCATCGCCGCTCGGGTGCCCTCGATGAGCGGCACCGCCGCATGGTCGACTATCGCGGTGACCCCGCTCGCCCGGGCCACCTTGAACAGGTGGCCGAGCAGGCCGAATCCGGTCACGTCGGTAGCGCAGTTGACCCCGGCGGCCAGCGCCAGCCGGCTGGCGCCGGCGTTGAGCGTCGTCATCACGTCGATCGCCGCCGGGCTGACCGCACCCGTTGCCTTGTGCCAGGCGTTGAGCACCCCGGTGCCGATCGGCTTGGTCAGGGTCAGCGGCAGGCCAGGCTGCCCGGCGTCAATCCGCAGCAGCGCGGCCGGATCCGCGGCGCCGGTCACCGCCATGCCGTACTTCGGCTCGGGATCGTCGATGCTGTGCCCGCCCGCTACCGGACAATGCGCCGCGCGGCCCACGTCCAGGCCGCCGCGCAGCACTTCCGCCGCCAGCTCGGCCGGGAGCTTATCGCGTGGCCAGCCGAGCAGGTTCAGCGCAACCAGCGGCTCGCCGCCCATCGCGTAGATGTCGGACAGGGCGTTGGTAGCAGCGATCCGCCCGAACGTGTAAGCGTCGTCCACGACGGGAGTGAAGAAGTCGGCAGTAACGACGACCGCCATGGCCGGGCTGACTCGCACCACGGCGGCGTCGTCGCCATGCTCGACTCCCACCATCAGGTTCGTGCCCGGGCCATCGGGCATGAGCTTGGCTGTCATCTCCTCCAGCTCGGCTGGCGGGATCTTGCAGGCGCAGCCGCCGCCGTGCGCATACTGGGTGAGCCGGAAGGCACGCGGGCTGGTCACACGGTCGAATGTAGTACCTGTCCGGGCATGCCCTCAGGCACCGGGCCGGCCGTGCTCCGCAGACCGCAATGCCAGCCGCCGCCCGGGCACGGGTAACGTCAGCCCCGGAGGCGTCCGGGTGCCTGGTGGCCCCCCCGGTCTTCAAAACCGGTGGGCGGCGCGTCGCGTCGCCGGCGGGTTCGATTCCCGTCCGCCTCCGCTGGAGTCGGCCTGAGCATGGCGGCCGGCCGTGACGGCGTAGGGTCGCGATTGTGGACCCGCGCCGTCACGTGCCGAGAACTGACGTCGTGCTGGCCGACCCTCGCCTGGTCGCGGCACGAGAGCAGCTCGGCGCGGCGCTGGTCAAGGCGGCGGTGGCCGGCGCCCAGGAACTGGCTCGCGCTGGGACCATCAGCCCGGCGAGCGTCGCGGACGCCGCGGCCGCCATGCTGCCGCCGGCCGCTGCCACGCTGACCCCGGTGATCAACGCGACCGGCGTTGTCGTGCATACCAACCTCGGCCGGGCGCCGCTGTCCGCTGCGGCGCGTGCCGCCGTGCAGGCGGCCGCGGGCTGCACGGACGTGGAGTTTGACCTGGCATCGGGCCAGCGGAGCCGCCGTGGCGCGGGCGCGCTGGACGCTCTCGCCCGGGCGGTTCCGGCGGCCGGGGCGGTGCACGTGGTCAACAACAACGCGGCCGCGCTGGCCCTGGCGGCCACCGCGCTGGCTGCCGGACGGGAGATCATCGTCAGCCGCGGCGAGCTGATCGAGATTGGCGACGGATTCCGGCTTCCTGATCTGCTCCAATCCACCGGTGCCAGGATCCGCGAGGTAGGTACGACCAACCGGACCGTGCTGGCTGACTACCGGCAAGCGATCTGCGCTGAGACGTCCTTCATCCTGAAGGTGCATCCGTCCAATTACCTGATCGAGGGCTTCACGGCGTCGGTCAGCGTCGGGGAGCTCGCCAGCCTCGGGGTGCTGGTGGTCGGGGATATCGGATCTGGGTTGCTCAGGCCGAGCCCGGTCCTCCCCGATGAGCCCGATGCCGATTCCTGGCTGCGGGCCGGCGCTGGCCTGGTCACCGCTAGCGGCGACAAGCTGCTCGGCGGACCGCAGGCGGGCCTGGTGGTTGGCCAGCCGGAACCGGTTACCCGACTCGCGCGCCACCCGCTGGCGCGGGCGCTGCGGGTGGACAAGCTGACGCTGGCCGCGCTCGAGGCAACCCTGGCCGGCCCGGCTGCGCCGGTCACCCAGGCGCTGACGGCCAGCCCGTCGTCGGTCAGGGAGCGGGCCGAAGTGCAGGCCGCGCGGATGGCGGCTGCTGGCATCGACTGCCGGGCGGTGCCGGCCGCCGCCGCCGTCGGCGGCGGCGGCGGCCCGGGCGTGACCTTGCCGAGTGCCGCGCTGTCCCTGCCCGAGCAGCTGGCAGCTGACTTGCGGTCAGGTGCGGCAGTGCGCCGCGGCGACGTGCCGGCGGTGGTCGGCCGGATCGAGCGCGGCCGGCTGCTGCTCGACCTGCGCGCCGTCGCACCCGCCGACGATGAGCGGCTTTTCGCGGCCGTGCTCGCCGTCGCGGCCCGTGATGACGCGCCATCGCCCGCGGCTCCGGTGCCCGCTGGCCGCTTGCCTTCCCCGGGCCGGGAGTAGCGGTGCACGTCATCGCAACCGCCGGGCATGTTGATCACGGCAAGTCGATGCTGGTGCGCGCGCTCACCGGGATGGAGCCGGACCGCTGGGAGGCGGAGCGGCGCCGGGGCATGACCATCGACCTCGGCTTCGCGTGGATGACGCTGCCGTCCGCCGAGAAGATCGCGTTCGTCGACGTGCCCGGGCACGAACGATTCATCACGAACATGCTGGCCGGCGCGGGCCCGGCGCCCGCGGTGATGTTCGTGGTAGCCGCCGATGAGGGCTGGATGCCTCAGTCCGCCGAGCATCTCGCTGCGATCGACGCCCTCGGAGTACGCAACGGGATTCTGGTGGTCACGCGGGCCGACCTGGCCGATCCGGCCCCGGCGCTGCGGCAGGCTGCGCTCAACATCGCAGAAACCAGTCTCGGCGGGATGGAAGCCGTCGCGGTCAGCGCACTCACTGGCCAGGGCCTGCCCGGCCTGGTCGCCGCGCTCAGCCGGCTTGCCGCCCGGCTCCCCCAGCCGGACCCGCGGGGCGGTGTCCGGCTGTGGCTGGACCGGGTGTTCGCCGTCAAAGGCAGCGGGACCGTGGTCACCGGGACCTTGCAGGCCGGGACCGTGCACACCGGGGACGAGCTGATGCTGACCCCCGCTATGCGCACCCTGCGGGTCAGGGGAGTGCAATCGCTCGGTGCTCCAGCCGCCCAGGTCAGCGGCGTCGCCCGGGTGGCGCTGAACCTGCGGGGCGTCAGCACGCGTGAGCTGAGCCGCGGCATGGCGCTCATTCATGCCAGCCAGTGGACGGTAGCCAGCGTGATCGACGTCCGGCTGGCGCCGCACCGGCCGGCCGACCGGGAGCCGTCCCGGATCAGGCGGCTGCCGTCCCGGCTCACGGTGCACATCGGCGCGGCACGCGCGGTGGCCGGGGTCCGGATGCTGGGCAGCCAGGCCGCCCGGCTGAGCCTGGATCACCCGCTGCCGCTGCATGTCGGCGACCGGGTGCTGCTCCGAGATCCCGGCGCGGCCGCTGACCACGCCCGCGGCCGGCCGGTGCTCGGTGCGACGGTGCTGGATGTGCTGCCGCCGCGGCTGCGCGGCAACGGCGCCGCCGCGGCGGCCGGCCGGGAGCTGGCCTCGTGGCCCGATCCGCCGGCCGCGGCGGACGTGCTGCGCCGGCACCGGCTGCTGCGGGCCGCCGCGGCATCGGCGATGGGCCTGCGCGACCTGCCGCCGCCGGTCAGCGGGGAATGGCTGGCCGACCCGGCATACTGGCAGCGGCTGCGCCGGCTGCTGGCCGCGGCGGTCGCCGCGCACACGGCCCGCGACCCGCTGGCGCCCGGCCTTCCGGTCGATGCGGCCCGGGCCGAACTGGGCCTGCCCGGCCGCGACCTGGTCGAGGCCCTCGCCGCCGGGCAGGCAACCGGCAGCGCTGCAGCGCCGATCGGCGCCAGCGGCGGATACCTGCGCAGCCCCGGCGCCGGCGCAGGCGAGCAGCCAGATGACGCTGCCCGCACCGGCGCGACCGGGCAGCACCTGGCGGCCGTCGCCAGTGCCGCGCAGGCCAGCCATCCAGGGCTGCCGGCCCCGGTGGCTGACGCGGTCCAGGCGGTGCTGGCCGGCCTGGCAGCCGCGCCGTTCAGCGCACCTGACGCTGAGCGGCTGCGTGAGCTAGGGCTCGACGCACGGGCCGCCGCCGCGGCGGAGCGCGCTGGCCTGCTGTGCCGCCTGCCCGGCAACGTGCTGCTGGCCCCCGGCGCGCCGGACCAGGCGGCGCGGACTCTGGCCCGCCTGCCGCAGCCGTTCACGGCGGCCGAGGCAAGACAGGCGCTGCGGACGACGCGGCGGGTCATAATCCCGCTGCTGGAGCGGCTAGACCAGCAGGGAATCACCCGCCGGCTGCCGGACGACCGCCGGACCATGCGCGAGCCACCGGGGCTCCCGATCCGAACGGAGGACGATGAGCACGCTTGACGACTGGACCGGCGCGCTGTGCGCCGAACTCGGCCTTGACCCAGCAGATGACAGCCAGCAGACGGTACTCAACCTGGCCAGGGTGGTGGCCCACACGGTGGACCGGCCGGCCGCGCCGCTGACCGCCTACTTCCTGGGCGTCGCGGTCGGCCGCGGGGAACCACTGGCGGAAACGGCCGCGAAGCTCCAGCAGCTGGCCCGCGGCTGGCCCGCCGCGCACTGAGCCGGCCCGCCTGGCAGTACTTCGTGGCCAGCCCACCCGGCCGCGCCGGACCCGCACATCCGCGGTCAGTCATGCGGCGCGGCGATCTGCCCGCCAGCGGGGGCACCGGGTATCAGCTGCACGTCGATGCGCTCCCCGCGGGTGAACAACGCTGCCCCGATGGGAATCGGCCACCACGCGCCGGCGCGCACCGCCGGCTGATGGATCCGGCGCCGCGCCCGGCCGGCCTGGCCACCACGGTGCAGCCGGCCTCCGGGCCGGCCGGGGCCGCGGTCAAGGACACCGGGACCCAGTCCTCGGCATCGGGCGAGGCCGCCCAGTCACACGCTAGCCGCGCTCGCTGCCGCACCCGGCCCGGCGGTTGCGTGCCCTGCAGCGCGGCGAGCAGCGGAACGGCGAACAGCTCGAAGATCACCGCGGCAGCAAGCGGGTAACCCGGAATCCCGATCACCGGGACAATCGTGACCGGCTCCCCGGCTCGCACCCGGCGGGCATGGCCGAGCAGCACAGGACGGCCCGGCCGGACCGCCACCCCCCGGACGGCCAGACCGCCGACCTGGGCCAGAACGGCGGCCGTGTAGTCACGGCGGCCGGCGCTGGAGCCCGCGATGACCAGCACGACGTCGGCGGCCAGGGCCGCACGCCGGACCTCGGCGGCGATTGCGGCCGGATCATCAGGCTGCACATCACTGATGACAGGCCAGGCGCCGATCTCTGCGGCTCGGGAAGCAAGCATGAGGGAGTTGCTGTCGGTGACCTCACCTGGCCCGGGTGCCGATCCGATCGGCCGGATCTCATTCCCGGTCGGGATGATCGCGGCGACCGGCCGCCGGGTGATCTCCAGCGCGGCATGTCCGGCCGCGGCGGCAGCGGCCAGGTCCGGCGGTCGCAGGCGATGGCCGGCCGGCAGCAGCAGCTGGCCGGCCTGGAAGTCCTCGCCCCGGGCGCGCACGTGCAATCCGGGCGGCGCCGGCCCGGTGATCCGGGCGCTGCCGTCGGCACTGAGCTGGACCCGTTCGCGCTCTACTACCGTGTCCATGCCAGCTGGCACCGGATCCCCGGTATCGACCCAGGCGAAGGCGGATGCCGCCAGCCGCCGCCCGCTGGCGGCAGCGGCGGGACGGCCGGCCGGGCTGGCCTTTATCGCGATGCCGTCCATCGCAGCCAGGGCGGTACTAGGCGCGGGCCAGCGGGCGCGGACCGGGGCCGCCGTCACCCTCCCGAGCGCTTCGGCGATCGCCACCTGCTCCGCTACCGGCCGGCCGCCCATCCCGCGTTCGTGCACGCGTCCATCCATTGCGCGTAGGCGGCCTGCGGGCCAGGCCGCGGACCGTTTGCCGCGGTGCGCTGCCTGCTCACCGGGCCGGCCTCCGGCGGCTGGTCCGGCCTGCGGCATCCGATAGCCGGTGCGCTCCGGCGTAGACGTTCATCGACGGGCCGCGCAGGAAGCCGACCAGGGTGAGGCCTGCTTCCCCGGCCAGATCGACGGCCAGCGAGGATGGCGCGGAGACCGCGGCCAGCAGCGGGATCCCGGCCAGCACGGTCTTTTGCACAAGCTCGAATGAGGCCCGGCCGCTGACGAGCAGGATGCAGCCGGCCAGCGGGAGGCGGCCGTCCAGCAGCGCCCAGCCCACTACCTTGTCTACCGCGTTGTGCCTGCCTACGTCTTCGCGGACGGCGATCAGCTCGCCATCGGCGGTGAACAGCCCGGCGGCATGCAGGCCGCCAGTGCGCGCGAACACCCGTTGCGCATCCCGCAGCCGCTCCGGGAGCATGGCCAGCACGGCCGGGGTGAAGCGCGCCGTATCCCCGGCCAGTGCCGCCTGCGGCAGGACGCAGATGTCCTGGATGCTCGTCTTCCCGCAGATCCCGCAGGCGCTGGTGGTCAGGAAGTTCCGCCGGGCGCCCGGCGCGATGGCGACCCCGGCGGCGAGGGTCACGTCGGCGATGTTGCCCAGCCCGTCATGGTCACCGTGACCGCAGGCGGTCCCGTCGCAGAGCTTGATGTCGGTGATGTCGGCCGGCGAGCGGATCACGGCCTCACCGACCAGGAACCCAGCGGCGAGTTCCAGGTCGTCGCCGGGGGTGCGCATGGTCATGGCCAGCGCGGCGCCGCCTACCCTGATCCCGAGCGGCTCCTCGGCCGCGAGAAAGTCAGCACGAGGCGTGGCGCCACCGGGTCGGCGGCCCTCAGCCAGCGTGATCCGCAGCACCCGCCGCCGCGCCGTCCGTCCGGACAAGAATCCGCCCTTTCCCGTTCTTTCCTCCTCTGGGCAGGGTACGTCGGCCGCGGCCGACGGCGGCCGTGGACTCGTAACTCATCTTCCTGACCTGCCGTTCCAGCGGCGCCGGCGTGCGAGCGTGCGTACTATTGCGGCCCGGGCGCGGGCGCTACGATCAGCTTGTCCGCTTGTTCGCTCAGGAAGGTGTGGTCGATGCGCAAGCAGGTACGGCTGACAGAGCCGCTTGTCCGGGACAGCGGGACGCTGCGGCCGGCTTCGTGGGACGAGGCGCTTGACCGCGCGGCCGCCGGGTTCGCGGTCGCCAGGGAGCGGGGCGCAACCAGGTCGTTCGGCATGTTCAGCTGCTCCAAGGCAACGAACGAGATGAACTACATGGCCCAGAAGTTCACCCGGGCCGTGATGGGCAGTAACAACATCGACAGCTGCAACCGAACTTGACACGCTCCTAGCGTCGTCGGTCTGGCGGCAGTATTCGGAGCCGGTGGCGGCACCAGTTCCTATCGGGAAGCGGAAGACGCTGACCTGCTCATCATGTGGGGGTCGAACGCGCGCGAAGCGCACCCGATCTTCTTCCACCATGTGCTGAAGGGCGTCCGGCGGGGCGCCCGGCTGTACGCGGTCGACCCGCGGCGGACCACGACAGCGCAGTGGGCGGACGCCTGGCTGGGCATCGAGGTGGGATTCGACATCTCGCTGGCGAACGCCATTGCCCGGGAGATCATCGAGGCCGGCCTGGTGAATGAGGCCTTCGTGCGCCGGGCTACCACCGGCTTCGACGCCTACGCTGCGTCCGTTCAGCCCTACCCGCTGGACCGCGCCGAGCGCGACACCGGCGTGCCGGCCGAGCTCATCCGGCGGCTGGCGCACGACTACGCCCGGGCCGACCGGGCGCAGATCTGCTGGACCCTCGGCATCACCGAGCACCACAATGCGGCCGACAACGTGTTCGCGCTCATCAACCTGGCCCTGCTCACCGGTCATGTCGGCCGGTACGGGTCCGGACTGGTCCCGCTGCGCGGCCAGAACAACGTGCAGGGCGGCGGCGACATGGGTGCCATCCCCAACAAGCTGACCGGCTTCCAGGACATCGAGACCGACCTGGCCGCCCGGGCCAGGTTCGAGGCCGTCTACGGCGCGCCGCTGCCGCCCAGGAAGGGCTGGCATCTGTCGGAGATGTTCGACGCCATGGAGGCCGGCCAGCTGACTGCCTGCTATGTCGTGGGGGAGAACCCGCTGCGCTCCGAGGCGGACACCGGCCGGGCCCGCAAGCTTATCAGCGGGCTTGAGCACCTGGTCGTCCAGGACATGTTCCTCACCGGCACCGCCGAGCTCGCCGATGTCGTGCTGCCGGCCACGGCGACATGGTGCGAGGGCGAGGGCACCGTGACCTCCAGCGAGCGCCGGGTGCAGCGGGTGCGCAAGGCCCTGGAGCCGCCGCCCGGTGCGCGTGACGACATCGAGATCATCTGCGAGATCGCCCGGCGCCTCGGCACCGACTGGGGGCCGGTGTCCGCCGAAGACGCCTGGAACGAGCTGCGCGCCCTGTCCCCTATGCATGCCGGGATGAGCTACCAGCGGCTGGCGGAGCTCGGCGGGATCCAGTGGCCGTGTCCGGACGAGCAGCACCCCGGCGAGCTGTTCCTGCACGCGCGGCTGTGGGAGGAAGACCCGGCAAGGCGGGGTGCCCCGGCTCCGTTCACGCCGGTACAGCAGGAGGATCCGCTGGACGAGCTGTCGCCGGAGTTCCCGCTCCGGCTCACCACCGGGCGGCGGCTTGACTCGTTCAACACCGGCGTGCAGACAGGGCTGTATACGACGCCGCTCCGGCGGCCTGAGACACTCAACCTCTCGCCCGAGGACGCGAGCAGGCTCGGGCTGGCAGAGGACGAGATGGCGCGGGTGTCGTCGCGGCGAGGGTCGCTGGAAGTGCCGGTGCACATCGACGAGACGCTCCGGGCCGGGCTCGCCTTCATGACCCTGCACTTCCCGGAGGAGGTCGCGACCAACGTGCTCACGCTGGATGTCTGGGATCCGAAGTCCGGCACGGCCGAGTTCAAGGCGACGGCGATCCGGGTGGACAAGCGATGCGTCCCCGCGCCGGGCGGCGAGAGCCAGGCCGCGAGGGTGAGCAGCTAGTGGATCTGCGGCTCACCGCGGCGGTGCCGGCCACCGACGAGGAGCAGGCGGCCGTCGCGCTGGTGCTCGGGCCGCCGGGCACCGGCTGGGAAGGCGGTCCCCGCTCGGCGGCCGACGGGCATGCCGCGTACGGCGGCCACGCCGCGCGGGGCCAGCGGCACCTGCTGCTGCCGGTGCTGCACGCCGTCCAGGACCGGGTCGGCTGGATCAGCCCGGGAGCGCTCGATCACATCTGCGCCCGGCTCACCATCCCGCCGGCCGAGGCGTACGGGGTGGCGTCTTTCTACGCCCTGTTCCGCACTAGCCCTTCGCCCGCCGTGGTCGTGCACGTCTGCGATGATCTCGCCTGCCAGGTAAATGGCGCGGAGCAGGTATGCGAGCAGATGGAGCGCCGGTTCGGGGCCGAGGGCACGGACGCCGGCTCCAACGGCGTCGGCGTCAGCTGGCAGCGCAGCCCCTGCCTGGGCCAGTGCGACCGCGGCTCAGCGGCGATGATCCAGCGGGCGGGCGCGCATCCGGCCCGGGTGCTGCTGGCCCCGGTTGACCCTGACCAGGTGCGGCCCGCGCTCTCGCCCGCGCAGCCGGGGTCTGCGCAGCCCGCCGCCAGCCCGCTCGTCCCGCAGGCCGCGGGCGATCGTTCCTCGCTCCGGCTGCTGCGGCGGGTGGGACAGGTAGACCCGGGCTCGCTTGACTCCTACCGGGCGGCAGGCGGGTACGAGATGCTCCGCCGGGCCGTGGCGGCAGGCCCGCAGGGCGTGATCCGCGAACTGACGGACGCCAGGCTGCTCGGCCGCGGCGGCGCGGCGTTCCCCACCGCGGTGAAGTGGGAGGCGGTGGCCACCAACCCGGTCCGGCCGCATTACGTCATCTGCAACGCCGACGAATCCGAGCCCGGCACCTTCAAGGACCGGGTGCTGATGGAAGAGGACCCGTACGCCCTGCTCGAGGCCCTCACGATCATGGGATACGCCTGCGGGGCCGAGCAGGGCTACGTCTACATCCGGGGCGAGTACCCGCTGGCCGAGGCACGGCTGCGGCACGCAGCCGGGCAGGCCCGGGCCCGCGGGTTCCTCGGGCCCGACGTGATGGGCGAGGGCTTCGGCTTCGACATCGAGATCCGGCGGGGCCGGCGCATACATCGCCGGCGAGGAAACCGCGCTGGTCAACTCGATCGAAGGCAAGCGGGCCGAGCCGCGCAACAAGCCCCCGTTTCCGGCGCAGTCCGGTCTGTTCGGCAAGCCGACCGCGATCAACAACGTGGAGACGCTGCTGTGCGTGCCGGAGATCCTCCGGATCGGGGGCCCGGCCTTCGCCGCCATCGGCACCGCTCGCTCAACCGGCACCCGGCTGTTCTGCCTGTCCGGATGCGTCGAGCAGCCAGGCCTGTACGAGTACGAATTCGGCATCACGCTGCGCCAGGTGATCGAGGCGGCGGGCGGGGTGCGCGGCGGCCGGCCGGTGCGCGCGGTCCTGCTCGGCGGCGCGGCCGGCTCGTTCGCCGGGCCGGCCGCGCTGGACACCCCGCTGACGTTCGAGGGGGTACGGGAAATCGGCGCGACGCTCGGTTCTGGCGTGGTACTGATCCTGGACGACACCGTCGGGATTACCAGGCTTCTCCGCCGGATCGCCCAGTTCTTCCGCGATGAGTCCTGCGGTCAGTGCGTGCCGTGCCGGGTCGGGACGGTGCGCCAGGAGGAATTGCTCGGCCGCCTGGTACGCGGTACCCCGATCGGCTCGGCCGGGCGGGAACTCGCGCTGCTTGATGACATCGCCGCGGTCGCGCGCGACGCCTCGATCTGCGGCCTCGGCCAGACCGCGGTCAGCGCCGTCGAGTCGGCCGTGAAACTCGGCCTGATCGGCGGGAACGCAGCAGGCGGCAAGGGAACGGAGCCGGCATGAGCATGGTGTTCCTGGAAGCGCCCCGGCGGCTGGTCGATATCACGATCGACGGGGAGACGGTGCGCGTCCCGGAAGGCGCCACGCTGCTCGACGCCTGCCGGCAGCAGGGAATTGACACGCCCACGCTGTGCTACCTGGAAAACCTCACCCCGGTCAATGTGTGCCGGGTATGCGTGGTCGAGGTAGCAGGATCGCGCACGCTGGCGCCGGCCTGCTCGCGGAAGGCCGAGCCCGGAATGACCGTGCTAACGGACTCGGAGCGGGTGCGCACCAGCCGGAAGATGGTGCTTGAGTTCCTGGCGTCCTCCGCCGACATGACGCTGGCCGCGCCGGAGGTGCGCGGCTGGATGCAGCGCTACGGCGCCGACCCGGGCCGGTACGGCGAGCCGGCCCCGCAGCATCCGGCCGGGGAACGGGACGCGGCCCGGCCTGGCGAGCATCACCCGAGCGAGGATGCCACGGCCGACACGACCGCCCAGCCGGTGAAGTACGACAATGACAGTTACGTGCGCGACTACTCGCGCTGCATCCTGTGCTACAAGTGCGTGGAGGCCTGCGGCGAGGACGCCCAGAACACCTTCGCCATCGCGGTCGCCGGACGGGGATTCGAAACCCGCATCTCGACCGAGTTCGACGTCAGCCTGCCCGATTCGGCCTGCGTGTACTGCGGCAACTGCATCGGGGTCTGCCCTACCGGGGCGCTCATGTTCGCCAGCGAGTACAACCTGCGGCAGGCCGGCGCCTGGGACGAGTCACAGCAGACCGTCACCACCACCATCTGCCCCTACTGCGGCGTCGGCTGCAACCTCGAACTGCACGTGCAGGACAACCGGATCGTGAAGGTGACCTCGCCCCTCGACCATGACGTCAGCAGCGGCCACCTGTGCGTCAAGGGACGGTTCGGCTTCGAGTTCGTGCAGCGCCGGGCGACGGAACCCGGAGGCGGAGGATAGCCGCGCAGCGAGCCGGGCAGCCACGGATCTTCCCAGCCGGTCGCCGCCGTTCTGCTGCGTGCTGCATGATTTGCGGACTCGGCGGGGTGTCCCGCACAATGGGTGGCCGGCGATGAGGCTCGCCGTAAACGCGGGGAACCTGTCTCGCTGATGGCCTCTACCCACCTCGCCCGGACCGCCGGGCGGGCAGTAGAGGAGGCCGTTGGTGATAGGCAACATGCCGCAGCCGCCTGGCGAGGCTACGGGGACCCGGCTGGTCCCCGGATGGCCAGCCGGAGGCGGCCGGTGAGCGGGGCCCTGCCCATACCCTTCGTTCAGTTCTTGCAGGTAGCGACCATCGCGACGGCTGCGCCGGGGATATCTGGCGTGATCGCGCGGGTTGAGGCGCGGATGCAGGGCCGCCGCGGGCCCAGCGTCCTGCAGCCCTACTACGACCTGGCGAAGCTGTTCCGCAAAGAGGCGCTGGCGCCGGACGGGGCAAGCTGGGTTTTCCTGGCCGCGCCGCTGGCCGCGATGACTTGCTACCTCACCGTTCCGCTGCTGATCCCGGTGCTGACTACGTTCGGGCTGCCGCTTGGCTACATGGGTGACATCCTGGGCGGCGGTTTCATCTTGTCGCTGGCCAGCTTCGTGATCGCGGTGGCCGCGCTGGAGACCGGCAGCCCCTATGCCCAGCTCGGTGCCAGCCGGGCCAAGACTTTCGGGGCCATCACCGAGCCGGTGGTGCTGTTCGTGGTGTTCACCGTCGCGCTGATCACCGGCACCGACCTGCCGTATGCGCTGGCGGCGACGGTCCGGTCTTCGGCCGGGCAGATCGTGCGCCCGGCGCACCTGCTGGCCGCGACGGCGCTGTTCATGGTGATCCTCTATGAGACCGGGCGGATCCCGGTGGAGACGCATACCGGGACCAACGAGTTCGGCATGATCGAGGAAGCCCGGCCGTTCGAGCATTCGGGTCCTTACTTCGCCTTGCTGAAGTGGGGGTCATCGATGAAGCAGCTGATCCTCTACACGATCCTGCTTAACGTGTTCGTCGCGCCGTGGGGCCTGGCGGCCACCGCCCAGGCCGGAGCCGTGGCCGTGGCGATCGTGTCGCTCGTGGGCAAGGCGGCGGCGCTGGGGGTGGTGGTCGCGGTCATCGACAATTCCTTCGCCAAGCTCCGCCTGTTCAAGATCACCGAGTTCGCGGCCGGGGCGTTCCTGCTCGCGGTGCTCGGCGTGTTCACGCTGTACCTGGGCGGTGGCTGATGACGGCCGTGGCCGCGGCACCTGGGGTTTTCTCCGGCAGCGCGAATGTCATCGCGGTGGGAGTGCTGCTGGCCGAGTTCGGCATGTTCCGCCAGGCGCTGCTGCGCGACCAGGTTCGCCTTTATGCGGCGCAGTCTGCTCTCATCTCCGTTCTCGCTGTGATCGTGGCCGCCGCGCGGCACCTGCCGGAGCTGTACGCGCTGGCGGCGCTTTCCGCCGGGCTGAAGGCCGTGGTGGTACCAGTCGTGCTGCGGCGGCTGCTGCGCGGCGTCGGCACGGATACCGGCGTGGCCGGCTGGACCGACATCGCGGGCAGCGGGGCGCCGGGCCTGGCCAGCACCGTCCTGCTGGCTACCGCAGTGGCCGCGTTCGGCTTCTTCTCCATCGGCGCGCTGGGCATCCGCAGCCCGGTGCTGCCGGTGACGGCGCTGGCCATCTCGATGGCCATAGTGCTGGTCGCCTTCGTGCTGATGATCATGCGTCGCGACGTGGCGTCTCAGGCGATCGGGTTCCTCTCGCTGGAGAACGGCATCTCGCTGGCGGCGCTGGTGGTGGCAGCGGCGCTGCCGCTGATCCTCGAGGTGGCTTTTCTCTTCGACTTGCTGGTGGTGGTCGTGGTGTTCGGGCTGCTGATCAGGGTGCATCATGGCCGGGCGGAGTCCTTGTCTACCGCCGACCTGACCAGGCTGCGGGGGTAGCCGATGCTGGCCGTCGTCCTGCTGCTGCTATGCCTGCCGGTCGTGGCGGCCCTGGTCTCGCTGCGCGCCCCGGCGGGGGTGCTGCAGGCGGTCACCGCGGTCACCGGCGTGGCGTGCTTCGGGCTGGTGCTTGCGCTGGTCCCGGCTGCGGCCCACCGCGACCTGCGTTACCTCTCCTTTCTGCGGATCGACGCGGTCAGCGTGGTGTTCTTGCTGGCCACGAGCTTCCTTTATGGCGCGGTCGCGGTGTTCTCGGTGGGCTACCTGGCGCACAGCCGCCGTGACCCCGGCTTCCCGCGCTATTCCCGGCGGTATTACGCCGGGCTGAACTTGTTCGCCTGGTCCATGCTCGCTGCGCCGATGTTGAGCAGCCTGGCGCTGCTGTGGATCGCGATCGAGGTGACGACGGTGATCTCGGCGTTGCTGGTCGCGATCGAGGACACCGACGGCGCCGCCGAGGCGGCCTGGAAGTACGTGCTGATCGCCTCCGCCGGGCTGGGCCTGGCGCTGCTCGCGACGATCTTTGCTTACTACGCGGGCGCCCAGGTGCTCGGCGAGCATTACAACCTGTCATTCGGCCCGCTGCTGCAGGCAGCCAGCAAACTGCCGCAGGCGCCCGTGCGGCTGGCGTTCGCCCTGGCGGTACTCGGCTTCGGCACCAAGATGGGCTTGTTCCCGGTGCATACCTGGCTGCCCGACGCGCACTCCGAGGCGCCGGCCCCGGTCTCCGCGCTGCTGTCCGGGTCGTTGCTGGCGGTGAGCTTCTACGCAATCCTGCGGTACTACCAGGTGGCGGCCGCGGCGCTGGGACCGCGCTTCCCCCGCGACGTCCTGCTGATCTTCGGGATCGCGTCGCTGCTGCTCGCCGCTCTTTACCTGCTGGACCAGCGGGACTACAAGCGGATGCTGGCCTATTCCAGCGTCGAGCACATGGGCATCCTGGCGATCGGGGTCAGTTTCGGCGCGCCGATCGCGCTAGCCGGGGTGCTGCTGCACGTGCTCGCGCACGCGGCCGCGAAGGGCAACGCGTTCATGGGTGCCGGGGTGCTGGTCCGCAAGTTCGGCAGCAAGCGGATCTCCGCAGTCAGCAGCGGCCTGGACCTGCTGCCGTGGAGCGGGCCGCTGTTCCTGCTCGCGGTGCTCGCGCTTTCGGCGCTGCCCCCATTCGGGATCTTCCGCAGCGAGTTCGAGATCGTGGCCGGCGGGTTCGCGACGTCGGGCGATGCCGCGGCAGCCGCGCTGATCATCCTGGTGACCGTCGCATTCCTCGGGCTGTCGGCCGCCGCGACCCGGATGCTCCTGGTGCCCCGGGTACCGCCGCCGGCGGCCGTTGCCCGGATCCCGGCTGCCATCGGGCAACGGGATCCCGCGGATGGCGCCCACCGCCCGGCGGCGGCATCGGTGCCTGCCAGCGGCCGGGCATGGCGAGACGACCCGCCGGGCAGGCCCAGGCCGGCCCTGACCCGGGGGGAGCCAAGCGCCTGGATGGTCGCGCCCGTCCTGGCGGGCCTCGTCGTGCTGGTCGTGCTCGGCGTGCATCCCCCGGGCGAGCTGACCGCGCTGCTCGCCCGCGCCGCTGCCTTGCTCGGCGGGGCCGCGTGATGCCGCCCGGCCCGGG
The DNA here is from genome assembly GCA_963786975.1 of uncultured Actinomycetes bacterium. Lineage (GTDB taxonomy): Bacteria > Actinomycetota > Actinomycetes > Streptosporangiales > Streptosporangiaceae > Palsa-506. Next base: position 170,103 of record CAWBBE010000011.1, on the reverse strand, counting down.
AGCAGGCGCTGATGCCGCCGCCGGAGTGCGCGCCGTCTGGGCGGAGCTGGCCAGCGAGGTAGCGGCGGGCCGCCGGTTCGCTGACTTGTTCGCGACGGCGCGGCCAGCCGGCGTACTGCTGTCCGCGCAGCTGGCTGACCGGAGCGGAATCCAGACGCTGGAGTCGGCGCTGCCCGCCGCGGCGGCCGGCTACCCGGCGCTGACCCCGGCGCTCGCGGCGGCGTTCTGGTATGAGCGCGAGATTCACGACATGTTCGGCCTGGTTCCCGAGGGACACCCGCGGCTGGAGCCGCTGCTGTTGCCGCTGGCGCCCGGGCATCCGCCGCGGCCCAGGCCGGGTGCCGCGGACCGGCTCCTCGCCGCCGAGCCGGATCCCCGGGCCGTGCCCGGGCACGTGACTGGCGCTGGGATGTTCACGATCCCGCACGGCCCGGTCCGCTCCGGCGTGGTCGAGTCGATCGAGTACCTGGTTGAGACGCCCGGCGAGGACATCCCGCACCTGAACATGCGGGTGTTCTACAAGCACCGGGGCATCGAGAAGCGGTTCGAGGGAATGACGGCCGCGGACGGCGTGCTGCTGGCGGAGCGCACTGAGGGGACGGCCACCGTCGCGCACGCGCTCGCCTACTGTCACGCCCTGGAGCAGATCGCTGGCGCCATCGTGCCGCCGCCGGCCGCGCTGGTCCGGGTGCTGCACGCCGAGCTGGAGCGCATTGCCTGCCATCTGGACGTCGCGGTCCGGCTAGCTGATGCGGCCGGGCTGGCCGTCGCGACATCGCGGTTCGGCTGGCATAAGGAACGGGTCCTGCGGCTGGTCAGCCGGATATGCGGCAGCCGGTTCGGGCGCGGCGTGATCGTGCCGGGCGGGGTAAGCGCCCTGCCGCTGCTCACCGCGGGCGAGATCCTCGCCGAAGTCGGCCTGCTCGAAAAGGCCGTGCTGGCTGACGTCGGCACGCTGATGGGCACTGCCTCGTTCCTTGACCGGCTGCGCGGAACCGGCCCGCTCGACCCGGGCCGCGCCCGCGAGCACGGGGCGCTCGGCCCGGTCGGCAAGGGATCGGGGTTTGCTGATGATGCCCGCGAGGCCCGGCCGTACGACGCCTACCCCGCCCTGGGGCTGCGGCAGCCACGGCCGCGTTCCGGCAGCGACGCGTTGGCCCGGCTGCAGGTCCGGTGGGATGAGGTCGCCCAGTCGATGCACTTGCTACGGCAGGTCGCCGACGAGCTGGGCGAGACGCCGGCCGGCCCGCTACGCGAGGCCTGCGAGCCGGCCAGCGGGCGCGCGGCGGGCTGGGCCGAAGCCCCGCAGGGGGAAGTGCTCTACGATGTGCGGCTCGAAGACGGACGGATCAGCCGCTGCCGCCCCCGATCAGCGTCGTTTCACAACCTGGTGCTGATGCACGAGGTGTTCGCCGGCGACATCCTCACCGACTTTCCTTTCATCGAGGCCAGCTTCGGCCTGTCGATCGCCGGCGTGTCGAGGTGAGGTCGTAGATGTGGGTGCTCAAAGGGCTTCGCGGCGGCGTGCTCACCACGCCCTGGCCTGCTCGGGCGGACCCGTACGCCGACGAGCTGCGCGGTGCCGCCACCGTGCGCGATGACCGGCCAGGCCGGGGCCGCCGTGCCGGGCGGGCTCTGCCCGGCGGGCGCGATCGAGGCCGCTCCGGATGGCGCCGTCCGGCTCGACCAGGGCCGGTGCGTGCAGTGCGGGCGTTGCATCGCGGCCCGGCCCGACGTGTTCGCCTGGTCGCGCGGATCCGGCACGGCCGCGCTGTCCCGGGCCGGCCTGCAAGTCCCGGCATTGCCGGAGACCCAGCAGAACCTGGCCGCCATCCGGGTCCGGCTGCGGGCCCGGACCAGCGCGCTGCGCCGCTCCGTGCACCTGCGGCACGTCGATGCCGGGTCTGACGGCACCGAGGAGTGGGAGATCCTGGCCCTGCTGAACCCGGTCTATGACATGCACCGGCTCGGCATCTTCCTCACCGCCAGCCCGCGGCACGCGGACGTGCTGCTGGTCACCGGCGCCGGGGCACGCGGGATGACCGGGCCGCTGCGCCGCGCGCACGAGGCCATGCCGGATCCGAAGGTCGTGATCGCGGTGGGCACCGAAGCGATCGGCGGCGGGCTGGCCAGCCCGTCCTATGCGGTGACCGGCGGGATCGCGGCCACGGTCCCGGTCGACGTCTGGCTGCCGGGCGCACCGCCGTCGCCGTTCAGCATCCTGCACGCGGTGCTGCTCGCGGTGGGGCGGCTGACCGGAGCCGGGCAGTGAGCGGGTACGGCGGGTTGCTCGCCGCCGGGCTGGCGCTGCTGGCCGCGGCGGCAATCATCGACCTGGCGGCAGGCGTCCGGCGGCGCGGGCTGACGCCAGTGCCGTACCTGCTCGGCACTGCGGCGTCGGCCTGCCTGGTGGTCGCGGGCGGCGGCGCGCTGGCGGGCCATCAGGCGCGGATCAGCACCAGCGGGGCGCTCGGGGCGGGCACCGCCGGGCTGGCCGCCGACCCGCTGTCCGGCCTGTTCCTCGTCATCTGCTTCGGTGCGGCCGTCCCCGTGTCGCTGGCCTTCGCAAGCTGGGCAGCCCAGGGCAGGTCCGGCCGCCGCGGGCTCGGGGCCAGCTACGGGCTGGCGCTCGGCGCGGTCGCGGTGGTCCTGACGGCCGCGGACGCCTTCACCCTGCTGTTCGCCTGGGAGACGCTGACGGTCGCGTTTTACCTGCTGGCCGGCTTCGAACGGAGCCGGGAGGGCCAGGCCGCGGCGGTCGTCACGCTCGCGCTCGGGAAGGTCAGCGGCGCGGCCCTGCTGGCCGGGCTGCTACTGCTGGCTGCCCGCTCCGGGACGCTCCGGCTGGCCGCATTCGCCGCCGTAAGCCCGGGCGGCCTGCGCACGACGGCGCAGATCCTGCTGCTGCTCGGGTTCACGGTCAAGGCCGGGCTGGTGCCGTTCCAGGTCTGGATGCCGCGCGGCTATGCCGCCGCGCCGGCGCCGGCCCGGGCGGTGATGGCTGGCGTTGCGGTCAACATCGGGTTCTACGGCCTGTGGCGCACGCTCGCGCTGCTCGGGCCGCCGCCCGGCTGGCTGACCGGCGTGCTGCTGGTGCTGGCCGGCCTGACCGCGGTGCTCGGGATCTCGCATGCGGCCGTGCAGACCCGGCTGCCGCGGGTAATCGCGTATTCCAGTGTCGAGAACACCGGCCTGATCCTGGCCGGGTTCGGGGTTGCCCTGGTCGGCGCGACGGTGCAGGATCAGCGCCTGGCCGCGGCCGGGCTGCTGGCCGCCACCCTCCAGGTGATCACGCACACGGCCGCCAAGTCGCTGCTGTTCACCGCCAGCACCGGAATCGAGGCGGCAGGCCGGACCGGAGATCTCGACCGGCTCCGCGGGATGGCGAGGCGGGTGCCGTGCAGCGGCACCGGGCTGGCCATCGGCGCGATGACCCTGGCTGGCCTGCCGCCCACGGCCGGTTTCGTGTCCGAGTGGTTCCTGCTGGAAGCACTGATGCAGCAGTTCCGGGTGCCCGGGCTCGGCTTCCGGCTGGTTCTGGCCGTGGTGGGCGCCGCGGTGGCGCTGACCGCCGGATTCGCCGCGGTGGCCTTCGTCCGGCTGGTCGGCCTGGTGGTGCTCGGTCGGTCGCGGTCCAGCCATGGTGACGGCCGGGCGGACCGCGGCCCGGGCGCCCGGGCGGCGATCGTGGTGCTGTCGGCCGCCTGCCTGGTGGTGGCCGCACTCACCCCGCTGGAGATCCGGGTGATCGCGACCGGGCTGTCGCCAGTGGTACCCGCCGGGGTGACGGCCGGGGCGCTGGCGTCGCCCTGGGTGCTCGGGCCGGTATTCGCCGGGTTCTCGATCCTGTCGCCGTCCTGGCTGTGGATTGTCATGCCCGCCCTGTTCATCATCACCGGGCTGCTCACCTGGGCTGTATCGGGCGGCCGGATGCTGCGGATAAGGCGGGTGCCGCCATGGCGGTCGGCGACCGCCGGCGTGCCGGGAGCCAGCGGTTACACCGCGTTCGGGTTCGCCAACCCCACCCGCCGGGTGCTCGCGGCCGTGTTGCATACCCGGGCCGGGGTGCGGCCGGCCGCGCCGCCGCCGGACGGCGGCGGCGCGGAGCCGGCCTCCGGGCCCGGCCCCGGGCCCGAGCCCGGGCCGATTCCCCATCGCGGTTATCCGTCGGATGTCATCGAGGTGGTCGAGCAGTATCTCTACCGGCCGGTGCTGCGGCCCGTGGCGGCTCTGGGGCGCGCCGTCAGGCGGCTGCAGTCCGGCCGCCTGGACGCCTACCTCGCTTACATGCTGATCGCGCTGGTCGCCCTGCTGGCCGTGGTGGCCGGCCTGAGCTAGCCCGGCTGCGGCGCTGCGGCCAGGGAATCCCGGATCTGGCCTTGTGAGCTGGTCCGCCGCCGACCACAATAGCCGTGGCGCTGCGGCTCTCCGCGACCGCGGCAGGACAGCCCGCTGATGGCCGCTGCGCCGATACCTGCCCACCGTGGTGCCCAGGAGGCCGCTGGTGAGTGCTTATCCGCACGCTCACGATCCGGGCGCAGCGTGACCGCCGCGCCGTTCCGCCGGGTGCTCGTCGGGTGGGACGCGTCCGCCGACGCCGTCGCGGCGCTGGGCGCCGCGGCCGCGATCACCGGCCGCGACGGCGGCCATGTCGTTGCCCTCGCCGTGGTCCCGCAGGCCTGGCACGCGGAAGAGGACGAGGCCGAGCGGGCCGCGACCAGGCGGCGGGTCGAGGAAGGCTTCGAGCGGGCGCGTCAGGCGGTCCCGGCCGTCCGCAGCGCCCGGGTGACCCTGGCGATCGTCGAGGACGCACGCGCCGACGCGGCGGTGTGCGGATACGCCGAGGACCATGGCTTTGACCTCGTCGTGCTCGGCCGGCATGGCGACGGGGTGGCAATCCGGCAGCGGCTCGGGCGGGTCGCGGAGGCCGCGGCGCGGCGCTGTGCGATTCCGGTCCTGCTAGTAAGCGAGCGGTAATTCCGCGCGGAAGGCCAGTGCGCCGAGCGCGGCACCGTCGAAGAAGTCCTGGACGGCCCTGGCCGCTCACCTGTCCGGTGTCCCCGCACCGGGCGGCCGGGGGCCAGTCAGCGCTATCCGGCGGATGGTGTGCCCCGCCAGGTTTCCGCGAGGATCGCCAGTTCTTGCAGCGTGGCCAGCGGCGGTTGTCCCGTTGCGTCCTGCAGTTCGTGCAGCAGCAGCCAGCAGACGGCGTGCAGGCCTGCGAGGAGGTCACCCAGGGCCGCCGGATCCTCCGGGATCAGGGCCCACACGGCCCATTCCTCCAGCTCGGGCGAGTCGAGGCTCGCAGTGAGCAGGCCGATCGCCACCTGCAGGGCGCCGGCCTTGGTCTGGACGCCGTCGGTGCCCGCCGTTGGCGCGCTCAGGGCCCGCTCACGGTCCCGGCGGCGCCGCCGCCAGCGATGGCGTCGAGCCCGGGTGCCCGTGGCGTGATCCTGCCGTCCGGCGGGCGCACCGGGCCGGTCATTCTGGCGATGGATGCCCATACCTGGCAACACGCAGCCGGCCGGGGGATCGTTCATTTGCCCGCCGCAAGCACTGACCCCGGCACTGGCTACTAGGCGGCCGGGACCCGGCCGAGCGCGAGCGCCAGCACGGCCGGGGCCAGCGCCAGCAGCACCGGGGTCAGTGCGAGCGTGGCAACCGCGGCGCGCAGGAGTTGCCGGCGCGCCCGGCCCAGCGGCTCGGCCGGCCCAAGCAGCCGGTGTATCCGCTGCACCGTGTCGGTGACCGCCGCGGCCAGGCCCGGCCCGGCGGTTGCCGGTGCCGGATGGGCTGCGGTGGCGAGCAGGACCAGGGCAGTGGCCAGCGACCGGGGATCGCGGGCTCGCCTGGCCGAGTCGTCGGCGTGCAGTTCGACCAGCCGCGTCACCTGCGCGTCGGCGTCCCGCATCAGCGGCATGAACGGAAGTACCTGGCGGCCGATTCGCGCGATGGCCAGCAGAGCGTGATGGCGGCTGGTCAGGTGAGCTCGCTCGTGCGCCAGCACGGCTTCCAGCTGAGCGGGATCCAGCGCCTGCAGCGCGCCGGTGGTCAGGACCACTGTCGGGGGCCGGCCCGCCACGCAGTAGGCGGCCGGCTGCGCATGGTCCACCAGCACCGCCCCCAGGGCCGGATCGGGATGCCCGACCAGCCGGGCAGCTTGCGCGTGCCGCGATGCCTGCCGCCCGGTGGCGCGCAGGTGAGTCACCGCGGTGACCGTCGCGCGGGCCGCGACTGCGCCGGCCAGGGCGAGGCCGAGCCCGGCCGCGGTGGCGCCGCCGGGGGTGGCGTAGGTGGCGCGGAGCCGCAGCACGCACGCCCCGATCAGGTGACTCAGGTCCCCGCTGAGGGCGGTGGCGTGCACCGCCAGCGTCAGGCCGGCCAGCCCGGCCGCGGCAATAACGGACCAGACGGCGGCCAGGTAGCTGACGATGGCCAGCAGCGGCGCCCGGGCCGTCCACCTGGCCCGGCCGAGCATCGCAGAGCCCAGCGTGCCGACGCAGGCCGCGTACGCCAGCAGTACCGCCCCGACGGTCACCGGGGCCCGCCTGTGTCAGGCTCGCCGCGCGAGCCTGCGTCAGGCTCGCCGCGCGCGTGGTCGAGCGCCTCGCGCAGCAGCGCGGCGTCATGCGGGCTCATCTGGAGCGCGAAATGCGCAAGCGCCGTGCGCCGGTCCGCGCTGGTGCCCAGCGCCTCGTTCATCAGCGCCGCGGTATACCCGGAACGGGAGCCGGTGGGCTGGTAACGCCACGCACGGCCATCGCGCTCCCGCCGCAGCCACCCCTTGCGGTGCAGGTTCTCCATCACCGTCATCACGGTCGTGTAGGCAAGCGGCCGGTCATCATGCAGATCATCGACCACCTCGCGGACCAGCGCCTGCCGGCCCCAGTCCCACAGCCGGTCCATGATCACAGCTTCCAGCTCACCGAACTGACGCATCTTCGACTCCCGGACATGCCCGCGCCGCGTACTCCCGCCGCTATGTACTAACACGGATAGAACAAGCCGCTAGTTCAGGCATTCCCGGGCGGGGAGGGAGGGGCCTCGCCCGGCCTGCGGCGCGCGGGCGGCGCGGCGCTAGGGCTTCCCGTCGCGCTGCTCAAATCCCCCGCAGTGCGTGACGGGGAGACGCGGGTAGCGGGAAAGGGCGGTGTCCCATGCGGCGCGCGTGCAGCGGAGGTAGGCGGTGCCCCGCCGTGTCTCGTTGAGATTCGCATGCCTGCAGGCTCCGCAGAGCCCTGGCTCCGCGCCCAGCTTCAGCCACGCAGCATCAGCCGGCCGGTCAGGCATAGCCGCAGAATATGCCACTGTGCTGGCCCCGGCTCAGCCGGGCCCGGCGGTGCAGACGAGGACGCGCTCGCTTCCTGCCGGACGGCTACTCGCGCGCTTCGGCCTGCCCGCTGAACAGGTCGGCGTAGTCGTAGGCGGCCGCCGGCTTGGCACGCACCGCCGCGTCGATCATCTTGGCGTCCTCGCCGACCAGGATCCGCCAGGCCCCCGAGCGCACCCCGTCCAGGATGGTGGTCGCCGCCTCGGCTGCGCTGACCGGCGCCTTGTCCCGGAAGTCGGCGTTGGCCCGGACGAGCAGCTGGCGCAGGTCATCGGCTGACGCGCCCTCGGCCAGCCGCCGGCGCGGACCAGCTTGGCCTGCGCGTCGCGGGGAATTAGCTCCGCTACCTGCGCGTCGCTCATCTGCTCCGGGGCCGGCAGGCCACCGGCGCGCAAGCTGTTCGCGACGATGTCGGTACCCACGTGCCCCGGCATCACGACAGCGACCCGGACCTGGGGCGCGTTGGCGCGGAGGTCCTCGATCAGCGCTTCCGAGAAACCCTTCACGGCGAACTTAGCCGTGCTGTAGGCCGAGTTCGGCACGCCCGGGCCCAGCGACGCCCAGAAGCCGTTCACGCTGCTGGTGTTGACCAGGACGCCGTCACCGCTGGCGATCAGCAGCGGCACGAACGCCCGGGCGCAGTAATACACGCCCCACCAGTCGATCTCGAACGTGCGTTCCCACTGCTCCCGGGGGTCGCTGATGAAGCTGCTGCCGCCACTACCGATGCCGGCGTTGCTGAACACCAGGTCAACATGATCGCGGGCATGCTCCTGCAGCAGCTCATCGCGAAACCGCAGGACCTGCGCCTCGTCCGAGACGTCGCAGGCATGGCCGCTGGCCCGCACGCCGGGCGGGGCGCCCGCCCCCGCCATGACCGCGGTCGCTGCGACGGCATCCTCGTGCCAGTCGCATGCCGCGACCGAGCAGCCCTGCGCCGCCAGCTGGCGGACAAGCTCGCGGCCCATCCCGGAGCCACCGCCGGTCACCACCGCGAGCTTCCCCGCGAACGAGTCCACAGCCATGATGGTTACCTGCCGCGCCGTTGCTCGTCAACGTTCCGGGGCGGCTGCGGCCCGGCGACCCGCCAGCGCAGTAGGCGTAGGAAGCGGGCTCCACCGCGGGCCGTCGGCGGTGTCCTGGACTTGCAGTCCGGCTGCGGTAAGGGCGTCCCGGATCGTGTCGGAGGCGGGGTAGTTGCCCTGGCGGCGCAACGCTTCGCGCAGCATTACCAGGGGCTCCACCACCGGAAGCAGCCGGGCCCGCGGATCGCTCAGGCCCTCCTGCGCTGCGCGGCCGAGCCTGCTAACCAGGCCACGCAGCACCACCCGGGCCTGCTCGGATCCCTGATCTTCCTCGGTATCGCTGGCCCAGGCCTGAATCGCCGCCTCCAGGTCCAGGATGGACTGCACCATGCCGGATGCCTGGCGATCGGCCACCGCGAGGTCGAAGCGGCTCTCCGCGGCACGGACAACGTCAGGCGACGCGGGCGGCGGGCCCGCGGCCGCCTGGGGGCCGGGTTTGCTGGCCACCCCTCCCCCGGGCGCGAACGGCCTGCCCGCGGCGGGCAGCCCGGTGCGGACGAGGGCACGCAGCCGCGCCAGCGCCACGGCTGCGCCCGACGGCAGGACGGTGCTGATGGCGGACCGGCGGACAGTGACGCCGCCGCGGCCGTGCACCTCCAGGGTCTTGGTCCGCAGGTCGAAGACCGCAGAGGTGTGCTCGTCCACGCCCAGGATGGCGGCATCCGCCGGCAGTTCCCGTTCCGGCAGCGACAGCCTCCGCTCGCCCAGATAGCAGTACCGGGTGTCGTGATTGCCGCCCTCGGCATTGTCGTAGTGCGGAATGACGGCGACCTTCAGCCCGAGGACACCCAGCAGATCAAGGCCGTCCAGCCAGTGCGGCGGCGCGCCGGCCTTATAGATCTCATATACCGGCAGCGCGACGATGCCCATCGTGGCCGCCGCCGCGGACGCCAGCACCGTCACTCCGTCCCCGGCTGCTATCCGGTGCCGCAGCGCTTCCGCTACCGGGCCATCCCGCCACCGGGCCAGGGCATAAGACGGGCTTCCGGGGCCGGCGAATACCCAGTCAGCGGCCCGGACAGCCGCTGCCCCGCCGTCATCGGCAAGGAGATCGTCGCCAGCCGCCGCCCGTCCTGCCACGGTCACCGTCAGGCCGACGCTTCGGGCGAAATATCCCTGCGCGCGAGCAGAAACATCGGCTGCGTTCTCCTGGAAGCCGTAGGGGCTCTCCAGCAGCACCGCATCACGACGGCCGGGGCTCAGGCGTTCCACCACCGCCTTGTGCACGGTCACCATCGTGGGGCTGGTCTCGCCCGAGCCCATGATGGCCAGCACCCGGCACCCTGCTGCCTGATCCACGGGCTGCCTCGCTACCCCGGACATGGCCGGACTGGCGCCAGCATCACCATACGGCGGCCCCAGGCGCCGCCAGCAGGAGCGCACCAGGCCAGCGGGCTCACCGGGCCTGGTCACCGGCCCGCGCGTAGTCTCGGACCTGATTCGCGGCAGTCCGGTGCGGGATCGAGGAGGTTCACATCATGTGTCGTTGGCTGGCGTATCGCGGGGAGCCGTTGCGGCCGTCGGAGCTGATCTTGCACCCGCAGCACTCGCTTATTGCGCAGTCGCTGGATTCCCCGCTCGGGGCGGAGACGGTGAACGGTGACGGGTTCGGGTTCGGCTGGTACCCGGCCGGCCCGCAAGGGGGTAATGTTCCCGCGGTCTTCCGCAGCACCGAGCCGGCCTGGAATGACCAGAACCTGCGCGAGCTCACCCAGGCCGTGGAGTCCCCGTTGTTCTTCAGCCATGTCCGCGCCGCCGCCGGGCCGCCGATCCAGCAGACCAACTGTCACCCGTTCCGGTTCGGCAGCTGGCTGTTCATGCACAACGGCGCCATCGCCGGGTTCGGCCAGCTCAAGCGCGACCTGACCTTCGCCGTCGACCCGTCGCTGTACCCGCACATCACCGGGACCACCGACTCAGAAGTACTGTTCCACCTCGCCCTGACCCTGGGACTGCGCGAGGACCCGGTCGCCGCGATGGCCAGGGCCATCCAGCTGGTCGAATCGGCCGGCCACCAGCACGGGGTGAACTTCCCGATGCAAGGCACCGTCGCCGTCTCCGACGGCAGCACCGTGTGGGCCTTCCGGTACTCCTCCCAGCACCAGACCCGCACCCTGTTCCACTCCGCCGACATCGCCACCCTGCAGCAGATGTACCCCGGCGCCGACCGGCTGCGGGCCTTCGGCCAGCAGGCCCACGTCGTGGTCTCCGAGCCGCTGAACGACCTGCCCGGCGCCTTCATCGAAGTCCCCGAATCCACCGTCGCCGTGCTCACCGAGTCCGGCTACCACCACCACCCGTTCCTGGCCGGCCAGCGGTAGCGCCATCCGGATGAAAGCATGCCCCGGATCAGCCTGACCGGTCCGGCATCGGCTCGGCCAGCGCTGCCCGCCACTGGGGCGGGTCGAAGGGGTCGGCAAAGTACTGGGTCTCATGCGCGACGAGGCCGCCGGAGAACTCCATGATGCTCACCGAGCGGGAGGGCACGCCGTCGTAGCTGATAATGCACTCGCTTACCCATAGGTCCCCGTTACCGGTGATCCGGAGCACGGTGAAGTGCCGGTCCGCCGGATGGCCACCGCGTTGCGCCGCAATGGTCACCCGGCTGCGGAACCGTTCCCCGGATTGCGGGTAATCCAAGATTGCGTCCGCCGCGTAGATGGCGTGCTCAGCCGCGCTGTCTCCCTGCTCGGAGGCCCGCCAATGTTCCATGATCTTGGCCCTGGCCTGGGCGTTACCGTCCATCGTCTCGCTCCTCAAGTCCGGCGGGCGGGCTCCACCGTGCCCGCCTGCGACCGTCATTGGCTTCGCCGCCATTGAAGTTATCCCAGCCGGGCAGGCCCAGACGGAAGGGAAGGGCGTCACGCACCTGGGCTACCGGGTGGTGCGGAAGTAGCCGCGGAGGCCCACGGATGTGGCCCGGCACCAGTTTGGCGGGTGAACAGGGCTTCGCTAGGCGGGAATCATGCCGAGCTGTCTCATCTGTGCGAAGACGTCGACGACCCCCCAGATTTCGGCGATCCGGCGGCCGGCGAAGCGGAAGACGAAGATCTCGTTGTAGGCGACGGATTTGCCGGTTGGCGGGAGGCCCCGGTACTCACCCTGCTGGGTCCCGGTAACCGTGTTCCTGACGACGACCTTGTCCCCCTCCGCGATCACATCCTCGACCGCAACGTGAAGGTCGGGGAACGCGCGAAGGAGCACCGCCCACACTTGCTTGAGTGCCTGCGCCCCCGTCGCGCCAGTCGGCACTGGCGCGTGGAACAGCACGTCCGGCTCGACGACCTCATCGATCGTCTTCGTGATGACCTCCGCATCGCCGGTGTTCACGGCGTCATGGAAGCGGCTGAACGCCGCTTTGTTGGCTGTTGCCTGGGCTGTTGACATGCGGCTTCTCCTGGGTCGGCATGAACATTCGGGTGGTTATCACTGCTCAGGGCGGGGACCTGGCGGCCAGCGTGCGGCGGGGCGGAGTTCACGGCTTCCTCCCTGTTGCCTGCTGGATGGTGTTCTTGTCAGCGGTACGACGATGCAGCCCGCCGGACTGTCAGGCGGTGGCGGGCGGCCTGGTCCGGGCCGGCCCTCGGCCGCGAGGTTCGGCGATGGCAGTGCTGCGCTGTCAGCTGTAGCTCCGCAGCCGTGGCCACATCTGGCCCCAGGGGTGGCGGGGGCCGGTGCACAGGTAGACATGTCCGCCCCATTCCTGGTTGCGGATGCCGTACGGGTTGGACAGCGTGGCCACGGCTCGCACGCTGGTGAAGAACCGCCCCAGGTAGGCGGCGTCCCCGGTACCGTCGACGGGTCCGGGCATGACGGCCAGCACGGTAGTGGCGCGGGGGTTGCCCGGTCCCCACCACCAGTAGCTGTTGTGCCCGCTGACGGCTTCCGGCAGGCCGGTTCCCCGGCCCAGCTCGTTGATGGCGCTAGCCTCGCCGTAGTTGGAGGCGAAGATCACCGCGCTGGCTCGCTGCCGGGGCGGCAGGGAGGTCCAGACCGTGCGGACGGTGCTGACGAGCTGGGGCCAGCCGATGGACTCGGCCAGTTCCGCGTTCACGTTCTCGGTCCGGCCGATGTCGGCGGCCGGCAGCACCGGCAGGACAAGCGGCAGCGTTGCCGCGGTGGTCACGGCGGTGGCTAGCAGCAGGTTGCGGAGCCGGCCCGGCTGGCCCGCCAGCCACCCGTCGATCGCGACAGCACCGGCGGCGAGCAGGTAGATGTACGCCCCGGCCAGGTAGTAGATCTTCGCGCCGGTGGTGAGCGCGAAGAATACGAACAGCAGCCCGTACGCCCATGCCAGCGCCCGCCACAGCGGCCGCCCGGACCGCGATAGCAGGCGCAGCCCGGCCACCCAGACCCACACCATGGCCAGGGCCGTCATGAGCAGCTGGCCGATCACCCAGCTGCCGATGTTGCCCAGGCCGCCGTTCTCCTCGTTGAGCACGCGGGTCATGGCGATCGTCGCCCATTGATGCTGCGCCTGCCACCAGATGTCGGGAATGGTAAATGCCGCCGCGATCGCGGCGCCCGCCGCGAACCAGCGGTTCCAGACCAGCCGCCGGCCGCCGGACAGCAGGGCGCCGGCGAACAGCGCGACCGCGAAGAAGCCCGTGCTGTGCTTGTTGGCCAGCCCGAGGCCGAGGACCAGTCCGCCGGCTAGCCACCAGCGGGTATCGCCGGTCCGCCCGATCCGGGCGACGATCAGCGCCAGGCCCGCCCACGCCAGCACGTCGAAGGCTGTCGGGCCGGCCAGGTGATCCGCCCCGAGCAGGACCGGCATCGTGGCGACCGCGATAGCGGCCAGCAGCTGCGCCCGCCGGCCGCCGCCGAACTCGCGGGCGGTCAGCCCGGCGACCACCACCGTGGCCCACGCCGCGAGCGCGGGCCACACCCGCAGCCCGGGCAGCGACACGCCGAACAGCTTCAGTGACACCCACGCCAGCAGCGGCGTCAGCACCGGCTGGTCGACGTAGCTGGCCTGCAGGTGCTGAGCGCTGGCCAGGAAGTACAGCTCGTCGCGGTGAAAGCCGTACCGCGGCGAAAGCAGCATCAGCACGGCGAAAACGATGCCGCCAGTTCCGATCACCCAGCGGTTAAACGGGCTGGTGCCAGTCACTGCGGCAACCCGGGGACCTGGCCCTCGGCGACTGTCAGCGTCAGCCCGTCCACCGCCGTGACGTCTCCCCAGCCGGCGAGTCAGGCCGTTAATGCCGATCATGGCGGTCCGCCTTGTCCCTGCGTCGGCCCGCGGAGCCTGCCATCCGTGCCACGGCGCGGCGCTGGCCGGTAAAAATAGATATCACTATGATAAGCCCGTGTTATCAGGTTCGTCAAGCGGAGCCTTGCTGAGCAGGGCACGGGCCATGCTGGTGTGCGTGACCAGGCCGTGAATCATCCCGCCGCGGATCGCCGCGTGGACCGCGGCGCTCTTGGAGACCCCGTAGGCGACCGCGATGACGGACGGGATCTTGGCCAGCACGCGCCCGGGGGTCACGATCATGCGGCTGTCCAGCCCGGTCGGCACCGGGCGCCCGTCCTTCCCCAGGAAGACCCCGGCCATTTCGGCGATCACCCCGAGCCGGGCGATGTCCGCCCGCTCCGCTGCGCTGCACGCGTCGTAGATGGTGGACAGCGCGGGCGCCCAGGCGCCGATCGCGACCATCGCGATCGTCACCGACGAGGCCAGCGCCAGCGCGTCGGCGACGTCAGCCTGCCTGCGGATGGCGGCGGCCGTCTCGGCATCGTCGAGGATCATCGGTGCGTAGAAGACGTGCGCGGTACCGCCGCCGATCCGGGCCACGGAGCGCACCAGGTCGAGCAGATCCCGGCCGTCCGGCGGCGGGACCGCACCGGTCAGCTGGACGATCGGGCAGGGCGGCATCCGGGTCAGCGTGGCGGCCAGCCCGCTCAGCGACCGCGCCCAGGACAGGCCGATGACATCGCCGGGGGTGATGATGTCGGTCAGCGCCTGGCCGGCCGCCTCACTCAGGCGGCGGCGCAGCGCGAGCTCGTCCTGGTCATGAAAATCAAAGGCAAAGGCGTACTTCAGCCCGAACGCGGAGCAGAGCTCGGCGGATAGCCCGGCGTCCAGGGCTCCGCCGGGCAGCCCGATCTCGATGCGTACCATGCCCGCCTCGCGGGCTGAGTCGAGCAGTCGCGCCACCCGGAACCGGCTGATGCCCAGCCTGCCGGCGATCTCGATCTTCGAGACGCCGTCGATGTAGAACTCCCGGGCTACCCGGGCAGCAAGAACGATCTCCCAAGGCCGCTCCGCGGACAGCCCTGTCATGGTTTCCCCCCAGCACAGCTAAGTCAGCCCCGGCACGCCCGGCCTGGTGCCGCTCATTTGAGCGATCTGAACTCATCTTGGCAGTTTTTCTTGACTTCAGCCACGCACCGACTCAAAATGTCGGGTAATCGCGTGATCGTATGAGCGTCTGACGCTCAGATGAGCACAGAGACGAGGGCTAGTACGGACAGCGCAGTCAACCGGATGACGGACGTGACGATGACTCGACAGCCAGACGCCGGATTAACGGGCGCCCCCTCCCCCGCGTCCACGCTCAGCCGCCGGGCCTTCCTGGCCGGGTCCGCCGCCGGGGCGACGCTCGCCCTGGCTGGCTGCGCCACGGGCGCGAAGCAGCGGCGCATCCACCTGGGCACCGCCACGCTCCGGCCGCCCGACGCCCAGCTGCGTGCCGCCCAGGGCCACGACAAGCTCATCATCGGGATCAGGCCCGAGCACCTGACGATCGGAGACGGCGAGCTGACGGTCAAGGTCGCGCTGGTTGAGGACCTGGGCAGCGACTCCTACATCTACGGTCACCTAGCCGACGACGCGGCGAGCAGCGTCATCGTCCGGTCCGGCCGGGATCACCCCCGCCACGGTGACACAGTCAAGGTCGGCGTGGACACCGCGCACCTGCACATGTTCGATGCGGCCACCGGCCTGCGGGTGGGCGAATGACCGAGCGGCCCGCGGCGGGGGCGGGCCCGGCGAACGACAGCTGTGACTGGCAGCTCTGAGGGGACATGATGCGTGCCGTTATCTGGGAGGCGCCCGGCCAGCTCAAGATCACTGAGGCCCCCGACCCGGCGCCGCAGCACGGCGAGCTGGTCATCCAGGTGGGCATCTGCGGCATCTGCGGCACTGACGTGCACATCGCCGACGGCGAGTTCCCGCCCACGCCGTATCCCATCGTTCCCGGCCACGAGTTCGCCGGCCGGATCGTGGCCCGCGGCGCCGGGGTCTCCGGAGACTGGCCGGCCGGTGCGCGGGTCGCCGTGGATCCGTCGCTATTCTGCGGGCACTGCCCGGCGTGCCGCGGCGGGCGCGGAAATCTGTGCGCGAACTGGAACGCGATCGGGGATACCGTGAACGGCGCGTTCGCGGAATACGTCGCCGTGCCCGCAGCGAACGCCTACCGCATCCCGGACAGCGTGGACGACGCCCAGGGTGCGCTCATCGAGCCGCTGTCCTGCGCCGTGCACGGCCTGCGCCGCCTCGGCCCGGTTCTCGGCGACGACGTGCTGCTGGTTGGCGCGGGCACCATGGGCCTGCTGCTGCTCCAGCTGCTCAACGATGCGGGCGCCCGTTCAGTCAGTGTGGTGGACCGGAAGGCGGCCCGGCTGGCGGCGGCCAAGGCCGTCGGCGCGGTCAGCGTCGCCGAGGACGTCTCCGCGCTCGATCACGGCGCGTTCGGCGTGGCGGTGGACGCGACCGGGGTCCCGGCCGCGATCGAGGCCGCGTTCGGCTCGCTCGCTCGTGGCGGCCGGCTGCTGATCTTTGGCGTGGCCAGCGGGGAGGCCAGCGTGGCGCTGTCCCCGTTCCGCATCTACAACGACGAGATCACCGTGCTCGGGTCGATGGCCGTGCTGAATAGCTTCGGCGCGGCGGCCGACCTGATGGCGGCGGGAACCATCCAGACCAGCCCGCTGCTGGGGCCGCCTTTTGCCCTTGATCAGTTCCCCGAGGCGCTGGCCAGCGTCCGCCGCGGCGAGGGCATCAAGCTCCAGGTGGCGCCAGCGGCGTGAGCGGCCAGCCGGAGCCGGCGTGGGCGGCACGCGGTGAGGTCGGTCAGTGCGGCACTGTTGCGTTGCGCCTTTACCCGCGGGTCATCGGCGAGCTGATCCCCTCGGCGCTGCCCGGGCGGGGGGCTGGCGTGGAACGCCAGGCGGAGGGTAGGGAAGGTGAGGATGTCGGACACCGTGAGCGCATCCACCGCCGGGAGGGGCGGCCGGATCGTGGTCGCCGGGGCGGGCTACGCCGGGTTGCACGTCGCCTTGCGCCTGACGGCCAGGCTGCGCAGCAACCCCGTGGTGGAGCTGACCCTGGTCGACCGGCACGACTACCACCAGGTGCTCACCGAGCTGCCGCGGGTCGCCGGCGGCACCCGCGCCGCCGACGCGGTGCGGATCCCGCTGCAGGACATGCTGGCCGAGCGGGTCCGCTTCGTCCAGACCGATATCAGTGGTCTCGACCTGCCCGGCCGGCGGGTGCTCACCGGGGCGGGGCCGATCGGCTGGACGCGGCTGGTGCTGGCGCTGGGCAGCCGGCCCAACGACTTCGCCATCCCCGGCCTGGCCCAGCGCACCCTGTCGCTGTACTCGGCCAGCGACGCCGAGCAGGTGTGGGCGGCGGCCAGCAAGGCGCTCGACGCCGCCGCAGCCGCCACCGACCCCGAGCGGCAGCGCCGCCTGGCGACCGTGGTGGTCGGCGGCGGCGGCGCCACCGGGGTCGAGCTGGCCGGCGAGCTGGCCGAGATGCTGCCCAAGGCGGCCAGCAGCCGCGGCCTGGCGCCCGGCCGGCCCGCCGTGCTGCTGGTCGAGGCTGGCCCCACCATCCTGGCCGGCTCCTCGCCGGAGCTGATCGACAAGGCCACCAGGATCCTTTCTGACCTGGGCGTGCAGGTCCGCACTAACGCGATGGTCACCGCCGCGACCGAAGAGGGCTTCCGGCTCAAGGGCGGCCAGCTGGTGGAGGGCGGGGTGTTCGTCTGGGCGGGTGGGGTGAAGGCGCCCGACCTGGTGGTGGGTTCGGGCTTGCCGATCGGCCACAACGGCCGCGTCAAGGTCGACCAGCACCTGCGCGTGCTGGACCACCCGGAGGTCTATGTCGCCGGTGACCTCGCCTCGGTGACCGATCCGCGCACCGGGCACGTGCTGCCGCCGCTGGCGCAGGTGGCGCTGGAGGAGGGCGAGACCGTGGCCCGCAACCTGGACGCGGAGCTGGGCGGCCGGCCGCTGGAGGCGTTTACCTTCCATGACAAGGGCTTCGTCGTCTCGGTGGGGACCCGCCGCGGCGTAGCCGACATCGCCGGCATCACCACTGGCGGGCGGCTGGCCCACCTGCTCAAAGACGCCATTGAATGGGAGTACCGCCAGTCCGTCAAGCACCTGCGCGGCTGGGACCCGCTAGCCCGGTGACCGCTGCTCGTCCCCCCGGCCTCGGAGCAGGACTTCGCGACCGGCTGGTTTCGTGGCCACGCGAGGACAGGCGCTCACCGCTTGGTCAGTGCGCTGAGTTCTGCGGGCGGCTGTCGAGCCAGAGCGCCCAGGGCTCTATCGTGCCGATCCGGAGCAGTCCGGCTGAAGCCCAGGGATCCCCGGCAAGAAGTGCCCTGATCTCTCCCTCATCCGCGGCTTCGACGACGTGCAGGGTCTGCTCACCATCGCCGACTGGGCCGCCCAGGATGACGAACCCGGCATCGACGAGCCCGTCCATGAACGCTGCGTGCTCATCCCATGCCTGCTGGTCCCGGATCTGACAAGAGGCGTCCCAGCGCGGCCCGTGGATGAGTCTCACCGCGAAATTGGCCATGGCCGGAACGTACCGGCCGCCTCCGACAACCCCTGCTGCCCGGCCCGCAGGCCACACTGGCCGGCCCGGCGTTCGAGGAGTGGCTCGACTCCCAGCCTGAGCGGCCATGACCTGGACGCTGGCCAGGGACGGATGACGGTGGCTGGTGCACGGCGTGGGCAGGCCTGCCGGAGAGCGGACGGCCGATGTGATGACCACAGGCGCGTTGCCGTCCCCGCGCCGTAATCTCATTGCCGCCAGCGATGATCACCCCTATAGTCCGCTCGCATGGGCGACCTGTTCGACGCGGCATCGATGTACGACGAGGATTACCTGTACTTCTTTGCCGCGCCTGGCGGCCGTACCGAGTTCGCCGCGCACGGGCCTGTCGTCCCTGGTGCTGACGCCCCCGGTGCGGCTGCCGCGGAGCTGGCCTGGCGGTTGCTGGAACTGCGGCCGGGCCTGAGCGTGCTGGATCTGGCCTGCGGGCACGGGGATCTGGCCAACCGCCTGGCTGCCCGTGGCTGCCGGGTCACTGGCCTTGACTCCTCGGCCGTCTTCCTGGACCGGGCCCGCGCTGATGCGGCGGCCAGCGGGGTCAGCGTCGAATACCTGACCGGCGACATGCGCCAGATCCCGTGGACAGGACGCTTCGACCGGGTCATCAACTGGTCCACCGCGTTCGGGTACTTCGACGACGCCGCCAATCGCGGCGTCCTGGACGGGATCGTGCGTGCCCTGCGACCGGGCGGCCGGCTGGCCATGGACCTGGACAACCTGACCAGCTTCCTCGCGTCCTATACCCCATCACGCATCGTGGCCGCGCGGGAAAATGGCGACATGCTCGTCGACCGCTACCATCTGGACGCGCTGACCGGCCGGTTCGAGGCGGAGCGGACGATCATCCGCGGTGATCAGGCCCGCCGGGTCAGCTTCGTCAAGCGGCTGTTCGGCTTCCCCGAGCTACGCGACTGGCTGCTCGCCGCCGGATTCACCGCGGTGACCGGCCACGGACCGGACGCCCGGCCACTCACCGCCGGGCACAAGCGGATGATCATCGTCGCGGACCTGCCGTAACAACGGCCTGCCTGGCCACAGCGCCGGCTGGGACTACGTGCCCGGGTGATCGCACGCATTCCCGCGCGCTGCGGGGATGCTACCTGATCACCGCCACGGCACACCGGTCGCACCTGCGGGGCGCAGGTATCTGCCCGCTGCGCCATGTCGTCGGCCTCAGCGCTGGGCGGCGATGTCGGCGAAGTGGGCCAGGTTCCAGCCCGAGCCGACAGCATCACGCATGGGCTCCCAGCCGTCGCCGTGACGGTCGAGGTGCCGGTGCGTGAGTACCACCCGGGTGCGTGCCGGTCCGTCGGGGGTGAAAGTGACCTCGACTTCGCTGGTCTTGGCCGGGTCGGTCTCAAGCTGCCAGCGCAGGCTGATGTCCCAGCTGAAGCAGACCCGGCGGGGTGGGTCGTAGGCGAGGACCCGGGCCCAGCGGCACTCGCTGCCGTCGGTGCCGCGGTCGATGATGTGGCCTCCCACGTGCGGCTCGAACACCATCTCGGCGAGTTCGGCCTCGAGGATGTGATGCTCGGGGTTCCACCAGGAGCCGATGCCTTCGGTGAAGACCCGGAAAGCGTGCTCGATTGGCGCTTCGACGTCGATCGTCGTCGTGACGGCGGTCGCTTGCTGCTGGGTAGCGGTCATTTCTCCTCCTGGATCGGGTGGCTGGCAACGGCGCGGAATCGGGCCAGGCCCTGCTGCCAGAACTGCTCGAAGTAATCGCGGATTGCGGCGATTCCCGCGGGGTCGATGGAGTAGACGCGGCGCGTGCCTGCCGCGTGGTCGGTGACCAGTCCGGCCGACTTGAGGACCTTGAGGTGCTGGGAGACAGCGGGACGGCTCACCGGCAGTTCCCGCGCCAGCTCGCCAACCGGGCTCGGCGACTGGGCCAGCCGCTCAAAGATCGCCCGCCGGGTCGGGTCGGCGAGCGCTGCGAGTACCGCCGAATGGTTAGTCATAACTTACGGTAAGTTACAGCTTACGGAAGAGGTCGTCAAGCAGGGGGCCGTCAGCGGCTGCCCCGCACGGGTCATCCCAGGTCGAACCGGCTGGCCGGGGCTCACGCTGCGACCAGCAGGATGCCGATCGCGGCGAGCCCGAGGCCTGCCCGCTGCAGCCAGCGCAGCCGCTCACCGAGCACCACTCTGGCTAGCAGCACGGTGATCCCGGGGTAAAGCGAGGCCAGCACGACGGCCAGGCCGAACATGCCGGTCCTGGTAGCCGCCACGTAGCAGATGTTCGCGACGACGTCGATCGCGCCCGCGCCCGCTGCGGCCAGCCAGAGGCCGCCGCCAGCGCCGCGTGGCAGCAGGCCACGCCGCAGCACGGCCGCGGCGATCAGGACGACCGCCAGCTCGCCGATCCGCCCGGCCGCCACCGGCCAGAGCGCACCGGACTGCCCGGCGTTACGGATGAGAAGGAAGAACAGGCCAAACGAGGTGCCCGAGGCAATGCCATAGCCAATGGCCCGGCTGGGCCCAGGCGGGCCAGCGGTGGCCGCCGCGCGGGTGCCGTCGGCTGCGCTGCGGCCGGTGGCCGAGCTGGCCAGCACGACCGCGACCAGGCAGAGCAGCGCGCCCGCGTAGACGCCGGATCCGGGCCGCTCGCCCTCGGCCACCGCGACCGCGACCGGCAGGACCGTGGATACCAGGCCGGATACTGGCGCGACCACGCTCATCGGCCCGGCCGCCAGGCCGATGTAGAAGATGATCAGGCCGAGCCCGCCGACCAGGCCGGCGCCGATCCCCCAGGCCAGGCCGGCTAGGCGGACCGGGCCTGGCGACATCGCCGCTGCGGGCAGCGCGACGATCACGCTGGCCGTCTCGGCCAGCATCAGCACGACCAGCACCTGCGCCCGGCGTGCGGCCAGGCCGCCGAGGAAGTCGCCGGTGCCGTAGAGCACGGCGGCGGCAAGCCCGAGCAGAACCACCATCACGTTGCACCTCCCGCCTGACGGGGCCGTTTGCGAGTCACCTTACGTGACTAGTAAAACTACTTTAGGAGTCACGACGAGACCGGTCAAATGGTTTATGTAGTCATGGTTTGGTAGGCTGCCGGTCATGACCATGCCGTCCTGGGTGCCGGGCCAAGAGACCAAGCCCGCCCCGATGCCACTGCTGCTGGTACAGGCGTTCGTCAACACCTGGGATGGCGATCACGGCTCCGACCTGCTCCTGGATCCCGCCGCGGCCCGCGACTGGCTCACCGGTGCCGGGCTGTGGAGCGCCGATCGGGCGCCGGAACCGGCCGAGCTTGATCTCGCCCGCCGAGTGCGCGAGGGAATCCGGTCCATGCTGGTGGCCAACGGCGGCGGGGCCCAGCCCGCGCCCGGTGATCTGCAGGCCATGCAGGCCGTTGCCCGAGCCTCCCGGCCTATGCTGCAGGTCGGGCCGGGTGGCCAGGTCAGTCTCGGGGCCGAGCCCGGCGGCCGGCTCGAGGCCAGGCTGCTCGCCCTGCTGCTGGCGATTGGCGACGCACAGCGAGATGGCACCTGGCAGCGGCTGAAGGCCTGCGGCAACCCGGACTGCCGGTGGGCCTTCTATGACCGCTCGCACAGCCAGGCAGGTGCCTGGTGCGACATGGCCACCTGTGGCAACCGGATCAAAAACCGCAGGCTCAGGCAGCGGCACCGATGACCAGGGCTCGCCGCCGAGCTGGCCGCACGGCAGGCCGCGGGCTCGTCTGCCCGAACCAAAGACCTGGGAGGTTGTCTTGTGGGGGTACGCGACCGCAATGTGGCTCAGCTTCGGCGAGGCCCTCGCCGCCGTCGCCGGTGCGCTGACCGGCCTGCTGTTCGTTGCGGTCTCGGTCAAGAGTGACGTGCTGGCCGCATCGCGCGGCCTCAGCTCTCGCGCCGCCCAGACCCTGGTGCTGTTCATGACCTCAGTGCTCATCGCGGTGTTGCTGGTGGCTCCGCAGCCACCGGCCGCCCTGGGCTGGGAATTGCTGGCGCTGGCCGTCGTCTCGGGCACCGCGATGCTCATCTTCGACCGGCAGGCCGGTCATAGTACCGGCCAGGGCGTGGCTCGCTACATCGAGAGGTTCTCGCCCAACACGATCACCGCGGTGCTCGTGGGCGTGGCCGGGCTCACCTTCCTGCTGAAGGCCGGTGGTGGCTTGTACTGGCTGATCCCGGCCGCCATGGCGAGCCTTCTTGGCGGAGTGGTCAACGCCTGGCTGTTCCTGGTCAAGGTGACCAGCTAGTCATCGAGATCGCAGCAGCAGCTGGCTGACGAGGAGATCGGCCAGCCATTTTTCGTACCGCTGCGGGGACCAGCCCCGGTCGCAGACGAGCAGCCGGTATACCTCGGGCAACGTGAGCGCGTGGATGATGTCCGCAGCGTCGCGCTCGCGCAGCTTCGGCCGCAGGGCACCGGCGCGGGCCAGGGAACGGGCGATCTGGCCTTGGCCCTGTTGCCTTTGCCGGGTCAGCTCGGCAAGCAGCGCGGCGGCGCCAGGATCGGAGCCCGCTGCGCTGAGCAGGATCCGGTACAGCGGCTCGGC
This sequence comes from uncultured Actinomycetes bacterium, assembly GCA_963786975.1. GTDB lineage: Bacteria > Actinomycetota > Actinomycetes > Streptosporangiales > Streptosporangiaceae > Palsa-506. The sequence continues at coordinate 147,326 of CAWBBE010000011.1, read as the reverse complement.
CCGCGACATGATGCCGCGGATGAGGCCGGCCAGGCCTGACAGCTGGTTCCCTGGGTCTGGGTTCGCAAGCAATGCACGGACATGAGGCCGGTCCTGCATTGCGATGGCCTGGTCGTCACCGCCTATCAGGACCTGGAGCAGTGCCTTGAGGATACCGGGTTTCGAGGAGAACAGCCGGTACACCGTCGCAGCCGGGACATCCGAAAGGTCGCTGATGGCCTCGATCGTGGTTACGGCGTAGCCGCGTTCGAGGAAGAGGGTCCTGGCCGCCTCGATGACCGCGGCCCGGGCCAGGCGGGTCCGTGCCTGGCCGCCGTGGCCGTCGCGGGGGCTGCGGTTGACAGCAGTAGCCATAGTTGCGAGACTACTACTCTCAAACTGAGAGTGCTACTCTCGATTAGAGCCCGATAGCCCGGGCGAGACCGCCCGGGCCCGGCTCTCCCGGAGGCACTGATGCGCAAGCCAGCAGCAACGGCCGTAAGCGTTGCGTGGGGCGTGACGCTCGGGGGGATCTTCGGCTGCCTGCTTCCCTACCTGCTGGGCTACTGGCACTTTCACCGGCCGCTGCCTTACTGGACGGCCGCGCAGGCGGCGGCAGGGTTGCTCATCTGCGCGGGCCTGGTACCGATCGTCCAGTCGTTTGCCGAGTTCATCAGGGCAGCGGGAACTCCGGTGCCGGTGGCGTCGCCGCCGCATCTCGTGGTGAGCGGCTGCTACCGCTACGTGCGCAATCCCATCTACGTCGGCTTCCTGGCCGTCCTGGCAGGCGAGGCGCTTGCGTTCGGCTCGCCAGGCCTGCTCGAGTACACCGCCGTGGCCTGGTGTATCGGCGCAGCCGCCGCCCGCTGCTACGAAGAACCCGTCCTGGCTCGCAAGTTCGGGGCCGAGTACCAGGACTACCGGCACGCCGTGCGTGCCTGGATTCCCCGGCTGCATCCATGGACACCCGGCATCCCGGCGACCGGCAGATCGTGACGTAACGTACCTGGAATCACTGGGCCGCCCCGGGCAGGACCATCGCATATGGATGTGCCTGCGGGAAGGACGGCGTCCGTATAAGTTAGGCGCTGCGCTTGAAGTCGACCTCGATGCCGGCCGCGTCCAGTTCCCGCAGGAGGGCATGCCGCCACATGCCCGCACGGTCAAGTGTGATATGCATGAGCCCGGTAAGATCGGAAGGTGCTTCAACGTCGGGCTCCATAAGAACGATGACCCGCAGTCGTCCAAGCCGGCCAATAAATACGCCCAGCTCGAAGATGACGTTCTGCCGCCCCCTAGGGCTCAGTGCCTGACGGAGGTCGCCGCGGAGGTGCCCTTCGTCATCGCCTGTAATTAGTACGATTGAGAAGCTCGCTTCCCGTGCGTGCCGTTCGAATTTTTCCAAGAGCGTCGCACCGCGGTTGGCTTGTTCATGCAGCACAATTATCTCACATTTCACCGTCCGGTCCAGCAGATGCAGGAGCTCGAATTGCGTTGCTTCACTCCGCCCATGTACGACGAAGATAGCACTTATAGGTGGGCCTTTCTGCTGCTGACGATCAATAGGATGGCTGCGCATCTCGACCACTCCTTTGTGTAAAGAATTGCTGATGATTCTAGATCGAATGCCGGCAATATCAGGTCGCGCCAAACGCGGCACGTGCCGCCGCGCCGCGCTGATGAGCTGCTGTTCCGCGCGGTGCAGGAAATAATTTACGCCGGACATCTGATGCACTCTTGCATGCCCGGTGATTCGCCATACGATCCGCTGAATCGTCTCATCGGTCATAGCAACCGGCCGGCCGCGCAGCGCTGGCCGGGGCTGAGTGTGACTGCGAACATCTGCCCGGCCGGCGACTCATGAACGGGTAGCGGCAGTAAGTCGCTCCGTGCACCGTCACTCAGCGCAGGCATATCCGCGAGCGGACCCTGACGTAGTTCCGTTAGCTCAGCAGGCCGCCCCGGCCGTTTGCCATCGGTGCCTTTCATGAGCTTCAGCCTGCCTGAAATGTCATTTTTAAAATAGCTGACATGATGATTCATGTCCTATCCGATAATATGCGGTCCGAAGGATTCAGTTTAAGCTACTGAATCGCTCTGCCTGATACTACTCCATGCCGCTGCCCTGTCCATCCGGTCTAATGGAAGCGTGCGTTCTGGCGACTGATGATGACCGAGCGTCCAGGCCTTTCGTGACGGGCGCCAACGCCAATGCGAGTCACAGATCCGGGCTACTGATCCTCGGTAACGCCTAGCGGCGCAGCAGCTCTGCACCTTTCGTCCCGGCTGGGGCTGGTGCGTCATCGTTGGCCGCAACGTCGGCGGGCCAGGTGACCGCGTTGCAAAGAGACGTATTTGCCCGGCATTAAGGATCGGCTGCTGCACAGCCAGCACGCTGAATTTTGGTAATGGATGCCAACGGCGCGGTCCTAGGCACTCCTGGTGGCCAGGCAGCCGTCGGCCAGCGCGGAGTAGTCCACCTGGTCGAGTGTCGTGACGACGATGTCGGCCCCTGCCTCGGCCAGCAGGTCGGCATCGTCGGCTCGTGCCACCCCGATCGCGGCCATGTGGCCGGCCTTGGCGGCCTCGACGCCCGCGGCGGCGTCCTCGATGACTATGGCGGCGTGCGGCGTGACGCCGAGTTCCCGGGCCGCGGTCAGGAACATCTCGGGGTGGGGTTTTCCGTGGGCGAAGTCCCGGCCCGAGACGTCGGCGTCGAAGAAGTCCAGCAGCGCCAGGCCTGGCCGCAGCGACGCCGACGTGATCCGTTGCTCCCGGGCGAACGTGTCGAGCCGGATCTTGCGCAGGAACAGGTTCGCGTTCCTCGACGATGACGCCGCCGCGACCCGGATGCCGGCGTCCTTGACAGCGATGATGAACCGCAGCGCGTCGGGGTACGCGGTGAAGTCGCCGGCCTCGATGAGCCGTACCACCATCTCCTGCTTACGCTGGGCGTACTGCGCGAGGCGCAGGCCATCGTCGTCCGGGACGTGGAAGTACTCCAGCGCCGCGCGGGCGCCGCTCAGCCGTGGCTTGCCCGACATCTGCTCCTGGTAGACCTGGGGCGTGAACGCTCCCGGCGACCAGGTCGCCCGGTCGCGGATGTCGCTCCACTCCCCCTCCATCAGCTCGCGCAGCGACTCGCGCCACGCCTTCTGGTGCGGCGAGTCGACAAGCACGCCATCGACATCGAAAATCGCTCCCTGGAACGCCGGCACGCGTCCTCCTGTCAGCCGTGGGCCTGCTGGCGCCCGGCAGGTGCGCCCGGCCGCAACTCGAACGTGCACCGCTCCCCCGCGCGCAGCTCGCGGACCTCGTCGCCGACCCCGACGCTGATCGGCCGCCGCACGCCCTCCCGGTGGGCGGCCAGCGTCAGTCGCCCGTCGGCGAGCGTCACGAGGATCGGGGTTCCCCGGAACTGCATCGTGAACGACAGTTCTTCGAGCCGCGCGGGTAGCCGGGGGTCGAAGTACAGGACGCCGTCGCGGATCTGGGTGCCGGCGTAGCTGCGCTGGACGAGATCGAGCGTCCCGGACATCACGCCGATGTGGATGCCCTCTTTCGTGGTGCCGCCCTGGACGTCGCCGACGTCGCTTTCCAGCGCGGCGAGGAACCGCTGCCATGAGCTCTCGATGTTCAGCGGTGCGAGCACGGCGCCGTGCGCGACGAAGCTCAGCGTGGAGCCGTGCGAGGTGCGCTCGTCGTAGTAGGCGATGTTCTTGCGCGCGGTGTCCGGGCCGTATTCGTAGCCCAGCCGCTCGAACAGCCGCCGCAGCTCGCCGTGCGGGAACAGCAGGAACAGCATCACCGTGTCGGCCTGCTTGGCGAGCTTGTAGCGGTTGGGGTCGTCGCCCTCGGCGCGGAGGATCCGGTCGAGCCGCTGGATGTTCCCGTACTTGGCGCGGTAGGCGTCCCAGTCGAGCTCCTGGAGATCCTCGTATCCCTCGAACTGGCTGATGATGCCGTCGCCGTGAAACGGGACGAACATGCGGCGGCTCATGTCCGCCCAGGTGCGCAGCTCCTCGTCGCCGAGACCCAGCTTCCCGCGCAGCGCGTCGGCCCGCGTCGCGGGCAGCAGCGAGAGGATCTCCTGCGCGACGTCGCACAGCCACGCCACCATGACGTTGGTGTAGGCGTTGTTGCGCAGGCCGCCCTCAGCCGCGTCCGGGTACTTCTCGTGGAACTCGTCCGGCCCCATCACGCCGTGGATCTCGTAGCGCTCGCGCTCGGGATTGAAGTGGGCGATCGAGGCCCAGAAGCGCGCGATCTCCAGCATCATCTCCGCGCCGTAGTCACGCAGGAAGGCCAGGTCCTCGGTGGTCTGGAAGTAGTGCCAGACGTTGTAGAAGATCGCCGCGCTGACGTGCCGCTGGTTATGGCTCAGATCGGGCTCCCAGCGGCCCGAGAGCGGGTTGAGGTGCACCCGCTGGGTCTCTTCCTTGCCCTCGCTGCCGCTCTGCCACGGGAACATCGCGCCGCGCAGCCCTACCTCGCGGGCGGCCGCGCACGCCTCGCCCAGGCGCCGGTAGCGGTACATCAGCAGGCCTCGGGTGACCTCCGGCATGCGGAAGTTCAGGAACAGGTACACGTAGAGCTCGTCCCAGAACACGTGACCCCGGTAGGCCTCGCCGTTGAGGCCGCGGGCCGGCACCCCGGCGTCCAGGTCGGCCGTGTGATGCGAGCAGACCTGGACGATCTGGCAGATGTGCAGCCGCAGCAGGAGCTGCACGCGATCATCGCGCGGCACCCGGACGTCGCACACCCGCCACAGCTCATCCCAGGCCGACGCATGCCGCGCGAGCGCCTCCCCGAATCCAACGTAACGCAGCGCCGATGTCCCGGCCTTCGCCAGCGTGTCGCTGATCGCGGGGTCACGCGAGGTGAAGAAGGCCACCATCTTCTCGACCCGCACCGCGGCGCCCTGCCGGACATCGAACGCGAGCACCTGCTGGATGTAATCCTCCATCTGGTAAAGGTCGCGGTCGACGGCGACCGGCTCGCCGCGGTCATCGAGGACGCGGGTGCGCGCCGCCTGGCTGATGTACAGGTTCGACTGGCGCGTCTGCACCTTCAGCGCGATCACCTCGGGCCCGAACGTCCTGGGTGACACCGGGTCGAGGTGACGGCTCTCGAGCTGCTGGTAGCGCGCGACGCCGCCGTTGGTCACGCGCCCGTCGAGGCCGGATACCACCTCCACCCGGCCTGACCAGTTCTCGGGCGTGATCGTCCACTCGATCCCCGCATGATGGAGATCAGCCATGCTCACGAACCGCCGGCTGCGCAACGTCGTCTCACGGCCGGCCGGGTCACGGAAGCGCAGCTCGCGGATCACTGTCGCGGTGCGGATATCGAGCTCATGCCGGTAGCGGAGCAGCTCGACGTCGGCCAGCCGGATCGGATCCTCGCCCTCGATGCGCAGCTTGAGCACCAGCCAGTTGGGAAGGTTGACCAGATCCTCGTTGAGCACCGGCACGCCGCCCAGGATCGTCGTCTCGCGGTTGTAAACCGCGTGCCCGTACGTGCCCGGATAGTGCACGCCGTCAGCGTCCTCCCACTCCGCCGTGCCGCGCGTGCACAGGTAGCCGTTGCCCGTCGAGGTCAGCGCCTCGCGAAGCCCTTCCTCAGCGGGATCGAACCCCTCGTAAATGAGCGAGAAGCCGTTCACCGGGCTGCTCTGAGCAGGTCCCCGGACGCGCGCCAGCGGCAGGCCACGAGCGGGCCGTGGTCCTCGATCCGTATTCGCGGCATCCGCAACTCCCTCGCACCGTGGGCGGCGGTGAGCCAACTTACCGGGCCTTGCCATTCCTCAAGCGCGCGACCTGCGCATCATAACTGAGACGCGCGGAAGCGCCGACGGGACGGCAACTTCGGCTCTTTCGTGTTCCGCGACGGTCTCATCCGGGTGCGGACCGTCCGCTACACCTTGCAGCGCAAGCACTGACCCGGGCGGCACCTCGGGCCTTCCGCTAGCGCCCCTCCCCCTGGGGTTCGCATGGCCCGCCGGGCTCGCATCGGGACGGGTTCCCGGGCGCTGACATCATCAGGGTCTCACCACATGCCGCCTCGGCTACCCGTAGCTGGGGTGCTGCGGCCAGCCGGGCGGGGAGTCCTCCCAGTCCTCCTGCCGGCCGTACGGGGTGAGGTCGAGGATGCTGTTCGCGAACACGAGCCGGTCCACGCCCCGGGCGGTGGTGCTGTAGGTCCGGTAGACGTCCTCGCCGTCGCGCAGGAACACGCTGAGCATGAAGCCGGCGCCGGCGCCGCAGTCGTTACCCATCACCCTTCCCTGGCGGGCGGCTGGCCGCCGGCGGGCGGCTGGTCGCTGGCGGCTGGCCCGGCTGGCGCGCCCTCGCCGACCAGGCCGTCCACGGACTCGCGCAGCAGGTCGGCGTGGCCGGTGTGCCGCGCGTATTCCTCGATCATGTCCAGCAGCATCTCCCGCACGCTGGCGGTACGCCCGTCCCGCCCGGTGAACCGCGCCGCGCCGTTCATGCCCCTCTCCGCTAGCACGGTGGCCACCACATCCCGGGACCGCTGCACCGCCGACTGCCAGAGCGCGTACACCTCCGCCGGGGAATCCTGCGCCCCGGTCCGCCACTCCCAGTCAGTATCGGCGTCGAAATCCACCTCGTCCCACGGCGGTCCGTAGGCTTGCCCGGCCAGCTTCACCACCAGCCAGTCCGCCTCCACCAAGGCCATGTGCTTGACCAGCCCGCCGAGCGTCATCGAGGACGCCGCCGCCGTCGCCGCCAGCCCGCCGCGGTCCAGGCCACCCGTCTTCCACCCGAACGTGCGACGGTTGCGCTCCAGCACTGCCAGCACAGCCTGCGCTTCCGCGGAAAGGCTCTCGTTGCCCGCCGATTCAGTCATTCGCACAGCCTAGGCGCGGTCACCTCCGCCCGGACGCTCCGGGCGGAAGCGCACTGTCACCGAGCCCGGGCGGCTCGCCATGGCCGTGCCAGCCGTCAGGACAGCCGGCGCTTCGACGCCGCGGCCAGTAAGGATCCGGATCGCGATTTACCAGGTGGGGCGCACCGGGGGAAGCTTGCCGTCGTTGCCGTCGGTCAGCAGGCGCAGCAAGTCACGGCGCATGCGCTGTACGTGCGATGCGCCGATTACCTGGGCGCACTCTGCCTCGAGCGCAGCGTAGATCTGCTCGACGCTGCGCAGTAGTTCCTGGCCGCGTGAGGTGAGGGATACCGGCCGCTGCCGGCCGTCCAGCGGGTCGGCTCCGCGCTCGATGTAGCCGCTAGCCTCCATCGCGTCTACCAGTTTGGACGCCGCCTGCTTGGTCGTACCCATCAACGATGCCAGCCCGGTCACCGAGGCCGGCTGGTCGCGGGCCGCCAGCAGCACAAACCCGAACGCCGGCCGGACATCGGTCCAGCCCAGGGCCTGCAGCCGGTCGTGCAGACGGTCGATCAGCAGGCGGTAGGCGATGGCGAACAGCCTGGCCAGGGGAACCTCGGCGGCGGCCGGGGCCGACGTCATTCAGCCCACGGCGGGACGAAGGTGCAGCCGTCGGCCAGGCGGGCCTGGCCGCCAACGGGCATGCAGCACAGCAGCTCAAGCGAATCGCTGCCCGCGTTGGCCAGCTCGAACTCAGCATCGGCCGGGACCACGATGGCATCACCGGCCCGGGCCTGCCGGGCCTCGCCCGCGATCTGGACCGAGGCGGTGCCCCGCAGCACCACGAACACCTCCTGCCTGGTCAGTGAGTGCGGGGTGGCCGGTGTGCCGGGCCGTATCTCCACCTTCCAGACCGAGGTGTCAGTGGATCCCCGGGACGGCGCCGCGAGCGTGGTGAACCGGGCGCCGCCCAGCTCGTGGGTAGCTGCGGCAGGAGCGCGCAGGACAGGCATGTCATCTCCCGATGGTCAACCAAGTTGAACATCAGCAGGATGCCACGGATGGCCCACGCTAGTCAACTTGGTGGACTAACGGCGGCATGGTCACCGCCGCAAGTATGCGGCAGGCGCGGTCCCCCCGGGTAGGCTGGCGGACGTCAGGGGTGTCTGGCTGGGAGGCCGTGTGAGCGTTCATGCCTGGCCGGGCGACCCCCGCGCGGCGTTCTGCTGCCGCCTTGCCGCAGCAGGCGGTGCCGCCGCCATAGTTGCTGCGTAGCGCCGGGCCGATGACGGCACATTCTGGTCTCGGGCGCCCCGCAGCCGGGTTAACGGGCCGACTGAGCGAACGTAGCGTACTTGACCGGTTCGTGGCCGGCGTGCGGGCCGGTACGGGCCAGGCACTGGTGGTGCGCGGTGAGCCCGGCGTGGGCAAGACCGCGCCTCGGCGCAGGCGCTGGGGTTCGCGGCCCGGCGGCTGGCGGCCGACCCGGTGGGCCTGGTGTTCGCGGCGCGGGTTCCGAGCAAGGACGTGGCCGGGCTGCCGGAGCTCGTGGTGCAGGGCCTGGCCGAGGGCGATGCGCGGGAGCTGCTGGAGTCGGTGCTAACCGGGCCGCTGGACGCGCGGGTCCGGGACCGGATCATCGCCGACACGCACGGGAACCCGCTGGCGTTGCTGGAGTTGCCGCGAGGGCTGACGCCGGCGCAGCTGACGGGCGGCTTCGGGTTCAGCAGCGCGGTACCGCTGGACGGGCGGATCGAGGGGAGCTTCGGGCGGCAGCTGGAGCTGCTGCCAGCGCAGACCAGGCGGCTGCTGCAGCTGGCAGCGGCCGATCCGTCCGGCGATCCGGTGCTGGTGTGGCGGGCCGCCGGGCGGCTCGCGATCGGCGCCGGGGCCGCGGGCCCGGCGGTGGAGGCGGGGCTGGCAGAGTTCGGCGCGCGGGTGCGGTTCCGGCATCCGCTGGTGCGCTCGGCGGCCTACCGGTCGGCATCGGTCCAGGCGAGGCAGCAGCTGCACGGCGCGCTGGCCGAGGTCACCGACCCGGCTGCCGATCCTGATCGGCGGGCCTGGCATCGTGCGCAGGCCGCGCCGGGCCCAGATGAGGAAGTTGCTGCCGAGCTTGAGCAGTCCGCGGGCCGGGCGCAGCGCCGCGGTGGTCTGGTGGCGGCGGCCGCGTTCCTGGAGCGGTCCGCCGGGCTGACGCTCGACCCGGCGCGCCGCGCACACCGGGCGCTGGCCGCAGCGCAAGCCAAGCACCGGGCTGGCGCACTTGACGCCGCGCTCGGCCTGCTGGCCGTGGCACAGGCCGGGCCGCTGGATGAACTGCAGGGTGCCCGCGGCAACCTGCTGCGCGCGCAGATCGCGTTCGCCTCGAGTCATGGCCGTGACGCGCCCCCGCTCATGCTCAGCGCGGCCAACCAGCTCGTGGCGCTGGACGTCGGGCTGGCCCGCGAGACCTACCTGGAGGCGTTCACCGCCGCGCTGTTCGCCGGCCGCCTGTCTCCGGCGGTCGGGGACGTGGCCAGAGCCGCACGTATGGCGCCGGCGCCACTGGCCCCGGCGCGCGCCCCCGATCTGCTCCTGGATGGCCTGGCGCTGCTGGTCACGGAGGGCTATGCGGCCGGGACGCCCGCCCTGAGACGGGCGCTGCTCGCCTTCCGCAGCCAGGACATCTCGGCGGAGGATGGGCTGAGCTGGCTGTGGCTCGCCGGACGGGCGGCCATGGCGGTGTGGGACGACGAGACATGGCACATCCTGGCCAGCCGTCACGTCAAGCTCGCGCGTGACGCGGGGGCATTCAGTGAGCTCCCGCTCGCGGTCCGGTCCCGCATCCTCCTGCACGCGCACGCGGGCGAGCTCGCGGAGGGCGCGGCGCTCATCGCGGAGGCGCAGGCCGTCGCCGACGCGACCGGGAGCCAGCTCGGGCCCTACGGTGCCCTGGGCGTCGCCGCGTTCCGGGGCCGTGAGGCCGAGGCCACCGAGCTCATCCGGGCCACCATGGACGGCGTGACGAGCCGTGGTGAGGGGCGGGGAGTGACCAGCCAGTACTCCGCCGCCTTGCTGTACAACGGCCTCGGCCGCTACGACAAGGCCCTCGCCGCCGCCGAGCTGGTGTGCGAGTACGACGACATCGGCGTCCTTGGCTGGTCGCTCACGGAGCTGGTCGAGGCGGCTGTCCGCAGCAGCCGGCCCGCGCGCGCATCCGACGCTCTGCGGCGGCTCTCCGAGACGACCCGCGCCAGCGGCACCGACTGGGCGCTCGGCACCGAGGCGCGCTCGCGTGCCCTGCTGAGTGAGGGTGAGACCGCCGAGAACTGCTATCGCGAGGCGATCGAGCGGCTCGGCCGTACCCGCATGCGCCCGGCCGTGGCCCGCGCCCACCTCCTGTACGGCGAATGGCTGCGCCGCGAGAACCGGCGCCGGGACGCCCGCGCCGAGCTGCGGACCGCCCATGGCCTGTTCACCACGATGGGCATCGAGGCGTTCGCCGAGCGGGCCCGGCGTGAGCTGCTAGCCACCGGCGACACGGTCCGCAAGCGGATGGTCGAGACGGTCAGCGAGCTCACCGCCCAGGAGGCGCATATCGCCAGGCTCGCCGTCGACGGCCGCACCAACGTGGAGATCGGGGCCCAGCTGTTCCTCAGCACCCGGACCGTCGAATGGCATCTCGGCAAGGTGTACGCCAAGCTCGGCGTCGGCTCACGCGAGAGCTGCGCCGGGCCCTGCCCGCCTCGGGCAGGCAGGCCCGCCGGCCCAGCGACCGGCAACCCGGGCACTAGCCGGCCACGCTAGCCCCTAGCCGATAGCCACGGATCCCCTGCCCGGCGGTCCCGGAGCCAGATGAGTGATTTCATGTCGAGAAACTCTGACCGGCTCCGCTCACCAAGTGAAGGCCACGACGGGCGCGGCCCACGACACCAGGAGACCCCCATGCCGAAGTACCTGCTCCTCAAGCACTACCGCGGCGGCCCGGAGCCGCACCGTCCCGTGCCCCCGATGGACCAGTGGGCCCCCGCGGACGTGGAGGCGCACATGGCCTTCCTCAAGCACGTCAGCGAGCTGCTCGGGGAGAACGGCGAGTACGTCGACGCGCAGGCGCTCACGCCGGCGCGTACCTGGGTGCGCTACGGCGGCCCGGACGCCGCGCCGGTCACCACCGACGGCCCGCTGCCCGAGACCAGCGATCTCGTGGCGGGCTGGTACATGATCGACGTCGAGTCGCACGAGCGCGCGGTCGAGCTCGCGGCCTACGTCTCCTCCGAGCCCGGCCCGGGCGGGGAGCCGCTGTACGAGTGGATCGACGTCCGGGAGGTCATGTCCGGGGCGCCCTCGGACGGCTGACCGACATGATCGACGAGCCGATGCGACGGCTGGACGAGGGCGCGCTGCGCGCCCTCGTCCCTCGGGTGCTCGCGGGCCTGGTCCGGCGGGGCGAGGACTTCGCTGCCGCGGAGGACGCGCTGCAGGAGGCGCTGCTGGAGGCGCTGCGGGCATGGCCCGAGCACCCGCCGCGCGACCCGCGCGGGTGGCTGGCGACGGTCGCGACCCGGCGGCTCGTCGACGCCCGCCGCAGCGAGGCCGCCCGTCACCGCCGCGAGGTGGCGACGTACGCCGAGCCGCGGCCTGCCGCCACCGAGGAGGGTGACGACACCCTCTTCCTGCTCTTCTGCTGCTGCCACCCCGATCTCGCGCCCGCCTCCCAGGTGGCGCTGACCCTGCGCGCCGTCGGCGGCCTCACCACCCGGGAGATCGCCGACGCCTGCTACGTGCCGGAGGCGACGATGGCGCAGCGGATCAGCCGGGCCAAGCGCGCCCTGCAGGGGCGCCGCCTGGACCAGCCCGGCGACCTCGCCGTCGTGCTGCGCGTGCTCTACCTCGTCTACACGGCCGGCCACGCGGGCCGGGCGGACCTGGCCGGCGAGGCGATCCGGCTCGCCCGCCAGCTCACCCTCGCCACCGAGGAACCGGAGGCGCGCGGGCTGCTCGCGCTGATGCTCCTCAGCCACGCCCGCCTGCCGGCGCGACTCGACTCAGAGGGCCGCATCGTCACGCTCGACCGGCAGGACCGCGGCCGGTGGGACACCCGCGAGATCGCCGAGGGCGTGCGCGTCCTGCAGTCGGCGCTGGCCGCTGCGCGCCCCGGCCGCTACCAGGTCGAGGCCGCCATCGCCGCCCTGCACGACGACGCGGCAAGCGCCGAGGAGACCGACTGGCCGCAGATCCTCGCCTGGTACGACGACCTCGTCGCCCTCAGCAGAGACCCGGTGCGCCAGGACCCCGCCGCGGTGCTCGGCCGCGCGGTCGCGGTCGGCCACGTCCTCGGCGCCGCCGCCGGGCTGCGCGAGACCGACCGGCTGCGCGACGTGATCGGCGAGCGGCACCGCTGGCACGCCGTCCGCGGCTACCTGCACGAGCTGGCCGGCGACCTCCCGGCCGCGGCCGCGGCGTACGCCGCGGCCGCCCGCCGGGCCACGGACGTCGCCGAGCGCGACCACCTGGTCCGCCAGGCGGCCCGCGCGCGGGCCGCCGATCCGGGCAGGAACAGTCGTCTCACCGAGCGTCCTCCGTAGGCCCGGCTACCCAGCTATCACCCGATTGAGCCCGGGTGCAAGCCCTCCAGGCGCGCGGATCTGCCTTCCGGTTCCGGCCCGGTTGGGACGCGGGGCTCGCAGCCCAGGGGTCGCGTCGGGCCGGTCAGCGCGGCCCGAGCCCGGTCCGGCCGTCGATCAGTTCCCTGGCGATGTCCAGGTGACCGGCATGTCGCGCGGTCTCCTCGATCATGTGCAGCACGACCCAGCGCACGTCCGGCGGTTCGTCCTCCCCCGGCACGCCGTGCCTGCCGAGCGGTGCTGCCGACAGCGGTGTCGCCGCCAGTACCGCATCCGAGCGCGCGCACTGGTCACGGTAAAAGCGGATGACCTCCGCTGCGGGCTCGGCCGAGACGAACGCTGCCTCCGGGTCATAGGCAGGCAGATCCTCATCCCCCGGCGGCGGCTCGGGAACTGCGCCGGTCACGACCCCCTGGAACCAGTGCCACTCGGCACCGCCCAGGTGCTCGACGAGCCCGGCCGGCGTCCAGCCCGACGGCACGACCGGCCGGTGCCACGCCTCCTCGTCCAGTCCGGCCACGATGGACAGCACCGCGTCGCGCTGGGCGGCGAGGAAGGCCAGCAGAGCCTGGTCCCCCGTGTCCGCAATCCGATTGCCGGTCATGTCCATCCTCCGGATACTTGTCGTGGTGGCCCAGGCGATGTTACAAGGCGGCAGGAAAGCCCCATCCGGCCGGCCCGCCAGCCACGAAACCATGACCACCTGGACCAGGACCGCCGCATGCCCCGGCGACTCGCCGGGGCAGCCGTTAATAAAACTCTGAGTGCTCCGATATCGGCAAACAGAGCCGAGGCATTTTAGTGTCCAAGGTAGCTGAGTGCCGTTCCTAGTCCGAGCAACATCGTGCCGACCAGGGCGCACAGGAAAACGACCAGAACTACGCGCCAGAAACAGCACAGCGCGACTGCGCAGACGAATATCCAGATCAGTGCTGCATTGGTCGCATGCATCGCTGTCACCTTCCCCGCTCGTATCTTCTGTTCCTTATCGTCTCTCTTCGGCGGGAAACATAGAGGCCGAGTCATGGTCAGGAGCTGGTGGCAGCATGGCACCAGTTTGGAGGTGGTTTGGAGGCGCTACGCTCTTGATCAACAAGCTAGAGCTGCATACGGTGGCACGAGGAGCAGGAGGCACGCGTGGATGCGGATCTAGTCAGCGAGATCGCCAGGGAGCTGCGAGAGTTCGCCAAAGCGGGCTTGCGTGACAATACTGCACGGCTCAGGCTGCGCCTACTCGAGCGCTCACCCCTCCTGCGTGGCATTGCGCCAGTTCAGGTGGCCGGCGGCGACTCCAAGGCGCAGTACGAGTACCTGATCCAGGCGATCGTGGACGCTGTTGATCTCATCGGCCGGCTGGCTTCTCCGCTGGCGTCGTCCCAAGCCGTGCCGGCGCCATCCGAGGGTGCACGGGAGGCGCAAGCGCTGCGAGCGCTGTTCGGTCTCACCAGCCGGACTCGCGCCAGGACATGGCGCGTGCGGCAGGAGGAAGCCGCCACCGCTCTGAGCATAAGCTGGGATTACTTCCGGCACGATCGCCAGGACGGGCTTCTCCAGGGTGTCGCAGAGCAGATCCTGAGTGCGGCACAAGGAAGTCCTGCGCCGTCCATATTCGACCGGGACCCCGGGCTGTGGGCTTTCGCAACCCAGAATGATGTTGAGCGTCAGGTAATTGAATATATCCGCATTGAGCGGCCGCGAAGGGCAGCGATGCTGGAGTTCAGCACGGCCACAACGGGCCCGATCTTACGCGCTCTGCGTGACGTTGACGCCAGTATCTACTTGCTCACCGCCAACCCGGAGAGAGTATCGGGATGGCATGAAGCTAGGATGCGGCGAGCCCTTGCTGATCTTCTGCACATCGACTTCAATGACTACGACAAACTGAGACTGCGACTCTACAGCGTGCCGCCCGCTTTGCGTGGCCGACACGTTGGAGAGCTAGTCGTGCTGGGCTGGTACACGCACCGAGACAACAAGCGCATAGATGCATTCGATCCCGCCAGTGTCGAAGTCTGGGGCCATGACAACGCGGTCATCGTAGGACGCAATAGTGAGGCAGATGGCGAAGTTCTCGCGAGCTGGTTCTCCCGGGAGTTTGAGCGCCTCTGGAGACATCGGTCCACTTTGGATGAGAGCACCTCCGCAGGGATTATTGGTGTGCCGGACCAATGACTGCGAGCATGACTGGGAGCGCCTTAGCCGGGCACCCAAGATGGTCCCGGTCTGCGGGCATCGTTTCCTGCCTGCCGGGCGGGGCACTTACGGCCATCCAGTGCTGTCGATTTACCAGACAGACATCATCGTTTATGGCACCGACCTGGCCGACTACATCAACTGCGAGTTCAGCCGATGGTTCATCAGAGCGGATTGGACGCCGCCTCCGATAGTGCCGTTCTGGAGCGACTTCCTCTGACGTAGAACTCGTACGACCGCCGCAGAACGAGCCAGCGGCGAGAACGCCACGCCTCAGGAAATCACCAAGATGACCCCCGGGCTATGAGCGGGTAGTCATTGGCCAGGACACGGCGGCTCGATCGTCCGGCGGCGTTCGGAAAGGGCCGCACGGAACGGGCGGATGTCGGCATCTGTGAGTGTCTCGGCCAGCAGCGCGGTATCCGCCAGCAAGGCTTCGGCCACCGGTAGTGCCTCTGCGGCGGGGCTCGTCGTCAGCAGCTCAAGCCGTTCGGCGAGCCGCTCGGGACCGACGTCGAGCCCGCTGATCAGATGGCGCTGCCATTTGATCAGCCGATGCGGCCGGTAGCGGTGGTTGAGTGCCAGGACAGCGCCGATCACCGCGTGGCCGGCCCGTGCGAGCAGGTCGTGGATCGCGAGATCGTCGCCGCGGCTGGCCAGCGCTTCCCGTGCGGCCCAGCCGGCGAGCACCTCCTGGCTGAGCGCTTGCCCGACCATGGCCGAGACGAGGCTGTCCGGGTACGCAGCGGCGCGCGCCTGCCAGGATGCGATGATCTGCGGGCCGGCCAGCGGCCGGGACTGCTGCAGCGCGGCCAGGCGCATGTGCTTGACCGGATCGGTATCGGCGCGCAGCACAACGTCGTCAAGGAAACGCTCGATCGTGCTCGCCAGGAAGTTGCTCACCGTTACGTCGAGCTCGCCGAGCCGGTAGTCCTCGCTCCATTCCTCCTCGTCCGGGTCGTAATCCCAGACAGCCGCCAGCTCACCGCCAAGCGCATGGACGGGGCCCGTGCGGTCCAGCTCGCCCGGCGGAGAAAGCCAGTAGCAGTCCAATTCCAGATCAGAGAACCGGTCGGCGAGACCGGCCCCAACCGAACCAGCGACGGCCAGCGCGGCGAGCTGCCCGTTCCTCGCGTACTCCCGGGCCGCCGTCTTCGCCAGTGCCATCCTCCAGGCAGCGTGGATGTTCGCCACGCCTGATTCACCACTGGGCTGCTGCACGGACCAATCCTGCCAGCCAGCCGCCACCGGTTGTTTCATCTGATCGCCGGGGCTCGCCATGGGTTCGCTGTGCTTACCTGTTATCCGGTGATTGTGATCAGAGCGAGTCAGGGGGCCGGTGCCCGTGGAGATCGGCGATGTAGCCCGCGTGGCCGAGGCATTGCCGGGTGTGCGCTGCAGCGCGCGGGATGGGCTGGCCGAGTGGCGATACCACGGCAGGCTGGTCGCACGCCAGCTTGATGACGTGCACGTGGTGATCCGTGCCGATTTCGGTTACCGCGACTCGATACTCCGGCAGTTCCCCGGGACGTTTAGCGTCCCGACCCCCTACATCAAGCACATGATGGTTGTCGCTGACCTCGCTCAAGGGGACCCGGCAGCCATTGAGGATGCTCTCGAGGCCGCGTGGGACCTTCAGCGGAGTTCAGATTGACCGGGCGGGGTTGTCCCCGAGCGGGGCGGTGGCCGGCGCTGCGGCGCGACCGCGCCCGCTTTGGGCGACGTCGCCCCGCCTGCACCGCGTCATCGCCTGCGCGGCGGCGTCAGCCCTGAGAGGACAGCGGACGCCACCAGGCTGTTACCGTCGGTGGCGGGAGGTATGAGAGTGCCGGTTACCGTTTCCCAGCTGTCAATCGCGCCGGTCAAGGGCATGCGGCTGCAGCGCACTGGCGAGGTCCGGCTTGAGCATCACGGGGTAACAGGCGATCGTGAATTCCTGGTCATCGGGGATGACGGCAAGCTATTGCCGACCAGCCGCATCCCGGCGCTGCTGCAAGTCGAGCCCGTCTGGAACCGGGTACGAAACGCCCTGACGTTGTCCTTCCCGGACGGCTATGTCGTCCATGACACACCCGGGCTCGGGGCGTACGCGACCACCCGAATGTATGACGGGCGGGAGATACCCGGGTGGATCATCCCCGGGCCGCTCAGCGCCGCGCTGTCCGGCTACCTTGGCCGGGCCGTGCACCTGTTCAAACGGGCGCCGGATCACATCGGCAACGATGACCAGCCCGTGACGCTGATGTCCGAAGCATCGCTTCAGGCACTCGCCCCGCAGTTCAATTGCACGGCTCCCGACTCGCGCCGGTTCCGCATGACGATCACGATCACGGGCACTGACGCGTGGGCCGAACACGGCTGGCGCGGGCAGAAGTTGACCATCGGCAAGGTCGTCCTGCGCGTCATTGCCCCGGTGCCGCGCTGCGTGGTCACGACACGTAACCCGGAATCAGGCGCCACTGATGCGCGCATACTGCATGCGCTGGCCCGGCTACGCGGCAAGGACGACATCACCTTCGGCGTCTGGTGCGAAATCCTCCGGGCCGGCCGTATCCATGTCGGTGATGTTGTAATGCCTCGGCCGGTCAGCTGATTACGAGCGAGCCCGGCGGGTGCCTATCCGCCGTTCCTTGCGCGCCGCTCGCCGGATCAGGAGTCATCCTAGGTCGCTGGCGGCAGCGGCGGTGAGCTCGGTGAGCTGACGTCGGCGCCCGGGGGGCCAGTGGCTGAGGCGCTCGCCGAGGCGGGCCCGCAGTTCGGCGCGGAACCGCTGCACCAGTTCATCACCGCGCGGGGTGAGCGCGACGCGGGTGACGCGCCGGTCGCCCTGGTGGGTACTGCGGATAACCAGGCCTTGTCTGGCCGCCCGGTCCACCAGGCCGGTGATGTTGGAATTGTCGCAGTTCAGCATCCTGGCCAGGTCGCCCATGCTGGGGCGGCTGTGTTCGCACGAGCACAGCAGCTGTGCCTGCTGCGGGGTGAGCCGTAGCTGGCGCGCAGCCTCGTGGTAAATCCTGACCAGCTCGTCGTGCAGGGTGATAAGCGCCTGAGCGAGGGCGGCAGGCGAGTCACCGGCGGGTCCGGATTCCGGCCTGGCGCCCGAGCCGATGTGGGTGCCTGGGTCAGTGGTAGTCAGGGGCGGCGCTGGACCCCGGAGAGCCTCTTTCCCCGTCCGCCCGCTCAGCAACGAGCGTCCGGTCTCAGCTCGCCGATCGCCCATCGCCCACTGGGTGCGGGTGGGCGAGGTGTGTGCGGTACCTGGGATCCTCATCCATCGGCCTCCATCCGGGGTGGCGCCGGGCGAATCGCTAGCGAGGCGGCCCGGCAGCGCAAGATGACGCTTATTGCAGCGGCCGGCTCGCCGGGTCGCCGGCTGCGGGGAGCTCCGGTCCTGGGCGGTTTTCCCGGGCGGGCCGTACCGGCTCGGTGATCTCGCTGAACCCGCCGTCGGCGCTCATGACGATCCGCCCGGTCTTGCGTCTGTGCTCGGCTTCCGCCCGCTCCCGGCGGGTCAGGCCGAGGCAGATCCGCTCGGTGAGGGTGTACGCCAGCGGCGGCCCGGCGAACACGGCGACCCGGAAGAACCAGGTGACGTCGTAGAGATCCAGGTTGAGGTGGTAGGCGATCTGGTCGTTGGCGGCCGCGGCCCATAGCAGCCCGTAGAAGGTGATCCCGGCCACGCCTATGGCCGTGCGGGTCGCCGCGTCGCGCGGGCGATCAGGGAGGAGGTGCATGGCCTGGTCGCCGGTGAGCCTGCGTTCGATCAGCGGATAGGCTGCCAGGACGGTGAGGAAGGCGCCGGGAACGATGAGCGCGGGCACCAGCACCGCCAGGATGAGCGGATGACCGGCTACCTCGGCCTGCCAGCCCGGCATGATCCGCAACGCGCCGTCCAGGAAGCCCATATACCAGTCCGGCACCGCTCCGGCTGTGGTCGCACCCGGCTGGTATGGCCCGATCAGCCAGGTGGGATTGATCTGCGCCAGCGTGCCCAGCAAAGTGAGCACCCCGCACGTGGTGAAGAACATCGCAATCGAGGCGGCCGCGGGGCCGTCCCGAAGGGATCCGAGCCGGCCGGAGCCCGCTACGCCGGCGAGGCGGGTACGCCGGTACCGCCCGGCCGGGCGGCGCCGGAGCGCGAGCAGTCCGGTCATGGCGACCGGCAGAATTAGCACGTGCAGCCAGTAGAGCCGAGGGATGATGTGGTGGCCGGGGACGTCGCCCCCGAATAGCCAGAGCGTCAAGTGAGTGCCGGCCACCGGGACCGACTCCAGCACACCCTGGAGCAGCGCCAGGCTTCCGCCCGACAGCATGTCGTCCGGGAGGATGGTGCCGGTCAGCCCCGCCGCCATGCCCAGTACCAGCAGGGTCACCCAGATCAGCCAGTTCAGCCTGCGCGGCCGGCGGAACGCGCCGGTGAGGAACCGCCGCAGCAGCTGCAGGCACACCGCCGCGACAAAGATCAGCGCGGCCCAGTGGTGGATCTGCCGCATCAGCAGCCCGCCGCGCACGTCGAAGCTGATCTCCAGCGTCGACCGGTAGGCCTCGCTCATCCGGGCGCCGTCGAGTTCGTGGTAGGAGCCGTGGTAGGCGACGCCGGTCATGCCCGGCTTGAAGAAGAACGCAAGGAACACCCCGGTGACGAGTGCGACCACGAACGAATAGACCGCGATCTCGCTGAACAGAGACGACCAACGACCTGACCGGCCGGGCCGGCCCGCCCCGGCATCGGCATGCCGGGCCAGCCAGGCGGGCACCGATCCGGCGAACCGGTGCAGGAACCGGTGGGCAGCGCCGATCACGATCGCGTCGGCGTGCTCGCCGCCGGGCGCTGCGGATTCGGTCATGGTCAGCTCCTTTATGGCCTGCTCGGGCTTTCACCGGCATCGAGACAAGAGTTCGTGCCGCGCGAATCTCGTGAGCGGGTTGCGGCCCCGGCGGCGGAGCGGAAGGCGTCGCGGAAGTCGTCGGCGGGGTGCTCCAGGGAGGTGAGCTGGGCGGTCTCGCGGCGGAAGAACAGGGCAAGCGTCCAGTCGGCGAGCACTCGTGCCTTGTGGCTGAGGGTCGGTACCCAGTACAGGTGGTAGACGCGGTGCGCCAGCCAGCCGGCGAAGCCGGTGAGCCGGATCTGGTACACCTGCGCCACGCCCTGGTGGTGGCCAAGCCCGGCGACTGACCCGACGTAGGCGTGCCGGTACTGCTTGAGCTGGCCACCGCGCCCGAAGGCGACGATGTTGCGGGCCAGCACCTTGCTCTGCCGGACCGCGTGCTGCGCGTTCGGCGCGCAGAACTCACCGGGCCGGCTCAGGTCCGGCACCGCCGCGATGTCCCCGGCGGCGAACACGCCCGGTACCCCGGTGACGGCCAGGTCCGCGCCAACCTGAATCCGGCCGGCCTTGTCGGCCGGCAGGCCGGCCGCCGCGCCCAGCGGGCTCGGCCGCACACCGGCCGCCCACACCAGGGTTCCCGCCGCCAGCTCGGCCCCGTCGTCCAGCCGGACGGTGCCGTGCGCGGCCGAGGCAAGCCGGGTGTGCAGCCGCACGTCGACGCCGCGCCGCCGCAGCGCGCGCAGCGTCCACTGGCCGAGCCGCTCATCCAGCTCGGGGAGGATCCGGCCGGTCGCCTCGACCAGCACCCAGCGCAGCTCGGCCGGGTCCAGCGCCGGGTGGAACCGCACCGCCTCGTCAGCGAGCCCCTGCAGCTCGGCCAGTGCCTCGACCCCGGCGAACCCGCCGCCGACGACGACGAACGTGAGCGCGGCCGCGCGGATGGCAGGATCGCTGGCCGACGCGGCCACGGCGAGCTGGCCGAGCACGTGGTTGCGCAGATGCACCGCCTCGCTGACCGTCTTGAACCCGGCACCGTATTCGGCCAGCCCTTCGACCGGCAGCACCCGTGACACAGACCCGGCCGCCATCACCAGCACGTCATATGTCAGCACCTGCTCCGGGCCGTACGCCGGCGCGAATACCGCCAGACGGCGTGCGTGATCAATACTGACGATCTTCCCGGTCAGCACCCGGCTGTGCCGCAGCACCCGCGGCAGCGGCGCGATCACGTGCCGCGGCTCGACCGCGCCCCCGGCCGCCTCGGCCAGGAACGGCTGATAGGTCATGTACCCGCGCGGGTCTACCACGGTCACCGTGGCCTCGCCCCGCCGCAGCAGCCGCTCCAGCCGCCGCGCCGTGTACATCCCGATGTAACCGCCGCCCACAATTAAGATCTGCATGACAAGCTCCTTTCGTACCGCTCGCTCTGGCGGCTTACGACCGCTCGGCCGCCAGCCAGGCAGCGGTGCTTACGCTGCGCTGCGGCTGTCTGGCTGGGTGGCGAGCCATTCCTCGAAGGTCGGACCGGCCAGCTTGGCGTGCGGTCCCGGGAGCAGCGAACCATCGGCGGCAGCCTCGCTGTCCGGGTCGTCCGCTTTCACCTCCTCGATCCGGACCCGGTCGCCGCGCCGGGCCGCGACCAGCCGGGCCAGGCTGGCGAGGTTCTCCTCGCGCGGACCCGCGAGCTCCGGGACCGGCGCCCCGGCGGACGCGGCCGCCCGGGCGGCCGCGAACTCGGCTTGAGGGCTGGTGGCCATCGCGGCGAGGGCCTCGGCGACGGTGCGGGCGGCGATGATCTGGCTGCGCATCACCGGCAGGTAGATCACGTCGCCCGGCCGGCCCATTTCCATCAGCACGCCGACGAGCTCGTGGAACTGTGCGACGCGCAGGATCCTCGCGGGCACCGGTCCGGCCAGCACGGCCTGCTCGTGGGCGAGCTTGGCCGACCCGTAGCCGCCGGCCGCCTGCTGGATCCCGATGATCGAAACGGCCAAGTACCGGGCCACGCCGGCCCGCTCGCCCGACTGCTGGAGGTTCCTGGCGGCGGTGGTGAAGAATTCGGTGGCGGGCCGCTGCCCGGAGTTCCGGCCGGCCGTGACGTCGATGATGGCGTGGGCGTCCTTGACCGTCTCGGCGAGGCCGTCCCCGGTGATCACATCGACGCCGACCGACCGGGAGATAGGGACGACCTCGTGCCCCGCGGCACTGAGCACGTCGACGACGTGACGTCCGAGCCGCCCGGTGGCGCCGGCCACGGCGATCTTCGCTTGTTGCATGATTGCCTCCCTGCGTTGTTGCGTGCTGCCGTACTGAACGAACACGAGATGCCTGGCTGGTGGCGGCCGCATGGACTGCGCTCCCGGGGGGTTCCGTCACTTTCCGCCTACCGTCGCGGGCCGAAGCGCCGTCTGGTACCGGCGGCGCGCTTGGATGAACTGGTCAGCCGTGCCGCCACGGTCGGGGTGAGCGTCGGCCATCGCGCGGCGCAGTTCCTTGACCGGTGGTGCCTGCCGGGCGGCCTGTTCGGCTCGCTTGTGGTCCCCGCGGTACAGGTCGCGTTCGGCGCCCGCGCGGGTGGCGAAGAATAGTCGGCCAGCCGGTCCGGGGCGGGAGCGGTCACCGGGAACCTGGATCACGCCGGCCGGGTAGCCGTGATCGCACGGGGCCAGGACGTGCGCGCAGTGCCGGTGGCCGCGGCCGTGCGGAGCGCAGACCGGGCCAGCGGCGATATTCACCAGGCAGTTCTGGTGGCAGCGGGTGTCGGTCTCGAACTTTTGGCGGCTGATGCGGCCGGGGCTGACAACGGCCTCGCTTCGGTCCCAGGTATCACTGGCGTAGTAGATCCACTTTGCGGTCTTCCTGACGATCGGGACTTCCTGGACCCAGCGGCGTGGCTGGGCCGGGTAGCCGTAGTAACTGATGCGGGCGCAGGGAACGTAGAGGTATCCGACGCGGGCGGCGTCATCAGCGCCGGACCTGGGCGGCCAGGCCTTCCGCCTGGCGGCACCGATCCGCTTCAGCGCGGCTGCACGTGCCAGCCGCCCCGCCGGGTGGCTGCGCCCGGAACCGCCGGCCGCGATGAAAGCCAAGGCGATGCCCGTGAACAGGGCGACCAGCGTCATGACGGGCATGACGATCACGGTCCAGCTCGAGCCGTCCATAGCATCAGGCCTCCTTCCAGGATTTGTCGTCCGAGCCGCGGCCACAGCCGGGCACGGGCCAGCGAGGCAGTCTGGCGAGCCCAGTCGCCATGCTCGGAGGTGGTGATCGGCGAAAGGGCGAATCCCTCGCCCCGCAACAGCGCCCGGCCTGGTGAGGACACGGCCGTGTTTGGGGACCGTTCTCGAGGACGGTACGAGCCGGCACCGCCATCAGGCGTCACCCGACGGTGCGCATGCCGGTAGAACCTTCTGTGGTCGGCCCCGTGGCACCGTCGTGCCGCCGGGCAGGCCCGGGGCACGACGGTGCCCTCCCGGCGGATCGGCGGCTGGTGCCGTACTAGGGGATCAGGCCGAGCTGGCGGGCCCGGGTGACGGCCTCGGTGCGGTTGGCCGCCCCCAGCTTGCCCAGGACGTGGCTGACGTGCTTCTTGACCGTGTCGAGACTGACCACCAGCTGCTCGGCAATGCGCGGGTTCGGCGCGCCCGCCGCCAGCAGCACCAGGATTTCCAGCTCGCGTGCGGTCAGCTGCTCGACCAGGCCCGGCACCGCCGGTGTGGCGCCGCGCCCGGCGCGTCGTACCTCGTTGTTGCCGCCGAAGGCCCGTAGCACCTTGGCCAGGCAGCCGAGCGGGACGTCGCTGGCGGCTCCCTGGCCTGCCTTCTGGGCCGCGACCAGCCGGGCCAGCAGCGCGGCCATCGGCGCGCCCTCATCGGCGAACACCCGCACATAGCCCTGCGGGCAGGCCAGCATCAGCGCCCGGGCCAGGGCGTCCACGGCGGCGTCCTGGTCGCCGTGGACTGCCAGGGCCAGCGCCTGCAACGGCTGGATCTCGAGGATGCTGCCCGCCCGGCCCTGGGCGGCCGCTGCCGCGTACAGCCGCTCCAGTAGCCCGAGTGCCGGGCCCGGGCGTTCTTCCGCGAGCAGCACCCGGGCCAGCACCAGATGCTCCGGTTCCTGGGGGTAGCTCGGCTCGTCGTCCGCATCGAGGCCGCGTTCGCGTGTCCAGCGGGCGGCCGCGGCGACATCGCCCTGGGCCAGCACCAGCCGCGCCCGCTGCGTGGGGACGGGGTCGAGCAGCCCGGTCACGCCCGGGCCCAGTGCGGCCCGCCGGGCCTCGTCCATCGCCTCCCGGGCCCCGCCCGGATCCCCCGGGCCTGCCGGATCCACGCCAGGGTCACCAGGCCAGTGGCCAATGGCGCGGGGTAGAGGAACTGCCGGCATAGCGCGATGCCCTCGGTGACTTGCCGGAGGGCGCTGTCGAGATCGTTCCGCTGGTAGGCCACCTCGGCCAGGCCCACGTACGCGGGGCCAGCAGGTGGCGCGAGCGGCGTCCCGGACACTGCGGCGATGTCCAGCGTCTGCTGATGGGTCCGGACGGCCGCGTCCGGCCGGCCCTGGGCGCGCTGGACCTGACCGAGCTGGTAGACGCCCCAGGCAGTCATCGTGGGCTGGCCGGCCGCACGCCACCCGGCGATGCTGGACAGGAACGCTCGCTCGGCCTCCGTAAGCCGGCCCCGGAGCCATTCAGCGGCGGCCAGGAAACCCTGGACGGTAGAGCTCAGCAGCCGCTCACCGCCATCGAGCTCGGCCAGGGCCTGCGAAGCGAACGCGGCCGTGCCCTCGGCATCACCGCGGAACTGAGCGAGATAGCTGCGATGGAGCGCGATCAACGCGGGGGCGTTCACCAGCATGCTGGCGGCCCGGCCGGCCGATGGCTCGAACGGCTCATCGACCGCGCGCGCAGTGCCTGCCAGCGCGCGCTCGGCCGCGTCCAGCGGCGGCTCCACCGCCGCTGCGCGGCCGCTGTTGGCTGCCAGCAACGCCTGCGCCAGCAGCAGCCGAGGCCGGGACTGGACCACCTCAGCGGGCAGCGCGGCAAGCCACCGCTGCACGGTCGCACCCTCGCTGCGCAGGAGAAACGCGTCGGCGTGCCGTTCGATCAGCCGCGCGGCCCAGGCGGCGTCCCCGGCGGCTACCGCGTGCCGCACGGCGTCGCCGGCCAGGCCATGCTCTTCTGACCAGGCAGCAGCGTTGCGGTGCAGTGCTGCGAGCCGATCGGGATGTTGCTGCTGCAGGCGGGCGCGGAGCAGGTCGGCGAACAGGTAGTGGTAGCGCCACCAGCCGCGGACCTCGTCCAGGGGCACCAGGAACAGGTTCGCCCGCTCCACCTGCTCCAGCATCAGCTGGCTGCCTGTCCGGCCAGTGACCGCATCACACAGCCCGCCGGACAGCCGCTCCAGCACCGAGGTCTGCAGCAGGAAGGCGCGCACCTCCTCCGGCTGGCGGTCAAGCACCTCCCCAGCCAGGTAGTCCAGGACATACCGGTGGCTGCCGCTGAACGCCGCCACGAACCTGTCCGGGTCTGCCTGCCCGCGCAGGGACAGGGCGGCCAGCTGCAGGCCCGCCGCCCACCCCTCGGTGCGGGCCGCCAGCGTCGCCACCGCCGGGCCGGCCAGGTCGGCCCCGGTCGCTTCCCGCAGCAGCACCGCCGCCTCTTCCGCGGTGAACCGCAGCTCGCCGGCGCGCAGTTCCGCGAGCTGCCCGCCGGCCCGCGGCCGGGCCAGCGGCAGCGGCGGGTCGGACCGGCTGGCCACCACCAGGCGCAGTCCCGGCGGCAGGTGCTCGAGCAGGAACGCCAGCGACGCGTGCACTGGCTGGGCGTCCACCAGGTGGTAGTCGTCGAGGACCAGCAGCAGCTCGTCGGCGGCGGGCTGGGCGGCCAGCTCGTTGATCAGGGCCGTCACCAGCCCCTCAAACGAGGACCGCGGCTGGCCGAGCAGCGGGGCGACCCGCTCGCCGGTCCCCGGCCGCGCCCGGTCCAGCGCGGCAAGCACATGCCGCCAGAACCGCACCGGGTCGTTGTCGCCCGCGTCCAGCGACAGCCACGCCACCCGGCGATCGCCAGACCGGACCCAGTCGGCCAGCAGCGCCGTCTTGCCGAACCCGGCTGGCGCGCACACCAAGACCAGCCCCCGGGCCAGCCCTTCGCCGAGCGCCCCCGCCAGCCGCGGCCGCGCCACGAACCCCGGCCGAGGGCCGGGCACATGCAGCTTGGTGGCCAGCAGGACATCGCGCTCGGACGCGACAACCCCGGCCGAGGCCGCCGCAGATAGCTCAGCCATCGGCGACCCATTCCCCTCAGGCGTCCGGCCGCAGCCAGCGTCCCTGCTGGACGCGGACAGTCTACGCGCCGGTGGCCGGCCGCCGCCGCTGGCCGAGCGGCCGGTAGCCACGAGCGGGTGATCACTCATCGTGACGGCGAGCCCTGATTTGCTGCCGCTCCCGGCCTTCGCGCGGGGCACCATCAAAGCCAATCCCGTCAGCGGGGCGCAGTTTTCGCCGATCCTTGTGCCGGTCGTAGCCGAGGTCAATGGTTAACCCGTGCTGCCTTGACCGGACGTCAGCCGCGGGCGATCGACGCTGCCTGCTCGAAGGTGATCTCGTGGACCAGCGGGTCGGCGTGGCGATGGGCCAGCCGCCAGCCCGGGCCCTCGCGGCGGAAGACCAGGGTCACTCGCAGCGACCAGTCCTGGTCGGGCAGCCCGCCGACCTCGCCGTGCTGTCATGCCAGCAGCCCAGGCCAAGGCCGTGCTGCAAATGCGGAGCCGCTGTGGTGACGAGATGGAGACCGGCGGCGCGCAAGGCCCGCCGCCTGGAGCAGAGCCCTGATCGAAGCAACGCACGGCACCCATTCAGCGTGACACCAGATCCCGCTGGCCGGGTCGCCGGATGCTTGCGCCGGTCCGCGATAATGAGGACGTGCGGCGAGCGCGGAATCGCCGGGAACCGAGATCCGGGAGCCGGACGTGCTTGATCCGCAGGCAGTCCTGAACCAGGCAAGCCAGGGAAGGGCCCCGGCGACCTGGCGGGTGTTCACCAAGCAGCGAGGCCGGGTGCGCGGCTTCCTGCGCGGGACGTCGGCAGATCCCGATCCCTTGCTCGTCATCACCCCGGACGGCGTGGTGGAGTACGTCGACAGCAAGAAGCCGAGCGTGGTCGTCAACTTCGGCAGCCTCTCGCGGATCAGGCTGCGGGTCAGCGGGAGCACCTTCTCCGACAGCATCCAGGTCCGGCTCGATGTCTGGCTCGACCTGCACTACCGCGACGGCAGCAAGTCAAAGTGGCGCTCGGCGTCGTTCGCCAGCCAGTACCAGACCATCCAGGCATTCATCGAGGCCTACGGCGCCCACCAGGCGCTGCGCAGCGGCGGCCCGCAACCGCACTGATCCCGCCCCTGCGCATACATCCCGGGAGATGTGCGTGCCCACCCGGCCTGGTCGGCCCAGCGGCTAAGTGCCGCTGCCGTACGGCCGGGTAATGATCTCCAGCAGGTGGCCATCGGGATCCTCGAAGTACAAGCCGCGGCCGCCGTCACGGTGGCTGATCGCCCCGCGCTGGGTCCGGCCAGGATCTGCCCAGTAGGGCAGGTCCTGGTCGCGGATGCGGCCGAACGCTGCATCGAACTCCTCCTCGCCCACCAGGAACGCATAATGCTGGGACGCGATATCCCGGCTTGTCTCGGCGAAATCCAGCGAGACGCCATTGTCGGCCGCTACCACCAGGAAGTGGCCGAAGCGGGTAGCCGCCGGCAAGCCGAGGATCCCGGTCAGGAACCCTGCTGACCGCTGCTGGTCACGGCAGGAGACGATGGTGTGGTTCAGTTGCACGCTCACGCCATCGATTCTGCCGGCCTGC
Source organism: uncultured Actinomycetes bacterium (assembly GCA_963786975.1). Classification (GTDB taxonomy): domain Bacteria; phylum Actinomycetota; class Actinomycetes; order Streptosporangiales; family Streptosporangiaceae; genus Palsa-506. The sequence goes on along the minus strand of CAWBBE010000011.1, from coordinate 120,013 downwards.
CGGGCCGCCGGACAAGTCCGCGGCCAGGTACCCTACTGCGCGGTCCGCACGGCTGCACCATCCGCTAGCCGCGGCTGGCGCGTTCGGCCGCGAGCCTCGTTGCGGACTGCGCTGGCCGGGGAAGAACGGGCAGGTAGGTTCTGAATATGGAGATCATCAATCTGGGTAAGGCGGATGGGCTGCCGCCGGTGGACTGGGCCGTCGTTGCCGGGAAGCTCGAGGCGGGGCCGGGACCGCGACCGGATGCGGCGAACTCCCGCACGACGTGGCTGTCCACCATCAACGAGGACGGCAGCCCGCATGTGACTGCGGTCGGTGCCCTCTGGGTGGACGGCACGTTCTGGTTCCAGACGGGCGCGCGGACGCGCAAGGGGCGCAATGTCGCGCGGGATCCGCGGTGTTCGGTCGCGGTGTCGATCCGCGACGCGGACGTCGTGATCGAGGGTGACGCGGTGCGGGTAACCGAGCCGGGCACAGTGGCGCGCCTTGCGCAGGCGTGGGCGGACAACGGCTGGCCGGCGGAGCCCGATGAGAGCGGGTCGGGCATCACTGCGCCGTTCAACGCGCCGTCGCAAGGACCGCCGCCGTGGCACGTGTACCGCATCGAGCCGCGCTCGGCGACTGTGGTCCTGGCGACGGACCCGGGCGGCCTGACCCGCTTCCGCTTCTGACACTGTCCGGGCGAGACGATTGCCGGCGTGCTGGCTGAGCGTCACCGAAATGGTGAGGCGGGGTCGTTCCGCCGGCGGACGCCATCCGGCTGGGATGCCCGTACCGTGGGCCGCATGGATGTGATCAGCTGCAGGGGCCTGACCAAGCGTTTCGGGCTGGTCGTCGCTGTCAGTGAAGTCGATCTCGATGTCTCAGCTGGCCAGGTGTACGGGTTTCTCGGTCCGAACGGGGCTGGCAAGACCACCACAATCCGCATGCTGCTCGGCTTGATTGCTCCGACCTGCGGGCAGATCCGGCTGCTCGGGCGGCCCATGCCCGACCCGCGGCCCGTTGCGCAGACCGGCTCGGTGATCGAGGAGCCGGCGTTCTATCCGTGGCTGAGCGGGCGGCAGAATCTGCAGGTGCTCGCTCCGATGCGGGGTGGCTGCGCGGCGGCCGAGTTCGGCCGGGTCCTCAGCATCACCGGGCTGAGTGAGGTCGCGGGCCGGAAGGTCAGGACCTACTCACAAGGCATGCGCCAGCGACTCGGCCTAGCTGCCGCGATGCTCGGCCGGCCGCCGCTACTGATTATCGATGAACCGACCAACGGGCTCGATCCCGCGGGCATCAGGGAGATCCGCGGCCTGCTGCGCGATCTGGCGGCGGATGGCACGACCGTGTTCATCTCCAGTCACCTGCTGGCCGAGGTTGAGCAGGTCTGCGACCGGGTGGCGGTGATCGTCCGGGGCCGGATCGTCGCGGAGGGCGCGCCCGCAGGACTTGGCGCGACCCGGCGGCGGATCCGGGTGCAGGTTAATGCGGCGGACACCGGGGCCGCCTGGCTGCTGGCCCGCTGGCCGACCCGGCGGCTGGACGGCCAGTTCCTGATCGAGCACGACAGCGGCCGGGACGTGAACGGAGCACTGGCCGCAGGCGGTGTCATCGCCGAGTCGGTAGCTGTCGAGCTGCCCCGGCTTGAGGACAGGTTCCTGGAGATAGTCGAAGCGGAGGACGCACATGCGGTGGCTGCTGGTCGCTGAGCTCCGCAAGCTCATTAGGCCGCTGGTCTGGGGCACCGTGCTGGCAGCCGTTGCGTTTTGCCTGCTCATCACCTGGGCAGCGGCCAATAACGCCCGCGCTGCCCTGGCCAGCCCGCGGATACCCGACATCTGTGCGCGGGCAGCCACCGCGCAGTGCAGGCAAGTCATCGCACATGCGCACGCCGCCGCCAGAGCCGCAGCGGCGGCCACCGGCCAGCTCGCCCAGCCAGGCGAGATAGGCCACGTGGCGGCCGGGATGCTCGCCTCGGTGCCGGGCCTGCTGCTGATCGCCATGATCGCTGGCGGGCACTGGGGCGGCGAATGGGGATCCCGGACCATCCGGCAGCTTCTGTGCCGGGAGGGCCGCCGGGGCAGAATACTCGTCGCGAAGTGGCTGTCCATCTGGGCCGCGGGGGTAGCCGCCCTGCTGGCCTGCTGGCTGGTCTTGGCAGCGGCGGCTCCCGTGATCGCGGCAGCGGCCGGCCTGCCGACGGCTGGCTCCGCTTGGTGGGCTGGCCTGGGATCTTCGGTATCAGCAGCCGGGCACGCCAGCGTTGTGCTCGGGGTGTTCGCGGCCGTCGGGACCGCTGCGGGCACGATCGGCCGGGGCCAGCTTGCCACCACGGCGGTAACGGCCGGCTCAATGCTGCTCACGCTGCTGGTCGCGGGCATCGCGGGCATCGGGCGGCTGTCCCCGGCGACCTACCTGCAGGCCTGGATGGGCTTTGGCCCCGCCGGTTACCTGCCGACGGACTTCTGGGCCAGGTTCATCAGCGGCGGCCAGCAGGCCGGCCAGCTTGCTGGGCTGGCCGGCCTGCTGCTCACCGCCGCGCTCGCTGCGGTCATTGCCCGCTGGCGATTCGCCGCGGACGTGACGGTGTGAGCAGCGGCCAGCTCGCGACAGGAGGTCGAACCGTGCGGAGAGCCTGGCGGCAGCTCTGGCTGCCCGCACGCAGCATCGACCGCCTGCTGGCGGCAACGCTGCTGATCTGGGCCCTCTTCGACGTGCCCTGGTGGTGGCGCCCGCCGGGCCACAGCGGTTCCGCCCTGGCCATAATCGGTGTGCTGGGGCTCGCCGCAGCGCAGTCGGTCCCGTTCCTGTGGCGGCGCACGCGGCCGGCCGCGGTGCTGGCGCTTACCGGGGCATCTTTGACAGTAAAATACGCGACACATCTCAATGTCTGGTCGGCGAGCGCTGCGGTGCTCGTCGCGGCCTATGGCCTAGGAGCGTACGGCGACCGGGTGATGCGCCAGGTCACCCGGCTGCTGGCATTCGCTGCGCTTCTCACCGCGCTGGTCACCTTGCAGGCTGGCGGCGGCGATCACTCAGCAGCCGTCGCGTGCGCGCTGCTCGGGACGGCTCTGGTACTCGGCGAGGTCACCAGCGCCCACCGCGACACCGCGACCGCGGCCGCCGGGCACGCGCACGAGCTGGAACGGGCAAACCTCGCCCGGGAGCTGCACGATGTTGTCGCCCATCAGCTCAGTGCCATCGCCGTGCAAGCCGGCGCTGCCCGGCTCGCGTCGGCTGGTGACCCGCAAGCCGCCCGCGAAGCGATAGCAGCAATCGAGCAGGGGGCTCGCAGCGGGCTCGCCGAGCTCAACCTCATGGTCCGGGGACTGCGGCAATCCGCGTCCGCTGACCCGGAGCTGCCGCAGCTCGGCGACCTTCCCGGCCTCGTGCAGCGGGCCAGGGAGTCGGGCCTGCGTGCCGAGCTGCGCGTCGAGGGCGAGCCCCGGCAGCTGGCAGCCGCGGCCGAGCTCGCGGGCTACCGGGTCGTGCAGGAGAGCCTGACAAACGCTATCCGCTATGCGCCCGGCGCGGCAGTGACGGTACACCTCACCTACCGCGCCGACGGCATCGTCGTCAATATCGCTGACGACGGGCATGGCCCGCCGGCCGGCGTGACCGCAGGCCAGGGCGGCGGGACAGGCCTGGCCGGGCTCACCGAACGCGCGCGCCTGCTCGGCGGCTGCCTTGAGGCCCACAGCGGCCCCGAGGGAGGCTTCGTGGTACGCGCGTTCCTGCCGGGCACCCGGTGACCATCCGCATCCTGGTCGTCGACGACCAGCCCGTGGTGCGAGCAGGAGTTGCCACAATGATCGGCACCCAGCCTGACCTCAAGGTCATCGGCGAGGCCGCTGATGGCCTGCAGGCCGTGGCCAGGGCAGCGCAACTACGCCCCGACGTCGTCGTGATGGACATCCGGATGCCGCATCTGAACGGAATCGAGGCAACACGGCGGATCATCGCCCTGACCCCGGACCCGCCGCGGGTCGTCCTGCTCACGACGTTCGATCTCGACGAGTACGTGTTCGACGGCCTGCTGGCCGGCGCCAGCGGCTTCCTGCTGAAGCACGCGCCGCCGGAGGAAATCCTGCTCGCTATCCGGGCAGCGGCCGCCGGCAATGCCCTCGTCTCGCCAGCACCGATGCGGCGGCTCGTCGAGCACTTCGTCCGCGGCAGGCCGCGTGCGGCCGCCGACCTGGATCAGCTCACTGACCGGGAGCGTGAGGTGCTCTTGCTCGTGATCCACGGCCTGTCCAACGCCGCCATCGCGGGCCGGCTGGTCATCGGTGAGACCACGGTAAAGACGCACGTTACGCGGATCCTGACCAAACTCGCGTTGCGCGACCGGGCGCATGCAGTCATCTACGGATACGAGACCGGACTCGTCCGGCCCGGCGATCTCGCAACTCCGGAATCGCGGCCACCCAGCACCAGAACGTAACCGTTCCCAGCCGGCTATTCACCCGGGTCCGCGACTTTTCACTCAGTGGCCCGATCCCGCAAGCTCATCGGCGATCGGGCATCGTCCAGCACGACTGGACCCCACCATCCTGACACCGGACCGCCGGCAGCATGGCGGCTGGCCTGCTCGGGCGGGTCACCGGCGGCCGCGCCGTGACTATGCTCACTGCCCGGCTGTTACCGCCTCGGCGGTGCTGGCCCGGCGGGCCGTTGCCACCCGCCCGGCCGGCGCGTCCGGTGCCTGGCCTGGCCGGCCCGGCAGGGCCAGTCCGGCGAGGGCCCCAGCCAGGGCCAGGCCGGTCGCGGCCGCGATGGCCTGCGCGAACCCGGCGCTGAACGCGGCGGCTGAGGTGTAGCCGCCGGCCGCGGCGAACACGGCAGCCAGGATGGCGACGCCGAACGCGCCGCCTAGCTGGCGCATCATGCTGAAGCTGCCCGACGCCTTGCCGATATCGCCGCGCGGGACCGAGCCGACCACGGCCCTGGTGACCGCGGGCAGGGCCAGGCCGAGCCCGGCGCCGGAGATCATCATCGGCGCGAGCATTGCCAGGTAGGCCAGCCCCGGGGCGGCGATGACGGCGATCCAGGCGAACCCGGCGGCCTGCAGCAGCAGGCCGGAGACGACCAGTGGCCGCTCGCCGATCCGGTCGGCCAGCTTCCCCGCCCGCGGTGCGATCAGGAACGGTGCCACGCCCCAGGGCAGCAGCCGCAGCCCGGCGCCGAGCGGATCCTGGCCGAGGCCGACCTGCTGGAACTGGGCCATAAAGAAGACCGCCCCGGTCAGCGACGCGTTCACGAGGAAGGCCACGGCATTGCCCGCGGAGAAGCCCCGGATAGCGAACAGGCGCATCGGCAGCATCGGCGCGCGGGCACGCAGCTCCCAGCCGGCGAACGCCACGGCCAGCACCGCGCCCGCCGCGAGCGCCCCGGCGACTTCGGGGCTGGTCCAGCCGGCCGAGCTGCCGCGCACCATGCCCCACACCAGCCCGAGCGCCGCGCCGGTGCCCAGCGCCACGCCGGGCAGGTCCAGCGCGGCGCGCGGCCCGTAACTCTCCTCCAGGCGGCGCAGCGCCAGCGGGATGGTGAGCAGGCCGATCGGCACGTTCAGCCAGAAGATCCACTGCCAGGCGATGCCCTGGGTGACCGCGCCGCCCAGCACCGGCCCCACCACCGCCGCCAGCGCGGTCACCGAGCCGAAGATGCCCATCGCCCAGCCGCGGCGCTGCGGCGGGACGGCGGCGTTGAGCAGCGCCAGCGCCAGCGGCATGACCATCGCCGCGCCGATGCCCTGCACCGTCCGCGCCGCGATCAGCGCGCCGGCCCGGGCGCGAGCGCGCACGCCGCCGAGCCCGCGGCGAACACGCCCAGGCCGACGGCGAGGACCCGCCGCCTGCCGAACCGGTCGCCCACGGCGGCCGCGGTCATCAGCAGCACCGCGAAGGCCAGGGTGTAAGCGTTGACCGTCCACTCCAGCTGCCCGATCGAGGCACCCAGGTCGCGGCGGATCGTGCTCAGCGCGGTCGCGACGACCAGCAGATCCAGCACGACCATGAACGACGCCACCGACGCCAGCGCCAGGGCCCAGCCCTGGGCGCGGGTCACGGTGCCTTGCCTGCTCGCGGTGTTCACGTGTCCTCCAGTTTGCGTTGTGACGCTTGCTGCTGATTGAGACACCGCGGGCAGCCGCGAAATGGCCGGTGACTTTCCGGCCTGGCTGGTGTCCGTACGTGAAGGGCCCGGCGAAGGGCGAGGCGATGCGAGGATGCGATCGTGACCACGACCGTGCTGGCCCGTGCCCGGGCGGGCGACGGGGAGGCGTTCCGCGAGCTCACCGACCCCCACCGGCGCGAGCTGCAGCTGCACTGCTACCGGATCCTGGGCTCAGTCCAGGACGCCGAGGACACGCTGCAGGAAACGCTGCTGGCCGCCTGGCGCGGCCTCGGCCGGTTTGAGGAACGTGCCTCGATGCGGTCGTGGCTGTACAAGATCGCGACCAACCGGTGCCTGAACACGCTGCGCGACGCCGGCCGCCGCCCGGCGGCCGCGGCCAGGTACCAGTGGTCTGCCCCGCCGCCAGAGCCCACCCGCCGAGCCGAGCCGCTATGGCTGCAGCCCTACCCGGACGCGCTGCTCGACGACCTGCCCGACGCCGCGCCCGGTCCCGAAGCACGCTACGAGACCAAGGAAGCGGTGGCGCTGGCGTTCGTGGCGGGCCTGCAGCGCCTGCCGCCCCGGCAGCGCGCTGTCCTGGTGCTGCGGGACGTGCTCGGCTACCCGGCGGCGCAGGCGGCCGACATGCTCGGTGTCAGCGAGGTGTCGGTGAACAGCGCCCTGCAGCGGGCCCGCGCCACGCTCGCCGCCCAGCTTCCGGCCGCGGGCCGCGATGCCGCGCCCGCACCCCGGTCGGCCCGGGAACGCGAACTCACCAGCCGGTTCGCGGACGCGTTCGAGGCCGCCGACACCGGGCGCCTGGTGGCCCTGCTCACCGAGGACGCGTGGCTGACAATGCCACCCGAGCCGCTGGAATACCAGGGTCACGCCGCGATCGCCGGCTTCTTCCAGACCCGGACCTGGTGGGGGACCCGCGCGAGCCGGCTGGTGCCCACCCGCGCCAACAACCAGCCCGCGTTCGGCTACTACCTCGCCCACCCGCAGGCACCGATCGCACACGCCCATAGCCTCGTCGTGCTCACCCTGGCCAGCGACAAGATCTGCGCCATCACCCGGTTCGGCGACAACAGCCTGCTCCCCCACTTCGGCCTGCCCCGGACCCTGCCCGACTAGCCGGATACCTGCCCGGGCATGCGGCGCTCAGGACGGTGCTCCCTCAGGACGGTGCTCCCTCAGGACACCGCCTCAGCGAGCAGCCCGACCTGCTCCAGGCTCGACGAGGTCGGCACGAAGATGAGCTCGTCGAGGCCGGCCTCCGCGAACGCGGTGGCGTAGCCCTTCACCATCTCCGGGGTCACCGCCGCGCTGGCTGCGATCTGGCCGGCGATGTCGCCCAGGAAGGCGTAGTAGTGGCCGAGATAGCCGGCTGCCAGCGCGCGGGCGTCCGGGCCCAGCGCGAAGTAGGCCAGCGACAGCTTGCGCGGCTTGCCGGGCCGGCCCTCGTCCTGCCACGCCTGGTCAACGGCCGCGGCGGCCTGGGCGAACATGGCCGGGGTGCCGCCGCCCATTATCCATCCGTCAGCGAAGCGGGCTACCCGGCGGAAGCTGGCCTCCGTCGAGCCGCCCAGGATCAGCTCAGGGCCACCCGGCCGGGCCGGCGGCGGCCCGATCGGGCCGATGTCGCCCTGCCCCTCACCCGCCCAGATGCGCTGCATCTCGGCCAGCTGCTCGTCGAAGCGCCGCCCCCGCCCGGCCATGGTCAGCCCACTTGCAGCGAAGTCGTCCTCCCGGCCGCCGATGCCCAGGCCCAGCACCAGGCGGCCACCCGAGATGCGGTCGAGCGAGGCCGCCTGCTTGGCGAACAGCGCCGTGTTCGTGCGCAGCGGCGCCAGCAGGACCGACGTCGTCAGCCGGATCCGGCTGGTGACCGCCGCCGCCGCGGCCAGCGCGATCAGCTCCTCGCAGTTCGGGTACACGAGCCGGCCGATCGTGCCGAGCGTGCTGAAGCCAGCCTCGTCAGCCCGCCGGGCCCAGTCGACGAGAGTTCTGCCTTCCGTGTCCGGAACTGCGTTCGGAAGGCCGATCCCGACATCCATGCTGAACCTCCATCGTCGCTCGTTCACCCGGTCAAAGACCGACAGTAACCGTCCCCGGGCGGGGCCGGCCGGACCGGCTGCTTGGGGGGTACATGTCGCAGTACAGCGGGCCCGGGCGGGTGGCCGGAGCGCGGCGGGTGGCGGCCGCCGGGACCGGGGCGGTGCTGGCCGCGGCGGCCGTGCTAGCCGGGACGGGGCCGGCGGCGGCGACACCGAGGGCGCCGGTGCTGGCGTTCACCCCCTCGCCCTACGACTACGGCCGGGTCACCGCCGGGCAGACGGCCACGCAGACGTTCACGCTGGCCAACACCGGCGGCCAGGCCACCAGCCGGCTGAAGGTGACGCTAGCGGGCCCGGCCGCATTCACCATCACCGGCCGCACCTGCGGCAGGCCCCTGCGGCCCGGCAAGTCGTGCACGGTCACCGTGCAGTTCGCGCCCACCAGCGCGGGCCGCATCACCGCCACCCTGACCGCGGCCAGTAAGAAGAGCCGCGTCACCGCCATCGATGCACTCACCGGTACTGGCACGACCCTCGGGTCGGCCCCCGGGCACATCTACTGGACCGAGACGATGCCAGCCGCCGTGAACGGCACGATCAATCAGGCCGGTCTCGACGGCAGCAACCCGCAACCCTTCCCTGCCCCAGGCCAGCCGTTCGGGATAGCGGTCGACGCCAGCCACATTTACTGGACTGACCTCGCCAATGGCACGGTCAACGAGGCCAACCTCGACGGCAGCAGCGCGCACATCATCGTCAACGGCGAGAATCACCCGACTGGGGTGGCAGTCGACGCCAGCCATCTGTACTGGACCGACCACTACAGCGGCAGCGGTATTTCCGGGGCGGGCACGATCAACGAAGCCGACCTCAACGGCAACGACCCCCATGCCATCGTTACCGGCCAGATCGGCCCGTCCGGGGTGGCGGTAGACGCCAACCACATCTACTGGGCCAGCACCGGGCTCTACGTGCCCGCGCTGGGCTCCATCAATGTGGCCAACCTCGACGGCACCAGCCCGCAGGCCATAGTCTCCGACCAGAATGGCCCGACCATGGTGGCGCTTGGCCCGTAGCGAATGGCCACGCTGACCGGTATAACAGAGACCTATCATGGCTGACGCTGCTGATTCCGCCAACGTCCGGTTGGGCACCGACGTCGCCGCGCCCGCCGCCCCGAGCCCCGCGGATGTGGGGGCGTGGCAGGTGCTGCCGTTCCATTCTGAGGTCCTGGCGGTGCACGCCGCGCTGTTGCCCAGCGGTGACGTGCTGTTCGCCGCCGGCTCGGGTAATAGCCTCACCCGCTTCCGGTCGCCGGACTTCGGTGATGTGGCCAAGAAGATCTGGGTCAGCGTGGTCTGGGATCCGACCATCAGCCCGCCGCCTGGCAGCGACACCAACTTCTTTCACCCTGCTACACCGCATGATGGCGCCGGAAAGGTACTCGACTTCTTCTGCGGCGGGGAAACGTTTCTCCCTGATGGCGGGCTGCTATCAGCGGGAGGCACCCTCGTTTTCGCTCATCAAGGCGCGGGTTTCGCGGGCCGGGCGGACGCTGTGGTGCTTGATCCCGCCACCGAACAGTGGGTCCGGCGCCGCCCGATGCAACACGGGCGCTGGTATCCCAGCCTGATCAGCCTGGGCGACGGCCGGGTGCTGGTCACGGCCGGGCTGTCGGAGACCGGGCAGCGTAATACCAGCATCGAGACCTTCTTCCCGGCGTCGAATTCCTGGCAAGTCAGCAGGACGCCGCAGCAGTTCGGCGGATTGCCCCTCTACGCGCATCTGTATCTGCTCGCGGACGGTTCCATCTGCTACGCCGGCGGTCACATGGATGACGGGCCGGCCGACGCACTGCGCCTTGATCTGACCCGTGATCCGGTGGTTGTGACACCACTACCCGGTCTGAGCCAGGTCAGCGCCCGCGACCAGTGCGCCAGCGTGCTGCTCCCGCCCGCGCAGGCGCAACGGGTCATGATCATGGGGGGTGCGCCGGGCGGAGACGACGCCATCAACAACGTCGACATCGCGGACTTCTCCCAGCCGAATCCGGCGTACCGGCCCGCCGCTGCCTTGGCCAAGGGCCGCAAGCACCTGAACGCGACCCTGCTTCCGGACCGGACCGTGCTGGTCACAGGCGGCTCGGGGAGGAACGAGGCCGCGCCGCTGGCGACCAACGAAGCGGAGGTGTACGACCCCGAGACCGATACCTGGCGGACGCTGGCGGCAGCGACGGTGACACGCATGTACCACTCGGTCGCCCTGCTGCTGCCTGATGGCCGGGTAGTCACGGCCGGCGGCAACCCGAAGCGAGGTACGCACGTCCAGTGGGACGATGACCCGAACGAGGAAATGAGGCTGGAGATCTACTCTCCGCCCTATCTGTTCAAGGGGCCTCGTCCCGTGATCAGCACGGTAAGGACCGAGTGGCGCTACGGACAGACCGTGAACATCTCCTCTCCCGACGCCGGCCACCTGCGGTGGGCCAGCCTGATCCGGCCCGGATCAACTACCCACTCGTTCAACACCAGCCAGCGGCTGGTCGACCTGCCCATCACTGTCCAGGCGGCCGGCAGCGTGCAGGTAACAGCCCCGGCCGAACCGAACCTGGCCCCGCCCGGCTGGTACATGCTCTTCCTCACCGACAACGACCGGGTTCCGTCGGCCGCCCGCTGGGTGCACCTGGGCCGAGCACCCGCTACGGCCTTGCCGGGTAGCCCGTACAATCACGCCATTCTCGGCACTCCCGCACTGGCCGGCTACTGGCCGCTGGCGGAGGCGGCGGGTACGGTCGCTTATGACGTCTTCGGCGCCAACCACGGCAGCTACATCGGTCATCCCCAGCTCGGAACTCCCGGGGCCGGGCCGACAGCAACCGCCGTCGGCCTGAACGGCCTGAACCAGTACGTGCTCCTGCCCCGCCTGATCACCGGCGACTTCAGCCTGGAACTGTGGTTCAGCTCCAAGGGCGGCAGCGGCACGAACGTCACCCAGTGGTGGCAGGCGGCCGGACTGCTCGACGGCGAGGCCCCCGGCACCGTCGACGACTTCGGCACCTCGCTGGACGCCAGCGGCCATGTGTGGGCGGGCACCGGCAACCCGGACACCTCGATCCACTCTCAGCGAGGCCTGACCGACGGCAAGTGGCATCACGTGGTATTCACCCGGAAAGAGTCGGCCGGCGCCCTCACCCTGTTCATCGACGGCGTGCCGGTGAGCGCCGGCCACGGCGGCCGCCAGCGTCTCACGTCAGCGCCCGGCCTACGGGCCGGGGTGCTGCAGAGCGGCCGTAATTTCCTGGCCGGCAGCATCGCCGACGTCGCCGTCTACCGCTCCGCCCTGCCCCCAGCCACCGTGACCGCCCACTTCCGCGCCCGGCCGTAACCGGCTCCGAAGACCAGGCGGCTGGATCAGCGGCGGTCTGGCCGGGTGGTGGCCCTCCCACGTTGACGCGCGCTGGAACCCGCTGCCTCAGCCGCGCTTGCCCCATGTTCTCAATTCGGTCACAACGCACCCGAAACAGTAACCACAGCAAGATCAGGAAGATAGCCTGACCCAATTGTCAGCCTTGTCCGCCAAAGCGGAGCAACCCTCAACGAGCCGTGGCACCACGTAGTCCGGGTGCCCGGATGCCGCAAAGGGGACGGGCGGGAAGCGCCTTCGGCGAAGGGGGATCAGGTGAATCTGACCCGTGTGGGTGGGCTGGGCGTGGCTGTGGCCGCGAGCCTGGCAACGATCGCAGCAACGCTCGCGCCCGCGGTCGCGCAAGCGTCTGCTTCGGGGGGCGGCCCGTCTCCCGCGGTGACGCACTACACAGGCGCACCGGGGGTTGCCCGGCTGGTGCCCAGGCGCAAGCCGGCCGCGACGCCGTCGGCGCCGCGGGAGTTCCCGAGAGGAGCTCGCCGTTTGCCGTCTGGCCACTTCTCGGCGGCGGAGACAGTGCCCGGGGCCCGGACGCTGACGGCTGCGGCCGCTGCGGCGGCGACCACGAGATCTGCCCTGGTCAACTTCAACGGCGTCAGCAGCCGGGACAGCCAGTTCACCAACTTTGAGCAAAAGTTCGAACCGCCGGACCAGGGACTGTGCAAGGGCAACGGCTTCGTGCTCGAGCCGGTCAACTCCGCGTACCGGATCTACCGCACGAACGGGAAGTCACTGCGCGGGCCCTTCAACATCAACGACCTGTTCAACGTGGGTGGCAAGGAGTTCACCAGCGACCCGCGGTGCTGGTTCGACCCCAGCACCCAGACCTGGTTCGCGACCATCCTGTTCCTGAACGACTCGTCCACCGCGTCATCCCTGCTCATCGCCGTCCGGCACAACTCCGACCCGCGCGGGCTGTGGAATGAGTACTCGATCGACACGACTGACCCGTCCGGGAACGGCTGCCCGTGCTTCGGTGACCAGCCGAGGATCGGGATCGACCAGACCAACCTGTACGTCACCGCCGATGAGTTCTCGATCCTCGGGCCGCAGTTCAACGGCGCGGAGATGTGGGTGATCGACAAGTCCGACCTGGTCAACGGCGTCGTGAGCCCGCACGTCGTGAACTTCCCGCACCTGACGGTCGATACCGCGGCGCCCCAGCCTGCGCTGTCCACCGGTAAGCCGGACGCTGAGTACTTCCTCAGTTCGCTGGACTCCAGCGGCACCGGAGACAACCGCATCGGTGTCTGGGCGATGACCAATCGGGACCAGGTTGGCCTGGGTGGTACGCCGGACCTGTCCAGCGTCGTCATCAACTCCGAGGCGTACGCCATCCCGCCGCCGGCTCCGCAAAAGGGCGCCAAGAGCAAACTGGACTCCGGCGACGACCGGATGCAGCAGACCGAATTCGTCGGCGGCGCGGTCTGGGGTGAGCTGACGACGGCGGTACAGCCGCCGGCGACAGCTCGGTACGCGCAGGCGGCGCCTGGTTCCAGGTGAAACCGACGCTCGGCAGCGGCGGGATCGCTAGCGCGTCGATCGTCCGCCAGGGATACATCGCCGCCGCTGGCAGGTACGAGCTGTACCCGGCGGTGCAGCCGGACGCGGCCGGGAACGCGGCGGTCGTCTTCACCCTGACCAACAGCGCGCGGTTCCCGAGCGCCGCCTATGCCACCCTCAAGGCCGGCGGCAGCAACTTCGGGCCGGCGATCGTGGCGGCAGCGGGGGCCGGGCCGTACAACCGGGCCGCGTCGAACCCGCCGCGCTGGGGTGACTACTCGTTCGCGGTCCCGGACGGCGCGTCGGACGCCGCCTGGCTCGCCACCGAATACATCCCGCCCAAGTCCAGCCAGACCACCACCAGGATCCGGAACTGGGGGACACGCGTCATCAAGGTGCCGCTCGGCTGATGATCAGTGAGTCCCCGGGATCCAGTCCCGTCCCGGGGACTCACTCACGGCTCCCAGATGGGGCCGATGCAGTCGCACAGCAGGCTGAGCGCGGCGTGAGGCTCGGTCCGGGGTGCGGGCGCAGCGGGCGCCTTTGGAGCGCAGCGGAAACTCCGGCGGTATTCTCATGACCCGTGATCATCAGGCGGGCCGCCGGGCCGGACTGGCCGTTGATCTACCCCTTCTATGCCGCGATCATGGCCGAGGGAAAGACATACCCCTTCCCGGAGGGGCAGACGCTCGACGAGGCGCGGCCCTGGTGGATGGAGCAGCCACCCGGCCAGACGGTAGTAGCGATCAGCGACGGCGTTATCGTGGGCTCGGCAAAAATGGGGGCCAACCGGCCCGGCCGCGGGTCGCACGTGGCGACAGCGTCTTTTCTTGTCGATCCGGCCCGCCGCGGCCAGGGCACGGGCCGCGCCCTCGGGAAGTATGTCCTCGACTGGTGCCGCTCCGCGGGCTTTGCCAGCATCCAGTTCAACGCGGTCGTCGAGTCGAACGCCCCGGCCGTGCGCCTCTGGCAGTCACTCGGGTTCCAGATCATCGGCACCGCGCCCGCGTCCTTCGACCATCCCGAGCACGGCCTGGTCGGCCTGCACATCATGTTCCGCTACCTGTGAGGGCTGCAGCCGTCTGCGCAGCCGGCTGTTCCGGTGATCTGCCCGCCGCGGGCTGCCCGGTCGGGGCGGGCAGCCCGCGGCTAGCATGCGGCTGTGAGGGCAGCAGTGCGCACCCGGTACGGGCCGCCGGAGGTGGTCCGGATCTCGGAGGTGGCCAAGCCCGGCGCCGGCGACAACGAGTTGCTGGTCAAAGTCCATGCGACGACGGTGAACCGTACCGATTGCCACTACCGGTCGGGCAGGCCATGGATCATGCGGCCGCTGGTGTCCGGGCTGGCCCGGCCGAAGGCGGCGGTTCTGGGGAACGAGTTCGCCGGCCAGGTCGAGGCGGCCGGGGCTGCCGTCACCTCGTTCCAGGCCGGCGACCGGGTGTTCGGGTACACCGAGGGGCCGTTCGGGGCGCATGCCGAATACCCGACGATCCGCGCGGACGGGCGGGTCGCGGTCATGCCGCTCAGCGTGCGTTATGAGCGGGCCGCCGCGGGCACCGAGGGGGCGCATTACGCGCTGTCGCACATCCGGCGGGCACGGATCCGCGGCGGCCACAAGGTCCTGGTCTACGGCGCTACCGGGGCCATCGGCTCGGCGGCGGTCCAGTTGCTGAAGACCATCGGGGCCACGGTGACCGCGGTCTGCGCCACGCCGCAACTCGAACTGGTCAGCAAGCTCGGCGCGGACACGGTCATCGACTACACGGCGGGCGACTTCACCCGCGGCGGCCCGGACTACGACGTGGTGTTCGACGCGGCCGGGAAAAGTTCGTTCGGCCGGTGCAAGCGGCTGCTGAAACCGGCCGGGATCTACATGTCCACCGGGCCGGGCCCGTGGTATCAGAACCTGATGCTGCCGCTGACCACCCCGCTGCTAGGCGGCAAGAAGGTCGTGTTCGCCTACCCCCGGCTCGATCAGGCGACGGTCCGGTATTCCGGGCAGCTGATGGAGTCCGGCCAGTTCCTGCCGGTCATCGACCGGCAGTACGGCCTGGATCAGATCGTGCAGGCCTACCGTTACGCCGAGACCGGGCAGAAGATAGGCAACATCGTCATCACCGTCGACCCGCCACGCTAGCGCGGCCCGCCCGGTCATAGCCGAGATGGGTGACTGCCGGTTGCTGCAAGTGTGCCGGGCAGCCCTGGCCGCCGCCGGCTGACTAGGTGCGGTGCTTCAGGTGGTTGATCACCATAAATTGCTCGATCATGGCATTGACCTGCTCCGGGACTTCGAGCTGGTTGAAGTGACCGGCGCCGACTGTCTGGCCGATGGTGATCGTCGCGCAGGCGTTGCGCAGGTCAGCTGGCTTGTTGGCGGGGACGGCCGAGCCAATCGACAGCACCGGCACCCTGACCTTGCCAAGCGCGCTGGCACCATCGAACTCGCCCATGGCCCGTATCAGTGCGCCGGCGACCCCCGGTGAGAGCGCGGGCATGTCCTGGATGATGGCCGCACGGCGAGCCACGTCGGTGGGCAGGAACAAGCCGCTGACGAAAGCCCGGCGCCACGACCGGTCGTCATCGGCGCTGACGGCATCAGCGGATTCCCGGAAGAACGCCTTGGCCGCCTCGTTCGTGATCGGTGCCGGGTCAATCATCAGCAGCGCGCGGATAGCTTCGGGCCGGGCGGCACACACCAGTCCGATCAATGCGCCGAGACTATGCCCCACCAGCACCGGATCCCGGAACCCGGCGGCCTCGGCCACGGCGAGCACATCGTCGGCCAGCGTCTCAAAGTCATAGCCGCCAGGGGCGGGCTGACTGCTGTCGCCGTGCCCGCGCAAGTCCATGGCCGCCACAGCATGCCAGGCGGCAAAGTGCCCGAACTGCAGGGCGAAATACGAGCGGTCGCATGACCAGCCGTGAACGAAGATCATGGCGGGATCGCCGGCGCCTGCGACGTCGTACGCCAGACTGACGCCGCCCCGGGAAACGAACTCCGTCACGCCCGCTCCTGTCGGTCTTTTGACCTGCCGTTCATCGTGTGGTCTTATCCACCGCTGATGATCTCGGTGAGTGCGTCCAATCCGTCTTCGCCGACGACGAGATAGGACAAGCCGAAACGCTCGCGCCGCGCCCGCAGGTCGGCACGGATCTGATCCGGGCTGCCGATGAAGATCGTCGGCATCTGCCACACCGCCTCGACGTCGATCCCGGCCCAGCCGCGCCGGGCGATCAGAGCCTCCGTCTCGGCGCGGCGCTGGCCGGTGACGACGAACGTGCCGAGCGCGCTGATCTCAAGATCCCCGAAACGGTCCCCCGCCGCTTCGCGGACCATGGCGAGCTTGGCGTCGAACGCCGCGGGGAGCCGGTCCCGGGGATCGTCGCTGTCGGACGAATCGCGGATCGGGGCCGGCAGCACCCCGACGATGTCCGCGTGCCGCGCCGCCAGCCGTAGCATGCGGGGTCCGCCCGCGCCCACCAGCAGCCGTGGCGAGCCCGCCCGCGGCACGGGGAGGACGTCGAGATCCAGCCCGTCGATCCGGTAAAAGGCGCCGTTGTGGTGGACCGGCGTGCCGGCCAGCAGCCCCTTGAGGATCCCCAGCGATTCGTCCAGCCGTGAGATTCGCCGGCCCGCCGCATCGAACGCGATCCCCGCCGCGTCGTACTCGGGCTGGTGCCAGCCGGCCCCGATGCCGAGTTCGAACCGCCCGCCCGACACCAGGTGCAGGCTCGCCGCCTCGTGCGCCAGGACGGCGGGATGCCGGAAATCGTTGGACAGCACGATCGTGCCCAGCCGCAGCCGCGTGGTCACCGCGGCAGCGGCGGCCAGCCCGGTGAACGGCGCCAGCTGCTGCCCGAACGCGCCCGCCGAGAAATGGTCTCGCAACAGCAGCACGCTGATCCCGGCGTCTTCGACCTGGCGCGCGAAATCGAGCCACCGCCCGCCTTCCCGCACCGACTCGCTGACGACCCCGAACCGCAGCCCCTTCATGGTCGAGCACAGTATCGGACGAAACCGCGCCAATCCCCGGGGGGCCGGACCCGGCTGGTCAGAGGCGGTTTAGCGCTTTGCGCAGGCCGGCTTCCGCTTCGTTGCCGAGGCGCGCGAAGGCCGGCTTGAGCAGCGGGGCGAGGAGCCGGGACGGGCCCTTGAAGGTGAATTCAGCGGTGTAGGTTACCTCGGTGCCGCCCTCGACGCGGCGGAAGGTCATGGTGTCGACGGCGGTGATCGTCTTGTTCTCCCCCTGGAGCCGGATGCGCTTGCCGGGGACGAACTCACGCACGATGTAGGTCAGCTGGGCCGGCCGGCCGAGGAAGGTGGAGGTGTTGAGGTAGGCGGTGCCGACCCCTCCGTCGCCGTGGCGGTTCACGGTGGCCACGGTGCCCGGATCCCACTCGGTCGTCGTGGTGAAGTCGGACAGGTAGCCGAATACCACGTCCAGCGGCTTGCCGGCGACGACGATCTTCTGCAGTCTCATGGGTCCTTCGGTTTCGCTGGTGCTGGGTCAACGGCTGGGGGCGGGCGCGCTCAGGCGAGTGAGGTGCGAGCCCACAGTCCCGTCCAGGCACGGGCCGGGACGAGGCGCGAGGTCTTCATCAGCAGCGCCATCCGCCTGGGGAAGACGATCTCGGTGCGGTCACGCTCCAGTCCGTCGCAGATCGATCGTGCGGCCTGGTCAGCGTCGATGATGAAGGGCATGGGGAAAGGGTTAGCGGCCGTGAGCTCGGTGCGGACGAAACCGGGGCAGATCGTCGTCACGTGCACCCCGGTCCGGGCGACGTGGACGCGCAGGGACTCGAGCAGGTTGATCTGTGCCGCTTTTGTTGCGCCGTAGGCTTCAGCGCCGGCCAGCCCGCGGTAGCCGGCTACGGACGCGATGCCGGCGATGGTGCCGCTCCGCCGCCGCAGCATCCCGGGCAGCACGGCCGCGATAGAGTTGCTCATCCCGGTGAGGTTGACCCGGATGTGCCGGTCGAAGACCTCGGTGTCCCAGTCCGCCGGGTTCATCTGCTTCCAGTAGCCGGCGGACAGCACGGCAAGGTCGATGGGCCCGAGTTCTTCCTGCACCCGGGCGGCCGCGGCCGCGACTGACGCGGCGTCGGTGACGTCGAGCGGCACGACGAGCATGTCCCCGCCCGAAACCTCCCGAAGCTGTTCATCGCGGCGAGCCGAGATGGCGACCGTGCCTCCGCGGCGCGCGAGCTCCCGGGCGACCGCTGCGCCGATGCCGCTTGACGCGCCGATGACCCAGGCGACCTTGCCGTTCAGCTGCATGCTGGTCCCCTGGTCATCTGAAGCTGGCTGACGCCGAGGTAGCCGCTGCGGAATCCGGCTTCGGAGTAGGCGAGGTAAAACTCCCACATGCGGCGGAAGGTCTCGTCGAAGCCAAGGGCGCGGATGCGGGGCCACTGGCCGAGGAAGCGCTCCCGCCACAGGCGCAGGGTCCGGGCGTAGTGCTCCCGGAGCTCGCGCTGTCGGGTCACGCGCAGCGTGCTGTGGGCCGCGAGGGCGCCGTCGATGGCCTGCAGAGACGGGATGATGCCGCCGGGAAAGATGTACTTCTGGATCCAGCTGAAGCTGCGCCGGGTGGCGAGGAACCGCTCGTGGGTCATGGTGATTGCCTGGATGGCGACCGTGCCGCCGGGAGCTAGGAGACGGTCAAGGGTCGCGAAGTAGGCGGGCCAGTAGGCCTCCCCGACGGCCTCGATCATCTCGACGCTGACGATGGCGTCGTACTGACCGTCGACCTCGCGGTAGTCCTGTACCCGCACGTCGACGAGCCCGGACAGGCCGGCGGCTGCCACTCGCTCACGGGCCAGCCGCATCTGCTCGCGGGAGAGGGTGATGGCCGTGACATGGGCACCGCGCTGGGCGGCGCGCACGGCAAGTGACCCCCACCCCGATCCGATCTCCAGCACCCGGGTGCCGCCCCGGACGCCCGCGAGGTCGAGGATGCCGTCGGTCTTCCGCAGCTGCGCCTCCTCCAGCCGGGTGGCCGCCGCGGCCGGCTCGCTGTCGTCGAACCAGGCACTGGAGTAGCTCATCGTCGGGTCCAGGAAGGCGGCGAAGAGGTCGTTGCTGAGGTCGTAGTGGGCCGCGATGTTGGTTCGCGAGCCGTCGAGGGTGTTCTCCTGGTCCTGCGGGACGCGCCTTTCGGCGAAGACGCGCAGCCGCTGCAGGGCCGGGGGTATCAGCGTGGTCAGCCGCGCGGCGAAGGGCGTCAGCAGGTCGGCCAGGTCGGTGCCGGACCCGGCCCGCCAGTCTCCGGCCATGTAGGCCTCACCGAACCCGATCTTCGCGTCGCGGCCCAGCCGGGCGAAGAACGCGGCGGGGCGTACGACCTCGAATTCGGGTGATGCCGGCGATCCTCCTCCGAGCACCCGGCCGTCGGGGAAGGTGACGCGGACGGGCACCTGGGCGGCGGCCCGCTCGAAGATCAGCCGGGCAACGACTGCGCGCATGGGCGCCCGCGGGCTGGCCGCCAGGGCGGGCCAGCGGGCGGTGCTGAAGGCGGTCACGGTCATGGTCAGACTCCTGCCTGGCGGTTCTGGTGCGGGTGAGCGCGGACGGGCAGGCCACGGAGCCAGAGCCAGATGCCGTGCGCCCGGATCAAGGCCGAGACCCGCTGGGTCATCAGGGGCTGGCGGATGAGCAGCCGGGCCAGGGCCCGGCGGGTGGCGGGTTCGGGCCGTCCCCGGAAGGTCGCCGAGAACGCCACGGCGCCCTCGCGGCGCAGCGTCACGGCTGTGCACACCCGGTCCGGCGTGAGGGTGAACCGCAGCCCGTAGGTGCCGCTGACGTCGAAGAACGGGGAGACGTGGAAGTCCTTGCCCGTCACGGCGACTCCCGCCTCGTCCGGATGCAGGAGGTAGGCGTGCCGCTCACGGTAGGTGTTGTGGACCTCGGCGACGATGCAGGCGAGACGCCCGCTGCTGTCGTAGCACCAGAAGACGGACAGCGGGTCGAAGACGTGACCCAGCACGCGGGCGCTGGCGAGCATAAGGACCCGCCCCTGGTCGCCGAGGCTGATGCCGCCCCGCGCCAGGTAGTTCTCGATGTTGGCCTTGATCGTCAGGCGGGGGTCGCCGAGGTGATCCTCGCTGCTGAAACTGGCGAACGGCCTGAGGTACGCCGGCTGCCTGGGGACCGAGTCGAGGTCGATGAGCCACTGGTAGACCCGGTGCCGGAAGGCATGGCGGACCGGCCCGGAGCGCCGGTGCGTGACCCAGCCAGCGACGAGCGCCGGCAGCGCGGGCAGCTGGGTCAGCTCGGGGGCTTGTCCGGTAGTCTCCGCGACGGTGCGGAGGGCGGCGGCGCTCACCAGGTCGCCCCGAAATGCCGGGCCGCCGCCACGCCGGAGCGGCAGCCGTCTTCGTGGAAGCCCCAGCCGTGGTAGGCGCCGGCATACACCGTGCGGTCGGTGGCGAGGGCGCCGAGCCGCGACTGCGCCCGGACCGCGCCGGCCGTGTAGATCGGGTGCTCGTAGTGCATGACCGCGGCGACCGAGCCCGGGTCGGGACGCTCGCGGTCGTTGAGCGTGACGAGGAAGGCCTCCGGCGACTGGTGCCCCTGGAGCCGGTTCATCCAGTAGGTCACCGCGGCGGGCTGGCCGGCCCGGTCGCAGGACGTCATCCGGTAGTTCCACGACGCGCGGGCGTTCCGTGCCTGCGGCAGGACCGAGCTGTCGGTGTGCAGCACCGTCACGTTGCCCGAGTAGCCGAACTCTTTAAGGGTGGTGACCTCCGCGTCGGCCGGGTCGGCGAGCAGGCCGAGGGCCTGGTCGGCGTGGGTGGCGATGACCACGCGGTCCACGCGGGTGAGCTGTCCGGTGACGTCCCGGATCTCGACGCCGTCCTCGCGCCGGGTGACGTCGGTGACGGCATGGGCAGCGCGCACGTCCGGTAGCAGCCCGGCGAGCCGCTCGACGTAGACCCGTGACCCGCCGGCCACGCTGTACCACTGGGGTGACCCGCCGACCCGCAGCAGGCCATGGTGGTCGAGGAACCGGAAGAGGTACCGCGCCGGGTACACCAGCGCCGCCTCCTGCCCGGCGGACCACACGCACGAGACGACCGGAACGGCATAGTGGGCGATGAAATAGGCGCTGAACCCCTCCCGCTCCAGGAACTCGCCGTAGGTCGTGAGGTTCTGCTCGTCCGTCGCGAGCAGGAAGGCCGACGCACGCCGGTGGAACCGCCTGACCTGCCACAGCAACCGGATGAACCGGGGGTCGATGAGGCGGCGCGGCTGCGCGAAGACACCGCGCAGCCCGCGGCCGCCCGCGTACTCCAGCCCGCACCCCTCGCACCGCACGCTCATGCTCATCTCAGCGGGACGCACCTCGACGCCCAGCTCACCGAAAAGCTTGCGCAGCCAGGGGTAAGTCACGTCGTTGTGGACGATGAACCCGCTGTCGACAGCATGACGCCAGCCATCGGAATCCGTAACGTCGTGGGTATGCGCGTGACCGCCGAGCCGGTCCTCCGCCTCGAAAACGGTGACGTCATGAGTGCGGGACAGCAGGTAAGCGGCGGTCAGGCCGGAGACTCCTGCGCCGATCACGGCCACCGACGGCCGCCGCGCGTCCGCGGCCGTGCCGTGCTCCCGGGGAGCGGAGCCGATGACGTCCGCCGAGCCGACGGCGTAGGAGTCCATGATATCAACTTCCGTCTAATGTTTGTCTAGGAGTAACGCTAGCTTCCGTGACCAACATTGTCAAATGTCTGTCTAAGCATTGTAGAGTTCCGGCATGGACACTCCCGAGGGCTCGCCGGTGCTGCGCATCGGTGAGCTGAGCAGGCGCGTCGGCGTGAGCGACCACCTCCTGCGGGCGTGGGAGAGCCGTTACGGCCTTCTCCAGCCGGCCCGCGGTCGACGAGCTGATGCAGACAGTCGATGCCAGGCGCCCGGACCTTGTCGTCCTGGCCGCCACCCGGCCGGAGAACCTCGAGCCCTTCGCTCCGCAGCTCACCACGCTCGGTCAGCACGCTCTGCTCGCCCTGGCGGGAGCCGGTGCCACCGCGGAACTCGCGGCCACGGTGGGAGCCCGGCTGCTGACCGGCGACCCGGTCACCGAGGCCGAACAGGCCGGGTGGTCGCGGTGAAGGTGCTCGTCACAGGCGCGTCCGGATTCGTCGGCCGCCGGCTGTGCCCGGCCCTGGCCGGGGCCGGCCACGACGTCGTCGCCATGACCCGTCGTGCACTACCTGCTCGGGTGCTGGCCCGGCGTACCCCGGTGCGGAGTTCACCTGCGGCTTCCGTGAAGGTAGGTGGCCCGCCATCGCCGGGCGGGGCGGTACCCGGTGGACGTAACGTTCCTCGCGTGCCTATTTCGGTTTGCGGACCCCTATCGCGTGCGGCCCGATATCCCAGCTTTTCCGCCGGGCAGTCGTTGCTCCGGACCCGGTAGCGATCGTACTTCGCCGGACGTTGCTCACCCGGGAGTTCACGTGGCGCAGCCAGTTGCCTCAGCCGGTCCCCGCGGACAGCCGCGTGCTGCCTGCGCGAGCCCGGGCGGCTCGAAGTCGCCTCCGGTCATGCGAGGGGTGTAGGCCCGATGTCTTCTGCTACGTCGTCTGCCATTGGAGACCGCCTGACTGCGCCGGGAGACCGGCGCTGGCTGATCCTGGTCGTGGTCGCCGTTGCCCAGCTGATGGTGGTCCTGGACTCCACCATCGTGAACATTGCGCTGCCGTCGGCCCAGCAGGCGCTGGGGTTTGCGAACAGCGAGCGCCAGTGGGTGGTGACGGCTTACGCGCTGGCCTTCGGCAGCCTGCTGCTGGTGGGCGGCCGGCTCGGCGACATGTTCAGCCGTAAGCACGTGTTCATCACCGGCCTGATCGGGTTCGCCATTGCCTCAGCCCTCGGCGGCGCCGCGGTCTCGTTCGGGATGCTGGTGGCGGCCCGGGCGCTACAGGGCGCGTTCGGCGCCATCCTCGCCCCGGCCGCTCTGGGCACCCTGGTCAGCACGTTCCAGGACCCGCTCGAGCGGGGCAGGGCCTTCGGCGTGTTCGGCTCGGTCGCCGCCGGCGGCGGCGCCGTGGGGCTGATCCTCGGCGGGGTGCTCACCCAGTATCTGTCGTGGCGCTGGTGCCTGTACGTCAACCTGGCATTCGCCGCGATCGCCGTGGCCGGCGCCCTGGCCTGGATTCAGAGCAGCCGCCCGGCCGTCCGGCCGCCGATGGACTGGCCCGGCGCCGTGCTGGCCTGCGCCGGGCTGTTCCTGATCGTCTTCGGCTTCTCCCACGCCGAGACCGCCGGCTGGACGGCCGCGCTGACCATCGGCTCCCTGGTCGGGGGCGTGGTGCTGCTCGCCGGGTTCGTTTTCGCCGAGCAGCGGGCCAGTCACCCGCTGCTGCCGCTGCGGGTGATCCTGGACCGCACCCGGGGCGGCTCTTATGTCGCCGTCGGCATATCGGGAATCGCGATCTTCGGCACCTTCCTGTTCCTCACCTACTACCTGCAGGTGGTCAAGGCGGAAAGCCCGCTGACCACCGGGCTGCTGTTCCTGCCGATGATCGGCTGCATCCTGCTCAGCTCCAATCTGTCCAGCATCGCGCTGCTGCCCCGGCTCGGGCCGCGCGTCCTGATCGCGACCGGCATGCTGCTGGGCGCAGGCGGGATGGCCTACCTGACCCAGGTCACCGTGACCTCCAGTTACGCCAGCGCCGTGCTGCCCGCCCTACTGATCCTGGGCCTGGGCTTCGGCATGATCTTCGCCCCGGCCATCAACACCGCCACGGCCGGCGTCGCGCGCCAGGACTCCGGCGTGGCCTCGGCGCTGGTCAACACGATGCAGCAGGTCGGCGGGTCGATCGGGACGTCCGCCCTCAGCACGATCGCGCTGACCGCGACGGCCGGCTACCTGGTCACCCACCATGCGGGCCCGCTGGCGCCGGCGGTCGCGGCCACCCACGGCTACACCGTCGCTTTCAGCGTGTCGGCCGCGCTGCTCGGACTCGGCTTCATCCTCGCGATCGTCCTGCTGCCGTCCAAGCACCGGCTTGCCGAGCTCAGGAATGCCGCCGCCGCCGCGGCCGCCCCAGCGCCTGCCGCCCCCGCCCCGGAGCCGGCGTTCGAAGCGATTCCCGTGGCCCTGTGCAGCTGCTCGCCGGTCGTGACCCCGGTTGCCGGATCGGCGGCCACGCCGGCCCGCTAACAGTCACTCCGGCCAGCTTTCCTGGCCGGGCATCTCGTGGGCGACTCGGGGGCCACGCACGCGGGTTCCGCCAGGCCGGCCGGACCGCGGGCCGGAAGCCCGATCATCGAGGTTGACCGTGCAGGTCGACCTTCCCGTGGGCCGGATGCCGGGTAGGCCCGCGGGCAGGCACAGGCGCTATCCTCCCTCGATGAGCACTACCACGCCGCCCACCACGGATCTGCGCCTTGTCGTCGGCTATGACGGATCTCCTCCGGCCAGCAGGGCGCTCGACGCCGCGGTCAGGCTGCTGCAAGGCCGGACGGGCCGCATCGACGTGGTCTATGTGGCTCATCTGTCCAGCATGGCCGCGCTGTCGCCCGGTGCCGTCGCCGAACTGGAAACCGGCTTCGATGACGTGGAGCACGAGCTTCGCACCGCGGCCGGCGAGCAGCTGGGCAGCCGCGTGGCGGGCTGGGGCTTCGAGCGGCGCCAGGGCCTGATCGCAGAAGAACTCATCTCGGCAGCCAACGACATCCACGCTGCCCAACCCCACGCCACCATAGTGATCGTGGTCGGGAGCTCGTCCCAAATCACACACCGAGTGGTCGGTTCGGTCGCCGTCGGCCTGGCCCGCCACTCACCAGTGCCGCTCGTAGTCGTGCCCTAGAGCTCGCCGCTTCCCGGCCGTGTCAGCGCCCGCCGGTGAATTTGAGCGCCCCGGCCGGGATCCGGCGCGGCGGATCGTGCTCTGCTCGCGGGAGCGCGGCATGACCAGTCCTGACTCGTAAGCGGTGACGACGGCCTGGGTCCGGTCGCGCAGGCAGAGCTTGCTGAGAACTCGGCTGACATGCGTTTTCACTGTCTCCTCGGTGACTATCAGCCGGGCTGCGATCTCCGGGTTGGACAGGCCCTCGGCTATCAGGCGCAGCACCTGCGTTTCGCGCGGCGTGAGCGTGCCGAGTTCGGCCGCGGGCGGGGCGGCCTTGTTAGGCCGCAGCCGGGCGAATTCGCTGATGAGGCGGCGGGTGACGGCGGGAGCGAGCAGTGCTTCGCCTGCGGCGACGACCCGCACCGCGTCGAACAGCCGTTCGGCGGTGACGTCTTTGAGCAAGAAACCGCTGGCCCCGGCGCACAGCGCGTCGTAGACGTACTCGTCCAGGTCAAAGGTGGTGAGGATGAGGATGCGCGGCCCGCCAGCTCCGGATCCGGCGAGTTGCCTGGTGGCTTCGATGCCGTCCATGCCGGGCATGCGGACATCCATGAGGACGACGTCTGGATGTAGGTCGCGGCAGATCCGCACCGCCTCAGCCCCGTCGCAGGCAGTGCCGGCGACCGCGAAGTCGGGCTGGGTGTCCAGCAGCGCGGCGAACCCGGTGCGTACCACCTGATGGTCGTCGGCAACAACGATCCGGATCACCGGGGACGGAGCGGCCGGGGTTGTCATGCAGCCGCCTCCGCCGCGGTCGGCAGGGTGGCCTCGACAGCGAAACCGCCGCCGTGAGCGGGGCCGGTGCGTAGCTCTCCGCCGACAGCGGCAGCGCGCTCGCGCATGCCGAGCAGCCCGTGGCCACCGGATGGAGGCGTGGCCGGGGACGGGCAAGGCGAGGTGGCCGGAGGGCCGGGCCCGTTGTCACGGACGCGTAGCCGCAGGGCGTCCGCGGTGTAATGCAACTCCACGTCCACGGCGGCGCCCTCCGCGTGCCGCCGGGCATTGGTGAGCGCCTCCTGCACGATGCGGTAGGCGGCGAGCTCGACGCCGGAGTCGAGGGTGGCCAGGTGTCCGCGGACGATGAGGCGGATGCCCGACCCCGAGGCGTCCCGTGCCTCGTCGAGCAGCTCGTTGAGCTGTAGCAGACCGGGCTGGGGCTGCCGGGCTGCGACGTCGGCCAGGGTGTCCTCGCGCAGCACGCCCAGCAGCCGCCGCATCTCGGTCAGCGCCGCCCGGGCGCTGTTGCCGATCGCCGACAGCTGCTGCGCCCCGGCCGCGGGCATCCCGGCAGTGGTCAGCCGCGCGGTCTCCGCCTGCACGGCGATCATGGAGATGTGGTGGGCCACGACGTCGTGCAGCTCGCGGGAGACCCGGGCGCGCTCCCCGCGCGCCGTGTGCTCGACCAGGCTGCCGGCGATGACCTCCCGGGCGGCGCTGTGCTCGGCGGCCTGGCTGCGGGCCCGTCGGGCGGCCCCGGCCCACGCGGCCGCCGGGCCCAGCGCGGCCAGCAGCACGGTGAGAGTCCTGGCCTCGAGGACCGTGGCACCAGCTAGCGCCAGTACGAGGAACGGCAGCGCGAGGCACGCGGCCAGCAGCTGTGAGCCGCGGCGACCCAGCCGGTACAGGGCAGCCAGCTCGGCGATCAGGCCGGCCACGGTCAGCGCGTGGAAGGCCGAGAGGGACAGCACGCACGCGGCGGAAACGGCTACCGCAGCTGCTGCCGGATATGCCCACAAGAGCCCAAGCGGCAGCGCAGCGAGCAGCGTGAGCAGCACGAAGGCGATCTGCAGCTCCTCGCCTGCGACGCTGTTGTTGATCGCGGGCTGCGCGATCGCCTGGGCGGCGGCGAGCACCGCAAGCAGCGTTGCGGCCACGGCGGGCGCGTGCGGGGCCATGGCGATCCGGCGCAGCGTGTCGGCCCGTCCGCCGCGCCAGTCACCCACTCGGTCCACGTAGCCATTGTCCTCGCTGGCCAGCGAGCGCGCGTCCCTCCCTCTGAGCATCCTGGCGTCCCTCGCGCGGGGGATGCGCCGTAGCCGGTGTCCCCCGTGCCAGCGGCGGCGAAGACGGCTCGCCGGCGTGACGACAGCATCGCCGGCGTTCCCTACCGTGGCGGGCATGGAAGCCACAATCGAAGTCAGCGGCCTGCGCAAGCACTTCGGGCCGGCCGTCGCGCTGGACGGGATGACGTTCTCCGTCCAGCCAGGGCTGGTCACCGGATTTGTCGGCCCCAACGGGGCCGGCAAGTCCACCACGATGCGGGTGATCCTCGGCCTTGTCGCCCCCGACGACGGCCGCGCGCTGATCCGCGGGCAGCGGTACCAGAGCCTGCGGCACCCGCTGAGCCACGTAGGCTCGCTGCTGGACGCCGCCGCCCTGCAGCCGAGCCGCACCGCTCGCAACCATCTGCTGTGGCTGGCCCATTCCCAGGGCCTGACCGCCCGGCGGGTCGATGCGGTGATCGAGCAGGCCGGGCTGGAGAAGGCGGCCCGGCGCAAGGCGGGCGGCTACTCCCTGGGCATGCGGCAGCGGCTGGGGATCGCCGCCGCGCTGCTCGGCGACCCGCCGGTGCTCATGTTCGACGAGCCGTTCAACGGCATGGACCCCGAGGGCATCGTGTGGATGCGCGGGTTCCTGCGATCGCTGGCCGGTGAGGGCCGCGCGGTGCTGGTGTCCAGCCACCTGATGGCCGAGCTGCAGGACACCGCCGATCACCTGGTGGTGGCCGGCCGCGGCAAGGTCATCGCCGACACCACCGTGGCGGAGCTGATCGCGGCCGCGTCCGGCGACCGGGTCGCGCTGCGCACCACCGCCCGGCCGGACGCGATGACGGCGCTCGCGGACGCAGGCGCCACCATCGCCGCCACCGGCCGCGACACGCTCACTGTCGCCGGGCTGCCGGCCGAGCGCATCGTGGCCGTCCTGTCCGGCAGCGGGGTGCCGTTCTCGGAGGTCTCCGCGCACCGCGCCACGCTTGAGGAGGCCTACATGGAACTCACCCGCGACGCGGTCGAGTTCCGCGCCGTGCCAGCCGCGGCGGCCGCAGGTTCGTCCCCGCGGGCCAGCAGCGAGGAGGTCGCGAAGTGAGCACGATCACGCCGTACCGGTCTGACCAGCGTCCCGGGCGCGACGATTTCCCGCACCTGCTGCGGGCCGAGTGGACCAAGTTCCGGACCGTGCGCGGCTGGGTGATCGCATTGGTCGCCGCCGCGCTGCTGACCGCGCTGGCCGTGGTGGCCCTCGCGGGCGTCTCCAACGGGAGCCAGAACGCGGCAGCTAACCCGAGGGTTGCCATCGGCACCGGCGGCGAGGCGGTCACCGACGATTTCTACTTCGTGCACCAGTCACTGGACGGCGACGGCAGCATCACCGCCCAGGTCGCCTCGCTGGACACCGAGCTTCCGACGCCCGGCGGGGGCTCGCCCCCGCACATTGCCGTGCCCTGGGCCAAGGCCGGAATCATCATCAAGGCGGGCACCAGGCCAGGATCGGCTTATGCCGCGGTCATGGCCACCCCCGCCCACGGAGTGCGGATGCAGTACGACTACACCCACGACACGATCGGCCTGCCCGGCGTCGTCTCCGCGGCGTCGCCGCGCTGGCTGCGGCTGACCCGTTCCGGCGACACGATTACCGGATACGACTCCGCCGACGGCAGGCACTGGTCCGAGATTGGCACGGCCAGCCTGGCCGGCCTGCCGTCGACCGTGCAAGCCGGGCTCTTCGTGACCTCACCGCATCTCCTGGCGCCGGAGAATAGCGTGTCCTGCAGCCAGGGAGCCTGCTCGGCCGGCACGCCCGGCCAGTCATTCGCGAGCAACTCTTCCCTGTTCTCCTACGCCACCCAGGCCACTGCCGCCTTCGGCCACGTCAGCCTCCTGGGCGAGCGGGCCGGCCGCGCGTGGCGCGGCGGCCAGGTCGGTTTCCCGACCGGCATTGCGTTCATCTGCGCGCCTTCGCCAGGACATTTCTGTCCGAGAACACCGGCGGGCGGCTTCACGAAATCCGGCGGCACGTTCACCGTGACCGGAAGCGGCGACATCGCGCCGTACGTGACCAACGTCGATCCGCTCGCGACGGTCCTGAAGGGCTCGCTCGTCGGCCTGCTCGCCGTGATCGCCCTTGGGGCGCTGTTCATCACCACCGAGTACCGGCGCGACATGATCCGCACCACGTTCGCGGCCAGCCCGCGGCGGGGCCGGGTGCTGGCGGCCAAGGCCATCGTGATCGGGCTGGTCACGTTCGCCGCCGGGCTGGCCGGGGCCGCGGTCGCGCTCCCGATCGCCGAGAACAAGCTGCATTCGGGCGGCTGGGCGTCGTCGGTGTACGCGATCTGGTCACTCACCAGCTCCCGCGGGCTGCAGATCGTCGCGGGCACCGCGGGGCTCCTCGCGGTCACCGCCATCCTCGCCCTGTCCGCCGGCGCCGTGCTGCGCCGCAGCACCGGGGCCATCGCCGCCGTCGTCGTGCTGCTGATCGTCCCGCTGATCCTCGGGGTCATCCTGCCGCAGGGACCCGCGGACTGGCTGCTGCGGCTCACCCCGGCCGCGGCGTTCGGGCTGCAGCAGGGCACACCGCACTACTCGCAGGTGACCAACGTCTGCCAGCCGATCAACGGCTGTTTTCCGCTGGCACCGTGGGAAGGTTTTGCCGTGCTGTGCGTCTGGGGCGCGGCCGCCCTGGGGATCGCCGTGTTCCTGCTGCGCCGGAGGGACGCATGAACGCGCTGCGTGCCACAGGCGCGACCCTGCGGGAGGCCCTGCATGCGGAGTGGACGAAGCTGCGCACAGTGCCGAGCACCGGCTGGCTGCTGCTTACCCTGATCGCGCTGACGGTCGGCACGAGCGCCCTGGCGACCGCGGTGGTGAAATGTCCGGCCTCGTGCGGCGAGGACACGACCAAGCTCAGCCTCACCGGCATCCTGCTGGGCCAGGCGGCCGTCGCCGTGCTGGCCGTGCTGGTCATGAGCGGCGAGTACAGCAGCGACATGATCCGGGTCACGCTCACCGCGGTGCCGCGGCGGGTCATCGCCCTGGCCGCGAAGGCGATCATCCTCACCGGCGTGGTGCTGGCCGCCGGGGCCGTCTCGGTGCTGGGGTCAGTGCTGGCCGGCCGGTACATCCTGCCTGGCAACGGCTTCACCAGAGTGAACGGCGTCCCGGCATTGTCCCTGGGCGACGGGCCGACGCTGCGCGCGGTGGCCGGCTCGGTGCTGTACCTGGCCCTGATCGGGCTGTTCAGCCTCGGCCTGGCCACGGCCATGCGAGACTCCGGCGCGTCCATCGCGGTCATGCTCGGCCTGCTCTACATCGTGCCGCTCCTCACTGACCTGGGCACGCTGGACCCGCGCTGGGAACACCGCCTCCAGCAGTGGGGGCCGATGACCGCCGGGCTGGCCATCCAGGCCACCAAGGATCTCAGGAAGCTGCCGATCGGGCCGTGGCCGGGCCTCGGCGTGCTCGCCGCCTGGACTGCCGCCGCGCTGCTGGCCGGCGGCCTGCTGCTTCGGCTGCGTGACGCGTGAGCGGGGCAGCTCTAAGACCCGCCGTCCGGCCCGGGACGTCCATCTGCTGGCCTCGCCCGGTGTCGCTGCACGCTGGCCGCCTTGTTCCGCTGAGCCAGACCAGGTTTCACTCTTCTAGCCCGCTGAGCATGCCCGGCAGGATCACGGCCGGCAGCGGGTTCGCTTACGGTGGGGTCGTGCGGGGCGTGCCGTGGTGGGGTGTGGTCTCGTCGGCCGTGGCTCCGGTGCTACTGGTGGGCGGCTGGACGGTGGCTGCCGGGCTGCAGCCGCGCTCGTTCGACCCGGTAGCCGACACGATCAGCGCCCTCGCGGCGCTGGGCGCTACCGACCGGTGGGTGATGACGCTCGCGCTGGCGGGGACGGGAGCGTGCTATGTACTGACGGGGCTGGCGCTGAGGCCGGCGGCCCTGGCCGGGCGGCTCATCCTGATGACCGGAGGTGTTGCCACAATGCTGGTCGCGGCGAACCCCGAGCCTGCCGGGGGCGGCGGCTCGCTGCCGCATACCTTCTGGGCGGCGATTGGCTTCGTAGCCCTGGCGGCCTGGCCGCTCGCTGCCCCGAAGCGGGGGCCTTTGGTGCCGGCCGGACTGCGGCCTGCTGTTTCGGCCAGCGCCGCCGGAGTGCTGCTTGGCCTGCTCACGTGGTTCGGCGCGGAGCTGATCGCCGGGGGCCGGCAGGTCGGCCTGGCCGAGCGGGTCCTGGCCGGGGCGCAGGCGGCATGGCCGCTGGCGGTGGTCCTGGCCTGCCGCCAGAGGGGGACCGGAGCGTGAGGGCGGGCCTGATGCTGGGCACCACCGGGGATCCGGGTGATATCGCCGGTGAAGCCCGGCGGGCCGAACGGCTCGGCTTTGACCTGGCGGCCGCCGGCGAGCACGTCTTCTTTCACGGCCCGGTGGCCAGCGCATTCGTGACCCTGGCCGCGGCGGCCGCGGTCACCGAACGGATCCGCCTGCTCAGCGCCGTGACCTTGTTGCCGGTGTACCCGATGGTGCTGGCGGCCAAGATGGCCGCGACCTTGGACCTGGTATCGCATGGCCGTTTCGAGCTCGGCGTCGGCGTGGGCGGGGAGTACCCGCCGGAATTCGCCGCGAGCGGCGTCCCGGTGGCCGGGCGGGGCGCGCGCACCGACGAGGCGCTCGCGGTCCTGGTGCGGCTGCTGTCCGGCGAGGCAGTGACCGCCGAGGGACAGTTCGGGTCGCTGCGGGACCTGCGGCTGGACCCGCCGCCGGTGCAGCGGCCGCGGCCGCCGCTGTGGGTGGGCGGCCGCAAGATGCCCGCGATGCGGCGGGCGGGCCGGTTCGCCGATGTCTGGATGCCTTATATGGTCAGCCCGGAGTCTTTCGCGCGCAGCCTGGCCGGGGCCAGGGATTTCGCCCGGCACGCGGGGCGTCCCGGAACGTCGCTGGCCGGGGGCCTGTTCATCTGGGGCTGCGTCGACCCCGATCCCGGGCGGGCCCGGCGCGAGGCGGTCCAGTCGGTCAGCCGGATCTATGCCCAGGACTTCGATCCGCTGGCCGACCGCTACCTGCTGCACGGGGACCCGGACATGGTGACAGCCCGGCTCGCGGAATATCACGCGGCCGGAGCGGGCACGGTGATCTTCGCGGCCGCCTGCCCGCCGGAACGGCACCAGGCCGTGACCGAACTGTTCGCCGGGGCCGTGCTTCCCCGCCTGCCACCACCGCACATCAGCCATGGCGTCGCCCGGTAACCGCTCACCGAGGTCGTCTCGGTTAAGCCGACGCACCCGAACCGGCGCCTGGATGGCAGCCGGGCAGGCTCGCATCGCTGCGTTCCCGGAATCTCATACCAGGGTGTTCCAGAGATCGCGCTCGGTGTAGAGCTGCTCGACCTTGTCCAGCTCGACGTCGGCGTCCTCCGCGCTGGCCGCGGCGGCGCCGGCGACCCACCAGTCGGCGCCGGGTAGACCGGCGGACAGATAGGCACGAGTTCCAGGCGGCCGGGACTGGCGCGCTGGCCGTTGCTGGGCCAGGACTTCGCCGTGCGAGGGCTCCCACAGCCTGCTGAGGCCGGTTTCCTCGCCGAGGACAACGGCGTCATACCACCGCCACACCACCGCCTCGGTGCCGTCCGGCGCGGTCGCGATGGCCACCAGGTGACCGGGTGACACCCGCTCGGTCCGGGGCGACGGAAACAACGTCGCGTACCGAACGGAGCAGATCTGCCCGTCCGTGACAATTTCGCAGATATCCTCCCGAACACGCACAACGATGCCGCAGCGCAACCGCGCGGGAACGGGTTCTGGCTCGCCGGATCTGTCATCTGGTCAGCGTCCTGTGTTGACCGGGCGGCCGAGAAAGGCCACCAGCCGCTCGATGGCAGCGGCCCGTTCGGCGACGATCTGGGCCGGGCCAAAGCGACCGGGGCGGGCTTGCTCGGTCAGCTGGGTACGGGCGAACGCCAGCGACTGTTCGGCTAGATCATCAGGCAGGTCGACGGGCTGCTCCGTGGCCTGCGCGAGGTCCCAGCCATGGGCGAGGAGGTCGTAGAGCCGGATCTGCAGTCGCTCGGCACCGGTGGCGGTCCCTAGCGGGCCGCGGTAGGTCCGCTCGAGGACTCCAGGCCGGCCGAACGCTGCCTGCAGCGCGGTCGCGGAGTCGCGGTAGGCGCCGACCGGGTCGTCTTCGATATGGTCCGCGGACGGCCTGGGCGGAGGCGGCTGGCCGGCGAGCAGCGCGGCGAAGACCCGGTTCATGCCGATCACGTGATTGACAATCTGGCGTACCGTCCAGTCCGTGCATGGGGTCGGCGCTGACCACTGGTCGGCTCGGATGTTGCTGATCAGGCCGGCGACCGCGTCGAATGCACGGCCGAGCTGTTCGACCAATGGCGCGCGGTCGGCATCACTGCGCTCCATAGGGAACTCGTTGCCCTCCGGGTCGTCGGGTGCGTTGCCGTTGTCCGGGTCTTCGCTGAACCCGGTCAGCTGCAACCAGAATTGCGCCAGGCGGTAGGGATCGGCGCAGCCGACGGTGATGTTCTTAATGCGTACGGCCATGGGCCACCTCTCGAAGGCGGCGTCACCTGCGGCTGCGCTTAGTCAGTCAGCCCCAGGAGGCGCGGAAACCAGCATCGACACGGGTGTCGCACCTCCTCTCGCTCGACTCGGCCCATACAGACTGCCAGAGACACGGCTGCCGTGTCACTAGCGGATCCCGCTGGACGATCCGGTTACGACCCACCAGGGACCGGCAGACCTGGGATTGGTCCAGGCCGAAGCGGCATTGCTGACGGATCACCAGAATCCGCCGGCCAGCCCATGGCCAGGGATCTCACCGGGTCATCGACGTGCCCGGCCGGGACGTTCCCGCGCGCCGATCAGCGCGTGCCCGGTGCCTTCCCTACATACGCCCATCACCGCGAGGGCGGCTGCCGCAGCGCCTGAGCGCGCAGCTGGCCGCGCTTCAGGGCGGCGGCCAGGGGCCGGCTTGCCGATCTCCCACTCGTGCCCGAACGGATCGACGATCCGGCCCAGCCGCCAGCCGTGCTCATCGCAAACGGCGGACTTCTCCGTGGCGCCGGCGTCGACCGCCCGCCGCATCAAGGCGTCGGGGTCATCGGCCACCAGCAGGGTCCGGCTCGTCGCGCCACCTATCGCGCCCGGGCTGAATCGTCCGCTGTCCGGCCCGGCCGCTGCCACCCAGAACGCCGCCTCGCCGACGGCAAGCTGCGCGACGATGTCATCGCCCTGCCCGGCCTGGTGCAGCACGCGTGCCCCGAACGCGTCCGCGTAGAAGGCGACAGCCTGGCCAGCACGCTCGACCCACAGCTCCGGCTGGATACTCATCATCCGCCCACTGTCGCAGCCCGGTGGCCTGTCTGTGGCCCTCCCCGGGGAATCCGGTCGGCTGCTGGCTCATCCCGGTTCCCGGCTGGTCGTGCTGGGTCAGCGGGAAGTGGCCGGCGCGTTCGGCGGCCGTCACCCGGTTTACTGCTGCGGGCTGTCTGCTCGGTGTTTTACTGGCGGGCCATGTGCATGCGCAGTTCGGCTTCTGCGTCGTGGATCAGCTCCCCGCTGACGTCGACTGTCACGTTGTGGATGGTGCCGGGGACCCTGCCACACGCCGGCGCTGTGGACGTGCAGGTCGATGGCGGGCGGATGGGCGGTTTTGTCGCGAGCCTGGCGGCCACCATGGCCGGGGGCGGGGTTCACGGTGGTGACCCGTCACCCGCGGTGGGCTATTACGACGGCGCGGACGTGCCCGTTTACGATCACCTGGCGGAGGAGTTCCTGGTCTGTGACCGCTGGTTCAGCTCGGTCCCGGGTGCCACCTGGCCCAGCCGGCTGTACGCCTTGTGCGGGAGCGCCGCCGGCAGCCGGGATGACCTGTCTCCGCACGTGCCGCCCATGTACCACAAGCCGTCGTTCGTCCGGCACCTGGACGAGCACGGCGTTTCCTGGCGCTGGTACTGCTTTGATACCCCCACGCTGCGGCTGGCCGACGCCCGCTACACCGCCGGGCACCACCACCACTTCGGCTACTTCAGCAAGGCCGGCCTGAGCTGGAAGACCAGGCTCGAGATCAGGATCGACGCCAGCGCGGCCAGCTTCCTCGAAGACGCCGCACACGGCTCCCTGCCGTCGGTGTCCTGGATCGACCCCCGGCAGGCAAACCCTAACCGGCTGGCGCGCACGCGCTTCTGCACAGGTCGTGGTACGGCTCGGTTCTTGGTGCCGGGCGATGCGGGTCTAGCCGGAACCGTCGGCAGGCGCCGACCGGACGATCGATCCCGGGACCTGGCTCTTGGAGGCTGCGAAGTAGACGGCCACGATGGCGTCAATGGCGAAGGAGGCGGTGGGGCTGAGGAAGGCCACGGCGATGGCCAGGAGATAGACCAGGCCGCCAGCGAGCGCCCGGCGGGCCCCGGCCGGGAACGCGGCGCGGGCCGGCTCGGCGACCAGCTCGGGATGCGCTGACAGATAACGCCATCCCCAGGCGAATGACAGGCCCATCATGAGCATCGTTGCTGCATACAGAACCGCCGCCGCCCGCGCCTGCGCGGCACTGTGGTCGGCGTAGTTGGCGGCAATGGCGGTTGGCCACGGGATGATGGAGATGAACAGCAGAAAGGCCAGCGTTCGCTCCAGGAACCGCCGGTTGATGCCCCGG
This sequence comes from uncultured Actinomycetes bacterium, assembly GCA_963786975.1. GTDB lineage: Bacteria > Actinomycetota > Actinomycetes > Streptosporangiales > Streptosporangiaceae > Palsa-506. The sequence continues at coordinate 84,428 of CAWBBE010000011.1, read as the reverse complement.
ACTGCGCTCATCATTCCGTGATGCTCGATCCACAGGATGCCGATCGTCACGAACGACACGAGGTAGGCCACGTACGAGGGCCATTGGTGCAGGAGATCGCGTGCGAGCTGAGTGGAGTGGTCTGGCTTCGGCAAGTCCAGGACCAGGAGGGTCAGGGCGATTGCGAAGACGCCGTCGATAAGGGCGTGAAGTCTCCCTGGACCCAAGCTGGTCACCCATTTCGTCAGTAGGCAGGAGTTGTCCGGCCAGCATGCAGGCTACGACGCCGGACCAAGATATTTTTCGGGCTGCCCATCTGTCGCTCTCTTCGGCAGATCCGATCGAGTCCGGGGCCAGTGCCCCGGCGCCGTCTGGGCGGCCGGCCATGCGGCGCGGCGATGATGGCATGCTGGAGAGCGTGAGCTCGCGTCTGATCACCCCCGTCTTCATCGGCCGCCGGGCTCAGCTTGCCGATCTCGAGGCGGCATATGCGACCGTCCGCCACGGCGAGCCGGCCACGGTGCTGCTCGGCGGCGAGGCCGGGGTGGGAAAGTCACGGCTCGCCGCCGAGTTCGCCGACCGGGTTCGGGCGCAGGGCGGGCGGGTGCTGATCGGTGGCTGTCTTGAGCTTGGCGCCGATGGCCTGCCGTTCGCCCCGTTCACCGCGGTGATCCGCGACCTGGTGCGACAAGACGGGGCAGCGGCAGTCCGCGGGCTGCTCGGCGGCCGGGCGGGAGAGATCGCACGGCTGCTGCCGGATCTGGCCGACGCAGAGCCAGCGCAGCTGACCGGCTCTGCTGCCGACACCTACCCCGGCGAGGGGCGCGGCAGATTGTTCGAGCAGATGCTGACGCTGCTTGAGCAGCTCAGCGCGCGCGGCCCGGTCGTACTGGTCATCGAGGACCTGCACTGGGCCGACCACTCGACCAGGGACCTGCTTTCGTTCCTGGTCAGCAATCAGCGGGTGCTGCCCAGCGCGCTGCTCATCGGCACGTTCCGCTCCGATGAGCTGCACCGGACCCACCCGGTGCGGCCGTTGCTCGCCGAGTTGGCCCGGCTGGCCTGGGTAGAGCGGGCCGAACTGCCCCGGCTGACCCGGCGCGAAACGGCCGAGCTGCTGGCATCGATCCTCGGCCGCGAGGTGGAACCAGAACGGCTGGAGTGCGTGTTCGTTCGCAGCGAGGGTAACCCGCTGTTCGCCGAGGAACTGCTGTGCTGCGGTGACGAGCTGCCTGATTCGCTGCGTGACCTGGTGCTCAGCCGGGTGGAACGGCTCCCGGTGGCGACCCAGGATGTCCTGCGAATCGCCGGGGCAGCCGGGGAGCGTGCCGGGTATGCGCTGCTCAGCGCCGTCAGCGGGGTCAGCGACGGCGACCTGGAAAGTGCGCTCCGCCCGGCGGTCGCCGGGAACGTGCTCGTCGCGCTGCCCGACGGCTACGCGTTCCGGCACGCGCTGATCCGCGAGGCGATGTATGAGGATTTGCTGCCGGGCGAGCGCAGCCGGGTGCACGCCCGGTTCGCGAAGGCGATCGCAGCCGATGAGTCGCTGGCTGCGGGGCGGCCCAGCATTCAGCTGGCTCACCACTGGTATGCCGCCCACGATCTCGCTCAGGCGCTGGCCGCTGCCTGGAAGGCGGCGGCCGAGGCAAACCGGGTCTTTGCCTACTCCGAGCAGCTTGCCATGCTGTCCCGCGTCTCGGAGCTGTGGGACGAGGTGCCGGACGCCGCGCAACGCGTCGGCACCAGTCATGACCAGCTGCTGGAGAAAGCCGCCCGGGTCGCGCATCTGCTGGGCGAACAGGAGCGTGCCCGCGCCTTCATCACGGCCGCTCTGCGTGAGATCGACACAGCGGCCGATCCCGGCCGGGCGGCGCTGCTGCTGGAAATGCGCGGCAGGTCCTGCCCTGATCCGGAGGACGGCATCGCCGATCTGCGCGAAGCGCTGGCCCTCGTCACCGGGGATGACCATCAACGGGAACGCGCCGTGGTGCTGGCCACCCTGGCGATGCGGCTCTGCAAGACCCCGGCCACTGCGCACGCGCGCTCGGCAGCTGAGCAGGCGCTGCAGCTTGCCGAGGCGGCCGGGGATGCCGCAGCACAGGCCAGCGCGCTGAGCACGCTGGCCATGCTCGGGCCGGACGGCAGCGCGCCCGGCGCGGGCGTGGAGCTGGAGATGCTGGCCAGAGCGCGGGCGGCGGCGGCCAGGGCCGGGGACTATCACCTGATGTTGCGCACCGCGATCAACGAGTCCCACATCCGGGAAGGTGCCGGGGAACACGAACGGGCAGCCCAGGTGGCCCGGGACGGCGTCGCCGAGGCAGCCAGGTATGGCCTGGCCCGCTCCCAGGGCACGTTTCTGGCCATCAACCTGGCCGAGCCGCTGTACTCGCTCGGCCGCTGGGAAGAAGCCCTCGAGGTCATCGAGCGGGCCCTGGATTTGTCGGCACCCACCGCCACCCGCGCCTCGCTCCTCCAGCTTGCCGGGCTGATCGCGTTGGCCCGAGGCGAGGCAGACGCGGCGAGCCGGGCGGCGGGAACAGCCGCGCAGCTGCGCGCTGGGTTCCGCTACCAGGCTCAGCACCACCTGCCGACCGCCACGCTGCAGATCGAGCTGCTCACCGCCCAGCGCCGGTACCGGGAGGCTCTGACTGCGGCCCGCGAGCTGATCGGTCGTTACGACCTGCAGGCCAGCCCGCGCTACGCCTGGCCGGTGATGGTCGCGGCGGCCCGGGCCGCCGCCGAGGCCGCCGGGGCGCCTGCCGCAGCCCGCGTCGAGAGCCCAGCCGAAGCCGTGGCCGAGTTGCTCGCGGCGCTGGTCACCGAGGCGGCCAAGCTTGAGGCGGAAGGGTCCGTTCAGCGGGCGCACCAGCTGACCTTCGCGGCCGAGGTTCTCCGTGCCCGGCGGCTGGAGGCGCCCGATGGGCGAGCCGACTCGGCCGACGAGGCTGCCGCATGGCAGCAGGCCGCCGCCGGGTGGGACATGGTGGGCGAGCCCTACCCGCTGGCCATCGCGCTGTTCCGGTCCGCCGAGCTGGCCCTGGCCAGCGGGAGCGATAGGGAAGAGCCGAGCCGGAAGCTGCGCCGGGCCGCGGAGATCGCGGCCGACCTCGGCGCACGCCAGCTCGGCGAGATGGTCGCCCAGCTCGCCCGCCGGGCCAGGATTTCGATGGGTGCAGCGACGGCCGTCGTGAGCCCGGCGGCCGGCGGGCTCACTGCCCGCGAGCTCGATGTGCTCGGCCTGGTCGCCGCCGGGATGAGTAACGCGCGGATCGCCAGCGAGCTGTTCATCTCGCCGAAGACAGCCAGCGTTCATGTGTCCAACATCATGTCCAAGCTGGGCGTGGCCAGCCGCGGCGAAGCAGCCGCAGCCGCCCGCGACCTGCGGCTGCTCGACCTGACCTGAGCGAAGGCCGGTATGGTCGCCTTTCGAACAAGTTCGACCGGCCCGGAGCCGGCATTTGCGCGTTGCTTACGGGCCGGCCGCGTTCCAGCGCCAGGTGCTGATCATGGCAGTGAGCCCGGGCTCGAAAAACGTGTAGTGACCGGGTAGTGTCTGAAATACCACGATGTATTCATTGGATTCGTGAATCGCAAACCATTGCTTATAAAGATAGCCTTTGTAATCTGGCAGGAAGTCAGTTACGCGAGAAGGAGGGTCAGGCCTATCGCGAGGACGACGCATGCGCCGACGGCCGCGAGGAGCATCCCGCCGCGGGCAGGAACGCGTAACTCGGTGGTCCCCGCCCGCTGCTGCCAGGCGTCTGCCCAGTACCCGATCCAGACTGGGACGGACACGAACAGGAATGCGACGAGCGCGATCCATATCACGAGTACGGCAAAGGCGCCTGGGTGCAGGTTGTTGGGTGCCGCACTCTGGTCAAGGGCAGTCGTGAGCGTGATGACCGGGCCTACGGCCAAGCCGATTCCAAGCCCGAGCCCGACGGCCCAGCCCTGCGCAGGCGCCAGGCAGAAGTCATCATGACCGTGGTGCTTCCTGTCGTGCCCGAGGGCCGCGATCCGCGGTCCGGGCGAACGTGAGCGCCAGCGCGCGCAGCCGGGCCCAGTCCAGTTGCGGCCCTGGCGCGGGGACGCCCGGGCGGTCGCGCGGGAGCTGCACGCGCAGCGCCAGCGGCCGGATGGTGCAGCGGACCGGCGTGGGCATCAGCACGGACTCGCCGTCGATTCCGACCGGGATCTGCGGTGCGTCAGCGTCGATGATGACCTCACGGGCGGTGAGCATGGTGACGCTGCGCGACCGCGATGCCCGGTGCAGCAGGCCGGCCGCCTGGGCGGCGCTGGCGATCTTGACGGCGACAACGCCGAGCACGCCCTGATCCAGCCGCGCGCGCCGGCCCAGGCCGGCGATATCGGCGGTCTGGTACGGGTTGTTGCTGACCAGCACCGCCTGCGGCCCGTCGGCGATTACCTGTCCGCCGGCCCGGACCACCAGGTGCGCTCCCTGGTGACCAGCCAGCAGGTCCGGGAGCATCTGCAGGGCGGTACCTGCCTTGTCGTCCCGGTAGGCGGGGCTCTGCACGACCTCGGCGTAGCCGCCGAATGAGGCGTTGTTCACGAACGTGCGGTCCCCGATCAGGCCCAGGTCGATGCGGACCTCGACGCCGTCGGACAGTGCATCCAGGCAGGTCGCGGGATCGTCCCGGTCCAGCCCGAGATCGAGGGCAAAGTGGTTGCGGGTGCCCGCCGAGATCACCATCATCGGGATATCCCGCTCGGCGGCGATGCCCGCCACCAGGGCCTGGGTCCCGTCGCCGCCGGCCACCCCCAGCAGGTCTGCGCCGCGGTCTGCCGCCTGGCGGGCCAGCGCGGCCACGTCCACGGTCCCGGGACCCTCCAGCAGGGCTACCTCGGCGCCGAGCCCGGCCGCCTGGCCGGCCAGCCCGAACTTTGCGACCTTCCCGCCGCCGGACCGCGGGTTCATGATCACGAAAGGCTGCCGTTGCGCCGCTGCCGGATGCTCCCCGGGCCCGGCCGGCCGCGCGGCGCCGGCCAGTGCCGCGCGGCCGGCCGCCAGCGCCGCCGCCGCCAGCACCGCAGACAGCGCGATCTCCCACAGCAGCCCGGCGACGACATACGCCACGATCACCAACACCGGCGCGGCGACCAGGACCGCGAGCGCGAGCCAGCGGACGATGCCGCGGCGGGCCAGGAACAACCAGGCCGCCGCGCAGGCAACGGCCAGCCCGGCAAGGCCAAGCAGCAGCGCGGTGATGCTCAGCAACACGCCCGTCACCACCAGCACCACGACAGCGGCCAGCATGGCGGCGAACGCCAGCCTGGCCAGCCAGCGCTGGCGCCGGGTGGCTGCCGGGCGCGCGCCGGGTGATCCGCCCTCCGCGCCCGGGCCCGTGCCGCTCGGCCCGCCCACTCCGGGCAGCGGGCCGTCCTCCTGCGCCGCCACTCCGTCGACCTTGCCCGTCATCGCTTCCCTCCCCGCACTCCCCCGGCCACCAGAGCGTGATGCTCGGCCTTTGCCGCGAGCTCGATCCTGGCGCTGCCGGACGCGAACTCGATGACAGCCGGCTTGTCGCCTAGCCGCTTCACGCCGGCGGCGTCCGCGGGATGCTCCCTGCAGAGACGGTCGACCGGTACCACTTCATTGCGGACCATCAGCGGTGCCTTGCTCCAGACCAGGACGTCGCGGACCCAGCGGCCGGAACCGCGCTTCCATTTCGGGCTCAGGCCCTCGATGTCGCCGCTGGACACCTGGATCGCACCAGCGAATTCTCCCAGCTGCCGGTTGAGCCACCGCCTGCGGCCGAAGACGAACGCGGCGAAAGCCACGACGACGATCAGGTCGACGCCCAGGGCGATGAGCAACCCGATCAGCATGGCTCACTCTTCCTTCCTGCCGGGCGCTTACCTGCCTGGCGCAAACTGATATCCAGCGGGACTGCACCGCCAAGAGCACCCCGCACTAATCCAGCTGACACCCACGGCCAGCCGCCCGGTGAGGGCCGAAGGTCCCTGCGCCGGTCCCCGGCGGCCGGCCGGGTCGCCTTCGGGGCCGGACGAGGTACGCCGGGCGGTGCTCGATGCCGCAGCGACTCTGTTGGCGCTGCGGGGACTGGGCGGCTGGGGCAAGGCCGCTGGCTGGTCTTCGCGATCGTGCTGCCGTTCCTGGGTCGCTCAGCACGCCAGCGGAGGCAAGTGACAGTGGAATCCGGCTCGGACACCGCGATCTGTCGAAGCGAAAGGTGCCAGCGGGTGCGATCACTGCGGACGGGCTGGGTGCGCAGGCACACCACCCTTGGCGGGGGAGGCGCGACGTGGGCCCTGAGGGTGATCGTGGAAGCGCCCGGCAGCCGGCTGCCGGTCGCCAACAGCCTCGGGGCATCCCTATGCACGTAGTCGCAGCGGCCTCGCCGGACATGCAGTACGGCGCGTGGGCCTACCTGGTCGTGTTCGCGCTGATGGCGCTGTCGTTCGCCGGGATACCGGCGCTCGGGGCGGCCGTCGTGGGCTGGGCCGCGGTGCTGGCCAGTCAGGGAAAGCTCAACATCTATGCCGTGCTGATCGTGGCGACGCTGGGCGCCGAGGCCGGCGGGCTGGCCGGCTACCGCATCGGCGACCGGTGGGGCCGCAAGCTCATGGATCGCCCGGGCCGGCGGCAGCAGGGACGTCAGAAAGCCGTCGCCAAGGCGGCGGCGGTCTACGAGAAATGGGGCCGCCTGGCCGTCTTCTTCACCTCGACCATCATCTCCGGCATTCTCAAGATGAAGTACTCCCAGTTCGTGGTCTGGAATTTCGTCGTCGGCGCCGTGTACGTGCTGTCGGTCGGGCCCGCCGCCTACGGCGCGGGCCAGGTCTCCTCCGGCGAGCAGGACGGCGGCAGCCTGGGCGGGCTGGTGGCCGGGCTGGCGCTCGCCGCCGGATGCACCATGCTCGCGGTCAGGTACTACCGCCGCCGCAAGGCCCGCAGATTGCTGGCCAGCATCAGCGCCAGCGAGGCCAGCGCGGAACCACGCTGACCCGCCGTCTCATTCCGCCAGGATCGTCCGCTCCAGCCGTCGGCCCACATCCCGCGCGTCCTGGCTAGGCCCAGAGCCACGCATTGCTGGCCGGGTCCTCGTGAAGCTCCCACACCTCGCTGACACGGCCGTCCCGGATGTGAAAGATGTTCACGGCGTTCTGGTCCACCTTGTTGCTGCCGCTCTGGGCGAACTCGTGATGCAGCCCCACAGTGTGCTCGTCCCCGCCGATTACGTCGTGCAGGGAGACCTTGATCGTTCCGCCCGAGCGCGTAAACAGCTCACCGAAGAACGCCAGGATGGCATCGCGCCCGCGCTTGGCGCCGGACAGGCTGCCGCTGCCCGGTACATGCCAGACCGCGTCGTCGGCAAACAGCCCGCTGAGCGTCGCCATGTCCCCCGTGCTGAACGCCGCATACCCGCGCCGGACCAGGTTTGCGTTCTCCTCAGACCCCATCGTTCACTCCTATCCCCGTCAGTCACCGCAGGATAGCCTGCCCGACGCTCCCCGCCTAGTCCACGGAGCCGGGACCGCGCCGATGGCAAGCGCTGCTTGCAACGGGGACACGCGGCGCCGTCACCACCAGCTGACAGCCCGCGCGGCGCGATCACGGTGCTATGCCCGCGCACCGAGCGCAGCCCATCAGATCATCAGGTGGCCCGGCTTTCCGACCTTGTTCCCCGCTCCGCGTGCTCGACGTCGTGGTCTGGATGCGGCACAGGCCGACCCACCTGTCTGTCGGCTGCCCGGGAAATGGGCTAACGGGTAACGCGATAATCGACGAGCAGATAGCCAGTCGGTGAGATCTCGCTTCGGATCGATTCGAGCTGAATCGATGGCAAGCCGTCGAGGAGTCGTCGTCCGCGGCCGGCGATCCTCGGCGCTATCACGAGCCTGAGTTCGTCGACAGCGTCGGCGGCGAGCAGCGCCTGCGCGACCGAGATACTTGCGTGGACGCCGACATCGCCTCCGCGCTGCTGCTTGAGATCCCGGACGAATTCGACCAGCTCGCCGTCGAGCACCGTCGCATTGGCCCAATCTCGGTCAAGGGGCGTCGATGTCGCGACATACTTCGTGACCCCGTTGATGAATGTCGCGAATGGCTGGATCCGGCTGCTCGGCCAGAACTGCGCCCACTCGGGCCGGTATGCCACGGTCGATGGCCACCGTTATTTTCCAGGCTCTAACAGAGGGCGAGGCAAGCTCGCGCGGGGGGAGAGAGACGAGCCAGGGCAAGCACCACCGTCATGAGCCTGCAGTGTCTCGGCCTGGTAGGCGCTCCGGAACTGGACGGCGGGTGAGAGACTGCTTGACGGCTCGCCGGGCCAGCGGAGGGGGCGGCATGCGGGGCAGGGGCAGATGATCCTCGCCGTGGTTGCTGCCGAGGCGCCGGCCGGGACGTTCACTGAGCTGATGGATCACGTTGCCCAGGGTTTCGAGGCGCTGGGAGCCGCGATCCTGGTAGCCGGGGTGACATGGTCGTTCGTGCTGGCGGCGGTGACCTTGCGGCGGTCGGACCGGCCGGCCCGGGCGTACCTGGTACTGCGCCAGGCATTCGGCGGAACGCTGCTGCTCGGGCTGGAAATCCTGGTCGCCGCCGATCTGCTGCGCACCATCGCGGTCGCGCCCACCCTCGGCAACGTCCTCGTCCTCGGGCTGATCGTGGCGATCAGGACGTTCCTGAGCTTCTCGCTGGAAACCGAGATCGAGGGCGTCGCGCCGTGGCGGCGCGCCCTGATCAGCGGCGCGGGGACGATCCGCCGGGCCTCGGCCAGCGCGCTGGAGCCCGAGACGCCGCCCTGACAGCCGATTCGCGAGCGGGCCCGCCTCGCTCAGCACCCGGGAATCCCGGATTCCCCGGGGTCTCGGGCCATGATCTGGAAGGCGTGAGCGGGACATCGGTCCCCGGCGTTTTCACCCGGCCGCTGACACCGCTGGGCTGAGAGGCAAGCTCTAGATGACCGTCATTTGCGACATAGCAGGTCGTTTTCCGTCAATCCGGGGACAAGACTGTCAGATCCCGTTGGAGGTAAATGTCGGCTGTCCGAATTTCCGGGCGAGCGGGTTCCACATTCTCACGAACTGCTTCTTCGCCGTATAGGCCCGCTTTGACGCTCGGTAACCGGCCTGGTACGAGCTGTCTGTCGCCGTGCTGACGGGGCACGAGCCGCTGTCGGCGATGTCCTGCATCCAGCCGATAAAGCTGCGGTCTGCTGTGCTGGACTGCCGGAGGGCCTGGAGCAGGTCGCGGAGCAGTGGCTGCCCGTCGGGGATGCTGGCGGTGGGTAGCGTGCCGGCGCGGTTAGTAGCGGCCTGCCGTTCACTGATTGCTTGCTTCATGATGCTGATTCCGCGGACGGGCTTCATGCGACAGCCGCCTACTCGCTGTGTTGCTCTTGCGATCGCGTTGCGCGCTTGGGCGCTTTGCCGGACGACTGAGCTGATCTGCTGAAGTTCGTGCAGTTCTGTTTCCCGGGGCTGGCCGGGCGGCGTGCTTGCTCCTCCTGATCTTCCGGCAGGCTGTTCCTGTCCGGCAGTTCCTCGCGAGGCGGGCCGTTGGCCTTGGGGGCCTACCTGGACGCCCGCGGCGCCGGAGCATGCCAGGAAGCCGGAGCCTGCCGTTCCGGTGAAGCGCCGCATGTCGGCCGCCGTAAGGCTGCGCCCGGCCGCACTGCACGCCGCCCGGATCCAGTCACCGCCCGATAGGCTCCACTGGGCCAGCTTTCCGGAGGCCGCGCCTGATGGCGGTCCTTCCGTCACGGTGATCAGCCGGTTACGGTGGGAGTCGGCCGCTAGTCCAGTTTTCAGGAGTGAGGATCGTGGCAGCGAGCCGATGACATCCCCAGTGCGGATGTCCGTGATCACCAGGGAACCGTTCGATCTTTCCTGCACAAGGAGCGAACCGATGAGGACCGGACTGGTCCGTACCGATGCCCCCGTCGGCAGGTAGCTTAGATCCTGGTGGATGACATGTTGCAGCGCCATGCCGGGCATATCCCAGATCTCCAGGTTCCCGGTTGCCCGCTGGATGAGCAGGTGCCCGCCGCTGAACGTGACGCTCGCGGCATTGCCTGAGCCGACGACGTGCGCCTGGCCGGTACTGAGGTCTATGACCTCCGCCGAGTACGCAGTAGATGAACCGGGCGGCAGGAACTGTTCCGCCAGGTAGGAATCATCTGAATTCGTGGCGTAGGTCACCACGGCCTTCGCGTGACCAGGATCCTCGATGCTCCGCTCTACTTCGCCCCTGGCCAGGCTGACGATCCTTATATCTCCGGCTGCGTCATACTCGACGAACTGCTGCCGAGCCGGCGAAAAAGCCAGGACGCTGTACTGGGAGGCGCTGACAGGGTGCTGGTCAGTTACCTGCCTTCCGTTAACCGGCACAGCTTCCAGGCGCCTGTTCCGGAGTACAAATACGCTGCTGCTGCTTGAATTCCAGCCCAGCAGGCCGTAGCCATTGCTTGCGCCGCTCCCGATGATCTGCTGAGCCGCGCCGGGACCCAGGCCGTGCACCACGATCCTCGCTGGGAGGCCGCCCAGGATGGCGACGTCCTTGCCATCCGGGCTCGGCTCCACCAGGGGCGCCCCGCAGGCATTGCATGCCATGGTAACGGCTACCTGAGTTTGCGAGCCGATACGGCTGAACTGGCTTAGGTTCCACAATGCAAGCGAGCTGCCGGCAGCAGACAACAGGTGATTGTCGTCGCCCAGGAATTGAATCTCCGGAGTACTGCTATTCCCGCTGAGTATGTGCTGACCCAGTTGCGGCGGGACTCTTTTAGCTGCGGAATATACATAAACTGTTCCGCCATCTCCGACAGCGACGCGCTTGCCATCCGGGCTGACCGCCAGAGATTGCGGATCGCTGCCATGGCTGAGTGCAATTAGTTCGGGATTTCCGCTTGGGTCCGAGCCTGCCGTCGACCAGAGCGGAATAGTGCTTCCGCCATTGGCGTAGGCGAAGAACCTTCCATTCGATGACAGCGCGAACGCCTGGCCGTGAACTCCGGTCGAAACTGCGGTCGGTCCCAGCGTCCGGGCAAGCCCCGGCATGGACAGGCGCTCCCACGGGCCGCCGCGGCTGGCTAGCACCATTGTCGAATCGTCCGGTGTCCCCAGCGCGAACGGCTCCACACTCGCGCTCGCCCGCCGCACACCGGCTGTCTGCCTGTCGAGCAGGGTGATATGCGCGGCGCCCGTCGCTGTTCCATTGGCGACCGACCGGGAGTAGCTTGCCACCACCACATAGCGGCCGTCCGGCGACACCGTCAGGGCCGCCGTGATGTCGGCGTGCGGGAGGGAAACTGACTGCATGCCGCGACCTGATGCCCAGACAACCACCTCCGGCCCGGCGGCTGCCGCGATCACGGTGCCATCGGCACTGGCTGCGACTGCACTGACCGCGCCGTGCAACTGCGCGATCTTCACTCCGCTACCGCCACGGACCTGCCATCGCCGGACTTGCCCCGTCTCGGTCCCGGCGACCACTATCCGGCCGCCGGCCGAGCCTCCTATAGCCGAGACAACACCGCCAGCCGGCAGGTAACGCACCAGCGACGGGCTGTAGGTCACCGCGGTGAAAAGCGCCGCCGTTGTCTGCGGGTCCCGGTCCATGTGATAGGCCTCGACCGCCAGCAGCTGGGACATAGCTAGGTTAGTGCCGAGCAGCGACCCGGAATCCGCTGCTAGCAGCCGTGCCGTTGCGATGCGCGCCTGCGTGATGGCCTTGTCACGCTGATTGCTGGCGTACAGCGCTGCCACGGATACCAGCAGGAGAAGCGCCGATAGCGCCGAGATAATTGATACGATCAACCGCCGCGTCTGCCTGATATAACGGAGGTACTCGCCGATGAGCTGGCCCTTGTCGCGGCCGCGGATTGGCGCCGCGAAGTTCGCCACCACATCTCCGAGCCGGAGCGGCACATCGTCTGCGTCGCCTTGTGACGTGGCCTGGCGCAAGTTCCGCAGGTCCACCCACAAGGGCTCGTTCGCGAAGGCACCGCGTAATACTTCCTCCGGAAGCGCATCGGTCGCCTGCCAGTCGAAATCGCTAGCATCAGGGTCATCGCCGGTATTCCAGTTTATTTTACCGCCAGCCAGCGCAATGATGAAACGATCAGTCCCGTAATGATTTAACCACCAGGTAATTTCCCGCCGAACCCATGGCGACCTAGCAGATTCCGGGGATGCAATAAGTATGAACCAGCGCGATCTCGCCAGGCGCCGTTCTATGTCCGGCCAGAGCTCCGGGCTCGCGGCAAGATCGGTTTCATCTCGGAAGACCCGCATCGCGCGGGGCCGGTACCACCGCCGCACGAATCGCGCCAGCTCAGCCTGGAGGGCTGCTGCCAGGCGCCCGTCCTGGCCGTGGCTATAGGACACAAATGCGTCGTATTCCGTCACGCCGGCCGATGCCTTGAAGAAGCTGGCCTTCATAACCCGTCCCAGATCAATGTCACGGGCGACCGTGCCGCGATTTCCCGGCCAGCCGAGCCCAGCGCCAACGCCTAGCGTCGCGCAAAGTGCACCCGCAGCGGCGCCTGCTCGAAGTCCGCCCCCTTGTAAACCACCCTGAATGCCACCAAGTTAGCCCCGGCTGCCCGGCTACCGCAACCGGGAGTGCCATTGAGGCGACCCACCCAGCTTGGGTAACCATCACCGTCTACCGGCGTTGGCCGGGCGGACTGTAACCAGCGTACCGTCTGGAAAGTGATAGACCGTGATCGCGGCCGGCAACGGCCACGGGTGGACGATGTTCGGTCGGGCAGATCTGGACCGTGTGCCGCTCGGATACTCGATTGCATTGTTGACCTGCACTATTGCCAGCATATAGACGTGGTGATGGTTGGCCGCCAGGCTGGTCTGCCCGGATCAGCATCGAGGCGCGGGACGCGGCCGACGCGGTTGCCCTGGCCGCTGCGCTCATGACCCGGCTTGCCGCCGACGCTGGCCTGCCCCTGTGGCCTGTCGTCCGCGCCGAGGCAGTCCGCAAGGATCTCTCCGGCGAGGACCTCGCCGGGATCCGGTGATGCTGCCGAGCTGAGCGTCCCGGGCTGCACGGCGCGCCGCAGCGCCGTTGCGATTCCGGCTCGGCTGGCACCGGCGGCTGGTCACCCGCAAATGGGACTACGCCAGATGGCGGCGTCCGGCCGGCCGTTCACGGCAGCCGCGATCAGTTCCAGGCCGCGGTGCTCGGCGGGAAAGCACGCCATGTCGGCGCCTCGCCCGCGATCGGCGGGCCGGCGATGCCAGAGCGTCCCGCCGGGCACCTCGATCGGGCATGGCCAGGCATCTACTGAGCCGTCCGCGGTGACTGCTTCATTCTTCGGGACGGTCCAGTACCGGGCGCAGTGCTGCCAAGGCACGCGCGGTGTGGCGCTTTACCGCGTCGCTGCTGATCCCCATGGCGGCGGCGATCTGCGCCTCGGAAAGGCCGGCGTAGTAGTGCAGCACTAGCGCCTCGCGCTGCCGGGCCGGAAGCGCGAGCAGTGCCGAGATGACCTCCGGGCGGTCCAGCCCGGTCATCGCGTGCTGCTCCGCACCCGGCATGCCCGGCGCAGGCCCGGGCGCGCTCGTGCCCGCGGCCACGCGGTGCCGGAGTACCAAGCGCGAGCGATTCACCACGGACTGGCGCAGGCAGGTAAGCGTGATGCCGCTGCCTGGCCGCCGGGCACGGTGCAGGGCGGCGAACGAGTCCTGCACTATCTCCTGCGCTGTTGCCGTGTCGCCGACAAGCAGCGCCGCCAGCCGCACCAATAACTGGTAGTGCGCTGCATAAAGCTCGGTCACCATCCGGTCGGCGTCCGGATCAGCTGGAACGTCCGTGACGTCGCTCTGCATAGCGTCGGGCCCTTGCTCGGCTCCGATCCCAGCCAGATCCTCGCCGGGACCCGGCATCGCGGCGTTTGCGCTGGTCACACCAGGGCTGGCCGGGCGCGCCGCGGACCCACTTGCCGGCCTGGGCTCCGGCCGGGCTTTGTCCGCCCCGACATGCCCGCGCAGCCAGGCCAGGAAATGTTCCGCGCCGGTCCGCGCACGACTCACACCGCGAAAACGGGCAGACCCGCCGACCGGGAGCAGGCCAGCGTCGCTCAGCAACTCGCGGCCTGCCTCGGCCACCGGAACCACAACGATTTCACTCACCGGTTCAAGGCCCCGGCCGATCGCATCAGCGATTAGGCGCGGGTCACCGAACATCGACTCGTACCCCACTACAGCCCGCATGAGGCCACCTCCTGACCTCGCGTTCCAAAAGAAACATCTCGCATCGAAAACGGGGCCATCAGGGGCGAAGGTCACTATCACGTGGGTCATCCGGCTCCGCGGGCAACTCGCCCCCGGCACCACCTGAAAGACGAGGCATGACACCAGCACAGCCGGGGCTGCCGCCCGTCGAATGTCCGGCGAGCGTGATCTTGCCTAGCCAGGCTTGCGGGCATGCCGCCCGCGGCGCACGTCGCGATCCGTGGCACATGGCCGGCCGCGTGAGCCCGCATCCCGGTTAACGAGCGCGGCTGTCAGTGGCCGGCGGATAATTCAGTACCGGCTGCCAGCCGCAGCGGCGGCCAGGGAGGAGTCATCATGACCTACGGTGCCGACCCGCGCGTGGACGCCTACATCGATGCCCTTCCCGGCTGGCAGCAGGCCATCTGCCGCGAGGTCCGCGACCTGATCCACGCCGCCGATCCGCAGGTAACCGAGACCATCAAGCGCACCAGCCAGCCGTACTTCGTCCTGCAGGGAAACATCTGCGCGCTGCTCGCGGCGAAAGACCACGTGAACGTATTCCTCTACGACGGCGCCATGGTCCCTGACCCCGACGGGATCATCACCGCCGGCCACGGCAACACGACCGCCCGCACCGTGGCCGTCCGCCAGGGCGAGACCATCAACGCGCCCGCGCTCACCGCCATGTTCAAGCACATCATCGCCAACAACCGCGCCGGAGGCTGGCGCAAGTTGAAGCGGGAGACCTGATTCACCCTCAGCTTGGCGGCGGATCCCGTATTTGCCGCGGTGATAGCCGTACGGCAGCTGGTCACGGAACGCAGCGGCACCCCCGTGCGTCGGTAGCGGGCCAGCGCACCGTCGAGGGGAACGATTCGGTCATCTGGCGGTTCCTCGCAGTCTCAGCGTCTGGCCCTGCGCGAGGAGCGCCCGGATACCGCGGTCACTGCCGAGTCGGCCCGGCGGAGCAGTTTCGCCGTACGGGCGGATTGGTCACGGCGTTCAGCGGCGATAGCGAGGCGATGGACAAGCAGCCGGGCCAGCGGCAGTGCTATGGCCAGCAGCAGCCAGGTCCGTAGCCGGGCAGATAGAAAAACCCACATGCTCAGTATCCCTTCTTCTTCCCGCCCGCAGGTCGGCCCCAAGGCCGCCCGGTACTGATTGCGGGCTTCTTACGCATTGAGCTGTGCATCAGTAGCGTTGCCGGTAGCCAGGCTGGCCGCACAGCCGGACACGTTTAGCTGGATCCAAGGGATGCGGCGCTGGCGGACAGCCCGCCCGAACAGCATCGGACGGGTGCACGTTGCCGACGGCCAACGCCACCCACGCCCGCCAGCTCCCCCCATGCCGCTCCCCACCTGGATCAAGCGCTGGCTGCCAGCGTGATTACCGGCGGCCGTCAGCCACGGTGTCGCGGGCTGCCTGTGCCTGGTCCCGGACGTCATGCGCCGAGCTGGCGGTCTCGTCCTTGACGGTCGCGGCGGCGTCGGCTGCGGCGGCCTTGACCGACTCGGCTGCCTGCCTGGCTGAGTCCTGGAGGCTGGCCGCGGCCTCCTTGGCCGCGCTGGTGACCGCTGGCGTGGCGGCTTCCTTGACCTTCGTTGCCGCACGCTCCTCGGCGCTGCTGGCTGGCAGCAGCGAGCCCGCGAGCCAGCCAACGCCGAGCGCGATCAGGCCGACTGCCAGCGGGTTACCCGCCGCCTGCCGGCGCAGCCGGGCCGGAGCCGCCGACACCTTGCCCTGGGCCGCCGACATCTTCTCCTGGACCGCCGAGGCCTTATCTCCGGCGGCGGAAGTCGTGCTGGAGACCGACGGTGACGCGGTGCCCATGACCTTGTCCTTTACTCCGCGTGCGGTAGAACGCGCACTGGCTGCCTTGCGCTTCGCCGCATGCACCGGATTGACCGTGTCAGCCAGGGAATTGACGTCCTCGCTCAGGCTGGTGCGCGTTTCCTCGATCTGCTCGCGGATCTGGTCCGGATCGCTGGTCATGATGTGCCCTCGTTTCCTCTCAATGCGTCAGGAATTTTCTTCACCGTCTGCGCGGTCTGCGGGACGCCCGATACTGCGCTGATCTCCCGGCGCCCCATCAGCCCGAGAACCGCAGCGGTGATCAGCCAGATGGCCGCCACGATCAGCGCCGACCAGCCATGACCAGTGGCATCGCCGATGCCCCACCACGCGGCCACCGATGCGAACAGCAAAACCATGTAGCCGCTGACACCGGCACCCGCCAGCAGCCCGGCGCCTTTGCCGCCCCGGGCGGCAGACTGGCGGAGCTCAGCCTTGGCCAGCTCCACCTCCTGGCGCATGAGCGTGCTGAGGTCTGCGGCAACGTCTGAGAACAGCTCGCCGACCGAGGGCTGCGGATCAGGCTGCGGCACAGTCCGGGTCGGGTCGGGCGGGCTGCTCACAGCGGGCCCTGACGGCCAGCCTGGTCGCCAGTGACCAGGGGGCCATGCTCGCCGTACGCTGGGCCGGCCGCCCAGGCCCGGTCTTCGCCAGTGGGTGGCAGACCGCTGGCCGGGGCAGAATGGCCCCGGGTCTCATCGCTGACGCCCCCCATCGTCCCCGGTGGCTGGCCGGCCACGTCAGACGGCTGGGCCCATTGCCTGCCAAGCCCCTGGGTAGCTCCAGGCGCTGCCGTCGCCGCGGAATCGTCGCTGCTAGCCTCCTTTAGCCCTCGGCTGAGCCGGCCGGCCACCAAGCCCGCTCCTGCCGCCATTGCCAGGAAGACCGCCGGCCTGCGGCGTGCGAAGGACTGCATCTCATTCACCACCTGCCTGGGTTTGCGGTCCTCCATCCACTTCCCGGCATCATGCACCTGTGCTGCCGCCTGCCGGGCCAGGTCGGCGGCCACGCCCTGGCCGGAGCCATCTGACATCGAGCGGAGCTCATCACTGAGCGAAAGCAGTCGATTCGCCAGCCGCTGCTGTCCCTGGGCCGCCTGCTCCTCCAGCTGGCCCTGGGCCCGCTGTAGCAGATCCCTGCCCTGACGGCCGGCCTCCGCCGCAACATCCGAAGCCTGTTCCCGGGCAACGTCCGCCACGTGCTTCCCTGCCTGAATGCTGCCGTGACTCAGGTCAGACGCCTGATCCTTAACCAGGTCAGCCGTGCCCTGATCCTCCGCCGGCACGCGCGGGAACTCTCCGCCGCGCTGCGCGGGCGTCGATGCGGGCGGGTAGCTGTGTGTCATACAGGTCATCTCCTCGAGTTGAGCCAATTCCAGGCCGTCCGCGATCAGCAGCCCGCGTCGGCGGCCGAGCGGTGCTGATCACCTAGGCCAGCACTGCCATCTGGATGTTCTTCTGACCGCGCTTCCCGCGGCCCGCGGCATGTGGGTTGACGTGGACGTGCGGTTCGTCGGCTACTCCTTGCGGACCGTCTCGCCGCCTTCACCGCTACCCGCAACCGGATGACTTACACATTAAACTTACAACAGAAGCTTACATGGAAAGCTTACAGTGTCCACTCAGCGATTCCCCGTCTGCTCCCGCCCGGCCGCCCAGGGCTGCTGGCCGCGAGGCCGTCCACTGCCGCGGTCTCGCTCCGGGAGGATCAGGGAGACGCGCCGGAGGGGGAATGATCAGTCAGACGGCCCGGCAGGCGATGGCCGCGGCTCACGGCATCGATCGCCTGAGATCCGGGTCATCGGCCCACGAACACCGCAATGCGGTCAAGCATGTCCTGCAGGCCTTTCTCGAACTCCCCTTCCCAGAGGTCCTGGGCGAGTCCTGCCGCCAGGCGGTGTACCGTCGGGAAACGCCTGGCGTCAATCTCATCTGCGGGATCGAGCAGCTCTTGTGGGTTGTCGGCATCCTCGAGTGCCTGCCGCTGCGAGGCAGAGCGGGCTGGGCTCAGGCCGCCGGGAACTGGGTTGGCGGCCGCCTGGCCGGCGGCGTTGCCGCCATCATTGGAAACAGTGTCGGCACGGGTGAAGAATCCGTCGCCCGGCTTCGGGTCCCGTAGCGCCATAGCGCTGGTTTCCAGGAGCAGCGCGCCGAGCAAGAAGCTGCTGAACGTGCGGTAGGTGAACAGTACCTGCTCGTCGCTGAATCCCTCTGCGGCCAATCCGGTCAGCATCGCCTCGACCCAGCGCAGCGACCGCAGTGGCGGGTTTACCCACGGGGCCGCGGGCGGCCGGGTGGCGACCAGCGGGAAAGCATGCGGATGCGCGCGGGCGTAACGACGCACTCCATGTGCCATTCCGGTGAGATAAGGCCGCCACCCGTCCACCGGCCGCAGCTGAACCTCGGGATCGTCGGCGAGCTCATTGACGACCCGCTCCACAACTGCGTCAAACAGCTCATCGCGGTCCTGCACATACCTGTACAGCGACATCGAGCGGACCCCCAACCGCGACGACACCGCCCGCATCGTCGCCGCCCCGATGCCCTGCTCATCCACCAGTTCCAGGGTGGCAGTGACGATCCGGTCCAGCGACAGACCACGACCGGGCCGACTACGACGGCCGCTCTCGACCCGTGCTGGTATCACCGGACCCTCACCTTGAGACGACTGCTGTGATGTTAGCGGTCTGCACCCATCGGCACCGGCCGCTGACTGCATGGCTCGTTATGATCATCTTAAGGTTCTCGCCGTCTCGTGGGATGGTCCCGCCCGGTCGCAGCCGCCACCGGCGCTGACGGAGAGTACCGGAAGCGACCAGGGCGTGCGCACTCGGCCACCGCACCGCATCGCCGCCGGCAACGGCGGGCCGCCGGGCGCCCCGGTCCTTTGCCCGGCTGCTTGGCACCGTAGCGGGGACCATCTCGCGGGCAGCGCCTTTACGCGCCGCCTATCACAACCAGCGCGGGTCGTACCAGTCCCGCTAGCACCTGCCCCCGATCTGGAAGCCAGGTCACCGCTCCGCTGGACATGGCGGTTCAGCGGCGGAAGGTGCTCGGCGGCGTGATCAACGAGTACGACTGCACGAAACCACGGGTCAGGCAGCACGCGACGAGCTTCGCAGCGGTACACGGCCTGCCGGACCCGGGATTCCGCTAGGTCCGGATGCGCGGCGTCTGGCCGGTCATGATGAACCCGCTGCCGAGTGCCACCTCCCGGACGCGGACGTCGTCGATCAGCTGCTCCAGGTGGTTCCACGGGCGGCGGAATCCCTCGAAGCTGCGGACATACGGCGCGTGCAGCATCCTGGCCTGCAGGTTCACGGCCACCATCGCCGGCGCGGCCCATTTGCCGCCGCCGGCCCGGGCCGCAGGCTGCCCAGGACGTTCTGTAGCGCGTCCGGGGACTGCAGGATGTCGTGGACGGCGCAGAACAAGGCGGCGTCTGCGGTGACCGGGATCTCCGCGTCCTCGGCCGGGGCCTGCACGACCGTGACGTTAGGCCAGCCTTCGGCGGCGATGTGCTCGCGGGCCACCGCCGCCATCTGGGGTGATTCCTCGATGCCGACCACAGCGCCGTGCGGGCCCACCTTCTGCCGGAGCAGGCCGCTGCATAGCCCTGTCCCGCATCCCACGTCCAGGACTACCTGCCCGCGGCGGACCGGGAGCGCCTCGACGACTGCCTCGCGGTAGCGCCGGAAGGCGCCGGTCTTGTGATTGTAGGAGCGGGCCTGCCCGGTGTAGGCCGGCTGCCGCGCGGCCCGCCGGGCCGGCAGAGCGGAATTACGTGATTTGCTCATGACTCTTCGCCCCGGCCTTCCGGCCGGGGCGGCACCTCCTGACATGTTTTCGGCGTGTCATTCATGACCGTGCTCAAGGCAGCCATGGCTCGCGCTTACCCGGGGAAAGGCATGTGAGCTTTCAGCTGGGCTCGGGGCGGCTGGCGCAGTCCCGGGGCCATCCGGGCATGGGGCGCTCCGGCTTGGCGGACAGCACGAAACGAGACAGCCGGGCCGAGGTGAGGGCGCGGCGCGCAGCAGCCTGCAGGAGCTATCTGGCCAGCTGGCGGCGGCTTGCGCGGGCGACGAGGAGCATGAACTCGAGGTAGCGCCGGACGCGCTGGGGGTAGGTGCGCATAGCCCCAGCATGCGAGTGGGCAATCGTGATGTCAATAATTCCGACCAAAATTATGGGAATCCGGCACCGGCGGCTGGACAGGATCGCGGGGCCGGCACCGACCGTCGGGGCCACGAGCGGACCCGATGAGCTCCCGCCAGCCGGCGAGCGCCGGCCGGCCAGGGCCTAGTCGTCTGTTCTGTGCTCATGCCGTGGGTATCAGCGGTGACACCGTCCGACGTGGCCGGCCGCACCCGGAACATCCCGATCGGGGGGATGCCACCCGCGTTCGGCGGGCCTGGGCGCAGGTCGTGGCGGCTCTCTGTCAGCCGGGCATCCCGGCGACGACAGGCAAGTCGTAGATTCGACGGACGCTGCTGCCCAGGCGGCCGATGTCCGTGCCATAGACATGCAGCGAGATAGCGGTTTCGCGGCCGGCGTTGCGCACGCGGTGGATGTCACCGGGAGGCGCCAGGCCGGCCACGTCTCCGGTGGCATTCACCGACGCCCCGTCCTGTTCCAGCCAGCCGTCGTCGCGCAGGATATACCGCTCCTCGTGCTCGGTGCCCTGGATGACCCCGAAGACGCACCAGGTGACGTGGTCATGGATCGGCGTGGCCTGGCCGGGTCGCCAGACGAGAGCTACGACAGAGAACGAGCCGTCCGGCTCGGCGTGCAGCAGGTGACAGCAGTACTTAGCCGGATCTCCATATCGCTGCTCCGCCGTCAGGATATTCGCGGTGGGGATGTGCGACCTGAGCTGACCGGCGACCAGGGCGGCCGTCCCTGCCCAGCTGGCCTGGCGCCGCGTCGCCGTTCGCACGGCGCTGATCAGGTTGCCAAGACAACGCTCGGCATCTACCGCGCTAGCATCTTGCCTACTTTTCATATCTATATTATATGGAATGGGGGACGAAGATCCTAGGCCCCGGACGGGCCTGCGCTCGGCGGCGGCGGCACAGCCCCGAACCCGGTCGAGTACGCGCTGGCCTCGCTCGGGTCGTGCCAGGCCATCACCTACCAGTTCTGGGCCGAGCACCTGGGCGTCTCGCTGGACACGCTTACCGTCCGGGTGGAGGGCGACCTCGACATCCGCGGGTTCCTCGGGTTCGACGGTGATGTCCGGCCGGGCTTCACGGCAATCCGGGTGGCCGTCTCCGTCACCGGCCCCGAGACCGCGCAGCGCTACCAGGAACTCGCCGTCGCGGTTGATGAGCACTGCCCGGTGCTGGACCGGTGCGCGTCGACCGCACCATCACCGGCCCGTCCCAGGCCTTCTGCGAATACGAGCGAGCTGTACAGAAGGCCAGGTCAAGTTCGGTGACCGCGTTCTGGAACCCACAGAGTGTGGCTGCATCCTTCGTCTCACGAAGAGCCGTTCTCCGAAGCCTGTCGATTGGCTAAGGTCGTGTCCACCTGGCTCCGGACGGCCGGAACCTTGCGGCCTAGCTTGCCCTGACGTTCGTGAGCAGGACCAGCGGGACCACAATGCAGTTGGCTTCCAACGAGGCTGGAGACGATTGATGTCGAAAGAGACCAGTACAGCTGCAGGGCGCTTCCAGACGAGTCTCGTAGTGGACGCTCACGTTCACCCTGCGGACTACCTCCCCGGCTTTGCTGCAACGGCGTTTCGCTGGCTCAATCGGCGCACTGTTCCCCCGCCGTTCTTTCTTGACCAGCTCTCTTCGGCCGGAGTCGACATGGTGGTAGCCAATGCCGTTGGCGACCGAGCGGTTACGGCTTGGTGGGGACGACCACCTTGGCTGGCGGTTGAAAAGCAGCTATACAGAATTCGTGCGCAGGCAGAACATGCGCATGCCGTGGTCGCGACGTCTGCCTACTCCGTTCGGGAAACGTTCGAGCGCGGGCGTGCGGCAGTCGTTCTCGGGCTGGAGGGCGGCGACGGGGTCGGTTTGAAGCTGAGCCGTATAGATGAGCTATTCAGATGGGGCGTCAGGCTTTTGGTGCCAGTTCATCTAAGGGATAACCAAATCGGAACCACGTGCCTACCGTGGCATCGTTATCTCGGAATACCCTCCATGCCGCAGAGACGAAAGCGCGGGCTCACCAAGTTTGGCTGCGATGTGATCCGGCGAATGAATTCCCTCGGAATGATAATTGACGTGTCTCATTCAGATACCGCGACACTTCGTGACGTAACTGAACTCACCCAACGTCCGGTCATCGCGTCGCACGCGGGATCAAGAGGAGTAGAGGATTTCGAGCGTTTTCTGGACGATGGCGAGATTCGTGCCGTAGCTGGAACGGGAGGGCTTGTCGGCCTCTGGCCATATCGGTACAAGGGACATGGTGCTACCGACTTCGACACGTTGATGCGCCATGCTCGCCACATTGCCGATCTGGCCGGTGCCGCGCACCTGTGCCTGGGCACCGATATCAACGGCGTACCTGGCATGATAGCCGGATACCGGGGAGCCGAGGATGTTCGCTTGATCCCGGGCCACCTGCGGTCGGCTGGCTTTAATCAGGAGGAAATCGAGGGCATCATGGGTGAGAACTTCATGCGCGTATTCGAGCAGGTCGTGCCCCGCTAAGCAGGCTCGAACCGCAAAGCGATTTCCAGGTCATGATCGGACGAAGTAGCTCCCTGACGTACGCGCGGGCCCAATCTCAACCTAAGAAACAAGCAGAGGTATAATGTTGTGCTCGCTCTCTGGCTTTATCTGCGCTTGAGGACAGTCATCAATCGCTAACCTGCTACGACATCAGTGAAGAAAAGCAATCGTATCGAAAAGATCAAAACAAAAGCGAAAAAACAGATAGTCAGGAAAGCGACAACAAGTATGTCGAGAGCGATTCGTCTTCGCCCTTGCCTTTCCTCCTTTTTCTGGCGTGTCCCTTGATCGTCCCCTCGCCTTAGCTCGCCGAGTAGCGGCGAAAGGGATTTCCATGCTTTTTTTGGCGTAATATCCAGATCTGAGGTGTAGAGTTTTTCCCCGCCCAAGCGCTCATATATCTCTGTAAGCGAGAAGACGAATAGGTTGCCGGCCCGAGAGAATAGCGCGTATCCAGTTGACGCGAACGTAATAAACACAACAGCAAGTAGCCACGGCTTCGGTTTGCTTAGGATGCCACCGGTCGCAAAGGCGAAGGAGATTACGAAGCTGACGTAGAAAAGAGAAGCGCGCCTTACAGCAGCGAGAGTATATTTATCACGGTATTTTTCCTGCGCGACGCGATCGGCCTCACTCAGCCTAGTCGAATCACGATCAAGGCTGTCCTCCAGCCTCAGGCCCAAATCTCCTCTATTTTGCACTAAGTACGCCAGCCCAAAGATCGGCAAGACGAGAAAGGTATCGTTACAAAAATCATGGGCCGCGCTGTCTGTAATGATCCAGGTGAACCATGACATGGGCACCCTCCGATCGTCGTGATCCCCCGCACGTCTGCGGCGTCAAGCTGTTCAGCGCGCAGAACGACTTCACGGCCCCGTCGCCAGCCGCCGCCAACCGTCCTCCGGATGAGTCCTGGCCAGCCGGCCGTGTCCATGATCGTGGTGTATCAGATGAAGAGGCTTCGCGTCAGAGCGGGGTGAGGACGTCGAACTCGTTGCCCTCCGGGTCGGCGAGGCATGTCCACGGCACGTCGCCCTGGCCGACGTCGATGTCGGTGGCGCCGAGAGCCCGCAGCCGGACCACCTCCGCCGCTTGATCGTCACCGGGGTACGGCCGGAGGTCGAGATGGATACGGTTCTTCACGGTCTTCACGTCGGGCGTGCGGAGGAACTCCAGGTACGGCCCAACACCCTTGGCGGAGCGCAGCACCGCGTAGTAGTCGGTCACCTCGTGCAGGGTCCAGTCCATCGCCTGGCCCCAGAATCGGGCCATGGTCCGTGGATCCGCGCAGTCGACGACCACCGCGGCGATCGGCCCGGTGTCCCGGTAGATCGATCGAGGCTCCAGCACGCAGAACTCGTTGCCCTCCGGGTCGGCAAGGACCGTCCACCGGACGTCGCCCTGGTTCACGTCGGCGGGCGTCGCGCCGAGATCCTGGAGGCGCGCGACCAGCTCCGCCTGATGGGCTGCAGAGGTGGTGGCGAGATCGATGTGCACGCGGTTCTTCACCGTTTTGGGTTCCGGGACGGCAAGGACGTCGATGCAGACGGCGGTGGGGTCGGGATAGGCGAAGCCCACGGGTTCAACGTTGGTCACGCCGGGTTCCTCACTGCCAGTACCCCAGCCGAGCGCCTCCGCCCAGAACCGGCCGACCGCGGAGTCATCCCGGGCGTTCATCGCAATTTGAACAAGACGCAGCGCCATGCCGCCAACCCTATGGGAATTCCCGTGTATTCACCGCTCCCGCCCGCGTAACCAGTCAGGGGTCCTGGATAGTCAGTTAATCCTCGGCCATCGGATGCTTCATCGCGAAGCCACCGTTCGAACCATGCGCGGGTGCGCCGGAGCAGGTCGATCTGGTGATTGCGCTCCGCGAACCGGTGTCCCTCACGCGGGTAGATGACGAGTTCGTGCTCGGCCCCGTACCAGCGGAGCGCACGGTGGAAGTAGATCGCCTGGCTGACCGGCACGTCAGGACCCCGGCCTCCCCGCCACCGACCCGGACCCGGTACAGCTGAACCGACCCGGTGCGATCCGAGAGGAAAAACACCGACGCCGAATCCGGCGCCCAGCACGGACCAAAGTCAGCCGCCACACCCGCGGTCAGCTTCCACCGCAGTGAGCTGCCGTCAGCAGCGGCCACCCAGACCGCGCACCTCTGACGCTCTGCCCCGCGGCCCACCGCAGCGACGACATACGCCACCCGGCACCCATCCGGCGAGACCACCGGCTGCGACGGCACCGCCCCGTCCACCACCAGCTCCGCGGTCAGCTCCGGTACGTCCTCACTCATCCAGCGCGCCCTTTCCGGCAAACACCCGCGCATTCAGTAGCAGACAGGCTGCCACAGCAGCCGTCAGCTGGCCTGGACGCGTCCTCCTCGCAGATCAGGCTGCGCCAGGCGCACCCGCCCGGCACGCCCACCGCGGCTGCGCCTAGGGCAGGCGGGTGCCGGACGCCCGGGCCTACTCTCGCGGATATGCCACCAGGAGTGAAACACTCTGGCAACGGCGTACCGTCGCCCGGCGTGCCTCTCGATCGCTCTGCGGCTGTGCTCCGGGATGCCGTATGTGCACCTGCAAGAGGAGGACGGCAACACCATGGCAACTCAGGAACCTGACGCCAGGGCCGACCACGAGGAACTTGCCAAGAACGCCGCAGAGGTCGTCGAAGACCTTGACCGCATGGCCGAGTCCAACGCGTTCCCCGAGCGCCTCCGGAACTCCGCAGGGCGCAACGCCGACGCCTTCGTCGCGACCGTGGCGCAGGGCATCGACAACGCGCGCCGGTTTGACCAGATGGAAAGCCTCCTCACTGACGCCCGGGCGCTCCTGGACGGCGAGGACATCCCCGCGCTCGCAAGCATGCTGATCGGCCGGCTGGCACCCGCCCAGCTCGCCGACCTCGCACAGCGGCTGCCGGTAGCCAGACCCTGACCAGCGGCACGATCGGCGAGAAGAAGTCGCCAGCGAACCGGCTATCTTCCGCCGCGTATATACCGTTACAAATACCTGAAACGGATTGTCAGTGGTTCATCGGCTAGCATCCGGGCCCGCCAGCCGGGGCGCAAGTAAGTCACGTGTAACTGCGTGCCGCTGGCCGCGAGTTCGCGCAAGGGCGCTCGCCAGCCCGCGCTTGCCAGTCAGCCGGAACAGCACGACGATCAGCGCGTGCACGATGACTGTCCGCAGGGCTTTCTCCGTCAGCGGGATCTGCTGAACGAACATGGCGTGCCACACGGCGGGCCTCCGCGCCTAGCCGGACGAGCCGGCGGTCCGTCTTGTGGCCCAGGCGCCTTCGCGGGCTAGATGCCCGGTAGATCAGTTCGCTGTCCTGATGCCCGCGGGTAGCCGAACAGGCCATCTCAAGAACCCGGAACGTCGTATGGCGGGTTGCTGCCACTGACGCCGGGGAGGCCCCGTCCCGGCCATGAGTGCGGTCTTCGGCCCGATTCAGCTGACGAGCAGTGCTATCGCGGCGAACTGGCACGTCGCGGCGGCGCAGACGCAGGCGTGAAAGACCTCGTGGTAGCCGAGCACCGATGGGTACGGGCCGGGCCAGCGGCGATGATAGGAAATCGCCCCGGCCGTGTAGAGCAGGCCGCCCGCGAGCATCAGCGCTCCCGCCGCGGCGCCGGCCTGGACCCACACTCCCGGCAGCGCGACGGCGGCAATCCAGCCCAGGCCGGTGAACGTCGCGCCGACCAGCGGCTCCGGCGCGCTCATCCACGCCAGGTGAATCGCTGCCGCGTGAGCGTCAGTGCCCACAGCGCGATCAAGATGGCCAGCCCGAAGGCGCCGCGCGTGGTGAGGAGGAAAGCGGGGGTTGCCGTGCCGGCGATGAGGAAGAAGATCATCGCGTGGTCCAGGCGCTGCAGGCGCCGGTTCCACGCGGCGTTCCAGTTGCCCCGGTGATACAGCGCGCTGGTCCCGAACAGCGCGCTCACGCTGGCTGCGTAGATGGCGATAGCGGTGATCCGCGTTGCTCCGTGCGCGCGGGCCAGCAAAAGGGTGCCACCCGCCAGCGACGCCCCGGACCACAGCAGGTGCAGCCAGCCGCGCAGGACCGGCTTTGCGTAGTACGGGTCGCGCCGCGCGTCGTAGAGCGCGCCCGCCGGCTGCGGCGCCGCTGGCGTGGAATCCATCACCGTCACCGTCGGCCTTCACCTCGTGCCGGTACCTAGCGACCTCGGATGCCCCGGCATCCGCCAGCCCAGTGTCGCGCGCTCCGCTGGTCGCCGGCCAGCGGCGGCCGGCCGTGCGCTCGGCGTGCAAATCCACGACCGCGAGACCAGGCCCCCCGCCTGCAACGCTCACCAGCAAGATCGTCCCCAGGTCGCCGCCGTGACAGGGTTCCGGCAGCGCCGCAGCTGACAGGGAGGAATGCCCTATTTCCTGGCGAGGGCCTCGTGAATGGCCACTGGTCACCCCTTGGTCTCTCGCGGCTCAGCCATGGGCGGTGCCAGCACAGCGGGCTGGCCGTCGACAGTGGTTTTGACGAGGCGGCGCAGGACGCTCAACGGGCCAAGGCCGGATAGCGCCGCGGTCATCTCGGCGGCGAGCCCGGCACGGGCCGACGTCGACTCCGCGATGCCCAGCGACTCGATCCCGGTGAGCATGGCCGGGGTGATCCCGCCGGGATCGGTGACTGCCTGTGCCCGGGCGCCGCAGTCGCGGGCCAGCCCGGAAAGCCGGCGAACGTCGGCGGACTCCGGTGCGCCCAGGATCAGCACCAGGCCGGCTCCGGACGCGATCGCGCGTACGCCGTCTGCGCGATCGGAGGCCGCGTAGCAGAACCCGTCCGGGTCCGGCCCGCGGACAGCGGGAAAGCGCGAACGCAGCGCTGCCGCCACCGGCGCGCTGTCCTCCACCGGGATGCCCGGCTGCAGCAGGTAGGAGACCCGCCGGGCGTCCGCCACCTGCAGCGCTGCGGCGCCCGCTGCGGTGGCGACGATTGCTGCCGCGCTGCTGGCGTGGCCGGCTATCGCGGCCGCGGCGGGGTGATCTGGCTGGCCGATGAGCACCAGCTGCTCGCCCCGCCCGGCCAGCTCGCGTGCCTGTGACTGGGCCATCGCCACCAGCGGGCAGGTCGCATCGATGATCTCGAGCCCGCGCGCGGCGGCCTCCTCGCGCACCGGTGGCGGGACGCCGTGCGCGGCGAAGAGGATGATATCCCCGCCGGGGATGCCGGGCAGCGAGCTGCCGAAGACGGCGCCCCGGCCGGCCAGCTCGCCGGCCGCCTCCGCGCGGGCGGCGAACTGGCCGTAAATATGGACGCTGCGGCCCCGGCCGGCGGCGTCGGCCACGGCCTTCTCGGCCATCGCGAGAGCACGCTGCGCGCCCTCGCAGAACGGGCCCGCTCTCGTCAGCAGCAGCCTGCGCCCGCCGAGCACGGCCGCCCATTCCTCGACAGCCCCGCGGGCGATGGCGACGGCGAGCCGGTCAGCGGGCGACGCCGCGGCGGCCAGCGCAGCCGTCGCGCCGTCGTGCTGCGGGCAGGTCACGACGAACAGCACAGCGCCGTCCCCGTCATACTGCCGATCCTGGAACTGCGGCGCTACCGCAAAGCGAACGAGCCTGCCCTTGCGCCGCAGGCTGCCGGCGACAAACGGCGCCGCGGGGCACTTCAGCTGCCCGCGGACCGGATCCCCGATCTCGGTCGGCACTAGTACCTCGCCAGGCCGGACATCAAGGCCGGGCGCCTGGAACTCTCGCACCATGAATCGGCTCATCCCGGGCCATCCCCCCGAAGCAAGCAAGTTAACACGCGCACGTATGGCCCAGCACGCCAATCACCCATTCGATGGCGGGCCAGTGCGATGCGCAGACCAGGCCTGCGCATCGGGCGCACCATGATGGTGGAGCTGACCAGTTCCCCCGGCGTCCCTGGCAGGCCTGGATCTGTCGCGGCCTGGTGGCTGCAGGGCTGGGGTGGTTCGCGGGCCGGGTCAACCTGGGGGTGGATATCGATGTCAACCCGGACTGCCACCCGTGGGCCGACGCTGCGGATGGGTGCCGGGCGGCACTGTGGCGGCATGAACATAAACATGTACGTGATCAACGTAATCCTCGTCTTGATGGTGGTCCGCCAAATCCGTGAGCAGCAGCTGGACCTGCGGGCTTTGGCTGTCCCGGTACTGGCCGTGGGCGCTGCTGCGGTCTTCTTCCTGCACTCGGTGCCGGGCGGCGGCAATGACATCGCGCTGGAGGTGCTGGGCGTGGCGGCCGGCGCGGCCATGGGCGCGGCAGGCGGCCTGGCGACCCGGCTGCGCGTCGGTGCCGGCGGCCGGCCGCTGGGGCGTGCGGGCTGGCTGGCGGCCAGCATGTGGGTCGGCGGCGTCGGTGCCCGGATGGCCTTTGCCTTTGCTGCCACTCACGGCGCCGGCCCGGCGATCGCACGGTTCAGCATCGCCCACCAGATCACCGGTTCCGATGCCTGGGTGGCTGCGCTGGTGATGATGGCGCTGGCCGACGTGCTGACCCGGCTGGTCGTGGTCTACGCCCGCGGCCGCCGGCTGACCGCGGGCCCGGCGGCCTCCCCGGCGGTCGCCCGTGCCTGATCTTCCGTCCCCGCCCGCCGCGGGCCAGACTGTGTCCATGAGGGCACGGCTGCCCGCGGCGGGCCTTAGTCATGGCACCGCCCGGCCCGATCTGCCTGCTGCCGCTGCCGACGGCGACGCGCCTGCGTCGGCCCGGGTGACGCAGGCGCGATCGCGCGCCCGCGAGCGCGGTGACCGCCAGCGGCAGGCGCTGCGCCCGCTGGGCTGGGTATTCATCGCGATCGTGGTGACGGCCAGTGCGCAAACTCATCCCGCGCCGGGTCGGCACGACTCGGGGCTGGCGGTGACACTTGCCCTGGCCGTCTACGCAGCGGCGGTCGCGACCGCGATCACCGTCGGCTGGGCGCGGCGCGGCCTGGCCGCGCAAGCCGTTGTGATCGGGCTGATCGGCGGGGCCGGGGTGGCGCTGGCCGCGTTGCAGTCGCACGGGCCGGCCGAGCTGGCGGCACCGGTGGGAGTCTGGATCGCCGCGGTCAGGCTGCCGCCCGCCCCGGCTGCCGCCATCGCCGGAGCGATCACTGCCGCCCTCGCTGTGGCGGTCGGCCTGACTGAGCACCCGGCCGCCCAGTCGGCCATCGCCGCGACGCTGATATGCCTGCTGCTGGCGGTGACCGGCCAGTTCATCCGCCGCGGCCGGGATGGCCAGGACCGCACCGAGCTGCTGCTGGCCCAGCTGCAGGACGCCCGTGACGGCGAGGCGGCCGCAGCCGCCCTCGCCGAACGCGGCCGCATCGCCGGCGAGCTGCATGACGTGCTCGCCCACTCGCTATCCGGGCTGGCGATCCAGCTTCAGGGCGCGCGCAAGCTCGCCGAGCGCGAGCCGGTCAGCGCTGGCCTGCGCGCCGCGATCGAGCGGTCAGCCGAATTAACCAAGGCAGGACTTGCTGACGCGCGTCAGGCCGTCGGGGCACTGCGCGGCGACCAGCTTCCCACTCTGGACCGGCTGACTGCCCTGGTCGAGGGTTTCCGCCGCGACACCGGCGCAGACGCCAGGCTGCGGATCGACGGGACGAGCCGGCCGCTGCCCGCGGAGGCAAGCCTGGCGCTGTTCCGCGGCGCTCAGGAGGCCCTGACCAACGTCGCCCGCTACGCGCCCGGCGCCGCGGTGGACGTCACCGTGCGCTACATACCAGACCGCACCCAGCTCGCCGTCGAAGACCATGCGGGCCAGCCGGTGACCGGCACCGGCCAGGCCGCCCAGCCCCGCCCTTCCGTACTCGCCGATGCCGGCGGCGGGCACGGCCTGGCGGCGATGCGCGAGCGAGCCGAGCGAGCGGGCGGCACCGCCCGGGCCGGGCCGACCGCCGACGGGTGGCTGGTCGAGCTGGAGGTGCCGACGTGACCGCTGCGCCCGGTCCCGGCACGATCCGGGTCCTGATCGCCGACGACCAGCGGGTCGTGCGCGACGGGCTGAGCATGCTGGTATCGCTCATCGACGGGGTCGAGGTCGTCGGCACGGCCAGCGACGGGGCCGAGGCCGTGCAGCTAGCCGAGGCCCACCACCCCGACGTGATCATGATGGACCTGCGGATGCCGGGCACCGACGGCATCACCGCGACCGCGGACCTGCGCCAGCGGCTGCCCGCCGCCCGGGTGCTGGTGCTGACCACCTACGCCGACCAGGCGACGATCCTGCCCGCGCTGCAGGCGGGCGCGCTGGGGTACCTCACCAAGGACGCCAGCGCCGAGCAGATCGAGGCCGCGATCCGCGCGGTCCACGTCGGCCAGACCCACCTCGACCCCGCCGTCCAGGAAACCCTCGTGGCCGCGGTCACCAGCCTGCCTCCGGAGGCCGGCCAGGCTGGCCCGGGCGGTACACCGCCCGCCGGGCTCACCCCCCGGGAAGCCGAGGTGCTCGCCCTGCTCGCCTCCGGCCTGAGTAACGCCGAGATCGCGCAGCGCCTCTACGTCAGCAACGCGACCGTGAAAACCCACATCAACCGGATCTTCGCCAAGACCGGCGCCCGCGACCGCGCCCAAGCCGTCCGGTACGCCTATCAGCACCGCCTGGCGACCCCCGCTCAGTAAACCTGGGACTGCCGGTCGGCGCCGTAGCAGGCATGTACGCGTGAGGCAACCGGCCAAGGTGACCAATCGTGAACACGGCCTGCTCCCTTGCTGAGACGCCCGCCACACCGCCGGGACTCGGACAGCTGGCGCCTGGATCTTCGCCGGCGACCGTTCGGATACCGGTGGAGCTGGGGTAGTAAGGTCGGCGGCCGTATATGTAAATTGGCCCTGAGACTTGTGCGCTGCCTGGTATCCGGCGGTCATGTGCGGGGAACTGGTGGGTAGCAAGAGCGGGGAGGCCAGCTGCGATGGCGACTGAATTCCGGACGTTTCTCAGACTCTTACAGCTGGCTGGGTTGGTGATCACGTGCTTAGGCCTGCTGGTGACCGCTGTCGTGGCTGCCTGGATCGGGATCCAGGATGTGTTCTCGCCGGTGTCGCTCTCGGCTCAGCTCGTCGGCCTGTCCTATCTGCTTGCAGGTATCGCGGGTCTTGCAGGTGTCGTAGGTCTGGCCGGAATCGCCCTCCTCGCTGGCAAGACAAGCATGCCCTGGCGAAAGAGAATCGCTAGGCTCGCCAACTGACAAGTCGTTCTGGTCGGCGCGGGCGTTGTCGCTGGCCTGTACGTGAACATCACCATTGCCTTTTACTCGTTTCGGTACGAACTTGCTAAAGCAAGCATATTCGGTGCGCTGGCATTACTCGACTTGCTCCTAGCTTGCTGGCTCATTCCGTCAATTCTCCCGAGATGGGGGGACATCGGCAGGGGCCTGGCAGGCGCTGGCGTCTCGGCCGCCCTGCTGGCCGTGGCTGCGCAATTCTGGTATCAGAGTGTGTACCTTCCCGAGAGCACGCAATCGGCGATTGAATATTCGCTCAGCGCCGGCCCAGTCGTCCGGTCAGGCAGCAACAGGTTCGTCACGCTCAGATTTACGATGGAAAATGTCTCTCCGGCAGCGGCCACCATATTAAACTCGATGCTGATAGTCACCGTGCTCAGCTACGCGAACGGCACTAGTTCAGGCATCCCATCTCTTGCGGCGACACAGCGGAACATGATCGCCTATGCGCAGACCCTGCCTTTGCAGACCTTCTACTTCTCAATTCCCAAGCTTCCGGACATTGGATTCAGCGGACATATGGAAGCAAGGACTCTGGCCACATTGAGACCAGTCGGCAATAATACGTACCTCTTTTCGAATGATACTTACTCGAGAGATTTCGTCGTAGTAATCCCGGAGCGCGGGATCCGAGTTATCGATGCGCGGGTCAAGATTATATATGCTCGAGCGGCCCGGCTGACGCTTGGTCCCCCTTATAGCTCGGGGCTGAGGCACGAAGTACCGGGGCGGCGACGTCTCGGTTATCGACGATGACATCGGCGTGAGATCGAGGATCAACCTCTGCGTCGTACATCCGCTCGGCGGGGATGTAGTAACGGCGATAGTGCGCTGCTGCCGCCTGCGCGGAGTCCATCCAGGCAGAGTCTCGAGCGGCGCCCCTGGCTAGCACCAGGTCGAAATCGATCTCAACAAAGATCCGGAAGTCCCACAGGTCGCGGAGCTCGGGACGCAGCAGATAGGCGCCATCGGCGATCACGATCGTGTCGGCGGCCACGGACTGCACCTCGGCCGGGAACGGTGCCTGGTTCTGCTGGTCGAAGAACTTCAAGCGGATCTGCCGATCCCCACCCGGCCCGAGGGGTGACAGCAGGAGAGCGCGGATCGCGTCGAGATCGAACGCACCATGGTAGAAGCCAGCTGGGCCTGGAGGTCGTTCAGCGCGTGGCCGCTTGAAGTCATCCAGATCAGCCCGAAGGCTCGTGCGGCCGTGGCCTACCACCGTAGCCGCCAGCTCATCGGCCAACGTGGACTTGCCAGCCGCAGAGAATCCGTCCACACCAACCCGAACCGGATGCGGACATTCCATCCCGGTGATCATCCAGGCTAGACGGTGGAGAACCGCCGTACGCCGCCCCGTTTCGGTGCCAGGCGTCGAACGCCCCTCGTCCACGCACCCAAGCCTAGCCAAACGTCGACTGGGCGAACCTTGCCTGATGCCGGGCGCGCCCGCCTCCCGGGTTCACCAGCAGCCGCCTTCTCCATCCCATCTGCACGCGGACGGCACCGTGCCGCCCACGGCAACGGCTTACCGTGACGGCATGACGGGCCAGGCTGAGCCAAACGGAAATGACGATCTGTTCACGACGGAGACGGCGGGACTGCCGCAGGTGTCGCGCCCGGCGGTGACCCGGCTTGGCGACGGTGACCGGCTTGACCTGCGGATCGGCCCGGTGCGCAAGAACATCGACGGTGCCGAGCTGCGCATGCTCGGCTATAACGGGTCGATCCCCGGGCCGGTCCTGCACGTCGATCAGGGATCCGAGATCACCGTGCGGGTGACCAACGACGGCGATGTCGAGGCGACCGTGCACTGGCACGGGCTGCGGCTGGAGAACCGTTACGACGGAGTGCCGGACGAGACCCAGGTGCCGATCCCGGTCGGCGGGACATACACCTGCAAGGTCCGTTTCCCTGACGCGGGGTTCTACTGGTACCACCCGCACATCCGCGAGGACTTCGGCCTGGAGATGGGCCTGTACGGCACGATCGTGGTCGAGCCGTCCGACCCGGGGTACTGGCCGGCCGCCGACCGGCAGCTGACACTCACACTGGATGACCTGCTGGTCGAGGACGGGCAGATCGCGCCGTTCAGCAAGTCCGGGCCGACGTTCGTCGCGATGGGCCGGTACGGCAACGTGATGCTGATCAACGGCGAGACCGGGTTCTCCGGCCAGGCGGCAGCGGGCGAGGTGGTGCGCCTGTATGTGGTCAACACCGCGAACACGCGGATCTTCAACTTCGCCATCCGCGGCGCGCGGGCCAAGCTGATCGGCGGTGACAGCGGCCGGTACGAACGCGAGACGTTCACCGACGAGGTGCTGCTCGCGCCATCCGAGCGGGCCGTCATTGACGTGCTGTTCGAGGCACCCGGGCAGGTTTTCCTGCAGCACCGCACCCCCGATCACGTCTATGACCTCGGCGCATTCACGGTCACCGACGGCGAGCCTGGCGCGGCCGCCGGGGCGTTCGGGGCGCTGCGTACTGATCCCGAGCTCACCGCCGAGCATCAGTCAATCGGCCGCGACGTCGAACGGCCGCCCGACAAGGTGCTCGCGTTCTATTCGCTAATGCCGCTGCTGTACGGGACAGGCGATGCCCAGGCGTCCTCCTACGCCTGCCCGATGCACCCCGAGGTCACCGCCGCCGAGCCGGGGACCTGCCCGAAGTGCGGGATGAAGCTGGTGGCCTCCGATGCGCCGCCGCCGGCTGCGCAGCCCGGCCAGGGCGCGGCGCATGGCGGGCATGAGCACGGCGACGGCCTGGAGTGGGAGGATCTGATGCCGGAGATCAACCGCGTATCAGACTCCGCCAACATGATCTGGCAGCTGATCGACCGCCAGACCGGGGCGGTGAACGGGGACATCAGCTGGGAGTTCACCGTCGGGGAACGGGTGAAGATCCGGCTGGTCAACGAGATGGACTCCGATCACCCGATGCACCACCCGTTCCACGTCCACGGAGCCGGCCGGTTCCTGATCTTGTCCCGGGACGGGCAGCCGGAGGCCAACCTGGTGTGGAAGGACACCGTGCTGCTGCGCGCGGGAGAAACCGTGGACATCCTCCTCGACGTCTCCAATCCCGGGCTGTGGATGGCGCACTGCCACATCGCCGAGCACAACCAAAGCGGCATGATGTTCAGCTTCAACGTGGCCCGCCGCCCGGAACCAGCCCGATGAGCCCCGGCTCCGCGGGCCCGCCTCCGGAAGTGCTGGTCATCGGCGGCGGCCAGGCTGGCCTGGCCATGGGCTACCACCTGAAACAATCCGGGCGGTCCTTCCAGATCGCGGACGCCGGCGCGCAGGTCGGCCAGGCGTGGCGCTCGCGGTGGGGTTCGCTGCAGCTGTTCACCTCGGGCCGCTATGACAACCTGCCCGGCCTGCCCTTCCCGGCTGGGCCCGACACCTACCCGGGCAAGGACGACGTCGCGGACTACCTGCAGGCGTACGCGGCGAAGTTCGACCTGCCGGTCCGGCTCAGCACGAAGGTGACCTCGCTCACCAGAGGCGATAGCGGCTATGTCGCGAAGGCGGGCGGCGAAGTGCTGGAGGCCCGCCAGGTGGTGGTGGCCACCGGGCCCTTCCAGGTGCCGTTCACCCCGCCGTTCGCCGAAGGGCTCGATCCCGGCGTGCACCAGGTCCACAGCGCGGATTACCGCCGCCCGCAGAACGTACCGGCGGGGAAGATCCTGGTCGTCGGCGCCGCGAACTCCGGCTGCCAGATCGCCGGTGAACTCTCGGACACCCACAGCGTGGAACTGTCCGCCGGCCAGCGGATCCCGGCGATCCCGCAGCGGCCGCTGGGCCGTGACATCTGGACCTGGGCCACCGCCCTGCGGCTGGACAAGGTAACCGCGGACTCGCGGCTGGGAAGACGGCTGGCCGGCCGCGACCAGGTGATCGGGCCCGGGCCGCGGCGGCTCGCCCGCCGCCACGGCATCCGGATCCGGCCCCGGGCGACGAGCACGGCCGGCCGGACGGTCACCTTCGCCGACGGCACCACCGCGGACTACGACGCCGTGGTATGGGCCACCGGGTTCACCGCCGACCACACCTGG
Source organism: uncultured Actinomycetes bacterium (assembly GCA_963786975.1). GTDB lineage: Bacteria > Actinomycetota > Actinomycetes > Streptosporangiales > Streptosporangiaceae > Palsa-506. Next base: position 48,444 of record CAWBBE010000011.1, on the reverse strand, counting down.
ATCGACATCCCCGACGTGAAGGACAAGCAAGAAGGCGTGCTGCACAAACGTGGCGTGACGCGGTCCCCCGGCCTGTACATGCTCGGCCTCACCTGGCAGCACACGCGGGGCTCCGCGCTGCTCGGCTGGGTGGGGAATGACGCGGCGTTCCTAGCCGGGCAGATCGCATGCCGGTGAACGGATGAAGCAGCGAACCACTGGCCCCATCGCGGCGGCACCCGCCCCACGGTGGAAGCAGTCGATCCGTGCACCCGTGCTGTACGGACTGGCATTCGGCGCCATTCAGGCCGCCTCGCCGCTCGCCCTCTGGTGGCTCGATCAGGCGACCGTCCAGGCACTCCTGCTGGCCCTGATCGCAGCGGTCTACATCGGGTTCGCGGTCGCCGACGGACGGCCCCGGGTCATCGCCGTCGAGAGCAGCGTCGCTGGCGCCTTCGTCTTGCTGGCCGCGGCGGCCGTCACCGGATCGGCGTGGCTGCTCGTCGTTGGCTATGCAGGCCATGGTCTCAAGGACTGCTGGCAAGAACGCAGCCACTACGTTGGCGGCACCCGGTGGTGGCCGCCGTTTTGCGCCGCCGTTGACTGGCTAGTCGCCGTGGTTCTCGTCATCGAGATCGCAGCCGGCGTCGGATTTCATCACTAGCCATGCGCTGCGCGCGACGACACGAGGTGACCTGATGAAGGCGATTGTCCAGGAGCAGTTCGGCAGCAGGAGCCGGTGGCGGCGATGCGCGGGTCCAGGTGCATGACCGGTCACCGCTGTGCACCTTGGCCCTGGCCCGGTACCTGGGGCATCCGGTGACGCCTCTGCTCGCCGGGGAAGTCGCAAGGATGATCGGGGAGCAGCTGTACGAGCAGCCCGTTTTCTTGCTGTGTCCGCTCGGATTCATCAGGCCGACGGCTGCCCGCCGGATCAGTTACGCCGATTCCGTCGAATTCGGGGCCTTGCATGAGCAGGTCTACCAAGAGCACGGCTTCGGCATCGTTCACGTCGCGGCAGGGACGGCCACCAGCCGTGCCGCAGCCATCGCGGATCTCATTGCCTCGCTCAGGTGAACCTGCTCAAGCAAGCGCTCGCCGACGACCGCGAACGTGCACGCTTCTGGCTCCCTTCTATGAAGAACTTTGTCAAGGGGTGGGTGTCCGGGAGGCTTTCGATTGTGCGCCGACGCTTGTCGGTGTCAACGTCGTTCGTCCGGTGGGGCGCTCCACGTTGACACCTCTGGCGCGCCGGCGCGGTGTGGCGCCTGTCCCCGGCCCGGCGGGGTTCCTGGCGGGCACCGGCGGGGGTAGCGTCGAGGGTGCGGGTCCGGGAAGTGGCTTGTCCGAAGAGCCGATGTCCGGGGTCAGGTCGGCCGCGCTGGATTTTAGAGTCGTCCCCGAGTGCCCTCCCGGGCCTGCCTGATCTGGTGCTGCTGGCCGTGCGGCGGCGTCGGCGGCGAGCTGGCGGTAGACCACGTCGGACAGGCGCCGGCGCAGGCAGCGCATGGCTTCCATGGAGGTCTTGGACTGCTGCCGCTTGCGCCGGTAGTAGGCCCGGCCGGGGGTGTCGTGGCGGAGCTGGACGATGCCGGCCATGTAGAGCACGTGGTTGAGCCGGCGGTTCCCGGCGCGGGACAGGCGGTGGCGGGTGTGCTCTCCGCTGGAGGCGTCGATGGGGGCGGTGCCGGTCCAGGAGGCGAAGTGGTTGCGGTCGGGGAACCGGGCGATGTCTCCCACGTCGGCCAGGATCCGGGCGGCGCCGGCAGGGCCGATTCCGTGGATGTCCATCAAGTGTGATCCGGTCGCCTGGACCGCGGCCTTCAGCTCGGCTTTCATTGCCTTGAGCTTGATGTCGTACCGTGCCAGGTCAGCTAGTTCCTCGGCGGCCATCCGGCGGCGGGTCTTGCCGGCCAGGTCACGGGGGCGCACCCTGGCCAGCATGGCCTTGTACTGCTCCGTGGACTTCTTCACCGGCGCCCCGCCCGGCAGCAGCTCCAGGAAGAGCCGGTGCATCCGGTTCAGCGCCTGCGCCCGGGCACGGGAAATCTCATCACGGCGGTCGCACAGCATTCGCAGCACCATCAGCTCCGGGTCGGAGCTCAGCTCGCGTAATCCGGTGTCCCGCAGTGCCACCATGACAATCGCGTGCGCGTCGGTGGCGTCGGTCTTGCGTCCCTGGCCGGTGCCAGACACCCGCGCCCGGGCGGCCAGCTTGGCCGGCACGTCGAGCACCCGCTCGCCATCGGCCAGCAGCCGCTGCGCGACCGGGCGCCCGATTCCGTTAGCGCCCTCGACTGCCCAGACGCGCTGCGGCCACTGACGGGCAGCCTGCAGCAGCTGCCGGTAGCCCGCGGTGTCCGTGCCGAACCGGCCCGTGGCCCGCAGAACCTCCCGCCTGTCCCTGGCCTCGATCGTGACCGAAAGCTTGTGGGGGTCAACCCCGATGATCACCTGATCCATCACGCAACCTTCCTCGCCGAGCTGCATCCCTGTCAGCGAGGACGGGCAACGCTACTTCGAGCTGAGCAGACCCTTCTTGAGCCACGCCTCGCCACGATGCCCGGCCGGACCGCATGCCAGAAAAGAGCCACACCTCGCCAAACGGTGGGCAGCCGCGAGAAGAGCGCTCCGGCCGGGCACCTCACCCGAGCCTGCGCCGGCCCGGGCTGTCTTGGAAGACATAAGTAGCCGCGGACATGGTTCGTCTGCGGCCCTCAGTGTCCGGCCCTAACGGATGAGCGTTTCCTTCGGGCGCACGACGCAGAACTCGTTTCCCTCAGGATCGGCCAGGACTGTCCAGGACTCAGCGCCAGTCTGCCCGATGTCCACCCGGTGCGCTCCGAGCGCAAGAAGGCGGTCAATCTCCTGATCACGGTCGGCGGCGCTGCAGGTGAGGTCAAGATGTACGCGGTTCTTGACCGTCTTGGGATCGGTGACTGGCATGAAGCACATGCCGAAGGGCGCGTTCTGGTCGGTCCCTATGACGATCTCACGCTCGCGCTCGGAAAGAACCTTCCAGCCCAGCGCTTGCGTCCAGAACCGGGCCAGGCCGGGAAGATGCGGGATCTGCCGCGCTGTCATCGACTTACGCCATGGCACTGCTCAGGGCGACCTGGCAGAGTTCGGGTATCTTTCCGACGGCGGCGGCGGCTGCTAGCCGGACGCCGGCGAGCGCGAGCGCGAATCCGTAGACAGCTCCGCCCGGCAGCAGCACCCCGAGCCGGATCGCCAGCGGGTCGTTTCGGGCCAGCACGACCGCTACGATCACCGGCGCGGCGAGCACCGCGGTGCCCGCCAGCGTGCCCAAGACGCTGCCGAGCCGGTAGCCTGCGTAACCCTGCCCGGCCACCAGCATCGGGATGCCGGCTCGCTTGGCCATGGGGTAGGGCAGGCCGACGGTAACCAGGTTGCTAAGCCCGAGGGCCGCGCCGAGGCCGGCCAGGGCGACCGGCGCCGCCTCGACCCCGAATCCCGGCCGGCCGGCCGCGGCAGCGAGCCCGAAGCAGACGGCGACGACTAGCGGTGCGCCGATGACGCAGAGCACGGCGTTCTGCCCGGAGAAGTAGGCACGCAGGTCGCGAGTGCGGCTCAGCGCCGTCGCCTCGAGGAGGAACGGCGGACCCGTCAGCCCCGCCGAGTTGGCGTGGAAGATTCCGACGAACGCGGCGCCGAAGACCGCGCTTGCCAGGATGACCCCGGGATGGTGGTTCTTGCCGGTGATGGAGCTAGCCGATACCGCAACCGTGATGACCGCGACGACCGCCCAGTAGACCAGGGAGGCGGGGTCGCGGCGCTGGTAGAGCCAGAACCGGGCCGCGACGGCACCGCGCAGGCCGAACCTGGCCAGCGGCAGCCTGGCGCCGCGGACCCGCGCCGCCTGGGTCGTGGTGTCGGCTGTTACCAGCGCCCGGCTGAGCGACCTGACCCACAGCCAGCCGAACACGACGATGACGGCCGCCAGCGCGCCCAGCCGGGCGAGGGCCAGGCCGGGCCTGCTGTCCGAGGCGTCCTGGATCGCGTGTGCGGCGAGGCCGGGCGGTAGCCAGCGCATCCACGAGTCGAAGCCGGTGAAGCTCGCCGCGGTGATCTTGCCCTCGGCGGCCGCCTTGGGCACCACCTGGGTGAAGAACTCATACAACGCGAACAGCGGGATGACCAGAAACGCCGCCAGGTCCTTGCCCCGGCGTGAGCGCAGAAGCCCGGCCAGGGACGTCGTCACGAACCGCGACAGGACGATGCAGAACAGCACCTGCAAGACCACCGCGATGACCGCGACGGTCACGCCGAGGGCGCCAGCGGCCAGCCCGACCGTCACACCGAGCAGGCCGATGACGTTGGCCACCGGCCAGATACCGGTGAACGATGCCGCAAGCAGCCCGGTGGCGAGCTCGCGGGTCCGCTGGGGGTAGAGCGCCAGCGTAGCCGGGTCCAGGGTGCTGTCCACCGTGAAGACCATGATGGGCCCGATCAGCCAGCCGAACGCGAACACGGTGAAAATGACCGCGGTCAGATCCACCGACGTGCTCTTGCCGCGGAACCCGGCCAGCACCACGAACGTGCCGGCCGCCAGCAGCACGGCGAAGGTCGTGCTGATGATGAAGGAGATCTTCGCGGTCCTGGACGAGCGCAGCGCGTTGAGCAGCAAGCGCAGCTTCAGCTGGACGAAGAGCCGAGCCATGACAGCACCTCCTCGTCGGTCGCGCGCGGGCCCACCAGGTCGATGAAGGCACGCTGCAGCGTCTTGCCACCGCGCACCTCGTCGATGGTGCCGGTCGCCACGATCTTGCCCTTGTCGATGATGGACACGTGGTCACAGACCTGCTCGACCAGTTCCATGACATGGCTGGAGAACAGCACGGTCGAGCCCGAGCCGGCAAAGCGCGTCAGCAGGCGGCGGATCACGTCCGCGGAGACCGGGTCAACCCCCTCCAGCGGCTCGTCCAGGAACAGCACCGACGGGTTGTGGATCAGCGCGCAGCCGAGCGCGGCCTTTTTGCGCATGCCGGTTGAGTAGTCGGCTACCAGCCGCCGGGCGTCGCCAGCCAGGTCAAGCACGTCCAGCAGCTGGGCGGCCCGCGACCGCGCCTCGTCGGCCGGCAGGCCGCGCAGCCGCCCGGCGTACTCAAGCAGTTCCTCGCCGGATAGGCGCTCGAACAGCCTGACCTCGGCCGGCACCACCCCGATGATCGCCTTGGCCGCTGGCGGGTTCTCCCACACGTCCAGCCCGTTGACCAGCACCTGCCCGCCGTCCGGCCGCAGCAGGCCGGTCATCATCGACAACGACGTGGTCTTGCCCGCGCCGTTCGGCCCGACCAGCCCGGCCAGGGAGCCTGCGGCGATCTGCAGGTCAATGCCGGCCACCGCCTCCTTGTCGCCGAACCTCTTCCGCAGCCCGCGCACCACGACTGCCGACGCGCCTGCTCTGGGCTGGTAGCGAGGAAGCCCGCTGGTCCCGCTGCTTGTCTCCATGATCGTCTCCGCGTCCCCTGCCACTTTCATGGCCGTACCTTCTGCCATTCTGACGAGGTTGTTACTGGACCGCCAAAAGCTGCCAGCACGTCCAGCGGTGCCGCCGACAGGCGGGCCAGATCCACGGCGTGACCCGCCGCGGCTCCCCGGCCGCCGTCGCATTCATCGGTCCCAGCCCGTGCAGTCCTCGCGCCGCGGGCAACTCGCGACCGCGCGCTGGTCCGTGCCCGCTGGGACGACGACCCGTCCCGTGACCGCGCTGTCGGGTACGCCCATGGCCGTCTCCTCTGCCTGCCGCCCTTATGGCGGCGCTCCGTCCGGCCCTAAATCTGATATCATAATGCTAAACCTTTGGTATCCGACTGGCAAGCGCGGGCCCGAACTCCCCGCGTTCCAGCCGGGCGTATCCGGGATGTCCGACGAGGAGCGCGACCCGTGCCGCGGACCCGCGGCCGCCAGCACCCGGGTCATCTTGTCGCCGCACGAGTACAGTGAGCGCAGCGCATTGGTGATTCTGCCGGTACGGCGCGGCTCGGCCATCCCGGCACGTTTTCCGGCGTCCGGAGCCGGTTTGCTGATAGCGCTCAGGCCGCATTGCCGGGGCGCTGGCTGGCCTGCGTTCCGGCGGTCAGGCGGCGGGCAAGGACGGCTGCCTGGTCGCGGATCTCGGGGATGGCCGTGGTCTCGTACCAGAGCCCCCGCAGCGGCGGGCCGAGCGTGAAGATGGTGCTGCTTGGCCTGCCGGTCGCGTCGAGCACGGCGCCGGCCGGGTCGGCGTCGATCCCGAGCCGCAGCGGGTCCGGCCGGGCCAGCCCGCGGCCGAGGAGGTCACGCAGCAGCGGGTCGGCGGCGCGGGTGATGTCGGTGGCCGGGCCGGTTGCGTTGATGAGCCAGCCCGCGGTCAGCTCGGCTGTGGTGCCGCCCTGGCCGATCTGTACGCTCAGGCGCCCCGCTTGCTCGGCGGCGGAGATGACGCTGCCGCGGTGCACGGACAGCCTCCCGGTGCACCGGAGCTCGGCAATCCTGGAGGCTGTCGCGGGCGGCGCGCGGTGCCGGTGCACTTCCCAGTACCGGGCAACATGGCGGAGGAAAAGGCGCTTGTCCCGGGCTGGCATCCGCTGCCAGAGGCCGGGAGCATGCGGCCGGAGCGCATCGATCACCTCTGGCCAGCAACCGCGGCGGGTGGCCAGGCAAGCACGGACTTGCCACATGAGTTCCGCGAGCCGTACCGGGCCGGCGCCGGAGAGGGCGGGCAGCCAGATATCGCTGCCCGCCGCGGCCGGACCCCGGTGAACGCGCGGGAGCAGCCCGTGCCGGGACACCGCGTGCACGGCGGTATACCGGTTGCCGCTGGTCGCCGCGATGGCCACATCCAGCATGGTCAGTCCCGTGCCCACCACGATCACCGGGCTGCCATCCCCGACATTGTCCAGCGCGCCCGGCGCCCATGGGTCGGCGATGAACCGGGGGCCTGGCGGAGCCGGGAACGGCAGCGCGGGCGCCAGGTTGCCGATCGCCAGTATCACAATGTCGACGTCGATACAGCCATCGGCGAGCAGCAGGCGCAGCGGGCGGCCGCGGGCATTGTGGCGGATCGCCACGGCATCGGAGGTGACCTGGGTGACCCGGCAGAGCGGCTGCGCCCGCCGCTCCGCATCCGACAGCGTGTCCCGCAGGTACCGGCCATAGGCATGCCTGGGCAGGAACCCGGCACCCGCGATGCCAGCCCCGCATGTCCAGCGAGTCAGGTGATCCGGATCGCCGGCCAGTGCGCTCATCTGAGCGGCGGGCGCGTTCAGCAAGTGATCGGGATGCGTCGTGCCGTATGCCCGGCCCAGTCCGTGGCGGCCATGCCGGTCGATCAGGACGATCCGCAGCGGGCAGTGCCGTGCGGCTGCGGAGCGGATCAGGTGAGCCGCGGCCAGCGTGCCGCTGGCGCCGCCACCGACGACCGCGACGACCGGCCCGCGGTCCTCTGGATAGCTCAAGCCACGCATACCCGGAGCATATACAAGCATTCCGATAGAATAAATAGCTAATTGATGGCCGCCCCGCGCGGGTTCCTCGGGTTCGACGGTGATGTCCGACCGGGCTTCACGGCGGTCCGGGTGGCCGTCTCGGTCACCGGCCCCGAGACCGTGCAGCGCTACCGGGAACTCGCCGCCGCGGTTGGTGAGCACTGCCCGGTGCTGGACCGGTTCCGCAACCCGGTGCGCGTCGACCGCACCATCACCGCCGGCTGACCAGCCCACCGGGCTATCCCTTCACCTCCGGGCCTGCCGTTCCGCAGTTGCCGGCCAGCGCCATCCCAGCCGATGCCAGAATGTGCGATGAGCTCGGCTCGCCCGCGCCACCGGGCCGCCGGCCCGGCAGCGCGCCCAGGCACGGCGCCCGGCACACTGCCATACCGGGCGGTTCCCGCGGAGCGAGCATGGTTACCAGCTCACATTGCGGCAGCAGGCCTGGCCTTGCGGGATGACCACCGCCAGCAACGCAGCTGAAACAGCATTCCGACCGGGAGCCCGCCATGAGGGTACCCGGGCAGAAGGCAGCGGCAGGAGCTAGCCATCAGGCTCCCGATCATGCCCCTGAGCGCTGCGTATCGGTGCCGGCGATGCCGGGGGGGACGACCTGGCCCTGGTCGATTTCCTGGGACAGCTTCGCCTTGGCGGCCAGGGCTCCCTCGTCCAGCACGCCGGAGCCCGCGGCGCGGGAGATGACGTCGCCGCCGCGGCCGCGCAGCACGAACGCGCAGCCGACGGCGATCAGCGCGCCGGCCAGCGGCCCGGCGAGGTACACCCAGTAACTCGTCCAGTAGCCGCTGGCCAGCGCGGGGCCGAAGGAACGGGCCGGGTTCATCGACACGCCGCTGACCGGTGCCGCCCACAGGCCAGCCAGCGCGATGTAGCCGCCGACGCCGAGCGCGGCGATCGCGCCGACGTTCTGCGCGGCCGACGCGGTCCCCAAGATCACGCTGACCAGCAGCGCGGTGAGCACGATCTCCATCAGCAGGGCCTGCCAGTCGTGATACCCGGGGCCCGGCAGCGTCGCCCCCAGATGCTCAACGTTCCCGAACACCCAGCGCAGGAACAAGCACGCCAGCGTCGCGCCGACCAGCTGGATGACGATGTACCCCGGGACGCGCTTCCACGGGAAGTCGCCGCGCAGCGCGAACGCCAGCGACACCGCCGGGTTCAGGTGCGCGCCGGAGACCGCGCCCATGAACAAGATGATCGCCATCACCATCAGGCCCGGGGCGACCACCGCCGCAGGCAGGCTGATCTGCCCCTTCGCGTGCAAGAGCCCGCCGCCCGCGGCCGCCAGCACCAGCGCGAAGGTACCCAGCAGCTCCGAGAACAGCCGCCGCCACTCCCGCCGCGGATCATCAAAATCCCGGCGGTCCCCGAACTCCAGCTGAAGCACGTGGTGCGTACGCGCGAACGCCGACCCCAGCGACCCCGGGTCGATCCGCTGGGCCGCCGCGCCGGTCACAGACCCCGCCCCCGGTGCGATGCCGGGGTCTGCCGGACCGTCCTTCCCGCGGACGGGTGCGTCCTCTGTCATTGTCCTGGCCTTCCCGTCAACAGCACCCAGCAGCCTTCGCCGTCCCGCGCCCCATTATCGCCCTCACAACAGGAACGGGCCGCCGCTGCCGTCCTCATGCTGGCGTGCGACGTCAGCCCTCATGCTCATTCCCGTTCCATTCTCTGGATCCTCATCGTTCTTCCGGTACGCCCGCCAGGCCAGGGACCAAGGTCCCTATCGCGGAGCAGGTTCGGGCACGCGGGCCCGGCAGGAAGGACTTGCTTCGCGGTCATGGCCATCGCGCATCGGGACAGCCTGCGAACGTGTGCCCGGACAGGTCGCCGATCACAGTCATCGCCTGCGCCGGCCATCCGGAGTGCCAGGCGGCGTGCCGGGCACGGATTGGCCCTGGTCCCTGGCCCAGGCCCAGGCCCAGAACCAGAACCGTAAGGTGGCCGTCTCAGTTCACGCCAACACGCCCGTAACCAGGCAGGCTAGTCACAACCGGATCAGCTACCCCATACACCACTCCCGTGGGCATGAACCTGGCCAGGCAGCCGGTCAGGCTTTCCGCGCGGAACTGAACACCAGCGTGTACTCCTCAACCGCCCGGATCACGCATCCAGCCGGGCCTGCGCCACCGAACCGCGCCACCGCGGCGGCGCCCGGGCTAGCGGCCAGCGCAGCCGGGTCCTGCCAGACGGTCTCGCTGATCAGATGCCCGGACGCCGGGTCGGCGAACAGCAGCGCGCCGCGGAACCCGCCGAATTCCGCCAGCCACGGGACGGCGGTATCCCCGAACACCTCGATGGCATCCTCGAACGCCGCCCGCCCGGCCACCATCCGCGTCAGCCGGACCCCCTCCCCGCCACCCAACGGCGCCTCGCGCTCGAACACCGGAATCCGGTAGCGCTCGGCGATGACCGTTCCCCCGGCCCGCCGGGCAATTTCGCTGCGCAGCGGCGCCACTGCCTGCTCGCTGTCCAGCAGCGCATCGTGCGACACCCAGAAGGACTCGAGTACCGCGGCACCGAGCCCGGGGTTCGCCAGCAGCGACATCCCCAGATTGGCCCGCAGCCCCTCGACCGCCGGGCGGACCTCGCTCTCGAGGTAACTGACAGATTCGCCCAGCCGAAGCGGATCCGCGGTGATCAGGTCAAGCCGGGCATGCAACACGGCGACTCCCAGGAAAGGTCACCATGGCCGGCGACCACGGCGAGGAGCAGGCCGGCCATCGCGCCGGCCAGCGCGAAGGAAGGCACACTCCCCTTGAGGTACCGGCGAAGCCGGAAGGTGAAGCGGGTACGTGCCGACGGCGACCCCGCCGCGAGCGAGCCGCTGCCGCCACCCGCGGTAGCGCTCATACCGGTGCCGGCTGGCACCCGACCATGGGAGTCCGCCAGCCCGGTCAGCCGCTCGTTCTCGCTGGCCAGCTCTTCCCACCCGGCGTGACTCGCCATCGGTTCCTTCCCCCCGTGCGCGACGCCCGGGCACTGGCGCCGCGGCGCTGAGCCGTACCATCGGCACGCCGGAGGCCGTGTCTTCATCGCAGAACTGCTCACAACTGAATGACTCGTCCATGCTTCCCCATGGCCGGCCCGGTTTGACAGGGGCCAAGGTCCCGCCGAGATGCCGAAATCCCCGGATTAGCTCCGGGGTTGTCATCCTCATCGTGGTCGGCGCTGTCGGCCAGCACGCAGCGCAGGATCTGGCGCTGGCGCTCGGCCCGGCCATCCAGCCCGTTACCGCCCTGACGGCAGCAGCAGGCGGCCTAAGGTACCTGTGCCCTCCCAGAACGCGGTGGTCCCGGCGTGCGCGGCCCGGGCTACGCCCCAGATAGGCAGCGCATCGTGTCCCGCAACCGGTTATCCCTTGGCCCCGCCTGGCCGGTTAGAACGGCGTGGGGATGTGCCGCAATGGCAGGTCCGGCTGGAGGTAGCCGCGGGCCTGCTGCCGTTTGGGCAGCGTGATGTCCCGGGGGGCGAGCGGGGTGTAGGGGACCTGGCTGAGCAGGTGGCTGATGATGTTGAGACGGCCCCGTTTCTTATCGTCGGTGCCCGCGATGTACCAGGGCGCCCAGGCGGTGCCGGTGGCGGCGAGCATCGCGTCCCGGGCCCGGGAGTAGTCATGCCAGCGGCGGCAGGACTTCAGGTCCAGGTCCGACAGCTTCCAGATCTTCCGCGGGTCGCGGATGGCTTTGCAGCCGGCGGGCCTGCTCGCCGGCGCTGACCTCCAGCCAGTACTTCAGCAGCAGGATCCCGTCATCGGCCATGGCCTTCTCGACCCCCGGCGTGAGCTCGAGGAACCGCTCGGTCTGCTCCGGGGTGCAAAAGCCCATCACCGGCTCGACGCCCGCCCGGTTGTACCAGCTGCGGTCGAAGATCACGACCTCGCCGGCCGCCGGGAAATGCGGCAGGTACCGCTGGATGTACATCTGCGACTTTCTCCCGCCCGGCCGGGGCGGGCAGCGCGATGACCCGGAACACCCGCGGGCTGACCCACTCGGTGATCCGCTTGATCCTGCCTCCCTTCCCGGCGGTATCCCGGCCCTCGAACACGACGCAGATCCGGGCGCCGGACGCCTTGACCCATTCCTGCAAGGCGACCCAGCTCGCAGGTGGACAGTCGTCGTCCTTGGTGATCGCGACATTGATACTGCGGCGTACCTCCCGCAGCCGCGCTGAGAGCCCCGGCGCTGCGAGGCCAGTGACCGGAATCCTGATCCGGCGGGAGCGCAACTTCCGCGACCCGGAACGGCGGGATTCGCATGTACCCGTATGGCGCCAGGCGCCATGCTGGGAGCGAACATGGGAGCCACCTGGGCGAACGACTTCGCGGGCCAGACGGATGGGTATGAACAGTCGGGTGGCGATCATGCCAGCTCGCGGACGGGTCCGGACGACGTTGAACGCCTGACAGGTATATACGGGTCAGAAGGCTGCTTGGGAGAAGACGATGATCAAGATGATCAGGTTGTTGTTCAAGCCGATGGACCATATCGCTGGCATGGTTGGCGGGTTGCTCGCCGGGCTGATCTTCAAGAGGATCTGGAAGCTCATCGGCCGGGCAGACGCGCCTAAGCCCACCGATGAGCGGCGGGGGTGGGGGGAAATCCTGCTGGCCGCGATGTTGCAAGGCGCGATCTTCGCGGTGGTCAAGGCCGCCGTCGATCGCGGCGCCGCCGAGGGGACACGCCGGCTCACCGGGATCTGGCCCGGCGATGAAGGCCAGCAGCCCGGCGAGTCGGTCTGACCATCACCAAGCCACCGCCACCGTCCGCATGGCCAAGTGACCGCGGCCTCCCAAGCCAACGCTGAGCGCGGTGTTCCGCAAGTGCGGTAAGCCGAATTGCCGGTGCGCGCGGCCGGGCGATCCCGGGCACGGCCCGCAGTGGAACCTGACCCGGTGGGCCGACGGCAAGACGGTGACCACGCATCCGCGACCTGGCCCGGAGCTGGGCAAAGCGGACCGGGAAGCCGGCGAGTGGGAGCGGTTCCGGTCGCTGACCGGGCAGATCGAGCAGGTGAACGAGACGATCTGCGACGCCCGTCCGCCGTTAGCCGGACCCGGTGAGACGGCCCCTGACCCGGAGGGGCAAAAAGGGGGCGGCCTGGCCGGGAACTCGCCGCCCGGCTCGCGGCGGAGGCGTCGGCCGAGGTAACCCGGCTGGCCGCCGCGGCGGCATCGCTGGCCGGCTGCGCTGGCCTGGAGGTGGCCGAGCGGGCGATCCGCGCCGGGCTGCTCCGGCTGGGCGCCTCGGTACTGGAGGATTTGCTGGCCGCCGATCCCGGCTACCTGGCCGGTGTCACCCTGACTGGCCGGGCGCGCCGGCCGCCGTGCCGAGGCCGACGGGAACGCGGCTGCGGCGAAGATCGAAGCCGAGGCTGCCGCGATCACCGCGAATGCCGTGGCCCCGCTGCCGCCAGCAGGCCCTGCGCCGGACAAGCTGTATATCGCGTCGGAAAAGGACCTGCACAGCAGGCACATCGCCCACGGCCTACCAGCACCCTGTGGAATAACCTCACCGAGGCCGCGGAGAAATGCGTGATCGCTCATCGGGCCTGCCTGCGCGAACCCGCCGGGCCAGCCGATCCGCCCATGGCGCCAGAAGCCGGTGCGCCGACGGCGCTGGTCACGCGGATCCGGGAGCGCCAAGTCGCTCCCCAAGCTGGCCATACCGGTCACCGTCGCTGTACTCACCTTCGTCCGCCGTGGCCTTCGCCGGGCAGAGCAGCTCGACCACGACCGCGCATCTGCGGCTGCGCGGGCATCGCCGCCATCATCGCCAAGGACGAGCGCCCGAGAGCCAGGCGCGCTATGGATGTGCTGAGACTTCTGCGCCGCGACGGTCAGCCCCGCGCGGGCCGGGTCATTGGTGATCGTTGATGAAATCGACGATCCAGAGGCCGATCCACGGTACGAGGCACAATACGAACGCGAGCACTGCCAGGCGAAAGTCCCGGCCGCGCCGACGGAATAGAGCTACTGCAGCTGCGAAGAAAGTAAGCCCTATGCCGGCGATGCTCGCCAGCAAGCTGAGGAGCAGTGTGGTGTCTGTGAGCGCCTCCCAGCCCGACCCCCCGTAGCTCTCTCTCTGTTGGTTCCAGTATGAAAACTGGCTCAGTGCTGTGAAGAAGCAGCACACAGCGGCCAGCATTAATGCCCACTTGAGCGAGCGTGGGGATGCTTGAGGCACGGTGCGAGGCCTCGATGGAGGTGCCGATTTCGAGCTGGTTGACTCGGGCGGGGGTGGCCTGCGGTTGGTGGGACGGGGCCGGCTTTCGCGCCATTGCGCAACAGACACGGCAGTGGCTACGACCCCAGTCATGGCGCTGACTAATGCGGCGAATAGGGAGAGTGCCTCACCCATAGGAGAAGTATGGGGCGCACACGCTAGTAGTCGAAACGCTCTCATTGCACACCATGCGCGGACCGCCAGGGAACCGATCACCGCCCTGGCGTCCAGGGACGACGCGCGGAGGAAGAGTGCCCTGGCGCTCGTGCGGCTGCTCCGGTGGCGGGGCTGGCACCAGGACGCCCGGAGTCGCCAGGGTAGCCGTCACCACGCTGTGCGTACGTTGATGGGCAGGCAGCAGCAAGAACTCATGGGCGCTCCCCTTCACGTCCAAGCATCTCGTATCAGTCGGCCAAGCTGCGATTGAACGTGGTTAAGGGCAGCGATGAGGTCGTCGTTTCCGGATTGGGCCCGGATCCGTTCGAAAATCTCCGAAGCGCTTTCGAAAAGCGCGAGTGAGATGCGGATGGTCGACCGCCCGCGCTGTTCGTCGACATTCAGCAGCGCCAAGACAAATCTGTAGCCCAGTACAAGACTTTCGATGACGGTCGCGGTGAGTTCGGAGTCGGCCTGCACGATCCGCGCGATCTCGTCGGCGAACTGGTCGTGGTAGGCAGTAACCCTCGCCCCGGCCGACGAGGTCGACAGAACGCGATCGCGGAACTCGCGGGAACTAGTCTCGATGTCGCGCGCATGCCATAACGCGCTTTCGGGGTGGCCCGCGAAGAGGTGCCCGAAAAGACAGGTAATCGGGGGTGCTTGGTCGCCTCTCCACTGACCCCGTAACTCCAGACATTTGTCAGAGGTCGTACGGACCCAGCTTTCGCTCGCATAGGGGAGGCCGACTGTCAGATAACACGAACCCTCGGTGCCGTTGCTCATATTAAACCCCCTCGATCGAAAACGGTGCTAACGAAACGGAGCGTTTGACTATTACCCCTATGCAGCGTGCCACAGGCATTGGCAGATGCATCGTCCCGGCAAGGTCCTCCCGGCGGCTTGCATCGGGCTCCATGAACATCACGATTGACTCCAGGGCCGCACTATACCCGCGATCCGCGAAATCTGATGCGACGGACACTAATTGCCGACTGAAACGCCGCCACCTTACCTGCAGACCTCTTCAGTATCACCGTTCCATACCCGCATCACCTTTGCACCTGACCCGCTTATGCCAGCCACAATAAAGGTGAGCTAGCCGCATAGAGATCGCATGACGACGATGTGGAGACGGCGTGGACACTCACTCACCACCGCGCCAATGTCCCCGGAGTCACCTGGTTAGCCCCGGCGGGCTAGAGGTTCAGCGCCCAGACGCCCCATCTGGCAACTCCGGCAATGATGATGTTGTGCCTACCGGACCGTGACGCGGCTGGGTACTCCGTGGACCGGCTGCAGCGTGATGTGGTTGGTGCGCGCGGGCTCGCCGGGTGGCGCCGCGAACTCGAAGTCCCGTACCAGCGTGGCGAGCGCGATCACCGACTCGAGCATCGAGAAATGCTGCCCGATGCACGCCCGGGGCCCACCGCCGAACGGGAACCACGCGTAGCGGTGGCGGGCCTTCTCCTGCTCCAGGGTGAACCGCTGCGGGTCGAAGCGCTCAGGCCGGTCCCAGAATCCCGGATGCCGGTGGGTGATCCAGGGTGACAGCACAACATCGGCGCCCGCCGGGACGTGGTAGCCGCCGATTTGATCATCCTGGACCGCCTGCCGGCCCAGGAACGGGGCCGACGGGTAGAGCCGCATCGCCTCCTTCAGCACCATGGTTGTGTACCCGAGCGCCGAGACACCCTGAGCGGTGAGGGCCTGGTCGCCTGCGATCGCGTCCACCTCCGCCCGCACCCGGTGCTGCACATCGGGATGCTGGCCGAGCAGGTGCAGCGCGTAGGTGAGCGCAGTCGAGGTCGTTTCGTGTCCGGCCAGCAGGAAGACGAGCACCTGGTCGCGGACCTCGGTGTCGGTCAGCGAGCTTCCCTCGTCCTGCGCGTCAAGCAACAGCCCCAGAAGGTCCTCCGACCGGCCGCCGCTGGCTCGGCGGTGCGCAACGATCTGGCCGCAGGCGCTTTGCAACTCATGCTGTGCGCGCCGGAACTGCTGGTTAACGGGGGTGGGCCAGCC
Organism: uncultured Actinomycetes bacterium; assembly: GCA_963786975.1. GTDB lineage: Bacteria > Actinomycetota > Actinomycetes > Streptosporangiales > Streptosporangiaceae > Palsa-506. The sequence continues at coordinate 32,555 of CAWBBE010000011.1, read as the reverse complement.
CCGCGGCACGCGGCCACCGGAGAGCGCCCGGCGCCGAACCGCATCGGCCAGTGGGCCAAACGTGCGATGCACCACCGGCAGCGCCTGCCCGAGGTCTTCACCGAACAGGATGCGGCACACGGTCGCCAGCGTGAGGCGAGTCATCTCCTGGTGAAGATCGACGGTGCCGGGCGGCCGGGCCCGCCACCGTTGCACGGTCTGCTGGACCTGCTCGGTCATGGCGGTGGCGTAACCGTTCACCCGCCTGGCCACGAACAACGGCTGCAGGTACCGCTTCTGGCGCTGCCACTCGGCATCCTGCGTGGTCAGCAAGCCATCGCCGAACGCGCTACGGATCTCGCTATAGAAGACATTCTCCTTGCGGTAATTCGCCGACCAGCCAGCCAGCACCCGATGCGCTGCGTCGGGATGGAACAGCATGTGCATTTCCATGCGCGCTCCGGGCGGGCCGAACCGGAAGCGCACCACGTCGCCGTAACGCTGGAATGCCCGCTCGCATAGACCCAGCATGTCGCGGCGCAGGTCCAGCGCCGAGCCCAGCAAAAACGATCCGGGCACGACCGGTGCCACACCGAGTGTGGCGCCAGCCGGTACACCAGTTTGCAAGCTCATTACGCCCATCCCCTCAGCCGTTCAAGCTGGGTAGCACGTCCCGCTGACCCGTTGCGCCGCGTTGGACGACGGTGCGGCCCGGCGCCCGGCCGCTCACAAACCCGCGCCCGACACTCACAGCCCAGCCCGTTACCTTCCGGCACACCGCACGCGTCTCGTTTGTTCAGAGCGTTCTGATCGGCAGCTGATACAGCGCACGTCGCCCCGTTGAACCGGTGGATCCTGAACTGATCTTTCTGCTGTAACTCACGGTAGGCAAGGCGGGTACCGCCGCCAAGGGTGCCAACATGCGTCCTGAAGGGATACCAACATCCCGCCTCGGTCGGCCGGCCTGGCCTGGGTGAACACCACGGCCGCTAGACATCCCACGGTTAGCTTTCCTGGCTGGTGCGGTGGGCCCAGGCGGTGTCTTCGGCGTAGAGGGTGTGGACGGCCAGACAGCCATGCAGGATACCGACCAGGGGGTTACCGAGGATGCGCAGGGCCTGATGGTGAGTGTCACCGGCGCGGGCTACCTTGCGGGAGGGATGTTCTGGTTGAGGCGGAAGAGGTTTCCGGGGTCGTAACGGGCTTTGAGCTGGGCCAGCCGTGCGTACTTGCCGGCGCCGTACGCGGCTTTGATGCGCTCGTCGCCTTCCTCGGAGAGGAAGTTCACGTACACGCCGCCGGTCGCGAAGGGCTGCAGTGCATCGTGGAAGTCCCGCGCCCAGGAGATGTTCGCATCGGTCGCGTCCGGCTGCTCCCACATCGAGATGGCATTGAAGAGGAATCTGCCATCCCGCTGGCCGAAGGCCGTCTCATCCGCGGCGACGCGCGCGGCCGCGCCGCCCCACAAGACGATCTCGGCGAGGCTGAACGGTGACGGGACGTGCGCCGCCACGCCGGCCGCCGCGGCGATCGCGTCGTCGGTGAGCTCGGTGAGGTAGCCAGATTTCCAGTAGGACTGCCGGCCCGGTGGCGCGAGCTCATCCTGGATCGACTGCATGACCGTGTACGGCATCGCGTCGATCATCTGGATCGGCGGAGCGAGGTCGAGCCACGGGCGGAGGACATCGCGTCCTTCGCCGGGATCACCTGACCAGCACACGATGACCACGACCGCGGGCTTGAAGTGCAGGGCGTCGGGCACGAACGGCAGCGGAGGCGCGGTCACGAACGCGGCCGAGATGCCGAGCTCGTCGGGAGCGGCGCGCGTCTGCTCGCGATGGAAGGCGAGGATCTCACCGGCCCGGGCCAGCGGCCACCCGATCAGCCCGCCGAGCACCAGCGGCCCGACCGAATGCAGCCGGTACTCCAGGCTCGTCGCGACGCCGAAGTTGCCGCCGCCGCCCCGCAGCGCCCAGAACAACTCGGTGTTCTCGTCCTGGCTGCACACGAGCTGCTCGCCCCCGGCGGTGACGAGGTCGACCGAGACCAGGTTGTCGCACGAAAGCCCGAAACGCCGGGTGAGCCACCCGAACCCGCCGCCGAGGGTGAGGCCGGAGATACCGGTGGTCGAGATCACGCCACCGGGCGCGGCGAGACCGTGCGCCTGCGTCTCACGATCGAACCCGCCCCATCGCACCCCGCCCTGAGCGCGTACCCGGCGCCCAGCTGGATCGACCCGGATGCCCTGCATCAGCGAAAGGTCAATGACGATGCCGTCGTCACAGGTCCCCTTGCCCGCGGCGCTGTGCCCGCCGCCCCGGACAGCGATCGCCAGGCCGCGCTCGCGGGCGAAGCTGACGGCCGCGACAACGTCGGCCGCCCCGGTGCAGCGCGCGATGACGGACGGGCGCTTGTCGATCATCGCGTTCCACACGCCCCGGGCCGCGTCATAGCCGGCGTCCCCGGGCATGACCAGCGGGCCGCGAAATCCTGCCCGCAGCGAGTCAAAGGTATCGGCCAAAGTCACAGCATCCCCCGATTACTGTGTGGTACTCCCCGATCACTGTTAGGCCAGGCTACATTCGATATCAGCTCGCCACAAGATCACCAACTGGCGGCCGGCCAGCTGTTCCCGGCGAGTCAACCCACGTGCTCCTCCAGGAGGGGCACCGGTGGGGCCGCAAGGAAGTAGCAATCCCGATCAGCGCCGTGACCGGGCCCGACGACGGCATCCGCCTCAGCATCACCAAGCAGCAGGTGCCAGACCTGCCGCCCGTGGACATCGACCACCCGAGCAGGTAGACCCGCCGGCATGGCGGGGCCGGAAAGGCGCCGGGCCTCGCGACGAGAGTCCCGAGTTCTCTGAGCATGAGGAGGAAAAGGGCAGCGGGACTGCGGAGCGGCGTGCGCCACGCGGATTACACAGCGCACTCTCCGCCGCGACCTCGGCGCCGCGAGCCTGGCGGACTCGACGTGCAGATCAGCCGGGTCCCAGCCAGCTACCAGCCCCTGCCCCGAGTAGCAGGCAGCTGCCCGGTCACCGGCGGACCGCCAGACGCACCAGGCAGCGGGCGATCCGCTGAGCCGGCGCCGTCGGACCAGCTGCCCGATCAACTGGTCCGGGCGGCGGCGACCGTCAGGTTTGAGGGCCCCGCCAGCACATCGGCGGCGGGAGCCACGAGACACTGGATGATCGCCCCGGTTTATTTTTCAGCGCCGCGGACTGGGATATCCGTCTCCTCGTCCCGGCCAGCCCTCCGGAGTGCCCTGCGATCATGCCCGGCCTGCAACTCCCGGGCATCTCGGAGGCCGATATCATCCGCCGTCCGCCGGGCGCGTACCCTCCGCCGGCAAGCCGCCGAGATCCAGCGGGCACACCTCATGTATCCACTGGCCATCTGGTAGTAGCCGCACGTCCTGGCTCGCGGTGATGACCGCTCCGCACCGCTCGCAGACCTTGCCCGGGGCGTGCGCTTCGTTGTCTTCCGGTTCTAGGTACTCCGCCTCCCGATCCGCGCGGTCGTGCTCGTCGATCTCACGTTCGGGCGAGGCCTCGCGGTCCTGCGGCAGGACCTCCCCGGACTGCCGCCGTTCCTCGTCGCGCTCGCGCCCGAAGCCAGTTCGGTGAGTCATCGTGCCCCCTAGGATCCGCGATCGCAGGACGCTCGCCTGCGGTCTTAGTCTGACACCCGCGGTACCCAGGTGTCCGGCCGCGTCGCGGTCCTCGCCCGCGGCGTCCACAGGCTGAACAACCGATCTGGAGACCTATCGAGCAACCGCGGGCGCTGGGCTGTCGGCGCCGTGTACGGGCGTTCCGGGCAGCCGCCCGCATCCCGGCGCCGTAGGCATCTGCCCCAGCCGGACCAGCACGGTTCCCCCGCGCCTCAGCGCCGCGCCGTGCAACCCGCGCTCCCGCCGATCTGTGCCGCAGGAATTCAGCTAGCAGTGTCTCGGCCTGGTAGGCGCTCCGGAACTGGACGGCGGGTGAGAGACTGCTTGACGGCTCGCCGGGCCAGCGGAGGGGGCGGCATGCGGGGCAGGGGCAGATGATCCTCGCCGTGGTTGCTGCCGAGGCGCCGGCCGGGACGTTCACTGAGCTGATGGATCACGTTGCCCAGGGTTTCGAGGCGCTGGGAGCCGCGATCCTGGTAGCCGGGGTGACGTGGTCGTTCGTGCTGGCGGCGGTGACCTTGCGGCGGTCGGACCGGCCGGCCCGGGCGTACCTGGTACTGCGCCAGGCATTCGGCGGAACCGTGCTGCTCGGGCTGGAAATCCTGGTCGCCGCCGATCTGCTGCGCACCATCGCGGTCGCGCCCACCCTCGGCAACGTCCTCATGCTCGGGCTGATCGTGGCGATCAGGACGTTCCTGAGCTTCTCGCTGGAAACCGAGATCGAGGGCGTCGCGCCGTGGCGGCGTGCCCTGATCAGCGGCGCGGGGACGATCCGCCGGGCCTCGGCCAGCGCGCTGGAGCCCGAGACGCCGCCCTGACAGCCGATTCGCGAGCGGGCATGCACGTCTCGTTGTTTTGACGCTCGTGATAGTGCCCCGGCAGCCTGCCGTGAGCCGCGTTCAGGAGCCGGGCCATACAGGATCCCGGCTAGCCGACTTGGGCCGGCGCCATCACCGCAGGCCGGAATTCCGGGCTGGATAGCCGATTGCCTTTGGGCTGACAAGCACATGTTCTAAGACCACGCCGAGGCGCGGTTCGTACTAGCGAGCTATCGCCTTGGCCCGGCGTACGAACCCGCCCGGCCTTACCTGAAGCCTGGCGAAACTGCAAACCGGATCGCGGCCGCCGGGCAAGTACCCGCCGGGCTTGCATGGCTGTCCCGGCGCCGCAGACCGCCCGTGGGCAGTGCACGCATGCAAGGGCGATTCGCACACCAGCCGCACAGGTTGACGTATGGCCGAACCCGGTCAGACAGCGTGAAGCAGTCGAGCGCGCCGAGAAGACCACGCCGCCGACAGCGCCGCCGAGCCCTGACCGCCTAGCGGCCAGCCTCACGAAGGAGCAGATCAACCGCCGGGCTAGTTCTCCAGGGCCCATCATGAGTACGATCGCGCGGCGCGGCGGGGGCTGCGCACGAACCTGCGGTTCTTCGGCCGGCGTGTCGTGCCGCAGCCGTATCCGGCGGATATGCCGCTGTCCCAGGAACGGGCCAAGAAGTCATACAGCCGGGGAATCGCCGGTTACCTGGCGCTGACGGACGCGCAGCCCACGACGGGACGGCGGATGCGAGCGGCGGGGCTGGTCTGCTGGGCGCCGGCGCCGGGCTGATCCGTTCTGATCTGCACGACGTGCGCGGCAGGGACGTGGCGTGCCGTTCCGATGGGGTCGTGGTCATCGTGCGCGGCACCCGGCCGCACGTGGTGCCGGTGCTGGCCCGCTACCACGCCTGCTGCTGGCTGCTGCGCGCTTCGCCGAGAACGCCCTGGTCGGCGGCAGGGCCGATCCCGGCGCAGGAACCTGACGAACCCGCTGTTCAGCGCTCTAGACGGGAATCGGGCTGCCAGGGCTGGATACGTCCCAGCTGCTGGCGATGTGGCTGGCCGACTACGCGGAGCTGCTCGGGCTGGCCAGTTGCGCATGCATGCGGCCTGTGCGTGGGAAGGTCGCGAAGCATGGCAGCGCTGGTTAGGGTGCCATGGGGTTGCTCATGGTGCGAACCAGGACCTGCGGGCCGAGTTTGACGTTGTCGCCGAGGCGGATCAGGTACCGGGCCACATCCACGACCTCATCGACGTGAAGGTAGTGGTCGCGGTTGGCGCCGGGTACCACCTCGCCCATCTCGGTGTCAACGAAGCCGGGGCAGATGGCCCAGGCCTTGATCCCGTTGTCATGGTTGGCGTCCTGGATGACCTCGGTCAGGGCACCCAGGGCGTGCTTGCTGACGCAGTAGGCGGCCAGGCCGGGCACGATCGCCACCCCCGCCTCGCTGCCGATGTTGATCACCCGGCCGAAACGGCGTTCGGCCATGCCGGGCAGCACGGCCGCGCACAGGTAAGCGGCGGCCCGCACGTTGACGGCGAACGTGTGGTCCCATTCGGCGATGCTGGTGGCCTCCAGTGGCTTCCACACCGCGAAGCCGGCGTTGTTGACCAGCACGTCGACCGGGCCCAGCTCAGCGCCGGTGCGGGCCAGCAGGTTGGCGAGCGAGTCATCGTCGGCCAGGTCTGTGACCACCGGGACGGCCACCCCGCCTGCCTGGCGGATCCCCGCCGCCACGGTTTCGAGCTGCTCGCCGCGCCGGGCGGCGAGCACCACCCGCGCGCCCTCGCCGGCCAGCATCGTGGCCAGGCCGACCCCGATCCCGGAGGACGCTCCGGTGACCACCGCCACCCTGCCTGCCAATGCCGCCATGGCGGGGCCCCCCTTCACGGCTGCACCACCCGCAGCCCTCTTACCCATCAGTATGAGTTCGTGGAGCGAGACCGCAGCCTAAATCCAAGACAACCCCGATCCGGGGGAGCCGCCCAGGGACTGAAACCGGTGGCCGTCACACGGCTGGAAGGTACATCTTGCATGCCGAGGAGGCCGAGGCGCTCGGGCTCGACGTGCGGCCCGCTGGGCTCATCTATGACGTGGCCGTGGTCGGTGCCGGGTCGGCGGGGCTGGCCGCCGCGGTGTCGCGGCGTCGGAAGGCCTGAGCACCGCGCTACTGGAGCGGGAGGCGTTCGGCGGCCAGGCCGGGACCAGCTCCCGGATCCGGAACTATCTGGGGTTCCCGCATGGGTCAGCGGGGTGGAATAGGCCTGGCGCGCCTATCAGCAGGCGCCCAACATCGGCGTCCGCTACTAGGCCGAGGTCGCCGGCGGCGGAGACGGGCACCTGGAGCGCCTGTTGCTCCGGGACCGGGAATCCGGCGAAAGCGCAACGGTGCCGGCCGCGGGGCTGTTCATCTTGATCGGCGACCGCCCGTTCACCAGCTGGCTGCCCGAGGCCATAGACCGCGACCGGTGCGGGTTTGTGCTCACCGGCCCAGACGCCGCCGCGCGGTGGCCGCTGAAGCGGGCTCCATTTCTGCTCGAGACCAGCCTGCCGGGCGTGTTCGCCGTCGGTGACGTGCGGCACGGCTCGGTCAAACGAGTAGCCTCCTGATGCCCGGCGCGAAAGGCTGATGCGTCTGGGAGGAATGGAGCTAGCCGGGGGAAGCCGTCGCCTGTCATGACTCCGGCTAGAGCGGCGCTCTATGCGGCCGGCTTGGCGGCGCCTATGCTACTGCGCAGGTGAGCCGGGAAGCCTGGTCGGCGCGACGTTCGTGATTCTCGAATTCGTCCGCCAGGAGCGCAATGACCATCCAGAACGTGCCGGCCGGCAGCTCACCCGCCTCGAGTACAGCCGAAACCGGCGCCAGGCCGTCCCTGCAGGCCCGCCTGGTCGCCGTCACGCTGGCCAATCAGGCCGGACGGGCGCTGAGCGCCAGCCAGACCGCCCGGAGCGGGCGCTGACGAACCGGCTGGCGGCCCGGCAAGAGGCGCCGCCATGCCCGGTAGCCGCGAGTGCCGCAGCTCAGGATCGATCGCTGGCATGATCTGGCGGCCGGACCGGGATCAGCGCAGCAGGCCGAATGCCGGTGACTTATGGCGTCATCGCCGCTGGTGGCTGCGGTTTTCATGGCGGCCGCTGCGCTCAGCCTGAGCGCGAGCGTGCTGCTCGTGGTGCGGCTGGAACGGGTAGGCGCCCGGCTGGGCCTGTCCGAGGCACTGCTCGGCCTGCTGGCGGCACTGGCCGCCGACACCCCGGAGATCACCTCGGCGGTGACCGCGGTTCTCCGGCCTGAGCGTGCCACGCCGCCCGGTTCCGGCAAGCCGGCCACCGGTCGCCGCGGTAGCCCGCACCGCGATCCGCTGACCCAGCCGCTACGATTCCAGCCCGTCTCAGTCGCTCGCCGACCGGGGCCTCGGAAAGAGACTCCGGCGACCGGACCCCCGGAAACCCCGACCATGTAGGCGCTGGGCGCGTCCCGTTCTGTTTGTCATCGGTAGTCAGGGTTCTCGAAGTCGAACCGGCATCCGGCGTCCCATTCGGAGCGCTGGTTCCCATGGGCGGGAATGCCGCCGGCGTCCTTGAGGATGCGGGCCAGGTGCATCAGGTTCCAGGTCATGAAGGTGGTGTTGCGGTTGGTGAACTCGTTGTCCGGGCCGCCGGACCCCGGGTCCAGGTAGGACGGGCCGGGCCCGGCTTCGCCGATCCATCCGGCGTCAGCCTGCGGCGGGATGGTGTAGCCGAGGTGCTGCAGGCTGTACAGGACGTTCATCGCGCAGTGCTTGACGCCGTCCTCGTTGCCGGTGATCAGGCAGCCGGCCACATGGCCGTAGTAGGCGTACTGGCCGGCCTCGTTGAGCAGGTGCGAGCACGCGTAGAGCCGCTCGATCACCTGCTTCGTCACCGAGCTGTTGTCACCGAGCCAGATCGGCCCGGCCAGCACCAGGATATCGGCGGCGAGCACCTGCTGGTAAATGCCTGGCCAGTCATCGGCGGCCCAGCCGTGCTCGGTCATGTCCGGCCAGACGCCGGTGGCGACGTCGTGGTCGACGGCCCGGATCTGGTCGACCCGGACGCCCTGCTTCGCCATGATCCGGGCACTGACATCGATCAGCCCCTGGGTATGGCTGGGCTGCGGCGACCGTTTCAAAGTGCAGTTGATCACTAGCGCGCGCAGGTCGTCGTAATGCTGGCTCGGGTCACTCATCGGTCGAGACTATCGGCGATGGCCCTTCGAGGAGCTCATGAACGGCTGGTCAGAACTCGGCCGCTTCCTGCGGACCGATCCGCGTGCTCGATGACAACGCCTTCGACATTGCTGGCCGTCCTGGCCGGATCGGCGCTCGGGGAAGACTCCGTCCCACATCCCGCCACCCCGAAGTTCCCCTACCTGTCTGCACCCCAGCCAGCTAAGCTGCCCGCCCTGGCCGACCTCTTCGGTCTCCGCGAACACCAACCGGAGGGAACATGACCGCCGGAAGGTTGCCAATGTTCTGCGACACCGCGCTGGCCGGGCGGATCGAGCGGGCCGAGGCGCAGCTCATCGCGAAGGCCAGCGGGGCCGCCCGCCGCCGCGGCGCAGGCGCGGCGGGCTTCGTGATCCCGGTGGCCGGCGGCGTGGCGAGCTTCGCCGGGCCGGACTCGCCGTTCAGCAAGGTCGCGGGACTTGGCTTCGGCGGCGTGCCGGATGCGTCCGTACTCGAGGAGATCGAGCGGGCCTTCACCGCCTGCGGGGCCCCGGTCCAGATCGAGCTCGCCCACCTAGCCGACCCTGCGGTCGGCGCCGCGCTGACCGGGCGCGGCTACCGGCTCGTATCGTTCGAGAATGTGCTCGGCCTCGCCCTCAGCGACGGCCCCGAGCGGATCACCCCACCGGGGATCGAGGTCCGGCCGAGCAGCGAGGAGGAACTCGGGCCCTGGCTCGAGGTGGTGGTGGATGCTGTCGCGCACCCCGATACCCAGGGCGTGCCCTCGCATGAGGAGTTCTCGCGCGAGGCCGTCGATGCGGCCGAGCGCGACATGGTAGCGGCCGGCGTCGTGCGTTATGCCGCGCTGCGCGACGGGGTCCTCGCCGGCGGTGCCAGCTTCCGGATAGCCGAAGGCGTCGCGCAGCTCACCGGCGCGGCTACCGCACCCGCGCACCGCCGCCGCGGCATCCAGACCGCGCTGCTGGCGGCCCGGCTCGCCGACGCCGCGGCGGCCGGCTGTGAGGTCGCCGTCGTCACCACCCAGCCCGGATCCAAATCCCAGCAAAACGTCCAGCATCAGGGCTTCGATCTGCTCTACACCCGCGCCATCCTGGTGAAGCAGCTGAACCCGCAAGCCCCGGCCCTCAGCCGCTCGTCGAGGTGCCAGGATGATCGCCTGGGCAGCTATCAGCCACCGGGCCGGGTCAGGAACGCTTCGGGCTTCCGGCGCCGCATTGGGCAGCTCGGTGGGTTGTCAGTCGAGGATCCATCCTAGGTTGTCTGCGGGGTCCGGCTGGTAGCTGCAGTGCAGGCCGGTGCGGATGCCGGTCCGGAGGTGTCGTGCGAGTGGTTCGTCGACGGTGGCGATGCGGTCGATTGCCGCGCTGATGGCTTTCTGCACGGCGACCCGGGCACGTTCCTGGCTGGAGCCGGTCGCACGAGCACGTCCCCCGAGACCGGTGGCGCGGGCGAGCTCGTCCAGGAGTGCGTCGCGTTCTGTGCGTACGGCGTCCAGCCGGCCGATGTCGGACCACTCCTCAGCCTCGGTGAGTTCTTGCTCGAGGTCACGGAGCCGCTGCCGGTACGCCTTGAGGGCCTGCTTGTCGACGAGATCGCCGAGGCCGGACTGCACGGCGACGCCCGTTCCTGCCCCGACCAGATCCAGCGCAGCAACCGGCTGGCCCGGGCGGCGCAGCAGCTCCCGCAGGTAGCCGAAGCCGCGCAGCGCCCGGAGCGGCACGGCCGCCCCATCCGGCCCGACCAGCCAGAGCCCGCCCGGAGCCGGATGCAGGTGTACCCGGCGCGAACCGCGAGCCACGTCGTCCGGCACGGGCGGCCGCCACGACGTGAGCCGGTCGCGCCACCATTGGGCACCGAGGCGTTCGTAGGTCGCGAGAGCCCGGGCACGGAGCCGGACGGCCCGGTCCGGATCACCGAGAAGGGCCGCCGCACGGGCGAGGGTGTCGTCGGTGACGCCGTGGAACATCACCGCGCCGGCGTTGAACACCGCCCTGCCCTCGTACGGTGTGAGCAGCCTGGCGGCATTCCCGACCACCTCGCGGTCCGCGACGGCCAGTGCGGCCTCGAGCACGCACTGCAGGATCAGCAGCCAGTTCACGTCGCGGGGCAGGTCGTCGAGAACGCGCCCGTGGAACGTGTGCACCAGGGCGCGAGCACGGTCCAGCTGTCCGGCGCAGACCCAGAGGAAGGCGGCCTCGGCGCACATCACCGTGACACCCTCGGCCAGTGCGAACGCCTCGCACTCGGCCGCCCCGGCCGCGCAAGTGGCGGTGTCGCCGGACTGGGCCGCGGAGTAGGCGTCCATCGCCTTGAGCACCATCCAGGCATCCGCGAGGGACGCCTGCTCGCGCGGCCGCCGCGGCCATGTTCGTCAGCCGGGCCGCGGTATCGGTCCGGCCGCGCAGCAGGTCGAGCATCAGCCGCCGCGACGCCGCGAAGAACAGCGCCCGGGCAGACTCCTCGCCCAGCAGCTCCAGGGCGCGCATCTGCCGGTGCATCGCCTGCAGGTCGAGCGCCTCGCAGGCAACCTGCAGGCCCCACAGGTGTGCCTGCAGCCGGGCATCGGGATCGAGGACGTGAGCGGCGACATCGTCGAGCCGGGCGGCCAGCGACCGGCGGACGTCGAGCTCGTCGGGCCCCCAGTGCGCGGCGAGTGCGGCGTCGAGGCAGTCCGCCACCAGTTCCGGGGGGCCGGCCCGCTGCGCACGTTCCACCGCCTCGTCCGCGAACGCGATGGCACGCGCGGCCTGACCGGCGTATGCCCAGCAGCGGGCGAGCGCGGCCGCGAGTCGGGCCCGGGTTCCGTCGTCGGTCGTGCGGGCCAGCACGTCGTACAGCTGGGCCGGCAGCTTGCCCGGCTCCGCCCCGAACAGGTAGACCGAGGCCGCGCCGAGCACCGCCCGGGTCCACCCGTCGAGATCGTCCGTCGGCGCGGCAGCGAGTCGCTGCCTCGTCGTACAGGCGTGCCGCGGTCTCTCCTCGACCGGCCGCGCGGGCAGCGTCGGCGCGGTCGAGGAGATCGCGGACGATGGACGAGTGCGTCACCACGCTTCATCGTAGGTTTCCCGGCGACCGCCCGGGCACCGGTCAGGGCCGGATCAGCTGCACAGCCTCGGCATGTTCTCGCTGCCTGGCCTCGTCCCAGTCACCGGTGCAGAAGATGGACAGCTCCACGATGCTGTCGCCCGCCACGTCGGCCCGGATCATCTCCCGGCAGTACCACCGCTGGCCCTCGCTGTCCCAGCGCTCCTCGAACTCGATCGTGAACCCGTGGCCGGTCTGCTCGACGCGCTCCACTCGCACCTGCCCCGGCCACGGGTGGCCCTCGGCCCGGATGGCGATGATCTGCTCGGCGGTCGCGGCCTGGATCCGCCAGTGCGGCAGCGACAGGTCGGCGAAGACGTCGGGCGCAAACAGCCCGTCGGGGACGGATCCGGTCTCCAGGAACCGGATCAGGTTCGCCACGGCCGCGCTGGCGTCTGGCCGAACCTGGCTCCCGTCGACCTGGTCGCCATGCTGGTCAGGCCGCTGCTGCTCATCTCCGTGCTCATGCCGGTGCCCCTGATCCGGCAAGGTTCCGCTGAACGACGGCCATGGTCGCCTCGAGATCGGCCGTGGGGCTGAACTCCACGATCGTCGTGCCCGCGGTCACCAGCGGCAGATGTCCCGGCGGCGCGTAGTAGGCGTCACCGGCGACGTAGGTCTCGTCGTGGTCCGGCCAGCGGAAGGTCAGCTGGCCGGCGGTCACGACGCCCCAGTGCGCGCACTGGCAGCGGTCGCCGGGCAGTCCCGCGAAGTACGGCGCCGGGTCGGCGTCCTGCCTGAAGGTCTCGAAGCTGACGGTGTAATCGCCCAGAGGAGCGTAGCGACCCTCGATCTGCGCCTCGTCGATCGCGACCGGAGTCGTCATCCGGCTGGCACTTGGCATGGTGTCCTCCTTCGGAAGGGTGAGACTGACACCCCTCCGGCGTGACAACCGCCGGAACACCGTGACACCAGCCATCACATCGCCGCCGGATGAGCTGCGGATGCCTCATGACCGGCTCGCCCCGCCGCAGCCACCGTCAGGGCACCAGAGCACGGACATCAGATCGAAGGGGATGAGACGGATGCCGAAGGCATCGAGGCAGAGCGCGTCTAAGGTCGCCGACTATGGCCCGGCGGAGGACCGGACCGAGGAGTTCGGCGGCTACACGATGCGCTTCGTGTCGATCCGCCAGCAGCTGGACCTGACGCCGTTGCTCAAGGGACTGCCGGGTGACAGCTGCCAGCGTCCGCAGTGGGGATGCATGTTCAAAGGCAGGCCTACTATCCGCTACGCCGACCACGAGGAGGTCATCGAGGCCGGCGACGCGTTCTACCTGCCCCCGGGCCACGTGCCGGCGGCCGCGGCAGGCAGCGAGTTCGTCCAGTTCAGCGCGGCCGACGAGCTGCGGATCTCGGAGGCGGCGATGGCCGCGAACATGCAGCAGGTGCAAGGCGCCTGACAGCATCCGCAGGACCTTGCACCGCGGTCCCGAACGGTTACGGCTCGTCCATGTCGCGGACGAGGGCGGCGACAGAGGCCGGTCAGGCGAGCACGTCCGGCGTGCGCGCCGTCCACGGGCGGGCTTGCTCAAGCTGGGCCGCGAGACGCAGAAGCGTCGCCTCGTCGCCGAACCGGCCGAGGAAATGCACGCCGATCGGGACACCGTCCGCGTTCCACCACAACGGCACCGACATCGCCGGCTGCCCGGTGATGTTGGCGATCACGCCGGAGTAGGCGACCGTCCGGCCGCCGCGCTCAAGGGCCCGCAGCGGCTCGGTCTCGGTCGAGACGATCTCGCCGAGCGGAGCGGGCGGTTCCGACAGCGTGGGCGTCAGCCACACGTCGGCCTGGGTGAAGAAACTGGCCACCCGCCGCGCGTAGGCCTGGGTGTCCTGCACTGCCAGCAGGTAGCCGGCGGCGGTGACCTGGCGCCCGGCTTCCCAGAACGCGCGGGTCAGCGGCTCGATCTCGCCGGGCCCTGGTTCGCGGCCGAGCCGCCGGATCCAGTACGCGAGTATCCATGCGGTCGCGGCGCTGAACCCGGTGCCGATCGCCGCGCCGACCTCAGGGGTGATCTCCGGCAGCTGCGCATCGATGATCTCGTGGCCGAGCGACTCGCACAGCGCGACCGCGTCGTCAAGCGCGGCGACGCAGTCCGGGTGGCCCGGCGAGCCGTCGGCGGTCAGCGCCGTGTACGCGATCCGCAGCCGGCCCGGGTCCGCGCCGACCTGGTCGCTGAACCGGCCGGTCGCCGGGGGCGCCCAGTAGGGGTCACCGAGCGCGGGCCCGGCCGTCGCGTCCAGCAGCGCGGCGCTGTCGCGCACCGACCGGGTCAGCGCGTGCTCGGCTGCGCCGCCGCTCACGGCATCGCCGTATTCCGGGCCGAGCGGGTTACGGGCCCGGGTCGGCTTGAGGCCGAACAGGCCGCACGCCGACGCCGGGTAGCGCAGCGAGCCGCCGAGGTCGTTGCCATGTGCCATCGCCACCATCCGCGAGGCCACCGCAGCAGCCGACCCGCCGCTCGAGCCGCTCGTTGACCGGCTCACGTCCCAGGGATTGCGGGTCGCGCCGAACAACTCTGGCTCGCACGTCGGCGCCATCCCGAACTCCGGAGTGTTGGTCTTGCCGACCACCACCAGGCCGGCCCGGCGGAGCCGCACGACAAGCTCGGAATCAAACGAGGAGATGTTGTCGCGCAAGAACACTGATCCTTCGGTGAACCGGGCTCCGCTGCATTCGGTGACCAGGTCCTTCAGCAGGTAAGGCACCCCGGCGAACGGGCCGCTCACGCCTTGGTTCAGCCGCGAGATCGCATCGTCGAACATCGGGGTGACGACCGCGTTTAGATCCGGGTTCAGTCGCTCGATCCGCTCGATCGCCCAGCCGACCAGCTCGGCCGCCGTCACCTCACCGCGCCGCACCAGCTCCGCCTGAGCTATCCCGTCCAGCGCCGCGACCTCAGCTGCCGGGCCGGCTGCCGCAGTCACGGCACGACCACCTGGCAGCCGCGCGCAATCTGCAGCACACCCGCCGGAGCAGCGCACGATACCAGGGACGCGCCGTCAGCCACTACACAGGCATGCATACCGAGCGCATCACGCAGGCAACCCGCCCGAAGCCGTACGGATGCGGGATAAAGCTCGCTCAGGCTGCCCGGCAGGTCACGACGGTCAAGAACCATGGCACTCCCCTTGCCCACGAGCAAGCGTAGGTCGCGGCCGCCGCTAACGCCACACCGCCAGACAGGCCGCGGCCCGGATACCCGCACCATGGCAGGCGGTCTAGCAGCATCTGGGATCCCAGACGGCGTCTGTTGATGGTTCCCCACGATCCGGTACGCCGGAATGCCTACCACCCGGCTAGGACCGCCGAGGCTGCCACCAGACCATCCTTGCCGTGGCGGGGCACCGCCGTGCGGCCTACCTGCCGTCTCGCATGTTCGTGCAGCAGATACGGTTACGGCCGGTCTCCGGTCGCGAGTTGGGCGTCCCGGGGCGGCACGCGCGCAGGAGCAGTGGCGCTGCCTGCGAGGGCCGGGCGCACGAATTTCGGGACCTTCGGCAACCTGGTGCGCTCGACCTGCGTGACAGTGAAGCCGGCCGCCTGGATGGAGCCGAGCGTCGGGCGGTTGCAGTCGCAGCCGACAACGAACCGGTTCAATCCGTTCATGCGGTCTTGCGAACGGGCCCGGCGGAGATCGCCGGAACGCACATGCTCGATGAACAGAAGCCGGCCGCCAGGTCGCAGCACCCGGCGCAGCTCGCGCAGTGCCCGGGCCTGGTCGTCGACCCCGCAGAGCACCAGCGTGGAGACCGCGACGTCGAAGGTGTCATCCTCGAACGGGAGATCCTCCGCCGGCGCGCGCAGGACCGTGGTCGCCGGCGCCTGCTCGCGGACCTTGCGCTGCAAGCGGCGGAGCATCGGGATCTCGGGCTCTGTTATCGTCAGCGACTCGGCGGCCGGGCCGTAGAAAGGCAGGTTCGCCTGTGCCCGCGTCCCGGGCACTTCTGGGCTGGGGCGCCAAGACATGACGGTGCCGGCGACGAATTACCTACATGGCGACAGGATCCGGCCGCGTGCTGCGGCCGCATGGCGTGGGCAGCGGGAATGTGCCCGGCGCGGATCTGGCGGGCCTGCTGGCGCAGGTTGCCAGGGGCGACAGGGCTGCCTTCGAGGCGGTGTATGACCAGGTCGCCGCGCCAGTGTTCGGCACCATCCGCAGCGTCGTGCGCGATCCGTCGCTGTCCGAGGACGTCACCCAGGAGGTCTTGCTCGAGGTCTGGCGGGCTGCGTCACGGTTTGATGCCGGCAAAGGCAGCCCGATGGCGTGGGTGGCGACCATCGCGCACCGCCGCGCTGTGGACCGGGTCCGGTCAGAGCAAAGAGCCACAGAACGCGAGCGGCGCGCCGCAGCGTCCCTGGTCGCCTATGACGACGTCGCCGAGACCGTCGAAGGCAACCTGGACCGCGAGCGGGTCCGGCGCTGCCTGGGATCGCTCACCGAACTGCAATGCGAGGCGGTCACCCTCGCCTACTACGGCGGCTACACCTACCGGGAGGTCGCCGGGCTGCTCGGGGTAGCGGCCGGGACGGTGAACACCCGGATGCGCGACGGGCTGATCCGGCTGCGGGACTGCCTGGGGGCGGGGCGATGAAATCCAGCCGGCCTGAACCACACACCATGGCGGGTGCCTACGCCCTGGATGCCCTGGATGAGCGGGACCGGGCCCGGTTCGAACGGCACCTGGCCCGCTGCCAGGAGTGCTGCCGGGAAACCGGCGGCTTGCGCGAGGCTACCGCGCGCCTAGCCACCGCAGCGGCCGTCCAGCCCACCGCCTCACTGAAGGATCGGCTGCTCGCCGAAACGGCCGTGGTACGTCAGTTGCCGCCGCTCACCCGGGACGCGCCGGATCACCCGGCTCGGCCCGCAGCTATCGCGGGCCGGGCACGCTCGCTGAGGCCGCAGACCCGCCGCCCGGCGTGGATGGCCGCAGTGGCGCTGGCACTGGCCGGTGTCTTCTTCATCGCGGCCACGGCGATCTGGGCGAGAGGCAACGCACACCAGTCCCCGCTGACTCAGGAGTCACCGCGCGGCCATGCGATCGCGGCGATCCTGACCGCGCCGGACGCGACCATGATCAGCGCGCTGGTGAAGACCGGCGGCACCGCCACCGTGGTGATGTCCCACCGCAAGCGCACGCTCGTCTTCGCCGCCGCCGGCCTGCGGGCGCTCCCGGCATCCCGCCGCTACGAACTGTGGCTGATGGGGCAGGGCCGGGACCAGGCCGCCGGGCTCCTGCCTATACCCAGGCACGGCATGACCGGGCCGGTGATCGCGCCCGGCCTGGAACCCGGGGACCGGCTGGGCCTGACCGTGGAACAAGCCAGCGGATCGCGGCACCCCACCTCAGCAATGATCATGGTTGTCACTCTCTAACCCTCCTAACCTGCTGCTCGGCGCGCGGCAGCCAACCCGGCTTCAGGTATTTGCCTGATGCCAGCGCCCAGCCCCAAAGGGTGGGGCGGCCCAGCCGCGTGCCCAGATTTGTTGTTGGTCGCCGTGGCCGATCCTCGCTTGGCGGCCGGCAAGATTCCGCCCGGCGGGCCAATGCACATCGGCGCCGGCGACGAACACCTTCTGTGACCAGCCTCAGCAGGCAGGCCGGCCGACGGCTAGTCATTTCGCCGTCCCGGCCGCTGCTGGCGCGGCCCAGCGGAACGGCAAACCATGCCGGGCCGGCGACTGCGCTCCTATTCCCAAGGGAGAGCTCATGCGACCGGCAGGAACACTCGCCCAGGCGGCCCCATATCCGCCTAAGAAGCAAAAGGGAGAAGCAATGCGCTTTCTGACACGCAGGAGGCCGGGCATGGTACTACTCAGCCTCGCGGCGGTCGCCGCGGCGGCGGCTGTGGCCGTCCCCGCGTCCGCGTCCGCCTCGACCCAGGCCTCCCCTGTGGTCGGGCACGTGTATGTCAATGACAACACGGCCGGGACGAACACGATCGGGGCGTTTGACCGGCACGCGGACGGAACACTGACCCCCGAAGCCGGATCTCCGTTCGCCGCTGGTGGCGCTGGGACCGGGGCGGGGCTCGCATCGCAGGGCGCGGTGCAGATCTCACCGGACGGCCGGTTCCTGATCGCCGCCGATGCCGGCAGCAACCAGATCTCGGTGCTGCGGATCAAGCACACGGGCTCACTGAGGCTCGTGCACCATGGCGTCGTCTCCTCGGGCGGTGTCCTGCCCGTCAGCCTCACGATCCACGGTGACCTGCTGTACGTGGCCAACGCCGGTACTGGAGGCAGCAACTACACAGGCTTCCGGCTCCGGCCCAATGGCCGCCTGGAGCCGGTCCCCGGCTCGGCCGTCGCGCTGCCCGACGGCGCTCAGCCAGGCGATGTGCTGTTCAACGGCAATGGCACCAAACTCGCCGGGACACGCGTCGGGACCTCGCAGGTCGACAGCTTCACCGTCGGTTCCGGCGGGCGGCTGACCCCAGCGCCGGGGTCACCCTTCCCCGCGCAGGGCCTTGGCCCGTTCGGCAGCGAGTTCCGCCCGACAAAGCCGGATCAGCTGTTCGTGTCCAACGCCCACAACGTCGGCGCCGGCAGCGGCACGGTCTCGGCGTTCCGCGACTCCGCTGACGGCAGGCTTTCCTCAATCGGATCCTCTCCCTTCACGGATCAGCAGACCGCTCCGTGCTGGGTGGAGATCACCCATGACGGCCGGTTCCTGTTCACCGTGAACACCGGATCAGGCGAGATCTCCCGCTACTCGATCGCCCCGGGCGGCGTGCTGACGCTGCTCGGCAGCACGCCGGTCGGCGCCACCGGCGGCGTCGGCGCCGTCGACGCCCGGCTAAGCCCCGACGGCCGCTACCTGTTCGTCGACGAGAGCAGGATCGGCGCCGTCGGTGCCTTCGCCGTCAACGGCGGCACCCTGACCGAGCTACCCAGCTCCCCGACCTCGCTGCCCGCCGGCGCCGCACCCGCAGGCATCGTCGCCAACTAGCTCACCCGCCAGCGCAACCCGGAGCCGGGGCCATCAGGCCCCGGCTCCGGTCGTCCGCGGCGCCCGCGGGCCACCCGCAGCCCAGCGAGCGCCGCCTCCACCTGGGTGGAAGCCACCCACCCGCAGCAGATACGACCGCCGGGTCTCTGATCGTCCCTGAGATCCGATCCGCGGTCAGGCCAGCGCCGGGGTTGGCGTCACCGTGGATCATCCCGGCTGGGAGAGAAAACGCCCAGATTGGCGGGCACCGGTTCCGGCCCGTCCTGCTGCAGGTACCTGCAGAATTACTACGCATGGTAGTCGTGGTTTTCGCGAACTGGCTGCGTGTCCCGGCGCCCTCTTTGCTGGTACTCGCGGGTGCCCTGATCGGCTTGCTACCGGGAGTTCCCCGGTGCTCGTGTCAGAAGAGGTAGCGACCATGGACACGAGCCAGATATCCGGCACTCTTCCGCCAGCGATCACGATCAGCCGCGACACCGCCGTAGCCTGCCTAGCCGAAGACCTCGCAGACTACGGCACCACCGGGCCGGTAGCCCTCGCTGGCAATGGGGCGCTCACCGGCAACGGCCTCACCCCGGTAGCACGCGCAGAATGGGCCTAGGGATAGCCTGCCGCGCCGCGCTGCTCGACGAAAGCAGCTGGCCATACGCCGATGGCTGGGGGGACGCGCGAGATGGGAAGAACCCCAGCACGCCGGCTTCCTGCTCTGCTGGCTCACCGCAGCCGACGGCGAAGAGCCACCCGCACGATTCCGCGCATCCGAAAACCCTGAACGCCGGGTCACAATTGATCATTCAATTCTTGCCCGGTGGCTGGACTGGCCGCCTTTCTGCGCAGCGGCCAGATGAGGTCATAGGCTGCCGGCCTGACTGCTACCGGGACTGTTGAGGTCGTCGCGACCGGATGCCGCGGCGGCTGGCTGCGATGTCGCGGTCATCACGACCCAGCCAGGTTCGAAGTCCCAGCAGAACGCGCAGCGTCAGGGATTCGATCTGCTTTATGCCCGCGCGGTCCTGGTCAAACTGCCCTGAGCCCGCCGGCCTGCGACCTCTTGCCCGCATCGAGATCCCGCCGCCAGGCAAAGGGCCGGTACTGTCAGGTGCGCTGGCGGGCCAACCTGGAAGGACACCGACGATGGATGAGGTCGCGGTGGTTGTCGGCGACGCCGATGGTCGCCTCAGGGAGCGCCTGGATGAGGAGATCTACGCCTTCAATGCCGCCGTCACCGGCCACCATGATGGCCGCTTGCTGAGCGTGGCTGTCCGCGGGGACGACGGTGGCCTGCGGGCGGGGCTTTACGGCTGGACGTGGGGCGGGTGCGGCTACATCGAACTGCTCTGGGTGCGAGACGACCAGCGCGGTTCCGGCCTGGGAGCCAGGCTCCTCGCCGCGGCCGAGGCTGAGATCCGGCGCCGCGGCTGCGACCAGGTGGTCCTCAGCACCCACTCGTTCCAGGCGCCCGGTTTCTATGCCAGGTTCGGCTACCAGGAGTGCGGCCGCACGCCGGGCTACCCGCGCGGCCACGACGAAATCCACCTGCTGAAGCAGCTCCGCGATCAGCCGGGCGGCCGCTGGCCGATGACGTACTCGAGCGGCGCGGGGCCGCTGCGCGGCAGCGTCCTGACCGCGGCGCAGCCCGTGTCCTGGAGGGCGGCGGCGAGGCGCTTGGCGTCGAAGTCGATGCCTCCGCCCCGGATCGTCCGCAGCGCGTTGGCCGCGTCGGCCAGCGGGTCGGGTGGCGGCGCCATCCTTCCCAGCACCAGCCATCCGCCCGGCCGCAGCGACCGGACCAGGCGAGGTACCGCGGCATCGAGCACCGGTTCGGCAACGAAGAAGGTGGGGAACCAGGCGCAGTCGTAACTGCCTTCGTCGGCCAGCTCGGCCACGTCCTGACGGCGGACGGTGACCCGGTTGCCGAGGCCGGCGCTGCTGATGTTCTCGGCGGCTATCCGCAGGGCGGGCTCCCAGACATCGATGCCGGTGACGCTCGCCTCAGGCCAGGTGCGGGCGGCCGCGATCGCGAGCAGCCCGATGCCGGTGCCGACGTCGAGGAACGACCGGATCCCGGTGAGCTCTGGTGCCGAGGCGAGTGCGCCAGGCACCATCATCGAGCCGCGTCCCCACCCTGCGAGGATGTCCGGGTCGGTGAAGGTCCATCCGGGCGCGCGGCCGGGATCGTCGGCCAGGTCCTGCGCCTGCCGCAGGCACATCCTGATCAGCCCGGCGGCCATCTCCCGCTGTGGCGGTGCGAGGCGGTCCACGGTCGGCAGGCCGGCGGCCGCCGAGACGGCCCGTAGCGCGCGGGCCACATCCGGGTGGCCTGGTTCGCCCGCGTGAGCCAGGGTCAGCTCGGCGCCCAGCGCGGCGAGCGCCTCGGTCGCGACCATCCAGCGGCTCACCGCCGTCATGACATCTTCGAACGACATTGGTCCTCCCCTCATCGCGCGCCCGGCCGGCATGCGCTTCCGGCATTATGACCCTGGCCTTCACCTGGGCGGATCCGTGGATCCACGGGTAATAATCGACCAGAGGAGATCACATGCGGGCAGGGCCAGGCGTGCGCTCGGCGACGGTCACGGTCGGGCGTGAGGCCGAGACGGACATCCTGGCGCGCGCCATGGCCAGCGCGCGGGCCGGCCGGTCAGGCTGCACGCTGCTCGTCGGTGAGGGCGGCGTCGGGAAGAGCCGGCTGCTGCATGACGTGGCCGCGGCCGCCAGGCGGGACGGGATCTCCGTGGCCGCCGGGCGGGCCGCGATCTCGGCGCCCGCGCCGTTCAGCCTGATCGCTGAGGCCCTGCGATCCTGGCTGCGCGCTCATCCGATGGCCCCGATGCGCTCGCCGTTCGATCGCGGGCTGCGGCTGGTCCTCCCCGAGTGGGAGGCGCCGACGGGCGAGGCGTCCGGTCTTTCCGCCGGGCAGCTGCGCTTGCTGGCGCTCGAAGGCACGGTGCGGGTGCTGCGGCAGGTCGCGAGCCGCGGCGCCCTGCTCGTGCTTGACGATCTGCACGCGGCGGACCCGGACAGCCTCGAAGCCATCCGGTACGTGGCATCGGCGCGGGTCGACGGCCTCGCCGTCGTCGCCGCGCTCCGGCCAGCCGAGTCGGCCGTGGCTGACGAGCTCGTCCGGGCCTTGCGCGGGGACGATGCCGCCGCGGTGATCGAGCTGGAGCCGCTCGGGCAGCGCGCCGTCGGCGATCTGGTCACGCACCTGCTCGACGCGGTGCCGCCGGCCGAACTGGTCGCCGATGTGCTGGCCCGCACCGACGGGGTGCCGCTGTTCGTCGAGGAGGTCGTCGACGCGCACTTTCGCGCCAGGTCCGTGGTCGTCGAGGCAGGCTCGGCATACTGGCGAGGCGGCGCTGTCGTGCTGCCGCGCTCGGTCCGCGGGATGGTGACGGCCAGGCTCGAGCGGCTGCCGCAGCAGTTCAGGGACGTGCTGCTCGCTGTCGCCGTGACGGGGATGCCGGACCCGCCCTCGCTGGTGGCGGCGGTGGCAGCGGCAGACGACGGGACGGTCGCCGAGGCGCTCAGGCACGGCGTCGAGGCGGGCCTGCTGGCGACGAGCGCCGGTGTCATCGGGTTCCGGCACGACATCATCCGCGAGGCTGTCCTCGATGCCGCGGTCCCGCAGGTCGTCGCCGCCATGCACGGCCGTGCCGCTGCCGCGCTGGCCGGCGAGCCCGCTGCGCTGGCACGCCGTGCCGGGCACTTGGCCGCCGCGGGTGCTGGCGACGAAGCGGCCGCCCTGTTCGCAGCGGCGGCGGCCGGCGAGCTGGGCGCGCACGCGCTGCTCGGCGCGGAGAGCCTGGCTCGCCGGGCTGTCGGTCTCGCCAGGACGGCAGGCACGCGGGCAGCCGCCGCGGACGCGCTCGCCGCCGTGCTGACGGCCCAGGGGCGCTGGGCTGAGGCCCTGGAGATCGACGAGGCGACGGTCAGCGAGAGCGGCGACTCGGCCGGGCGAAGGCACCGGATGGCTGAGGCCGCGCTGGAAGCCGGCTACCCGGACCGGGCACGGGCCGCGCTGGCACGGGCCGACGACGGGCTGCCGGTCAGCAGGCTGCTGGCCGGCCGGGTGGCGCTGGTCGGCGGCGATGCCACGGCTGCCCTCGCTGAGGCTGACAGCGTGCTCGGCCAGCCTGCCGACCTCGATGCCCGGCTGGCCGCGCTTGACATCAGGGCCAGGACCCTTGACTTCCTCGGCCAGCGCGCCGCGGCGGCGCAGGCGTGGTCCGCGCAGGCCTCGGAGGCCGGAGCCGCTAGCCGGGCTCAGGCGCGGCTGCGCGCCCTCTTCCAGCTCGGGAAGCAAGAGTTCTTCGCCGGCGGCCTTCCGGTGCGGCTCCGCGAGGCGGTCGCGGCCGCCGCAGCGGCTGGCGCCCTGGTCGAGCTTGCCTGGGCCGAGGAGACGCTGGCCATCGCGCTCACCCTGCAAGGCGACCCCGCCGGTGCGCTCGAGGTGCTCGAGGCAGCCGTTCCGCGCGCCCGCGAGCTGCATCTGGATCAGCTCGGCTTCCTTCTCGTCGCGCAGGCTGGCGCGTTGAGCTTCACGCAGCCGAGCGTCGAAGCGATCTTCGCCGAGGCAGAGGCGATCGCGCCGGCCCCGGACCTGCTCATCTTCACCGCGGGAATACGGGCCGACATCGCCTTGCAGCACGGGCGCTATGACGAGGCCATCGCCCAGTTCCGCAGGGTCGACGAAATGGTCGCCGCGGTGCCAGGTGCCGCGCCGATGGACGGGTCGTGCTACCTGATCTGGGCGCTGGCCGCCGCCGGCCGCCAGGACGAAGCGCGGGCCGCGCTGCGGCGCGCGGAGACCATACCCGACCTCGCCCGCTGGTACCAGCGGCCTGTGCTCGTCCGGGCCGGCCGGGCCCTGCTGGATAGCGACGTGGCCGGCGTCGACGCGGCCATCGCTGCTGCCGCGGGGCCGATGCCCTTTGCCGTTGCCGCGATGCGGACCATCGGCGCCCAAATCCTCGGCGGCGGGGCCCGGATCAGGTGGCTGCGGGAAGCGCTCGACATCTACGACAGCGCAGGCGCCATCGCCTACACCGAGCGTGCCCGCGCCCTGCTGCGCGGCGCCGGAGGGCCGGTGCCGCGCCGCAGGAAACCGGCCGGCTCGGTGCCCGGCGAGCTGGCTAGCCGGAGGGTCACCGCCCGGGAGGCGGAAGTGCTCCGCCTCCTGGGCGAGGGACTGCCGAACGCGGACATCGCATCCAAGTTGTTCCTGTCGGTCCGTACCGTCGAAACGCACGTGTCGTCGCTGCTGGCCAAGCTCGGCGCCCGCAGCCGTGGCCAGCTGACGGCGATCAGCTCGGCCATCGACTTCGGTCCGTGACTCAGGCTGGCTTCCTGGTCAGGTAGACGGCGCCAAACGGGTTCCCGGGCGCTGGCTGCACCTCCGGCTCATCGAAGCCGGCGTCAGCCAGCATCTTCCTGGCCTGCTGCTCGCCGAAGACCGTCCCGATGCCGGCGCCGCCGTGGGCCAGCGACACGGTCATGCAGTGCAGGGTGCTGACCGAGTACAGGATCGGCGACATGGGATTGGCCAGGTTACCGGCCAGCGTGTCCGCGGCGCGCGGCTCACGCATGAACAGCAGCCCGCCGGGGACGAGCGCGCCGCAGATCCGGGTGAGCACCGCGTCCGGTTCCACCTGATCATGAACCGCATCGAAGACGAAGATCACGTCAAAGCGTGCCGGTCCCGCGAGCCTGGCGATGTCGGCCACCTCGAAGCTCACGTTCGTCAGCCCGGCCCCGGCCGCCTCGGCGCGCGCCCGTGCGATGGCGTGCTCGTCGAGATCGTAGCCGGTGAACGTCGACGCCGGGAACGCGCGCGCCAGCACCACCAGCGCGTGGCCGGTTCCGCAGGCGACGTCAGCCACGCGGACGCCGGCCGCGAGCGCGTCGGCCAGCCCGGGTGCGAGCGGCAGGTAGTCGCTCACCAGCATCGTGTCGTACACGCCCCGGCCCACCGCGTCCCAGGCGTCGGTCCACTCCGGCCCGAACGCCGCGTACGGCACCCCGCCGCCCTCGCGGAAAGCCTGCGTAATCTGCGGTACGTGCCTGGCCAGGATCGTCGTGGTCACCGCCAGCGGAGCCACCCCCGTCGGGCCCGTGAGCACGGCAGCATGCTCGGGCGGCAGCCGGAACGTCTCGCTGGCCTGGTCGTACTCGACGACGCCGGCCGTCGCCATGGCCCCGAGCCACTCGCGCACGTAGCGCTCGTCGAGCCCGGCCCTCGCCGCGAGCTGCCCGCTGGTGGCCCAGCCCTGGGCGGCGGCCGCAGCGAACAGGCCCGTGCGGTGGCCGACGTCGACCATCAGGCTCAGCAGCCCGCCGCCCAGGATGCCCATCATCTGGCCGCCGAACGCCTCAGCCTTCGCAGGGTCGAACTCCGTCTCGGCCCGGTTTGCCGCGGTGATCTCTGTCGTGGTCATCGGCTTCCTCCGTTCGCTCGATAACCCCGATCGTCGCCCTGGACCGCGCCCCGCCACATCCGTGAGACCACGGGGCTTAGTCACCCGGGCGAGGCCGCAACGGCGTCCGAATTGTGGCTTACGGGCAACCCCGAAGTTCGCACGCCCGGCCATCGTGGGCAGCGCCACGGTTCCAGCGGCAGCGCCGTCCTTGGATGCCCAGCTCGGGAGAAACCGGAGGCCATCGCAGTTGCGCAGGACTGGCTATCAGGGCGGTGATAGTCCCCTAGCATGGGCAATCCGGAGGCAACAATGGCCACTCCTGACCCGCAAGGAACGTCCGCGACGATCGAGTCCTGGCGCTGACCCGCTGGGTCTCGCTGGTGATCATCCCGTTTCTCGTCGTGGCATTCGTCGTGCTGGTCCCCTGGCCGAACGACACGGCCCGGCTCTTCGCCTGGGACATCGAGCCGACGCTCACGCCGATGGTGCTGGGCTCGGTCTACCTGGGCGGCGCGTACTTCTTTTTTCGCGCCTTCAGGGCAACGGAGTGGCACACGGTCAAGGGCGGGTTCGTCCCAGTCGGAACCTTCGCCACCTTGAGGGGAGTAGCCACGATCGCGCACTGGGACAAGTTCCTGCACACCCATGTGGCTTTCTGGCTATGGGCGGGGCTCTACTTCACTACGCCCTTCCTCGTCTTCTGGGTCTTCCTCGCCAACCGCAGGCATGACGCGCCTGCCACCGGCGCCGACCCGCTGCTTTCTGTCGGTGTCAGCCGGATCATCGCTGTCGTCGGCGGATTGTCGCTGCTGACCGGCGTGTTCTTGTTCCTGCTCCCGAACCGGGCTGTGACCATCTGGCCGTGGACCCTGACTCCGCTGACGGCACGGGTAGTTGGCGCCATCTTCTGCCTTGGGATCGCCGGCCTGGGTGCCCTGTTCGACCGCCGGTGGAGCAGCGCTCGGGTGCTGCTTCAGGTGGCCGCCCTGATGCTCGCGCTGATCGTGGTGGCTGGCGCGCGGGCGACCGGGGAGTTTGACTCGGCTAACGTGATGACCTGGCTGATCTCCGGCGGGTTCGTTGCCGTGCTCGCCGCGATCGTAGTCCTGTACCTGCGGATGGAGGCACGCCTGGCCCAGCCGGCGGTCGGGGCCTCATGATCGATGCACTGATCGAGCGCATGCAGGCACTGCTAGAACCGCTTCAGGCCGCCGACGACCCTCAGCAGTACTTTCACGCCACTTACCTCGGCACGACGATCGCGGTCGCCGAGGCAATCAGGGGCGGCGGGTTTATCGACCCCGACTGGGCGGAGCGCTGGGACGTCACCTTCGCGACCTTGTACCTGGATGCGCCCGAGCTCGCCTTCGACCTGCCGCAGGCACTGGTCACGGTGATCACCGACGAGGAATCCGGCACCCCGGCGCTCGCGGCCAAGCGGGAGGAAGATCACCGGGCCATCGACCGGGTCCTCGCCTCACGGGTCGCCGCCGAGGACGACGAGCTAGTCAGCGTATCCGGGCCAGGATCCGTGCTCAACCGGCTGCTGCCGCTCAACCAGGGTGGCTCGCAGCGGTTCCTGCGCGAGTCGCGCAAGAATGCCTGGGCCAACGCGGTCACGCTCAGCCAGGCCCGCCGCCAGGGTCCCGGCATATACGCCGCCGTCCTCGCTGCACGACGGCTACATAGTGAACATCTCCTCGGTCGGGGGCAAGATGTGGGAGCCGATGGGCAGCTGGTACCACGCCACGAAATTCGCCGTCGAGGGACTCACCGACAGCCTCCGGGCTGAGGTGGCCGCCTTCGGCATCAAGGTGATCGTCATCGAGCCTGGCGCCATCCGGACGCAGTGGTCCGCGATCTCCGCTGACCACCTCGACGCCATCTCCGCCAGTACCGCCTACCGCGACCAGGCGGCCCTCGTCAGCGGCATGCTGCGCGCGGGCTACTCCCGGACCGCCTCCGATCCATCCGTCGTCGCCAGCGCCATCGCCCGCGCCGTCCAGCGCTCCCGCCCCAGGACCCGGTACGCCATGGGCGGCTGGGCCCGCTCCCTCCTCCTGGTCAACCGCCTCCTGACGGACCGCGCCTTCGACCGCTTCGTCCGCCTGACCTACCGCACCATGGGCTCCTGACCCGTGGCCGTCAGCACTGCTGGTGACCCCTTGGTGTCGCTCTATCGACCCGCTTGGACGCGCCTGGGGCGCGAGGCACGCCATTCGCGCGTGGGCGTCTCGCAGGGCGGCAAAAGTCAAGACGGCGCTCCGCGCCGGGAACCCAGGCCGCGCTAACAACACGGCAAATGTCACAAGGAAAAAATAAGGAGCGTTCTTACTGGTCAGCTACCAGAGCTTTGCGTCATCGAACGCGAACTCCCCGCCCACCCCCTCATGCAGTTCATCCCAGTGCGCTCCCCCGCGCATTCCCGGCGGCAGTCATAGCGGCCGCCGCCTGCCCGCGGCCGATGATCACGATGCCGTGGTGACCTTCGCCGGGACGGCTCCGATCGGTCGAGACCCGGCCCACGGGACACTTGACTTACCAGCTTCGGCAATGGCATTCGTTGTAGACGGTGACGGCTTGGCGGTCACGCGACGCACGATATCCGCCTTCGGCGCGCCAGTTTGAGCCTGTCGGGGTGACATCGGTGCCGCGCCGAAAGGTTGTTCTGCCGCGCCGAGAACGTGTTGGCCGGTCACCAGTATCATCACCGCGGTAGACCGGGCGCGCGGCATGAGCCGCGGCCGGCCGGGCGCTCCGGTCTGCTGTGGTGGTGCACTAGCCCTTGACGTAGGCCAGGCTTTCGGCGAGCTGGCCATTTCGGACCCGGACAATATCCACGCCACGCACGTGCCCGTCCGCCCAGTCGTAGCGCCAGCGCACGACGGCGCGTCCTGAGCCGTCCGAGAACTGCTCCTCGACGGAAAACCGGGCCTGGGGCGTCGCCGTCAGCATCTCTCCCCAGATCCGGCGCACCGCATCCCGGCCTTCGTAGCGGGTGCCGTCGGGTGGTGGCGAGGTGGATTCGAAGACGATGTCGTCGGTAACGAGGGCTGCGACAGCGTCAAGGTCATGGGAGTTGAGGGCGGCGGTGAAGCGGTCCATGAGATCAAGGACAGGATCATCGGTGTGCATGCGGCCATCCTTCCAGCCGCTGCCGGGAGCAGGCCAGGACACGCCGTGACGCATTGCGGCTACTCCGGCAGCGCCGCGGCTACCGGCACAGCGGCTTGCCGGGCTGATGCGCGGACCTGCCGATGCCAGGCCTGCCCGCGACCCGGGTGCCGTTCTGACCGTCATGACCTTCGGGCGGCAACAGGCCGGTCATGCCCGCCCGCCGTCCGCAAGCGCACCACGGCTCGCACGCTGGAGAACCCCGGCCGGCGCGGCGCTGCGGCCGTGTCCCGGCGACGTAACCGGCTTCGCCGGTCGTGTCCTGCTGCGGCAGCCGGGGCGGCGCGCCGGGGTTCGCGGAGGCACGGACCGGGCACCTCGGTGAACTCATCGTCCCGCTCGTCACCGCCCGCCCCGGCCTGTCCAGGCTCATGTTTGCCGTGCCACCACCGTGGTCTTTTACCTAGGGTGGGTGGCATACGTTCAGGCGCAGGGAGGGCACATGGATATACCCGCGATGTTCGGCTGTGCCGTCGCGGAGTTCGACGCCCGCGTCCGGCAGATCGGCGACCACCAGTGGCAGGCCGCGACCCCGGACGAGGACTGGACGGTCCGCCACCTGGTGAACCATCTGGTCGGCGAGGATCTGTGGGCGCCGCCGTTGCTGGCCGGTTCCACGATCGCCGAGGTGGGCGACCGCTTCGAGGGCGACGTGCTCGGCGCCGAGCCCAAGGCCGCCTGGGCCGCGGCGTCTGCCGCGGCGGTGCGCGCCGCCGGCGAGGACGGCGCGATGGACCGGATCGTCCACCTGTCGTTCGGCGACTTCCCCGGCAGCGAGTACACGCTGCAGCTGTTCGCCGACCACCTAATCCACGCGTGGGACCTGGCCCGTGCAATCGGCGCGGACGAACACCTGGATGACGAACTCGTCGCGTCCTGCGCGACCTGGTTCGAAGCCGTGGAGGAGGCTTACCGCGGTGCCGGTGCGATCGCCGAGCGGCCGCCGGTGCCCGGCCATGCGGACGCCCAGACCCTGCTGCTCGCCCGTTTCGGCCGGCGTGCCTGACGAAGGCCAGGCCTTTACAGGTGCGGCTGCCGGGCGGCTCAGACGGGGATGAGGTCGACGTGGATCCCGGCGGCCTCGGCGAGGGCGCGCAGGTCACCGGGATCGGAAGTGAGGATGTCATCCCCGTCGGCGGCCAGGCACACCACGGTCGCGTCGACCGCGTCGGAGCGGCCGCTGCGGGCCAGCAGCATCCCGGCCCGCCGGCCCAGGACGTCATCGACCGCGGTGACCCCGGTCCCGGCGAGCAGCCGGGCCAGCGGGGCCTGCCGGCCAGTGCCGCCGCGCCAGATCTGGGCGACCACCGCGCCGCTGGTCACCGGCGCCCGCCCGGCCAGCTGCTCCCGCTTGACCAGCGCCACCACGTCACGATCACCGCGCTCTACCGCCAGGAACGCCCCGGCGTCCAGCACCAGCATCACGCCGCGCCCCGGCCGCGCCCCGGCCGGACCGGGCCCTGCTCCTGCGGGTCACCGCGCACGACGACCGCCCGGCTGCGGGCACGGCGGGCAGCATCACGGATCTCCGCCTCGGTGACCGGGCCGTGCTCAGCCTCATAGGCGGCCAGGAAGTCATCAATCGCGCCAAGCCGCCGGTCATGATCTGCTTTCAGCCGCAGCGCGTCATTCACCCACGCGCTCACGCTCTCCGCCTGCCCCCGGCCACCGCATCCTGGGCCACCGCCACCAGGCCGACGTCCACCGACGCCGACAACCGCTCCTTACCGCCCACACGTTTCGAGCGGCCGCCCAGTAGCATTGACGATCTTCACTCGCCGCGTCTGATCACTTGCACCTGGCATGGCATGGAGTAATCCAGCGGCACGCTGCCGCCGGAATTGATTCGCGCCTCAGCGTATGTTTGGTTTCGATGACGCTGTTCGTGCTGCGGGCCCGCGACGATCTGCTGGCCGTGCGTTTTGCCGTTCACCTTCAAGAGGAGGGGCCATGAGCTACGCCAGGGTGATGCTAGGCACCTACTCGGGCACCATCAACGTCGATGCCGACGTGCTGGCCGTCGCCATCGACGCGGTCAGCGACTGCGCCCAGGCCTGCGCCGCTGACACCGACGCTGACTTGAGCGAGCACAACCTGGCCGAGATGGTCAAGTGCATCCGGCTATGCCTGAACTGCGTCGATGTCTGCACCGCTACCGCCAGGGTCATCAGCCGCCCGGCGGCGTACGACGCCGACATGGCCAAGCCGCTGCTGCAGGCCTGCGTGGCCATCTGCCGGAGTTGCGGCGACGAGTGCGAGCGGCACGCCCAGCACCACGCACATTGCCGGGTCTGCGCCGAAGCCTGCCGGCGCTGCGAGCAGGCCTGCCGGGAACTCCTGGGCGCCCTGAAGTAGGAGACTGGCCATTCCGCCGGGCGCTGGCACGTTGGCTCCCCACCCGGCTCCCATAGATCATTAGCGACGCTAACTTTCGATGCCAGGCTCCAAGGGGTGCACGTCTGGGCGATCGACAACCTCGACCAGCCACCGAAGGCGCGCCTGGCGAAGGACCGCCGGCTGCTCGGCGAACTGGGCGGGACCTTGCGAGAGGTCAGGGCCGGCGACCCTGCTTCCGGGCTGATCCGGGCCGCTCGCCAGGCCGGAGCCTGCCAGCTTGTGATCGGGTCGCGGTCGCTCGCGCTGGTCGCGCCTGCTGAACGGATCCACAGTGGCTGACCAGATGCTCCGCGCGGCTGGCGACCTGCCCGTCAGATCGTGAACGTCGGCCGGCCAGACAAGACCAGCCGCGAGTGGCATCGCCCAGGACATCACGCCAGGCACACCGCAGAACCTGAGCCGCCCCGGAACCGGATACCCGCAGACCCTGCAGGCCCGGCTCATGGTCACCTGGTGCGGGCAGCCTCCGACCGCCACCTGATCCCAGCCGGCTCGCCCAAACGAGCCCCGGCCGTCATGTCGCGGATATGTGATGGCGCATAAGGCCGGGACGTGCGGTGGCGGCCGTTGTGGAGACGCACGGGCGACGGGCACCACCTAGTTCAGGGCGACGGCCTTGACTACACCGGTGCCATCACCACACCAGCCGGCGTGGTGGCGCCCTACGCCGACGTGCCGTAGGTCATCGCCTAGCCCGGCTGGCTGCAGCCCGGCGAGATGGTAGTCCGCGTCTGTGGCCAGTAGTGCTGCCGTGGCCGCCTAACTGCCTGAATCGGCGAAGGCGCTGGAATCCGGGCCACAGACGACCCAACGCCGCGGCACCGGGCGGCAAGCCGCTGGCGGTCGAATGGCTTCCCTGTGCTTCCCTCGCAGAAGCTGCCTCCTGGCTGCCCTTCGATCATCTCGATCTGTGCTGGTGCTGCCAGTCCGGCGGCTGCCGCTTCTGCCTGAAGGGAATTGCTGATGTCACGCGTGCTCATCACCGGCTCCACTGAGGCCTGGGACTGATGGCGGCCAGGCTGCTGGCCGACGACGGACACTCGGTCACGCTGCATGCCCGCAGTGCAGCCAGGGCCGAGGACGCACGTGCGGGCCTGCCCGCGGCCAGGGCCGTCGTCGTCGGCGACCTGTCCAGCATCGCTGGCATGCGGCAGGTCGCCGGGCAGGCCAGCGCGGGCGGCCAGTACGACGCGGTCATTCACAATGCCGGGGTCGGTTACCGGGAGCCGCGGCGCATCCGCACCGATGACGGCCTGGAGCACGTCTTCGCGATCAACGTGCTCGCCCCGTACCTGCTGACCGGCCTGATCGAGCGGCCTCGGCCGGCTGGTCTACCTCAGCTCAGGCATGCATCGCGGCGGGGATCCCGGCCTGACCGATCCGCAGTGGGACCACCGTCGCCGGAACGGCTCGCAGGCATACTCAGACAGCAAGCTGTTCGACGTCGTGCTCGCCTTCGCCGTCGCGCGGCTGTGGACCGGGGTCCTATCGAACGCGCTTGAGCCTGGCTGGGTACCTACCAGAATGGGCGGCCCCGGCGCACCCGATGACATGTCACTCGCCCCGGTGACCCAGGCATGGCTGGCCGTCAGCTCGGATCCGGACGCAAGGGTGACGGGCGGCTACTTCTATCACCAGAAGCCCCGCACGGCACACCCCGCCGCCCACGATCTCAAGATCCAGGACCAGCTACTCAGATATTGCGCCGCGCTGACCGGCGTGACCCTGTAACTTCCCCTGAGTCGGCCCGCGGCCCAGGCTTTCTGATGGTCGGGGCTGGCGGGCGGCCCACTGCACGTTGCTGAGCGAGGCGAACAGGCTCAGCGGTCGCCCGCACTGCGCTGTCATT
>CAWBBE010000010.1:0-519825 GCA_963786975.1 uncultured Actinomycetes bacterium | reverse complement strand
GGGCTCGCTGATGCCGATGGTGAGTTGCTGCCAGCCAATGCTGGCTTGCCAGCGAGGCTCTGTCGCGCTCCTGAGATCATTCCTGCGATCAGGAACGGCGCGCGTCTCGATAATCCACATGTAGGTGGACTCGCCGCTATCGCACAGTTTGACCGTCTCGATAGAGACAGGTTTCTGCGCTCCAGTGCGCCTCCGCCGGGGGCACCCATTGACCTGCGGTTTCCCCACCCTACACAATGCCTCTGTCGTGAGAGGGTGTCGGTGAGGCCGCCAGGAAGCGACCCCACGGCCGTGACATGGGCAGCCCCGGCGTTATGAGCGGGCCTAGCGACTGCTGCTAACTTCCACTAGCAACGGAGGCCAGCAGAAGCATTGTAAGAGTCGCTGCTCCCCATGCAAAGAACCCTCCGAAGATGAGCCGCCATACCCCCGCCAAGGTTGAACCTCTGGCATGAAGATTCTCAGTCTCGCTAGTCGGCGTGTTCAATTCGGCATGCCTCTCGAGATATTCGCGAATCCGGTCGTCCTTCGACCCTTCAAGAAATATTCCGCGAATGTAATTTGCTCGTTTACGGAAACGTATATTTGCCAATCGTTCACTTCGGAGCATGCTGAGGATGGTCAAGCCAGAGCTTGCGACAATAATGCCGCCGATGAGGACAAGCGCAAAATTGCCGAATGTAAACATGGAGCCCTTGCTTCGCGTGACGACCGTCGCAATGACTGTAGCGAGGACGGCATTCAGCGATATATAGAACTCGACAAACTTCAGGCGCCTGTCATCAATGCCTCGTATATGAGCCCATGCCGTATCATATTCTGCGCGAAGGAACTCCACAGTTGATTGATCCATAGATCAGATCATAGGTCCTGGGACTCAGCTGTGTGAGCTACCTAGCCAGGATTTGATGCGAACTACCGCAAGGGAGGTGCTTGGGGCCCGTTCGGGAAGGTCTAACTGAGACCAGCTGGCTCGCGATCAGCTGCCACTTATCCGAGTGGGCTCTCGGTTGGGCATCTTCGCTGCGGGCTGTGTAAGCCTCTTCGAGGGAGTCTGAGGCCTTGCATCGTCAGAGTGCGAGCCGGAGGTAAGCACGGTCGTCGAAGCTAATGTTTCCCGGAGCAACGGCCTTAGTACCGCGTAGAGGACCTATACAGAGAGGATCGTTAGCGAGCAATTGAATGAGGTTTTGCTCACTGGCCTGCAGCGTGGGAAAGATGCATGGATAACCGTCGCTGGCCAGTACGAGTTCGGTCACACTCAGAGGGATGTGATGGATGGTGACCAGATCGGGTGGCACCATCGAGCCGTCGATCCCGGCATATGCCCATTCGCCCGCATTTAGGTTGTTGCAGAAGATACCTTGATGCCTGAGGAAGCCGATGATCGCCTCGCGCCCAGGATCATTTCGCGCCAGAACTGTCGGATCGGCACCGTTTGCAAGTTCTGCGCGAAGGACGGCGACTCGAATATCTGTTGCGTACCGATCCACGGTCTTACGCCGCCAGATGCCACCTTCGTCTAGCCCAGGATGCCAGAAGCCGACGTCACCTATTTGCCACAGCTCATGGCGGGCTTGGGAGTACACTGTCAGGACTGCCGAGGGTCTTTCACTAGGGCCGAGGCCGTCTGGTAGGCCGGCCAGGGTGGCCGACAGATGAGCGAGTGTAGCAATCGCGTCTGCTGCGGGTTGCAAGGACCGGACGGCATCGGCGCAGGCCAGCAAGGCAAAGCGGCCACCACGAAGGCCCAGGAACTGACGCCCCGTCTTGTCGGTGGCGCCATCGATCACAGCGGCGAAATCCCCAGTGACGACGATGCCGTCTTCGCAGTCTACGCCGTTGCCTGTCTTGGGAGTGAGACGTTCCTCCACCACCTTCACCCGGCTATCCTCTCATCCAAGCACCCTAGCGAATGGCGTAAGTGGTACTAGTGCCGCGCGGGCAGCGATTCCAGAACTACCGCGCGCGATTTACTGTTCTTGACACCTGGGCCATACCGCGCAGCTGGATCGACCAGGTCATAGCTGGTGAGCCGCTCGGCAGCAGTTGCCCGGCCTCCTGGCGATCCTGGGCCGAGTCCGGGAGTTACGCGCCTCTTCTTGCCCCGCCCACCGTGATCATCCGGTCGCGCCATCAGCAGCAGCCCGCGCCCGCGGACAGGCCGTTGCTGGATCCGGTTTACCAGCACTTCAGGGACCGGCCGTACGACTTCGAGCAGTTCGCCGCGGACCTGTGGCGCATGAGCCAGCCGAACGTGGACCGGATCGATGTCACGCGCCCACGGCGGGACGGCGGCCGCGACGCCGTCGGGGATTACAACCTCGGTCCTCGTTCTGATCCCGTCGCCGTCGAGTTCGCCCTCGAAGCCAAATGCTACGGCCAGGCCAACGGCGTCGGCGTCCGGGAAACAAGCCGACTCATCTCGCGGCTGCGGCATCGCCAGTTCGGCGTACTGGTCACCACATCTCACCTGGACGCCCAGGCCTACCGGGAGATCCGCGAGGACGGGCACCCGGTAGTAGTACAGGCAGGCCGCGACCTGGTCGACATCCTCAAGGCCAGCGGAATAGACAGCCCGGCGGCAGTCCGGCGTTATCTGCAGGAGAATCACCCTCTCCGCAAATAGGCCCGGATCCATTCGCAAGCAAGGGTCAGCAGGCTGGAAGCAACCAGGCTCCTGGGGACCACATGGGGACCACACGTCATGCACACAGCGGGACAACCCGCACGTGACGGCACATCCATCTCGGCCTAGCAGCCAGCGCTGACATGCGCAAGCCCCTACTCCCACGTCCTGGGGGTCAAGGGGTCGCGGGTTCAAATCCCGCCGTCCCGACTGGTTTTCGAACGCTTGTGCCCCGAAATGGGAACGAAGTCAGCCGTGATCGTTCCCACCCGACCCGGCCGGGATGATAAAGCATCCAAGGCGGCGACTACCGAGCTGCAGCCTCCCCTGCCGCCACAGCCACAGCGCCGCCCGCCGACAGTCCGCCCGGCCATTCCCGGCAGCTGGGCGCGGGGAACCGCAGACCGCTGCCCGTGACCGCAGCTCACGACGATGACGACCGGCACCACCTGATGGACCGCCTCAGCCCGCAGGCGCAGGGGCCGCGCGTACTTGTCGCCTCCGATCCCAGCTCACCCCCCGCCGTGCAGTCGCCGAGCGGCTCAAGCCGACTGACGTGGCCACCTTGGACCTGCGCCAATTCACATCGTGGGCCTTAAAGAGTGGCCCCATGAACGATGGGTGCCCGCGCGCGTACCCGCCGTTCGGGGCGGCTTCTGGACTGTCCGGCGGTCATCAGCTGAGCGTGCAGATGTGGTTGATCTGGCGCCGGCCAGCGTCAACGGCGGTGAGCTTGCGGCGGCTGGCCGGGTAGGTACCCCACGGGGCTTAGCCCGCCTTCCGTGGCAAGCGAATCCTGCGCACCGGAGGCGGAAGCACCAGTTCCGGCTCCGGGGAACCTCGGTCACGCAGGCCCCGCCAGTCGTTCAGTCAGTGGCTGGCAGGCAGCGTCGTTTGCTGTCTGCCCTCGGGCCCTGAGACCCGGCCGCCGCAGGCGGGTTTACCCGCCCTGCTGGCCGGCCTGCGCCGGCGCCGCCGGCCGACGCTGGGAACGCACAGCAAGAAGCACGCTCAGCGCCACGATCCCGATCGTGAACCACCAGCTGTAGTGGGAGATAGCCCTGGCCGCGACGACCGCGTGGTGACCTAGCGCATACCCCCGCCCAGCGAGCAGGCCGGCCCACAGCAGAGCGCCGATCAGGTCCAGGTTGAGGAACGTGACGAGCCTCATCCCGGCCCAGCCAGCTAGGACACCAATGGCCGCCCTGGGGATGGGGAGGAAGGAGCTGACCACCACAGCTGGCCAGGTGAACTTGCGGCCGCTCCGCTGCACGCGCGCCATGTGCTTAGCCGCGCGCCGGCTGCCGGGCAGGGTCATGATGAACCGCTCGCCCCACAGCTGCCCCGCCCACCAGTACAAGGCGTCGAACTTCATCGCCCCGGAATCGCGGCGAGCAGCACCACGGCTAGCGTTCCGTCCCCGGCCCTGGCAAACGCGGTGGCCGAGATAATGGATTCGGTACTGCCATCCAGCAGTTCAGCCACCACTGGGTGAGTGCCGACCAGCGACACCCGCAACGGCAGCAGGGCCCAATAGAACACGCCGCTGAGCACGATGCCCAGCCAGCAGAAAATGTCGGCTGCCCGCGGCTTCCCCTGCCAGGCAGCCGCGGATCGTCCGGCGGATCCGCCTTCCCGGGCGCGGCTGCAGCGGCGGTCGCCGCGCGTTCCGCCGCTCGGGCGGATTCCGTCTCCGGGACGCTCATGAGGCAATCTCCCTGACGTTGGCGCACCCCTGAGCGGCGGCTACCAGGACCACGCACGGAAACACCCGGCCCGCGGGCACAGCGTAGCCGTTGCGCCGGCGTCGCTTGCGAGCCCGGCGGCCTGCCGTTCCCGCCGATGATGGCAGAACCGCCGGCGGCAGACCGAACTGGCGGCTGCTGGATGACTTTCGCCTCTGGCACCGAGATTAAGTGCGGCATATCTTGAAAGAAAGCCTTCGCAGGGAGAGGAGGCGATCAAGATGCGTACCCGTCATCATCAGCACAATCATCATGTCGCTGCTCACCTCCGGGAGTGGCTTCACCGCTGCAATCCGTACGCCTAGCCGTGATCCTTCACGGGCCTGGCAGCCGACCTGAGACGGCGTCTGAGCCGGCCTATGGACCTTGATTTAGGATTCGGCATGGCCCCGGCCCGCCCAGCCGGGCGGGCCGGGGCGGAGTACCGCTGTATTGGTCACGCACCCGTCAGCATGGCGCCTGACTGGCGCGCCGGCTGCAGACGATCCACGTGCACAGTGCGGCGCTGACGATGCGCCTGGAGGCGAGGACCTGAACCGCCCAGGGATTGGTGGCGTCAGGTGCCGCGGAAGATCGGCGGGCGTTTCTCGGCGAAGGCCTTGAGGCCCTCGAGATAGTCGCTGCTGTCGTATGCCTCCCGCCGCAGCCCCTGGACGCGCTCGTGCACCTGCGCCGCGATGGGCTGGTAGTCCGTAAGGACGCGGAGCTGTTCCTTGACGACCGCCATCGCCAGCGGCGATTTCGACGCCATGGTCGCGGCCAGGTCGAGGGTGAACCCTTCGAGCTCGGCCGACCCCACCAGGTGGTTGATCACCAGCCATTCCCTGGCCTGCTGGGCGTCGAGGGGCGCGGCGGTGAAGAACATCTCCTTGACCAGGTTGACGGGCAGCCGTCCGAGGGAATGCAGCAACCCGGTGGTGTTGTACGGCAGTCCCAGGTTGGCGGCCGTGACGGCGAACGTCGCTGTCTCGTCGGCGATCACCAGGTCGCAGCTGAGCACCAGGTCGAACGCTCCGCCCCAGACCGAGCCGTGCACCATGGCGATGACCGGGGCGGGGAAGGTGCGGATGGCGCGGAGCAGTTGCTCGAGCGGGTCGTTGTAGGCCAGCGGATCACGCCGGCCCCGGGGAAGCTCATTGATGTCATGGCCGGCCGACCAGACGTGCATCCCCGCCGCGGCGCGGAGCACAACAGTGCGCGCGCCGCCGGCTCGCAGGCTCCCGAAGGCGGCGGCGACGCCATTGGCCAGCTGGGCGCTGATGGCGTTGCGCCGGCGCTGGTCGGCAAGGGTGATGACGCCAACATGCCCGACGACTTCCGTCCGGACGGCGGCGCCCGCCAGGCCAGCAGTCCCAGCCGGGCTGCCCCCGGTGGCCGCCTCGCCACCTTCCCGCGGCGCCGCCGACTGCTCGCCCAGATGACCGCGTCCCCGGGTGGCCAGGGCCACATAGGTTCTGGCCAGCGCGTCTTTCCCCGCCCCAAGGATGGTGTTAACCAGCCTGAGCGCCTCGATCCGCATGTCGCCTGCGAACGCGCTGGCTACGTGGCCCCAGAGCACCTCCTGCAGGACGTTGAATATCCCCTGGATCTCGGCAATCTCGAAGCCGTCCGCAAAGCGATCCGCCGCGATCTGCCCGGACCACGCGATGATCGGCTCGGCGTCGCCCTCCTGCGCGTACCTGACGACAAGCCCGAACAGATCCCGCACGTAGCTACGGCGCTCTTCCGGGCTGGATGCCTGGTGGTGTGCCAGATGGCGTCGCTCGAGCGCGGCAACCGCTTCGCCGACTACCCGGTCCTCGGCGCTGGCGAGGACCGCTGACGTCTCCACGACCGGCACCTCCGTTCCCTGGCCGTCACCCCGGGTGTCCCCGTGAGGCTCACCAGACCTTCGGTCTCGCTGGCTGAGGTAGTCGTACCAACGAAACCATGACCGCGCACGTTCCATGCATCCGGCCCAAGCAAACCCGCCTGCCTGCTGATCACCCACAGATCCTATTTCGAGTGGACACGCATTACGGGAGCAGGACTTCGACCGGCCCGGCCTCCGCCGGATCCACCCCAACGACTCAGCCAACAGCGTGCCGTCATTCCTCCGGTACCCGATGACCGGCGGACTGCCCTCCCGTCCCAGGGAAGACATGGCCGCCGACGGAGTCCGCGGATAATGCGGCCGCTGGCAACCGGCATCGGCTTGGGCGCAGCCGGCCCCCG
Source organism: uncultured Actinomycetes bacterium (assembly GCA_963786975.1). Taxonomy (GTDB): domain Bacteria; phylum Actinomycetota; class Actinomycetes; order Streptosporangiales; family Streptosporangiaceae; genus Palsa-506. Next base: position 513,237 of record CAWBBE010000010.1, on the reverse strand, counting down.
GGCCCGGCCGACCACGGGCGGCGGCTTGTGACCGAGGTCCCTGCTGACCGTGACATATGGCCGTGATGAACCTGGCGGCTGGAGGCACTCAACGGAGCGGGCTGGGCCAGCCGCGTCCGGGATCGCCGGCCCGCATACACGCGGTCGGGGGCAAGCATCAAGGGCGATGGCAGCACCGGGTCAGGGACGTCATGACCACGCCTGTGGTCACTGTTGACCGGATGACCCCTTACAAGGAGATCGCTGTCCTGATGGCCGGGCACAAGATCAGCGCCGTGCCGGTGCTGATCTTGGGCCGCCATGTCGCCGGGGTGGTGTCCGAGGCCGACCTGCTCGGCGTCCTGGACAAGCACGCGCGGGAGGCCCAGCTTGAATCGGGCGGCCGCCTTCACTGGCACGCCGGCGATAAGAGGCACTGGGGCCTGACGGCAGGTGAGCTGATGACCTCGCCGGCCATCACCATCCACCCGGACGCAACGCTGCCAGCCGCTGCCAGGCTGATGAACGCCCGCCACCTCAAGCGGCTGCCGGTGGTCGAGGCCGGCGGTGAGCTCGGGAGCGGCATCGGCGGCAAGCTGATCGGGATCGTGAGCCGCTGTGACCTGCTGAGCGTCTTCCTCCGCCCAGACGAGGACATCGCCCGGGAGGTCCGCGAGATGTTCACCCAGATCCTGCTCGCGGACCCGGCAAAGGTCACAGCACGAGTGCGGAACGGCATCGTGACCCTGGCAGGCCCGCTCGGCTCCGCCGAGCAGCACGACCTGATCCGGGTAGCCGTCCGGCTGACCTGGGACATTGACGGCGTGGTGGACGTGGTGAACAAGCTCGGTACCGGCCAGTCGATCACGCCATCCATCCCGCCGCCCAGACCCGAGGAGCTCGTGGCCAGCGCCTACGACTTCGCCGGGCAACTGCTCGCCTCCCAACGGAAATTCGCTGAGAACGTGATCGAGGCAACCAAGCCTGCTCAAGCTGGCGGCACCACTGCTGCGCCGCCGCGAGCAGCCGATGCTCGAACGCGACCTGACCAACATCAAGGCCCGGCTCGAAAGAGCCCGCATGGCGCCTTGAAGCGAGCCGGAGGAGGCCGCAATGCAGACCATGAAACAAGCCGCAACCGAGTTCCTGGCGGGCAAGCGAGTCGCCGTCACCGGGGTCTCGCGCCAACCGCAGGGACACGGCAGCAATGCGGTGTATCAGCGGCTGCGGCAACGGGGCTACCAGGTTTTCGCGGTGAACCCCAGCGCGGACCAGGTCGAAGGTGACACCTGCTATCACGATCTGAGGTCCATCCCCGGCGGCGTCGACTGGGTGCTGATCGGAACGAAACCGGAGACCGCAAAGGCCACCATGCGCGAGTGCGCCGACCTCCATATCAAACGTGTCTGGATGCACCGGGGACCCGGCGCGGGAAGCGTGTCCCGGACAGCCGCCGAGGATGGCCGTCAGCACGGCATCACCGTGATCGAGGGCGGCTGCCCGTGCATGTTCGACCCCACCGCCGATCCCGGCCACAAGGCAATGCGGCTGGTATTCACCCTGACCGGCAACGTGCCAAGGCGAGTGTGATGGCGGGAGCAGACAGGGCCGGCCCGCCGGAATGGTCACGCTCACCACACCACGTCGATGCTCCGATCTCATCGCAGATCGCCCGGTCGATCGCCGAGGATTACGTCTCCGATCTGAACCGGGTGCGGCTGTCGGTGGCCACGGTGGTGCATGGCGGGGGGAGCTCGGCTGCGGTGCCGCCCGGGCGGGTCCGGGTGCTCGTCAAGCGTGCGGCTGCTGCCGCGGCGCCGGTTGCCGTTCGTGACGTCTCGGCGACGAGTAAGGAGCTGGATCAGAAGTCGTTCTTCGCGGCCGGGATGGCCATGTTCTTCCTGTTCTTCACCGTGCAGTTCGGCATGACGAGCCTGCTGGAGGAGCGGAACGGCGGGACGCTGGCCCGGCTGCTGGCTGCGCCGATCAGCCGGACCTCGATCCTAGGCGGGAAGCTGCTAACGAACTTCCTCCTGGGCGTTATCAGCATGGCGGTGCTGGTGGTCGCCACGAGCTTGCTGTTCGGGCGTCGTGGGGGAACCCGGCCGGCGTGGCGGTGCTGATCGTGGCGGCGGTCCTGGCGGCCATGGGGATCATGGCCCTCATCGCCACCTTGGCCAAGAACGCCGAGCAGGCGGGGAACTGGCAGATGGTGGTCGCGGTCGTGCTGGGCCTGCTCGGGGGAACGTTCTTCCCGGTCTCAGGCCCCCGGCATCCTTTCCAGGCTCACGTTCGTGGCCCCCCAGGCGTGGTTCCTGCGAGGGCTCGGCGACCTGCGGGGCAGCGGCATCTCGGTGGTGTGGCTGCCGGCGCTGGCGATGCTCGGGTTCGCCGTGGCGGCCGGAGGCCTGGCGATGATCCGGTTCAGGCACCTGGCAGAGGTATAAGCGATGAAGGCGCTGTGGATCGCCGCCGCGGACCTTCGCCGGACATTCCGGGTGCGTACGAACATCTTCTTCGTGTTCGTCTTCCCGATGGTCTTGATCCTGGTGCTAGGGGCGACGTTCGGCGGTTCCTCCAGCCCTCGCCTGGGTGTGGTAGCCCAGCACTCCGGGCCGCTCGGCACCGCGCTCATGCACCAACTCGAGCGGACTCCCCCACCTGCGGGTCGTGTCCGTCTCTAATCCCGCGGCGCTGCTCACCCAGGTCGAACGGGGAAACCTCGCGGCGGGCCTGGTGATCCCGCCCGGCTACGACACCGCTATCCGCGCCGGGCACGGCATGGTCCTGCGCTACATGGCGCGGCCCGACCAGTCCTCCCTGCAACTCGTGAGACGGTACGGGGCGCGGTAACGCAGCAGGCAGCGCTGCTCGGCGCTGCCCGGTTCGCCGTCGCCGAGCGCTCGGCGCCAACCTTCGACGCCGGCCTGGCCGATGCGGCCCGGATCTCGCCGGCAGTCCCCTCCATCTCGGTAACCCAGACCACCGCCGGAACCGCCCTGTTCTCCAAGAGGCTCGGGCAGTTCGACGAGGGCGCCTGGACCGAACTCCTGCTCTTCCTGCTCCTCATCGCCCTCACCGGCGCAGTCGCCCTCATCGAAACTCGCCGGCTCGGCCTGTCACGGCGCATGCTCGCCACCCCAACCTCCCCCGGCACCGTGATCGCCGGAGAAACCCTCGGCCGGGTCCTGATCGCCATCATCCAGGCGGTGGTGATCATCCTCGGCTCCGCGCTGCTGTTCGGGGTACGCTGGGGACAGCTCATCGGGGTAACGGCGGCAGTGATCCTGTTCGCCCTCGTGGGCGCCGGCGCCGGGATCCTGCTATGGACGCTGTTCCGCAACGAACAACAGGCAGCGGGAATCTCGCTGCTCCTGGGCCTGGGACTAGCCGCCCTCGGCGGCTGCATGGTGCCACTCGAAGTCTTCTCGCCGACGATGAAACGCGTCGCCCACATCACCCCCACGCGTGGGGCAACGACGCCTTCGCCAAACTCGCCGGCCACGGCGCCTCCATCACCGGCATCCTGCCCAACTCGGCGTCCTCGCCGCATACGCCGCCGTGCTGCTGACACTCGCCACATGGCGACTCCGCCGCGTCCTGCTGGCATAGCCCGCCGAGCGAAACGGAAGCCCTAACCCACAGCCACTACCCGTGCAAAGCACCCAGGCACCAATACCCGCCACCGAATTGTCAACGCAAGGGCCCCGCCGACCGGCCCGGAGTAAATGGTCTCCCCATAACGTCGCCAGAGTCGGCGACTGCAGAACGTCCTAAGCGAAATGCGACCGCTCCGGTGGCGGGACGCCGAGGACGTCCAGAACAAGATAATCTGTGTGCGGCTGGCCCACCGTTAGCACAACTCTCAGCCGATCCGATTCGGCGTTATACGCTCGAGGCTTCCGGCCATGACTTAATCACGTGTTCACCTCCGTAACAATCGCCGTCCAGGCGCCAGTTATCCCGGGCAGACCGTGACAGAAGCGATGCTCACGAAGCTGTCACCGACATACAGAACATTTTGGTCCCGGGCTGCATCCAAGATGGATAACGCCACGTATTCATAACGAATGACGCGTAACACCAGCGCAGCAGTCACTGCCGCGGTCGCTGGGCGGTGATCGGGGACGCTGGCTGACAGCCGCCTCGCGTGACGTTGTGGCCGACGGAGTCCCGCGCAGGTCCGGTGAGCAGCGTCTCGCCGACGCCCGGATCAGGTAACGCGGCTGGGCTGGGAACAAGGTGGGAATCACCAGCGCTCTTCAGGGCGCTCTACGGCTCTGTCCTGCTCGCCTATGCGCGGCTTCACCTGCAGGAACACGGAAGTTCCCTGGTGGCGGGGATGTGGATGCATTCCTGGGGTCAAAGGGGTCGCGGGTTCAAATCCCGCCGTCCCGACTGGTAATCGAGTGTTTTCGAATACATGTATGGCTCACGAAGAGCCAGCAGGAGAGCCGATCTCCTTGCGGAATGACCCTGAAGGCGTGCGCCGGTCGTGTGCCATGAGCTGCGTTGCTGCCCTCCACTGACCCGGTCGCAGTTGTTTGCAAGCAGGGGTCGCGAGTTCGAGTCTCGCTAGCTCCACATCTCCCTTTCTCCCAGCTCAGAGCCTATTTTCTGGTCTGTGTTCAGAGTGCTTACGAGGCGTTCTTGCTGCGGCGGCGTGCCCGTGGCGCTGCTAGCTCAAATTCGGGTCGGCCAGGCTGTTCAGGCGGACATCGGTGATGTTCGCCGAGACCCAGCGCTCGCCGAGCGCGCGGGCGACAGCGATGCGGTGATGCCCGTCGAGTACGTAGTACCGGCCGCCACACCGGTACAGGTCCACAGGATCCATTCCGCGGCCGGACCGGATGTCGGCGGCTATCCGCTCAAACCGCGTTCGGGGCACTTCCGAGGTGGGCCGGAAACGACGGTCGAAGCACCTGGACCTGATGGGCTCGACCGTTCCAACGATCTGGTCGATCGGCACCATCGCCTCTGCGCCTGCCCCGAGGCCGCTTATGCGCTCATACTCCAGCCGCCGCACGCCCGGCCCTGCCGCGCCCGCGATGGTCCTCACTTCACCCAGCACCGGCAAGCGGCTGCGGCTGGCTGGACGACCACGCAGCCACCCGGCCAGCCTGGCCAAGCTCGCCCGCCGCCGGGCACGGTCAAAATCATCCCGGGCGTCTTGGAGAGCCAATCCGGTACGCATGGTAAAGACCCTTGCTCCCACCCGACCAGACGAGCATCGCCGCTGGCAGGTCCGAAAGTCCCCAAGGCGGTCGGCGAAAGACCTCGCTGTAGGTGTTGGTGGCGGTCGCGGTCGGCGTCACCGTGTCCGAGCCGAGTTGGCGACGTAGACGGTGAACGCGCTGACCAGCCCCGCCTGGGAGGCAGAGGAGCCGACCGTCGAGACCGCGTCTGCTGCGGCATGGGGGGATATGGTTTCTCCACGGGTGCGTGTCCTCGCTTGCCGCGGCCTCATCTGCTGGCTCATTTGTCTCCGCGGCGGATGGGGCGTAGCGTCCCGGGTTAGGAAGGTGTGCTCGTTTATCTGCGTAAACGAGATTGAGATTCCTCCCGGCTGCTCTGGATCTCGGTGGCGCTTAGCGCGCAGCCCAGCCGAGGTGACCTATGGCATTGCCTGTCCTTTACCGTGCCGGGTTCTTGCCATTGCCTGTCCTTTACCATTCCGGGCTCTCCGTTAGCGGCCATCGGATCTTGCTTTCCGTTAGCGACCCGCAGGCAGCGGCGCCGGGAAGCACCGAGGTCACCACTGCTTGTGGCGTACCCGCGCAGCGGTGTCAAGCCGGGCATGGCATTGCTCGCACGCGCTCCCGCGATGGCTGACGTGACCCCGGCCGAGGTTCCTGGCCGGCCGCCGGAGCCGGCCGCAGGCGTGGACGGGCTGCATGTGGTGTTCGGGTCCGGGCAGGTCGGGCGTGCACTCGCGGCCAGCCTGGCAGGGCTGGGCCTGGCGGTGCGGGCGGTGTCGCGGCACCGGCCAGCTAGCCTGGCGGACGGGGTCGACTGGCGGGCGGCGGACGCGACCGATCCCGGCGCGGCCAGTGATGCCGCGAAAGGCGCCGCGGTGGTGTACCAGTGCCTGAACGCTCCCTATACGCAGTGGCCCGAGCTCTTCCCGCCCTTGCAGCGTGGCGTGCTAGCGGCAGCTGAGCGGGCCGGCGCGCTGCTGGTGAGCCTGGAGAACGTCTACGGCTACGGCCCGGTCGGCGGCAAGCCGATGACCGAGGACCTCCCGCTGGCCGCGACGACCGTCAAGGGCCGGACCCGGGCGGCGATGACCGCGGAGCTGCTGGCCGCCGCGGATGCCGGCCGGGTCCGCATCGCCATCGGCCGGGCTTCGGACTTCTTCGGTGCCGGCGTCACCGATGGGTCGGTCCTCGGCGAGCGGGTGTTCGCTAACGCCCTGGCCGGGCGGCGCGCCGACTTCATCGGCAATCCTGAACTGCCGCACACCTACAGCTACGTTCCCGACATTGCCGCTGGCCTGGCGACCCTTGGCACCGACCCTCGTGCGGCCGGCCAGGTGTGGCACCTTCCCGGGCCGCAGACCGTCACGACCCGGGCGTTCCTCGATCTGGTGGCTGGTGAGGTCGGGCATCCTGTCGCCATCCGCTCGGTGCCGAGGCTGGCCGTGCGCGCCCTCGGGGTAATCAACCCGATGATGCGGGCGCTGGCCGAGATGGCCTACGAGTTCGACGAGCCTTTCATCCTCGACACCACCAAATACCAGACCACGTTCGGGCCCGCCGGCACGCCGCTGGCAACCGCGATCGCCGCGACCGTCGACTGGTACCGGACCCGCACCGGCACGCCCTGACCGAAACCGAAGGCGATGACCGCCATGACTGGCCCAGCGCAGCACCCGAAGCCCGCCGGCCGTTCCATTTTCGGGGCCTGGGGACGCATCATCTACCGGCGCCGGCGGCTGGTCCTGGTGATCGCCCTGATCTTCGCGGCGTTCGCCGCCGTGTGGGGGACCGCGATCTTCGCCAAAGTGCAGACCGCGGGCGGCTTCGACGCCCCGAACAGCCAGAGCCAGCAGGAAGCCAGCCTGGCCACCACAGCATTCGGCCGGGACGCCGGCGACGTCGTCGTGCTGTACTCCAGCAAGACGCCCACCACGGCATCACCTTCGTTCCGGTCCGCGGTCACCAGCACGCTAGCCGCGCTGCCGCATTCCAGAGTCATCTCGTACGCGACGTACTGGTCCACCAGGTCGCGGCAGTTCGTCAGCGCCAGCGGCCACCAGACGTACGCGGTGCTCGAGCTGGCCGGCTCCACCGACACCGCGCGGCAGGACAGCTACGACGCGATCAAGACCCAGCTCGGCGCGCCCGGCCTGCAGAGCCAGGTCGGCGGCGCGGTGCCGACCGACGAGACAATCGACCAGCAGGTCACCGCCAACATCGGCCGGGCCGAGGGGCTGTCCTTCCCGGTGCTGCTCATCCTGCTGCTGGTGATCTTCGGGAGCCTCGCGGCGGCCAGCCTGCCGCTGGCGATCGGCGCCATCGGGATCCTCGGCTCGTTCACCGCGCTGCGGCTGCTGACCCTGGTCACGCCAGTGTCGGTGTTCTCGCTGAACATCACCACGATCCTCGGCCTGGGACTGGCCATCGACTACGGGCTGTTCATGGTCACCAGGTTCCGCGAGGAACTGCACCGCCAGCGCTCGGTGCAAGACGCGGTGGCCCGGACGATGGCCACCGCCGGCCGCACGGTGGTGGTCTCCGGCGTCACCGTCGCCATCGTCCTGGCCAGCCTGATCCTGTTCCCCGAGACGATCCTGCGGTCCATCGGCTACGGCGGGGTCGCCACCGTGCTGGTGGACATGCTGGCCGCGCTCATCGTGCTGCCCGCGCTGCTGGCCGTGCTTGGCCCGAAGGTGAACGCGCTGCGGATCCGCCGCTCGGTGCAGCGCCCGCCGGCCGCCGAGGACAGCGGTGGCTGGTACCGGCTAGCGCACAGCGTGATGCGCCGTCCCGTGCTGTACGCCGTCCCGATCGTGATACTGCTGCTCGCGCTCGGCTCGCCGTTCCTGAAGGTCGTCTGGGGCGGGGTAGACGCGACCGTGCTGCCGGCTAGCGCGACGCCGCGGGTGGTCACCGAGGCGCTGAACCGGGACTTCCCCGGCAACCCCACCGCCCCGATCGAGGCCATCGTCGCGTTCCGCGGCCCGATCGCCGGATCGCCGGCCCGTGCCGCCGCGCTCGCCTCCTACGCGACCAGCCTGCGCCGCATCCCGGGAGTCAGCGGCGCGCAGGTGACCGGAGTCCGCGGGGACATCGCGCGGGTCGATCTGCGTTATAGCCCTGGTCCTTACACGCCGCAGGCCCGGGCCATCGTCGGCCAGGTCCGGGACACCGCCCCGCCAGCGGGCGCCACGGCGACCGTCGGCGGCACCACGGCGGAGCTGACGGACCAGCTTTCCAGCCTCGGGCAGACCCTGCCGTGGATGGCGCTGGCCGTGGTCATCGCCACGTTCGCGCTGATGTTCCTCGCCTTCGGGTCGCTGGTGCTCCCCCTGGAGTCGATCGTGATGAACATCTTGTCGCTATCGGCGATGTACGGGGTCGTGGTGTGGATCTTCCAGGACGGGCACCTGTCCGGGCTGCTCGGCTTCACCCCGAACGGGACGATCAGCCCCACCATCCCGGTCCTGATGTTCGCGATCATGTTCGGGCTGTCGATGGACTACCAGGTGTTCCTGCTGTCGCGGATCCGCGAGAGCTACGACCGCACCGGCGACAACACCGCCGCGATCGCCAGCGGCCTGCAGCGCACCGGCGGCGTGATCACCAGCGCCGCGCTGCTGCTGGTCATCGTGATCGGCTCGTTCTCCGCCTCCAGCATCACCTTCATCAAGCTGCTGGGCGTCGGCATGATCGTCGCCCTCATCCTGGACGCCACCTTGGTGCGGATGCTGCTCGTCCCCGCCGTCATGCGCCTGGCCGGCGACGCGAACTGGTGGGCGCCCCCGCCGCTGCGCCGCTTCTACGCCCGGCACGGCATCCGCGAGGACGACGGCCCGGAACCGGACGCAGCCGCACGGCCTCTCCCCCAGCCGGCCGGCACCAAGTGACGGCGCGCCCGGGCTGGGATCCCGCGCCGGGGATCTGCCGGCACCCATACTGTAAGGACACGCAGATGAACGTGAGCGACCCGATCCGCCGGGTTTCAGTGATCAGCAGCGGCCAGGTGCAGATTCGCCCCGACCACGAGGCGTCCACCTGGCGCCCGGCCATGATGTGGCTGCTGACCTCCCAGCGCTGGACCCGGCTCCGTCCTATCAGCACGTACGTGATCGAGCACCGTGACGGCCTGGTGCTGTTCGACACCGGCCAGGACCGGGCCTCGGTCACCGACCCCGGCTATTTCCCCGGCGGAGTCACCGGAGTGCTGTACGGCCCGGCTGGCGAAGTTCGAGATCAGCCCGCAAGAGACCCTCAGCGCCGGGCTGGGCCGGCTCGGCTACGCCGCGGGAGACGTCGCAGCGTAGGAGCAGCCTGGCACGAGCCTCCATACATCACATGACTTCACGTTGAGGGAAGAGATGGCGATCGATTCGCTCGAGGCAATCCAGGCCGGAGACGCCACGCAGTGGATCCGCGTCCGCGGGGCGGGCACTTCCAGCCCGGCGCTGCTGCTGATCCTGCAAGGCCCGGCCTGCCGATGATCAGCGAAGCGCGCCGCTTCGGGACCATCCAGAACACCACCCGGATCGACACCATCCCCATAGCAGAGACGCCGGAACAGGCGAGGCCCTGAAGGCACGGCCGGGGGACATCAGCTCGGCACTTACAAATGTGATCGATGGAGGGACAAGCAAATGATCGAGGCAGCGGACCTCAGCAAGCGATACGGAGAGAAACCGGCGGCCGGTGGCTCGGACTTCGATGACCAGCCCGGCGTCGTTCTCGGTCTGAGTGGAGAAGGCAATGGATAGTGCTGCCCGGTCACGCCAGCGGATACTAGCCCTTTTCCTTCCTCTTACTGCCGTGCTGTATATAGGTGCCGAGGGGCTGACCCCCAAAGGGCTCGACCAGGTGGTACAGACCAGGGCGACCGCGTTCAAGGTGCTGCCCATTGCGGCGGCGCACCCGGCTCAGCTCTACGTCGCGGGCTCGCTCGCGCTTCTGGCGCTGGGGGCTCTGGCTGTCTCGTATGCGGCGATCGCCGCGCTGGTCAGGGACCGCGGTTCGACTGTGGCCACCGTCGCCGCGCTGATCGGGGGAATCGGTGCCTTCTGCGGAGCCCTGGTCAACGTGCTGGTCTATCCCAGCCTCGCCGCCGTGGCGACGGCGCACCTGTCACAAGACGCGGCTGCGCGGTTCCTGGTGACGGCCTTCAATTCCGGGTTCGGCCATGCGTTCCTTTACGTCTATTTTATCGGCATCTTCGCCGCGCCGGTCCTGATGGGTTTGGCTCTGTGGCGGAGCCGGAGCGTGCCGCGCTGGCTGGCGGTCCTGTTCGTCGTCGGCCTGGAAGTCGCTCAGCAGGTGCAATCCAAAGGGATCGTCGTCGTCCTGGCGTACACGCTGCTATTTGCGGTGGCGATGGTCTTGCTGGCAGCCCGGATCTGGCAGGCAGCCGCCCGCCCGGCCAGCCACGACCAGGAGCCGGCCGTCGTACCCGTCTAGCAAAGTTGAAAAGGCATCCCGCCCGGAAGCCAGCAGGGACTGCGCGTTCTGGGCAACCGTCCCGGAAGGATGATCAAGCTGTAGGTAACGAGCAGTCCGGTACGAATACTTCGCTATCACGCGATCAGAAGAGCATCATGCGCAACACACGAGGCTGGGCGCGGCTGATAGGCGCCGCCCTGGTCGCGGCGCTGGCGTTCGTGCTTGTTCCTGGCCTCGGGGCCAATCCGGCGGGTGCCGCGGGCACCCGGGCGCGGTGAAGCATGCGGCTACCGGGCCGGCTCGCCGCGGCGTGATCTTCTTCAAACCCGGGCGGGCCCGGCGGGAAGGCACAGCCTGGACCAACGGCGGCCGGCCGAACCCCCGGCTAAGCGTGTTCCTGCGCATCGGCAGCGACACCGGAGCCGCCAGGGCGCTCGCCGCGTTCCTGCGCATCTGCGGCCAGCGCAGCACCCAGGACTGCGCGTTCTCGGCGGGCAGCCCGGCCGCGACCAGGGCCAAGTGGGACGCGCTCCTCGCTCGCCTCCGGCGGGCGCCCATCAACGTCGGTGACGCAGCCGTCACCCACGTCGAGGTCGTCACCTCCGTCAGCAACGCGCTCGACTTCGTGCAGCCCCACATCACGCCGGTGACTGGCGGCAGCTTCCCAGGCTGGTCCCAGGCCGCCCAGCTGCTCCAGCAAGTCTGGATGGCGCGCAACGCCAGCACAAGACGCCAGCCCGGGCACGCGGCCGGCTGCCGCGGCGGCCGCCGCCCAGCCCTACACCGGGCTCGAGCAGTATTACTCGATCGCCTGCAACGAGGCACCGAGCCCTCCCGCGAGTGCGTTCGCCGGCCTGCAGCGTCTCGTGCTCCGCCGCAGCGGCGTGATCGGCCTGCCGGATCTGTGGACCGACGAGCCCTGCGCCACCTGGCCGGTACGCCAGGCGGGCACCTACGACGGCCCATGGAACGCCCCCACCAGCCCCATACGAACGACGGCTTGTGGTACATGGGCGGCACGTGCGGAGACAGGTCATCCCGGCTGCCGGCGGCGCTCCCGCACAAGGCGTACAGCCGGCTGGGCCAGGTGGCACCCGGGACCGAGCTGAACCAGCGGTCACAGACCAGGAACTCCTCCGCCAGGTGATCGTAAACGGGCACGTCCGCGCCGTCGTAATAGCCCACCGCGGGTGACGGGTCACCACCGTGAACCCCGCCGCCGGCCATGGTGGCCGCCAGGCTCGCGACAAAACCGCCCATCCGCCCGCCATCGACCTGCACGTCCACAGCGCCGGCGGTGTGGCTAGGGTCCACGCCCACCTTCGTCGTCGCGAGATGATGCACCGGGTAACTGCGTCCCAGATACTCGTTACCGAGCCCGGGACGAAGGCCGTCGATGTCCGCCCGCCCGCCGGTAAGCGACAAATACCCCAGCATGTGATCGAAGGAACGATTCTCCATCATCAGCACGACGATATGGTCAACCTTCTCCAGATTGGCAACACAGGACTCCGTGCGCGCCATGCCACCTCCCCGCTGTAGCAGGCCCTCGGCCAGCGACCGGCGGCGTCAGCCATTCGATGAGCGCGGGATGCCGCTTATCCGAGGCCGGCGCCTTCGGTGTCTGCTGCGGGAGCGATGTCCGGGAGGCGAAGCATGCGGAACGAGTTGCCCAGGCCGATGAGGGAGGCGATGGCGGGAACGAGTAGCGCTACCTGAAGGGAGCGGTTCCGGGCGTCGGTGTTGATGGCGAGGATCTCAGCCTCGACGGCCGGGGGCTCGCCATTGATCTGCTGCTGAAGCTGTGTATTGCTGATGACCTCGGCATCGTGCTCGAGCTCGGCGGAGATCTGCTGTTTCTGAGCCGCCGGGATCACGGTGCTGGCCTCGGTCAGGTGGGTGAAGCTCGCGGCCAGGGCCCACAACATGATGCCGCCGGCCATGGCGAGTCCGAAAGACAGCCCGAAGGAGCCTCCGGCGGAGTTCACCCCGGCCGCTTCACTGACGCGTTCCTCGGCGATGGGTGCGAGGGTGAAGTTGTTGAGCTGGGACACCAGCAAGCCCAGGCCCGAGCCGGTGATCAGCAGCGGGATCACCAGGTACCATCCTGAGTCCACTCTCGGCACCAGCGGAATGATTGCGGCCATGCCGACGGTGCTGAGGCCGAATCCCGCCATGACGATGTGAGCCGGGCGCCGCTTGCCTGCCTTGCGCCCGGCCAGCATGGCCATGCCGAACATGGACAGGGAAAGGGGAGCGAGGGACAGGCCGGCCTGCATGGCGTTGTATTCGAGGGTCATCTGCAGGAAGAGCGGCAGGACGATCATGGCGCCGCCGAGGGTGATCTGCTGGAGCGTCTGCTGCGAGATGCCGATGCGGAAGTTCAGGTGCTTGAACAGGTCAGGATCCAGCAGGGTGGGCTTGCCGCGCCGCTTACGGCGGACGAGCCAGAACGCGAGCGCGACCAGGGTCACTGCGCCGATGCCGATGAGCAGGCCGACATAGTTACCGCCCTCTTGCCAGACGAGGATGCCGAGGACGACGCCGCCCATGCCTACCACGGAGAGCACCGCGCCCACGAAGTCGATCTGGCGCGGCCCCGTGTAAGGCACGTCCTTGACGAGGCGGATCTGGGACAGCACGACGAGGATGATGACCACCTCGAGCCCGAAGCCGACACGCCATGACAGGTAGGTCGTGAGGAACCCGCCGAGGAGCGGCCCGACGGCGGCGGCGATCGCGGCGGATGCGCCGACGAGCGCGTAAGCCTGCTTCTGAGCCGGGCCCGTGAAGTTGCCGTGGATGAGGGACTGCATGGCCGGCAGTAGCAGGGACGCGCCGAGTCCGCCGATGATCGCCCAGAAGATGATGATGGCGGTCAGGCTCTGCGCGACAGTCATGGCCAGGGCGCCAACGGCATAGGCGAGCAGGCCGATCACGTAGGCGCGCTTGCGCCCCATGAGGTCGCCCATCTTGGAGTTGATCAGGATGAAGGCCGCCGAGACCAGCGCCTCGAGGGCGATTGCCGACTGGACGCCGCTCGCCGTCGTATCCAGATCCTTGATCACGGCGGAGATCGACACGTTCATCAGCGAGGTGTCGACAACCAGGACAAACATCGCCGCGGCCAGCAGGAGCGCTAGCCGTGGGCTGGCGATGTCCTCCTCTTTGACTTCATCGTCAGGGGCGGTGCTCATGGCGGCATCCCTTCATCAGCCGGTATCGGTAGCCGTCTTGGCTGGGTCCGTCCGGCCTGCCGTGGCCTGGTCCGCCGCGGGCTGGCCGGCGGTCCATTGGGTGCCGGTTTGGTCGCGGTATGCGGTGATGGCGGCGTCGATGGTGGGGAAGAAGTGGTGCGGGTCGATGGTGCGGGTGAGGCCGTATCGTTCGATCTTCCGCCGGACCGGGTCCTTGAGTTCGGCGAACACCAGGTGGATGCTATCGGAGTTCAGCGCCTCGTCCAGGTCCTCCAGCACGTCGGAGGCGGTGGTGTCGATGTCGGTCACCGGTTCGGCCGCGATCACGATCCAGGCCGGCGGCGGGTCGGCCCGGGCCAGCCGCCGCACCTCGTCGCGGAACGTCTTGGCGTTCGCGAAGATCAGCGGGGCGTCGAACCGGTAGATGACCAGGCCGGGCAGATGCCCGGCGGCGGGGTAGGAGCGGGTGTCGTGGTAGCCCTCCAGCCCGGCCACCCGCCCGAGCTGGGTGTCATACGGCCACCAGGTGCGCCGGAACACGTTCAGGATGGACAGGCCGACCGCGATCGCGATCCCGGGCAGCACGCCGAGCAGGACGACGCCGAGGAAAGCCGCGATCGACAGCGCGAATTCTGCCTTGCGCTGCCGCCACAGCCGCACCGTGGCGGGAATGTCGGCCAGCGACAGCGACGCGGTGATCACCACCGCGGCCAGCGCGGGCTGCGGCAGGTTCCGGAACAAACCCGGCACAAAAACGATCATCAAGATGATCAGGGCCGCTCCGGTGACCCCGGTCAGCTGCGTCTTCGCACCAGACCGTTCCGCGACCGCGGTCCGCGACCCGCTGGTGCTCACCGGGAACCCCTGGAACAACCCGGCGGCCAGGTTCGCCGCGCCGATCCCGATCATCTCGCCGTTGCCGCGCACCTCCTGCCCGGTCCGGGCGGCGAACGCCGACGCGGTGGAGATCGTATCGGCCAGCGAGACCAGCGCGATCCCGGCCGCCCCGGCGAACAGCGGCCCCAGGTCAGACAGGCCGACATGCGGGATCGTCAGCGGCGGGAACCCCCTGGGCAGCACCCCGACCAGGCTGACACCGTGATCAGCCAGGCCGAAGACCGACGCGGCCGCGATCGCCAGCACGACCGCGATGAGCACCGCCGGGATCTTCGGCAGCCACCGCTGCAGCACCAGGATCACCACGACCGCGGCGATCCCGGTCGCGGCCGCGGCCGGGACCGCGTCACCGTGCGCCAGCCCCCGGGCGAAGCCGGTGACCTCACCGATAAAGCCGTCGGCGTCGACCTTGAACCCGAACAGCTTCGGCAGCTGCCCGACCAGGATGGTCAGCGCCAGGCCGTTCATGTAGCCGATCATCGTCGGCTTGGAGATCAGGTCAGCGATGAAGCCAAGCTTGCCCACCGCCGCCACGATCATGATCGCCGCGACCATGATCGCCAGCACCGACGCCAGCGCCACCGCCCGCTTCTCATCGCCGTTGGCCGCGATCAGCGGCAGGATCGTCGCCGCGATCATCGGCCCCAGCGACGAATCCGGGCCCAGCACCAGAATCCGCGACGGGCCGAACACCGCATACCCCAGCAGGCACAAGATCGACGTGTACAAGCCAGTGATCGGCGGCAGGCCCGCCAGCTCCGCATACGCCATCCCCTGCGGCACCAGCAGCGTAGTCAGCACAACCCCGGCAACGACATCCTTGACCAGCCACGCACGCCGGTAGGACGAGAGCACCTGAAGCCCGGGTACCAAACCGAACATGCACATCAACCCCGGCCGTAGTCAAACATCGCAGCTGCAGTCTTCTCCGTCGGGCATGCCCAGCGCGTCACCCACGCGGGGGTGAGGGCCACGTGCCGCAGCGGACGATCCTGGCTGAGCAAGGACACCGAATAACGTGCGGTGGACGGACTGGCCGGTATTAGCGTGTTCCGCCACCCGCCGGCAATCTGAAGGCCTTGCGGCGGCGGTAATACCTGACCGCGAGTATGGCGCATCCGGCGGCGAGCGCTGCCCTCTCCACCGCCCGGCTCCGCGGAATGGCCCGACGGCAGGCGTGCCCCGGGCCCGGATGTGCGCGAGATCGGTCATGGCCCGGCTGGCGGCGTCACGCGGTACAGGTGGATCACCTCTAGCCTGAGGCCGGTGATCCGCAGCACGAGGCCCGGCAAGGGCTGCCTGATCGGGCAGCTCGGCGCGAAGGGTTGTCGTGCCTTGGCCTATGGTGACCTCGCAGTCGTCGAAGATCGGTGCTGCCCGAGCGGCTGACAGCAGGGGCTGGCAAGCGCCTGGCCATTGTGGTGGGGTCGGCGGGCGCGGGCAAGTGCGTGCTGCTGTCGGGCTGGACGGCGGCACGACCACCTGGCGTTACTTCCTGGCTGTCATGCGATGAGGCGGACGCTGACCCGCTCCGCTTCTGGGCTGGCTTCATCGAGGCCACCCAGATGGCGGCGCCGGGGTTCGGCGCCGATGCCGCCGACCTGCTCGCGATAGATGGCGTCATGTCGGCCGACGTTATCGCGTCGATCGCGAACGACGCCGCGAAGCTGCCCGCAGGGTCGGCGGCCTGGGGTGAGCGCAGCGAGAGGCCGGTTGCGGGGACCGGCGAAGCGGCGCAAGCTGACAAGCCGGGATAGAGACAAACGCAGAACCAGCCGCCACCAGCCGCCGGCCTAAAACACCTGGTGGGCATACGAGGAAGCAGTGAACTCGGTAGCAGCTCACGGCATGACGACCGGCCAGCCGCTGGAGCTCACCCGCCAATGGCGCCGTCTCGTCCTGCCAGAACGTCTGGCCTGCACCGATCAGGCCAGACGCAACGGCACGCACGGCAGGATTTCCAGGATGCTGGGAAGAGTTCTAGATTGGACTGTGCCGGAGGTTGTGAAGGATCTGCTGGCGCTCCGTCAGCATCGGGATTTATGCCGGGTGGGTGGTCGTGTCGAATAAGCTCTCTTACGCGGATGCCGTTAAGCTTCTCGGCGGTACTGATAGCCGAGTCGTTACTGCTTTGGATAAGCTGACCGGGGGTTTATTGCTGGCCGTAACTGCCGGTGGCGGCCAGTTCGTGCTCAGTCTTTTCGAGGCAAAGGCCGAGTTGGCCAAGCTGAGTGGGGAACTGGTCAGTAGTCTGCGCGACCGGCTGCGAGGGCTGGGCCGCTTTGACCGGACCGAGCGCCTGGAGGCCGCGCACAGGGTGCTCGTGCTCACCGGATTCTTTGAGTCCTTGAGCGGTGTAATTCTCCCCTTTGATGCCGGGAAGCTTGCGCGGGGCAGGCCTGTCCAGGTTGCTATCGGCACTGGCGAGGTCGTGCCCTCTGAGCGGCTTCGGGTGCTTGCCGGCATTCTCAATGACAGCGACATTCCGGGGGATACGCGATGGCCCGGGGAAGGAAAAGGGCCTGATGCGCTGCGGGAATTCTATATTTCCTTAGGCGGTCGGCTGATCTTCTATGTTGAAGGCCTGGAAATCTGGGACCGGCTTGACCATGCCTCGCGGGAAAGCTTTGTCCGCACGTTGCTGGATGAGGTGCCCACGGCAGCCGTGCGACGTTACGAAGAACACCTGCGGCGGCTGGCTGGCGAGTTCCCCGAGGTGGCGTTCTGGGCCAGCCGCCTGGACAACGCCGCGATCCGGGATCGGCTCGGGCGCCTGGACACTAGCCTGGAAGGCCTGGAACGGGTTCTCGTCCGGGTGGCTTCGGGCGAGCCTCCGGATGAACGGCGGCAGGCGCTGGCCAGGCGGTCCCGGAAGAGCCTTGAGCGGCCGATCATCGCGCCCGGCGATATCCCGGGGGGGCTGACGATTCCCGCGCTGGCGGATGCCTACGTGAATCCCCGGTATCGAGTCGCCTCAGTTTCGCGCTCCGCCCGGCTCGACCAGGAGTACTGGTGGAACGGACGGCCGATCCTCGATGATCTTCAGGAGTTCCTCATCGGCCATCTGACGTCCCTCAGGGCGACTGAGAGTCCGCTGATCGTGCTTGGCCAGCCCGGATCGGGAAAGTCTGTACTGACTAAGGTCATCGCAGCGCGGTTGCCCGCCAGCGACTACCTGGCGGTCAGGGTGGAACTGCGCGAGGTCCCTGCCGATACGGATCTGCAGTCCCAGGTCGAGTATGCGATCAGGGACGCCACGGGCGACAGCCTGACCTGGCCCGCATTGGCACGGTCCGCCGGCGGTGCGCTTCCCGTCGTGCTGCTCGACGGTTTCGACGAGCTACTCCAGGCCACGGGCATCGGCCAGACCGACTACCTGGAACAGGTCGCCCGTTTCCAAGAACGCGAATCCGACCAGGGACGGCCGGTCGCTGTTATCGTTACCAGCCGTATAGCGGTCGCTGACCGGGCCAGAATCCCTCCAGGCGGTGCGGTCGCCGTCAAGCTTGAACCATTCACAGACGATCAGGTGGGCCGCTGGCTGGCGGTCTGGAATGCGCACAACGCTGCCTACCTGAAAGGCCGCGGGCTGAAGCCCCTGCCGCCCGCTGCGGCGCTACGCCAGCGAGCGCTGTCCGCCCAGCCGCTGCTCTTGCTGATGCTCGCCTTGTACGACGCGGACGGCAATGCTCTCCAGCGGCCAGGGGAGGGCCTCGACGAGGCCGATCTCTATGAGCGAATCCTCATGCGGTTCGCCGAGCGTGAGATCCGCAAGACCCGGCCAGGTATTGAGGGCGAGCCACTGCGCGCTGCTATCGAGGAGGAACTGCTGCGGCTGTCAGTTGCGGCGTTCGCGATGTTCAACCGAGGACGCCAGTGGGCGACCGAGGACGAGCTATCCGGCGACCTTACGGCGCTGCTTGGCACATCTGATACCCATCAGCCTGCGACTGGTTTCAGCGCCCCGTCGACACCAGCGCAGATGGTCATAGGCCGGTTCTTCTTCATTCACCAGGCACAGGCCGTGCGCAATGATACTCGTCTCACCACCTGCGAGTTTCTGCACGCAACCTTCGGCGAGTTCCTGGCCGCGCGCTTAATAGTCCGCGAACTCGCTGACCTGGCCGCTGTGATCACCGCCCGCAGCAGGAACTCCGTGAACGACAGCTTTCTCCGCGCGCTGCTATCTTTTGTGCCGTTGACGACCCGTCTCACGATCGTGGAATTCCTCGGCGCGCTAACCCAGCAGCTAGCCGACAGCCGCCGCAGACTGCTTCGGGAACTCCTGCTCGCCGCATTCCATGGCAGCCTCCAACCATGGCAGGACCGGACCCACGAAACGTACGGCCCCGGGCACTCCAGCGCACCGGCCCGCCACGCCGCCTACTCCGCTAACATGCTCCTGCTGGCCATCTTGATCGGCGGGCCAGCCGCCGGCCGTGAGATATTCCCGGGCGCGCCGTATCCGGCAGCCTCGTGGCGCCGCCTTGCGATGCTCTGGCGATCGCAATTCAGCAGCGATGGATGGCAGAGCCTCGCCGCCAGCCTAAGCGTCCAGAGAATCTGGCACGCAGGTGACCGGGAGATCATTATCGCTGCCGGGCCATGGGACCCGCCCGAAATCGACGCATTCTGGACATCTATAATACCTCCACACGACCCTATAAGAAAAGGCCGCGGATGGGATCACTTCCGCGTAGAAACGCTGCGCAAGGAAAGCTATTTCACCTGCGACGAGGCCGAGGACATTATCTGGCACGGCCTCGCTCCTGTCGTCCACGAAATGGACACGTACGACCTGAAACACAATGACGACACTGAGGCCACCACGGGATTCGGCGTACTTTCCGAAGAACGCGCCATCTCCGTCACACATGCCATGACTAAGCTATGGCTCACTTCCAGTCGGCCCACCGGAGCGGACGACCTTCAACAGGCATACGAGGACTGCCTGACTGTCATCGAAGGCAGTCGCCCTGAGGAAGATACCGTGAGCCGAAACGCCTATCTTGCCCGCGTTCTGCGGCAACTCGCCGCAGACCACGAACGGCTGTCACATGAATTCCGAGTCAAAGTACAAAATCTCCTTCAGGCATCAATCCTCAAGGAGGACTATCTAACTGATCATCCTATATTGCGCTCCTGGGCAGCTCAGGCCTTTACTGACCTCGGATACGCCCCGCCTCCACCGGAAAGGCTCGCTGCCCGAACAGGCGATACATCTGAGTAACAGCTTGGCCTATACGGGGAATGTGCTGGATCGATGGCACTACAAAAGCAGCCTTCTGCGGCTTTAGATGTGCCGCCATGCGATTCTCCGTCTCCCAGACAACAAGCGATCTGCATCCAGAATCGTCGCACTCACCCTGGCAGTCCCTCGGCACGCGACCCGCGCGATCATCAGCATGCAGGTGAGAGACGCCCTGAGCGCCCGCAGGTCAGCGGCGCCGCGTACCCACAGCGCGCAGCGCGTGACCGGGGCCGAGCAACCCGGCTGCGGAGTGGATCGCGGTCGCCTCCATCATCTGCTCGGGTTCGAGCGGGGGCATCAGCGCGGCGGCGCTCGCGGCCAGGGCCGGGATGCGAGAGCGGTGCGGGCCTCGCCGCTGTTGGCGACGGCGGCGTAGATCCGGTCCCGGGTCTCCCCGACCTCCGTGCCGGGCAGGCCGGTGATCCGCAGGCCCAGCGGCCCATCGCCGGCCGTGGCGCAGGCGTGCGTCAGGTGACCCTCGACGCCGGTGACCGACGCGAGGCGCGGATTTTCAGCACCTGCACGCCGCCGGGCCGGCCCCGGGTCACTGATCTCGCCGCCGTCGAGGCGGCACGCCGGCACCGGAATACCGGACCGGAACTGGTGGCGTTACCGGGTGCGCCCGGACGGACCGTAGCGTGCGGTCGAGCAGGCCGAACATCAGCTGCTCATCCGCACGGTCCAGCCCGAGCCGGTTCGCGTGCAGGTGCATGAGGCTGGGCACCAGCTGCCCGAACGGCAGCAGCCCGGCCGCGTCACCGCACTGCTCACGCAGCTCGGTGACGAGCGGAGCCAGCGCCGTGCGACGGTCGGCGAGCACGGCCGCTATCCGCGGCCACGGCGGGCCGGACGACTGCCCGTCGGCCAGGTCAGCGAGTGCCGGGCGGTCTTCCAGGGCCGCGATCAGCATGCGCAGGCGGGGCTGGCGCGCCCGGAACACGGCACCGGACCGGGTCGCGTTCCCGGCGGCCGCCTTGCAGAAGCGTGCCTGCTCGCCGCTATCGGGGAGGAGGCACGCCAGCAGGCCGGCGGCGCTCAGCAGCGCCAGCTCCAGCCGATCGCCAGGGACCGCCGGCCAGCCGCGGCTTCCCGGCTGTGCCGTCGCGGCCGGCTCGCCGGGGGGTGCGAGCGTCCGGCCGTCGCGCTGGCCCGGCATGGCCGTGGCGCAGGCCAGCAAGCGCCGGGCGGTGCGGCTGTCCACGCACGCGATGCGCTCGCAGAGCCCGGTCGTCGCCGGGCCGCCGTAGCGCTCGAGCTCGCGCTCGTACGTCTCCAGGCACAGCTGGGTGCGGGCGCCGTCGGCGATGGCCCGCGCCGCCCACAACGTCAGCGCAGGCAGCACCCGGCCGGTGAGGGCGTCGGCCGTCCCGTGCGCTCGCAGCCGAAGCTGCGGCTCCGGATCGCGGTACCGGACGAAGAGCCAGCCATCGGCATCGCCCTGCGCGACCAGGCGATCCGCCAGGGTGCCCAGCGACCCGGCGAGCAGGGCATCCTCGGTGCCGCGGGGCCCGGCCAGCCGGACGTAGAGCCAGTCAGAGCCGGGGGGGCGGAGCCGGTCCGAGTCCGGCCACCGCGGCATGACCCGCGCTGGCGCGCCAGCGCCCTGGCCTGGCCGGGGCGAGCCGTGGCCGGGGGCGGCCCGGCGGCGGCCCGGCCCGGCCGCCTGCTGATCACGGACCATCGGGACGACAAGCTCGACGATGTGCCGGCCCCGGGGACCGGGCAGCCAGGCATGGTCCGGGCCCGGCAGTCCCTCCTGGAGCACCGCCGCGCGGCGGCCGCCCCGGCACAGCGCGCTGCGGAGCTGTTCCCGGTGCCCGGCGTCATCGAGATCGAGCAGCAGCCGGTTGTCCGCCTGGGTGAGGTACACATGCCGGGGCAGCTGCCAGCGGGCCCGCCAGTCTGCGAGCAGCGCGTCGAACCGGGCGGGGCTGCCAGGCCAGGCCGGGCCCTGGCCGGCGGGCGGGCCCAGCCGCCACTGCGCGGGGCACAGGACCACCCGCCCGGCGCATACCCGGGGCAGGAACGGCATCGCGGCCAGCGGCCCCCAGTCGAACGGCGCGAGTGCCGTTACCCCGTCCGAAGCCAGTTCGACCAGGTGCCGCCCCAGCGGCGGGTACGCCGCCGGGTTGAGCATGTGCCCCACGGTGATGCTGAGCTCGCGTCCGGCCGGTTCCCACCACACCCGGAGCCGGCCGTCGCGCAGCAGCACCGACAGCTCGTCGACATGCGCCACGGCGCCCGGCGGGAGGCTGGGCGCCACCCCGACCGGGACCTCGCAGGACCGGACCAGCGGCCGGACCGCCACGTTCGCCGCGCGGGGCCGCGCGGGCCGGCAGACGAGCTCGGCGGCCAGGCCCGGGCCTGCCCCCTCGGCGGCGGCGGCCTCCTGGAGGAGCCCGTGCGCGGCGGCACCGAGCAGATCCGCGAACCGTCCGAGCCCGCGCCCGGCCGCGGCCGCGCCCAGGTTGGGCCCGATCACCAGCCGGTAATCACCGCGGTCGACCGCCGCGGCACTGCGGGCCGCGACGAAGAC
Source organism: uncultured Actinomycetes bacterium (assembly GCA_963786975.1). GTDB lineage: Bacteria > Actinomycetota > Actinomycetes > Streptosporangiales > Streptosporangiaceae > Palsa-506. The sequence continues at coordinate 490,749 of CAWBBE010000010.1, read as the reverse complement.
GCTGAGCTCAACGGACGGGGGGAGCCGCTTCGGGTCGGGCGTCCACGTGGCCAGCTGCTCAAGGAGCGCCGGGCTCAGCGTTATCTCGCCGCACCCGTCGCGAACCGAGGTAGCGAGCAGCTGCCGCAGGATCTCCGCCTGGCCCGCCCGGGCCGGGCCAGCGTCCGGCCGGACCGGATAGCCGTGCTCCGCGCTGTCCCCCGGCGGTCCCAGCCCGAACCGGGGGTCAAGCAATTCGAGCAGCGGGACCCTGCGGCCGTCGCCGTAGCGGCGGTGGAATGCGGCCCGGTACCCGGCCAGCCGCCCGGCACCTGGTTCGGGGTGCAGCCGGAACAGGGTGTCGACCGCTCCGCGCACCTCATCGGCGATCTGCCGGTGCACGCCCGCCGCGGACAGCGGCAAGGCGGAGTCCACCTGCACCGTGTCGGCGCGCCCGGCCGGCCGTGCGGAGCCGAGCGAGCTGGCCAGCTCGTGCATCTGGCTGCGCAGCGCGGCCAGCGCGGTGACTCGGGCGGCCGGCCCGGCGGCGTCCAGCCGGGCGGACTCCGCGGCGATGGCGCGGAGCCGGGCGGCGGTGGCCGCCGCGGCGGGCATGGCCGCCAGCTGCCCGGTCAGGCTGGCGAGCGGGTCGCCGGTCAGCGCGGGGAGCAGGGCCGGAAGCAGGAACTGGTGCTCGCAGAGCTCCGCGAGCAGCTGGTCCGCCTTGGCCGGGGTGGCGTGCGGCGAGGCGGCGAGTACGTGCTGCCTCAGCTCCGCCAGCCCGGTGCCCGCCCGCGCCAGGGCGAGCACCCGGCGTACCACCGGGGTAGCGCGGACCGACCGGTCAGGGGCGCCGGGAGCCCCGCCGGTACCCGGGTCGACGAGATAGATCCGGCCGTTCTTCTCGAAGGCGCAGGTGTTGGCGAATACCCGCAGCCCGGGGCGGCAGTCCGGGTCTTCCGCCAGTCGCCGCGCGATCGCGGTCAGCCAGCCCATGTCCGGGCGGGTCCGGGTCGGCCAGCGGGCCGGGGCGATCCGCAGGCTGGTGCGGTCCGCCCAGTGGCCGATGGCGGTCGCGGCGAATGCGCCGAACGGGGTCGGCCGGAGGCTGGCCCGGATGAGGTAGCGCTGCAGGGCGCCCCGGGCCCGGCCGGATGGCGCCCCGCTGCCGCCGGGCGGCGGCAGGGCGGCGGCCAGGTCAGGGCTGGCCACCTCGACCGCGAACCGGATGACCGGGTCGGCCCAGGCCCGGGCGAGGCCGTTACCGTCGGCGCCCAGCCGCCGGTAGTCCGCGGCCGGCAGCAGCGGAGCGCGCACCACCAGGCCGGCCAGCGGCCGGTACAGGCCGGGAGGCCCGGCGCGGGGGCGGTGCCGGCCGGCCGGGTGGCCAGGCTCCCCGGCGGGAGCGGCGGGCGGTGTCATGCGAGCAGGAACACCCGGTCCCAGGACGGCGTCGTGGCGGCGCGCGGCGCAGGCCCGGCCTCGGGGAGCCCGAGCAGGGCCAGCGCGATGCCCGCAGTGCCGTCGAGCAAGCCGGGCTGGTCGGCCGGGGCGCCGTCCGGGCCGGGGATGCGCACGCCGAGCGGCGCACCCGGGTCGAACCTGGCGGCCAGGCTGGCGGCCAGCCGGTCGGCGGCGGATGCGACTGCCGGGTCGGGCCGGTCGGCGGCGAACCGGCGCAGTATCTGCAGCAGGCCGGCCTCGCCATGGCAGAAGCCCGGGGCGGTGAGGCCCCAGGACGGTGCGGGCCGGGATGCTATCGCGCGGATCGCGGCGGCGGCGAGTTCCTGCCACTGGCGCTCAGCAAGCGCGGCGCCGGCCAGCCACAGGCTGCGGGCGACGCCGGGGGCGCCGTAGCACCAGGCGGCCCGGCCGGGCGGCTGTCCTGATGCGCCGAGCGGCGGCCCGGCCGCATCGAGTGCGACGCCGTCCGGCCAGTCCGGTTCCTGATCCGGCCCGGTCCGGTGCCGGGCCAGCCAGCTGGCCGTGGCGCGGATCGCGTCAGCCCCGCCGGGCACCTGCAGGCCAGCCAGCTTCGCCAGGGACAGCAGCGCGAGCGGTCCCGGTGCCCCGTGCGCCAGGCCGCAGTTGTGCAGGCCCCGGGGGTAGCTCAGCCGCAGCGGGCCGGACGCCAGCCCGGCCGGGGTATGCCACCGGCGGGGGTGGCCGGCCGCGGCGAACAGCTCGGCCAGGCCTTGCAGCAGCCGCTGCAGCATCTCGGTGGCCGCCGGAGGCTGGCCGGCCTTCCTGGCCGTGACCGCCGGCTGGACGGCCGTGGCCTGGTACCGCGTGAGCAGGTAGGTCCCGGTTCCGGTCACCCCGGACACCAGGTCGAAGTCGCTGACGCGGCACCCGGAGGCCGCGGCGAGCCGCTGCAACATGCCGTCCAGCTGCGCGGCGATGCCCTCGTCCACCTGGCCCAGCAGGCGCTCGTACCGGGTGCGGCCGGCGGCCAGCATGGTCGCTGCGAACCCCAGTCCGGCCAGCCCGGAGAACAGCGAGGCATCGGCCCGGCTGACCGCCGCGGCGGCCGCGGCGAGGTGATGATGGCCGGCCCGGTCCCAGCCGGAGCCGGGCTGCCGGGCGTCCAGCTCGGCGCAGAGCACCGCCAGCCCGGCATGGCCCTGGGCCAGGCTGGCAGGCCGCCAGGCGAGCAGGCTGGCCGGCCACGGCGCGCGGGCGGCGGCGACCGCGCTGGCCAGCACCTGCGGGTCGGCGGTCCGCGCGGCGACTTGCCCGGCGGCCCGCGCCGCCGCCGCGGCGTCCGCGCGGAGCGCACGGTCCCGGCCGGCCGGGACATCGGTCTGGGTCACGGCGTCTGGCAGCCGGACCGGCAGGTGAAACAGTGCGTCCCAGCGCAGGTCGCGTCGCAGGTGTCAAAATCGGCGCAGGTCCGCCCGCAGGTGTCCTCGCAAGTGGCATGACAGGTGGCCGCGCAGGTGGCCGCGCACGTCGCGTGGCAGGTGGCCGGGCAGGTGGCCGCATGGGTGTCGCAGGTTTCACCAGGCTCTTCGCGCGCGGTCGGCAGGTAGTCCAGCCAGGGCCCGGCCTGGTCAAGCTCGCCCCATCGGATGTCGAGATCGAATTCGTCGGGGCAGTCGTCCATCAGGTCGCCCAGCACCGGCGGGACGCCCGGCCAGGAGCCGGTGGCTGCGCTCATGGCGACGACCCCTGGCCGGCATTCCGCTCGGGCGAGGTGCTCGTCATCCGCTGCTCCACCCCGGCCAGCCGGGTGGCCAGTTCGGTATTCGAGGCCAGCAATTCCTGCACCGCGCCGACCAGCACTCCGGCCAGCCCGGCGTAGTCCACCGCCTTGAGCCCGTCCGGCTGTGTCTCCAGGACAAGCTCGGGAAAGGCGGCCTGCACGTCCTGGGCCAGGACGCCGATCTGGGTCGGACGGTGCCCAGAGCCTGCATCGGCCGGCCGGTAGCTAACCGCCCGGATGCCGGCCAGCCGGCCCAGGACGTCGGCGAGCGGGGTTACCTCCCGTTTGAGCCGCAGGTCCGAGGGGTTACAGAACTGGTTCGCGCAGACGGTGCCGTTGACCTGCAGCTCGAAGGCGGGCGTGGTGGTGTTGATGCCGACCCGGCCTTGCGGCAGCGTGCCCTTGGGCTGCAGGAACAGCCGCCCGTCGGCGACCCCGGTTTCGGCGAGGTTCAGCCCGGGCTGCCCGTTAAATTTCTGGTTGATATGCCACCGGGTGCCGCCGGCGGCGTCCTCGAAGCTCAGCAATTCCTCGGAGGTGCCGGTCCCGCGGATGCCCACGGGATTGCGGGGGGCGGCCGTGCCGACGCCCAGCTGGGCCGGCCCGGCCGGCGCGGAAAGCGCGAGCACGCCGGCGGCGGGCCCGGCATCGAGTGAGACCCTGGACTGCGCCCCGCCGACCAGGACCGAGCCGGTGCTCACCGTAGCGGTGGTGCCATCCAGGATGATCTTGTCGGTGCCGTCACTGGCCCGGACGGTCACCCGGTCCGCGGTGGCGGCCAGGACTCCGGCGGCGGGCCCGGTACCGAGGGAGACCCCGGACTGCGCCCCGCCCAGCCGCAGGCTGCCTGCGGTCACGGTAGAGCTGGTGGCGTCCAGGTCGATGGCCTGGCTGCCCTGGGCGTCGGCCGCGGTGTGCAGCGACAGCCGGCCGGCCAGCACGGTCACCCCGGGCGCCGGTCCCTGGCCGCCGACCAGCTCAAGGACGCCGGCCGGGTCGCTGGCCTCCAGCCGCACGGTGCTGGCGTCGCTGGCCCGCAGCTGGCCGGCCGCGGAGTCACTGACGAGCAGCCCGGCTGCGGTCGAGGCCGCCCCAGCGGACTGCAGGGTGATGCCCGCCGCGTGGGTGGCCGGGCTCTGCCGCCCGGGCGCTACCGTGCCGTCGGGCTGGCTCGCGCCCGCGGCCAGGGCGGTGACGAGCCCGTTGCCGTCCAGCGTGACCAGGGCCAGGATGACCTGCTCACCGGCGTCCTGGAAGCCGGCCGCGGCGGGCAGCCGCAGCCAGGGGGCGTGGATCAGGACCGGCGCGTTGCCGAGCTGGCTCTGGCCGAGTACCTCGCGCCAGCTGATGGTCAGGAAACAGTCACCGCTGGCACCGGCCGTGCTGAAGGTAAGGCCGCCGTCGCCGACGGGCACCGTGCTGATGCCCTGGATCTGGCTGGGATCGGCGGCGGGGTCGACGACCGCGAACCCGGCGGCCGCGAGCGCGATGATGTTCCCGGCCGCGTCGAGCGCCACGCCCGGGGAGATCGTGACGCCCGCCTGGCCGGAGACCGCGCTGACGGCCAGGCCCTCGACCACGCCAGTGGTGTACCGGCTGGAGGCTTCCATCTGGGACAGCGGCAGCAGGTAGTCCTCGATGTCGGTAAGGCTCTCGCCGTGCGCGGTGGCGCCCGTGCGGACCGTATCCGTCCCGACATTCCAGTATTCGGTGCGCATCAGCGGCAGGCTGCTCATGGGTACTCCCCTGGCTCGGTCCTCAGATTCAGATTCGTGACGTGCGCAGGCCCGTTACGGCACCGTCAGCACGGCGCGCTGGCTGCGATCCCCGTTCTCGTCCGCCGGCCCCGGGGCGGCCGGATCCGCCGGGCCGGGACCAGCCGGGGCGGCCGCCGGGCGGGCGGCTTCCGCGGACGTGCTCACCAGCTCCTCCAGCACCTGGATCGCCCCGGTGATGCGCAGCATCGTCTCCCGGAGGGCGGTCTCCCGCCGGGTGATATCGCGCAGCTGCGCCTCCCCCAGCTGGTACTCCCGCTTCAGCTCCGCCAGCCGTGCCTGCAGCACGTCCATCATGGCGCTCACCGTTCCTCTCGCCTGGGTCATCCCGGCTGTTCCCCGGCCCCGTACAGGCTCATGGCGGCCGGCTGGCCATGCGCCTCAGGATGCAGGAACCGGCCGCGGTCGCCCTCGGCCTTGTCCTCTTCCTCCTGGATCCGGTGCGCTTCCGCCCACTTGTCCTGCCGTACGCCGGTCACCTGCCAGCACACCGTGACGCCGGGCCGGTCCGTGCGGATCGTGAACCGATTCTCCCGGACGCCACCGTCGACCGTGGCCAGCGCCAGCTGGCCCACCGGCGTGAGCTGGAAGCGGTGGTCACGGTTGAGCGCCGCGAAGTAGCCGGGCAGGGTGACGGCGACCTCGCCGTCGTCGCCGGTGACGGCGGTGCCGGCGTAGACGTTCAGCATCTCCGGCGACTCGACGAAGGAGTGCGACAGGTACCGGCCAGCCGGATCGGACGGATGGTCGATCCGGAAGCCGCCGCCGCCCTTGCTGATGGTGCCGCTGACGTCCAGGTCGGCCGACATCCGGACGTGACCCATGAACTGGCCGGCCAGGTTCGAGCCGGACGCCAGCAGCCCGGTGTTGTTGCTCGCCGCCCAGACGCCAATGTTCCCGCTGGCGCGGACGCCGGCCGCGAACGCCCCGGACCCGCCCTGGGCGACGACGGCGGTCTGCGAGCTCGCCACGTCGACCTCCCCGGTGCCGGTGTCCATCTTCAGGCCCCACCCCGCGCCCGTGTTGCCCCAGAAGCCGACATGGGTGTCGTCCGCCATCCCGACGAATCCCCGGTCGGCGTTCGGGCCGCCCTGCAGGAACCGAATCCCGGCGGAGGAGTCACCGCCCTGCCGGACCCGCATCCGGCGGGAGACGTCCACCATCCCGGTGCCGGTGTCCATCTGCAGCCCCCATCGCGCGCCGGTGTTGCCCCAGAACCCGACGTGGGTGCCGTCGGCCATCCCGACGAAGGCGTTGTCGCCGGTTCCCTGCTGCTGGAACCAGATCCCAGCCGACCCGTCCGGGCCCTGCTGGACCCGCATCCGCCGGGCGACGGTCAGCCCGGTTCCGTCGCCCGGGATGGCGGTGGACACGGTGAGCTGATCGGATCCGGACCACAGCCGGGCCAGGTGGTCCTGGGCGTACCAGACCCACCGGCCGCCGGTCCCGCCCGGGTTGTTCACGAAGCTCCCGGTGGCGCGGTCGGCGAACGAGAACCCGCCGGACGGCCCGCCGCTGTGCACCTCCGAGCCCTCGATGTGCACGGTCCGCTGGGCCTGCCCGGCGGCGATGCCGATGCCGACGTTCCCGGCCGGGTCGACCACGAGGCGGTCGGCGTTCGCGGTCGCATCGGTGAAGTGCCAGCTGCCGTCCGGGCCGGAGGACAGCTGGTAGGTCCGGCCTCCGGCCGCCGACACGCGCAGCGCCGGTGATGCGGTGAGCGAAGCGGAAAGCGCCACCTCTCCGGTCACGCCGTCGATCGTGAGCGCCTTGACCGGCGCCGGGCCCGACAGCAGCGAGATGGCCACGTCCCCGTTTTCGTCCGCCGCCAGCTCGGCCGCGGCCCGGTGATCCACGACGGGGGCAGCCCCGCCCTGCAGCCGCGGCACCCGAAGCTCGACCCGGCCGGCCGGTATCCCCACCTGGCGCCGGAGCCCGGCGGACAGGCCGGTCAGGTTGCCGTTATCGTCCAGCGTCACCTCCGCCAGCACCACCTGGTCGCCGTTGTCCGCGAAGCCGGCCGCCGGGATCAGGCGCAGCCATGGCGCGTGCAGCAGGACCGGCGCGTTCGCCAGCGTGCTGACGTCGGCCACCTCACGCCAGGTCAGGGTGAGCAGGCAGTCGGCGGCCGGGCCGGTGGTCGGCAAGGTGATACCGGCCGCGCCGACCAGCACGGTCGGCACGTCCTGCAGCTGCGCCGGGTCGACCGCCGGGTCAACGATAACCGTGCCGTTGACCGGCAGCATGATCAGCTGCCCGGCCGCGTCAAGGGCCGTGCCCGGCAGGACCGTGACGCCAGCTGCCCCGGCCGTGCCCTGCACGGCCAGCCCGGCGGCCACGCCCCAGGAGTACAGGGCGGCGCCGCGTGCCTGATCCGCGGGCAGCAGGTAGCTCTCCATGTCGGTGAGGCTCTCGCCGTGCCCGGTGGCGCCAGTGCGGACCGTGCCGGTGCTGATGTTCCAGTACTCCGTGCGCATTACCGCGCTGTCAGTCATGAGCGCTCCTTCGCCGCGGGCCGCGGGCCGCCCGTCCGCGTTCCTAGAAGATGGAGGTGATCAGGTTCCATTTCGTGTGGGCCGGTTTCTGGTCCTCGATGATGCTGCTGATGTTGCCCACCGCCTGGCTCAGCACGAGCTGGCGGGCCGCCGGGTCGGCCGGCAGCCGGGAGTCGGCGAAATGGATGACCACGTCGAACTCGAAGGCCAGCACCCGGGACGAGTACGCTTGCAGGCCGGCCACTTCCGGCTGGCCGGGGTCGCAGACCACCAGCCGCTCCCCGGCGGCGGCCATGCCGGTCGGGTAGACGAAGGGCGCCGCGCCGGTGATACGGGTGGCCGCGGGCGGCGCGCTGGACACGTCAATCTGATAGACGCCCGCGTCCTGGGCCACCGCGCAGATGAACGGGTCGTCGGACGGGGAGAACGGCTTCACCCCGGCATCGAGGACGTAGAGCTGGCCATCCGGGGTGCTGGCGATTCCGGTCGGCGCGGCCAGCGGATTGTCCGCGGGCAGCAACGGCGTCTCGGTCCAGGTCGCCGGCCCGCGGTCGACCCGCACGAGGTTGCCGGGAAACCCGGCCGGCGTGGCCGGCGCCTGGTCGCCGCCATCGCCGATGAGCAGGGTGCCGTCCTGGTGGGCGGCGAGCGACAGCGGCTCGGCGACGCCCGGCAGCGCGGTGCGGGTCACGGTCAGCGGGGCCGGCTGCACGGCGATGATCTGGACCGTGGCCGGCTCCGGCGGCTGGCTGCCGCGGTCGAGGATCAGCAGGTTGCCGTTCAGCGGGTCGACGGCCATGGCCACCGGCCACAGGCTCGCGCCCGGCGTGGCCAGCGCGGCGACCTGCGTGGCCGGGGAAACCGGGAACGGCGCCGGGACCGCGTACAGCCGGCCGGTACGGTCCAGCACGTACAGCGTCTCCGGCGCCGTGCCCTGGGCCGGCCGCACGGCCACGGCCACGACGCTGGTGAGCGGGAGGGTGGCCGGCGCGACCGGCTGCGGCCGCGGCGGCGGGCCGGCCAGGTCGTAGCCGCCCACCGGGTCCAGGTGCCAGACGCAGTTCTTCAGCGGCACCGGCGCTCCGGCGGGCACGGCGGTGTCGCCCACCAGGATGCTGCCGTCCGAGCTGACCGCGACGCACCACGGCCTGGCCATCCCGGCCACGCTGACCGTGTTGTTCATCACCGCAGGCCCCTGCGAGACCAGCCCGGTGACCGCCGCGGCGCCGGCCGCGCCCGGCAGGACGGACAGCAGGCGGGTGCCGTCGTCGAGGGCGACCCTCGGCCGCGTGCTGCCCACCGCGTAGAGATCGAGGTACAAGTTCAGGCCGGCCTTGCTGCCGCGCAGGCGGTAGATCCTGGCAATCTCGTCGGTCACCTTGCGCTGCTGGTATTCATCCCACAGCTGGGTGTTCTGCAGGGCCGGGAATTCCAGCGCCACCCAGGACGCCAGCCAGGGCAGGAAGCGCTGCGGCGCGGTCCACGGGCCGAACAGCCGGTCCACGCCGGCGATCTGGGCGGTCACCGGATCGTGCGGGATGCTGACGCCGTCCGGGATGCCGGTGAGGATCTTCTCGAAGATGCGCAGCATGGCGCCGAGCGAGAAGTCCGGTGCGGCAGGCTCGTCTTGCCACAGCACCGGCGGCAGGTACTTCAGGTAGCTGCTCGGCTCGCTCATGCTGCTTGCCTCCTGGAATCCCGGTCCGCCCGCACGGTCAGATGGGGGCCACGGTAGAAGTGATCTGGTGCGCGGCATCGGCTGCCGCGCAGACCAGCTCGTAGTCGGCGACGCGCACCGACGCCCCGAACGGCGACAGCGGGAACGGCCGCTCCAGGGCCGGGTTGTAGTTGGCCACCGTGCCGCCGGGGTTTAGCGGCGGCAGGTGGTAGGCGGGGATATCTGGCCGGACCTGAAGACTGGAGATGTAGCCGAGATCCTCCGACGGCATGATCGCCTTGAACAGATCCGAGGTGAACACCGGCTGCCCGACCTGCCAGCCCGCCCCGGCCGGACCGCCTTGCGTCGGGTGCAGGAAGGCGCGGATCTGATCCAGGGTGTCGGCCGTCACCTTGGCCTGGTCCGCGCCCGCCTGGATCGCCTCCTGCCATACCACCAGCGCGACGCTCACGATCACCGGAAGATACCTCGGCCCGAGTACCTGCAGGTGCGCGGTCAGATCCCGGCGGGGCTCCAGGTAGGCGCTGACCTCGCGGATGAGGTCCTGGGTGGGCTCTGGCCTGGGCACCGACAGGCCCTGGTCGGGCACGATGATCAGGTTGACGTTGCCGGGCGCGCGGATGATGCCGGCGAACGTCCACGGATCTCCCTTCTGCCAGGCCTGCGGGGCCGGGCCCGGGGCGGTGCTGGCCTGCACGCGCGGGGTGAGGCAGCGCTGGATCACCACATCGTTGCTCGCCTCCCGGGCCAGGAACTCATAGTCGTCCGCGGTGACTGCGCGATTGCGGATCTTCAGTTCCTCCGGAGCCCGGCGAAGGGTGTCCTCGATCGGTTCCTCGTCGGCGCCGTCCAGCCCCGGGCCGAGGTTCGAGACGTTGGTGATGCCGGCCGGGGGGACGCTGAGCACGGTCACCTGAGCGGCGGCGACGTTGCCCGCCGCGCCCGCGGCGACGTACCGGTAGCTCGCGGCCTGAATCTGGCTGCCGGCCGGCGGCACGGAGCCATGGCCCTGGCCGGCCTGCTGTGCCTGGCCGTTACCGCCGGCCGGGGGCTGCTGGGGCTGGTCGTCGTAGTTGCCGAAGATGATCTCCCCGGTCACCGGGTCGGCGCGGTAGACGTTGCCGGGTCCCGGCGGCAGGTCATCCATGAGCGCCCAGTCCTGCCAGTCCGGCGGGCTGCCCGCGCCCACCTGCACGGCCAGGTCGGCGTAGGGCGCGCTCGTCCCCGGCCGGCGGAACAGCGGCCGGTTCTGCAACTGGAAGACCTGGAACGGGTCGCCGGTGCTCGGCCCGAGTAGCTCTCCCCGGACGGTCAGCGCGGTTCGCGCGAGCGCGGCATTGAACAGCAGCCGGTCGATGCCGATCGCCAGCGGCACCGCGGCCGGGTTGGTGATCCGCAGGCCGATCCAGCGCAGCGGATCGGTGACCGCCCCGGCGGGATCGCGGGCCGTGACCGTCGTCCATGCGTCCGTGGCCGGCTGGCCGGCCGGCTGCGCCGCCCAGTCTGGCGGCGGCGGCAGGCTCACGCTCCCGTCGTGCTGCAGGGAGTCGGTGCCGTCGTCGGTGGCCGGCACCGCTGGCCAGCCCAGCGGCTCGGCGGCGGCCTGGGAGTACACCCAGGCCAGCGTTACCTGGCTGGGGTCGGCGACCGGCAGGTACAGGGTCAGGCTCAGCTGGATGTCGTCGGTGACCGGCTGGTCGAAGCCCAGGCCGATGAGCGTGGTCTGGCCGGGCGGCACGTCAACGAGGTACTTGGCCGTCGGCGGCCCGATCAGCAGGCTGGAGACGTTGTCATACTGGCTGGCCGCGGCGCCCGCCGGGTAGGGCCCGATGGCCACCGCGGCCTTGAGCGCGGTCGGCAGCACCGTGACGTCCTCGTCGGTCTCGAAGACGATCGCGGGCTGGCCCTCCTGGGCCGCGGTCTGGGCCAGCGTGCCGGCCGGCACGCGGACGGTCCCGGCGCCCGAGGTGAACGTCAGGTAAGTATGCGCGGGCGTGGCCGGATCCCTGGTGATGCCGATCAGGTTCAGGAACCTGATGTAGTTCTGGTCAGGGACCTGGTTCAGGCGGTAGAGCACGGCCTCGGTGAGCCAGGCGAAGAGCTCGATCAGCGCGATGCCGATATCGCTGGGGTTATGGTCGGTCCACTGCGGCGCGTACTTGGGGATGAGCGCGGTCATCTCGGCGACGAGATCCTGCCAGGTCCGGTCGTCAAGGTTCGGGGGGAGGATCCGCCCCCGGCTCGATTCGAACGTCACGGTGAACTCTCCAGGTTGAGCACGAAGACGAGGTTGTGCACGTCGCCCGTGGCACGCAGCTGGTACTGGACGTCGATCAGCAGCGCGCCGCGCAGGTTGTCGTTGGTCACCGTGACATCGAGCACGTCGATCCTCGGTTCCCACTGGGCCAGCGCAGCGGACACGTAGTAGCGGGCCAGGCTGGCGGTGGACGCGTTGTTGGGCGCGAAGACGAGGGACTTGAGGTTGCCGCCGAACCGCGGCCGCATGACGCGCTCGCCGTACTGGGTGCCGAGAATGATCCTGATCGACTGCTCGACCTTCGCCCGGCCGGCCGCCTGGCCGAGTCCCTGCGGGCCGAGTTGCAGCGGGTAGGCCAGCCCGCTGCCGTAGACCTGCTCGTTCATCGGCCGTCTCGCCTGCCCGTCATGTCACGTCCACCTGCTGCTCGGTCATAGTGATCTTGGTTGCGCCGCCGGCCGCCTCCAGGCCGATCTGGCCGGTGGCCTTGAGCGTGAGGTCGCCCTTGGCCGTGATGGTGATCGAGCCGTCCGCCGCGTTCAGGGTGATCGAGCTTCCCGAGCTGTCCTCGATGGTCAGTTTCCCGGCGCCCGCTGTGTCGTCGAAGGTGATCACATGGCCGGCTCTGCTCTTGATCAGGCGCTGGCTGTTGGTGCCGTCCGTGTTCGTGGCTGGCGGCCTGCTGCTGGCGTTCCACAGGCTGCCGATCACGTACGGCTGGGACAGGTCGCCATGCTCGAACGCGACCAGCACCTGGTCGCCCTTCTCCGGCAGCGCGTAGAAGCCCTGGTCCGGGCCGGCCATCGGCGCAGCACACGGCGCCCAGTCGCTGATGAAGGCGTCCGACATGCCGGGGAACTTGACCCTGACCCGGCCGATCGGCACCTTGGGCGGGATGGCCAGCGACTCGTTGTTATCGTGCACCTCGCCGACCACGACACCGAAGAATCGCTCGGGCCGGCTCGGTGACGGCTCCTCGGTGAGCTGCTTCCTGATCAGCCCGAGCAGGCTGGAGTGGCTGCGCTGGGTGATCGAGAAGCTGGTCATGAAGCCATTGCCGTCAATGCGGTGGGTGACCTTGCGGGCCCGGTAGGTCCCGCTGAAGCGGCGCCCGACGCCGGCGATGGTGAGATACCGCCCGGCGGTCAGCCCGGGGACGCCGATGCAGGTCCCCGAGCCTTCGTACATTCCCTCCAGCAGGTCGGCGAGCAGCGACTTGGCCAGTTCCGCGGCGCTCAGCGGGTTCTTGACCGTCTGGTGCAGGATGCCCCGGCGGGCGAGCGTGCCCAGCAGGTCGAGCGCCGCGCTGCCCAGCTTTTCCGCCAGGTCGTTGACGTCGAAGTCAGCGGCGACGGCGGCCACGTAGATGGCCTGCGCGAGTTCCTGGTTGTAGCTGCGGACGACCTGCAGCCCGGCCATGCCCGCGTCGGAGATCCGCGGTTTGAAACTGGACAGGTTCTTGCCCCACTCCAGCACGTGGGCGGTGAGCTGGGGACGCGGGAACTGGAAGTACAGCCGGTCCCACTCGACGTAGACGTCGAAGAAGTACTTCTGCGCCAGGGCCTTGAGGAAGGCCATGTCGGTCTGGACCTTGACCCGCTGCTCGGTGTCGAAGCTGGGCGTCGGGTCCACCACCGGGATGAGCCCGTTGGCCACCGCGATCTGGGCCGCGATCAGGCTGTCGTTCATGAACGAGTACTGGGTGGGCGGCGGCTGGGTACGGCGCATCTTGTATGACTTGTCGTAGCCGGAAACGCTGATCGTCGGCGGCCCGTCCGCCGGGAAGGACGGCTCGATCGCGGCGATCTCGCCGAGCAGCGCCGGGGTTAGGTCGTTGCCGTAGCCCAGGTGAATCTCGACGGTCTTGCCCAGGTCGAGCAGCGCGGAGTCGAGCAGGGTGTTATCGCTGTTGCGCAGCACGAGGCTGAAGCTGCCCGCGAGGTCGAGATCGGTGTCCACCTCCAGGCTCAGGATCTGGTCAGCCAGGTCGGCGGCCAGCGTGACGCCGGAGATGCGGACCTCGAACGAGGGGGCGAACGGCGGCGTGCTCATGGCCGTTGCCCCGATCCGCTGGCCGCCGGCGCCGGAATGATCAGCGACCGGCCGGGGGTGAGGTCAAGCGGGTCGACGATCTTGTTGACGTCGGCGATCTGCCGCCATTGGGCGGCATCGCCGAGGTAGGCGGCGGCGATGCCGCTCAGCGTGTCCCCCCGCGCGATGACGTGCATGGTCGCTGCCCCGGCCAGCACCGCGCCGGCCGCCGCCGCGCCGCCGACGGCATTCACCGCCGCCGACACGACCGGCGAGCCGATAAAGAGCCCCTGGCTGACCTCAAGGTCGACGTCCACGTATTCCTGCAGGCGGACCGACATGACCGAGCGCACCGGCGTTCCGTCGCGCAGGAACATGGTGAACCGCTGGCCGGCGTCCACGAGCACGCAGCGGAACTGCACCCGCCCCAGCGAGAAGAGCAGCACCGGCGGCGCCTTGGTCAGCGGCTGCCGGTCGAGGAGCCGCACGATGGGCTGGGTGAAATCGCGGACATCATCGCCGGTCTCGTAGCTGTCAAAGAACAACTCCATCGTCAGCACGCGCGCCTTGCCGCGCACGTACTGCAACGGGGGCGCGTTCAGCCCCGGGACGCCGATCTCGGCGAAGGTATTGCCCTGCTCGAACTTGAGCTCCTCGGGGTTGTACATCACCGGGTAGCTGACGCCGGCCACGGTGTCGATGATGTGCGCCTTGGCCAGTTCGCTGCTGACCGGCCGGGCCGCGGCCGGCTTGCTGAACGCCGGCAGGTTCTGGAACGGCGGTTGCACGTCAGCCTCCCCGCTCGAACTCGGTACGCAGCTGGCGCATCAGGTCGGTGACGAGGCTGCGGCGCAACTCCTCGACGTCGAACGGCGGGCCCTGGCCGGTGTCCCGGTCCACCGGGGCCCGCATCGGGCGCGGGCCGGCCGCGGCGGCCCCGGCCAGCCCCGCCCCAGACGGGCCGGGCGGCCCGGGCGGGCCGGGCGGCTCGGGCTGGCTCCCCCCCGGCCCGGCCAGCGGCCACGGGCCAGCCGGGCCCGCTGTTGCGGGGCGGGCCCCAGCCGGCCCGAAGCGCTCCCGCGCCGCCCGCTCGCTGCCCAGCGCGGCCTCCTCCTCGGCGCCGGCGCCGCCTGCGGTGGCCCGCCGCCCGGCCCGGCCCGGGTCAAGCAGCGCGGTGACGTGCGCGGCCTCGTGCGATAGCAGCTCCAGGCCGGCTGGCTCGCGCGGCCGGTACCGGCCGTCGCGGAAGTAGACGTCCGTTCCCGCCGTCACGGCGTCGGCTCCTTGTGACCTGGCGAAGGTGTCGGCGGCCGGGCCTGTGTGCGCGCGCAGGGCATCGGCCCCGGGACCGGCGACCTCGCGCAGCCGGGAGCGAACGTCGAACGGCAGCTGCCGGGCGGGCGGGGCAGCCCCGGCGGGATCAACGGCAGGCGTCCGCGCACCCGGCGGAGCCTGCCCGGAGTCGTGCCCGGAGGCCCGGCGAACAATTCCGGCCAGCCCGGCGGCCGGCGACTCGTCCCGCTCGAACCGGCCGTGGAACAGTTCGGCCCGCTGCCCGGCGCGGCCGAGCAGCGGCGCGAGGCTGGCGGCCCACGGGTAGGTCACCAGGTGGCGGGCGGCAATGCCGCGCCCGAGGGCATCGAGGCGCTGGCCAAGCGTCCGGTCCAGCGTGTCGCTGTCCGTCATCGGCATCGCCGCCACCCTCGCTTCCCGTCTGCCTGGTTGCTACGTCAGTCCGCCTGCCAGGTCCCGTCCCCGGCCCCGCGTCCCTCCCGCTCGAGCTGGCCGGCTACCTCCTGCACCCAGCGCCGCCGCTGGGCATGATCGAGGCCTAGCACCTCGGTCAGGGTCCAGTGCACGTACCGTCCGAGAAAGGCTGCCTCCTGGTGAACCCGGTCCAGGGGGTAGCCCGTTACCCCCCCAGCAGCGGCACCTCCACATCGTGGCCGCGGCCGCAGTGCGGGCAGTCGACCGTGATCGTGCGCGGAGTCAGCCCGTTGACCCGGTTGTAAAGGTCCTGCAGGTGCGCCAGATCCTCGGAGAACAGGCCCTCGATGACCCCGGGGTTGATGTCGGTCAGGCCGCCGAGCCTGGTCACGACCCGGGAGAGCAGGATAACGATGAGGTAGGCGGGCCAGTTCTGCACCCGTGGATCCTTCAGCGGGTAGATCTCGTCCGCCGCCGTCGCCAGCCGCATCACGCCGTTGCGGTGCAGGTTGCCGTCCGCGTCGACGTAGCCCTTCGGCAGCTCGAATTCCAGCTCGGTGGCCAGCACGCTCATACCCGGGTCAGCCCTTCGTGCGCGAGCACGAGAGTGTCGATCGCGATGTCGTTGCCTTTCGCGGTGAAGCTCGGCCCCTCCCATTTGGTCGGCCACGCGCGGACGAAGTTCCACCGGGCCACCTCGGTGCTGTTGGCCAGGTCGAAGACAACGATCGAGCCGTTCTTGCGGACCACGTTGCCGTCGGCGATCTGCTGGCGCCAGTCCCAGAGCTCGGTGGAGGCGGTCAGGCCCCATTTCAGCGAGATATCCGAGTAGCTGGTCTTGCCGGGCAGCTTGCGCACGGTCACGTTGTCGCCGCCTTCGCGGTTCTCGATCACCTCGGTGGTGGAGCCGAGCCCGC
Organism: uncultured Actinomycetes bacterium; assembly: GCA_963786975.1. Lineage (GTDB taxonomy): Bacteria > Actinomycetota > Actinomycetes > Streptosporangiales > Streptosporangiaceae > Palsa-506. The sequence continues at coordinate 474,705 of CAWBBE010000010.1, read as the reverse complement.
TGCATTCGGTAAAGCTCGCCTGGGCGATGCCATCGAGCTCGATCAGGAAGTTGAAATTGCGGAACGGGTCGACCCGCTGTCCTGTCTGAGCCATGTCAGGTTCTCCTCTATCCCTCGCTGATCTGCGCGCCGCCGTCCCAGAGGCCGATGCGCAGCACTACGTATTCGGCCGGCCGGGTGACGGCCAGGCCGATCTCGACGAACACCTGGCCGAGATCGCGGACGGCAGGCGGGTTGAGCTCGTCGTTGATCAGCACGTAGAAGGCATCCTTGGCGCTGGCCCCGAACAGCGCGCCGGCTTCCCAGATGCGGGTCAGGAACTCGGTGATCGACCGCTCCAGGCCTTTCCACAGGGCCGTGTTGTTGGGTGCGAAGATCGCCCAGCGCAGGCCCTGGGTCAGTGAGTCCTCGATGTAGGACACCAGCCGCCGGACGTTGACGTACTGCCACTGGGTGCTCGTGGTCAGCGTCCTGGCTCCCCAGATCAGCGGGGGGCTGCCCGGGAACGCGCGGATGGCATTGATGTTGCTGCTGTTCAGCTGTCCCTGCTCGGTATCGTTGAGCGTGTAGTCGAGGTCGACGGCGCCCCGGACGAGTTCGTTGGCCGGGGCGCGGTGCACTCCTACGGTGGCGTCGCACCGGGCCATCACGCCCGCGATGTGTCCCGACGGCGGGATGGTGACCGTCCCGGGTGTCGCGGCGGCCGCGGCCGGGTCGGCGATGACGATCCAGGGCCAGTAGAGCCCGGCGAAGCCATTGGCCGAGTCCAGCGCGCCGCGCTGCGCCTGCAGGGCGCCGCCCTGCTTCAGCGGCGTCGGGTCCTGGGCGCCGTCCAGGATGGCGAACCGGTCCCCCATCGCCTCGCAGTGCGTGATGACCTTGGCCTGCACGGCCGGGTCGACGATCCCCGGCAGGCACACGATGCTGACGTCCGGCAGCCGGGTGAGCGCGTCGAGTGCGTCGTCGACGCCCGTCGCGTCCTTGATCGGGACGACGTAGCCGAGCGTGCCGCCGTTCTCGAAGTAGCCGCGGACGGCATACGGCAGGTTCAGCGGTGCCTTGTACCCGCCGAAGGCGTCCGTGTACGCGGTCCAGTTGGTGACGGCGACCGCCGTGCCGAGAGCGCCGCTTGCGGGCGGTGCGGCGACGGTCCCGATCAGCGCCGTCACGCTGGTGCCGACGCCGGCGATCGGCCCCGCGGGGGTGATCTCCTCGATGTAGACGCCCGGCGCCTTGGTGGTGTAGTCGACCATCGTCTCCTCCTCGCCCGCCGGGTGGTCAGGACCCCGGCAGGATCACGTTGTGGATCTGGCTGTCAGCTGCATAGGTCACGGGCTGCTGCTGGGCTGGCTGGCCGGTCACCTGAACGGCCAGGGTGTAGGCGCCGAACGCGAGGCCGGCGAAAGCGAACCGGCCATCCGGGCCGGAAGTCTGCTGATCGCCGTTCTCGGCCACCGTCACCGTGGCCCCGGGTACCGGCGTGAGCGCGTTGTCCAGAACCCGGCCGGCCAGCGACGGATACTGCAGCGACGTGCTCTGGATGTCGATCGCCTCGACCACCCCCAGCTGCTCGACCTGAGCCGAGGGATCGACCGCGATGGTCACGGTCAGCGAGAAGGCGGGCTTGGGTGACACCCCGAGTGCGCTCCAGAAATGCCCCATGGGCTGGCCCTCGTTGGTCTGGGCCACGACCGTGGACAGCGGGTAAGGCTGCGGCGGGTTGTTCAGCGTGCCCTGCAGGAAGCGGTCATCGATGACGGGGAAGCCGCTCAGCCAGATCAGCGCGAGGCCGAGCAGGTGGTGTTCTTCCTGCGCCTTCAGCCCGGCCGACTGCGCCGACCAGGCGGTGACCAGGTAGCTGCAGTCCAGCCGCAGCGACGGCAGCCGGCTCGTATAGGTGTTGCCGGTGCGCTCGATCACCCGCGCCTCGTCGCGGAGCGCGCGGTTCTCCGCGATCTCATGCAGGAACAGGTTCACTGTGGCCTGGGCCGGCTGGTAGTCCTTGTCCGGCGTGTCGAAAGCGACATCGGCATTGCGCAGGTCAGCGGGCCCCGCAGGGTCGGCGAGCATGGCCTTCAGGGTCGCGTCGAGATCATCGAACATGCGGAGTCCTCATTCGGCTGCCGCCTCGGCGCTCAGCTCGTCCATCCCCAGCTCGGCTTCCGACGTGACCTTGCCCATCTTGTGGAGCTCGCGCCGGACGGCCTGGAGCATGTCGGCCATGCCGATCGGGCGCTCCTGCGCGGCCGCGAGGAAGGCCGCGTGCAGCACGACGTTCCTGATGTTGCCGCCGGAAAGCCTGAACTGGCCCAGCCGCTCGAAGTCGATTCCGGTGTCCCGCGGCGCGCCAGCCGGCAGGCAGATCTGCCAGATCCGCTGCCGCTCCCCCTCGCCGGGAAACGGGAAGTCGATGATGAACTGCAGCCGGCGGGTGAAGGCGGCGTCCAGGTGCTCGCGCAGGTTCGTGGCCAGGATCGCGATCCCGTCGTACTGCTCTATGCGCTGCAGGAGATAGGAGACCTCGATATTGGCGTATCGGTCATGCGCGTCACGGACATCGGACCGCTTCCCGAAAAGCGCGTCCGCCTCGTCGAACATCAAGATGGCATCCGCGCCGGCCGCCGCCGCGAAGATACGCTCAAGATTCTTCTCGGTCTCCCCGATGTACTTGCTGACCATGGTGGACAGGTCGATCTTGAACAGGTCGAGGCCCAGATCCCGCGCGACGACCTCGGCCGCCATCGTCTTGCCCGTCCCCGGCGGTCCGGTGAACAGGGCTACCGTGCCCTTACCCTGCGAGAGCTTGGCGTCGAACCCCCAGTCCCGCCAGACCTTCTGGCGCAGGGTCACCCGCTGGCAGAGCTCGTGCAGCTGGGCCAGGGAGTCGGCAGGCAGCACGACGTCCGCCCAGCCGTAGGCCGGCTCGATCTGGCCGGCCAGCCCGGCCAGCAGGTGCGACGTCTGCCCGCGGGCGGCGGCGAACAGGGCCGCCTGTGCGGGCTCACTTCCCGATACCCGTCCGGCGGCGGCCGCGGTCGCCACGGCGTCGGCGATCTGGCCCGGCCCGCAGCGGAACCGGTCGGCGAGGACCTCGGCCAGGCCGGATGGCGACGTAATGCCCTCGCTGGCCAGGAAGGTCGCCCAGGCGCGGCGCCGGACTTCGAAATCCGGCCGCATGAACGACACCTCGACGACGCCGAGCGCCGGGCCGCCCAGTGGCACCCAGGCCTTCTGGCCGGCCAGGATGACGATTCCGTCGTGGCCGGACAGCCGGCTGGCGAGCGCCGGGCGGACGGGCCCCTGCTCCGGCAGCATGTCCAGGTTGTCGAGGTACAGCACGGCGCCGTGCAGCGAGGCTTCCCTGACCGCCCGGAACAGCACCTCGTCCGCCTGGCCGGCCTCGGCTGGCAGGCAGGCCAGGTCCAGCACGAGCAACGGTGCCTGCAGCTGGCCGGCCAGCGCCTCGGCCGTGGCCAGCTGCGGCGAGTCGCCGGGGCAGTGAAAATGCAGGCGGAGGGGATGACGTCCGCTGCTGGCGTGCGCAGCAGCCAGCAGCCGGTCACGTTCGGCCGCTGGCAGCGGGACGTCCGGCCAGCGCCCGGCGGGCGGGCTGGCCAGCCGGCACTGCCGCGCCAGCCTGCGGTCGAGCCCGCCTTGGCGCAGCAGCACGTCGACGACCTGCTCGTCAAGCGCGATGACGTGTGCGAGCAGCGGCGGCTCAGCCACCTGCGGATCAGGCACCAGCCGCAGCACGCGCTCACTGATCAGCAGCGCGTCGGCACTGAAGAGACCGCGCGCGGCAACTTTCTCGGCCGCGGTGGCGGTGATCAGGTCCAGCGCCAGGCTGGCGGTTGGACGCCGGCGCGTGACGTCGTCTTGCAGGTAGCCGTACAGGCGCTCATAGCGCAGATCAGCTTCTGGCGCGAGGCCGATGAGGACGACATCAAGTTCCTGGCCGGTCAGGCCGTAACTGTCCCGCAGCCACCGCCAGCCGGGATGGCCGGCGGTCACCTGATCCCAGCCCGGCATGGCCGGCTGGGCCGAAGGGCCCGGCGGCGCGCCATTCAGTAACGGAAGCCCGGGCGGCCCGTCGAGCGAGGCTGCCGCCTGGTCGGCACTGACGTAAAGCCCGCGGAAGGCATCGGCTGGCGCTGCGGTCCCGAACCGCTCGCGGGCCTGCGGCAGCGCGCGGGCGAGCATCGCGTCCAGGCGCTGGAACGCGAACCCCAGCGCGGCTGACCGCGGCCGGGAGGACCTGGTCTTGGCGGCCGTCCAGGGCGGCCGCGGTGATCCGTCAGCGCTGCCTGCCGCCAGCTCAGGACTGGCGCGGTGGCCCGCCTGGCCCGCGGTGCCCGGCGCAGCCGCCGACGTGCCCGGCTGGCTGCCCGGGCTGCCCCGCCCGGTCAGTGCGCCAGGTGCACCGTGACTCATGGCGGGCTCCTCCCTCCTATGGCGATGCAGCCATTGAGCTAAGCCGTCACGTTACCGCGGCCATGCAATTCACAAAGTCAATAGCCTGGGATAGCGACGCTGTCGCTAAAATGGCGGCTCTGCCAGTAAGAACGGAAATGCATTCCAGCAGCGCACGCTTTAGCTGGCGAAGAGATATTGGCGATCCCCCCGGCTGGATCATCCGGGCCCCCCGTCCAGCAACCGTCAGGGGATGAGGATATCGAATCAGGCACCCGAGCGGTAGAGTCAGCGGCTGCGCAGCGGAGACTGGGCCGTCAGGCCGTCGTCAGCTTCCGCGCGGAAGACGCCAGGAGCTTGTTGCCGAACATGCCGACGGCGTGGTCGCCGTCCACCAGCACGGAAGTCTGGTCATCGTGCAGTTTTGTCACCCCGGCCGCCAGGGTGACGGTCTCCTGCCCGGTCACCGCTGTTCCGCCGCTGTTCACGCCGGCAAACGAGAACACGCAGCTGGCCTGGGAGATCGCGGCCGCTCCGGCCACCCCGAGATCGGGGTGAGCGGTCACGGAGACCGAGCCTGCCGTCCATGTCCCGCTCTGCGCGCCGGTGAAGGGCACGTTCCCGGGGGTCGCGGAGACGTCACCCTCGCCAGCCACGTTCCTGCCCGGCACCGTTCACCCAGCCCCTGGAGTCGCTGTGACCTGATTGCTGGTATGCGCTGAGGCCGAGCCTGCTCTCGGTTGCTTCGCCATCAGGTCACACCCGGTAGTAGCCACGCACGAACACGATCACGCCCTCGGCCGGCCACTGCGGATCCTGGACTGCCCGCGGCGCGTAGAGGCCGACGCCCAGCAATTCGGATGTCGCTCCAGCCGGATCAGTCGCAAGGTCCGGGTCCAGCGTAGTCAGGTGATCGAGGACCTCGGCGAACGGCGGGCCAAGAAGCGGCTGGCCGTCCAGGATCGGCGTAGCAGGCTGCATGAATTCGATGGCGTCGCAGTGGCCGTCGGCGCCGATGTGCACGTGGACGCCGAGTTCGGGAAAGGTCGCCGTCGGCCGGTCGCCGCCTTTGTCGACCGCGATGCTTCGCTGCCCGAGCGCCGCCTCGGCCTCGTCGACGGAACAGCCCAGGCGGACCGGGCCTGCTCCGGCATACGGCTGGATAACGAAGTTCACTGTGCCGTACCAGAAGGAACTCGCAGATCCGAAACCTTCAATGTCGAATTCTTACTCAGTGCCCTTACCTCCGGGCTCCTCTCGACATAGTCGAGCATTTGCTGGATTCCCTTCTCGTACTTGGCCCCGGTTTTCCCGCGTACGTCTACTATATCCATGGCGAGTGCGTCCAGGAACTTCCCCTGCGATATCAGGCTCGCCTGCCGCGCACGCCAGGCTTGCGCAGCCTTGGAGCTTCCCCAGCTATTCGTGCGGTAGTGATCCAGGATATCCATCCGGATGCTCGGGCCCTTGCCGAAGCTCAGGTGCGGATTCGCCGCGTCGGCCGGCATATGGTTCACTTCGCCGCCCTGCGTCGGCACGTCGTACCAGCGGCCGCCCAGTGGCTGAGTCTCGTCGACACCAACCGAAGGCTTGGGGTTGAGCGCATCTTTCAGCCCGTCCAGGTCGGCTACGAGCCCAGATATCTGGGCATCCAGGTCCGAGTCCTTCTCTATGTCGTGCTGCTTGCGGTAGGCCTTGAGCTCGTCGCCAGCGGCAGCCCGATCCTTGAGGGCTGCATTTCTGAGCTTGTTCAGCTCGGCCTTCTTCGCCGGGTCAGATGTCCGCTGCAGTTCTCGATCGAGCCGCGAGACGAGATCGTGCTGGGCCAGGGCTTTCTTGTTGAGCTCACTGAGCTTCCCCCGTACCTCTCGCGCGGCGGACAACTCGGTCTCGGTTGCCTCGATCTTCGAATTCAGCTCGGCCTTGATCGCCTCGGAGGCTGCCTCGGCCGGAGCGGGTTTCGCGTCCGGGTCGGTCACCGGCTGAGCATTGGGATCGGTAACAGGCTCAGCTGGCTTCGGCTCGGCGGATTTCGGCGCAGCCGGCGCTGGCTCGGCCGGCGCTGGCTCGGCCGGCTTGGCCAGATCTGGCCCCGGCTGATCCGCTTTCGGCTGCTCCGGCGCTGGCCCGGCAGGCACCGGCTCGGCCGCCTTCGGCTGCTCCGGCGCCGCGGGCGCCTGCCCCGGCTGATCCGCTTTCGGCTGATCCGGCGCTGGCCCGGCAGGCACCGGCTCGGCCGCCTTCGGCTGCTCCGGCGCCGCGGGCGCCTGCCCCGGCTGATCCGCTTTCGGCTGATCCGGGGCCGCGGGCGCGGGCCCCGGCTGATCCGTTTTCGGCTGATCGGGCAGCGGCCCGGCAGAGACCGGCTGGGCCGCCTTCGGTTCCGCAGCCCTTGGCTCGGCGGGCTTCGGCTCGGCGGGCTTCGGCTCGGCGGCCGCAGGCTGAGTTCGGGCCGGTCGCGTCGGCGCGGGCGGAGTCCGCGCAGGCTGGGTTGCTGCGGGCGGCCGGGCCGCCGCCGACCGGCCCGCAGGCGGCTGGGCCGGGGGCTGCGACGCCTGCTGGGCGGCGTTCTCCTGCTGCAGCCGGAGGCCTTTCTGCTGCATGGCCGCCTGGGCCTCGGCCAGCTTCTGCCTGGTGAGCTGGTCCTGCTGGCCGCGCATGAAGTCCTTCATGCGCTGCTCGGTGAGCACCGGCTCGAGTTTGTCGACGGCGGTACCCAGTTCCTCGTGGGTCAGCGCGACGTCGACCTCCGCCAGGAACTCATCGATCCTGGCGACGTAGTTCTGCTGCAGGCTGTCGATCTGGCTGGGCACGTCGCTGGCCAGCGAGTCAGCCAGCTTCTGCTGGTATTCCGCGATAGCGTCGCGGCCTTCCTTGAACTTGGTCAGCGCACGGTAGTCGACACGCTGCTCCTCCGGCGCCTTGGTCTGGTCGAGCAAGTCCCCGTTGCCCGACTCCAGCCGGTCGACGAACTGATCCATGCTCAGGCCGGCGACTTCCTTCGACAGTGCCGTGGCCTGCGCCTTCGCCGCATCGCACGTGCTGATCAGCTCGGCCCGGCGGGCGCCCATCTCGCTGACGATGGACGGCTTCAGCGCGTAGACCGACCCCTTCAGCCGGATCCGCTCCCGGAAGCTGGCCAGTGACCGGGAGATGTTCTGCATGGTTTTCGGGAACGCGGCCTTGGCCACGAAATGCAGCGCGGCGGCGACCGCGATCGACGCCACCGAGACGATGATGTTGGCCTCCGCGGCCGCCGCGGCCTGGACGTTCCGCTTGAACTCGGCCGGGTCCGTCGCCTGCGACGCGGCCTTGATGCGCAGCTCGGCCTCGACCGCCGACAGGGTCAGCGTCGAGGCGAGCAGTACCTCCGCGGCCGCCGCGATCGTGGCCAGTTCGCCGACCCCGGTCAGCCACGACGCAACATAGATGACGCCGGCCACGGCCAGCAGCCAGCCGGACAGCTTCGATCCCGCGCCGGTGCCCGCCGCCCACCGCGCCCAGCTGTTGGCGTCGCCGTTCGCCGCCTCGGCCAGATCCTGGCCGATCCCCTTGAATGTCTCCGGCGTGTTGAGCAGGGTCGCGGACTTCGCGAAATCCTTCAGCGTCTGGCCCGGGTGATCCTTCATGTACTTGAGCTGGGCCGCGGTCATCTCCGCGGTCATCTGGCGGGCGAGGGCGTAGCGCTCGCCCTCCGACATGGTGGCCACGGCCTGCTCGTCGAGGCCCCGCCATTTCTCGTCGAATGCGGCCTGCAGGGTGTCGTCGGCCTTGGCCGGCTGCTGCTTCTGCTGCTGTTGCTGCTGCTGTTCCTGCAGCGCCTTGACGAGCTCGGCCTTCCGCGCGATGAACATGTCGACCGATTTCTCGAAGAGATCGACATTGTCCGTGGCCCGCACGGCCAGGAGCTTGAACGCCGCGAGGTCTTCCGGGCTGAGCTTCGCCAACTTGTCCGCGATCCGCAGCAGATGCTGGTAGTCCTTCGGCGAGTAAACCTTTCCCTTGCCGGTCATGAGCGTCTTGATGGCCGGCGGCAGCTCCTCGAGTTTCGTACCCTCGTCTAGCACCTCGGCCAGCTCGTTTTCCCACGTCCGCTTCTTGCCCTCGGCCGATTTGGCGAGCTTCTTCCCGGGCTTGTCGCCAGTCAGCTTCGCGTAGCGCTTGTCAACCTCCCGGGTGATCGTTTCCTTTTCGGCGCCGCTCTTGCCGGCTAGCTCCTTTACCGCTTTCTTTTTCCGCTCCTCCGTATCCGGGTCGGAGATCGCTTCGAGATTGCCCCGCGCGACGTAGAACGTTACCGTCCGGCCGCGCCGCCGGGCGACGTCACAATTGCCGCCGCCGCATTCCCACGAAGAATACGTCGCATGCCCGTAGGCGACCTGCTCGTATAGCCGGAAGACCTCGTCTATGGTCTTGACATCAGCGGGCACGGCGACGGAAAACTCGATCATGTCGGTCTCAGCCGGCGCCCTGGCCGGCTTCGCGCGGGCGGGCTGGCGTTGCACGGCGAGCGGGCTTCGCGAGACGGGCTGCCGGTCGGCGTGCCCCTGAATCCCGGCGGCACCAGGGCCGGCACCGCGGCCGGCGGCCGGTCCCGGGTGGCCGTCCGCGCCCTGCTGCACGGTGTGCGTCAGCTCGTGCGCGAGCAGGCTCTGGCCGGCCGGAGTGCCGGGCTGGTAGTGCCCGGCCCGGAAGAAGATGTCGGCGCCGACAGTGAATGCCTGTGCCCCCAGCGACCGGCTCAGCTGGTCGGCCTGCTCGTCGGCGTGCACGCGCACCGGGCCGAAATCGGCGCCGAAGCGGCCCTCGAAGTAGCCGCGGGTCGCGGCGGGCAGGGCCCGGCCGCCCGGGCGGGCTGACCGGATCTGGCTCAGCACGTCACCGCGCGCAGGCCCGGCGGAACCCGGCCCGGCCGCCTTGCGCTGTACGACGAGGGGGTCGTGGTCCGCGGTCAGCTCGTAGTCCGCTTCGTCCGCTCCGGCCGCGGCATCGTCGCCGCCCGGCTGGCCCGCTGCGGGAGGATTCCCGGTCACCTCGGCGGCAACCTGATCAGCTTCCCGCTCCAGCGGGTCGCTGGCCGGAGCCACCCCGCTCAGCTGCAGGTCATCGCCACAGCCGTCGCAGCTGCAGTCGCGCTTGCGGAAGACCATGGCCCCTGATCCGTGCGCGGGCGCCGCTGATCCGCGCGCGGGCACCGCGGTTCCCTGGCCAGCCGCCCGGCCCAGCAGCAAGCCGACCGCGTGGTTCCCGGCCGTTCGCTGCAGGGCGAGAACGGAAGCCGCCGCTCCGCGCCGCGGTGCAGCGGCCAGGCCGGCATCGTGCTGGGGCTGCCGTTCGGCGCGGTCCGCGTACGGTGTGGCCCGCTGATGTGTCACGTCGCACGCCCCCAACGACCTGATGGCTGGCCGCCATCACGGGCCATCTCAGTCTCCGGCTCACTCCGGTCAGACGGCCGACCACTCAAGAATGGGCCAGGCCGGCGGCCGGGGCAAGACCCGCCGCCGGAGGCCAGCACACGTCAGCCGTCCCCGCGCGCCATTGCGGTCACGGCCCTGGGTCGCTGCCGCGGACCTGGCGGCGCAGGTCGCCGGTACCCTGCCACTGCCACGCCATGCCGCAGCCAGACCGCGCAAACCGCCCGCCATGCCGCCACCACCGCGCAGCCCGCCCTGCCGACGCGGACGGTAACCAGCCACCCCGCACGCCGCCCAGCCCGGCAAAACTCTGGCGAACCGCTTACGGGACATGGTCTCCACGGGCTTCTTCGTTCTAAGAGGTCGCTCGCTGCCTGTTCGCCAGAACAGCGAAAGAGCCGCCACCCGCAGATCTGCGGGTGGCGGCTTTTGAGTTGCGGTTGAGGACGGTCAGTCCTTGGACTCAAGCGCGGCAACAGCCTCCGGATTGAATCCTTTGACCACGAGCCAGACACCTAGCGCGAACTCAAAGAAAGCAACCGGAAGCGCGAACAACCCCGCCAGGGAACTGTGTTGCCCAATGGCACCAAACAGCACGAGGAGGTAGCCGATGATGAGAATGGGCGATCCAATGAGCCCGATCCGGGAGAGGGCTCGAGGTACCAGACGCGACTGATACAGCATGAAGCCCAGCAACGCATCATCTATGGCCGGCATGAAACTTTGCCCGAGGAGGAAGATACGGTCATACAGGGCGACAAGCGCATGGCTGGTGACCAGCCCGCCTGACCCGACACCGGCCTTCCGCAAGGTCACGATCGACAAGAGGAACGCCACACCGACGAAGATGGTGGCAGCCTCCAGGGTCCGGGAGGCGACGAGGCCCAGCGCGAGCACTTCGTTCTGCTTCTTGAGCACGGCGAACAGGACGACGGCGGTGCCGATGCCGGCCAGGGCCACAATGATCTCCAGCAGACCGCCCACGATGACGGCGGTGTCCGGGCCAGAGCCGACGACATAGTTCGCGCCTTTAACCGAGTGGTACAGAGCGAGCGTTGGTAGCGACACAAAGGTGAGTAAGTAGAGGATACCTGCCGTCAGCGAGACTCTCCTGTGCGAAGACACAATGGAATTGCTCATACGGTCTCCATCGTCCGGTTGCTAGGTTGTGAGGTCTGCGTGGGACGCTCAGACCAGAGCGAATACCCCAACCAGGCCAGAGCTAGCCCGTCGGTATCGCTATTTTCGGCTGCCACCCAAGGGGGAAGCAGCGCAGCCCAGGGACCAATGCGCTCCCCGCAGCCAGCAGTATGCCAGCCGCACGCGGCAGATGCGAGAGCGGAACCTCGCGCTGCCAAACAGCAGGCCGGGCCGCGGCCAGCAGCGCCCGGTCGATGCCATAACGCGCCATCAGCTCAGCGGCCTTCGCCGGCAGCGCCTCGGCCTCGGGATCGGTCACGCCGGCCGATTCGGCCTTGGCCAGGAGCTTGCGGACACGCTCCAGCAGCGCATTGTCACTTGCCATCGCGGTAAGTCCTTCTACGCGAAACGAACGAGGAGATAGACGTGCGCGGGCCGGGATAGGTCCGCGCCGCGCACGGCGGAAAAGGCGTCAGGTGCTCGCGGAACCAGCCGGGCCGAGACCGGTGTAGCTGGCGGCGACCTCGTCTGGGTCATCGGCGGCGTGGCCATGGACGGCAGCGCCCCGGCGTCGAGGACGTCACAGATCAGCAGCGCCATCGAGTAGTCCAGGACGTCGTCCGGCGCGCGTTCCAGCGCGATGTTCGCGACCCAGCCGGAGCTGTGCGCGATCAGCTCGGGTGTGCAGGGGGTACCTCCGTTCCTGGGGGCGCTACACGCTGGACACGCACCACACCCCGGTCTACGCGGCCGGGTACGTCGCCAAGCGGGCGAACCCGCGGCTGTTCATGACCACGCACATGCCTTTCGATCCGTACATCAACGCGGAGACCGTGGCCGAGGTGCGCCAGCACTGGAAGGGCCCGTACCACTTCGGGGCACCCGACGGCGTCGTCGTCAACGTCACCAAGGACGACATCTGGGTCCGCGAGGGCGTGCTACCGGACTATCCCAACAGCCGCGCGCCCCAGTTCGACTTCGACGACGGCCAGCTCGTGGTGCCGCATCCCCCCACCAGCCGGGCCGAGATCCAGGAGCCGTTCATCCGCGACCAGGAGATAGATCCGGACGAGTACTACCCGGACGGTTACCACCCGCAGCTGCTGCCGGAATGGCCGGTCAAGAGCGACCTCGTCGTCCAGGTGGAACTCATGCCCGACGTAATGCTCCAGGGCATGGGGGCTGCCTGGCGGCAGCGGCAGGCCTACAAGAAGAACCTCGCCGCCCTCACTGCCCCGGACGCCTGAGCCACCCGTGACCGGCTGTGACCTGGTCGAGGATCTCGACTGGCTGCTGGCACCGGCAGAGCCCGCTGACGCGGCGGGAGCGACGCCCGTCACCGTGCTGACCGGGTTTCTCGGCGCGGGAGAGACCACGCTGGTCAACCGGATCCTGTCCGAGGCCCACGGCCTGCGCATCGCTCAACAAGATCGACCTCGCCCAGCGGGCGCAGGTCGACGCCGTCCGCAGCTTCGTGCACGACCGTCTTCCCGCGGTCCGCATCATCGAGACCACCCACGCACAGGTGCCCTTCCAGGTGCTGCTCGGCATCGGGCAGGCCGAAACCGCGGCGACCGCCGCCCATGGAAACCACGACGGCCATTGCCACTGGCCCGGCGCCTTCGAGCACTGGACCTACACCCGCGACGGCGCCGTCGACGCCGACGCGCTCCTGGCGTCGATCCGGCTTCTCCCCCGCTCCGTCTACCGGATCAAGGGTTCGTGCACAGCGCCCGCGATCCGGACCACCGATACCTGCTCCAGGCGGTCGGGCAACGAGGCGAGGTTCACCGGTTCGACGAGTGGGCCAGGCCCCCCGGCACCGAACTCGTCATCATCGCCGGCCGGCCCAGCGCCGACCGCACCGCCATCGACGGACAGCTCGACGACTGCCTCATCGGCCAGCCGTACCGCCGTCCGTGAGACCTCGAACCGCTCGCCCATACCCGGAGCACCTGCTGGCGCTGGCCAGCGACCCGTTAGGGACGGTGATTCAGGCCGGGATCCAGCCGTTGCCGCAACTGGCGGCAGAGGGAGATCCGACCGGGTCCTGTACGCAATGGACTACCCCTACCAGTACCTCCCCGAGGAGGTCACCGCCCAGGAACAACTCCCACTAGAAGCGCCGCCCGCAAAGCGGCCGGGCCGTGTCAGCCGCGCCGCAAGACCATAAGCAGCAGGCACATGCCGCGGCCCAGAGTCGTGCTGTCTTCTCGGTCAATGCCAGGATGTGCGCTGGCGTGAGCCTGCAGGCGAGATATTCAGCTAGCAGTGTCTCGGCCTGGTAGGCGCTCCGGAACTGGACGGCGGGTGAGAGACTGCTTGACGGCTCGCCGGGCCAGCGGAGGGGGCGGCATGCGGGGCAGGGGCAGATGATCCTCGCCGTGGTTGCTGCCGAGGCGCCGGCCGGGACGTTCACTGAGCTGATGGATCACGTTGCCCAGGGTTTCGAGGCGCTGGGAGCCGCGATCCTGGTAGCCGGGGTGACATGGTCGTTCGTGCTGGCGGCGGTGACCTTGCGGCGGTCGGACCGGCCGGCCCGGGCGTACCTGGTACTGCGCCAGGCATTCGGCGGAACGCTGCTGCTCGGGCTGGAAATCCTGGTCGCCGCCGATCTGCTGCGCACCATCGCGGTCGCGCCCACCCTCGGCAACGTCCTCGTCCTCGGGCTGATCGTGGCGATCAGGACGTTCCTGAGCTTCTCGCTGGAAACCGAGATCGAGGGCGTCGCGCCGTGGCGGCGTGCCCTGATCAGCGGCGCGGGGACGATCCGCCGGGCCTCGGCCAGCGCGCTGGAGCCCGAGACACCGCCCTGACAGCCGATTCGCGAGCGGGCCCGCCTCGCTCAGCGCCCGGGAATCCCGGATTCCCCGGGTCTCGGGCCATGAAGCTATGACCCTTCCGGCCAGCGACACGGGCAGGCCAGAATGCGATCACGATCCAGATAACAGCGAACAAAATCCACCAGATGAAGTACATGACCATATCCCCTCGCGTCCGCACGGAACGCTCATCCTTGCCGCCCCAGGCCGGCCGCCGCGTCCACGACATCGCCCACGGCAAGCTGGCCGGCCTTGAAGAACGATGGCGCCGCGAACTCGGCGACCAGGCCTGGCGCGAACTGCGGTCCACGCTGGCCCTGCTATCCCACACCGGCCAGGAGCAGCCCGGAACGATCAAGGCCCAGGCCCGGGATTCCAACCCTGGCCTGGGCCTTCGTGGTGGAGCGGGTGACGAGAATCGAACTCGCCCTATCAGCTCGGGAATCCGGCTCGGCGGTGGCGATGGTATTGGGTGAGATGCCGAACAGGTCAGCCATGACGGGCCGGGTACTCGCCGGGCCCTTGCGAGCGGTTGCCGTTCGCGCCGGCAATGGCCGGCCCGGCGCGGATGGCTCAGAACAGCGCCTGCTGGCCGCCGGGGATACCGGCCGCGGACGCCACCTCGATGACTGCCTCGATCTCCCCGAGGCTGGCTCCTTCAGCGAGCGCGGCCAGGATCGCGTCCCGGATCGCCACTGCCCGGCCGCGCGGGCCGCGGCGATCGCTCAGCGGTGAGTACGGGTCCCGGTGCCGGGCAACGTAGTCGCGGGAATTCTCCGCCGACGACCCGGCGGCCAGGTGCCCGGCAGCCTGGCAGCCGGGCTCGTCGCACCGGTGCCGGATCACCGGCAGGCGGCCGGTCACCGGATCCGGCGCAGGTACTCCCCGGCTGAGCACGTAGCCATAGACATGCGCCGGGACGACCAGGCTCCCCGGCCGGCCCGCCGCTGCCCGGCGGGTCCCGGCCCGGAACCGCCCGTAACCGCCCGACGACAAGGCGCCGAGGAAATACGCGCATCGCCCGGGCCCGCGCCAGTAGACCTTGCTGTAGTACCTCCCCCGGGCCTCCTCGTCCTGCGCCAGGGCCGCCCACAGATCCCGCGGAATCCGGCCGAGCTGATCCCGCTCCCCCGCCCGTAGGCCGACGGCCGCTCGCCGCCTAGCCCGCGGCGGCCTGACAAGAACGGTCATACATCCACAGTAAGTCGCTTACCGGACATGTCCCGGGATTTGCGGGGCCGGCGCGCCCCAGCCTAGATCTGCGCGCCGCTCACGTGGCCCGATCACGACCCGGATTCCGCTGGTGGGCGGGGAATCCCAGTGGCTTTCCGGAGCGGTCCAGCCGTAGCCGTACCGGGTTCCGGCCGGCGCGTTGCCGATGCCGGCGGGCCGGTCACCGTGGTGAGGATGCGGAGTGCCCGGTTCCGTCGGGCAGCTCCCGCTTGGCCTGCGCTGGGCACCCGAGAGGTGGCTATTGTCCGGGCTGGGACAGTACCGCCGGAAGGTCAGGCCGCCAGCGGCCGCGTTGGTCCCGTGGGCGGCAAGGCGGTGAGTATCTCGGTCACGTAGGCATCGATTGCCTGCTGGCCGGTCGCCGCGGCTATCGATACCCGGTGATGGCCGTCACTGACGAAGTGCAGGCCGCCGACCCGGTAGACCTCGATCGGCGGGATCCCGGCACCGCGCCGCTCGGCCAGCGCCAACTGCTCCCAACGTTCCCGCACCCGGTTGGAGGTGGGCCGGAAGTGCCGGTCGAAGTTGCGCAGCGAGTCGACCGTGCCGGCGATGGTGTCCAGCGTTATCGTTTGCAGGCCCAGGTGCCGCTCACCGCGCCAGCCGAGCTGGCCAATCACCTGGTCGAGCACCAGAAGGCGGTCGCTGTCATGCGGCTGGCGGCGCAGCCGGCGGGTCAGCGTGGCCAGGAAATGGCGCTGCCTGGCCCGCAGGAAGTCGTTCCCGGCGTCTGCCTGGGGAAATCCGGTATCTAGCATGGGGCCATCTCCGTTGCTGTGATGTGGCCTGGGTTAGCTGCCTGTGCCGGGTCGGCGCACGCACTGGCATGCCCCGGCGGGCGCGAAATTGGCTGCGAACATGACCGCGTCCTGGAAGGGGCGCCGTGCTCCGCTTCCAGCTCGCACGGCCCAGCCGGGCCTGCTTGTACGGTCATGGCTGCGGGTCCTGTCCGTGTCCGGCCTGTCAGCTGGTGGCGTAGATGGCGGCGATGTCGTCGTCGGCGTGCCCGCTGGTGGCAGCGTGCCGCCAGCGCGGCAGCAGCGCATCGGTGAGCGTGAGCCTGGTGCCGCTCGCCTGCGCCGCCTGCGCCGCGAGCTCGGCGTCTTTGAGTGCGTGTTTGAGCGCGAACGCGGGAGTGAGGTCGCCGGTCAGCATGGCGCGGGCCTTTTGCACCGCGTACGGAGACCCGAGTGGGGTCGACTCCAGCAGGTCCACGATCACAGCCGGGTCGAGGCCGAGCTGGCGGGCGAAGGTCAGGGTTTCCGCGGTGGTCTCGGCGAGGTCGGCGAGCCAGTTGTTGAGCACCAGCTTGGCCCTAGTGCCGTGGCCGGCCGGGCCCAGCCAGACGGTGGCCCGGCCGAGCGCGGCGAACACCGGGGCGAGCACGTGCTGAAGCCAATCAGGGCCGCTGACCAGGATGGTCAGCTGCCCGGCCCGGGCCGGTCCCTCGCTGCCGGACACCGGGGCATCCACGAACACCATCCCGTGCGCGGCGGCGGTGCCGGCGAACCGCTGCGTCCACTGCATTCCGACGGTGGCCATCTGCACCCAGATCACGCCTGGGCCCGCGACCTGGAACCCGGCCGGGTCGTTCCGCAGCTGCTCGGTCGCCGGCCCGTCGGCCAGCATGGTGATGACGATCCCGGCGCCCTTGACGGCATCCGCCGGGCTGCCGGCCACGGCTGCGCCGTCCTTAGTGAGGGCAGCGGCGCGGCTGGTGGTCCGGTCCCACGCACGCACGTCGAAGCCGGCCCGGGCCAGATTGGCCGCCATCGGGCCGCCCATTCGCCCGGCACCGAGAAACGCGATGGCCCGGGTAGCCGCCTCGTCGCCGTGGCCGGGGTGAGCAGGTGTGGTCTGCCGTGCTGCGAGCTGGGTGGTGGTCATGACATTCCTTCTGGGACGAGGCCGCCGATCGGTACGGCAGCGGCCATGATGTGGTCAATCTCGGCCAGGTCGGCTTGGCTGAGGGCCGGGTCGAGGGCGCGAGGCTTTCAGCCAGATGGACCGGGGTGCGGGCGCCGACGATGGCGACCTGGTCGGGCCAGTGCACCTTCGCGCTGCCCGGGCAGCGGCGGCAACCGCCCGGCCCGGCGCCCGTCCGGCCGGGCGCCCGCCTTGCCCGGCGCCCGCCTTGCCCGGCGGCCCGCCCGGCGCGCTGCCATCCCGCCTCAGGCTCCCCGCCAACCCGGTGATCATGAAGTTCAACGGCATCTGACCCGTTGAACTTCATGATCACCGGGTTAGACCGGCTGGGCCGGCTGGGCCGGTCGGGCCGGTTCGGCAGGCGAGACTGGCGGGGCGGGATGGCGGATTGGTACACGCCGATGTAGTCGGAACCCAGCGCGCCCCGGCTCGCCCCGGCGCCCTTGCGCGGCCACGCCGGCCTGGCGTCGCGGACGAGGTTCTCGCCGTCCATCCGCAGGCCGCCCTTG
This sequence comes from uncultured Actinomycetes bacterium, assembly GCA_963786975.1. Lineage (GTDB taxonomy): Bacteria > Actinomycetota > Actinomycetes > Streptosporangiales > Streptosporangiaceae > Palsa-506. The sequence goes on along the minus strand of CAWBBE010000010.1, from coordinate 457,251 downwards.
GTGGCGATCACCACCGGGCCCCAGTCGCCGCCGAACTGCCATGTGCCGTTCGCGAGCGGGGTCAGCTCCAGCCGGGTGGCTCCCAGCGTCACCGTCCGCATTGCTGTCTTCCTTCCGGTTAGCGTGCCTCCAGACAGCATCGAGGTTCACGCCGGGCAGGGTGAGCGGGCGTCACACGGCTGGGTGATTCGCGTCGGTGCCCGCTTCACTGCGCCGGCCGAAGCGTCCATAACGGATCCGCGCGTGATCGCCGGCGGCGGCCACCGGCCTGATCCGGGCTCGCCAGGCCGGGCGGCGCTAGGGACGCCCCGCGGTGGTCAGGACCTTCGCGGGGACGGTGCGAGCAGGCCTAGGGCGCGGGCCTTCTCCATCGCCTCGTGGCGACGGTGCACGCCGAGCTTGTCGTAGACGTGGCGCATGTGGGTCTTGACGGTGTTCACCGACAGGTAGAGCTGGTCGGCGATCTCGGGCGCGGAGAGCTTGGTCGGCAGGTAGTGCAAGACACGGATCTCGCTTTGGCTGAGCGGCTCGCGCAACCCCCGCTCCCCGGCCCTCTCGTGGCCGGCCGGCCCCGCAGGCTTCCGCCCAGCCAGCACGTTGAGGATCTCGGAGATCAGGGTGGCGTGAGCGGTGCCCAGCCGGCGGTGGCGCTCGAGCAGTCCCGGCGCGGGGTTGAACAGGAACGGGAAGATCAGGTCTTCCGGTGCGGCGAGATCGAGGGCATGCTCGAGGGCGCGCCTGGCGGCGCCTGCGTCGCGGAGCGCGTCGCGGGCGATCGCCTCAAGCAGCCAGGCCTGAACTTCCCAGAGGTGGGCGTTTACCAGCGCCGCGGAGCCGTCGATGACCGGCGCGAGCGCGAGCGTCGCCGCCTCCGGATCGTCCTGGGCGAACCGCAGGACCGCCATGGCGTTGCGCATTTCCCCCTGGTCACGCTCCTGCTCACCCATCCCGGCGAGGGCCTGTTCGACGGACTGCGCTTTGCCCGTCCGCACCAGCGTTTGCAGCATGTGTGACCGCAGCCGCCGAGCAAGCGCGTGCTCGGTAACGAGCACCTTGGCCAGCCGATCGGCCGTCCGGAAAGCGGCCAGCGCGGTGTCATAACGGCCGCGCAGGAACTCAAGCAACCCGCGGGCGTAGTGGAGCCTCATCCCGGCCGCCGGTTCGACCTCGGCCCGGACGGTACGCTCGGCACGCTCAAGCGACCGCTCTCCTTCGTCGAGCCGTCCCCGGGCGACCATCGCCATGCCGACCGCTATATAGGCCACACCGGCGACCGGCTCATCAGTCCAGCCATGGCGCTCGGCCAGCTCGATCGCCTGCATCCCCCGCTGCGTCCCCAGCGGGAACGACCACCAGCTCACCAGCTGCGCCCAGTGCGCCAGGCCGGTGATCTCCAGAAAGGGCCGCCCGATCCGGTGCGCCAGGGCGATGCCCTGCTCGAGGTGCCGGTCCGCCTCTTCGAAGCGAGCTGTCCAGAGCTCGGCGATGCCGAGGTTGATCAACGCCAGCGCCCGCAAGTCCTCGCCCAGCCCGAACCGCGCTGGGTCAGCGGCCCGGGCGGGTGCCAGCAGCCGTTGCGCCTGCTCGGCCACGGCAGAGAGGTCCCCGCGCTGCCGGGCAAGGCGCAAGCGCACGATGGCGAGCGCCACCTGCGAGCGCTCACGCCGGTCCGCGGGCACCGATTCCAATCCCCGGGCGGCGAGAGCCAGATGCCGTTCCGCCTCCTCCAGCGACCCCCGGGCCAGCTCGTCCCCCGCCATCCGCGCGGCCAGCTCCGTATCCCCCGCGACCACGTCGGCCGGGAACCGGGCCAGGAACTCGTGCGCCGTGGCCGCCAGCCCATTGAGCCCAAGGCCAACCCAGTGGTCCGACAGCAGGCGCGCGGCCAGCCCCCAGTCCTCCGCCGCCTGGGCGTGGCGGACCGCCTCGACCGGGTACCCGTGCTCCGCATACCACCCGGCGGCCTCGGCGTGCAGCGCGGGCAGCTCGCCCGGCGCGCTGCCCCGCAACTCCAGCTGCAGCAGGTCGGCGAACAGCTGGTGGTATCGGAACCACGACCGTCGCGCGTCCAGCGCGGCCACGAACGTGTTGGCCTGCTCCAGCTGCTGCAAGAGCCGCTCCCCGCCCGAGCCGCCGGTCAGCAGGTCCGCCAGTTCACCGTTCACCCGGTCCAGCACCGAGGTCCGCAACAACAGCCGCCGGACCGGCTCGGGCTGGCGCTCCAGCACCTCGGCCAGCAGGTACTCCGCCACCGTGCGCTCGCTGCCGGAGAACTCGGCCGCGAACCGATCCGAGTCCGGGTATCCGGCCAGCGACAACGCCGCCAGCCGCAATCCCGCCACCCACCCCTCGGTCCGCTCGTGCAGCAACCCGAGTGCTGAGTCGGACAGCGGTATCCCGGCCGCTTCGTACAGTGCCTGCGCCTCATCCAGGGTGAAGCGCAGATCGGCCGCGCGGACCTCGGTCAGCTCCCCCTCCAGCCGGAGCCGGTGCAGTCCCAGCCGCAGATCATGGCGGGTGGCGAACACGAACCGCAACTCCGCGGGAGCGCGCATTACCAGCAGCTCCAGCTGCCGCAGCGCCTCGTCCGAGCGCAGCTCGTGCACATCGTCGACCACCAGCCAGACCCGGTCCTCCAGCCGGCCGAGATCCTCCAGCAGCCGCTCGATGACCGCCCAGCCGTCCAGATCGGGGGCCGCCGTCAGGGGCCGCACCAACTTCGACCCGGCGGCCGTGTCCCGCAGCGCGCCGAGCACCGAGAGCCAGAACCGCTGCGGGTCGCGCTCCTCGCCCTGCACCGGCACCCACGCGGCGCACTCCGCCAGGCCCGCCTCGCCGACCCAGGAGCGCAGCAGCAGCGTCTTCCCGCTGCCGGCCGGCGCTGACACTACCGTCACCCGCCCCGCCCCGCCGAGCAGCCCGAAAAGCCCGGGACGGACAACGACGCCGTCCCGGACACCAGGAACGGCCCGAGTGCCGGCGGCCCCGGACCGATCGGTCGACCCCAACGGCGCCCTCCTTGCCAGGACCCGCCTTCACCCTACGGCCGCCTCACCTCGTGACGACCCCGCTGGCGCGGGCTCACGGTTTCAGGGACGAACGCCAGGCACAGGCCGCTGCCGTGCGCATCGCCAGGCCCGCACGGCAGGCGGGGGATCATTCCGCGGGCGGGTTGAGCAGAGCGCGGCAAACGTCTGCGATGTCCACCATCCCGATGAGACCGTCATCCTCGACTACCGGCAGGTGCCGGAAACGGCCGTTCGTCATGCCTTCGGCCGCGTCACGGATGCTCGTCGCCGCGCTGATGACGGCCGGACGAGCAGTCATCAGGTCATAGACCCGGACATTGTTCACGTCCTTCCCGTCCGCCACCGTGCGGACGATGTCCGCCTCCGTAATGATGCCGATCGGCCGATTGGTCTGCTGGCCGTCGAGGACCACCAGGGCGGTCGCCCCCGCGTGCTTCATCAGGTACGCGGCCGCGGCCACATGGTCATTCTGGTCCACCGTCGTGGCTGCGGGCCGCATGATGTCAGCGACGGTGGCCGGGGCCCGCGTCGGCTGCGCAGGCGACTGGTGCGCAGAGGCTCCTGTCATGATCTGCTCCGTTCCCGGCGATCTCGTGAGATCCCCAGAGATCCGATCACGTCTTGCATTTGGAACCGAGATGAACCGTGCAGTGTTCCACCGCCGGTTCGTGCTGCTCGCAGTTCCGGCCGGCGGTCAGCGCGCTCGGCCGCGACCGGCGGCAGCACGAACTCCGCCCGCTCATGGCGGCCAGTCCTCTCGACCGGAGCCCGGTCGCAGCCCGCCGCCCGCTGGCCGGGACTGCGGCTTAGGCCGGGCGCTGTTCTATTGGCAGCCCCAGGGCCCGGAGCAGCTCGCCGAGACTGGCGAAAGTGGCGCCATCTGGCAGCGAGGACATCAGGTCCAGCAGCCGCTGCTCCGCCTGGTGTGCCGCCAGGGTCTCGAGCAGATGGGCCCGAGTCGCCGGGAACGCGGTACGGTCCAGGTGACGGGCTAGGTCGCTGCGTAGCTCGATGGTCGGCCAGACCTCCGCTGGCGTTGTGGCGGCGAACCTGCCCTCCGGGGCCCAGGTTGCCTCCGGCTGGTCCTCGCCCGACGACTCGGGCTCCGGCCATTCCTCGCCGTGTGCCTGCAGCTCGCCGCGGTCCTGGCGCTTGATCGCGTCATCCTCGCGCGGCCCGTGTGTTCCGCTGACCTGTTCGCTCATGGCATGCCTCGCTTAGGCGGACGGCCCGGGCGCTGCGCACCCAGGTCGGCTGGTGGCTAACCGTCGGCCTTGCCCGCGGCCAGCACCGGGAAACATGTTGGCCCCATTTCCAGCCGGTGGCCCGCCGCGATCGCGCGGCCGCCGTCAGGCCAGGGCGAGGACGATGGCGTGCAAGGCCAGCCCCACGGCCGCCCCCACTACCGTGCCGTTGATGCGGATGTACTGCAGATCGCGCCCTAGCAGCAGTTCTAGCTGGCTTGACGTCTCGGCGGCGTCCCACCGCTGGATGGTCGCGGTGACGAGTCCGGCGAGTTCGTCGTGGAACTGACCGGCGAGTGCCCTGGATCCTGACCCGGCGGCACGCTCAAGGCCCTCCTGGAGGCGGTAGTCCGACCCTAGGCGCCGGCCGCCGCCACCAGCGCGCCGGCCAGCCGGCGGCGCAGCTCAGAGTCCGGATCAGCGGCCTGGATCCGCAGCGCCTGCTTGGCCTTCTGCCACAGTGACGAGGACCAGTCCCGCAGGTCGGCGCTGCCCAGGACATCGCGCTTGAGGCGCTCCCCGCGCTCGCGCAGCTCCGCGGATGTCTCGAGGCGGTCGGGGAGCCCGGCGATCCACTCCTCGAACTGATGCCGCGCCTCGTCGCCGGGATCGGCGGCCATCGCTGCCAGCCGCTCGCGCAAGCGGGTGTACAGACGGTCGAAGACCCGCCGGTAAACCGCGTCGGGCACCCAGCGGGGTGACTCGGCCTCGAACAGCTCACGAACCTCCGCATGATGGGCGGCGAGATAGCGATCGGCGCCGGACACGACGGCGCTGAAAAACCCGGCGTGGTGCCCCCCCGCAATGATGACCCGCAGGGCCCGGCCAGCCAGCGGCGCCACCTCGACGGCATCTGCCGCCCGGGCCAGTTCGGCGGTGAGCACGCGCTGGACATCCTCATCGCGGACAGTCCCGGCCACCGTGACGGCCAGATCCGCCACGCGGCCGGCGAAGCGGGCGGCGTTAGCCTCGTCGGCCAGCCAGGCAGCCAGCCGGGGAACGAGGCGAGCGGAGCGGATCCGCTCGGCGAGAACATCGGCGTTGAGGAAGTTCTCCTGGACGAACTGGCCAAGGGTGGCGGCGAACTGGTCCTTGCGCTCGACGATCAGCGCGGTGTGTGGTATCGGCAGGCCAAGGGGATGGCGGAACAGGGCCGTCACCGCGAACCAGTCGGCGACGCCCCCGACCATGGAGGCCTCCGCGCCGGCCTGCACGTAGCCGAGCAGGATCCCGTGCGCGCCGACCGCGGTCACGGCCACAAACACAACCGTTACCCCCGCCAGGACAGCAGTGGCCCGCCGGCGCGCGGCGGCCAGGCCGCGGGCCCGCTGGGCGGCCGGCTCATGCCCGGGCGCCGGTACCGGCGAAACGGACGGCGGTGCGGCAGGTTCCATCGGGCAGCCCCCGGTCAGTCCGTGGTATAGGGCGGAAAACGACGATCAGATCCGCCAACCATATTGACCGGGCGTGAGACCTCGACCTGGAGGCCACCAGGCTCAGCGATGAGCAACGGTGGCAGCGCCGGGCAGCCGCTTCTTGGCCCGCCCCGCAGGAACCGCCGTTTCCGCTGGTTGAGCTGGCCTGACGGGGCCTGCCCGGGGAGGTGGCAGGAGGCCCTGAATCGAGAAGCCAGAGCATCAGGCGCAGCCAATCGGCCGCCCGGTTCGAGTCCTCCCGCTACCAGGACGGCCTGGCCGGCGCCGGCGCCGGCGCGAGGCCCGGGTCTATCACCGGTGAGCAGCAGAGAAGGCCCACCGGCATCACCTTTACCGCTGGCTGCAGCGCGGGGGCCGCCTGGAGCTGCGGCGCAGGGGCGGGCGGGCGCGGCCAGCGCTGGCTCCGGCTCGGGGATGAGGGCCGAGGCTTCGCTGGTGAGTTCTTCAAGCCGCTTCCGTGCGGGCAGCATGAGGATCGCGAGGATCGCGCCGAGCCCAAGCAGCGCGGCCGAGATCGTGAAGGCCAGGGTATAGCCGTGGGTCGCCGCGATCGCTGCTGCCTGCGGGCCTGTGTGGTGGGCAATGAGGTAGCTGGTCGTCGCGCTCGCCGCGATGGTGCTGAGGACGGAGATGCCGATCGATCCGCCCACCTGCTGCATCGTGTTGACCAGCGCCGAGGCCACGCCCGAGTCCTGGCGCGGGACGCCGGCCGTGGCCGTGTTGACCGCAGGCGCGAAGATCATGCCGAAGCCCAGGCCCATGATGAGCAGGGCGGGCAGCACACCTCCGAGGTAGCTGGAGGTCACGGTGAGCCGGGCCAGGTAGGCTGTCCCGCCGGCGCTCAGCAGCATGCCCGCGGTGATCAGCGCGCGGGGCCCGGCCCGCGGCAGGAACACGACGCTGTACAAGGTGGAGGCAACCAGGATCCCGGCGGTCAGCGGCAGGAACAGCAGCCCGGTGGTCAGCGGGCTGTATCCCTTGACCTGCTGCATGTAGTAGGTGAGGAACAGGAAAATGCCGAAGATCGCAATTCCGGTGATGCCGACCGCGATGTAGGAGCCACCCCGGGTGCGGTCACAGCGAAGGCCCGGCCCCGCTCGAGCGGGTCCCGGAACGTGCTGATCAGGGTGCCCAGCGCGGATGGCGCGAGGATGGCACCGAAGGCGCCCTGCAGCGCCCGGGCCGCCACCAGCATCTCGAACGAGACGGCGGCGCCCCCGATCGCGGAGGCGATGGCGAATCCGATCAGGCCCGTGATGAAGACCCATTTACGGCTGAACATGTCGCCGAGCCGGCCGCCCACCAGCAGCAGGCTGCCGAAGGCCAGGGCGTAGGCCGTCACGACCCACTGCCGGTCACCGTTGGGGAACCCCAGCGACTGCTGCGCCGACGGCAGCGCGATGTTGACGATGGTGGAGTCCAGCACCACCATCAGCTGGGCGATAGCCACCACGACCAGGACCAGCCAGCGCCGGTCGGCAGGTGCCGTCGGGTGGCCCTGCATCTCCCGGGGACCTGGTGAAGCGACTGGCTGTGCCATTTGAACTCTGCCTTTCGCTATGCGGTGACGCGTTCTGCTGCGGCGAGATGCGCGGACAGGAGTTGTCCGGCTCTGTCTAGTGCGGCGGCCGCTTCGTCGAGGATCGGATGGAAGGTCTGGAAGACGTGCGGTACCCGGGGGGTGATGTCGAGGGTGACCTGGACGTCGGCGGTGGCGGCTTGTCGCGCTAGGCGGATGGCGTCGTCGAGGAGGACCTCGTGAGTCCCGGCCTGGATGATCAGGGGCGGCAGGCCGGACAGGTCGGCGAAGATCGGGCTGATGAGGCCGAGGGCGGCGTCTTGTCCCGCGGTGTAGTCGGTGACCCGGGATTGGAGGTTTTCCCGGCTCATCAGCACGTCGGCATCGCGCTTGGTTTCCATGGTCGCCCCGGCCAGGGTGAGGTCGGCATACGGTGACATGACGAAGGCCGCGGCGGGCCGGGGCAGCCCGTGATCGCGGGCGTTGACCAGGGTGGCGACGGCGAGCCCGCCGCCGGCGGATTCTCCCGCGAAGACGATGTCCGAAGGGGCTGTGCCGCCCCGCAGGAGGGCTTCGTAGGCGGCCAGAGCGTCGTCGGTCGCTGCCGGATACGGATGCTCGGGGGCGAGCCGGTAGTCGACGGAGATGACCGTGGCGCGGGTCCGCCGGCCGACCTGCGAGGCCAGGCCGGCGGCTTGGAAGGCGTCCCCCAGCACGTACACGCCGCCGTGGAAGTACAGGACAACACGGCGAGGTTCGATTCCGTCGATGGTGATCTCGGCGGCTGGGACGGCGCCCAGCGCGGCTGCGGTCACGGTCACGTCGGCGGGCAGCGGCTGCGCCGATGTCAGCTCCCGGAGCAGCCGCCGCTGCTCGCTCAGGCTGGTGCCGGCCGGGAAGGCTGACTGTCGCAGGACTGCTTCGAGGTTCTCTCGCTGCTCGGTGCTCACGGAGGATCTCCCTTCGACTGGGGCTGGTTGGGCAGCGCTCCCGGGCCGGCTCGCCCAGGTCAATCCGCTGCTGAATTTCCGTGCCGGGAGGCGGCCCACGGACAGCGTTGCCGCCCGGCAGGTGAGGAGGCGTCATCTCATCCCGGTGATCCGCGCGACCGGAGCACCGCAGACCCGATCGACCATGACAGCCGTGCATGTGCTGGTTCGGGCCAGCTTTTGCCGCCGCCCTGGATTACGCAGCTACGCGTGCCGGTGACACCGCGCCCGCGCACGCCGTGCTCACCGGGCCACCGGGCCGACTCTGGTCCGCGAAATCACCGGAACCAGGTGACGGTCGCTCACCTTGATGCCCAGTAGCTTCGGGGCACTCGACTAGCCAGCTAGCTGCATCAAGGAGGACTAGCAGATGAGCACAACTGCCGCCCCTGACCGATTTACCACGCTGCCGGATGAAAGCACTCTGCAGGCGACCGTGGTGGCACTCGAGGAGCACGGCTTCAGTGTCGAGGTCGTCAGTGATCTCGATGCCGCGCGCCAGGCGGTGCTGGCCCGCATCCCGGAGGGCTCGTCGGTGATGACCAACGCCTCGGTGACGCTCGCCGAGACCGGGCTGGCCGACGCGATCAACGATGGCGGCGGCCGGTGGGAGTCGGCGCGGAACAAGATGTTCGCCCTCGACTTCGCGACCCAGGCGCAGCAGATGAAGGCGATCGGCGGACAGCCCGACTATGCGCTGGGCAGCGTGCACGCGGTCACCCGGGACGGCACCCTGGTCATTGCCTCGGCGTCGGGCAGCCAGCTTGCCTCTTACGCCTGGGGCGCCGCCAATGTGATCTTCGTGGTCGGCGCGCAGAAGCTCGTGCCTACGCTGGCAGCGGCGCATGAGCGCATCTATCAGCACAGCCTGCCGCTGGAAGACGCCCGCGCGCAGGCCGCCTACGGGCAGCACAGCCAGGTCGGGAAGATCCTCGAGATCCACCAGGAACTGCCCGGCCGCATCCACATCGTCCTCATCCGCCAGCCGGTCGGCTTCTGAACTGCCGAGCCAGCCGGATCTGCCCGCAGCCACCAGGAGGTGGCCCGTGACTCCCAACGCAACGCCGGACGACCGCCAGCTGGTCCTGGCGCCGCTGGACGAGAAAGTCGATCACGTTCGCGGCTCGCCCGCCGGCCGCCTGCTCATCGAGTACGGCGATTACGAGTGCCCGTACTCGCGGCAGGCGTTCCACGCGATCGAGCAGGTCGAACAGCAGCTGGGCGGGAACATGCGGTTCGCGTTCCGGCACTTCCCGCTGACCAGCATCCACCCGCACGCCCTCGCCGCGGCGGCCGCGGCCGAGGCCGCCGCGCTGCGGGGCCGGTTCTGGGACATGCACGAGCTGCTGTTCCACCGGCAGAAGGCGCTCGAGGACGGCGACCTGCGCAGGTACGCCGCCCAGCTCGGCCTGGACGTGGCGGCGTTCGACCGGGACCGGGCCAGCACCGAGGTGGCGGACCGGATCCGCCGCGATGTCGACAGCGGCCTGGCCTCGGGCCAGGTGGTCGGCACGCCGACCCTGTTCATCGACGGCGTCGTGCACCGCGGCGGCTACGACCCGCCCACCCTGCTGGCGGCGCTGGCGCCAGCAAGGTGATCAGAAGCCGAGGCGCTCGTTGACGATGATCGCGGTGACCCGGCCGGCGGTCAGCACCTTGTTGATGATGAGGATGTTGTTCACTCCGCTGGGCACTCCGTAGGCTCGCCGGGCCCGGGCATCCTCGAGCGGGAAGCAGTATTCATAGATACGCCGCATCCCGGTGGCGACATCGGGGACGATCTTCTGGGCCCCGATGACCAGGATCACGTGGCCCGCGCCCGACGCGAGCGGGCCCAGCTGGCTGCCGCTGGCGGACGCGATGAGCAGCGATCCGCCTTCGGTCAGCGCGTGCACGCTGCCGACGACGTAGTCGGGCGCCGCGGCCAGCGTGCGCATCTCACGCCGCTGCATTTCCCGGTCCATCCGGTACAGCCGCAGCCGGAGTGGCTGGTAGCGGCCGGACCGTTCGATGTCATCGGCGACGCCGATGGCTTCGAGTGTCTGGGAGGTGTTGTTGTATACCTCGGCGGCGTCCGGCGAGGAGGGAGCCGACCAGGCCCCTCGCGTCGGCACCGGTGGCGGCCAGCAGCGACCGGATGCCGTTGCGTTCGAGTGCCGCTGCGGCCTTGGCGATCTGCTCGTCGGAGGCGAGTTCGGCGAACTCCGGAGGACACCGCGGCATCCGGACTCGCTGCCGCGGGCGGCTCAGTCACCGCCCACCTCCGCCAGCCGCCGGTGGACGAGCGCCACCGCCATGGATCCCTCGCCGATGGCCGCTGCGCAGCGTTTGACCGATCCGCAGCGCACGTCCCCGGCGGCGAACACTCCGGGCAGATTGGTCTCCAGCGGCAGCGGCTCCCTGGGCAGTGGCCAGTTGCTGCCCGGATCGCGGGCGTCATCGCCGCCGGTCACCAGGTACCCGGCGGTGTTGGTGGCCAGCCCGATCCCCGCGGCGCCGTCGGTGCGGGGGGTGCCGCCGATGCAGATGAACAAGGCATCCGCCGGCAACCGCACCGGTTCGGCGCTGTCCCCGGAGCGCACGATGACCGCCCGGAGGCGGTCATCGGCCTCCAGGCCCACCACCTGCGTGCGCACCCGCACATCAGCATTCGGGATGGCCGCCAGGTGATCGATGAGGTACTGCGACATCGACGCGCCGAGATCATCGCCGCGGACCAGCAACGTGACCTGCCGCGCGTACCGGGAGAACCGGACGACCGCCTGGCCCGCGGAGTTGCCGCCGCCCACCACGACGACCCGGGAGCCCGTGCACGCCAGCGCCTCGCTCGGCCCGGCCCCGTAGTAGACTCCCGCGCCGAGCAGGTCATCGATCCCGGGCACGTCCAGGCGGCGCCACTCCACTCCGCTGGCGAACAGCACCGCCCGCCCGCGGATCACGCGTGCCGTCGGACAGCCCGGCGACATAGCCCGGCCCATCGGCCGACACGTCGACCAGCGGCCTGGCCAGCAGCACCTCGGCGCCGAACCGGCGCGCCTGCACCACCGCCCGGGTCGCCAGCTCGCTGCCGCTGATGCCGTCGGGAAAACCCAGCAGGTTCTCGATCATCGACGTGGTACCGGCCTGGCCGCCCGGCGCCACCGCCTCGACCACCACGGTGCGCAGGCCCTCGGAAGCCGCGTTGACAGCGGCGGCCAGGCCGGCCGGTCCCGCTCCGACGATCATCAGGTCGTATTCCGGCAGCGCCGGGGCCGCGACCATGCCCAGACCGGCGGCGACCTGTTCCACCGTCGCAGCTGCCAGCCGCGACCCGTCCGGCAGGATGCACAGCGGCAGCGCCGACGGCTCCACCTCGGCCACTGCCAGGACCGCCTGCACCGCACCGGGCTGGCCGGCGTCGACCCACTCGAACGGGTAACCGTTACGGCTCAGGAAATCACGGATCGCGTACCCGCCCCGCGAGGCCGTCGTGCCCACCAGGACGACGCCCGGCGTGACCGGCCGGGCGTCATAATCGAACATCGACATCAGGCGGCCCGATCCCTCACCGGTGCGACGGTGCCGGCGGAGCACCCTGGAGTTCGAACATGGACTGGTCGAGGTAACACCAATACCAGTCCTCGCCCGGTTCGTACGACCGGATAACCGGGTGCCCGGCCACCCGGAAGTGCGCGGTCGCATGCCTTCCCGGAGAGTTGTCACAGCATCCGACGTGACCGCATTCCTGGCAGACCCGCAGATGCACCCAGTCCTGGCGTCCTTGGGCCAGGCAGTCCTCGCAGCCCCAGGACGAGGGCGTGACATCGTGGATCCGGTCCAGATGCGTGCAGCCGCCGTTCATATTCAAGCGCTCCGGAGTCGGGCGGCCGGTGGTGCCTCGGCCGATTCGAAAGCGGCGGAGAACAGGTAGCTGGTCGCCAGGCTGCGGTAGGGCCGCCATTTCTCCGCGATGGCCAGGACCTCCTGCTGGGCGGGCAGGTGCTCCAGCCGGTAGGCGGCCTGGACGGCCTTACGCAGCGCCAGGTCGCCCGGCAGGACGACGTCCTCCCGGCCGAGGGCGATGAGGAGGGCGCCCTGCACGGTCCACGGTCCTATCCCCGGAATTGTGGTGAGTTCCGCGATGAGCTCTTCGTCCGGCAGCAGGCTCAGGGCGTCCGGGTTCAGGCGGCCATCGGTCAGCCGCCCGGCGAGGTCACGGAGTGTGCCGATCTTCCGCCATGACAGCCCGGCCTCCCGGAGCTGGCCCGGGTCGACGGCCAGCAGCTCGGCGGATGCGGGGAGGTGGCCGCCGAACAGATCCTGGATGCGGGCCAGGATCCGGCGGGTCGCCGCGACCGACAGCTGCTGCCCGGTGACCTGGAACAGCAGCGCACCATACAGATCCATCGGCGGCAGCTGGGCCAGCCACGCCCGCGGATCGAAGTCCGGCCGCTCGTCGATGAGCCGCGCCAGCACCGGGTCGGCCTGGCGCAGGTAGGACCGCGCCTGCCGCAGCCATCCGGCGCGGCTGGAATCCTCGCTCACGGAACCCGCTCCTTCCCCCGGCGGGTATGCCGGTCATCATCGTCATGCTTGGGTCCGGCGATTGAGATGGACGTTGATATGGACAATACGGCGTTCTCTTTCTGCTGTTGGCGGGTGCCGGCCGGTTGACGCGCGGTACACGCGAGCCGCGGCCAGGGGGACTATTGCTCCTTCAGCACCTTTCGCCCGAGGGACAGGGTCCGGCCGGAGCTAGTGGCCATCACGGTGAGCGGCTGTCACCTAGTTCCGGTGATCTGCGGTGTGGCATGAGCTGGCGGACCTCGAGCAGGTCGAGGCCGAGCGCCTCGACCTCGGCCAGGACGCCGTAGAGGGCCGACCGGTCCAGGAGGCCCGTGAGCTCGGTTTCGGCGCCTTGCAGCCGCGACGCCATCGCCGGGAACGCCGACAGCACGGTGGCGCCGAGGTGCCCGTTGATCCGGATCACGTACAGGGCGGGCGCTGGGTCCATGACGCCATGGTTGAGGGCTGGCAGGTGAAACCGCATCACCGGGATCAGGTGACCGTGGTACTAGCGCGTGCGGCCAGCGGCCAGCAACCGCAGCTCCCGGGCACGCTGCACGGCCGAGGACCGGTCACGGACCTGGAGCTTGGCGTAGATGCTGCGGACGTGCGTGCTGACCGTGCTCGGCGAGACGGACAGTTCGCCCGCGATCTCGGGCCGGGACAGGTTCGTCGGGAGATACCGCAGTACCCTGAGCTCGCCCGGGCTGAGCTCCTCCGCCGGCGGCAATGAGGACTGCTCGCTGGCCGCCGGGGATGAGCCGTGCAGGACGTCGAGGATGTCGGCGAGCAGCGCGGCGTGCGCTGTCTCGTGCCGCGGCAGCGCCTCGAGCAGCTCCCGGGAGCCCGTCACCGCGAACGGCAGGACCAGCCGGTCAGACTCCGCCAGGGCCAGCGCCCGTTCAGCTGCCTGGTTCGCCGCACGCAGGTCACCGAGCTCACGACAGGCGAGCCCGGCCAGCAGGTCCGCCTCAATGACCGTGACGTAACCGAGGACCGGTGCCGTGCCGTCCAGCACATCCCGCACCGCGTCCAGGGCCCCGGCCGGATCGCCTTCCGCGAGGCAGATCACCGCGCGGGCATTACGTATCTCACCGGAGCCGGCCTGCTCGTCATCGAGCGCCGCGAGGCAGGCGCGGGCCTCGCCGGTCAGCCCGAGGCGGGCCTGCGTGGCGAGCAACCAGCCGGTCACCTGGCTCGCCAGCGCCTGCGATCCCGCCAGCTGCGATCCCAGGTGTTCGGCCGCGCTGAACTCCTCGAGCGCCTCGTGGCGGCGGCCGCGACCGGCGTGCAGTATCCCGGCCGTCTGGTGCAGCAGCAGCCTGATGTCCGGCCCGGTGTCCGCCTGCAGGGCCCGTTCGGTGCGCCGCAACCACCGCTCGCCCTCGTCGAACTCACCCAGCCAGACCATCGTGCCGGCGAGCGTCATCAGCGCGGGTGCGATCACCGGCTCCGCGCCCCAGCCGTACCGCTCGGCGAGCGCTATCGCCTCACGACAGCGCGCCTGGGTCATGGCGAACGGTCGGATCTTCGGCATGGCAGCGCCGAGGAAGATATACGCGAAACCGAGTTGCGCGAGGCAGCCGACCTCCAGGTACGGCCGGCCGATCGCCCGGGCCAGGACGGCGCCCTCCCGGAGGTGGCGTTCGGCGTCTGGCAGCCCCAGGGACCACGCCTCGGCGGTCCCCAGGTTCATCAGCGCCACCGCCCGCAGGTCTCTGTCGAGCGCGATGTCTTCGTCGGACTGCCCGGTGACCGGGGAGGCCAGGAATCTGACCTGCTCGATGACGCCGGCCAGGTGACCGCGCCGCCTGGCCAGCGACAGCTTCAGCGAAGCGATCGCCACCCGGAGGCGGCGCTGGCGATCCGGCGGCGTCGTCTCGGCGTGCGTCTCGGCGACCACCAGGTAGGCGGCCGCCTCGTCCAGGCGTCCCTGGACCAGGTCACCCCCGGCGCGCACCAGCGCCAGCTCGGGGTGGTCCGTGCCCGGCGGGAAGGCCCGCACCAGCGCCTGGATGGTCTGCGCCTGCCCGTCGAGCGTCAGGCTGAACGAATGGTCGGCGAGCAGCCGGGCCGTCTCAGGCCAGTCACCCGCCGCTTGCGTGTGCCGGATGGCCTCGGCCATCTGGCCCTGCAAGGTGAACCATCCGGCGGCGCGCCGGTGCAGCCCCGGCACGTCCCCGGGCAGCGTCCGGCGCAGCTCCAGCCGGAGGAGATCCGCGAACAGGTGGTGGTATCGGAACCAGGTGCGCTCGGGGTCCAGCGATTCGACGAACGCGTTGGCGTCCTCGAGTTCCAGCAGGATCCGTTCCGAGCCGGGCCGGCCGGTCAGCAGATCGGCCAGTTCGCCGTTGACCCGGTCGAGCAGGGAGGTGCGCAGCAGCAGATCCTGGACGTCGGCTGGCTGGCGGTCCAGCATCTCGGCGATCAGGTACTCGGCGACCGTGCGGTCGCTGCCGGAGAACTCAGCGACGAAGCGCTCCGGGTCGGGGTGATCAGCCAGGGAGAGCGCCGCGAGCCGCAGGCCCGCCGCCCATCCTTCGGTCCGCTGGTGCAGCAGCGCCGCCCCGGCGTCCGACAGCGCGATACCCGAGGCGTGCAGGAGCTCGCGGGTTTCGCGCTCGGAAAAGCGCAGGTCGGCGGCGCGGATCTCGGCCAGCTCGCCCGCCAGCCGCAGCTGATGCAGCCGCAGCCGCAGATCGTGACGGGTGGTCAGCATCGCGTGCACCTGCGGGGGGAGGTTCATCAGCAGCCGGGTGAGCTGGGCGAGCGCCGCTGCCGAATTCAGCTCGTGCAGATCATCAATAACCAACG
The DNA here is from genome assembly GCA_963786975.1 of uncultured Actinomycetes bacterium. Classification (GTDB taxonomy): domain Bacteria; phylum Actinomycetota; class Actinomycetes; order Streptosporangiales; family Streptosporangiaceae; genus Palsa-506. The sequence continues at coordinate 441,675 of CAWBBE010000010.1, read as the reverse complement.
TGATGTCGCCACGAGCATCGGCGAGCTCCGACAGGACCCGGTCGGCCATCGCCGGTGCGTTGAAGTTCGGCGTCGCTGCTGGCGGTTCCGCGCGGCTGGCTGGGGCGCAGGCCTGACGGACCGCGGCGAGCAGGGCCAGCCAGAACTGCTGGGCGTCGGGCTGGTCACGTTGCACCTGCATGACGGCGAGCCGGTGCGGCTGCCCCGGACGGTCGGCCCACGCGCGCAGCAGGCATGTCTTCCCGCTGCCGGCCGGAGCCGAGATGATCGTCACCCTCCGCGCCGCCGCGCGATCCAGGGCAGCCATAAGATCAACCCGGTCGATCAGCCGGGGAGTTGCTGGAGCCACCGTCAAAGGCCTGCCTTGATATCTACGCCTGACACCCCCGGCGTCGGTCACGCAGTCCTGGCACGTTCTCTCGCTACCAGGCCGGTGCACCTACTGTCAACGGCGCAACCTCGGTTCTGCCGCACTCTCATCCACGCGCCGCCGCGGTCCCGTCCCGTCCGGGGTTGTCCCGGTGCGGCGAATAACCAGGATCTGTGATGGTCTTTCACCCGCCGGGCAGCGAGCCCAGGCCTGTCGCGAGACCTCGCACGGCCGCCAGGGGGACGTGCGGTGAGATGGCAGGGAGATAACCGTGACATCAGCAGCCTCCGGCGCCAGCGGCGCCGCGGAACTGCCCGGCTACGCGCCGGTTCCCCGGTCCTCGCTGGGGTCACTCCCCTGGGCGGGTGCTGGCCGGCGAGCGGGCGATCACGCGGCAGACGGTCCGGTAGAAGGCCTCCACGCCGAGCCGCAGGTGCTCTTCCGGGGTGTCCTCCTCCCGGGCGTGGGAGATTCCCCTGGCGGACGAGGTGAACAGCATCGCCGTGGGGACGGCCCCGGCCATCGGGGTCGCGTCGTGCAGCGCCCAGGACGGCAATACCCGCTGCTGGCCGGTGAGCTCGGCGCAGGTCTCGCGGACCACGTCCACCAGCCCGGCGGCGAACGGCTGCGGGCGCGCCCGGAACACCGGCTCCCACCGGACAGTGCATCCGTCCGCCGCGGCTGCCTGTTCGGAGGCACGCCGGGCGTCGGCCAGCATGGCCGCCAGCGCACCGGCGTCCGGGTGACGCTGATCCACCAGGATGACCGCCTCCCCGGCCACCGCGGTCACGATGCCCGGCCGCAGCCAGGCCGCGCCCACCGTGCCCACGCCCCGGTGCCGCACGGCCGACTCGCGGACGGCCAGCGCCGTGGCCGCCGCGGCCAGGAACGCGTCCCGGCGCGCGTCCATCGGGGTCGAACCCGAGTGCGCCGTCTGCCCGCGGAAACTCAGCCGGTGACGCTCGACGCCCACCGTCCCGGACACCGCGCTGACCGCCACGCCTTCGCGATCCAGCACCGGCCCCTGCTCAATGTGCGCCTCCAGGTAAGCCCGGGCACCGCGGAGCCCCGCCCGCGCCTCGTCCAGCCGATCAAGGTCGACACCGTGCCCGGCGACCACGTCACCGAGCCGCAACCCGCTGGCATCGGCCAGCTCGCGGACCCCGGCCACGTTCAGCGTGCCCGCCACCGCCGAGGAGCCGAACAGGCTGTGCCCGAACCTGGCGCCCTCCTCGTCCGCCCATTCCACCAAAGCCACCGTGCACGGCAGCGGCCCGCCCGCCGCCAGGGCACGCAGCACCTCCACCGCGCACATCACGCCATAGGCGCCATCCAGCCACCCGCCGTCCGGGACCGAGTCCAGATGCGACCCGATGATCACCACCCCGCCGCCGCCACCGGGCAGCCGCGCCCACTGATTACCCGCCGCATCCGTCCGGACAGTTACCGGCAGCCCGCGCAGCTGCTCCCGCAAGAACGCCCGCGCCCGCTGCCACACATCGGTCCAGGCCACCCGCTGAGCCCCCGCCCCGTCGCTTGTCAGCTCAGCCAGCTCGCGCAACATCGCCACCACCCGCGCCCCGTCCGGGCCGGCTTCCCGGGGAAGATCACAACTCGCCATGGCCAGAGCCTCCCCCGAACCCCGCACCCGCAAGCAGCCCGGCCGAAGACCGCGGGCCTTTGCGCACGGGCCGCGCGTTACTGACTGGCTGGCGTCTGGAGTTTCGTGCTCTCCTGGCCGCAGTGTGTTCCCGGCTGGGTCGCCCCGCTTGGCCCGTTTCCCTATCCGGTGACTCCGTCCAGTGGCGGCAGGTACCCCAGTGACTGTCCCTCGGCGTTGGGATGGTAAGCGCCCTGCCATTCCGGAATATTAATAAACGGATTGAGCCATGGATCCAGCGAACAGATTTCGTGCGAGCTGAAGGCGCTTCGCACATCGACGAACTGCTGTTGCGCATTGTGATCAACACTGGCGGCTCGCGAGTACCCGCTCCTGCAGGCCCCGCCCGGCAGGAAATAGACATGCTCAACACTTGGGATATCCCGCCTTAAACCACCAGGACAGCCTCCGTCCCGTTCGCCTGCATCGGGTCCGGGGCGATGTCGCGGGTGACGAGATGGAGTTCGGCGCAGCCTTTCTGGCATGGCTCGCCGGTCCCCGGGACCGGCATAGCGCGGCGGTGATCTTCCTGCGAGTCGTCACCGATGCGTGCGACAAGACTCGGTAACCGTTAATGTCCCCTTTGCGAGCATGGCGGTCTAAGCTCGGAGCAGTACCTGACCGCCAGCCGGCAACCGTTGCCCGGCAGCTGAACGGCGACTGTAAGCGCAGCGCCTGCGGTGCACCTCACGCGCAGGGAGGGCCACCTTGAGCGCTGGAATAAGGACGCGCAGCCTCGCCCGGAGCCAGTGGTCATGACGGAGGGGCCCGGCGAGGGAGAGCCGCCCGGCTCGTGGCTGCAGAGGCAGCGCAGGGCCGCGGGGCTAACGCAGGAGGAGCTCGCGTGGCGGTCCGGGCTGAGCGTGCGGGCGATCAGCAACCTGGAGCGCGACCGGACCCGCAACCCGCGCCCGAGGTCGGTTCGCATGATGACCGGAGCCCTGGGCCTCACCGAGGCAGCAGGCGACGAGCTGCTCACCTGTTACCGGGCAAGGTGGGAAGCCGGGTTACGCAGCCCGCGGCTCCCCGATGCCGACGGCGTCGCCGGGGCGCGGCCGGCCTCGCCGGGCCGGGAACGCGGCCCGGCAACCAGCGCCTCGGCGCTGGTGCCGCGCCAGTTGCCGCACGCGGTCGGGAACTTCGTCGGGCGGCGAGCCGAGCTGGAATTACTCACCAGGCTGCCCGGGCAGGACCGCGGGGTGAATGGCGCGGTGACTATCAGCGCTATCGGCGGGACCGCCGGTGTCGGCAAGACCGCGCTGGCTGTGTACTGGGCGCACCAGGCGGCGGGCCGGTTCCCCGACGGCCAGCTGTATGTGAACCTGCGCGGGTTCGACCTCTCCGGCACCCCGGCCACGCCCGCCGAGGCGGTCCGCGGGTTCCTCGACGCCCTGGGCGTGCCCGCAGACCGGATCCCTCGGGGATTGGACGCCCAGGCCGGCCTGTACCGCAGCCTGCTGGCCGGCAAGCAGGTCCTGATCGTGCTCGATAACGCCCGCGACGAGCGGCAGATCCGGCCGCTGCTGCCCGCCAGTCCCGGCTGCCTGGTGATCGTCACTAGCCGCAACCAGCTGACCGGCCTGGCCGCCTCCGACGGCGCCCGGCTGCTCAGCCTCGACGTGCTTACCGACGCTGAAGCCCGCCACATGCTGGCCGCCCGCATCGGCGAGGGGCGGGCCGCCGCCGAGCCGGCCGCGGCCGCCGAGATCGCCGGGCTGTGCGCGCACCTGCCGCTCGCCCTCGCGATCGCCGCCGCGCGCGCCGCCGCCCGGCCCCGGTTCACCCTCGCCGCGCTCGCCGACGAGCTCCGCGACATCCGGAGCCGCCTGGACGCGCTGGCCAGCCCGGACCTTGCCAGCAACGTCCGGGCGGTGTTCTCCTGGTCCGGCCAGCAGCTCAGCCCGGCTGCGGCGCGGATGTTCCGGCTGCTTGGCGCCCACCCAGGTCCAGATATCAGCGCCGCTGCGGCGGCGAGCCTGGCCGGTGTCTCCCTGCCGCAGGCAGGCCAGGCGCTCAACGAGCTGACCATGGCCAATCTGGTCGCCGAGCACGAGCCAGGCCGGTATGCCTTCCACGACCTGCTCCGTGCTTACGCTGCAGAACAAGTCCGCGCGGAAGCCGACGACCCCGGGCATCGCGCCGCCATCCACCGGGTTCTCGACTATTACCTGTACACCGCCGCCGCCGCGAACAGGCTGCTGAATCCGGCCCGGGACCCGATCGACTTGACCCACCCCAGCTCGGCGCCCGGCCGCAGGAACTCGGGGATTCCGCGCAGGCGCGATCCTGGTTTGAGGCAGAGCATGCTGTGCTGCTTGCCGTGATCGCCCTGGCGGCGGAGCACCGATTCGACATCCACGCCTGGCAGCTTCCCTGGGCACTGACCGACTTCTTCGACTGGCAGGGGCACTGGCGCGACTGGATCGCCGCTCAGCGGACCGCGGTGGCCGCCGCGCAACGCCTGGGAGACCGCGCCGCGCAGGCTCGCGCCTACCGCAGCCTCGGCGATGCCTGCAGCCGGCTTGGCTGCTTCGATGAGGCGCATACCGACCTGGCGCAGGCTCTCGGCCTGTTCCGCGAAGTCGGTGACCTCATCGGCGAGGCCCGCGCCCACCAAGCCCTGTCGTGGCTGCTCGACCGGCAGGGCCGGCCGGAGCAGACACCAGCCCATGACCAGGTGGCCCTCCGCCTGTATGAGGTCATAGGCCACAGGAAAGGGCAGGCCAACGCCCTCAACGCGATCGGCTGGCTGCAGGCGCAGCTGGGGGATCACCGGCAGGCCCTTGACTACTGCGGGAAGGCCCTTAACCTGCACCGCGAGCTCGGCAACCGCCGCGGTGAGGCCGCCACCTGGGACAGCCTCGGTTACGCCCGGCACCACATCGGCCAGCACTCCAGGGCCATCTCCTGTCTACCGGCGCGCGCTCGACCTGTTCCGCGACCTCGGCGACCGCTACAACCAGGCCGAGATCCTTACTCACATCGGTGACGCCCAGCGCGCAGCAAGGGACCTGCGTGGCGCCCGCGATGCCTGGCGAGAGGCCTTCGCGATCCTGCGCGATCTCGACCATCCCGATGCCAGCCAGGTCCGCGACAGACTCCGCGATCTCGACGCCACGAGCTCCGCGCCAGAAACGGGCACCTAGCCCCGCGTTGATCCCTGACGACGCTCAGCAGGCGGCGAGTATCCGGGCACCCGGCTGGTCAAGCTGAGGGCCAACGGTCCGCCGCACCTCCGCCGGAGGTGCGGCGGACCGTTCCTGCTACATCGGCAGCAGCTCGAAGATCTCCACCGCGCACTGCCCCGCACTGCCGGACAGGAACGGGAGGCCATCGGTGAGCGCCTTCGCCGCAGCGAGATCGCCGGCCTCGACGATCGTGTAGCCGATCAGGTCGCCGGCGGTACCTTCGGTGCCGTCATCGCGAACGGACGCGCTCGTCCCGAACGGGCTGCCGACGTCGACGAGCGCCGCGCCGGCCTTCTCCATCCAGGCACCAAACGCGGCCTGACGCTCGGCGCCCTGCTCCGGCGAGCGGTCGGACATCGGAGTCGCCGGGCCACGGTAGAGGTAGATGAACTTCGCCATGTCGATCGTCCTTTCGAACCGGCGTGCCCCAGGCACGCCGTCAACGCTGTGGGGTATCTGCCGTAATGACGAACAGCCCGGCCCGGCGCAGACAGCCGCGGGCAACATTTCTTCCGTCGAGGATTTCTCCGGCCGGAGTTGTCCGCCGGAGCCGATGCCGTTCGTCAGATACTCGAACCGGCATCCGTCAGTGACTGGAGGGGTTATGCAGTACGCCTTGCTTGCCTACGGCAGCCAGCGGACCCAGGCCGGCCCGGTGGAGGGCGCGATTGCCGACGTGCTCGCCAGGCCCTATGTGACCGGCTGGGCTCGTCTGCACGCGGACGGGTCGGCGACGACCGTGCGAAGCGGCGACGGGCGGACGCTGCTCACCGACGGGCCGTTCATCGAGACCAAGGAATTCCTGGTCGGCGTCATTGTGGTGGAGGCCGGCAACCTCGACGCTGCGCTCGCCATCGCGCAGGAACTGCAGGACACCCGGACCAGCGGTGCGATCGAGGTGCGGCCCATCCTCGAAGCGTTGTTCCATGGCGCTTGACCGGGTCTTCCGCGAGCACTGGGCCCGGGTGCTGGCCACGCTCGTGGGGATCCTCGGCGACATCGAGCTTGCCGAGGATGCCGCTCAAGAGGCGTTCGCGATCGCGGCCGAACGCTGGCCACGCGACGGGGAGCCGGACAATCCCGTCGGCTGGCTGATCTGGACCGCACGGAACCGGGCGATCGACCACATTCGCCGGCAACGCGTGCTAGCCGAGAAGACGAAGCTGCTCGCGCGCGAGTTCACCGTGGAATCGGAGGCAGCCGTGCAGGAGTCAGCAACCTTTCCGGACGAGCGGCTGGAACTGATCTTCACCTGCTGCCACCCCGCACTCGCGCTCGAGGCACAGGTGGCGCTGACCCTCCGCACCCTCGGCGGCCTGTCGACCGAGGAGATCGCGCTCGCGTTCCTCGTCCCGGCCGAGACGATGAGCAAACGGCTGACACGGGCGAAACACAAGATCCGCGACGCACGGATCCCGTTCGCCGTACCACCTGACCATCAGCTCCCGGACCGGCTAGCGGCGGTTCTCGCGGTGGTCTACCTCGTGTTCAACGCCGGCTGGGGAGACGGCCGCGTCGACCTCGCCACCGAAGCGATCCAACTCGGCCGCGCCCTCTCCGAACTCATGCCCGACGAGGGCGAAGTCCTCGCGCTGCTCGCCCTCATGCTGCTGCACGACGCCCGGCGAGACGCCCGGATCCGCGACGGTGAGATCGTCCTGCTCGACGACCAGGACCGCGCGCTGTGGGACGACCAGCAGATCAGCGAAGGCCGCGAGCTGCTCCAGCAGGCGATCATGCGCGGCGGGACCGGCGCCTATGCCGTGCAGGCCGCCATCGCCGATCTGCACCTGCAACAGCCACGCGACTGGCGACAGATCGCGACGCTCTACCACGCTCTCTCCATTCAGACTGGTTCCCCGGTCGTCGAACTCAACCGGGCCATCGCTGTGGCCGAACTCGACGGCCCCGGGGCTGGCCTGGCGATACTCGACGGCCTCGAACTCGGCCACTACCGGTACTTCCACTCAGCCCGCGCCGAGTTGCTTCATCGCGCCGGGCGGGACGACGAGGCGCGGCACGCATACCGACGCGCACTCGAACTCGCCCGGACCGACGCCGAACGCCGATCCCTGAACGACAGACTCAGCCAGCTCTCCTCCGGCTGAGCACACCGGCATCGCCGGGCCGTTTGCGCCGCCCGGCCGGGCCCGGCATGGGCTCGGCTGGCGGGCAGGCCGGCGGCGATGAATTGCTGACCGATGTTGCGTCTTACCGGTCGTCAGGCATCGGTGCGGAGGCCAGCCGGCGGCTGCCCCGGGAAAGGGAAGTGGGTCTCATGACTGACGATGAGTACCAGCCTGTTGCCGTATCGCGGCGGATTCTGTGCTCCAGCGCACGACATCTTCCAGGTTCTTGCCAATCCTGTGCGGCACCCGGAGTTCGATGGCTCGGCGAGTTTGCGGGGAGCGGGTTCGACCGCCGCGATCTCGGGCGTGGGCGACGTGTTCGTGATGAAGATGTACTTCCCCCATATCGGCGACTACGAGATGAACAACCACGTGGTCGAGTACGAGCAAGACCGGCGGATCGGCTGGGAGCCCGAAGCCGGGCGCGGGCATCCCAACACCGCCGCGGACAGTTCGGAGCCGCCCCGGTGGGGCCAGCGGTGGAGTTACCAGCTCACTCCCGATGGCCCGGATGCGACGATCGTGAGCGAAATCTACGACTGTTCGCGCGCGCCCGCAGACGAGCGCGCGGAGATAGCGAACGGCGAGATCTGGGCCGAGGCCATGGCCGAGACACTGGAGCGGCTTGACGCGCTGTGCGCCCGGCAAGGAAACCGGCCCAGTCGGCCGTAGGCTCGCTCGGCTGTCCAGATCCTGGACGCCGGCTGCGCTCCGGGCCCGCCGTTCGCGGCGCTGCGCGACCGGGGCGCCATCGTGACCGGCTGCCAGCTGGGCCGTTGTCACTTGCCATGGCCCACATGCATGCCAGGCGCATCAGCAATCAGTAAACAACTCACTAACCACCGGCGTATCGCGGTCAGTTCACATTCAGGGATCAGCCGGATAAGGGGGCGTCTAGACGGACGCCTGCTCCGATATGCTGAGTGATCCCAGCATATCCGAATGACCGCGGCGAGGCTCGCAGCGGCCCCGTTACCCGGAGTGACTGGTCGGCCGGCCAGGCAAGGCGAGGGTGGCTCCGATGAAGCTTCGCACGGGCTATCCGACGATCGACACGACGCCGGGCCGCTATGTCTTCGAGCTCTGAGGGAGGAGATTTCGTGTACGCCGCCATACGTCAATACGAAATGGGTGCAGGCTCGGCTAGGGATCTGATGCAGATCATCGACAACGAACTGGCTGAGGTCATGAGCGGTATGGCCGGGTTCGTCAGCTATCACGTCATCGCCAGTGGTGACGACGAGATCGTCGCTGTCACGCTGTTCGGCGAGGAGCAGGATGCGGTCCGCTCAAACGAGGCTGCGGCCGACTTCGTTCGCGAACGTCTCCAGCCGTTCCAGCTCAACCTCACCTGTGCGATGAGCGGAGAGGTCGGCGTCGGCCGCACGGCAGCGAGCGCGTCCGCGGAGCGCTAGCCGTCCTGAGCGCACCCGACCAGGGAGAGGACACGCTGTGAGCACGAGCCACAATTCGTCATTGGCAGCTCGCGTGCTGGCGGGCGAGACCCAGGCGCTGGCGCGCGGCATCTCGCTGGTCGAGGACAATGATCCGGCGGGCTGGAGTCTCGTGCGCGAACTCTATCCGCACACTGGCCGGGCGGCGGTGGTGGGTTTCACCGGGTCGCCGGGAGCGGGCAAGTCGACGCTGATTTCAGCGCTGGTCACCCGGCTGAGGGCTCGGCGCCGCCGGGTGGCGGTGCTGTCGATCGACCCATCGTCGCCGTTCCGGGGTGGCGCGGTGCTGGGTGACCGGATTCGGCTGTCCGAGCATTTCCTCGATCGCGGCGTGTTCATCCGGTCGATGGCGACGCGCGGGGCGTTCGGCGGCCTGGCCGAGGCGGCCACGCAGGCGACGCTGCTGATGGATGCGGCGGGATTCGACGACGTGCTGCTCGAAACGGTCGGCGTCGGCCAGGCCGAAGTCGACGTGGTGGGCCACGCCGACACGGTGGTACTCGTTCTCATCCCGGGCGCCGGCGACTCGGTGCAGGCATTGAAGGCGGGCGTAATGGAGATTCCCGATGTCATCGTGGTCAACAAGGCCGACCACCCGCTAGCCGACACGATGGTTCGCCAGGTCCGCAGCGTCCTGTCGCTAGCGCCGCATGAGGAGCGGCCCGTGCAGATCGTCAAGACCGAAGCAATCCGGGGCGAGGGTGTCGAGAAGCTGCTCGAAGCCTTGCAGCAGCATCGGTCATCGATCGCACAGGAGGGGTTGCTGGCCGAGCGGCGCGGCCGGAACCTGATAAATGAGGTGCTCGCCATCGTAGGCGCGCGAGTGCGGGTCGCCATCGCCGCGGCCGTCCGAGACGACCCGGCTGCGCAGGAACTGCTGGACGCGGTAGTGGCTCGCCGCGTCGATCCTGCGAGCGCCGCGCGGGCGATCCTCCAGGGCTTCGACACCTTTCCGGCCAAGGCCCCGCGACCGGACCTCAACTACGACTTCCACCCACAAACCAGGGGAGGCTGATCCCTTTGACTGCCCCATCACCAAGATCGCGCGACCTGAGCCGTGAGGATCGCTGGCTGCGGGATTTCTACCGCGGGACCCCCGAGCGACGCTCGACGTTCACGACCCTCAGCGGTGAGCCGATCCGGCCGCTGTACACCGAGCGCGACCTGCCTACCGATCACGACGAGGCGATCGGCTTGCCCGGCCAGTATCCGTTCACCCGCGGCGTGTATCCGTCGATGTACCGAGGCCGGCTGTGGACGGTCCGGCAGTTCGCCGGTTTCGGCACTGCCGAGGAGACCAACGGGCGCTTCAAGTACCTGCTCGACCACGGCCAGACGGGGCTGTCGACGGCGTTCGACATGCCATCGCTGATGGGTTATGACTCCGATCACGCCCGTTCGCTGGGCGAGGTCGGGCGGGAAGGGGTAGCGGTCGACACGGTCGACGACATGGAGACCCTGTTCGGCGGGATCGACCTCGGCGAGGTGTCGGTGTCGATGACGATCAACGCGCCGGCGGCGATCATCATGGCGTTCTACCTGGTCGCGGCCGAGCGTCAGGGTGTCCCGCCTGAGCGGCTGGCCGGCACGATCCAGGCCGACATACTCAAGGAGTACATCGCCCAGAAGGAGTGGTGCTTCCCGGTCGATCAGGGCATGCGCCTGCTTGGCGACATGATGGAGTGGTGCACGCGCAACACGCCGCGCTGGCATCCCGTCTCGATTTCGGGATACCACATCCGCGAGGCAGGCGCGACGGCCGCGCAGGAGCTCGCATTCACGCTCAAGGACGGACTCACCTACGTCGAGGAGCAGATCGGTCGCGGGATCGATGTTGACGATTTCGCGCCGCGGCTGAGTTTCTTCTTCAACGCGCAGATCGACTTCTTCGAGGAGATCGCCAAGTACCGCGCGGCGCGGCGGATCTGGGCGCGGGAGCTGCGCGAGACCTTCGGGGCGCTCAACCCGCGCTCGTGGCTGATGCGCTTCCACACCCAGACGGCCGGCGTGTCGCTGACTGCCCAGCAACCGCTCAACAACGTGATCCGCACCACCGTCGAGGCGCTCGCCGGAGTGCTCGGCGGCACCCAGTCGCTGCACACCAACTCCTTCGACGAGGCACTTGCGCTGCCCACCGAGGACGCCGTCAAGCTCGCCGTCCGCACCCAGCAGGTGATCGCCGACGAGACCGGGGTCACCAACACCGTCGACCCCCTCGGCGGTTCGTACTTCGTGGAGGCCCTGACCGACCGGATGGAGGAGCTGGCCTACGACTACTTCCGCCGGATCGATCAGCTTGGCGGCATGGTCGAGGCGGTCAAGCGGGGCTTCCCCCAGGCCGAGATCGCCGATGCCGCATTCGCCCTGCAGCTGGGTATCGACGCCAAGGAGCGCCTGGTCGTCGGCGTCAACGAGTACGTCGAGACCGACGAGGAGGAGATAGAGACACTCCAGGTCGACCCGGCGCTCGAGCGAAAGCAACTCGGACGGCTGCAAGCCGTCAAGGCCGCGCGCGACGGCGCTGCGGTGCACGCCAGCCTGGCCCGGCTCAAGGAGCACGCCAGCGGCCCGCGCAACCTGATGCCAGCGCTGCTCGAGTGCGCGCGCGCTCACGCCACCGAGGGCGAGACCGTCGCCGCGCTCCAGGAAGTCTTCGGCGATTACCGCGAAGCCCCCATCTACTAGGAGAACAACGATGGAGAGCAAACGGCTGCGGGTCGTCGTCGCCAAGCCCGGCCTCGACGGCCACGACCGCGGCGCGAAGATCATCGCCCGCGCCCTGCGCGACGCGGGCATGGAGGTGATCTACACGGGCCTTCACCAGACCCCCGAGCAGATCGTCGCGACCGTCGTCCAGGAGGACGCCGACGCGGTCGGGATCTCGATCCTCTCCGGCGCCCACATGACGCTGGTGCCGCGGATTCTCGACCTGCTCCGCGACGAGGGCGCGGGCGACGTCCCCGTCACCGTCGGCGGCACGGTCCCGCGCGGCGACATCGCCAAGCTCAAGCAACTCGGAGTGGCCGAGGTGTTCACCCCGGGCACGCCCGTGGAAAACGTCGTCCGGTTCCTGGAAGGACTCCGGTCCGAGCGCGACGGGCAGGCGCCCGCCCGCCCCGGCTGAGCCGGACGCCCTGGCCGGGCGGGTCATCGGCGCTCGGCCAGTGCCCTGCTGCTGAGCTCAACCGGAGATCCCGGAGGCTGTGCTCGCGTTCAGTCGCTGTCGGTCAGGATGGGGCGCATTGCGTCGAGGACGGCTACGTCTTCCATGGTGGAGGGGATGGGTTCGTCACGGCCGTCGGCGATGCCGCGCATGGTCTTGCGGACTATCTTGCCGGATCGGGTCTTGGGCAGCGCCGGGACGACGTCTACCCGGCGAAGTCCGGCGACCGGGCCGATCCGGTCGCGGATCAGCTGGACGAGTTCCGCGGCCACGGCGGCCGGCTCAGCGCTGGCGCCGGACTTGAGCACCACGAATCCGCGGGGTACCTGGCCCTTGAGCTGATCGTTCACTCCGATGACGGCGCTTTCGGCCACGGCGGGATGGCTGGCGAACACTTCCTCCATTTCCCCGGTGGACAGCCGGTGGCCGGCTACGTTGATCACGTCGTCGGTGCGGCCCATCACATACAGGTAGCCGTCACTGTCGCGGTAGCCTTCGTCGCCGGAGGTGTAGGCACCGGGGTGCTGGGACAGGTACGACTGGATGAAGCGCTGGTCGTCGCCCCACAGGGTGGGCAGGCAGCCGGGCGGCAGCGGCAGCCGCACCACGATCTCCCCGGTGCTGCCGGCTGGGACGTCCTCGCCGGTCACGGGGTCGACGATGCGCACGTCGTAGCCGGGAACCGGCACAGTGGGCGAGCCGGGCTTGGTCGGCAACGGTTCCAGGCCCATCAGGTCGGCGGCCACGGGCCAGCCCGTCTCGGTCTGCCACCAGTGGTCGACGATCGGGATGCCGAGCAGGTCACCGGCCCACCGGTAGGTCTCCGGGTCGAGCCGCTCCCCGGCGAGGAACAGGTACTGCAGGCTGGACAGGTCGTATTTGCTGGCCAGTTCGCCGCCTGGATCTTCCTTCTTTATCACCCGGAAAGCGGTCGGCGCCGCGAACATCGCATGGACCCGGTGCTCGGAGATCACCCGCCAGAACGCGCTCGCGTCCGGCGTGCCCACCGGCTTCCCCTCGTACAGGACGCTGGTGCACCCCGCGAGCAGCGGGGCGTAGACGATGTAGGAGTGCCCAGCCTGCCAGCCGATGTCGGAGGCAGCCCAGAAAACCTGCCCTGGCGCAGTGCCGTAGATGTTCGTCATGCTCCAGTGCAGCGCGACCGCGTGGCCGCCGTTGTCGCGGACCACGCCCTTGGGCTTGGCGGTGGTGCCGGAGGTGTACAGGATGTACAGCGGGTCGGTTGCCTTCACCGGGACGCAGTCGGCAGGCTCGGCCGACGCCATCATCAGATCCCAGTCCACGTCACGCCCGGAGGTCAGCACCGCCGTCGCCTGCGGGCGCTGCAGGATCACGCACTGGCTGGGCTTGTGCACCGACATCTCGATGGCGCGGTCCAGGATCGGCTTGTACTCCAGGATCCTGCTGACCTCGATGCCGCACGAGGCTGACACCACGACCTTAGCCGTGGCATCGTCGATCCGCAGCGCCAGCTCGTGCGCGGCGAAGCCGCCGAACACCACCGAGTGCACCGCGCCGATCCGCGCGCACGCCAGCATCGCCACCACAGCCTCGGGGATCACCGGCATGTAGATGATCACCCGGTCGCCGGGTCCCACCCCCAGATCGCGCAGCACGCCGGCGAAGCGTCCGACCAGAATCCAGAAGCTCCCGGTAGGTGTAGGTGCGGCAGGTGCCGGTCACCGGACTGTCGTAGATCAGCGCCGCCTGGCCGGCGCGGCCATCGCGGACATGCCGGTCCACCGCGTTGAAGCAGGTGTTCAGCACCCCGTCAGTTAACCAGCGGTAGAACGGCGGATTGGACTTGTCCAGCACGACCGTGGGCAGGCGGTACCACTCGATCCCGTCGGCTGCCGCGCCCCAGAACTTCTCCGGCTCGGTGATGCTCTGCTGGAACGCTTCCGCGTACTTGCCCATGACTACTCTCCCTTGGCTGCCTGTCCAGGCTTCTTGAAGCTACGCCCGCGCGAGCGAACCAAGCGGGCTGCGCTCGCGCGAGCGATCCAGGCGGCAGAATCGCGCGGAACGAGGCGGGGAACTGAGGTGCTCAAAGCCAGCGCTTGGTGATGGTAATGACTGGCTGGGCAGCAGGACACTGGCCGCGGCGGCCGGCCCGTCCGGATAGCCCGCCGCCCTTGTGCTCGGGACGGGCAGGCAGAACGAACTTGTTCCCGCCTCGATCAGCGGGCGGAACTCGTCCCGCAGATCCGCACGCTGCCGGGCCTGGTTCGCGACGATAAGATACCTGCGCATGACAGGCGCCTGGTTTCCCCGGGGCTTGACGTCCGGTGCCAGCTCACTGTATCCCGCTGCGGAACTGCGGTCTACCGGCCGGTCGGCCGGCTCGCCGGAACCTGGGGCGGCCGCGTGCTCACGGCCCGCCAATGGCGCTGAGCAGTTCGGCCCGGGCAGTGGCGAGCGAGGGCCCGTACCAGGTCAGCAGCCGGCCCGAGACGAGCACGACGCGGCGGCCGGAGAATTCCTCCGGCCCGTCGCCGGCGCTGAACGGGTAGGGCTCGTCGGGCAGTAGCACCAGGTCAGGTGCGGCCGCGCGGATCTCGGCCACCTCGACCCGGGGGTAGCGTCCCGGGCCCGCGCCGAACACGTTGTCCAGGCCGAGCCGCGCCAGCATATCGCCGGTGAACGTGCGCGCGCCGACGACCATCCACGGGTCACGCCAGACCGGGACCGCGACCCGGCGCCCGGCCTGCGGCTCGGCCGCCGACCCGGCCCAGGCCCGCTCCGCGGCCGCCAGCCAGTCCGGCACCGGCAGGCCCAGCGGCCCGGTGAGCAGCCGCCGCAGCGACGCCAGCCCGTCGGGTACCGACTCGATCACAGTCACCCATACCGCCAGGCCCGCCTCGCGCAGCCGGATGACGTCCAGCTTCCGGTTCTCCTCCCGGTTGGCGATGACAAGATCGGGAGTCAGGGCGGTGATCTTGGCCCGTTCGGGATTCTTGGTGCCGCGCACCCGGGTCACCGCCAAATCGGCCGGGTGGGTGCACCAGTCGGTGGCCCCGACCAGCACGCCCGGCGCCGAGCGCGCCACCGCCTCGGTCAGCGAGGGCACGAGCGACACTACCCGCCGGACCGGGCCGGGCAGCTCGACCCGGTCCCCGAGATCGTCACGCCACGCCGTCACCAGACGATCCTCGCTGATCTGGCCGGGCGGCGCCGGGTGCCCGGGCGAGCGCCGGTCACGCCGGGCGCCGGTGCAGCAGCCAGATGGTGACGCCGAGCGCGGCCGCGGTGAGCGCCACGAACAGGCCGGCCTCGATGAACTGGAAGTGCCAGAACCGGCCGGCCGGCTGGTAGCTCGTAATCGTCGCGAAATGGCTTCCCGGTGCGGCCCTTAGCACCCAGTCCCCGATGTGGCCGGTTTGCGGTGGCACGGAGCTGACGCCCGTGCTGATGGAGCACCCGTGCGCGCAGCTCTGCCGGAGCGTCAGCGGTGCCTGGAAGTGCGGGCGAAGCAGGTACTCGACTGCCAGCCGGACGCCCAGCCACGCGATCAGCGCGGCCACCATGGCCGGGATGCTGCGCCGCAGGAGCAGCCCGGCCATGACGGCGAGCCCGAACGCGAACAGGATGTAGGCGGTGAGGACCAGGCCCTCGAAGTCGTAGACGTTGTTGATGAAATGGCCGGTGAGGCGGTCCATGGGCGCGCGGTACCAGGTGATCACCGCGGTCATTGCCGCCCCCATCAGCAGCAGCCCGCCGGTGACCACGGCCAGCTTGGTCGCCAGCCACCTGGTGCGCGGAACGCTCTGGCTCCAGGCCAGCCGCCAGGTGCCGTGTTCGAGCTCGCCGGCGATCAGCGGCGCGCCGACCACGACGCCGATGAGCCCGGGAAGCAGCAGGAGCAGCGCCCAGAACGCGATGTTGACCATGCTGCTGAACTTGCTCATGAAGGCGCCGACCGCGCTCTGGCAGGTACCGGTGCCCGCGCCGTGAGCGAGGCATGCGGCCAGGCCGTCGTGGCTGAACGCGGTGCGCATCGAGCTGCTGACCACGATCGCGAATACGGCGAGGGCGCCGAGCAGCGCCAGGCAGGCTATGGCCTGGCTGCGGTGCTGCCGCCAGCTGACCCAGATCATGGCGTTACCGCCTTCCTGACTGGCCCCGGCTGGGTTGCCGCCTGGGCGGGATCGTTTTCGGTCGTCGCCGCGGGCGGGCGCTGTAGGTAGGCCAGGACCAGCTGCTCGAATCCCGCCGGATCTGCCTGCCATCCGGGGTGCTGCTGAATCTCCAGCGCGGCGGGGTCGCCACGGACCAGCACAGTGGAGTGCCGGTCGCTGTCGGCCCGTTGGATGAGGACCCCGGGAAGATCTGCACCCGCAGTCGTGCGCGGGACGGTGAGCAGCCGGTGCGCATCGATCAGGTCGTCGACCGGCCCGGCCAGCTGCACCCGTCCCCCGGTGAGCACGATCAGCCAGTCGCAGAGCCGCTCCAGCTCGGACACCACGTGCGAGGCGATAAGGACGGTGAGGCCGGTGTCCGCCGCTGCTGCCATCACGTCCCGCATGAACTCCAGCCGGGCAATTGGGTCAAGGCTGGACACTGGCTCGTCGAGCACCAGCAGCCGCGCGCGCTTGGCCAGCGCCATGGTCAGCGAGACCTGTGCCTGCTGGCCGCCGGACAGGGCCTTGACCTTGCGCCTGGGCGGGATGCCGAGCGCCTTTATCCGCTCCGTCGCCATGGCCTGATCCCAGCCGGGGTTCATCGCGCGGCCGAGGTGGAACATGTCCGCGACGCTGAAGTCCCGGTACAGCGGATAGCCCTGGGCGACGTAGCCGACCCGCGCCAGCGTCTCCGCCGTGTGCGCGCGGGCGGTCTGGCCGAATACCGACGCCTGCCCTTCGGTGGGCTCGAGCAGCCCGATGATCATCTGCAGCAGGGTGGTCTTGCCTGCGCCGTTCGGGCCGACCAGGCCGGCGATGGCGCCGGCGGGCACCTCGAGGGTGCAGTCGCGCAGTCCCCACACCTGGCCGTAGCGCCGGCCGAGCCCGGTGGTCCGGACAGCCGCCACGCCGGCCGTGTCCTTTGTCATCAGACCGTCTCCTTCTTCATGTCGTGGCGGACGACGGCGATTAGCGCCGTCACCGACTCCTCGGTCATCCCGGCGTCTTCGGCGGCGCGGAGCCAGTCCTCCAGCGATGCGCGCAGGGCCCGCTGTGCTTCCGGCAGGAACCCGGGCGAGGAGGCTGTGATGAACGTGCCCAGTCCCGGCCGGCCTCCGGCCAGCCCTTCGTGCTCAAGCTGCCGGTACGCCTTGACCACCGTGTTCGGGTTGATCACCAGGTCGCTGGCGACGTCCTTCACGGTCGGCAGCCGGTCACCCTCCTGCAGGTAGCCCAGCAGCAGCGACTGCCGCACCTGGTGCACGAGTTGCAAGTAGGGCGGGACGCCGGAGGAGCCGTCGAGCCGGAACCGGAACATCAGCCTTCTTCCATCATGACATTATTCTATGATGTTGGTATAACCATAGAAGCTCGTTCGCGGCCCTGTCAACGGGGAGTCGCCAGGGCCGCGACGTCCGGCCGGCCGGACGCGGCGGCCCGTGATCAGGCTCTGGCCGGTTCCGGCTTGGCCAGGGACGGGGGAAGCCCGAACCGGGGATAGAGCGCGTCTTCGTGGAACCGGGTGATGGCCTGGATCCGGTCACCGCGCTGCGAGCAGCGTCTCCTGCAGCATGTCCTCGGCGTCGGTCAGCGAGCCGAGCATCCGGTAGCAGTGCACCTGCAGCTCATGCCGGTACGGGTCGGTGAGCTCGCGGAACGCCTGCTCGTCGCCATCGCGAGCCCGCTGCAGCGTGACCTGCTCCACCGCCGAATCATGCCACGCGCACCGAAATTCCCGCGCCGCGTTCCGTTGCTGGCCGCCGCGGTGTCTGAACGGATATGGCAACGCCGCCCGCAGGCCGGTCGCAGGCCGCCCGCAGGCCTATCGCAGTGAGGAGCACATCATGACCGAGGCCGCCAGTCCCGCCCTGCGCATCGCGCTGGCCTGCTTTCACGCCTGGGCCAGTCATGACCTGGACACCGCCATGGGCTACATCGCCGACGACATCATCTGCGACGCGCCGGCCGGGCGCCTGCGGGGTGCTGAGGCGTACCGGGCGTTCCTGGGCCCGTTCGTCCAGATCGTCACCGGCTCGAAGATGATCGCCGCCTATGGTGACGACAGCACCGCGCTCATCATGTACGACACCGAAACCGTGCCGGTCAAGAGTGCTCCCGGGGCCGAGTGCGTCACCGTCACCGGCGGCAAGATCACCTACTGCCGGTTCATCTTCGACCGGGCCCCCTTCGACGCCGCCCGGAAAGCCGCCACCTGAGGTGGCGGGAGCTGCCGCGCTAACGCGACCCTTGACAGCCAGCTGCGCGACCGGGCCCGCGAGATCGAACGACTCAAGACCGAGTTCTGACACCATCGACCGCTGACCCGGGAGCCAGCGTCCCGGCTCAGCACCCGCAGACGTTCCGCGGCAACCGGCGGTCGGGGAAGGGCCGGCTACGCGCGACCAGCCGCCATCCCGGGCTAACCGGGCCGCCTGTCCCATCCGTGGAAGGGCGAACGGTCGCCTGCGGCCCAGGCCTCGCGCAGCCCCGGTGTGCTCAGATCCCAGTCCGGGCGGATCTCTCTCGTCGCCGCGCGCAAGTCACGCCACAGGTCGTCGACCGACGGGCGGCCCCAGAACCAGTAGCCGTTGTAGACGCTGTGAATGACCAGTCCGGGCTTGAGCACGAGCGTGTACGGGATCATCGGGTCGTTGTCGGGGTCGGTGTATTCCTGGATGTCGAGGTCCTTCTGGATCGTCCGCCCGGGGTCGGAGAGGAAGGTCCAGTGGGCGCCGACCGACGCGCGGAACTCCTGCAGCGTGTGGTGATCGTCGGTGGAGATCGTGACTATCTGGGTGTAGGCCACCGCGATCTTCGGCTGGAATGCCGCCAGATCGAGGTGCTGCTGGTGCTCTTTCGGGCAGTAATGGCCGCGGGCGAGCGTGAGGATCAGCGGGTCGCGGCCCTGCAGCTCACTGAGCGTGCGGGCGGTGCCGGTGTGATCGGGCAGCGTGTAATCGGGGAAGATGCCGCCGGGGGTGATGTCGGAACGCATGGGATAACCGCCTCTCGCGTGGCGTCGCGGGCGCGACATCCGCGGTGCTTGTGTCGACTCCGCTAACTGTCGTAGCACTGTTAACTGTCGTAGCACCGAGCGGCCGATCGCACCAGCGAAGCAGCGGGCTGGCCTGACCGGGCCGGCTTACTGGCCGGCCAGGCCGTGTTGCTCGTTCAGCGCGTCGGTATAGGTACCGGTGACCTGTCCCCCGTTCTTGATACGCGTCAGCTGAGTGCCGCGGGCGCCTGCGACGTCCACGGTGCTGAAGGCCCCGCTGGAGTAGATGAAGCCGTGCGTGTTGCCGGCCGCGTCGGCGTAATAGCCGGCGATCTCCCCGGCGTCGTTGATGCCGAAGGCGGTCGTGCTGGTGGCGGCCGGGAAGTTGACCGGGGTGAACACGCCGGCCTGGAGCAGGAAGCCGTGGGATCCCGTTGTATCGGACCAAACTCCGACGATGTCGCCGGCGGTGTTGATCCCGGCGGCCGCGGTTCCGGTGGCCCCGGGGACGTCGATGGCCGTGAAGGTGCCGCCGCTGCTGACGAATCCGTGCTCGACGCTGGCAGCGTCGAAGTAGTCGCCGACGATCTGCCCGGCATCGTTGACGCCGATGGCCTGGGTCCCGGTGGCCCCCGGGAAGTCCACGTTGGCGAAGCTGCCGGCATTGTCCGCGAAGCCGCGCTGCACTCCCGCCAGGTCCTGGTAGGCCCCGATGACCAGGCCAGTCCCGTTGATGCCAGTGGCGATGCTTGCGGTCGAGCTCGGGACGGTGAGAATCTGGTATGCCCCGCCCGCGAAGGTGAACGCGGTCGTGGGCGAGGTGCCGCTGCCGGGATCGAAGACGAACGCGCCCACCGCGGTGGTGCCGTCGGTGTCGAAGAGCAGAGACTCCGCCGCGCCCGGATAATCGGCGCTCGCGAACGCGTAGACCCTCGCTGCGGCCAGTTCCCGGGCCGCGGCGTCGGCGGCGGAGGCCACGGTGCGGTCGGGCCCGGGGCTGGGTCGAAGATCCAGTAGGCCTCGCAGGACGGCCCGGCCCGGCCGGTCCGGCGCTGGCGGTACTGCGTTCTCCATGTCGGTCCTCCCGTTGAATCTCGCGGGCATGCCGGCCCACCCGGCGGCCAGGGCTGAATCGAGAGTGCAAGTGTGCCAGAACTGCTCGATCCAGACCGATCGATCCAGACCGATCGGTCTGGATCGTAACCGTAGTAGCATCGGCCCACGGCGCACAGCTCAGCCGAGCGGCGCCATACAGGGGGGGTTTCACGATGGCAACGATGATTGTGTTCCACGAGGTCGACGACGTGGACCACTGGCTTTCCTCGGCGAAGCGGGAAGAGTTCTTCGGGCCCATGGGCATAACGGCGCGCACGTTCATCGACCCGGAAAAGACGAACCGGGTCGGGCTGATCGTGGAAGCGCGCCCGACAGCGACACCTTCCGGCGGGCGCTGGAGAGCAAGGCGGCGGCCGATGCCATGCTGCACGACGGGGTACGTCCCGAGACCGTGATGATGCTCGTCGAGTCATAGTCCGGGCCCCTGGACGGCCCGCGGCCGACAGCCCGTAGCCGTGTGCGGGCGAACCGCGCGCGCAGTTGGGCGGCGGATGACCCGGAGGGGCATCGCTGGTATTTCAGCGAGCCGCTTGACGCCACCTAGGGGCGCCGCCGCCGATCGAACGGCAGGCTGGTCAGCGGGCTGACCGGGGACCCGGGCGCAGCAGGGTCGCGGCCAGGCTGTCAGCCAGCCACTGCGTGAACCTGGCGGCCGTCCACCCGCGCTGGGTGACCAGGAGCCGGTACAGGTGGCCGTCCATGAGGGACCAGCAGAGGTCGGCCGCCTGCTGCTGGCTGACACCGGCGGCCAGGCCGTCCAGGGACGCGAGGTACCGGACGAACTCGGTCGCGCCGGCCATCCGGCGGCCGGCCAGGTCCGAGAACAACCGCGCCGCCGCCGGGTCGGCATCGGCGGCGGCGGTGAGAACCTCGCTGACCGGCGCGACCCGGGACGCGACCTCGACGACCATCTGCGCCCAGAGCGCGAGCGCCCGCCGCGGATCGGGCTCGGCGAGGATCGCCCTGACGCCCGGGCGTTCGGCCAGCGCGACCGGCTCGTCGTCGCCGACGATCGCCCACTCCATAGCCAGCCTGAGCAGGACCACCTTGCCGCCGACCGAGTTGAAGACGGTGCGCCTGCTCACCCGTGCCGCCGCCGCGATCGCATCGATCGTGGTGGCGGCGTAGCCGCGGGCCAGGAACAACTCGCAAGCCGCGGTGACGATGGCCCGCCGGGTGCGCCGAGCCTGCTCGTCACGTACCTCGGATGCGTACTGCCTGGCCGGCCTCATCGCGGCACCCTGCCCGGGTTGACGCGCCCGCAATTTGAGTGCACCATGAATGTAGTCATCGCATCATTAGTATATCGAACATGCGAGGTGGCTGTCATGCGGGTAGCAATCATCGGCGCGGGCCCGGCCGGCCTGTTCGTCGGCGCCGGCCTGGCGCGCCGGGGTCACCAGGTCACCGCCGTCGAGCGTGACCCGGGCCCGGCCGCGGACGGCAGCTGGCCCCGGCGCGGCGTCATGCAGTTCCACCACGCGCACGCATTCCGGTACCAGGTCGTCCGCGCGCTGCAGCAGGAACTGCCCGGCGCCCTGCGGCGGTGGTCTGCCGCCGGTGCGGAGCGAGCCTGGCTGCGGCGGCCGGACGGGACTGAGATCCCCATGGGGATGCTTTCCCGCCGGGTCACGTTCGAGCGCGCGCTGCGGGCAGCCGCCCTGGAAGTGCCCGGCCTGCACGTGCGCCGCGGGCACGCCGACGAAGTGACCAGCCATCGCGGGCGGGCCAGCGGCATCCGGGTGGACGGCACTGACCTGCCGGCCGACCTGGTGATCGACGCCTCGGGACGGGCCGGTCGGGCGACCCGGTCGCTCCGCCCCGGGCCGGCCAGCGGCGGCCCGTGCGGCATCGCCTATGTCGACCGGCAGTACCAGCTGCGCCGGCCGGACGAGCCCGGCCCGATGGTGAGCCCGATCGGCTGGCAGGCCGACTTCGACGGCTACCAGGCCATTGTCTTCCTGCACGAGCACGGCATCTTCTCCGTGCTCCTGGTGCGGCCCACCGCTGATCCTGCCTTGTCCCAGCTCCGTCACGAGGCTGCCTTCATGGCCGCTTGCCGGGCCATTCCTGGTCTGGCCGACTGGGTTGACCCCAGCCGGGCCCGGCCGATTACGCCCGTCTTCCCGGGCGGCCCGCTGCTCAACGCCTACCGCGGCCAGACCGGGCACGACGGGCAGCTCGCCCTGCCCGGACTGGTCTTCGTCGGCGACGCCGTGGCCACCACGACGCCGACGTTCGGCCGCGGCGTCACAACTACCATGCTGCAGGCCCAGCGACTGCTGCAGCTGGTGGACGAGCACGGCACCGACACGGCCGCGGCCGGCCACAGCTTCGACGCCTGGTGCGCCAGCCAGATCAAGCCGTGGGTCGACGATCACGTCCAGATGGACGAGGCGACCCGGCGCCGGTGGGAGGGGGTGGAGGTGGATCTCAGCCAGCCGCTGCCGTCGGACCTCATCCTTGCCGCCGCCGAGGCCGACCCCAGCATCCGCCCGGTCACCGGCGGCTATCTCGGCATGACCGAGCTGCCCGGGTGCCTGCGCGCCGCCGAGCCGCGGGCGCGCGCACTCTACGCGGGCGGCTGGCGCCCCGCGCTGGCGGCGGGCCCGAGCCGGAACGAGCTCGCCGAGATCATCAGCGTTGCCCTGCCACCGCCGGCACCAGTCACGGTCAGCTGACCAAGGCCGCGCGCCTTGCCCATTGCGGCGATGACCGCTCCCCCGCCGTATTCCGGTAACGGCACGCTGCAGGCGCCCGGCGGCAGCAGGGCGGGTCGCCGGTGATGACCGTCACCCGCCGCGTCGCCTGCCCGGCCGGCGCCGGCGCCGGCGTGGCTCTTTTATTACCTTCTGTTCGCGAGTAAAAGTGGTCTTAGGGACGATTGCGCCGGTGCGGCAGGCCCGCGGCGTACTGGGGGCGGACTCTGCCAGGCTGCGCGCGGGAGAGGCAGGTCATAGTGAGCATCGAGTCCCCGAGCCCGCCCGTAGTGTCGCCGGATGTCCGGTCGAAGAACGGCCTCGGCACAGCCGCCCTCGTGCTGGGCGTCGCCAGCCTGGTCGCCACGGTGTCGTTCGTGCTGCTCCCGCTGGGCCTGCTGGGAGGCATCGTCGCGGTCTGCATCGGCGTCGCCGCGCTGACCCGCGGGCGGGCCGGGGGAACGGCGAATCCCGGGCAGGCCACGGCCGGGCTCGTGTGCGGCATTCTGGCACTGGCCGTGGGCGTCGCGTTCTCGGTGCGGATCGGTACCTTCGTGGCGAATAACACGAACGCTTTCACCAGCTTCGACAACTGCATCGCCAAGGCGGGTAACCGCACCCAGGTAGCAAACTGCATCGCCCAGTTCGCCAAGAACGTCCGTTAGCGCCGATGCGCAGGCTGGCCTGGCGCAGCCGCACGGCCTGATCGCATCCGCCAGGTCACGGCATAGACGGCATCCGCACGCTCGCTACCCGCGGCGCCCCGTGATCGCCCGGCCGGGCGGGCGGTCCCCGGGCCGCGGCAGGAGCCGGCCGGCCCGGCGCAGGGCCGGCGGCCGCGGCCATCGGGGACCGGGCATGCTGCCGGGCGGCTATGTTTTCTGGTGTGAATGCACTGACCGCTGCCGAGTTGTGGGCACGCGGCCGAGGTCTGGAGATCCTGCTGCTGCTGACTGGCGCGATCTTGCTGACCCGGTTCGCGACCTGGGCGGGCGGCAGGATCACGGACCGGATCGACGCTAACGCGCACGAGACGGACGCGCTGGTCCGATCGGAGGCGGCCAAGCACCGGCACGCGCTGGCGCAGGTGATCACGTGGGCCACTCTGGTGGTCATCTACAGCGCGACTGGCGTGGCGATCGCGGCGCGCCTGGGCATTCCGGTAACGAGCCTGGTCGCCCCGGCCGCGGTGGTGGCGGTGGCACTGGGGTTCGGTGCGCAGCGCATCGTGCAGGACATCCTGGCCGGCTTCTTCATCATCACCGAGCGCCAGTACGGCTTCGGGGATCTCATCCGCCTTTCGGTGCCGAGCCTGCCCGACCCGGCGATCGGGACCGTCGAGGATGTCACGCTGCGGGTAACCACCGTGCGCACCGCCGACGGCGAGGTGGTCATTACCCCCAACGGCCAGATCACCCAGGTGACCAATCTGTCCCGCGACTGGGCGCGGGCCGTGGTGGACGTGCCAGTGCCCGCCGCCGTGGATGTCTACCGGGTGACTGATCTGCTGCGGCAGATCGGGGACGAGGCGTACCGGGAGGCGGAAATGCGCCAGTTGCTGCTGGATCCCCCGGCCGTGATGGGCGTGCAGAGCATCGACGTGGATCACTTTCAGGTCCGGATGGTGGCCAGGACGCTGCCCGGCAAGCAATTCGACGTCGGGCGGATGATGCGAGCGCGGATCGCGGCCGGGCTCCGGCGCGAGGGCATCAACCTGCCGGCCGGCCTGGACACCGCCGGGCCGACCGGGACCAGCTGATGCGACTGATACAGCTGATCCGGCGAGTCCGGACCTCGACCTGGGCCCTGATAGCGGTCTTCCTGGTCGCCCTGGCGGCGTACGAGATGGTCAAGCCGCCGGCGACGACCGGGGACAGCGTTACCCAGACGACGGTGCAGCCGACGACCGGGCCGGCGCCCGCTACCGCAACGCCAACGGCCAGGCCGACACGAACTCCGACGGCCACGCCGACGAATTTGGCGTCGCCGACCGGGACGCCGCACCGAAGCGCCACGCCGCGCCCGACCGTGTCGACACAGCCGGGTACCGTTCCGCCGACATCAACGACATCGCCTTCCCCGGCGTCCCCATCACCCTCGGCCACCGGCTCATCGTCTCCGTAGGCCGGCCAGCCCGGCCCTGCGATCACCTGGGCCGGGTGATGTGCCGCCGCAAGGCAGGCGCGACGATGTGCGCTTGACTGCCCTTCGCCTGACTCCCCCTCGCCTGATTGCCCATCCCTGATTGCCCCTTCACCTGGATCGAGCGGCCGCATGGATTTAAGCCGGGAAGCCCAGCCGGGTCCCGCCGCTGAGCCTGCGACGGCCGCGGCCGGGATCGTGCTGCTGACGCTCGCTTCCGGGCAGTTCCTCATGACGCTCGACAGCTCGGTCATGAACGTGTCGATCGCCACCGTCGCCAAGGACGTGGGCACGACGGTGACGGGAATCCAGACCGCGATTACCTTCTACACGCTGGTGATGGCCTCGCTCATGATCACCGGCGGCAAGCTCGGCCAGATCCTCGGCCGGAAGCGCGCCTTCGCCATCGGGTGCGTCATCTACGGGTGCGGGTCGCTGATTACCGCGCTCGCGCCCAATCTCGCCGTGCTGATCCTGGGCTGGTCGGTACTCGAAGGCGTCGGGGCCGCGCTGATCATGCCGGCCATCGTCGCGCTGGTCGCGTCGAACTTCGCCCGCGATCAGCGCCCGCGTGCGTACGGACTGGTCGCGTCGGCCGGCGCGATCGCGGTGGCCGCCGGGCCCTTGATCGGCGGCCTGTTCACCACCTATCTCTCCTGGCGGTGGGTATTCGTCGGCGAAGTCCTCGTCGTGCTCAGCATCCTGGCGCTGGCCCGCCGGATAGCCGACACGCCGCCGGAGGAGGGCGCGCGGCTCGATCTGGTGGGCACGGCGCTATCCGCGCTCGGCCTCGGCCTCGTCGTGTACGGCATCCTCCGCTCCGGGACGTGGGGTTTCGTCCAGCCCAAGGCCGGCGGCCCGACATGGCTGGGACTGTCGCCGGTGATCTGGCTGATCCTGGCCGGCGGTGTCGTGCTGCGGGTCTTCATGTGGTGGGAGAGCCACCGGCTGGCCCGCGGGGACGCCGCGCTGCTCGATCCTGCGATGCTGCGGAACCCGACCCTCCGCGGCGGGCTCATATCGTTCTTCTTCCAGTACTTCCTGCAGGCCGGCCTCTTCTTCACGGTGCCGCTGTTCCTGTCCGTGGCGCTCGGTCTTTCGGCGATCGCGACCGGCGTCCGGCTGCTGCCGCTGTCCATCACGCTGCTGCTGGCCGCCGCGGGCGTGCCCAGGGTGTTCCCGCGCGCCTCACCGCGCCGCGTCGTCCAGGTCGGGTTCCTCGCGCTTTTCGCCGGCATCGTGATCATGGTGGCGGCGCTCGACGCGGGCGCCGGGCCGGAGATCGTGACCTGGCCGATGCTGCTCGCCGGCCTCGGGGTCGGCGCGCTCGCGTCGCAGCTCGGGGCCATTACCGTGTCCTCGGTGCCGGACGAGCAGAGCGGTGAAGTCGGCGGTGTGCAGAACACGGTGACCAACCTCGGCGCGTCCATCGGAACCGCGCTGGCCGGCGCGGTGCTCATCTCGGCGCTGACCTCGTCGTTCCTCGGCGGCGTGCAGAACAACCCCGCCGTGCCCAAGGATCTTGCCGCGAAGGCGCAGGTAGAGCTGGCCGGCGGGGTCCCGTTCATATCCGACGCGGATCTGAAGACCGCGCTCGCCAAGGCAGACGTGCCAGCCAAGACGGCCGACGCGATCGTCAGCGAGAACGCGAGCGCACGCATCGACGGGCTGCGTGCCTCGCTGTCGCTGCTCGCTCTCGTCGCGCTGATCGCGCTGTTCGCCAGCCGCCGGATCCCGGCTGAGCAGCTGTCCGCGACGCCCGCGAGCGAAGCCGCGGCCTGACAGCCAGGCCCGGCCGGCGGCAATGACCACCGCGGATCCGTTTCAGCTGAAAGGTATTCGGATGCCTGGCCGCCAGCCGGGTCCGTTGCCCCGGTCAGCACCTGCTGGCCGCCTGGGCATGCTTGCGCCCGGCCAGCCTAAGCTACTGAGGATCCGGGCCGCCGCCTGTGCCCGGTGCGGCAGGAGGAGCGCATGCGATCGTTGAGCAGCTATCTGGACTATTCCGGCCGGGACGATGTGCTGAGCGGGGGCGCCCGGATGATCCCGGTGAGCACGCGGCCGGCCCGTACCGGGTGTGGACGAAGCGGGTCGGCAACGATCCGGATCTCAGGGTGCTGCTGTTGCACGGCGGGCCAGGGGCAACCCATGAGTACCTGGAGGCCTGCGACAGCTACCTGCCGGCCGCCGGAATCGAGTACTACTACTACGACCAGCTCGGCTCGGGCTTCAGCGATCAGCCCGACGAGCCGTCGCTCTGGGAAGTCGGCCGCTTCGTCGACGAGGTGGAGCAGGTCCGCCAGGCGCTCGGGCTGGACCGGGGCAACTTCGTTCTCTACGGCCAGTCCTGGGGCGGCATCCTCGCCATCGAGTACGCCCTTCGCTATCAGCAGCACCTGCGCGGGCTCGTCATCTCCAACATGATGGCCAGCGTCCCGGACTACAACGCTTACGCCCGGCAGGTGCTGATGCCGAAGATGGACCAGGCGGCACTGGCCGAGATCCAGGCGCTTGAGGCGAAGGGCGATATCGAGAATCCGAGGTACATGGAGCTGCTGAACGAGCAGCACTACGTCCATCATGTGCTGCGCATGCCGGCCGAGGACTACCCCGATCCGGTGCAGCGCGCGTTCGCCCATATCAACCCGGCCATCTACGTGTCCATGCAGGGCCCGAGCGAGCTTGGCATCAGCGCCGACGCCAAGCTCGCCAGCTGGGACCGGACCGGGGAACTCGCGTCCATCGAGGTGCCCGCCCTGGTCATCGGCGCCCGGCACGACACGATGGATCCGGCGCACATGGAGATGATGGCGGGCCGCCTGCCAGCGGGCCGTTACCTGTACTGCCCGGATGGCAGTCACCTGAGCATGTACGACGATCAGGAGACGTACTTCGCCGGCCTGATCGACTTCCTGCAGGACATCAGGGGCAGCTGACCGCCCGCCGGGCCGCCGCCGGGCCGCCTGGCCGCCTGGCGGCGGCCGCTTCCGGCCGCCCGGTCAGCAGGCCTGATAGGCGGCGTGATAACCCGCTGGCGGGCGCCCGATCACGTAACCGCCGCCGCGCTGCCGCAGGTAAAGCGTGATATCCCAGTGCGTGCACGCGGTATGCGTAGGGCTGCCCGCCGGCTGCTGGTGGCTGGTGAAGGTGACGGCCACGGCCAGCCGCCCGGGGCCGCTACCGGTGATGGACGTGATCGTGGCGCCGGAGTCGGCGGTGGACCGGTAGCCGGCGTTGAATACGCCTTGCGATATGGCCCGCCGCATCTGGTGACTGAGCAGCGCCCGGTATTGCTGGTAATCGCGGTTGTTGATTGCCGTGAAGTAGCTGTTGAGGAACGCTTCGACCGGTGGCGCGGCCGGTGCCTGGGCCGCGCCGGGCGCGGCCGTGACCAGGCTTCCGCTGCTGGCCGGAGTAGGCGCAGCCGCCGGGGTCGCCGTTGCAGTCGGCGTCGGCAATGGTGACGAGGGCCCGCTCGCCCCCGCTTGCGGCTGGGCGCCTGCTGGCGTCGGCTGCGCCGCGGGCTGGCCGGCCGCGGCGTGCTGCCGGTGCGTCAGCCAGACGGCCACGCCGCCCCCGGCGACCAGCACCACGAAGGCGGCCAGCGCGGCGACGATGAGGTTCCGCCGGCCACCGCCCGGCGGGCCCGCCGTGAGCAGGTCATCCGGCCCGGCGGATCCGGTGCGGTAGGCGGCGGCCGGCGGCGTCCCGGAGCGATCTGCCGATCCGCCGCTCGGCAGGCTGCCCGGGGCATAGCGGTCGCCGTACGTGTCTTCACCGACGGCCTGCCCGGACGTATTGCCTGGCTGTTCCGGTACGGCCAGGCCGCCAGCCGGCAGGAGGGCCGTCATCGTGTCCGGCTCGTCGCCGGTGACCGGCGCAGGCGGAGCGGCAGGAGACCTGACCAGCTGGTCCGCTGCCCCTTGTAACTGGCCCGCAGTCCCGGGTGATTGTCCCGCTGCCGCGGACGACCGGCCCGCCGCCTCGGGTGACTGTTCCTCGGCGCTTGCCAGGCCGGCGATCGCGGTACCACATGCCGTGCAGTACCGTTCCGATCCGCCCCTCAGGTGCCCGCATGCCGTGCAAAAACGCATGTCCCTCCCCCATCCCGCGTGGCCCGGCTGGCGGCCTGCCGGGCACTCGCGGTCCCGGGCAGCCGGACTCCCCGATTATCCGCCTAACCGGAGCGCTGGGCGGAATAACCGGTTGGACCAGTCTCGCGGTCAATCACCCCGCTCGGTCCATCCGGGCAACGCTGCCATCCGGGCAACGCTGCCATCCGGGGAGCTATCTGTCGATGTCTGACACGACGACCGGCATGATCGACTCGGCGGCGCCCCCGCCCTGCGGGCGCAGCTGGCCGGTCGCGACGTCGACGCCTTCCCTCGCGACGCTGTGCATGACCTCCCGCATCGCCCTGGCGTAGTCGTAGCGCAGCGAGACATACAGCTCCGATCCCCGTTGCATCAGCATCTGCCACAGCCTCGCGATGATCATGAACGTGAAGCGCAGCGGGGAGATCCGCAGCCAGAAAGTCCAGCCGACGTAAAGATCCTCGCCGTAATCGAAGCAGGAGACGAAGCCGGTGAACAGGCCCCGGCCGATTTCCAGGTAGTCGCGGCCCGCACCGCCGGCCAGCTTCAGCCTCCGTACCTGAACCACGTCAAGGGGACTCCGTCGCTGCTGCAGGGCCCACGCGATGTGATCGAATGCGGCCGGCCCGGCCGATGCCTTGCCGTCTACGAAGAACTTCCACTCCGACAGCAGCGCAGGCACCGGCATCAGCAGGAACAAGCCGGTGAACAGCAATCCGATGATGACCGCGCCGACCCACCACAGTGTCACCGCCACGCTGAAGCCGGCCGCGAAGCCGAGGATCAGCAGCGCGATCCCCGCAACCAGCCCGCCGAGCCAGTAGACCATGAAGTACAACAGCAGGCGCATGCCGAACTGCCAGAGCAGCCGTCCGTTGCTGAGCGGGTCGAATGACCCCTCGGGGGCCTTGTCGTAGACCAGCCGGTGACCGAGATACTCGGCATTCGGTGTCCGCTGCCCGACCGCGGCATCTGCCGGAATCGACCCGCCCAGCCGGCTCGGCCAGCCGGACCGGGCCGGCCCGCCAGTACGACCCGGCGGCGCCGGATCCGCCACCGGATCCGCGGTCACCGGGGCGGTGGCTAACGACGCCGGTTCCGCCGGGATCATGGCCGCAACCGGCTGACCACAGCTTCCGCAGAATGCGTCGCGGGCCGCCAGGGGCAGCCCGCAGCTCCCGCAGATCCCCTCCATTGGCCTCGTCCTCTCTGCGCTCAGCCGACCGCCCGAGAACCCGCCGATGGAGTCTCAGTTAGCGCAAGTATCCGGCGGGACGGTTATCGCGGGCAACAACCAGAAGATACGGGTCGTGCCCAGGCTGGTCAGCCTGGCCCGGATCGCACGCGGCCCGGGATCTGCCGGAGAGCCTCCCGCCGGCACCAGTTGCGCCGCCCAGGGAAAGCCAGGCCGGCCTGCCCCGGCCCGGCTGCTACCGCAGCAGCACTGACTGGCCACGGCCTAACGACGCTGGCTCGGCGGCCCCGTTAACGGCGGCCCCGTTAACGGCGGCCCCGTTAACGGCGGCCCCGTTAACGGCGGCCCCGTTAATGGCGGCTTTGCCATCGGCCTCATGCCGCCTGCGGCGTTCCAGGTCGAGCGCCGCCTCGCTGACCGCCCGGTGCCACGCCGACTCGAAGTAGCTGCGGCTGTCCTCGCGGTGCTCGATCCAGGCGATTGACTCGGGATCGACGACTTTCTCCGCCTTCAACTGCATGGCCCTCCCCACGCTCGCAGTTCGGCCGCCAGCGCGAAGCGTCGCCGACCGAGACCAGTAAATCATTACCGATGGCTACATCTCGATTACCCTGCGCCGGAACCTGCGCTGGCCGCCTGCTGTTTCGCCTGGCCGCTAGCGCGAGTCCGACGCCGAGCAGGTTCGCGAGCGTCTTCATGATCTCCAGGTCCGGCTGGCCCAGCGAATGCGGCTGCGGCGAGTCGAGGGTCAGGATGCCGTACGGGGCATCGCCCGCCATGATCGCGGTGGCGATGATCGTCTGGTAACTCCGGCGGGCCGGGAACCGCACCGGAAGGCCGGCCGCCTCCACGTCCGGGATCAGCAGTGCCTCGCGCTCGGCCAGCAGGCCGAACAGGTACTGGCCGACCGGGTCGTCCGGGCTGTTCCTGAGCACGGTACGGCCGGTGTCCTGCGCTCCCTCATAGCCCGCGTAGCTGACGCAGCGCATGCGGTCGCCCTGGACGGCGAAGAAGATGCTCCGGCGAGTCTCGGCGGAATTGTCATGCCCGATCGCGGCCGCCACGATCGCCTGGGACAAGCTGCCGATCAGCGGTGCCACCTGCCGGTCCGACGCCGCCGCGGCGATCTTCCCCAGGCAGTACAGGCTCGGCGAAAGCCGCGCCCGCAGCGCGAAGATAAGGTGCGCCTCCGCATCGATCCGCACCTCGGCGGTCCGCCGCTCGGCTTCGGCCTTGCTCTGCAGCGCGCGTTCCCGCTCAGCGACCGCGCGCTCACGCGCGTCTGTTTCCGCCCGCAGCAGCCGTTTCGCGGTGAATCTGTTGACAGCCGTGACGGTAGCGGGAATCACCGAACATATAACCCCCAGGACAATATTGCGAAGATAGTCCTTGCCGCCCTCGCCGGCCAGGACGCCGAATACGAATACACCAGCAGTCCCAAGGAGTGCCAACGCCGCCAGACTTACGGTCCTAACCCGGCCGTCCCGCGATGCCATGCGCGTTTTCCCTTCCGGAGATCCGCGCGGACGCGCAGCATTGCACGTCCATACACCTATCCTGACGTTAGCCAATGCTGTCGCGTAATTCTATGTTTCTGCTATCCAGCTGATGGTGCCGTTCGCCGGCCAGCTGGATTTAATTGCGCATATTCCTGGAACAGCGCCGGTCTATCCCCGCGACCGGCGCCCTGGCCCGCGCGCCGGGCGCAAGCAGCCATAACGGACCTACCGGGGTAACCCGGCTGCCCGGCGGGAAGGCCAGCGCGTGGCAGTTCACCTATCCGGCCGCAGCGGTGAATCTCCCGCTGTCCGCGGACGGCAGCCTGGGCGATTGCGCGCTGCACTCGCTATTATCACCAGTCGTAGCTGATCGATTACTGCTTGCCGCTGCGCGCTGCCGCGGTTCGGCTCGGAAGGAGGGGCGCTGCCCGTGCGCCTGACCGTCGGGATACTCGCCTACAACAGTGAGCGGCTGCTTCCTGATCTGCTCACGTCCTTGCCCGCCGGGCTGGACGGCGTTGACGACTGGCACCTGGTGATAGCCGATGGCGCCTCCGCGGACGGCACGCTGGAGGTGGCGCACCGCATGGCACCGGACGCGGCCATCGTCGGGCTGGGCGCGAACCTGGGTTTCGCCGCCGCGGCGAACGCGGTGATCAGCTTCGATCCGTCCACGGACGCCGTGCTGATCCTCAGCCCGAGCGTGCGGCTGAGCCCCGGCTGCGTCCGGCCGATGCTCGCGGCCCTCGGCCGGCCGGGCGCCGGGATCGCGGTGCCCCGCCTGCTCCGCGGCACCGGCAAGCCGTACCCGTCGCTGCGCCGCCGGCCGACGCTGCTGCGCGCCTGGAGCGAGGCGCTGCTCGGCGGCGGGCTGGCCGGCCGCCTCGGTACCCTCAGCGAGCAAATCGCCGGCCCGCCGGATTACACCAGCCTGACCCGCGCCGACTGGGCCAGCGGTGCGGTGACGATGATGAGCCGCGAGTGCCTCAAGCAGGTCGGTGCCTGGGACGAGACGTTCTTCCTCTACTCCGAGGAGACCGAGTTCGAGCTGCGCGCCGCCGACGCTGGCTTCCGGCTGGCATTCACCGACGTGAACGTGACCCACCTGGGCGGCGAGGCACGGGTACGGCCGGAGCTCTACGCCCTGCAGTGCGCGAATAAGGTCCGCCTGTACGGCATGCGCCACGGCCGGCCCGCCGCCGGATTGTTCTGGGTCGCGGTCCTGCTCGGCGAGACTCTCCGCGCGCTGTCCCGCCGCACGCCCTTGCACCGCGCCGCCGTCCGCAAGCTGCTCCGCGAGCACCGCGCCCTGGTATCCGGGCGCCCCGCCCAGCGCTAGCCACGTGCGGCCAGCTGCTGGTGCTCGCACCGCCGGGGCCGGGCGGCGCCAGGTCAGCCGCGGCCGGTTTCTTATGATCGCTGTCGTGGCGGAGACCATGCGGGCATGACGCCGCCCCGGCGGCGGCTTGCTCCCCCTGTGCTTGCTCTGCTCAGCTTCGTCTGCGCGCTGGTGCTGGTGGACACGGTGTTCTTCACTGCGCTGACACCGCTGCTGCCGCATTACGTCCGGTCAGCCGGGCTGTCCAAGGCGGGAGCCGGGCTGCTGGTCGCCGCGTATCCCCTGGGCACGCTGGTCGGCGCACTGCCGGGCGGGCTGCTCACCGCCAGGCTGGGTGACCGGCTGGTGGTGCTCCTGGGGCTGGCGCTGATGAGCGGGTCGACGCTGATCTTCGGCTGGGCGTCCAGCCCGGTCGTGCTGGACTCGGCGCGCTTCGTCCAGGGCCTGGCCGGGGCGTGCACCTGGGCCGCGGGCATGGCCTGGCTGGCCACTGCCGCGCCGGCTGAGCGGCGCGGTGAGCTGCTCGGTACCGCGCTGGGCGCCGCGGTCGTCGGTGCGCTGTTCGGGCCGGTCGTCGGAGCCATTGCCGCCCGGGTGGGAACCGGGCCGGCCTTCGCTGCTGCCGCGGTTGCGGGAACCGCGCTGATGGTCGTGGCTTTCTTCGTGCCTGGCCCGCGCGTTCCGGCGCCGCAGGGCCTGCGGGCGGCATGGCCCGCGGTCCGGGACCGCCAGGTGGGTACCGGCATGTGGCTCACGATGCTGGCGGGCCTGGGATTCGGGGTGCTGGACGTGCTCGCGCCGCTGCGCCTTAGTGACCTGGGCGCCACGGCCACCATCATCGGGGCCACGTTCCTGGGCGCGGCGGCCATCGAGTCAGCGCTCTCACCGATGGCCTGGCGGCTGTCCGATCGGCGTGGCGCGCTGGTACCCATCCGGCTATCGCTGCTCGCCGCGGTTGCCATCAGCGTGCTCGCGCCGTTGCTCTCCCCGGCATCGCTGCTGGTCGCCGTGCTGATCGCAGGAATGCCGGCGTTCGGCACGCTGTTCACGCCGGCCGCGGCCCTGCTGAGTGAGGGCGCGCACCGGCTTGAGCTCAACCAGGGCCTCGCCTTCGGCCTGGCCAACCTCGCCTGGGCCGGCGGTCAGGCATTCGCAGCCGTTGGCAGTGGCGTGGTGGCCCAGGCCACATCGGATCTCGTCCCGTACTCGCTGCTCGCCGCCGTCTGCCTGGCCACCCTGATCCTGCTCAGGCCAGGCCAGGGCCCGCCAGCCGGCCAGCACTGAACGCCTACCCGGCCCGCTCGGGGTCTCTACCCGCCACGCCGGAATAGCAGGAGCAGCTCGACTGCCCCGGAAGTGAGCAGTACGGCGAGCACGATTGCGGCGACCGTAAGCACGATCGTGAGTATCGTGCGCCAGAAGATCACCGCGACGATCGCAAAGAATACGATCAGCAGCTGGACGGACGCTAGATCCTGAGACGCTCCTTGGAAGGCGAGCATGACAGTTCCTCGGGGTATTTCTGCAAAGCTGAACGCGGTCCGGGCAGGCCCGGATCATGGAACGACTGGCGATACGGCTCTGGGGTCCCGGCCCTGGCGGATACCGGTTAAGGCAGCATCTCGTCGACCCGGCGGATGATCTCGCGACAGAGGCGGCCGACATCGTGCGGGTCGTCGGTGAACTGGGACGGCTTGATGCAGAACGTGCTGAAGCCATCCGCAGCCTGGGGCAGGATGGCCGCCAGGGCCTGGCCGAGATCGGCCACGCCGCCGTCTTCGGGGAACACCGCGCGGGTCCCGCCGACGAGTTCGAGTCTGGCCGGATCCCGGCCGGCCGCCAGCATCGCCGCCGCCAGGCGCCGCAGATCCGCCGGATCCGGCTGGCCAAGCGGGTTGAATCCGTCGCCGTAGCGGACGATTCGGTCCAGCATGCGCTGGTGCAAGCTGCCGCCGCCGAGCCACAGCGCCGGGCCCCCCGGCCGGAAGGCCTTCGGCTCGAAGTAGACGTCCCGGAATGAGTAGTGCTCCCCCGTATACGAGGCCGGCGTGTTCCGCCAGAGCGCCGCCCACGCCTGAAGATGCTCGTCCAGCAGGTCACCGCGGCGGCGGAACGGCACGCCCAGCGCGGCGTATTCCTCCGCCAGCCAGGAGACCGTCGGCTGCACGACCAGCCGGCCGCGGCTGAGCAGGTCGAGCGAGCCAAGCTCGCGGGCGATCAGCAGCGGATGCCGCAGCGGCGCGATCACCGCGCCGGCCACCAGCCGGATTCGCTCGGTGACCGCGGCGATTGCCGAGAGCAGCACCACCGAGCTCGGCCACGGTGTCGCCGGGTCCTGGTTGCCGGGCAGCGCGTACTCGCGCGGATTGCGCATTAGCCCGTTGCTGGCCGCGGCCGGGCCGAGCACGATGTGCTCGCTGATCATCACCGAGTCGAAACCGGCGTCCTCGGCCTCACGAGCCCAGCGCACCAGGGCCGGCAGGTCGCGGCCGGAGGTCATGGTCCAGTTCTCGCTGAGGATTAGGCACATTGTTGGTGCAGTCATCCGCCCCTCCGCACTCCATTCCCGCCCGTCGGCCAGGCCCCGCCAGCCCCGCCAGCCCTCCAGATGAGTAGTGGTTAACATATGTTAACCACTAAAATTCTCCACTTGTGGAATTACAGCTCGCGTGGCTGGTGGGATTCACGGGTTTCCCGGCGGCGGGCTGGCGCCTGGCAGCGGGCTGGTGATGCCCGGCAGCGGGCTGCGCCTGGCGCGGGGCTGGCGCCTGGCGCGGGGCTGGCGCTTCGCAGCAGGGCTGGCGCCTCGCGGCGGGACTGGCGCCTCGCAGCAGGGCTGGTGCCTCGCAGCAGGACTGGTGATGCCTGGCAGGCAGGGGTCAGCCCCCCCGGGGCGGGCGGATGCCGCGGAATTCCCAGTCTCCGCCGAGCGCGGTGGAGATGACTTCCTCGCTCTCGGTCGGCTGGGCGCCGAGGTCCGCCGGGACCGGGACCGGCCCGGCGGCGATATGGCTGGTCAGCCTGCCAAGCCCGTCGACCTCGACGTCGACCACGTCGCCGGGCTGCACGGGGCGGGATTTGGCCGGCGTCCCGGACAGCAGGACGTCGCCGGGATTGAGCGTGATCGTCCGCGCGATGTCGGCTACCAGGTAGTGCATGTTCCAGTTCATCTCGTCGGTGGTGCCGTCCTGGGCCAGGCGGCCGTTCACGTAGGTGCGTAGCCGCTTGCCGCGGAAATCCCAGCCGGTGACCAGGCCGGGGCCGAGCGGCGCCATCGTGTCCGAGCCTTTGACCCGTAGCATCGACCCGGCGTCGGTGTCGCGGAAATCATGCAGGCCGAAATCGTTGGCGATGGTGTACCCGGCGATGTAGTCGGCGGCCTGCGAGCGCGGCACGCCCCGGCAGGTCCGGCCGATCACGATGGCCACCTCACCCTCGTAGTTGAGGTACCTGCAGCCGGCCGGGCGGACCACCGTGCCGCCGTGCGCGACCAGCGCAGACACCGGCTTCTGGAAGTAGGTCGGCGCGGCCGGCAGCCTGGCCTGGAACTCGGCCACCCGGCTGCGGTGGTTGAGGTGCACCGCGAGGATCTTGGTCGGTGTCACCGGCGGCAAATGCACGGCAGCCGAAACGGAAACCCGGCGCCCGTCGGCGGCCACCAGGGAATCCCCGTCCCGGCGGACCTGCACGACCGCGCCGTCCAGCAAGAT
Source organism: uncultured Actinomycetes bacterium (assembly GCA_963786975.1). Taxonomy (GTDB): domain Bacteria; phylum Actinomycetota; class Actinomycetes; order Streptosporangiales; family Streptosporangiaceae; genus Palsa-506. Next base: position 404,780 of record CAWBBE010000010.1, on the reverse strand, counting down.
TCTGCGGTACTCGGTCATGGTCCCTCCAGCCTGGCTGACGCGGACGGCCGGCCGCACAAGAGGTGCGCCTGAACGGTGCTGGCGGAGTTGGGGCGGCGGTACCCGGTCATCGGATCCGCCCAGCGAACCCGGCACTCGGAAAGCCCAGGCCTGACCCGGTCATCGGGCGGCCCGCCCGGCCGGCGGCCGGGGCGGGCGGACCCGGGCGCGCCCGCCGGTACCGGCCGAGTCTGGGTAGCAGGGCTCTGGTCATCGGGCCGGCTGCCGGGCCGGCGCGGTCCAGCCGGCCGCCGGGCGGTCGAACCAGAGGTGCACCTGGCCGGTGCCGATCGAGTTCTCGTAGTCGCTGACCAGGCGGGCCGGCGCTGTCATGGCGTGCCCGCCGAGCGCCGCGGCCATCATCAGGTAGTGCGCGAACTTGGCCTCCGGCCGGAACCGCAGGAAATCCGGCATGGTGTCGATCACGCGGCCGTGTTCTCCGGCCTGCAGCCAGCCGATCCGCTCGGTATCGGCGGCCCGCGCCTGCCCGGTGCGGATATGTGCCGGGTCGCTGGCCTCGTGCGCGCGCAGCTCGCGCAGCGGCCAGAACGTGTGCGACATGGCGCCGGACGCGATGAGCAGCACCCGCCGCCGGCTCTGCGCGATGGCCTCGCCGAGTGCCCGGCCGGCCCGCAGGAAGTCCTCCGTATCGCCGGTCTGCGCCGCGACGCTGATCGTGATCCAGCGCTTGTCCAGCCCGCGGCCGAGATAGGTCCACAAGTTGACGGTCGCGTAGTGCACTGGCAGGCACGGATCGTCGATCGCGGTGATCCAGGTGCCGTGCCGCTCGCCCAGCGCGGCCGTCGCGCGGGCCAGTTCCGGGTCGCCGCGCCAGTCGTACGGGACCCGGCACATACCGCGCGGCAGTTCGTCCGAGGTGAACAACCCGGCGCGGACCTCGTGCGCGGCGACGACGAACTCCACCGTGGTGCACCAGTGCGAGTCGAGCACCACGACCGTGTCGTAGTCGAGCGTCTCGAACGCCTCGGTGCGCAGCCGCTCGCAGCCCGGGCACCAGGCTGATCTCCCTGCCCTCGTTCAGCTCCAGCCGCTCCGCATACGGGAGCATGATCGTCGGGACGTGGGCGAGCAGGCCCGCGCCGGCCACCTCACCCATGGCGCTCATCCATCGTGCCGCCAGCCGTCCGCTGCGTAGACGGTGTTCTTGACGTCGCTGTAGAAGTCGAAGCTCCAGGTGCCGCCCTCGCGGCCGATGCCGGACAGCCCGGCGCCGCCGAACGGCGCCCGCAGGTCCCGGATAAAGAAGCAGTTGACCCACACGGTGCCGGCCGTCAGCCGGGCGGAGACCCGCCCGGCGCGCTGGTCGTCGCCGGTGAAGACCGTTGCCGCCAGCCCGTAGCGGGTGTCGTTGGCCAGCGCGACCGCCTCCTCCTCCGCGGCGAACGTCTGCAGCGTGAGCACCGGACCGAACACCTCCTCGGTGAGGATCTCCGCGCCGGGCTCGGCTCCGGTTAGCAGCGTCGGCTGGTAGTACAAGCCGCCCAGGTCGCGGTTCGGGCCACCGCCGAGCAGCGGCCGCGCGCCCGCGGCGACCGCGCGCCGGACGAAGCCGTCTACCCGCTGCAGGTGCGCCCGGGTGATGTTCGGCCCCACGTCCGTTGCCTCGTCCCGCGGGTCGCCCTGGCGCAGCGCTGCGGCGCGGGCCAGGAAGCGCTCGGTGAACTCGGCCGCGATCCGCTCCTCGACCAGCAGCCGGGTGCCGGCCAGGCAGACCTGCCCGGCGTTGTCGTATTGCCCGACGGCAACCGAGACGGCCAGGTCCAGATCCGCGTCCGCGAAGACAAGCAGCGGGGACTTGCCACCGAGCTCGAGCGAGACCGGGGTCAGCTGCGCCCCGGCGGCGGCGGCAACCTGGCGGCCGGTCGCGACCGAGCCGGTGAACGCGACCCTGGCCACGTCCGGGTGCGCGGCCAGCGGCGCGCCGGCCTCGGCGCCGAGACCCTGCACCACGTTGAACACGCCGTCCGGCAGGCCCGCTTCGCGGGTGATGCCGGCCAGCAGGCTGGCGGTCAGCGGCGCCCATTCCGGCGGCTTGGCGACCACCGTGTTCCCGGCCGCGAGGGCGGGCGCGATCCGCCAGGTGGCCAGCATGAGCGGGGCGTTCCAGGGGGTGATCACCGCGGTTACCCCGGACGGTGACCAGCTGACCTGCTCGGTGTAGCCGGGCATCGCCAGCTTCCCGGCGTCGAGCCGGCCGAGCCAGTCGGCGAAGAACCGGAAATTCTGCGCGGCCCGCGGTATCACCCCGCGCCGGTGCGAGCGCAGCAGCGCGCCGTTGTCCCGGGTCTCGACCTGGGCGAGGTCCTCGGCCCGGCGGCCGATGCCGTCGGCGATCGCGTACAGCACCCGGGCCCGCTCGGCAGGGCCGGCCGCGGCCCAGCCGGGAAAGGCAGCCCGGGCGGCCGTGACGGCCGCGTCGACCTCGGCCTGGCCGCCGGCCGCCACCTCGGCGATGGGCTGCTCGTCGATCGGGGACAGGTCAGTGAACGTCGCCGCGGACGGGACCCGGCGGCCGCCGATCCAGTGCCTGGTGTCGACATCGACGCCGGCCACGCTCGCCGTGCTCATGGCCGGCCCGGTGCTCGTCGTCGCGCACTGATCATCGCGGGCCAGTCATCGCAGGCCCGGCGACCAGCCCGGGCCCGGTAGACGGCTCGGGCCCGGGAGCCCGCATGGGAACGGCAGCCGGCACCGGTCCGGGCCCGGCAGCCCGCCCGGGCCCGGCAGCCCGCCCGGGCCCGGGCAGCCGGCGTGTCCCGGCGGCCGGACGCGCCTGGCCGCCCGTGACCGGCGCTGCGGCCGTCGCGTGGCCTGGTCATCTGCGCATTCACCGCCATCTGGGCTCGTCAGCAGCGTGGCCGGGCAGCGGCCAGCCCGGTTTGCGGCCAGCGCCCGGCCGGGCCGGCGGACCGGCCCGCGGTAGCACCGGCGGCTGGCGGACGGCATGCGGCACCGGCGGCTGCGTTAAATCGTTTGGGTCCAAAGTATGTTTACGGCGGCCGGCCGTCAAGAGGCGGCCGGCCCGGCCGCCCGGCCGGTGCGTCCCGGGCGTCGGGCACGTCCCGGCCGGCCAGCCGGGTGCCACCATCCCAGGTGAGCCCGACCTGCCGGTAGTAGCCGCCGATGATCTCCCTGACCGCGAGGCTGGCCAGTTCCTCGGTTGGCGAAGGGAACAGCGCGAGCTCGGCGTCGCCGCGCCAGGCCGGGCCGCCCTCGAAGCTCGCGCTGGCCGAGCTGACCAGCTCGGCCAGCGAGTCCGGGGCGCCCTTCTCGATCGACGGCAGCCACCGGTGGTGCGCCATCGGATGCGCGTTGACGAAGCCGTTGCCCGGTGCTTCCTCGCGCAGCGTTACCACCGCCTCGGCCAGCCGGCGGTCGGCCGCGGCGAGCGTGCCGGCGAACCTGCCGCCGGGCCCGATTCGCGGCGCGGCCAGCCCGAACGGGTGCGGCCTGGTCTGGTGGACCGAGCCGAGTTTCTTGGGATAGCCCTGGTACAGGCCGCGGGCCAGGGCGAAGTCGGCATCTACCCAGATGTAGACGCAGCGCGAGTAGATCCGGCCGGCCAGGCTGCACCTGACGACCGCGAAGCACTCCTTGTACTGGGCCCGGACCGGATCCAGCAGCTCCGCCCGGCTGGCCCCGCAGGACTGCCAGTCGGCCCAGATCAGCGCCACCGCGCCCGGGTCCTCCGGGGCCGGTGCCAGCGGGGCGGGCAGCAGCTCGGCCACTCTCGCCGGATCGGTCCGGTACTCCACCGTGAGCAGGTCGCCGGAGTAGTGCCACGGCGGCGGGGGCAGCAGCGAGGACCGCCCGGTGGCCGTGCGCGGATAGAAGAACCCGGCTACGTCGGTCACGCCGGCAACTCTAACCGCCAGGCTCTTGTCTGCACCTGTTGCCCCGGTTTACGCTGCGACGGATTGTTTGTATCCGAACGTTCTCCGCCGGGGAGCCGCCGTGACGCATGCACCGGACGTCGCTGCCGTCTGCAAGCGGCTGCGGGCCAGCGGCGTTGACGTGGTCCGGGTCTCCTACCCGGACATGATCGGCGTCGATCGCGGGCGTGACGTGCTGCTCGACGAGCTGCCCGCAGCGGCCGAGCACGGCCTGGCGTTCTGCCGGGCGGTCTACCACACATCCCCGATGGGCGACGTCGTCCCCGTGCCGGGCGGCCTTGACCAGGGGCTGCCCGACATCAGCGTGCGGCCGGACCTGAGCACGCTGACCGCGCTGCCGTGGGAGCCGGACGTCGCCTGGTGCCTGGGCGACGCCACCGCCGCGGACGGCCAGCCGGCCCCGGAATCGCCGCGGGTCATCGCCCGCCAGGTCGCCGACCGGGTGCGGAGCCTCGGCTACCGGCTGATCTGCGGCCCCGAGCTGGAATTCTTCCTGCTGCGAGCCGGCGCCGGGCCGGCCGGCTGGCGGCGGTACGCCGACGACCCGGGCAACGTCTACGTGGTCGGCCGGAAGGGCGACCCGCAGGGCCTGCTGCTGCACATGCTCCGGCAGCTCCGGGACGCGGGGCTGCGGGTCACGGCGGCCAACCACGAGTTCTCGCCGGGCCAGTTCGAGATCAACCTCGGCCACTCGGACCTGCCCGACGCCGCGGACCGGTCCTTCCGGCTGAAATCCGCCGTCCAGGAGATTGCCCGGCACCGCGGGCTGCTGGCCACGTTCATGGCCAAGCCGTTCAACGACGAGGGCGGCTCGGGTTTCCACGTGCACGTCTCGGTGGCCGACGACGACGGGGACAACGTGTTCGGCGACCCGGACGGCCCGGACGGGCTGTCTGCGGCCGGGCGGCATGCCATCGCGCGGCGTGCTGGCGCACGCGCCGGCGCTGGCGGCCCTGCTCAACCCCACGGTCAACTCGTACAAGCGGTTCGGCCCGGACACGCTGGCGCCCTGGCTGATCGACTGGGGGCTGGACAACCGCAGCGCGATGGTGCGCATCCCGCCGGAGCGCGGCCAGGCGGCCCGGATGGAGATCCGGCTCGGCGACGCCACCGCCAACCCGTACCTGGCCATCGCCGGCCGCTCGGCGCGGCCGTCTACCTGGGCATCCGGGACGAGGCCGAGCCGCCGGGCCAGCTGGAGGGCTACGGCTACGACCCGGGCCGGTCGCCGCTGCTGCCGATGCGGCTGCAGCGCGGCGCTGGACGCGCTGGAGGCCGATCATGAGCTGGCCGGGGTGCTCGGCGATTACTTCGTCACGTCGTTCGTGACCTACAAGCGCAACGAGGTCGAGCGGTTCGAGCGGTTCGTGACCGACTGGGAATTCCGCGAGTACGCCTACCACCTGTGACAACGCCGCACCGGTGAATACACCGCGCGGCTGGACGGCCGGGAGGAGAGGAGCGGATGAGTACCGTTGCCGCCTCGGGCATCGAGGTATCCGGCGTGGACCTGTCGGACCTTGACGCGTTCGCCGGCGGCGCGCCGTGGGCCGCATTCGACCCGGCTGCGCCGCGACGCGCCGGTGGCCTGGAATCCCGAGCCGCCGCCGAACCACGGCTTCTGGTCGGTCACCCGGCATCGCGACATCACCGCCGTGCTGCGCGACGACAAGGAGCTTCTCGTCCGAGCTCGGGGCGGTCGGCCTGGAGGAACTCGACGACGGGCAGCGCGAGATCCGCAAGTCGATGCTGGAGACGGACGGCGCCACGGCATAAGGCGCTGCGCCGGGTGCTGTGGCGCGAGTTCACCGCACGGGCGCTGGCGCGGCTACGAGACCTTCCTGCGCGGGCTGACCGCGACCACCCTGGACGCCGCGTTCGCCGAGCCCGAGTTCGACTTCGTGCCCGCGGTCAGCGCGGACTTCCCGATCCGGGTGCTGGTCCGGCTGCTCGACGTCCCGGACGAATACGGCGGCCAGCTCATCGCCTGGGGCAACCGGCATGATCGGCAACACCGACCCCGACGTACGCCGACGTGCTGCTCGGCAGCGAGAGAGCGAGCAGTACCGGAACCTGCCGTTCCGCTGCCCGGCGGCGCTGGAGGTGTTCGCGTACGGCGACGAACTCGCCCGCCGCCGCCGCGGCGGGAACGGCACCGACCTGGTCAGCAAGCTGGTCAACCGCGTCCCGGAGGACGGCGAGCCGCTCAGCGAGCGGGACTTCCACAACTACTTCCTGCTGCTCGTCGTCGGCGGGCAACGAGACCACCCGGCACACGATCTCGCACGGCATGCTCGCCCTGATCCAGCACCCCGGCACGCTGGAGCGGCTGCAGGCGGAGCCCGGGCTGCTGCCGGCGGCGGTCGAGGAGTTCCTGCGCTGGGCCTCGCCGGTCTACCACTTCCGCCGGACGGCGACCCGTGACGTCGAGCTGGCCGGGCAGCAGATCCGGGCCGGCGACAAGGTCGTGCTGTGGTTCGCGTCGGGTAACCGGGACGAGGATGTCTTCGGCCGCCCGGACGAGTTCGACGTCGCGCGGCGGCCGAACGACCACATGGCGTTCGGCAAGGGCGGCCCGCACTTCTGCATGGGCAACGCGCTGGCCCGGCTGGAGATGCGGATCATGTTCGAGGAGCTGCTGCGGCGGCTCGACTCGATCGAGCTGACCGGCCCGGCGGAATACGTCCGGTCCAACTTCGTGCACGGAATCAAGCGGCTGCCGGTCCGGGCCACGGCCCGCTGAGGCCAGCCCCGACCCCAGCCTTCGGCATCTGACCAGCGGAGACCCGGTGCGAGCGCTTTTCATCGAACACGACCACTGCTCGCCGACCGGGCCGGTCGGCGACCGGCTGGCGCAACGCGGCTATGACATCACCGAATTCCTCGTGGTGCCCGCGGACCGGTTCGGTGATCCGGGCGTCCGGGTCAGCTTCCCGGACCCGGAGTCGTTCGACGTGATCGTCCCGATGGGCGCGATCTGGTCCGCCTACGACCACCAGCTGATCGGCAGCTGGCTGGCGCCGGAGCTCGGCCTGCTCCGGGCCGCCTGGGAACGCCGGATCCCGGTGCTCGGGATCTGCTTCGGCGGCCAGGCGCTGGCGATGGCCCTCGGCGGCAGCGTGACGGCTGCCCGGCAGCCGGAAATCGGCTGGCACCAGGTGCAGACCGGCGACCCGGAGCTGATCGAGCCCGGGCCCTGGTTCGAGTGGCATTACGACCGCTGGCACCCGCCGGCGGCGGTCCTTCCGCTGGCCCGTACCGGGATCGCCCCGCAGGCGTTCGTGGCCGGCAACTCGCTGGCCGTGCAGTTCCACCCGGAGGTAACGCTGCCGGTGCTGCAGCTCTGGCTGGACAACGGCGGGCGCGCCGACCTGGCCAGGGCCGGCGTCGACATTGCCGGGCTGCTGGCCCAGACCAGGCAGCTGGAGGCGGCCGCGGTAGCCCGCGCCCGGCGGCTTGTCGACCGGTTCCTCGACCGGGTCGCGACCATTCCGGCCGGCGGCGAACCGCCGCGGTCCGGCAGCCGGAAACCCTGACGCCCACGGCGGCGGCCAGCCGCCCGCCCAGTCCCCGCCCTTGGAGGTCCGATGTCGCATCCCGAATCCAGTCCCGCCGCGGCCGGCGGCTCCCCCCGCTCGGCCGGCTCGGCCGGCTCCCCCGGCGGCACCGCGCCGCTCCGGCAGGCGAACCTCAGCCTGCCCGACGTGATCGCCCAGTCGGTCGGCTTCATCGGCCCGGTGTTCTCCTCGGCGCTGGTGCTGCCGCTGGTCGTGGGCGCCGGCCTGTACGGGGCCGGGGTGGCCACCCCGGTCGCGATCATCCTGGCCGCCATCGGCATGGCGGCCATCGGGTGGATCATCTCCGAGTACGCGAAGCGGATTCACGCCGCCGGGGCGCTGTACGACTATGTCAGCGACGGATTCGGAGACCGGGCCGGCTTTGTCGGCGGCTGGCTGTACTACGGCGCGACGATGCTGCTCACGATCGCAATCGTGCTTGTGATCGGCGGGATCACGGCGGACTTCCTGCAGTCGACCTGGCAGGTCGGCATCCCCTACTGGGTGCTCGACCTGGCCTACCTGGCGATCCTGCTGGTGCTGATCTACGTCGGGGTGCAGGTCTCGGTGCGGGCCCAGCTCGCCCTGGTGTCGGTCTCCGCGGTGGTCGTCGGCGCGTTCTTCATCTACATCGTGATCAAGGGCGGCCTGCACGGGAACTCGGTCGCGCCGTTCAAGCCCGGCTCCAGCGCGGACGGCTGGAAAGGGATCTTCTTCGGCTTCATCTACGCAATCCTGGTGTTCACCGGCTTCGAGACGGCGGCCAACCTCGGCGAGGAGACCAGGGAGCCGGCCAGGACGATCCCGCGGGCGATCATCGGCTCGGTGGTCGTGGTCGGGGCCTTCTACGTGCTCGCCGCCTACGCCCAGGACATCGGGTTCGGGCTGAACGCGAAGGCCTGGGCGTCCAGCCCGGCGCCGCTGTTCCAGCTCGCCGCGCCGGGCGCCTTCGGCAGCAGCTTCTTCCTCGACCTGGTCCAGATCCTGGTGATACTCGACATCGCCGCGGTCGGCCTCGGCTGCGCGGTGAGCACGGTCCGCGGCGTGTACGCGATGGCCAGGGACGGGCGGATCCCGTCCCCGCTGAAGCGGGTCAGCCCGCGGTTCGGCACGCCGTCGGCGGCTGCGGCGCTGCTGTGCGTGCTGTCCGTCGCGCTGGTCGCCGCCGTGCGGCTGGACAACGGCATTTTCCCGCTGAACGGCCAGCCGCAGTACTTCCCGCTGTTCTCCTGGATGTCCGGCCTCGGCGGTACCTCGCTGGCCGTGGTGTACGGCGCGGTGACCATCGGCGCCCTGCGCGGCCTGCGCAAGCACGTGAACCCGGTAGCGCTCGTCATCGCCGTCATCATCGGCACCGTCGCGGCGGCCGGCGCCGTCTACGGCAGCATCGACGGCGCCGTCTACCCGAACGAGCTGTGGATCTGGATCATCCTCGGCTGGCTCGCGGCGGGCACGGCGATTGTGCTGGTGAAACACGGCCGGGGCACGTTCGCGGTCGCGAACAGCAAGCTGCGCATCCCGGTGTCGGCACATCCGCTCATCGGGCCTGCCTCGACCGCCTCGGCCTCCGAGGAACCGGCCTGAACCGGTCCCCGGGGCGGATCCGGCCAGCCCGGATCCGCCCCGGGCGGATCCGCCCCGGGCGGATCCGGCCAGCCCGCTCGGATGCGTGCCGCGCTGACCCGCCTGCCGGAGGCGCCGCCGCAGATCAGCGCCTTGCGACCGGGCCAGCCAGCGGCGGCGTAGGGTACCGATGGCGGGCATCATCGTGGGGACCCAGTGGACTTTGAGGTGGGGATGAGCGGCCGTCACACCCTTGCGGAAACCGAGCGGGCGGTATCGGGCCGGCTCGGCGGGCTGCAGCTGGACTTCGCCGCGATGACCGCGGTGCAGAACCTGCACCGGGCCGCGAGCGCCATCCGGAACCATTTCGAGCAAACCGTGCTCGCCGAGGCCGGCCTGTCCTGGACCGGGTTCGTGGTGCTCTGGGTCACCTGGATCTGGGATTCCCTGGAATCCCGTGACGCCGCGGCCGAGGCAGGCATCTCCAAGGGCACGCTGACCGGGGTGGTCAAGACCCTGGAGGGCAAGGGCCTGCTGCGGAGAGCCTCGCTGCCCGCCGACGGCCGGCTGGTGCTGCTGCAGCTCACCCCGGCCGGCGAGCAGCTGATGCTGCGACTGTTTCCCCAGGTCAACGCCGCTGAGGCGTACACCGTCAGCCCGCTCGGCCCGGCCGAGGTCAGCGACCTGGCCGCCGGCCTGCGCCGGATCCTGACCCACCTGGAGGACGGCCGGGCCGCCCCGGCATGACCGCCGCAGCCGGAAACGGGCCGGGGGAAACGGGCCGGGGAAACGGGTCCGGGCGCGGGAAACGGTCAGGGTGGGTCGAAGGCCGTCGTCGGCAGGTCGACCGCGGTGGCGCCGCAGTCGGCCGTGATCACCGCGCCGGTCACCGCGGACGCGTCGCTGCTGGCCAGGAACGCCACCACCGCCGCAATCTCGGCCGGCTCGGCCGGCCTGCGAAGCGGTACCTGCGCGGTGGCCAGCGCGTACGCGGTGTCCCGGTCCGGCAGCCCGCGCAGGCCGGCCAGCTGGTCCATCTCCTCGTCGGCCATCGGGGTGCGGACCCAGCCCGGGCAGACCGTGTTGACTCGCACGCCGTGCCGGCCGTAGTCCCGCGCCATCGACCTGGCCAGGCCGATCAGGCCGTGCTTGGCGGTAACGTAGCCGACCGATTCCGGGGCCGCGGCCAGCCCGGCGATCGATGAGATCACCACCACGGAGCCGCGGCTGCGGATCAGCTCCGGCAGGCACGCGCGCGCCGAAACCAGGCAGGTCGTGAGGTTGGACCGGAGACTGTCCGCCCACGCGTCATCAGTTATCCCGGCGGCCGTCCCGGCGCCGGGACCGCCCGCGTTGGCGATAAGCGTGTCGATGCCGCCGAACCGCGCCGTGGCCGCCTCGGCGACGCCGGCCATCTCGGCCGCGGACGCCGCATCGGCGGCGATGGCCAGCGCACGACCGCCGAGCTGCCCGGCCAGTTCCCGCACGGGCCGCGCCCGGCGGCCGACCAGGACGACCGCCGCGCCGCCGGCCGCCAGCCGGCCTGCCACCGCCGCGCCGATGCCGGTCCCGGCGCCGGTGACCACTGCCACCCGGGCGACGCGCCCCGCCCGCCCGCTCGCCGGGTGGGCGCGTCCGCTCACCTGGTCGGTTTGCTCGCTCACCGGTCCTGCCTTCCCGTCGGCCCGCCAGTCCACGGGTACCCGGCCTGATGGCATATCGCCCCATCCAGCCGCGTGCCGATGAGCCGGTCGCTCAGCCAGCGGCCAGTTCCTCGACCCGGGCATGCAGCTGCGCTACGTGACTGCGCGCCTCTGGCTTCATCAGGACGCTGCGCAGGATCCGCGCCTCGTCCCGGTCGGCCGTTATGCCGGAATGGCGCCGGGCGAACTCACTCGCCGAAACCTGCAGCGTGCTGAGGAAGACCGGATGCGCCCGGTCCGTCATCCCGGCGGCCAGCATCCGCGCCGAGGCCTGATCGATCGCGGACAGCGCGGGCGGGCCGGGCGGGCTGGCGCCCGCGAAGTAGCACACGATGTCAAGCTCCGGCGGCTGGTAGAGGGTGAGGCGGTCAGATGCCTCGATGAGCGCCGACCAGTCCAGCGCGGCCCGGCGGCAGGCCGCCAGCACCTGGCCGAGCCCGTCCGGCGTGGGCGGCAGCAGCCGGAAGGTCAGCCACAGCGCGGCGGCGGCCGCCCCGGCCCTGGAGCATTCCAGGCTGATCTCACCGAGGTGCAGCTCATCGGAGGTGAAATAGGTGTAGGGCGAGTCGTGCTGGTAGAAGCGCCCGACTTCCGGATCCCGGAACAGCACCGCGCCGCATCCGTATGGCTGCAGGCCGTGCTTATGCGGGTCGATCACCACCGAGTCGCATTCGGCGATGGCCCGCCACGGCGCCGGGTCGAGCCCGGCGAGGCCGTCTCCCCCGGCGCCGCCGTGGCCACCGCGGCCGTAGTCGCTGCCGCGGTAGCTGCCGCCGGCGCCCCCACCGCTATTGCCGCCGCCTTCGTCATCGCTGCGGTAGCCGCGCCCGGCCAGCAGGGTGAAGAAGCCGCCGTAGGCGGCGTCGACATGCACGCGTACTCCGTGCCCGCGGGCGACAGCGAGCACCTCGTGCACGGGATCGATCGCGCCCAGGCCGGTGGTACCCGCCGTCGCCACCACCGTCCCGATCCGGCCGCTGGCCAGCAGGTCATCGAGAGCGGCCAGATCCAGCCGCCCGGCGCCGTCCACCCTGACCGGCGTTCCCGGCACGCCGAGGACCCGGCACATCCGGCCGTGGGTGTAGTGCGCGTCCGTGCTGTATGCCACGCCGCTGCCCGGATGCAGCTCGCGGGCGACATAGAGCGCTTCGGTGTTCGCGATCGTGCCGCTGGTGGTGAGGTGACCGAGGTGCGTGCCGAAGCCGAGCATGCTGGCCAGCTGGGTGACGACTTCCTTCTCCATCCGCGCGGTGGCCGGGCCGCCGTCGAGCGCGTGGTTGTTGGGGTTGACGAGCATCGCGGTGAGGTAGCCGACGACGGCTACCGGATGCGGCGGCTTGAGCATCTGGCCGGCGTAGGAAGGATGAAAGAACGGGTAGTTGTCCCGCAGCCGGCCGGTGAACTCCTCGAAGGCCGCAGCCAGCTGCTCGTCGCTGACCTGCAGCGAAGCATCGCGTTCGAACGGGCCGAACGAATCCTGCCACTCCTCGATGGCGGCCAGGCCGCGGCTCAGCCAGCGCTGCATGTCCACGTCAGACCTCGCCATCGTGATCGGGCTGCCGCCGCGGGCGGCGGCCCGGCAGGCGAGCCCCGCCAGCCTTCCGGCCCGGCCCGGCACCGGCGTTCCCGGCCGCCGCCGGAGTCACCCAATGATCGCAGAATGCGCCGCGGAACACCGGACCGCGGGCACCGGACCATGCCCGTGGCCGGATATCTTCTCGCCCGTCACCGGGCAGTCACCGGAGGCACCCGGCCGGGCATGCTCAGGGCGCCGGCGCTGTAGGCGGATCCAGCCGCATGCCGGGTTCCCCGGCCGGGTAGCGTCTGTAGCTGATGCCACCGGGGCACCACCTGGCGGCGCGCCGCCCGGAATGTCCCCGGCATCGGTCAATGTCCGCTGGCACGCACGTGAACAGGACCACTCATGTCTGATCGCACGACTGGCGACGCAACCGGGAGCCAGGCCCGGCCCGGGCCCGGACAGGAGTCAGCGAGCCCGAAATCGTCGCTTGAGAGGCTGGACGAGGCCGAGTCCATCCGGCTGGTTTCGCCTGGCGGCCTGGGCAGGCTCGCGTACTCGGGCCGGTTCGGCCTGACCGTGATGCCGGTCAACTACCTGATGTACGAGGGCAGCATCGTGTTCCGCACGGAGCAGGACAGCCCGACGGACGAGGACCTGCGCACCGGGCTTGCGGGCGCGGAGTACAAGGTGGCCTTCGAGGTCGACGACATCGACACGGACGCGCGCGAGGGCTGGAGCGTTCTCATCCAGGGCCACGCGCACCACGTGGACTCGGCCGACGAGTACGCGTCCGTGCTGGCATCGGGCATCGAATCGTGGGCCGGCGGGAACCGGGAGCACTTCCTGCGGATCATCCCGACCCGGGTGACCGGCCGACGGGTCCGCCAGGGCTGACACATGCAAAGGTGGGCCAGGGCTGGCACCCGCCAGGCCTGGCCGCACCGCCCTGGTTGCTAGGCCGCCCGGTGCTCTTGCGCCTCGCGCCTGGCCAGGGCGGCCGCCGAGGTACGCAGCGAGGTCTCTAGCACGGCCTGACGGCGCCGCGGGTCCATCAGGTTCACGCCCATCACGGCCAGGTCCTCAGGCCCGGGCGTGAGCACGGTGACCTTGATGCCGCGCGAGCGCAGCGCGTTAGCATCTCGCAGCAGCGCGTGCGTCATCAGCCACCTGAGCCGCCGTTCCAGCCGCTCATGCGGCCGGCGTGGCCTATCCATCTCGATGCTGGCCATCGGGGCAAGCACGTAAACCTCGTCGACCCCTGCATTCGTCATCAGGCGAAGCGAGGTCGGCGAACGAACGCCGCCATCGATGTACCGCCGGCCGTTGATTGTGACCGGCCGGTACCAGCCGGGAATGGAGCAGGAAGCGATTACCGCATCCGGCAGCGGTGCCGACGGGGCATCCGCACGGCCGAAGACCACCCGCTGGCCGGAGTCGTAGTCAACCGCGACGATCCAGGTCGGCCGGTCCACCCAATGCGGCGGGCCGTCCGGCGCGATGTGCTCGCGCGCGTGACTGTGCAGGGCGTGCACCATGGCGCGCAGCCCGGCGTGATGGGCGCGGCCGCGCGGCAGCCACGCACTGGCGCTCACCGACGGATGCACCCGGTGCGGTTTCAGCAGGCCGGCCAGCATGAGCGGCGGCGACCCGACCCGCAGGTGCGGGCGGGGCGGCAGCGGCCCGTGCTCGACGGCCGAGGGTCCGGTGTGCTGCAGCACGCCGACAGCCTGGCCGCGCTGGAACGCGATCATCTCCTCGATGCTGGAGCGGCAGCGTAGCGCGGCGGCGATGACGCTGCCGGCGCTGGTGCCGACGATCACGTCGGCGTCGTTGAGCGGGCGGGGCAGCAGTTCCTGTACCGAGGGCAGCGCGCCGGTCATCCAGGCCGCGCCCAGCACTCCCCCGGCGCCGAAGACGAGACCTATCCGCTGGCCAGAGCTTGCTGGTTCCTGTCCAGGACCCACGTTCGCCTCCCGGGACCGCCATCGCAGCGCCGTCCGGGCCGCCTGCCGGAAAGCGCCGGCACGCCAGGCGAGATAGCCATCCACCGGAAACTGTACGTGAAAACCGAGCGCGATTCGGGCGCGGCAGCGTCACAAGATGACAGCGGTAACGCGATGCTGCGCTCCGTCTCCTCTGCACCACACTCCGGCATCTGCCCAGGTAGCGGCCGGTCAGGCGGCTGGGCCAGGAGGCGCCGGCTTCTTCGCCGGTCCCGGCTCGGACGTGCGCTGCGGCTTCTTCGCGGCCGGCTTCTTCGCGGCCGGCTTCTTCGCCGCGGCCCGCGCCTGGCCCGTCGCCGCCTTGCCGCCCGTCGGCGGCTTCCTGGCCGTCGGCGGCTTCCTGGCCGGACCTGGCTCCGGCTTCGGCATGGCCGGCTGGGCCTCCAGTTCGGCCAGGCCGCGGCTGATGCCCTCGGTCAGGATGTCCAGGTCGGGCACGGCATCGTAGTCGGCGGTGATGCCGAACGAGATGGTGTCCAGGTAGGAGAAGATCGCGACCCCGGTGCGCAGGCTGTTGCCGATCGGCACGTAAGGGTAGGCGGCCTCCATCCGGCGGCCGAGCAGGTACAGCGGGACCCGCGGGCCCGGCACGTTGGTGGTCACGGTCTGCACCAGCGGCTGCGGGGCGCTGAACGCGGCCCGCGAGCCGAGCGCGAGCAGCATGGGCGCGGCGAAGCCGAGCATCCCGGTCAGGATCTCGGCGCTGACCGCCTGCGAGCTGGTCTTGATGCTGTCCATCTGCGCGCGCACCAGCGCCAGCCGCCGCAGCGGGTCATGCTCGCCGACCGGCAGGTTGACCAGGACCGCGGAGACCCGGTTGGTGACATCCCCATGCTGATCGGAGTTCCGGACCGAGACCGGCACCAGGGAGCGGACCACCAGCCCGTCGTCGAGGCTGCCGCGCGCCTCCAGCAGATCACGGTAGGCCCGGGTGATCGCCGTGAGCAGCACGTCATTGACGGTGCCGCCGTGCTTGACGCGGATGCTCTTGACGTCGCCGAGGCTGGCCGTCGTCCAGGCCCAGCGGCGATGCGGCCCGATGTTGCCATTCAGGAAGCCGGCCGACGGCTCGGCCAGGCGGCGCGCGCTGCTGGCCAGGCCGCGGCCGAAGCCGCGCAACTCGTCGGGTGCGCGGATCAGCCGGAGCACGTCCGGCGAGTTGTTCAGCTGCCGGAGCGGCCAGCTCATGGCATCCACGACGCCGTCGGCGACCATGCTCAGCAGCGACTGCGGCGGCTCGGGCTCCCACCCGGCCGGCTCCAGCCGGGGTGCGTCCGGGCTCTGATCGAAGACCAGCGTCATCAGGTCGGTCCCGCCGACACCGTCCACCATCGCGTGGTGCACCTTTGAGATGATCGCCCAGCGGCCGTCTGCCAGCCCTTCGAGCAGCCACTCTTCCCACAGCGGCCTGGCCCGGTCCAGCCGCTGGGCGAAGAGCCGGGCGGCGAGGTCACGAAGCTCCGCCGCTCCGCCGGGCGCCGGAACTGCGGCGTGCCGGACGTGGTAGCTGATCTCGAAATGCACGTCATCGGCCCACACCGGGCGGAATATCTGCAGCGGCGTGGTCCGTACCACCTGGCGGTACCGCGGCACCTGCGGCAGCTTGGACTCGAACAGCCGGGCGACATCCCCGTAAGGCGGCATCGGCCCCTCGAACACGGCGACCGAGCCGATGTGCATCGGGACGTTGTCGTGCTCGACGAAGAAGAAGCCCGCGTCCAGCGTGCTCATCCGCTCCATGGCCTGACCCTCCCCTCGCGGGCGATGCGCCCGGCGGGCACCCTGCCCGCATCTTGCCCGTGCCGCGGACGCCGTACACCGGCGCCACGGCCGGCCACCTGGCCGGCCAGCCGCCCGGCCATATCCGGCCGGTCCCGCGAGCGATACCACACCTGGCCGCTCCGCTCACCATGCCGGATTTGGCCAGCTACGGACGGTTGCGGCCGAGCCGCTCATGGGCCGCTACCCCACTCGTCCGCGACCACCGCCGGCCGCGCCGCGGACGCGGCTGCGGATGCCGTCATGGCGGTGGCTCCTTCCGTACCCGCCGGGCCGTCAGCCGGCAGTCAGCTCGCTCTTCAGGACCTTGCCGATGGTGTTCTTCGGCAGCGTGTCGCGGAACTCGACCACCCGCGGGTACTTGTAGGCGGCCAGCCGGTCCCGGCAGTACCCGATCAGTTCCTCCGCCAGCAGCGTCATCTCCTCGCGCAGGGTGACGAACGCCGCGACCTCCTCGCCGAGCGGTAACTCCCCGGCCACTCCAGCGGAAGGCGCGGGGCTGGCCGCCGCCAGCGCGGCCGGCCGCCCGGCCGCGCCGAGCCAGTCGGTGATCACCCGCGCGCAGTCCCGCGGCACCTCGAGCTGCGGCACGTGGCCGACGCCGGAGAACACGACCAGCGACCAGGCGGGATGCGCGCGGATCGTGGCCAGCGCGGCGCCGACCGGGACCAGCCGGTCCCGCGAGCCGTGCAGCACGAGCACCGGGCAGCGGACCGAGCCGAGCAGCCGCCGGTAAGACGGGCTCCGGACGAGGCCGACGACTGACTTCATGGCCGCGCCGAAATCCTCGCCGGTTCCCGGGAACGCGGTGCGCCGGCGTGCCACCTCGACATGCCTGGCGACGATCTCCGCGGGAATCCGGGAGACGTCCGCGCAGCACAGCGCCAGGATCCGGGCGACCATCGCCTCCGGCGGCTGGCTGCGGCGGCGGTTCATCAGCACCCGGTTGAAGCCGGGCAGCAGGTACAGGGCGAACAGCGCGGCGACCGCCGGATCCGGCCGGGCCGGCACGAACGGCAGCGCCGGGTCGACCAGGATCAGGCCGGCCACGGCGCCGGGGCTGGCGCCCGCCTCAAGCAGCGAGATCATGCCGCCCATCGAGTTGCCCATCAAGATCACCGGCCTCGCCGGGCCGGCCGCGGCACCCGCTGGCGTTGCCGGAGGGGCAGGATTTCCGGGATTAACGGATCCGCCTGGGCCGGCCCAGATCGCCGGAACGGACTGGGTAAACCGGTGCAGCAAGGCCCGGTTCGAGGTCACGTCGGTGCCGCGGCCGGCCGACTGGGTCAGGCCGTGTCCGGCCAGGTCCGGCGCGATCAGCCGGTACCGGCTGGTCAGCAGCGGCGCGATCGCCGACCAGTTCACCGCCGAGCCGCCGAGCCCGTGCACGCAGACGATCACCGGCCCGTCCGGCGGGCCGCCGAAGTCGAGGTAGTGAACGGGACCGCCCAGGTCGATCCACCGGGACTGGCCGCCGAGCCAGCGCCCGTCCGGTCCGCCGGCTGCCGCGGGCTGTCCCGCAGCCGTAGTCATCGGACACCAGGCGCGGCGTCCGGCGGCGGGCGGTCAGCCGGCCGGACGGGCATGGCCGGCCGGGCGGCGGCCTCGGCGAGCAGCCGCCCGGGCGCCTTGCGGCGCCAGGCGTCGTCCAGCAGCTCTGCCACCCGGGCCGGCGGCAGTGCCGCCAGCCTGACCCGCAGTCCCCGGATCCGCTGCCCCCACCGCAGCGGCTCGAACGCCGCCGGGTTCTCCGCCACGCAGGCAGCTACCTCAGCCTCGCCGACGAAAACGTGCAGCAGGTCCCCGCCGGGCGGCACGGTGGCGAAGATCTTGCCGCGGACCCGGAACGAGGCCAGCTCGAAATGCGGTTCCTCGGCTGCCCCGGGCAGCGAAAGCGCGAAAGCACGGGCAAATCCGATGTCGCTCACCTGGCCAGGCTAGCCTTCCGGCCGGGCGGCGGGCCCGGCCGCGGCACGGTCAGGTCAGCCACGTCCGGCCAGATCCGGCGCCGGGCCGGGCCGCCCGGCCGGGCCGGGCCGCGCGGGCCCGGAAAACCCCTTCTGGCCAGTCTGGCCGGTCGCCTAGGGTGGCTGAGCGTGGCAGCACGCGGCACTCCGGCGACGGTCATGCTGGACCGCCTCGGCATCTCGTACTCGGTGCACAGTTACCAGCATGACCCCCGGCATGGCCCTTATGGGCTGGAGGCCAGCGACGCGCTCGGCGTCGAGCCGGAGCGGGTCTTCAAGACGCTGATCGCCGATGTCGACGGCAAGCTGACCGTTGGCGTCGTCCCGGTGGCCGGCCAGCTTGATCTCAAGGCGCTCGCCGCGGCCGCCGGCGGCAAGCGGGCCACCATGGCCGACCTGGCCGCCGCCGAGCGGGCGACCGGCTACGTGGCTGGCGGAATCTCCCCGCTCGGCCAGCGCAGGCGGCTTTCCGTCGTGCTCGACGCGAGCGCGCTGGAATTCGCCACCGTTTTCTGCAGCGGCGGCCGCCGCGGGCTGGAGATCGAGCTCGGGCCGGCTGACCTGGTGCGGGCCGCCGGCGCCGTCGTGGCCGCCATCTCCCGGCCGGCCGCCGGCCGGTCCTGAGGCCCGCCCGGCATCGGTAAACTGCACGCCCGGCATTTATTCCGAGCGGGACCATGCCCGCTTCGGGCACGATAGGCAACCTGACGTACACGAGGAGGAGCGGACCGCATGGTGTCGCAGGCGAGCAGACTGCAGAATGTCCGGTACGACATCCGCGGGCCGGTGCTGCGGCGCGCCCGGCAGCTGGAGGCCGACGGGCACCACATTCTCAAGCTCAACCTCGGCAACCCGGCGGCCTTCGGGATCGACGCCCCGGACGCGGTACTGCGCGATGTCGTGCATAACATCGGTGACGCGCAGGGTTACAGCGACGCGCGGGGCATTCATCCCGCCCGGCTTGCGGTCGCCCAGTCATACGAGCAGCGCGGCGTGCCGGGGGTCGGGCCGGACGACGTGTTCCTCGGCAACGGCGTGTCAGAACTCATCGTTATGGCCCTGCAGGCGCTGCTGAACGCCGGCGATGAGGTGCTGATACCGAGCCCGGACTATCCGCTGTGGACCGGAGCGGTCAGCCTCTGCGGCGGCCGTGCGGTGCACTACCGCTGCGACGAGGCGGCAGGCTGGGCCCCCGACGTCGAGCACGTCGCGGCGCAGATCACGCCGCGGACCCGGGCCCTGGTGATCATCAATCCGAACAACCCGACCGGTGCCGTCTACTCCGAGCAGACCCTGCTCGAACTGCTGGACCTGGCCCGCCGGCACGGGCTGCTGGTGCTCGCCGACGAGATCTACGACCAGATCCTCTACGAGGACGCGGTGCACCAGGTCGCCGCCGCGCTGGCGCCCGACCTGCTGGTGCTCACGATGTGCGGGCTGTCGAAGACCTACCGGCTGGCGGGCTTCCGGTCCGGCTGGCTAGTGGTCTCCGGGCCCAGGCAGGAGGCGGCCGAGTACCTCGAAGGGCTGGAACTGCTGGCCAACATGCGGCTGTGCCCGAATGTGCCCGCCCAGTACGCGATCCAGACCGCCCTCGGCGGCGGCGAGCAGCGCATCGCGCACTTGCTGCAGCCGGGCGGCCGGCTGCGCGAGCAGCGCGACCACGCCTGGCTGAAGATGAACGAGATCCCCGGCGTCGACTGCGTCAAGCCGCTCGGCGCCCTCTACCTGTTCCCGCGGCTGGATCCGGAGGCCCACAAGATCGCCGACGACGAGCAGATGGTCATCGACCTGCTGGAACAGCAGCACTTGCTGCTTTCGCACGGTACCGGCTTCAACCTGCCGTCGGCCGACCACCTTCGGCTGGTGTTCCTCGCCACGGTGGACGTGCTCGACGACGCGATCGACCGCCTCGGCACGTTCCTGCAGTCTTATCAGCAGTAGCGGCGGCGGCGTAACGTCGGCACATGGCCACTGTCAGCGTCCGGTACATCGTCCGCGATGTGGACGAGGCGATCGCGTTCTACTGCCAGCATCTCGGCTTCCGCGAGGAGATGCACCCGGCCCCGATGTTCGCCATGCTCACCCGGGGCGACCTGCGGCTGCTGCTCAGCTCGCCGGCCGGGCCAGGCGGCCCGGGCGGCGGATCCCAGTCGATGCCGGATGGCCGCCAGCCGGAGCCGGGCGGCTGGAACCGGTTCTCGCTGGAAATCGGCGGCCTGGACGGCAAGGTCGAGGCCCTGCGGGCGGCCGGGATCAGCTTCCGCAACGAAATCGTCACCGGCGTCGGCGGCAGGCAGATCCTGCTCGATGACCCGTCCGGCAATCCGGTCGAGCTATTCGAGCCCTACTCCTGACCCGGCGCCTATCCGGCATCGCCGCCCTGGCCGGCCGCCGGACTCGGGCGTCAGTGGCTGACCGGAGCGCCCGCCAGGGCGGCGATGACACCGATCAGGGCCGAGTACAGCAGTGCCGTGACGACTCCGCGGCGCAGGGCCGGCCACCGGGCGGCGGCCAGCAGCCCGGACGGCGCCAGCAGCCAGGCGCCGGCCGCCAGCAGCAGGCCGGCCTGCCAGAGATGGCCGAGATCGCGGCCGAGCGGGATGGCCGCGCCGGCGATCGCGCCGATCGCGGCCGGCCCGGCACCGGCCAGGAACGACTGCGCCCGGCCGCTGGACCGCAGCCGGCCGAGGTGCGGGCCGCCCGCGATGACGAGCACGAACGAAGGCAGGAACGCGATCACGGCCGCCAGCAGTCCGCCGCCGATGCCCGCCGCGGCGTAGCCGACCACGGCGACGGTCAGCACCACCGGGCCGGGCGTCACCTGGCCGAGCGCTACCGCGTTGAGGAACTGTGCGCCGCTCATCCAGTGGTAGGTCACGACCGCGTCATGCTGCATCAGCGGGATGATCACGAAGCCGCCGCCGAAGGACAGGGCACCCACCTTGAACGCCACCCAGGCCAGCGCGCCGAGGCCGCCGGTGGCCAGCGCGGGGCCCGCCAGGCTCCGGCCCCCCGCCGGGAGCAGGCTGAGCGCCCGCCCGGCCGGCCTGCCCGGCCCGGCCCGCGGCCGAACTGCCAGCTCGGCGAGGCCACAGGCGACCAGGACCACTACCAGGAACGTGCCCGCGGTGGCCGCGGTCACCGCGCCCGCGGCGAGATAGCCCAGCCATCTCGCCTGCGCGGCGCGCCGTCCGGCGGTCCGCCGCCAGCTGGCGGGCAGCAGGCTGACCGCGGCGTGGATGGCCACCGCCGGAACCGCCGCCCCGGCACCCGCCGCGGCGCCCTGCACCCACAGCGGCGGATGCCCGGCCAGGAACAGCGCGGCCAGGGCCAGGATGATGACCAGGCCGGGCGCGATGAAGCAGACACCACCGAGCACCGCGCCGATGGCACCGCGGAGCCGCCAGGCGCAGTAGATCGCCAGCTGGGTGGAGGCCGGGCCGGGCATCAGGTTGGTCGCCGCGATGCCGTCCTCGAACTCGCCCGCGGACAGCCATTCCCGGCTGTCCACGCAGAGCTTGCGGAGCAGCACGATATGCGCTGGCGGGCCGCCGAATCCGGTAATCCCCATCCGGGCCCACTCGCGCGTGATCACGCCCAGCGGCACCCGGGCCGCCGGTGCCTCCGCCGCCGGTCCCTGACCGGTCACCGCCGCTGCCGCGCCCTAGGCATGCCCGGGCTCGCCGGGCTCGCCAGGCTGGTCAGCGTGGGCCGGCTGGACCGGCGCGGCCCAGGATGGCCGCGGTATCAGGCAGAACGGATGGCCGGCCGGGTCGGCGTACACGCGCGAGCGGCCGGCGGCCGGCAGCCGCCGGGCCCCGAGCGCCAGCACCGCCGGATCCGCGGCATCGAGGTCGTCGACCATGACATCCAGGTGGAACTGCTGCGGCCAGCGGGGATCCGGCCAGCGCGGCGGCTGGTGGCCGGGCGCGAGCTGGAACGCTACCCCGGATGACGTCTCGTTCCTGGCGACCACGGCGAAGTCCGGTTCCCGCCAGGTCACCGGCAGGCCGAGCAGCTCCGAGTAGAAGGCGGCCAGCGCCGGCGGATCGGGGCAGTCGACGATCACGTGATGCAGGCGTCCGATCATGCCGGCGATCCTGCCATGAGCGCACGCCGGAATGAAGCGGCGCGGCTCTGCTGGCCCGGATTGGGCCGGGCCGGCCCGCTGCCGGTACGCACCGGCCGGCGGCGGGCCGGCGTGGCCGGTGGCGCCGGGACCAGTGTGGCAGGGTTAGCACGAGGGGGCGCTACGACCGAAGGACCTGACATGGCCAAGGTGCCGGCGGCGGGCACGACCGCTCCGGATTTCACGCTGCCCGGCGTACTGCTGGCCGGCCGGACGGCGGAGCGGGGTGACTACACCCTGTCCGCGCAGCGCGGCCAGCCGGTGGTGCTGGCTTTCTACCCCGGCGACAACACGTCGGTCTGCACGAGGCAGCTCTGCTCCTACACCTCGGGCCTGGACGGCTTCACCGGCCTCGGCGCGACCGTGTGGGGCATCAGCCCGCAGGATGTGGACAGCCACGAGGCGTTCGCCCGCAAGTACGATCTCGGCTTCCCGCTGCTGGCCGACGCCGGCCTGGCGGTGACCCGCCAGTACGGCATCAGCCTCGGCGGGGTGGGGCTGCGCCGCTCGGTGTTCGTGATCGACGGCGACGGCATCGTCCGCTGGAAGCACGTGGGGCTGGTCGGCCTGACCTTCCCGCCGCCGGAGACCATCACCGCCCAGCTGGCGGCGCTGGCCGGCCAGTAGCGGCCGCCGGCGCGCCGCTGGCAGGATCGCGGCATGAGGATCCTGTTCATGGGCGGCACCGCGTTCGTCGGGCGGCATATCGCCCAGGCGGCCGTCGACGCCGGGCACGACGTCACGCTGTATCACCGCGGCCGGACCGGTGCCGGCCTGTTCCCCGGCGCCACGCACGTGCTCGGCGACCGTAATAGCGAAGCCGGCCTGGCCGCGCTGGGCAGCGCCAGCTGGGACGCGACCGTCGACGTCAACGGCTACTGGCCGGGGCAGGTCAGGGCGCTGGCCGGAGTGCTGGACGGCCGGGGCGGCCAGCACCTGTTCATCTCCACGGCGTCGGTCTACCGGACGCCGGTCGCGCCCGGTTTCGGCGAGGACGCCCCGCTGCACGACCCGGTCGACGCGGAGTTCAGCATGCAGGCCTATGGCGGCCTCAAGGTGGCCTGCGAGCTGGCCGTCCGGGAGTTGCACGGGCCGGGCAGCACGATAGTCCGGCCGACCTACGTGATTGGCCCGCATGACCACAGCGGCAGATTCTCCTGGTGGGTGAACCGGATAGCGCGCGGCGGCGAGGTGCTGGCGCCGGGCGACCCGGCCGGCCCGATCCAGGTCATCGACGCGCGCGACCAGGCCAGCTGGGTCATGTCGCTGCTGGCGAACTCGGTCGCCGGGACGTTCCACGCGGCCACCCCCGTGCCGCCGTTCGGGTTCGGTCAGCTGCTGGAGGCGATCGCGGCGCGGGTGGCGCCACCGGGAACCACGCTGACCTGGGTCGGCCAGGACTACCTGCTGGCCCGCGGGCTGGATGACACGGCGCTGCCGATGTGGCCGGGCGGGGACAGCGAGAGCGACATCAACGCGGCCGATCCGGCCGCCGCGCTCGCCGCCGGGCTCGCCCCGCGCCCGCTCAGCCAGAGCATCGATGAGATCCGCGCACACGAGCTGCGCTCCCCCGCCGTGGCGCCGGCCGGAGCTGGCCTGACCCCGGAGCGCGAGGCGGAGCTGCTAGCCGGCTGGGCCGGACGCTAGCCGCGGCCGGCGCCGGGGCCCGGCCGGGCGGGTAGCGAAAGGCCCGGCCGCGGCGGGTACCGTCGCGGCCGGGCCAGAGCCGGTCATCAGGCGTCGAGAACGGCCTCGATCTCCAGGTGCAGGCTGATCTTGTCGGCCACCACTGCGCCACCGTTCTGCATCGCGGAGCTGAAGTTGACGTTGAAGTCACGCCGGTTGATCTCGCCAGTCGCGGTGAACCCGGCGCGGGTGCCGCCGAACGGGTCCGGGCCGAAGCCGTTCAGCTCCAGCCGCAGCGGCACGTTCCTGGTCACGCCCTTGAGGGTGAGCTCGCCGTCCAGCACGTAGTCGCCGTGCTCCTGGCGGACGCCGGCCGACCGGTAGGTCATCGTCGGGTAGGTCTCGACCTCGAAGAAGTCAGCCGACCTGATGTGCGCGTCGCGCTGCTCGTTGCCGGTGCTGATCGAGGCCAGGTCGATCTCGGCGGTCACCGAGGAGGCCAGCGGGTCCGCTCCGGTGACGATCTGGCCGCTGAAGGTGGCGAACCTGCCACGGACCTTGCTGACCATCATGTGCCGGACCGCGAAGCCGACCTCGGAGTGCACCGGGTCGATGTTCCAGGTGCCGGCCACGTAGCCGGGGATGCTGGTGTGGGTGGTCACTGCGGTCATCGAGTGCTCCCGATTGCTAGTGGGCTGGGTTGTTGTTGAATGCTCAATTAATATCACGGCCGGCGGTAAGTTGTCAAGCGCTCAACCACTTCGGGCCACAGGGTACCCTGGACGTGTGAGCACCCCCGAGACCCGGTGGCTGACCGCCAGCGAGCAGCAGGCCTGGCGGGCGTTCGCGACCGCTTGCCAGACGCTGTTCACGACCATCGAGGCCCAGCTGCAGCACGGCGCCGGATTCCCGCACGGCTACTACGAGATCCTGGTCCGGCTGTCTGAGGCGCCCGGCCGGGCGCTGCGGATGAGCCAGCTGGCCGAGGCGTCGACGTCGAGCAAGAGCAGGCTTTCGCACGCCGCCGCCCGGCTCGAGGAGCGCGGCTGGATCCAGCGGGCGGACTGCCCGACCGACCGCCGCGGCCAGGTCGCGCAGCTCACCGACGCGGGCTTCGCGGCACTCGCCGAGGCCGCGCCCGGGCATGTGGCCCAGGTGCGGAGATCCCTGATCGACGTGCTCACTCCCGAGCAGCTTGGCCAGCTGCGGGAGATCAGCGAGACGATCATCGCCGCCGCGGACAAGCCGGTCGGGCCGGCCGCCGGTATCCTGGACTGCAACGCGCAGACGGAGCCGAGTAGCCCGGGATCCCGCGAGCCGGAGAGAGCCGCCGCCAGCTGAGAAGGCGGCCTCGCGGGCCGGTGGCGAAGACCCTCCCGAGTGCGGGGAGGAACGGCGGCCGGATGCGGTCACCCAATGCCCCGCCGGCCTGCCCCCGTCACCGGGCATGAACGAGGCCGCGGCCGGCCACGGCGGCGGCGAAAGTGCGGTGGCACCGCGAGTTTCCCTTCTCGCCCGCGCTCCCAAGGGGTCGCGCAATTCCCGGGAAGAGTGTGATGATCTCTCGAACCCTGGCCGCCGACCTGCCCGCGCAGGCCGGCCGCGCGGCGATCGCCGGCTGGCTGCATCGCAAGCGCCAGCTCAAATCGGTGACCTTCCTGATCGTCCGGGACCGGTCCGGCCTGGCCCAGGCCGTGCTGACCGACCCGGATAAGCACGGCAGCTGATCCGCGGCGGCTGGCAGCCGGGCGGCTAGGGCAGCTCGACGACCACTTTCCCGGCCGTGCCGGCCTCGACGGCCTGCTGCGCCGTGACGACCTGATCCAGCGGGAACCGGGTGACCGGCAGCTCGGTGAGCGCGCCGTCGGCCAGTGCCGCGGTAATGCCGGCCGCGGCCCGGCCGAGCGCCGCCGGGAGCACGCCGTACAGCAGCACGAACCGCAGCGTCAGGTTGGCCGTCATGCAGGCCCGGACCGGCAGGACCGGATCGGCCGGCTCCGCGGCGTAGCTCACGATGGTCGCGTGCGGCCTGGTCACGGCCAGATCCAGGGCCAGGTTGGCGCCGAGCGCCAGCTCGATGACCCGGTCCACCGGCGGCCCGAGCGCGCGGATCTGGTCCGCGGCATCGGAGTTCCGGTAGTTGATCACGTGGTCCGCGCCGGCCCGGGCGGCGAGCTCGGCCTTCTGCGGGCCGCTGACCGTGGTGATCACCCGCGCGCCGGCGTGCTTGGCCAGCTCGATGGCGAAATGGCCGACCGCGCCCGCGCCGCCGGCCACGAGCACCGTCTGGCCGTCCACCGGGCCGTCGGCGAACAGGCAATGGTACGCGGTTACGGCCGGCACGCCGAGGCTCGCGCCGAGCTCGGCCGAGATGCCGTCCGGCAGCCGGACGGCCTGCCGCTCGGGCACCACCGACCATTCCGCGGCGGTGCCCCAGCGGCGGCCGGCCGCGGCGAGCAGGAGCCATACCCGCTCCCCCTCGCGGCCCGGGTCGACGCCCTGGCCCACCTTGTCGATCACGCCCGCGCCGTCGTGATGCGGAACCTGGAACTCGTCGATCGGGCGCGGCGTCGCGCCGGCCCGGGACTTCCAGTCGGTCGGGTTAATGCCGGAGAGCTGCACCTTCACCCGGACCTCGCCGGGCCCTGGCTCCGGCCGCTCGATCTCGGCCACCGTCAGCACATCGGCTGCCGCGCCGAAGCGGTCATAGAACGCGGCTTTCATGGCCTCGCCTCCACCTGTCCCGGCGCCGATCCGTCGCACCGATCATCCCACCAGCCCGCCCTTGGCCAGCGCCGGCGGCCGGCCGCACGGCGCGGTGAGGATGTTGTGCGGCCCCGGCTATGGACCTTCTGCATGCTGAACACCACCATTGTGCCTAGAGCGGGTAGATCGCTCGCATTATGGTGCGACAGCTGGCGCGACCGGGGCGGGGGGTGCGGATGCGCCGGAGCGGCGCGTGCGACCGGCGCGGGCAGCGGCGCCGGGTGATGCTGCCCGCGGTCGCCGCGTCGGGCGCGGCCACCGCACTGGTCTTCGGCGCCGTCCTGGCGACGCCCCCGGGCCACCGTGCCGAACGGCTGGCCGCCCGGCTGGCGGCCGAGTTCAGCGCCCAGCCGGCGCGGCCGCGCGGCGCGCAGCCAGCGCGGCCGCCGGGCGGGCTGGCCGCCGCCGCCCGCAGCAGGCACTTTCGCGGGACGGCCGCGGTGGGCGCGCTCTTCACCCATCCGCACGGACGGCTGGGCCGTCACTTCTGCACGGCGAGCGTGGTCCACAGCCAGGCCAACCTGCTGATCACCGCGGCCCACTGCGTGGACGGCCGGCCCCTCGGCCGGCCCGGCGGGATCGTTTTCGTACCCGGATTCCATAACGGCAAGGCGCCGCACGGCATCTGGGAAATCCGGACGGTATTCGTCAACCACGCCTGGTCCGCCCGGCACAATCCCAATGACGACGTGGCCTTCCTCCGGGCCGGGCGGCCGGGTAACCAGATCGAGCGGGTCACCGGCGCGGAGCGGCTCGGGATCGGCTGGCCGCCGCGGCGGGTCAGGGTCATCGGATACCCGGACGGTGCTTCCCGGCCGATCACCTGCAAGGGCCGGGCCCGCGCGTTCGGCCCGCGCCAGCAGGTGTTCGACTGCGACGGTTACACCACCGGGACCAGCGGCGGCCCGTTCCTGGCCGCGGCCCGCCCAGGCGGGCCGCGGCGAACGGTGATCGGCGTGATCGGCGGATACCAGCATGGCGGGAACACCGCGGACATCTCCTATTCGCCCCGGTTCCTGGCCCAGGTGGCGGCCTTGTACAAGACCGCTTCATCGCGCGGCTGATGCCCGCTCCGCCGGGCAGCCGGTCAGCCCGCCGCGGGCGGCGGCACGATCGCGTCGATGTCCGCCAGGTCGGCGGCCGACGGAACCCAGTCGGCGGCCGCAACGTTCGCCTTGACCTGCTCGGCCGTCATCGCGCCGGCGATCACCGACGTGCATCCCGGCTGTGCGGCCAGCGCGCCGACCGCGACATCGAGCACGGTCAGCCCGCGGGATCCGGCCCACTCGATCAGCGCCTCCACCCGGCCGAGCTTCTGCTCGGTCACGTACTCCGGCCGGCTCGCCAGCCTGGAGCCTTCCGGCGCGCCCTGCCCGCGCCGGACCTTGCCGGTCAGCAGGCCGTTGGCGAGCGGGTAGTAGGGCAGCACGCCGAGGCCGAAGTGCCTCGCCGCGGGCACCACCTCGGCTTCCGCCGCACGCTCCAGCAGCGACCAGTGATTCTGCGCCGAGATGAAAGGAGTAGTGCCGAGCTCGCGGGCGAGGCCGGCCGCCTCGGCGAGCTGCCAGCCGGAGAGGTTGGAGTGCCCGATGTAGCGCACCTTCCCCGCCTTGACGAGCTCGTCAAGTGCGGCCAGGGTCTCCCCGGCCGGCGTCACCGGGTCCGGCGTATGCAGCTGGTATAGATCGATGTAGTCGGTCCGGAGCCGGCGCAGCGACTGCTCGGCCGCGCGGCGGATGTAGCCGCGGCCGCCCTTGGCACCGGCCGCGGCCCCGTAGCCCATGTCAGCGCCCTGGTGCCCGAACTTGGTGGCCAGCACGACCTGGTCCCGGCGGCCGGCCAGCAACTCGCCGAGGATCTCCTCGGAACGGCCGCCGCCGCCGTACATGTCGGCCGTGTCGAACAGGGTGATCCCGGCCTCGATGGCCGCGTCGACGACCGGCCGGCCCGCGTCGGCATCCAGCCGGCGGCCGAAGTTATTGCAGCCGAGCCCGGCCACTGACACCAGCAGCCCTGAGTCGCCCAGTGACCTGTAGCGCATTGCTCCCGCTTTCGCCCGGTTCCGATGCCGCCAGGCACCGATCGTACCGAGGCCCGGCCGCCGGGCCGGACGCTGACCGGCCGGCCTGCCGGGCGCGGCTGGCCAAGATCGCAAAACGTTTGCAACCATAGGGTCTAGCCCGAAATCGCATATGCGATATCATGAAGTGAGTAACAGGGGTGAACATGTGCATTGCGCAATTGCTTCAGATATCCGTATGAAAGGCGCAGGTAAGCTCGTTTCCACAGTGCGGCAGTTCGTGGCCTGGCACGCTGATCTCGTATCCGGAACCGCTTGATCACGTGCGCGGGACAACTGAGGAGGGAGCGCGAGTCATGGCAGATGGGGCAGGCGGGCCGACAGTGCTCCGCATCCTGCTCGGCACCCAGTTGCGCCGGCTCCGGGAGGCGCGGGGCATCACCGCGCAGGAGGCTGCCCGCGCGATCAGGGGTTCCGAGTCCAAGATCAGCCGGATTGAGCTCGGCCGGAATTCCGTCCGCGAAGTCGATATCGCGGACTTGCTCAGCCTGTACGGGATCATCGACCCGGCCGAGCGGGAGCAGCTGCTGGCGCTGGCCAGCCAGGCCAACCAGCCGGGCTGGTGGCACCGCTATCAGGACGTCCTGCCGAGCTGGTTCCAGGCCTATATCGGCCTGGAAGAATCGGCCGAGTCAATCCGCAGCTACGACATGCAGTTCGTGCCCGGCCTGCTGCAGACCGAGGACTATGCGGCCGCCGTGCTGGCGCTCGGTGAGTTCTCGATCGAGGAAACCGATCGGCTGGTGACCCTGCGCAAGGAGCGGCAGCGCCGGTTCAGCAGCGGCGGCCTCCGGCTGACGGCCATCATCGACGAGGTCGCGCTCCGGCGGCCGGTTGGCAGCGCCGCGCTGATGCGGGCACAGCTCGAGTACCTGCGGGATATCTGTGACCGGCCTGCCTTCACCCTGCAGGTGACGCCTTACCCGGCCGGCGCGCATGCCGCCCCGGCCAGCTTCAGCATCCTGCAGTTCGCCACGCCCGAACTGCCGGACGTGGTCTACGTGGAGCACCTGACGAGCGCGATGTACCTGGACAAGGCGACCGATGTGGAGCGCTACACGGCCGCCATGGATCGGCTCAGCGCGATCAGCGCCAAGCCGAACGATTCGAAGGAGATCATTCGCGCAATGCTCGAGGATATGGAGGGATCCCGATGAGCAGCATCTGCAATGGCATGCCCGCGAGCGCGCTGGCCGGCGTCACCTGGCTGAAGAGCCGCCGGAGCGGCCCGACCGGGGGGAACTGCGTCGAGGTGGCGTTCCTGGCCGACGGCGAGATCGCCCTGCGCAACTCCCGGCATCCGGACGGCCCGGCGCTGGTCTTCACCCGCCCCGAGTGGGACGCATTTCTCGGCGGTGCCTGGGACGGCGAATTCGGGCGCCCGGCCTGAACGGCCTGAACGGCCTGAACGGCCGCCCGGGCCCGCCGCGGAGCGGCGGGCCCGGGCGGCCGCTGGCTTCTTGGCGGCTGGCTATCTAACCGGCAAGTCGAACTCGCCATCCTTGACGCCGGAGATGAACGCGCTCCACTCCCGGCTGTCGAAGATATGCGCGGCCTTACCTGCGTCCTTGGAATCGCGGAGCGCAACATGGCCGCCTGGCAGATGCGCGACCTCCACGCATCCTTCGGCGCTGCATGCCCGGCTCTTGATCCAGCGGGCACCGGTGAGGTCGGGTGTCATACAACCTTCCTTTCTGTCGGTCATTTGACTTCACTGGCTAGTTTGCCAATCTTGTCGGTGGAATCGGCCGGCGACAGCGCGGCCGCCCGCAGCAGGTCGAATCCCTCCGCACAGGCGCGCACGTCCTTGTCCCGCTCCAGGTAGGCCTGTCCGGCGACGCCCTCGGTGTAGACCACGTCGGGGTCGTAGCGTTCGGGAAATTCCAGCAGGCAGAACGGCCCGTTCAGGAACGGGTGCGGGCCGCTGGCGAACGGCAGCACCTGGAGCGTCACGTTGGGCCACAGGCTGGCGTCCGCCAGTTGCAGCAGCTGGTTGTGCATCAGCTCCGGCCCGCCGATCGCCCGGCGCAGCACTGACTCGTCCAGGATCAGCCACAGCTCCAGCGGATCCGGGCGGGTCAGCGCCTCCTGCCGCTGCATGCGCAGGGTAACGTTCCGCTCGATCTCCTCCGCCGCCAGCTTCCGGCGGACCGTTGTCATCACCGCGCGGGCGTAATCCTCGGTCTGCAGCAGGCCGTGCACTACCACGGACTCGAAGGCGCGCAGCGAGGATGCCTCGGCCTCCAGCCCGACGTAGATGCCGAACCCGGTGGGCAGCACGTCCTCGTACGCCGCCCACCAGCCCTTGCGGTGGCCTTCCCTGGCCATGTCGATGAGCACCTGGCGCTGGCCAGCATCATCGACCCCGTACATCTCCAGCATCGCGGTCAGGTATGCCGACCTGGTGGGCGCCTTGCCGGTTTCGATGCGCGAGAGCGTTGACGCCGCCACACCCAGCTGATCGGCGACCTCTTCCAGCTTGATGGAATGCGCTTCGCGGAGCCGCCGTAACTCGGTGCCCAGACGGCGCCGACGGACGGTCGGGCCCATCGACACGGTCATCTAGCCTCCCCTGATGGGGCAGCGCACGGCGGCCTCACGGCCCGGAAGAAGCCATTACCACCGTGCTGAGCTGCACTTGAGGATCACCATACAGGAGAAACGGCGCTCATATGATATCCCACTTGAGATTTCGCCCATGATATTTGTGCCACGCACTTGCGCCCCGTGCACTCCCAAGACCATGATGAATCCGAGCGCCGGAGCACTGCCGGCGCCCGTGGCACCCGCTGCAAGGCGGCGGATGCTCGCCAGTTTGCTGGCGGAGATCCGGGGAGGGAGCGGACCAGAGATGGCAATCGTGGCCGCAGACGCTAACGACGCGACAGCGGACCTGGCCGTCATGACGGGAGCCAGTGTCTTAGCCAGCCTGACGATTCCGGGCCGTGCCGAGCGCGTATCGGAGGCCAGGTCGTTCGTGGCCAAGGCCATCGGCGCGGACAATCCCGCCGCCGACGTGGCCATCCTGCTGACATCGGAGATCGTGACCAACGCGGTGGTGCACAGCGACTCGCGCTGCGCCGGCGGCACGGTCGCGCTGGTGGTCAGCGAGATCAGCGGCGGGTTACGGATCGAGGTCACGGATAACGGCTCTGACCTCAGCACGCCGGTAGTGAAAGGCGACGCCTACGCCTCCGACGGGCACGGCCTGTACCTGGTCCAGGCGTTAGCCGACCAGTGGGGTTACGTCCGGGACGCGACCGGGACCACGGTGTGGTTCTGGCTAAGCGCAGCAGCCCCGGACTGAGCGCGGCGGCCCTGGTATGAGCGCGGCGGCCCCGGCCGGGCGCGCTGGCCGGCTAGGAGCGCCCCGGCGAGCCCGACCGCCGGGCCCCGGCCTGCCCGGAGCCCGCCCGCTTCTCCCGGAGACGCATCGTGACCTGCACCGGGCTGCCCGTGAAGCCGAACTCCTCGCGGAGCCTGCGCTCGATGAAGCGGCGGTACCCGGCCTGCAGGAAGCCCGACGTGAACAGCACGAAATGCGGGGGCCGCACGCCGGCCTGGGTGGCGAAGAGGATCTTCGGCTGCCTCCCCCCGCGCACCGGCGGCGGCGTGGCCGCCACCAGCGCGGACAGCCAGCCGTTGAGGCGGCCCGTCGGCACCCGCGTCTCCCACCCGTCCAGGGCGCTGACCAGCGCGGGCACCAGCCGGTCCAGATGCCAGCCGGTGGCGGCCGAGAGGTTCACCCGCGGCGCCCACCGGGCGGTGTAGAGCTGCCGGTCGATCTCCTTGTCCAGGAAGTTCCTGCGGTCCGCGTCGACGAGATCCCACTTGTTGTAGGCGACCACCAGCGCCCGGCCCGACTCGATCACCATCGAGATGATCCGCAGATCCTGCTCAGCGAGCGGCTCGCTCGCGTCCACCAGCACGACCGCGACCTCGGCCCGCTCCAGCGCCCGCTCGGTCCGCAGGGCGGCGAAGTAGTCGGCGCCCTGGGCCTCCCGCACCCGCCGGCGGATCCCGGCCGTGTCGACGAACCGCCACACCGAGCCGTCGAGCTCAATGAGCTCGTCCACCGGATCCCTGGTCGTCCCGGCCACCGCGTCGACCAGCACCCGCTCCTGCCCGGACAGCTTGTTCAGCAGGCTTGACTTGCCGACGTTCGGGCGGCCGATGAGCGCGACCCGCCGCGGGCCGCCCTCGTCGCCGAAAGGCTCCATCGGGGTGGCCGGGAGTGCGTCCAGGATCAGGTCGAGCAGATCTCCGCTGCCGCGCCCGTGCAGCGCGCTGACCGGGCACGGCTCGCCGAGGCCGAGCGACCACAGGGAGGCGGCGGCGGGCTCGCCGGGGGCGTCGTCAACCTTGTTGGCAGCGAGCACGACCGGCTTGCGGGACCGGCGCAGCACGGCGGCCACGGCCGCGTCGGCGTCGGTGACGCCGGTGACCGCGTCCACCACGAACAGCACGGCGTCGGCGGCATCCACGGCAACGCGTGCCTGCGCGGCCACCCTGGCCGCCAGCACCGCGGAGCCTTCCACCGCGGGCTCCCAGCCGCCGGTATCCACCAGGGTGAACGCCCGGCCGCGCCAGGTCGCGTCGTACGCGACCCGGTCCCTGGTCACCCCCGGGGTGTCCTCCACGACCGCCTGGCGACTGCCGAGAATGCGGTTGACCAGCGTGGACTTGCCGACGTTGGGTCGTCCGACCACGGCTACGACCGGCGCCGGACCGTCCGGCCGGCCGCCATCCGGAGAATCGCCGTCCGGCCCCGTCAGGTCGTCCATACGGCGCCCGCTGTCCGGCTCATCGCCAGCGAGACGATCTCCTGCACCACCTCGTCCAGCCGCATGCCGGTCGAGTCGATCTCGACGGCATCGGCGGCCCTGGCCATCTGCGCGGCGTCGCTGCGGTCGCGCCGGGCCTGCTCGGCCTTCGTCAGCGCGACCGTGACCGCCGGATCCGCGCCGAGCTCGGCGCTGCGCCGGCGCGCCCGGGCGGTCTCGCTGGCGGTCAGGAACACCTTTACCGGGGCGTCCGGCACCACGACCGAGCCGATGTCGCGGCCCTCGGCCACGATTCCGTGGCCGGCCGCAGTGGCAGCCGCGATGATCTGCCGCTGCATCGCGATCAGGTAGGCCCGGACCTCCGGCACGGCCGCCACCGCGCTCACCGCGTTGGACACCTCGCGGGTCCGGATGGCCGCGGCGACGTCCGTCCCGTCCACCCGGATCCCCGGCTTGCCCGGGTCGGTGCCAACCTCGATCACCGGTTGCCGGATGCCCGCCGTTATCGCGGCCGGGCTGGCGGTGTCGACGCGGCTGGCCAGCAGCCACCAGGTCAGCGCACGGTACATGGCCCCGGTGTCCAGGTAGCGCAGGCCGAGCGCGCGGGCTACCCCGCGGGCTGCGGTTGACTTGCCGGATCCCGCCGGTCCGTCCACGGCGATGACGAGTCCCGGGTGCTGGCCGGGTTCAGCCGAATTGGTCACGCAGGCGATGTTACCGGCGAACTGGCCAGCCCCCGGCCGCGAGCGCCGCAATCAGCCCGTCCGCGGCCTGCGGGCTGACGGAGAGTTCCAGCACGCCGGCCGGGAGACCGGGCGAGTGCTCGATCCGGACATCCTCGATGTTGATCCCCGCGTCACCTGCCGCGTTGAAGACCCTGGCCAGCTCGCCTGGCTGGTCACCGATGACCACCTGGACGGCGGTGTACGCGGGCGGCGGGCCGCCTTGCTTGCCCGGGATCCCCGCCACCCCGGCCCGGCCACGTTCCAGCAGGTCACCCAGGCATTTCAGGGAGGTGTCATCGCCCTTGGCGGCCTCCGCGAGTGCCACCGCCGCGGCGGCGAGGTCCTCCGCGATAGCCGGTAGCAGCCCGGCAGCGTGCGCGGCGTTAGCGGCCAGGATCTGCGTCCACAGCCCGGTATCACCGGCCGCGATCCTGGTCACGTCCCGCAGTCCCTGCCCGGCCAGGGCCAGTGCCTGGCCGGGCGCCCGCTCCAGCCGGGCCGCCATCGCCGCCGCCACCAGGTGCGGTACATGCGAGACCAGCGCGACCCAGCGATCATGATCGGCGG
This sequence comes from uncultured Actinomycetes bacterium, assembly GCA_963786975.1. Taxonomy (GTDB): domain Bacteria; phylum Actinomycetota; class Actinomycetes; order Streptosporangiales; family Streptosporangiaceae; genus Palsa-506. The sequence continues at coordinate 370,053 of CAWBBE010000010.1, read as the reverse complement.
CCGTCATCCGGGCCGGCTGTGCCCCACAGGCGCTGGCCAGCGCGGTCACCGCGGCGGTCGCCCCGGCCGACGTCTCCGGCGCCGGGCAGATCGCCCAGGGACGGCCGAGGAACAAGTCAGCGCGCGCCGCCGCCGGGCCCGATCGCTCCCGCCCGGCGAGCGGATGCCCGGGCACGAAAGTAGCCAGGTCACAGCCAAGCTCGCGAGCCCGGGCCAGCGGCAGCTCCTTCACGCTCGCGACATCGGTGTAGCAGCGCGCCAGGCCGCGGTCCTGCGCGGCGGCGAGCGCAGCGGCGACGGCGGCCGGCGGCACGGCGAGCACGGCGATCTCGGCCGGGCCGCCCGGCGGCCCGGCTGGCGGCAGCTCCGCGCCAGCGCCGAGGCCGGCCGCGAAGCGCGCGGCGGCCGGATCGCGGTCGGCCAGCCAGACGGCGGCGCCCATGCCGCGCGCCGCCAGCGCCACCGAGGTGCCGATCAGGCCGGTCCCGATCACCACCAGGCGGCGCGGGCCGCCGGGCGGCCGGGCGGCCGGCGTCATTGCGCGATGTCCAGCCGCAGCGCGATCGCGCCGCGCAGGTAGACATGCTGCACCGCGGACCGGGGCTGCTCGGTCTCGACGTGCATCATCAGCCGTACCACCAGGGGCATCGATCCTGGCACCTTCATCTCGATCGCGCACAGCAGCGGCACGTCCTGGAAGCCGAGCTTGCGGGCGGCCAGCGCGGGGAACTCGGCGTCCAGGTCGTGGGTAGCGGTGAACACGACGCTGATCACCTCGGCCGGGGTCAGCCGGTTCCGGCTCATTACCTCAGTTACCAGCTCCGAGGTACCTTCGAGGACCGCGGTGCGCTCATTCGCGTCCAGCTGGATCGCGCCGCGGATCGCCCTGACCGCCACCAGATACCCTCCTCGCTGCTTCATCTTCGCGCGTACTGCCAGGTTATAGACCTACCGCCGCGTACAGCTCGCCGATTTCCCTGGTGCTGAGGCGCCGGGTGGTCCCCGGCCGCAGCGGCCCCAGCGAAACCGGGCCGACCTTGGTCCGGACGAGCCGGCTGACCGGGTGCCCGGCCCCGGCGAGCATCCGCCGCACGATGTGCTTGCGCCCCTCGTGCAGGGTGATCTCGACCAGCGCCCGGGATCCGGCCCGCTCCACCACGCGGAACCGGTCGGCGCTCGCCACCCCGTCGTCAAGCTCGATCCCGGTGACCAGCTGGCGGCCGAGATCCCGGGGCAGCGGCCCGGCCACGTCCGCCAGGTAGGTCTTGAGCACGCCGTAGCTGGGATGGGCGAGCCGGTGCGCAAGCTCGCCGTCGTTCATCAGCAGCATCAGGCCCTCGGTGTCGTAGTCGAGCCTGCCCACGTGGAACAGCCGCTCGCCGCGCTCGCCGAGGTAGTCGGCGATGGTGGGCCTGCCCCGGCCGTCTGACATCGTGGTGAGCACCCCAGCGGGCTTGTTCAGCGCGAGGTACACCAGATCCTCGCGGGCCGGAATGCGCCGCCCGTCCACCCTGATGACCTGCCGCTGCGGGTCGACCCGCGCCCCGTACCTGCGCACGATCTCGCCGTCCACTTCTACCCGGCCCTCGCCGATCATCTCCTCGCAGCGCCTGCGGCTGGCGACGCCGGCCGCGGCCAGCACCTTCTGCAGCCGGATCCCGCCGGGCACGTCGATCAGCGAGTCCCGCTCGTCCTCGGCCCCGGCCTGGTCGCCAGGGCGGCGGCCGGCCGCCGAGGCCGGCGGGCGGGCAGGGCCGGCGGCCGGTCAGGACGCGGCGGGCGCATGACCTGAGTCCTCGGCATCATCAAGATCGTCCGGAAGGAACGGCGCGAGCTCGGGCAGCTCGCCGAGGCTGGGCAGCCCGAGCCGTTCCAGGAAGTAGCTGGTCGTCCGGAACAGGACCGCGCCGGTCTCCGGGTCCGTGCCCGCCTCCTCGACCAGCCCGCGGAGCACGAGCGTCCGCATCACGCCGTCGCAGTTGACCCCGCGGACGGCGGATACCCGCGCCCTGCTCACCGGCTGCCGGTAGGCGACCACCGAGAGCGTCTCAAGCGCGGCCTGGGTGAGCCTGACCTCCTGGCCGTCGCTGACGAACCGCTCGACGACCGGAGCGCATTCCTCGCGGGTGTAGTAGCGCCAGCCGCCGGCCACCTCTCGCAGGTCGAAGCCGCGGCCCTCGGCCGAGTAGGACGCGGCCAGCTGGCTGAGCTCGGCGGCGATCTCCTCGCGGGGCAGCTCAAGGACCTGCGCGATGAGCACCTCCGGCACCGGCTCGTCCGCCACCAGCAAGATCGCCTCCAGGCTGCCGCGCAGGCCTGCCGGGGGCAGGCCGGCACCGGCCTGCCCCCGGCCGGCCTCCTCCCGGGCGGCCTCCTCCCGGGCAGCCTCGCGGGCGGCGTCCGCGCGGGCGGCCGCGGGCCATGGATCATCCCGGGCCGCGGTGGCCGGCCAGGGGTCACGCTCGGCGGCCGCCGCCGGGCGGCCGTCGCCGCTATCGCGGGGACGGGGGAAGAAACCAGGATGCATGCCTACCCGCCGCCTTCCGCTGTGCTCGCTTCCGCCGTTCCCGGTTCCGCCGTGCTCGCCTCGGCCGCGGTGCCCGCGGCGGGCGTATCCGCCGCTGGCGTACCCGCTGCCCGCCGCCCCGGATCCGTGGCCGCTGCCGGGCCCGCGCCGGTCCAGGTCACGAAGAGCTCGCCCAGTGGCGTCAGCTGGTCAACGGCGACCTGGCCGTCCCGGAAGAGGTCTAGTACCGCGAGGAAGCGAGCCACCACCTCGTAGGTGCCGGCGCAGTCCGAGGTGAGGCGGCGGAAGGTGGCCCGGCGCAGCTCCCGCAGCCGCCCGGCGAGTATCTCGACCTGCTCCCGCACGCTCGTCCGCGGCATGTGCAGGTGCTCGGTCGAGACTACCGGCAGCTTCCTCGGGGCCAGCGTGCGGGCGGCGATCGCGGCGAATTCGGCCGGGCCGAGGCCGAGCAGCACCTCGGGCGCCATCCCGGCGAACCTCGGCTCCATCGGCACCCGTCGCGGGAACCTGCGGCCCTGCACCGCCATCCGGCCCGCCAGCACCGCCGCCACCTCCTTGTACGCGCGGTACTGCAGCAGCCGGGCGAACAGCAGGTCCCGCGCTTCCAGCAGGGCCAGGTCCTCCTCGTCGTCAACCTCGCCGGCCGGCAGCAGCCGGGCCGCCTTGAGATCCAGCAAGGTGGCGGCGACGACCAGGAAGTAGCTGGCCTGATCCAGATCCCAGCCGTCGGCCAGCGCCCGGATGTGCGCGATGAACTCGTCGGTGACCGCGGACAGCGCGATTTCGGTGATGTCCAGCTTGTGCTTGGAGATGAGGGCAAGCAGCAGGTCGAAGGGGCCCTCGAAGACGTCGAGATGCACTTCGAAGCCGCCCCCGGCCGGATTCTGCGCGGCGCCGGCGGGTTCGCCGATCTCCATGGTGGTCATTCAGTGCCCGTCGCAGCCTGCCAGCGGCGGCCCGCGCCGCCCGGAGGACATGACGCTACCTCATGCCGGGCAGCCGTCATGCCTCCTCGCGCAGGCGGCGCGCGACGAGGCTGCGGTCTCCCTCGGCGTCCAGGTCGGCCAGCAGCACGGCCAGCGCCTCGCGCACGATCCGGCCCCGGTCCACCGCGATCCCGTAGCCGCGCAGGGCCAGCCGGGCCCGTTCCAGGGCCAGCAGCTCGCTGCCGGAGAGGTAGACGGTGATCTTCTGCGAGTGCTGTTCCCGGCCGCTGGCCGGGCGGGCCCGGTCCGCGGCCGGGCCGCGCGCGGCGGGCCGGAGCAGCTCGGCGACTCCTGGCAGGCTTACCCGCCGTGGCCGGGCACCGCGGGATCTGCCTGCTGCCACCGTGCCAGCACCTCCTTGGCGAGCTCCCGGTAGGAGTTCGCCCCCGCGGACATGGAGTCAAAGCGGGTGATGGGCTCTCCAGCGACGGAAGCATCAGGGAACCGCACGGTGCGGTTGATCACCGTGTGGTAGACCTTGTCACCGAAACCCTTCACGACCCCGGCCAGCACCTCGCGGGTGTGCAGCGTGCGCGAGTCGTACATCGTGGCCAGCAGCCCGTCCAGGGTCAGCTTAGGGCTCAGCCTGCTGGACACCTTGTCAATCGTCTCCATCAGCAAAGCCACCCCGCGGAGCGCGAAATACTCGCACTCCAGCGGCACGATCACGCCGTCCGCGCAGGCCAGCGCGTTGACAGTGAGCAGCCCCAGCGACGGCTGGCAGTCGATCATGATGACGTCGTACTCGGGGACGACCGGCTCGAGGACCCGGCCGAGTACGAACTCGCGGCCGACCTCATGCACGAGCTGCACCTCGGCGCCGGACAGGTCGATGTTGCTCGGCAGCAGGTCCATGCCGTCCACGTTGGTCTTGAACAGCACGTCACGGGTGGTGACCCCGCGCTCCATCAGCAGGTTGTAGACGGTCGCGTCGAGCTCGTGCGGCTGGAAGCCGAGGCCGACGGAGAGCGCGCCCTGCGGGTCGAAGTCGACGAGCAGCACCCGGCGGCCCCGCTCGGCGAGCGCGGCACCGAGGCTGATGGTGGTGGTGGTCTTGCCCACCCCGCCCTTCTGGTTGCAGACGGCCACGATCCGGGCCGGCCCGTGCACGTGGAGCGGCTCAGGATCAGGAAACACTGGTAGAGGCCGACCGGTGGGTCCAAGCGCGCCAGGCTTGTATTCCATCGCTCGGGACGCTGCCACAGCTGCTGCACCTCCCCGGTCAGCCGCACGCAATGCGGCCAATGCCCGGACTCTAGGGCTTCCGCGGCGCCCGCGGCAAGCCGACTCACCGTTTGCGGCAAAATGCGCTGACGGCCCTGATCAGCCCGTTAGTCCGGGCGGCCGCCGGTCAGCCGAGGGCCCTGGGGTGCGCGGCGGCGTAGACCTCGCGCAGTTTGTCGACCGTGACCAGGGTGTAAATCTGCGTGGTGGTGACCGAGGCATGCCCGAGCAGTTCCTGCACTACCCGGACGTCGGCGCCGCCGTCCAGCAGGTGCGTGGCGAACGAGTGGCGCAGCGTGTGCGGCGACACGTCGGCCAGGCCCGCCCGGCCGGCCGCGGCGCGCAGCACCGCCCAGGCGCCCTGCCTGGTCAGCCTGCCGCCGCGGGCATTCAGGAAGACCGCGGGGCTGGCCGGGGCCCGGCGGGCGGCCGCCGCGAATCTGGGCCTGGCCCGGACCAGGTAGGCGGCCAGCGCGTCCCTGGCGTAGCCGCCGACCGGGACGATCCGCTGCCTGCCGCCCTTTCCGGCCAGCCGGAGCGCGGCCGGGACCCGCCGGGCCGCGGGCGGCGCCAGCGCCACCCCGGCCCCGGCTGGCCCGGCCGGCACCACTCCGGCCGGCACCAGCCCGGCCGGCGCCTGGCCGTCCAGGCCGGCCTCGGCGGCCAGTTCCAGGTCATCGACGTCCAGGCCGACGGCCTCGGAGATCCTGGCCCCGGTGCCGTACAGCAGCTCAAGCAGGGCCCGGTCGCGGAGCGGTGCCAGGCCGTCGCCCGAGCCGGCCGCGTCCAGCAGCCGCTCGACGTCCGCGACCGAGATGGCCTTCGGCAGCCGGCGCGGCGGCGCGGGCGGCCGGACCGGCCGGGCCGGGTCGGCGGCGGTGAGTCCCTCGGCCGCGGCGAACGCGTGCAGCCCCCGGACGGCCACCACCGCGCGGCCGGCCGAGCTCGCGGCGAGCGGCTGATGGTCGGCGTCCCCGGCCCGCAGCCCGGCCAGGAACGCCGTGACGTGCTGCGTCGTCACCGCGGCGATCTCGGTCGTACCGCGGGCGGCGAGCGCCGCGGCGTACCGCTCCAGGTCCCGGCGGTACGCCTGCAGCGTGTGCGCGGCCAGGCCGCGCTCGACCATCAGGTGATCGAGATACCGGCGGATCGCGGCAGCGACGCTGGTCAGCTGAGCACCTCGCTGACCGACTTGGCCGGCAGGCCGTGCGCGTCGCCGACCGGCGCGCAGGTGAGCGCGCCGGCCTGGGTGTTCAGCCCGAGCGCGAACGCCGGGTCGGCGGCCAGCGCGGCCCGCCAGCCCCGGTTCGCGATCTCGACCGCATACGGCAGCGTCACGTTGGTGAGCGCGTAGGTGGAGGTATGCGGCACTGCGCCCGGCATGTTCGCCACGCAGTAGAACACCGAGTCGTGCACCCGGTAGGTCGGATCGGCATGCGTCGTCGGACGCGAGTCCTCGAAGCAGCCGCCCTGGTCGATGGAGATGTCAACCAGCACGGATCCCGACTTCATCCGGCTGACCAGCTCGTTGGAGATCAGCTTTGGCGCCTTGGCGCCCGGCACCAGCACCGCGCCGATGACCAGGTCGGCGTCGATCACCGCGCGCTCGATCTCGTAGGCGTTCGAGGCCACGGTCTGGCAGTGCCCCTGGTAGATCGCGTCGGCCTGGCGCAGCCTGGCGATGTTCTTGTCCACCAGCAGCACCTCGGCCTGCATGCCGAGCGCGATCGCGGCGGCGCTCATGCCGGACACGCCGGCCCCGAGCACGACGACCTTGGCGGCATAGACGCCGGACACGCCGCCCATCAGCACGCCGCGGCCGCCGCCGTCGCGCTGCAGGTGATGCGCGCCGCACTGCGGTGCCATCCGGCCGGCCACCTCGGACATCGGGGCGAGCAGCGGCAGCGAGCCGTCGGGCAGCTGGACGGTCTCGTAGGCAATCGCGGTGATCCCGGCATCAAGCAGCGCGTCGGTGCAGGCACGGGATGCGGCGAGATGCAGGTAGGTGAACAGCACCTGGCCCTCGCGCATCCGGTGATACTCCTCGGCGACTGGCTCCTTCACCTTGAGGATCAGGTCGCCGGCCTGCCACACGTCATCGGCGGTCGCCAGGATCTGCGCGCCCGCCGCGGCGAATTCCTCGTCCGGGATGGCCGAGCCGACGCCCGCGGCCCGCTCAAGGTAGACCTGATGCCCGCCGCGGACTAGCTCGTGCACGCCGGCTGGCGTGATCGCGACCCGGTACTCGTGGTTCTTGACCTCTTTCGGAACGCCGACCTTCATGGCTTCCAGTTCCTTTCCCGTGCAGGGCTGCCCGGCCTCCTTGCCGGGCGAGTCCCCTCCGAGCACATGTCGCGACCGCCAGTCAGCACTCCGGCGCGTCCGCGCGCCGGAGCGACGCGAACCCGTCCTCGCGGGCGGCATACGCGGACAAGATACCCACCGCAGCCACTGCGTTATGCAGGTCACCAGCAAGGACTGCGTGCAATGCCTGCCGGAGCGGCACCCAGGCCACGGTCAGGTACGCCTCCTCGTGCTGCGGCACGTAGTCCCGCTGCTGCTCCGGCACCCGGGTAATGCCCCTGGCCAGGAAGATGCGGAGCCGTTCGGTGCTGAACCCGGGCGAAGTGAGGACGTCGGCGAGCACCCGCCAGTCCGCGGCCCGGTGGCCGGTCTCCTCGAGCAGCTCACGCTCGGCCGTCTGCCGCAGCGGCTCGCCCGGCACGTCCCGCAGCCCGGCCGGGATCTCCCAGAGCAGCGCGCCGACCGGGTGCCGGTACTGCCGGATCATCAGCACCTGGCCGGAGTCGTCCAGGGCCAGGATCGCCACCGCGCCCGGGTGCTCGACCACCTCCCGTTCGGCGACGGCGCCGTCCGGCATCCGCACGGCGTCGGTGCGCACCCGGAAGATGCTGCCGACGGCGACCTCGGCGGACGACACCACCGGCCAGCGCTCGGGCACATCGCGGATCTCCGCCGTGCTGGCAGCGTTGCTCACGTCAGCCACTCCTGCCTCATGGATCCTGTTCCGGCGCTCCGTCACCAGTGCCATCTTGCCCGCCGGGCGCTAGGCGCTCGCCGCCGCCCTGCGCCCGGCCGGGCCGCTGGCCGAGTCGGCGGCGGACACCAGCCGCGAGCGCGCCAGCGCCGCGGCCACCAGCCCGCTGAACAGCGGGTGCGGCCGGGTCGGCCGGGACAGGAACTCGGGATGCGCCTGGGTGGCCACGAAATACGGGTGCACGCTGCGCGGCAGCTCGACGAACTCGACCAGCCGCCCGTCCGGCGACAGCCCGGAGCAGGACAGCCCGGCCTGCTCCAGGATCTCCCGGTACGAGTTGTTGACCTCGTACCGGTGCCGGTGCCGTTCCTGTACCAGGTCGGTGCCGTAAAGCTCGCGCACCAGGCTGCCCTCGGCCAGCACCGCCGGGTACAGGCCGAGCCGCATGGTGCCGCCCATGTCCCGCTCCCCGGCCACCACGTCCTCCTGGCCGGCCATCGTCGCGATCACCGGGAACGGGGTATCCGGGTCGAACTCCGCGCTGTTGGCCCCGTCCAGGCCGGCCAGATCCCGGCCTACCTCGATGGCCATGCACTGCAGGCCGAGGCAGAGCCCGAGCAGCGGGATCCCGTGCGTCCTGGCATGCCGGACGGCGCCGATCTTGCCCTCGATGCCGCGGACGCCGAACCCGCCAGGGACGAGCACCCCGTCCGCCCCGTCGAGCTGCCGGGCGGCGCCCTCCGGGGTCTGGCAGTCGTCGCTGGTTACCCACCGGATGTTGACCCGCGCGTCGTTGGCGAACCCGCCCGCGCGCAGCGCCTCGGCCGGGGACAGGTACGCGTCCGGCAGATCCACGTACTTGCCGACCAGCGCGATCGTGACCGACCTGGCCGGCCGGTGCACCCGCCGCAGCAGGTCATCCCAGTCGGTCCAGTCCACGTCCCGGAACGGCAGGCCGAGCCGGCGCACCACGTACGCGTCCAGTCCCTCGGAGTGCAGCACCTTAGGGATGTCGTAGATCGACGGGGCGTCCGCAGCGGACACCACGGCCTCCTCGTCCACGTCGCACATCATGCTGATCTTGCGCTTCAGCCCGCCGCTGATCGGCCGGTCGGAGCGGCACACGATGGCGTCCGGCTGGATGCCGATGCTGCGCAGCGCGACCACCGAGTGCTGCGTCGGCTTGGTCTTCAGCTCACCGGACGGCCCGATGTACGGCAGCAGGGACACGTGCAGGAAGAAGCAGCGGTCCCGGCCGATCTCGTGCCGGATCTGCCGGATCGCCTCCAGGAACGGCTGCGACTCGATGTCGCCGACCGTCCCGCCGACCTCGGTGATCACCACGTCCACATCCGGGCCGCCCATCTGGATGATGCGCGCCTTGATCTCGTTGGTGATGTGCGGGATCACCTGGACGGTGTCGCCCAGGTAATCGCCGCGGCGCTCCTTGGCGATCACATGGGAGTAGATCTGCCCGGTGGTGACGTTCGCCGAGCCCTGCAACTGGATGTCGAGGAATCGCTCGTAGTGACCGACGTCCAGGTCGGTCTCGGTGCCGTCATCGGTGACGAATACCTCGCCGTGCTGGAACGGGTTCATGGTGCCGGGATCGACGTTGAGATACGGATCCAGCTTCTGCATGTTGACCCGGAGCCCGCGCAGCTTGAGCAGCCGCCCGAGGCTCGAGGCGGTCAAGCCCTTGCCGAGGCTGGACGCCACGCCCCCGGTGACGAAGAGGTGTCTGGTGGAAACTGGCCGTGATGCGTACGATGCCGCAGCCAAATAAACGCTCCCGTGGTCGTTACGATGCGCAAATTCCGCAGGTCCACGGACCCTCAGAATATCAGCAAGCCGCTGGCCAGGGCGTGGTTCGACACGACGGCAGCCACACTGGTACGGACAAATACCCGCGAACCATCACATAGTCCCCCGCTGACGTCCGCGCGGCCAGCTATCAGCAGGCCGTCGAGGTGCTGGGGTCCCGCCCGGCCGCCCGCACCTGCGCGGCCGCCGCCTCGACCTGCCGCTCCTCGGTCGCCTCGCCGAACCTGGCCAGCATGACCGCGCAGACCACGGCCAGGCCGAACCCGAGCGCAGCGACGCCGTTAAGGCCGCGGCGCGTGCTGTCACCAAGGAAGATGACGCCGACGATGGCCGGCGGCATCGTCTCGGCGAGCACGACCGCCGCGGTGGCGACCGTCACGCTGCCGCCTTCCAGCGCCGCGGTATAGAGCATGAACGAGACGATCCCGGCAGCCGCGAGCGCATAGCTGGCCGGCGAGCGGATGAGCTGCTGGGGCGAGAACCCGGGCAGGATCCGCGCGGCTACCGCGAGCACCGCGTAGCCCAGCCCGGCCACCGCGCCGAGCACCGGGGTCCTGGCCGGATTCGGCAGCCGGGCGGCCGCCAGGCCTGCCAGCGCGATGCCGGCCACGGTCACGATCAGCGCCATCTGGAAGGCCGGCCCGGGCTGTACCGCGCCCTCGGAGCCCGCCGAGGAGCCGAGCAGCCCGACGCCGGTCACCACGCCGGCCACCGCCAGCCACTCCCGCCAGGTGAGCAGGACATGCATCAGCCAGGCCGCGAAGACCGCGGTCACGGCGAGATTGGCCGCGATCATCGCCTGCACGGCGAACAGCGGCAGCCGCCGCAACGCGACCAGCTGGGCCAGGAAGCCGATCAGGTCAATGCCGAGGCTGGCAATGAAACGCCACTGGTGCAGCATCCGCACCACGAGGCCGGGGTCGACGCCGTTCAGGCTGCCCCCGGCCGCGGCAGCGGGCCGCAGGCTGGCCGCGCGGACCGCCATCGCCTGCATGACAGCAGCGATTCCGTAGCACAACGCGGCCACCATGGCAGCTACGAGACTCGCCAGCATAGCTACGACACTACGCCGCGCCAATGCCTCGCAGACCCGCGACACCCGGAGATGGGCTACCTAAAGTCACAATCATGGCGTTCGGATTACTTTACGTGACAGACGAGCAACTCGGCCAGCATTTCCCGGGCCTGGCCCCGGCCGCTGAACCGCACTATCCGCAAGCCGGTCGCCGCTGCTGCCGCCGGGTCGCCCGCCCGGTCATCGACGAGAATCACGTCCGCCGCCGCCGCGTCCAGGCGGCCCAGGGCGGCCGCCAGGAAACCCGCGTCCAGCCTGGACATTTTCAGCTCACAGCTGAATATCAGCTGCTCGAAATGCCGGGCGACGGGCAGCTCGGCCATCGACGCCGCGATCTCCCTGGGCGCATCGGCCAGCACGGCCAGCCGGTGCCCGGCCGCTACCAGCTCCTCGATCAGCTCAACCGTCCCGGCCCGCAAGTGCAGCCAGGAGTCGGTATCCAGCCGGACCAGCTCGGCGAGCTCGGCGCCGGTATAGCCCTGGCCCCGGCCGGCCAGCCGGCCAACCTGCTGCCAGTAGCCGGCCGCGTCGAGCTCGGCCAGGTCGTAGGCGGGACGCGGCCGCCAGTAGGCATCCGCCAGCCGCCGCACGGCGACGCCGGCCGCTCCGGCCATCGTCGTCATGTCCTGCTCGGATGGCCCGCCGGAAAGGACGCCGCGGTAGCCGAACAGCACCACGGTCATGTTCGCTCCCGCGGCCGGCGAAGTCCCGCTGCGACCCGCAGCCCAGGGCCGGCCGGCCCTCCCGGCCCTGGGCTACCGCGGACGCTAGCCGATCAGGCGGCCCAGCCCGGCCGGCGGCCGCGGTGGCCGCCGCCCGTCTGGGCCAGCCGGGCAACCGCGGCGCGCACGCTCAGTTGCCTGGATTGATGCCGACGAACGCCTGGCGGACGAACGGGCCGTGCAGTCGCATCGCCTTGCCCAGCACGGCCCAGAATGCCGGATTGCGGATAGTCGTGCGGGGTTTTCCGGCACCCGAGACAATCTGGCAGCCGGTCGCCTGGATCCTGACGACGCGGAAGTGATGATTGCCCGCGGCGAACCTCAGCTGGTAGCCGAGGCCGAAGTCGGCCGGGCAGTTGATGGTCCCGGCCGGCTGCCTCGGCAGTGCGCACAGCGCGGTCGCCACCGACCTGGCCGCGAGCCCGGACGTGACCGTGACGATGCCGGGGAACGTGAACCGCTGGCGTACCCGCGGCAGGACGCCGGTCCGCCGCACCACCAGGTGGTTCACCGCGGCCAGGTCGCCGCACAGGGTGAGCGGCACCGCGTGGTCCGGCGACTGGGTGGTGCCTGCCGGGCCGGGCTGGCCGGCCGGGCTGCCGCCCTGGCCGGCCGCAACGCTGCCGCAGGCGGCCAGGGCCAGCGGGACAAGGAGGAGGAGGACACGGGCCATCCCGCGCCCGCCGGACGCGCCGCGGCGCGATTTCAACGTATTCATGACTGCCTGCCTCCCTGGCCGGCCCGGGGGCAGCTGGCCGGCCAATGCGGACGATGCTGCCTTGCCCAACTGCCAGCTTGGACGTCCCCCGGCGGCCGCCGGTTCCACCGAAGCCGAGCTGGGTCCGCCGGGCGGGCGCTAGACGCCGGCCGCCTGCATGCCGCGGAGTTCCTTCTTCAGCTCCCTGATCTCATCCCGGAGCCGGGCCGCGATCTCGAACTGCAGCTCCGCGGCAGCGGTGTGCATCTGGTCGGTCAGCCCGGTGATGAGCGCCACCAGATCCGCGCGCGGCGGGCCGCCGCCGGGAGCTACCGCGGCCTCGCCGGCGGCGGCTATCCGGCCACCCGTCCTGGCCCGCGACGACAGGCCGGGGACCGGTGCCTTGCCGCGGCTCTGCTGCCGGCCGGAGCCGCCGAGCAGCTTCTCGGTGTCGGCGTCCTCGCGGGCGAGCTGGTCGAGAATGTCGGCGATCCGCTTGCGCAGCGGCTGCGGGTCGAGGCCGCGCGCGGTGTTGTAGGCGACCTGCTTGGCCCGCCGCCGGTTGGTCTCGTCGATCGCCCGCTGCATGGACGGCGTCATCTTGTCCGCGTACATGTGCACCTGGCCGGACACGTTCCTGGCGGCCCGGCCGATGGTCTGGATCAGCGACGTCCCGGACCGCAGGAAGCCCTCCTTGTCCGCGTCCAGGATCGACACCAGGGACACCTCGGGCAGGTCGAGTCCCTCGCGCAGCAGGTTGATCCCGACCAGCACGTCGTAGTCGCCGAGCCGCAGCTCGCGGAGCAGCTCGACCCGGCGCAGCGTGTCCACCTCGCTGTGCAGGTACCTGGCCCGGATGCCGCCCTCCAGCAGGTAGTCGGTCAGGTCCTCGGACATCTTCTTGGTCAGCGTGGTGACCAGCACCCGCTCGCCGCGCTCGGCCCGCTCGGAGATCTCGTGCACCAGGTCGTCGATCTGGCCCTTGGTCGGCTTGACGATCACTTCCGGGTCGACCAGCCCGGTCGGCCGGATGACCTGCTCGACCACGTCACCGCCGACGCGGCGCAGCTCGTACGGGCCGGGGGTGGCCGACATGTACACCGTCTGGCCGATCCGGTCGCCGAACTCCTCCCAGGTGAGCGGGCGGTTGTCGATCGCGCTCGGCAGCCGGAAGCCGTGCTCGACCAGCACCCGCTTGCGGGACACGTCGCCCTCGTACATGGCGCCGATCTGCGGCACCGTGCCGTGTGACTCGTCGATTACCAGCAGGAAGTCCTCGGGGAAGTAGTCGAGCAGGGTATTCGGCGGCGAGCCGGCCGCCCGGCCGTCGATGTGCCGGGAGTAGTTCTCGATGCCCGAGCAGCTGCCGATCTGGCGGAGCATCTCGATGTCGTAGGTGGTGCGCATGCGCAGCCGCTGCGCCTCCAGCAGCTTGCCGGCCCGCTCCAGCTCGGCGAGCCGGTCGGTCAGCTCGGCCTCGATGCCGTTGATGGCCCGCTCCATCCGCTCCGGGCCGGCCACGTAGTGCGAGGCGGGGAACACGTAAAGCTCGTCGTCCTCGCTCATCACCTCGCCGGTCAGCGGGTGCAGCGTCATCAGCCGCTCGATCTCGTCGCCGAACATCTCGATCCGGACGGCGAGCTCCTCGTAGACCGGGATGATCTCGATCGTGTCGCCGCGCACCCGGAACGTGCCGCGGGTGAACGCCAGGTCGTTGCGCGCATACTGCATGCCGACCAGCTTGCGGAGCAGGGCATCACGGTCCATCGTGCCGCCGGCCCGGAGCCTGAGCATGCGGTCCACGTACTCCTGCGGCGTGCCGAGACCGTAGATGCACGACACCGACGACACCACGATCGTGTCCCGGCGGGTGAGCAGCGAGTTCGTCGCCGAGTGCCGGAGCCGTTCCACCTCGTCGTTGATCGAGGAGTCCTTCTCGATGTAGGTGTCGGTCTGTGGTACGTACGCCTCCGGCTGGTAGTAGTCGTAGTACGAGACGAAGTACTCCACCGCGTTGTTCGGCAGCATCTCGCGCAGCTCGTTGGCGAACTGCGCGGCCAGGGTCTTGTTCGGCAGCATCACCAGCGTCGGCCGCTGCAGCCGCTCGGCCAGCCACGCGATCGTCGCCGTCTTGCCGGTGCCGGTCGCGCCGAGCAGCACGGTGTCCCGCTCGCCTGCCCGGACCCGCTGCTCCATCTCGGCGATCGCGGCCGGCTGGTCGCCGGCCGGCGTCATCTCGGTGATCACCTCGAACGGCGCGACCCGGCGCTGCAGGTCGGTTACCGGGCGCATGGCGACTCCCCCCGGCGCGCCCGCGGGCGGCAGCCGGCTCGCTGGATCCAGGCTGCGGCAGGCACGCCGGTGACAACAGCGCGGACGGTCATTTGGTTACCCACGTCCCCACTGTAGATTCCGCCTCGGACAGAATCGGCAGGCCGGCCGCAGCCCGCGGACGGCCGCGTTAAAAACCGGTCTTGATTCCGATCTGAAACGGCACTGGCGGCGCCGGTCAGTCCTGGCCGGGCTGGGCCATCCGCCGCAGTTCCGCCCACAGCTCGCCAACCTGCCGGTCGAGCTCGCCCAGCGAGCCTGAGTTGTCGATCACGATCCCGGCGATCGCCAGCCGCTGCTGCCTGGTTGCCTGGGCGGCGATCCGCGCCGCCGCCTGCTCGCGGGTCATCCCGCGATGCCTGACCAGCCGGTCGGCCTGAACCCGCCGCGGCGCGTCCACCACGACCACGATGTCGTAGCTGCTGGCCAGGCCGTTCTCGGTGATCAGGGGGACGTCGTGGACGACGATCGCGGCCGTCCCGGCGGTCTGCTCCAGCTCGGTCATCCGGGCGCCGACCAGCGGGTGCACGATCGCGTTCAGCCGGGCGCGCAGCTCCGGCTCGGCGAACACGATGTCGCCGAGCAGCGGCCGGTCCAGGCTGCCGTCCGGGCGCAGCACGCCGGGGCCGAAGGCGCCGGCCACCTCGGCCAGGCCCGGCGTGCCCGGCGCGACGACCGCCCTGGCCACGGCGTCCGCGTCGATCACCGTCGCGCCCTGCGCGGCCAGCCGCTGCGCTACCTCGCTCTTGCCCGCGCCGATCCCGCCGGTGAGCCCTACCCGCAGCATCCAGCCCTCCTGACATGATCGTGGCGAGTGCCCCGCATTCCCTGCGGGAAACTCGCCACGATGCAGATCAGCGTGACGGCGTGGTCAGCTCTGGCCGCCGGACAGCTTGTCCCGCAGGGCGGCCAGCGCCTCGTCTGAGGCCAGCGTGCCGGCCGCCTCCGGCTCGGCCGGCCGCGGCGAGCCGGACTCGTGCGCGGTCTCGGTGCGGGTCTGCTCGGCATCGGCGCTGGACTTGCGCGCCTCGGCGACCTGCGCCTGGTGTGCCTCGTACCGGGAGCGGGCCTCGGCGTACTGCCGCTCCCACTCCTCGCGCTGGGTGTCGAAGCCATCCAGCCACTCGCCGGACTCGGAGTCGAAGCCCTCCGGGTAGACGTAGTTGCCCTGCTCGTCGTAGGTGGCCGGCATGCCGTACAGGGTCGGGTCGAAATCCTCGCCGACGGCCTCGCCGATGGTGCCCTCGTTCGCCTGCTTCAGCGACAGGCTGATCCGGCGCCGGTCCAGGTCGATGTCGATGATCTTGACGAAGATCTCGTCGCCGACCTGCACGACCTGCTCGGGAATCTCGACATGCCGGTCGGCCAGCTCGGAGATGTGCACCAGGCCCTCGATGCCCTCCTCGACCCGGACGAACGAGCCGAACGGCACCAGCTTGGTGACCCGGCCGGGGACGACCTGGCCGATCTGGTGGGTGCGGGCGAACTGCTGCCAGGGGTCCTCCTGGGTGGACTTCAGCGACAGCGAGACCCGCTCGCGGTCCATGTCCACGTCCAGCACCTCGACGGTGACCTCCTGGCCGACCTCGACGACCTCGCCGGGGTGATCGATGTGCTTCCAGGACAGCTCGGAGACGTGCACCAGGCCGTCCACCCCGCCCAGGTCGACGAACGCGCCGAAGTTCACGATGGAGGACACGGTGCCCTTGCGGATCTGGCCCTTCTGCAGCGTGTTCAGGAAGTTCTGCCGGACCTCGGACTGGGTCTGCTCCAGCCACGCGCGGCGGGACAGCACCACGTTGTTCCGGTTCTTGTCCAGCTCGATGATCTTGGCCTCGATCTCCTTGCCGACATACGGCTGGAGATCCCGGACCCGGCGCATCTCCACCAGCGACGCGGGCAGGAACCCGCGCAGGCCGATGTCCAGGATGAGACCGCCCTTGACGACCTCGATCACCGTCCCGGTGACCACGCCGTCCTCGTCCTTGATCTTCTCGATCGTGCCCCAGGCGCGCTCGTACTGGGCGCGCTTCTTGGACAGGATCAGCCGGCCCTCCTTGTCCTCCTTCTGCAGGACCAGGGCCTCGATGTGCTCGCCGCTCTTGACCACGTCGTGCGGGTCGACGTCGTGCTTGATGGAGAGCTCGCGGGACGGGATGACGCCTTCGGTCTTGTAACCGATGTCGAGCAGGACCTCGTCCCGGTCGACCTTGACGACAGTTCCCTCGACGATGTCGCCGTCATTGAAGTACTTGATGGTCTCGTCGATCGCGGCGAGGAAGGCCTCCTCGGAACCGATGTCGTTGACCGCTACCTTGGGGGTCGAGTTGGCCTCGGTGCTGCTCGTCGTCATGTGTAGGTGGGCTCCGGATACGGACAGGGTCAGTGGACGTGCGCATGTGCACGACACACCCGCCACGGGCGACCAGGAGTGACTGGACTTGCCTGGCCAGCGGAGCCGGCCGCGGCTTACCGGAATGCGGTGCCGCGAGCTTGCGCTGCCTGACCATGGCGGACTGCGCGCGAACATGGCGCAGCGCTCAGGATATGAGAGCCCGGCCAGCGGGTCAATCTCATGCAGGTCACGGTCTGGCACCGGGCACCGCGCCCGGGCCGCCGCGGGCGCCCGCCGGGACGGCCGGACCGGCCGGTCAGTGCGCGGCCTCCGCCCAGCTGCGGCCGGTGCCGACGGAGACGTCCAGCGGGACGGTCAGCTGGTAGGCACCGCACATGGCGCCGGTGACCAGCTCGCGGAGCTGGTCAAGCTCGCCAGGCGCCACCTCGAGCAGCAGCTCGTCGTGCACCTGGAGCAGCATCCGCGAGCGCAGCCCGCGGGCGCCGATCTCCCGGTGCACGGCCAGCATGGCGACCTTGATGATGTCGGCGGCAGAACCCTGGATCGGCGCGTTCAGCGCCATCCGCTCGGCCATCTCCCGGCGCTGCCGGTTGTCCGAGGTGAGGTCCGGCAGGTAGCGGCGGCGGCCGAGGATGGTCTCGGTGTAGCCGTCCTGGCGGGCCTGCACGACGACCTCGTGCAGGTAGTCCCTGATGCCGCCGAACTGCGCGAAGTAGTCGTCCATGAACGCGCGGGCCTCATCCGGGGTCACCCGCAGCTGCTGGGACAGGCCATAGGCGGACAGCCCGTAGGCCAGCCCGTAATTCATCGCCTTGATCTTGCTGCGCAGCTCGACGGTCACCTCGGCGGGCGGCACGCCGAACACCCGGGAGGCCGTCGCAGCGTGGAAGTCGTGGCCCGAGCCGAACGCCTCGGCCAGCGCCTGGTCGCCGGACAGGTGCGCCATGATGCGCAGCTCGATCTGGCTGTAGTCGGCGGTGAGCAGCGTCTCATACCCGGCGCCGACCACGAACGCCTGCCGGGTACGGCGCCCTTCCTCGGTCCGGATCGGGATGTTCTGCAGGTTCGGGTCGGTGGAGGACAGCCGCCCGGTCGCCGCGATCATCTGGTTGTAGGTGGTGTGGATGCGGCCGTCCACGCCCGCCATCGGGATCAGCGAGTCGACGATGCTCTTCAGCCTGGCCACGTCCCGGTGCCGGAGCAGATGCACCAGCACCGGGTGGCCGGTCTGCGCCAGCAGGCCGGTCAGCGCCTCGGAGTCGGTGGTGTAGCCGGTCTTGATCCGCTTGGTCTTCGGCAGGCCGAGCTCGGTGAACAGGACCTCCTGCAGCTGCTTGGGCGAGCCGAGGTTGAACTCGTGCCCGGTGGCCTCGTATGCGCCCTGCTCGGCCGCCTTGACCTCGGCGCCGAGGCTGGCCGACATCCCGGCCAGGTGCTCGACGTCGGCGGCGATCCCGGCCCGTTCCATCGCCGCGAGCACGCCCACCAGCGGCAGCTCCACCTCGCGCAGCAGCGCGGCCGCGCCGCGCTTGTCCAGGTCGGCGTCGAGCGCGTCGGCGAGCTCGGCGGTGGCCAGCGCCCGCATCGCCAGCGCGGCCGAGGCCTCCGCCTCGGCCTCGTCGTCGGCCGGCATGTCCAGGGTGAGCTGGCCGGACTCGGTGGTGGCGTCACGCAGCTCGCGGTTGGTGTAGCGCAGCGCCAGGTCGGCCAGGTCGAAAGAACGCTGGCCGGGCAGCGCCAGGTAGGCGGCCAGCGCGGTGTCGCTGGTCAGCCCGCGCAGCTCCAGCCCGTGCGCGGCCAGCGCGTGCATCGGCCCCTTCGCGTCGTGCATGGCCTTGGCGCGGGCCGGGTCGGCGAGCCAGCCGGCCAGCGCCTTGTCATCCTCCTCGGTCAGGTTCACCGGGTCGATGAACGCGGCCGCCTGATCCGGCGCCCCGATGGCCAGCGCGGTGAGGGTGCCGGTGCCGCGGCGCCAGTCACCGCCCGCGGCCAGCCCGGCCCGGCCTTCGCCGGCCGCGTGCGCGGCCAGCCAGCCGGCCACCTCGCCCGGGCCGAGCACCGTCAGGTCCAGGTCGAAGCCCTCGCCCGCGGCAGCCGGCCCGGCGGCACCGGCGGCGGATCCGGTGATCCCGTCCGGCAGCGTGGAGTAGAGCCGGTCACGCAGCACCCGGAACTGCAGGGTGTCGAAGAGCTGGTGGATCTGCTCCCGGTCCCACGGCACCGGCCGCAGGTCGTGCGGCCCGGATTCGAGCTGCACATCCCGGGCCAGCTCGGTTAGCTGCCGGTTCCGCAGCACGTCGCCGAGATGATCGCGGAGCTTGTCCCCCGCCTTGCCCTTGACCTCGCCGACCTGGTCCGCGAGCTGCGCCAGCGAGCCGTATTCCGATACCCACCTGGCGGCGGTCTTCTCGCCGACGCCGGGGATGCTGGGCAGGTTGTCGCTCGGGTCACCGCGCAGGGCGGCGAAATCCGGATACTGGGCCGGGGTCAGCCCGTACTTCTCGGTCACCGCCGCGGGCGTGAAACGGGTCATGTCGCTGATCCCGCGGCGGGTCATCAGCACCGTCACGTCCTCGGTGACCAGCTGCAGCGCGTCCCGGTCACCGGTCACGATCAGCACGCTCATGCCGTCGGCGGCGGCCTGGGTGGCCAGCGTGGCGATGATGTCGTCGGCCTCGTACCCGGCCAGCGACAGCCGTTTGATGCCGAGCGCGTCAAGCACCTCGAAGATCAGGCTCAGCTGGCCGCGGAAGTCGGCCGGGGTCTCCCGCCGGTTCGCCTTGTACTCGACGTACTGCTCATGCCGGAAGGTAGGCTCGCTGCGGTCGAACGCCACCGCGACGTGCGTCGGCTGCTCGTCCCGCAGCACGTTGATGAGCATCGCGGTGAACCCGTAGACCGCGTTGGTCGGCTGCCCGGTGGTGGTGGCGAAATTCTCCGACGGCAGGGCGAAGAACGCCCGGTAGGCGAGCGAGTGCCCGTCGAGCAGGAGCAGCCTGTTGCGCTGCAGGTCAGGGTCGGCCGGGCGGGCCGGGTTCTTGGCAGCCACCCCTGAATCCTAGGCTGCCCGATGCGGCGGCACGCGCTCGCCACGAACTCGGAGGTGCCGGTGGAAGAGGATCACGAGCAGCGGATCGAGGATCACGAGCGGCGGATCAGGGCGGCCATCGCGGCGCCGGGCCCGGACATCCTGGTCAGCCGGATGGGCATCAAGATCCTGGAGGCATCCGCGGAGCGGATCGTCGGGTCCATGCCGGTGGCCGGCAATACCCAGCCGTACGGGCTGCTGCACGGCGGCGCGTCCTGCGTGCTGGCCGAGACCCTCGGCTCGATCGGTTCCGCGCTGCACGCCGGCCCCGGCCGCGTCACCGTGGGGATCGAGATCAGCGCCACGCATCACCGGGCCGCCGCGGGCGGCCAGGTCACCGGTGTGGCCACCCGGCTGCACGGCGGGCACACCATGACCACCTACGAGATCGTCATCAGCGACGACCAGGGCCGGCGGATCTGCACGGCCAGGCTGAGCTGCCTGCTGCGCGATGCGGTGCCCGGCGGGCCGCCGGCTGGCGGCTGACCGGCGGCCGCCAGGCGATGGCCGCCGGGGCGGTGTCCGGGGCCCGGAGCCCTGGGGCCTGGGCCGGCCTGGAGCCTGTGGCCTCGGGCCCGGGGCCCGGCCAGGGCGGGCCGCCGGGCGATGGCGGCTGGTGACCATGAGCCAGCGGCCGGCTGCCGGTTGCCGGCTTTCGACCGGACGTTTAGCACATACGGCTCAGTGAGCACCGGTGTTTTTGCGTCCCGGGATGGCGCGTCGCTACCGTGGTGGGGCAGAGCCTGGAGTGACCGAGTAGACAACGTGCCGGCCCGGGGAAGGCCGACATGGCACCAAAGGTCATCCAGGCTCCAGCCGCCGTCCGTTTCACGCGGGCGGCGGCGCAAGCGGCGGGGCCGGTCCGCAACGGGGGTAGCGGGCCCGGCCCCGCTAGCTGCGCGCCCAGGCCCGCCGGGTCAGCTGCCGGCCGACGGGACGGCCTGGCCAGCCGCCGGACGTGCCCGCCGGGTCAGCTGCCGGCCGGCGGGGCGGCCTGGCCAGCCGCGGGCCCCGGCGGCCCGTCCGGCGCGGCCTCCCGGGTCCCGCTGGCCGCGGGCCCGGTGGCCCCCTCCGGCGCGGCCTCCTGGGCCGGGCCGGCCCGGTGCTCTGCCGGACCGTCTTTCGCGGGCTGCGGCGACCTGTCTTTCGCGGGCTGCGGCGACCTGTCTTTCGCGGGCTGCGGCGACTTGTTTTTCGCGGGCTGCGGCGGCTGGCCGGCCGCCAGCAGCTCCACCGCCACGGCGCGCATGGTCATCCGCCGGTCCATCGAGGTCTTCTGGATCCAGCGGAACGCCTCTGCCTCGGTGATCCCGCGGTCGGCCTGCAGCAGGCCCTTGGCCCGGTCCAGCAGCTTGCGCACCTCCAGCCGGTCCCGCAGGGTGCTCACCTCGGATTCGAGCACGCTGATCTCCTGGAACCGGCTGGCCGCGATCTCTATCGCGGGCACCAGGTCAGCCTTGGTGAACGGCTTGACCAGGTAGGCCATCGCGCCGGCGTCCCTGGCCCGCTCGACGAGCTCGCGCTGGGAGAACGCGGTCAAGATGACGACCGGCGCGAGGTGCTCGGCGGCGATCCGCTCGGCGGCGGTGATCCCGTCAAGTACCGGCATCTTGACGTCGAGGATCACCAGGTCCGGCCGGAGGTCGTTGGTCAGGGCGATGGCCGCCTCGCCGTCGGCGGCCTCCCCGGCGACGACGTAGCCTTCTTCTTCCAGCATCTCCTTGAGGTCAAGCCGGATCAGCGCCTCGTCTTCGGCGATCACGACGCGAAAGGGCTGCTGGCTCACGCGCAGAGCGTACCTGGGCGGGAGTAGATTGGCCTGCGGCCACCCCTGCTCACTGCCGGCCGGGGCGCTGGCCAGGCCGGGATGATGGAATAGGCAGACATGGATGCCTCAAAAGCATCTGCCCGAAAGGGCGTGCGGGTTCGAGTCCCGCTCCCGGCACCGCGGATTACCGGCAGACCTGGGACCGGAGCCCGTCGGCGGGCTCCGGTCCCGGCTGCCGTCTCGGCCTGATCGGCGCCGCGGCTGTTGCGGCTGGTCAGCGTCGCTGGTCAGCGCGGCTGATCAGCGCCGCTGGCTGATCAGCGCCGCTGGCTGATCAGCGCCGCTGGTGTTGCGGCTGGCCAGTGGCCGGGTTGAGGAACAGCTTGCCGTTGTCCGGCCGGGAATGGCGGAAGCTGAACATGTTGTCGAGCGAGCCGGCGATCGCGTCGTAGGACCCGCTGATCCTCGGCAGCCGCCAGTTGTCCTCGATGAATCTCAGGATGGAACTCTGGTCGGACAAGGTGTGCGCGACGAAGTTGTGCCTGGCCCACGGGGAGATGACCAGCAGCGGCAGCCGGGGCCCGTAGCCGCAGCGGCCGTTCTGCCCGGCTAGCGGCGGCATTGCGGTCGTATCGCCGCAGTGCCCGGTGCCGGTGAGGAAGTCCTGCGGTCCCGGCGGGACGGCGACCGCGGATGTGTCCGACGTGTTGTGGATACCGCTGTAGACGTGATCGTAGAAGCCGTCGGAGTCGTCGTAGGCGACCACGACCGCCGTGCTTGACCAGTCTGGGGTGCGCTCAAGCGCGTTGATCGTGCTCACGGCGAACTGCTGCTCGTCGTATGGGTCGGAGTAGCCGGCGTGGCCGTCCTGGTAGCCGGGCGCCTTCAGGAAGCTGACCGCCGGCAGGTGGTCGGGCGACAGGTCACCGCGCCGGATGGCGCCGACCAGGGCGTTGAAGTCGCTGAGGTCGTACTGGTGGTTGGCGGTATCGAACTGGGGCGCCGCGTTGACGAAAGTCTGCGTGTCGGTCCCGATCACGGACAACGACGCCGGCGGCAGGTGGTGCGGGTTCGCCGTCGATGCGTAGTACTGGAACGGCTCGTGGTGGGCGATGTAGTCGTCCTTGTTGCCGTAGTTCGTCGGGCCCGGCGTGGTGCCGCCGGTGCCGCCGACGGCGACTCCGATCGGGTGCACGGCGTTGCACAGGCCCTGATCGGTCGCCGGCGGGGTGGCGAACTTGCCCTTGAACTCGTCCGGGATGAAGGTGCTGGTGGGCTGGCTGCCGCCGGTCGCGGTGGCGAAGCTGGTGGTGGGCCTGAAGCCGCCCTGGAACCAGCCCCAGCTGAGCCCGGAGGCGTTCAGCTCGTCACCGACGTTCTTGCCGGTCAGCGACACCGCGTCGCGGGTTGAGCAGTCGTCATAGTAGGGCTGGGCGTCCTCGATGAGAGTGTGGCGGCCGTTGCCG
Organism: uncultured Actinomycetes bacterium; assembly: GCA_963786975.1. GTDB lineage: Bacteria > Actinomycetota > Actinomycetes > Streptosporangiales > Streptosporangiaceae > Palsa-506. The sequence continues at coordinate 346,991 of CAWBBE010000010.1, read as the reverse complement.
TCGCTGACCGTGTCGCCGTCGGTGTCGGCGCCGTTGATCATGAGGCCCACCCCGCCGGTGTCACCCGATGCCAGGTTGATGGCACCCGGGGCGGACGGGCCGAAAGTGGTCCCGAACGAGTTGTCGCTCATCGCGAAGTGCTGGGCGTAGTTCCACAGCCCGGTCACCGTGTTGCCGTCGTAGTAATTCATCACATCGCTGGCCTTGCATGCCTGGCCAGGGCCGTTGGTGCCCGTTGCGGTGCCGACGGTAGTGACGAACTTGTCCATCTGCCCGCCGTCGAACGCCTTCTGCTCGTCGTTGTAGTCGTGGTCCTGATCGCAGGTGAGAACGTCGTTGATGTTGGCGGGGTCCAGCCGGCGCGGGTTGACCTGATTGCCGCTGGCGTCGCGGTTCGGGTTGTTGGTCAGCAGGCTGCCGGTCCCGCCGGCGCCGGGGGTGTCGGCCAGGCCGTTCACCCGCGGGGTATCCCTGGCGGCGTGAAATGGCTGGCCGGAGGTGTTAGCCGCCTCCGGATACGTGCCGAAGTAGTGATCGAACGAGACATTCTCCTGAAAGATGACCACCACATGCCTGATCGGCGTGGTCGCCCGCGGGCCGCCGTGACCGGTGACTCGCGCAGCGCCCGCCCCGGCAGCCGAGCCGAGTGCCAGGGCCGTGCCGAGCGTTGTCGCCGCACCTAGTGCCGCGGCGCTGGACAATCCTTTCCGCAATCGATGCACAGCGGATGTCCCTTCGTCTCCTCCAGGGCAGCGCGAAAGGCGCCGCCGGACGACCGGAATTTATCTTTCGCCGGTTAACGGAGGCTGGCCGGACGGGAAATAGCCAGGCAACCAAAGTCGGCGGCAGTAGCCACGCCGCGTTCGCCGGGATGTTGACCGGGCCCTACCCGGCGAGCACTGACCACGCTCCGCGGCGTGGTTCCGCCGGCCGCCGCCCGGCGAATTCGACACCGGCTGTAGACGCCATGTTCCCGCCGACTTCATCGGCCAGCCGCACCGTTCGGCCAGGCTGGCGGGCAGGAGGGCCCATGCGACTGCCGCGCAATCTCGCCACATCGCCAGCAGGTGCCGGCGTCCAGTGCAGCGCGTACACGCGCACCGGGCGCAGGTGCCGGCTGCCCGCCGGGCCGGGCACGGCGATCTGCGCGCTGCACCGGCAGGGCCGGCCCGACCGTCGCCGGAACGGCTTCCTGGGGCCGGCCAGGGCGCAGTTCCGTTTCACCCGGATCATGCTTCGGGCATGGCTGGCACGCCGCCGCCAGCTGATCCGCGAGCCGTCTATCGGTGCGACCGTGCCCTGGTCAGGGAGCGATCGCGACGGCTACCGGATATGAGCCCACGGTGATCCTGCGGAACGCATGCCCGGTGGCGGTGTCGACCGGAGTCACCTGTCCGGCATAGGTATCAAGCACCTCGGCCCGGCCGGCCCGGCCGAGCGCGATGGCCAGCGGATAGCCGTAACGGCCCACCCGGATCGGGCCGGAGGCACGGCCGGCGGCCAGGGCGATCGGCGTGACGGTACCGGAGATGGTGTTCACCGCGTATGCGGTCCGGCCCGACCGGGAAATCGCCACTGCCGCGGGCGAATAGCCGACCGGGATGGCCCGGCCGGGACGGCCGGTCGCTGTCGAGATCGGGGTGACCGTGTCCGAGTCGCCATTGGCCACGTAGGCGGCCTTGCCGTCGGGCGTGATCGCGATGGCATCCGGGGCCTGCCCGACCCGGATCGGGCGGCCGGCCCGGTTCGTCCTGGTGGCGATAGGGGTGACGGTGTCCGATCCATAGTTGACGACATAGGCGGTCTGGCCGCCAGGGGTGATGGCGATGGCGGACGGGAACGAGCCGACCCGGATCGGGCGGCCGGCCCGGTTCGCCCTGGTGCTGATCGGCGTGACGGATCCGGCCGCCCAGTTCACCACGTAAACGGTCCGGCCGTCCTTCGTCACGGCCAGCGTGCGCGGAGCCGCGCCGACCGTGATCGGCTTGGCGGCACGGCGGGTCGCCAGGTCGATCGGCGTCACCGTGCCGGATCCGGTGCTGGCCACGTAGGCGGTGCGGCCATCCGGCGTGATGATGATCGCGCTGGGGCTCTTACCGGCCCGGATCGGCTGACCCGGCCGGCGGGTCGCGATGTCGATCGGCGTCACCGTGCCGGATCCGGTGCTGGCCACATAGGCGGTGCGGCCATCCGGCGTGATGGCAATCGCCTGCGGGTCCGCGCCGACCCGGATAGCCCGTCCCGCCCGGCGGCTGGCCATGTCGATCGGCGTCACCGTGGCCGAGCCCGCGTTCACCACGAACGCGGTCGGGTGACGCCGGGTCGACGAGTTCCGCGGCCGTGGCGCGCGGTTCCGCGCGGGCCACCGCGCGGCCGCCACGGGCCCCGAGCCGGCGCTTGCCGCCACGGTGCCTGGTGCTGCGCTGGCCCGGCCCCGGGCTGCTCGCGGCACGCCGGGGCGCGCCACGGCCCGGGCTGACGTGGCGGACTGGCCGGCCGGGTGGTCGCCGGACTGGCCGGACGGGTGCCGGATGAACACGTCGCTGGCCGCCTGTGCGTAACGGTCGTTCGCGGTCAGCGTGCCGAGGCCCAGCGCCGCCTCGATGGTCCGCAGCAGGCTGTAGTGGGTATAGCGGGTCGCTGACACATAGCCGCGCCGGACGCCGCGGGAGCCCAGGATGATCGTCGGCACCCGCTGGGCGGGATGCTCATGGTCGTAGCCGTCCTCGTCGAAGGTGACGATGGCCAGCGACCGCTGCGTGGTCCAGGCCGGCGAGCGGAGGACGGCGCCGAGCGTCCGCTGCAGGAACCTGTCTCCAGCCCGGATGCCGCAGCCTTCCATGTCGGCGCAGTCGTCCGGGCCAATCCAGGCCAGCCCCGGCGTGCTGGCCGCGTGCTTCAGGTCGGCCCGCAGGGATACTAGCGGCTGCACATGCGCGGCACAGTAGCGCGGCCGGTCACGGATGTCCCGGAAGTAGAGGAACGGGAGGTCATCGTTCCAGTACGACCGGTGCACAGTGTCGTCGCATGGCCCGTTGGCGTTCTGCAGGTAGCCCTTCCAGGACTGGTGCGCGGCGTTGGCGAGGTCACCGATGTTCCGGGCCCGGATCGTGTAGCGGGGGTTCACCTCCAGGGGATCGGTAAGCGGGATGCCGAAGGTGCTGCCGCCGGCCAGGGCGAGGTAGTTGCCGTCGCTCGGGTGCTCCTCGGCGAAGAAGTTGCCAAGCAGGCTTGCCTGGGGTAGCAGGCTGTTGAGGTACCTGGCCTGTCGCACGTTGCCGATGATCTTGCCGTAGTCCTCGTTCTCGAAATAGAAGAGAAAGACATGGTCATAACGGGGGACGTGGGCGGCGGGCGGGACCAGCGCGGGAATCCGGCGGGCCGGGAACGAGACGCTGAAATGCAGGCTGTCCGCGACCGCCCGGTCGTAACCGGCCACCGGGGCGTCCGGCCCGTCGGGGTTGGCCAGTGAGGTCGCCAGCACCAGCACGGCCGTGGCCGAACTGGTTCCCGGCGGCAGCGGGCCGCTGGCCTGCCGCCGGGCGAAGTCAGGGTGCCGGGCGGACCCGGATCCGCCGACCGGGCCAATGCGGCGCACGCCGAGCAGCTGGCCGGACGCCGAGCGGAATCGCACCTCGAGTGCGGCCTCGCTCGTCCTGGTACCGCCGAGCCAGGCCGAGAGCCTGAAGCTGGCGCAGGCCGGCGGCACCTGCCCGGCGGTGGTTCGGATCGGTATCCGCTGGCTGAGCCTCGCCGTCCGGCCGGCACCGCCGGCGAAAAGCTGTCGGCCGCCGGGCTGGCCCGGGCCGGCGGCAACCGCGGTGCCATCACCGGCGCTGCGGCCGGAGCTAGCGCTGATGTTGGCGTTATTACTGGTGTTTGCGTTGGCACTGGTGTTTGCGTTGGCGCTGGTGTTGGCATTAGCGCTGGTGATTTCGTTGGCGCTGGCATTGGCGCTGGCGCTGGTGCTGACACTGGTGTTGAGGTTAGCGCTGGTACTCCTGCCACCCGGGAAGCCCCGCGTACCGTACCTGACCACGGTGGGCAGGCCGCTGCGCACCTGCCAGCCGGGGATCGTTACGGCGTCCCAGCCCTGCCGTGAAACTGCCCCCGTCTCCGCGCCGCCATTGCGGAGCAGGTTGCTGCCCGGAACCACAGCGGCCAATGGCGCATTGGCCGGTGCGGCATCGGCCATAGCCGCATTAGCCGCGGCGGTGCCGGCGCAGATGGTCCCCGCGACGAGAATCCTGGCGACCCTGGGCCACTTCGGTAACGTCATCGCAGCACCCTCCCAGGACACGAAGGCCATCGTGCAACCGGCTGTTCAGCGCTTACTCGACTATTGTTTGAACATTCAGTTAACAATATCGTGATCATCAGCCCTGCGTCTAGCACGAAATCCCTAAGCCCGGCCAGCCAGCACCAGAATCACTGGCAACCGCGACCGAGGCGCCGGGATGCCGGCGCCCGGGGCAGTGGAGTGCCAGGGCGCCCGCGGGCGCCCGCCGCCGGATGCCGGAGCGCCGCGCCGGTGCGGTGCCGGGATCCCAGCCCACCGGGCCAGTGCAGATGGTGCCGGGCAGGACGCCGGGGGCGGCGGCCGCCGGAACGCACGGCGGCAGGCGCCGGGCGGCGCGGCAGGCGCCGGAGGGCGGCGCGGCAGGTGCCGGAGGGCGGCGCAGCAGGTGCCGGAGGGCGGCGGGTGCCGGACGGCGGCGGGTTCCGGAGGGCGGCGGCACGCCGCCCCAGCCGATCTCCCATAAGTCTCAGCAGCCACATAAGCTGTAATTCAACGGTGGGAGAACTTTAGTGGTTCATATCTGTCCGGTCCCTGCCGGACAAAAATTAACCGCTCTTTGAAGAGGGCGCTCCGGCTAGCTGGCCGGCCGCGGGAGTTCCCGGCCGACGCCCTCTGCGACCTGTTCCGCCGTAACGCCCGCCGGCGCACGCCCGCCGCCTGGCGGCTGCACCGGAGCCGGCCGGGGTGCGCCCGGCTGGGCTGGCCGGGGTGCGCCCGGCTGGGCTGGCCGGGCCGGCACAGCGGCCCGTGACAGGTTGTCCGGCCCGTGGGAGTGCCTGGTCAGGTACAGGTAGCCGACCGCGGCAGCGAGCACGGCGGCCAGCACAAGCTCGCCGGTCCGCAGTCCGAGGATGTGCTGCGATGGGTCGATCCGGAGCGACTGAACCCAGCATCCGCCGACGGCGTAGATGCCCGCGTACAGCGCGAACACCCGGTCACCGGTCAGCAGGAACCGCCGCGCCGCGTAGATCACCAGCAAGCCGGTCAGCACATCCCAGGCGGACTCATAGAGGAAGGCCGGCTGGAAGGTGGCGAAGTTCTCATATCCCCGGACGCGATGCTCTGGCGCGATCACGACGGCCCAGGGCAACCCCGACGGGCGGCCGTAGAGCGTCTGGCCGAACCAGTTTCCCCAGCGGCCGATCGCCTGGCCGAAAGCGAGACCGGGCGCGGCCGCCCCGGCGACCGGGCCGAACGCGACGCCGGCCCGGCGGCAGCCAATCCAGGCGCCGAGCGCGCCGCCCGCCACCGCGCCGGGCAGCCCGATCTTCCCGTCCCAGATCCGCAGCATGCTGGTCCAGTCATGCCCGATGAACAGCTGGCTGTCGGTGAGAAGGCCATAGCCGCGGGCGCCAACCAGGCCGGCCGGGACGGCCAGCGTCGCCACCGCCAGCATGACGCCGTCCCGGCCGCCGATCTTCGCGTACCGACGGCTGGCTACCCGCAGCGCGACCAGTACGCCCAGGATGATGCAGATCGCGTAGGCGCGGACCGGTACCGGGCCCAGGTGCCACATGCCGCGGGCGGGGCTCGGCAGGAAGGCCAGGGACATGCTGAGTGACGTTACCCGCTTGCGGAACCGTGCGCTCCCGGAGCCCGGGCCGGGGCTAGCCCGCTGAATGTGAAGTGGGCGGCACTGACCCGCCCGTTGTGACCTTGGGCGGGTTGCGGAGGGCGGCGGCGCGGGCTATCGCCGTCAGCACCGCGCGAGCCAGCACCGCGAGCCAGCACCCGCGCGAGCCAGCACCGCGAGCCAGCACCCGCGCGAGCCAGCGCCGCGCGAGCCAGCACCGCGCAGCGGCCAGCGCGGGCGGGTTACCGCAGCGGCGCCGCCGTGGGCGCGATCGCGGCGGCCAGCTGCGTCTCGCCGCACAGGTACTCGTCTACCGCGGCGGCTGCGGATCTCCCCTCGGCGATGGCCCACACGATCAGGGACTGGCCGCGGCCCATGTCCCCGGCGACGAAGACGCCGGGCACGGACGTCGCGTAGGAACGGTCCCGCGCGACGTTGCCCCGCGCATCCATGTCAACGCCCAGGCTGGTGAGCAGCCCATCGCGGTCAGCCCCGGTGAACCCCATGGCCAGCAGGACAAGATCACAACGGAGTTCCCGTTCCGAATCCTTAATCGGCTCGAAGCCGGTAGCAGACTGCGCCACTTCCACCAGCCGCAGCGACCGTACCCGGCCGTTCTGGTCGGCGCTGAACGCGCGGGTGGAGACAGCGTAGACACGCTCGCCGCCTTCCTCGTGCGCGCCGGATACCCGGTAGATCATCGGATAGGTGGGCCAGGGCTGGCTGGCCGGCCGCCCGGCCGGCGGCCGCGGCATGATCTCCAGCTGGGTGACCGACCTCGCGCCCTGCCGCAGCGCGGTGCCGAGGCAGTCCGCGCCGGTGTCCCCGCCGCCGATGATCACCACGTCGCGGCCGTGGGCGGAAATGGCCGGCGCGGCGGAGCCAGGGCTGGCCACCGCCCGGTTGGCCAGCGGCAGGTACTCCATCGCCTGGTGCACGCCGTCGGCGTCCGCGCCGGGCACCGGCAGGCCGCGCGGCACGGTGGCACCGCCGGCCAGCACGATCGCAGCGTAAGAGTCGCGGAGCCAGCCCGCGGAGACGTCCAGGCCCGCGGTCACCCCGCAGCGGAACTCGGTGCCCTCGGCCCGCAGCTGGCCCAGCCTGCGGTCCAGCTGCCGCTTCTCCAGCTTGAACTCGGGGATGCCGTAGCGGAGCAGGCCGCCGGGCGCGTCGGCGCGCTCGTAGACGGTGACCGCGTGCCCGGCCCGGGTGAGCTGCTGCGCGGCGGCCAGCCCGGCCGGGCCCGAACCGATCACCGCGACCTTCCGCCCGGCCGCCAGCGCGGACGCGGCGGGCGGTTGCGGCCGGACCCAGCCCTCGGCCCAGGCCCGGTCGATGATTTCCATCTCGACCTGCTTGATCGCCACCGGCTCGGCGTTGATGCCGAGCACGCAGGCGGACTCGCACGGTGCCGGGCAAAGCCGCCCGGTGAACTCGGGGAAGTTATTGGTGGCGTGCAGCCGTTCCGCGGCCTCGCGCCAGTCATGCCGCCAGACCAGGTCGTTCCACTCCGGGATCAGGTTCCCGAGCGGGCAGCTGCCGTGGCAGAACGGGATCCCGCAGTCCATGCACCGGCCCGCCTGCCGCTCCAGATCGGCTTGGCCGAACTCGGTATATATCTCGTGCCAGTCCTGGATCCGGATGTCAACCGGGCGCCTGCGCGGCGTCTGCCGCGGCGTGGTCATGAATCCCCTGGGGTCTGCCATGCGCTGCCTCCCTTCGCCGATGCCGGCTGCCTGCGGCTGCTCAGCCCTGTGCGGCGGCCATGACCGCCTGGTGCACGTCGCGGCCCTCACGCTCGGCCCGCTGGGCGGCGGTGAGCACCCGCTTGTAGTCCTTGGGCATCACCCGGCCGAACCGGGCCAGCGCCGCGTCCCAGTCCGCCAGCAGCCTGGCCGCCACCGCCGAGCCGGTCTCGGCCAGATGCCGCTCGAGCAGGCCGGCCAGGAACTCGGCGTCGCCGCTGCCCAGCGGCTCCAGATCCGCCATCTCCGTGTTGACCTGACGCGGGTCGGGATCCAGCAGATAGGCGATGCCGCCCGACATGCCTGCCGCGAAGTTCCGGCCGACCGGGCCGAGCACGGCCACCCGGCCGCCGGTCATGTACTCGCAGCCGTGGTCGCCGGTTCCCTCGGCCACCGCGGTCGCGCCCGAGTTCCGCACGCAGAACCGCTCGCCGACCACGCCGCGCAGCAGGATCTCGCCAGAGGTCGCGCCGTAGCCGATCACGTTGCCCGCGATGATCTGCTCCTCGGCGGCGAAAGCCGCCGCCGGATCCGGCGCCGCGATGATCCGGCCGCCGGACAGCCCCTTGCCCAGGTAGTCGTTGGCGTCGCCGGCCAGCCGCAGCGTGATCCCGTGCGGCAGGAACGCGCCGAACGACTGCCCGGCCGAGCCGCGGAAGGAGATGTCGATCGTATTGTCCGGCAGCCCGGCGCCGCCCCACCGCCTGGTCACCTCGTAGCCGAGCATCGTGCCGACGGTCCGGTTGACGTTGCGGACCGGCAGCTCGAGCGTGACGGGCTGCCCATCGCGCAGCGCCCCCTCGGCCAGCTCGATCAGCGTGTTGTCCAGGGCCCGGGCCAAGCCGTGATCCTGGCTGACCGCGTTGCGCCGGGACGCGCCGGGCGGCAGCGTCGGCACCGCGAGCACCGGGCTGAGGTCCAGGCCGGACGCCTTCCAGTGCCCGGCCGCCGCGGTCGCGTCCAGCAGCTCGGCGTGCCCGACCGCCTCGGCCAGGGTCCGGAAGCCGAGGGCGGCCAGGTACTCGCGGACCTGCTGCGCCAGGAACTCGAAAAAGTTCACGATGAACTCGGCCTTCCCGGCGAACCGGCTGCGCAGCTCCGGGTTCTGGGTGGCCACGCCGACCGGGCAGGTGTCCAGGTGGCAGACCCGCATCAGCACGCAGCCGGCCACCACCAGCGGCGCGGTCGCAAAGCCGAACTCCTCCGCGCCGAGCAGCGCCGCGATGATCACGTCCCGGCCGGTCTTCAGCTGGCCGTCGGCCTGCACCACCACCCGGTCCCGCAGGCCGGATCGCAGCAGCGTCTGCTGGGTCTCGGCGAGGCCGAGCTCCCATGGCGCGCCGGCGTGCTTGATGCTGGTCAGCGGCGCGGCGCCAGTGCCGCCGTCATGGCCGGAGATCAGCACCACGTCGGCATGCGCCTTGGCCACCCCGGCGGCCACGGTGCCCACACCGACCTCGGCAACCAGCTTGACGTGCACCCGCGCGGCCGGGTTGGCGTTCTTCAGGTCATGGATCAGCTGGGCCAGATCCTCGATCGAGTAGATGTCGTGGTGCGGTGGCGGCGAGATCAGGCCGACCCCCGGCGTGGAGTACCTGGTCTTGGCGATCCATGGGTACACCTTGTTGCCGGGCAGCTGGCCGCCCTCCCCCGGCTTGGCCCCTTGCGCGATCTTGATCTGCAGGTCGTCGGCGTTGACCAGGTACTCGCTGGTCACCCCGAACCGGCCGCTCGCCACCTGCTTCACCGCGGACCGGCGCAGGTCGCCGTTGGCATCCGGCACGAACCGGTCCGGGTCCTCGCCGCCCTCGCCGGTGTTGGATTCTCGCGCCGAGCCGGTTCATCGCGATCGCCAGGGTCTGATGCGCCTCGGCGGAGATCGAGCCGTAGGACATCGCGCCGGTGGAGAACCGGCGCACGATGCTCGCCACCGGCTCGACCTCGTCCAGCGGCACCGGCGGCCGCACCGGGCCGGCCTGGCCGCCGGCCGCACCGCGCTGGCCGTTGACAGCACCCGGCTGGCCGGCCGCGGCCCCGGCCGGCTCGTCGATGCCGCGGATGCGGAGCAGGCCACGCAGCGTCATCAGCCGCTCGGACTGGTCGTCCACCAGGCGGGCGTACTCGGCGAACACGTCGCCGCGCTTGCTGCGCGTCGCATGCTGCAGCTTGAACACCGTCTCCGGGCTGAACAGGTGCGGCTCGCCGGCCCGGCGCCACTGGTAGTCCCCGCCGGTGGCCAGGTCCTGATGCGGGGGCCGGGCGCCGCGCGGCGGGAACGCGCGGGCATGCCGGGCCGCCGCCTCGGCGGCCAGCACGTCGAAGCCGATGCCGCCGAGGCGGGACGAGGTGCCAGCGAAGCACTCCCCGATGACCTCATCGCCGAGCCCGATCGCCTCGAAGATCTGCGCGCCGGTGTAGGACGCGACCGTCGACACGCCCATCTTGGACATGATCTTCAGCACGCCCTTGCCGAGCGCCTTGATGACGTTGGCGGCCGCCTTTCGCGCGGTAATCCCGGTCAGCTCGCCGCGCCGCGCCATGTCCTCGGCGGACTCGATCGCCAGGTACGGGCAGACGGCGGCGGCACCGTAACCGATCAGCAGCGCGATGTGATGACACTCGCGCGCGTCGCCGCTTTCCACGATGAGCCCGGCCATGGCCCGGGTCCGCGCCCTGATCAGGTGATGATGCACTGCGCCAGTCAGCAGCAGCGACGGGATCGGGGCTGTGCTATCCGGGGGGACGACCCCCCGAGCCCCCCGCTCCCGTTCGCTCGGGCCAGCAAGCTGGCCGTCCCGAACGGCACGGTCGGACAGCACGATCAGCCTGGCCCCGGCGGTGATCGCCGCGGACACCTCGGCCCGGATCTCGTCCAGCCGCGCCCGCAGCGCCGCGCCGCCGCCGGCCGCCTGGTAGCGGCCGTCGACCACGTGCACGGCGAATCCGCGCAGGTCGCCGTCGTCGTTGATGTGGATGATCTTCGCGAGGTCGTTGTCGCTGAGCACCGGGTACGGCAGCACGATCTGGCGGCAGGACGCCGGCCCGGGGTCGAACAGATTGTGCTCCGGCCCGGTCGACGACGCCAGCGAGGTGACGAGCTCCTCCCTGATCGCATCCAGCGGCGGGTTCGTCACCTGGGCGAACAGCTGGGAGAAGTAGTCATAGAGGAGCTGCGGGCGGGCGGACAGCACGGCCAGCGGCGTGTCGTCGCCCATCGAGCCGATCGGCTCCGCCCCGGTTCGCGCCATCGGCGCCAGCACCACCCGGAGCTCTTCCTCGGTGTACCCGAAAAGCTGCTGCTGGGTGCGCAGCGCGCCGGTGCCGGACCGGACCCGGGCCCGGTCCGGCAGGTCATCGAGGTGCAGCAGGCCGGCGTGCAGCCAGTCCTCGTACCGGTGCTCGGCGGCGAGCGAGGCCTTGACCTCCTCATCCTCGATGATCCGGCCGCTCGCCGTGTCGGCCAGGAAGATCCGGCCTGGCTGCAGCCTGCCCTTCCTGATCACCGTCGCCGGGTCGATGTCCAGCACGCCGACCTCGCTGGCCAGCACGACCAGCCCGTCGCTGGTCACCCAGTACCGGCCCGGACGCAGCCCGTTCCGGTCCAGCACGGCGCCGATCAGGGTGCCGTCGGTGAACGCGATCAGCGCGGGACCGTCCCACGGCTCCATCAGCGACGCGTGGAACCGGTAGAACGCCCGCCGGGCCGGGTCCATCTGCGCGTTGTTCTCCCACGGCTCCGGGATCATCATCAGCACCGCATGCGGCAGCGACCGGCCGCCCAGCTGCAGCAGCTCCAGGCAGGCGTCGAAGCTCGCCGAGTCGCTGGCGGTCTCGTCCAGCACCGGCAGCAGCCGCCCGATGCCCCGTCCGGCGGCGTCCGGCCTGATCAAGTCGGTGGCCAGCAGGGCCTCGCGGGCCCGCATCCAGTTGCGGTTGCCCCTGATCGTGTTGATCTCGCCGTTGTGCGCGACGAACCGGAACGGCTGCGAGAGCGGCCAGGACGGGAAGGTGTTGGTCGAGAACCTGGAGTGCACCAGCGCGAGCGCGGAACAGTACCCGGGGTCGGACAGGTCCGGGTAGAACTGCACCAGCTGCGGCGGCGTGAGCATCCCCTTGTACACGATCGTCGCCGAGGACAGGCTGGCGAAATACACGCCGGTCACCTGCTCGGCCTGCTTGCGCAGGCAGAACGCCAGCCGGTCCAGCGCCAGCCCGGTCTCCCCGGCGGCGCCGGCCACGAACAGCTGGGCCAGCCGCGGCAGCGCCGCCAGGGCGCCGGCGCCGCAGCAGCCGGGATCGTGCGGGACGGCGCGCCAGCCGAGCACCGTCAGGTACTCCCGCTCGGCGATCCGCTCGACCGCGGCCATCGCCGCGGCGGCCGCGTCATCCTCGCCGCGGCCCGGCAGGAACACCAGGCCAGCCGCATAGCCACCCGGCTCAGGCAGCGGGAACTCGCAGGCCGCGCGGAAGAACTCATCCGGCATCTGGGTCAGGATGCCGGCCCCGTCCCCGGTTTCCGGATCACTGCCCTTGGCGCCCCGGTGCTCAAGATTGCGCAGCACCGTCAGGGCGCTGGCCACGATGTCATGGCCGCGGCGGCCGGACAGGTCGGCTACGAAGCCGACTCCGCAGGCGTCGTGCTCATAGCCGGAGTCGTAAAGCCCCTCGGCCCGCGGGGTTCCAGCAGCTGCCATCCGTACTCCTGTCGTCTCATCCGCTAAACGCGAGAGTGCTGGCAGATCGGACTGGGACGACGTCGGCCCGGCCGCGGACCTAACTCCGCTGGCTGATCGATGCGATTCGAGAGTACCCGGGATTGCGGCCGGGGAGAAGATCAGGCCCCCGCCGCTGGCCGGCTGCGCACCCCCGCGGCCAGTTCCGCGGCCAGCTCACTGACCTGCGCGATGGCAGCCGGCTGATCCCTGGCGGCGAGCATGCGGGCGACGAAAGCGGATCCCACGATCACGCCGTCGGCGAAGCCGGCCACCTCCGCCGCCTGCGCCCGGTCCCGCACGCCCAGGCCGACCGCGACGGGCAGCCGGGTGCGCGCCCGTACCCGGCTGACCAGCCCGGCAGCGTCGCCGCCCACGCTTGCCCGGGCGCCGGTCGTGCCCATCAGCGACGCCGCGTAGACGAAGCCCCGGCAGGCCGATGTGATCAGGTCCAGCCGCTGATCGGAAGAGCTCGGCGCGACCAGGAAGACCGGATCCAGCTGCCGGGCCGCGGCCGCCTGCAGCCACGGCTCAGCTTCTTCCGGGGTCAGGTCGGGGGTGATCATCCCGGCGCCGCCGGCGCTGGCCAGATCCCGGGCGAACGCCTGCACACCGTAGCGCTCGACCGGGTTCCAGTAGGTCATCACCAGCACCGGCACCCCGGCGGCGGCCACCGCCGTGACGGTGCGCAGCACGTCCGCGACGCGGACGCCGCCGGTCAGCGCACGGTGCACGGCTTCCTGGATCACCGGGCCGTCCATCAGCGGATCCGAGTACGGCAGCCCGATCTCGATGACGTCCGCGCCCGCGTCGGCGATTGCGCGGGCCGCGGCGATCGCGCCGTCGGTCGTCGGGAATCCGGCCGGCAGGTATCCCACCAGCGCGGCCCGGTTCTCTGCCGCCGCCTTCTCGAACGCGACCGTGACCTGGCTCACTGGACGGGCGTCCCGGCCGCGGCGCCGCGGCCGTCGTGCGCGGCGGCGTGGCCGAACCACCTGGCCGCAATGTCCATGTCCTTGTCGCCGCGGCCGGACAGGTTCACCACCAGCACGGCCTCCGGGCCGAGTTCCCGGCCCAGTTGCAGCGCGCCGGCCAGCGCGTGCGCCGACTCTATCGCCGGGATGATGCCCTCGGTGCGGCAGAGCAGCGCGAACGCGTCCATCGCCGCGGCGTCCGTGACGCTGCGGTAACTGGCCCGCCCGGTGTCGCGCAGCCAGGCATGCTCCGGCCCGACGCCAGGATAATCAAGACCAGCCGAAACGGAGTGCGTGTCGCTGGTCTGGCCGTCAGCATCTTGCAGCAGGTAGGTGCGCATGCCGTGGATCACGCCCGCGGAGCCGCCGGCCAGCGTGGCCGCATGCCGGCCGGTGTCGATCCCGGCACCGCCCGCCTCGCAGCCGACCAGCCGGACGGCCGCATCCGGGATGAACTCATGGAAGATCCCGATGGCGTTGGACCCGCCGCCGACGCACGCGATGACCGCATCGGGAAGCCGGCCGGCCGCGCTGAGCACCTGCCGCCGCGCCTCGATCCCGATCACCCGCTGGAAGTCCCTGACCATCAGCGGGAACGGGTGCGGGCCCATCACCGAGCCGATGCAGTAGTGGGTGCTGCGCACCGTTGACACCCAGTCCCGGAACGCCTCGTTGATCGCGTCCTTCAGGGTCCGGCTGCCGATCGTCACTGGTACCACCTCGGCGCCGAGCATCCGCATCCGGACCACGTTCAGCGACTGCCGCCTGGTGTCTTCCTCGCCCATGTAGACGACGCAGTCCAGGCCGAGCAGCGCGCACGCGGTCGCGGTGGCCACCCCGTGCTGGCCGGCGCCGGTCTCGGCGATGACCCGCGTCTTGCCCATCCGCCGGGCCAGCAGCGCCTGGCCGAGCACATTGTTGATCTTGTGGGAGCCGGTGTGCAGGAGATCCTCGCGCTTGAGGAACACCCGGCCGCCGCCCGCCTCGGCGGCGAACCGCGGTACCTCGGTGAGCAGCGTCGGCCGGCCGGCGTAATCGCGCAGCAGCGCGGCGAGGCCGGCCTGGAAACCCGGGTCGGTGCTGGCCGCGAGGTAGGCGGCGGTGAGCTCGTCCAGCGCCGACATCAGCGCCTCCGGGGCGAGCCGGCCGCCGAAGGGACCGAAATGCCCGGTAGCGTCCGGCATCCCGGCAGGCGGCGAGCCCGGCCCGGCAGCCGGCCACGCGGATCCGGCCGCGGTCATCCGCGATCACCGCGCAGCGCCGGGTGCGAGCCGGCCGTCACCAGGTCGGCGACCGCCGACCGCGGATCGCGGCCGGTCACCAGGCTCTCGCCGACGAGCACCGCGTCCGCCCCGGCGGCCGCGTACGCGAGCAGGTCATGCGGCCCGCGCACGCCGGATTCGGCGATCTTGACGATGCCGTCCGGGATCCGCGGCGCGAGCTGCCCGAAGACGGTGCGGTCCACCTTGAGCGTCGCCAGGTTCCGCGCGTTCACGCCGATGACCTTCGCGCCCGCCTCAACCGCCCGGTCGAGCTCGCCCCCGGTGTGCACCTCGACCAGCGGGACCAGGCCGATCGACTCCGCCCGCTCGACCAGCGAGACCAGCGCGTTCTGTGCCAGCGCGGCGACGATCAGCAGCACCATCTCGGCACCGTGCGCGCGGGCTTCCCAGAGCTGGTAGGAGCTGATCACGAAATCCTTGCGGAGCAGCGGCACCCGGACGGCCTCGCGGACGGCGGACAGATCCTCCAGGCTGCCGCCGAACCGGCGCGACTCGGTGAGCACGCTGATCACCCGCGCGCCGCCGGCCTCGTAGTCGGCCGCGAGCGCGGCCGGATCGGCGATCGCGGCCAGCGCGCCCTTGGACGGGCTGGCCCGCTTGACCTCCGCGATCACGGCGATGTCGTCGCCCTTGAGCGCGGCGAGCACGTCACGCGCCGACGCTGCCTTGCAGGCCGCCTCCTTGAGCTGGTCCAGCGGTACCTGCTGCTGGCGTGTCATGAGGTCGGCGCGGACTCCGTCGAGGATCTCGTCGAGCACGCTCACGCGGTTCTACTGCCCCCTCGGGTGGGATGGCTGGCGTCCCCGATCGTACCGAGCGGGCCAGACTGGCCCGGCATGCACCCTGGCGGGGAGCCCGGTTTCAGCTGGCCGCACCGCCGCCGAAGGCCCCCTCGGCGGTGTCCGCGAGCCCGGCCTCGCCGATGCGCTGCGGGGCGCGCCGGGGCAGCGAGCTGAAGGCGCGTGCCACCGCCGGGTGCAGCAGCGTGCCGACCGTGATGATGCCGAACAGCGTGCCGCCGAGGTACCGGGAGGTGGCGAACCGGTACAGGCCGAACAGCACGAACGCCGACTCGGCGGCCACCGCGAGCAGCCATCCGGCCTGGCTGCCGGTGCGCACCGCGAAGGCGACCGCGCACAGCGCCGCTACCAGCGTCAGCGTGATCAGGATCGACGGCAGGTGACGGCGGCTGTAGAACAGCCCGATCGCCGCCGCCAGCCCGGCCTGCGCGACGACGAGCCGCGTCACCAGCGCGACCAGCGGATGCGGCCGATCGCTGCCCGCGTTCCTGGCCGGGGTGCCGCGGGCCGGGGCGCCGCGGGCCAGGGCACCACGCCGGGCCGTCCTGCCCCCCGCCGCGCGCTGCGTCCGGCGCACTGGTCACCTCCGCGATCTGGCGAAACACCCGGGACCGATGTGGCGAAAATATCCTGGGCCCTGACTTGGAGCCTAACCCGGCCCGCCGTCCGTGGGATCCTCGCCGCGGCTGAGTGATTCCCAGATGGCGGCGGCATCCCCGGCGGCCGGCACCGGTCGCGCCGCCCGCCCGGCCGGCCGCTGGCCGGCCCGCTCCGGGGGGTCGAACCGGCTGGACATGACCGGCCAGGCCGTCCCTCGCCAGGCCACCACCAGCCCGGCCGCGATGACCGCCAGGCCGCCGGCTACCGCCAGCAAGTGCCAGGGCAGCGCGGTCATGGTCACATGCGGGGAGAACCCGGCGAGCGGCGGCGCGCCGCCGCTGGCCGGCGTGCCGCCCGCGCTGACCGATCCGGCCGTACCGGAGCCCGCGGCACCGGGCGGCCCGGCACCGCCGGACGCGGCGGCGATCACGTCCGCCGCCGTCACCGGCAGGCTGACGGCCACCACCAGGCCGGCCCCGATCCCGGCCAGCACCAGGCCGACCAGCGTGCGGGCTGTCCCGCGGGTCGCGAGCACGGCCGCCAGGCTGGCCAGGGCGGCCACCGCCAGCGCGGCCGCGGCCGGCACCAGATCCTGGCCGGTGACCGGAACGTCGCTGCCGGGCAGCGGACGGGGCGCCGCGCTCCGCACGTGCGCCCAGCCCTGCCGGACAGCCAGCCAGACCAGGCCGCCGCCGGCCAGGCCGAGCAGCAGGACCAGGATCATCTCGCGGCGCGGTGAGCGGTGCCGGGGCTTCGTCGCGTCCATCAGCCCTCCGTCCGCGGCGCCGGGGCCGCACTGAGCGGTCCGCCGAGCCAGCCCGCTACCGGCACCGTATCCGGTGCCCGCGCCCGGAGGCCGCCGGGCTGCCCGCCAGGTGGCTTACCATCGCCGGATGAGCTATGCACAGCAGGAGCGTGCCGCGCTGTGCGCGCTGCTGATCGAGACCGGGCCAGCCGCGTCCACCCTGTGCGCGGGCTGGTCCACTCTCGACCTTGCCGCTCACCTGGTGCTCAGGGAACACCGGCCGGACGCCGGCCCGGGCATCCTCGGCGGCCCGCTGGCCGGCTATACCAGGCGGGTGCAGCGCAGGCTGAGCAGCCGGACGCCGTTCCCGCAGCTCGTCGAGACGATCAGGAAGGGGCCGCCGCGGCTGTCGCTGTTCGGCCTTCCCGGCATGGACGAGCGGGTCAACGCGGTCGAGTTCTTCGTCCACCATGAGGACGTCCGCCGGGCGCAGCCGGGCTGGCAGCCGCGGGTACTCGGCCGCGGCATGTCCGAGGCGCTCTGGCAGCGCCTGAAGATGGCCAGGATGGTCCTGAAGAAGGCGCCGGTCGGAGTCGAGCTGGCCAGGTCCGATGAGCCGCAGCCGGCCGGCCAGGCCGCGCCGAGCGTGCGGCTGACCGCCAGGGCGGGCACGCCGGTGGTCACCGTCACCGGCCCGCCCGCCGAGCTGACGCTATGGGCGCTGGGCCGGACGGCGGCGGCGCAGGTCAGGCTCGACGGCAGCGCCGCGGATGTGCGCGCGCTCAGCGCGGCCGGCTGGCGCCGCACCTGACTGGCACGGACCTGTCTGGCGCCGCACCTGATCGCCGGGCGGTCAGCCGCGCGGGCGCGGCCGGCTATCCGGCGACGACGCGTTTCAGCGGAAACGGCGCAGTCAGCCGGAGTTCCACGTTGCGGTCGGTGACCGCGCCGGCCCGGTCCGAGTCGGCGCCGAGGATCGGAACGTTCGCGGCGAGCTCGCGATGCAGCGCGGCGAGGCCCGCATTGGTCGTCAGCGACGGTGCCGCGGCCGGGGCGTCATGATCCACCATCGTGCATACGATGCACAGCTGCCCGCCGTGGTCGATCAGCTCGATCAGCCGGGTCTGGCACGGCCAGTCCACCACCGCGCAGGTGGTGACCTCCCAGAAGCCGCGTGCCGGGTGATCCGGGTCGCGGCGCGGGCGCACCGTGTTGGCGTGGGTATGGCCGTTCAGCCAGAGCACCACGTTGCGGAACCGGTGCAGCAGGCCGAGTATCTCGGCGGTGCCGAGCAACGGCTCGCCGCCCGGGCCGGCGTGCCAGGCCCTGGTGTTGGTCAGGGTGTCGATGCCGTGATGGGAGAACAGGATGACCAGGCGGTCGTCGAGGCCGGTGCGGACCTGCTCGCCGCTGCGGCCGCGGTAGGCAGAGTGCACCTCGGCCAGCCGCGCCTCCAGCCACCGGGCCTGCTCCCGGTCCAGGCAGCCGGCCGCGCCGCCGGCCAGGCAGTTGGTGTCCAGCCCGATGAGGCGGGCGGCCGCCGTGTCGTGCACGTAGTACGCGGTGCCGTCGAGCCGGTTCCGCTCGCTGAACCCGTGTCCGAACGGGCGCGATCCTGGCCGGAAATGCGCTCCGACGAAATCGCGCCTGCTGATCGGCCTGCGGTCCGGGTCGGCGGTGACCGCTACCGACGGGCCGGCCATGAAGGCCTCCGGCCGCTCGGTGAACAGCTCAAGTGCCCGGTCGTGGTCGAAGCCGTCCGGCAGCCGGACCGGCTTCCGGCCGCCGGTCAGCGCCTCGGCGAGGGCAGCGGTCGGCACCCCGACGCCCTGGTTCAGCGCCTCGTGATTGCCGAAGCAGGACAGCCACGGGACCTGCAGCCCGGCCGCGGTGAACGCACGCAGTGCGTGCCGCAGCAGGCCGGGGTGATGCGGGAAGCCGAATTCGCGCCGGAAAATGTCCGGGCCCGCCGGGCCGGCCCCGTCCGGCTTCCAGAACATGTCATCCGGCCAGCCGGCCGCCTGCACCCCCTCATAGCGCGGCCCGCCGGAGTCCGGCGCTACCAGCCCGCCGTCGAACAGCGCGAGGAACGTCTGCACCTCATTCCACTGCGCGTTGTCGATGGCGTCGCCGGTGGTCACCGCCAGCTGCGGCGGCATCCCGGTGGCCGGGCCGCGCGCCGCGTTGACCGTGCGGATCGTGACGTCGACCGCGTGCGCCGTGATCGCCTCCTGCGGCCGCTGCACCGGCACGATGTGCAGGTACCTGGGATCGGCGAACTCCCGGTTGAGGAACTCAAACCGGGTCGGCGACTGGATGTCGGCCAGCTGCAGGTCGGTGACGTGCGCCAGGCAGGCCAGCGGACGGCCGGCCGGGCCGGGCCGGGCCCCGTTCCGGCCAAGCTCGTCGCGGACGTAGTGCGGCTCGCCGTCGGTGATCTCGATGGCCCGGTAGGGCGCGCTGGCCCCGGGTCGCAGCACCGCGCCTGGCCGCAGGCGGCGGTCGGTGGTCAGCGGCGGGTGCTGCCCGCTCACCCCTCGCTCACGGCCGCTGGGTCAGCGGAGACCAGCACCGGGTCCGGCCGGATCGTCAGCGCCACCCGGCTGCCGGCCGGCAGCTTGGCCGCGTCCGAGGTGGTCAGCTGGGCCAGGATCGTGGTGTCGCCCAGAATCCACGGTGACCCGGCTGGTGGCCCCGAGGAACGTGACGGCGATGACCGTGCCGGTCAGCGGTCCGGCGTCGCCCGAGCTGTCCGACGCCAGCGTGACCGCTTCCGGCCGGACCAGCGCGGTGGCCGGCCCGGGCGGGGTCGAGGGGTCCACCAGCGGCAGGTCGCGCCCGCGCACTGTCACGGTCTGCCCGCTGACCGTGCCGGCCAGCCGGTTGGACAGGCCGACGAACTCCGCGACGAACGAGGTCGCCGGGCGCGAGTAGACCTCGGTGGGCGGCGCTAGCTGCTCGATGTGACCCTCCCGCATCACCCCGACCCGGTCCGCGATGGCCAGCGCCTCCTCCTGATCGTGGGTGACGAAAAGCGTGGTGATGCCGACCTCGAGCTGGATCCGGCGGATCTGGTCCCGTAGCTGCGCCCGCACCTTGGCGTCAAGCGCGGAGAGCGGCTCGTCCAGCAGCAGCACCTGGGGCTCGATGGCCAGCGCGCGGGCCAGCGCGACCCGCTGCTGCTGACCGCCAGAGATCTGATGGGCAAACCGGTCCGCCTGCTCGGAAAGGCCCACCAGCTCAAGCATCTCCAGCGCGCGCTTGTCGCGCTGCGCCTTGCCGATGCGGCGCAGCCGCAGCCCGAAGGCGACGTTCTGCTGAACCGTCATATGCGGGAACAGGGAGTAGGCCTGGAACACCATGCCCATGTCACGCTTGCTGGCCGGCAGGTGAGTGATGTCCTTGCCGCCGACGGTGATGTGCCCGCCGTCCGCGTCCTCCAGCCCGGCCAGCAGCCGCAGCGTGGTGGTCTTGCCGCAGCCCGACGGGCCGAGCAGGGCGACGAGCTCGCCGGGTTGCACGGTCAGGTCGACGCCGTCCAGGGCCACCACCGGGCCATACCTCCGGTGCAGGCCCTGCAGGCGTACCTCGACACCAGCGCGAGCCGACGAGGAAAGATCGTCAGTCACGGGAGAAGTCACGACCCCGCCTTCATCTCCGGCACCGGGCCGGCTGGGAGCATGGCAGGCCTGCCCCGGGCGCGACGCCTGCGGCCGACGTAGGACAGGATCAGCAGCAGCGCGAACGTGAAAATCAGCGCGGCCGACGAGGTGGAGAACAGCACTCCGGCGTTCGACGTGGACCGGCTGATGTCATAGAGGGCCACCTGCAGGTTGGTATAAAGCAGGATGCTCGCGATGGTGAACTCGCCGAGGACGAGCGCCGCGGAGAGCAGGGTTGCGTTCAGCAGCGCCTGCCGCATGTTCGGCACCACAATCCGCCACATCACGGTGAACCAGCTGGCGCCCAGGCTGCGGGCCGCCTCGGACATGGTCTTGACGTCGATCGCGTCCAGGCCCGCGGCCAGCGCCCGGTAGGCGTAGGGCAGCGCCAGGATCGCGTATACCCAGAAGAGCTGCAGCGCGGACAGGTTGTAGTGCCTGATCTTGTTGTAGATCGGGGCGAGGCCGACCACCAGGACGATCGCCGGGATGGTCAGCGGCAGCAGGCACAGGAACTCCACGGTGCGGCTGACCCACTGGACCCGCAGCCGGATCCAGATCATCGTCGGCACCAGCAGGACCAGGATCACCAGGCAGGTGAGGACCGCCAGCTCCAGGCTGATCTCGATGGCGCTCAGCAGCCCCGGGTAGGAGGGGATTTGCGTCCAGGCGGACAGCGAGTACGTACCCGGCTTGGTCCCCTCAAGGGAGAACCTGACCATCGCGTACACCGGCAGCGCGAAGAAGAACCCGAACGCCACGAACACCACGTAGCGAAAGGCGTTCAGCCGCCGGCGCCGCCCGGCCTGCATGCCACGGCGCCGCGCCGGAGGGCCCTCCGGCAGCGTGGATCCGCCGGCCAGCGGGGTCACCGAAGCCATCGGGCGGTCCTGCGCTGCAGCAGGGCATAGCCGGTCATGATGATCACCACCAGGATGATAAGGCCCAGCGCGAGCACCTGGCCCTCGTTGACCGACGATAGCCCGACCTCGCTGGTGATCGCGGTGCTGATCTGCTGCGGCACCACGTACGAGATCTGGTTGTCCCAGGCGACGATCGTCGCGTACGCGGATAGCGCATTGGCGAACAGCAGCAGCGTGCAGCCGATGAAGGCCGGGAGCAGCAGCGGGCCGCCGACATGCCGCCAGTACTGCAGCGTCGACCCGCCCAGATTCTCGGTGGCCTCCCGCCACTGGACCTTCAGCCCGTCGATGGCCGGCAGGAAGACCAGCACCATCAGCGGGATCTGGAAGTAGATATAGATCAGCCCGATGCCCTGCGGGAAGTCGTAGTACCAGCTGGCGTGCACGAGCAGCCCGCTGGTGGGCCCGATGGCGGCATTGAAAGCGAACGCCAGGATGACCCCGCCGAACTGGGCCAGCACGCCCGACGCGGAGATGTAGATCCGGCGCACCGTGCCGTCCGGCCTGCCGCTAGCCACCGCGTAAGCCAGCACCGCGCCGAGCACGGCTCCCGCGACCGAGCTGATCGCGCTCAGCTCGACCGTGTTGACGAAGAAGCTGCGGTCCGCGGAATCGAAAAGGATCTTCAGGTTGGATAGCTGCAGTCCGTTGCCACTGGTGTTCCTGATGGCTTCCCAGAGCACGATCCCGGTGGGGAGCAGCAGGAAAACTCCCACATAGCCGAAGAACGGCAGCGTCCCGGCCCAGGCCAATGGCGGCCAGCGCCCGGCCTTTGCGGGCCGGGCGCCGGTTACTGCCGTCGCGGTGACGGACAATGCCGCCTCGCTACTTAACGGCCTGCGCCCAGTGCGCCGCAAGGTAATTCGCGGCGTCGGTGGCCTGGGTCGCGGTCAGGAACACCGGCGTGCCGCCCACCGGCGGCAGGCTGGCCGCAGCCGCGGAGTCGATGCTCTTGTTGGACGTCATGGCCGTCATCTCCACCGGCCGGGCGCCGCCGTGCAGCCAGAGGTTCTGGCCATCGTGCGCGCCCTGCGAGTAGAGGAACTCCTCCCACAGCCGGGCGGCCGCCGGGTGCGGCGCGGTCTTGTTGATGGCCTGCGCATAGTAGCCGCCGAGGACGGCGTTCGATGGCACGAACACCTTCCAGTTCGATCCCTGGCCCACCACGCTGGCGGTGTTGAGGTAGTCCCAGTTGAGCACGACGGGCGTCGTGCCGGCCTTGATCGTGGCTGGCGTGGCCATCACCGGCACGAAGTTTCCGGCCTGCTTGAGCTGGTGGAAGAAGTCAACGCCCTTGGCGATGCTGTCCGCTGTCCCGCCGACCGCCAGGTTCGCCATCATGACGCCGTTGAGCGCGGCGTTGGCCTGGGTCGGGTTCCCGTTCAGCGCCACGGCGCTCTTGAACTTCGACCCGAGTAGCTGGTTCACCGAGGTGATCGTGCCGAACTTGGCCGAGTTATAGCCGATGGACATGTAGCCGCCGTAGTCCTGAACCCAGAGTCCGGCGGCCTGCTTCTGGCTGCCCGGGATGGCGGTCCAGGTACTGACCTTGTACGGGGCGAACAGGTTCGTGTTGACCAGGGCGACCGACATGCCGACATCGAGCACGTCAGGGGCCGCCGCGGTGCCGTTTTCCTGCTTGACCGCGTCGACCTCTTGCTGGCTGCTGCCGGATGGGTTGGCGGAGTTCACCTTGATGCCGTACTTCTTCGAGAAGGTACTGATGATCGTTCCGTAGTTGGCCCAGGTCGGCGGAAGGGCAATGACGTTGAGCGTGCCCTCCTTCTTGGCCGCGGCGACGAGCTTGCTCATTCCGCCCCCGGCCGACGCGGAGCTGACCGAGGACCAGTCGGTCCCGCCGCTGGAACTCGATGAGCCCGACGAGCCCGACGAGCAGCCAGCCGCCAGCAGCGCCAGGGCGCCGAGTCCGATCAGTGCGTTTCGATATGGCGACCTCACGCGAATGCCTCCTGTCAACTTTCCCATCCCCATCGCGTTCGTCCAGGAAAGGCCGCTGCAAAGTAATGCCAGGAGGCCGGCCTGCCGTCCCCGTGAGCACTATTCGGCCTAAAATGCCTAAAACGTTTTGCATCGGTATGCTGGCGTACCCGCCGAGCGGGTGTCAAGGGACGTTACCGAGATGACGCCGACCGCAGGCTTGATGTTCACCAGGCCGGTGAGCAGGCCGTAACCCCAGGTTGACCGGCCGCTGCAGGGAGGCCCGGCGGACCAGCTCGACGGCCGCGATGTAGTCCTCCTGCAGGCCCGGCTCAAGCAGCCGGAGCATCACCGCGCGGCCCATCGCGCGCTGGTCCATCCGGATGGTGGCCAGCGGCGGGTCGAGCAATTCGGACGTGGGCAGGTCGTCATGGCCGACGACCGAGACTCCCGGGCCGATCGGCAGCGATAGCCCCCGGGCGGCCTTGTAGATCGCGAGCGCCGTGTAGTCGGAGTTGGTGATGACCGCGGTCGGCGGGCGCCTTCCGGACAGCAGCTTCGTCGCGGCCTGCTGGACGTCGGCCATCGTGAGCAGCGAGTACATGACCCTGGGCCGCAGGCCCAGGGCACCCGCGACGCGCTGGAAATGGCGCAGCCGGTCCGGGTCGGCCATCAGGTCGCGGGGCGCCGACAGGAACGCGACCGAGCTATGGCCGAGCTCGGCCAGGCAGCGCATCGGCAGCTCGACGGCGGCGGCGGTGTCCGGGCTTACCCGGGTGACCCCGGTGATGCCGTCCGCCGACCCGTTCAGTGATACCACCGGCGCGCCCGGCCGCAGTTCCTGCCAGAGCCGGATCGACTCGCCCGGCCCGACCGGGGCGATCGCCAGCCCGGCTACCCGCTGCACGGCCATCTCCTGCACGTGCCTGCGCTCCCGGTCGATGGAGTAGCGCGAGTCCAGCACGAGCAGGGTCGCTCCGGCCTCGGCCGCGACCTGCTGGGCCCCGCTCAGCACCTCGAGGAAGAACGGGTTGGCGAAGTTGCGCACCACGAAGCCGTAGGTCGTGGTCCGGCCCCGGCGCAGCGCCTGCGCCTGCGGGTTCGCCCGGTACCCGAGCTGCTTGGCCGCGGCTACCGCGCGCCGCCTGGTTTCGTCCGCCACGCCCGGCCGCCCGTTCAGCGCCAGGCTGGCGGTCGCGACGGAGATTCCGGCGATCCTGGCGACATCGCGAATGCCGACCGGATGGCCCGATCCGGCCTTTTGCGCCGCCATGATTTCCCCTGCCAGGAAAGGGTTGTGCCAGGCAGCCTGCACAGCGCCCGGCGAGAATCCGCCGCCGGGCGAGGCGCGCCACCGAGGACTCACCCTGCATGACTCGCCGCCGCTCGGCAAGTCCGCGCCGCATCCGGGTGCCTTCGCCGGCCATCCGCTGGCCGCGGTGCGCCTACGCTGGCATCCGGCGGGTACAGCAGCCGGCTAACGGAGGAGGAGGCTGCGCACATGCAGATACTTGGCGTCGACATCGGCGGGACGGGGATCAAGGCGGCTCCGGTGGACGTGACGACGGGAACCCTGGCTGCTGAACGGGTCAAGCTCGCCACCCCGCGTCCCGCCGAGCCGGACGCGATCGCCGACGTGGTGCGGCAGCTGGTGACCGGCTTCGGCTGGAAGGGGCCGGCCGGCATCGCCTTTCCCGGGGTGATCGCCGACGGGATCACCAGGACCGCGGCCAACCTCGAGCCGGCCTGGATCGGGCTGGATGCCCGCGCGCTGTTCGGCAAGGCCGCCGGCGTGCCGGTGACGATGATCAACGACGCCGACGCCGCGGGCCTGGCCGAGATGAAATTCGGCGCGGGCGCGGGCCGCAAGGGGACGGTGCTGGTGCTCACGTTCGGCACCGGGATCGGCAGCGCGCTGTTCATTGACGGCATCCTGGTGCCGAATACCGAGTTCGGCCACATCGAGATCCGCGGCAAGGACGCCGAGAAGCGCGCATCCGAGCACGCGAAGGCGCTGCACGACCTGAGCTGGGGAGACTGGGCGGGCCGGGTGGATGAGTACCTGGAGCACATGGAGGCGCTGCTGTCGCCCGGGCTCTTTATCGTGGGCGGCGGGATCAGCCGGAAGTCAGATAAATTCCTGCCGCTGCTGACCGGGCTGACCGCCCCCGTCGTTCCGGCCGCGATGCACAACGACGCCGGCATCGTCGGCGCCGCCATGGCGGCCACCTGACTCCGTCTGCGCCGCCGGGAAATCATGCCGCCGGGCCGCGGCCGGCGCCCGGCCGGTACGCGACCGCTTCCACCTCGACCAGCATCCGCGGGTCGACCAGCGCGGGTACCTGGATCATCGAGGTGGCCGGCCGGATGCTGCCGAACGCGGCGCCGTGCGCGCGGCCGTACTCCTGCCAGCGCGAGATGTCCGTGACGTAGATCCTGGTGCGCACCACGTCGGACAGCCCGGCTCCGAGGCCGCCCAGCGCGGCAGCCACGTTCCTGATGGCCTGTTCGGTCTGCGCGTGGGCATCTCCCGGGTGAAATTCCCCGCCGTCCATGGACGTGCAGCCGGAGACAAAGATGAAGTCGCCGGCCGCGACCGCGCGGCTGTAACCCACCACCGGCTCCCACGGAGTGCCAGACGAAACCTTGCGGGTCACCCGGTCACCAGCCATCGGCCTGTTCCGGCAGGGCGCTCTTGGCCGGCCGCGCGGCCAGCCCCGCGCTGGCCGCGGTCGCCCGCCGCCGCCCGCGGAGCAGCCGCACCGCCTCGATTCCGCCGACGACCAGCCCGACCGCCAGCGGCCAGAACGCGATGGCGCCATGCGCGCCGAGCGTCACCGGCGACCGCAGCAGCGCGCCCGGCTTGCTGGCCGCGAGGCTGCGCGCGAACGCGGCCTGACCGGACCGCTGGCCCGCCCAGCGCGCCAGCAGGGCGGCCGCCACTCCCCCGCCCAGCAGCCCGAGCAGGGCAATGACGCCGTGCCTGCGGACCGCGAACCGCCAGCCGAGCAGCCCGCAGGTCACCCCGCCCGCCACGCAGAGCAGGGCGAACCATCCGTCCGCGGCGATGAACGCACTCGTCTCCGGGTCGACCACGTCCGCGCCGCCGCCGCCGGTCGCCACCAGCAGCGCGTGCGGGGCCAGCGCGGTCCAGGCCAGTCCGGCCGCTACGCCGAGCAGCGCGCTGGCGGCGGCGACGGCGGCGAGCACCGCGGCCGCCCGGACCGGATGCGCGCCCGCGCCGTCCCGTCCCGCGACGGGCGGAGAATCACCGCCAGGACGGGAGGAATACGGGATCTCGCTGATATCCGCCATTCTCCGCAGAAGATTACCGGACCGCGCTCCGGCCCCGGCCGCATCGGCCGGCCGTCCGGGCCGGCCCGCGCCGTGGCGCAAGCGGGCCGCCCGGTGGCCTTGCTAATGTGGATCCAAACTGATGCCGGGGGGCCACCGACAAGGCAGGCAGATGATCGAGGCGCGCGACCTGACCAAGCGCTACGGCGACAAGGTGGCAGTGGACCACCTGTCCTTCACCGTCCGGCCGGGCATGGTCACCGGATTCCTGGGGCCGAACGGAGCGGGCAAGTCGACGACCATGCGGCTGATCCTCGGTCTCGACCGGCCGCAGGGCGGCGTAGCCACGATCAACGGCAAGCGCTACCGCGACCTGGTCGACCCGCTGCGCACGGCCGGCGCGCTGCTCGAGGCGAAGTCCGTGCACTCCGGCCGCAGCGCCCGTAACCACCTGCTGTTCCTGGCCCAGACCCAGGGGCTCCCGGCGGTCCGGGCCGACGAAGTGCTCGGCCTGGTCGGGCTGCAGGACGTCGCGCACAAGCGGGCGGGCGGCTTCTCGCTCGGCATGAGCCAGCGGCTGGGCATAGCGGCCGCCATGCTGGGCGACCCGGAGGTGCTGCTGCTCGACGAGCCGGTCAACGGGCTTGACCCGGAAGGCGTTCTGTGGATCAGGAACCTGATGAAGCAGCTGGCGTCGGATGGCAAGACCGTATTCGTTTCCAGCCACCTGATGAATGAGATGGCTGTCACGGCCGACCACCTGATCGTGATCGGCCGCGGCAAGCTGATCGCCGACTGCGGCACTGAGGAATTCATCGCCCGCAGCTCGGACCGATCAGTGCTCGTCCGCGCCCCCGACACGGCGCGACTGACTGACCTGATCACCGGCGCAGGCGGCAAGGTCACCAGCGCGGACGACGCGCCGGCCGGCGAGCCGGCCGACTCGGGCCGGGCGCGGGCGCTGGCCGTCACCGGCCTGGACGCGCCCCGTATCGGCGAGCTCGCCGCGTCGGCAGGCGTCGTGCTGCACGAGCTCACCCCGCGGGCGTCGCTGGAGGAGGCGTTCCTGGAAATGACCTCAGGCAGCCTTGAGTTCGGCGTCCGCGAGCCGGGCCAGGTAGCCGCGGCCAATGGGGGTACCCGGTGACATCCGCCGCGCCCGTAGCGCCCGCTTCCCGGCCGGGCCTGCCAGCCGTCTCCCGCCGCGGCGGCTTCCGCCACCTGCTGCTCAGCGAGTGGACGAAGATCCGCTCGGTTCGCTCCACGATCTGGACGCTCATCGTCTTCGTCGTCGTGACCATCGGCTTCACCGCGCTGTTCACCTGGCTGACCGTAGCCAACTGGACCGGTCCGCAGGCCCCGGCGCGCAACGCGACGATCATCGCGGATCCGGTGAGCTTCATCCTCGGTGCCGGGACCGGCCTGGGCCAGCTGGCGATCGCCGTGCTCGGCGTGCTGCTGATCGCGACGGAGTACTCCACCGGGGTAATCCGGGCGTCCCTGCTCGCGGTGCCGCGGCGGGTGCCGATGCTGGCGGCCAAGGCAGTGGTGTTCGCGGCGCTGATCCTCGTGGTAGCAGAGATCGTCACCTTCAGCTCGTTCTTCCTGGGCTCGGCGATCCTGCACCGCCATGTGGCCGTATCACTGGGCGATCCGGGCGTCGCGCGCGCGGTCGTCGGCACCGGCCTGGTGCTCGCCGTGCTCGGCCTGTTCTCGCTGGCCATCGGGGCGCTGATCCGGCATACCGCAGGCGCCATCGCCACTGCCATCGGCGTCGTGTTCGTGCTGCCCATCCTGTCCGGGCTGCTGCCCGGCAACTGGGGAGCGCACATCAACGCCTACCTTCCCGAGCAGGCCGGAGGGCTGATCACCCAGGCTCACCAGAAGTCCACCGACCTGCTGTCGCCCTGGCAGGGGTTCGGGGTGTTCTGCCTCTGGACGGCGGTCCTGCTGGCGGCCGCCGGGTACCTGCTGAACCGGCGCGACGCCTGACCCGGGCCCGGCTCCCGGTCAGCCGACGCAGCCCGGGCCGAGCAACTGCTTGAGGTCGGCCAGCAGCGACGGGGACGGCTTCACCCGCAGCTTGTCATCCAGCCGGATCACCCTGGTGCGGTTGCCGGTCAGCAGCCGCAGGTGCACCTCCACGTGGCCCGGGTGGGTCCGCAGCACCTCCTTGAAGCGTTCCACCACGGGCGGCACGCACCGGGCCTCCATCATCGACACCACGAAAGGGCCCTCTTCCCCGGTGGGCAGTTCCGGGATGCTCACCTCCATCGCGACCAGCTTGGGCACGTCCTCCCGCCGGTCCAGCCGCCCCTTCACGACCACGATCGCATCCTCGATGATCATCGTCAGCGCGGCCTGGTAGGTCGACGGGAAGAACAGCACCTCGATCGCGCCCTCCAGGTCCTCCAGCGTGGCCGCCGCCCACGGATTGCCCTGCTTGGTCACCTTCCGCTGTACGCCGGACAGGATCCCGCCGACGGTGACCAGCTGGCCGTCGCCGCGCTCGGCCCGGGAACCACGTTCTGGTTCCTCGATGGCCGAGCCCACGAGCTGGGCAACCGAGCAGTCGGTCGCGGCCGCGACGATGTGCTCCAGCCCGAGCAGCGGGTGGTCGGACACGTACAGCCCGAGCATCTCGCGCTCGAAGCCGAGCAGCGCCGGCTTGTCCCACTCGCCGTCCGGCACCGGCACGTCGAAGGTAGCGGCCGCCTCGGTGTCCTCGCCGAAGAGCGAGTCCTGGCCGATGGCCTCGTTGCGCTTGACGTCGATGACGGTGTCAATCGCCTGCTCGTGAATGAGCACCAGGCCCTTGCGCGGGCTGCCGAAGGAATCAAAGGCGCCGGCCTTGATCAGCGACTCGATCACCCGCTTGTTGCAGACGTTGACCGGCACCTTGCGCAGGAAATCCGCGAAGCTGCCGAAGGCGCCCTTCGCGGTGCGCGCGGCCACGATCGCGTCCACCACCGAGGTGCCGACGTTCCGCACCGCGGCCATGCCGAACCTGATGTCCTCGCCGACCGGGGTGAACATCGCCGTGGAGGCGTTCACGTCCGGCGGCAGCACCTTGATGCCCATCCGGCGGCACTCGTTCAGGTACAGGGCGGACTTGTCCTTGTCGCCGGCCACCGAGGTCAGCAGGCCCGCCATGTACTCGGCCGGGAAGTTGGCCTTAAGGTAGGCGGTCCAGTAGGAGATCAGCGCGTAGCCGGCCGCATGGGCCTTGTTGAACGCGTAGCCGGAGAACGGGACCAGCGTGTCCCAGATGGTCTTTATCGCGTCATCGGAGTACCCGTTGTCGCGCATGCCCGCCGAGAACGACTCGTGCTCGCGGTCCAGGATCTCCTTCTTCTTCTTGCCCATGGCCCAGCGGAGCAGGTCCGCCTTGCCCGGCGTGTAGCCGGCCAGCGCGATGGCGGTGGCCATCACGTGCTCCTGGTAGACCATCAGCCCGTAGGTGTCGCCGAGGATGTCCGCCAGCGGCGCGGCGAGCTCCGGGTGGATGGGGATGACCTGCTTGCGGCCGGTCTTGCGGTCCGCGTAGACCGGCGCGCTGGCCATCGGGCCCGGCCGGTACAGGGCGATGACCGCGGCTATGTCACCGAACTTGTCCGCCCGCATCGCCCGCAGCAGCGCCCGCATCGGGCCGCCGTCGAGCTGGAACACGCCCAGGGTGTCACCGCGGGCCAGCAGCTCGTAAGTCGGCTTGTCATCCAGCGGCAGCGTGTCCAGGTCGACCTGCAGCCCGCGGTTGGCGGCTATCCCGGCTACCGCGTCCTCCAGCACGGTGAGGTTGCGCAGGCCGAGGAAGTCCATCTTGAGCAGGCCGATGTCCTCGCAGGCCGGGTAGTCGAACTGGGTGATGATCGCGCCGTCGGCCTCGCGCTTCCATACCGGGATGTGATCGAGCAGCGGCTCGCTGCTCATGATCACCCCGGCCGCGTGCACGCCGGGCTGGCGGATCAGCCCCTCCAGCCCCCGGGCGGTGTCGATGACCTGGCGGACCTCGGCCTCGGCCTCGTATAGCGCGCGGAGCTCGCCGGCCTCGCCGTGCCGGGGGTGGTCGGCGTCGAAGATTCCGGACAGCGGGATGTCCTTGCCCATCACCGCGGGCGGGAACGCCTTGGTGATCCGGTCGCCGAGCGCGTAGGGGAAGCCAAGCACCCGGGCCGAGTCCTTGACCGCGGCCTTCGCCTTGATGGTGCCGTACGTGATGATCTGCGCGACCCGGTCATCGCCGTACCGCTCGGTGACGTACCGGATGACGTCACCGCGCCTGCGCTCGTCGAAGTCGATGTCAAAGTCCGGCATCGTGACGCGATCGAGGTTGAGGAAGCGCTCGAACACCAGCCCATGGTAAATCGGGTCCAGATCGGTGATGCCGAGCGAGTACGCCACGATCGAGCCCGCGCCGGAACCCCGCCCTGGCCCGACCCTGATGCCGTTCCGCTTGGCCCACATGATGAAGTCGGCGACGACGAGGAAGTAGGCGCAGAAGCCCATCTGCTCGATGACGCCGATCTCGTACTCGGCCTGCTTGCGCCGCTGCTCGTCGTAGCCGCCGGGGTACCGGCGGTCCATCCCGGCCCAGACTTCCTTGCGCAGCCAGCTCTGCTCGGTCTCGCCGTCCGGCAGCGGGTAGCGGGGCATCAGGTTGGACTTGGTGAAGGTGACCTCGGCCCGCTCCGCGATCAGCAGCGTGTTGTCGCAGCCTGCCTGCCACTCCTCGGCGGTGCTGACCGCCCGCATCTCCGCCGGGCTCTTCACGTAGTAGCCAGTGCCCTCGAACTTGAACCGGTCCGGGTCGGCGAGATTGGTCCCGGTCTGCACGCAGAGCAGCACCTCGTGCGCGCGGGCGTCCTCCGGCCTGGTGTAGTGCGAGTCGTTGGTCACCACGTAGGGCAGCGCGAGCTGGCGGGCGATCCGGGTCAGGCCGTCCCTGGTGCGCTGCTCGACACCCAGCCCGTGGTCCATGATCTCGACGAAGAAGTTATCCGGCCCGAAGATGTCGCGGTACCCGGCGGCTGCGTCGACGGCCTGGTCGTACTGGCCGAGCCGCAGCCTGGTCTGCACCTCGCCGCCGGGGCAGCCGGTGGTCGCGATGATCCCCTTCGCGTACCTGGCCAGCAGCTCGCGGTCCATCCGCGGCTTGCGGAAGTAGCCCTCCAGGGAGGCCAGCGAGGACAGCCGGAAGAGGTTATGCATCCCCTCGGTGGTCTCGGCGAGCAGCGTCATGTGCGTGTACGCGCCGGCCCCGGAGACGTCGTCGTCCTTCTGCCCCGGGCCGCCCCACCGGACCGGCTTCTTGAGCCCGCGGTGGTCGGGCGCCAGGTAAGCCTCGGTGCCGATGATCGGCTTGATCCCGGCGGCGTTGGCCTTGGACCAGAAGTCGTAGGCGCCGTAGATGTTGCCGTGGTCGGTCATCGCGATGGCCGGCATGCCGGTCTGCTGGCACGCGCTGAACAGGTCCTTCAGCCGCGCCGCGCCGTCCAGCATCGAGTACTCGGTGTGCACGTGCAGGTGAGCGAACGAATCGCGGCCGGCTGCCGGACGCCCGGACGGGGCTGCCGCCATGAAGTACCGCCTCCTTCAGGCATGCTGCCGTCTACCCGGCCGCGCTGACCAGCCTCAATGGCTGCCACCCGGCGCGGGCTCGCTCATCTGCGGACCCCGGGGGAAGTGACCGGCCGCTGCGCTCGCAGGGACCCGGGGAGAGCCGGGACTTGCGGCCGGCCGCTGCGCCGGTCCGGTTCCTCCGACCCTATCGCCGGAGCCGGGGCGGCGTGGCCAGCCGCGCCGGTAGTGTCCGGCCCGCTGCCGATTTTTCCTGATCGCGGAAGATCATCGGGGTGCGCGGCCCAGGCCGCGGTCAGCTCTCCGCGTGCAGCACCGCCAGCGCGCCGGCCAGGTCGGCCGGGTAGCTGCTGGCGAACTCCATCGCGCGGCCGCCGGCCGGGTGCGCGAACCCGAGCCGCACCGCGTGCAGCCACTGCCTGGTCAGGCCGAGCCGGGCGGCGAGCACGGGGTCCGCGCCGTACAGCCGGTCACCCGCGCAGGGATGCCTGATCGCCGTCATGTGCACCCGGATCTGATGGGTCCGGCCAGTCTCCAGGACGACCTCAACCAGGCTGGCCGCCCGGAACGCTTCCAGCGTGTCGTAGTGCGTGACCGACGGCCGGCCCCCGGCGACGACGGCGAACCTGCCGTCGCCGGACGGGTGCCGGCCGATCGGCGCATCCACCGTCCCGCGCAGCGGGTCCGGATGCCCCTGCACCAGCGCGTGGTAGCGCTTGTCCACCTCGCGGTCCCGGAAGGCGCGCTTCAGCCCGCTGTACGCGGGCTCGCTCTTCGCCAGCACCATCAGCCCCGAGGTGTTCGCGTCCAGCCGGTGCACGATGCCCTGCCGCTCGGCGGCGCCGCTGACGGCCAGCGAATGGCCGGCCGCGAGGACTCCCTGCAGCACTGTCGGGCCGGTCCAGCCCGGGGTCGGGTGCGCGGCCACGCCAGCCGGCTTGTCCACGACCAGGATGTCGGAATCCTCGTAGACGACGGTGAGGCCCGGCACCGGTTCCGGCCGCGGCACGGCGGTCACCGGCGGCGGCAGCGTCACGTCCAGCCAGTCACCGGCCGCGACCCGGTCCGACTTCGCGGCCGCGGCGCCGCCGATGAGAACGTCCCCGGATCCGATCAGCTCGGCTGCCCTGGCCCTGGACAAGCCGAACATCCGCGCCAGGGCCGCGTCGAGCCGCTCGCCGTCCAGCCCGTCCGGGACGGGGACCTGGCGCTGGCCTGGCTGAGTCATGGGCTGCCGTCTGACACGCCGCCGTCGGGCGGCCCGGCACCGGCGGCGCCGCCGGGCCCGGCGCCGCCAGCCGCAGCCTCGCCGGCCGTCCCGCCGTGGGCGCCGCCGCCAGCCGCAGCCTCGCCGGCCGTCCCGCCGTGGGCGCCGCCGCCAGCCGCAGCCTCGCCGGCCGTCCCGCCGTGGGCGCCGCCGCCAGCCGCAGCCTCGCCGGCCGTCCGGCCGCCGGAAGCGCCGCCGCCAGCCGCAGCCGGCGCTCACCGGCCGTCCCGCCGCCGGGGGGACCGCCGGATCGGCTGGCCGCCCGCTCCGGCCCGGTCCCGTCGATCCGGATCCCGCGCCCGGCCAGCAGGACGGCGAGAATCCCGCCGCAGACGATCGACGAATCGGCCACGTTGAAAACCGGCCAGTGCGGCAGCTGAATCCAGTCCACGACATAACCGCGCAGCGGTCCGGGATACCGCAGCAGCCGGTCCACCAGGTTCCCGGTGGCGCCGCCGAGCAGCAGGCCAAGCGTGACCGCCCAGGGCACGCTGCGGATCCGGCGCGACGTGCGCAGGATGTAGATGATCACGCCGAGCGCAATGGCCGAGAAAACCAGGGTCATCGAGGTCCCGATGCTGAACGCGGCACCGGGGTTGCGGTCTACCCGGAGCGTCAGCAGCCCGCCGAGCAGCCGGACCGGCGGCCGGTCGGACAGCGTGGCCACGACGATCACCTTGGTGGCGATGTCGGTGGCCAGTACCAGGACGGCGACGGCGAGCAGCACCCGCACCCGGCGCGGCTGCGGCGGAGCGGCCGCCGCCCCGGTCAGCGGCGTTCCTCGCGCTGCTTGCATGCCACGCACAGCGTTGCCCGGGGGAAGGCCTGCAACCGCGCCTTCCCGATCGGCTCACCGCAGGACTCGCAGGTGCCGTAGCTGCCCTCATCGATTCTGGCCAGCGCCCGCTCGCTCTGCGCGAGCAGTTCACGGGAGCGATGGGTGAGGGCGAGTTCCTGCTCTCGCTCGAATGTCTTCGCGCCCGCGTCCGCCTGGTCATCGCCCGCGTCGCCGACCGCGTCGTCGAGCCGGGCGGCGATCTCCGATTCTGCCTTGTCGATCTCGGCGCGCAGGTCGGCGACCTCGGCGGCCAGCGTGTCGCGGACCTCGGCCAGCTCGGCCCCGGTCCAGCGCTGCTCCCCGTCCCGCACAGGAAGTGCGCCGGGCCCCGGATGCGCTGTGGCCGCCATCTCCCGCCTCCTCAGCCCGGCTATTTAAATGATCTTGCTATGCGGGCAGTCACCGGAGGATAAATGGTGACCGGGGCGGACCGCAAACGCCCGCGCTGCGCCGTCCGCGAACTGCCCGCGGTATATCGGTTATCCTGCGAACTGCCGTGCTAGCGGACCCGGGGAATGCCGCTCGCGCGCCGAGCCGCCGGAGGCCATCGATCATGACGAGCGAAGACGGCGGGCAGCCGCCTTTCCCCGCGCTGCCCGCGGTAGCAGACCTGCCGGCCATCGAGCACGCGGTGCTGGCCAGGTGGCGGAACGGCAACGTGTTCCAGCGGTCCCTGGAGCAGACCGCGGATGGCCCGCTGTGGACCTTCTACGAGGGCCCGCCGACGGCCAACGGGATGCCCGGCGTGCACCATGTCGAGGCCCGGGTATTCAAGGACGCCTTCCTCCGGTTCAAGACCATGCAGGGCTTCCACGTGCCGCGCCGGGCCGGCTGGGATTGCCATGGCCTGCCGGTCGAGGTGGCGGTCGAGAAGGAACTCGGCCTGGCCAGCAAGAAAGACATCGAGGCCTACGGCATCGCCGAGTTCAACGAGCGGTGCCGCGAATCGGTGCTGCGGCATGTCGACGCGTTCGAGGCGATGACCGAGCGGATGGGCTACTGGGTCGACACCTCCCATGCCTACCGGACCATGGACGCGTCCTACATCGAGTCGGTCTGGTGGTCACTCAAGGTCATCTTCGACAAGGACCTGCTGATCAGGGACTTCAGGATCAGCCCGTACTGCCCGAGATGCGGGACTCCGCTGTCCGATCACGAACTCGGCCAGCCGGACGTGTACCAGGTTGTCTCCGACCCGTCGGTGACGGTCAGGTTCCCGCTGCTGGCCGTGCCGGATGGCGCCAGCCCGCAGCTCCAGGGCGCGGACCTGCTGGTCTGGACGACCACGCCGTGGACGCTGGTCGCCAATACCGCCGTCGCGGTGCACCCGGACGAGACGTACGTGGTGGCCAGGAGGTCCGCTGACGGTGACCGCGTGGTGGTCGCGGAAGCGCTGGTCGGCCGCGTGCTCGGGGAGGGCTGGCACATCGCCGCCCGGCTGCGCGGAGCCGAGCTGGCCGGATCGGCATACCGGCCTCCGTTTAACCTGGTCGAGATCCCCGGCGCGCACCGGGTAGTGACCGGAACCTTCGTCACCACCGAGGACGGCACCGGGCTGGTGCACCTAGCGCCGGCCTTCGGCGCGGACGACATGGAGACTGGCCGGCTGCACGGCCTGCCGGTGGTCAACCCGGTCCGGCCGGACGGCAGGTTCGACGAACACGTGCCGCTGGTCGGCGGGATGTTCTTCAAGGATGCCGACGCGCCTCTGACCAGCGACCTCGCTGACCGGGGCCTGCTGCTGCGGTCAGCGCGGCATGAGCACAGCTACCCGCACTGCTGGCGGTGCGGCACGCCGCTGCTCTACTATGCGCAGCCGTCCTGGTACATCCGCACCACGGCCATCAAGGCAGAGCTGCTGGCCGAGAACGAGAAAACGAACTGGCAGCCGCCGACCATCAAGCACGGCCGTTACGGGGAATGGCTGCGCAACAACGTCGACTGGGCGATGTCGCGGACCAGGTACTGGGGCACCCCGCTGCCGCTGTGGCTGTGCGACGACGAGCATGTCACCTGCGCCGGCTCACTGGCGGAGCTGTCCGCGCTGGCCGGACGGGATCTCTCCGGGCTCGACCCGCACCGGCCGTTCGTGGACGGCGTGGTGATCACCTGCCCCAGATGCGGCGGCGCGGCGCACCGGGTGCCGGAGGTCATCGACACCTGGTATGACTCGGGCGCGATGCCGTTCGCCCAGGTCGGCGCCCCGCTGCGGAACGAGGCCGAGTTCGAGGCGGCCTACCCGGCGCAGTTCATCTGCGAGGCGCTCGACCAGACCCGGGGCTGGTTCTACTCGCTGATGGCCGTCGGCACGCTGGTCTTCGGCCGGTCCGCGTACCAGAACGTGCTGTGCCTTGGCCTGCTCGCCGACGATCGCGGCCGGAAGATGAGCAAGCACCTCGGCAACGTGCTCGCTCCCATCCCGCTGATGGACACGCACGGCGCCGACGCGCTGCGCTGGTTCTTCCTGGCCAGCGGGTCACCGTGGGCGACACGCAAGATCAGTGACGGGGTGCTCGCGGAGATCGTCCGCAAGGTCCTGCTGACTTACTGGAACACCACGTCTTTCTTCGTGCTGTACGCGAATGCCGGCGCCGCCCAGGGAAACATCCGGGATTTGAAACGGAGGGCCGGGCCGCCGGACGTCACCGGCCGGCCGGTGCTCGACCGGTGGGTACTCAGCGAGTTGCACATGCTGGTCCGCGAGGTCACGGCGGCCCTGGAGTCGTTCGACTCGGCCGCGGCCGGGCGCCGGATCGCGGCGTTCATCGACGATGTGTCCAACTGGTACGTGCGCCGGTCCAGGCGCCGCTTCTGGGCGGGACCGGGCACTCCCGGCGGGGCGGCGGCCTTCGCCACGCTGCAGGAGTGCGTGGAAACGCTGACCCGGCTGATGGCGCCGTTTGCTCCGTTCCTGGCCGACTACGTGTGGGACGTGCTGCGCCCGGCCGGCGCTCCGGACTCGGTGCACCTGGCCGCGTGGCCGGTCGCCGCGGCCGGGCTCATCGACGAGCGCCTGTCCGGGCAGGTGGCGCTGGCCCGGCGGCTGGTCGAGCTGGGCCGCTCGGCCCGGTCCTCGGCGGTGGTACGGCTGCGCCAGCCGCTGGCCCGGGCGCTGGTCAGCGCGGCCGGCTTCGGCCGCCTGCCCGCCGAGCTGCGCGCCCAGATCGCCGACGAGCTCAACGTCCGCGAGATCGGCACGCTGGCCAGCGTCGGCGACGAGCTCGTGGACGTCACGGTCAAGCCGAATTACCGGTCGCTGGGCCGCCGGTTCGGCAACGCTACCCCGGCCGTTGCCGCCGCGATCGAGGCCGCCGACGGGGCCGGGCTGGCGGCCAGCCTCCGCTCGGCCGGATCCGCGCTGGTCCGGGTCGACGGCGAACAGCTGAGCCTGGCGCCGGACGACGTCATCGTCACGCAGACACCCAGGTCCGGCTGGGCCGTCGGGTCGGAGAACGGCGAGACCGTGGCGCTGGAGGTCACCATCACGCCCGAGCTGCGCCGCGAGGGGCTGGCCCGCGAGGTGGTGCGGCTGGTGCAGGACGCACGCAAGAGCGATGGCCTTGACGTCAGCGACCGGATCTCGCTGCACTGGGGCGCGGCCGATCCGGAGCTTGCCGCCGCGCTTACCGAGTACGCGCCGATGATCAGCAGCGAGGTGCTGGCTGACCAGTACGGTGAGCGCCCGGCCGGCGGGCCGGATCCGGCTGCCCGCGAGCACGCCGACCGTGCCCTCGGCCTAGCCTTCTGGATCACCCCGGTGGACAACGGTCAGTAGTTACGCCCCGGGCTGGCAGGCCTTGCACGGCACGCAGTCGGCGGCCTCGGCGGCTTCCCTGGTCATTCGCTCGAGATCATCTTCGCTCAGGAACCGGATCAGGATGCAGTCACCGCGGTGGTACCTGGTGATCCCCGGTACCACGGTGACCTCAGGGTTCGCTCTGGTCGTGCTGCTAGCGCCGGTCCCGGCGGTACCGCCGGGCGCGACCGGCGCAGGTGACCCGGGAGCCGCCGACCCGGGAGGCGCCGCCGCCGCAGGTGACTCGGACGGCGCAGGTGACGCCGCCGCCGCAGGTGACGCGGACGGCGCAGGTGACGCGGGGCGGGCGGGCGGCGGGACCGCCCCGGCCGCCGATGCCGGCATCACCGGCGGCGGCACGGCGCCCGCCGGGGAGGGCGTTGTCGCAGCCGGAGTCACCGGTGCAACAGGGACTGACGGCGCAGCCGCGGCCGGAGGCGCAGCCGCGGCCCGCCAGCGGCGCGCGTGGCTGGCTGGGCCGATGGGCCAGCCGCGGCCGACTGGGCCGGGGGTGCAGCCGGAGGCGGCGCAGCCGATGGGCCAGCCGCGGCCGACTGGGCCGGGGGTGCAGCCGGAGGCGGCACGGCCGATGGGCCAGCCGGGGCCGGGGGTGCAGCCGGAGGCGGCACGGCCGATGGGCCAGCCGGGGCCGGGGGTGCAGCCGGAGGCGGCACGGCCGATGGGCCAGCCGGGGCCGGGGGTGCAGCCGGAGGCGGCACGGCCGATGGGCCAGCCGGGGCCGGGGGTGCAGCCGGAGGCGGCACGGCCGATGGGCCAGCCGGGGCCGGGGGTGCAGCCGGAGGCGGCCGTGCGGGCGGCGAACTCTGCGCAGCCGCGGCCGACGGTACAGGCGCCGGTGAGTCCGGTGCGCCGGGAGCCCCGGCGCCGGCGGCCGACGGGCCAGCCGGGGCCGGCTGGGCGGGCGAAGCTGGTCGCGCGCGCGGTGCACTCTGCGCGGCCGCGGCCGACGACGCTGCCGGCGTCGGAGATGCGGGTGAGCCCGGCGCACCCGGAGCCCCGGCACGCGAGGCGGGCGGGCCAGCCTGCCGCCCGGCCACGGCGGGGGCCCGCGCCGGGCTGGCCGGCCCGCGCGGAGCAGTGGCGGCCGGCTGCCCTGCTGGCACCCGCCTGGCTTCGTCCTGCGCTGATCGGGTAGCCGCCGGCGCTGCCCGCTCCGCGGGTACTGGCGCGCTGGTGGCCGGCCGGGAGCCCTGTTCCTTCGGCACTGCCACGTCCCGGGCAGTGGCCTTGTCGCCGGTCAGGACCTCATCCCGGGCCTGCGCCGTGTCCCGGGCCTGCGCCATGTCCCGGGCCTGCGCCGTGTCCCGGGCAGTCGACTTGTCCTCGGCCAGGACCTCATCCCGGGCCGCTACCGTGACCGGGGCCTGCGCCGCGTCCCGGGCCGGAACCCGGTCCCCGGCCGCCGCCTTGTCCCGGGCCGGGGCTTCGTCCGCGGCTGATGACGCGTCCCGGGCGGCCGCCATTGCCCTGACTTCGGCCTGGCCGCCGGCCGGTGCCTGGCCGCCGGCCGGTGCCTGGCGGCCGGCCGGTGCCTGGTCAAGGGCCTCGGCCTTGCCCGCTGGCGCCTGGTCACGGGCGGATACCTGGTCCGTGGCCGACCCGCTGACCGCCGCGGCCGCAGCCTGCTGCGCGGCGGCCGGGCGGGCTTCGGCTACCCCGAATATCTCGTCCCGCCAGATCACTACCCCGATGACCAGCAGCACGGCCGCCAGGGCGCTTACGCCGATGGCGAGATAGACAAGCAGCAGGCTGCTAGTGAATATCCCGCCGACGAGCAGCCCGATCGCCACTACGACCACCGCGAGAACTACGCCGAAGCGAATCACGGGCGGGCTCTATCGGCAGAGCTGACGCTAGCCGCCCGATCAGCGGCGATCGTGCTGTGCAGAATCAGACGGGTGGAATCCGCCGGTGTGCGGCACGGGCTCGGGCTGCGGGGTGTACGGGCTCGCGACTGCCGGCTGGCCGTTGCGGGCGTCCATGCGTCCCATGCCGGCCGGAACCGCGGGCTGCGGCCCGGTAGCCATGGCGGGGAAGACGCCGCTGTCGGTGGCGCCTGCCTCGAGATCACGAAGCTGCCCTTCCAGATATGCCTTCAGCCTGCTGCGGTACTCCCGCTCGAACGCACGCAGGTCGTCGACGCGCCGCTCAAGTTCCTCCCGCGACTGCACCAGCGACCCCATGGCCTGGCGGTGCCGTTCCTGTGCATCGCGCTCCAGGCTTTCCGCACGCGCCCTGGCGTCACTGGTGATCTGCTCGGACTGCCGCCTGGCCTTGGTCAGGATCTCGTCGGCCTCGCGCCTGGCCCGGCCAAG
The DNA here is from genome assembly GCA_963786975.1 of uncultured Actinomycetes bacterium. Classification (GTDB taxonomy): domain Bacteria; phylum Actinomycetota; class Actinomycetes; order Streptosporangiales; family Streptosporangiaceae; genus Palsa-506. Next base: position 306,628 of record CAWBBE010000010.1, on the reverse strand, counting down.
GGTCTCGTCAGCCTCGCGCCTGGCGTCAGCGATCGCCTGGTCAGCCGTCTGCTGCGCGAGGGCCAGCACGCGGGCAGCCGTGTCCATGTTGTCCTCGACCGGCTTCATGCCCATCATCACGGCCTCTTGCGGCCGGCGCTCGGGCTCGATCCGCGGCGGCTCTGGCGTGTGCAGCTCAGGCGGCGGGTCGGCATGGGGAGCGTTGAGAGCCACCGGCGCCTTGCCTCCGCGTAGCACCTCAGCCAGCTTGCCCCGGAGCTCTTCGTTCTCCTGGATCAGCCGGTCGAGTTCCGCTTCTACCTCATCGAGGAAGGCGTCGACCTCTTCCTCGTCATAGCCGGGCCTGAGCCTGGTCGTGCTGAACTGCTTGTTCCGCACATCCGCGGGCGTCAGTGGCATGTCATCTCCTTGGCGCGCTTGGACTGGGGTCCCCTGTGGACGCTACCCGATCAGATCTGCCCCACGGCCTGGATCAAGACGAAAACCACCAGGAACAGCACCATGAAGCTGAGGTCCAAGGCAACATTACCGAGACGGAGCGATGGAATGCAGCGCCTTAGCAATCTCAGTGGCGGATCGGTCGGCGTGAAGACAGCCTCCGCCATCACCAGGACGACTCCGGTCGGTCGCCACGACGGCGAGAACGACTGTATCCAGCTGATGATCAGCCGCCCGATGAGCAGCAGCAGGTAGATCCACAGCACATAGGTCAAGATGATCTTTACGAGCGTCACGTCCCTGCCTGCCCGCACGGCAGGTGCCGGGACGGTACCGCTGTCGCCGTGCTGCGTAGTTTGCCATCGGCTTGCTAGCTCTGGTTGAAGAACCCTCTCTCCACGATACGGGCCTTGTCCTCTGCCGCGACCTCTACGTTCGCCGGGGAAAGCAGGAACACCTTGTTGGTCACGCGCTCGATAGACCCGCGCAGCCCGAAGATCAGGCCTGCCGCGAAGTCGACGAGGCGCTTCGCGTCGCTATCGACCATCTCAGTCAGGTTCATGATCACCGGAGTGCCCTCGCGGAAATGCTCTCCGATCGTACGAGCCTCATTGTACGTTCGCGGATGCAAGGTGGTAATCCTGGCCAGATCGGTCGTCTGCACCGCGGTGGCCTGCGCCGCGGTGGCCTGCGCCGCGGTGCCCGCGGGCCGCTCCTGCGCGGGCCGGCCATTCTCCAGGCCGAGGTCACCGCGGCCAGCATGAATCTCCTGCTGGTCCCCCGATTCCAGCAGGTCATCCTGGTCGCCGTACTCGTCATACTCGTCAGAGCCATAATCTTCGGAGTAGTGCTCGTCGTAGCGGTGATCGTCCTCTACCAGGCCGAGATAGACCGCCATCTTGCGCATCGCGCTGGCCATCCTGCAGTCCTCCGTCGCGCTATTATGCGGCCCGCTCGCGGCGCGCCACGCGTCGGACATTACCTGACGAACGCTGGCCGGCCGCCGAGCAACGCCGTACCGACACGCACGTGTGTTGCGCCCGCCCCGATTGCCTGCTCCAGGTCGGCGCTCATTCCCGCGGAAATCATCACCGCCGCGGGATGCGCTGAGCGCACCCGCGCGGACAGCTCGCCGAGTATCGCGAACGCCTCAGACGGCGGCACGCCGAGTGGCGCCACGGCCATCACGCCACCGAGAAGCAGCCCGTCCTGCCCGGCAATCGCGTCTGCGACCGGCAGCACCTGGTCCGCGACGGCGCCGCCCCTGGCCGGATCGCCATCAAGGCTGGCCTGCACCAGGCAGGTAACCGTGCGGCCGGCCGCCGTTGCCCGCGAACCGAGCGCGCCGGCCAGCCGCAGCCGGTCGACCGAGTGAATCACGTCGGCGCAGGAGACCACGCTGGCGACCTTGTTGACCTGGAGCTGGCCAACGAAATGCCAGGTTAGGCGCAGGCCGAGGGCGGCGCACTCGGCCGCCTTGGCCGCCGCTTCCTGGGCCCGGTTCTCGCCGACGTCCGGCACGCCGAGCTCGCTGAGCAGGCGGATGTCGGAGGCCGGCCGGGTCTTGGTAATGGCGATCAGCGTGACATCGCCGGCCTCGCGGCCTGCGGACTGGCACGCGGCGGCGATCCTGGCCCGGACCGCGGCCAGGCCGGCGCTGATCTCATCGCGGCGAGTCTGGTCCGCGGGGCTGGCTGGCTGAGTCATCCGGCCATCATGACGCGCCGCGCGTCAGGCACCGCCTGCCGGCCCATCAGGACGCGAGCCCGCTAACCGTGCCGTACGCCAGGCGGCCCGATCAGGACGCGAGCCACACCAGGCCAGCGAACCGGCCGGTGCGGCCATCGCGCCGGTACGAATACAGTGCCGCGGTCTCGGCGGTGCAGCGCGGATCACAGCTGACGGCTTGCAGGCCGGCTCTGGCCAGCTGCGCGGCAACCCCGGCGCTGATATCGATTCCCGGGCTGCCCTTCCTTGTCACGCAGCCAGCCTCCGGCACGACGCCCGCTATCCGCTCCCTGAGCTGCACGGGCACCTCGTAACAACCACCGCAGATCGCGGGGCCGATGGCGGCCCGCAGCCGCGCAGCGTCGGCGCCGGCCCTAACCATCGCGCGGACCAGCGCCGGGACGACGCCACCGGCCATGCCCTCCCGGCCCGCGTGGGCCGCGCCGACGATCCGGGCCTGCGGGTCGGCGATCAGCACCGGGGCACAGTCCGCGACCAGCACGCCCAGCGGCAGACCCGGAACATCGGTGAAGATCGCATCGACCTCCGGGGCCTGGGGAAGCGCGGCCGCAGCGGCCGGGAAACTGCCTGCCGCCGGACCCGGGCCGCCTGTCCCCGGAGCCGGGCCGCTCGCCGCCGGACCCGGTCCGGCTGTCCCCGGACCCGGTCCGGCTGTCCCCGGATCCGGGCCGCTCGCCGCCGGACCCGGGCTGCCTGCTACTGGATTTGTCCCAGCCGCCACGTACGCCACATCCGCGCCGTGCACCTGCCGCATCCAGGCGATCCCGCCGGCCGTCGTGCTGGCCGCTTCCTTCCTGCCCGGCGCCATGCCGTCCGCTGGGCGGCTGCAGGCCCGCGCGACGAGCCGCCGGTTGCGTACGACGGCCGCCGGGTCATCACCCGTTACGCCGCCGAGGTTCAGGCTGTCGAACGGGGGATCGCTGACGCCGCCGTGGCGGCTGGTGAAGGCCGCGAGCACGCCGGACGCCAGCTCGAACGGGCACCATGCATCGTCCGCGGGATCGCCGCGGCGCGCCCTCACTTCAGGAAATCGGGAATGTCGAGTTCGTCGTCTTCTTCAAAGACCACGGACCGCCGCCGGGTACTGACCGGATCGAAGACGCGCGCCGCGGCGGCCGGCTCAGGCCAGGATGCCGTGCCCGGCGCATCGGGACTCGCCGATGGCGCAGCCCCGGGAAGGTCCGCCGCACGTGGTGACGGGATGCTGCCGGCGCTGCTGTCGTGCTCGCCGGCTGCCGTCCAGGACGATGCCGCGCGCGGCGGCTGGTCATCCTCCGCAGCCGTGCCATCGGCCGCAGCCGTGCCGCCGGCTGTCGCCGTGCCGCTCGCCACCGCCGGGGGGCCGGCCGGCTCCGGGCTGGGGCTGGCGGCATTTCCGCCGGCCCCGGGCCCGGCTGCGGGCAGCGGGTTCGCGCGCAGCCCGCTACCGGCCTGCACGCTGGACGGCTCGGCAAGGACGGCGGGCACGTCGGCCGCCGACGTGCCAGCCGGAACCGCCGCAGCGGCTACCCGATCAGGAAAGGTCGCGGCACGCCAGCCTCCGCCGGAGCCGTAGCCGTCAGCCGCAGCGGGCGCGGCGGCTGGCGCCGCGGCGGTGCGCCCCGGCCGCGGCCTGGTGATCCGGCCCTCGTCAAATCCGGCCGCGATGACGGTGACCCGTACCTCGTCACCCAGCGCGTCATCGATGACCGCGCCGAAGATGATGTTGGCATCGGGCGCGGCGGAGTTAGCCACCAGCTGCGCGGCCTCGTTGATCTCGAACAGGCCGAGGTCGGAACCGCCCTGGATCGAGAGCAGCACGCCATGCGCGCCGTCGATGCTCGCCTCAAGCAGCGGGCTGGAGATCGCCATCTCGGCGGCGGCGACGGACCGGTCGTCGCCGCGAGCCGAGCCGATGCCCATCAGCGCTGAGCCTGCGCCCGACATCACGGACTTCACGTCGGCGAAGTCCAGGTTGATCAGCCCAGGAGTGGTGATCAGGTCGGTGATGCCCTGCACACCGGACAGCAGCACCTGGTCGGCTGCCTTGAACGCGTCGAGGACGCTGACGTGCCGGTCGGAGATCGACAGCAGCCTGTCATTCGGTATCACGATGAGCGTGTCCACCTCCTCGCGGAGACGCTCGATGCCCAGGTCAGCCTGCGCGGCGCGGCGCTTTCCCTCGAATCCGAACGGCCGGGTGACGACGCCGATGGTGAGCGCACCGAGCGAGCGCGCGACGTTGGCCACGACGGGCGCCCCGCCGGTGCCTGTCCCGCCGCCCTCGCCAGCCGTGACGAAGACCATGTCGGCCCCCTTGAGGACCTCCTCGATCTCCTCACGATGATCTTCGGCGGCCTTGCTGCCGATGTCCGGGTTGGCGCCTGCGCCAAGTCCGCGGGTGAGCTCCCGGCCGACGTCGAGCTTGACGTCGGCATCGCTCATCAGGAGCGCCTGGGCGTCCGTATTGATGGCGATGAACTCAACGCCCTTGAGCCCCTCGTCGATCATCCGGTTAACGGCATTGACGCCGCCCCCGCCGATACCGACGACCTTGATGACCGCCAAATAGTTCTGCGGTGCTGCCACGAGGAGGAACCTTTCCGCTCGTTTGCGACTACCGAGTTTCCGCCCGCTGCTTTCCGGCCAGCTCCCCTGCCAAGCTCAGGAAACTTCCTATTCAGCAGTTATCCGAAATACGCCCCCAATAGCATCGGCCGGGCACGTTCGCGGTTCCGGCGAGTCAACTCTCACCCTCAAGTTGAGATTTAGAGTTATGTCAAGCTGCCGACTGGTACGGACAGTAGGGTTGTCCGCCACCGGGGTCAACTAACCTGGCCCCAAGCGGCCCGGCGTGTCGCGACATTCCGCTGCACGCGGTAGTTCGGCCGGCGGGCGGGCACCGGTCCGCGGGCGGGTCCGCGCGGCTCGCGGAAGGCTGCGCCCGCTCTCGGGCTGGCGTCCGCGGGCCGGTTCGCGCGGCTCGCGGATGGCCGTCCGCGGGTCTCGGGCTGGCCTGCGCGGGGCGTGCCGGACCGGGACAGGGCAGGCCCGCGCGAGCGGGGCCGCCCGGACCCGCACAGGCCTGCACGGCTCAATTCCCGGTCACCGCCGTTGCCGGATCGCTGACGTTGTAGAAACGCGCGTGGCCGCGCATCAGGATCGCGAGTTCCCTGGATTTGGCGGCGGCCTGGCCGGTACCGCCCCAGGCGATCCGCACGCCCCGGCTGAGCCGGAGCGTCACGGCCTCCGGGCCCGGCGCGTCGATGACCCGGATCCGGCGGGCCAGCCGCGCGGGCAGTTCCCGCAGCACGGTCGCCGCGGCCAGCACCTCGGGGCTGCCGCGCAGCGTGGCCGTGCTGGCCGGATGAGGCTGGCCGAGAACGGGCATCCCAGGCGGCCGGCGGGTCACCTGGCGCAGGGCCACGCCGAATTTGTCGATCAGCTGGTAGCCCCGGCCGCTGGCCACCGCGAGAACGGCCGTGCGCTCCTGTACCGAGATTACGACCTTGTCCGGCCAGACCCGGCGGACGTGCGCGGACTGCACCAGCGTGATGCGCTCTACCCGGCGGGCCAGCACGGCGGGATCGATCCGGATAAGCGGGGTGCCCAGCCGGATGCCGGCGTCGGCGATCACCTCGGCCCGCGATATGCCGGCCGGGCCGGTGACCTGGACCGAGCGCACGACGAGGAACTTGGAGCCGAGCAGCGCCCAGGCCACCCCGGCCACGATCGCCAGGGCCGCGAGCACGAAGAAGGCGGTCTTCCACGGGTCGGTCCGGCGCCGCGGGCGGCCGGCTGTCCCGGCCGCGTCCGGCCCGGCGGCAACTGCCGTCACCGTGCCCGGCCCGGCCGTCGCCGCTGGCGCGCTGGCCGGCCCGGGCGCCGCGGCCCCCGCCGGGCCGTTAGCAGCAGGCGAAGCCGCGGGGGGCGCGGGGCTCCGGCGGCGGATCATCGGCTGCCGCCGGCCGGGGCCGGGCGGGCCGGGGACATGAAGATCATGGTCGCAGTGACCGGCGGCCGGCCAGCCATCACCTCACCCGCGCCCGCCGCCAGCACGAAGCCGCCCGGCCCCGCTGCGACACCGCCAGGCGGCCGCCCCCCGCGCCCGGTCACCAGCTACCGCCTTCCCGGGCCCGCAACGCCGCCACGATCAGCGGCCCCAGAGCCGTCACGTCACCCGCGCCCATCGTCAGCACGATGTCGCCCGGCTTCGCCAGCCCGGCCGCGGCAGCGGGCACCTCGGCCCGGCCAGGCAGGTAATGTGCGCCACCAGGGACAGCCGACGCGATCAGGTTCCCGGTCACGCCAGGCTCCGGGTCCTCCCGTGCCGCGTACACGTCAAGCACGATCGCCTCATCGGCCAGGCCCAGCGCGGCAGCGAACTCGCTGGCGAACAACCTGGTACGGCTGTACAGGTGCGGCTGGAAGACCGCGATGACCCGGCCGCCGGCGGCCACCTCCCGGGCGGCCGTCAGGTCGGCGGTCAGCTCGGTCGGATGGTGCGCATAGCTGTCCAGCACCCGGACTCCGTCCGCCTCGCCGGTCAGTTCCATCCGGCGGCGCGCGCCCGCGTAGGCGGCGAGCCCGCCGATGGCCTGTTCCGCCGGGTAGCCGAGCTCGATCGCGACGGCCAGCGCGGCCGCGGCGTTCAGCGCGTTGTGCCGGCCGGGCACCCGGATCCCGGCCGTCAGTCCGGCGGGCGGCAGCCCGGCTGCGGACGGGCCGCCGGCCCGGCGGCGGCCCGCGGGCCGGGGGTGAGCGTCAGCCGGGTCGCCATGCCGTCCGGGGTCACGTCGCTGAGCCGGTAGTCGGCACCCGCCGCCGTCCCGTACGTGCGCACCCGGATCCCGGACCCGGCGGCGTCCGAGCCGACGGCGGCCGCGAGGGCGGCCGCGCCCGGGTCGTCCGCGCAGGCCACCAGCAGCCCGCCAGGGGTGATCCGGCGGGCGAAGGCCAGGAAGGCCGCCTCGATCTCGGCCAGGTCCGCGTAGTTGTCCAGGTGGTCAGCCTCGATGCAGGTGACGACCGCGGTCTCGGGCGCGAGCATGAGGAACGACCCGTCGCTCTCGTCGGCCTCGGCGACGAACGCCGGACCGGCGCCGTCCGCGGCGCCGAGGCCGGTCTCGGCGAGGATGCCGCCGATGACATACGACGGGTCGGCCCCGCACCGGCGCAGGATCGTGGTCAGCATCGACGTGGTCGTCGTCTTGCCGTGCGTCCCGGCGACGGCGATGCCGCGGCGGCCGAGCATCACCGACGCCAGCGCGGTCGCGCGGTGCAGCACCCGGATGCCGCGCAGCCGCGCCTCGGCGAGTTCCGGGTTGTCCGGCCTGATGGCGGTCGACACCACCAGGGTGTCAGCGGCCCCGAGATTGACCGCCGCGTGACCGACGCTGACATCCGCGCCGAGCGCGGCCAGCGATTCCAGCAGTTCCGATGGCGCCGCGTCGCTGCCGGACACCGGCACCCCCCTGGCCAGCAGGATGCGGGCGATCCCGGACATCCCAGCTCCGCCGATGCCGGTGAAGTGCACCCGGCCGAGCTGGCCGACTGGCACCGGGTCGGCCGGCTTGACCAGCCCCATCTGACATCACTCCTGTTCGGCCGGCCTTCGCGCCAGGCCATCCGTTAGTAATCGTTATGCAGTTTCATGTCCGGCCCGGGGTCCAGCGCGATGACCTCTCAGGACCGGCGGCGGCCGTGCCCCGGGCGGTGCGGCCGCCCGCCACGTTGCATCACCCGCAGCACTTCCGCGGCCAGCCGCTGGTCGGCGTCCCCGCGGCCCATTTCCGCCGCCGCCTCCGACATCGCCGCGACAAGTTCCGGGTCGAGCAGCACCGGCAGCAGCGTGTCGCGGATCCAGGCCGGCGTCAGATCGGCGTCGGCCACGATGAGGCCGCCGCCCGCCTGCTCGATCGGCGCAGCGTTCAGCCGCTGCTCGCCATTGCCGTGCGGCAGCGGGACGTATACCGCGGGCAGCCCGACCGCGGTGAGCTCGGCGCAGGTCATCGCGCCGCCGCGGACGAGCGCGAAGTCCGCCGCGGCGTAGGCCAGATCCATCCGGTCGATATAGGTGAGCGTCACGTAGGGCGCACCGGGCGACGACGGGGCGGGATCGGTATCCGCCCGCGGCCCGACGATGTGCAGCACCTGGACGGCCGCTGCCCTGATCGCGGCGGCCGCGCCGGTTACCGCCCGGTTCAGCGTCCTGGCGCCCTGCGAGCCGCCGGTCACCAGCAGCACCGGCAGGTCCGGGCGGAGGCCGAAATGCGCGCGCGCCTTGTCGCTGAGCGCGAGCCGGTCCAGGCCGGATATCTCGCGGCGGATCGGGATCCCGATGCAGGTGGCGTGCGCCAGCTTGGTGCCAGCCTGGCCGGTGAAGACATGCCTGGTCAGCCGGGCCCCGAGCCGGTTGGCCAGCCCCGGGCGGGAGTTGGCCTCGTGCACCACGATCGGGACGCCCCGGCGGCGGGCGGCGAGATAGGCGGGCGTCGCCACGTAGCCGCCGAATCCGACCAGGACCTCGGCTCCGCACTGGTCGAGGGCGGCGGCGGCGGTTCCGATCGCGTCGGCGAGCCGTCCCGGCACCGAGAGCAGCCGCGGCGTGATGGAGCGCGGCAGCGGGACGGCCGGGATCAGGGCCAGGTCGTAGCCGCGGTTCGGGACCAGCCGGGTCTCCAGGCCGCGCTCGGTGCCCAGGCAGGTGACATTGATCCGCGGATCGGCACGCCGCAGCGCGTCGGCGAGCGCCAGGGCCGGCTCGATGTGACCCGCCGTGCCGCCGCCCGCGAGCATCACGCTCATGCCAGCTTCCTCCGCTCCTCATCCGGCCGCGCAGCCGCGCGTGGCCGGCGCTCAGTCGCGCCGGCCGGCCAGGCCCAGCCAGCTTAGGATGCGTCGCGGCACTCCGGGGCCAGCGGCGGCAAGGGCCTGGCTGGCGCCGGGCTCCCGCTTGGCGAAGGACATCAGCATGCCGAGCGTCACCATGGTGACGATCAGCGACGACAGGCCGGCCGAGACCAGCGGCAGCGGTACCCCGGTGATCGGCAGCAGGCCGATCACCGCGCCGATGTTGACCAGCGCCTGCACCACGATCCAGGCCGTCGCAGCCGCCGCCGCGAGCCGCATGAACGTGCCGGGGACCCGCCGGGCGATCCGTATCCCGGCGTAAGCGAGGCCGCCGTACAGCATGGCCACGCAGAGCGTGCCGATGAGGCCGAGTTCCTCGCCGAGGATCGCGAAGATGAAGTCCGTCGGCGCGTTCGGCACCCAGCCCCACTTCTCCTTGCTGGCCCCTAGCCCGACCCCGAACCAGCCGCCGGAGCCAAGCGCGAACTTCCCCTCGGTGGGCTGGTAGCTGGCCTGCAACGTCTGGGCGTGCGGGTTCAGGAAGCCGGTGATGCGCTGCAGCCGGTAGGGAGCGACCATGATGAGAATGATCATGACGAAGCCCATCAGCGCGAGCATGCCCACGAAGAGCCTGCCCGGCGTCCCGATCACCCAGAGCAGCGCCAGGAAGATGGTCAGCAGCAGGAACGTCGTGCCCAGGTCGTCGCCGAGCATGACCAGCATGCACATGATCCCCGCGCCGGGCATCAGCGGGATCAGCAACTGCCGCCAGTCGGTGAGCTGACCGAGTTTCTCCTTGCGGGCCAGCAGATCCGCGCCCCAGAGCACGAAGGCGAGCTTGGCGAACTCAGACGGCTGCAGCTGAAAGGGGCCGAGCTGCACCCAGCGGGCCGCGCCCGCGGTCGGCACCCCGATCGTGATCGCGAGCAGCAGGCCGATCACCGATACCGCCATCAGCGGGTACGCGGCGGCGCGGAAGACGGTCGGTGACGACCGGGCCGCCAGCCACATCAGCGGCAGCCCGATGGCCACCCCGAGCAGCTGCTTCTGGAATCCCGCGTACGGCGAGCCGCCGATGTCAAGCGCCGCCGCCGACGAGGTCGACAGCACCATCACCAGGCCAAGCGCAAGCAGCAGCATGCTGATGCCGAGGACGAGATAATAGGAGGTCAGCGGGCGGTCGAGCAGCCCGAGCCAGCCGGACAGCCTGCCCGCTGAACGGCGGGCCGGCCCGCCCGGCGGCGACCGCGTCGTGGCACCCGGCGGGACCTGCGTCGTGGCTCCGGCTGGGGCCGCGGCGTTCACGACAGCTCCGCCAGCCGCCTGACCGCCGCCGCGAACGCGTCGCCGCGCGCGGGATAGTCACGGAACATGTCAAACGACTGGGCCGCCGGCGCCAGCAGCACCGTGTCACCCGGCCCGGCCAGCCGCGCGGCCGCCTTCACCACGAGATCCATGGCTCCAGTGTCGGTCCCGGCGGCCTCAACAACCGGCACATCCGGCGCGTGTCGCGCCAGGGCCCCCCGGATCCGGGCCCGGTCGGCGCCCAGCAGCACGACCGCGCGCAGCCGCGGCGCGGCGGCGCAGACCAGCTCGTCCACGTCCTCGTCGGCGCCCTTGAACAGGCCGCCGGCCACCCATACCACGGACCGGAAGGCGGCCAGCGACGCCGCGGCGGCGTGCGGGTTGGTCGCCTTGGAGTCGTCGATGTAGTCCACCTCGCCGACCCGGGCGACCAGGCTGATCCGGTGCGGCTCCGGCCGGAACGCCGCGAGGCCGGCCGCCACCGCGCCCGGCGGCACGCCGTACGCGCGGGCCAGCGCCGCGGCGGCCAGCGCGTCGGCCACGTTGTGCGGGGCGGCCGGCCGTACCTCGCTGACGCCGGCAAGCCGCACGCCGTCGCTGCTGCTGCTGACGCCGGCGCCTTCGCCGGCGTCGGCGTCGGCGAAGGCGCGGTCTACCAGGTAGCCGCCGCCGACGCCGACCTCGCCCGGGCCAGGGATACCCAGCTGGAACGCGACAAGGCGGGCGGGCTCGGCGGCCATCGCGGCCAGCTCTCCGGATCGCGGGTCATCGGCGTTGTACACGGCGATCGTCCCTGGCGCGTATATCCGGCCCTTGTCGCGCGCATACGAGCCGATATCGCCGTGCCAGTCGAGATGGTGCGCGGCCACATTCAGCACGACCGCGGCGAACGGGCGCAGCGTGGCGCTCCAGTGCAGCTGGAAGCTGGACAGCTCAACGGCAATGACCGGGTAAGGCTCGGCCGCGGTCACCGCATCCACCACCGATGTCCCGACATTGCCAGCAGCGACGCTCCGGTGACCGGCCGCGGCCAGCATCGCGGCGAGCATCCGGACCGTGGTGGTCTTGCCGTTCGTGCCGGTGACGGCCAGCCATTGCTGCCGGGAGCCGTCCGGCAGCACGGGCCGGATCCGCCAGGCAAGCTCAACATCGCCGATCACCGGCACCCCGGCCGCCGCGGCGGCGGCCAGCAGCGGCGCGTCCGGGCGCCAGCCAGGCGAGGTCACGACAAGATCCGTGCCGTCCGGCAGGGTCTGCGACGGCCCGGCCGGGCCGTCGCCGAGTAGCACGGTGATGCCCGCGTCGGCGAGTTCCCTGGCCAGTTCGCGGCGCGCCTCATCGGTGCGCGAATCGACCGCGGTGACCCGCGCGCCGAGAGCGGCCAGCGCACGCGCGGCCGGCGGGCCGGACACGCCGAGCCCGGCCACGCACACGCTGCGCCCGGAGAATTCACCGGCAAGGCGCATCACTGGCCGCGTCATCTTGCATCCACTCCCGAATCGTCCGGCCTGACCTGGCAGGCCGCTGCGTCTGACCTTTGCACATCAGGGCCGGATCGGCGGAACACCTCGCGGCGCGTGTCCGCCGCGGCCAGTTCGGTCCTTAACGCGGCGCGGCCGTGCCCGCAACGTGGCCGTGTCCACCAGGCGGCGGATGTCCCCGCAACGCGGCCGGGCGTGCGCATCCGGGGCCGGCCGGGCGCGATAGCTAGCCGGGCAGCCACTCGACGTAGAAGATGCCGAGTCCGAGCGCGATGAACAATCCGGAGATCAGCCAGAACCTGATCACGATCGTGGTCTCAGCCCAGCCGATCAGCTCGAAGTGATGCTGCAGGGGTGCCATCCGGAGCACCCGTTTCCCGGTCATCTTGAACGAGCCGACCTGCACGATGACCGACAGCGCGATCACCACGAACAGGCCGCCGAGTATCCCCAGTAGCAGCTGGGTCTTGGTCGTCACGGCCAGCCCCGCCAGCACGCCGCCGAGCGCGAGCGAGCCGGTGTCCCCCATGAAGATCCGGGCCGGCGGGGCATTCCACCACAGGAAGCCGAAGCAGGCGCCCAGCACCGCGGCGGCGACCACGGCCAGGTCGAGCGGATCGCGAACCGCGTAGCAGTGCGGCGCGAGCGAAACAGTGCAGTCGTTGCGCAGCTGCCAGTTCGCGATCAGCACGTACGCCGCGAGCACCAGGGTCGCTGACCCGGTGGCGAGGCCGTCCAGCCCGTCGGTCAGGTTCACCGCGTTCGACGTGCCGGCGATCATGAACATGATCCACAGCACGAACGGGGCCACCCCGATCGACGGCCCGAGGTCGCGCAGGAACGACAGGTGGGCGTCCGCCGGGGTGAGATCGTAGCCATCGGGGTAGCGCAGCACGAGCAAGGCGAACAGGGCGCCGATCACCGCCTGTCCGGCCAGCTTGGCGCCGCTGCGCAGGCCGAGGCTGGTCTGCTTGTAAATCTTGATGAAGTCATCGATGAATCCGACGAAGCCGAGGCCGGTCATCAGCATCAGGACCAGCAGGCCGGACGCCGACATCGGGTCACTGGTCGCCTCATGGCCGACGAAGTAGCCGATCAGCGCGGCGATCACGATGACGGTGCCGCCCATGGTGGGCGTGCCGCGCTTGGTCGCGTGCGCGGCCGGGCCCTCTTCCCTGATCAGCTGGCCGTAGCCGCGCTTGGTAAAGACCCTGATGGCCAGCGGGGTGCCGAACAGCGCGAGGATCAGCGAGACGCCTGCAGTGACGAGGATGGTCTTCACCGCGGCAGCCCCTTCGCCCCGTTCAGCGGGCGTTCGCCGGTCAGCGCAAGCGCGATGCTCTCCAGCCCGGTCGTCCGGGATGCCTTGACTAGCACCACATCGCCGCGTTCCAGCCGGCGGCCGAGCGCCTCGACGGCCGCGGCCGCGTCGGGCACCGCTACCAGCTCGCCATGCCAGGACGGCACCGCCCTGGCACCGGACAGGATCGGCGCGGCGTCGTCGCCTACCACGATGAGCCCGGCCAGGCCGGCCTGCGCCGCGAGCAGGCCGGCCTGCTCGTGAAACTCCTGCGCCCGGGCGCCTAGCTCGGTCATGTAGCCGAGCACGGCGAAGGCCCGGCGGCTGCGCGCCAGGACGGCCAGCGTGCCCAGCGCCGCCCGCATCGCCTCCGGGTTCGCGTTGTACGCGTCGTTGATCACGGTTACGCCGTCCGGGCGCTCGGTGAACTCCATCCGCCAGCGGCTTCGCGCCACCGCCGCGGACAGCCCGGCGGCGATTGCGGGCACCCGCATGCCCAGCTCGGCGGCCAGCGCTCCGGCGGCCAGCGCGTTGCTGACGTTGTGCTCGCCGTGCAGCCGGAGCGCCACGGGCGCCGTGCCGTCATTCGTCACGAGCGTGAACCTGGCCCGGCCCGCCTCGTCCAGCGTGACGCCCTCCGCCCGTACCGCCGCCGCGGCGGCGCGGCCGAACGTCACCACCCGCGCGGCAGTGCCCGCGGCCATCGCCAGCACCCGCGGATCGTCGGCGTTCAGCAGGGCCACGCCGTCCGGCGGCAGCGCAGCCGGAAGCTCCGCCTTCGCCCGGGCCACGTCTTCGATGCCGCCGAACTCGCCGGCGTGCGCATGCCCCACGCAGAGCACCACGCCGAGCTGGGGCGGCGCCACCTGGCAGAGCCTGGCTATGTGGCCGGGCCCGCGCGCGGACAGCTCGGTGATCAGGTACCGGGTCTGCCCGGTGGCGCGCAGCACGGTGAGCGGCAGGCCGATGTCGTTGTTATACGAGTTACGCGGCGAGACCGTCGGCCCGAGCGTCTCGATCAGCTGCGCGGCCAGATCCTTGGTGGTCGTCTTGCCCGAGGAACCGGTGATGCCAGCGATGACGCAGCCGGGGATCCGGTCTGCGACGGCCCTGGCCAGCCTGGCCAGGGCGGCGGCGACATCGGGAACGATCAGCGCGGGAACGCCTACCGGGCGGGTGGCGAGCACGGCGACGGCCCCGGCCGCGGCCGCGGCGGGCGCGAAGTCGTGGCCGTCTGCCCGGGTCCCCGGCAGCGCGGCGAACAGGCAGCCGGGCTCGGCCTGGCGCGAGTCGATAATCACCGGGCCGGTGACCGCAGCGTCCCGGTCGGCGACCAGGTCACTGGCCGCGCCGATGAGGTCGGCTAGCTGTCCCACTGACAGCGGGATCACTGTTCCTCCGGATCGGCTGGCTGGACGCGGGCGCCGGCCGGATCAGCCGCCTCAGTACGGGAAACAGCGCGGCCTTCGGCCGGATCAGCCGGCTGGATGCCGGGAACGTCCCCGCCGCCCTCCGGCGTCAGGGCGCTGGCCGCAAGGCGCCGGGTCAGCGCCTCAGCGGCCACCTCGCGGTCATCGAACGGGATCACCGAACCGCCTGCATACTGGCCTTTCTCGTGGCCCTTGCCCGCGACCAGCACAACGTCTCCCTTGCCAGCCCGCTCGATGGCGAGGCTGATCGCGGCGGCGCGATCAGGCTCGATGATCACATGTGCCCGGTCCCGCGCCGGGACCGCGAGCGCGCCGCGCAGCATCTCGGCCAGTATGGCGAGCGGGTCCTCCGAGCGCGGGTTATCGCTCGTGAAGATCGCTGTTTCGGCGAGACTGGCCGCTGCGGCGCCCATCAGCGGGCGCTTTGCCCGGTCCCGGTCACCGCCGCAGCCGAGCACGATGGCGAGGCTGCCGAGGGTTACCTGGCGCAGTGCCCGCAGCACCGCCTCCACCGCGCCCGGCTTGTGCGAGTAGTCGACGAGCACCGTGAAGTCCTGGCCGGCCTCGACCCGCTCCAGGCGGCCCGGGACCCCGGGGCAGGCGGCCACCCCCGCCACCGCGTCCGCAAGGCCGGCGCCCGCCTCTACCAGCGCGACGATGGCCGCCAGCGCGTTGGCGACATTGAACGGCCCGGGCAGCGTAACCGATGCGTCAGCCTCGATGCCGCCAGGGCCGATCACCCGGAACGTGCTGCCGTCCGCGCCGACCCGGACATCCGCGGCCCGCCAGTCCGCGGCCGGGTTCCCGGCCGCGGAGAATGTGGTCAGCGGGATCCGCGGCCTGGCGGCGAGCTGGCGGCCGCGGGGATCATCGATATTCACCACCCCGGCCCGGGCGTAACCGGGCGCGAAGAGAGCGGCCTTCGCGGCGAAATAGTCATCCATGCTGGCGTGGAAATCGAGGTGATCCTGCGACAGGTTGGTAAAGACAGCCACCTCGTAGGAGGTACCGGCGACCCGTCCGAGCGCCAGGGCGTGGCTGGACACTTCCATCGCCGCCGCGGTGACCCCGCGCTCGGCCATCAGCGCGAACAGCGCCTGCAAGTCGGTCGCTTCCGGGGTGGTGAGCTCGCTGGCGGCGACGACGCCGGCCACCCGGGTCTCGATGCCGCCGACGAGCCCGGTCCGGTGGCCGGCCATCCGCAGCCCTGACTCGATCAGGTAGGTAGTAGTCGTCTTGCCGCTGGTCCCGGTGACGCCGATCAGCCGCAGCAGCTCCGACGGGTTCCGGTAGACCCAGGCCGCCACTGCGCCCAGCCGCGACCGTGGATTGGCCACCACGAGCACGGGCAGGCCGCAGCCGGCCGCCAGGTCCCGGCCGTCCGGGTCGGTGAGTATGGCGACGGCCCCGGCCGCCGCCGCCTGCTCGCAGAAGCGCGCGCCATGCTGGCGGCTGCCGGGCAGCGCGGCGTAGACGTCACCAGGCTGCACTCGCCGCGAGTCGTGGGTGATCCCGGACACCAGGACGGGCCGGCCTCAGCACCGGTACCGGCGGCGGTGCCAGCGCCGGCATCAGCGCGCGGGCGGGTGCCCGGGCCGGCGCCGCGGCCCGTACCAGCACCAGGGCCAGCGGCCGGCCATGGGCTACCACCAGGCCCGGGCGCCGCCTTCAGCCCGAGGAGCACCGCGAGTTCCGCGAGCGGACGCGCGCGGACATGGGCTGGACGCAGAGCCGCTGGCACGCGCAGAGATTACCCCCGATCACGGCGCGGTGAGCCGTACCTTCGGCGGCTTGCTGCCATCCGGGGGAATCTTCATGGTTTGCAAGGCGAATTTCATCACCTGGTTGAACACCGGCCCGGCTACCGCGTCGCCGAAATAGCTGCTGCTCTTCGGATCCTGGACGTGCACGGCCACCACGAGCTGAGGGTTGTCGGCGGGGGCGATCCCGATGTAGCTGGACCCGTACTCGCACAGGCAGTGCTTCTTCGGGTCGAAGATCTGCGCGGTCCCCGTCTTGGCGGCGACCGAGTATCCCGCGATGACGCCCCACGGCTCCGCGCCCGCGACGTCGACCGCCGGCACCTGCTGGAGTATGCGCATCAGCTGGTGCGCGGTCTTCTTCCGCAGCACCCTGGTGCGCTGCGGCCGGGCGGCCGGCACGAACTTCCCGCCGGCCCGGGTGGTGCCGGCCACTATCGACGGCTGGACCCGCACCCCCTTGTTCGCGATGGTCGCGTACACGCTGGCCATCTGCACGGCGTTGACCGCCACCCCCTGCCCGAACGCGAGCGTGTACCGGGTGTCCCCGTACCACTTCGACGGCACGGCCAGCAGGCCGGAACTCTGGCCAGGAAGGCCGAGGCCGGTCGGCGATCCGATGCCGAACTTCCTGAAGTACCGGTACTGCGTGCCCGGGCTGATGTGCTGGACCAGCTGAACCATCCCGACGTTGCTCGAGTTCGCCAGGATCCCGGCAACGGTGTAATGCAGCCCGGGCGGATGCGTTTCTGCGTCGTGGAACGGGAAGCGGTTGTCGACCAGGATCTGGTTCGGGATCGGGTACACGCCCATCGGAGTCTGGCCGCCGCGTTCGAGCGCGGCGGCGACCGTGATGGTCTTGGCCGTGCTGCCCGGCTCGAACACGTTCTGTACCGGGATGTCCCGGGTCGACGCCAGGCTGCGCGGCGCGGCCGGGTTGAACGTCGGCCACTGGGCCATCGCCAGGATTTTCCCGGTCCGCGGCTGCATGATCACCACGGAGCAGTTTTGCGCGCGGGTCAGCCTGACCCGCTGCGCGCATGCCCGCTCCGCCTCCCATTGCAGGTCGGACTGGATCGTCAGCCGCAGGTTCCGGGCCGGCACCCGGGGATGAACCTTGTCCTGGGTGAGCGGGATGGGCTGGCCCTGCGAGCCGGTCTCGACCCGCTCGGAGCCGTCCTTGCCCGCCAGCAGCGAGTTGTACGAGTACTCCAGCCCGGCCTCGCCGCGCAGATCGCCCGCAGCGGTCACGTCGGTGAAGCCGAGGAGGTTCGCCGCGAGGTCACCGTTGGGGTAGGCGCGGGCGTAGCTGGTGGTCTCGGCGATTCCCGGCAGGCCCTTCGCCGTGTCCCCGGGCAGGCTGAGCTTGCTGATCTCGTTGCCGGTGGTAGCCGGGACACTCTTTTTCAGCACGACATACTGCGGTGAGGTCGGCTTGTTGATCAACGCCAGGATCTGGGTAGCCGGAATGCGCAGCGGGCCTGCCAGCGCGGTGGCCACGGCCGCCCGCCGGGCGGCCGGGATCAGCACCGGGTCAGCGAACACCAGGTCGGTCTGCACCGTGAGGGCCAGCGCCTTGCCGTCGCCAGAGGTGATCGTGCCGCGCACGGCCGGGATCGGGATCGTCCGCAGCCGTTGATGCTGCGCCATGTTCCGGTAGGTGGTCCAGTCCAGGCCCTGCAGTTGCACGAGCAGGCCGGCGAAGATCGCCAGAACGATGATCATGCATACGAGCGTGATGTTCAGCCGCCTGCTGGGACTGCCGCGGCGCAGCACCGGCCGGAAGGATCCGGCCAGCGGCCCGCCGCCCGCCGCCCGGCGGCTCCGGTCGCCGCCCGGCCCCGGCCCGGCGGCCGGCCGTGCGCCAGGCGGCCGGGAGTTCCGGCCGCGGGCATCCGGGCCCGGCGCTTCCCGGCCCGGCGCCGCGGCGGGCGGCGCACCCGGCCGCGGCCGGCCGGGTGCCCGCCGGGCGCCATCGGGCCATCCCGCGTCGTCCGCCCGCCGCATGCCGTCCGCCCGCCGGGCGCCATCGGGGCGCCTGGTGCCGTCCGGCCGCCTGGCGGTCTCCCGGCCGGGCCAGGCCCCTGGCCCGGGTGGCCGGGCCGGGCTGCGCGGACCGCCGGCCGGGCCCGGGCGGCGGGAGGCCCGGGGCCGCCCGCCGTCCTGGCCCCGGTCTCCGTCACGATCCGTCACGGAGCGTATCCGGGCACGTTAGGTATTCCTGGCAGGGTGGCCGGCGCCCGGTGGACGCGTCCGGTGCGCAGGTTGAGGAAGTTCATGTGCTGCTGCGGGCGCATGCCCAGCTTCAGCGCGCGCTGGTACAGCGAGGACGGCGATTCCTCGGCGGTCACCTGCTGGCGCAGCGTCTGTTCCTGCTGGGCCAGGGCGACGTTGCCCTGCTGCAGTGAGTTGATCCGGAAGGAGGCGGCGGCCAGCGTGGTGTTGATCACCAGCAGGCAGACCAGCCCGCCGCTGAGCATGCCCAGCACCAGCAGGATGAAGCGGGTACGCGGGACATGCGACGCAATCGCGGCCAGGCTGCCGTCGGGCGCCGGGGCCGCGGCCGGCCGCGGGCTGACGGCCGGCGCCGGGACCGGGCCGGCCGCAGGCCGCTGGCCGGCACCGGGCGGGCGGAGGCGAGGCGCTGGCCGTCCGGCGGGCCGGGTGGTGGCCTGGCCGCCGGACACCCGGACCGCGGTCTGCACCGTACCGGGCTCGTCCGCCAGTCCGGCATCCGCGGCGGGCTGCCACCGGGCAGGCTGCCACCCGGCAGGCCGCCCGGGAACGGCCTGGCCGGCGGCCGGCTGGCCCGCGGCCGGCTGGCCCGCGGCGGGCCGCTTTCGCGGCCGGCTGGCCGGGGCCTGGCGCGGTCCCCGGTTGCGCGTGCTTAGCTCGGTGTTCATCAGCCTGCGCCCATCCTCCCTGTCGCCCGGCCCGCGCTTTGCCGGCCTCGCCCTTCGCGGTGGTTGCTCACGCGGCCGCCCGGATCCGCTCGGCGGCCCGCAGCCGGGCCGACGCGGCCCGCGGGTTGCGGGCGACCTCGTCCGCAGCGGGACGCTCTGCTCCCCTGGTCAGCAGCCGGAACTGCGGCCTGCTGCCAGGCAGCGATACCGGCAGGCCAGGCGGCGTGGTGTCCGCCGCGCGTTCCTGGAACGCCCTCTTGACCAGCCGGTCCTCGAGCGAGTGGTAGGAAAGCACGACGATCCGGCCGCCTACCGCCACCGCGTCCAGGGCCGCGGGCAGCGCCCGGCCGAGCGCGTCGAGCTCGCCGTTGACCTCGATCCGCAGCGCCTGGAACGTGCGCTTCGCCGGATTGCCGCCATGCCTCCTGGCCGGCGCGGGGATCGAGTCGCGGACGATCTCGCCTAGCCGGGTGGTCGAGGTAAGCGGGACCTGCGAGCGCTCCCGGACCAGCGCGTCGGCGATCCGGCGGGCGAACCGCTCCTCGCCGTAGTCCCGCAGCACCCGGGCCAGCCGGGCGGCCGAATAGGTGTTGACCACCTCCGCGGCGGTCAGCGGGCCGGCCCGGTCCATCCGCATGTCCAGCGGCGCTTCCCGGGAATAGGCGAAGCCGCGGGCCGGATCGTCCAGTTGCGGCGAGGACACGCCGAGGTCGAACAGGATGCCGTGCACGCTCGGCCAGGCCGAGCCTGGCCAGGATCGCCGGGATCTCGTCGTACACCGCGTGGACCAGCGTGACCCGCTCCCGGTAGGGGGCGAGCAGCGCCCGGGACGCCTCGATCGCGGCGTCATCGGTGTCCACGCCGACGAGCGCGAGGCCAGGGTGCTGGCCGAGCAGTGCGCTGGCGTGGCCGGCCCGGCCGAGGGTCGCGTCGAGCAGGACCGCGCCGGGCGGGTCGAGCGCCGGCGCGAGCAGCGCGAGCACCCGGTCGGTCATGACCGGCTGGTGCCCGCTGTCCGCCGTGCCCATGGAACTCCTCGTCTTCTAGCCAGCGGCCGCCCGGTGCCCGGGCGGCCGGCAACTGCCCGTCCGGTGCCCGGCCAGGTCCCCATCCGCGCGATGCGCTGATAGCCGCGCAGCCGCCTGGCGCCGGGGAAGTGACGTCAGCCGGCCTGGCCACACAGCGCGGGTGGAGACCTCGCCGTACACCGGGCGCCTGGTAGCCCAGGCGCCTCAGAGAATCCCGGGCAGCACCTCCTCGGACGCGCCGGAGAAGGCGTCCTCCTGCTGTGCCAGGTAGGTGTCCCAGGCCGCGGCGTCCCAGATCTCCAGCCGGGTATTGGCGCCGATCACCACGCAGTCGCGCTGCAGCGCGGCGTAATCCCGCAGGCTGGGCGGAATCGTGATGCGGCCCTGCTTGTCCGGCACTTCATCCGAGGCGCTGGCGAAGAACACCCGGCTGTAGTCGCGCACTGCCTTGGCGGTCACCGGGGCCGCCCGCAGCGCGTCGGTGATACGGCCGAACTCAGGCTCGGGGAAGACATAAAGGCAGCGCTCCTGGCCCTTGGTCAGGACCAGTCCGGCGGCCAGTTCCTCGCGGTACTTAGCAGGCAAGAACAGCCGCCCCTTGTCGTCCAGGCGGGGCGTGTGAGTGCCGAGAAACATCAGCGCTCACCTCCCCGCTCCCCCACTGTGGTGCGCTATGCGGCTACCTCCGCCCCACAGCGCACCACTGTACTCCACATTCCCCCACGGTCAACGGCACACACTCCATGAACCGGTCAGGTACTCCGAGGAGTTACAAGGTCAGAGGCGTGGAGTGAAGTGGAGCGCGGGCGCGGCTCCGTGCCGCCCGGCCGGGAAACGGCCTGGCGGCGAAGGCTGCGGCGGGTTGAAACGGATCAGCCGGCCAGCCGCAATGGCGGCCGGGTTGCCCCGGATGAACCCTTTTCACGTCCGGCTCGTTATGCCGCCGAGACCCAAGCGGCATCGCGCGCAGGTACTTCACGACGTAATGTCTGAACGCATGGGCCTGACAGCACTTAGGAGCTACCCGGCATGGCGGACTCGACCATCGCGCCGCAGGTGACGCGAGGAGGACACGTGGTACTTGAGACCGGTCATGCGGACCGTACGCTGGACGACCTAGTCGGGGTGGCCCGGCAGATCAGCGCGGCCGTCGAGACCGTGATCGAGGGCAAGCCCGATGCCATCCGGCTCGCTCTCACGGTGCTGCTGGCCGAGGGGCATGTGCTGATCGAGGATGTTCCCGGCGTCGGCAAGACACTGCTGGCCAAGGCACTCGCCCGCTCGATCGACTGCTCGATCAGGCGGGTGCAGTTCACGCCGGACCTGCTGCCGAGCGACCTGACCGGGGTCAGCGCCTTCAACCAGGAGCTCAGGGAATTCGAGTTCAAGCCCGGGCCGATCTTCGCCAACATCGTGATCGGCGACGAGATCAACCGCGCGTCCCCGAAGACCCAGTCGGCACTGCTGGAGTGCATGGAGGAGCGCCAGGTCACGGTCGACGGATCCACCTATCCGCTGGAGCTCCCGTTCATGGTCATCGCCACCCAGAACCCGATCGAGATGGAGGGCACCTACCCGCTGCCGGAGGCGCAGCGAGACCGCTTCACCGCCCGGATCTCCATCGGGTACCCGGACAAAGAGGCCGAGCTGGAGATGCTCGACGCGCACGGATCGTCCTCACCGCTGGACAGCCTGCAGCCCGCCGCGCACGCCACGGACATCCGGGACCTGATCACCGCGGTCCGCGCCGTGCACGTCGCGCAGCCGATCAGGCAGTACGTGATCAGCATGGTGAACGCGACGCGGTCGTCACCCGAGCTCAGGCTCGGCGCATCCCCGCGGGCCACCTTGCACCTGCTGCGCGCTAGCCGCGCCTACGCCGCGCTGGACGGCCGGGACTTCGTCATCCCGGATGACGTCCAGGCACTCGCCGGGCCGGTGCTCGCGCACCGGCTGCTGCCCACCGCTGAGGCCATGATGGAGCGCGAGCTGCCCGAGCGAGTGCTCAGCAGGCTGATCGAGCGGCTGCCGCTGCCGCTCAAGTAGCCGGCCGCCCGGGTCAGGCGGCCGTCCCCCCAGCGGGCCAGTGGCCCAGGTCAGGGTCACGCCGTAGATTGGACGGGCAAGGCGGAAGGAAGTGCCGGACATGCGGTCACTGCTCGCGGGGTTCACCACGCGCGGCACCTCGTTCCTGGCCGCCGGCCTGGCCGCGGCCATCGCCGGGCTGGCCCGCGGCGAGCGGAATCTGGTCAGCATCGGCGCGCTGCTCTTCGTGCTGCCATTGCTGTCCGCCCTGGCCGCGGGCCGGGCCAGGTACCGGCTGAGCTGCGGCCGGCAGGTCAGCCCGGCCCGGGTGCCGGCCGGCCACACCGCGCGCGTCACGGTACGGCTGGAGAACGTGTCGCGGCTGCCGACCGGCCTGCTGCTCGCCGAGGACGCGATCCCGTACGCGCTCGGCACCCGGCCGAGATACGTCCTGGACGGGGTAGAGCGCGGCGGGGTCCGGGAGCTGAGCTATCCGCTCCGGTCTGACCTGCGGGGCAAGTTCACCATCGGCCCGCTGGAGGTCAGGATCGCTGACTCGTTCGGCCTGGTGGAACTCGGCCGCTCGTTCACCACCACCAGCACGCTGGTCGTCACGCCGAAGGTCGTGCCGCTGGCCAGGACCGCGATCGGCGCCAGCTGGGTGGGCGAGGGCGACGGCCGGACCCGGGCCGCCGTCGCGGCCGGGGAGGACGACGTGGTGCCGCGCGCCTACCGGGACGGGGACGAACTGCGCCGGGTGCACTGGCGGTCCACCGCGCGGTACGGCGAGCTGATGGTCCGCCGCGAGGAACAGCGCTGGCGGAACCGCGCGCTGCTGCTGCTGGACACCCGGCGGGGCGCGCACGCGGGCAGCGGGATCAGCTCGTCGTTCGAGTACGCGGTCAGCGCCGCCGCGTCGATCGGCGTGCACCTTGCCCGCGGCGGCATGGACGGCCAGCTGGTCACCGACGCCGGCCCGGTCCCGGCCACCGGGATGTTCGAGGATGTGCTGCTCGACTCGCTCGCGGTCATCAAGACTTCCCGCGGCACCGAGCTTTCCGGCGGGCTCTCCGCCGTCCGGGCAGCGGGCGCCGGGCTGCTCGTCGTGGTGGCCGGCGCTGTCCGCCGCGGCCGCGCGGCAGCTTGCCACCAGCCGCCGCGACGGCGGCCCGGCCATCGCCCTGCTGCTCGCGGTCTCCACCTGGACCCAGCCGGGCCGGGCCGGCGGCCAGCCGGGGGCCGGCCTGACCGGCCCGGTACCGGGCCGGGACCAGCCAGCCGCCCAGCCTCCCGGCGGCCGGCCCGCCAACGGGCAGCCCGCCAGCGGGCACCCAGCGAACGGGCAGCCAGCCGCAGGGACCGCGCCGGGCGGTCACCGGGCCGCCTCCCGGGCGGTGAGCAGTCACCGGGCCGCCGGGGGCGAGACGAGCACGGCGGCCGGGATCCTGACCGGCGCTGGCTGGCGCGTTGTCACGATTGACGCCGGAATGCCGCTAGCCACCGCGTGGCAGCGGCTGGCCGGGGCCGGCCTGACGGCGCGGCCGCAGGCCCCGGATGACGTGCCGGAGGCAGCGGTATGAACCACCGGCTCACGCTGATCACCGCCGTCGCCGTCATCCTGGCGTCGATATCCCTGTACCCGCTGCTGCAGGGCATCGGCTGGTTCTGGGCCGGCGCCGGGGCCGTCCTCGTGGTCGCCGCCGCGGGCACCGCCACCCGGCTGCCCGCGCTGCCGGCCGGCGCGATCGCCACCGTGCTGGCGCTGATCGTGGCCATGCCGCTGCTGACCAGTTCCGCGTGGTACTGGAAACTGCTCGGCCTGGCGCTGATCGCCGCCGCGGCCGGCAGCATCACCCGGCTGCGGCTGCTGCCGGTGCTGGCCGGCGCCATCACCTACCTGGCCGCGCTGCTGCTCTACCTGAACCTGGTGTTCGCCGGGCCTGAATCGGCTGGGTGGATCGTGCCGACCAGGACATCGCTGCAGCACATGTGGAAAATGGCAGGTCAGGGCCTGGACGAGCGGATTTTCGCGCCGCCGGTGCCGGACATCCATGGCGTGATGCTGCTGGCGGCGGCCGGGATCGGGCTGATGGCGATCGCGGCGGACCTGACGGCGGTGCGGCTGCGCAGCCCGGCCATCGCCGGGCTGCCGCTGCTCGCGCTGTTCAGCGTGCCGATCACGACCAGCGCCCGGCAGGGCGCGGCAGGCGCCACCATCACGTTCTGCCTGGGCATCGCCGGCTACCTGTGGCTGCTCGCCGCTGACGGGCGGGAGCGCCTGCGCATCTGGGGCCGCCTGGTCACGCTCTGGCACAGCGGCCGGGGCGACGACGACGCGGTCCGGGGCCCGGATACCCGGGCGCTGGCCGCATCCGGCCGCCGGATCGGGCTGGCCGCGATCTGCCTCGCGATCTTCATCCCGCTGCTGCTGCCCGGGCTCCGGGTGCACAAGCTGTTCGGCGGCCACGGCGGGCCGGGCGGACCCGGCGGGCGGGTGATCCCGCTGCCCGACCCGGTGGTCAGGCTGCGGAGCCTGCTGCTGCACGGCGACGACGCCACCGTGCTGACCTACCGCACCGACAACCCGCAGCCGCAACAGCAGTACCTGCAGGTCTACGTGCTCAACTACAGCGGCAGCACGAATACCTGGGCACTGCAGACGCCGGTCTCCGGCATCCAGCTCAGCGATTCGCCGCTGCCCGCGGCGCCCGGGCTGAGCGGCCTCACCCCGGAGCGGACCTCCACGACCAGGATCGACGTCGGCCGCGGGGTCACCGGCTACGGGTCGAGGCTGAATTTCCTGCCGCTGCCTTACGTACCGGAAACGGTCCAGGTGCCGGGCCGCTGGGGAATTGACCTCGACACCCTGATGGTCTCGTCGTCCTCGGCCGGGCTGTCCGGCCTGCACTACAAGGTGAAGTCCGAGGACGTGCAGCCCTCGGTCCAGCAGCTGGACCAGCAGACCGCCGCGCCGCGCAGCATCATCAGGCAGTACCTGCCCTTCCCGTCACCGGCCCGCGGCACGCTCCGGGCGCTGGCGAACAGGATCATCACGACCGCCGGGGCCAGCACCGCCTACCAGAAGGCGGTAGCACTGGAAAAGTGGTTCACGTCCGGGCAGTTCACCTACAACGTGCACGCGACCGAGCCGGACACCCCGGCCGGCCTGGTCAGCTTCCTGACCAGGCACAGGCAGGGCTACTGCCAGCAGTTCGCGTTCGGGATGGCCGCGCTGGCCCGCATCATCGGCATCCCGTCCCGGGTGGCGGTCGGCTACACCGCGGGCACCCGGCAGCCGGACGGCCGGACCTGGAAGATCACCACGGCGGACGCGCACGCCTGGCCCGAGCTCTACTTCCAGGGCGCGGGCTGGCTGCGGTTCGAGCCGACCCCGGGCGGCAGCACCGGCCAGGGCACCGCGATCCAGCCCGTCTACGCGCAGAACACCTCGCCGACGGCCCCGGGCAGCACGGTGCCGCAGACCGCCCCGGGCGCGGTCCCCGGCACGACCCCCGGCGCGAAGACCCCGTCCGGGCTCAACCCGAAGCTGACCCACCTGACCGGGCTGGGCGGTCGCCGCGGCAACCAGCACGGCAACTCGGCACCGGTCCTGCCGATCGCCATCGCCGTCCTGGTCGCCGCCGCCGCCGCGCCGCGGGCGGCCAGGACCATCGTCCGGCGGCGGCGCTGGCATGCGGCCAGGGACGACGGCGCGCTGGCCCATGCGGCCTGGCTGGAACTCCACGACGACCTGACCGACTACGGCGTCGGCTGGCGGGTCAGCGAGTCGCCGCGGGCCGTGTCCCGCAGGCTGGCGGCCGCGCTCCAGCTTGACGCCGGCCGCCAGCAGGCCCTGGACCGGGTTTCCCGGGCCGAGGAACGGGCCCGCTACGCGAAGACGGCCGCCGTGCCGGAGTCGCTGCGCGCCGATGTCACCGTGATCCGGCACGCCGTCGCCGCCAGCGTGGGCGCCCCGGCCCGCTGGCGGGCGCGGCTGCTGCCGCCGTCGGTGCTGATCCTGATGCGCGCGGGCCTGCAGCAGGCGCTTGACGTATTCGGCTGGCTGGATGCGGCCGGGCTGCGGGTCCGCGGCCGGGTCCGGCAGCTTGGCCGGGAAGGCTGACCGCGGGCCGGGCAAGCCGGCCCTGGCCGGGTGCAGGCAGCTCGCAGGCCGCGGCGGCCGACGCCCGGCAATCCGTTTCAGATCCTGGTTCTTGTGCTCTTCGTGATCGCGCGGCCGCGAGCCAGCGGCCGGCCGGCCGCTACCGGTCGCGCTCCTGGCGGCGGCGCCACCGGTCCTCCAGCCGGTCCATGAACCGGTGCGGCTGCCTGCGGCGCCGGTCCTTGCGGCCCCGGCGCAGGCCCTTGCCGCCGACCGGGCCGGGCCGGGCAGCGGCCCCGCCGCGCCCCGCGCCGGGCTTGCGGCCAGGTCCGGAGCCGCGCACCGAGCCTGGCCCCCGCGCGGTGGCCGTGCCCGTCATGTGCCGCCAGCTGTTCAGCGCCCACATGGCGCAGGCCAGCATGACCACGAAGCCGGCCGACGCCGATCCAGATGATGTTGGACACCACGCCGCCGAGCAGCAGGCCGATGCCGATCAGGAACCCGAACGCCGCCTCGACGACCCGCCGCTTGTAGTGCACGCGCGGATCACTGCGGCGGGCCGCATGCGCGAAGCGCGGATAATCGGCGTAGAGCGCCTGCTCGATCTGCTCGAGCTGGCGCTGCTCGTGCTCAGACAGCGGCACGTTGCCTCCCATAGAACTCGCGCTCGGCGACTGGTTCGATGACCTTCACCTCACGGCCTGGCTTATGCCCAGAATACGAGCGCGAGTACGTCTAGTGAAAGGGTACACCGGCAGCGGTCAGGAACCGTCGTCACGTTTCGCTGCCCGGCCGGCCACTCCGGTCGCCGGCGCCCCCCTTCTCCCTGGCCAGCATGGCTCCCTGGACAAGCGCGGCCGGCCGGACCGTGTCCGTCCCGAACCGCCCGGCGATCAGGTCGACCGCCCGCTCCGCCTCCCGCCAGGAGGCCGGCCGGTCGCCGAAGGCCAGCTGCGAGTCGGCGGCGGCCGCCGGGATCAGGCCGCTGGCACGGACCCCGACGAGCCGCAGCCTGGCCCGTGCGTCCAGCCCGGCGGCCGCGTAGAGGGAGCAGGCCGTGGCGTAGATCTGCTGGGCCACGTCGGTCGGATCCGGCAGCGTCCTGGTGCGGGTGATCGTGGTGAAGTCCGCCAGCCGCAGCTTCACCACGACGGTCCTGGCCGCGCAGCCGGCCGCGCGCAGCCCGCGTGCCGTCCGCCCGGACAGCCGGAGCAGCTCGCGGCGGATGATCTCGGGATCGTCGATGTCGGTGTCGAACGTCTCCTCGGCGCCGATGCTCTTCTCGGCCGCGCCCGGCAGCACCTTGCGGTCGTCCCGCCCCCAGGCCAGCGCGGCCAGGTGCGCCCCGGCCGACTTGCCAAGCGCGCGTTCCAGCGCGGCGGGCGGCGCGTGCGCGATATCGGCTACCGAGCGCAGGCCGAGGCCGGCCAGCACGCGTCCGGTTCGCTCCCCCACGCCCCATAGCGCGGACACCGGCAGCGGGTGCAGGAATTCCAGCACCCGGTCCGCGGGAACCACCAGCAGGCCGTCCGGCTTGCACTTGATCGAGGCCAGCTTGGCGACGAACTTGCAGGTAGCGACGCCGACCGAGCAGGTGATCCGCTGCTGCCCGCGGATCCTGGCGCGGATCAGCGCACCGATCTGGGCCGGCGGCCCAGCCGGCGCAGCGCGCCGGAGACGTCCAGGAACGCCTCGTCAAGCGCCAGCGGCTCGACTTCCGGGGTAATCTCCCGGAACACCGCCATGACCTCCCTGGACACTGCGGCGTACCGGCCCCGGCTGGGCGGGATGATCACCGCCTGCGGGCACAACCGCCTGGCCCGGCTCACCGGCATCGCCGAGCGCACGCCGAACGCGCGGGCCTGGTAGGTCGCCGAGAGCACCACGCTGCGGCCGCTGGCCGCGCCGACGATAACCGGCTTGCCCGCCAGCTCCGGCCGGTCCCTGATCTCCACGCTGGCGTAGAACGCGTCCATGTCGACATGCAGGATGTGACAGCCGGAATCGTCCGCGGCCGTGGCATCCCCGGCCGTGTCGCCCCGGGCCGTGTCGTCCCGGGCCGGGGGCGGCTGGTCGCCGGTCACTGGCGCCTCCTCGCGGCGTCGGCACCTTCCCGACGGTAACCCGGGGCACCGACAATCCGCCGGACCCGGTGCTCAGCCGTCAGCCGCCGGCCTGAGCTCCAGCAGGCGGGCCAGCAGCCCGTTGACGAACGCCGGCGACGCGTCGGTGGACAGCTCCCTGGCCAGCAGCACGGCCTCGCTGATCGCCACGCCGTCGGGCACGCCCGGATTCCAGAACAGCTCGTAGGCGCCGATCCGGAGGATGTTCCTGTCCACCGCGGGCATCCGCTGCAGCGTCCAGCCGCGCGAGTTGGCCGCGAGCAGCTCGTCGATCCCGGCCTGGTGCTGCTGCACGCCGCGGACCAGCTCGGCGGCGTACTCGGGCACCGGCGGGCTGGCCGCGGCGGTCCGCTCGGCGAGCAGGTCAAGCACCGGCTCGCCCCTGATCTCGGCCTCGAACAGGATGTCGAGCGCCCGCTTCCGTGCCTTACCGCGTGCCGACATGGTCGCCGTCCGGTTCCCGCTGGTAATCGGATCCGGGGGTCACGCCCGGCCGAGGTAATCGCCGCTGCGGGTGTCCACCCGGATCTTCTCGCCGGTCGTGATGAATAGCGGGACCTGGATCTGGGCCCCGGTCTCCAGCGTGGCCGGCTTGGTCCCGCCGGTGGACCGGTCCCCCTGCACCCCCGGGTCGGTCTGGCTGACCGTCAGCTCCACCGACGCGGGCAGGTCCACGTAGAGCGGCACCCCGTCGTTGAACGCCACCGTCGCGGTCTGCTCCTCGAGCAGGTAGTCCGCGGCCCCGCCGACGGTGGCCGCCGGGATCCGCGGCTGGTCGTAGTCCTGCACGTCCATGAACACGAAGTCCTCGCCCTCGCGGTAGAGGTACTGCATCTCCCGCCGGTCGACGTTGGCCACCTCGACCTTGACGCCGGCGTTGAAGGTCCGGTCCACGACCTTGCCGGTGAGCACGTTCTTCAGCTTGGTTCGTACGAAGGCCCCGCCTTTGCCGGGCTTCACGTGCTGGAAGTCCACCACGCCCCAGAGCTGGCCGTCCAGGTTGAGCGTCATGCCGTTCTTCAGGTCGTTCGTCGTGGCCAAGTCGGTCGTGTCTCCTGCATGGGGGGCGTGGTTCGGGCCGGGCGGGCGCCGCGCGCTAGAGGACGAGCAGTTCCCTGGTTACCGTGGTGAGCAGCTCGCCCGGGATCGCGCCATCACCGGCGCGCACCACGAGGGTGTCCTCGATCCTGACACCGCCCCGGCCAGGCAGGTAGACGCCAGGCTCGACGGTGACGGGAACTCCGGCGGCCAGTCTACCCGGCCGGTCCTGCCCGATCATCGGCGCCTCGTGAATCTCCAGGCCGACGCCATGGCCGGTGCCGTGACCGAAATGCTCGCCGTACCCGGCCGCGCTGATCAGGTCCCTGGCCGCGGCGTCCACGCCGGCCACCTCGGCGCCGACGCTGACCGCCGCCAGGCCGGCCTGCTGCGCGGCAGCCACCAGGTCGTAGATTTCCCGCTGCCAGGCCGGCTCGCCGACGGCCACGGTCCTGGTCATGTCGGCGTGGTAGCCGGCGTACCTGGCACCGCAGTCGATCGTGACCAGATCCCCGGCGGCGAAGGGGCGGCCAGACGGCACGTGATGCGGGGTATCGCCGTTCGGCCCGCTGGCCACGATCGTGTCGAAGGCCAGTTTCTCCGCGCCGCGGTCGGTCATCTCGCGTTCCAGCGCGATCGCCAGCTCGCGCTCGGTGCGGCCGGGCCGGATCCCGGCGAGCACCGCCTCGAACGACTCCGAGGTGATCTGGCAGGCGCGGGCCAGCAAGGCGATCTCGGCTTCGTCCTTGACCATCCGCAGGGCCTCGACCGGCCGGCCGAGCGGGACCAGGGTGAGGCCGCCGGCAACCAGCGCCTGGTACCGCTCGACGGTCACCTCGTGCTCCTCGAAGCCCACTGTGGTCATCCCGGCCGCCAGCGCCCGGGCGGCTAGCGCGGGCTCCGTGCACCGGTCGATGACCAGCTCAACGTCGGGGCAGTCACGCTGCGCCGCGGGCGCGTAGCGGGAGTCCGTGCCCAGCACCGCCGCCCCGCTGGCCGGCAGCAGCAGCACCGCACTGGAGCTGGCCAGGCCGGTCAGGTAACGGACGTTGACCAGGCTGGTGATCAGCGCGGCATCCGCGCCGGCGGCGGCTGCCTGCTGCTGGATGCGGGCCCTGCGGGCGGCATGGATATCGGGCATGTGCACGACTGTATGGCGCTGGCCCGGCTGGCCAGCAGGACGCCCGCGATCATGACCGCGGCTCAGCAGCGCAACACCAGTTATTAACGGAGCCACCGGGGTGCATGTTTATTTCCTGCTGAGCGGGGAGGCTGCGGGTCAAGTCAGCCACCCGGGCTGCACGGAGGTGAACATGACGAAGCTGTCGGCCCGCGATACTGCGGCCGCGTCAGCGGAGGATCTCGCCCGCTGCGACGACGGTGAGCTGCTCAGCATCGTCCGCTCGCGGCCGCTCGGCGACCAGCGGCGCAGCGCCGCGTGCGAGATGCTCGTGTCGCGCTATCAGCCGCTGGTCCGGTCATGCGCGCGGAAGTACTGGAACGGCCCGGAATCGGCGGACGAGCTGATGCAGGTCGGCTACGTCGGCCTGATGAAGGCGATCAACAAGTTCGATCCCGAGGTGGGCGGCAGCCTGGCCGCGTACGCGTTCCCGAGCATCAGCGGCGAGCTGAAGCGGCATTTCCGGGATCGCTGCTGGCAGGTGCACGTGAAGCGGTCCGCCCAGGAGCTTGTGCTGGAGATGCGGAAGGTAGCCAGGGAACTTACCCAGCAGTTCGGCCGGGCGCCCAGCGATGCCGAGCTTGCCGGGCAGCTGCAGGTCAGCGTCGACGAACTGGCCGACGCCAGGCGCGCCGACCTCGGCTTCCACGCCTGGTCGCTGGACGCGCCGATGGCCGGCGACGATGACGCGGCCAGCCTCGCCGAGCTGCTCGGCGAGGAGGACGGGCAGGTGGAGCACACGCTCGACATGGCGGCGGTATCCGCGCACTGGAACGAGCTGCCCGAGCGGCAGCAGCGTATCCTGCTGATGCGGTTCTACGGCAACATGACCCAGGCCGAGATCGGCGGCAGCCTCGGCATCTCCCAGATGCACGTGTCCCGCCTGCTGACCCAGTCGCTGAACTACCTGCGCGATTGCCTGCTCGGGCCGGGACAGCTAGCACCAGGGCAGCTAGCACCAGCGCAGCTAGCACCAGCGCAGCTAGCCCAGCGCAGCTAGCACCAGGCAGCTAGCACCAGCGCAGCTAGCACCAGCGCAGCTAGCACCGGCGCAGCTAGCACCGGCGCAGCGGCTATCGACGGTTGGAGAATCATGAAGATCGCGACAGCCCTGACGTTGCTCGCGGTGGGCGCCATCCTCGCCTTCGCCTTCCGGGCCAGCCCGCCAGGGTTGAACATCCACACCGTGGGCTGGATCATCATGCTGACCGGCGTTGCCGGGATGGCGCTGCCCGGGCAGGCGTCGGGCTGGCTGCGCCGCCGGATCGTGGTGCGGCGCGGGCCGGTCGGGCCGGTCGCCGGGGCGGCCGGATCGGCCGGATCGGCGGCCCGGATGATTGCCGGGCCGACTGCCGACGACGCCGGGTACCCGTCCTACGTGCTGCGTGACCCGGCCGCGATTGCCTCGGCGATCCTGCGGGATGCGGAACTCGCCGGGGCCGCCGACGACGACCCGGAGGCGCCCGCGGCCACCACGCTGCCCAGGCTGGCCGCTGTCCGGCTCGACGACGACGCGGAGGGCAGCCCGGCCTGCCCGGCCGGCCCGGTCAGCCCACTGGATGACCTGCTGGCGGGCCGTACGGCCGGCGGCCGCGGCGGCCGCCGCTGACCCGCCAGCCGGTCCGGCCGCCCATGCCCATGGGTTAGCGGTGAAGATTGATCCGGCATGAACCGGCCAGATCTTCACCGCTAACCTGATCTTGCTGGGCCGCGTCAGGAGGACGGGTGGCCGGCCACGCGCACGGCCAGCATGGTCATGTCATCGCGCAGGTCGTTCAGGCTGAACTCGACGACCAGCGACTGCAGCGCGGAGACGATCTCGGCCAGCGGCAGGCTGGCCAGCGCGGCGAGCTCGTCGGTCAGCCGGTCCTCGAAGTACGCCATCTCCGGGCTGCGGGCCTCCGTGACGCCGTCGGTGAACAGGAACACCAGGTCCCCCGCGGCGAGCTCGACCTCGTGCGTGCCCGGCTCGGCGCCGGGAAAGAGGCCGAGCGGCATTCCGCCGCCGGGCAGGATCCGTACCCGCCCGTCCGGCCGGACGAGCGCCGGGCCGGGGTGCCCGGCGCTGGCGATCGTGGCCCGGAGCCCGTCGTCGTGCCAGCGGAAGTGCGCGGCGCATGCGGTAACGAACCGCCCGTCGTATTCTTCCGCCAGCATCAGCTCGTTGGCCTGCCGCAGCACCTGCGCCGGATCCGCGTTCCAGTGCGCGAGCACCCGGATCGCGTGCCGCGCGGCGGCTGTCACCGCCGCGGCTTCCTCCCCCTTACCGCAGACGTCGCCGATCGCCATCCCCCAGCCGCCCGGCACCCGGTAGACGTCGTAGAAGTCGCCGCCTACCTCAAGTCCCTCGGTGGCCGCCGCGTAAGCGGCGGCGATCTCGACGCCGGGGATTTCCGGCAGCTCCCGCGGCAGCAGGCTGGCCTGCAGGGAGTCGGCGATCTCGGTCCGGCGCCGGAACATCCGGTCCACCCTGATCGCCAGCGCTAGCTGTTCGCCGAGTTCCTCGACCAGGCCCAGATCGGCGATCTCGAAATGCCGTTCGCCCGGGCTGCGGGCCAGCGTGAGCACGCCGTAGGCCTGCTCGCCGTCGGTCAGCGGCACGCAGAGCACGGAGGTGGCGCCCAGCTGCATCAGCAGCGGGACACCATCGGCGCCGGCGCCGAGCAGGCCAGCGTCTTCGGCGTGCGCGACCAGCATCGAGCTGCCCGACTCGTGCACCTGGCGGGGTGCCGAACCCGGCTGCGGGTCGACGGCCGCTGTCGCACGGGCTAGCTGTTCGGACTCGTGATCGGCCGGGCCTATCACGACCTGCCTGCGCAGCCGCTGCCGGCGCGCCACGTCGACGATGACCCAGGAGGCCAGCTCGCCGGCCAGCAGCCGGGCGCACCGGTGCAAGGTCTGCGATTCGCTGAGGGTCGCGTTCTCCAGCAGCATCCTGGTCACGGCGGTCACCAGGTCTAGCCGGTGCGTCATCGCCTCGACCGCCCGGGTCGCCGCCTCGCCGCCTGCGGCGGCCCATTCCGGCGCCGCGGCGGCCGCGCCTGGCGCGGCGCCGGCCGGAGGCAGCGCGCCGGTTGCGGCCCGCGCGGTACGTGCCGGGCCAGCCGCCGCGATCAGCAGCCCGGGCTCACCGGGAAGATCGGCGACACTGAGCGCGAGCACCGTTTCAGCCGGGCCGTGCGGGCCGAGCAGCGAGCACTGCACATGGCGCGGGCGGCCGGTCCTCGCCACCGCGGCGAGCTGCGAGTGCACCGCAGCCCGCGAGGGCATGGCGACGAACGTGGTGAGCAGCTTCCCGGTCGCGTATCCAGGGCCCGAGCCGAGCAGGTCACCCGCCCGCCGGTTAGCGCGGCGGATTGTCCCGTCGCGGTCGAGCAGGAACAGCGGAACCGGCGCGTCGGCAAACATCGCCCGCAGCAGCCGCCGTTCCGCCTCTGGCGCGTCGGCATGGGCCGCCTGCGGGCCAGGGCCAGCCCTGCTGCCGGACCCCGCTCCGGCCTGCAGGCCGGCCGCGGTGTCGATCGCCCCGTCGAGTTCCGCGAGCGCGGCCTCGAGCAGCTGCGGCAACTGCGCGCCCGGCAGCGCCGCGGACTGCCGGAGCGCGCCGTAGCGCTCGCGCAGCCCGGCGATCTCCGGGCCGGGCACGTCGCCACTGCCCTGCTGCATCTATCGGTCCCATCTGCGCGGGCTGCTCACCGTCCGCGCCCGCGACCCCGGCGAGCGCATCCGCCGCGGACCAGTGAGCGGGCCAGGCTAGCTCTACCCGATAATTCCGGTCGCCGTCCGCTGGCGCCAGCCCTTCCCGGTAGTCCCAGGCCAGCGCCCCGCCAGCGCGGCCGCGGCCGGGTTACCGGTGGCCAGTGAGGTCGCCCCCCGGCCCGGATCTGGCCCCCCGGGGTTTGAGCGCGCTGCCGGTGGGACATAATGGGCCAAGTAACGGTGCCTACGACGCAGGCACTCCCCCACGCCGCCACGGCGTGGTCGCGGAGCATGCCTGTCTGCAAGGCCCTCGCTTGTGCGACGGCCCGTCGTTGTCCAAGCTTCCCGTATCTCCTCCGCGATCTTCGGCGTTACCGCCGTGGCGCTCACGAAGGAGACAGCGTCATGAAGATCGCACTCGTCGCCGAGCAAGCCAGTCAGCACCCCGCCGTCCGCAGCTCGACGGCAGCCGAAGGCGGCAGCCAGGCGCACGGGCTCGCAACTCTCGCCCGGACCCTCGGCGGCTTCGGCAATCAGGTAACCATCTACACGCGGAAAGACGCGCCAGGGCTTCCCGCCAGGGCCGAGCTGGCTCCCGGCGTGACGGTCGAGCACCTGGCCGCCGGGCCTGCCGCCCGGCTGCCAGATGACAAGGTCCTGCAGCACATGGCCGCGTTCAGCGGCCAGCTGGCGCAGCGCTGGCGGCAGCGCACGCCGGATATCGTGCATGCGCACTTCTGGACCGGCGGCCTGGCAGCGCTAGCGGCGACCCGCGATGTCCGGGTGCCCGTCGTGCAGACCTTCCATTCGCTCGGCACCGCCGAGCGGCGGCACTACGGCACGCTGGCGGCCGGATCCGAGGCGCGGCTGCGGCTGGAGGCCCTGATCGGCCGCAGTGTCAGCGCCGTGCTCGCCAGCTCATCTGGCGAGCTGTCCGAGCTAGCCAGGCTAGGCGTGCCACGGACGTCCGTCAGGGTGGTTCCCTACGGTGTCGATACCGACGAGTTCCTGCCCGACGGCCCGGTAGCGCGGCGCGGTAGCCGGCCCAGGCTGCTCGCGGTCGCGCCGCTGACCGAGCGCTCCGGGCTGGACGTGATCGTTCGCGCGATGGCCGACGTGCCCAGCTGCGAGCTTGTCATCGCCGGCGGCCCGCCGCGTGCGCAGCTGGACCAGCAGCCCGTCTACCGCAGCCTGGTCCGGCTAGCCCGGCAGCTCGGCGTGGCCGGCCGGGTCGTGTTCACCGGCAAGGTCAGCCGCGCCCGGATGCCCGCGCTGCTCCGCTCGGCGGATCTGCTCGTGCACACCACGCTCTACGAGCCGTTCGGCATGGTCCCGCTTGAGGCGATGGCATGCGGCACGCCGGTGGTGGCTGCGGCCGGCGGCAGCCACCAGGACGCGATCGTGGACGGGACAACCGGCGTGCTGGTCCGGCCCGGACACCCTGCCGCGCTGGCGCGGCAGGTACGCCAGCTGCTGGCCAGCCCGATGCTGCTGCAGGGTTACGGGATCGCGGCGGCCGACCGGGCCCGCGCCCGGTACTCCTGGGAGCGCATCGGCCGGGAGACCCTCGCGGTCTACGAGCGGTCGATGCAGCAGCGGTATCAGCTGCCTGCCGCCGCCTGATCATCTGGCCGCGGCGCATCCGGGCGCCCGGCGGGCTGGACTCGCCGGGCGCCCGCTGGCTTTGATCCCGGGCCGCTGACCGACCGGTGCGCCTTGATGATCGTCCTGGCGACCTCGGTCACCTTGATGTGCCGGGTCTGGGACGTCTGCCGCATCCGGTCGAAGGCTTCCTGCGCGCTGCAGCCGAGCGCGTGCATCAGGATGCCCTTGGCCTGATCCACCACGGTCCGGGACTCGGCCGACTCGCGCAGCTGCAGCGCGGTCCGCTGCGAGTCACCGTAGATCGACGCGTTACCCATCGTCGCGCCGCCGAATGCGACGAGCAGTTCAGCCAGGGCCACCCGTTCCAGATCGAGCGACCGCGGCCGGGCCCCGAACAGCGACAGCGACAGCGTCATCGCGCCGATCTGATGGACCAGCGTGACCGAGCACCGGACGCCGCGGCAGAGCGCGGCGCTCGCGTATTCCGGCCACCGGTCCTCGGCGAGGCTGTCCGCGGAGGTGACGGTCTCGCCGGCGGCCAGCGCAGCCGCCCACGGCCCGGTCCGCCTGGTCCAGGCGAACTCGAACAGGTCGGCCAGATCCGGGTGGGTGGCCGCCATCTCCACCGGCTCGCCGTCGCGCCAGAGCGCCGACGTTGCTCCCGAGCATGCAGGCACCTGGCGCGCCGCCAGGGATGCCAGCCGGTGCAGCGACCTGATGTCGGATGCATCCGCGATACTCAGCAGCTCAGCAGCCTCGCGCGCCAGTTCCTGGGTGACGTTCTGGTCAAGCACCGCCACCTCCGCTGCCAGGAAGCAGGACGAACGCAGCCATTTTTAACACACCGCGCCGCGGAATGCGACATCGTGCCCGCTGCGGGCCCGGCGCCGGGCCGGCCTGGCGAGCCATCCGGCCCGGCGCCCGGTCCTGGCCGCCTGGCCGGCGCCGCCCAGGCGGTTATCCGGCCAGGTCACGAACCTGCTCGATCAGCCGCACCCGGTCGTCGTGGGTGGCGGCCAGCGGCGTGACGTTGAGCGTCGTGACACCGGACTCCCGCATGGCCGCAACCCGCTCGGCCACCAGCGACCGCGGCCCGATCAGCGATGTCCCGGCCAGCAGCGAAGCCGGCACCAGCGCGGCGGCCTCGTCCTTGCGGCCGGCCAGGTAGGCCTCCTGGATGGCCGCTGCCTCGCTCTCGTAGCCGAACCGCACGGCCAGGTCGTGGTAGAAGTTGCGGCCCCTGGCGCCCATCCCGCCGATGTAGAGCGCGAGCATCGGCCGGCCCAGTTCCCGGTATCCGGTCACGTCCTCGCCGATGGCCAGGCCCGCCTGGGCGACCACGTCGAGCGGCCCGATGGCCGGATCGCGCCGCGCGGCGCCGGCGGCGAGCGGCGCGCCCCAGACCGAGGCGGCCCGCTCCGGGAAGTAGAAGATCGGCTCCCAGCCCTCGGCCAGCTCGGCGGCCAGCTCGACGTTCTTCGGCCCGAGCGCGGCGACCACGATCGGGATGCGCTCACGGACCGGATGGTTGATCAGCTTGAGCGGCTTGCCGAGGCCGGTCCCCTGATCCGGTGGCAGCGGGATCGTGTAGTACCGCCCGGCGTACTGCAGCCGGTCGCGCCGCCATACGCTGCGGCAGATCTCGATGATCTCGCGGGTCCGGCCGACCGGCGCGTCATAGGGCACGCCGTGCCAGCCCTCGATCACCTGCGGGCCGGATGCCCCGATGCCGAGCACGAACCGGCCGCCGGACACGTAGTCGAGGCCGGCCGCCGTCATCGCGGTGAGCGTCGGCGTCCTGGAGTACAGCTGCAGGATGCCGGACGCGATTTGCAGCCGCTCGGTCCTCGCCGCGATGAAGCCAAGCTGGCTGACCGCGTCATAGCTGTACGCCTCGGGCACGAACACGATGTCGAGCCCGGCCTTCTCGTAGTCCCCGAGCGCGGTCACGGTCTCGGCGAATCCGCCCGCGTAGTTCAGGGACATCCCGATGCGCATCCCAGTCATGCCTTTCGCCGTCGGAGCGCGCCAGGTCACGGCCCGGCACACTGCCCAGCGTAGGGGCGCGTGCGCCGCGCGGCCAGCCAGCGCCGGCCGGTCCCGGCCGGCCGGCTAGATCAGCGCGGCGACGGCGCGGAGCGCGAGCAGGTAGGACAGGATGCCGAAGCCGGCCACCGTGCCGTCGGCCACGCCGGCCACAACCGAGTTGTGCCGGAACGACTCCCGCGCGGCCGGGTTGGACAGGTGTACCTCGACCAGCGGCGCGGTGCGCATCGCCAGGGCATCCCGGAGCGCGTAGGAGTAATGCGTGAACGCGGCCGGGTTAAGCACGACTGGCGTCCTCGCGTCGGCCGCGGCGTGCACCCAGCCGACCAGTTCCGCCTCGTCGTCGGTCTGCCTGACCTGCACGTCGAGTCCGAGCTCCCGGCCTGCCTGCTGGCACGCGGCGGTCAGGTCGGCAACGGACGCCGTGCCATATACCTCTGGCTCACGGGAGCCGAGCCGGCCGAGGTTCGGCCCGTTCAGCACCAGGACTTGCCTCATCCGCCGCACACCTCCGCGTATGCCTGCGCGAGCAGTTCCTCGGGCGGGTCGTCCAGGATGCCGGGCCGGGCAAGCCCGTCCAGCACCACCATCCGCAGCCGCGCGCCCCGCGTCTTCTTGTCGACCGCCATCGCGTCCCGCAGCCCGGGCCATGCCCCGGCCCGGTAGCTGACCGGCAGCCCGGCGGCCGCGAGCAGCCGGCGGTGCCGGTCCGCGGTGGCGGTGTCCAGCCGGCCGGCCAGCCTGGCCACGGCGGCGGCGTAGACCATGCCGACGGACACCGCCTCGCCGTGCCGGAGCCGGTAGCGCTCGGCCCGCTCGATGGCGTGGCCGAGCGTGTGACCGTAGTTCAGGATCTCCCGCGGGCCCGCCTCGCGCGGGTCAGCCGACACCACGGCCGCCTTCATCCGCACCGCCCGCTCGATCAGCTCGCGCTCGCTCCGGCCGGATGGCGCCGCCGCCCCGGCCGGATCGGCCTCGATCAGGTCCAGTATCGCCGGATCGGCGATGAAGCCGGCCTTGATCACCTCGGCCAGCCCGCTGCGGTACTCCGCGGCAGGCAGCGTCGCCAGCATGGCCAGGTCGGCGAGCACGCCGGCCGGCGGGTGGAACGCGCCGACCAGGTTCTTGCCGGCCGGGATATTAACGGCCGTCTTGCCGCCGATCGCGGCATCGACGACGCCGAGCAGGGTGGTCGGCACGAGCACGTGCCGGACCCCGCGCAGCCAGCAGGCGGCGGTGAATCCGGCCAGGTCGGTGACCGCCCCGCCGCCGACGCCGACTATCGCATCGGACCGGGTGACCAGGCGTGCCGCCAGCCGCGACCACAGGCCTGCCGCCACCCCGATGTCCTTGGCCGCCTCGCCGTCCGGGACCGGCTCGGCCGCCGCGATGTAGCCGGCCTCGGCGAGTACCTGGCAGGCCGGCCTGGCGATCTCGGCCAGGCCGCTGGCGTGCACGACCACCACGGTGCGGGCGTCCTGGCCGATCAGCGACGGCAGCTCGCCGAGGATGCCGGTGCCCACCACGACCGGGTAGGGACGGTCGCCGCCCACCGGGATGCGGGTCACGCTCACTGGCCGGCCTCCGGGCGGCCGAGCTGGCGGGCGATCTCGTCCGCCACCTGTGCCGGGGACCGGCTGTCGGTGCCGACCGTGCGCCAGGCCAGCCCGGCATAGACCGGCAGCCGCTGGTCAAGGAGCGCCTTCAGCTGCGCCCGCGGATTGCCGAGCAGCAGCGGCCGCGCGCTGTTCAGGCCGACCCGCTTCGCTGCCGCGGCGAAACCGGTTTCCAGGTAGACCACCCGCTGGCCGGCCAGCAGCCGCCGGGTGCCGGGATCGAGCACGGCACCGCCGCCGAGGCCGAGCACGCCCGGATGCGTGGCGATGCCGCGGGCCACCGCGTCACGCTCAAGCGCACGGAAGGACGGCTCGCCGTCGTCGATGAAGATGTCCCCGACCGGCTTGCCGGCCGCTTCCTCGATCACGCTGTCGGTATCGAGGAAGGCAACGCCGAGCAGCCCGGCGAGCAGCGGGCCCACCGTCGACTTGCCCGCGCCCGGCGGGCCGATCAGGATCGCGGCCGGACCGCTCACCTTGCGCGCCGTCCCGGGGCCGGCCGTCCCGGATGGATCCGTCATGAGATCACCAGCGTCTCCAGATAGCCGCGCAGGTTGCGCGCTGTCTCGGCGGCCGAGTCACCGCCGAACTTCTCGATCGCCGCGTCCGCGAGCACCAGCGCCGCCATCGCCTCGGCGACCACGCCCGCGGCGGGCACGGCGGTGACATCGCTGCGCTGGTTGATCGCCTTCGCGGGCTCGCCGGTGCGCACGTCCACGGTAGCCAGCGCCCTGGGCACGGTAGAGATCGGCTTCATCGCCGCGCGCAGCCTGATCACCTCGCCGGTGCTCATGCCGCCCTCGATCCCGCCGGCCCGGTTCGTGCGCCTGCGGATCCCGCCCGGGACGCCGCCGATCTCGTCGTGGGCCACGGACCCGCGCCGCCGGGCGGTCGCGAATCCGTCGCCGACCTCGATGCCCTTGATCGCATGGATGCTCATCAGCGCCGCGGCGAGCCTGCCGTCGAGCCGCCGGTCCCAGTGCACGTAACTGCCGAGGCCCGGCGGCAGCCCGTAGCAGAGCACCTCGACGACCCCGCCGAGCGTGTCACCGTCCTTGCGGGCCGCGTCGATCTCGGCCTGCATCGCGGCGCTGGCCGCCGGATCCAGGCAGCGCACCGGGTCGCTGTCCACCCGGGCGGCGTCGGCCGGGCCGGGCATGACCCCGTCCGGGGCCCTGACCGGGCCGATGGACACGACGTGACTGACGATCTGGGCGCCGATGATCTGCTGCAGGAACCGGCGGGCGAGCTCGCCGACCGCTACCCGTGCGGCGGTTTCCCGCGCGCTGGCCCGCTCCAGCACCGGACGGGCGTCGTCGTGGCCGTACTTCTGCATGCCCGCCAGGTCCGCGTGACCGGGGCGGGGCCTGGTCAGCGGCGCGGCCCGGGCCAGCTCAGCGAGCCCGGCCGGGTCCACCGGGTCAGCTGACATCACCACGTCCCACTTCGGCCACTCGGAGTTGGCCACCCGGATCGTGACCGGGCCGCCCAGCGTGCTGCCATGCCGCACGCCGCCGGTGATCTCGGCCGCGTCCTGCTCGAACTTCATCCGGGCCCCGCGGCCGTATCCGGCCCGCCGCCTGGCCAGCGCCGCGGCGATGTCGGGCGTCGTGACCCGCACTCCGGCGGGCAGCCCCTCGCAGATCGCGACGAGCGCCCGGCCATGCGATTCTCCCGCGGTAAGCCAGCGCAGCATGAGGGAGATCCTCCCACGCGGACCGTCCTGCCTCGTCCGACGGCGCGTTGCCAGGCGGACCGCACCGGGCCCGCCCGTCAATAATTAACTTACCGATTAATATTTCAACGGATAGCAACACTTGCTGCCGGCGGCCAGGCAAATCCGCACCCGGTACCCGAGATTCGCACCCGGCAGCCGGGATTTCGCAGCCGCCGGCCAGCCGGATCCGCACCCGGGTACCCGAGATTCGCACCCGGCAGCCGGGATTTCGCAGCCGCCGGCCAGCCAGATCCGCACTGGCCGGCGTGGCCTGGCTGACCCGGGCGCCAGCGCCGCGGCCGGACGGGCTAAAGCAGCGTCGGCCGGGCCGGGCGGCCCGTTCAAACCGGCCGTGATTGCCCTGACGGCGGGCTGATCGCGAGCTGGATTCCGCTGCGCAGCCTGCTGCCGAGCCTGGCCATGATCGCGGCCGCGGCGGCGGCGGCCAGGTCGGCGGGGCCGGCCTGCAATCCGGCGAGATGACAAGCTCGACGGTCAGGTCGCCGCCGGCGCCGCCGGGCCGCAGCCGGGCGGCGCTGATCGCCTGCTGACCGGCCAGCGCGCGGGTCACCTCGGCGAGCACGTCGGGATCCTCATGCGGCAGCGGGACAGGCTGACCGCTGGCCAGTGCGGCCAGCCGGGCGCCGTCGATCGCGACCGGTACCGGGCCGGCGATGTCGAGCACCACGGCGCTGGAGCCGGCCACCGCGGCCTGCCATACCCGGGCCGCCTCGACGGGTACCGGGCGGGCGGCCGGCTGCCACCTGACCAGGGCGGCGAGGCAGCTGAACGCCGGGACAGCGGGGCGGCCATCCTGCCCGACCAGGGTAGGAATGCTCATCTCGCTGGCCTTCTCCGCGCCGCCCGGCGCAGCTTGCCAGGGAGCCCGGCCCGGCCTGGCCGGGCCGGGGCCGGGGTGCCCGGCCGGGCCGGGGCCGGGGTGCCCGGCCGGAGCAGCGACGACGGGGACCAACAGCCGGGCGCGGGCGAGCACGGTCAGCGCAGCATGCTCAGTGCCTGTACCCGAAGCGAACGCGGCGAGCGCGGCGGCCACGTCCGGGTCGGGCGATCCGTCGTCGGCCGCGAAGCGGCTGTCCCCGCTGCTCAGGTCAGGCACTGGCCCACTGTAGTTCGGCCGGCGCGGTAGCTCCGGCAGCGGCAGCGGCGGCGGGCGGCGCGCGGCGGCAACGGCGGGCAGCAGCAACGGCGGGCGGCAACGGCGCGCTGCCCGGGCGGGCCCATCGCCCGGCGTGTTTGGGCTGGCCAGTAAGCCGAAGCAGTTGAGGACGTATTTCCCGATATGAGAGTCTCTTGGGACTGCATCGGAGTCTGCCCTTGGGGAGCGCGTGCGCGAGGTAGCACCAGGATCCAGGCCCATCCGGCCGGGTACGCTGATGCAGAAGGCGATCCCGCCCCGGCTGGTGGAGCCGTATCTGACCGGCCGGCGCTCGGTGATCGCCGGTTTCGTCTACCGGGTACAGGACACCACCTTCGATGACCCCGCTGAGTTCTATGACGCGCTCGACCTCCGGTATGACGGATTTGGCTTCACGCCGGATCTCCCGGAGGTGTACGTCCTGCGCTGGAGCGCGGTGGCCGTGGGCTCCTACCAGATTCCGTACTCACCGGAAAACGGCGGCGACTGGCGCGCCAAGCCGCCGTTCACCGGAATTGGCTTCACGTCGTCGCTGGCGCGCCGGGTCGCTGAGTACTTCACCGATCCGATCCCGG
The DNA here is from genome assembly GCA_963786975.1 of uncultured Actinomycetes bacterium. Lineage (GTDB taxonomy): Bacteria > Actinomycetota > Actinomycetes > Streptosporangiales > Streptosporangiaceae > Palsa-506. The sequence continues at coordinate 263,521 of CAWBBE010000010.1, read as the reverse complement.
TGCCGGTCGGCACCGAGATGTACCGCATCACCCGGGGCGCGGAAGAATTCATCGCCCGGTTCGACGGCCAGGTATGGCTGCGCCCGTCCGGAGGGATTCTGAGGCATGCGTTACCGGCTGATGGCGACCTACCAGGGCGTCCCCTACGAGGCCGGCATCGGGCCGTCCGACGGCGATGTCGTCCTGTTCGCTGCCTGCCCGCCGCCGGGGGACCTGGGCTTCGAGCCGGCCACCGGGCACTGGCGCAAGCAACTGCGGATGCAGGACGTGCAGGCGCTCTGGGAATCCCGGCCGACGGGCCGGTACCGGGGCCAGCGCTGCCTGGTGCTCGACGATCTCGGCGAGCGGCTGCACATCGCCTACCTGGGACACGACGCCTACCAGGCGCTGCAACTCGGCTACTGGCAGGTGGACCGCGGCGTGTTCGAGCTGGTCACGCCGCGGGACGAGGTGACCGATGTCACCGAGGAGCGCTTCGACTACCCGGAGCAGCCGCCGGCGGGCGGCTACTGGCGGGCCGCGGCCGGATCCCGCCCGGCCGACGCTGACTCCGGGCCGGCCACGGCCGACTTCGGACCGCTCACCGGGGATTACAAGCCGGCCCCGGCCGCCTACGGCGCCGCTGCGGCCGGTCACCGGACTCCGGCCCCGGACGCCGGAGCGGGTGCCACCCCCGGGGCCGCCGAGGCCGGCTATCGGATGGCCGCAGCGGACTACGGAACTCCGGCAGCCGGCAACGGGTTTCCGGTGGCTGGTCAAGGCTCCCCCGCGGGCGGTCAAGGCTCCCCCGCGGGCGGTCAAGGCTCCCCGGCGGGCGGTCAAGGCTCCCCGGCGGGCGGTACCGGATCCCCGGCGGCCGGCAACCGATCCATGCCGGGCGCTTCCGGGCTACCGGCGGCGGATCGCGGGTCCCGGGCGCCGGCCGGCTACGGCTCGCCGGAAGCGGACCTTGGATCCTCGGCGGCGGACTACGGGCCAGTTACCGCCGAATTCGGTACCAGGACTCTGGCTGGCCGCTGGCTGCGCCGGTTTCGTCCGATGCCGGACCGGTCTCATCGCCCGGCCGGCCGTCCTCATCGCCAGGCCGGCCGCGCCCGGCGTCCCCCGACCTGCCGTCTCCCGGCTTCACCGTCGTCCCGCCGGCCACCGAACCGCCGCTGCCGCTGGAGGCGGCCGCGCTGCGCGCGGCGTCCGCTGCGGCGCTGCCCAAGCACAGCCCGCTGACCCCGCAAGCACCGCGGACCTCGCATTCACCGCAGGCTCCCCGGCCACCATCGATCTCGCCGGCGCCGCTGGCGTCGCCGGCACCGCTGACCTCGCCGGCACCGGCAGCGACTGGCGATGCCCCGGAGACGCAGGAAGCGCCGCCGGCGGCCGCCCCGGCACCGGATCTGCTGGCCCCGGCGGCGCCGGCCATCGGGTCCGGCAGGCCGGCCTCATCCACCTTCCCCGTCGCGCTGGACCGGCCGGCCGCGCCGGACCGGCCCGCACCGGACCGGCCCGCGCTGGGTACTCCGGCGCCAGTTGCCCCGCGCCGGCGCAGATCAGCCCGATCCCGGGTGGCAACGCAGGGAATCTTCATCGAACTCGCGTCGCTCGCGGCTATCCCGGCCGCCGCATACGCGGTCGGCGAGGAAGTCGACGGAGCGCTCTGCCTGATCGAGACCGCCACCGGGTACGAAGTTTTCAGCGCCGCGGGCGGGGCCAGGCACGAAGTGCGGGTATTCGAGGACGAAGAGTCGGCCTATTTCTACCTATTCGGCGTGCTCGCGGCCGAAGCAGTCCGCACCGGACTGCTCGTGCCGCACCGGTAACCGGGCGCACCAGCCGGATCCGGCAATTCAGGATCGGGCCCGGAAACTCCCGGGCGGGCAAACTCGTGGCTCGCCCGGACTGCCGCCGTAAGGTGGTGGATCGCGCGAACGGGCGCCCTTGAAGGCGCGCAATCGGGCGATCCAGCGCGTTGCTGACCAGGTGACCTGCTGGTGATGAAGGCTGGCCAGTCGCCGCGGAGTTTCCCGTCGGCGTTGCGCAACGCACGCGCTACCAAATCCGGGTGGCACTTTATTATACCGGCTGGTCATTAAGATAGTGCCGCAGCCGGGGTGCTATCCGAGCAATTCGGGGACTATCGACGCGATTCACGTTAATTCGCCCGGGCCGCTTAATTACGGTGCCGCGGGGAATGAATTCCGTAGTGGATTCGCAGCACCGTAAGCAGGGATGTACATGCGAGTTAACTTGCGCGGGCGGGCCGCGCGGCGGCCGGAACAGGCGGCGTGCCGTGCATAGGCGCAAGCGCAGGCACAGCAAGACATCCTGGCTCAACGCCGTCGCGATCTGCCTGATGGCAGCGGGGGTGGTGATGGCGTTCACCGGGCGGCAGGTGCTGCGGTGGGTGCCGCCGCCGATCCCGGCAGCGTCGGCCGCGGCCGGAGCCGGTCACGGCCGCGGGCACCCTGCCCGGACCAGTGCCAGGCCGGTGCACCTGGCCGGCCTGCTGCCGCACTGGCGGACGCGGGCGCCCGGCCGGCCCGGTTAGCTGATCTCCTCGTCGAGCCAGGCCCGCACGGCTGCGTCGTGCTGCCCGAGTTCTGGCGGCGCGGCATGCTCGCGTGGCGGCGCACCGTCAAAGCGCAGCGACGGCCCGGGCAGCTCGATCTCGCCGAGCACCGGATGATCCACCGAGATGACGAGGCCCTGTGACCGCGTCTGTTCCCACCGATAGACCTCGTCGATCGTCCGGATGGATCCGGCCGGAACGCCTGCCCGGCCAAGCAGCTCAAGCCAGTGCGCGCGGCCCGCCTGCGCCAGTGCCTGCTCGATCTCGGCAATCAGCTCGCCGAGGCGGGTAACCCGGAGCCGGTTGTCGGCAAATCGCGGGTCAGCCGGGTCGAGGCCGACGACGGCGGCGAAGCGCTGCCATTGGCCCTCGTTCGCGGCAGCCACCTGGATCATGCCGTCGGCGCACCTGAATGCACCGTACGGAGCGATCGACGGATGATGGTTTCCGGTCGCGGACGGCACGTCCCCGGCGACGGTCCAGCGGGTGCCCTGGAATGCGTGCGCGCCGACCATGGAGGCGAGCAGCGATGTTCGGACGACCTGGCCGAGGCCGGTGGCCGCCCGCTCGTGCAGCGCCGCGACGATGCCGAGCGCCGCGTTGACGCCGGCCAGCACATCCGCGATGGACAGCCCGGCCTTGACGGGGTGGCCCGGATCCGCACCGGTGACGCTCATCAGCCCCGCCTCGCCCTGCACGATCTGGTCGTAGCCGGGACGTGATCCTTCCGGCCCGTCATGCCCGAACCCGGTGATGGAGCAGATGACCAGCCGCGGGTTCAGCTCGTGCAGCCGCCGGCCGGAGAAGCCGAGCCGGTCGAGCACGCCGGGGCGGAAGTTCTCCACCAGCACGTCGCAGCGGGTCACCAGCCGCCGCAGCAGGTCCTTGCCCTCGTCGCCGGCCAGGTCGCAGGTCACCGACTCCTTGTTCCGGTTGCAGGACAAGAAGTAGGTGCCGACGCCGTGCTGGCCAGCGCCGCCATCGGGGCTGGCCCGGCCCGCGGCGGTCACGAATGGCGGGCCCCAGTGCCGTGACTCGTCGCCAGTCCCAGGACGCTCGATCTTTATCACCCGCGCGCCGAGGTCGCCGAGCAGCATCGTCGCATGCGGGCCGGCCAGTGCCCTGGTCAGGTCAAGTACGACGATTCCGGCCAGCGGTCCTGACATGCGGTGTCCTTCCTCGCGGCGGCGCAGCCCCGGGCGAGCGGCCGCCCGGCCGCTGCTGCGGCTGTGGTTGCTGTGCTGATTGCGGGCAACGGGCCACGTCCGTGCGGGCCATGAGCCTGTCGCTTGCTGCCGACTCTAGGCATCGCGGCCGTGCTGGCAAGGCGATGCGCCGCGGAACGCGCGCAGGTTTTGCGCCTGACTGCCCTGACGTGCCGGTTGTTACCGGGTTGGGCCAACTTCGCCCGCACGCCGGCCCGGGGAAGTTATCGTGCAACTGCCGGCGGGGCTGACGGTCCCCCCGCTCCCAGGCAGCCCCGCCGGCATTTATGGCCGGGCACTACCGGACAGGCAGCGGCCGGGCCAGCAAGATAGGCACATGGCAAACCCGACCTCGATACCAATAACCGGTGCCCAGTACGAGATCAGCGCTGGCGATTACCGGGCCACGGTGACCGAACTCGGTGCCGGCCTGCGCCAGCTCAGTTACCGCGGCAAGCCGGTCAGCTCGGAATACGAACCCGACGAACTGCCGCCGGCCGCTGCCTGCCAGCTGCTTGCGCCCTGGCCGAACCGGGTTGACGGCGGCCGCTACCAGTTTGGCGGAATGGACTGCCAGCTGGATCTGAGCGAGCCGGCCCAGGGCAACGCGATTCACGGCCTGACCCGGTGGGCAGGCTGGCACGCCGAGCAGAGCGACGGCAGCCGCGTGCTGCTCCGGCACGTGCTGTACGGGCAGGCCGGCTACCCGTTCTGCCTGGACCTCGCGGCCGAGTACCGGCTGACTGCCGACGACGGGCTGCAGGTGACCATCACGGCACGGAACGCCGGCACCCGGACAGCTCCGTTCGGCACCGGCTGTCATCCGTACCTGACCGCCGGAACGCCGGGCATCGATGACTGCGAGCTGCAGCTGCCTGCGGCGCAGTGGCTCGCGCCGGGTCCTCGCGGCATACCCGCCACGGAGCCGCAGGACGTGACCGGAACGGAGTATGACTTCCGGGCTGGCCGGCGGGTCGGCGGCGTCCGGCTGGACCACGCGTTCACCGGCCTGGCCAGGGACGCGGACGGCCGGGCGTGGGCCCGGCTCAGCGCGGCCTGCCGCGCGTCTCATTCTGGGCCGGCCAGGGCTACCGGTGGCTACAGGTGTTCACCGGCGATCCGCTGGATCCGCCGCACCGCAGGAGCGCGCTGGCGATCGAGCCGATGACCTGCCCGCCAAACGCGTTCGTGACCGGCCACGACCTGATCCGGCTGGAACCAGGCAGCAGCGTGCAGCACGCCTGGGGCCTCCGGGTGGATCAGCCCTGATCCGGTGGCTGGCCCTGATCCCGGGCCTGATCCGGGCCAGCGCCCGGCTCCGGTGACTGGCCCGCGCCGGTGCCATGATCTTGAGCCTGGCTCTGATCCTGGCCTGCGGTCGCGGCCAGGCTAGCGATGCGCGCCAGGTCGGCGGGGGTGTCCACGTCCTCGGCGCTGCCGGTGTCGCCGCACTCAACCGGCGTCACCAGCTCCGGGCGCGCGCGCAGGAACGGGCGGGCGCCGGCGTCGCCGACGGCGAGCGCGGTGACTGCCGGCCAGTGCTCGCGCGCGATCAGGACCGGGTTGCGCCATGCGCCGCCGTAGGCCGCGACGGCGACACCGGCGCCCGCCCGGTATGCGGCGATAAGCCGCCGGACCGCGGCCGGCCCGACCAGCGGCTGGTCGACCAGGGCGATCACGGCCGCACCGCAGTCATCAGGGACCATCGCCAGCCCGGCGGCCAGCGACGAGCCCATGCCCGTGCGCCAGTCCGGATTATGCACGATCAGCACTCCGGACAGGTCCACCGCGACGGCGCCGGTAACGATCACGACCGGCTGCGCACCGCCGTCGCGCAGCAGCGCCACGCCCCGGCCGGCCAGCGGCTCACCGCCGAGCTCGACGATGGCCTTCGGCTGGCCGAGACGGCTCCCGGCGCCCGCTGCGAGCAGGACCCCGGCGACGCGGTGCTCCACGACCAACAAGGTTACGGCTCCCGGGGCCGCCGCAGCCGGGCCGGTAGCCTCGTCCGCCGTCGTCCATGCCGGGGCAGGATCGGCCGGGGCGGCATCGGCCGGAGCGGGATCGGCCGGAGCGGGATCGGCCGGAGCGGGATCGGCCGGGGCCGCATCGGCCGGCCCGGCATCGGCGGGACTGGATCAGCGGGGGCGGCGGGTTAGCGGGGTCAGCGCGGGACGCAACCCGGGGTTCGGGTAGCCGCCATCGGCGAGGCCCGCCCGCCGCTCGAACACGTTAAGCGAGCCGGGATTGCCGGTCAGCGCCCAGGAGAGCGCCGCGGCGATGCCGTACAACGGCAGCATGACCAGGCCACCGCGGCAGGCGTACTGCGTAGCGTGCCTGGCCTCGTGCGCCAGCAGCCGGCTGTCGCCGGGCAGGCTGGCTGGATCGCGGCGGGTCAGGATCACATTGCCGAGGCAGAACGCGTCCGTGCGCATCGGCAGCCGCACCCGGTAGGCCACAGCCAGGCCGCCGGGCGCGGCGGCCGGCCTGGACCGGCCGGCGAATGCCAGCAGCAGGCCGGCCAGCGTCGACCCGTTGACGAGATTGACCGCGAGCCGCAGCCGGTGCGCGGGACGCAATGGCATCACCTCCGGTTGCCATTGAACGCGGGCAGCCGGCCATGCGTATAGCGGCAACGGAACCAGCTTCGGCACGTAACCGCCTTTGCCGTACCTTGCTTGGCATTTTCGGGGTTAACCCACGCATACTCATATGGAGCGGGCTGGCACGCAGCAGGCTCAGGCGGGGCCCGGGGCCGCTCGGACGGCGGGAGCTGCAGTTGGGCAGAGACTTCCACCTGGTGACGCGTGCGCGCCTGATCACGGCCGCGCGCGCTGCGGCCGCGGCGACCGGCGCCGCCCTGCTGCTTTCCGCCTGCTCGGTGGCCACGCAATACACCTACGTGACCGACTCGGGCGACAATGCCTATTTCAAGGTGCCGGCCGAGCTGGCGGCAGGTGAGCCAGGGCCGCCTGGCCGTGGCCCAGGCCCAGTTGCTCGGCAGGTCGCCGGCCGGGCCGGCCGGCGGGAGGCTCACCTGGTCGCGGGCGTACGACGCCGCCGTCCGGCCATCGGCCAGCCATATCTTCGCCCCGGCCAGCGAGCCGGTGGCCTACTCGAGCGTCCAGGCGATGAACGCGGCCCAGCGGGCGGGGCTGTCCTTTGACAGCATGCGCAACCTGCTGCTGCCGGTGACGTCGGCCGCACGGCAGGCCGCGAAGAAGGCGGGAGCCACGCTCTCCGGCTTCGAGGCGATCGGCGACCAGGTGATCACCACGCACGACGGCGTACGCGGCGTGAATGAGCTGTTCGGGTACGTCATCAACGGCCAGCCGGAGATCTTCGATCAGACCGTCCTCACCAACAGCGCGACCACCAAGCTCTACCTGCTGCTCGTACAGTGCGACCAGAGCTGCTTCCTCGCGCACCGAACGCAGATAGGCAACGTCGTCCGGTCGTTCACAGTGCGAGGTTCGTGATGGCACGCAGGTCAGAGAAACGTGCAGCCAGCCGCGAAGGCATCGGCGGGGACGGCCACGACCGGACGGCCAGCCCGGCCGGGCGGCGCACCCGCAAGCCGCTGCCGCTCTGGGACAGGCTGAAGTTCATCACCCTGCTGGTGCTGGTCTGGCTGGTGCTGGTCTGGTTCGACATGGGCAATGACCCGATCATCGGCTTCGCCGACGCGGCCCGCCAGCAGCTGACATCGGCGAGATGGCTCCTGATCCTGCTGGCCGCCGAGGTGCTGCGGCAGGTACATTTCCTGGTCGCAGAGCACTCGCCCCGCTATTACCGGATCTGGGCGCACAGCGTGTTCGGCGGCGCCGACCGGGCGACGCACCAGATGAGCGACTGGACCAGGTTCCGGATTGCCCGGGCGCTGAAATGGCTGCTCGCGGTCGCCGTGCTGGCGGTGCTGCTCGGCCGGGCTTTCCACACGTCGCCGGGGAACGCGCTGGCTGAGGCGCCCGGCAAGTTCCTGCATATCCTGCCGGTACTGCTCTACGTGATCGCGATCATCTCGCTCGGCATCCTGCAGTTCGTCGGGATCTTCTGGTTCATGTCGAGAGGCGGCGTGGACGTCTACTACCCGAACGACATCACGACCCGGTTCTCCGACGTCTGGGGCCAGGATCACGTGCTGGAGCGGGTGCAGGAGAACATGCTGTTCCTGGAGGATCCGGAGTCGATCGAAGAGAAAGGCGGTTACGTCCCCGGCGGCATCCTGCTCTGGGGGCCACCGGGCACCGGCAAGACGCTGATGGCCGAGGCGGTTGCCGGGGAGACCGGCAAGCCGTACGTCTTCGTCGACCCCGGGGCCTTCATCAACATGTTCTTCGGGGTCGGCATCCTCAAGGTGAAACGCTGTTCCGCCGGCTGCGCAGGCTCGCCGTGCGGTACGGCGGCGTGATCGTGTTCTTCGACGAGGCCGATGCGCTCGGCAACCGCGGCGGCGGGGTCGCCCAGGGCGGCGGCGTCGGCTACGGCCCGGCGGGCGGGCCGGCCTGCCACGGCTACAGCTACCTGTCACCGAATGCCCAGTCCGCGCTGCCGGCCGGCGCGCTGAGGTCGACGGCAGCCGCCGATCCCCGGCCGCCGACCAGGCACCGGCAGATCATGCCCGGCATGGGCGGCATGGGCGGCGGCGGCATGGGCACCCTGCAGGCGCTGCTCACCGAGCTGTCCGGGCTGAAGAAGCCGCGCGGCTTCTTCAACCGGGTGGTACGGCGGACGCTGGGCATGCGGCCCAAGCCGCCGCCCAAGTACCGGATCCTGGTGATGATGGCGACCAACCTGCCCAGCGCGCTGGACGAGGCACTGCTGCGGCCGGGCCGGCTGGACCGGGTCTACCGGGTCGGCTATCCGTCCAAGGACGGCCGCAGGCGCACCTACGAGGGCTATTTTACCAAGGTCAGCAACGAGCTGACCGCCGAGCAGGTTGAGCACCTGGCGACGATCACCCCGTACGCCACCGGCGCTACCATCAAGGACCTGGTGAACGAGTCGCTGATCGTCGCGCTGCGGGACGGGCGGACGACCATCACCTGGACCGACGTGCTGCGCGCCAAGCTGCTGAAGAGCGTGGGCCCGTCGGAGGGGGTCGAGTACATCGAGCGGGAGCGGCATGCGGTCGCGCTGCATGAGGCGTGCCATGCGGTCATCAGCTACCTGGTGCAGACCCGCAACGTCATTGACACCGCCACCATCCAGAAGGGCGCGGACTACCTGGGCTTCGTCAAGCCGATTCCGATCGAGGAGCAGTTCACCTCGTGGCGGAACGAGTACGAGGCCGACGCGATGGTGAGCCTCGCGTCACTGGTCGGCGAGCGGATGTTCTTCGACGGCGATTCGAGTTCCGGGGTCTCCGGGGATTTGCAGAACGCGACCACGATCGCGCTGGCGATGGAGGGGCTGTGGGGCATGGGCGGCCAGTACGGTTCTTACGGGGTCACCAGGGCCCCGCAGGGCGCGCACCCGGTCGCAGACGGGAATGACCGCAACGTGCTGGAGACGGAGCTCGGCCGGCGGGCCGAGGCGCACCTCGCGGCGCTCGCCGAGCGGACCAGGGTGCTGCTTGACGAGAACCGGGCCAACGTGCTGTCCGTCGGGCACGCGCTGGAACTGCACAAGACCATCAGCGGCCAGGATGTCACCGCGATCATCGACGGCTCGCAGGGACCGCTGGTGGACGGGCGGCCGTACAAGATGCCCGAGTTCGCGGCCAGGCTGGAGTCGTATCACGCCGAGGTGCTCACCGCGCACCGCGGCCAGGACGGCAGCCTGCCGCTGCCGGTCCCGGTACCGGGACCCGCCGAGCTTGACCAGGTTTCCGTGCTGAAGCGGAATCAGGCCGGGCCGGGCGCGGGTACCTGACCGGCGCGGACACCTGGCCAGCGCGGACACCCGCCCGGCGGCGGTCGCTGACCGGACCGTCGCGAGCGGGCGCCGGGCCAACATCGGCCAGCTGGCGGATGTCCCGCAGGGTGCCGCGCGGCAGGCTGACAACGTCGCCGCCGCGGCGTCCGCACCGCTGAGTCTTGGAGGAGCCATGACCGGCCCGCTCGCACCACTACCGGGGCCAGCCGGACCGCCGGCCGGCCGGATCTGCCCGCATCAGCCCAGGTGCCCGGAGTCGCTGGCACCGGACCGGCTCGCCGCCCGGGCCGTGGCCAGCCATCCCGAACAAGGCTGGAGCCTGCTGTGCAACGGCGTCGTGCTGTTCGACGACGCCGGCCAGCTGCTCCCGGACGGCCGGGCCATCTCCCCGGTGCCCGCCTGGATGGGGTCCGGCCGGACGATGGCCGCGGCCGCCTGAGCCCACGGCGGCAAGGCAGTCAGCGCACAGCGGGGTGGCATCCGGCCGACCGGGCACGCGCCCAGGTAACCGTGCTGATCATCGCGGCCTGCCTCATCATGGCCGCCGTCGCTGGCCGGGCGGACGCTGCCGCACCAGCCAGCTGTTCCTGCCCGGCGGCCACCTTCCGGTGGCCGGGTCCACCTTCCGCAACCCGCAGCTCGCTGCCACCTACGCGGAAATCGGGCGGCGCGGCGTCGCCGACTTCTACGGCGGCCCGCTCGGCGCCGACATCGTGCACACCGTCAAGAGCCTGCCGCTCGCCGCTGGCGCCACGCTCACCCCCCGGCCTGGCCTGATGCGGATCGGCGACGTGCGCGGCTATACGGCGCCGCGGCGGGCGCCAACGCACGTGGACTACCGCGGCTACGACGTCTACGGGATGGCGCCCTCCTCCAGCGGCGGCAGCACCGTGGGCGAGGCGCTGAACATCCTGTCCAACTTCGGCCTGGCCAAGATGACCCGGGTGCAGGCGCTGGTAACCGACCGGTTCGGCAACGTCGTCTCCTACACCAGCACGATCGAGGAACTCGGCGGTAGCGGCATCGTGGTGCCCGGCCGCGGGTTCCTGCTGAACAACGAGCTGACCGACTTCGACTTCGCGCCGCTGCAGCCGGGCGTGCCCGATCCGAACCTGCCCGCCGGGGGGAAGCGGCCCAGGTCCAGCATGTCACCGACGATCGTGCTCAGGTCGGGCAAGGCGTGGCTCGCGGTCGGCTCGCCCGGCGGTGCCTCGATCATCACGACCGTGCTGCAGATCCTGCTGAACCGCATCGATTTCGGCATGACATTGCCGCAGGCGATCGCCGCGCCCCGGGCGTCGCAGCGGAACAGCCCGGTAACGCAGGCCGAGCCGGCGTTCATCGCCGCGCCGACCACACCCGGCCTGCGGCAGCTCGGGCAGTCGTTCGCGATCACCGACACCTCGCCGCTGGATCCGAGCATCAAGATCAGCCCGGACATCGGGGCGGCCACCGGCCTTGAGTTCCGCCGCGACGGCCAGATCCTCGCGGCGGCCGAGCCGGTGCGCAGGGGCGGCGGCTCGGCCGGGGTGGTCAGCCCGTCCGGCTGAGGCCGCCGGATACGATGCCGCGTATGCGGTTCGGGATCGCGATTCCCCAGTTCTACGCCGACGGCGAGTTCGACCCGGAGGCGTTCCGCGGCTACTTCGCCCGGGCTGAGGAGCTGGGCTTCGACAGCGCGTGGGCGCAGGAAATGGTGCTGGGCGCCGCTCCCCAGCTGGGGCCGATCGAGACGATGACCTATGCGGCCGCTTGCACCCGGCGGCTGCGGCTCGGGTGCGTGGTGTTCGTGTCCACCCTGCACAGCCCGGTGCACCTGGCGAAGAGCCTGAGCACGCTGGACCAGCTCAGCCGCGGCCGGATCGAGATCGGCGTCGGCACCGGCGGCAAGGGCCGGCCGTTCGCCGCCTTCGGCGCGGACCCGCGGCGGTACGTGGCACGGTTCACCGAGGGGCTGGCGCTGATGAAGGCGCTGTGGACCGAGCCCCTGGTCACCTTCGACGGGGAGTTCTGGAAGCTGCAGGATGCGGCGATGGAGCCTAAGCCGTTCCAGAAGCCGTTCCCGCCGGTCTGGTCCGGCGGGAACGCGCCGGCCGCGCTGCGGCGGGCCGTGGCGCTGGGCCACGGCTTCTTCGGCGCGGGCTCGGCCCCGACGGCGAAGTTCGCCGGCCAGGTCCAGATCGTGCGGGAGGCACTGCGCGAGGCGGGCCTGCCGCGGCCGGCTTCCCCATCGCCAAGCGCGTGTACATCGCGCTAGACACCGACGCCGGGCGCGCGCGGAAGCGGATCAACACCGAGCTGGAGCGGCTTTACGGGCACCGGTCCGCGGACATCGAGGCCGCCGCGATCGCGGGCACGCCGCGCGACTGCGTCGGCGAACTGCACGAGGTCGTCGCGGCCGGCGCGGAACTGATCCTGTTCACGCCGATGTTCGAGCAGGCCGGGCAGGCCGAGCAGCTGGCCGCTGAGGTCATCCCCCGGCTCGGGTAGGTTTCCGGCCTGCCCGCTCGCGGCCCGCCGCCGGCCTGCGGCTCCGGCGCGGGATCAGATCCTGGCGTTGCGCCGCAGGATGCCGATGCCGTTCACGGTGACGTAGCCGCGCCACTCCAGCGCGGCCGCTGGCGAGGCCGGGGCGTAGTCGACGGTCCATCCGCCGTCGTCTTGCTGCAGGCCGGCCAGCCGGTCCAGGTCGGCGGCGACCGCTTCGGCGGTGACCAGGGACCGCGCCGGGCGGCCGGGGAACGGGGCGAAGTCCAGCGGGCGGAGCATCTCCTGCTCGGTGCCGCCCTCGACATGCAACTGGCCGCTGGCGGGAAGGTACCTGCCCAGCTGCGCCAGCAGGCCGGCCGCCTCGGGGCGGGTGTCGTGCACCGCGTCGAGGAACCGCGCCGCGAAGGCCAGCACGTAGGCATGCGGCGTCTGGTCAATCGCGTCGATGGCGGCCAGGCAGTAGCCGGTGGCCCGGTCCAGCCAGGGATGGGCGGCGACGGCCGGGTAGTGCGCGGCCGCGCGCTGCGCGCCGGCCGCGACCGCCGCGGTGATCTGCAGCGACGAGACCGCCGGGTCGGCGCCCGCCCACCACGGGGCGGTGCCCGCGGGGTTGCCGAGCGGCAGCGCGAAGGGCAGGCCGCCGTCCGGCAGCGAGACCGACGCCAGCCAGTCGCACAACGCGACGGCCCGCGCGCTGGCCGCCGGGACGCCGGCGGCCGGGCCGCCGGCCAGGGCGCTGTCCTCCAGCACCTCGAACGCATGCAGCGCCGCCGCGGGCTGGCTTTCCGGCGAGCGCAAGTCGGGTTCCAGGCCCCAGCCGTAGCCGCCATCGGGATTGCGGTAGCCGTCCAGCGCCGCCAGCGCCGCCGCCGGGCCGGCCTGGCCGGCCAGCAGCTGGAAGCGGCGGCGGTCCAGGATCCGCGCGTGGGTGGCCAGGAACGAGGCGGCAGCGGAAAGATCGATGTTCATCGGCCCAGCATGCCGTGGCCGCGGGACCGCGGTCTTGAACGAATCGGCCATCGCCGGATACCCGGCCGGCCTGCGCCCGGGCATCAGCCGCGGGGCAGCGCCGGTCAGTCCCGCGTCAGCGACTCCGCCAGCGCACGGGCGACCAGGACCCGGGCCAGGTGCTCCCGGTAGCCGGGCCCGGCGTTGATGTCCTCGGGCGGGCTCGACCCGTCGGCGGCCCGGGCGGCCGCGTCCCGTGGCCCGGCGCCCGCGGCCAGGGCTTGCTCGACCGCGCGAGCCCGCACCGGCGTCGGCCCCATGTTCACCAGCGCCACGCGGCCGCCCTGTACCGCGACGCCGACGATTGCCCAGTCGATCGCGCGCTTGGTGAACTTCTGGAACGACCAGCCGGCCGCCTGCGGCCTCGGGATGCGGATCTCGGTCAGCAGCTCACCGGGTTGCAGCGCGGACTCGAACAGGCCGCAGCAGAACTCCCCGGCGGCGATCTCGCGGCGGCCGGACGGCCCGCAGGCGAGCAGCGTCGCGTCCAGCGCCATGATCACTGCGGGCAGGTCGGCCGCGGGATCGGCATGCGAAAGCGAGCCGCCGATCGTGCCGCGGTGCCGGACCTGCGGATCGCCGACCTGGCCGGCCGCATGGGCGAGCAGCGGCAGGACGCTGCCGAGCAGGCCGGAGGTGGCCATGTCGTGGTGGGTGGTGAGCGCGCCCACCGCGATATGGCTGCCTTCGTCGCGGATATAACGGAGCTCACCGAGCCGGCATGTCGATATGCCTGACGCCAAGATGGCTGACCGCGTCGATGACCGCATTCTGCGTGGCGGGGGCGGCGCCGATCGTCCCGGCCTCGCCGATTCCCTTGGCCCCGAGCGGGTTGATGTGCGTCGGGGTCTCGCTGCGGAGCAGCTCGAAGCTGGGCAGCTCGGCGGCGGTGATGGCGGCGTAATCCACCAGCGTGCTGGTGAGCGGGTTGCCGTCGGGGTCGTACAGCATTTCCTCCAGCAGCGCCTGTGCTACCCCCTGGGCGATGCCGCCGTGCCGCTGGCCCTCGGCCAGCACCGGGCTGACCACCGTGCCGGCGTCATCGACGGTCACGTGCCGGATCAGCCGGGCCTGGCCGGTCTCGGTATCGACCTCGGTGACCGCGAGATGCGTGCCGAACGGGAAGGTGGGCTGCCCTTCGGCGTAGTTGACGGCTGCCGCCAGGCCAGCGTCGCCGGCCTGGCCCGCGATCTCGGCCCAGGTCCGGCTGGCGGCCGGGTCGCCGCGCACCTGCCAGACGCCGCGCTCGGCGTCCAGCTCGAGATCGGCCTCGCCGGCCTCGAGCATGCCGGCGGCCATCCGGCGGGCCTGCTCCTTGACCTCGACCGCGGCCTTGTGCACGGCGACGCCGCCGAGCTGCAGCGACCTTGACCCGTACGTGCCGACGCCGGTCGGGATCAGGTCGGTGTCACCGTGCACCACGGTGACCTTCGCCATCGGGATCGCCAGCTCGGCCTCGACCAGCATGGCCCAGCTGGTGTGGTGCCCCTGGCCGTGCGCCGAGCTGCCGGTATAGACCGTGGCCGTGCCGTCGTCGTGCACCACCAGCCGGGCGGTCTCGCCGCCTGCCGCGTCCGCGGCGGTGATCTCCACGTAGCTGGCCAGCCCGATGCCCAGCTGCACTACGTCGCCCCGTTCCCGGCGGCGCGCCTGCTCCGCCCGGAGCCCGGAGTACCCGGCGGCGGCCAGCACCTTGTCCAGTGCCGCCGCGTATTCCCCGGTGTCATAGACGGGCCCGCACGGGGAGCTGTACGGGAACCGGTCCGGCGGCACCAGGTTGATCCGGCGGACTTCGGCCGGGTCCTTGCCGATCTCGGCGGCGAACAGGTCCACGGCCCGCTCGATCGCGGCCGTCGCCTCCGGCCGCCCGGCCCCGCGGTACGCGGCGATCGGAGTCGTGTTGGTCACAACCGTGCTGGAGGCCGCCCCGACATGCGGGATGTCGTACGGGCCGACCGCCATCAGGCGGGTGAGGAAGGGCAGGAAGCCGCCCATCCGCGGGTAGGCACCCGCGTCCTGCACGATCTCCAGCCGGTAGGCCAGGATGCGCCCGTCCCTGGTGCCGCCGATCTTGATGACCTGCTGCTGGGCTCGCCCGTGCGTCATCCCGACCAGGTTCTCGCTGCGGGTTTCGGTCCAGCTCAGCGCGCGGCCGGCGTGCCTGGCCGCCCACGCGACGACAAGTGCGTCCCGGTCGATGCCGATCTTGGCACCGAAGCCGCCGCCGACGTCAGGGGCGACCACCCGGATTGCGCCGGGATCCAGCCCGAGCACGCCGGCCAGCACGAACCGGGAGATCTGCGCGTTCTGGGTGCTGACCCAGACGGTCAGCCTGCCGCCGGCCCACTCGGCCGCGGCGGCGCGGCCTTCCAGCGGGACCGGCGCGAGCCGCTGGTTCACGATGGTCCGCTCGACCACGACGTCGCAGCCGTCGAAGGCCGCGGGGTCAGCCGGGCTGCCGCCGGTGACGGCGACGTTTGACCCGGCCGCGGGGAACAGCAGCGTCTGGCCCGCCAGCGCCGGGCCGGCTCCCATCACCACCGGCTGCGGCTGGTAGTCCACGCTGACCAGTTCGGCGGCGTCCTCGCCCTGGTAGCGGTCATCGGTGAGCACGATCGCCACCGGCTCGCCGACGTAGCGCACCCGGTCGACGGCGAGCAGCGGCTCCGCCCACTGGCCGCCAAGCGGCAGCGGGGCGGCCTCGCTGCCGCCGCTCCCGTCGTCGGGCGGCGGCGGCGCCAGGTCGTCGAGATCCGCCGCGGTCAGCACCGCGAGCACGCCGGGTGCCTGCCGCGCCGCCGCGGCGTCGATACCGGTGATCAGCGCGTGCGCCACGGGGCTGCGCACGAACGTGACCCGGGCTGCGCCCGCCAGTTCCGGCAGTCGCAGGTCATCGACGTAGGTGCCGCCGAGGGTCAGCAACCGCGGATCTTCGGTCCGCAGCACCCGGGTGCCCAGGATGCTCATGTGCTCCCCCGCCTTCCGGCGCATGACGTCCCACGGCCACGGCGCCGTAAGCCCGCCCTGCGTAGTTTGCCCAGTATTGCGGCGGTCTGTGGCTATTGCAACAGCGGTTGCCGCAGGGGTGCAGACAGAACGGCGGGGCGCCGGGTAGAACAAGGGGACGGTGCCGGACGACGGTGCCGGCCGCCCGGGCCGGACGACGGTGCCGGAACGCTGGGCCGGATGAGGTGCCGGGCAGTGGCCGGATGAAGGTGCCGGCCGCCGGGGCCGGGTGACGGGCCGGCCGAAGGGATGAGCCATGATCGAGCCCTATCAGGCCCTCGGCCTGGTGCCCACCATGCGCGGCATCCGGCACCGCGACGAGATCGCAGCGAACCTCGAGCACCTGTCGCATCTGATCAAGGCGGCGTCCTGGCTGTCCAGCCTGGACCTGCCGGTGCGGCTCATCGCGGTCCCGGAGGGCGCCCTGCAGGGCTTCAACGACGAGGTCCTGGATCTCGACCACGAGGAATTCGCGCGCGAATGCGCGATCGACGTCCCGGGCCCGGAAACCGATTACCTCGGCGCGCTGGCCAGGCAGTGGAACGTCTTCCTGATGGCCCAGGTGAAGGCCCGGCACCCCGAGTTCCCCGGGCGTTTCTTCAATGTCGGCTTTATTCTCAGCCCGGGCGGCGAGGTGATTCTCCGGCACCATAAAGTCGTGCCGCTGCTCCCGGTCGAGCATTCGGTGACGCCGCACAATGTCTGGGATAAGTGGATCGAGCTGTACGGTCGTAACCTCGATGCCTTTTATCCGGTCGCGGACACCGAAATCGGCAGGCTCGGCTTCCTGATGGCCAATGAGGGCTCGTACCCGGAGAATGCCCGCGGGCTGGCGATGAACGGCGCTGAGGTCGTCTACCGCGGCCCGTATCCGCACCCGCACGTCGGCAACGGCCTCTTTGAGGTGCAGAATCGCGCCCGTGCCCTGGATAACAACCTGTACCTGATCGCGTGCAACGTGGGCACGTATTACCTGCACACGGACTCCGATGTCGCGATCGACACCTTCGGCGGCGGATCGGCCGTGATCGACTACCGCGGCCAGATCGTCGGGCGGCACGACTACAGCGGCGGTTCCTCCTGGGTGGCCGGGACCATCGACATCCAGGCACTGCGCCAGTTCCGCGCGAACGCGCAATGGGACAACTGGGCCAAGGATCTCACCACCGAGCAGTACCAGCTTATCTACGAGACGCCGGTTTACCCGAAGAATATCTATCTCGACCGGGCCCCCTACGGTCACGATGAGTACCGCCGGGAAGTGACGGACAGGCAGATTCAGCTCATGCACGAGCGGGATGTCTGGGTACCTCCGGACCGCTGACGCAGCGCGGCCGGGCGGCCGCAAGAGCAGAAAGAGCCGGAATTGAAACGGACGGCACGGCGTTACCGCCAGCCGCGGCAAGTTCGCCCGGTCCGGCCGTTCAGACCGGGCGAACACGGTAGCGAGGCACAAGGGGAGCTGATGGCGACGCCCGGGCGAGCACTCCGGTCGATCCGGCCGGCCCGCCTGGCGGCCGGGCTGCCCGGCGGACCGCTGGGATGGTTCCGCGAGCGGGATGGCGGCCTGCGGGCCCTGCGCCGGGCCACCAGGACGGCGATCGTCATGCCGGCCATGTTCGCCATCGGGGACAAGGTGATCGGCGACCCGGCGGTGGCCACGTTCGCGGCCTTCGGCTCATTCGCGATGCTGCTGCTAGTCGACTTCACCGGCCCGGTGCGGGACCGGCTGCAGGCGCAGACGGCGCTCGCGGTCACCGGCGCGGTATTCGTCTGCGTCGGCACGCTGGCCTCGCGGGCCGCCTGGCTGGCCGCCGCCGCCATGTTCTTCGTCGGGTTCTGCGTGATCTTCGCCGGGGTGGTCAGCTCGGTGCTGGCCGGGGCGACGACGTCGCTGCTGCTGGCCTTCATCCTGCCGGTATCGCTGGCCGGACCGGCGTCATCGATACCCGCCCGGCTGGCCGGGTGGGGCATCGCCGCGGCGGCAGCGATGGCCGCGGTGGCGGTGTTGTGGCCGGCGCCCGCGGTCGATCCGCTGCGCGGGCAGGCCGTGGCCGCCTGCCGGGCGCTCGCCGCACTGCTTCGCGCCGAGGTCGCGTACATGCTCGGCGGCGCGGCGCAGCCGTCCGCGGCCGGGCCTGGTGCCGCAGACGCCGCCAGGCCCGCAGACGCCGCCAGGCCCGCAGACGCCGCCAGGCCCGCAGACGCCGCCAGGCCCGCAGACGCCGC
The DNA here is from genome assembly GCA_963786975.1 of uncultured Actinomycetes bacterium. Lineage (GTDB taxonomy): Bacteria > Actinomycetota > Actinomycetes > Streptosporangiales > Streptosporangiaceae > Palsa-506. The sequence continues at coordinate 245,143 of CAWBBE010000010.1, read as the reverse complement.
CAGGCGCGCTGACGCGGCCGCGGAGGCCAGCGCGGCAGTCGGTGCCCTGCACCGCGGCTTCCTCGCCGCGCCGTACCGGCCGACCGGGCTGAGCACGGACGCCAGGGCGCTGGTCCGGCTGGTGGACGAGATGAACTGGCTGAGGACGATCCTGGCGCAGGCACCGGTGCCTGCGGTGGCCGGCCAGATCCGGCGGGCCGGCGCGGCAGTGAAGGCGGCCGCGGCGGCCGTGCTCGAATCCGGGTCGGACCTGCTGACCGCGCCAGGCGCCGATCCCGGTGCGCTGCGGGCCGCGGTCACCGGGCTGGACGAGGCGCTGGACACGCTGGAGCGCAGCGCCACCGTGAACCTGCCGGTGCATCAGCGGCCGGCCGGACCCGGCCCGGCGGCACCCGCCACGGCGGGTGCCGGCACGGCCAGCCCTGGCCCGGCCAGCCCTGGCCCGGATGGCGGCGAGAAGCAGGTAACCGAGTTCCTCACGTCGCTGGACTCCAGCTTCCGGACGCAGGAACTCAGCTTCGTGGTCTCCCTCATCGCGCGCAACATCGACCTGGCCGCGGCCGCCGGCCGGCGCACCTGGTGGCAGCGGCTGCTCGGGCATCAGCCGGAGGGGCTGCCCGGCCCGGTGGCCGCGGCCAGGCAGCGTGCCGCGGCGCACCTCGATCCGCACTCGGTGTGGCTGCACAACAGCCTGCGTGGCGCGGCCGGCCTGGGCCTGGCCGTGCTGGTGGCCAGCCTGACCGGAGTGCAGCACTCGTTCTGGGTGGTGCTCGGCACGCTGTCGGTGCTGCGGTCCAACGCGCTCAGCACCGGCCAGAACACCGTCCGCGCCGTGCTCGGCACCGGTGCGGGTTTCGTGGCCGGCGCTGCGCTGCTCGCGGTCATCGGCACCAGCCCCGCGGTGCTGTGGCTGCTGCTCCCGGTGGCGATCCTGCTGGCCGGCATCGCCCCCGCGGTTATCTCCTTCGCGGCGGGCCAGGCGGCGTTCACGCTCACGCTGGTGATCCTGTTCAACATCATCCAGCCGGCCGGGTGGCGGGTCGGGCTGCTGCGGGTGGAGGACATCGCGCTGGGCTGCGCGGTGAGCCTCGTCGTCGGGCTGCTGTTCTGGCCGCGCGGCGCGCGGGCCGAGCTCCGGACGGCGCTGGCCGAGGCGTACTCCGGCAGTGCGCGCTACCTGGCCAGGGCCGTGGAGTTCGGCGTCGGCCGCTGTGATGCGGCGCGGCCAGCGGTCGCCGCCCCGGCGGCGGAGGAAGCCAGCGCGGCCTCGGCCGCCCGGCGGCTGGACGACACCTTCCGCAACTACCTGGCCGAGCGCGGCGCTAAGCCGGTGCCGCTGCCGGAGGTGACCAGCCTGGTGACCGGCGTCGCCGCGCTCCGGCTGACCGCCGACGCGGTGGTGGACCTGTGGGAACGCGACGACGGCCAGGCCACCGGCGACCGGGCGCAGGCCCGCAGCGAGCTGCTCGGCAGCAGCGGGCTCGTGCTGGCCTGGTATGACGACCTGGCGGCCTGCATCGCCGGCCACGGCGAGGTTCCCGCGCCGCTGGCGCATGACAAGCAGGCGGACGCCCGCCTCGTCGGCGCCGTGCGGCACGACCTGCGCGGCGAGGACGGGCGGGCGACCGCCACCGCGGTCCGGATGATCTGGACCGGTGACCATCTGGATGCGGCCCGCCGGCTGCAGGCCACGATCGCCGGCCCGGCCCGGTCCGCTGTCCGTCGGTCCGGCCCGGGCAGGCGGCGATGAGCGGCCGGCCGCGGGCGGCCCCCGGGCGGCTGGACCTGGCCGGGCACCGGCAGCGGCCCGGGCAACGCAGCTGCCGGCCGGACCGGCGGCTGCGGGACCGTTAAAAATTATCGGCAGCACCTATCGGCGGGACAGCCGCGGCCGGATCCGGGATGGCCGGATCCCGGCCTGATTAGCCGTGGTGAATGCGGCCGCTGGTGCCGGTCAGCGGCCGGCCGGAACCACCCCAGCGCAGCTGGATCAGCTCGGCGGCGATCGCGACCGCGGTCTCCTCCGGCGTCCGCGCGCCGAGATCGAGGCCGATCGGCGAGCGCAGCCGGGCCAGCTCGGCGTCGGTGAGGCCGGCCTCGCGCAGCCGGGCCAGCCGGTCCTCGTGCGTCCGCCTGCTGCCCATCGCGCCGATGTAGGCGGCCGGGGTGCGCAGCGCGACCTCGAGCAGCGGCACGTCGAACTTGGGGTCGTGGGTGAGCACGCAGATGACGGTGCGCTCGTCCACCGCGATGCCGGACAGGTAGCGGTGCGGCCAGTCCGTGATGACCTCGTCGGCCTCCGGGAACCTGGCGGCGGTCGCGAACACCGGCCGGGCGTCGCAGACGGTGACCCGGTAGCCGAGGAACTTGCCCGCCCTGGCCACCGCGGCGGCGAAGTCGATCGCGCCGAACACCAGCATCCGCGGCGGCGGGGCGAACGACTGCACGAAGACGCCGAGCTCGTCCCTGCGCCGCTCTCCGTCCGGGCCGTAACGGCGTACGCCGGTGGCGCCCTGCGCCAGCATGCCGCGCGCGTCGTCGTCGACGGCCTGGTCCAGCCGGTCGCCCGCGCCGAGCGTGCCCGGCTGGACCGGCCGGCCGGGCTCGTCCGCGGGCCAGATGATCCTCCTGGCGCCGATCTTGCCGGGGCCGTCGATTACCGTGGCCACGGCGACGGGCTGATCAGCCCGGACGGCCGCCGCCACCGCGGCGAGCCCGGGGAAGTGCTCGCGGTCTACCGGCTCCACGAAGATGTCGATGATGCCGCCGCAGGTCAGCCCGACAGCGAAGGCGTCATCGTCGCTGATGCCATAAGTTTGCAGCACCGGCTGCCCGCTCGCGGCCACCTCGCGGGCGAGCTCGTAGACGGCGCCTTCCACGCAGCCGCCGGAGACGCTGCCGACGACCTCGCCGCCGCCGGAGACGGCCAGCGCCGCGCCGGGTTCCCGGGGCGCGCTGCTGAACGTGCGCACGACCGTCGCCAGGCCGAGCGTCTCGCCCGCCGTCCACCACTTGACGATCGGCTCCAGGATGTCTCGCACGCAGGTTTCACCTCGGGATATAAACGTCGTGTGATCACAGACTACGTTGCTGACCGGCTGTTCAGCGAAGATCCGCTAGTCAGTGCTGATCCGCCAGTCAGCTCGCCGCGCGCTGGCCGAAGATGCGCCGACGGACGTTGAAGAAGGCGAGCAGTGCGGCGGTGAGGTAAAGCACGTACACGCACGCCTGCAGCACGGTTGGGCTCTGCGCGTAGCCGAAGAAGCTGTGCGCGAGATCACCGACGGCGGTGTCCTCGTTCAGGAGCTGGCCGGTATGCCAGATCGGGTGCGTTGCCAGCGGCAGCCAGCCGAGCTCCTGCAGGTTCTGCACCGCATCAACGAGCAGCCCGGCGGCGAAGATCATCAGTAGCGCGCCGACGATCGTGAAGAACCGGCCCAGGTTCAGCCGGTGGCCGAGCCGGTAGGTGGCGAACGCGATGGCCAGCGCGATCGCCAGCCCGATAGCCGCACCGAGTACGGCGCTGCGCTGCGTGGTGGAGAAAGCGATCGCCAGCGTGAAGACCACGGTCTCCAGTCCCTCGCGGCCCACTGCCTGGAAGGCCAGCAAGGCCAGGCCAGTCCGCGCGCCGCGGCTGATCGCCTGGTCCGCCCTGGTCCGGAGATCGGCGGACAGGCCGCGAGCATGCGAGCGCATCCAGAAGGTCATGTAGGTGAGGATGCCCGCGGCCAGCAGGTAGGTGGCGGTCTCGAAGATAGTCTGGGCGCGGGATCCGTCATACGAGCGGATCGTCTCGTAGGCGATCACGCCGCCCGCGGCCGCCAGCACGAGCGCGGCGGCCACGCCGATGAAGACGTCACGGAAATACCGGCGCTGGCCGCTGCGGTTCAGGTATGCCAGCAGGATCGCGATGATCATGCTCGCCTCGACACCCTCGCGAAGGAAGATCACAAGCGTGGCGAGCATTGGCAGTCCCCCAGGTAAGCTTGCTGGTTAGGGTAGCCTAACCTACCTATCGATGATCCGCGGCGTCAACCTGTTCCCGCCCCCGAGCGCAGCGAGCGCAGCACCAGGGCGGTTTCCAGGGCCGCCACGACCGCGTCCCAGCCCTTGTCCTCGCTGCTGCCGTCCAGCCCGCACCTGGCCAGCGCCTGCTCCCGGGTGTCGCAGGTCAGCACGCCGTTGCCGACCGGGGTGCGGGCGTCGAGCGCGACCCGGGCCAGGCCGTAGGTAACCGCGTCGCAGACATAGTCGAAATGCGGGGTGCCACCGCGGATCACCGCGCCGAGGCAGGCCACCGCGTCGTGCCGCCCGGCCAGTTCGGCCGCTACTACCGGCAGTTCCACCGCGCCGGGGACCCGGACCACCACCGGGCCGGCCGCGCCGCACGCGGTGGCCGCCGCGATCGCCCGGTCCAGCAGCGTGTCGGTGATCTCCGCGTGCCACCGGGCGGCGACGATGGCCAGGCTGACCCCGGCCGCGTTCACTAGCTGCCCGGCGGGCCTGCCCGGCCCGCTCACCGGGCAGCGGCGGGAGCAGTACGGGCCGCCGTCCCGGCCTCGCCGTCCTGGGCCGGCTGCTGGCCGCCGGAAACCGGGCGATCCCCGTTGGCCGCCGGGCGATCCGCGGCCGGCTGCGGCAGGCCGCCGTCCGGCCCCGGCTGAGGCAGCCCGGGCAACGGCAGGTCAGCCGAACTAGGGAGATCATCGATCTGGTGGCCGAGCCGGTCCCGCTTGGCCATCAGGTAGCGCAGGTTGTCCGGGGTAGGGCGGGCGGGCAGGGCCACCCGGCCGGCTACCTCGATGCCGAACCCGGACAGCCCGCGGACCTTCGCCGGGTTGTTGGTCAGCAGCCGGGGCGAGCGGATCCCGAGGTCGGCGAGCATCTGCGCGCCGGTGCTGTATTCGCGCGCATCGGCCGGGAGGCCTAGTTCCAGGTTGGCGTCGACGGTATCCGCGCCCGCGTCCTGCAGGTTGTAGGCACGGAGCTTGCTGAGCAGGCCGATGCCGCGGCCCTCATGGCCGCGCAGGTACAGCACGATGCCGCGGCCCTCGGCGGCGATCATCGCCATCGCCGCCCTGAGCTGGTCGCCGCAGTCGCAGCGCTGCGAGCCGAACACGTCCCCGGTCAGGCATTCGGAGTGCATCCGGACCAGGATGCCGGGCTGGGCGGCCTGGGCGGCCGCGCCGCTGGCGGCGGCACCGATGTCACCGAGCAGCAGGGCGAGATGCTCGGTCCCGTCGAGGGAGTTCAGGTAGCCGAGCGCGCGCCACTCGCCGAACTCGTTCGGCAGCCGGGTTCCGACCACCCGCTTCACTACCTGCTCGGAGCGCCTGCGGTACTCGACGAGCTGGGCGATGGAGATGAGCGCGAGGCCATGGTCGTCGGCGAAGGCGCGCAGCTGCGGCAGCCTGGCCATCGTGCCGTCGTCGTTGAAGATTTCCGCTACCACGCCGGCCGGCGTCAGGCCGGCGATCCTGGCCAGGTCAACCGCGGCCTCGGTATGGCCGGGCCGCTTGAGCACGCCGCACTCGGCGTAGCGGAGCGGGAAGACGTGCCCGGGGCGGACGATCTCGTAGGGCTCGGTGGCGGAGTCCACCAGCGTCCGGATGGTCCTGGCCCGGTCGGCGGCCGAGATCCCGGTGCTGATCCCGTCCCGCGCGTCCACGCTGATGGTGAAGGCGGTCCCCATGTGCTCCTGGTTGTCGCTGGTCATCGGCGGCAGCTGGAGCCGGTCCAGGTCGCTGCCGACCATCGGCACGCAGATCAGGCCGCGCGCGTACCTGATCGTGAACGCCAGCAGCGCGGGCGTGGCCTTCGCGGCCGCGAAGACGATGTCACCCTCGTTCTCCCGGCTCGCGTCGTCGACCACGACGACGGCGCGGCCGGCCGCGATGTCCGCGATGGCCCGCTCGACGTCGTCCAGCCGGGTGCCCGGGCCGGCCACGGCGGTCATGACCGCGCCCCGGCGCCGATCAGCTTCTCGACGTACTTAGCGATCATGTCGACCTCCAGGTTCACCGTCTCGCCAGGCTGCTTGCGGCCGAGCGTGGTGCGCGCCAGCGTCTCCGGTATCAGGCTGACCTCGAACCATTCCGGCTGGCCCGGATCGCCTGGCGAGCCGTTGCCGGCGGCTCCGGCGGCCGGGCCGGTTCCGGCGGCCGGGCCGGTTCCGGTGGCCGACACGGTCAGGCTGATGCCGTCCACCGCGATGGAGCCCTTCTCGACCACGTAACGCGACAGCCCCGGCGGCATGCCGATGCGGACGACCTCCCAGTGCGGGGCCGGCCTGCGCGCGGTGATCATGGCGGCACCGTCGACGTGGCCCTGGACCAGGTGGCCGCCGACGCGCCCGTCCAGCCGCAGCGGCCGCTCCAGGTTGACTGCCGCGCCGGGGGCGAGCGCGCCGAGCGAGGACCGGCTGAGCGTCTCCCCCATCACGTCGGCGGTGAACGTGTCATCCGCGACCGCCGTAACCGTCAGGCAGACGCCGTTCACCGCGATGGAGTCACCGCCGGCCGCATCGCGGGCCACCTGCGGGCCGCGCACGATGATCTTGGCGGCGCCGCTGAGCTTCTGCAGCGCGACGACCTCGCCGAGTTCTTCCACTATTCCGGTGAACACCACGTCCTCCTCCGGAGCTCCAGCTTCCGCCGCAGGCTCCGGGGACGCGCGAGTGCGCAGGCACGGCAGCCGGCCCGCATCAGGGCCGCGCCGCGCGCGTGCATCCTCCCATCCGGGCTTTCACCGTCGGTCCCGGGATTCCACCGGATCAGCCGGCCGATGGCCTCGGCCGGGTCGCGGACTGTCACCGCCGGCTCGGAGTTACACCGACCCCGGAGCACGCGTTTGCAAGAACCAGTCTGCCATACCAGCTATTCCGGCAGGCCGCCTGCATCCCGCGGGTATCGCCGGGCTAGTGATACCGGCCCGGCCGCTCCCGGTGGCCGGGCCCTGCCCGGTTCAGCCGGCTACCCGGCTGCGGCGGGCCACCGTGTCGATGGTCACGGCGGCCAGCAGCACGATCGCGGTGATGATGTCGGTGGCCGCCGCGGTCAGCCCGATCAGCGCCAGGCCGTTGGCGATGGTCGCGACGACCAGTCCGCCCAGCACCGCGTGCAGCATCCGGCCCCGCCCGCCGAACAGGTTGGTGCCGCCGATGACCGCCGCCGCCACCGCGAACAGCACGTACTGGCCGCCGTTGAGAGTCGTGCCGATGGAGTTGAGCTGCGAGGCAAGCAGGATGCCGCCGATCCCCGCGGTCATCCCGCACAGCGTGAAGGCGAGCGTCCTGATCGTGATCAGGTTGACGCCGGCCCGGCGGGCGGCTTCTGCGTTGCCGCCGATCGCGTAGATGTAGCGGCCGAACCGGGTCCGCCCGGTCAGGACCGTATACAGCACCAGGATGCCGAGCACGATGAGGACGACCCACGGGACACCGCGCAGGGTGGACAGGCCTACGCCCCGGTTGGCGTTGCCAACCAGCACCACGACCACCCCAGCGACCGCCATCACCACCACTTTCAGCAGCGTGACGCCGAACGGGGGCGCCACCAGGCCGCTGGACCGCCGGCGGCCGTCGCGCATGAACATGAACAGTCCGGTCAGCCCGACCAGGGCTATCATCACGATCCAGCCGGCCAGCGGGCTGAGGTTCCCCGCGGTGAGGTCGTCGAGGATGTTGCTCGGGATGTTGATCGAGCCGCCGATGCCGTGACCGCTATCGGACACCAGGATCTGCATCAGGCCCTGCAGGCCGAGCAGCCCGGCCAGGGTGACCACGAACGACGGCAGCCCGAGCCGGGTTATCAGGGTGCCCTGCACCGCCCCGACGCCCGCGCTGAAGGCCAGCCCCAGCAGGATCGCGATCCACCAGGACAGCGAGTAGGCCGCCCAGAGGGTGACCACCGCGCCGCAGCCGGCGTTGTAGCCGACCGACAGGTCGATCTCGCCGAGCAGCAGCACGAAGATCTCGGCCATGCCGAAGATGATGAACGGGGCGCTCAGCACCATCAGGTTGACGAGATTGCCCGCGGACAGGAACAGCGAGTTCCGGATCTGGAAGTAAATGACGACCGCGACCAGCCCGAGCACGACCGGCAGCGCGCCGCTCTCGCCGTTCCTGACCCGCTGCAGCCAGATCCGGGCGTAGTCTCCGACGGAGTCGGCAAGCAGCTCCGGGGCGCCGCCGGCGGCGGCGACGTCGCTGGCCGGCGCGCCGGTGGCCGGCTCGTCGCCGGGCTCGATCACGCCCGCGGTCGGATCCTGCTCGACGCCATGCGGTGTCATTGACATGGTTCAGCCTTCCGTGCCGCTTGCGCGCGGCGCAGCGGGCTCGTTCGCGCTGGCATTGCTGCCCAGTCGACCGGAGGCTCCGGTGGTCATGAGCTCCACGACGGACTGCGTGTCGAACTCCGACGCGGGACCCGTCGCGGCGAGCCGGCCCAGGTAGAGTACCGCGAGCCGGTCCGCGACCTGGAAAACCTCGTTCAGGTTATGCGAGATCACCAGGACCGCGTGACCGCGGGTACGCAGCCGCCCGATGAGCTCAAGGACAAGCTCGGTCTGGCTGACTCCGAGCGCCGCGGTGGGCTCGTCCATGATGACCAGCCGGGCGTCCTGCATCACGGCCTTGGCCACCGCGACGGACTGGCGCTGCCCGCCGGACAGCGAGCCGACCGGCTGCCGGATCGAGCGCACGGTCGTCACCCTGAGGTCGGCGAGGGTTTTCTTCGCGGTCAGCTCCATGCTGATCTCGTCGAGCAGCCCGTGCCGCCGCACTTCATGGCCGAGCAGCATGTTCTGCACGATGTCCAGGTTGTCGCACAGCGCGAGGTCCTGGTAGACGGTCGCGATGCCCAGGGCCGTCGCATCCCTGGGACCGTGCAGGTGCACCGCCTTGCCGTTCCAGAGAATCTGGCCGCTGGTCGGCTCCCAGATTCCCGAGATCGTCTTGATCAGCGTCGACTTGCCCGCGCCGTTGTCGCCGACCAGCGCCGTTACCTTGCCTGCCGGTATGTCGAGGTCGATACCGGCCAGCGCGTGCACCGGGCCGAAGCTCTTGCCTATCCCGCGCAGCCGCAGCAGCGGCGTGTCGCCGTCAGCGGGAGGGGCCAGGCCGTCTGCTGCGCCCGAGGGTGCCCGGCCCGCTTGTGCGGGCCGGGCACCCTCGCCGCTATTCGCTGTCACCACTTAATGATTCCAGCCTTCTTGTCGCATGCTTACCCTTTACCCAGAAATCCCGGCTGCCTTACAGGCCGACTGGTACTTGGCCGTGCAGAGCTGCTTGGCCGGCACGAAGTTGTCGGCGATGACCGTCGCGTTCATGTTCGCCGTCGTCACCCAGGTCGGCTTCAGCAGCACCGACGGAACGGCCACCTTGGCCGTGGTGTCCTGGGTGGAGCCGTTCACCAGGCCGGACGGCGGCGTCGCGCCGGCCCGGACGTACATCGCGAGCGCCGCGGCGGCCTGCGCCTCAAGGTAGATCGGCTTGTAGGCCGTCCCGCACTGGTAGCCCGCCAGGATGTTCTGCAGGCCGACCAGGGTCGCGTCCTGCCCGGTCACCGGGAAGGTCTTGGCCTTCACGCCCTGGGTCTGCAGGTAGTGAATGATCGGGGCCGCGTTCTCGTCGTTCGGGACCAGCACCGCGTTGATGTTCTTATGCGCGGTGAACTGGCCCTTGAACTCGGTCTGCGCGGTCGGCGGGTCCCAGGTTCCGGCCGCCTTGCCGACCTTAGTCCAGCCGCCGGAGGCGAACTTCGGCGCGAGCACACCGTCGTAGCCCTGCGCGAACAGCGTGGCGTTGTTGTCGGTCGGGTCGCCGCGCATCACCAGCACCTGGGGCTTCTTCACGTGCCACGCGGCCACGCAGCTGACCAGGCCGTTGCCGATCAGCTTGCCGACGTTGACGTTGTTGAAGCTGACGTAGAACTTGCGGCTGCCGCCGAGCACCAGCCGGTCGTAGTCGATGACCACCACGCCGTGCGCCTTGGCATATTTCTCGATCGAGGTACCGACGCCGCCGTCGATCGGGTCCATGATGAGCACGGTCGCGCCCTTGGTGATGTCCGCCTGGGCCTGGCTCAGCTCGGTCGCATCGCTGCCCTGCGCATTCTGCACCGAGAACTGAGACGACGAAAGGCCGGCCGTCTGCAGCGCCTTCGTCAGGTACGGAGCGTCGAATTCGGTATAACGCGCGGATGAGACCGTGTCCGGCAGGAGCACGCCGACATTTCCCTTGCCCTTCGACGCCAATGGCTTGAGCGTCGCCATCGCGGAGAAATCCCGGTTGAACGAGTTCGTGCTTACCGACGGCACCGCAGCTCCGCTGCTTGTGCTGCCTGAACTGCTGGAACTTGGGGTGCCGCTGCTACCGCACGCAGCAATAAGGAGAGCCGCGCTGCCGGCGAATGCCGTCAAGCCGACTTTCTTGGTCATTGAATACAACAAAACCACCTCGCTCGTGAGCGGGACGTGACTGGGCAGGCGCCTACGGGCGCACGCCGGCCTGCACGGTCACCGCGGCCGCAGCCTGTTGGGGAAACCATAGGCCGCGACCAGTGAACGACTCCATGAACATCAGTGCTGCTTTGTTAAAAAACTGTTAATATCTCTGCGCGGCAGCGCCGGGGCCCGAGCGCCCGGGCCGGGCTGGCCCGGCGGCCGGCACCCGGGGCGGCGGACGGACCGGGCCCGGCCGGATCCTCACTCCGGCGCTATCCGGTAGCCCGCCCGGGGCTGGGTGAGGATCAGCGGCTGGCCGCCGTCGGTCTCCAGCTTGGCGCGGAGCCGCCGGACATAGACGCGGACGTATTCGGTCTCGGTCGCGTACCCCGGGCCCCAGACCCGGCGCAGCAGGTGCGCGTGCGTCAGCAGCTTGCCGCGGTTGGTGGCGAGCTCCCGCAGCAGGGCGAACTCCGTCGGGGTCAGGTGCACCGCCTGACCGGCCCTGGTGACCTGCTGGCTCGCCAGGTCGATCACCAGGTCGCCGATGGCGATGACCGGCGGGGCCGGATCCGATGCCGCGGCCGGTCGGGTGCGGCGCAGCGTCGCGGTGATCCTGGCCAGCAGCTCCTCGATGCTGAACGGCTTGGTCATGTAGTCGTCGGCGCCCATGTTCAGCGCCGTTACCTTGTCCCGCTCGCCGCCGCGGGCGGAGACCACGATGATCGCCACTGCCGAGCGCTCGCGGATCTGGCGGCACAGCTCGAAGCCGTCCGCCTCCGGCAGCATCAGGTCCAGCAGGACGATATCCGGCGACTCGGTTTCCAGTAGCTGCAGCGCGCGGTCGCCATCGGTCGATACCACGGTGTCGTAGCCGCGCACGGACAGGTTAGACCGGATCAGGTCGACGATGTTGGGATCATCCTCGACCACTAGCGCGCGGGTGCTCACCGAGCCGTCAGGCACCTGATACGACCTCATCCCGCGCGCTGTCCGGGTGACCGGGATCCGCGGCCGGGCCCGCCAGTTCCGTGGTTCCGGCCGCGCTGGCGCCGCCGGCCTGGCCGGCGTGGCCGGCCGCCCCGGCCGGCCGGCAGGCCCGGCCTGGCTAACCGCGCCCGCTGCCAGCGCCAGCGGCCGGCGCTGCCGGCCCGGGCGCCAGCCGGATACCCGGCGGCATCGTCGCCGGCCCTCCCCGGCAGCTCAACAGGCAGCCACAGCCGGAAACTGGTACCCCTGGCCGGGCGTTCCAGCGCCAGCACTCCGCCGTGCGCCCGGACGATTCCCCGCGCGATCGACAGCCCGAGGCCGGCCCCTGCCGTCGGTGACCGGCGCCGTCGCATCGGCTCGAACGGAGCCGCGGCGAAGTCGTCGGGCATGCCGGCGCCGTCGTCGGCCACGGTGATCGTGATCCCGGCCTGCCCGTGCGCCTTCGCGCCGATGCGCACCCTGGTGCCCGGCGGGTTGTGACCGACCGCGTTGCCGAGCAGGTTGACGAAGACCTGCTCAAGACGATCATGGTCGGCCCAGACCACCGGCAGGCCCGGGCCGAGGTGCACCTCCACTGCGCCCGCTGCCTCCGGTGGCAGGCAGGCGATGGCCGCCTCGACCACCAGCGGAATCTCACACCAGTCGTGCTGCAGGCGGAGCACGCCGGATTCGATGGCGGAGAAGTCAAGCAGGTCGTCGACCAGCCGGCCGAGCCGGGCCGACTCCGCCGCGATCCGGGCCAGGAACCGCTGCTGGGAGTCACCATCCCAGGTGACGTCCGGCTGCATCAGGCTCGATGCGTAGCCCCTGATCGCGGTGAGCGGGGTGCGCAGCTCGTGGCTGAGCCGGGACAGGAAACCCCGCTGCAGCTCCTGTGACCGGCGCAGCGCCGCGGCCTCCTGGTGGGCCAGCCCGGCCTCCTCGCGCTCAAGCGCCAGCCGGAATGAGTGCGCGGCGTCCTCGATCAGCGCAGTCGCATCGTCGCTGAGCTGGCCGCCGCGCCAGCTGGCAACCAGCGCGGCGGGCCCGGCCGGGGCGGCGAAGGTGACGGCGAGGAACCGCTCGCCACCCGCGCCGTGCAGCTGCCTGGCCACGCTATCGCGCCGGATCCCGGTGATAACCTGCTTCGCCATGCCGAGCAGGGACGGCGCGGCGGCATCGGGCCGGCCCGCGGGCCGGCCCGGCTGGCGAACGCGCGGCAGCGCGGCGTCTCGGAGCTGCCCTGGCTGAGCAGCACGACCTCATCGGCCTGCAGGCCCCGGCGCAGCGACGCCGCCGCGACGACGATGCCCTCGGCGACCGGGATCGGGCCGGCCAGCGTCTCGAGCATCTCCCTGATCGTCTCCAGCACCCGGTTACGGGCCGTAACCTCGTCCAGCAGCCGGTCGCGCTCGATCGCGCTCGCGGCATACCCGGCGTAAAGCGTGACCAGGTCGAGCTGGTCCCGCGGCGGGGCGCCGGCGATCGCCCGGAACACCGTGATGACCGCCGCCACCCCGCCCGGACCCAGCACCGGTACCGACCATGAACTCGCCATGTTCGCGGCCCTGGCCAGGTCGCTGAACGGCGCCCACGCACCGTCGGCCTGGGCGGTGTCCTGGACGACTGGTTTCCCCGACACGGCGGCCAGCCCGACCGGGCCGCCGGCCACTCCCGATGGCAGCCGGGACCATGCGGCATGCAGCGCTGGCGGGACGCCGAGGGACGCCGCGCAGGTCAGCGCATGATCCTGGAGCAGGTGGATGCAGAGCCGCTCGCTGCCGAGCGCGGCACCGAGCGCGGAGAGGATCAGTGCCAGGCTCGACGACGGATCGGCGGACACCAGCCGGTCCACGAGCCCGTGCAATCTGCTGAGCTGGCGGCGGGCGGAGGCGTCAACCTGCTGGCCGGAGATCAGCGCCACCACGTCGTCCGGGTGCGCTCCGGCCGGATCCACCTCGGCTACCACCTGGCCGTGCCGGAGCACGATGATGCGGTCCGCCAGCCGGAACATCTGCTCGATGTCGTGGCAGGCGAGCAGGATCGCGGTGCCCCGGTCCCGCAGCGCGATGATGAGCTCCTCCACTTGCCGGGACGCCTGCACGCCGAGCGAGGCTGACGGCTCGTCGAGCAGCAGCAGGCGGGGCTTGCGCGCCATCGCCCTGGCTACCGCCAGGAGCTGGCGCTGGCCGCCGGACAGCGTGCGGGCGCCCCGGGTGGTGTCATCGAGCGGGATGCCAAGCTCGTCGAGCAGCGCGGCGGCGGTGGCGTGAAACCGGGTATCGGACAGCAGGTAACGGCGGCGCTCCCGGCCGAGCAGCAGGTTCGAGGCGACATCCAGGTTGTCGCACAGCGCCAGATCCTGCCAGACGACCGCGACCCCCTGCCGCGCCGCCGAAAGCGGCTCCGCGAGCACTGGCTTGCCGGACAGCATGATGCGCCCGCTGGTCGGCGCGATGTCGCCGGCGATGCACCGCACCAGCGTGGTCTTGCCCGCGCCGTTCTCGCCCGCCAGCGCGACCAGCTCGCCTGGCTGGACCGTGAGGTCGACTCCGTTCAGCGCCTGCAGCGCGCCGAACCGGACGGTGAGGCTGGACACCGACAGCAGCGGCCGGGCCGGGTCCGGGCGGGCGTCCATCGCAGCTGCGGTCATCTGCACATTGTGGTCTGAATTGGCCGATGCCACCACTCGGGGGTTCCGCCTGGGCGCCGGGTTCCGCCAGGCCTGACCGCCAGTGCCGTCTGGCCGGCTGACCTGCTCGCTAGCCGGGTCCGGCGGCGGGCCGCGGGCCGCCGACTTCGGCTATCCGGCGGGCCAGGAAGTCACGCTCGGCCGCGTTGTCAGCCAGTTCCAGCGCGGCCTGGTAACACTGCGCTGCCTCGGCGCGGCGGCCGAGCCGGCGCAGCAGGTCGGCCTTGGCCGCGGGCAGGTACCGGTAGCCGGCCAGCCGGCCATCCTGTTCCAGCGCGGCGATCTCGGTAAGACCGGCCTCCGGACCGTTCACCATGGCCGCTACCACCGCGCGGTTCAGCCCGACCACCGGCGAGGGCCAGGCCCGCAGCAGCGCGTCGTAGAGCTGGAGTAGCTGCGGCCAGTCGGTCTGGTCGTAGCTGGCCGCCTCCGCGTGCAGCGCGGCGATCGCCGCCTGCAGCGCAAACCGGCCGGGGCAGCCGCCGCGCAGCGCTCCGGGTACCAGCGAGGCGCCCTCGCTGATCGCCTCGCGGTCCCACGAAGAGCGGTCCTGCTCCGCAAGCAGCAGCAGCCTGCCGCCGGCGTCGGCGCGGGTCGCCCGGCGCGCGTCGGTCAGCAGGAGCAGCGCCAGCAGCCCGCGTACCTCACGCTCGTCCGGCATCAGCGTCCGGATCATCCGGGTCAGCGCGATCGCGCGGTCCACCAGGTCGGCGCGGACGAGGTTGTCGCCGCCGGGAGCCGTGTGGCCGGTGGTGTAGAGCAGGTGCACGACGGTCAGCACGGCATCCAGCCGGTCGGGCAGTTCGGCCGGTCCTGGTACCCGGTACGCGATCCGGGCCGCCGAGATCTTCTTCTTGGCGCGGGTCACCCGGGCGGCCATGGTCGGCTCGGATACCAGGAACGCCTGCGCGATCTCGCTGGTCGTCAGGCCGCAGACCAGCCGCAACGTCAGCGCGACCTGGGCTTCCCTGGCCAGTGCGGGATGGCAGCAGGTGAAGACGAGCCGCAGCCTGTCGTCCGGGATCACGTCTTCCTCCGGCTGCCCGCCCGGCCCGCCGCGGCCGGCCGGGCTGGCTGTCCCGGCGCCAGCCAGCGGCGGATCGGGCTCGATCAGCAGCGGCAGCTTCGCCCGCAGGGTCCGGTCACGGCGCAGCGCGTCGAGTGCCCGCCGCCGGGCGGTCGTCGTCAGCCAGGCCCCCGGGCTGCGCGGGATGCCCTGGCGCGACCAGGCATCCAGGGCCGCCACGTAGGCGTCCTGGACGCATTCCTCGGCAAGATCGATGTCGCGGGTGACACGCGCCGTCGCGGCGAGCACGAAGGCCCACTCGCGACGGTGCGCGTCGGCAACGGCCGCGCCGACGCCGGCCGGGTCGCCGTTGCCTGCCGCGACGCTCACCCCCCGGAGGTGTCCAGGATCGGGCGTACCTCGACGCCGCCGTAAGGCGCCGGGCAGAGCTTGGCGATCTCCAGCGCGTGGTCCAGGTCCCTGGCCTCGATCAGGTAGAAGCCGCCGAGGGCTTCCTTGGTCTCGGCGAACGGGCCATCGGTGATCACGTCGCCGCGGATCGACGTGGCGGTGGCAGTGGTCTGCAGCGCCTCGCCGCCGAGCAGTTTACCGCCCCGCTCGCCGACCTGGCCGGCGAAGCGGCCGTGCGCTTCCATCGCCGTCTGCCATACCTCCGGGGACGGGTTCACGTACGAAGCCTCGTTCTCGTAAATCAAGATCGCGTACTGAGTCATGCCGGTCTCCTTTGCAGTTTCTCGATCTCCGGCCGGTACCCGCCGGTGCCGGTACTTCTACGACGAACGGTTCTGCCGTGATCGACAAGGCACTGCCAGGATTCTCGCTGATCCGCCGGCCGGCTTCGCGGATCCCGGGCTACTGGCCAGCCGATGGCAGGAAAGGTGGGAAGATTGTCATTGCGGTCATCGCCAGCAGCGGCGACGATGAGGCCATGCCCGCTCGTATCGTCCTGATCGCCGCGTTTGACGGGGTGCAGAGCCTCGACATCACCGGACCGCTGGAAGTGTTCACCGGCGCCAGCCGCCACCAGGCCAGCCGCGGGAACGCGAGCCCGGCCGGTCCGGCCCTGGCCGCGGGCCCGGCCTACCAGGTCCGGGTCGGCAGCCTGGGCGGAGTCCCGGTCTGCACTTCCAGCGGGCTCACGCTGGTGCCCGATACCGACCTGCGGACCGCGGCGGGCACGCACACGCTCGTCGTTCCCGGCGGCGAGGGAACCGGCCGCCCGGCCGCCGAGCTGATCAGCTGGATCCGGGGCCATGCCGCGGGCCTGGCCCGCATTACCGCTGTTTGCACCGGTGCCTTCCTGCTCGCCGAGGCTGGCCTGCTGGCCGGCCGCTGGGTGACCACGCACTGGTCGGCCAGCGATGAGCTGGCCCGGCGCTTTCCGGAGATACACGTCGACCCGGAGCCGATTTACGTCAGGGACGGCAACATCGTGACATCGGCCGGGGTCACGGCCGGCATCGACCTGGCCCTGGCGCTGGTCGAGGAGGATCTCGGCCGGGCCGCGGCACTGGCCGTGGCCCGGCATCTCGTTGTCTTCCTGCGCCGCCCCGGCAACCAGGCCCAGTTCAGCGCGCAACTGCGGGCGCAGGTCGCGCAGCGGCGGCCGCTGCGCGAGGTGCAGCAGTGGATCACCGAGCGGCCAGCCGCGGACCTGTCGGTGCACCGGCTCGCTACCCGCGCGGGCCTGTCCCCCCGGCAGTTCGCCCGCGCCTTCGCCGCCGAGACCGGCAGCACGCCCGGCCAGTACGTGGGCAAGGTCCGGCTGGAGGCCGCGCGGCGGCTGCTCGAGGACACCGGCGACGGGATCGAGCAGGTCGCCCGCCGCTGCGGCTACCGGACCGCCGAGGCCATGCGGCGTGCCTTCATCCGCGCGCTCGGTGTCTCCCCGGCCGGCTACCGGCACCGATTCTGACCTCGAGAACCGCTGCCCGCCGGCTGCCCCCGTGGCCCGCCGCCCGCCCCGGTGACCGCTGCCCAGGTGACCGCGGCCCGCCCCGGTGACCGCTGCCCAGGTGACCGCGGCCCGCCCGGTGACCCGCCCGGTGACCGCGGCCCGCCCGGTGACCGCTGCCTGCCTTGTGAATGTGCTGTCCGCTGGGGACCGTCAACGGAAGGGGAAGTCCCGTGCAAATCGTCATCATGCTGTATGACCGGTTTACCGTGCTCGATGCCGTCGGGCCGTACGAGGTGCTGTCCCGGCTGCCCGGGGCGGTCGTGGTCTTCGCGGCCGAGCGGCCGGGCCTGGTGCGCGCCGACACCGGGATGCTCGGGCTGAATGCCGACGCCGCGCTCGGTGACGTCCCGCACCCCGACATCGTGCTGGTTCCTGGCGGGCCCGGCCAGCAGGAGCTGATGGCCGCCGGCCCGGTGCACGAGTGGCTGCGGGCGGCGGACGCGGCGAGCAGCTGGACCACGTCGGTATGCACGGGATCGCTGATCCTGGCCGCCGCCGGGCTGCTGGCCGGCCGCCGGGCCACCTCGCACTGGCTGGCGCTGGATGAGCTGAGCGCGCTCGGCGCGACGCCGGTCAGCGAGCGCGTCGTGATCGACGGGAAGTTCATCACCGCTGCCGGGGTCTCCGCCGGGATCGACATGGCGCTCAGCCTGGCCGGCCGGATCGGCGGCGCCGGCCTGGCGCAGGCAATACAGCTGGGCATCGAGTACGACCCGCAGCCACCGTACTCGGCGGGCTCGCCGCAGACGGCCCCGGCCGATCTGGTCACCAGCCTGCGCGCCCGCAGCCGGCGGCCAGCGGTCCGCAGCTGACCCGGTCACCAGCAAGCCGGCGCACCCATCGGGGGCCCGTGCTTAGTGGTTCATATTTGTCCGGCATTTGCCGGACAAATATGAACCACTGATTTTCACCGCTCGTTGAAGTAAGCCCAGTGTGGTTGGTGGGATTTACGGGGCGCCTGAACTCGGCAGGCGCCCCGGCATCCGGCGCCCCGGCATCCGGCGCCCCGGTATCCGGCGCCCCTGGCATCCGGCGCCCCGGCATCCGGCATCCAGGGCGTTGCGGTCAGCGCTGGCCGACCGCGCTGGCGTCCTCGGCCAATGACCGCAGCGACCGCACGGCTGCGGCCGGGTCGTCAGCGCCGTAGACGGCCGATCCTGCCACGAATACGTCTGCCCCGGCCTCGGCGCAGCGCCCGATCGTCTCCTCGCTCACCCCGCCGTCCACCTGCAGCCAGATCGCCGTGCCGTGACCCTCGATGAGCGCACGGGCCCGGCGGAGCTTGGGCAGCACCAGGTCAAGGAATTGCTGTCCGCCGAAGCCTGGCTCGACGGTCATCAGCAGCAGCATGTCGATCTCGGGCAGCAGGTCCGCGTACGGCTCGACCGGCGTGGCCGGCCTGATCCCGAGCCCAGCCCGCGAGCCTGCCGCCCTGATCTCCCGCAGCGTCTTGACCGGCGCGCGGGCCGCCTCCGCGTGGATTGTCACGTTCCGGGCGCCCGCCTCGGCGTAGCCGGCCGCCCACCGGTCCGGGTCGTCGATCATCAGGTGACAGTCGATCGGCAGGCCAGCGTGTTTCAGCAGCGCCTCGACGACCGGCAGTCCGATGGTCAGGTTTGGCACGAAATGACCATCCATGACGTCCACGTGCAGCCAGTCGGCCACGCCTGCTACCGCCGCGGCCTCGTCAGCGAGCCTGGCGAAGTCGGCGGCGAGAATGCTGGGGGCGATTTGCATCGTCATCTCAGCAGCCAGTGTAGGACCGGCGTGCCAGACTGGCTGCGCTGCCAGCGCCCGCCGGGCGGGGCCGCCCCGACCCGCCGCGCGGCACGGCACGGCACGGCACGGCAAAATGTCGCAGCCGCAGGCTACGTTCGATCGTGTATTCGAATCCCCCCCGACCGGCGAGGAGGCAGTGATTTGGCTGCTGAGGCACCAAGCAGGCTGCTTGACCGCGTTCGCAAGCTGCTGGCGAAGGCCGAGGACGAGAGCGTGACGCCGCCCGAGGCGCAGGCACTGACGGCCAAGGCCGCTGAGCTGATGGCGAAGTACGGAATCGACCGGGCGCTGCTCGCTGCCGACCGGCCGGAAACCGACCATCCCGACAACCGGATCCTGGACATCGAGAACCCGTGGGCCCGGGTCAAAGCGCACCTGCTGTGCGGTCTCGGGTCAGCGCTGCGCTGCCAGTGCATCGTGCTCTCCGGGACAAGGCCAGGCACCAGGATTCATATGTTCGGCTATGCGTCGGACATCGAGCGGGCAGACCTGCTGTACACCTCGGTGCTCGTGCAGATGTGGCATGGCCTGGTCGGCGCGCAGGTCCCGGCCTGGAGCAACAGCCCGCGGGCCTGGCGGCGCAGTTGGCTGCTCGGTTTCGCGACGGCCGTCATTTCCCGGGTCCGGGCCGCGGAACACGCCGCCACCTCGGAGGCAACCGGGCCGACTACCGCGTCGGGCTCGCGGACAGCGGTGGTCCTTGCCGACCGTTCGCAAGTGATCAGGCGCAATGTCCAGCAGGCCTATCCGGTGACGCGCACCGCCCGGGTGACCTACAGCGGTAACGGCTACGGGGCCGGCTACGCCGAGGGTCAGCGAGCTGATATCGGCGGCAGCAAGCTGGCCGGCCGCCGCGGCCGCACGCTGACCAGGGCGCCCGGCTAGCCGGGCGGTGGCCGGCTGGCCGACCGGGCGGCACTGGCCGGCCCACCGGGCGGGCGGCACTGGCCGACCAGACGGGCGGGCGGGCGGCACTGGCCGGCCCACCGGGCGGGCGGGTCACGGCGGCGTGGCGGAGCGGCGCATGACCGCGAGGAAGATGCCGTCGGTGCCGTGCCGGTGCGGCCAGAACTGCGCGTAGCGTTCGTGCGGAGCAGGGCAGCGCAGGCCGGGTACCTCGGGCAGGAGCGCGGGCGCGTCGAGCACCTCGACGTCGTCCCTGGCGGCGAGCACGGCTGCCACTATGTCGCGGGTCTCGGCCAGATGCGGCGAGCAGGTCGAGTAGGCGATCACGCCGCCTGGCCGGGCCGAGTCAAGCGCCGCGGTGAGCAGCCCGCATTGCAGTTGCCGGAGCCCGGCGACGTCGGCCGGGGTGCGGCGCCAGCGCGCCTCAGGCCGGCGGCGCAGCGCGCCGAGTCCCGAGCATGGCACGTCGGCCAGCACCCGGTCGAACGATCCCCGCCGCCAGGCGGGCGCGGTGCCGTCAGCCACTACCACGGCGGCCCGGCCGGCGCCTGCCGGCCCGGCCTGGACAAGCCTGGCCCGGTGCGCCCGCACGTCGGCCGCAACCAGGACCGCGCCCCGGCCGGCCGCGATTCCGGCTAGCAGCCGCGCCTTACCGCCCGGCCCGGCGGCCAGGTCGAGCCAGCGGCGGTCCGCGCCCGGGACAGCCGGGCCGGCCGAATCCGGGCCGGAGTCATCATCAGCATTGCCGCCCGCCGCGGCACCGGCACCACCACCACCACCATCCGCCGCGGCACCGGCACCACCACCACCGCCCGCCCCGGCACCGGCACCACCACCACCGCCGCCCGCCGCGGCACCGGCATCAGCACCGCGTAGTCCGGCCCGGGTCAGCGCGAGCGCCACCAGCTGGCTTGCCTCGTCCTGCACCGATGCGCGGTGCCCGGCGACCGCCGTGACCTCTGCCGGGTTGCCCTCGGCCAGGTAAACGCCGAACGGGGACCAGCGGGCGGGCTCGCTGTCACCAGTACGGAGCTCGGCCGGGCTGGCGAGGCCGGGGATCGCGCACAGGGTCACTAGCGGCCGGACGCCGTCGGCGGCGAGGGCGGCCTCGGTCTCGGCCAGATCGCCGCCGGGCTCCTCGCCGAGCGCATCAAGCAGCGCGGACACGATCCAGCGCGGGTGACTGTACCTGATGGCCAGGTACCCGAGCGGATCGTCGGCGCGGCGGGGAGCGCAGATCGCTATCCAGGACGGCAGGTCGCGGGTCGCCACCTTGCGGAGCACCGCGTTGACGAAGCCGGCCGGCCGCTGGCCGGCCACCTCCCTGGCCAGGTCCACGGAAGTGGCAACGGCCGCGTGCGCGCGTATCCGGGTGGCGAGGAGCTGGTGCGCGCCCAGCCGGAGCACCTGCCGGATCGGCAGGTCGATCTGATCGAGCGGACGGTCGCTGCAGACGGCGAGGATCGCATCGTAGGTCCCCTGGCCGCGCAGCGTTCCGTATGCGAGCTCGGTGGCCAGCGCCGCATCCCGCCCGGCCAGCCCGCGTTCGCTGAGCACGGACGGCAGCATCAGGTTCGCGTACGCGTCCCGGCCGGCCACCGCTATGAGCACGTCACGGGCGGCCGATCTGGCCGGATCGCCGCGCGTGCCGGATGAGCCGGGCGACCGGCCTGGCTGGCCCGCCGGGCCGCGCCGGGCCCGGCCCGGCCTGGCTGGGGATGCCGGCTGGGCCGGCTTGGCGGGCGGGCCAGGCTCGGCCGGGGAACCCGGCCCGGGCGGCGCGCCAGGCTTGGCTGGCGAGGCTGGCCTGGCGTTCGTCCCGGGCCGGGCGGACGAGCCGGGCTTGCCGGATCGCTGGGTCATGTCAGCCGGGCTCCGGCCGGTGCCAGGCCGCGCAGGCCCCTGGCCCAGTCGGTGGCCGGCATCCGCCGCTTGCCGTCTGGCTGCACGTCACCGAGGCGCACCGGCACCGAGCCCGTTCCCACCAGCGGCCCGGACCGGGTGACGCGCAGCTCACCAGGTTCAAGCGGCGGCCCCGGTTCGGCGACTGCCACGCTGGCCAGCGGCCAGACCTTGAGCCTGACGCCAGCCAGCACGGTCCAGGCCCCTGGCTGCGGGGTACAGGCGCGGATCAGCCGGCCGATCGCGATGGCCGGCCGGCTCCAGTCGATCCGCGCGTCGGCCGGCGTGATCTTGGGCGCGAGGCTGACCCCGGCCGGCGGCTGCGGCCGCGCGATGAGCTCGCCGGACTCGATTCCGTCCATCGTCGCGACGAGCAGCCCGGCGCCCGACGCCGCGAGCCTGGCCAGCAGGTCGCCTGCCGTGTCGGAGGGCAGTACCGGCTCGGTGAGCACGCCGAATACCGGCCCGGCGTCGAGCTCGGCGACAAGCCGGAACGTGGTCGCCCCGGTGATGTCGTCTCCGTGCATGATGGCGTGCTGCACCGGCGCCGCGCCGCGCCAGGCGGGCAGCAGGGAAAAATGCAGGTTGACCCAGCCGTGCCGGGGGATGTCCAGGGCGGCCTGCGGGATCAGCGCGCCGTAGGCGGTCACCGCGCAGCAGTCCGGCCCGATCTCACGCAGCCGCTCAAGGAAGCCGGGATCGCTGGGCCTGGCGGGCTTGAGTACCTCGACGCCGGCCGCCTCGGCCCGCTGGGCGACCGGGCTCGGCGCCATCTGCTGGCCGCGGCCAGCCGGCGCGTCCGGCCGCGTCACGACGGCCACGACCTGATGGCCGGAGTCGAGCAGGGCCGCCAGCGATGGCAACGCCGTCGCGGGCGTGCCCGCGAAGACAAGGCGCATGCTGCTACCGCGCCTTGCCATGCATGGGATGCGGCGAGGCCTTGACCGTCGGCACCGGCTCCCCCCACCACTCGGCGGCGCGGATCTCCTTCATGGCCAGCTTGCGCTGCGCGGGATCGAGCCGGTCGATGAACAGCACGCCGTCGAGGTGGTCGGTCTCATGCTGCACGCAGCGGGCCAGGTGCCCGGAGCCTTCCAGGGTGACCGGCTCGCCGTGCATGTTGAAACCGGTCGCTACCACGCCCAGCGACCGCTTGGTGGGGAAGGCGAGGCCGGGGAACGACAGGCAGCCCTCGTCATCGATCTCCTGCTCGGCGGACAGCTGCAGGGCAGGGTTGATCAGGTGGCCGAGCTCGTCGTCCACGTGGTAGGTGAAGACGCGCAGTCCCACCCCGATCTGCGGTGCGGCCAGGCCGACGCCCGGCGCGTCCAGCATCGTCTCGGTGAGGTCCTTGACCAGCCTGCGCAGCTCGGCATCGAAGTCACGCACCGGCTCGGCGGGCGTGCGCAGGACCGGGTCGCCGAACAGGCGGATCGGCTTGATGCTCAACGAACTTCCCTTTCCTGACGACAGCCGCGAAACGCTGGCCATTCTCAGTCTATGAAGACTGGCCTCCTGGGCCAGCCGACGGCGACCTGGCCTTGAATGCTGCCTTACGGGCGGCCCTGGCGACGGTCGGATCCGGATGATGATCGCTCAGCGCGGTCAGCAGGTCGGTCACGGCGGGATGGTCGACCTGCCATAGGCCGGCCACGATTTCCGCCTGCGCGTCCGGCGGCAGGTCGGGCAGCAGCTCGGCGACCACGTCCCGCGGGTCGGCCTCCTCCAGCAGCCCGGCGCCCAGGTCGACGAGCAGCCAGGTCCGGTCCTCCCGCGCCAGGTCGGCCTGCTCGCCGTGCTCGTGCAGCCAGACAGCCGCGTGCGCGCGCAGCACCGGGTCGGCGAGCGCGGACCGGACGGCGGGCACGGCGTCAGCGCCGATCCGGTCCAGCACCGCGAACGCGGCGCCGCGCAGCCCCGGCGACCCGCGGCCGGCTGCCTGGATCAGTTCGCTGGCCGCGGCCGAAGCAGGCCGGGCCGCCAGCCAGGCTGCGATCTCTGCCTCGCCGTCTTCGGCGTCGCAGCTGGCCAGGGTGGCCAGCAGCCCGGGGGCGCCGTCCCGGCCGCCGCCGCCGAGGACGGGCACATGCCATCCCTGGGCGCGGAGCCTTCGATGCACTCCCCAGACGCCGAGCGGCGACAGGGCGACGGTCAGCCCGCCCGCTGACTCGTCGGTGCCGAGTTCCACTACGCCCAGATCGGCCAGCGCCTCCAGCGCCCAGGACAGCGCGGCGGCCTCGTCGTGGCCGGCCGCGGGCTCCGGATCGCCGGGCTTGCGGGCTGTTCCCGCCGCGGCCGCATAGGCGTCGAACAGGCCCTCCATCCGGACCGGACCGCCCACCGTGTAGAGCGCGGTCGCGAGTCCGTCCAGGTCCTCGGCCCTGAGCATCACCTCAAGCGCGCCGTGCCAGGCGGCGAGGACCTCATCGGAGTCGCCCGATGCGAGCACGTCGGCGCGGCCGGCCGGGCGGGCCGCGGTATCCGGTTGCGCGATCATCCCGGTGGCCGCGGCGACCCGCCAGGCCGCCGCTACCTCGCCGGCGGCCAGCTCCAGGTCCGCGGCGGCCGCGGCGGCCGCGGCCGGGTGCAGGGCGCCGCCCGCGCGGAACCCTTGGCGCCCCCGGACCCAGCGGGCCAGGTCGCGCGCGGCGCGCAGCAGCGGCGCGACACGGGCGGCTGCCGCGAGTTCCTCCCGGGGCGCCAGCCGTACCGGCGGCAGCCGCGGAATGTCATCAGGCCTGCCTTGCGTTGTTCCGCTGTCCCGGACGGTCCCGCGCGCACCCGTAACGGGGTGCGGCTGGCCGGCCCTCGCGGTCGGGGTCCTTCGTGAGGTGGCCACCCAGCAACCCTACGGCCTCCGGCGGCCTGGTCAGATCAGCTCCGCCGGGTCCAGCTGCAGCCGTACGATGCCGGGGTCCTTGTGACCGGTGCGGACGGCCTGCGCGGACCGCAAGGCGGCAGCGAGCGCCAGGCCGCCGGAACGCGGCACCCGGACCAGTGCCCGCACCTGATCGCCGGCTGCCCCGGCGGGCATCCCGGCGCTGGTCCGGGCGCTCGCGCCCGGCCCAGCGGGCATCTCATCATCGACGGGAACTGGCCCCAGCACGTCGGCGCCGGGCGGCAGCGCCGCGGCGGACAGGACCGCGCGGACGGCCGGCCCGGGGCCGGTCAGTGCCGCCATCCGGACGGCCGGGGGGAACCGGAGCGTGACCCGTTCGGCTAGTTCCCGCTCCGCGTGCGTCACCGGGTCCCAGCGGATCAGCGCCTGCACCGCCGGGATGCCCGAGTCGGCCACGACGACTACCGTGCCGCCGTCAGCGGCCGGCCTGACCAGGGCGGCCGCGTTCATCCACCGGCGCAGCGCCTCCTCCGCGGCGCGCAGGCTCGGCCGCCCGAGCAGCGCCCAGCCATCGAGCAGGATCGCGGCGGCATAACCGCCGTCGGCCTGCGGCTCCGCGCCCGGTGTCGCGACGACCACGGCCGGCCCGGACGGCACCTCGGTGATGACTTCCGCCCGGCCGGAGGTCCGCACCGGGACCGAGGGGAAGGCACGGCCGAGTTCCTCGGCCGTCCGGCCGGCCCCGGTGATCAGCGCACGGAGCCCGGTGTGCCCGCAGGCGGGGCACTCCGGGCTGGCCGCGGGCGCGTCGCACCAGCGGCAGACCGGGCCGGACCGGGACGCCGGCAGCGCGAGCGGGCCGCCGCAGGCGGCGCACCGGGCGCGGGCATGGCACCGCTCGCAGGCGGCGGCGACCACGTAGCCGCGGCGCGGGACCTGGACCAGCACCGGCCCGCTGGCCAGGGCATCCCGGGCGGTGCGCAGCGCGAGAGCGGGCATCCGGGCCGAGCGCGCCGCCGGATCGCGGGCCAGCTCCGCGTCGCCGGCCGCCGCGGTGACCAGCGGGGCATGGCCGCGCACTGCGGCCCGGTCACCGCCCAGCGCACGGGCCCAGCCGGCCGTCACCAGCTGGGTGGCCTCCGCGGTCCGGGCGAAGCCGCCGATCAGCGCGGCCGCGCCGGCCCGGTGCGCCCGGATGCCGAGCACTTCCCTGGCGTGCGGGTAGGGCGCACGGGGCTCGGCGTGCAGGTCATCGCCGTCATCCCAGAGAACTACCAGGCCGAGGCCGGACACCGGAGCGAACATCGCGGACCGGGTGCCCGCCACGATGAGCGTGCCGCCGCGCAGCACCATCAGCCAGCGCCGGTAGCGCTCGGCCGGCCCGAGGCCTGCCGACAGGCTGACGTGCGACCCTGCGCCGAGCAGGGCGGTGAGCGCGGCGTCGACGCTTGCCAGGTCCCGGTTATCGGGAACGACGATCAGCGCGCCGCGGCCGGCCGCCGCCGCGGTGGCCGCGGCCACCGCGATCTCGGCGGGCCAGTCGGGGCCGGGCAGGGCAGACCAGATCGCGCGCGGTGCCCGGCCGTCGGCCAGCGCGGCGAGAAACGCGGGCCCGGCCCGATAGCGGGTCCAGGAGCCGGGGGCAGGACGGGCCGGGCGCTGCGCGCCGTCGAACTGCGCACCATCGCGCTGCGCACCGTCGCGGCCCGCCGCCTCCGCGCGGGCGTGCCGGGGCGGGATCGCCAGCCGCAGCACGTCGGCCAGGGTGCCGCCATAGCGGTCTGCGACCGCCCTGGCCAGGCCGGTCATCTCCGCGGTCAGCACCGGCTCTGGTGATACCACCCGCTCCAGGAAGGCCAGGTTGCCCTTGTGCTCGCTGGCTTCGGCCCGCTCTAGCAGGTAGCCGCCGGTCAGCCGTCCGGCGAACCGCACCCGGACCCGGCAGCCCGGCACCGCGGCCGGCGCCAGCCGCTCCGGGATCAGGTAATCGAATGGCCGGTCCAGATGGGCCAGCGGCACGTCGACGGCCACCCGGGCGACCGGCAGCGCGGCCGCCGCTACCTGGGCCGGCCGCTGCCGGGCCCGCGCTGCCGCGCCGCGCCGCGGCGCGGCGGCCACGCTGCGCCCCGATGGACTCGCCACGGCTCCGTCCTACCAGACGGATCCGGCAGCGGGCCGCAGCGCCGCCTGCGAACCTGCGGAACTGCTGACCGGCAGCGGCGCAGCCGGTTAGAGGCCGGCCGCCGCGCGCAGGGCGTCCACCCGGTCGGTCCGCTCCCAGGAGAAGTCCGGCTCCTCCCGGCCGAAATGACCGTACGCGGCCGTCTGCGAGTAGATCGGCCGGAGCAGATCCAGATCCCTGATGATCGCCGCCGGGCGGAGATCGAATACCTCGAGGACGGCGTGCTGGATGCGCTCCGCCGGCACCCGCTCGGTGCCGAAGCACTCGACGAAGACGCCTACCGGCTTGGCCTTGCCGATCGCGTAGCCGACCTGGGTCTCGCACCGGTCGGCCAGGCCCGCCGCGACGACGTTCTTGGCGACCCAGCGCATGGCGTAGGCGGCGCTGCGGTCCACCTTGGAGGGGTCCTTGCCGGAGAATGCCCCGCCGCCGTGCCTGGCCATCCCGCCGTAGGTATCAATGATGATCTTGCGGCCGGTCAGCCCGGCGTCCCCCATCGGGCCGCCGACCTCGAACCGGCCGGTGGGGTTGACCAGCAGCCGGTACCGGGCGGTATCCAGCTCAAGCCCGGCCAGCACCGGCTCGACCACATGGTCGCGGATGTCTGGCGTCAGCAGTTCGTTCAGGTCGATCGACGGCGCGTGCTGGGTGGAGATCACCACGGTGTCCAGGCGGACCGGCTCGGATCCGGAGTACTCGATCGTCACCTGGGTCTTGCCGTCCGGCCGGATGTAAGGCACGGCGCCGCTGCGCCGGACCGCCGACATCTGCCGGGACAGCCGGTGCGCCATCATGATCGGCAGCGGCATGAGCTCAGGGGTCTCCCGGCAGGCAAAGCCGAACATCATGCCCTGATCGCCCGCGCCCTGCCGGTCGTCCTCGTCCTCGCCCTCGCCCTCGCGGTGCTCGAACGCCTCCCGGATGCCCTGCGCGATGTCCGGCGACTGGGACCCGATGGACACCGAGACACCGCAGGATGCCCCGTCGAATCCCTTCGCCGATGAGTCGTATCCGATGTCCAGAATCTTCTCCCGGATGATCTCCGGGATGTCGACGTAAACCTCTGTGGTCACCTCCCCGGCGACATGCACCTGACCGGTGGTGATCATCGTCTCCACGGCAACGCGGCTGCGCGGGTCGCCCTTGAGCATGCCATCCAGAATGGCGTCGCTGATCTGGTCAGCCATCTTGTCCGGATGGCCCTCCGTAACAGATTCAGAAGTAAAAAGACGACCGGCCACCTGACTCCCTTTTCGCTGCGGATGAGGACTGTGCGGGGACGATGCTTTGCTGGAGTGTATCCGTATTGTGCCGGCGCCGCCCGGTCAGCCGGCCAGCTCAGCAGCCACCATGTCCCAGATCACATCCGCCAGGGCCTCCTTCGGGCCGCGCGGGACGTCGGTCTGCGTGCCGTCGGCGGCAAGCACCAGGGCCGCGTTGTCACTGACCCCGAATCCGATCCCCCGGCCAACTTTGTTGACGACGAGCAGATCGCATCCTTTTGCCGCTATCTTCGCGCGCCCATTTGCGAGCAGGTCATCAGTCTCGGCAGCGAATCCGACGATCACCTGGCCTGGCCGCAGCCGGTCGGCGGACAGCTCGCGCAGGATGTCGGGATTAACCGTGAGCCGGATCGGCTCCGGCGCGGCGCCGGTCTTCTTCAGCTTTACCTCGCTCCTGGCCGCGGGGCGGTAATCGGCCACCGCGGCGGCCATGACGACCGCGTCGGCGTCCGGCGCGGCCGCCCGCACGGCATCGCGCAGCTCCGCCGTGGATGTCACACGCCGGACGCGGGCCCCGGCCGGGTCGGGCAGCGACACGTTCGCGGCCAGCAGGGTCACCTTCGCGCCGCGGGCGGCCGCGGTCCGGGCCAGCGCGTAGCCCTGCCGCCCGGACGACCAGTTGCCGATGAACCGGACCGGGTCAAGCTCCTCCCGGGTACCTCCGGCGGACACCACCACCTGCCGGCCGGTCAGGTCGGCGGCCAGCCCGGCGGCACCGCGCGCCAGTACCCGGACGGCGACCCGCAGCAGCTCGGCCGGCTCGGGCAGCCGCCCGGGCCCGGAGTCGCTGCCGGTAAGGCGGCCGGCGGCCGGCTCCAGGACCAGCACGCCGCGGCTGCGCAGCGTGGCCACGTTGGCCCGGGTAGCCGGGTGCTCCCACATCTCGGTGTGCATGGCCGGCGCGAAGATGACCGGGCAGCGCGCGGTAAGCAGCACCGCAGTCAGCAGGTCGGCGGACGCCCCGGCCACCGCGCGGGCCATCAGGTCGGCGGTGGCCGGCGCGACCAGCACGAGGTCGGCGCCCTGGCCAAGCCGGACATGCGGGACCTCGCGGACATCGTCCCAGGGACTGGCGGTAACCGGCTGGCCGGACAGGGCCGCCCAGGTCGCGGTCCCGACGAAGCGCAGCGCATCGGGAGTGGGCACCACCCGGACGTCGTGGCCGGACTCGGTGAGCAGCCGCAGCAGCTCGCAGGACTTGTAGGCCGCGATGCCGGCGCCTACCCCCAGGATGATGCCCATGTCAGGGTTACCCGGCCGTCGGCCAGGTCAGCAGCCAGGCCCGGTCAGGATGCCGGGGGCTCCGTCGGCTCCGCGGTGAGCAGCCGCTCGCTGATCTCGCGCAGCGCGATGGACAGCGGCTTCTCCTGGACGCGGGTCTCGACGAGCGGGCCGACGTACTCGAGCAGGCCCTCGCCCAGCTGCGCGTAATAGGCGTTGATCTGCCTGGCCCGCTTCGAGGCCATAATGACCAGGCCGTACTTGCTGTCGACGACCTTCAGCAGATCATCGATGGGCGGGTTGATGATGCCTTCCGGGGCGGGAGTTCCAGCCACGTTGCGCCTTCCATGTTCGGTACCGCGGCTAGGACCGCGTCATCGGCCCGATCGGGCCTCGGTCAAGGCTACCAGCTGACGGCAGACGTCCCCGACCGACGTGTTGACGAGGGTGATGTCGAACTCGCTGCCCGCGGCGAGTTCGACCCGGGCAGCGGCCAGCCGCCGCTCGATGACCTCCGGGGCCTCGGTGTCCCGGCCGGTGAGGCGGCGGACGAGCTCGGCCCAGGACGGCGGGGCCAGGAACACCAGCAGCGCATCGGGCACGGCCTTGCGCACCTGCCGTGCGCCCGCCAGGTCGATTTCCAGCAGCACCGGCACCCCGGCCGCCAGCTTCTCCGCTACCGGCGCCCGCGGCGTGCCGTACCGGTGCCCGGCGAACCGTGCCCATTCGAGCAGCTCGCCGTGCGCGATCATGGCGTCGAAGTCGCGCTCGCTGACGAAGTAGTACTCACGCCCGTCGAGCTCGCCCGGTCGCGGCGCCCGCGTGGTGACGGATACCGACAGCCAGATCCGCGGGGACGCCCGCCGCAGGCTCGCGACGACCGTGCTCTTGCCGACGCCTGAGGGCCCGGAGAGCACGGTCAGCCGGGCAGGAACTCCCGCCCCGGCCGAGGTGCCGCTGGACCCGGCCCGGCTCGCCAGCAGCTCCACACGGCAAGCCTAGCAGGGGCAGGGGCAGGGGCAGGGGCGCGGGCCACGGCCGCGGCATGCGCGGTCAGCCGGCGAACCGGCCACCGGCCTTCGTCCCCGCCCCCGGCTCCCTGACCTTCGGTCAGATATCACCGCCGAACTCGTTCTCAAGAGCGGTCCGCTGGTTGGCGCCGAGACCGCGGACGCGCCGCGACTCAGCGATGCCGAGCCGTTCCATGATCTGCCTGGCGCGCACCTTGCCGACGCCCGGCATGGACTCGAGCAGTGCCGACACCTTCATCTTGCCGACAACGTCATCGGTCTGGCCCTCTTTGAGGACCTGGGGCAGCGTCGTCGAACCGTGCTTGAGCCGGTTCTTGACCTCGGCACGCTCCTTGCGTGCCTTGGCAGCCTTCTCCAGGGCTGCGTTCCGCTGCTCGGGGGTGAGTGGAGGAAGAGCCACGCGTGGTCACCTCGGGTTTCGTATCGAAAAAGTCGCTCCGCGAGGGGAAACTAGCGAGTTCAGCTCGTAACGGCAATGCAAACCCCCGTTTGTCATGCCACAATTTACCCGATACTACCCTGTGCGCATGTGTCAATACTTAACGTAGTCAAGCCAATATCACATGTCACTGGCGTCAGGGGTGGCTGCCGCCGAGATCGGGCCTGCTGACTGGCCGCCGCCTAGCCCGCGGCCGCCAGCCTGCGCAGTGACGCGCCAATGGCGGCCGCGGCCGCGCCCGGATCCCGCGCGCCGGTGATCGGCCTTCCGATCACCAGCAGGTCGGCGCCGGCCGCCAGCGCCTGCTCCGGCGTCGCGACCCTCGCCTGGTCCTGGGCATCCGAGCCGGCCGCGCGGATGCCCGGCGTTATCAGGGTGATGTCCGGGCCCACCTCGGCCCGGACATCGGCTGCCTCGCGCGGCGAGCAGACCACCCCCCTGGCCCCGGCGGCGACCGAGAGCACGGCCAGGCGGCGGACCGTGTCGCGGGTCGGGCCGGCCATCCCGATCGTGGCCAGGTCGTCGTCACTGAGGGAGGTAAGCACCGTGACGGCGGCGATCGAGGTTTCCGGCGCGGCCGCGACCGCGGCGCGGATGACGGCGGGCCCGGCCGCGGCGTGCACGGTGAGGATGCCCGGCCGCAGCCGTGCCACCGCCCTGGCCGCGCCAGCCACCGTTGCCGGGATGTCATGCAGCTTGAGGTCAAGGAAGACCTGCACGCCGCTGGCGCCGCGGATCGAGGCGACCGCATCCGGCCCGTACCGCAGGTACAGCTCGAGCCCGATCTTCACGGTGCTGACGTGAGGGATGACCATGCCCGCCCAGCGCGCCGCCGTTTCCAGATCAGGCGCGTCGAGTGCGACCGCGATCGGTGCCCGGTAGTTCACGGCTTCCCCTTCGATCGGCGTTCCGGCCCGGCCGTCCCCCGCTCGCTGCGGACGGCCCCTCCTTCCGGCGGGCCGCCGCTGGCTGCGGGCGGGTCACAGCAGGTTCCTGACGAGCTTGCGGCCGGTGGCTGCCCTCGGCTCGTGCGCCAGGCCGACTACCTCCGACAGCCGGTCGATCCCGCGCTGGGCAAGTTCATCGTCGAGCTCGCGCAGGATCCGGGCACAGGCCGAGGGATCATGGAAGATCGTCGTGCCGACGGCTACCATTCCCGCTCCGGCCAGGATCAGCTCAAGCGCGTCTTTACCCGTCCGGACCCCGCCCATGCCGATGATCGGCACATCGGGCAGCGCCGCGCGCACCTGCCAGATGCAGCGGACCGCGACCGGCCGGATGGCCGGCCCGGACAGGCCGCCGGTAACTCCGGCCAGCGCCGGGCGCATCGTGTCGGTGTCGATGGCCATGCCGAGCATGGTGTTGATCATCGAGAGCCCGTCCGCGCCCGCGGCCACGCAGGCCCTGGCGATCGTGACGATGTCGGTGACGTCGGGCGACAGCTTCGCGAAGACCGGGATGTCGTACCGCGTGCGGCCGCGGACCGCGTCGATCACCTCGCCGGACGCGCCCGGATCGCAGGCGAACACCTGGCCGCGGTGCTCGACGTTCGGGCAGGAGATGTTGACCTCGATCGCGGTGACCCCGGCCGCATCGGACAGCCGGGCGGCCAATTCGGCGAATTCTTCCACGGTGCTGCCCGCGATCGAGACCACGGCCCGCGCGCCGCGGGACAGCAGCCACGGCAGGTCCCGCTGCAGGAACGCATCGATGCCCGGGCCCTGCAACCCGATCGAGTTGAGCATGCCGCTCGGCGTCTCCGCCATCCGCGGCGTCGGCCGGCCCGCCCGCGGCGCGAGCTGCACCGACTTGGTGACGACCGCGCCGATCTTGGACACGTCGAAGAACTGGGCCAGCTCGCGGCCTGACCCGGCGCATCCCGACGCGGTGAGCACCGGATTGGGCAGCTCGACGTGACCGAGCCTGGTCCGCAGGTCAGTGCCCATGACTCACCTTCCCCGGCGGTTCCCAGCCGGGCGCGCCGAACGCGTCGAACGGTATCGTGCCCACGTCGTCCCAGCGGACCTGCTCGCCGCGGAACACCGGCCCGTCCACGCACGAGCGGACCATCCGGGTGATGCCATCGGTGCCGATCACGGGCAGCACGCAGGTCATGCACACGCCGATCCCGCAGGCCATCGCCTCTTCCACCGCGACCTGCACGGGCAGGTCGTAGCGGCGGGCCAGCAGCGTCACCTGCCGCAGCATCGGCATCGGCCCGCAGGCGTAGATCACATCGGTCCGCCCGTCGTGGATCAGCTGGCTGAGCATGTCGGTGACCACGCCGCGCGAGCCGAGGGAGCCGTCCTCGGTGGTGATCGTCGCTATCCGGCCGGTGCGGCGCGCCGTCAGCGCGCCGAACACGCGGTCCCCGGTGGCCGCGCCGAGCAGGAAATCGACCGTGCAGCCGCGGTCGCGGAGCTTGCCGGCCAGCGCGAACAGCGGCGCGCTGCCATAGCCGCCGCCGACCAGCAGGCAGCTGACCCGGTCGCGCGGCAGCGGGAACGGCCGCCCCAGCGGCCCGGTGATATCCAGCACGTCCCTGGCCCGCCGCCGGCCAGCCAGCGCGTGCCCGGGCCGTTCGCGGCGAAGACGAATTCCACCGTGCCGCCATGATCCGGCCGGATATCGTGGATCGAGAACGCCCGGCGCAGCAGCATCGCGGTGTCCGGGCCGCCGACGGAAACGGCGACGAACTGGCCGGGCCGGAAGCGCGCGGCGATGCCGGGCGCCACCACGGTCATGGCGTGATAGGCGTCGACCTGCCGCACGGTGAGCACCGTGCCGCGCACCTGCAGCGGGCCCGCGTCGGCCTCGCCGTCGCGGGGGGTCATGCGTCACCCGCAGCCGGCCCGGAGCCGGATCGGCGGCTGGCCCGCCGCCCGCCGGGCCCGCGCCGCCGTCCCAGTCCGCGCCGTCCGGACCGCCCGGGCCGTCCGCCGCGAACGCGCTGGTACCGCGCAGATGCGCGGCATGTTCCTGCAGGGACCGCACGCCCACCTCACCCCGGGTAATCGCCTCTATGCCCTGCACCGCCGCCGCCAGGCCCTGCACGGTCGTCACGCAGGGGATGCCGCGCCGGACGGCGGCCGTCCGGATCTCGTAGCCGTCCAGCCGCGGCCCGGACTGACCGGGGCTGCCGAACGGCGTGTTGACGATGAGGTCCACCTGGCCAGCCATGATCCGTTCCACGATGGTCGGCTCGCCGGTTGGTCCGCGGCCATCGCCGTGCTTACGTACGATCGTGGCACGGACGCCGTTGCGGCGCAGAATCTCCCCGGTTCCCCGCGTCGCCCAGATCTCGAAGCCCAGGTCAGCGAGCCGCTTCACGGGGAACACCATGGAACGCTTGTCCTTGCTGGCAACCGAGACGAACGCGCGGCCGCGGACCGGCAGCGACCCGTACGCGGCCGCCTGGGATTTCGCGTACGCCGTGCCGAACACCTCGTCGATGCCCATCACCTCGCCGGTGGACCGCATCTCCGGGCCCAGCACGGTGTCCACTCCCTGGCCCTCGGCGTCCCGGAACCGGCTGAACGGCAGCACCGCCTCCTTGACCGCGATCGGCGCGTCCAGCGGCAGCGTCCCGCCGTCGCCGGAGGCGGGCAGCATGCCCTCGGCGCGCAGATCCGCCACCGTCGCGCCGAGCATGATCCGGGCGGCCGCCTTGGCCAGCGGCACCGCGGTCGCCTTGGAAACGAACGGCACGGTGCGGGAGGCCCGCGGGTTGGCCTCCAGCACGTAAAGCACGCCGGCCGCCAGTGCGTACTGCACGTTCAGCAGTCCCAGCACGCCGACGCCGCTGGCGATCGCGGCGGTGGACTCGCGGACCAGGTCGATGTACTCATGGCCCAGGGTGATCGGCGGCAGCGCGCAGGCCGAGTCGCCGGAGTGGATCCCGGCCTCCTCGATGTGCTCCATCACGCCGCCGAGGTACAGCTCGGTCCCGTCATACAGGGCGTCCACGTCGATCTCGATGGCGTCGTCCAGGAACCGGTCGATCAGCACCGGGTGCTCGGGGCCCGCCTGAGTCGCCCGCCGTACGTACGCGGCGAGCGTCTCGTCCTCGTAGACGATCTCCATGCCACGCCCGCCCAGCACGTAGGACGGCCGTACCAGCACCGGGTAGCCGAGCTCGCCGGCCACCGCCTGTGCCTCCTCGTCCGACCTGGCGGTGCCGGACCGCGGCGCGGGCAGCCCGGCCGCCGCCAGCACCGCGCCGAACTCACCGCGGTCCTCGGCCAGGTGGATCGCTTCCGGCGAGGTGCCCACGATCGGCACCCCGGCGGCGGCGAGCGCCCGCGCGAGGCCGAGCGGGGTCTGCCCGCCGAGCTGCACGATCACGCCGGCCACCGGGCCGCTGGACTGCTCGGCGTGCACCACCTCCAGGACGTCCTCCAGGGTTAGCGGCTCGAAGTACAGCCGGCCGGAAGTGTCGTAGTCGGTTGATACGGTCTCCGGGTTGCAGTTGACCATCACGGTCTCGTAGCCGGCCTCGGACAGCGCGAAGGAGGCGTGCACGCAGGCGTAGTCGAACTCGATGCCCTGGCCGATCCGGTTCGGCCCGCTGCCCAGGATGATCACCTTGGGCAGTTCGCCGGGCGGCACCTC
Source organism: uncultured Actinomycetes bacterium (assembly GCA_963786975.1). Classification (GTDB taxonomy): domain Bacteria; phylum Actinomycetota; class Actinomycetes; order Streptosporangiales; family Streptosporangiaceae; genus Palsa-506. Next base: position 209,862 of record CAWBBE010000010.1, on the reverse strand, counting down.
GGTCTCGTCGTCATAGGTCGAATACAGGTACGGCGTCTGCGCGGCGAACTCGGCCGCGCACGTGTCGACCATGTGGAACACCGGCCGGATGCCGAGCTCGTGCCGGAGCCGGCGGACGCTGGCCTCGGTCGTGCCGCGGATCTGGGCGATCTGCGCGTCGGAGAACCCGGCGGCCTTCGCCTCCCGGAGCACGCCGGCGGGCAGCCCGGCCGGGGCAGGCGGCTGGCTATGCGCGTCGCGGCGCCCGGCGGCCGCCTCGCTGAGCACGCCGGCGGGCGGCCCGGCCTGCGCAGGCGGCTGGCGGCCGGCGATCCGTTTCGAATGTTCTTCGATGTTCTTGACCTGATCGATGAACCAGGGGTCGATGCCGGTCGCCGCGACGACCTCGGCCACGGTGGCGCCGGCCCTGATCGCCTGGTGCACCGTCGTCAGCCTGCCGTCATGCGGCACCGCGCAGCGGGCCAGCAGGCCGGCCTTTTCCGCTGGCGGCGCGGCCCAGCTGAACGGCGCGCCCGGGTGCTCCAGCGAGCGCAGCGCCTTCTGCAGCGCCTCGGCGAAGCAGCGGCCGATGGCCATCGCCTCGCCGACCGACTTCATGTGCGTGGTCAGCGCCGGATCCGCGCCGGGGAATTTCTCGAACGCGAACCTCGGCACCTTGACCACCACGTAGTCAAGCGCGGGCTCGAAGCTGGCCGGGGTCTCGCCGGTGATGTCGTTGCGGATCTCGTCCAGCGTGTAGCCGATCGCGAGCCGGGCGGCGATCTTGGCGATCGGGAAGCCGGTCGCCTTCGAGGCTAGCGCCGAGGACCGGGACACCCGCGGGTTCATCTCGATCACCACGAGCCGGCCGGTCCGCGGGTGCACGGCGAACTGGATGTTGCAGCCGCCGGTGTCCACCCCGACCGCGCGCAGCACGTCGATCGCCGTGTCCCGCATCTGCTGGTACTCGCGGTCAGTCAGGGTCATGGCCGGCGCGACCGTAACCGAGTCGCCGGTGTGCACGCCCATCGGGTCGATGTTCTCGATCGAGCAGACCACGACCACGTTGTCGGCCCGGTCCCGCATCAGCTCGAGCTCGAACTCCTTCCAGCCGATGATCGACTCTTCCAGCAGCACCTCGGTCACCGGGCTGGCGTCCAGCCCGGCGCCGGCCATCCGGCGCAGTTCGTCCGGGCCGCGGGCGATGCCGGAGCCGGACCCGCCAAGGGTGAACGAGGGCCGGACCACGACCGGGTAGCCGAGCTTCTCCGCGGCGCGGGAGCACTCGTCCAGCGTGTGGCAGATCTGGCTGTCCGGGACAGCGGCGCCGAGCCCGATGACCAGGTCCTTGAACTGGCGCCGGTCCTCGCCTGCCCTGATCGTCTCGATGTCGGCGCCGATCAGCTCGACCCCGTACCGGGCCAGCACGCCGGCGTCATGCAGCTCGACGGCGGCGTTCAGCGCGGTCTGGCCGCCGAGGGTGGGCAGCACCGCGTCCGGCCGTTCCCTGGCGATCACCTTCTCCAGCGAGTCCAGCGTGATCGGCTCGACGTAGGTGGCGTCGGCGAACTCCGGATCTGTCATGATCGTCGCCGGGTTGGAGTTGACCAGGCTGACCCGCAGCCCTTCGGCCCGCAGCACCCGGCAGGCCTGGGTGCCGGAGTAGTCGAACTCGCAGGCCTGGCCGATGACGATCGGCCCGGAGCCGATTACCAGGACCGAGTTCAGGTCAGCGCGCCGCGGCATGCTGCCCGCCTCTCCGCGGCCCCGTGATCATCGCCACGGGCGGCGGCAGCGCCGGGCCTGCTACCCGGGCCGTCACCGGGCCCGCTCCATCAGCTCGACGAACTCGCCGAACAGGCCGGCCGCGTCGTGCGGCCCCGGGGCTGCCTCCGGGTGGTACTGCACGCTGAACCCGGGCGCGGAGAGCAGCCGCAGCCCCTCGACCACGCCGTCGTTCAGGTTCAGATGGCTGACGACGGCCATCCCAAACGGGGTCTCGAATGGCCGGTGCCCAGCGCGGGCGGCAGCGGCCGGCGGCCAGTGCGCGCTGTCCGGGTCCGGCGGCTGGCCAGCACCGGGCAGCGCGACAGCGAACCCGTGGTTGTGGCTGGTGATCTGGACCCGTCCCGTGCGCAGGTCCTGGACCGGCTGGTTCACGCCCCGGTGGCCGAACCGCAGCTTGTAGGTGCCCAGGCCGAGCGCCCGGCCGAGGATCTGGCTGCCCAGGCAGATGCCGAATACCGGCAGGCCGGCCTCCAGCACGCCGCGCATCGCCTCGACCGCGTAGCCTGCCGCCGCCGGGTCACCCGGCCCGTTCGAGAAGAACACCCCGTCCGGGCTGAGCGCGAGGATGTCCGCCGCCGCGGACGTGGCCGGGAGCACCTGCACCCGGCAGCCGAGCCGTGCCAGGTGACGCGGCGTGGCGGCCTTGATGCCCAGGTCGACGGCGGCCACCACGAACCTCGCGGGCAGCCCGGCCGGCGGCTCGACCGTGTAGGCCCGCGGCGTGCTGACCTCGCGGGCCAGATCCGCTCCGGCCATCGGCGGGCTGGCCCGCACCCGCTCTAGCAGCTCGGCGGGGTCGGGCCGGCCGACCGCGATGGCGGCCCGCATGGCGCCGCGCTCGCGCAGATGGCGGGTGAGCGCGCGGGTACCGCTGATCGCGATCCCGGTCACCTGCTGCGCGCTGAGCTCCGCATCCAGCGTCCGGGCCGACCGCCAGCTGGAGGCGATCGGCGACGGCTCGCGGATCACGTAGCCGCTGACCCAGATCCGCGCGGACTCCGGGTCCTCGTCGTTGACGCCGGTGTTGCCGATGTGCGGCGCGGTCATCGCCACGATCTGGCGGCAGTAGGACGGGTCGGTCAGGGTTTCCTGGTAGCCGGTCATGCCGGTGTTGAACACCATCTCGCCGAAAGCCTCGCCTGCCGCGCCGAACGCGGCGCCGCGGAAGGTCCGGCCGTCCTCCAGCACCAGGATGGCCGGCCGCTCCCCGGCCGCTGCCGCTGGCCGGCCGGTCACCGGGCCAGCTTCCCGTCGAGCACGGTCGGGCCGCCGCGCAGGAACGTGGCCAGCACGCGGCCGGGCAGCTGCATCCCGGCGAACGGGCTGTTGCGGCTCTTCGACGCGTGCCCGGCCGGGTCGACCGGTTCCCTGGCTGCCGGGTCGTAAAGCACGAGGTTGGCCGGCGAGCCGGGCGCCAGCGGGTGCCCGTGCGTGGCCAGCCGGCCGATCGCGGCCGGGCGGGCCGACATCCGGTCCGCGACCCCGGCCCAGTCGAGCAGGCCGGTGCCGACCATTGCCTCGTGCACCACCCGCAGCGCGGTCTCCAGCCCGGTCATGCCGAACGCGGCCGCCGCCCACTCGGTTTCCTTGTCCTCCAGCGGGTGCGGCGCATGATCGGTGGCCACGCAGTCGATCGTGCCGTCGGCCAGGCCCGCGCGCAGCGCGGTGATGTCGGCGGCCGTGCGCAGCGGCGGGTTGACCTTGAACACCGGGTCGTAGCTGACCGCGAGCTCATCGGTGAGCAGCAGGTGGTGCGGCGTCACCTCGGCCGTCACCAGCCAGCCTTTCGACTTGGCCCAGCGGATGATCTCCACCGAGCCGGCCGTGGACACGTGGCAGACATGCAGCGCGGACCCGACGTGCGCCGCCAGCAGGCAGTCGCGGGCGATCACCGCCTCCTCGGCCACGGCCGGCCAGCCGGCCAGGCCGAGCAGGCCGGACACCTCGCCCTCGTTCATCTGAGCGCCCTCGGTCAGCCTGGGCTCCTGGGAATGCTGCGCGATCACGCCGCCGAACGCCTTGACGTACTCAAGCGCCCGGCGCATCAGCACGGCGTCGGAAACGCACCGGCCGTCGTCGGAGAACACCCGCACCCGGGCGGCCGAGTCGGCCATCGCGCCGAGCTCGGCGAGATGGCGGCCGGCCAGCCCGACGGTCACCGCGCCGACTGGCTGGACGTCGCACCGTCCCGCCTGCCGGCCGAGCCGCCAGACCTGCTCGGCCACCCCGGCGGTGTCGGCCACCGGCTCGGTGTTAGCCATCGCGTGCACGGCCGTGAAGCCGCCGAGGGCCGCGGCGGCGGTGCCGGTGGCGACGGTCTCCGCATCTTCCCGGCCGGGCTCCCGCAGGTGCGTATGCAGGTCGACGAGACCGGGCAGCGCGATCAGGCCGTCCGCGTCGATGACGTTGACCGGGCCGCCGGACGCCTCGCCCGGGCCGCCGGACGGCGTGCGCGGGCCGCCGGACGGCGTGCGCGGGCCGCCGGACGGCGTGCGCGGGGTGATCTCGGCGATTAGGCCGCCGGCCACCAGGATGTCGGCCGGATCGCCGCCGAGCGGCCTGGCCCCCCTGATCAGCCAGGTGTCCCGGCCGGGCGAGGCCGCGCCCGCTGGCGTCCTGCCGCCTTCGGCCCGGCTGGTCCGTTCGGTCATGACTGTGCCTCCGCTCCGCCGAGCAGCAGGTAGAGCACGGCCATCCGGACGCTGACCCCGTTGGCGACCTGCTCCACGATCGTCGACCTGGCCGAGTCCGCCACCTCGGCCGCGATCTCGACGCCGCGGTTCATCGGCCCCGGGTGCATGACCAGGGCATGCCCGGGCAGCATGGCCATCCGGGCGGCATCCAGGCCGTACCGGCGGCTGTACTCGCGCACGCTCGGGAAGTACGCGGCGTTCATCCGCTCCTGCTGCACCCGCAGCATCATCACCACGTCGCTCTTGGGCAGCGCCGCGTCCAGGTCGTAGCTCACCGAGCACGGCCACGCGCCGACGGCGACCGGCAGCAGCGTGGGCGGGCCGACCAGCGTCACCTCTGCGCCGAGGGTGCTGAGCAGCAGGACATTGGACCTGGCCACCCGGCTGTGCAGGACGTCGCCGACGATGGCGACCCGGAGCCCGTCCAGCCGGCCCAGCCTGCGCCGCATGGTGAACGCGTCCAGCAGCGCCTGGGTCGGGTGCTCGTGGCTGCCGTCACCCGCGTTGACGACGCTACCCTTGACCCAGCCGGCCAGCCGGTGCGGGGCCCCGGACGCGCTGTGCCTGATCACCACCGCGTCGGCGCCCATCGCCTCCAGCGTCATGGCGGTGTCCTTGAGGCTCTCCCCCTTGGCCACGCTGGATCCCTTGGCGGAGAAGTTGATCACGTCGGCGGAGAGCCGCTTGGCGGCGGCCTCGAACGAAATCCGCGTCCGAGTCGAATCCTCGAAGAAGAGATTGACCACGGTCCGGCCGCGCAGGGTGGGCAGTTTCTTGATCGGCCGGGCGGCCATCTGGGCCAGCTCGTCGGCGGTGTCGAGGATGAGCAGGGCCTCGGTCCTGGTCAGGTCGCCTGCCGAGATCAGGTGGCGGTTCACCGGCTCGCCCCGTCGCTACCAGGCGATCCCCGGCCGCCGGGCGATCCCCGGCCGCCGGGCGTTCCCCGGCCGCCGGGCGTTCCCTGGCCGCCGGGCGTTTCCTGGCCGCCCGGCGGCGCATCGCTGCCGGGTGGCCCGGCCGGACGCCCAGCAGGCGGCCGGCCAGGCAATCCCTGGCCGCCTGGCCCGTCAGTCAACCCCGGGCCGCCCGGCGGCCCGGCCGGGCTGCCCGGGATTCTCGCTGATCAGCACCGCGTCGTCGCCATCCACCTCGGTCAGCAGCACGTGTACTACCTCACGCTGGGAGGTGGGCAGGTTCTTGCCGACATAGTCAGGCCGGATCGGCAGCTCCCGGTGTCCCCGATCGACCAGGACGGCAAGCTGGACGGCACGCGGGCGGCCGAGGTCGCCAAGCGCGTCCAGCGCGGCCCGCACCGTCCGGCCCGAGTACAGCACGTCGTCGACCAGTACGACGACCTTGCCGTCGATGCCCCCGGCGGGCACCGCGGTGTGGCCGAGCGCCCGGGCCGGCCGCAGCCTCAGGTCGTCCCGGTACATCGTGATGTCGAGCGAGCCGGCCGGCACCTTATTGCCCTCGACCTGCGCCATCCGTCCGGCCAGCCGGTGCGCGAGCGGCACGCCGCGGGTCGGGATCCCGAGCAGGACGACATCGCCCGCGCCGCTGGTGCGCTCCAGGATCTCGTGCGCGATGCGGGATAGCGCCCGGCTGATCTCGGCTGATTGGAACACTGACGTGCGCGCTCCGCCGGGAGGATTGCCGCCGGGGGGATTGCCGCCGGGGGGGTTGCCGCCGGAGGCATTCCCGCCGGAGGCGCTGCCGCTAGGGGTATTCCGGCCGCTAGGGGCATTCCGGCCGGGGGCGCTGCCGCTGGGGGTATTCCGGCCGCTGGGGGTATTCCGGCCGGGGGCGCTGCCGACGGGGGAACTCCCGCCCGGAGCGCTGCTGCCGGGGGCGCTGCCGCCGCCCGGGCGGCGATTGCGGTCTTCCTGATGAGCCGCATGCATCATTAAGGACCTCCTTTCCCGCCTCTCTGGACGGGCCTTAAAGGACGTCGAACGGGACCAACGTATCAGCATGGACACGGCCAGGATCGCAGGCACGGCCGTAGCCGCCGGGACTTCCCGCGGGGGCAGCGGTCATGTGCGCCATCGCGCGTGGCAGCCTGGCAGCAGGCAATGTCCGGGTACGCTCCGTGGACAGCTCCTTCTAGAGTGGCGCAAGTGATTATTGTCACATCATGTCTAGATACCGGCTGGATCGCCCTCGGCCCGCGCGGCCCGGACAGACTCGCCAGAAGCACCGGCAGGCCGCGTATCGCCGGCATTCTGGCGCCGCCGGGCGTCCGGCGCGGCGAGACGGCATGTCAAGCCGCTGAGGGTAAGTTCGACCGCTTTTTGCCATTCGGCTTGACCTTGTCGCTCTCGCGGCCTACCGTCACTGAGCGTAACCATCCCACTGATCAGACTAACTGGCCGGGGGGCCGAAGAAATGCCATCTGAGTACGCGAAGACCCTGGGCGCGCGGTTGCGCGCCATCCGCACACAGCAGGGCCTCTCTCTGCACGGCGTCGAGGAGAAGTCGCGCGGCCGCTGGAAGGCCGTTGTCGTGGGCTCCTATGAACGCGGCGATCGCTCGGTGACCGTGCAGAAGCTTGCCGAACTTGCCGAATTCTACGGAGTCCCCGTGTCCGAGCTGCTGCCCGGCGACGTACTGCCCGCCCTCCTTGCGCCCTCCCCCAAGCTCGTCATCGATCTTGAGCGGATGAGCCAGTTGCCGAAGGACAAGGCAGGGCCGCTTGCCCGCTACGTCGCTACCATCCAGAGCCAGCGTGGTGACTACAACGGCAGGGTACTGTCGATCCGCCAGGAGGATCTGCGTTCACTTGCTGTCATCTACGACAAGTCGCCGGCTGACCTGACCGAGGAACTGATCAGCTGGGGCATCCTGGACGCCGATGCGCGCGGAGCCATCGACACGTTCTGATCTGCCCGATCAGCCCGCCTGGCCGCTGCGGATGGCCTACCCAGCCGTCCGGAGCGGCAGCAGTGCCTGGCCTGGAACTCCGAGCGTGCTCTCGGCCAGCGACAAGAAGGTCTCCGCGTCGCGCAGCAGGTCATCGGCCTCGCGGAGGGTAACGGCACACGGCAATCCGGCCTCAGCCGCGGCCCGCTTGCCAGCGCCAGCCGCGAAGAACGCAGCCCACTCGGACAGCGCGGGCTCCACCCGCGGCAGCAGTTCCCAGACACTCTGCGGCCGCTTCCGCCGTCCCGAGGTGGCCGGCTCGGCCCTGGCCGCGACCACCGCGGCGGCGGCCCGGAGCGCCGCCAGGTGAGCGGCCACGTAACGACCGCCTGCCGAGCTCTCATCCTCGGCGCCCGCTAGTCCCTGCCTGGCCGACGAGAGCAGCGCGAGCGCCGACGGCGCCACCCTGCATCGTGGTCGGTCAGGACGCGCATGCAAGACCGAGTTCATGGCCATTCCTCCCATCGAATGCGAGCCCGTGCCGGGCGAAGCGCTTCCCCACGCCTCGCCCGGCTGGCCCACCGACCGCCCCTCGGGTCAGGGCTGCCGGGTGGCTTCGCTCAGGCATATTCGAACATAAATTCGTCTCACCGTCCAGTTGTTTGGACCTGCGTTCGAAGTTACAAGAGGGGTCCGACAAAATGGCTGCACGCGCCATATGCCGGGTGGCATACGCTGGCCGCCGTGTGCAACGAGACCGCACTGCGGCTAGTCGACCGGGTGACCTTCCTGGCCGGGCTTGATGCACTCGTCGACGTCTACGACCTCGCGATGCGGCCGTCGGCAGACCAGCTGGCAGGCCGCCGCCCGCTCATGCAGCAGCACACCAGCCATCCGGCATTCCGGGCCGTCATTGCCATCGCCGGGCGCGCAGCCGGCCCAGCAGGCCCAGCCGGGCTCGCTGCCAGCCCAGCCGGGCCCGCCCACTCAGGCCGGGCGGCTCGGCTGGCGGGCGGCACAGCCAGGCCCGTAGGCGCAGGCGGGGCGGCCGGGTCCGCGGACAGCGCAGCCGGCATCGGCGGGCCAGCGGACGGCAAGTGCAGCACGGGCAGGGGAAGGCCCGAGGAAGGCACGAGCGCGGACGGGCGCCAGGTCGTCGCGTTCGCCTACGGGTTCACCGGGGCTGCCGGGCAATGGTGGCATGACGTAGTCCGGGCCGGCCTGACGGTCGCGGCAGGCGCACCGGCTGCGGCGGGCTGGCTGGCCGACTGCTTCGAGATCGCCGAAGTGCACGTGCGCCCGGAGTTTCAGCGCCGCGGCATCGGCCGCGCCATGCTGCGCACCCTTACCGCTGGCTGCCCGCACCGGACGGCGCTGCTCTCCACGATGGACGCGCCATCTCCGGCCCGCCATCTCTACCGCAGCCTGGGCTTCGATGAGCTGCTGACCGGCTTCAGTTTCCCCGGCAACGGCCCGCCCTACATTGTCATGGGCACGGTCCTGCCGCTGCGCGGCTGAGCCAGCGACCGCCCGCGGGCTGGCTCGCAGCCGCCCGTGCGGCCGGCCAGGCCAGGCGGCCCGGCCGAGCGTGCGGCTAGCTCGCGGCCGCCCGCTGGCCGGCCCGGACGGGCCGGCCGACGCCGCCAAGGCCGAGCCGCTGATAGATCTCGCGGGTTGCCCTGGACCCGTTGAGCGTGTAGAAATGCAGCCCGGGAACGCCCTCGGCGATCAGCCGCTCGGACATGCCGGTCGCGTATTCCACGCCGATCTCCCGTACCGCGGCCTTGTCGTCGGCCCTGGACCTCAGCCGCTCGGCCAGCTCCGGCGGGAACCTCGCCCCGGACAGCAGGACCGCCCGCTCGATCATCGGCACGCTGATGATCGGCATGATCCCGGCGATGATCGGTACGTCGCAGCCGAGCGCGGCGACCTGATCCCGCATCCGCAGGTAGTCGTCCGGGTAGAAGAACATCTGGGTGATCGCGAAGTCGGCGCCGGCCCGGCACTTGCGCACGAAGTTCGCCATATCGCCTGCCATGCTGGTCCGCCGGGGATGACCCTCGGGGAAGGCGGCCACGCCGACGCAGAAGTCGCCGGACGCCTTGATCAGCCGGACAAGTTCCTCCGCATACCGCAGGCCGTCCGGATGCGGCACCCAGTCACCGTCCGGCGCGCCCGGTGGGTCGCCGCGCAGCGCCAGCACGTTACGCACGCCGACCGCCGCGTAAGACCCGATGACGTGCCGCAGCTCGGCGACCGAGTGGTTGACCGCGGTGAAATGCCCCACCGGGGTCAGCGTGGTCTCCGCCGCGATACGGCCGGTCACCCGGACTGTCCGGTCCCGGGTGGAGCCGCCAGCCCCGTAGGTCACAGAAACGAATGTGGGCCGTAGCGGCTCGAGCTGGCGGATGGAAAGCCACAGCCGCCGCTCCTCGGCGGCGGTTTTAGGCGGCATGAACTCGAACGAGAAGGATCTTTCCCCAGCAGCCAGCAGCTCGCGAATGGCAGGTGCCTGGGGCAGCCGAGGCGGTAACATCCCCCCAGGTTAGCGGGCCGGCGCCGGCGCTGGCCCGCCCGGTGGCCGGGTAAGCCGGGTTACCCTCGCGGTAATGACGAGAAGTGCTGCGGCAGTTGATCAGATCCGGGATCAGGTCGGGCGCGTGCTGGCCGGCTTTCTCGGCCGCCAGCGGGCGGTGCTGGCCGGGATCGATGGTGGCCTGGTGCCCGTGCTTGACGCAGCCGACGCGATGCTGGCCGGCGGCAAGCGACTGAGGTCCGCGTTCTGTTACTGGGGATGGCGGGCGGCCGGCGGTGCCGCCCTCGGCGGCGATCCGGATGGCGACCGTATCCTGACCGCCGCAGCCACGCTTGAGCTGCTGCACGCGAGCGCGCTAGTGCATGACGACGTGATCGACGGCAGCGAGACCCGCCGCGGGCGGCCTGCCGTGCACCGCAGCTTCGCAGCGCGGCATGCGGCCGGTGGCTGGCGTGGTTGCGCCGGGTCATTCGGTACCGGCGCGGCGATCCTGGTCGGCGACCTGCTGCTGGCTTGGACCGACGAGCTGCTGCGGGCCAGCGGGCTGCCTGCCGCCGCGCTGCGCCGCGGCCAGCCGGTGCTCGACGTGATGCGCACCGAGCTGATCGCCGGGCAGTACCTGGATTTGCTCGGCCAGGCCGCGGGCGCCGGCACCGTCGAGAGCGCACTGCGGGTGGTCGAGTACAAATCGGCGAAGTACACAGTCGAGCGCCCGCTACTGCTCGGCGCGGCGCTGGCCGCCGCACCAGCCGGAACTGCGGGCGGCGCAGCTGATGAAGCATCGAAAACGAACCCCTCGATGGCTGCTGCCTGCACGGCTTACGGGATCCCGCTCGGGGTGGCCTTCCAGCTCCGGGACGACATGCTCGGCGTGTTCGGCGACCCGGTCCGCACCGGGAAGCCGGTGATCGGCGACCTGCGCGAGGGAAAGCGGACCGTGCTCGTGGCCGTCGCGATGAGCCGGGCCGATGCCGCGCAGGCCAGTGTCCTGCACCGGCTGCTCGGCGACCCCTCGCTCGACGACGCGGGCGCTGCCGAGGTCCGCGGCGTGCTGACCGAGACGGGCGCGGTGGCCGAATGCGAGCGGCTGATCCGGGCCAGCGTGCAGCAGGCCCTCGCCGCGCTTGCGAACGCGCCGTTCGCCGACCCGGCCAAGGCGGCGCTGGCCGAGCTCGCCGCCACCGTCACCGACCGGTCCGGCTAACCGTCACCGCACGCCCCGGCAAAGCGGGGCCCGCTCGGCCGTAGCACTGCCTGCGCTGCCTGCCGCTGCCCGGCCCGCCGCCTCCTGACGTTGGCCTGCCCGACGTCCCTGCCGCCGCCTGGCCTGCGCCCCCTGGCGTTGGCCTGCCCGACGTCCTGCCGCTGCCTGGCCTGCGCCCCCTGGCGTTGGCCTGCCCGACGTCCCTGCCGCTGCCTGGCCCGAGCGCAGCCCGGCCCAACGCGCTCGGCCCCTAGCGCCGCCCGGGTCCGCCCCGCTCGGCCTTATGGTGCTGCCCGGCCCGCGCTCCCGGCCCGCTCGCTGCTCGCGCTGCCCGGCCCGGGTGTTGCCCGGGCCGCCGGCCCGGGCTTGCTGCTGACCCGTCAGCGCCAGGACGCCGGAGCTTATTGAGCTCTGCGAGTGGCTAAACGGCCTCGGCTGCGCCGGGTCCAGGAGTGACAGATCGCGCCGCGCCCGCCACTCAGGGTGAGTGATGACTCGACCACCGCCCTTGCAGGCAGCCGGGCCGCGCCGATCCGTCACGGTCACCTGAGCTACGGCCCGGGTGCGCTGCGATCAGCAGCACAACAGTCACACCAGCCACAGCATTTTCCTGACTCGACACAGTGGTTCAGATCCTTCCGGTCATAGCCGGACAATTCTTAACCCCTATTTTGATCTTGGTTCTGTTGAGTCTGGTATGACGGGTGGTGTGATAGATGACGGCGCAGGCCATGCTCTGACTGGCCAGCCTGGCACCACGAGCACCATCAGCCCAGCTCGACGTCATGGCCGTCATCAGCCAGATCCGTACCACAGCCAGCATCAGCCATCTCACACCACGGCCGTCATCGCGCCACAGCCAGCATCAGCCCAGCCCGCACCACCACCGTCATCGGCCAGACCGACACCACGGGCGCCGTCAGCCAGCCCGGCACCACGGGCGCCATCAGCCCAGCCCGCAACCACGGCCGTCGTCGGCCAGACCGGCACCACGCGTGGTTGTCAGACTGTGGCCGGCATCGTCTCGTCCGGTTTGATATCGCTGCCACCCGAGCTACCGCATCGGGATGGCCAGCGTGATCCTCGGCTGGGCATCGGGCTGCTTGTCGCGGCGCTAATCCGCGACCCGGCCGGTGATCAGGCAAGCTGACGTCATACCGGCGTGGCGTTTACGGATAGCGGGTGGCCGGCCACTAGTCCATGCCGCAGGGCGCCTCTGCTGGCGGCTGGCGCCGGCCTAGCTGGGCGCTGCCGGGATCCGGGCGGCGAGCGTGGCAGCCGCGGTCGCGGGATCGGCGGCCTCGGTGATGGCGCGGACGACAACTATCCGGCGGGCACCCGCGTCAAGCACCTCGCCGAGGTTGTCCGCGCTGATGCCGCCGATGGCAAACCAGGGCAGTGGCGCGGCGAGTTCCGCCGCGTACCGGACCAGGCCGAGCCCAGGGGCCGGACGGCCAGGCTTGGTCGGCGTCGGCCATACCGGCCCGGTGCAGAAGTAGTCGATGTCTGGCGATGCGGCCGCCGCCGCGGCCTGTTCCGCAGAATGGGCGGACAGCCCGATCAGCGTGCCCGGCCCGACGATCTGCCTGGCCGCCGCGACCGGCAGGTCATCCTGGCCGACATGCAGCACGTCGGCGCCGACCGTGCGGGCGATGTCGGCGCGGTCGTTCACCGCGAGCAGCGCCCCGTGCCGGTCACAGGCCGCGCGGAACACCTCAAGGTAGGCCATCTCCTGGGCCGCTTCAAGGCCCTTCTGCCGCAGCTGGACAACATCGACCCCGCCGCCCAGCGCGGCATCGAGGAACTCGGCCAGGTCGCCGAGCCGCTCTCTCGCGTCCGTGCACAGATAGAGCCGGGCGGCAGCCAGCCGGGCCTTACGGTCAGCAGGCAAGCTCACCGGGTTCGAATTCGATCAGGCACGCGGATCATCGTACGGCCACTCGCCGGGTACGCCGCCCGGCAGGATGAAGATGTCCAGGCCGGGACATCGCGCTAACGGCGAACCGGCGGACGGCGCTGGCGGCTGGCTGGCTGCCAGCCGCCGTGCCCAGCCACGCCAGCCCAGCCCGGTGATCATGGCCGACCACCCGGCTTGACGGGCTGCTGGTAAACGACCCCTTTTGGCGAACTGCCCGGGCAGAGGCGCCCTGGTACCGCACGGTTGCCGCGGCGGCGCTCGCCCGGACCGGGAGCAGGGCACGCTGGCCCGCGGGATTGCCCCCGGCGCCACCGGCGAAGGCTCAGATCGCGAGCGCCTGGGCCCGGCGGTTTACCTCGGTCCGGCGGTGCTCGCTGATCGCCTGGATCGGCGTGCCGGGCAGCGATTCGTCGGCCGTGAACAGCCAGCGCAGCGCATCTGCCTCGTCAAATCCGCAGTCGAAGAGCAACGTCAGCGTGCCGTGCAGGCCCCGGATGACCTGGTTGCCATCGAGGAACGCCGCGGGCACGCAGAGCTTGCCGTCGGGACGCTGTACCGCGAGCAGCTTGCGGTCGCGGAGCATCTGCCTGACCCGGCTCACGGACAATCCGAGCTGGTCAGCAGTTTGGGGAAGGGTGAGCCAGTCGCCGATCATGCTGTCGGCCAAGAGGTCAATCTGCGCCACACCTCAAACATCCCACACCCGGGCCGCCGCCAAACACGGACAACGCCGGGCACATCGGATTCAGGTGCCCCTGCCGCCCGTCGGCCAGCCGACAGCTGCCAGCCCGCGCATCCGGCACGGAATGGCCGCGCACCCGGCCCAAGACGGCCAGCCGGGCGGCGTGCCAGCCCAGCACGCAAACGCGCCGGCCGCACCACCGCCCGCCCCGAGCCAGACCGCGACCCGCCCAGCCCAGCACGCAAACGCGCCGGCCGCACCACCGTCCGCCCCGAGCCAGACCGCGGCGTGCTTAACGCCGCACAGTGTCCCGGATGGCGACAGCGGGATCCGCGATCCCGGCCGCATCCACCGGCTGGCCGCCCGCGATCAGCCGACGGCCTTGCTGCAGGTCCCTGGGCAGGCCAACGGTCAGCAGCGCCACCAGGCCAGGCTGCCAGCCAGCATGCGGCGAACCTGTCCCCGGCCGGGTCGCCGCGCCAGATCAGCCGATCGGCACCGCCATGATACCCGGCGTACTGCACCATCCGGCCGAACTGCTCGGACCAGAAATACGGGACCGGGTCATAGACCTCGCTGCCGCCCAGCAGGTTCGCGGCCAGCACGGCGGGCGCGCGCAGCGCGATGTCCCAATGCTCGAAGCGCAGCCGCCGCTGGTACCTGGTCGACCAGAACGCGGCGCAGTCGCCGGCCGCGAAGACGCCGGGCGCCGAGGTACGAAGCTGTTCATCGGCGCGCACGCCGTTGTCCAGCGCGATGCCCGAGCCCTCCAGCCAGCGCACCTGCGGCCGGACGCCGACCGCCGTCACGATCTCGTCCGCCGGCAGCCATTCGCCGCCGGCCAGTATGAGCCCGTCTGGCTGCACCGACGAGACCAGCTCGCCGAGCCGCAGGCTGACCCCGGCGGCCGCGTACCAGGCTGACGTCCGGGAGCCTGCGTCAGCGCCGAGGGCGGCGGCCAGCGGAGCCGGGCCGGCCTCGACCACGGTGACCTCGCAGCCCTTGGCCGCCGCCACGGTGGCCACCTCGGCGCCGATCCAGCCCGCGCCCACTATTACCAGCCGCAGACCCGGCTTGAGCGCCTGCCGCAGGCTCAGCGCGTCGTCCAGCGTCCGCAGCAGCCGTTGCGGGCCTGGTCCCGGCAGCGGCACCGGCTCGGCGCCGGTGGCCAGCACCAGCCGGTCATAGGGATACTCGCCGTGCCCGGTGCGCAGCACGCCGTCGGCCACCCCGATGGCCGGCTCGCCGAGCCGCACGTCCGCGCCGAGTGACGTGAGGTCATCTCGCAGCGCGGTGTCGTCCGCTTCCCCGGCCAGGACGCCCTTGGACAGCGGCGGCCGGTCATATGGCGGCCTGGTCTCGGCGCCGACCATGGTGACCGCGCCGGGGTATCCCCTGGCCCGCAGCTCCTCCAGCGTGCGCAGGCCCGCCAGGCCGGCGCCGGCTATCACGACTCGCTCGATCCGCACGATCACCTAGGCTAGGGAGTAGCGCGCGGGAGTCTGGTGCTGACCGGACTGAGAGGGCGGCTGGAAGCCGCCGACCGCAGGAACCTGATCCGGGTCATGCCGGCGAAGGGAGCGGACATGAGCACCTCAGCCAGTGCCGACGTGCTAGTCATCGGCGCCGGAGTGATCGGGCTTAGCATCGCCTGGCGGGCGGCGCAGCGTGGCCTTCGGGTGACCGTCGCCGATCCGGCGCCGGGCGGTGGAGCGTCGCATGCCGCGGCCGGGATGATCACGCCGATATCGGAGGCCGCTTACGCCGAACGGGAGCTGTTCCGGCTGGGCCGAGAGTCGCAGCGGCGCTACCCGGCGTTCGCGGCCGAGCTCAGCGGGCTGACCGGCAAGCCAACCGGATACCGCCAGGCCGGCACGCTGCAGGTGGCCTACGACGCTGATGACCTGGCCGTGCTGGCCGAGTATCAGGCCCTGCAGGAATCCTTCGGCGTCCCGGCGCGCCGCCTCACCGCACGCGAGTGCCGCCGGGCCGAGCCCATGCTCGACCCGGCCATCCGCGGCGGCCTGCTGGCCGCTGACGACGCGTCCGTGGATCCGAGGCTGCTGACCGGCGCCCTGCTCGCCGCGGCTGGCCAGGCCGGCGCCAGCATCATCCGGCAGCCGGCCGCCGAGATCCTGCTCACAGCCCGCCGGGCCGGTGACCGCCGGGACGGCGAGGACCAAGCGGACGCAGCCCGGGCAGACGCAGCCCGGGCGGACGCGCAGCCGGACGCGAGCCAGCCGGACGCGAGCCAGCCGGACGCGAGCCAGCCGGAAGGTGCCCGGGCCGCTGGCGCGCTGCTCGGGGACGGCACGCGGATCCTGGCGCACTGGGTGGTGCTGGCCGCCGGCTGGAACTCGGGCTCGATCGCGGGCCTGCCTGCCGGTGCCGTGCCGCCGGTCCGGCCGGTCAAGGGCCAGATCCTGCGGCTGCGGTGCGGAGCTGGCCGCGGCGGCACGGAAACGCCGCCCGGCCTGCTGGCCCGGACGGTCCGCGGCATCGTCCGCGGCTGCTCGGTCTACCTCGTGCCCAGGGAGAGCGGCGAGCTCGTCATCGGAGCCACCCAGGAGGACATGGGCACCGACACCCGGGTGACGGCCGGCGGTGTCTGGGAACTGCTCAGGGACGCCCGGACGATCGTCCCTGGGATCACCGAGCTCGAGCTGGCGGAGGCGGTGGCCGGCCTGCGGCCCGGCACGCCGGACAACGCGCCGGTGCTCGGCCCGTCCGTGCTGCCCGGGCTGGTGCTGGCCACCGGCCATTTCCGGGCCGGGGTGCTGCTCGCCCCGGTGACGGCCGACATCATCACGGAGTACCTGGCCACCCGGCAGCTGCCGGCGCTGGCCGCTGCCTTCACGCCGCAGCGATTCGCCCGTCCGGCCGCCGGGCCGTCTCCGCGCGCCCGGCCGCCGGGCGAGCCGCCGCGGTCAGCCAGGCAGCGCACGGACGAAGGCGCAAGATAATGAAAGTGATCATTAACGGCACGGCCCGCGAACTGGCCGCCGGCACCGGAGTCGGCGACGCGGTCCGGCTGGTGACCACGTCGGTCAGCGGCATCGCGGTCGCCGTCAACGGCGAAATCGTACGCCGGGCCAGCTGGGATACGACCCCGCTGGCGAACGATGACGAGGTCGAAGTAATCACCGCGGCCCAGGGAGGCTGACCATGGACGACCCGTTCGTGATTGCGGGCGAGGCGATGTCCTCCCGGCTCATCATGGGAACCGGCGGCGCGCCGAGCCTGGACGTGCTCGACCGGGCGCTGGCCGCGTCCGGCACCGAGCTCACCACCGTCGCGATGCGCAGAGTCGGCCCCGCTGCGGCTGGGTCGGTACTTGACGTCATCACCGCGCGCGGCATCCGCGTGCTGCCGAACACGGCAGGCTGTTTCACTGCCGCCGAGGCCGTGCGCACCGCCCGGCTGGCGCGCGAGGCGCTCGGCACCGACTGGGTGAAGCTCGAGGTCATCGCCGACGAGCGCACGCTGCTGCCGGATCCGGTCGAGCTGCTCGACGCGGCTGACCTGCTGGTCGCCGACGGGTTTACCGTGCTGCCGTACACCAGCGACGACCCGGTGCTCGCCCGGCGGCTCGAGCAGGCGGGCTGCGCGGCCGTGATGCCGCTGGGCGCGCCGATCGGATCCGGGCTGGGGATCAGGAACCCGCACAACATCGAGCTGATAGTGGAGGCGGCCGGCGTTCCGGTGATCCTGGACGCGGGTATCGGCACGGCCAGTGACGCGGCGATCGCGATGGAGCTCGGCTGCGCCGGAGTGCTGCTCGCCACGTCGGTCACCCGGGCGCACGATCCGGAGCTGATGGCCGAGGCGATGCGGGCAGCGGTCACCGCCGGACGGCTCGCATTCCTGGCCGGCCGGGTGCCCCGGCGGCGGTACGCGGCCGCCTCCTCGCCGCCGCCCGCATGATCCAGCAGCGCCGTTACCTGGGCGAGGACGAGACGGCACCAATACACTCGACCCGATGGATACGACCCTGGCGCGCTTGAAAGTCGGGCAGGTGCTCGACGGACGCTACCGGGTGGACGCCCGGATCGCGCGCGGCGGGATGGCCACCGTGTACCTCGGTACCGATACGCGGCTCGAGCGCACCGTGGCACTCAAGATCGCGCACCCCGAGCTGGCCCACGACGCGGACTTCGTCCGCCGGTTCATTGCCGAGGCCAGGTCGGTGGCCAGGCTTTCCAGCCCTAACGTCGTCGCGGTCTATGACCAGGGCGCCGAGGGGGACATCCTGTTCCTGGCGATGGAGTACGTGCCCGGACGCACACTGCGCGAGCTGCTGACCGAGCGCGGCAAGCTCAGCCCGGGCGAGGCGCTCGACATCATCGAGGGAGTCCTCACCGGGCTGGCGGCAGCGCACGCGGCCGGCGTCGTGCACCGCGACGTGAAGCCGGAGAACGTGCTGATCACCCCGGGGCACGCGGTCAAGGTCGCGGATTTCGGGCTGGCCAGGGCGGTAGCCATGGCCAGCCATACCAAAACCGGGACGATCATCGGGACCGCCGCCTACCTGGCACCCGAGCAGGTGTCGCGGAGCACCTCCGACAGCCGGACCGATGTCTATGCGACCGGCGTGATGCTGTTCGAGCTGCTCACCGGGAGGCAGCCGCATACCGGCGAGACGCCGCTGGCGGTCGCCTATAAGCATGTCAACGAGGTCGTCCCGGCGCCGTCCGGCGTCATGCCGGGGCTGCCCGCGGCCCTTGACGCCCTGGTAGCGCTGGCCACCAGCCGGAACCCGGACCTGCGCCCCGCGGACGCCGGCCAGTTCCTGCGGGCAATCACCGAAGTACGCCGCGGGCTGCCGGTCACCGGCTCGCGTGCCGCGGACCTGCCCGCCGGCGCTGGCCCGGGCGGCGGGTTCGAGCCCGGATCCGCGCCCGCGCTGCCGGCCGCCGGGCTATCCATGCCGGGCAGGTCAGTGCCCGGCTTGCCGGCAGCCGGGCTAACCGGGCCAGGCTGGCCCGCCGTGAGCCCGGCCGGGCCGGGCTGGCTGGCCGCCGGGCAGCACGGAACACCAGCTCAGGACCCCGCCAGGCAGCACGGAGCACCAGCTCAGGACCCCGCGGCCGGCCCGGCCGGGCCGGCCGCCCGGGAGCAGGCCGGCCCGGCCGCCGCGCTGCCGAGCGCCTCGTCATGGCCCGATTCCGGATGGACTGATTCCGGATGGCCTGATTCGTCCGGGACGGGCTCATCATGGCCGGATACGTCATGGCCGGACATCCAGGAAGTGCCTGGCCGGCCATCGACGCCTGGCCGGCCAGGCAGCTCCGCGGCGTCATCGGGCCCGGACGGCGAGTCGCTGCCCGGGCCGCCCGCCGTGCCCGGCGCCCCCGCAGAACCCGGTAGCCAGCCATTCAGCGGCCTGGCGGCCCAGCCCGGCGGGCAGGCCGCCGCAGGCAGCCCGGCACTGCCCGGGGCGGCGACTCAGGCCAGCCAGCATCCGGGCCCGGGCGGCCAGCCATCCGCCGGGCGGCGGGACAGTGCCGGCGCCCAGGCCGCCGCGGGCCAGTCGCTGCCCGGCCGGTCGCCCGACCGGGGCACGGCGAACCCCGGTGGCCAGCCACCGGAGGGCTGGCCAGCAGACCCCGGCGCGACAGCCGCCAGCATGCCGGACCCCGGCGGCGAGTCATTCCCCTGGCTGCGCTCACCACGCGAGCCAGCCGATCCGGCGGTTTACCCGACGGCCTCGCTGTCCGCCGGGCCCGCGGCCGCGCCGCCTGCCCCGGCCGGACGCGGCGAGCGCAGGCATGGCAGGCGCGGGCGGCCCAGGACCGTGCACATCCTGCCCGCGGTGACCAGCGGACAGCCGCTGCTGCCCGCGGCGACCAGCGGACAGCCGCTGCTGCCCGCGGTAACCAGCGGACGAGCAGGCCGATCCGGACGGCGGCCTGAACCACACGCTCATCGTGGCCGATCAGGGATTTGTGCCCGGCCACGACGATCTGCCGCTCACCGGCCGCGTGCACGCCCCGGCTGGATACGTCCGGCGCCGTGAGCCGGGGCTGCAGCGCTGGCTGTTCAGCCGCAGACTCGCCTACCTGGGCCTGGCAGCCGCGGTTGTGCTGGTCCTGGGCCTGATGACCTGGTGGGTCACCGACGGCCAGTTCGAGACCATCCCCCGGGTGGGCACCATGACCAAGGCGACCGCGCGGACCGAGCTGCGGAACCTCGGCTTCACGGTGAAGACCGGCCACGGCGTGCACAGCAACGGCATCCCGCGCGGCGAGGTCGTCCGCACCGTTCCGGCCATCGGCGCGCGCGCCCATCGCGGCAGCCTTGTCACGCTCATCCCGTCGCTGGGCCCGGTCCTGGTCCGGGTCCCGTCGGTAACCGGCCTGAAGCTCGCCGACGCGGAGGCCGCGCTGAGGAGGGCCGGCCTGACTCCGGGCAAGGTGACCAACGCGACCTCCACCACGATTCCGCTCGGCGTCGTGATCAGCACCAAGCCCGTCGCCGGGCTGTCCTGGCCGCAGCCCAAGCCGGTCACGATCGTGCAGAGCGCCGGCATACCGTTGCCGAACCTGGTCGGCCAGCAGGAGTCTGCCGCACAGGGCCAGGCGCAGCAGGACGGGTTCCAGCTGAACCCGCAGCCGGATACGAACAGCGATCAGCCAGCCGGGACGATCACTGGCCAGGCCCCCAGGCCGGGCGCCCCGATCACCCCCGGCGAGGTCGTCACCATCAAGGTCTCCACCGGCCCGCAGCTCGTCAATGTTCCCAACGTGGACGGGCAGGACGAGCAGCAGGCGATCGCCACCCTGACGGCAGCCGGGTTCCAGGTCAACGTCAACCATGTCGGTCCCGGGCACCGGGTGTTCGCCTTCAGCCCCAGCGGGCAGGCCCCGAAGGGCAGCACGATCACGATCAACGTGGGCTTCAGCCTATTCGGCCTCCCCTAGCCCGGCCCGGAGCGTGCCGGCCGGACGCCGGCCGGCCGCTCAGAGCGGCGGGCCCTCGCCCGGACGCTCCTGGTACGAGTACCGCTGCTCGCGCCACGGGTCGGCCGTGTTGTGGTAGCCCCGTTCCTCCCAGAACCCGCGCCGGTCCCTGGTCAGGTACTCCACCGCCCTGACCCACTTCACGCTCTTCCAGCCGTACAGGCCGGGGACGACCAGCCGGACCGGGTAGCCGTGCTCGGGAGCGAGCGCGGCCCCGTTGCAGCCAGTGGCGAACAGCGTGTCGTCGGCGGCGAAATCGGCAATGCGCACGTTGGCGCTGTAGCCGAAGTCAGCCCACACCATGACGTGGGTGACCGTCGAGGCCGGCGGCACCGCCCGCAGCAGCGCGGCGGCCGGCACGCCTTCCCAGGCGATGCCCTGGATGCTGAACTTAGTCACGCAATGGAAGTCAGCGATCGCCCGGCAGCGCGGCAGCGCGGCGAACTCCGGCCACCGCCAGCGGTGCTCGTGCCCGCTCTCGGTCGCGCCGACCACCCGGAGATCCCAGCCCTCCGGATCGAAGACCGGCACCCGCCCGTAATGCAGGACTGGCCAGCTCACCGGGATGTACTGGCCGGGCGGCAGCCTGCCAGGCGCAAGCCCGGAGCCCCGCGCAGTTGCCCCGGCCTGAGCAGCCGCCTCAGGCGGAACCGGGGCCGCGTGCGGAGCAGGCATCCGGGCCGGAGCAGGCGTCCCAGGCGGAGCCGGCGCAGGGCCGCGGGAACCGCCTGCAGAATGACCCGCGCCGCCGGCGCGCTCACCTGTCCCCGGCTGCCTCATCCGGCTGACCTGCTCCTTCCCGCCTCGCGCCGTCCGCGGCGCGACGTCCCGGCTCTCGACCCCGCAGGTGTGGCTATCTTGCCACCTCGCCATCTGAGCCGATCCTGCGCCCGCCGCCTGGCCGCCGCGGGCGTGCGCTAGGCTTACGCCCGTGCGTTATCAGTACTGGTTCTTTTATGGCTACCGGCCCGGCCTCCGGACGGTCGCCCGCCAGCTGCTGCGCTGACGCTAGCGACGTAAGGAAAGCCCCGGGCCGGCTGGCCCGGGGCTTTCGTCATTCTTGGATCTAAGGGAGCGGTGAGATGGTCGTCGTGATGGCCCCCGAGGCCACCCAGGCAGATGTTGACACGATCGTGGACCTCGTGCGCACGGCCGGCGGAGAGGCATTCGTAAGCCGGGGGGTCTCCCGGACGATCATCGGCCTGGTTGGCGATATTGACCAGTTCGGCGCGCTGAACCTGCGCAGCCAGGGCGGCGTCGGCGACGTGGTGCGGATCTCGGTCCCGTACAAACTGGTCAGCAGGGAGCATCATCCGAGCCGGTCGGTGATCACGGTCGGCGGCGTGCCGATCGGGCCGGAAACGGTGACGGTCATCGCCGGACCGTGCACGGTCGAAACCCCGGAGCAGACCCTCACGTCGGCCCTGATGGCCAAGGCGGCGGGCGCGTCGATGCTGCGCGGCGGCGCGTTCAAGCCGCGCACGTCACCGTACGCATTCCAGGGTCTCGGCGAGGCCGGCCTGCGCATCCTGGCCGAGGTGCGCGCCGAGACCGGGCTGCCCGTCGTCACCGAGGTGATCGACCCGGCCAGCGTCGACCTGGTCTGCCACTACGCCGACATGCTGCAGGTCGGCACCCGCAGCATGCAGAACTTCACGCTGCTGCAGGCGGTCGGGTCGGCCGGGAAGCCGGTACTGCTGAAGCGCGGGATGAACGCCACCATCGAGGAGTGGCTGATGGCCGCCGAGTACATCGCCCAGCGCGGCAACCTCGACATCGTATTGTGCGAGCGCGGCATCCGGACTTTCGAGACGGCGACCCGCAACACCCTGGACATCAGCGCCGTCCCGGTCGCGCAGCGGCTATCGCACCTGCCGGTGATCGTGGACCCGTCGCACTCGGGCGGGCGCCGGGACCTGGTCCTGCCGCTGAGCCGGGCCGCGGTCGCGGTCGGGGCGGACGGGATCATCGTGGACGTGCACCCGGAGCCCGCCGCCGCCATGTGCGACGGCGACCAGGCCCTGGTAGATGAGGACATCCGCGAACTGGCGGCGGCGATGTCCGCGCTGCCGCAACTGATGGGCCGCACGCTGAGCGCTGCCCCGCGTCCGCTCACGGTCGGCTAAGGCCGCGGCCGGGCCGCGCTGGCCGTGGCGGCTGACCGGGGTTAGCGCGTGCGCCGGTCCAGGCCTAGTCTGCGCGCTCGGCCGCGCCGGGCCGCAGTCGGCGGTCAGCATCGGGTACGGCGACGCCAGCTACGGCCGTCACGCCAACAAGTTCGGCCTGTGGGGGTTCTTGCACGCCGCGGACTCTGATCGCCCTGGTGAGCTGCCCGCGGTGACCGCGGCGAGAGGCCGGCCCGGGGAGCCGGGCCGGCCCGGACCGGCGGGCCGGCCAGCGGTCAGAGCGCGGCGACCGCCGGGATCACCTCGGCGCCGATGACTTCCAGCGGCGCCACGTCCCAGACGTTGACCACCTGGCCGATCGCGGCCTGGAAGCCGAGCGCGGCCAGATTACCGAGCTGGTCGACGACCTGGCTGGCCTTTTCCCCCTTCGCGCCGACATCGAAGATGAAGTAGCAGGTCTTGAGGATCTCGTCGTAGTCGCGCCCCTCGGCGTCACAGTGCGCACGGAGCACGTCGAGCTTGCGGGCCAGATCCGGGCCGGGGAACAGGTTGCACGCCTGCGCGTAGCGGGCCACGAGCCGCAGCGTCTTCCGCTCCCCGGACCCGCCGATCATGATCGGCGGATGCGGTACCGACAGCGCCTTCGGATAGCTCAGCGGCCGCTCCAGCCGGTAGTGCTGGCCGTGGTACGGAGACTCGTCGCCGCGCCACATCTGCAGGCAGATCTGCAGGGTTTCCTCCAGCCGCTCGAACCGCTCGGCGACCGGCGGGAACGGGATTCCCAGGCCCCTGGACTCCTCCTCGTTCCAGGCCGCGCCGATGCCGAGCCAGGCCCGGCCGCCGGATAGCACGTCAAGGGTGCTGACGATCTTCGCCAGGATTCCCGGGTGCCGGTAGACGGCGCCAGTTACGAGCGTGATCAGCTTCGCCCGGGAGGTGAGGCCGGCCAGGTAGCCGAGCGTGGTGTAGGCCTCAAGCATGTCGTGCTCGGGCGGGCCCACCCCGCCGATCTGGAAGAAGTGGTCCATCACGGCGATGAAGTCGAACCCGGCATCGTCGGCGACAGCGGCAACGGTCGCCAGGTCGGCGCCGAGCCGGGCAGCGCCCGGTCCGGCGAAGTCAGGGATCTGCAATCCGATTTTCAAGTTATTACCTCCGGAGCAGGAGCCTGCCACATCAGCACCCGGACGGGACACACGGCCGGGCAGCCGGCTGGGCGGGCGGCCCGGTTAGAAATAAAAGTCAGTGCCGCTCTGGCGTGTGCTCCTGCGCAGCCGCCGCCAGATCCTCGGCCAGGTCGTCGGCATCCAGGCGGGCCTCGATCCGGCGGAGGTCCTCGATCCGGGCCCGGGTCTCCACCTGGCGCGGCGTGAGCAGGCTGCAGCAGTCCTGGTCGGGCAGCTCGGAGATGCCGAGCGTGCGGATGCGCCGGGCCTCCGCGATGATCTCCGTCTTGTCCAGGCCGATCAGCGGCCGCAGGATCGGCAGGCTGACGGCATCGTCCAGCGCGGTGATGTTGGTCAGCGTCTGGCTGCTGACCTGGCCCAGCGAGTCGCCGGTGACCAGCGCGGCCGCCCGGTGCCGCCGGGCCATCGCCTCGCCGGTCTTGAGCATCAGCCGACGCTGGGCCATGATCTGCAGGCGCCCGGCACCGGACGAGGCGAGCCGCTGCTGCGCCCGGCCGAACGCGACGACGAACAGCCGGGAGCCGCCCTGGAACCGGTCCAGCTCGCGGACCAGCCCGTACGCCTTGTACACCGACTCGGGGCCGGTCAGCGGCATGCCGGAGAAGTGCAGGTAGGTGCAGCGCAGGCCGCGGCGCATCATCCGGTAGGCGGCCACCGGCGAGTCGATGCCGCCGGACATGAGCACCAGCGCGCGGCCGCTCATGCCCACCGGCAGACCGCCCTGGCCGGGCTTGCCGTCGGTGAACACGAAGACCTCGGACTGGTCGACCTCGACGTAGACCGTCGTGTCCGGCTTGGTCAGGTTGACCGGGTAGCCGTACTGGCGCTGGATCTCGCTGCCGATCAGCCGGGCCAGCTGGGCGGAGGTAACCGGGAACCGCTTGTCGCGGCGCCTGGCCCGGACCGCGAACGCGCCCGGCCGGCCTGCGACGAGGCGCACCGCCGCAGCGATCGCGGCCGCCGGGTCCTTGGCGACCCGCACCGCGCGGCAGACCCGGGCGATGCCCATCATGGTGCTCATCCGCTCGGCGATGAAATCGGCGGCGGCTTCCGCGGCCACTGGCTGGACGAGTCCGCCGGCGCTCCCCACGGCGCCGGGCTCCCGGCTCGCCGGGATCATGGCCGGGCCAGCGGCGATGGTCAGCACGATCACCCCGTCCCGGTGCCACAGCTGCACCGGGACGCCGAGATCGCGGATCGCACGCCTGATGTTGTCCTGCAGCAGCCGCTCGAACCGCTGCCTGTTCTTGCCCTTGAGCACGATCTCGCCGAGCTTGAGCAGCACGCACGGCTCGCAGCCGCCCGCCGCCTGCTGCGGCGTCACGTGATCAGCTAGGGGCAAGGCGGGCATTCCCCTAGTCTGCCAGCTAGGCGCGCCCGCAAGGCCCGGGGTGGCAAGCTCTGTCCCGGCTGGCGCGGAGCCGGGGGCGAGATGTTGGGAGAGGCTACGATGACGCATTCCAGTCTGCCGGGCGGCCGCCCGGCTGAGCCGGGCGGCGGGCACGCTGAGCCGGGCGGCAGCCACGCTGAGCCGGGCAGCCACGCTGCGCCGGGCGGCAGCCAGGCTGAGCCGGGCGGCCAGGCCGGGCCGGGCGGCGGCCAGGCCGGGCCGGACGCCCGCGGCGGGAAGAGGCTGCGCCAGTTCGGCTGGGCGTCAGTGCCGGTCTGGTCGATCGGGTTCCTCGCGTTCGCGCCGTTCCTGCGGCTGGCGATCGGCCGCCGCCGCAACCGGGACTGGGCCATCTTCGCCGGCTACCTGCTCGCCGTCGTCGCCGAGATAGTCGTGCTGTCGGTGGCCGGCCACCACGATCCGGAGGTAACGCTGGCCGGCGGGTACGTGCTGCTGCTGATGGGCGTCGCGGCCGTGCATACCGCTATCGCGTTCGGCGGCGATCAGGTCACCGCCCCGGCCGGATCGCTGCCAGCCAGCTCGGACCAGCGCAACCAGGCGGCGCTGGCGACGGCGCGCGGCCGGATGGAGCGCAGGCACGAGGCCAGGGAGATCGCTAGCAAGAACCTGGTGCTTGCCCGCGAGCTGCGCATCGGCCTGCCCGATCTGGCCCGTGACTATGACGACGGCGGGCTGGTGAACGTCAACCAGGTGCCGGCCGGGTTCCTGCAGTCCCAGCTCGGGCTGTCGCCGGCCGAGGCGGCGGCCGTGGTCGCCGCCCGCGC
The DNA here is from genome assembly GCA_963786975.1 of uncultured Actinomycetes bacterium. Classification (GTDB taxonomy): domain Bacteria; phylum Actinomycetota; class Actinomycetes; order Streptosporangiales; family Streptosporangiaceae; genus Palsa-506. The sequence continues at coordinate 183,753 of CAWBBE010000010.1, read as the reverse complement.
CAAGATCGGCAGCTTCAGCAGCCCGGATGAGGTGACTACCTACGCCGAGCTGCCGCCGGACCGGCTGGACGACGTCCGCGACTGGATGATCTTCGGCTAGCGCGGCGGCGGCGCGTTCCCCGGCGGCTCGGTTCCGCGACACGGTTCCGGCGGCGAGGGTCCCCGCGGGGAGGGTCCCGGCAGGGCTCAGCTGCCCATGATCGCGCAGAGCAGCCGGTTCTCGCCGCGCTGCCAGAGCGTGCCGACCTCCGCGAAGCCGGCCACCCGGAGCGCGTTGACGTGCGTGGACAGCCGTCCAGACGGCGAGCCGTGATGCTCGGCGTCAATCATCCGGCTGGCCCGCTCGGCTACCTGCCCGGCGAGCGCAGGCTCGGCCGCGACCGCATCCCACCAGGCCTGGTATGTCTCCGGGTGCCCGCCGGGAAAGCGCCTGGCCTCTTCCCGCTCGATCAGCGCCCAGCCCAGCCGGGCCAGGCCCGGCGCGGTGTCATCCTCCCGGAAATGGTCGCCGTTCAGCAGCAGGCCGCCGGGCCGCAGCACGCGGCCGAGCTCCGCGTACATCGCAGCCAGCGCGGCCGACGGCAGCCAGTGCAGCGCAGTGGTACTTACCGCGGCGTCGGCCTGCCGGTCCAGGCCGAGCGCCGCCGACCATCCCGCGGTACGGAGGTCTAGCTCGGCGAAACGGAGCCCGGCCCGGCCTGGCCAGGCGACCCGGCCCAGCGTGAGCAGCACCGGATCCGCGTCCACGCCGACGACCGTCGCCCCCGGCAGCCGGTCCAGCAGGCGGACGGCCAGCGAGCCGGGTCCGCAGCCCAGGTCGAGCACCAGCGGATCCGGGATCCCGGTACCGTCCTCGACCGCGTCGATCAGCGCGGTGAACCGCTCCTCCCGGTCCGGCAGGTACCCCAGTTGCTGGATGTCCCAGCGGGCGATCCAGTCAAGCGCTGCCCGGTGATCGAGGGCCGGCACGAGCTGACTCCTTCCGGGGGCGACTGGGCGCGGGCCGATCCGGGCCGCCGGCCGCGCGCCGATGCGCGGCGGGCTGGCCACGGTCCTTTGCAGGCGGGCAGTTAGCCCTTTGCGGGCGGGCAGTTAGCCGAACAGCACCTCGGCCTCGTCGTAGCGCTCGTCCGGCACGGTCTTCAGCTCGCGGGTTGCATCGCCCAGCGGCGCGAGCACGATGTCGGCGCCCCGCAGCGCCACCATCATGCCGAACGCGCCGTCGTGCACAGCCCCGATCGCCTGCAGGCCGAACCGGGTGGCCAGCACCCGGTCGAAGGCGGTCGGCGTGCCGCCGCGCTGGATGTGCCCGAGTACCGTGCAGCGGGCTTCCTTGCCCGTCCGCTTCTCGATCTCGTCAGCCAGCATCTGGCCGACGCCGCCCAGCCGCACGTGGCCGAACGCGTCCAGCGGCTGCTCCTGCGTCGACGCGTCACCCTCGACTGGCCTGGCGCCCTCGGCCACCACCACGATCGGGGCGTACCGGGTCTGGAACCTTTGCTCCACGTACCCGCAGACCTTCTCGATGTCGAACCGCCGCTCCGGGATCAAGATGACGTTGGCGCCGCCAGCCATCCCCGCGTGCAGCGCGATCCAGCCGGCGTGCCGCCCCATGACCTCGACGATCAGGGCCCGGTGATGGCTCTCCGCGGTGGTGTGCAGCCGGTCGATGGCCTCCATCGCGATGTTCACCGCGGTGTCGAAGCCGAACGTGTAGTCGGTCGCGCCGAGGTCGTTATCGATCGTCTTGGGCACCCCGATGACCTTGACCCCCTGCTCGTGCAGCCGGGTCGCGACCCCGAGGGTGTCCTCGCCGCCAATAGCGATCAGCGCGTCCACGCCCAGGCTGTCCAGGTTGCCGGAAATCCGCTGCACGCCGGAGCGGCCGCCGCTGGCGGCGCTGTCAGCCAGCGGATTCGTCCGGGACGAGCCGAGGATGGTGCCGCCGCGCGGCAGGATGCCGCGGACCGCCTGGACGTCAAGCGGAACGGTGTCGCCTTCCAGCGGGCCACGCCAGCCGTCGCGGAAGCCGATGAATTCATAGCCAAACTCTTTAACGCCTCGGCGGACGATAGCGCGGATCACCGCATTCAGCCCGGGGCAGTCACCGCCGCCAGTGAGGACTCCGACTCGCATAATGCTCCCTTTCGTGTTCTCCCGACCGCCACACTAGTCCTCATGAGCGTCCTGGCCATTGATGCGGGCACGACTGGCGTAACTGCCATGATCGTTACCGGCGAAGGCGCCGTGGTGAGCCGCGGATACGCCGAATTCCGGCAGTATTATCCCGAGCCGGGATGGGTCGAGCACCTGCCGGAGAGCATCTGGCAGGCGACGCTCACGGCCTGCGGCCAGGCGCTAGCCGAGGCCGGGGCCAGGGCAGAAGCCGGGGCCGGGGCCGAGCCGCCGACCTGCATCGGCATAACCAACCAGCGGGAAACCGCCGTTCTCTGGGACCGGTCCACGCTCGGGGCGCCGCGACGCGCGATCGTCTGGCAGGACCGCCGGACCACGGAAATCTGCGCCAGGCTGCGCGAACTGGGTCACGAAGAGCGGGTAGCGGCGCTGACCGGGCTGCGCCTCGACCCCTACTTCACCGCCACCAAGCTGACCTGGCTGGCGGACAACGAGCCTGCGACCTGGGCCGGGGTGCTGGACGGGTCGCTGGCAGCGGGCACCGTGGACGCCTATCTGATCGCCCGGCTGACCGGCGGGCGGCGACATGTCACCGACGCCTCGAACGCGTCCCGCACGCTGCTGTTCGATATCGAGGCCGGGCAGTGGTCAGCGGAGCTCTGCGACCTGTTCGGCGTGCCGCCGCACGCGCTGCCCGAAGTCGTCCCGTCATCGGGCATCGCCGGGCACACCGACCCGGCCGCGTTCCTCGGCCTGTCGCTGCCGGTGGCCGGCATTGCCGGCGATCAGCAGGCGGCGCTGTTCGGCCAGGCGTGCTTCGCGCCGGGGGACATCAAGTGCACCTACGGCACCGGCTCTTTCGTGCTGTCCGCGACGGGCCGCTCGATCGTCCGGTCGGCGGGCGGGCTGCTGACCACGGTGGCGTGCATGGACTCCGGCGGCACGCTGACGTATGCGCTGGAAGGCTCCGTGTTCGTGACCGGGGCGGCGGTGCAATGGCTGCGGGACGGGCTCGGCCTGCTGGACAGCGCGGCGCAGAGCGAGACCCTGGCGCAGACCGTACCGGACTCCGGCGGGGTGGTATTCGTTCCCGCGCTGACCGGGCTGGGCGCGCCGGACTGGGACCCGGACGCGCGGGGCGCGATGTTCGGCCTGACCAGGGGGACGACCCGGGCGCACCTGGTCCGGGCCACGCTGGAGGCGATCGCCTTCGAGGTCAGGGACGTGGCCGACCTGATGGCCGCGGAGGCGGCGGCCGGCGGGGCGGTGCCGGGATCGGCACTCCGGGTCGACGGCGGCGCGAGCACCAACGACCTGCTGATGCAGATGCAGGCCGACCAGCTGCAGGTTCCGGTCGAACGGCCGGTCATCGCGGAGACGACCGCGCTAGGCGCCGCGTTCCTCGCGGGCCTCGGCACCGGGATCTGGTCATCGCCCGCAGAGCTGGCAGCTAGCTGGAAGCTCGACCGGCGCTTCGTGCCCGGCGCCAGGGACGAGGCTGGCTACGCCCGCTGGCGAGCGGCGGTCGAGCGCACCAAGGGCTGGGCGCGCTAGCCCGGCGGCCGGCCAGGTCAGTCGGGGGCGGCTACCTCGTCAGGTTCGCCAGCGCGGCCGTCGGGCGGGCCAGCCCGCCCGGCGCTGTCCTTATCCAGGCCGGCAGCCAGCCGAGCCGCAGCCGCAGGGTCATTGCCGGCCACCGGGCCACGGCCGGCCACCGGGGCAGGGCCGGCCACCGGGGCAGCGCCAGGGCCGGCCACCGGGGCAGGGCCGGCCACCGGGGCAGCGCCAGGAGCAAGCTCAGTCACCGGGCCAGCGTCGCCGCCATCAGCATCGCCGTCGCCGGCCCGGCCGCGGCCCCGGCCGACGACCGGCAGCCTCGACTTCGTCCGCTGCGCGTACTTGTCCACGTACTCCTGGCCGGACAGCTTCATGATCGCGTACATGATCTCGTCGGTCATCGCCCTGAGCACGATCCGGTCCTCTTCCAGACCGTAGTAGCGGGAGAAATCCAGCGGCTTACCGAACCGCACGCCAGGCCGTATGTTCAGCCGCGGCCGGATCTTCCCGGGCGGCTGGAACTCGAAAGTTCCTACCATCGCGCACGGGATGACCGGCGCCCTGGCTTCCAGCGCGAGCCTGGCCACCCCGGTCTTGCCCCGGTAGAGCCGGCCGTCCGGGGTCCGCGTGCCCTCCGGGTAGATGCCGAGTACGTGACCGTTGGCCAGCACCCGCAGGCCGGTGCGCAGCGCCCGCTCGCTTGCCGCGCCGCCGGACCGGTCCACCGGTATCTGGCCGACCCCGGTGAAGAAGGCCCGGCTGAACACGCCTTTGAGACCGCGGCCGGTGAAGTACTCGGACTTCGCGAGGAAGACGACCTTGCGCGGGATCGGCAGCGGCGCGAAGAAATGATCGGAGAACGACAGGTGGTTGCTGGCAATGATCGCCGGCCCCTCCCTGGGCACGTTCTGCGTGCCCTCCGCCCACGGGCGGAACGCCAGCCGAAGGATCGGCCCGATGATCGCCTTAACCAGCCAGTAGAACACGCTCACATGGTCGCACGTCGCGGCGCTGATGGGGACGGTGCGAGCGGAGCGGCGGGCAGTGACGACCCGGGCCGGGCTTCGGCCCGGCCAGCACCGGCCGGCTGGCCGGGTGCCGCGGGTTGCCGGCCGCCACGGGTTCCGGCGCGGTGGCAGGCATGCGACGATCGGGGTTGACGCGGTATCGCCCGGAGAGGACCTGTTGCCCATGCCAGTGCTGCCCGGTGCCGAGTCGTTCAGTCACGCCGGAACCAGCACCGGCGTGCTGCTCTGCCACGGCTTCACCGGCAGCCCGCATTCGCTGCGTCCGTGGGCGCAGTACCTGGCCGACGCGGGCCTCAGCGTCTCGCTGCCCCGGTTGCCCGGTCACGGCACGGTCTGGCAGGAGATGGCGCGGACCCGCTGGGAAGACTGGTACGCCGAGGTCAACCGAGCCTTCGAGGAATTGCGCGGGCGGTCCGACCAGATCTTCGTGATGGGCCTGTCGATGGGCGGCTGCCTGGCGCTGCGGCTGGCCGAGCTGCACGGCAACTCGATCAGCGGGCTGGTGCTGGTGAACCCGTCGGTGACCGCCGACACGAAGCTGTTCGCGCTTGCCCCGGTGCTGAAGCTGATCGTGCCGTCGCTCAAGGGCATCGCCAGCGACATCAAGAAGGAAGGCGTCACCGAACTCGGCTACGACCGGGTACCGGTGCGGGCGGCGGCTACCCTGCCCGGCCTGTGGCGGATCACCAGGGACCGGCTCGGGGATATCACCCAGCCCGTGCTCGTCTATCACAGCACCGAGGATCATGTGGTCGGCGGCGCCAGCATCAGCCTGCTGCGGGCGGCGCTACCGCCGCGGCTGCTCACCGTCCGGGACTGCGAGAACAGCTTTCACGTCGCGACCCTGGACAACGACGCCGAGGCCATCTTCACTGGCAGCCTGGAGTTCATCCGGATGCACAGCCGAGCGGGGAAGGAATAGGGGGTTGGCAGAGCGGGAACGCGCGGAGGACGTGAGCGGCGAGGACGCGGCCTGGCGTGACCTTGTGGCGCGATTCGACGAGCCTGGGCGGCCGGACGCCGCGGCGCCGCCCTGGCCGGAGCGCGAGAACCTGCCGGCCGCCGGCCGCCAGCCGCCAGCCGCCAGCGCGGACGCCGATGCCGTGACCAGCACCGGAACCGGTGCGGCAGGCGACACCCAGGCGCCCGGCCGGTCCGGTGAAGGCTCCGGCGGCGAAAGCTCCGGCGGCGGCGAAAGCTCCGGCGGCGGCGGCAAGAGCCCGGGCGGCGGCAAGAGCCCGGGCTCCGGCCCGGATGCCGAAGACGATTCCGCCGGAAACAGCCCGGGCCCGGGCGCCGCCGGTGATCAAGGCGGCTCCGGCAGCCGGCCCATGGCCGGCCCGGCGGGCCCGGCCGCAGCCGGCCCGGCAGGCACGCCTGCGCCGACGCCGGACCGGAGCAGGGTGATCAGGCCCGCTGGGCCGGCCCGGCTGCCCGCGGCCGGCCAGGATGACGACGAAGAAGACGAAGACGATCATTACGTGCCGCCCCCGCCGCCACCGCTGCCCGCGCTTGACCCGGTAGCCAAGGGCGCCTGGGCGGGACTCTTCGGCGGGCCCGCCTACCTGCTGGTCGCGACGTCAGCAGGCTGGGTACTGCCCGGCTGGGCAACCTTCGGCGCGGTCGCCGCATTCGTCGGCGGTTTCGCCGTCCTGGTGATCCGGATGGGCGACAAGCCGTCCCGCGGCTCGGGACCTGACAACGGCGCAGTGCTGTAGCGGCGCAGGCGCGTGGCCGGCACCGGCCTGCCCGGCACGGGCCGGGCCAGGCCGGGCCGGGCCGGGTCAGCTCCGGCGGGCCAGGTCGGCCGCCCCGACCAGCCCGGCGTCCGGGCCAAGCTCGGCCAGCATGATCTCGGCGTACGGGCGGTAGGTCCGGCCGGTCAGGCTGGCGTGAAAGGCCGCCCGGGTCGGCAGCAGCAGCAGGTCGCCAGCCTCGGAAACGCCGCCGCCGATCACGAAGCAGCCCGGATCGAGGATCGCGGCCAGGTCGGCCAGCCCCTGACCGAGCCAGCCGCCGACGATGTCGAAGCAGCGAAGCGCCCCCGGGTCGCCCTCGCGGGCCGCCTGCGTGATGGCAATCCCAGTGATTCCGGCCGGCGTGCCGGTGCCAAGCTGAAGCAGCCGGACGGCCCCGGCCGGTGACCGCATCGCGAACTCGCGTGCCTCCGCGACTAGCGCGTTCCCGCTCGCGTACTGCTCCCAGCAGCCGCGGTTGCCGCAGCCGCACAGGCGCCCGTCGGGCACCACCCGGTAGTGCCCTGGCTCCCCGGCGACGCCCCATCTGCCCCGGTAAAGGTGACCGCCGACGACGAAACCGGCGCCGATGCCGGTGCCGACGGTAACCAGCACGACGTGCTCGTGCCCGCGGGCGGCGCCGAAAATCGTCTCGGCCCAGGCGGTGGCGTTCGCGTCGTTCTCGACGATCACCGGAAGCCCGACCCGTTCCTCGACCTTCCGCTTGACCTGCTCGCCCCGCCAGGCCAGGTTCGGCGCGAACAGCACGGTGGCCTTGGCCTTGTCGATGAAGCCAGCGGCGCCGAGGCCGACGGCCTCGGCCGGATGGTCACGCAGCAGATCCAGTACAGCCCCGCTGATCACATCCGCTGTCTGCGCCGGGCTCGCCGCGGGGGTGGAGCGCTTCAGCTTCGCGACGATCCTGCCGTGCTCATCGACTACGCCCGCGGCGACCTTCGTGCCCCCGACGTCAACCCCGATCGTCAGGGCCACCGGGCGGCCTTTCCTGGCGCTCGCCGGCCGCTCCCTGCTGACCCCGCTCCGCGGCCGGCCCGCCGCCAGCTCCGGCCGGCCCGCCGCCAGCCCAGGGCGCCCCGCCGCCAGCCCGGGGCGCCCCGCCGCCAGCCCAGGGGGTCCCGCCGCCAGGCCCGGCTGTCTCGCCGCCAGGCCCGGCTGTCTCGCCGCCAGCGCCGGACGTCCCGGCAGTCCCGGTCGTCCCGCCGTCAGCCCCGGACGCCTGGCGGCCGGCCGCGGGCGCCTGGCCGCCCGCCGCCGTGCCCGGACCGGGCCTGGCCGTGATCACTGCCTCGAACGCATCCATTGCGTCCTGGACGACTGTCGCGACCAGATCACCGGCGCTGGACAGGTGCGAGCCGATGCCCGGGCCCGAGTCCTTGAACTTGCGGGCAGCCCGGCAGAGCGGACACCATTCGCACTCGGGCGGCTCACCGGGCGGCGGCTCGCTGGTGGCGCTGGCCCACACGTCGCCGCCTTCGTCCGCTGTATGGCCGAACGTCTTGCGCAGGTTGCCGCGCACGTCCCGGCCCAGGCCGCGGGCGCTGGCGCGGAGCAGCCAGCGCTGGAAATCGGCGAGCGGGTCGCCGCCCTGCTGCCGTGAACTCTGGCTCACGTCACGCCTCCCCGGCTTTCGGCCCGCGTCTTGAGGCCTTTCAGCGCGGTATCAATGATCATCTTCTCTGCTCTCCGCTTGAGCATCCCGATCATCGGGATCCGGAGCCCGATGGTGAGGTCATAGGTGACATCCGTGCCGCCGCCCCGGTCGGCGAGCAGGTAACCGCCCGACAGCTCGGAGATGACCGAGCCTGGCTCGGCCGGATCGGTCGTCCAGCGGACCTGCGCATCGCCGTCCCACTGGTAGCAGAGCACGAACCGGTCCTTGATTACCCCGGCATCCAGGGTGAACCGCACCCGGTCGGCCCGGCCGCCGTCGAGCAGCCTGAGAGTCTCGGCGGAGCGCACTCCGTCCGCCCATTCCGGGTAGGCGGCGAAGTCCGCGATGACGGCCATCACGGACGCCCGCGGGACTGCGACGGCGATGCTCGAAGTAGTGCTGTCCGCCATGCTCGGAGCGTACCGCCAGACCGGCGCTGGCTGACCAGAACGCGCGGCCGCGCGGGCACCGGCCGGGCCCGCGCTACCAGTTCAGCACGTACGGCCGCCCGGTGGCCCGGAAATGGCCGACGTTGACGCACTCCGTCCGCCCGATCCGCAGCCGTGCGGCCAGCGGCTGGTGCACGTGGCCGAACAGCAGGTAGCGCGGCTGAGTCTGCCGGACAGCATCGAGCAGCGCCTCGCTGCCGCGTTCCATCCGCTGCGCCACCGTGTCGAAGAGCAGCTCAGGGACGGCAGGCGGGATGTGCGCGCAGAGCACGTCGACCGCGCCGACGGCCGTTACCTTCGCCGCGTACGCATCGTCATCGAGCTCGTAGGGCGTCCGGTACGGCGAGCGCAGGCCGCCGCCGACGAAGCCGAACGACCAGCCGCCGAGCCGGATCCGTTCGCCGTCCAGCACCTGCTGGCCGGGCCGCAGGTGCGCGCTCCACATGGCCGGGATGTCGACGTTGCCGTAGGTCACGTAGGCCGGTGTCGGCATGGCCGCGAACAGCGCCGCATACTGGCGCGATGCCGCGGCCTCGATATGCCCGGACGGCTCGCCGCCCAGCCCGGCCCACAGCCGTCTCGACATCGCCCGGGCAGCATCGAATCGCTGGGCCGTCCGCAGCGCGATGAATTCCCTGGCCGCCGCCGCGCCGAAGAGGTCAGCGAAAATGCCCTGGCGGTGGTCGGCGTAGTCGATGAACAGCAGCAGGTCGCCCAGGCAGATCAGCGCGTCCGCGCCGTCGGCGGCGGTGGCCAGCGCATCGGCCCGGCCGTGCACGTCGCTGACCACGTGAACTCGCACGAGCACAGCCTAAGCAGGCGGGCCGCGGCGGCCCGCGCCCTCCCGCGGGCCAGGCCGCATCCGGCGCGGTACCGTCCATAAAGGCCCAGCAGCACGCAGCTGCAGAGGAGGAACATTGCGCGCCTACAGCGCTCCGGTCATGGCGGACGTGCCGGTCTCAGCCAGCCTCACGGACGTCGTCTTCACCCGCGGCGACAAGGAGCCGGCCGCCGTCATGCTGCGCCGCCGGGACGGCTCCGGCAACTGGCAGGACGTCACCGCCAGCGTGTTCCGCGACGAGGTCGCCGAGCTTGCCCGGGGAATCATCGGGGCCGGCCTCCAGCCCGGCGACCGGATCGCGCTGATGTCACGGACGCGCTATGAGTGGACGCTGATCGACTACGCGATCTGGGCGGCGGGCGCGGTCACCGTGCCGATCTACGAGACCTCGTCAGCCAGCCAGGCCGAGTGGATACTCAGCGACTCCGGCGCGCGCGCCGTGTTCACCGAGACGACCGACCAGGCCAGCATCATCGACGGCTTCCGTGACCGGCTCCCGGACCTTGACCGCGGCATCTTCCGGATCGGTGACCTCGGCGCCCTGGCCGCGGGCGGTGCGCAGGTGAGCGACGACCAGTTGCGGCAGCGCCGGACCCAGCGCGGCGCGGCCGGCCTCGCGACGATCATCTACACCTCCGGCACCACCGGGCGGCCGAAGGGATGCGAGCTCACCCACGGCAACCTGCTCGCCGACGTGCGTAACGCCGCCGCCGGACCGCTCTGCGACGTATTCGAGATGACCGGCAGCTCGACCATGCTCTTCCTGCCGCTCGCGCACTCCTTCGCCAGGGTGATCCAGGTCGGCTGCCTGGAGGCAGGCGTCGTGCTCGGTCACTGGCCGGACGCCGGCACGCTGGCCCAGGGACTGCCGGAGTTCCGGCCCACCTTCATCCTCGCCGTGCCGCGCGTGTTCGAGAAGGTGTACAACAGCGCGCGCCAGCAAGCCGCGGCGAGCCGGGCCAGGAGCATGATCTTCGGCGCCGCGGCGGACACCGCGGTCGCCTGGAGCCGGGCCGCTGACGGCACCGCCGGCGGCCCGGCGGCCGGCCGCGGCCCGGGCCGTGCGGCCCGGCCCGGCCTGCGGTTGCGGCTCCGGCACGCGCTCTTCGACCGGCTCGTCTATGCCAGGCTGCGCGCGGCGGTCGGCGGCCGGGTCCGGTACGCGGTGTCCGGCGGCGCGCCGCTCGGCGACCGGCTCGGCCACTTCTTCCGCGGCGCGGGTATCACCGTCCTGGAGGGCTACGGGCTCACCGAGACGTCCGCGGCCGCGACCGTGAACAAGCCGGGCCGCAACAAGATTGGCACCGTCGGCATGCCGCTGCCGGGGGTCAGCGTCCGGATCGCGGACGACGGCGAGATCCTCATCAGCGGGCCGAATATCTTCGCCGGCTACTGGCGTAACGCCGACGCCACCGCCGGCGTGCTCGACTCGGCCGGCTGGCTGCGCACCGGTGACATCGGCGAGCTCGATGACGACGGCTTCCTCCGGGTCACCGGGCGGAAGAAGGATTCGATCGTCACCGCGGGCGGCAAGAACGTCGCGCCCGCGGTACTCGAGGACAGGCTCCGCGCGCACCCGCTGATCAGCCAGTGCCTGGTGGTGGGCGACGGGCGGCCGTACATAGCCTGCCTGATCACCCTCGACCCCGACGCGCTCGGCTACTGGAAGGCCCGCCATGGCCGGCCTCGGCGTCGGCCGCTGACCTGGCCGGCGACCCGGAGCTCATCGCGGAGATCCAGGCCGCCGTCGACGACGCGAATAAGGCGGTCTCCAGGGCCGAGTCGATCCGCCGGTTCAGGATCCTCGGCACCGACTTCACCGAGCAGACCGGGCATCTCACCCCGTCGCTGAAAGTCCGCAGGACCATCGTGGCGGCAGACTTCGCCGCCGATGTCGATGCGCTGTACCGCTAGCCGCCGGAAGCGCCGAACCATGACCGGCATTAACGGATGGTCCGGCGGCAGTCCCCCGGCATCGGCGGCGCATCTCGGCAGTGGCCAGGCCGCGGCCCGCCCTGGCGGGCAGATCCGGGTCGCGGCCGGCCAGCCGCGGCGGGCGAGCCGCACGCAGCCGGGCGAGCCGGTCAGCCTGCCAGGATTCGCTGCAGCCGCCGCGCGACGAGTTCCCAGCGCCACTCCCGCTCCACCCAGGCCATGCCCTTCTCCCCCATCGCCGCCGCGGCCGCCGGGTCGCTGAGCAGCTGGGTCAGCCGGCTGGCCACCGCCGTCACGTCGCGGCCGGGCACGACGTAGCCCGATTCGCCGGGCAGGATGGCATCCGGCGCGCCGCCCGAGTCCCCGCCGATGACCGGCAGGCCGGCCGCGGACGCCTCCAGGTAGACGAGGCCAAGCCCTTCGACGTCGAGGCCGTGCCGCCGGGTACGGCACGGCATTGCGAACACGTCCGCGGCGTCATAGTAGGCGGGCAGCTCAGCCCAGGGGGCCGGGCCGGCGAAGACGACCGAGCCGGCCACCCCGAGCCGTCCGGCCAGCCGGCCGAGCGTGGCCCGGTAAGGCCCGTCGCCGACGAACAGCAGCACCGGCCCGGCGCCGGTCCCGGCCGTGCCGCCCGCCGCCCGCCGCGCCGCGGCGCGGACCCGCGGCCAGGCCCGGAGCAGGGTGTCCTGGCCCTTGCGCGGCACCAGCCGGGAGACGCAGAGCACCACCGGGCGGCCGGCCAGCCCCAGCTTGCGCCGCATCGCGGCCCCGCCGGCCCGGGCCGGAACGCCGCCGTGTCCACTCCCGGCGCCAGCCGGACCATCCGGCCGGCGGCCCGCGGCGAGAGCGCGCCGGCCAGCCGCACCCGGAAGTACTCGCCGAGATAGGTCATGACGTCGACCTGGTCGCCGATCCTGCGCAGCAGCGAACGGGCGCCGGGCAGCGCGGCCCAGCCCGCCTCATGCCCGTGGGTGAGCGCGACGATCCGCCGGGCGCCGGCCCGGCGCAGGGCCGGCGCCAGCAGCCCGAGCGGCGCTGCGGCGCCGAACAGCACGGTGTCGCAGCCATGCTCGGCCAGCAGGCTGGCCGCCCGGCCGGAGACTGACGGCACCGGCAGCATCAGCGAGCCGGGGTGCCGGACTACCGGGAAAGGCTGGCGCGCGTCGAACCCGGCGGCGCCGTCCCAGGCGGGTGCGTAGACCGTTACCGTGCCGGCCGGCAGCCTGGTGGCGAGCGCATGCACGAACGACTGAATCCCGCCGCGGCGCGGCGGGAAGTCATTGGTGACGACCAGGACCTTCGGCATCGGCGCTCCCGTGCCGGTGATCCTAGCCGCCCGGCCGGGGCGGGCCGCCCCGGCCGGGGCGGGCTGGCCCCGGGCCCGTGGCCGCTGGCCCCGGGCCCGGGCCGGCCGGCCCGGCCCGGGCGCCGGGAGAGCCTGTCGAAGGCTCCCCCGGATTGCCCGGGCCGGGCCGGCCGGGAGCCGCCGGGCCTGGCCTGCGCGCTACCGCGAGACCATGGCCGCCGGGCGGGTCAGGGCCGCACGGCGCCGTCCAGCGTGCCCGAATACCAGCCGCTCAGCGCGACCTTCTCGACTACGGCGCCGGTGTGCGGCGCGTCGATCAGCATGCCGCCGCCGACGTAGATCCCGACATGCCCGGCACCGTTGAAGACCAGGATGTCCCCGGGCTGCAGCTGGGATGTCGGCACGTGCGGCAGCCCGTCCCACTGCTCGAAGCTGGTCCGCGGGATCGCCACCCCGGCCGCTGCCCACGAGGCCATGGTCAGCCCGGAGCAGTCGAAGGAATCCGGCCCGGACGCGCCGAACACGTACGGCTTGCCGAGCTGCGCGTAGGCGAATGCGACCGCCTTCTCCGCCTGCGTGCTCGTCGGGCCCTTGTAGTGGCTGGTGCCACCGCCGCCGGAGCTGCCGGTGCCGCCGGTGCCGCCGGTGCCGCCGGTGCCCCCAGGGCCGGTGGTCTGCTGCTGGGCCGGCGTCAGCTGCGCGAGCAGCGTCTTCTGCTGCCCGATCAGCTTGTCCAGCGACTTCTTCTGGCTGGCCAGGTTGTTGCGCAGGCCGACGATGGCGGTCTTGGCCCGCCTGGCCGATTGCTGCGCACCGGTGAGCTGGCGGGCCGCCGAGATGAACTGGCTCATCTCGGCGCTGTTGCTGGAGGACAGTTCGAGCAGGATCGACGACTGGTCCAGGATCTGCTGCGCGTCGCCGGAGGTCAGCATCGCTGCCACCGACGTCATGTTGCCGTTCTCGTAGGCCTGCGCGGCGATCCTGGCGACCTCGTCCCGCATCGACTTGAACCGCTTGAGGTACCTGGCCTCCTCGCCGTTGACCAGCTTCAGCCGCTGGTTGGCGGAGGTCAGCTCCTGCTGAACCTGGTTGTAGCGCTGGTCGAGCTTCTCCGCCTTGGTGGTCAGCTGGCGCAGCTTTGCCTGCACCTGGGCGACCGTCGGCTGGGGTGCCGCGCCAGCAGGCCCGGCAACTGAGGTGACCACGCCGATCGTGAGCAGTCCGGCTGTGACGGCTGCTGCGCTGCGTCTGATGGTGGTACTAACGAATGGTCGCGCACCCACTTATGTGACACGCTCCTTCTCCCACTGACCGCCTACCGGGTGAGCTGACGGGTTCGGGCTGTGGAAGGACGCCCTACGGCCAGGGCCGGGCTTGACCGTGGCCGATTCACCCCTGGAGATGCCCGGGCACCGAGCCTGGCGATCACCGATGGTTCCCCGGCTTCACATGCTGGCGCACCGCGCCTGCGCGTAAACTCGGCGGCGGCCGATCGCCGTCGCCGACCTGGCGACTGCTGAGCGATGCGGCTCGGAGCCTGACACTAGTGAAGATCAGCCGGCGGATTCAACCGAAACGCGCACAGTCACCCGGCTTCTTGACCAACGCAAGAGAATAACGAATCCATAACGAGACGTGATCCTGCGAGCCGGCCCGATGCCCGCGGCCGGGCTCGCGGCGCGCCCCGCCGGGCGGTCCGGCGAAACCCGCGGTCCGGTGCCCGTGCCCAGCGGGGCCGGGCCGGCGGCGCGCCTGGGCCGGACTGTCGGTGGCCGGTCCTACGGTGAGCGTGTGATTGCTGAGAACGCGCTGGGGCCCGCCGCCGGGCCGGCGCTCGTGCCTGGCGGGCCACCGCGGCCGGCCGGGCCGGGCGGGCCGGCTGAGCCGGGCGGGCTCAGCTATCCGCTCGCCGGGCTCAGCCAGCCGCTCACCGGCCTCGAGTTCGTCATCGTCGACGTCGAGACCACCGGCTGGCTGCCCGACCAGGCGAGCATCACCGAGATCGGCGCGGTCCGGGTAGCCGCCGGGCGGATCCGCTCCGAATTCTGCACGCTGGTCAATCCCGGCGGCGCGATCCCGGCGGACATCACCGCGCTAACCGGGATCACCGATGCGAAGGTCAGCCAGGCCCCGCCGCTGGCAGCGGCGCTGCCCAGGTTCCTCGCGTTCGCCCGCGGCTGCGTGCTGACCGCGCACAACGCCGGGTTCGACATCGGCTTCCTCAGCGCGGCCTGCGGCGCCTGCGGCATGCCCTGGCCGGCCTTCCCGGTGCTGGACACGGTGACGCTCGCCCGGCTGGTGCTCGGCGCGGCGGAGGTGCCCGACTGCAAGCTCCGCACGCTGGCGGACTTCTTCGGCGCGCAGACGCTGCCGTGCCACCGGGCGCTTCCGGACGCCACGGCGACCGCCGAGATACTGCTGGCCATGCTGCGCAGGCTGGCCGCGGCCGGGGTGCGCACGCTGGCCGAGCTCAGCGCCGCCTAGCGAGCCCGCCCGGGGGGGCCGCCGGCGGGGCGGGCCGGGCCGCCGGCGCTGGTCCGGCAGCGGGTGCCGCGGCCGGGCAGGCGGTACGCTACGGCCACAGCCGGGGGCGCCGTCCCCCGGAACGGCCGAGGAGGCGCAAGTGGTCACCGCAATCGTTCTGGTGAAGGCCGACGTGGCGCGCATCCCCGAGACCGCCGAGACCATCGCCCAGATTCCCGAGGTCAGCGAGGTTTACTCGGTGACCGGCGAGTTCGACCTCGTCGCGATGGTGCGGGTGCGCGGGCACGAGGAACTCGGTGACGTGATCCCCGGCCACCTGAACAAGGTGCCCGGCGTGACCCACACCGAGACCCACATCGCGTTCCGCACGTATTCACGGCACGACCTTGAGGCGGCGTTCGCGCTCGGATTGACCGAGTCCGACTGAACTGGGCAGCCCGGGCCGTCCCCGGCCGGGCCGGACGGCGGTCAGCCGCCGGGCCCGGCCAGCCGCTGGCTGGCCTGCGCCCAGCGGTCGAGCAGCGCCGCCGCCGCGCCGGAATCGACCGCCTCGGCGGCCCGGGCGTAGCCATCGGCCAGCGCCTGCTGCAGCTGCCCGGGATCGGCCACGCCCGCCTCGGCGGCCAGCGCGGCAGCCCCGTTCAGGAGCACGGTGTCGCGGACCGGCCCTGGCTGGCCGGCCAGCACGGCCCGGGCCGCGGCCGCATTGTGCGCGGCGTCGCCGCCGCGCAGATCAGCCGGCGCCGATCGGCCGATGCCGAGCACGGCCGGGTCGAATGCGGTCTGGCTCACGGTGCCGCCGTGCACTATCCAGACCGTTGACGTGGTGGTCGTGGTCAGCTCGTCAAGGCCGTCGGCGCCGTGGAAGACCAGGGCCGAGTTGCCCCGGCCCGCCAGCACGCCCGCGATGACCGGTCCCATCCGCGGGTCGGCGACGCCGACCGCGAGCGATCCCGGCCTGGCCGGGTTCGCCACCGGCCCGAGGAAGTTGAAGACGGTCGGCACGCCGAGCTCGCGCCGCGGCACGGCGGTGTGCCGCAGCGCCGGATGGTAAAGCGGCGCGAACAGGAAGGCGATCCCGGTCTCGGCCACCAGCTGCTCGGTTGCCCGCGGCGGCAGGCTGATCACCACGCCGAGCGCCTCGAGCACGTCCGCGGCGCCGCAGGCCGAGGATGCCGCCCGGTTGCCGTGCTTCGCCATCCGGGCGCCGGCCGCCGCGGCCACGATCGTGCCCATGGTGGAGATGTTCACCGTGTGCGCACCGTCCCCGCCGGTCCCGACCAGGTCGGTCAGCGGGCCGGGCAGGTCCAGCGGGGTGGCGTGCGCGAGCATCGCCTGGGCCAGGCCGCCGAGTTCGGCTGCCGTCTCGCCCTTCATCCGCAGCGCGACGCCGAAGCCCGCGATCTGGGCCGGCGTGGCCGCGCCGTCCATGATCTCGTTCATCGCCCACGCGGTCTCGTCAGCGGTCAGCGTCTCGCCCCTGACCAGGGCACCGATCAGCGACGGCCAGGCAGTGCGGGAATCCATGCGGCCCCCTCGGGTCCCGGGACAGGGTCAGCCGGCGCAGCCCAGGCGGGCGGCGCCGTCAGGCAGCCGGCGCGGCTCAGCCGGTGCTCACCGCGGTGCCGGCGGCCCGCTGGCGCATCAGCCCGGCCAGCGCCTGGGCCAGCGCCTTCGGGTCGATCGGGTGGCTGACCACCGCGTCGGCCCGGGACCAGGTGGCCAGCCAGCCGTCGTCGGGCCGGCCGATGATCAGCAGTACCGGCGGGCAGTCGTAGATCTCGTCCTTGGCCTGGCGGCAGACGCCCATGCCGCCGGCCGGCTGCGCCTCGCCGTCCAGCACCATCACCTCGGTGCCGCCGCGGTCCAGCAGCCGGATCAGCGCGGGCTGGGTGGCGACCTCGATCACCTCGGCTTCCGGCACGTCAGGAGCGGGCCGGCGGCCGATGGCCAGCCGGATCCGGCTGCGCACGTCCGCGTCATGGCTGTACACAACGACCTTCATGGAACTGGATGCTACCGACCCGGGGGGTCGCGCGACGTCCGCCTACGTGGTGTCGTAATAATGGCCATCGTGGCAACCGCAACAACCGACGTGGTCCCCCGCTCGCCGGCCAGCAGGCCGAACCTGGTCAGCGTGGGCACCATCGTCTGGCTGTCCTCCGAGCTGATGTTCTTTGCGGCGCTGTTCGCCATGTACTTCACGATCCGCTCGGTGGACAAGGGCCTGCACCAGCCCTGGCCTGGCGCGCATCTGGACCTGAGGCTCGCCACGGTGAACACGATCGTGCTGCTGCTGTCCAGCGTGACCTGCCAGCTGGGGGTGTTCGCGGTCGAGCGCGGCCAGGTCAGGCGCACCGGCTCGATCTTCAACGTGGCTCGCTGGGGGCTGCGTGAGTGGTACGTGCTCACGTTCTTTATGGGCCTGTACTTCGTTTGCGGCCAGGGATATGAGTACCTCGCCTTGATCAGGGACGGGCTGACCCTCTCCTCCAGCAATTACGGGTCGGTTTTCTACATCCCCACGGGGTTTCACGGCCTGCACGTCGCTGGCGGTCTGGTCGCTTTCATGTTCCTGCTCGGCCGGACGTTCGCGGCCAAACGCCTCACCAATGAGGTACAGGTCAGCGCGATCGTCGTCTCTTACTACTGGCACTTCGTCGATGTCGTGTGGATCGGGCTGTTCACCACGATCTACCTGATCCACTAACCGGAACCGAGGACCGCAGTGCGCTGGATCACCGCCAGGCGAAGGCACCCCGCTGCGGGCTATGCCGTCGTCCTGCTGATGCTCGTCGCGATCGGTATTGGCTATGCGGCGGTTACCGGGTCCGGCAGCCCGGCTTCGGCAGCCGGGCCGGGCGGCGCCAGCCAGCAGCAGATCGCCTTCGGCAGGTCCCTGTACGCGAAGAACTGCTCAAGCTGCCACGGCCTCGCGGCGCAGGGCGTGCCGGATATCGCGCCGAGCCTGATCGGCGTCGGCTCAGCGGCCGTGGACTTCCAGGTCAGTACCGGCCGGATGCCCGCGAAGGGGCCCAACGCCGAGAACCCGCGCAAGCCAGTGCAGCTGTCCCCCGGCGAGACGCACGCGGTCGCCGCGTACATCGCGTCGCTGGGCGGCGGCCCGGCCATCCCGGCCCCGGCAGAGGTCGGCGCCACCGGGGCGAACGT
This sequence comes from uncultured Actinomycetes bacterium, assembly GCA_963786975.1. Lineage (GTDB taxonomy): Bacteria > Actinomycetota > Actinomycetes > Streptosporangiales > Streptosporangiaceae > Palsa-506. Next base: position 165,435 of record CAWBBE010000010.1, on the reverse strand, counting down.
CGCGGTCGGCCAGCAGCTGTTCATCGCCAACTGCGCGCAGTGCCACAACTTCGTCGGCGCGGGCGGCGCGCTGACCTACGGCAAGTACGCGCCCGCACTGACCCAGGCGACACCGACCCAGATCTACGAGGCCATGCTGACCGGCCCCGAGGCGATGCCGGTGTTCAACAACACCACCCTCACCCCGCAGAGCAAGCGCGACATCATCGCCTATGTGGACGAGAAGCGGGGGGAGACCAACCCCGGGGGCTTCAGCCTGGGCCGGATAGGCCCGGTCACCGAGGGCCTGGTGGCGTTCCTCGGCATGCTGTTCTTCATGGTGCTGGGCGCAATGTGGCTCACCGCGAAGCACGGGAAGGTCGAGGCGCATGAGTGATATCCACGGCCCCGGCGACCTGCCCGGCGGCGGGGCAGACGAGGTGCCGGCCGGCCCGCACCGGGTCATCGGCACCCCGCCGCCCGCCGAGGCCAGGACCCTGCTGGGCCAGCAGGCCGACGGCGAGGCCCGGGTCGCGCCACGGGAGCTGCCGGCCGACCCGCCGGACCCGGCCAAGGCGAAGATCGCCGAGCGGGTGGCCGCGACCTGCTTCATCATCGCCATGCTGGCCGGGATCGGCTTCCTCGCCGCCTACATCGGCCTGCCGGTCCACTCGCTGGACGCGGTGCTGCGGTCGAACCTCGCGCTGGGAACCGCCCTGTCGGTGGTATTCCTCGGGCTGGCATTCGGCGCCACCATCTGGGTGCGGAACCTGATGCCGGCCGTGGAGCTCACCGAGCCGCGCAAGCCGATGGCCTCGGCCCCGGATGACCGGGCCGCGTTCGCCGAGACCTTCGAGGAAGGCGCGGAAGCGAGCCAGTTCGTCAAGCGGCCGCTGCTGCGCCGCACCCTGATCGCGGCCACGCTGCCGCTCGCCGTCGCGCCCGTCGTGCTGCTCCGCGACATGGGCCCGCTGCCGGGCACCAGCCTGCGGCACACCGTGTGGCGCCGGGGCACCCGGCTGCTCCTGGATGTGTCGAACACGCCGATCCGGGCCAGCGATTTCAGCTCGCCTGGCGGGATGGTCACGGTGATTCCGGAGGGCTACCAGAACGACGACGATGCCCTGGCCAAGGCGGCCACGATCATCATCAAGTTCCGGCCGGAGGAACTCGAGCCTCCGACAGTCATGAACTGGACGGTTGACGGCATCGTCGCCTACTCGAAGATCTGCACCCACGTGGGCTGCCCGGCCTCGCTGTACGAGCAGACGACGCATCACATCCTCTGCCCGTGCCACCAGTCGACCTTCGACGCGCCGCGCGGTGCCCAGGTCATCTTCGGGCCGGCCGCCCGGCCGCTGCCACAGCTGCCGATCACCACCGACGCCGACGGATACCTGATAGCGCAGAGCGATTTCCATGAGCCGGTCGGGCCGAGCTTCTGGGAGCGGGGATAGGAATGGCTACTAACCGGGCGATTGCAGGTGTCGGCGGCTGGCTGGACGACCGGTTCCACGGCGCGAAAGGCGCCAGGACGCTGCTCCGGAAGATCTTCCCCGACCACTGGACGTTCCTGCTCGGCGAGATCGCGCTCTACTCATTCGTGATCCTGCTGCTCACCGGCACGTTCCTGACCTTCTTCTTCCAGCCGAGCATGACCTCAACCATCTACCACGGCTCGTACACGCCACTGCATGGCGTCCGGATGAGCGAGGCCTACGCTTCGACGCTCAACATCAGCTTCGACGTCCGCGGCGGCCTGCTGATGCGGCAGATCCACCACTGGGCGGCGGACCTGTTCATGGCCGCGATCTTCGCGCACATGCTCCGGATCTTCTTCACCGGCGCGTACCGCAAGCCCCGCGAGGTCAACTGGCTGATCGGCATAACGATGCTGACGCTCGGCCTGCTGGAGGGCCTGTTCGGCTACTCGCTGCCGGACGACCTGCTGTCCGGCGCCGGGCTGCGGATCCTTGAGGGGGTCATGCAGTCGATCCCGATCGTCGGGACCTATCTGGCGTTCTTCCTGTTCGGCGGGGCCTTCCCCGGGCATGACATCATCCCCCGGCTGTACATCCTGCACGTGCTGCTGGTCCCCGCCTTGCTGCTGGCGCTGGTCACCGCGCACCTGTTCATCATGTTCCATCAGAAGCACACCCAGATGCCCGGCAAGGGGCGCACCAACGCGAACGTCGTCGGCGCGCCGATGTACCCGTACTTCATGGCCAAGACCGGCGCGTTCTTCTTCTTCACGTTCGCCGCGCTGGCGCTGGCGTCGACCTTCGCCCAGATCAACCCGGTCTGGCTGTACGGCCCGTACACGCCGGTGGCGATGTCGGCGGGCTCCCAGCCGGACTTCTACATGGGCATGCTGGAGGGCGCGCTGCGGGTGATGGTGCCCTGGGAGTGGAATGTCTTCGGGCATACCTTCAGCTTCAACGTCTTCGTACCCGGCCTGCTGCCACTCGGCGCCATCTTTACCGGGGCAGCGCTGTGGCCGTTCATCGAACAGTGGATCACCGGCGATAAACGCGAGCATCACGTCAATGACCGGCCGCGGAACGCGCCCACCCGGACGGCCATCGGGATAGCCGTGATCACGTTCTACGGCGTGCTGTGGCTCGAAGGCGCCAACGACCTGCTCGCGGAGCACCTGGACATCGCGCTCTACACGACGACCCGCATCGCCCAGGTCACGATGTTCGTCGCGCCGGTGATCGCGTACATCCTGACCAAGCGCATCTGCCTCGGCCTGCAGCGCAAGGATCTGCACCTGCTGGAGCACGGCGTCGAGACCGGCATCATCCGGCAGCTGCCGAGCGGTGAGTACATGGAGGTCACCCGCCCGGTCTCGGATGAGGCCCGGGCCGTGCTGACGTCCCGGACCGAGCCGCCGGCGCTGCCCGCGCCGGATTCCGCGGACGAGAACGGGATCCCGGCGCCGCAGACTCGCGGCGCGCTGGGCAAGGTACGCGCGCGGCTGAACACCGTGCTCACCGAGAGCGTCGAGCTGGCTCCCGGTGATGGCCACGGGGACGGGCACGGCAACGGCCACGGGAACGGCCATGGCGACGGCGAGGACCGCGATACCTCCCCCGCGCGGCTGGGCAGCCTGGCCCAGCCCGACGGCGACGACGACGGCAGCGGCCCAGGCAGTTAGCCGCCAGATGGTGTGGATCAACAGCCCGCAGGGCTGGGCCGCGGACCTGCCGTTCGGCGGGACCAAGCGCTCCGGCGTCGGGCGCGAGCTCGGTCCGCTCGGGATCGACGAGTTCGTGAACAAGAAGCTCGTCTACACGCCCGCCGGCTGACGACGTCGGGCAACATCGGTGTCGTCGAGACGACACCGATGTTGCCCGGGCAGAGCAGCAGGCGCGGTTCAGGTGGTTTCGGGCTGCACGAGACAGAACGGGTGTCCGGCCGGGTCGGCGTAGACCCAGTAGGTTTCGTCCTCGAGCACGACACGTTCCCCGAGCGGGACCGCGCCCAAGGCGCGCACCCGCTGATCGGCGATCTCGAGGTCGTCGACCCGCACATCCAGGTGAAGCTGCTGCGGTGGCCCCTGGTCCGGCCAGCCGGGCGGGCGGTAATCGGCGATCTGCTGGAACACCAGGCGTCGTCGGCCGTCGGAGGCGTCCGCGATGTCGACCCAGCCGGCGTCCTCCTGCACCCGCTCCCAGCCGAGGACGGCCGCCCAGAACCGGGCGGAGATGTCAGCGTCCGGGCAGTCCACGACGATGTTCATCAGCTGGCCGACAGGGGCGTCCACTTGGGGGATCCTAGCAGGCCTCAGGCTGGTTCGAGGGTTTCCAGGGCCGTTACTGGCTGACCGCGGACCGCGCCCCGGCCCCGCGTCCTCGTCATCCGCCGGATCCCCTTCCGCGACGCCGTAGGCCTGCCAGCCGGAGAGATAGCCGAAGCTGGTGACGGCGAGGATGACCGGCTGGCGACGGCGAGGATGACCGCGAACGGCCACCACCAGGCGCCCCTCACCGCGACCGCGATCATCAGGCCGGCCAGGGCAGCGGACCGCACCCGGGGGCTGACTTCGGCGGGTGGTGGCCCGGGCGGTCAGTGGGCGTACTGGCCGCGGTAGTACTCGAAGACGAAGCCGATGGTGCTGAAGACCACGAAGAGCAGCCCGATCAGGAACATCCACCAGCCGATCGCCACGCCCATGGCCGCGAACGCGGCGGACAGGCCCAGGAACAGCGGCCACCAGCTATGCGGGCTGAAGAACCCGACCTCACCAGTGCCCTGCTGGATCTCGCCGCTGCGGTCGTCTTCCGGGCGCTCCGGCAGCCGCCGGCCGGTGAACAGGACGTAAAACCCGGTGAGGAACGCCAGCGCGACGGACAGCGCGAGCGCGGTCGTGCCGGTCGGGTCGCGGGAGAAATGCCAGTACACGAGATCCGTGGCGCCGAAGAACACCGCGCAGCCCAGGAAAAGGTAGCCCTCGACCTTCATGAATAAGCCCCTCCCGTCGCCTGGGGGTGCCGGCGCGTCGCCGGGCGGCGCCCGCGTTCTATGGCCCGGTGCTCCTGGCGCGCCGCCAGGCGGCATGCGCGGCTGGCGGTCATTCCGGTGCCCCGATGGACGGGCGGTGCTCAAGCGCGCGGTCCCGGCCGGTTCTAATGTGCGGGTAGTGCAAGTCGAACGCTGGCCGCTCCGACCTGATCCGCGGTATCGACGTGAAGTTGTGCCGCGGCGGCGGGCACGACGTGGCCCATTCCAGCGAGTTCGCGAAGCCCCACGGGTCGTCCGCGGTGACTCTCACCCCGTGCTTGTGCGTCTTGTAGACGTTGTACAGGAAGATAAAGGTCGAGGCGCCCAGTATGAACGAGCCGACCGTCGAGATCTGGTTCAGCGTCGTGACGTTCCCGGGCAGGTCCGGATAGTTCGCGATGCGCCGCGGCATCCCCTCGACGCCGGCCCAGTGCTGCACCAGGAACGTCATGTTGAAGCCGATGAAGACGGCCCAGAAGTGCCATTTCCCCAGCGTGTTGTCGAGCATCTTGCCGGTGAACTTCGGCCACCAGAAGTAGAAGCCGCCGAACATGCAGAACACCACCGTGCCGAACAGCACGTAATGGAAATGCGCGACCACGAAGTACGAGTCGCTGACTGCGAAATCCAGCGGCGGCGACGCCAGGATGACCCCGGTCAGCCCGCCGAACAGAAACACGATCATGAAGCCGAGGATGAACAGCATCGGCGGCTCGAAGGTTAGCTGGCCGCGCCAGATCGTGCCTACCCAGTTGAAGAACTTCACCCCGGTCGGCACCGCGATCAGGAATGTCATGAAGGAGAAGAACGGCAGCAGCACGGCGCCGGTGGTGAACATGTGGTGCGCCCACACGGTCATGGACAGGCCTGCGATCGCTACGGTGGCGCCGACCAGGCCCTTATACCCGAAGAGCGGCTTGCGGCTGAAGACCGGCAGGATCTCGGTGGCGATGCCGAAGAACGGAATCGCCACGATATAGACCTCCGGATGGCCGAAGAACCAGAACAGGTGCTGCCACAGCACCGCGCCGCCGCTGGCGGCGGTGAACACCTGCGCGCCGAGCTTGCGGTCGATCTCCAGGACCAGCAGCGCGGCGGCGAGCACCGGGAAGGCCAGCAGCACCAGCACGCTGGTGAGCAGAACGTTCCAGGTGAAGATCGGCATCCGGAACATGGTCATGCCCGGCGCGCGCATGCAGATGATCGTGGTGACGAAATTGACCCCGCCAAGGATCGTGCCGAGCCCGGACAGCGTCAGGCCCATGATGAACATGTCGCCGCCGATTCCCGGCGAGTACACCGAGCTGGTCAGCGGCGAATAGGCGTACCAGCCGAACCCGGGAGCTCCGCCCGGAGTCACGAAGCTGGCCAGCATGATCAGCCCGGAGAAGACGAAGAAGTAATAGCTCAGCAGGTTCAGCCGCGGGAACGCCACATCGGGCGCGCCGATCTGCAGCGGCATGAGCTCGTTCGCGAACCCGACGAAGAGCGGGGTAGCGAAAAAGATCAGCATCATGATGCCGTGCATGGTGAACAGCTCGTTGTACTGCTGGTCGGAGACCAGGTGGTTGTCCGGAGTCCAGAGCTGCGCCCGCATGATCATCGCCATCAGCCCGGCCACCATGAAGAAGATGAACGAGGTGATCAGGTACAGGTGGCCGATGATCTTGTGGTCGGTGGAAGACAGCCAGTCGGCCAGCAGCGAGCCCTTGCGGTAGCTGGCCGGCGCCGCGCCGGTGGCCGGGGCCGGGCCCGGGGCCGGCGGATTGATCGTGCTCACTGAGCACCCCCAGATGCCTTCTGCAGCGCCTGCTGCGTAGTAATCCACTGCCGGAACTGCTGCTGCGTAACGATCTTCAGGGTGAACAGCATGCGGCTGTGATAGACGCCGCAGAGCTCGCTGCAGCGGCCGGTGAACGTCCCCATTCTGGTCGGGTACACCTGGAAGTGGTTGGGGTGATCGGGCAGGACGTCACGCTTGAATTCGAACGGCACCACCCAGAACGCGTGGATCACGTCGGTCGAGTACAGGTTGAACTGGACTGTCTCATCGACGGGGATTTCCAGCACCGGCAGCTTCCCCGGCCACATGGCCCCCAGTGAGGTGACCTTCGTGCTGCCCGTCACGCTGTACTGCGGGTACTGGAATTCCCAGCCCCACTGGAACCCGGTCACGTTCACCACCACCGCCGGGTGCGGGGCCAGCCGGTCAATGTAGTTCTCGTCCCGCGCGGTGAAGTAGAACAGCACCCCGACCATTATGAATGGCACGACGGTATAGAGGAATTCGATCGGCAGGTTGTACCGGACCTGGTGCGGCACCCGGTCGGAGCGCTTGCGGTAGAAGATCACCGCCCAGATGATCAGCCCCCACACCAGGATGCCGACCGCCCAGGCCGCCGCCCAGGAGCCCTGCCACAACGTCAGCGTCACCTTGCCCTGCCTGGTGACGGGTACCAGCATGCCCATCCGGGTGAACGCCGTCGACTTGCACCCGGTGGTGACCGTCACCAGCACGGCCGCCAGGGCCGCGCGCGGCGCCCAGGTCCGGAGGCGGCGCGGCGTGCCGGGACGCGGCAGCGCCAGATCGTCGGCCATGGCCTGGCCCGGCGGGCGGCCTCGCTCGCCGGCCGGCCCCTCGGCGCCATCTCGGCGTGGCGCGCTGCGGTTGGGACTCACAGATTGCCTTCCCAGCGGATGACTCCCGGCTCCACTGGCCGGTCATTGCTCGTCCTACAGCTTGTCGTGGAAACAGTACCGCGCAGCCTTCCGGCGGCCGGTAGGGACCCCTGGTGTGTTCGGCGCCGGGGCAATGATTGCGCTTACTCACGGCGACGCCCGGGTATCGCTACGGTGATACCCGAGCGGAACAGTTCAGGAAATTACCGGCGGCGGCGTACCGTGGCGCCCTTGACCAGGTATTGCCGAAGGATCCAGGCGTGGAGGTGACCGCGTGACCCCCCCGACGCCGCCGGCCTGCGCGCCCCCGTCGGCACCGGCCCTGACCATTGACGCGCTCGGCCGGAAATGCCCGATCCCGATCATCATGCTGGCCGAGCGCATCGGGGAGGTGCGGGTCGGCCAGGTCATCGCGGTACTCGCGGACGACCCGGCGGCAAGGACCGACGTGCCTGCCTGGTGCGCGATCAAGTCCCAGGAATTCGTGGCCGCGGTCGACCTGCCCAGCGGCTGGGCCCTGCTGATCAGGCGCAGCTACTGACCCGGCGGGCCCGGCGGCTGGCCCGGTCTGGCGCGGGTACGGGCCTGGTCAGGCGCGGTTACTGGCGGCCCGGGCCGCCGTCAGCCGGCCCGAACCGGCCGGCGAACCGCGGATCCGATTCCCACCATGGCTGCTGCGGCCCGGCCGGCCGCTCGGCGGCGTCCCTGGCGTCGAGTTCCGCGTCGACCACCGTGGCCTCGGCCTCGTCCTCCCTGATCATCTGGATCAGCTGGGCGGCGAGGAACGGCAACCCGACGAGGTCACCGAGGATCCAGAGCGCGCCGCCGCCGATCACCTGGTCGGTCCGCAGGCCGGGGCCCCACGGGCGGGCGAGCGCGTGGTAGTAGGCGGCGGCGATGAGGTTGTTGTCCGCGATCACGGCGAGGCCGAGCACCGCGTCGCCGACCACCTCGGCTCCGGTGACCCAGAGTGACACGAGATACGGGTATGCCTTCGGCACCGGATCGACCCGGAGCAGCGTCCAGAAGAACACGAAACCGGGTGCGATCAGCGCCAGGTAGGTCAGGTACCTGACCAGGGCGCTGCGGAAGCCCGCCGCGTACCACGGGGAGAAGTACACCAGGAACGGCGTGACGATGAGCACCAGCGTGGTGACCGCGGGGAACGTGAGGATACGGGCGGTGCGGCCGCGGATAACCGCCTCGATTCGCCGCCCGCAGCCCGGCAGCGCGGCGATGACCAGCGAGAGCGGCCTGCCGAGGGCAAGGAAGAGCGGCACTACCAGCAGCAGCAGGATGGTCTGCGCCGCCCGCACGTAGAACAGGACGCTCTGGTAGACGCCGACGAACGACATGGTGGCGAGCACCGCGAAGCCGAGGCCCAGGCCGCAGAACGCGACGACGCGCGAGGCCGGCCAGCCGCCTGCTGCCCCCGCGCGCCGCGCCCCGGCCAGGTAAAGCCCGCCCAGGACCAGCACGAATGCGAGCGCCCACGGATCGAGGGTCCACTCGGTCAGGGCCCGCAGCGGCGTCAGTTCCGGCGGCCCCTGGTAGGCGGCGGCAGCCGCAGCAGGCATGACCGCCACGCTACCGCCGCGGCCGCCGCGGCACCTGCCGGGCCCAGGGCCGGCTGACCGCCGGCCGGCGCCGGAGGCCCGGCTCAGCCGGGCCGCCGCGATTCCCGGCCGGGCTTGGTCAGCTGTAGTGCCGGGCGATGTCCATGGCGGCCTGCGGGCCGTAGGCGGCGGCCAGCCGGTCGGCCAGCTGCCCGGGCTTCAGCTCGTATTCCTGGGTGCCCACGGTCTCCAGCGCGTGCACGGCGATCATATTGCCGAGTTGCGCGGCCCGCTCCAGCGACAGTCCCCAGGCGATCGCGGCGAGGAAACCGGCCCGGAACGCGTCCCCGGCGCCGGTCGGCTCCTGCGGGACGGCTCCCGGCACCGGCCCGACGGTCACCGGCGGCTCACCCCGCCGGTCGATCCGTGCCCCGGCCCCGCCGAGCGTGGTTATCCGGGTTCCCACGTGCGCGCAGATCTCGCCGCCGGTCCAGCCGGTCTTGCGCTCGGTCAGGGTTGCCTCGTACTCGTTGCAGAACAGGTACGTGGCGCCGTCCACCAGGTCGCGGACCTGGTCGCCGTCCAGCCTGGCCAGCTGCCAGGACGAGTCGGTGGCGAACGGCATGCCGTGCTTGCGGCACTGCGCCGTGAAGGAGATCATCGCCTCCGGGTCGCTCGCGCCGATCAGCACCAGGTCGAACCGGCCGGCCCGGCTCGCGACCGAGGACAGGTCGATCTCCTTGTCCTCGCTCATCGCGCCCGGGTAGAACGACGCGATCTGGTTCATGTCCAGGTCCGTCGTGCCGACGAAGCGTGCCGTGTGATGCAAGGCCGACTCGGTCACGCCGGTGGTGTCGACGCCGTGCCCTTCCAGCCAGCCGCGGTACTCGGCAAAGTCGGTTCCGGTGGTGCCGATGAGCAGCGGGCGCAGCCCCAGGCAGCCGAGGCCGAAGGCGATGTTGGCGGCTACCCCGCCACGCCTGATCACGAGCCTGTCGACAAGAAAGGACAACGCGACCTTGTCGAGCTTGTCCGGGACAAGCTGCTCGACGAAGCGGCCGGGGAAAGTCATCAGGTGGTCAGTGGCAATCGACCCGGTCACGGCTATGCGCACGGCGGCCTGCCCTTCTTAGCTGCTGGCATCGGGGGGGCACACAGTACCGCGCGGGTGCGGCTTGCGAAGGTGGCCGGGCCGCGCCGCGGCGCTGGCCCGGCGCCGCCCGCTGGCGCGACGTGCGCAGCGGCCGGCGCGCTGGATCAGTGGAAGGAGTCGCCGCAGGCGCAGGAGCCGGTCGCGTTCGGGTTGTCGATCGTGAAGCCCTGCTTCTCGATCGTGTCCACGAAGTCGATCGTGGCGCCGCTCAGGTACGGCGCGCTCATCTTGTCGGTGACCACCTGCACGCCGCTGAAGTCGCTGACCACGTCGCCGTCCATCTGGCGCTCGTCGAAGTAGAGCTGGTAGCGCAGGCCGGAGCAGCCGCCCGGCTGCACGGCAATGCGCAGCCTCAGGTCGTCGCGGCCCTCCTGGCTGAGCAGGCTGCTCACCTTCACCGCGGCCACGTCGGTGAGCTTTATGCCCTGCGTGGTGGTCTCGTCCTGAACGGTCATCTCGGTTAGCTCCTGTTTCCGACGGGCCGCCGTCGTCCCGGCGCTGCCTGCTTAGCCAATTCCAACTGCTGTGCAACCTCAACGATATGCCCTCCGCGCTCATTCCCGGTCGCGGCGGGGCGGGCTACAGTCCCGGCGCGCCCCACACCGGGAACCAGCGGCTAAGGTCGGGCTCGACCTTGAGGTCATCGCCCAGCGCCCCGCGCACCTTGATCTCCAGGCCGTTGTCCCTGCGCTCGCCGCCGGCCGGCGCGAACGGGTAGAACGTGCCGCGCTTGTACAGGTACACCAGGCCCACCCGGCGGCCGTCCGGGTCGCGGAAGCCGACCAGCGTGCAGAGCAGCTGCGGGCCGAACCCGCCCTGCTCCAGCGACGAGTTCACCGCGTGCAGGTCGGTGACGAGCCCTTCGACGTCATCGCTGGCGTGGTGGCAGACCAGCCAGGTGAAGCCGTAGGAGTCGGACGAGACCTCCACCGGAAGCTTGCCCGAGCCCATGTCCAGCAGCGCCCTGACGTCCTTCTCGATCTCGCTGAACGCCCGGCCCTCAGCCGCGCGGAAGCAGACCGAGCCCGACCCGGTCGGCTGCAGGTCGATCGCGGCCTGCAGCGTGATCGCGGCCGCGGGCAGCCCGAACAGCGCATCCAGCTTCGGCGCCACCGGCTTGGTCCGGCCGAGGATCGTGTCGAGGAACCCCACCTGGATAGACCTCCGGGGCGTCGGGCGGCCCGCTCGCCGCGGCGGGCCGGGGCGGTTACCTGCTGAGCTGCTGGGAGACCTTCGCCAGCTCCGCCAGCCGCCGCTCAAGCGACGGGTGGGTGGAGAACAGCGAGGACAGGGTCACCTGGCCGCGGCCCTTCGAGAACGCCGGGGCGAAGTAGAACGCGTTCAGCGGCTCGGCCGCCCGCAGGTCCCTGGTGGGAATCCTGGCCATGTCACCGGTCACCTTCTGCAGCGCGCTGGCCAGCGATGACGGCTTGCCGGTCAGCAGCGCGCCGGAGCGGTCGGCGGACAGCTCACGGTACCGGGACAGCAGCCGGATCAGCAGGAAGCTGATCGCGTAGACCACGATGCCGACCAGCATGACGACCAGGACGACCGGCAGCGCGCCGGAGTTGTTGTTGTTGTTCCGGCCCCGGCCGCCGCCGAAGAGCTCCGAGTAGAAGGCGAACCGCACCAGCAGCGCGGCGACGATGCCGAGGAAGGACGCGACGGTCATCACCGCGACGTCCTTGTGCGCCACGTGCGACATCTCATGCGCGAGCACGCCCTCGAGCTCGTCCGGGTCGAGCCGGTCCAGCAGGCCCTGGGTGGCGCAGACCACCGCTACCTTGCTGCTGCGCCCGGTCGCGAACGCGTTCGGCATCTGGACCGGCGCGATCGCCACCCGCGGCTTCGGCATGTCGGCGAGCGCGCACAGCCGGTCCACCGTGCCGTGCAGCCTGGCCGCGTCGGCCGAGTCGGCGGGGCTGACCAGGCGCGCCCCGGAAGCCCTGAGCGCTATCTTGTCCGACCAGTAGTAGGACGCGAACGCGCTGCCGATCCCGATCAGCGCCGCGATGACGATGAGGCCGCCGCTGCCGCCGGAACTGCCGCGCTGGTTGTAGGTCAGCAGGAAGAACAAGGCCAGGACAAAGGCAACGAAGACGAGGCCGAGCAGGAACATCGTCACGCCCATCCGCGCGATGAGTCCCCGGTCGGTCGCATAGCGGGTCCGCGCCATCGCGGAGCCTCCGTTTCGGTTCCGGCTGCGCTGTGCCAGCCGCCTGATGCCATTACACCCCACCGGCGGCACCACCACGCACATAGCCGGGGCCCGCCGCGCGCCGGCCGGGCAGGCCGGGCGGCCGGCCCGAATCCGCCGGCATCCAGAGAACGGGCCGCCGCCCGGAAGCGTTCCCGCACGCCGGGATCGCCGGCCGCGGCAGGGCAGCGAGCCAGCCAGATCCCGGGCCGCCTCAGCCCGGGATGAGCCCGTCGTCGGTGAGGAGCTTGCGCACCTCGGCCATGGTGGCGCCCTCCTGCGGCAGGATCAGCTCGGACGGCTCAAGCACGGCATCCTCGAGCGGCCGGCCGACGGCCCGGATCCGCGCCAGCAGGGCCCCGAGCGCGGCGCTGAAGGCCGCCTCGTCGTTCCGCTCGACGGCCGCCTCCAGGTCCGAGTCCAGGCTGTTCAGCCCGGACACGACCGAGTCGTCCACCTCGAGCTGGCCTTCTCCCAGGATGCGGACGATCACTGCCCCTCACCCGCCTGCTGATGATCGGCGGGCTGCGCGGCCGGCTGCACGGCGGTGGCCGGCGCCTGCGGGGCCTCGGCCGGCCCGGACGATGCCTCAAGCTCGCGCGGCGCGCTGCCCTGGCCAAGCTCGGCCTTCATCCGCTCAAGCTCGCGGTCCACGTCGTGGCTGGCGCCCATCCGGTCGAGCTCGGCCTGGATATCGTCCCGCGGCCCGGACACCTGGTCGTCCAGCGCGCCCGAGGCCATCAGCTCGTCGATGGCGCCTGCCCGGGCCTTCATCTGCTCCGTCTTGTCCTCGGCCCGCTGGATCGCCATGCCGACATCGCCCATCTCCTCGGAGATGCCGGTGAAGGCCTCGTTGATCCTGGTCTGCGCTTCCGCCGCGGTATAGGTGGCCTTGATGGTCTCCTTCTTGGTGCGGAACGCGTCGACCTTGGCCTGCAGCCGCTGCGAGGCGGCCGTCAGCTTCTCCTCCTCGCCCTGCAGCGAGGTGTACTGCGTCTGCAGGTCGGTCAGCTGGCCCTGGACGCCGGACTTGCGGGACAGCGCCTCCCTGGCCAGGTCCTCGCGGCCGGCCGAAAGCGCGTCCCGGGCCTGCTTGTCAAGCTTGCCCGACGACAGCTCAAGCTGATTCATCTGCAGCTCGACCCGCTTGCGGGAGGTGGCCACGTCGGCGACCCCGCGGCGGACCTTCTGCAGCAGCTCAAGCTGCGTCTGGTAGGAGTAATCCAGGGTTTCCCGGGGATCTTCCATCTTGTCCAGGGCCTTATTGGCCTTGGCCCTGAAGATCATCGAAACCCGTTTCATCACGCTCATAGGCGCGACCATCCCCTCATCATGTTTACCGCTGCGCCGCAGCGCGGCGGGGCCGCGAACCGGCTTCTTGCACTACTGCGGACGTCGCCGCCGGTGGTCTGGCTCCCAGCCTACGCGCGGCGCGGACGAGCGTCACCAAAGAAGGTACGCGCCCGGCGCCGCCGGTCAGCGGCACGGTCCCGGTGTCCGGCCGAAGTCGCCCCGGCCCGGCCGGGCGGCGGCACCGGCGGGCCCGCCGCAGGACGCCGGTTTGTCCTGGCCGGGCCGCGGTTTCCGGGAATGCGGCCTAGCCGCCGGGTCGCCCTTTCCCGGTAAGCTGTGCGCGTGTTCCGACGACGCAGCGCCGACCCAGCCAGCACCCCCGGGCAGCAGCCTGCCGCCGCGCCGGGAAAGGGCCCGTCCGGCCAGGCCCGCGAGGCCCGGCTCGGTGCCGCCAACGGCGCCGCCGGCGGAGCCCGCGAGGGCAGCGGAGCCCATGACGGCACCGCCGGGGGCAGCATGACCGCGGGCAAGGGCAGGCCGACCCCGAAGCGCAGCGAGGCGGAGCGGCGGCGGCGGCAGCCGGTCACCGCCCCGGCTGACCGGAAGGCCGCGGTCGCGCAGAGCCGCACCCGGGACAAGGCAGCCCGCAGCCGCAAGTACGCGGCGATGCGGCGGGGCGAGGAGTGGGCGCTGGCCGCCAAGGACCGCGGGCCGGTCCGCGCGCTGGCCCGCGACTACGTGGACTCGCGGCGCCGGATCAGCGAGTACTACATGTACGGCCTCGGCGCGCTGGTGATCCTGCTGTTCATCCCCGCGACCCGGCTGATCGTCGACTACCTGGTGCTCGGCGTCGTGCTGGTGATGCTGGGCGAGGGCGTCTTCCTCGGCCGGGAGATCCTGAAGCTCGCCGCCGAGCGGTTCCCCGGCGAGCGCACCAACGGCGTCCGGGTCTACGCGGCGCTGCGGGCCATGCAGATCCGCAAGCTCCGGATGCCCTCCCCCCGGGTCAGTCCCGGCGACCCGGTCTGACCGGCGCGGCCGCGCCAGCAGCCTGCGCGGGCGTGCGGCGAGGCGGGCATTAGGGTGTCCCAGCATGGAGCATCGACACCTGGGCCGGAGCGGCCTGAAGATCAGCGAGATCGCCTACGGCAACTGGATTACGCACGGTTCGCAGGTCGAGGAGGATGCCGCGAAGGCATGCGTCGCGGCGGCGCTGGACGAGGGGATCACCACCTTCGACACCGCTGACGTGTACGCGGGCACGGCCGCCGAGGCGGTCCTGGGCCGGGCGCTGCACGGCATCAGGCGCGAGTCCGTCGAGATCTTCACGAAGGTGTACTGGCCGACCGGGCCGGGCGTGAACGACCGCGGGCTGTCCCGCAAGCACATCATGGAGTCGGCGAACGCGTCGCTCCGCCGGCTGCAGACCGATTACGTCGACCTGTACCAGGCGCACCGGTTCGACTACGAGACGCCGCTCGAGGAAACCCTGCGGGCCTTCGACGACCTGGTCCGGCAGGGCAAGGTGCTGTACGTGGGGGTCTCCGAGTGGCAGGCCGGGCAGATCGCCGACGCGCTGCGGATCGCCGCCGGGATGGGCTTCGACCGGATCGTCTCCAGCCAGCCGCAGTACAACATGATCTGGCGGGTCATCGAGGCCGAGGTGATACCGCTGTGCGAGAAGGAAGGCATCGGCCAGGTCGTCTGGTCGCCGATCGCGCAGGGCGCGCTGACCGGCAAGTACCTGCCCGGCGGCGAGCTGCCGCCTGGCTCGCGGGCGAACGACCCGGCCGGGTCCGGCTTCATCAGGAACTACCTGACCGAGCCGATCCTGACCCGGGTGCAGCAGCTCAGGCCGGTAGCCGAGGAGGCGGGCCTGTCACTGGCCCAGCTGGCCATCGCCTGGACACTGCAGAATCCGAACGTGTCGGCGGCGATCGTCGGCGCGACCAGGCCGGAGCAGGTGCGGGAGAACGTCAGGGCCGCTGGCGTGCGGCTCAGCCAGGATGTCATGCGGCGGATCGACGACGTGCTCGGCCCGGAGATCGTGACCGACCCGGCGTTGACCACGAGCCCGCGGTCCAGGTCATGAAGTTCATTCTTAACGGGGCGGCCGGATCCAGCGCCGGCCGCTCCGGCTAGCCGGCCGGGTGCAGGCTCATCGGCCCGTATTCGGGGGTGCCGTCGTCGAGCAGGGTGACCTGGTCGACCCCGGCATCCAGCAGCGTGCGCCAGTTCTCGCCGAGCCAGCTCTCCGCGTCGCCCTGGCTGCCGAAGGTCTCCTTCGGCAGCCCGCGGGCCGGCAGCACGGTGCCGTCCTGCTTCTCCAGCTGCCAGGTCCAGGTCATCTCGTCGATGGTAGCCGTCTATCAGCAGTTACGTTCGGGCACGCTAGAACGTGCCCGAACGTAACTGCTACCGCGTGGCTGGACTGCTGCCCCTGATGGACATTCAGCTGATCGGCACCGGCGGCCCGGCCGGCTGGCCCAGGCCGGGCTGCCGCTGCGCGGACTGCGCCCGCGGCCGGGCCGCCGGGCGCCGCCGGGCGCCGGGCGCGGTCGTCGTGGACGCCGTGCTGCGGATCGAGGCCGGCCGGCTGCCGCGCGGGGGCGGCCCCGGCGGGCATGTCGTCCGGCGGGTGCCGGGCGGCTGGGACGTCACCGGGCCGGACGGGGGCAGGCTGCTGGTGGCCGCCGGGGCCGGCGCTGTGCCGGATCCGGGCGATGACGCACGGCCCTTCGGCTACGCGCTGCTCGACCTGGCCGCCGATCCGTTCCAGCTCGGCGCCCTGAGGCGGCGCGGCCTGGTCCGGGACGGTACCGCGGTGGCGGCGTTCCACCTCGACGACAGGATCTGCCCGGAGCCGGAAATGCGCCGCCGCTGCCTGCTGTGGGGCGTGATCCTGCCGGACGACGGCGATCACCTGCGCGGCCCGGCCCGGGCACCGGCCCGGCCGGCCAGGACGCTGTTGCTCGGCGGTGCCCGGTCGGGCAAGTCCGGTGAGGCCGAGCTCCGGCTGGCCGGCGAACCCGACGTGACCTACCTGGCTACCGCGGCCGCACCGGACGGCATGGCCGATCCGGACTGGGCCGCGCGGATCGCAGCGCACCGGGCCCGCCGTCCCCGCGGCTGGAAAACCGCTGAGCGCGGCGATGCGGCGGGGCAAATCCGTTCTCAGCATGCGGGGGTTGTGCTGGTGGACAGCATCGGCATGTGGCTGGCGCGAGTGCTGGACGAATCCGGCGCCTGGGACGCGGCGGGCAGTGCGGACGCCGGGTCGGCCGCGGCGAAGCGGATCGATGCCGCCGTGGATGAGCTGGTCGAGGCGTGGCGGCAGGCACCGGCACGTATCGTGGCGGTCAGCGAGGAAGCTGGGTCAGGCGTCGTACCGCCGACCGGGGCGGGCAGGCTTTTCCGGGACCGGCTCGGGCAGCTCAACCAGCGCCTCGCGGCCGAGTCCGAGGAGGTTGCGCTGGTGGTGGCAGGGCGAGTGCTGGCCGTGGCGACATGACGGCGAAAAACCGCCGATCACGGATTCGGAGAGCGAACGGCACGAGACGGACCCGCGGAACTGTTAAGTTCTATGCGCTAGCCCCTGAGCCTGACGCCGACCACTGTGGCGCACGGGCCCAGCCTCGGTAACAAGGTGGTGGCGACATGACACGTGTTGTCGTCGTTGGCGATCTCATGACGGACACGGTTGCGCGTGCGGCCCTGCCGCTGGCCAAAGGCAGCGACACGCCCGCGACTGTGACCATGCACGGCGGCGGTTCCGGCGCGAACATCGCCGCCTGGCTGGCCGTCGACGGGGCCGAGGTGGCCTTCGTCGGGCGGCGCGGCGCGGACATCGCCGGCCGCAACAGGGACATGGAACTGATGGGGTACGGCGTCGACGCGCGGCTGGTGATGGACCCGGAGCGGCCGACCGGCACGTGCGTCGTGATGGTCACGCACAAGGGTGACCAGACCATGCTGTCCGACCCCGGCGCGAATTCCGCGCTATCGCCCGATGACCTGCCGAAAGACCTGTTCACCCCGGGCAGCCATCTGCACATCTCGGGCTACACCCTGCTGAACGAGGGCTCCAGGAACGCGGCGCTCGCCGCGTTCGGCCATGCCCGGCGGGCCCAGATGACCGTCTCGGTCGACGGCGCGTCCGCGGCGCCGCTGGAGCGGATCGGGGCCGAGCCGTTCCTGCAGCTCAGCAATGGGGCCGCGCTGCTGTTCGTGAACGGCGACCAGGCCATGGTGATCACCGGGCGGGACGATCCCGAGCAGGCCGCCCGGGTGCTGAACGCCTGGTATCCGCAGGTCGTGCTGAAGCTCGGCGCGGACGGCGCGCTGTTCTACGCGAACGGCCGGCCGGATCCGTTCCGGGTACCCGCCCCGCCGGTCGAGCGGGTGGTGGACGGCACCGGCGCCGGGGACGCGTTCTGCGCCGGGTTCCTGCCACCCTGGCTGGACAACAAGCCGCCGGGCGAGGCGCTGGCCAGCGGATGCCGGCTGGCCGCGCGGGCGCTCGGCATGGTCGGCGCGCGGCCGGCGCTATAACGACGGCCGCTCCCGGCCGGGCCATTCCCGGCGCGGCCCGGCCCGCCGGGCTATCCCAGCCCGGCCCATCCCGACGCGGGGGGCTTTAGCTGGCGCGAACCCGCCGGGTGCGGCGCACCAGGTCGGCCAGGCCGCTTCTCGGCCTGGCGGCCTGCGCACTGCCGTTCGTGTGCGGGCCGCCGCCGACTTACGCGCCCAGCCCCACCAGTCGTCCTGCACCACAAACTCATCGAATGCGGGATTCGTCCGGATCAGCAGATCGAAGATGGCCCGCAGGTGCGGCTGGGTCCGCTCCGAGTCGGACAGCTTGGTGAGGTCGATTTCGTAATGCCGGGTCTTATTGGCGCAATGCTTCTCGTAAGTCCAGCCGAGGTCATCGAGCAGCAGCCAGCCGCCGGGCCGCAGCAGCCGCTCGGACACTACCACGGTGATGCCGTCGGTGCTCCAGTTCTTCGCGCCGTCCAGAAAGATAAAGTCATACTTCGGCCGTACCATGCCGCCGGTGTCCATGGCGGACTCCAGCTCACGCTCCAGAAACCAGGCGTAGGTAGAGTAATTCTTGTCGAGCGTTACGAATTTGCTCAGGCCTGCCTTTTCAAGCACTTCCCCGGGAGTCGGGTTCTGCCATTGCCAGCGGGTCGAGTCAACGCTCGTCAGGTGACCGGTGCCGTTCTCGTCAAGCGCCGATGCCATGAAAACGGCCGATCCTCCCCGGGCGGTGCCGAGCTCAAGCAGATTTTCCGGGCGGTACTTTCTTATGTGCTCGTACAACAATTTGGCGCGCCGGACCGGTATATGCGGACCAGGTATGCCGGCCACTATCTGCGCAGCCTCATCGAAGTTCACCGTATGATCGTATGGCTTGATCCAGAATGCCCGCAACCGGACGCTGACTGATGCCGCTTATTTGCCTGCCCTATACTTCGACCATACTTGCTGTTTACCATGTCTGAGTACCTTGACCGGCTCTTCGGGCTGGCCGGCCGGGTGGCCGTGGTCACCGGCGGCAGCTCGGGCATCGGCCAGGCGATCGGCTTCGCGCTGGCCGGCGCCGGGGCACGGGTAGTGCTCGTCGCGCGCGGCGGCGAGGCGCTGGCCGCGTCGGCAGGCCGGATCCTGGCCGCCGGCGGCCAGGCAGGCTGGGTAAGCGCCGATATCGGCGACCGGGCCGAGCTGGCCCGCGGCGCGGCGGAGGCGGCCGCGCGGTTCGGCGAGCCGGACATCCTGGTGTGCGCCGCCGGGATCAACCTGCGGCCGCCGATGGATGCGCTGACCGCGGCCGAGTGGGATCAGACCATGGCGGTCAACCTGACCGCGCCGTTCCTGCTCGGTCAGCGATTCGGGCCGGGGATGGCGGCCCGCGGCTGGGGCCGGATCATCAACATCGCATCCCAGCAGGCCATCCGGGCATTCGGCAACAGCGGCGGCTACGGCGCGGCCAAGGGCGGCCTGGTGTCGCTGACCCGGTCCCAGTCCGAGGCCTGGGCGAGCCGCGGGGTGTGCTGCAACGCGCTGTCCCCCGGGTTCGTGGCGACGCCGCTGACCAGGGAGGTCGCCAGCGACCCGGTCAGGTCGGCAGCGCTCGCGGCGCGCACGATGGTCGGGCGCAACGGCGAGCCTGCCGACTTCGAGGGCGCAGCCGTGTTCCTGGCCAGCCGGGCGAGCGAGTACGTCACCGGCCAGCTGATCTGCGTGGACGGCGGCTTCTCCGCGACCTGACGGCTGCGCGGCTGCGCGGGATCGGCCGGATATCCGAATTCTGCGGCCTGAGCGGCCCCGGTTACCCCCGGCCCGGCCCGGACGGCACAATGACGGTCATGGCCAGACGCACCACGACAACTCCCCCGCCCGACGACTTCGAGGAAAACATCGTCGACATCGATGTCACCGAGGAGATGCGGGGCAGCTTCCTCGAGTACGCCTACTCGGTCATCTACCAGCGGGCGCTGCCCGACGCCAGGGACGGCCTGAAGCCGGTCCAGCGCCGGATTCTCTACCAGATGAACGAGATGGGCCTGCGGCCGGACCGCGCGCACGTCAAGTGCGCCCGCGTGGTCGGCGACGTGATGGGCCGGCTGCACCCGCACGGCGACGGCGCGATCTACGACGCGCTGGTCCGGATGGCGCAGCCGTGGGCGATGCGGCTGCCGCTGATCGACGGGCACGGCAACTTCGGGTCGCTCGGCGGTGACGACTCGGCCGCCGCGTACCGTTACACCGAGGCCAGGCTGGCGGCCGCGGCGATGGAGCTGGTGGCCTCGATCGACGAGGACACCGTCGATTTCCAGCCGAACTACGACGGCCAGGATGCCGAGCCGCAGGTGCTTCCGGCCGCGTTCCCGAACCTGCTGGTCAACGGGGCGGCAGGGATCGCGGTCGGGATGGCCACCAACATGGCGCCGCATAACCTCGGTGAGGTCATCGCGGCCGCGCGGCACCTGATCGCGCACCCGGATGCGGATCTGGAGACGCTGATGCGCTTCGTGCCCGGCCCCGATCTGCCCACCGGCGGGAAGATCGTGGGCCTGGCCGGGATCCGGGACGCCTACGAGACCGGCCGCGGCATCTTCCGCACCCGGGCGGCCGCCAGGATCGAGAAGATCACCCCGCGGCGGACCGGGATCGTGGTCACCGAGCTGCCGTACGGCATCGGCCCGGAGAAGGTGACGGCCAGGATCAAGGACCTGGTGCAGAGCAAGAAGCTGGCCGGGATCGCCGACCTGAAGGACCTTACCGACCGGCACCGCGGCCTGCAGCTGGTGATCGAGGTCCGCAATGGCTTCGTGCCCGAGGCCGTGCTCGACGAGCTGTACCGGCTGACCCCGATGGAAGAGACGTTCGGCATCAACAATGTCGCGCTGGTGGACGGGCAGCCCCGGCTGCTCGGCTTGCGCGAGCTGCTGCAGATCTACGTTGACCACCGGATCGAGGTGGTGCGGCGCCGGACCGCGTTCCGGCGGGCCAAGCGCGAGAGCCGGCTGCACCTGGTGGACGGCCTGGTCATCGCGCTGCTCAACATCGACGAGGTCATCCAGGTCATCCGGACCAGCGACGACTCGGCGGCGGCCAAGGACCGGCTGATGTCGGTGTTCGACCTGTCGGAGATCCAGGCGCAGTACATCCTGGACACCCCGCTGCGGCGGCTGACCCGCTACGACCGGCTGGAGCTTGACCGCGAGCGGGACACCCTGCAAGCCGAGATCGCCGGGCTCACCGCGATCCTCGATTCGGAGCAGCGGCTGCGCGAGGTAGTGTCCGCCGAGCTGGCCAGCATAAGCGAGCGGTTCGGCACGCCGCGCCGCACGGTGCTGCTGGAAGGCAGCGGCGCCGCGCGGACCGCTGCCGCGGTGCCGCTTGAGGTCGCCGATGACCCGTGCGTCGTGCTGCTGTCATCGACAGGCCTGCTGGCCAGGACGGCGGCCGGCCTGGCCGGGCAGCCGGCGCTGCCTGGCCCGGATCCGGATTCCGGCGGCGCGGGCGGCGCGGGCGGCGCCGATGACGTGCGGCGGGAAGCCGGTCCGCGGGCGGCGCATGACGCGATCGTGTCAGCCGTACCGTGCACGGCACGCGGGACGATCGGCGTGGTCACCTCGCTCGGACGGCTGATCAGGCTGGGCGTGCTCGAGTTGCCGGCCCTGCCGCCGAGCGCGCATTCCCCCGGGCTGGCCGGCGGTGCGCCAGTCGGCGAGTTCGTCGGCACTGAGCCCGGCGAGACCGTCGTCGCGATCGTCGCGGCCGACGGCGCTGACGGCGGCGGCCTGGCGCTTGGCACGGCCGGCGGCGTGGTGAAGCGGGTCTCGCCCGACTACCCGCAGAACGCCACCGACTTCGAGGTGATCTCGCTGAAGGACGGCGACCGGGTGGTCGGGGCCGTCCAGCTGGCCAGCGAGGATCAGGATCTGGTGCTCATCACGTCGGACGCCCAGCTGCTCCGGTTCGGGGCCGGGTCGGTGCGGCCGCAGGGCCGGGCGGCCGGCGGGATGGCAGGCATCCGGCTGTCACCGCGGGCCGCGGTGATCTGGTTCGGCGCGGTCGGCCCGGCCAGGGCTGGCGGAGCCGCTGATTCCGATGGCGCCGGCCCGGCCGGCGGCGCGGTGGTCGTGACCGCGGCCGGCAGCGCCGGTGCGCTGCCGGGCACGATGGCCGCGACCGTCAAGGTCACCCCGTACCGCGAGTACCCGCCGAAGGGCCGGGCGACCGGCGGGGTGCGCTGCCACCGGTTCCTGAAGGGCGAGGACGCCCTGGTGCTGGCGTGGGCCGGGCCGGGACCGGCCCGGGCCGCGACCGATGCGGGCACGCCGGTGGAGCTGCCGTCCGCGGACGGCCGCAGGGACGGCTCGGGCGAGCGCGTCCGGGCCCCCCTGGCCGCCGTCGGCGGCGCGGCGGCAGTTCCGTGATCACGGCGGATCCGGGCCGGGCTGGGCCGCCTGGCCTGCTGGTCACGGACCTAGCGGACCCGCCAGACGCGCCAGAGCGCGGCCGGGTCGCTCAGCGGGTCGCCGTGCACCAGCGTGAAATGGGCCGGGCCGCCGGCCGCGATCCGGCCCGCATGCGGGTCGCCCAGCACGTCGCCGCCGCGCCAGGTCGCCGCGCCCAGCGCCTCCCATGGCTGCAGCCCGGCGGACACCAGGCTCTCGACCTCCCAGGCGAGGTGACCCGCGCGGACCGATCCGCCGCCGAAATCGCTTCCGGCCGCGATCGGCACGCCGGCCGCGTGCGCCGCCCGGACGCTCGCCTCGGCTATCTCAAGCCGCTCGGCGGTGCGCCGCCTGCTGTCCGGCCCGGTGAATCGCTCGATGGTCGTGGTGCTGGCGAAGCCCTGCCACGAATGCAGGACCGAGAGCGTGGACACCACGGTCACCCGGCTGGCCGCGAGAATCCGCGCGATGTCCGCGTCGATCATGAACCCGTGCTCCAGCGTGTCGACGGCCGCCTCGGCCGCGAGCCGGCAATTGGCCAGGCCGGTGCCGTGCGCTGCGACGGTCGCGCCGCGGGCGTGCACGGCGTCGACCACCCGCCGCACCTCGTCAGCTGACCAGGGCGCGAGGTCGGCGTCCGGGCCGTCCAGATAAAGCTTGACCAGGTCGGCGCCATCGTCGAGCTGGCCGAGGGATGCCGCGAGCAGGGCGCCGGCGTCGCCGACCTCGACGGACAGGCCAGGCGGCAGCGAGCCGCTCCTGGTTACCCAGGTCCCGGCCGCCCGGATGTAAGGATAGCCCGGCTGGCCCTGCCACTGATCGCGGAGTGACAGCGCGAGCGCGCGTTCCCGCCCGTCGGGAGTGTCCGCGCGCCGTGGCGAGCCGACATCGCGGACCCAGCGAACGCCCGCCGCGACCAGCGCCGCCGCGTTCCGCTCGGCTGCGTCAACCAGCTCGGACGTCCCGTCGGCGGCGCGCTCTACCCAGCGCGCGCCGCCCGGCAGCGTCAGGTGGCTGTGGCAGTCCACGAAGGACGGCACGATCGTCGCCCCGCTCGCGTCGATCACCCTGGCGCCCGCCCTGGCCCCGGCAGGCGCCTCGCCGTCGAAAAGGCCGGCCACGATGCCGCCGGCTACCAGGACGCTGACGGGCGTGCGCAGCACCGGGCTTTGCCCGTCCGCGAGCGCGGCACCTTCGAATAGCTCTGCCTGGGTCACCAGCGATCCTCCGGTCCGATTCGGGCGGGGCGCCGGCCCGGACGCGCCAGGCCGGATGCGCAAGCCCGTCCCGGCCGGTCAGGCGTCGATGCGCGCCGGGTCGAGCTCGGCGGCGCCGCCGACGATGAAGTCGCGCCGCGGCGCGACCTCGCTGCCCATCAGCAGGTCGAACATGGCCTTCGCGGCCTCAGCGTCCTCGATCCTGATCCGCCGCAGTGTCCGGTGGCGCGGATCCATGGTGGTCTCCGCCAGCTGCGCGGCATCCATCTCGCCGAGGCCCTTGTATCGCTGCGGCGGCTCCTTCCACCGCTGCCCGCGCCGCTCCAGCTCCAGCAGGCTGCGGTGCAGCTCAGCGTCGGAGTAGGTGTACTTGTACTTCTGCTGTCCCTTGCGCGGGCTGACCAGCTCGATGCGGTGCAGCGGCGGCACCGCGGCGAACACGCGGCCTGCCGCCACCATCGGCCGCAGGTACCGGTGGAACAGGGTCAGCAGCAGGGTGCGGATATGCGCGCCGTCGACGTCCGCGTCGGCCATGAAGATCACCCGCTGGTACCTGGCTGCGTCCAGGTCAAACGCGCTGCCCGAGCCGGCCCCGAGCACCTGGATGATCGCCGCGCACTCGGCGTTCTTGAGCATGTCGGTGAGCGAGGCCTTCTGCACGTTGAGGATCTTGCCGCGGATCGGCAGCAGCGCCTGGAATTCCGAGTCCCGTGCCACCTTGGCGGTGCCGAGCGCGGAATCGCCCTCGACGATGAACAGCTCGCTGCGGTCGTCTGCCGACCGGCAGTCCACCAGCTTGGCTGGCAGCGCCGAACTCGCGAGAGCCGACTTACGGCGCTGATTCTCCCGGTGCTCGCGGGCGGCAATACGCGTCTTGGCCGCCGTGGCGACCTTGTCGAGCAGCGCCCTGGCCTGCTGCTTGCTGCCCCGGCCGCGCGCCTCGAAGAAGGCCCGCAGCTCGGCGGCCACGACCTGGCTGACGATCTTGTGTGCGGGCGGCGTGCCGAGAACCTCCTTGGTCTGGCCCTCGAACTGCGGCTCGGGCAGCCGTACCGCGATCACGGCCGTCAGCCCTTCGAGCACGTCCTCCTTGGTAACCGGCTCGTCGCCGTTCTTGAGCAGCCTGGCGGCGCGCAGCTGCTCGTTGAGGGTGCGGACAAGCGCGCGCTCGAAACCGGTGACATGGGTGCCGCCCTTCGGGGTGGCAATCACGTTGACGAACGACCTGGTCACGCTGTCGTAGCCGGTCCCCCACCGCAGCGCCACGTCGACCCTGAGCTCGCGTTCCACCTCGGTCGGGGTCAGGTGCCCCTGGTCGTCCAGCACCGGCACCGTCTCGGTGAACTGCCCCGAGCCGACCAGCCGGACTACCTCGGTGACCGGATCGCCCGGCGCGAGATGGGCGCAGAACTCGCTGATCCCGCCGGCGAACCGGAACTGGGCCTGCTGCGGCCCGGCCGTGCCGCGTGCGGTGCCGGCCGGCCGGTCGTCCGGGTCGTCGTGACCCGCGTCGGGCACGGCATGCAGCACGGAGTCCGGGTGGCCCGGACCCGGGTGACCGGCGGCCTGCCGGCCGGGCGCCGCGGCGTGGCCGGCCGCGGCGCGCTCGTCCCGGATCCGGATGGTGAGACCGGGCACCAGGTAAGCGGTCTGCCTGGCTCGCTGGGCGAGGGACTCGAAGCTCCACTGCGCGTCCCGGACGAACACCTGACGGTCCGGCCAGAACCTGATCCTGGTGCCGGTCAGCGTCTTCGCCACCCGGCGTACCCGCCGCAGCCCATGGCCGGGCACGAACGGGGCGTCTGGATCAGGGCCGCTGAACTCGCCGGCCACGCCGCGGCGGAAGCTCGCTGCCCACTCGTGGCCGTTCCGGTCCACGTGCACGTCCAGCCGGCCGGACAGCGCATTTACCACCGACGCGCCGACGCCGTGCAGGCCGCCCGACGCGGTATAGGAACCGCCGCCGAACTTACCGCCCGCATGCAGCCTGGTCATCACGAGCTCGACACCGGTCAGCCCGGTTTTCGGCTCTACGTCAACCGGGATGCCGCGGCCGTTGTCCCGGACCTCGGCCGAATGGTCCGCGTGCAGCACCACCTCGATGTCCGTGCCGTGCCCGGCCAGTGCCTCGTCCACGGCGTTGTCGACGATCTCCCAGAGGCAATGCAGCAGACCGCGGCCGTCGGTGGAGCCGATGTACATCCCCGGGCGCTTCCGGACCGCCTCGAGCCCTTCCAGCACCGTCAGGTGACGCGCGGTGTAGCCGTCGGCGACGGCGGCCGGGTGCGCTGGCGCGGAGCTGACGACAGTCACGAAATCTTCTCCTGACATGGCAGGCCTGGCGGCATGCCCCGGGTGGGCCTGAGGGCAGACTAGCGGCAGGCACCGTCAGGCTGCCCGCACCACGCCGCCGACATACCCGGCGACCTGGGACAACATACGCGCTACAGTGAATGGGCAGGCGATCGTGTCACGAGGCAGAAAGGCTGTTCGCTTCTGGCGTATCGCCGGCCGGCATGGGAAGTTCAGCAGTCGGCCGCGTGTTGTGATGCGGTAGTAGTTCAGCGGGTTGGACGCCCGCCGGCCAGCAGGCCGGGCGGGTCTAGCCGCGAAGGAGGCGACATGACCGGAGCTATGGCCCCAGCAAAGCCACTCAACGCCCTCGACGTATGCGATCGGTGCGGTGCCCAGGCGTACGTCCGCGTCATGCTGGCGGGGTCGGGAGAGCTGCTCTTTTGCGCCCACCACAATCGCCAGCATGCCGAGGCGCTGGCGAAGATCGCGATCGAGATCCACGATGAGACCGACCGGCTGAACCAGGCTTCCGGGACCTCTGCCCCGCCTGCCCGGTGAGCTTGACCCGGCTCCCGTCAGCCGGGTCGTGAGTAGCGCAGTAGCGTGCCAGCACGCAGCGCGCCTGTCCGCGGACAGGCGCGTTTCTTTTTCCGCGGACAGCTAGCGCGGGGCGCAGCACCGGCCCTCGCGCCCGGTGCCCGGATGCGGCCGGGCAGCGGCGCCGGGAAGCGAGCCGCCGGAGCCGGGAAGCGGGTCCGGCCGGCTGACATCGCCCCGGCGCGGCCAGGCCCGGGCCCGGGCCAGCCGGGCCCGGGCCGCGCTGGCCAGGATGCGAGTCAGTCCAGGTAGTCGCGGAGGACCTGGGAGCGGGACGGGTGCCGGAGCTTCGACATGGTCTTTGACTCGATCTGGCGGATCCGCTCCCTGGTAACGCCGTAGACCTTGCCGATCTCATCCAGCGTCTTAGGCTGCCCGTCGGTCAGGCCGAACCGCATCGAGACGACCCCGGCCTCGCGCTCGGACAGGGTGTCGAGCACCGAATGCAGCTGCTCCTGCAGCAGCGTGAAGCTGACCGCCTCGCCGGGCTGGATCGCCTCGGAGTCCTCGATCAGGTCACCGAACTCGCTGTCGCCGTCCTCGCCGAGCGGGGTGTGCAGGGAGATGGGCTCGCGCCCGTACTTCTGCACCTCGATGACCTTCTCCGGGGTCATGTCGAGCTCGGCGGCGAGTTCCTCCGGGGTCGGCTCCCGGCCCAGATCCTGCAGCATCTGCCGCTGCACCCGGGCCAGCTTGTTGATGACCTCCACCATGTGCACCGGAATGCGGATCGTGCGGGCCTGGTCGGCCATCGCCCGGGTGATCGCCTGCCGGATCCACCAGGTGGCGTAGGTGGAGAACTTGTAGCCCTTGGTGTAGTCGAACTTCTCCACCGCGCGGATCAGGCCGAGGTTGCCTTCCTGGATCAGGTCCAGGAACAGCATCCCGCGCCCGGTGTACCGCTTGGCCAGCGATACCACCAGCCGCAGGTTCGCCTCCAGCAGGTGGTTCTTGGCCCGCCTGCCGTCATCGGCGATCCACTCCAGGTCCCCGCGCGCCTCCGGCCGCAGCGTCCCCCGGCCCTCGGCCAGCTTCTCCTCGGCGAACAGGCCGGCCTCGATCCGCTTCGCCAGCTCAACCTCTTGCTCGGCGTTAAGCAGCGGCACCTTGCCGATCTGCTTCAGGTAATCCTTCACCGGATCGGCGGTGGCCCCCGCCGCGGCTACCTGCGCCGCGGGGAGATCCTCGTCGTCATCGCCGTAGACGAACGCCTCGTCCTCGCCGTCCTCGCCGGCTGCCTTGGCGGCGGGAACGGCGGCCGCGGGCTCCGCGGCAGCCTGCCCTTCGGCCGGCCCGGCCGGGCCGGGCACGGCGTCCGCCGCGTCATCGGCCTCGGCGGCCTCGGCGGCATCCTGGGCCGGCTCGACATCGGCGTCCAGGCCTGCCACCGGATCGTCGTCCTCGTCGAGATCGGCCAGATCCGCCAGGTCAACTTCTACGTCGACCTCAAGGTCGGCGACGGCGGCGAGGTCGGCGACATCGAAGTCGGCTTCCACGTCCACCTCAACCTCGACGTCAAGCTCAAGGTCATCGGCCGGCCCTGGGGAGCCCGGGTCGCCGCCCTGGCCGCCCGCCGCGGCGTCCGGGCCGGCGTCGCCGCCCGGCCCGGCCGCGGCTGGGCCGCCGCCGGACCGCTCCTGGACCGCCGTCCCGGACCGGCCGGCCGGGGCGGCCCGGCGGGCTGCCTTCCGGCTGCGCCTGGTGTCCTCGCCGCCTTGCTGGTCGGCCGTCACCGCGGCACCGGCCTCGGCTGCGGTCCTGTCATCGGCCGACGCCGCGGGGCGGTCCGGTGCTTTCGCCGCCGGCCAGCGTCCGCATGCTCGGCGGAACTGCCGGACCCGGAAGTGCGTTGATTCTCAGCAGATGCGTCACCTTCCACCAGCGCCACCGACCCCTCGGCCGAGCCGCGTCGCGAGGGCGTCTGCGCGGCCAACCGGCCGTTCTGGGCAGATGCCCCTGGCTGCCTCCGCGCTGCGGAGCCTGCAGCGCTTGCCACCGCAGTCACCCCTTCCTTCGCTGGCTGGCGGCCCGCCGTGGCGCGCTCCACCTATGGCTGACCGGACTCGCAAGCGACACGGACACCCTCTCCTGCGTACGTATGGCGGGGAAATGGACCCTACCGCGCGGGTCTCGCTGCTAGGACAATGCCGGGTACCGGGCTTTGCCCACACGGCATGGCGGCCCGGGTCGGCTGATCTCCCGTCCTCCACCTTAGGCGGAGTCGGGAGGTAGGTCGTACCACCCCGGGTCGCTGCCCGGCAACGGCCCGCCGCCGCGCGCGACCATGCCGGACCATGATTCCCGCATTGTTCACGCCTTACCCCTCCTAGCGGGCGCTCCGGCGGCCGGCTTCCTGGCCGGCCCTGCTCCGTCGCGCCTGGGCATGTGCAGCACCAGCACGGTCACGTCGTCATCCTGCTCATAGCCCGTGAGCATCCGCTCAACCAGGTAATCGAGCAGTCTTGCCGGATCCTCCACCACTCCGGCCGGCGCCTGCGCGGCCACCGCCACCAGCTCGTCCAGGCCGGAGTCCAGACCGCGCCGCCGGTTCTCTACAAGTCCATCGGAGTACAGCACCGCGGTGTTGCCTGGCGGCAGCCGGAAAGCATACTGCTGCCGCGGGCTGGCCCAGCCTAGCGGCGTTCCCGCCTCGGTCGGATCCAGCCGGGGCGGCGCATCGCCGGACAGCAGCAGCGGCGGCAGGTGGCCGGCGTTGCCGGCCATCCCGTCACCGGTCTCAGGGTCCACCACGAGATACGCGACCGTGGTCACCTGCTCCTCGAGCTCGGTGGCGACGAAGAGCCGGTCCAGGCCGGCCAGCACGGCGGCCGGCCGCGGG
This sequence comes from uncultured Actinomycetes bacterium, assembly GCA_963786975.1. Classification (GTDB taxonomy): domain Bacteria; phylum Actinomycetota; class Actinomycetes; order Streptosporangiales; family Streptosporangiaceae; genus Palsa-506. Next base: position 136,155 of record CAWBBE010000010.1, on the reverse strand, counting down.
TCGGTGAGCGCGAGGGCACGCAGCGCATTGCGGACCCGGCCCATGCCAGCGGCCGCGGTCAGGCCCTTGCCCATCACGTCGCCCGCGGCCACCGCGAGCTTGCCGTCGGGCAGCCGGAAGGCGTCGTACCAGTCGCCGCCGATCTCCATGTTCCTGGTGACCGGCAGGTAGCTGGCCTCCAGCACGATGCCCGGCACGGTCGGCAGCCGGTCCGGCAGCAGGCTGCGCTGCAGCGTCTCCGCCGTGGTGTGCTCGCGCTCGAACAGCGAGGCGCGCTCCATCGCGAGCGCGCACTGGCCCGCCAGCGCCTCCAGGAAGACCCGCTCCTCCTCGGTGATCTGCCGCGGCCTGGTGAACGAGAACCGCAGCGCGCCCAGCGGCGCCCCGGCCGCGATCAGCGGCAGCCCGACCCACGCCCGCTCGTCACTGTGCTGCAGGAACAGGTCGACGTTGGTCACGCCCTCGAACTGCCGGCGCATGCTCTCCGGGCTCTCCACCAGCAGCGGCCGGCGGGCCAGGATGGCCGCCGTCATCACGCTGGGCGTGTCCAGCGGGATGTCCCCGCTCGGCGCGCCCGGCCCGTCCGGCATGCCACCCGGGGTAACCGTCCGCAGCCGGAGCCTTTCCGGGTCGAGCAGCGCGACCACCGAGCGGTCCGCGCCGATCGCCGAGCGGCCGACCTCGGTGATCACCTCGACGACCTGCTCGACCGTCAGCGCCTCGGCCAGCATCGAGGTGGCCTGCTGCAGCCGCGCCGTGCGCAGCGCAGCGGCCGAGAGCTGCTCGGTCAGCCGCCCCCGCATCTCCTCGGCCTCGCGCTGGCCGGTCACGTCAGTACTCGCGCCGACCCATTCGACGATCCTGCCGTCCCGCTCGATCGGCACCGCGCGCACGTCATAGTGCCGGTAGGAGCCGGTCTTCGTGCGCACCCGGTAGCGGCTGTCAAAGACCTTGCCGGTCGCCACGCAGTCCCGCCAGTCCCGCTCCACCCGGTCACGGTCCTCCGGATGGATGGCGTCCAGCCACCCGTTGCCCTGGTACTCTTCCGCGCTCTGGCCGGTGATCCAGCGCCATTCGGGAGAATCCTCGGCGATCTCCCCGGTCGGTGTCGTCACCCAGACGACCTGGGCGCCGGCCTGGACCAGCGAGCGGTAACGCTCCTCGCTGCGCCGGACTGCCTCCTCGGAATTCTGCCGGTCGGTGATGTCGACGGCGATCAGGGCCACCCCGGTGATATCGCCGTCCGGGTCGTGCGACGGGAACCAGGAGAATGCCCAGTGCCGCACCTGCTGGCCGGCCACCGCATTGTCCGGGCCGGCCCGGTCCCGCAATGCCCTGACCGCCGCCCCGGCCTGCTCATGCCGGGCATGATCAGGCCCGGCGGCGGCTCCGGCTGGCGGCTCCGGGCGGATCACCGGGAAAGTGATGGGATGATCCGACTCGAACATCGGCTGATCTTCGGCGAGCACCTGCCGGATCGCGGACTCGGCCCGGTCGGCCAGCTGCTCAGGCCAGATCTGCGAGGGCAGGCGGCCGATGTGCTCCGCCTGGTCGGTTTCGCGCCAGCGGGCCAGGGTCTGGTTCACCCTGCGGAAGCGCAGGTCGGCACCGAAGAAGGCAAAGCCGATCGGGGCCTCGCGGAGCAGCGTGGCCAGCAGCGCGGAGTCCGACACGTCCATTCCGGACACGCGCGGCCTGGGCACCGAGGTGCCGGTGCTCACCGCGAGCACCCGGGCGCCGAGCGTGCGCGTGCCATGAACGGCTCCTTCCTGCTCACTGCGGACACAAGAAGGCTAGCGGCAACAACGAGCACAAGAAGGCTACCGGCAACAACTACCTGCCGCCGGTGGCATCAGGCCGCGGCGCAGGACGCGGCGGCGGCGGGGCCGGCCGCGGCCGGCCCCGGGCTGCCGCACGGCGGCTTGGCACCCGGCGGCAGCCCCGAGCGCAGCCGGCCGCAGGGCCGTGAGCTGCCAGAACCCGGCCAGGCACGGGATCTGGCCAGGATCGAGAGGCCGGCCAGCCCGGTCATCCGCGCTGGCAGGCAGCGCACCGTGTCAGGACCGCTACCGGACTAATCCATCTATGGCACGATGGGGGCGGAGCCACGCCCCACCTACCCCGATCGGCGACGGGCACATCACGGATGCAGAGAGCAGAATATGCGCCAGCCAGGCCGGGCCGTCCCGGCCACCGCGCCAGGCCAGGCCGCCAGGACCTGATGGCCGCGGCCCGCGGCAGACCCCGGGGCCCGGCGGCGGACAGCCATGACCGCCGCGATCCGCGGGCCGGGCCGGCCGCGGGCCGGGCCGGCTGCCGCAGTCCGCAGTGTGCGCGCAGAAACGTGCGGCGCGCCGGAGTCAGGCGTGGCATCGCATGTCGTAGATCTGGAAGGCTGTCCGGGTGAGCCCGCAGAGTCGTCGCAAGCCGCCGTCCGGCGGTGCGGGCAATTCAGGGCATTCAGGTCCCCCGGGCCCGCGGCCGGGATGGGCGGGAATCCCCGCTCCGCCGCCGAACGCGCTTTTCGCCGAGATGCTGCGCGCGGCCAGGGAACTGCTGGCCGTGCGCAGCCCGCTGGACGCCGAGCTGATGGTGAGCGAGATGCTCGGCACCTGGTGGGGCCAGCAGCCCGGGCGGCCGGGCACCAAGCCAGCACGCCGCCGGCAGGCGGACATCGAGGAGCTTGTCGGCGAGGGGCTGGTCGCCTATGCGGCCCAGCAGGGCAGCCCGGCCGCGCTCGCGCTCCTTTCCGGCATCGCCTGCCTGGGCACTCCGCGGCAGGCGTCGAAGGCCGAGCAGGCGGCGCTGGCGCTGATGGAACGTGGCGTCGCCCGGCCTGGCTGGGCGGAGCATGTCGGCGCGGTGGCGGCAGCCGACTGCTACGTGAACTCTGACGCCTTCGGCGACCGGGACGAGGTCGTCTGCGTCTTCAGCTATGCCGGCGAGGAGCCGCACGCGCTGGTGGTCATCGTCGACTACAACGCAGGCGGCATGGCCAGGGACGGCTGGGTCACCTCGCAGGTCGGGAAGCTGCTCGACCTGTGCCGCGAGACCAGCGGCCAGCCGGCCGGCGGCGCACCGGCCGGAGCGGGCCCGGGCGGCCCGGGCGCGGACCGCGCCGGGCAGCCCGCCTTCGCGCAACTGGATCCGCCGCTCGCCCGGCGGCTGCTTGAGTCCGCGCTAGCGGTGACCGACGGGGCGGCCGATCCGCCGGTCAGCGCATCCTTCCCGTCGTACCACGCGTTCATCAGGGCCCGGGTGCGCACGCTCCCCCCGGCCCGGGGAACTGTCCCGTGGCCGCCCGGCGGCAGCGGAGGCGGCGTCGCCGCGCGGCGGCAGGCGTGGCGCAAGGACCGGCGGGCCATGCTCGTCGCCGAGTTCCTCGCGTCGGACGAGGCCGAGGACCTTTCCGACCGGTCGGCGGCAAGCCGGTGCGCCGATCACATCGTCGACTACGGATGCGACCGGGACTTTGGCCGCCCGCTGCGCGTCAGCCCGGCGAAGGCGGAGACGTTCCTGCTGGACTGGCTGCCCCGCCGGGTGGTCCTGTCGCCCGCTGAGCAGCACGCCATGCCGCACGTGCTCGCCGCCTGGGCGCGCTGGGCGGGCACCCGCACCGGGCTCGGCGAGCAGGCGATCGGCACCGCGCTTGACGCGGTCTTCGACTCGATGGGCACGTTCACCCGGGTCTATCACGACCCGGCCGCGTTCGGGCTGGAGGCCGGCCTCGTCGCGCGGCTGCTACCCGACTCCGACCTGGAGGCGCTGCCCCGGCGGGCGTTCGCGTTCCCCGTGCTGGTCGGCCGTTACCGCGGCACTGACCTCAGCGCCCTCGACCCGGCCAGGCCCGCCGACCGCCGGACGCTGCTGGCCGCCGACCACGACAACCCGGCGGCCGGGCGGGGTGACGACGCGCACATCGATCGCCATCTGGCCGTCGCGGACCGGCTCTGGCGCGGCGACCCGCCCGAGTTGTGGGAGGCCGCGCAGCGCCTGCTGGATCTGGGCGAGGACCGGCATTCGGTGCTGCACACGCTGATCGACGTGATCGCGGCGGCCGGGCGCAACGAGGACGACATCGCCACCGCGCTCGCCGAGCTTCCGCCGGAGGAGGCTGGATGACCACCCGGTCCCCGTCATCGGCGGACCGCGGCTGGGAATTCTGGATCGACCGTGGCGGCACGTTCACCGACATCGTCGCGCGCCGCCCGGATGGCACGCTCGCCGTGCACAAGCTGCTGTCCGAAAACCCGGGCCGGTACGCCGATCCCGCGGTGGCCGGCATCCGGCAGCTGCTCGGCGTGCCGGACGGCGATCGCATCCCGGCCGCCCGGATCTCCGTGGTCCGCCTGGGCACCACGGTCGCGACCAATGCCCTGCTGGAGCGCAAGGGCGAGCCGACCGTCCTGGTCATCACCCGGGGTTTCGCGGACGCGCTGCGGATCGCCTACCAGGACCGGCCCCGGATCTTCGACCGGCAGATCATCCGGCCGGAGATGGTGTACGCCCGGGTGATCGAGGTCACCGAGCGGATCGGAGCCCATGGCGAGGTCATTGTCGCGCTGGACGAGGATGCGGTGGCGGCCGATCTCCGGGCCGCCCGCCGCGAGGGTTTCCGGTCGGCCGCCGTGGTGTGCATGCACGGCTACCGGTACCCGGCGCACGAGGCCAGGATCGGCGAGATCGCCCGCCGGGCCGGGTTCGCGCAGGTATCGCTGTCGCATGCGACGAGCCAGCTGATGAAGCTGGTGTCCCGCGGCGACACCACGCTGGTGGACGCCTACCTGTCCCCTATCCTGGCCCGCTACGTGGACCACGTGGCCGGCCAGCTGGACGGCGTGCGGCTGCAGTTCATGCAGTCCAGCGGCGGCCTGACCGACGCCCGCCTGTTCCGGGGCAAGGACTCGATCCTGTCCGGGCCGGCCGGCGGCATCGTCGGCATGGCCCGTACCGCGCAGGCGGCCGGATTTACCCGGGTGATCGGCTTCGACATGGGCGGTACCTCGACCGATGTGTCTCACTACGCGGGCGAGTTCGAGCGCCAGTACGAGACCCAGGTGGCCGGGGTGCGGATGCGGGCGCCGATGCTGAGCATCCACACGGTCGCCGCTGGCGGCGGGTCGGTCCTGCATTTCGACGGCAGCCGGTACCGGGTCGGCCCGGACTCGGCCGGCGCGCAGCCCGGCCCGGCGGCCTACCGGCGCGGCGGCCCGCTCACGGTCACCGACGCCAACATCATGCTCGGCCGGATCCAGCCCGCCCACTTTCCGAGCGTGTTCGGGGAGAACGGTGATCAGCCGCTGGATGCCGGCACCGTGCGGGAGCAGTTCGCCGCGCTGGCCGGGCGGATAGCGGCGGCCGGCCGCTCCGCGGTCCCGTCCGGATCCGGGGAAACGGCCGCCGGGGCCACGGTGGCCCCCACGGCTGAGCAGGTCGCGGCCGGATTCCTGGAAATCGCGGTGGCGAACATGGCGAACGCGATCAAGAAAATCTCGGTGCAGCGCGGCTATGACGTGACCCAGTACGTGCTGGCGACGTTCGGCGGCGCGGGCGGCCAGCACGCTTGCGCGGTGGCCGACGCGCTTGGCATCACCCGGGTGCTCATTCACCCGCTGGCCGGGGTGCTGTCCGCCTACGGGATGGGGCTGGCGGACGTGACCGCCATGCGTGAGCGCGCGGTGGAGGCGCCGCTGACGGCCCGGCTGCTGCCGGAACTGGACCAGGTGGCCGGCCGCCTGGAAGCCGGCGCGCTGGCCGAGCTGACCCGGCAAGGGATCGGGCCCGGCCGCGCCCGGCCGGTCCGCCGGGCTCACCTGCGGTACGACGGCACCGACACCGCGCTGCCGGTCCCGCTCGGCGGCGTGGCCGGGATGACCGCGGCCTTCGAGCAGGCGTACCGGCAGCACTTCTCGTTTCTCATGCGCGGCAAGACGATTCTGGTGGAGGCGGTGTCGGTCGAGCTCGTCGCCGCGTCCGCAGCGCCGGCCGCCCGCCCGCCCGCCGCCCCGCCGGATGGGCAGCCGGACGGCGCGGGAGCCACCGTGGCGATGTACGTGGCGGGCACCCGGGCGGACCTGCCGCTGGTCCGCCGCCGGGACCTGCGGCCCGGCCAGCGCGTGGCCGGGCCGGCGCTGATCGTGGAGGACTTCGCGACGACGGTGACCGAACCGGGCTGGCAGGCAGAGCTGACCGGGCTCGGCGACCTGCTGCTCACCCGGGTGGCGGCGCGGCCGGACCGGCGCCACGCCGGGACCGCGGTGGATCCGGTCATGCTGGAAATCTTCAACAACCTGTTCATGTCAGTCGCCGAGCAGATGGGCGTGCGGCTGCGCAGCACCGCGCACTCGGTCAACATCAAGGAGCGGCTGGACTTCTCCTGCGCCATCTTCGACGCCGTCGGCGGCCTGATCGCGAACGCCCCGCACATTCCGGTGCACCTGGGCTCGATGGGCGAGAGCATCAAGATCGTGGCGAGGCGTAACGCGGGCCGGATGCGGCCCGGCGACGTCTACATGCTCAACGATCCCTACCACGGCGGAACGCACCTGCCGGATATCACCGTGGTAACCCCCGTCTTCGACGAGGCCGGCCGCGAGATTCTGTTCTACCTCGCATCCCGCGGCCACCACGCCGAAGTCGGCGGGATCACGCCGGGCTCGATGCCCGCGTTCAGCACCCGGATCGAGGACGAAGGGGTGCTCATCGACAACTGGCTGCTGGCGCGGGCCGGGGTGCTGCGGGAAGCGCAGACGCTTGACCTGCTCCGGTCCGCGCGCTGCCCGTCCCGCAACCCGGAGGTGAACCTGGCCGACCTGCGCGCGCAGATCGCCGCCAACGAGAAGGGGGTGCAGGAGCTCCGCCGGATGATCGGGCACTTCGGACTGGACGTGGTACAGGCCTACATGGGGTACGTGCAGGACAACGCCGAGGAAGCAGTGCGCCGCGTCATCACCACGCTGAGCGACGGCCAGTGCGCATACGAGCTGGACAACGGGGCGGTCATCCGGGTCGCGGTCCGGGCAGACCGCGCGGCCCGCTCCGCGGAGGTCGACTTCACCGGTACCTCGGCGCAGCTGACCGGTAATTTCAACGCGCCGTCATCGGTGGCCATGGCGGCCGTGCTGTACGTGTTCCGCACCCTGGTGGCCGATGACATCCCGCTCAACTCCGGCTGCCTCAAGCCGGTCCGGGTGATCATCCCGCCGGGATGCATGCTCGCGCCGGAGTACCCGGCCGCGGTGGCGGCCGGCAACGTGGAGACCTCGCAGGCGATCACCGGGGCGCTGTACGCGGCGCTGGGCGTGATGGCCGAGGGCTCGGGCACGATGAACAACGTCACCATCGGCAACGAGCGCTACCAGTATTACGAGACGGTGGCCAGCGGATCGGGCGCCGGACCGGGCTTCGCCGGTACCGACGTGGTGCAGACCCATATGACCAACTCCCGGCTCACCGACCCCGAGGTGCTGGAATGGCGTTATCCGGTCCGGCTGGAGCGGTACGCGATCCGGCCCGGCACCGGCGGGGGCGGGCGCTGGCCGGGCGGCGCCGGCGGCCGCCGCGAGCTGCGCTTCCTGGAGCCGATGACCGTCACCACGCTGACCGGTCACCGCCGCATCCCGCCTTACGGAATGGCCGGCGGGGAGCCGGGTGCGCTCGGGCGGCACTGGGTCGAGCATGCCGATGGCTCTGTCACCCCGATGCGCGGCTGCGATTCGGTGCCGGTGGCCGCCGGGGACATCTTCGTGATCGAGACTCCGGGCGGCGGCGGATACGGATCGCCGGCCGGGTAGCGGCCCGGGCCGGAACGAGGCCAGCGCGGGCGGCTCGGCTCAGTCGCTGACTTCCTGGTAGGCGGCGGCCAGGTCGACGGCGGCCACCGTGGTCAGGTCCGCGGCGCTCGCGGCGTCGCCCAGGTGGGCCACCCGCAGGTCCCTGGCCGCGCAGGCCCGCTCGAACAGCGACCGGGCGAACCGGCCGTTGCCGAGTTCGTCGATCCGACCGTCGGCGCAGGCCCGGCTGAAAATCTGGTCGAGCACCGGCAGCGCGTCGTCGGCGAAGCTGTCCCCCGCCTGCTGGGCGATCATCTCGGCGATCCTGACCAGCTCGCCCGGCGAGTAGCTGGGAAAGCCGATCCGGACGCTGAACCGCGACGCCAGGCCGGGATTGCTGCGCAGGAACCGGTCCATGTCCTGGGTGTATCCGGCCAGCACGATCACCAGCCGGTCGCGGTCGTCCTCGGCCCGCTTGAGCAGCGTCTGCACGGCCTCGGAGCCGAACGCGTCGCCGCCCGAATAGCCGTCGTTGTACAGCGAGTAGGCCTCGTCAATGAAGAGCACGGCACCGAGCGCGGAGTCCACCAGCTTGTTCGTCTTGATCGCGGTGGAGCCGAGGTGCTCGCCGACCAGATCGGCGCGATGCGCCTCGACCACGCTGGGCCGCACCAGCAGCCCGAGCGCGGCGAAAATCCGGCCCAGGATGCGGGCGACGGTTGTCTTCCCGGTCCCCGGCGGCCCGGTAAAGACGAAGTGCCTGGCCGGCGGCTGGCTGGCCAGGCCCTGCCGGTCGCGGAGCCGCGCCACCTTGAGCTGGGCGGTGATTTCGTGGACCTGGCGCTTCACCGGCTCAAGGCCGATCAGCGCGTCCAGCTCGGCCAGCGCGCTCTCCAGTGACGGCGTCTCGCTGTAACCGCGGAACCTGCTGGTCAGCTCGGTGAACGCGCGCTCCAGGTCAGCCCCCTCGATGGTCACCAGGTCGCTGGACGAGGGCTCGACCTGGGCGCTCATCACCCGCACGTCCCTGGCCTGGCCGGCTTTCTCCAGCAGGCTGCGGACGAACCGGCCGTTGCCGAGATCGTCCGCCAGCCTGCGCCGGCCCACATCCTCGAACATCCGCCAGAGCACCGGCCTGGCGTCAGGATCCAGCAGCTCGCCGCGGCGCTCCAGCGCGGCGTCGGCCAGCGCGAGCAGCTCGGCGGGCTGGTAGCCGGGGAATTTGACCCTGATCGCGAACCTGGAGGTGAGACCGGGGTTCGTGGCCAGGAAGGACTCCATCTGCTTCTCGTAGCCGGCCAGGATGATGATCAGGTCGTCGCGGTCGTCCTCGGCCCGCTTGAGCAGCGTCTGCACGGCCTCGTTACCGAACCGGTCACCCTGCCCGTCACCCTCGTTGACCAGGCTGTACGCCTCGTCGATGAACAGCACGCCGCCGAGCGCCGAGTCGATAAGCTCGTTCGTCTTGATGGCGGTCGCGCCCAGGTACTCGCCGACCAGGTCAGCCCGGTGCGCCTCCACCACGGCCGGCGCCTCCAGCAGCCCGAACGCGTAGAAGATCTTCGCAATGATCCTGGCCACCGCCGTCTTCCCGGTGCCCGGCGGGCCGAGGAAGACGAAGTGCTGCATGGGCTTCTCGGCGCCGAACCCGGCCAGCGCCCGCCTGCGGGCTGCCTCGATGGACGCGGCGATCGAGCGGACCTGGTCCTTTACCGCCGTCAGGCCGATCATGGCGTCGAGTTCCGCCATGGCCTCGTCCACCGTGATCTCCGGCGGCCGGTCGGCGGCCCGGTCGCGCGAGGCGGCAGCAGGCTGGCCCCGGGAGCTCTCGGCCGGGTGACCGGCACGGACCAGGTCACTGGCCTGCGCGACCCGGCTATCCGTGGCCGGCGGGCTGGCCACCGGGCCGTCGCGCAGCGGCGGCCTGGTAGCCGGCCAGGCGTGCGGGGCGGCCAGCGCGCCCCCCCTGGCCTGCTGGCGGCCGAATTCCCGGGCGTCCTGCAGCGACTTGGTCAGCCGCCAGCCGAGTACCGTGCCGGCTATCAGCCAGGCCAGCGCGGGGCCGATCAGCGGCTGGTCCGGGGCGATATGCCAGGCGGCGATGCCGACCGGCAGTGCCCACAGCAACGCCCAGGCAACGGTGCGGCACGGTACGAACCAGCGTCCGATGGCGCCGGCCTGAGCCGCCGCCACCGCGGCGAACGGCAGCGCAAGCAGCGCCACCAGCCACGGCTGCTGGCCTCCGGACAGCGCGGTGACCAGGGCAACGCCCCACACGGCGACGGACAGCGAAGCCGCCACGCCACGCCGCCCGGTGAACACCGCATACGGCGCGTAGGCCAGCGCTATGACCAGCACGACCGACAGCACGACCGGGAAGAAGACAACCAGGATGCCGATCAGAACGATCTTGACGAGCGGCGGGGCGGCTGACAGCATTCGGCGAATGCGGGCAATCCCGTCCTGCGCCGTCCGCCAGCCGGGCAGGGACGGGGACCCCTCTGATGGCCGCATCTCGTTCCCTCGCACTGAGACCTGTATAGCGCATTACCGACTGCATACGAAGGCACACATTCAGATAACCGCAGAGAAATTGGCTTTGCGGCGCAGCCAGGGGGCCAATCGGCACCGCCGGAATGCCGGCTTTGCGCGGTGCCGGCGGCCGGGATCCGGCCGGGATCCGGCCGGGAAACGGCCGGCCGACGGCCCGCGCCGGCCGTGCGGCGGACCCTGGACGGTCCTGCTGCCGCCGGCGAACCAAGAGGAGTGATCATGGACAGAATCCAGGCGCGGCTGCTGATCCCGGGCCGCGGCGAGCCGGTCCCCGATGGCGTGGTGGTGCTCGACGGCCCGCAGATCAGCTACGCGGGCCCGGCCGCGACCGCGCCCGGCACCCCGGGCGCCGACGTGCACGAGGCAGCGGCCGTGCTGCCGGGGCTCTGGGACTGCCATGGCCATTTTCTCGGTTCCCGCGTCTTTGACCTGGGGAAAATGCCGCTGGAACCGCTAGCGCTGCGGGCCGTGCGCAGTGCGCGGGACCTGCGGGCCGCCCTTGATGCCGGCATTACCTCAGTGCGCGAGGTCGGCGGTCTCGGCGTCGACCTCGCCCGGGCGGTCAGCGAGGGGGTGCTCGACGGTCCGGCCATCCACGCCGCCGGCGCGATCCTGAGCACCACCGGCGGCCACGCCGACTTGCACTCCTACCCGCTGCCCTGGATGCGGGACTTCTGCTCCAGGGAAGGCGTCCTGCGGCTCGCCGACGGCCCGGCCGAGTGCGCCCGCGCGGTCCGGGAGCAGCTCCGCCGGAACGCCCGGGTCATCAAGATCTGCGCGTCCGGCGGCGTGCTGTCCGAGGTGGATCATCCGATCCACCAGCAGTTCACCAACGCGGAGCTGGCCGTGATCGTCGAAGTGGCCGGGCTGGCTGACCGCGTGGTCGCGGCGCACTGCCACGGCAAGCCGGGCATCATCGCCGCGCTCGAAGCCGGTGCGCGGACCATCGAGCACGGCACCTACCTCGACGAGGAATGCTGCGACGCGATGCGGGAGACCGGCGCCGTCCTGGTGCCGACCCGGACGATCGTCGAGGACATCCTGGCCAACCTGGCCGCCGTGCCGGAATACGCGGCCACCAAGCTCGTCGCCATCGCCGATGTGCATGCCGGGGCGGTGGCCCTGGCGCTGCAGCGGGGCGTCACCGTCGCGATGGGCACCGACATCGGCCTGACCGGCAGCGACCTGCCGAACTCGTGGGGCAAGAACGGCGCCGAGCTACCGCATCTCGTCGCGCTCGGCATGACCCCGCTGCAGGCCATCGAGGCGGCTACCGCCACCGCGCCGCTGACCCTCGGCCCGCAGGCGCCGCGCAGCGGCCAGCTTGAGGCGGGTTACGACGCGGACGTCATCACGCTGGCCGCCGACCCGCTCGCCGACATCGCCGTGCTGGCGGATCCCGCTCAGGTGACCGGAGTCTGGACGGCGGGCCGCCAGGTCAAGGGGGTAGCCCGGTGAGCCGGACCACGATCATTCAGTCATCATTCCGGTTCGCCCGGTCGCATTTAAGCCAGGGTTACGCTGACAATCAAAGATAGCAATGTATTACGCCGTCTACGATTGCGCTGCGGTGCGCATTTGCCGGAGAATACCGCGGCCAGTCTTCCCGGCCGGCTGTCTTGTTCCGGTGATAAACGCGGCCCGGGCATCTTGACCCGGAGCCCCGGCCGGTCCGGGCCAGCGGGCCGCCACGGTGCCCGCCCCAGTGCCGAGCCGGTGCCGGCCAGCCCGTGCCGGCCAGCCCGTGCCGGCCAGCCCGTGCCGGCCAGCCCGTGCCGGCCAGCCGGTGCCGGCCCGGGACATCTAGCACCGAGGGCGGCAATCCCGATCTGAAGCTCCGGCGGTCTCCGGTCCCGGCCATCATGCCTGCCATCTGATGCCCTCCGGGCGATCCGGTTGCGATATGAAATCGCGCGAATTTCGTTCATAAGCGGCTATTTCCGCGGCCGCCTGGCGGGTCCTTCCGTCAGATCCATCTGGCCGATTCGGCTGATTCGCGCCGTTCCGGCCTGATCCGGCTATACGGCCGCCGAAAGAACCAGCCGAAGCCATAATTCAGGTACCCGGCCCGGTCGGAGCCGCCGCCGTCAGCCGGTTCGCGCCGTCGGTGCCGGCCGTGATCCGCCGGGGGCCGGCGGCGGTGTGGTGGCGGGTGATGCCGGCCAGCAATCTGCCGGCCTAGCCGTGCACGCGCTACCCGGTGCCTGCGCGACTGACCAGCACCATTCGTCACACCACTCCCACCCACCCCAAGATCAACTTGGTGGTTAAGATCCGTCCGGCTAGAGGCGGACATTTCTTAACCGCTGCCGGGCCGGCGTTCCGGACCGGCCGGCCGGGGCGGTCAGGACGGTCCGGAATCCGGATTGACTGTCGTGGGTGCGTCGGACATCGTGGACGTCGTGCCCGCCGCGACCCGCGTCCGCCGCCCGGCGCCCTCCGACGAGCAGGCGTTCGTGACCGCGGTGCGCGCAAGCAGGGACCTGCACGCGCCGTTTATAGAGCCGCCGGACTCGCATGCCCGCTTCGCCCAGTACCTGGACCGGATCAGCAAGCCGGAGCACGCCGGATTCCTCGTCATCGACCTGGCCGACGGCGGGCTGGCCGGCTTCATCAACATCAACGAGATCGTGCTCGGGGCGTTCGCCTCGGCCTACCTGGGCTACGCCGCGTTCGCCGGGAGGACCGGCCGCGGCCTGATGAGGGACGGGCTCACGCAGGTGGTCGGCATCGCGTTCGACGTGATGGGCCTGCACCGGCTGGAGGCCAACATCCAGCCGTCCAACCAGCCATCCATCTCGCTGGTCACCCATCTCGGCTTCCGGCATGAGGGATTCTCGCCGCGCTACCTGCAGGTGGCCGGGGCCTGGCGGGATCATGAGCGGTTCGCGCTGACCGTCGAGGACTGGGCCGGCCGAAGTCTCGTCAGTCATTGAGGAAAGCCAGGTCAACCTGGCGGAGGCGCCCGGGCCGGCCAGTATGCCCATTTGGATGATCTTCCCGCGGCGGGCCGGGCCTGCCCCGATGCCGGGCAGCGCGTCGAGCACGCCGGGCGGCAGCACCTCGCCCGCAAGCTCGACCAGCCGGAGCAGCATTGGCATGCGCCGCGATCTCCGGCCGGATGCTCGGGTGATGTCGAGCCGGGGCGGCCGGCTCCGACCTCAGGGCAGTAAGGCAACATGACCGACTCCGGCAAGGGAGCCAGCAGATGCAGATCCGTGCCCGCATGAGCATGAGCGCCGACGGCCACGTGACCACCCCGGGCGGGTGGCCGGCGCTGACCGCCGACCCGTCCTTCGTCTCCGGCCAGAGCCATGGCATGCGCGAGTTCCTCGAAGGCTGCGAGGCAGCGCTGATGGGCCGGACGACGTTCGTGCCCGCCCTCACCAACGACCGGTGGCCGTGGCCGGCGCTGGATGTGTTCGTGCTCGGCTCGCGGCGCCCGTCCGGCACCCCCGATCACGTGACCATCGACGGCGACCCGGCGCGGCTGCTGGACAAGCTCCGGGCGGCCAACCGGGGCGGCGACGTCCACCTCGTCGGCGGTCCCCGCACGATCGAGGCCTTCCGCGCCCTCGGAGCGCTCGACCGGCTCGAGCTGGTGGTGCTGCCGATGCTGTTCGGCGCCGGGATGCGGCTGGCGCCGCCGCTCGGCCCCGGCACCGGACTGACGTTCCAGCGGCAGCGCGCCCTGCCGGGCGGCTCGGTGGAGATCGTCTACGCCGTGAGCCCGGCCATCGATTCGCCAGCCCGCGATGAGAGCTGGTCCCCGGCATCCCAGCGGCAGGCCTGACCGGGCATCGTCTAGGCTCGGCGCGGTGCCGACGCTACTCATTGTTCATCACACCACCTCGCCCGCCTTGCAGGCCATGTTCGAGGCAGCGGCCAGCGGGGCGCGGACCGATGAGATCGAGGGCGTGCAGGTCGCCGTCAGGCCAGCCCTGACGGCGGCGGCGGCCGACGTCCTCGCGGCTGACGGCTACCTGCTGGGCACCCCGGCCAACATCGGTTACATGTCCGGCGCGCTCAAGCACTTCTTCGACCAGATCTACTACCCATGCCTGGAAGCCACCCGGCGGCGGCCCTACGGTCTGTACGTGCACGGCAACACCGGCACCGACGGAGCGGTACGGGCGGTGGAATCGATCGCCACCGGGCTGCAGTGGCGCGCGGTCCGGCCGCCGGCCTGCGTCACCGGTCCGCCCGGCAAGCAGGACCTCGAAGCCTGCTGGGAGCTTGGCGCGCTGCTCGCGGCCGAAATCGCCGGATGACGGTCATCTCCCGCCCGGCGCGGTGCGGCAAGATGGGCGCATGCTTGTCGTACACGTTCATGTCCGGGTCCGGCCGGAGCAGGTGGCGGACTTCCTGGCCGCGACGGTGATCAACGCGCGGGCGTCGCTAGCCGAGCCCGGCGTGCTGCGTTTCGATGTCCTGCAGGACGATGCCGATCCGGCGCACGCGGTCCTGGTCGAGGTATACCGTGACGCGGACGCTGCGGCGGCGCACAAGGCGACCGCGCACTATGCGACCTGGCGGGATGCGGTCGCGGAGATGATGGCACAGCCGCGGGCGTCGGCGAAATTCTCCGCCGTCTTCCCGCCAGAGGCCGGCGGCTGGACTTGCTGATCGCGGTGGCCGGGATGCCGTTCGAGTTCGCCACGGCCGGGCGGCTCATCGTGGGTCCCGGCCGGTCTGCCGAGCTGGCGCCGGTGCTGGCCGGCCTCGGTACCCGGGTACTGGTGGTTACCGGCTCGCGCCCGGGCGATCATGCCGGGCTGCTGGCGGAGCTGGGACTGCCCGTCGCGGCCGTCACCGTGACGGCCGAGCCGACGACCGAGTCGGCGCAGGCGGCGGCCGCCGCCGCCCGCGAGCACGGTGCCGACGTCGTTGCCGCGATCGGCGGCGGCAGCGTGATCGACCTGGCCAAGGCCGTGGCCATGCTGCTCGGCAACGGCGGCGATCCGCTGGACTACCTGGAGGTCATCGGCGCCGGCCGGAAAATCACCAGGCCATCGGTCCCGCTGGTGGCGGTTCCCACCACGGCCGGCACGGGCGCGGAGGTGACCGCCAACGCCGTGCTTGCGTCGCCCGGCCACCGGGTCAAGGCGAGCCTGCGCAGCCCGCTGATGATCCCGCGGGCCGCGATCGTCGACCCGCTGCTCACCCTCAGCTGCCCGCCGCCGGTCACCGCGGCCAGCGGCCTCGACGCGCTGACCCAGTGCCTGGAGCCGTTCGTATCGGTCCGGGCAAACCCGCTGACCGACTGCCTCGCGGCGGCCGGGCTGCGGCACGCCGCAGCCGGGCTGCGCAGCGCCTACGCCGACGGCACGGACGTCGGAGCCCGCGCCGACATGGCTTTGTGCAGCCTGCTCGGCGGGATGGCGCTGGCCAACGCCAAGCTCGGCGCGGTGCACGGACTCGCCAGCGTGATCGGCGGGGCGGCCGGCGTGCCGCACGGCGCCGCCTGCGCCGTGCTGCTCGCGCCGGTCACCGAGGCGAACGTCCGCGCGCTGCGGTCCGCGCAGCCGGGCGGTCCTGCGCTGGCCCGGTATGCCGAAGCCGCCCGGCTGCTCACCGGCGACCCGGCCGCCGCCATCGAGGACGGCATCGGCTGGATCCGCCAGACAGTTACCCAGCTGCAGATACCCGGGCTGGGCGAATTCGGCCTGCGACCGGAGGACTACGCCGGCATCGCAACCAGCGCGATGAAGGCCAGCAGCACGCAGGGCAACCCCGTCGTCCTCACCGAGCACGACCTGCACGTAATCCTCGCTGAAGCGGCCTGAGCCAGGGCCGCCGCGACCCAGCCGGGGCGCTGATGCCGGCCGGGCGCTGATGCCGGCCGGGCGCTGGTCCCGGCCGGGCGCTGGTCCCGGCCGGATACCGCGAGCTGACGCTGATCGCCGGGTCCGGCGCCCGCCAGCCTTATCCCCTCCGCAGCATCCTTCGAGAGACCCTGATCGGGAGCAGGAGTGACGGATTCGCATTTCGCCGGGCACCCGGCCGGACCTACTGGCCCGCGGCCGGACCTACTGGCCCGCGGCCGGGCCTACTGGCCCTCGGCCGGGCGCCTGGCCATGACGAGCTTCTTGGCCTGATCCGCGTCGCGCGGCACGCCACCGGCCCGGGACATCTCGATGATGAACCGCGTCGCGGCCTTGACGCCGTTAAGGAACAGCTCATCTTGCTGGGCTTGCGTGAGGTCAAACTGGGTGGCCGTCAGCCCTGCCTTGTCCACGAAGATCGTGCGGGCGGCGGTGAACTGGTCGACGTCGTACCGGTCCCACTCGTTCATCATCGTGTGCAAGGCCCGGATGGCCACGCTGAGTGCCGTGCCGGACGCCACGGTGGCCGGGAACGATTTCTGCAGCGAGGACAGCTTGATCCCGATGGTGGGCCAGCGCGCCGGGCCGCCGTCCGCGCGGTCGAACGCGCCGATCGGGAAGTTGGCCAGCATCCCGCCGTCGACCCAGGTGACGGTGCCAGCCTCATAGTGCTGGTGGATCGAGCTGCCGTCGGGCATCGGCACGTCGGCGTCAGCCGCTTCGGCCTGGACAGTGACCGGCTCGAAGAAGAACGGGATGGACATCGACGCGCGCACTGCCCCGGCGACGTCCTGATCGTCACGGGGCAGCCCGTAATAGCCGTAGTTCCAGGGCAGGCGTACCAGCAGCCCGCGGGTAATGTCCGAGGCATGCACGACGAGGCGGTACCGGCGTTCCGGCGGCAGGCTCATGCCGGGATCATCGGATTGATCGATCTGCAGGTCGCCGAACGTCTTGACCCCTAGCCCGCTGAGGATCGGCTGCAGCCACTGGGCCAGGTAGGTCCCCGGATACAGACCCATCCGGCGGGTGAGGATGGCCGCGGTCTCGGCCTTCTGGACGACTCCGCCCAGGTGGTCGAGGAAATGGTGGATCTTGCCCTCGGGCATGAAGTCGGTGAAATGCAGCTCGTTGAGGTAGCGGCGCAACTCCGGCATAGGCTGGCCAGCCTTGGAGATGGCCGCGATCAGGCTGGCGGCAATGGCGCCCGCGCTGGTTCCAGCGACGCGGGCGAAGGAGTATCCGGCCTCGTCCAGGACGAGCACGGCGCCCGCCAGCCCGATTCCCTTGACGCCACCGCCTTCGAGGGCGAGGTCGGCACGGAGCTGCCTGCGGTGCTGAGGATCCTGCGGATCGACGTAGCCGTCGGCCTCGCGCAGGTGGTCAGCTGCCGCCGCGAATTCCTGCTGAAGCTGCGGGCTTCGGGCATAGCCCCGCTCGCTTTCCGGATCTATGCGCACGGCCGGGGAAGGTGACGAGCTCGGTTGGGTGGGGTTGCTCACCGGCACCTCCGGTCAGGGAATGGCCTTCAGGCCGAGCGGCCCATGCGTATTCTCCGCCGGGCGGCGGTAAAAAGGAAAGGCACGCGCCTGGCCGGCCGGGGTGAAATCGCGGTGGGTAGCAGCCGGGGCGTTCAGGCCGTAAGCGTCGGCTCGTCCGGCGCGGAGAGGCTCAGCACGGCGCCGGCCACCGCGGGCGACGCGCTGATCCTGGCCTCAAGCGCGCGCAGCCGGACGGCGAGGTGTGATTCGGTGTCATCCCCGGTGAGATCGACGTCGCCGATCACCGAGACCAGCCGCGGCCCGACGATCTCCAGCCGCAGGTAGGTCACCCGGGCGACCTCCGGTGCGTCCAGCAAGGCCTGGACGGCGGCCGCGCGCACGCGGGGGTCAGCCTCCTCGCCGACCAGGAACCGCCGGTTGCGGTTGATCAAGACAATCGCGACAACGGCGAGCAGCGCGCCGACCAGGATCGATCCGGCAGCGTCCGGGACCGGGGAGCCGGTCAGCTGGTGGGCGGCCAGGCCGGCGGCGGCGATAAGCAGGCCGGCCAGCGCGGCGGAGTCTTCCGCGAACACCGCCCGCAGGGTGGGATCCGAGGTGGCCAGGACGTGCTCGATGAGATCCCGCTGCATCGCCTGGGCCTCGCTGCTGGCCTGCCGGGCTGACTGCAGGAAGGAGATTCCCTCAAGCACGAAGGAGACGGCCAGCACGATGTACCCGACGGCGAAGTGGCTGGCCGGCTCCGGGCTGATGAGTTCCTGGATGCCGTGCGTCACCGACACCGCGGCGCCGGCCACGAACAGCCCGAGCGCTGCGAATAGCGACCAGACGTAGGCTTCCCGGCCATGCCCGAACGGGTGCGCGAGGTCCGGCGGGCGGCCGGACCGCCGGCTGGCGATCAGCAGGAACACCTCGTTGCCTGCATCCGCCCAGGAATGCGCCGCCTCGGCCAGCAGCGATGCCGACCCGGTCACCACGGCAGCGACCGACTTCGCCGCCGCCACCAGGATGTTGGCGGCGAAGGCGACGAGCACCGTGATCAGGCTCTCGGACCCGCCGGGATCGCCCGGCCCGGGCACCTGCGCGAGCAAGTCGTGCGTTCCGCGGCCCGGTCCCTCGGCCTGGGCAGGCGACGGAGCCTGCTCGCCATCCTGCTCGTGCGCCATCAGCCAGTGTTAACACATCGCCGCCAGCACCACGGAGAGCCCGGAAGACAGCAAGCCCGCGCGACGGCACTCCGGTGTGGCATCACCCGTCGCGGGCCTAACGGGCCCGCGGTCGTCAGACCCGGCGCAGCACAGCGACCACCTTGCCAATAATCCTGGCCTCGTCGCCGAGGATCGGCGCGTAGGCGGGATTGTGCGGGATCAGCCAGGCATGTCCGTCACTTTTCTTGAACGTCTTGACAGTCGCCTCACCGTCAGCCGACATGTCGCTCTCGATCATGGCGGCCACGATGTCGCCGTTCTCGACGTCCGATTCCCGGCGGACGACCACCCAGTCGCCGTCGGCGATCGCGGCGTTGATCATCGAGTCGCCGGCCACCTTGAGCATGATGAGGTCCCCCTCGCCGACCAGTTGCCTGGGCAGCGGGATGATGTCCTCGACCAGCTCGTCGGCGAAGATCGGGCCGCCGGCCGCGATACGGCCGACCAGTGGCACCTGGGCGATTCGCTGCCGCCCGATGTCACCGTGCGCGTCATCGGCCTGCTGCCCGGTGGCCGAACCCGCGGCCGGGTACACGACCGCCGTGCGCGGCCGGCCGGTACCACGGCTCAGGTATCCCTTCTTCGCGAGCACTGACAGCTGGTGCGAGACACTCGACGTGCTCGCCAGCCCGGCCGCCTCGCCGATCTCCCGCAAGGTGGGCGGGTACCCGTCGCGCCGCACGGAGTCCTCGATGACCTGGATGACCTGGCGCTGACGCGGGGTCAGGTCCCGGCCGGCCAGGTCAGCTAGCTCCGCACGTTGCATGATCAGACCTCCGGCTGCCGCGGCTATCGTTACGCCATGCTAGCGGCTTGGCCGTATTTATCAAATACGAGTTCGAAGAAAGCCGGACTCGGGGCGATGAAGCCCGCCGGAGGTGGCGAGGCGATAGGCCTCGCCACCGCTGCTGACCTGAGGGTTACCTGACTACCCGGGCGAGCCCAGACGTTGCATCGGCCGCAACCTTGCCCGCGGCTAGCTGCAGCCGCTGGTGGAGCCGCAGCCCTCGCAGACGTAGCAGCTGCCGGCCGGCCGCATCTTCGTGCCGCAGGTCAGGCACAGCGGGGCGTCTGCCACGCGGCCCTGCTGCGACTCGATCAGCTCCGTCGAGCTGTGCGGCCGCGCCGGGTCGGCATCACCGGGCCGCTCCGCTGGAGCCGGCTCCGCGTGATGCTGGGCATGCTCCACCGGCACCGACTGGGCCATCTCCACCGGGTCGGCTTCCTCCGCGGACATCGCGGGCTCCGTGCCGTCCAGCGCCGCCGTGCGCTCGGACGCCGACAGGATGCTCAGATCCGCGCGCTGGTCGTAAGGCAGGTGATCGAGCGCCAGGCGGCGGAAGATGTAGTCGATCACCGAGCTGGCGATCCGGATATCCGGGTCGTCCGTAACGCCGGCCGGCTCGAACCTCATGTTGGTGAACTTGGCGACGTATGACTCCAGCGGGATGCCGTACTGCAGGCCCACGGAGATCGCCACCGAGAAGGCGTCCATGACGCCGGCCAGCGTGGATCCCTGCTTGCCGAGCTTGAGGAATACCTCGCCAACACCGTCGTCGGGGTACTCCGACGCGGTCATGTAGCCCTCCGCGCCGGCCACCGAGAACCGGGTGACCGTGGCCGACCGCTTCTTCGGCAGCCGCCTGCGCACCGGCCGGACCTCGTGCGGCACGGCGGGCTGCGCCGCCTCGGCGGACTGAGCCACCTCGGCCGTGTTCCGCTTCGATACCGACAGTGGCTGGCCCACCTTGCAGTTGTCCCGGTAGATCGCCAGCGCCTTCAGGCCGAGTTTCCAGCCCTCGAAGTAAATCTTCTCTATGTCGGCGATTGTGGCCTTCTCCGGCATGTTGACCGTTTTGGAGATCGCGCCGCTCAGCGCCGGCTGGACGGCGGCCATCATCCGGACGTGGCCCATCGGGCTGATCGCGCGCTCGCCCATTGCGCAGTCGAAGACGTCGTAGTGCTCCCGCCGCAGGCCGGGCGCGTCCACCACGTGCCCGTGCTCAGCGATGTACTCGATGATCGCCTCGGCCTGCTCCGGCTGGTAGCCGAGGTTCTTCAGGGCGCGGGGCACCGTCTGGTTGACGATCTGCATGGAGCCGCCGCCGACCAGCTTCTTGAACTTGACCAGCGCCAGGTCCGGTTCGACACCAGTGGTGTCACAATCCATCATAAGTCCGATAGTTCCGGTAGGCGCGAGCAGTGAGGCTTGGGCGTTTCTATACCCATTTGTCTCGCCCAGCGCGAGGCAGTCCTGCCAGGCGTGGTTGGCGGCGGCCAGGATCGCGTCGTCGATGCCGCCTAGCGGCCGGATCCTGGCACTGGCCTCCGCGTGCTTGGCCATCACCCGCTTGTGCGCGGCCTCGTTCCGCGGGTAGCCGTCGTACGGGCCGACGACCTTGGCGAGCTCGGCCGACCGCCGGTAGGCGGTCCCGGTCATCAGCGAGGTGATGGCGCCCGCGATCGCCCGGCCGTCGTCGGAGTCATAGGCATGACCGGTCGCCATCAGCAGCGCGCCCAGGTTGGCGTAGCCGATACCGAGCTGCCGGTAGGCCCGGGTAGTGGCGGTGATCTTCTCGGTCGGGAAGTCGGCGAAGCAGATCGAGATGTCCATCGCCGTGATGATCAGCTCGGTAATGGCCTGGAATCGCCCGACATCGAAAGTGTCGTCATTGCGCAGGAACTTCAGCAGGTTGATGCTGGCCAGGTTGCAGGACGAGTTGTCCAGGTGGACGTACTCGGAGCACGGGTTGCTGGCGGTAATCCGGCCGGATTCCGGGCAGGTGTGCCAGTCGTTAATTGTCCCGTCGTACTGGATGCCGGGGTCGGCGCATTCCCATGCCGCCGTGGCCATCTTGCGGAACAGGGTCCCGGCGTCGACGGTGGCCACGGTCTCGCCGGTCTGGCGGGCGGCCAGGTCAAAGGACTTGCCGTCCTCTACCGCGCGCATGAACTCATCGGAGACCCGGACCGAGTTGTTGGCATTCTGGTACTGGACGCTCGTAATGTCCTTGCCGCCGAGGTCCATGTCGAAGCCGCCGTCGCGGAGGACGCGGATCTTGTCCTCCTCGCGCGCCTTGGTGTCGATGAACTCCTCGATGTCGGGGTGGTCGACGTCAAGCACGACCATTTTCGCGGCGCGCCGGGTGGCGCCGCCAGATTTAATCGTGCCAGCCGACGCGTCGGCGCCGCGCATGAACGAGACCGGCCCGCTGGCCGTCCCGCCGGAGGACAGCAGCTCCTTGCTGGACCGGATCCGGGACAGGTTCACGCCGGCGCCCGAGCCGCCCTTGAAGATCAGGCCCTCTTCCCGGTACCACTCGAGGATCGAGTCCATCGTGTCGTCAACGGCCAGGATGAAGCAGTTGTGCACCCGGATGTGGCCGGCCAGGTACTCGCCGCTCTCGGTCTGGATGTCATAGACCTCCATCTCGCCGAGCCGCTCGATCTTGCTGATCTCGGCCAGCCGGCGGTCCGAGCCGCCGACATCGGGATCGACATGCAGCAGGAGGTCACCGGGGCGGAGGAACCCGGCCACGGTGAACTCGCCGATGACAAGGTCCTGGGCCCGCCAGACAAGATGATCCGGGGTGACATCCAGGGTGGTGCCTGCCCTGGTATGCAGCCGGAGCACTTCCTTGACGCCGTTGGCCTTCGTCGCGACGATCCGGGTGGTGCCGTGGGCATCGTGCACCTTCGTGCCGACCGCGTCATCTCCGACGAGCCTGCCGATCGGGACCAGCCCGGCGGTGGTGCTGACCAGCGCGTCGTACGGCTGGCACGCGGAGACCTGCTGCGGCGAGGACGTCCCGACGTTGAACCAGACCGGTGAGTTGAAGCTGAAGATCTGGTGGATCAGGGCGTACGTCAGCTCGTGCTCGAAGACCTCGGCATCCTTGCCGGAGGCGAAGTAGCCGTACTCGCGGCCCGCCGCCGTGTAGACGCCCACCACCCGGTCCACGAGCTGCTTCAGGCTGTGCTCGCGCTGCGGCGTGCCGACAGCGCCGCGGAAGTACTTGGTGGTGACGATGTTCGCGGCGTTGACCGACCAGAAGTCGGGGAACTCCACGCCGCGCTGCTCGAAGTTGACCGACCCGTCCCGCCAGTTCGTCATGATGACGTCGCGGCGCTCCCAGGTCACGTCGTCATAGGGATGAATGCCCGGGCGAGTGTGGATACGGCGCATCGTGAGACCCTTGCGGGCTCCCCTGCCGCTGTGGCGCGCTGACCCGCTCGCTGTTTCGGTCATGTCCTCCCCCTTCAGGGATCCCCGTGGATCGATTACGGGCCTGCCAGGCCCTGTCCCGTTGACTTGCCGTGCCGCCCGGCCCTACCGGGCGGATGTGCGCTCTTCCTGCTTCGTGGTACCGCGCTGCGACGCCGCGAGGAGCAGCCCGGGCCCGGCCGGACCCGGATCGGGCGGATCGGGCGGATCGGGCGGCAGCTCGCCGCGCTCGGACTCGCCGCGCCGGCCTTTCGCGCGCCCGGACCGAAGGGTGGCGATCTCTTCCTCAAAGTCGGCCAGCGACTCAAAGCCCCGGTAGACCGAGGCGAACCTCAGGTAAGCGACCTCATCAAGCTCGCGAAGCGGCCCGAGAATAGCGAGGCCGACCTCATGTGAGGGCACCTCGGCACAGCCCCGGGCCCTGATCGTGTCTTCGACGCGCTGGGCCAGGATCGCCAGCTGATCCTCGCTCACCGGCCTGCCCTGGCAAGCTCGGCGCACTCCTCGGGTGATCTTGTCGCGGGTGAAAGGCTCGGTCACCCCGCTGCGCTTACCCACCATCAAGATCACGGTCTCCTGCGTGGTGAAGCGGCGGCCGCAAGCCGGGCATGACCGGCGGCGCCGGATCGCGGCACCATCGTCGGCCGTCCTGCTGTCGATGACCCTGCTGTCCGGGTGCCTGCAATAAGGGCAGAACACGCGATCACACCTCCCCCGGCGCGACGAAGAACGCTTCTGGCGAACACAACCTATAGAAAAACTACAGCCGTGTAACTACTAGATATTGTGGTCTGGGTCGCCGCCGCACGCAAGTGAACTCGCGTGCTCCGGTGAAAATTCCTGGTAGATCACGGCGCCGACGGCCTTCGCCGGCGTGTCGCGGATCCCCGCCTGCTGCCAGCCGCCGGCCCGCCGCGCGAGCCGCGCCGGCGCCGGTCCGCTGGCGCGCCGCCGGGCAGGCGAGTCAGGCTCTCGGCACCCAGAGCAGCTGGCCAGCCCTGATCGCCGCGCTGCCTAGCGCGTTGACCTCGATAATCTGCTGCACGACGCCGCGCGGGTCGGCGGCAGGCTCGGCCCGGCGGGCAATCGACCACAGGGTCTGGCCGGGCTGCACGACCAGCTGCGACAGGCCGCGGTGCGCCGCCCCCGGGCCGGCGCGGTGACTCGCCGCCTGGGCGCCGCCGGCCGCGCCCAGCCAGAAGAGCATGGCGGTGACGATAGCGGTGACGGCCAGAACGGCGAGGACCGCCAGCACCGCCCGGCCGCGCCTGGTCAGCCGCAACTGGCCGGCCCCGCGGCCCGCGGCCCGGCCTGCCCGGCGCCCCGGCGCGTCCCGGCGCGCACGTCACCGGCGCCTGCGCCAGCACTGCGCACGCCAGCACTGCGCACGCCAGCACTGCGCACGCCAGCACTGCGCACGCCAGCGCTGCGCACGCCAGCGGCGCCGGGCAGGCCCGCATTGCGAACCGCCCCGGCACGCACGGTCGCCGACTGCACCGTCTGCCCGCGCACGACTCGCACACGCGTTCTGTCCGGCTGCCGCCCGCCCGCCCGCAACTCGCGCACGTGCAACTCGCTGACCCGAACCTGGCGGACGCGCAGTTCCCGGCGGCCCGGTGGCTGCCCGCCCGGTGGCTGCCCGCCCGGCGCCTGCGAGCGGGCGCCGGCCGGACGCGGTCCCGGCGCGCCCGCAGCCGCCCGGCGGCGGCGGCCCGCGGCCGAGGGCTGCGTCGCTGACCTCGGCACCGGCACCTGGATCCCGGCGCCGACGGTACCCAGCCGGCCCTTCTCCGCCGTGCTCAGCACGCCCATCGAAACCTCCTTACACGAACGGCAGTTCGATCGTACCTCTGTTCTATCGCAACTTCGTTCGATCGAACGAAGGTACGGTACAGTCTTATCGCACGGGTACGACATTTTTGCGGAACCGTCGAACAGATGTTTGAGATCCGGGGCCGCAGGCGCTAGCGTCGGCCCTAACCGCAATCTCCGAGCCGGAGGCCCGATGATGAGCAGCAGCAACGAGGACGGGACTGCGCGGCAGGCCTCGACTGCGGACGGCAGCGACCCTGAACCCGTCGCCAGGCCGAAGGGCAGGCCCGGGAGAAAGCCGAAGGGCGCCGTCCCCACGATCGTCACCGAGCTGCCCGAGCGCCCTGATCCTGGCCACGTCCTCACCTGGCGCCAGCGCAAGGTGCTCCAGGTAATCCGCGAGTCAGTACAGCGCCGCGGCTATCCGCCGTCGATGCGGGAGATCGGCGAGGCCGTCGGGCTGACGAGCACTTCCAGCGTCTCGTACCAGCTGTCCACCCTGCAGAGCAAGGGATACCTGCGCCGCGATGCGGGCCGGCCGCGCACGGTGGAGGTGCGGCTGCCCGGGCATCCGGCGGTCCGGCCAGAGCCGGATGCCGACGACGATTCGCAGATGGACATCGCCTCGCAGGAGGCGGCCTACGTGCCGCTCGTCGGCCGGATCGCAGCCGGCGGCCCGATCCTCGCCGAGGAGTCAATCGAGGACATCTTCCCGCTGCCCAGGCAGATCGTCGGCGAGGGGACCCTGTTCCTGCTGAAAGTCGTCGGCGACTCGATGATTCACGCGGCGATCGCGGATGGTGACTGGGTGGTCGTCCGCCAGCAGCCGGTCGCTGAGAACGGTGACATCGTCGCCGCGATGATCGACGGCGAGGCGACGGTCAAGACCTTCAAGCGGTCAGATGGCCACGTCTGGCTGATGCCGCACAACCCCATCTACGCCCCGATCCCCGGTGATGACGCCGCCATCCTCGGCAAGGTCGTCGCCGTGCTCCGCCGGGTCTGAACCAGTCCCGGCCCGCGGGCCTGCCCAGCCCGCGGGCCCGCCCAGCCCGCAAGCCGGGCGAGCGCTGGCCGGGGACGCGGCGGCCGGCCATATCTGGCGGCCGGCCTGGCTCGCCTGAGGCCGGCGAGCCAGGCCGCAGCCGGCTCGCGCGTGCTGCGGCTTGTGCGTGCAGCGGAGATGGTCAGGCCGCCACGCCGCGGCAGCCACCCGGCGATCGTCATTCGGGGACGATGTTCACCAGCTTGGGCGGCCGGACGATCACCGTGCGCACACCGCGGCCAGCCAGCGACCGGGTCACCCCGGGCGCGGCGAGCGCCAGCGCCCGCAGCTCGTCCTCGCCGATCGCCGGCGGTACCTCCAGCCGGTCGCGTACCTTGCCGCTCACCTGCACCACGCAGGTCACCTTGTCCTGGACCAGCAGTTCCGGGTCGGCGGCAGGCCAGCCCGCGTTCGCCACCGACGGCTGATGGCCGAGCAGCTCCCAGCACTCCTCCGCGGTATACGGGGCGAACAGCGATAGCAGCACGGTCAGCGTCTCCGCCGCCTCGCGCACGGCGGGATCGGCAGCGCCCGGCCCGGAGTCGATGGCCCGCCGCGCGGCGCTCGCCAGCTCCATCAGCCGTGCCACCGCGACGTTCAGCCTGGCTGCCTCGACCAGCCTGGTGACCTCGTCGATGGTGCGGTGAGTGACCTTCCGCAGTTCAAGATCACCGGATCCGGCAGCCTGACCGGAAGGAGTCAGGCCAGCTTCGGCGGCAAGCCGGGAAACCCGGCCCAGAAATTTAACGGAGGCTTCGGGGTTCATGTCGGCCCAGTCGATGTCGTCTTCCGGTGGGCTCGCGAAGACCATCGTCAGCCGGATCGCGTCCACGCCATGCGCGGCCAGCTGCTCGCCGAGATCGACGCCGTTGCCCAGTGACTTCGACATCGACTTGCCCTGATTGATCACCTGGCCCTGGTTTATCAGCCGGGTGAATGGCTCGGTGAAGTCGAGCATTCCCATGTCGTGCAGCACCTTGACGAAGAACCGGCTGTACAGCAGGTGCAAGATCGCGTGTTCCACGCCGCCCACGTACAGGTCGACCGGGCACCACCGGCGCACCGCTTCGACCTCGAACGGCCCATGCTCGTCGCGCGGGGAGCAGTACCGCAGGAAATACCACGACGAGTCGACGAACGTGTCCATCGTGTCGGTATCCCGCCGGGCCGGGCCGCCGCACTTCGGGCACTCGGTGTTCACCCAGTCCGCCGCCGCTGCCAGCGGCGAGACTCCCTTCGGGGCCAGGTCCTGCCCGCGCAGGTCGGGCAGCTCGACCGGCAGCTGCTCGTCCGGCACGGGCACCTCGCCGCAGCCGGCGCAGTACACGATGGGGATGGGCGCGCCCCAGAACCGCTGCCGGGAGACCAGCCAGTCCCGCAGCCGGTAGCTGACGGCGGCCCGGCCCAGGCCGCGGTCCGCCAGCATCCCGGTGATGGCCTGGATCGCCTCGGACTTGGGCAGCCCGTCGATCGGGCCGGAGTTGACCAGCGTTCCCTCGCCCGGGGTGGCCAGCCAGGTTTCGGCCGGGTCGGGCAGCCCGGTCTCCACCACGACCCGCACGGGCAGCCCGAACTTCCTGGCGAAGTCCAGGTCCCGCTGATCGTGCGCGGGCACGCCCATGATCGCGCCGGTGCCGTAGTCGGGCAGCACGTAGTCCGCCGCCCAGACGCTCAGTCGCTCGCCGTTGACCGGGTTGATCGCGTAACGGCCCAGGAACACGCCGGTCTTGTCCCGGTCGGTGGCCTGCCGCTCGATGTCGGTCAGCTTGCGAACCTCGGCGACGTACGTTTCCAGCTCGGCCCGGTGCTCCGCCGCGCACAGCTCGGCGGCCAGCGAGGAGTCGGCCGCCACCACGAAGAACGTAGCGCCGTAAAGCGTGTCGGGCCGCGTGGTGAAGACGGTGACCGGCTCGTCGCGGCCCTCGATGGTGAACACGACCTCGGCGCCGTCGCTCCGGCCGATCCAGTTGCGCTGCATCAGCAGCACCCGGTCGGGCCAGCTGCCCTCCAGCGGCGCCATGTCCGCCAGCAGCCGGTCGGCGTACTCGGTGATCTTGAAGTACCACTGGGTCAGTACCCGCCGGACGACCTCGGATCCGCAGCGCTCGCACCGGCCGCCGATTACCTGCTCGTTGGCCAGCACGGTCTGGTCCACCGGGCACCAGTTGACGTAGCCGTCCTTGCGGTAGGCCAGGCCGCGCTCGTGCAGCCGCAGGAAGAGCCACTGGGTCCACCGGTAGTACTCCGGGTCGCACGTTTGCAGCCGGCGGGTCCAGTCGAAGGAAACCGCGTACCGGCGGAAAGATGCTGCCTGGGTCTCGATGTTCGCGTAAGTCCAGTCGGCCGGATGCGTATTGTTCCTGATCGCCGCGTTCTCCGCGGGCAGCCCGAAGGCATCCCACCCGATCGGGTGCAGCACGTTATGGCCGCGGTGGAAGTAGTAGCGCGCTATCGCGTCGGCCACGGCATAGGCCTCGGCATGGCCCATGTGCAGGTCGCCCGACGGATACGGGAACATGTCCAGCAGGTAGGTGCGCGGCCGGTCATCCGCGGGGTCGTCGCTGGCCCGGAACAGGTCCAGCGCCTCCCACCGGGCCTGCCACTTCTCCTGGATCGCACGCGGATCGTATTGCTGCGTCCGCTCCGCGCTGTCGGCTGTCATGGTTCCTCGCGATGTGATCGGTCCGGCTGCACCCCGGATGCTGCCCGGCCCGGGCTTGATCCCGGCGTCCGGCTTGCCATTGCTGCCAAACAAAATGCCCCTCGGTCACGAGGGGCAGCCGCGCCAACGACGGGTCGGTCGGCGCGGCTAACTAAGGAGCAGCCGGATAGGGGGCATGCTGCAAGGGTAGCGCACGCCGCCCGCGGCTTAACGGTTAACTTTCGCCCGGTTATTGCCGGCCGAATCTGAACCGCCGAGCCGGAGCACCTTTAGCGTACGCCGCGCGGACGGAACTGGATGCTGATCCGCGGGCCGGCCTGCCGCGCGGTCTTCGGGACGGCGTGCTCCCAGGTGCGCTGGCAGCTGCCGCCCATCACGAGCAGGTCGCCGTGACCGACCTGGTAGCGGAGCGCGGGACCGCCGCCGCGCGGGCGCAGCAGCAGCGCCCGGGGGGTGCCGATGGACACGATAGCGACCATCGTGTCGGTGGTCGCGCCGCGCCCGACGGTATCGCCGTGCCACGCGACGCTGTCCCGGCCATCCCGGTAGTAACACAGCCCGGCCGTCACGAACGGCTCGCCGAGCTCGGCGGCGTAGTGCGCGCTCAGCGCCTGCCGGAACTCCCCGAGTACCGGATCCGGCAGCGCCACTCCGGCCCCGTAGAAGCAGACCAGCCGGGGAACGTCGACCACCCGGTCGTACATCTGCCGTTTCTCGGCCCGCCAGGGCACGGCCCCGGCCAGCCGGCCGAGCAGTGCATCAGCGCCGGAGATCCAGCCCGGCCGCATGTCAACCCAGGCCCCGCGGGCCAGGACCATCCGGCGCACGGACGATCCGAGCGGCCCGGGGGCAGCCTGATCAGACAGGTCCAGCAGCGAACCCTGAAAAGCGCCCAGCATGACCACAAGGATAGGCCATGCATCAAACAAACATTCGATTGCCTGCTCACCGGGTGGGTGGCTAGGCGGACACCTGCCGTCCCAGGGCGGCCAGGGACTCGGCGATGTCCCGGCGCATCCTGGGAGCGAACAGCCGGAGCAGCGGCCCGCAGCCGCCCCGGACCGCCACCTTCTTGACGACCCGGACGCGTCCCGCAGCGACTGGTTCGAGCAAATGCTCGAAGACGACCTTGCCTAACGGGACCGGGCATTCGGTCACCCAGCTGCGCCCGGCATCCACCGCGGTGATGGTGAACGAGCCGCCCAGGTTGCCGCGCTGCTTGGCCCAGCCGCTGGCACCCGGCCGGAACGGGCCATCCAGCCGCGCGATCTCCTTGCTGACATCCCACTCGGGCCACCGGGCCACGTCGGTCCACGTCTTCCAGACCGCATCGGGCTCGGCCTCGAACGTTGCCTCGCATTCGAACAAGTACATGTCCCGCCCCTGGCGAAGCCTGCCCTCTTGCCCGAAAAGCTAGCAGAATGATGCCCGGGAAATCGTCGCGTACCCACCGCATCAGGTGGCGGCGGGACCGTCCGCCACGGATCTGAGGCTCTGGCCGGGCTGATGGCGTTGAGGTTGTCCGCGGCAGCGGGCCGGGTTCCTGCGCCGTGGCCTCCGGCGGCCGGGCGTGATCGTGATCGAATCGTGACGAGAACTACCCGCTGGCCCGGGCGGGCACCGGGCCATACCGGGCGTACTGCCGCTGGCTCCGGTGCAGATACTTGGCCGGACAGTGGGCAGCCTGGCCGCTCGCGCGCGTCGGGCGGCAGCGGAGAGGAAGGTGATCTTAATGGCTTCCGGCTGGCAGCAGGACGACGAAGGGGCCCGTCCGGCCGCCGCGGCACGGCCCGGATTCTGGCGAAGTTTCTCCTTCGCCGGTCAGGGGGTGTGGTACGTCGTGCGCACCCAGCGGAACATGCGCGTGCACCTGCTGGCCGCGTCGGGCGCGATCGCGGCCGGCCTGGTGCTGCGGATCGGCGCCGCGGACTGGGCGTGCGTGCTGACCGCCAGCGGGCTCGTGCTCACGGCCGAAGCGCTGAACACGGTCATCGAGGCAGTCACCGATCTGTGCACCGCCGAGTTCCACCCGCTGGCGAAGATCGCAAAGGACGCGGCCGCCGGAGCGGTGCTGATCTCGTCGGTGGCCGCCCTGGGCGTCGGCTTAGCCGTCTTCCTGCCCCGGCTGCTCAGCCTGCCGGGCTAGTGGTCGCGAACGTTAGCTCGCCGGGGCAGGCCATGCTGGCCGTGATCGGGCTCCGGCCGATCGCGCAGTCGTCAGCAGGCTGCGCAGTGCCCTGACCTGGTGCAACGAGGCAGAACGCCGTGTCAGTGGTGGTGTCAGGGGCGTGTCAGGGTCGTGTCAGCGGCGGTGCCGATAGTGGTCGCATGAGAAATTCAGCGATTGCAGTCTCAGGGCTGCGGAAGGCGTACCGGGACAAGACCGTGCTCGATGGCATCGATCTGGATGTTCCTGCGGGCACGGTCTTCTCCCTGCTCGGCCCGAATGGGGCGGGTAAGACGACCACGGTGAACGTGCTGACCACGTTGATGAAGGCCGACAGCGGGACGGTACGGATTGCCGGGCATGATGTTGCGACCGAGACCAAGGCGGTGCGCGCGGTAATCGGGGTCACCGGTCAGTTCGCGGCGGTGGACGATCTGCTGACGGGGCAGGAGAACCTGCAGTTGATGGCGGATCTGCACCATCTGCGGGCCGGCGAGGGCAAGCGGGTGGTCAGCTCGCTGCTGGAACGGTTCGATCTGGCCGAGTCGGCGCAGAAGCTGGCGGCGACCTATTCCGGCGGTATGCGCCGGAAGCTGGATCTGGCGATGACGCTGGTCACCAGGCCGCAGATCATCTTCCTGGACGAGCCGACGACCGGACTGGATCCGCGCAGCCGTCGCACGATGTGGAACATCGTCCGCGAACTGGTGGCCGACGGCGTGACCGTTTTCCTCACTACCCAGAATCTCGAGGAAGCCGATCAGCTCGCCGACCGGATCGCGGTCCTCGACCAGGGCCACCTGGTTGCCGAGGGCACTCCCGGCGAACTCAAGCGCCAGATCCCCGGCAGCCACGTCCGGCTCCGGTTCACCGACGCCGGTGAACTCGACGCGGCGGCGCGGGTCCTGACCGGCTCCACGCGGGACGACGAGGACCTGACCCTGCGGGTGCCCAGCGATGGCAGGGCGAAATCGCTGCGGGCTCTGCTGGACCTGCTCGATGAGCATTCGATCGACGTTGAGGAGTTCTCCGTGCACACACCGGACCTCGATGACGTTTTCCTCGCCCTGACCAGTCACGCAAGCACAGAGGAGAACGCACAATGAGCACCACTTCAGCACCGCTGACCGATTCGCGGATCATGCTGCGCCGCAACTTCAAGCACATCCTCCGGAATCCGGTCACGATATTCAACGGGGCTTTGATGCCGGTCGTGGTCATGCTGCTGTTCGTATACGTGCTCGGCAACGCATTCAATGTCGGCGAGCATTACATCGAATACGCAACACCAGGCCTGATCCTGCTGGCCATCTGCTACGGGCTGTCCGCGACCGCGGTATCCGTGAACTCCGACATGACCAAGGGCATCATCAACCGGTTCAAGGTGATGAATGTCTCCCGCGGTGCCGTCCTGAACGGTCACGTCGCGGCCACTATGCTGGGCAGTTCGGTAGCCATTGCGGCCATCATCGGAATGGCCTTCGCGCTGGGGTTCCGGTCGTCTGGGACCCTCCTCGACTGGCTCGGCGCGATCGGTATCATCGCGGCGACGGCTTTCGCGGCCGCCTGGCTCACGGTCGCGCTGGGAATATTTGCGAAAACTCCGGAATCCGCAGGCATGACCGTCGTGCCGCTGATCCTGCTGCCATTCTTGAGCAGCGCGATCGTGCCGGCCGACAAGATGGGACAGGGTGTCCGGCAATTCGCCGAGTATCAGCCCTTCACGCCGATTATCGAATCGCTGCGCGGACTGCTCGCCGGCACCCCGTCGGGCGGCTACGCGGCCGCCGCTCTCGCCTGGTGCGCCGGGATCGCCCTCGCCGGGTACCTGTGGTCGCGTGCCACGTTCAGCAAGCGAGCGTAGCTTCGGCCAGCTCACGCCAGGTCACGCCAGCTGGCCGGCGACCAGCGGGCACGACGCGAGCGTACGGGCCGATGCCGCACAGGCTGGCTCGGCTGAGCCGTCCACCAGCAGATCAAGTACAAGACACGAGGAGAGTTGTGATGCCTGCATTCACCACGCCCGGGCCCATCGCCGCCACCGTTGTTGTCGCCGGTGCTCAGGTGCGGGTCACCGCGAGCGACCGGACCGACACCGTGGTGCTGGTCGAACCCATCGACAAGGCGAGCCAGTCGGACGTCAGGGTGGCCAGCAAGACCAAGGTCGACTTCGCTGGCGGTCTGCTATCGGTCAAGACGACCGTCTCCGGAGACAAGAACGGTTCGGTCGTCATCACGATCGACCTGCCCGCCGGCTCCAGCCTGGTCGCGTACCTCGCGCACTCCAGTGTTCACGCGGACGGCTCATTTGGCGAGTGCGAGCTGCACATGGCATCGGGCCGGGTCCAGCTCGATCGGATCAGCGCGCTGCAGGCCAACATCGCGGCCGGCGAGGTCACGATCGGCCACATCGCCGAGCGCGCCAACATCGACGGTGCGGCGTTCGCAATGCGAATCAGCGAGGTCAAGGACACCGTCAAGCTCTCGAGCTCGGGCGGGCAGACCTGGATCGGCCACGCCTCGGCCGACCTGGATCTCAGCAGCGGCCACGGCGGTTTCGACGTCGACCGCGCCGACGGCAGCGTCACCGCCAAAACAGGCGACGGTGCCATTCGGATCGGCCGGCTGACCCGCGGTCAGGCGGAGCTGTTGAACCGCTCAGGAAACATCGAGGTCGGCATCAGCGAGGGCACCGCGGCCAGGGTAGACGCCGACAGCAAGCGAGGGTCGGTGCGCAACTCCGTTCCGCCTCAGGAAAGCCCGGATACGCCGGACAACAAGGTCACGGTCCACGCCCGCACACGGTACGGCGACATCATCATTCAACGCGCAGCAAACTGACCTCAACGCGACGGCGCCACGATGGCGCCGCCGCGTTGCGGGTCAGCCGACGCGATCACCTGGTGCGCCGGGCGCGCCTGGTGCGCCGGGATCGCCCTCGCCGGGTACCGGTGGTCGCGGGCCACGTTCAGCAAGCGAGCGTAGCTTCGACCAGCTCACGCCAGCTCGCCTGCGTGCCCTCCTGCGTCGTCTCGGCGAACCGCGGTTCGCCGAGGCGGTGCCGTATGGCCTGCTCGATCCGGGCCACATCCGGTTGCGACCGATCCGGCAAGCCGCGCACGCTCGCACTGGCCGCGAGCAGCCGCGCGGCCTGCTCGTACCGTTCGCCGCGCAGCGCCAGGTCCGCGATCCCGACGAGTACCTGCGCGATCAGGGCCGCATGTCCGGCCTCCGACGCGGCCTGGAATGCGGCGACGCGGTGCTCACTGGCCTCGGCCAGGCCGTCGGCGAGGTAGCCGAGCAGGTCGTGTGTCACCGCCCGGATGTTCGCCTGCTCCGCTTCGTCACCCAGCATGGTTGTCGCGATGCCGAGTTGCCGGTATGCCTCCTCGGTGTCGCCGCCCCAGCGGGCCAGCTTCGCCTTCGCCAGGGCCAGCTCGGCCAGCGCATACGGCCAGCTGACCCGTTCCGCGTACCGCTGTGCCTCGGCCACGGCAGCCGCGCTGGACTCCTCATCGCCCAGCAGCCAGTACAGCTGAGCCTGCCGCGACCGGACCTGGACCAGATCTTCGATAGCACCGACTTCGGTCACGACGGCGATCGCCTGGTCGTAGAGCTCGCACGCACCGGCCAACTCGCCGCGCGTGGCGATCCGGTCCGCCAGCTCGGTCAGGGCGAACGAGGTCCCCCACCGCTCGCCGAGCGCCCGGAACTCGGCGAGCGCCATCTCGAGATACGCGTCGGCATCCCGCCCGCCCTGGCCGAGCACGATCCGCATCTTGCCGA
Source organism: uncultured Actinomycetes bacterium (assembly GCA_963786975.1). Taxonomy (GTDB): domain Bacteria; phylum Actinomycetota; class Actinomycetes; order Streptosporangiales; family Streptosporangiaceae; genus Palsa-506. The sequence goes on along the minus strand of CAWBBE010000010.1, from coordinate 101,598 downwards.
GCTGCAGCCGGGCCAGTGCGCGTACCCACGGGTCCTCATCGTCCAGCAATGGTTCGAACGCGGGCAGAAACGCGTCCGGCCCCTGCAACATGCGCTCCAGCGCGGTGACGAACCCCAGCGCCGGGTGGCGGCACTGACTGCGCTGGCTGAACCGGTATGCCTGGTGGATCCACTCCGCCGCCTGGTACTGGTCACCCGGACCGTCGGTCACGAACATCACGACAAGCGCGTACACCCAGGCCCGGATCTCATCGCTCACCTCGCCGGGAATGCTGGTGGCCGCGATGAGCAGCTCAATGCCTTCGACCTTGTGGCCGCCGAGCCACCAGTACCAGCCGGCGCCCGCCGCGAGCCGCATCGCCCCGTGCGCCTCGCCGGCCGCGAGCGCACCACGCATCGCGGAAGCGATGTTGTCGTGCTCGGCCTCGAGCGTGGCAAGCCATTCCAATTGCTCGGCGCGGCGCATATACGGCTCGGCGGCCTCAGCGAGTTCAGTGAAGTAGGCGAGATGCGCATGGCGCGCCAGATCCGATTCCCCCGTCTCCGCCAGCCGGTCCCGGGCATATTCCTTGATCGTGTCGAGCATCCGGTAGCGCGGTGCGCTGTCCCCCTCGGTGAGCAGCAGCGATTTCTCGGTCAGCGCGGTCAGCAACTCGAGCACTTCCCCCCGCTCGACCGAATTACCACTGCAGACCCGCTCGGCCGCGTCCAGGCTCGCTCCGCCGGAGAACACCGCGAGCCGGCGCAGGACCATCCGTTCGGCGTCAGTGAGCAGCTCCCAGCTCCAGTCGACCACCGCGCGCAACGTCCGGTGCTGTGGCAGCGCGGTACGGCTACCGCTGGTCAGCAGGCGGAATCGGTCGTCGAGCCGGTGGGCGAGCTGATCGAGGGACATGGTGCGCAATCTGGCTGCGGCGAGTTCGATGGCCAGCGGCATCCCGTCGAGCGCCCGGCAGACGCGCGCCATATTCGACAGCGTGTGGGCGTCGACTACGAGATCCCTGCGCACCGGGCCGGCCCGGTCCCGCAGCAACTGGACGGCTGGAGAGGACTCGATCTCGACCGGGCTGGCGTGGCCCCCGGGCAACGCCAGCGGCTCGACCAGCCACAGCGCCTCACCGGTGATGCCGAGCGGTTCCCTGCTCGTCGCCAGGATCCGCAGCCGCTGGCACTCCCCGAGCACCCGGTAGGCGAATGCCGCCGCCGGCTCGATCACGTGCTCACAGTTGTCCAGAATCAGCAGCGCCTCCCGGTCGCGGATCGCGGCGATGAGCCGGTCCGCCGGTTCCGCGTTCGTTGCCCCGCCGAGCAGCGCATCCCGGAGCCCGAGCGCGGCGAGCGTCGATTGCGCCACGTCACCGTCCGCGCCGATGGCTGCGAGCTCCACCAGCCAGGCCCCGTCCGGCAGATCGCCGAGCAGCGTGCGTGCGGTTTCGGTGGCCAGCCTGGTCTTCCCCGAGCCGCCCGGCCCGATCACGGTGGTCAGCCGATGTTCGGCGATGAGTTCGCGGACCGCGGCGACATCAGCATCCTTGCCGACGAAGCTGGTCAGCTCGGCGCGCAAGTTGGTCTTCCGGTTTTCCTCCCGCCGTCCCAGCTCGCCCCGCAGCAGCGCGACGTGCAATGCGGACAGCTCCGGCGAGGGGTCGACGCCCAGCGCGTCGGCCAGGGCTTCTCGCGTGCGCTGGTACACCAGCAGCGCCTCGGTGTCGCGACCGGTCGCGACGAGGGCACGCATCAGCGCAGCGACCAGCCGTTCTCGCAGCGGATGCGCGGCCACCAAGTCGGTCAGTTCCGTGACCAGCTGCACACCGTGGCCGAGCCTGATCTCCGCATCGAACCGATCCTCCATGGCAGTCAGGCGTAGCCCCTCGAGCCGGGTGACCGCCGCGTCAAACGCGGCACTATCCTGCAAACCGACGTCCTGCATAGCCGCACCGCGCCACAATGCAAGGGCCTCGCGCAGCAGCCGTACCCGCCGTGGATCCTCGTCATTGCGGGCCTGGCCGACGAGGCGCTCGAACCGCACGGCGTCGACAGCGCCGGGTTCCACCGTTAACCGGTAGCCGTCCGCCTGCCCCTCGACCAGCCCTTCCGGCAGCGCCTTCCGCAGCCGGGAAACCAGGCGCTGCAAGGCATTCGACGCGTCGGAGGGCGGGTGCTCACCCCAAATCCAGTCGACGAGCGTCGCCTTCGGCACTGCGTGACCTGGCTCGAGCGCCAGGGCGATCAACAGCCCGCGCAACCGGGCGCCCGGCACGTCGGCGACGACGCCGTCGTCCGTGCGAACCTGCAGGGATCCAAGCATCCCGATCTGCACCTAGCTGATTTTGCCATGGGCGATTGGCAGGCCTCCACCTGGTGACGCGGCGGCCACTGGTTCCGATCCGGCGCGACCCGGCCGGTCACCCCGGCCGGGCGGCTGCGCCGGGGCCGGCGGCCAGGCGTTGACCGCCGGGGCCCGGCGCGCACCAGCGCGGCCGGCCCGGTGACGGCCGGCTGGCGCCAGCCAGGCTGCCGACCCTATTTGCCGGGCTATTCGCTATCTGCTGGCCTTTGCCTGGCAATCTCGGCAGTCAATTCCCACGGCCGGGCATCAAGCTCAAATTACGCGTCCTGGATTCCATCTTGACCGGATGGCCCGCCGCCAATAATGTCATCCCCGCCACGTACGCCTTGGAACATGCTGCCACGGGGGGAAGGCCGGCGATTCCGCTGGTCCCGGGTCCGGCGGCATAGTCGCGGCTGAGCGGGCAACGGGGATATCGGGCGGGTTTCGGGGGAAAGCAATGAATGCTCGGAGGGCGGTAACCGCATGCGTTCTCGGACTGCATGCGCGGCCATACCAGGCCTATTGCGGCCAAGGGTCAGACGACCAGGAGCCCGGCGGCCAGGGCGCGCCGTTAGCAGGCTCAGCCGCGGCGGGCGGATGGCCGGCGGGCACGGCGGGACTCCGCCGTGGCTGACGCGCCCGGCGCTGCCGCAGGCGGTCAGCCCATCGCCATCGTCGGCCTCGCCTGCAGGTTCCCCGATGCCGACGATCCGCCGGCCCTGCTGGAGATGGTGCTCACCGGGCGCCGGGCATTCCGGCGGCTGCCGCCGTGCAGGATCGACATAGCCGAGTACTACAGTCCCGATCCGGCCACTCCGGACGCGACCTACAGCACCCGGGCCGCGCTGATCGAAGGCTGGCAATTTGACCGGGCCGCCTTCGGGGTATCCGCGGCTGACTACGCGAGTGCCGATCCGGCCCACTGGCTCGCCCTGGAGACCGTCGCCCGTGCGCTCGCCGCGGCCGGGTTCCCCGGCGGCCGGGGGCTGGCCAGGAACCGGGTGGGCGTCGTGATCGGCAACACCCTCACCGGCGATATCTCCCGGGCCGCGGCGCTGCGGCTGCGCTGGCCCTATGTCCGGCGGGTGCTGGCCGACGCGATGATCGCGTCCGGGCTCTCCAGGGAGCAGGGCATGCCGGTGCTCAGGCAGGCGGCGGCACGATACCTCGCGCCGTTCCCGGAGGTGACCGCGGCCACCCTGGCCGGGCGCATCCCGGCGTCGATCGCAGCCAGGATCTGCGGCTACTTCGGTTTCCGGGGCGGCGGCCACGCGGTCGACGGCGCGGCATCGTCATCACTGCTCGCGGTGGCGTCCGCATGCACCGCGCTTACCGCCGGCGACCTTGACGTAGCGCTGGCCGGCGGTGTCGACCTGAGCCTGGATCCGGTTGATCTCGTCGGGCTCGCCAAGACCGGCGTGCTGGCAGCCGCGGATGTGCGCGTTTACGACGAGAACCCGACCGGGTTCCTGCCCGGCGAGGGCTGCGGCGTGGTCGTGCTGATGCGGGCCGCCGATGCCAGGGCGGCCAGCCTGCCGGTGTACGCGGAGATCGCGGGCTGGGGCATGTCCTCGGCCGGCGAGCCGGGCCTTTCCGCGCCGGACCACGGCAGCCAGCTGCTCGCGCTGCGCCGGGCCTATCTGCAGGCCGGTATCGAACCCGCCGATGTCCAGCTCATCGAGGGACACGGGACAGCGACCGAGGCCGGCGACCTGGCCGAGCTCACCGCGCTTGCCGAGCTGCGGCAGGGCGCGCGGCGGACGGCCGTGCTCGGCTCGATCACCGCCAACATCGGCCACGTCAAGGCCGCCGCAGGCGCGGCCGGGCTGATCAAGACCGTGCTCTCGATGAGCAGCGACGTCCGGCCGCCCGCCACTGGCATCGGCACGCCGCACCCGCTGCTGCGCGGCAGGGAATCCGGGCTGCAGCTGGCCGCCGAGGCGGTGCCATGGCCGGACGGGCCGAGGATCGCCGCGGTCAGCGCGATGGATCCGGCCGGGGTCAATGTCCATCTGGTGCTCAGCAGCGAGCCGGTCCCGGCGTCCCGGCAAGATCGCATTTCCCGGGTCAGGGCGCGGGTCCGGCGCGCGCCAGCCGATGCCGCGGTGCCTGCCGTTCCGGCGGCGACGGTGCCGCTGCCCGGTGCCGCGACCCGGGACTTCGCCTACCTTCTGCATGCCCAGGACCGGGCCGGGCTGGCCGCCACGCTGGCCAGGATTGCTGACATCGCGGCCTGGCTGTCAGACGCCGAACTGCATGACCTTGCCTGCCAGCTGAGCCGCGACTCCGGCGGCCAGGGGCAGGTCAGGGTCGGCATCGTGGCCAGCAGGCAAGAGCAGCTCGGCAGGCTGGCCCGGGAGGCCATCGCCCTGCTGCCGGATTCTGGCCGCCGACCGGCTGGCCATCCGGCCCGGGATCGTCGCGGCCGACGGAGCGGCCGGCCGGGTGACCCTGCTGCTGTCCGGCGGCGCCGCCACCGCGTCGGACGCGCCGGACAGCCGCGAATCCGGCGTGCAGCGCGCGGCGGCAGCGGGCCGCCGAACGGCCGCTGGGTGCGGAACCGGCACGGGACACGGAACAGCCGTCGCGGCCGAAGCGGCGGACGGGGAACAGGCCGGCCCGGCCACGGGCCAGCTGCCGGCCTGCGCCTCCGGTGCCCGGTGCGGCGCTGCTGGCCTGGCCGGCCCTGGGCTGGCTGGACCGGCTCGGCGTGCGGGCCACCGCCGCGGTGGGTCATGGCCTCGGCGAGATCGCCGGCCTAGCCTGGGCAGGCAGCCTGACCGAAGCGCAGGCGACCAGGCTTGCGTCGCGGTGCAGCGAGATCCTGGACAGCGCGGGCAACACCGAAGAGGCCCGCGCCGACCGGCTGGCGCGGTTGCGCGTGCTGCTGACCCAGTTCGTGTTCGCCGCACCGCGGCGGCGCCTGATCTCCGCCACCACCGGGCGCACGCTGACCTCGGCCAGCGACGTGGCCGAGGCGCTGTGCGCGCAGCTCGGCGCGAGGGACCGGTTGTACGACGCGCTCGGTGCCGGTGCCGCGAACGCCGACCTGCTGGTCGAGACCGGCCCCGGGGAGTCGCTCTGCACCGCCGCGGGAAGATACTGCGACGTGCCTGCGGTCAGCCTGGCCGGCGGTGTCGACGACCCGACCGGCCGGCCGCCGGGAGCTGGTGACGGGCGCGCCGCGGCCCGGGCAGCCGCCGCCCTGTTCGCGGCCGGCGCGCTCGGCATGCCACGGGCGCTGTATATCAGGGAGCCCGCGCGGCCGATCGACATCTGGCGTGAGCGGATCTTCATCGTCAGCCCTTGCCAGGCGCAACGGTTCCCGGCAGCCGGGATGGTAGCCGTCCCGGCGGCCAGGACAGCCAGCCAGGCACCGGGGCCAGCCCTCTCGCCTGCCCAGCGGGAACCCGCCCAGCGGGAACCCGCCCAGCCGCAGCCCGGCCAGCCGCAGCCCGGCCAGCCGCAGCCTGGCCGGCCGGAACCCGCCCAGCAGGAACCCGCCCAGCCGCAGCCTGGCCGGCCGGAGACCGTGCCAGCGCTCGCCGCGGCGCCGACGCCGACTGCCTTGACACCGCGGCCCGCATGGCCGGTGCCGCCGGCGCCGGCCCCGCGCGCCGATGCCCGCCCGGAAACCCGGGCCGCGGCCGCACCGGAAACTGGTGCACGACCTGAGTCAGCCCGGCGGGAAGACTCAGCACCGCCGCCAGTGACCGGCCTGCAGGCACCGCCGGACGGATCAGCACCGCCGGACGGATCAGCACCGCCGGACGGATCAGCACCGCCGGACAACCCGGCGCAGTCAACCGGGCCGGCGCTGCCTGGGTCAGCCGGGCTGCCCGGGGCCAGCCACCACCTGCGGCAGCCCTGGGCCTGGCAGCCTGCGGCACGCCGGGCAGCCCTGGCAGCGGCGGACGAGGCAGCCGGCGGCCTGGACCGGGACCGGGACCGGGCACCGCGACACCACGATCCGGTGACCGGGATCGGGCCATGGAGCCGGTGCTTCGCCGAACAGCTGCAACCGCCCGGCGAGCCGCTCATCGGCGACGGCGACGGCAAGCCATGGCGGGTCACGGTTGCCCAGGACCATCCGTTAAAAAAGGTTGTAGATGATCTTTACCCGGACGAGCAGCGGGCCGGGCGGACCCTGGCCGTCGTCGGGGATCCGGACGACCCGGGCGCCTGCGCTGCGGCGCTGAACGCTGCCGCGGACGCGATCCGCACCGGCCAGCTGGTCATGATCACCCACGGGCCGGGCTTTACCGGATTCCTGGCGAGCCTGCACGCCGAGCATCCGGCGCTGGGCATCACGCTGCTGCGGGTACCGCAGAGCGCCGAGGGGCTGCAGGCCGCAGGCCGGCATGCCGCCACGGTGCCCGGCCAGTTCCGCGAGCTGTGCATCGACACCGCCGGCCGGGCGCGTGAGCCGGTGATGGTGCCCGCGGCGGTGCCCGGGGGCGGTGCGTTTCCGCTGGGTGCCGATGACGTCGTCCTGGTCAGCCGAGGCATGCAGGGCGCCGGGCTGGCGCTCGCGCAGGTGCTTGCCTGCTGCGGGTCGCCGGTCGCGGTGATCGGCCGGCCCGGGCCGGAGGAAGATCCCGCCGTGGTACGCGGGATCGAGCAGCTCCGGTCGGCCGGCGCGCGGATCGCCTTTGAGGTCATCGACGTGGCCAGCCCGGCCGACATGGCCGCCGCGATGCAGCGAATCGAGCGCCGGCTCGGCCGGGTAACCGCGGTCGGGCACGCGGCCAGGGCCGGGCGGCAGCGGGCGGTTGCCGAGCTGACCGAGTCGGAGGTCCGCGCGCATGCCGCCGCCGAGGCGGCCGGCCTGCGGGACCTGGTCAGCAGCATCAGGACCGACCGGCTACGGCTGATCGTCACCTTCGGCTCGGTGATCGCCCGGTACGGGCTGGCCGGCCAGAGCATGCTCGCGCTCGCCAGCGGATCGCTCGCCGAGCAGGCGCAGCGCCTGTCCGATGCCATCAGCGGATGCCGGGCCCTGCACGTGGACTGGCCCGGCTGGTCCGGGACCGGCTTCGGCGAGCGCGCCGACCTGACGGCCGGCCTGGCCCGGGCCGGAATCCAGCCCATCCCGATCAGGCACGGCTCGCGGCTGCTGCTGAAGATGCTGGCCACACCCGGACTTCCGGCCCGGGTGGCGGTGCACGGCCGGGCCGGCGTCCCGGCACCGCGGGCGGTGGCTGCCAGCGGGCCGTGGCCGGCCGCGGCGGCCGGCCGGTTCCTCGAGGTCACCCGGGTGCACTATCCGGGGGTGGAACTGGTCTGCGACGCCAGGCTGTCGCTGCGCTCCGACCCGTACCTGGCCGAGCACCGGGTCGACGGCATCCCGGTACTGCCCGCTGCGATGGCCCTTGAGGCTATGGCGCAGGCGGCGTCAGCGCTGGCAGGCCGCCCGGTCCGGCAAGCGTCCGGCGTGTCGATGGTCGCGCCGATCGTCGTGCCGTCCGGCCAGCCGGAGAACCGGGCCGTGATCAGGGTCTGCGCGCTGCGCGACGGCGATGTTGTGCGTACCGCGATCCGGTGCGCGGACAGCGGCTTCCTCGTCGACCATTTCCGTGCGACGTTCGGCTGCCTGCCCGACGAGGCCGCGGCCGGACACGTTGCCGGGGGGGCGGCGGCCGGCGAGGGCCCGGCGACCCACGTGGGGAGCGCGGGGATCGTTGACGGCACCGAGCTGTACGGGCCGGTCTGCTTCCAGAGCGGGAGATTCCGCCGGGTGGCGTTCCTGCCGGAGGTGACACCGCGGTCCTGCCGGGCGCTGCTCCGGGGCGGCGATGAGCAGCCGTGGTTCGGCCCGGCAGCGGGCGGCGGTCCGGCCACGGCACCGCTCGTGCTGGGCAGCCCCGGGCTGAACGACGCGACGATGCACGTGCTGCAGGCGTGCGTCCCGCACCGGCGGCTGCTCCCGGCCGGCTGCGACACGGTCACGTTCAGCGGCAGGGAGACCAGCGGCGCAGTGGAGATCCGCGCTGTCGCGGCCGGCCCGAGCAGGCCGGTCGGCGGGCCGGGAGGTTCAGCTGGCCCGGCCACCGCCGGGTCCGGCCCGGCCACCGCCGGCTCCGGCCCGGCCACCGCCGGCTCCGGCCCGGCCACCGCCGGCTCCGGCCCGGCCACCGCCGGCTCCGGCCCGGCCGTCGCGGCTGCGGCCCAGGCTGAGGCGCCCGCGAGCGCGGCGCCGCCGTCCCCGCAGCCTGTACCGCAGCCGCGGCCGGCCTGCTTCCCCGCTGCCCTGGCCCGCGTGGTGCCCGCCGAGTACGGCTGGGACGTCGACGCGGTCGATGCGGCCGGGAACCTGCTGGTCAGCTGGCGCGGGCTGCGGCTGCGCGATGCCGGGCCGCTGCCCAGATCCGGTGCCTGGCCGGCTCCGCTGCTGTCGGTGTACCTGGAGCGGAGCGCCGCGGAACTCGGCCTGGCCGACGGCATCCGGGTCAGCGTCCGGTGCGCCGAGGTGCCCGGGCCCGGCCCCGTAGCCGGGCCGGGGGCCGTAGCCGTAGCCGGGGCCGGCGCCGGGCGGGTATCGGCGGGCGGGCAGGCAGGCGGGCCGACAGGCGGACCAGCGGCCGGACCACCGGGCCGGCCGGCGGGCGGGCCGGAGGCCGGGCCAGCGGGCGGACCTGCGGGTCGGCCGGCGGCCGGGCCGGAGGCCGTGCTGGCGCCGGCCAGCGACGGCTACCTGGCGGGCCGCACGCTAGCCGTGACCGGCGACCACGTTCAATGCAGCTGGCATGCCGCCGACCCGGCGCAGGCCGGCCCGGCTGCCGACCCCCGGCTGGCCGGCCTGCGGACGGAGCTGGCCCGGCGGTTCGGCGAGCCACGCGCGACGCTGAACGCGCGGCTCCGGGCCATCGCCGACTGCCTGCCGCCGCCGGACCCGCGGGAACTGCACCTCACCGTCGACAGCATCTCCAGCGAGCGCTGGGTGCTGCTGCGCACCGGCGGCGCGGTCATCGCCTGCACCGTGGCGGATGTCAGCGGCGTGCCGCTGCCGGTGGCGATAGCGCTGGCTGACGGCGGGGGCGGCCGGGGCAGGCCCGGCGACCAGGCCGGCCAAGCCGGCCAGGCCGGCCAAGCTGTCCAGGGCCGGCCTGGCGTCAGTCCCCGGCGCCGCGCGGCGACCTCATGAACGCGCGCTGATGGGCCGGCCTGATTCCGGTAGCGGTTCAGATCTGTCCGGTCATTACCGGATAGATCTGAACCGCTATTCTGATCTTGGTGCGGTTGAGACTGATGTGGCAAATGGTGTGGTTGATCGTGCCGCCGGACGCCTCGGCCAGCCGACCCAGCATCGTCAGCTGAGCCGGGCCGCCTGGCCGGGCGGCATGCGAAGATTGGGGCGTAGCGGAATCCCAGCCGGAGCGGAGTCCCAGCGGAAGGCATCGCCGTGACCACACCGAGCCGCAGGACAGCCTTCGCCGACATCGACCTGTCCAGCTCCGACTTCTGGGCCCAGTCCCTGGCGCAGCGGCAGGCCGGCTTCGCCCGGCTGCGCTCACTCGGCAGCCCGCCGTACTTCGCCGAGCCGGACTCCCCGTTCGCGCAGCCGGACGGCGGCTACTACGCCCTGGTCCGGCATGCGGACGTGGCCGAGGCCAGCCGGCACCCCGAGGTGTTCTGCTCCGGCCGGGGCGCCACCAGCGTCGAGGATCTCCCGGTCGAGTTCAACGAGTACTTCGGCTCGATGATCAACATGGACGATCCGCGGCATGGCCGGCTACGGCGGATCGTGTCCAGGGCATTCACCCCCAGAATGATCAGGAGGTTCGAGGCTGACGTGCAGCGGACGGCCGGCGTGATCGTGGATGACCTGCTGGCGAACGGCCCCGGCGACTTCGTCGAGCAGGTGGCGGCCAGGCTGCCGCTGAAGATCATCTGCGACATGATGGGCATCGGCGGCCAGCATTACGGCATGGTGCTGCGGAACACCAACATCATCTTGTCCGGGTCCGATCCCGAGTTCATCAGCGAGGACATGGATGAGGCCATCACCCAGATCCTCACCGCCGGGCAGGAACTCGCGGCGCTCGTCACCGACCTGGCCGCGGAGCGCCAGGACCAGCCCGCCGACGACCTGATCACCGCCCTGGCCAGTGCCAACATCGACGGCGAGCAGCTGACGCCCGCCGAGCTTGCGTCGTTCTTCATCCTGCTCGTGGTGGCCGGCAACGAGACCACCAGGAACGCGATCTCGCACGCGCTGATGCTGCTGACCGAGTTTCCCGGCCAGCGCGCGCTGCTGCTCGGCGACCTGGACGGCCGGATCGGCGGCGCGGTCGAGGAGATCGTCCGGTACGCATCGCCGGTCATCTTCATGCGCCGCACGCTGACCCGCGATTACACGATGAACGGGCACGCGTACCGGGAGGGCGACAAGGCGGTGCTGTTCTACTGGTCGGCCAACCGTGACGAGGATGCGTTCGCCGACCCGGCCGGGTTCGACATCAGCCGGTCACCGAACCCGCACGTCGGCTTCGGCGCCGCCGGGCCGCATTTCTGCCTGGGCGCGCACCTGGCCCGCCGGGAGATCACGGCCATCCTGCGCGAGCTGCTGCAGCGGGTGCCCGGCATCCGGGCCGCCGGGAAGCCGGACCGGCTGCTTTCGAGTTTTATCAACGGCATTAAGCGTCTGCCGTATGAATTCGCCGTGTAACGGATCCCCCGGGGTAGCTGCCGGAGGCGGGCCGGATGGTTGCGAATAGCCATGCCGGATAGCCCGGCCGGGCAATCTTGTAACTAGCTGTAATCGATGCAGTACAGCGTGTATAACTGGAGTCCCACGAGGCGCTTTGGGCACGGTGAGCCGGTCCAGGGGGGCGTCCCGGGGGCATCGGGGGAACCGTAAGTCCGCGGAGGGGGCCCTCGCCGGGGCCGGACGGCCCTGGCGGGGGCCGGCTGGCTGCACGCGCGTCCGAGCTGGCACCGCCGGGCCGGTCGCCAGCCGCCGTCCGAGGGTCGCGGCAAGCGGAGGGGGACCTTCGTCCGGTGGGCGGCGCCACCCGGGGGCGTGGCGCCGCCCACGGACGAAGGCCAGCAGGTCAGCCAGCACGGGCCACCGCGCAGCCGCCTCAGCCGAGTTCGCTGATCCGCCCGGCCAGGCCGAAGTCCACCGCGGTCAGGCCGCCAGCCGAGTGCGTGGACAGCGTAATGGTCACCTTGTTCCACTGGATCAGGATGTCCGGGTGGTGCCCGGCGTCCTCGGCGAGAAATGCCACCGCCCCAGTGAACAGCATCGCGTCGCGGAAGTCCTGGCGCGACACGGTGCGGGTGATGCTGGCGCCCTCGCGGGCCCAGCCTGGCGTGGTACGCAGCTGAGCCGCGATCTCGTCCTCGTTGAGCAGTTCCATGCCTCTCGAATATCACGCCGGGACCAGTCCCGGTAGGCTGACCCGCACCGGAGGCGCCCCGGGCACTGGCCGGGCCGCCATCGCGGCGGCGAACCGGGCAGCATTCGGCGCCAACGTCCCGCCCTGGAGTACCGCAGATGACCGATCCCGAAGCCGAAGCCGGAACCCGGCCGCGGCGGACCCCGCTGACGGCCGTGCACGAGCGGCTCGGCGCATCGCTGACGGACTTCGCCGGCTGGCTGATGCCGCTGCGATATGGCAGCGAGCTAGCCGAGCACCGGGCGGTACGGTCCGCGGCCGGCCTGTTCGACCTGTCGCACATGGGCGAGATCAGCGTGACCGGCGCGGACGCGGCGGCCGCGCTCGACTACGCGCTGGTCGGCAACCTGTCCGCGCTGGCGCCAGGCCAGGCCAGGTACACGATGATCTGCGCGCCGGATGGCGGCGTACTTGACGACCTGATCGTGTACCGGCTGAGCAGCGAGGAGTTCCTGGTGGTCGCGAACGCCGCCAATGCCGGCCTGGTGCACGAGGAACTGCGGCGGCGGGCCGCGGGCCGCGCGGCCGTCACCGACCGGACCGCGGATTATGCCCTGATCGCCATCCAGGGGCCGCGGGCGGCCGCCATCCTGGCGCCGCTGGCCGACGTCGAGCTGGCCGGGATCCGGTACTACACCGGGCACCCGGCCGAGGTGGCCGGCTGCCAGGTATTGCTGGCCAGGACCGGCTACACCGGCGAGGACGGGTTCGAGATCTTCTCCCGGCCGGATGATGCCGGGCGGCTGTGGGCGGCGCTGACCGAGGCGGGCGCCGGCGCCGGGCTGGTTCCGGCCGGGCTCGCCGCCCGCGACTCGCTCCGGCTTGAGGCCGCGATGCCGCTGTACGGCAACGAGCTCGGCCCCGACGTGACGCCGTACGATGCCGGCCTCGGCCGCGTGGTGAAGCTCGACAAGCCCGGCGACTTCGTCGGCCGGGCCGCGCTCGCCGAGCGGGCGCAGGCCGCGCCGCGCCGCAAGCTGGCCGGGCTGGCTGGCCAGTCACGGCGGGTGCCGCGGCACGGGTACCGGGTGCTGTGGGACGGCCAGGCGTGCGGGACCGTCACCAGCGGCGGGCCGTCGCCGACGCTCGGCAGGCCGATCGCCATGGCCTATCTCGACCCGGAGGTGGCCAGGCAAGCGGAGCGTGACGCCGGCGGCGGCCGGCTCGCGGTAGACATCAGGGGCAGCGCCGAGCCCGCCGCCCTGGTGCCGCTGCCGTTCTACCGCCGGCCTGCCTGACCAGGGCGGCCCGGCCCGTTCCCAGATGAGAGGCGAGCATGACCGTTCCACCAGGATTGCATTACACCCCTGAGCACGAGTGGGTGGCGATCGACGGCAGCACCGCATCGATCGGCATTACCGATTTCGCGCAGCGCTCGCTCGGCGATGTCGTGTACGTCTCGCTGCCGTCGCCGGGCGCCGCGGTGACGGCCGGCGAGCCGTGCGGCGAGGTCGAGTCCACCAAGTCGGTCAGCGATATCTACTCGCCGGTGGACGGGGAGGTGACCGAGGTGAACGAGGAAATCGACGACGACCCGGGACTGGTCAACGCCGACCCGTACGGAGCGGGCTGGCTGTTCAGGGTCCGGCTGGCCGCGGCTGACGGCCAGCTTCCGGCTGGCCTGCTCTCCCCCGGCGACTACGCGGAGCTGACGGAAGACACCGGATGAGGCCGGCCGCGGCCGCGGCTGGCCGGCGGCCCGCCGGCGGCCGGGCGGCCAGCTATTTCCGGCGGCCGAACAGCCGGTAGACGGTCAGGCTGAGTACCGCGAGCCCGACCGCCGCGGCGGCCAGCCGTACCTCCGGCCGGGCGGCCTGCTCCTCCATCCGCTCGCGCAGCCTGCGGAGGTTGTTCGCCGGGCTGACCCGGTCCGCGAGCGAGTCGATGGTGCGCGCCAGGTTCTCGCGGGTGCGCTCGATCCGTGCGACGAGCTCGTCGGGATCGTCGGGTGCCACCACTTCGGCGGCGCCCCGCACCGCCACCGCGCCGTCCGGATCAGCCATCGCCCGAGTCCCTTCTTCGCCAGGCTTGCTGGCGCCACAGCGTTCCGCCTAGTGTCCCAGGTTGCGGCCGGGGACGCGCCGCCGGCATCGCCGGGCACCGCACAGGCCACAATGGCAGATCCTTCGCTAGTCGTGCACGCACTCCCCCGCGCCCGCTGCCGGTCAGCCGGCGCCGATCGCGGCGAGCAGCACGAGCAGGATTGTTGCCGTCGCGAGCGCGCCATGGACGGCGATCACGGTCACCGGCATCCGCGCCCGCGCCCGCGGTGTCCCGGCCATCGGCGCCGGGGGCAGCCGGGCCTGGCCGGGCCGGGCCGCCGATCGCCGCGGGCTCCAGCGCGGCGGGCTCCGGCGTGGCGGGCTCCGGCGCGGCGGGCTCCGGCAGGGCGGCAACCAGCGCGGCCACGCCGAGCCCGGCAACCAGCAGGATCAGGCCGACAGCGGCCCAGGCCAGCAACGGCAGGCCGACGGCCACGAACGCGATCCAGAGGGCCAGCCCGGCGGCGGCCAGCCCGAAATGGCTGACGATGATCCCCGGCGGCAGGCCAGCGGCCCGGGTCCGGCGGCGCAGGCCGCCCGCGAGCCAGCCTGCCAGCAGGTAAGCGCCGGCCACTGCGGTGACGATCCAGGCGGCTAGCGCGGCCAGGCTGAGCGGCAGCCCGGCCTGCTGCCCGGCCGGAGCCGCGGCCTGCCGGGCGCCCGGGCCGGCCCGGGCGGCGGGGCCGCCGCGATGAGCCGCGCGAGGTAGTCACCTTCCTGGTAGGCCAGCCGCCGGGCGACCGCCCGGTGCCGTGCCCCGACCACGTCGCGAATCGCCCTGGCGACGGCCAGGTCTGTCTGTGCGCGGCTGAGCCCGGCGCAGGCCCGCGGCGCCGTGGTCACCGTGGTGTGCCGCTGCAGGGCCCGCACGCCGAACGCATAGCAGGTGTCCGCGGTCGGCCCGGGACCAGCCCGGCCGGCCGAGCATCCGGCCGCCAGCACGGCAGCCAGCAGCACGGCCGGCCAGGGCGGCCCGGCAGGCCAGGTAATGCCGCGCATAGCTCATCCTCGCAGAGCCGGCCAGCACGGCCGGTACTCCGCGCGGCCGGCCGGCCGCGCGGGGACCGGCGCAGGGCGGTCCCGGCTGCCCGCCGGGCGCTGACCAGCCGGCCGCCCAGCGCCCCAGTGGTGCTAGCACACCCGGCGCCGGGCAGGCACCAACCTGGCCTGCCGGGGCGGCCCCGGGCAGGCTGGCAGGGCCGGCCTGTCCCGGCGGCCAGCCCCGGGGAGGGAACTAGTGAGACGCGACTGCGGCGCCCGCCGCCTGGGCGCGGTCCGCTCGCTGGCGGCCAACCGGGCGCTGGTGCGCGTGGTGGCGGCGTACGCGCTGTTCATCATCACCGAGGACGCGGTGTGGGTGGCCATGCTGGTCTTCGCCTACAGCCGCGGCGGCGCCGCGGTCGCGGCGCTGGTGGCGGTAGCGCAGCTGATCCCGGCCGCGGCCGCGGCACCGGTGGCGGCGGCCGTGGCGGACCGGCGTTCACCGGTGGTCCTGCTGGCCGGGGGGTACCTGGTGCAGGCGGCGGCGATGGCCGCGACCGCGGTGGCGGTCATCGCGGGCGCGCCGGCGCCCGCGTACGCGGCCGCCGTGGTCGCGGCCACGGCGGTGACCACGACCCGCCCGGCGCAGGCGACGCTCATCCCGTCGGTGTCCGTTACCCCTGATCAGCTGACGGCGGCCAACGTGGTGGTGGGCTGGGTGGAGGCCGCCGGGATCACCGCGGCCGGCTTGCTGACCGGCGCGCTGATCACGCTCGGCGGCGTGGGATGCGTGTTCGCGGTGTGCGCCGGCCTCGGCGTGGTCGCCGTGCTGCTGGTCGCCAGGCTCCGGGTGGCGGCGCCCGGGCCGGCGCCGGAACGTGCCCCGGCGCTGCTGACCGGGCTCGGCGAGGGCCTGCGGCTGTCTGTCCGCCGGCCGCGGCTGCGGCTGATGCTGGCCCTGCTGACCGCGGAGGCTGCCGTGGTCGGCGCGCTGGACCTGCTGTTCGTCATCCTGGCCGTGGTGGTGCTCGGCCGCTCGCGGGCGTGGGCCGGCTACCTCGGCTCCGCCTTCGGCGCGGGCGCGGTGCTGGCCGCCACGGTGAGCGCGATGCTCATCGGACGGCGCCTCGGCGTGCCGATCCTGGCCGCGGCGGTCCTGCTGAGCGGCACGCTGGCGGCGCTCGCGTTCGGTCTCGGCCTGGCCGCTACGGTGGCGCTGCTGACGGTGGCCGGGGCCAGCCGCGCGCTGCTGGACGTCGCGACCCGCACCCTGCTGCAGCGCTCGGTTCCGCCGCAGCTGACCGGCCGGGTGTTCGGCGTGCTGGAAGGGCTCACGATGGCCGGGCTCGCGCTGGGCGCGCTGCTCGTGCCGGTGCTCGTTGATCTGGGCGGCAGCCGGCTCGCGCTGCTCGGGGTCGCGGCCGTGCTGCCGCTGGCCGCGATGGCCGGCGGCCGCGGGCTGCTCGGCCTGGACGCCGAGGCCGCGATCCCGGTGGTGGAGATCGCGCTGCTGCGTTCGCTGCCGATGTTCGCCGAGCTGCCCGCTCCCGCGATCGAGGGCCTGGCCGCGGCCATCACGCCGCTCGACGTGCCGGCCGGCACCGTCCTGATCCGGCAGGGCGACCGGGGAGATGCCTACTATGCCATCGCCGCGGGCGAGCTTGACGCGGTGGCCGACGGGCATTTCCTGCGCCGGTGCGGACGCGGCGAGGGGGTCGGGGAAATCGCCTTGCTGCGCGCGGTCCCGCGCACCGCGACGGTGATCGCCCGTACCGCGGCGACCGTGTACGAGCTCAGCAGGGAGCTCTTCCTGACCGCGGTGCTCGGCCACGCCGCCACCCAGCGGCAGGCCGGCCGCATCGCCGACGCGCGGCTGGCAGCCGGCCCCGGGGCCAGCCGACGGCAAGCCCAATAGCAAGATCAAGACCCATTCGTAACGGGCCGGCGCTGCCCGGTCAGCCTTCCGGCAGCCATGCCGCCGGGCGCCGGGCCAGGGCCGGCTGTGCTGGCGGCCATGCCGCCGGGCGGCCCGGCTCAGCGGGGACTGGCGCGGACCGCGCGGCCGGGCAGCGCGCCGGCCACGATGTTCCCGTCCTGCACCACGAAGGCGCCGTTGACCAGGACGTGCCGGATGCCGGTCGACGGGCGGGTGCTGCTGGCATAGCTGGCCTGGTCGCTGACGCGGGCCGGGTCGAGGACGACGATGTCGGCGTCGCCGGCGGCCTGCAGCCGGCCCTTGCGGCGCATGGCCGGCACGCGGTCCTGCAGCAGCCGGGCCGGCCGCAGGCTGCAGCTGGCCAGCGCCTCGGCCAGGCTGAGCTGACCGCCGTCGCGGGTGAGCAGGCGAAGCGCCCGGCAGAACGTCCCGGCGGTGCGCGGATGCGTGACCGCGGTACCGGGCAGCGGCCAGGCGAGCGGGTCCGGCTCCGGCCCGGTCCAGGTCAGCGGCATGGCGTCGCTGGCCACGATGGCGCCAGGGAAGGTCAGCGAGCGCATCAGCAGCCGCCGGTCGGCCGGGTCGTCCTCGTCGAGCAGCTCGATGATAGCCAGCCCGCCGGGGTCGGCCCGTCTCAGCTCGCGCAGCCGCGCCTCGCTGGCGATCCGCTCGCCGGTCGGCGCGTAGCGGAGCGACGACGGCGAAAGGCCGCGCTCGCCGAGCCGCTCCGGCGCCAGGAACGCGGCCCCGATGCCGGTCATGCCGGACCCGTAAGGGTAGGCCTCGGTGGTCACCCTGGCCCCGGCCGCCTGCGCCCGGCCCACCACCCCGAGGACCCTGTCGATGTGCCGCTGCGAGGTGCTGTTGACGTGACAGTAATGCATCTGCGCGCCGGTCTCGCCCGCCGCGCGGACGATCTCCTCGGCACCGTCGATGACGGCCTCGGGGACCATCTCGATCATGTCCCGGGCGTGCGTGAACGCGGCCACCCCGGCTTCCGCGGCAAGCCCGGCGACCTGCAGGTACTCGGCCGGGCTGGTGGCCGGCGCGTACCCGATCAGCACGCCGATGCCCAGCGCTCCGGCGGCCAGGTCGGCCGACAGCCGGGCCAGCATCGCGGTGATCTCGGCCGGCCCGGCCGGGCGCTGCCAGCCGGGGCTCGCGATGTTGGCCAGGAACGTGGCCAGCCTGCCGTCGGGCGGTATCCCGGCCACCGCCTCCATCCGGGCCAGCGCCCAGGACGTGGCGAAGCCGTAGTTGACCGGCCGGCCCTCGGCCGCGGCCCTCCGGTAGGCGGCCTGCACCGGGGTGACGCCCGCTTCCAGCTCAAGCGCGGTGGTGACGCCGTCCAGGGCCTGCAGCCGCAGCCCGGCGATGCCGTTCACGTGACTATGCAGGTCGACGAACCCGGCGGTGACCACCAGGCCGGCCACGTCGGACTCGGCCCGCGCGGGTCCCAGCCCGGTCCCGATCTCCGCGACCCGGCCCGCGGTCACCGCGACATCCCGCACGGCGTCCAGGCCGGATTCGGGATCGATCACGCGCCCGCCGCGCAGCACGATGTCCCAGTCCGGCACGCCGCACCTCCGGTTTCCTCAGCGCAGCTGGCGCAGGAACGGATCCGTGGGCTCGGCCGGGCTGATCCGCACCCGCACGTCGACGCAGTGGATGCCGTCCGCGCTGGCCACAACGGGGTTGAGGTCCAGCTCGCTGACCTCAGGAAGGTCATCGGCGAGCCGGGAGACCCGGATCAGCGCCCCGGCCAGCGCGGCGGTGTCCACCGGTAGCCCCCCGCCCTGGCGGCCGAGCAGCAGCTGCGCGCCGCGCACGGTCCGGATCATCTCCTCGGCGTCGGTGTCGGTCATCGGCGTCAGCCGGGCGACCCGGTCGCCGTGCACATCGGTGGCTGCCCCGCCGAGCCCGAACACGACCAGCGGCCCGAACACGGGTTCCTGCACGACGCCGATCAGCACCTCGACGCCGCCGACCAGCGGCTGCACGAGTACCCGCCGCAGGCGCGGGCCGAAGTCGGCGGCCAGCGCGCGGTAGCTCTCGGCGACTTCCTCCGGCGTACGCAGGTCGAGCTGCACGCCCCCGGCGTCCGCCCGGTGCACCAGTCCCTCAGCCTCCGGCTTGAGCACGGCGCGGCCGCCGAGCCGTGCGGCGGCCTGGACCGCTTCCTGCTCGGTTGCCGCCGGGATCGTGACGACCAGCGGGACCCCGTAGCAGGAGAGCAGCTCGGCGGCCTTGGCTCCCGGCAGCCACCCCCCGGCTGGCACCTCGGCCAGGAAGCCGGTGACCAGGGCTCGCGCGTCGGCCGTGCGCAGCCCGCTCAGCTCGGGGACCGTGCCGTGGTGCCGTCCCAGCCAGGCCTGGTACCGGACCGCGTGGGCGAGCGCGCGGGCCGCGCTCTCCGGGTCGGCGTAGGCGGGCACTCCGGTGACGGCGGCCGCCGCCTCGTCGATGATCGCGGCCGGCCGCTCGGCGGCCGCCGCGGCGGCCGTCTCAGCCGCGGCGGCGACGGCGGCGGCGGCACCCCCGGCCGCCCCGGTGCGCGCGGGCGGGCCGGCTGCGCCACCGGCCTCCGCTTGAGCCGGTTTACGAACTCGACCCGGTCGGGGAAGGCGACCGCGAGCGGCTTGCTGACGACCGCCTCGGCCACCGCGGCGCTCAGGTCGGAGATCGCCGACGGAATCGCCACCGCGAGCACGGCGTCGACGCCGTCGTCCGCGGCTACGCATTCCAGGCAGGCGCGGAAGGCGTCCGCCGTCACCACCGGGCCGGAGTCCACCGGGCCGCTGACCGCGGCCGGCCGGCAGCAGCAGGCGCAGCCTGCGCTGGGTAGCGGCGCTGAGCTTGACGACCTCCAGGCCGTGGTCACCGCACGCGTCGGCGGCCAGCACGCCCGCGCCCCCCGCGTTGGCGACGATCGCGACCCGGTTGCCGGCGGGCAGCGGCTGGCAGGCGAGCAGCGCCGCGGTCTCCACGAGCTCGCCGAGGCTCGTGGTGGCGATGACACCGGCCTGCTCGAACAGCGCCTTCTGGGTGACCAGCGGTATCGCCGCCGACGCGCTGTGCGAGGCCGCCGCGCGCTGGCCGGCCGGGGACCGGCCGCCGACGATGGTCAGCACCGGCATCAGCTGCCCGACCCGGCGCGCTGTCAGGCCGAACTTGCGCGGGCTGCCGAAGGACTCGACGTAGAGGACCGCGATCTGGGTCACCTCATCTTGCGCCCACCAGACCAGCATGTCGTTCGCGGACACGTCGTATCGGTCGCCGACCGAGGCGAACGAGGACACGCCGATGCCGAGCTTGGAAAACTGCTCGAGCAGCGCGAGCCCCACGCCGCCGGACTGCACGACGACGCCGGCCACGCCGGGTAGCGGGTCATCGGCGGCGAAGGTCGCGTCCAGGCGGAGCCAGGGCATGATCACGCCGAAGCAGTTCGGCCCGAGCAGCCGCATGCCGTGGCGGCGGCAGATGGCCAGCAGCTCAGCGCCCGCGGGGCCCAGCGCAGCCGTGATCACGGCAAGTGCCCGGACCCCGTTGCGGCCGCACTGCTCGGCCACCTCGAGTACGGCAGACGGCGGCACCGCGATCACCGCCAGATCCACCTGCCCGGGCAGGTCGTCGACGGATGCCACGCAGGGCACCCCCTCCAGTTCGGCGGCCGCCTGGCTTACCGCATACACCGGGCCGGTGAAGCCGCACGTCACGAGGTTGCGCAGGATGGCACGCCCGACGGTGCGATGGCGCCGGCTGACGCCTACCACGACGACCGACCGCGGCCGCAGCAGCGGGCGGAGGCTCGCTACCGCCGCCCGGCTTTCCCGGTCGGACGTGGCGGCCAGGTAGTTGCCCAGCCGGTAATTGTCCTTGCTGTCCGGCAGCGGGAAGGTCAGCTCCACCACGCCGTCGGAAATCCGCCGCTTCGCGGGCAGCCCGACATCGGCGAACACCCGGAGCATCGCGGAGTTCTCGGCCAGCGTTTCCGCGCTGAACGCGCGCAGGCCGGATTGCCGGGCCTGCCAGACCAGGTGCTCGAGCAGCAGGCTGGCGATGCCGCGGCCGTGCATGTCATCGGGTACGGCGAAGGCGACCTCGGCGGTGGCGGGCTGCCCGGCCGGCTCGTAGCTGGCCACGCCGACCAGCCGGTCAGCCTGCCAGGCGAGCAGCGCCGCGTGGCCGGGATCCGGCTCGCGGCATACCCGCCTGGCTTCCCGGCCGGCCGCGGCCGGGCTCAGGCTGAAGAAGCGCAGGTAGGCGTTGTCGGGCGACATGGCGGCGTGCATCGCGCGCACCGCTTCGGCGTCCTGCGCCCGGACCGGCCGGATCTCGATCGTGCTGCCGTCGTTGAGCAGCGCGTAGGTAGCCTCCGCGGGAGCGCTCACCGGGCCGCGCCCGGGTCTGGCGGCATGCCGGGGCGCGGGCCCAGTGAGTGCCTGCAGCGGTGACTACCTGCGGATCCGCGCACCAGCCGCTCGCTCCCGAAGGCCCGCGTTCCTAGCCCTGCCCGGCCGTCCCCGGCCAGCCGGGCTTGCGGAGCACGAATTTCTGGATCTTTCCCGTGGACGTCTTGGGCAGGTCGTCCGTGATGGCGATATCGCGGGGTGCCTTGAAGCTGGCGATCTTGGTGCGCACGTGCGCGGTCAGCTCGGCCGGGGTCGCGCTCTGGCCGGCCCGGAGCACCACGAAGGCCTTGGGCCGCTCGCCCCACTTCTCGTCGGGCACGCCGATGACGGCGGCCTCGAGTACCGCCGGGTGGCTCATCAGGGCCTGTTCCACCTCGATGGTGGAGATGTTCTCGCCGCCGGAGATGACCACGTCCTTGGACCGGTCGCGCAGCTCGATGTACCCGTCCGGGTGCATGACGCCGAGGTCCCCGCTGTGGAACCAGCCGCCGCGGAACGCCTCGGCGGTGGCCTCCGGGTCAAGGTAGTAGCCGGCCATGACGTTGTTGCCGCGCATCACGACCTCGCCCATCGTGGCGGCGTCGGCCGGGACGTCGGTCATGGTGTCGTCCACTACTCGCACGCCTTCGGCCTGGATCATGCAGACGCCCTGGCGGGACTGCATGACCGCGCGGTCCTCGGCCGGCAGGCCAGCCCACTCCGGCTGGAACTGGCAGTAGGTGTACGGGCCGTAGGTCTCGGTCAGCCCGTATACGTGCACGATCCGGAAGCCCATCCGTTCCATGTGCAAGAGGGTCGTGGGGCTGGGCGGCGCGCCGGCCGTGGTGATCAGGACCGGCCGGGTCAGCTGGCCGGCCTCGGCCGCGTTCAGGATGCTGGTCACCACGGTCGGCGCCGCGTTGAGGTGGGTGACATCGTGCTCGCGCAGCTGCTGCCAGATCGCGTCGCCGCGTACCTCGCGCAGGCACACGTGCGTGCCGCCGATGGCGGTCAGCGCCCACGGCGTGCACCAGCCGTTGCAGTGGAACATCGGCAGCGTCCACAGGTACACGCTGTTCTCGTCGTGCCGGGAGTGGATGATCTCGCCGAAGCAGTTCAGGTAGGCACCGCGGTGGGTGTAGATCACGCCCCGCGGCCGCCCGGTCGTGCCGGACGTGTAATTGACCGCGATGGGCGTGAGCTCGTCCGGCACCGACCAGGGCAGCGGCTCCGCCGAGCCGCGGGCGAGGAACTCCGGGTAGCTGACCTGCCGCGGCCCGGCGGCCGGGTCGGTGCTGGCCGGCTCCGGGCCGGCCGGAGCCAGGCCGGCTTCAGCGTCCTCGGCGACCACCAGCTCGGTCACCGCCGTGATGCCGTCCGCGGCAGCCGCGGCCGTCGGCAGCAGCGCCGCGTCGGTAACCAGGATCTTCGCGCCCGAGTGACCCAGGATGTACGCAATTTCCTCGGCCGTCAGCCGCGTGTTGATCGCGACGAGCACCCCGCCCGCCAGCGGCACCGCGAAGTGGCCGATGAGCATCTCGGGCAGGTTCGGTACCAGGTAGGCAACCCGGTCGCCCGGCTGGATGCCGCTCGCCTGCAGCGCGCGGGCGACCCGCGTCGCGTCGGCCATTAGCTCCGGGTAGCTGAGCCGCCGGCTGCCGTAGATCACCGCGGTCTTGTCCGGCCATACCCGGGCCGACCGTTCGAGGAACGACAGCGGGGACAATGCCGTGTGCGAAACCGGAGCCACATCAACCTCCAGGAGATGGGTCGATCGCCATCGTTGCCGCCAGCCCGTCCCTGACGCTCACGTTGAGCAGATTGTTGCCGTTATCGCCCGGCGTGTCGAGTTGCCGAGCCGGGTGCCCGGAGCAGGCGGCGGCCGGCCAGCCGGTTGGGGTTTGCGGAGGACCTCTCCAGGACAGCCTAACCGAGCGCCGCTGCGGGCCGGCCGCGGCGCTGATGCGGCAATCGGGCTGAGCCTACGGTGCCGCCGCCCGGCCCCGCGGGGCGGCGGTCCCCGGCGCGCCGCGCCGGGGACCGCCGCCTGACCCGCTCAGGCGCCGTCCGCGTCAGCCGGAGCTGGCCAGGTCGTGCGCCTGGTGCAGCAACGCGGCGCAGCCGAGGATCTGGCCGGCCGCCCCGTGCACCGGGACATCACCGAACGCGGCGGCCTCGAGCTCGCCCTTGACCTGGCCGGCCAGCGCGTCCCTGGCCAGGTCGAGTCTCCGCAGCGCCTGGTCGGCCTGCAGGTACGTCGCGTCACCCGGGCTCGAGCTCTCGATCGCGCTCGTCGCGGCCAGCAGCGTATCGGTGCCGAACGTGCCGACGCTCGAGTTGAGCTGCTTGTAGCACGCGCCGAGCACCGCGACGCCCGGAGCCCGCAGCGCCCGGTTCGGGCTGGCCAGAATCTGCGTGATCACCCTTCCGTCATGCTCGTAGTCATCCCGCAGGCCGGTCAGGTACATCAGGGTCGGCCGGATGTCGGTCTCGTCGACCCAGGTACCCTTCGTGCCGCTGTCCGGGACCGTGACCTGCCCGCTGTCCGGGCCGGCCGAGTTCGGCCCGGCCGCGGCGGCCGAGCCGTCCAGGCCGAGGTGCCGGACCCCGGGCCCGGCAACGCCGAAGTAGTTCGTGTCGATCTCGGCGGCGTAGTCGCCGTGGTCGTAGGCGAAGCCGGTGTTCTGCGCGACGCAGGGGCTGCACGTCGCGCTGCCCGGGCTGAGGAAGTAGTCCGGCTTGGCGAACATCGCGAACGTCGGTGTCCTAGCCGGATCCGCGTTCACCATGTGCAGGATCGCCTCCTCGGCCGGATCGGCCAGGTAGTTGTCGATCGGCTGGGTGGTGCCCGTGTAGGGGTTGGCCGCCGTGAGGCCGCCGACATCGCGCTCAAGCGTGCGGACGGCCGGCGTATCCGGGCCCGGATTGCCGGTCACGTAGAACTCGGGCGCGGTGTCGGATTCCAGGCTGAACGGCGTGGTGTTGGACTTCTGCGTGGCCAGCAGGCCGGTGATGTTGCCGGCCAGCTCGCCGAACGAGCCGGCCGGGTAGGTGCAGGGCACGTCCGGGGTCACCGTGGTGCCGCTGACCGTGGCGCCGTCGCAGTTGGCCGGCGTGGGCTGGATCGCGCGGCCGACGTTGGCGCCCGCCTCGTGATCGCCCTCGTCCGAGCTCATCAGGAACAGCGTGTTCCTGGCGGTAATGCCGTCCGCGGCCAGCCGTTGGAAGAACGTCCCGAATGCCTGGTTGTAGTACTGGGCCTGGGCGACGTAGCAAGGGTCGCCGCTGCCGAGCGCGGCCGGCGCGCCGTTGCAGGCGGTGACGCCCGGGATGTGCTCATTGCCGTGGATGTCGGCCACGTAGTAGTTCACTACCGGCAGGCCGGCCTTGAGCATGTCCGCGGTGTAGGCCAGCGACTGGGACGCGTTGATCGGCCCGAAGCCGGGGAAGCCCGGGTGGTTGGTGAGGAACGCGCCGTCGATCTCGTTGCCGTTCAGGTCGACCAGGTTCCCGGCGGCGTTGGTGACCTGGAATCCGTTATGGGTGAGGTCCGGCGTGCCCGCGCCGAGCTGCGGCGCGACGTACCGGTGGCCGAACAGGCCCTGGAAGCCGTGGTAGCCGCCCGGCTCGTCCGGCAGCACGTCGGGCACGGCGGTGGGCGTCGCGGTGCTCTGGCCGAACTTGACGCCCTTCGCGTCCGCGCAGAACGCGCTGCCCTTGGCGCAGTGCACGGCGATGCCGACGTAGTCGGCCGTCTCGGCATCCTTGAACGAGTCCGGGTCCTGGGCCAGCTGCTGCGCCTCCGGCGAGTTCGGGCCGAACACCTTGGGGATGTCCACGGCCGTGTTCTCCAGCACGGTGTTGGCGGTCGAGACGTTCCCGACGTCGCAGCCGGCCCGGGTGAACGGCACCCACGGCGCCGGGGTAATCGTGTCCGGCTTCGGGGCGGGGGTGGTGGTGGCCGGCGGCGACTTGGCGAAGACCATGGACGGGTTGGTGTCGTGGCCCGGGTTGGGGGTCTTGGCCGTATCGAAGACCGGGTCGGTCCAGTAGGCAAATGAGCCGGCCGGGTCTGTGCTGCCGTCCGCGTTGTACGCCTGGTAGCTGTTGCTCACCGGCATCCCCTGCCGGTCGCCGTACAGGCCGGTGGCGGTGGTCAGCAGGTCATCGGCGGTGTGCGCGATCAGCGGCGTGTGGTTGTTCGACATGAATGTGCCGTGGCTGGTGAAGAAGTTCAGCAGGTTCGGCATCATCTGCAGGTCAGAAGGGACGTTCGGGTTGTCACGGAAGAAATGGACGTTGTCGAAGGTAAGGTCCACGACATGCTTGATGCCATTGCCCAGGTGACACGAGCTGGCCTGGTCATGACGCTGCATGGCGACCGGACGGCCGGCCGACGCCACGGCCGGCGCGGTCACTCCGATCAGGCAGAGCGCGCTGGCTAGCGCACCGTACCCGGTGATGGCGGCGGCCCTGATGGTGAGCCGCCGCGGCCGACCACGTTGCTGCTGGTGCATCCGATCCTCCTGTTCCGGCTGCATTCCCGGCCACTCTCTGCCGGTTATCCCAGCCGGTTACGCTAAGGGACAGGACCAAACTTCAGGCGACGGCGAGACGGCGCGATAGCCAATCCTTGCGCTCACCGTCACGCCTTATCAGCGTGACCGCCAGCCACTCAGAGCGCAATGCTTACTTCTGAATGGCGCCGCGGCCGGCCGCGGACGGCACCGGCCCGCGATTGGCGCGGACCGGCCCGGCCCGGCCCGCGGCCCCGTGCATCCCGGCTGCCTGCGGCTAGGATCTGGGCGTGGCGGTTGAGGCGATCATTTTCGACTGGGGCGGCACGCTCACGCCCTGGCATTCGGTAGATCACGAGTCGCTGTGGCAGGCGGTCTGCAGCGGTCATTTCCCGGCCGGGCAGGCCGCCGAGGCCGCGATCGCCATCCTCGCTGCCGAGCAGGACATGTGGCTGCTGTCCGAGCGCGAGCACCGGAGCTCGACGATCAGCCAGGTGTTCGAGCGGGCCGGCATCACCCCGACGGACGAGCTGCTGGCGAGCTACACCCGCGAGTGGGAACCGCACACCTTCACCGACCCCGAGGCCATCGAGGTACTCACCGGGCTGCGCGAGCGCGGGATCCGGATCGGCGTGCTGTCGAACACGATGTGGCCGCGGAGCTGGCACGAGGAGGTGTTCCGCCGGGACGGCCTGCTCGGCCTGATCGACGGCGCCGTTTACACCAGCGAGATCGACTGGGCGAAACCGCATCCGGAGGCGTTCCGGGCCGCGATGGCGGCCGTCGGCGTCAGGAATCCCGCTGCCTGCGTCTTCGTCGGTGACCGGCCCTATGACGACGTCCATGGCGCGAAGGGCGCCGGGATGCGGGCGGTGCTGATCCCGCACAGCGACGTGCCGGCCTACGCGGCGGCCAGGCCGGACGCGATCATCCACCGGCTGTCTGAGCTGCCGCGGCTGATCGAGAGCTGGTAGCCGCCCGCCCGGCCCCTCGCTAGCCGGGCGGGCCCGCCAGCGGGCGGAAGACGGAAATCGCCACCGCGAGCGTGACCGGCACCGGGCCGGGAAGCTGCCGGATGCGCGCGGCCAGCGCGGCCGGGTCGGCGTGCCAGGCACTCGGCCCCATGCCGGCCAGCGCGCCGACGGCCTGGTGATCGAGCGAAAGCGCGGCGCGGTGCTCGCCGCGGCCGGCCAGCTCGAAGTACGGTCCCAGCGTCACGTTCAGCCGATCGCCCTTGCGCTGGCCGACGGTCAGCAGGCCCAGCGGCCGGATCAGCTCGCCGAGGTGGTCGGGCTGCGGCGTGACGACGATGAGCCGGCCCGCCGGGTGCAGGATGCGGCGCAGCTCGGCGCCGTTTCGCGGCGCGAAGACGTTCAGCACGGCCGCGGCGGCCGAGTCGGCAACCGGCAGCCGTTGCCACGCGTCGCAGCCGACGGCGCCGATCCGCTGATGGGCCCGGGCCGCCTTGCGCAGCGCGAACTTCGAGACGTCCAGGGCCAGCCCGGACAGCCCGGGCAGGCGGTCCAGGACGGCCGCGAGATAGTAGCCGGTGCCCGCGCCCACATCCGCCACGCAGCCGGCCGCCCGGCCCGGCCGACCGGCCGGCACCACGTCAGCCACCGCCTGGGCCAGCTGGCCGGCCAGGCCGGCGAAATGGCCGGAAGCCAGGAAGCCGGCCCGGGCCCGCACCATCGCCGCGGTGTCGCCGCGGCCGCCGCTGGTCCCGGCCGGAAGCAGGCTGGCATAGCCCTGCCGAGCGATGTCGAAGGCGTGGCCGGACCGGCAGCGCAGCGCGCTGCCGCCGTCGCTGGCCAGCCCCGCCCGGCAATACGGGCAGGCCAGGTACCGGATCACCGCGTCGAGCATGCCGCCATTCTCGCCTGCCGCCCGCAATGCGCTGGTACTGGTGGGGCCGGTGGGATTCGAACCCACACTGGCAGGATCCTAAATCCTGTGCCTCTGCCGTTGGACTACGGCCCCGCGGCGGGCAGCGGCCGGGGCCGGCCGGCTGCCTCTCTTCTGGCGTCAGACGCCCAGGTCCTTGCGCAGCCTCGCGACATGGCCGGTTGCCTTCACCCCGTAATACGCGTTCTCGATCCGGCCGTCAGCGCCGACCACGAAAGTAGACCTGATCACGCCGATGCTTTTCTTCCCGTACAGCATCTTCTCGCCATAGGCGCCGTAGGCCCGCAGCACCGCCCGGTCCGGGTCGGACAACAGCGGAAAGGTCAGTCCCTCCCGGTCGGCGAACCTGGCCAGCTTGGCCGGGGCATCTGGCGATATGCCGAGCACCGCGAACCCGGCTGCGGACAGGTCGCCGCGGCTGTCCCGGAAGTCGCACGCCTGCTTAGTGCAGCCTGGCGTCATCGCGGCCGGGTAGAAATAGATGATCACCCGCTGGCCGCGCAGGGCGGCCAGGCTAACCTCCCGGCCGCCGGAATCCGGCAGCGTGAAGTCCGGCGCGAGGTCGCCCGGCGCGAGCCGGTCGTCAGTCACTCATGCTCCCTTCTGCCACTGTGCTTGCCCTACCGTACCGGCTTCACCCGCCGCGTTGCGGCTCCAGGTAACACCCCTAGCTACCGGCGCCCGGCGGCCTGACCGGCAAGCCGTGGATCAAGGTCTCCGATGCCGGGCTGCGCAGCGGCAGCGGCGCTGCCATCGGCCAGCTAGCCGCCGAGCAGCGCCGCTATCACCGGGGCCAGCGCGCGCAGCGCGCGGCCGCGATGGCTGATGGCGTCCTTGGCGCCGGCCGTCATCTCGGCCGTGGTCAGCTCGGCGTTGTCCGGGACGAAGATCGGGTCGTAGCCGAAGCCGTTCTCGCCGCGCGGCAGCCGGGTCACCCGGCCGTGCACGGTGCCCTCGCTGACGTGCTGCCGCCCGGACGGCAGCACCAGGGCTGCGGCGCAGGCGAAGTGGGCCCCGCGCCGCTCGTCCGGCACGTCCGCGATCTGGCCGAGCAGCAGCCGCAGGTTGGCCAGGTCATCGCCGTGCTTGCCGGACCAGCGGGCGGACAGCACGCCGGGCATCCCGTTCAGCGCGTCTACGCAGAACCCCGAATCGTCGGCGACCGCCGGCAGGCCGGTGAACTGCGCGACCGCGCTGGCTTTCAATAGCGCGTTCGAGGCGAACGTGGCTCCGGTCTCGGCGACGTCCGGCGCGCCGGGGAAGTCCCCGAGCCCGACCAGCTCCGCGGCTACCCGGCCGCCGGCCAGGATCCGCTCCAGCTCGATGATCTTGTGCGGGTTCAGCGTGGCGAGCACCAGCCGGGCGGTCATCTGGCCAGCGCCTCCGCCTGCAGGCCGGTCAGCTCCGCGCAGCCGGCCACGGCCAGGCCGAGCAGCTGGTCGAGCATGTCGCGGTCGAATGGCTCGCGCTCCGCGGTGCCCTGGATCTCCACGAAGCTGCCGTCACCGGTGCATACCACGTTCATGTCCGTCTGCGCCGCCGAGTCCTCCTGGTAGCAGAGGTCAAGCCGGGGCTGGCCGTCGACGATGCCCACGCTGATCGCCGCCACCGAGGCAACGAGCGGATCGCCCTTGCACCGGTTGCGGCCGCGCAGCCAGCCGACCGCGTCGGCCAGCGCGACGTACCCGCCGGTGATCGCTGCGGTCCGGGTGCCCCCGTCGGCCTGCAGCACGTCGCAGTCGACGACGATGGTGTTGTCACCGAGCGCCTTGGGATCGACGCACGCCCGCAGCGACCGGCCGACCAGCCGGGAGATCTCCAGGGTGCGGCCGCCAGGGCGGCCTTTCACCGATTCCCGGTCGCTGCGGGTATTCGTGGCCCTCGGCAGCATGGCGTACTCGCCGGTTACCCAGCCAAGCCCGCTGCCGCGCCGCCAGCGGGGCAGTTCCTCGGTGACGCTGGCGGCGCACAGCACCCGGGTGCGGCCGAACTCGACCAGCACGGAGCCCTCCGCGTGATCGAGCCAGCCCCGGGTCATCCGTACGTCGCGCAGCTGATCGGGCCGTCGTCCATCGGGTCTGGGCATTGGCTCAGCCTAGCGGCCGGGCGGGCCCGACGGCGCGCGGTCCGCGCGTCAGCACGCGGCGCGGACCGGGGCGCCGGACTCGATCCACCGGTACACCGCGCGGACCCCGTCAGCCAGCGACGTCACCGGGCTCCAGCCGAGATCACGCCTGGCCAGGTCCGCAGCGAGCGCGCTGCGCCGCAGCTCACCGGGACGGGCGGCGGCGAGCTGCGGGCTGGCCGCTGGCCGGACACGTCGCCGACCATCCTGGC
The DNA here is from genome assembly GCA_963786975.1 of uncultured Actinomycetes bacterium. Lineage (GTDB taxonomy): Bacteria > Actinomycetota > Actinomycetes > Streptosporangiales > Streptosporangiaceae > Palsa-506. Next base: position 71,756 of record CAWBBE010000010.1, on the reverse strand, counting down.
CAGGTCAAGCACGCTCACCTCGGTGCCGGTGCCGATGTTCCAGATACCGGGCCGGCCATGCCCGGCGGCGGCCAGGAAAGCCTGCACCGTATCGCCCACGTACACGTAGTCGCGGGTCTGCGAGCCGTCCCCGTAGATGACCGGGCGCTCGCCTGCGAGCGCCCGGGCGCAGAAGATCGTGATCACGCCGCACTCGCCGGCCGGATCCTGCCGGGGGCCGTAGACGTTGGCGGGCCGCAGCACCGAGTGCCGGGTGCCGTGCAGCCGGTTGTAGAGGCCGACGTACTGCTCGGCGCAGTACTTGGCGATGCCGTACGGCGACTCGGGCAGCGGCAGCACGTCCTCCAGCGCGGGAATCGGCGCATCCCGGCCGTAGAGGGCACCGCCGCTGGAGCAGAACAGCACCCGCGCTCCGACCTGGCGCGCCGCCTCCAGCACGTTCACCGTCCCGGTGATGTTGACCTGGGCATCGGCGGCCGGCCCGGCGACCGACGCGGTGACGTTGATCTGGGCGGCCAGGTGGCAGATCAGCTCGGGCCGCGCCCGGCTGACGGCCGCGGTCAGCGAGCTGGCGTCCAGGACGCTCAGCTTGTGCAGCGAGGCATGCTCGCTGACCCTGGCTGCCTGCCCGGCCGACAGGTCGTCGGCCACGGTCACCTCGTCGCCCCGGGCGATCAGCGCGTCAGTCAGGTGTGAGCCGATGAAGCCGGCGCCGCCGGTGACAAGTACGCGCATGCCAGCCGAGTGTATGTGCCGGTGGCCGGCGGCCCGGCCGCGGATCAGCGTGTCGCGGCAATGGCGGGCCCGGGCCGGTCCAGGTCGAAGATCCGTCCGGAGCTGGCCAGGGACACCGGCCCGCTGAACACGCCGGCCGCCGCGGCCAGCGTGCTGGCCTGGTCGTTCCACGCGACGAGGTGGGTAAGCACGAGCTCGCCGACCTCCGCCCGGGCCGCGTGCTGGCCGGCCTGCCGTCCGGTCAGGTGCAGGTTCGGCGGCCCGGGCTCAGCGCCCCCGGCGGCCGGCCGGTCGGCCAGCGATGCCTCGCAGAGCAGCAGGTCAGCGCCGCGGGCCAGCCGGACAAGGGCCGCTGACTCACCGGTGTCAGCGGAGTAGGCAACCGCCCGGCCACCTTGCTCGATGCGGAAGGCGAACGTCTCGACCGGGTGGTTCACGCGGTCGACCGTGATGTCGAACGGGCCGATCCGGCTGCTTCCCGGGGTCAGGGTCGCGAACGAGAAGGCCGGCCGCATCTCCCGGGCGATGCTGCGGCCCTGGGCGCCGGCCAGCCGCTCGGCCGTGCCGGCTGGCCCGTGCACGCCGATCGCGGGCTTCGGGCCGTCCGGGGCGAATGTCCGCGCTACCCAGTAGGAGGCCAGGTCCAGGCAATGATCGCCGTGCAGGTGGCTCAGGCAGATCGCGTCGATCTCGAACAGGCCGGCGTGCCGCTGCAGGACGCCGAGTGCCCCGTTGCCGAGGTCGATCAGCAGCCGGAAGCCCTCGGCCTCCAGCAGGTAGCAGGAAGCCGGGCTGTCCGGCCCGGGAAAGCTGCCAGCGCATCCGATCACGGTCAGCCGCATGGACATCCATGCTAAGCGCCCCGCCCCGGCGGTCAGCCTGGCACCGCCGCTCTTTCCGCCCGGCGACCGAAGCGGCCGGGAACGCGTCATTATCCAGCGTCCGCTGAGCCTGCCGCGGCCGGGCCGGGCCGGCCCGTCCGGCCTGCCCGCCCGTCGTCACCGGCCGCGGCCGACCCGGGCGATCTGGCGGCTCTGCGCGACCAGCCGCCCGGCCGCGTCCCAGACCTCGGCCTCCTCGTCGAACCAGCCGCCGCCGACGTGCCGGCCGCGGGCCGCCACCTTGAGCACCCCCGGGGCCGGCACCGCGCGCATGTGCCAGGTCAGCTCCACGGTCGGCGCCCAGCCGGACGCGCCGAGGCCGAATACCACCGGCGGCATGCCGTCCACCGCGAGCGCGAGCAGGTAGGCATCCGGGTCCCGGTCCTCGCGCAGCCGGAAGTACCCGCGCATCTCCGGGGTACCGGCCTGGCCATGCCGCCACCCGGTAGTGGCCGGGTCGAGAAGCATCTGCACCTGCCCGGCGTAGCCGGCGGGCCCGTCCGGCCCGGCCGCCCCCGGCCACGGCCCGAGGTCGACGCAGTCCTCGATCGGCGGCAGCGACGGCGGCGCGCCAGTCCAGCTCAGATCCGCTGCCTGCCCATGCCCGGCCGCCGCGGCCGGGACGCGGCCGGTGGTGACGGTCAGCTCGAGCGCCGGCTTGCCGTGCTGGGCCAGGCTGGCCCGTGCGGTCGCCGCGGTGCCGCCCTTTTTCAGCCAGGTCACCTCGACCTGAGCCGGGGCCAGCTGCGGGACGCGGAGGAAATGCGCGCTGGTGGCCACCGGGTGCGGGTGCGGCGACGTATCGAGCACGCAGCGCAGCACGGTGGCCATCAGCACGCCGCCGTTGACCGCCGGCGGGCTGCCGCCGCCGGGCGGCGCGAGCGCGAACCGCTGGTCGGCCCGGACCTCGTAGCGGCCGGCGCCGGACTGCCGGATGGCGGTCGCCTCATCGAATACCGTCATGCGCCGCACCGCCGGGAGCCGCGCCGCCGGGAGCTGCGCCGCGCGGCCATCAGGCCCACAGCTGCCCTTCCAGCCGGGCCTCGGCCTCCGCCAGCGTGCCGGTGTACGCGCCGGTGGACAGGTACTTCCAGCCTCCGTCGGCGACGATCAGCGCGATGTCCGCCCGCTCCCCCGCCGCCTGCGCCTTCGCCGCCACGGCCAGCGCGGCGTGCAGTGCGCAGCCGGATGAGATCCCGGCGAAGATTCCCTCCCGGTCGAGCAGCTCGCGGGTCCGGCGCAGGGCGTCCGACGAGGACACCGAGATCCTGGAGGTCAGCACCGACTCGTCGTAGAGCTCGGGCACGAAGCCCTCGTCCATGTTGCGCAGCCCGTAGACCAGCTCGCCGTACCGGGGCTCGGCCGCCACGATGTGCACGCCGGGCACCCGCTCGCGCAGGAACCGCCCCACCCCCATGATCGTCCCGGACGTGCCGAGGCCCGCGATGAAGTGCGTGATCCCGGGCAGGTCGGCGAGCAGCTCGGGCCCGGTGCCGTCGTAGTGCGCCCGGACGTTCGCCTCGTTGCCGTACTGATACAGCATCACCCAGTCCGGGTTCTCCGCGGCCAGCCGCCGGGCGACCCGGACCGCCTCATTGGACCCGCCGGCGGCCGGCGAGGAGATGACCGACGCGCCGTACATCTCCAGCAGCTGCCGCCGCTCCGCCGAGGTGTTCTCCGGCATCACGCAGATCAGCCGGTAGCCGCGCAGCCGCGCCATCATGGCCAGCGAGATGCCGGTATTGCCCGACGTCGGCTCGAGGATGGTGGCGCCGGCCGCGAGCCGCCCGTCCTTCTCCGCCGCCTCGATCATGAACAGCGCCGCCCGGTCCTTCACCGACCCGGTCGGATTGCGCTCCTCCAGCTTGGCCCACAGCCGCACGTCCGGGCCGGGCGACAGCGCGGGCAGGCCGACCAGCGGGGTGCCGCCGACCGAGTCGGGCAGCGAGTCGTAGCGCATCAGGCTCCGCCTGGGCCCTCAGCGCATCCCGCCGGCCACTGCGGGCAGCACGGTGATCGTGTCACCGTCCCGCACCGGCGCGCTGAGCCCGCCAAGGAAGCGCACGTCCTCGTCGTTCAGGTAGACGTTGACGAAACGGCGCAGCCCGGAGTCGTCTACCAGCCGTTCCTGCAGGCCGCCATGGCGCGACTCCAGGTCGGTTAGCAGGTCGGCGAGCGTGGCGCCGGAGCCCTCGACGGACTTGGCCCCGCCGGTGTAGCTGCGCAGGATCGTCGGGATGCGGACCTCGATGGCCATCGGTAACGCTCCAGGGTGTGCGGTCGCGGCAGGCTGCTTCCTTGCGTCCCAACCGGGCAGGCGCCGGGATCATTCCGCCGCCGGGCGGGCCGCCCCGCCGGGTCCGGGACCGGCTGCCCCGGCGGCCGCCGCGTCCGGCACGACGCGGACTTCCTCCTCGGTCACCGCCCCGTCGGCGATCCGGAACGAGCGGAACTCGGCCGCATCGGGCTCCCGGGTAGATACCAGCACATAGTGCGCGGCCGGCTCGCTCGCGTAGGCGATATCGGTGCGGGACGGGTACGCCTCGGTGGCCGTGTGCGAGTGGTAGATGACGACCGGCTCCTCGTCCCGGTCGTCCATCTCCCGCCATACGCCCAGCTGCTCCATCGAGTCGAACCGGTAGAAGGTCGGCGACCGCTCCGCGTTGGCCATCGGGATGAACCGCGCGGGCAGGTCACTCCCGGCCGGCCCGGCGATCACTCCGCAGGCCTCGTCCGGGTGGTCGGCCCGCGCATGCGCGAGGATCCTCGCCCGCAGCGACTGGCTGATCGTCAGCATGACTGCGAGGGTAACCCGGCGGCGCCGCGGTCACGACAACGCGTCCACCAGGCTCTCCTGGAGGTACGCCAGCCAGTGGTAAACCCACACATAAGTAGAACGGGGATCGCCGGGGTCGATCTGGCCGGGCAGCTCATCGAAGTCGTCGGTAACCCCGAGACGTACCCCGAGGGCGAGCCTGACATCGTTCAGCGCGCGCAGCCAGGCCCGCGCGTCGGCCTCGGTCAGCCGCACCCGGCCGCCCCTGGCCGGCAGCGTGTCCAGCACGGTCCTGGCCGCCGCGACCTTGCCGTCGCGCAGTCCCTGCTCGGTGTACCGGCGGAACTCGCCGGCCGCCTCGGGATCCCCGGCGTAGCCGTCCGGCAGCAGCCGGGCCAGCACGGGGTCGTCCGGCAGCTCGGTGCTGTCGCTCAGCCCGAGTTCGGCCGCCAGCTCGTCCCGCTGGCCGGCCGGCTGCTCGCCGGCGACAAGCGCCGCGATCTGGCCGACGAGGTCGCGCACGATTCTCGCCTGCGGCGCGGCGAACCTGGCGGTCACGCCGCCCGAGGTAGCCCGGAACCGTGCCACCTGCGCCTCCGCAAACTCAGCTTCCTCCCGGCCCGCGGGCCGGTCAGCGTGGCCGGCGTCGTCCTCCCCGCCCGCCGGGCCCCGGTGCACGGCGTCATGGCACTCTCCGCCCCGGCCGGTCACGAATCGTGGCTCACCGTGGCCCACAGGCCGTAGCCATGCAAGGTCTCGGCGTCCCGTTCCATCGCCTCGCGGGCGCCGGCGGACACCACGGCCTTGCCCTTGTGATGGACGTCCAGCATCAGCTTCTCCGCCTTCGGCTTCGGGTACCCGAACACCGTCTGGAACACGTAAGTCACGTATTTCATGAGGTTGACCGGGTCGTTCCAGACGATCGTGACCCACGGCATGTCCGGGATCGCCTGCTCGCTGGTCTCCGACCGCTCAACCTCGGCGGGCGCCAGGCTCATTGGCTATTCACCTCCCTGCCCAGGGTCCCAGTCTTGCAGGATGCGCGCGTCCCGGTCACCCCGGGCGCCGGCCTGGCCGGCCCGCCGGGTCCGTAGGCTTCCCCCGTGACAGCAGACAGCGCTGCGGGCACCGGCCTGCTCACCGACCACTACGAGCTCACCATGCTGCGGGCGGCGCTACGCAGCGGCGCCGCCGCGCGCCGGTCTGTCTTCGAGGTATTCGCCCGGCACCTGCCCAGCGGCCGGAGGTACGGCGTGGTCGCCGGAACCGGCCGGCTGCTCGACGCGATCGAGCGGTTCAGGTTCGGGCCGGCCGAGCTCGGCTTCCTGCGGGATAGTGGCGTGGCCGACGAGGCCACGCTGCGATACCTGGAGTCGTACCGGTTCGGCGGCAGTATCTGGGGATACGCGGAGGGCGACTGCTACTTCCCCGGATCCCCGATCCTGGTCGTGGAAGGCAGCTTCGCCGAGGCATGCGTGCTGGAGACGCTGGCGCTGTCGGTGCTCAACCACGACTGCGCGATCGCGTCGGCGGCATCCCGGATGGTCACCGCGGCTGACGGCAGGCCGCTGATCGAGATGGGCTCTCGCCGCACCCACGAGCTCGCCGCGGTCGCCAGCGCCAGGGCCGCCTACATCGCCGGCTTCGCCACCACCTCCAACCTGCGGGCGGGCCACGCCTACGGGGTGCCGACCAGCGGCACCAGCGCGCATTCGTTCACGCTGGTGCACGACAGCGAGCGGCAGGCGTTCACCGCGCAGGTCGAGTCGCTCGGCGCGGGTACCACGCTGCTGGTCGACACCTATGACGTGGCCGACGCGGTGCGCGCCGCGGTGGCCGTGGCCGGGCCTGGCCTCGGCGCGGTCCGGATCGACAGCGGTGACCTGCCGGTCATCGCCCGCGAGGTGCGCTCGCTGCTGGATTCGCTCGGCGCCGGGCAGACCAGGATCGTGCTGACCGGCGATCTGGACGAGTACTCGATCGCCGCGCTGGCCGCCACCCCGGTGAACGGCTACGGGGTGGGAACATCCCTGGTCACCGGCTCCGGGGTGCCGACGGCGGCGCTGGTGTACAAGCTGGTGGCCCGGGCCGGCGCCGCGGCCGGCCCGGGGCCGCGGCCGCGGACGGCCTGCGGCCGGTGGCCAAGCGCTCGGTCGGCAAGCCGGGCCGCGGCGGGCGCAAGTGGGCCGCCCGCGACCGTGACGGCGGCATCGCCGTCGCCGAGCGCGTCAGCGAGCGCCCGCCCGGCCGCGATGGCGGCCGCCCGCTGCTCCGCCTGCTGGTGCGCGACGGCGAGATCGTCGGCCGGGAACCACTGGCGGCCGCCCGGTCCAGGCATCGGCAGGCGCTGGCCGAACTGCCCGCGCACGCGCTGCGGCTATCCCGCGGCTACCCGGCCATTCCGACGATCTTCGAGCCGGACGGCGAGTAATCCGGTTGCCGCCGCCGCTAGCCTGTTGGCATGCATCCCAGTGCCGCGAACGTGGCTGCGGTGCTCGCCCGGAATGACATTCCCGGGCCGGTCACCGAGCTGCCGGCGGCGGCCCCGACGGCGGCGGCCGCGGCCGCGCAGCTTGGCTGCGAGGTCGGGGCCATCGCCAACAGCCTGGTGTTCAATGCCGACGGCGAGCCGCTGCTGATCCTGACCAGCGGCGCACACCGGGTGGATACCGCCGCGGTGGCCGCGCGGCTCGGCATCTCGTCGGTCCGCCGGGCGGATCCGGAGTTCGTCCGGGCGAGCACCGGCCAGGCGATCGGCGGCGTCGCGCCGGTGGGTCACCCGCGCCAGATCCGCACCCTGGTCGACCGCTGGCTGGATCAGCATGACGTGGTCTGGGCGGCGGCCGGGCATCCGCACACGGTCTTCCCCACCACGTTCGCCGAGCTGGTCCGGATTACCGGCGGCGAGCCCGCGGACATCGCCGGGCCAGCCGGCTGAGCCCGGCCGGCCAGCCGCCGCGGCCCGGCCGGCCAGCGGCCGGGCCGGCCGGGCTACCATCGGTAACGTGCGCGCGCTGCTGATCGTCGACGTGCAGAACGACTTCTGCGAGGGCGGCTCGCTGGCCGTCGCCGGGGGTGCCGAGACGGCCCGCGCGATCACCGCGTACCTGGCCGGGCCAGCCGGCCCGGGCTATGCCCACGTGGCGGCGACCCAGGACTACCACGTCGACCCCGGCGGCCATTTCGCCGCCGAGCCTGACTTCGCGGATAGCTGGCCAGCCCACTGCGTGGCCGGCACGCCGGGCGCGGAATTCCATCCCGGCCTGGACACCCGCCGGATCGAGGCGGTATTCCGCAAGGGCGCCTATGCCGCCGCGTACAGCGGTTTCGAGGGCACGGACAGCAGCGGCACCCGGCTCGCCGACTGGCTCCGCGCACGCGGCGTGACCAGCGTCGACATCGCCGGCCTGGCCACTGACTACTGCGTCCGCGCAACGGCCGCCGACGCTGCCGCGGCCGGCCTGCGCACCCGGGTGCTGGCCGGGCTGACCGCCGCGGTGCACCCGGACACGGCCGCGGCCGCGCTGGCCGCGCTCGGCCAGGCCGGCGTGCTGGTCACCGGACCGGATCAGTCGTCGCCCTCGGGCAGCGACTCATAGATCTCCTTGCACTCAGGGCAGACCGGGAAGCGCTTCGGATCCCTGGTCGGCACCCATACCTTGCCGCATAGCGCGACCACCGGAGTGCCGCCGACGGCGCTGTCGACGATCTTGTCCTTCTGCACGTAGTGCGCGAACCGCTCGTGATCGCCGTCGCCATGCGAGAGGCCGGGGCGGGTATCCGTGTCCTGGCGGGTATCGGTATCGGGAAGGATCTCAGTGCTCACGTTCAGGGAGTCTACGCCGCGACGGCGGCCGGCCAGGATCTGCCGCCGGGGCCGGCCGCCTCGGCGGCCCGGCCCGGCGCACCGCCGCGGGGTCCGTCCTGCGAGGTCAGTGCCGCAGGTCAGGCGGCAGGCTCCGCGGCTCAGTTCAGCGCCGGATCGTCGGGATAGGTAGCCATCATGGCCAGCTCGCCGCCCTGCCGCCGCAGCACCGCATGCCAGAGCCGGCCCGGTTCCGCGGCGAACGCATCGGCCGGCTCGCCGGGAAGCACGTACCAGGCGCCCTCGTCGATCTCCGCGGCCAGCTGGCCGGGGCCCCAGCCGGCGTAGCCGGCGAACACCCGGAACTCGCAGACGCCGCCGGCCAGCAGTTCGGGCGGCGCTTCCAGGTCCACCAGCCCGACCCTGGACATGACCGCCGAGCCGTCCAGCGACCGCCAGCCGAGCGGCTCGTCCTCGCCGCGGGCCAGGGCCAGCGCAAGCGCGCTGTTCGGCGAGACCGGGCCGCCTTCGAACACCACCGGAGGGCTGGTCACCAGCGGCGTCCACGGCTCCAGGACCTGGCCGACCGTTACCTCGGTCGGCCGGTTGAGCACCACGCCGAGAGTGCCCTCGGCCGGGTCGTCCTCGATGACCAGGATCACCGTGCGCCGGAAGTTCGGGTCACCGAGCAGCGGCGTCGCGACGAGCAGCCTTCCCCCGAGGGCATCATCCGCCATGGACCAATCATGCGACAGGACACCGCCCGGCAGGCAGCCCCCCGGGCCACCCGGCAGCACGTACCCTTCAAGTGTGTCCGACGAAGGCCTCACGAACGCGGCGGCTGCCGCGCTGGCCGAAGCGCCCCTGATCGATGTCACCAGGCTGCGGGTGGCGATCGCGCGGGTGTCGCGCCGGCTGCGCAGGCACGAGCTGGCCGGGCTCACCCCGACCCAGCTCGCCGCGCTGGCGACCGTCGAGTCAGCCGGCCCGCTCCGGCTGGGCGACCTGGCCGCCGCAGAGCGGATCGCGCCATCCACCCTGACCAGGATGGTTACCGCGCTTGAGGACCTCGGCTACGTCGAGCGGTGCGCGGTGCCCGGCGACGCCCGGGCAAGCACGCTGGCCATCACCGCGCGCGGGCACGCGGCGCTGGAGCGCATCCGGCAGGAAACCACCATCGTGCTCGCGGACAGCCTGCAGACCCTGCCGCCCGACCAGCTGGCCGCGCTCGCTGCCGCGCTGCCCGCGCTGGAACGGCTGGCCAGCGCCGGGCCGCCGGACCCGGCCGGCCGCTGACCGCAGGCAGCCGGCCGCTGCCGGAGCCGGCGGCCACCGCCGGATGGCCCGGCCGGTGGCTCAGAACAGCAGCCCGGACAGCCTGGCCCGCGCCTTCGCGACTCGCGGATCCCTTGGCGGGAACACCCCGAACAGGCTGACCAGGTGCGCCCTGGCGCGATCACGATCGTCTCCGGAGGTCCGCCGGACGGCTCCGAGCAGGCGGTCGAAGCCTTCCTCGATCCGGCCCGTGGCCAGGTCGATGTCGGCGACCCGGCACTGGGCGTCGACGTCGTCCGGGTTCTCGGCCGCATCCCGCCGGGCCTTGGCCTGGTCATACGAGTTGACCCGCCTGATCAGGTCGACCTGCGCCAGCCCCAGCGTGGCGACCGGGTGGCCGGGCGTTGCCGCGAGCACCTTCTCGAACGCGCCGGCCGCGCCGTCCAGGTCGCCGCGCTCCATCGCCTGCTGTGCCTCGGCGAACGCCGGATCGGCCATCGGATCCTGGCCGGGACCGCCCATCGGGCCGTCGCCCGGCGGGTAGGGGCGGCCCTGACCGGGCGCCGCCTGGCCGGACGCGTCGGCGCCGCCCTGGGCCTCGGCCGCTCCGGCCTGGCCGGCCCCGCCGGCCAGGCCCAGCTGCTGCGCCGCCGCCAGCACATGGCTGACCCAGTCCCGGACCTGCGCCTCGGGCAGCGCGCCGAGGAACCCGTCCAGGACCTGGCCGCCGACCACCGCCACGACCATCGGGATGCTCTGCACCTGGAGCGCGGCCCGCAGCTGCGGGTTGGCGTCGATGTCCACCTTGGCGAGCACCCAGCCGCCGTCCGCCTCGGCGGCGAGCTTTTCCAGCACCGGCCCTAGCTGCTTGCACGGCCCGCACCACTCGGCCCACAAGTCCATGATCACGGGCACATTCCTGGACCGGTCGAGGACGTCCGCGTTGAACGTCTCGTCGGTTACGTCGATCACGTGCCCGGCTGGCGCGCCCGTCTCCGGGTCTGCGCCAGGCGTTCTGGATACCTTCTCCCGGCGCTGCGCGGCGGCCTGCCGCGCACCCAGGTCAACGGCTCCGTGGAGCGAGAAGTCCCGCGGCTGCTGCATGACTCCATCCTGCCGTATCGGCCGGACTGCCCGGGCACCGCCGCCCGGTCAGAATGCCGGGGCCTCGGCGTAATCGCCCCATTCCGCGCGCAGCGCCCCGCAGATCTCGCCGAGCGTCGCCTCGGCCCGGGCCGCGTCCAGCATGGCCGGGATCATGTTCGCGCCGGTCCGCGCCGCGGTCAGCATGCTCCCGATGGCCGCGTCCACGACGGGCTGGTCCCGGCCGGACCGGCGGGCGGCCAGGTCGCGCACCTGAGCCCGCTCGACCTCGTGGCTGACCCGGAGGATCTCCACCGGCTTCTCGACCGTCTCGGTGAGGCAGTTCACGCCGACGACCCGTTTCTCGCCCTTCTCCAGCTTCTGCTGGTACGCGAAGGACGCCTCGGCGATCTCCGCCATGAACCAGCCGTCCTCGATGCCGCGCAGGATTCCGCCGGTCATCGAGCCGTCCGGGCTCATCCCGCGGATCCTGGCGAACGTCTGCTCGGCCTCGGCCTCCAGCCGGTCGGTGAGCGCCTCCAGGTACCAGGAGCCGCCCAGCGGATCCGCGACGCTGGCCACCCCGGTCTCCTCCATGATCACCTGCTGGGTACGCAGCGCGATCTCCGCCGACTTCTCGCTCGGCAGCGCGAGTACCTCGTCCAGGGCGTTGGTATGCAGCGAGTTGGTGCCGCCGAGCACCGCGGCCAGCGCCTCGATCGCGGTCCTGACCACGTTGTTGTCGGGCTGCTGCGCGGTCAGCGAGACCCCTGCGGTCTGGGTGTGGAACCGCAGCCACTGGGCCCGGTCGGAGCGCGCGCCGTAGACGTCACGCATCCACCGCGCCCAGATCCGGCGGGCCGCGCGGAACTTGGCGATCTCCTCGAAGAAGTCGATGTGCGCGTCGAAGAAGAACGACAGCCCCGGCGCGAACGTCTCCACGTCAAGGCCGCGGGACAGGCCGAGTTCTACGTAGCCGAATCCGTCCGCCAGCGTGAACGCGAGTTCCTGCGCGGCCGTCGACCCGGCCTCCCTGATGTGGTAACCGGACACCGACAGCGGCTTGTAGTCCGGGATCTGGCGCACGCAGTATTCCATCAGGTCGCCGATCAGCCGCAGGTGCGGCTGCGGCGGGAACAGCCATTCCTTCTGCGCGATGTACTCCTTGAAGATGTCCGTCTGCAGGGTGCCGTTCAGCGCGGCGGTGGCCGCCCCCTGGCGCTCGGCCGCGGCCAGGTACATGCAGAACACCGGCACCGCCGGGCCGCTGATCGTCATCGAAGTGGTGACATCCGCCAGCGGGATGCCGGCGAACAGCACGTCCATGTCCGCGGCGGAGTCGATGGCCACGCCGCAGTGCCCGACCTCGCCGAGCGCGCGCGGATCATCGGAGTCCCGGCCCATCAGCGTCGGCATGTCGAAGGCCACCGACAGGCCGCCGCCGCCGCCGCGCAGCAGCATCTTGTACCGCTCGTTGGTGGCCGCCGCGTTGCCGAACCCGGAGAACTGCCGGATCGTCCAGGCCCGGCCCCGGTAGCCAGCCGGGTAGAGGCCGCGGGTGAACGGGTACTCACCTGGCCAGCCGATCCGCTCGAAGCCGGGCACGACGGCGGCGGGCGGCGGCCCGTAGGCAGGCTCGACCTCCAGCCCGGACAGCGTGCTGAAGTCGGCGTCGCGCTTCCGCGCCGCGTCATACCGGCGCTGCCAGCGCTGCCTGCCCTCGCGTGCCTCGGCTGTTATGCCCCGAGCATCCATGCCGTTCCTCCGCGCGCTCCGCCCAGTTAGTAGGACGTCCTACTATTCTGGCTATCAGTCTATCCGCCGCCGCGGCGCGGCCGGCCATGGCGATGCCGCCGGCCCGGCCGCGCCGCGGCCGCGGCGCCTCCGGCCGCGCCCGCCGGCCCGCTCCGGCCAGGAAAGTGCGGTGCCGGGCAACCGCCGGCGGCGCTGCGTCGTCTCAGTGAGTGCCCGGGCGCCGCTGCGCCCGGGCAGCCTCAGCCGTGACCCGCGGAATGTGTGGTACAACGTATGCGATATAGCGCAAGCGGCGCGGAACGGGCAGCGCTCCTCGGGGACGCCGCGACGGCGCTGGGACCTTGGGTAGCGCCGCCGGATCCGGCAGCGCGGCGAGGAAACTCCGTGGCCAGGCTCCGCACGGCCGACCGCGCGGCGGCCGAGGACCTCTTCAACGCCAGCTACCCGAGGCTGGCCGGCTGGGTCCGCAGGCTGGTCGATGACGACGAGACCGCGCACGAGATCGCCTCCGAGGCGTTCACCCGGCTGCTGGCCCGCTGGACCGGCCTGGACAACCCGCACAGTTACCTGTACATGATTGCCACCAACCTGGTCCGGGACCACTGGCGGAAGACCGGGCGGGAACGCCGCGCTATCCGCACGCTGATCGCGACTGCGCCGCCGGATCCGGCCTGTCATCCCGCGCAGGACGTTGATGTCCGGGCTCTCATCGAGGCGCTGCCCGCCCGGCTGCGCAGCGCGTTCCTGCTGCACTACTACGCTGGCTTCGGAGTACGCGAGGTAGCGGCGATGCTGGGCCGTCCGGAGGGCACGATCAAGGCGGATCTGCATCACGCCCGCACCCGGCTGAAGGCTGCCGTGGGGAACGCCAGTGAGTAACCACCGCGACAAGCTCGACTCCTGGCTGGACGCCGACGTCCAGCCGCTACCGCCACCGCCGGGGACCTTCGAGCGGCTGAGCAGGCGGGCGCGTCGCCGCAAGGGCGCCCGGGCCATCGCATCAGCTGCCGGGGCCGCCGTGCTGGTCTCCGGCCTCGCGTTCGCCCCGTGGATGGCAGGCTCGCTGCTCGGCCACCAGCCCAGCCCGGCCGCGCCGGGGCAGCCCAGCGCGATCACCGGCCAGCTGCCCCGGCGGCCGGCCCCCAGCTTGCCGTCTCACCGCCGCGGGGCCGTCGCGTCGCGGTCGGCCACCGCGCTGCCGACGCCGCTGCCGCACTCGTCGCTCTCGCCGGCCGGGTCCGGCCAGCCGGTCCCGGCCGGTTTCCGGCCCACGTCGGTCACCTTCATCGGCATCAATACCGGCGCGGTGATCGGCCAGGACAGCATCCCGGGCCGGTGCGCGCCGCCGGCGGCGGCGGCCTGCACGTCACTGGCGGGCACCTCCGACTACGGCCAGACCTGGTACGGGGTCAGCGCGCCGGTCACCGGGCCGCCGGCCGGCTCGGCCGGCGTAAGCGGGCTCCGCTTCCTCAACGCCAGCGACGGCTGGGCGTTCGGCCCGGAATTGTGGGTCACCCACAACGGCGGCGCTCGCTGGGCCATGGAGCCCACGCACGGCCTGCGGGTCACCAGCCTGGAGACCGCCGGTAACCGGGCCTTCGCGCTGTTCGCCAGCTGCGCCGGCAAGGGCGCCAGCTTCGCGGCGCAGTGCACCAGCTTCCGGCTCTACTCTTCCGGCGCGGGCAGCGACAGCTGGCATCTGGTGCCGGGCGCGGCCAGGTACCTGCGGGCAACCGGGACCCGGGCCGGCCAGGCGGCCACCGCGAGCCTGGTGCTCGCCGCGGGCCCGGTTACCAATCCGGCAGCGGGGACCGGGTACCTGCTCGCGCCTTCCGGCGCTGTGCTCAGCGGGCCGCTGGCCGGCGGGCCCTGGACGGTGGCCTGCCAGGCGCCCTGCCAGTCAGCCGTTACGCCGGTCAGCGGCCAGCTAGCCGGCCCGATGCTGACCGCAGGCTCGGACCAGCTCTTTGTCGCGTGCACGAGCACGGCGGCGGCCGGCGCCCGGCGGTACGTCAAGAAGATCTACTCCTCGGCGGACGGCGGGCAGAGCTGGCAGCCGGCCGGAACGGTACTGGGGCCAGGAATCGCGACGTCCCTCGCGGCAGCGCAGGGCGGCCTGGTGGTGCTCGCCACCACTACCTGCATCGACGTCTCGGCCGACGGCGGCGCGAACTGGCGGCAGGCGTACGGCAGTCCGCCCGGCGCCGGCGCCGGGCGGACCGGCTTCTCCTACGTCGGGATGACCGACCAGCGGCACGGAGTCGCCGTGCCCGCCGACGCGGGCCTGCACGAGGTGCTCATCACGGTCGATGGCGGCAGCACCTGGCAGCGGTCAGCCGTCCGCAGCGGCTGACCGCGCGGCGGCTGACGGCGCGGCGGCTGGCTCGGTGAAGTCACCGGCCGTGACCCGGAGCCCGCGGAGCAGGGCGAAGATCTCGTCGAGTTCCGCCGCGGCGAATCCGCCCACGCCGAAGTCCGCCGCCATCAGGTCCTTGGTCGCGCGCTCCACCAGGCTGCGGCCCGCCGGGGTGATCTCGGCCAGCGTGCCCCGGCCATCCTGCGGGTTCGGCCGGCGCACGACCAGTCCCTGCCGCTCCAGCCGGTGAACGATGTTGGTAACGCTGGTCGGGTGCACCATCAGCCGCTGCCCGATCAGCCGCAGCGGCAGCGCGCCGGCCCGGCTGAAGCTGATCAGGACAAGTGCCTCGTACCGGGCGAAGGTCAGCCCGTACGGCCGGAGCTGCCCGTCAAGCTCAGCAAGCAGGATTTGCTGCGCCCGCATGATTGAGGTGGCGGCCGCCATGGCCCGCGAGTCCCCGAACCTGCGCTGCCAGATCTGCGCCGCGCGCATGATCGGGTCGAAGGGCAGATCCAGTGGCTTCCGCACAGCCACACCGTACCGCCGTCGCGGCGCGCGGCCGGGGAACCCGCTGCTTACCCGGGTGACTGAGCGTAAACAACTCCCCCACAGCAAGTCACGGCGGGGTTACACTGCGGACCGGGACGGTGACCGATAGATCGGGGGACGACGCGAGTGCCCGGTCACGCGCTGGCGGCAGTGACTCCCGTGCTCGCGGCCGGCGTGGGCGTGCGGCGCGGCTCGGGCTGGGTGCTCCGGGCGGCCAGCTTCCGGATCGAGGCCGCCACGGCTGGCCGCACGTCGGCCGGCATCGCGGTCGGCAGCCACGCCGAGGGCAGCGTGATCATTGACCTGCTGGCCGGCCAGGTCCGCCCGGCGCATGGCGAACTGCGGGTGCTCGGCGAGGACATGACTTCGGCCGCCGGGCGCGCGGCCGTGCGCGCCCGGACCGGGGTCGCCCGCAGGACCGTGAAGCCGCAGCCCGCCGTCCGGATCCGCGGGATCGTCGACCACGCGGCCCGGCAGGCCAGGTGGCCAGCCGGCGACCGCGACCTGCTCGTCGCCGCGATCATCGACCGGCTCGCCCTGACCCCGTGGGCGGAGGTTCCGCTGCGCACGGCGCCCGAGATGATCGGCCGGCGGGCGCGGCTCGCCGCGGCCGCGGTGCACCAGCCGGACCTGCTGCTGCTCGATAGCCTGCTGGATGACCTCGCCGCCGGGGATATCGCGGCGCTGGCCGGCGCCATCCGGGACCTGGGCCGGGACACCGCCATCGTCGCCACCGGGCGCGACGCCCGGGCGCTCGGGCTGATCTGTGACGACATGCTGACGCTCGGCTACGGGATCATTGTCCGGGGCTCTTAGCTGCCGCCGCATGCGGCTCCGTCCGCTCGCCGGCCCGGCCATCCCGGGCCTGCCCGGTCCCCGGCTAGACCGCCGCCCCACCCCCGGGCCGCCCGGGACCCCGCCGGGCGGCACTGCCGTAGGCTGCGGAAGATGGACTGGAGCCTGCTCGGCTGCGGCTGGTCCGGGCACGTGACCTATGCCCCATCCGAGCCCGAACTCCGCGCCCGGCTGAGCGCTCCGACCGCCACCGGGCAGGCCTGGCGGTGCCTTCGCTGCGGGACGTTCGTGCCTGGCGAGCCGGCCGGAACGGGTCCGGCGGCCGCCGCACCGCAACCCCGCCGGGACAAGGATTCGCGCAGTGCCCTGATCCTGCGCGTCTTCGCGGTCGAGCGCTTCTTGCGCGCGCTGGTGTTCGCTGTGCTGGCCTACGGCGTATGGCAGTACAGGCAATCGCGGCTGACGATCGAGCAGGCATTCGACCGCAAGCTCCCGATCGTCCGCACGCTGTTCCGCGAGCTGGGCTTGAACATCAATCACTCCAAGCTCGTCGGCCTGGTCCAGCGCGCCTTCACGCTGAGCCCGCGCGTCCTCGGCTATTTCGTGCTCGGGCTGGCGGCGTACGCGGTGATCGAGCTGATCGAGGGAGTGGGCCTCTGGCTCGGCAAGCGCTGGGGCGAGTACTTCGCGATGGTGGCCACGTCGGTCTTCCTGCCGTACGAGATTCTATGACCTGACCGCGAAGGTCACCGTTACCCGGATTCTGTTCTTCCTGATCAACCTGGCCCTGGTGGCGTACCTGGTAATCGCGAAACGGCTGTTCGGCGTGCGCGGCGGCAAGCGCGCCTACGAGGCGCGGCGGCAAGGCGACTCGATTCTGCAGAGCGCGATCGACGCGGCGGCGGCTGAGCACGCCGCGCCCCGCCGAGATTCGGACGCTAGCCGCTGACGAGCTCGTCGGCGGCCGAGTACGGATCGAGCTGGCCGGCCGCTACCCGGCCGGCCAGCTCATCGATCCTGGCGTTGCCGGGCAGCCCGCCCATCCGCTCGCGCATCACGACCACGGCGATGCCTACTATTTCCTCCCTGGCCCTGGCCAGCCGCCGGGCAGCCAGCCCGGCTGAGCCGTCCAGCCATGACCAGTGCGCCTTGATCCGCCTGGTCAGGTCATCGATGCCGGTGCCGGAGGAAGCCACGGTGCTGACGATCGGCGGCTTCCACTGGCCATCGGCCCATTGGCCCATCGAGAGCATGCTGCGCAGATCGCGAACGGATTCCTGCGCGCCGGGACGGTCGGACTTGTTCACCACCAGGATGTCGGCGATTTCCAGGATGCCGGCCTTCGCCGCCTGGATGGAGTCGCCCATGCCGGGTGCGACGATCACCAGCGTCGTGTCGGCCAGCGAGGCGATCTCCACTTCGTCCTGGCCGACCCCGACGGTCTCCACCATGAGCAGGTCGAAGCCGGCCGCGTCCAGGATCCGCAGCGCCTGCGGGGTGGCCACGGACAGCCCGCCCAGATGCCCCCGGCTGGCCATTGACCTGATGAAGATCCCTTCGTCGGTCGAGTATTCCTGCATTCGTATCCGGTCGCCGAGCAGCGCGCCGCCACTGAACGGAGACGTCGGGTCGACCGCGAGCACGCCGATCCGCAGTCCCGCCGCCCGGAAGGCCCCTGCCAGCGCGCCCGTCACGGTCGACTTCCCGACTCCGGGTGAACCGGTCAGGCCAATTACCCGCGCTGCGCCGGTATATGGCGCGATCGCCTGCATAACCGGGCGCAGCTCGGGCGAGCGGTTCTCGACCAGCGAGATCAGCCGGGCGAGCGCCCGGGCATTGCCTTCCCTGGCCCTGGCCACAAGGGCGTCCGGCGCGGCATCCGCTCGCCGGCGGGCGCGCGGGCCGCCAGCCGGGCGGCCAGGCCCGCCCGGAACGGCAGCCGCATCCGGCGTTACCGGCGCATCCGCCACGGCAGGCACGTCCGGCGCTGCCGCCGCCGGCCGGGGGTCAGTCACGGCCTGGCTCTGGCACCTCGAACAGCAGCGCATCGCCCTGGCCGCCGCCGCCGCAGAGGGCCGCCGCGCCAAGGCCGCCGCCCCGGCGGCGCAGCTCGTGGACCAGGTGCAGGGCGATCCGCGCGCCCGACGCGCCGATCGGATGGCCGAGCGCGATGGCGCCACCGTTGACGTTGACCCGGTCGTGGCCGACGCCAAGATCCCGCATGGACTGGATGGCAACGGCGGCGAACGCCTCATTTATCTCGATCAGGTCCAGCTCCGCCACCGTGCGCCCGGCCTTGCCGAGCGCATGCCGGATCGCGCCGGATGGCTGGGATCCCAGCGAGTTGTCCGGTCCGGCCACGTTCCCGTGCGCGCCGATCCTGGCCAGCACCGGCAGCCGGGCGGCGGCGGCGGCCTCGGCGGAGGCGACCACGACCGCGCAGGCGCCGTCCGAGAGCTGGGACGCCGATCCGGCAGTGATCGTGCCGTCCGCGGCGAACGCCGGGCGGAGCGCGCTCAGCGACTCGGCGCTGGCGTCCGCGCGGACGCCCTCGTCCGTATCGAAGGTCACCGGATCAGCGCGCCGCTGCGGCACCGAGACGGCGACGATCTCCCCGGCCAGCAGGCCGTTCTTGATCGCCGCCGCGGCCCGCTGGTGCGACGCCGCGGCGAACTCGTCCTGCTCCGCGCGGCTGATGCCCAGCCCGGCATTGTGCCGCTCGGTGGACTCGCCCATCGACACCTGGTCGAATGCGTCGGTCAGGCCGTCATGCGCCGTCGCGTCGAGCAGCTCGGCGGAGCCGAACCGATAGCCGCGGCGAGCCCTCGGCTGCAGGTAGGGAGCGCCCGTCATCGACTCCATGCCGCCGGCCACGACGATCTCGAACTCCCCCGCCCGGATCAGCTGGGCAGCCAGCGCGATGGCGGCAAGCCCGGACAGGCAGACCTTGTTGATCGTGATGGACGGGACCGTCATCGGCAGGCCGCCCGCCACGGCCGCCTGCCGGGACGGATTCTGTCCGGCCCCGGCCTGCAGCACCTGGCCCATGATCACGTAGTCCACCTGATCACCGGGCAGGCCGGCCCGGCCGAGCGCCGCCTTGATGACGATGCCGCCCAGCTCCGCGGCGGTGAAATCGCTGAGCGATCCGAGCAGGCGCCCGATGGCCGTCCGGGCCCCGCCGGCGATGACTACATCTCGCATGCCTGAGACGATACCCATGACCTGTGCAGTAACCGGAGGGAGACATCGGTGCTGACCCGCATCGACCACGTCGGGATCGCGTGCCGGAGCCTGGCTGACAAGATCGCGTTCTATCAGTCCGTCTTCGGGCTGCGCCTGGTGAGCGAGGAAGTCCACGAGCAGCAGGGCGTCCGGGAGGCGATGCTGCAGGTGGCAGACTCGCCGGCGGGAATGTCCTGGGTGCAGCTGCTGGAGCCGCTCGGGCCGGACACGCCGGTCGGGAAGTTCCTGGCCCGGCGCGGCGAGGGCATCCACCACATCGGCTACGGCGTGACGGATATCACCGCGGCGCTTGAGTCGATCGGCGCCTCCGGCGTCCGGCTGGTCGACTCGCGGCCGCGGCACGGTTCGATGGGCGCTTCGATAGCCTTCCTGCATCCGTCCGACGTCGGCGGCGTGCTCACCGAGCTGGTGCAGGCGGCTGACCGTTGACCTGGCGGCTCGTCCGGCGGGCCGGTCACCCGGAGGAGCCCGCGCACCCGGGATTTTCCTGCCAGGGCCGCCACTGTGCTGACAAACACCCGGGATCAAACGGACAAAATGCCCCCATACGGGCAGCAACGCGGATCTACAGCGTGAGCGAACGCGAACAGGCCGCCAAGCGTTCTGCAGAGCGGTACGCTGCCAGGCACTGGGCGAGCTACCTTCCCGTGCCATCCCGGCAGTCGGCAATTGGGTGCCGATGGCCCGGGACACAGCAGCGAGGTGCGAGGCCCGGCCGGCGAATCTTCCCGTCTACCCAGGATTAGGCGACATGCAGCCCGATATTGACGCTCAGCTCAGCAATTTCTTCGAGGAAACCCCGCAGCGCGACTTCGCCAGGGTCATGCGAGGCTATGACCCGCACCAGGTCAACGAGCACTTGAAGCAGATCGACAGTGAGCTGCGTCAGCACCGCGACCAGGTGCAGGCGCTGCACAGGGAGCTGGCTGATGCCCACCGCCAGATTCAGGAGCAGGAGCGGCCTACCTACTCCGGGCTCGGGTCACGGATCGAGCAGCTGCTCCGGCTGGCCGAGGAGCAGCAGAACGAGATCCTGCACGAGGCGAGATCGGCAGCCAGCGAGTTCAACGCGAAGGCCAAGGTCGAGGCCGCCGAGGTCCGTGCCGCCGCCGAGAACGAGGCCGCCGAGCTGCGCGCCAATGCCAAGCGGGAGACCGATGACCTGCGCTCGTCGGCCGAGCGCGAGGCCGACGCGATCAGGACCAGCGCGCGGCGTGAGGCGGACGAGCTGACCTCGACCACCGAGCGCGAGGCGGCCAAGCTCCGCGCGACGGCCGACCACGAGGTCGCCGAGAAGCGCGCGGCCATCGAGCGTGACATCGCCAAGCTCCGCACCACCACGGAGCGCGAGGTCGCGCAGATGAAGGCGTCCTCCAAGCGCGAGCGGGACGAGATCCTCACCACCTCGAAGCGGCAGGCCGATGAGATGCGCAGCCAGGCGCAGCGGATCCTGGAGGAGAGCGAGGCGCAGCGGGCGCAGGCCGAGGCCGAGTTCGACATCCAGCTCGCCTCACGGCGCGAGGAAGCCGAGCGGCAGGAAGCCGAGCGGCTCTCCGCGGCGCAGGCGGCCACCCAGAAGCTGGTCTCCGAGGCGGAGCAGCGCGCGGCCACCGCCGAGCAGCGCGCCGCCAAGGCCAGCACGCAGGCCGAGCAGGCCCGCCGGGACGCCGACCAGCACGCCCTGCAGCTGGTCACCAACGCGAAGAAGAACGCGGACCAGATAGTCGCCCAGGCGAAGGCGCAAGCCGATCAGCTGCTGGCCGACACCAAGGCCGAGGCCGAGCGGCACCGCTCCAGCGCGCAGCGGCACGTGGACGACCTGAACAAGCAGAAGGAAAGCGTCGCGGCGCACCTGGCGCAGATCAGCCAGCTGCTCGGTACCCAGATGACCGGCCTCGGCGCCGCGATCCAGCCGGCCCGGCTGCGCCCGCGGTGCCGGCCTCGCCCGCCAAGGCGGTCACCGCCGCGCCGGCCAACGGCGGCTCGCCGGCCACGCCGCCCCGGCCAGGCCGGCCCGGGCGGCCCGTCCGGGCAGGCTCCCGGCGGCCAGGGCGCCGGCGGCAGGTCCGGTGGCGGGCCGGCCGCGAAGCAGTCGGTCAGCGCCAAGTCGGCCAAGTCCGGCGACGGCGAGGACTGGTGGACGGAGTAACCGCGCGCACCGCGTGAAGAGCCGGCCGGACACCAGCGCCCGGCCCCGTGACGACGGGGCCGGGCGCTGGCGATTGCCGGCCGGCGGCCAGCTCAGACGCCGATGGTCTGGCCGCCGTCTACCACGACCACCTGGCCAGTCATGTAGGAAGACGCGGCGCTGGCCAGGAAGACCGCCGGGCCCGCCATCTCGTCGGCCCGGCCCCAGCGGCGCATCGGCACCGACGCCACGGTGGCCGGCCCGGAAACCGGGTCATCCCACAGCTGGCGGTTAAGGTCGGTCGCCGTCCAGCCCGGGCACAGCGCGTTCACCCGGACGCCGGTGGTCCCCCATTCGGCCGCCAGCGACTTCGTCAGCGAGACAAGCCCGGCCTTGGCCGCGCCGTAGGGCGACAGCAGCGGTGAGGCGGTCATCCCGGCCACCGAGGCGACATTGATAACCGAGCCCTCGCCCCGCTCCACCAGGTGACCGCCGATCGCGTGGCAGACGTAGACAGCGGAGTCAAGGTTGAGCCGCATCAGCTTGTCCCAGCCGGAAAGCCGCAAGTCAAGGAAGGCGGCCATGAAGTTCGACCCGCCCGCGTTGTTCACCACCACATCCACGTGCCCAAGCTGCTCGATCGCAGTCGCGACGGCGCCATCGACGGCCTGCCGGGCGGTAACGTCCGCCGGGATGATGAACGCCTTGCGGCCGAGCGTGATGATGTCCGCCGCGGTGTCGGCCAGCCCTTGCTCACTGCGCGCGACCAGGGCCACATCAGCCCCGGCGCCGGCCAGGGCGACCGCGATCGACCGGCCGATCCCGCGGGACGCGCCGGTGACGAACGCGTTCTTGCCTGTCAGGTCGAAGAGGCTCACGCTCGTTCCTTCCAGTCGGTAGGCAGCCATTCGGTAGGAAGCGGCCAGGCGCCAGGGTTGACCCGCCGCACTATCTCATTCAGCACGATACGGACATATGGCTCCCCCACCCAGAGGTGCTTCGCCTTCTCCACCGCGATGACCTCTGCCTGCGGCACCCGGGCGAACCGCGCCCTCGCCGCATCCGGCCGCAGGTAGTCGTCGAGTTCCGGAATCAGCGCCAGCAGCGGCCGGCCCGATGCCGCCCAGGCATCCAGGTCGGCGTCCGTCGCCCGGTGCAGCGCGGGCGACAGCAGGATCGCCCCCTCGACCGCCGGGTCGTTCCCCCACCGAAGCGCCAGTTCGGTGCCGAACGACCAGCCGAGCAGCCAGCGCCGCGGCAGGCCTGCCGTGACGGTGTAGTGGATGGCCGCGGCGACATCGTGCTGCTCGGCCTCGCCGCCGTCGAACTCGCCATGGCTGGTGCCGTGATCGGATGAGGTGCCGCGGGTGTTGAACCTGAGCACGGCCAGGTCGGCCAGGGCGGGCAGCCGCAACGACGCCTTGCGGAGCACGTGGCTATCCATCATCCCGCCCTGCGTCGGCAGCGGGTGCAGGCAGATCAGCGTCGCGGCGGCCGGGCGGTCCGGCGGCCGGGCCAGCTCGCCGACCAGGCTCAGCCCGTCGGCGGTGCGCAGCGTGATCGGCCGCCGGTCGGCTGGCAGGACGGTACCGGGCCTTATCTCAGTCACGTGCGCTGCCATTTCTGCCGGTCCTGCCGCGATGGCCGGGTGCAGGCCTGCGCGGCCTGCGCTGCCAGCACGGATTGTGCCAGTGCCGCCGCTCGTCCGCGCCACGGGCGTCAGCCGGCCAGGCCACCAGGTGCGCCGTGCCGGGCTTGATCTCCTGATCGCAGCCCGGGCAGCGATAGGTCTTGGCGCTGGCGGAGCCGGGCACCTGGCGTACCACCCAGTCACCGTCCGGCCACGCCTGGGTCTGCTCCGGGCCGAGCCGGGCCGGCCCCCGGCCGGGCCGGCCTCGCCGCCCGCGCGCCGGACGCCGCCCCGCGGCTTGCGGGGCACGTCAGCAGGCAGGCGGCGGGCCTTACGCGGGCTCACGGCCGTCACTTTAAGGCATCCGGCGAGTCGCTGATCACAGCGAGCCGGCTAGCCAGGCGCAGGAATGCGAGCCCGCATCCGCCGCGTCCGGCAACCCGCCGGCAATCAGCGAGATCGCCGCCGGGCCGGCGCCGCCGGGCCGGTCAGAAATGCTCCCCGGACTGCTGCGGCGGGCCCGGCGCCGTGGCCGTCACGACTGGCGGTTGCCCCGGATCGTGTTATGGCGGCCCCTGTTCACTACCGCGCGGCCGGTGTTCGGCAATTGCCGCCCGAGCCGGTTAAGGCCGATGTAATTATTGATCACCCGGTTGCGGCGGGTGCCGGCCCGCAGCGTCACGCCATTGCCGGCATTCCCGCTGATCAGGTTGGCCGGCGGCGACTTCGCGCGGCCGATTGAATTGTGGTATGCGGAGCCGGCGACCAGCACGCCGCCACGCTGATTACGCAGCGCCTGCACGCCAGCCAGCTTGGTGCCGATAAAGCTGCTGAATACCCGGTTGCGGTGCGCCGTTCCGGTTATCGCCAGGCCGTATCCGGCGTTCCCGGAGAACGTATTCTGCGGGATCACCGAGTGCCGGGATCCGCCGACTGCGTTGCCGTGCGCATCGCCGTCGATCCGGACGCCGTCACCGCCGTTGGGCAGCGCGGCGCCGCCGTTGGTCGTCAGGCCGGCGATATCGGGGTCGATCGTGACCCCGGAGGCCTGGCCGGCCAGCTCGATGCCGTTATTCGCGTTCCCCGAGAACACATTCGTCCGGGCCACGTTGTCACCTCCGGTGGAGGTGACCAGCAGGCCGTCATTGCCATTGGGCGCTGCTCCTTTGAAGGCCAGCAGGCCGCCGAAGGTATTGAAGGTGATGAACTTCCGCGCGGTGCCTGTTACCGCTATGCCGTTCTGGCCGTTGCCAGCGGACACGTTGCCGAGCGGGATCACCCCGCCTATCTGGGTATTGAATGAGGATCCATCGACCCTGATGCCGTCCAGCCGGTTGCGCACGATGGCCGTGTTATCAGCGCCGATGCCGAAGAAGTTTCCCTGCACAACCGTGTTATTCGAGCTCGTGATGCGTATGCCATTCCTGCCGTTGCCGCTGACCACGTTGTAATAGACAAACGGATTGTTCACGAACTTGCAGCCGATGAGCGCGTTGCCGGCCGCCTGCCGGATCCGGACGCCGTCACCGGCATTGCCGATCCGCGCGTCCCCGTTTGCCGTCGTGCCGACGAAATTCCCGTTCAGGACATTGCCCCGGAGCCGGCCTCGATCAGCACGCCGTCCCCGGCGTTGCCGGAGATCAGGTTGCCCAGCGGGGGTACCACGAAGACCGGCGGCACGGTGCCCTTGTCGCCAGTCGGATCGTTGGCCTGGCCGGTCGCGGGGTCGACGAAGTCGGTGCCGCCGATCTCGTTGCCGTCCGACCGCCCGGTGAGCAGCACGCCGTCGCCGCCGTTGGCGATGGCCTTCCGGCCTGCGGCATTTGTCCCGATGCGATTCGATACGATGGTATTGCGGGACGACCCGGACAGCACGATGCCGCTGCCGGCGTTCCCGGCGATAACGTTTGCCACCACGCCGGTATCGGCCGAGTTATTCAGCCCGATCAGGTTTCCTGACGACGCGGCCGAAATGTAAACCCCATCGCCACGGTTGCCGAAGGCGTCGCCGGCCAGATCCAGGCCGATATAATCTTTATCCAGGGTTATCGCGCCAGCATTAAGGGTTACCCCGTTGCGGCTGGCGTTGTCCATGGCGACGCCGAGCAGCCGTGAGCCAGCCGAGCCCGCGGCGAATTGCAGGCCAGCCCGAGAGTTGGCGTCTATCTCCACGGCCGGCGGCCCGCCGTCGGCATATGCGGGCGCCGATGTTCCGTTGATGGACACTTTCCTGGTGATGGCGGGCAGCCGGCTGGCCAGCGTGATGACCCCGCTAACAGCGAAGCGGATGACCGCGGACGTTCCTGGCGGGCCTGCATCGGCGCTCCTGATCGCGGCGCGCAGCGATCCCGTGCCCGCGTTCCTGAGATTCGTCACCCGGATGGAGCGGGAGGGTGACCAGGCCGGCGGCTTCGGCCCCGCCGTCCGGGCGGTCGCCGCGGCGGCCGGGACAGGGACGGCCGCCGAGCAGGCGGCCGCGATGCAGGCGGCCGCGGCGATCCGGGCCAGGTTCCGCGGCCGGAAGGGAGCTGCCTGCAGCAGGCTCGGCCCGGGGAACGGCGAGTGCGTGCCGAGAATGAACATCCTTAGCCTGCCTTCGGGAGCGGTCATACTATTCGCGCCAACCGGTAATAAGGGGCGGCTGGGGCATAGCGAACCCGCGGTCCCGGATATTAAAAGCGGCAGATTAGCGTATCAGCCGCTCGGCCGGACATCATTTTGCCTGACGGCGCCCCCCGGACTGAGAGCAGTATGCGTCACAAGGAGCCGCCATTCAATCTTGCCGGACAATGCGTGTCGCTTAACGAACTCCCGGCGCGGCGCGGCGCGGCTGCGCCGGGCCCGCCCGGGCCGGCCCGGGCGGCCGGGCGGCGGCGGCCCGGGCCCGGCCGGCGGCGGCCGCAGCCAGGCAGCTGGCTGCCCGCTACAGTGGGCTCCCGTGCGGCTCGTCATTGCCCGGTGCAGCGTGGACTACGCGGGGCGCCTTACGGCTCATCTCCCGTCTGCTCTCCGGCTGCTCATCGTCAAGGCCGACGGGTCGGTCCTGGTGCATTCCGACGGCGGCTCGTACAAGCCGCTGAACTGGATGTCGCCGCCGTGCAAGCTGGCCGAGGAGCCTGGCCGGTGGATCGTGACCGGCAAGTCGGGCGAGACGCTGACCATCGAGCTTGAGGAGATGCTCAGCGACTCCTCGTTCGAGCTCGGGACCGATCCCGGCCTGGTCAAGGACGGCGTCGAGTCTCATCTGCAGGAACTGCTCGCGGCCCAGATGCACGTGCTTGGCGACGGCTGGCGGCTGGTCCGGCGGGAGTACCCGACGCCGATCGGGCCGGTCGACCTGATGTGCCGGGACGCCGCGGGCGGCTGCGTGGCGATCGAGATCAAGCGCCGCGGCGAGATCGACGGGGTCGAGCAGCTCACCCGCTACCTCGAGCTGCTCAACCGGGATCCGCTGCTGGCCCCGGTGCAGGGCATCTTCGCCGCGCAGGAGATCCGGCCGCAGGCCCGCGTGCTGGCCGAGGACCGCGGCATCCGCTGCCTCGTCCTCGACTACGACACGATGCGCGGCGCGGTAGACGCCACGCTGCGGCTGTTCTGAGCCGGCCCGCTTCCGGCCGGCGTCCTTGCCTGCCGTCCTTGCGTACAGTGGCAGGACTTCTCCGCCCGAATGCGATCGAAGGGACGCACATGCCCGTGGGTCACAGCGCCACGCAGCAGGCCGGCTCCGGCGGCCTGGCAGCGGCCGAGTACCGGCTGGACAACGGCCTGCGCCTGGTGCTCTCCGAGGACCACCTGACCCCGGTTGCGGCGGTCTGCCTCTGGTATGACGTCGGCTCCCGGCAGGAGGTCAGCGGCCGTACCGGCCTGGCCCACCTCTTCGAGCACCTCATGTTCCAGGGCTCGGCGCAGGTCAAGGGAAACGGCCACTTCGAGCTGATCCAGGGCGCCGGCGGCTCCCTCAACGGGACCACGAGCTTCGAGAGCACCAAGTACTACGAGACCATGCCGGCGCATCAGCTGGAGCTGGCGCTCTGGCTGGAGGCGGACCGGATGGGCTCGCTGCTCGCCGCGCTGGACGAGGAATCCATGGCGAACCAGCGTGACGTGGTCAAGAATGAGCGCCGGCAGCGCTACGACAACGTGCCCTATGGCACCGCATTCGAGCGGATGACCGCGCTGGTTTACCCCGCGGGCCACCCGTACCACCACACGCCCATCGGATCCATGGCCGATCTGGACGCGGCGACGCTGGACGACGCGCGGGCGTTCTTCCGTACGAACTACGCGCCGAACAACGCGGTCCTGGCGGTCGTCGGCGACATAGACCCGGAGCAGACGCGCCGGTGGGTGCAGAAGTACTTCGGCTCCATCCCGGCCGATGACGGCAAGCTGCCTGCACGCGACGGCGCGCTGCCCGACATCATCGGCACGGAGCTGCGCGAGGAAATCCAGGAGGAGGTCCCGGCGCGCGCGCTGATGGCCGCGTACCGGCTGCCGCCGGACGGCACGCGTGCGTGCGACGCGGCCGAGGTGGCGCTCACCGTGCTCGGCGACGGCATGTCGTCCCGGCTGTATAACCGGCTGGTGCGGCGTGACCGCACCGCCGTCGCGGCCGGCCTCGGGCTGCTCCGGCTCACTGGCGCCCCCTCGCTGGGCTGGCTGGACGTGAAGGCGTCCGGCGACGCCGGGATCCCGCAGATCGGGGCCGCCGTCGACGAGGAGCTGGCCCGGCTCGGCGCCGAGGCGCCGGCCGCCGGGGAGATGGAGCGGGCGCAGGCGCTGCTGGAACGCGAATGGCTGGACCGGCTCGGTACGGTGGCCGGCCGGGCCGATGAACTGTGCCGCTACGCGGTCCAGTCCGGCGACCCGCAGCTCGCGTTCACCGCGGTCAGCCGGCTCCTCGACATCACCGCCGAGGAAGTCCGGGCGGTGGCGGCAGCGCGGCTGCGCCCGGACAACCGCGCGGTGCTGGTCTACGAGCCGGTGACCGCCGCGGCACCGGCGGCCGCGGCACCGGCCGGGGACGGCCCGGCCCGGGACGGCCCGGCCGGGGACGGCCCGGCCGGGGACGGCGCCGGGCCGGAAGGGATCCGGAGATGACCGACGCCGCGGTGACCATGGACTTCTACCCGCAGCCGGCCGCCGGGCTGGTGCAGCCATGGGCGTTTCCCGCACCCGAGCGCGGCCTGCTGGCCGGCGGGCTGACCGTGCTGCGCTGCCACCGGCCCGGCCAGCGGGTGGTGGCCGTGGAGATCTGCCTGGGCCTGCAGCTGGACGCCGAGCCGGCCGGGCTCGACGGTATCGCCGCGATCATGATGGACGCGCTGGCCGAGGGCACCAGCAGGCACACCGCCGAGGAGTTCGCGGCCGAGCTGGAAAGCTGCGGCGCGACACTCGGCTCGCAGGTCGGCTACCTGGGCGCCCGCGTCTCGCTGGAAGTTCCGGTTTCCCGTTTGCGCCGGGCGCTCGCGCTGCTGGCCGAGGCGCTGCTCATGCCCACGTTCTCCGGCAGCGAGATCGAGCGGCTGGTGCGCAACCGTCTCGACGGGATACGGCACGAGATGGCCAACCCCGGCCGCCGCGCCGCCATGCACCTGTCACGGGAACTGTTCCCGGCTTCCGCGCGGATGTCCCGGCCGCGCAAGGGCACCGAGGAAACCGTCGCCCGGATCGACGCGGCGGCCGTGCGCGCGTTCTACCAGGCGCACCTGCAGCCCGCCCCGGTGACCGCGGTGGTCGTGGGCGACCTGGCGGGTGTCGACCTGGACCCGATGCTGGCCGGCACGCTGGGCAGATGGGCGGGCCACCGGACCGAGCCGCCGCCCGCGCCGCCGGTGACCGCCGACGACACCGGCCGGGTGGTAATCGTGGACCGGCCAGCTGCCGTCCAGACGCAGCTGCTCATCGGGCGGATCGGCCCGGACCGCCGTGACCCGGGCTGGCCGGCCCTGGTGCTCGGCACGTACTGCCTGGGCGGCACGCTCACGTCCCGGCTGGACCGGGTACTGCGCGAGGAGAAGGGCTACACCTACGGGGTACGGGCCTTTGAGCAGGTGCTGCGGTCGCCGGCGCCGCAGGCCGCGGGCCGCGCGCCGGGTGCGTCGCTGCTCGCCATCAGCGGTTCCGTGGCCACCTCGGTCACCGGCCCCGCGCTGGACGACCTGTGGACGGTGCTGCGCACGCTGGCCGCGGACGGGCTCACCGAAACGGAACGTGATCTGGCCGTGCAGAACCTGGTAGGTGTCGCGCCGCTGGAATACGAGACGGCAGCGTCGGTCGCGGGCACGCTGGCGGACCAGGTGCAGCAGCACCTGCCGGACGACTACCAGGCGAAGCTGTACGCGCGGCTGGCCGAGACCGGCACCGCCGCGGCAACGGCGGCTGTTATCGCGGCGTTCCCGGAGAACCGCCTGGTCACCATCCTGGTCGGCGACGCAGCGCAGATCAGCGGCCCGGTCCGGGCGCTCGGAATCGGCAACGTCAGCGTGGTCACGGGCTGACCCGGGACGCACCCGGCCGCGGCCGCCGTCAGCGACATCGGCGGCCTGGCCGGCGGCCCGCTGCCCGAAGCTGCGACGCCGCCCGCTGCCGGTTCCCGTCCCGCCGCCGGCCCCGCTCAGCCGGCCAGCAGGTGCGCGTTGACGGCGCGGGCGGCCTGAGCCAGCCCGGGGATCTCGATGACGGTGACCCCGGCGGCGCGCAGCCTGGCCGCCCCGCCGCCGTCGACGAACAGCGGCGGCTCCAGCCAGGCAATGACCACCCGGCGGATACCCGCCGTGATGATCAGCTCCGTGCAGGTGCGCGGCCTGGACGCGCGGGCGGCACACGGCTCCAGGGAGCTGTACAAAGTAGCGCCGCCGAGCGCGGAATCCGGCGCGGGACCGCCGGGCGCCGACTTAGCGAGCGCGGCTTCCTCGGCGTGGTCGTGCGGATCCCGCTCACGGGAGAAGCCGGTCGCGATCATGCCGCCGTCCGCGGTTACCAGGATCGCGCCCACGGAGAACGCGGACGCAGATGGGGGGCAGCGCCTGGACAGCGCGATGGCCCCGGCCAGCCAGCGCTGGTCGGCATCGGCTTCGCCCGGCACATCCCGCGCGCTGGCTTCCACTGTCCCCTCCCTGTGCCCGCGTCACCGCTGCGCTGGCGGCTACCCAACGGTATCTTCCGTGCCCGGCCCGGTGATTTACTTGGCTTGCGGTGGCCTGAATTGCTGGACTTGACGACGGTGAGGGCAATGGCAACGACGACCTGGACGCATGGCCCGGCTAAGTCGGCGGATACGTTCGACACGCTGAACCCCGCCACCTCGGAAGTGATAGCCACCTTCCCGGTCTGCGGCGAGCATGAGGTGCAGGCCGCCGTCGACCGCGCCAGCGAGGCGGCGGCCTGGTGGGCGGGCCTGCCGGCCAGGGACCGCAGGATCCGGCTGCTGGCCTGGAAGTCGCACATCACCAGGTACATCGCCAGGCTCGCCGAGCTCGTGCATACCGAGACCGGCAAGCCGCTGGCCGACGCGCAGCTGGAAATCCTGCTGGCGATCGTGCACATCGACTGGGCCGCCAAGCACGCGCAGAAGGTACTGGGCCCGCGGCGGGTCCGCAGCGGGCTGGTCGCGATCAACCAGGCGTCGACCCTCGAGTACCAGCCGCTAGGCGTGGTGGGCGTGATCGGCCCGTGGAACTACCCGGTGTTCACCCCGATGGGGTCAATCGCGTATGCGCTGGCGGCCGGGAACGCGGTCATCTTCAAGCCCAGCGAGTTCACCCCGGCCGTCGGCGGCTGGCTGGTCAGCTCATTCGCCGAGGTAGTGCCCGAGCATCCGGTGCTGCAGGTGATCACCGGTGCCGGGGACACCGGCGACATCCTGGCCCGGAGCAACGTCAGCAAGATCGCGTTCACCGGCTCGGCGGAAACGGCCAGGAAGGTGATGGCCGCCTGCGCGCAGAACCTCACCCCGATGGTCGCCGAGTGCGGCGGGAAGGACGCCTTCATTGTCGGCGACGACGCGGACCTCGACGCCGCGGCCGACGCGGCCGCGTGGGGAGCCATGTCCAACGCGGGCCAGACCTGCGTCGGGGTGGAACGGGTGTACGTGGCCGAGGACGTCTACCACACGTTCCTGGAAAAGCTTACGGAACGGGTGGCCGGGGTCCGTCCCGGCGATGACCGCGAAGCCGATTACGGGCCGATGACGATGCCTGGCCAGGTGGAGGTCATCGAGAAGCACATCGCCGACGCGCTGGCCCGCGGCGGCCGGCCGGTCGTCGGCGGCATGGCGAGCATCCGGCGGCCGTTCATCGGCCCGGTCATCCTCGCCGATGTGCCGGAGGAGAGCCGGGCGGTGACCGACGAGACATTCGGGCCCACGGTGACGGTGACCAAGGTAGCCGACCTGGCCGAGGGCGTCCGGCTGGCGAACGGCGGCCGGTACGGCCTTGGCGCGACCGTGTTCTCCGGGAACAAGAAGAGGGCGATGGCCGCGGCCAGGGCCCTGCGCAGCGGCATGACCGCTATCAACGCGGTCATCGCCTACGCCAGCGTCCCGGCGCTGCCGTTCGGCGGATCCGGCGACTCCGGCTTTGGCCGGATCCACGGCGCGGACGGGCTGCGGGAGTTCTCCCGGCCGAAGGCGATCACCCGGCAGCGGATGAAGCCGATGGTCAACCTCACCTCGTTCGGCCGTACCGACGAGGACATGAAGAAGATCCTCGGCCTGGTGACAGTGCTGCACGGCAAGCGCTACAAGAGGTAACCCCAGCCCCGGCCGGCCTCCCCGGCATGCCGCGCAGCAGGCCGGGTCAGGTTGCCACTGCGGCGGGCATGGCCAGGTCTGCGGGCTCGACGGCAGCGAGCGGGGCACGGCCGCTGATCAGGTCGGCGGCCCGCTCGGCAATCGCGATCGTCGGGGCGTTGGTGTTGCCCCTGGGAACCGCGGGCATCACGGCGGCGTCCACCACCCGCAGCCCGTCCACGCCGCGGACCCGGAGCTCGGTGTCGACCACGCTGGTGAGCTTGCTGGCCGCCAGCCGGGAGTCACCGCCCATCGCGCAGGTGCCGACCGGGTGGTAGATCGTGGTGATATCGCGCCGGACGAACTCCCTGAGCTCCGAATCGGTGCGCACGTCCGGGCCTGGCGCCAGCTCACCCTGGCAGATCCTGGCCAGCGGCCCGGTCGCGGCGAGCTCACGGGCCAGCCGGATGCCGCTGGCCAGCGGGTCGAGGTCGGCGCCGTCGGACAGGTAGGCGGGATCGATCTCGGGCTTGTGCCTCGGGTCGGCGCTGCGCAGCCGGATCCGGCCGCGGCTGCCGACGGCGACCAGCGTGATCAGCAGGGACAGGGCACGGATCGACGGATCCGACAGGCCGAAGTTCTGGTACGGCGTGGGCAGCACGTGCCACTGCAGATCCGGCGCCGGAAGCGCGGGGTCGGTGCGGCTGAAACCGCCGGACTCGGCGATGTTGGTCGTCAGCGGCCCTGAGTGCATGATCCGCCAGCGGGCCAGGTTTTTCGGCCCGGCCTTCTCCCATAGCCCGGCCGACCTCGGCGTGTGCCACATCGCCGTCACGATCGGGTGATCCGACAGGTTCGCGCCCACGCCGGGGCTGTCGGCAACCACCCCGATGCCCTTCTCGGCCAGGTGGTCGGCAGGCCCGATGCCGGACAGCATGAGCAACTGCGGGCTGCCGATCGCGCCCGCGGCGAGGATGACCTCGCTCTCCGCCCTGGCCACCTCCTCGGCGCCGTGCCGCAGGTACCGCACGCCAACGGCCCGGCCGCCCTCGGTCTGTACCCCGGTCACCAGGGCGTCGGTCAGGACCGTCAGGTTGGGGCGCGCGGCGGCCGGGTGCAGGAACGCGTCGGCGGCCGACCAGCGGCGGCCGCTGCGCTGGGTTACCTGGTAGAAGCCGGCGCCGTCCTGCCGCGGGCCGTTGAAGTCGTCGTTGGCCTCCATGCCCCATTGCCTGGCCGCGTCGACGAACGCCGCCGTCATGGCTGACTTGTACTTCGGGTCCTGCACGGACAGCGGGCCGCCGGCGCCGTGGTAGGCCGACGCTCCGCGCGAGTTGCCCTCGGAGCGGAGGAAATACGGGAGCAGATCGGCGTAGCCCCAGCCCTCGCAGCCGTACTCGTCCCGCCAGGTGTCGTAGTCGTACCTGCTGCCCCGGATATAGATCATTGCGTTGATCGATGAGGACCCGCCCAGGGTCCGGCCGCGGGGCCAGTAGATGGCACGGCCGGCCGCGCGCTCCTGCGGCACGGTCTGATAGTCCCAGTCATAGGTGCTCTTGAAGAGCAGGTTCAGCGCCGCGGGGATATGTATCTCGTCGGCGTCATCCGGCGGCCCGGCCTCAAGCACCAGTACCTGCGTGGACGGGTTCTCGGAAAGGCGCGCCGCGAGGACGCAGCCGGCGCTGCCCGCCCCAACGATGACATAGTCGTACACGGCCACCTCCCGAACACAGTTCGGACTTCCAGGGCTACCCTACTCGCCGGCGTCCCGCGTGAGCCGCCGGTTGAATTGACGAGATCGCCCCGGGCCGCCGGCGGGCAGCGAGCCCGGGCCGGGGGGCGCTCGCGCCACCAGGCCGCGCCATCAGGCCGCGCCGACGGGGGCGCTGGAGAATGCCCAGCGCCCCCGCCGGCAGCGGGGCGGATCCGCGCGGTCCTGGCCGGCGGTACCGTCAGGGCGCTCCCGTCGCGGGAGCGAGCCCTCCGCCCCGTGTCCGGGCCGTCCGCAGCTGCCAGGCGGGCCCCCGAGAACCACCTGGGCACTCCATGCGAGCGGCCCGCGGGCAGGTTGCTGCCTGCCCGCCCCAGGCCCTGTTTCGGCCTGGTCAGAGCAACCAGTTCGATGACCGAAACCGTCGGATGGTCTCGGATGAATCACTCATCGTCACTGATTACCCTTCGTACCTACACGATGTCACAACGTTGTCGATATGTGAATAGCCAGGTCAGAAGAGTATGGCCGGAGCCAGTATCGAGACCTATGGGTACGGATGAGCCTTCAGGCGATACTTAACGTCACATTTTAGGCAGGCAGATGGTCGCCCAGGACCTGTCCGCCACCTTCGCCTGCGGCCAGCTACGGTGGTCCCATGGCACGTGACAGAAGCGAGAACCCGGTGGTGCTGTCCCGGATCTACACCCGGACCGGTGATGACGGGACAACTGGCCTCGGCGACGCCAGCCGCGCGGCCAAGACCGACCTGCGGCTCGCGGCCTACGCCGACGTTGACGAGGCCAACTCGGCGATCGGGGTCGCGGTCACCATGGGCGGGCTGCCGGAGGACATCACCGCGCTGCTGATCCGCATCCAGAATGAGCTGTTCGACGTCGGCGCGGACCTGTGCACGCCGGTGACCGAGAATCCCGGCTACCCGCCGATGCGGATAGCCGACAGCTATGTGACCGCGCTGGAGCGGGACTGCGATGCCCGCAACGAGGGGCTGCCGGTGCTGCGCAGCTTCGTGCTGCCCGGCGGCACGGCCGGAGCGGCACTGCTGCATGTGGCCAGGACGATCGTGCGCCGGGCCGAGCGGAGCACCTGGGCCGCCATCGCCGCGCACGGCGACGCAGTGCACCCGCTGCCCGCGCGGTATCTCAACAGGCTGTCCGACCTGCTGTTCATCCTGGCCCGCCAGGCCAACGAGCCGGCCGGCGACCTGCTCTGGAAGCCGGGCGGGGAGCGCGCCGGCCAGCCGTGAGCCGGGCTCAGCGCGAGCCGTCACCGCGGCCGGGCGGAGCGGATTCCAGCCACGACAGGAAGCCGGTCAGCGCAGCGTCGCTCATGGCCAGTTCCACCTGACCGTTGCATTCCGCCGAGCGGCACTCGACCACGACCATGCCCTGGCCCAGGCTGGCTGACTCCCAGGCGTCAGCGGGCCGCCGGGACCCGACGCTGAGCGCACGCCGGGTGAAGACCACGCGCGGCCTCAGCAGCACGCCGAACGCGTCGTACCAGCGCAGCTCGCCGGGCTGGTAGACGGCCAGGCCGAGCCGCCAGCCCTGCTCGGGACTGCGCCGCAGACCGCACTCGACGGTCCCGCCGCCGCGTTCCAGCAGCACCCGCCGGATCGCGATGCCCGCGGCGGCGAGCACGGCCAGCGCGAGCAGGGCGGCGAGAATCCAGACCGCGCCGAGTTCCAGCCCTGCTGCCACCCAGCCCTCCGAGCAGGCCCTCGTCAGGCCCGGTCGCTGGCGGCCCTGAGCAGCGCTCTGAAGTATCGGACGTCCGTGGTTTCCTCGCCACCCGGTCCAGCAGCTTCCTCGGCGGCGTCCAGCGCAGCCTGCACGCCTGCCCGGTCCACTTCGCTGCCCAGCTGCGCCTGACGGGCCAGGATCGACACCCGGTCATCCGCCACGGCGAGGAAGCCGCCGCCCACCGCGGCGCGCAGCTCGGCCGGGCCGGCCGCGTCGCTCTCCTCGGGCAGGATCCGTACCAGGCTGCCCTCGGCGAGGATTCCGAGCACGGGAGCGTGGCCGGTCAGGACGCCGATATCCCCGTCCAGCGTCTTGGCGATGATCCGCTGGGCATCACCGGCCCAGATCGCGCCCTCGGGCGTGACCAGCTCTACGTGCATGGTCACGGTGCTACCTCGCGCGACTCCGTCACGACGCCAACCTCGCGCGACTCCGTCACGACGCCAACCTCGCGCGACCTTGTCACGACCGCTCCAGCTCCTTGGCCTTCTTCTCGACGTCCTCGATCCCGCCACACATGAAGAACGCCTGCTCGGGAAGGTGGTCGTACTTGCCCTCGGAGAGCGCTTTGAAGGAGGAGATCGTCTCCTCCAGCGGCACGGTCACGCCAGGCTGGCCGGTGAACTGCTCGGCCACGTACATCGGGTGGGACAGGAATCGCTCGATCCGCCGCGCGCGCTGGACGGTGACCTTGTCTTCCTCGGACAGCTCGTCGATGCCGAGGATGGCGATGATGTCCTGCAGTTCCTTGTACCGCTGCAGGATCCGCTGCACCTCGCGGGCGACGTTGTAGTGTTCCTGGCCCACGTAGACAGGGTCCAGGATCCGCGAGGTGGAGTCGAGCGGGTCGACCGCGGGGAAGATCCCCTTCTGCGTGATCTCGCGGGAGAGCACGGTCGTCGCGTCCAGGTGCGCGAACGTGGTGTGCGGTGCCGGGTCGGTGATGTCGTCGGCGGGCACGTAGATGGCCTGCATCGAGGTGATCGAGTGACCGCGGGTGGAGGTGATCCGCTCCTGCAGCTGGCCCATCTCGTCGGCCAGGGTGGGCTGGTAGCCCACCGCCGACGGCATCCGGCCGAGCAGCGTGGATACCTCGGAGCCGGCCTGGGTGAACCGGAAGATGTTGTCGATGAACAGCAGCACGTCCTGGCCTTGCACATCGCGGAAGTACTCCGCCATGGTCAGCGCGGCCAGCCCGACCCGGAGCCGGGTGCCGGGCGGCTCGTCCATCTGGCCGAAGACCAGGGCGGTGTCCTTGATGACGCCGGACTCGGTCATCTCGATGAACAGGTCGTTGCCCTCGCGGGTGCGCTCCCCCACCCCGGCGAAGACCGAGACGCCGGCGGTCTTGGCGACCCGCGTGATCATCTCCTGGATCAGCACGGTCTTGCCCACGCCGGCGCCGCCGAACAGGCCGATCTTGCCGCCCTTGACGTAGGGGGTGAGCAGGTCGAGCACCTTGATCCCGGTCTCCAGGATCTCGGTCCGGCCTTCCAGCTTGTCGAAGGCAGGCGGATCCCGGTGGATCCCCCACCGCT
The DNA here is from genome assembly GCA_963786975.1 of uncultured Actinomycetes bacterium. GTDB lineage: Bacteria > Actinomycetota > Actinomycetes > Streptosporangiales > Streptosporangiaceae > Palsa-506. Next base: position 34,996 of record CAWBBE010000010.1, on the reverse strand, counting down.
CGGTGATCTTCAGCGACGCGGTCGGCACGTCGAGGGTCTCGCCGAGGACGTTGAACACGTGGCCCTTGGTGACGTCGCCGACCGGCACCGAGATCGCGCTGCCGGTGTCGGCTACCGTCGCGCCGCGGACCAGCCCGTCGGTCGGCTGCATCGAGATGGTGCGGATCACGTTGTCGCCGATGTCCTGGGCGACTTCCAGGGTCAGCGTCCTCGTCTCGCCGGCCAGCGTGATGTCCACGTGCAGGGCGTTGTAGATGTCGGGAATCCCGGTGGCCGGGAACTCGACGTCCACCACCGGGCCGATGACCCGCACTACGCGGCCGGTGCCGGCGCTGGTGTCATCTCCGCCGGCGGTGCCGGGGTTCTCTACGGTTGCGGTCATGGCAATGCTCACTTACTCCCTGCGATCGTCTCGGCCAGCGCGTTGGCGCCCCCGACGATCTCGCTGATTTCCTGGGTGATCTCCGCCTGCCGTGCCTTGTTCGCCTCGCGGGTGAGCTCGTCGAGCAGGTCGTTGGCATTGTCCGTGGCCGATTTCATCGCGCGCCGCCGAGCCGCGATCTCGGCCGCAGCGGATTCGAGCAGGGCGTGGAAAATCCGGCTTTCCACGTACCACGGCAGCAACGCGTCCAGCACGACCTCGGGCGACGGCTCGAATTCGTAGATCGGCATTGGCCGGTCCGGCGGCTCGGAGGTTTCCTCGATCTCCAGCGGCAGCATCCGGCGGATGACCGGCTGCTGGGTGAGCATGGAGATGAATTCCGTGTAGACGACGTGAATCTCGTCCACGCCACCCTCGTCGGCCGGCACGGCGAACGCGTCCAGCAGCGTCTTGGTGATCTCGGCGGCGTTCCGCTGCGCCGGCACCTCGGAGAACCCGCTCCACTCGCCCGCCATCTCCCGCTGCCGGAACCGGTGCCAGCTGATGCCCTTGCGCCCGGCAACGTAGGGCACTACTTCGATGCCGCGGCCTTCCAGCAGGACGCGCAGCCCCTGGGCCTCCCGCAGCACGCTGGCGTTGAACCCGCCGCAGAAGCCGCGGTCACTGGTCAGGATCAGCACCGCGGCCCGGGACGCCTGCTCCGGCTCGTTGGTCAGCGGGTGGTCAATCTGGGCCGACCTGCTGACCACGGCCTCGATGGCCCGGGTGAGCTCGCGGGCGTAGGGCGTGGCGTCGCGCACGCGCTGCTGCGCCCGGACGACCCGGGACGACGCGATCAGTTCCTGCGCGCGGGTGATCTTGGCGGTGGACTGGACGGTCCGGATCCGCCGCCTGACTAGCCGAAGCTGGGCTCCCATGCCGCGCCTGCCGCCCTACTTCTGCCCGGCCGGGGGAACGCGCTTGGCCACCTTCTCCTGGCCGACCTCGCTCTCATCGACCGGTTCCGCGTGCTCTTCGTCCCCGACCAGCTGTTCCCCGGCGCTCGTCTCGAATCCGCGGCGGAACTCATCGATGGCGTCCTTGAGCCCGGTCACGGTGTCGTCGGAAAGCTGGCCGGTCTCCCGGATCCCGTCCAGGATCCCCGGCTTGTTCCGGCGGAGATAGTCCAGGAAATCGCCCTCGAAGCGGCGGATGTCCTCCAGCGGCACGTCATCGAGCAGCCCGGAGGTACCGGCCCAGACCGTGACCACCTGCTGCTCGACGGGCATCGGGCTGTACTGGCCCTGCTTGAGCAACTCGACCAGGCGCCCGCCGCGGTCCAGTTGCGCGCGGGACACCGCGTCGAGGTCCGAGGCGAACGACGCGAACGCCTCCAGGTCCCGGTACTGCGAGAGGGCCAGCTTCAGCCCGCCGGCTACCGTCTTCATCGCCTTGATCTGGGCGTCGCCGCCGACCCTGGACACCGACTGGCCAACGTTGATGGCCGGGCGGACGCCGGAGTTGAACAGGTCAGTCTCCAGGAAGATCTGCCCGTCGGTAATCGAGATGACGTTCGTCGGGATGTAGGCGGAGATGTCGTTGGCCTTCGTCTCCACGATCGGCAGCCCGGTCAGCGAGCCGCCGCCGAGCTCATCGGAGAGCTTGGCGCACCGTTCCAGCAGCCGCGAGTGCAGGTAGAAGACGTCGCCCGGGTAGGCCTCCCGGCCCGGCGGGCGGCGCAGCAGCAGCGAGACCGCGCGATAGGCCTCGGCCTGCTTGGTCAGGTCGTCGAAGATGATCAGCACGTGCTGGCCGGCGTACATCCAGTGCTGGCCGATCGCCGAGCCGGTGTACGGGGCGATGTACTTGTAGCCGGCCGGGTCGGAGGCCGGCGCGGCCACGATCGTGGTGTACTCCAGCGCGCCCGCGTCCTCCAGCGACTGCCGGATCTGGGCGACGGTCGAGCCCTTCTGCCCGATGGCGACATAGATGCACTTGACCTGCCTGGCCGGGTCGCCGGACGCCCAGTTGTCCTTCTGGTTGATGATCGTGTCGATCGCGATCGCTGTCTTGCCGGTCTGCCGGTCGCCGATGATCAGCTCGCGCTGGCCGCGGCCGATCGGGGTCATGGCGTCGATTGCCTTGATCCCGGTCTGCAGCGGCTCGTTCACCTTCTGCCGCTGGACCACGGACGGTGCCTGCATCTCCAGCGGGCGCAGCTCGGTGTTCTCGATCGGGCCCTTGCCGTCCAGCGGCTCGCCCAGCGGGCCGACGACGCGGCCGAGGAAGCTGTCGCCGACCGGGACGGACAGGACCTCGCCGGTGCGGCGGACCTGCTGGCCCTCGTCGATCTGGCTGAAGTCGCCGAGGATCACCACGCCGATCTCGCGCACGTCGAGGTTGAGGGCCAGGCCGCGCGTGCCGTTCTCGAATTCGAGCAGCTCGTTGGCCATGGCCGAGGGCAGCCCCGCCACCCTGGCGATGCCGTCGCCGCATTCCGCGACGGTGCCGACCTCCTCGACGGAGGCGGCGTCCGGCTGGTAGGCCCGGACAAATTCGGCCAGCGCGTCCCGGATTTCATCGGGCCGGATTGTCAGCTCCGCCATCGTCCTCGTATCTCTCTCGTCTCGTTCATCTGTTCCGTCGCCGTCCTCGTGCCAGCCACTGGCGCCGCGGGCTCAGGCGGCCAGCCTGCGCCGGAGCACTGCCAGCCGGGTCGCGGTGCTCCCGTCGATGAGCTCATCGGCGATCCGGACCGATATCCCGCCGATGACCTCCGGGTCGAGCACGACATTGAGGTGGACTTCGTGGCCGTAGGCGGCCGCCAGTGCCGCGGCCAGCCTGCTGCGCTGCTCCTCGCTGAGCTCGGCCGCCACGTGCACCTCGGCGACCAGCCGCTCGCGCCGCTGCGCCGCCAGGCCCGCGTATTCGTCCAGGCTCTTGTCCAGGCTACGTCCCCGCGGGTGGAAAGCCGCCTCGGTGATCAGGCGCAGCGCTGGCGGCGTGACCTTGCCGGCCAGCAGCGCGTCAAGCAGCTGCTGCTTGCGCTCCGGCGCGATGAACGGGCTGGAAAGCGCGACTCGCAGATCCGGCTCGGCGTCGACGATCCGGGCGAACCTGAAGAGCTCGTCCTCAAGCTCATCCAGCGTGCCCGCTTCCTCCGCGCCTTCGATGACCGCCAGCACCGCGAGCTGCTCGGCGGCGTCGGCCAGGTCGCCAGGCGCCGACCAGCGGCCCCCGGCGAGGCCGGCTATCACCTCCAGCGTCGCGGCCGAGACCTTCCCGCCGAACACGGTCCCGGCCAGCGCGGCCTTGGCGGCGGCCGGGCGGGACGGGTCGGACAGCAGCCTGCGCAGGCCTGCCTCGCGGTCGAGCACCCCGGTCACGGCGAAGAGCTCATCGCCGAGCTGCCCGGCGCCGCGGCCGGTAGCCGCCGCGGTCAGCCGCTCCCTGGCCTCGGCCAGCGAAGCCCGGCTCGCCCCTCTCACGATGAGGCCCTGGCCGCGGCGGAATTCCCGGGCTGCTCCTCCAGCTGGGCAAGGAACCGGTCGACGGTCCGGCGCTGCCTGGCCTCGTCTTCCAGCGACTCGCCGACAACCCGGCTGGCCAGGTCCACCGCGAGCGCGCCGATCTCGGCCCGCAGCGCGGTGATCGCCTGCTGCCGGTCAGCGGCGAGCTGGGCCTGTGCCGCCTCGACGATGCGCTGCCGCTCGGCCTCGCCCTCGGCGCGCAGTTCCGCCTTGATCTGGGCGCCCTGCTCCCGGGCATCCTCGCGGAGCCGGGAGGCCTCGTGCCTGGCCTCGGCCAGCTGGGCCCGGTACTGGTCCAGCGTCCGCTTCGCCTCGGCCTGGGCTTCCTCGGCACGGTGCAGCCCGCCCTCGATCGCGTCGGTGCGCTCGGCCAGCACCTTGGTGATCCTCGGCAGCAGCACCTTGCCGAGCAAGCCGAAGACGACGAGGAACGCGACAGCCCCGATGATCAGCTCGGTAATGTCGGGCACCAGGGGGTTCTGCTGCGCTTGCGCCAGGTGCATCATGGCGGCTACCTCTCCGGCCTGGGCCTCATTTGATGAAGAACGGGACCGCGATGCCGATCAGCGCGAGCGCCTCGGTCAGCGCGAATCCGATCCACATATACGTGGTGATCAGGCCGGTTGCCTCGGGCTGGCGGGCCATCGCCTCGATGGCATGGCCGAAGACCAGGCCGATGCCGATACCGGGGCCGATCGCTGCCAGACCGTAGACGAGCGCGCCAAGATTCTGGATATGAATGGTGGTTGTGCTAGCCGCTAGAACGATGGCCACGTGATGCATGTGTAGGTTCCTTGCTTCCGGTCGGCGGCTCTTCCCGCCGGGGCTCTGGTTGAGTCGGTTCAGGGTCGAGTCGGTTCAGTGCGATGACTCCATCGCGTCCGCGAAGTAGAACGCAGTCAGGGTCGCGAAGATGAATGCCTGCAGCGCCTGGATCAGCACCTCCAGGCCGGTCAGCACAATCGTCATGACGAACGAGGTCGCCGCGAAGAGCAGGCCGACCGAGAGGCTGAACAGGTACCAGGAGGCCAGCGCGAACACCAGCAGCAGCAGGTGGCCGGCCAGCATGTTGGCGAACAGCCGGATCGTGAGCGTGAACGGCCGCACGATGATGTTCGACAGCAGCTCGATCGGGCTCAGCAGCGGCAGGATCCACCACGGCGCGCCCGCCGGGACCGCCATGTTCTTGAAGTAGCCGACCGGCCCCTGGTACCTGATGCCCAGCGAGATGTAGGTGACCCAGACCATCAGGGTCAGCGCCAGCGGGAACGCGATCTTGGACGTCGCGGGAAACTCCACCAGCGGGATGATCCCCATGATGTTCATGACCCAGACGAAGAAGAAGATCGCGACGATGAACGGCAGGAAGCGGTCGCCCTTCTTGCCGAGCTGCGGTCGCAATATCTGATCCCGGACGAACAGCACGCCGAGCTCGGCGACGTTCTGCGCACCGCGCGGAATGAGCTTGGGCTTGGCGAAAGCGAACCCGAAGAACGCCACCACGATGCCCGCGCAGACCAGCGCGAGCAGCATCGGCTTGGTGAAGTGGAAGCTTCCGATGGAGAAGATCGGCTTGAAGAAGAACGCGCTGATCGACGGTGCGGGATAGCCGCACCCGCTGAAGATATGGCATCCGCTGGCCGTCGTGATCGCCCCGAAGTTACTCACCGCGTGCCCCTCCGACAGCTCGCCCGGTGGCAGCCCGGTGGCCCGCCCGACATGTGGACGACCCGGATGCCCGGGTCCGGCCGGCCCGCGGCGCCGCGATCAGGGCCGCGCGTACCGGAAGATGACCAGCGCAAGAGCCAGGCCCAGGCCGAACAGTATGCCGATCGGGAACAGCACCGCGATCCCGGTCCATCGCCCGATCAGCCAGCCGATCCCGCCGTAGCAGATCATCCCCCCGATCAGGTAGCTGGTGATCGCCCAGCCGGCACTCGCGTTCGGCGCGCCAGGCGGATTGTTCCTGTCCTTCGGGCCGGTCTCGTGGCTGCTCATGACCGGCCCGCCACGCCCGGGAGCCGTCCGCAACAGCGTTCTGCATGGGCCGCGATACGCCGTCCAGGTCCTGATTGTGCCGCATGGGTCACCGTTCTCCGTCCGGCTCGACATACGCGATCCTGAGCCGGAGCGCCGAGGTGACCTGCGCGGCGCTCCAGGCCAGGATGCAGACGATCGCGGTCAGCCCGAAGAGCCGGGGGTTGAAGGCCGTCGAATCGCTGAACCGGGACACGAACACGAGCAGCAGCAGGATCTTCACCATGTAGGTAGCCAGGGCCGTCGCCATCATGGCTTGCGGGCTCACCCGCGCCGCCGCTCCCACCGCGATCACGCTGACCGCGAAGAACGCGGCCACGATCGCGATGCCGAGCAGCGCCCCGAGGGTGCCCTTGCCGCCGCCGATGGCAGTGCTGAGCGCGACCATGACCACCGCCGCGGCCGCTGTCACGACAGCTGACCTGCGGAGGATCCGGGCATAGTTCGTCAGCATCTATAGGACTCCGGGGGACTCGACGGAGGATTTCCTGACCTGCGGAGATGACCAGCTGATTACCCCGCACCCAGGTGCCGGCAGCCGACCGAGCCGCGACGGCGGCGCGGCACCGCTGCCAGGTGAGCGAAAGGTATCACGATTAACTCACTCAACTTCCAGCGGGTGCTCGTGAAAGATATCACAAGCTCCCGGACGATGGGCTCAGGGGGTCACCTATCGTGACGAACATCGCCCATTGCTGACAAAGGACAGGAAACGCGCGCACTCGCAATCGCGCCATGGCCGCCCGGCTTCGTACCGCAACTGCGGTGCCGGCCACTGCTGCGGGCGCCACGCCGGTCGCGCTGGCCCGGCTTTGCCGGGGCTGGCGCGTCTCACCTGATTACTACCCACGCCGGCGGCATGCACGCGCGAGACCGTTTTGCTCAGCGCGAACGGCTGGCATGCTCGCCCGCGGCGAGCGGTGCCAGCGGCTCGCCGCCGGGCTGCGGCCCGGGGCCGCCGGCCGGGCCGGCCCGGCTGGCCGGCTGCCCTGGTCCCCGCCGGTCCCACCACCGGAGCCTGGGCATCGACATCAGCAGCAGCGTGAGCACCGCGCCAGCGGTCGCCACCGCCAGCACGAAGATCTGGGTGTTGGCAATCGACAGCCAGACCACGGTGCCGGAGAACAGCGTCGCCCACAGGTACATGATCAGCACGCTGGACCGGTGCGAGTGGCCGATGTCCAGCAGCCGGTGATGCAGGTGCTTGCGGTCCGGCGCGAACGGCGACTTGCCCGCCCTGGTCCGGCGCACGACGGCGAGCAGCAGATCCGCGTAGGGGATGACGAGGATGGCGGCGGGCAGCAGCAGCGGCAGGATCTCGGGGAACCGGTTCGGGCGCCGGCCCGGTAGGCGGCCCGGGTGGTCAGGCTCTGGTAGTCCAGCGAGGCGATGCTGGAGATCGGCGCGTAGGCGAGCAGCAGGCCGAGCAGCATCGCGCCGGTGTCGCCCATGAAGATCCTGGCCGGATAGGAGTTGTGCGGCACGAACCCGATGCAGATGCCGGCCAGCACCGCGGACGCCAGCGCCGGGCCGGTCTGCTCGCCCAGGCCAAGCCGCTTGGTCAGCGTGTAGTAGTAGAGGAAGAAGGCGGTGGCGCCGATCCCGACGATGCCGGCCGCGAGGCCGTCCAGCCCGTCGATGAAGTTGACCGCGTTGATCGTGGCCACCACGACCAGGATGGTCAGCGCCGTCGCCTGGTCCTGGGTGAGGATCAGCGTGCCGCCGCCCGGCTGCGGCAGCCAGCTCACCTGAGCGCCGCTCCAGACCACCACGGCGCCCGCCGCCACCTGCCCGGCCAGCTTGCTGGCCGGGTTCAGCCGCCACCGGTCGTCCACGAAGCCGACCACCACGATGAGCCCGCCGGCCAGCAGCAGGCCGGGCAGCACCTTGGTGCCGGCGAACACCTCACGCAGCGGCTCGACCTGGGCGGCGACCAGCAGCCCGGCGGCCAGGCCGCCGTACATGGCCAGGCCGCCGAGCAGCGGGACCGGCTCGACGTGCACATCCCGGTCACGGCCGGCGTGCATGGCGCCAACTGCCATTGCCCCGCGGCGCACCAGCGGGGTGAGCAGGTAGGTGACAGCGGCCGCGATCAGCACCGTGAGCAGGTACTCGCGCACGGCATTCACCCGGTCCAGGCGAGTGTGACGAGCATTACGGCAACTCTAGAGCACCTTGTAAAGAGCCGGGCCCGGCCCGGCCAGCCCGGCCCGGCCCGGCTGGCCGCTAGTAGGGCGCGGCATCCTCATCGGTGGTGACGTTGGCCACCTCGCGCAACTTCTCCACCGGCACCGCGCCGGTGCGCAGCAGCCGCGGCAGTCCCCCGGTCAGGTCGACGATCGTGGACGGGACCGGCCCGGCGCACTCGCCGCCGTCCAGGTAGACGGCGACCGTGTCGCCGAGCTGGTCCTCCGCCTCGGCGGCCGTGATGGCAGCCGCCGAGCCGGTGCGGTTGGCGCTGCTCACGGCGAGCGGCCCGGTTTCCTTCAGCAGCTCGAGGGCGACCGGATGCAGCGGCATCCGGACCGCGACGGTGCCCAGGGTGTCACCCAGGTCCCAGTGCAGGGTCGGGGTCGCGCGGCAGACCAGGGTCAGCCCGCCTGGCCAGAATTCGTCGATCAGGTCCTTCCCGTACGGCCCGAGGTCATCGATCAGGGCGACACCCGCCCGGACCGAGCCGACCAGCACCGGCGGCGGCATGCTCCTGCCCCGCCCCTTCGCGGCCAGCAGGCTGGTTACCGCGTCCGGGCTGAACGCATCGGCGCCGAGTCCGTACACCGTGTCCGTCGGCAGCACGATGAGCTCGCCCTGGCGGACAGCGGCGACGGCCCCGTGGATCCCAGCGGTGCGCTCGGACGCGTCGGCGCAGTCATACCGTCGGCTCATGGCCGCCCATCCTGCCACGGCGCCGGGCCGCGCCGGGAATTGCCCGCCCGCCAGGATGCGCCCGCCCGGTCACGCCCGCGCCGCCGTGACGAACCGGTCCCGGCCGGCCAGGTCCTTGTGATTGCGGGTCTCCCGCCAGCCCCGTTCTTCGGGGAACAGCCAGTAGACCGCGCCGCCTTGCTGCGCGCCGTGCTCGACCGCCACCAGGCCGCGGGGGCGCAGCAGCCTGCCCGCGATCGCCTCGACCTCGCGGACCGCGTCGAGCCCGTCGGCGCCGCCCCAGAGCGCGGTGGCCGGGTCGTACTCGCCTACCTCAGGCGGCACCCACGCGCCGACCGGGATGTACGGCGGGTTGCTGATGACCAGGTCGGCCAGCCCGGCCAGCCCGGCCAGGTCGCCAGGCCCGTCATGGTCGCCGAGCGCGCCGCGGAAATCCCCGGCGTGCAGGGTCACCCGGCCCGCGGTATGCGGCGCCGCCGCCGCGCACCTGGCGATGTTCCGCGCCGCCCACTGCCGGGCCAGCGGGTCGGCCTCGATCGCGTGCACCCGGGCCCGCGGCACTTCCTGCGCGATGGCCAGCGCGATGGCGGCCGAGCCGGTGCCGAGATCGGCAACCAGCGGCTCGGCGACGTCCATCTCCCTGAGCCGGTCGATCGCCCAGCCGGTCATCACCTCGGTCTCCTGGCGCGGCACGAAGACGCCGGGTCCGACCTCGAGGTCCAGGTACCGGAAGTACGCGTGCCCGGTGATGTGCTGCAGCGGCTCGCGCGCCTCGCGCCTGGCCACCTCATCCCAGAACCGCGGGTCGAACGCGGCGTCCGGCACCTTGGGCAGCGCGCCGCGGGGCACGTCGTGCACGTGCGCGGCGATCAGCTCGGCGTCCGTCCGCGGCGACTCGACGCCGGCCTCGGCCAGCCGGGCGGCCGCAACCGCGATCTCGCCGAGCAGCAGGCTCATCGCACCGGGCCGGGCGGGCGGGCCCGGGCGGCCGCGCGGCCGCCCGGGCCAGGCCGGTCCGCCGCGCCGTCAGGCCGCATCGCTGCCCGCCATCTTCTCCGCGCGGTCGGCCGCGGTCAGCGCGCTGATCACGGCGTCCAGGTCCCCGTCGATGACCTGGTCGAGGTTGTAGGCCTTGAAGCCGACCCGGTGATCGGAGATCCGGTTCTCCGGGAAGTTGTAGGTGCGGACCCGCTGCGAGCGGTCCACCGTGCGGACCTGGCTGCGGCGGTCGGCCGCGGCCTGGGCGTCGGCTTCCTCCTGCGCCTGGGCCAGCAGCCGGGCCCGCAGGATGCGCAGTGCCTGCTCCTTGTTCTGCAGCTGGCTCTTCTCGTTCTGGCAGGACACCACGATCCCGGTCGGCAGGTGCGTGATCCGCACCGCGGAGTCGGTGGTGTTCACGCTCTGGCCGCCAGGGCCGGACGAGCGGAACACGTCCACCCGCAGCTCGTTGGGGTCGATGGTGACCTCGACCGGGTCTGCCTCCGGCATCACCAGAACCCCGGCCGCGGAGGTGTGGATCCGGCCCTGCGACTCGGTCACCGGCACCCGCTGCACCCGGTGCACGCCGCCCTCGTACTTCAGCCGCGCCCATGCGCCGTCGCCGGGCGGCGCGCGGCGGCCGGCCTTGACCGCGACGGTGACGTCCTTGTACCCGCCGAGGCCGGTCACGGTCGCGTCCAGGACCTCGGCCTGCCAGCCCTGCCGCTCGGCATACCGCAGGTACATCCGCAGCAGGTCGCCGGCGAACAGGGCGGATTCCTCGCCGCCCTCGCCCGCTTTCACTTCCAGGATGACATCCTTGCCGTCGTTGCCGTCCCGCGGCACGAGCAGCTGCTGCAGCCGCTCCTCCAGCTCGGCCCGCCGGCGGCCGAACTGCTCCGCCTCGGCGGCGAAGGACTCGTCCTGCTCGGCGAGCTCCAGCGCGGCGGACTCGTCCCCCGCGGTCTGCTGCCACTCCTGGTAGGCGTGCACGATCGAGCCGAGCTCGCCGTAGCGGCGGCCGACCGCCCGGGCGCGCTCGGCGTCCTCGTGCAGCGCCGGATCCGAGAGCTCGCGCTCCAGCGCAGCATGCTCGCTGGCAAGCTCCGCAAGGCGCTCGAACACCGTGTTCCTCCCAGCTGCCGTACGGCGTCCGGCCAGCACGATGGCTGGCCGGGCGCCGCTAAGGCCTCGCTGTCAATAGCGGTTAGCTTTCGTCCGGTGATAACCGGCTAAATCTGAACCACTAAGCAGGGCACTGCGCCGGGGCCGCTACTTGGCAGGCTTCTTGCCGAAGCGCCGCTCGAACCTGGCGACGCGTCCGCCGGTGTCCATGATCTTCTGCTTGCCGGTGTAGAACGGGTGGCAGTTCGAGCAGATGTCGGCGTGGATCACGCCGTTCTTGGCCGTGCTCCTGGTGGTGAAGGTATTCCCGCAGGTGCAGGTCACCGTCGTCACCACGTAGTCGGGGTGAATATTGGGCTTCACGTCAGACTCCTGGTTCTGGCAGTCGCCGGGTCGCCGCGGCAGCCATCGCCGCCGGGCGTGAACCGGTACCGCGCTTTCTAGGTTTACCAGTGTGCCAGGCGCTGCAACGCGGCCGGCCGCCTGGTGATTCCCGGTTACCGCGGCTAGCGGTTCTCGGTGGTCGTCTTCTGCACGTGCAGCAGGAACTCGGCGTTGCTCTTGGTCTCCCGCATCCGCTCCATCAGCACCTCAAGGGCCTGCTGCGGCTCGAGCGCGTGCAGAACCCGGCGCAGCTGCCAGACGATCTTGAGTTCGTCCGGCGTCATCAGCAGCTCTTCCTTGCGGGTACTGGACGCGTCCACGTCGACCGCCGGGAAGATCCGCTTATCCGCCAGCTCGCGGCGCAGCCGCAGCTCCATGTTGCCGGTGCCCTTGAACTCCTCGAAGATGACCTCGTCGGCGCGGGAGCCGGTCTCGATCAGGGCGGTGGCCAGGATCGTGATCGAGCCGCCGTGCTCGATGTTGCGGGCCGCGCCGAAGAACCGCTTCGGCGGGTAGAGCGCCGTCGAGTCGACGCCGCCGGACATGATCCGGCCGCTCGCGGGCGCGGACAGGTTGTAGGCCCGGCCGAGCCGGGTGATCGAGTCCAGCAGCACGACCACGTCGTGGCCCATCTCGGCCAGCCGCTTGGCCCGCTCGATGGCGAGCTCGGCGACCGTGGTGTGGTCCTCGGACGGCCGGTCGAAGGTCGAGTAGATCACCTCGCCCTTGACCGAGCGCTGCATGTCGGTGACTTCCTCCGGCCGCTCGTCCACCAGGACGACCATGAGGTGGCACTCCGGGTTGTTCTTGGTGATCGCGTTCGCAATCGACTGCATGATCATCGTCTTGCCCGCCTTGGACGGCGACACGATCAGGCCGCGCTGGCCCTTGCCGATCGGGGCGATCAGGTCGATGATCCGCGTGGTCATGATGGTCGGGTCGGTCTCCAGCCGCAGCCTTTCCTGCGGGTAGAGCGGGACCAGCTTGGCGAACTCGGGCCGCAGCTTCGACTGCTCCGGATCCAGGCCGTTGATCTTGTCGAGCCGGACCAGCGCGTTGAACTTCTCCCGGCGCTCACCCTCCTTGGGCTGCCGGACGGCGCCCTCGATCACGTCTCCCTTGCGCAGGCCGTACTTGCGCACCTGGGACAGCGAGACGTAGACGTCGTTGGAGCCCGGCAGGTAGCCGGTGGTGCGGACGAACGCGTAGTTGTCCAGCACGTCCAGGATGCCGGCGATCGGGACGAGCACGTCGTCCTCGGCGATCACCGGCTCGGCCTCGCTGCCCCGCTCGCGGCGCCGGTTATTGTTGTTGCGGTTCCGGAACCGGTCCCGGTTCCGGCGGCCGCCCTGGGCATCCCGGTCGTCGCCGCGGTCGTCGCCGGAGTTGTTCCGGCCGCCCTGATCGCGGCGCTGGCTGTCCCGGCCCTGGCTGTCGCGGACCTGGCTGTCGCGGCCCTGGTTATCGCGGCCCTGGCTGTCACTGGCCTGGTCACGGTGCTGGTCCTGGCCGTCGCTGGCCGCCCTGGCCTGCTCGTCGCGCCTGCCGTTGCGGCGGCGCCGGTCACCGCGCTGGCCATCGCCGCCGCGGTCGTCCCCGCCGCGCTGCTGGTCACCGCCGCGCTGCTGGTCGCTGCCGCGCTGGCCGGACTGCCCGGCACTCTCGCCCTGGTCAGCCTGGATGCCCGGACTGCCCGGCCCGTCGGCGGCCGGCCGTCCGTCGGCCGGGGCACCGCTCACCGCCGGGTAGCTGACGGTGATCGAGGGCTGCGCGGTCGGCTGCGTCCCGCCGACGCCGGCTCCGCCCGCCGGGCTCCCCGGGCCGCCTGCGGAGGTGCCGCCGCCGATTCCCGGCTGCGCCAAAGTCTGTCTTTCCATGGTGTCCTGCTCAGGCTGGCGGGGCGCGCCGGCTCCCGCAGGCGCACTCCGCTGGAATGAATGGTCACCTGCTGCGGCACCGTCAGGAGCGGATCCGGCGCCCGCGGAACCCGCGGTCCGGCCGGCCTGCCGCTGCTGGATCGCCGCTATCAGCTCGCCCTTGCGCATCCGGCCGGTGCCGGTCATGCCGAGCGACTGCGCGAGCCGCTGCAGTTCGGGCAGCAGCTTCCCGCCGAGCCCTTCGGCCCGGCGGCGCGCCGGGCCCGCCGCAGCCTCACCAGCGCCGGCCTGGCCGTCCCCGCCCGGCCAGGAGCGCGTGCCGCTGGCCGGCTCGGGCGCAGCCCCCGCCGTTCCCGCCTCGCCCCGGTCCGCTGCAGGCGCGGGGAAGAGGGCGGGTGACTCCTCGGGCGTGCCCGTGGTGCCGGTGAAAACTTCGGTGGTGTCGCTCACGAGGGGTCCTTCCCAAGGCGCGGGCGCCGACTGCGCTGGCGGCCGGTATATCCGCTGTCGCGGCCCGGCTGTTCGGCCGGGCTAATTCCTGCACTTACTGCCATCCCCGTACTTCCTCGCACACGGTTCCCACCCGGGGGATCCGCCCGGCACCTGCGGCAAGCGCAGCACCGGGAGGGTTCCACGTTGATCCGCGTTCGTTCCACTCCTGGCCGGGGCGGAAGTCAAGCGATGAGTGAATTCCTCTGGGAACAGCCGACCGCGGCCGGCTGCAACGCCGGTCCGACAGCAAGCGGGCGAGCACCTGTCCCCATGGCGGGGCATCTAGTGCAGCACCTAGCTTAACACCAAGAGCGCCCAAGGCATTCCTCAGAGCTGTCCGTGATTAGCCGGAGAGGCCGACGGGACAAGTGCGGACGACCTGGGCGGACCAGGCTGCCGGCGTCCAGGGGGGGCCTTCATGCCATGCAATACCCATTCGCCAGCTATTAAATCACCATGCCGGGGCAGGTCTTGCGGCGGCAGGCAGCACGGCATAACGGCCGGGCCGGCGCGAGCACGCCGAGCAGCCCCAGCCCGGCCGCCAGCGCGGCCCGGGCCGCATCCGCCAGCCACAGCCGGGCGCTTACGGTGGCCGGATCGCGCGGCGCGGCCCGGCCGCCCGACGGCAGCGCCGGGCAGTCCTCCCTGACCTTGAGATAAGCCGCGGCCAGCTCCTCGAGGTAGCTGGTCAGCTCGTGCGGCTGGCGGCGGCGAGCGGCCCCGGCGACGCGCTCGGGCAGCCAGGAGAGGCCGGCCAGCAGCGCCCGTTCGGCCCGGCCGCCGAGTGCCTCCGGCCGGAACCCGGCCGGAGCCCCGCGGCCCAGGCCGAGACCGGCGGCGCGGCGCTGGGCGGCCAGTGCATCGGCATGCGCAAAACTGACCGCATAAAACGGATTTCCGAGAACATTCTTAACGGATTGCCGGGCGTCGATGACCACTGTCCGGCCCGCGGGTATCCGGGCGAGTGCATAGCGGACCGCATCGGGCCCGGCGAAGTCGACTGCTTGCGCCACCGGGCCAGGACGGGGCAGGCGGCCGGCAGTCGTCCGGCCAGTCCGTTTCGAATCGGGGTTTACGGACATGTCCGCCCCGGCCGCAGCGGCCAGCGCCGGCTACCGACGCGATGAGCTGCCGGTGCGCCTGTGCCCAGTTCGCCGCGGTGGCCAGGTCGGCGTCCGGGGGCGCGCTGGCCGGCTGGCCGCGGAGGCCGTCGCTGCGGGCGCAGGCCGGCCCGGCCCGGCTGATCCGGACGGCCAGGCCGGCCAGCGCCGCGGGGGTGACGGTGACGGTCAGGTAGCCGGCCCCGGTGACGGCGGTGTCGCTGATCCAGCCGGGCCCGCGCAGTCCGGCGGCGAGCAGCGCGGCGATGTCGCCGGCGCCGCGGCCAGATCCGGCGGCCAGCCGGAACGGCAGCGAGGACGCGTAGCAGCCGGGCGCTCCGCCCGGCGCTGGCCGCCAGGTCCCGGCCGCGCTGATCGTGCCCGCGGCAGGCGGCAGCCGGCCGGCCGCGGCCGCGGCGGTGATCACGCGGGCCAGCTCAGCGCCGATGTCGCCGGGTAGCACGCAGCCAGGCTACGGCGCGGGCCAGACAGCCGGGCCCAGCGCGGCCGGAGGCAACCCGCGGTGCGCCCTTTCAGCCAGGGCTCGCGCGGCCGGGGGCCCGCCCGGCCGGGCCGGAGCCCGCTCAGTCGAAGGCGCTGTGCGGCGCGCCGGCCAGCTCGCGGACCACGCGGATCATCTCGGCCGGATCGAACGGCTTGGTCAGGTACGCGTCGACGCCGATCTCCCGGCCCCTGGACCGGTCGTCCTCCTGCGCCCGCGCCGTGATCAGGACGACCTTGATCCCGCTGGTCAGCGGATTCCTGCGCAGCTGAGTCGCGGTGACCCAGCCGTCCAGCCGGGGCATCATGACGTCCAGCGTGATGACGTCCGGGCTGGCATCGGTGACCTTCTCCAGGCAGTCCTTGCCGTCCACGGCGGTGGCCACGTCGAACCCCTCCAGCGTGAGGTTCACGGCGATAAGCTGCCGGATGACCTCGTCATCGTCGACAACCAGCACCCGGCCAAGTCCCTGCGTCACCCGCGCGAGGCTACCCGGTTAGCGTTCGCGATGCGGGCAGATCGGCGCCGTGTCCGGGACACTTCAGGGCTGATACTCTTGCACCGGCCCTGCGGGCCCGCGCGAGTAGCGGCGCGGCCTGCGAGCCCCCATAGCTCAGGGGATAGAGCAACGGCCTCCGGAGCCGTGTGCGCAGGTTCGAATCCTGCTGGGGGCGCATAAATCGAACAAAACTTCAGAACGCTCGAACTTCGGCCCACCTCGCTGACCGGCACCTTCGCAACCAGGCGGCCAGCTTCACTCCTCATGCACCCCCATCCGGCCGTAGGATCTGGTCCCGCTGCTGGTCAGAGCACGGCGAAAGCAACGGCCCGCAGGGCCGTGTCCCGTACTCGGAATCGCCGCCCAGCTCCGGGCAAACCGGTGACTGCCAGGAGCCGCGACCGACGCAACCAAGCCACCGCGCCCGTCGAAGGCAGGCTCAGTCAGAATCGTCGTGGCAGCGACGGATGCGGCCGATGTACCTGGCGGCTGAGGCGACCCGCCAGCCGGCTGAGCGCCGGCTTCGGCGGCGAACCTGGCGCCGGAAGCGGATCGCGGCTGCGGGCGTCGAGATTGTCGCCGCCGCGGCGACGGTGACGCCCGTACCTGTGTC
This sequence comes from uncultured Actinomycetes bacterium, assembly GCA_963786975.1. GTDB lineage: Bacteria > Actinomycetota > Actinomycetes > Streptosporangiales > Streptosporangiaceae > Palsa-506. The sequence goes on along the minus strand of CAWBBE010000010.1, from coordinate 18,612 downwards.
ATGCGATTTCGGCTGTCGCCATCCATCCGCATCCACGGCCAGCGCCTCAGCTCGTCCTCCGACCGTCTGAACGGCCGGCGAACCCGCTTGCGCGATGGAAACGGTTTCCATTAACCTGCTTTTAACTGGACATGAAAACGGTGATCAGTTTCATTACCCCGCCTTGCCGCGTGGCAGCCAGAGGCAGGTAGCGGCACGAGTCGGCTGCTGCCCGGCTGAGGAGGTTCCCCGTTGAGATCCCGATCGTCGCTCTTCGGCTGCCGCGAAAGGCCGCAGGGCCCTGTGATCGTCGGTACGGTGCTGGCTGGCTTCATGCTGGCTGCCGTGGCTGGCTGCTCGACGGCCCCGGCGGCGTCGGAGTCGGCTGGCCGGGGCGGGCAGGTCCAGGTGGTGGCGGCAGAAAATTTCTGGGGCAGCATCGCCCGCCAGATCGGCGGCAGCCACGTCCGGGTGGTAAGCATCATCACCAACCCCAACACCGACCCGCATAGCTATGAGCCGACCGCGGGGGATGCCAGGACGATCGCGGGGGCACAGTTCGTCATCGACAACGGGATCGGGTATGACCCGTGGGTGCCCAGGCTGCTCGCGGCCGACCAGCAGAACCCGGCCACTCTCGACGTGGGGACCCTGCTCGGCGTCCCGGCCGGGGGGAATCCGCATCGCTGGTACAACCCGGCGGACGTGCAGAAGGTCGTCAGCCAGATGGTGGCCGACTACCAGCAGCTGGATCCCGCTGACAGCGCCTACTTCGCCCGGCAGCGGACCCGCTTCAACGCTGTCGCCCTGAAGCCGTACAACGCCACCATCGCAGCCATCAAGACGAAGTACTCCGGCACCCCGGTCGGGGCCTCTGAGTCGATTTTCGCGATGCTGGCGCCGGCTCTCGGGCTAAACCTCATCACCCCGCAGGCGTTCTTGAAGGCCATCAGCGAAGGCACCGATGTGTCGGCCGCGGATAAGCAGGCCATCGACGACCAGATCAAGAATCACCAGATCAAGATCTACGTTTACAACAGCCAGAACGTCACCCCGGACGTACAGGCCCAGCTGGCGGAGGTGAAGGCCGAGCACATCCCTTACGCCACGATCACCGAGACCCTGGTGCCGGCCGACGCCACTTACCAGGCGTGGCAGACCAGGCAGCTGCGCGGGATCGAAGCCGCGCTGGCTCAAGCTACCGGGCACTAGCCGCGACGGAAGGAAGCGTCAGATGCCCGCAGAAGATGACCACGCCGCCGGGAACGCGGCCGCGACCGCGGGTTCCGCCGGGCTGTCGGCGGCCCGGCAGCACGCAGGCCGGTCGGCGGTGCGGTTCGACCGGGCGGAGGCACGGCTGGGCGGCCGGACAATCTGGTCGGACGTCACCCTCAACGTGGCACCGGGCGAGTTCGTGGCAGTCCTGGGGCCCAACGGCGTCGGCAAATCGACCCTGGTCAAGGCAGCCCTCGGGCTCGTGCCGCTCGTCTCCGGCTCGGCCACGGTGCTCGGGCGGCCTCCGGGCCAGGCGGGACGCGAGATCGGCTACCTGCCCCAGCGGCGGAGCTTCGACGCCGGGCTGCGGGTGCGCGGCATCGACGTGGTCAGCCTCGGCGCCGACGGCGAACGCTGGGGCGTCCCCTTCCCCGGCGGGGCCCGCCTGTTCGCCTCGCGCCGCGGCCGCCCGCCGGCGGGTGCAGGAGGCCATCGAGCTGGTCGGCGCCGAGGGCTTCGCGGGCCAGCCGATCGGCCAGGTCTCCGGCGGCGAGCAGCAGCGCCTGCTCATCGCCCAGGCGCTGGTGCACCGGCCCCGGCTACTGATCCTCGACGAGCCGCTCGACAGCCTGGACCTTCCCAGCCAGGCCGGGGTGGCCGCGCTGATCTCAAGGGTCTGCCAGGAGCACGGGGTCACCGTCCTGCTCGTCGCCCACGACGTCAACCCGATCCTGTCCTACCTGGACCGAGTCGCCTACATCGCCCACGGCGGGGCAGTGTCCGGCACCCCGTCCGAAGTGATCACCTCGGCGACGCTCAGCGCCCTGTACGGCACCCCGGTCGAGGTACTGCGCACTGCGGATGGGCGGCTCGTGGTGGTCGGCCAGCCCGAAGCCCCTGCCCGTCACACCGACCGGCACGCCGACGGACCGGCGCTGCCATGGTGACCAGCAGCATGACCGCCGGCTCTGGCGTAGCGGGGCTGGGCTGGAACGTCGGCGAGGACATCCGCCAGCTCCTGCTACTGCATTTCATGGTCAACGCCTTCCGGGCCGGCACCATCGTGGCCGTCCTGGCCGGCGCCATCGGCTGGTTCATGGTGCTGCGCCGCCAGAGCTTCGCCGGCCACACCCTGGCCGTGGTGTCCTTCCCGGGCGCGGCCGGGGCGATCCTGCTCGGCATCAGCGCCGCCGCTGGCTATTTCACCGCCAGCATCGCCGCGGCCCTGGTCATCGCCAAGGTCCCGCGCTCCCCGGGTGGGCAGGGCTACAGTTCTGAGTCGGCGGTCATCGGCACCGTGCAGGCATTCGCGCTGGCCTCCGGCGCCCTGTTCGTCAGTCTGTACGGGGGGTTCCTCAACGGCGTGACCAGCCTGCTGTTCGGTACGTTCCTGGGCATCTCCGACGCCCAGGTCACCACCTTGCTAATCGTGGCCGCGGCCGCGCTAGCCACGCTGGCGGGGATCGCCCGCCCGCTATTCTTCGCCACCGTGGATCCCGACGTGGCCCGGGCCAGGGGAGTCCCGGACCGGCTGCTGTCGACGGTGTTCCTGCTCCTGCTCGCATGCGCGGCTGCCGAGGTGAGCCAGATCACCGGTGCGCTACTGGTATTCGCCCTGCTGGTCATGCCCGCCGCCGCGGCTCAGCAGCTGACGGCGCGTCCTGCGCTGAGCTTCGTGATCACCATCGCGCTCGGGCTGGCCACCTCCTGGCTGGGGCTCGCCGCCGCCTACTTCTCGGTGTATCCCGTCGGCTTCTACGTCACCACCTTCGGCTTCACCGCCTACGTGGCGTCCGCGATCATCCGGGCCGCCGCCAGCCGGCTGGCCCGCGGCCGCGGCCTTCGCCAGGCGGTTCCCGCATGATCGTCCTCACCGGCATTGCCCACATGCTTGGGCACCCGTTTCTGCGCTACGCCTTCCTGGCCGGCACCGCCATCGCGCTGGCTTCGGGCCTGGCCGGCTATTTCGTCGTCCTGCGATCGCAGGTGTTCAGCGGCGATGCTCTCAGCCACGTGGCGTTCACCGGGGCCCTCGCCGCCCTGGCCGCCGGAATCAACCTGCTGGTCGGCCTCTACGCGGCCTGCATCGCGGTCGCCCTGGCCATGGCCGCCCTCGGCTCGCGCGGCCGGGCCGACGACACCGCCATCGGCAGCGTATTCGCCTGGATCCTCGGGCTCGGAGCGCTCTTCCTCACCATCTACACCACCTCATCGAGCGGCGTCGACGCAACCTCCGGGGTGAACGTGCTGTTCGGCTCCATCTTCGGGCTCTCCGGTTCCCAGGCGATCACCGACACCCTCATCGCGCTCGGCGTGGCCGCCGCCGTCGTCGCCATCGGCCGCCCGATGCTTTTCGCCAGCATCGATGAAGCGGTGGCCAGCGCCCGCCGAGTCCCGGTCCGCGTCCTCGGATTCGTGTTCCTCGGGCTGGTGGGAGCCACCGCGGCAGCCGCCACCCAGGCAGTCGGCGCCCTGCTGCTCCTGGGCCTGCTCGCCGCGCCCGCCGGAGCCGCCCAGCGGTTCACCGCCCGGCCCTTCCGCGCGATGTGGCTATCAGCCGGCCTGGCCATCGCCGCCATGTGGGGCGGCCTTTCCATCGCCTACGCCGCCCCGCAGATCCCGCCGAGCTTCGGCATCCTCGCCGTAGCAACCAGCAGCTACCTGCTGGCCTTCGCCGCCACGGCCCAGCGCCGACCGGGCCAGCAGGCGGCGGCGCATCACCGCACATCCCAGTCGGAGGTCCCGCGGTGACCGCAACCGCGGACATCACGCCCGTCCCCCGCCCCGGCTCGATGCTCTTCCGACGCCGCCGCGTCAGCCGTCACCACCACTACCTGATATGCCGAACATGCGGACTCGGACACGAGATAACCTCCCCCGCCTTCGAGCAACAGATAGCCCAGCTGGCCGCAAACATCACCAGGACAGAAACCGAGCACACCGCCCACAAGGCCGCACGCCGGGCCCGCCCGCCCGCGGACGTCCGCATCGTCGCACTCCCCCAGGCCCAGTCACTGAGGGTGATCCGGTCCCTCTCAGACTGGACCTGTTGCCCCTGCCGATTCGGAGGGCCTGGTATTCGTTCTTCGCAGCTCAGCGGTGCCGCCCCGGTGAGCCAGTGGTGTGTTCACCTGGCCGGATGATGACCGATCGGGGCAGTTGCGCCAGCCGCTGGTGGCTTTGATGATCTGCCTGGTGAGCCAGCGGGCACTGGGGCTGGCGAGCGGTACCACCCGATCGGTGATGTCGTTCGGTGTGCCAGGCGGCCCAGCGGGGTCGGCCGGATGACCTGCTCCAGCGCATCGGCCGGGTGGGCTGGGACCTTCGCCTCTACCTGGTGTGCCCGCGGCCGGATCTGATGGGTACAGGTCCGGGTCGCCGCTCCTTCCAGGGCGTCGTGGTTCATCGATCTGCCCAACCTCAACCTCAACGAAGACCGGGTGCGGACGAGGCAGCGTATGGGCCGGTAGGTGGATGCGTCCGGCCGGGACGGCACCCGCATCACGGAGAACCAGGATTTGAGGTCGCGGGTAGCGCTGCAGTGCAGGAGCGGCAGGAGCCAGTCATGAGGTCACTCGATTCGGAAGTCGCCGAGGAGCCAGCCATGAGCTCGTTCGAGAGGGAAATCGGGGAGAGCGCAAGATGGTTTGCCTCTCCTCGATTCGAGGGCATCACGCGTTTGTATTCTGCGCGTCAGGTGGTGGAGCAGCGGGGCACCATCCCCACCGACTACACCGTGGCCAGAATGGCGGCCGGGCAGTTCTACGATCGGCTCCGGCAGCTCTTCGCCGAGCGCCAGCAGATCACCACCTTCGGTCCCTATTCACCCGGTCAGGCGGTGGCCCTGAAGCGGATGGGCATCGAGGGCATCTACCTGGGCGGCTGGGCCACGTCGGCCAGGGGATCCCTCACCGAGGACCCGGGACCCGACCTGGCCAGCTATCCGCTTTCCCAGGTGCCCGACGAGGCCGCGCCGATCGTTCGCGCCCTGCTCACGGCGGACCGGAACCAGCGCTTCGCCCGCTCGCGCCTGAGCGGGGCGCAGCGTGCTGCCTTGCCCGAGATCGACTATCGGCCGTTCATCATCGCCGACGCCGACACCGGACACGGCGGCGACGCGCACGTCCGGAATCTGGTCCGTCGTTTCGTCGAGGTCGGGGTCCCGGGCTACCACATCGAGGACCAGAAGCCCGGCGCCAAGAAGTGCGGGCACCAGGGGGGAAAGGTGCTCGTCGGGGTGGACGAGCAGATCAGGCGGCTGAGCGCCGCGCGCTTCCAGCTCGATGTCATGAAGGTGCCCGGTATCATCGTGGCCCGAACCGACGCCGAAGCGGCCACGTTCCTGGAGGGGCGCGGGGACGAGCGCGATCATCCGTTCATCCTGGGCGCCACCGGCGTTGAGCTGCCGACCTACAAGGTCGGCTACCTCGCCATCTTGAGGAAGCTCCGCGAGCTGGGCGTCGACGACGCGCGCGGTCATCTGCTGTTCAAGATCTCCGCCGCGGAGTATGACGAGGCCAGCGCCTGGCTCGCGTGGACGGGCGTGATGCGCGTGCTCGAACAGAGCGCGAAGGCGTTCCAGCAGGCCGGCGGGTCGTCGGTCGAGGCACTGCTGGAAGGGGTCGAGACGGCGTACCTGGAGGCGTGGCAGTCCGAGGCCAACCTGATGAGCTATCCCCAGGCGGTCGCGGACGTCATCGAGTTCCGCGCCAGCGAGGGTGAGCGCTTCGACATAAGCGCCGACGAGTGGCTGGCCTTCGCGAACCGAACCTCGTTCCACGCCGCCCGGGCCAGGGCCAAATCGATGGGCATCGACATCGCATGGGATTGCGAGGTCTCCAAGACCACCGAGGGCTACTACCAGGTACAGGGCGGAATCGAGTACGCGGTCGCCAGGTCGCTGGCTGTCGCCCCGTTCGCCGACATCCTGTGGATGGAGACCAAGACCGCGAACCTGGCCGACGCCCGGCGCTTCGCCGAGGCCATCCACGCCGAGTTCCCCTCCAAGATGCTCGCGTACAACCTGTCTCCATCGTTCAACTGGGACACGACCGGGATGAGCGAGGAGGAAATGAAGCGATTCCCGGAGGAGCTCGGCAAGCTGGGGTTCGTCTTCAACTTCATCACCTACGGCGGACATCAGATCGACGGCCTGGCGGCAGAAGAGTTCGCCACCGCGCTCAAGCAGGACGGCATGCTCTCCCTGGCCCGGCTGCAGCGAAAGTTCCGCTTGGTCGAATCGCCCTACCGGACGCCCCAGACGCTCGTGGGCGGGCCGCGGCTGGATGCGGCGCTCATGGCTTCTTCGGGCGGCACGGCGGCCACCAAAGCGATGGGCAAGGGCTCGACCCAGCACCAGCACCTGGTCCAGACCGAGGTGCCGGTCAAGCTGCTCGAGGAATGGCTCGCGATTTGGACGAAGCACCACCAGATCCCGGGCCCACTGCATGTCGGACTGCGGCCGCACACAGCGGGCTCAGAGTTGCTGGAGCTCACCTTGTCCAAGACAAGCGGGGAAAAGGTCGCCAACATCGTCTTCGACGTGATCGTGGATCGCCGGGGGCGCCACATCCTCTCGGTTCGGGACCAGAACACCTTCGACATCGCCCTGCGCAAGAAGCGCCTGATGACGCTGAACCACCTGTTCCTTGTCCACCGCTACAAGATTCTGGTCGGTCCACTACGTCAGCCCGACCGACGACAATCGCTACCAGGCCCAGAAGATGAGCACGCACGGCCTCTTCAGCGACGTCCACGACGAGGTTGGCCATGTCATCGTCGCGGACGTGAGCGCGGAGGGCGTCAAGGCCCTGCTCGCCCCCGACCGGGACCGCTTGAACGCCTTGATCCAGCAGAAGTATCCGTATGCGCCGGTCCACGTCGCCGCGCAAACCGCCTAAAGCAAACCGCCTAAAGGACTGGCCGGGAAAGATCACGGTCGGCGACGACCGCGAGGTTGAACTGTCTCGCGTAGGAGAGCGCGCCGACGCCGCTTGGTGACCTGCAGTTCGCGTCCGTCTGGCCGGGCCAGCAAAGCGCCCGCCGGCGGCAGATCGAGGGCGTCCGCGGTGCGGGCGGCGTCGAGCACGTGCACGTCGATCGGCGGGCTGGGCGGCACGGTGTCAGCGAATCGCGTCCAGCGGGGATCGGTCGGCCCGGCAAGCAGGGTAAGCGCGTCGCCGATGAGGTCGACGGTCGACCGTTCCTGGTCGTCGGCGGGCAGCCAGTGGTGCGGCAGACGGCCGTCCAGGTCCCAGGGCAGCGCCTCTGCATCGAGCTCGGCCCAGGTGGTGCCGCCACCGCAGACCGCACGGCGAGCGGCCGCATCCACGGTGACGGACTTCATCGGCGACGGACTTGATCGGCGTCACGTCGATCATCAGGCCGTCCTGGCACAGCGCGTAGCCCGCGAAGTCGTGGCCCCGCCCCGCACCGACACCTCCAGACCCTGCTGCCCGGCGAACCTCAGGGCGGCAGCCACATCGGAGGTGGCCGAGCAGCTGGCCACCGCGGATGGGCGGCGGCCGATGGCACCATTCCAAATCGAATAGGCATTGCTGTAACCAACTAGCGATCTGCGAGGGGAATATGCGCGGATGAGCGGTGCTCCCGTCACCAAAGCCGATGCCCCTGCCCTGGTCAGACGCAGTGAACGGTCCAAGGCAGCGGCTGCCCCGCATATGACCCTGCAGACTATGTGCGGTTCGGTGATGGCCGTCTTTCAGGCCCGCGACATTCGCAGCTGGCCCTTCTTCTGTGCGGCCTTTCTTTGCGTCAGGAGACCAGTCTGGCTCGGCAGCTGCTACAGGGCCGAGGGCGGCGCGATACCGGGTGCGTCCTTCGCTGGATGATGGACCGGCATGGCACACGGCGCGCGGTCAGGGCTCGACGATGAACGGGAGCATCATGTCGTTGTCTTCGTGTTCCACGATGTGGCAGTGGTAGACGTAGGTCTGCGGTGCGGTGACACCGTGGGGCAGGTCGAACCTGGCCCGGATGGTGGTGAAGTAGCCCGGATTCGCTTTGGTGGTGTCCTTGAAGCCGCGCTCGGTGGGGTCCGGCGGCTCCATCGGGCCGGTTGCGAACGGCCTCGGGTCGATCCCTCCCGGCACACCGTGCCGGCCGCCGTATTTCTTCTGGTAGGCCTCGACGTTGAAGGGTGTGCGCCCCACGACCTGGTGGGTGACCAGGTGCGTGTGCATCGGGTGGGTGTCACCGGTCATGTTGATGAAGTACCAGTCCTCTACCGTCCCGGCCTTCGGCCTTTCCCGGGCGGTTCCCTTTACTGCGAGTTTCTCGAAATCCGCACCGTCGAGGTTCAGGGTCCAGCCGGGCGTCTCCGGGGCGATCTCGTTGAGGGTGATGAACCGCCTCCGGTGGGGGTGCGGCAGGTGGGCGCGCCGGCCGGGGAGGTGGCGTGGGACCTCTGCCGGGCCGGGTTTGGTGACCTTGGTTCCCACCCGGATCTGCATGACCGCTGCCAGCGGTGGTGCCGGGGTGCTGACCGGGTCGCGGGGGGTGGAGTTCCGCAGGTGGAGCGTTTGCCCGGCAGCGCCGCGGAAGTCGGCCATCACGTCGGCCCGCTCTGCGGGGGCGAGCACCAGGTGCCTGACCGGCACGGGCTTGTCCCACATGCCGCCCTCGGCGCCGATCTGCCACAACTGGGCCCCGTCAATATGCAGGTTCATAATCCGCGCGTTGCAGCCGTTGAGGACCCGGAGCCGGTACAGGCGCGGCTCCACGTTCAGGTAGGGCCAGACCTTGCCATTGACGAGCATGACGTCCCCGAAGTACTCGCCGATCCAGACCACGCCGGGGATGTCACTGGCCGGGTAGCGGAACGCTCCGTCCGCATGGAACTGACGGTCCTGAATGACCAGCGGAATCTCATACCTCCCGCCGGGAATGCCGATCGGGTTCGGCTCGGTGCCCGTGTCGTGCTCGTCCCGGAGGATGTACGCCGCGGCGAGCCCGGCGAACACGTTCAGGCGCGTGGCGCCGAACGCGTGGTCGTGGAACCACAGCAGCGAGGCGGGCATCTGGGGCCGCTGGTTGGGGTAGAGGACGTGCTGGGTCTCGCCATGGCCGAACCCGTTGAGGGTGATCGCCGGATTCCCATCGCTGTCGGCCGCGACAAAGCCGCCGTGCAGGTGGGTCATGGCCCGCACCAGCCGGTCCGGCTTGGCCGTCAGCCGCTTGTCCACCGGGATCCAATGCGGATATCTCTCCGGAAGCTCGTTCGTGAAGCTGGCCCGCACCGGCGTGCCACTGTGCGCGACGACCGCCATCCCGAACGAGCCAGCCTGCCCGGCCAGCCCGGAGCCGTCGTCGTAGGCCCAGAAGGGCGTGGACGGCAGGTCCGGATGAAGCCGCCTGCGAATCTGCCGCTGCGTGAACGCATACCGGTTCTCGCCGGCGGGTGACGCGACCACGATCCCGTGCCCTGGTACCGGCAGCGGCTGCACATACTTCTTCAGCTTCCTGCCCACTGCGGCCGAGGCCACCTCGGCGCCTGCCATCCAAGGCAGCGCCATAGCAGCACCGGTCCCCGCGCCATAACCAATGAACTGACGCCGTGACATGTCAGACATGGCCCGTCCCTCCGAGATTGCCGTCGCCGAGCAGACGGCCGAACCGCCGGCAACCCGCTCACGGACAGTGGACCGCGCCCGACTCAGCCAGGCTAACTGGGCATTTTACGCTGATTACGGGGGCCGATGACCTGGAAATTACTGGCGATACTGGGGCCGCAACAGGGCTGAGCCTGCGCGGCGGGCGGTGGCATACCCGGCGGGATGACGGCGGAGCAGATATGGCAGACCCTTCACGCCAGGCTGGAAGCGGACGGCCAGCGGCCCGCGCTGCTCGCGGGCAGGTGAACACTCCGCCGGGGGAGCATGTTCGCCGGTGCGAAGACTCGTGAACGGCAACGCGGTAGTGGAGTTCCCGAGATGCAGCTAAAGCACGATTGACTTTGCCTCCACGCCCGACGGCTCATGTCCCGGGTGGGACTGGATGAGCTGTATGAGCATGTCTGTGACAAGGTGCGGGCAGCCAGTGATCTTGTTCTGCTTCCGGGTGCCGCTTTGCAGGACTGGGCCTGCGTCAGGCGCTGTGGACCTGCTCGTGCTGGCACTGGCCGGCGGCCTCGTTGTATCGGGGTGAAGACCGGCCCAGGGAATCTGTAGTCGCGGGCGGCGAGGAGGCTGTGATCGATCACGGCACGGGCGGGGGTGTCATGATGCGATTTCCAGCTCCTGTCCTCAGGCCTGCGACGTCGATGACCCGCTACCGGCTCGCTGTCATGACTGCCTTAAGTGCACTCACCCTGCTCGTATTACCGGGTTGCAGCCGTGGGGGGCAGCACATCAGGGCCCCCGGAAACGGGCCCGCGTGGTTCGGAAGGGGCACTGGAAAAGGACCTCATTGAGGCACCTCGCCAGTGCCCTACCCTTGTTGATCGGCCTGCCGCCGCCGGCGCTAGCCGTAAGGAGTTCGGATCGTCGGGCATCAGTGACGGCAGCAGCCCCGTTCCCGCGGGCGCGGGCGGTGCTGGTGACCGCGCGGGCCGGCCGGGCGATGTTGGGCGCGGCGATGGACGCCTGCCGCCGGTGAGCAGACCCTGATCGCCCGCCTGGTCGCCGGGCATCCCGGTATTTTCAGGGCCGGGTCTTCGTCGTGGACCGCAACTTCCTGGGCTATGAGCTGGCCACGGCGATTCTCGACGCCGGCGGTCACCTGGTGATGCGCGTGAAGCAGGGCATCACGCTGCCTGCGCCCTCAGCTTGCCTGGAAAAACGGGAGAGGGCGCATCGACGGAGGTCGGCGCGCCCTCTCTCGTGTAGCGCGGCTACCCGCCGGCCGCCGCTGTGAAGTAGCCGGCGTTCGGCGTGCCCACGCCCGTGACGTCGTCCCAGTGGCGCCTGGTGACCAGGCTGGAGTCGTCGTCGAAGGTGCGGACGCTGTACAGGATGCCGGCACTCGGGTTGACACCGTTCGCGTAGTCCGATCGGACGTTGGCCTGGCCGTCGTATGCGTTGGTGACGTCGGTGAACCCGTGGCCGCCGTTCCGCTCGATCTGGTAGATCTCCGGGTTGGCGAAGCCGAGCCGACCACCGGCCTTCTCGCTGGCCAGCGCCTGCATGCCGGCCATCAGCGGTGAGCCGAGGCTCGTCCCGCCGATGCGGTACTCGTCGTAGTACGTCCCGTTCGGGAACGTCTGCGTCTCACCGATCAGCATGCCGGTCGTCGGGTCGGCGTCCATCGCGATGTCGGGCACCGCCCGACCGGCCGGGCTGCCGGCCGGGATGACCCCCCGCTGGTACGACGGCCGGTTGAACAGCGACGAGAAGCCGCCGCCCGCCCCGTACAGGAACGGGTTGCTGGCGGCCGGCAGCCACGACAACTGGTCGGCGGACAGCGTGTACTTGTCGGTCCCCCAGCCGGCCTGGAACTGCAGCGAGCCGTCGGCACCGATCGCGGCGCTGGTGCCACCGACCGAGGTGACGTAGGGGTCGGATGCCGGGTAGTCGGTCTGCTTCAGCCCGGAGGCGGCGAGGTCGTCACCGTTGTCCCCGGAGGAGTAGAGGAACCCGATGCCCTGCATCGCACCCTGCTTGAAGACCTGCTCATAAGCGGCGATGATGCCGCTGGTCGTGTTCTGGCTGAAGTCGCCCCATGAGTTGCTGACGTAGGAGGCCTTGTTCTCGTCGACCACCCGGGCCAGGGTGTCGATGAAGTCAGTGTCAAAACAGCTCCTGGACCCGTAGTAGCGGACCTTGGCGTCCGGCGCTATGCCGTGCACCGCCTCGACGTCGAGCGTCTCTTCGCCGTACCAGCCCGAGGGCCCGCACAAGCTCTGGCGGGTGAAGCTCGAAGGGAGGTTCTGAGTGAACTGGCCGCTGGTGAACGCCGCGTCGCCATGGTTGGTCGCATAGTGGTTGGCGTCGGAGCGAATCGTCGGCGCGGCGTAGGCGTCAGTGATCGCCACCGTGAACCCACGCCCGGTGAGGCCGCTCTTCGCAACGCCATACGCGACTCGGTACTGGACCGGCGTGTAGCCGCAGACCGCGTAGTCGCGATACGCACCTTCGAACTTCGGCAGCGGCGTCGAATAGTCCGCCTGCTTGCGCGCGACGAGCTGGCCGTAGTACAGCGAGCACGGCCGCCCGTTGCGAAAGCCGGCGGGCGGTGGCGCTGCGTGCGAGGCTCGCGCCGGGTGCACCACGCTCGGGGTCGACAGTCCGGTGACCCCCAGCACGCTCCCGGCCACGCTGCTTGGAACCGACAGGTCACTGGAGGGAGCCTGCCTGGCCGTGCGGCCCTGCCGGTAGGACCGGATGGTCACGCCGAATGTGCGCTGCGCGTCGGCCACCCGTCCCCGGGCCTCGATGTACCGGTTGCCCGCGGCGACCCCGGTCACCCGAAGGCCGCTGGCGGAAAGCCATGACCGGACCCCGGACACCTCGCGGCTGGTCGGCGCGAACCGAGCCCGGTACTGCGCGGCGGTGAGGTAGTGGTGGTAGCCGGCACTACCCGGCGTCGACACGGCTGCGACCGCGGAGTTGAGCCGGGCTTCGCCGCCGCGGGGAGCCAGGTAGACCCGGACGGTAATCGACTTCGCACCGGATACCGCAGGGGCGGCGGGCCGCGAGGATGCCGCCCATGACGGGCTGCTTCCCCGCAACGTCACCCGATGATGGCTCGAAAGCGTGCTCGCCCCCGCAGTGGCAGCGAACGCGGGAATGGCGAGAGCGCCAGCCCCAATGACCGCTAGCGCCTTGCGCGCCGTATAGCCCATCTGGACCTTCTTCCTCGAAAGAAACAGTAGGCGGGGGGCGAGAGGAGGGGCGAGCGGCAGCATCCCATGCGCACTCCCCAGGCGCAAATGACACTCCGTGAACTGCAGTGCGGAAGATCACCTCGCTGAGGCTGCGGTCCACGCGGACAGGTGAAGGAGAGCGACCGCGCCTGCTGCTGTAACTGGGCGACGAACACCGCGATGGCGAGCCCTGCCGCGCCGCGGATGCTGTTGCGGAACCACACCGACCGTGAGCTGGCGTTCTCGACGCCGGGCGCCTCGCCGCGGTCGGCCAGCCTGGCGCCGTCTTCGCGGCCGGGGACGCGCGACACCGCTCCATCGAGCGGGTCGCCTCAGCAACAGGCGAGGGCGCCATCGCCGTTCAGCTCGTGCATGAATACCTGCAAGCACAGTAACTGCCCTGTCACGTCGAACCTCTCCCGCGAAGCGGCATGCGTCCCAGCGAACCCATCGACTCCCATGACAGAGTGGGGAGCGTCTCGCCGGGGCTTTCCAGGGGAACCCCGATCTGATCAAGCAGTATGATGAGCCACCTGCTGGGTGCGGTGGCCGCGGTCAGGTCCGTCGGCTCCCACTGCAAAGTCTGTCACGGCATCCCAATTTGATGTATTTCCGGCGCGCGGCGTGCCTCTACCACGGTAAGGACTCCGCCGTACGGGGCGGTGCAAGTAAACGAAAGGCTCTCAGACATGCGCCGTATCCGATCACTTGCCGCACAGACACCAGCTCTCGTCCTCTCACTCCTGGCCATCGTCTTATCCCTCGGTGGCGGCGCCTACGCGTCCACCCAGCTGGCCGCCGAGTCGCCGCCAGCTGCCGGCCATGCCGTAGCTCGTAGCGCCTCAGGAGTGTCGTGGCACCAAATCAGCTTGCGAAACGGGTGGGTGTCATCCAACAGCACCTTTGCCAGTGGCAACCCGAAGGTGAGCAAAAAGAATGGCATCGTCTACCTGTCCGGATCGCTGAACCAGCCGTCCCCGGCCAGCGCAGAGTTCGCCGTTCTGGCCAAGAAGTACCGTCCGACCCACAATATGTGGATCACCGTCTACACGTTCGGTGACTCATCGGGGACGCTGCGCATCGGCGCGGACGGGACGATGGAAGCGTTCAGCCCTGGCAGCTGCAGCTCGGGAAACACCGCCCAGTGCTACACCTCTCTCGCTACCGTCTCCTATCCGGTCAACTCCTGACCACCTGACACGGCCGGCCCGGCTCGCGTCTAGGCGGGCCGGGCCGACTGGTCTCGCAGGCTTTCGGGGGCGCCGAACTCGGAGACCAGGCGGCCAGAGCTTCCCGCAGGTCGGCGATAGACGCGCCTAACTAGTCCCGGCGTGCGAGCCACGATCCATTCGTGCCGTTCTCCGCGCGCAAGGGTGGGTCCCGAAGGTGCTTTCTGCGAAGCGGTTTTGGCGGAGCGGTTAGAAAGGAGCTTCGGTGCCCTTGCGAGTGGAGGGGCCGACCCGGATAATGCGCGGCGTTCCGGCCGGTCCTGGAGACCTTTCGCCCGGCCATCGACGCACCTGTACTACAGTCCGGGTTTGTGATCTAGCGCCTGGATGATCATGATGTGCCTGGCGTGTCACGCCGGACATGAGAACGGCCACCTCAAGATCATGTAATCGTGACAAAACAGGATCGATATGAGGTGGCCGCCGCGGTCATGTTAGGGGACCGGGCCTGGCAAGGGAAGCTGCTGGCGGAGCTGTGTGCGCTGATCGTCCCGGTGTTCGCGCAGGCCAGGTCACGTTTGGTGGCGTTCGCGTACGTGGCGGGATTGCTGGCGGTGGCCGGGGACCGCAAGTCGTGCTGGCAGCTGGGCGAGCAGGCCGGGCATGCCACGCCGCGGCGGATGCAGGCGCTACTGGGCGAGTATGCCTGGGACTGGCGGGCGGTGCTGGAGCGGCTGCAGCGGTTCATCCTCGCGCACCTGGCCGACCCGCAGGCGATCCTGGTGCTGGATGAGACCGCGGAGCTGAAGAAGGGCACGATGACCGTCGGCGTCGGCCGTCAGCATGCCGGGATCACCGGCCAGGTCGAGAATTGCCAGACGGTGGTGTTCCTGGCGTATGTGACCGCCCGCGCGCACATGCTGTTCGACTTCCGCCTCTACCTGCCGAAACAGTGGTGCTCCGATCACGGACGGCGGGAGCGCGCGCAAGTTCCCGAGTCCACGGTGTTCGCGACCAAGACCGAGCAGGGCACCGAGATGGTCATCGGCGCGGTCGCGGCGGGGATTCCGTTCAGCTGGGCTGCCGGCGATGAGGTGTACGGCCGCAGCTCGAAGCTGCGGGCGGCCTGCGAGGACGCCGGGAAGGGCTACGTGTTCGCGGTCCCGGCTGACTTCAAGGTCACCACCACCCCCGGCCGCCGCAAGACGGCGGTCGCCGCCCTGGCCAGGCTGGTGCCCAGGGCCGCGTGGGAAACCCGTTCCTGCGGGCGGGGCTGCAAGGGCCACCGCGACTATGAATGGGCACTGGCGGCGACCGCTTCACCCCGCCACTGGGTGCTGATCCGCCGCAAGATCTCCGGCCCCGCCGAGCTGGCGTTCTTCTACTGCCATGCGCCCGCCATGGTGTCCCTGTCCATCCTGATCAAGGTCGCAGGCAAGAGGTGGCCGGCGGAGATACGCCACCTATGGTGCCGGTCAAGTCGTGTTGTTCTCTCATCGCTGCATTCCTTGTCCGTTGGCGGGCTGGGTCCAGCGGGCGCGAGTGTAGAAGCCTGCGGGCCGGGCTCTGCGCTCGCGGAGCTGCTGCATTTCCGTGGCTTCTGCCGTGATGATCCAGTTCTTGCTGCCAGGAGCGTGCCGGGCGGTGATCCATCCGCGGTAGATCCAGTTGTAGACGGTGGCGGTGGGCATGCCCAGGGCGGCGGCCAGGGCTGGCACTGACCAGTCACCGGGGCCGAGGTCAGCTAGCGCGGCGGGCTGGCCTCGCCGGTTGCGGGTGCGCAGGTCGTGCTGGTTGAGCAGGATGCGGACCTGGCCCGGCCGGAACCGGGTGGTTCGTTTGGGCGGGCGGAATCCTTCGGCGTTGAGGGTGTCGGCGATCTGCCGGGTGGTGCGCCCTGCTTCGGTGAGCTCGGTGACGCGGGCGAGCAGGGCGGGGTAGTACGACAGCTGGTCCAGGCGGGCGACGGGGCGGACGGCCTGCCCGGTTGTCTGGTGCCCGCCGGCCCAGGTGATGGCGATGTCGACCAGTTCGCTGCTCCCGGCGACCGCGACGGTGATCTTCTCGATCAGGATGCGCAGCAGTTCCTTGCGGTCGGCCTGGGTGGTGGACGGGGCGCCCCAGACTCGCGGCAGGTCGCCGGCCAGGGCCTGGATGGCCGCGCGCTCGCCGGCGGTCAGCTTCTTCGGCTGTTCCTCGGTGAACCGCTGGTAGTCCGCCTCCAGGCGGCCGGCTTCGGCGAGGGCGGCCTCCCAGTCTTTTTCCAGCTGCCGGGCCACGAGGCGGTTTTCCGGTTCGGCCAGCTGGTACTGGCGGCGGGCCCGGTCCGCGGCGTAGCGGGCGCGCTCGATCCGCTGGTGCCACAGCTTGTCCAGCATGGCCCGCTCGGCCTCGGCCTGGGCCGCGGCAGCCAGGGAGACCTCCAGCGCGGCCGGCGCCACCGCATCCAGCACCTGCCCGGTGACATAGGCGTCCAGGGCGGGGCCGGCGATGTGCTGGCAGCTCCCGCCGGTCCCGTAGTTGACCTGCTCATAGGCGCACACGTAGCCGTGCGCCGGATACCGGCCGTGTGAGCCGTCGTGGTATCGCACTGTCATGCGGTGCTCCCCCTCGCACCGGCCGCACCGCAGCAGCCCGGACAGCAGCGCCGAGCCGTCCCGCGGCACGCCCGGCGTGGCGGCGGTCTGCCGGTTGGCCGCCATCCGGGTCACGTTGGCCTCGTACTGCTCAGGGGTGATGTAGGCCGGCAGCCGTCCCGGCAGCAGCACCAGCCACTCGCCGCTGCTTTTCACCACCCGCCCGGTGCTGGGCCGGCTGGGCACCTTCCTGCGCGGCTCGACCTGGCGGCGGCCGTAGGCGTAGTACCCCGCGTAGACCGGGTTGTGCAGCATGATCTGCAACGTCTCCCGGGTCGGGCGCCGCCACTCGATCTCCCCCTTGGCCACCCCGCTGTGCACCCGGACCGGCAGCTGGACCTGATGCTCCGCCAGGTAGCGCAGCACCCCGTTGAGGGTCCCCAGCCGGGCGAAGGTGCCGAAGATCAGCCGGACCACATGCCGCGCCTGCTCGTCGGGGTCCAGGATGACCTCCCCGGACAGGCGGCGGACGTACCCGATCGGCAGCGGGATCGCCAGCTCGCCGCGCTCGGCCTTGGCCAGCTTGCCCGACAGCATCCGCTGCCGGATCAGGTACAGCTCTGCCTCGCTCATCGTCCCTTTCAGCCCCAGCAACAGCCGGTCGTTATAAAACCCCGG
The DNA here is from genome assembly GCA_963786975.1 of uncultured Actinomycetes bacterium. Taxonomy (GTDB): domain Bacteria; phylum Actinomycetota; class Actinomycetes; order Streptosporangiales; family Streptosporangiaceae; genus Palsa-506. The sequence goes on along the minus strand of CAWBBE010000010.1, from coordinate 1,174 downwards.
ATCATAGACGCCATCAGGATCGGCCAGCAGCACCCCGGACAGGCAGCACAGCTCCAGCAACTGGTGCCAGTCCCGGCCGGTCCGCGCCAGCCGGGACATCTCGATGCCCAGCACGATGCCCACACGTCCCATCGTGACCTCGGCGACGAGCCTGGCAAAGCCCGCCCGGGAATCGGCCGTCGCGGCCGACACACCCAGATCGTCATCGATCACCACGATCAGCGACCGCGCCCAGCCCAGCGCCGCAGCCCGCTCCGCCAGCGCGTACTGCAGCCGCGTCGACTCCGAATGCTCAAGAACCTGCTGCCTGCTCGACTGGCGGACATACACCACCGCCGCCCGGTCCCGGTGCTCGGGACGGATCTTCTCCTGCGACTGCCCCCACGGCCGGTACCTGCCCAGGCTCATCACGCCCGCCTCCCGCCGGGCCTGCTGCTGCCCGGGCCGCCAGCATCGCCAGCAGCGCCACCGCCGCAGCCCGCCGCTCCGCCGGCAGCGTCATCCAGACCCGGAGCTGGGGAGTCACCGCCTACCCGGCACCCGGTCGCATCTGGCTCACCTGCCACAGCCCTCAGCCGTGGCCATAGCAGCCGCCCGCAACAGCGCTCCCACACTCACTATCGCCCCAGATGCAGGCACCACGCTAGAGACCGATCCAGCTATAGGAGCATTACAGGTGGCTGATTGAGGAATGCTTCCAGCAAGCCAAGGGACAGGCCGGACTTGACCAGCACCAGCTCCGCCTCTGGCCGTCCTTCCACCGGCACACCGTGCTCTCGATGTGCGCCCTCGCGCTGCTCGCCGTCGCGACCGCACGGCCACCCGGCACCCCCGTGCCCCGGGCCCCTCACGGACCAGCCACCAGCACCAGCGCCGATACCACTGACCAGCCGGAACACTGGCGCGACACCGGCCAGCTCCCAGCCCGTCCCGGCCAGAAACCACCCCGGGACATCGGCCTGATCCGCGTGACCGTACCCGAAGCGCGCAAGCTGCTCGCACAGCCCGCGCACCGAACAGGCGAGACCTTCCGCTGCGCCTGGAGCATCTGGCGAAGACGCCACCAGGCACGCGCCCGATGGCATCACTACCAGGCGCAACTCCGCGCCGCCGCAGCCTAGCCAGCAAGATCAGCGCCGAGCAGCTGACCCTGGGCGAGGAAAACCCGGACTGT
>CAWBBE010000009.1:0-283922 GCA_963786975.1 uncultured Actinomycetes bacterium | reverse complement strand
TCTGTAGCAGTGGCACGATCTCGCCGGTGGCAGGCAGGCGGTATTGGATCAGGCTGTGGTGGCTGATCTCTAGCAGCTCTTCGACACGGCAGCCGGTGAGACGAAGGGTTTCGACGGCGGCCCAGGCCCAGAACGCGTGGTCATCTTCGTGGCCGAGGTCGCGCCGTTTGCCGGTGGCCGGGTCGTCGGCCCAGATCTTCCCGGCGGTCTTGGTGAATGAGCGGGTCAGCGTCTGGCCCGCGGCGGTGAACGCCTGGCCGGGTAGTGTCTGGCGGGCGGCCTGCAGGAGCGCGGAGGCGTTCTTGCGCCGCTCATCGACGGTCCGCACCAGCACCGGCAGGACCGGTAGCCGTTCCCGGGTCCGCGCGTCCATGCGTGCTTTGCGGTGACGGTCGAACTTGCGGTGGCTGATCTCTTCCTGGCCGACCGGGCAGGGGGCGACCCATTGTGCCCATCGGCTGGGGTCTTCGATCGCCCATTGGGACAGATCGAGGTAGAGGGCTCGTACCGGGGTCAGGCATTGGCGGTGACCGATCCGCTCGACCATGACGACGGACTTCTCCCCGCTGGCCGAGGTGATGATCTGGGGCTTGGTCCGCTGGCGCTGCTTCCACGCGTCAGCGACTTCTCTGGTCAGGTGCAGGCTGTCGATGCCGGGGTGGTGCTGTTCGAGGTCGGCCCAGAACCGTTGCGCCAAGTAGTAGGCGAGCATCTTCAGGCTGGTGTAGTCCACGGCGGGCTGGCGTTCTCGCAGATAGTCCACGAGCAGGTCGCGGACGGGTCGGCAGTGCAGCTTGTAGCGGTCGACGAGTTCCTCCGGGGTGAGCTGGCCCGCGGTGCGGAACGCCCGCAGCCGTTCGGGCGCATGCTCTCCGAAGATCCCCAGCTCGCGCAGCATCCGGTAGAAGACCTTATGATCCCGGGTCGGGCAGATGAAGGCTTTGGCTTCGCGGTCCATCAGTTCCAGCGTGTCACCGACGGTGATGTCGCCCAGGGTGCCGCCCTTGGCGGCGATGATTTCCGCGCTCCGCCGCAGCGTCAGGCTTACGGCCATGCCGGACAGGTGAGGGTCGGCGTCGCACTGTGCTTGAAGACGCGCGAATCCTTGCGGGTCGCGGGTGCGGGCCAGGTTGCGGGTCAGGGAGCCCTTGCCGGCTGCTCCTGCAACCAGGCAGCTCAGCGAGGGGCGGATAAGGTCACCGCAGATCGCCACGACCAGCGCGCCCGACAGCTCGGCCCGCAGCCATCGCGACTCCCGGCCGCGCTCTTGCTGCCAGGCGATCGGCACCTGCCGCCAGCTGCCTCCCGCGGCGTCGGCACCGCTGGCCATCCAGCGCTGCTGCCAGGTATCGCCCGGCTGGTCGGCCAGCCAGCCCAGGAACCAGGCCAGCCCGCGGACGCGCGTCTCCTGGCTGCTGGCGGTGCTGAGGACGAAGATCCCGCTGGTGAGCCGCTCCTGCACCTCACCGCGTTCTTGCCTGGTGGCAGGCCAGTCCGTGGCCACCGGACGCGGAGGAAAGTGCGTTCGCGCCGACTCGCGCCGGGCCTTGGAGGACGAGACGACACCCCCGGAAACGTGATGACCTCGGTCATGAGGTCCGGTTCCCGAACAACACATCCAGCGTCTCGGGCCGGTAGCCCGGGGCGGGCGCCGGGCGCGTCCGTTCGGTGGCCTGCCGGGTCTGCTCGGCATGATGAGCCAGGACCCGGCGGATCACCTCTTCCTTGCGGGGCGTCAGGTAAATCTGAGTGGTCGTCAGCAGCGCATGCCCAAGGACAAGTTGGACATCGGTAAGCGGGAGCGCCGGGTCTTCGGCCATCCGGTAAGCCGCCGTATGCCGCAGTGAGTGCAAGGTCGCTGTGCTTCCCGCCGCCTCTCCGGCCCGCTGGAACATGCGGTGCACCGCGTGGTAGGTCAGTGGCCGTACCGGCCGGCGCAGCGTCCACCACAGCGGCCGCCGCCGGCCCTTGGGGATCAGTCCGCCCATCTCCACCTGGTAGAGCCGCAACCAGACGAACGCGTCCGTGGAGGCCGGGAGCTCCTGGAGCTCACGGGTGCCCTTGCGGACCACCGTGATCACCTGACGTCCAGGGTCGACGCCCGCCAGCGTGGCCGACAGCAGTTCCGACGCGCGGGCACCGGTCGAGACGTAGAAGGCGACCAGCGCCCGATCACGGTGGGAAGGCAGCTTGGCGAAGATCTCGTTGAACTCCGCGTCGGGGACGCTGCGCGGAATCCGGGACGGCACCTTCGGCCGGTAGAGCCCGGCTCGCTCGTTTCGGAACGGCTCCATCGGGTTGTGGTGCGCGTGTGCCCTGCCGCCCCTCCGGGTCCGGTCCAGCGGGAACGGGTTAATGATCGGCCCGCTGCCCGCACTCAGGTGGAAGTCGTAGAAGCAGCGCAGCACCGTCTCGCAGTGCGCCCGCACCGACGGTGCGTAGGGCTTCCCGCTCGCCGTGCTCACCTTGCCCGCTTGCACGGGCCTGCGCCAGTGCGGACGGACTGGCTTGCCCGCCACCAGCATCCACCGGCAGAAGTCGCGGGCCTCGGCCCGGGTCACCCGCTCCCACGGGGCCTGAATCGCCCAAAGAAACCTGAACCACCGAAGAAGATCATGCCCATAGGAACGCAGCGTCGTCTCCGACCGGCCCGCGGCCTGCAGATCACGGAAGAACTCCGCGACCGCCTCCACCGGCTCACCGGCAGTGTCGACGAGCCGGTAGGGCTCCCACGGATCACCGGTTTCCCGCAGGGCACCCGCCGCTGGGACGGCCAACGCCGCCAGATCCCGCGGCGAGTCCTCGTCTTCGATCATGAGCAGGGACCGTAACCACCCAACCTGCATCATGTCTCTGAAATGCGGAAACTCCTCAAGTAGTTCAGTCAATAGGTAGGAGCCGTTCGATGTCGGTCTTGGACGGGGCGATGTGCAGGAGCGGGATCAGCTCGCCGCTGGCCGGCAGGCGGTACTGGATCAGGCTGTGATGGGACAGCTCGGTGAGTTCCTCGATGCGGATGCCGGTATTGCGCAGGATGTGCACTGCGGCCCAGGTCCAGAACGCCTGGTGTTCTTCGAGGGTCAGGTCGCGGCGCTTGCCGGTGCCGGGGTCCTCGGCCCAGGTCTTTCCCGCCGATGCGTGGGTGGTCTTCGACCGGGTCAGTGTCTGGCCTGCGGCGGTGAACTGCCCGCCGGGGGCGGTGGCCCGGGCGGTCTGCAGCCGCTGGAGGGCAGCGGCGTGGCTGCCGTCGACGGCAGCCAGCAGGGCGGGCAGGACCGGCATGGGTTCGCGGGTGCGCTGATCCATCCGTGACTTGCGGTGGGATCGTGCCTTCTTCAGCTGGGCGACATCGCCGTCGCGGACCGGGCATGGCGCCACCCACGGACCCCAGCGGGCCGGGTCGTCCACCGCCCACTGGGTGATGTCGAGGTAGAAGGACCGGACGGTGATCATGTGCTCGGTCGCGTTGATGCGGGGCACCGTGACCGGGCTGATCTCGCCGTCGCCGTTCCCGGGCCGGATCGACTTGGTGGTGATCCGCTGTTTCCAGGCGGCAGCCGCTTCGGCTGTCAGCCGCAGGGAGCCGATGCCTGGCTCGTGCCGTTCCAGATCGCGCCAGAACAGCCGGCCAAGTGTGTAGGAGAGCTTGTGCAAGGTGGCGTAGTCGACGGCCGGCTGGCGTTCCCGCAGGTAGTCCACCAGCAGGTCACGGACCGGCCGGCAGGCGATCTCGTACCGGTCGATCAGCTGCTCGCACCCGAGCCGGCCCTGGGTTCTCAGTCCCCGCACCGCCGGCGCGTCGCCGGCGAGCGCTCCCATGGTGCGGAGCAGCTGGTAGAAGTACGGGCTGGTCGCGCCGGCGCTGCCGTGCAGGTCATCGGCGATCCGCAGCAGTTCCAGGCAGTCACCGATGGTGATGTCGCTGATCAGGCCGCCTTTGGCGGCCAGGATGATGGCGATCCGGCGGCAGGCCAGCTGAGTGGTGAGGGTGTTGACGGCTTCGGCCCGGCACGCTGACTCCAGTGCGGCGAACCCGCCGGGATCCCGGGTGCGGGCCAGCTCAGCGACGAGGTTCCTGGCCGTGATCGGAATCAGCAGCCAGCCCGGGCTCGGGCGGATCACATCGCCGCAGACCAGCATCAGCATCGCGCGTCCGAGCATGAGCGAGGTGTTAGCGGGGTCGCCGGGGCCCCGTCCTGCCGCGGCCAGCCAGGTGCCCGGCAGGTGCCGCCATGCCGAGTTCCCGTGCTCGTCGGCTCCGCTGGCTATCCACCGGTCCTGCCAGGTGGCACCCGCCTGCTGCTCCAGCCAGCCCAGGATGTGGCCAAGCCCGCGCCGGCGATCCCACTGCAGGTGGGCACTGCCGCCGCCGGCGAACGGGGCCGCCCGCAACCGCTCGATCACCTGCTGCCTGGACTGCGCGGTCGCCTCCCAGCTCGCGGCCACCGGGCGCGGCGGGAACCGGCGCAATAGCCTGACCGAGGGGCCTGGCACGGCAGGCAGCGGCCGCGCGCCCTGGCAGAAAGCACCCCCGAGCGCAGCGCCCGGGCTGGAGCGCCCGGTCATGGCGCTCACCCGGGGTCCTTCCCGAACAGGACGCTCAGCGACTCCGGCCGGTATTCCAGCCGGTGCCCGTCAGCCGGGGCGGACGCTCCTTCGGCCTGCCGCGCGTAGTGCGCGAGCACACTGGCGATCACGTCTTCGGGCAGCGGATTGAGGTACTGCTGGGTGGTGGACAGATGTGCGTGGCCAAGAACCCACTGCACGTCGGTTACCGGCATCTGCGGATCGCGGGCCATGCGGTAGGCCGCCGTGTGACGAAGATCGTGAAGGGACCAGTTCGCCCCCAGGCTGTCGTTGGCGCGCACGAACATCGCCCGGGCCGCGTGATAGGTCAATGGCCGGAACGGTTTCCGCAGCGTCCACCACAGCGGATCATCCGGCCTGGCGGGCACCAGCCCTTGCGTCTGGGCCTGATACAACCGCAGCCAGACAAACGCATCCGGGGACGCCGGCAGCTGCTGCATCACCCGGGAGCCCTTGCGGATCACCGTGATCAGCTGCTGCCCGGGATCGGAGTCGGCGCAGCTGACTCCGAGCAGTTCCGACGCGCGCGCCCCGCTGGATACCCACAGCGACACCAGCGCCCGGTCCCGGTGCGAGCCCAGTGCGGCGAACAGCTCACCGAACTTCTCATCCGGGATCTGCCGGGGAATGCGCTGGGCGACCCTGGGCCGGTAACGGCCACTGCGCTCAGCACGCCAGGGCCGCATCGGATTGTGGTGAGCCCGCGGCCTGCCATGGCGGTCCCGGGCCAGCGGGAACGGATTCACCATCGGCCCGCTTCCGGCCTCCAGGTGGAACTCATAAAAGCTGCGCAGCACCGTCTCGCAATGCACGACCGTGGCCGGGGCGTACTTATCGCGGGACACCGGCTTGCCCGTGACGCTGTTGACGCCGCCCGTGCCGCCCGCCGGCCGCCCAGGCTTGCCGGTCACCTGGAGCCAGCTGATGAAATCCCGGGCCTCCACCCGGGTGGCCTGATCCCAGCCGGCCCCGGCCGCCCGCAAGAACCGGAACCAGCGCAGCAGATCCATCCCATACGAGCGCTGCGTCGTCGCCGGCCGGCCGCACGCCTGCAGATCCCTCAGATACGCCGCGACCGGAGCGACCACCACACCATCGGCATCCTCCAGCCGGTAAGGCTCAAACGGGTCGCCGGTCGCCTCAAGCGACCCATGCTGCAACACCACCAGCGACGACAGATCCCGCGGACGATCTCCCATTTCGATCATGAGCCCGGACCGTACGCACCATTGCCGGTGCACGTCCGCTGAGCTGGGAAACCTCTTCCCGTAGTTCAGTCAACAGGGCATCAAGCTCACCTCCGTTGCCTCGAAGGTGCTGACCCAGTCCGGGCGGGCGATGATCGAGGCGCTGATCGCCGGCGAGCGCGACCCGGCCGCGCTGGCCGGGCTCGCCAAGGGGAAGCTGCGGCCGAAGATCCCGCAGCTCACCGCGGCCCTGCACGGCCACTTCGGCGCGCATCACGCTATCGTCGCGTCCCGCGTCCTGGCCCATCTGGACTTCCTGGATGCAACGATCGCGGCGCTGGACGGCCAGATCAGCGCACGGGTAGCCGACCGCTACCAGTCAGCGGCCAGGCTGCTGACGGACGTTCCCGGGCTGGAGCGCAGCAGCGTGGAGGTCATCATCGCCGAGACCGGCGCCGACATGAGCTGCTTTCCTAGCCCTGCGCACCTCGCGTCGTGGGCGGGCCTGTGCCCGGGCAACCACGAATCGGCCGGCAAGCGCCGCAAGGTAGCCACCACGCCGGGCAACCCGTGGCTGCGCCGCACCCTGATCGAGTCGGCCCGGGCGGCAGCGCGGACCAGGGACAGCTACTTCGGCGCCCAGTACCGGCAGATAGCCCGCCGCCGGGGCCCGGACAAGGCCGCGGTCGCGGTCGCCCACAGCCTCCTCGACGTGATCTGGCACCTGCTCACCACCGGGGAGGTCTTCGCCGACCCCGGCGCGGACTACTTCACCTCCCGCCACGACAAGGAGCACCAGACCCGGCGGCTCGTCAGCCAGCTGGAGAAACTCGGATACACCGTCCAGCTCGACGCCGCCGCATAGGCCACCAGCCGCAAACCCCCGGCCAGGGCTCCGCCCTGGCCAGCTGCCGCGCGCCCCGACCCGGCCGCATTTCACCCCAGATCGAGCACCGGCTGTTCTCCCACATCACGATGAACTGGCGGGGCCGGCCGCTGACCAGCCACGAGGTCATCGTGGCGACCATCGCCGCCACCACCACCCGCGCCGGGCTAAGGGTGCGCGCCGAACTTGACACCGGCGCCTACGACACCGGCGCCCGGATCAGCGACGGGCAGATGGACGCCTTACCGCTGACCCGCCACGCCTGGCACGGCGACTGGAACTACACCCTCCGCCCGCAGGAATACGACCAGGCCGGCGGCGCCCCGGGTCCCTTTGACCAGCCCAGCCCCGGCCTGGCCTGGCTGTGCCATCCGGCCCTGACCGGGCTGTCTGCCTGCGAGTGGGACACGCTGATCGCCACGCTGATGACCCTCCACGGGCAGCAGCGGGAAGCGGACCTGGATACCCGCCGCGGTCACCGCCCGCGGCTGGCCGCCCCCGGCACCGGCCGGCGCCCCGTCCTGACCTTCGCTGACCGGCTCCTGGCCACTACCCTCCACCAGCGCCTCGCGCTGCCGCAGGTCGCCATCGCCGCCCTGCTCGCCGTCCGGCCCGAGACAATCAACAGGCGCATCCGCGACATCCGCCAGCTCCTGGAACAGGCCGGGCACGCCATCCAGCCCGGCCCGCACCGGCTCGCCAGCCTGGACGATCTATCCAGGCTTGCGACCGCAGAGGGCATCGTGATTCCCTCAGTGATCAAGACAGCGTGTTAATCCTCTGCGGGCTCTTGTTCTGACGTGGTTGCATCATGGCCAGATACGGGATCGACTAGTTCGTGGCGTTGTTACTGATGTGGGACGAGGTGGCCTCCGGTCACTGGCTGCCGTCCTCGCGGATGGTGACAGAACGGGTGCGTATCGAGTTGCCCGGACGGTTCGCGTTCGATGCCATCTAGTCTCTTCGGGCATCTGGTCGCCCTGGGTGGTTGAACGGGCCGCGGCGGTGTCCCGGTCCTGGGCCATCGCCCGGCCGCGGCGGCGGTGCCCGGCTCGCGTCCGAGGACGCGGGTGCATGTGTACTTGTTCGCGCCAGCCCGGTGCAGTGCTGCCGCCGGGCAGGCCGTTCCCGGCGTCGCTTGCGAGCGGGGTACCGGCTGACGGCGCACGTCGCGTTGCCGGCGCGCTTGGTGTCATGAGACGTGCTCGCGGGGATGGTGGGATAGGCCCGGGGGCAGCTGGTAGATCTCGGCTCCGCTGCGTCTGCTGGCCGCGACGCGCTGTCGCAGGGTGTGCGCTCCAGTTCGCCGGGGACGGCGAGGGGGACACCGGGCGGGTGGGCGATGAGGAGCCGATCGATCGGGGTGCCGTCGTCCTCGGTACCGAGATTTCCTCGCGTGCCGCCGAGGCGTCGGCGGGTGCGGCGGGGCAGGGATCGCACCGACTGAAGTAGCCGGCCGACGTCCTTGGCGGCGATCCCCGATGTGGAAATTGACCAGGAAGGCGTCCGGCAGGGTGTGCGAGAGGTAGATCCCGTAGTCGTGGAACAGCTGCAGCCGGACGTCCTCGCCGCTGCGCCTCAGGCCGGTGGTGCCGATGAGCAACTTGGTGGGATCGGCGGTGACGTAGTCACGGCTGGTGCCTGCGGGTGCCGGCTCGGGCAGCATCTGATAGGCCGGCAGGGCAGGATCGTCGTTGACGGCCTGCCGCGCCCGGGCGGCGAGGTCGAGGCTGCGCTGCGGGAGCCGCTGCCCGTGGGACTGCGCGTGCGCGCGGGCCAGGTCCAGCGACGCCAGGATGGGGATGCTTGGCGAGGTTGTGTGGTACCCGCAGAGGGTGGATGCCACCCCGGCAATCAGGGCGGCCTCTGCGACGACGTGCAGGTAGGAGCCTTGCCGGGCCGCACTCATCGACTTGTGCGCTGACTGGGTCACCAGCACCGTGATCGGGGTGCCGGAGGCGGCGATGCGGTGCGCGGCATCCAGGGCGGTCAGCGGGCGCAGGCCGGGATGGAAGGTTTTGATCGCTGACCACGCCTCATCGACGAGGAAGGCCGTGGCTGGTGAGAGAGCCAGGCACTCGGACATGCGGTGCAGGTTGTAGAGGACTCCGTCGTGGGAGCAGGCGGCCAGCACGATCGTGTCGTAAGGCGTGCCCGAGTCAGCTGCGGCAGCGACCATCTCGAACAGCTGGACGATGTCGAGCAGCGGTTGCCCGGCGGGTGGGAGCCCTTCAGCGGCCGGGGCGTAGTCCACCGACGCGGAAGGCTGGCCCGCGGCGATGTGGATCGGCTGGTGGCCCGTGCGGTCGACGAGGATCCGTTTGGTCGTACCGGCGAGGGCGTCGAAGGCGACTTGGTTGGCGATCGAAGTGCCGCAGGTGATGAAGCAGGTGCAGTCGGCCCGGAACGCCTCAGCGGCCAGCTGCTGGGCCATATCTAGGCTGGCGCTGGATTGGAAACAGGAGTCCAGCACCCCGGCCGAGTAGGTCACCTCGGTGTCGAGGAATGCCTCACCGAACAGTTGCCGGTACTTCTCGCCGATCGGACCAGCGCCGGCGAGGCTTCGGCCCTGCCCCCAGGGCAACGCGTGGAAGGACACGATCGGCTCGCTCAACGTCCGCGAGCAGCGCAAGCGCAACACCTCATCAGCGAATGGTGTCTGGATGTCACTGCCGCCCGGGACTTGGCCCGCAGCGTCCCGGTTCGGCCTTGTGCGCGGCGCGGTCTGGTTCAGCACTGCATTTCCCTCTCGGTGCGGCGCATCGTCGTGGCGGCCAGGTGTTGCGGTGGTCTGCGGGATCGCCTCGGATACCCGAAGCCGGCGCCGGGCATGTGGCCCCGCTACCGCGATGCCCGGTGCCGGGGAGCCCTTGCTGAACGACCGTTGTTATCGAGCGTGGGTGAGCTCCAGCGGCCGCGGGACGCCATTGTCGCCGCCGCCAGCGGAGGTCTTAGACGCCAGTCGGCGCAGCGGCCCGTCGGCGCCGGCGAACGGCAGCGCCTGTGGTCCGGCGTGGTGCTCGCCATTGAACGCGTCACCGCTGTAGCGCAGCTAGCAGCGGTGGCATCGTGGCCGGTCATCGGGGCGTCGCGGTCTGCGTCGATACTGGGTGAGCGGCCATTCGCCAGCAGTCGGTCGTGACTGCCAGCGGCTCGGGTGGCGCGGCCAGGCAGTCCTCGGAATCGACGCAGCGGCGACCGTCGGGTCACCGAAGCGCCGGTCCGCTGCCGACGGCACAGAGCTTGCTCAGCCAGCCGCGAGGCTAGCGCCTCCGCCGGCAGGGTGCTGCACCGCGCGGCCGCCGGGGCGGCCACGGCGTGGCATGGGATCATCTTCAATGCTCCTCGAGGGGCTCAGTCAGGGAAGGTTCGTGGCTGGTGCAACTCTGTGTCAGAGCGGGCCGCCGGGCATCCGTGCCCGCCACGGACCCGAGGATTGCGTGGTGGCATCCGTGCTCGGCACGGATGCGCTTCACCCACGCCTGCGAGCACGCTCCTCTCATGCAGATCCATCGGGGACCTGCGCCGAAGAGCGGAGACGCGAATGACCACAACTGACATCCCGGCAATCGACGAGGCGAGACTTGAGGCGTTCGTCGGACAGGCGGTGGTCGACATGGGCGCAGCCATTTCGGGTCTGCTGCTGCACGTCGGCGACCGGCTGGGCCTCTACAAGGCGATGGCCGGCGCCGGGCCGATCACCTCGTCGACGCTGGCGCAGCGGACCGGCACCACCGAGCGATACGTCCGTGAATGGCTCGGCAACCAGGCAGCCGGCGGCTATGTCGTCTACAACCCGGCGGACAGCACCTATGAGCTGCCCGCAGAGCAGGCCATGGTCGTCGCGAACGAGGACAGCCCGGTATTCCTCGGCGGCGCGTTCGAGGCCATCGCGTCCTGCTACGCCGACCACGACGTGTTCGTGGACGCATTCCGCACCGGCGCAGGAGTCGGCTGGCAGGACCACGACGACCGGCTGTTCTCCGGCGTCGTCCGGTTCTTCCGTCCTGGCTACGCCGCCCACCTGGTCGGCGAGTGGCTGCCCGCGCTGGACGGGGTGGTCGAGAAGCTGCAGGCGGGGGCGAGCGTGGCCGACGTGGGGTGCGGACTCGGTGCGTCCACGGTCATCATGGCGCAGGCGTTCGAGCGCTCGACGTTCGCGGGCTTCGACATCCACGAGCCGTCGATCGAGGCTGCCCGCATGGCCGCGGCGCAGGCCGGCGTGAGCCAGCGGGCGAGGTTCAGCGTCGCGCCGGCGAAGGACTTCCCGGGCCGGGGCTATGACCTGGTGTGCCTGTTCGACGCCCTGCACGACATGGGCGACCCGGTCGGGGCGGCTCGCCGCATCCGGCAGGCGCTGGCGCCGGACGGCACGCTACTGCTGGTCGAGCCGAACGCCGGCGACGCCCTCGAGCACAACCTGAACCCGGTCGGGCGGGCCTATTACGGCCTGTCCACGGTCATCTGCACGCCAGGGTCGCTGGCACAGGAAGTCGGGCTGGGACTCGGTGGGCAGGCCGGTGAACGCCAGCTGGCGATCGTGCTCCGCGAGGCCGGGTTCACCCACGTGCGCCGGGCAACCGAGACCCCATTCAACATCATTCTGGAGGCCAGACCATAGGCGTCGCGCCCATCGTCGCCAGCACGGACTCGCCACGTGCTCGTTGCTCCCCGCCGATGAGGACGAGTGTCCGGGCCCACTGGTAGCGGCAGCCGGCATCCTCGAGGGCGGCGGCCGCGGCGGTCAGCCCGCCGCGGTCGCCGTCCCGCCCGTCCAAGGCCGCCGCGCGGTCGACGATGGCGGTGGCGATCGGGTTGCCCGCCGTCGCCAGGCGTGCGCGCTGAATGCGTGCGGCGGCGTCATCGTGCCCGCTGAAACATGCCCCGCCTGGCCATCACGTGCCGCTGCAACGGGAACTCGCTCGTGAACGCGTGGAACCGGCGGATCATCGTTCCCAGTCACCAGCGTGATTCGGCCCGAACCCATGACAGGCAGCCGGCGACTTTGGCTCCCCTTTCGGCTCCTCGTTAGCCTTGCTAACGACCAGTGAAGATCCAAAATAGCTCTGAACTGCGAAGACAGTGGGCGCAACTGGGATCGAACCAGTGACCCCTCGCTTGTAAGACGAGTTCGTACCGTCGCTGGACATGGCTGGACATGGCCCGGTGTGGCATCCACCAGCGATGACTATGGCTGGACGTGGCCTGGCGTGGCCTGATGCCGGTGGACGTTGGCTCCCCTTTTGGCTCCCCCCATTTCGTTAGCGTCGCTAACCTTCAACAACCCGAACGGCAGCCTGAGATTTGCTACTCCCCAACCATGCGGCCCCGGGAGCGATCGATGACCGTGAGAGCGATGTCCAGCCGTGAGGGCTCCGGGCTCAGCCGCCTGAAGACACTTCGGCGCAGCACCGTCCGGTACAGGCCGTGTTCAAGTCAGCCTGCGGGCGACTCGTTGTGAGTCCATGACAGGATCGGGAACGTGGCCTGGCGGCCCGTCGAGCCGACCGGTCATGCCGATGTGAGTGAGTCGACACGTCGCATGCCTATACGCCGTAACGCATGCCGATTCGAACTGCCAGCGAGCGGAATCTCTCTGCCGATTCGGGGTAGGTCTGTGGCTGCGTCGCTCAGGCGAGCGGCTGCGCGAAGAACTCCCGGCTCTCGCGTAACTTCTTGAGCGTCGCGATCTCCGTTGCGAACGTGCCGGATGGCGCTTTGCGAGGCGATGTAGCGTGGGCCTCGTGGCGGTGAATGCGGAGCAGGCCGAGGACTGGAACGGGGCCAGCGGGCGGGAGTTCATCGAGCAGCGTGAGCGGCATGAGGGGGTGCTGGGCCGGCTGAGGGCGCGGGTGCTGGCCGCCGCGGCGATCCAGGACGGGGAGCACGTTCTCGACGTCGGGTGCAGCTGCGGTGAGACGACTATCCTGGCGGCGCGCGCTGCCGGCAGCGGGCATGCCCTGGGCGCGGACTTTTCCCGGATCCAGGTGGCCGAGGCGCGCCGGCTCGCGGCTGCTGCTGGTGTCGCTAATGCCAGTTTCGAGGTCGCCGACGCCCAGGTGCACCCGTTCGGGGCCGGGGCCTTCGACGTGGTGGTGAGCAGCTTCGGGGTGATGTTCTTCGATGACCCGGCGGCGGCGTTCGGCAACCTTCGCAGGGCGCTGCGGCGCGGCGGCAGGCTCGCGTTCGCCTGCTGGCGCAGCCGCGCTGAGAACCCGGTCTTCACCACCGGGTTCGCCGGGGCCGCGGCGGTACTGGGCCTGCGCGAGCTACCCGGGCCGGGTGCTGCTTTCTCCCTCGCCAGTACCGGCCGGGCGAGCGCCTTGCTGACCGGTGCGGGGTTCGGCGGCATCGAGTTCGTCAAGGCGGACGAGCCGATGCTCGTCGGCCGCGACGTAGACGACGTGCTCGAGTACGAGCGTGCCTCCCCGACCGCCAACGAGATCCTGGCCGGGCTCAGCCCGGCACAAGCCGGCGAGCTGACCAGGCTGGTCCGGGACCGCCTGGTGGCGTACGCCACGCCAGATGGCGTGACCATGCCCGGCGCGGCCTGGCTAGTCACGGCGCACGTTGTCTGAACCCGCTCTTTCGCGCAGCCGCATCCGCCGCTCCGGCGCACGCGAACGGTGCTGCGCCGATCAGCTGATCGGCGCGCCTGTAACGGACCGAATCGAAGGAACGTTTCCAGACCAGATCGGCGGGCTCCAGCCCGGTCCCGCCGTGTACGGCAAGGCGAAGTTACTCCACGCCCATCTCTGATCGCGCGACCTGCTTGGCGTGCACCATCAGGGCGCTTCCGATCCCTGGCCGCGTGAAGAAGGCTCTGGAGATGGCTGACAGTGCCCCCATGAGCTATTACTGCGGGCAGGAGGACCGGATGGGCGAGGTAGTGATCGGGATGGATCCCCATAGGCGGGCGGCGACGATCGGGGTCATGGCCGCCCACGCCCTGCGGCAGATAGGGATGCGATGATCGGATACGTGATGTTCCCGAAGATCGAGTTGCATGTGCATCTGGAGGGCACCGTCAGAGCGCAGACGTTGCTGCAGATGGCCCGCCGTAACGGTGTGTCCCTTCCGGCCGACTCCGTCGAAGGGCTGGCTGGCCTGTACGAATTCCGCGACTTCGCCCACTTCATCGAAGTCTGGGAGCTGACCACCTGCGCGCTACGGACCGCAGCTGATTTCCGCGAAGTAGTTGTCGATTACGCAGCCGAGGCGGCCAGCCACGGCGCGATCTACTTGGAGGGCATCTTCACGCCGGCCGAGCCGGTCAGCCAAGGCGTGCGCTGGGAGGAGGTATTCGAAGGCTACTGTGACGGCGCGCAGCAAGCCCGCGAACTCCACGGCGTGCAGGTCGGGCTGACGCCAGAGATTGCCCGCGGCTATCCACTTGAGGCTGCGACTGACACCGCGCGCTACGCGCTGGCCTATCGCGACCGCGGCGTTGTCGGCGTGGGCCTCGGTGGCAGCGAGAAGCTCTACCCGGCCGAGCCTTACGCGCCCGCGCTCGCGCTGGCCCGCGACGGCGGTCTCGGCGTGGTTCCGCACGCAGGCGAGCTTGGCGACCCTGAAGCCGTGCGGACTGCGCTCGATCTGCTTTCCTCCCGCCGTATCCGGCACGGCATCGGAGCTGCCGGGGATCGGGGCCTCGTGCGCGAGATCGCCGCACGCGGTGTTGTGCTCGACGTCTGTCCGGTCTCCAACGTGCGCACCCGCGCCGTCCCCTCGCTGGCCGCACATCCGCTGCCTGACCTGGTCGCCGCAGGCGTGAGCTGCTCGGTTTCCACCGACGACCCCGCGATGTTCGGCACCGACCTGACTGCCGAATACGCGGTAGCCGCCCAGCTCGCCGTCGATCCCCGGGCCAGCTACCTGGCCGGGCTGCGCGGCGCGCTTTGCGACGAGCCGACCCGCGACATGCTGCGCCGGGTCGGCGACGGATTCGACTGGTCTGCTGTGGCTGCGGTGCCGGCGGAGAACTGGGAAATCACCCAGCCGCAGCGGGCCAGCGACAGCCCGGCTAAATGTTCCGGTGGGCGGCCGGGCCGCCGGAACCAGCTCCCAACACCATCTCTGGGGCCGTCACCACTGCCTGGCTGATAGAGCACATGACGCGGTAGCCCATCCATCGCCGCTTCACCGGAACCGGTTAGCACAAATGCAGCGCGCTATTGGCCGTCGAAGCCCTCGTGCTCTGCACCTTCACCGCCAGGCGGCTGTGAAGTCACCGGTCCGACGGGCTGAGCCACCATCTGTCTTAGCAATCCACCACGGCCGAACAGACAGATGGACTGCACGGATGTTTATGCATCGTCGCCGTTGCGCTCGCGACAACCTGCGGAACATCCGCACATGCCGCTGTTCGCGGGCCTGGTACTGCTATGTACCGGGGAGCCCTCGCTGGGAAAGCCAGGTAGCGAACTGGCGCGGGGTGCGCACGCCGTCATCGATCACAGCGGTGTAGATGTCCAGGCCACCGACCTGATCGGGATAGGACGGCCGCCGGTGCCACACCTCTTTGATGCGCAGCACCGCGCTGCGCTGCTCGGCGGTGATGCGCTCGCGCAGTTCTTCGTGCCAGCGCGTGACATTGACGTGCGCATCGTGCAGCCACAACGTCAGGTCGATCTGCCAGGAATGGCCCGCCCGTTCCACGGTAAAGGGCACATGGTAGCGCTCATCGCGGACCTGGCCGGTCACGCACCGAGGGCCCCGCTCGTCGTGATACTCCAAAGACACAGCCCCGGTCTGCCCAACGATCCGCTCCAGCAGCCGCATCACGTCCTGGGGCGAGAAGTCATCGCCGACGAGCACCATCACATCGAGCTCGCGCCAGCACATCAGTCCAGATACAAAGCTGCCTGCGAGCAGCAGCGGGCCGATATCGGCGACCACTGCGGCGAGGTCCAGCGTGGCGAGCACCTCCCGCGCCTCCTCCTGCAGCGCACGCTGCCGGGCCAGCAGCTCCTCATCGGACGCCGGGGACATCGCCGAACAGTCCAGATCGATCACCATTACAGGCTGCCGCGAATAACCCGCCAGGGCTACTGAAATTCAGTCGTCTTACCCGAACCACCAACCCGCACTCTCATGACGCGAACCGGGTGGTCAGGCGCGCTCCATCAGGAGCGAGCTTCGGTTGCCGTCCTCAACCTGGTGGCGATCTCGTCTACCGTGTCGAGGTGCCCTGCCGCGACGTTCATGATGAGTTCGTAAGCGTCGTTATTAGTGAGGGTGAGCCGGCGTCCGTTCACGCCATAAAAAGCGATCACCCCAGCCAGGGCAAGCCTCTTGTTGCCATCTACCAGCG
Source organism: uncultured Actinomycetes bacterium (assembly GCA_963786975.1). Lineage (GTDB taxonomy): Bacteria > Actinomycetota > Actinomycetes > Streptosporangiales > Streptosporangiaceae > Palsa-506. Next base: position 267,949 of record CAWBBE010000009.1, on the reverse strand, counting down.
CGTGATTCCTCGCGAGTGAGTGGAGCAGCGCCGCCGCCTTGGTGTCCAGGTCCGGGTAAGCGTCACCGCCGAAGGCGCTGGCTCGGGGACGGGCGGCTGCGGATTCCAGGAGGCCGTAGTCACGGACTTCTGGTTCACTTCCCAAGGCACGTCCGGCGATATGCAGCAACTCTGACAATGTCAGGTAGATCACTGACCGAGACGCTCCAGCGCCTCGGCGTACCGGGGCAGCTCCTGATCCAGAACGCGATCGAGCAACTCAGCGCGGCTGTGGCCCTCGACGTACTCTTGGATGGCCTGGCGGGCCACCTCCTGCATTGGCCGGCCCTCATGATCCGCACGCCGGCGCAACGCTCGTGCCTCGGCATCAGTGAGCCGCAGTGTCATCGCCATACCAGCATGGTATCACGATTGATACCAGCCCCCCGGTCGCACTCATCTGCCGCCGATCGCGCACACTCTCCCCGGCATCAGCATCGGCCGGAGTCTAGCCAGATAGCCGGTTCCAGGGCTCTGGCATGGTTGAGGAAGGGCTGGCTGGCGAAGCGGAGGCTGGTGTACTCGGGTGGGCCGGGTCTACGATCTTTGGACCGCCGTGGTCTTCAGTCCGCTGCCGTGCACCCGTCGGCAGAAGCCGCCGCGAGTCACGGGGACTGGCTGGTGATCCGTTCGCCTGTGCCCGCCCAAGGGAAGCTCGATGCCGCTCTACATGTACCAGGCCTCCTATACCGCCAAGTCAATGGCGGATCAGCTTAAGGAGCCGCAAGACCCGGTGGAAGTGATCCGGCCGGCCCTGGAGGAGCTGGGAGCCACGATCGTGGTGGCGGGCTTTCCGTTTGGCGAGTATGACGTGATCGTCGTGTATGAGGCACCTGATGATATGACCGCTGCCAGCGTCGCGATGGCAGTTGCCGCGGCGGGCGAGGTCAGGTCGGGCAAGACCACGCGACTGCTCAGCGGGCAGGAATGGCTCGGGTCTTTGCGCAAACGCAGGATTGTCACCAGCCGGAAAGCGCGCCAGCCGCACGACAGCCGGTCCTGATAGCCGGAACTCTTCAAGCGGCAGCAGGTCCGCGGGATGCAGTTAGGCCGAGCGTCCCAGCCATCCGGGACACAGCCCGCCAGCCCATCCGCTCAAGCCGCATAGGGCGCGCCAACTCAGGGACGATCTAGCCACCGGCCGGCCGGGGCGCTCGCGGCATCGACAGCCACCTCGCTCAGTCGAAGGTGACCTTCAGCAGACCTGCCACACCCCGGCGAACCGGCGGTCAGCACTTGGACCGCGCTGATCACTCAAATTGTCACATTGAGTGACGCGAGAATCTGGAAGAGCGCGCTCCCGATCCGCCGTTCGGCGCTGTAGCGCCTCGTCGGTAGATGGTGTTCTGAGTGACAGTTCTGGACGTCCCTGATCAGGCACTTCGGGGATGCTCGGGTGCGGGTCACCCGAAGACGGGCCGTTGTGGAAGAGGTCGTCGACGAGTGCGATCGCGACGTCGAGTCCGGCGAGGTCTACATCGTCGGGTGGCTAGCGGTTTCGTGATGGACGTGGACGCGCTGGCCGTCGCGGTCGAAGATCATGATGAGCTCGGCCGGGCCGTCGATGGCCGCGAAGGCGTGCGGCGTCATGGTGGTGAACTCGGCTGCCTCGCCGGTCTGGACGGTGATCTCGCGTTCGCCGAGCGACAAGCGCACCCGTCCCGCGATGACGAAGAACCAGTCGTGGCCGGGGTGGACGCGCTGCTCTTCCGCCTTACGGGTCGGTTCGATCCGCATCTTGACGGCGATCGTGCTGCCGGTTGGTCGGCTCAGCATCCAGGTTGTGCGCTCGCCCGAGCTGTTCGGCGTCGGGCGGATGACCACATCGTCGTCGCTGCGCACGTCGAGGAGGGCGTCGAGGTCGACCTGCAGGGCCGTTGCCAGCGGCAGCAGGATGTCGAGGCTGATCGTCCGCTTGCCGGTCTCGACCCGGCTGATGGTGGAGGGACTGAGGTTGGTGCGCGCGGCAAGCTCGTCGAGCGATAGACCGAGCGTGTTCCGAAGACTCCGCAGCCGGGTCCGAACCACCTGTTCGATCTCGTTGAGCTCAGTCATGGACCCTCCGCATTCTTGCGAATATAGCAAGGATTCTTGCACTTGCCGGGAGGGACCGTATCGTTCAGGGTCATGAGTGACCACGCCACCCGCACAGTCGAGCGGCACTGCGACGTCTGCGTCATCGGCGGATCAGCCGCCGGACTTGCCGCCGGCCTTCAACTCGGGCGTCAGCGCCGGTCTGTGATCGTCGTCGACGCCGGCGAGGCGCGCAACGGCCCCGCCGCACATATGCACGGCTACCTCGCTCGTGAAGGGCTTCCCCCATCGGAGCTGATCGCCGCTGGTCGTGAAGAGGTCCGCAGCTACGGCGGCGAGGTCCTCGCCGGTCGCGTGAGTCGTGTGAGCCGCACTGATGCCAACGACTTCCGCGTCGAAGTCGCCGGCGGTCACTCCATCATTGCTCGCCGGGTTCTTGCCGCCACCGGCCTGGCGGACGAACTCCCGGACATCGATGGCCTCGCGGAGCACTGGGGGCGCGACGTCATCCACTGTCCGTTCTGCCACGGCTACGAGTGTCCGCGATCGGCGCATCGTCCAGATCGTCACCCACCCGATGGGGCTCCACACTGCCGGGTTGTTCCGCCAGCTGAGCGCCCGGCTCACCGTGGTGCTCCACGAGCCGTCGACGTGGACGACTCCGAGCTTGACGCCCTGCGGGCCGGCGGGGTGGAGATCCTGCAGGGACAGGTGAGCCGCATCCTCACAGGTGCCGACGGCCACGTCGCGGCGGTCGAGCTGGCCGACCACGGATCCATCGACGCCGACGCGGTCGTGGTCAATCCCCGCTTCAAGGTTCGCGCCGAACCGTTCGTGTCACTCGGTCTCCGACCAGCGGCACACCCGACTGATCTCGGAGACTTCCTGGAGACGGACGCGACCGGGGCGACGGCAGTACCAGGCCTCTACGCTGCCGGCAACGCGACCGATCCGAGCCAGCAGGTGGTGCAGGCCGCCGCCGACGGCAGCCGGGTCGGCGCCATGATCAGCTTCAGCCTCGCCCACGACGACATCCGAGCCGCAGCCCGACCATCGGCCAACGAGGCCGACTGGGACCACCGTTACGAGGGCGACCAGATGTGGAGCGGCAACCCGAACGGCACACTCGTCAACGAGATCAGCGACCTCACGCCTGGCCGCGCCCTCGACGTCGGCGCCGGCGAGGGCGGTGACGCGCTCTGGCTGGCCGAGCAGGGTTGGAGCGTGACCGCGAGCGACATCACGCAGCGCGCGCTGGACCGGGTCAACGCCGAGGCCGAGCGCCGCGGTCTGCCGGTCGAGTGCCACCACGCCGACGACAACGCACTCGATGCGTTCGAGACGGCAGCGTTCGACCTCGTGTCGGCGCAGTACGCCTCGATACCCCGCACACCCGACGGCCACGGTGTTCACAACCTCCTGAACGCGGTCGCTCCCGGTGGCACGCTGCTCATCGTGAGCCACGATCTCGAGCCGATGCGTGCGCCGATCGACACACTGGCCCACAGCCGGCCGTTCGACCCAGATGCCTACCTACGGATCGATGACTTCGCGGCTGCGCTCGCCGACTCACCGGCATGGGACATCGAGCATCACGAGAAGCGCCTCCGTCCGGCGGGAGCCGCCTCTGCTTCGCACCATGTCCACGACGTCGTGCTGCGTGCTCGACGCCGCGCCACCTGACCTGGTCCCGCGCCGGGGAGCCTGCGCTGGCGCCTCCGACGCCACCCCGGAAGACGTACTGCTATGGGCCGAGGCCCGGGCCCTGCCCGCAGCATGACCCACCTGATCATCCTCGACAGCCAGGCCGTCACCTCCCTGGCCGACCCCCAGCCACCGCCGGCACCGCCGGGTCGTGGCCATGACCCAGGCCATCGCCGGACGCAAGCGCCACGCCGCTGCGGTGGAGGCCATCTTGTATGTGGACCGGACCGGGTGGTAGAGGCCGGGTGGGACCGGGGCTCGGTGGCGTGGGTGTTCCCCCATCAGCTGTGCATCACTGACTTCCCGATCGACAACGCAAGGGCGAACGCCGCGACCGCGATCAGCCACCACCCTGGCATCTCTGTCACCGACGCCCAGCCTGCGATGGGCGCGTCAGGGTGGCGGCCGCACCGGGCCGGCCGCGGCGCGGCCTTCAGGCCGGCGGTTAGAATGACCGGACCTGGCAGCGATGCTGGTCATCGCTGGATGCGCCGAGTGGTAGGTCGCCCGATGGCCGAGTCCCAGGCGGCACCCCCGTCTGCGGCTGCCGCGGCTGAGCAGGATGTCCTGCTGGCCACCAAGCTGTACCTGCCCGCCCTCCAGCCTGGTTTCGTGGCCCGTCCCCGCCTGCTGGACCAGCTCGGCCAGGAGCTGGGCCGGGACCTGATCCTGGTCTGCGCGCCGGCGGGGTTCGGCAAGACGGCCCTGCTGGCTGACTGGGCGCGCCAGGGCCGGTGGCCGATCGCCTGGCTGTCACTGGACGCCGGAGACAACGACCCGGCGCGGTTCTGGCGCCATGTCGTCGCTGCGCTGGATCCGGTGTGCCCGGGGATAGCCGGGCACGCCGGCCCGCTGTTCGGCCCGCCGCCCCCGCGGGCCTTTGAGGGGCTGGTGGCGGCCCTGATCAACGAGCTGGCTGCCCAGCCTGGCGAGGACGCGATAATGCTGGTCCTCGACGACTACCACCTGGTCGACGCCCAGCCGGTGCACGCCTCGCTGGCGTTCCTGCTCGAGCACCTGCCGCGGGGCCTGCGCCTGGTTCTGGCCGGGCGGGCCGACCCGCCGCTGCCGCTGGCGCGGCTGCGCGCGCGCGGGCAGCTCACCGAACTGCGCGCCCCCGACATGCGCTTCACGCTGGAAGAGACCGCGGCCCTGCTGGTCGAGGCGACCGGAGCCGACCTGCCCGGGGCCGCGGTGGCGGCGCTGGCGGCACGGACCGAAGGGTGGGCGGCGGGCCTGCAGCTGGCCGCCCTGTCGCTGCGCGGCCACGCTGACCCCGCCGGGTTCGTGGCGGCGTTTACGGGCAGCCATCGTTTTGTCCTGGACTACCTGGCCGAGGAGGTGCTAGAGCGCCAGTCACAACCGGTGCGCGCCTTCCTGCTGCAGACCTCAGTGCTGGAGCGCCTGTCCGGCTCGCTATGCGACGCGGTCACCGGCCGCGCCGACTGTCAGGCGCTGCTGGGGCAGGTGGAGCGGGCCAACCTGTTCCTGATGCCGCTCGATGAGGTGCGCGGCTGGTGGCGCTATCACCACCTGTTCGCCGACCTGCTGCGCGCCCGGCTGCAGGAGGAGCAGCCTGGCCAAGCGGCGCAGCTACACCGCAACGCGGCGGCCTGGCACGAGGAACACGGGCTGGCCGATGAGGCGATACGGCACGCGCTGGCGGCCGGAGATCCCGTCTGGGCCGCCCGGCTGATCGAACGGCATTTCGACGCGCTCTTCTTCCGGCGGGGCGAGGGGGCGACGGTGCAGCGGTGGCTCGCGGCGATCCCGGCCGAAATAGCCAGTTCGCGGCCGCGGCTGCTGCTGGCCCGGTCGCGCCTGGCCCTGGCCGGCGGCCGGGTGGAGGCGGCCGGGCAGCTGCTGGATGCCGCCGAGCGCGCGCAGGCGGGCTCTGCTGGCGTGGAGGATGAGCCTTCCGTGCCGTCGGCCGGCCGGGGGAGCTGGCTGGTGAACGTGCCCGCGGCGGTCACGACCCAGCGTGCGTACCTGGCTGCGCTCCGCGGTGACGCCGAGGGCACGGCCGCGTTCGCGTCGCAGGCCCTGGCCGCGCTCGGTGACGACGAGTGGATGCTGGCGTCCCACGCCCGCGGCTACCTCAGCCTTGCCGAGTGGATGCGGGGCCAGGCTCACCGAAGCCGAGCAGCTGCTGTCGTCGATCACCGCGCAGTGGCGGGCGGCCGGCGAACGCGCCCTGGCGGTCCGCGGCTGCCACCACCTCGGCCAGATTCAGCGTGCCGGGGGCCGCCTGGACGCGGCGCTCGGCACCTACCAGCAGGCGGTCGACATCGCGGCCGTGCCCGGCCGCCCGCACCTGCCCGTGGCTGGCACCGGGTATGTGGGCATGGCGGAGGTCGCCTACCAGCAGGGCGAGCTTGACGCGGCCCTCCGCCACGTGACCGAGGGCATCCCCCTAGCCAGGCAGTCTGCCCACACCCAGCCCCTGGCAAATGGCCTGGTGACGCTGGCATGGATCCGGCAGGCCCAGGGCGATGAGGCCGGTGCCCTGGCTGCCATGGACGAGGCCGGGCAGGTGGGCGCGAGCGGGGACGTGGCCAGCCTGCTCAACCCAGTCCCCGCGCAGCGGGCGCGGCTGCTGCTGGCCCAACGTGACATTAAGGCGGCCGCGCAATGGGCGAGCAGCCGCGGCCTCGAGGCGGACGACGAGCTGTCCTACCCGCGGGAGCCGGAGTACCTGGTGCTGGCCCGGGTGCTGCTCGCGCAAGATCGCCCCGGCCCGGCGCTCGGGCTGCTGGAGCGGCTGCACGCGGCGGCGGCCGCCCAGGGCCGGGCGGGCAGCATCATCGAGATCCAGGCGTTGCAGGCGCTGGCGCTGGCAGCCGGCGGCGACGAGGACGCCGCGGTGGACGCCCTGGCCCAGGCGCTGATACGGGCCTGCCCGCAGGGCTATGTCCGGGTGTTCGCCGATGAGGGCGCGCCGATGGCCGCGCTGCTGGCTCTGCTGGTCGCGGCGCAGAAGGCAGAACGCGGCGCTGCCCGCGGCGTCCCGCTCGGCTGCCTGGCCAAGGTGCTGCGGGCCTTCGGCGGCAAGGAAGCCTCGCCGGGCTGGGGGCGAGCCGCCGCCGCGGCGGTGCCGGGCCTGGTCGAGCAGCTGACCGCCCGGGAGCGGGAAATCCTGGTGCTGCTGGCCGCGGGCAATCCGAACCCGCGCATCGCCGAGGAGCTGGTGGTCAGCCTGGACACGGTGAAAAAGCACGTCAGCCACGTGCTGGGCAAGCTCGGCGCGGCTAACCGCACCGAGGCTGTCACCCGGGCCCGCCAGCTCGGCCTGATCCCCTAGCCCGGCGCCTGCGGTCGATCCCCGGCGGCACCGTCGTGCCCCGGGCCGGCCCGGCGGCACCGTCGTGCCAGCGGGCGGCGCGCCGAAGATTCCACCCGCATGCGCACTTCCGGGTGACGCCCACCCGCGGCGCCGGCTCGTACCGTCCCTCGAAGAACCAGTCCCACCACGGTCAGGCCCCTGATTGCCGGGCCCGGAAATAGCGGCTGGCCGCGGAGATGACAGTGAAGCAAATCCATATCGAGAGGCCGAGGGCCGGGCGCGAGCACCCGGGCGTTGTTTGCCAACGAAATGCTGGCAAAGCGATTCGGCCAGGGAGGTTGTCATGGCAAACCAGACGGATGTTCCCCGCTACTCCCTCGCTGAGCGTGACCGCCGCTGGGCGATTGCCCAGGACCTGATGCAGGCCGAAGGCTTCGACGCGCTGCTGGTGTACGGCGAGCACGAGTGCGCCCCGCTGGCACCGTTCGCACCGGATGTCTACTTCAGCAACGACCGGCCCGGCTCGATCATGCTGTTCTTCGCGGGAGAGGAACAGCCGGTCCAGCTGGCCTGGTCGCCGATGAGCATTCAGGACAACATCGAGGCACGCAAGCGCGGCGACACGCTGTGGATCGACCCGGCGCATATCCGCGTAGGCAAAGACCCGGCCCACGTGGCGCAACTGCTCACCGAGCACGGGCTGCAGCGCGGGGTGGTGGGCGTGATCGGCCTGGAGCCCTACCCGCCGTGGCACATCGTCCCAGTGCTGCCCCATGCGCTGTATGAGCCGCTGGCCCGGCAGTTTCCCGATGCCACGTTCAAGCCCGCCTGGTTCAGCCTGCTGCGCCGGATCATCCGCAACTCCGAGGAGGAACTGGCCCTCGTCCGGCACGTGGCGGCGATCGGGGAGGCGATGGCCCAGGCCATGCTGGACGCGGCACGCCCCGGCGTCAGCGAGGCCGAGGTGTTCACCGCCGGGATGGCTGAGGGCCTGCGCTGCGGCGCGCACTCCCCGCACATGCTGCTCTCCTCCGGCCCAGGATTCGTGTCCTGGGGCCCGGTGCCCTGGTCCTACCGGCCGCAGGCACCCCGGGTGATCGAGGACGGCGACGTGATCATGGCCGAGGTGTTCAACTCCATCGCCCTGAAGGAAACCCAGCACCAGGTGGCCATCGCCGTCGGCGACATCCACCCGGACATCGAGCAGGCCGCCAAGGTCGCCCGCGCCGCCTACGACACCGGGCTGGCCCTACTGCGCCCAGGCCACACCTTCGGCGAGGTAGCCCAGGCCATGCTCGACACCGTCAGCGACGCCGGCGGATGGAACGTGCACCCCATGGTGCACAGCATCAACCCCTACGGCCCGGTCTGCGGCTTCGGCCAGGGCCTGAAGTCCTACCCGCCCGCCCAGGCCTACGGCCAACTCGGCGAGGTACCTACCATCGGCGCCGAACTGCCCCTAGCCCCCGGCATGACCTTCTCCCTCGAACCCAACTGCGTCATCAACGGCCGCCTCGCCAACATCGGCGGCACCATCATCATCACCCAGGACACACCAGCCGAGCTGAACCCGCTGACCGCCCAGCTCATGCGCGCCTGAACCCGGGTACGCCACGCCGGCGTGCCTGAGGCCCGCAGCCCGCCCCTCCGGCACACCGGCGAAGCCCGGCCAGCATCGACCCCGCCCAGGCGGCGGCCACCCCGGTGACATCCCGCCATCACGGCCCGCGGGAGCGGTGACGCTCAGCCCTGCCCGGCCTTAGCCGCCCGGCCGTCGGCTAGCCCCGGGCTTTGACGGCCGGCGCAGACCAAGACCCATGTCGGGCGCATCCTGGCCAAGCTCGGACTGCGTGATCGCGTCCACGTCGTGATCTTCGCCTACGACCACGGTCTGGTCCGTCCGGCGTAGGGATCATTCCGCGGTCGGACGACGACCATCCTGCGCTCCGACGCCGCCATAGCGGCTTCACGAGCACGCTGGGGACACCAGGAAGCGCCTACCAGCAAAGGAAATCGCTGTGATCTCCACACGCACTCTCGGCACGCATCGACCCCAACCGGCCGAACCTAATTCGGACATCAAAGTTCAGGTTAGAAAAGGTCACCGGATGTTCCTGGCAAGCGTCGTTGAACCTCACACATCGATGTCCACCATCAATTCGAGAAGCTTTCGTTATGTAGGGGTGTGCTCATGAGAGCAGCGGTGTTCGACAAGCCTCGCAATGCGGCACGAGTCCTGCGCGCTCTGGCCATCACTGCCTGCGTGCCCTATCTCGCGCTCAAGATCGCATGGGTGTCGGGCAGCCGCATCGGCATCCCCGATGGCAGCATGCTGCTCGAGCACCACACCGCGATGATCGTCGGAAGCTCCGCCAGCGTCCTGCTCGATTCGATGGTAGTCGTGCTCGCACTGCTGCTCACCCAGCCATGGGGTCGACGGGCGCCGGCCTGGCTCCTCATTCTTCCGGCCTGGGCCGCCACCGGTCTGCTCAGCCCGATCATGGTCGGCTACCCGCTCCAACTCGGCGCTCGGCTGCTGGGCGGAACCGCGGCGCCCTCCGGCGGACCTGCCGCCCGCCCGTTCCTGGACGAGTGGGTGTTCACCGTCGTCTACACCGGCTTCATCGTCCAGGCTCTCGCCCTGGGTGCGCTCTTCGTCCTGTATGCACGCGCGCGCTGGGGACATCTGTGGCGAGGCCGGATCTCGGGGCTGGCGGGGCAGGGTCCGACGCGTGGCGTGCAGCGAGCCACGGCTCTGATGGCCTCCGCAGTAGTGCTCGTGCCGTTGACGGCCCATCTGCTGTGGGCCACCGGTTCGACGAGCGGACTCACCGACACCAAGATCGCCGAACGGACGAGTGATTTCTACGCACTCGAGGCGGCCTACGTCTTGTTCGCGGTGATGACGGTGACAGGGCTGCTGCTGGTCGCGTTCCCACGCGCCGGCGCCCTGCCGCTGCGGCTTCCGCTGTCCCTGGCCTTCGTCGGCTCCGCGGCGCTCGCGTGCTGGGGCGGCTACATGATGCTCACTGCGCTGGAAAATCGCGACCCGTCGCGGCGCATCAGCGAGCTGATGAACGTCACGTACTCGATGCAGCTCCTCGCCGGGATGCTGGTCTTCACCATGGGGGCATACTTCTTCGCCGAGCGCGCCGCGCAGCGGGGCCATGGTGAGGAGAGCGTGGCCAGTTCGGACTCAGAACTCCACACAGTGCTGACGCACGAGTGAGACCACGAAGCAGTCCTTCCGGGCCTGCCGGGGGTAGGGCACGTCTCCTTGGCCCATCGTCTAGCGGGACGGCCGCGTCCCCATGACCGTGCCGAGAGCAACCGCGGGGGCGCCGCACGAGTCCGCCGGTAGCGGGTAGCGCTGAGGGCCCCCCCCCCCCCGAACGGGCTGATCTGTGCTCGATATGTCAACGGCGGCCACCCCTGGAGATGCAAATATTCGGTCGATCTGTCCGTATGACCGCTTCGGGCTCCGCGAATTGCTCACATTCCGTAGCGGCACGGTTTATTGGGACTCATGGTCGCCTCCGGCCAGAACAGTTCGAGCCGTCAGCCCCTGCAATTCTCGGCTCCGGTCCGCAGCGCAAGTCTCAGCGAGCTCGGCATCCGGGCCGGAGCGCAAGTCTCAGCGAGCTCGGCATCCGGGCCGGAGCGCCAGTCTCAGCGAGCTCGGCGTCCGGGCCGGGACGACTCCGCGACAGCCGGCATTCCCTTCCAGGCACGGCCGCCGGGAATCAGCTCGCAGATGATGCGGCCTCCCGCCGTCACGCGAGATTTCGCATAGCCCGGCTACCGCCAAGATCATCAGCAACTTTGGCTCCCCGTTTGGCTCCCTAACCTGAAGTTACGGCCAATTGGACCGGAAGTTCCGGCTCTGACCTGGTGTTTTGCCGGGCTGGCTGGGTGGTGTTCTGGCTACTTTAAGGTGAGCGGGATCGGGATGCCGAGGAGGCGGAAGGCCTCCCGCTGGGTGCTGGTGGGCTCGGCGAGCATCGGCACGGTGGCGCGGGTGCCGGCGAACCGGGCCTGGTTGCGGGTCAGGGTGGCCAGGTGCTTCAGCAGGCTGCGGAAGCTGCGGTAGGGCTGTCCGGCCGGGTCATGCTGGCCGGAGGCCTTGGCCTGCGCGGCCGGGGAGCGGCGGGCCGGGGCGACGGGGTTGCCCGGGGCGGGCGGCTGCTCGTCGGTGAAGGTCAGCGGCGCCCAGGCGCGGCGCAGGTGCCAGGTGAGGTAGCAGCCGAGCATGCAGATCAGCACGTGGGCCCTGACGCGTTCTTCGAGGTAGTGGAAGACGGGCCGCAGGTCCAGGTCGTCGGCCTTGATGTGGCGGAAGTCCCGCTCCACGTACTTGAGGTTCTTGTAGGCGGATACCACGCCGGGCGCGTCCAGCTCGTCGGCGGGGACGGGGGTGCGCAGCACGTAGAACCCGTCCAGGGCGGCCTCGGCGTCGATCTGGTCCTGCCTGCGCGCCACGTCCAGGCTGTCATCGGTGATGGTGACGGCGAAGTGCTTGGCGGTCTTGTATGTGCTGATCACCTTGCCGACCTCGACGCCGATCGGCCCGGCGCCGGCCAGCTTTCCGGAGCGGACCCGGGCGATGACCGGGGCGAGCAGCTTCTCGGTGGCGGCCAGCAGGTCCTCGCGCTTGCGGGCGCGTTCGGCGGCCAGCACCGGGTTGCGGCAGGCGATCAGCCGCTCGCCGGGGAAGTCGCCGGAGGTTATCTCAGCGAGATCCTGCTGGTCGAAGAGGCTGAGCTGGAGGGGCCCGTCCTCGGCCATCAGCTTGCGGATGGCGGGACCGCGCAGCGCGGTGATCCACCCGTAGGGGTCCGGCCGCGCCGTCCCGTCCTCCAGCTGGTTAAGCGCCCGGATCCGAGCCGAGGTGATCATGCCCCGGTCGCCGACCATGACCATCTGCGCCAGCCCGAACTTCTCCCGCACCACCGGCACGATCGCGGTGAACGCGGACGGGTCGCCGGTGTTGCCGGGGAAGACCCGGACCGCGACCGGCCGGCCTGCCGGGTCGGTCAGCAGCCCGTACTCGATCTGCAGCCGGCCTTTCTTGCCGTCCCGGGAGTAGCCGCGGGCGGCCAGCGGGCAGTGACGGCCCTCCATCCACGCCGAGGTCAGGTCGAACAGCGCCATCCGCGACGGGTTGACCTCCGGCGCCAGGTGCCGGCGGGCCAGGCCCGCCTCGATGCTGTCCTGCCGGGACGCCAGCCAGTCCATCGCCGCGTAGATGTCATCCGTGCTGGCCCCGTCCACCCCCAGGTCGGAACCGAGGGTGGTGTCGGCCCACCAGGTCAGGGTGGACAACTTGGAGCCGGGCCGGACTACCCGGGAGATGATCAGCGCCATCGCCAGGTCCCGCTGCGGCCCGGCGGGGCCGAGCAGGGCGGGCAGGCCAAGCCGGACGGCCATGGCATGCACGGCGGCGGCATCGCCGTGCGGCAGCGACCGGGTGATCGTCACCGCGGCGCCGGCCGGAACAAGCTGCTGGCCCTTCAGCCCGGCATCGATCAGGTCGATGACGTGGTCCGGCAGCGCGGACAGGTTGGCCACGGTCTCGTTCTTGACCTTGCCCTCCGACCGGTAGGTGCGCCGCAGGTAGGCCGAGGAGTAATCGCGGCGGCGGCCTTCCTTGTCCACATATCCGGCCTTGGTCACTCTGACTACGTGAACCTTCCCGCTACTCCGCGCCATATTCTGATGATATCGGCATACCCATCCAGGATCCGGTAGCAACACGCCGATTTTCTGACTACGCTCTGTATGCAGATTCCGCCGAACCCGCAGTTCAGGATGCGATGCCTACGGAGAGCTACAGTAACTTCGGCCTAACGACCATCTCAAGCTCCGAACAACAGTGGGCGCAGCAGGGTTCGAACCTGCGGCCCCTCGCTTGTAAGGCGAGGACGTACCGTCGCTGGACGTGGCTGGGCGTGGCCTGGTGTGGCATCTGCCAGCGATGACTGTGGCTGGACGTGGCCTGATGTGGCCAGGTGCCGGTGGTTGTTGGCTCCCCGTTTGGCTCCCCCGTTTCGTTAGCTCCGCTAACCTTCAACAACCCGGGCGGCAGCCTGAAATTGCTACTCCCCGGCCATGCGGCCCCGGGAGCGATCGATGACCGTGAGCCGATGCCCAGCCGTGAGGGCTCCGGGCCAGCCGCCGGGACCTGAGCTAAGGCGTAGTGGCTAATAGAGTTACTATGCAGTAATTGCGGTATGCAATTAAAATTAGGAGGGGCGAGCGTGGAAGGGCACCTGGTGGAAGAGCACCTAGTGGACGAGGCCGCGGTGGACGCGGTGCTCACGGCGAGCCGGGTGCTGGTCGCCGTGGCGACTGTGTCGCTGGGCGCGGCGGCGGAGGACACGACGATCGCCCAGTACCGGGCACTGGTGGTGCTGGCGTCGCGCGGCCCGCAGCGGATGGTGGACCTCGCGGCGGCGCTGGGAGTGACGGCGTCGACGGCCGGGCGGATGTGCGACCGGCTGGTGCGCAAGGGGCTGATCCGCCGGCAGCGGGCACGGGCGGATCGCCGGGCCGTGCAGGTCTCGATCACCCCGGTCGGGCGGCAGGTCGTCGACCAGGCGACCGCGCGCCGCCGGGCGCTGATCGCCGGTATCTTGCGCAAGCTCCCGCCCCGGCAGCAGCCCGCGATCGCCAAGGCCCTGCAGGCATTCGCCCGGGCCGCCGGAGAGATCCCCGACAGCCTGTGGCCCGCAGAATCCCGCCGAGCCGCAGCCGGCCGCCCGGACCGGACCCGGGCCGGTCCGGGCGGCCGCCGCGAAGGGCCGGCCATGACCGGCAACAATCCGGCAGCCCCAGCACCGCCGCTTCGGTGGACCGGGCGGACAGGCGGCTGGCTGCGCGGCTCGCGCGGCGGGCTGCTAGCCATCGCCCTTGCGGTCGGCATGGGGTCCGGGCTGGGAGCGGTGGCATTCCGGTACCTGATCTACTTCTTCACCTGGCTGGCCACCGGCCACGTCCAGTTCGGCCAGCAGGGCCGCGTCCCCAGCGCCCACCTGCCGTGGCTCGGGCTGGCGTTCTTCGTGGTGATCCCGGTGATCGGCGGGCTGATCTACGGGCCGCTGATCTACCGCTACGCCCGCGAGGCCCGCGGCCACGGCGTACCCGAGGTGATGATCGCCGTCGCCGACGAAGGCGGCCGGATCCGGCCCCAGGTCGCCGCCGTGAAATCGGTCGCCTCCGCCATCTGCATCGGCGTCGGCGGGTCGGTCGGCCGGGAGGGCCCGATCGTGCAGATCGGCTCCGCGCTGGCCTCCAGCCTCGGCCAGTGGGTGAAGATGCCGGAGAACAGGCTGCGGATCCTGGTCGCCTGCGGCGCCGCCGGCGGGATCGCGGCCACCTTCAACGCGCCGATCACCGGCGTGTTCTTCGGCGTGGAGATCATCCTGCGGGAGCTCACCGTGGAGGCGGTCTTCACCGTCATGCTCTCAGCGATGGTCGCCGACCTGCTCAGCCGCCAGTTCCTCGGCGATGCCCCGTTCCTGTCCGGGCTGCCGCCCGGGATAACGCTGCACCGCCTGACCACCTACCTGCTGATCGCCGGCCTCGCCGTCGTCGCGGCTCTGATCGGCCTGATCTTCTCTAAGGTTCTGTACGCGACCGAGGACGTGTGCGACCGGCTGTGGAAGAACCGGCCGGAGTGGGCCCGGCCCGCGGTCGGCGGCATCTTGCTCGGGCTGCTGCTGCTGGCCCTGCCGCAGATGTACGGGGTCGGCTACCCGGTCCTGTACAAGGCCGTCGGCGGCAGCTACGCCCTGTGGTTCCTGATCATCCTGGCCGCCGGGAAGATCATCGCCTGCAGCCTGACCATCGGCATCGGCGGATCCGGCGGGGTGTTCGCGCCGTCGCTGTTCATCGGCGCCACCTCCGGGATGGCCTTCGGCGAGATCGTCCGCCATGCCATTGGCCCGGCAGCCGGGCAGCCCGCCCTGTATGCGGTCGTCGCGATGGGCGCGGTGTTCGCCGCCGCCGCCCGCGCGCCGCTGACCTCGGTCGCCAGCGTCGTGGAGATGACCGGCGACTTTACCCTCACCCTGCCGGTGATGCTTGCCGTCGCTATTGCCACCGCCACCTCCCGCGGACTGAGCTACGGCACCATCTATACCACCAAGCTGCTGCGCCGCAGCACCGACCTCGACCGCGTCCCCTCCGGCGACCCGTTCGAGGACCTCACCGCCGCCGACGCCATGCGCCCCTTCCGCGCGCCCGTATCCGCAGTGCCCGCGCCACCCGAAACACCCGGAACGGGCCTTGAGTCCCTGCCGGGGCCGGTAACCGGGCGGCACGAACCGCAGGTGCTGTTCGCCAGCGAGTCCCTCACCCAGGCCCTGCGTCAGCTGGAACTGTACGGCCGCGACGGCCTGCCGGTCCTCGCCGACGACGGGCAGCACGTCCAGGGCTGGATCACCAGCCATAACGTGCTGCAAGCCATCGCCCGCCAGATCAGCGCCGCCCGGGCCACCGCGAATCAGGCACCCGGAGCCCGCGGGCCGGACCCCTCCGGCCCGCAGGATGATCTCCGCGAGGCACCGGACCCGCTAGATAGCTACCAGCTGCTCAAGGTCACCATCCCGGCTGGCTCGCCCTGCGCCGGCCAGGCGCTCGGCGACATCACCTGGCCTCCCGGCTGCGTCCCGGTCACGGTCGTGGACAACGGCACCCTGCGCGATCCCGATCCCGGCATCATTCTCGCCCCCGGTGACCACATCAGCCTGCTCGCTCCCGCAGCACGCAATCCGGAGCCATTGCGCGCGCGCGGTGAACCGGGCAGTCAGCCAGGCGAGCATCCCGCAGATACGCGGCCACCCGGGCAGGCGCTGCGTCCCGAAGACGGCGACCAGCGCCCGCGGCCGCAGTGATGCGGGCGCAGCCGGGCATGTGTCTTGTTAACTGATGTCGTGACGTTGCTGCCCGGAGATGCCGTGCCAAAGCCGCAGCCCTGGCTGCAGCCATCCGGGCGGCTCTCCGGGCGGCCGCGCGGTGCCGGCGGCTGCCCGGCGCCCGCTGGGGAGCGCTCGCCGTCGCGGCCTGGCGGCGCGATCGGGGCGCTGGCCCGTTACGGCATCTCGGCTGCGTTCCCGCAGGCGGCCGGGTCTTTTGAGGCCCTCCTGTCGGTGCCGTGGGTGGATCGGTGATCATCTTCCGGGCAGGGCGGGGCGGAGTCCGCCGAGGGCGAGCATGGCCAGGGCGATGAGGGGGGCCGGGTTGTGGAACCCGAACGCCATCCGTGTGATGACCCTTATCTTGGTGTTCACCGATTCGATCAGGCCATTGCTGAGCCCGTGGTCCAGGGTCGCGTGGATGCTGGTTAGGTGCTTGCGGATCTTTTTCCCGAGTTCGGTGAATTCGGGGATGCGGCAGCGGGCGGCCCAGGACAGCCAGCGAGTCAGGGCGTGCTTGCCTTCTTCGCCTTTGAGCCTGAACGCTGTCCGCAGCCCTTCTTTGAGCAGGTAGGCACGATAGAGATAGGGGTGGGTCTTCTCGATCCAGGCGAGCTTGGCTTCCTGGCGGCCGGTGAGGTTCTCGGGGTTTTTCCATAGCGCGTAGCGAGCGTGCTTGAGGTCCCTGGCGTCGCCGGAGGACAGGCGGATGGTCCGGCTGCGGTGCCGGACCGCGGTGATGGCACCGGCCTGGCGGGCGGTGCGCCAGACCTCGCGGCGGACCTCATCGAGGGCGCCGGTGGCCCAGGAGATGACGTGGAACGGGTCAGCGCACAGGACGGCCTGCGGCGCGCGGGCGGCGGCCGGCCCGGCGATCCAGTCCGCGCCGTCGGCGGACAGGTGGGTCAGCAGCCCGGAGCGTTCCTCGCCGAGCTGATCGAAGAAGGCGTGCACGGTCTTGGCCTCGCGGCCGGGCGCGGCCCAGATCAGCAGCCCGGTGTCGTGGTCCACCACGACGACCAGGTATTTGTGGCCGCGCTTATAGGAGATCTCGTCGATCCCGATGCGGCGCAAGCCCGCGAGCCGGTCGGTGGCCGCCGTTGCCTCGGCGGCCACCCGGGCGATGATGGTGCCGGCGGTCCGCCAGGAGATCCGCATCAAGGCGGTGATCGTGGTCTTCGAGCATGCCGCCGCCAGCCACGCGACCTGGTCGTCGAAGAACCGGGTGTGCGCGGCGCCGTGCCTGGCCCAGGGCACCGCCGCGGTGATCACCCCGTGTACCGGGCACGACACCCGCGGGGCATCGGCCTCCAGCTGCGCGCGGACCGTGCCCAGGTCCAGCGCCCGCCAGCGGCGCCGCCCCTGCCCATGGTCGTAGCGGGGCCGTTTCTTCCCGCAGATGCCGCACCGGTGCGCGAGCCGCTGGTGCGGGCGGACGTGCACGATGAGCCTGAGTGCCGGCCCGGCGCCATCACCGCCGTCCTCCTCGTGCCAGTCCACATCCTCGATGACGGTGTTCTCGCAGCCGAGCAGATTCGCCCATAGCCTGGATGAACGCACGCCGTTCCCCTTCCGGTGGCGCCTGTGAATTCGACACTCCAGACACTACGGACGGGGACGGCGTGCCCCCGGCAGCCGCCTATTTCCCCTGCGCTCGTTTCTTTTGCTTCTGGCAGCCTTAATCCGGCGCTGGGCGGCGGCTGGTGTCCAGGCTGGCCGCAGGCCACCCCGAAGGGGCCGCAGGGCCTTGACACCAGCCGTTCCCAGCGCATCCTGTCCAGGCTGGAAGCAAAGACCCTGACACTGGCGAACCAGGCCGCCGGGAACCGGCGCCAGACACGACACCCCCCCGGCAGCTCCCGGCCAGCCCGTTTCCGCTGCCCAGCACCGCCTCCCGCCCTCGGCCCCCATCCCAGCCACCCACGGAACCGGCAGGGGAGCCTCTTTTGACTGGGCCACGCTGGTAGTCAGCGTGGCGGGTGCGCCATGATCGGTTGTTGTGGTCTCTGGCGTCTTCGTGGCAGCGGCGGGCGCTTCATCGCTGGTCATCGGCCGGGCGGGCGGCGGCGGCTTTGGCGGCCAGGACGGCGGTGGTGAGTGCGGTGATGTCGTAGCTGCCGTAGTGCCGGCGGCCGTTGATGAAGAAGGTCGGGGTGCCGGAGACACCGCTGAGGTCGGCGGAGTCGACGTCCTCGGCGATCCGCGCGGCGCCGGCGCGCTTGCGGAGGTGCCCACCGAATCGCTCGCCGTCGAGCCTGAGGTCGCCGGCGTAGCGGATCAGGTCGCGCAGCTGGAGGCGGTCTTGGTGGCGCAGGAGCAGGTCGTGCATCTCCCAGAAAGCGCCCTGGGCGGCGGCGGCCTCGGCGGCCTCGGCGGCGAGCTGGGCGTGGGGGTGGACATCACCCAGCGGCAGGTGCCGCCAGACGTAGCGGACGTCACCGTGGCCGGCCAGCAGTTCCCGCAGGACCGGTTCGGCCTGGCCGCAGTAGGGGCACTCGAAGTCGCCGTATTCCACGATGGTGACCGGTGCCCGCGCGGGGCCGCGGATGCGGTCGCGGCCCGGGTCGACCGGGGCGCCGAGATCGGTGATGACCTCGGCGGTGCCGAGCGCAGCCCGGACCTGCAGCCGGGCCGGCAGCAGGCGGGTGGCCCGGAAGACCAGCCAGGTGATCGCGGGCGCGGCGACCACGGTGGTCAGAACGCCGAGCTTGGCCTCCTGCAGCTGGGTGCCGGTGAAGGCGAGCGTCGCGATCAGAATGGACACGGCGAACCCGATCCCGGCGATCGCGCCGACCCCGGCGACTGTGGCCCAGCCCACGGGCGGGCGGAGCCGTCCGCGACTGAGCCGGGTCAGCAGCCACGACGCGCCGGTGATGCCGACCGGCTTTCCCGCGACGTAGCCGATCAGGATGCCCAGGGTGATGGGGGAGGTGTAGGCGCGGGCGAGGAAGGCGCCGTTGATCACGATGCCGGCGTTGGCGAGCGCGAACAGCGGGACGATGACGTAGCTGGTCCAGGGATGGTAGAGCTGCTGGAGCCGCTCGTTCGGGGACAGCGCGGTGACGAGCCCGGCCCGCGCTGACTGCGCGAGGCCGGGGGTGGGCTGTTCCCGGAAGCTGCGGAACGCCTCGCTGGCACGCTCCAGGTCGGTGCGGGCCGCCGGGTAGGCGAAGGTCATCAGGCCCAGGACCAGGCCGACGACTACCGGGTCAACACCGGACTTCAGCACCGCGACCCACGCCGCCATCCCCAGCAGCGCGTAGACGATCCCGTACCGGATCCCGGCCCGGCGCAGGACCAGGACCACGGCGAAGATCCCGGCCGCGACGGCCAGCGCGACGGCCTTGACCGCGTTGCTGTACGCGGCGCCGATCACCACCAGCGAGACCAGGTCATCCACGACCGCGACCGACAGCAGGAACGCGCGCACCCGGTCGGGGAACCGGGGCCCGGTCAACGCCAGCGTCCCGAGCGCGAACGCGCTGTCGGTGGACATGGCCGCGCCCCACCCATGAGCCGCCGGGCTGCCGGCGTTCGCGGCCAGGTAGATGACGACCGGGATCACCAGCCCTCCCAGCCCGGCCGCCACCGGCAGCGCCAGCCGCGCCCGCTCCCGCAGCTCGCCCATGTCGAACTCCCGGCGGGCCTCCAGGCCGAAGACGAAGAAGAAAAACGTCATCAGCCCGCTGTTCACCCACTCGCGCAGGTCCAGCGACACCCCGCCGCCGGCCAGCCGCACCGACAGCCGGGCGCCCCACAGGGCCGCATACGACGACGCGTCGATATTCACCCAGGCCAGCGCGGCCACCGCCATGGCCAGCAGCACGGCCGCGCTGCCCGTCTCGGTACGCAAAAAGATCCGCAGCGGCGTCTGCAAGTTCCGCGCCCACGCCGTCCGCCCGGACAACGGATCCACCGCAGCCGGCGACCCGTCCTCGGGCACCGCGTCCTCCTCACGGCCAGCAGCGGCCTCACCCGGGCAGGAACGTAACTGCCTGCCATGACGAGCGCCCAGCCAGCCGCCCGGGGCAGCGACGCGTGCGATGCTGAGTTCCCCTCGTCGCACTTTACAGATCCGCTTTACCCGGCTGGCAGCGACCGGCGGTTACTTGGCGGCCGGGCGGCCGGGATCTATGCTCGTGATCAGGTGAGCCGGGAAGCCTGGCCGGCGCGACGTTCGTGACTCTCGAATCCGCCCGCCAGGAGCGCACAAATGAACACACATACTAGTAACGTGCCGCCATGCCCGCTAGCCCTGAGTACCGCAGCTCAGGATCGGTTGCTGATCTGGCGGGTGGACCAGGATCATCGCAACATGCAGGGTTTCGGTGACTTATGGCGTCATCGCCGCTGACGGTTGCAGTCTTCGTGGCGGCCACAGCGCTCAGCCTGAGCGCAAGCGTAGTGCTCGTGGCGCGGCTGGAACGAGTGGGCGCCCGGCTGGGCCTGTCCGAGGCGCTGCTTGGCCTGCTGGCGGCACTGGCCGCAGACACCCCGGAGATCACCTCGGCGGTGACCGCGCTCACCCATGGCCAGCATGACGTCAGCACCGGCGTGGTGCTCGGCTCGAACGTGTTCAACCTGGCGGCGCTGCTCGGACTGGGCGCCGTCGTGGCCGGGCGGATCCGCCTGCACCGCAGGGTCGTCATCTTCGAAGGCTCGCTAGCGCTATGGATGGCGGTCCTGAGCATCGCCGCCGCCCTCGGCCTGATCGCGCCCGCGGCCGCCCTCGTGCCTCGCGCTGGCCGTCCTGGCGCCTTATGTGTACGTGTCGGCGCTGCAACCATCCAGCCGCGCGACCATCCCGCTGTCGGCCCGGCTGCGGTCCTGGCTCGCCGAGGCGATCGCCGAGGAAGAACAGGAACTATCCGAGGCAATCCATCCCGAAAAAGGCAGCCTGCGGGATGCCGGCACCGGCGCCCTCGCCCTAGGCGTCGTGCTCGCGGCAAGCTTCGCCATGGAACGCAGCGTCTCGGTGCTCGCCGCCCGCTTCGCCGTCCCGGCCGCGATCACCGGCGCGATCGTGCTGGCCGCGGTGACGAGCCTGCCCAACGCCGTTGCCGCTGTCTACCTCGCCCGCCGGGGACGCGCCGCCGCGACCCAGCGACCGGCGGGTGCGGGCCGACCCTGTCGTGTGCTTCCCCGCGGACATGGCCGAGAACAGCCGGTAAAGGCTGGCCCGCGACGGCAGCTCCACTGCCCCCCGGCCCCGTGCCCGGCCTCCAGGATCTGCCCGGTCCGCCAGAAGACGTAGGGCGCGGTCCGCGTTGAGGCGTCGGTGGCCTCGCGGATCGCCTGCCGCATGGCCTCGACGACCCGCTGGTCGGCGCGGCCGTGCGGCAGCGTGCGCCTGGCTGCCCGGCGGTCGGCCATCGCGGCCAGGCCACCGGCCTCATAACGCCGCCTGCGCTGCTTGACCGCGCTGGCGGTCACCGGCTTTCCCGCAGCGGTCAGCTCCGCCGCTTTCGCCTGCTCCCGCCGGGTCAGCGACACCGCTCCGGGTCGTACTCCGGCCGGGGAACCGCCCCCGGCGGCGCGTGGGGCGGCAGGCCGCGCAGCACTTCCACGATGTGCCGTTCCCACCACAGCGCCTCCGCCACTGCGGCCTCCGGCAGCCCGTCGAGCGGGCTCACCGGCGGCAGCGGGCCAGGCGACGGCACGCCGGCGTGCCCGAATCCCGGATCCGCCAGCAGCTCCGCGAGCGTCACCTCCGCCAGCAGCCCGCCGGGACCAGCCAGCCGCACGACCGTCCCGGCCAGCCCGATCACGGTGTGCTCTGCTTCCCTGAACCGGACCCGGTCCCCGATCCTTAGCCGGGAACTCTGGCCAACGGGGCTCACCGGGCACCTGCCGCGAGCCAGACCGGGCTTGCCGAGCCCAGCGGCGCGGAGCCCAGGTCAGCGGCCAGCACCTGATGCCACATCAGGTGGAACAGCACCGGGAGCACCGCCAGAGTGTCCCCGGCCTCAGCCGCGCCGGCCAGCAGCGGCGCGGACGGCGAACGCCCGCCGCAGGGCATCCGCCGCCCCGGGCGGGCCTGCGCACCGGGAATGCCGGTAACGCGACAGCCAGCGCACGTTCGCCGCAAGAACCGGGTCGATCGTGCCCACCCGCCGGAACTCCCAGCCCGCTGCCTCACAGGCGCGGGCCGTGACATCGAACGCCTCCGCGTCCTGCCGCCCGATCCGGTCGTCAGCGCGGACGTCGATCACCACGCCGGTTCCGTCGGCCAGCCGGGCGAAGAAATCAGGAGCATGACGGCGACCGCGATGGCCGTCGTCCCAGTGCAGCCAGAACGGCTGCGAGGCGACCGCCGTCACCGCCGGGTCGAAATCCAGCAGCATCAGGTGATCCCGCTCAAGCCAGGACTCGTAACCGACATGCCGGCCAGTCGTGGCCAGCCACCACCAGCCCGGAAAATGCTCCTGGCCCCGCGACCACCGGAACGAGCGGACTGGAACGGCATCCTCGACCCGCACCCCGCCGCACTCCGCCAGGCGAACACGCCCACCACCACCGCCGTCACCAGCAAATTCCAGCCCAGCCCCGCAGTCCCCAGTCTCAGGCGACGCGGCAGCAGCCGATCCCACCAGTCCCTCCCGAGTTCAGGTGATCACGTGCCCGCCTGGCCCTGGCCCGGCCTGTGCTGGTTCTCCCAGAACATCCAGCACATGATGTCGAAAGTCCGCAGCAGGGACAGGTGGCCGGCACCCGCCCGGGAGCGCACCGACTCAAGCTCACGGACAAGATCCTCGTCCTTGAGCAACTGGCAGCGCAGGTCACGCCACCACGAGCCGTCATTCGCAGGCCGCCGGAGCACCTCTTTCACGTGGCTGTCGTAAACCGGGATCAGATGCGGGCGCTTGCGTGCCAGGAGCTTCCCGGCCGCGACGGGGCCGAGCCGGTTCCTGTCCCGAGGCCGCGGCTTAATGTCGCGGAGCACCTGCCACAGTTTCTGAGCTGGCCCGTCCCCGGCAATGAGGTCCCCGGCCTCCGGGTCCGCCAGCGTCACGTCCACCGGGATCCGGGCGAGCAGGCCGCTGAGCTCGCGGGCCTTAAAGTCGAGCACATGCAGGGCGTAATACCTCACGACTGGCACGCTCAGCATGCTGACGGCCAGCAGATCCTCGGCCGTGAACTGATACGCCGTCTCCGGCCTTCCGCCGCCCCCGCCAAGCCGCTCAAAGTAAGAACCCGAGTACTCCGCTCGCCCCGTCGCGGGATCGTCAGCGAAGTACGCCTCCACCAGCCCAACAGCGACGCCTTCGTCGCGAAGCTCATCCGGAATGTCGATACACACCGCATCTCCCGATCACGGACGCAGGCACCAAGGACCACCGAAGATCACAGACCGGGCAAACCCTACTGAGACCAAGATGCCCAACGGGCAAGAATCAGTGAGACCGGGCAGCGTTCACTGAGACAGGACAGTGGCCTGGCGTGGCCTGATGTCTGTGGTTGTTGGCTCCCCGTTTGGCTCCCCTGATTCGTTAGCGCCGCTAACCCTTCAACAAGCACGAGCGCCAGCCGGAAACTCGCTACTCCCCGGCCATGGCGCCCCGGGAGCGATCGATGACCGTGAGCCCGATGTCCAGCCGCGAGGGCTCCGGGGCCAGCGCCGGGAGACACTTCGACGCAGCACCGTTCGGAACAGGCTCGGGTTCAAGCCGCCTGTCGGCGACTGCCGCGCCGACAGATCGTAATGAGTCCATAGCCGGATCGGGAACAGTGCCTGGCAGCCCGTCGAGTCAACCTGTCATGCCGAAAGTACCCGTGGCGCATGATGATGCCCGCCTGCGCATACTCATGCGTTATTGACGCGATCAACGCCGCAGCCGTCATTGCGAAATTCGCGCTCCCACGTGCCGGCGATGGGACGTTCGGGCGCAGCCAGATCGCATGTTCTGGGTGCTGACCTGTGCGCTCTTCTCCACCATCGTTACCCAGCTTCGCCGCCCGAGCGTAAGGGAATCTCTCTTCTGATCGGTTTAGATGCCGAGTTGGGCTGCTCGTCGGGTGAGCTCGAGCTTGGAGTTGACGTCGAGCTTCGTGTAAGCGTTGCGCAGGTGTGTTTCGATGGTGCGTTCGCTGAGGAACAGGTGCCGGGCGATGTCCGGCGTTGACTGGCCAGCAACGGCGAGCCGGACAATCTCGTGCTCGCGCTGGCTGAGCGCATGCACCCCGACCGAAGAGCTGGCGTGCCGGGGGCGGCGGAGCGTGCCGCAGACGGCGGCCTGCACCTGATCGAGCACGGAGTCGGCGTCTTCGAGCCAAGGGCGGTGATCAGCGCCGGGCAGTTCGACCAACTTCGCGCCGGCGATGTGGCTCGCGAGGTAGCGGCCGTTGCCGACCTCGACCCAACGGTCATCGCCGCGGTGCAGCACCAGTGTCGGGGCTTGGATATCGGGCAGCAGATTCCGAACGTCGATCTGCGCGTTCATCAACATCAGGTCGCGGGCCATACTGGGGCTGGCTCCCACGCGTAGGTAGCGCGCCCACCAGCGCTGGGTGTCCGGGTCGAGGGGCAGGTCCGGGTTGACGATGTCCCACCATGCCCCGCTGGCCCACGCCTCATCGAAGCGCTCGAGGAACCGGGCGACGGTCTGACGCGACACCCCCCACGGGTAGTCGGCGGTCGCGACCTTGCGCGGGTAGGACCCGTAGAGGATCAGCGACTCGACCCGGTGCGGGTGCTGGGCGGCGAACGCGATGCTCAACGCGCCGCCCTCGGACACCCCGAACAGGTGCGCCCGCTCGACGCCGACCGCGTCCATCACCGCCCGGATGTCGTCGACTCGCTCGGCCAAGGTAGGCGGGCGTTTCATCGGATCCGAGAGCCCGGTGCCGCGCTTATCGAACAAGATCAGCCGACCGAACGATGCCAGCCGGTGCAGGAACCTGGCCAGATACGGCCAGTCCCAGGCCGCCTCGACATGTGACACGAACCCCGGCACCAGCACCAGATCCGGCGGCCCCGAACCAAGAACCTGGTGGGCGACGTGGACCTCTCCGCTGCGCGCGTACCTAGTGGCCGGACCCACCCCGGCAGTCTAGCAATGTAGAAGCCACCCGGCGGCGGCCGCGGGTTCCGATCGGGGCCCGCGGCCGCCCATCTCCCAGTCGCCGGTTCAGCCGACCGCGACGCCAGCCGTAGCGTCGGCCTCAGCGCCGGTGCCGGCGGCGAGGGCCTGCACGTCCTGAGTGGTCAACGCGTTCCCGCCGATCGCCCAATCGCCGCTGTGCACCTCTTCCAGCACGCACCAGGTCACCCCGCGCATGTTCTCACCCTCGATCGACACCATCGCATCGGTGAGCTTCTGCACGATCTCCCGGCGCTGCGAGCTGGAGAAAACGCCCTCAATCACCTTCACATTGATCAATGGCATCCCGTATGCCCCTTTCCGTTTGGTCCCTGCGCCTCGCCGGTCCGCGCCTACTCGTCAACCGGCCTCCTCACGCTCACGGTAGGAACACTCTTGAGCCGCTACATCCGTACCACTACGGATTCCAGCAAGTTGAGTACCCGACCATCCGAACTTCAGGAGCGGCAGTCCCGGGGCCCTGGACCGGTCTACCCGGTGACCTTCATCGACGAGTTCACCCCATTCCTGGCGTT
Organism: uncultured Actinomycetes bacterium; assembly: GCA_963786975.1. GTDB lineage: Bacteria > Actinomycetota > Actinomycetes > Streptosporangiales > Streptosporangiaceae > Palsa-506. The sequence goes on along the minus strand of CAWBBE010000009.1, from coordinate 242,358 downwards.
CCCGCCCGAGGTCAGGCGCGTCATCTGCACGACCGATGAAATCGTCAAGCGGTACTGCGGGTGTCGGGCGGTTTCTGGGCTGCCAGTGGGCGACGAGGACTTCGTAGGCGTGCTCGGCGCGCCCGGCTGCGGCCGCTTCCTCGTGCCTCTTTGCTTTGTCGTTGTAGGCCGCGCCGGGCTGGTTCCCGCGCCGTGACGCCGCGCCGGCTGCGAGCTCGAGCTGGCGGCGCTCGTGGGTGACCAGGCCGGCGATCACGTCGCTGTTACCGGTCGCCTCCGGCGCGTTCCGTTGGTCCTGATAGGCCGAGCCCGAGTGGCGCGCATGGCGGGCGACGTTCCCGGCCGCTACCGCCCAGGTCACGCCAATGCCCGGTACTGGCCATCCCGCCCCCCGCGCTGGCCCAGCAAGCAGGCCATGGCCTTCACGGCTGGGCGTTCCGCCACCGCGGGCCGCTACCGGGGATCAGTTCGCAGGCGAATGCCGCCCGGGCGCTACGCGAGGCTTCGCGTGGCCCGGCTATGAACAAGATCATCAGCAGCTTTGGCTCCCCGTTTGGCTCCCTAACGCCAACTCACGGCATGCCGCTGGCCTGCTAATACAGTGGGCGCAGGTGGGTTCGAACCACCGGCCCCTCGCTTGTAAGGCGAGTGCTCTACCGCTGAGCTATGCACCCGTGCGGTCGCCCAGCCGCGGCTGCGCGACGACCCGGGACAGCGTACCTCCCTGACGCTGGTGACGGCAGCAGCGCTCGCATCGGGCAGTCCATCGTCAGGACGCGTGGCCGCGGCTGGACCTGCCGCAGCGCCGGCCATACTGTTGCCTATGTCAACTAAATCTTTGCTTAAAACAACAAACATGGGAGATGCAGCGGACCGGATAGCGGCGGTCCGCGAGTTCAACCGGTTCTACACGAACGTCCTCGGGCTGCTGCGCGACGGCCTGCTGGAGACCCCCTACTCGCTGGCCGAGGGCCGGGTGATATTCGAGCTGGCCGCCGCTGGCCAGGCGGATGCGACCGAGTTGCGCCGCTCGCTCGACATTGACGCGGGGTACCTGAGCCGGGTGCTGGCCAGGCTGGAGGCCGGGGGCCTCATCTCGCGGCAGCAGTCCCCCGCTGACGGCCGGCGCCAGGTGATCATGCTGACCGAGCCGGGCGCCGCTGCGTTCCGGATGCTGGACGGCCGGTCATCCGGCCAGATCGCGGAGCTGCTTAGCCAGCTTCCCGAGGCTGGCCAGCAGCGGCTCACCAGCGCGATGGCGACCGTGCGCGAGCTGCTGGAAGGCCGGCCGCGGCCGGCTGGCTACGTGCTCAGGGCGCCGCGGCCGGGCGATCTCGGCTGGGTCATCTGGCAGCACGGCGCGGTCTACGCCGACGAGTATCAATTTGACGCGTCCTTCGAGGCGCTGGTCGCCAGGATCGTCGCCGACTACGCGGAGCGCCATGACCCGCGCCGCGAGGCGGCCTGGATCGCCGAGGTGAACGGCGAGCCCGCCGGGTGCGTGTTCTGCGTGCGCAAGAGCGATACGACCGGGCAGCTCCGGCTGCTGCTCGTCGATCCGGCCGCTCGCGGGCTCGGCATCGGCGCGCGCCTGGTCGACGAGTGCATTTCCTTCGCCCGCCGGGCCGGATACGACGACCTGGTGCTGTGGACCCAGGACATCCTGACCGAGGCCCGGCGCTGCTACCAGCAGGCCGGCTTCGTGCTTGTCCGCGCCGGGCGCCATCACAGCTTCGGCCATGACCTGACCGACGAGACCTGGCGCCTGGCGCTGCACTGAGCCGGCCCGGCGCTAACGGCCCGGCGCGGGCTCGCTACCCGATCCCGGCGGTCCGCCGGGAGGGGCCGAGTACCCGGGCCAGTGCCCGCTCCACGTCCTCGGCCAGCCCGGGAGCACCGCCGCCCGGGCCGGCCGCGGTGTCACCGCCCGGCTCGCCGGCGGACCCGCCCGGGCCCAGCGCGTCCGCGGGCTGCCGGACGTGCCCGCAGTCCTTGCACTCGATCTCGCCTAGCCGCCGGACCAGGTGCACGCCGGCGCACACCGCGCACCGGTCGAGTTCCGCTGCCCAGTCGAATGCCTCCTGGCAGCCCGGGCAGATGAGCACCTGGTGATCCGCGCGCACGCCGCGCTTCCATGGGCTCTGCCCGCGGTCCGGGTCGACCTGCCGCGTGCCGCACCGATAGCAGGGCATCCAGCTTGTCCGATCTCTCGCCGTCCGTTAGCCCGCCCGGGGACTACAGGCTGGCCAGCGCCTTCTGATAGTCAGCGATGTCACGCGCTTGCGGAATGGGGTTCACTACCTTCCACCGAACCACGCCATCCTTGTCGATGATGAAGGTGCCGCGGGTGGCGATGCCCCTGTTCTCGTCGAATACCCCGTACGACCTGGCGATGCCGCCGTGCGGCCAGAAGTCGGACAGCAGCGAGAACCCGAAGTGCTCCGCGTCGGACCAGGCACGCAGCGCGTACCCGGAATCCACCGAGACGGTCAGCAGCTCGACGTCGTCGCGCGATGCCTCCGGGAATTCATCGCGCATGACGGCCAGTTCCCCCGAGCAGACGCTGCTGAAGGCGAGCGGGTAGAACACGAGCACCACGTTCTTCTGGCCGCGGAAGCCCGACAGCCGGACCGGCGTACCGTGCTGATCTTTCAGCTCGAAGTCCGGGGCCTGCTGGCCGACCTCAACCGACATGGCTAAATCCTCTCCGCCGGGAGCCTCATCCGGGACGCATCCTCATCCGGGACGCATTAAGTGTGCCACCTGATAGCGACATGCTGCCCACGGCTGCCTGGCGCGCAGGTAACAACCGGCAACGCCGGATGGCACCGGCCGCCTGGGTAACGGGCGGCACGGCACGGCACGCAGGCGGGCCGACGCGGTCAGCGGCGGGCCTTCGGCGCGACCAGGCGGGTGCCCGACCAGTCGCGCGCCGCGCTGACGCTCGAAGTCTGCGACAGCCCGGCGGTCGGCGCGGCCTCGCCGATCTCGCTCGGCTCCACGTGGCCCTCCCGGCCCGCCTTGGGCGTGAGCAGCCAGATGTAGCCGCCGTCGGCGAGTGGCGTGAGCGCATCCACCAGGGCATCGACCAGGTCGCCGTCGCTATCCCGCCACCACAGCAGGACCACGTCCACGACATCGTCGTAATCCTCGTCGACCAGTTCGACGTCTTTCCCCCCGGCGATAGCGTCGCGCAACTCCTCGTCGCAGTCGTCGTCGTAGCCAATCTCCTGCACCACCTGGCCCGGCTTGATTCCGAGCCGTCCGGCCAGGTCGCGATGATCTTGCGCCTGGCCTGCGGTCGCGCCCACTAACGCCCTCCCTGATCCTTTCCCGCGGCCCGCCGGAGGCTGGCCGCGGCCCGGCACGAACCGGGTACGCGGGCCAGACGCGGCGTTTGCGGCATCGGCACTTCTTGATGGGACAGTCCACACTGGGTAAGCGCGGTGCGCAAGTCACAATTCGCGCAGAGTTCGAAAAGAGCGGTCATGACTTGACCGGCGCCCCGCCCGGCCGGGTCGGCCAGGCCGGCCGCCGGGGCCCGGCGGCACGCCCGGCTGACGTGGCATGGCTGCCCCAATCATCCCCCCGACTGCCCGAATCACCCACTTTAGCGCCCTGCTTCCCCCACATTGTCACACCGGGTGCCCCGCCAGTCACGGTGCTGCTGGTTACTGACCGGTAGAGATGCGCCGGCGGCCGACGAGTACGAGGATTGGTCTGGACAACTGCGATTGCGCAGGACCGGCGGCGCACAACCGCCGCCGCACCACGAGTTCGGGGGCCGGGCGCCGGCCACCGTGGAAGGCGAGGACGCACCGTGGCCTCCGGAAGCCAGCGCTTCTCGATCATCAGCGACGGCCTGCCCACCCAGCTGCCGGATATCGACCCGGACGAGACCAGGGAGTGGATCGAGTCCTTCGACACGGTTATCCGGACCCGCGGGCGGTCCCGCGGCCGGTACGTGATGCTCCGCCTGCTGGAGCGCGCCAGGGAGCAGCAGGTCGGCGTCCCCGGGCTGCGCAGCACCGACTACATCAACACGATCCCGCCGGAGCGCGAGCCGTGGTTCCCCGGCGACGAGTACGTCGAGCGCCGGATCCGCGCCTACATCCGGTGGAACGCCGCCGTCATGGTGTCCCGGGCCAACCGTCCCGGCATGGGCGTGGGCGGCCACATCGCCACCTACGCCTCGGCGGCCAGCCTGTACGAGGTCGGGTTCAACCACTTCTTCCACGGCAAGGACCACGGCGAGTCGGGCGACCAGGTGTTCTTCCAGGGCCACGCGGCGCCCGGCATCTACGCGCGCGCGTTCCTCGAGGGCAGGCTCACCGAGCACCAGCTGAACGGCTTCCGCCAGGAACTGTCGCACCCCGGCGGCGGCCTCCCGTCGTACCCGCATCCCCGGCTGATGCCGGACTTCTGGGAGTTCCCGACGGTGTCCATGGGCCTCGGCGCGATCAACTCGGTCTACCAGGCCAGGTTCAACCGGTACCTGCTGGCCCGGGAGCTGAAGGACACCAGCAGGTCGCACGTGTGGGCGTTCCTCGGCGACGGCGAGACCGACGAGCCGGAGGTACTCGGCGCCATCGGGGTGGCGGCCCGCGAGGAGCTGGACAACCTCACCTTCGTCATCAACTGCAACCTGCAGCGGCTGGACGGCCCGGTCCGCGGCAACGGGAAGATCATCCAGGAGCTTGAGGCGTCGTTCCGCGGCGCGGGCTGGAACGTCATCAAGGTGATCTGGGGCCGGGACTGGGATCCGCTGCTCGCGCAGGACGTCGACGGCGTGCTGGTGAACAAGATGAACACCACGCCGGACGGCCAGTTCCAGACCTACGGCGTCGAGTCGGGCGCCTACATCAGGGAGAACTTCTTCGGCGGCGACCCGCGGCTGCGCGCCATGGTCGAGCACCTGTCGGACGACGACCTGCGGAACCTGTCCCGCGGCGGCCACGACTACCGCAAGGTCTACGCCGCGTTCAAGGCGGCGACCGAGCACGTCGGACAGCCGACCGTGATCCTGGCGCACACCATCAAGGGCTGGACGCTCGGCCCGGACTTCGAGGCGCGCAACGCGACGCACCAGATGAAGAAGCTGACGGTGGCCGAGCTCAAGGACTTCCGGGACCGGCTGTACCTGGACATCCCGGACTCCGCGCTGGAGGCCGAGCTGCCGCCGTACTACCACCCGGGCGCGAACTCCGACGAGATCCAGTACATGCAGGAGCGCCGGCACGCGCTGGGCGGCTACCTGCCGCGCCGGGTGGTCCGGGCCAGGCCGCTCGCGCTGCCCCCGGACACGACCTACGACGAGCTGCGGAAGGGATCCGGCAAGCAGGCGGTCGCCACCACGATGGCGTTCGTCCGGATGCTCAAGGACCTGATGCGGAACCCGGGCATCGGCAGCCGGTTCGTCCCGGTGATCCCGGACGAGGCCCGCACGTTCGGCATGGACTCGCTGTTCCCGACCGCGAAGATCTACTCCCCGCACGGCCAGGGCTACGAGGCGGTCGACCGCAACCTGCTGCTGTCCTACAAGGAGTCCGAGAAGGGCCAGATCCTGCACGAGGGCATCAGCGAGGCCGGCGCGATGGGCTCGATGGCGGCGGCCGGCACCGCGTACGCCACGCACGGCACGCACATGATCCCGGTCTACATCTTCTACTCGATGTTCGGCTTCCAGCGCACCGGCGACCAGATGTGGGCCCTCGGCGACCAGCTCGGCCGCGGCTTCCTGCTCGGCGCGACGGCCGGCCGGACCACGCTCACCGGCGAGGGCCTGCAGCACAACGACGGCCACTCGGTGCTGCTTTCCTCGGTCAGCCACGCCTGCGTGGCCTACGACGCGGCCTGGGCGTTCGAGCTGGCCTACATCATGCGCGACGCGCTGCGCCGGATGTACGGCTCCTCGGCCAGCCACCCGGACGGCGAGAACATCTTCTACTACCTGACCGTCTACAACGAGCCCTACGTGCAGCCGGCCGAGCCGGACGGCTTCCCCGGCGGCCAGGCCGCCCTGGCCGACGGCATCCTGCGCGGCCTGTACCGGTACGCCGCCGCGCCGGACCTGCCCCCGGCGCAGCCGGCCGCCGCGCCGGACGGCGCCGGGACGCCCGGCGACCAGGCCGACCGGCCGCGGGCCAGGATCCTCGCCTCCGGCGTGGCGCTGCGCTGGGCGCTGGCCGCGCAGCGGCTGCTCGCCGAGGACTGGGGGGTGGCCGCCGAGGCCTGGTCGGCCACGTCCTGGACGGAGCTGCGCCGGGACGCGCTGGACTGCGACGAGTGGAACCTGATGCATCCCGACGCCGAGCACCGGGTGCCCTACCTGACCCGGGCGCTGGAGGGCCAGTCCTGGCCGGTCGTCGCGGTGAGCGACTGGATCCGGGCGGTGCCCGACCAGATCGCCCGCTGGGTGCCCGGCCCGTACACCTCGCTCGGCACCGACGGCTGGGGGTTCTCCGATACCAGGCCGGCCGCGCGCAGGTTCTTCCATGTCGACGCCGAGTCGATCACCCTGGCCGTGCTGAGCCAGCTGGCCCGGCGGGGCGAGGTCAAGCCGGAGGTACTCGGCCAGGCGATCAGTAAGTACCGGCTGGACCTCGACCTCAGCGACGCCCTGTAGCGGCACCGGGGCGGGCCCGGCTGGGCCCGCCCCGGCACTGACGCCGCCTGGCCCGTTAATGACGGACGTCAGGCGGCAACCCGGATGACATCAGGGCCGCGGGAACGCGATCATCCCGTCGGTGTTCCCGGCCGAGTCGGTGTAGAAGCCGACCAGGATGCCGGCGTTGTTCACGCCGTTGACCGTGGTGGTGCCGATCCCGTGCGGGTCGTCCACGGTCTTGAAGCCGTGCTGCCTGGTCCAGGTGAACCCGTGCGAGGCGCCGCCGCTGGTCGCGAACGCGCCGACCACCTCGCCCCGGTTGCTGACGCCGAATGGCGTGGTCATCGACGCGCCCGGCGCGTCCAGGATGAACAGCCGGCCGGTGTGCCGCAGGAAGAACCCGTGCGTCACGCCGTGGGAGTCGGTGAAGAACCCGGCGACGCTGCCCTTGTTGTTGATCGCGCTGGCGACCGTGCTGGTCGAGCCCGGCACGTGCGCCCTGGTGAACCTGCCGGTCCTGATGTTGAATTCGTAGGCCCGGCTGTTCCCGGCCTTGTTGACGTAGAAGCCGACCGCGATCTTATGGTCGTTCACGCCGAGCAGCTGGTTCACCCGCGGGGTCGAGTTGTTACGGGTCGGGAACCGCACCGAGTGGAAATGGTGATTGCGCGCCCAGAAGCCGATGTTGTCGTTGACCTGGCTGGCCTTGTTCGTTTTCGACCAGAATCCCACCGTGACGCCGCGGTTGTTCAGGCCGGTGACCTGCGTCTGCTTCGAGTGCGGGAAGTTCTCGCTGCGGAAGTCGGCCTGCCGGTAGGGCGGCAGCACCACGTAGCCCTTGTTCGGGTGGCCCTTGGCGCCGGAGCCGAAGTAGCCGGCGATCTTGCCCCTGCTGTTGATGCCGAGCAGCTGGTTGAACGTGACGTCATGGTGATTGCGCACGGTATGGAAGAGGTACTTGGTCGCCCGGTGCGCCGCGGTGGTGCGGTGCGCTGTCGCGCCGGCCGGCCCGCCAGCCGCCACGGCGGCGGCGACCAGGGTGCCGGACGCGAGGACGGCCGCGCTGCGACGGGCCGCTCCGGCCAGCCGTCCGCCGCCGCCGGAGCCGTGCCCGGCACCGGCCCGGCCGCGGGCGATGTGGTCGAGGGTCATGCTAAGTCCTCTCTGTTATCGGCCTTCTCACTGTGCACATATCAGTGCATAGAAACCGCGCGCCGATTGATAGTAACTTTTCAGAATTTTTGCCTAAATATCTAACCCCCGGTGCGGCCGGGGCGCGTGAGGTGATTAACGACCATTATTAACGGGCCATCCGGCCGGCTCCCGGAATACGGCATGGCCCGGCCCCCGGCTATTGCCCGGCGGCCCGGCAGGCGGGCCGGCCGCGGCGCCGCGGCCGGGAGCGCCCGGCCGCCGGCGGGCCGCGGCCGGCCTGCCGAAAAGCAGTTCGCCACCGCCGCGGCGGACCGAAATACTGGACCGCATGGACCGGCCGGCCAGCGGCGACGAGATTCGCCAGACGTTCCTTGAGTTCTTCACCGCGCGGCAGCACCTGCAGATCGGCGCTGCCTCGGTGATCCCGGTGAACGACCCGACGCTGCTGTTCGTCAACGCCGGCATGGCCCCGCTGAAGCCGTACTTCCTCGGCGAGGCGCTGCCGCCTGCCGCTGACCTGTGCAACGTCCAGCCCTGCGTGCGGACCATCGACATCGCCGATGTCGGCGACCGGCATCACCTGACGTTCTTCGAGATGCTGGGCAGCTGGTCGATCGGGCACTATTTCAAGGAGCGCGCGGTCGAGCTGGCGTCCGAGCTGCTGACCAGCGGCTTCGGGTTCAGCCCCGGGGAGCTGTACGTCACCGTTTACCAGGGCAGTGAGGCGCTCGGCATCCCCCCGGACGACATCTCGGCGGCGGCCTGGCGGCAGGCCGGGATAGCCGCCGACCACATCGTCTACCTGGGCGACGAGGACAACTTCTGGTCCGCGGGCGATACCGGGCCATGCGGCCCGTGCACCGAGGTGTTCTACGACACCGGCGCGGAAAACGGCCCGCGGTACCAGCCGGGCGGCGAGTTCGACAGCGCCGGCCGGTATATCGAGATCTGGAACGCCGGCGTCTTCATGGAGTTCAACCGGCTCCCCGGCGGCGCCCTTGAGCGGCTGCGGTTCACCAGCGTCGATACCGGCTCCGGGCTGGAACGGATGGCCATGGTGCTGCAGGGCCGCGACTCGGTCTACGAGACCGACCTGTTCGCGCCGATCGTGGCGGCCGCGCGGGCGGCGCTGGCCGGGAGCGGCGCCAGCCAGCGCGACATCAGGCTGGTCGCCGATCACGTCCGGGCCTCGGTCTTCATCCTCGGCGAGGGCGTCGCCCCGTCGAACGAGGGCCGCGGCTACATCCCGCGGCGGCTGCTGCGGACGGCGATCGCCACCGCGACCCAGGCGGGCGCCGGGTCCTTCGACCCCGGCCAGGTGGCCGGCGCCGCGATCGACCAGCTGGCCGGCCACTACCCCAGGCTCGGCCAGGGCCGCGACCGGATACTCGGGCTGCTCGACCGCGAGCAGCGCGACTTCGGCCGGGTGGTACGCCGCGGCCTTGACCGGCTGGCCGGCCTGGCCGCCACGCCCGGCTTCGAGATCAGCGGGGAGGACGTGTTCGCGCTGTACGCCACGCACGGCATGCCGGTTGACCTGATCCGGGATTTCGCCGCCAGCCGCGGCGGCTCGCTGGACGAGCGCCGGTTCGCCGAGCTGTTCACCGAGCACCGCGAGCTGTCCCGCGCCCCGCGGGGCCGATCCGGGGCCGGCCCGGGCCAGGGCGGCGCCGCCGCCGTCGACCCGGAGCTGATCGCGGCCGCCGGGGCCGGGCCGACCCGGTTCCTCGGCCACGACCAGCTCACCGCGCAGGCCAGGGTTCTCGCCCTGGCCGGGCCGCACGGGCCGGCCAGCAGGCTGGCCGCCGGCGAGCGCGGCCTGGCGATCTTCGACCAGACCCCCTGCTACGCCGAAGGCGGCGGGCAGGTCGGCGACACCGGGCAGCTCACCGCGCCCGGCGTCGCGGCCGGCGTGCTGGACACGCAGAACGCCGACGGCCGGTACGTGCACGCGATCGAGGTCACCAGCGGCGTGCTGCAGCCGGGCGACACGGTCCAGCTGGCCGTGCATGCGGCCCGGCGCCGCGCGGTGATGCGGAACCACTCGGCCACCCACCTGCTGCACGCGGCGCTGCGGCAGGTGCTCGGCGAGCATGTCCGGCAGGCCGGGTCGCTGGTCGCCCCGGACCGGCTGCGGTTCGACTTCCAGCACCCCGCCGCCCTGTCGCAGGACGCGGCCGACGAGGTCGAGCGGCTGGTCAACGCCGAGGTACTGGCCAACATCGAGCGCCGCACCGAGGTGAAGCCGTTCCGTGACGCGGTCGGCGGCGGGGCCATCGCGTTCTTCGGCGACAAGTACGGCGAGGACGTCCGGGTGGTCTCGTTCGGCGATTTCTCCGCCGAGCTGTGCGGCGGCACGCACGTGCACGGCACCGCCGAGGTCGGCCTGTTCCGGATCGTCAGCGAGAGCAGCATCGGCTCCGGCGTGCGCCGGATCGAGGCGGTGACCGGCGAGCCCGCGCTGGCGTACACGCTGGAGCGGGACCGGCTGCTCCGCGGGATCGCCGCCCGGCTGCGGGTCCCGGTAGATCAGCTGCCGCAGCGCGTCGACGCGCTCACCGCGCGGAACGGGAAGGCCGGCCGCGGCACGACCGCCGCGGCGTCGCTGGCCGGCCAGGTGGCCACCACGCCGTCCGGCCAGCGCTACGTGATCGCGGCGGACCCGGGGATCGGCCCGGCCGGCCTGGCGGCCGAGGCGCGCAGGCTGAGCCGCGAGCTTGACGCGGTCGCCGTGCTGCTGCTGCCGGACGCCGGGGAAGGCTCGCTGCGGGTCGGCGTCAGCGTTCCGGCCGGCCCTGACCGCGCGGGCCAGCCGGGCGAGGCGGGCGGCGCGGACGGCCGCCCGGACGCCCGGGCCGTGCTGCGGCAGGTGCTGACGGTGACCGGCGGGCACGGCGGCGGCAGCGCCGCGTTTGCCCAGGGCGGCGGCGCGGAACTGGGCGACCTGGCGGCGGTCACCGCCCGGATCCGGGCCGCGCTCGGCCTCGGCGGCGGGCCCGCCGCGGCCGGCTGAGCCGGCCGGCCGCCAGCCGGGTCCGGCCGCCCGGCGGCAGGCCGGCGCCGCCGACGTGGCAGGCTGGCAGCGTGACGGGCGCATCGGAGCCAGCCGCCGACGATGGCATCCAGCCAGCGGGACCTGATGCCCGCAGGCACGTCAGCCAGGAGACGATACGCCGTCTCGAGTCGTCGATGAGCTCGCTGGGCACCGCCGCGATGACGTCGATGGACCGGCGGCTGCCGTGGTTCCGCCGGATGTCGGCGGAGCACCGGTCCTGGCTCGGCCTGGTCGCCCAGGCCGGGGTCGCCGCGTTCGTGGACTGGATCAAGCACCCGGAGCGCGGCAGGCCCGCGGTGGCCGGCGAGGTGTTCGGCACCGCGCCCCGCGAGCTGGCCCGGGCGGTCAGCCTGCAGCAGGCAGTGGAGATGGTGCGCGTCATCATCGACGTGGTGGAGTCCCAGGTGGACGAGCTGGCCGCGCCGGGCGGCGAGGCGGAGCTGCGCGAGGCCGTGCTCCGTTACACCCGGGAGATCGCGTTCGCGGCCGCCCAGGTGTACGCCCGCACGGCCGAGGCACGCGGCGCCTGGGACGCGCGGCTGGAGGCGCTGGTGGTGGACTCGCTGGTCCGCGGCGAGGTGGACGAGGGCCTGCAGTCCTGGGCCTCCGCGCTGAACTGGTCATCGGCGCCGGTCTCGGTGATCGCCGGCGACGCCGACGGCAGCGAGCCGGAGGGCCTGATCGACGAGCTGCGCATCATCGCCCGGCGCTCCCGGCTGGACCTGCTGGCCGGCGTGCACGGCCACCGCCTGGTCGTGGTGCTCGGCGGCACGGCCGAGCCGCTGAAGGCGGCCAGCCAGCTGGCCGGCCGGTTCGGGCCCGGGCCGGTCGTGGTCGGCCCGCCGGTGGCCGACCTGCAGTCGGCCGTGGTGTCGGCCGGCGCGGCGCTGGCCGGCCTGCGGGCCGCGGCGGCCTGGCCGGAGGCCCCGCGGCCGGTGGAGGCGGTCGACCTGCTGCCCGAGCGCGCGCTGGACGGAGACGAGTCAGCCCGCAAGGAGCTGATCGACGACGTCTACCTGCCGCTGCTGGACGGCGGCCCGGCCCTGCTCGATACCGTCACCACTTACCTGGAGCAGGGCAGCTCGCTTGAGGCCACGGCGAGACTGCTCTTCGTGCACCCGAACACCGTCCGGTACCGGCTGCGGCGGGTGACCGAGCTGACCGGGCTCACGCCCGGCGACGGCCGGGGGGCGTTCGCCATCTGGCTGGCCGTGGTTCTCGGCCGCCTCGCGCACCGGGGCACCTAGTTTTGGCGGATTCCTACAGATGTCCCCGGCAGAACTTCGTATGCTTCGGCATTCGTATGGCGGAGTTCTACAGTGCACGCTTAAGGGATGCTGTTGATCGCCGCTCCCGGTCAGGGCGCGCAGGCCCCCGGATTCCTGTCCCCGTGGCTTGCCCTGCCCGGATTTGCCGACCGCCTGGCTGCCTGGTCTGACCTGGCGGGCTGCGATCTGATCCGGTGCGGGACCACGGCCAGCGCGGACGAGATCCGGGATACCGCGATCGCCCAGCCGCTGCTGGTCGCCGCCGCCATCGCCGCGGCCGCCGAGCTTTTCGGCGGCCTCGGCCAGGCGGGCCAGCTGGCCGGCGCCGCAGCCGGGCACAGCGTGGGCGAGCTCGGCGCCGGCGCCATCGCCGGCGTGATCGACCCGGACGACGCGATCCGGCTGGTCCGGGTGCGCGGCCAGGCCATGGCCCGGGCCGCGGCGGCCGAGGCCACCGGCATGACCGCGGTGCTCGGCGGCGACGAGTCCGCCGTCCTCGCCGCGATCGAGAAGCACGGGCTGACCGCGGCCAACGTCAACGGCGCCGGGCAGCTGGTCGCCGCCGGGACCGCGGCCGGGCTGGCCGCGTTCGCGGCCGACCCGCCGGCCCGCGCCAGGCTCATCCCGCTGTCGGTGGCCGGCGCCTTCCACACCCGGCACATGGCGCCCGCCGTCGACGACCTGCGCGCCGCCGCCGCGCAGGTCAAGGTCAGCGATCCGGACCTGGCCCTGCTGTCCAACCGGGACGGCGCGGTGGTGCACACCGGCGCGGACTGGATGGAGCGGATCGTCACCCAGGTCAGCGCCCCGATCCGCTGGGACAAGTGCATGCAGTCGATGACCCGCCTCGGGGTCAGCGCGATGATCGAGCTGCCGCCGGCCGGCACGCTGACCGGCCTGGCCAGGCGCGCGCTGCCCGGCGTCCAGCTCACCGCGCTGAAGACCCCGGACAGCCTGCAGGCCGCCAGAGGCCTGATCGCCGAGCACGGCCAGGCCGACGCCGACAGCGACGCGCCGGAGTGGCGGCTGCTGGTCGCCCCGCTGGCCGGGGTGTTCCGGGCCGGCCCGGCCGGGGCTCCCGGGGTCGCGGTCAGCAGCGGGGCCGAGCTGGGCCGCGTGGACATGCGCGGCGACAGCCACCCGGTCGCCCCGGGCTTCCCGGCCACGATCATCGAGTGGCTGGTCGAGGACGGCGACCCGGTCAGCGCCGGCCAGCCGCTGGTGCGGCTGCAGCCGGCCGGCACCGAGTGACTCCCGACCTCCCGGCGGCGGACGCCGCCGGACTGGCTCCGAAAGGCAGGACCCGGATGCGACTCACCGAGGGCTCAGCGGGCGCGCGGATCCTGGCATTCGGCGGCTACCAGCCGGCCCGGGTCGTCGGCAACGACGAGCTGGCGGCGGCCATGGACACCAGCGACGAGTGGATCCGCAGCCGGGTCGGCATCGCCAGCCGGCGGATCGCCGGCCCGGACGAGACGGTGGCCGACATGGCCGCCGCGGCCGGCGGCAAGGCACTGGCGGCCAGCGGCCTGTCCCCGGCCGACATCGACCTGGTGATCGTCGCGACCTGCACGGCCGAGGTACAGATCCCGAACACCGCCGCCACGGTGGCCCGGCGGCTCGGCATCGCCGCTCCCGGCGCCTACGACCTGAACGCGGCGTGCGCGGGCTTCTGCTACGCGCTGGCCAGCGCCAGCGACGCCGTGCGGGCCGGCACGGCCAGCAACGTCCTGGTCATCGGGGCCGAGAAACTGTCCCAGTGGATCGACTGGACCGACCGGTCGACCGCGATCATCTTCGCCGACGGGGCCGGCGCAGCCGTCGTCGGCCCGGTCGCCGACCCGGCCGACGAGCCGGGCATCGGGCCGGTGGTCTGGGGCAGCGCCGGCGAGATGGCCGACAAGATCTACGTCAGGGACCGGAACTCGTTCATCTTCCAGGAGGGCCAGGCCGTCTTCCGGTGGGCGACCACCGCGCTGCACCCGGTGGCCAGGAGGGCCTGCGAGGCGGCCGGCGTCGAGCCGGGCCAGCTGGCCGCGTTCGTGCCGCACCAGGCGAACCTGCGCATCATCGAGGCGATCGCCCGCAAGGTCGGCGCCCCGCAGGCGGTCGTGGCCGACGACATCGTGACCGCCGGCAACACGTCGTCCGCGTCGATCCCGCTCGCGCTGTCCCGGATGATCGAGCGCGGCGAGCTCGGCTCAGGGGGGCTGGCCCTGCTGATCGGCTTCGGCGCCGGCATCTGCTACGCCGCGCAGGTGATCATCCTGCCCTGACCGGGCCGGGGCGACCGCCCGGGCCCCGACCACCCCGCAGAGAACACCCGAAGTTAAGGAGACAGAACGGAAATGGCCATGACGGAGCAGGAAATCCTGGCAGGCCTCGGCGAGATCATCGACGAGGTGGCCGGCGTCCCCGCCGACCAGGTCACCCCCGAGAAGACGTTCGTCGACGACCTGGACATCGACTCGCTGTCCATGGTCGAGATCGCGGTGGCGGCCCAGGACAAGTTCGGCGTCGAGATCCCTGACGACCAGCTGAAGGACCTCAAGACCGTGCAGGACGTCATCGACTACGTCGGGCGGGCCGGCGTATCCGCCTGACCGGGGCAGCACCGCGGCGCGGCGCCGCCCCGCTGCCAGCACGGCGCCGCGTTACCCGACCTGAGGAGTGATACCGCAGTGGGCACAGACCGGACAGATGTCGTCGTCACCGGGCTAGGTGCGATCACGCCGCTGGGCGCTGACGTCGCGTCGACCTGGGAGGCGCTGCTGGCCGGGCGCAGCGGCGTGCGCGAGCTGACCGACGACTGGGCAGCCGAGCTCCCGGCCCGGATCGCGGCCTGGGCGGCGGCCGAGCCCGCGACGCTGATCGATCGCGTGCAGGCCCGCCGCCTGGACCGGTGCGAGCAGTTCGCCATCATCGCCGCGCGCGAGGCATGGGCCGACGCCGGCGCTCGGCGATGTCGACCCGGAGCGGCTCGGCGTGGTCGTGTCCAGCGGCATCGGCGGCATCGCCTCGACCCTGGCCGCCTACGACACGCTCCGGGAGAAGGGCTGGCAGCGGCTCTCGCCGTTCACCGTTCCGATGCTCATGCCGAACGGCTCGGCCGGCTGGATCAGCCTTGAGCTTGGCGCCCGCGCCGGGGTGCACACCACGGTCAGCGCGTGCGCTTCCGGCGCCGAGGCGATCGGCTACGCGATGGACATGATCAGGTCCGGGCGCGCCGACATCGTGCTGGCGGGCGGCACCGAGGCCGCGATCATGCAGCTGAACATCGCCGCGTTCGCGGCGATGCGGGCGCTGTCCACCCGCAACGACGAGCCGGAGCGCGCGTCCCGGCCGTTCGACAAGGGCCGGGACGGCTTCGTGCTCGGCGAGGGCGCGGGGATGGTGGTGCTGGAGTCGGCCGAGCACGCGGCCCGCCGCGGCGCGACCGTGTACGCGGTCGCCGCCGGGGTCGGCTACTCCGCCGACGCCCACCACATCGCCCAGCCGGACCCGGCGGGCACCGGCATCGTCAGCGCCATGACCCGGGTACTCGCTGACGCCCGGGTCAGCGCCGGCCAGGTCGTGCACGTCAACGCGCATGCGACATCGACCCCGGCGGGCGACGTGGTGGAGGCCCAGGCCATCGCCGCGGCCCTCGGCAGCGCCGCCAGCGGCGTGGTCGTATCGGCCACCAAGTCGATGACCGGGCACCTGCTCGGCGGCGCCGGCGCGGTCGAGTCGGTGGCCGCGATCCTGGCGCTGCGCGACAAGGTCGCGCCGCCGACCATCAACCTCGAAGACCCCGACGACGACGCCGGCCTGCTAATCGCGGCCGAGCCGCGGGAACTGCGCGCCCGGGCCAGCGGCCCGATGGCCGTCCTGAACAACTCATTCGGCTTCGGCGGGCATAATGTCGCGCTTGCCTTCACCGCCGCCTGAGCCGAGCGTGCCTGCCGCACCGAAGGAGACTGACGTGACCGTTCTGGACAGCCGGATCCCGGTCGCCCCGCCCCCGCCCGCGCCTGCCGCACCGCCTGGGCCTGCCCCCGCCGCCGCGGCCCGCACCTCCGGCGGCCCCCGCGACCCCGGGGTCAGGCTGGCGGCGCTGTTCGACCCCGGCTCGCTGGATCTGCTGACCGTGCCGGACGGCAGCGGCGTGCTGGCCGGGGCCGGCACGATCGACGGCATGACCGCGGTCGCGTTCGCCAGCGACCCGCGGGTCCAGGGCGGCGCGATGGGCGCCGCCGGGTGCGAGGCCATCGTGGTCGCCTACGACCACGCCATCATGGTCGGCGCGCCGGTGATCGGGCTGTGGCACTCCGGCGGCGCGAGGCTGCGGGAGGGCGTGGAGAGCCTGCACGCCGTCGGTACCGTGTTCGCCGCGATGACCCGCGCGTCCGGCGTGGTGCCGCAGATCTCGGTGGTGCTCGGCTCGGCGGCCGGCGGCGCCGCCTACGGCCCGGCGCTCACCGACCTGGTGATCCTGTCCGACAAGGGCCGGATCTTCGTCACCGGGCCGGACGTGGTCCGCAGCGTGACCGGCGAGGACGTCGACTCCGAGCGGCTCGGCGGCCCGGAGCCGCACAGCCGCCGGTCCGGCGTCGTGCACCTGGTCACCGCCACGGACGCGGAGGCGATCAGCACCGCGCGGCAGCTGGCCCTGCTGCTCGGCCAGCAGGGCCCGGCGCCGGGTGCCGCCGACGGCGACAGCCCGGGCGGCGCGCTCGGCGACACCGACCTGGGCGCGCTGCTGCCCGAGTCGCCGCGGCGTGCCTACGATGTGCATCCGCTGATCAGGGGGCTGCTCGACGAGCCGGGCATCGAGCTGCACCCGCGCTGGGCACCGAACGTGGTGACCACCCTGGGCAGGCTGGGCGGCCGGACAATCGGCGTGATCGCCAACAACCCGCTCCGGCTGGGCGGCTGCCTGGACGCGACCTCCGCGGAGAAGGCCGCCAGGTTCGTCCGCATGTGCGACGCGTTCGGGGTGCCGCTGGCCGTCATCGTGGACGTGCCCGGCTACCTGCCCGGCGTCGGCCAGGAATGGGACGGCGTGGTCCGCCGGGGGGCCAAGCTGCTGCACGCGTTCGCCGAGGCAACGGTCCCGCGCGTGACGCTGGTCACCCGCAAGGCCTACGGCGGTGCCTACATCGCGATGAACTCCCGCGCGCTGGGCGCGACCCGGGTATTCGCCTGGCCCGGCGCGGGGATAGCCGTGATGGGGGCGGTCGCCGCGGTGCGGATCCTGCACCGGCGGACGCTCGCCGAGGTGCCTGCCGGGCAGCGGCACGAGGCCGAGGCGGAATTGGCGGCCGAGCACGAGCGCGAGGCCGGCGGCCTGCACCGGGCGATAGAGCTCGGCGTCGTCGACGAGATCATCGAGCCGGCCAAGACCCGGCAGGCGATCGCCCGGGCCATCGCCGCCGTGCCGTCGCACCGCGGCATGCACGGCAACATCCCGCTCTGAGAGGGCGGCCCGGCCCGGGCCGGGCCGCCGTTACCGGCGCGCCATCCCGTCCGCGACCCGCTGGTAGGCGCTCAGCACCAGGTCCCAGAAGCCGTCCACGTCAATCCCGGTGCCGACCATGGCGTTGTGCTGCCCGGCCGGGGCGGTGAAGTCCGTGACGGTCATCCCGCTGGTCAGCCGCCCGGTGGTCTCCACCTGCACCAGCGCGGGCACGCAGCTGATCAGCCCGGGCCGGGTAACCCTGGCGACCGCGCACACGTCATGCACGGCCGGGGCCATCAGGTCCGCTGGCCAGTCAGGCTCAGCGGCGCCGGGCCCGGCCGGGCGGATCGTGCGGTAGCCGGCCAGGCTGGGCAGCAGCAGGCGGTCGGCCAGCGGCCCGAGGCCGCGCAGCCGGTCCCGCACCGCGGCGGTCACCCGGGCCCGCAGCGTCACGTCCAGCCCGATCATGGTCACCGTCCAGCCGGCGCTGAACACGATGGCCGCCGCCTCCGGATCCGCCAGGATGTTGAATTCGGCGGCCGGCGTGGCGTTGCCCCGGCCGGCCGAGCCGCCCATGATCACGAAATCCCGGACCAGGCCGGTGAGCGCGGGCTCGCGCCGCAGCGCGAGCGCGATGTTGGTCAGCGGCCCGATGGCGACCAGGGTGATCTCCCCCGGCGCCGCGCTGATGGTGTCGACCAGGTAATCCACCGCATGGCCGGGCGCGGGCCCGGACGCCGCGGCCGGCAGCCGCGCTCCGCCCAGCCCGGTATCACCGTGAATGTGCCCCGCGTCCAGCGCCGGCCGCAGCAGCGGCCGCGCGCTGCCCGGCACCACCGGCACGCCCGCCAGGCCGGCGAAGTCCCGCACGCGCAGCGCGTTGGCCGTGGTCAGATCCAGGCCGACGTTGCCGGCCACGGTAGTGATCCCGCAGACCTCAAGGCCGGGGTCGCCGTGCGCGAAGGCGAGTGCCAGGGCGTCGTCGATTCCCGGATCGCAGTCGATGATGATCTTCTGAGCCACGCTGCCTTCTCCTCCTGCCGCCTCAGCCCATCGTCGCAGCTGCGATCGGCCGGGACCGGCCGGCGGTGCAGCGCGGTCAGCCGGTGGCGTGCAGCCAGCGCACCGGGGCACCGGCCGCGGCATGCCGGAAGGGCTCAAGCTCGTCATCCCAGGGCTGGCCGAGCAGCAGCCGGAGCTCGGCCTCCAGCGAGCCGCCCAGCGCCGGGTGCCGCGGCCCGTGCACCTCGCGCAGCCCGCGGATGCCGTCGCCCGGCGAGGCCTCGTCCGCGGCAGGCAGGCCGGCCCTGAACCCGGCGGGCACCGAAGCGGCCGCGAGCGTCATGGCGGCGCGCAGCCGCCCCTCGGGGACCAGCACGTCACCATTGGCCGAGATGACGGCAGAAAAGGTGCCGAGCGACGGGGTGCAGCTGTAACGGACCGCGTCGCATCCCGCGCTGGCCTCCTCGGTGACCTCGAACCTGAGCAGGTTCCAGCCGGCCAGCGCGGACGTGATCGCCCCGCCGGCCCCGGCCGGCCCTGCCAGTTCAGCTCGGTGCGCACCGTGCCCGGCGACGCCGGCTGGTCGACCCAGGGCAGCGACACCGGCACGCCGATAACCCCCGCCACTGCCCACTCGATATGCGGGCTCAGCGCCGGGGGCGCAGAGTGAACCTGCAACACGCCATGTACGGTCACGAGGCCTCCCAGCCAGCAGATGAGGTGCGTCTTCCCCAACGACCTCATCGCCAGCGGCAGCCGGCGACCATCCGGAGTTGCAGGTACCGGATGTCATTGTGCCGTACCACCGCGGCCGCCGCCAGCACCGCCCCCTGGCCGGGAGCGCCGGGGCGGCCGCGGAACCCGGGTTTGCGGCCGGTGCGCGGCTTCGCGCCGCCGCCCATGATGTGATAGTCGGGTGATCCCGGCAGAAGGGGCATCGGCTCCCCCGGCGGCTGGCGGCAACCTCGCCGGGCGCGACGTCACCGGGCTGCTGTTCGCCGCCGAGATGTACGGCGTCCAGTTAGACCAGCTCGCCTCCGTGCTGGGTGTCGGCGAGCCCAGGGCGCGGGAAATCGCGGCCCGCTGGCGCCGGCGGCGGCTCGCGGAGTCGGCCAGGCTCGGCCCCGGCCCCTCGTGGGTCTGGCTGACCAGGGCTGGCCTGGCCAGCTGCGGGCTGCCGTACGCCGAGGCGCCGCCGGCGTTATCGCGGCTGGCGCACATCCGGGCCGTGGTCGCGGTCCGGCTCGCGCTGGAGTCCGCGGCCGGCTACCGCGCGGCCGGCGGCCACTGGCGCAGCGAGCGGCGGCTGCGGGCCCGCCGCGGCGGCCGGGTGGGGGTGCGTGAGCACCTGCCGGACGGCGAGGTGCACTGGCCGGACGGCGGCCCGGCCGCCTGGGCGGGCGAGTGCTGGGCAATCGAGGCCGAGCTGACGCCGAAGACCGTCGCCCGGACCGCCGCGATCATGCGTGAGCTGCTGAGCCGGACCGGCGACTACGGCTGCCCGGCCGCCGAGGTGCTGGTGCCCGCGCGGCCGCCGCGGCACGCCAGGGTGGTCTACCTGTGCTCCGCCGCCGCCCGGCCCGCCGTGACCCGGGCCAGGGACGCGCTCGGCGCCGCGGCGGCCAGGATCGAGATCCGGGCGCTGCCGCCGGGTGCCGCGATGGCGCCGGCCGTCCCGCCGCGGGCGGCCCGGTGACCGGCCGGTACGTCAGCCTGCTCGCGGTCCGGGCGGCGGCCCGCGGCGCCTGGCGGCTGACCCGGCTCGCGGCCTGCGCCGCGCTGATCGTCGCGGCCGCGCCGGTATCGCTGGTCGCGGCCGGCGCCGTGGCCGCCGCCTGGTTCAGCGGCTGGCCGTCCGCCCGGCTGTATCGCGCGGCCGTGCGCTGCGCGCCGATGGTCACCGTCTGGCTGGCGCTGACCGCGGCCGACGCCGGGTCCTGGCGCCGCGTCTTCGCCGCCCCGTATCTCGCCTGGCTGGCGATGTGGCATGCGGCCGCGGCCGGCCGGTATCCGGCGGCCGCCGCGGTCATCGGGCCGGCCGCGATCCCGCTCGGCCTGGCGGCCGGCGGGCTCGGCTGGTCCTACCGGATCCGCTCGATGGAGACCGGTTCCGGCGGCCTGTCGCCCGGCTCGGCTGTCACCTTCGACCAGCGGCAGTGGCGGCATCAGGCGCGGGCCGCCCGGGCCAGGATCGCCGCCCCCGGCTCGGTACCGTTGACCAGCCGAAACGGAGCCGTCGTGGCCGGTGCCGTGATAAGGACGGTAGGCCATCGCACGGGCCTGATCGCCAGCATCCCCTACCAGCGGATGCGCTCGCATCAGGTCGTGATCGGTACCACGGGGACCGGGAAGACGACGCTCTTACTGCGGCTGTGGGCCGGGTTCATGGCCACGGCGCTGCAGCGGCACGCGGCCGGGCTCGGCCGCCCGCCGCTGCTCGTGGTGCTCGACTGCAAGGGCGGCGCGGACGCCAGGCGGATCGCGGACCGGGCCCGGCGGGTACTGCGCGCGGCCGGCGCCCGCGCCACCGCGATCTGGCCGGACGAGGCCAGCCTGTCGCTGTGGACCCTGCCGCCGCGGCAGCTGACGACCACGCTGCTCGACCTGATCGAGCACGGCAGCGGCGCGGCCGCCTACTACGCGGACGTGATGGAGGCGGTGGTGGCGCTGGCCGTCGACGCGCCGTGCGGACCGCCGGACAGCTCGGAAGACTTTCTCGGCCGGCTCGATCCCGGCTGGCTCGGGCTGGCCTACGCGGCCGCCGGGCAGCCCGGCGATCTGGCCCTGATCCGCTCCGCCGGGCGCCAGCTGGGCGATATCGCGCTGCGGTTCCGGACCCTGTTCCGGCGGCTCGGCGGCGGGCTGGACGGCCCGGGCGGCGTTCGCCGACGCCGACGCCTGGTACTGCATCCTGGAGGGCACCGCGGAGATCTCGGTCGCCGAGGGCCAGGCCAGGGCGCTGACCGACCTGCTCGCCAGCTACGCGGCCAGCCCGCCCGGCGGCGGCCAGGCCAGGGAGATCCTGCTGGCCGTCGACGAGTTCAGCGCGGTATCCAGGCGGCTGCCGATCTGGCAGCTGTACGAGCGGGCCCGGTCGCTCGGGCTGGCCGTCCAGGTGTCCGCCCAGTCCTGGACGGGCCTGGCCGGCGACGATGACGAGCGGTACCGGATCGCCGCGTCAGCCGACGGCGGCATCTGGCTGCTGCGCACCCCGCATCCCGAGCCGGTGACCGGCCTGGCCGGGATGCGCAAGCTCACCGACACCACCCGGCGGCTGCTCGGCGTCCCGGTCTGGGGTCATCAGGGAACCTCGCGGATCCGGCAGGCGCCCGTCGCGGATCCGGCCCTGATCCGCTCCCTCGACGTCGGCCAGGTCGGCTACATCTACCGCGGCGGCGTGACCTACGTGCAGGTCAAGCGGCTGATCGGCGGCCCCGCGGCGCTGCCTGGGCCGGGCCGGGCGGCCGCCCCGGGCCGGACGGCAGCCGGCCCGCTCGCCGCGGTGCCGCCAGCCGGCGGCCCGGCAGCCGACGGGCAGGCCACCGCCAGCCGGGCAGCGAACGGCCCGGCAGCGGACGGGCAGGCAGCGGACGGGCAGGCCGGCCGGGTGCCGCCTGACCCGCCGCCTCCCCGGCAGCTGCCGCCGGACGTCAGCGGGTTCCTGGACGACGTGTTCGGCCCGGAGGCGGGCCGGTGACCCGCGGGCGGCGGCCGGCCGCCGATCCGTTCGCCGTGCTCGGCCTGGCGGCCCGGCCGGATCTGACCGACGATGACGTCCGGGCAGCCTGGCGCCGGGTCGCCGCCGCCACCCACCCGGACCGGCCGGACGGCGGCGAGCCGGCCAGGTTCGCCGCGGCGGCGGCCGCCTACACGCAGCTGCGGACCAGGTTCGGCCGCGGCGAGGCGATGGCCGACGCGAAGCCGGCCCGCCGCCCGGCCTGGCCGGCCGGCCCTGGCGGCCGGGCCGGGATGCCCGGCGGCCGCGCAGGCGACGCTGTAGCCGGCGGGTGGCGGGCCGCCGGAGGATCCGTTAAAGCCGGAATTTCATGGCGGCTGCCTGCTGCCGTACGGCTTGCGGCGCGGGTGCGCCGGGGGCGTCCCGGGCGGCTCGCGCTCCGGGTGCTGGCGGCCGCCGTGGCAAGCGCGGCGGCGTGGGCCGCGGCAGGCTCCGGGCCGGCCGGGCCGGCCCTGGTCACCGGCGCGGTCACCTGGCTGCTGCTGACCGCCCGGCAGGACCTCGCGCCGCCGCCCGGCTAGCCTGCCGGACCTCGCGTTGCGGGCCGGCCAGCACCGGACCCGGTGAACAGCTCCGGCCAGCGCCCTAGCCGGCTGCCGGGCCGGTGGCGACCGGGCGGCCCGGGTCGGTGATCCAGCCGGACCAGGAGCCGACGTAGAGCGCGGCCTGCAGGCCGGCCAGCTCGAGCGCGAGCACCTCGTGCGCGGCGGTGACGCCGGAGCCGCAGTAGGCGGCCGCCGGGCGCCCGGCGGTGACGCCGAGGGCGGCGAACCGCCGGGCCAGCGCGGCCGGCTGCCGGAACCTGCCGTCGGGCGTGCTGCTGCCGGTGACGGGCGCGCTCACCGCGCCGGGAATGTGCCCGGCAACCGGATCGACCGGCTCGGCCTCGCCCCGGTACCGCTCCGCCGACCTGGCATCGAGCAGCACGCCCGACCGGGCCAGTGCGGCGGCGCCGTCCGCGTCCAGCACGGCCATCCCGCCCGCGGCGGCGGTGAAGTCGCCCGGCCGGATCTGCGGCACGTCCGCGCTGACCGGCAGCCCGGCCGCCGTCCACGCGCCGAACCCGCCGTCCAGCACGCGCACCCGGCGGTGGCCGAAGTAGCGCAGCGTCCACCAGGCGCGGGCGGCGGCGATGCAATCACCGTCGTCATAGGCCACGACCGGGCGGGCCGCGCTCACCCCGGCCCGGCGCATCGCCGCCTGGAAGGCCGCCGCGGCCGGCAGCGGATGCCTGCCGCCGCCGCCGGGCGGGCCGGACAGGTCGCTGTCCAGGTCGACGAAGACGGCCCCCGGCAGGTGACCGGCCCGGTAGCTATCGGCACCCGGCGGCCCGCCGAGCCGCCAGCGGGCGTCGATAATCAGCGGCGGCGCCTCGCCCGCGAGCTCACGGGCCAGCGTGGCCGGGTTGGTGAGCAGGCCCGCGGCGGCATTCATGCTGTGGATAACCTCTCGATTCCTGTGCATAACCGCTTCGGCTGGTGTCTGGTTCCCCGCCCCGACTGTGGACAAACGCCCGTTCTGCGGACACTGCCCGGGCGTTACAGATCGGCCAGCATGAGCTGCGGCACCAGCTGGTCCGACGTGGTGAGCGAGCCGTGCATGCCGATCAGCGCCGACTCGCGCGGCTCGGCCCTGGTCGCGACCACCGCCCAGGGCCCGGCCGGGGCGGCGACCACGTCACCAATCCGGTCCGCCATCTGCCCGGCGACCTCGCCGAACCAGCCCGCCGAGATCGCCTCGGCCCTGGACGCCACCCACGCCCTGGCGCCCAGGATCTCCCGCCAGGCGGCCAGCACGTCGGCCGCCGCCCCGGGTTCGGCATAGACGTGCCGGGCCCTTGGCTCGCCGCCCAGCAGCGCCACCCCGGCCCGCAGCTCAGGTATCTCGTCGACGTCGATCCGGTCATGCGGGGGGACGTCCACCATGCCGTGATCGGCGGTCACGTGCAGCACCGTGCCGTGCGGCAGCGCCGACGCAAGCTGCTCGGCCAGCTTGTCGACATGGCCCAGCTGGTACCGCCAGGCATCGGAGGTGCAGCCGCAGACGTGCCCGGTCCCGTCCAGCGCCCCGTAGTAGGCCATCACCAGCGCCCGGTCCGATTCCTTCAGCGCGGCCGTCGCCTGCGCGACAAGCGCGCCGAGGCTGTCCGCGGCCCGGTAGCCCGCGCCGCGCATGGCGGCCACCGAAAGGCCGGTCGCGCGGAGGCTGCGCCGGCGCTACCCGGAGTGCGGCCACCCCGGCGGCGGCCGCCCGCTCGAAGATCGTCGGTCCCGGCTGCCAGGCGACCGGGTCGATGCTCCGGTCCCACCGCAGCGCGTTCAGCAGCCTGCCCTGCCCGGGCACGGCGATCTGATAGCCGAGCATCCCGTGCTGGCCGGGTGGCTGGCCGGTGCCCAGCGATGTCAGGCTGGTCACCGTGGTGGCCGGGAAGCCTGCCGTCAGCGGGCGCCCGGTCATGGTGAGCTCGGCCAGGAACGGGGCTGCCGCCTGATGGTCCCGCAGCAGCTCCCAGCCGAGGCCGTCCACGACCAGCAGGCACAGCCGCGCGGCGGGGGCCAGGCCAAGCGGATTCGGGCCGCCGACGCCGAGCGAGGCGAGCAGCGAAGCGGCCAGGTCGGCCAGGGAAGCCTCGCCGTATCGCGGCAGCGTCGGCGGAACCGCCGGCTGATCTGTCATCGGCTGTTGCTTACGGGCGGCTGGTGGCTTCGGACAGCGCCTGGCCGAACGCCAGGACCTGGCGCACGGCATCCTCGCCGTCGGCCGCCTCGCTCACCCGCATGGTCAGGTCATCGGCCGTGATCGTCCCGGTGTATCCGTGATCTGCCTCGCAGCTCTCGTCTCCGCAGTGGGCCGGCTCCAGCTCGACGTGCGAGAGCACGTTCCAGCCGATGGTCAGCACGACCTCGGTGGGCATGGTGACGCCGGGCAGGTAGGAAGCCGGGTCCGGCACGACACGGGTGACGGCCACCGACGAGATCCGGGAAAACCGGACTGCCTCGGTGCTCGTCTCGGCCTGCGGACGGGAATCGGTGTCGTCGGCCGGGTGCTCGTCGGTATGTGAGTAAACGAGCCGCGACGGGGTGAGCACCAGCACCGTCATGTGGCGCCGTACCTCCATCCCCGGATCGAACAGCGCGTCGTGGTGCACAAAGTAGGAGACGACGGGCTCATGCCCGAGGGCCGCTGAGACGGCGTCAGAGACCACTCCCGGGTAATACCCGCTTCGCTCGATCGCTGACCGCAGTCCTCCAGCCGAGGCTCTGGTATCCCTCATGCCCCCATCCTGCCCTGTCCGGAGGTCCCATGCTCACACAGTGCGAGCCAGATCACCGCCCGGATCCCGCATTTCCGCATTCGTCAGGTCCAGGTACGATTCCGCGACGGGCACGGGCAGCGAGACGGCCCCCGCGCTCGGCACCGGCCGCGGGCGGCGCGGGGACGATGCGCCGGACGCGCCGCCACGCCCGCGGTAGATCAGCAGGCCGTTCACCGGGTCGGGCACGGAGTCGAGCGCGGCCCGGACCGCGGGCAGCGCGCGGAAGGCCTCCCATTGCGCGTCCTCGGTGAAGCACGCCTCGAAGACCACGCCCCAGCGGCTCTCGATCCAGCTCCAGTCGTGCGCCCCGTGCGAGATGGCGGCCTCGACCAGGGCGGCGCTGTAGGCCTGCTTCCATTGCGAAGCCGGGATTTCCCCGTCGAAGACCTCGATCGACCAGTATTCGGCCATAAGACTACGATAAGCCGGTTCACGACCTCCGCGCGCCGTTCCGCTGCTGGCGCAATCCGCCCGTCTGAACCTGGCTGGCTGGCGCGGCTGGCTGGCTGGCCGTCCGGAGCCGGGTGCTGCCCGTCCGGCGGGCGGCGTGCTAGCCGGGGCGCGGGCCGAGCAGGTAGCGGAGCAGCACCAGGCCGCCGACCGGACGGGCCTCGGCCAGCTGCATCGGGTGCGCCGGGTTATGCGGGAACGGCCCGGCGCCGACGATGCGCGGTGCGGCCGGGTCGCCGACGAAGAACGGCGCGATCGCCAGCTGCAGCTCGTCGGCGGCGCCGGCGGCGAGGAACAGCGTGTGCATGCTGGTGCCCCCCTCGACCAGCAGCCGCCGCACGCCGCGGCCGGCCAGATCGGCAAGCACCGCCCGCACGGTCACCTGTGATCCGGTGCCGATCACGGTCGCCGCGCCAGCCAGCCGGGCCCGGGCGGCTCCGGCGGCGGACGCGCCGGTGTAGACCAGCCGGTCCGGACCGCCGCGCGGGTCAGCGGCCGGGCCGCCGGATGGCGGGCCGCCAGGCGGGCCGCCGGCGGTGGGCGGGCCACCAGGCGGGTCGCCGGACGGGCCGCCAGGCGGGTCGCCGGCGGTGAAGAAGCTCGCCGCCGGGTCGAGATCACCGCTGCGGGTCAGCGTGACCTTGGCCGGGCTCGCGGTCAGCCCGCGGGCCAGCCGCGCGGCCCGGCGCGCCGGTGACCGCACCAGCAGCCGGGGGTTGTCGCGGCGGATGGTCCCCGCGCCCACCAGGATCGCGTCGCAGCCGGCCCGGAGCTCGTCAACCCGGTCCAGGTCCGCGGCGTCGGACAGGATCAGCCGCCGGGCGCTGGCGTCGTCGATGTAGCCGTCGACCGAGGCGGCCACCGACAGCAGCACATAAGGTCGCTCCGCCACACTGCCCGCCTCTCAGTCACCGTGCCGGCCAGCGGCAGCAGTCACCACCACCGCGCCAGCCTGCCCGCCGAGTCCCGCTTCGTGATCGTGGAGGATCCAGCACGTCAGCGCGTGCCGGATCCTCCAAGATCATGAAAACACGGCCTGGCGGGACAGGCGGCGGGTGGCGGCGGGGAGCCGTACGCTCAGTCGCTATGTTCGTGGCCGGATTCCGGCTCGCGGTGACGCTGCTCACCGCGATCCCGCTGCCGGGCGGCAGGGCCGGCGCGCCGCCGTCCCGGCAGGCCGCGGGCGCCGCCATGATCTGGGCACCCTTCATCGGGCTGCTGCTCGGCGGAGCCGCCGCCGGGGTGCTCTACGTCTTCCAGCGGTGCTGGCATGCCGGGCCGCTGGTCGGCGCGACCCTGGCCATTGTCGTGCTGGCCGTTCTCACCAGGGGCCTGCACCTGGACGGGCTGGCCGACCTCGCGGACGGGCTCGGCAGCGGTAAGCCGGCCGCCCAGGCGCTGGACATCATGCGGCGGTCCGACATCGGCCCGTTCGGCGTCGCCGCGCTGGTGCTGACCGTGCTGATCCAGGTGACGGCGCTGGCCCAGGCCGACTCGCTGGGCCGGGGCGTCACCTCGGTGATCGCCGCCGCGGTCACCGGGCGGCTCGCGCTGACCTGGGCCTGCCGGGCCGGCCTGCGGCCGGCTCGCGGCGAAGGGCTCGGCGCGCTGGTCGCCGGGACCGTGCATCCGGCCGTCCCGGCCCTGCTCACGGTGGCGGCGCTGGCCGCGGGGATGCCATTGGGCTGGATCTTCGCGGTGGCCGTTGCGGCCGGGCTGGCTGCTGCTGCCGGGGTGACCGCGCTGGCCGTGCGGCGCCTCGGCGGGATCACCGGCGACGTGCTCGGCGCGCTGACGGAGGTCGGCACCGCCGTCTGCCTGCTGGTGCTGGCCCTGAGCTGATGTCTGCCTGCTGGCGGGCCAGGCGTCAGCCGGTTGCGAGCACGTCCCTGAGGCGCTGGGCGTAGCCGGCCGCCTCGTCGTCGCCGTCGTACTTGACCCGCGGCCAGAAGAAGCCGCGCAGCCCGTCGCCGCGGGTCCGCGGTACCACGTGCACGTGCAGGTGCGGGACGCTCTGGCTGACCACGTTGTTAGCCGCGACGAAGCTGCCCTGGGCGCCGAACGCGGCCGGCATCGCCGCGCTCAGCCGCTGTACCCGGGCGAAGAACGGGCCGGTCAGCCTGGCCGGCAGGTCAGCCAGCGTCACGTAGTGCTCACGCGGCGCGATCAGCGTGTGGCCCTTGAACACCGGCCGGGCGTCCAGGAACGCCACCGCGACGTCGTCGGCGAGCACGATCTGCGCGGGCACCGTGCCGGCGATAAGGCGGCAGAACAAGCAGTCGGTCATCCCGGCACGGTAGCGTGCTGGGGTGGCAGCAGACGGACAGCGGCACGTGCTGGCCATCGGCGGACTCGGCGCACCGGATGCGGATCCGGCCAGGGCGCCCCGGCTGGTCGAGCACGCGCTGGCGCTATCGGGGCGGCCGGTCCCGCGGGTATGCGTGCTCAACACGGCCATGGGTGACGACCCCGGCGCGTTCGTCCGGATGTACTGGTGGCTGGCCGGCGGTCCGGCGCGGGCCAGCCACCTGCAGCTGTTCCCGATGCCGAACGTCGCCGATCCCGAGGACCTGCTGCTCTCCCAGGACGTGATCTTCGTGGGCGGTGGCAGCGTCGCCAACATGGTGGCGGTCTGGCGGGTGCACGGGCTGGACCGGGTGATGCGGGCGGCCTGGCGGGATGGCATCGTGCTGGCGGGCGTCAGCGCCGGCGCGCTGTGCTGGTTCGAGGGCGGCACCACGGACTCGTTCGGCCCGCAGCTGCGCCCGTTCACGGCCGGGCTGGCCATGCTGGGCGGCAGCTACTGCCCGCATTACAGCTCCGAGCCGGGCCGGCGGCCGCTGTACGAGTCGCTGGTCGCGGACGGCAGGCTGCCGCCGGGAATCGCCTGCGACGACGGCACCGCCGCGCATTTCGCCGACGACACGCTGGCCGAGGTCGTGGCCGACCGGCCGGGCCAGTTCGGCTACCGGGTTGCCCCGGACGGCGCCGGCGGTGCTGCCGAGAAGGCGCTGCCCACCCGGCTGCTGCCGTAGCCGGCCTGCCCGGGCAGGTCAGCCGCCCGGCGCAGGACATCAGCCTGCAGGCGGACGACGATCCGGCGCGGCGCGAATACCCTGAAGAGATGTCCGTCCTCTACGCATGGCTGCGCCGCCACCCGGTGCTGGTCGACGGCGTGCTCGCGTTCGTGCTGCTGCTGACGGGAATGCCGGGGATGGTGCAGCAGCCATGGCCGCGGCTTCCGCTCGTGCTGCTGCTCGTCGTGCCGGTGGCGTTCCGGCGCCGGAACCCGGTGCTGGCGTTCTACATCGCCGTGGCGGCCGGGGCGGACCAGGTGCTGTCCGGGGTTCATCCGTCCGGGCCGGATCTGGCGCTCGTGGTGCTGATCTACACGCTGGCCGCGTACCGGCCGCGACGGGAATCGGTCGCCGGGCTGGCGGTCTGCCTGGCCGGCTCGGCGGTGGCCATCGGCGCCTGGATGCCCGGCGGGGCGCGCTGGCTCAACCAGGTCTTCGCCGCGGCGGTGATCTTCGGCGGTACCACGCTGATCGCCTGGGTGCTCGGTGACTCGATGCGCTACCGCCGGGCGTATTACCTCGCGCTCGAGGACCGGGCCGCCCGGCTGGAGCGGGAGCGCGATGCCCAGGCCAAGATCGCGGCCGCCGCGGAGCGCGCCAGGATCGCCCGCGAGCTGCATGACGTGGTCGCGCACAACGTGAGCGTGATGGTCGTGCAGGCCGACGGGGCGAGCTACGCGCTGGGCTCCGAGCCGGAACGGGCCCGGCAGGCGCTGGGCACCATCGCCGCGACCGGCCGCCAGGCGCTGGCCGAGATGCGGCGGCTGCTCGGCGTGCTGCGGTCCGGCGACGAGCAGGCGGAGCTCGCGCCGCTGCCCGGCATCGACCAGCTGCGGGATCTGCTCGACCAGACCAGGGCGGCCGGCCGCACGGTCTCGTTCACGCTGGACGGGACGCCACGCCCGCTGTCCGAGGGCGTCGGCCTGGCTGCCTACCGGGTAGTGCAGGAGTCGCTGACCAATACCCGCAAGCACGGCGGCATCGGGGCGTCGGTGGCCGTCTCGCTGCACTACCAGGCCGATGCGCTGGTCGTGCGGGTGACCGACGACGGGCGCGGCGCCGCGGCCACCGACGATGGCGCCGGGCTCGGGCTGACCGGGATGCGCGAGCGGGTCGGCATCTACGGCGGCTCCGTGCAGGCCGGGCCGCGGCAGGCCGGCGGCTACCAGGTGACGGCGACGCTGCCGCTGGGTCCGGACACCGCAGGCGCTGCCGCGGCCAGCGGCGGCATGACTGGCGGCGGCATGACTGGCGGCGGCACCGCCGGCGACGGCACGGTCGGCGACGGCACCGCCGGCGACGCTGGCGACGGCGCCCTGGCGCATGCGGCCCGCGCGGTGCGGCCCGGCGCGGCGGCATGACCATCCGGATCGTGCTCGTCGACGACCAGGAACTGGTCCGCACCGGGTTCCGGATGGTGCTTGACGCGCAACCGGACATGACGGTGGTCGGCGAGGCAGCCGACGGGCTGGCCGCGGTCGAGTTCGCCCGCGGGCACGCCGCCGACGTGATGGTGATGGACGCGCGGATGCCCAGGCTCGACGGAGTGGAGGCGGCCCGCCGGATCCGGCTGGCCGGGGACCGGCCGCGGGTGCTGATGCTCACCACATTCGATCTCGACGAGTACGCGTTCGCCGCGCTCAAGGCGGGCGCCAGCGGCTTCCTGCTGAAAGACGTCCCGCCGGAGGAACTGCTGTTCGCGATCAGGGCCGTGCACTCCGGCGACGCCGTCGTCGCCCCGTCCACCACGCGCCGGCTGATCGACCAGTTCGCGCCGATGCTGCCGGCCGGGGACGTCCCCCCGCCGCCGGAGCTTTCCTGCCTGACCGAGCGCGAGCGCGAGGTGCTCGTGCACGTCGCGCAGGGCCTGTCCAACGGCGAGATCGCGCATGAGCTGTTCGTCTCCGAGGCGACCGTCAAGACGCACGTCGGGCGGATCCTGGCCAAGCTGGGCCTGCGGGACCGCGTGCAAGCGGTGGTCTTCGCCTATGAAAACGGGCTGGTCCGGGCGCGCCGCCCCAGGTAGCGGACGCCAGCCCGGACAGCCGCCGCGGGCTCGGTCAGCGGCTCCGGGTATCGTGGCCGGCTTGAGTCTGCAACTATTCAGGAACGACCGCCTCCAGTGGCAGCCGGCCGGGGCCAGCCGGTAGCCACTGACCACATCTGAGCAAGGAAAGCTCCGCGATGCTGCACCCGAACGACTTCTCCTACGGCCTGCTGACGCCGGCACTCGGCTACCTCATGTCGTGCCTCGGCTCCTTCCTCGGGCTCCGCTGCACTGCCCGGGCCCGCGCGCTGACCGGCGCCGCCC
Source organism: uncultured Actinomycetes bacterium (assembly GCA_963786975.1). GTDB lineage: Bacteria > Actinomycetota > Actinomycetes > Streptosporangiales > Streptosporangiaceae > Palsa-506. The sequence continues at coordinate 210,941 of CAWBBE010000009.1, read as the reverse complement.
GCGCTCGGTGGCTCGCCCTGGCCGCCCTGTCGATCGGGATCACCGGCATCTGGGTCATGCACTTCATCGCGATGCTCGGGTACACCATCCCCGGCGAGGTGATCCGTTACAACGTGGCGCTCACCGCGGCGAGCATGCTCATCGCCGTCGCAGTCGTCGGTGTCGGGCTGTTCATCGTCGGGTTCGGCGGTGACAGCTACCGCCCGCTGTTGCTCGGCGGGGTGATCGCCGGGCTCGGCGTCGCGAGCATGCATTACCTGGGAATGGCTGCCCTCCGGATGCCTGCGGCAATGAACTACAGCCCGGTGCTGGTCATGCTTTCGGTAGTCATCGCCATCGTTGCCGCCACCGCGGCGCTGTGGGCCGCGCTGCGGCTAGGCGGCATCGGATCCACCCTGGGCGCTGCGCTGATAATGGGCGTGGCGGTCAGCGGCATGCACTATACGGGGATGGCGGCCATGACCGTGCATGCCGCGGCGGCCGGGCAGCGGATGCTGATGGGAGGCGCGACGGCGGAGGGATTCCTGCTGCCGCTGATCGTCGGCATATGCGTGCTGTCGTTCGCGGTGACCGCCACGATTGCGCTCTCGCCGAGCGAAGCAGAGATCAGGAACGAGGCCGACCTGATGGAGCGTATCGCCGCGGCCCGGGCAGACCGCTTATCCGGTCGCGCTGCTTATCCGGTCGCGCTGCTTATCCGGTCGCGCTGCTTATCCGGTCGCGCTGTTTGCGGTCGCGCTGTTTCCGGTCGCGCTGTTTTTCCGGTCGCACTGCCGGGAGCCGGGTCAGGGTTTCCGCGCGGTGGCGCGCCGCAGCGACCAGCCAAGGGCGCCGAGCACGCACACCGGCATCAGCCACCAGGCGTTTACCTGTGCTGCGTGCGCCAGCACCGCGGTCAACGCGAGCGCCACCGCGACCGCGACCGCGCCGCGCCAGTCATCGCCGATCACGAAGTCGTACCAGAACGCGCCGAACGACCGGAGCCGGTTTCTCACCGGAGCACCTCCCCCGGCGGCGGGTCCGTGCCGGGCGGCACCGCGGCCTGCAGGGCGACCGCTCCGGCGGGCGTGGTCGCGGGCACCGCGGCGGCCGCTGCCACCGCGCGCCGGCGGAGCACCAGCGCATAGCCGAGCGACACCAGGCCGATCACCGGCACGAGCACGAGCAGCGCCGCGTCGCCGCCGGGCCACCGCGCGCCGGCCCCCTCGACGCCCCAGAACGTGCCGAACGCCGCCAGCATGATGCCGACGGAGAACTTCATCGCGTTCTCCGGGACGCGGGCCAGCGGCGCGCGCACCGCCAGGCCGACCGCAGCGATCACGATCACCGCGGCCGCGGCGGCCAGCGCCGCCACCGGGAGGTCGTGCTGGCTGGCGCCGAAGGTGATGGCTATGAAGATCACCTCGAGGCCCTCAAGCAGCACGCCCTTGAAGGACAGCGTGAACGCGTACCAGTCATGCACGGCGCCGCGGCGGCCGGCCGAGGCCGCCCGGGCAGCCGATACCTCGCGGGCGAAGGCGCTTGCCTCGTCGTGCAGGTCCTTGTACCCGGCGAAGCGCAGGATTGCCTTGCGCAGCCACTGCAGCCCGAACGCGGCCAGCAGCGCCCCCACCACCAGGCGCAGCACGCCGATCGGCAGCAGCGTCAGCGCGGGCCCGATCCCGGCCGTCACCAGCGCGAGCACCACCAGCGCGGCCGCCATGCCCTGCAAGGTCGACCGCCACTCCCTGGTCAGGCCGGCCGCCAGCACGATGGTCAGCGCCTCGACCGCCTCGACCAGGCAGGCCACGAAGACCGTCAGGAACAGCGGGAGCGCGTTCAGCTGGCCCTCCTGGAATCGGCGTGGCATGGCGGGCTGAGCGCATCTCACGATACGCGGACGGACCTGGCCGTGCCGATCCGTGCCGCCGCCCGGCCGCGGCGGCCAGGTGAGCGGGAATCCGCGGCCGGCAACCGTCCGCACGCGTGATCGGCCCGGCCGGTCAGGCACTAGCATCGGACGCGTGACGATGACCTTGCTGACCAGCCAGACATCCGCCCGCGAAGCAGATGCAGACGCGATCATCATCGGAGTGGTGCAGGGCCCCGGCGGCCCGCTGCCGGCCCCGGGGCGGAGGAAGTCGACGCGGCATTCGGCGGCGGGCTCGCGGTGACACTTGCGGTGCTCGGCGCCACCGGCACGGCCGAGGAAGTCACCAAAATCCCTGCGGCAGGACGGCTTGCCGCCCCGCTGATCGTGGCGGTCGGCCTTGGCACCGCGGACGCCGCCGGCACCGGGGACGCCGCCGGCACCGGGGACGCCGCCGGCACCGGCGGCGGCGGCACCGGGGATGGCGCTGGCACCGCCGATGGCAGGCTGCCGCTGGCCGCCGAGGCGCTGCGCCGCGCGGCCGGCACCGGGATGCGCGCGCTGGCCGCCACGAAACCCGGCCGGGTCGCGCTCGCCCTGCCGGCCCGCAGCGACGACGAGGCAGCGGCGGTGGCGCTGGGTGCCCTGCTCGGCGGCTACGCGTTCAGCCGCTACCGCGACAACGGCCAGCGGCGGAACACGGAGATCGCGCTACTCGGCCGCGACCGGGCCGCAGTCGTGCACCGCGCCCGGGTCCTGGCCGATGCCGTCACGCTCGTGCGTGACCTGGTGAATACCGGCCCGTCGGATCTGGTTCCGGCGATGCTCGCCGCCGAGGCGGAGCGAGTGGCCGCGGACAGCGGGCTCGAGGTGACGGTGCTGGACGAGCAGGCGCTGGCGGACGGCGGCTACGGCGGGATCCTGGGCGTCGGGCAGGGCTCGGTCCACCCGCCGCGGCTGGTCCGGCTCGCGTACGTCCATCCGGACGCCGCCAAGACCGTGGTATTCGCGGGCAAGGGCATCACCTTCGACTCCGGCGGCCTGTCGCTCAAGCCGGCCAAGGCCATGGAGGCGATGAAGTCCGACATGGGCGGCGCGGCCGCGGTCCTCGCGGCGCTGCAGGCGGTCGCGGCGCTGCGCCCGGAGGTGAACGTCGTCGGGTACCTGCCGCTGGCCGAGAACATGCCGAGCGGCACCGCGCAGCGCCCCTCGGATGTGATCACCATCTTCGGCGGTACCACGGTGGAGGTACTGAACACCGACGCCGAAGGGCGCCTCGTGCTGGCCGACGCCCTGGCCAGGTCGGCTGCCGACGCGCCGGACCTGCTGATCGACGTGGCCACGCTGACCGGCGCGCAGCTGGTGGCGCTCGGCCCGCGGATCAGCGGCGTGATGGCCAACGACGACGACGTCCGGGACGGCGTGGTCGATGCCTTCCGGCGGGCGGGCGAGGCGGCCTGGCCCATGCCGCTGCCCGAGGAGCTTCGCAAGGGGCTGGACTCCGCTGTCGCGGACCTGGCCAACGTGGCGGCCGAGCGGCACGGCGGAATGCTGGTCGCGGGCCTGTTCCTGCAGGAATTCGTGCCCCCCGGAGTTCGTTGGGCACATCTGGACATAGCGGGGCCTTCGTTTCATGAAGGCGAGCCATATGGGTATACGCCGAAGGGCGGAACCGGGGCGGCAGCGCGGGCGCTAGTGCAGATCGCGCTGGACGTGGCGGACGGACGGCTTTAGGCACAGTTACCGGCAGGCGCTGGCCGGCTCGTGGGACCCTGCCAGGGCAGGCCCGGGCTGACCAACCGGACAAGGAGCACATGGTGGCGGACGGCAGCGGCTACGACATCGTCATCCTCGGCGGCGGCAGCGGCGGCTACGCCTGCGCGCTGCGGGCGGCCGAGCTCGGCAAGCGCGTCGCGCTGATCGAGAAAGACAAGGTGGGCGGTACCTGCCTGCACCGGGGATGCATCCCGACCAAGGCGCTGCTGCACGCCGCTGAGATCGCCGACCTGGCCCGGGAGAGCGGGTCGTTCGGCGTCCGGGCGACGCTCGACGGCATCGACATGCCCCGGGTCAACGCCTACAAGGACAAGGTGGTGACCAGGCTCTGGAAGGGCCTGCAGGGGCTGATCTCGTCCCGGCACATCGACGTGATCGAAGGCGAGGGCAGGCTCGCCTCGCCAACCCAGGTCCGGGTCGGCGAGGCCGTCTACGACGGTGCGCACGTCGTCCTGGCCAGCGGGTCGGAGTCCCGCAGCCTGCCCGGCCTCACCATCGACGGGCAGCGCGTGATCACCAGCGATCAGGCGCTGGCCCTGGACCGGGTGCCAGCCTCGGTGGTGATCCTCGGCGGCGGCGTGATCGGGGTGGAGTTCGCCAGCGTGTGGCGCTCGTTCGGGGCCGAGGTCACGATCGTGGAGATGCTCCCGCACCTGCTGCCGCCCGAGGAGGAGTCGAGTTCCAAGCTGCTAGAGCGCGCCTTCCGGCGGCGCGGCATCACCCAGAAGCTCGGTGCCAGGTTCGAGAGCGTGAAGGACACCGGGTCCGGCGTGACGGTCACCCTGGCGGGCGGCGCGACCATCGACGCCGAACTGATGCTCGTCGCGGTCGGCCGTGGACCGGTCTCGGCCGGGCTCGGCTACGAGGAAGCGGGCGTCCAGACGGACCGTGGCTTCGTCCTCGTCGACGGCTACGGCCAGACGAACGTTCCGACGATCTCCGCAGTCGGCGACCTCACCCCGGGGCTGCAACTCGCCCATGTCGGGTTCGCCGAGGGCATCGGCGTGGCCGAACGGCTGGCCGGGCTGCATGTCACCCCGATCGACTACGACGGCGTGCCGAGGGTCACCTACAGCGATCCCGAGGTGGCATCGGTCGGCATCACCTCCGCCATCGCGGCGGAGCGGGGAATCGAGACCACCGAGTTCACTTATGACCTGGCGGGCAACGGCCGGAGCCAGATCCTGCAGACCCAGGGCGCGGCGAAGGTCATCGCGACGGCCGGCGGCGGCCCGGTACTCGGCCTGCACCTGGTGGGCGCGCGGGTCAGCGAGCTGATCGCCGAGGGCCAGCTCATCTACAACTGGGAGGCGACGCCGTCTGACGTCGCCCAGCTCATCCATCCACATCCGACCCAGTCGGAGGCGATCGGCGAGGCGCATCTCGCGCTGGCCGGCAAGCCCCTGCACGTGCACTCATAACCGAATGCCCGCCCGGCCCCGGGCGGGCAGCGCCCGATCGCCACGCAGAGCCGTGCGCGTTGAACAGCGAAGGAGTCGCGGAACGCCATGTCGGTCTCCGTATCCATGCCACAGCTCGGCGAAAGCGTCACCGAGGGCACCGTCACGCGCTGGCTGAAGAAAGAAGGCGAGCGCGTCGAGGCCGACGAGCCGCTGCTTGAAGTCTCCACCGACAAGGTCGACACCGAGATCCCGTCTCCAGTGTCCGGGATCCTGCGCGGCATCACGGTCGCGGAGGACGAGACCGTCGCGGTCGGCGCCGAACTCGCCGTGATCGACGACGAGGCCCCGGCCGGCGGTAGCGGGGCAGCGGCCGGCGGCGCGGACGCCGCTGCCGCCAGTGCGGGCCCGGCGGGCGAGGCCGGCCCGGACGCCGCCGGGCCGGGCGCCCAGGACGGCCAGGACGGCCAGGATGGCCAGGGCAGCAGCCCGGCCGGGGCCGGAGCCGGCCGCCCGGCGGCGGAGGCGGCGCCGCCGAACGGCGCCCAGGCAGGCGGCCAGCCGGCTGCGGAGCCGTCCCCGGATGCGCCCGGCCACCAGCAGCAGCCGCCGTACGAACAGGCCGCCCAGCAGCAGCCGCCGTACGAGCAGGCCGCCCAGCAGCCCTACCCGGCCCGGCCGCCGTACGAGCAGGCCGACCAGCAGCCGTACCCGGGCGGGCAGGGGTACCAGCAGCCGGGATACCAGGCGGCCAGCCCGGCAGCCGGATACCGCCCCGCGGCGCAGGCTCCGCCGCAGCCCGCGCCGCCACCGGCCGCCCCGGCAGCGGCCGAGCAGGCGCCTGCCGCGGCAGCCGCCGAAGCGCCGGCCGATACCGGGGAGCCGGCCGACGGCGAGCCGCTGGCCTCCGGCGCCGACGGCCCCTACGTGACGCCGCTGGTGCGCAAGCTCGCCGCCGAGCACGGTATCGACCTGAGCTCAGTGCCGGGCACCGGGGTGGGCGGGCGGATCCGCAAGCAGGACGTCGTCGATGCCGCCCGCGCGCTCCGCGGGCCCGGCCCGGCCGCGGCAGCCAGCCAGCCGGCCCAGGCACCCGCGGCCAGCCGACCCGCCGCACCGGCGCCGCCCGCCGCCCCGGCGCAGGCCGCCGCCCCGGCGCCGGCCGCAGCGGCTGCGTCATCCCGGTCATCGCAGGGCCCGCCGCCTGGCCGGCCGCCGGCCAGGCGCCTCCCGGCCGGGCCGCGATCGTGCCGTCCAGCCTGCGCGGCACGACCGAGCAGATGTCCCGGGCCCGGCAGCTGATCGCCGCGCGCATGGTCGAGTCACTGCAGACCTCCGCCCAGCTGACCACGGTCGTCGAGGCGGACGTGACAGCGATCGCCCGGCTCCGGGACCGGGCCAAGGCGGACTTCGAGGCCAGGGAAGGCGTCCGGCTCTCCTTCCTGCCGTTCTTCGCGCTCGCCACGGTCGAGGCGCTCAAGGTGCACCCCCGGCTGAACGCGGTCATCGATACGGCCAGCGCCCAGGTCACCTATCACGACGCCGAGCACCTCGGCATCGCGGTGGACACCGACCGGGGCCTGATGGTGCCGGTGATCAGGAAGGCCGGCGACCTCAACATCGCCGGGCTGGCCCGCAAGATCGCCGACCTGGCGGAGCGGACCCGGGCCGGCCGGGTCAGCCCGGATGACCTGTCCGGCGGCACGTTCACGCTGACCAACACCGGCAGCCGCGGAGCGCTGTTCGACACGCCCATCATCAATCAGCCGCAGGTCGCGATCCTCGGCACCGGAACCGTGGTGAAGCGGCCGGTCGTGGTGGAGGATGCCGCGCTCGGCGAGGTGATTGCCGTGCGCTCCATGGTCTACCTGGCCCTTACCTACGACCACCGGCTGGTCGATGGCGCGGATGCCGCGAGGTTCCTGATCACGATGAAGGCCCGGCTCGAGGAGGGCGCATTCGAGACAGAGCTCGGGCTCTGAGGGCTGGCATGCGCGTCATTGTCAGCGGGTCATCGGGCCTGATCGGCCGGGCCCTCGGCGTCAGGCTGGCCGGCCCCGGGGACGAGCTGGTCCGGCTGGTCCGGCGGCCGGCCAGCGCAGCCGGCGAGGTCCGCTGGGACCCGCACGCGGCCGGGGGCGGGATCGATCCGGCCGCGCTGGCCGGCGCGGACGCGGTCGTGCACCTGGCGGGCGCGCCGATCGCGGCCGGCCGCTGGACCGCGGCCCGTAAGCAGCAGATCAGGGATAGCAGGATCGCCGGCACGTCGGCCCTCGTGTCGGCGCTGGCCGCGATGGACCGCCCGCCGCGGGTGCTGCTGTCCGGTTCGGCCATCGGGTACTACGGGGACACTGGCGGCCGTGAGGTCGACGAGTCATCGCCGGGCGGCTCCGGTTTCCTCGCTGACGTGGTCAGGGACTGGGAAGCGGCCGCGGCGCCGGCCGGGGAAGCCGGGATCCGGGTCGTCAGCCTGCGCACCGGCATCGTGCTCTCCCGGCACGGCGGTGTACTCGGCCGGCTGCTGCCGATGTTCCGGCTCGGGCTGGGCGCGCGGATCGGCCCGGGCAGCCAGGTGATGAGCTGGATCATGCTGACCGACCTGGTGCGCATCCTGTGCTTCCTGCTGGAGCAGGGCGACATCAGCGGCCCGGTCAACCTGACCGCGCCGCATCCGGCCACCAACGCCGAGTTCACCTCGGCGCTGGCCGCCGCGGCGGGCCGCAGGGCACGGCTGTCCGTCCCGGCCGCGGCGCTGCAGCTCGGCCTGGGCGAGGTGGCCGGCGAACTGCTGTCCAGCGCCCGGGTGATGCCGCGGCGGCTGCTGGACGCCGGCGGCGAGGGGCTCTGGCGCGGCGGCGACTCGATTGCCAGCGCGCTGGCCGCCGAGCTGAGCTAGCTCCGCCCGGCCGCCGGGCCGGGCCAGCAGGCTGCGGAAGCGGTCAGCGCTCGCCGCCGGCCCACTCGGGCAGCTGCCGCTCGGCCGGCTCGCTCCCTCCGGCCGGGAGCAGATCCCGGATCGTCCCGTTCCGGGTCTCGCCGAACAGCGGGATCCGCCACAGCGGCGGCACCCGGGCCTGCTGCCCCTGCCGGGCGCTGACCATGCCGATGGTCAGCCGGAGCAGCCGCCTGGCGGCGGCGATGGCCAGCGCGGCCAGCGGCAGCTCGACGAAGACGGCGGACAGCAGGCTCAGCTGGAACCCGGGGGTGCGCAAGTCGAGCACGACATCGAACCAGGCATCGCAGAACAGCAGTGTCGCCAGCACCACGAAGCAGACGATCAGCACCTGGCGGCCTTTCCAGGCGGCCCAGCCGGTGGCGGCGAGCGCCGCGAGCAGCAGTATGTCGAAGCCCACCCAGGCGCCGCGCCAGTCACCCGAGCGGTAGAACCGGGGCAGCGTGACGGCGAGCATGCCGGTCCAGGCCGCCAGCGCGATGCTGCAGGCAATGATGATCACCAGTACTATCCGGCGGCGCCGGGCGCGGTGCGCGGACGTACTGCCCGGCGGGCCGGCCGGGCCCGGCCCGTCGATCTCGGTGAGCGCATGCAGCAGCCGGATGCGCTCCTGCGGGCTCAGGGCCCGCAGCTCTTCCTCGTCGAACACGGCCACGCCTCCCCTGCCACGCCAACCCCGGCCACTGTCAGGGGGCAACGGGCGGAATGAGTGTTATATGCCCACAGCGGCGGGCGGCTACCGCCGGCCCGGGCAGAAAGCCGCCGGGGCCGCGTAGGCTGGCGTGGTGCGCGGAGAGCTTGTTTTCGCCCGGGCCGGCTTCGGCGCCCAGGCGGTCGGTTACCTGGATGGCTGGGACCTGCAGCGGCGGCTGCATGAGCGGCGCTGCCGCGGCGAGATACCCGATTGCTGCCTGCTGCTTGAGCACCAGCCGGTGTACACGGCGGGCAAGCGGACCAGCCCGCTGGACCGTCCGGTCGGCGATCCGGGCGCGCCGGTGATCGACGTGGACCGGGGCGGGAAGATCACCTGGCATGGTCCTGGCCAGCTGGTCGGCTACCCGATCGTCGCGCTCGGCGAGCCGATCGATGTCATCGCCTACGTCCGCTCCCTCGAAGAGGCGCTGATCAGGACCTGCGCCGAGTTCGGGGTCGCGGCGACCCGGGTCGACGGTCGCAGCGGCGTCTGGGTGACCGCGGGCCCGGGCCGCCCGGACCGCAAGGTCGGCGCGATCGGCGTCCGGGTCTCCCGCGGCGTCACCATGCACGGCTTCGCCCTCAACTGCGACTGCGACCTGGCCTGGTTCGACCGGATCGTGCCGTGCGGGCTCAGCGACGCCGCCGTGTCCACGCTGTCGGCGGAGGCCGGCCGCGCCGTCGGCGTGCCGGACGTCCTCGATGCCGCCGAGCGCCAGCTGGCCGCCGCGCTCGGCGCCGGCAGCTGGCGGCAGGTGCAGGGGCCGGCGGGCTCGCCCGCCCGGTCAGCGCCGCCGTCAGGTGAGCTGCGCGGGCTGGTAGACCGTACGGCCGGCCGCCCGGCCGGCCAGGGCGGCCGTGATCCGGTCGGCCACGAACCGCGGCACGTACCGGTCCAGCTCGCCGGGCTCGGCGAACCGGTACCCGTCGAGTTCCTCTTCCTGCACCACGATGCGGACGCCGTCCGGGACCGTGCCGCCGTCGAACACGAAGTGCATGATCGGCCGGGCATCCGAGCCGTAGGGCTGTGACCAGTCCACCGCCAGCAGGCCGCCGACCGGCAGCTCCAGGCCGACCTCCTCGGCAACCTCGCGGTAGCAGCCGGCATGCGGCGGCTCGCCATGCTCGCAGACGCCGCCGGGCAGCGTCCAGTGGTCGCGGTAGTTGGGCTTCACGATCAGCACCCGCCCGGCCGGGTCGCTGATGAGCGCCCCGGCGGCGATGACCACGCCCGGCAGCTGCGCGAACCAGGCATCATGATCGGAGAACGCCGCGCCGGTCACGGGCAGCCCGCCGGCCGGGCCGGGCCGAGGCCGGCCAGGTAGCTGGTGAGCTGGCCGGCCGGCACCGCCGACTGCTCCGCGCTGTCCAGGTCGCGCACCGTGACCGTGCCCGCCGCGTCCTCCGCGCTGCCGTAGATCAGGCACCACCGGGCGCCGGTGTCGCTGGCCCATTTCAGCTGCCTGCCGAGCTTGCCGGACGCGCCCAGGTACACGCTGGCCCGCAGCCCGGCGGCACGCGCGGCGGCCGCCAGCGCGAACGACCGCGCGGCCAGCTCGTCGCCGAGCACGGTCACCGCGACGTCAAGCCGCCGCCGGGCCGCGCCCGAGCTGTCCGGCAGCATCATCAGCAGCCGCTCGATGCCCAGCGACGCGCCGGTGGCCGGCACATCCGGGCCGCCCAGCTGCTCGATCAGGTGGTCATACCGGCCGCCGGAGCCGATCGATCCGGGCACGCCGGCCGCGGCCAGCTCCCAGATCGGGCCCGTGTAGTAGCTGAGGCCCCGCACGAGGCGCGGGGTGAACGCGATCCGGCCGGCCGGTATCTGCGAGCTGACCAGGCCGAGCAGGCCGTCCACCTCATCGAGCCCGGCGGTGCCGAGCTCGCTGCGCCGGAGCGCGTCCCGGATCCGGCCGGTGGCGTCGGCCGCGGTCATCGTGGCCACCAGCTGCTCCGCCGCGGCGGCCGGCAGGCCACGGCCGGCCAGCTCGGCGACGACCTCGGCCGGGCTCAGCTTGTCGAGCTTGTCCAGCGAGGTCAGCACCCCGGGGCCGAGTTCGGCGGGCACGCCGAAGACCTCAAGCAGGCCGGACAGCACCTGCCGCGAGTTGAGCAGGATGCTGAACTCGCCGACGCCGAGCGCGGCGACCGCATCGTGCTGTGCGCATAGCACCTCGGCGTCGGCCATCGGCGAGTGCGAGCCCAGCGTGTCCAGGTCGCACTGGACGAACTCGCGGAACCTGCCCTTGCCCGGCCGGTCGGCCCGCCATACCGGGCCGACCGCGAACCGCTTGTACGGGGTGGGCAGCCGGCTGCCGTAGGCGGCGGCGACCCGCGCCAGCGGCACGGTCAGGTCATACCGGAGCGCGAGGTCGGCCTCGCCGGATGCTTCGTGCTCGCCCCGGCGCAGGATCTTGAAGACCAGCTTGTCGCCGTCGTCGCCGTACTTGCCGAGCAGCACGTCGAGCCGCTCGAATGCCGGGGTCTGCAGCGGCTCGAACCCGTAGCCCGAGTACACCGCATGGATCACCGCGAAGGCCCGGTCCCTGGTCTCGAACTCGGCGGCGAGGAAATCCCGGGTACCCGACGGCGGGTCGAACTGCGTTGGCATGCGCCTATGCTCCCCGACGCCGGGACTGCTCGTCACATCGGCCCGGATCGGCGCGGCCGAGACGCGGCTGATCGGCGTGTTAGCGTGATTGGCGTGGTTACGGACTAGCGGCCTTACCCGACCAGACCGGATACTGCCCTAGCCCGAGGAGCGCCTGCCTTGTCCCGGCCCGAGATCACGGACCGCGCCGCGGGGACGCCAGGGCCGCCGCCGCCCGCACCGGGCGGCGACGGCAGCGGCGGGCCGCGGCCCGCGCACAGTCGCAGGCGCACGCTGAGCCTGGCGATCACCTTGCAGGCGCTGATCTCGGCCGGCGACGGGCTGGCCATGATCGCCCTGGCCAACCGGGTATTCCAGAGCTCGCACGCCTCCTGGGCGGTGGCCGCGGTGTTCCTCGCGGTGACCGTGCCGATCACCGCGCTCGCCCCGGTGGCCGGCGTCCTGCTCGACCGGCTGCCGACCCGCCCGGTGCTGGTCACCGCGGCCCTCGTCGAGGCGCTCGTGGCGCTGGCGCTCAGCCGGGTAGACGGCGTCGGCGGCACCCTCGGCCTGTCCGTCGGATTCGGCGTCTGCGCGGCCGTCCTGCAGCCCGGGCTCGGCGCCATCGTGCCGCGGATCGCCGGGTACCAGGGCGTGACCAAGGCCAACGGGTACCTGCAGGCCGCGACCTGGGGCGGCTTCACGGCCGGGCCGCTGCTGGCCGGCGTCCTCACCACGGCCGGCGGCTCCGGCCTGGCGCTGCTCGCGGATGCCGGGCTTTACGCGCTCGGCGCCGCCGGGCTCTGGCTGCTGCGGCTGGCGCCGCGGCAGTCGCCGGGCGGCGCCGTGGCCGGCCAGCACCGGACCCCGCTCGGCACCCAGCTGAAGGCCGGCTTCAGCTACCTGCGGGCGGACCGCGACGCCGGGATGATAGTGATCATCGTCGGCGTGATGGTCGCGTTCGCCAACATGGCCGTGGTGGCCGAGGTCGTCTTCGCCGAGCAGGTACTGCGGTCCGGGCCGGGCGGCTACTCGATCCTGGTGGCCGGCTTCACCGGCGGGATGGTCGTCGGGACGCTGGCCGGCGGCCGGCTGCCGCAGCGCTGGCTGCTGGTCGCGGCGCTGGCCGGGACGGTGGCGACCGGCGCCGGCATCGCGCTGGCCGGCGCGGCGGTGGTGCTCTGGCAGGCCACGGCCGCGTACGGCTTCGGCGGGCTGGCCAGCGGCGTGGAAGGCGTCGCCACCCGCAGCTTCCTGAACCACCGCGCGCCGCCGGAAGTGGCCGGGCGGGTGTTCGCGCTCTACTCCGGGGTGCTGTTCGGCGCGGCGTCGGCCGGCATGGCGGTGGCGGCCGGCCTGCTCGCCGTGCTCGGCGCCCGCGGGGTGCTCGCCGTGGCCGGCTGCGGCGGGGTCCTCGCCGGGGCGGCCGGGTCGGCTGTTTACGCCCGCCGGATCACCCGCGCCCGCGGCCCGGCCCGCCCCGGCGGTTAGGCGCCCGGGCGGCGGCGCGGCGGCGCGGAGCCGACACGCCGATGCAGGTACCCCTTCTACGCTATTGCAAGTATGTTGCAGATAGCCTTGGCCCTGATGATCGCTGAGGCCTGCCCGGGAGGTGCCTGCCGATGTCCGTTTCCAGCTTGCGGCTTGCGCGGATCCGCGACGGGCTGACGCCGCGCGAGTGGGCCCGCGCCGGGATCATGGCCGGGGTCGTCATCGGGCTGAACGTGGCCGGCTGGGCCATGCTGGCCGCCGCGGTCGCCGGCCACTACCACATCAGCGACAGCAAGATCTTCGGCGTGGGCACCGGGATCCTCGCCTACACGCTGGGCATGCGGCACGCCTTCGACGCCGACCACATCGCCGCCATCGACAACACCACCCGCAAGCTGGTCAGCGACGGCAAGCGGCCGCTGTCGGTGGGCTTCTTCTTCTCCCTCGGGCACTCCAGCGTGGTGTTCGCGCTGGCGATGGTGCTGAACTTCGGCATCCGGTCGCTGGACCGCCAGGTCCGCGACGGCGGCTCCGGCCTGCACAGCGTGACCGGGATCGTCGGCACCACGGTTTCCGGCGCGTTCCTCTACGTGATCGCCGCGCTGAACCTCATCGTGCTGGCCGGCATCGTCAGGGTCTTCCGGGACATGCGCTCCGGCTTGTACGACGACGAGCAGCTGGAGGAGCAGCTGAACAAGCGCGGCCTGATGAACCGCTTCTTCGGGCCGCTGGCCCGCCGGGTCGACACCCCGTGGAAGATGTACCCGATCGGCCTGCTGTTCGGCCTCGGGTTCGACACGGCCACCGAGGTCGCGCTGCTCGTGCTGGCCGGCACCGCGGTGGCCAGCGGCCTGCCGTTCTACGCGATCCTGTCATTGCCGGTCCTGTTCGCCGCGGGGATGTCGCTGTTCGACACGATCGACGGCTGCTTCATGAATTTCGCCTATGACTGGGCCTTCGCCCGGCCGGTGCGCAAGGTGTTCTACAACCTGACCATCACCGGGCTGTCGGTGTTCGTGGCGCTGTTCGTCGGCACCATCGAGTTCCTCGCCCTGATCGGCAGCGAGTACAAGCTCAGCGGCGGGTTCTGGACCTTCCTGGCGGATTTTGACATCAACAAGGCCGGCTTCGTCATCGTCGCCCTGTTCATTCTCACCTGGGCCGTCGCCCTGGGCATCTGGCACTTCGGCAAGATCGAGCAGAAATGGGACCTGGCCGCCGCCCGGGCCGACGGCGGCGACTGATCCGGGGCCGGCCTTCCGCGCGCACGTAGGCTAGGGACCGTGGTACTCGCACCTGAGGGACGACGGATGCTGCGCCTGGAGGCGCGGAACAGCCAGACCCCGATCGAGCGCAAGCCGCCGTGGATCAAGACCCGGCTGCGCACCGGGCCGCAGTACACCGAGCTGAAGCAGCTGGTGCGCAGCGAGGGCCTGCACACCGTCTGCGAGCAGGCCGGCTGCCCGAACATCTTCGAGTGCTGGGAAGACCGCGAGGCCACGTTCCTGATCGGCGGCGATCAGTGCACCAGGCGCTGCGACTTCTGCCAGATCGCCACCGGCAAGCCGGGCCCGCTGGACACCGACGAGCCGCGCCGGGTCGCCGGGTCGGTGGCCACCATGGGCCTGCGGTACGCGACGGTGACCGGGGTGGCCCGCGATGACCTGCCGGACGGCGGCGCCTGGCTGTACGCGCAGACCTGCCGGGAAATCCATGCCGCGGTGCCCGGCTGCGGCGTCGAGCTGCTGATCCCCGACTTCGACGCGGAACCCGGCCGGCTGGCCGAGGTCTTCGGCGTCCGCCCGGAAGTGCTCGCGCACAACATCGAGACCGTGCCGCGGATCTTCCGCCGGATCCGGCCCGGCTTCCGGTATGCGCGCTCGCTGCAGGTGATCAGCCGGGCCGGGCAGGCGGGCCTGGTCACCAAGTCGAACCTCATCCTCGGCCTGGGCGAGCAGCGGCCGGAGGTCAGCGCGGCGATGGCGGACCTGCGCGGCGCGGGCTGCGACCTGCTGACGATCACCCAGTACCTGCGGCCGTCGGTGCGCCACCACCCGGTCGAGCGCTGGCTGCCGCCGGGCGAGTTCGACGAGATCGGCGCCGAGGCACGCGAGCTCGGCTTCGCCGGGGTGCTGGCCGGCCCGCTGGTCCGGTCGTCCTACCGGGCGGGCCGGCTGTACCGCCAGGCCATGGACCGCCAGGCCATGGACCGCCAGGTTTCCGGCCACTGAAGCCCGTATCGCACCGCGGTTTCGCGCCGCGGCCCGGGTGATCGTACCCTTGCCTGCATGGTGAACAAGCCCGGCGCCGCGGCGTCAAAGAAGGCTGCCGCCGACGCCGAGTCGGCCGGCCGGATCAAGCAGATCCGCATGGTCGCGGGCATCGTCCGCAAGGCCAACCCGAAGGCGCTGCCGATCGTCTTCGGCATCGCGATCGGCGTGATCGCGATAGCCGTGATCGTCAGCCTGCTCACCGGCACGGAGGCGCTGCTGATCCCGCTCGGCGTGCTGCTCGGGCTGCTCGGCGCGATGGTCGCGTTCGGCCGGTTCGCGCAGGCCGCCCAGTACTCGACGATCGCCGGCCAGCCGGGCGCGGCGGCCGCCATCCTGCAGAGCATGCGCGGCAACTGGACGGTCACGCCGGCCATCGCCGCGAACAAGAGCATGGACATCGTGCACCGGGCGGTCGGCAGGCCCGGTGTCGTGCTGGTCGGCGAGGGCTCGCCCAGCCGCCTGCCCGGCCTGCTGGCGGCGGAGAAGAAGCGGGTCTCCCGGGTCGCGCTGGACGTGCCGATCTACGACATCCAGGTCGGCGACGAGGCCGGCCAGATCCCGATCAGGCGGCTGCAGCGGCACGTCATGAAGCTGCCGCGCAACCTCAAGGGCCCGGCCGTCGCCGACCTGAACTACCGGCTGAAGGCACTGCCGCAGTCCTTGCAGATGCCGAAGGGCCCGATGCCGAAATCCGCCAGGATGCCCAAGGCACCTAAGCCCAAGTTCCGCTGACCGCGCTAACGGCTCACTACCGGGATTAACGGATCCGGCTGGCTCAGTCGCCTTCCGCCAGCCAGGCATCCAGCAGGTAGGTACCGATGGAGTCGCCGTGGGTGCGCGGCCTGGCCGCCCGGTGCGCGGCCAGCGCGATCATGACGGGCTGGCCGGACGCGTCCACCAGGCATTTGTCCCGCCACAGCGCGAGCAGCCGCGAGCCGGGATGCCGGGCGACGGCGCGCAGCCAGGCCTCGTCTGCCCGGCGGCCAGCAGCCCGGTCCAGGGCCAGGCCGTTGTACGGCAGCAAAGGCTCCCGCGGCGGACCGGGCTGGCCCGGCGCGGCGGCCGGGCACTGGCCTGCTGGCGGCACGGGATTCTCGCGGGCGCCGGGTCAGATCCGGATGACCAGCGTGTTGGCCGCCTTGTCGTGCAGGCCGCGCAGGTCACGGTCGAAAACCAGCGGCGGCACCACGGCCAGCAGCAGCAGGGTGCGGATCAGCGCCCACCAGAGCCCGACCGGCTTGCCGTCCAGCCGGACCACCCGCAGGCCGAGCAGCCGCTTGCCCACGGTGAAACCGGTCAGCGCGGTCAGCAGGTAAACCTCGGCGGCGAAGATCGCGATCGTCCAGACCTGGGTGCGGAACAGGGCCAGCGAGATGATCATGCAGAGCAGCCAGTCGATGAACAGCGCGCCGAGCCTGCGGCCGACGCCGGCCACCGATTTCGGGCCTTCCTCCGGCAGCCCGAAATGCTGCCCGGGGTAGCCGTTCTCCTCCCGGGCGGCACGGCTCCCGGACAGCCAGGAGCCCGCCCAGCGTCGCTCGGTCACGACTACACCGTATCCGCGCAATCCGGCGCCGGCCCCGCAGGCCGCCGCGCGGCTGGCATCCTTACCCATTCGCGGCGCGGGCGTAACACGTGCGAAACCTCCGGGACACGGCCAGGAAACCGCTGGCGCCTAGCATTGCAGGCGCATCCGTATGAAGACGGACAGGTGCGGCAGGCGAGCAAGGGAGAGTTGATGTTCAGCAGTGGCGACGAAGTCCTGCGCTATGTCGGCGATGAGGGGATCGAGTTCATCGATGTCAGGTTCTGCGACCTGCCGGGGACGATGCAGCATTTCACGGTTCCCGCCGAGTCCTTCGATGAGAAGGTCTTCGCCGACGGGCTGATGTTCGACGGTTCGTCGATCCGTGGCTTCCAGGAGATCCACGAGTCGGACATGCTGCTGATGCCGGACGCCAGCACCGCCGTGGTCGACCCGTTCCGCCAGCATAAGACGCTCAACATCACGTTCTTCGTGCATGACCCGCTGACCGGCGAGCCCTATACCCGGGATCCGCGCAACATCGCCCGCAAGGCGGAGGACTACCTGCGCGGCACCGGCATCGCGGACACCGCCTACTTCGGCCCGGAGGCCGAGTTCTACATCTTCGACTCGGCACGGTTCGAGACCACCCCGAACGCCGGCTTCTACTTCCTTGACTCGGTCGAGGGCGCCTGGAACACCGGCCGCGAGGAGCCGGGCGGCAACCTGGCCGGCAAGCCCCGGTACAAGGGCGGCTACTTCCCGGTCCCGCCGACCGACCATTACACCGACCTGCGGTCGGAGATGGTGCGCGCGCTGATCGAGTGCGGCATCACGGTCGAGATGCAGCACCACGAGGTGGGCACCGCCGGCCAGGCGGAGATCGACATCAGGTTCGACACCATGCGCGCGATGGCCGACAAGCTGATGCTTTACAAGTACGTGGTGAAGAGCGTCGCCAGGGCCGCGGGCAAGACGGTCACGTTCATGCCCAAGCCGCTGTTCGGTGACAACGGCTCCGGCATGCACTGCCACCAGAGCCTGTGGAAGGACGGCGCGCCGCTGTTCTACGACGAGGTCGGCTACGCCGGCCTGTCCGACGCCGGCCGGTTCTACGTCGGCGGCCTGCTCCGGCATGCCCCGTCGCTGCTCGCGTTCACCAACCCGACGATGAACTCCTATCACCGGCTGGTCCCCGGCTTCGAGGCACCGGTCAACCTGGTCTACTCGCAGCGGAACCGCTCGGCCTGCGTCCGCATCCCGATCACCGGCTCCAACCCGAAGGCGAAGCGGCTGGAGTTCCGGGTGCCGGACCCGTCCTGCAACCCGTACCTGGCCTTCTCCGCGATGCTGATGGCCGGCCTGGACGGGATCAAGAACAAGATCGAGCCGCCGGAGCCGGTGGACAAGGACCTGTACGAGCTGCCGCCGGACGAGGCGCTGGCCATCCCGCAGGTGCCCGGCTCGCTGGAGAAGGTGCTGGACACGCTGGAAGGCGATCACGAGTACCTGCTCGAAGGCGGGGTGTTCACCCCCGACCTGGTCGAGACATACATCTCGTTCAAGCGGGCCAGTGAGATCGACCCGATCAGGCTGCGCCCGCACCCGCACGAGTTCGAGCTTTACTTCGACTGCTGAGCGGGCGGCCCGGCGGCGGGCGGTCGTCGCCGCCGTACTCGATCTGGCGCAGGGCGGTCTCGGCGCAGTAATAGCCCAGCTCGCGGTAGGCCTCGAATTCCTGGTCGTCGTAAAGCTGCTGCAGGGTGCTGTCGGTCGGGAACGTGGCGTGGTTCTGCCGGTAGGCGAGCACGTCCAGCGGCGCGCCCGCGGGCACGGCCAGCTTGAGGTAGATCAGCTGGTGCCGGCCCGCGGCCTCGTCGCTCTCGTCCGGGTAGCTGAAGCTGCCGGCCGCGTATGCCCTGGCGCACAGCCCGGTCGCGGCGTCCGGCTTCAGGCTGGCCGCGGGCCTGATGTCCACCTGCACGCCGAGCTCGGACCGGGCCAGCGCGATGGCCTGGCCGAGCGTGCTGAACTGGCCGGGCGCGTCGCCGGACGCGTCGACCACGATGAGGTGGTGCGGCTCGCGCCGCAGCGCCTCGACCATGCCCAGGTTCTCGTAGTGGCCGCCGTCCGTGACGTACATCCAGCGGCCGTTCAGGTGCAGCGTGCCGGCCGCCTCCGCGTACAGGTGCTTGAGGTCGGGCTGCCACCAGCGGCGCAGCATGGCCGCCGCGATCCGGCCCAGCGGGCCCCGGTCCGCGGGGTCACGCCGGGGCGGATGCTGGCCGGCCCAGTCGGCCTCGTCCCGGATCCGGCCGGGGCTGGGCAGCCAGACGCCCAGCCGCGCGTTCGCCGCCGCGAGCAGGATCCGCATCGCGGGCCTGGTCATCTTCCCCATCACCGGGGACACCGCCGCCCCGCTCACCGCGACCGCGTCGAATAGCGTGAGCTGCGCTGTCTTCTCGTAGTCCGCGGTCTGCGCCCGGTCCTGGTCCGCGGTGGCCGCGGGGCCGCCGCCGGGTGCCGGCCCGGCGGCCGGCTGGCGGCTGAGGCCGATGTCAGCCGGGGTGAACGTGAAGGAAACGCTGCCCCGCCCGGGTGGTATGTCGCCGCTCGTCGTGCAGTTGGCCGCCGCGCAGACCACCAGCGTCGGGCCGCCTGCCGCCTGCAGGTCGCTCAGCCGGGCCCAGGACGCGTCCAGCACCCCGGCCCCGCCCGGGCCCGGCTGGCGCACTACTCCGTAGGCGGCAGCCAGCCGGCCCCGGTAGAAGGCGTGCGCCGAGGTGGAGTTGATATCGATGCCCAGCTTCACCACCACGAACGCCAGCAGCGCCAGCAGGCAGCGGGCAAGCTGCTGCCCGCCGCCGCCGGCCTGGCTCGCGCCGCTGCCGATCCAGCGCAGCGTCAGCGTGAAGATCGCCCCGATGATCAGCCCCGAGCCGATCCACGGAACCAGGCGGCGCTGCACGAACCGGCCTGCCGTCGCGGCGGCGCCGGCCAGCGGGCCCGACCTGGACAGGTCGGCCTGGAACGTGCGGAGCCGCCCGATCGTGGTGCGCGCCAGCGCGGCGATCGCGGCGGCGAAGGTGCCGAAGCTGGTGATCAGGACGCGCAGGGTGCCCGCGCCGCCGCCATTGCTCTGGGCCGATGCCGGGGCGGCGGCGGCGGCGCCGCACACCTGGTGGCCCGGCTGCGATGCGGCCACCGCCGCCTGCGCGGCGGCCTTGCACCCGGAGCCGCTGGCGAAGCCGATGAACCGGGTAACCGCCGCCCAGTTGCCGTTGCCCAGGCTGACCGTGTACAGGCCCTTGATCGCATATGGCGCTGCCACCAGCAGGAATCCGGTGCCCATGGCGACCGCCAGGGCCCGGTTGGACCACCGCGGCGGCTGTGCCCGGACCAGCGGCCGCAGCGCCCGCCGCACCCGCGCCAGCGGGCCGCCGGCGCAGAGCCAGGCCCTGACCGCGGCCCTGGCCCGCTGCCGGGCGCCGGGTCGCGCGGCAGGCTGCTGCGGCGTCCGCGACTGCCGCCAGGCGAGGCCGACCGCGATCACCGCCGCCACCGCCGGGATCAGCCACCACGACCCGGGCCGTACCTGCGGCGACCCGGCCTGCAGGCCGGTCAGGATCCCGGTCCACCGGGAGCTGAGCAGCCAGCCGCCGAAGTGCGCCCCGACATAGATGACCGAGCCGACCAGGATCGCGTTCACCAGCACGCCGAGGATCAGCACGATCACCCCGCGGACCGCGATCTGCCAGGTCTCCACCAGGTATCTGGTGTGATCCCGGAGGTGAATCTCCTCCGGGCTGCGCAGCGCGTACGGGGCCGGGTCGCGCACCGCGGCGGGCTGGCTGTCGCTGCCGGGCGGGGCCGGATTCGCCGTCACGAGCGCATGCGCGGCGGCGATGTAAGAGCCGCCCGATACCGCGGTCACCGTGCTGACGGCCCCGAAGACCCCGCGGGCGCGCTGCAGGGCCTGCAGCACGCCCAGATTGAAGGTGGCTGACCTGATGCCGCCGCCCGAGCAGCACAGCGCGAACGACTCGCCCGCCGGGATGGTGATCTTCCCGGCGCCGTCGGCCGGCCCGGCGCCGGTGGCACCGGCCGGATGCTCGGCTGGCCCCATGCCGCCCTCCCCCTGCCCCGGAAGCTGACGGCTCCGGCTGCCCCGGCCGGTGCTGGCGGGGTGGCTCCGTCCGCACTATTCTGCGGCGGGCCGGCCATTCCTGTATATGGCCCGGGCAGGCTTTCCGGCTTGCCTTTACCTGGTCTTCGCCAATACCTGCGCGCTTACGACGACGGGCCATCCGGAATGTCCCGGAGCGGGTAGCTGCCGTCCGCGCGAGCTTCCGGCCGCCCGCGTTGCCGGGTCCGGTCAGCGGGCCAGCGGGCGGCGGATCCGGGCCGCGAAGAGATCGCGCAGGCTCACCACGCCGCAGACCGTCCGGCCTTCCACCACGGGCAGGTGCCGGAACCCGTTCAGCAGCATGATCTGGGCCGCCTCTTCCACGGACGTATCCGGGCCGGCCGAATGCGGGTCGCGGCTCATCCACGCGGACACCCTGGACGCCGAGAGGTCCTCGCCGGACGCGGCGGCCCGCATGACGTCGCGCTCGGTCAGGATCCCGTGCAGGAACGACCCCTGCATGACCACCGCGGAGCCCACGTTCGCCGCCACCATGCCCGCTGCCGCCGCTGCCACCGACGCGTCCGCGGTGACCGTCACCACGCGCGTGTTCATCAGATCCCGCAGCACGGACACGGCCGGCCGCGCCGGGGCTTGCTGGCCGTCAGTCACTGCCGCCGACCTCGTCCCGGTCGCCGAGATGGTCCGGGCTGGCCGGCCCGGCTAGCTCCTCGGAGAGCAGCCGCCACAGCGAGCCGGCCCAGGCCGAGAGGCCAGGCCACTTCTTCCAGAAGACCTGCAGGGTAACCTCATCGAACTCGGCATGGGCGCGCTCGGGACTGACCGCATCCCTGACCTCTTCGAGGCTGTGGATCAAGTCGAGGAACTGGCTGGCGACATCATCCATGGAATCACCCTGCGCGCGAGTCTAAGCCCGCCGGCACGGCAACGCGAGGGGTTGCGGGCTAGTACCGGGCCGGCCGCCGCGGCCGCGGGCCGGCGGCGGCCGGCGCTGGCCGGGCTACTGCGGCCCTGGCTCGTACTTGAACGAGATCTGCAGCTTGGTGCGGTAGGTGATGGCTCCGCCCTCATCGAGATGGATGTCCTGCTCGATGACCTCGGCGACGCGGATATCGCGGATCGTCTGGCCAGCCGTTTGGACCGCCTCGGCGGCGGCTTCCTCCCACGAAGTGCTACTAGTGCCGATGAGATCGATCACTTTGTACACGCTCATGGCGCCTCCTCTTTGACGGTTTTAAGAGCATATGACGAAATCGCCGCCGGTAACCGGCCGGCCGCCCGGCAACTTGGCTGCACCCGCTGGCGCGCCAGCCCGCAGCCGGCGCCGCCGCCGGGACGCGCGCTAACCGCTCAGGCCGGGTGCCGCCCGGCGAGATTGCGCTGCCGGGCGATCTCGTACAGCACGACGGCCGCCGCATTCGCCGCGTTCAGGGAACTCGCCGCGCCGGTGATCGGGATGCGGACGGCGGCGTCGCAAGCCGCGCGCCATGTCCTGCTCAGCCCGGCCGCCTCGTTTCCCACCAGCAGCAGCGTCGGCCGGGTGAAGTCGAAGCCGGGCAAGTCCGCGTCGCCGTGCTCATCGGTGCCGACGACCGCCACCGGGCAGCCCCGGGCCCGCTGCGCGGCCACCCACGCGGTCACCTCGCGCGGCGACGGGCAGCGGACCGCGGGCAGCGCGAACAGCGAACCGGTGCTGGCGCGCACCGACCTGGGGTCGTAAACGTCGGCCGCGTGGCCGGTGACGATGACGCCGGCCGCGCCGAAGGCGTCCGCGGACCGGATCACGCTGCCGATGTTGCCCGGGCTGGCCGGGCGGTCCAGCACGACGCCGAGGAAGTCGGCACCGACCTGGATGCGGTCAAGGTCATCGGCCGGCATCTCGACGACGGCCACCAGCTCGGGGCTGCCCTCGGCCTTCTCGCCGAGCTCGGCCAGCAGGCCGGGCGCCATCGCCACCCGGACCGCGTCGACCTCAGCCAGCAGGTTCTGCGCCCAGCGCGACAGCGGCCGCTCGGCGTCATGGATCAGGGCACGGAACCGCCAGCCGAACCGGGCGGCCAGCGAGATCGGCCGCACCCCCTGAACCAGGAACTCCCCCGCCCGCTGCCGCTTGCCGCGGTTGCCCAGCAGGGACTCCCATTGCTGGAAGCAGGCGTTGCGGGCGGAAACCCGCAGCACGCTCGCCACCTGGCCTCCAGCTTCCGCGTCGTAACCGGCTCCGCCGACTCTACGCACCGGGCCAGCCCCCATCCAGCCGGCTCCGGCGGGGAAGCGCACACGGGCGCCGGGACTCAGTAGCGTTTTGCCGGGGCAAGAGTAATGTCTTGGTCAAGCCGGACCCATCGGCCGGTCAAGATCGCAAGCTAGCCGAGGAGCAAGCCCATGACACGCATCCATTTCCCGATCCACCTGTCCCGGCGGGTGCTGGCGGTGACCGCCGCAACAGGCACCGTCGCCGTCGCCGGCATCACCGCCGCGGCGGTGGCGATCGCCGCGCCGAGCGCGCATGCCAGCCGCAAGTTCTCGTTCCCGCTTACCCGGTCCGCGGGGATCTCCGCCTGCCTGCCGCATGCCCGCGGCCGGGTGACCATCACCCGCGGCGACCTCAACGACAAGATGCGCATCTCGCTGCACGGCATGCCCCGCCGGGCCAGCTTCGACCTGTTCGTGATCCAGGTGCCGAACAAGCCATTCGGCGTCTCCTGGTACCAGACCGACGTCAACGTCGGGCGGCACGGCAACGGCACCGCAACGGTGCGCGGGGTCTTCGACTCCGAGACATTCTCGGTGTCCCCCGGCGGCACGACGACCTTCGGCCCGACCCACCAGTACCACCTGGGCCTGTGGTTCAACAACCCGAAGGTGCCGTTCCGGCTGGGCTGCGAGCCGGGAGCCACCGCGCCGGTGGTGACCCCGTTCAACGGCCGGCAGCATGCCGGCATCCAGGTGCTCAACACCGGCTCGTTCCCGGACAACAAGGGCCCGCTGGCACACGTGCACCGCTGACCCGCAACTAACCCGGCGACCGGCCGCCGCGACGCTGCCAGCGCGCCCGGCGGCCGGTTCAGCCAGTGGTTAACATCTGTCCGGCCCGGACCGGCCAAATCTTAACCACTGCTGAATACCAGCGGGCCGGCTACAGGCCGGTCACCGCGAACAGCGGCCATTTATCGGCGGGCCCGGGCAGCCGGTGGCTACCGCGGCGGGCAAAGGAGATCCCGGAGCCGGCCACGAGATCCCTGACGGTCCGCGAGACGAGGATCTCGGCGGGTTGCGCGAGGGCCGCGACGCCGCCGGCGATGTGCACGGAAGTGCCGGTGATGTCGTCCCCGGCCAGGTCGACCTCGCCGGTATGGATGCCGGCCCGGAGCTGGATTCCGAGCGTGGCGGCGAGGTCGCGGACAGCCGCCGCGCAGCGGATCGCCTGCCCGGGCGCCTCGAAGGTGGCGAGAATGGTCTCATCGGCGCTCTTGATCAGGCGGCCGCGGTGTGACAGGACTTGCTGCCGGGTTGCCGCGTGCCCGCCGGCCGGCCTGGCCAGCAGGATCGTGACGAGCACGCGGCCGGGTTCGCGGGGCTGCGGCAGGCCGGCCAGGAAGGCCGCGAGCTCGGCGCAGAGCGCATCGCTGTCCCCGCTTTCGGCGAACCTCAGGGAGTGGTCGCCGGGCTGCTCGAAATAGCGGGCGCCGGCGATGTGGGATGCCAGGTAGCGCCCGTGGCAGGGCGGCGTGATGCGGTCGCCGAGACGCTGGATCACCAGCGTCGGCACGTGGACCGCGGGAAGTACCGCGCAGACGTCGATCTGCTGGATCATCCGGGCCATCCGCAGGAACGCGCTGGGGCTTACCGCCATGCGCTCGAACCGCGCGAACAGCTGACGTGCCCGCGGCGAGCCTGACTGGCTGGGCAGGTACCAGTCGATGGTCTCGCCCTGCCCCCAGCGGTGCGCGGCGATATCCATCAGGGCCTCGAACATCTCGGCTGCGCCCTGCCCGCACGGGTAGCCGGGGGCCGGGTACCAGCGGGCGGCGGCTGACCCGAGAATCAGCGAACTGACCCGCTCGGAATAGGTGGCGGCGAACAGGATGCTCATCGGGGCGCCCTCCGAGTAGCCGAAAGCACGGCCTGGGCTGACCCGGCGGCGCGCATCACCGCCCGCACGTCGCTCATCCGCTCCTCCAGCGACGAGTCCGCTGGCACGCGATCCGAGAGCCCGGTGTCGCGCTTGTCGAACAGGATCAGGCGGCCGAACGTCGCGAGGCGGCGAAAGAAATCCGCCGTCTCATCCTCTTCCCACAGCAGCTCCAGGTGACTCATCAGGCCGGGCACGAAGACGATGTCGCGCTCGCCCTCGCCGAGCACCTGGTAGGCGATGTGGATGCCGTCGTCGCTCTGCACGTACCGGGTCCGCGGCGGGGCGCCCGCGGCCGTCCCGCCGCCCGCCTCTCGGCCGGGCGGGCGGCGGAGCCCCGGGTCCTGGCGCAGGATGCGGGCTTGCAGATCACGAACCTCCGGTCCCGGCTCGATAGCCAGCTCGCTGATCAGGATCGACCGCAGCTCCCGGTAGGCGGCCAGCGCGTCGGCCTGGCGGCCGGCCCGGTACAGCGCGAGCATGAGCTGCGCCCAGAACCGCTGGCGGAGCGGATGGGCGGCGGTGAGCGTGTCAAGCTCCGCGATCAGATCCCGGTGCCCGCCGCAGGCGAGCCGGGCCTCCGCCCGCGTTTCCAGCGCGGCCAGCCGCGTCTCCGCCAGCCTGCTCGCCTCCGCTCGCGCAAACGGCGCGTCCAGGTCGGCGAGGGCCGGCCCCCGCCACTCGTCCAGCGCCTCGTCCAGCTGCCGCGCCGCGGTGGCGGCTCCCCGGCGGCCAGCGCGGCATTACCCGCGGCGGCGAGTTGCTCGAACCGGACCGCATCGACTTCTCCGGCCGCTACCCGGAGCAGGTAACCGGGCGGCCGGGTGACCAGGCGATCTGCTTCCCCGGCCAGGCGAAGCGCCCGTCGCAGCTCGGAGAGGCGGACCTGCAGGCTTGCGGCTGCCCGGTCCGCCGGATGGCCCGGCCAGAGTTCCTCGGTCAGCCGCCGGCCGAGACGACCTGATTGGCGTGCACCAGCAGCAGCGCAAGCACGGCCCGGCTCCGGGCGCCAGCCAGGTCAACTGACTGGCCGCCGGCCGTCACCTCCACCGGGCCCAGGACGCGGAACTCCACTCGCCTCTTCCCGTCGGTCGCTGGCGCGCAGCTGGCCGCAGCGCGGGATGCCCCGAGCGTATCCGGGCGCTGGTAAGCCAGCGGTAAGCCACTGGTAGGCGGCCCGCAACGCGCTCCGGCGACGATGCAGCTGCGAGCACGCGCCGGGACGAGGAGACGATCATGGCTGCATCCAGTGCGCAAGCCAGCTGCGCCCGCGCCGGCGGGCCGGCCAGCCGCCGGCGCCGATGCCCCGGCCGCGATTCCCGGACCGGACGCCGCGGCGGTCTACGCGCTCGGCAGCGATCCCGCGGGGAGCGCCCGGCTGCAGCGCCAGTCCGAGGAACTGCGGCCCGAGGGGATGGCATTGCTCAACCGGATCGCCCTGTGCCCCGGGCAGCGCGCGATCGACCTCGGCTGCGGCCCGCGGGGAATCATCGACCTGCTTTCCGCGGCCGTCACGGCGGCCGGGCGCGTCGTCGGCCTGGACGCCAACCCGGCGCATGTCGCGATGGCCGGCGAGTATGCCAGGCTGAGCGGGCTGGCCAACGTCGAGATAGTCGCGGCGGACGCGCGGCATACCGGCCTGCCGTCGGATTCCTTCGACCTGGTGCATGCCCGCACCCTGCTGGTCACCATTCCCGAGCCTGCCGAGGTCGTCGGCGAGATGGTGCGGCTGGCCAGGCCCGGCGGCTGGGTGGCCAGCCAGGAGCCGGACATGGCGTATCAGCTGTGCTATCCGCCGCAGCCGGCCTGGGACCGGCTCGGCGAGATCTTCCATGCCAGCTTCGGCCGGGCCGGCGCCGATCTGCACATCGGCCGCCGGCTGACCGAGCTGTACCGGGCAGCCGGGCTTACCGAGATCGGGCTGACCGCGCACGCGGGCGTCTACCCGGCTGGTCATTCGCGCCGCACGATACTGCCGGACCTGGTGCGCAGCCTGCGCCCCACGATCTTCGAGCTTGGCCTGGCCGGTGAGCGCGAGCTTGCTGACCTGGACCGGGCGGTCCGGGCGCACCTTGCCGACCCGCGCACGGTGGCGATCGCGCACCTGCTGTTCGTGGCCTGGGGTCGTAAGCCCGCCGCACCCTGATGGCTAGTTCAGCCGCCGCTCGGTGGCCCACCTGGTCAGCTGGTGGCGGGTGGAGAGCTGCAGCTTGCGCAGCACCGAGGACACGTGGCTCTCGACCGTCTTCACCGAGATGAACAGCTCCCTGGCGATGTCCCGGTAGGTGTAGCCGCGGGCGATCAGCCGGAGCACCTCCCGCTCACGCGCGGTCAGCTGGTCGAGCTCGGCATCGATGGCCGGGCGGTCCGCGGCCGCCTCCGGCATGGTGGCAAAGGCGTCCAGCACGAACCCGGCCAGCATGGGCGAGAAGACCGCGTCGCCGGCCGCCACCCGGCGGATCGCATCGATCAGCCCGGCAGCCGAGATCGTCTTGGTCACGTAGCCGCGGGCACCGGCCCGGATCACCGCGATGACGTCCTCCGGCGCATCCGAGGCGGACAGGGCCAGGAAACGCACCTGCGGATGCGCGGCCTTCACCGCCGCGACCACGGCCTGCCCGCCGCCGCCGGGCAGGTGCACGTCCAGCAGTACCACGTCGGGCAGGGACTCGCCGATCAGCCTGATCGCCGGCCCGACGTCATCGGCCTCGCCGACGACCTCGACCTGGCCGCCGAGCTCGGATCGCAGCCCGGACCGGAACAGCCCGTGATCGTCGACGAAGAAGACCCGCGGCAGGCCGGCGCCCGGCGGTCCGGGCCCGGTCACGCCCGGCTCGGCTGCTGAGCGCCGGCCTTGCGGGGCATCGTCAGGGCCACCTCGGTGCCCTCGCCCCGGACGCTGCGGACCGCCGCGGACCCGCCGTGCCTGGCCATCCTGGCGTGCACGGACTCGGTCAGGCCCTTCCGGTCACCAGGCACCGCGGCCGGGTCGAACCCGTGGCCGCGATCCCGCACGAAGACTGACACCTCGGCCGGCTCGACCTCGGCGAAGACCGAGACCACCTCGGCACCGGACCACTTCACCGCATTGACGGTCGCCTCCCGGGCGGCCGCCAGCAGCGCGCTGAGATCATCGTCGACTTCGCAGTCCCCTACCGTGACGGCCTCGACGGCTATCCCGTGCTGGGCCTCCACTTCCTGCTGGATGAGCCGTATCCCGGCGGCCAGCGTCAGGCCGCGGCCGTCCATCGAGCCGGGTGCCCGGCCGTCGAACAGCCAGGTGCGCAGCTCCCGCTCTTGCGCCCGGGCCAGCTGGACGACCTGCTGGGGTTCCGCGGCGCGGCGCTGGATCAGGGCGAGCGTCTGCAGCACCGAATCGTGCACCCGGGAGGCCATGTCAGCCCGCTCCTCCGCGCGGATCCTGGCCTGGCGCTCGACCACGAGGTCGCGGGCGATCCGCAGCCACCACGGGCCGAGCACGACCACGATCGCGGCGATCACCAGCAGCAGGCCGACCAGCGGCAGCAGCAGCGCGCGGCGCGCGTGCCCGGACAGCAACATGACCAGGCCCACGGTCAGCAGCAGGGCGGCCACCGATACCCGCGCCATCAGCCGGGACCGCCGGTGGCTCTCGGCCAGGCCGAGCAGCGGCTCAGCCAGGTGGCGCAGCGTCGCCTGCTCGTCCGGCTCGGCGTTCCGCCAGATCAGCACGATTCCGGCCACGCTGATGACCAGCGGCCAGGGCAGCGACCCGAGCCAGCTGGCGCCCAGCGCGGAGGCAATGAGCAGGAGCACGATCAGCAGCGATCCGACGCCGGCGGCGAGCGCGATGCCGCGCCGGTCGGTCATCGCCGCGGCGGCGATGCTGCGCTGCTGGCCGGCCGCGGGCAGCAGCAGCCAGGCCACCACGTAGGCGGCCACGCCGAAACCGCCGGCCAGCGCGGCCAGCACGAACACCGTCCGGACGACCGTCACGTCGAAGCCGGTCCGCTCCGCCAGCCCCGCCGCCACCCCGCCGGCCAGCCGGTTCTGCTGGCCGCGCCGCAGCGGCCCGGTGCCCCTGGGACGCCGTCCGCCCGGGTCCCGGCCGCTCCGCCAGAAACGCCGGCTGCCCCGCCAGGGTCCCGGCTGCGGCAGGTCGCCGGCCGTCCCGCCCGGCCGGTGACCGCCCGGCGGGCCATCCGGGCGCCAGGTCGATCTCAGGCCGGCTCGCTGCTTCATCTATCCATCATCGCGCCAGATCGCCCGCCCGGCTATCCGGGCAACCCCGGACCGGCCGGCCGCGGCATCAGGGTCAGATCAGGGGTCTTCCGGATCGACTGGACCAGGCCGCGGCAGCAGGCTGGAGCCATGGACACAACGACCGCAGAACCCACCGCAAGCACCGGCACCACTACTCACCACGAAGCCGGCCCGCTGGCCGGGCCGCGGCAGCTGTCCCGGCCCGTGCAGGGCCGGATGCTGGCCGGCGTCGCCGCCGGGATCGCCCGTTACCTCGACGTGGACGTCACCCTCATCCGGATCGTGCTCGCCGTGCTGACCGTGCTCGGCGGCGCCGGCGTACCCATCTACCTGGCCGGCTGGCTGCTGATGCCCGACGAGGGCGCCGAGCAGTCCATCGCGAGCCAGTTCGTGCAGTCCTGGCAGCGCAGGTAACGCTCACTAAGGAGATCAGATCACCATGTCAGCGCCATCCGGCCCGGCGGCGGGACGGCGATACCGCCGCCGCGCCAGCGACGGCAGCAGCGCCAGCTACCCCAACCCGGGCCTGCGGGTCTCAGACGCCGACCGCGCCGCGGTCGCGGACCAGCTCTCCAGGCACTACGGCGACGGGCGGCTCAGCAAGGCCGAGTTCGACGAGCGCCTCGACCAGGCGATGAACGCCAGGACCCAGTCGGACCTGGACGGCCTGCTGACCGACCTGCCAGGCGCCGGGGCCGCCCCGGCGGCGGTGCTGCCGCCGCCGGCCGCTCCGCCGGGCCGCCGCATCCTCGCCCCGCTCCTCTTCGTCGCGATCATCATCACGACCGCGCACCTCGCGTTCTGGACGATCCACCTGCTGCCCTGGCTGCTGATCGGGCTGCTGGCGTTCCTCTGGCTGCGGCACGGCCCCCGCCGCCACAGCCATCAGCGCTGATGACTGGCCGCGACCGCACCGGGGACCCCCGGGCCGCGGTCAGCTGCCCGGCCCGGCCGGTGAGTTCCCCTGCAGGCGGCCGAGCAGCCGGTGCGCCTGGCGCTGCCGGGTGCTGGCCCGCCGTGCCCTGAGCCGGGCATCGGCCAGCTCGCGGCGCGCATCGGCGAGCTGCTCCTCGATCTGCCGCACCGCCCGCTCCTGCTGCTGCGCCGCCCGGTCCGCCGCGGCCGCGGCCCGGTCCGCCGCGGCGGCCGACTGCCGGGCTGCCGCGACGGCCTCCCGGCGTTGCTGGCGCTCCGCCTTTTCCCTGGCCGCGGCAAGATCGGCGGCCCTGGCCGGCCGGGCCGGGCGGCTGGCCGGCGGCGGGGCCGGGCCGGCCGGCGGCTGCACTGCCCGCAACGGGCGGGGCCGCGCCGCCCGGCCCGGCGGCCCCCCGGGCGGGCGCTGCCCGGCGGGCTGGCCGCGCTGCGGGCCGGCCGGGGTAACCAGGGTCAGCGCCGGCGGCTCGCCGGGGCCGAAGCCATCCCGGCGGGCCGGCCGGCTCAGGGTGCCGGCCCGCAGCTGCCCGGCGACCTCCGGGTCGGCCATCGCCGCGGCCAGCGTGGCGGTCACCTCGTCCCGCAGCGCGGCGGGCGGCGACGGCAGCCCGCAGGCCGCGAACGCGCGCCGGGCCAGCTCGCCGATCAGCCGCCGCCGCCGCACCGAGAGCTCCCGGATGGCGGCGCCGTCCAGCGACTGCTGCGCGGCCCGGAGCTCATCCCCGAGCCGGTCAAGCTGGCCGGTCGCGGCGGGTTCCGCGCGGCTCAGCTGATTCAGCACCCAGGCTGACCGGGTCGGCTTACGCAGCGCGGCGATGCTCTTGGCGGCCGGCCCGTCGCCCGCCGCGCGCGCGCGGGCCGCCAGCGCGCCGCGGCGCTCGATGAAGTCGTCCGGGTCGGCCGAGTACAGCTCCCCGGCCGCAGCCCGGACAAGGTCACCATCGCTCACCCGGCTCATCTTGCCGCAGCTCCGGCCGGCCCGGAAGGCGGCGGCAGGCCGGGCTGACCCTCACTCGTCCAGGATGCGCAGCCGCTTCGGGTCATAGAACGGCGCGATCTGCAGCCGGGCCGGAATGTCGCCGGCCGGGGTGCGCACGCTGAATCGGCCGCCTTTCAGCCACTGGCCGGTGACGCCGGCGGCGCTGGCCACCTGGGCCAGCGCGACCGGGCCGCCGACCGTGTAACCGTAGGCGGCGGCGCGGACGTATCCGACCCGCTCGCCGTCGCTGAGCACCGGCTCGTTGCCGAAGAGGTCGGCTGCCGGGTCATCGGCCAGCAGGCTGACCACGCGATGCCGGGGCGGCCCGGCCGCCCGCGCGCTGAGCAGCGCGTCGCGCCCGGTGAACCCGCCGGGCTTGTCCCAGGCCACGGCGAAGCCGAGCCCGGCCTCCAGCGGATTGTCGGTGTTGTCGATGTCGACGCCCATGTCGCGGTAGCCCTTTTCCAGCCGCAGGCCCGACATCGCCTGCAGGCCGACCAGCCGGGCGCCGAGGTCCGCGCCCGCCGTCATCAGGTCGTCGTAGACGCCGAGCGCGAACTCGGCGGGCACGTGCAGCTCCCAGCCAAGCTCGCCGACGTACGTGACGCGGATGGCGAGCACCGGCGCGTACCCGACATCGATCTGCCGCGCGCTGAGGTAGCCGAAGGCCTCGTTCGACAGATCGGCGTCGGTCAGCCGCCCGATCAGCTGCCGGGACGCCGGGCCCTGTACCGACAGCAAGGTGCTGCCCGAGGTGACATCGGTGACCGTGACGACTTCGCCCGGCCGGGTCGCCCGCCGGATCAGCGGCTCGATCCTGCGGTGGATGACGTCGCTGGCCACCACCAGGAACCTGGCCGGCGCCAGGCAGGTCACGGTGACGTCGGCGACGATGCCGCCAGCCGGGTTGAGCCACTGGGTGTAGACGAGCCTGCCCGGCCCGAGCAGCACGTCGTTGGCCGACAGCCGGCTCAGCACCGCCGCGGCGTCCGGTCCCTGCACCATCAGCTTGGCCATCAGGCTCATGTCCAGCACGCCGACCGCGTCGCGCACCGCGTGGTGCTCGCGGCCGACGATCGGATGCGAATCCGCCCGGCGGAAATCCAGGCTGACCGCGGGCGCCTCGCCTGGCCCGGCGAACCACTCGGCGAACTCCCAGCCGGCCGAGGCGCCGAAATGGCCGCCCGCCGCGGCCAGCCGCTCGTGCAGCACCGACCGGCGCACGTTCCGGCCGGTCGAAGGCTGCCAGGAGGGCCAGACCGCGTCGCCGAACAGCACGCCGAGCTGCTCCACGGTGCGCTCGGCCCGGAACCGCCGCGAGGTCTCATGCGCGGCGGTCCGGTCGATGGCGACGCCGGTCACGTCGACCGGGGGGATGCCGTCGACGATCCAGTGCGCGAGCACCTTGCCGACCCCGCCGCCGGACAGGATGCCCAGCGAGTTGAGGCCGGCCGCGACGAAATAGCCGTCCAGCTCGGGGGCCGGCCCGAGCAGCGGCCGGACGTCGGCGGTGAACGACTCGGGCCCGCAGAAGAACGTCCGGACCCCGGTCTCGGCCAGCGACGGCACCCGGTTCAGCGCCTGGCCCAGATAGGGCTCCATCCGCTCCCAGTCCGGCGGCAGCCTGCCGAACGAGAACCCGGCCGGCACGCCGTCCAGCGACCACGGCGCGCCGGCCGGCTCGAACAGGCCCACCAGCATCCCGTCGCCCTCGGGCCGGTAGTAGCCGTAGTTGTCGGGATCCTCGATCACCGGCAGGTCCTGGCTCATCCCGGGCACGGCGGCGGTGAGCAGGTAGTAATGCTCGGCCGCCTGCAGCGGCACGCGGACCCCGGCCAGCGCCCCGAACTGCCGTGCCCACAGGCCGGCCGCGTTCACCGCCACCTCGGTCTCGATCCGGCCGGCCCCGGTGCGCACCGCGCGGACCTGATGACCGGCCACCTCGACGCCGGTTGCGGCCACGCCTTCCAGCACCCGGGCGCCCAGCTGCCGGGCGCCCTTGGCCAGTGACGTGGCCACGCCGACCGGGTCGGCCCGGCCCTCGTCGGCGACATAGAACGCGGACAGCACGTCGTCGGTGCGGGCCAGCGGCCACATTCCGGCCAGCTCCCGCGGCGAGATCTCCACGTCCTCGACGCCGAAGCCGTGCATCCAGGCGGCTTCCCGGCGCAGCGCCCGCTGCCGCTGCGGGGTGGTGGCCAGCGAGATGTGCCCGACCGCGCGGAACCCGGTGGAGTGCCCGGTTTCCTCCTCCAGCCGCGCGTACAGGTCCCGCGAGTACCGGCTGAAGAAGAGCGATGTCTCGTCGGTCATTCCGGCCGAGGTAATCAGCCCGGCCGCGTGCCAGGTCGTCCCGGCGGTCAGCTGGTGCTGCTCAAGCAGCACCACGTCGGTCCAGCCCAGGTGCGCGAGGTGGTAGGCGATGCTGCAGCCGATCACCCCGCCGCCGACAATCACCGCCCGGGCCCGGCTCGGCACGGCCGCGCTGCTGGTCACCGGGTTGATCGCCACGGTATGCCTTCCTGGTCGGCGCGGTCGGCGCGCGCCCGGCCGCCAGCCGGCCGCGGGCGCCGTGGCAGCATGATCGCATGCGCGTGCTGCGGACACCCGAGGACCGGTTCGCCGGACTGCCCGATTTCGGCTACCCGCCGCGTTATGCCGAGGCCGGCGGCCTGCGGCTCAGCTACGTCGAAGCCGGGCCGCCGGACGGCGAGCCGGTGCTGCTGCTGCACGGCGAGCCGACCTGGTCCTTCCTGTACCGCCACGTCATGCCGGTGCTGGCCGGGGCCGGGCTGCGCGCGATCGCGGCCGACCTGGCCGGGTTCGGGCGCTCGGACAAGCCCGCCGAGATCGCCGGGCACAGCTACGCCCGGCAGGTGGAATGGATCCGGGCGCTCGCGTTCGACCGGCTTGACCTGCGCGGGCTGACTCTGGTCGGGCAGGACTGGGGCGGCCTGATCGGGCTGCGGCTGGCGGCCGAGCACCCGGACCGGTTCGCCCGGGTGGTGGCGGCCAACACCGGGCTGCCCACCGGCGACCAGCCGATGCCGGACGTCTGGCTGCGGTTCCGCGAGGTCGTCCGCACCGCGCCGGAACTGCAGGTATCCCGGCTGGTGCAGTCCGGCTGCCGGGCCAGGCTGCCGCCCGCGGTGCTCGCGGCCTACGACGCGCCGTTCCCGGACCAGAGCTTCATGGCCGGCCCCCGGGCCATGCCGGGCCTGCTGCCGACGACCCCGGACGACCCGGCGGCCAGCGCCAACCGGGCGGCCTGGCGGCAGCTGTCCGGGTGGCGCAAGCCGTTCCTGGTCGCGTTCAGCGACGGGGATCCGATCACCGGCGCGATGGCGCCGATCCTGCGGCGCGCGGTGCCCGGCGCGGCCGGCGTCGAGCATCCGGTGATCTCCGGCGCCGGGCACTTCCTGCAGGAAGACGCCGGCCAGCGGCTCGGCGCGGTGATCGCCGCCTTCATCCGCGACCATCCCGCAGCCGGCTGACCGCTGCCGCGGCCCGGCCCGGCGGCCAGTGCGCGGGCCTGGTCAGCGACGCCGGCAGCCGGGTGGCGGCGTCGCCGCGGGCCGCATCGGCCTGGGCCTGGGTGAGGAAGATGCTGGCGGCCAGGTCGGCGCCGCGCACGTCGGCTCCCCTGAGGTCGGCGCCGGTGAGGTCGGCCAGGCTCAGATCCGCGCCGCCGAGGTTCGCGCCGATCAGGCTGGCCCCGCGCAGGCTGGCGGCGGCCAGGTCAGCGCCGCGCAGGTCGCGCCCGGCGAGATCGGCGCCGCGCAAATCGGCCGCGCCGCCTGCCGTCCGGGCCCCGGCCCTGGCAAGCTCGCTGGCGCGCAGCAACAGGGCGTTGATCTCATGGCGGAGCGCGGGCACGTCCAGCCCGGCGAGCGCGGCGGGCCCGTGCCCGGTGAGCTGCCTGGTCTCCGCCAGGGCGCGGCGGAGCCCGGCATGCACCGGGCTGGCCCGCCGCAGCGTCAGTGCCTCGGTCAGGTACCAGAGCAGTTCGTGCAACTGCCGCATGACCGTGAATGCCGCGAACATCTGCGCCGCGATGGCAGGCTCCCGCTGCCAGTCCCGGCCACCGAAGGTGACCTGGGTGACCTGCTGCCCGGCGCCGAAGCAGTCGTAGCCGGCGCCAGCCGGCGAAGCCCTCCGGCCGGAGCCGGTCGTGGATGGTGCAGCGGAAGTCCGGTCCCAGGTTCGGGCAGGGCTGCCCGGCCGGCTTGCTGATGGCGAAGTCCGCGGACGCCGCGAAGGCCGGCCCGGCGCAGCACAGCGCGCAGCAGCGCCCGCAGTCGGCCCGCAGGCTGTCCCGGAGTCCGCCGGGCCGGGCGGCGGGCCCGCCCCGGTCAGCCAACGGCCGCGATCCCCGGCTGGCCCGGCGGCCCGGCCCCGGCCCGGAGCCGGGCCAGCGCGGCCAGCAGCAGGCCAGCCAGCCGGCCGCATTCCCTGGTGAGGTGCGCCTGGTCGGCGTACCCGGTCTCGGCGGCAATGCGGGCCAGGTCCAGGCGGTCCCCGGCGGCGTCGAGCCGGGCGATGAAGCGCCGGAACCTGAGCACCCGGTGCAGCGTGGCCGGCCCGTCGCCGGCTGCGGCATCGCTCCGGCGGCGCAGCTGCCGGTCGCTGACGCCGAGCTGGCCGGCCAGTCCCGCCGTGCGCGCGCCGGGCTCGCGGAGCAGCCGCGCGGCCCGGGACACCAGCGGATCCGGCGGGACCGCGGCGACCAGGCCGGCCACGATCAGCAGCAGCCGGCGCAGCGCGGCTGGCGGCGGCAGGGATCCGGGCAGCCGCCGGGTGACTTCCCTGGCCCAGCGCGTTTCGACTGATGAGGCGTCCACCCGCTGGTTCAGCAGCTCGCGCAGCGGGACTTCCAGCGCGTTGCCCGCCCCCGGCCGGAACCGCGCGGCGGCCAGCACCGTGCCGGCCGGCAGCTCGGCGGGCGCCGGGCCGGTATCCGGGCCGGCGATGTACGGGCCATGGCCGGCCTGCCAGATCAGGTCGGTGCAGGCGTCCGGCAGCACGAGCGCCGGCCCGGCAGCGTCCGGCACCACCCGCGTCCAGGCGCACTCGATGGCTCCGCGCAGCGCCGCGGGCGGCCGGTACTCACGGTACCCGGGTGCCCAGTCCATGCCAGCTAGTGTCTCACCCGGCCGGATCCGCCGGGGGCCGGCCGCGCGGGCGCGCACCCCGGCGCGGCGCGCCGTCAGCCGTAGAAGGCGCGCCGTCAGCCGTAGAAGAGGCGTTCCATGACTGCCCGCGCCCGGCGGGCCCCGCGGCGGTGGTCCTGGATCAGCTCCTGCGTTTCGTCCGGCGGGTAGCCGAGCAGCCTGGCCACCGCGGCCAGCCCGGCATGCTGCGCGGGCAGCGTGTCCGAGGCCCGGCCGCGGACCAGCGTCACGGCGTCCCGGATCCGGGCCGCGAGCACCCACGCGGAC
Source organism: uncultured Actinomycetes bacterium (assembly GCA_963786975.1). Lineage (GTDB taxonomy): Bacteria > Actinomycetota > Actinomycetes > Streptosporangiales > Streptosporangiaceae > Palsa-506. The sequence goes on along the minus strand of CAWBBE010000009.1, from coordinate 174,520 downwards.
CGCAGTGCGGCGGCGTCCCCGGCCCCGATCAGGCCGGCTGCCAGCGCGGCGTCAAGCGCCGCGAGCGTGCGCGTGGTGCGCAGCGCGGGAACGGCGTAGGCATGGCGCAGCTGGATGAGCTGCACTACCCACTCGACGTCGGCCAGCCCGCCCGGGCCCAGCTTGAGATGCAGTGCCGGGTCGATGCCGCGCGGCATCCGCTCCGCTTCCATCCGGGCCTTTAGCCGCCGGATTTCCCGGACCGAAGCCTCGGTGACACCGCCGGCCGGGTAGCGGAATTCGTCGGCCAGGGCAGCGAACGACGCGCCCAGGCCGGGGTCGCCGGCGACCGGCTCGGCCCGCAGCAGGGCCTGCGCCTCCCACGCGACCGCCCACCGCCGGTAGTAGGCGCGGTAGGACGCCAGGGTCCGCACCAGCGGGCCCTGCCGCCCCTCCGGGCGCAGATCCGGGTCGATGATCAGCGGCGGGTCCGGCCCCGGCCTGGCCAGCAGCGCGCGGAGTTCCTCGGCCACGCCGTGCGCGGCCCTGGTCGCGGCGCCGGCGTCCGCGCCCGGCAGCGGGTCGTGCACGAACATCACGTCGGCGTCGCTGGCGTAGCCGGTCTCGTGCCCGCCGAGCCTGCCCATCGCCACCACGCAGATCCGGGTCGGCATCGGCCCGCCGCGCTCCGCGGTCCTGATCGCCGCGGCCAGCCCGGCGGTGATGGTGACGGCACTGACCACCGTCAGCGCCTCGCCGGTCTGCTCGATGCCGGACAGGCCGAGCAGGTCGGCCGCGGCCGTCCGGAGCAGCTCCCGGCGGCGCAGCGCGAGCACGGCGGCCGCGGCGGCCGGGGCATCGTGATGGCGGCTCACCTTGGCGGCCGCCTGGGCGAGCAGGGCGGCCCGCGGCCGCGGGGCGAGCTGCGCGTCGTCGGCGAGCATCGCCACCGCGTCCGGCGCGCGGAGCAGCAGGCCGGTCGCGTACCTGCTGGAGGCCAGCAGCCTGGCCATCCGCCGGGCCACCCTGGTGTCGTCCCTGAGCAGCCGCAGGTACCAGGGGGAATCGCCAAGCCGCTCGCTGACCTGCCGGAAGGCGAGCAGTCCCGCGTCCGGCTCGGCGGCATCGGCGAACCAGCCGAGCATCACCGGGAGCAGCGTGCGCTGGATCGCGGCCTTGCGGGACACGCCGGCCGTGAGCGCCTCGATGTGATGCAGCGCGCCGGCCGGATCCACGTAGCCGAGCGCTTCCAGGCGCGCCCTGGCGGCATCCGGGGTAAGCCTGACCGCGTCGCCAGGCAGCCGCGCGACGGCGTCAAGCAGCGGCCGGTAGAACAGTTTCTCGTGCAGCTGCCTGGCCTGGCCGGCGTGCTGGCGCCATAGCGCGGTCAGCTCATCCGCCGGATCGGCGTGCGGCCCGGCCGGGCCGGCCCGGCCGGTCAGGTGCAGCGCGCGGCCGAGCCTGCGCAGCGCGGCGGGCTCGGCCGGCAGCGTGTGCGTGCGCCGCAGGTGCCGGAGCTGCAGCAGGTGCTCCACGCTGCGCAGGAACCGGTAGGCCGCGGCCAGGCTGGCCGCGTCCTCGCGGCCCACGTAGCCGCCGGCCGCGAGCGCGGCCAGGCCGGGCAGCGTCGCGCCGGCCCGCAGCGACTCGTCCGTGCGGCCGTGCACGAGCTGCAGCAGCTGCACGGCGAACTCGATGTCCCGCAGGCCGCCGGGGCCGAGCTTGAGCTGGCGGCCGGCCTCCGCGGCGGGCAGCGTGGCGACCACCCGGCGGCGCATCGCCTGCACGTCCGGCACGAAGTTCTCACGCTGCGCCGCCTGCCAGGTCATCGGGGTGATCGCGGCGGCGTACGCGCGGCCGAGCTGCGCGTCGCCGGCTACCGGCCGGGCCTTGAGCAGCGCCTGGAATTCCCAGGTCTTGGCCCACCGCTGGTAGTAGGCCCGGTGGCTGGCCAGGGTCCGGACCAGCGGGCCGTGCCGGCCCTCGGGCCGCAGGTTCGGGTCGACCGGGAACAGCGGGCCCTCCGGCGTGCTCTGCGAGCACACCCGGATCAGCCCGGCCGCCAGCTGGGTGGCGGTCCGCAGCGCCGCGGTGTCGCCGGTGTCGCCGGGCCCGCCGGGCCCGCCGGGCCCGGCGACGAAGATCACGTCCACGTCGCTGGCGTAGTTAAGCTCCCGGCCGCCGCATTTGCCCATCGCGATCACGGCGAGGCGGCATGGCGCCGAGCCGGGCGGCAGCTGCGACCGCGCGATCGCCAGCGCCGCTTCCAGCGCCGCCGCGGCCAGGTCGGCCAGCTCGGCCGCGACCTGGTCGATGCTGACCACTCCGGTGAGGTCCCGCGCGGCCAGCCGGAGCAGCCCGCGACGGTAGCCGACCCGCAGGCCGATGGCCGGATCCTGGCCTGCCAGCCGGGCCGGATCGGCGGCCGGCTCGGCATCGGCCGGATCGGCGCCCGCGCTGGCCAGCAGCCGGGACCGGAGCTCGCCGGGCTCCGGCCGGCTGACCGCGGCTGGCCCGCGCAGCTCGCGCCAGTCGCCCGGGTGCCGGGCGAGGTGATCGGTCAGCGCCGAGCTGGCGCCGAGAACCGCGGTCAGCCGGGCCCTGAAGTCGGGCTCGGCCCGCAGCGCCGCCAGCAGCCCGGGGCCGGCCGCCAGCCGCGCCAGCCCGGCCAGCGCGGCATCGGGGTCGGCCGCCGCGGCGAGGGCCTCGACCAGCTCGCCGTCCGCGCCCGCGGCGTCCAGCGCGAGGTCGCCGGCGATCAGGCGCTCGGCCCGGGCGGCGTCGGCGAAGCCGAGCGACGCCAGCCGCCCGGCCAGGGTGGTGGCGCGCGGGATGCTCACCCAACGAACGTTAGCGAGCCCAGGCCGGTCCCGGCATCAGCGCATCAGCCGGAGAACGCCGCCAGCGCGGCGGCGTCGGACGGTACGGTCAGCACGTTTTCCGCGATGAACTCGTCCAGGTCCGGGTAGCCGGGCGCGGCGGCGCGGAACAGCTCCCCGGCGGCCGCGCCGTCGTATCCGGTGCGCCGCAGCACCACGTCCGGGCCGAGCAGGGCCCAGTACGCGCCGGTGCCGCCGTACGGCATGCCCACGCTGCCCGGGTTGACGAACCGCCGGCGGTCGGCCAGCCGGTCGAATGGCATGTGCGTGTGACCGAGCACCACGGTCGGCTCGGCGCTGCCCGCGAACGCCTCCCGGTAGGCATCCACCGGCGAGTCCACCAGCACCATCTCGGTGTCGTTGCGGTTGCTGGCGTGGCAGAACCGGACGGCGCCGAGCCCGGTCACGTCCAGCGTTACCGACAGCGGCAGGTCCGCGAGCAGATCCCGGTGCCGGGCAGCCAGCCGGGATGCGCAGTACTCGGCGGGCACCCGCGCCACCTCCGGCAGCGCCGGATCCAGCGCGCCGTCGAAGGCGGCGGCCAGCTCGCGGTCGGCGTTGCCGCGGACCCAGCTGACCTGGCCGCCCAGGCCGGCCAGCCGGTCCAGGGTCTCGGCCGGCATCGGCCCGGTGGCGATGTCGCCGTTCAGCACGATGACATCAGCCCCGGCTGCGCTGGCCTCGCCCAGCACCGCGTCCAGCGCCGGCAGGTTCCCGTGAATGTCGGCAAGCACCGCGACCCGCATGACGACTCCTCTCCCGTCGTGATTCTCGCCGCCACGGCCGCCGCCGCAACGTCAATTCGCGCACGGCGGAACTCGCCGCGCCCTGGCCGCGGCCGGGCCGGCCGGATGGTAGAACCAGTGGCATGAAGCTGCTCGTCACCGGCGGCGCCGGGTACATCGGCAGCGTGGTCGCCGCCCAGCTGCTGGAGGCAGGCCACGACGTGGTGGTGCTCGACGACCTGTCCACCGGGCACGCCGACGCGGTCCCGGCCGGAGCCAGGTTCGTCCGCGGCGACCTGCGCGCCGAGGCGGGCCCGATACTCGCGGCCGGCCTCGACGGCGTGCTGCATTTCGCCGCGAAGTCGCTGGTCGGCGAGTCGGTCGCGGAACCGGCCCGGTACTGGGCGGCCAATCTCGGCGGCACCCTCGCGCTGCTGGAGGCGATCCGCGCCGCGGGCACGCCGCGCATCGTGTTCTCCTCCACCGCGGCGGTTTACGGCGATCCCGGCCAGCTGCCGATCACCGAGACCGCGCCGCCGCGGCCGACCAGCCCGTACGGCGCGTCGAAGGTCGCCGTCGACACCGCCCTCACCGAGTACGCCCGGATGCACCCGCTGGGCGCGGTGAGCCTGCGTTACTTCAACGTGGCCGGCGCGTACCGGGACGCAGCGGGCGGCTGGGCGGGCGAGCGGCACGCGAACGAGACGCACCTGATCCCGAACGTGCTGGCCGTTGCCCTCGCCGGGCAGGGGCAGGTCAGCATCTTCGGCGCCGACTACCCGACTCCCGACGGCACCTGCATCCGGGACTATATCCACGTCGGTGACCTGGCCAGGGCGCACTTGCTGGCGCTGGACGCCTGCCGCCCCGGCGAGCACGCCATCTACAACCTGGGCAGCGGCACCGGGTTCTCCAACGCCGAGGTGCTGGACGCCTGCCGGAAGGAGACCGGCCGCGACATCCCGGCGGCGACCGCGCCGCGACGGCCCGGTGACCCGGCCGTGCTGGTCGCTTCGTCCGACCGGATCCGCGCGGAACTCGGCTGGTCGCCGGAAGCGGGGCTGCCCGGCATGGTGGCGGACGCCTGGTCATTCACCCGGGCCAGGGCGGCGGCCAGGTAACAGCCGGCCGGTCAGAGCACCGGCAGGTAGCGGTCCAGCTCGAAGGCGGTCACCTGGCGCCGGTACTCCTGCCACTCGGACCGCTTGTTCCGCAGGAAGAAGTCGAAGACCTGCTCGCCGAGCGTCTCGGCGACCAGCTCGCTGGCCTGCATGACGTTGCACGCATCGGACAGGCTCTGCGGCAGCGGCGCGATGCCCAGCGCCCGCCGCTCGGCGGACGTCAGCGCCCAGACGTCGTCCTCCGCGCCGGCCGGCAGCTCATAGTCATTCTCGATCCCCTTCAGCCCAGCGGCCAGGATCACCGCGAAAGCCAGGTACGGGTTGCAGGCGGGATCCAGCGACCGGAACTCGACCCTGGTCGCGTTGCCTTTCAGCGGCTTGTACATCGGCACCCGGACCAGCGCCGACCGGTTGTTGTGCCCCCAGCAGATGTACGCGGGCGCCTCCCCGCCGGCCCCGGCGATCCGCTCGTCGCCGCCCCAGAGCCGCTTGTAGGAGTTCACCCACTGGTTGCAGACCGCGGTGATCTCGGCCGCGTGCCTGAGCAGCCCGGCGATGAACGCGCGGCCGAGCTTGGACAGCTGGAACTGGGCGCCGGGCTCGTGGAAGACGTTGCTGGTCCCCCTCGAACAGCGACATGTGCGTGTGCATGCCCGAGCCGGGGTACTCGGTGAACGGCTTGGGCATGAAGCTCGCGTACACGCCCTGCTCGCAGCGCGACCTCCTTCATCGCCAGCCGGAACGACATGATGTTGTCCGCGGTGCTGAGCGCGTCCGCGTAGCGGAGGTCGATCTCCTGCTGGCCGGGCGCGCCCTCGTGATGGCTGAACTCGACCGAGATGCCCATGTTCTCCAGCATCGTGATCGCGTTGCGGCGGAAGTCGTGCGCGATGCTGTGCGGCGTGTGGTCGAAGTAGCCGCCCGGGTCGATCGGCCGCGGCTTGACGCCCGGCTCCGGCTTCTCCCGCAGCAGGAAGAACTCGATCTCCGGGTGGGTGTAGAACGTGAAGCCGAGCTCGGACGCCCTGGCCAGCGCGCGCTTGAGCACGTGCCGCGGGTCCGCGTGGGACGGCGAGCCGTCCGGCAGCAGGATGTCGCAGAACATCCGCCCGACCCCGGGCGGTGTCGCCGCGCAGCGGCATCAGCTGGAACGTCGACGGATCCGGCTTGGCGATCATGTCGGCCTCGTAGACCCGGGCGAAGCCCTCGATCGCCGAGCCGTCGAAGCCGATTCCCTCGGCGAACGCGCCCTCGAGCTCCGCGGGCGCCACCGCCACCGACTTGAGGTAGCCGAGCACGTCGGTAGAACCACAGCCGGACGAAGCGGATGTCACGCTCCTCGAGCGTGCGCAGCACGAACTCTTCCTGCCTGTCCACCTCGCAGTCTGCCGCGCCTGTGTTTCCGGCGCGTTACGGGCCGCTGGCGCGCCGCCGTCCTAAGCTGGTGGCGTGCCCTCGATCCGCGTCGCGCTCGCCCAGGTCAATGCCACCGTCGGAGATCTTGAGGGCAACACCGCAGCTGCTGATCGACTGGACCGCGCGGGCCGCCGCGCGCGGCGCCGCCGTCGTGGTGTTCCCGGAGATGATGCTCACCGGCTACCCGGTCGAGGACCTCGCGCTGCGCGCCTCGTTCGTGGCCGCCTCGGTCGCGGCCACGGCGACCGCGGCGCGGCGGCTGGCCGCGGCCGGCCTCGGCGATGTCGCCGTGGTCACCGGGTACCTGGACCGCAAGGCCGGGCTGGCGCCGCGGGTCGGGCTGCCGTCCGGCGCCCCGCTGGACGCCGCCGCGCTGCTGCACGCCGGGCAGGTGGCGGTGACCTCGGCCAAGCATCACCTGCCGAACTACGGCGTCTTCGACGAGTACCGGTATCTTCGTGCCCGGTGACACGCTGCCGGTGTTCCGGCTGCGGGCCGCGGGCGGCGAGCCGGTCGATGTCGCGATCGCGATCTGCGAGGACCTCTGGCAGGACGGCGGGCCGGTCACGGTCGCCCGGCAGGCCGGCGCCGGCCTGCTGGTGGTGCCCAACGCGTCGCCGTACGAGCGCGGCAAGGACGATACCCGGCTGGAGTTGTGCCAGCGCCGGGCCCGCGAGGCGGGCGCCACCCTCGCCTACGTGAACATGGTCGGCGGCCAGGACGAGCTGGTCTTCGACGGCGACTCGATCATCGTGGACGCCGCCGGGCGGCTGCTGGCCCGCGGCCCGCAGTTCGAGCCGGAGCTGATCGTCGCCGACCTGGAAGTGCCGGCCGCCAGCCAGCCGGCCAGCCCGGCCGAGACGCCGGCCGACGCGAAGGACGGCACGACGATGACGATCAGGCGGCTGACCCTGGCCGCCGGGTCCGGACCGGCCGCGGCTGCCCCCGGCCCGGCGGCCGGGCGGTGCTGGCCGCGGCTGGACGGCCTGGCCGAGGTCTACGCGGCGCTCGTCACCGGCACCGGGGACTACGTCAGGAAGAACGGGTTCCGCTCGGTGATCCTCGGCCTGTCCGGCGGCATCGACTCCGCGCTGGCCGCGACGATCGCGGCCGACGCGATCGGGCCGGACCGGGTGCACGTGGTGCTGATGCCCAGCCGGTACTCCTCGGAGCATTCCGTCGGCGACGCCGGGGATCTGGCCAAGCGCCAGGGCCTGCAGGCCGCGGCAGTGCCGATCGCCGCGATGGTGGACGCGTTCGGCACCGAGCTCGACCTCACCGGGCTGGCCGCGGAGAACCTGCAGGCCAGGATCCGCGGCGTGATCTTGATGTCGCTGTCCAACCAGCACGGTCACCTGGTGCTCACCACCGGCAACAAGAGCGAGATCGCGACCGGCTACTCGACGCTTTACGGCGACTCGGCCGGCGGCTTCGCGCCGATCAAGGACGTGCCCAAGACGCTGGTCTGGGAACTGGCCCGGTGGCGCAACCGGCAGGCGGAATCCCGCGGCGAGCCGCCGCCGATCCCGGTCAACTCGATCACCAAGCCGCCCAGCGCCGAGCTCTCCCCCGGCCAGCTGGACAGCGATTCGCTGCCGGACTACGCGGTGCTCGACGCGCTGCTGGCGGATTACGTCGACCGGGACATGGGCGCCGCCGCGCTGATCGCGGCCGGCCACGACCCGGATCTGGTCACCCGGGTGATCACGCTGGTCGACCGGGCCGAGTACAAGCGGCGGCAGTACCCGCCGGGCCCGAAGATCTCGGCCAAGAACTTCGGCCGCGACCGCCGGCTGCCGATCACCACCCGCTGGCACGAGCCGCGTCCCGGGGCTTAGGCCGCAGCGAGCAACGAGGCGATGCCCGGGTTAGCGGCCCGGGCCGCTTGCGGTCAGGCCGGTGCCCGGCCGCCGGTTCCGGCCCGGCAGCTCAGAGCTCGACGCTCGTGCCGGGCTCCAGCCGCAGGTACTCGGCGCCGGACGGCGCGGCGGCCGCGTTCATCAGGTTCTGCATCAGGCCCAGGCCGTTGGCGTTCAGCAGCCCGTCGTGGATCGCGTAGGCGCGCCGCGGCGCGACCTCGCGGGCGTAGTCGATCATCTCGCCGGCCTTGAGCCATGGCGCGTTGGCCGGCAGCAGCAGCGTGGGGATCCGGTCGGCCGGCACCGTCAGCGCGTCGCCGGGGTGGAAAACCTCGCCGTCCACGGCGAACCCGGTATTCGCGATCACCGGGATGTCGCGGTGGATCAGCGCATGCTGCTCGCCGTAGACGTGGATGTCGAATCCGGCGGCGGTGAAAGCGTCGCCGTGGCTGACCACGTGCACCCGGTCCCCGGCCGCCGCCAGCTGGGCGGCCACCGCGGCGTTGGTCCACACCTGCAGGCCGGGCTCCGCGGCCAGCGCGCCGAGCACGGCCCCGGCGTCCAGGTGGTCCGGGTGCTCATGCGTGATCAGTATCGCGGCCGCCCCGGCCAGCGGGTCCGGCCCGCTCCACACGCCGGGGTCGATTACCAGGCTCGCGCCGTCCTTCTGCAGCCTGACGCAGGCATGCCCGAGTTTCGTCAGTCGCACCGCTGCTCCCTACTCCGGTGGGCCGGGCCCGGTTAATTATTGGGCCTTGACCGGCCGATAGCGGTCTTGTTACGTTCCGCGCGTGTCACTGTACCTCGCGGTACGTGGGGGCCACCCACAGCGTCGTCGGTGGTTTCCCGCCCGGCCGGGCGGGCCTAGCGAGAGGTGAACGCGCATGAGAGATCGGTTGCGATTGCGACGTCGATCGGCATGGGTGCTGGTGCCGGCTCCTGTCCTGAGCCTGGCGGGCATCTACATGGCCGGCGCGGGCCAGGCGGCCGCGGCGAGCCCGGCGAGGGCAGCAGCCAGCCAGGCGACGGCGACGGCGAGCCACCCCAAGTCGGTGAAGCCGAACCACGTCAACCAGCTGGACTGCAACGGCTACAGCAAGAAGTACAAGTCGCTCAGTCCGACCGGGAGGTCACGCTGCACCGACCCGATGAACCCGTCCGGGAAAGAGGTCAACGGCAAGCGGCTAGGCACGCGCCTGGAGGACAACGGCCACTACATCGGCCATGACGAGCCGAGCGTGAAGTTCATCTCGCACGCGCGGGCCTCCGGGACCACGATGACCTACGTGATGAAGCTGCCGCGCGATCCGCGAAAGCGGCCCACCGCCACCGGCAGCGTGACCAAGTACGGCGAGCTGAGCATCGCGCCGTGGTTCGGGCTGCCGATGTGTGACCCGAACTCCTTCCCGCGAACCCGTGCAAGCCGCACAGCGACGCGAACACCGGGCTCGGCGCCCCGACTGACGCCGGATCCGCGTTCATGGAACTGCAGTTCTACGCGCCCGGGTTCGCCCCGTTCCAGGACAACGTCAGCTGCACCCGGACCAGGTGGTGCTCGGCGCTGACCATCGACAGCCTGGAGGCCACCCCAAACTTCACCCTGAACCCGAACTGCACCGAGCCGGTCAACTTCGCCTACCTGCAGCGCAACGGCGTGCCGGCCGGCCCGCCGAGCCCGCAGCTTTCCGACAACTCCACGCTGACGCCGAACCGCCAGACGCTGAAGATGCGCTCCGGCGACGTGCTGGTGGTGTCGATCACCGACCCGCTGAAGGGCGCGAACGCCGGGTTCACCACGAGGATCGATGACCTGACCTCGCACCAGAGCGGTTTCATGATTGCCAGCGCCAGGAACGGCTTCATGAACACCGACGTCACCACCTGCAACGGGACGCCGCACACCTTCCACGCCGAGTACGCCACCGCGGCGCAGCAGAACCAGGTGCCGTGGGCCGCGCTCGAGGGCGGCGTGCTGATGCAGCAGGAGATCGGCCACTTCGAGTCCTGCAACTCCGTCAAGAGCCGGTTCCCGCTTTCCGGCGGCGGTTTCACCGACAAGCAGGTCTTCCAGACCTGCATGGGCGGTTCTGAGGGCAAGAACGCCGTCGGCGAGGGACCGTGCAACGCCAATACCGGCGTCTGCCAGAACGCCAGCACGCAGGGCCCGAACGGTCCGGTCGCCTGCCCGAGCAACAACGCGGGCAGCGGCCTGAACTGCGAGTTCTCCGACGGCGCCTGCTTCAAGCAGGGCAACCGCCCGGTGACGATCGACGGCGTGACGAGAAAGGAGCACTCGCCGCTGAACGGCTGCCTGGACACCCTGTTCCAGAACGGTGACCTGGACTTCGACGGGACCGACTACCAGGCGAACACCTGGCCGGACGGGACCGCGAACCATCCGACCGCGTTCAGGTACATCGGGCCGTTCACCAGGGCCGGGAACCTGTACAAGCAGATCCAGTTCGAGACGAACGTGGGGGCCTCGGAAAACCTCTGCGACACCACCACCGGCAGTGGCTGCACGGTGAAGCCGCAGGGCTCGGCGTTCTACCCGTTCTGGTCGCTGAACAACACCCAGCGAGTGGACGGCTCGCCGCGCGGCGCCTGCGTGTGGAACTTCGGCAACGTGCTGCCCGGCGTGACCAAGCGGACGTTCGGCAAGGACGCCCAGTACGGCGTGCCGAACGTCACGCGGTTCGCCGGCACCAGCACCAGCCCGGTCATCACCAACCCGGCGAGGACCGGCAACTGCGCGAGGGTGAGCATCTGACGGCCGGCGCCTGGCGTTCTCGCCAGGCGCCCTGACCAGTACCACCCGGGCCTGCCCCGCACCGGAAGGTGCGGGGCAGGCCCGGCCCGTTGCGGAATGGCCGCCCGGCTCAGCGGCTGAAGTCGACCGCGGTCGTGTTCGCGCCGCTGATGACCACCGCGACGGTCTCGCCCGGCCCGGGCTCGTACCGGCCGCTGAGCAGGGCCGCCAGCGCCGCGCTGCCGCCCGGCTCGGCCACGATCCGGAGCCGGTCCCATAGCAGCTGCTGTGCCCGCAGGATCGCCTCGTCGGTCACCAGCACGACGCCGCTGGCGTACCGGGAGATCACCGGGAAGGTCAGCTGGCCGACCCGGCGCGGGGCCAGCGAGTCCACCGCGACGCTGCCGACCGGGGCGTCGGCCGGCTGCCCGGCCTTGACCGCCAGGGTGAGCGTCGGCGCGCCTTCCGGCTCGGCGCCGACGACCCGCACCCGGCCGTCGCAGGCGGCGCAGATGCCGCCCAGCAGCCCGCCGCCGCCGACCCCGGCCAGCACGGTGGTCACGGCCGGCGCCTGCTCGCCGAGCTCGATTGCGACCGTCCCGGCGCCGAGCATCGTCTCGGCCTGGTCGAAGGCGTGCACCGGCATCGCGCCGGAGGCGGCTGCCCAGTCCTCGCTCAGCGCCAGCGCGTCGGCGTACGAGGCGCCGGACACCACGAGATCGGCACCGTAGGAGCGAATCCGGCTGATCTTCGCCGCGGACGACACCTCCGGCACGAAGATCCGGGCCGGCACGCCGAGCACGCCGGCCGCGTAGGCGACGGCAGCGCCGTGGTTGCCGCCGGATGCCGCCACCACGCCGGCCGCCGGCACTTCCCGGCGGAGCAGGTTGGTGAACGCGCCGCGGGCCTTGAAGGAGCCCGAGTGCTGCAGCTGCTCCAGCTTGAGTACCAGCTGGCCGGCCGCGAGCCCGAGCTCGGCGGCGTCGATGCTGATCACCGGTGTCCGGCGGATGTACGGCCGGATCTCCCTGGCGTTCGCCACGATCGCCGGACGGGTGACGGTGGCCAGGCCGGCCTGGTCAGCGCGCACCGATGCCGCCAAGCAGCTCGCCGACGACCCGCCCGGCATAGCCCGGCTCCAGCGGGACCTGGCCGTACCTGCTGCGGGCGAGCACGGACCCGGTCAGCATGAACAGCGCCGCTTCGACGTCGGTATCCGGGCGCAGCTCGCCGGCCGCGACGCCGCGCCGCAGCACGCTCCTGAACACCTCGCGACGCGGCTCGATCACGGTCTCGATGTACCGGGTCATCAGCCGCGGGTACTTGACGCCCTCGCCTAGCAGCAGCGCGAATTCCCTGGCCTGGCACGGGTCGGCGAACTGCTCGCACATGGCCTCAAGCAGCATGACCAGATCCTCTCGCACGGACCGCCCGCGCGGCTCCGGCAACGGCGCCTTGAGCCCGGCGATCGTGTCCAGCAGCAGGTCTTCCTTCCCCGGCCAGCGGCGGTAGATGGTGGCCTTGCCGACGCCGGCCCTGGCCGCGACCTTCTCGATGCACAGCCCGGCGGCACCGGACTCGGCGAACAGGCTGGCCGTGGCTTCCATGATCGCCCGGTCGGCTCGCTCGCTGCGCGGCCGGCCGGGCCGCCGCTGCCCGGCGGCAGCCGGGCCGGCCACATCGGCACCAGCGGCCCCGGCCCGCGGATGGCCCGGCCTGGCTGCCGTCATGCCGGATCACCAGCCCGCGCGGGGACGGCCGGCTCGGCTGCCCCGGCGGCGATGGCCGCGCCGGTGACCGGCGGCGGGGCAGCGCCGCGGCCGGGCATCCAGATCGCCATCGCGGCGGCGCCGAGCACCGCGATGACGAACGAGATGACTGAGGTCAGGTGCATGGCATGCACGAATGACTGGTCGGCTGCGGCGAGCAGGCGGCGGCCGGCCGGCCCCAGGTGCTGGGCGGCTGCCTGGGTGGCGGCGATGGACGCGGTCGCCGGGCCCCTCGCGGCGGCCGGCAGCAGGCCCAGCCGGGGAGCCAGCTGGGCCCGGTATGCCTGCGCCAGCACCGACCCGAGGACCGCTACCCCTAGCGCCACGGCGACCTGCCGGGAGATATTCGTGATCGCGGATCCCGCGCCGCCGCGGTTCCTTGGCACCACCGACATCACCGACTCGGTGGCCGGCGGCATCACGGTGCCCATCCCGGCGCCCTGGATGAAGAACGTAACCTCCAGTACCCAGATCGGGGTGCTGGTGCCGAGCAGGCGGTAGCCGATCATCGCCGCCGCGATCAGCAGCAGCCCGGTCGCGCAGACGGACTTGGCGCCGAACCGCCGGACCGCCGCCGCGCTGCGCGGCGCGCACAGCAGCTGGCCGGCCGCCAGCGGGATCGTCAGCAGCCCGGCGTGCAGCGGGCTGTAGCCGCGCACGTTCTGCAGGTAGAAGCTGGTGAAGAAGAACGCGCCCGCCAGCGCGAAGAACGCCAGCGCAATCGCGCCGGCCGCGGACGACAGCCGCGGGTCACGGAAGAGCCGCACGTCCAGCGACGGGTGCGCGATCCTGGACTCATACCAGCCGAACGCCGCGAGCACGGCCAGCCCGCCGAGCACCGGGCCGAGCACGTCGGCGCGCAGCCACGCGCCGGCGTCGCCGCCCTGGATGATGCCGAACACCACCAGCACCAGGCCGGCGATCGACATCAGCACGCCGAGGTAGTCGATCCGGCCCGGCTCCCGGCTCCTGGACTCGGGCACCAGGAACGCGATCGCGGCCACGCCGACCGCGGTCAGCGGCACGTTGATCAGGAACACCGACCCCCACCAGAAGTGATCGAGCAGCAGCCCGCCCAGGATCGGGCCGAGCGCGATGGACACGCCGACCGCCCCGGCCCAGATGCCGATGGCCCTGGGCCTTTCCCGGGGGTCGAAGACCGTGGTGATGATGGACAGCGTCTGCGGCATCACCGCCGCGCCGCCGAGGCCCATTGCCGCCCTGGCCCAGATCAGCTGGGTGGGCGTCTGCGCGTACGACGAGAGCAGCGACGCGAGGCCGAACATCGTCATGCCGATCATCAGCATGCGCTTGCGGCCGATCCGGTCACCGATCACGCCGAAGGTGAACAGCAGCCCGGCGAAGACGAGCGTGTACGAGTTGATCGCCCATTCCAGCTGGCTCTGGCTCGCGCCGAGGCCGCCGCTGGGCTCGGAGATCGTCTTGAGCGCGATGTTCAGGACCGTGTTGTCCAGGACGATCGCCATCAGGCTGATGATCAGGACGCTGAGGATGACCCATCGGCGCCGCTGGATGGTCTGCGGATCCATGCTGTCCTTAGGCTGGCTGACCGGCGGTTACTATCGATACGATACGCTATCGTATCGCATTTGGCTAAGGACTTTCGGGCCTGTTCCGCGGACGGCGGCGCATGTCATCATCGAGATGTCCGGGGACGCCGCAGGGGCGCCTCGAGACGCGGAGGATCCAGATGACATCGCAGCATGGTGACCCCGGCACGGCCGCGACAGGGCAGCGGACCACGGGCCAGCAGACCACCGCACAGCAGACCACGGGAAGCACACGCCAGCCGGAACCGCTTTACGGCGGGCGCGGGGAGCGGCGGATCACCGTCCGCGACCTCGCCGCCGCCAAGGCGCGCGGCGAGAAATGGCCAATGCTCACCGCCTATGACGCGCTGACCGCCAGGGTCTTCGACGACGCCGGCATACCAGTGCTGCTGGTCGGCGACTCAGCGTCGATGGTCGTCTTCGGCCACGACACCACGATCCCGGTCACCGTCGACGACCTGCTCCCGCTGACCGCCGCCGTGGTGCGCGGCAGCAGCCGGGCCATGGTCGTCGCCGACCTGCCATTCGGCTCGTACCAGGCATCACCGGAAGCCGCGCTGACCGCGGCGACCCGGTTCCTGAAGGAGGCCGGCGCGCAGGCGGTCAAGCTGGAGGGCGGGCACCGCGTGCTGCGGCAGGCGGAGGAACTGGTGGCGGCCGGCATCCCGGTGATGGGGCATCTCGGCCTCACCCCCCAGTCGGTCAACGCGTTCGGCGGCTACCGGGTGCAGGGCCGCGGCGAGGACGGCGAGCAGTTGCTGCGCGACGCGAAGGCGCTGCAGGCGGCGGGCGCGTTCGCGGTGGTGCTGGAGTGCGTGCCGGAGCGGCTGGCGGCCGAGGTGACGGCCAGCCTCAGCATCCCGACGGTCGGGATCGGGGCCGGCCCTGACTGCGACGCCCAGGTGCTGGTCTGGCAGGACATGGCCGGCCTCACCCCGCGGACGGCCAGGTTCGTGAAGAGGTACGCCGATGTGGCCGGCACGCTCCGGGCGGCGGCGCAGTCCTTTGCCAGCGAGGTCGTCGGAGGCGAGTTCCCGGCCCAGCAGCACGCCTACCACTGACCGCGCTGCCGGACGCACACCGGCGCTGGCGCGGCGCGGCCCGCCCCGGCATGACCCGCCGGGGCGGGGCGGCAGCTTGCACCGGCGGCTGCGTAATAGCTAAATATCGGTAATCCGCAGGCCGGCATGGGCCTTGTAGCGACGGTTCACCGAGACCAGGTTCGCGGTCAGCGCCTCGACCTGCCCGCAGTTGCGTCAGCCGGCCCGCATACACGCCGCGCATGCCCGGTATCCGGCTGGCCAGCGCCTGGACCAGGTCGGTGGCCTGCCGGTCGTCGCCGAGCACCAGCACGTCCAGCTCCACCTCGGCCACCTCGGGGTCGAGCAGCAGCACGGCCGACACGTGGTGGAACGCGCCGACCACCCGGGTGCCGGGCAGCAGCGCGGCCGCCTGCTGGGCCGCGCTGCCCGCTTCCACCGGCAGCGGGTAGGCACCGCGCGCGTCAAAGCCGAGCGGGTTGACGCAGTCGATCAGGATCTTGCCGTCGAGCGCCGCGGCCAGCGACGCGAGCAGGTCCCGGTGGCCTTCCCACGGCATCGCCGCGATCACCACGTCGGCGGCCCTGGCCGCGTCCTCGTTGGCGGCGCCGGTGAGCTGCGGCGGGCGGCCGACACTGGCGGCCGCGGCTACCGCGCGGCGGGCGTCCCGGGAGCCGATGATCACCCGGCTGCCCGCCATGGCCAGCCGCCTGGCCAGTCCCCGGCCCTGGTCGCCGGTGCCGCCCAGGACGCCGATGACCAGGGCACCCGGATCGGGGCCGGCGGCATCGGGTGATTTCTGCGCTGCGGGCATGCCCCGATCCTGCCAGAGCCGCCGTCAGCCGGAGATCCGGGTACGCGGGCCGGGCCGCTCGGGCACCATGGTCGGCATGAACGCCGACCAGGTCGCGGCGCTGAGCGCGCTGCTGGGCCCCAGCGGCTGGTTAGAGCGGACCGACGAGTTCGCCCGGGCGCTGCGGGTGTCCGCCCGCACGCCGGGCGGGCTGCTCCTCGTCGGCACCCCGGACGACGAGCCCTGGCACCTGACCGCGCACCTGGCGGACGAGAGCGACCTGGCCGGCCTGCCCGGGCTGGCGCCGACGCTGGTCCGCTGGTCGCCGCCGCCGGACGCGCCGGCCCACCTGCGGATCGGGCTCTCCCGGCTGGAAGCGGCCAGCCGGGGCGAGACGCTGCTGGTGGTGAGCGCCGCCGCGGCCCCGGCGCCGCTGCTTGACCGGGTCGACGGCGCGCGCCGGACCGGCGCGACCATCCTGGCCCTGGACACCGATGACCCGGAACTTGACGGGCTGGCGCACGAGTCGCTTGCGGTTTCGGCGGCGCCCGGCCGGGTGTCGTTCGACGCCGCCCAGCACCTGGTCAGCGCCGCGGCCGGCGGTCAGCGCGGGAAGCAGGCGAGCGCCCGGCAGCGGCTGGCCCGGCTGCTGGAGAAGCTGACCGGCGCCGCGCCGGACCGCTAGCGTCAGGAATCCAGGCTCAGCACCATCGTCGGCCGCTCGATGACATGATCGTCGCGCAGCGGCCGGACCGCCGTCCCGATCGCGAAGAACTCCGTGGTGTGCGAGCCCCAGGCGTGGCTGTGCTGGCGCAACTGGACCCCGACGATGCCCTCCGCGTGCAGTTCCTCCGCCTCCGCCTGCATCCGGCTCATCGCCAGCTCGCGGGCGTCATACAGGGCCTGGGTGAACTGCTCGAGCTCCACGTTGCGGCCGATATTGCCGATCTTGCCGCCGAGCCGCTGGTGCGCTATGTGGTAAACGCAGGAGCCCATCACCATGCCGAGCGGGGCGTAGCCGGCCCGGATCAGCGTCCAGAAGTCCTGCCCGGACAGGTCGGAGGTGAAGGGCAGCTTCTTGTTGTTGCGCCATTCCCGCACTCCCCCGCCGGCCGCGTCCGGCTCCGCATGCACCGCGGTGCCGACCGCGATGAACTCGGCGATGTCGTTGCCGAATTCCTTCATCTCCACGTCCAGCCGGACGCCGACGATGCCGTCCGCGCCGAGCGCCTGGGCCTCCGCCTCCATCCGGGTCATCGCCAGCTCCCTGGCGTGGTACATCGCCTGGGACAGCACGTCGAGTTCCTGGTTCTTGCCCCAGCGGCCGATCTGCAGCCCGACGTGATAGATCGAGCTGCCGAGCACCAGCCCGAGCGGGCGGAAGCCGGCCTCCCGGACCAGCAGGAACTCGTTCACCGAGAGATCCGAGGTGAAGATGGACCCGGGCTGTCCTGGCCGCAGCTCGGCGAGGCGGCGCATCGCGTCCTGCGGCACGCCAAGCACGCCGAATTCCGTGCTCTGCTGCTCGGTCATTGATCTCCCTTGACTGCGTTCGGCCCAGGATCCGGCCCGGCGAGCCTAGCTGCCCAGCCTGACCCGCGCGGCCTGGCGGCGCTGCGGATCCAGCGACAAGATGGCCAGGCTGGAACCGCGCGCCGGGTGCTCCGGCCGGGCGAACCTGGCGGTGGCGGTGCCGATGATCGTCACCTCGACCACGTGATCCTTGCGGTGTTCCTGCATCGGGCATTCCCGGTCGCGCACCCGCATGTCCATGCTGGACACGACGACCCCGTCCGCGCCGAGCCTCCGCACGTCCCGTTCCAGCTGCCCGCGGGCGTCGTGCCTGGCCTGGTTGACCAGGTCGGTGTAGCCGACCACCTCGGAGTTGCCCGCACCCCAGCTGGTCTGGTTCACGGTCAGCCAGTCGTCGTGCCTGGCGCCGATCGAGATGCCGAGGGCGAAGCCGGCCGGCGCCCAGCCCGCCATGATCAGCTTGGCGAAGTCCTGCCCGGACAGATCCGAGGTGAACGGGGCCGGCAGCGGGACGCCGCCGGGCGCGCGGACCGCGGTGCCGATCGCCTTGAACTCCAGGCCGCCTGCCGGGAACCTGCCGATCTCGATCGACGCGCTGACCACGCCGTGCCCGCCGAGCGCGGTGCATTCGGCCGACATCCGGTCGATCGCCTTGTGCCTGGCCTCGTACATCGTCTGCACCAGCGCGCCGAACGACCCCGTGCCGTCAGCCCCGGACACCGAGGTGACGCTGCGGTAGGGCGTGACGTATCCGCCGTAGCCGGCCCAGGCGCCCGGGCAGGCGTACCCGCCGGTGTAGCCGATGTTATAGACGGCCGCGCCGAGCACCTGGCCGACGGGCTCGAAGCCGACGCTCCTGATCGCGGCGAACTCGTCGGCGGACAGGGCAGAGCCCCAGGTTCCGCTGCCGCGGATCTCGGCCATCCTGGCCTGAGCGGCGGGCGGGAGATGAGGCCCGGGCTGGCGCTCGGTCATCCGCACGCACCTTTCGGACTGGTTCGGCCGCTGCCCTTACGATACCGGCCGGGCCGGCCCGGCACGCATGACGCCCGCGGGCCCGCCCGGCGGCCGGCCCGCGATACCTGCCTGTCCGGCTCTGGCGGCGCTAGGTGTCGCCGTCCTGGGCATCCCATTCCTCGTTCCGCCGCCTGGCGGTCTCCAGGGCGTTCGCCGCCGCCTCCCGGGTCGGGTACGGCCCGAGGCGGTCCTTGCCCGGGCAGCCCGCCTCGGGCTCGACGGCCATGTGCTTCAGGCAGAACCACCAGCGCTGCTGCTCATCGCTCATGCGCACTACACTTTCAGATCATGGCGACAATGCTCCAGCCCGGCCGGATTTCCCCGCTGCGCCCGGTTCCGGCGAACATCGCGGCGCCGGAGTACGTGGGCAAGCGGTTCCCGAAAACTGGCGAGCCCGACGTCAAGGACGCGGACACGATCGAGCGGATGCGGGTGGCCGGGCGGCTGGCGGCCCGGGCACTGGCCGAGGTGGGCCGGCAGGTGCGGCCCGGGGTGACCACCGACGAGCTGGACCGGGTCGGCCACGAGTTCCTCTGCGATCATGGCGCCTACCCGAGCACGCTCGGCTACCGCGGCTACCCGAAGTCGCTCTGTACCTCGCTGAACGAGGTGATCTGCCACGGGATCCCGGATGACACGGTGGTCGCCGACGGTGACATCGTGAACATCGACATCACTGCCTTCATCGGCGGCGTGCACGGGGACACCAACGCCACCTTCCTGGCCGGCGCCGTGGACGAGGAGTCAAGGCTGCTGGTCGAGCGGACCGAGGAGGCGATGATGCGCGGCATCCGCGCGGTCGCGCCGGGACGGCGGCTGAACGCGGTGGGCCGGGTCATCGAGTCGTATGCGCGCCGGTTCGGCTACGGGGTGGTCCGTGACTTCACCGGGCACGGCATCGGCACCACGTTCCACTCCGGCCTGATCGTGCCGCATTTCGACGACCCGGACGTGGACCTGGTCATGGAGCAGGGAATGACCTTCACGATCGAGCCGATGCTCACCCTGGGCACGATCGAATACGACCTCTGGCCGGAC
This sequence comes from uncultured Actinomycetes bacterium, assembly GCA_963786975.1. Lineage (GTDB taxonomy): Bacteria > Actinomycetota > Actinomycetes > Streptosporangiales > Streptosporangiaceae > Palsa-506. The sequence continues at coordinate 155,031 of CAWBBE010000009.1, read as the reverse complement.
GGCTGGACCGCCGTCACCAGGGACCGCAAGCGCACCGCGCAGTTCGAGCACACGCTGCTGGTCACCGCCGACGGCGCCGAGATCCTGACGCTTCCCTAGCCGGGCGGCGGCGCTAGCCGGACGGCGGCGCTAGCCGGACGGCGGCCGGATCCGATCAGCGCGGCCAGGATCAGCAGCCCGGCGGCGAAGCCCAGCTCGCCAGCCGCCTCGATGCGCCTGGCCGTGGCGTTGCCGGCCGGGCCGGGACGGGTGACCTGGACCGGGCCGGGCAGCGGGCCCGCGCCGAAACGCGCGGCCGGGGCGAGACCAGTCACCGGCGACTGCGCGGCCAGCGCCGGCCACCGCGAGCGCGGCGGCCGCGTCGACTTCCCCGAAGCCGACGCCGGGGCTGTAGCCGCTGGCCGGCCGGTACCGCGCGGACTCGACCAGCGCCTGGCGGACCAGGGCCGGGCCCAGCCGCGGGTACCGCGACCGGATCAGCGCTGCCACCCCGGCCACGAAGGCCGACGCCGGGCTGGTGCCGTTGACCGCCAGGTATCCCCCGCCGGGCGCGGCGCCGGTGATGTCCACGCCGGGCGCGGAGAGCACCACCGACGCGTTCCGGTCGGAGAACGGCGCGCGCCGGTGGCCGGGCCCGACCGCCGCTACCGAAATGACCCCGGTGAAGGATGCCGGATAGGAGAACGGCGATGGCCGGCCCGGCCGGGTGCCGTCGTTGCCCGCCGATGCCACCACGACCACGCCGCGGGAAATGGCGTAGCCGATCGCCTGGCGAACCTGCCGGGCGCCGGTGGCCGAGCCGAGGGACATGTTGATCACGCCGGCGCGGTGGCGTACCGCGTACCGGATTCCGGCGGCGATCGCCTGCTCGTAATGGGCATTCGCGTTGTAGACGGGGAATCCTGGCTCGTCGTCGTCCAGGATGACCCGGACGGCCAGGATCCTGGCGGCGGGGGCAACGCCGACTATCCCGCTGGCCCGGCCGGGCCCGCTGCCGTGCCCGGCGATCAGCGACGCGATGAAGGTGCCGTGCCAGCGTGGCGGGCGGTACCCGGCCGGGTTGGCGCCCCTGGTGAAATCCGGCCCGGTGGTCACCGAGCCGCTGAGGTCGGGCGCGGCCGGGTCGGTGCCGGTGTCGAGCACCGCGACCGTCACGCCGTGGCCCCTGGTCTGCCGCCAGGCCGCCGGCACGCCGATCGCGGCGAGCCCGGCAAGGTCACTCGCCCTGGCCGGCCCGGCGGCGGCACTGGCCGGCCTGCTGGCGGCACTGGCCGGCCCGGCCGCGGCCAGCGCCAGCAGCGCGGGGACGAGGACCAGGGCGAGCCCCGGCCGCCCGGCGCCGGTCAGCACAGCCACTCCGGCCGTGCGCAGCTGACCGCGGGCGGCACGGTGAGCGGCGCGAGGATCCCGGCGGCCAGCTGGGCCGCCGGGCGGAAGATGCCATTACGGCGATTCGCTGCCCGGCTGGCCAGCGCCGTCGGCGTAACCCGCGACGGTCAGCACGACGTACCCGTCCTGCTGCCGGCCCGTCATCACCTGCCGTGCCGCGCTGCCGAACCGGGCCGCCGCCGTGCCCGCCACGACATGCGCGCGAAGGCCGTAGCGCGGGGATTCCGCCGTCATCGGGACGGAAAAATCCGCCTGCTCACCGCGGCGCCGGGCCACCGGCTGCGGGCCGGCGGCGCCCGGCCCGGAGCCGCTGGCGCGCAGATGGCCGGCCACGGCGCGGAGGAAAGCCGCCGCGCGGGACGGCGCGGCGAAAACGAGGACTCCGGCCGTGTAGACAACACCCTGAAGCTCATCTGCGTACGTGGCCCGCAGCGCGGCCTGGCAGCCGTCGCGCGCCGCCTGACCTGCGAGCGAGGAGTCGAGCGCCGCCGCGCAACCGGATCCCGCCGCGATGCCGGCCCGCCGGGCGGTCTCCCGGGTGCCCAGCGGCGTCGTGTAGCCCAGCCTGGCCGGGAAGATCCGGCCAGCCGGCCAGGTCCGCCATCGCTGCGCCACCGCCGCCGCGGCCGCCGCGGACCGCTGCGCGGCAGTCGGCGGCCGGACCGGCCGGGTCCTGGCCTGGGCACCAGCCAGCACGGCGACCACCAGGCAGCAGGCGGCGGCCGCGGCGACGAACGCGGCGAGCAGCACCCGGGCAGGCTGCCCCCGGGCTGGCGCAGCGTCCGCGCCCAGGCCCGCCGCCACCGGCGACGCGGCGGGCTCGCCTGGCGCCGGAGTGGTCATTCGCGAATGCTAACCGGCGTCCGCGTGATCAGACCCCGCTGGCGACGCGTTCCCTGGCGCCTTCCCACCACCTTGGCTCCGGCTTCGCCGTCTCGATCCACCAGGTGGCGCCGCTGGCCTGGTACGGCAGCGCGATCTTTGGGATCGCGGCCGGGCTGGCCGCTATCTCGGCCCAGACCACCAGGTCGAAGTCCTGGTCCGGCGGGTTGCCCGGCGCGGTGCGCGCGGCTGCGATCCGCGCGCCCGTATCGGCGATATCGGCGGCGGACGGGCGGACCAGGCTGCCGCCGGCGAACCGGATCGGGACCATGCCGTCCCACCGTGCCGCCCGGGCGATCGGCCGCGGCGCGGGCAGCACGCCACCCACCCAGACTGGTATCCGCGGTCGCTGGACCGGCCGCGGCGAGAACCGGACCGGATCCAGGGTGAAATGCTTGCCCCGGTAGGAGAACCGCTCGCCGCTCCACAGCCCGGCCATGACATCAAGGCCCTCGTCCAGCTGCTCCGCGCGTTCTCGTTCCCCGGCAGGCTGGTGAAAGATGCCGAAATCACCATAGCCGGGCGAGCCGATGCCGACGCCGAGGATCAGCCTGCCGTTGCTGAGCAGGTCCAGCGTCGTAGTTTCCTTGGCCAGCTGCCATGGCCTGCGGCGTGGCACCGGCGTGATCATCGTGCCGAGCCGGATACGGCTGGTGCGGGCGGCCACCACGGCAAGTACCAGCCATGGATCGACGATCGGCGGCCCGTCACCGGTGTTGGAGAACACGATGTGGTCCCAGAGGAAGAAGCCGTCGAACCCGGCCCGCTCCGCCTCGACGCCGAGATCGGCGAGATCCATCGGGTTCTCGGCAAAGCACGGGACGGCGATACCGCGCTGCAGGCTCACCATCATCGTCTCCTTTCGCCAGCACGCGGCCGGGCGCCCTCGCCGGACCGCGGAAGCCCGGCTGGCCCGGCAGCTAGGAAACCCGGACCGCCGCGGAGGTGCCGCGGTCCGCGGCCAGGATTTGCTTGAGCGCCGCCGGGCCGCCGGCCCGCACCGCCAGGTGCCGGCCGGCCAGTGCGAGCTGCGCGGCGGCATCGCCGGCGAATGCGCGGCGGCAGCGCTCCGGCTCCACGTTGGCCAGGGCGAGGATGGCGCCGGCGCCGCCCATCGGGCCGGCCAGCGCGAGCAGCGCCGACGAACCGACGTACGTCGCGCCGCGGTAGCGGGAGATCTCGTCCAGCAGCCGGTCCGCGCTGCCGGATGAGTCCTTGACCCCCTCGATAGGCAAGCTCGCCAGCGCATCTACCGGCACGCCCGGCGCTGATATCCAGGGGATGTGGTAGGCCAGAACCGGGTGATCGCCCGCCGCTGCCCGGATGGCGGCGTAGTACCCGGGCAAGTCCGCGCTTCCGGGCGGGGGCCAGGCGAGGATCGCGTCGGCGCCGGCCGCGCATGCGGCCGCGGTCAGCTCGGCTGCCCGCTGGGCGGCGGCCGCCCCGGTGCCGGCCAGCACCGGGACATCCGCTGGCGCCGCCGCGCGCACGGCGGCGATGACGGACGTGCGCTCGGCATCCGTCAGGGTGGCGGCCTCGCCGGTGGTACCGCAGGCCAGGACCCCGCGGATGCCGCGTCCGGTCAGGTCGGCCGCTAGCGCCGCGGTCGCGGCCAGGTCCACGCTGCGGTCATCCGCGAAGATCGTCACGAGCGCGACGCCGACGCCGTTGAATAGCTTCATAACCCAATCCGCCCTGTCTGCCCGGCACGTGCTGCGTACGCGGTGCCCGACCCCGCTGCCTGCTGCCCGCCCGGCGCCCGCCATCTGCCCGGCACCGTGCCGGGCGCCTGCCCGGCGCCCGCTGCCTGCCCGGCACCGTGCCGGCTGCCTGCCCGGCGCCCGGCGCCTGCCCTCCTGATCTTGCCCGCGGCCGGGCCGCACATTCCGGCCGCGCACTGGCCAGCCCCGGCCCGGATACTTATACTTGTTTAGTCGACAATCGACAATACGTCCGGATGGCGGCGGCAGTCCAGCGTGGCTAGCGGTAGTCCAGTGGCAGCGGCAGCCGCGGTGGCAGCCGCGGTGGTAGCGGCAGTCCCGGTAGCGGGTGGCAAAGGAGAAACCGGTGCGGCAATCTCGCTTTACCGGCCAGGTCGCGGTGGTGACCGGCGGATCCAACGGGATCGGGCGCGCCATCAGCGAGGCGCTGACGGCCGAGGGCGCGCGGGTCGTGATCTGCGACCTGGCGGACTCCGGGTACTTCGCCGGGAACCCGGCTGTCGTCACGATCACCGGCGACGTGGCCGAGCGGCGACTGGCTGACCGGGTGATCGCCGAGGCGGTGACCAGGTGGGGGCGGGTCGATGTGCTGGTCAATGATGCCGCGTCCTACCCGGACGGCACGCTGCTCGAGATGCCGCCGGACGCCTGGGACCGGGTATTCCGGGTGAACGTGACCGGCGCCTTCATGATGATGCAGGCCTTCGCCCGGCACGTTGTCAGCCAGGCCAGGCCCGGCCGCAGCGATGCCGCCGGCGCCGGGGAGACCGCCGAGGCCGCCGTGGTGAACATATCGACAGGGTCGGCGCGGAATCCACGGCCGGGCGGTGCCGCCTATAGTGCCTCCAAGGCCGCGGTGGAAACGATGAGCAAGGTCTTTGCCATGGAGCTTGGCCCGCACGGGATCCGGGTGAACGTAGTCGCCCCCGGCTACATCGACGTGCGCGGGTGGAGCGACGCCTACCCGGATCGTGCTCCGGACGACCTGCGCGCTGCGCTGGTCCGGTCCATCCCGCTCGGCCGGGCCGGTGATCCGCGGGATATCGCCGCGGCGGTGCTCTTCCTCGCCTCGGCCGCAGCGGCCAACATCACCGGCACCGTGCTGGAGGTGGACGGCGGCTCGAATGCAGGCCGGTACGCGCTGACCGCGCACGTCGGGACGGGGCAGGCCAGTGACCGCGGATAACGGCCGGGTCACGGAGGCCGGCGCGGTAACCGCGGCCGGCCGCGCGGAGCCCGCGATCATCGAGACCCGCGACGTATCCAAGCACTTCTCGGCCGGCCGGGCATCGACAGGATGGACCGCCACCGGCCGGGCCAAGGCGACGCTCAAGGCCGTCGACGGGGTATCGCTGGCCATCCGCCGGGGCGAGACACTGGCGCTGGTCGGCGAGACCGGCTCCGGCAAGACCACCTTCGGCCGCCTGCTGCTCGGCCTGTACCAGCCGACCAGCGGCGACATCCTCTACCAGGGCCACAGCATCCTGGAGCGCAAGGGCGCGGCAGCCCGCGCCGTGCGGCGCCAGATCCAGGGCGTATTCCAGGATCCCTACTCCTCGCTCAACCCCACGATGACGGTCGGCCAGTCGCTGGCCGAGGTCCTGAAGGTCCACCGGGTCGTCAGCAGGCAGGACCGCGCGAGCAAGGTAGCCGAGCTGCTGGAAACCGTCGGCCTCTCCCCAGCCCAGGCCTCGCGGCGGCCGGTGGCCTTCAGCGGCGGCGAGCGGCAGCGGGTGGGCATCGCCCGCGCGCTGGCGGTCAGTCCCGAGATCGTGATCGCGGACGAGCCGCTGTCCGCGCTGGACGTGTCCATCCAGGCCCAGGTGCTGAACCTGATGATCAGGCTGCAGGATGAGCGCGGGCTGACCTACCTGTTCGTCACCCATGACCTCGACGTGGCACGGCACATCAGTCAGCGCACCGCGGTCCTCTACCTGGGCCGGGTGGTCGAGTACGCGCCCACCGAGAGCATCTTCGCGGAGCCGCTGCATCCCTATACGCAGGCGCTCGTCAAGGCCGCGCCCAGGCTCAGCACCGAGCGCAAGACCGTCAAGCCCGCGCTGACCGGGGACATCCCGAACGCGATCGAGCGGCCGCAAGGCTGTCATTTCCACCCGCGGTGCCCGTTCGCCATGCCCGTCTGCAAGGAACAGGAACCTCAGCTCCGCCAGCTGTCACCGACGCAGTCGGTCGCCTGCCACCTGCACGACCCGGCGATGCAGTCCGCCGCAACCACCGGCTAACCTGTCCGGCCCGATTTCCCAGTCCTGACCTGCCGTCACGCACCCGCCGCTGGCCCTCCGGCCCGGGCCGGAGGGCCGTGGCTGTGCAGCGTCCGCTGCCGGTCCGGGCTGACGGCGGTGGTGGTGCCGTCGGGGTGCAGGGTGATGACCCAGTCCCAGCGGTGCACGGCGATCAGGTGGTGGAAGGCGCATAACAAGATCAGGTTGGGCAAGGCGGTGCGGCCGCCGTCCGGCGGGGCCGGATGTGATGCACCTGGCAGGCGGCCGGCGGCTGCGCACAGCCCGGAAAGCGGCAGTGCCGGTCCCGGGCGATGACCGCGCGCCGCAGCTGCGCCGGGATCTCCGCGGTGGCCTGGCCGACGTCGAGCGGCAGGCTGATGGCGCCGGCTGCGCCGTCGAGCAGGCCGGTGCGCAGGTACGCGGCCAGCCCGGCCGGGCCGGACAGCAGCCCGCCAGCGTGCCGCAGGAGCACCGCCCGCAGGGCCGCCGCGGCCAGCCTGCCGTCGGCAGGCTGCGGCATCCCCGGGAACCGGGGCCCGGCGAGCCGCGGGTCGGCAGCCCGGCCACGCCGGGCCAGCGGCCACCCGCCGGGCCAGCGGCTGCCCGGGCCCGCCGCGCCAGGAATGGGCCCGCCGCCAGCCTGCGCGGGTTACCGGGTTACATTGAATGCGGCAGCGCGCACCCTGCCGCGTCAGCACTGGCCCCCGCACGCCGAGATGCGCAACGAGGACAAGCGCTCTTCAGGAGGACCAGTTGAGGAAGATCACCGCTTTGCTGGCCGCCGGGGTACTCACCATGGCTTCGCTGCTCAGCGCCGCCCCGGCAATCGCCGCGGCTCATCCCACGGTCGTTTACGGCGTCCCGCACGGCCATCAGGGCAGCAACTTCGTGCACCCCCGGGTGGCGCCGAGGGGCCTGCTGGTATGGACCGGCGACGGCAGCGCCTGGTTCTCGCACCTGCGCTGGCAGAGCTGGTCCCGCTACAGCGCGCGGGGCTCGGCGAAGGTACACGTCCGGACATGCTCCGGGAGCTGCTTCCACTACAAGACCGAGCACACGCTGCTGCGTTTCCACCGGGTCCGGCGGCATCACGGCCAGCGGTACTTCACCCGGCTGCACTTCCACCTGCGCCATAAGGTCGCCGGGCTGAGATCAGGAACGCTGCACTTCTTTCATGAAGGGGAGCCAGCCTGGTTCAACGCGGGGTGACCGGCGGGCCAGCCGTGCTCGCCAGCCGTGCTCGCCAGCCGTGCTGGCTAGCCGTGCTCCGGGAAGCCGGCCAGGTAGTGGTCACGCACGGCGGCGCGCAGTTCGGGGATGCCGCCCTTCTCGACCGCGTCCAGGAACGTGCGGTGCCGGTCGACCGCCTCGGCGAGATCAATCCCCTGGCGCTCGATCTCGGATCGCATCAGGGCGCCCATCTGGCTGTTGAGCATGCTCCACAGGTCCTTCAGCCGGCGGCGCCCGGACGTGTCGAGCAGCAGCTCATGGAACCTGGTGTCGCACTCTACGAGCGCGTCCATGTCGTCCGCCTCGGCGGCGGCGGCCATCCGCTCCAGCGCGCTCCGGAGGGTGCCGACCAGTTCCGCGTGCTGGTCGCCGAAGCCCTGGCTGACGCTGGCATCCTCTAGCGCCCAGCGGGCATAACAGACATCCTCGGCGTCCTGCGTCGACATCCGGGTCACGATGCTGTAGCGGCGCGGCACGATGGCGATCAGGCCCTCGGCCTGCAGGCTCCGCATCGCATCCCGGATGGTTCCCCGGCTGACGCCGAACTCGGCCGCCAGGTTCGCCTCAACCAGCCGGGTCTCAGCGGGAAGCTCGTTGTTAAGGATGCGGTACCGCAACGCGCGCCCGACCGCCTCGGGAAGGGAGACATGCTCAAGCAAGGTTCCGGTGCCCTTCATCAGCCCGCCGCGCCCGTAGTCCGTCACTGTAGCTTCAGCATCGCCGCGGTCAAGCCCACATGGCCGGCCGCGTCGCAGCGGATGTCCAGGACGCTAGCCGGGCCGGTCAGGATGGGGGTAATACCGGGTCCGTGTCCGGGCAGCGGGCTTGCGCCGTGCATCACGATTCCTACGGTGACCCACCCCTTCCGGTAGCCCACGTTGAACCGGGCGTCGATGTCAGTGACCGCGACGAAGTCGCCAAGCAGCAGGTCACCGGCACCGGCCGCGGCACCGGCACCGGCCGCGGCGCCGGCACCGGCCGCCGCGCCATTCCGCCCGGCCGGCTCCGGCGGCGGCAGCTGCAGGTCGATATCCCAGCTGACCGCCGGGCGGCCGAGGCCGTTGCCGACCAGCTTGCTGGGCACCGCGCAGCGGACCCCGACGCTCACCGGGCCGCCGGCGGCGGCCGGCCGCACCATGGGCAGCACCTCGAACAGGCCGGGATCGATGTTCAGCACCGTCAGGCCCGCCGGGAAGCCGGCTGGCCGGCAGCCCTGCCCGCAGGCCCGGACGGTCACCTCATCCGACGGCCGCATCGCGGCCAGGTCCGCGGGCCGGAAGGCCGCGATCACCCGGCCTTCCTCGCCGCGCTTGCCGACTACCACGCCGCGCGCGCCGGCCGCGTGCGCCGGTCCGCACCGTCACCTGGTTGCCGATGCAGGAATAGATCGGCCAGCGCGTGCCTGGCGGCCGGGTCGGGGTGCACCAGGCAGGCGCCGGGCGCCGCGTGGTCGGCGGCGCGGGCGAATACCGAGTCGCCGAGATGCAGCCCCAGCACGATGCCGCCATCGCCGACCGGGACGTAGGGACGGCCGTCCGCGTCGATCCGGTACGGGTCCGCCGCCGAGCTCCGGGTGCTCGACGATGCCGAGCAGGTTCACCGAAACCGGCCTGAGCGCGGCCGTCGATCGCGTGCTCACCCCGCGGCCTCCAGCTCCGCGGTGGTACCAGGACGACCAGGTTCGCGGCCGGGTCGTCGACGAGGTGGAACGCCTCAGCCGGGCCGCTGAGCAGCGAACTCGGGCCGGGACCGTGCCCGAACAGCATGCACTGGCCGGTCGAGATGACCCCGATCGTCAGGTAGCCCGCGCGGTAGCCGCGGCCGTACCGGTGGTCGGCGTCGGCGAGCGCGACGACGTCGCCGATCGCGCAGCCCCTCGCAGGCCGAGGGACAGGTCGTCGCCAAGCCCCGCGTACGCGCCCATCAGGTCGGTGTTGGCGTACTCCGAGACCATCCCGGCGCCCGGCGCCGATCGCCTCGGCCGGGACCCGGGCGGCCACGTGCACCTCCAGCCGGCCGTCCGGGCCTGGTCCCGCCGGGCATCGCGGCCAGCAGCCCGGGCGCGCAGTTCTTGACCACGATCGTCGGGATGGTCGGCGCAGCGCCAGGCCCTGGCCGACGGCGAACACCGTGACCGGGTCGCCGGTGCGTCAGGCCGGCCAGCACGGGCTCGGCGAAGTCGGCCAGCACGTAGGCGTGCTGGCCGATGACGTGGCCGACCGCGCCGGCGGCCGGCCCGGTCTCCACCCGGACCGGGTTGCCCACGCAGGTCAGGAACTGCAGCGCCAGGTTGGCGGCCGGGCTCGCGGTGCCGGACCGACGCGCCCGGCTCCAGGTGGTCGGCGGCGTAGCCGGTGGCCGGGTCGCCGCAGTGCACGCCGAGCGTGACGCCGCCCATGCCGGGCAGCAGCGAAGGGCTGCCCGTCGGGATCGACCCGGATAGGCGTGCCGGTCGCCAGCGGCGGCCACACCTCGCCGGCCAGCACCTGGGTTACCAGCTGGTCGGCGTTAAGCTGCACCTTCACGGGCTGCCCTGGATGCGCGCCGCCCAGCGGGAAGTCGACCCAGGCCCGGCTCCGGAACGACTGCTCGAAGGCGTTGATGGTCTCCTGCACGAGCGCGCCCTGGGCGAAGTCGCCCTGGTTCGCCTGGCCGCCGGACAGGATCTCGGTCGGCGAAGTCGCGACACCAGGTTGGAGTAGAACAGGAACTGCCACGGCTCGCCGGAATGGCCGCCGGGCGGGAAGTACCTGCTGCGGGATCTCCCGCTCGACGAACTCGACCGAGTCCTTGCGTGGCCGTCTTGATCGTCTGGCAGATGCCGAACTCGTCCACCAGCCGGACGATGATCGCGCCCTCCGAGCCGTAGATCCGCGCCTCGATGCCCGGGTAGTTGCCGACGGTCACGTAGGACGACTGGATCGAGGCCAGCGCCCCGGACGCGAACTCGCGCGATCCACATGTCGCCGTCGTCGATGTTCATCCTGGTCATGCTGGCCGGTGTCGCGGAGCATCCGCTTCGGGACGAAGTTGCGCATGGTGCCGACGACGGACGGTCAGCGGCGCGTCCAGCCACCAGTGCATGATGTCGATGATCGGCGCGCCGTAGCCCTCGATCGAGGACACGGCGATCTCGCGCCGGGTCGGCCGCCGGGTCGACCTGGCGCAGCGGCGTCGCCGGGTCGATCCACTGGCTGTTCTGCTCGTAGCCGTTGAAGATGTACGGCTCGCCGACGAAGCCCGAGTCGATCAGGTCCTTGGCGTACATGATCGCCGGCGCGTAGCGGAAGGTGAAGCCGAGCTTGGTCTTCAGCCCCTTCGACCGCGGCCAGCTCGGCCGCCTCGTGCGTCTTCCGGTAGCTCGGCGTGCACCGGCTTCTCGCACAGCACGTGCTTGCCGGCCGACAGCGCGTCCCAGGAGATCTGGAAGTGCGGCTCGTTGCCGGTGACGACGTCGATCACGTCGATCCGCGGGTCGTCGAGCAGTTCGCGGTAGTCGGTGACGGTGACCGGCACGCTGAACCGGCTGGCGGCCTCGGCCGCCGCCGCGCCGTCGCTGTCAGCCACGGCGACCACCTCGACCCGCGGGTCGCGCAGCCAGCCGGGGATGTGCGCGCGCTGGGCCCAGCGGCCCGTTCCGACCACTGCGACTCGCAGCCTGTCCGCCATTACGCTCTTCCTCGCTTCGGGTATCCAGCCGGGTCAGTAGCCCGCGGCATGGTCGTACACATTGCGCAGCGGCCCGCCAGCCAGCCAGCGCCGCAGGTTGTCGATGAACAGATCGGTGAGCAGCCGGTTCTCGGCCTCGACCGTGGATGCCGAGTGCGGCGAGACGAGCACGCCGGGCATGTCCCACAGCGGCGAGCCGGCCGGCAGCGGCTCGGTCTCGAAGACATCGAGGCAGGCACCGCCCACCTGGCCGGTGCGCAGCGCGGCGGCCAGCGCCTGCTCGTCGATCACCGGGCCGCGGGACACGTTCACCACCACGGCGCCCCGGCGCAGCAGGCTGAGCTGCCGGGCGCCGATCAGGTGCCTGGTGCGCTCGGTCAGCGGGCAGGCCAGGACCAGGGCATCGGCGCCCGGCAGCGCCGCGTCGATATCGGTGTCGGCGACGTAGCCCGTGACGCCGGGCACCCGGTAAGAGCGGCCGGGACGGCCCGCGCCGGTGACTTCTACCCCGGCCGCGGCGAGCAGCCGGGCTATCTCCCGGCCGATGCCGCCCAGGCCGACAAGCACCGCGCGGCGGCCGGCCAGCTGCCCGGTATGGTGCAGCTTCCACTGGTGACCGCGCTGCAGGCGGCGGAGCCTGGGCACGTCCTTGGCGAAGTAGAGCAGCCCGAGCAGGGTGAACTCGGCCAGCGGGACTCCGTGCACGCCGGCCGCGGTGGTGATCACGAGCTTGGTGTCGGCCAGGCCGGTGCGCGTGACGAAGCCGCCGAGCCCGGCGCTGGTGCCCTGCACCCAGCGCAGCCGCGGGCAGTTCACCGCCATCCGGCCGGGGTCCTGCCAGTCGAAGTCGAAGCTCACGTCCGCTTGCGAGCGCAGCTCCGACCACCTCGCCAGCCCGGCCGGCGTCAGGTCGCGCGGCAGGCCGGAGTGATCGGCCGGGTAACGCGGCACAGGCAGCAGATCCGGCTCGTAGAGCACCGAGACGCGGCTGTCGGCAGCCGCGATCCGGGCGGCCTGCTCGGCCTCCAGCGGGCTCGCGATGAGGACCCGCACGGTCTCCGGGCGGTCCGGGCGGCCATCGCCGGGCGCACTGGGACCGGCGGTGCCCGGGGCAGCGCCGGCGGCAGCCTCCGAGGCATTTTCCGCCCCGGCCTCCGCACCCGATGTCATCCGCCTCACCAGTCCGTCTGACGCGTCCGCGGACGCGATTGTCGACAGTCAACCAGTATCGCAGCGGTAACAATACCGTCAAGGGGGCGACCCGGACGCCGCCGCCGATTGACGGCCATGTCCCCCGTTTCTACAGTAGGACCACCGTTGTCGACAATCGACCAAAATGAAAAGGGGTGCGATATGCTCCGAGCCCTCCGGCCCCGGACACTGAGCGCCGGACTTGTCGCCCTGGCCCTGGCCCTGGCCCTGGCCGCAGCCGGATGCGGCGGCTCCAGCGGCTCAGCCGGGTCAGCCAGCCCGGCCAGCTCGGGCAGCGGCAGCGCCGCCACGCTGAACACCCTGGTCATCGCCAACGCGGTCAAGGTCGACACCCTCGATCCCGCGCAGAACTCGGTCAACGAGTCCATCTGGCTGGACCAGAACCTCTACAGCCGGCTGCTGCAGCCGAACGCCACCGGCACCGGCCTGCTGCCCGACCTGGCCTCCTCCTGGAACATCTCGAACGAACGGCCTGACCTACACCTTCCACCTCCGGCCGGACGCCAAGTTCTCCGACGGTACCCCGGTGACCGCCAGCGACGTCGTCTACTCGATCATCCGGTCGCAAGACACCTCACGGCGGCTGGGGCTTCCTGCTCACCGCGGTCAAGACGATCACCGCGCCGAACACGCACACCGTCGTGATCACGCTGTCCCAGCCGCACGCGCCGCTGCTCGCCGACCTGGCCATGTACGCCTACTCGATCGTGCCGGAGAAGCTGGTCAAGGCGCAGGGCAAGGCGTTCTGCCAGCACCCGGTGGGCAGCGGGCCGTTCATGGTCACGTCCTACAGCGCGGACAGCGAGATCGACCTGGCCGCAACCCGGACTTCTACGGCACGAAGCCGAAGATCAGCAAGGTCAAGGTCCTGATCGTGCCGAACGACAACACGCGGGTGCTGATGCTGGAGAGCAAGAAGGCCGACGTGATCGAGAACCCGCCGGGCAACCTGGTCAACCAGATCGACAAGACCCCGGGCCTGCAGCGTCCAGCTGTTCCCGTCGACCCGGGTCGACTTCATCCAGCTCGACCAGCACTACAAGCCGTTCAAGAACCTGTACGTGCGGCAGGCGCTGAACTACGCGATCGACCGCAACGCGATCGTCAAGCTGGCCTACCAGGGGCACGCGATCCCCGGCGCCTCGTTCATGCCGTACAAGATGCAGTACTTCGACAGCAGCCTCAAGCCGTACCCGTACAACCTGGCGAAGGCCAAGCAGCTGCTGGCCAAGGCCGGCTACCCGCACGGCTTCAACACGTTCCTGATCACGGTCAGCGGCGACGTGGCCGGCCAGGCCGAGGCGGTCGTGGTCAAGTCCGAGCTGGCCGCGGTCGGGATCACCGTCAACATCCAGTCCTACGAGCTGCTGACCGCCTACAACAAGGAGGACAACGGCCACTCGCAGATGGGCGAGCGGTACTGGACGAACGACATCATCGACCCCGACGAGGTCGCCACGTTCGGCGCCGACTGCAAGGGCGGCGCCAACGCGTTCAACAGCTACTGGTGCAACGCCCAGGCGATCAACCTGGTCAACCAAGGCCGGGCTGAGCTCAACAGCGGCCAAGCGCCAGCAGATGTACAGCGCAGATCCAGCAGATCGTCTACCAGGAGTCACCGTTCATCGTCACCGACTACAGCCCGTACCGGTACGGCGTCGGCAGCTGGGTGAAGGGCTTCCACGTCACGCCGCTCGGCAACTACGACCTGTCGCTGGAGACCCTGACGGTGGGCCAGCACTAGCACCCGACCCGGAGGTAGCGGGCCGCGCCGAGCGCCCGCTACCTCCGCCAGCCGCCCGGCTGGACGCCACGTCCGGCCTGACCACGCCGAGGGAGGCAGCCAGTGAGCCGGTTCGGCACCCTGCCCCGGCGGCTCGTCCACCTCGTCATCCTGATGTTCGGGATCACGCTGGTCACGTTCTTCCTGCTCCGGCTGATCCCGGGCGACCCTGCGCTGGCCATCCTGGGCAGCAGCTACACGCACACCCGCGCCGTGGCGATCGACAGCATCGCTCGGGCCTCGACCGGCCCATCTGGTCGCAGTACGGCCTCTTCATGGGCAGGCTCTTCCACGGCAACCTCGGGCTTTTCGTTCTTCTACGAGCGAGTCCGCGACGACCGTGATCGGCCAGCACATCGCGCCGACGCTGTTCCTGGTCGTCTACAGCGCGGTGCTCGCCGCGCTGATCTCGCTGCCGGTCGGCTTCGTCGTCCGGGCTCGCGCCGCGGCGGCGTCGTCGACCAGATCGTCCCGGGTCTTCTTCACGCTCAGCTTCGCGATGCCGGGCTTCTGGCTCGGCATCATCCTGATCCTGATCTTCAGCGTGCACCTGCCCGTCTTCCCGCTCAGCGGCTTCGGCCGCGGCTTCGCCGGGCACCTCGTACTACCTGTTCCTGCCGGCGCTGACGATCGCGCTCGGCGTTCTCCACCGTCCTGGTCCGCAGCCTGCGCGCCGCGACCATCGCCACGCTCGCAGGCCGAGTTCATCGACACCGCGCGGATGAAGGGCATCAGCTGGTCGCAGGTGCTGCGCGGCACGTGTTCCGCAACGCGGTGCTCGCGGTCGTCGCCGTCTTCGGCGTCAACCTGGCCTACCTGATCAGCGGGACCGTGCTGGTGGAGAACGTCTTCTCGCTGCCGGGCCTGGGCTCGCTGCTGGTCAACTCCGTCGCCGACCGGCGACTACCCGGTCGTGCAGGGCGTGACGCTGCTGTTCGCGGTGCTCATCGTCGCTGATCAACCTGCTGACCGACATCGTGCAGGCCGCGCTCGACCCGCGGGTCGGGCAGGAGATCGGCGAGTGAGCACGATGCTGGGCGGCCAGCCCGTCCGAGCTGCTGATGAAGGTCGCGACCAGGGCCGCGAGCCGCCGCGGCAGCTGCGCCCGGCGGCGGCTGGCGCTGATCGCCGGGCTGGCGCTGCTCGCGATCGCGATCGCCGCCGTCGCGCTGGCGCCGCTGCTGGCCAGCCCAGTCGCCCGACCGCCATCGACGTGCTGCACCCGCTGGCCCCGCCGCTCACCCCCGGGCACCTGCTCGGCACCGACCAGTACGGCCGGGACATCCTGGCCCGGATCCTCTACGGCGGCCGGATCGACCTGGCGATCGCGTTCGGCGCGACCAGCGTGACGCTGGTCTCGCGGGACCATCATCGGGCTGGTCGCAGGCTACTTCGGCGGCAAGGTCGACAACGTGCTGATGCGCATCGTCGACCTGTTCTTCGCGTTCCCGTTCCTGGTGCTGATCATCGCGATCATCGCGATGCTCGGCCCGAGCATCTTCAACATGTTCGTGGCGATCTGGATCACCAGCTGGGTGAGCCTACGCGCGGATCATGCGGGCGCAGACCGTGGTGGCGAAGAAGCAGCAGTACGTGCTGGCGGCCCAGGCGCTCGGCTACGGCCGGCTGCGGATCATGTTCCGGCACATCCTGCCGAACGTCGCCTCCGCGGTGATCATCTTCTCGATGGTCGACGCGATCGGCAACATCATCCTCGCCGCCTCGCTCGGCTTCCTCGGGCTCGGCGCGCAGCCGCCCACCCCCGAATGGGGCACGATGATCGCCGACGGCCAGAACTACATCCTCACGTCCTGGTGGCTGGCCACCATGCCCGGCCTCGCGATCGTGTTCGTCGGCGTCGCCTTCAGCCTGATCGGCGACGGCCTCGCCGACGTGCTCCGGCCCGGTGACCGGTGACGGCCCGCCGAGCCGGCGGCCTGGCCGCGCCGGACGGGCTGACCGGGCCGGGCAGGCCGCTGCTGACCGTCCGGGATCTGCGCAGCTACCTGGCCACCGGGCAGGGCGTGGTCCGCGCGGTCGACGGCGTGTCGTTCACCGTGCACGAGGCCGAGATCCTCGGCATCGTCGGCGAGAGCGGCTGCGGCAAGACCGTCACCTGCCGCACGATCATGGGCCTGATGCCCCGCCGGCACCGCTTACGCCAGCGGCGAGGTCATCTACCATCCGCGCGGCGACGGCAGCATCCTGTCGCGCCAGCCCGGCGCGAGCTGCAGCACCTGCGCGGCGCGCAGCTGGCGATGATCTTCCAGGACCCGATGACCGCGCTGAACCCGGTGCTGCAGCATCGGCGACCAGCTGCTCGAGGCGGTCAACGCGCACGCCAAGCTGTCCCGGGCCGAGGCCCGGGCCCGGGCCGTCGAGCTGCTGACCCGGGTCGGCATCCCGGCACCGGCAGCGGCGGATGCGGACTACCCGTTCCAGTTCAGCGGCGGGATGCTGCAGCGGGCGCTGATCGCCATCGCGCTCGCCTCCTCGCCCGCGGCTGCTGCTCGCCGACGAGCCGACCACCTCGCTGGACGTGATCATCCAGGACCAGATCCTCAGCCTGCTGCTCGAGCTGCAGCGGGACACCGGGATGAGCATGATCCTGGTCAGCCACGACCTGGCGGTGATCACCGAGGTATGCGACCGGATCATCGTGATGTACGCGGGCCAGGTGGTCGAGGAAGGCGACGCCGCGACCATCATCACCGAGCCACGGCACCCGTACACCCAGGCGCTGCTGGACGCGCTGCCGCAGGCCGGGCAGCGCGGCCAGCTGCGCAGCATCCCCGGCGCGCCGCCGAGCCTGATCGACGTGCCCGCCGGGCTGCCGGTTCGCCGCCCGCTGCCCGCTCGCCACGGACGAGTGCCGCAGCTGGGACACCGAGCTCCTGGACTCCGGCGGGCCCGAGTCATCGCGCCCGCTGCTGGCGGCACAACGAGGTCGGAAAGGCAGGCGCATGGCAGGCAAGCGGCTCGGCATAGGCGTCGTCGGCGCGGGCCGGTGGGCGAACTGGGCGCACCTGCCCGGCTGGACCCGGGACGAGCGATGCGAGCTCGTCGCGGTCTGCGACACCGATCCCGAGCCGGGCGCAGCAGGCAGCCGCCGAAGTTCGGCGCCCGGGTCGCCACCACCGACTACGGCGAGCTGCTGCGGCGCGACGACATCGACATCATCGACGTCGTCACCAGCGACTCCGGGCACTTCGAGATCAACTGCGCCGCCATCGAGGCCGGCAAGCACGTGCTCAGCGAGAAGCCGGTCGCGCACGACTTCCGGGACGTCCGGCGGGTGGCCGCGCCTCGCGGCGGCCAACGGCCTGAAGACCAAGGTCGGCTTCACGTTCCGGTACAGCCCGGCGGTCCGGTACCTGAAGGACATGATCAGCCGGGGCGACCTCGGCACGCCGTTCATCTACAACGCCTACGAGCAGAACTCGCAGTGGCTGGACCCGAAGACGCCGCTGCGCAGCGGCGAGCGACCAGCGAACGGGCCGATCCGGGTCGCGTCGCTGGAGGGCTACGGCGCGCCGGTGATCGACATCGGGCACTGGTTCATGGACTCCGACCTCACCGCGGTGGTCGGCGTGATGCGCAACTTCATCCCGGAGCGGATGATCGCGCGACACCGGGCAGATGGCCCGGGCGAACATCGACGACGGCGACATCTTCATCGGCGAGTTCGCCAGCGGCGCGATCTGCTCGGTGCAGAGCAGCTTCGTCACCGTCGGCAACTACCCGGGGATCGAGGTGCGGGTCTACGGCAGCGAGGGCGCGGCGATCGCCCGGCTGGTCGAGGAGTTCGGCATCTGCGAGACGCTGAAGGTGGCCAGGCCGGACGACGTGGAGTTCCGCGAGGTCGAGGTGCCCGCCGGAGTACTACCCGCCCGGCGGCAGCCCGCGAGAGTCATGGCGGACGCTGTACTACGCGAACCTGACCGCGAACTTCGCCAGCGAGGTGCTCGGCGAGATCGACGGCAACGAGGGGAACTTCGGCGACGGCCTGTGGGTCCAGGAGGTCATCAACGCGGTGGAGATCTCGCACCACGAGCGCCGCTGGGTGAGCCTGCCGCTGGACAAGCAGGACGGCGCGGGCACGAGCCAGGACGAGAGGCAGGGCTGAGCGAGAGATGACCGGCACCGGGGCCATCCGCTGGGGAATCATCGGCACCGCGAACATCGCCAGGGCGCAGTTCCTGCCCGGCCTGCGGCAGGCCGGCGGCGATCGCCGCGGTGGTGGCCGGGCGGGACGCCGGCCGGGCCGCGCGATACGCCGGCGAGCATGGGATCGAGCGGGCGGTGGCCGGACTACCAGAACCTCATCGACGATCCCGCATCGACGCCCTGTACATCCCGCTGCCGAACTCGCTGCACGCGGAGTGGACCATCGCCGCGCTGCGCGCGGGCAAGCCGGTGCTGTGCGAGAAGCCGCTGTGCGGGTCGCTGGCGGAGACCGAGCGCGTGCTCGCGGTGGCCGCCGACACCGGGACGCTGCTCTGGGAGGCGTTCGTGTTCCCGTTCCACGACCAGTTCGCCCGGGTCGACCGGGCTGATCGCGGACGGGGCGATCGGCGAGCTGACGCGAGATCCAGTCCAACTTCCACTTCAGCATCAGCCGCCCGGACAACATCCGGCTGTCCAGGGATCTGGACGGCGGCGCGCTGAACGACGTCGGCTGCTACCCGGTCCGGCTGGCAATTGAGCTGTTCGGCCCCAGATACCACGCCGCCTGGGCGACGGCGGAACTGGGGCGGCCAGCACGTGGACGTGGAGACCTGGGGCAGCCTTGGCTTCACCGGCGGGCGGCGGCTGCTGCTGTCCTGCGGCATGCGCCGCGGCTACGACACCTTCACCAGCCTGCTGGGCAGCAGCGGGCAGATTCACCTCAGCAACCCGTTCCACCCCGGCCGCGGTGACCAGTTCGAGGTGGTCGTGCCCGGCCGGGAGACGCAAAGCCATGCCGCGGCCGGCGATGAGCCGTCGTTCACCGCCGCGATCCGGCACATCCACGCGGTGCTGGGCGGCGCCGAAGCCCCCCGGCAACTCGCCACCGAGGTCTCGCTCGCGTCCGCCCGCGCGCTGCACGACCTGCATGAGAGCATGGCCGCCGACGCCGCCCACCCGCTCGGCCGCTGACGCCCCGGGTCGGCCGCCAGCGGCCGGAACGGCTGGCACGGACCGCGCGCCGCTACGGCCCGGTGCGGCCCAGGGCCGGCTGCGCGATGATGGTGACCCATGGGAGAGCTGATACTCATCCGGCACGGTGAGACCGAGTGGAGCAAGGCTGGCCGGCACACCGGGCGGACCGACGTGCCGCTGACCGCGGCCGGCCAGGTGCACGCCGCCGCGCTGGCGCCGGCCCTGGCGCGCCGCAAGATCAGGGCCGCGTTCACCAGCACGGCATCGCGGGCGGTGCGGACCGCGGAACTCGCCGGGCTGGCCGGCGCCCGGCCGGACCCGGATCTGCTGGAATGGGACTACGGCGGTTACGAGGGCCAGACCACGGCTCAGATCAGGGCCGCGCGCCCCGGCTGGTACCTGTGGCGGGACGGGGTCATCCCCGGGGATGCCGCGCACCCCGGCGAGACCGTCGATCAGGTTGGCGAACGCGCCGACAAGGTGCTCAGCCGGGTCCGGCCGATGCTCGATTCCGGTGACGTGGCGCTGGTGGCGCACGCGCACGTGCTTCGCGTGCTGACGGCCCGGTGGCTCGGCCTGCCCGCGGCCGGCGGACGGCTGTTCCGGCTCGATAACGGCACGCTCTGCCTGCTCGGCAGCGAGCATGAAATGCCGGTCATCCAGTCCTGGAACGTGCCGGTATCCAGTTAGCGGCTGGGTTTTGCCCGGCGCATGCCGGATAAACCTTGACCATTAATGGTGGGCCCCGAAGAAAGGCGGGCGGATTATTGCGCGGGCCGGTAAACGGCGATGTACCTGCGCTTGGGCCGGATGACTGCCAAGTATGGTGGGCACGCCTGGATTACTGCGCGTCCTGGCACCGGCAGTTTCTCAATCCGGCGGAGTGCCAGCGCCGTGAGCGGTACCTGAGGGACTCTGACCGCGACCGGTTCACCCTGGGCGTGGCATTGTCCCGGCTCATTCTGGCCGCACACCTGCAGGTTGCTCCCGCGGACCTGGCCATCGACCGCAGCTGCCCGCGCTGCGGCCAGCCACATGGCCGCCCCCGGCTGGCCAGCGGCGCGCCGCTGGACTTCTCGGTGTCTCACTCGGGCGACCTGATCGCCGTCGCCATCGCACCGGACTCGTCCGGCGATAGCGGCCCGGGGCGCTCCGTGGGCGTGGATGTCGAGCGGGTTGCCCCGCTGAGCGAGCCGCCCCGGCCCGATGTGATGCTGTCGGCCGCCGAGCGCATCACCTTCGGCCGGCTCGGCGCCACCGCGCAGGTGACCGCATTCTTCCGGTACTGGGTCCGCAAGGAGGCGGTGCTGAAGGCGACCGGGCACGGCTTGTCGGTACCGCTCACCCGGCTCACGGTCTCCGGGCCCGATCGGCCGCCACGGCTACGCGGGTGGACTGGACGGCCGGCTTTCGCTGGCCCTGTCACATTGCACGACCTTGCAGCTGCTCCCGGTTATGCCGCGAGCCTCGCGGTCGTCGGTCGCGCCGCGGCGGTTACGGAGCGGGACGCGATCTCGCTCGTCCTCCAGCCGTAACCGCCAACGGCGGCAGCCTCCGGCTACCCCGGCCCGGGCGCCCCGGCCGTTTGTCCCGGCGCGCGGGCCCCCAGGGACTCGATTCTGGTCAGCTCGGTCAGCGTCTGGCCGAGCGGCGCATCGAGGATCAGGGACGCCTGCGCGTCGCCGCGGGTGCGGCCCAGGTTGACGATCGCAACGGGGATCGCCAGCCTGGCCGCCTGGCGCACGAACCGGTAACCGGACATGACCGTCAGCGATGAGCCGAGGACGACGAGCGCGGCCGCCCGCGCGACCAGGGCATGGCAGTCCTCGACGCGCGGGCGCGGCACGTTCTCGCCGAAGAACACGACGTCGGGCTTGAGCAGCCCGCCGCAGCGCTGGCAGCCCACCACCCGGAAAAGCGCCACCTCGGCGTCCGCCAGCCACGCATCGCCGTCTGGGCTGAGCTGCGCCACCCGGGCGTCCCAGCCCGGGTTGACCTCGCGTAGCCGCTGGTCGAGTGCCTCCCGGCGGGTCATCTCCCCGCAGTCCAGGCAAATCACCCGATCAAGGCCGCCGTGCAGCTCGATCACCTGCCGCGCGCCGGCCGCCTGGTGCAGGCCGTCCACGTTCTGGGTGATGATCCCGGCGACCAGCCCGCGGCGCTCAAGTTCGGCCACCGCATGGTGACCCAGGTTCGGCGCGGCCCGGGCTATGTACCGCCAGCCCAGCTGGCTGCGCGCCCAGTACCGGCGACGGGCCTCGGCCCCGCCGGTGAACGTCTGGTAAGTCATCGGCTCGGCCCGCCGGGCCAGGCCGCTCGGTCCCCGGTAGTCCGGGATGCCGGATTCGGTGGACAGCCCGGCGCCGCTGAGGATCACCACGTCGCCACCCGCGACCAGGCCAGCCAGCGCGGCGAGCTGATCGCCGCGCGGCCCGGCCAGGCCGCTCCCCCGGCCGCTGGTCACGATTCCGCGGTGCGCGGGCCCGGCGCGACGCTGCGCAGCCCCGGCGCGACCTTCTCGGCGATCAGCTCAAGGGAGCGAGTCCGGTCGCCGATGTCGTAAACCATGGCGGTCAGCATCAGCTCGTCGGCACCAGTCCGCCCGGCCAGGCTGGCCAGCTGCCTGCCGACCGTCTCCGGGGAGCCGATCGCCTGGCCGGCGTGGCGCTCGCTGGCGATATGCCGGTCCAGCGCCGTGTAAGGATAGGCGGCCGCCTCCTCCGGGCTGGCCAGCGGCTCCGGCGTGCCCGCCCGGAGCTGCAGGAACGACAGCGCGGCCGGGCCGGACAGCCACTGCGCCCGCTCGTCGGTGTCGGCGCAGATCGCGCTGACCGCCACCATCGCGTGCGGCCGGGCGAGCCATCGTGACGGCCGGAAGCTCTGCCGGTAGAGCGCCAGCGCCGGCTCGGTGTTCGCGGAGCTGAAATGGTGCGCGAACGAGAACGGCAGGCCGAGCAGGCCGGCCAGCTGCGCGCTGAAGCCGCTGGAGCCGAGCAGCCAGATCTCCGGCATGTCGCCCCGCCCGGGCCACGCGCTGGTCCGGGCCCCGGGATCCTGGCCGGTGAACAGCCCGATCAGGTCGGCCAGCTCGGCCGGGAACGCCTCGGCGGATAGGCCCGCCATGGTGCGCCGCAGCGCCAGCGCGGTGAGCTGGTCAGTTCCCGGCGCGCGGCCGATGCCCAGGTCGATCCGGCCCGGATGGAGCGCCTCCAGCGTGCCGAACTGCTCCGCGACCACCAGCGGCGGGTGGTTAGGCAGCATCACGCCGCCCGAGCCGACCCGGATCGTGGATGTCGCCGCGGCCAGGTGCGCAATCAGCACCGCGGGCGCCGAGCTGGCGATGGCCGGCATGTTGTGGTGCTCGGCCACCCAGAAGCGCTGGTAGCCAAGCTCCTCGGCGCGCCGGGCCAGCATCGTGGTCTGCCGCAGCGCCTGGCCGGCCGTGGTGCCCGCGGCGACCGGGGCAAGATCTAGAACGGATAGCGGCAGGTCGGTCACGCAACTAGCCAACCCGCCCGCGGCCGGGTTTCTTCCGTCCCGGCGGCCGCGCTGGCGGACCGGAATCCGTGCCGTGGCCGGATCGCGCGGTCACAAATCGAGCGCCCAGGCCAGCTCGCGGTAGCCGTCCAGCGGGCCGGCGCCGGGCTCGGCGAGCAGCTGCACGCACACATGGTCAGCGCCGGCGTCGAGGTGGCGGGTGAGCTGCGCCGCTACCTGCCCGGCAGTGCCGTGCGCAACGAGCGCGTCCACCAGGGCGTCGCTGCCGCCGCCGGTCAGGTCATCGTCGCTCCAGCCGAGGCGGCGCAGGTTGCCCGTGTAGTTGACCAGCCCGAGGTAAGGATCGCGGACTCGCGGCCGGCCGATGGCGCGGGCCCGTTCCGGGTCGGCGGCCAGGACCACCTTCTGCTCGGGCGCCAGCAGCGGGCCCGGGCCGAGGATCCCGCGGGCCTGCCGGGTGTACTCGGGCGTGACCAGGTAGGGATGGGCGCCGGCGGTGCGCTCCCCGGCCAGCCGCAGCATCCGGGGGCCGAGCGCGGCGAGAACCAGGCTCGCCGCCGGAACGCCCTCGTCGAGCAGCCCGTCAACGTAGCCGGCCAGCGTCTCATAGGGCTTCGCGTACTGCCGGGTGGCCTCCCGGTGGCCGGCCCCGACGCCGAGCAGGAACCGCCCGGGGTGCCGGGCCTCGATCCGGGCGAACGACGCCGCGACGACGCGGGCGTCGTCCTGCCACATGTTGACCACGCCGGTGGCCAGGATGAGCGTCGTCGTAGCGTCGAGCAGCCGCTCCACCTGCACCAGGTCACCATCGGGTGATCCGCCCACCCAGAGCGTGCCGAAGCCGAGCTGCTCGATGCCGGCCGCCCGGTCGGGAGCCAGCTCGACGCTGCGGCGCCAGATTCCGAACCGGCCCAGGTGGTCGCGCGCGCGCTGGCTCATGCCGTCTGCTCCCTGATCGATGCCGCCATCATCGCCGAACAGCGCCGCCGGAGCTGATGTTCCCCGGCCGGCTCGCCGGACCGGGCCGGCCGGGCGGCTAGCCGCGCCGCCACAGGTCATGGGGGTCGCGGCCGGGCCGGAAACCGCAGGCCAGGACCATCTCCGCGGCCCTGGCGAAGTCCCGGGCGACGGCGGCCGGATGATGCGCGTCGCTGGCGAAGCTGACCGCATCGCCGCCGGCCTGGTGCCACCAGCTCACGATCCGCGGATCCAGCGGGACCCTGGTGTTGAACTCCAGCACCCGGGACGCGCCCGCCAGCAGGCGCAGCACCTCGCGGTACTCGTCCTCGAACATCTCCGGCGCATACCGCCCGGCGGCGGCAGGCCAATACCGCACCGGGTAGTCGACGTGCGCCAGCACGGCGAAATCGCCGGACCCGGTGACCATGCGGGCGGCTTCGGCCAGGTACGCGTGCACGACCTCGGCGGCCGGACGCACCCGGTAAGCGGTGCCGACCTCCAGGTAGCGGCCGTCGCCGTCCGGCAGCGAATGCACCGAGGCGAGCACCCGGTCGAAACCGCCCTGGCCGAGCAGCTCCGCGGTGCGGCGGGCGTGCCAGTGCGGCTCGCTGAGCTCGACCCCGGACAGGATCCGCAGCCCGGGGAAAAGATCACGGCAGCGCTGCAGGCAGGCCAGGTAGCCGTCGACGTCGAGTACCGGCGGTACCAGCACGCCTTCGCTGGTGACTTTCGCCCGGAGCCCGGCCGGCAGCTCACCGCCGAGCAGCGTCCACGAGGTGAGCTCGGCGTGCTCGGTGAACGCGAGGGAGCCCAGGCCGATCTCGACGGCCCGGGCGCAGGTCCGCTCCATCGAGCCACGGGGCGCGTCCCAGGACCATTCGCTGTGCACGTGGCCGTCCGGCGGCAGCGGCTGCGGGCGCTCAGCCACCCGCACCTCCCAGCCGGTCACGTCGGGCGGGTTTCCTCCTCTATCCAGCCCAGGTAGGCCGACGAGCCCGCGACGATCGGCGTTGCGACTATCTCCGGCTCATCGTAGCTGTGCCGCTCGGTCAGGAAGTCGGCCAGTTCCTGGTAGCGGTCGGTGGGCAGCTTGAGTATCAGCATCCACTCCTCGGCCCGCTCCAGCCCGCCGTCCCACCAGTACATGCTCGCCACCGGCCCGGCTACCTGGGCGCACGCGGCAAGCCGCGCTTCCACGGCGGCACGGGCGAGATCCATTGCCTCGGCCCGCGAATCCGTGGTGGTCTGCACCTGCAGGTACCGCACCTCGGCGCCGGCCACCGCGCTACCCTGACTCGCCATGGCACCAGATCGTACGCCCGGCCCGGCCGGGCCGCCGCCGTTGCACGTCACGCGGTGACCGGGACGCCGCCCGGCCCGGCCGGCCACCGGGCCAGCGCAGGAGGCCGCCGGTGAACGGCCCGTTCTGCCTGGTGGTCAACCCGGCGGCGGGCGGCGGGCAGGCACTCGGGCGGCTCGGCGCCGCCACCGCCGCCCTGGCCGGCGCCGGCGCGGCGTACCACGTCAGCCAGTCGGCCAGCCTGGACGATGCCCGGGCGCTCGCGGCCGCGGCGGCGCGGCGCGGGGAAGTGGTGGTGGCCGTGGGCGGGGACGGCCTGGCGGGCGCGCTGGCGGGTCCGGTGTCGGCCGCCGACGGCACGTACGGGATCATCCCGGCCGGCCGCGGCAACGACTTCGCGCTGGTGCTCGGCCTGCCGGCCGGCCCGGCCGACGCGGCCCGGGTGCTGGCCGGCGGCCGGGCCCGCCGCATGGACCTGATCGGCGTCGGCGTCCCCGGCGAGCCGGAACTGATCGTCGCGCTCAGCGTCTACCTGGGCTTGCCGGCGGTGGCAGGCGAGATCGCCAACCGCACCCGGCTGCTCCGCGGGCCGGCCGTGTACCCGGTCGCGGCGCTGCGCGCGCTGGCCCGCTGGCGGCCCGCGACGTTCCGGGTACGGCCCGGCGGCCTGGGCGGGATTCCGGACGGCGGCTTCGCTGGCTATGCCGTCGTCGTCGCGAACTGCCCGTACTTCGGCGCCGGGATGAAGGTAGCCCCGGCGGCCGAGATCGACGACGGCGTGCTGGATGTCGTGGCCATGCGGCACGGCCCGAGACTCGCGTTCATCCGGGTGCTGCTGAGGATCAAGGACGGAACGCACGTCACGCTGCCGCGGGTCAGCCTCGGCCGGGCCGCCGAGGTAACGGTCACCGTGGACCGGCCGATGCCGGCCGCGGCCGATGGCGAGCCGCTGCCAGGCGCCGAGCCGCTGCCGGCCGGCACTCCGCTCCGGATCCGCGCGCTGCCCGGCGCGCTGCAGGTGATCGCGCCGGGATAACCGCCCGGCAGCGCCGGGATAACTGCCCGGCAGCGCCGGGATAACTGCCTGGCAGCGCCGGGATCCGGCTGGCATCCTTGGCCCAATCGGCTCAAAAGGCTGCCGAGGCGGTATAACCAGTCTGTGCCCGCACCGAGAGAAATGCCCGCCCCGCAAGAGCAGCCCGCCTTCGACACCAGCGTGGCGCACCCGGCGCGGGTCTATGACTACTGGCTCGGCGGCAAGGACAACTTCGCCGCCGACCGGGAAGCTGCCGAGCGGGTGCTCGCGGTGTCGCCGGGCCTGCGCTTCCGGGTCCGCGCCAACCGGGCGTTCCTGGCCCGGTCCGTGCGCTACCTGGCCGGTGAGGCGGGCATCCGGCAGTTCCTGGACATCGGCACCGGCATACCCAGCGCGAACAACACGCACGAAGTCGCGCAGGCCGTGGCGCCGGATGCCCGCATCGTCTACGTGGACAACGACCCGATCGTGCTGGCCCACGCGCGCGCCCTGCTCACCAGCACCGAGCTGGGCGCCACCGCCTACATCCAGGCCGACCTGCGGGATACCCAGGCCATCCTCGGCCAGGCCGCAGGCACGCTGGACTTCAGCCGCCCGGTGGCGATCATGCTGCTGGGGATCCTGCACCTTATCTCCGACGCCGAGGATCCCTACCGGATCGTGGCGCAGCTGCTCGATGCCGTGCCGGCCTGCAGCTACCTGACGATCTCGCATCCGGCCAGCGACATCCATCCCTCCCAGGCGGAGGCGCAGCGGCGCTACAACGAGCGGGTGTCCACGCCGCAGACGATGCGGAATCACGCGGAGGTCTGCCGTTTCTTCGACGGCCTCGTCATGGTGCCGCCCGGCGTCGTCTACGTGCACACGTGGCGGCCCGGACCGGGCGCCGAAGTCCCCGGGGACGTCACGTCGGCACATGGCGGCGTCGGCCGCAAGCCCGGCGGCGAGCCAGCGGCCGGCGCTGGCTAGCCCGCCCGGCCGGCGCGGCTAGCCCGCCGGGCCGGCGCTGGTGGCCCCGTAATAATGCTCGTACTGCCAGATTCCCCGCTCGATCAGCGCGTCGTCGGTGATCTTGCCGAACCGGCCGGGTGCCAGCGCCGCCACTCCGGGAGGCGGTGCGCCGGCGGTTATCCAGTCCGCCAGCGCCTCGCCGATCGCCAGGGACGAGGAGAAGCCCGAGCCGTTGCAGCCGCTCGCGGCCCAGAGCCCGGCCACGCCGGGGACGGGCCCGGCGATGAAGCTGCCGTCCGGGCTCATCGTGAACAGGCCGCCGCGATGCTCGGCAACCGGGCCGGCCGCGCCCGGCGGTACCTGGCCGGCCAGCTGGCCGGCCAGCTTGCGCAGCACGGCCAGGTCGAGCGGCACGTCCGCGGTGCTGAAGGCGGCGGCCTGGGCGCGCGGGTCGACCGGCAGCGGCGCCGTCTCGAAGCCGCCGAGCATCAGCCCGCCGCGGGCCGGCCGCAGGTAGACGGCGGCGTCGGCCACCCGCGTGATCGGCGCTGCCGGGTCGACGTCCGGCAGCGGAACGGTGATCAGCAGCTGGTGCCGTACCGGGGCGACCGGCAGCCGGGCGCCCGCCAGCTCGGCGACCTGCCGGGCCCAGGCGCCCGCGGCGTCCACGATGTCCGCGGCGGCGATCTGCCGGGCGGCGGTCTGCACGCCGGTCACCCGGCCGCCTGCGGCCAGCACCGCGGTGACGGCCTCGGCTTCCAGCAGCTCGACGCCGTGGCCGCGGCAGGCCGCGAGGAGAGCCTGGACGAGGCTCATCGGCTCCTCGATATAGATGTCCTCCGGGCACCAGAGCGCCAGCTCGCCACCCGACGGCTGGTAACAGGAAGCCCGCGCGGCCAGGTCGGCGGGCGCCGCCTCGCGCACGTCGGCGCCCCAGCCGCGGGACTGGGCGGCCTCGGCCCGCAGCAGTGCCTTGTACCGCCCGGTGCGCGCGATCAGGAAGCTGCCTGACCTGGTCACCGGCAGCGGCACGCCGGCCCAGTCGGCGAAGCTGACCGCCTTCGCGATGCTGCGGCGGGCCAGGGCCGACCGCAGTTCATCGGGCTGGATCGATTTGAACAGGCCAGCGGCCCGCCCGGTGGCCTGCGACCCGGCCAGGTGCCGCTCTACCAGTACCACGGCCCGGCCGCGGCGCGCGCAGTGCAGCGCCGCGCTGAGGCCGAGCGCGCCTGCGCCGATCACCACCACGTCCGCCCGCATCAGGCCAGTCTGCCCGGAATCAGCAGGCGACGGAAGCGGCGAAGATGGCACGCGCTGGTCCCCAGGGCGGCGCGTGCCCGGGGGACCACCCCGAAGGTAACGCTGGCGGGCCTGCGCGCAGGTCAGTAGCCGTAGCCGCCACCGCTAGAGCTGGACGAGCTCGGGGCATGCGCCGCCGTGAGCTTCGCCCCGGTTGGGGTCATTGCCCACCACACGCCGCCTGACAGGTTCTTGCCGTTACCGTTGTCCTGGCCGGCCGCGGTGTCCTCCTTGAAGGTGTACAGAGGATGGCCCATGTAGGTGAGCTGCTTCGAACCATCGGATCGCTTGATCGAGCCGAACGTCCCTGACAGCGAGGACATGTGGGCGAGTTTTGCCGATGCGGGCACGGGCGGCCAGAACGATGCGCACGTACCATTGCAATTGGACTTCTTCGGGGTGTCGATGGCGAACCAGTAGACCGTGAACCCGGCCGAATTCGTCACCACCTTGCTCTTGCTTGAGGCAGTGGTCCCGCCGCCAGAACTGCTGGCTGAGGCTGTGGATCCGCCACCGGATGAACCCGAGCTGCCACTGTTACCGGTCGAGGTGCTGCCGCACGCGGCAAGCACGACCACAGCGGCGGCAATGCTGGGGCCCGCCCACCATCGCTTTAGCATTTGAATGTCTCCGTTCAGAGCGGGTGTTTTGCATGTACGGCAGATCATCCGTACTACCTGGACTACGTACCGCGGGGCCGCTTTGTTCAGCTGGGGCCAGACAATTACCCCCCAGGGGCCGGCTGGCTACGGCGCGATGCGCTGGCAGAGCCAGGCCAGCGACAGCGGGTACCGGTAGTCGATGCCGCCGTGCGTCGCGTCGAACAGCTCGAACCGGACCACGTCGTCGGCCACGCCGACCTCGCGGAGGGCGGCGCGGAACGCTTCCGCGCCGAGGTCGAGGAAGTACTCGTCCCTGGTGCCTGCGTCGATCCAGATCGCGCGCAGCGATCGCAGCGCGCCCGCGTACCTCGGCACCATCCGGACCGGATCCCAGTCCAGCCACCGCTGCCAGACATCCGGCCGCAGCATCCCGGTGCGCGGATCGAACGGCAGCTCGACCGTGCCGTCCTCCCGGGCGGAGAAGCAGGCGGACACCCCGAGCAGCATCAGCAGGTGCTGGTCGGCTTCCCTGGTGAACGAGACCCTGGACCGGAAATCGTCCCACCACTTCCAGATGTCGCCGCCGTAGTCACGCAACTGCCGGACCGCGGTGCCGAACTCGGGGATGTAGCAGTTCTCGTAGAGCGCGTCGCCGGCGTGCGTCGCCAGCGCGCCGAACAGGTCCGGCCGGAGCATGGGCGTGATCATCGCGCCGAACCCGCCGCTCGACTTGCCGGTGATCGCCCGGTGCGCGCGGCCGGCCAGCGTCCGGTAGTGCTGGTCCACCCATGGCACCACCTCGTCGCACAGGTAGGAGTGATAGCGCCCGGTGCCGTGCGAGTCCACGAACTGGCTGCCGCCGTAGGCGGTCCAGGCATCGACGTAGACCACGATGGCCGGCGGTGCCTCGCCGCTCGCGAACACCGCGTCGGCCGTCTCGGGGAAAGGCCGGCGGTACGGGTTGCGGTTGCGCCACATGAGGAGGTGGCCGGTGTATCCCTGGATCACGTAGACGGCCGGGTACCGGCGGCCGGGATCGTCGTCGTAGCCGGGCGGCAGGTAGACCCAGAGCGGGCGCTCGGCCGGGTCGCCGAGCGGGTTGTCCCGCAGCAGCCGGCTGCTGAGCACGTGCTCGTCGATGCGTCCGGCCAGTTCGGCCGACCAGGGCAGCATGGGGACCTCCGGCGGGAGAATGATGGACGTGCCCAGTCTGTCACCGCCTGACCGGACGATCGCTGAGGATAGGGATGCCGGAAGACGCCAAATCGCCGTGATCATGGGAATGTTGCTCTGATGAACTTCGTGGCTACCGATCAGGTCGAGGTGCATTTCGCCGCGGCCGTCAGCGAGCTGCGGCCGGGCGGCCCGCCGCTGCGGTCCGGGATGATCAGGGCGGGCTCGGGGCTGCCCGCGGCCCGCTGCGCCGAGCTGTTCGACGCGCAGCTGGCCAGCCGCCACGCCGACCTGGCCGCCCGCTGGCTGCAGTCCAAGGGGGCCGGCTTCTACACCATCGGCTCATCCGGTCACGAGGGCAACGCGGGCGTGGCCGCGGCGCTGCGGCTGACCGATCCGGCGATGCTGCACTACCGTTCCGGCGCCTTCTACCTGGCCCGGGCGGGCCAGGCCAGCCCGCCCAGGGACGGCGTGCATGACGTGCTGCTCGGGCTGGTCGCGGCCGCCGCCGAGCCGATCGCCGGCGGCCGGCACAAGGTATTCGGCCACCCCGAGCTGAACGTGATCCCGCAGACATCGACCATCGCCTCGCACCTGCCGCGTGCCGTCGGCCTGGCCTTCGCGCTGCCGCGCGCGGCCAAGCTCGGGCTGGCCGCGCCGTGGCCGGAGGATGCGCTGGTGGTCTGCAGCTTCGGCGACGCGTCGGCCAATCATTCCACCGCGGCCGGCGCGATCAACACGGCCGCGTACTGCAGTTACCAGGGGCTGCCGCTGCCGCTGCTGCTGGTCTGCGAGGACAACGGCCTGGGCATCAGCGTCCGCACCCCGGCCGGCTGGATCGCGGCCACCCAGTCAGGCCGGGCCGGCCTGCGGTACTTCGCCGCGGACGGATCGGACCTGGCCGCCGTCTACGACACGGCGGTGAGCGCCGCGGCCTGGGTGCGGGAGCGGCGGGCGCCGGCCTTCCTGCATATCTCCACGGTGCGGTTCGGCGGGCACGCCGGATCTGACGTCGAGTCCAGCTACCGTGCGCCTGCCGAGATCGCCGCCGACCTGCGCCGGGACCCGCTGCTCGGGACGGCCCGGCTGCTGGTCGAGAGCGGCACGGCGACCCCGGCCGGGATCCTGGCCAGGTACGAGGCGGCCAGGGAGCGGGTGCTCGCGCTGGCCGCGGAGGTGGCGGGCGCGCCGCGGCTCAGCTCGGCGGCGCAGGTGATGGCGCCGCTGGCGCCGCGCCGCCCGGACGCCGTCGCGGCGGCAGCCGCCCGCGCGGCGGCGCCGTCCGCCCGCGGCCGCGCGTTCGGCAAGCGGCCGGAGGACGAGGGGCCGCTGACGCTCGCCCAGGCGATCAACCGCACGCTGGCTGATGCGCTGACGGCCCGGCCGGAGGCGATCGTGTTCGGCGAGGACGTGGCCCGCAAGGGCGGCGTCTACGGCGTGACCAGGGGCCTGCTCGGCCGGTTCGGCGCGGGCCGGGTGTTCGACACGGTGCTGGACGAGCAGTCCGTGCTCGGCCTGGCGCTCGGCGCCGGGCTGGCCGGCCTGCTGCCGGTGCCGGAGATCCAGTACCTCGCCTACCTGCACAACGCGGCCGACCAGATCCGGGGCGAGGCCGCCACGCTGTCGTTCTTCTCCCGCGGCCAGTACCGCAACCCGATGGTGCTGCGGATCGCCGGGCTGGGCTACCAGCGCGGCTTCGGCGGGCATTTCCACAACGACAACGCCGTCGCCGCGCTGCGCGACATCCCCGGCCTGGTCATCGCCCTGCCGGCGCGGCCCGACGACGCCGCGGCGATGCTCCGCTGCTGCCTGGCCTCGGCCGAGGCCGACGGCAGCGTCTGCGTCTTCATCGAGCCGATCGCGCTTTATCACGAGCGGGACCTGTACGAGCCGGGCGACGAGGGCTGGCTGGCGGCGTACGATCCGCCGTCGCGGTGGGCAGCCGCGCACATCCCGCCGGGCCGGGCACGGATCTACGGGGCCGGCCACGACCTGACGATCGTCACGTTCGGGAACGGGCTGCGGATGAGCCTGCGGTCGGCGGCCAGGCTGGCCGCCGACGGGATCGGCTGCCGGGTGGTCGACCTGCGCTGGCTCGCGCCGCTGCCGGCCCAGGACGTGCTGCGGGAGGCATCGGTGACCGGGCGGGTGCTGATCGCCGACGAGACCAGGCGCACCGGCGGGGTATCGGAGGGGATCATCGCCGCGCTGGCCGACGGCGGGTACGCCGGGCGGCTGGCGCGGGTGGCGAGCGAGGACAGCTTCATCCCGCTCGGCGATGCGGCCAGCCTGGTGCTGCTCTCCGAGCAGTCCATCGAGGCCGCCGCCCGCGCCCTGCTGCGCTGAGCCTTGCCGCTAGCGGGCGCCGAGCAGGTGGCGCAGCAGCAGCGCGGTCACCTCGCCCGGGTGCGAGACGTTGGCCAGGTGCGACGCGCCCCTGATCACCCGCAGCCGGGCCCCGGGGATCCCGGACGCGATCACGGCGCCGTGCCAGGGCGGCGTGGCCGGATCCTCGGCGCCGGCGATGACCAGCGCGGGCGCGGTGACCGAGCCGAGCGACGCCCGCTGGTCCATACCGGCGATCGCCGCGCAGCAGCCGGCATAGCCGGCCGGGTCGACGCCGCGCAGCGCCTGCACGGCGAGCGCGACGGCCGCCGGGTCACGCTGCCGGAACGCCGGGGTGAACCACCGCCCGGCGGCGGCGTCGGCGACCGGCCCCATGCCGCGGGCCCGGACCAGCGCCGCCCGGTCGGCCCACTTCGCGGCCGGCCGCAGGCAGGCCGACGTGCAGCACAGCCCGAGCGCGCCGATCCGCTCCGGGGTGTGCGCGGCCAGCCATATCCCGACCATGCCGCCCAGCGAGATCCCGCAGTACAGCGCGCGGTCGACCCGGTGGGCGTTGAGCAGCGCCAGCACGCCGGCGGCCAGGTCGCCGACCGAGTAGGGCCCGGGCTGGGCGGCCGGGGAGCCGTGTCCCGGGTAGTCGAACCGGAGCAGCCGGAAATGCGCCCGCAGCGCCGCGGCCTGCGGTTCCCAGACGGCCCGGGTGGTGCCGATCGAGTTGCCGAGCACGAGCACCGGGGCGCCGGGCGGTCCCTCCAGCGAGGATTCCAGCCGCAGCGGCCCAGACAACGGGGGCTCAGACACCGGGGGCTCAGACACCGGGGGCTCAGACATCGAAGAAGACCGTCTCGCCGTCGCCCTGCAGCCGGATGTCGAAGCGGAACTCCGGCCGCCCGGCGGACGGCCCGGCCACCGCGATCAGGGTAGCCCGCGGCCGGCGTCGGTGATCGCGGCGAGCACCGGGTCGGTCCCGTTCGCGGCTTCGGCGTCCGGGAAGTAGATCCTGGTCACCACCCGGTTGAGCAGCCCGCGGGCGAACACGGACACGTCCAGGTGCGGCGCCTGCAGGCGGCCCTCGGCGGACGGCACCGGGCCGGGCCGCAGGGTGCGGATCCGGTACCGGCCGCCGGCGTCGGTAGGGCACCGGCCGAAGCCGCGGAAGCCGGGGCAGCCAGCGTAGCCGCGCGGCCCGCGCGGATCGTCCGGGTGCGCGAAGCTCCCGTCCGGCGCCGCCTGCCAGGTCTCCACCAGCGCATCGGGGACCGGCTGGCCGGCCCCGTCCAGCACCCGGCCGCCGATGCTGACCGCACCGGGCGTGCCGTCCGGCACCACGGACGGTCCGTCCGGCCAGGGCAGCCCGATGGCCAGGAACGGGCCGACGGTCTGCGACGGCGTCAGCCCGGGCCGCGGGCGCGCGGCCGGGCTCACCGGTCCTCCCCCGGCTCGAAGGCGGTCGCCCGCGGGCCGCGCAGCACGATGTCCCACTGGTAGCCGAGCGCCCAGTCCGGCTCGGTGGTGGCCAGGTCGAACCGGGCGATCAGGCGCTCGCGGGCGCTCGGATCGGGCACCGAGTTGAAGATCGGGTCCTGGCCGAACAGCGGGTCGCCGGGAAAGTACATCTGGGTGACCAGCCGCTGGGTGAACGCCCGGCCGAACAGCGAGAAGTGCACGTGCTGCGGGCGCCAGGCATTGCGGTGGTTCCGCCACGGGTAGGCACCCGGCTTGATCGTGACAAACCGGTACCGCCCGGCGGAGTCGGTCAGGCACCGGCCGGCCCGTCGAAGTTCGGATCGAGCGGCGCGTCGTGGTCGTCGACCCCGTGCGCGTACCGGCCGGCCGCGTTGGCCTGCCAGATCTCGATCAGCGTGTCCGGCACCGGCCGGCCGCCGGAGTCCAGCACCCGGCCGGCCAGGATGATCCGCTCGCCGAGCGGCGCGCCGCGATGCCGGGTGGTCAGGTCGGCGTCGGCGGCGGTCACCCGCTCCGCGCCGGGCAGCGGCCCGGTGATCTCGGTCAGCCCCTGCGGCAGCGGGACCGGCGGCCGCCTCGGCGCGCGCAGCGCCGACGACCGGTAGGCCGGCCAGTCCAGCGGCGGGTGCAGGCCGGGCCGCGGATAGGACGGCAGCAGCAGGCGGCCGGGCGCAGGCGGCACGTCGGTGGTCATCGGCTCGCTCCCTCGGTGGCTGGCGTGGCCGCCCGGAGCGCGCGCAGCGCGGCGAGCTCGGCGGCCGCAGGCGGCGGAAGTTCACGCAGCGCAGCGGAGACGGTCAGGTCCCAGCCGGTTTCTGCTTTTACCTTCCTAACGGATACCCCCGGGCAGACTCCGGTCAATACCAGCTCGCAGGTCTCCGGATCCGGCTCAAGCATGCCGAGGTCGGTGATGATCTGCCGCGGGCCGGCGCCGGTCAGCCCCAGCCGCTCCCGGCAGCCGGGACCGTCGCCGAAGCCGACCGAGGTGACGAAGTCGACCCGCTCGACGAACGCGCGCAGGCTCTGCCGGACGACCACGATGACCTCCCGGCAGGACGCGGCGATCTCCGGCGCGCCGCCCGCGCCCGGCAGCCGCACCTTCGGCTCGGCGTAGTCCTGGCCGATGACGGTGGTGTTGATGTTGCCGAACCGGTCGATCTGCGCCGCGCCCAGGAAGCCGACGTCGATCCGGCCCGGCTGCAGCCAGTAGTTGAAGATCTCGGGCACGCTGACCACGGTGTCGGCCGTCTCGGCCAGGATGCCGTCGCCGATCGACAGCGGCAGCGTGCCCGGCTTGGCGCCGATCGTGCCGGACTCGTAGATCAGCACCAGGCCCGGCGCGTGCGTCGCCCGGGCCAGGTTCGCCGCCTCGCTGGGCAGGCCGATCCCGACGAAGCAGGTCATCTTGTCGCGCAGCGCGCGGGACGCGGTGACCGCCATCATCTCGTCCGCGGTATAGCCAGTCACCGTGCTGCTCCCCGGTAGACGTGCTCGTCCAGCCACCGGCCGAACGTGCCGCGGTCCTTGCTGATCGCGTCCCAGCCGATGTAGAAGTCGTTGTCCCTGGTCGTGTAGCCGAGCGCGTACGAGGGATGCGCGCCGCCGGGGGCGAGTGCCACGTACCCGACCGTCCAGGACGGCAGCACCACCGCGCCCGGCCGCGGATCGAGCTCATCGACGACCTCCTCGACGGTGACCACCGACCGCCGGGCCGCGAGCACCGCTTCCTTCTGCACGCCGGTGATCCCCCAGTACTGGACGTTCCCGGCCCGGTCGGCGCGCTGCGCGTGGATGACGGTCACGTCCGGCCGGAGCGCGGCCACCGCGGTCAGCGCCTCGCCGGTAAACGGGCAGCTGATCTCGGCGATGTTCGGCGCATGCCGGGCCAGGCTGGTGCCGCTGTACCCGCGGAGCACGGCGAACGGCAGCCCGGCCGCGCCGGCCACGTACCGGTTGGCCATGCCGGCGTGGCTGTGCTCCTCCAGTTCGAGCGGGCGCGGCCAGGAGTGCTGCGCGGCGTCCCGGAACCGGTGCAGGGATCCCACGCCGGGATTGCCGCCCCAGGAGAAGACGAGCTTCCGCGCGCAGCCCGCGCCGATCAGCTGGTCGTAGATGACGTCAGGCGTCATCCGGACCAGGGTCAGCTCGCGGCGCCGCTGGCGGATCACCTCGTGCCCGGCGGCGTGCGGGATCAGGTGCGTGAAGCCCTCCATCGCGACGGTGTCGCCGTCGCGGACGGCCAGCGCGATGGCCTCGGCCAGCGACACGATCTCCGCCACGTCTGTTCAGCCTTCCCGGCCAGCCCTCCCCGGCCCGCGTTCTCGCCGCCTTTACCGAAACGATATCGATACTTGGCCGCGGAGTGCACACCTGTGCGGACTACGGAGTGCCGGGGTGCCGTTCGCGGCACCAGGCCCGGGCCGGGCGCGCGGCCTCAGCCCGGCTGCTCATCCGCGATGCCCGGCTCCGCCAGCACGCGCTGCGCGACGGCGAATGCCCGGTTCGCGGCCGGCACCCCGGCATAGATCGCGACCTGCAGCAGCACCTCGCCGATCTGCGCCGGGCTCAGCCCGTTCCTGAGCGCGGCCCGGACGTGCAGGGCGAGTTCCTCGTCCTGCCGGAGGGCGGCCAGCGCGGTAAGCGTGATCATGCTCCGCTCGGCGCGGGTCAGGCCGGGCCGGGACCAGACCTCGCCCCAGGCGTACCTGGTGATCAGGTCCTGGAACGGCGCGGTGAACTCGGTCGTGCCAGGCTGCCGCCCGGTCCACGTGCGCGTTGCCAAGCACCTGGCGGCGGACCGCCATGCCGCGTTCGGCGCTGGCACCGGCGGATCCGTTAATGCTGGTCTTGTCCTGGTCAGCCTGCGCCATCTGCCGCTCCTCGCCGGTCGGTATCCGCCCAGCATCGCAGCCGCGGCGCGGGCTAGCAGGCGGCAGCCGCGTGCGCGGCCAGCGCCCGGTCGACGAAGTCGCCGGCTGAGCCGAGATCGCCGGCCGGATCCAGCGCGGCGGCCACCTGTTCCCCGCTAACCCCGGCGGCGGCCAGCGCCCGGGCCGCCGGGCCGGACTTCAGCGCCGCGCCGAGCGGCTCCGCGGCGGCGGCCGCGGCGGCGCAGGCCGCCGCGATCAGGTCATCCGCCGCCGCCTGGCCGAGCGCGGGCGCCAGCAGCGCGGCCACCGGCTCGGCCAGCGGGAAGCCGCCGGCCGCGGCCAGGTTCGCCCGCATCCGCCCGGCGTCGACGACCAGCCCGGCCAGCAGCCCGGCGGTCCACGACGAGGCCGAGCCGGTCAGCCTGAGCAGGTCCGCCAGCGGCTCCCACTCGGCATGCCAGCCGCCCGCGGCGCGCTGGTGCTCCTGCTCGGCGGCCGCGGCCAGCGTCGCCAGCAGGCCGGGCACCCGGCGGGTGCAGCCGAGGATCAGCACCGAGGCCACCGGGTTCCGCTTGTGCGGCATCGCCGACGAGCCGCCGCCGGCGCCGCCCTCGCGGACCTCCCCGACCTCGGACTGGGCCAGCAGGGTCACGTCCCGGGCGATCTTGCCCGCCGCGGCGGCCGCCGCGGCCAGCGCGGCCGCCAGGTCGAGTACCCGCAGCCGGCCGGTGTGCCACGGCAGCACCGGCGCGGCCAGCCCCAGCTCGGCGGCCAGCAGCCCGGCCACTCCCGGCCCGGCCGCGCCGAGCGCGGCCAGCGTGCCGGCCGCGCCGCCGAGCTGCACGGCGAGCCGCTCGTCCCGCACCCGGGCCAGCCCGCGGGCGGCCTCGTCGATGCTGGTCAGCCAGCCCGCGGCGACCAGGCCGAAGGTGACGGGGACCGCCTGCTGCAGCAGCGTCCGGCCGATCATGATCGTGTCGCGATGCGCGGCGGCCAGGCCGGCCGCGGCCGCCGCCGCGGCGGCCAGGTCGCCGAGCACGACGTGCAGCGCGCGCTTGGCGACCAGCATCGCCGCGGTGTCCAGGATGTCCTGGCTGGTCGCGCCGTGATGCACCGCGCCGGCCGCCCAGCGCGGCACGGCCCCGGCCAGCGCCCGGGCCAGCGGCGGCACCGGGTTGCCGGTGCGGACCGCCTGCCGGCCGAGCTCGCCGGGGTCGAACCGGCCGGCCACCGCCGCGTCGGTGACCGCCGCGCCCGCGCCCGCCGGGGCGAGCCCGGCCTGCTCCAGCGCCCGGGCCAGCGCCGCCTCGGCGTCCAGCATGGCCTGCAGCCACGCCTCGTCGCCGGCCTCGACGCCGCCGCGGCCGAACAGCCCGCCGAACAGCGCGCCGCGCTCCTGGCCGGCCCGGCCATTTCCCTCTGACATGTGCAAGCCCTGTCCGGGTGATGAGCCAGCGCTGGCTCGTTGACATCAAGGAGACTATGCCCGGGCGAGCGGCAGCCGCTGCCGCCGCCGGGATGGATTCTGTCCGGGACCGGCCGCCGGGGTTTATTGTCGGCTGTATGACCGTACAGCTGCCCAGCACGGGCGGGCCTTCGCTGCCCCAGGAACGCCGGATCGTGACCGAGATACCCGGGCCCGCGTCGCGGGCACTGCTCGAGCGGCGCCGCGGCAGCGTCGCGCGCGGGCTCAGCCACGTGCTGCCGGTCTTCGTGGCCGCCGCGGGCGGCGGCGTGCTCGTCGACGTCGACGGCAACTCGCTGATCGACTTCGGCTCCGGGATCGCCGTCACCGGCGTAGGCAACAGCGCGGAGCGGGTGGTCGAGCGGGTCACCGAGCAGGTCGCGCGCTTCACCCATACCTGCTTCATGGTCGCCCCGTACCAGGGGTACGTCGAGGTCTGCGAGGAGCTCAACCGGCTGACCCCCGGCGCGCACGAGAAGCGGTCGGCCCTGTTCAACTCCGGCGCCGAGGCGGTGGAGAACGCCGTGAAGATCGCCAGGTACGCGACCGGCAGGCAGGCGGTGGTCGTATTCGATCACGCGTACCACGGCCGCACCAACCTCACCATGGCGCTGACCGCCAAGAACATGCCGTACAAGCACCGGTTCGGCCCGTTCGCCAACGAGGTCTACCGGATGCCGATGGCCTACCCGCTGCGCTGGCCAGGCGGCCCGGAGCGGTGCGCCGCCGAGGCCCTGGACGTGATCAAGAGCCTGATCCACACCCAGGTCGGCGAGGAGAACGTCGCCGCGGTGCTGATCGAGCCGATCCAGGGCGAGGGTGGGTTCATCGTGCCGCCGGACGGGTTCCTGCCGGGGCTGGCCGAGTTCTGCCGCGCCAACGGCATCGTGCTGATCGCGGACGAGATCCAGAGCGGGCTGTGCCGGGCCGGCGACTGGTTCGCCTGTGATCACGAGTCGGTCGTGCCGGATCTGGTCACCACCGCCAAGGGCATCGCCGACGGGCTGCCGCTGGCCGGCGTGACCGGCCGGGCGGACCTGATGGACGCGGTGCATCCCGGCGGCCTCGGCGGCACGTACGGCGGCAACCCGGTCGCCTGCGCCGCCGCGCTCGGCTCGCTGGAGACCATGGTCAAGGAGGATCTGGCGGCCCGGGCCCGCCGCATCGGCGAGATCATGCTGCCGCGGCTGCGCGGGATCGCCGAGGCCAATCCGGCGGTCGGCGACGTGCGCGGCCGGGGCGCGATGCTGGCGGTGGAACTGGTCCGGCCCGGCGGCATCGAGCCGGATCCGGCCGCCGCCGGGAAGGTGGCCGCGGCCTGTCATCAGGCCGGGCTGCTGGTGCTCACCTGCGGCACGTTCGGCAACGTACTGCGGTTCCTGCCGCCGATGGTGATCGGCGAGCCGCTGCTCGACGAGGGGCTGTCCATCCTGGCAGAGGCGTTCGCCGGGCGGTAGCCGAAGTTCCCAGCTAGCCGAGGAGGCCTCGTGCTGTCCCGAGCCGCCGCGGCCGGCCGTCTCGCGGCCGCGCTCTGCGCGGCATGCGCCGTCGCGGTGCCCTTGTTAACGGCCGCCGCACCGGCCGCGGCCGCACCGGCTCCTGCCACCCCGGCTGCAGCGGTGGCGGCGGGCGGCCCGGTGGGCGGCGCGCACTATGTCGCGCTTGGCGACTCGTATACCGCCGGGCTGGGCTCCGGTGATTACATCGCCGCCAGCGGATCCTGCGACCGGAGCGCCGATGCCTACCCGGCGCTCTGGGCCGGCGCGAACCAGCCCGCCTCCTTCGTCTCCGTGGCCTGCGCCGGGGCGACCACCGGCAGCGTGCTCAGCAGCCAGATCCAGGCGCTGAGTCCGGCTACCACGCTGGTCTCGATCACGATCGGCGGGAACGACGTCGGCTTCAGCTCGGTGCTGGAAACCTGCGTGCTGCGCTCCACGAGCACCTGCGTCAGCGCGATCACCACGGCCGAGGCCGAGGTGACCAGCCGGCTTCCCGGCGGGCTTGACCGGGTGCTCGGCGCGATCGGGCTGACCGCGCCGGCCGCCAGGGTCGTGGTCCTCGGCTACCCGCACCTTTATGACCTGGCCAGGTCGGCCGGCTGCATCGGGCTGAGCAGCACCGACCGGACGGACCTGAACCACGCGGCCGACCTGCTGGACGCCCAGATCGAGGCGGCCGCGGTCAGGCACGGGGACGTTTACGCCGGCGTCCAGTCCGCGTTCGGCGCGCATGAGATCTGCGACTCGGCCGGCTGGCTGCACGCGGTGGATTTCTTCGACATCGCGGATTCCTACCACCCGACCGCGGCCGGCCAGGCCGGCGGCTACCTGCCGGTGTTCACCGCGAACGCCAGCTGGCCGGTGCTGGCCGGCGGCTGACGCCGCGGGCCCGGCCCGGCGCTGACGCCGCCGCACGCCCGGCTCTCTCAGCCTGCGGCTGCGGGCCGGCAAAGACATCCGCCATGCGGCCGATCTGGTTCCGCTGGCCGCCCCCGGCTGGGCCCGGTATGGCCGGGGGCGGCGTCTCGCCCCGGTCCGCGCCGCCGTCACCCGCCCCCGGGCGGCCGAGCCCGGGCCGCTGGCCGCCGCGGACGGCGTCCGGGCCGTCCGCGGCGGCCGTGGCCGGCCGTCCCGGCTGCCCGGGGCGGCCGGCCTGCCTGGTGGCGAGGCCCATGGCCGCGGCGAGATCCGCTACCTGGCCGATGTCCGCCAGGTCAGCCTCCCGGCAGGCTGGAAAGCGTCCCGGACACCGGCCGCAACCCACCCGGAGGGCTGACGCGTGCAACCGGATACCAGTAGCTACCGAGACCTGCGGGGCCGGTGGCCCGGTGCGGCGCGGCCGGGCATGGCCGCCCCGTTTTTGCCGCGCGACCGTGACCAGCGAGCGAGGCCGGCCCGGAGCGGGCCAGCCCGATCCGGGCTGGCCTGGCCACGGCGGCCGGCGGCGCTGGAACTGGCCACGATCGGCGCCGGCTACGCGGCCTATTCGCTGGTCCGGCTCGGCCTGCGGGCCGGCCGCCACGCCGCGTTCACGCATGCGGCGCAGCTGTACAGCGCCGAGGCCCGGCTGCACGTCAACATCGAGCCGCTACTCAACCAGTTCCTCTCCCTGCACCCGCTGCTCGCGGACGCGGCCGGCTATTACTACGGGCTGCTCCACTTCATCGTCACCGGCGCCGTGCTTGGCTGGCTGTTCTGGCGCCGCCCGGACGCCTTCCCCCGGCTGCGCTCGGCGATAGTGCTGGCTACCACGGCCGCCAACGTGGTGTTCTGGATCTGGCCCGCCGCCCCGCCGCGGCTGGCCCGGCCCGGGATGACCGATACGCTGGCCTCCCGGCACATACTCGGCGCGGCCGACCATCATGTGGTCAGCCGGCTGGCTGATCTCTACGCCGCCATGCCGAGCCTGCATGTCGCATGGGCCGTCTGGTGCGCCTTCGTGATCGTGTCGGTCACCCGGGCCAGCTGGCGCCACCTGGCCTGGCTCTACCCGGTGGCCACCACGTTCGTGGTGCTGGCCACGGCCAACCACTTCCTGCTCGACACCGTCGGCGGGGCCGCCATCGCCGGCCTCGGCCTGCTCGGCACCGGCCATGGCCGGGCCCGCGCCGGGCGCGCCCGGCAGGCCCGGCAGGCCCGGGCCGCGGCACGCGCGGCCGCCGCGGCCTGGGCGGCGGGCGATGTCCGGCCAGAGGGGGAACTGCTCCGCCAGTCCGGCTGAACCGGCCCGCCGGGATCAGCTGTTCCGCACTGCCGTGCCCGCCGCCGCCTGCCGTCCCGGTACGGCCTGCGGTCCCGGGACGGCCTGCGGTCCGCGGGCGGGCGGCGGGCCGGCCGCGGCCAGCCCGAAGATACGGCGGCGCACCGCGTCGGCCAGCCGGATGGGCAGGTAAGCGACGAGGGTCATCCGGCGGGCGTTCTTGCCGACCGTGTAATGCGCCCGGGGCCGCTTCGCGGTCAGCGCGCGGGCGACGACGGCCGCGACCGTCTCGGGCGGGCTGCCATGCTCGTGGCTGCGGGCGAAGGCCGCTGTCATCTTCGTGAACGCGGCCCCGTAGCTGGCGCGGCCCGTTGCGGAGAAGGCGCTGATGGTTGCCGCCGCGTCCGCGGCGAACTTGTCCCCGGCGTCGGTGCGGATGGTGGCCGGGTCGACCAGGATGGTACGGATCCCGCTGCCGGCCAGTTCCTGCCGGAGCGCGTGCGTCATGGCAGTCAGGGCGGCCTTGGGAATCACGATCGGGCCGGAGAACGGCGGGGTGCACCGGACCCCGATTGAGCCGATCATCACGATCCGGCCGTGCGCCTGCCGCAGCAGCGGGAGGAACGCCTGGGTCACCGCGAGCTGCCCGATGGTGTTGACCTCGAGCTGGCGGCGCAGCGCGTCCGGCGCCATCAGCTCCAGCGGCTCGGCCGCGCCGGAGCCGGCGTTGTTGACCAGCCCGTCCAGCCCGGCCTCCCCGACCTGGGCCTGGATGGTGGCGACCGCGCCGGCGATCTGGCTGGCGCTGGTGACATCGAGGAAGACCGGAGTGATCCGGTCGTGGCCGGCCAGCCGCCGGGCATCCGCGTCCTTGCGGACGGTGGCGAAGACCCGGTGGCCGCCGGCGGCCAGCCGCAGCGCGGTGGCGCGGCCGATACCGGAAGACGCTCCGGTGACGACGATGGTGCTCATGGCGGTACGCCTTTCTGTGAGTTCTCTCGCTGGTTTCCTGGGTTTGCGGCTAGCCGCGGCCGCGCCGCGCCGGACGATCATCCGCCGCCGGGCACCAGGGCATCGCCGTCGAGCTTGACCCTGGGCAGCCGGGCGACCAGGAGCAGGGCGAGGAAGAACACGCCGAGCTGCCAGTCCAGGGCGGAGCGCATCGAGTGCTCGAGGTCGTAGCGGCGGGCCTCCGGCACCGCGGTGGCCTGCACGGCCGCCGCGACCTCGGCCTTGGCCCGCGCCGGTCCGCTCGCCGTCCGGGCGGCCGTGCTGACCGGCCCTGGCTTGATGGCCATGGCGTCCTCCGGCTTTCTGCAGGTATCGTGAGGTACGAGCAAAAAATTAATCGAACGATCGATTATTTTCAAGCCAATTAACCGGCGGCCCGCGCGGCCGGTGCTAGATTCCTGCCGGGAGGCGGACGCCATGGTGACGACGAGCGGCCAGGCCAGGCGGCCCGGGCGGCCGCCCAAGGGCGAGGCCGGGGACACCAAGGCCGAGTTGCTGGCCGCGGCGCTCAGGCTGTTCGCCCGCAACGGCTACGCCGGCACCTCGATCCGCGCGATCGCGCGCGAGGTCGGCCTGAGCGAGAGCGTGCTCTACGCGCACTTCGGCAGCAAACGGTCGATCTTCGAGGCGGTGCTGGCCAGGCTCGGCCCGCAAAGCGCGGCTGTCGTGCTCCGGGACGCCGGCCAGGGAATGCGGGACAGCGACCCGGCCGGCTTCATCCGGATGCTCGCCGCCAGCGTGATGCGGGCCTGGGACACGCC
This sequence comes from uncultured Actinomycetes bacterium, assembly GCA_963786975.1. Taxonomy (GTDB): domain Bacteria; phylum Actinomycetota; class Actinomycetes; order Streptosporangiales; family Streptosporangiaceae; genus Palsa-506. The sequence continues at coordinate 111,322 of CAWBBE010000009.1, read as the reverse complement.
AGCGGCACGGCAGCTGATCAGCGTGATGAGCCACGACGGCCTCACCCACGATCCGCTGCTGGCCGGCGCCATCGAGGAGGTCATCGGCGGCCTGGCCGCGATCTTCGAGCGCTGGATCAGGGCCGGCCGCATCGATCCCGGCCTGGCCGAGCCCGCCGACCTGGCCTACGCCCTGATGGCCCCGCTGGCCCAGGCCAGGCTGCTGTGGCTGCACGCGGACGCCACCCCGGCGCAGCGGCAGGCGGCCAGGGACCGGGCGGCCAGGCATGCCGATTTCTTCGCCCGGGCCGTCTTCCGCCCGGACGGTTAGCCGCAGTTCAGGCGGCGGCCCGGAGGCGGTGCGCGGGTGCTCGGTCACACCCTCAGCGTGCGGCCCGGCGGCCCGCGGAGACATCCGCCGGCTGGCCGATGTCCGCGCCCTCCGCCAGGCGGCGCGGGCCCGCCCGCGGCGCGGGCGGGCCGCGCCCTTGCTAGGCGTTGACCGGGAAGCCGAGGTTCACGCCGCCGTGGCTGGGATCCAGCCAGCGCGAGGTGACCGCCTTGCCGCGGGTGTAGAAATGCACGCCCTCGGTTCCGTGCACGTGGGTATCGCCGAACAGCGATGCCTTCCAGCCGCCGAACGAGTAGAAGGCCATCGGCACCGGTATCGGCACGTTGATGCCTACCATCCCGACCTCCACCTCGCTGGTGAACCTGCGGGCGGCTCCCCCGTCGCTGGTGAAGATGGCGGTGCCGTTGCCGTACCGGTTGCCGTTGATCACCTGCAGCGCGTGCTGGTAGGTCGGCGCCCGGACCACCGACAGCACCGGCCCGAATATCTCGTCGGCGTAGCAGCCCATGGACGGCGTGACATGGTCGAGCACGCTCGGCCCGAGCCAGAATCCGCCGGCCGCGCCGCCGGTTACCGGATGATCGCGGCCGTCAATCGCCAGCACGGCCCCCTCGCGGACCCCTGAGTCCAGGTACGAGGCGACCTTGTCCCGGTGCGCCGCGGTGACCAGCGGCCCCATCTCGGACCGCTCGTCGCTGCCCGGCCCGACCCGGAGCGGCGCTACCCGCTCGGCGATCTTCGCGACCAGCTCGTCACCGACCGGGTCGACCGCGACCACGACCGAGATCGCCATGCAGCGTTCCCCGGCCGAGCCGAAGCCGGCCGATACCGCGGCGTCGGCGGCCAGGTCCAGGTCCGCGTCGGGCAGCACCATCATGTGGTTCTTCGCCCCGCCGAGGGCCTGCACCCGCTTGCCGGCGGCCGCGCCGGTCTCCCAGACGTAGCGGGCCACCGGGGTGGATCCGACGAAGCTGACCGCGCGCACGTCCGGGTGGGTGAGCAGCGCGTCGACCGCCTCCCTGGCGCCGTGCACGACGTTGCAGACGCCGTCCGGCAGGCCCGCCTCCGCCAGCAGCTCGGCCAGCAGCAGGGAGGCGGACGGATCCTTTTCCGACGGCTTGAGCACGAACGTGTTGCCGCAGGCGATGGCGATCGGGAACATCCACATCGGCACCATCGCGGGGAAATTGAACGGGGTTATCCCGGCCACCACGCCCAGCGGCTGGCGGATCGAGTAGGCGTCCACGCCCGCCGACACGTTCTCCGAGAAGCCTCCCTTGAGCAGGTGCGGTATCCCGCAGGCGAACTCGACCACCTCAAGGCCGCGGGCCACCTCGCCCGCCGCGTCGGATGCCACCTTGCCGTGCTCGGCGCTGATCAGGGCGGCGATGTCGGCCTGCCGGGCGCGCAGCAGCTCGCGGAACGCGAACAGCACCGCGGTCCGCTTGACCAGGGAAGTCGCGCGCCAGGCCGGGAACGCCGCGGCGGCGGCCTGGACTGCCGCGGCCACCTCGGCCGGGCCGGCGAAGTCCACCGTCCCGCTGACCTCGCCGGTCGCCGGGTTGTAGATGTCGCCCTGGCGCGCGGCGGCGCCGCCGGCCCAGGGCTTGCCGCCGATCCAGTGCGTCGCGTGCCTCATTTCCCGGCTCCGGCTGCCGCGGCCGCGTCAACGGCGCGCAGCGCGTCCGTGAGGATGCCGAGGCCCTCCCTGGCCTCGGCCTCGGTGAGCGTCAGCGGCGGCGCCATCCGCAGCGTGTGCCCGTACAGCCCGCCCTTGCCGATGAGCAGCCCGCGCTCCCGGGTCTCCGCCAGCATCCGGCCGGCCAGCGCCGGGCTCGGCTGGCCGGTGGCCGGGTCCAGCAGGTCGACCGCGAACATCAGGCCCTTGCCGCGGACGTCGCCGGCCACCGCGAGCGGGCCGGCCGCCTCGCGCAGCCTGCCGATGATCAGCTTGCCGAGCCTGGCGGCGTTGCGCTGCAGGTCGTGGGAGAGGACGTAGTCGATGGTCGCGCCGGCCGCCGCGGTCGATACCGGGTTGCCGCCGAACGTCGAGATGCCGTTGCCGGTGAGGCCGTCCATCAGGTCGCCCCTGGCCACGACGCCGCCGATCGCGAACCCGTTGCCGAGTCCCTTGGCGAAGGTCATCATGTCCGGCGTGATGCCGTGCGCGCCGATCCCCCAGAAGTGCTCGCCGGTACGTCCCCAGCCGGTCTGCACCTCGTCGGAGATGAACAGGATGCCATGGGAGTCCAGCACCTCCTGGTAGGCGGCGAAGAGCCCGTCCGGCGGCATCGCGAAGCCGCCGACGCCCTGCAGCGGCTCGGCGATCAGGCAGGCCACGTCGCCCGCGGTCGCGGTGGCCAGCACGTGCCGCAGGTCTTCCGTGCATGCGTGGATGTATTCCGCGTCCGGCATGCGGGCGAACGCCGGCAGGTGCCGGTCCGTCCCGTGCAGGTAATGCACCCCGAACGGGGTCAGCTGGGAGCTCTTCCAGCCGCCGTTGCCGGTGATCGCCACGGCGCCGAACGAGCGCCCGTGGTAGCTGTTGCGCAGCGCGAGCACCTGGCTGGACCGGCGGGCCGCGGTGGCGAGCAGCAGCGCGGTCTCGTTCGCCTCGGTACCCGAGTTCGTGAAGAACACCTTGGCGTTCTCGATCCCGGACAGCCCGGCGATCTTCTCCGCCAGCTCGACCTGATGACGGATCAGGTACAGCGTCGACGTGTGCACCACGCCGGTGGCGAGCTGGCGCTCGACGGCCTCGCGCACCTCGGGCACGTCGTACCCGAGCATGTTGGTCAGGATGCCGCAGAAGAAGTCGAGATAGCTGCGGCCGGATGCGTCGGTTACCCGGCTGCCCTTGCCGCTGACGATCTCGAGCGGCTCGTCGTAGTAGAGGCCGGCCCAGCGGGGCATGACGTTGCGGTGGCGATCGTGAAGTTCTCCCATGCGAATCAGTGTGGCGGCGGGCAGGCCGGCCGACTGCCGACAGCATGGAAGGCATCTGGCCCGATGCGTAACATGTCGTAAGGAAGCAGCCACCGGGCTGCGCGAGAGGGGGCCCGCCGTGCTGCCCACCCTCGCGGAGATCCTCGAGCTGGACGCGGTCCGCCGGGGCCGCCCCGAGGTGCTGGCCGGGGCCGGGCTGCTCGGCCGGCCGGTCCGCTGGGTGCACGCCATCGAGGTAGCCGACGCGGCCCGGCTGCTGCACGGCGGCGAGCTCGTGCTGACCACCGGCATCGCGCTGCCGGACGAGCCGCCGCTGCAGGCCAGGTACGTGACGGAGCTAGCCGGCGTCGGCGTGGCCGGGCTGGCCGTGGAGATCGGGCGGCGGTTCGCGGGCGGGCTGCCGCCCGCGCTGGTGTCGGCCGCGGCGGAGCAGCGGCTGCCGCTGATCGCCTTCACCCGCGAGGTGCTGTTCGTCGAGGTCACCGAGGCGGTGCATGCGCGGATCATCGACAGCCAGAGCGCGGAATTGCGGGCCGCGGCCCGGCTGCACGAGGCGTTCACCGACCTGTCGGTGGCGGGCGCCAGCCCGGCCGAGATCGTCCGGGAGGCCGCCCGGCTGGCCGGCCGCCCGGTGATCCTTGAGGATCTGTCCCATTCGGTCCTGGTGTGCGAGCCGGCCGGGCCGGAAACCGCCTCCCTGCTGGCCGGGTTCGCGGCCCGGTCCCGGCAGGTCAGCTCGGCTGCCGGGACCGCCTTCGACGCCGCCTCCGGCCTGCTGGTCACGCCGGTCGGCGCGCGCGGCGAGAACTGGGGCCGGGTGCTGCTGGACTGCCGGCTGCTCGCCGGCGCCGCTGGACCTGGCGCTGGTCGAGCGGGCCGCCGCCGCGCTCGCGCTCACCCGGCTGATCGCGCGGCAGCGCGAGAGCCTGGAGCGCCAGGTGCACCGCACGCTGATCAGCGCCATCCTCGAGCAGGCGGGCGCCGACCCGGACGAGGCGGCCGTCCGGGCCAGGGCACTCGGGGTGCCGGTCGACGGACGGCAGCTGATCGCCGTGGTGGTGCGGCTCCGCGATCCGGGTCCCGGCCTGTCCGCCCAGGCCCGGGTGCTGGCGGCGGCGGATGCGGTGGCCGACGCCTGCCGGGCCGAGCGGGTGCCGGCGATCGTCGGATCGCTCGACGACGCGCGGGCCGGCGCCCTGCTCTCGCTGGATCGCCGGGCCAGCGCGGACCTGGCCCTCACCGCGGTCTGCAACCGGATCCGGCAGCTGCTGGCCCGGCTGGCCGCCCAGCCCGGCGCCGCGCCGGGCAGCCAGCCGGGCCCGCAGCCGGGCGGCCGGCCACTGCGCTTCCACCGCGAGGAGCAGGTGATCGCGGCAGGCTCGGTGGCTGAGTCGATGCGGGACGCGCGGCGATCGTTCGTTGAGGCCCAGCAGGTCGCCGACGCCGCTGCCGCCGACCCCGAGGTCTTCGGGTCCGGCCCCCGGCCGTCCCGGCCGTTCTGCCGGCTGGCCGACCTGAGGCTACGCGGCCTGCTCCAGCTACTCCGCGGCGACCCCAGGCTGGCGAACTTTGCCGAGCGCGAGATCGGCCCGCTGCTCGGCTACGACGCCAGCCACGGCACGGCACTGACCAGCGTGCTCGCCGCCTACCTGGAATCGGGCGGCAACAAGGCCGAGGCGGCCCAGCGCGCCCATCTGGCCAGGCCGACGCTGTACGAGCGGCTCAGGCACATCGAGCGGGTGCTCGGCGTCAGCCTCGACTCGGCCGAGTCGCGCGCTTCGCTGCATGTGGCCCTGCTGGCGCTGGAGCCTTCCCGCCCGGCTGGTTCCCCCTGACCGGGCTCGCCGCCTGCCGAAGCTGTGCATGCCCGGTGGAAAACCGGCTGCCCGCGGGGGACAACCGGGCCGCAGCTGTGGATATATTGTGGACAGCAAAAGAATCATGAAAACGATGCCCGAAAACCCTTGTGCCGCGGCCAGGCGAGGCAGTAGAAATACCTCACTGCTGGAGACGGATTCCACCCGGGGGCGACCCAGGGAACGCAGGAAGGGCCGGGAAACCGGCACTTCAAGCGGGTATTCGGTACCAGCGGCGGTCAACTAGCGGGTAGGCGGCCGGGCAACCGGCTGGCCGGCCGCGAACGACCGGGTGAGGCCCCTGCATCTCATACATGCGGGGGCCTTCCCATTTCCGGAGCCCTTGCATTACGCATTCCGGTCTTCCTCTTACCTGGCCGGCGGGAACTAGTCCAGGCTGCTCATCACGTGCTTGGTCCGGGCTAAACGGTAGCCGCGCTCCGCTGCCTGGTGCCCGCCCGGCACGACCTCAGCGTGCTCCGGTACCCGCCGCAGGAAGCCCGGTACCCGCTCCCGCCGGGCCGGGTTGTCCGCCGGGCCGGTGCGCGGCCGGCTCGCCCTGACCAGGCTGGCCGCCCGGTCCGCCCAGTGCCGCCAGTTGGGTACGATCTAGGCAGATATGCGCTGCTGACGCAATTGAATCAGTTGTGCAAGTGGCAGGATTCTACGGAATCAGTTGACAGATCAGCTGATCGTGACACTATTGGCATGCGAAGGAGGCGGAGCATGGCGCACACGCCGGCGACGCTGCCTGTCCCGGGTGGCCGGCCACGCGGCGACGGGGCCGGCGGCAGCCGTGCCCGCATCGTGCTCGACGACGTCTCCAAGCAGATCATCGAGCAGCTCCAGCAGGACGGCCGGCGGTCCTACGCGGCGATCGGCAAGGCGGTCGGGCTGTCCGAGGCCGCGGTGCGCCAGCGGGTGCAGCGCCTCACCGACGCCGGCGTGATGCAGGTCGTCGCGGTGACCGACCCGCTGACGCTCGGTTTCCGCCGCCAGACCATGATCGGCGTCAGGTGCGTCGGCGACATCGAGCGCGTCGCCGACCTGCTGGCGGACATGACCGAGATCGACTACGTGGTGATCACCGCGGGCTCCTTCGACCTGCTCATCGAGGTCGTCTGCGAGGACGACGATCAGCTCCTGGAGATCATCAGCCGGGTGCGGACCATCCCGTGCGTGACGAGCACGGAGACCTTTGTATACCTGAAACTGCGCAAGCAGACCTACGGCTGGGGGACCAGATGACCACCTCACATGGCAACAGCGACGTGGTTGCCCACATTGCGGCGCAGCAGGCGTCGGCCAAGCGGCACATGTGGCTGCATTTCACCCGGATGTCCACGTTCATCGACGGTGACATGCCGGTTATCGTCCGCGGCTCGGGTCCGTACGTGTTCGACGACCACGGCAAGCGCTATCTGGACGCGCTGTCCGGCCTGTTCGTCAGCCAGATCGGGCACGGCCGCAAGGAAGTCGCCGAGGCGGCGGCGCGGCAGGGCAGCGAGCTTGCCTACTTCCCGCTCTGGTCGTACGGGCACCCGCGGGCGATCGAGCTCGCCGAGCGGCTGGCCACGATGGCTCCCGGCGACCTGAACCGGGTGTTCTTCACCACCAGCGGCTCGGAGGCGGTCGAGTCGGCGTGGAAGCTGGCCAAGCAGTATTTCCGGATGACCGGCAAGCCCGGCCGCTACAAGGTGCTGAGCCGCGACATCGCCTACCACGGCACCTCGATGGGCGCGCTGGCGATTACCGGGCTGCCCGGCCTCAAGGAGCCGTTCGAGCCGCTGCCGCCCGGTGGCGTCCGGGTGCCGAACACCAATTTCTACCGCGCGCCCGATTTCGTGGCGGGCGACCTGGCGGGCTTCGGCAAGTGGGCGGCCGACGAGATCGAGCGGACGATCCTGCGCGAGGGCCCGGAAACCGTGGCCGCGGTGTTCCTGGAACCGCTGCAGAACTCCGGCGGCTGCTTCCCGCCGCCGCCCGGCTACTTCCAGCGGGTCAGGGAAATCTGTGACCGCTACGGCGTGCTGCTGGTCTCCGACGAGGTGATCTGCGCCTTCGGCCGCCTCGGACATTACTTCGGCGCGCAGCGCTACGGCTACCAGCCGGACATCATCACCTTCGCCAAGGGCGTGACCTCGGGATACGCGCCGCTGGGCGGGATGATCGTGAAGGAAGCGCTGATGGAGCCGTTCAGCAAGGGCGAATCCAGCTTCGCGCACGGCATTACGTTCGCCGGGCACCCGGTGTCCTGCGCCGTGGCGCTGGCCAACCTGGATGTCTTCGAGAAGGAGGACCTGCTCGGCAACGTCCGCGCGAACGAGGCCGCCTTCCGCGGCACCCTGGAGAAGCTGAACGACCTGCCGATCGTCGGCGACGTGCGCGGCGACGGGTACTTCTACGGGATCGAGATGGTCAGGGACAAGGCCACCCGCGAGACGTTCTCCGGTGAGGAATCTGAGGAGCTGCTGCGGGGCTTCCTCTCGCATGCCCTGTTCTCCGCGGGGCTGGTGTGCCGGGCCGATGACCGCGGCGATCCGGTGATCCAGCTGGCCCCGCCGCTGACCTGCACCCAGGAGCATTTCGACGAGATCGAGCAGATCCTGCGCAGCGTGCTCACCGAGGCCTGGGCGCGGCTGACGGCCCGCTGAGCGAGGTCGGCCGGCCCGCGGTAAGGCCAGGTAGGCAAACGTTACCTTTTCGTTATCGCAAAAGGCGTCCTGCCATCCGCACTGCACGTCTCTTACACGGTGAGACCGCCTGCGGGCAACGGCCCCTGGGCGCAGCAGCGGGGAGGATTCGATGCCGGGCACCAGCGATCAGTGGAGCGCACTCGACCGGTGCAACGAGCGGCTGGTGGACGCTGCAGCCTTGCATGGGCTGGGCTCGCCGTCCGCGATCTCGCCCGGCCAGGCTGGCTCACAGTCCCAGGCTGCCCTCCAGCCCCGCGACGACCCGCCGTCCGGGCAGGACCCGCCGTCCGGGCAGGACCCGCCGTCCGGCGAGGCGGCCGCGCACGCCCCCGGCCTGTGGTCCGGGCGGCACCGCCTGCGGAGCCGCGCCGCGGCACCGGCGGCGGCTGTTGCCGCAGCGCTGGCCGTCACCGGGGCGGCCGCGGCCGCTCCGGCCAGTGCCGCGCAAGCGCATGCCGCGCCCTCATGGCAGACGGTCCTGAGCGTGAATGGCCCGAACGTCCCTGCCTTCACCGCCGTCACGGCCACCGGCCGGCACCGGGCCTGGGCATTCGGAACCCTGCAGGGAACATCGGCCCCGCCCACCGCCTGGCGGCTCACCGCGGCGGGCTGGAAGCCGGCCTCCGCCCCGGGCAAGACCGGCCAGATCGTCGTGGCCGCCGGAGCATCATCAGCCCGCAACGTGTGGGCCTTCACCGCGAAGGGCAGCCACTCGCGGGCCTTCGGCTGGAACGGTACCCGCTGGGCATCCGCCGGATCCTTTACCCGCCAGGTCGGCGGCACGGTCGTGCTCGGCCGCCGTGACGTATGGGCATTCGGCCAGCCCCTCACGCCGGGCAGCGGGCTCGGCGCCCGGCACTTCAACGGGCACCGGTGGCGGCGCGTCCGGTCCGGGCACAGGCTCACCAGCGGCAGCGCGCTGTCGGCGCACAGCATCTGGGCGGTCGGCGGCAAGCATGTCGCGCACTGGAACGGGCACCGCTGGTCAAGGACGTCCATCGCCTCGGTGCTGCCGCCAGACAGCCAGTTCTGCGACCCGACGGTGACCGGGATCTACGCCCGCTCGGCGCGGAGCGTCTGGGCCGTCGGCGCCGGCAACTGCCAGGACGAGCGCGGGCCGTTCCTGCTGCTGCATTTCAACGGGCGGCACTGGCGCCTGGTCGCCAATCGCGCCAGGTTCGGCGCGCCGGTCCAGGTCGTCCCGGACGGCAGCGGCGGCCTGTGGGTTCCGTCCATCGCCGGCTTCCCCGGCAGGTTCCGGATGGTGCACTACTCGGGCGGCAGCCTGCAGACGGCCGCGATGCCGGCCAGCGGCAGCAAGCTGACCGTGCAGGGCATCGCGGCCGTGCCGGGCACCACCACCGCATTCGCGGCGGGAGCCACGTTCAAGCGAAACAACCCCGGCACGGACCAGGCCGCAGCGGTCTTCGAGTTCAAGCGCTGACCGGCCGGCCTCGAGCTGGCCGGCCCCCCAGCTGGCCGGCCAGGAAGCTACGGGGTTCCTGGCCGGCCAGCGGGCGGTCAGGCGACCTTCCCGGCCAGGATCTCCTGCACGAACGCGACCGCTTCCCCGACCGGGACCCGGACCTTCTCGCCGGTCGCCCGCCGGGTGATCTCCACCACCCCGTCGGCCAGGTCCCGGCTGCCGACGCTGACCCGGCACGGGATCCCGGTCAGCTCGGCGTCCCGGAACTTGACCCCGGGCCGCTCGTCCCGGTCGTCGATCAGCGCGTCGGCCCCGACGGCCAGCAGCTCCCGGTAGATGCCCTCGGCCGCCGCCCGGGCCGCCTCGTCCTTCACCGACAGCAGCACGACGGTCACCTCGGCGGGCGCCACCGCCACCGGCCAGACCAGGCCGGCGTCGTCGTGATGCACCTCGGCGATGGCCGCCATGGCCCGCTCTACCCCGACGCCGTAACAGCCCATGATCGGCACGATCGCGGTGCCGTCCGGGCCGAGCACGGTCACTCCGAGAGCGGTGGTGTACTTGCGGCCGAGCTTGAAGATGTGCCCGACCTCGATGGCCTGCACCAGCTCAAGTGGCGTGCCGCAGCCCGGGCAGGGCTCGCCGTCCCGGACCTCGCGCAGGTCCGCCCACTGGCCGACGGTGATGTCCCGGTCGATGCCGACGCCGGTCAGGTGCACCTGGTCGATGTTCGCCCCGGTGGTCATGTCCGTGCGGCCCTGCAGCGCTAGGTCGGCGATGACCGGCAGGCGGGTCACGCCGACGGCGCCGAGACTGCCCGCTGACGCGCCGAGCGCCGCCACGATCTCATCAGCCTGGGCGGGCCGGATGTCAGTCGCGCCGGTCGCGTCGATCAGCTTCTGGTCGGCCAGCGGGTGATCGCCGCGGAGCAGCACCAGGGTCAGCTGCCCGTCAATCACCTGCACCAGGGTCTTGATCTGCCGGTCCGCGGCGACGCCGTGCTTGTTCACCAGGTCATCGATGGTCGCGACGCCGGGCGTGGGCAGCCGCTGCGGCTCCGGCGTGCCCGGGCCGTCCGCGATCGGCGGCAGCGCCGAGGTGGCCTTCTCCAGGTTGGCCGCGTAATCGCAGTCCGGACAGCGGGCGACCAGGTCCTCGCCCGCCTCCGACGGGCACATGAACTCGATCGAGTCGCTGCCGCCCATGTTGCCGCTGGACGCCTCGACCGCGATGGCCGGGATGCCCAGCCGGGCGAAGATCCGCTCGTAGGCACCGCGGTGCGCCTCGAACGAGGCGTCCAGCCCGGCCTCGTCGACATCGAAGCTGTAGGAGTCCTTCATCGTGAACTCGCGCACCCGGAGCAGGCCGCTCTTCGGCCGCGGCTCGTCCCGGAACTTGACCTGGAACTGGTACCACGACTGCGGCAGCTCCCGGTAGGAGGCAAGCTCCAGCGCCAGCGTGGTGACAACTTCCTCGTGGGTCACGCCGAGCACCAGGTCCGCGCCCTTGCGATCCTTCAGCCGGAACAAGATGTCGCCCATCACGCCGAGCCTGCCGCTCTGCTCCCAGAGCTGGGCGGGCTGCATCGACGGCAGCAGGAACTCCTGCGCCCCGATCCCGTTCATCTCTTCCCTGATCACGTTCATGATCTTGGTGCGCACCCGGATGCCAAGCGGCAGCATCGAGTAATGCCCGGCCATCAGCTGGCGGATGAAGCCGGCCCGGACCAGCAGCCGGTGGCTGGCCGCATCCGCATCGGCCGGATCCTCGCGCAACGTCGGGATGTGCAGCTGTGACCAGCGCATGACTATGTGCCTCTGCTCGGAGAAGGACGGGGAATCCCGCGGAAGAACGCATTCTAGGGCGTCCGCCAGGCGCCGCGCTCCGCGCGGGCGGTAACCGGCGCGGCCGGGCCTCAGGCGCTCTGCTGGTTCCCGCCGGACGCCAGCAGGCGCACCACCTGCGCACGGACCCGCTCGCCACTGGCGCCCAGCCTGACCAGCACCTGAGCGGCGACACCAGCGCCCTCGCGGATCAGGCCGAGCAGGATGTGCTCGGTGCCGATGTAGTCATGGCCGAGGTTGAGCGCCTCCTCGCGGGACAGCTGGAGTACCTTCTTGGCCCGCGGGGTGAACGGAAGGTGCCCGGACGGGGCCTGCTGGCCCCGGCCGATGATCTCCTCAACCTGCTGGCGCACGGCCTGCGGGCTGATCCCGAGCGCCAGCAGGGCCCTGGCGGCGACGCCGCCGTCCTCGCGGACGAGGCCGAGCAGGATGTGCTCGGTCCCGATGTAGTTGTGGTTCAGCGTCCTGGCCTCGTCCTGGGCCAGGACCACGACCTGCCGTGCGCGGTCGGTGAATCGCACGAACATTCCCTTTCCTGGCGTGCCCGCCCGCCGGGCGCGGCGCCGCCGGCCGGGCAGCAAGTTCCGCATCTGTGCCTCCCATTCCCGTGACCGGGATTCGCAGTACAACCGGGGCAGCAGCCAGTCACGAAGGTCCGGCGCGCCGACCTCGCCAGCGCTGATGCCCGTGATGATCCACATGGTCGCCCCGGGCGGGTCGAGGTTGACCCGCCAGCCGCGCGTGGCCAGCAACTGCACTGCCGCGACCAGCGCGACGCGATCGTTCCCGCGCCGGAACGGGCGGCGAAGCACCAGCGCGTGCAGCAACGCCGCGGCGGCCACCGCGGCCACGGCCTGATCGTCATCGGCTCCCGGCGGCCCGCTCCCGGCCGGGAATTGCCCACCCGGCAGCAACTGCCCCTCGGCCAGCGCCGCCTCGGCGGCCGCGAGATCGAGCAGGGCGAGCGTCGCATCGGTGCCGAGCCCGAGGGTCTTGCTGGCCAGCAGCACCAGCTCGGGGAGATCGAAGACGATCACGACTCGCCGTCCCGCAGCAGCCTGAGCACCCGCTCATGCCGGGCCAGGTTCTCCTCAAGCAGCCGGAGGAACCGCGAGTCACCCCGGCGCTGCTCGACGAGCGCGACGATGGCCTCGCGCACTACCTCGGACACCGGGCGGCCCTCCGCCTCGGCCACCGCCTGCAGTTGCTCAGCCAGCCCGGGATCGAGCCTGAGCACCATGTTCTTCGTCCGTCCGGACTCACTGGCTGCCATAGTGATATCACGATATCACGCTATCCATGTCCGGCCAAGCCCCTGTTCGGCCGCCCGGGTAGCCGCTAGCCTGTCCCTGCCCGGGCACTAGCCCCGGGCGGTGCAGCGGCAGCGAAGTCCGGTGCGAACCCGGCGCTGTCCCGCAACGGTGATGCCCCCCGGGGATAAGCCCGGCCGCCTGCCGCCGCAGCTACGGATCTGGCTCTCGGCGGAAGGGCTTGTCGTGCGGGTAACCCTGGCCAGGCTCAGCGGCACCGAGTGGGGCAGGCTCACCGCGATGGCGCTGGCCGTGCTGGCCGTCAACGGCCTCGGCTGGGGAATCTTCCTCAGCACGGTGCTGCCGCATCACCTGCACTACGCCAAGCTCGGCGTCGGGCTCGGCGTCGCGTTCACCGCGTGGACGCTCGGCCTGCGGCACGCGTTCGACGCGGATCACATCTCGGCCATCGACAACGTGACCCGCAAGCTGATGTCGGACGGCAGCCGGCCGCTCGGCACCGGCTTCTTCTTCGCCCTCGGGCACTCGGCCGTGGTGGTCGCGGTCGGCGCCGGAATCTCGATCGCGGTCCGGGCGGTGTTCGGCGCCGTCGTCGATCCGCGGTCGGCCTACCAGACGCTCGGCGGGATGCTCGGCACGCTGACCGCGGCCGGCTTCCTCTACCTGATCGCGTTCCTGAACCTGATCGTGCTGGCCGGCATCATCCGGGTCTTCCGCGACATGCGGCGCGGCACCTTCGACGAGGCCGAACTGGAACGGCAGCTGCAGGCGCGCGGCCTGATGTACCGATTCTTCGGCCGGTTCATGCGCGCCATCAGCCACACCTGGCAGATGTTCTTCGTCGGGCTGGCATTCGGCATCGGGTTCGACACCACGACCGAGGTCGTGCTGCTCGCCGCCACCGCGTACGCGGCGACCGAGGGCCTGCCCTACTACGCCGTGCTCGCCCTCCCGCTACTGTTCTCCGGCGGCATGATGCTGTTCGACAGCCTGGACGGCTGCTTCATGAACTTCGCCTACGGCTGGGCATTCGCCCGGCCGGTCCGCAAGGTGTACTACAACCTGGTAGTAACGGGCCTGTCCATCACGGCGGCTTTCCTGGTCGGCACCGTCGAGATTCTCGGCGTGCTCACGGATGAGCTGCACCTGCACGGCGCATTCTGGGCGTATATGGCTAATTTTGATATCAACAAGGCCGGCTTCACCATTGCCGGGCTTTTCGCCGCGGTGTGGGTGATCGCCCTCGCCGTGTGGCGTTTCGGACGGATCGAGGACCGCTGGGAAATAGCCAGCCGCCAGCCGTGAATCCGGTCAGCGCCGAGTTTTGCGCCGGGTTTATCCGGGCACCGGTTCAGCATGCTGCCGGACCGGCCTATTCGCAGGGTAACCAGCCGCAAACTGGGCATTGCCGCGATCTTCGACCTGACCGGCACGGCGGTATTCCGGCTGCTGCGCGATAGCCTGCCGACCGGGCGCACCCGGCATAGCCAGGCCGTGCGAGCCCGGCGCGGCGACCGTGCCGATGGCGCATTCGCTGCGGCCACCGCGGAAATCCAGTCGGCCTACCACGAGGTAATGATGCAGGCGGATGACAACACGGGCGGCGTGACCTTACCCGCGTGACCAACCACGACGACACCAGCGGAGTCGGGCGGCCGCCAAGCCCCCGGCAGGCTTTCCGGGAGCCAGCGGCCAGTGCCGCCGACGTGGATCACATCGCCAGCATCGTGCTGGAGCGGATCCGGGCCCAGCTCGGGTTGCGCCAGGACCGGCCGCTGCAGGCGCCGCCCGCCGATCAGGCGGTCGCCCTGCGTGACCAGGCGCCTGAACTCTACGAACTCTGGCTGCGGATCGCCAGGGACCGGGCGGCGACCGCCAACTACGTCGACCGCGCGCCGTACGAGGTGCCCGAGCGGCTGGCCCAGGCGGCCCGGCCGCGCGCACTCGGCGCGCTGATCATCGTGCTGGCGTTCTGCGGCTACCTGGCCTGGCTCGGCGGGCCCGGACCGTACCTGGCCGGCCTCATCACGCTGGTCAACCTGGGCGCGATGGTCGGCATCTTCTTCGGCCTCCGGCCGGAGCGGATCTCCGGGCGCCGCCGGGCCGGCGCCGCCAGCCCGCCGCGGGACCGCGCCAGGTTAGCAATTCACCAGTCGACGAATTTTAGTGGTTAGGGTCTGTCCGGCCAGCACCGGGCATTTCTTAACCGCTCATGGGGTGCGGCGCGGGTTCGCCAGCTGGATCGCGCCGCCGGGGCAGGCCGCAACGACCGGCCGGCCGGGGACGACTACGTTAGGTTCTGAGCTGACGGCAGGCCAGGGCAAGGAGCGGGCATGATCGACGGCAGGCTGCTTGTCGACGCGCACGTGCACGTCGCCCGGCTGCCGACGCTGTCCCGGGACTGGCAGGAATGGGTGCGGACATTCGGCGACGGGGTGCCGGTCGGCGAGCTGTTCGACGCCGACGGGATGCCGCGGCCGGCCGCCATCGATGATCACTTCGCCCAGCAGGGCGCCGACCACGTGCTGCTGTTCAGCGAGTACAGCCCGAAGGTCACCGGGACGCAGCCGATCGAGGACGTGCTGCCGCTGGCCGCCGCCAACCCGGCCCGGTTCCGGCCGGTCGCCAACCTGAACCCGCACCTGCACTACCCGGTGGCCGCGGAGCTGGCCAGGCAGGTGGCACTGGGCGCGGTCGCGCTGAAGATCCATCCGGTGCACGGCGGGTTCGAGGCCAGGGACCGCATGCTGTACCCGGCTTATGCCTGGGCGGAGGAACGCGGCCTGCCGGTGATAGTGCACAGCGGCACGTCGACCTTTTCCGGCTCGGTCAACGCGTACGCGGATCCGGTGCTGCTCGACGACGTGTTCCGGGACTTCCCCGGGCTGACCGTGGTGCTGGCGCACGGCGGGCGCGGCTGGTGGTACGACGCGGCGGCGTTCCTCGCGCTGTCCCGGCCGAATGTGTGGCTCGAGGTCTCCGGCCTGCCACCGCAGCGGCTGGCCGACTACTACGGCCGGTCGCTGCGGCGGCTGGCCTCCCGGATGGTGTTCGGCACCGACTGGCCGGGCGTGCCCGGCGTGGAGCGCAACGCCCGGGCGCTGGAGAAGGTGCTGCTGGACGCGGGCTGCACCGGGGACGAGGTGGCGGCGGCCTGGGGCGGGAACGCATCCCGCATCTTTGGCCTCGGTTAGCCGCGGCTAGCGGTTCGGTAATCCTCGGCAAAGCCCGCGGCCCGGCCGGCGTGCTGGCCTTACCATCCGTCCATGGCGACCAGGACCACCCGGGGGATGCGGGTGACCGGCTGGCTGGCCGCCGTCCTGGCCGGCCTCCTGGTGCTGGCCACGCTCGGTTTTTACTTCAAGATCCGAAGCGACTGGGACACCATCGGCCACCTGGCCGTGACCGGCAGCGAGCTGGGGAAGCGGCCGCCCAAGTACAACGACGCCCTGAACCTGCTGCTGATCGGCTCGGACAGCCGGGCCGGCCGGAACGCCCTGATCGGCGGGCGTGACCAGGGCCAGCGCTCGGACACGGTGATGGTGGTGCATCTCGCGCCCGGGCGGCACCGGGTGGTCGTGATGAGCATCCCGCGGGATACCGTCGTGCCCGTGCTGGCCTGCCCGGCGAGCAACGGCACCGCGGGCCAGCAGGCCGCTCCCGGCGTCGTCGAGCGGATCAACGCCACCTACTCCGCGGGCGGCCCGGTCTGCCTGTGGAAGACGGTCGAGCAGGCAACCGGGATCCACATCGACCACTTCGCCGAGCTCAACTTCGTGGGCTTCGAGAAAGTGATCGACAGCCTGGGCGGGGTCGAGGTCTGCCTGCCGACCGCGGTGGACGACCCGATGTCGGGCCTTGACCTCTCGGCCGGTAAGCATCACATCATGGGCTCCCAGGCCATTGCCTTCTGGCGGACCAGGGAAGACCTCGGCACCGGCTCCGACCCGCAGCGGATCCAGCGGGACCAGTTCCTGATGGCATCGCTGGTGCAGGGCATCGAGCACAGCAACCTGCTGGGCAGCCCGGCCAGGATCTTCTCCGTGCTTTCCGATATCGCCGGCGCGCTGACCATCGACCAGGGGCTGGACGAGCAGGGGATCCTGAAGATCGCGGAGAGCCTGCACGGCATCTCCGGGAAGTCGGTGCAGTTCGTCACGGCGCCGTTCGAGGCCTACCCGGGGGACCCGGCCGCCGAGCTGCAGCTGGCGCAGCCGCAGGCCAGCGAGCTGTTCAGCGCCATCGCGCACGACCAGACCCTGCCCAAGCCGAATCGGCCAGGACAGCCGGCGCACCCGGCCAGGACGCCGGTCACCGAGACCGCCGCGAAGGCCAGCGTCACGGTGCTGAACGGCACCCAGACGGCTCAGCTGGCGGCAACCACGGCAACCGGCCTGAGCAGCCGCGGGTACGCGATCGCGGGCACCGGCGACGCGGCCGGCTCGGCCAGCTCGGTGATCGAGTACGGGTCCGCCGCGGACCTGGCCGCGGCCAGGGCGCTGCGGGCGCAGATCGGCTCGGCGGTCACCCTCCAGCAGGATCCCAGCCTGGGCGCGGGCGCCCTCACCCTGATCCTCGGCGCGGACTTCACCGCCCTCGGGCCGGTGCCGTCCGCGACGCCGAATCCCCGGGCGGTGAAGCACGTGGCCAAGGCCTACGGCGGCATCTCCGGCAGTGCCAACGTCTGCGCGGACCAGGCCGCGTTCGCCGGCTAGCCGATTAATCCTGGCACTGTCCCCCAAATCCGCCAATACGCTGACATTCTGCGCGCTCTCCGGCCGGGCATATTCAAACTGTTATACGGCACCGTAAACCGAGGATTTACGCACGGCGTCTTCCCGGCAAGTCTGGCGTGCTGGAGAACCGGCCTGAAGCTAGCAATTCCGGCGCGCGCGAAAGTAGCTACACCAGGAAGGCATGGCTCTTGAGTTCACGTAGCAGTCGCCGCCGCCGGGGGGCCTTAAGCCGCACTGCCGCAGGGATGACCTCCCTGGCCGGGATCGCCACCGCGCTCGCGACAATAATGACCTCGGTCACGGCGATCCTGGGGCTGGTAGTGCATCATCAGGCCGCGCAGCTCAAGCAGGCCCATGCCGTGGTCAGCACGCAGGCGCGGCAGATTCAGCACTTGCAGACCAGCGCGGCAGCGCAGGCTGCCGCGCACCCGTCACCGAGCCCGTCACCAGCGGAAAGCTCACCGGGCACAGCGCCGGTGACTGACATCACCCACTATCTGAGTGACCTGACCGCGACAGTCGACAACGGCGAACTTTTTACCGGTCAGCAGGTCATCGCGGCGCACCCGTACACCAATAGCATCTCCTTCGACTGCGATGGCGGCAACGGCAGCGAGCCCGACGAGGCGTATGACGTAGCCGGCAGCAGTACCTTCACTGCCGAAGTCGGAATCCCCGACAATATGCAGAACGCAACGGACGTCATTGCCACCGTCACCTTCAGCAATGAGGCCGGAGACCGCATTGGCAAGCCCATCCAGGTGTCGCTCGGCCATCCTGTCAAGCTAACCGTGGCCATCGGCAACGTGACTCAGCTCGGGATGACCTGCAACGGCCGGGATGCGCATACCGGCCAGGTGGCCAACGCATTCCAGGTCTCGCTAGGCGACGCCGGCATCTCCTGACCCAGCCGAGCGCCATTCGCTGACGATCCTGGTCAGCAACCATCCGGCCAGGGACCGCGCACGCACGAGAGGAATTGATCGTGGCCAGACCACACCGGGGAATTCCATTCGCTACTGCCCTTGTTCTGGGGCTTTTCACCCTAGCCGGGTGCGGCAGTGCTGGCCCCTCATTCAGCGTCGGCAGCTGCATCAACTGGTCAATCGGATCCGACGGCAGTCAGATCCCCTTGAAGGTCAGCTGCAGCCATCCGCCTGACCCGGACATTGACTTGGTCAAGGCAATTGCACCCGGCGGGCAATCCTGTGCCGTCGGGGACAGGTTCTACACCGAAGATGACGGTTCGACCCTTTGCCTGGAGGACGAATACGTCATGTCAGCTGGGGGCTGATCGCGGCAGCATCGCCAGCGGCGGTGGCGCTCACTCGGTTGCGTGCAGCGGCGCGGCCGGCCCCTCGCCGTACCGGCGGCGGCTGGCCTCGGCCGCCACCTCCGCCACCTCCGCGTCGGTCAGGATCTTCGGCTCGCCGAGGCCCCGGGCGAGGCGGTAGGTGTGCGCCAGCCACTCCAGCAGCAGCGCCCGCTCGTACGCCTCGGCCAGCGTGCGGCCGTAGCAGACCGCGCCGTGATTCTGCAGGATCGCCGCGCTGCGCGAGGCCAGCGCGAGCACCGCCGCGCTGGCCAGGCCGTCCGAGCCGAACCGGGTGTACGGCGCTACCCGGACCCGCCCGCCCAGCGCGTGGATGGCGTAGTGGATGGCGGGCAGCTCGTCGAACACCGAGGAGAACGCGATCACCTCGGGCGAGTGCGTGTGCACCACCGCGCCGGCCCCGGTCGCGGCGTAGATCGCGAGGTGCATCGGCGTCTCGGAGGACACCGTGGCCGGCACCGAGACCGCCGAGCCGTCCAGCCCGACCTCGCAGATTCTGCTCCGGCCGCATGTCCAGGTAGGGCACCCCGGACGGCGTGATGATGACCGTGCTGCCGAGCCGCATGCTCATGTTGCCGGCGCAGCCGATGGCCAGGCCGTCGTCCAGCATGCGGCGGCTGTAGCCGACTAGCTGCTCACGGTCGGCGCCGGGCCCGGCAGAATCGCTGGGATACATTAAGCAGGATGTTAGACGGACGTCCGGCAAGGTGATCGCCCGGGACGGCCCGGCCAGGGTCACGATCGGCGCCATCGCGCAGCAGGCCGGCTGCCCGCGGGGCATCCTGCCGCACTGACTCGACGGCCAGGCGGACATGCCCGGCTGCGCGCTGCTGATGTCGCACCGCCGGGTCATGGTGCGGATGGCGGCGCTGGCCGCCGGGTGGCCCGGGCCGGCCCGGCCGCGGCTTCGCCGCCCCGCCAGCTACTGGTGCTGATCGACGTACTGGTGCTGATCGACGGGCTGAGCGCGGAACGGGTGCAGTATCCGGGCATGTCGAGACGGCACGGCCGGCTCCGACTCATAGGCATAGCCGCGCCCGCACCGGGCGCCGGAGACCCGCAAGGAGTCAGGACATGAAGTACATGCTGCTGATCTATAACAACCCCGCGACCTACCAGTCCTGGTCAGAGGCCGCGCGGAACGAGCTGTTCGGCGAGGTTGACGCCATCATGAAGGAACTCACCGAGTCCGGGGAACTGATCGGCGGGGAAGCGCTGGCCGACGCGTCGACCGCCACCACCGTCCGGGTGCGCGACGGTGTCACGGCGGCCACCGACGGCCCGTTCGCCGAGGCCAAGGAGCAGCTGGCCGGCTACCTCACGGTCGACTGCGAGACCGAGCAGCGGGCGGTCGAGATCGCCGCACGGTGGCCGGACGCCCGGCACTTCGCGATGGAGGTACGGGCGGTCATGCATACGTCCGGAACCGAGAGTTGACCGCGGACTGCCGCACCGGGGACCTGATGCGTCAGCTGGCGCCGCAGGTCCTCGGGGCGCTGGTCCGCCGCTACCGGAACTTCAACCTGGCCGAGGACGCGGTCCAGGAGGCGCTGCTCGCGGCCGCCACGGCGTGGCCGGCCAGCGGCATCCCGGAGAACCCGCGCGGCTGGCTGATCACCGTCGCCTCCCGGCGGCTGCTCGATCAGGTGCGCGCCGAGTCGGCGCGGCGGCGGCGCGAAGTCACCGCCGCGGCGCTGGAGCCGGCCAGCCAGCTGGTGGCGCCGGCGGCAGGCGGCGAGCAGCCGGCCCAGGGCGATGACACGCTGATCCTGCTGCTGCTCTGCTGCCATCCGGCGCTGTCGCCGCCGTCACAGGTAGCGCTCACCCTGCGCGCCGTCGGCGGGCTGAGCACGGCCGAGATCGCCAGCGCGTTCCTGGTGCCGGAGCCGACGATGGCGCAGCGCATCAGCCGCGCCAAGCAGCGCATCAAGGCAACCGCAGACCCGTTCCGGATGCCGTCCGCTGCCGAGCGGACGCAGCGGCTGCTGGTGGTACTCGACGTCCTTTACCTGATCTTCAACGAGGGCTACACCGCCACCTCCGGGCCTGACCTGCACCGCGCCGAGCTGACCAGCGAGGCGATCCGGCTCGCCCGCGAGGTGCACCGGCTGCTGCCCGGCGACGGCGAGGTGACCGGCCTGCTCGCGCTGATGCTGCTCACCGATGCCCGGCGGCCGGCCAGGACCCGGCCGGACGGGACCCTGATCCCGCTGGCCGAGCAGGACCGGTCCAGGTGGAACGCCGGCGCCATCGCCGAGGGCGCGCGGCTGATCACCGAGACGTTGGCACGGGCGCCGCTCGGCCCGTTTCAGATTCAAGCCGCTATTGCCGCCGTGCATGCTGAGGCTGCCCGGGCGGAAGATACGGACTGGCCGCAGGTGGCCGCGCTGTACCGGGTGCTGCGCCGGCATCGCGCCTGGTCCCGTGGTTACGCTCAACCGCGCCGTGGCCGTCGCGATGGCGGACGGCCCGCAGGCCGGTCTCGACCTGCTCGGCACGCTTGACGGGGATGAGCGGATGACCCGCCAGCACCGGCTCGACGCGGTGCGCGCGCACCTGCTGGAGATGGCCGGCCAGCAGGCCGCGGCCAGGGCCGGCTATCAGCGGGCCGCGCGGCGCACCACCAGCATCCCCGAGCGCCGCTACCTGGAGTCCCGCGCCGCGCGGCTGGGCGCATCAAGCGGGACCGGGCAACCCGGGTCACCCGAGCCACGACGTAGCTCATCAACCGGCTCGAAGCGCGCTGGCTAAGAAATCTTGATGTGGTTTCCCGGGGGGCCCTGAGCGGGGCCGGTTTTGTCGGTGGCTTTCGATATTTTGGTCGAAGAAGGTACGACCAGCAGCGACAAGCCAGCAGGAGGGCCGATGTCAGAAGAGCCGGTTACTCCTGCTGAGCCGTCGATGCCAGCGTACCCGGCCGACCCGGTTCCTGGCGTTTCGCCTGCTCCCGCCGGTGGCGCGGCCGGCCCCGCGGCTGCCTCTGCAGTGTTCGCGGACGAGGACGATGAGCCGGTTGACGTAGCGGCGTATTTCGATCCGGATTACGGGCCGCCCGAGGGCCCGGATGCATGGCTGGCCCGCGTTCCCTCACCGGTCGCGGATGAGTACCTGGCCGCGCACCAGCCGGCCGCCGGGGCGCGGGAGGCGCTGGCAGCCGGATTCACCCACCGCGATCCCGTGCCCGGCGGGCGCGGCTGGGCAGGCCGGCGGGACATTGGACGTGATGGAGCCGGGCCCGGCGCTGGCCGGATTCGCTGATGACGCGATCACCGATGGGCTGCCGGGGCTGACCGACGACGAGCTGATCGGGGTGCTCTGCGCCGCGCGGCGGCTGGCGTCCCGGGCGGCGGGCATCGAGCTGGCTGCGGTCGCGGGCCTGGCCGCCCGCCGCGAGGCTCATGCTGCCGCGGTCCGGGACCGCCGGCAGGCCGAGCACCTGGGCGATGAGATCGCCGCCGCGCTCACCCTGACCTGCCGGGCGGCGGACAAGCTGCTGGCCCTGGCCGCCGGGGTCACCCGGTTGCCGGCGGTCACCGGCGCGCTGGCGGCCGGGCGGATCGACCTGCCCAGGGCGGCCACCTACGCGGCGGAACTCGCCGGGCTTGCGGATGCAGCCGGCCGCCGCGATCGCCGCGCTGACCATCGGCGACGCCGCCGGGCTGACCACCGGGGAGCTCGGCGCGGTGTTGCGCCGCCTGGTACTGGCCCGCGACCCGGACGCGGCGCGGCAGAAGCGCAAGCGGGCGCAGCAGGATGCCCGGGTGGAAACCTGGGCCGAGAACGCCGGCACCGCCGCGCTGGCCGGGCGGGACCTGCCGCCCGCCGACGTACTCGCCGCGGACAGGAACATCGACTGCTACGCCCGCCAGCTCAAGAAAGCCGGCGCCCCCGGGACCCTGGAACTCTTGCGGGCCAGAGCATTCACCGCCCTGCTCACCAGTCGTCCCCTCTACACCCTCCTCCCGGGCGAAGGCAACGATCCCGGCGACGGCAACGATCCCGGCGACGGCAATCCCGGCGAAGGCAACGATGGCGGCGAAGGCAACGGCGGCGGACCCCGCCGTCCCGGCCCGGGCAGCAGCCCGCCGGGCAGCTGGCCCCCGGCCTGCCCCGGCACCGGCCTGCCGCCCGGCCTGGCCGGATCGGTCAACCTCACCATCCCGCTATCAGCCTGGCTCGGCCTGACCGAACACCCCGGCGAAGCCCCCGGGCTAGGTCCCCTCGACGCGGACACCAGCCGCGACCTCGCCAGCCGCATCGCCGCCACCCCCGGCGGCAAATGGTGCCTGACCATCACCGGCCCCGACGGCACTGCCATCGGCCACGGCTGCGCCCGCCCCCGCGCCGGACCACCACCCGGAGCAACACCACCCGCCCGCACCGGACCGCCCGGCAGCACCGGACCGCCCGGCAGCACCGGACCGCCCGGCAGTGCCACCCGGTGGATCGCCGGGCTCAAGATCAGCTGGCTGGCAGCCTCTGCTTGCGGTCATCTCCGCGAGACCCGCGCCTACCAGCCATCAGCCGCCCTCCGGCACCTGATCAAGATCCGCGACCGGACCTGCGGCTATCCCGGCTGCCGACGGCCAGCGCGGCAATGCGACGACGACCACACGCTGCCGTACGACCAGGGCGGAAGAACCTGCGAGTGCAATATTTCCGCGTTGTGCCGCCGCCACCACGCCGCGAAGCAAGCACCCGGCTGGCGGCTCGAACAACCCAGTCCCGGCACCCTGACCTGGACCATGCCCAGCGGCAGGACCAGGAAAGTAACCCCGCCGCGCTACCCCGTCTAGGACTCACCAGCTGCGGCGGGCCAGCCCGGAATCAGCCCCGCCGGAATCAGCACGGCCGCCGCTCGGTTTGCCGAGACATGGCCTCAGGACACAAGATCACTATCACGCCCGCTAGCAGTCATCTCGAAGTAACTCTCCGCGGCGAGAAACTCGCCGTGTCCGACCGACCGGTACTCCTCGACGAGACCGGGCTGCCGACCCGCTACTACCTGCCGCCGGAAGATGTCCGCACCGAGCTGCTCCGGCCCACCAGCAGCGAGACGACCTGCCCGTTCAAGGGCCAGGCGAGCTACTGGTCGGCCGTGCTCGGCGATGAGGTGCACGACGACATCGTCTGGAGCTACCAGGCGCCAATCCCGCAGGCCGCCGCGATCGCCGGCCTGATGTGTTTCTACACCGAGAGGGTCGAGCTGACGATCGACGGCGAGCGAGCGCCCGGCTCCGCATAGTCATCCAGCCAGACCGTCGCCCGGCTGGCCGGACGCAACGCGGCATCTTCGCCGAACGTGGCGCTACGGCTGCCTGGTGACCACGCTGGCCACCCGTCCGGGCACGATGATGATGCGCTCGACCGCGGCCCGGCCGGCCAGCGCGGCGAACTCAGGATGCCTGGTCAGGATCTGCCTGGCCTGCTCGTCGGTGGCGCCCGGCGGGACCTCGATCCGGAACCGGACCCGGCCGTTCACCTGCACCGGCAGCACGACCGCCGGCTCGGCCGCCAGCGCATCGTCAGGCACCGGGAAGGCGGCCTGGCTGACCGACCCGGGATGCCCGAGCCTGGCCCAGAGCTCCTCCGCGATATGCGGGGCGAGCGGCGCCGCCAGCAGCACCAGCGGCTCGGCCAGCGACCGCGGGATCCCGCCGCGGGCCGCGCTCAGGCGGCTGGCGTGGGACACGAGCTCCTGCAGCCGGGCGATCGCCACGTTGAACCGCAGCGCCGCGTAGTGCTCGCGCACCACACGCACGGTCCGGTGCAGCAGCCGGGCCGTCTCCTGATCCAGGCCGCCGCCATCCGGGCCCGTGCCTGGCGCGCCGTCAGAAACGGTCAGCTCGCCGGTGTGCTCATCCACCATGCTCCGCCACAGCCGCTGCAGGAGCCGGTAGACGCCGGCCACGTCGTCGGGCCGCCACGGCCGGTCGGCGTCCAGCGGGCCCATCGCCATCTCATAAAGCCGCAGCGTGTCGGCGCCGTACCGGGCATACATGTCGTCCGGGCTTATCCCGTTCTTCAGGCTCTTGCCCATCTTGCCGGAACGGCGGCGCACCGGCTGGCCGACGTGCGCCCAGCTGCCGTCGGCCAGCTGCTCGACATCCGCTGCCGGGACGTACATCCCGCGCGCGTCGGTGAACGCGTCCGCCAGGATGTAGCCCTGGTTGACCAGCCGCCGGAACGGCTCCCTGGTCGACACCAGCCCCAGGTCGAACAGCACCTTGTGCCAGAACCTGGCGTAGAGCAGGTGCGCCGTGGCGTGCTCGACGCCGCCGACGTACAGGTCCACGCCGCCGTCCCCGGGCGCGGCGCCGTCCGGCACCATCCAGTACCGCTCGGCGGCCGGGTCGGCGAACGCCTGGGCGTTGGCCGGAATCCAGGTAGCGCAGGTAGTACCAGCAGGAACCGGCCCATTGCGGCATCGTGTTCAGCTCGCGGCGGTACCGCTGGCGCCCGGCGCCGAGATCCAGCTCGACGTCCGCCCACCCGGGCACCCGGGCCAGCGGCGGCACCGGGTCGCTGGTCTCGTCGTCCGGCTGCCGGGCGCGGAAGTCGGTCATCTCCGGCAGCGTGACCGGCAGCAGCTCGTCCGGCAGCGCGACCGGCAGGCCAGCGGAGTCGTACACGATGGGGAACGGCTCGCCCCAGTACCGCTGCCGGGAGAACAGCCAGTCCCGGAACCCGGTGCCGATCCAGTTCCGCTGCAGCTGCTTGATCCGATCCGGCCAGTCGAGCGGCTCCAGATCGGCAACCAGCCGCTCCGCGTACGCGGTGATCCGCAGCATCCACTGCCGCAGCGGCCGCCGGTAGACAGGGTAGTTCCCCACGTCGCTGCGCCCGTCGGCGGTGACTTCCTCGTTCGCCAGCACGGTGCCGAGGCCGGGGCACCAGTTGACCATTTCCTCGGAGATATAGGCCAGCCGGCGCGCGTCCACCACCCGGCGCCGGGCCACCTCGTCCAGCCCGGCCCACGGCAGGCCGCCCGGGTTGCGCCGGCCCGGACGGCGCCCGCGTCCCCGCCTCGAACTCGGCGACCAGCTCCGCCACCGGCCGGGCCCGGCCTGCCTCCTGGTCGAACCAGCTGCCGAAGATCCGCAGGAACATCCACTGCGTCCACCGGTAGAAGCCCGGGTCGGTGGTCCGGATCTCGCGGCGCGCGTCGTGGCCGAGGCCGAGCCTGCGCAGCTGCCCGCGCATGACGCCGATGTTGCGCTCGGTAGTGACCGCCGGGTGCTGGCCGGTGCTGATCGCGTACTGCTCGGCCGGCAGCCCGAACGCGTCGTAGCCGTAGGCATGCAGCACCGTATGCCCGGTCATCCGCATGAACCGGGCGAACACGTCGGAGGCGATGTAGCCGAGCGGGTGGCCGACATGCAGCCCGCTGCCGCTCGGATAGGCGAACATGTCGAGCACGTAGAACTTCGGCCGCCCCGCCGAGCGGGCGAACCCGGCGGCCAGCGGCCCGGTCGGGTTCGGCGCGTAGAACGTGCCTTCGGCCGCCCACCGGCCCTGCCAGGCAAGCTCGATCTCGTTCGCGAGCCTCGCGTCATAGCGGAACGGCGGCGGCCGGTCAGCATCCTCCCCGGACATCACCAAAGGCTAGCCCGGCCCGGGCCGCCGTGCGTACCCCGATTCCGGTCACCGGACGCTGCCCGGGTACCGCTCCGGGCGCTGGGCAAGACTACTGATAACCCCGGTTATCAACTCCGGCCCTATATAAAACGGATGGTCAGGGCCTAATGTTTCAGCGCGGCGGATTTTACAATCGCCAGGGGAACTAGTCAGATCGCCGACAGGAGGCCCGTCATGGCGGCTAGCCAGCTACCTGGAACGGCGCTCAGCGGCGCACCGCTGATCTCGATGCCGGAGATAGCCGAGCTGGCGGGCGTCCGGCGGCCGGTTGTCACCACCTGGCGGCGCCGCCACCTGGGCTTTCCCGGGCCGGTCGCGGGCGGCATCGCCGCCCCGCTGTTCGACGCCCGGGCGGTCGTCGACTGGCTGGTGGCCACCGGCCGGGCGGACCGGGCGCGGATCGAGCCGGAGCTGAGCCTGCACACGCTGGCCGCCTTCGGCGCCGGCTTCCCGGGCAGCAGCCTGGTGGCGATGCTGACCGCGCTGATCTGCCTCCGCTGGCTGGACGAGGACGAGCCGCTGGACGTCGCAAGCAGCGACATGGTCGCCGCGCTGGGCCGCCGGGCGGCCCGGGTGGATCCGGCCGACGAGCTGCTGCTGTCCGAGATCCGGCGGGTGCCGGCCGGCTCCGGCTGGCTGGCCGGCGCCGCCGACGATCTCATCGAGGCGGCCTGGGGCTGCCAGGGCGCGGTGGAGCGGGTGCTGGCCGCGCGCCACCGGTTCGGCGCCGCCGAGCTGTACACCCGCGCGGTGACGCCGCAGCTTGCCTGGCTGGTCGCCCGGCTGTCCGGCGCCGCCGAGCGCGCCGGGCAGCCGGACCCGATCCTGGTGGCTGATCCGGCCGCCGGGCCGGGTGACCTGATCACGGCGGTGATCGAGCTGCTCGGGGTTGACCACCTGCCCCGCTGCGACGGGGCCGAGCGCAGCTCCTACCTCGCCCGGCTGGCCAGGCGGCGGCTCGTGGTGCACGGCGTGCCGCTGCTGGAGGCCGGTATCGCGGTGGCCGGCCAGCTGCCCGGCGGGTCGGCCAGCCCGGACGTGATCGTGACCCAGATCCCGTACCAGCCGCAGGAGAGCCGTTCCGCCGAGGACGTGCTCGACCGGATCGGCGACATCTCGGCGCGGCTCGGCCCGGACGCTTCCGCCGTCATCATCGGCCCGGCCGACGTCCTGGTCGGGGCGCTGCCCGCCTATTCGGGCGCCGAGCGGGCCCGCGCGAAGCTGCTCCAGGATCATCTGGTCGAAGCGGTGATCCGGCTGCCGGGCGGGCTGGCGCCGTACCGGCCCGGCTATGAGATCGCGCTGTGGTCGCTCAGGCCGGCCAGGAAGCCGCCCTGCCGCGGCAGCATCCTGCTCGCCGACGTCTCCGATCGTGAGCTGACCGACGAGGTCATCGACGAGCTCGCGGAAGACGTGCTCACCTGGCGGCGCGGCGGTTATGACCCGCGGGCGCATACCCGGACCCTGTCTGGCCAGGCGCAGATCAGCGACCTGGTGGAGCCGCCGCGGCCGCTCACGGTCCGGCTCTCCCGCGGCATCCGGGACAAGCAGGCCAGCGCAGCCGCGCGGGTGGCCCGGGTGACCCAGTTGCAGGCGGACCTGGCCAAGATCAGTTCCTGCGCGGCGGCCGAGCCGGAGCCGGCGCGCTACCAGGTCGCCGTCCGTGCCGCGGACCGCCCGTTGCTGGCTACCATCGGCGCGCTGGCCAGGGCCGGCCGCCTCATCATGGTGAAGGGCACCCGGCTGAGCCCGGCGCACCTGGACGACACCGGCCAGTTCCCCGTGTTCGGCGGCCCTGAGCTGTTCGGCACCGGCCGCCGCGGGCAGCGGAAGATAGACCGGGCAACGCTGCAGAGCCACTACCCGCGGGCGAAGCTTACCGAGCCGGGCGACGTGGTGGTGACCACCGTTCCGCGGCTGGCCGCCGCGGTCGATCACGAGGGCTACTCGGTGCCGGAGTTTCCGGCCCGCATCCTGCGCATCCCCCCGGCGGAGCGGGCGCAGTTCACCCCGGAGGTGCTGGCGGCGCTGCTCAGCCCGGATGAGCCCGCGGCCCGCCCGGCCGGCGCGGTCCGGCATGTCCGGCGGCTGGACCAGCAGCCGGTGGTGCTGCTGAGCCCGGCCGAGGTGCAACGACTGCACGCGGTGCTGGAACAGCTCAACGATCAGCTGACCGTCGCCCGGCAGCAGATCGACGCGCTTGCTGAAATCAGGAACGTCACCGCGGCCGGCCTGCTCGACGGAACGCTGACCATTACCGGCACCCCCCCGGCGCCCTAGGCGTCCCCCGGCGCCTAGGACGCACGCTGGTGCCCCCGGACGTCCCCGGCGTCCTAGACGTACGCTGGCGCCCGGGTGGCCGGCTCGCCGCCGTCGGCTGGCCAGTCGAGCCGGGCCCAGACGACCCAGCCGGTTAACGGGCCGCCGTCCCGGCCGTAATCGGCGGCCACGGCGCAGACGAGGCCAAGGCCGTGCGGGCCGTCGCCGTCCGGCACGGCCTGCCGCCAGCGGCCGCCGTCGTCCTGGACCTGGATGTACGCGCAGTAGCCGTCGAAGACGGCGACCCGGACGGTGAACGTGCCGCCCGGCCGGCCGGAGTTACTGTGCACGATGGCGTTGCTGGCCAGCTCCGAGACGCACAGCAGCGCGTCGTCGGTCACCGGCGCGCCGACCAGGACGGCGCTGATGAACTTGCGAGCCTCGCGGATCTGATCGGGACGGGCCCGGAACACGCGGTCGCCGGTACGCGGCAGCGCGGCGGCCGCCGCCAGGACTGGGTTGCGGGGGGTGGTCCCGGCCAGTGTCATCGTCTCTCCCGTGGCTGCAGGCTCCGGTAGCCAGCTTCCCGGCCAGACCGCCAATTTGGTAGGGCTAACATGCCTACACTGACCTGGTTGTGGTGGGCGGTAATTTTGTAGGGTCAGGCCCGCCGCCACGATGCCCGGCGGGCAATGCGATCGCGGAGAATGACTCCAGCTGGAATGGCCGGGCGGATAAGCTGGGACAGGAGCTGGAATGTCCTTGCCGCGAGACATTGACCCGGGTGCGAGCGTCCTCGCTTTCTTCGGTGCTGAACTGCGCCGCTGGCGGTTAGCCGCTGACCTGAGCCAGGAGCAGCTCGGCCAGCAGGTCAGCTATTCGGCGGCCCTGGTGGGGCTGATCGAGAACGCCAAGCGGGTGCCGTCGCTTGGCTTCGCCGAGCGCTGCGACGATGCGCTGGCCACCGGCGGCGGGCTGGCCCGGCTGTGGCCGCTGGTGTCGCGGGAAACCCTGCCTGGCTGGTTCCGGCCGTGGATCGAGATCGAGCGCGAGGCGACGTCGCTGCGCTCGTTCGAGCCGCTGATCATCCCCGGGCTGCTGCAGACGCCGGAGTATGCCCGGGCGCTGTTTGCCGCCCAGCGAGCCGAGACCGAAGACGCGCTGGAGCAGCTGGTCGCCACCCGGATAGAGCGCCAGCTGATCCTCGGCTGCGACAACCCGCCGCAGCTGTGGTGCCTGCTGGACGAGGGTGCGCTGCACCGCCGCATCGGCGGCGCCAAGATCATGCACGACCAGCTGGTGCACCTGGCCGAGACCGCGCAGCGCCCCCGGGTCGCGGTCCAGGTAGTGCCATCCGGCGTAGGGGCGCACGCGGGGCTACTCGGCGCGTTCGCGATCGCCAGTTCCGATGGCACAGGCGATATCGTGTACCTGGAGACAGCAGTGTCCGGACAGGTCACGGAGATGCCCTCCGTGGTCGCCGAGGTCACGCTGACTTACGACCTGCTGCGGTCAGAGGCACTGCCCCGGTCCGCATCCCGAGAGCTGATCATGAAAGTGGCTGAGCAAGAATGGATCTAACCGGCGCCGAATGGCGGAAGAGCCGCTACAGCGGCGGCAACGGCGGCAACTGCGTAGAGGTCGCGGGCAACCTGCCAGGAGTCGTTGCCGTCCGTGACTCAAAGGCCCATGGCGGGCCGGAGCTCGCCTTCACCCCGGCCGAATGGGAGGCGTTCACCGCCAGGGTGAAGAACGGCGAGTTCGACCCGGCCTGACGTGCCGGATGCGGCTGGCCGGGAAGAGCGGGCGAGATCCTTCGGGGCTATCGCGGACGACTATGACCGGCTGCGGCCCAGTCCCCCGGACGAGGCCGTGGACTGGCTGCTGCCCGCCCGCCGTGCGGTCGCGATCGACCTGGCGGCCGGCACCGGCATGCTGTCCCGGCTGCTGGAACCGAAGTTTGAGCAGGTCATCGCCGTCGAACCGGATACCAGGATGGCGGCCGTGCTGCGCCTGCGCTCCCCCGGCGTCCGCGTCGTCCCCGGCACCGCCGAGGCCATCCCGCTATCTGACGCCAGTGCCGATGGCCTGTTCATCGCGTCGGCATGGCACTGGATGGATCCGGACCGGGCGATCCCGGAGATCGCCCGGGTGCTCCGCGACGGCGGCCGCTTCGGCGTGATCTGGACCAGCCGCGATCACGACGTGGAGTGGCTCCGCGAGGTTGGCCAGGCGCGGATGATCAGCCAGCGGCGCGGGCCGGACGCCGCCGACCCGGACGGGCAGGACCCGGCCCGGCCGCGGTCCTGGCGCCGCACGGCGACGCTGCCGGACGGCGGCCTGTTCGGCCACATCGAGACCCGGTCGTTCACGTTCACCCGCACGATGACGGTCAGCAGCTTCGTCGGCATGCTCGGCACCTACAGCGGCGTCATCACCGCAAGCCAGGAAGAGCGGGCCCGCGCGCTGGCCAGCGCGCGGGCGATCCTGCAGCGCCGGTTCCCCGGCGCCAGCGAAATCGAGGTCCCGATGCGCGCCTGGTGCTGGCGGGCCGACCGCACCGCCCGGCCCGCGTGCTGAGCCCGGGCGTCAGAAACCGCCCTCCGGATCCCGGTCAGCTGCCGAATCTGCCTGCTGGCCGTCCGGCAGCTCGTCACCGTGCTCGAGGATCTCGGCTGCGCCCCGGACCACGCACCGCAGCGGGTCGTCCACCACGACCGCGGGGATGCCGGCCACCAGCTCGATCCGGCTGGCCAGGCCCGGCAGCAGCGCGCCGCCGCCGGCCAGCCGGATCTTGCCCCGGACCACGTCTTCGGCGAGGTTCGGCGGGATGTCCGACAGCATTTCCCGGACCGAGTCGGCGATCGCCGCGACCGAGCGCTCCAGCGCCTCGGCGACCAGCCAGCCGGGCACTTGCTCGACCCGGGGCGTCCGCCGCGCGGCGTCGACGCCGACCGCCTCCACCGAGCCGGTCGCGATTTCGGCGACGCCCAGCGTTATCTTCAGGCTCCTGGCCGCGTTGCGGCCGATCAGCAGGCCGAGCTGGGCCTTCACGGCAGCCATGATCGCGTCGTCCATGACGCTGCCGCCGAGCCGCAGCGACCTGGCGCGCACCACGTGGCGGCCGGCCAGCACCGCGGCCTCGGTGTTGCCGCCGCCGATGTCCACGATGAAGGCGCCGGACCCGGCGGCGAGGTCGAAGCCCGCGCCGGTGGCCGCCGCGACCGGCTGCTCGACGAGCCGCACGGTGCAGCGCGGGCGCAGTGACCCGGCGGCCGCCGCCAGCGACCGCCGTTCCACCGAGTTGGCGCTGCCGGGCACGCAGATCACGGCCGTCGGCCGCAGCGGGCCCCGGCGCAGCCCGGCCCGGCGCAAGAACGCCTGCAGCATGGCCGCCGCCGCGTCCAGGTCGGCTACCGCGCCGCCGAGCATCGGGTGGATGACCTCGATGGCCTGTGCTTCCTTGCCCGCCAGCGCATCGGCCGCGGAGCCCACCGCCGCCACTTTGCCGCTCGACTGGTCAACGGCGATGGCAGAAGGCTCCTCTACGACCAGGCCGCGGCCAGCTATCCAGATGAGCGTGTTGACCGTGCCCAGGTCTATCGCTACGCCCGCTCGCAACCGCATGACCCCTGCCCTCTGCCCGAAATGCCAGTTCGCGGTCCCCAGTATGGTGTTTTGCGCTCGCCTCCGGGAGCGGGCGTTGACCTTCCGTCGGCTTTCTTCTAATTTGCTCTCAATGACTCATTTTCCCGCCGGCCCGCCGCCCGGCCTGGTCGGCGTGCGCTCGCGCTTCAGCTCACTGACCGACGATTTCGTCTATCTCGACGCGCCCGGCGGCACCCAGACCCCGGACGAGGTCGCCGCGGCGGTGGCCGGCGTCTACCGCGATGCCAGCGGCAACACCGGCGCGCCGTATGCCAGCAGCCGCCGGATCGATGCGATCGTCGACGACGCCCGGGTGGCCTCGGCGCGCTTCCTCGGCTGCACCGCCGAGGAGATCATCTTCGGGCCGAACATGACCTCGCTGAACTACACGCTGTCCCGCACGCTCGGCCGCGAGCTGCGGGCCGGCGACGAGATCATCGTGACCAGGCTCGACCACGACGCGAACGTGGCGCCGTGGCTCGACCTGGCCCGCGACCTCGGCGCGGTGGTCCGGCTGGCCGACGTGCACGCCGACACCACGCTGGACCTGGCCGACCTGGAGCGCCTGCTCGGCCCGCGGACCAAGGTGGTGGCCTTTCCGTGGGCGTCGAACGCGGCCGGCACGATCGTGGACGCCAGGGCAGTCTGCGACCTCGCGCACGCGGCCGGCGCGCTGGCCTGGGTGGACGCGGTGCAGTACGCGCCGCACGAGCCGGCCGACGTCCGCGCGATCGGCGCTGACGTGCTGCTCTGCTCGGCTTACAAGTTCTGCGGGCCGCACCTGGGCATCGGCTTCGGCCGCCGGGAGCTGCTCGAATCATGGCAGCCGTACAAGGCCAGGCCCGCGCCGATGGAGCCGGTCGGGCACCGGTTCGAGACCGGCACCCTGCCGTATGAGCTGCTCGGCGGCCTGCTCGCCACGTTCGCCTACCTCGACAGCCTGGGCGGGCCGGCCGAGGTCGGCAGCTGGGAACGGCAGCTCGGCGACCGGCTGCTGGCCGGGCTCCCGCCCGGCGCCAACGTGTACGGGCTGCCCACCACCGCCGGCCGGGTGCCGACGTTCCTGCTCAACTTCCCCGGCGTGCCGTCGGCGAAGCTCAGCCCGGCGCTGGCCGAGCGCGGGTTCGGCGTGTGGAGCCACGGCAGCTACTACGCGCCCGGCCTGCACGACCGGATCGCCTGGGGCGAGGCGCTGCGGGTCGGCCTGGCGCACTACAACACCCTGGACGAGATGGACCGGTTCAACCACGCGCTGGCCGCCCTGGTCGCCGAGCACGCCCCGGCCCGGCCGGCCGCCGCCGGACGGCCGGGATGACCCGCGGCCCGGTGGTCAGCGCGGCCGACGTGGCCGCCGACCGCAGCCCGGCCGGCGCGGCGGTCCGCACCATGCTGGGCACCCCGCAGGGCTTCACCCGGCGGCTGGCCGAGATCCCGCCGGGCGCGCGGCTGGACGGCACCGCCGGGCAGGCCGGGGAGCTGTGGTTCGTCATCGACGGCACCGGGCAGCTGGCCGTCCCCGGCCAGCCTCGCTGCCCGCTGCGCCCGGACCAGGGACTGCTGCTCCCGCCGGGGATGAAATTCAGCATTAACGGATCCGCCGGGGCCGGGCTCCGGCTGGACGCGGTCACGCTGCCCGGGGCAGCCGGCCAGGATCCCGGCGGCCCGCCGGGGCCGGCCGGGCCGCAGGTCCGGGATCTGCGCGACTGCGATGTCGAGACGACCGGGGACCGGGAGTTCCGGGTGCTGTTCGGCCCGGGCCGCGGCTGCGCCACCGCGACCCAGTTCGCCGGTCAGATCCCGCCCGGCCGGGCACCCGAGCACAGCCACCCCTACGACGAGTTCGTGCTGGTGCTGGCCGGGCACGGCGTGCTGCACGCCGGCCGCGGCGATTACCCGCTGGCGGCCGGCAGCTGCGCGCACCTGCCGCCCCGGCTGGCGCACTGCCTGGAGAACACCGGCACCGCGACCCTGCGGGTGCTCGGCGTGTTCCACCCGGCAGACAGCCCGGCCGCCAAGACGTAACGGGCCGGATTCAGGCCGGCGCCGGGCGGCTCAGCCCGACTGCTCGAACACCAGCTGGGCCCGGTGCATCCAGTCCTCCTTGCCAGATCCACCACGGGATGTCGACGCCGTACTCGGCCTTGATCGACGGCTCAAGGACCGTCTTCGACAGGAACGACATGGTGAGCGCGGCGACCGCGGCAGCCAGATCGAGAACAGCACCCCGGCGAAGAACCCCGCGCGCGGGTGGAACGCCCGGGCGATCCAGGTGTACCAGCCGCCGGCCGACGGGAAGACCTTCGCTAGCTGGGCGTCACCAGGCCGGCCCAGCTGACGATCGACCTGCGGGCCTGATCTTGGCCAGGGTCCCTAGCCGGCCACGGCGGCGGCGGCGGCCAGCCCGTGATGCCCGGGACCGCGCGGGATGATGGGCCAGATGTCGACGACGACATCGCCGGAGATCACGTGGTATGCGTCGTACCAGTTGACGGTGGACGGCGAGTAGCCGGGCACCAGCGCGACCGAGTCGCCGACCTTCAGCGCCGACCCCTGCGGCGCGGTGAAGATGCCGTGCTCCTCGTCGAAGCGGAAGACCTCGTGCCGGTGGCCCACGATGGTGACGTCGGCCGGGTCGGCCACCGACTTGTTGCCGGCGTCGACGATGACCTTGTCACTCTGCCGGCTGATCACGGTCGCCTGGATTGTCAGCGAGTGCTCGAAGCCGGGCACCATCCGGCCGTGGAAGTTGTCCATGACGACATACGTGCCGGCCTGGATCTCGGTGATGCCGGGGTAGGCCGCGGTCCAGTTCCAGGTGGCGATCCCGCCGGCCGACCGGATCTGGCACGGGATATCGTTCGCTTCCAGCAGCGCGGCCACGCCGGTGAAGAACTTCATCGCCTCGCGCTGGCGGGCATGCCGCAATTCGTCGTCAGCCGTCAGCGAGCAATGCCCTTCGTAGCCGGTGATCCCCTCGAAGCGCAGCGCGGGCAGGCCGGTTATCTCCCTGACTGCGGCCAGGACTTCCGCCGCCGTATCGATCCCGCAGCGATCCATCCCGGTGTCGACCTCGACCATGATGCCGAGAGTCGACCCGGCCCCGACCGCGGCGGCGGAAAGAGCCGCGGCGTTCGGCACCTCGTCGACGGCGACCAGGACCCGGCGGTCCCTGGCCAGCCCGGCCAGCAGCCGGATCTTCGCCGGATGGGACACGGTGTTGACCACGAACAGGTTGTCCATTCCGGCGCCGGCCAGCACGGCGGCCTCCCATACCGTCGCCATGGACAGCCCGGAGGCACCCGCCCGCAGCTGGCGGCGAGCGAGATCGGGGCTCTTGTGGGTCTTATAGTGCGGCCGGATGGTGGCCGGGCCCAGCTGCCGTAGCTCGCTCGCCATGTGCTCGATGTTCCGCTGCGCCGCGTCGATATCGAGCACGAGGGCGGGCGTGATCAGCTCATCGCGCCGCAGGCCGATCGCGTCACCGTAGTCACGGCGCACGCGGTCGCGCTCCGCGGCCAGGATCGGCGCGAATTCCAGCATCGGGTACCTCCCGGGGTTGGCTAGGCACTGGCCGTCATTCCGGCTGGCCTGCCGCGCGCTGCTACAGCTCGGCGTTCACGATGAAGCCGCCGTCGACGAGCAGGGTCGCGGAGGTCACGTAGCTGGCATCGTCGGTGAGCAGGAAGGCAATCGTGGCCGCGAGTTCCTCCGGCTCGGCCCCCCGGTGCAGGGCGATGCGCTCGGTGTAGTACTTCGCCGTGGCCGGGTCGTCCAGCAGCGGCGCGGCCATGTTCGTCTTCACCCAGCCCGGCTCGACCGCGTTCACCCGGATGCCATGCGCGCCCAGGTCGCAGCCGAGCGCCTTGGCCAGCATGCTGATCGCGCCCTTGGTACCGCAGTACGCGGTCTGGCCCGGGGCGCCGACATGCGCCGAGATCGAGCTCACGCAGCAGATCGCGCCGCCGTGCCCCTCCCGGATCATCTGCTTGGCGCCCTCCGTGCAGACCACCCAGGTCCCCCGCACGTTCGTCTCGAACAGGGCGTTGAAGTCCTCGACGGTCGTCTCGTCCCATTTCATGAACGGGTTGATCGCCGCGTTCGACACGACGTAATCGAGCCGCCCGCCGCGCTCGGCCACGGTGCGCACCATCGCCGCGACCTGCCCGGGATCGCGCATGTCGGCGGCGACGGGGAAGCCCTGCCCGCCGGCCTCGCCGATCCGGCGGAGCGTCTGCGCCGGATCCCCGGCTGGCCGCTGGTTCACCGCGACGACCGCGCCCTCCGCCGCGAGGCGGACCGCGGTCGCCTGCCCGATGCCGTTCGTCGCCCCGGTGACCAGCGCGACCTTGCCCGCAAAGCGCTGCTGCATGACTGGCTCCCTGGTCAGAAGATGGCGATCGGGTTCCACGGCGAGCCGGTCCCGCCGGGCAGCCGGAGCGGCAGGCCGACGACCATGAACTCGAAGCGCCCCTCCTGCTCGCAGGCGCCGGCCAGGTCCTCGAGCTGCAGGCTGTCGGAGGCGAACATGCCCATGGCGGTGACCTGGAGCGGGTGGATCGGGTACCGGATGCCCTGCACGTTGCTCGGCACCGTCTCCCCGTCGCCGTCCGGCAGGAACGCGGCGATCCGCCGCTCGTGCATCCACCGGATCGTGTCCACGTGCAGGCCGGCCTTGCCCTGGCCGGCCGGCGGGTAGTCGTTGCTCCACGCGCCGAGCTCGAGCCGCCGCCGGTGATGGCCGGTGCGGAACACGAGGATGTCGCCCTCGCCCAGCCGGACTCCCTCGGCCTGCTCGATCGCCTCAAGCTCGGCGCGGGTCACCGCCTCGCCCGGCTCCAGCCACCTGACGCCGCGGAACCGCGGCACGTCGAGCAGCACCCCCCGGCCGACCAGCCCGTCGCTGTACGCGGTCACGTCGAGCGCGGTGGCGCCGCGGGAGGTCATCACCTCCTGGGCTGGCCGGCCGTTGTAGACGCGGCCCTGGTAGGCGATGTGGCAGAGCGCGTCCATGTGGGTGTGGCAGTCGCCGTGGAAGGCGAGGCCGACGAAGTCCGTGGCGAAGGTCACCGAGCTCGACCCGATGTCGATGTCATGGCCCTGCACGACGTGCCGGATCACCGGGCTGGGGTTGTCCGGCCCGGCGGCCGTGTTCATCGGGATCGCCATCGTGGCCCGCCGCCCGGACCGGACCAGCGCGGCCGCCGCCCGTACCGTGTCCGGCGTGATGTAGTTGAGCGTCCCGAGCTCGTCGCCGGGGCCCCAGCGGCCCCAGTTCTTGACCGCCTCGAAGATCTCGTCGAATTCCCGCAGCATCACCGGCGCTGGCCGGGTACGTGTCGTCATCGCGGTGCTCCCTCCCTGTCATCGGGCTCTCCTCCGTTACGCTCCGGCCGCCCGCCAGAGCGGGTTGAGCAGGCCGTCCTCGGACAGGCCGAGCACGCGCGGATAGATCTGCCGCCAGGCGGCGTAGCTTTCGTCGTAGGCGGCGACCGCGGCCGGATCCGGCTCGAAGGTCGCCGCGCGCCGGCGCAGCTCGCCTTCGAGCTCGGTCAGGCTGGCGTAGAGCCCGGCCCCCCGGCCCGCGCACAGGGCGGCGCCGAGGGCGCTGCTCTCGGTAACCGCGGGCACGTTCACCGGCAGCCCGAGCACGTCGGCGATGACCTGCGGCCACAGCGCGCCCTTGGCGGCGCCGCCGGTGAAGGTCAGCTCGTTCACGCTGGCCTCGGTGAGCTCGCCGATGATGCCGAGATGGCCGCGGACCACGTAGGCGGCCGCCTCCTCGATGGCGCGAATGCAGGCCGCACGGCCGGAGCCGGCCGGGTTGCCCACGTCGAGCTGGAGGAACGACGGGCTGGCGTGCACCCACCGGCGCGCGTTCATCAGGTTCGACAAGATCGCGAAGACGCCGTTCGAGCCCGGCGGGATCCGCGCGGCGGCCTCCTCCATCACGACGTAAGGATCGACGCCCCGGCTGCGGGCAACGGACGACTCGCTGTCGCAGAAGGCGTCCCGGTACCAGCGCATCGCCATCCCGCAGTAGAACCCGATTCCTTCCAGCATCCACTCGCCCGGCGTGACATGGCACAGCGTCCGGAGCCGGATGGCCGGGTCGATCAGCGGCCTGGCCAGCAGAATGGTGTGCTGCCAGAACGTCCCGGCCAGCACGGTGAACTCGCCCGCCCGGACGCCCGCGCCGAGCAGGCCGAGCTGGGTGTCGGCTCCCCCGGCGACCACCGGCGTGCCGGGCCGCAGGCCGGTCTGCTCCGCGGCCTGCGCGGTCACCGTGCCGACTACCGTGCCCGGATCGGCGACCGGCGGCAGCACGTCCGCCGGGATGCCGCAGACCTGCGCAATCGACTCTGACCAGGCACGGCCGGCCAGATTGAACATCCCCGAGCTCGATCCGCAGGACGGCTCGGTCACCCGGACCCGGGCGAGCCGGTACACAATCCAGTCGCTGAGCATGCCCAGGCCGCGGATCCGGCCGAAGATGTCCGGCCGGTGCCGGGCCAGCCAGCGCAGCCGGGCCGGGGAAGTTATCGAAACCCAGTCGCCCGCCTCGGCGAAGATCCGCTCGGCGGCGCCTTCGGCGATCAGGTCCGCGGCCTCGGCGGCGGCCCGGCTGTCTACGTTCGGGCAAGCCCAGATCTCGGCGCCGCGGGCGTCGTAGAGCACGATGCCCTCGCGCATGCTGGTGGCGGCGACCGCGGCGACATCGGATCCGGCCGCGCCCGCGATCCGCAGTGCGTCGCGGATGCAGGCGGCGATCGCCAGCCAGTTGGCCTCGACGTCGAAATCCAGGCCGCCGGGGGCGCCCGGGGCCGGCCGGTGAGTCCATTCCCGCAGCGAGACGGCCACCTGCCGGCCCGCCGCGGTGAACAGCAGGGCACGGCAGCTGCCGGTGCCGGCGTCGACCGCGAGCAGGTACCGGCCGGTCATGACGCGGCCCCGGTCCGGGACAGGATCTCCGGATTCACCAGGTGGTCCGGGCTGCGGCCGGCTGCCAGGCTGGCCACGGCCGCCGCGGTCATCTCGGCCCCGCGGCGCAGGGTCTCGCTGGTGGCGCCGCCGATATGCGGCGTGATGATGACATTCGGCAGGTCGAGCAGCGGCTGCCGGCCGCCGGCCGCGGGCCGTTCGGCCACGTCGAGCGCGGCGCCGGCGATCACGCCGCCGGCCAGGGCCGCCCGCAGGGCGTGCTCGTCGACCAGCGACTCGCGCGCGGTGTTGATGAAGAACGATCCCGGCCGCATGCGCGCGAACTCGGCGGCACCGAGCAGGTGCCGGTTGGCCGGGGTGGCCCTGGCGTGCAGGGACACGATGGCGGCCCGGCTGAGCACCTCGTCCAGCGGCACCATCGTGACGCCGGCCGGGGCGGCCGCCGCCGGGGACGGATCGTAGCCGAGCATGCCGAAGCCGAGCGCCCGCGCCCGGCTGGCCACTTCCCGGCCGACGTGGCCGACGCCGACCAGCCCCAGCGTCATGCTGGCCGCCTCGGCGCCGATGAACTCACGGCCCTCGTACACGCTTTCCGCATGCGCCCCGGCGCTGTGCAGGTTGCGGCCCGCGGCCGGCACCCGGCGGATGAGCATCAGCGCGAACGCGATGGTGAGCTCGGCGACGGCCCCGGCGTTGCGGCCCGGTGCGCTGGTGACCGGTATCCCGCGCGCGGTGGCCGCCGCCACGTCGACGTTCACCGGGCCGCCGCGAGCACAGCAGACCATCTGCAGCGGAGCCGCGTCCAGCACCTCGGCGGTCACCGGCGCGCCGTGCACGACGAGCACCTGGTGACCGGCCACCGCGGCGGCCACCGCGGCCGGGTCACCGGCGTACTCGCGCAGCAGCCGGTGTGATTCAGTCAGCGGCGGCGGCGCCGCCATCGCCTCGATCTGCAGCGCGGTCACGGTGACGGCTGCGCCGAGGGCGGCGAAGGCGGCGGCGAAGATGCCAGCCGGCATGTAAGGGTCGCCCACCACCAGGACGCGCAGCGGGCCGGCCTGGCTCACCGCGGCGCCTGCATCGCGCCGGCTGCCCGGGCCGGCCGGTCACGGGTAGACGTAGGTCGGCTTGAGGTCGATGGCATGCCCGCTGCCGGACTCCAGCACGAACTTGAGCATCGGCGCGGTGTCCAGGTAGTAGAACTCGATCGAGTCGCCGATCCGGCCGCTCATCAGGACCCCGGCGCCGTTGGCTCGCCAGTGCTCCTGTACCCGCGAGCTTTCCTCGGACGAGTGCTTCATGCAGGCGATGTGCTGGACACCCTCGCCGTGCGCATCCAGGAACTCCTGGTAGATGCTCGGCCCGCTGACCGGCTGGATCAGCTCGAAGCCGAGGCCGTCGACCGAGGCCTCGGCGCCGATCATCCGGTACTCGGCCGGCTCGCCGTGCACCCGCGTGTCGTGCAGCAGCGGCGGCTTGTACTCGAAGACGCTCCACGGGCCCCAGCCGAGGGTCTGCGTGTAGGTCTGCAGCGCGGCCTGCATGTCGCGCACCACCACGGCGATCTGGGTGATCTTCATCGGCGTGGGCGGCGCGATGATCTTCCTGCCGTTGTCATCGGCCATTTCCTGCTCCTCCTCGGCGCTCAAGCTCGAGCAGCCGGATCGCGGCCAGTTCGTTGGTGACCAGGACATCCAGGAACCTGCCGTGCAGCGCGCCGAGAATCGCCTCGGCCTTGTGCAGCCCGCCGGCCACGCCGACCACCTTGGGGATGGATTTCAGGTCGGACAGCTCGATCCCGATGCGCCGGTCATGGATCGGCAGCTCGACGACGTTGCCGTCGGCGTCGAAGAACTGGCCGAGGATGTCGCCGACCACGCCGCGCTCGCGAAGCCCGCGGGCATCATCGGCATTCAGGTAGCCCATGTGCACGATGGTCGCGTCGGCCGTCGGGGTGCCCACGCCCACCAGCGCATGCTCCGCGCCGCAGGCCTGCTTCAGCACCTCCTGGATGGTCGGCTCCGCCCGCAGCGCGGCGGCCAGCGACGGCGTCGACGCCATGATCGGGCTCGGGATCACGGTCGCCGAGGTGATCTCCGACGACTCGGCCGCTACCTCCCCCTTGGAGGACAGGATGGTCTGCAGGTAACCCTCTACCCCGCCGGTGAGCGTGACCATGTGCACCGGCCCGACCGCGCCGAAGTTGACCGCGGCGATCACCCGCGAGACGGTCTCGCCCCAGCCGACCCCGAGGCTGCCGCCCGGTCGCAGATGGGTGCTCATGAACTGCGCGCCGCCGAGGCCGATCCGGGCGTTCAGCGCGTGATGATCGGCAGGCTCCCTCTCGTGGTCGGGGACCACCAGCGCCTCCGCCAGGCCGAAGGTCGCGCGCAGCTCACCGCTCAGCTCGAACGCGTCCAGGTAATCGGTGTTCAGGCTGATCGACACCAGGCCAGCCTTCCTGGCCCGGTCGAGCAGCCGGCCTACCGATGCCCTGGAC
The DNA here is from genome assembly GCA_963786975.1 of uncultured Actinomycetes bacterium. Classification (GTDB taxonomy): domain Bacteria; phylum Actinomycetota; class Actinomycetes; order Streptosporangiales; family Streptosporangiaceae; genus Palsa-506. Next base: position 69,899 of record CAWBBE010000009.1, on the reverse strand, counting down.
ATCGACAGCCGCCTGGCGATCTCGTCCTGGGTCAGCTCGTCCTTGTAGTAGTACCAGGCCACCCGGAGCAGCAGCTCCTCTGCGGTCCAGCGCCCCGCGTCGTCGGCCCGTCCGGTCTGCACGGCTACACCTGGCTCCTTGCGCTCGCGGGCGGCCTCAGGCACGGGGGATCACCTGGCCGCCGTCCAGCGGGATCACTGCTCCGGTCATGAACGACGACACCGGGGATCAGGAAGAACGGCGCGCGCACGTTCGTGGCCCAGTGCTCGTCAAAGCCCGCGACCTGCCAGCCGGCCAGCGGGAAGTGCCGGCAGACGGCGGCGTTGTTGACCACGCCATCGACCCGGCCGAACTCGCCCAGGGCCGCCTCGATGATCAGCGCCGGGCAGGCAGGATCGGCCAGGTCGGCGGCCACGCACAGGGCACGGCCGCCAGCCAGCCCGATGGCGTCGGCGGTCTGCCGGAGCAGCCCCGGCCGCCTGGCCAGCACCACGGCGGCGCCGGAGGCGGCCAGCAGCCGCGCGGCGGCAGCGCCGATGCCGCTGCCGCCGCCGGTGACGACGATCGCCGAACCCTGCAGGCCCAGGTCTATGCCGCCGGAGCCGGGCCCGCCGGAGCCTGGTGGCGCTGCGGCAGCCATCCGACCTCCCGATGCTCCTTGACCGGCAAGAACTTTCCTACCGGGTTCTGAGCACATGTCAAGACCCTGAGCGTTCGCTCGCGTCAGCCGGCCGCTTGCATTCCGGCCAGGCCGGCTGGATCCTCGTAATCGTCGTCGCCGCTCTCGATCCGTGCATCCGGAAGGTACGCCGTTGAGCATCCTGGTGGCCGGCGAAAGCCGCGCAACTGCGGGCCGCCGTCGCGGCTGCCGCCCGGGTGTCGTCGCTGACCTGCAGCCGGGCGGGCGCCGAGCCACCGTGGCGGCATGAGCTGCCGGCGGCCGATGGCTGAGGCCCGGCGTAAACTCCGGACCGGTCAGCGGAAGTCGCGGCTGCGGGCGGCGGCGACCACCTTGAGTCGCTGCAGCCGGGTGGCGAGCAGGCTGACCGCGCCGTCCAGGCTTTCCACCCGGCCATGCACCAGCAGCGCATTGGCGTCCATCGCCAGGCGGCGGTGCCGCTCCCACACGGCAGGCGGGCAGATCACGTTGGCCATCCCGGTCTCGTCCTCCAGACTCAGGAAGACCACCCCGCGTGCGGTCCCGGGCTGCTGCCGGTGCGTGACCAGCCCGGCCACCAGCACCATCGCGCCCGGCTGCGCGGTCCGCAGCGCATCGGCCCGGATCGTGCCCCGCTCGGCGAGCATCTCCCTGATGTGCTCGATCGGGTGGGTTCCGTAGGTGCCGGTCGCCCACAGGTCGGCGAAGGTCTCCTCGGCCGCGGTCATCGGCGGCAGCGCCGGCGCGGCCATTCCCGGCGTGGTCCCCGGCAGCTGCCCCGGCCTGATCGTGGCGGCGGCGCCGGCCGCCCACAGCGCCTCGCGCCTGCCTATCCCGAAGCAGCCGAAGGCGCCCGCGGTGGCCAGCGCCTCCAGCACGGGGGCCGGCAGCGCGGCGCGGCGGGCGAAGTCCTCCAGATCCGCGTACGGCTGCCCGGCCACGATGGCGGCTGCCGCGGACGATCCGAGGTTCCGCACGCCGGACAGCCCCAGCCTGATCCCGGGGGCGGTTGCCGCGGACGATCCGTTAAGAATCCTGGTTGATGGGGTTTTCTCCGGCTCGAGCGTCGCGACGACGGCGCTGGCGTTGACGTCGACGCCGGTTACCTGCACGCCATGCCGTCGGGCGTCGCTGATCAGGCTGGCCGGCGAGTAGAAGCCCATCGGCTGGTTGCGCAGCAGCGCAGCAGTGAACGCCGCCGGGTAGTAGCGCTTCAGCCAGGCGCTCGCGTAGACCAGGTAGGCGAAGCTGATCGCGTGCGACTCGGGGAACCCGTAGCTGGAGAAGGCGAGGATCTTCCGGTAGATGTCCTCGGCGATGGCCTGCCGGATGTCCCGTTCGGCCATCCCGTCCAGCAGCCGCTGGCGCAGTTCCTCGATCCGCTCCGGGGCGCGCTTGGCGCTCATCGCCTGGCGCAGCTTGTCCGCCTCGGTCGGGCTGAACCCGGCGCAGTCGATCGCGATCTGCATCATCTGCTCCTGGAACAGCGGCACCCCGAGGGTCTTGCCGAGCGCCCGGCGCATCGTGGGATGCGGCAGGTCCGGGGTTTCCTCGCCGCGCTTGCGGCGCATGTAGGGATGCACTGAGCCGCCCTGGATCGGGCCCGGCCTGATCAGCGCGACCTCGATCACCAGGTCGTAGAACTTCTCCGGGCGCAGCCGCGGCAGGGTGGCCATCTGGGCGCGCGACTCGACCTGGAAGACCCCGACCGTGTCCGCCTCCTGCAGCATCGCGTAGACCGCGGGTTCCTCCTGCGGGATCGACTGCAGGCTCCAGCGCTCGCCGTGATAGGCCTCGACCAGCTCGAAGCAGTCCCGCAGCGCAGCCAGCATGCCCAGGCCGAGCAGGTCGAACTTGACCAGCCCGGCGTACGCGCAGTCGTCCTTGTCCCACTGCAGCACGGTGCGGCCGGGCATCCGGGCCCACTCCACCGGGCACACCTCCCCCACCGGGCGATCGCAGATCACCATCCCGCCGGAGTGAATGCCAAGGTGCCGGGGCAGCCGCTGCATCTGCCCGGCGAGGCCGGTAACTGCGTCCGGAACGCCGGAGCCGGGCGGGATCGGCTGGCCCGGGCCGTACTGCCGGGGCCCGACCTGGCGGGCCCAGTCGTCCAGCTGATCCGGCTGGTAGCCGAGCGCCCGCCCGGCGTCCCGCAGCGCCAGCCGCGGCCGGTACGAGATCACGTTGGCGACCTGGGCCGCCCGGTCCCGGCCGTACCTTTCGTAGACGTACTGGATGGCCTCCTCCCGGCGGCGGTGCTCGATATCCAGGTCGATGTCCGGCGGCCCGTCCCGGCCCGCGGACAGGAACCGCTCGAACAGCAGGCCATGATGAACGGGATCCACGCTGGTAATCCCGATCGCGTAGCAGACGGCCGAGTTGGCGGCCGAGCCCCGTCCCTGGCAGAGGATGCCGGCTTTCTCGCAGAACTCCACGATGTCGTGCACGATCAGGAAGTAACCGGGGAACCCGAGACCCTCGATCACCTTGAGCTCGCGCTCGATCTGGAGGTAGGCGCCTGGCACCCGCTCGGCGCCCGGCGGCCCGTAGCGGTTCAGCGCCTTCCTGGCGACCAGCTCGCGCAGCCAGCTGGCCTCGTCGTGGTCTGGCGGCACCGGGAAGTCCGGCAGCTTCGGGGCGATCACCTTGAAGTCGAACGCACAGTCGGCGGCCAGCTCCACCGTGCGCTCTAGCACGCCGGGGTACCTGCGCAGCCGGGCGGTCATCTCCGTCCCGTTGCGGATATAAGCGGTCCCGGCTGCGGCCAGCCAGCCGTCCATCTCGTCCAGGCTGCGGCGGGCCCTGATCGCGGCCAGCGCCTGGGCGAGCCTGGCCCGCGGCGGGTCCGCGTAGTGCACGTTGTTGGTGGCGATGACGGGCAGGCCCGCGCTGGCGGCCAGCTCGAACAGCGCGTCATTGCGCTCGTCGTCGGCTGGCTGGTCGTGGCTGGCCAGCTCGACTACCACGTTCTCGCGGCCGAACATGGCGGTCAGCTCGCCGAGTTCCCTCGCGGCCGCCGCCAGCGAGACGCCCGCCCGGCCGGCGGCGAAGGCGGCGTCCCCGGCAACGGCGGGACTGGCCGCGGCGAGCGCGGCGGGGACGGCGCCTTTGCGGCAGCCGGTGAGGATCACCCAGTGCCCCTCATGCGCGGCGGCGAGCTCGGCCATGTCGTAGACGGGCCTGCCCTTCTCCTTCCCAGCGACCTGCGCCGCGCTGATCACCCGGCACAGCCGCCGGTAGCCGTCCGGGTCGCGGGCGAGTACCAGCAGGTGCCTGCCTGCCGGGTCGGGGATGCCGTGCTGCCCGCCGGGCAGGTCCAGGCTTAGCTCGGCGCCGAAGACCGTGCCCAGCCCGGCGCCTGACGCCTCTTTCGCCCGGGTGGCCGCCTGCGCGAACTGCGGTACCCCGTACATGCCGTCGTGGTCGGTGATGGCCAGCGCCGTCAGGCCGTGTTGCAGCGCTTCGGCGACCAGCTCAGCCGGGCTAGACGCGCCATCAAGGAAGCTGTAAGACGAATGGCAGTGCAGCTCGGCCCAGGCCGGCCCAGCGGGCAGGCGGGTCACCGGCCGCAGCCGGCGCGCCTTCGCTCCGCTAGCGCCGATCCGGGCACCGTTGTCACGGGCACCGTTGTCGCGCCAGGACAGCCGGCGTTCGAACTCCCGCCATGGCACCGGCGGATTGTTCCAGCCCACGAGCTGTCACTTCCTCTCCCACCAGGGATGGACGTCGGCTTGCCGTGAAGGTGCGGCCGGAGAGGCGGCACTGGAGATGCCGGGTTGCCTCCCTTCGTCCGTGTCCCCGGAGCCGACCTGGCTGATCCGTCTTAGACCACGATAGCGAGCGATCCAGGCGAAATCGTCCTTGCCGCGAACTTAAATTCGATAATTTGTCTCGACCAAGCTCAGAGCTGTCATGCTGCCAGCGGATGGCCCGGTTCCCCGGCTAACGGTGGCCGGAAGTCAACCCGGGTCGACCAGGGGGATCCGGGGAGTCAGCCAGCGGTCACGGGGACAGGCGAGGAGTTGCGTCAGGCTTGATGCCGCTACCGCGAATGCGGATACCGGATACCGGATACCGGATACCGGATACCGCACTTGTATTACCCTGCCTCAATTTCCCCAGGCGTAATGATCACAAGATTAGCGGTTAGGTTTTATCCGGCCATTGGCGGCTAAAACCTAACCGCTAATCATCAGGCTTCGGGCTGGATCGTCTGGCGAGCAGATCGGACAGTTGCCCGAGGGGCAGCGGAACGACCGCAGGCCCGGCAAGCACAGATCCGGCAGCGGCTTTCCCCGGCGGAACTGGTCCGGCACAGAGCAGGGCGTTGATGACAGCTTCTTCTACTGACTCGGCAACCGCCCGGAACAGCAGATCCATTGTCGGCCCGTCCTCGGCCAGCACCGCCGCGGTGAGCTGGTCAGCGCCCGGAGCGTGCGGGATCAGCCGCGCCGTTGAAAAGGCGATCACGTACTCGCCGCTGCCGTGCTCGCCGAACGTTCCGGTCCACGCAAGCCCGTTCTGCGCGCGGCGGGCCAGGCGGCTGAGCTGCCGCGAGTCCGCCGGCGCCGTAGTGGCGAGCACCACGACACAAGAACCGCCCGCGGCCTGGGCCGCCGGGCCCGCAGCCCCGGACGGAGCCGCGGCTGCGGTCCGTGAATCGCCGGGACGTAGCGACCTGCCGACCGGCACGCCATCGATGCGCAGGTCGCCCGCCTGACCGAAGTTCGCAAGGACCAAGGCGCCGACGACAAGCGATCCAGCACCTTTTCCGGTAGTCCTGGACGCGGTGCCGATGCCGCCTTTCCAGCCGTAACAGATCATCCCGGTGCCGGCCCCGACCGACCCCTCGGTCACCGGGCCCGGCCGGGCGGCCGCAATCGCTTCGAGTACGTGCTCAGGCCTGACGACCAGGGCCCGGATGTCGTTAAGCCTGGCGTCGCTGCATTCGGCGACGACCGGGTTCACGTTGCCGGTGCGGCGCCCGATCTCGGGATTTGCTGCCAGCGCGTGCCGGACCAGGCCCTCGAAGGCCGAACCGACACTCAGCGTGCTGGTCAGCGCCACCGGTGTCTCAAGCACGCCGAGTTCCTGCAGCTGCGTACCGCCGGCCGCCTTGCCGAACGCGTTGATGACGTGGAAGGCCGCCGGGACCTTCTGCTGAAAGAGATTGCCGCCGTGCGGGAGGACGACGGTCACGCCGGTCCGGGCAGGCCCTCGCGGCGGATTCGCCGAGCCTGCGTCGATGATCGTGACATGCCCGACCCGGACGTCACCGGCGTCGGTGATGGCGTTGTCCGGGCCAGGTTCAAGAACGCCTAGCCGGATACCCAGGTCGCGGGCGCGGAGCTGCCCCGCGGACGAGCTCATGCGCCCATCATCCAGCCTGCGTTTGATCAGCGGTTAACTTCCGTCCGGTGCCAGCCGGACAATACTTAACCGCTGATCCGTCGTGTCGCGGGCTGCTCAGCTCTCGTCGTCCTGGAGCCTGCGCGGAACAAAGCCGCCGGGGAGGCTGTCGCCAGGGAAGCCGCGGACGGGATGCAACTCGTAGCTGAGGACGCCTGCCCTGACCGCAGGATCGTCGTCCATGATCCGGGTGGTCTCCTCGAGGGAAGCATCGAAGATGCCGATACCGGCCCATTCGCTGTCGTCGGTGACCGGGCAGACAATCGCCAGCACGCCGTCGGCGCGCAGGGACATGTTCCGGCGGGCATGCTCCCAGATGATGGCATCAGCCCCCGGCTCCTGCCGTTTCGGTGTCCTCGCCAGGAACACCAGGGTGTAGGTCTTCGTCTTGGCGAGCGCTTTGCGCATGAACTCAGCGGTGATGGTGGCCATGGTTCATCCTCGTATCTCGCGTGTCCCGGGTTTGCGGCCGCAGCCGCAAACCGCTCCAGTATCCGGGCCCGCTGGTGCCGTAGCCGCCGGAGGCACAGCCGCCGGAGGCGTTACCGCCGGGGCACAGCCGCCGGAGGCGTTACCGCCGGGCATGGCGGCGCGACGGTGGCGTGGCGGCGGCGCGGCTCTGCATGCGCGGCAATGAGCGCTCCGCGCTAGTCGTAGCAGGCCTCGACCACCCAGCCGCCATCTTGCGCGGCTGCCAGCCAGGCGCGCCCGTCATCGGTGACCAGCTGGAACCGGGCTCGCCGACGCGCGCCTGCCGCGGTCCACCATCGCTCGGTGACCGGCCAGGGACCGGCCCAGGAATCGACCGTCAGCCACGGCCCGCCGTCCGCCGACAATCGGGCCGGCGGCGCGGAAACCGCTGCCCGGCCGGTGACGGTCACCGGGGTGCCGGAATCGTCGGCGACCCGGGCCGGCCGCGGAGCCGGATAGACCGTGGCCGGAGCAGGAGCGGGGATCCGCCCCGGCCACGGACGACCCGCCGGGAGGAACGGATTCCCGGAGTCGCCGAACGGTATCAGCGTCACCTGCTCGGCTGGATCGCGCCCCCCGGCCACTACCGGTCGCAGCACCGCCGGCTGCCCGAGCATGGCCTGCACCCGGGCCGCCGCGCGGGCGACCCGCTCGCTGATCACGGCGTCACCCCAGAGGCCGAGCTGGCGGCCCGTGTCGCGCACCAGCTGATCAGGGACCAGCCGGAGGCGGATAATCCCGCCGGCCAGGCCGGCCTCGCCTGGGCTCTGCGCCCCCCGGCCGGCCTCGCCTGGGCTCTGCACACCCCGGCCGGCCTCGCCCGGGCTCTGCACACCCCGGCCCGGCCCGCCCCGACCTTGCTCTCCAGTACCCTGCCTGACCGGGTTCCGCTCATCCGGGTTCCGCTCATCCGGGTTCCGCTCATCCGCCCCCCTCCCTCGCCTGCATCCCGGCTGGTCCGCCAGCTGTCCAGCTGCCAGCGCACCCGCTCAGCCACGGCCAGCGCCGACAGCAGCCCGTCATGCCGCCACAACCGGTTGGTCTCCTGCCCGTCCTCGCATATTGCCTGCACCTGCACCCGAACGCAGGCCAGCCCGCGGGCGGCGAGGCCGGCCTGCATCCGCTCGGCCAGCGCCTTCGCGGCGAACACCACTGGCCCGGCCTGGTCGGCTGGCGGATCGAAGTCGGTGTGCACGGAGAGGTCGGCTGATGGCTGGCGAGGCACCAGGGGGCGGGCATCCAGGCCGCGAGCCAGCCGGTGCGCGCGGCTGCCCGTCGGGCCGAACCGGTTCGCCGCCTCGGCCGCTGGCAGCCCGGCGAAATCCCCTAGCGTCCAGATGCCAAGCCGCGGCAGCAGGTCGGCCAGCTCGGGAATTCCCAGCACGCTAACCGGATAAGGGGCGAGGAAGGCGGGCGTCTTGCCCGGCGGGACGATCAGCCCTGGCGGCCCGGTCCGCCCGGCGGGCCTGGTCCGGGTCGGCCCGGAAGCCTCGGCGGCGAGCTGGGCGGCGAACAAGCTGTCGGCGGCGCCTGCCCGGCAAGCGAATCCGGCAGCGGTCACCGCGTCCGCGATTTTCCGCGCGAGGGCATTCTCGCCGCCGAAATACCTGGCCGGACCGGCCGCGCCGATGGCGCAGATCCCTGGCCGTACCACCTCCACCCGCGGGCAGAACTCCTCGACGGTGCACACCACCTGCTCGAAGGCCCGGGCTTGCGGGCCGGAGTCCGGGATGCCGGGCGGCCAATCCGGGCAGCACAGGGCCAGCACCCGGCTGGTCGTGCCGCGCGCCCTGGTCATCCGGCGCTTCGCCGCCTGCCCTGCTCGTCCCACGCCCAGTCAGCGCCAGGCTCGCCGGGACGCGCCGCGACGGATACCGCGCCATCCGGGCCCGGCAGCCATAGCCAGCATGTCCGCGGCCGGGCTGCCGTGCCCCGTCCGTCCGCCACCACTTGCACCCGGCGGGCGCGCAGCCGTCCATGGCCGGCCCCGATCCCGGTCCACTCCTGCCGGGTGGTCCTCAGCCGGCTCTGCGCACCGTCCCAGTCCCCCGCCACCACCAGGACCCCGCCGTGCCGTCGCGTCATCGCCTCAATGCGGCGGCGCACCTGAGCGGACGGCCGGGATGGGGGACGCAGGAGCACCAGCTCACAGCCATCGAGCAGGGTTGCCACCACCTGCGGCCAGCCCTCGCCGGGATCGGCGATCAGCAGCAGCCGGCCGGGATCCAGGCCGGCGTCTGCCGCCGCTACCACGCCGAGTTCCGGCAGCCCGGCTACCGCGCACCAGGCACCAGTGGCGGAGGCACCGGCGGTGAGCGCAAGGCAGAGCAGGCTCCAGTTTCCGGCCGCCACGACCGATCCGCGCGGCAGCCCGCCGGGCAGCAGCTCCCGCAGCGCGGGCAGTACCGGCAGCGCGGGCGGAACCCGCGGCGCGGGCAGCACCAGCGGCGCGGGCGACACTGGCGGCTCGGGCGCGAGCGACACTGGCGGCGCGGGCGCGGGCGATACCGGCAGCACGGGTAGCGCATCCGCACCGGAAAGCGCTCCGCCCGCTGGTGCCGGGACTCCGCCAGCCATGCCCCAGCCGACCGGAAGCCCGGCCCCGTCCGGCCGTGGAGCCAGCGACGTGGCCTGCGCAATCCCCGGTCCCATAGATACACTATCGAACATGTATTCGACAGTGTCAAGCAGCCCCGCCGGGCTTCGCCCGGGCCCATCCTGCGGCAGGCGGGGCCGCAAATGGCCCAGCCTGATGACGGTCAAATGGACCTTCCTCCTGGACCACCGGCCCGCCTAACGTTGATGGCATGACAGCAGAAAGCGCTCCGCAGATGGACACCGCGGCACTGGCCGCCACCTACTTCCGCGCATGGAAAGCTCATGACTTCGAGGCGTTCCGCTCGATCCTGGCCGACGACGTCACCTTCAGCGGGCCGCTCGGCCAGGCCGGCAACGCGGACGAGTGCGTCAAGGGCATCCAGGGCATGTCGCAGATCATGACCGACGTGGTGATCCGCAAGACGTTCGTCGACGGCCCGGACGTAACCACCTGGTTCGACCTGCACACGAAGATCACCGACGACCCGCTGCTGGTCGCCAACTGGAGCCAGGCCAGGAACGGCAAGATCAGCTCAATCCGGGTCACCTTCGACCCCCGCCCGCTCACCTCGGGCTCTTCCGGCTGACACGCCGCCCGGCCGGCCCACGGCGCCGTCCGGCCAGCCAACGGCCGCCGCCTGCCCGGCCCAGACTCCGTGCGGCCTCCGGGCGCGGTCCCTGGGCGTGCCGTAAGCTGCGCGCGGAGGTCGCCGGTGCCCGCTGACTACGAGAAGATCCGTGCCGAGAACATCACCCGCTACGGGACGGACACGGCCGTCCTCGACCTGCTCGGGCAGTTGTACAGCGACCGGACGCACTTTATCTTCGAGCTGATCCAGAATGCTGAGGATGCCGGCGCGCGGGAACTGGCGTTTGAGCTGTTCGATGACCGGCTGGAGGTACGGCATGACGGCCGGCCATTCACCGAGGCGGACGTCCGGGGTATCTGCGGAGTCGGGAATTCGGCGAAATCCGGGGACCTGACGGCGATCGGCCGGTTCGGCATCGGGTTCAAGTCGGTTTACGCGTACACCCAGACGCCCAGCGTGCACAGCCCGGGCGAGCACTTCCGGATCGAGAACTACGTCCGCCCGGTAGCCATCGCCCCGGACGCTGGCCCGGCCGGCCGCCCGGCAGGCGCCCCCGGTGGCCGGACCGGCGAGACCCTGTTCATCTTCCCCTTCGACCGGGGCGATCTGCTCCCGGCCGATGCCGCTGCGGAGATCTCCGCCGCCCTGGCCGGGCTCGAACCCGGGACGCTGCTGTTCCTGCGCAACATCGAGCGCATCACCGTCGGCGGCCGCCAGGTTCCCGCCGCGGTGCTGCAGCGGACCGTGGCCGCCGACGCCAGCATCCCCGCCGACGACCCGGGCTCGCGCCGGGCGGCGGCACGGCGCCGGGTGCACCTCCGGCGGTCCAGTGATCGCGCCACCGAGGAGTGGCTTGTCTGGCACCGCGACACCGGCGCTACCGGCCAGCCTGGTGACGCCGGCGCCGCCGGCCAGCCGGGTGGCGCCGGCCCCACCGGCCAGCGTGGCGAGGACGGTCAGCCGGGCGCTGCCGGACAAGACCGCCAGCGGGTCGAGATCGCGTTCCCGGTGCGCGCCGGGATAGCCGGGCCTGAGCTGGCCGCATGCCGGGAATCGCCGCTCGTGGTGTTCTTCCGCACCGAGAAGGAGACCTTCCTCGGCTTCCTGGTCCAGGGGCCGTACCGGACGACGCCGGCCCGTGACAACGTTCCCGAGCATGATCCGGCGAACCAGGTCCTGGTCCGCGAGACAGCGGCGCTGCTGACCGCGGTGCTGGCCGATCTGCGTGACACGGGGCTGCTGACGGCCGAAATCCTGCAGGCCATGCCGCTGGACGCGGCGCGCTTCGGCCCGGGCACCATGTTCCGCGCGCTGTTCGATAGCGTCCGCGAGGCCGTGGCCAGCGAGCGGCTCATTCCCGCCGCCGGCCGCCCCGCCGCCGGCCGCCCCGCCGATGACGGCTCCGTTCCCGGCTACGGCTACGCGGCTGAGCTGATGCTGGCCCGCGGCGCCGGGCTCCGCAAGCTGCTGTCCGCTGACCAGCTTGGCGCGCTCGACCCGGCCGGCCTGCGCCGCGGCTTCGCGCACGAGTCCATCACCGACGACGGGACGCCCGGGCTCTGGCGGTACCTGCGCTCGGAGATCGGTGTCGCCGAGATCACCCCGCAGTCCTTCGTGGCCAGCCTGACCGGGGAATTCCTCGCGCGGCAGCCAGATGCGTGGATACGCCGCCTCTATGCGTTCCTGCACCGGCACCTGGCACTGTGGCAAGCACCCGACTACCCCGGCGAGGAAGCAGGCCCGGTCAGGTCGAAGCCGATCATCCGGCTGGAGGACGGCAGCCAGGTAGCACCGTTCGACGCCGACGGGCACCCGGCCGCCTACCTGCCCGGGCCTGGGCCCGCGCCCGCGCCCGGGCCAGCGTCACGGCCAGGTCCGGGCCTCCCGACCGTCCGGCGGGCAATCGCGCAGTTCGCCGATGCCCGGCATTTCCTTGACGCGCTGCAGCTCGGCGAGCCGGACGTGGTGACCGAGGTGCTGGCGACCGTGCTGCCCCGGTACGCGAATCTGGCCGCCGCCCAGCCCGGCCCAGCGCAGCCCGGCCCAGCGCAGCCCGGCCCAGCGCAGCCCGGCCCAGCGCAGCCCGGCCCAGCGCAGCTGGACCTGGCGCAGCTCGACCCGGCACAGCACGAAAGCGATCTTGAGCTAGTGGCCCGGGCGCTGGCCGAGGCGCCCCCGGGCAGACTGGCGCAGCTCCGCCAGCAGGTCGCCGAGACGGCCTTCCTGATCGGCGAGAACGCCGCGACAGGCGAGCATCGCCTGCTGACCCCGGGCAGCCTGTACCAGCGGACACCGGCCCTGGAGATCTACTTTTCCGGGAACCCGGACGCCTGGTTCGCCCGGGACGGCTACGGGCCGTGGCTCCCGCAGTTGCGCGAGATGGGCGTCCGGGACACGGTCGCCGTGCACGCGCGGAGCCCGGGCGGCGACGGGCATGTCATGCTCGCCGAGGGGTTCGCCCAGCATGAGCGCGGACTGCACGGATTTGACCCGGCCGCCGACATCGACGGGCTGGAATTCGCGCTTGGCCACCCCAGTCACCGCCGGTCCGAGTACGTCTGGAACCTGCTGCTCACGCCGCACCGGGACCTGCTGGCCGGGGTGATCGAGCGGTCGGTCCGGCTGGGGTTCGCGGACGCAAGCCGGGAGGACGCCAGGTCGGCGGCCGGCCTCGCCGCGACCGCGGCGGCCTGGCTGCCCGGCCCGGACGGGGCGTTCCACCGTCCCGCCGAACTGCAGCTTGATGACCTGCCGCCGGAATTCAGGCGGGACGACATCCTGGCGGCGGCACTCGGCATGGTCCAGCCGGTCGTGGCCGAAGCGAGCCGCCAGCTTGGGCTCCCGCCGGGCCTGCTGCGCGGCCTGAGCGCGCATCCGGACCTGGTTGAGATGGTCGAGCGTGAGCTCAGGGCACGCGGTGAGCCGGCCGGCCCGGCCGCCTCTGCAGACCCTGCCACCCCTGCCGCCGCTGCCACCCCTGGCGAGGCGGAAATGACGGGCGGGCCGGAACTGAGCGGCGGGTCCGGATTGAGAGGTGATCACAGGATCCGGATCTGATTGACACCAATTGCGCCGCAGGAGTACAGCTATCGGTCTATGGGCTCAGGGAACAACTCACGCACGTCGCGGCGCGCCTGGCTGACGGGCAGGATTGCCATCCTCGTCGCCATTGTCGTTGTCGGTGCCGTCGCGCTCGTGCATTACTCCAGCCTCGGCAACGTGCTCGCGGCCAGCCCGCGCCAGCCGTCAGCCAACGGTCGCCCGCACCCGGCTACGGCCGTCCGGGCCACCAGCCCGGCGCCCCCCGCTGCCCGGGCGGTAGCGGCGCCGGCCAGCGGGCCGGCCGCCGGGCCGGCCGGCGGAGGCGGCGGCACGGCCGCGGCGCCGGCCGTCCAGGCCGCGTCGTCATCGCCCACCCGGCCCGCCTCCTCCGCGACGCCGTCGCCAACCGCCACGCCGGCCCCGGCACCATCCCCGACGCCCAGCGTCCCGCCCGCGCACGGCGCGCCGCGGCATTTCCGCACCCTCCCGCCAGGCGCGAAGCTCCCCTCCGGTGCCGAATGCGCGAGATGGGTGCTGGCCAGGCCGAAGCCGGAGAACAAGGGCGTCAACGCGCGCTTCAACCGGCGCACCGGCCAGCACGTCGCTGCCAGCTTCCTGCAGGGCGACCGGCCCGCCGCCGACCGGCGGATCGTGCCGCGGATCAACGGCCGCTTCACCGGCACCACCAAGGAGATCCTGCGCTGGGCTTCCTGCAAGTGGGGCATCAACCAGAACATCGTGTTCGCCCAGGCGGCGGTGGAAAGCTGGTGGCGGCAGACCACCAAGGGTGACTGGGGGACGGACCGCAGCGCCTGCCCGCCCGGTCACCGGCACCTCAACGCCCAGGGGCAGTGCGCGCAGAGCTACGGGATCCTGCAGAACCGGTACCCGTTCGAGACGTCAAGCTGGCCGGGCATCTGGCGGTCCACCGCGATGAACGCCGATACCGCGTACGCCATCTGGCGATCCTGCTTCGACGGTTACGAGACCTGGCTGAACACCGTGGATCGCGGCCGCCAGTACCGGAGCGGCGACGCGTGGGGCTGCGTCGGCCGCTGGTTCGCCGGCCGCTGGCGGACGGCACCGGCGCTGCAGTACATCGCCAAGGTCAGGCAGTACAAGCGGGAGCGCATCTGGGAGACCCCCGGCTTCCAGCAGCCCTGACCCGCCACCGCCGATCCCCGCGGGCAGTAACAGCAAGATTTTCTGAAACGGGCCGGGCGGCGCCGGTGCCCGCGGCGCCGGATCTCAGCCCGGGGCGTCAAGCTGGGCCGGCGCCCGGCTCAGCCGGAACGCCACGGCGGTGCCCGCCGCCGCGGTGGCGGCGATGACCAGCGGCAGCCCGGCGCCGGCGTGCAGGTACAGGGCGGCGCCCGCGAAGGCGCCGATGAGCATCGCGGCGACCGCGGATGCCCGGCGCGCCGATCCCTGGCCGGTTCCGCGGGCCAGCCTGGAGTCGGCGGCCAGGCCGGTGAGCGTCATCGTCAGCACGGTCGTCGTCATATCCGGCACCGCAAGCCGCCGGACGGTCGCGTTGCGCATGCCCATCGCGAAGGCGAGGACGCCGATGACCGCGTACCTGCTCGCGCCGGATGCGAGCGTCGCGGAAAGCATGGCCACGGTGGCGGCCACGGCACCGAGAGCGGCCTCCGCCGCCATGGCCAGGATCAGCAGCCGCCCCCGCCGGACGATGCGCCGGGCGGCCAGCCCGGCGCAGAGCGCGCCGGCCAGGAAGGCAACGAGTGACGTGAGGCTCGCCGGGGCCGAGAAGCCGGGCGCGCCCGCCGCGGCGAAGCCGAGCACCACCACGTTGCCGGTCATGTTCGCGGTGAACACCCGGCCGAGACCCAGGTAGCTCACCGCGTCCAGCAGGCCGCTGAGCAGGGTCAGGGCCAGCAGCGTCCGCAGCAGGGCGGCAGGCGGGCCGCCGGGCGCCTGACCGCCGGGCGCCTGACCGCCGGGCGCCTGCCTGGCGGGCGACGGGCCGCCGGGAGGCCCGGCTGCTGTCGCTGGCCGCAGTGCTCACCGGGCGAGCCTACGCGGCGAGCGGGCGGGCACCGCGGGGCACCGCCCGGGTCCGGCGCCAGGCCGCCCAGCCGCGGCCGGTGCCGTAGCTGACCGCGCCGAGCGTGCCGACGAAGAACCCGACCGGCCAGTCGGAAGATACGAGGCCGCGATCGCCGCCCACACCGTGGCCAGCGCGATCGCCACCGAGAGCGCCATCGCATGCAGCGGCCTGCTGGTGAACGACCGGGCCGCGGCGGGCGGCCCGACCATCAGGCTGAAGATCAGCAGGGCACCGACGACCGGCAGTGCCATGCTCGTCGCGAGCGCGACCACCACCAGGAAGCAGGTTTCCAGCCGGTGGCCGCGGACGCCGCGGGCGTCGCTGGCCTCCGGCAGCACCGAGGCGAGCATCAGCGGGCGGTACAGCACGATGATCGCGGCCACGGCCACCACGCCGAGCGCGGCGACCGGCGCCACTTCGCTGGCGCTGACGCCGAGCACCTCGCCGAACAGCAGCGAGTAGATCTCCGGCGCGTACTCCGTGCTCATGGACAGGAACAGCGCGCCGAGCCCGAGCAGCACCACCAGCGCCAGCCCGGTCGCCACGTCGGGCCGGCTGCGGCGGCTGAGCCAGCCGATGCCCAGCGCGCCGATCAGCGCGAACACGGCGAGCCCGGCGAGGGTGCTGACGCCGATCAGGCTGGCCCCGGCCGCGCCGGCAAACGCGCCCTGCGGCGCTCAACCCGGACCGCCAGCGCGCCGGGTCGCAGCCAGATCGCACCCGCGCGGGCCGCTGAGCTGCCGGCCAAACAACTGCGGCCCGGTCGCCATTTGCCCCCGTTTTGCCGGCCCTTGTGCGGGCAATGGCGTGCGCGTAGGAAAGGACTTGTGCTCGTGCCCAGTGTGGCCCGCTCTCCGGCCAGGAGGTACTCATGTTCCCTAAGACAGCCCTGTTCGCCAGCGCGGGCCGGGTCAGGCTCGCCGCCGCGGCCGCGGCAATGAC
The DNA here is from genome assembly GCA_963786975.1 of uncultured Actinomycetes bacterium. Taxonomy (GTDB): domain Bacteria; phylum Actinomycetota; class Actinomycetes; order Streptosporangiales; family Streptosporangiaceae; genus Palsa-506. Next base: position 54,118 of record CAWBBE010000009.1, on the reverse strand, counting down.
CGTTGCCGCGTCGCTGGCCGTCGCGCTGACCGCGGCGAGCGGTGCCGCGGCGACCGGCGGTCACGGCGGCGCCGGGCAGGTCCGGCTCGACCGGGTATTCGTGATCGTGCTGGAAAACCATTCCAAGCAGAGTGTCATCGGCGATCCCAACACCCCCTTCATCACCTCACTCGCGCAGAAGTACGGCGAGGCCGCTGACTACTTCGGCGTGACGCACCCGAGCGAGCCGAACTACATTGCGATGACCAGCGGATCGAACTGGTTCGTCAACACTGACAACCCGGCCAACCGGTTCGACCATACGAACCTGGTCGACGAGCTGCAGGCGCGCCACATCAGCTGGGGCGCCTACATGGAGGCGCTGCCCGCCAACGACCCGCTGACCGACTTCTGGCCATCCAGCGCCGATCCGCTGTACGCGTCCAAGCACAACCCGTTCGCGCTCTACACCGACGTGCGCAGCGACCCGGCCAGGGTGGCGGACATCAAGCCCTACACAGCCCTGGCCGGGGACCTGAACAGCCGGAACGCGCCGCGGTTCGTCTACATCGTGCCGGACCAGTGCAATGACATGCACGGCGGCGTGAACGACGCGATCGCCGGGCACCCGGAGACGCCGTGCCCGTTCAACAACACCAACGACGACCCGAACGACGTCGCGCTGAAGCAGAAGGCTGACGCCTTCGTGCATGGTGCGGTAAAGACGATCATGTCCAGCCGGGCGTGGACGTCGCACAGCGCCATCTTCATCGTGGCCGACGAGGGTGACTTCACCGGCAACCAGCAGAACGGCGGCTGGGACTCCCCGGCCGGCTGCTGCGACTCCCCGGTGCTGCCCGCGGGCGACCCCGATATCAGCGCCACCTGGCCGGGCGGCCTGTACGGCGGCGCGCTGGTGCCCGCGATCGTGATCGACCCCAGCGGGCCGCATCATTTCGTCAGCAACGTCCCGTACAACCATTACTCGCTGCTGCGCACCGTGGAGGACGACTGGCACCTGGGCGAGCTCGGCTTCACCAGTGATCACGCGCAGGTCACCACGATGAACGAGTTCCTCGGCCACTGACGCCAGCCATTCTCCGCGGCCGATGCCACGGCCGCCTTTGGCCGGCCCGGGCCTGCCAGCCAGGCCCGGGCGGGCTGCCGTTCCCCGGCCGGCTGCCGTCCCTGGCCAATACCGAAACTGATTCGGTTTCGGTCTTCTCTCCGGCTGCCGGCGCTGCCAGAGTTGGCAGGGACAGCTGAGGGGCCCTGGCCGGGCGGCCCGAGGGTGCCGCCGGGAACGGAGGTGCGGATGTTAAGGACAGGAATCGGCTGGCGCGCAGGGGCCCGGGTCTGCGCCGGGCTCGCCGCGCTCGGCACCCTGGCGGCGACCGTGACCGCAGCCGGCGCCAGCGCAGCCACCGCGACCGCAGCCGGCGCCGGCGCGACCGCGGCGACCGCCGGCGCCGCGGCCGCCAGGCACGGCGGCGTGAGCGGCGGGCCGGTGGTCGCCACCGCCGACGGCGCCGTCCGCGGCAAGACGGCCGGCGGCGGGAACGAGTTCCTCGGCATCCCCTATGCCGCTCCCCCGGTCGGCCCGCTGCGCTGGCGCCCGCCGCAGCCGGCCGCCAGCTGGACCGGCCTGCGCGACGCCACCAGCTTCGCCCCGCACTGCCCGCAGCCGGCCTCCCCGTTCGGCATCGCCAGCATGTCCGAGGACTGCCTGTACCTGAACGTGTTCACCCCGGCCGGCCCGCGCCGCGGCGGCGGGCGCCCGGTGCTGGTCTGGATTCACGGCGGCGCGCTGGTTACCGGCGAGAGCAACGACTACGACCCGGCCAAGCTGGTCAGCCACGGCACGGTCGTGGTCACGATCAACTACCGGCTCGGCGCGCTCGGCTTCCTGGCCCACCCGGCGCTGGCCGGCCGCCCCGGCGGCCCGTCCGGCAACTACGGCCTGATGGACCAGCAGGCCGCACTGCGCTGGGTGCAGCGCAACATCCGCCAGTTCGGCGGCGACCCGCGGAACGTCACCATCGCCGGCGAGTCGGCCGGCGGCCTGTCGGTGCTCTCCCAGCTGGCCTCCCCCGGCGCGCGCGGGCTGTTCGCCCGCGCCATCGTGGAGAGCGGCGCGTACAACCTGACGCAGACGCCGCTGGCGGCCGCCGAGACGGCGGGCGAGGCGTTCGCGGCTCAGGCCGGCTGCGCCAGCCAGACCGCAGCCTGCCTGCGCGGCCTGCCGGTATCGACCATCCTGGCCAACGAGAACCCCAGCGGGTACACCCCGGATCTCGACGGCAGCGTGCTCCGGCAGTCGATCGGGACCGCGCTGGCCAGCGGGCAGTTCAACCGCGTGCCGATCATCAACGGCAGCAACCGCGACGAGTGGCGGCTGTTCGTCGCGATTGCCGAGCTGGCAGGCGCGCCGGTCACGCCGGCGAACTACCAGGCGGCGATCGCGTCCACGCTGGGCGTCTCGCCCGCGGTCGCCGCGGTGATCGCGGCGCAGTACCCGCTCAGCGCGTTCCCGAGCCCGGCGGTCGCGATCGGCGCGGTCGGCACCGACGCGATCTTCGCCTGCCCCGCGCTCAAGGTGGACCAGTCGGCTTCGGCGTTCGTGCCGACGTTCGGTTACGAGTTCAACGACGAGAACGCGCCGGAGCGGTTCCTGCCGCCGGTCAGCTTCCCGTACGGGGCGGCGCACGCGTCCGAGCTGCAGTACCTGTTCGGCCTGCCGACCGCCCCGATCCCGGGGGCGCTGACCGCGCCGCAGCAGCGGCTGGCGGCCAGCATGCGGCGGTACTGGACGAACTTCGCCGCCCGGGGCTTCCCGTCCTCGGCAGGCCAGCCGCGGTGGCCGGCCTTCGGCCGCCCCGGCCAGCAGATGCTCTCGCTGATACCGCCCCGGCCGCAGGCCGAGACGGACTTCGCCGCGGTGCATCACTGCGCGTTCTGGGCTCTCGCCGGGTAGCCCGTCCAGTCCGATCTGAACGGATTCGCGGTAGGCGGTGCCGGCCATCCAGGCCGGCGCCGCCTGGCCCCGCCGCCAGCCTGGCCCGCTCGCGGGATTCATGGAAAAGCTTCCATGAATAACTCTTGCTATATAGAGTTATCTGCCATGGCACGAAACCGGCGGCCCTCGCCGCAGACCGCGGCGCTGGTGCTCGCGCTGGCTGCCGAGCCTGAGGTGTGGCGTTACGGCTATGAGCTCGTCACCGAGCTGCGGATCAAGTCCGGCTCGCTGTACCCGATCCTGATGCGGCTGGCCGACCGGGGGCTGCTCGACGCGGCCTGGGAAACCGGCGACGCGGCCCGCGAAGCCGGCGCCCGGCCAGGCCGGCCGCCGCGGCATCTCTACCGGCTTACCAGCGCCGGCCTGGAGTTCGCCCGAGGCCTGGACCCGGTGGCCGCGCAGGCACCGGGCCGGCCCCGGCTGCAGGAGGCCTGAAATGATCATCCCCCAGGTAATAGTGCTGCCGCTCGCCCTGGCGTACCTGCTGGTGCGGCTGGCCCGGGCGGTGCGCACGGTGCGCACGGAAGCCCGCGCCGACGGCGCTGATGGCGCCAGCACGGTGCTGGCGGTGGCCTGCCGCGGCCTGCCCGCCGACCGCATCGGCTGGGGACAGGCGATGCGGTCGGAACTGGCCAGCATCGACGGCCCGGCGGCCCGCCGGCGGTTCGCGCTCGGCGCCGTCTTCGCGGCGTTCAGGGCGCGCATCGCCGGCCCGCTGACCGGGCGGCCGAGCCTGGCGCTGGCGCTGGCCGGCGTCGCGGCCTGCGCCGGGCTGACCGTCGCGGCGCTCATTGCCTATCCGGCGCTGCTCGGCAGCGGCAAGCTGCCGCTGTTCCTGACGGTACTTGCCGTCGCGCTGGCCGGCTATGCCGCGCTCGCCGTGGCCAGGGCGCGCGACGCGAGACCGGGCGCCCGGGCGGCCCGGCGGCAGGGCATGCTCACCGGCGTGCTGCTCGGCGCGATCTGGTTCGCGTTCGATGCCGCCTGGCGGAACCTGCATGGCCTGCCGCTCATCCTGGCTGCCGTCGTCCCGGTGCTGGCCGGGGCCATCGCCGCCAGGTCGGCCGCGGGCTGCGGGCGGGCCTGGCCGCGGTCACCTGGGCCGGCCTGGTCGGCGGGCTGGCCGTGTTCATCGGCAACGCGGCGGACGCGTTCGCCACCGCCGGCCGTTCCGGCGACGCGACCCGGCTGGCCGGCTACGCGCATAGCGGGATTACTGGCAGCGCGGCCTACTGGATGGGTGAGGGCCTGGCGATCTCGCTGGTCTTCCTGCTGCTCATTCCCTGCGTGACGATCATCCTCGGGACACTCGGCGCGGTCATCGGCGATGCGCTGCGACCGCGCGCCGGGCGCGCGCGGTAAGCGCGGCCTGCCAGCCCGGTCCTCGCGGGCCTGGCCGGCAGTAGGCCATCCAGCCGCCGTCGACCATCAGGTTGACGCCGCTGATGTACGTGGCGCCGGCCGAGGCGAGGAACGCGACGGCCGCCGCGACGTCATCCGGCTCGCCATGCCGTGCTGCGACGTGATGTTGATGATCCGGCCGCGGGCGCCCGAGCTGGCGGGCTGGGTCAGCATCTGCCGCACCGCGGCCCGGCACAGCATGAACGGGCCGCGGATGTTCACCGCGAAGATGGCGTCGAAGTCGTCGTCGGTGGTATCCAGCAGCGGCCTGGAGTGCGCCCCGGCCAGCACCGCGTTGTTGACCAGCACGTCCAGCGGGCCGGCCCGGTCAACGGCCCGGGCCACCAGCATCTCGCAGTCCTCCCGCCGGGCGACGTCGGCGCGGACGTACTCGCAGGCGCCGCCGCGCTGGGTGATGACCTCATCGGTTGGCGAGCCGCCGGTCAGCGGCTCGCGCCGGATGTCGGCCAGCAGGACGTGGCAGCCGTCGGCGGCCAGCCGCTGCGCGATCGCCCGCCCGATGCCCGACGACGAGCCGGTGACGATAACAGAATGCGGCATTCTCGTTACTCATTCCGTGCTGGGCATGCCGGCAGCCGGCAATTGTTAGTCGGTCGTAACGGTCACCGTCTGCCCGCTCGCCAGCGCCCGCTCGGCCGCCGCCGCCACCGCAAGCGTGCGGGCCGCGTCCGCGGGCGGGCAGCAGACCAGGCCGGGATCCGCGGCCCGCACGGCGGCCAGGAACGCGTCCACCGACCGGGCAAACGGGACTGAGCGCGCCGCCGCCTGCACCACCGAGCCGCCGGCCACGCCGGACAGCCGGTACTCCGGATCCAGGTCGAGCCGGAGCACGGCGCCGTCGGCCGCGACCTGCACCCAGTACGAACCCGGCAGGTCGTCGGCCAGCCAGGCCACCACGATGGTGCCGATTGCCCCGGAAGCGAAATGCAGCACCAGCGTGACCGCGTCGTCGATGTCCCCGGCTCCGGCCTGCGGGGCGCCAGCCGGACCGACGAGCCCGCGGCCTGCACCGCGACGATCTCGCCCGCCAGCAGCCGGGCCAGGTCGAGGTGATGGCTGCCGCGCTCCAGCAGGTTGCCGCCGCCCGCGGCGCGGTCAAGGAACCACGGCCGTGACTGGGTGCCGCCGATGCTCTGCCCGACCAGGCAGCCGATCGTCCGCCCGGCCAGCGCCAGCCGCAGGTCGCCGATGAGGTCGATGGCATGCCACTGATAGCCGACCGCGCACACCGCCCCGCTGCGGGCAGCCGCGGCCACGATCAGCCGGGCGTCGTCCGGCGACCGGGCGATGGGTTTCTCCAGGTACAGCGGCAGGCCGCGGTCAAGGGCGGCGACGGCGGGCCCGGCATGGGCCAGCGGCGGCGTGCAGACCCAGACCGCGTCGAGTTCGGCGGCGTCCAGCATCTCGGCCCAGCCGGTGAAGACCGTGGCGGCGCTCAGGCCGGCTACGGCTGCCGCCCGGCCGGCGTCGGTGTCGCAGACCGCGGTGACCACCACGTCGTCCCGCCCGGCCAGCGCCTCGGCGTGCTGCCGCCCGATCCAGCCGGCCCCGACGAGGCCAGCCCTGACGCTGGCGGGCACCGCGGCGGAACTCACCCGAAGTCCAGCAGGACCTTGCCGGACTTGCCCGGCCGCAGCAGGTAGTCGAAGGCCGCGGTGGCCTCGGCGGCCGGGAACACCCGGTCGATCCTCGGCAGCGCCCGCCCGGCGGCCAGCAGCGGCAGCACCGACCTGCCGAACGCCTGCACGGCCACCGCCTTCTCCTCCAGTGGCCGGGCGCGCAGCATCGTGCCGTACAGGCTGGCCCGCTTGCCCATCAGCCGGCGCAGCGAGATCGCGCCGTCCGCGCCGGCCGGGGTGCCGACGACCACGATGCGCCCCTTCACCGCGAGCACGCCGAAGTCGGCCGCCAGGTTCTGCGCGCCGATCAGCTCGAGCACCACGTCCGCGCCGCCCAGCGCGGCCAGTTCGCCGGCCACCTGGTCCGGGCTGGCCACGATGGCGCCGGCCGCGGCGAGCGCGTCCCCGGCGCCGGGCGACCGGACGCTGGCCACCACCCGCGCCCCGGCGGCGAGCCCGAGCGCCACGGCGGCCGAGCCGACCGCCCCGTTGGCCCCGGTGACCAGCAGCACCTCGCCGAGTTCGAGCCCGCACCGGGTGAAGATCGCGTCGTGGGCCGTGATGTAGGCCTCGGGGACGGCGGCCGCGATGTCGTCGGCCATGCCGTCCGGGACGGCCGCGAGGTGCCGCTCATGCGCCACCACCCGGTCCGCCAGCCCGCCGCCGCCGACGATGCCGAACACCCGCTGGCCGGGCTGCCAGGCCCGGACCGCCCGGCCGGCCGCCTGGACCAGGCCGGCCACCTCCAGGCCGGGTATGTCGGCCGGAGAGCCAGGCGGCGGCGGGTAATGGCCCGCCCGCTGCGCGACGTCGGCCCAGTTGACGCCGGCGAAGCGAGCCGAGATCAGCACCTCCTGGTCGCCGGGGACCGGATCCGGGCGCTTGGTGACCCGGACGACCTCGTTGCCGCCGGCCCCGCTGAACGTCACTGCTCTCACGCGCGGTCACCTTCCGTTAATTACTGGTATCCGAGGTGCTGATGGTGTTCCGGGCGGGCGAGGTTGCCGGGGCCGATGCTGCCGCGGCGGCGATCAGCCGGCCCAGCGCGGCCACGTCGGCGTGCAGCCTGGCCTCGGCGGGACGGCCGGCCGGGCCGCTCAGGCGGCCGATCACCAGCCAGCCGCAGTAGCCCGGCCGCGGCCAGCGCGGTGAGCACATCGGGCCAGCATACGAGGCCCTCGCCGGGCCGCGCGCAGGCCCAGTCCCAGGCCTGCCCGGCCCGCCGCGGCGCCATGTCCCTGACGTCGACGTGCTGCAGGTAAGGGCCGAGCGCGGCCACCGCCAGGCCCGCCGCGACGTGGCCCTCGACCCGCATCCGGCCAGGATCGTAGACGGCGCCGATGCGGTCCGGCGGGAGCGTCCCGGCGAGCAGGCGGAACCATTCCGGGCCGGGGGCCAGCGTGCCGGGCGCCAGCTCGACCAGCAGCCGGACGCCGGCCGCGCGGGCCTGGCCCGCCCGCCCGGCGAGCAGGGCGGCCAGGCGGCGCACCTCCTCGTCCAGGTCTCCGCCCGCGTACGGCGGCGCGGTCAGCCGCAGCCGGGTCGCGCCCATCGCCCGGGCCAGCTCCAGCAGGTACCCGAAGTCACCGGCCGGGCCTGGCCGCCGCCCAGTCCCCGCCGGTCGTTTGCCCGCTGCCGGGCTGCCCGCTGCCAGCCACCGCGGCCAGGCCGCAGACGGCCAGTCCATCCGAGGCGGCTAGCCGGCCGAGCCGGGCCGCCACGGCGACCGGGGCGGACGGCGGCAGGGCAGCTTCCCGGCCGCTGCCCACCACCCATTCGACGCCGGCTAGTCCGGCCCCGGCGGCGAGCTCGCAGACCCTGGCCGGATCCAGGCCCGGGAACGCTGAACTCAGCAGTCCCACCCGGCCCGGGCCCGGGCTGGCCGCCCGGCCGGCCCGGGGGCCCCGTTTCAAATGGTCTTCATGGTCCTTACCGGCGCCCGCCTGGCTGGCCTGCTGGCGCGGCTCGCCGGGACGGCCCGGTGCCGGATCCCACTCGGCGTGGTGCTCCAGCCACCAGCGGGCGATGTCCGCCCGGCGCATGAAGCGGACGTCCGGCCGGGCCGCCGCGTACTCGACGAAGTCGCGGATCGCGCTGGCCCGGCTGGCCTGGCCGCTCCAGCGCTCGTGCAGGCCGACGGTCATCATCCGGGCGCCGTGGCCCTCCGCCGCCTCCGCGCACAGGTACTCGACCGCGGCGCGCAGGCTGGCGAAGAAGTCGTCCGGGGTGGAGTAGGTAGGGCTGAGCAGGTACCTGACGTCGTTGTAGACCTTGGAATAGGGCAGCACCAGGAACGGCGCCGAGTCCACGGCGGTGAAATACGGCAGCTCGTCGTTGGAGGCATCGGAGTCGTACAGGAAACCGCCTTCGCGGGCGATCAGCCTCCTGGTGCGGATGCTCGGGAACGAGCGGCAGTACCAGCCGAGCGGGCGCTCGCCGGTCAGCCGCTGGATTGCGTCGACCCCGCGGCGCAGGTCGTCCCGCTCCTCGTCGATGGTCATTTCCGAGTTCTCGGCCCACCGGTAGCCGTGGCCGAGCACGTCGTGGCCCGCCCCGGCGATCCACTCGCCGACTTCGGGGTTGCGCTCCAGGCCGCGGCCGCAGGCCCCGATCGTGACCGGCACCTGATGGCTGTCGAACAACCGGGCCAGCCGCCAGATCCCGGCCCGGCTGCCGAACTCGAAGTGCGTCTCGGTGCCCAGGTCGCGGATTTCCGGGCCGATCTGGTAGGAGTACTCCCCCCAGCTGTCATTGCGCCCGTCGCCGTCCAGCAGCGAGTACTCCGCGCCGGACTCGTAGTTCAGCACGATGTTGACGACGAGGCTGGCATCCCCGGGCCAGCGGACCTGCGGGATATGCCGGCCGTAGCCGCGGAAGTCGCGCGGCGGCCCCGTGTCGGCCCCGTCCCGTCCGGCCATGCATCCCTCGTCCCGGCCATTTCGTACGGCTGATTATGCCCGGCCGGGCCGGTGCCCCGTCCAGCATCTAGAATCCGGGCGTGAACTGCGCAGCGGGCCGGCCTGGCCGGAGCGGCCGGTGACCGCTGCCGCGGTCACCGGCGGGACCGTCGTCACGCCGGATGGCGAGCACCGGGCCGACGTGCTGATCCGGGACGGGAGGATCGCGGCGATCGGCACCGCCGGGGCGGCCGCCGGGCAGCGGGTGGACGCGTCCGGCTGCTACGTCCTGCCGGGCGGCGTCGACCCGCACTGCCACCTGATGCCGGACGTCCGCCGGGCTACCGCGGCGGCGGCTCGCGGCGGTACCACGACCGTGCTGTCCTTTACCAATCCCGGGGACGGCGAGGGCGATATTGACGCGCTGTGGCGCTGCCGGGCGGAGGTGTCCGGCGGCCGGGCGGTCGTCGACATCGGCCTGCACGCGGCGCTCTACGATCCTGAGCACGCCAGCGCGGCCGATCTTGCCGCCGCCCGGCGGGCCGGGGCTGGCGCCATCAAGGTCTTCCTCGCCTACGCCGAGCTCGGCATCCAGTGCTCCACCCGGCGGCTGTTCGACCTGATGTCGGGGGCCCGGCGCAGCGGCCTGCTGGTCCAGGTGCACTGCGAGAACGGCCCGCTGATCGAGGCGCTGACCGACCAGGCCCGGCGGGCCGGGCGCCGCGGCGGGCCGGCCTACGCCGGCACCAGGCCGCCGGAGGTCGAGGAGGAAGCGGTCGCGCGCGTGCTCGCGGTGGCCGCGCTGACCGGGGCCGCGTGCTACCTCGTCCACTTGTCGTCGGCCGGCGCGCTCGACCAGGTGCGGCTGGCCAGGTCCCGGCGCCGCCCGCCGGTCCTCGCCGAGGTCTGCCCGCACCACCTGCTGCTGGACGACAGCCGCTACGCGGGCGACCAGGCCGGCCGGTTCCTGGTCGCGCCGCCGCTGCGGCCCCCGGCGCAGCTGGCGACGCTGTGGCAGGGGGTAGCGGACGGGACGGTCGACACGGCCGGCTCGACCACTGCCAGACCAGGTCGCCGGTGCCGGACAGCCTGGTGCCGCCGGGCGAGAGCCTCCGGTACGGGCTGGCCGGCATCGGCGCGCGGCTGCCGCTGCTGCTGTCCGAGGGGCTGGCCAGGGGCGTGCCGATCGGCAGGATCGCGCAGCTGGCCGCGGCGAACCCGGCCCGCGCGTTCGGCCACTATCCGGCGAAGGGCGCGCTCGTCCCCGGCGCTGACGCCGACATCACCGTGTTCGACCCGGCCGGACAGACCGTGCTCGGCGCGGACGGGCTCGGCGACGGCACCGGCGACAGCGTGTACGCGGGCAGGCGGCTGGCCGTGCGCATCCGCGCGGTGCTGCTCGGCGGCGAGCTGATCGTCTCCGGCGGAGAGCTCACCGCGGCGGCGCGGGCCGGCCTCGGCCGCTACCGGCCCGCCGGCTGACCGCACGGGCCGATCCCGGCCGCCCCGGAGTCCCCCGTCACCCGGGCCCGCGGCCCGTAGCATGATCCCAGGCTGGACGCTAAGGGAGGCGATGGTCAGCATGGCCGTTGAGCTCGAATCGGTTGCCATCGAGAAGCCGGATGACCTGAACGTCATCATCGGCCAGGCCCATTTCATCAAGACCGTCGAAGACCTGCACGAGACGCTGGCCGGGGCCAGCCCGCAGCTGAGGTTCGGCGTGGCGTTCTGCGAGGCATCGACGGCACGGCTGGTGCGCCGGTCCGGAAACGATGCAGAACTCACCGCGCTGGCCGCCGCCAACGCCCGCGCGATCGGCGCCGGGCACTGTTTCGTGATCTTTCTCCGGGACGGGTTCCCGGTCAACGTGCTGAACCAGGTCAAGTCAGTGCCGGAGGTCTGCACGGTGTTCTGCGCGACCGCCAACCCGGTGGACGTCCTGGTCGCCGTCAACGATCGCGGCCGCGGCGTGGTGGGCGTGGTCGACGGCTCGCCGCCGGCCGGGATCGAGACGGACGCGGATGTGGCCGTCCGGCACCGCCTGCTGCGCGACATCGGCTACAAGCTCTGAGCCCGGCCGAACAGCCTTCTGGTCCGGCTACGGCACCGCTCCGCCCGGCCTGCGCTGGGCCGGGCGGGGTCCGGCCTGCACCGGGGACGGCGTCCTTCGCCGTGGACGGCGCGTGCCAGGATGGCGGCATGATGAGTCCGCGCGCGGGACAGCCCGCCGCCGCTGAGGATCTCGCGGATATCGCGAAGCTGGTCACCGCCTATTACGCGCTGCACCCCGACCCCGGCGAGGCCGCCCAGCGGGTGTCGTTCGGCACTTCCGGCCACCGCGGCTCCGCGCTGACGGCGACGTTCAATGAAGACCACATCCTGGCCGTCACCCAGGCGATCTGCGAGTACCGGGCCGCCGATGGCATCGGCGGGCCGCTCTACCTCGGCGTTGACACGCACGCGCTTTCCGAGCCGGCCCAGGTCAGCGCGCTTGAGGTGCTTGCCGCCAACGACGTCAGGGTGCTGCTGGACGCACGCGGCGGGTACACGCCCACTCCGGCGGTATCCAGGGCGATCCTGGCGCATAACGCGGCCGGCCCCGGTCCCGCGCCGACGGGATCGTGGTCACGCCCTCCCATAACCCGCCCACGGACGGCGGTTTCAAGTACAACCCGCCGGATGGCGGCCCGGCCGGCACGGACATCACCCGGCAGATCCAGGACCGGGCGAACGCCCTGCTCGCGGACGGCCTCAAGGGCGTCCGCCGGATCCCGTACGCGCGCGCGATCGCGGCGGACGGCACCGGGCGGTTCGACTTCGCCGGCGCCTACGTGTCGGCGCTGGACCAGGTGGTCGACCTCGCCGCGATCAGGTCCGCCGGGGTGCGCATCGGCGCCGACCCGCTGGGCGGCGCCAGCGTCGGCTACTGGGGCGAGATCGGCCAGCGCTACGGCCTGGACCTCACCGTCGTCAACCCGGACGTGGATCCCCGGTTCGGGTTCATGACCCTGGACTGGGACGGCAAGATCCGCATGGACTGCTCGTCGCCGTCCGCGATGGCGAGCCTGATCGCCCGCCAGCACGAGTTCACGATCGCGACCGGGAACGATACCGATTCCGACCGGCACGGCATCGTCACGCCCGACGCCGGCCTGCTCAATCCCAACCACTACCTCGCCGTCGCCATCGACTACCTGTACCGGCACCGCGACGGCTGGCCTGCGCGGGCAGCGGTCGGCAAGACCCTGGTCAGCTCATCGATGATCGACCGGGTAGCCGAGGGCCTGGGCCGCCTGGCTGCTGGAGGTACCGGTCGGGTTCAAGTGGTTCGTCCCGGGACTGCTGGATGGATCGGTCGCCTTCGGCGGCGAGGAGAGCGCCGGCGCCTCGTTCCTGCAGCGCGACGGATCGGTATGGACGACCGACAAGGACGGGATCATCCTCGCCCTGCTCGCCTCGGAGATCACGGCCGTGACCGGGCGCTCGCCATCGGAGCTGTACCGCGATCTCACCGCCCGCTACGGAGATCCCGCCTACGCCCGCATCGACACGGCGGCCAGCCGGGCGCAGAAGGCGGCGCTGGCCAGGCTCGCCCCCGAGCAGGTCACCGCCGGCCAGCTCGCGGGCGAGAAGATCACCGGGGCGCTCACCACGGCGCCCGGCAACGGCGCCCCGATCGGCGGGCTCAAGGTAGTCAGCGCATCCGGCTGGTTCGCTGCCCGCCCGTCGGGCACCGAGGACGTCTACAAGCTCTACGCCGAGTCCTTCCGCGGCCCGGAGCACCTTGCCGCGATCCAGCGGGAGGCACAAGCGATCATCGCCGCGGTGCTCGGCTGACGTGCCCGGCTGACCGGCCCGCGGCCGCAGTGCCCGGCCGGCCGCGGTGTATCTGCGGCCCGGCTGCGTCCTCTTGGTAGTTAGCTATCCACCACCTTGAGGGGGCATCATGACCGATCTTGGAACCGCCCGTCCGTCCGGGCAGGCTGCGCCCGGCAGCGGGCGCGCGGACTACGAGCAGTCCGACGTGCTGAGCCTGATGCACGTATTCGAGCCGCCGCCAGACGGCTTCGAGCCGCACACCGCCGACGCGGCGCTGCTGCGCCGGCACGGGTATCCCCGCCGTCCCGACGCGGAGCGGGAACCTCGCCTGGCCCAGCTGTGGCACCGGGCCATGTCCTGGCCGACCCGGTTCACCACGGCGGAGCTCGCCATTGACCCGGTGATGAGCCAGCGCAACCCGCTCCGCCGGCCGGCCGCGGCCAATGGCCAGGACGATTTCCGGCCCGGCGGGTGGGGCGGCATCGTGGTCGAGACTGCTTCGCTGGGGTTCAATCCCGCCGAGCCGGCCAAGACCGTGTTCGCCCAGTGGGCCGTCCCGGGGATCTGGCCGGCATCGGATCCCAGCGCACCGATAACCGCGGGCTTCTGGGTGGGCCTGGACGGCTTCACCAACGGCCAGGTGCTGCAGGCGGGCATCGCCGTGACGGTACAGCCCAACGCCACGGTGAACTGGTGGGCGTGGACCGAGTGGTACACGACGCAGTATCAGGACCCTGCCGTCGCGGTCACGAACTTCCCGATCGCAGTGGGCGACACGGTGTCGTTCCTGGTCTGCGCCCCGCAGCCAGACCACGGGTTCGTGTCCATGCAGAACCTGACGACCGGGCAGGCCACCAGCGTCGGCATCGACGCACGCCCCGGCATCACCTCGGCCGGCGCCTCAGCCGAGTGGATCGTCGAGGGGATCTCTGCCGACCTGCCGGTGTTCCTGCCATCGGTCACGTTCGGCAGCTGCAGCGCCGGCACTCAGCACAACAGCTTCGACCTGTCGCCGGACGGCATCATCACCAGTATCGGCGGCAGCAACGGCGCGCTGACCCAGGCGTCGATCGCCTCGCCGAGCACGGCGGTCGTCGAGTGGACGGGCTGGACCTCAGCCGGCGTCCCGGCGATGCCCGGGCCGGATCGCCGGGCTGGTAACCGTTGTAGGTTGATCGGAGGCCAGTGACGACACGCAGCGGGAGCAGAGTGCCATCTTGTACCGGATAGTACGCGGCTGAGCGCGCCGGCATGTGGGCGTATCTCGACACCTGGATGGTTCAGGATGGCGCGCTTCCCGAGCTGGCCCGCGGCTCGCAGCTGCGCGGCGTTGGCCTGCGGGCCTACTGCTACGAAATCGGCCCCGCCCGGGCAGCGGCGGATGGCATCGCGGAGCTCGCGGGACCCGGCGGCGAGCAGGGACCCGGCGGCGGGCAGGGACCCGGCGGCGGGCAGGGACCCGGCGGCTACCGCTATGCGCTGACCGGGCTGGCCGGGTCGGCCGTGGCGGTGCGGGGCGGATCGGGGCTGACCGGCTGGGAGTTCCCGGTCAGCACCGATGACCAGGCGTTTCTCGTCCAGACTGCGGGATCGGCGGTCAGGGTCGCGGCCGGGTCGCGGGTCACCGCGCAGTGCACGCTCAGCGTCGTGGCCGACTACGAGTGGGACGCATTCGGGCTGCCCGACCTGCGAACCGACTGGCAGGTGCGCCGGCTGAAGATCGAGTACCGGCAGGTCGACTACGCTCCCGACGGCGCGGGAGAGGCCCTGGCCGGCTATCCGGGCAAGCTGCTTCGCCGCGTCGAGATCGAGCGGATGAGCCGATGGGAGGATGACCGCGGCAACGGGATCATGGCTCGGTACCTGCTCGATGTGACTCCGCTGCGAGCAGCATGCCCGGGAGCGGAGTAAGTCAGCGCCCCCGCTTCGCACCAGGTCGAGGATCCGGGTCCGCGGGTTATCGATGGGCCGGCCAGCGGCCGGCTGGTCACCGCGGGCCGGGTGCTCGCAGCCGCAGCCGCCGCTGCTCGATGATCAGGCAGCGGTCCTCTACGTAGAGCAGCCCGGCTTCCGCAGCGATGGCCCGGGCCTGCGGCGAGGCGATGCCCAGCTGCAGCCAGAGGGCCGTGGCACCCGCCGCCACGGCCTGGCGGGCGATATCCGGCGTCTGCTCGGCCGGCCTGAATACGTTGACCAGGCCGATCTGGCCGGGCACGTCCCGCAGCGCCGGGTAGGCGCGCTCGCCGAGAACGGCGTCGGCATTCGGGTTGACCGGGATGATGCGCCATCCGTGCCGCTGCATATGTGCTGGCACAAAGTGCGCTGCCTTCGCCGCGGCGGCACTGGCGCCGACGACGGTGATCGTGCCGTAGGTAGTAAGGATCCGCTCCACGATGGCATCGGTGCCGGCCACCAGCCCACCGTAGTACCTGGCCCGGCCCGGTCATGCCCTGCGGCGGCGCTCGGGCCGGCCTGCGGCAAGGGCGTCCCGCCGGCCGGGCCGGCGGGACGCACTCAAATATCGCGGACGAGCCTGACCATCTGCTGAAGGCTTGCTGAAGGCAGCCTGGAAGGCTTCTCAGCCCGGTACGCGCCTGCTGGTGCGATGACCATCAGGCTGAGCGAGGACAGCAGGTGCGAGACGGCCCGCGGGGTTAACGGGCCATTTCCGCGACACCCTGCGCCACCGCGCACGGTGCGCACAGCCGCACGTCCGCGCCGCCTAGCTGCCGGGTCATGACCGCCCGGCCGTCACACACGCCAGCGTCATCGGGGTGTGCCTGGCCGCACCGGCAGTGGCAGTGGCGCCAGTCCCCGGCCAGCGCGCTGCGCCCGGCGTCCATCGCCGCGCGCACAGCCGGATCGAGTTTGCCCAGCGCATCAGTAGTGGCGGCCGTCACCCGCTGGGCCCACTCGGCCAGCGCGGCTGCGGCAGCCTCCCGGGCAGCGGCAAACTGCCGTACCGGGTCATCTCCGTCACCGGCCATGACCGCATCCTCTCACCCGCCGCCGACTGTGACCAGCACTCCAGCGTCCCGGCCTGAGCGCTGGTGCGCTCGGCGCGCAGCACCCCGGCATCGGACAGGTAGTACACCGCTGCGAGGTGATCACGCTGATGCAGGGCGGTACCTGAGGTAGACAGCGCCGCTGGCGAACCGCCGGGTGTCCAGTAGCTCGAGATCCGTGCGGACACCGTCGGGGAGCGCTCGCTTGCCGCCTCCGACGACGACGGGAACCAGGAACAGCTGCAGTTCGTCGACCAGGCCGGCCCTGATGGCCTGCCCGGCCAGGTCCGCGCCGCCCACCGTCATGTCGTGCCCGGTGGCCGACTTCAGCTGCCAGATCATGCCGGGATCGAAGTCCGGTTCGGTCCGTGTCCTGGCACCCGGCACCGCTGCGAGTGTCCTCGAGAACACGATCTTCTCGGCCGCCTGCCAGATGCCGGTGAACTCCCGGACCGAAGGCGGCTGGCCGGGCACCGTGCGGACCGTCTCCCAGTAGCGCATCGTCTGGTACATCCGCCGGCCGTAAAGGTAGGTGCCGACCGGCCGCACGAGGTCGTTGACGAAGCAGTGCAGCTCTTCGTCTGGTGCCGCCCAGCCGAAACCTCCTGCGGCGTCCTCGACATAGCCGTCCGCGGAGGCGATCGCCGAGTAGATCAGCCTGGCCATCAGGAATCCCCCGCCTTCACTTCTGCACGCGGTAGTCGATGAACGTCGCGAGCGGGGACTGGCGCACGCCGAGGTGCTCGAGTTCCAGCGATTCGCCAAACCCGTCGAACAGGCGTTTGCCGGCGCCGAGGGTCACCGGGGCGATGATGATCGTGAGCTCGTCGACCAGGCTCCAGCCAGGCCTTGTCCTCTCCGGCCGGCTCCCCGCGCCCGGGCGAGTCGTACCTCCAGGGCCCGCCGAACACCCAGTAATGAAGGCGCTCGCCGCCGACCCCGAGCCCGTACCCAGGACCATCGCCGGGCCCGGCGACGAAGCCGTCCACCGAGATAGTGATCCCCGCGAACACCTTGCCCATCGGCTCTCTCCCCTCGCATTCAGGCCGCCGGCCGCGGCGTGATCAACCAGGCAGACGGCCGGCCCCGGCCGAAATCATCGCCCGGGAGGCCTGATATCAGCATGGACTGAGAGGCCGGCGCTTCACCCCGGGCCGCCTCGACCCGGCTGCCGCCCCGCAGGCCGGCGTGGTCGCGGCTTGCCGTGTCCTGCGGGCGGGGCGACAATCCTTGCTAGGGAACGGGGGGTTGGCCGGTGGAGCTGCTCGAGCGGTCGTCGTTCCTGGATGCGCTGGCCGGCTACGCAGCCGAGGCGAGGCTAGGTAACGGCCGGCTTGTGCTGGTATCGGGCGAGTCGGGGATCGGTAAGACAGCGCTGGTAGAGGCGTTCCAGGCGCAGCTGCTCGGAGCGCGCTGGCTGTGGGGAGCATGCGACGGGCTACTGACTCCGCGGCCGCTAGGCCCGCTATTCGATATCGCCGCGCAGGCCGGGGGCCACCTGTCGGAGCTGTGCGGCCAGGGCGCAGCGCGGGACCAGCTGTTCGGCGCATTCCTGGCCGAGCTTGATTCGCCGGCGGTCCTGACTGTCGCGGTAGTCGAGGACGTGCACTGGGCGGATGAGGCGACGATCGACTTGCTGAGGTTTGCCGGACGGCGGCTGGCCCGGATGAGGGCGCTGGTCCTGGTCACCTACCGGGACGACGAGCTCGGCGACGATCCGCTGCGGCTGCTTCTCGGTGACCTGGCGACCCAGCGTGCTACCCGGCTGATGGGGCTGCCGCCGCTATCCGATGACGCCGTCCGTGCGCTGGCCGGACAGCGCGACGTGGACGCCGCTGAGCTGTGCCGGGTGACTGGCGGCAACCCGTTCTTCGTGTCCGAGGCCATCGAGGCAGGCTGGCCGGCGATCCCGCCGACGGTGCGCGACCTGGTGGGCGCCCGGCTGGCCCGTTCGAGCGCCCCGGTCCGCGAGGCCTTGCAGGCAGCTGCCGTCATCGGCGCCAGTATCGACCGGGACTTGCTGGTGTCGGTTGTCGGCGGATCCGCAGCACTGCTGGATGACTGCCTGAGGACCGGCGTCCTAACGGCTGACGCGAGCACTCTGCGGTTCCGGCATGAGCTGGTCCGGATGACGGTGCAGGAAACGATCGCACCGCACCGAAAGGGCGAGCTGCACGCCCGGCTGCTCGCGGTGCTCCAGGACGGCGGCCAGGCCGACCCGGCCGTCCTGGCCCACCACGCCGCAGGAGCTGGCGACGCGGCTGCCGTCCGGCGGTACGCCCTGGACGCCGCCCGCCGATCGGCGGCGCTGGGCGCCCACCGCGAGGCAGCCGCGCAGTACCGGCGGGCCCTGCAGTACGCCGGCACTGCTGACCAGCCGGCCCTGGCCGGACTGCACGAAGGAATCGCGGCCGAATACTCACTGCTCGACCAGCTGGAGGAAAGCGAGGCCGCGCTGCGCGCCGCCCTGCGGTACCGGCGCGAGCTAGGCGATGACATGCACGTTGGCGGGGACCTGAGCGTGCTGTCCGAAATCCTGTGGCAGCAGTGCCGGGGAGAGGAAAGCGCCCGTGCCGCCGAGGAGTCCGTCCGGGTTCTGCAGTCGCTGCCGCCCGGCGCGGAGCTGGCCGTGGCCCGGGCCAGTGTGGCCGGCAGCATGTGGAGCATGGGACGGCAGGCTGAGGCGCTCGACGGCATTGCCAAGGTGCTCGAGCTCGGCGAGCGACTGGGCCGGAGGGATGTAGTGTGCTGCGCCCTGACCATGCGGGGGAGCTTCCTCGTGGACAGCGGCCAGGATGGGATCGGCTCACTCGGCCAGGCGCTCCGGCTGGCGCTTGAGGCACAGCTGGAGCAGCAGGCCAGCGACGCATACGTCTGCCTGCAGGACAGCTGCGTGAACTTGCAGCGGCTGGCCGAGGCGCAGCGCTACTACGACGCTGGCATGGCATTCTGCGAGCGACGCGAGCTGCGCATGTCCACGCGCTGCATGCGAGGCGCCCAAGCGGACACATTGCTGCTGCTCGGGCGTTGGGACGAGGCCGCGGATATCTGCGCCGGGCTGCTCGCCATTCCGGGTGTTTCGCCGTCGAATCAGCTCTACCCGCTGCGGATCCTCGGCACCGTCCGCAGCCGCCGCGGCGAGCCCGGCCACGCCGAGCTGCTAGCCAGGGCGGCGGCACTGGCCGCGGGGATCGTCTCGCCAAAATGGCTCGCGCAGGTCCGGGCGGTGCGAGCGGAGCTGTTGTGGGTATCGGGCCAGCTTGATCTCGCCCGCGAGGAGGCAACAGAGGCCTACGACCAGGCAGCCGGCCGAGCCGACCCGTGGAAGCTCGGGTCACTGGCAATCTGGCTGTGGCGGCTCGAGGCCGGGGTGGACCCACCGCCCGGCCTGCCGGAACCATATGCACTCGAGATCGCCGCGACTGGCCGGGGGCGGCCGCTGCCTGGGAGCGGCTCGGCCGGACCTACGACGCTGCACTGACGCGGATCGCTTCCTCGCGGGACGAGGCCGTACTCCGGGCAGCCCTCACCGTTCTGGACGATCTCGGTGCACGCGCGACCGCTGCCGCGGCCAGGCGACGGATGAAGGAACTCGGCATCACCTCGATCCCCCGCGGGCCCCGCGCGGCGACCCGCGCCGCTCCGGCCGGGCTCACCGCTCGCGAGCAGGAGATCCTGGCGTTGCTGTCGCAGGGCCTGCCGGACAAGGAGATCTCCCGGCGGCTGTTCATCTCCGAACGGACCGTGCACCACCACGTCTCCTCGGTGCTGTCCAAGATCGGCGTTCCCAGCCGGCTGGCCGCTGCGCGCGAGGCCGCCCGGATGGGTATCGGAACCCAGGCCTAGGTCGTCCGGTGCGCCCGTGATGTGTCAGTCGCCGACGTAGGCCGCGAGGTGCTCGCCGGTGAGGGTGCGGCGGGCGGCGACGAGGTCGGCGGGCGTGCCCTCGAACACGACCCGGCCGCCGTCGTGGCCGGCGCCGGGGCCGAGGTCGATGATCCAGTCGGCGTGCGCCATGACCGCCTGGTGGTGCTCGATGATGATGACCGACTTGCCGGAGTCGACGAGCCGGTCGAGCAGGCCGAGCAACCGCTCGACGTCGGCGAGGTGGAGGCCGGTGGTCGGCTCGTCCAGGACGTAGATGCCGCCTTTCTCGGCCATCCGGGTGGCCAGCTTGAGCCGCTGTCGCTCGCCGCCGGACAGCGTCGTGAGCGGCTGGCCGAGGCTGAGGTAGCCGAGCCCGACGTCGGCGAGCCGGCCGAGGATGGCATGCGCGGCCGGCGTGCGCGCCTCGCCGGCGCCGAAGAACTCCCCGGCCTCGGTCACCGACATCGCGAGCACCTCGCTGATGTCGCGGCCGCCGAGGTGGTAGTCCAGCACCGATGCCTGGAACCGCTTCCCCTCGCAGTCCTCGCAGATCGAGGTGACGCCGGCCATCATCGCCAGGTCGGTGTAGATCACCCCGGCGCCGTTGCAGGTCGGGCAGGCGCCCTCGGAGTTGGCGCTGAACAGGGAAGGTTTCACGCCGTTGGCCTTCGCGAACGCCTTGCGGACCGGGTCGAGCAGTCCGGTGTAGGTCGCCGGGTTGCTCCGGCGCGAACCGCGGATCGCGCCCTGGTCCATCGATACCACGCCCGCGCTGACCGGGGTCGGCCCGTGCACGAGCGAGCTCTTGCCGGAGCCAGCCACGCCGGTGACGACGACAAGCACCCCGAGCGGGATGTCGACATCGACGTTGCGCAGGTTGTGCGTTGTCGCGCCGCGGATCTCCAGCGCGCCGGCCGGCTTCCGCACCGTCGCCTTGAGGGCGGCCCGGTCGCCGAGATGGCGGCCGGTGATGGTGCCGCTGGCCCGCAGCCCCGCGACGGTGCCCTCGAAGCAGACCGTGCCGCCCGCCGTGCCGGCGCCGGGGCCGAGATCGACGACGTGGTCGGCGATCGCGATCGTTTCCGGCTCGTGCTCGACGACGAGTACCGTGTTGCCCTTGTCACGCAACTGCAGCAGCAGGCCGTTCATCCGCTGGACGTCATGGGGGTGCAGCCCGATCGTCGGCTCGTCGAAGACGTAGGTCACGTCGGTGAGCGCGGAGCCGAGCTGGCGGATCATCTTGACGCGCTGTGCCTCGCCGCCCGACAGCGTGCCCGACGGCCGGTCGAGCGAGAGGTAGCCCAGCCCGATCTCCGCGAACGACCCCAGGATCTGCTGCAGCGCGGCGAGCAGCGGCGCCGCCGACGGCTCGTCGAGGCCGTCGACCCATTCGGCCAGGTCCCTGACCTCCATGGCGCACGCATCGGCGATGCTGATCCCCTTGACCTTCGATGACCGGGCCGCCTCGGTGAGCCGGGTGCCGCCGCACTCTGGGCACGTGGTGAAGGTGACCGCGCGGTCCACGAACTCCCGGACGTGCGGCTGCATCGCCTCCTTGTCCTTGGACAGCATCGACCTCTGGATCCGCGGGATCAGCCCCTCATAGGTCATGTTGATGCCCGCGATCTTCATCCTGACTGGCTCGTGCTGGAGAAAGTCGTGCAGCTCCTTCCTGGTGTACTTGCGGATCGGCTTGTCGGGGTCGACGAAGCCCGACGCGCTGTAAAGCCGCGAGTTCCAGCCGCCCCCCGTGTAGCCGGGGACGGTAATCGCGCCCTCGGCGAGCGACTTGGAGTCGTCGAAGAGCTGGGTGAGGTCGATATCGGTAACCGTGGCCCGGCCTTCGCAGCGCGGGCACATGCCGCCGGTGATGCTGAAGCTGCGCCGCTCCTTCACGGTCTTTCCGCCGCGCTGGAACGCGACCGCGCCCGCTCCGCTGATTGAGGCGACGTTGAAGGAGAACGCCTTGGGCGAGCCGATGTGCGGCTGACCGAGCCGGCTGAACAGGATGCGCAGCATCGCGTTGGCGTCGGTGGCGGTGCCGACCGTGGAGCGGGGGTCGGCACCCATCCGCTGCTGGTCCACGATGATCGCGGTCGTCAGCCCTTCGAGCACGTCGACCTCGGGCCGCGCCAGCGTCGGCATGAAGCCCTGCACGAAGGCGCTGTAAGTCTCGTTGATCAGCCGCTGCGACTCCGCCGCGATCGTGCCGAACACCAGCGAGCTCTTGCCCGAGCCGGAGATGCCGGTGAACACCGTCAGCCGGCGTTTCGGGATCTGGACGCTGACGTCTTTGAGGTTATTCTCGCGCGCGCCATGCACGCGGATCAGATCGTGGCGGCCGGCCATCTGCGGCGCAGGCGATTGCGCGTCCGTCCTGGTGGCCATGCTCATCGTGTCTCCATCTGCGAGCCGGGGCAGCCCACGCCCGCGGCGAAGCGGTCATCCCGCTGCCGCGGGGGACCGGCGCTCATCGGTCCTGAAGCAGCCCGAGGACGTTGCCGTCGGGGTCGGTGACGGTGGCCACCAGGCGGCCGCCGCCGACGTCGCGCGCGGGCTCCCGCACGGTGGCACCGGCCGCGGTCACCTCGGCCAGCTTCGCCTCGATGTCCGGCACGTGCCAGTAGGCCACCGGCGAGGTCATGCCCTGCTGCCCAGCGCCCGGTACCAGCCCGATGTGCTGCTCCTCGGCGTCATAGCCTACGTAGTAGGACGCGTCGGCCGTCGGCGGGACGCCGAGCAGGGCGGCGGCGCAGTCGCGAACGCCGCCGGGCTGCTCGTCCGGCTCCCGGACGACCTCGGGGCCGCTGGCCGGAATGGTGATGTCCATGCCGGTCAGGCTAGCTGCGGCTCGGTGACCGGCGCTTCTCGGTTCCTGACCGGCCTGGTCACCTGCTTCGCCACGCACGCCGGCAGGCCCGCCGTCGCCCGGGCTGCCTGGCTCCGGTAGCTGCTCGGCGGCAGCCCGACCAGCTCGGTGAACCGGCTGCTGAAGGTGCCCAGCGACGAGCAGCCGACCGCGAAGCAGACCTCGGTGACGCTGAGGTCGCCACGGCGCAGCAGCGCCATCGCGCGCTCGATCCGCCGCGTCATCAGGTAGCCGTACGGCGACTCGCCGTAGGCGAGCCGGAACTCGCGGCTGAAGTGCCCGGCCGACATGTGCGCGCCGCGGGCCAGCGCCTCGACGTCCAGCGGCTGCGCGTACTCCCGGTCCATCCGGTCCCGGACCCGGCGCAGCCGCGCGAGGTCGCTCAGCCGCTGCGCCGCGGCCGGTCTGCTGGTCACCGGTACACCTTATCCATTCGGCACCCCTGATCATTCCGGCCGGCGGCTGGCCACGCAGCGTGCAGGCGGCGGCCCGGGCGGCTAGCGTTCCTATGGCGCTCATCATCCTGATGGGCGAGTCATCCTGATGGGCGAGCCAGCGATGAGTCAGCCGGCCGGGCAGGGTCTATGACTGCAGGCTGCATGCAGCAGGCTGTGAACATGATCAGTTAGGAGGGCCCCATGACCGCCGCCGCACTACCGCCCGTCGTCGACTCCGGCACCTGGCAGCGTCAGCTCGACGCACTGCGTGCCCGGGAGAAGGCCGCGACCCGGGAACTCGACGCGATCGCCGCGCAGCGCCGGCGACTGCCGATGGTCGAGATGCCCGACTACACCCTGGAGGGTGAGCAGGGACCGGTTGGGCTGGCCGGCGTCTTCGGCGGCAAGTCCCAGCTGATCGTCTACAACCACATGTGGTTCCCCGGCGAGCAGTGGCAGTGCCCGGGTTGCACCGGGTTCACCTCGCAGTTCACCCGGCTGGAGTTCCTGGACAACTACGACGCCCGGTTCGTCATCGTCACCCAGGGCCCAATCGACGAGGCGCTCGCCTACAGCCGGCGGGCCGGGAACAAAATGACCTGGTACTCCACCGCGAACAGCCCATTTGGCAGCGACGTCGGCGCACCGCCCGGCGGCGGATTCGCCGTCAATGTGTTCCTGCGCGATGGCGACACCGTGTATCGCACCTGGCACACCAGCGGCCGTGGCACCGAGCAGCTCGGTCACGCCTTTGCGCTGATCGATCTGCTGCCCTACGGGCGGCAGGAGGAGTGGCAAGACTCGCCGGAGGGCTGGCCGCAGTCGCCCACCTACAGCCGGTGGGCCGGCTCCCAGGCCATTGCCGCGCTCTACGGGCCAGATGCGTGAGGACGTGACCGGCAGACGGATGCTGGCTGGCGCCATCCTCAGCCAGCCCGCTACTCACCTCGATCGAACTCGGCGGGGGCGAGCTGAACTGGAGGATCCGGTCCCCGGGCACGGTCGCTTCCTGGTCAGCTGAGCAGGTCGGCGACGGCGGCGATGGCGGGTTCGATGGCTCGCTCGCCGACGTTGCCGAAGCCCATCACCAGCGCCGGTGGCGCCGCGGTGTCAGGGTTGCCGCGGTAGCCGCGGATGCCGTGCAGCCCGACCCGCCGTGCACGCGCCGCGGCGATCACCGCCGTCTCGTCGGCGCCGGGTGGCAGCGGCGCGACTGCCTGGAATCCGGCCGCGAGCCCGGTGAGCTGGACTCGGGGGGCGTGCCTGGCGAACGCGTCGGTCAGTGCGGTGCGGCGGGCGGCGTAGACCGTTCGCATCCGCCGCAGGTGGCGGTCGTACCGGCCGGTGGTGAGCAGGGTGGCCAGGGCGAGCTGGTCCAGCGTGCAGGAGCCGCGGTCGCTCATTTCTTTCTCGGCGGCGACCGCTGGGGCCAGTGCTGACGGGGCGTGGACCCAGCCGAGGCGGACCGCGGGCGCCAGTGCCTTGCTGGCCGTGCCGAGCAGGAAGACCTGGTCGGGGGCTAGCCCCTGCAGCGCGCCGACGGGTTCTTTGTCGTAGCGGAACTCCGAGTCGTAGTCGTCCTCGATCACGTACCCGCCGCCGCGCCGCGCCCAGTCGGTCAGGGCGTGCCGCCGTGCCGGGGACAGGACCACCCCGGTGGGGGACTGGTGTGCCGGGGTGACCACGACCGCCTGGGCTCCGCTGGCCGCCAGTTCGCCGACCACGAGGCCTTGGTCGTCGACCGGAACGTAGGTGACACCGATGCCCATCGCCAGGACCGCGCGGACCGTTTCGTCTGCCTGCGCGCTGCCGTAGCCGGGGTCTTCGAAGGCCACGCACGTCACGCCGCCCTGGCGGGCCAGGGCGTGCAGGACCAGGTTGATTCCTTGCGCAAAGCCGGTGCTGATGATCATCTGCGCCGGGCTGACGGCGGCGGCTCGTACCCGCCGCAGGTACCCGGCGAGGACCTCGCGCAGCACCGAACTGCCGCGCGGGTCGCCGTATCCCAGGTCCGCGGAGGCGGCCTGGGTGCACGCCTGCTTGATGGCCCAGGCCCAGTCGGTGCGCGGGAAGCTGGACAGGTCCGGCACGCTGGGCTGGAAGTCCGCGATCAGCGGCGGTCCCGGGGAATGGCGGCCCAGCGAGGCCGCCGCGGGCGAGACCACGGCCGGGCCGGCCACGGGCTCGTCACCGGCTTGCTGGCCGCTGAGGCCGGCGACCCGGGTGGCGGACCCGGTGCGGCTGGTCAGGTATCCCTCGGCCAGCAGCTGCCCGTAGCAGTCCTGCACCATGCCGCGGGAGACGCCGAGCGCACGCGCTAGCTCCCGCGAGGACGGCAGCCGTTCCCCGGCGCGGAGCCGGCCGCCCCTGATCGCCTCGCGCAGGCTCGCCTCCAGCTGGGCGCGCAGCGGCTGGCTGGCCGAACGGTCGAGCCGAACCAGCAGCCCCGGGCTCAAACCGGACCACTCAATCGCCATGAAATCGGACCTTACCAGCGTGCCGGCTGGATTCTACCGTGAGGGCTATGAGCACCTCGACGCAGGCGCAGCCTGGTACCGCAGTTCCGGCCCGGCTCCTCAGCGTGCCGCTGGCAGTCACGTTCCTGGCCGAGTTCACCTCGCTCACCAGCTTCTTCCTGCTGCTGTCGGTGATGCCGATGCTGGCGGCGGCGGCCGGCGCCGGCAGCTCCGCTGCCGGGCTGATCACCGGGTCCCTGCTGCTCGGCACCGTGGCGGCCGAGGCCGTGGCCGCCGTAGCGATCAGGCGGTTCGGCTGCCGGATGGTGCTCGCGGCCGGAGCCGTGCTGCTCGGCGCGCCGGCCCTGGCCATGCTCGCACGCGAGCCCCAGGCCGTCATGGTGAGCGTCAGCGTGGTGCGCGGGCTCGGCTTCGGCTTGTGCGGCGTGGTCACCGGCGCGCTCACCGCCAAGCTGCTGCCTCCCGGACGGCGCGGTGAGGGGCTCGGCCTGCTCGGCATCGTCTCCGGCGTCCCGGCCATTATCGCGCTGCCGGCCGGGGTCTGGCTCGCCGGACACCACCAAGCCGCCGCGGCCGCGGCGATAGCGGCCACGGCCGGCCTGCTGCCGCTGGCGGCGATCCGCTGGCTGCCGGGCGGGCGCGAGGCACGCCGTACCGCTCGCGCCCGACGGATGCCGGGGGCCCGCAGCTCCGGGCGGATGGCGGGTGCCGCGCTGCGGCTGCCGCTGATCTTCGCCGCCGCCACCATCGCGGCCGGCGTGCTGGACTCGTTCCTGCCGCTCGCGAAGGGGATCCCCAGCAACCTCTCCTCGGCCGCCCTGCTCGTGCAGGCGGTCACCGCCACGCTCAGCCGCTGGCAGGCTGGCAGGCACGGCGACCGGTACGGTCACGCCCGGCTGCTCATCCCGGCGCTCGCCGTGGCGGCGCTCGGCATGGCCACGATGATGATGCTGGGCTCGCCCGTGGCGATGTTCGCAGGCATGGTGCTGTTCGGCGCCGGGTTCGGGGTGATCGAGAACGCGACGTTCGCGCTGCTGATCGAGCAGCTGCCCGAGGCTAAGGCCAGCGCGCTGTGGAACCTGGCCTACGACGCGGGGTACGGCGCGGGCCCGGCCGTCTTCGGCCTGATCTGCGTCCGCACCGGCTACCCGGCGGCGTTCGCCCTGACCGGCGCGTTGATCCTCGCCGCAGTCCCGGTCGCGCTGCGCGAGCGGAAGGCCATGCCAGCGTTGCACGCGGGCAGTTAGCTGCGGTGCGACGGGCGGAGAATCCAGCGCGGGACCGAATGCCGGTACTCCAGGTACGAACCGCCGAAGCGGTGGCTCAGCGTCCGTTCCTCGTAGCCGGTGACGAACAGGTGGAAGGCGATCGCCATGGCGCCCGCGTAGGCCAGCAGCGGCAGCGACATGAACAGCCACGCCTGGCCCAGGACTTCACCAGCCCGTGGCCGCAGGCGCCCCGGCGGCGGGTGGCCGCGCCCCGCGCCGGGACAGGACGGGACAGGACGGATGGGACGGAATCGGCGGCGCCCGCGCCGGGCCGGACGGGATCGGCGGCGCCCGCGCCGGGCCGGACGGGATCGGCGGCGCCGCGCCGGGACGGGACGGGACGGGATCGGCGGCGCCCGGGGGAGTGCGGCAGACGAGGCCGGGCCCGTAAGGTTTTCCCATGGCAGACGACGCCGCGCCTCCGGCGCGCCCCGACGGCGCCGTATCCCGGCGCGACATGCGGGCGTCGCACGAGGACCGGGACCGGATCGTGGAGCTGCTGCGGACGTCCGCGGGGGATGGCCGGCTCAGCATCGAGGAACTTGACGAACGGGTCGAGGCAGCGCTGACCGCGCGCACGTACGGCGAGCTCGAGGCGCTGATCCTGGATCTGCCCGCCGCGCCGGGAGCGGTCGCCGCGGTGGCCCCGGCCAAACCGAAGGAACTGGTCCGTATCGAGTGCGGCAGCAGTTCCACGAAGCGCGACGGCGGCTGGGCCGTCCCGCAGCGGATGGAGATACGGGTCCGCAGCGGTTCGGTGACCCTGGACTTCACTCAGGCGCAGGTCACCTGGCCGACCCTCCAGATCGACGCCGACGTGCACAGCGGGTCGCTCCGGCTGCTGACGAAACCGGGCATCGTGGTGGACACCAATGATGTATCACTGCGCAGTGGGGCCGTGACGGTCAAGGCACCCTGGGGCGCCGGCGTGCCCGCCACGTTCCGGATTGACGTGTCCGGCAAGGTCGGCAGCGGCAGCATCACCGCCCGGCCGCCCCGGCCACCGCGGCGGTCATTCCGGGACTGGATCCTGCGCCGCCCCCGCCCCCGGCCGACGTGGGAGCTCCCGCCCGGCCAGTCCCCCTTCGAGATCCCGCCCGGCCGTCCCTGATTGCCGGCCGCTCACACCGGCGGCCGCTCACACCCGGCGGGCCGCCGGTGCCGGCGCGGGTGCCACAATACGATCATGGCAACTGGCGGCTCACCGGGTCCGGGTGGCGAGGGCAGCTCGATCCTGTCCATCGGCGCGAACGGCTCGATCCTGTCCATCGGCTCCACCGGGTCGATCCTGTCCATCGGCTCGGCCGGGTCGATCCTGTCCATCGGCTCGGCCGGATCGTTCGCCTCGATCGGCTCCTTCGGGTCGCTGGGCAGCTTCGCATCGGCGTTTTCGGTCGGCTCGATCTGGAGCTTCGCCTCGGTCCTGTCCGGCTTCTCGGCCGGCACGCTCCGCGGCTGGGGTGATCCCCGGAAGATGCTCCGCCTGCGAAAACCGTCATCGAGTCCCGTTCGGTCGATCTGAACGGCGGAACCGCAGCCGGTCGGCCCGCCGCGAACCGGCCTGTGCCCGCGCGGCGATGCGGGGGATACTCGAAGGGCCGTCCGATGATCGCCGTGGGGGTGGAACGTGGCTGAGCTGGATCTGCGTCCCGGGACCGGCGTGACCGCGAGCACGGCCGTGGACCTGGACGTGCTGGCGGAGATCCAGCGGCGGGTGCTCTGGCTCGCGGTCCGCATGGTCGACGCCGCCAACCACGGGCGCAGCACCGGGGACGGGGTCAAGGTCGGCGGTCATCAGGCCTCCAGCGCCTCCCTGGTCACCGCGATGACCGCGCTGTGGTTCGCGTACCTGAACGCCGGGGACCGGGTCAGCGTCAAGCCGCACGCCTCGCCGGTGTTCCACGCCATCCAGTACCTGCTCGGCAACCTGGACCGCAGGTACCTGACGATGCTGCGTGCCCGCGGCGGCCTGCAGGCCTACCCGTCGCGGACCAAGGACCCGGACGATGTCGACTTCTCGACCGGCTCGGTGGGCCTCGGTGCGGTCGCCCCGCTGTTCGCGGCCGTGGCCCGCCGCTACGTCGACGCGCACTTCGGCGAGCGCCCCCGGTCCCGGTTCATCGCGCTGCTGGGCGACGCCGAGCTGGACGAGGGGAACGTCTGGGAGGCGGTCTTCGATCCGGTCACGCACGGCCTCGGCAACGTCATGTGGGTAGTCGACTTCAACCGCCAGTCCCTGGACCGCGTGGTCCCGGGCGTCCGCATCGCGCACTGGCGCGGCCAGTTCGAGGCGGCCGGCTGGCACGTGGTCGAGGCCAAGTACGGCCGCCGGCTGCAGGCCACGTTCGCCGAACCGGACGGCGAGGCGCTGCGGGCCTGGATCACCACCATGCCGAACGAGCATTACCAGTCGCTGTTCGGCCTGTCCGGCGGGCAGCTTCGCGAGCGGTTCCTGGACGGCGCGCCGCCGGGCGTGGACCGGGTGCTCGGCGGCGTGCCCGATACCGGGCTGGCCTCGCTGGTCACCGACCTGGGCGGGCACGACCTGGCCAGCATGCTGGCCGCCTACGCGGCCTGCGACGCGGTACGCGACCGGCCCAGCGTGATCTTCGCCTACACGGTCAAGGGCTGGGGGCTGCCGATCGCGGGCAACCCGCGGAACCATTCCGCGCTGCTGCTGCCCACGCAGATCGGTGAGTTCCGGGACAGCCTCGGCCTGACCGAGCAGACCGAATGGGACCGGTTCGACGCGTCCACCGCGGCGGGCATCCTGTGCAGCCAGCGCCGCGAGGTGCTGCGCCGCGAACCGCGCACCCCGGCCGCGCCGGTCACCGTGCCGGCCGCCACCGGCTCGCCCGGCACCCGGCCGGTCTCCACGCAGGAGACGTTCGGCCGGACCCTGGTCAGCCTGTCCCGCGATGAGGCGCTGGCCCCCTACCTGGTCATGTCCGCGCCGGACGTGGCCACCTCGACGAACCTGGCCGGCTTCATCAACCGGGTCGGGGTGTTCGCTCCCGCCGAACGGCGCTCGTGGCGCGACGATCCCGTGCTGCGCTGGTCCGAGGGGCCGAAAGGGCAGCACATCGAGCTCGGCATCTCGGAGATGAACCTGTTCCTGCTGCTCGGCCAGCTCGGCCTGGCCTGGGACCTGTCCGGCCAGCCGCTGCTGCCGGTCGGCACGGTGTACGACCCGTTCGTCTGCCGCGGGCTCGACGCCTTCATCTATTCGGTGTATTCCGGCGCCCGGTTCCTCATCGCCGGCACACCGTCCGGGGTCACGCTCGCCCCCGAAGGCGGCGCGCACCAGTCGACGATCACGCCGTCCATCGGTCTTGAACTCCCGAACGTGACGTTCCTGGAGCCCGCCTACGCCACCGCGGTCGACTGGCTGGTCTGTGACGCCCTCGGCCGGATCGCGTCCGGCCCGGCGGAGACCACCACGGCCGTGCCCGCCGAAAACGGCGCGTACTACATCCGGCTGAGTACCCGGCCGGTGGACCAGGCCCCGTTCGCGGCCGCGCTGACCCGGATCGGCGAGGCCGTGCTGCGCCGCCAGGTGCTGGCCGGGGCGTACCGCCTGGTCGATGCGTCGGCCCTGGCCGCCAGCGGCGCGCCGCAGGTGCACCTGGCCGCGTCGGGCGCCGTGCTGCCGGAGGTGCTCACCGCCGCCGCCGAGCTCGCCGACGAGGGTATCGCCGCGCACGTCGTCGACGTCACCTCCCTGGACCGGCTGCACGCCGCGTGGCAGCGCACGCTCCGGCACGGAATCCGCACCGCGGCGCCCCCGTCCATCGCCGGCGCACTGCGGGCCGCGTTCCCCGGCCGCGCGCCGGTCGTCACCGTGCACGACGCGGCCTCGCACGCGATGGCCTGGCTCGGCTCGGCGCTCGGCGTCCCGTGCGTGCCGCTCGGGGTGGACCAGTTCGGCCAGTCCGGCAGCGTCGCTGAGCTGTACGAGCTGCACGACCTGCTGCCCGGCTCGATCGTCAACGCCGCCCTGGCCGCCTTGTCCCTGAGCTGAGCGCGTGGGCCCAGGGTGCGCCCGCGGGCGGGCCTTCTCCGGGAATGCGGAGCCGGGATGGTGAGTTCGACCGGGTAAACCGGAAGGGAGCCGCGGACAACCGGAAGGGAACCGCGGACAGAGCGCGCCGGATGAGGATGACGGCAGGATGACCGAGCGTAAGCCACCGGAGATCAGCTTCAACTCGTGGGTCGACCAGCAGATCATCGACGCGGAAGAACGGGGCGCGTTCGACAATCTGCCCGGCACGGGCAAGCCGATCCCGCGAACCGAAGAGACGGATTACAGCCAGACCTGGCTGCGGGACTACCTGCGCCGGGAGGGCGTGCCGACGGAGGAGCTCCTCCCGGCCCCGCTGAAGCTGCGCAAGGAAACCGAACGGATGGCCGCGGCCGTGCCGGGCCTGCCCTCCGAGCCG
Source organism: uncultured Actinomycetes bacterium (assembly GCA_963786975.1). GTDB lineage: Bacteria > Actinomycetota > Actinomycetes > Streptosporangiales > Streptosporangiaceae > Palsa-506. Next base: position 23,004 of record CAWBBE010000009.1, on the reverse strand, counting down.
CACGTCCGGGCGGTCGTGGCAGACCTCAACCGGCGGATCATGGAATGGCGCCGCAATTCGGTGGGCCCGCCGATATTCGTGCCCCTGGTGGATGAGGAGGAAATGGTCCGCCGCTGGCGGGCCGCGCAGCCCGCCTCATCCCCGGCGGGTACTGACCGCGAGACCGTGCGCCCGGCGCCGCCCTCGCGCGGCCGGTGGCGCCGCCTCCTCCGCCCCCGCCGGCCCTAGCGCTGGCCGCCGGCCCTGGCGTCAGCCGCCGGCCCGGGCGGCGGCCGTTCAGCTCGTCAGCGGGCGGCGGATTCTGGCGGCGAACAGGTCACGCAGGCTCACCACGCCGCAGACCGTGCGCCCGTCCACGACCGGCAGGTGGCGGAATCCGTTGAGGAGCATCATCTGGGCCGCGTCCTCGACGGCCGTTTCCGGGCTGGCCGACTGGGGGTCCGGCGTCATCCAGGCCGATACCGTGGACGCCGACAGGTCCTCCCCGGACGCGGCGGCCCGGAGTACGTCGCGCTCGGTGAGGATACCGGCGAGGAATGGTCCCTGCATGACGACGGCGGAGCCCACCTTCGCCGCCACCATGCCCGCGGCCGCCTCGGCCACCGGCGTGGCCGGCGTGGTCGTGGCCACGTAGGTGAGCATGATGTCCCCCAGGACCCGGACGGCGGTCGCCCGGGGCCGTCCCGGGCTCTCAGTCACTGCCGCCGACCTCATCCAGGTCGGCGTCGCCGTGCGGGGTCGCCGGCCCGGCCAGCTCCTCCGACAGCATCCTCCACAGCGAGCCGGCCCACGCCGACAGGCCGGGCCATTTCATCCAGAAGACCTGCAGCGTCGTCTCGTCGAACTCGGCGTGCGCGCGCTCGGGCGTCATCGCATCCCTGAGGTCCTCGAGACGGTGCATCACGTCGAGGAACTGGCCGGCGGCGTCATCCATGGAATCACCCCTCAGCGCGGAGTGTAAACCGGCGGCCGAGGCCAGCGCGAGAGCCCGGGAATCCGGGTCTGTAATTGTACTTTGGCGCGCCGAGACGCTGGACGTCACTTTCCTCACCGGCGACCTGCGCCTCGGCCGGGCGCCGGGGCCCACGTGCCCCATCGAGATCGTGCCGCCCGCGGCCTGAGCGCTGCCATACCGGCTCTAGGCACCCGCGATGGGAACGTCATGTGCCCCACGTGTGCAAGCCATGAGCCGCCCTGCACCGTTTCCCGGGCTTGCCCTCAGCCTGCTGCGGCCGCACCGTCGCCGGGGGCCAGGTGGGCCTCGCCGAAGAGGCGGACGGGGTTGTCCCAGCAGACCGCGGCCAGCCAGTCCGGGCCCAGGTCCAGCCGGGTCAGCGCGGCGAGCTGCTCGGCGTAGGGGTAGGGGATGTTCGGGAAGTCGGTGCCGAGCAGGACCTTCCCGGCCAGCCCCAGGTCACGCACGCGGGGCAGCAGCGCGGCCGGGAAGGGGGCGAGCTCGTCGAAGAAGCCGGTGAACGCCATGGTGGTGTCCAGGGCCACGTGATCGTGCGACCCGGCCAGCCGGACGAAATCCCCGTAGTCCGGCGCGCCCATGTGCGCGATGATCGCGGTCAGCCGGGGGTGCCGGGCCAGCAGCGGCGTGAACGCGCCCGGGCCGGTGTAGGCGGCCGCGACCGGCGCGTGCCCGGCGTGGATCACGACCGGGACGCCCGCGTCCGCGAGCAGCCCCCACACCGGGTCGAGTTCCGGCGAGCCGGGCGGGAAGCCGCCGACCTGGAGGTGGATCTTGAAGATCGCGGCCCCGTCGTCGACGGCGCGCTGGACGTAGCCAAGCACGCCGGGCTCGGGAAAGAACGTCGCGGACGGCAGGCAGCCGGGTGTGGCCTTGGCGAACGCCATCGTCCAGTCGTTCAGGTCCTCGGCCATGCCCGGGCGGTGCGCGTAGGCCAGCGCGCTGAACAGCCGCACGCCCATCGACCCCAGGTGCGCCACCCGGTCGGCGTCCGGCCACTTGTAGCGGATCGGCCAGGTGACCCCGAGCAGCGGGCCGCCCTCGTCGAAGTACGCCCACACCCGGCGGAGCATCCGCGGCGGCAGGAAGTGCACGTGGATATCGGCCAGCCCCGGCCGTCCCAGCGCCTGCCCGAACGCGGCCACCTCGGCGTCCCCGTCCGGCGCGGCCGGCCCAGCTGCAGAAGTCATCCTCGTACGGTATCGGCCGGACCCGTGCGCGCCTGGACCGCGTCCGGGCAGGATAGAAACAGAACTTGTCCAGGCCGGCTCGCCCGGCCGCCGTCAGCGCCGGAGAGGAACCATGACCGAAACGCCGGCGCTGGCCGCGGACTGCACGCGGTGCGCCGCGCTGTGCTGCGTCGCGCCGGCCTTCTCCGCCTCCGCCGACTTCGCCATCGACAAGCCCCCCGGCCAGCCGTGCCCGCACCTGCGCGCGGACTTCCGCTGCTCCATCCACGGCGAGCTGCGGCCGAGGGGATTCCCGGGCTGCGCCAGTTACGACTGCTTCGGGGCGGGGCAGCACGTCAGCCAGGGCACGTTCGGCGGCCGGGACTGGCGGCAGGCGCCCGCGATCAAAGCGGGCATGTTCGCCGCGTTCGCGGTCATGCGCCCGCTGCACGAACTGCTCTGGTACCTGACCGAAGCCGGCTCACTCGACGCGGCCCGGCCGCTGCACGCCCGCCTGGCCGCCGCGCGGCGCGAGCTGATCCGGCTGGCCGGCGGCAGCCCCGCCGAGCTGGCCGCCCTGGACGTGGCGCAGATCCGCCGGGATGTCACCCCGCTGCTGCGGGACGCGAGCCGGCTGGCCCGTGGTGATATTTCTCCCGAACGGGACTTGACGGGGGCCGACCTCATCGGCGGGGATCTCCGCGGTGCACGTCTGAGCCGGGCCAGCCTGCGCGGTACCCTCCTGATCGGCGCCGACCTGACCGGGGCCGATCTGAATGGCGCCGACTTCACCGGCGCCGACCTGCGGGGCGCCCGGCTGCACGGCGCCGATCTGGGCGGGGCGCTGTTCCTCACCCAGGCCCAGATCGACGCGGCCCGCGGTGACGTCAGGACGCTGCTGCCGCCGGCGCTGACGGGTCCGGCGCACTGGCGGGACGGTTCTCCGTGATCCACGCGTCGATCCGTTCCCACCAGTCGTAGAGCCACTTGACCTGGGCTTCGTGGTCCGCTGACCGTGGCACCTGATCGAACGGGACGCGCCACCACTGGGCCAGCACGGTCTGGTTGATCGGCAAGTCACGCCACACGTCGGCCACGGTGACCAGGCCGTCCAGGCCGGCGTGCGCCACGAAGATCACGTCCGCGTCCGGGCGCGCGGTGACCGCGGCGAGCACGCCGCCCGGCTGCGGCGGCAGCAGGTTCGGCATCTCCCGGGCCCGGGACGCGAGGTCGCCCCGGCCGCGGCGCTCCAGCCCCTGGATGCCGCGGCGCCAGCGCCCGGGCGTCCAGTTCCCGCCCTCCGGGAAGATCACCAGGGCGCCGCCGGAATCCAGGCCGCGGGCCAGCCGCTCGATCTCCTGCGTGTACCGGTGCCGCCCGGTCTCGTGCCGCCGGATGAACACGTTGGGCACGCGGTTGCCGAGCACGTCGACCACCGGATCGAGCTGCAGCGTGGCCTTCATCACCACCCGCGGGCGCCGGCCGTACAGGCTGAGCAGGTGGTACACGAGCAGCACCGAGTCACCCGGCCCCGCGTGCCGGCTGAGCACGATCACCGGGCGCGCCAGCCGCGCCAGCCGCTCCTCCGGCGTCAGGTCCGGCTCGTCGACCTCCACCCGCAGCCCGTACGTGCGCGCCGCGGAGCGGTACACCCGGGACAGGAACCACCGCATGGTCGCGTAGCTACGGTCCTGGTACGGCTCGGTCCGCAGCCGGCCGCCGAACCCGCTGGCGATCCACAGGCCGAGCGACATGAACAGCGCAACGGTCTCGGCGGCGAGCCAGCCGACCGCGAACAGCAGCAGCCGCAGGCTCCGCATCCGGCCGTGCCGCGCGAACCGGGCGGCCAGCCCGAACACCCCGGTCACCACGGCCAGCACGGGGAACAGCACGACCATGCCGACGGCGATGACGACCACCAGCGGCGCCAGCACCAGGCGGCGGATCAGCGGGGGCGGGAGCATCATCGGGCCCTTCGTCGCGGCGGTCAGGCCTGCGCGTCGAGGTAGGCCGCGGACGCGTCATAGGCCCGGTCAATATTCGCATCCACGTCCGTTTTCTTGCGATAGCGGAGCTGGGCCAGGTCGGGCGGGCGCTGGGTACCCCCGGACGGCAGCACGTGCACGGTCACGTCGCCCGGCAGCGCCGACATCTCCTCGTGGAAACGGTGCCGTCGGGCGATCTCGAAGGCGACCAGCCCGACCTCCCAGAGCCGTTCCGGCGGGGCCAGCGGCCGCTCTATCCGCCCGACATGCAGCACGTACACCGTGCGGGAGCCCAGCTCGACGGCGCGGCCGACCGGGATCGAATGGACCAGGCCGCCGTCGAAGTAGTGCTCGCCGTCGATCTCCACCGGCGGCAGCAGACCCGGCACCGCGCACGAGGCCAGCACGGCGGGCACCAGCGGCCCGCCGGTGAACCAGCGGGCACTGGCCCGCTCGATGCTCGCCGCGACACAGTTGAACGGCAGGGCCAGGTCGGCGAAGTCCTTGGCCGGCAGCGCGTCCGCCAGCATCTGGCGCAGCGGCTCGATCGAGTGCAGGTGCGTGCCCGAGCGGGCCAGCCGCGCGGCCCGGCCCAGCAGCGTCCCGCTGAACGCGCGCTGCAGGTGAGCGCCCTCCCAGAGCTGCCGGAGCCGTTCCGCGGCGGCCGCCGGGTCCGCGGCGACGAACGCGCCGTTGATGGCGCCCACCGACGTGCCGACCACCAGGTCCGGCCGGATTCCGGCTTCGGCCAGGGCCCGCAGCATGCCCACCTCGTGCGCGCCAAGCACGCCGCCGCCGCCGAGCACGAATGCTGTCGTCACCAGGAACCTCCTCCCTCCAGCAAAGCAGAGTGTCAGACCGGGTGGCTAAGGTGGCCGCCATGAATACCGAAGACGCTGTGGCCGCCTACTGGGCCGCCATCGAGGCCAGGGATTGGGACGCGTACGCCGCGGTGCTCGCCGAGGACGTCCTGTACGAGGTGCCGCAGACCCGGGAACGGGTCCGCGGCCGGGCCGCGTTCCTGCGGTTCACCGCCGAGGGCTTTCCCGGTGACTGGCACGTCAAGGTCGAGCGGATCACCGCCGGGGGGCGGGACGCGGCGTCCGTGGTCCAGTGGTCGGCGGACGGGACGACCCAGCCCGGGTTGTCCTTCTTCGACGTGGACTCCGGCGGCGCCATCACCCGGATCACCGACTTCTGGCCCGAGCCGTACGAGCCGCCCGCCAACCGGGCCGGCCTGGCCGAGCGCTACTGAGGGGGCGCCGTTCCCGACCAGCGCGCCGCCTACCAGCGGAGCTGGGCGATGGTGTCGTAATCGGCGGCGGAGTACCCGACCAGGCCGTCCGAGAGCGCGAAGATCCATTCCGCCACCCCGAGGGACAGCGCCAGGCGGCTGCAGCGGGCACAGAAGTGGGGGTCCTGCAGCCGGACCGAGTCGTCGGCCTCGAGCCGGACGTAGATGAGCTTGGCCCCCTGCAGCATCTTCCAGCCGTCGCCGTCCCGGGCGAGGCCGATCGCGCGCTGCTCGGCGTGCGTCCGGCAGTTGTCGTGCACGCCGAACTCGGCGTATTTGCAGTAACAGTGATCTTCACCGGGGAACGGCACGCCGTTGGTGCCCCAGGCGACCATGCTGCCGTCTTTGACCAGGACGGCGGCGTGCCGTGTCCGGGCGTGGGAGTCCTTGGCGAGCCCGGCCGCCCGCTCCACCATTTCTTCCGCCTCATGACTTTCGTGCCGTTTCAGCGGCCGCCATTCAGGCCGATGCCCTGGTTCCACCTCGATCACCCCTTCGCGCGACAACTATTAGTACGCACGAAGGGGCGACTTGGCCAGTCTCCCCGCGCGGCACGGCTGGTTGAATACATCACATCAGCATCCCGCCGCCGGTCAGCCGGCGGAACCGCCCGCGATCTCGTACGACCACAGCTCGCTGCTGATCCCGACCGGGGGTGGCGCCGCACCGCCGGCCCGTTCGGCGGCGGACCGGTGCCCGTGCCCGAACGCGGGCGAGTGCAGCCACGCCTGGAACGCGGCCTCGTCGCGCCACCGCGTCACGACCAGCCAGGTGGTGCGGTCATCGGCCGGCTTGAGCAGTTCGAAGCCCTCGAAGCCGTCCTGGTCGTCGACGGCGCCTGCCCGCGCGGCGAAGCGGCGGGCCAGTTCGTCCCCGCTGTCCGCCGGGACGGTAATCGCGTTGATCTTTACGACGGTCATGGTACCGATCATGCCAGCCCCTGCCGGTCTTCTCACTTTGAATCACGCCGTGCGGGGAACGATGGGGGAGTGGCCGCTGACCACGCCGGCGACGCCGGCGACGCCGGGCTGGCCCGCGAGGCCGCCGCGGAACTGTACGCGGGCGATCCCGCGGAATTCATCCAGCGCCGCGGGGCGCTCGCGGCCCGGGCCCGCGCGTCCGGCGACGCGGTGGCGGCCCGGGCGATCGCCGGCCTGCGCAAGCCGACCCGCTCGGCGTGGGTCGTCAACCGGCTGGTCCGCGACGACCCGGGTGCCGCCGCCCAGCTGGCTGAGGTCGGCGCCGGGCTGCAGGAGGCCGGCCGCGCCCTGGACGGCCGGAAACTGCGCGAGCTGTCCCGGCAGCGCCGCGAGCTGATCGCGACGCTGACCCGGCGGGCGCTGGCCGGCGCCGGCCTGCGGGACGCGCCCCTGGCGCTGCAGGAGGAGGTGGCCGCCACCCTCAGCGCCGCGGTCACCGATCCGGCGGTCGCGGCGGAACTGGCCGCCGGGGCCCTGGTCCGCCCGGTCGAGCGGGCCGGCTTCGGCTTCGGGGCCCCCGCTGAGGCGCCCGCCGAGACGGGAGAACGGCCCGGGCCGTCCCCCGCGCCGCGGCCGGCCGGCCGCGGCCCAGCGCCCCGCGGGACCGTGCCGAGCGCCAGCGCGCCGCGCGCGAGCGGGCCGAGCAGGAACAAGCGGAACGAGAACGGGCCGAGCGGGAGCAGGCCGAACGGCAGCTCGCCGAACGCAAACGGCAGCGGCAGGCCATCGCCGCCGCGGAGCGGGCCGTGCGCGACGCGGAACAGGCGGCGGACGCGGCCCAGGCCACGGAACGGGACCGGGCCGGCGCCGTCCGGCAGCGCGAGCAGCAACTGGACGCAGCCCGGGACGATCTCGTGGCGGCGAAACGCGCGTCCCGCGCGGCCGCCGGCGCGCTACGGGATGCCCGCCGGGTCCTCGGCCGGCTCCGGGCGCGTGCGCCCGGCTGACCGGCCGCCGCCGCGTGCGCCCGGCTGACCGGCCGCGTCCGCGCGTCAGTTTTACGCTGCGCGGGTTTTTCGGGCAGTCTGGGGATCATGGCAGACACGCTGACCCTGATGGCCGTGCACGCTCATCCCGACGACGAAGCGTCGAGCACCGGCGGCGTGCTGGCGGCGTACGCGGCCGACGGTATCCAGACCGTCGTGGTCACGTGCACCAACGGCGAGTTCGGTGACGCGCCGGGCGGCGTCAAGCCCGGTGAGGACGGCCACGACACCGGGGCGGTGTCCGGGCTCCGGCTGGCCGAGCTCCGGCAGTCCGCCAAGATTCTCGGCGTCACCCATCTGGAGCTGCTCGGGTACCACGACTCCGGGATGCCCGAATGGGACTACAGGACGCGGCCGGAGGCCTTCTGCAATGTCCCGTTCGGTGAAGTGGTGGGGCGGATCAGCGCGCTGATCGAGCGGTACCGGCCGCAGGTCGTGGTCACCTACGACGACAAGGGCCTCTACCAGCATCCCGATCACGTGTACGCGAGCCAGACCGCGCAGGCCGCGGTGGCGCAGACCGGCATCCCGGCCAAGCTGTACCTGACCGCGATGCGCAGCAGCGACTGGCAGAAGATCCGGGACGCGATGCGCGCCGCCGGCGCCGACATGCCGGAGATGACGCTGACCCCGGAGCAGCGCCAGCAGGCCGCCGAGACCGAGGCCCGCGTCACGACCACCGTCGACATCCGCCCGGTGCTCGCGCGGAAGTGGGACGCCCTGCTCTCGCACGCGAGCCAGGTCCAGGAGTCCTGGGTGAACCAGATCCCGCCGGAGCTCGCCGCGAGCGTCTTCGGCTTCGAGCACTTCATCCGGGTCGCCGACCGCACCGGTGCCCCGGTGCCCGAGGACGACCTGTTCGCCGGGCTCCGGGGCGAGCGGGCATGACGGAAACGTGACCCGGAAGGGGAATTCCGTCTGCCGCGGCACCGGAAAGTTATGACGATTTGGCGCGCCCCGGTGATGGTCCGGTGCGGTGTGCCGAATCGGGCCGGACGGCCGGGATCATCAGCGCGCTGACTTAGCCGCCGTTCATTTCTGCTGGTCAGAATGTAATTGGCGTCCGCTGGAGTGCGGCGCGGTGCCGCGCGGGCCTGGATCGCCTGCCGTAGCGGCCGATCGCGTGAACGGCGCCGCCGGGCGCATTTCCGGCGTCGCCCCGGCCGGGGCGCAATTCACAATCTCGGAATCAGACACGAACGTGGCTAAATTCGGCATCATGGTGCTTAGTCGCCGGGCCCGGGGAGGGCAATGATAGTGTCGCAGCCCACGCTGGAGTCGCTGCGCCGGTGGGATCCCGATCAGATTGGGCCGTTCACGCTACTCGGCCGGCTGGGGGCCGGGGCGATGGGCCAGGTGTATCTGGGCCGTTCCACGGCGGGGCGGCTGGTGGCGGTCAAGACGATCAAGATTGAGCTGGCCGAGGAACCGGGCTTCCGGGCCCGTTTCGGCCGGGAGGTCGCCGCCGCCCGCCGGGTCAGCGGCGTGTTTACCGCGGCCGTGGTGGCGGCCGATTCCGAGGCCGAGCTCCCCTGGCTGGCGACCGCCTACGTGCCGGCCCCGACGCTCAGCCGGCTGGTGAAGGCCTGCGGCCCGCTGCCGGTGCCGGCGGTCCGCTGGCTGGCCGCCGGGTGCGCGGAGGCGCTGGAGTCCATTCACCTCGCGGGCCTGGTGCACCGCGACCTCAAGCCGTCCAACGTGCTGGTGGCACCCGACGGCCCGCGGGTCATCGACTTCGGAGTGGCCCGGGCCGCCGAGCGCATCCAGCTGACCGCCACCCGCGGCGCCGTCGGCACGCCCGCCTACATGGCGCCGGAGCAGGCCCGCGACTCCCAGCACGCCTCGCCGGCCAGCGACGTCTACTCCCTCGGCGCCACCCTGCTGTTCGCCGCGACCGCGCACGGCCCCTACCAGGGCGAGACGGTCATGGACGTGCTGGTGAAACTGGCCACCGAGCACCCGGACCTGGCCGGCCTGCCGCAGGACCTGGCCGGGCTGATCACGGCCTGCCTGGAGCGCAGCCCGCGGATGCGGCCGACGTCGGCGGCCCTGCTGACCGGGCTAGGGCCGTTCGTGGAAGCCTCCGCCGACCCGGCGGACGGCCACACCTACCTGCCCGGCTCGGCGATGGCGCTGATCGCCGAGTACGCCCGCAGCCCGCAGCCCGCCGTGGCGCGGCGGACCGAGGTCGAGGTCTACCGCAACGGCGCCGAGCCGCCCGGCGAGGACCCCACCTCGGCCTCGCACACGGCGCTCCCGGCGGCGCTTTCCCCCGGCAGTCACCGGCAGCTGCGCCGCCGCCGCAAGCCGGGCGAGGCCACAGGCACGCCGCGCGGGCCGCAGCGGCCCCGGGCCCGGGTCGCGCTGATCGCGGCCGGGTTGGCCGTCGGGGCCGCGATCCTGGCCATCGGCGGCGCCTACGTCGGCCCGAAGATCGACCCCTCCCTGGCCGGGTCTCCGGCCAGCGACAACATACCCGGCCCGCCGCCGGGCGCGAACCCGCCGCTCACGCCGCAGAATGGCATCAGCAGCACCCCGGAGCTGACCATGGGCCAGCCCATGGGCGACCCGTACACCACGTTCCAGGTGCACGGCAGCGGGTTCGTCCCGTCCACCCGCGTCGCGCTGTCCGTCCTCGGGCCGCACGCCGGCGGGACGATCCCGCCGGAGTACGACCCGTACGTCGACCCCAAGGGGACCTTCAACTACACGATCGACCAGCAGCACATCTTCTTCCCCGGTGGCGTCATCCCGCCCGGGGTGTACCACGTCACGGCCAAGGACGCCGCGAGCGGCCAGCAGGCGACCGAGAAATTCACCGTGGACCCCGTGCCCACGGGATTCCCGCCGCCCCGGCCCGCCGGGTCGCCGCCGCCCGGCAACGTCCCGGCGCCGCAGGGCCTGGGCGCCCCGCCCGGCCCCTCGCACGGTGCCGCGCACGGCTCCCTGGCCTTCTAAGGCACCTGCGTCCACCACAGGTCCTCCTGCCGTGAGCACCAGGCCGGATCGTTCAGCCGGCCGAGGTCGCCCCGCGTGATGATGCCGTGCTCGATCAGGATGCGCACCACGACCTCGTCCGACAGCCGCGTGTCCGGCCCGGTCAGGCCGCGTTCGGCGATCTTGCGCCGGAGCACCTTGATGTGCTCGGCGACGCGCCCGGCCAGCCGGTCGCGGAAGTTCGCGTCGCGGTCGAAGCGGTCCAGTTCGTGGTACGCGCCGGTCGCCTCGAGGGCCGCGCGGGCGATCTCCGGTGTCCGGGGCAGCGGGGTGGTCGCGGCCGGATCCAGCAGCCACGGCCGGCACCACATCAGCGCGACGAGGAAGATCTTGGTCATCGGGTCCAGGTACAGCGGCAGCAGCGTCGAGTCCGCGCCATCGCGGATCCGGCTGTCGTCCGCGCCCAGCGCGTCCCAGCCGCGCGCGTGTCCGCTGACGGTCACCGCGAGCGGCTGCCCTTCGTCCAGCATGGCGCGCGAGCCGACCAGCGTCGTCCCGCTGCGGATGAACCAGCCGCCGGACGGTTCCCCCTCCTCTTCCATCCGCGGCAGCCGGATCCGGTATCCGTCCCCCTCGGTGTAGAGCGCGTGGGTGCGGCTGATGTTGGCGATCCAGGCGCCGTCGGACAGCACGCTGATTACCCCGGCCCGGCGGGAAAGCCCGCGCCCGACGGCGATGGTCAGGTCGGCGTCCGCCCCCCGCCCGAAGACCAGCCGGCTGCCTTCCGGAATCTTCACGACCAGCCCGGATGGCGTACTGACGTGCGCCATCAGCGATGTGGAGGGCTGGATCGTCATCGGATGTCCTCTGTCGGCGGAGTCCGGGTGAGCCGGGCCATGACCTGACGGCAGGCACAAGCTCTGCCGTATGGAGTGTAGGCCGGGCCGGCCGCCCCGCCTCATCCCCGGATCCGGGGATTGGCCGCCACGCAATTACCCGGTTAGCTGTGGGCAGCCGAGGTGAGGCGCTGGGCGCCGGCCGGCCGGGATCTTTGCCACATGGCGGTCTTTGCCTAATGGCAGGGGGGACCCAGTCGGCGCGGGGCACGGCCAGGGTGGGGGCGTGACGCCGGACATGTGACGGCGGCGCGGTCCGGGATTCCGGTGATCCGGTGTCCAGTGCCTCGCTTTCGGGTGACGGTGCGGAGAGCCAGGGCCCTCCTTCCTGAGGGGAGGGAGGAGGGCCCGTTTCTCTGCACCGTTTCCACCAGCGGCGGGCAGGCGGAGGCGGACCGCACTGCCCGTCGCCGCTTACCCGGGCCAGTTCCCGCGCCTTCCTCACCTTCCCGCGCCTTCCCCGCCTTCCCGGGCCAATTCCCGCGCCTTCCCTTCCTTCCCGCGCCTTCCCACCGTCCTTCCTTCCCGCGCCTTTCCGCCTTCCCCGCCTTCCCCTACCTTCCCCACACCGCTGGCGCGCCTTCCCGCATCGCTGGCGCAAGGCGGTTCCCGGATGTAATTTGACGGGGCTGGAAGTGTCCAGACCCGGAGGTGCCGATGCCCCGCAGCGAGCCGGTCGACGGTTTCCAGCTCGGCTACGATCGCTCCGGCTCCGGCGAGCCGGTCGTCCTGCTGCACGGCTGGCCCGGTGACCGCACCGACTACCGCGTCCTCGCGCCCGATCTGGCCGCCTCCTTCGACGTCGTCGTCCCGGACCTGCGGGGATTCGGCGAGTCGGATAAGCACCCGGCCGACCCTGCCGAGCAGTACAGTGCCGCCGCGCAGGCGCGCAGCGTGCTCGGGCTGATCCGCGAACTTGGCCTGGAGCGGCCGATCCTGGCCGGGTACGACATCGGCAGCCGGATCGCGCAGACGGTCGCGCAGCAGCACCCGGACCAGGTCCGGGCACTGGTCATCGCGCCGCCGCTGCCGGGCATCGGGAAGCGGATACTCGACCCGGAGCCGCAGCGCGAGTTCTGGTACCAGGCGTTCCACCGGCTCCCGCTGGCCGCCGATCTGATCGACGGGGCACCGGGGGCGGTGCGGGCCTACCTGTCACACTTCTGGTCGCACTGGTCCGGTCCCTCGTTCACGCCCAGCCCGGCCGACCTGGATCATCTCGCCGCCGTGTACGGCATGCCCGGCGCGTTCACCGCGTCGATCGCCTGGTACCGCTCCGGCGCGGGCTCGGTGGCCCGGTCGCTGGCCGAAGAGGCGCCCGCGCCGGACGACCGGATCGCCGTCCCGGCCACCGTGCTGTGGCCGGAGTACGACCCGCTGTTCCCGCGCGCCTGGGCGGACCGGGCAGAGGAGTTCTTCAGCGCCATCACCATCCGTTTCATCGACGGCGCGGGCCATTTCGCCCCGCTGGAATACCCTGGCGAGTTCGCCGCCGCGATCCGCGACGCCCAGCCGGCTGGTGTGGGACACGACGGCGTGTGAGGGTAAGAGAGAAGGTATGCGGAGCACTCTCAGGTCTCCTCAGCTAGGTGAGCGGAGGCCCCATGGGCCGCGATATTGACGCGATCACAATCACCGGGGAAGACCGCCGCCGGTACCGCGACAAGGTCCGGCGCTCGCTGGACGTGTTCGCCCGCATGCTGCGCGAGCACCGGTTCGACAGCGAGCCAGCGCAGGTGGGCGTGGAGATCGAGCTGAACCTGGTCGACGGCCAGGGGGAGCCGTCCATGCGCAACGCCGACGTGCTCGACGCCATCGCCGATCCGGCCTGGGCGACCGAGCTCGGGCAGTTCAATTTGGAGATCAACGTCCCGCCGCGTGAGCTGGCCGGCGACGCCGTGGCAGACCTGGAGAGGGAGATCCGGGACAGCCTGAACCGCGCCGACGAGCGGGCCCTCAGCACCGGCAGCCGCCTGGTCATGGTCGGTATCCTGCCCACCCTGCGCGAAGAGCACATGCACGAGGACACGATCTCGGCCAACGCCCGCTACCGGGTGCTGAACGAGCAGATCTTCGCGGCCCGCGGCGAAGACATGCGGATCGCGATCGACGGGCCGGAACGGCTGCTCACCCACGCCGGCAGCATTACCCCGGAGGCGGCCTGCACCAGCGTCCAGCTGCACCTGCAGGTCTGCCCGGAGCAGTTCCCGAACTACTGGAACGCGGCCCAGGCCATCGCGGGCGTCCAGGTCGCGGTGGCCGCCAACTCCCCGTACCTGTTCGGCCGGCGGCTGTGGGACGAGACCCGGATCACGCTGTTCGAGCAGGCCACCGACACCCGTCCCGACGAGCTGAAGCATCAGGGCGTGCGCCCCCGGGTCTGGTTCGGCGAACGGTGGATCACCTCTGTGTTCGACCTGTTCGAGGAGAACATCCGGTACTTCCCCGCGCTGCTGCCGGTCTGCGACGGCGAAGATCCCGTCGTCATCCTGGACCGCGGCGGCTGCCCCCAGCTGGCCGAGATGAGCCTGCACAACGGGACCGTCTACCGCTGGAACCGCCCCGTCTACGCGGTCGTGGACGGCGTGCCGCACCTCAGGGTGGAAAACCGGGTGCTGCCCGCCGGGCCGACGGTCGCGGACGTCATGGCGAACGCGGCGTTCTACTACGGCCTGCTGCGGGCCCTCGCCGAGGCGCAGCGCCCCATCTGGACCCAGCTCTCGTTCGCCACGGCGGCGGAGAACCTGCACGAGGCGGCGCGGCACGGCATGGACGCGCGGCTGTACTGGCCCGGCCTTGGCGAAGCGCACGTGGCCGAGCTCGTGCTCCGGCGGCTGCTGCCGCTGGCCCGTGAGGGCCTGGCCCGCTGGGGGGTCGCGACCGACCACGCCGACCGCATGCTGGACATCATCGAGCAGCGCTGCCTCTCCGGCCAGACCGGCGCCGCGTGGCAGACCGGCACCGTGCGCGCGCTGAGCAGCCACGGCGAAGCCGACCGCGCGGAGGCGCTCCGCCTCATGACCCAGCGCTACATCGAGCACATGCACACCAACGCCCCCGTCCACACCTGGCGTTAACCCCCCATCTGGCCCTGATCAGCGCGGCGGTGCACCCGGACCCGGCGCTGGACCGCCGCTGACCGGACTACCTCCGGCCGCCGGCAGGGGCGGCTCCCGCGGGACCTGCCAGGCCACCCGCACGCCCCCCGGGATGGCCTTGACGTCGACGGGGATGCCCGCCTCGGTGCCCCGGTCACGGAAGACGGCGAAATCGGCCGCGCGCAGGCCGTTCGTCTTTCCCCGCGGGCCGTCCAGTTCCCGCGGGCCGTCCAGCGGGGTGGCCTCGATCACCGTCAGGCAGGAATCGTCACTGGCGGCGATGCCGATCCGTGCCTCGACCGCGCTCCGCTGGACCGGGCCGAGCGCCTCCGTCAGCATCGCGACCAGCTGCCCCCTGGTCTCGGCCGCCACGGCGTCGACCGGGCCGCTGAAGCTGATCTCCGGCGTCGGGGACAGCCGCGCGCACAAGTCCGTGATCTCCTGCCGTAGACCCCGGTCGATCGGCCGCTGCTCCAGCCCGAAGATGGCGTCCCGGAGCATCCTGACCGTCTGGTCGAGGTCCTCGATGGACGTCCCGATCTTGTCCCGCACCTCGGGGCTGCGGGTCTGCGACGCCGCGCTCTGCAGCCGGAGCCCGGCCGAGAAGATCCGCTGGATGACCGTGTCCCTCAGGTCGGCGGCGATGCGGTCCCGGTCGGCCAGCACGGTCAGCTCGCGCAGGCGGCCCTGCAGTTGCTCGCTGCGTTCCTGCGAACGGCGGATCCGGTCCCGCAGCCCGTGCGTGGCCACGGAGATGAGGGCGCCCAGGGATGTCCAGAAGATGGCCCGGCGGGCAATCACCGCGTCCGCGACGGCGACCGGTGCCAGCGAGATGATCACCTCGACGGCGACGATCGCGGCCACGACGCAGATCGATTCCCACCGGCGGTGAAACAGCGCCGTCCACACCAGCGGGATCAGGATCACGATGCCGACACCGGAGGTGGAGCCGGCCGCCAGGTCGAGGGCCAGCACCGAGCCGGTGTAGGTGAGCGGGACGAGCACCGTCATCCACCCGGGCAGCCGCGGCCACGGAAGCAGGAAGGCCGCCGCCGTCGCGAGCAGCAGCAGCACGCTGGCCAGCACGGCGGGCCAGGACGGCGCCTGGTCCGGCGACGGCAGGGCCAGGCTGGCCTCGGCCAGTACCGCGACGATGGCGAACGGGGCCACCCGGGCCCACAGCCCAGGTCCACGGAATGGGGATCTGGCCTGCCTGCCGGGAAGGACCGAGATCTCGGGAAGCGAGGCGGATTCGGCTCTTGAGCCCATCTACGTGACATTCTCCGGAGTCGACTGGCCGGAATCTTAACGCCGTGGCCCTCGTTCTGCATAGTTGCTATTACGCAAGGTAATGATATGCATCCTGAGTGTTGCCAGGCCAACGGGCCGGCGGAAGGCTGTTTGGCGCCCGGATGCCCGGGCACGGCAGGTACCGAGGCTTGCGGCAGCGACGGTGCTGTTGTACCGGGCAGGCACTGAGACAGCCAATTTCCCAGGAGGTATCCGGATGACCGACCCTGGCGTACATCACCATGTGGAGATCAAGGAGGGCGACGAGACCGTGGCCGCTGCCGACGTGACCATCCCTTCGGAGAGCGAGGGCACCGCGCAGGCGTCGCTGCGCGCCGCGCCGGGGCATGTCCCGCCGGGACACCGCGCCAGCCTCGTCGACGCGGTGATGGATCTGCCGGAGGTGCAGGAGAGCACGCGGCTGGAGGCCGCACTGCCGCTCGGGGACAGCGAAACGCTGGCGCGGCTGCGGGAGCGCAGCGACAACGCGACCACCCGGGCCGCGGGCTCGAGCGCGCTGGTGGACGCCGACATCCCGCCGGGCACCGGCCCTGACGTCCCGCCGGGCACCGGCCCTGACGTCCCGCCGGGCACGGAGCAGGGCCTGCGGCGGCGCCTGAGGCCCGCGGGCCACGGAATGATCCCGGCCGCCGCCTGAGTTCCGGCCAGGTATGACGACGGTGGGATTTATCGGCAGCGGGATGATCGGCGGCACGGTGGCCCGGCTCAGCGTGGCGGCCGGGCACGCGGTGGTGCTGAGCAATTCGCGGGGGCCTGACACCCTGAAGGATCTCGTCAGCGAACTGGGCCCGCTGGCCCGCGCCGCGAGCGGGGAGGACGCCGCCGACGCCGACATCGTGCTGGTCGCGATCCCGCTGCGGGCCTACCGCACCGTTCCCGTCCGCCGGCTGGTCGGCAAGACCGTGATGGACGCGGACAACTACTACCCGCAGCGGGACGGGCAGATCGCCGATCTGGACGCCAAGCGGCTGACCAGCAGCGAGCTGCTCCAGCGCCACCTGCGGTCGTCGCTGGTGGTGAAGGCGTTCAACAACATCTACTTCCGGCACCTGGCGTCGCTGGTCCGGCCGTCCGGCGCGGGAGATCGCAGCTACCTGCCCATCGCGGGAGACGACGCCGGGGCGAAGGCGGAGGTGACCGCGTTCCTCGATTCGATCGGCTACGGAGCCGTCGACGCAGGCCCGCTCGGCGAAAGCTGGCGTCAGCAGCCCGGTGAGCCGGCCTACGGCGCCCCCTACGGCCCGGTGGAGGACGCAGGCGGGCGGCCCGCGGGTGAGGGCACGATCCGCCGGGCGCTGGCCGCCGCCACCCGCTGACGCCGCCATCTCGCGGTGCCCATTGACGGCCATCGTGGCCGGTCCTAGCGTCAGGCTTGGCGGCTCCTAGCGTGAGGCTTGGCGGCTCCTAGCGTCAGGCTTGGCGGCGCATGATTTAAGCCTCAATCATCGGCCGCCTTTGCTGGGCCCGAAGGAGCCGTGTATGCGCCTTTACACGGCGGCCGCGCTCCTGGCGAGCGCGAGCGCCGAGGTCGTCCGTGACGGCGGCGTGCTCATCGACGGAACCCGGATCGTCGCCGCCGGCCCGGCCGGGCCGCTGCGGGCCCGCGCGGGAACGCCCGCTGCGGCCCGGATGGATGCACGCGGCCCGCGGCGGGCATGGGCCGGCCATGGCCGAACCCGTCCGGCAGGGCCCCGCATGACGGACTTTGACCGGATAACCGTCGCTGAGCTGCGCCGGCGTGGCGGGCTGAAATGGACCTACGCCGGCCCGGACGTGCTCGGCGCGTTCGTCGCGGAGATGGATTTCGGGACCTCCCCGGCCGTGGAAGCCGCCCTGCGGGACGCCATCGACCGGCGCGACTTCGGCTACCTGGCCCCGGCCGCGGTGCAGGAGATGGCCGAGGCGGTCGCCGCGTGGCTGGCCCGGCAGCAGGACTGGGCCGTCGACCCGGCCCGGATCCGCCCGCTGCCCGACGTGCTCAAGGGCCTGGAGGCGGCGGTCACGATCTTCTCCCGCCCCGGCAGCCCGGTGATCCTGCCAACCCCCGCCTACATGCCGTTCCTGACCGTGCCGCCGCAGCTGGGCCGGGAGATCATCGAGGTCCCGATGGTCACCCGCGGCGGACGGCTGGCCCTGGACCTGGACGGGATCGCGGCGGCGTTCCGCGCGGGCGGCCACCTGCTGATCCTGTGCAGCCCCTGCAACCCGGCCGGCCGGGTCTACACCCCGGCCGAGCTGGCGGCGGTCACCGAGGTGGTGGCCCGGCACGGCGGCCGGGTGTTCGCCGACGAGATCCACGCACCGCTGATCTACCCCGGCCACCGGCACACGCCGTACGCGAAGACGTCCGCCCAGGCCGCCCGGCACAGCATCACGTCCATCTCGGCGTCCAAGGGCTGGAACCTGCCCGGCCTGAAATGCGCCCAGCTGATCCTCACCAGCGACGCCGACGCGGAGACCTGGGCCGCGGCCGGGGGCCTGGCCGAGCACGGCGCCAGCACCCCCGGGGTCCGCGCCAACACGGCGGCGTTCACGGCCGGCGGTGACTGGCTCGCGGAGGTGCTGAGCTACCTGGACGGCAACCGGATGCTGCTGGCCGACCTGATCGCCGAGCATCTGCCCGGGGTCCGCTACCAGCCGCCGGAAGGCACCTACCTGGCCTGGCTGGACTGCCGCGCCCTGGGCCTGGGCAGCAGTCCCGGGGAGTTCTTTCTGGACAAGGCGCAGGTGCTGGTCAACGACGGCCTGGCCTTCGGCCAGGCGGGCCAGGGGCACGTGCGGCTCAACTTCGCGACCCCGCGCCCGATCCTGACCCAGATCGTCCGTCAGCTCGGGAACGCGGCCGCCAACCGCTGACCGCCAGCGCAAGGCGGCTGCGCCCGCCGGGCGCGCCGGGCCGGCCCGCTGCGGCGAGCACATCGCCACGCTGCCGCCCGCCTAGCCGCCGGTGCCGTAGCGCCGGACGAACTGGCGCAGGATGGCGGTCGGGTGCGTGACCTTGCTGGCCGCGGCGCGCGCCTTGACCTCGTCGGCCTCGTGCGGCTCGAAGTACCCGGCGTGCCGGTACACGTCGATCCGGGTGCATATGCCGTCCACGTCAAGCTCGGGGTGGAACTGCGTCGCGTACACGTTGGCGCCGACCCGGAACGCCTGCACCGGGCAGCCGGCCGAGCTGGCCAGCAGGGTGGCGTGCGCCGGCAGCTTGCTGATCGCCTCCTTGTGCCCGGTGAAGGCGTCGAACGTGCGGGGCAGCTCGCGCAGCAGCGGGTCGTTCCGGCCCTCCTCGGTCAGGGTGATCCGGACGGGCCCGACCGGTTCGGCGTACCGGCCGTCGAGGATCGCCCCCTGGTGGCCGCCGAGCGCGCCGATGCCGTAGCAGGCGCCGAGGAACGGGAAGTCCACGGGGACCACCGCGTCGAGCAGGCCGCTCAGGTCCGCCTCGACGCGTTGCTGCACCGGCGGCTTCCGGCGGTCGGTGTAGTTGAAGGGGCCACCGCCGAGCAGGATGCCCGACCAGTCCCGCAGGTCGACCGCGCCCAGCGGCTGCTGGTCCAGCCGCAGCCGGCGCATCTCGCGCTCCCGGAGGCCGGAGAAGTCCAGGAACGCCAGGTACTCGTTGTCCGCCGCGGCATCGTCGGCGCGGATGCTGAGCAGCAGGAACGGCTTCATTAGAGCAGCCTAATGAGGCGCGGGCCGTGCCGCAGCCGCCTAGCATCGCAGTCATGGCGCACGTCCTGATTACCGGCTCGGCCGATGGGCTGGGGCTGATGGCCGCCCGGCTGCTGCTCGATGAGGGCCACGATGTCACGCTGCACGCCCGCTCACCGGCCCGGGCCGATGACATTCGCCGGGCCGAGCCCCGCGCCACGTCGCTGGTCATCGGCGACCTGGCCAGCATCGCCGGGATGCGGTCGGTGGCCGGCCAGGCCAACGACCTGGGCGGCTACGACGCCGTGATCCACAACGCGGGCGTCGGCTACCGGCAGCCCCGCCGGATCGGGACCGCCGACGGGCTGGCCAACGCCGGCGCGCCGGACGACCTGTCCCTGGCGCCGGTCACCCAGGCCTGGCTCGCGGTCAGCGACGACCCCGAGGCCACCGTCACCGGCGGCTACTTCTACCACCAGAAACCCCGCGAGCCGAACCCCGCCGCCCGCGATACCGCCGCGCAGGACGCCCTGCTGGCCTACTGCGCCGGCCTGACCGGCACCCCGCTGCCCGCCCGGGTATGACATCGGCTACGCCGAAGCGGTCAACGTGGAGGTCGCCGGCCTGTTCGCGGCGGGCGCGGACATCGTGCAGCTGAGCGCATCCCTCCGGGCTGGCGGCCCGAACGGCCCAGCCGCTACCTCGTCTGGCGGCACGAACCGCCCAGCCGCTACCTCGTCTAGCGCGAGTAGCGCACCCCGCCACCGGCGCGGGCTGCTACCGGGCGGCCCGCGCCGGCTCAGCTGGGCTTGAGGTCGTAGACGGAGACGTTGGCCACGCTCATCGCCGCCCCGGACGTGGTTCTGGCTGGAGGGGCTCTGGCAATGGCAGTCGATGTTGGGGTAGCCGCCGCCGATCGCGACGTCGAGGATGATGTGGAACCCGTGGTCGACGCCCTCGGTCCAACCGGTCGTCCCGACCCGGCTCTCGCTGACGCTGAAGTACTCCTGGCCGTTGTGGTACCACCGGATCTGCTCGTCCGCGGCATTCCGGCGGTCGACGACCGCAGCGTAGGTCTGGTAGCTGGTGTCGCAGGTGGGGCACGGCCGCAGATTGCTGCCGAAGCCGTTGCCCTCGTGGCAGGGGCCGGTGGTGCCGTCCGGATTCTTCTGGGTCAGGTTGCCGCAGTGCAGGGTGCCCGAATAGCGCGTGCCGGAGTTGACGTCCTCCAGGACGTCGATCTCCCCGGTCATCGGCCACATCCCCGGTCCCAGCAGCCAGAACCCCGGCCAGTAGCCGGTCAGGTCGGCCCCCTGGGGCTGCTTGAGCGTCGCGACGACCATCATCTCGCCCCCGGCCGGGGCGCCGAAATTGCTGCTCCTGGTCTGGATCCGGCCGGACGTCCACGAGGAGCCGTTGCGCAGCGGAACGATCTCCAGGTTGCCGTCGCCGTCGAGCCGGATGTTCGCCGTCGAGGCCGTGTTCCGCTCGATTTCGCCGGTGCCGAACGTGCCCTGGCCGGTGTCGTACTTCCACGCGGAGCGGTTGAGGCCCTGCCCGGCCGGGCCGTTGAAACTGTCCGACCAGACGTTCACCCACGGTTTGGCCGGGGCCGCCGGCATGGTCTGATCCGCCGGGGCCTTGGGCTTAGCGGGCGCATCCGCCGCGCAGCCCAGCACCAGCGCGGAGATGGCGGTACCGATCAGCGCCATCACCAGACGGGACGGACGTGCGGCCCTGACGCTCACGGTCTAGGTCCCCCCAGGGTGTGGCCGTGACCAGCAGGCAGAACGGGTGAATACCCGTCCGCCCGCATGTCGTGGAAAAAGGCTATCCTGCCTGGGGCACACCCAGGTCAACTGAACCCTTTGTATGAATTTGCTCTGAATCGCCGGTTAGGTTCCGGCCTGCCGGCGCAGCCACGTGGCCGGCTGGCCCGATTCGGTTGCGATCGTTCCACGTCCAGCCTTCGGCCACGCTCCGGTTCCTCGACGTGCTCGGCGGCCAGCCGGCCAGCTGAGAGCAGGTCAGGCCACGGGGGGCCTTGTGCCCACGCGTCCTTCGTAGTCTTATTGCAACTACCGGAAGATGCTGCGGCTTTCTGGGCGGCTCTGGATCTGCCAGCTGCGGCACGGCAACGATGCCTTTGGAGATGCCATGACCGTCACCCTCGACCGAAATGTGGAGCAATTCCTGGACTCCCCTCGCCAGCTGTTCATCAACGGGCAGTGGGTCGACGCGGCGTCCGGTAAGACGTTCGAAACGCCCAACCCGGCCACCGGCGAGACACTCGCCCGGATCGCCGAAGGAGACGCCGAGGACGTCGACCGGGCCGTCCGCGCGGCGCGCCGTGCCTTCGATGAGGGCCCGTGGGGCAAGATGACGCCGTCCGACCGCGGCCGCATCATCTGGCGCATCGGCGACCTGATCGTCCAGCACAACGACGAGCTGGCGCAGCTCGAATCCCTGGACAACGGGAAGCCGTTCGCGGTCGCGGCGGCCGCCGACGTGCCGCTCGCGGCCGACATGTTCCATTACATGGCCGGCTGGGCTACCAAGCTCGATGGCAACAGCATCAACATCTCGGTGCCGTACATGCCCGGCGCGAACTGGCACTCCTACACGCTGCGTGAGCCGGTGGGCGTGTGCGCCCAGATCATCCCGTGGAACTTCCCGCTCCTGATGGCGGCGTGGAAGGTCGCCCCGGCGCTGGCCACCGGGAACTGCGTGATACTCAAGCCCGCGGAGCAGACCCCGCTGACCGCGCTGATGCTGGCCCAGCTGATCGCCGAGGCGGGCGTCCCCGAAGGCGTGGTCAACGTCATCCCCGGCTTCGGCGAGACCGCCGGTGGCGCGCTCGCAGCCCACCCCGACGTGGACAAGGTGGCCTTCACCGGCTCGACCGAGGTCGGCAAGATGATCGCCCGGGCCGCCACCGGCAACCTGAAGAAGGTCTCGCTGGAGCTGGGCGGCAAGAGCCCCAACATCGTCTTCGACGACGCGGTGGACGGCGCGATCGAGGGCGCCGCGAACGCCATCTTCTTCAACCACGGGCAGTGCTGCGTCGCCGGGTCGCGGCTGTACGTGCACCAGAGCCGCTTCGACGAAGTGGTCAACGGGGTCGCGGAGATCGCGAAGTCGATCAAGCTGGGCTCCGGGATGGAAGCCGGGACCCAGATGGGCCCGATGGTGTCAGAGGAGCAAATGAACCGGGTCAACGGCTACCTGGAGTCCGGCAAGGCCGAAGGGGCCACCGCGCTGTCGGGCGGCGGCCGGTTCGGCGACCGCGGCTTCTTCATCGAGCCCACCGTGCTGACCAACACCCACGGCAACATGAAGGTGGTCCGCGAGGAGATCTTCGGCCCGGTCCTGGTCGCGGCGCCGTTCAGCGACCTGGACGACATCGCGGCCCAGGCCAACGACAGCGAGTACGGCCTCGGCGCGGGTATCTGGACCAAGGACATCTCCAAGGCCCACGCGCTGGCCAAGAAGCTCAAGGCCGGCACCGTCTGGATCAACTGCTACAACGTTTTCGACGCCGCCCTGCCGTTCGGCGGTTACAAGCAGTCCGGCTGGGGCCGCGAGATGGGCCACGAGGTCCTGGAGGCCTACACGGAGGTCAAGGCCGTCACCACCCAGCTCTGAGCTGCCCTTCCGGCATCGGGGCGGCGGTAATGATCCCGCCGCCCCGATGCCGAAGGCGGCGGCCGAATTCCAGGCCGTTCGG
>CAWBBE010000008.1:0-546046 GCA_963786975.1 uncultured Actinomycetes bacterium | reverse complement strand
GCAGCAGGAGCAGCAGGAGCAGCAGGAGGAGCAGGAGGAGGAGCATTCCTCGCTGGTGCCTCGGGATGACCGGCCTACCTATGGGGAGGCAGATCCACGTTCCTCCCGGCCCAGGCGCGACGTGCTGCCTCCGACCTCCGCTATGAGGGGTGCCGGTAACAATGGACCCGTCAGCACCGCTAGAGCGTCCAGTTTCCTGAACGCTGCTGGCACGATAGGCGGGTGACGATCAGCGAGCGGATCGAGGCGGGTCGGCGGGAGCGGCGAGTCCTGACGCGAGTCTCCCTTGCCGCGTGGCGACTGGAGCAGGCCGAACGGGAACGGACGTGGGCGCTAGTCCCGGCCCGCGCCGAGGGGATCTCGATCCGCACCCTGGCCACGGCGGCCGGGCTGTCACCGTCCCGGGTGCACCAGATCGTGGCCGTCGCCGACGTGGATGCGCTGGACGCCGCGCTCGGCGAGCTGCGGGCAGCGGGCTGGCCAGCACCGGAACATCCCGATTCCGGGGAGGACACCGAACTCGGCGGGGGACACCATCGCCGACCGGCTATGCGATGAGGTGAGCTGGCTGCCCCCACTCGTCAGTACCGCTTACTAAGTTGCAGTGAATATCGTGAGGGCTTGTCAAGCGCGGCGGCCGCGCACGGGCCGCCGGGGACGGCGCGCACCAGGTGCCGCATCGGCCTGACCTGCATGGGCGTCGGCACCGGCTGCGGACCGCGCACAGATCAACCTGATCTACGCAGGGACCGGCCCACGGCCAAGCCGCAGCCCCAGCGTGCAGAACGGCGGGAGTGTGCGCAGGTCAATCGCTGGCGCCAATGGCGTTCAGCGGGCCGTCGGCTTCAGTACGGCTCGACTGCCGGCTCGTCCGTCGCGCTGGCACCGATGCGGGCGGCTGCGGTGTTGGCCTTCTGGGCGGTGGGCAAAGACCTGGCCGCTGCCGCGAGGCCGAAGACCGGCATATTGCCGTAGACGGCCTCGTACTCGCCGGCCCGGATTCTGAACGTCTCGTGCCAGATCCCGACGTCGCCTGAGGCCCTGACCGCGCGGTTGAACCGCCGCCACGGCTCCAGGTGCGGTAGGTCCCTGTCCTTGGCGAACCGGTCCAGGGAGTCGAAGTCCCGCCAGTACTGGACCAGTATTGTTGTCCGCCCAAACCACTGCTGGAATCCGAGGCAGCCCAGTTCCGGATGCTGGCTTAGCACCTTCAGCATCCTGGGCATGGCCGACGCCACCGGCCACCACTTGCGGATACGCAGCGGATGGTTGAACCGCATCCCGATCAGGAAGACGACGAAGTCGCCATCGATGTCGGCCGTAAAACGGCCTCGCTGGACCTCCATGGTCTTCTCCTTCGCCGTTAGGTTGTGATCAGCATGAACCTGCAGCGCCGACTCGCACCAGAGGCAAAGGACGAGTCCTGTACGCCGACCGAATATTCCATATGGACGACCACCAACCTTGGCTACATGAACGACCAAGCAGCGCCGAACGGCGGGGATGCGCGCCTGGGAGCATGTGCGTTCCGTGGCAAGAAGATGGCCTGGGCAACCGCAGAAGACGGATCATGATGACTGCCGGCCGGAGGTCACCCAAGCGGCGGCTGGCAGCCCCCGGAGGCCCTTGTGGATCGCCTCGTGGCGGCCGGCAGGGCATGCCCGAAGCGGCGATCCCCGGCCGCCAGGCGGGTTCCCGTTGGTAGCGTGCGTAGGTATGAGCGCGCAGCCGGTGCACGAGCCGGATCTGGACGATCCGGTCGAGATTTTGCGTGTGCTGCCCGGGCGGTTCCATGATCAGTTTCTGGCCGAGTATTACGAGGCGGCCCGGCAGGTGGACGGGTACCGGCAACTGCACGATCTGCTGCGGCGCTGGCGGCTGAGCGCGGCCGCCTATTCTGCCCTGGGGTTCGGGGAGCGCCTGCAGGCGGTGCAGGAGGCTGTCCGGGCCGGCCGCCTGGACGGGTCGGTGCCGATCGAGGAGGTCGTGCCCGGCCGGCCGGACCGCTGGCGAGCTATAGCGTCAGGTTCGAGGGCGCTGCCCTCGTCTAGCTGAATGGCTTACCGGGCGCCGTTTTCGATGCCCTGCTGCAGCGGGTGGTCGACCTGGTCGAGGAGCCCTGGGATGCGGCCATAATGCCGCCAGGCAAGGATCCTGCCTACCGCATGACGGTGTTCGGCGCCGGTTACGGACTGCTGACCTTCCATGTCGATGATGCCTTCGAGATCATCCGGATCTTCGATCTCACCTGGATCGGCTGACTGGCGGCCAAGTTCGGCACTCAGATCATGATGCTGCTTGATGGCAAAGATGCCGTCTGCGGCCACCCACTGGCGGCGCGCTGCCAGCTTCGCCTCGCTCGGGGCTTCTCGGGGAAAACCCCTTGTTGAAGGTTAGCGGCGCTAATGATATGGGGGAGCCAAACAGGGAGCCAACGCCCACCGGCATCAGGCCACATCAGGCCACGTACAGCCACAGTCGTGGCTGGCAGATGCCACACCGGGCCACATCCAGCCACGTCCAGCGACGGTACGAACTCGTCTTACAAGCGAGGGGTCACTGGTTCGATCCCAGTTGCGCCCACTGTTTTCGCAGCTCAGAGGCTTGTCGTGGCGCGCCGGTTGTTAGTTCAGGTAACTATGGGAGCCAAGCGGTGATCTTTGATGCCCGGCGGGGGCCCAGATACTCAGGCGTGTGATGATCGATAACTGCCCCGGCTTCTCCTCGCATCGCTACTGGAAGGCCCGGCGCTGCGATGAAGAGTCCGCCTAGCGTCCGGAGTGCCCGTGATGACCCGATCCGTGCATGTCCCGTACACCGTCGAGCAGGACGAAGACGGCATATGGTGCGCCCACGCCCAGCTGCTGCCCGGCGTGGGAGCTAACGGCGAGGGAGATACCGCCGAGGCCGCTGCCAAGCCGGGGCTCAGGCCTGAGTCAGCCGCAAGATAAGACATCCGCCCGATGCGGCGCACTGCGCCTTACGGCGAATCTCGATTGTGCAGGACCGCATTTGGGGCTGTGCATCGAGGCTAGGAAGGCTGCTACGTGAACAACGCAATGGGCCCGGGCGTGGAGATCGAGGAAGACATCATCCGGCTCCGGCGGCGCAAGCTGGAATACGAGGCGGACGCCGCTCGCCGGACCGGACCGCGGCGCCTCAGGATCCGGCTTCTGGGTAAGGCAATGCCGGCTATCAGCGCTGGAGCCGCCATCGGGCGCGGATTTGGAGGTTGCGCGGGCCCGCGATGCGATTCATGACGCAATCGGAATTGTGCAGGGTACGGGCGGATTCGATGCGCCCGCCGGACGGGTCACAATCCTCGCGAGAGGCTGGGGGTCGGGCGATGGAACTGCTGGAGCGGGCGTCGTTCCTGCAGACGCTGGCCGAATATGCCGGTGAAGCGAGGCAGGGTGACGGCCGGCTGGTCCTGGTGTCGGGGGAGTCGGGGATCGGGAAGACTGCCCTGGTCGAGGTGTTCCAGCAGCGCACGAAGGGCGCCCGCTGGCTATGGGGCGCTTGCGATGGGCTGCTGACCCCCCGGCCGCTGGGCCCGGTGTTCGACATCGGCGCGCAGGTCGGCGGGGAACTCGACGGCCTGTGCCGTCGCGGGGCCCGGCGGGACGAGCTGTTCGCGGCCTTCCTGGCTGAGATCGATTCTCCCGGTTCGCTGACCGTTGCGGTGATAGAGGACGTGCACTGGGCCGACGAGGCGACGATCGATCTGCTGAGCTTCCTCGGACGCCGGCTGGGCCGCAGGCCGGCGCTCGTGCTGGCCACGTACCGGGACGATGAGCTGGGCGACGATCATCCGCTCCGCGTCGTCCTGGGCGACCTCGCCACTCAGCGCGCCACCCGCCGGATGGGCTTGCCGCCGCTCTCCGAGAAGGCGGTCCGGGCGCTGGTGGGGGAGCGAGGCGTAGATGCCGCCGAGCTACGCCGGGTAACTGGTGGCAACCCGTTTTACGTAAGCGAGATTCTTGCCGCCGGATGGCCTTCGGTGCCGCCGACAGTCCGCGACGCGGTGGGAGCCCGGCTGGCCCGGTCGGGGGCTGGCCCGCGCCGGGTGGTGGAGTCGGCCGCGGTAATCGGGGGCCGGGTGGACCGGTCGCTGCTGTCGTCGGCGCTGAGCGGCGCGGATGCATCGGTCGACGAGAGCCTGGCGACCGGGATCCTCATCGCCGACGGGACCGGCCTGCGATTCCGGCACGAGCTCGTCCGGATGGCGGTGGAGGCAGCGATCGCGCCGTACCGCAAGACGGAATTGCACGCGCGCCTGCTGGCCGTGCTGGAGGAACGCGGCGATGCCGATCCGGCCCTGCTCGCCCACCACGCCGAAGGCGCCGGGGACGAGAAAGCCGTGCTGCGGCACGCCCCGGAGGCGGCCAGGCAGTCCGCCGCCCTGGGTGCGCATCGCGAAGCGGCGGCGCAGTTCGAGCGTGCGCTACGGTTCGCCGCGCACAGCGACCGGCCGACTCTGGCGGCACTGCACGAAGGTCTCGCGGGCGAGTATTCGCTGCTCGACCGGTGGGACGAGGCCGAGCGGCCGCTGCGCGCCGCGCTCCAGTTCCGGCGCGAGCTGGGCGATGACCTGAGCGCCGGGAAGGACCTCCAAAGGCTATGCACAACGCTGTGGCGACTGTGCCGGGGGGAAGAATCCGGCCAAGCGGCCAGGGAAGCCGTCCGGGTCCTCGAGGCGCTGCCACCCGGCCCGGAGCTGGCTTGGGCCTATGCCAACCTCAGCACCTCCTACATGCTGGTGGGCCGAAGCGACGAAGCTGTCGACCTTGGTGAGAAGGCGTGTGAGCTCGGCGAAGGACTGCATCAGGCGGGTGCGCTGAGCCACGCGCTGACAGCTATCGGGTCCGCGATTTTGAAAAGCCGCTCGGATGGGATGGGCTCGGTCGAGCGAGCGCTCCGGATCGCGCTAGACGCGGACCTGCACGAGGAGGCCGGCCTGGCGTACTCCGCCCTGCATGAGATCGTCACACGCCTGAACCGGTTCGAGGACGAGAAGCGGTACTACGCCGAGGGGCTGGCCTACTGCGAGGGCCGCGAACTCGGCGTCTTCAGCACATGCCTGACGAGCTGGCGGGCTTACACCTTTATGCTCGTGGGGCGGTGGGACGAAGCGGCGGACATTTGCGCCCAGATGCTGGGCCGTCAGCGCATCTCGCCAGTTAACCGGCTGAACCCGCTGCGGGTGCTGGGCACTATCCGTGGCCGCCGCGGCGAATCCGGAGCGTGGGAGCTGCTGGACGAGGCACTCGCCCTAGCCGAGGGAGTAGCCGAGCCGCGGTGGATCGCGCCGGTGCGGGCGGCGCGCGCGGAGCTGCGATGGCTGTCGGGCCAGCCCGGCCTCGCGGTCCAGGAGGCCCGTTCAGGTTATGACGGTGCCATCGGGCACGTTGATCCGTGGACGCTGGGAACCTCGGCCATCTGGCTGTCGCGGCTCCAGGCGCCGGACGTCGCACTCACGAGCCTGCCAAAACCATTCGCCCGGGAGATGGCGGGGGACTGGCCGGGCGCGGCAGCAGTATGGGACCGGCTCGGTCGGCCCTACGACGCGGCTCTGGCCTGGCTGGGCTCGACGGACGAGGCTGGGCTCAGGCAAGCCCTGGTAGCTTTCGACGGCCTGGGCGCCCGGGCGGCAGCGGCTGTGGCCAGGCGGCGGATGAAGGACCTCGGAGTCAGGGTGATTCCGCGCGGGCCCCGCCCGGCTACGCGGGCCGCTCCGGCCGGGCTGACCGCCCGGGAGCAGGAGGTCCTGGCGCTGGTCGCCGACGGCCTGCCCGACCGGGAGATCTCGCGGCGGCTGTTCATCTCCGAGCGGACAGTGCAGCACCATGTCTCCGCGGTGCTGTCCAAGATCGGCGTCTCGTCCCGGACCGCGGCGGCCCGCGAGGCCGCCCGGATGCGGATCGCAGCGCCAAGCTAGGTAACCCTCTTGCCAACCTAGGAGCCCCTAGCGCCAAGCCGGGCATTTTCCCAGATTAATCCGCTGACCTGCTCGGCCTACGGTCGTTGCGACAGACCCGGCGACCGGAAGGGAGCCTGCCAGTGCCGCTTTTCTCAGATGTCACGAGATCGCCGGCGACCAAGGAAATCGTCATGAGCCGCATCCTGCGCATCCGCCGCTCGGCCCGCAGGCTCGCCGGCGCACTGCGGGCGGTCGGCGAAGCAGCTCCCGATGTACTCGCTAACCGGGCGGTGGGGCCAGCATGAGCGCTGGCACCTGCTCCGCTCAGGTCTGGCTGTCGTTCCGGCGGATCGTTGACATCCCGTTCGAGACATGCGTGGCCGCACTTGAAAGCTGGCAGCTCATAGGGCATGACTGCGAACTGCACATCGGTCACAGCCTGGTGCGCGGGCCGACTGAGCACGATCGCGACACGGGGACCTGCCGGATGGAGGTCCGCCTGGCCCGGGGACGGCTGCGCCCGCTGCTGCGCATGAGCCTGGACATCGATCGCTGGACCAGGCCACCCGCAAGGACCTCTCTCGAACTCATCCCTTGCCAGCGCGTCCGGCCAACCGCAACCTACTTCCGCGCCGGCCACCTCCTGCTGGATTCATTGACCCACTCACTGCCGCAGCACGTCGCTCAGGCACACGTTGCGGACTTTGGTACCACCAGTTCCTTCGACCCTCCCCGGACCCGATCTGAGCCATGCCCCGCCTACCACGGCGAGAGCACCCGCGCGCAGCCAGCCGACACCCGCGGCCTGCCATCCAGGCCGAGATGAGCCGAACACTCACAGCGCCGTAGTCGGGATCTTCCCCGGGCCGCGACACGCTCATCCGCCTCGTCGGCGCCGTCCTGACCGAACAGCACGACGAATGAACCGAAGGCCGCCGCTACTTCGACCTCGACATCCTCGCCCGCTCCCGCGTCGCCAACATTCCGACAACCCCGGAGGTGACCCCGGCCAGCGACTTCCAGGCCCTCAGCGCCTGACCCCAGCCAAAGATCACGCGCTAATCGCGAAACACCCCGCCCTGTGACTTGACCGGGGCCGGAGCGGGCATTGCATGGGCTGTCGGCTGAGTCTTTGCCGCCGGAGGCGGCCATGAGGCACATGGCCTGCCGCTATGGAACGTGCGGACGGTCAAGCTGGCCGGGGGCGGGATGAGTTTGTTCATGTGTGGTGTGCTGCGGCTTATCGGGCCCTGGCTTGCGCGAGGGCTGCCTCCAGCTGGATCGCGATGGTGCCCCAGCCGTGGGCGTGTTGCTGGATCAGGGCTGGGGGCAGCAGGGTGTGCTCGATGGTCATGATCGACGACTCGGCGCCGTCGGGGTCGATCGTCACCGTGACAAGGGTCTGGATGGTCGGGTCAGGCCAGGTTGAACAGCTCCACGTGAACGCCACCCGGTGCGGCCGGTCCAGGGTGAGGTAGTTGCCGCTGACCCGGAACACCTGGCCAGCGTCCTCGATGTCGAACCCAACCGCGCCGCCGATACGGGGATCTGACTCCACGTTCAGGCACCGGGCCGGGCGGGGGCACATCCACTCGGCCAGCTTGCCCGCATCGGTCCACTCTTGGTAGACGACATCCGGCGGTGCCGGCAGCCGCTGGCGTACGACGGCGGCCGGCGCATCGGGATTGCTCACGGGGGGCTCCTGCGTTGCTCCAGCCGGGCGGCCAGCGCCTCAGCGCGGCGGGCCCAGAACCAGGTCTGCTCGCCGAGCCACCTCTCAGCCAGAGTGAGCGCCTCCGGCTGCAGGGACAGCCAGTGCTCACGGCCCCGGATCTCACGCTTGACCAGTCCTGCCGCTTCGAGCACGCCGACGTGGCGCGACACCCCGGCGAACGTCATCGGCAGCGGGGCCGCCAGGTCGGTAATGCGCGCCTCCCCGGCGCGCAGCGCGACGAGCAGTGCCCGCCGGGTCGGGTCGGCAAGCGCGCCGTAGGTGCGGTCTAGCAGTAGATCTTCAACCACCTTGTTGACCTTACCGTATGGGCCATGATATTCAATGACTTTGTTGAATGACGTCTGGGAGGGCGGATGGACAGCGCGCGGGTCGTACGCCGGCTCGAGGACGGGGTCAAGTGCAACAGCAACTTCGCCATAGTCGATGAGCTGATGAGCGAGGATTTCGTCCACCATCTGCCCTGCCCAGGGCTGCCGCCGGGGCGCGCCGGGATGCGGGCCGTAGGGGAACTCGTCAACGGCGCGATCCGTGACATTCACGCCGAGGTCCCGCTGGTCGTCGCTGACGGTGATCTTGTCGCCGACCGGGCCGGGGCAACCAGCGTCCGCACCGGCACCGGGTCGCCGCTGACGTGGGTGGAGAACACATCTACCGCGTGGCAGGCGGCCAGATCACTGAACTACGCCCAGCCGGTGGTCCCCAGCCCGGCTAGGCGCCGGGCCGTTGAGACAGGAGAAGGAGGACATTCGTGCCGATCTACCAGACCGCTCAGTACCAGGTAAACCCGGGCGCGCTGGACAAAGTAAAGGCCGCCATCGCCGAGTTCGTCGCGTACGTGACCGAGCACGAGCCCGGAACCCGGATATACACCGCGTGGCAGCAGGAAGACGACCCGACCAGATTCGTCCACCTCTTCGAGTTCGCTGACGAGGAGGCGCACCAGGCGCACGGCGCTTCCGCGGCGGTGCGCAAATTCGAGGAGGCCTACCAGCCCGAGCTCGCCGCGGGGCCGGTCGTCTTCACCGACTACCTGCAGATCGCCTCTAACCACCGCCGGTAGCGGCGGCACAGCCAGGCATTCAATCCGTGTGCCGCCATGGCACGGCTCAAGGCCCGGCGGCCCGCGGACCCCTGGGCCAGCGGGCTGGCCAGACTCCAATCGATCGAAATCGCAACGCGCCAGTTCGGCCCCGGCATCAGGGCCCCGAGCGCAGCAGCCCACCCCGCAATGGCCACCCGGCCACGATGACAGCCATCCATCCCGCCGCTCCCATAGCCGACCCCCTCCGGGCCGAGTGTCAACGGCAGCTGAACTTTGGTCCTGGCACACGTATCGTGGGCGTAACGATGCTCCCGGGCTGCCGTTGGCCATGATCGCGGGTCATGCCCGCCGGATAGCGCGACTCCTGACGCGCGGTCACCGCCACGCGGTCGCGTGGTCGATTCAGCTGTCGGTGAATGCCTGACGCCGGGTGTTCGGCATGGGCTTAGCATGCCGGTGTGGCCGAGACGCTCTACGACCATGCAGGCGGTGACGAGGGGCTGCACCGGCTGGAGGAGCTGTTCTATGCCAAGGCTCTTGCCGACCCGGTGCTGCGGGCGCTGTTCACCAAGCGGGTGCCGGCGCACGTGGAGCACCTGACCTGGTTCACTGCGGAGTCCTTCGGCGGACCCGACCGCTTCACCCGCGAGCTCGGGTTCCAGTACATCATCGACGTGCACCGGCACCTGAAGATCACCGACGAGCAGCGCCAGCGGTTCGTCGCGGTATACCTGGAGACGCTCGACGAGGCCGGGCTGCCTGCAGACGCGCCGTTCCGGCAGGCGGTCCGGGAGCACGTCGAGTTCGGCTCGCACGTGGCCCAGCAGAACTCCTGGGCCGAAAGCGACGCCGACCTGCACCCGATCCGCGCGGTCCCGGCCTGGCACTGGCCCGGCGGCCCGCAAGATCACTAGCTGGCCGGGACGGTTCCACCTGCCTGCCTCAAGAACGTGAAGGCAACAGGAACGTCGTTACGTCCAAGATATGTGCGCCAGAACCTGAACTTGACCCGGTTGCGGCAACTGAATGTTGATCCGCCTTCGGGCTTATTGCTTGTCGGTTGCCTGGGCCGGGACGACATCCAGGACCGTCCAGGCTGGGCATGCTGGCACCCGCGCCGCGATCGCGGCCTCGTCCAGTCCGTCCAGCAGATTCTGCAGCCGCCCGCGGGCCTCAGCGTAAGCGCCGGCCAGATCAGCCCATGCGCTGTCGATTCCCGCTTACGAGCTCTTCTGCCCCTACTGCCGGGAGGCCACTGGCCTGTGGACCCCGCCAATCGACCAGATTCAGGACTGCCTCTTTATCGGCGGCCCAGAGGACGGCATGAAGCGTGGCTTCGATATCTACGCGCATCGGGGCATGACTGGCGATTACAGGTTGCTGGAGTTTAGCGCCCAAGCGCCACGGATGTACGCCCGCTATGCTTTGCGGGGAACACGCGCCAATGCTGACAATGTGCTTGTCTACGACTTCGCCGGCACTTCGTACGAAGAGTCGATGAAGTAGGCTGATCGCACGGTGGCCTGCGTGACGTCGTGCCTCGACCCGCTCCCCCAGAACAGCCTGCGTGCCAAACGCAAGACCCCCACGGCCGCCAGCTGCGGGGGTCTCGTGGCTGATGGCTTGAGCCACCAGGCAGGGCCAGAAACGTGACCAGATGAGTACGGCGGTTGCTGGTATCAATCATGATACCATGCCGATATGGCGATGACTTTGCGGCTCACCGATTCTGAGGCTAGGGCGTTGCGCCGGCGAGCGGATTATGAGGGTCGGCCGATGCAGGAAGTGGCCCGTCAGGCCATCCGCGAGTACGTCGAGGGTCACAGCCGCGCCGAGCTGCTCGATCGCGTCCTTGAGCAGGAGCTGCCTCGCTATGCGGAGGCGCTGGAGCGCCTCGGTCAGTGATCTACCTGACGATGCCGGAATTGCTGCGTATTGCCGAACGGGCCCTGGGCAGTGAACCAGAAGTCCGCGACTACGGCCTGCTGGAGTCGGCAGCAGCACGCCCCCAGGCCAGCGCATTCGGCGGCGACGCCTACCCGGACCTGGACGCCAAGGCGGCGGCACTACTGCACTCGCTCGCCAGGAATCATGCGCTCACCGATGGCAACAAGAGGCTCGCCCTGGCTGGGCTGATCGCCTTTTATGGCGTGAACGGGCGTCGGCTCACCCTTACTAACGACGAGGCATATGACCTCATAATGAGTGTCGCGGCAGGTCACCTTGACACGGTGGACGAGATTGCCGCCAGGTTGAGGACGGCAACCGAAGCACGCTCCTGACGAATTGCCCCTGAACGCACCGTGCCATGAGCGGTAATCGTGATCTCTTTGCAGGTGGTCTCGATCCGAGTGCCATTCGGTGACGATTTTAAGTCGGATCGGCGGCATGCGGTGGCGCTGGTCTTTGGCCGGCGGATGAGCACGGTGGTCCTGCGGTCGGAGCGGACTCTTGCGCTGTACCGCGATGGGGTGAAGCCTCTGACTGACAGGCTCGGTGCCCGGCAGCTGCGGAAACTGACCGCGGTTGAGGTCCAGTCGGCGCTGGCAGGGCTGAGCGGTGAGCTGTCGTCCCGGTCGCTGCAGATCGCGCGGAACTGCCTGGTGCGGGCGTTTGTGACTGACGAGCCTCTCTCGTCCGCGCGGACACGGTGGACAATCCACGGTGCCGCCAAGGAGGGGGCATGGGTGAAGCCTGCCGTGTACCTCCCTGGCCGGACCGCTGGCGAGCTATAGCGTCAGGTTCGAGGGCGCTGCCCTGGTCCAGCTGAATGGCTTACCGGGCGCCGTTTTCGATGCCCTGCTGCAGCGGGTGGTCGACCTGGCCGAGGAGCCCTGGGATGCGGCCGTAATGCCGCCGGGCGAGGCGGCGTGAAGTGGCGTATCCATATCGCCGAGTTCTGGGAGGCACAAATGTCCCGCGCTTATACGGGCCGCTGCCTGGATGACAGGAATTCGCTGCCGATCGGGCGCACCTCGGGCGTGTTCCCTATCTTGGCGAGATAACTCCTTGACGCAGGGCCGTGGCGACCGCTCTCGCGCGGGTCGGTTCACCGAGCTTGCGCAGCACGGCGGAAACGTGATGACTTACCGTTTTTGCTGACAGGATGAGCCGCTCGGCGACCTCGGCATAGGACAGACCTTCGGCGAGAAGCTGAAGCACCTCCACCTCGCGTGCCGTGAGCCCGGCCGGGTTGGCCCGGCTCGCCGGCCGGGGACCGCGTGGGATCGCCAGACCGCGAGCATGCCGGTCGCGCAGCACGGCGTGGCGCACGGCCGGAGCGCGGAGCCTGTCGAGAATGCCCAGGCACTCCTGTGCATCCCGCATCTCTGGAGAGAAGGCCAGCGCGTACGCCGCCCATAGGGGGCAGCCCAGAGCCTCCCATTCCTGGGCTGCCACGCGATGGTCGTCGTTGAGCATGTGAGCGAAAGGCCGTGCCACGGGACCGGGAATCTGCCGGGAGTCCCCGGCGGTGTGCAGCCACCAGCTCAGCTCGCCGAGGTCCCAGGGCTGCGTGTGCCCGCCGGCGGTGGCCCACGCGCGGTCAATCTCCGCGGCCACCTCTGAGGTATCCCCGGCGATCCACGCGGCCTCGGCGCGGGCCGCAGCTACCGGTACCAGCCGCTGCGGCTCACCTGTGTGGACGGCAATGGGCAGGGCGTCGTCCAGAGCGGTGGCGCCTTCGCTGCCGCGCCGGGCGGCGAGCACACCCGTGACGGCCAGGGCGCATACGTGGGTGATCGTCGACAGGCGCGGATGCCGCATGATGCCAGCCAGGTGCTGCTCCGCTGCCGTGTACTGGCCTTGTTCAGCCCTCAGCCGGGCGAGCCAGGCGCTCATGTACAGCCCGTAGCCGTCCAGGTCGCGGTCGGCGCAGTAGGCGATGCCGGCCTGAAGGTACCGGTCTGCCTCAGCAAAGGCCCTGAGTTTGACGGCGCTGGTGCCGAGGTTGGTGTAAGCCCGGGCGACGTGTTCATGCGCGTCGTCGGTTTCGGCGAGGTCCAGGCTCTGCGTGAGCCGTGTCTGGCCTTCGGCCACATCGCCCGCCATATACAGCGCAGTGCCCAGGTTGTTCAGGGCGTGCATCTCGGTCTCACGATCTTCGAGTACGCGGGCGAGCTCCATCGCCTGCCTGCCCCAGCGCACCGCCTCCGGGGCGTCGTCGGCGAGCATGTGCAGTTGAGCGAGGTTGCTGTAGGCCATGGCAAGTTCTCGGCTGGGCCCGGCTGGCTCCAGCGTCCTCCATGCGGCTGCCGCGTATCGCTCGCTGTCCGCGTTTTGCCCGAGAAGCCAGGACAGGCGCGACAGCCAGCGCTGTGCTGTGCCGATGGGCAGTGTGTCCTGCTGCCGTTCGTGGATGGCCAGCGCCTCCAGCTCGCTGGCTCTGGCGTGCCTGAGCTGGTCGGTCAAATAGCACTCATACGACAGCTGCTCCAGCAGGACAGCCCGCTGCCGGTCGGGTACCTCGTGGAAGCGAAGGGCTAGCCGGAGTTGGTCCGCTGCCTCGCGGTGGGCGCCGAGGCGCGCGGCCCTTGCGGCGGCGAGCGGGGCGTGGTCCAGGACTGCGGCACGGTTGCCGCTGCCCGCAGCGTGGTGCGCTAGCCGCCGGTGGTCGGCCGAGCCCCGCGCGGTCAGCTGGGCTAGCGCCCGGGCGTGCGCGGCGGCCCGCTGAGCCTCGGGAAGTGAGTCTTCGACGGCCAGCCGGGCCAGCTCGTGCCGGAACCCCGCCAACCCGTCGACGGCAACGAGGACTCCACTGCGCAGGCAATCATCGACTGCGGCGAGCGACTGGCCCGCTACCTCGGCCACGAGGCTGACATCGGCGCGGGGGCCGAGAACCGAAGCGGCGCCAGCGACCTCCCGCGCCGCGGTCGAAAGCCGGGACAGCCGTGCCAGCACGGCATCGCGAACCGTGGCCGGAATATCCCCGGAGCCGGCGGCGAGCACCTCGGTGACGTAGAACGGGTTTCCGCTGGTGCGCTGATAGGCCTCGTCGGCGTCCAGCTCAGAGCCCGCTTCCTCGATCAATTGCTTCACGCCGTTCACGCTGAGCGCGGGAAGCTGCATCCGAACGACACCCGGCAGGGCCGCGAGCTCTCCCATCACGACTGTCAGCGGATGATCCGCGCCCACCTCTTCGGACCGGAAGGTCGCCAGGATCAGCAGCCGGAGCCCTGCCAGCCGACGGCCCAGGAACCGCAAGATGTCGAGCGTCGCCTCGTCAGCCCAGTGGACGTCCTCAAGCAGGAGCAGCGTGGGTGACCCGGACAGTACGGTGCGTACCTGCTGAAATAGGCGAAGCCTGCTCACGCCTGCGGTAAGGTCAACGGCCACCGACAGCTCGGGCAGAGCATCCAGGACAGGGCCAAGCGCTTCGGCCGTGGTGATGTTGTCACAAGAACCGCGCCGGACTACTGTCCCACCGGCGCCCTCCGCTACGGCCGCCGCCAGCGTGGTCTTGCCGATGCCAGCCTCTCCGCCCAAAAACACCAGTCGGCCACTGCCGTCCCGCGCCTCACCGAGAAGCCGCAACAGCGAAGCCTGGGAACCCTCCCGTTCAACCAGCACATATGCCATTCAACCCGGCCTGTGCATGGTGGGAAAGCCGACCATGATGATCATGGCCCACGCAGTGCGGCACGAGCCTGATCACGCTGCCGTGCTCAAGGTAGGGCGTGCCCGGCACCGCCTAGACCGGTGCGTCCAGGGTGCGATGCCGCCGGCGGATGCAGCAGCACGGCGAGTCTGCCCCTGGCCGCGATTACCGCCATGCGTGGCTGCCCGGCGGAGCGAGTAACAGGCCACGCCTCCTGACTGAGCTGCCCTGTTGCGGCGACGGTAGCGGTGCTCGTAGCGCGACGCCCCGGGCCAAATTGGGGAATCCGTCCGATGTGCTGCCTGGCTCGGCTGGGGTTTCATGCATCTGCAGGCTCAAAAGGAGAGGTGTGTTGTGACGACGACGCCGAACAACAGCCTGGTCACGGATGACCAGGTGGCCACCGATGTGCTGTTGCTCGGGGCAGCGGGGAACAGCGGCCAGCTCATCGCGGCGGAACTGGCCGCGCGTGGCTTGTCGCTACGGCTGGCCGGCCGCCGCCCCGGCCCGCTCAAGGACCTGGCCTTGGCTCTGGCTGTCGGTGGCGCGAAGGCGGACGTGCGTGCCGTTGATGCTGGCGACGCGTCGTCGCTGGCCGGGGCCGTCGCTGGTGCCAGGATTGTCCTGTCCGCGGTCGGGCCGTTCATCAGGCGGGCCGCCCTGGTGATCGATGCCTGTCTGGCGGCCGGCGTGGCGTACGTGGACATCGCGAACGAATGGCCGGCGGTGCGTGGGCTGCTTGACCGCGACGAGCACGCACGCGCTCGCCAGGTGACGCTGGTGACCGGTGCCGGCTTCGGGCCTGCCGCGACCGAGACTCTGGTCCTGCGCCTGGCCGGGCAGCTTGGCGTGGTGCCTGACCGCGTGCGTGTCGCGGCCGCGGCGGCCGTGGCGCGCCAAAGCCAGGGTGTGCGCCAGACGATCCAAGAGTCCTTGCCTCTCGGCGCCGTGACCTATCGCGACGGCCAGGTCGTCCGGGAAGGACTCGGCAGCGGTGCCACGGTGCTGACGTTCGGCGGCGCGCAGCGGCAGATGATGCCGGGCCCGATCGGTGACCTTGAGGCGGCAAGGCTTGCCAGCGGCGCCGCCAGCGTAGCGGCGTACATCGAGAATCCGGCCGCGGGCAGCCACGGCACCGACTCTGGCAGCGGCGGAACCAGCTCCTGGGCGTGGGCCGAGGTTGTTGGCTCTGATGGGCGAAATGCCGAAGCTGAGTTGCGGACCGGCGAAGGCGTCCGAGCCACCGCCGCCATCGCCGCGGAAACGACCCAACGCGTGCTGGCCGGAGCGCCAGCTGGCGCGTGGACTCCGGGCAGGTTGTTCGGCGCTGCGCTGGTAACCGACGCCACCGGCGCCCAGGTGACCCTGAACGGACAGCCGGCCTGAGCGCCGGCCGCCCATCCGGGAACGCTGGTCACCTCGTCAGGGAGATTCGATGAGTTCGATCAAGCGGGTGTCGGTGGTGAGCACGGGCACGGTCGATATCCACCCGCAGCACCTAAGGTCCGACGGCGCTCCGCCGCTGTGGTGGCTGCTGACCTCCCGGCGCTGGACCGGGCCTCGGCCGGCGCCGACAACTGCTCGACATCACCCACAAGATCAACATGATGCGGGAGCAGTGCCCGACCTGGTGATCCTGCCCGCCCACGATCCCGGCGCAACAGGCCGCCTGGCCGCCGCCGAACAGGCTCCCGCGAGCGTCCAACGTCGCAAGACGTGCATATAGGAGGAATGAATGAAGATCGATACGCTTGAGCCAATCCAGCTCGGCGGTATCACGCAGTGGATCCGTATTCGCGGGGTAGACGCGTCCAACCCGGTGCTTCTGCTGATGCAGCAGGGTCCCGGGTTGCCGATAATCAATGAAGCGCGCCGTCTGGAGCAACTTCTCGGGCTGGAAAAGTCGTTCACGGTGGTCTATTGGGACCAGCGGGGCACCGGCCTGTCATCACCCTCACTCCGCAGGGCGTCGAACCGGCTCGAAATCAGCGTGGCGCGAATGGTCGACGACACAGTGACGCTCCTGGAGTTGCTCCACGGCCGATTCGGTGGCAAGACATTTGTCGCCGGGTTCTCCTTCGGCGCGACGTTCGCTGCGCAGGCGGCTGTGCGGCGCCCGGAACTCGTGGCGGCATTGGTGGCGGCTGCCATGGACATCGACATGCCCATGGCCGAAAAAAACGCCTACGCCTTCGCGCTGAAAGCGGCCCACCGGCGCGGCAACCGGCGCGCAATCCGGCAACTGGAGGCCATCGGCCCGCCGCCGCACACAACCGCGAAGCAGTTCACCACCCGGGCTCGCTGGGTCGCCAACTTCGGGGGTCTAACGACCGGCGCAAACTTCAACAGCCTGAACCGCGCGCTGCTCGCCAGCTTGGTCCTCTCGCCCGACTACCCGGCCGCGGCCGTAATCCGCACCGTTCGCGGGATCAGCGCGTCACAGGCGGCGCTGCTGCCCCGGCTCGCCACCACGGACCTGGTCGGCACCATGCCGCGCATGGAGGTCCCCATCGTTATGGCGCAGGGTCGGCTTGATCAGGTGGCGCCCGGCGAGGCGGCCCAGCGGTTCCACGACTCACTATCGGCTCCGGCCAAACAGCTGGTGTGGTTCGAAAGATCAGCGCACACACCCCACTTGGAGGAACCCGCCAAGTTCCGAGACCTGCTCATGAACGTCAGAGTGAGCCAGCTCGCCGGCGCCGGAAGCAGCCAGCCGGTCCGGGAGGCGCCGCCATGCAGATAGCCAAGGGCCTGCACCGGATCGGTTCGGACACTGTCAACAGCTACCTCGTCGTCGACGGAAGCGGCGTGACGATCATCGACGCGGGACTGCCCCGCTACTGGAAGCTGCTGAACAGCGAACTGATGAGCGCCGAGGAACCACTGGCCGCCGAGAACGGCGGTTCGCGCATGTCGCCCACGCGATTGCGGGCAACTGCGTGTGACCATCAAACAGGCTCGGGCAGGTCGCCTCTCGCCGGTCGCGCGTAACGCGGCTCCGGATCCCTGCCCAGGCTCAACGTTAGGACGCCAGCCCTGGGACGTGCCTGCGACCATCGCCTCGGCTGCGGTGAACGTCGAGCCGTGCACGGAACTCAGGCGAGCGCCGCGTACGCCGCGGCCTGGATGTCACGGTGGACCTGCGGCGGGTCTGGGCTTTCGAACATGCGCTGGGTCAGCACGATTATGGTCAGGTCCCGGGATGGGTCAACCAGCCAGGAGGTGCCCAGCCCACCGTCCCAGCCGAACGCGCCGCTGTCGTAGACCGCCTGGCAGAACCCCCAGGAACGGCTGTCGAAGGACCCTGGCAAAAGGCCCCCGCGGGCCTTTTGCGCCGGGTTCAGCTGGTCGGTGGTCATGGCCTGCACCGCGTCGGGCGGCAGGACTGGCGCCCCGCCACGCAGCAGCATCCGGGCGAAGGCGAGCAGATCGTCGGCGGTGGACACGAGCCCGGCCGCGCCATCACCAAAATCTGGCGGGCGGCTCCACTTGCCAGTGGGCTCATCGAGCACTGCCAGCCCGCCCGGGGTGGGCTGGTAGGCCGTGGCGAGACGCTGGGTATCTGTGGTCCAGAACCCGGTGTCGCGCATACCTAGCGGCTCGAAGATCCGAGTTGCCAGCACCTCGCTGAACGGCTGCCCGGCTGCCCGCGCTATCAGCACGCCGAGTACCTGGGCGCCGGTGTTGTACATCCAGCGCTCGCCGGGCTGGGCGAGCAGCGGCAGGCTGCCCAGGGCCGCGATCCAGGTATCCGGGTCCGGCGGCACCGGCGGATCGGGCGGGCCGATCGTCGCCAGCCGCAGCTCACCGGTAACCGCCACGACCGGCCACGGCTGGGCCGAGGCGAACATCTCGCCCACCATGCCGAAACCAAACGTGAAGGTCAGCAGGTCGCGGACAGTGATCGCACGGGCCGCCGGCACGGTGTCACCCAGCGGGCCATCCATCCGGCGCAGCACCCTGCGGCCGGCCAGCTCGGGCAGCAGCCGGTCCACCGGCTCATGCAGCCCGATCAGCCCCTCGGAGGCCACGGCGAGCACCGCCGCCGCAGTAATGGGCTTGGTCGTCGAGGCGATCCGGAACATCGAGTCACGGGCCACCGGGGGCCCGCCCACCGCTAGCCTTCCCAGCGCCTCCACATGCACCTGGCCGCCGCGGGCCACCAGCGCCACCAGGCCGGGCACCCGGTCATCAGCCACGTGACGCTCGGCCGCCGCGTGCAGCCCTTTCAGCCCTGCCGCCGTCAGCCCGGTCGCCGAACCCATCACCTAGCCTCCTCGCCTACACCAGCGCCGCCCCCACGCGGCCTCAAGCACTACGACATCACCGAAACAGGAAAATCATCGCCCCGGCCTTCAGCGACCGCTGCGGCGAGCGGCCTTGCGGAGCGACTCCCACAGGGTGTCGATGTGGTCGGGCAGCGTCGTCGGCGTGCCGATTGCGACACGGATCGCGTAGTGACCGTTGATCGATGTGTGAGTGAGGAAGGAATGCCCTTCGGCGTTGACCGCCTCCATTGCTTCCTTGGTGGCAGTGTCATTGGGGTGACCATCTCGGTCAACGAGATGCAGGCATACGAGTGCCAGTGACGGCAAGGTCGCCAAGGCGAAGCCTGGCTCATCATCGATCCTGCTGGCTAGGGAGTCGGCCATGGCGACGTGACCGCGGATGCTTTCGCGCAGGCCTTGCAGTCCGGCGCCATGCAAAACGGACCAGATCTTCAGCGCCCGCATACGACGGCCCAGTGGGAGCTGCCAGTCGCGGTAATCGATGACTTCACCCGAGTCTGTCGCAGCGTTGCGCAGATACTCCGGCGTGACGGACAGCGCTGTCGGCAGCGCTCGGGCATCCCTCACCCATAGGAACGAGGCGTCGAAAGCGGTGTAGAGCCACTTGTGTGCGTCGGTGCAGAAGGAGTCGGCAAGGTCCACGCCGTCCAGGAGCCAGCGAAACTCAGGGCACAACGCCGCGACTCCCGCCCACGCAGCGTCGACGTGCACCCATGCTTCGTGCTCACGCGCTGCTACTGTGATGTCTCTGACAGGGTCGACGGCACCAGTGCCGGTTGTTCCCACGGTCGGACAGATCATGACCGGCATCTTTCCGGCGGCTGCGTCCCTGGCCAGCATGTCTGTCAAGGCATCCGCCGACATGGAAAGCGTGCCGTGGGCGAAAGGGACGATCCGCAGCGCTCGCGCCCCGAGACCGGCCACACGCACGGCCTTGGCCAGTGACGAGTGAGTCTCCGCGGTGACGTACACCGTCTCAGTGCCTTCCACGCCGTGCTCGCGCCAGCCTGGGTTGCTGCGCTGCAGCGCAGCCAGCAGCACCACCAGAGATGCCGACGAGGCCGAATCCTGTAGCGAACCGCCGCCGCCCCCGGCGAAAGTGAACTCCATGCCAAGGCCCAGCGCATCCGCCAGGCCGTCAAGCAGGACCTGCTCGAGCTCCGTCCCGGCCGGCGACGATGACCAAAGCATTCCCTGCGCTCCGATCCCGCTCGATGCGATGTCACCGAGGAGCGACAGCAGTGACGCGTTCGCCGGGAAGTAGCCGAAGAATCCCGG
Source organism: uncultured Actinomycetes bacterium (assembly GCA_963786975.1). Lineage (GTDB taxonomy): Bacteria > Actinomycetota > Actinomycetes > Streptosporangiales > Streptosporangiaceae > Palsa-506. The sequence goes on along the minus strand of CAWBBE010000008.1, from coordinate 526,186 downwards.
GTGCTGCCAGTGGAGCGATGAGGGAACAACCACATCGTTGAGCAATGCGACGAGGTCATCACCTAGCGCCTCGACCGGCTGCTCAGGCAGTTCACGAGGAAGCTGAGCTCTCACGGAGCCAGGTGAGACGTTCGGCTGCACCTGCAGGGAAGGCAGCGAAGTGCGGTATTGGGCAACCCAGTCAACCAGCTGGCGACCCAGGCGACGGAATTCATCTGGCTCGAGATCAGGCACGCTGTGTCCTATGAGGTCGTAACAGTCATCGCGATTGTCGGGCGTGACAGCGCCGCGGCCACCAAGACCGCCTCCCGCGCCGCAGGCGAGAGCGAACCAATCCGCACCATCGCCAGCTTAGGCATCCCGGGCGGCACAGGCAGTGGCCGGCCCGCTCCGGTGTCGTCGGGGAGGCCTCGTGTGATCTCGAGCGCGTAAAAGGGGTTGCCGCCCGATGCGCCGGCGATCCGGGCAAGCACCGGCCGCGGGACTGCCGTTCGCAGCCGTTCGCTGATCACCTGTCGGAGTGCGGTCAGCGACAGCGGGCCGACGACAAGGCGCTCAAGCCTTTCCTCGGGCAGTGCACGGTCCAGGCCAAGCGGCAGGCCGGCGGCACCCTCGATCCGCCGGGTCGCCAGCAGGCCCAACCGCTGCGGGACCGTCTCGCCGCGAACGCGAGCGCTCTCGCCGAGGCGATGTCGAGCCACTGTGCGTCATCGATGGCGAGCAGCACCGGAGAGACTTCAGCAAGCGCTGTCAGCACGGTCACAAGCGCGGTCGCTGTTACCCGTGCGCCAGCTGGCTCATCCGTTGCGACGCGCAGCAAGATGGCGGCGAGCGCGCGATCCTGCGGATCGGGCAAGGCCGCCCGGACCTCATCGAACGCGACGCCGACAATGTCGGCGAGCGCTGCATACGAGAACTTCGACTCGCTCTCGGTCGGCCGGGCCTGCAGCACCCGGAATCCACGATCGTCAGCCGCCCGGACCGCTGCCAGCCATACGGTTGTCTTGCCTATGCCCGCCTCGCCCTCGAGCACAAGCGCGCGTGGCCCGTCGGGCACAACCGTGAGGAAGGCGCCCACTGCCGCAAGCTCACGCTCGCGGCCCACGACATAGCCGGGCTTCGTCCCCACGATGCCCCCTCACCCGCACCGCTGACGCTACGGCAGGCGTCCCTGGCCGTCTACCTGCACGGCGCCCTACGCGCTCACACGGAGACAGAGATTTCGCCGCAACCGGGGACAGTGCCCGGTGGGCAGCATGGATCCGGGGACAGGGCTCACGCGCTCGGCCTCGGGGCCCGGGCAAGCAGCGCTGTCGCCTCGTCGTCGTCCAGGAAGCCGCCGGACTGGTGTTGCCACAGTCTGGCGTAGGTTCCGTCGAGGCTGAGCAGTTCCTGGTGCGTGCCCTTCTCGGCGATATGGCCGCGGTCGAGCACGACCAGCTGGTCCATCCGCGCGACCGTGCTCAGCCGATGCGCGACCACGAGCGCGGTCCGGCCTTCCATGAGTCGCCACAGCGCCTGCTGGACAAGGCTTTCGCTTTCCGAGTCCAGCGCGCTGGTCGCTTCGTCGAGTAGCAGGATCGGCGCGTCACGCAGGATCGCCCGGGCCAGCGCGACTCGCTGCCGCTGCCCGCCGGACAGCTTCACGCCACGCTCGCCGACCATCGTGTCGAAGCCGTCCGGCAGGGCGCTGGCGAACTCCGTCACGTGCGCCGCCTGCGCCGCCTGGTGGATCTCCGCGTCGGTCACGTGCGGACGCGCGAACGCGATGTTGTCGCGCAGCGTCCGGTGGAACATCACAGGGTCTTGCGGCACGTAGGCGATCAGGCTGCGCAGGTCCGACTGGCGCAGCTTGCTGATGTCCTGCCCGCCGATCAGGATCCGGCCGTCGTCGATGTCCGTCATGCGCAGCAGCAGGCGAGTCAGCGTGCTCTTGCCACCGCCTGACCGGCCGACCAGGCCGAGCTTGGTCCCGCTCGGCACGACGAGGTCGAGGCCGGTGAACAACGGCAGTCCGCCCGCGTGCGCGAACGTCACGCGCTCGAAGCGGACGCCGCTCGCCTTCTGCCGCAGCGGCTCGGGCGCGACCGGGTCGACCACGCTCGGCGGCGTTAGCAGCAACTCGGTGAACTGCGCGGCTTCAGTCAGCGAACTCTCCATGCTGCGGTAGATCTGGTTGAACTCGAACATGATCCGCGTCGCGTTGGAGTAGTAAGTGAATGCCACGATGATCGCTTCGATTCCGTGCCTTCCTCCGCCGAGTGCGACCGCGAGCAGCAGGCCGAGGACGTTGGTCAGCACGGACATCGGCGCGACCAGGGCGTCGATCCGCAGGTTCGCGTAGTCCCACGACCGCAGCGACTTCCGTCGCTGGTCGGCGACGCGCGACCGGTGCTCGGCGGCCTCCCGGTCCTCGGCAGCGAACGCCCGGATCGTGTCCATGTTCATCAGGCTGTCGGCGACGTGCCCGGACACCCGCGCGATCGCTTCCTCGCGCTGGTCGACAAGCTTCTGCCGGCGGCGGATCAGCGGCGCGATGCCGGCGCCGGTGATCGCGATCAGGCCGAGGAGCCCGGCGACGAGCCAGGGGTCGTAGCGCCACAACACCACCGACGCGAACGCCATCGGCACGAGGCTGCCGATGATATTGAACACCAGATTGTCGGTGAAATCCTCGAACCGGGCAGCGAAGCTCAGCACTCGCTTGGTCAGCGAACCAGCGAAGTTGTCGTGGAAGAACGCCGCGTCCTTCGCCAGCAGTTCGTCCATGCCGATCACGTAGAGGTTCTCGATTCCGCGACCGTCGAGGCGGTTCAGGCAGTGGATGCCGATCCGCCACACGAACTCGGCGAAAAGCAGCACCGCTGCGAAGCCGAGCACATACGGCATCGCCGCGCCATTCCCGGCGAGCCCGTGGTCGGCAAAGCGGCCGACCAGGTGAGCGACAATCAGCGGCGCGATGTAGAAGATGCACGTGTTTCCCAGCGCTGGCAGCAACATCGCGGGCACCGCGAAGCGCCGGAGCCTGGCCATCTGGCGGCCGTAGTAGCCCAGCGCGAGCAGCACCGCCCGTTTGCGAGGCGGTGAGCCGAGGCTATGTTCAGGCGTAATCACTTGTTCCCATTCCGAGCAGCCAGCCTGGCTATCGTGCCTGACCGGGCGCCCCGGCAGCGACCGGTTTTCCCCGGCCGCTATCCCCGTCGTGTTGTCCGCAATAGCGATGAGCTGGGCGGTGGTCAGCGCCGGGTCCGCACTGACCGAGTAGATGAGCCCATCTTGACGCCAGGCGACAGCTGCCGGAGCGACCCATCCTGGGACCCTCGAACGCGCTGGGTCCATAGATCACGCTCCTGCGGGGACTGCCAAAGGGACGTGGCACGAACGAGCTATACGCGGACTGGGTGATCAGCATCTGGGCCTGATCCCTTGATGCGCGGGTTCGCAAAGCCCGGCTAGATTGGTATCGCTTGCCCCTTGCCGTGATGAACCGGATCCGGCGCCAGATCGGCGGTTCTCGCACCCGTGGGACTGTGCTGGTTGAGCTGGGGCACGGGCTGCGGTAAGGGGTCGCGAGGAGCGCGCGGTCATGCCGTTGACACTCGTGGTCTGTCCATGAATTCGTCCTGGCCCGCCTCGCCGCTTGGTTCCTTGCCGCTTTCAGGTGACCTTCGGCGATTTCTGCAGGCCGTCCAGTCGCCTGGTCACCGTGTCGAGTGTCGGCCAGGGAGGACCCTCGCGCAGCGAGCGCAGCAATTCTTCTCCGAATCGCCTCCCGTTCGGGAACTGGTCGCCAAGATCCCAGCGCCACGCTGCGACCATCGCGAGAACGAGCTGCCGGCACTCGTCCAGCAGTCCTTGGCTAACGCTCGGGTAGTGCTCGCAGACCGCCTCGGCAACATGGGCGAGATCGAACTCGACGGGTCCGCGGCAGCACGTCTCAAGGTCGATGAACAACGGGCCATCCTTCGTGCTGAGCACATTGCCTTGATGCGGCTCGCCGTGGAGCAGCTGCTCCTCGGCGCCGCGGTCGTCGATCGCCCGTCGCAGGCTTCCTAGTCTGCTGCCGAGGAACACGCGGTCTGCGCCGGCGAGCTCCGGCGAGAGATCCTGGCTGGCAACGACTTCTTCCGCCTCCGCGATCCGATCCGTGAACCGCGGGCTCGGCACATCAGCCTTGCGCATGCCGGCGTGCAGCCGCTCCAGCGCCCTGGCGTAGCCGGCTGGTGAGACGTGAGGTGTCACGGGCTCGTAGTAGATCCACAGCGTCACTTCGAAGCCATCGCGCGTGTACACAAGCGGGCCCGCCCGAGGCTCCAGGGCGCCCACCGGGCATCCCACGTCGGCGAGCCGCTGAGCGAGCTCGACTTCGAACTGCGCAGCCTCGTGCCCCGCACGGGCGACCCGGGCAAGGACGTCGCATGGCGTCAGCCGCAGCGCCAGCCTGTTCGAGTTGTGGACAACGATTGCGTCGCTGGCTGGCAGGCCGAGCGATGCGGCGACCGAAGTCGCAGCCGCGATCGCACGCGTGACGTCGGACATCTCCACCCTTGCATGATCGCCTCGATGATCCGCCGAGGCGGCCAGAATCCGGGGCCTGCCCCGCCTTCCGGCCCCGCGCGTACCCTGGGCACGCGCGGGCTCTGGTGTCTTCCTGGTCGTCACAAACCGGGATCATGAGGCCCCGCGCCTCGCGTCAGCCCCGGCACGACACGCCCGCTCCTGCCGAGATGGCCCTGGCCAAGACAGGCTCCGATTAATCAGGCGGGGAACTCTTCTCATGAGGTCGCGGTGTCGTCGGCGTGCGCGGGCCAGGGCAGGACGGTCAGAGATGGCCATTGCTGCCGCCACCGGGTGGTCTTGGCCTGGTAGACGTGGCGGGGTGCCAGCACCGGGTTGGGGCGGGCGACGAGGTTGAACACGTCTCCAAGCCCGTGCGGGGCGTAGATGCGCCAGTGCGCGCCGGGCTCGAGGCGCAGGCCAAGGCAGGCGGTGGTTGCCTCGAATGTGTCGATCGCCGCTTCGGCAGAGTCGTGTGGCGGGCAGGGGATGCCGAATTTCTGCTCGTACCACAGGTGCACGCGCGCCTGATTGCGGATCTGGACCGGGACGGGCAGGTCACCGAAGACCCGGCTGCCTTCCTGGATGATCGCGTCCTCGGCGTGCCAGGACAGATCCGAGCTGTCGTAATAGGCAAGGTCGTAGTCGAGGATGCCCGACTCGGGCGGCTGGCCGGTGGCGACGTTCCACACCGTCTGATACAGGCAGCCCGCGACCAGGTACCAGTCTGGAAGAGCGAGCGCCGCTGCCCTGGTAAGCACCTCGACCAGCGTGGCATTGCGCGTCAGAAGCGCCCGCAAGCCAGCCAGTTGCTCATCGAGGGGGAGCCTGCCGTAAGCCATGACAGTGGTCTACCACCGCCCGCCCGCACGACGATCACCACGAGCATCCCGGCCGCGCCTGCGAACGGCGACTCTATCCGCCCGGCCCGGCCGGTTTCCTGTTATCGATCCCTCGGTAGGAGGTGCGCCGCTGGCGGCCTCACCATCCCGCTGGCCCTCACCGGCTGCATCCTCACCCCGCGCCAGGCCGTCCGCGTGACCGACGGCAGCCGCGCCGTCTTCGCCGACTGCTACCTCCACGGCCGCAAGCACGCCTGCCAGTCAGACCGCTCCTCCGGCCGTGGTGACGTGCTGGCACGACGTCGGTTCCAGGTGCTCAGCTGGGAGGACGCAATACGCCCTCGGCCAGGAGAGCCTCATGCGCTGCCCGGAACGCCTGGCGCCCGGCTGGCGTGCCGCAGTACACGGTGGCGTGGATCAGTATCTCCTTGATCTCGTCGGCCGATACGCCGGTGGCGATCGCGCCTTTCACGTAGATGCCCAGCTCGTCCGGCCGCCCCAGCGCCGTCAAGATCGCAAGATTCAGCATGCTCCGGGTCTTGCGATCCAGGCCTGGCCTGCTCCACGCGTACCCCCACGCCCACTCAGTCACGACGCGCTGGAAGGCCATCATGAACTCGTCGGCGTCAGCGAGGTTCGCGTCGACGTACTCAGCGCCCAGGACATCCCGCCGCGCTTGAAGGCCCCGGTCGAACAGTTCGCTCTCGGCCATGGCGGGCGACTCCTTTCCGGGTGCCTGGCCCCGATGCGAGGCTGCGACTGGCCCGGACGGCGGGCCGGTCATCGTTTGATATCAGGGCTACTATCTGGCATCGCGCCTGGTGCCGCCAGCTTCCTGATACTCGATGGCCGAGTCCGGCGTGAAGTGAACCACCACGGGAGATGTCCTGGCCGTACGTGATGTACCTCGGCTGCCTGCGGGGGCAGGGCAGCCGACGGTCAAGCGCGCCGCGGGGCCTGCTCGCCTGTGCCGTCGTCGCCCTGCCGCCAGTTCCGGGCGAGCGCGACCAGACCGCGGACTACGTCGGGGGGCAGCCCCGGGGTGCTCGCGATGTGCCACAGCGTCGGGTCCTCAAACTCGGCATTCCCGTGGTCCGGCGACGTCACGTTAGGCTCCCCGCCTGCCAGTATCCGTCGGCACGAACCTGGGCCCCAGCCGAGGCGATTCTCCACCATAGCGAGAGTGCTGGGGGATACCCGCTGGCCGTTCTCGAGCTTTCCCAGCGTCCGCTCGGTCACCCCGGTCGCCTCGGCAAATGCCCGCCTGTCCCGCATGCCTAGCTCGACCCGGCGTCCGACAACGTAATCGGCAAGCCGCCGCCTGTCCTCACCGGCCATCTGACCGTCCTTCCCGCGAGCCGCCGCCAGTCCCCCGCCGGCCAGTGACCATCCTTACCCGAAGAGGATAGAAGAGTCTAATCGCGACAGCTCGCGGGAAGGATTCTGCACCCCCCCTTCTCGCCTCATCTTACTCATGCTCCTTGCTTCCTGTCTATACCGATCTAAAGGACCAAAGGGGGGATAGGTTCTTTTTTCTTCCGAGAGGTGCCTGAATCTGGGGCCAATTGCCGGATCCAGGAGAGTCAAGATCGTGACCCAAGCCTGGAGCCTGCGATGGCAGCACAGTTATCCCGAGCTGTCAGCCCGGCCCGGCACACCCTGCGGCCCACTCACGCCGTCGCGTAAGCGCGGAGCGGGGCGGAAGACCGCGCCGGCGTCGCCGGACATCCGCCCGGGCTCCCTTGCGGCGGTGTGACACCTGCGTAAGCGCCCGCAGACGGAGTACGACGCGGTGCCGTACCTGCGGCGGCTGCTGGTGGCCCGGTCACGGCTGGCCAGGCATCATCTCCGGGGCGGCAGCAGGCGGCCCCGGCGGGTGGGCCGTCTGGCTGCACTGGCTTAGCGAAGCGGGCTCGGCGCGCCGTACCCGATCCGCAGCACGGTCTGGCCATTAGGCAGCGTGACTTGTTGCGCCCATGCCGGGCGGTACGGGGCTCGCTGCACGTCGATGAACGCCCGCATCGAGCGGACATATGCCGCACGCGTGAGGTGCGCCGCCCTGATGGCCGTGGCCAAGTCCACCCACCGCAGGAGGCTGGCAGGTCCGCCGCCAGGCGACTGGTTGAAGAAGTCCACGATGCGTAACGGGTGGCCAGCGGCAATGAGGACGATCAGCGGCGGCAGCCGCGGGTCAATCTCGCCGCTGAGGAGCTGTGCCCTGGCTGTGGCCGAGAGCTTGATATTGCCGTTGGTCAGCAACTGGGCGTCGGCAGCTTTCCTGGTGCGCAGCGCCGCGTGCTGAACGGCGCGATAGCTCTTGGCGCCGCCGGGAGGGACCAGCCTGATGTCGATCCTGGCGTTTCCGGAGCCGAAGCTCGCGATGATGGCCGGAGCGTAGACGGAGGCCAGTCGACCGCGGAACTGGGCTCGGACATCGGCAGTGGCGACCACGAGGTCAGAGCCAAGGGGGTCGTTCGACATGGGTCCGAGAGGCAACAGGTTCGCGGGCGGGAAGCCGCTGTTGGCCAGGTCCGCGCATACCTTGGCATCGCATGACACGACTGCCGCGCGGCTGACCTGGTGCAGTATCCATGTGATGGCCCGCGTTCTAGCCGCAGCCTCAGCGGCGAGTTCCTGGCTGATCCCGGCATGGCCGCCCGCTGGCCCCTCCGACGATGCGCCCCGCCAGGAAAGGGTGAACGCGAGCCCGCCAGCACCGGCAACGAGCAGAATCAAGGTCAGAAGCGCAGCCGCCCGCCAGCGCCACCAGGCCCGGCCACTGCCGCGCCACCCCGACCGCAGCCCGGACGCCAGGCCGCCGCCGGTCAGACCGGCAGGCGCACGCCCTGAGCTGGCTGTCTTCTCGTCCGTGGCGAGAGTGGAGACCATCGGCGGCACCGGGCCCACGAGCCGCGCTCCGGCGGCCACCAGCTCGCTGAGCGCCTCGCGGGCCGACGGCCTGACAGCCGACTCCTTGTTGAGGCAGCGATGGACGAGCGAGCCAAGTGGTTCGGGAAGCCTGCCCACCTTTGGATCGGAGTGAAGAATGGCGAACGCCGTGGCTGTCAAGGACTCGCCCCTGAAGGGCAGCTGACCGGTACTTGCGAACGCGATCGTGACGCCCCACGACCACATGTCGGCCGCCGCGGTCGCCCGATCCCCGGCCAGCTGCTCGGGAGCCATGAACGCCGGAGTTCCGATGGCGACCTGGCCAGACAGGCCCGTGGTCATGCCGGGAACGGTCGCCAGCCCGAAGTCGATCACCACTGGTCCGTCCGGCCCGAGGAGGACATTAGCGGGCTTGAAGTCGCGGTGCACCATGCCGACGGCATGCACTGCGCCGAGCGCCGTCAGCGTCGCGACAGCGATGCGCTCGAGCGCTGCGCCGTTGCGAGGCCCGAGCTGCTCCACGACCTCTACCAGCGATGGCCCGTCGACGTATTCATTGACGATGAACGGCCGCCGTTCGAAGATTCCCGAATCCAGAACTTGCGCGGTGCAGAACCGGGCGACCCGCTGCGCAGCGGCAACCTCCTTCAGGAAGCGGCTCCGGACCTGTGGGTCGGTGGTTGGCGGCAGGAGCTTGACCGCCGCCCGGCTTCCAGCAGGACTGTCAGCCAGGAACACGATGCCCTGCCCGCCTTCGCCGAGGCGGCCGAGCAACCGGTATACACCCACCTCGCGCGGATCCGTGTCGCGCAGGGGAAGCAACCCAGACATTGTCAACCGAGCGGACGTCACCCGGCCATTTTGCCCTGGCGGCTCAGCGCACGCCACGATTACGCTTCGCCAAGGTGCCTGCGGTAGCTTTCCCGCAGCGGCTTACGCTTTCGGGGAACTGAAGCGGAAAGCGCTCACATCATGCATGTGCGGTCGCCCCGAAGCGCCCGCCCGGAGGTTCTGCTTGCCGGACGTTCCGGTGCTGCAGGCCGGCGGCCGGACCGCGCGCCATTGCAGGCCGGTGGTGATCGATTAAGTCGCCCGGGCGGCGCCGCCGGTGTCGGTGTTGCCGTGCACGTGAAGACCGTAGGCCGGCGCCGGGTGACTTCCAGGAGGTGCCCGTAAAGGGCGTTGTCCGCGCTTGATGCGGCCAGCGACAGCGCTCGGCCAGCCGCCGGCCATCGGCGTTCCAGCGCCGTGCCAGCGCCGTTCCAGGGCCGCCCGGCACAGTCGGAAGTACTGAGACGGGAGGTCGCCAGCGGCGCGGTGCAGGCGACCGTGGTCAGGTAACCGACTGAACACGATGCAAGGGAGCACGAGGTGACACTGCAGGCCGGCCAAGGCAGCAAGCGCTGTCGGCAGCATCGACATCACGGTCTGCGTGAAACTGCCAGCGGACCTGGCCGCCACCGCCGTCAGGCAGGCCCGGACACCGACTTCGGCCCGGCCGTCGTGCACAAGGCGAAGCCATGACATATCCGACGCATGATCACGAGGAGTTGCTGCGCCGTGCACTGCGCACGGCGGCGGAGTCGGCCGAGCCAGCGGGAGATGGCCTGGAGTGCATCCGCGCCCGGCTGTCGCCGCCCTGCTCGCCCGTAGCCGCCTGGATGACTTCAGGAGCAGAATCCGCCAAGTTCCGGCTGCAACTGCTCGCATCCCGGCTCCGCCTGCGGATCCCCTCCGTCCGGATATCCCGGCTGTTCGCGCGGGCAGATTGATTTGCCGCGTCTCAGCGCGGAAAATTGCCGGACGTGCCCGATCCGGCCGGCCTGGCGCCGCGACCGGCCCGCAGCTGGCACCGGACGCTCCCGCTGGCGCGCGATGCGGTCCGCGCCAGCTCTCGTCCGGCGCGACCGCTAAGCGAACTCGTGGCGATCGCCGCGGCGGAGCCGGTGAAGATGCCCGGCCCGATTGCCGCGATGGCAGTTCTTTCGAGAGGGGACCCCGTGCAACTGACATTTGACTCCGCGAGCGAGCTGGCGCACGCCCTGCGGCGCGCCGCGGATGCGCACGCTCAGCGCGAGGAGCAGACCGGACACCCGGACCCGGACTGGCCGGCCTGGTACGCGCACTACCTCGAGCGAGAGCAGGCCGGGCGCCAGCATCCGCCCGCCTTCCCGGCTCGCGTTGACGGGCCGGCGGTGCCCGTGGCGGTCGTTCCCAGCCGGGCAGAGGCGGAACTGATCGCCGGCATGTTGCGTAATAACGACTTGTCAGCAGCAGTGTCGGCAGACGATGCCGGAGGACAGTATCCGGCGCTGCAGACGGAGGGTGTTCGCGTGCTGGTCGCGCCCTCCGATGAAGCCGCAGCCCGCCGGCTCCTGCTCGCCGCCGATGACACCCCCTGAGAGTTCGGCCAGCCCGGCGCCTTTCAGCGGTCCGGCCTGCGCCAGCTCAGTCCCGTGCTGAGCTGCCAGACCCGAGCCCGCAGACGAAAGGTCCGCATTAATTCCCATCGGTGCAGTACTGATTGCTTCGCACCAAGTAGTTTGAGGCATATAGGCCGACAACACTAAGGTTGTCAAGGCCTTTTGGCGCTTTCATCGCGAAGCATTGATTCGCGTCCGATGCTTGCTTGAGCGCATCTACGAGCGAGGCGATTTTATCTGCTGACACGACCGCGCATGCTGTACTGGTCACGGCAGCGCCAATACCTGCGCCGAGAGCCGCGCCCGCGATGGCACACGCGACTGTTGGTCCCGCCGTACCGAGAGCAATTATTCGATTCTGTTGCTCCTGCACATTCGCGTTGATTCGCTTCGTCGCCGCTCGGGTAAAGTACTTGGTGCACGTAGTAATGCCACAGTGTGTAACGTACTGTTCATTTTGCACCTGCAAAACTGTGCCCGGATGGCCGTCGGTGCCGGAGGCCCAGACCGGGATGTTGCCCGGGGCTCTGAGCACGAAGTTGCCGTCCGCCTGCATCACCGCAATGGTGCCGTCGTGCCCTGCGGTGCGGGTATCTCCGATCGGTACGTTGCCCGGAGCCCGGATAACCAGGTTGCCGTCGCTTTGCATCTGGAGGACGAACTTGCCGTCAGGTGACGCGATCTGCGTGCCACTAGTGATCTGCTGGCCTGGGTTCAGCTGACCCGGAGGGGTCCCGGCTGAGTTTGAGCCGGGGTTGTCGAGAGCCGCCTTGGTCTGGGGTCCGACGATCCCCTCCGCTGGAACAATGTTATGTTCCTGCTGGAATCTTTCGACGGCACTCTTGGTCGCGAGACCAAATGTGCCGTCTGCGGGCAGGCTAAGGCCCAAGATTGATGCCGCGATCTTCACGCGGCCGCTGACTGGGCGCCGGCCGGAACCCTGGGGGAGGGCGAGGGTGAGCGGAAACGGCCGGGACTGACCCGCGGGGCAGCCTGCCTTGCCAGGCTGGTCTCCACTCGCCCCCAGGCCCACCCTCAATTTCGGCCACCCCTTGCTGCACTGGCCATCCCTCCTGGCGCAGTCCCTGCCGAGTCGTCGCTGCATCTTCCCGGCGGACCGGTCTGATTGATTTGCTCGACTGGTGACGTTTGAGGGCCAGAGGCCCGATACTTAACAGGGCGGGTAGCTGCGTCGCGCGGCGAACCGGCCGGCGGCTTCGTACGTATGTCTGGGGGGGCAGACGTGCCATGGACTGATAGCGGGGCACGCACTGGCCCGCACGAAATGGGGCTGTTGGCCCAGATCGCCGTCCGCAAAGACGACGACGCAGCACGGAGGGTCTACCGCAAGTACCACATGGAGCTGTTCCGGTTCGGCGTCCATGTGCTCGGTGACCAGGGACTGGCCGAGGAGATGGTCCAAGAGACGTTAGTCAAACTGTGCCAGCGGGCCGGTACCTACGATCCCGCCCGGGGGCCAGTGCGGGGATGGTTGTTCACCATGGCCCGGACGACGGCCTACGACATCGCCCGGCGCCCCTCCTCTCGGCCGTTCCTGCCGGTCGAGGACTTCCAGCTGCCACCGCAGTACGACACTACCGATCAGATGCTCACGGTCCTCACCGTCGACCAAGCCCTCGACAAACTGCCGCCGATCTACGCCGACGTGATGCGGTTAGTCCGGGACGGCCTGACCCACGCCCAGATAGCTGGGCGTCTGGGGATCCCGATCGGCACGGTCAAGTCCCGCTCAGCTAAGGCGGCCGGGCTCCTGCGGGCTGACCTGGCCCATGGAGAGCGTAGCGACGATGCTTAGCGACCCGGATATCAGCCTGGCCCACCCCGAGGCCTTCGATTTCGTGTTCGGGAACCTGCCCGCCTATGCGGCCGCCGACTTCACCCGGCATCTCGCTATCTGCCGCCCCTGCCAGAACATCGTCTCCGGGTACAGCGACATCGGCCGGATCATCCAGGACCTTCCGCCGCACATCGAGCCGCCGGCTGACCTCGAGGACCGGGCCGTCGCCGCGATACTCCGTGCGCCGGGCGCCGAAGAGGCCAGTCCCGCCGACACCGCCCAGCCATCCGCGGCCGAGGACGTGACCGCCACCAGGATCTACCAGCTTCCGCAGCGCCCACCACCCGCCGCGGATGCTCCCGCGACGAGCGCGGAGGAAAGCTCAGCCACGGTCACTTCCCTGGCTCTGTGGCGACGCCACCGAGGCCGGCTGACTAGCCTATGGGTTGCGGCTGCCGCCGCCGTCGTCATACTTGCCGTCATCGTCATCTTCCGGCCCGGCGGCGGCCCCAATACATCAGGGAAATCTGTGGTCACAGTGCTCCATGCCGCCGATGAGGCCAAGACATGGCACGTCGGAGGGGCCACTGGCAAGGCCACGGCCCGCCAGGCGAGCGCAAGCTGGACCTACGTTCTGACGGTAAAGGGCCTCAGGCCGCTGCCTGGCGACCAGTTCTATGAGTGCTGGTATGCCAGAAGAAGTAACGGGCATCTCAAGCTGGTGAGCGGAGGCACGTTCGTCGTGGGCCAGCAGGGATCGACCACCGTCCCGATGACGACCGGGGTCGACCCTCGCGACTTCCCCATCATGGTGATCACCGCCGAGTCGCCGGGCCCCAGCGCCAAACACGGCCCCATCCTGCTAACCGGCCAAAGCCACACCCTTTAGATCGTTGACCGGGAAGTCGGCGTCGCCTTTCCGCGGTCTGGACGCGAATCTGTCAACCGTCGATCGCGTGCCCGGCGTTTCTCCAATGGCCTGAGGCCCGCAGGGATCTTCGGGGCCGGGCATCGGACGCTGCTGTCATCCGTCACTGTGAGGCGGCCTGCGGGACGGTCGCGCACCATGCGGCGATCTCGGCGCGGCGTGCCGCGCCCAGCTTGGTGAGGATGTGCGTGATGTGTGCCGAGATTGTCTTGGGCGCGAGTACCAGCTGGTCGGCGATCTGCCGGTTGGTGAGGCCGGCCGCGACGAGCTGGGCGACCTCGAATTCGCGTGCGCTCAGCGGGTACCACGGCTCGGCCTGCCGCGTACGGTCGAACGAGGCGGTGAGCCGGCCGGCGGCATCGACGACAGCGGTGGCACCGGCCGCGGCTGCGATGGTGCGGGCTTCGTCCAGCAGGACGGCCGCCTCGCCGCGGCGCCGTGCCCTGGCGGCGGCCTGTGCGAGGTCCAGCCGTGCCCAGGTGCCTTCCCAGAACCGGCGCCGCGCCTGCCATGACTCGCTCGCCGATTCCAGCGCCTGGTGCGCTGCGGATACCTCGCCGCGTGCGAGCAGGACGAGTCCCCGGCCGTGCTCGATCGCGGGCAGGGTGCCGGGGATGGCGCGGGCCGCGAGCACCGCGCCGACCCGGTCTGACCAGTTCTCGGCGGCGGTAATGTCGCCATGCGCCAGGTAGGCCCGTACACCGGTGAGCAGGTACGGGAACAGGTAGGCGGCGCCCGTGACGTGGGCTGAGGCCTGGTAGCCGCGCTCGCAGAGCGTGAGCGCGGTGCCGTGGTCGCCCCGGCACCGCGCGACCTCAGCCAGGCCCCACAGCGGTGGCGACAGCCGCTGCAGCTCCGCCATCCGCTCAGCCTGGGCGAGCGCCTCATGCAGCAGCGTGCCGGCGGCTTCCCAGTCACCGCGGCCCATCGCCAGGTAGCCCAGGACGTACTGCGCGGTGATCCGGGTGGTGATGCCGCCGCGCCCGTCGGCGAGCGCCTGCTGTGCGGTCTGCGCGGCCGCGTCCCACTGGCCGGTGGCCCACTGGACGTGCGCGAGGTGCGATGCCATGAAATGCCGGTGATTCCACAGCTCGGCCTGCTCGGCATAACGGATGCCGTCAGCGAGCGAGCGCTCGCCGCGGTCGTATTCCACCAGCTCTGACGCAGCCGATCCGACCAGGCGGTATCCGCGTGCCGCCTCCGCCTCTGCTGCGTGCCGCGAACGCGGGCGATCGCGTCTTCGAGCAGCTGCCAGCCTTCGTCCATCCGGCCGGTGAAGACCAGCACCGTTCCGAGCGTGGCGGCGGCGTTGAGGGCGGCCTCCTCGTCGCCGATTCGCTGGCGTTCAGCCCGGCTGAGCTCCCCGTGAGCGATGGCCTCATCGAGGCGGTCATCGAGCAGGTAGGCAGCGGCCATGGCGGAGCGCAGCCGGGCCCGCTCTCGATCCGCGCCGGCCACTCCGTCCAGGTCGTCCAGCGCCGCTTGCAGCGTGCCCACGCGGGCATCGAGGCCCTCGCCGAGCAGGTGCGCGACCGCCGCCATGCGCGGTGCTAGCGCGGCCGCCGCGCGCGCGTCACCGGCGCCGGTGGCCAGCTCGTGGGCGGCCCGGTAGGCCTGCGCCGCAGCTGTGTTGTCGTCGGTGGCGGCGGCTTCGTCGCCCAGCGCGGCGAACAGCGCGGCCCGATCCAGCGCTGCAAGCCCGGCGGGCAGGTTGCGCACCACCCGGCGGTACAGCTCCAGCGCCTGGCCGTGGGCCGACATCGAGGCGGCCTCGCCCGCGGCGGCGGCGGCGTGCTCGTAGGCGGGTCCAGTACACCCGGCCTGCTCGAAGTGCGCCGAGATGAACGCGCCGCGGTAGCCACGCTCGGCCGCAGTCAACGCCACCCTTTCGTGCAGACGGCGCCGCTCCGGCAGGTCCGTGTCCGCGTAGAGGGCATCACGGATCAGCGCATGCCGGAAGTCGAAGCTGACCGCGTCACTGCCGGGCAGGACGAAATATGCGTCCTGCAGCTCGCGCAGTGCAGCGGCCACCTCATCCGGGCCGGCGTCGGTGATCGCGGTCAGCAGGCCGAAACCGAAGGAACGCCCGATGACGGCCGCTGCCGACGCGACCGCGCGCGTACGCGCCGCCAGCCGCCGCGCGCGGCTCAGCACGGCGTCACCCAGCGTGTCCGGCACCGCGGCTGACTGCACCGCCGCGCCGGACTGCGGCGTCAGGGCGTCCTCGCCGATGGCGGCGAGGAGCTCCTCGACGTGCAGCGGGATGCCGTCGCTGCGCTCGTGGATCGCGGCTACCACCCGGGCCGGCGCCGACCGGCCGAGTACCGCGCTGACCACGGTCGCGGTCTGGTCCGGCCCCAGGCGCGGCAGCCGGATCTCCTCGGCGAGCCGCTGGCCCAGCAGGCGGGCCCGCAGCTCACGCATGGGCATCCCAGAATGGAGCTCGTCGCTGCGGTACGCGCCAACGACCAGCACCGGCCTCGTCGCCACGCGCCCGGCCAGGTGGCCGAGCACATCCAGGCTCAGCTCATCGGCCCAGTGCAGATCCTCCAGGACGATGAGCAACGCGGTGCCAGGGTCCGCGGTAACCAGCAGGTCGGCCAGGTCCTGCACCAGCAGGCGGCGCCGGTGGTGCGCGTCACCGGCGTCAGCGGAGATCGGGCGCACCCGTGACGTCAGGCTCCGCCCGAGAGTGCTCAGAGCCGGATCGCGCGCGGCCACCAGATCGCTGGCCAGGTCCAGCAGCAGACCCGCGAACGACTGCTGGTCGCCGGGAAACGCCGCAGCCCGGACCACGGCGAAGCCGCTGGCGTGAGCTCGCCGCGCGATCACGCCGAGCAGCCGGGTCTTGCCGATGCCCGCCTCGCCCGCGACGAACAGCAACTGGCCCGAGCCCGCAGCGGCATCGGCGAGCCGGCGCTCGATGACAGTCAGGAAGGCATCCCGGCCAACCAGGACCGGCGACTGGCGGAAGTCGATCTGCCTGGACGCCGCCCCGTTTGCGGCCTTCGGGGTGTCTTGGCCCAAATCGTGGGTGGCCTGTACCTGGTCCAGCTCGCGCACGCCGATGGCCAGGTTGTGGGCTGAGTTCAGGGTGTCGGGGTGGTCCTGGCCCAGGATGCGGTGACGGCGGTCCAGGGTGTCCTGGTCCAGGTGGCAGGCGGCCTGTGCCTCGCCCAGCTCGCGCAGGTCGATGGCCAGGTTACTGGCGGAGTTCAGGGTGTCCGGGTGGTCCTGGCCCAGGATGCGGTGGCGGCGGTCCAGGGTGTCCTGGTCCAGGTCACGGGCGGCCTGCACCTCGCCCACCTCGCGCAGGCCGATGGCCAGGTTGTGGGCCGAGTTCAGGGTGTCGGGGTGGTCCTGGCCCAGCACTCGGCGGCGGCGGTCCAGGATGTCCTGGTCCAGGTCGCGTGATTCGGCGTAGCGGCCCATCTCCAGCAGCGTCCAGGCGAGATAGTGTGCGGCCGTCAGCGTGTGCTCGTGGTTCTCGCCGAGCCGGTCGCGCCACCGCTGGTGGAGACCGCTGACGAGATCATGAGCAGTACGAGCATCGCCGCGCTCTATCAGGTACCAGCACGCATGGCGGGCCAGCTCGCGCAGGGCGGGGCTGTCGGTGGCGGCCAGGTCGGCGGCCAGCACGTGCGGCATCATCCGCGCCCATCGGGGCCAGGTGACCGGATTCGGCGGGTCGCCCGGGTTGCTGGCGGCCAGCATCGCCTCGGTGCACTTGCGGGTAGCGGCTGCCCGGGCGGGGGTGAGGCGTTCGCGCAGGATGGCCTGGGTGAGCCGGTGCATCTGCAGCCCGCGGTGATCGATACGGGCCAGCGACTGCGTCGTCATCTGCGCCAGGGTCTGCCGCCAGGCCAGCGGGTCCGCGGCCCGGGCTGCCAGCTCGCCAGGCAAGACGTTGACGGCGCCGGTGAACAGGCTCTCCGGGATCGGCTCAGGTGCCAGGAACGCGCACAGGCTGGCCAGCTCGGCCGCAGCGGGGTCCTGGCGGGCCAGCCGGTCTGCAATCAGACCGGTGGCGGCCGCCAGCGACCGCGGGTAAGACCCCGGCGCCCCCTGGGCCAGCAGCTGCCCGGCCCGGGACCGCAACAGCCCAAGGAACTCATCGGCTGCCATGCCGGTGTCGGCCATGAACCCCGCCGCCTGGGCGATGGCCAGCGGCAAATCCCCGAGCTCGGCGGCCAGCCGGTCCGTTTCGGCTCCGGCGAGCCCGGTGACCCGGGCCTGCAAGATCGCTACCGACTCGGCCCGGGCCAGTACGTCCACCTCGACCAGCGCGGCGACCTCGGCCCAGCCCCGCTCCCGGGAGGTGATCAGCACATGCCCGCCGCCGCCAGGCAGCCAAAGTGCCACGTCCGCAGGATCCTCGGCGTTGTCGAAGACCAGCAGCCACCGGCCGCGCTGCCGCAGCTCGGCCAGCACAGCTGCACGCATCGCCTCGGTCCCGGCCCCAGCCTGCACGCATCCCAGCGCAAGGCCGAGGGCGGCCACCTGGTCCCCGATCAGCCCGCCCTGCTCGGCGTTGATCCACCAGACCAGGTCATAGTTCCCGGCGAATCGGTGCGCGTACTCGACCGCCAGCTGGGTCTTGCCCACCCCGCCCATCCCGTGCAGCGCCTGCACCACCGCCTTATCTCCGGCCGGCAGCCGCTTCCGCACCTCAGCCAGTAGATCGTCCCGGCCGGTAAACCCCCGGATTACGCGCGGGGATATTCCATACCCGCGGCCCCCGTCCCCGCACTGCCGCCAGCACCTCCGCGTCCGGGACGCGCCCGCGGGCCGCCGCCACGAACAACGCGCGCACAGGCTCGGCCAGGCCCAGCGCGCCGCCCAGCAACACGCCGGTGTCCTCGCGGGCAGTGTGGTCGATACCCCGCTCCAGATCACTGACCGACCGCAGGCTCAGGCCCGCTGCCTTCGCCAGCTCCTCCTGCGTCAGCCGGGCCTTGGCCCGCAGCTGCCGCAGCAACCCGGCGAACCCCAGCGCAGGCTGCTCCGCCATGGTCCCGGCATTCCCTCCGCAGGCCCTCATCCCGCCGGACCGCAACCCGCCTGGGCGCGGTTAGACCTACACCAACACTATCCAGGCCCGGCCACCTGCACCATCGCTCGCTACCCAGGATGCCAGCGGAAGCGTGGGTGTCCCCCGACCCCGCCGCAGGAGGATCTGGCACCAGGCCCACTACCGGCACGCCACGGCCCGTGCCGGGCAGGCGCGCTGCTGTGGTCAGCTCAGCAGGCCGCGTTTGTAGGCGGCGGCGACGGCGGATGCCCGGTCCCGGACGCCGAGCTTGGTGTAGATGTGCAGCAGGTGGGTCTTGATCGTGGTCTCGCTGACCAGCAGCTGGCGGGCGGCCGCCTGGTTGGTGGCGCCATCGGCGACCAGCCGCAGCACCTCTACCTCGCGCGGGCTGAGCGCGTCGGGGCCGCGGTCACCGGCCAGATCGATCAGGGCGCCGGCCACCGAGGGCGCGAGCACCGACTGGCCGGCGTACGCGGCACGCACGGCGCGGATCAGCTCGTCCCGGGGCGCGTCCTTGAGCAGGTACCCGGTGGCCCCGGCCTCGATGGCGGGAAGCACGTCCCGGTCGGTGTCGTAAGTGGTGAGGATGAGCACCCGGGCCGGATGGCCCAGCTCCCGCAGCCGGGTGATGGCCTCAACGCCGCCCATGGTGGGCATCCGCAGGTCCATCAGGATGACGTCAGCCTCGACCCGCTGGGCCAGCCGGACAGCTTCGGCCCCGTCGCCGGCCTCGCCGACAACCTCGAAGCCGGGGTCGCCGCTGAACACGCCCCGCAGCCCGTCCCGCATGATCGGATGGTCATCGACGATCAGCAGCCGGATGGCAGTCATCAGCTGGCTCCTTCCGCGGACCCGGCCAGCGGAACCGAGGCGTTGAGGATGGTCCCGGAGCCCGGGGACGACTCGACGGTCAGCGTCCCGCCAACCCGGCTCAGCCGCTGCCGCATGCCGACCAGGCCATACCCGCCGGTCGCGGCGCCGACGTCGAAGCCGGTTCCGTCGTCGGCCACGTCGAGCAGCAGCGTATCGCCGAGGTAGGTCAGGGTGATCTGCACCTTGGCCGCCTGAGCGTGCTTGGCCACGTTGGACAGCGCCTCCTGAGCGACCCGGAACACGGCCGCCTCCGTGTCAGGGCCGGCCCGGACCACGGTGCCGGTCGCCTGCAGATCGGCGTCGATCATCGACCCCTCCGACCAGCTGCGCGCCAGCGTGCCGATCGCCTCGGGCAAGCTGGCCTCCTCGAGCTGCTCGGGACGAAGCGCGCGCACTGAGCGCCGGGCCTCGGTGAGGTTCGCGCGAGCCAGCGCCCGGGCCTGGGCGACGTGGCGGGGCCACGTGTCCGTATGGTGCCGGGTGTGCTCGGCCGCCTCGAGCTGGGCGATGATCCCGGTGAGGCCCTGCGCCAGGGTGTCGTGGATCTCCCCGGCCAGGCGCTGCCGCTCCTCGACGATGCCCGCCTCCCGGGCCTGGGTCACCAGCTGGGCGTGCAGCTCGGCGTTCTCGGCCATCGAGGTTTCCAGCCGGCGGTTCGCCTCGGCCAGTTCGCTGATCATCCGGCCGCGCTCTTGATTCTGCTCCAGCACCCGGTTGGTGATGCTGACCGAGTTGAAGGTCAGCGCCACCAGCACCCCGGCCACTACCAGGTAGGTAACCGTCTGCCCGGCGTTCCCCGACGGGTAGCCGCCGGCCATCGCCGCGGACACCACCAGCGCGGTGGCCACGAAGCCGGCGATCCGCCACCGGCTGTCCAGCCCGTACGCGAGCAGGAAACCGGTATAGGCGAATATCCCGTAGGGGAGGCTGACCCAGACCAGGAACCCGGCCAGCGCGGTGTGTACCGCGAATACCGTGAGCCGCCACCCGCTGGAGGCGTCCGGGCGGACTCGCGCCGTCACGACCGCCCACCAGACGGCCGCCGCGGCCACCGCGGGGAGGCCGAGCTCGAACCGCGCCCACGTGTGCTGCCTGCCGGTTGCGAACAGGGCGACCACCGTGGACACCAGCAGCAACGGCATCGGCATCAGCAGCCGCATCCGATCCATGCGTGCCAGCCACGGGTCCTCGACGACGACCTCACGCACGTTCCCCATCGTGTCACCCGCACGGACCCGGCTGAATATCGCCGCGTTCCGGGCCGGTATCGCGATGCTGACCATGCCCGTCTCCCGACGGGTCTGCGCCGCCAGCGCTGCTGCGGCTGGCGGCGCACCCGGCGTTCACCTGGCGGCGAACAGCGACCGCAGCTGGCTGCCGTTCGCCAGTACTGCGACGCCGATCATGAGCAGGCCGGCGGCGCCCTGCTCGGCCTTCATCCACAGCGGGAAGCTGCCCGGCAGCGCGATGATGACGGCGATGGCCGCCACCAGGACCACCGACATGATCCGGAGCCGCCGGTAGGCACCCCGGGAGCCCCGGGCCGCGCGGACGGCGAGGCCGAAGGCCACCAGGGCGCTGGCGGCGACGAGGATGCCGTGCGCCCAGACCGAGGAGTTCACTTCGGCTGAGTGGTGGCGCATCAGCACGATCGCCACCACGGCGAGGGCGCTGATGCCGAGGTAGCCGCTTGTGAGCAGCTTGATCTTGCGGAAGGCCGCCGCGGTGCCTGGGTGGCCAGGAGCCGCGTTCGACGTGGACATGGTCTGGGTGGTGGTCACGGTGACCGTCTCCTTTACTGGCTGGTTTGGCTGGCTCGCCGGGCGGGGGATTCCCTCCTCAGCGGCTACGTCAAGCATTCGCCAGCAGGGGTTCCGGACACATCGATCGGCCGGGCGCGGTTGACCGCCGCATCGGGCCATGACCGCATCCACCGATCGGAGGATGCCGGGACCGCGGGAGCAACCATCACGGAGAAGCCAGCCGCACTGTCACGCTAAGTGAGTAATCGTGCACAGTTCCGCCAGCAGCGGCGAAGGCACGGCCGGCGCCGCGGGACGTTGTGCTTGATCTGCTGGAGGTGGTGTGGTGATTCATAACAGGTGCGAGATGAGCCGCCGCACACGAACTCTCATGACCAGGAAGGCAAGCGAGCCTCCCACCGATGGCAGTGGCAGCAGGCAACACCATGAGCGGGGAGTATCCAATGGGAAAGATCATCGTTAGTGAGAACGTCTCGCTCGACGGGGTCATCCAGGACCCGGCTGGTGACGAAGGCTTCAGGGTCGGCGGCTGGGTCGGCCTGATAAAGGACAGCCCGCAGATCAACAAGCTGGCGCTCGACGAGGCGCTGGGCGCCGAGGCCTGGCTGCTGGGCCGGCGGAGCTACGAGTGGTTCGCCGCGCGGTGGCCATCCCGGAGCGGCAAGCTGGCGGACAGGTTGAACAGGCTGCCCAAGTACGTCGTGTCCTCGACCCTCCAAGATCCCGCCTGGAACAACTCGACGGTAATTAGCGGCGACGTGGTGAGCGAGGCCTCGAAGCTGAAGCAGCAGCTAGACGGGGACATCATCGTGCCCGCCAGTTTCCAGCTCGTACGCAGGCTGCTGGAGCACGACCTGGTCGACGAGCTGCGGCTGAAGATCTTTCCGGTGGTGCTCGGCGCCGGCCAGCGCCTCTTCGGGGAGACCAGCGACAAGAAGCCCATGCGGCTCCGCGACACCCAGACCATGGAGGGCGGCGTCGCCTTCCTCACCTACCAGCCCGTCCGAGACGCCTAGCGGAGGCCGGACAGCGGGCGATGCGCCCACTGAGGAGACAGCTACCGCAACCCATGGGTATGACCAGTGACAGTCCGGCGTCAGCGCGAAGCGCGGCGGGGCCGTTCTGTGTTTGCCGGTCCTCGTTTGACCATGGGCCGACTGACGTGGGTCTTGGCCGCGGTGGGCGGACGAACAGCCACCGGCAATGTCCCGAGCCGCCGGTCGACGTCGAGGAGCGGGCCGGCGTGTTCGCGGGCAGCGCCGCCGGGTCGGTCGTCGCGGTCGCTGGCGGCCAGGTCGTCGGGATGCTGCACGTCGAGGCGAGCCGTCGCGCTTTTCCTCTTACCCCGTTCCGGCGGCGTTGGGTACGTTGACGATGGAAAGACGGTTCGGTCACGGGCGGTCCTGGCAGGAGGGGGAGCGCATGGCCCTGCTACTGCAGACCAAGGGCGCCTGCGACTTCGATCCGGGGCACCTGCTCGACGTGTTCGGCGGGCAGCGGCAACGGTTCGTCGCGGTCCTGCAAGGCTTCGGTCCCGATGACTGGGCTGCTCCGACCCGGTGTTCCCTCTGGTCCGCGCATGAGGTCGTCCGCCACCTGTGCGACAACAACATCAGAGCCGCTGCCGTTGGGCCGGATGACCGCACGCTCGACACCACCGCGGGTTTCGACCCGAGAATCACGCCCCGCCAGTTGCTGGCCGCATCGGCCGGTGAGCCGCCCGGTGCCACTCTCAGTCGTTTCGTGGCGACGACCGAGGAACGGTTCGCTCTCGACCGTGCCCGGCTGGCCCAAGGCCGCAGGTTCGACGTCCGCATGCCGTATGGGCCGGTGGACTGGACGGTTCGCGTGCTCCACGGCTTCTGGGATTCGTGGCTGCACGAGCGCGACGTGCTGCTCGCGCGGGGCATGGAGCACCCCGCTGACGCTGATGCCATCGTCTACGCGACCGCGTACGGGGTGTTCATCGCTGCCGCAGTGGCGTCGGTGTTCGGCGACCCGGTGCAGGAGAAGCTGATGCTGAGCGGTGACGGTGGCGGCGTGTTCGATCTGGACAGTCGTGACGGTGTCACGCTGGCCGTTACCCGGGTGACTGCTGAGGGGCCGTCCGCGGCCCAGGTCACCGACGCGCTCGCCGGCCGCTCGGTGGCCGCCGGGGTGCTCGGCGATCTGCCAGCCAGCTCGCGTACGGCTTTGTTGCACATGGCGGACTTTTACAACACCCCTGTCGAGCCGACCCCGGCCTGACAGACGTGATCATTACCTCCCGCGGACCAGGCGCGGACTATGAGACATGCTCCTAATAAGAGTTTGCCCAGGTGGGGTTACAGGCGACCTGGCGCCTCCGGAGCAGTGTGCTCGCCCAGCCGAGTGGCCGACGCGATCACAGGGTGGTCCTGGTGCGAGCAACTAGCTTGCGCCGCTGGAGCCGCCCGAGGCTTCCAAGGCAGTGCCGTCGCGCGGTAGTCGCGGCCCCGGCGGTATCAGGGCCCGCCCACGGGAAGCTGGTTCGAGGTGGGTTTCTGTACCGTAGCCCGATGGGAGCAGGGGTCAGGCCGTTGGGAAATCTCTTTTACGGGCTGGCCGGGCTCATGAACCAGACTGGCCTTAGCGGCTGACGCCAGCCGGATCGGCGCGAAGGCCCTGCCCACAAGGAGCTGAAACGCGGCATGGCTGGCTCGGGATCGGCTTCGCCGACCTGGGCGCCACTGCGTATCAGGCTGTTCCGGACGCTGTGGATCGCGGCGCTGGTCAGCAATGTGGGCACCTGGATGCAGACCGTGGGCGCCCAGTGGCTGGTGGTCCGCGGCCCTCATGCGGCCATCCTCGTGTCACTCGTGCAGACCGCTGCCACCCTCCCTGCCGTCCTGTTCGCGCTGGTAGGCGGCGTGCTGGCAGATATTTTCGACCGGGCCAGGCTGCTCGTCGCGGTCCTCGCCGGCATGACCGCCGCCGGCGCGGCGCTCACCGCGCTGACCGCCGCGCACCGGATGCCGTCGGCGCTGCTGCTCATGTTCACCTTCGTACTGGGCACCGGTGGCATCCTGGTCGCGCCCGCCTACCAGTCGCTGGTGCCCGACATGGTCCCGCGCGAGCAGGTGCCGGCCGCCGCGGCTCTCGGCTCGATCAGCATCAACCTGGCCCGGGCTATTGGCCCGGCGATCGCCGGGATACTGGTCGCCCGGATCGGGGTGGCGGCTGTGTTCGCGCTGAACACGGCGACGTTCCTGCTCTACGCGATCGTGGTGGCGTGCCATCCCCAGCTGGGCGGGATTCCGCAGTCTGCCGAGCGGCTCATCCCGGGGCTGCGGGCCGGCGGCAGGTACGTGCGCCACGCACCCGTCGTGCGGCGCATCCTGCTGCGCGCGGCCCTGTTCCTGGTGCCGGGCAGCTCGTTGTGGGCGCTGCTGCCGCTGATCGCCACCCGGCGGCTGGCCCTGGGTTCGGGGGGCTACGGTGTGCTGCTCGGTGCCCTGGGGGTCGGCGCCATCGGCGGCGCGTTCATCCTGCCGCAGGTCCGGGCGTGGCTGTCGGCCAATGCCCTGGTGGCCGTCGCGAGCCTGACCTACGCGGCAGCACTGTCCGCGGTAGCGCTGTCGCGCAACCTCGCGCTCACCATCCTCGTGCTACTGCCAGCCGGCGTTGCCTGGATAGCCTTCCTGTCCAACGTCAACGCCGCACTGCAGCTCTTCCTACCCAGGTGGGTACGCGCCCGCGGCCTGTCGGCCTACCAGATGGTCCTGTTCGGCGCCCAGGCCGCCGGAGCCGTGATCTGGGGAGTCGTCGCCGGGACTGCCGGGCTGGTGCCCGCCTTCCTGATCTCCGCCGCCGTCATGGCGGTCGGCGCGGCAACCATCTGGTTCTGGCCGTTCCACAAGATCGCAGACATGGACCGGAGCCTGGTGCGCTGGTCCGAGCCGCAACTGCTCATCAGCGCTGATCGCGGCAGCGGACTGGTCCTGGTACGGACCACCTACACCATCGCGGCCGAAAAGGAGCAGCAGTTCCTGCGGGCCATGGCCCGCCTGCGCCAGTCACGACTGCGGACCGGGGCAACCGACTGGGGCCTATACCAGGACGGCCAGAACCCGCGCCTGTTCATCGAGCTATTCGGCGTCCCCAGCTGGGAAGAACACCTCAGGCAGCACCGCGAGCGGCAAACCGGCACCGACCTCCAGTACCACGATGACGCCGCGGCACTGTCCGACCCGCAGCCGCAAACCGATCACTACCTAGCCGCCGACGTCCACGAATAGCCTTTGCGCGTGCCCGTGTTGCATCCTTCTAGCCGCCGAACGGGGTCACGTCGCAGAGGTCCTGGTCCAGCTCCTGGCAGCAAGACAGGCACCATGGCCGGTGAACCACCTTGCTGTTGGTGCGGCTGACCCAGAACCCGGCCGGATTCTTCTGGCAGTGTATGCAGAGCTGCAAGGTGCGAGGCTTGATGCGGACTTCTTGCGCGGCTAGCTGTTCTTGTGCCCGCACCGATAGCCTGTCGGCCGCCATTCGGAAGTGGTGGCCAGCGGCGCAGCGCAGCGCGACATGATTAACCGGGCCGTCTGTGCTCGGAAGAGAAAAGCGTTCCGTGATCTCGGCCGGGACGCTGCAATCTGGGCATGATATGACAGTTAGCAATGTTCCAACCTCCCGGGTACTTCACGGCGTTTTGCTGATATAGACGCAGAGGCGGCTTCGCGGAGATCAGGAACAAGATCGTGTCCAGCCGACCGGGCACCCGCCGCAGCTTTCCTCCGCTCGGCAGCGGTATCCAGGACAGTCATGACGATCGTGCTGGGATCGGTACATGACCAGGCGACCGCCCCAGCTGCCACGACCAAGGCCTGTGCCACAGTGCCTTGGGCGGGTAGCGATGGGCGGCGATGGCGGCGACCGCGGCCACCGCCCGGTCGACTTCCTCGGGGGTGTTGTAGAGGTAAAAGCTCAGGCGGCAGCTTGCGGGCGGGTCCAGCATGAGTGCGTGATGCGCGAGCGTCGCGCAGTGGCAGCCTGCGCGTGCCTCCACGCCGACCTTGTTCAGGCCTTCCGCCAGACTGACCGGATCGCGGCCCGCGACGTTGAACGCGACCAGCGAGGTGCGCCGTGCCGCGTCCCGCGGCCCATAGATAGTCAGCCCCGGGATGGCGCCGAGCCCGTCCAGCGCTCTGGCGGTCAACTGGTGATTCCACCCAGATACGCGGTCCATGGCAGTCCGGACCACCTGGCGGCCGATGGGCTTGCCGGTGCCGAAGTACGCCGGGCGTCTTGGCGTCAGCGCCAGGTCCAGCAGCAAGCGCAACGCCTGGGCGGAGACAATCGTGCCGAGGATGTTCGGCGTTCCCGCCGCGTATTTCCACGGCAGCGCGTTGTACTCGACATATTCGGGAAGAACGCGCCCTTCGGCGATCATGTCGCCGCCGTACAGGAACGGCAGCGACGACTCGGCCAGGTGCTCCTTGGCGTACAGCACCCCGACCCCGAACGGCGCCAGCATCTTGTGGAATGAGAAAGCCAGGTAATCCACGTCCAGGGCCTGCACGTCGGTGAACGATCCCGGCACCAGCTGCGCGCCGTCGACCAGCAGGTACGACCGCCGCTCCCCGCTGGGCTGGCGGTACCCGCTCGCGTCAGCCAGCGCCCGCACCGCCGCCAGCGGGGTGCGGGCACCGAGGAAATTCGACGCCCCGGTGCAGCACACCAGCTTCGTCTGCGCATCGATCAGCGACGCCAGGTGATCCAGGTCAAGCTCGCCAGACACCGGATCGAACCGGGCCAGGCGGTAGTCCACCCGCCGCCCGAACCGCGGCAGGATCTCCCGGCACATCGCATACCACGGGACGTAGTTGGAGTTGTGCTCCATCGCCGTCGTCACGACATTGTCGCCGTCGCGGAACTCGGTCACCAGCGCGTACATCACCGCGTTGATCGCCTCGGTCGTGTTCCGGTACAACGCGATACAAGCCCGCCCCGGCGCCCCGATGAACCGCGCGATCGTGTCGAAGGACTCCTCGAACAGCGCGGTCATCGCCTGTGACGCACCCGACTGGCCCCGGTGGACATTCTCGTATCCGGGCGCCAGCGACTGGTAAAGCGCAGCCAGCTCACGCGGCGGCTGGGTACTCGCCGCGTTGTTCGTCACAACCCGGCCGGTCCCCGGGAACGCGAAATGCTTGCGGATGGCCCGGACATCCACCGGGACGGCGTCCAACGGTTCGCGGCTCGGTGCGCTCAATCGCAGCCTTGCGTGGCAGGTGCCGGCCGCTTCGGTGGCGTCGCCTTCGTCAACGTTCATCGCGTGGGTTCCCCGTCCTCTGCAGAACGCCGGCTCGTCGTTGATCCGGAATGCGGGCAGCGTGGGTTCCCAGCGCCGCATAGCTTGGCGTGGCGGTCATCGTTCGGCAGGCCATCAGCATGTGCCGGGACCCTTCACCGTCCTGTCTGCCTGCCCTGGCATCCAGCCACGGCCGCGCTACATAGTTCTGAGCAGCCATGCGACGGCCAGATACACCGACGTCTGCTTGCCCCGGCCGGTCGAGGCGCCTTACGAGGCCGGTGCCGAGTATGCCGCCGACGGCGCGGGACAGCCGGCTCACTGCGGTCATGCTTGCTCCTTGCGCTTCCATGCGCCGATCAGCAAGGGCCAGAGGACTGGGCGGTCGGTGAAATCGGCAGCGTCACGGTCGATCGCGGCCAGCGCCGCGACGGCGCCGGTTTCGGTGGTGATGCCATGCGCGAGGGCCGTAGGCAGCACGCTGCGGAAGCTGCGCTCCAACAGCGCGCGGCCGAGGCCTAGCGGCTCAATACGGCCGGCGACATCGGTGCCGTCGGGGCTGCCGATGCCGGCTTGCGCGAAGATCTGCGGCAGCCGCGCGCCCGTATGCACGTCGCAGCCCACCGCGGTGAACGCGCCTATCACGACCCGCAGCAGCTCGTTGACGCTGTTGAGCGCCGGAAGCACGCTGGCGCTGCGGAGGTCGTAGTCCTGGACGGCCAGATGGCCGCCGGGGGCGACGGCATCCCATAGCCGCGCCAGGACGGCGACGCGCTGAGGGAGGTGGAACAGCAGCAGCCGCGCGTAGACGACGTCGAACGGTGCGCCCGGGATCGGCCCGCTGGCGGTGAGGTCTTGCGCGTGAAAGTGGCAGTGACGGTGGCCCGCGCCATGCAGCGTCGCCTGGGTCATGGCGCCGAGCGGGGCGTCCACGTCGATGCCCAGCACGCGGCCCGCGGGCCCGACCCGCTGCGCCATCATCCGCATCGTCTCGCCCGGTCCGCAGCCGGCGTCCAGGCAGCTCGCGCCGGGCGCGAGGCCGACCTGGTCCAGCAGGCGCCCGGTCGCGGCTTCCCACACGCGCGACTGCGCGCGCAGGCGCTCGTATTCCTCCGGCGTGCGTCCCAGCGCGTAGCCATCTTGCCGCCGCTCGGCTTGGGTAGTGCTCATTTGGAGTCCTTTCGGTCGGTCACCAGGACCGATGCTCGTTACGCGCCGACGCGAACGCATCGTGGAGGCGGCCACGAGGTTTCCCGGGCCCCCATGCGAGCGCTTGTGCTGTCCGCGCAGGCGGCGTTAGCTTCGTGTATGCGCGCGCTGCTGGACCGCGACGTCGAGCTGGCTGAGCTTGGCCGTCGGCTCGCGGTGGCGCGTGCGGGATCGGGTCGCGTGATAGTGGTCGAGGGCCCGGCCGGCATCGGCAAGTCCACGCTGCTCGCGGCTGCAGGCCGGACCGCCCGGATGGCCGGCGCGACGGTGCTCCGCGCGCGCTGCAGCCCGCTCGAACAGCACGCTGCCTGGGGTATGGCACGCCAGCTCTTTGAACCGCTGCGGACCAGCCCGGGGTGGGACGAGTTGACGGTCGGCGCAGCGGGACTGGCCGAGCGTGCACTCGCCACCGAGGCGGAGGAGCCGGTTCTTGCGGGCGATGCGATGCACTCCGCAGCGCGCGGACTCGTCTGGCTGGCCAGCAACCTCGGTGAGCGCGGCCCCGCCGTGCTCGTCATCGACGACGTCCATTGGGCCGATGCGCCGTCGCTGCGGTGGCTGGCGCTGCTGGCGCGCTCCCTCGTCGAGCTGCGGGTCGGCGTGGTCTGCGCGGTGCGCTCGGGCGAGCCAGCCGCGGCACCCGAGCTGCTGGCAGAGCTTCTGGCCAGCATGGCTGAGCCGCCCGTGCGCCCGCGGGCGCTCGGGCCGGTGGCCACGGAGACGCTCGTGCGCGAGCGCCTGCCCGCAGCGAGCGCCGTGTTCGCCCACGCGTGCCATGCCGTCTCTGGCGGCAACCCTTTCCTGCTCGGCGCCCTGCTCACCCAGCTCGTCGCCGACGGCATCGCACCGGACGACGAGGCCTCTGCGCGGCTGGAAGCATTCGGGTCTGAGCAGGTCGCGCGCGTCATCGAGCGCCAGCTCGCGCGGCTGCCGGACGGCGCAGAGTCGCTGGCCAGCGCCGTCGCCGTCCTGGGCCCCGGCACTGCGTTGCGCCATGCCGCCGGGCTTGCCCGGCTCGAACTCGCCGGCGCGGCCGGCGCCGCTGATGCGCTGCGGGCCGTCGGGCTGCTCGAGGACGGTCCTGGGCTGACGCTCGCGCACCCGCTGATCGCGGGAACGTTGTACGCGAGCCTGCCGGCGGGCGAGCGGGCGCTCCGGCACGCAGACGCCGCCGCAATGCTCGCGAGCGAGCGCGCCGATCCGGAGCGGATCGGGCTGCACCTGCTGCACACCGAGCCGGCGTGCGAGGCTGCGACCGTCTCGACGCTGCGCGACGCGGCCCGGCGGGCTAGTGGGCGGGGCGCCCCGCAGAGCGCGGCAGCGTACCTGCGGCGAGCGGTCGCCGAGCCGCCGCCCGACGCCGCTGAGGACGCTGACGTGCGGCTTGAGCTCGGCCTCGCGCTCGCCGCGTACATGCAGCCGGACGCTTTTGACCTGCTGCACGAGGCGGTCGCCGCCGCCACGCCTCTTCAGCGCGGGGCGATAGCGCTGAGCGGTGCACGCGCGCTCGGGCTGAGCGGGCGCTTCGACCCGGCCGTCGCGCTCTGCCGTCAGGCGCTGGAGCAGGCTGAGGCGTATCCGCCCGAGTTGCGCGAGCGGCTGGAGGCGGAGCTCGCTTGCAATGGCTGGGTGCACGCGTCGACGATCGGGGAGGCGCGCCGCTACGTGCGTGAGCACCGGCCGGGGCCTTCGGCGCTCGAACTGTGGCGGGTGACGGCGGCGGCGGGGGCCATGTTCGAGAACCAGCCGGCGGCGAAGGCCCTGGCCCTGCTGCGCCCCGTACTGGAGCAGGGAGCGCTGGCCGCCGAGCCTGGCTCCCTGCTGTGGTCGGTCACGACGCTGACCCTGATCGCTGGGGACGAGCTGGGCACCGCGCTTGCCCAGTGCGAGGCGCTCATCGACATCGCGCGCCCACGGGGCTGGCTGATGGCGCTCACCCACAGCAGCATGTTCCGGGCGATGGCGCTCGTGCGGGCGGGTGAGATACGCGATGCCGAGGCGGACGCCAGGCTCGCGTTCGAGTACAAGCTGCCCGTATCACCGGCGCCAGCGATGCTGTGGTGCCTGTCGTTCCTCGTCGACGCGCTCGTGGAGGCAGACGACCTAACCGCCGCGGACGCGGCGCTGACCGCCGCAGGCCAGCAGGCTGAGCCGCCGGACGGCGCACTCGCGGCGCCGCTGCTGCTGCAGGGCCGGGCCCGGCTGCGGCTCGCGCAGCACCGGCCCGAGGTTGCGCTGGCCGATGCCCGCGGTGCCGCCGCCCGCGCCGACGAACTCGGCGTGTCCCACCCGGTGTTCGCGGGCTGGCGCGCCGAGGCGGTCGAGGCGCTCGTCGTACTGGGCGAGACCGCAGCGGCGCAGCGGCTCGCGCGCGAGCAGCTCGAGCTCAGCGAACGGCTCGGCACGCCAGGCGCCCGCGGTGCGGCGCTGCGGGTGCTCGCCCGCACCATGACCGAGCCGATCCCGCATCTGGAACGGGCGGTCGAGATGCTGGCGGGCTCACCGGCGCGGCTCGAGTACACCCGCGCTCTGGTCGCTCTCGGTGCGGCGCTGAGGCGAGCGAACCGGCGGGCGGAGGCCCGCGCCCCGCTCCGGCGCGCACTCGAGCAGGCCGACCGGAGCGGCATGCGCTTGCTCGCCCGGCGCGCGCGCGAGGAGCTCAACGCGGTCGGCGCCCGTCCTCGGCGCAGTGCGCTCAGCGGTCCCGGCGCGCTCACCCCGGCCGAGTACCGCGTCGCCCAGCTGGCCGCTCGGGGGCACGGCAACCGCGCAATTGCCGAGCGGCTGTACGTGACGCAGCGCACCGTCGAGACGCACCTCACGCACGTGTTCCAGAAGCTCGATATCCGCTCGCGCGCCGAGCTGGCCGCCGCGCTCGAGCCGCGGGCGGCGGCCGAGCCCGCGCTAGCCCGCTGACCGCCGGTCGCGCACGCGCTTTTATTGCGCGGAATCGAGTAGACCGGGGCGCCCAGACGTGGCTAGGCCCTGTTTGGGCGGAACACGAGTGCGAGCACGCGCAGCGCGAGGATAGCTGAGATCACCAGCAGGCAGTAGCCGAGGAACTGGAAGAGGGATACCCGGCTGGTGATGGTTGGCCCGCCGCGCAGGCCGAGCATGAGTACCGCCATGATGCCGCTGGTCGCGGCGAGAAACGTGGTCAGCACCAGGTAGAGCAGGCCCGTGACTATCCGGCGGTCGCCTTCATCGGCGAGGAGGCGGACGTTGACGTTGAGCCGTCCGGCTTCGAGCGCTCCGCCGATCCGGTCGATGCGCCGGGGGAGGCGGCGCAGCAGGGGCAGCAGCGCGACCAGCTCGTCGGCTGCGGTCGTGCGCAGCGTGTCCGGGCTGAACTGCCCGGCAAGCTGCTGGCCCGCGAACCGGCGGGCTTCGGCCACGATGTCGAAGCCCGGGGCGAGCTGGGTAAGCGTGCCCTCCATCGTGGCCAGCGCGCGGAATACCGCGGCTATCTCAGGCGGTACCGCCAGCCCGTGGTCGGAGACGATGCGGAAAAGGTCGGTGAACATCGTCACGTCGGGGGTGATCCCGGCGGCGACGTGCCGGGCCAGGAACCGGCCCAGCATCCGTTCCAAGCGGAGCTCGTCCAGCTCCTCGGGTCGCTCGACCACCTCCAGGAGCGCGTCGGCCAGCCCGGCGGGGTCGCCCTTGTCCAGGGCCAGCAGCAGCCGCTGCAGCGCGGAACGCAGCCCTCGGTCGATGCGCCCGACGGACCCGAAGTCCAGCAGCCCGAGGCTGCCGTCGGCCAGCAGCAGGACGTTGCCCGGGTGCGGGTCGGCGTGGAAGGTCCCCTCCAGCATGATCTCGCGGAGCAGGCAGTCGAGCAGGCTGCGGGCCAGCGCGGCGCGCACGTCAGCGGGCATGCCGACGTCGATCGCGGCCAGCGGGCGCCCGTCGAAGCGCTCCATCACCAGCACCAGCCCAGTGCACAGCGGCTGGTGGGGCACCGGAATGGCGATGCCGCGGCTGCCCGGCGCGGCGGCCACCGAGGTCATGTTGCGCGCTTCTACCCGCAGGTCGAGCTCCTCACGCAGGGCGCCGGCGAATCCGGCGGCAAGCCCGGCAGCGCCGACAGCCCGGCCCCAGTTTGTGCTGCGCTCCAGCCGGGCCGCCAGCCGCCCGGCGATGTCCAGGTCCCTGTCCACGATCTGGCTGACATCGGGACGGCGCACCTTGACCACCACGCGGGCCCCGGAGGTAAGAGTCGCCGCGTGGACCTGGGCGATGGACGCCGCGGCGATCGGCTCCCGGTCGAAGCTGGCGAACAGCTCGCCCACCTCCGCTCCAAGCTCGGACCGCAGCACCTGCTCGATCGCCGGCCAGGGCACTTCGGCCGCGTCGTCCTGCAGGCGGCTCAGCTCGCTGATGAACTCCGCCGGGAGAAGATCCCGGCGGGTGGACAGCACCTGCCCGAGCTTGACGAAGGTGACCCCGCCGTCCTCCATGGCCAGCCGCACCGAGCGGGCCAGCCTGGCCCGGCCCTCCGACGTCGACAGCTCGGACCGGCGCCCGCCCCGTAAGTACGGCGTCAGGCCGCGCCGCACCAAGATCCCGCTGATCTGCCAGTAGCGCCGCGCCCGGCCCATCCGCCTGCGCATCCCGCGCAGCATGTAGACCAGCCCCGGCACCGACCCGCTCGGCACCAGCGCCTCGGCCACGACCAGGAACACCATGCCGACCACCAGCGCGATCGTCACGCCCAGGATCACGAACCACAGCTCGGGCAGGACGCTCGTTCGCTTTGAGACCACCGAGCCGCTGATGGCCGTGATTATTGGCGAGGCGATCAGGAACGCCAGGACGCCTGCGATCAGCGTGCGCAGGAACGAGAACCGCAGTCCCAGCAGCCGCCGGGCACCGAACGCGAACACCAGCACGGTCAGCGCAGTGAACACGACGATCAGTGGTAGCACCAGAACCGTCATCGTGATCGCGGGTCCCTTCCAGCCATCCGGAGCGCCTCCTCATCCTCTTTGCCCGATACCGCAGCCTAGAGTCACAGCCGGTCGGGCTATGCGAGGCCTCGCGTGACGCCGGAACACCTCGTTCGCGCTGCTGGCGGGCGTCGGCGCGGAGGCAGGCGTAGATGGCGCACGCACTGCTATCCGGAGATTGCCTTCGAGTGGTATCAGGCAGCCGGAGCCGAGGCAAAGAGGTTGAGCCCCAGCGCTTCTGAGAGGTACCTGGTGATGCGTTGCCCCCGCACGCTGTTGCCTGCCGCATCGAGCGGCGGGGAGAATGTCCCGAGGCCTCCCTTGCCCGGCGAGATAGTCACGATGCCTCCGGCGACCCCGCTTTTGCCGGGGAGACCCACGTCGTAGAGCCACTCGCCGGATTGCTCGTAAAGCCCGGCCGTGGCCAGGACGGCCAGCACTCGCCGGCAGTAGCGGGTGTCGATGGCTTGCACACCAGTGATAGGATTCACTCCGCCATTCGCCAGCGTGGCCCCCATAACGGCAAGGTCCTGCGCGTTCACCCGCACCGAGCATTGGCGGGTGTAGACGTCGGTGGCGAGATCAGGGTCGCAGTACATGCGGCCGTAGCCGTCGAGGAGGTGGGCGATACCCCGGTTGCGGTCGTTGGTGGCCGTCTCGGACTCGTAAACGTCATTGTCCATTACCAGGCGCCGCCCGGCGAATCGCGACATCGCGGCGACGATGCTCTCGAATTTCTCGTCTGCAGTTGTACCCGGGACGAGGCTCGTGGTGGCCATGGCACCGGCATTGACCAGGGGGTTCATCGTACGATCGGCGTTGAGTTCGATGGCCATCACCGAGTTGAAGGGCAGGCCGGTGCTGTTGACGCCCAGTTTCCGGCGCGCCTCCTCATGCCCGAGGGTGTGACAGACCAGGGCGAAGACGAAGAGCTTGGAGACGCTCTCGATGGCGAACTCCTGGTCAGCGTCGCCAATCGAGAAGAGCCGCCCCTGAACCCCGGCAACACACACGCCGAAGGCGCTGGGCGACGCCGCGGCGAGGGCAGGAATATAGTCGGCGACGGTCCCCTCGTCGAGATGTAGATAGCGCTCGTATCCGGCAGTGATGAGAGCCTGAACGTCAGTATCGGGCGGGAGTACCCCGGTTGATACTCGCTCGGTACCAGGGTGATCGTCGGAGAGAGGATCGCGGTCCATGTTCATCCTTTGATTGGCGAGTACTTCCCGGCGGCTGTGCCTGGCAGAGAATGCCGGTGCTCTGCTGAGCCATCGCGGGCCGGCCGCCGAGCGCGGCCGTATGCGGGATGTCCGGTTGTTCGGGTCTCGGATGAGGCCGGCCTTGTTCGGGTGCCGCCGCGTGCCGGGTGACGGCCGCCGCCGGGCGGGTCAGGATTGGATGAAGGCCAGCAGGTCGGCGTTGATCGTCTGGGCCTGGGTGGTTGGCATGCCGTGCGGGAATCCTTGGTAGGTCTTCAGCGTCCCGTTTTGCACCAGCCTCGCGGACAGCGGCCCGGAGTCGGCGTAGGGAACGATCTGGTCGTCGTCGCCGTGCATCACCAGGACCGGCACCGTGATCTTCTTGAGGTCCCCGGTGAAATCGGTCTGGGAGAAGGCGACGATGCCGTCGTAGTGTGCCTTCGCGCCGCCCATCATTCCCTGGCGCCACCAGTTCGCGATGATCGCTTCGGAGGATTGGGCGCCGGGCCGGTTGAAGCCGTAGAAGGGGCCTGCGGGCAGGGCCCGGTAGAACTCGGACCGGTTGGCAGCCAGCTGGGCCTGGAGGTCGTCGAAGACGCTCTTCGGCAGGCCGCCGGGGTTGGCGCCGGTCTGCACCATCAGCGGCGGCACCGCACTGATCAGTACCGCTTTCGCCACCCGGCTCCCCCCGTGCCGGGCGATGTAGCGCACGACCTCGCCGCCACCGGTGGAGTGCCCGACATGGACGGCGTCCTGCAGATCGAGATGGGCAGTCAGCGCAGCCAGGTCGTCGGCGTAGTGGTCCATGTCGTGACCGTCGCTGGTCTGCGCCGAGCGTCCGTGCCCGCGCCGGTCATGGGCGATGACACGGTAGCCGTGCTGCAGGAAGAACAGCATCTGGGTGTCCCAGTCGTCGCCAGAAAGCGGCCAGCCGTGGCTGAAGACGATCGGCTGGCCCGAGCCCCAGTCCTTGTAGAAGATCTCCGTGCCGTCGGTCGTCGTGATCGTGCCCATGCGCTGCCTCCGTTGGTCTGGGCGCTGACGCCGGAACGACTCCAAGCGTTCAGGGTCACGGCGGATTTGACAAGGGAACCCCTAGCGGCGGCTCGTATCGGGCTGAAGCGCCGCAGGCCGGTACTGACAGTGCGGAGGTCTTTATCCGCCGCCCGGGGCGGGGACGTTGCAGAGGTTGGCGAGGACCATGCCGGCGGCGCCGATGGGCAGGGCCCATGTCTGGAGGCCGACCACGCCGTCGGCGTCGATGCCGGCGTGCTGCTGCGTGCCGGTGACCGCGGTGGCGGTCTGCGGGCCGTAGCTGCCGTCGACGGTGAGTACCGGGTTGGAGCCGGGTGCGAAGCTGCCGCGTCCCTCGT
This sequence comes from uncultured Actinomycetes bacterium, assembly GCA_963786975.1. Taxonomy (GTDB): domain Bacteria; phylum Actinomycetota; class Actinomycetes; order Streptosporangiales; family Streptosporangiaceae; genus Palsa-506. The sequence continues at coordinate 490,083 of CAWBBE010000008.1, read as the reverse complement.
TCAGCGCGGTCTGCAGCTTACCGACCACCGGTCCGTGAGATCCGCTGGCCAGGGTCGGTGGCCGTACGCCGTCGCCGCCCAGGGCTGCCCAGGTGGCGGGCCCGACGATGCCGTCGGCGGTCAGGTGGCTGTCGCGCTGGAATTGCTCGACGGCAGCCTTGGTCACCGGGCCGAAGTTGCCGTCGATCTGGTGGTCGCTCAGGGTCCGGCGGACAAGCAGGTACTGCGCCCAGCGGACGGTGGGTCCGCTCGCGCCTTCTGCGATGGTCGCGGGAGTGGTCATGGTCGGCTCCGATCGTCAATTGCCAGGGCTGGGACCGGTTGGCCCGGCCGGCTCGGCCGGCCCGGTCCCAGCTGCCGTCACGAAGTCAGAGCGGCAGGCGCCGTCCTTGATACATCCGCTGCCTGGCTGGTCCTGCCCAGCGGCAACCTGGCAGATCCGCGCGATTGTCGGCAAGGCGTGGAGCCCGCATAACGCGGGCGTTGTCGCGGTTTCAGGCCCAGCCAGGCGGATGTCGTGGTTGAAACGGGCACGAGCGCTGGCCGGGACGACGTTATGCGCGGGCGGTGGCTACGGGACAGCCGCGGTTGAGCAGCGCGGAGTGGTTCGGCAGGTAGGTGCCGGAGATGAACATCAGCGGGAAAAGCACGAGCTGGGCCACCGCCGGGGCAGCCTCGGAGTTCGAGACCAGTGACGCGACCGCTACGCCCAGGGCGCAGAAGCTCGCGGCACCGAGCACCGATCGAGGAGGCTGTGCCCCGCTGCTGGCGCGAGCCAAGATCCTCCTGTACGGGTGATGTCCTGTCGCCGTGGGTGCCGCAAGATGGGCAATCAGGAGCGCACCAGAGGGGAAGTGGGCCGGATGGCCGTGCGGAAGATCGCGCATCTGAGCGTTGAGGATCGTAAAGCCAAGGGGTTGGCGGCCCGGGACGAGGCGGCTCCATCAAGCCATGCGAAGTGGCGGCCGGCGCCGGACCGGCCTGATCCGGTGGGCTTGCTGGCGGAGCAGGACACTACCCGCGAACCGGACCTGGTGCCGGTGCGGCATGGCCGGATGATGGTCTCGCCGTTCACTTTCTACCGGGGCGCGGCGAAGATCATGGCGGCGGATCTGGCCGAGACGCCGGTGGCCGGCCTGCGGACCCAGCTGTGCGGGGATGCGCACCTGTCGAACTTCGGCGCGTTCGCCTCGCCCGAGCGGGTGCTCCTGTTCGACGTGAACGACTTCGATGAGACGCTGCCGGGGCCGTTCGAGTACGACGTGAAGCGGATGGCGGCGAGTTTTGAGATCGCGGCCCGCAACAACGGGTTCTCCAAGGCCGACACGCGGGCGGCGACGCTGACGTCGGTGCAGGCCTACCGGGAGGCGATGGCCTCCTTCGCGCAGATGGGGACGATGGACATCTGGTACGCCCATCTGGACGAGGACGAGCTCAGGGCCGGGATCCGCACCGTGGCGGCCGGGGCGGCGAGGCAGGAGAAGGCGGCGAAGAAGGCCGAGAAGGCGGACAAGCAGGCGAAGGCGCCCAGGAAGGCCGAGAAACGGGCGGCGAAGCAGGAAAAGGCGGATAAGGAAGAGGAGAAGGCGGCGAAGGCGGCGGGGAAGCGGGCGGAGAAGACACTGGCGAAGGCGCACACCCGCGACAGCCTGCAGGCGCTGTCCAAGCTTTGCGAGCAGGTCGACGGCAGCTACCGGATCGTCAGCCAGCCGCCGATAGTGGTCCCGGCGCGGGATCTGGCCGCCACCTACGGGCTGTCCCCCGAGCAGGTCGTGCCGGCGATCCACGAGCAGTTCCGCGCCTACCGCGCCACCCTGCAAGACGACCGGCGCCAGCTGCTGGAGCGCTTCGAGGTGGTGGACGCGGCCCGCAAGGTCGTCGGCGTCGGCAGCGTCGGCACCCGGGCGTTCATCGTGCTGCTGCAGGGACGCGACGCGGCCGACCCGCTGTTCCTGCAGATCAAGGAGGCGACCGTCTCGGTTCTTGAACCCTATGTCGGCAAGAGCCGGTACCGGCAGCACGGCGAGCGGGTGGTCCAGGGCCAGCGGATGATGCAAGCTTCCAGCGACATCTACCTCGGCTGGACCAAGGGGGTGGACGTGCGCCGCCACTTCTACTGGCGCCAGCTCCGCGACATGAAGGGCTCGGCCGTGGTCGAGGAGATGATCCCGCTCGGGCTCACCTACTACGCGCGCATCTGCGGATGGACGCTGGCCCGGGCCCACGCCCGGTCCGGCGACCCGGTCGCCATCGCGGAGTACCTGGGCGCCAGCGACGCGTTCGACAAGTCGGTCACCGACTTCTCCGAGCGCTACGCCAACCAGAACGAGCGGGACTATGAGGAGTTCGTCAACGCGGTTAAGTCCGGGCGGCTGGAAGCGGTCGAAGGCGTCTGACGATCCGGTGCAAAGGGCTGACCGACCAGGCCCGGTAGTTCAGGGCCCTCCTGGCGGGACGCTTAAGGACGGCGTGGCCCCGGCTGGTCGTTGCCGGCCGGCGGCACGTCGCGGGGGACAAGGCGGAGGTCGAACCGGGCATCCGGGATGCGTTCTTGCTCGCGGGCGAGCAGAGCCAGTGCGCGGTTGTCGGCCGCGGTGGGGCGGTTTAGGTCCAGGGCCCGTGGCCACAGGCGGGCATACCGTACGGCGGCGACCTCGGCCGAGTAGACCAGTGCCTGGCTGGCCAGGTAGAGCAGCGCGAACATGCCTGCCACGGTGGCGAAACTGCCGTAGACCGCCCCGGCCTTGCTCACCATCCGGGCCAGCAACGGCGGCCCGATGTTGAGCAGCAGGGTGACCGTCGCGGCGCCCAGCGCGGCGGCTGGCCAGAGGGCACGGACCGGCGCGGGCCGCGACAGCAGCAGCCTGCCGCCGAGCAGCAGGACGGCGAAGACGATCAGGGCCGACCCGAGCACCGCCACGGCGCGTTCCGCTGCTGGCAGGCGGGGCAGCGCCGTGACCGCCACGGTGAGCGCGCCGACCGCCACTGCCCCGAGCAGCAGCGCCGCCAGCATCACGAACACCCGGATGTACCGCGGGAAAAACCCGGCGCGAAGGCGCCGCGGGACGGCGGCGACATTGTTCAGCGTCTGGTACGCGGAGAACACGACACCGGTGCCGGAGAACAGCAAGCCGATCAGGCCGGCGATGAACGGGATGGTCGATGTCGGCAACGTGGCCGCGGAATGCTCGACCGTGGATTGCAGCGCCGACGGCACGGTCTCGGTGATGAGCCGCCGCCGCAGCTCCGGGTTGCCGGCCAGCACCCGGGACAGGATCGCCACCCCGAGCAGCAGCAGCGGGAAGACGCTGAGGAAGCCGTAGTAGGTGATGAGCGCGGCCTCGCGCCCGCCATCGTCGTCCCCGTACTTCTTGATCACCGCGTACGGGAATCCGAACACGCCATGCCGGCGCTGCACGCGGTCCGCCCAGGCTATGGCCCGGCTCGCCAGCGCGGTCAGGCGCTCGAAGTTCATGCCTCAGCCTCCCAACCGGGCTGGTGCCCTGGCTACTCGCGGGCGAGCATGGCTAGCGCTTCCGGCCAGCACGGGGGAGCGCTCCTGCGAGGCTGTTACGCCCGCAATCCGATGTGACTTTTCATCCAGTCAGGGTGGCGACGATGCAGGTCGCTGATTGACAGGATGAGACTATGCGGCGGCCGGCTGACGGAACCTGGTGGTGCCGTTCCCGGCGGCCACGCGGGTGCTGGCCCGGCGTGACGGCGCTGGTGAGAACCCGCGGGAGGCATGCATGACAGGCAAGGACGATGACGTGGCCGCGCGCGGGGACGGTTCGCCGCACGGAGCGGGCGGCGCCGGCGGGCCGCGGCTGACGGGCGGACAGCCAGAGCGTCCCACGGGCAGCCAGCGCTGGCTGGCCAGGCTTGCGTTCGCGGCGGCCATCGCCGCGGTGGTAGTGCTGCTGCTGTTCGGGGGGCTGAAAAGCATTGCCGCATTGCTGCTGGGCGTGCTGGGCCTGGCGATCGGCTGCGCGGCGGCGTACTGTTTCCTGGCCTACCGCGGCATGGTGCGCTGGCTGGCGCTGGTGGTCCTGGTCGCCGCGCCGGTCCTGGTGATCGTCGCCTATGCCGTGGCCGGGCTGGTGTGGGTGGTGGCGCTCGCCGTTGTGCTCGCGGCGGTGGCGGCGGCCGCCGGGCGCACGGCGCTGGCCGGCGGCGAGGTGCCAGCAGGTCCGGTCGAGTATGCGGCGGCGCGGCAGCGGCAGCCGTTTATGATCATGAACCCGAGGTCGGGTGGCGGCAAGGTCGGCAAGTTCGGGCTGAAGGACAAGGCCGTCGCGCTCGGCGCCGAGGTATCCCTGCTGGAAGGTCCCGGGGTCATCGACGTGGCCGCGCTGGCGCGCCACGCGGTGGACCGGGGGGCTGACCTGCTCGGGGTGGCCGGCGGCGACGGGACCCAGGCCCTGGTCGCCGGGGTCGCCGCCGGGCGGGACATCCCGATGCTGGTGATCTCGGCGGGTACCCGCAACCATTTCGCCCTCGATCTCGGGCTCGACCGCGGCGACCCGGCCAGCTGCCTGGATGCCCTCACCGACGGCGTCGAACTGCGCATCGACCTGGGCATGATCGGCGACCGCGCGTTCGTCAACAACGCGTCCTTCGGCGTCTACGCCGAGATCGTGGAGAGCCCCGCCTACCGCGACGACAAGACCGGCACCGTCCTGCAGATGCTCCCCGGCCTGCTCAGCGGTCACCAGGGAGCGCACCTGGTCGTCCGGGCCGACGGGCAGCTGATACTCGACGGGCCGCAAGCGGTGCTGATCAGCAACAACCCGTACCAGACCGGGGACATTGCCGGGCTGGACCGCCGCGCGCGGCTGGATCAGGGCGTGCTCGGCGTCATCGGTGTCAAGGTCGAGAACGCCATCCAGGCGGCCGGCCTGCTGCGTAAGGCGGCACGCTCCCGCGAACTCACCACCCTCACCGCCCGCGAGATCATCATCGACTCCAGCCAATCCCAGATCCCGGTCGGGATCGACGGCGAATCAGTGCTGATGCCCACCCCTGTGCGCTGCACGATCCGCCCGCTGGCACTGCGGGTACTCCTGCCGCGCAACCGGCCCGGCGTCCCGGCGCCACGACCGCAACTGGACTGGGACCGGCTGCGCCGCCAGGCATTCACCTTCGGGCCGGCCGCCGGCCGCGTCCCCGCCGCACGACCAGGCATTCCAAAATCACGATGATTTCGTGAAGACATCCGCGGAGAAGCTAACTGCTGGCGCCGGCGGGTGATGAACGCGTGCCGCCGCTAGCGGCGCGCGGGCCAGCCCGGCGGCGCGCGTTTATCCGGTTGCCGGCTGGGTCCCGGGCTGTGAGGATTCCGACGGGGCCGCCGACGGAGGACGCCGGAATGGGGAGGATGCCAGATGGCTAGTGAGCAGCTCAAGGCCGTGCTTGAGCTAGTGGGAAGCGCTGACCTGGGCACCCTGACGCTGCAGGAGCGCCGTGCGCTGATGGGGTCGGCCGGAGCGCCGCCGCCCGAGGGCACGCAGGTCGAGCCGGCCGACGCGAATGGCGTTCCGGCCGAGTGGGTGGTCGCGGCCGGGGTGACGGCCGAGCGGGTGGTGCTGTTCTTCCACGGCGGCGCCTATCACCTCGGCTCGCCCGCCCGGCTCCGGGGCCTGCTCGCGCTGGTGTCGGCGGCGGCGCAGGCGCGGGTGCTCAGCGCCGGCTACCGGCTGGCCCCCGAGCATCCGTTCCCGGCGGCCGTCGAGGACGCGCTGACCGCCTACCGCTGGCTGATCGCCGGCGGCACGCCCGCCCGGCAGGTCGTCATCAGCGGCGACTCCTCAGGTGGCGGCCTGGCCCTCGCGGCGCTCGTGGCGCTGCGCGACGCCGGTGACCCGCTGCCCGGCGCGGCCGTCGTCATCTCGCCGTGGACCGACCTGGACCTGGGCGGCGAGTCGCTGCGCAGCCGGGCGGCGGCCGATGTGATGCTCACGCCGGATGGCGCGCGGGAGGCGGCGGACTGGTACCTCGCCGGGCAGGATGCCCGGCACCCTTACGCCTCGCCGCTGTATGCCGACCTGCGCGGCCTGCCGCCGGTCCTGATCCAGGCCGGGGACGCCGAGATCCTGCGTGACGACTCCCTCCGGTTCGCCGCGGCGGCGCAGGCCGCGGGGGTCGACGTGACGCTCGAAATCTGGGCGGAGATGCCGCATGTCTGGCACGCGTTCGCCGGGCTGGTGCCGGAGGCGGACGAGGCCGTCGAGCGGATCGGCCGCTGGCTGCGCGAGGACCGGCCACCCGGTGACGGCCCCTAGCGCCAGGCCGGCGCCAGGGGCGTGTTTCGCACGTCGGGCAGTAGCCATTCGCTGATCGCTGCGATCGTGACGGTTGCCTCGTAGCGCGGCGGCGAGCTTATCGGAGCGGGTGGCTACGCCGCGGTTGCGCTTGAGGCGGTTGATGCCGCATTTCCACGGCGTGGCGCTGCTTGCAGAGCCAGGGCCGAAGGCCAGGGCCGGCCCGGCCATGCCGTGGTTGCCCGGATCGCGTCCGGCGCCCGCGCGCGTGACGGCGGCGTTGCGCTCTAGGCTCCGTCTGTGACGCCGGCAGGCGCGTTAGCGACCGCGCAGGAGCCGCCGTCGCAGCTCGCTTCGGAGTTGCCGTCGGTCGTGACGGCAACGGGCGCGAGCTGGCTTGTCTCGTCGTAAGCACGCCGCAGGAGGTGCAGCAGCACCTCGGGCGGCTGAGCGCCGCTGACCGCGTACTTGCCGTCGGCGACGAAGAACGGCACGCCGGTGATGCCGTACCGCGCGGCCTGCTGCTCATCGGCTCGCACCGCGTCGGCGTAGGCGTCCCCGTCGAGGACGGCCTGGACCTGCGCGGCTGGCAGGCCGGCCTCGGTGGCCAGGCGTACGAGGGCGGGCTGGCCGGCGATCGGGAGACCTTCGGTGAAGGTAGCGCGCAGCAGGCGCTCCTTCATCTCCGGCTGCAGCCCGTGATCTTTGGCCAGATGGAGGAGCCGGTGGGCGTCGAAGGTGTTGCCGCCACGGATGAGGTCGAGCCGGAACTCCAGGCCGTCAGCGGCCGCCCGCTGGGTCATCTGCTGGTTGGCCTGCTCGGCCTGGGCGATCGTCATGCCGTACTTGCGGGCCAGATGCTCGGCGTGGGTTCCGGTGCGCTGCGCGGGCGCGTCCGGGTCGAGCTCGAAGGACCGGTAGGTGACCGTGACCTCGCCAGGATGGCCGAAGGAGGCAACCGCGCGTTCGAACCGGCGCTTGCCGATGTAACACCACGGGCACACCACGTCAGACCAGATCTCCACATTCATGGCAGTAGCAACCTTCGTGACGACGGCGTGATTCCGCCACCGACGGCACCCCCGGAGCGCGCCGTACCCAGCCGCGTCCGTTTGGAGGCTGCGGCGGGACGGCGCGCCCGGTACCGATGCGCGACCTTGGCGGCATTTTGCTTCGGGCTGCAAGCTCACGCGGCCCCGTTGCGCCGGCCGAGCGTGCTCAGTGACAATGGATAGCGCCCTGGACGGTACCTGAGGTCAGCAGCGCCGTGCTCAGCTGCCGTCGAGCGAAGAAACCGAGATCAAACGACAGGGATGGCCGGCCCTGAACATTGCCGAGCGCGTTCTACGACCGGTTACCGGTGCGAGCGGCTCGCAGCGACTCGGCGGCCGTCAGGAGGGCGGCGCCGAGGAGCACGGTGTCTTTGAGCAGGGCCTCGCCCAGCACAGACAGCTGCGGTATCCCTCCCGGCCCTTCCCTCCAAGCTTCCGGTGTGGTGGCCAGGAAGCTGAGCGTACTGAGCATCATCCCCGCGGCTCCGAAGCTGCCCACCGCCGAGGCCCGGGGCGCGAGCGGCTTAGCCGCGATCAATGAGCCCAGGGTTAGCTGCGCGATCCCGACGAGCCAGGCGAGCTTCTGGGCGCCCAGCTTCTTACGAAGCCGCGAGGTCAGCGGGCTCGCGGTGACCAGCGGCTCGGCGTTCTGGACCTCGTAGTCGGTGAACTTCAGCGCCCCGATCCACACCAGCGTCGTCACCAGCCCGTAGCGGGTGACCGAGGATCCTGCGGAAGCCAGGCCGCTAACTGGTATGTGCCGTGTGCCCATGTTGTTGCTCCCTGGTCGCCCGCCGCCAGGCGGTTTCGCTGTGCACGTACCCGCTGGAGCCTTCCACACGCGCCCCGGGTACGGCGGTGCAACTCGGCCTAAGCGGGCTCGTACCGCTCGCCGAGGGCCCGGGCGACCTCAGCCATGAACGGTGGTGAACAAGAGCCCATCTCCTTGACTTCGGAGAAGTTGTCGAAGAGCCACAGCGGACCGGCATCCGTCGTCTCGCCGGGATACAGCGGCTGGCCGAAGACGGCTATGGCACCGGCGTCGCTGATCCAGGCAGTCTGACCGCGGTCGTCGGCAACCTGCCAGCCCTCAAGGATCAGCCGGCCCCCGCTGCCGTATATGCGGATCTCCCGGGCCGTTGCGCCTTCACTGCTGACCACCACGCGCTCGTACTCGTGGTGGACCTCGTTGTCATTGCCCATTCCGGGAACCTTCTTCCCTTGCCGCCGTCATGTTGCGGATGGATAGGGTGCCGCGTCCGGCCGCCAGTCCACGCGGAGCCACTCCAAGCATCCTGCCCGGCTCAGCGCGGCCAGTCACCCCGGATATGAAGGACCCCCGGCATAAGGGGGTTGAGCGCTTTCCGCAGCCGTGCGCGTCTGATCATCCGTCACTGTGAGGCGTCCGCCGGACGGTCGCGCACCACGCGGCGATCTCGGCGCGGCGTGCGGCGCCCAGCTTCGTGAGGATGTGCGTAATGTGTGCCGAGATCGTCTTGGGCGCGAGCACTAGCTGCTGCGCGATCTGCCGGTTGGTGAGGCCGGCCGCGACAAGCTGGGCGACCTCGTATTCGCGTTCGCTCAGCGGATGCCACGGGTCCACCGGCCGGCCAGGGTCGAACGATCGGGCGAGACGGTCAGCGTCATCGGCGAGAGTGGCGGCACCGGCCGCCGCGGCGGTGGTGCGGGCCTCGTCCAGGAGCAGGGCCGCCTCGCCCCGGCGCCGGGCTTTGGCGGCAGCCGCGGCGAGATCTCGCAGGGCCCACGTGCCCTCCCAGAACCGGCGCCGGGCCCGCCATGACTCCTTGGCCGACTCCAGCGCCTGGTGTGCCGCGGGAACGTCGCCGCGGGCGAGCAGGATGAGCCCGCGGGCGTGGCCGATCGCGGGTAGCGTGCCGGGGATGGCGCGGGCCGTGAGCACCGCGCCGACCCGGTCTGACCACTCCCCGGCGGCTGCAACGTCGCCGCGTGCCAGGTGCGCCCGTACGCCGGTGAGCAGGTACGGGAACAAGTAGGCCGCGTCGGTGACGTCGGCCGATGCCTGGTAGCCGCGTTCGCACAAGATGAGCGTCGTGTCATAGTCTCCCCGGCACCGCGCGACCTCGGCCAGGCCCCACAGCGGTGGCGACAGCCGCTGCAGCTCGGCCATCTGCTCACCGGCGGCGAGCGCCTCCCGCAGCAAGCCGGCGGCGGTCTGCCAGTCACCGCGGCCCATCGCGAGGTAGCCCAGCACGTATTGCGCGGTGATCCAGGTGGTGATGCCGCCGCGTCCATCGGCCAGCGCATGCTGCGCGGTACGGGAGGCCGCGTCCCATTGACCGGTTGCCCACTGGACGTGCGCGAGATGTGATGCCATGTAGTGCCGGTGATTCCAAAGCTCGACATGCTCCGCGTAGCGGACGCCCTCGGTGAGCCAGCGCTCGGCGCGGTCGTATTCCACCAGCACTGACGCGGACGATCCGATCATGCGGTATCCGCGCGCCGCCTCCGCCTCCTGCTGCGTGCCGCGGGCGCGGGCTATCGCCTCTTCGAGCAGCTGCCAGCCTTCATCCATCCGGCCCGCGAAGACCAGTACCGAGCCGAGCGTAGTGGCGGCGTTGAGAGCAGTCTCGTCATCGCGGTTCCGCTGGCTTTCCGCGCGGCTGCGCTCGCCATAGCGGATAGCCTCGTCCAAGCGCCGGTCCAGCATGTACGCCGCGGCCATCGCGGAGTGCAGCCGGCCATGCTCACGATCCGCTCCGGCGACTCCGTCCAGGCTGTCCAGCGCGGCCTGCAGCGTGCGCAACCGGGCATCGAGGTCCTCGCCGAGCAGGTGCGCGACCGCGACCATGCGCGGCACCAGCAGCGCTGCCGCACGCACCTCACCGGCGCTGGCGGTCAGCTCGTGAGCGGTCTGGTACGCCCTGGCGGCGGCGATGTTGTCGTCGGTCGCCGCGGCCTCGTCGCCGAGCGTGACGAACAGCGCGGCCTGATCCAGCGCCGCCAGCTGGGCAGGCAGGTTGCGCACCGCCCGGCGGCACAGCTCCAGTGCCTCGCCGTGCGCCGATACCGCACTGGCCTCGCGCGCGGCGGTGACCGCGTACTTGTAGGCCGGTCCGGGACGTCCCGCCTGCTCGAAGTGCGCCGAGATGAACGCGCCGCGGTAGCCGCGTCCGGCAGCGGCCCCGGCCACCTTTTCGTGCAGGCGGCGCCGCAGGGGCAGGCCGGTGTCGGCGTAGAGGGCATCGCGGATCAGCGCGTGCCGGAAGTCGAAGGTGACCGCATCGGCACCGGGAAGCACGAAATAGGCGTCCTGCAGCTCGCGCAGCGCCGCGGCCACGTCATCCGGGCCGGCATCGGTGACGGCGGCCAGCAAGTCGAAATCGAAGGAACGCCCGATGACAGCCGCGGCCGAGGCCACGTCCCGCGTCAGCGCAGTCAGCTGGCGGGCGCGGGTCAGCACGACGTCGCCCAGCGTGTCTGGCACCGCGGCCGCCTGCACCGCCGCGCCGGACTGGGGGGTCAGGGTGTCCTCGCCGATCGCGGCCAGGAACTCTTCCACGTGCAGCGGGATGCCGTCGCTGCGCTCGTGGATCGCCGCCACCAGCTGGGCCGGGGCCGGCCTGCGAAGCGTGGCGCTGGTCATGGTCGCGGTCTGGTCCAGGCCCAGCCGCGGCAGCCGGACCTCCTCGGCAAGCCGCTGGGCCAGCAGGCGGGCACGCAGCTCACGCAGCGGCAGGCTGGAGCACAGCTCGTCGCTGCGGTACGCACCGGCGACCAGCATCTGCCGACCCGCGATCCGGCCGGCCAGATGGCCCAGCACATCAAGGCTCAGCTCATCGGCCCAGTGCAGATCCTCGAGAACGATCAGCACCGGGCAGCCAGGCTCGACGGTAACCAGCAGGTCGGCCAGGTCCTGCACCAGCAGGCGGCGCCGGTGATGCGCGTCACCAGCGTCCGCCGGGATCGCCCGCAGCCGCGACGTCAGGCTCTGCCCCAGGCCAGCCATGACCGGCTCGGGCGCGGACAGCAGATCGCTGGCCAGGTCCACCAGCAGCCCTGCGAGCGACTGCACATCACCCGGGAACGCCGCCGCGCGGACGACGGCGAAGCTGCTGGCCCGGGCGTGCCGGGCGATCGAGCCGAGCAGGCGTGTCTTGCCGATGCCCGCCTCACCCGCGACGAAAAGCATCCGGCCAGCGCCCGCGGCAGCGTCAGCGAGACGGCCCTCGATGAGGGTGAGGTAAGCGTCCCGGCCGACGAGGACTGGTGACTGGATCGTGCCCCGAACCGGCACCGCGTCACCTCCTGATCGCTTAGCTGGGCCACGGGGAACCCCTGTCTGCGCAGCTGAGGCTCAGCCTTCGGGAACGAGCTCATCGAGGACGTCCGCAAGACCGGCCAGATCGGGCAGCTCCCGCGTCGGCGCGGGCTCGGCCCGCTCGCCGAGGCGGTTGACCCAGATCGAGCGAATGCCGAGGTCGTGCGCAGGCACGATGTCATGGAAATGGCTCTGCGCGACGTGCACGTGGCGGACCTTGCTGACGCCGGTCGACTCGTAGAACGCACGCCAGTGCCCGTGAGCAGGCTTGTACGAGCCGATCTCGGACGCCACGACCGCCGTTTCGAACGGTATCCCGATGGCCTGAAGCGAGGCCTCGATCAGGCCACGATCGCTGTTCGAGAGCATGGCAAGCTTCCAGCCCCGCTCGCGGGCCTCGGCCAGCGCGCACGGCACCTCGGCGAACACGGGCCAACCGGGGAGGGAGCGGCCAAGCGCATCTTCCTCTTCCTGAGGAAGGGCAAATCCGGCCTCGGACGCGAGCCCTGCGAGCACGGCCGCCATCACCTGCCGGTAGCTCCACGCAGGGTGCTCACTCTGCACGCGCGGCTCGATCACGTGATAGCGCGCAAGCAGCCGCTCGCGCGCCGATGAACCGAAAAGGCGGCGAAGCTCGGCCCCGATGCCGGCGTTCCAATCGACCAGCGTCCCGTAACAGTCGAACGTCGCCCACCGCGGCACCATCGGCTGAGCGTATGCAGGGCGCTTGCAGCAGCACAAGCCCATCGTGGCCCGGCCAGATGAGGTCGCACTCACTCTTTGGCCGATGCGCGCAGTAGCATCCGGTTCGCGGCCACCGCGGCGGTGCCGATCACGCCGTCCCCGGTCACGAGGGCGCGGGCCGCAGGATGTTACTCGCGGTGGCCGAGGTGATCGGGCTGGGTGCGCCAGCCGGGCGGTAGTTTGGCGGTGAGCGCGGATTGTTCGGCCGGGCCGAAGAGTGCCTGAGCAGGTTGCCCATTTTTCCATGGCCCAGGACCATGTGAGCTGACACTGCAGGCCACGTCACCAGCCAGCCGAGAAGGGTGTCCGTAATGACCGATGACCGGATCGCCACCGAGGCCGATGTCGTGACCAAGCTCAGCCAGCAGTCCGTGCCGGACACGGTGGCCAGGCTCACCGCAAGCCATCACCTCGCCGCGGACCTGGCCGCCAGCCTGTTTGGCATCAATGCCCTCACCAACGCCCTGGTGGCTTCCTAACGCCCAGATTCCCGGTGGCGTGAGCGCTCGGCTGGGCGCAGGCACCCATTTGATCAAGGAGCAACACGACGAGCGCCGCAATCGCTGGAACCGGTATCCGGTCCAAGAGCCTGGTCCTGACCGCGATGATCTTCGCGGTGGCGATGACCTTTATCGATCAGACCATCGTCTCGATCGCCGCGCCCACTATCCAGCACGACCTGGGCCTGTCGGCCAGCGGCATGCAATGGGCGATCAACGCCTAGCTGCTGACGCTGGCGGCGCTGTTCGCGTTCGGTGGCCGCCTGGCTGACATAGCGGGGCACCGCCGGATGGTGGTGCTCGGGGTGATCATCTTCGCGGGCGCCGTCGGCATTGTGCGGCGCCACGCCGCGTGGCGGTGCCGCGGAGGCGTGGCTGGTAGCGTTCCGGGTGGTGCAGGGGGCGGGCGGGGCGATCATGTTCCCGGCCGCAATCGCCATCGTGGTGGTGACGTTCGACCTGCGCTCGCGCGGCCGGGCGCTGGCGCTGTTCTTCGGCATCGCCGGAGCCCTGACCGCGATCGGCCCCATCGCGGGCGGGTACTTGATCGAATGGACCTGGCGGGCGATCTTCTGGATCAATATCCCGGTCGCGCTGATCGCCTTGGCGCTGATCGCCATCTCCAAGCCGCCCAACGAAGGCCGGCCCGCGCCGATGGACTACCGCGGCCTGGCCCTGATCGTGGGCGGGGTGGGGCTGAGCGTGTTCGGTTTCCAGCAGCCGGCCCTGTGGGGCTGGGGCAACCCCGCCATCTGGGCGAGCATCGCCGTCGGCGTGGTGCTCCTGGTCGTGTTCTTCGCCGTCGAGCGCCGCACCGGATCGCCGCTGATCAATGTGCGCATCTTCGAAAACCGGGCGTTCTTGGTGGAGAACATCATCCTCGGCATCGCGATGATGGCATTCATCCCGGTGTTCTTCACGGTAAGGCGGCCGACCTCAGCCACGCATCGGCGGCAAATCGGACTCGCGATTTCCCCCCGCCGGTCGAGCCGCCTCCCAGCGCCTCCTGAAACTGACGGCAACTACGGCTGGGCCGCTCGTGGGCTCCCGGCTGAGAGCCCGCTGAATCCGCCATGCCAGCAGAAGGTTCAGGTGCCGGTGCACTGCGGGCTGGCCTGCACCGCGTAGAGCCCGAATGTGCCGTCGTAGTAGATATCTACCAAGACGCCAAGCCCGCGGGGAATAGCCGACCGGTAGACCCAGAAGGCGCGGTTGCTTTGCTGGCCGGTGTGCGGGCCATAGAAGATCTTGCGCCAGAGGGTATAGGAGATCCCGCCGGGCCCGGCGCTCCAGTCGCCAAAGGCATGGCAGCCAGGGACTGTCAAAGGAGGGCGGAGGTACCCGATGTGGGCGACCCTCGCCGGTATGCCGTCGGCACGGAGCTTGTCCTGCAGCCCGGCCACGTCGCGTATATGAGGCCAACGGAGGATAACCTTCACGCCGCCGTCCTGCTGGCTCGCAACGGTCCAGGCCGCCAGTCGCTCCGTTCCCGTGCGGCCGCCCGGCGCCGTGGCCCGGCCACTGCCCGGGACGAGAGCCGCCACTGCCAGCGCCAGCGCGGCAATTGCCGCTGCCGCCCCGGCCAGGCCGGGCAGCCGGCGCCGCGCCCGGTGCCGCCGGCCCCGGCGCACGATGACATCCAGCGGCACATCCATGTGAATCCCCGCGTAAGACGCCTGCACAGAGGTGATCACTTCCGCATCATTCACGACGGGCTCCCTCGCTTGCGTGGGCCGCGAACTCGGCGCGCAGCGCGGCGAGGGCCCGCGCCAGGTGCGCGGTGACCGTACCCGGCGCGATGCCGAGCACCTCGGCGGTCTGCGCGGTATCCAGATCCAGGAAGATCCGCAGCGCGACGACCTGGCGCTGGCGGGCCGGGAGCCGCCGCAATACGGCGGCCAGTTCGGTGTCTACCCGGCTGCAGGCCGGGCCGCAGGCGGGCGCGTCGTGGTCCATCAGCGGCAGCTCCCGGCGGTGCCGGCGCCAGGATGACACGCTGAGATTCAGCGCCGTGCGGACCACCCACGCACGCGGGGCCGGATGACGGCTGACCCTCGCCCATGACGCCCAGGCCCGGGCGAACGCCTCGGCGACCAGGTCCTGCGCCTTGTCCACGTCGCGGACAGCGGCAAGCACGGTGCGCAGGCAATCGTCCCGTGATCCCGCATAGAACTCCGCGAAGTCCGCCTGTTCCTGGCTCACGCCCTTCCTACGCATCAACCGGCCAATCTACTTACCATGGCTCATGCCGGCGGCGAAGCGCCCGGTTAAGCCTCCACGTGGACCACACGTGACCTCAAACCCGCCTGCACGCCGACCGGGTGCGCTGGGTCGATACGAGCACTCCGGTGGTACTGACTGCTGGCACGAGACGTACTTCATGCGCGGCGGGGCCCGAGCCTCAGCGCAGATAGACGCCATCCACGCCGATCCGGCCCGGCCCGTCCAGCACGTAGATGCCGGCCGAGCTGCCCCGGACGTCGAACGCCAGCGTTCCGTCGTGGACCGCGATCTCCCGGCCGGTGACGGCATCGCGGTAGGTGCCGTTGAGCACATCCGGCACCATGATGGCCTGGTCGCTGCCGATCGCGAGGCCGACGACGACGTAGCTGCGCCCGCCGTCGTGGTCGCGCACGAAGCTTAGCCCGCTGCCCCACTCGTTCAGATGGCTCATGGGTGCCTTTTGCAGGGCGGGCAGCGCGCGTCGGATCTGGTTGAGGCGCTTGATGTGCTCGTAGAGGGGGTGCGCCCGGGTCTCGCCGATCCGCTCGGGGGTCAGGTGGTCTCCGAAGTAGGCCCGCCCGGTCTGGGCCAGGGTGTCCCGCTCGCCCTCGACGTCCTGCGGAGCGCCCTTCATGAACTCAATCTCCTCGCCGTAGTAGAGGCAAGGGATGCCGCGGACTGTCCAGAGCACGTTGTAGGCGGCCGCCGCCATCCACTGTTCGCCCTTGAACCGGTACTTGAAGTCGTTGTCCGGGCCGACGTCGTGGTTCTGCAGGAACGTGATGAGCGTGGTCGGGTCACCGTAGATCCAGTCCATCGACATCGCCTGCGCGAGACCGCTGAAGGTGCCCCGGCTCAGGTTGTCCCTGAACGAGGAGAACAACCCGAAGTCGAGCACCGCGAAGCCGGAGTCGCCGCCGGAACGCGGATTGCGCGGGTCGTCGCCGAGCCGGGTGTACCACCACGGCCGGATCGGGGACGGGCCGTTGTCGCCGCCGCCCATGTCTCCCCACCCGTAGCCCTTGACCAGGTTCTCCCCGAAGACGAAGAGGCCGGGCTTGCGGGCCTTCCAGGCGTTGATGTACTCGAGCAGGTTCCCCCGCTCCACGTGCTTGACGGTGTCGATCCGCAACGCGTCGACACCCATGTCGAGATAGCGGTTGATCGCGGTGATCAGGTAGTCCTTGACGTTCTCGCGCTCGGTCGCCAGGTCGATGCAGTCGCCTGCGATGTGCTTGTGCTGCAGCGGATAGGCGCTTTCCCAGTCGCCGCCTGCGATGAAACCGTCCTGGTGGTACCACTGCGGGTCGAGCCGGCCCGGATCCACCCCGAAGAACCGGCCGGGATCGTACCCGGGTTCCGGGACGGTCTGGCCGGTCTGCGGATCGATCAGCGGTTCGCGGCCCTCCGGGTCGCGCTCGTGCCTTTCCCGGTACCACTGCGGCGCCACCGGGTTGTCCAGGTCGTCCCGGTCGGGCCAGGCGTAGTTGCCGAGGTTGCCCTGATAGGGCCCGTGGTTCACGTCACCCTGCCGGGACCCCTGCGGAACGTGGTACTTGATGGGCAGGTGGTCGATCCAGACCTTGCCCCGGATCCCGTACTGGCAGGAATGGTTGACGACGACATCCTGAATGATCTTGATGCCTCGATCGTGCGCCGCGTCGATGAGGTGCTGGTAGGTCGCGCCCGGCGACTCTAGCCGAGGATCGATCCGGGTCCAGTCGTAGCCGTGGTAACCGTGATAGTCCAGCCCGCTGCGGTTCTCGATCGGCGGGGTGATCCAGATAGCGGTGAAGCCCAGGTCTTTGAGGTAGTCCAGTTGCTCGATCAGCCCTTTGAAATCGCCCCGCCAGTGCGGGTCCGCCGGACGGCCGCTGGGGTCGAAGGCGATCCGGTCCCGGCAGTAGAAGTTGTTCGCCGGATCACCGTCGTAGAACCGGGTGGTGATGAGGAAGTAGATGGTCTCCGCACGGAAGTCCACCCCGGACGGCGGGACCTGCGGGGCGGGTGCCGCTGCCGCCGCCGGTGCCGTGCCGGACGCCGCGGCGGCACCAGCGGTCCGCGGGTCGGCGTCCTGCCACTGGCCATCGCGATCCATCCAGCCGTCCCGCTCCCGGCGAAGGTCAGCCGTCTGCCGCCCGTGCTGGTCGTGGAACACCAGGCTTGCGCTGCCCGCGCCCTCGATGCGGTAGGCGTACCAGCCGTCCCCGCGCGCCTGCATCGGGACTCCCGGCCAGCCCACGGCGGCCTGCGGAGGGTGAGTGCCCCAGACGTGAACATGAATGGTGTCGGCCCAACCGCGTGGCGGGCGGAACCAGACCGTTAGATCAGGCACGCCAAGCATCATAGGGACAGGCCGAACGGCGGTCGATCCCCGCCTCGGCCATGACCGAGACTTCCGCCGGGCGGGGGCTGGCGGCCAGCTGGGCGACTGGGCCGGCGATGGCGCGCATTCAGGGCGGAGCTACTCGTAGCGCGAGGCGCGTCCGGGATTGATGCGCACGGCCCGGCGCAGGGTCGGGCGGACGACGATCAGCGTGACGAAGACGACGGCCATAAGAATCCGAAGGCAAGCGCTGCTAGGCGGGCTCGAAACTGCCCACCAGTCCGTGCTGGGTGGCGAACAGCGTCGCGGCGGCGCGGCTGGAGACCCCGAGTTTTGCGTAGATGTGCTCTACGTGGTTTGCTGCCGTCTTCGGCGTGACCACCAGGCGCTGAGCGATCTGCCTGGTGGAGTGGCCGCGGGCCAGCAATCCGAGCACCTCTACCTCGCGTGCGGTGAGCCCGCCGGGCCATTCGCGCCGCGCGGGCGCGCGATGGCCTGCAGCCCGCAGGACGGCGTCTACCGCTTCGCCGTCCAGCCGTGGCCTCGGCCCGCAGCTGGCGGGATGCCCGGCCAGGATCGGACGGCGACCGGTGCGGACGCGGCTCGGTCATCGCGTGATAAACATCGGCCGCGGCCAGCAGCCGGTCCGGCGGCGTGAGCGAGCCCGCGGTCAGCCCTCGCGGGTAGCCGGAGCCATCCAGTCGCTCATGGTGACGCGAGGCGATTTCCCGGCTTGGGCCGAGCGCCGTCACCCGGGCCAGCATGCGATCGGTCAGGTACGGGTGCAGCCGGACGCGCTCATGCTCGGCGTCCGTAAGCGGGCCAGGTTTGTCCCAGATCGCGTTCGAAACGCCGAGTCGGCCGAGGTCGTGGAGGAGGCCTGCGCGCCGCAGGATCGTCACGTCATTTTCGGACAGGCCAGAGACACGCGCGGCCGCGCTCGCCAGGTTGGCCACCCCCCGCGAATGGCCGGCCAGGTACGGTGACTTCATATCGACCAAGTCGGCCATCGCCTCGAGGACGCCGTCCAGGTCAGACCCGTCGACGCGGTGCCCCAGCCGTGGCTCGGCGCTCAGCACCGCATCCCAGCCGGAAGCGTCGTCGAGGCCGTCCAGTAGCTCCGGCGCATGCTCGCAGAAGAGGTCCGCGACGGCCGGGTCGAACTGGGTGGCCCGGTGCCTGCGGGCGATCTTCCGCGCGGCCTCGACGCCGCGGCGGCGGGCGAAGATCTCGACCGGGCCGGCCAGCCGCACCAGCCGTGAGGGCAGGCAGATCTGTCCGCCTCGCAGATGACGGGGATGGCCTTTCCCGTCCCATTGCTCGTAGGCCTGCCGGATGGCAGCGCAGACCGCCTCGTCCAGGCCGATCCGCTCGGCGAACTGGCCGCCCAGCGTCGAATGCGTTGCCAGGAACGCCATCAGCTGTCTCGGCCCCGCCACCGGGAACGCCGCCAGCCGCCTGGCACGGTCGATGCCGCTGCCATGCGAGCCGACCCGCCGCAAGATGAACGAGGCCATCTGTGCTGTGTTCATATCGAGCAGCTCGACGCCATCGCCCTTGAAGCTGATGTCGTCGCCGAACCACTGCGCCTGCTCGGCCGCATCGGCATGGCAGTAGGTGTTCACCAGCAGCCCGAGGTAATAGGTTGCCTCCCGGTCGCGGTCGCTGGCGCCGGCGAGGTCGGCCAGCCGCAGCGCGATCACCGTCTGGCGCATGCAATGCTCCATGGGCTGCCCGAGTCCCAGGTCAGCGGCGTAGGACAGCATCGCCACCAGCTCCGCGATCCTGACACTGCCTGCCTCCGGCCCAACAGCCACAACGGAAGTTTACGGTCGCCTCGCTGGCTCGCCGGCGACGAGCACGCTGGGCAGGCTGGCCGCAGGCCGGGGAAGATGAGGCGAACACCTCATGACGGCCGCTCGCTCCCGGCCTACCGTCATGTCCGAGATGGCGCCTGGGCGGATGGGAGAATGGGATGGTCATGACCGGGCCGGCCTTCTCCCGCCGCGACGAGTCGGTATTTCTCCGTATTCTCGACCGGCTCGGCCGGGTGCTGGGGCCCCTCCCATTCGCCGCGATGCTGAAGCTCATGAGCGCGGCGATGAAGAGAATCGCACTGCCCCCGGACCGCCGCGACTGTGCGAGGCCGGCGTGCCGGCCTGGGTGGTGCACGGCGAACGCGGCGACGGCGGACTCACCGACGAGGAGCGGCGCACCCTCGAAGCTTGCCCCCGGACGAACGTGATCACCATCCCGGGCGCGAGCTACTTCACCGCCAGCGAGGAACCCGCGCTGGTTGCCGGGCTCATCGTCAAGGCGCTCGGCCGGTCGCGCTCGCCCTTTCCTGGCCGGGAGCAGTGACCACATCGCCGGGGACGGCCGGCTGACCGGCTGTTGTGCCGCTCACCCAAGAAAGCGGCGGATCCTTGTGTTGCCGGGACGTTTGCCTCACGACCACGACTCCTTAGCGTCGTTAATCACGCGCTTGGTGGAGATCCGGCGGGCCAGAAGCATTCCTGCGAAGGTCGCCTGATCGCGATCAGCCTCGGCAGGGCGCTGCAGAAACGGCAATTACCAGGATGGAGGCGTAATGGACGTGCTGACCGAGGGCTATGCCCTCCCGGTTACCGGTGGCTTCTACCCGAAGCCGCCGTACCTCTACCGGGGTGCGAAGGCGATCATCGCCTTGTACGAAGCCGACCCGGCCCGGATTGCGGAGCTGCTGCCTGCTGGCTTGACGCCCCTGGAAGACCCGCCGGTGTGCATCGCCTGGGTGGTCCATTACCCGTTCTCGACGCTGGGCGTCTACAACGAGACGATCATGCTGATCCGGGTCAGCTTCGAGGGCGAGGCGTTTGCCTACTGTCCATTCATCTATGTCGACAATGATGCGGCGCTGGCCTGCGGCCGGGAACTGTGGGGGTTCCCGAAGAAATTCGCGAGCATGGGCTACGCCCGCCCCGCCGCCGGTTCGCCGTTCGGCGAGCAAACGATGTTCACCGTCGAGCGGCCCACCGGGAAACGACTCCTGACAGTGACAATGAACCCGGAACGGCCGGCGGCACCGGAGGAGGTGAGCTTCCTGCCGGCGCTGACCCTGCGCAGGGTCCCGAGCAGCCGCCTCGGCGCCGAACGGCCCAGCATCTGCGAGCTGATCCGGACCGACTACTCGATGGTGCCCGTGCTCAGCGCAAGCGGAGCACAGGAGCGATGGTCCGGCCGGTGCTCGGTGACGATGGACTCCGTTTCCGAGTTCGACCCGCTGTACAAGATGGCGCCGGTACAGATGCTGGGCGCCGTCTACAGCGTCGCCGACGTCACTCTCCCGCTGGGAACGCCAGTCAGAGACTACCTCGCGGACGGCGGGGCCGGCCGCAGGCCGGACCTCGAGGCCGCGAGCCTGCCTGCCTGACGAGAAACCCGCCGCTGCTGAGGCAGCGCTTCCCCAGCACGCCAGAACAAGTCCGTGGGCGAAGGAGACGACCGTCATGGCTCAGCATGCCAGCATTGCCCGTCCCGCCGAAGGTTCCCTTATTGCCGCGTGGGAAGAGGACCCGCGTGGCACTCTGCAGACGACGGGCGCCGAGGCGCTGCTGGTGAAGGAGGAGCAGGACCTCCTCGACGGGGTGCACCGCTTCGCCGCCGAGGTCATGCGGCCGGCCGGGGAGCGGCTGGACCGCATGACACCCGCGGAAGTCATCGCCAAAGACTCCCCGCTGTGGCTGGTATTCGACGGCTTCGGGCAGCTCGGCGTCGGCGTCGACCAGCTCCTGGCTTTCGAGCCCGCGTCAGCGGCCAAGGCGGCATGCCTGATTCTCGAGGAGCTGGGCTGGGGTGATGCCGGCCTGGCCAGCTCGCTCGGGGTCTCGATGTTCCCGCGGTGGATGGCGGCCTCGTTCGGCAATCAGCACCTGCTCGAGCTGACACCCGGCTCGAAACTCGGTTGCTGGGCGACGACCGAGCCGGGGCACGGTTCCGATCAGCTCGATCCCAGCAGGCAGATCTTCCACTCCGGAGGAGAGTACGGCCGTCCCGACTGCGTGGCGACGCTGTCCGGTGAGAGCGTCGTTATCAACGGCCGGAAGGCCGACTGGATCTCGAACGGGACCATCGCCCAGGTATGCATCCTGTACTGCGCCGCCGACACTGGTGGCGGCCCGGACCCGGAACGCGGCTGTGTCGTCATCGTCCCGATGGATACTCCCGGGGTCAGCCGCGGGGCACCGCTGGACAAGCTCGGGCAGCGGGCCCTGAACCAGGGCGCGGTCGCCTTCGACAATGTCGTGCTTCCCGCCTCGAATATCCTGGCCGGCCCGGACGACTACAAGCGCGCCGCGTATCAGGTGCTGTCCATCGGCAACGCATGCATGGGCGCCATCTTCGTCGGCACCGCCCGCGCCGCCTACGAATTGGCGCTTGCCTACGCGCGCGAGCGCAAGCAGGGAGGCGTGCCCATCGCGGCGCACCAGAGTGTGGCATACCGGCTGTTCCACATGTACCGCAAGGTCGAGGCGGCCCGAGCGCTGGCTCGCCGGGCCATGCTTTACAACTTCACCCAGCCCGTTCCCGCGCTGCAGGTCGCCATGGCCTCGAAGATCACGGGCACTCAGGCGGCGTTCGAGGTCGCCAGCGAGGCGCTGCAGATCTTCGGCGGGGCCGGCATTCGCCGTGACCGGTCCATCGAGAAGATCTTTCGGGACGCCCGGCTGTCGATGATCGAGGACGGGTGTAACGAGATCCTCGCCATCAAGGGCGGCATGTACCTGACGGCCAGCCCCTGACCTGCCGCTGCCGCGGCGCCAGCCGGCCGTGGTACGTCACGGCCTGGGCTCGGTGGCTCGCCGCAGGACCGCTGCGCCCAGCCAGCCGCTGGCGAGCAGGGCCAATTCGACGTGCAGGCGGTCCTCGCCGACGGGACGGCCGAGGCTTTCCTCGGCTTTGCGTACCCGGTACTGGACGGTGTTCTTGTGCAGCGTAAGGCGCTCGGCCGTGGCCTTGTAGCTGCCGTTCTCCTGCAGGAAGACGCGGAGGGTGTCGCGCAGCCGGGCGTTATGGCCGTCGTCATCGGCGAGCGGCCCGAGAGTCTCGATGACCCAGGCGCGCATGAGCTCGATCGAGCCCGACATGAGAGCCAGCGGCGCGACCTCGCCGAAGCTGGTCATGAGCGGTCCCGACGGGCCGGCGGCAAGTGCGACAGCGTGCGCGCTGAGTGCCTGCTGATGGGTGCGGCGGAAGCCGGAGACGCCCGCGGCCGCAGCACCGAAGGCGAACCGGATCCTGGTTTCCCCGCCGGTCGTCGCGGCGCTATCCGGCTCAGCGGCGAAACGGTCCTTTGCGCCGAATGGCAGCCACGCCCAAGCGCTCGACTCGTCCTGCGGAAGGAAGATCGGCCGGCCCTCGCATCCCGCCCGGTCTGCCACCTCCGCGGTCGCCAGCTCCAGCCGCGCGAGGGATTCGCTGCCAGTCCCGGCCTCGCCGACCCAGCACACCATGCCGACGTGGTGCTGCCGTAGCCGGTAGCCCAGGATCGCCTCCGAGGCACCGACGCTCAGGTCCTCGTTGTTCAGCAGCGCGCGGACCCGGGATGCCCTGGCCACGCTTCGGTTCCGCAGCCAGTTCTCCCTCTCCCGCTCGTAAGAGGACACGACCTCCTCGGAGATCCGGTCGATGTACTCCGCAGTGAGCTCTGAAATGCGCAGTGCTGCAGCGCTGACCATCTGGGCGTCGTCGGTTCGGCGCGCAAGCTCCCTCAGGCACTGCTCCTGGAACCGGGCCGAGCCGATCCGGTAGGCACGCAGCAGCACGGTGATGGGAATGCCGTGCTGGGCCAGCCGCCTGGCATACTCGTCCGCTGCAGCCGGGGTATGCACCTGCTCCAGCTCGATCCCGTGCTGGAGTACGTGCACCAGCGTGGCCACGTTCTCGCCCACACTGGCTTCCAGCAGCGTGAGGACCCGCTGGTCGCCCCGCAAATCCGGGATCTCACGCACGATCAGCTGGTATATGTCCGCGGTAACTTCGGCCACGCGCGGCGTGAGCGCGCCGGAGACCTCCGAAATGCGCTCGCTGACGGACGGACTGGACCGGTCCACCGACGGATAGTACGTCACGGACGCCCGAGTTACCCCATCCGCAGGCAGCTGACGTCCCATAAGCTCGCCGAGGCCGGCCAGCGCGGGCCCGGCGCGGGATGGATGTGCCCGGGACACGACGCCGGGCCGGGGCTTCGTAACGTGCGCCCAATGGCATCGCGCCGCCGTGCGTCTAGCGTCTAGCGTCTAGGGACAGAACCGAAAGGGTGCCGCCGTGACCGCTGCCGCCGCCGTGACCTCAGGCTGGCGGAATCCTGCCGCCGAGCACGTGCGGATGGTGACCATCCGGGGCCGGGCACTGCGCGTCGCGGTGCGGGAAGGGACCGGGCCGCTGCCCCCGCTGCTGCTATGCAACGGCATCGGCGCCCGGCTGGAACTGCTGCAGCCGTTCGTGCACGCGCTCGAACCGCAGCGGGCGATCATCCGATTCGACCTCCCGGGCGTCGGCGGGTCCCCGCCGCCGGTCCTCCCGTACCACATGACGACGCTGGCGCCAGTGCTGGCCGGCCTGCTGGACCAGCTCGGCCACCAGCAGGCCGACGTCCTGGGCATCTCCTGGGGAGGCGGGCTCGCGCAGCAGTTCGCGCTGCGATGCCCGTCCCGCGTGCGGCGCCTCGTGCTGGTGGCCACGGGCACCGGCGCGCTGATGGTTCCGGCCCACCCGCGCGTCCTGCTGCGGATGCTCACACCGCGGCGCTACCGTGACGCGGGCTATGTGGCCAGCATCGCGGGCGAGCTTTACGGGGGCAGCATCCGCGCCAGCCCGAAGCTGGCCGCCGACCTGCTGCACGCGACGATGCGGCGGGGACTGGGCCGCGGCTACTACTACCAGCTGCTGGCCAGCGCCGGGTGGACAAGCCTGCCGCTGCTGCCGCTGCTGCGCCAGCCCACGCTGATCCTGGCAGGCGACGACGACCCGATCATCCCGCTGGTCAATGCCCGGATCATGCACCGGCTGATCAGCCGCAGCGAGCTGACCGTCTACCACGGCGGGCACCTTGAACTCGTATCCGAACCAGAGCTCATGGCTCCCATCGTCGAGGAGTTCCTCAACGATGCGGCCAGGTCCGCCGCCGACAGCGCTGGTGCCCGGGTCAGGCGCGCTCGGCGGGCCGAGGCGACGCCAGGCGGCGTCCGGCGCGGGGTCGGCAGGAGCCTTAGATGGCTCGGCGGCGGGTTGCGGGCGGCTTTCAGGCGCGGGCGCCCCCGGGCTGGGTTCGGTGCCGGACGCCGCGGCCGATCAGGAGGGTGAGCGCGGCGGCGGCCAGTGCGCTGCCGAGCGCGATGAGGGAGCGAGCGGCAGCCTTACGGGACGGCCAGGTCGGCCGGGACGACGATATCCCGCTTTTGGATCTTGCCGGTCGGGCCCTTGGGCAGCGCGTCGACGATCCACACGTGCCGCGGGTACTTGTACGCCGCGACCTGGCCCTTGACATAGTCGCGCAGTTCATCGGCGGTTATCACGGCCCCCGGCTTGAGGGCTACTGCGGCGCCGACCTCCTCGCCCAGGGCCGGGTGCGGCAGGCCGATCACGGCGGCCTCGGCGACGGCGGGATGCTCGTAGAGCACTTCCTCGATCTCCCGCGGGTAGACGTTGTACCCGCCGCGGATGATCAGGTCCTTCTTCCGGTCCACGATGTAGAAGTAGCCGTTCTCATCGACGCGGGCCAGGTCACCGCTGTGGAACCAGCTGTCGCGGATCGCGTCGGCGGTGGCCTCGGGGCGACGCCAGTAGCCTTTCATCACGTTCGGCCCCCGGATGACGATCTCACCCACCTCACCCTGCGGCACATCGTGGTCTTCCTGGTCCACGACGCGCATCTGCACACCCCGGATGGGCGTGCCGATCGAGCCGGGCTTGCGCTCGCGGCCGGGGAGGTTGAACGACGCGACCGGCGAGGTCTCCGACAGGCCGTAGCCCTCCAGCACCGGGACGCCGAACGCCTCCTCGAACCCGCGCAGCACCTCGACCGGCAGCGCGGCGCCGCCGGAGATGCACGTCCGCAGCGCGGAGGTGTCGTAATCCGCGCGGTCGGGCTGGTGCAGCAGGGCCACGTACATGGTCGGCACGCCTTCGAAGACGGTGACCCGGTGACCGGCGATGATCCGCAGGGCGTGCCCGGCGTCGAACCGCGGCAGCAGGGTCAGGCACGCCCCGGACGCAACGGCCACGTTGAGCGCGACGGTCTGCCCGAATACATGGAACAGCGGCAGCCCGCCGAAGATGACGTCATCCGGGCCCGCGCGGACGATGTCGGCGCACGCCACCTCGGTGTTGCTGAGGAGGTTGCCGTGAGTGAGCTCGGCGCCCTTCGGGTGGCCGGTCGTGCCGGAGGTGTAGAGGATCACCGCGGTGTCCTCGTTGCCGGCGTCCGCGACCTGGTCATCCGGGGCGGCGGAGGCCAGCAGATCGGGGAAGCTGACCCCGTCCACGACGATGCATTCCGCCTCGGCCTGCTCGGCGCCGGAGCGTGCCTGGTCCGCGAACGCGTGCCAGGCGAAGATCAGCGTGGCTCCGGAGTCGCCGAGGTAGTAGGCGACCTCCCGCGCCTTGAGCAGCGGGTTCATCGGGACGACCACGCCGCCGGCCCGGAGCACGCCGTAGTACACCACGGGGACTTCGGCGACGTTGGGCATCATGATGCCGACCCGGTCGCCGGGCCGCAGACCGCGCTCGTGCAGCAGCCCGGCGACCCGGGCGCTCGCCTCGCCCAGGGCCCGGTACGTCATCGCCTCGTTGTCCACCCGCACGGCCACCCGCCCGGCGTGGGTACGGATGGTGTCCGTCAGGTTCTTGGCCAGGTTCGTCATGCTGCTCATTGTCCGGCTGGCGACCCAGACGGTCGTCGGTCCCGGGTATCAAGCCCGTCCCCGGGCGTTGGTACGGCGGCACAACCGTTGTGCCGGCGGCCCGAGGAAGGGGCCCATCCTCGTGTTGCCAGCACGTTATCGCGGGGTTCGCCGCGGCCTAGCGTCGTGGATCACACCGCGAAAGGGGGCGGGGTGGACACTGTCCGCCGCTACTCGATGTTCATCGACGGGGCCTGGGTCGACGCGGATGAGCGGTTCGAGATCCGCAGCCCGGCCACCGAGGAACTGGTGGCCAGCGTGGCCAAGGGCGGCCGCGAGCACGCCGACCGGGCAATCGCGGCGGCTAAGGCCGCGCATGCCGACGGCCGGTGGCGGCAGATGACGCCGGCCGAGCGGGCCGCCGTGCTCGACGCGATAGCGGGTCGGCTCGGCGAGCGGGTCAATGAACTTGCCGCCCTGGAGGCGCTGGAGAACGGCGCCCCGGTCCGCCAGGCCGGGGCCTTCCAGATCGGCTTCTCCATCGCCCACCTGCGGCACTTCGCCGGCCTGGCCCGCACCTATGCCTTCGAACGGTCCGGGCCGCTGCTGCGGGTGCCCACGCTGGCGGGCGGCATCGTCCGCCGCGAGCCGGTGGGCGTGTGCGCGGCCATCGTGCCCTGGAACTTCCCGCTGCTGCTGGCCATGTGGAAGATCGGCCCGGCGCTGGCCGCGGGCAACACGATCGTGGTCAAGCCGGACGAGCACACCCCGCTGACGCTGCTGGAGTTCACCAAGATCGCGCATGAGTGCGGGCTGCCGCCGGGGGTCCTGAACGTGGTGCCCGGCGAGGGCACCGTCGTCGGAGCCCGGCTGGCCAGCCACCCGGACGTGCGGAAGATCGCCTTCACCGGTTCGACGGCCGTCGGGCGGGAGATCATGCGGATGGCCGCGGGCAACGTAAAGCGGCTGACGCTGGAGCTCGGCGGCAAGGGACCGAACGTCGTCCTGGACGACGCCGACGTGGACCTGGCCGCGGACGGCACGCTGTTCGGCTGCCTGATGAACCAGGGGCAGGCGTGCGAGTCAGGCACCCGGATCATCGTGGCCGCCGCGGTGCACGACAAGTTCGTCGAGCGGCTGATCGAGCGGGCCGGGACGATCTCGATCGGGGATCCGCTCGACCCGGCCACGGATTTCGGCCCGGTCATCTCGGCCGAGGCGCGGGCGCGGATCCTGCGCTACATCGCCTCCGGCCAGGCCGAAGGCGCCACGCTGGCCTACGGAGGGGGCAGCCCGGCCGGCCCGCGGTTCGAGCGTGGCTTCTGGGTCGAGCCGACGATCTTCACCGACGTCCGCAACGACATGACGATCGCGCGCGAGGAGATCTTCGGCCCGGTCCTGGCGGTGATCCGCGCCGAGAGTACCGACCAGGCGATCCGGATCGCCAACGACACCGAGTACGGGCTGTCCGCCGGGGTCTGGAGCACCGATAACCAGCGGGCCCTCGACGTAGCAAGCCAGCTGGAGGCCGGCACGGTCTGGGTCAACGACTGGCACATGGTCAGCCCCGCCTATCCGTTCGGCGGCTACAAGCAGAGCGGGCTGGGCCGCGAGCTCGGGCCGCACGCCCTCGATGAGTACACCGAGGAGAAGTTCGTGCACCTCGACCTGTCCGGCCGGCTGGACCGCCGGGCCTACCAGCTGCTGCTCAGCACGCCGCCGGACTGAGCACGATGGAATTCGACGTCCTGATCGAGATCCCGCGGGGCAGCCGGAACAAGTACGAGGTCGACCACGCCACCGGCCTGATCCGCCTGGACCGGACCTGCGCGACCTGCCCCGCTTCGACCGGCTGGAGATCGAGCACTTCTTCCTGATCTACAAGGAACTGGAGCCGGGCAAGAGTGCCGAGGGCGCGTCCTGGGCCGACCGCGCCGCCGCCGAGGCCGAGGTGGAAGTTTCCCGGCGCCGCCTGCGGGAGACCCGGGAGCCAGCGCCGGGCTGACGCGGAAGTGTTACCACGGTCCGTCCGGAAAGAATTACGTGAAGGCCCCGAGGCCGGTGATGGCGCGGCCGACGATGAGCGTCTGCATGGTCTCGGTGCCCTCGAAGGTGTGGATCGCCTCGAGGTCGGCCATGTGCCGGGCGACCTGGTAGTCGAGCAGGATGCCGTTGCCGCCGAGCATGTCGCGGGCGTCGGCGGCTATCGCGCGGGCCTTGCGGGTGTTGTGCATCTTGGCCAGCCCCGCCACGGTGGGGGTCAGCCGGCCGGCTTCGGCCAGCCGGCCGATCTGCAGGCAGTACAGCTGCATCGCGGTCAGGTCGGCGAGCATCGACACCAGCCGCTGCTGGATGATCTGGAAGCTGGCCAGCGGCTCGCCGAACTGCCGCCGTTCCAGCGCGTACCGCAAGGCTGTGTCGTAGACGGAGGTGGCGTGGCCCAGAGCGGCCCAGGCGCAGGTGCTCCGCGTGGTGGCCAGGACCCGGGTGGTGTCCTTGAACGAGCGCGCGCCGGGCAGCCGGTGGCCGGCCGGCACCCGCACCTCGTCCAGGGTGATGTCGGCCTGCCATACCGAGCGCAGCGACACCTTTCCCTCGATGACCTGCGCCTGGTAGCCCGGCGATCCTTGCTCCACGACGAACGCGTTGACCTGGCCGTCGTCGGTGTTGCGGGCCCAGACGACGATCAGGTCGGCGACGGTGCCCAGGCCGATCCACCGTTTGCGGCCGTTCAGCACCCAGCCGTCGCCGTCCGGCCGGGCCGAGGTTTCCAGGGCGATCGAGTCCGAGCCGTGCTCCGGTTCGGTCAGCGCGAATGCCCCCAGCTTGTCCATCCGGGCCAGGTCAGGCAGCCAGCGGGCCTTCTGCTCCGCCGAGCCGCACATCGCGATCGAGGTCATGGCCAGGCCCGCGTGCACGCCGAGGAACACGCCGAGGCTGCCGTCGCCGCGGTGCAGTTCCATCGTGACCAGCCCGCATGCCATCGGGCTCATCCCGGCGCAGCCGTATCCTTTGATGTCCTCGCCGACGATGCCGAGCTCGGGCAGCCGCTTGACCAGCGGCCAGCAGAATCTCGGCGCGTTCCCAGTACGGGCCGACGACCGGCACGACCTCCTCGTCGACGAACCGCCGGACGGTGATGAAGTGCGACCACTGCTCGTCAGTGAACTGCTCGCGGACCGAAAAGAAGTCCGTCCCGAGGGATTCCCCCAGATGCACGCTCGTCACCTGCGTCATCGCTGGCTTCCTTTCATGGCCGGGCGCTGGTCCTCCCCGGCCGGCCCGGACAGGACGTGTCAATGGTCATAGACATAGGTTCCCGGCGCGTCGCAGATCGGCGTCAGCCCGCCACCACCAGGCTCGCCCGGGGCGGCCTTCTCCTTCCCGCAGCGCTCGGCCAGCCAGCCCGCGTAGTCCGGCCACCAGGAGCCGTGACCGGCCTCCGCGCGCCGCAGCCATTCCTGCGGATCCTCCGGACCGTCCTCGGCCACCTGGTAGCTCGCCTTGTCATTTCCGGGCGGGTTGACCATCGCGGCGATGTGCCCGCTGGTGGACAGCACGAACCGGTTGCGGCTACCCAGCAGCTGGGTGGACCGGCATGGTTCTGCGGGCACAGGCTTCGCCATGGGGAGCCCCCGCCGAGCCGCCCCCGGCGGGTGAATCACCGGGATCTGGTGACGGCCTTTCACCTGCCTAGCGGCGAGGCTGGCCCAGTCGCGAACGGCTCGGCCGATGCGTTGTCCTGACGATCAAGACAGGGAGGCTTTCCGACCATGAAAGTGACACTCACTGGTGCAACGGGGTTCATCGGATCTCACGTACTGACCGAACTGCAGAAGCACGGCCATGAGGTGACGGCGCTGGTCCGCAGCGACGCCCAGGCGGGCATCATCGCGGCCCGCGGCGCCACCCCGGCCGTGGCTGACCTCTACGACCGGCCGGCGGTCAAGAGCCTGCTCAGCAACGCAGACGGGGTCATCCACACGGCCAGTCCCGGTGACGCCACCAGCGCAGACCTGGACTCCGCGGTGGTCGACGCAGTGACCGACGCATTCGCTGCCGGCCAGCCCTACCTCCAGATAAGCGGCCTGTGGGTCTACGGATCCAGCCCCTCCATCAGCGAGGAGTCCCCATTCCATCCGCCTGCGCTGGTGTCATGGAAGGAGCCAATCGAACGGCGGGTGCTCGCCGCGACTGGCATGCGCGGAGCAGTGATCGTCGCCAGCACCGCTTACGGTGACGGCGGGGGAGGGATTCCGGGGTTGCTCCTCGGTTCGCCCCGGGACGGCGCCGGCAACCTGATCATGCTCGGCACGGGTCAGCAGCACTGGTCAACCGTGCACGTCGCGGACCTGGCGGATTTCTTCCGGCGGGTGCTGGAGGATGATTCGGCTGGTGGCCGCTACGTCATCGGCGACGGGCTGAACCCGGCCGTTGCCGAGCTGACGCAGGCGGCCGCGGTCGCCGCCGGCGCTCCGGGAGCGGTACCCGGTTCTGATGATGAGGCCCGGGCGCGCCTCGGGACTATTTCGCCGAAGTCCTGCTGCTCGATCAGGGCACGGTCGCGGCTAAGGCCCGGGCCGAGCTCGGCTGGCATCCGTCGCATCCATCCCTAGCCGACGAGTTCCGCCACGGGAGTTACCGCAAGTGACCGGTGGCTGGCTGGCCGGCCGCGGCTGGCTCGGCAGCCGCTGACCGATGGCCTTAAGTTGCCTGGTATGGCGGCTGCTGATATTCCCGTGCCGGGTACCCTGCCCACGGTTATCGGCGTACGCGGGGCCAGGCACAACAACCTGCGGGACATCGACGTCGACGTGCCGCTGTGGCGGACGGTCGCGGTGGTCGGGGTGTCCGGATCGGGCAAGACGTCGCTGGCCATCGGCACGCTGTACGCCGAGGGCATGCACCGGTTCCTGGCGGGCCTGAGCACCTACAGCCGCCGGCGGCTGACCCAGGCGCAGCGGCCGGACGCGGACCGGATCGAACATCTGCCGCCCGCGCTGGCGCTGCGCCAGCGCCCGCCGGTACCGGGGCTGCGCAGCACCGTCGGCACGATGTCCGAGGTGCTCAACGTGCTGCGGCTGATGATGTCACGGCTGGGCTCGCACCGGTGCCCGAACGGCCACCGTGTCGGGCCATCGATCGCCACGCAGGGCATGGAGATCGCCTGCCCGGTGTGCGGCGCGCATTTCGAGCCTCCCAGCGC
The DNA here is from genome assembly GCA_963786975.1 of uncultured Actinomycetes bacterium. Taxonomy (GTDB): domain Bacteria; phylum Actinomycetota; class Actinomycetes; order Streptosporangiales; family Streptosporangiaceae; genus Palsa-506. The sequence continues at coordinate 458,590 of CAWBBE010000008.1, read as the reverse complement.
CGAATCTTTCGCCTTCAACTCCTACGGCGCGTGCCCGGCCTGCCAGGGCCTGGGCGTGCGGTCCGAAGTCGACGTCGCCGCCCTGGTGGCCGACCCGGGCAAAACGATCGAGGAAGGCGCGGTGCTGCCGTGGAATTCCGGCGGGCGGCGGCTATCGATGTATGCCGCGGGCGAGCTGGGCGTCCGGCTCGACGTACCGTACCGGTCACTGACCTCCCGCGAGCGCGACATCGTGCTGCACGGCGAACCAGTTCAGCGGCGGGTGACGCTGCGCTCGGCACGGACCGGGCGGACCGTGCCGCTGTCGGTCAACTACGACAACGCCGTCGCGGCGGTCGAACGCTCGCTGCGCAGCGATAACGAGCGCACCCGCCGCCTGGTGCAGCGGTTCCTGGTCACCCGCGTCTGCTCGGTGTGCGATGGCACCCGGCTGCGGCCCGAGGCGCTGACCTCGCAGCTCGGCGGCCGCAACATCGCCGGGATAAGCGCGCTCAGCCTGCAGGAGTTGCGCGGCTTCATGGCCAGCCTGCCCGCCGGGCTGCCCGCCGAGCTCAGCCGGATGACCGCCGGCCTGCTCGCCGAGCTGAACGGCACGCTCACGCCGCTGCTCGACGTCGGGCTTGGCTACCTGGCCCTCGACCGGGCCGGCGCCACGCTGTCGACCGGGGAGCGGCAGCGGATCGAGCTGACATCGACGGTCCGCGCCAGCACCACGGGCATGCTCTACGTGCTGGACGAGCCGTCGGTCGGGCTGCACCCGGCCAACGTCCAGGGGCTGCGCAAGACGATCACCGCGCTGGCCGGGAACGGGAATTCCGTGGTCGTGGTGGAGCACGAGCGGGAGCTCATCCGCGCCGCCGACTGGGTCGTCGAACTCGGCCCCGGGGCTGGCGCCGACGGCGGTACCGTGATCGCCCAGGGCACTCCCAGCCAGCTGGCAGCCGACCCCCGGTCGATCATGGGCCCGTTCCTGGACGGCGCCGCGGCCCGGCCCGGTGACCGTCCGGCGCGGGCCGGCCCGGGCGCTCAGATCATCATCGAGATCGGCGATCTGTACAACCTGCACGACCTCACCGCCGCATTCCCGACCCGCCGGCTGACCGCGCTGGCCGGGCCGTCCGGGGCGGGGAAGACCGCCCTCGTCCTGGACAGCCTCGTCCCGGCCGCGCGGGCCATGCTGACCGGGCCGGCGCTGCCCGGGCACGTCCGCCGCCTCGACCTCGGCGGCATCCGCCAGGTCGTCCAGGTAGACGCCGCGCCGATCGGCCAGAACGCGCGGTCCACGCCAGCGACCTACTCTGGGGCGTTCGACCAGATCCGCCGCTTGTTCGCCGAGTCGGCGTACGCCCGGCGGCGGCGCTGGAAGCCCGGGCACTTCTCGTTCAACACCCGCGAGGGCCAGTGCCCCACCTGCCTGCGCGGCGGCTACGTCGGACACGGCGAGACCTACCTCAATGAGCGCGAGGAACTGTGGTGGTCCAAGGGCGGCGCCCTGACCGGGGATTCGCCGGAGCGCATCCGGTTCCTGCTCGAGGTCACCGCGGACGCGCCCGGCGGCGTGCTGGAGCCGCTGCCCAGCGACTGGGATGTCAGGTGGGGCGGCGCTGAAGACTACCGGATTGCGTACTTCGGCTTCGGGCGCCCCCGGTACCGTGACATCACGACGCCGAGGGAAAGCCGGTGGCTCGTTGACGTCATCGATACCTGGAATATGACGATCGCGCGCCAGCCGGGCATCTTCACCGGGACCTTCAGGATCGAGTTGCCCGGGCGCGAGTTCATGGCTGTCCGGCTCATTGCGCCTGGGGCATAGCCGTGTATTCCGGGTGGTCCGCCGCCATGATCTCGCCGGTCGATGACTTCGCGGGCGCGCCGCTGCTGCGTGCGGAGCTCGCGCTGGACGACGGCCATGGGGCGGTGCAGAGCGCGGAGCTCGCGGTGAGCGGCCTGGGGGTCTTTGAGGCGTACCTGAACGGCCGCGCGGCCGGCGACGACGTCCTGAGCCCGGGGTGGAGCAGTTACGAGTGGCGGCTGAGGTACCGGACATATGACGTAACTGACCTTCTGCAGCCAGCCACGGTGCTGGGCATCTCGCTGGGCAATGGCTGGAGCCGCGGGCGGCTTGGCTGGAACGGGAACCGCGCCTGCTACGGTGACCGCCTCGCGGCCATCGCCCAGCTGGAGGTGGCTTACGCCGATGGTCACCGGCAGCTGGTGAGCACCGACGAGACATGGCGGGCCGGGCCGTCCGCGACGCTGGCGAACGACCTGTACGACGGTCAGACCATCGACGCCCGGCTGGCCGACGGCACCTGGATGCACCCGGGAGCAGCGCTGCCGGGCTGGGGCGGCGTCGAGACGCTGGAGTTTGATGCCGGCCGCCTCACGCCTTATATCGGGCCGCCCGTCATCCGCCACGAAGCCCTCCGGCCGGTGGCCATCTGGTCATCCCCGTCGGGCCGCACGCTGGTGGACTTCGGGCAGAACCTCGTCGGGTGGCTGCGTTTCACCGCCCAGGGTGCGCCCGGGACCGAGATCACCGTCCGGCACGGCGAGGTCCTCGAGCACGGCGAGCTCGGCGTGCGGCCGCTTCGCACCGCCAAGGCCACCGACCGGTTCGTGCTGTCCGGCGGCGAGGACCACTTCGAGCCCACCAAGACCTTCCACGGCTTCCGTTACGCCGAGATCACTGGCTGGCCGGGGGAGCTGACCCCGGGCGCGCTGGAGGCGGTTGTCGTCCACTCCGACCTGCGGCGCACCGGTCATTTCGAATGCTCAGACCCGATGCTGAACCAGCTGCACAGCAACGTGACGTGGGCGATGCGCGGCAACTTCCTTGACGTCCCGACCGACTGCCCGCAGCGCGACGAGCGCCTCGGCTGGACCGGCGATCTCGCCGTCTTCGCGCCGTCTGCCGCGTTCCTCTACGACGTGGACGGCTTCCTGCGTGACTGGCTGCGCGACCTCGCCGCGGAACAGGCGCACGATGGCCTGGTGCCGCTGGTCATCCCCGATGTGCTGAAATACGAGGCAGCGCCGTCCACCCTTCCCCGCCTGGAAAGCACCGCGATCTGGAGTGACGCCGCGGTATGGGTTCCCTGGGCGCTGTGGCAGGCCTACGGTGACCGCAGCCTCCTGGCGGACCAGTACACCTCGATGGCCGCGCACACCCGCCGCGTGGAGTCGCTGCTCTCGCCGGCCGGCCTGTGGGACACCGGCCTGCAGATGGGAGACTGGCTCGATCCGCAGGCCCCGCCGGGCGAGCCCTTCAAGGCCAGAGCCGATCCCCACGTGGTGGCCACCGCCTGCTTTTACCGGACCGCCCGCACCGTCGCGGACACCGCGGAGCTGCTGGGCCAGGCCGGTGACGCCCGGCGTTTCCGCCTGCTGGCCGGGCGGGTGCGGGCCGCCTTTAACCAGCACTACGTCGAGGAGAACGGGACGGTGCGCAGCGACTGCGCCACCGTCTACGCGCTGGCCATCGTCTTCGGCCTGCTCGACGGCCCGATGACGGCACGGGCCGGTGACCGGCTGTCGGCGCTCGTCAGGGACAACGGCTACCGGATCTCAACCGGGTTCGCCGGCACGCCGTACGTCACCGACGCCCTCACTCAGACCGGGCACCTGGACGACGCCTACCGGCTGCTGCTCGAGCGAGGCTGCCCCTCCTGGCTGTACCCCGTCACGATGGGTGCCACCACGATCTGGGAACGCTGGGACGCCATGCTGCCCGACGGCACCATCAACCCCGGGCAGATGACCAGTTTCAACCACTACGCGCTGGGTGCCGTCGCGGACTGGATCCACCGCACCATCGGCGGGATCGCACCGCTAGAGCCTGGCTATGCGAAAGTGCTCATCGCGCCGCGGCCGGGCGGCGGGCTGACCTGGGCCACGGCCCGGCTGGCGACCGTTCACGGCCCAGTGGAAGTGCACTGGCGCGAAACGGGGCGGCACCTCACCATCAAGGCCGCCATCCCGGCCGGCGTCGGCGGCGTGATCCGGCTGCCGGGTGAGCCCGATCGAGAACTCGCGTCCGGCGAACACGCCATCACCGTCCCAGTTCACCGCCGGGTGAAGTCAGGAGAGCTGACGTGAATCAGCAGCACGCGCCGGGCCAGGCCGCCGCGGACCTGGACCGGGCAGCCGGCATTGTCGCGAAGATGAGCCTGGCGGACAAGATCGCGCTCGCGTGTGCCGATTTCGCTGCGGTGGCGCATCTCGGGTTGCCGCCGCTGAGTTTCACCGACGGAGGTAATGGCGTCCGGGTTGCCGACGACGCGACCGCCTTCCCCGCGTGCGTGTCGCTCGCAGCGGCCTTCGATGAGCAGCTGGCGTACCGGTTCGGGTCCGCGGTCGGTCAGCAGGCCCGTTCGGCCGGCCATAATGTCCTGCTCGGGCCGGCGCTGGACATCGCCCGCACGCCGCTGGGCGGACGGCAGGCTGAGGCGTTCGGGGAAGACCCGTACCTGACCGGGATCCTGGGAGCGGCGTACGTCCGGGGCGCGCAGCGGAACGTCGTGGCCATGGTCAAGCACTTCGTGGTCAATAACTTCGAGACCGGCAGGACCGGGTCGGGCTGGCCGCCATCGGACCGCGGGCCAGCGGTGGACGTCCGGGTTTCCCGCCGGGCCCTCGAAGAGATCTATTTCCCGCCGTTCCGGCGTGCCCTGCTGGACGCCGGTGCCGGGTCCGTCATGGGTTCTTACAACCAGGTCAACGGCTGCTACGCCTGCCAGCACCCGGAATTGCTTGGCATCCTGAAGGACCAGTGGGGATGGGGGGGATTCGTCGCCCCTGACTTCATGTTCGCGGTGCCCGACCCGCTGGCGGCCGCGCGGGCCGGCCTTGACCTCCCGGGGCTGGACGACGCCGAGGGGCGCAGGCCGGAGGACTTCACCAGCGGCCGCGTCGGACCGGACAGGCTGGACGACGTAGTCACGCGGATGGTCGCCGCGATGGTCAGCCATGGTCTGCTCGGCCGCCGGCCGCGGTCCCCGGCCCGCCAGCCGCCGGGAGCCTTGAACTAGCCGCGGAAGTCGCGGTCGCCGGGAGCGTCATGCTCGTCAACCGGGAAGCGGCGCTGCCGCTCGGGGAAGACGTGAGCTCGCTGGCCGTCATCGGCCCGGCGGGACTGGACGCCATCTACGTGATGGGCGGGTCGCCGGCCGTGAAACTCCACCCGCACCGGGTGGTCACGCCGCTGGCCGGGATCCGGCAGCGGGCAGGAGGCCGTGTCCGAGTCGAGCATGCTCAAGGATCCCGGGGTGATGTGCCGCTTCCGGCAATCCCGCCAGCCCTGCTGTCAACCCCCCCGGTTCCCGGCAGTCCCGGCGGCCCGGGTGTGCTGGCCGAGTATGCCGACGGCCCCGCGGATACGCCAGGGAAGCGCGTCACCCGGATAGAGCCTGGCATCGAAGGCACCGATCCGCCAGCGGGCTTCGGACCGCAATGGCGTGCCAGCTGGACGACCGCGCTGACCCCGGCGCAAGACGGTTACCATCGGCTCAGTCTTGCTGTCGCCGGTAAGGGCTCGCTCTACCTGGACGGTGCGCTGGTAGCCGAGGGGGCGCGCGAGGCGATCCGCATGATTGACGGGCCGTCGTACGCCCTGCAAGCCGTCGTCCGGCTGGCCGCAGGCCGGCCCGTCACCATCCGGGTCGAGTATGAGACCGGGCCCGCGGTCGCAATGGCGGAAATGGGGCTGCGGCCGGAGGTCCGGCTCGGCTGGCAGCCGCCGGACAGCCGGATTGCCGACGCTGCGGCGATGGCGGCTCGGTGCGACGCGGCCGTCGTAATCGTCAACCAGGCGTCCGGGGAGGGGATGGACCGGCAGTCGCTCGCGCTGCCCGGAGATCAGGACAGGCTCATCACGGACGTGGCGGACAATAATCCGCGGACCGTCATAGTGCTCAATACGCCGGGTCCGGTCTTGATGCCGTGGCTGGACAAGGTCGCGGCTGTCCTGCAGGTCTGGTATCCGGGCGAGCAGTTCGGCACCGCGCTCGCCAGCGTGCTGTTCGGCGATGAAGATCCGGGCGGCCGGCTGCCGGTCACCTTCCCCGCCCACGCCGGCCAGGGGCCAGTCCAGCACATCGAGCAGTACCCGGGAATCGGCGGCGTCGCCACTTACACCGAGGACATCCTGGTCGGATACCGATTCTTCGGAGCGCATGGCCAGCAGCCATCGTTCCCGTTTGGGCACGGGTTGTCATTCGCCCGGTTCGGCTATGAAAACCTGAGGATCCGGCGGCCGGGACCCGGTGAGATTCAGCTGAGTTTCGGCATCGTGAACAACTCGCCGCGCGCTGGCAATGAAGTTGCCCAGCTCTACCTGCGGTACCCGGTCCAGGCAGCGGAGCCGCCGCTGCAGCTGAAGGGATTTCAGCGAGTGCACCTGGCGGCCGGGGAACGGCGCGCCCTGACGTTCACGCTGACTTTCGCGGACCTCGCGGCCTGGAGCGACCCGGCCGGATGGACTGTCCACCCTGGCAGCTATGAGGTGCTCATCGGGGCATCCTCCGCCGACGTGCGGCTGAGCGCATTCGTAGCGGTGACAGATGACTGTCACGCGCAATGACTAGGAGAACCTTTTCATGACTGCCCGCACCAGCGACTCGAAGATCGCCGGAGCGCTCGCCGCGCTCACCGTGGAAGAGAAGGTCCAGCTGCTCACTGGCCGTGACTTCTGGACCACCTGGCCGATGGAGAAGATCGGGCTGCGCCGCATCCTCGTGTCCGACGGCCCGTCCGGCATCCGCGGCGAGACCTGGGACGAGCGCGATCCGTCGCTCAACCTCCCGTCCGCCACCGCGCTCGCGTCTTCCTGGGATCCGGACATCGCCCGGCGTTACGGCGCCGCGGCCGCGGTGGAGGCCCGCCGCAAGGGCGTCGACGTCGTGCTCGGCCCGACTATCAACTTGCATCGCTCCCCGCTCGGCGGACGGCATTTCGAGGCGTTCAGCGAGGACCCGGTGCTCACCGCTGACCTCGCCGCCGCCTACGTGACCGGCGTGCAGGATAACGGCGTCGGCGGCACACCGAAGCATTACGTGGCCAACGACTCCGAGACCGACCGCTTTACCGTGGACGTCAGGGTCAGCGACCGTGCCCTTCGCGAGCTGTACCTGCTCGCGTTCGAGAAGGCAGTGACAGAAGCTCATGCCTGGCTCGTGATGAGCTCCTACAACTCGGTCAACGGCACCACCGCGACCGAGAGCGACCTGCTGGAGACCCCGCTGAACAGCGAGTGGGGCTTCGACGGCGTGGTGATCAGCGATTGGACCGCCGTCCGGTCGCTGAAGAGCGCCCGAGCCTCGCAGGACCTCGTCATGCCCGGCCCGGCCGGACCATGGGGCGAGGCGCTGGTGCGGGCCGTCCGCTCCGGAGAGATCCCCGAGGCGGTCGTCGACCGCAAGGTGGCCCGTATCCTCACCCTGGCGGGCCGGGTCGGTGCGCTCGACGGGTTCCCCGCCGCCGAGCCGGCCTGGGTCGAGGACGGTATCGCCTTCGCCCGGCACGCCGCCATCGAGGGCACGGTGCTGCTGGAGAACCGCGGCGAGCTGCCATGGGACCGGGCTGGCCTGCGCTCGGTCGCGGTGATCGGCGACAACGCGGCCAACGCCCGCACGCAGGGCGGCGGCAGCGCGACCGTCATGCCGGAGTACGTCGTCTCGCCGCTGGACGGCCTGCACGCCGCGCTGCCCGGCGTGCACGTCGCCTACTCGCGCGGCGCCGTCGTGCAGGAAGGCGTGGCCGGACTGCCGCTGGCGCAGATGAGCAACCCGGCCACCGGCGGCCCCGGCCTGCGGGTGCGGTTCCTGGACTCCGGCGGCACCGAGCTGTTCGCCGAGGACCGCCGCTCGAGCGCGCTGGTCTGGTTCGGCGGAGACGCCCCGATTGGCCGGTCGGCCACAGTGGAACTGGCGACGCGGTTCACCCCGGCCGAGTCGGGCCGGGTCCGCGTCGGCTTCGCCGCCGTCGGCCACGGCAAGGTGTACGTCGACGGCGAGCTGGTCGTCGACGAGATCACCGAGTCCGAGCACACCGACCTTGGCGCCGCGCTGATGGCCCCTCCGACGGCTGCCGCGGAGGTCAGCCTCACCGCGGGTACGCCAGTGCAGCTGCGCTTCGAGTACGACCTGGCGGGCCGCACCGGTCCGATGGCCGGCCTGTTGTGGCTGCGCTTCGGCACCGAGCCGGCGGCCGTGGATTCCGGCGCGCTCATCGCCGCCGCCGCTGAGGCGGCCGCCCAGGCCGACGTTGCGCTGGTCGTCGTCGGCACCAACTCCATCGTGGAATCCGAGGGCTACGACCGCACCTCGCTCGCCCTGCCCGGCCGCCAGGATGACCTGGTCCGCGCCGTCGCGGCCGCTAACCCGCGCACAGTTGTGCTGGTGAACGCGGGCTCCCCGGTGCTAATGCCCTGGCGTGACGAGGTCGCGGCGGTGCTCATCGGCTACTTCGGCGGCCAGGAATTCGGCCACGCCGTCGCAGACGTGCTGCTTGGCGTGGCCGAGCCGGGCGGGCGGCTGCCCACCACCTGGCCGGCGGCCGAGGCCGATATACCGGTCCTGTCCACCACGCCGGCCAACGGCGGGCTGGACTACGCCGAGGAAATTCACATCGGGTACCGGGCCTGGCTCAGGCAGGACAACGCGCCGGCGTACTGGTTCGGCAGCGGCCAGGGCTACGCCGATATCACCCTGGCCGGCGTCCACGCGCCCGCGTCGGCCGCCGCCGGGGAATCCATCCCGGTGACCGTCGAGGTGGAAAACCGTGGCGGGCGCGACGGCAAGCAGGTCGTGCAGGTCTACGCGGAACGGGCCGATTCCGCCGTCGACCGCCCGGTGCGCTGGCTGGTCGGCTTCGCGCCGGTGCGGGTACCGGCTGGTGAGAAGGCGCAGCTGCGCGTCAGCGTGCCGACCCGGCTGCTGGCCTACTGGCAGGCCGGCTGGCGTTACGAGCCCGGCGGGTATCGGCTCCGGGTCGGCACCTCCGCCGTCGACCTGCCGCTGACCGCGAAGGTGGAGCTGGCCTGATGTCCCCCAACCCGCTGATCTCCGGCTTCAACCCCGATCCGAGCGTCACCCTGGCCGACGGCACGTATTACCTCGTCACCTCGACCTTCGAGTACCTGCCCGGTATTCCGGTCTACCGCAGCACCGACCTGGTGACCTGGACGCACATGGGCAATGTGGCGACTCGGCCCGAGCAGGTCAGCATGGATAACGTGCCCACCGGCGGCGGTGTCTGGGCACCGACCATCCGGTATCACGACGGCGTCTTCTATGTCATCGTCACCGTCGCGATGAGCCCGCGCGGATGCGTCGTGTTCACCGCGACCGACCCGGCCGGGCCGTGGAGCGACGGCATCACCATCGATGGCGTCAGCGGCATCGACCCCGATCTGGCCTGGGACGACGACGATACGGCGTACGTCACCTTCTCCGGCCTGCATACCGGCGGCGAGCAGATGGGCCAGCATCTGGGCATTCAGCAGGTCCGGGTCGACCTCGCCGCCGGCAAGGCGCTTGAGCAGCCACGCTCGCTGTGGTCGGGCACCGGCCTGAAGTTCCCGGAGGCGCCGCACCTGTACCGCCGCGGCGGCTACTGGTACCTGCTGATCGCCGAGGGCGGCACTGAGCGCGGGCACGGCGTCAGCGTCGCCCGGGGGCCTTCGCCGGAGGGCCCCTTCGAGGGGCACCGGGCTAACCCGGTGCTCAGCGCGCGCAGCACGTTCCGCCCGATCCAGAACACCGGGCACGGGGACCTGGTCGCCACGCCGGACGGCGGCACGGCGCTGGTCCTGCTCGGCGTGCGTCCGCTTGGCCTGACCCAGTCGTTCTCGCCGCTTGGGCGCGAAACGTTCAGCACGCCGGTCCGCTGGGCCGATGGCTGGCCGCAGCCGGAACCGGTGCTGCTGGCCGCGCGCCACGCCATCGATGAGGAAGTCTTCGACTTCGCCAACCGGGCCACGCTGAAAGACCCGGGCTGGCTGGCCGTCCGCGCGACGCCGGGGTCGATCGCGTCAGTCGCGGGCGGCCGGCTGTCGATCACCGGTCGTGCCGGGCTGGGCGACTCGCACCCGCAGTTCATCGGCCGCCGCCAGCGGCACCTCACCGCCACCGTGTCCACTACCGTCGACGCCTCCGGCGGGGCGGGCGGCCTCGCCGCCCGCTATGACGAGCACCACTGGATCTGCCTCGAGGTGCACGGCACGGTGGTCACCGCCCGTGCCCAGGTGGCGGGCCTCGCGCAGGCCTGGCAGGCCACCGTGCCGGCCGGCGACGTCGAACTTCGGATGGAGCTGGCCCCGCCTGCGGCCAGCTTCAACTCCGCGGCGATGGGCGGCGACCGCATCCGCCTGCTGGCCGCCGGAACGCTGGTTGCCGAACTCGACGGGCGCTACTGGACCGCGGAGACCTGCGCGTCCTTCACCGGGCGGGTGATCGGGCTGTACGCGTCCGCCGGGATAGTCCGATTCGCCGGCTTCCGGTACCGCGGCAGCGACGGCTGATGCACCGGATCCGCTTCGGCGCCGCGTACTACGCCGAGTACCAGCGCCGCCCCGACCTGGAGGCCGACTTCGACCTGATGGTGAAGGCCGGCTTCTCGGTGATCCGGGTCGGCGAGTCAGTCTGGTCGACCTGGGAACCGGACGACGGACGGTTTGAGCTCAACTGGCTCGAGCCAGTCCTCGACGCCGCCCACCGGCACGACATCGGGGTGATCCTGGGCACGCCAACCTACGCCGTCCCGATGTGGCTGACCCGGCGCTATCCCGAGATCGCAGCCGAGGACGCTGCCGGGCACCGGGTCGGCTGGGGCGCGCGGCAGGAGGTGAACTTCGCGCACGCCGCGTACCGGTTCCACGCCGAGCGGGTGATCCGGCAGGTGGTGGGCCGTTACCTGGATCACCCGGCGATAGCCGGCTACCAGGTGGACAACGAGCCGGGCCTGCGGCTGCTCTACAACGCCGACGTCTTCGAGACCTTCGTAGACTGGCTCCGCCGCCGGTACGGCACCGTCGACCGGCTCAACGAGGCGTGGGGCCTGGTGTACTGGTCGCACCGGCTGTCGCGGTGGAGTGACCTGTGGCGCCCGGAAGGCAACTTCCAGCCGCAGTACGACTTGGCCTGGCGGCGGTTCCAGGCTGAGATTGTGACCGACTTTATCGGCTGGCAGGCCGGCATCGTCCGCGAGCTCACCGGCGGGCGCGGTTTCGTCACCACGTGCATCTCCTACGAGCAGCCCGGTATCGAGGACGCCGAGCTGAGCCGGGCCCTTGATGTGGCGTCCGGCAACGTGTACTGCGAGATGCAGGACTCGCTGGCGCACCCGAACGCACTGCCCCGCGCTAGCGGTCCGATGGGCTGGGTGGTCCGCGGGCCGTGGGCGGTCACCCAGCTGACGGATCTCATGTACTCCTCCAAGCAGGCGCCGTTCCTGGTAACCGAGACCAACGCCGGCTCGATCGGCTTCTCCGCCATGAACGAGTCGCCTTACGACGGTCAGTGGCGTCAGCTGGCCTGGCTGCTCATTGCGCGCGGGGCGCGGCTCATCGAGTACTGGCAGTGGAACACCCTCCCGTTCGGCACCGAGACGTACTGGGGCGGCGTGCTTCCGCACAGCGGCATCCCCGGCCGCGCCTACCACGAGATCGCACGGATCGGCCAGGAACTGCGCAAGGCCGGCGGCGCCTTCGCCGCCGCCGAGCCCGACTACGACATCGCGGTGCTTTACGACTCCGACAGCAAGTTCGCGCTGTCGACGCAGGGACCGCTGCGGGGTGACTCCTTCACCGACCCCGACTCCTACCGGCACATCCTCGCGGCCTTCTCTCGCGGCATCTTCGACGCCAAGCGGCAGCAGCGGCTCGTCCGGCCGCAGCACCTGCTGCCGTCGCGAGGTGGCGAGGCCGACGCCGCCGACGCGGCCGCGCGCTATCCCGTGCTGATCGCCGCCGCGTTTTACACCGCGGCCGACGAGGACCTGGACTTCCTGATCGGCTACGCGCGGGCCGGGGGGCACCTCGTCGTCGGGCCGCGGACGGGCTACGGGGACAGCGAGGGAAGGGCGCGCACAGAGCGAGCGCCGGCCCGGATCTCTGGCGCGGCTGGCGTCTGGTACGACGAGATGGCTTCGCTGCCGTCGCCGGTGCCGGCGCACGGGTCGTTGCGGGGCGCCGCGACCGGATTCGCCGAAGGCCTCGTCGCTTCGGACGCGGAGGTCCTCGCTTCCTATCAGCATCCGCACCTCGGCCGCTGGGCGGCCGTCACCACGAAGGCCGCCGGCCCGGGCCGGATCACCGTGATCGGTACCGTCCCGGATCAAGACCTGGCCGCCGGCCTGGCGCGGTGGCTGGTGCCGCATGCTGTGGGCGGGTGGAGCACCGACGACTCAGTCACGGTCTCCACCAGCACCGACCGGAGCGCCGCTACCCGGCTACACGTCCTGCATAACTGGAGCTGGGATGAGGCGACGGCTTCTCCGTCCGGCCCGGTGACTGACATGCTCGGCGGCGGGCGCCATCCGCCTGGTGAGAAGATCACGCTCCGGGCATGGGACGTCCGGCTGTTCCTGGGGGTAGCCGGCAGCGGGTCATAGCGACCGGTCGGCTTGCTGGGCCGGGTGACGGCCTAGCCTGGCTAGGTGCGCGTGTCCGGGATCCGCGCAATCGCAAACCCAGGAGGTGCTCGTGGCTATCCCAGGTGCCACCAAGACGGACATTGATCTCAAGCTGGCGGGTGAGCTCGCCCAGCAGTTGCGGGTTGACTCAGTCCGGTCGAGTACATCTGCCGGGTCGGGTCACCCGACTTCGAGCATGTCGGCCGCGGACCTGCTGGCCGTCCTCGTCGGCCGTCATCTCCGGTATGACTGGGACGAGCCGGCCAACCCGGCCAACGATCACCTGATCTTCTCCAAGGGCCACGCGTCGCCGTTGCTCTACTCGGTGTACAAGGCTGTCGGGGTCGTCTCTGACGACGAGCTGATGACCGGCTACCGCCGCTTCGGGTCCCGGCTGGAGGGTCATCCGACCCCGGTGCTGCCCTGGGTCGACGTGGCGACCGGCTCGCTCGGCCAGGGGCTGCCCGACGCCGTCGGGGTCGCGCTGGCCGGCAAGTACCTCGACGAGTCCCCGTTCCGGGTCTGGGTGCTGTGCGGTGACAGCGAGATGGCCGAAGGCTCGATCTGGGAAGCCCTCGACAAGGCCTCGCACTACAAGCTGTCCAACCTGATCGCCATGGTGGATGTCAACCGGCTCGGGCAGCGCGGTCCGACCGAGCTGTCCTGGGACCTGGAGACCTACAGCCGCCGTGCGTCGGCGTTCGGCGCCCGCGTCTTCACCATCGACGGCCACGACGTGGCTGAGATCGACCGGGTGATGGCACGCGCGGGCGACATCACCGGCGACCAGCCGACTGTCATCCTCGCCCGGACCCTCAAGGGCCGCGGCTTCTCCGAGGTCGAGGACCGGGAGGACTGGCACGGCAAGCCGTTCCCGGCGGAGATGGCCGAGCGCGCGATCATCGAGCTCGGCGGGGAGCGCGGTCTCGTCGTGCGCGGTCCGAAGCCGGATCGGGCCGCGGCAGCTGCCCGCGCGGCGGAGGCTGGCCCGGCGGTGCGGCTGCCGGGCTACTCCGTCGGGGCCAAGGTCGCTACGCGCAAGGCCTACGGGCAGGCGCTGGCTGCTCTCGGCGCCCGCCGCGATGTGGTGGCGATGGACGGCGAAGTGAGCAACTCGACCTATGCCGACGAGTTCGCGCACGAGTATCCCGAGCGCTACTTCGAGATGTACATCGCCGAGCAGCAACTGGTGGCCGCCGCGGTCGGATTCAGCGTGCGGGGCTACCGGCCGTTCGCCTCGACGTTCGCGGCGTTCCTGACCCGCGCCTACGACTTCATCCGGATGGCCGCCATCTCGCAAGCCAGCATCCGCCTGGTCGGCTCGCACGCGGGCGTGGAGATCGGCGCTGATGGCCCCTCGCAGATGGCGCTGGAGGACCTGGCCATGATGCGCGCCGTTCAGGGCTCGACTGTCCTTTACCCGGGCGACGCCACCAGCACGGCGGCACTCGTGCAGGCCATGGCCGACCTGGACGGCATCGTCTACATGCGCACGACCCGCGGCGCCTATCCGGTCCTGTACGCGGCCGGGGAAGCATTCCCGGTCGGCGGCGCCAAGGTTCTGCGCGCCAGCGACGAGGACCAGGTCACGCTGATCGGGGCAGGCGTGACCCTGCATGCCTGCCTCGCCGCTGCCGACCAGCTCAAGGCCGGCGGTCTCAGCGCACGGGTTATCGACGTGTACTCCGTCAAGCCAATCGACACTGACACGCTGACCGCGGCTGCCGCAGCCACTGGCGGCAGGCTGGTGGTAGCCGAGGATCATCACCCCGAGGGCGGCCTCGGGTCCGCCGTCGTCGACGCGCTGACCGGCGCAGGACGTGCCGACCTGACCGTGCGGCACCTGGCAGTTTCCGAGCTGCCCGGGTCGGGGACCAGCGAGGAACTGCTCGACGCAGCCCGCATCAGCGCCCGGCACATCGTGGCCGCGGCCCGCAGCCTGGCCGGCTAGCCTTCCTCCGCTGAGGATCGCGGCTCTGGTCAGCCCGTTCGGAGGACTGGTTCGATGCGGCGGAGCGGGTTCATTCGTTTCGCGCGACCTCGGGTCCGGTGATGCGTGCCAGCAGCGGGAAGGTGGCCGCGATGATGCCGAGGGCCGCCAGGATCCCGCCCGCGGTGATGAGGTAGTACGCGGCGCCGGGCGCCACCATCGGGTGCTGCTGCGCCTCGGAGGCGAACATCGCGGCGGCGCCGAACCCGGTGCCGATCGCGACGGCGGCGACGGAGAGCAGCGGCACGGCGCCTTCCAGCGCGACGACACGGCGCAGCATAGCCAGCCGGGCGCCGGTGAGCCGCAGCAGGCTGAACGGCCGCTTGCGGTCGGCGAGCCCGGCCGCGACGCCCGCGGCGAGCGTGCAGCCGGCGATCGCCAGGCTGACCAGGATCACCACGTTCGCGAGCTGCTGGTAGTCGCTGTGCACGGAATTGTCCTGCGCGATGATGTCGCCGATGGTGGACGGCGCGCTGACGTCGGGGTACGCGGGTGCGTTCTCCAGCAGCGTCCTTGCCTGCTCGACCGCCCGCGTGCTGCCGTCCGTCGCCACGTTGATCGCGTCCACGCCGAGGGTGTCCAGCCGCGCGGCCGGGACGTTCGCGGCCGGCCAGGTGATCGTGGTGGCGTCCGTGCCGAACAGGGGGCCGTTGAACCCGTCCGCAGGAAACGCCGCCGCCGTCGCCCCGGCCGGGCAGCGGCCAGCGGCGGGAACGGTCGCGAGCTGCGCGCACGAGACCAGGCCGGCCGGAACCGGACCGCTGATGCCCTGCTTGGCGCCGAGGTTGTGAAATGCCGCGCGGATGGTCAGCCCCGGGGCCGCGCGGACCACGACCACCCCCTGCACGCCGCGAATCCCGCGCAGCTCTGCCGTCAGCGGCGCGGCGGGCGCGGCCGGCCCCGGGCGCGCCGTGCCCTCACTCGCTCCGGGGCCGCTGCTTCCGGCCACCTGGTTCGATGCCGATACCTCGTCGGTGAGCACGTTCGTCTCGGCGGCGCTGCCCCACCGGGTGAGGTCCTTGGCGTTCTGCGTGCTGATCGCCACCACGGCCACAGTGGTGATGAACAGGGCGAGCACCAGGCCGCTGACGGCGCGGAAGGCGGCCCTAGGGTCGTCGGCGAGGCGGCTGGCGGCGATGAGCGTGCCGGGGCGGCTGGTCCACCGGGCCATGCCCCGGGCCGCGGCCATGGTGAGCCACGGGCCCGCGATGAACAGGCCCACGATGATGAGCGCGAAGCTGGACACGAACGCCTGGATCTGCCCGGGGATGGCGGCCGGGTGGCCGTGCACGCCCCAGAAGCCGAGCTCGGCCAGGCCGGCCAGCAGCGGCACCACCCGCCAGGCCCGCGGCGGCCTCGGCGTGGCCCGGCGGGCGACGCCGAGCGGGGAGATGTGTACCCGGCGCAGCGCCAGCCGGGCCGCCACCGCGGCGAAGACGGGCACGCCGATCGCGACCGCGAGGATGTCCAGCAGGCTGAGCGACAGCTCGGCGGGGAAGAACGGCTGACCGATGAACGGGATGCCCGCGACCGGGATGCGCAGCAGGAAGAAGATGCCGAACCCGGCGGCCACGCCCAGGATCCCGGCCGCCGTCGATTCGGTGGCGGCGAGCAGGGAGACCTGCCTGCGGGTCGCCCCGGCCAGGCGCATCGCCGCGAACCGTTCCTCGCGGCGGGTGGCCGACAGCCGGGTCGCGGTGGCGATGAAGATCAGCACCGGGGCCAGGATGGCCAGCGCCACGACGGACAGGATGAGGTCGACGGTGCCTTTCCCGCCCCCCGGGTTGGCCGGGACATAGATCAGGCCCTGCGGGTTGACCTTCGTCCGGGGGAGGGGCCAGCCCAGCACGGTCGTGGAGATCGACGTCACCTGCACGCTGTTCGGGGTGTGCGCCAGCTGCGCCGGGGTGCGCCCGACGATGATGACCAGCGAGTTCGGTGACGGCAGCGCGGCGTCGCCGATCACCCCGGCCAGGCGGCCGGGGTAGCGGCGGGCCAGCTGGTCCGCCGGGATGCTGCGCAGCAGCGCGGCGAGCGCGGGGGAGGCGTAGTACTGGCCGGGGCCCGGGTCGCGGGGGATGCCCGGCGGCACGGGCGACGAGGTGCCGGTGGCGGCCACGTCGAAGCGGTTGATCTGCTGGCCGCCGAAGATGTCACCGCCGGGGTGCCACCACAGCGGGGCGACGCCCGCCGCGGGGCCGGGGGGCACCCACGCGCTGCCGGTCGAGAACCAGGCGTGGCGGCCGTTCCAGGTGCTGACCGCGTTGGTCGCGGCCATGGCGGTCAGCAGCAGGCCGACCCCGAGGCCGACCGCGGCAGCTATGGCGGCCAGCCGGGTGATCGCTTCGCGGCCGCCGCTGATCACCAGGCGGAGCCCGAGGGGGATCAAGGCCTGGCCCCGGTGAGGGTGCTGACCGTGCCGTCGCGGACGACGACCTCGCGGTCGGCGTAGGCGGCGACCCGGGCGTCGTGGGTGACCAGGATGACGGTGCTGCCGTGCTCGCGGGCCGCGGCGGTGAGCAGGTCCATCACCAGCTCCCCCGACACCGAGTCCAGCGACCCGGTCGGCTCGTCGGCGAACAGCACCTCCGGGCCGGCCACCAGGCCGCGGGCCAGCGCGACCCGCTGCGCCTGGCCGCCGGACAGCTCCCCGGACCTGCGGTGCTCAAGCCCGTCCAGGCCAAGTGTGCCGAACCACTTCCTGGCCGCCGTCATCGCCGGGCCGCGGCGGGCGCCGGACAGTAGCAAGGGCAGGGCGACGTTCTGTTCCGCGGTCAGCTCGGGGACCAGCTGGCCGGACTGGAACACGAACCCGAACCGGTCCCGGCGCAGCGCGCTGCGCCGGTCGTCGCTCAGCGTGTCCAGCCGCTGCCCGCCGAACCACGCCTCGCCCTGCTCGGGGACCAGGATGCCCGCCAGGCAGTGCAGCAAGGTGGACTTGCCCGATCCGCTCGGCCCCATGACCGCGACGATCTCGCCCCGTTGGACCGTCAGCGAGGCGCCGCGCAGCGCCGGCGTGCTGCCGAACGACTTCACCAGGTTCCGCGCCTCGATGATCTTCGCAGCCCCCCGGGCCGCCGCGGCGGCGGGGACGTCCGCGGTCACTGACGCACCGCCCGCGAGAGCAGGTCCAGCCGGGCCGCGGTGTGGTCGATCCATCGAAGATCAGCCTCCAGGCGGTAGATGATGTGGTCGGCGAGCAGCGCGTCAAGGGGCTCGCCGCGCCGCTTCAGTTCGGTGAGCTCGCGCATCCGCTGCAGGTGCGCCGCCCGCTGGACATCCAGGTAGCCGTCGGCCGGCCGGCCGAGCATCAGGGCGAGCACCACCTTGGCGAACAGCTCGCTCTGCAGGTCCGGCTCCGGCGGGGCCGGCTCGGCCAGCCACCGCTGCACGTCGGCGGCGCCCGCCTCGGTGATGACGTACCGCCGGCGTTCCGGCCCGGCCCCCTGCTCGACCGGCCCGGCGACCGCCTTCCCGTCCCTGGCCAGCCGGGACAGGGTCGCGTACACCTGGCTGTAGCGCAGCGGCCGGCCCCGGCCGAAGTACGCGTCGTAGTCACGTTTCAGGTCATATCCGTGGCTTGGCCCCTGCTCAAGCAGGCCAAGCAGGGTCAGGGGAACACTCACAACCGGGAGAATACTCCAAGAGTATTCTCTTGGGAAGTAGTTTCAGGTGCCGGGTCTGGTTCCCCGGGCGTTCCGTGCACCGGTCAGTGCGATTGCCGTCGCGGCGGTGAGGAGCCCGGGCCGGAGTCCGGACTGCCGCGGAGAACCAGCTGCTCCGGGCTGGTCAGCTTCAGGTACATCCGCACGTCGTCGAAGCGCTCGTCGCCGACTTCGATGACGTCCGGGAGCCGGCCCCACTGCACGAAGCCCGCCTCCTGGTACAGCTGGATCGCCAGGTGGTTGTTGCCCCGGACGCCGAGCTGCAGCGTCTCGATGCCCGCGCCGGCCGCACTGGCGATCAGCGCCCTGGTCACCACCATCCCCAGCCCGGCGCCACGCGCCCGGGGGTGAACCATGAGCTTGGCCAGCTCAGCCATATGCCGGAAGTAACTGGCCTGGTCGCGGCGCCACAGGCCCATGGCGGCAAGCTGGCCCCCTCGCCAGGCCGTGCACATCGCGCCATCACCAGCGGCAACGGCGGCGAGGACGCTGGCCAGCCAGTCATCGGTCTCCGCCCGGGACGGCGGGCTCGGCCAGCCGATCGCCCCGCCCAGGCCAGCGACGGCCCTGATCAGCGCGCCGGACTGTGCCGCCAGCGCTTCCGTCACATCCCTGGGCCACACGAGATCGACGCCTGAGGTCACCGGCACAATCATGCCAAATCCCCCTGCTGCTCGCGGCCGGCGAGCAGCAGGGGATGCCGATTGGGCCGGACCGGCCACGGCGCCCGCCCGGCAACCGGGACTTGCCCGTCCCGCCTCGCTGAACCGATTACCAGGGAGCGGCGTTATGCCTGGTAGCCGGCGAGCCTGGATGCGGGGGATTGAAGTCGTGCCGCTGTTGGAACGGGAAGCGCAGCTGACCGCACTGGGGGAGTACGCAGGGGAGGCCCGGCAGCGGGACGGGCGGCTGGTGCTCATCGCCGGCGAGGCGGGCGTCGGCAAGTCGGCGCTGGTCGAGCAAGCGCAGCGCAACCTGCCGGAGGCCACCTGGTGCTGGGGGGCCTGTGATGGCCTGTTCACCCCGCGGCCGCTCGGCCCGCTCTTCGACATCGCCAGCACGCTTGGCGGCGAGCTGCTGGAGCTGTGCCGGGCCGACGCTCCCCGCGATGAACTGTTCAGCGCCCTGCTGCGGCAGGTCAGTGCGCCGGGCAGGCTGCACGTGCTGGTCGTGGAGGACGTCCACTGGGCCGACGAGGCCACCGTCGACCTGCTCCGCTTCCTCGGCCGGCGCCTGCGGGACACCCCGGTCCTGCTGCTGGCCACCTACCGGGACGAGGGCCTGACCGCAACGGATCCGCTCCGCATCGCGCTGGGCGACCTGGCTACCCAGCGGTCCGTTCGGCGCATCAGCCTCCCGCCGCTCTCTGCGGCCGCGGTCGCGGTGCTGGCCGGGGCGAGCGGCCTCGATCCTGCCGCGCTCTACCGGCTGACCGGCGGCAACCCGTTCTATGTCAGCCAGGCCGTGCAGGCTGGGATGAGCCAGGTGCCGGAGTCCGCCCGGGATGCGGTGCTGGCCAGGGCCGCGCGGCTGGGCAGCGACTCGCGTGCGGTACTGGACGCGGCCGCCCTGATCGGCACCCGGGTCGAGCTTGCGCTGCTGGAGTCGGTCGCCGACTGCCCGCCGTCGGCCATCGATGAGCTGCTGGCATCCGGGTTGCTCGCCGGGGACGGCATCGGGCTGCAGTTCCGCCATGAGATCGCTCGGCTCGCGGTGGAAGGAGCGGTTACCGCGCACCGGCGCAGCGCCACCTATGCGCGGATCCTGGCGTCGCTGAGGGCCCTCGGCTGCGACGACGATGCCCGGATGGCGTTTTACGCGGAGGCGGCCGGCGATGGCCCGGCGGCGCTGCGCCATGCGTCCGCGGCCGCCCGCCGGGCCGCCGCGCTGGCCTCGCACCGGGAGGCAGCCGCCCAGTTCGAACGGGCACTGCGGTTCACCGATGGGGCCGATCCCGCTACGGTCGCCGGCCTGAATGACGGCTTCGCGTACGAGGCATCGCTGCTGGACCACTGGCAGGAGGCGGCCGACGCCCGCGAGCGGGCGCTCGCCCGGTGGCGCCAACTAGGCGACCGGCTGCGTGCGGGCGACACGATCCGCTGGCTGGCCTGCTCGCTGTGCTCACTGAGCCGGGGCGGTGAGGGAATCGCCGCCGCCCGCGCCGCGATAGCACTTCTCGAGCCGCTTGGCCCAACCGTCGAGCTGGCCTGGGCGTACGCCAGCCTGGCGTCGATGTGGATGGTGCGCAGCGCCAGCCAGGATGCGATCGTGCTGGCCCGGCGGGCGCAGGCGGTCGCCGGGCCGCTGGGGCTGGCCGAAGTGCTCAGCGACGCGCTGAACACCGAGGCGTGTGCCGTCCGTACGGCCGGCCGGGAGTGGGCTGGCACGCTGCGCCGGGCGCTGGATACCGCGCTGGCCGGCTCGCACGAAGCCGAGGTGGGCCGGGCCTACGCGAACCTGCACGCCTGCTATGTCGCTGACCGGGATTGGGCCGGCGCTGAACGGTATTTCACCGAGGGAGTCGCTTACTGCGACGACCGCGACATCACCACCTACTCCATCTTCATGCGCAGCGAGCGGACCAGCGCCCTGGAGCGGACCGGCCGCTGGGATGAGGCCGTGGCCATCTGTGATGAGCTGCTGCGCAAGGGTGGCCCGTCCCCGAACATCCGGCTCGGCCCGCTGAGCCGGCTCGGCGCGATCCGGGCCCGCCGGAGTGAACCCGGAGCCTGGGAGTGTCTCGACGAGGCCATCGAGTACGCCGACCGGGCCGGCGAGCCGCAATCGATCGTTCCGGTGCGGTTGGCCCGCGCCGAGGCGTTCTGGCTGGACGGCAAGCGGGCCCACGCCCGCCGCGAGGCCGAGCTGGCCGATGACGCGGCCGGCAACTGCGACGGATGGGTCCGCGGGGCGGTCGCGGTCTGGCTGCGGCGCACCGGCTCGCCCCGGCCGCCACGCGGCGAGCTCGCCGCGCCCTACCAGCGGCAGCTCGACGGCGACTGGAACGGCGCAGCCCGCCTCTGGACGGATCTGGACTGCCGATACGAAGCCGGGCTGGCCTTGCTCGGGTCGGCCGACGAAGCCTCATTGCGGGACGCGCTGCAGAGCTTCACCGACCTCGGCGCGCTGGCCACGGTCCGGCTCACCCGGCAGGAGATGCGCCGGCTCGGCATCCGGTCGATCCCGGCCGGGCCCAGCGCGGCGACGCGGCGGCACCCGCTCGGGCTGACCCGGCGCGAGCGCGAGGTCCTCGACCTGATCTGCGCCGGTCATACCAACGCGGAGATCGCCGGGAAGCTGTTCATCTCGGTCAAGACCGTCGGCCACCACGTGTCCGCGGTGCTGGCCAAGCTGGGCGTGCCGACCCGGGGCGCGGCCGCCAGCAAGGCCGCCAGGCTCGGCCCGGACGATCGGCTAGCCGGACTCCCGGGTCGGCACGACTCCCGGCCTGTCCAAGGCCGGTTTCTCAGCCGTGCATAACGGCGGAGCGCGTCACCCGCATTTGACGCCGCGGCACGTCGCGGTCAACGAGATGTCGCGATCGGGCTGCGGTGCCGGCGCTCATCGCCAGCCGGGCACCCGGCTGAGCTCCTCAGGATCTTGTAACCCGGCTGTCGGGCTTCAGCGGGCGCCTATGCTCGGTGCATGCGGAGGCCGCGGCTGATCATCCGCCCCAGCAGAGCTGTTGAGCGATTGAGCGCTGACCTGGCCGAGCGGGACTTCACGGAACAAGATCGCCTGACCGGAGAAGATCATGCGGCCCATGCCCCGGGCAAGGTCTGCGCGCGGTGCGGCCGCGTGATCACGGCCACGCAGACAGCGCGCCGCCGCGGAGCAGGCGAAGGCGAGTGGGTGCACGACATGTGCCCGGCCGCTGATGAGTGACGCCGGCTAGGCCAGTCCGTCCCAGCGGGCGGCTGCCGCGCGCCTTCCCACCGGATCACCACCGTGCCGGTCGCTGCCGCATACCTGAGCCTGCCGGGCGGCATGCCTACCGCGCGGCCCGCCTCTTCGCAGGTCATCCGTGCGTCGCCGAGGATGGCGCGGAGGCGGGCGGCGAGGTCCTCCGCCCGGCTGCGGCCCTTCGCGTCGTCGGGCAGCGTGCCGAGCGAGAAGGCGCAGCGATGCCGAGGACGTGGACGGCTATCTGGCCCTGGTGCCCGAGGCGCGGCGCGCTGTGCTGACCGAGATGCGGGATGCGTGCCGGAGCCTGCTGACGGGCTTCGAGGAGTCCATGCGTCACGGGATGCCTGCCTACAGCCGTGACGGGATCATCGAGGTCGGCTGGGCCAGCCAGCAACGGTACATCTCCTTGTACGTGCTGCGCGGCGACGTCCTGGATGCTCATCGCGGCCAGCTCGGGCCCCTCGGCGTTGGCAAGGGATGCATCCGGTACCGCAATCCCGCGGCGGTCGACTTCGCCGTGGTCCGGTCGATGCTCACGGCGGTCGCCGCGAGCCGCGGGCCTATCTGCTGAACGGCGCGGTCATGGCCGGATTGAGCCGCACGAGCCGCGCGGGGTTCGTCTCGTCAAGCTCGGCGACGGCTTCCCGTGACTTCACGAAGTCTGAGAATGAGCGATAGCCGAGAGCCCTCTCGCTGAACGACGGGTCCATCCGCCTCATCTGGCTCTTCACCGCGGAGCTATGCAGCCAGTCCGCGTCATCCTTCTCCTGGCCGAGCCGCAGCGCCCGTTCCAGGAGCCTGGTCGCCAGCTCCTGCGGGTCCTCGGGAACCGGATCGGTCTCGCCGGTCACCGCGGCCGCTGGCTGCCTGGCACGTCGCGAGCCCGGCGCGGACGGCGCGCCGCCGGGCTCCGGCTGTTCCGCTGGCACGCTGGCCGGCCGTGCCGCCTGCAGCGGGGAGGCGTCGGCGGGCGTGATGCCAGGAAGCGCATCGTAGGTGACGAGTTCGTCGCACGCCGCGGCGAGCGACCTGCTGGTCGATCCGGCGACCCCGACACCCACGACGTAACGGCCCAGGCGCCTGCACCGCTGGGCGAGGGCGATGTAATCGGAGTCCCCGGCCACGATCACCACGTGGGTCAGGTCGGGCAGGCGGAACATGTCCTCCACCGCATCCACGGCCAGCCTGATGTCGGCGCCATTCTTGGCGTAGGCAGCGGCGGGAAAGAGCTGCACCAAATCCACTGCGCGGCTGACGAGCTGCTCACGGTAGTCGGCGTTGACGGGGGCCGACCAGTCTGCATAGGCGCGGGTCAGCACGAGGGTGCCGAACGATGAGGCGAAGTCGATCACCGCGCCGACGTCCACGGTGGCGCGCCGGAGCTTCTCCGCGGTGTCGGGATCGGCTGACCGGTCGGCCCTGGTGAGCGCTCGCACCTTGTCCCGCTGGAACTGCCCCCGGCCATGAACCTGGTCATACCGTGAGATCACGATGTTGTCGAAGTCGATGTAGACGGCGACACGGGTGACGCCAGGGTCGTTCATGGTTGCTCTTCTCGTCGGGATGCCCGCCTGAGCCCAGTCTGCACGCTGCCCGCGCGCATTGCTGCGCCCGGGCAGCGTGCCTGGTGCTCAGCCGGCCGCCAGGCCGAATAGGGGCCGGCCTGCCTCGAAGCTGGCCGGGCCGGCCAGCCGGGACGGGCCGGCCTTCAGGGCTCGGGTGCCGGCTGCGCTACGATCCGGCCAGGATCGGGGAAGGGAACCTCGGATGAGGCTAGGGCTGGTGTCGTCGAAAGGAGGCACTGGCAAGACTACGTCGGCAGTCGGCCTGGCCATGGTCTTGCACCGGCTCGGCCGGACGCTCGCGGTGGACTGCGACCCCCAGGGTTCGCTGATGAGCTGGAGCGAGGCCGCCGCGGAGCAGGGTAACCCGCTGCCCTTCACCGTGGTCAGCATGGCCACCAGGGATGTGCATGTACGGCTGGCTGATCTCGGGGCCGGCTACGAGCACGTCATCGTGGACGCGCCGCCGGGCGACCTGGGCATCATCCGCTCAGCCATCCTGGCATCCGCCGTCGTCCTGGTTCCCGTGTCGCCGACCGGACTGGACCTGAACCGGATCAGGCCCACTTTCGAGATACTGGACGAAATCGCGGTATCGCACCCGGTTGACGTCGGCGTGCTGCTGACGAAGGTTCGCCGTGGAACACGCTCGGCCCGCCAGGCACGGGCGACCCTGGCCGGCGACGGTCATCCGGCGATGGCGACGGAGATCCCGCTAGCCGAGCACTTCGCCGGAGCGTTCGGCTCGGTGCCGTCCATTCTCGGCCAGTACTGGGAACTGCTCGCCGAGCTCAGGAATGAGCCCGCCAGGAACGTGACCAGCGTTCCTGGCCTGCATGCTCAGCAGGCCAGCCCGGGCCACCTTGATCCGTGAGCACGCCATCCGAAGCCCGGCATGGGTCCGTGCCACCGCTGGCGGTGCGGGCCCAGGGAGCTGACCGGAGCCTGCCGGCCGGCGCTTCGTACCAGGTTGGCAGCGATCCGGAGTGCGACATCGTGATCACCGATGCCCGCGTGCCCTGGCAGCATGCCGTGCTGCGGCCGGTGCCCGACCGTGGCGAAGGTCAACTCGATGGGGCCGGGGCTTCGGTGAACGCGGCGGCGTGATCGGCGGCCCACTGGCGAAACGGCCGCGGCGCCGATCCGAGGATGCCGGACACCGTAGCGGTGATGAACGCCGGCCGCCCGATCGTCGCGCCCCACGCGGCGAGCAGCATGTCCACGACCGGGCGCGGCCAGCTACCCTCCGTCTCGCTGCGGAACTCGTCCGGCGACAGCTCCTCAAATCTGATCCGGCGCCCCAGGACGTCACCGATGATGCCCACCTGCGCTGCCTGACTCAGTGACTCCGGGCCGGTGAGGACGTAGTCGCCGCCGGCATGCCCGTCCTGGTACAGGGTCCGCGCCGCGACGGCGGCCACGTCGCGGTCATCGACCGGTGCCGTTTCGGCAGCGCCGTAAGGCCACCGGACGACATCGCCGGCCCGGATCGCGGTCGCCCACCAGGACAACGCGTTCGACGCGAGCATCCCCGGCCGGACGATCGTCGACTCGAGCCCGGCGGCCGCGATGAGCCGCTCAATATCGGCGTGCAGCACCGCCATCGGATTCGGCTGCCGGAAGAAGGGGTGCGGGGTCTGGTGCGGTGAGGAGAGAAAGACGACCCGCCGCGCGTAGGTTGCCAGCCGCTCGATGACGGCCGGGGCAGTCGCCGGCGGGGCGGTCCAGACGAGGAAGACGGCACCGGCACCGCGCAGCCCCGCGTCGAGCGACTCGGGCACGGTGAGGTCACCGGTGACGACTTCGGCGTTGGCCGGCAGCGTTGCCGCCGCCTCGCCGCGATGCGTGAGGGCGCGGACTGGCACGCCCGCGTCCAATAGCAGGCCGGCCACGACGCGCCCAACCCGGCCGGTCGCCCCGGTGACGAGCACCGGAGGCACTCCCGTCCGGGTCATGAGGACCTCGACGTCGTCCGTAGCGGGCGCACGGAGTGCATCATGCCACCTTCCCGTCTTGCCGAAGCCGTCGCCGGCCGCTGGCGATGCGTCTGATCAGGAAGCTCCGGAGCCTGGAGCCGACGGTGGCGCCGAGGACGCCCGGCCGGCCGGCCACAGGCGGTCGCTGGCGAGATCGTTGAGACGCCGCCAGCCAGGCGACACGCCTGCGACCTGGGCGGTCATGAGCTGGACGGACAGGTAGTCCGCGGTGTCCGCGGGTTCTGGTACCTCGGGGTCGCGGTGGCGGGTAACCCAGTCAGCCATCACTGCGGCGAGGTCATCGAGCCGGGGATCGTCGGGGTCCCAGCGGGAGGCCTCGTCGCACGCGAGGTAGAGGCTGCGGAACTCGGGGTCGGCGAGCTGGCGGGCCTTCTCCGCTGCCCACGCCGTGACCAGTTCGGGGGACAGCGCGGCGACGAGGATCCACGCGTCGCGCTCGATGCCGATGGTCCGCTCGCTCACGCCCATGGCCCGCACGGCTTCCAGGATGGCGGCGACCTCTTCAGGGAGGTAGAGATTCTCGCCCTGGGTGAGCTGGGCCAGCCGCCGCCGGCGGTGCTGGAGCTCGCGGATCTGGCGGCCGAGCGCACGATCGATGCCGCCGACGGCGTTGGCGAAATCGCCGGGTGCGGCGGTGAGGAGCTCGGCGATGCGGCCGAGGGGCACGCCGGCCTCGGCCAGGGTCTTGATCCGGACGAGGTCGACAACGGCCTGGGCGCCGTAGCGGCGGTATCCCGAGGCGTCGCGGGGCGGCTCGGCGAGCAGCCCCCGGGCGTGGTAATGGCGGATCGCCCGCACCGTCACCCCGACATGCGCGGCGAGCTGCCCGATGGTGAGAGACGACGCTCCCATCGATCGTCCTGCCTTCCCCGGTCGCCTGTTTCCACGTCCCCAGCTTTACTCAGGCCGCCCGGTTGCGGTTGTAGAGGCTGCGGGCCCACAGGTAGCCGATGACGCTGATGCCGGCGCACCATCCGACGGCGAGCACCGCCCCGGTGCCGATAGGGGTGCCGGTGAGAAGCCCGCGCAGGGTCTGGATGATCGGCGTGAAGGGCTGGTTGCGGGCGAACCAGGCGACCGCGGCGGGCATGGTGGCGGTGGGTACGAAGGCGCTGGAGATGAATGGCGCTATGACGACGAGCAGCGCGAGGCTGTTGGCTCCCGCGGGAGTCTTGGCCAGCAGGCCGAAGGCGACGGTGAGCCAGGTCACCGCCACGGCGAGCAGAGCGAACAGGGCCGAGGCCGCGATCCACTCGGTCGCGGTGGCGGTGGGGCGGAACCCGAGGGCGAGGGCCACGGCGACGACCAGGGCTGCGCTGATCATGGCGCGGATGAGCCCGCCGAGAACCTGGCCGGTGAGCACCGAGGTGCGGGTGATGGCCATGGTGCGGAACCGGGCGATGATGCCCTCGGTCATGTCGGTGCTCACGTTCACGGCGGTGGTCTCCGCGGTCGAGCAGGCGGTCATCAGAAGGATCCCCGGGGTGAGGTAGTCGATGTAGCCGCCGCTCGCGGGCACGACCGCATCGAGCCCGGCCCGCAGGGTGTGGCCGAACACGCCAGCGAAGAGGAGCAGGAACAGGACAGGCACTATCACGCTGCTGAGGCTCACCATCGGGTAGCGCGCCGCATGGCGGATGTCGCGGCGCAACATGGTGGCCGAATCGCGGACCGCGTAGCTGAGCATGCTCATGTGAGGGTCTCCTGCCGGGGGGTGCCGGTGAGGGCGAGGAACACGTCGTCAAGATCGGAAGCATGCAGCGTGACCCGCTCGGGCCGGACGGAATGGCGCTCAAGGCTGGCCAGGAGGGAGCTGAGCGATGCTGGGGTGGCGTCTGCGGGCACGCGGAGCGTCCGGGTGTCATTGTCGCGTGACGAGCCGGGGAGGACCTCGGCGGCCCGCTGCAACGCGGCGGCATCCGCGAAATACAGGCGGGCATGACCGCCGGGAATGCGTCGTTTCAGCTCGTCGGGGGTGCCCTCGGCGACGATTCGCCCGTGGTCGAGCACGGCTACCCGGCCGGCCAGCCGGTCGGCCTCGTCGAGATCCTGGGTGGTGAGAAGCACGGTGGTCCCCGAACTGACCAGCTCGCGGATGATCTGCCACATGGTGCGACGGCTGCGCGGGTCAAGGCCGGACGTTGGCTCATCGAGGAAGATCACCCGGGGGTCGCCAACAAGGGTCATGGCCAGGTCAAGGCGCCGCCGCATGCCGCCCGAGTAGGTCACCGCGGTTCTCCCTGCCGCATCCGCCAGGTCAAAGCGCACAAGCAACTCGGCCGCCTTGCGCCGGGCGCTCCGGCGATCGAGGTGATGCAGGTCGGCCATCAGCAGCAGGTTCTCGGTACCGGTCAGCAGGTTGTCGACTGCGGAGAACTGCCCGGTCACCCCGATGATCGACCGCACCTGGCCGGCCTGGCGAGCCGGGTCGAACCCGCCGACGCGCACCTCACCGCCATCAGGATTCAGCAGCGTCGAGAAGATCCGTACCGCGGTGGTCTTGCCGGCCCCGTTGGGGCCTAGCAGAGCGAAGACCGTTCCTTCCCCGACATCGAGATCGACGCCGTCGAGGACCACCTTGTCCCCGAAGGACTTGCGCAGCCCGCGCACCTCGAGGCCGCGATGGGCGGCCTTCCCGCCCGGGGTCGGCGGGCCTTGCGCCGATGCCCCGGCAGCTATGGACAAAACTGGCTGGACAACGGCTCGTGGCCGGGAATCCTCGGGCATGCTCACCATGCTGCAACCTTGACGCAAGGTCAAGGTCAAGCCCTGATTCGCGGCAGGCCATGGCCAGCCCGGCCGGCTGCCTGCGGGCTATCGCCGCCGCCCGGCATCCGTTACTTCCACGGCGGCTACTCCTCCGCCCGGCGGCTGCTAGCCAGCAGGCTCAGGTTCGGGCAGCTGCGGAGCGAGCGACAGTGAGGTACCAGGAGCCGCCCGCGAGGTTCAGCGCCCCGAGAGCCAGGAAGAAGGCTGCCCATCCGTAGACGCCGTAGGAGAGGCACACGACGCCTGCGGCGGCCGCGACACTGCCACCGGCAATACGCCCGGCCCCGAAGACGCGGAGGTGGCGGTACTCATAAGGGACGATCAGGCGTTGCATGCCGGGTCGCGGGGGAGATGCCCACCACCCGCGCAGGCCTTTCGCAGCGGTGTTGTCGTTGGGTGCGTTCATCTGGATGCCTCCTGTGAGGCCGTGGTGCCGGCTACCCGATCACTGGTAAATATGATATCAGATTGATAGCCACCTCGTCAAAGGTGGCGTCCTAACGGCCCGGCCGGCGCGTCGGGGCGATGCGCGGGAATCCCAGGGTCGATCTTCAGGATCGAGGCGGTGGTGTCAGCTCCTTCTGGAGCGTGGCGACCGTGACGTGAGGCCAGATCAGGCCGGCGAAGTCCAGCAGCACGAGCTGTGAGTACTGCAGCTGGCGAGGTTCCGGGTCTCCCTCGAGAGTCTCCAGCCAGAACGTCGCGGTGACGCGCTTTGTCACCGCGTTCGGCCCACGGCGGCCCTTCAGGAAGGCGATATTCGCCGTTCCGCCGCCCGGAAGCGAGGCATCGCGGGTAGACACATGCAACCTGGTGGTGCCGGTGATGCGCGGTGCGGGCTCCAGGCGGAGGACGCTATTGGGGTTGTCGACCATTTGCTGGTCGATGCCAGTCAGCCCGGCGCCGCGGGTCCGGAAGGGGCTGTCCGTGCCCAGGTCCTGCTCCGGCAAGTGGATCTCGTCGGCGGGCGTGGGGGGATGGTGCAGGTCGTTCGAAAAGGGCCTGATGCTGATGTCCCGGATGGTGGGGGCGCCGTCTGATGTGCGGGCGGTGCCCTGGGCCAGGATCGTCGTGCCATGTGGGATGGACGCCAGCCGGGCCACGGTGCGCGGCTCTTTGGGGTTGCTGGTTCTGGGGACTAGCACCCACAGGCCCGGCTCGAAGTGCTGCGGTGCGTTCAGGTTCGCATCGGAGATCTGCTGCAGGTAGCTCAGGCCGTTCAGGCTGATGTTGTGCTGCAGCAGGCCGCGGTTGGGTATCTTCCGCAGGGCCGGACCGAAGTCGAGCTGCTCACTGGTCAGGTTGAGCTCGAGGAAGTGGTCCTCGATTGTCCCGGGCTCCGTTGGGTGGTGGGGCCGCCAGATGACGTTGAAGCCCCGGCCTTTCCACGTCCCGGCCAGCCCGGCAAGCGGGCCCAGCGGATGCGCCGATGCGGCGAACGCGGCTGACTCTTCGATTGGCGGCAGCGGCTCGAAAGTAAACTCTGCGGCCGATTCCATGACCCCCCTTGCCTGAGCTGGAACCCAAATAGTGATAGTGCCTGTCAGCAGGTGGGCACTTCGGCGCGGCCACCTATTAGCCTGCGGCCGCCGGGCCTCATCGCGCAGCGGTCCGCCCGCAATCGGCGGCCGATGATAATCGTCCGGTGTAAATTGGCCTGCGCATGCCAATGTATGCGGCCGCCGATTCTCCGCCGTGCGCTGGACCGGCATCCGTGTGGCTGGTGCGTCGTGCAGGTGTCGCCGGTGTTAGCGGTCTGCCTCGCTTCCCCCCGCGATCGGCATGCAATACTCGCCCATACCTAAACTTGCCCATTCCTTTACTGAATCATGGTAGGCGCCCGCAGGTTGATGCGCAATGGCCTTAGTCAGGGCGAATCGGCGGCCATCCTCTGCAGGCCGCCCAGACTCATGGCCTGGTGCGCACGGCGACGTTACAGGTCCCTGTTTGGGCTGTCCGTACTGGTCATTCCCATCTTTGCGGCACCGAGGTGGCCGAAGCCTCACTGCCGCTGGCCAGGACGGCGGAGTGACGAACGTCCTTGAGGAGACGCGCGATACGTCGGCACAGCTGAGGTCAGTGTGGCGGAGTAGCGCGGTCTCCGATTCCCCGGGGACGCGCAGGCTCCGGCCGCCCAGGACCGCCCGGTTACGCTGTCTTGCTGAGCGGACGGAGCCTGCGATGGTCAAGGCCGGACAGGAAGTTCTCAGGTGTGCGTATCCGGGCTGTGAAAATGAGTCGCCGCCGGGGGAGGCAGCGGCGGCGGAGACTGGGTACTGCGGGTTACCGGACCCGGTGACCGGGGAGCCGCATACGGCGCTGACCGCGTTCCGGCAGCGCCAGTTACTGGCCCGGCAAGGTAGCGAGGCGGCCGGCTCGGGCGATCCGGACCGCCCGGGATTCACGTTCTGGCAGCGTCGCCGCCGGGCCGAGGCTGATGCCGGGCAGGCGCGCGCCGCGGCGCAGGAGGCCGATGCGCGGCTGGCCGAGGCGCTGGCGGCGAAGGCTGCCGCCGAGCAGGAGGCGGTGGCCGCGCGCGAAGCCGCGCACGCCCAGGCCGCCGCGGCCGAGCGGGCCGCCCGGGAGCAGGCCGCTCAGGCCGAGCGGGCCGCTGCGGAGCAGGTGGCCGCGGCGCGGCAGGAGCGGGACGCTGCGGAGTCCCAGGCCGCCGCGGCCGCGCGGGCCACTGCGGAGCAGGTGGCCGCGGCGCGGCAGGAGCGGGACGCTGCGGAATCCCGGGCCGGCGAGGCCGGGCAGGACGCAGCCCAGGCGCGGGCGGCGGCCCAGGGGGCCCGCGCGGAGCTGGACCGGGCTCGCGAGGATGCGGTCCGGCAGGTGGCGCAAGGCCGCGAGG
The DNA here is from genome assembly GCA_963786975.1 of uncultured Actinomycetes bacterium. Classification (GTDB taxonomy): domain Bacteria; phylum Actinomycetota; class Actinomycetes; order Streptosporangiales; family Streptosporangiaceae; genus Palsa-506. Next base: position 427,217 of record CAWBBE010000008.1, on the reverse strand, counting down.
AAGCCGCGCGGGACCAGGCCGAGCTGCGGACCGGGCTTGAGGCGCAGATCGCGGCGGCGCAGGAGGCCCGGGCCGGGCTTCAGGCCCGCGTCGAGCGGGCCGAGGCTGATGCCGGGCAGGCGCGCGCCGCGGCGCAGGAGGCCGATGCGCGGCTGGCCGAGGCGCTGACGGCGAAGGCTTCCGCCGAGCAGGAGGCGGCGGCCGCGCGCGAAGCCGCGCACGCCCAGGCCGCCGAGGCCGAGCGAGCCGCCCGGGAGCAGGCCGCTCAGCCCGCTGCGGAGCAGGTGGCCGCGGCGCGGCAGGAGCGGGACGCTGCGGATTCCCGGGCCGGCGCTGCGGAGCCCGAGGCCGGCGATGCCGGGCAGGACGCAGCCCAGGCCGGGGATGCGGCCCAGGCGGCCCGCTCGCAGCAAAGCGAGGCCGAGCTGCAGAGTGCGGCCGCCGATGGTGACAAAGGAGCCGAGCAGGACGCCCGACGACAGCCCAGGGGCACAACGCGCAGTAGCCGGCGCTCTCGGAGAAAGTAGTTGGCGAGCACCGGCGAGCGCTGCCTTTTGACTTCCGGAACCAGACCGGCGGATCGCTCATGGCTTCAAGAACCGAAGGCGCCGTTGTAAATGTGGCCGGGCTGGTGCAAGGCATTGTCCTGGTCACCTTTCCCGCAGCCAGCACGATCTTCACGGGCAAAAGCGACTACGGGCTGTCCAGTATCCAGTACGGTGACATGTTCTTGCCGCAGGTGGTGACGGCCATCGCCGGGTCACTGCTGGGTGCAGAGCTGGCCCGGCGGATCACCATGAAAAGGGTTTACCTGCTGGGCTTAGTCTGCAGCCTGATATCGATGGGGCTGCTGCTGGCCAGCGTGGCCGTCAAGACCGACCAGGCGGTTGCTTATCCCGTGCTCTTGGTCGCGACGGCATTCCTGGGGGCGGGCTTCGGCCTGACCGTTCCGGTGCTGAACACCTACGCATCGGTGTTTCACCCGGCGAGCATCGACCGTTCGGTGCTCGTGCTGAATGCGCTGCTCGGGCTTGGTACTGTGCTGGCTCCGGTGTTCGTGGCGGTGTTTGTCGGCCTGGGGTTCTGGTGGGGGCTGCCGATTCTGTCGGCGGCGTTGCTGATCGTATTGCTGGTGGTTAGCCTTCGCCTGCCGCTGAACGCTGCGGCCCAGGGCAGCCCGGGGGCACGGCCGGGCAAGCAGCGCATGCCCGCACGGTTTTGGTTCTATGCGGCCTTCGCCGTGACGTATGGCATCTGCGAGACGATGAACGGCAACTGGTCCCAGCTGGAGATGACCACCCGGCTTGGCGCCTCGGCGACGTAGGCCTCAGTGGCGCTGGCCGCGTTCTGGGGGATGGTTACCGTCGGACGCATCCTGTTCGGCCTTATTGATCGCTGGCTGGCCGAGCGAATCACTTACCACATCCTGCCGTTTGTCCTGGTAGGAGTCTTCATTCTGGTGCGGGTCCTGCCAGCGCATGATGCGCTCGCCGGGATCGCCGCCTTCGGGCTGGCCGGGCTGGGGTGCTCGGCGCTGCTGCCGCTGACAGTCAGCTTCGGGGAGGAGGAGTTGACTGCCGTCTCCGCGGCGGTGGCGGGTGGCGTGATCGCCTTTTACCAACTCGGGTACGGTATCGCCGCGTTCGGCGTCGGGCCGCTGCAGCACGCTGGCCTGAGCCTGTCGGCGATCTTCGGTGGTACCGCGATCGTGGCTGCCGCGCTGGCCCTGCTCTCCTTCGTGGTCTCTCCTGTCCGGCCAGGTCGGCGCAGCCGGGTCACTACCAACGTCGTCTCCCGGCCGTCTTGAGCCTGCAGAACGACAGCGAGTGGCCGCGACCGCCGCGGTACAGCCGATCGGGAGCACTATCCCGGTGTGCGGCGAGAGCCCCGGCTGCCATGGCCGGTCGCCTGCCATCGGGATCCGGTCGGAGGATGCCAGGCGCTGCGGCGAGAGCAGTGACCGGCAACTCTGGCCGCGGCCACTTCGTCCGCGCACCCATGTCGCCCACTGTCGCGGTCATGGGCGTTTCGCCCGACCTCCGGACTCAGCGCGATCGGGCCGGGAACTCCGTCAGGTCCGTGGTCGCTCCCAGCCTGCCCGATTCGCCGATAGCTCGGAGGCGCCTGCTTACGCGGCTGCCGCTGGTGGTGAAGACGCCGCCACACGCGTCGCGAACCGAACAGCCGTGGCACACGTCGAGGTAGTCGTTCTTCCAGTCGCTTATCGAGCGGACGGCGAACGGCCACAGTTGTTCGTCCAGAACGCAGAGCTGATGGTTGTAGATCCTGGTGGAGATGCCCGCGCTTGCCAGCACGTGAGTGGCTTCCGCCAGCTCCGGCTGGTAGTCGGCAGGATCGATCCAGACTTCGGCAGAGTTGGGTCGCGCGAGGCCCGTCATTTCCAGGCCCATGAGCGCTACCTGGTCGACGAAAGGGAGATTGCGTGCGATGAAGACCGCAAGGTCGCGGAGCACCGGCACCGTATGCCGCTGGACGACGATGCGGAGTTCTACCCGCTGGCCCAGTGCCGCGAGGTTCAGGATCCCGTGAATAGTCTCATCGAACGCGCCGCTGGCCTGGACGATGAAGTCGTGCAGGCCCGGCTCGGGGGCGTAGACGGGAATGCCGACCATGATGTCGGCATGGCCGACTCGCGCGTAACACCGGGCGAAGTCAAGATCAGCGAAGCGCCTCCCGTTCGACAGCAGATGCAGTTGCAGCCAGGGTGTCGTATCGCGGCAATGCTCGAGCAGATCGATGAGGGCTTCGGCATGCAATGTTGGCTCGCCGCCGGTGAGGCCTAGGCCGCAAGCCGACGGTGGCAGCAGGCTTACGATTCGCTTGGCGCGTTCAAACAGCCAGGAGTCCTCGCGGTCTTTCGGCGGCTGGGAGCACATCAGGCAGTAGTTGTCGCATTGCTCAGTCAGCAGCACGCTGTTGTGGGTAGCGGTGCTTTTCCACAGCACGGTGACCCGGCGACCGTCGGATGAGATGGCGATGATGTCGCCCGCAGTCAGATGCGCTAGCTCAGCCGGAAGCGCGATGGCGGGGCCGGGCGCGCCGGCATCCGGGCTCTGCGTCAGATAGATCCGGTGGGCTCCGGAGATCATGTCTCCGTCTGTCAGGAGGCACGCGAGCGGGATGTCCGCCGTGTCGTCCTCGGGGCGGCAGACCCGCCATATGTCCGGATGAATGTGGCCGCGCAGGCCTGTCGGCACTCCCCTGCCAGAGAGCTTCATCATCGCTGGCCCCACCGCCAGAAGAGTTCCCGGGCGAAGCTATCCTCGCGTGCTCTTCGTAGGATCGCGGTGAAGACACCCATGTTGCGCTGGCAGAAAGCGGACATCGTCTTCTGGCCGACGAAGTCGTTCATGGTGGCGTGGTGAAAGACCGGATCGGCTCCGCAGTAAGGTTCGAACGCGCAGGTGCTGCACATTGGCGCGCTAAGAGTTAGTGATTGCTCAACGGGCGCGAGCAACTGCTCGGAGAGCATGATATCCGCATAGCTGCTGCTCCGCGTGTTGCCGAGCCGGAATGTGTGGTCACCCATCTCGGCGAGCATCCGGCCTTCGTCCGAGGCGTAGATGTCGCCGTCATAGTTGTAGACCAGTGCTCCGAGCCCGATTCCCGCTGGGGAGGTCAGGTCGACGTACCCGGGGTCGTCATTGGTGAACATCTTCTTCGCGATGATCGCGGCATATGTTTCCACCATGGGGACACCGCGCCGGTTGAGGTCAATGATGTGGTCGAGTCCGGTTTGGTAGAACTCCAGCCACCGCTGCACGTCATACCCGGCACCGCCGCGTCGCCGGATGGCGAAGCCATACGGGGAGATCGGCCGCAGGAAGACGTCGCGTAGTCCCAGGTCGGCGTAGGTGTCGATGATGTCGTGTGGCCGGTTCAGGCTGGCTTCCGTCGTCGTCATCAGCGCGCTGATCCGGTCGGATCCCAGCCGGTCCTGGACGCGCCTGATGCCGTCGGCTGTTCGTTGCCAGCTGTCTTGCCCAGGTCGGCGCCGGTTGCTGTTGTGCAAGTCCTCGGGGCCGTCGATGGATGTCGACAAGTAGATATCCTCGCGAGCGCAGAAGTCGAGGATATCGTCATCGAGCAGCGCCAGATTGGTAGCGATCACAAACGCTAGCCGTTTCCCATACGAGTCGTTGACCTGCTTGGCCTGATCCACGATCCACCGCACGAGCGGAAAGTTGAGCAGCGGCTCGCCGCCCTGGAACTCTAGCTTCAGGTGCGGGGATGGTGACCGGAAGGCAAGCTGCAATGCCCGCCGGGCCGTGTCCTCACTCATGTCATACTCGCTCTTCGCCGATGACTGCCGCGAGACCTGGCAGTAACGGCAGGTGTGCTCGCAGCGCAGCGTGACGACGAACATGTGCAGTCCGGTTGAGTCCGGCAGGCGCCGGAGCCGGGTGCGAAGCTTGATGGCGAGCAGTTCGGCCGGAAGCCGTTCGCCCGGCAGCTGGATCAGGTGCTTAGCACGTAGCCCAGCGAGCAGTACCTGGTCACCGCAGTTCCCGTCCAGAACCGCGAGGAATTGCTCATCCGACAGGAAGACATGCTCTCCGACAAGGTTCGTGAGCAGGACGCTGTCCGTGTCGAAGCGATGGAAACGCATGGGCAGCAGTTGCCAGCTACCGGGCATGACGGCAGCCGAGTCACGCGACAGCCGAAGGGTCATGGCTGCTGGGCCTCGGCGTCATTAAGGCCGGTCTGCGAGAACGCTAGCGCGAAAATAAGGTTGCGCAGCGGCTCGGTCTCCGCCGCGATGCGGAGGCGCAGCGTCTGGTCGATAGCTTCCGACCGGATGCGATGCGCAAGCATGTCAGGATCAGCTGCGGAGTCGCGCGGGAACAGGCTGCAGACGTACTTGTCGCCGGAGTCCGTGATATCGACAGTCATCAGGTCGACCACCGCGTAGGCGGCCCGCTGCAGCGCATCCAGCTGGATAATCTCGCGGTCGAAAGTGACGAACGCTCTCGCCCCGTCAGCTGACATCGCATTGCATCTCATCTCGGTCGCTTCTTCCGTCCGTAGATGATGGCCAGGGTCACGCCGCCGAGCACCAGCACGATAACCACGTCGCCTGCTGCATTGGTGTGCGAACTGTTGCTCACGGGCCGTGCGCTGATGGTAGCTGTCGGGCTGGGCGTGATATCGGACGGTGACGGCGAAGGCGACCCGGAATTCAGAGCCGCGGGATGGTGGTGCCGCTTCCTGGCTTTCGCCGTCCTGTGATGATGATGATGATGCCTGGTCGGTGTTGGCGTGGGGGTCGGAGTAGGCGTTGGTGTCACAGTCGGCACGGGCGACGGTGGCGGCGACGAGGGAACCGACGAGAAATGCGAAGCGTGCGAGACATGCGAAGCGTGCGAGTTGTGGGAGCTGGAGTAATGTGACGAGTGCGACACGTGACTACTGTGCGAATAGTGACCAGCTGGCTTCGCAGCGTGATCGCCTGCCCCTAATGCCAGTAGCGGGAAAGAGACTGCCCCGTTTTGCTCGCGCTTGTCCGCTGGCTTTGCGACAGCCAGCCCTGGCGACGCGCTTAATGCGACAGCGGCAACGGCCGCACCCACCGGAAGTATTGGCGACCGCTTCATGGGCGAAGATTAGCAAAGATTCAACCAAGCCGCCGTCAAATGCGCCAGAAGTCAAAATAGCTGTGCGTGGCGATCGTTGGCAGCCGTTCGCGCACGTCGCAGCGGGCAATCCAAGGGGTTGCCCGGCACTGCACCAGACGAAGCACCCCAATAGCGCCAGAAATGCCCGGTCTAACCGAGAACGCGCCTAATCACGATGATCACACCAAACGGCTGGTGCTGATGACGTTGAGCAAGACCTGATTACTTCGATCTGGCTGCCGCTCGGCGCGCTCGTGCCCGTCAACATCGAGGGCATGCGCGGCAAGCGCTTCGTGCTCGCCGAGGAGGTCGCGATGCTGCAGGCGCCGCCGGAGCCGCCCGCCCTCGGCCCCCTTTATCGCCTCTTCCGCGCCCGCCCATGACCGAGACCTCGCCGGGAGGAATCGGGAATCGTCTTATTGCGGTTGCCGTCTCCGAGGCGCACCGGGCGGGCTGTGAATGGCCTCACTCGGCGCGTTCCCGCCTCTCACCTGACCGTACTGAGCTAGTGCCCTTCCCGTGCCGCCGGAGTTGGCCGGTTACCCGGCCTGGCTTGCGCCGTGCCACGATAAGGCCATGCGCGTGCAGCGGTTCGGCGCCCGAATCGCTGTTGATCCTCGTGGGCATGCGGTTATCGCGGTTCCGTTTGACCCCGACGAGGCGTGGGGTGCCAAAGCTCTGCATCACGTGCACGGCACGGTCAACGGCTGCCGGGTTCGGGTGACGATCGCGCCTGGCGACAGCGGATGGGCGTTCACCCTGAACCCGGCGAGGATGCGCGATACGGGCATCGCAGCCGGCTCCGATGTGATCGTTCAACTGGCGCCGGAGGGCCCGCAGCGCGGCGATCTCGCCGATGACATCTCCGCAGCGCTGGCGGCCAACCCGGCTGCCGGGGGCTTCTTCGACACGCTGGCGCAGTTCTACCGCAAGGCCTACCTCCGTTATATCGATGCGACGACCCGCCGGCCTGACCTGCGTACGGCGCGCATCGCCGAGGTAACAGGCCTGCTCGCGGCCGGAATCAAAGAACGGCCACGACCGTGAAGGCAACGGCCGCCCTCGGGCCGGCGTTCTCCGGAACCCGGTCGGCTGATGCCCCCGTGCTGGTGTGCCTGCAGTGGCGATTCAGTCGGCGGCCGCGAGCGGAGCCCGCCGCGGCTGGCCGGGGATCGACCTGGTGAGGGCGTCGAGGATGACGCTGAGCCCGATCTCGAACTCGCTGCCGAAGTCATAGCCGGGCTGCAGGACGTGCTCGGTTGCCATCTCGGCCAGGTACGGGTACTCGCCGGCGAGTTGCCGCATGATCGCCTCGGTAGCCTCGGTGATGATCCCGGGGTTAACGGGCAGCGCCGCTTCCTGCAGGGCGAATCCGTAAATGTAGCTGTCGAGCAGGGCGTAGGCGTGGGCGGTCATGGCCACCGAGAAGCCGGCCGCGCGCAGGGTGGCGAGGGTGGCGTCGTGGTGCCGCAGCGTCGCGGGACCGGGGTTGGCGCGCGATTCCATCAGCCCGATGGCCCAGGGGTGGTGCCGCAGGGCCTGGCGGGCCGAGACCGCCCGGCGGCGCATCTGCGGCTTCCAGTCGCCGCCGGGGGCGGGCAGGTCGATCTCGCTGAAGACCATGTCGACGATGCCGTCGAGGATCTCGTCCTTGCTGCCGACGTAGTGGTACAGCGACATCGGCTTGACGCCGAGTTCGCGGGCGAGTGAGCGCATCGTGAGCGCGCCGATCCCGGCTGCGTCGGCGACCGCGACGGCGCCGCGCAGTATCCGCTCCCGGCTGAGCGGAGCTCGTTCTGCGCGACTCTGGCTCTCTGGCTTCGGCATGTCACTCCACGGCCATGGCACTTTCGTACTTAGTACTGTAGCGTGCCGTAGTAGCGTCGTACTAAGTACGGCAATAGCGGTCGCATCTCAGCGGCCCGGGAGGAAGCGGTCATGGCAACTGATCGGGAGCACACGGTCGCTGGCCGCGAGACGGCCCGGCCGGTGACCGCAGGGAGCATGATGCGGGCGATCGTGCAGGACGGGTACGGTTCGGCCAGCATCCTGCGCCTGGCGCGGATCGCCCGGCCCGAGCCCGGCACCGGCGAAGTGCTCCTGCGCGTGCATGCGGCGGGCCTGGACCGGGGCCAGTGGCATCTGATGACGGGCCAGCCATACTTGCTGCGCCCGGTTGCCGGTCTCCGCGGGCCGAGGAACCCGGTACCCGGGCTTGACGTAGCCGGCACGGTCGTGGCGGCGGGCCCGGGAGTGACCCGGTTCTCGGTCGGCGATGAGGTGTTCGGCTTCGGCCGGGGCACCTTCGCCGAGTATGCGGTGGCCCGCGAAGGCAAGCTGGCCCGCAGGCCCGCCAACGCCAGCTTCGGGCAGGCCGCGGTGGTGCCGGTATCCGGGGTCACCGCCCTGCTGGCCCTGACCGACGTCGGTCACGTCCAGCCGGGGCAGCACGTGCTGATCACTGGCGCGTCGGGCGGCGTCGGCAGCTATGCCGTACAGCTGGCCAGGGCGTTCGGGGCGGAGGTCACCGGCGTGTGCAGCACCGCGAAAACGGACCTCGTGCGGTCCCTGGGCGCCGCCCATGTCATCGACTACACCCAGGACGACTTCGCCGCCGGTGGGCACCGCTACAGCCTGATCATCGACATTGCCGGAAGCCCCGCCCTGTCACGGCTGCGCCGCGCGCTCACGCCCGCCGGGACCGCCGTCATCACCGGCGGTGAGGAAGGCGGCAACTGGACTGGCATGGGCCGGCAGTTCCGGGCCCTGGCCGTGTCACCGTTCCTGCGCCAGCGGCTGACCATGGTTACCCCCCGGCAGCGCTCGGCCGACCTCGACCGGCTCAAGGACCTCATCGAGACCGCCGCGGTAACCCCGAGCATCGGGGCGACCTACCCGCTTGACCAGGTTCCCGAAGCCATGCGCCACCTCGAATCAGGAAACGCACGCGGGAAGATCGCCATTACCGTCTGAACAGCATCGGCGTGCTGATCTTCCTCATCCTGAAACGGCCCCACGCGCCCCTGCTGGTCACCCTGGCGCTGAAGGTCAACTCGCTGGTGGGGATCGGACGGGCACCGGACAGCCTGGCGCTGGTCGCCGGAACCGGCGCCCTGCTGGCCATGGTCGGTAATCCGTTCTTCGGCAAGATGAGCGACCGCACCTCGTCGCGGCTGGGCATGCGGCGGCCATGGATGGTCATCGGCCTGGCGGGCGGTTCGGCTGGCGTCCTCATTGTCGCGCTGGCACCCAGCATCGCGGTGGTCCTACCAGGCCTACTACCTGCTGGACAAGATCGGCAGCGCCGAGGCCGATGTACCGCAGCAGATATTCCTCGGCACGCTCGTCCAGTCCGTCATCGTCATCGCCGCTTCCCTCATCGGCGGCAAGCTCTCGGACCGGACGGGCCGACGGAAGATCTTCGTGCTCACCGCGTCGGTCGTGTACGGCGTGTCGATGTCCGTGATCGCCATCGCCAGCAACTTCAACTCATCCTCGCGATCGGCGCCGGCAGCTACGGCGTGCTTTATGCGGAATGTATCTGGAAGGCCGGCGCTGGCTCTGTCCCGGTACAGGGCACTGGCTCGCGGTGCCCTCATCGGCCACCGGGGCGGTAAGACCGCGGAGGCAAAGGAGGTTGCGGAGATGGCTGAGGTTGCTTGCTTCTGTGGCTGCTGCTACTCGTTCGATGGCGGCGCAGGTGCCTGTCCTGACTGCGGTGAGTACGCGAGCGTCCGCGCTGCCGCAGAGCTCGATAGCGCACAGCCCGGCCGGCCAGGGCAATCCGGGCCGGCCGCGAACGGGACCGGGCAGCACGGATCCGCGGCAGACGGCGGCCGGGACTGGGCTGAGCCCAGTCCCGAGCCCTGGCCGGCATCACGCGCAACTGCCTGAGCACGGGCAACTGTGGCCGGCCCAACCGTGAGAGAATTGCCGTCGGCGCTACCGGACACGTAGCTGTGCCGCGCCCGGCTTGATCCGCCCGGCGACGTCACCGTCGGGCCCGGCTTGCTCCGCCTGCCGGGCTGTGCGGCGCGACGGAACGGGGGCATGCGGGTGACCTTCGCTGTCGTGTTCGCCCTGGCCGCCGCCATCTCCAACGCGGTCAACCTGATGACGCAGCACTCGGCGAGCGTGGCCGCCCCGAAGCAGCAGCAGGGCTGGCGGCTGGCCCGCTACCTGGTGCGGCAGCCGCTATGGCTGCTCGGGGGCGCCGCCGCAGTGGGCTCGTACGCCTTCCAGGCCATCGCCCTGCACAACGGCCCGATGTCGGTGGTCCAGCCCGTCCTGGTCACCGAGCTGGTCTTCGTCATGGTGCTGCGGCGGGTGTGGATCCGCCAGCAGGTGGCCCGGGCGGCCTGGGCTGCCGTGCTCACCGTCACCGTGGCCCTGGCCGTGTTCCTCGCCGCGGCCGAGCCGGCCGGCGGCCAGCCCGCTCCCAGGGCAGCGGAATGGCTGTCCGCCGGGCTGGTGTTCGGCGGGGCCGTCGCCGTGCTGGCAATGCTGGGAACGCGGGGCCCGCCGGTGCGCCGGGCCGGGGTCCTCGCGACGGCTGCGGCGCTCACCTGGGCCCTGGAGGCAACGTTCCTCAAGACCACGACCGACACCCTCGCCTCGTCTGGTATCGGCGGCATGCTCACCAGCTGGCCGGTGTACGCATTCATCGCCGCCACCGTCACCGGCACGGTGCTGCAGCAGGCCGCCCTGCACGTCGGGCCGCTGAGCGTGTCCCAGCCGCTGCTGGTCATCACCGACCCGTTCGCCAGTATCATCTTGAGTGTCTGGCTGTTCGGCGAGCGCTTCACCGACAGCCCAGCGAAGATCGCCGTCGCCGTGCTGGCCTTCGCCGTGCTGGCCGCCGGGGTCATCGTGCTGACCCGGACGGCGCCGCAGGATCTCGACCTCGCCGCCGCCGGCCGGATCGTGACGGACGCCGGCGGCCGCATCCGCGCCTCGCCGGGAAGCCGCCTGCTGACTGGCCGGTACCGCCAGCGCAATCCACCCGCGGTACCTGCACCCGCCGGAAGGAGGCGTCATGGCACAACGGCGCTACCTCAACTGGGCAGCGGCCAGAGTGGCTGTCTTCGACTGCGGCGTGCTGGCCATCGCGTGCCTGCTTGCCTTCTGGCTCGTGACGCACGGCCTTTCCGGCATTCACTCGGTGTCCAGAGCCGACGACCTGCTCGGCGGCCTGTGGGCGGTGATTGCCACGGTATTCGTATGCCGTTTCAGCTACCACCAGAGCACCGCCGCCGCGGTCTCCCGGGTGGCCGCCACCGCGGTGAGCTTCGCGCTCTGCCTGATCTACCTGGTCTTCCTGCCGTTCCACCCCTGGGCCCTGGCGGTGCTGATCGGAGCCAGCGCGCTGGTCGTCACGCTGATCGGCCGGCCAGGCGACGCCATCACCGCCGGGATCACCACGGCGGTGGTCATGGTCGCGGCTGCGGTGAGCTCGCACGATGCCTGGCAGCAGCCCATCCTCAGGTTCGCCGACACCGTCATCGGCGTCGCCGTCGGCGTCGCGGCCGCCTGGGTCGGGCTGCGGGTGAGCGCGAGCACCCGGCTGGCCCGGCCGAACGGCGGCAAGCCGGCCGATCCCGCTGGCCCGCGGCGCCCAGGCGATGGCGGCTGAGACGAAGCCGCCATGGCCGCCGGTCCCGGTCAGCAAATGGGTCACCGCCCCGCCCGCCGGGACCTGGGTCCCGGTCAGCGCCGGCCGGTCAGCCGGAGGTCATGCACGCTTGCCTGGAAGGTGCCGGCCCGGTCTGGCGGCAGCCGGGTGAACCAGATGACCACGTACCGGCCGCGCGCTGGCCTGGCCAGCCGCAGCCGGACCAGGCCGCCCGCGCTGGCCGCGCCCGCCACCGGCCGCAGATCCGCTAGCGTGGGTCTCGCGCCGACGCGCAGCTGGAAGCGGGCGCCGTGCGCGCTGCCGAGCCGTATCCGGGCGGCGGTGATCGTCACCGGCCGGCCCATGTTCACGAGCAGCCCGGTGCCCGGATACAGGTTCCCGAGCCGGGCGGTGGTGTACCAGTCGGTGTGCCACGCCGTGACGGCCGAGCGGTCGATCGCGAGTCGCGCCCGCTGGGGGTTGTCGCCCCGGCCGCCGCCGTAGGGACCGAAGGCCCGGGCGCTGGCCGGGGTGAGCGCCCGGACCCGAACGGCGCGCCGGGTAGTCGTCTTCGGCGACGGTGACGGCGACGGCGGTGGCGACGGCGGTGGCGTGCGATGGCCGGCCTGGTGGCGCGCCGCCGGGTGAGACCGGGCCGAGTCCGAGGCCGCCGGGCGCGGGCCGGCCAGCAATTGGAGCGCCAGCAAAATCAGCCCCGCCAGCAGCGCCAGCCCCAGCGCCACCAGCACCAGCATCAGCACCGCGGGCCGGTTCAGCTGCCGCCCGGGCCCCCCGCCGGGCACGGCCGGCCCGGTTACATCGGCCGGGAGCGGCGGCCGGGCCGGATCCGCGGGTACCGGGGGACGGGCCCGGGCGTCAGGTACCGGGGGACGGGCCCGGGCGTCGCGGACCGGGGGACGGGCCCGGGCGTCGCGGACCGGGGGACGGGCCCGGGCGTCGCGGACCGGGGGACGGGCCCGGGCGTCGCGGACCGGGGGACGGGCCCGGGCGTCGCGGACCGGGGGACGCAGGACAGCCGCCGGGATGGGCGGCGCCGCCTGCCGGATCGTGTCGTACTCACGGACCAGCGGTTCCGGATCGGCGCCGACCGCCCGGGCGATGGCCCGGATGTGCCCCCGGGCGTAAAAGTCCCCGCCACACGCCGCGTAGTCGTCGCGTTCGATTCCCGTGATGATCGCTTCCCTGATCCGGGTCCGGCCGCTGACCTGGGAAACGGTAAGACCGGCGCCGCGCCGCGCCGCCGCGAGGGCCTCGCCCGTGCTCACACAAGCCTCCACTGCGGTACCGCACGGCGCGCCGCCCGGATCGCGGAGCGCCGATGGCCATGGTCTCGTCACTGACACTATGTCGGCCGGCCGGCCGACCGCGCGGTCAGGCTCACGCTGACCCGGACCGGCTGACGCGGTTAGCCCCCGCGTGCCGGTCCCCGGCATCCCGGCCGGCGGAACCCGCCCGCGCCCGGCGGCAGCTGCCCATCGCACGGCTCGCCTTACCTGACGGCGAAAGCCATCTCGGATTTACGAATGGCCCGGCGAGATGCTCTGCGCGCGGAGCAGCGCGGCCCGGCCAGCGCCATCGCGCTTCAGCCCGGACGCCCGGGTTCCTGCGGGCCAGCCGGGGTAGGCCGGCCGGCGCCGCGGTCAGGCCGGCCGGAAGTCGACTTCCGCGGCAGCCACCACGCTGCCCTTGCGGCCGGGCGCCGCCGCCCAGCTCCAGTACGCGTTGGTGTACGCGATCGACTGCTCCGGGGTGACCGGGAAGCCCCATTCCCGCATGTCCTCGGTGGTGTGCGCGTCGGAAACGAGCGTCGCGTCGTAGCCGCGCACCAGCGCACCATGCAGGGTCGAGCGGATGCACTCCTCCGTCTGGGCGCCGGTCACTACCAGCCGCCCGGCGCCCCGCTCGGCGAGTCGCTCTTCCAGGTCGGTGGCCTCGAACGAGTCCGGGTACGTCTTGTGCACCAGCGGCTCGGTGTCCAGGCGCTTGAGCTCGGGCACGTATTCCCAGCTCTCGGAGCCCTTCCGCAGCTCGTCGTCGTCGGAGTGCTGCACCCAGAGCACCGGGACGTCCTCGGCCCGGGCCTTGTCCACGAGGGACTGGATTCGGGAGATCACGTGGTCGCGCTGGTAGGCGTTCCCGACGACGCCGTTCTGCACGTCGATGACGAGCAGGGCGGTACGAGGCCGGTTCTGCAGGGATGTCATGGCTGCCTCCGTCAGCTGCGGGGTCTCCTGCCCAGGGTAAGCCGGGCCGCCGACACCGGGGGGGTTGTCAATTGTTGACGAAGATTCCGCCCGACCTGGTGCCGCCGGGCCGGGGCTCGCGCGGCGACATGAGCGGCGGCCGGTCTGGCTGCGGAGCCACCGCGTACGATCCTGCCCAGCCGATGGCAAGGCCGAGCGCGGGCCCGATGACCAGGAAAATCACCCATGCCCCCGCTGCCCCGGTACAGTGCCCGGCGTTTGCCGCCGGGCACGTCGCGGCGATGCGGACCGCGGTGCTGGCCCGCAACAGCGGGATCATCAGCGCGGCGGCGGCGGCGGTCAGCGGCCCGGCCAGCAGGCACTGCCAGGCCCTGGCCCGGCTGAGCGCCAGCGGGTCACCCGGGCCGCTGGCCCGCCGTGCGGCCAGCGTTCCCGCTGCGGCCGTGCCCGCTGCGGCCACCACGGCCAGCACGATGACCAGCAGCACCGCGTTGGTTTGCGGGTGCAGGCCTGGCGCCGGCACTCTCTTGGCGTGATCCCACACCGCGTCCAGGAGCAGGCCGCCGGCGGCACCGGTCGCGGTGCAGATGGCCAGCGTGGCCGGGGTCACCGGCGACCGCCGCGCGGTCACCGCGAGAATCCCGGCCAGGTACACCGTGATCAGCACCTGCACCGGCGCCACCGTGAAGAACAGGGCCACCCCGGCCGCCGCCGCGCACCAGCCCACCAGCACCCGGCTGACCTGCGGCCACCACGCCGTGACGATCAGGACCGCCGCCAGGCAGGCCACGATCAGCCCCGCGGCCAGCGCCTCCCACGCCCACGCCCAGGACTGCGGGACGTTGTTCCGGCTGTACATCGACTGGCCGGGGAAGCGCTCCATCCGGGCAATGTCCAGGACCAGGACCAGCACCGCGGCGGCGCCGCCGGCCCGCACCAGCCGCGCCGCGACGCTAGGCCCGGCCGGCCGAACACGCCGCGCCGCCGGGCCACCCACGGCAGCCCCGCCAGCAGCGCCACCGCCAGCACCACCCGGGCCTTGTCCCAGGCCGCGGCGGGGTCAGCCTGCCCGCCATGCCAGATCCACCGCGCCACCGCCGCCGCGGCCACCGCCACCGCCGCGACCGCCAGCCCGTACCCGGTCCTGCGCACCATCTGAGCCTCCCTCGCCATCAGCCACACCCCGCCTGCCAGCCAGCCCAGCCGGGCCGCCCCGGCCGGCACCTGCGCGGCCTCGGCCCGCACCGCCTCGGCCCACCCCCGCCGCCCCGGCGGCACTAACCGCGCGCACCGCCCCAGCAGGCCGTCCGCTGCCCGCACCAGCCTGTCCGCCGCTTGCGTCAGCCGATCCATCACAATCCCTCCCCGGCCAGTCCCGGCCGCCCCGGCCCGGCCGGCCGCGCCGCCGCCGCCCGCGATGCCGCGGCCGGCGCGGCGGCCAGCGCCGCCTCGGCCCGGGCCAGCCCGTCCCCGCTGAGCCGGTACCGGTGCCGCGGCGGCCGCCCGGCCGGGCGGCCCTCCTCCCAGCACGCCTCCAGCAGCCCCCGGTCCGCCAGCCGCACCAGGATCGGGTACAGCGTCCCGGACTTCAGCCCCGTCTGCCGCGCCAGGTCATACCCATGCCGCCACTGCGACGGCGCGGCGGCCAGCGCCGCGAGCACCAGCAGCGTCTGAGCGGAAAACCCGGAACCACGAGCCACCCGGCCAGACTACCTAAGTAGAGTAACCCGGGGAAGAGAACTCCGCGGAGATTCTCCGGCCACTACGGGCGCAGTCCGGGCCGCCAGGGCGGACGCCGGATCGGGCGCCCCGGGCGTGCCTGCGGCGTGCGCCCGGGCGGCGGCACGGCGCGATCGCGCGAGGCGGCCGGCGCGGCAGCGAAGCCGGTGTTGCGGGACCGGGCGATGGCTTACAAGATGTGACCATGAGTGCTGAGCTGTCCCCGGCGGGAGACGGCCCCGGCGGGCGCGCCAGGCCCGGTCTGCGCGCCTCGCACCAGGACAGGGAACGGGTCGTCGAGATCCTCCGGGTAGCGGCCGGCGACGGACGGCTGACCGCAGCCGAGCTCGACGAGCGCCTGGAGGCGGCGCTGACCGCCCGCACCAGCGGCGAGCTGGCGGTGCTGACCGACGACCTGCCCGCGGCGGACCGCGAGCCGGCCGAGGTCACGCCGCAGGTCAGGGATCTGGTCCGGATCGACTGTCATGGCAGCAGTACCCGGCGGGCCGGCGGCTGGGTAGTCCCGCAGCGGATGGAGATCCGCGCGGTTGGCGGCACGGTAAGGCTCGACTTCACCGAGGCCGTGATCACCGGGCCCACGCTGCGGATCAGGACCGCGGTGCTGGGCGGCAGCCTCCTCCTGGTGACCAGGCCGGGCATCGAGGTTGATGCCGATGACGTGGCGCTGATCGGCGGCAGCGTCAAGGTCCGGCCGGTCACCGGCCCGGAGCAGCCGGTGCTGCTCAGGGTCGAGGTGTCGGGCGAGGCCCGGGGCGGCAGCATCGTGGCCGGCCCGCCCCGGCGGACATTCTGGCAGTGGCTGCTACGTAAGCCCGGGCCGTACCACCGGCCGGTCACGGCCCGATGACCAAGCGACCGTTCCGCCTGGCCGCCCGGCGGGCACATCCCCGCGCGCTGCCGCCCGCGGGCCGGCCCGTCAGCTGACCCGGCCCGGCGGCGCCGGCGTGCTACGGGTGTCAGCGGCGCGGCGGGCGTCGCGTGCAGCGTGACATAGTGGGATGCGGGATGAGCCGCCCGGCGCCCGGGCCTGGTGGCACCTGACGCCGCTTGAGCCGCATATCTTGCCACGGGGGGACGCCATGAAGCGGGTCGTGCCAGCCGTCCGTGCGGGCGCCATGCCGCCTTGCCCCGGGCATCGCGGGCTGGCCGCGCCCTGATGCGCGCGGACGTGCTTCGCGCGCTCAGCCTCTTCGACGGCCTGGCCGACGAACAGCTCGCGGAACTGGCCGCCGGCAGCGCCGAGGTCCGCATCGAGCCCGGCGTCGAGCTGTTCCGCGAGGGAGAGCACGCGGACTTCTGGTGGGTGCTGCTTGACGGTGCCATCGACCTCGTGCGCCATGTCGGCCGCGAGGACACCGTGGTCGGGAAGATGGACATGCCAGGCCGCTGGGCCGGCGGGTTCCGCGCCTGGGACGAGCACGGCGTGTACCTGGCGACCGGCCGGGGGGCAGCCCCCGGTAGCGTGCTCCGGGTGCCGGCCGGAGTGCTGAAGCAGCGGGTCAACGCCTGGTTCCCGTTCGGCAGGCACCTCATCGAGGGCCTCTACCGGACAGCGCGCTCCATCGAGTCGACGGCCCGGCAGCGCCAGTCCCTCGTTACCCTCGGCACGCTCGCGGCGGGCTTCGCGCATGAGATCAACAACCCGGCGGCTGCCGCCGCCCGGGCCGCCGACGCCCTTGAGGCCGAGTGCCAGACAATGCTCTCGTCGCTTGGCCGGCTCGCCGATGACGAGCTCTCGGCCGGGCAGTTCGCCGCGCTCGACGCGCTGCGCCGGGCGGCCGGCCCGCAGCCGGAGGTCCAGGATCCGGTGGCGCTGGCCGACCGGGAGGATGCCCTGTCGTCATGGCTTGCCCGGCACGGCGTCGGTCGCGACTGGATGATCGCCCCGCCGCTCGCCGCCGCCGGGGTCGATCTTGCCTGGTGCGAGCGGGCGGCGACGGTGCTGCCCGGGCCGGTGCTGGAGGCGGGCCTGGAATGGGTAGCGAGCACGTTCTCCATTGCCGCGCTGCTGGCGGAGATGAAGGAGTCGAGCCAGCGCATCTCCGGGCTGGTCGCGGCGATCAAGTCCTACTCGCAGATGGACCGCGCGTCGATGCAGCACATCGACGTGACCGAGGGGCTGGAGAGCACTCTGGTGATGCTCGGGCACAGGCTCCGCGACGGTGTCACGGTCGTGCGTGACTACGGCCCCGGCGTCCCGGGGATCGACGCCAACGCCAGCGAGCTCAACCAGGTGTGGACGAACCTCATCGACAACGCGGTAGACGCCATGGATGGCGCGGGCACGCTCCGGGTGGCGGCGCGCGCCGCGGGGGACGACGTCATCATCGAGATCGGCGACACCGGGCCCGGTATGCCGCCCGAGGTGGCGGCTCGCGCTTTCGAGGCGTTTTACACGACCAAGGACGTGGGCAAAGGCACTGGCCTGGGCCTGGACATCGCACAGCGCATCGTGGTGGAACGGCACGGCGGCGCCATCAGCATCGATTGCCGGCCGGGCGAGACGGTGCTGTGCGTCCGCCTGCCGGTCCGCGCGCCCCGGTCCGGGGGGCGAACGGACTGAGTCAGCTGATCTTGGTGTTGGCGATCACCGGGTGCCCGCTGCTGCGGAAGTAGATGCCCGGGTAGGGCCGGGTCCAGAAGACCACGCTGGGATTGCGGTAAAGGTTTGAGTTCACCAGCGTCAGCGTTCCGGAGTTGTTGTCCACCACGAAGAAGATCGCGCCGCCGCCCTCACGTGCGGTGTTGTCGTGGACAGCGCAGCCGAGGACCGTCACCGAGTAATTGTCCCCGTCGGTGTAGATGGCGCCGCCGCTGCCGCCGCCCGGCGTGCCGGGCCGGGGCGGGTTCGCGCCGTAGCCGATGGCCGTGTTACCGGCCAGGACGCTGTCGGTGATATCCCAGTTGACGTCGATGCTGCTCAGCGCGCCGCCGTTAGAGCAGTGGCCGCCGATGAAGCTGTCATTGCTGATGTACACGGGACGATTGCCGTACTGGGCGAGCGCGCGAATCGCGGCCCCGCCCAGGTCCGGGCCGGCCTTGTAGCAGCGATTGCCGATGAATTTCGAGTTGACCACCTTGAGCTGGCCGCCCTCGGCGAAGATCGCACCGCCGCCACCGCCGCCGTAGTAGACGTTCCGCGATTGCTGGACGGCGGAATAGCCGTCGCTGAGGGTGATGTTCTGCACGATCAGCTGCGGCCATTGCTGGTTGACGCAGTCATCGGTGGTGATCTTCTGGCTTGGGTCGCAGGTGTTCATGTACAGGATCTGGTGCGTGCCGCCGCCGCTGAGGGTGACCAGCCCGCCGCCGTCCAGCACGACCTGGTGACTGGTGTTCACCACCTTGGCGGTGGCGGTCAGCGTGATCGTCACCGGCCTGGGGCCGCAGTCGAAGGTGATGATGCCGCCCGCCGCCACCGCCGCGATCACGGCCGCGGAGGTGCAGGATCCCGGCGTGCCGGTGCCAATGACGTGAGCCGGGCTACTGGTGTCCGCCGCGCGCCCCGCGGCCGGGACGGAGGCGTGGCCGTCCGGGTTGCCGAACTGCGGCAGCGGCCGCGGCGGCCGGCTGGCCAGGGCGGCTGGCGCCGTGAACGGGCCGCCGGCCGGGCACAGCACCAGGCCGCCCGCCATCACCAGTGCTGCCAGGAATCCGGAGAGCCCGCCTGCTGGTCGCATGGCGCAGCATGCTAGCCCGGTGATCACGGCCAGAGCGTCAACCTGGCGGCGACCGGGCCGTGTCGCCGGGCGGACATCAAGGGCGAGCCGCCTGCAGGCACGACATACCGGCAACCGGGAGCTGACCGGCCAGCGCCGTCTCGGGTCCCGGCCGGCCGCGGCGACGGCCGGAACAGGCCGGCCGCGGCGACGGCGGCCGGAATGCGCCGCTCGCCGGCCGGCCGTACCCGGAGCACGGCTAGCCGGCCACGAGTTCGCATCGAAGGGCTGGCCGGTTCCGGTTGATTCGATTATATGTTTGAATATTATGGTGGCACGGCAGGCGCACTCGGAACGGAAGCTCGGGCAGCGGCACTTCAAGCCGGGACCCCATGGTCATCACCGGCGCGGCCACCGGCGATCAGGAGCCGCTGGCCCCGATCGCGACCGCCGATCAGGGAGATGACATGCTCGCAATCGCAACAGCCGGCGCCAGTTACCCGGCGATCGCCGCCCTGCTCGGCCTCGGGGCAACCGGGCTTGCGGCGGCCACCGTGGCCATGGCCTGGAACGTGCACGTGCGCCAGATCCGGCTTGCCGAGCAGCTGGCCCGCCGCCAGTTCATCGTGACCGGGGAGGCGGGGCCGGCGGATGAGGACGGCGGCGCCGACGCCGGCCGCGGCGGACTCAACGGGGTCAGCGGCGCCCGGCCGGCGCCGCCGGTGGTCATCGACGGGCCGGAAACGGTGGTCGCCGGCGAGCAGGTTCGCTATCGCGTGCGGCCCTCGGGCAGCCAGCAGGTGGTGTCGTGGGCGGCCGGCGGCGGCTCGGTCTCGCAGTCTCCCGACCCGGCCTGCCCCGGCGACCTGCTGATGATCGCTGACCGGCCGGGCAACCTGATGGTGACCGCGCGGGTGCGCGAGGGCATGACCGAGCGCCGCGTGACGAAGCCGGTCACCGCCGTGCCGGACGTGACGTCGCCCCCGCCGCCTGTCACGCTGCGGCTGTTCCTGCACGGCTGGGGGCTGGTGACGGTGGCCTTGGTGATCGTCGGGTTCGCCGCGGCCCTCGATGCCCTGGGCAACCTCACCTCGTCGGACTTCATCGCGCTGGTCGCCCCGCTGGCCGCGCTCCTCGGCGTGCTGGCCGTCGCGCGGGGGACAGGCGACGCGGCTGGCCGTCAGGGCACGGCCAGGGGCACCGGGCCGCCCCGGAATCCCGGCACCGGATGACCGGCTGGCGGCTAGCCGGCGGCCTTCGCCCAGGTCCGGACATGCTGGCGGCGCGCCCGCCGCGCGCCGCCCCGCTGGTGCCTAGCGCGACGGACGGGCCGGCGCGTCCTCCACGTCGATGAAGAGCTCACGGCCCCCGGGCAGCATCACGCCGAGTGAGTAGGTGATGGTTCCGTCGAGTATCTCGGCCTGGCCGAGGATCTCGATGTCGACCACCTCCGGGTGGTAGATCAGCAGCCGGCACAGCATGCTGCCCGCATGGTCAGCCGGGGCGACCTCGGGGTTGCTGACGGCGTCGTCCGCAGCCATCATGCGGCCACCGCGCTGCCAGGGCTACCGTCGTGCGCGCCCGCCGCCAGTGCGACCGGGACAGGGCGGGACGGAATGGTATATGGGCCCACATTTCCTAAGGTAACTCGGCGTGAGCGCGAGAACCCGGAATGAGGCGCCAGAACCCGGCCGGCGTGTCATATGCACGACGGCCGGGCCCGGCCGGGTTCGGCTGCCGGGCCAGGCAGGTGCCACTGCTGGTTTGGCCCCGTTGCAAGCACGGATATCCAGCGGCCGGGCCGGCCGCCGTCGCCTTGCCGGTGGCCGGATTAGGTCAACCGGAGGTATTACCTGCGACTCGGCCGGTCCGGTCGATTGACATGGCCAATCCCCGCTGCCACCATCCTTAGCGCTGACCAACGGGGGGGTTCAGGAATGCAGACCGCAAGAATTGTTCCGACGCTGCTCGGCGGAGCCGCCGCGCTCTTGATAATCTCCGCCGGGCCGGCCCTGGCCAGCCCGGCGGGCCGTGACAACAGGCACAATAACGACGCTATCTCCGCGATCCTGCGAACCGGGGACATAGTCACCGGCGTCCGGGGCGCGGCGAATAAGAATGTCGTCCTGACCGGTTCGGTATCGACCGGAAACGGCGCGCAGGCCGATCCGTTCCTGTACCGGGGACGCCTCACCGGCGCCGCCGCGGGCGCCGCGGTGTCGGTGCTGACGCCGCCGTTCCCCGGGGTGACCTCAGCGACGTTCTACGGTCCTGATACCCACTCCGTCAACCCGGCGACGATCCCGGCCGGCCAGGTTCGCGCGGTCGGCAGCTACCAGTCGTCGGCGGCCCCCTTCGGGGTGCTCAACCAGGGCATGATCTACCTGGGGCCGGTAAGCGGACTGGGCGGATCCTGGACGCCCATCGCGGTGCCCGCCGATGGCAGCCACACGG
This sequence comes from uncultured Actinomycetes bacterium, assembly GCA_963786975.1. Taxonomy (GTDB): domain Bacteria; phylum Actinomycetota; class Actinomycetes; order Streptosporangiales; family Streptosporangiaceae; genus Palsa-506. The sequence continues at coordinate 405,892 of CAWBBE010000008.1, read as the reverse complement.
TCGGGCACGTGCGGGCCTGCCCCGCCCGGCGGGTCAACTGCTTCGTGATGGACACCATCGCGCACAGCACGATGGGCAACCTGGTGGTCGGCAACTACGACCTGAACCCCAGCGTGCCCGGCGGCCCGGTTTCCGCCAATGCGTTCATCTACAACATGGCCAGGCGGCGGTGGACGCTGCTCGACCTCGGCGGCAGCATGTCGAGCCAGACCACGCTCTACGGCATCTGGCAGGACGGCGGGGACGGCAGCCCGAAATACACGCTGGCCGGCGGCTCGGCGGCCTCGGGAGCAAAGCAGGGCTTCCTGATGAACTACAACGAGCGGACCGGGGCCTTCGGTCCGCCGAGGTACTTCAGCTACGGCAACGCCCGGGCGGCGGTCACGCATTTCGAGGGAATCACGGCCGTGACGGGCGGTTTCCATCTCGTGGCCATGAGCTCGGCCCAGCCGGTGTCGATGGCCTTCGTCCCGGTTAATGCCCGGAACGGATCCTTCGGCCGGGCCAGGTGGTACCCCGTCAATGTCGCCGCCAGCCCGCTGTGCGCCGGCGGCTGCATGGTCACCACCGGGAATGCCGTGTACCTGAACCGGGTGATGGGGCTCTACGTCCCGGCGAGCAGCGGCGCCCCGCATACCTACCTGGCCGCCGTCCGGACTCGGTGGTGGCGACCGGGCGCGGGGGGACGGCGGCGCTAGGGTCCGGCCGGGCCGCTGCCGCCACTCGGGTTCCGCCCAGCGGTCCAGATCCGTCCGGCAGCGGCCCCCTTCACCGCCCGATCAAGCAGCGGTTCAGATCCGTCCGGCTATCACCGGACTTTTCTGAACCGCTAGTTTGATCTTGGGGTTGGTGTGACTGATGTGGAATGTGGTGTTAGTGGGTCGCGGGGTCGCGCTGGCGGCGGGGCGGCACCGGGCGCGGGCGGCGCGGGCGCGGGCGGCACCGGGGGCCGGCGGCACCGGGCCCGGCCGGCATTGCCCCGGCCGGCATTGCCCCGGCCGGCATCGCCCCGGCCGGCACCGCCCCGGCCGGCACCGCCCCGGCCGGCACCGCCCCGGCCGGCATTGCCCCGGCCGGCGCGTCTCGATGGTCAAGGCCGCGCGTTACCGCGGCGCCCGGGGCGGCCCGGCCGGTGGCTGGCGGGGAGCCACCGGGTACCTCGCCGGCCAGCTGGCGGATCCACCGCATGCGGTCACGGGCCGCCTCAGGGTGATCGCCGAACTCCTGGGCCATCCGGCCGGCGCAGCCGGCGATGCCGAGCTGCCGCACGGTCCGGCTGATTGCGTCCGACAGCACCGAGGCGGTCGGCGCATCCGATGGCTGCAGCCAGGACGCGAACAGCGCCTCGCACCGCGCCTCGGTCACGTTCAGCCGGGTCATCGCAGGCCACCGCCCCGTGCCCGCGGACCGGGCGGCCGGGTCCGGGACCGGTGCCTGACAGTCAGCACCGGACGGCCCGCCGCGCCGACGGCATCGTCGAGAGTCAGCAAGTTGCACCTCCTGGTGGCCGCCGCGGGCCGGGCAGCCATCGCGGGCCGGTTCCCTGCACTTATGTATGCAGAGGGCGGGCCCGGCCCGCTGATACGAGCCCGGCGGGGCCAGGCCGGCCCGCGGCGAGCCGCGGCCTGGCAGCCCGCCAGCCTGGCCGGGGGCGGCCAGAGCCGCGGTCTGGCGGCCCGTCGGCCTGGCCGGGCGGCCGGCCCGCGACGCGCCGCGCCCGACGGCCTGGCCGGGAGCGGCCTGCCCCCGTGGGCGCCGCGGCCTGGCGGGGAGAACGTCCGGCGAAGCCTTCCCGGACTTTTCTACAGAGGTGCACCGCCGCCAGGCCGGCCGTTCGGCCGGCCGAGGTTGTCACGTTACTGTTAAGAAATGGCGTCAGGTGACCATTTCCAAGGAGCTCTGCCTGCATGACAACACTTCGCAGCTACGTCTCGGGCCGGTGGCACGCGCCGGAGGGCGACGGCAGGCCGCTGTACGACGCGGCGACCGGCGCGGAGATCACCCGGATCACCTCGGCCGGCATCGACATGGCCGCCGCGCTCGAATACGGCCGGGCGGCCGGCGGCCCGGTGCTGCGTGAGCTCACCTTCCACCAGCGCGCCGCGCTGCTGAAATCGCTGGCCGGGTACCTGCGCGAGCACCGCGACGAGCTTTACGCGCTCTCGGCCAGGACCGGGGCGACCCTCGGGGACTCGAAGTTCGACGTGGACGGCGGCATCGGCGTGCTGTTCGGCTACGCGAGCAAGGGCACCAGGGAGCTGCCGAACGCCACGGTCTACGTCGACGGCAACGTCGAGCCGCTGGGCCGCGGCGGCACCTTCGTCGGCCAGCACATCGCCGTGCCGCTGCGCGGGGTGGCGGTCCAGATCAACGCGTTCAACTTCCCGGTGTGGGGCCCGCTGGAGAAGCTCGCGCCCGCCTTCCTGGCCGGGGTGCCGACGCTGGTGAAGCCGGCCAGCCAGACGGCCTACCTGACCGCGCGCCTGGTCGAGCTGATCGTGGCATCCGGCCTGCTGCCGGACGGCTCCGTGCAGCTGGTCTGCGGCAGCACCGGCGATCTGCTCGATCATCTGACCAGCCAGGATCTTGTCTCGTTCACCGGCTCCGCCGGGACAGCGCGGAAGCTGCGCGCGCACCCGGTGATCGTCCGCAACTCGGTGCGGTTCAATGCCGAGGCCGACTCGCTGAACATGTCCGTGCTGGGGCCGGACGCGGCGCCGGGAACGGCGGAGTTCGACCTGTACGTCCGGCAGCTGGTCACCGAGATGACGGTGAAGGCCGGGCAGAAGTGCACCGCGATCCGCCGCGCGTTCGTGCCGGCCGGGATGATGGACGACGTCATCCAGGCGGCGGGCGACCGGCTGGCCAGGGTGACCGTCGGCAACCCGGCCAGCCCCGGCGTGCGGATGGGGCCGCTGGCCAGCCTGGAGCAGCGGGAAGAGGTCCGGCGCTCGCTGAAGGCCCTGCTCAGCGCCGGGCGGATCGTTTACGGCGACCCGGAGCGGGTCGAGGTCACGGGCGCGGATGCCGAGCGGGGCGCGTTCATCTCGCCGGTGCTGCTGCGCGCCGACGACCCGGACCGGGCCGAGCCGCATGAGGTGGAGGCATTCGGGCCGGTGTGCACGGTGCTGCCGTATACCTCGGCCGGGCAGGTGATCGATCTCGCCGCGCGCGGCGACGGCAGCCTCGCCGGATCGGTGGTGACCGGGGACGCCGGCTTCGCCCGCGACGTGGTGCTCGGCGTCGCGCCCTGGCACGGCAGGCTTCTGGTGCTGGACGCCGAGGATGCCGCCGAGTCGACCGGGCACGGCTCGCCGCTGCCGGCCCTCGTGCACGGCGGTCCCGGCCGGGCGGGCGGCGGCGAGGAACTCGGCGGCATCCGCAGCGTGCTGCACCACATGCAGCGGACCGCCGTCCAGGGCAGCCCGACCGTGCTGGGCGCGGTCACCGGCCGATGGGTGCCCGGCGGCCGGCGCGGGGATGACACCGTGCACCCGTTCCGCAAGTCGCTGGCCGAGCTGAAGGTCGGCGACTGCGTGCTCGCCGGGCCGCGCGTGGTCACCCAGGCGGACGTGGACCACTTCGCCGAGTTCACCGGCGATACCTTCTACGCCCATACCGACGCGGCCGCCGCGGCGGCGAATCCGCTGTTCGGCGGGATCGTCGCGCACGGGTACCTGATCCTGTCGTTCGCCGCCGGGCTATTCGTCTCGCCCGAGCCCGGGCCGGTGCTGGCCAACTACGGCCTGGAGAACCTGCGCTTCGTCACCCCGGTCAAGCCGGGCGACGAGCTGACCGTGGCGCTGACCGCCAAGCAGATCACGCCGCGGGAGAACGCCGACTACGGCGAGGTCCGCTGGGACGTCGAGGTGACCAACCAGGACGCCAAGCCGGTGGCGAGGTACGAGCTGCTGACGATGGTGTCGAAGGAGCTGGACCGGTAGCCGCGCTCTCGGCGGCGTCCGCCGGCCCGCCCGGAAGCCCGCCGCCGCCGGGGGCCGGCCCGGCCTGGCATCATCGGTCCATGACCGTCCCGGCAGCCGCCTGGGTAGTGGCCGGGCCGCCGGGATCCGGCAAGACCACCGTGGCTGGCCTGCTGCTGGCCGCCCTGGCGCCGGCCCGGCGCTGCTGGACAAGGACACCATGTACGGGTCGTTCGTGGCAGCGACGCTGGCGGCAGCCGGCCGCCCGTCCGGCGAGCGCGAGGGCCCCTGGTACGACGAGCACGTCAAGGTGCACGAGTACCGCGGGATGACCGCCGCCGCCCGCGAGATCCGCTCACACGGCTGCCCGGTGCTGCTGTCCGCGCCGTTCACCCGGCAAATCCACGACGCCCGCCGCTGGCACTCGTGGGTCGCGGACCTCGGCGGCGGAACGGTCCGGCTGGTCTGGGTCCGGTCCGACGCGGACACCCTGCGCAGCCGGCTGGCGGCCCGCGGATCCCCGCGGGACACCGCGAAGCTGGCGGACTTCGGCCGGTTCGCCGCCAGCATGCGGCTCGGGACCGAGCCGGCCGCCCCGCATGCCGCCATCGACAACCGGCTCACCTCGGCTGCGACACTGGCCGCGCAGGTCCGCGACCTGGTCGCCCGCGACCGGGCCGGGCAGCCGCCCGGCTGTCCCGGCGCGGCCGGCTAGCCGCCGCGGCCAGCTGGTGCCGCCGGCGGCTCAGCGCCGGCCGGGCGGCAGCGGCAGGATGAAACCCATGGAGGGCGCCGTGCACACCTCGGTCGAGAACCTGGCCGCCGTCTGGGCATCGATCGACCGGCTGTGCTCGGGCCTGCCGGACCGCCAGTGGCAGCTGCCTACCGGCTGCCCGGGATGGACCATCAAGGATCTCGTCTCGCACCTGGTGGACTACGAGGCGCGCGCGATCGGCCGGCCTGCTCCCGAGGACCAGCCCGGACCGCTCCCGTACCTGCGGAACGAACTCGGCCGGGCCAACGAGATCGGCGTGGAAGCCCGCCGGGCCCGGTCCGGTGCCGCCGTGCTCGGCGAGTTTCGTGAGGTCACCGCCGAGCGGCTGGCCCAGCTGCGCCAGCTGACCGAGGAGGATCTCGCCGGGCCGGCCAGCACCGCGGTCGGCCCGGGCACCGTGGCGGACCTGCTTACCCTGCGCGTCATGGACAGCTGGATGCACGAGCAGGACATCCGCCGGGCCGCTGGGCTGCCCGGGCACGGCGAGGGGCCGGACGTCGATGAGGCCGTGGGCTACCTCACCCGGTTCCTCCCCTACGTGGTCGGCAAGCGGGCCGCCGCGCCGGACGGCGCCCGGGTCGCGTTCCGCATTGGCGATCGGGCTCCGGTGGTGATCGAGGTGGCCGGCGGCCGGGGCCGGCCGTCGGCCCGCGGCACGCCACCGTGACCATCACCATTCCGGTGACCACCTTCGCCGCCCTCGCCGGGGGGCGCAGCGACGTGCCCGGCGACGCCGCCGTCACCGGCGACGGCCGGCTCGGCCAGCGGGTGCTGGAGTCGATGAGCCTGCTGCCCTGACCCGGCCGGGCAGCAGGACCGGATTGTCCGCTATGGCAAACTGGGCCAGATGTACGTCGGGAACGGTGCCAGCCGCGGCGGCCCGCTGACCCGGCATCGATGACCGGCGGCCATCAGCAGGCGGCGCCGGTGGCCGATTCCGCGCGGCTCCGCCAGGCCAGGAACGCGGTCTACCTCGTGTTCATCGGGGCCGGCTTCGCCTTCGCCAGCTGGGCTTCGCGGATTCCGCAGGTCCGGGCCCAGCTGCGGGTAACCCCGGGCGTGCTTGGCCTGATCTTGCTGTGCGCGGCGATCGGCGCGGCGGTCGCGATTCCGCTGTCCGGGGTGCTCATCACCCGGTTCGGCGAAACGCGCGCGACAGCCGCGATGTCGCTCACCGCGGCGGCCGGGCTGGCCGTCGTCGCGGTCGGCTACCGGCATGGCATCCCGCCGGTGACGGCCGGGCTGTTCCTGTTCGGCTTCGGCACCGGCGGCTGGGACGTGGCGATGAACGTGCAGGGCGCCGCCGTCGAACGCGCGCTCGGCCGGGCGATCATGCCGAAGTTCCACGCCGGGTGGAGCGTCGGCACGGTGGCCGGGGCGGCCATCGGGACGGCCCTGGTCGCCGCGGGCGTGCCGGTGACCGCGCACCTGCTGGTGGTCGCGCTGGTCGTGGGGGCGGCCGTGCCGGTCGCGGCCCGCCGGTTCCTGCCGCCCGCCCGCGGCCCGGCCGCCCGGGGCAAGGCCGCTGCCCGGCGCGGTCCGCTCGCGGCGTGGGCCGAGAAGCGGACCCTGCTGATCGGCCTGTTCGTGCTGTGCGTGACGATCATCGAGGGAGCCGGCAACGACTGGCTCAGCCTCGGCGTCATCGATGGCTACCACACGGCCGCCGCCGTCGGTACCGCTACCTTCGCGGTCTTCCTGGCCGCGATGACGGCCGGCCGCTGGTTCGGCCCGCGGCTCATCGACCGCTGCGGCCGGGTCCTGGCGCTGCGGGTCTGTGCCGTCACGGCGCTGGCCGGCCTGCTGCTGATCGCCTTCGGCGGGTTCCTGCCGGCCGCGGCGGCCGGCGCCGCGCTGATGGGGCTCGGCACGTCGCTCGGCTTCCCGGTCGGCCTGTCCGCCGCCGCCGACGATCCCCGGTATGCGGCCGGCCGGGTCGCCACCGCTTCCTCGATCGGCTACGCGGCCTTCCTGGCGGGCCCGCCGGCCATCGGGTTCCTGGCCGACCGGGTGGGGGTGCTGAACGCGCTGTCCGTCACCGGCGTCCTGCTCGCCGCCGCCTTCTTCCTTTGCCCGGCCACCGCGCCGGTCAGCGGGCCGTTAGCCGGACTGGGCCTGGCGGACGGCTAGGTGCTCGCAGTCGTGCCGGAGGATTTGCTGGAAGTACCGGGCGGCGCCTGGTGGAAGATGATGACGCCGGCGTCCCGGTCCGGCCGATACGCGATCAGAGGTGCCCGGCCGCGGGTCACCGCGACTGGGGCAGCCGGACCGAGCCGGGGCTGACCGCCGGCGCGGAGGACGGCGGCACGACCGGCCCGATGTCGCCGTCCGGCGCCTCGTCCAGGTCGACGATCACCGGGGCATGGTCGCTCGGCGCGGTGCCCTTGCGCGCCTGCCGGTCCACCCAGGCCGCGCGCACCCGGCCCGCCACCGGGGCGGTGGCGAGCACCAGGTCGATCCGCATGCCCAGGTCCCGGTGGAACATCCCGGCCCGGTAGTCCCAGTAGGTGAAGACCCGCTCGCCCGGCCAGCGGTCCCGCAGCACGTCATGCAGGCCGAGTGCGCGCAGGCTGGCCAGCGCCGCCCGCTCCGGCGCGGTGACGTGGGTCTGCCCGGCGTAGGCCTGCGGATCGAACACGTCGGCATCGGCCGGCGCGATGTTCATGTCCCCGCATACGATCGCGGCCGCCGGGCGCGGCGGCCAGCACCTCGCGCAGCGCCGCCAGCCAGGCCGAGCTTGTACTGGTAATGCGTCGGAGTCCGGTGACCGCCCGTTCGGCACGTAGACGCGAGTGCACCCGGATGCCGCCGCAGGTCGCGGCCACCGCGCGCGCCTCCGGGTCGGGGAAGCCGGGCGCGCCGGCCAGCCCGGTCCTGACGTCGTCCAGGCCCGTCCTGGACAGGATCGCCACGCCGTTCCACCGGGCCTCGCCGTGCAGGCCGACCGTATAGCCGCGGCCGGCCAGCTCGCCGCCGAGCAGCCGCGTGAACGCGTCATCGGCGAGCTTGGTCTCCTGCAGGCAGACCACGTCCGGCTGCCGCTGGTCCAGCCAGGGCAGCAGCCGCGGCACCCGCTGCCGGACCGAATTGACGTTCCAGGTCGCTATCCGCACCGGGCCTACGGTAGCCGCCGCCGGGTTGTCCCGATCGCGGCCGGGTTGTGCCGCCCGGCCGGCCCGGGCGGCGGGCCCGGCAGCCGCCCGCGCGGTAACGCCAGGCCCCGGCATCGCGCATCGGCCCGCCGATGGCTCTGGCCCAGGTCAGCCGTACCGTGCCGGTCCCAGGCCGCGGCCGGCGCGGTGGCCCGGCTACGCGGTCCGCTGGCCGGCCAGATCCCGTTCGGCGGCCGCCGCGGGGCTGTCCGCCAGCGGCTCGCCGGGCAGCCGCGGGTAGCCGGCGTCTGCCGCCGTGGCCGCCGGCCTGCTGACGGGCCGGCGACCGGGCTCGGCCGGCCGGGCGGCCGGGCGGGCCGGCTGCCCGGCCGTCGCCGGCGGTCGCGCGGGCCGCACCCGGCGCGCCAGCCTGGCCGCGGCCGCGACCGCGGCCAGGCCGCGGACGTGCTCGGCGGCCACGTCCCGCAGTACTACTGGATGCATGATTCCTCCTCGGCCTGATGACCGGCCGCCCGGCCCGGCGGGCCGCGGCGGACAGCCATCACGGGCTGGACGTGCTCCAGCATGCGGTCGCGCACCCGGCAGAGACATCCGCCGGCTGGCCGATAAAGCCGTATTCAGCGGCGAAGCCGGCCCGGCCCGGTCAGCCGCCCGCGTCGCACCGGGCGGGCTCGCGGTGCGCGGCTGCCTCCACCGGGACGAGGACGCTGGCCCGCGGTGGCGGGCCTTCCGCTGCCGCGGGCGCGGCGTGCTGCGCGGCCGGCGGCGCGGGTGAGGCGCGCTGGGCGCCGATGCCGGCGACGACGACCAGTACCACCCCGGCGGCCTGCCAGGCGGCCGGGAGCTGCCCGAGCAGCAGCAAGCCGATCAGTACCGCGATGCCGGGCTCCAGCGCCATCAGGGTGCCGAACGCGGCCACCCGCATCCGCCGCAGTGCGATTAGCTCCAGCGAGAACGGCAGCAGCGGAACGAGCACCGCCAGGCCGAGTCTCTGCGCCGCGATCACCGGGGTGAGGCCGTGCAGCGCCGGCCAGGCGGCCAGCGGGGCCGCGACGATAGTCGCGGTGCCGAGCGACATCGCCAGCCCCTGCAGCCCGGTGAGCTGCGCGCCGACCCGCTGGGTGAGCACGATGTACCCGGCCCAGCCGAAGGCCGGCCGCACGGCGAAGCCCACCCCGCCAGGTTCAGATGCCCCTGCCAGGGCTCGGTCAGTCCGATCACCCCGGCCAGCGCAAGTGCCGGCCAGATCAGGGCCGAGCGCCGGTGGCTGCGCATAGCGGCCACGCCGAGCGGCCCGAGAAACTCGATGGCGGCCGTGGTGCCGAGCGGGATCCGGGCCACCGCCTCGATGAACGCGAGGGTCAGCACGGCCGTCACGGTGCCGAGCAGCAGCGCGCCGCGCAGAGCTGGCCAGCCGACGGCGCGGGGCCGCGGCCGGGTGACGAGCAGGAGGAAGACCGCCGAGATGGCCAGCCGCAGCCAGGCAGAGCCAGCCGGTGTGAGTGCCTTGAACAGGTGCGTGCTCAATGCGGCACCGGTCTGAACCGACAGCATGGACGACACGGCCAGGGCGGGCGCAGGAATCTTCATGGACTCCATTCGATCCCCGCCATAGTTCACGTCTAGTGCAGCTTACTGGCTATACTGTTTAATCAATAGGATGATGGGCTGATGGACACTCCGCAGGCTCAGGGTGCTGGTCGAGCTATCCCGGCTCGGCACGATGTCCGCCGTCGCCCGGCCACCGGGCTACGGAACCTCCGCGGTCAGCCAGCAGCTGGCCGCGCTGGAGCGTGAGGCCGGAGTGCCGCTCCTGGAGGCGGAGGGCCGCCGTGTCCGGCTAACGCCTGCCGGCCGGCGGCTGGTCGGCCACGCGGAGGGCATCCTGGCCGCCATGACCGCCGCTGAGCTGGACTTGGCTGCCGCCGGGGCAGCCCAGCGGGCTGGTGCGCGTCGCCGCGTACACCACCGCGCTGCGGCAGGACCTGCTGCCGGTTGCCGCCGAGCTGGCCCGTTCCGGTACCCGGCGCTGGAAGTCGAGCTGCAGGAGCGCGAGCCTGCCGAGGTGGACGAGCTGCTGGAGGCCGGCCAGATCGATCTCGGCTTCGTCTACGACTACACGCTGGTCCCGCGCGGCGGGCGGCACGTCCGGTCGCTGCTTTGCGGCAGCCCGATGAGGCTGGCGGTGCCGCCGGAATCAGCCGTGCCTGCCCGCATCGGCACCGCGGCTGACCTGGAGAGCCTGCGCGGCGAGTCGTGGATCGGCAACTCAAGGGACCCGGGCGACGACGAGCTCGCCGAGCGGCTCTGCGCGCTGGCCGGCTGGCAGCCGCGGATCCGGCACCGGGCGGACAGCCTGGAGCTGGTCATCGACCTGGTGCTGGCCGGGCAGGGCGTGAGCCTGCTGCCCGCCGATGCGCCGGGCGCGGCGCGGGTGCGGATGGTGCCGCTGGCGCTGGCCAGGATCGACCGCCGGATGTGGAGCGTCGTCCGCGCCGGCACCCAGGCGTGGCCGGCCACCGCGGCTGTCATCGATGCCGTCCGGCGGCGCGCGGCGCCGTCCGCCGCACTTGGCTGAAGTTGCGGCGGCCGTCGGCTAGCGCACCGGCTGCGGCCCGCCGGCATTCCGGTATTCCGGGATTCCGGGGTGGCGGGCATCACACCCCGGCCCCGTTTGGGCGCATCAGCCCGGGTATGGGACAGGCAGATAACGGCGCGCACGGCGCCGGCCACTCGTACCGGGGGAGAGAACTTAGTGTCAGCTGATGCGATCACGGCCCTGAAGGCCGACCACAAGGAAATCCGGCGGCTGTTCCGCGAGTTCCAGGCCACCGGCGACCGGGCCGTCAAGACCAGGGCCAGGATCGTCGGCCAGCTGATCGAGCTGCTCACGGTGCACACCTACGTCGAGAACGAGGTGATGTATCCCGAGGTACGCGCGCTGCTGCCGGAACTTGACGACGACGTGCTCGAGTCCTACGAGGAGCATCACGTCGCCGACGTCCTGTGCACGGAGCTTTACGCCATGCCGGCCGACGCGGAGCGTTTCGACGCCAAGGTAACGGTGCTGACCGAGCTCGTCACGCACCACATCGAGGAAGAGGAGCAGGACTGGTTCCCGAAAGTACGGGCCGGCCTCGGCCGCAAGCAGCTCCAGGAGATCGGAGCCCGGCTGGAGCAGGCCAGGGAGCAGGCGCCGCGGACGCCGGCCCAGCCCAGCGCGCTGAAGAAGACGGTTGACGCCGTCATCTCCTGACCAGCGCGAGGCAGCCGCGCATGTCCGCGACGGTGATCGCGGCCGCCGCTGGCCGGGGCCGCGGATGACGTCGCCGCGCGGCGCTGCCAGGCCCGGCACCCAGCAGGGTGACCGGCAAGTCATGATCAAGAAGGGGATATCACGATGAGCACGCAGGACAAGGCCAAGAACGCTGTCGAAAAGGGCACCGGCAAGATCAAGGAAAAGGTTGGCCAGGCGACCGACGACAAGTCCCTGGAGGCCGAGGGCCGGGGCGATCAGGCCAAGGGCGACCTGAAGGACGCCGGCGAGAAGGTCAAGGACGCGTTCAAGCGGTAGCGCCCGCCCGGGCCGCCGCCGCCGGGCCGATCAGCCCGCGGCGGCGGCCCGCTCGCGGCCGGGCCGGGCTAGTCCTTCTTCTCGGCGTGGCCGCCGAACTCGCTGCGCATCGCGGACAGCACCTGGTCGGTGAACTCGCCGAGGCCGCGGGACTCGAACCGCTCGATCAGCGCGGCGGTGATGACGGGCGCCGGGACTCCCTCGTCGACCGCGGCCAGCACGGTCCAGCGGCCTTCGCCGGAGTCCGAAACGCGGCCCTCGAAGTCGTCCAGCTGCGGTGACCGGGCCAGCGCGTCCGCGGTGAGGTCCATCAGCCAGGACCCGATGACCGAGCCGCGGCGCCATACCTCGGCGACCTCGGCCACGTCGATGTCGTACTGGTAGAACTCCGGATCCCGCAGCGGGGTGGTCTCCGCGTCCCCGGACATCATTTCAGCCTTGCCGATGTTGGCGTGCTTGATGATGGACAGGCCCTCGCCGATCGCGGCCATCATCCCGTACTCGATGCCGTTGTGGACCATCTTGACGAAGTGGCCGGCGCCGTTCGGGCCACAGTGCAGGTACCCGTGCGGCGCGGTGCCGGTCGTCCTGGTCCGGCCGGGCGTGGGCGCGGCGCTGCTGGAGCCGGGGGCGATGGTCTTGAAGATCGGGTCCAGCCGCCGGACCGGCTCGTCGTCGCCGCCGATCATCAGGCAGAAGCCGCGGTCCAGCCCGAACACGCCGCCGGACGTGCCGCAGTCCAGGTAGTAAATCTGCTTCGGCGCGAGCTGCCTGGCCCGGATGATGTCATCCCGGTAGTACGAGTTGCCGCCGTCGATCACGGCGTCGCCGGGCTCCAGCAGCCCGGCCAGCTCGTCCAGGGTGGTGCCGGTGATGGCGGCCGGCAGCATCAGCCACGCGGCCCGGGGCTTTTCCAGCTTGGCCACGAAGTCCGCCAGCGAGACCGCGCCGGTGGCGCCCTCGCCTTCCAGCTGCTTCACCGCGCCCTCGTTCACGTCATAGACGACGCAGCGGTGGCCGTCCCGCATCAGCCGCCGGACCAGGTTGGCGCCCATCCGGCCGAGTCCGATCATGCCGAGCTGCATGGGCCTGTCAGTGGTCATCGCTGCTCCTTAGGTCTCGCGGTCAGCTCTTCAGGCTGCGGTAACGCCGGATAAGCGCGTTCGTGGACGAGTCATGCCGGAGCGCTGGCTCGGCTTCGCTGGTCAGCTCGGGGATGATCTGGGCGGCCAGCACCTTGCCGAGCTCGACGCCCCACTGGTCGAAGGAGTCGATGCCCCAGATCGTGCCCTGGGTAAACACGCTGTGCTCGTACAGGGCCACGAGCACCCCGAGCAGCCGCGGCGTGAGTATCTCGGCCAGCAGCACGTTGGTCGGGCGGTTGCCCGGCATCACCCGGTGCGGCAGCACGCCGGGCGGGGTTCCCTCGGCGCGGACCTCCCGCTCCGTCCGGCCGAACGCGAGGGCCTGCGCCTGGGCGAAGACGTTAGACGACAGGATGTCGTGGTGCTCGCCCAGCGGGTTGAGGGTATTGCCGAAGCCGATCAGGTCGGCCGGGATGAGTTTGGTGCCCTGGTGGATCAGCTGATAGAAGCTGTGCTGCCCGTTGGTGCCCGGCTCGCCCCAGTAGACCGCCCCGGTCTCGTAGTCCACCGGCGCGCCGTCCAGGGTCACGCTCTTGCCGTTCGATTCCATCGTGAGCTGCTGCAGGTAGGCGGGGAACCGCTTCAGGTACTGCTCGTAGGGCAGCACGGCAGCGGTCTGCGCGCCGAAGAAATCGGCGTACCAGACCGCCAGCAGCCCCATCAGCACCGGCAGGTTCTCGCCTAGCGGCGCGGTCCGGAAATGCTCGTCCAGCTCGTGAAACCCGGCTAGCAGGTCACCGAAATTGGCCGGCCCGATGGCCAGCATGGTGGACAGGCCGATGGCCGAGTCCATCGAGTACCGGCCGCCGACCCAGTCCCAGAAGCCGAACATGTTCGCGGTGTCGATGCCGAACTCCGCGACCCGCTCGGCGTTCGTGGACACCGCGACGAAGTGCCTGGCGATCGCCTGCTCGGAGCCGAGCTCGCGGATTACCCAGTCGCGCGCCGAGTGCGCGTTCGTCAGCGTCTCCAGCGTGCCGAACGTCTTGGACGAGATGATGAAGAGGGTCTCCGCGGCCGACAGGTCCCGGGTTGCCTCGGCGAAGTCGGTGGAATCCACATTGGAGACGAACCGGAAGGTGAGATCACGCCGCGAGTAGTGCCGCAGCGCCTCGTACGCCATAACCGGGCCGAGGTCGGAGCCGCCGATGCCCACGTTGACGACGTTCTTGATGGTGCTGCCGGTAAATCCGGTCCACTCGCCGGACCGGACCCGGCGGGCGAAATCCGCCATCCGGTCGAGCACCTCATGCACCTGCGCGACCACGTCGACGCCGTCGACGACAAGCGTGCTGCCCTTCGGCATCCGGAGGGCGACGTGCAGCGCCGGCCTGTTCTCGGACACGTTGATCCGCTCGCCGCGCAGCATCATGTCCCGGCGCTCCGGCAGGCCGGACTCGTGCGCCAGGCCGATGAGCAGCCGGATGGTCTCGTCGGTAACCCGGTTCTTCGAGTAGTCGAGATACAGGCCCGCCGCCTCGGCGGTCATCCGCTCGCCGCGCTCCGGGTCGGCGGCGAACAGGTCGCGCAGGTGCGTGCCGCCGATCTCGGCGTAATGCTGCTCCAGCGCCTTCCAGGACCGGCGCTCGCGAAGCGGGGTAATCGGCATCGGCTGAGTCCTCCAGATCGCGCGGGCGTGCGGGGCGGGTAGGGGCGGGCCGGCCGCCCCGAACATCATCGCGCCCGGCGCGCCGCGGGCCGGCGCTGCCCCCGGCATCCGCCCGGATCCGGCGCTGGCCCGGAATCCGGCTCCCGGGCCCGGGCGGGCGGCGGACCCGGCGTCCCGCGGCCGCCCGCCGTTCTGGCGGGCCGGGCCGGTCAGCCGCGGCGGGCGGTGACCAGCCACGCGGCGGCGCGGACCCAGACGCCGTCCGGGCGCTGCCGGGCGGCGTACTGCTCGGCGATGGCGGCCAGTGCTTCCTCGGTCAGCGCCTCGTCATCGAGCTCGGCGGCGAACTCGCGGACCATCCGCATGCCGCGGACGTAGCTCATCACGTCCGCCACGTCAGCGCCCATCCAGGCCGGCTCGATGACTGCGTCGATCCCGATGTCCGTGCAGCCCGCGCCGGAGAGCAGCCTGGTGACCCGGACCGGGTCGGCGAACAGGCCGTCGTCGGCCGGCCCGGGCCGCGGCATGCGGGCCAGGAAAGGGCGCAACGGGATCGAGAACACCTCGTTGCGCAGCTGGTCTTGCCAGCACAGGAAGGCCAGCCGGCCGCGGCTGCGCAGCGCCGCGACGATGTTCGCGAACGCGGCGGCCGGGTCGGCGAAGAACATGACGCCGAAGCTGCTGATCATCACGTCACAGGAATTCCGGCGCAGCGGGCAGGCCTGGGCGTCGCCGCGGGCAAACGCGATGTTGGCCAGGCCGGCTTCGGCCGCCAGCCGCCGCGCGACATCCAGCATCGGCCCGGACAGGTCAACGCCGAGGGCGGCGCCCGGCTGCGCGGCCTGGCCGCCCGCCGCCTGCGCCGCGGCGATCGTCGTCGCGCCGCACCCGCAGCCGACGTCCAGCACGCGGTCGCCCGGCGAGATGGCCGCCGCGCGCAGCAGGTGCGGGACAAGCCGACGGTGCCCGGCCAGGTGCCGCTCCCGGTGCGCGACCCAGTGCCGGCCGCCCTCGCCGTTCCACCGCTGCGCCTGCGCCGCATTGGCGCTACGGCCCATCTCAGCCATCCCGGTCACCGCCATCACCGCCCGCTGGGGCCATGCTGCCACGACCCGATCCGGGGCGGGCCGGCGGCTGCGCGCATCCGGCCTGCCGGAATCGTTATCGCTCCTGGCGGCTATGCGGATCAATTTTGTCACCGTAGGATCTAACTCGTGATCATGCCCTGTGCTGGCCGAGGGCAGCCGGGCTGGCCAGCGGGAACTGATTCCGCTGACCGCGGCAGGTTGCCCGGCAGCGGCGACGATCGGGGGATCGGTGCCTATGAGCAGGATGTCTCCGGGCGTTCTCGCCCCGCCGCATGAGTTGCTCACGCCGGAGGAGTGGCGGAGCCGGGGGCGCGAGCAGCGCCGGATAGCGTCCCGGTCGAGTCATGCCCAGTGGGACCCGCCGCCGGACCGGCCGGATCCGGTCGCGGTCCTTGAGGAGCAGGCCAGCAACCGGGTGCCGGATCTGGTGCCGATCAGGTACGGGCGGATGGCCGCCTCGCCGTTTGCCTACTTCCGCGGCGCGGCCGCGCCGATGGCATGGGACCTCGCGCATACCCCCACGTCCGGCATCCGCGTGCAGGCCTGCGGTGACGCGCACCTGCTGAACTTCGGCATGTTCGCGGCACCGGACCGCCGGATGGTCTTCGACGTCAACGATTTCGATGAGACGCTGCCGGCGCCGTTCGACTGGGACGTCAAGCGCCTGGCCGCCAGTTTCGCCGTCGCCGCCCGTGAGCGGGAGTTCCGCGACCGCGACGCCCGGACCGCGGCCCGGCTGGCCGTGCACAGCTACCGCACCGAGATGGCCAACTACGCGGCGATGCGCTTCCTCAAGGTCTGGTACTCCTGGATCGATATCGACGAGGTGACCAGCCTTTTCGACGCGCTCCAGCCGAAGGAGGCAGTGCTGCGCCGCCGCCGGGACATCGCGAAGGCGCAGCGCCGCACCAGCCTGAAGGCATTCCTGAAGATGTGCGACCAGGTCGAGGGGCAGTACCGGATCCGGCCGGCCCACCCGGTGATCGTCCGCTTCCCGGTCGAGCGCCACCCCGGCATTCTCCGGGAGCTCCAGCACGCCGTCGCGCTCTACCAGGAGACACTGGAGGAGGACCGGCGCGAGGTGCTGCGCCGCTACTATTTCGGCGATTTCGCCCGCAAGGTCGTCGGCGTCGGGTCGGTCGGCACCGAGGCATTCATCATGCTGCTGCTCGGCGACCGTCCGGACGAGCCGCTGTTCCTGCAGATGAAGGAGGCGCAGGAGTCCGTGCTGGCCCCGTTCGCCGGTGCCAGCGAGTACCAGCACCACGGTGAGCGGGTGGTCCGCGGCCAGCGGCTTACCCAGGCCGCCACCGATCCGTTCCTCGGCTGGACGAGCGGCCTCGGGATCAACGGCAGCACCGTCAAGGACTACTACGTGCGCCAGCTGCGCGACATGAAGGGCAGCATGAGCGTCCAGCTGATGGATCCCCACCAGCTCAACTACTACGGCAGGCTCTGCGGCTGGGCGCTTGCCCGCGCGCACGCCAGGACCGGGCGGGCCAGCGTGATCTCCGGCTATCTCGGCAGTACCGAAGACTTCGACCATGCCATCGCGGACTTCGCGGTCGGCTATGCCGACCAGAACGAGCAGGATTACCGGCGGCTGCTGGAAGCCATCTCGGCCGGCCGGGTGCTGGCCACGGCGGATCAGTAATGACGGCTGGCTGCTGCTGGGCGTTGCGCGGCCGGCACCCGCCGCGGCTCGCATCGAGGCAGCGTCAACGCCGGCCTCCTCCGGCCGGCCCGGTGGCGAACGTGCCCCGGCCCGGCACCGTGTAGGCGAGGCCTTCCTGCACGAGGACTCCGATGGCCTTGCGGACCGTGCCGACCGCCAGGCCGGTCTCGCCGGTCAGCGAAGTGATCGAGGGCAGCGGGTCACGCGGCGCGATTTCGCCAGACCGGATCCGTGCCCGCAGGATGGCCGCAAGCTGCAGATAGCTCGGCACTCGTGAGTGCAGATCGATCTCGATCATGACAACACGGTAGCCATGCCTGGCATGACAGCCCTGCCCAGAGCATGGCTGCTATGGCTGACATAGCTAGCATAGTAGTGTAGGATTACCGCCATGGACGAGACTTCACTGGCGGAACTGATGCATGAGCATGGCGAGCGCTGGCAGATCACCAGGACCGAGGATCCCGTCGCGTGGCTGGCGGTCAGGCGGCCCGCGGCGGCGTCGTTACCGGTGCTGGCCGCGCCCGGCCCGGCCGAACTGGACGCCAGGATCCGGCAGGCGGAGCAGCGATGAGCGCCGCAGACGGCCCGCAGGCGGCCGGATCGCAGCCCGGGCAGCCCGATCCGGTCGTCTCGCTACGGGGCTTCTTCGCCGCCTGGTCCGGCCCGGATCCGGCGGCGGCGGCCTCACAGGCCGGCCCGCCCGACGCCGAGTTAGCCGCGCTGCAGGCAGATTTCCCCGGGTTCAGGATCTGGCGGGAAGCCGTCGCCGACCGGGCCCGCTATGTGGCCCGCAGCCAGCGTCCGGGGCTGAACCCGCATACCGTCGTGACGGCGGACCTGTCCGAGCTGCGGACAGCGCTCGGCCCGGCCTGCGGGCCCGGCCCGCCGCGGTAGCCGGGCTCGTCGCTCGCCCGCCCGTTGCCCGGTGCGGCGCTGAACCGGGTGATCGCAGGCACCGGATCACCCGGCTGAGGCTAGCCCGCATATCGCCGGGCAACCTGCTGAATGTGGCTTTGAGCCACACCTCAATGGCCCGGTGCCACATCCGGCACGCTGCCGGCGGAGCCACCGGCGCCGAGAAGGGCATGCGTGCGCTGGCCGTGGCTGGCTGCGCCGGGCACCCAGGGTTATGGCTGGCTCCTGCTGGCCGGCCAGGCACGAATGGCGGCAACGTCGCTGCGGCGGCGATCCGCTGCTCACCGGGCAGGCAGGTCACCCGCGACGGGTGATGTCAGCGATCCGCTGCCGGGGAATGCTGACTCCGCACCGCGAATAGGCACGGAATCCAGCTAACTGATTGCAGCCACTGGGCCGGCTAACTAAGCGTAACCACGGTGGCGCCAAGGAGAAACATGGCAATTGCTCTTTCGTCGTCGTCCTACCCGCTGTTGAACATCTTCTGGACGATGCTCGAGTTCTTCCTGTGGGTGGCCTGGATCTGGCTGCTGGTCTATGTGTATTTCGACATTTTCCGCAGTCATGACCTTTCTGGCTGGGCGAAGGCGCTCTGGGTCATTTTCGTGCTCATCATCCCGTTCATCGGCGTGCTGGTCTACCTCATCGTCCGCGGTGGCGACATGCACGAGCGGTCCGAGCAGCAGGCCGAGCGGCAGTTCCGCCGGCAGCAGCAGGCCTACCAGCAGATGCAGGCGTCCGGATCGGGCGCATCGGGATCGGGCGGCAGTTCCGCTGACCAGCTGGCGAAGCTGGCCGACCTCCGCGACCGCGGCGTTATCACCGCCGACGAGTTCGCCCGGGAGAAGGCCAAGATCCTCACCTGAGTAGCTTGCCCGGCGCCCAGCGCGCGGCAGTGCGGCGACGGCCGCGCTGCCGCGCGCTGGCGTCAGCGGTGAGTTCCGCCAGGCACGCTGCTGGCGTTGCCGGGCCGGTGACCGGCCGCGCGGGCAATCGTGCCGCGGCGCGGGCCAGCGGCCAGGCCGCCGGACGCGGAGCCGGCTTAGGATCTAGCCATGATCATCGCCAGGGCCCCGGGCCGGCGAACCTGGGCCGGCCTGGCGGTGATCTCGCTCTGCCTGGTGCAGTTCGTCGACGTGCTCGGCGTCACCGTGGTCGTGACCGCACTGCCGGCGATGCTGGCCACCCTGCAGGCCCCGGCGTCATTCGGCAGCCTGATCGCGACCGGCTACGCCATGTTCTTCGGCGGCCTGCTGATGCTGGGGGCGCGGCTCGGCGACCGGTTCGGCCATCGCCGCACGATCATCGCCAGCCTGGGCGTATTCGCGGCCGGCGCCGTGACGGCCGCCACCGCAACATCGGTGGTCACCCTGACGGCCGGCCGCTGCCTGCAGGGCGCCGCCGCGGCCGGGTCCGTCCCGTCGGCGCTGCGGCTGCTGACCACGGTCACCGCCGAGGGCCGGGCCAGGCGGCGGGCGATCGCGATCTGGAGCGCGGCCGGCGCGGCCGCCGGGGCCAGCGGCTTCGTCATCGGCGGGATCGTGACCGACCTGACCAGCTGGCGGCTCATCTTCTGGGCGTACGTCCCGCTGGCCGGCCTGCTGGCCGCCGCCATCCGCTGCTCGCTGCCGCCCGGCCGTGACGCCGAGCGGGCCACGTCGCTGAACCTGGCCGGGTCGGCCGCGTTCATCGCGGCGGTCATGACATTCGTGGTCGGCACTACCCTGCTCACCGAGGCGGCTCACCGCGACGCCGGCGGCCTGCTGCTGGCAGCCTGCGCGGCGGCGGCCGGCGCGTTCGTGATCATTGACCGCAGGGCGGTTGCGCCGTTGCTGCCGGCCCCGCTGCTGCGGTCCAGGCCGCTCCGCCAGGGGACGGCCGGCAGCCTGCTCAACACCGCCACCACCAGCTCGGTCCTCACGCTGGTGACGCTCTACCTGCAGGACACCCTGCGGCGTAGCCCGCTGCAGGCGGCGGCCGCCTTGCTGCCGTTCAGCCTGGCGGTGATCGCCGGCTCCGCGCTGGCGGCCAGGCTGCTGCGGCGGCTGCGCCCGCAATACGTGGTGGCCGCCGGCCTGGCCTGCATTGCGGTCGCTGACCTCGCCCTGATCCCGGCCGCCGCGGCCGGGTGGACGGTACCGCTATGCGCCACGGTGGCAGGCGCCGGAATCGGCGTGTCCTCGGTGGCCGCCACCAGCCTGGGCACCGACGTGGCGGCCCGGTGGCGGGGCGCCGCCGCCGGGATCATCAACACCGCGGCCCAGCTCGGCACCGCGATCGGCATCTCCGCCCTGCTCCTCATCGCGGCGGCCACCACCGGCGTACCTGCCAGCGGCAGCCCGGCGCCTGTCATCGCCTGGGCCGTCGCCGCCGCCGTCGCCGCCACCGGAGCCGCGCTGTTCGCGCGGGCTGGCCGGCCCGGGCAGGCCAGCGCGCCGCAGTCCGGCCCGGGCCGGCCGCGGCCGCGGCGGTTACCGCGGGCCCGGAGCCGGCCGCGCTCGGCCGCCCGGGCCAGCTTCCTGGCTGCCTTCAGCGACTTGCCGCGGGCCTCCGGCGGCAGCCGCCAGATCGTACTCCCGCCCATCAGGTTGTAAGCCCGGATCCGGACCAGCGGAGCGCCGGGCCGCAGCCGGGGCTGGCCGCCGCGCTCGTTATTCCCGCCCAGCACCGAGAATCCGTCGACCTCGACCTCGATCGTGTCGGGCACGTAGAAATTACCGCCGCCCAGCACCGAGACCGCGTTCACGGTAACCTCGCCGCCGTCGATCTCGGCGTCGCGGAGGTCGACATGATCGCCGCCGAGCAGCGCGATCATGTTCACCCGGCCGGCCGCGCGGAGCCGGCCGCGCCGCTGGGACCCGCCCAGCACGGCGATCAGCCAGCGGGTCGGCCTGCGCCGGGCGGCGGGCCTGGCCGCCTCCGGCGGCAGGTCACTGGTCAGTTCCTGAACGTCGGCGCGGGTCTTCGCGGCGAGCATCCGGCCCGCGCGGTCCTCCAGCTCATCAAGGGTCAGCGGCCGGCGGCCGCGTGCTCGCCCAGCTTCTCCAGCGCGGCGTCGCGTTCGGCGTCGGAGACACGCATGCCGCCATCCGGCCCGGCCGGGCGCTCTGCCTCATCCACCACGGCTCCTGTCTCAGCATCGGCGTCGGCTTCCACCGTATGGCCTGCCCGGCAGGCCACGCCGCCGAGTTACGGCGCCGCCCAGCTGCCGCACAGGCCCGGCCAGCGGGCCCGCGATTAACCGGCTCGCGGCCAAGGGAAGAAGAAACCGATAAAGCGACATTCCCGGGCTGGCGCGGCGCTGGACCCGGGCCCGGGTCCAGCAGCCGGCCAGGGTGACCGGCGGCGGCCCGTCCGTTCAAGAATCGCCTTCAGCCGGCCCCGCGGCGATTGGTTATGGTGCGAAGACCGATCGAGACCATGTGAGGGACCCGAATGGCTTCGTCCAGCACCTCCGCGGACCGGCGCAAGCGGCTGGCCCTGATCGCGGCGATCATGGGCTCGTTCGTGGCCGGCCTCGATGCCACCGCGGTCAACGTCGCGCTGCCTGCCATCCGGGCTGACCTCGGCGGCGGGCTGGCCGGCCAGCAATGGGTGTCCAACGCCTACCTGCTCGCGCTCGGCTCGCTGATCCTGGTCGGCGGGTCGCTCGGGGACATCTTCGGCGAGCGGCGGGTGTTCTCCATCGGCGTCGCCGGATTCGGGCTGTGCTCCGTGCTGTGCGCGTTCGCGCCGGACATCGGGGTGCTGATCGCCGGCCGGGCGCTGCAGGGCGCGTTCGGTGCGCTGCTGACGCCGAGCGCGCTGGCGGTGATCGTCGCCGCCTTCTCGCGCGAGGAACGCGGCGCGGCGATCGGCTCGTGGACGGCATGGGCCGGGATCGCCACGGTGATCGGCCCGCTGGCGGGCGGCTACCTGGTCGACGCGGTCTCCTGGCGGCTGATCTTCGCCATCAACGTGCCGTTCGTGATCGTCACGCTGGTGCTGATCACCATGGCCGTGCCTGGCCGCGAACGCGGCGCCGCGCACGTTCCGGTGGACTGGCTGGGCGCCGCGCTGACGTTCCTCGGCCTCGCCGGGCCGGTGCTGGCGCTGATCCGGCTGCCGGACGCCGGCTGGGGCAGCCCCCAGGTGTGGGTTCCCGGGCTGGCCGGCATCGTGCTGCTCGGCCTGTTCGTCGCGCACGAGCGGCGCACTCCGGCGCCGACGGTGCCGATGGGGCTGTTCCGGCGGCGGAACTTCGCCGTCGGCAACGTGCAGACCTTGTCCATGTACGGCGGCCTGGGCATCACGTTCTTCCTGCTGGTGCTCTTCCTGCAGGAGGTGGCCGGGTACAGCGCGCTGCGCTCCGGGCTCGCCGTGATGCCCACCACCCTGGTGATGTTCGCGCTGTCCAAGCGCTTCGGGAAGCTCGCCGACCGGTTCGGGCCGCGGCTGTTCATGGGCGCCGGGCCGCTGGTCGCCGCGGCCGGCCTGGCGCTGATGCTGCGGCTCGGCGCGACCGTGAACTACCTGACCGGCCTGCTGCCCGCGCTGCTGGTGTTCTCCCTCGGGCTGGCCGCGACCGTCGCGCCGCTGACGGCGACGGTGCTGTCGGATGCCGACGAAGGCAACGCGGGCATCGCGTCCGGGATCAACAACGCGACCGCGCGGATCGCCAGCCTGCTGTCGATTGCCGCCGTCGGCGCGGTCGCCTCGGCCCAGTTCGGCCAGGCGCTGAGCAAGAGCCTGACCGGGCACAGCCTGTCCCCGGCCGCGCGGGCGGCCATCGGGCAGGCGCGCCGGCAGACCCTGGCCCGGGTAGAGCCGGGCCACGGGATCAGCCGGGATGTGGCGCTCGCGGTGCAGTCCGCGTCGGTGCACGCGTTCCACGTGGGCATCGGGATCTCGGCCGTGCTGGTCGCGCTGGGCGGGCTACTCGGCCTGGCCCTGATCCGCAACCCGCGGCGCGCGGTGCGGTGCGAGGACTGCGCCGGCGGCCAGTTCGCCGGGCAGCCGGTGGACGCCTGCCGGGTGCATGCCGCGGCCGGCGCAGGCACGGCCGCCGCCCCCGGCCAGCCGACCTGACCCCCACCCCGTCTCCCGGGTAACTGAGGCTAACCGGCGGCCTGCCAGCGCAGCCGCCGGCCGCGCCGGGCTTTCATGATCCGGGGACCTTTCCGTTATCTGCCGGAAGCCTGCGGCCATGAAACGAACCGGACTGATCGCTGAATTGCTGCCGACGTTATCTACCGGGCATTCCGCATCCGCAATCGCCGGTTGATATCCCGCAGGTTCCACTCGGCCCGTGGTACTGTCGGCCAGGTTTCTTGATGTGACCGGGGGAATGCCGCTGCCTGATCGGGGGATAGGCACGCTTTGCGGCGCTTCCGGCAAGAACGCTGGCGGCAAGTGCCGCGCGTCAGGTAAGCGCCTGGGCAGGCATCCGGAGCACGCCAGACAATATCGACTTCGTACAGGGGGAGTGGATCTAAATGCGGGTGAATTTCGGCAAGAATGTGGCAAGGGCGGTGACCGGCGGCGCGGCGGTCGCGCTGTGCCTGGGCTCCGCCCAGGCGGCGATGGCCAAGCCCGCGCCGCCCGCGATCAGCGTGCCGTGCAGCGCCGGCGCGCTGGCCGGCGCCGTCGCCGGCGCGGTCAGCGGCGACACGCTCGTGCTGACCAAGTTCTGCACCTACCAGATGGATGCCGCGCTGGTCATCGGCGTGGACCTGACGATCCAGGGCAACGAGAGCACCGTCGAGCGCAGCTACTTCCACGGCACCCCCGACTTCAGCGTGTTCGTGGTGACCTCGGGCGTCAGCTTCGAGCTCGACAACGTCAACGTCCGGAACGGTAACACGGCCGGAAGCAGCCTCACCGACTCCTCGGATGGCGGCGCCATCGACAACGTGGACGGCAGCGTCACGGTGCACGGCGGGACTTTCAGCGGTAACTCTGCCAGCGATGAAGGCGGCGCGATCTACAACGGCGGCGGCCTATTCGTCAGCGGCGCGGTCTTCACCGGAAACCACGCGGGCGACGTAGGCGGCGCGGTTGGCGCGGATACTAAAGACCTAGGCACGATCATACGGGCCGGCACGTTCAATGACGAGGAGTTCAGCACCGTTCTGGTCGGCGATTCCTTCGCCAAGAACACGTCCGATTACGGCGGCGGCGTCTACATAGACAGCCCGACGCTGGTAAGCCACTGCAACTTCACCGGCAACAGCGCGATCGATTACGGCGGCGGCATCTACGACGAAGGCGGATCACCGGTGGTGACCGCCAGCGGCTTCTACCAGAACCAGGCCAGCTGGGGCGGCGGGATCTACAACGACGATGTGATCACGGTGACCGGCACCAGCTTCCATCTGAACAAGGCCGCCGATGAGGGCGGCGGCTTCTACAACGACGACGAGGCCACGCTGCACGGCGGCGCCTTCACGGCCAACACCGCCGAGTACGGCGGCGGCATGTACAACGAAGACAGTGAGAACGCCACCCTGAACGGCACCACGTTCAGCAACAACACGGCGAGCATTGACGGCGGTGGCTACTACAACTTCGGCGACACGACGTTCAACCACGGCCAGGTCACCCGTAACACGGCCGCGCACGATGGCGGCGGCATCTTCAACGACGGCGGCGGCGTGGTCACCCTGAACGGCACGCCGGTGACCGATAACCATCCCGACAACTGCGTCCCGGTCAACTCCATCTCGGGCTGCACCGGCTGACCAGGGCGCGAGCTGCCGCCCGGCCGGATCGCCAGGCCGGGGCACCGGGTCCGGGACCGGTCACGTCCGGCGTGACCGGTCCCGGACCTGCCTGATGGCGCCGCCCGGCCGGCCCTGGCCGGCCGGTTACCGGCGCCAGCTAGCGTGGAGGCACATTCCGGAAGGGGCGAGGCCGTGGACTGGAAGCTCGAAGTGATCGTGGTGCCGGTCGCGGACGTGGACCGGGCGAAGCGCTTCTACAGCGAGCAGGCCGGCTTCGTGGTCGACCATGACACGCGGGTCAGCGACGAAGTCCGGGTGGTGCAGCTGACGCCGCCCGGCTCCGCGTGCTCGATCGTGCTGGGCACCGGCCTGGCCGAGTCGGCACCGGGCTCGGCCCGCCCGCAGCTCGTCGTGCCCGACATCGAGGCCGCCCGGGCCGAGCTGGCCGGGCGCGGGGTCGGGGTCAGCACCGTCCAGCATTTCGACGAGGGCGGCCCGGCGGAGGGGCGGGGCGGCGACTGGAACTCGTTCATCTTCTTCAGCGATCCCGACGGCAACGCCTGGACCGTGCAGGAACGGCCAGCCGGCCGCTAGCGCCTGCCCGGCCGCTGGCGCCTGGCCCGGCCCGCGCGAGGAGAACGGCGCCGGCGACGCGCTCATCCGGCCCGGCCGGCCTGCGGCTCTCCGTGGGCCTCGGCCAGGCTGGTGCGCAGGCAGGCGGGCCGCGCGGGCAACTCCGGCTGCGGCCCGCCGCTGGCTGGCTCATTCAGCAAGTTTCCGGCGTGTACGCAGGGAACTGTCATCCGGCAGGCAGATAATTCCCTCATGCGCCGGACATACCGGACGTTCCGGAGAGTCAGGCAAGAAAGGCCGCCCAATGTCAGTCAGGACCAAGCATCTCAGCGGCACGGTGGTCCGCGAGCGGTCGGCGGCGGGCCCGGGCCCGGCGTTATGGTCGCCGGCCGGCCCGGATGGTGATCATCATTACCTGTGGCCCGGCCGGGGAGCCGGCCTGTTCCTGGTCGACGGTGACGGGATCACGCCGGTCACGCACCCGGCGGCCAGCGGCCAGTACGGCGGGCTGAAGCAGGCCCGCGGCGCGCTGGCCCGGCTGCTGGCCGGGCTGGCCGGGCATGGCCTCCGCCCGGGCGGGCGGCGGGGAACCCGGCGGCACCGGCCGCGCCCGGACAGTCCCGCGCACGGCCCCCAGGCGGGCGCCGCCGGGCGGCGATCAGTCACCCGGCTGTCCTAGCACCGGGCGCCCCCAGCCGTCGCGTTACCAGATGCTCTGGCCGCCGATCAGGCTGCCCACGCTGAACGTCACGGCGACGGCGAACGCGCCCAGGGCGAGCTGGCGCAGGCCGGAGCGCAGCAGCGGGCGGCCGGTGAGCCGTCCGACGACCATCCCGCCGGCCAGCAGCGCTACCGCCGCGATGCCCAGTGCAGCAGCCAGCGCGGATCGCCCGGATAGCCCGGCCAGGTAGGGAAGCAGCGGCAGCAGCGCCCCCAGCGAGAACGCGACCAGCGACGACACGCCCGCGAGCACCGCAGAGGGCAGCTCGAACGGATCCACGCCAAGTTCCTCGCGGGTGTGTACGCGCAGCGCGGTATCCGGATCCCGCGACACCGCCTCAGCCATCCGGGCCGCGGTATCCGGGTCGGCGCCATAACCGCGGAACGTATCGGCGAGCTCGGCCTTTTCCGCTGCCGGGAACCGGGCATGCATCCGGCGCTCGACGGCGACCTCGGCGTTCACCAGCTCGTTCTGGTTGGTCACCGATACGTACTCGCCGGTCCCCATCGAGAACGCCCCGGCCACCAGCGCGGCCACGCCGGTCAGCACGACCGTGCGGGCCGGCACGCCGCCGCCGCCCAGTCCGGCGATCAGCGAGGCGTTCGTCACCAGCCCGTCGACCGCGCCGAACACGGTGGGCCGCAGCCAGCCGCCGGAGACGTCGCGGTGCCGGTGCGACCACCCGGCGGCGAGCGCCGCCGCACCGACCGCGCGAGCCGGCTCTCGTATCTCCTCGCTCACCTGCCGGATTATCCTCCACGCCGCCGGCCGCCGGCCGCCGGCAGCGCCCGGCCGGCCCGGGGAATGGCGCTGGCGGCGCCGATAAGGGACGTATCTGTTCCCAGTGGTCTGCCTCTGTTTACGTAAGGCCTGGGGGAGACCTGGCAAGGCGCCAGCGCACGTTAGAGCCCAGGCCGGTGCGACAAGAAAGGGGGCTCGCGCCAATGGCCGGGGGCTCAGAATGGACTGGGGTGCTCCAGGGCAGACGGGGCAGATCTCGCTTGCCGCGGATACCTGCGGCACACGGCACGGCGCCCGCAATGCGGGCACCGGCGCGAGAAAGGCCGCCCGATGAACGGTAAGTACGTCGGGTACGTCGCGGGCGATGACCCACTGCACGAATTCCTCAGCAAGATAATCCGCGAGCGCATGGGCGTGCACGAGCCGCAGCCTGCCTTCCGCGTCTTCCGGCTGTCCGGCAGCAACGTGGTCTACGGATACGAGGAGAAGTTCAGCCACGCCGAGATCATCTGCAAGTTCTACGGCCCCAGATTCGTATCGGATCCGGACAAGGCGGGCTGGATGGCGCGCCAGGAGTACGAGGGGCTCGAGACGCTGCGCCGGTACGACCTGGTCGGGTCACCGCACCACGTGATCCGCCCGCTGGGCCTCAGCCGGGACATTAACGGCGTGCTGGCGGTCGAATACTATTCCGGCGAGGAATTCAGCCACGCGATCGCGCGGGCGACGCAGCACGGGGACAGCGCGCACCTGTACTGGCGGCTGAAGGCGCTCGCTTACTTCCTCGCCACGCAGCACGACCGGACGGCCAACGGGGCCGGCGTCGATTTCGATCCCGACTGCAGGTACTTTGACACGATCGTCGGCAGGCTGCAGCGGGCGCACCGCATCGGGCAGGCGGACGCGGACGAGTTCTACAGCCTGCGGGCCAGCTGGCGGGACCGGCCGCAGATGTGGCAGGACCAGCAGGTCTGGCTGCACGGGGACGCCACTCCGGCAAACTTCCTGTTCGGCTGCGGCATGGATGTCGCCGCGATCGATCTGGAGCGCATGAAGCGCGGTGACCGGGTGTTCGATGTCGGCCGCGTGGCCGGTGAGCTGCAGCACGCGTTCATGAGCGCTACCGGCGACAGCCACCGCGCGGAACCGTTCATCTCGCATTTCCTCTGGGAATACAGCTGCCATTTCCGCGACCGTCAGCAGACGTTCGACTCGGTTACCGCGCGGGTGCCGTATTACATGGCGCTCAACCTGCTGCGGATCGCGCGGAACGACTACATCGGCCGGGACTACGGCGGCAGGCTCGTGGCGCGGGCGAAGAAGCTGCTGCTGGCCGCCTGACCGGACCGGGTCCCGGCAACGGGTCGTCGCCCGGCCAGGATGACGCGCGGCAGGATGACCCGCGGCCAGACTACGGCTCGTGCTACCACCCGGTGGCGGCGAGCCGTAGTCTGGTGACCGGGTCGCCCGTCTTCTCGAGCAAGGAGTACGACCGCAGCGCATGGACATCCGAGCGGTCGCTTTCGACCTCAACGGCACCGTGATCAGCATCCTTACCGATGAAGGCATGGATCAGATCTTCCGCTCAGCGGCGCACTTCCTCACGTACCAGGGGATCGAGCTGCGCCGCCACCAGGTCCGGGATCGCTATTTCCAGATCATGAAGGAGCAGCAGCAGGCCAGCCCGGAGAGGCACCCCGAGTTCGATGCCGTTGCCATCTGGCGCAGCATCATCGCGGAGAACCAGACGGACTTCACCCGGGCCCTGCCGGCCGGGAAGATCGGGCAGCTGCCGCTGTTCCTGGCCGAGATGTCCCGCGGCATCTCGCGCTGCCGGCTGGGGCTCTACCCGTACGTCCGCGAGGTGCTCGATGCGCTGCGCAAGCGCTACCCGCTCTCCGTCGTCACCGACGCGCAGACCGCGCACGCGCTCGGCGAACTGCATCAGGTCGGCCTGCTCGACTACTTCGACCCGATCATCATTTCCGGTGACTACGGGTTCCGTAAGCCGGACCGCCGGCTTTTCCAGCTCGCGCTCGACGGGATGGGCACGGCGGCCGAGCACACGCTGTACGTCGGCAACGACATGCACCGTGACATCTTCGGGGCGCGGGAATCCGGCATGAAGACCGTGATGTTCGATTCTGACCAGGGAACGAAGGTGCACCAGGACTGCGTCCCCGACTACACGATCACGGATTTCCGCGAGCTGCTGGGCATCCTCGGGCTGCCTGACCTGCCCGGCCCGCCGCCGGGATAGCAGCCCGCGCGGGACGGCCGGCACCGTGCTGCGCCGGAGCTGACCGGCTGGCGCCGGTGCGCCCGCCCGCGCTGGGCTAGCCGCCGCCGGGGCTGGCCATGCCGCCGCTGGCCAGCGGTCATCCGCGGCTGCGGTCAGACCGTGGTGGCGATCCCGCCGTCGACGGGGATGACCGCGCCGGTGACGTAGGCGCCGGCCCGCGAGGCCAGGTAGACCGCGACGCCCGCCATGTCGTCCGGACGGCCGATGCGCCGCAGCGGAGCCATGGCGGCGATCTGGCCGCCGGCCGCCCGCAGCGTCGCCGCCATCATCTTCGACTCGAACGGCCCGGGGGCAACGGCGTTGACCGTGATATGCCGGGGGCCGAGCTCACGGGCGAGCACCCGGGTGAGGTGATGCAGGCCGGCCTTGCTGGCCGAGTACGAGTAGTTAGGCAGCGCGGGCACCCGCAGGCCGTCGATGCTGCCCACGTTGATCACCCGCGCCGGGTCGTCCGGCGTGCCGGCCGTCTCAAGCATCGGCAGGAAGGCCCTGGTCAGGAAGAATGGCGACTTCAGGTTGAGGTCGAGCACCTTGTCCCAGGCCGACGCGGGGAACTCCGCGAGCGGTGCGCCCCAGGTCGCGCCCGCGTTGTTAACCAGGATGTGCAGCGCCTGCTCGCGTTCGCCGACCTCGCGGGCAAGGCGCAGGCACTCCTCCTCGGTCGCCAGGTTGGCCGGAACGGCCACCACCGGCCCGTAACTCCCGAGCTCGTCCGCCGCCGCGGCGCAGGCATCGGCCTTGCGCGAGCTGATGTAGACGCTGGCCCCGGCTTGCAGCAGCCCGCGCGCCATCATCAGGCCGATGCCGCGGGTACCTCCGGTGACGACAGCCGTCTTGCCAGACAAGTCGAACAGGGTCATGGTCACTCCTCGGGAACTGACGACGGCTGGCTGGGGATCGACGGCGGTGCTGGGATCGACGGCGGTGCTGGCGGGTGGTGCTCGCGGCCGGGCCGGCCCGTCGCTCGATCCTGGCATCCGCTGGCCGGCCGTGCCAGCCGAAGACCGGACCCGGCGGAAGCTGGCAGGCAGCGCAATCCAGGCATCAGGGGGTGCCGGGCGAGCCACCACGGCCTTACCCTTTGTGCATGATGGGCGAGGTATCGCCGCTCGGACGCGATGATCACGTGGCACGGCCAGGTGAGCTGCGCGCGTCCCACGGCGACCGGGACCGGGTGGTGGAACTGCTCCGGGTCGCCGCGGGCGACGGCCGGCTGACCGCCGAGGAACTCGACGAACGGCTCGAGATCGCGCTCACCGCCCGCACTTACGGCGAGCTTGCCGCGCTGACCGCCGATCTGCCAGCCGCCCCTGGCTACGTAGACGCACCGCCGCAGCCGAAGGACGTCGCGCACATCGACTGCCGCAGCGGCAACATCCGGCGGGACGGCCACTGGGTAGTGCCGCAGCGGATTGAAGTCCGGGTGACCAGCGGCAATGTCACGCTCGACTTCACCGAGGCAGTGCTAACCGCGGCCCGGCTCCAGATCGACGCCGAAGTGCACAGCGGGAACCTCACCCTGGTGACGAAGCCGGGCATCGTGATAGACGCCGACGAGGTCGCCATCCGCAGCGGCAACGTCAAGGTCGCCGCGCCGTGGCGGCATGACCTGCCGGTGGCGCTGCGAGTCGACGTGTCCGGCAAGGTCGGCAGCGGCAACATCAAGGCACGGCCGCCGCGCCGGACATTCTGGCAGTGGCTGCGCCGCGAGCCCAGGCCGTACGCAAGCGCGATGCGCTGACGCCGTCCCGCGGGCTCAGCGCCCCGCGCCGACCGCTTCGGACGCCCGGCCCGCCCGCGGGCCGGCTGCTAGCTCTGCCGGGCAGCCTGCTCGGTCATGGTCACGACGCCGATCGCCTGTGCCCGGGTCATGCCCAGGTCCATGGCGATCGCCTGGACGGCTTGCCGCTCCTGGCCGGTCAGCGGCCCGTCGGCCATCCCGACCCGTACCGTCTCGGCCAGGAACCATTCCTTCGCGTCCGCGGTCAGCTGCCGGGCGACCTGGCCGAGCGCACCACGGATAGCCGCGGAGGGCTGGGCAGTGTCGGAGTCCAGGTCGGCATCGGCATAGTCCTGCTGGCCGGCGCCCTGGATGGCGGCCACGGCGCGCTGCCTGGCGGCCGGGCTGGATGACCCGCCGGCCCGCAGCATGGCCGTCGCCGCGGCGCGCATGCCAACCGGCAGCGCGGCCTGCATCTGCGCGGCGGTGGGCAGGCTGAGCACATCCATGACGTAGCGCGTCCGGCACGTCGTGCACTGCACGTGCTGGCCGGCCTTGGTCAGCGGGATGACGGGGATGAAGAACAGGGTGCCGAACCGCCGCCCGGCGCGGTGCCAGTACTCCCGGTCGCCGCCGCACTTGCGGCAGTGGAATGCACCCTGGCCAACGGTGCGATAGAAGGCCCGAAAACCCCAGATGAGCAGCAACGCTGGTCCCTTCGCTCACGCCTGCGAATCGGCTCGGGCCCCCGCGCGGCAGGCCCCTGCAGTATTACGCAGCCCGGCAGCCCACCGCAGCCGCCGGGCCCAACCGTGACAGACCCGTCCCGGCCGGCGCGGCGACGTTTCCGCGGAAACGCCCCTGGACCGGGTCTTCCCGGGCGAGCCGGGCCAGCTAGCTCCGCGGGGGGAGTTCTTGCAGCGACCAGGTGTTGCCGTCGGGGTCGGCGAACGTGACGAACGAGCCCCACGGCTGGACGTCGATATCGCTGGCGTTCACGCCATTGCCGACGAGCTGCTCGCGGGCCGCCTTGACGTCCTCGACCACCATCATCACGCCCTGCTGCGAGCCCGGCGGCATCTGGGTGATGCCGATGCCCATGGCTACCGAGCAGGCGGACCCGGGCGGCGTGAGCTGCACGAACCGCAGCTCCGGGTTGACCTGCACGTCGTGGTCGGCGTTGAAGCCGACCTGGTCGACGTAGAAGGCCTTGGCGCGGTCCACGTCGGTCACCGGAACGAAGACGACTTCGACTTTCATGTCCATGCGACGACGCTAGCGGCCGGGTCTGACACTCCGGCCCGGGCCGGCCTTCCCGGCCTGGCATGGTTGGGCCCATGCAGCCGGAGCCGCAGCAGGATCGTCAGCTGAGTGATGATCGTCCGCCGGGGGAGCGGCAGCCAGCCGGTTCGGCACCGCAGCTGCATCCGCTCGCCAGGCTGATCACCGATGCGGCCGCTGGCCGGTTCCCGGCTGCGGACGGCGGCTGGCGGCGGGTGCCGCCGTGGCGGCCGGGCATAGCGGGGATCATCGCGTTCACCGGGCACGCGGTGCTGGCGGTGGCACCGGATATCTCCGCCGGGCGGCTGACCGAGCTCGGGGCCGATGGCCTCGGCGGCGCGCATGACCCGCGCCTGATCGCGGCCCTGGCCGGGCCGGACGGCTGGATCGACAGCCTGGACGTGCTGATGGCCGCCCGCGGGCTGGCCGGGCCCGGCCAGCCCGACCATGTCGCGGGACCGGCCGGTGCCGCGCCGCGCCTGGTTGACCGGCCAGATCTGGCCACGCACCACCGGGTGCTGTTCGCCGCCAGGATCCGGGACCGGCGCCGGGTCCTCGGCTACCCGGAGCGGCGCCGGTCGGCCGTGGTCGTGCTCAGCAAGGGCCTGGCCGGGCTCACCGAGATCAGCTTCGAGCTCGAACCAGAACACCGCGGTGCCGGCGGCGGCGCAGGGCTGATCCGCGACGCGCTGAGCGTGATCCCGTCCGGCCAGCTGGTCGTCGCGGCCGTGGCGCCCGGCAACGCGGCGAGCCTCCGCGCCGCGCTGACGGCGGGCTTCTCGCCCCTCGGCTCGATGCAGCTGTTCCGCCGGGAGGGCCGGCCAGCGGCCGGCTAGCCCGATCGGCCAGGCCGGCGGCGCTCCCGCGCTGCTGGCCGGCCGGGTGGCCGTGAGAGAGTTGCGCGAGTACCGGACGGGAGGAAGGCAGTGCCGATGCAGCCGATGCCGGAAGACTGGACCAGGGCCGTCGCCGTGGTCGCCCACCCGGACGACCTGGAGTATGGCGTCGCCGCCGCCGTCGCCCGCTGGACCGGGCAGCGCAAGGAGGTCGGCTACCTGCTCGCCACCAGGGGCGAGGCCGGCATCGCCGGCCTGCCGCCGGACCAGGTCGGGCCGTTGCGGGTGGCGGAGGAACGGCGCAGCGCCGCGGTCGTCGGCGTGCGCGACGTGGAATTCCTGGACCACCAGGACGGGCTGGTCGAGTACGGGGTGCCGCTGCGCCGTGACCTGGCCGCCGCGTTCCGCCGCCTGCAGCCCGAGTTGGTCATCACGATGAGCTTCGACCTCACCTGGGGTGAGGACGGGCCGGTCAATCACGCTGACCACCGGGCGGTCGGGCTCGCCGTGCTGGACGCCTGCCGGGACGCGGCCAACGAGTGGGTGTTCGCCGAGGCTGGCCCGGCCTGGACCGGGATCCGCGACGCGTACGTGGCCGCCACCGGCAACCCGACTCATTTCGCCGACGTCACCGCCACCATCGAGGCCGGCGTCGCCTCGCTGCGCGAGCACCAGGCCTATCTCGACGGCCTCGGCCGCGACTTCGACCCGGACGAGTTCCTGCGCAACATGGCCGGTTACGTCGGCCTGGGCGCCGGCTGCGACTACGCCGTGGGCTTCCGCCGATATCCGATGGGGTAGCCCCGGCCGCCAGGCGCCGGAACTGGCAGACTCACCTGATGGCATTCGAGCTCGCGCAGGTCAATATCGCACGGCTCAGCGCCCCGCTGGACTCGGCCGAGCTGGCCGGGTTCGTGGCGGCACTCGACCCGGTCAACGCGGCCGCAGACCGGGCGCCCGGTTTCATCTGGCGGCTGCAGGCCGAGGACGGCAACGCGACCTCGATCCAGGCGTTCGAGTGGGACGCGGCCGGCAGCGCTGGCGTGATCGTCAACCTGTCCGTCTGGACTGACATCGGGCACCTGGGCGCGTTCGTGTTCGGCGAGATGCACCGGCAGGTGCTGCGGCGGCGGCGGGAATGGTTCCAGCGGGCAGGCGAGCCGCAGCTGGCGTGCTGGTGGGTGCCCGCCGGGCATCGTCCCGGCACCGGCGAGGCCGAGGACCGGGTCCGGCACCTGCGCGCGCACGGCCCGACGCGCTATGCGTTCACGCTGCGGGTCAGCTACCCGCCGCCCGGCGGCGAGGATGCGCGGCCGGGCCGTGGTCCCGCTGACTGGCTCTGCCCCGCGTAGGCTCAGCTGCCGGGCGGACCGGGCGCGGCCGGATCCCCGGCGGCGATCGCCGCGATGAGATCGTCCGCGAGGCCGGCCGGAACGTCTTCTTTCACCAGGGCGACGAACTCGTCCGGCTCGATCAGGGCGCGCTGGCCGCGGAGCCATTCCAGGTCCTCCGCGGACCAGACCCCTGATTCCTGGCGCCACGTCATCGCCGCGTACAAGCGGACCCGGGCGGCCTCACCATGCTGCCCGACCCTGGTGAGGACATTGCCGAGCTGCTTGGCCGTGCTCGATGCCGCGCGTGGATCTGATTGCTGGCGAATATGCAGGGCCTTGCGGTAGCTGGCTTCGGCCTGCGCGTAGCGCTGCTGCTGCCGGGCGACGGTGCCGAGCTGATGATGGGTGCTCGCCGCGCCGTCCCGGTCCCCGGATGCCAGGAAGATCTCCAGAGCCTGGCGGTAGCTCGCCTCGGCTTCGGCGTAGCGCTGCTGCTCCCTGGCGAGCATGCCGAGCTGGCGGTGGGTGAGGGCGGCGCTGTGCTGGTCCCCGGACTGCTGGGTAATGCCGAGCGCGCTGCGGTAGCTGGCCTCCGCCTCGGCGTACCGCCGCTGATCGTGGGCAAGGGTGCCGAGCCGGTAGTAAGCGTCCGCGGCGCCATGCTGGTCACCGGATTCCAGGAAGATGGCAAGGGCGCTGCGGTAGCTGGCCGCCGCCTCCGCGTACTCCCGCCGGTCCTGGGCGAGGGTGCCGAGCTGGTGATAGCTGTCCGCGGCGGCGCGCTGGTCACCGGCTTCCAGGAAGATGGCAAGGGCGCTGCGGTAGCTGGCCGCCGCCTCCGCGTACTCCCGCCGGTCCTGGGCGAGGGTGCCGAGCTGGTGATAGCTGTCCGCGGCGGCGCGCTGGTCACCGGCTTCCAGGAAGATGGCAAGGGCGCTGCGGTAGCTGGCCTCCGCCTCCGCGTACCGCCGCCGGTCCTGGGCGAGGGTGCCGAGCTGGTGATAGCTGTCCGCGGCGGCGCACTGGTCGCCGAGCTGCAGCTTGATGCCGAGGGCCCGGTGGTAGCTGCCTTCGGCCTGCCCGTACCGCCTCTGGTGCTGGGCGACCAGGCCGAGCTGATGATGGGCGCTGGCCGCAATGTGCCAGTTGTGGCGGCCATCGGCGAGCCGGAGCGCGGCCTCGAACTCCGCTTTCGCGTCGTCGAGCCGATGCTGATCCAGCGCGGCGCGGCCGGCCAGGTCGTGCAGTGCCGCAAGCTCGCCCGGGCCGGGGCCGGCATCGCCCTCCGGATAGGCGGCGATGGTGTCATCGAAGAGCCCGCGGCGGGCGCCACGGCGCCCGGTTTGATCCAGGTAGCCATCAAGCGCTCCGGCAATAGCCAGGATCGGCCGGCCAGCGCGCAGGCCGTGCGCCAGGGCGTCCGCCAGGTTGGCGTATTCGGCCTGGGCGGCGGCCAGGCCAGCCGAGCGCTGCTCGTGATCAGCGGAAATCAGCATCGCGGCGAGCTGCGCGCCCAGCTCGCGGTAAAGCTCATAGTGCGCCTGGCCGGCCGCATCGCGCCGGGATGGCCGGCCGGGCAGCCGGCCGCGGAGGAAGCAGGACAGCAATGGCTGCACCTGGACCAGGTAGCCGAGCTGCCGATGCGGGGCAGCGAGGCCCACGTCGACGGCCTGGCCGAGCGCGGCGGCAAGATCTACCTGGCCAGCTGACCGGACTGACTCGTGCTGCAGCAGGAGTTCGGTGTACCGGCCCAGGATCGGGCCGGTGGGGATGACGGCGGTGAAGGGCGCGAGCAGGAGCAGGGAATCCTGCAGCGCCGGGTCGATGCGCTCGGCCAGCACCGCCGCGGCTTGCGTGTCGAGACCGGGCAGCCGGTAGCTGCCGGGTCCCGGGCTGTCCGGGGTGAGCCAGGTCCCGGGCTCGCGAGAGCCGATGAGGACCAGCGTGCGGCCGCCGCGCAGCAGGGATAGCAGGGTCCTGAGGTGCTGCCGCCCGGCTGCGCCGGGCGCGCCCGGGACGGCCGCCGCGGCGGTGCTTGCCTCGGCGGCGTCCAGGATGAGCAGATGCCGGGTAGCTCGCAGGTGCTGCACGACCTGCTCAAGCTGTGCCGCGGCAGGCTTCGCTGCGGCGCCGGCCTGCTCGGCCTGGCCGAGCACGGCCCGCTGGATCCGGCGGATGATCTGCCCGCTGGTCCAGGCGCGGCCCTGGTAGCTGAACCGGAAGACCTGGTCCACCAGGCCGGTACGCTGCCAGCGCCGGGCCAGGTGCGCGAGCAATGTCGATTTGCCGACACCGGCCGGGCCGTGCACGAGCAGTTCGTTGCTGTCCTGGCTGGCCAGTACCAGCCGCTCGATCGCCTGGATTTCCGGATCCCGGCTGACGAACCCGTAGTCGGCGGGCGGCCCGGCTAAGGCCGTCGTCACCATTGCCTGATCCATTCCAGCCCCCTCTGGGCCAGCCGCCTAGCCGCATCAGCCCATCCCCGGTACCGAGTCTAAGTGCCCGGTTCCGGCAGGCACGTCCCCGGGCGGCCCTGGTTCGCCGCAATCATCGGCGGCCCGGCGCCGGGCCACCCGCAGCCGCGCGGTCCAATGGCGGCGCAGCCGGCCGTCCGGGCGCCTGCAGCGTCACCGCCCTTTCCAGGCCAGGACAACGCATCCCGGCGTCGCCGCGCTTCCGCGGAAACGTGCACGGCGTTCCGGCTAGCAGCAATGCAGGGCGAGGGGCCGCGCGCTTCCGCGGAACGTGCACGGCGCTTCCGCGGAAACGTCCGCCGTGCGCTTCCGCGGAAACGCCCGGCGGGTCACGGCCCGGCATGCCGCGGGTAACGAGGCGCTAACCCAACCCAACAGGTAACCGGGCGGCCTGCGGGTATCCTCGCTAAGTGGCCGGCCCCGTGCTCGCTCGGACTTCCGCCCTGCCCGCGACGGCGGATGCGGGCGCGGTCCGGACTGGATCCGGCAGGCCGGCCCGCCAGCGGGCCGCGATGGCCGCCCGCCCGCCGGCCGCGGCGGCTAGCCGGCGGTCCCGGTGCTAGCCCTGTTCTTTGCCGCCGTAGCCGTCGGCCTCGGCAACTTCGGTGCGTCCATCGGCATCGGGCTGTCCGGGACGACGCTGGCGACCCGGGTCAAGGTCGGGGTCGTCTTCGGGATCTTCGAGGCGGGCATGCCGCTGGTCGGCCTGCTGGCCGGCCGGGGCGTCGCCCGGGCGCTCGGGAACGTGTCCGGCTATGTCGGCGGAACGCTGCTGATCGCGATAGGCGCGTGGCAGCTCGTCCAGGCGTTCCGGGCCAGCAACCGCGAGCTGAGCCCGCCCGCGTCGCTGCGGCGGCTGCTGCTGACCGGCCTGGCGCTGTCGATGGACAACCTGGTGGTCGGCTTCAGCCTCGGCGTCCAGCACACCCCGGTCGCCGAGGCGATCGTGATGTTCGCCGCGGTGAGCGTGTGCCTGAGCCTGCTGGGCCTGGAGGTCGGGCGCCGTCTCGGCGCGGCGGTCGAGTTCGGCGCGGAGTACGCGGCCGGCTTCGTCCTGATGGCCGTCGGGTTGTTCGTCGCGGTGACCTAACCAGCGCCCGCGCGGTGACCGGTACTGCCGGCCCGCCCGGCAGCCGCCACAGGACCTCGATCCGGCAGCCGCCGCAGGACCACCCGGTAGCCGCCGAACTCGCAGATTAAGGCTTGCGCTCACCCAGCATACTAAATATCATACTGAGTATGCTACTCAGTTGGCTCACGAGATGAGCGTGCGGCACGCGCTGCTCGCGCTGCTCAGCGAGGGGCCCAAGTACGGCCTGCAGCTCCGCGAGGAGTTCGAGGCCGGCACCGGAGAGGTCTGGCCGCTGAACGTGGGCCAGGTCTATACGACGCTGCAGCGGCTTGAGCGCGACGGGCTGGTCGAGTCCGATAGCGCGGCAGATGACGGCCCGCAGAAGGGCTTCCGGATCACGGCCGAGGGCGAGCAAGAACTCGCCGGGTGGCTGCGCATGCCGCCGGACCTGTCCTCGCCGCCCCGCGATGAGCTGGTCATCAAGGTGCTGATCGCGATACAGGTGCCGGGCGTGGATGTGCACGAGGTAATCCAGGTGCACCGCCGGTACCTGCTGCAGCTCATGCAGCAGTGGACCCGCCACAAGGAAGACGAGGCTCAGCAGGACCTGGCCTTCGGCCTGGTGGTCGACGCCGAGCTGTTCCGCCTGGACTCGGTCGTCCGGTGGCTGGACGCCGCCGACGGCCGGCTGAAGCGTTTCTCATCCGACCCTCCTATTCGTGCTACTAACGCGTTGCCGCGACTGCGGCGGAAAGCTGGGGTGCGGCGATGACCGCGCTAGAACTGCGCAAGGTATCGAAGGTCTACGGCCACGGAGCCGCCGAGGTGCACGCGCTCCGCGATATTGACCTGACCGTCGAGCCCGGCGCGCTGGTCGCCGTGATGGGGCCGAGCGGCTCCGGCAAGAGCACCTTGCTGACCATCGCCGGCAGCCTGGAGGACCCGACCAGCGGCGAGGTCCTGGTCGGCGAAAGCGCACTATCCGGGATGTCGCGCAACGACAAGGCCCGGCTGCGCCGCCGCTCGATCGGCTACGTATTCCAGGATTTCAACCTGCTGGCCGGGCTGACCGCGGCGGAGAACGTCGCGCTGCCGCTGGAACTCGACGGCACGTCCGCCCGGAAGGCCCGCGCGGCCGCAATGGCGGCACTGGAAGAACTCGGCCTGGCCGACTGGGCCGCCCGCTATCCGGACGAGCTGTCCGGCGGCGAGCGGCAGCGGGTGGCAATCGCCCGCGCGGTCGTCGGGGAGCGCCGGCTGCTGCTGACCGACGAGCCGACCGGCGCGCTGGACTCGGCCAACGGCGAGGCCGTCATGCGGCTGGTCCGCGCCGCCTGCCAGCGCGGCGTGGCCGGGGTGGTGGTGACCCATGACGCGCAGCTGGCCTCGTGGGCCGACCGGGTCGTGTTCCTGCGCGACGGCCGGATCGCGGACCAGACCCCGCCGGTACCGGTCCCGCAGTCGCTGCTGGTTAACGGGCCGGGCAAATGAGCACCGCGCTGCACGAGCGCCCCGCACCGGTGCAGGCCTCCGGCGGCGGCGGTGGCATCCCGGCCCGCCGCGCCGTCATGCGCTGGGCCTGGCGGCTGTTCCGCCGCGAGTGGCGCCAGCAGCTGCTGGTCCTGGCGCTCATCGTGGTCGCCGTGGCCGCCACGATCCTCGGGGCGGCGGTAGCAACTAACACGCCGCCCCCGGCCAACGCTGGCTTCGGCACCGCCCAGGACCGGGCCACGTTCCAGCCGCCCGGCCCGCGCCTGGCCACCCAGATCGCCGCGCTGCAGCACCGCTTCGGCCGCGCCGACGTCATCGAGAACCAGACCGTGGCGATCCCCGGCTCGATCAGCACCTACGACCTGCGCGCCCAGAACCCGCGCGGCCCGTTCGGGCAGCCGATGCTCTCCCTGGTCAGCGGCCATTACCCGGCAGGACCGGGCCAGGTGGCGGTGACCGGCGGCGTCGCGTCCGCGTTCAACCTCAAGACCGGGAGCGTCTGGCACCAGGGCGGCGCGGCCCGGCGGGTGGTCGGCATCGTGCAGAACCCGCAGAGCCTGCTGGACGAGTTCGCCCTCGTGGTGCCGGGCCAGGTCCGGAGACCAACCCAGGTCACCGTCCTGTTCGACGCGCCGGGGGTCGACCCTGCCTCCCTCGGCCCGAACGTCCAGACTCCGCAGTCAGCCGCGGCGGGCAACACGCTCAACCCGGAGACCATCTCGCTCGCCCTGGTGACCGTCGCGATGCTCCTCATCGCCCTGGTGGCCGTGGGCGGTTTCACCGTGCTGGCGCAGCGCCGGCTGCGCTCGCTCGGCATGCTCGCGTCGCTGGGCGCCACGGACAAGAACATCCGTCACGTCGTGCGAGCCAACGGCGCCGTCGTCGGTATCGCCGGCGCGCTGGCCGGGGCCGTGCTGGGCCTGGCGGCCTGGCTGGCCTACCGCCCGCGCGTCGAGACGAGCGCGCACCACTTGATCGGCGCGTTCCAGCTGCCATGGGCCGTGATCGCCGCGGCGATGGTGCTGGCCGTCGTGGCCACGCTCGTCGCTGCCTCCCGGCCGGCCCGGTCCATCACCAGGGTGCCCATCGTGACTGCCCTGTCCGGGCGGCCCGCGCCGCCGAAGCAGGTCCACCGCTCGGCGGTGCCCGGCATCCTCCTGTTCGCGCTCGCCGGGCTCCTGCTGTCGTACTCCGGCAGTAAAAACGGCAACGGCGGAATGCTCGAACTGCTGGGCGGCCTCGTCGCCCTGGTCGTGGCGGTGATCCTGCTGTCCCCGCTGTGCCTGGCGGTACTGGCCCGGGCCGCGGCCTGCCCCGATCGCGATCCGGCTGCCGCTGCGCGACCTGGCCCGCTACCGCGCGCGCTCGGGCTCGGCCCTCGCCGCGATCAGCCTCGGCGTGCTGATCGCGATGCTGATCTGCATCCTGTCCGCACAGCGGTTCGGGAACGTCCTCGATTACGCCGGGCCCAACCTGGCATCAAACCAGCTCATTGTCTACACGTCCGGCAGTGGCGCCGGGCCACTGAGCAACGGTCCCGGCGGGTCGGTGACGGCAGGCAGCCTGAAGTCGCAGGCGGCCACCGCTGATGGCATCGCCGCCGCGCTCGGCTCCCGCCACATCGTCCAGCTCGACTCGACGAGTGCCTCGCTGCAGCACGCCGCGGCCGGGCGCAGCTGGTCCGGGCCGGTCTACGTGGGCACCCCGCAGCTACTCGCAGCCTTCGGGATCAAGGCCGCTTCGGTGCCGCGCACGGCCGATATCCTCAGCATGCGGCCAGGACTGTCCGGCATCTCGCACCTGCAGCTCGTCTACGGCAACTACTTCGGCGGTAACGGGCCGCCGGGCAATTCATACCCGTGCCCGAAGAGCGACTGCCTCGCCAGTC
The DNA here is from genome assembly GCA_963786975.1 of uncultured Actinomycetes bacterium. Classification (GTDB taxonomy): domain Bacteria; phylum Actinomycetota; class Actinomycetes; order Streptosporangiales; family Streptosporangiaceae; genus Palsa-506. The sequence continues at coordinate 364,938 of CAWBBE010000008.1, read as the reverse complement.
CGGTGATCCAGGAGGTCAGCGCCCTGCCATCCGGCACGTCGGCACCCAACACCGTGATCACCGAGCATGCCGTCCGCCAGCTTGGCCTGCGGGCCGCCGCGTCCGGCTGGCTCATCATGACCCCGCATCCCCCTACCGCGGCACAGATCAGCAACGCCAGGCTCACCGCCGCCGCGGCGGGCATGACGATCGAGACGAAATCCAGCGCGGTCTCGTCGGCGGAGATCATCAACTGGGCCACCGTCTTCGGGATCCTGCTCGCACTGGGCATCCTCGCCATGACCGTCGGCCTCATCCGCAGCGAGACAGCCAGCGACCTGAGCACCCTGGCCGCCACCGGGGCCGGCAGCACGACCCGGCGTAACCTCACGGCCGTCACGGCCGGGGCTCTCGGCCTGGCCGGGGCGGTGCTCGGCACGGCAGCGGCCTATGTCGGGGCTATCGCCTTCTCGTGGGACAACCCGCTCGACGGCCTTTCCGGTCTCTCCAGCGTCCCCGCCGGGAGCCTGCTGATCATCCTCATCGGCATGCCGCTGATGGCGGCCATCGCCGGCTGGCTGCTGGCCGGCCGCGAGCCGCCCATGATCGCCCGTCAGCCGCTGGAGTGAGCCACCGGCCGTCCCGGGACGAGCGCGCTAGCGGCGGCCGTCCCGGGACTGGCCCGGTGGGCCGCGGCCGGCCTCGCCTGGACGCTGCCGGCGCTGGCCCTAGCTGCCGATCAGCCCGTCCGGGGCCCGCATCCGCCATGCGTCAGTCACCAGCTCGGCCAGCCGCCCGGCGTCCACCTCGGCCAGCCGCAGCATGACCAGCGGCCAGCCGTCGTAACTGGTCGTGGTGAAGAACAGTCCGGGCTCGCCGAGCAGGAGCGCCTGCTTCTCGGCCTCGTCCCCGACGAACAGCACCGCGATGTCGGTCCGGATGAGCCGCGGCCGGCCCGGCCTGCGCTCGGGATAGGACCAGACGAAGCCCTTGCCGCCGACCCGGAAGTCAAAGCCGTCGCTGTCTATCTCCTGCACGTGCGGCAGGGCCAGCGCAAGACGGCGCACGTCGTCGGCGTCAGCCATCGGGGCTCCTCCCGGTTCGCGGCGATCGGCTGCCCAGCCTCCGATTGTGCGCCACGGCTCTGACAACCGCCCGCGCTCCCGGCCGGCCGCTGCCGCCGGCGCTGGCTGCCGGGATGGGCGGCCGCGGGCGCGCCCGCTGGCTGATCATGGCGTGGTGGCGGCCAGCCATTGCAGCCAGGTGCCGTGTGAGTCGGTGAGCGCCAGCGGCACCCGGCCGTCACGGGCGAGCACGAAAGGCGCGCCGGCGCAGGCGGGCACGGAGATGCCGGGCAGCACGCCGGGTCCTTCATTGGACAGCCAGCTCCCCGGCAGGCCGCGGACGGCGGCCGCGAACCGCTGCCGGCCCGCGGGCGTGACGTAGGCGAGCACCGCGGAGTGATACACGACCAGGGTCGCATCGGCGGGGGCCCGGGCGGCCAGCGCGGGCAGGTCGGTCAGCAGGTCACCGCGGTGAATCACGGGCGGGTCGCGGCGGGCGGCGGCGATCGCGGCGGCCAGCCGCTGCTCGCGGTCGCCTTCGCCGGGCCACACCAGGCACGACAGCCAGCGGACATCGTCGTCGCTGGTGACATCCAGCGGGCTGAGGTCAAGCCCGGCCCGCCAGCTGATCGCGGGAATCCGGTCCGGAAGCGGCACCGGCCCGCGCGGCATGCAGCGCAGCACCGGCGCCTGCGGGTCCTGCCCGGCCAGCCGGTACCCGGCGTAATCGTAGGAGTAGCGGTCGAACAGCAGGGTGAGCCCGGCGCTGGCGCCGACCTCGATCAGGGCCAGCGGCGGCGGCAGCCGGGCCAGCGCCGGCAGCAGCGTGGCGCAGCGGGCCGGCTCGTTGGTCTGCGTACGCCGGGCCATCATCACCTCGGCCAGCTCAGCGCCGTGCCGGCGGACCAGGGACCGCAGCCCGGTGCTGTCGACCGGGTCGCCCAGCAGGTAGCGGGCCGCCGCGAACAGCAGGTTGGGCTGGCGCTTTTCCGGCGGCAGCGAGCCGAGGAAGCGCAGCATGAGGGTGTCCGCGGCGACCGAGGCAGCCAGTGACTCATACGCCGGGCTGCGGCCGCTCGCTTCCTCGGCGAACGCCCGGTAGTTCTCCGCGGCGGTGGCGGACAGGTCATGACCGTGCATCCACACCTAACGGACGCTACCGGCCGCGGTCCGGGCCGCCAGAAGCCGGCCGGTCAGGACGCCGGGGCGAAGGCGAACGGCTCGGCCGCGGCGAGCAGGCCGGTGACGTCGCCGGCCAGGTCGTCGGCGGCCAGGCCAAGGCGCTGGCAGCGGCCGAAGTCGATCCGGCTGAGGTGCACCCAGATGATGTCGGGGCTGCGGGATGACTCGAACGCGTAGACGCCGTTGGTCAGGTCCGCCAGCGTCCGCCAGATCGTCGCGGAGATGTTCGGCCGGGCCGGGTCGGCGGTGCCGAATGGCTGAGCCGCGTTGCGCATCACGCTGAGCAGCGCCGCATAGGCATTCCGGGCCGAATCGGGCCTGGGCAGGTGCCGCAGGTAATAGCTGGCCCGGGCGAACCGGTCGGCGGCCTCAGTCGTCCCCGGCAGCGGCTCGTGGCCGCCGAGCCCCTGGTACCGGCTCAGGTGGGCGAGCTGCTCGTCGAACGGCGGCGAGTTGGTCATCACCGCGTAGTCCCGCCCGTGGTGTACCCGCGGCACGCCGCCGAGGTACTCGATGATGGCCGAGTCGCCGGACGGGTCGTCCAGCGCCAGGTGGACGGTGGCCGCCAGGCCCGAGTGGATCTCCTGCTGCGGCCGGACCTGGAACGGGTGCCCGGCGATGAACGCCGTGCATTCGGCCACGGTGGCGAACTGGTCGAGGAAGAACTGCGCCCAGAGCGCGAGGGACAGCCCGGGCTGCGCGGTGTCCCGCGGCCCGTAGTCGGACTCGGCCAGCCAGAGCAGCTGGGCGCCGAGCCCGCGCTCGTTGATGCCATCCGCGCTGGCATAGTCGTGCACGCTGGCGATCACGCTGCCGTACCTGGCGGTCCAGCGGAGCGGATTCGGGTCCTGCCCCATCCCGGCCCGCTTCACGCCGCGCGGAAGCACCCACAGGTTGGTGCCCATGTCCTCAAGCCAGTCCATGTTCCGGCCCACGATCACGCCTTGGCCGTTGTCGTTCCACATCACCCGCGTGCACACAACCTGCCCCCACGCCTCGCCTGCACCGCACCCCTGCATTCCGCTGCCCGGTCGCGCCGCGGTCAGGCGTGCACGTCCGATCACGCCTGGTGACTATGCCCGGTCCGAGGGCCATGAATCCTGGCCGCCCGGCCAGGCGGGGAGAATGGGAAGAGGCCGGCCGCCAGCCAGAATGACTGGGCGGTCATCGCCGGCGGATGGCCGGGCCGGCGCGGCGCTGGCCGCGCTCTGACCCGGTTCGATCCGGGCATCTTCGGCTGAGCCAGCGGGCATGACCGGAAGTGCGCCGCGGTCGCGGCCGAGATCCGGTGGCATGCCTGTGACGGAAGGGGCGGAATGGCTGGAGACTCCGGCGTCAGCGTCGAGGCCTTGCACCCGGTCAGGTCGCCCGGCCGGCGGCGGGCGGTCAGCATCTACGGGACGATCGTCACCGCCGCCATCCTCAGCACGGCCGGAGAGCGACTGTCGGTTCTCGACCTGATCATTTCGATTGTGGTCACCCTGTTCGTCTACTGGACCGCCGAAGAGTACGCGGAGATACTCGGCGAGCAGCTGGCCAACGGCCGGCTGCCCAGCTGGGCCTACGTCCGGGCCGCGCTGGCGGCGACCTCGCCGATGATCAGCGCCTCCTTTGCCCGCTGCTTTTCCTCGTCGCCGCATGGCTGCTCGGCGCCACGGCCGCGAACGCTGCCAATGCCGGTCTGGTAGCGGCCATCGCGGAACTGGTGCTCTATGGCTGGCTGGCCGGGCGCTCGGCCCGGCTGAAGGGAAGGCAGCAGTTTGCGGTCGCGGCGGCGACCACGACCCTCGGCCTGATGATGATTACGCTCAAGGACGTCGTCCTCGTCTACCTGCACTGACTGCTGGCCGGCCGGCCCGCCCGCGCGGCCGGGCGGCGGTTCCCCGCGGTGCCAGGCAAGCCGGGCGTGCCAAGATGGCTGGCATGAGCCGGGACCACACCGGGGCTGACCCGGCGGCCGTAGCGGAACTGCTCGGCATGATGCCGCTGGCCGCCACGCTGGGCATCTCCCTGGCCAGCGCGACCCGCAGCGAGGTACGCGGCCGGATGGACTGGTCGCCAGAGCGGTGCACGGCCCACGGGGTGCTGCATGGCGGGGCGCTGATGGCGCTGGCCGACAGCCTCGGCGGGATCTGCGCTTACCTGAACCTTCCGGCCGGGGCGCTGACCGCGACCATCACGTCAAGTACCTCGTTCATCCGCGCGGTCCGCGAAGGCACGGTGACGGCGGTCAGCCGCCCGCTGCACGCCGGCCGGACGGTAATCGTGGTACAGACCGACCTGCACGACAGCGCCGGGCGGCTGGCCGCCCAGGTGACGCAGAGCCAGGCGGTGCTGGCCGGCCCGTCCTGATCCGGCCGGGTCAGTTCCGGTGATCGTCAGCGCACTGGCCGCCGCCGTCCCGGCCGGTGCCCCCGGGGGCAGGCGCCGGCAGCCAGGTTCGTCCGGTACGATCTACTCCATCATGCGGCGCTACGTACTCATCCTTAGCGGCCGTAGCGGGACCTGATCAGGGCAGGCCAGCAACCCGCTACGGGATGAGGCGCTGGCCGCAAGCCCCGAGAGTCCGATCGCACGCCTTCCTTCCCGATCCCGGCCATCGCCGGCCAGGCCGGAGTGGCGTCTCCCGGATGAACCGCGAATCCGGCAGCATCGTTCCCTGAGGCAGCGGCCCGGCCATAGCTGGGGAGCCTGATAAATCATCCGCACGCCCCGCATCAGGAGAATTGCCGTGCCTAAGACCAGCCCTCCGAACCCGAACCCGGCTGCCGACAGCGGCGAGGCAACGTCGCGCGCGCTGGCGGCGGTCCAGGTTGCCCTGGACCGCCGCGATAACGGCGGCGACGCCGACGCCGCCCGGGACCGGGCAGCCGCCCTGCCGAAGTCGGCCTAGCTGGCCCGGACAGCCCGTCACCCAGCCAGGCCGCCGTGACAACCAGAAGGAGTCCTGATGAGCACCAGCCAGAGTCCGGCTATCGACTTCGATATCCGCCCGTCTGACCATCCCCGGCCCGCCGCGGAGCGCGAGCGGGTCATGGCGGCGCCGGGCTTTGGCCAGGTATTCACCGATCACATGGTCACCATCCGCTGGTCGGCGGAGCGTGGCTGGCATGATGGCCAGCTGGCCGCCTACGGCCCGATCACCCTGGACCCGGCCACGTCCGTGCTGCACTACGGGCAGGAAATCTTCGAGGGCCTGAAGGCCTATATCCAGGCCGGCGGTGCGGTGGTCGCGTTCCGGCCGGAGGCGAATGCCGCCAGGTTCAACCGGTCGGCGGCCCGGATGGCGATGCCCGAACTGCCGGAGCATGCGTTCGTCCGGGCGCTTGAGGTGCTCGTCGGCCAGGACCGGGACTGGGTGCCGTCCGCCGACGGGCAGAGCCTGTACCTGCGGCCCTTCATGATCGCTACTCAGCGCGGCCTCGGGGTAAACCGGCCGTCGTCCAGCTACCTCTTCACGGTGATCGCCTCGCCGGTCGCCGCGTACTTCAGCGGCGGGGTAAAGCCCGTCTCGGTGTGGCTGTCCGAGGACTACACCCGGGCCGCGCCGGGCGGCACCGGCGAGGCGAAATGCGGCGGCAACTACGCGGCCGCGTTCGCCGGGCAGCACGAGGCGGTCAGCCACGGCTGCGACCAGGTGGTCTGGCTGGACGCCGCCGAGCACCGCTGGGTCGAGGAGATGGGCGGGATGAACCTCTTCTTCGTGCACGGCTCGGGCGCGGATGCGCGGATCATGACCCCGGCGCCGACCGGCACGCTGCTGCGCGGGATCACCCGGGACTCGCTGCTGAAGCTCGGCCCCGATCTCGGCATCCCGGCCGGGGAAGGCAGGATCTCGGTCGGGGAGTGGCGGTCCGGCTGCGCCTCCGGTGACATCACCGAGGTATTCGCCTGCGGCACGGCCGCGGTGATCACCCCGGTAGGCGTGGTCAAGGGAGCGGGCCAGGAATGGGTCATCGGCGACGGCAAGCCCGGGCCGGTCACCATGCGGCTGCGGGACGAGCTGCTCGACATCCAGTACGGCCGCCAGCCGGACCTGTACGGCTGGATCGACCCGCTCTGCTGACCCCGCACCCTCAGGCTGACCCGGTACCCTCAGCCAGCCCGCCCGGTGCGACAACCGCCGGGCTGGCGGTCGCCCCGGCAACCCGCCCGCGGCACGACGAGCGGGTCGTGGTCAGCGCGGCTGGGTGGCGGGCGGCTGGGCCCCGGCCGCGGCCGCCAGCTCGGCGGCTGACGCAATGACGGCGGGGGCCAGGCGGCGGCAGCCGGCCTGGCCGAGGCGGCTGGCCGGGCCGGACACGCACACCGCGCCGAGCAGCCTGCCGTCGGCCTGCCGGACCGGAGCGCTGATGCTGGCCACGCCCGCTTCGCGCTCGGCGACGCTGGCCGCCCAGCCGCGCCGCCGGATGCCGGCCAGCTCGGCGGCCGGCACCACCGGGAACCGCTCGCTGTCGCCGGACCAGGCCAGCAGCACCTTGCCGCCGGATCCGGCGGCCAGCGGCAGCAGCGCGCCCACCGGCACGCTGTCGCGCAGGCCGGTGCCGGCGTCACAGGCGGCGACGCACAGCCGCCGGTCGCCGGAGCGGACATACAGCTGGACGCTCTCCCCGGTCCGCTCGTGCAGCCGGCGAGTACCGGCCCGGCCAGCGCGGCGAGCTCGAGCCCGCGGCCAGCCCGGGCGGCCAGCTCGGTCAGCCGCGGGCCGAGCCGGAACGCGCCGGCCGCGTCCCGGCCGACCAGGCCGTGCGTCTCCAGCGCGACGAGCAGCCGGTGCGCAGTCGGCCGCGGCAGGCCGCTGGCCTCGGCCAGCTGCCGCAGCGATCGCGGGCCGTCGCCGAGCAGGTCCAGCAGCGCGACGGACCGGTCCAGCACCCCGACCGCCGTCACCCGGCCGCGGCCGGCCTGCTGGCCATCCCCGGCAGCCTGATCGCGGACCGTGGCGATCAGGTTGCGGCCGTGCCGCCGCCTGTGGCAGAGTTTCCATATCGCGGACACTGTATCTCATTATTTGAGACAGCTGATAGCAATGACCCGGCCTGAGAACGAGCCGAGATTAGAGAGAACGCGTGCGCGGACGCCTGTTTGACAAGGTCTGGGACCGCCACCTCGTGGTCAGCCCCGAGGGAGAGCCGCCCCTGCTGTACATCGACCTGCACCTGGTGCACGAGGTCACGTCGCCGCAGGCCTTCGAGGGCCTGGAACTGGCGGGCCGCAAGGTGCGCCGCCCGGATCTGACCGTGGCGACGATGGACCACGACGTGCCGACCACCGGCCTGGACAAGCCGATCGCCGACCCGCTCGCGGCCGCGCAGATCGCCAGGCTCCGGCAGAACTGCGCGGCGCACGGCATCACGCTGCACGGCCTCGGCAGCATCGAGCAGGGCATCGTGCACGTCATCGGCCCGCAGCTCGGGCTGACCCAGCCGGGGATGACGGTCGTCTGCGGGGACAGCCACACCTCGACGCACGGCGCGTTCGGCGCGCTGGCGTTCGGGATCGGCACCACCGAGGTCGAGCACGTGCTCGCCACCCAGACGCTGCGGCAGGTCAAGCCGGCCGCAATGTCGGTCACGGTAGAGGGCAGGCTCGGCGAGGACCTCTCGGCCAAGGACCTGGTCCTCGGCATCGTCCGGGCGCTCGGCCCCGGCGGCGGCGTCGGCTCGGTGATCGAGTACCGCGGCGACGCGATCCGCGCGCTGTCGATGGCCGGCCGGATGACAGTCTGCAACATGTCGATCGAGGGCGGCGCCCGCGCGGGCATGATCGCCCCGGACGACACCACCTTCGAGTTCCTGGCTGGCCGGCCGGCACAGCCCGCGCGGCAAGGACTGGGAAAAGGCGCTGGACGACTGGCGCAGCCTGGTTACCGACGACGGCGCGGAGTTCGACCACGAGGTCCGGATCGACGCCTCGGCGCTGCGGCCGGCGGTTACCTGGGGAACCACGCCCGCCCAGTCCGTGTCGATCGACGACAAGATCCCCGACCCCAGCTCGTTCGGCAGCCTGGCGCAGCAGCAGGCGGCGCAGCGCGCGCTGGCCTACATGGGGCTGGAGCCCGGCACCGCGATCAGGGACATCCCGGTGGACGTGGTCTTCATCGGCTCCTGCACCAACGGCAGGCTGCGGGACCTGCGCGCCGCGGCCGACGTGCTGCGCGGCCGCCGGGTGCGGCCCGGCGTCCGGGCCCTGGTGGTGCCGGGATCGGCCCGGGTCAAGGCGGAAGCCGAGGAAGAGGGCCTGGACCGGCTGTTCACCGAGGCGGGATTCGAGTGGCGCTCGGCTGGCTGCTCGATGTGCCTGGGCATGAACGGGGACATCCTGGCGCCGGGCCAGCGGTCCGCGTCCACCAGCAACCGGAACTTCGAGGGCCGTCAGGGACCCGGCGGCCGGACCCATCTCGTATCGCCCGCGGTGGCGGCGGCCACCGCCGTCGCCGGGCACTTCACCCTGCCAGGAGATCTGTGATGCCCGGGGTACAGCGAATCGCCGGCCGCGCGGTCGCGCTGGAGCGCGACGACGTCGACACCGACCAGATCATTCCCGCGGCGTGGCTCAAGCGGGTAGAGCGCACCGGGTTCGCGGCCGGGCTGTTCGGGGCCTGGCGGGACGATCCCGCGTTCGCGCTGAACCGGCCGGGCGCGGCCGGCGCCAGGGTGCTCGTCGCCGGGGACAACTTCGGCTGCGGCTCATCCCGCGAGCATGCGGTCTGGGCGCTGCAGGACTTCGGTTTCGCCGCCGTCGTGTCGCCCGGCTTCGCCGATATCTTCCGCGGCAACGCGATCAGCTCCGGGCTGGTGCCGGCCCAGGCCGACCCGGCCGCGGTGGCGGGCATCTTCAAGGCGCTGGCGGCCGACCCGGACGCCGAGGTCGTCGTCGACGTCGCCGCCCGGACCGTCGCGGTGCCATCAGCGGGGCTGCAGGCGCCGTTCGCGCTGCCGGACTTCGCCCGCTGGCGGCTGCTCGAAGGACTTGACGACATCGCGCTGACGCTGCGGCACGCCGACGCCATCGCGGCCTTCGAGGCTGGCCGGCCGTCCTGGCTGCCCGCCCAGGCACCGGCCGGCCAGGCGGCTCGCTGACCGGCGGGCGGCCGGCCCGGCGGATTTGCCGGATAGCCGAGTTCCTGGAATAGTGACCTACCAGCGCTGTGGCACCATCGACGCTGCCGCACCCTGGACACCCCTGACGGAGAAAAGCCAGTGATCCGCATAACCCAGTACCAGGTACTCCTCATCACGTAGCGCGGGCCCGCACGCAGGGCTCGCGCTACCACCTCCTACGCCGGACGGCGAGGAGGTTTTTTGTTGGCACACCATCCCAGCGAAGGAGCAACCCGTGCAGCTGACCGGCGCCCAGGCCCTCGTCCGCAGCCTTGAGCACCAGGGCGTCGACGTGGTCTTCGGCCTACCAGGCGGCGCGATCCTGCCCGCCTACGACCCGCTGCTCTCATCGTCCCTGCGGCATATCCTGGTCCGGCACGAGCAGGGCGCCGGGCATGCCGCCGAGGGTTACGCCTGGGCGACCGGGCGGACCGGCGTGTGCATCGCCACCAGCGGTCCCGGCGCCACCAACCTGGTCACCGCGCTCGCCGACGCCTACATGGACTCGGTCCCGATGGTCGCCATCACCGGCCAGGTGCCGAGCGCCATGATCGGCAGCGACGCGTTCCAGGAGGCCGACATCACCGGGATCACGCTGCCGGTCACCAAGCACAACGAGCTGGTGACCGACGCCGGGCGGATCCCCGCCGCGATAGCGGAGGCGTTCCATGTCGCCGCTACCGGCCGTCCCGGCCCCGTGCTCGTCGACATTCCCAAGGACGTCCTGCAGGCCCAGACCAGCTGGGGTGCCTGGCCGCCGGCCCTGGAGCTGCCCGGCTACCAGCTGCCCGGCCTGCCCGGCGAGGCGGAGATGCGCGCTGCGGCGGTGCTGCTGCACCGGGCCAGCCGGCCGGTGCTGTACGTCGGCGGCGGGGTGATCAAGGCGAACGCGCACGCCGAGCTCAGGCAGCTGGCCGAGCTGGCCAGGGCGCCGGTCACCACCACGCTGATGGCGCGCGGCGCGTTCCCCGACGCGCACCCGCTGGCCCTCGGCATGCCGGGCATGCACGGCTGCTACACCGCGGTCGCCGCGCTGCAGGAGGCTGACCTGCTGGTCGCGCTCGGGGCGCGGTTCGACGACCGGGTCACCGGGAAGCTGGCCGCCTTCGCGCCGCATGCCAGGGTGGTGCACGCCGACATCGACCCGGCCGAGATCGGCAAGAACCGGGCCCCGGACGTGCCGATCATCGGCGACGTGCGGGCCGTGATCGCCGGGATCACCAGGCACCTGACCGAGCTGATCGCCGAGTCCGGGCCGCCGGACACCGGCGCCTGGACGGCGGCCGCCGACCACTGGAAGCGGCAGTTCCCGCTGCGTTACGCCCAGGACCCGGATGGCCCGCTCAAGCCCCAGCACGTGGTCGAGCGGCTGTCCGCGCTGACCGGCGGCGACGCGGTGCTGGTCGCCGGGGTGGGGCAGCACCAGATGCACGCCGCGCAGCATTTCGCCTTCACCAAGCCGCGCAGCTGGGTCAACTCCGGCGGCCTCGGCACGATGGGATTCGCGGTGCCGGCCGCGATGGGCGCCCAGGTCGGCCGCCCGGGCGAGCTCGTCGTCGCGATCGACGGCGACGGCTGCTTCCAGATGACCGCGCAGGAACTCGCCACCTGCGCGATCGAGAAGCTGCCGATCAAGGTCCTGATCTTCAACAACGGGTTCCTCGGCATGGTGCGCCAATGGCAGGAGCTGTTCTACGACGAGCGCTACTCCTACGTCGAGCTGGGCACCGCGATCCCGGACTACGTCAAGCTGGCCGAGGCCTACGGCTGCGTCGGGCTGCGCTGCGAGCGGGCAGGCGACGTGGACGCGGTGCTGGACAAGGCGCTGGCCGTATCGGACGTGCCGGCCGTGGTCGACTTCCGGGTGCACGACCGGGAAGGCGTGTTCCCGATGGTGCCGGCCGGCCAGCCCAACGACAACATCCAGCTCGGCCCGGAATTCTCCGCCGACGAGCAGCAGGCAGCGACCCGCAGAGAGGTGGTCACCCGATGAACCCGCGCGAGGGATCGCCGCGCGCCAGCGCGGCGGCGGGGGGCTCCGGGGGGTCGTCCCCCCGGGCCAGCACTGAGCAGCAGGCAGCGACCCGCAGAGAGGTGGTCACCCGATGAGCACCCATACGCTGTCCGTGCTGGTGGAGAACAAGCCGGGCGTGCTGACGCACGTGGCCGGGCTGTTCGCGCGCCGCGCGTTCAACATCTCGTCGCTGGCCGTCGGGCCCACCACGGACGAGCGGGTCAGCCGGATGACGATCGTGGTCGACGGCGCGTCCACCCCGGTCGGGCAGGTCACCGAGCAGCTGAACAAGCTGGTGCGCGTGCTCAAGGTGGTCGAGCTGCACGGCGACGGCGCGGTCGAGCGCGAGCTCGCCCTGGTCAAGGTCCGCACCGAGCCGTCGACCCGGTCGCAGGTGCTGGAGGTCGCGTCGGTGTTCCACGCCGACGTGGTCGACATGGGCCCGGACACGCTCGTGCTTGAGGCCTCCGGCAGCCCCGGCAAGCTCGACGCGCTGCTGGCCATGCTGGCCCACTACGGCGTGTGCGAGCTGGTCCGGACCGGCCGGGTCGGCATGGCCCGCGGCAGCACCACGATCACCGACCGCGGCCTGGCCGCGGTCCCGGCCAGCCCCGCCCCGGCGGACGCCACGGCGGCCGATGCCGCCGCGCAGGCCTCCTGAACCCGAACCGAAAGGAACATCTCCCGATGGCCACCATCTACTACGACGACGACGCCGATCTCAGCCTGATCCAGGCGCGCAAGATCGCCGTGCTCGGCTACGGCTCGCAAGGCCACGCGCACGCGCTGAGCCTGCGCGACTCGGGCTGCGAGGTCCGGGTCGGCCTGCCCGAGGGCTCCCGGTCGCGGCACCGCGCCGGGCAGGCCGGCCTGACCGTGACCACCCCGGCCGACGCCTGCGCCTGGGCCGACGTGATCATGCTGCTCACCCCGGACACCACCCAGCGCGGCCTGTACGCGGACGCGGTCGCGCCGAACCTGAAGGCGGGCGACGCGCTGTTCTTCGCGCACGGCTTCAACATCCACTTCGGCTACATCACCCCGCCCGCCGACGTGGACGTGGCGATGGTCGCCCCGAAGGCGCCCGGGCACCTGGTCCGCCGCCAGTACGAGGCGGGCCAGGGCACCCCGGTGCTCGTCGCGGTGGCGCAGGACGCCACCGGCAAGGCCTGGGAGCTGGCCAAGTCCTACGCCGCGGCGATCGGCGGCACCAAGGCAGGCGCGCTGGTCACCACCTTCAAGGAGGAGACCGAGAGCGACCTGTTCGGCGAGCAGGCGGTGCTGTGCGGGGGAGTGACGGCCCTGGTCAACATGGGCTTCGAGACCCTGGTGGCGGCCGGCTACCAGCCGGAGATCGCCTACTTCGAGTGCCTGCACGAGCTCAAGCTCATCGTCGACCTGATGTACGAGGGCGGCATGAACGGGATGCGGTACTCGGTCAGCGACACCGCCGAGTACGGCGACCTGACCCGCGGCCCGCGGGTCGTCGGCGAGGCATCCCGGCAGGCGATGGCCAAGCTGCTGGCCGACATCCAGTCCGGCGAGTTCGCCCGCGAGTGGATCGCCGAGGACGACCGTGGCCGGCCGGAATTCGAGCGGCTCCGCGCCGCCGCGGCGGACAGCCAGATCGAGCGCACCGGCCGCCCGCTGCGGAAGATGATGAGCTGGCTGAACGCACCGGTAACCGACGAAGAGAGCGGCTGAGATGACGGACGACGTACGTTACGCCGTCGCCTGCGTCCCGGGCGACGGCGTGGGGCCCGAGGTCACCGCCGTCGCCCGCCGCTGCGTGGACGCCGCGGCGGCCCGCCGCGGCTTCGGGGTTGACTGGCGTCCCTACCCGCTCGGCGCCCGGCACTGGCATCAGACCGGCGAGGTGCTGCCCGACCCGGTGCTGGACGAGCTGCGGACGGCCGACGCGATCATGCTCGGCGCGGTCGGCGACCCGTCGGTGCCGCCCGGCATCCTGGAGCGCGGGCTGCTGCTGCGGCTGCGCGCCGAGCTCGACCTCTACGTGAACCTGCGGCCGTCGAAGCTGCGGCCGGGGATCAGCGGCGCCGTCGGCCGGACCCGGCCCGAGGACCTAGACCTGGTCATCGTGCGGGAGAACACCGAGGGCCTGTACGCCGGCGCGGGCGGCACCGTGCACCGCGGCACGGCGATGGAGACCGCGACCGAGGAGTCGCTGAACACCCGCGGTGGCGTCGAGCGGTGCATCCGCTACGCGGCCGGCCTGGCCGGCCGGCGCCGCGGCCGGCTCACGCTGGTGCACAAGACCAACGTGCTCACGCACGCCGGCGACCTGTGGATGCGCACGGCCCGGGACGTGGCCGTGGCGGCCGGCGTCACGCTGGACTACGCCCACGTCGACGCGGCCTGCCTGTACCTCGTCGACGACCCGGCCAGGTTCGACGTGATCGTCACCGACAACCTGTTCGGCGACATCATCAGCGACCTGACCGCCGCGCTGACCGGCGGCCTCGGGGTGGCGCCCAGCGGCAACCTGAACCCGGACCGCACCGGCCCGTCGGTCTTCGAGCCGGTGCACGGCTCGGCGCCGGACATCGCCGGCACCGGGAAGGCCAACCCGGCCGGGGCGGTGCTGTCCGCCGCCCTGATGCTCGATCATCTCGGCCAGCCGGAAGCGGCCGCCGACCTGGACGCCGCGGTGTCCGCCGTGCTCGCGGGCGGTGCCCCGGCCAGCACCGGCGACTGGGAGAAGGCGCTCGACGCCGCCCTCTCCGGGCCGGCGGCGGCCAGATGAGCGCCGCGCAGCCGGACCTCGCCGGGCCGCCGGGCGGCGCCAAGGTCGAGGTCTACGACACCACCCTGCGCGACGGATCCCAGCAGGTCGGGCTGGATCTGACCGTCGCCGACAAGCTGCATGTCGCGGCGGCGCTTGACGCACTCGGCGTGGACGTGGTCGAGGGCGGCTGGCCGGGCTCCAACCCGAAGGACGCGGAGTTCTTCGCCCGCGCCGCCGAGCTGCCGTGGCGGCACGCGAAGCTCGCCGCCTTCGGCGCCACCCGGCCGCCGCGCCGCGGCACTGACGACGACCCGAACCTGCGGGCCCTGCTGGACGCCGGGACCCCGATCGTCACGCTGGTCGGCAAGGCCTGGACGCTGCACGTGGACGAGGCGCTGCGCACCACCCGCGAGGAGAACCTGGCGATGGTGGCCGAGTCGGTGCGGTTCATGGCCGGCCACGGCCGCCGGGTGGTCTTCGACGCCGAGCACTTCTTCGACGGCTACCGCGCCGACCGCGGCTACGCGCTGGCGGTGCTGGCCGCCGCCGCCGAGGCGGGCGCCGACACGCTCGCGCTCTGCGACACCAACGGCGGCACGCTGCCGGACGAGGCCGCCCGGATCCTCGGCGAGGTCAGCGCCGCCATGACCAGGCCTGCCGAAGCCGGGGCCGCGGCCAGCCCCCGGCTCGGCGTGCATTTCCACAATGACGCCGCCTGCGCCGTGGCGAACTCGGTAGTCGCCGTGGCCGGCGGCGCGCTGCACGTGCAGGGCGCCGCCAACGGCTACGGCGAGCGGTGCGGCAACGCCGACCTGTTCTCCGTCATCGCCAGCCTGGAGCTGAAGCGCGGCCACGAGCTGCTGCCGCCGGGCCGGCTCGCGGCGCTGGCCTCCACCGCCCGGACGATCGCGGAGCTGGCCAACCTGCCGTTCGAGTCACGGCAGCCGTATGTCGGCTCGTCCGCGTTCGCCACCAAGGCGGGCCTGCACGCGTCCGCCATCGCCCGGCGCCCCGACGCGTACTCGCACGTCGACCCCGGCTCGGTCGGCAACCAGGCGAGGGTGCTGGTCAGCGAGCTGGCCGGGCGCAGCAACGTGCTCGCCAAGGCGGCCGAGCTTGGCCTGGACATGAGCAGCGACCCGGAGCTGGCCAGCACGATCCTGGACCGGATCAAGGAAGCCGAGCACCGCGGCTACGCGTTCGAGGCCGCGGACGCGTCGTTCGAGCTGCTGGTCCGCCGGACCGCGGGCAACCTGCCCGGCTGGTTCGAGCTGGAGGGCTACCGCGTGGTGATCGAGCGCGGTGCGGCCGAGGACCGCAGCGAGGCCATCGTCCGGCTGCTGCTCGGCGAGCACCGGGTAGTCGCGGTCGGCGAGGGCGTCGGGCCGGTGCACGCGCTGGACCAGGCGCTGCGCCGCGGCCTGGCCGAGCGGTACCCGGCGCTGGCCGGCATCCGCCTGGTCGACTACAAGGTCCGCATCCTGGATGGCCGGGCAGCGACCAGCGCGGTGACCCGGGTGATGCTGACCTCGGCCGATCATGACGGCGAGTGGACCACGATCGGCGTGTCGCAGGACATCGTCACCGCATCCTGGGAAGCGCTCGCCGACGGCGTGGAGTACGGTCTGCTGCGAGCGCGCGCGCAGCCGCTGACCAGCCCCGAGCTCACCGGGTCCGGAGTATCCGGCTAGCCACCGGGGCTCCGTTTCACCTCGATCTTCTTGCCCTGTCCGTCCAGCCGATTAGCGGAGGCCCTTCCGATGTCCAGCAATCTCCCGCGGCCGCGTTCCGGCCCGCTCACTACCGGCGCGTCGCGCGCGCCGGCCCGCGCGATGCTACGCGCCGTCGGGCTCAGCGAGGAAGACCTCGGCCGCCCGCAGGTGGCCGTCGCCTCCTCCTGGAACGAGGTGACGCCGTGCAACCTGCACCTGAACGGGCTGGCCGCCGCGGCCAAGGACGGCGTCCGGCAGGCCGGCGCGGTGCCGTTCGAGTTCGGCACGATCGCGGTCTCGGATGGCATCTCGATGGGCACCGAGGGGATGAAGTCGTCGCTGGTCAGCCGTGAGATCATCGCTGACTCGGTGGAGCTGATGGTGCAGGCCGAGCAGTTCGACGCGCTGGTCGCGATCGCCGGCTGCGACAAGTCGCTGCCCGGCATGCTGATGGCCTGCGCGCGGCTGGACGTGCCGGCCGCGTTCCTGTACGGCGGCACGATCCTGCCCGGCTTCGCCCACGGCCGGTCGCTGACCATCCAGGACGTGTTCGAGGCGGTCGGCGGGCACGCGGCCGGCCAGGTCTCGGACGGCGAGCTGCACGACATCGAGCGCGCCGCCTGCCCGGGAGCCGGCTCGTGCGCGGGCATGTACACGGCGAACACGATGTCGGCGTGCGCGGAGGCGCTCGGCATGGCGCTGCCCGGCTCGGCCACCGCGCCCGCGGTCTCCGCCGAGCGCACCGAGCTGGCCCGCCGCACCGGCGACGTCACGGTGCAGGCGCTGGCGGCCGGCCTGCGGCCGCGGCAGATCCTGACCAGGGCCGCGTTCCTGAACGCCGCGGCGGTGGTGATGGCCACCGCGGGCTCGACCAACGCCGTGCTGCACCTGCTGGCGATCGCGAACGAGGCCGGGGTCGAGTTCACCCTGGATGACTTCGACGCGGTCAGCCGGCGCACCCCGCACATCGTGTCGATGCGGCCGGCCGGAAGGTTCGTGATGAGCGAGCTGGACCAGGCGGGCGGGCTTCCGGTGGTGCTCAGGGAGCTGCTGTCGGCCGGGCTGGTGGACGGCGACGCGCTGTCGGTGAACGGCCGGACGCTGGCCGAGAACGTGCAGGATGCGTTCGCCCCGGACGGCGACGTGGTCCGGGCGGTCAAGGATCCGTTCAAGCCGGACGGCGGGCTGGCGATCCTGCGCGGCACGCTGGCCCCGGACGGCGCGGTGGTGAAGACGCCGGGCATCGAGACGCTGCGGTTCGAGGGCCGGGCCCGGGTGTTCGAGCGGGAGGAAGACTGCATGGCCGCGGTCACCGCGCGGCAGGTGACCAAGGGCGATGCGCTGGTGATCAGGTACGAGGGGCCCAAGGGCGGGCCGGGCATGCGGGAGATGCTCGCGGTGACCGCCGCGATCAAGGGCGCCGGGCTCGGCCGGGACGTGATGCTGGTGACCGACGGCCGGTTCTCCGGCGCCACCTTCGGGGCCTGCGTGGCGCACACGGCGCCGGAGGCGTTCGACGGCGGGCCGATCGCGCTGGTCAGGGACGGCGACAAGATCATCCTTGACGTGCCGGAGCGGCGGCTGGAGCTGCTGGTCGACGACGCGGCGCTGGCCATGCGCAAAGCGCAGTGGGCGCGGCCGGAGCCGAACTACCGCACCGGGGCGCTGGCCAAGTACGCGGCGCTGGTGTCCGGCGCGGACCGCGGCGCGGTCTGCGAGGTGCCCGCCGGAGGCTGAGGCCGCCCGGCGTTGCCGCGGGATCAGTAGACCATGCGCATCAGCTCCAGGACCGAATTCAGGGTGTCTCCGGCCAGGGCCGCGGCGCGCTCGTTGCCGCGGCGGAGCACCGCGTGCAGGTATGCCGGGTCCGCCGCCAGCTCACGGCGCCTGGCCCGGAGCGGGCGCAGGTGCTCGTTGACGGCCTCGGTCGCCACCGCCTTGAGCCGGGCAGCGCCGCCGCCGCCGATCTCCGCGGCCACCGCGGCCGGCCGGCGCCCCTGGCACAAGGCGGCCAGCAGTACCAGGCTGGCCACCCCGGGCCGGGTGGCCGGCTGGTAGCTGACGTGCCGCTGCGAGTCGGTCCTGGCCGCCTTGATCAGCCGCGCGGTCTCGTCCTCGGAGGCGCCGAGCGGGATCGTGTTGCCGCGGCTCTTGCTCATCTTCTGGCCGTCCAGGCCGAGCAGCAGCGGCACCGCGCCGAGCAGCGGATCCGGCGGCCGGAAGAACTCGCGCTGCGGACTGTACCGCTGGTTGAACCGGCGCGCGATCGTCCGGGTCAGCTCCACGTGCGGCAGCTGGTCCCGGCCGACCGGCACCAGGTTCGCCCGGCAGGCCAGGATGTCGGCCGCCTGGTGCACCGGGTAGGTGAACATCAGGGCCGACATCGCGGTACCGCCGCTGGCCGAGTACTCCTCCTTGACCGTGGGGTTACGGCCGACCTCCGCCACGCTCAGCAGGCTGAGGAACGGCAGCAGGAGCTGGTTCAGCGCGCGGACCTGACTGTGCGCGAATATCGTCGCCCGGGCCGGATCGAGCCCGGCGGCCAGGTTGTCGGCCACCAGGCCGAGCACGTCGGCGCCGAGCCGCGGCCCGGCGTCACGATCGGTGATGACCTGATAGTCGGCGACCAGCACGAGCACGTCCGCGCCCAGCCCCTGCAGCCGGACCCGGTTCTGCAGCGTGCCGAAGTAGTGGCCCAGGTGCAGCGGCCCGGTCGGCCGGTCGCCGGTCAGGATGCGGAACGACTGCGGCGCGCGGCGGAGTTCCGCCTCGATCCCGGCGCTGGCACGGGACCGGGAGCCGCGGGGCCGGGAGTCGCGGGACTGGGAGCCGCGGGACCGGGAGCCGGCGGGCGGGGCGCCCGTCCGGCGGCGTGCGGTACTGGTGCGTGCGGTACTGGTGCTTGCGGTAGTGGCTGCGGAGCGGAGCATTTCGTGACCTTCCCTCGTTCGGGCGGAAAGCGCCCGCGGCCGGTCACGTCCGCCGAAGACAGTTACGGACCGCCCGTCGGGCGGCCCGCGCATGCCTGATTAGCTGGCCGCCTTACTGCGGCGACCACCAGCACCTGGCTGCTGACTGCATGGGCCCATGGTACCGGCCGGGCGGCGGATCCGGCGAGCGATTACCCGCCGGGCGCCGGCCGCCGGTTACCGCTGGCGGCCGGCCGGTCACAGCTGCACCACGTCGGCGACCACGCAGGTGATGTTGTCCGGGCCGCCGCCGGCGTTCGCCAGGTCCACCAGCACCGCGACCACGTCCTCCGGCTCGGCGACCGCGGTCATCACCTCCTGGATCTTCGCCGCGCTCACCACCGAGTACAGGCCGTCGGAGCAGAGCAGGTAGCGGTCGCCCGCGAGCGCGTCCTGCAGTTGCAGGTCGGGCTCGGACTCCCGGCCGTCGATGGCGCGCAGCAGCAGTGACCGCTGCGGATGCGAGGCCGCCTCGTCCAGGGTCAGCCTTCCCTCGTCGACAAGCGTCTGCACCAGGGTGTGGTCGTGAGTGATCTGGAACAGCTCGCCGTCGCGCAGCAGGTAGGCCCGCGAGTCGCCGATGTGCACGAGCGCCAGCTGGGAGCCGGACCAGAGCATCGCGGTGAGGGTAGTGCCGAGCCCGGCCAGCGACGGGTCGGACTCGGCGATATGCCGCATCGCGTCGTTGGCCTCGCTGACCGCGTGCTGCAGGGCGTTGAGCAGGTCGCCGGCCGGCAGCTCGGCGTCCAGCGGCCGCAGCGCGTCGATGGCGGCCGCGCTGGCGACCTCGCCGCCGGCATGGCCGCCGAGCCCGTCGGCCACGGCGAGCAGGCGCGCGCCCGCGTAGGCCGAGTCCTCGTTGCTCTCCCGGTGCTGGCCGATATCGCTGCGGACGGCATAGCGGATACCCAGGGTGGTTTGCGCGTCGAGCATGACAGTGTCCTTCCCGGACAGGTAGTCGATCAGAAAGGCGGCGAGCCGCCGCCGGGCCTCGGTGTCAGACTCCACCCGGGACCAGTACGCCGTGACCTCCTTGGCCGCGGCCGCGGCCGGCTGCTCGCATACCAGCCGGATGCGGGCCAGCGGCATCCCGAGCCGCCGCAGCCAGGCCACCAGCCGGGCCTGCTCCAGCTGCCCGGGGTCATAGCGCCGGTAGCCGGACAGCGGATCGACATGGGCCGGGCGCAGCAGCCCGAGCTCGTCGTAGAGCCGCAGCGCCTTCGGCGACAGCCGGGATGCCCGCCCGAACGCACCGATCGTCAGCAGCGCCATATCGCCTTCCTCAAGCCGGGCGGCCACCCGGTCAGGTCAAGATTGCAGCTTCCCCCAGGGACAAGGTCAAACGCGCAGCGCAGGGCATGTCTACCAGGTTCGCACGGCAGCGGGCCCGGATGCGGGCAGACCGGCCGGCCCGGCTGGCGAGCCCGGCTGGCGGCGGTTAGCCGGGCAACGCCGAGCCGGGGCCCGGCGGCAGCGGATCAGCCTGAATCTGAAACGGGTGGCGGCCGGCCTGGCCCGGCAGCGCCGGCCAACCTAGCCGGCCGCCAGCCACGGTGCCACGAAGGCCGCATCCAGCAGTTCGGGTCGGTGCACGCCGCGGACCATCAGCCGGACGGCGTGCCGGGCATCCCTGGTCAGCCGGTAGCACTCGGCGGGCGAGCCGCAGCAGGACGGGGAGAACTGGCGGGCCAGCGCGACCACCTCGTCGGCCAGGCCGGGCAGCTCGCTGGCGTCAGCGGGATCGACCGGCCACGGGATGCCGTTGGCCGCGGCGCCCTCGCTGATGACCTGGTCGAAGAGCCAGCGCCACGGATCCGCGGTCAGCTCCGGATCCCAGACCCGGTCCGACGGCTCGGTCCCGTCGAATCCGGGATGATAGTGCGCGGCGCCGAAGGTACCCGGCTCGTCCTGCATCCGGTCGAAGAGATCCGCGCGCCACAGCGGCCGGTCAGCGGTAAGCATCTGGGCCGCCGACTCGCTGCCGCGGTGCTCGGCCGGGGTTAGCTCGCGCAGCTCGATCCGGGCGCCATGCTCCATCGACGCGTCATCGAGGTTGATCTCGAACCAGTGCCGGACGATCAGGGCCGAGCGCGACAGCGCGAGTATGTGCTGCACGATGCCTCCCTGGACGCCGCTCCGGCGGCAGTCCCGCCGCCGCGCACCGGCGGGGCCGCTCACCGGCGATCATCTCACCCGCGCTCGTCCCCGCTGCCGCCGCATGCGGGACAGTCCCGGCGGCGCGGATGCCGGACCACCACCGGCTCGCCGAGCATCATCAGGTTGACCCCGTAGACCGTGCCGGGCGTGATCGGCGAAGTCCCGGTGAGCAGGGCGATGGCCAGGTGCGCGACGAACTGCCCGGATATCCCGGCGGTGACGGCCGTCGCGGCGTTGCCCGGCGGCAGCGGCAGCGCCCGGGCGAGCGCGGCTGGATCGATCGGGGGCAGGCCGAGCCGGGCCAGCTCGCCCGCGCGCAGGCACTCCCAGCACGGCCCGTCGCCTGGCACGTAGACCCCCGCGGTGACCAGCGGCCCGTGATAACCGCCGTCGACCCAGGGGATGCGCGCCGCCAGGCAGGCCCGGTTCGCCCAGCGCCGGAGATCGTCTGGCTGGTCGGCGCAGAGGGTGAGCAGGCAGCAGCCGGCGATGGCCTCGGCACACTCTTCCTGCGAGCCGATCCGCGCGCACTCGCCGGTGATCTCGATATCCGAGTTCCGCAGCCGCAGGCGGGCGGCCGCCGCGGCCGCCTTCGGCCTGCCCAGATCGTCCTCGGTATAAAGGATCTGGCGGTTCAGGTTCGATAGCTCGACCACGTCCGGGTCGATGCAGTGCAGCCGTCCGATGCCGGACGCAGCCAGTGCCAGGGCGGCCGACGAGCCGGTGCCGCCGACGCCGACGAGCACCACCCGGGCGTTGCGCAGCAGCCGCTGCACGTCCCACGGGCTGCTGCGCGGCCGCAGGTCGACCCAGCGGTAGAACCGCGCGCCGCGCCCGTACCGCTGCTGTTCCCTGGCGCTGAAGTCAGCGGGCACCCCAGCCGCCGCGTCCTCTACGTACCCGGCGCCGATCAGGCAGTCCAGGGCGTCGAGCACGTCGGCCGCGGCGGCATCCGGGTGCGCGCGGCGGACCCGGCCGACGATCGCGTCCGGCCCTGCCGTGCCATCGATTGCGGTTACCAGGCTCCAAATCCATCCGTCCGGATCGGCGATCTCCGCCGCGATCCCGTGCACGCCGCCGCCGATCCGGACGTTTCCCGTGGCAGTTCGGTAGGGTGCGTGCTCGGGCTTTATCCGTGGCCGGCGCATGGATTTCTTGGTTACGTGGACGAGGCCGGCCGGGATCCGGGCCTGAACTTGTGCATGATCATTACCTCTTTGGTCGTCTCAGCGTGTCTTTGCCGTCAGCGAACCGGCCGCGTCACGGTCAGCGGCCAGGTTCCGGCACGGGCCCCGCTGGTGTCAGTACCGGACGGGATGGCAATCTGTACCGGATGGCAGGGAAAACGGCCTACCGGGCAGCCAGTACGCCGTGCGGGCGAAACGGTGTTCTTATGTTCGCACCTGACGGCGACGGCGAACCCCGTCAGCACATAGGTGAGGTGCGTGGTGCAGGCCTACGTGATCGTGATGGACGCCGCTGCCGCGGTGCTGCTGACCGCGCTCGCCGCCGGACTCGCCAGGACGGCGTTACGCTGCCCGCCCGGGCCTTTTCGGGCGGTAAGCGCCGGGGCCGGCGCCATGGTTCTGCTGCTGGCGATCTATTCGCTGCACCACCTGCTGACCCTGGCGGCCGCCAGGCATCTCGTCGGGTCGCACTGGCTGGACTGGCTGCTTGGGCCGCTGGCGGTGATCGAGTCCACGTTCGCCGTCCTGGTCGGGGCATGGGCCGTGGTACTGGCCGTGCGGTACTCGGATCACCTGGAGCGTGCCGCGCTGATGGTCGTCGCCTTAACGGGCCGGCTGCCGCCCGATGCCCGGGCCCGGCAGGCGAGGCTCACTTCGCGCGAGCAAGAGGTACTTGACCTGCTCCGCCAGGGGGTTCTCACGGACCGGGAACTGGCCAGGAAGCTGCACATTTCCGCGGCCACGGCCGCGACTCACGTGCAGCACATCCTCGGTAAGACCGGCCTGCACAGCCGCCGCGATCTCATGCTGCTGCCGGGCCCGCAGCCAGCCGGGCAGCAATTCCGCCGTACCCCCGCTGCCCGCCGCCTCTGGCGCACGTGCTGGCACAAGTCCTGACGAGCAGCGCAACGGATTGCGGCAATGCATTGCCGCGCTGTCATAATCAGGCGGGGGCCGGAAGGACCGCGTTAAGCAGCCCTTTCCGGCCGACGCCGGCTGGCCTGCCATCGGCTGCGGCCCCCGGCGGCTCCGCGATTAGGAACTGGTGGAACATAACCCGACGGTGGTCTCGGCCCGGACGAGCTTACGGATCTTTAACTTTGACTTCTTCGCCACCGGGAGGACCTCCTCGCTAAGAAGGCAGAATTTATCATGCTAATGCGGGTTAATCTATCCGTAAAGCGGAAAGTTTGTCCGCCAATTGCTTATGCCGCGAGCGCGATCACCGGCGCAATGCCGCACCGCAACGGCCGGATCAGGCGCCAGGATCCGGATCCGGCCGCGCGCCCGGGCCGGCCGCGGCCAGCCCCTGCGCGCGCATCGCCTTGCGGTAAGCGACGGCGACCGCGTCGAACTTGAGATGGAGCTCGGCGGCCAGATCGAACGGGACGCGGTCGGGATGCTGGGATTCCACGATCAGCTGGTCCTGGCCGAAGATCGTGTTCTCGAATTCCTGGATGACCAGGGCCGGCTGGCCGAAGTTGTAATTCCGGCCGATGACCACGTAGCCGGCGCAGCGGTCGGCGGCTTCCGGCTGGCCGGCGAAGAAGTAGACCATGCCGCGCTGGCCGCCCCAGTCCAGCCGCAGCACGATGGTGTAAGGCAGGTGCAGCTCGTACCGGCTGCGGCGCTCCGGCGGCGACGCCTGCTCGTTGCCGAATACCGGGAAGTCGTCGGTGTTCGGCGCCTCCGGCCGGACGATCGAGTAGTGCAGCACGTGGTCCTCGGTGCGCACCTCGTGACGCGGCACGACCGGCCGGTCCGGATCGCCGAGCAGGCCGGGATGGACCCAGGGGAAGTGCCCGAAGTCGGTAAAGTTCTCCACCTGGCGGGCCGCATCGCAGGCCCAGCGGTACGGGCCGGCCGGCACGACAGCCCAGGCGTCGTCCTCAAGCTCGGGCACGTCGGGAACCGGCCAGCGCGGCTGCTCGAGCGCCACCCAGATCAGGCCGTAGCGCTCCTGGATGCCGAACGAGCGCACCCGCGCCCGGGCGGGCACCCGGGCCGGATCCGGCAGCTGGGGGATCGCCACGCAGCGGCCGTCGGCGCCGTACCGCCAGCCGTGATAGGGACAGACGATCTCGTCACCGCTGAGCCAGCCAAGTGACAGCGCGGTGCCCCGGTGCACGCAGAGGTCGGACATCGCCCGCGGTTCGCCGCCCGGGCCGCGCCACAGTACCAGTGACTCGCCGAGCAGGTCCGCGTGCACCGGCCGGTCGGCCAGCTGGTGCCCGTAGCAGACCGGATGCCAGCACGCCCGCTGCGCTTGCAGGTCCGCGTAAACCCCGGGAGCTGCCATGCCGCGCCTCCACCCCGCCGCACCGGGCCTGGCGGGGACCTGGCCAGGGCGCCGGGAATGCGGCCTCTGCCAGGAGGCTAGCGGCCGGCCTGGCCGGCTGGCGAGAGCGGACAATGCGCCGCCCGGCGCGCGCGGCGACGGCGACGGCCGGGCAAAGGCCGGCCATTACACGGCAAAGCGCAGGTAATGAGCCTGGGCGCCGTCTGGCCGCCGTCTGGCCCTCGGCCGAGCCGCGCCCGCCGAGCCCGGGCCGCCGCGCCCGCCGAGTCCGGACAATTGTAGCGATCGAGTCACTATTCGCAATCACGGCTCTTGTGCTCGGTACCGGGTCTGCGGCATGCTGTCACGCGGTCAGAGGCCGCGAAATACCACGAGCGGGAGTATCCCGGTTGATGTCTAGCTTTGTCCGTACCGGCAGGCTGTTAGCCTGCCCCGTCGCCAGCCTGTTAGGCCGGCCCGGCGGAAATCGCGCCAGCCGCCCGCTGAGCACGCGCCCGGGACTCGCCGCGGCCGTGCTCGCCGCGCTTGGCATGCTGCTGGCCGGCTGCGCCGGCGCCGGCCAGGCCAGCGTCGCGCTGCCGGGTAAGGCCGCCGCGCAGTCACCGGCCCGGCTGGCTGCGCAGCCGCCCGGCGTGCGCCAGCAGGTCCAGGCCGCCTACATCGGCTACTGGGCGGCCAGCGGCGAAGCGCTGAACGCGGGCACCGCCGGCCGCGCCCGGCGGATCCTGGCCCGCTATGTCCCCGCGGCCGCGCTGCCCGCGCTGATCAGGGCATTACGGCGGGACTGGGCCAGGCACGCCAGCACCGACGGCAGCCCGGTCCTGCACATCCTCAGCATCCGGATCGGCAATGGCCGCGCGACCGTGCACGACTGCGCCGATCTCAGCCATGCCGGGCTGCGGAACGCCCGCACCGGCCGGGTCTTCCCGCACAGTTTCGGCAGCCCCCGGGCCAACTTCTACGCCAGCCTCGTCCGGCAGGGCGGCAGGTGGCTCGTGAGCAACGTCTTCCCGGTGGAGGTGCAATGCGCACCATGAGAAACCTGATGCTAGCTGCGGCGATCACGGCCGCGGCGGCCGGCCAGGCATTACCGGCCACGGCGGCAGCCGGCCGGCCGCAGGCGGTGATGGCAGCCGGCGGCCCGGCTGCGGCGGCGGCGCCCGGCGCGCCGCCGCCAGGCTGCCGGGTGGTCCGCACCCCCACCGGCTGGGTGGTCGTCTGCGACAACGGCGGCGGCGGGCCAGGCGGCGGAGGCGGCGGAGGCGGGGGCGGCGGGGGAGGTGGCGGTGGTGGCGGCGGCGACGCCTGCCGGCTGGTGCCGCTCCCGCTCGGCTACCCCGACCCTTATCCGGCGCCTAAGGGCGAGAAATGGATGTGGATCGTCTGCCAGGCGACCGAGCAGACCGGCCTGGTCCTGGTGCCCACCGGATCCACCGCCACGAATCCTGGCGTCAGCCCCCAGGAACTGCTGCGGCAGGCGCTCGCCGAGCTGTCCGTGCCGCGGCCTAAGCCCGCCACCGCGCCGCCGCGCGGGCGTCCCGGGCTGGTCGGCCTGCCCGAATGGGTATGGCTGCCCGCCAGCCAGTGGCGTCCGGTAAGCGCGCAGGTCGCGGTCGGCCCGGTATGGGCCAAGGTGACCGCGGTGCCCGGCAAGCTCACCATCTCGCCCGGCGGCGGCCTGCCGGACGTGTCCTGCACCGGCCCCGGCACCGCCTACAACCCGGGCAAGCCGGCCGGCGCGCAGCACACCGACTGCTCCTACGTCTACCAGCAGTCGTCCGACCTGCAGCCCGGGCATGCGTACCAGGTATCGGTGTCGGTCACCTGGACCGCGACGTGGACCGGATCGGGCGGCGCCGGCGGCGCGGTGAACCCGCCGCTGACCGAAACGACCACGTTCCCGGTCCGGGTGGCCGAGGGGCAGGCCCTGGTGACGGGAGGCGGCCGGTGACCGCCGGCCAGCCGGGCCCGGGCTTCGGCACCGCCTACCACCCGGAGACCGACCTGCCGCCGAACGGCAGCGGCATGGCGCCGCGGCCAGGCCAGCTGCGCGGCCTGCCGCGCCGCCGCCGGCCCGCGATGATCGCGCTGTCGGTCGCCCTGGTCGGCGCCGGGGTGCTGGTGAGCGCCGGGCTCTACCAGCGGGCCAACCACCAGGTACCGGTGGTGCTGGTAACGGCGCCGGTGCCGGCCGGCGCGGTGATCACGGCGGCCGACCTGGGCACCACGACGGTGGTGGCGGGCCCCGGCCTGCAAGTGATCCCGGGCCGGCAGCTGCGGCAGGTAGCCGGCGAGACCGCCGCCACCGCGCTGCGGCCGGGCACGCTGCTGGCCGCGTCGGAGCTGACCACGGCGCAGCCGCCGGCCGCCGGCCAGGTCCTGGTGCCCGTCCCGGTCAAGCCGTCCGGGCTGCCGGCCAGCGGGCTGTTCCCCGGCGACCATGTGCTGGCGGTCGCGACGCCGGGCGCGGCCAGCGGGAACGCCGCCGCGGCGCCGGTGCTGACCCATGCGGTGCCCGGCGTGGTGCAGAAAGTCCGCGGCATCCCCGACCAGGACGGGCTGGACGTCGTCGACCTGCTGGTGCCAGCCGCGGCCGGTACCTCGGTCGCGCAGCAGGCGGCGACCGGCGAGATCGCGCTCGTGGTCACCCGGCGGGGCTCCTGATGGCGCTGTACGCGCTCGTCTCGGCGGGCGGATCACCCGGCGTCACGACGTCCGCGCTCGCGCTCGCGCTCGGCTGGCCGTCCCAGGTCATCCTGGCCGAGTGCGATCCCAGCGGCGGCGACATCCTGGCCGGCCTGTTCGCCGGGCACCTGCCCGCGGGCCGCGGCCTGCTCAGCCTCGCGTTCGACGCGGGCCGCGGCCCGGACGCCGCCGCCCGCGCGCTCTGGCCGCAGCTGATCGAGCTGGACGACGCCCGCCAGCGGCTGCTGCTGGCCGGGATCACCGACCCCCGGCAGGGCGCCGGGCTGGCCGCAGCATGGCCGGCGCTGGCCGCCACGTTCGCCGCGCTGCCGGCTGACGTGATCGCGGACTGCGGCCGGCTCGACGCCGGCGAGGGGCCGCTCGCGGTACTGGCCGCGGCGCGCGTCGTCACGCTCGTGCTGCGGCCCACGCTGCGCCAGGTGGCCAGCGCCCGGCCGCGGGTCGAGATGCTCGGCCAGTTGCTCGACGGGCTGCAGCGCGTCACGCTGCTGCTGGCGGGCGCGGGCAGCTATGCCCCCCGCGACGTCGCCAGGGCTCTTGGCGTGCCCGTCGCCGGGACGCTGCCGGATGACCAGAAGGCCGCGCGGGTGCTATCGGACGGCGCCGGGAGCCGGCGCAGCCTGCCGGCCCGGCCGCTGCTGCGCGCCGCAACGGCGGCCGGCCGGCAGCTTCGGGACGGCGCCGCAACGGCGGCGCCGGATCCGGCGCTGGCCGGGCCGGGCCCGGCGGCCGGCTGCCGGACCAGGGTCATGACCGAGCTGAGCTGGCCCGCCGCGGCCGCGCTGGCGGAGGGCCAGCGGAAGACCGCGGCCACGCCGCCGCCCCCGCCCGGCGCTCCCGCCGATCCCCGGCTGCACCGCGGCGTGGCCGAGATTCATGCCATGGTCGCCAGCCGGCTGGAGGACGGCGCGCCGCCGGAGGCGATCCTGCCGCTGATCCGCGACGCGGCCAGGGCCTGGGCGGAACGTCAGGTCAGGGCCGGCGCGCCGGTGCCATCGCCAGCCGAGCGGGAGGCGCTCGCGCAGGCCGTCTACGACCAGCGTTACGGCCTCGGGCCGCTGGCCGGCTACCTGCGGGACCCGGCCGTCGAGAACATCGACATCAACGGGTGCGACCAGGTCTGGATCACCTATGCGACCGGGGAGCGGGTGCTGGCGCCGCCGGTCGCGGCCAGCGACGACGCGCTGATCGAGATGATCCGCACCTGGGCCGCCCGCGGCGGCCAGACCGCGCGGGACTTCTCGGCCGGCGCGCCGCTGGTCAACGTGGCGCTGGCCGGCGGCGCCAGGATGACCGCCACGATGTCGGTGACGCCGCGGCCGTGCGTGTCGCTCCGCCGGCACGGCCAGCTCGACGTGACGCTGCCGAAGCTCGTCCAGCTCGGCACCCTCGACCCGCCGCTCGCCGCGTTCCTGTCCGCGGCGGTGCGCAGCCGGTGCAACGTCATCGTCACCGGCGGCGTGAACGCCGGGAAGACGACGCTGCTGCGCGCGCTGGCCGCCGAGATCCCGCCCGGCGAGCGGGTGGCCACGCTGGAATCCGAGTACGAGCTCTACCTGCACGACCTGCCCGGGCACCCGGACGTGATCGCGTTCGAGGCCAGGGATCCGAACTCCGAGGGCGTCGGCGGCATCACGCTGCATGACCTGGTCGCCCACGCGCTGCGGCACAACCCGCAGCGGATCCTGGTCGGCGAGGTACGGCGCGCCGAGATCATGCCGATGCTGGAGGCGATGAACTCCGGCCAGGACGGGTCGATGTGCACCCTGCACGCCAACTCGCCCAGCGAGGCATTCGACCGCATCCTGATCCTCGGCCTGCGCGGCGGCCTGGCCCTGGCCGAGCGCGCGATTCACATCCTCGTCGGCATGGCTGTCGACCTGATCGTGCACGTCAAGAAGCGCTACGACGGCCGCCGCACGGTGCGGTTCGTGTCCGAGATCCTCGAGGTCATGCCGCCAGGGGACACCGACCGCCCGGCTGTCAACAGGCTGTTCCTGCCGGACGGGCCGGCCGGGACCGCCGTCGCCGCGCATACCCCGTCGCCGCGGATGATGGGCCGGCTCGAGGCGGCCGGGTTCCAGGCCGGACTGCTGGACCGGCAGCGCGCGATGGCCAGGGCGGAGGGCTGGCGATGATCATCCTGGCCGCGTTCGGCGGTGCCCTGATCGCGGCCGGCATCGTGCTGCTCGCCGCCGAGCTCACCAGGCGGGCGCCGGCGCCGGGCACGCCGCCCCGCCGCGCCCGGAGCGCCCGGCCGGCGCCATCGGCGGCCCGCTTGCTGATCGCCCTGGCCGCCGCGTCGGCGGTACTGCTCGTCACCCGCTGGCCGGTCGCGGCCGTCGCCGCCGCGCTGGCGGTGATCTTCCTGCCGAGACTGGCCTCCGGCCGGGCGCAGCGACGGCGGACCGCCACGCTGGAGGCGCTGGAGCAGTGGGCGCGCCGGCTCGCGGACATGCTCACCGCCAGCCGCGCCCTGGAGGACGCGCTGGAGGCGAGTGCCCGGTCCGCGCCGCCGGCGATCGCCGGCCAGGTCGGCGCGCTGGCCAGGCGGCTGGCCGCCAGGACCGGCACCGAGACAGCGCTGCGGGCGTTCGCCGCCGAGGTGGACGACCCGGCCGGCGACCGGATCGCGGCGGCGCTGATCATCGCCACCAGCCGCCGCGGCCGCGGCGCGCACGCCGTGCTGAGCTCGCTGGCCGAGATGCTCGGCCGGGACGTCGCCGCCCGCCGGGAGATCGATGCCGAGCGCGCGCAGCACCGGACCACGGTCCGGTGGATCACCGTATTCATCATCGGCTTCACCATTTTCGCCGCGGCGAACCGCGCCTACTCCGCGCCGTACGGGACCGTGCCCGGCCAGATCGTCCTCGCGCTGGTGGCCGGCCTGTACGCGGCCGGCCTGGGCTGGCTGCACCGGCTCGGCAGTATCCCGGCCCCGGGCAGGTTCCTCGACCCGCCGGCCGGCCCGGGCGCGGCCGGGCAGCCGGCCGCCCCGGCGGCCGCCGCCGCTGCGGGGAGGCGCCGGTGAGCATCTGGATCGTGCTGGCCGGCCTGGCCGCCGGCCTCGGCGTCTTCGGCGTCGTCCGCGAGGTCCTGCCGGGAAGTTCCCGGCTGGACGCGGCGCTGGCCCGGCTGGACGCGGCGGGCACCGCGGGCGCGGAGCTGCCCGGCGACGGGCCGGCGTCGCGCCGGGCCGCCCGGCGGCTCGGCGCGGCCGCACCCTGGCTGCCGGTGCCAGACGCTGACCTGGCGATGCTCGGCCAGGACCGCGAAGCGTGGATCGCCAGCAAGATCGTCTGTGGCGCGGCCGGCCTCGCCGTGGTGCCGTTTTTCACCGCGCTGATGCTGCTCGGCGGTGTCCGGCTGCCGCTGGCCTGGCCCGCTGCCGCGTCGCTCGCCTTCGGCGCGGCCATGTTCTTCGCCCCCGACCTGGTCACCAAGGTCAACGCAGCCGAGCGGCGGGCCGATTTCCGGCACGCGCTCACCAGCTACCTCGACCTGGTCGCGCTGGAGCGGGGGCCGGCGCCGCGCCGACCGAGGCGCTGGAAGCCGCGGCCGGAATCGGCGGCGGCTGGGCATTCGAGCGGATCGGCTCCGCGCTCGACGAGGCGCGCAAGGCCGGCCTTGCCCCGTGGGCCGGGCTCGCGGCCCTGGCCGGCCAGACCGGCGTCAGCGAGCTGGCCGACCTGGCTGACATCGCCGGCGTCGCCGGGCAGGAAGGGGCCAGGATCATCGAGACGCTGAGTGCCAGGGCCGCGTCCATGCGCGCCCAGGCCCTGTCCGGTGACCGCGCCACCGCCGGATCGCGGAGCACCACCATGGTGATCCCGATCGCCCTGCTGGGCGCCGGATTCCTGCTGCTCATCATCTTCCCGGTCATGTACCGGACGCTAGGAGCGGGATAGCCCGCCGAACCCCGAGGAGTCCCCATGCCGAGTCCGTTGTGGACCGTCGTCAGTTACCTGCTGTGCCGGGCGCGCGCCCGGGCCGCCGCCGCTGCGGGCGGGCAGGCTGAGTCGGGCGCGATCACGCTGGAATGGATCGTTATCGCCGGCATCCTGGTCGTCGCCGCGGTCGCGGCCGGCGTCTTCTTCACCGGCGAGATAACGAAGTACGAGGGAAAGATCCCCTGACCGATGCGGGCTACCCGGCGCCGGGCGCCAGGCCGGGACGACCGCGGCGCGCTGACGCTGAGCTACGTGATCATCGTGCCGGTGTTCTTGCTGGCGGTGATGGCCATCGCGCAGACGTCGCTGTGGTACCTGGCCAGGCAGGCGGCGCTGGCTGCCGCCCGGCAGGGCGCGGACGCCGCCCGGCAGCTGCACGCCCCGCTGGGCGCCGGGCCGCGCGCGGCTCTCGCGTTCGCCCGCCAGTCGGCATCCGGCTACCTGCTCGCCCCCGCGGCGGCCACCTCGGGCAGCGGCGCCGCGACCGTCGAGGTGACGGTGAGCGGGCAGGCGCCATCGCTGGTACCCGGGATCGTCATCAGGGTGCACCAGGTGGCCAGGGCGCCGGTCGAACAGTTCACCACGCCATGACCGGCCGGATCGGCGCGATGAGATCCGGCCCGGCCCGGCCCGACCACGGCAACGCCGCGCTCGAGCTCGTGATCCTCGGCCCGGTGCTGCTGTTCCTGCTCGGCCTGCTGATCGCGGCCGGCCGGACGTCGATTGCGCAGGGCTCGGTGGCCGCCGCGGCCCGGGACGCGGCCCGGCAGGCATCGATAGCCCGGGACCCGGCGACGGCCCGGGCGGCCGCACTGGCCAGCGCGGCGCTGGCGCTCAGCCAGGATTCCATCGACTGCACGCCGGCGGTGACCGTGAACACGGGCGGCTTCGCTGTCGGGGTCGGCCTGCCCGCCCGGGTCACCGCCCGGGTTAGCTGCCGGGTGCCACTGTCTGACCTGCTTGTCCCCGGGATGCCAGGCAGCAGGACGCTGCGGGCGAGCTTCACGTCCCCGCTCGATCCCTACCGGGCCAGGTGACCGGCATGGTCATTGTCACAGCAACTGTCACACCGCATCCGGCACGATCGGGCCGCACAGCACCGGATGAGCCTGATCAGTGGGGGTCGCCGATGAGCCGACCAGGCCGGGCGCGGCGTGCATCCGCGCGCGCCCGGACCCGGGCGCTGGCCGGCCTGCGGCGGCCGGCCAGCCGCGCCCGGCCGGACCGCGGGTCGATCACGCTGATGCTGGCCGCGCTGGGCGTCGCGCTGATCGCGCTGGCCGGAATCGTCATCGACGGCGGAACCAAGCTGCGGGCCGCCGAGAACGCGGACGCCGTCGCCCAGGAGGCGGCCCGCGCGGGAGCTGGCATGGTAGATCAGTCCACCGCCTACGCACACGGCACGTTCGTCGTCGACCCGGCCCAGGCCATCGCGGCCGCCCGCGGCTACCTGGCGGCCGGCGGCTTCCAGGGCACCGTGACCACCCGCGGCCGGGAGGCGATCCAGGTCAGCGTGACGATCACCGAGCCGACCAGGGTGCTGTCGATCATCGGCATTGACTCGATGACGTCGACGGGCTCGGCCACCGCCTCGCTGGTGACCGGCGTCACGGGACCGGGCGCATGACCGCGCGCATGACCGGGCGCGGGAACGGGCGCCGGGCGGCCGCCGCGATACGCGGCCTGGCCGCCATGATCACGCTGCTGTTGCTGGTCATCGGCCTGCCCGTGGTGCTGTACCGGTTCGGCGGCAGCCCGCTGCCGCGCCGCCTGCCGTCCCTGCACCAGGCCAGTGCCGCCTTGCTGGACCGGGACAACGGGGGACTGTTCCTGGCCGCCGTCCGGGATATCAGCTGGCTCGCCTGGGCGCTCTTCAGCCTCGCGGCCGCGACCGAGGCCGTTGCCGCGATCTGCGGCAGGCGGGCGCCGCGGCTCCGGCTCGGCGGCCTGCAGAACCTGGCCGGCCAGCTGGTGGCGCTCGCCGCGCTCACCTTCAGCAGCCCGGCTACCGCGCTGCTCGCCGCCGGGCCGGCCGGCCCGGCGGTGGCGGCGGCCGTCACGCCGCCGGAGACCGCGGGCTCCGGCGCCCTGGCCGGGCCGGCTCTGGTGACGCTGGCACGCGTCCCGGATCCGGGCACCCCGGCGGCCGGCCAGGGCACCGGCCCGGCGGCCGGCGACGCGGCCCGGGCGAACGACGCGGCCCGGGCGAACGGCGCAACTCTGGCCGGCGCCGACAGCTGGGCCGGGACTGCCGGGGGCCAGTCCGCCAGTCCGCCAGACGCCCCGCAGGTGATGAACATGGCTTCGTACCAAGCGGTGGTCGTGCGCCAGGGCGAGTGCCTGTGGACGATCGCCCAGCGCTATCTCGGCGACGGCGAGATGTTCCACGAGATCGTGACGCTCAACGTCGGGCACCCGATGGGCGGCGGCCAGGTGTTCAGGGACCCGGCCGTGATCCTGCCGGGCTGGGTGCTGCAGCTGCCCGCGTCCGCGAGCCACGGCCGGCCGCCCCCGCCGCCGCAGCCACCGCGGCATCCGTCCCATCCGTCCAGGGACCGCCGCTTCAGCCGGCCTCATCCGGCGGCCAGCCCGGCCGGCCCGGCCGCAGCGCCCGGGCCCGGCCCGGCCGGGCAGAACCAGCCGGCCAGCCGCGCGCCCGCCGACCCGGCCGCGCTCACCCAGCAGCAGCAGATCCCGCCGGTCGCCGTCTTCGCCGCCGGGATGCTGACCGGCGGGGTGATGGTGGCGATCACCCGGATGCGGCACCGGCAGCGGCAGGGCAGGCGGCCGGGCCGCCGGATACCCATGCCGGCCAGCGCGCCGGTGATCGCCGAGGAGCGGCGGCTGCGCGCGGTCCGGCCGCCGCTGCCAGCGACCGCGCTGCGGGCCGTGCTGGACGAGCTCGGGGCCGGCCTGGCGCGATCCGGCCAGCAGCTGCCGGACGTGGCCGGGATTCACCTGACCAGCTCGGCGATGGAGATACTGCTCGCGTCGCCGGCGGCGAGCCGCCGCCGCCGCCGTTCAGCGTGCCCGGCGGGCGGCAGGGGATGGCCTGGCACCTGGCGCTGCCGGACGGCGCGCTGCCGCCCGGCAGCCGGGCGGGCAGCCACGGCGACCTGCTGCCCGGGCTGCTGACCGCGGGGATCGCCGACGACAGCGGCGGTTACCTGCTGGCCGATCTGGAGCACCTGCGGGTCACCACCGTCGACGGGCCGCCGCGGCTGGTCAACCGGGTGCTGGCCACCGCGGCCACCGAGCTGGCCACCAGCGAGCTGGCCGGCTGGTATGACCTGATCATCTGCGGCTACAGCGAGCTGGAGGTGACCGGCGGCCGGGCCAAGACGTGCGACAACCTGGACGAGGCGCTGGACCTGCTGGCCGCCAGGGCCGTTACCCTGCAGCGCAGGCTCGGCGACGGCGGCCCGACCGACGTCAGGTTCCGCCGGATCGCCGACCCGGACGACGAGGACTGGGCGCTGTCGCTGCTGGTCAGCCGGGTACCGCCGACGGCGGCGCAGCTCTCCTTCCTGGCTGACATCGCGGCCGATCCTGGCGGGGTCGCGGCGCTGGTGGCAGGCGGCCAGGAGACGGCCGGCCGGTCGCCCGCCCCGGCCAGCTTCCAGCTCTGCTCCGACCCGGACCGGCCGGGCGGAATCGTCGCGCAGATCCTCCCGATGCAGCTCGAGGTCAGGCCGCAGGCGCTGACCGAGCAGGACTACGCATCGATCGTCAGCCTGTTCCAGACCGCCGCCCTGGACGGGGACTTCGGCGCCGGCCAGCCGCCCTATGACGGCTCCGGCTGGACGGCCTCGCTGAGCCTGCCGGACTGGCCGGCCGCCGCAACCGATCCCGGGCTGGCCGGGAGCGGGGTAGCGGATGGCGCGCTGGCCGATCGCAGCCCGGCCGCCGCACTGACCGGGGACGGGCTGGCCGGGCTGGCCGATGACGGGCTGGCCGGGCTGCTCGGCGACGTCGGCGCAGGCCCGGATGACGGCCCGGGCACCGGGCCCTTCCCGGGTCCGTCGGCTGACCCGGCCGACGGTCCGGGCCAGCGCGGCCCGGCGGGCGGGCTGGACGGGCCAGGCGGCAGCGGCGCGGAGGCCGACGCCAGCCAGGCCGGTGCCGCCGCGGCCCCGGCGCGGACCGGGCCGCTGCGGATCGGCATTCTCGGCTCGTTCACGATCAATGGCGCGTCCGGCTCGCTGCTCCCGGCGCAGAGCCAGCTGATCCTGGCGCTGGCCCTGAACGGGCCAGTCGGCCTGTCCAATCCGCAGCTCGGCTACCTGCTCGGCGCCGATCCTGACCACCCGAAGCCGAGCGACTCGCTCCGCCAGCTCATCGCGCGGACCCGGCGCCAGCTCGGCCACGCTCCCGGCGGCGGCGAATGGATCGTGCACCTCGGCGGCGGGCAGTACTCGCTGCACCCGGACGCGCGGTTCGACTGGACCGACTTCAGCGCCCTCGCCGAGCGCGGCCTCGCCGGCCGGGACCGCGGCGACCTGCGCGAGGCGCTCACGCTGGTCCGCGGGCAGCCGTTCACCGGCTGCTACCACTGGTGGCTCGACCTGGCCTTCGTGGAGACGGTCCGGGCCCAGATCGTGGACGCGGCCGAGCAGCTGGCCGGGCTCGAGCTCGCGGCCGGCGACCCGGCTGCGTCAGCCCGGGCCGCCCGGGCCGGACTGGCCGGCGACGTCGCGGCCGAGCAGTTGTGGCGTGCCCTGATGCGAGCCGAGCACGAGGCGGGCAACCGGTCCGGGGTACGCGAGGCGTGGCAGCACTGCCTCGGCGTGATCGCCGACATCGCGCCGGACGGCGAGCCGCACCCGGATACCGCGAGCCTCTATCAGGAGCTGCTGCGCAGTGCGTCCCGCCAGCCGGCGCCGCCCGCGTAAGCAGCGCAGACCCGGTCTCGGTTCGCGGCCAGCCGGCTCCCTGGCCGGTACCCCCGGGACGGGACACCTGGCCAGCCGGCTCCCTGGCCGGGTACCCCGGTCCCGGGCGCGGCCGGCCGGTCATGATCCGGGCGGCGGCCGAGGGCGCGTCCGCAGGCCGCTAGCCCGGGCGGGACCGGCCGCGGCGGCGCGGTCGCCCTGCTCGGTAGCCTGTACGAACTGGATGGTCGTGGCCCCCGATCCCGCAGAGGCTGGCTGGTGAATCCGCTGCACCGTATTGCTGGCTGGGCGGTCGACCGCGCGTTCGGCCTGCCCGCCGCGGCGGCGCCTTACCTGGTGCGGCCCGATGTCGGGGTGCCGATGCCGGACGGCGTCGTGCTGCTCGGTGACCATTACCGCCCGGCCGGGCCTGACCGGCCGCTTCCCGTGGTGCTGATCCGGTCGCCATACGGTCGGGCGGGCCTGGCTGCCAGCCTGTTCGCCGTGCCGCTGGCGCGCCGCGGCTTTCAGGTGTTCATCCAGAGCACTCGCGGCACGTTCGGCTCGGGCGGGCAGTTCCGTCCGTTCACGTCCGAACGCCGGGATGGCCTGGCCACGGTGGCCTGGCTGCGCGACCAGCCGTGGTGCGACGGCCAGGTTTCGATGACCGGCGGCAGCTATCTCGGCCACACGCAATGGGCCATCGCGCCCTATGCGGATCCGCCGCTGCGGTCGGTATCGCTGCACGTCACCGCCGCGAAGATTACCGCTGCCTTCTACGGGCACGGCGCGCCCGGCCTGCAGAACGCGCTGGCCTGGACCGGGCTCATCGGCAGGCAGGAGCGCGGCGCCCTGCACGCCATCCCGGGCCCGCGTCAGCTGGCCCGGCTGAACAGGGCCTTGCGGAAGGTCCCGCTGCAGGCCGCCGACGTCGATGTCGCGGGCGCGCCGGTCGCCTTCTGGCGGGACTTCGTCGAGCATGCCTCCCCGGCCGACGATTTCTGGGCTGGCGCCGACCACGATCACGCCGACCTGACCGGGCTTCCGCCGGTCTGCATGGTGACCGGATGGTGGGACCTCTTCCTTCCCTTGCAGCTGCACGACTACGCGGCGATCCGGCAGGCCGGGGTTACCGCGCGGATCACCATCGGGCCCTGGCTGCACGGCGAGCCCGGCGAGCTGAAGATCGTCACGCAGCAGGACATCGCCTGGCTGGACCACCATCTGCGCGGCGGGCCGCCGCCGCCGGGCGCGCCGGTGCGGGTCTTCCTGCAGCAGGCCGGCCGCTGGCTCGACTTCGCGGAGTGGCCGCCGCCGGCCGCCGTGGGCACGGCCTATTACCTGCGGGCGGCCGGCCGCCTGAGCCCGGACCCGGAGCCGGCCGCCGCCGCTCCGGGCACGTTCGTCTACGATCCGGCGGACCCGACGCCATCGGCGGGCGGGCCGATGCTGCAGCCGCCGGGCAAGCAGGTCGACAACGCCGCCATCGAAGCCCGCCCCGACGTGCTGACCTATACCACCGAGCCGCTGGCGGCCGCCCAGGACCTGGTAGGGCCGGTCCGGGCCCGGATCTTCGTCCGCACCGGCCGCCAGTACGCCGACCTGTTCGTCCGGGTGTGCGACGTCGACCCGAAAGGCGTCTCCCGGAACGTGGTGGACGGCATCCGGCGGCTCTCGCCGCAGACCGTGCCCGCCGCCGACGTCCAGGCCGGCCAGGATGGGATCCTGACGGTGGACGTGGAACTTTACCCGACGGCCTACCGGGTAAAGGCCGGGCACCGGATCCGGGTGCAGGTCAGCGGAGGCGCGTTCCCGCGGTTCGCCCGCAACTTCGGCACCGCCGCCCCGTTCGGCACCGCGACCAGGGCGGTGCGATGCCAATTCGAGTTCTATCACGACTCCCGGCACCCGGCCTGCGTGCTGCTGCCGGTGCTGGCCGCCGCCCCGGCGGCCGCGGATGCTCCGTCCGGCTCGCCGCGCCGGTGGCAGCGCCGGCGCTAACCGCGCTTTCGCGCTAACGCCGTGTCAACATGGGCGGAAGCGGCGTTAAGAACGTGTAAAGACCGTCGACGGGCGGCTGCCGGGCGGGTGAACTGGCACCGATATGAACGGTGCACCCCGACGGCGCGGTCTCGCTGCGCCGCTCGCCCTGCCGGCGGGCTTCGCCGCGCTGCTCGTGATCGGCGCGGCCGCCGCGATGCTGCACGGCCGGCTGCCGGCCGCCGCGGTGCTGGTGCTTGCCGCGGTGGTCGTCGGGGCCGGCTCGCTGATCGCGGAGCGCCGGCCGTGGCGCCGCTGCTGGCCGCAATCGGCTGGCTCACCGCGGTCGGCTTCGCCGGGCCGCCGTATGGCCAGCTCCGGCCGGGCGGCACGCTGGCGGTGCAGGCGGCCGTGGTGCTCGCCGCGACGGCCGCGGCCGGCACTGGGCCGGCCTGATAGTGCGGCGGATCGCATCTTCGTCCAGACTGGTGATTGTGGACGCCTCCGGCGCGGACCTGCCCGCCAGCGCAGGCTTGCCGGCAGCCGCAGACCTGCCCGCGGGCACCGTCCTGCCCGCGGGCGGCGAGGTTCCGCCCGTCAGCACAGGCTTGCCGGCAGCCGCAGACCTGCCCGCGGGCACCGTCCTGCCCGCGGGCGGCGAGGTTCCGTCCGTCAGCTCAGACTTGCCCGTCGGCAGAGACTTGCCCGCAGGCACAGACTTGCCCGCAGGCGCACGCCTGCGCGCAGGCGCCGTTCTGCCCGGTCACCCCCCCGCCGGGCAGAACGGCGCGCCCGTTGCGGGCTGGCCTGACGCCAGCCCGCACGACGCCGGCACGATCGAGGCCGGCCTGGCGCGGTCCACGCCGCTGTCCGGTCTCCCAGTGGCCGCCGCGGCGCCGGGGCCGCCGGGGCTGCCGGCCGACCCGGCGGCCCGGCCCGGGCTGCTCGACCTGTCCGGCGGCATCGGCACCCGGCGCCGGCTGGCCGGCGTGCTGCTGGCGGCGGGCCTGCCGCTGCTGACCTTGGCGCTGGTGGCCGGCCAGTCCCACCTGGACCTGGCCGACGACCTGCTGCTGTACCTCGTCGCGGTGGTCGCGATCGCGGTGGTCGGCGGCTTCTGGCCGGCCGTGCTCGGCGCGGTTACCGCCAGCCTGCTGCTGAACTGGTACTTCACCAGGCCGGTGCACACGCTGACGGTCGCCGAGCCGCGGAACCTGCTGGCCCTGATGCTCTTCGTCACGGTGGCGGTGACGGTGAGCAGCGTGGTGCACCTCGCCGCGCGGCGCGCGGTGCAGGCCGCGCGCAGCGGAGAGGACGCCGCGGCGCTGCTGGCCCTCGCCCAGACGGTACTCGGCGGCTCGGACACCCCGGCGGCCGTCCTCGACCACCTGGCCCGCACCTGGCAGGGCAGCGCCGAGCTGGTCGAGCGGGCCGGCGGCCAGTGGGTCAGGGTAGCCAGGCGCGGTACCGCGCCGGAATCGGCGCCGGTGACCCGGGTGGACGTGCGGCCCGGGCTCGCGCTGCTGATCGCCGGGCAGACCCGGCCGCTGAGCGCGCGGGTGCTGGACGGTTTCGCCGCGCAGGCCGCGGCCGCGCTTGACCGGGACCGGCTGCGCACTCAGGCGGCGCAGGCGGAGGCGCTGGCCGAGGGTAACAGGATGCGCACCGCGCTGCTCGCCGCGGTCAGCCACGACCTGCGGACGCCGCTGGCGTCAATCAAGGCCAGCGTGAGCACGCTGCGGCAGACCGATGTGCAGTGGACCGCCGCGGATGAGGCGGCGCTGCTGGCGACCATCGAGCAGTCCGCCGACCGGCTCGACGCGCTGATCGGCAACCTGCTCGACATGAGCCGGCTGTCGGCAGGCTCGCTCCGGCCGTTCCTGCGGCCGACGGCGATCGACGAGGTGGCGCCGGTCGCCCTCCGCGGGCTCGACGCGGGCAACACCGTGCAGCTGGCCGTGCCGGACGGGCTGCCGCTGGTGCGTACCGATCCAGGCCTGCTCGAGCGGGTGCTGGCCAACCTGTTCGCCAACGCGCTGGCTTACTCCCCGCCGGGCCGGCCGCCGGCGCTGTACGCGGAGCAGCGCGGCGACCTGGTGATCCTTGAGGTCGTGGATCACGGCCCGGGCGTGCCGGATGCGCTGAAGCCGCGGATGTTCGAGCCGTTCGAGCGGCTGAGCGCGCGGAACACGGGAACCGGGGTGGGACTCGGCCTAGCCGTCGTCAAGGGATTCACCGACACCATGGGCGGCTCGGTCACCGCGGCCGACACTGACGGCGGCGGCCTGACGATCCGGCTGGCGCTCCCGGTGGCCAGCCGGGCGGTGAGCACCCCGGTGCGGGCCGAGCCGTGAGCCGGGCCGCGCCGTGACCCGGGTGCTGGTGATAGACGACGAGGCACCGATCCTGCGGGCACTGCGGATCAACCTGGCCGCGCGCAAGTACGACGTCAGCGTGGCCGCGGACGGTGCGTCCGGCCTGGCCGCAATCGCGCGGGATCGCCCGGACGTGGTAATCCTGGACCTCGGCCTGCCGGACATGGATGGCACGGAGGTCATCAGGGGAGTCCGCGGCTGGACCTCGACGCCGATCATCGTGCTGTCCGCCTGGGGCCAGGAGAGCCAGAAGGTGGCGGCGCTGGACGCCGGCGCCGACGATTACGTCACCAAGCCGTTCGGGATGGACGAGCTGCTGGCCCGGCTGCGGGCCGCGGTCCGGCGGGCTTCCCGGGCGCCGGATGAGCCGGTCGTGATCACCGCCGACTTCATCGTCGACCTCGCCGACAAGCGGGTGACCAGGGACGGCCGCGACATCCGGCTGACCCCTACCGAGTGGCAGCTGCTGGAGGTGCTGGTGCGCAACTGCGACCGGCTGGTGACCCAGCGGCAGCTGCTGCAGGAGGTGTGGGGGCCCAGCTACCAGACCGAGGGAAACTACCTCCGCGTCTACGTCGCGCACCTGCGCAGGAAGCTGGAGCCGGATCCGTCCCGGCCGCGCTACCTGCTGACCGAGCCGGGGATGGGATACCGCTTCACCGGCGCCGAGCAGAGCCGGTCAGTCACCGCCTGACGAGCGCAGCTCGTAGACGGGGTTGAAGATCGTGAGATCGCCCTTGATCCGGGTTATCCGCCCGTGCACGACGATGCGGCGGCCCGGCCTGATGCCGGGAATGTCACGCCTGCCCAGCCACACAAGCGTGATGCTGCCGCTGCCGTCCCACAGGTCGGCCTCCATGGTGAGGCTGGTTCCCCTCGGCCGTAGCGTCACCGTCCGCAGCGTGCCGGCCACGTCGGCCATCTCGCGGTCGCCGCAGTCGGCGATCAGCTTGGCGCTGACCTGGTGGTGAACCTCCTCCTGCAGCTCCTCGGCGTGCAGCTGGTCGCGGCCCGCGGTCAGCCGCCGCAGCGCGGACAGCCGCTTGAACCGCGACGCCGGCCGGGGGCAGGCTGGCCGGCCTGGCCCGGCGCCGGGCTGGGCCGCGCCCGGCCGGGCTGCCCGCCGGCCAGCCCATCCCCGGCGAGCCCATCTCCGGCCGCCTGCGGCCCGTCCGTCGTTGCCGGGCCTGGCCCGGGCGGCACCGGGCTGGCCAGCGGCCCGCCGCCGCGGGCGGCCGCGGCAGGCCGGCCAGCCCGCGGCGCGGCCGGCTGCGGCAGGCCCGCGGCGGCCTTCGCCGCCTGCTGCTGGCGGGTCGCCGAGCTCAGCTGGTACGGCACGCTGGCGACGACCACGCCGCGCAGCTGCAGCAGCCGGGTCTTCAGCCGCAGTGCCGTCTGGTTGTGCAGCACCTGCTCCCACCAGTGCCCGAGCACGTACTCGGGGATGTAGACCGTGACGATGTCGCGCGGGCTCTCCCGGCGCAGCCGCTTCACGTAGGCCATCACCGGCCGGGTGATCTCCCGGTACGGAGAGGCGATGATGGTGAGCGGGATCCCCAGGCCGCTGCGGTCCCACTCCTCCTTCAGCCGCAGCGTCTCCGCCTCGTCCACCTCGACCGTGATGGCCTCCAGCAGGCTCGGCCTGGTCGCCCGCGCGTAGGCGAGCGCCCGCAAGGTCGGCAGGTGCAGCTTGGATACCAGCACGATGGCCCGGTTGCTGGCCGGCAGCGTGGTGACCGGCGTGTCCTGCGGCGGGACCAGCTCGAGCGCCACGTTGGCGTAATGCCGGTGGATGCCGCGCATGGTGAGCCAGATCACCGGCATCGCCACCACCACGATCCAGGCGCCGCTAGCGAACTTGGACAGCAGCACGATGACCAGGACCACGGCGGTGAAGCAGGCGCCGATCGTGTTGATGACCCTGGACCGGTACATGTGCCGCCTGGCCCGCGCGTCAGTGGTGCTGCGCAGCAGCCGGTTCCAGTGCCTGATCATCCCGGTCTGGCTGCACACGAACGAGACGAAGACACCGATGATGTAGAGCTGGATCAGCCGGGTCGGCGAGGCC
Organism: uncultured Actinomycetes bacterium; assembly: GCA_963786975.1. GTDB lineage: Bacteria > Actinomycetota > Actinomycetes > Streptosporangiales > Streptosporangiaceae > Palsa-506. The sequence continues at coordinate 322,576 of CAWBBE010000008.1, read as the reverse complement.
TGGAAGATCACGATCAGCAGGATCGCGAAGCCGGACAGCAGCAGGATCCCGTTGCTGAAGGCCAGCCGGTCGCCGCGGGTATGCAGCTGGCGGGGCAGGAAGCCGTCCCTGGACAGGATCGACGCCAGCACCGGGAAGCCGTTGAACGCGGTGTTCGCCGCCAGCACCAGGATCAGCGCGGTCACCAGCGACAGCAGGTAGAACAGCGGCGAGGCACCGCCGAACACCGCGCTGCCGACCTGCGCTATCACGGTGGGCTGGGCCTGGCCGGCCGGCAGGCCGATGCACGGTGACGAGGGCGGGCACACGTGCACGTGACTGACCAGCGCCAGGGCTGTGACGCCGGCGAACATCGACACGGCGACCCCGCCCAGCAGCGCCAGCGTGGTCGCGGCGTTCTTGCTCTTCGGCTTGCGGAACGCGGGTACCCCGTTGCTGATCGCCTCCACCCCGGTCAGTGCGGTGCAGCCAGAGGAGAACGCGCGCAGCAGCAGGAAGAGCAGCAGCAGCCCGCTGTAATGCCGGGCCAGCGGACGGTAGCCCGCGCTCTGCGCACGCAGGTGATGGCCCAGGCCCAGCCGGGCCACGCCCCAGACGATCATCAGCGTGACCACGCCGATGAAGCAGTAGGTGGGGATCGCGAACGCGGTCCCCGATTCCCGCACGCCGCGCAGGTTCATCACCGCGATCGCGGTCACCACGAGCACGGCGATCAGCGTCACCTGCGGGGTGAGCCCGGGAAACGCCGACGCCAGGTTCGCGACCCCGGCTGACACGGACACCGCGACGGTGAGCGTGTAGTCGACCATCAGCGCGCTGGCCACCACGAGGCCGACACGCTGCCCGAGATTGGTGCTGGCCACCTCGTAGTCGCCGCCGCCGGACGGGTACGCGTGCACGTTCTGCCGGTAGGAGGCCACCACCACCAGCATCAGCACGCCGACGGCGAGCGCTATCCACGGCGTGTAGGAGAACAGGGCGATCCCGCCGACGGACAGCACGATCAGGATTTCCTCGGTGGCATAGGCCACCGAGGACAGCGCGTCGCTGGCGAAAACCGGCAGCGCGATCCGCTTCGGCAGCAGCGTGTGGCCCAGCCGATCGCTCTGCATTGGCCTGCCGACCAGCAAGCGCTTGGCAATCCCGAACACCATCGGCACGTGCGCATGCTAGGCCCGCCGGCCGCCGTCCGTATACCTCGGGGTCCGATTCGTCCCTCGTCGGCCCTGGCCGCCCATGCGCCCATTGCGCCTGATCAGCCAGATGAAACGATCGTTGCGTGACGGTACGCAGGGACGACCAGCGGCCGGACGGCCGCGCGGGCCCGGCCGGCCCGGCCGGGCCTGGCCGGGGAGCGGCTGCGGCGGGCGAGGCCGGCCGGGAGGTCCCCGGCGCCGGGGAAGCCGGGCAGGCGGTCGCCGGGCCCGGGAACGCGGCCCCGGCCGCGGGAAGCGCCGGCCCGGGCCTGCTCGGGCTGGCCGGCCCGGCCCAGCCGGCCGGTGAGCCCGCGATCGCCGTCCAGGACGAGCTCAGGCGGCGCGTCCGGCGGCCGGTTGACCTGCTGCGCTGCATCGCCGACGGGATCCAGCTGGTGCTGGTGGCGGGCATCGGGCTGGCGGCGCGCGCGGCCACCACCGGCACCGAGCAGGATATCGTCGGGGCCAGCCGGCGGCTGCCCGGCCCGCTGCTGGCCATCGCCCACCCGCTCGCGCCGATCGCGCTGCTGGTGCTGCCGGCGGCGCTCGCGGTCCGGCAGATCGTCCGCCGCCAGCCGTGGCAGCTGGCCGAGGCCATCGGCACCGGCCTGCTAGCCGCCGTCGCGGTCGGCATCGCCAACGTGCTCCTGCGTACCTCATCCGGCCAGGTGCTTTACGACGCGATCACGATGGCCCGGCCCGGCGTGAGCGACCTGCCCCCGCTCACCCCCGCGCTGGCCGGCCTCGCCGCCTACACCACGATTATCGGGCTGAGCGGGCGGCCCCGCTGGCGCGCCGCCGTCTGGATCACGATCGGCACGTACTCGCTGGTGAGCCTGGTTTCCGCGCAGACGACGGTGATCGCGCTGGCCATCACGCTGCTGGCCGGCCGGGCGATCGGGCTCGGCGTGCGGTATGCGGCCGGCTACCGGTCCCGGCGGCCGCCGGCCACGGCTATCGCCGCCGCGCTCGGCAGGCCGGCTGCGGCATCAACGCGATGCGGCGGCTGCCGGGCAATAGCATCGGGTCCCGCCATTACGCGGCGACTATGCCGGACGGCGGCCAGCTGGATATCACGGTCTTCGACCGGGACCAGCAGGCGGCCGGCCTGCTGTACCGGCTTTACCGTTCGCTGCGGCTGCAGGCGCAGGTGTCGCGCACGGCGCTGCTGTCGCTGGACCGGCTGATCGAGCGGCGCGCGCTGATGTCCTACGCGGCGGCGCAGGCCGGCGTCCGCGCGCCCAGGCTGCGGGCGGCGGTCCGGGTCGGCCCGGAGGCCATCGCGTTCGCCTACGAGCATCATCGGGGCACCACGCTGGCCGAGCTGCAGCCCGGCCCGGCTGACGGCCAGCTCTCGCTGGCCTGGGACGAGGTACTGCTGCTGCACCGGTACCGGGTGACGCACCGGGCACTGACCGCGGACCGGATGCTGCTCACCGGTGACGGCCAGGTCATGCTGCTCGGCCTCGGCAACGGCGATATCGCCGCCAGCGACCTGCAGCTCCGGCTCGACGTGGCCCAGCTGCTCGCCGAGTTTGCGCTGCTGGTCGGGCCGGGCCGGGCCGCCGACGTGGCGCTGACGAAGGTAGCCGCCGCTGAGCTCGCCGCGGTGGTGCCGCTGCTGCAGCCGGTCGCGCTGCACCGGACCACCCGGACGGCCCTGCGTCATCACCGGGACGTGCTGCCGGCGCTGCGCAAGCGGCTGGTCGGCGCCGTCGAGAGCGATGAGGGCAAGCCGGTGCAGCTGGAGCGGATCCGGCCGCGCACGCTGGTCACGCTGATCGCCGCCGTCGCCGCCGTGTACCTGCTGGCCGGCCAGCTCGCCCAGGTTCATATCGGCTCGCTGCTCCGGTCGGCCGACTTGTGGTGGAGCCTGGTGGCGCTCGGCTTGTCGGCGGTGACCTACCTGGGCGCCGCCTGGTCGCTGTCCGGTTTCGTGCTGGAACGGCTGCGGCTGGTGCCCACCCTGCTGGTGCAGGTGGCCGGCTCGTTCGTCACGCTGGTGACGCCGGCCGCCGTCGGCGGGGTCGCACTGAATATCAGGTACCTGCGCCGCAATGACGTCTCCGCGGCAGACTCGGCCGCCAGCGTCGGAGTGTCGCAGCTGGTTGCCTTCACCCTGCACCTGAGCCTGCTGGTGATCTTCGCGGCGATATCGGGCACGTCCAGCGGCAGCTCGCTGCAGCCGCCGCACTGGGTCTTCTACGTCATCGCCGGCCTGATCGCGATCGGCCTGGTAGTGCTGGCCACCCCGCCCGGGCGGCGGCTGCTGCGGGCCAGGATCGCGCCGATGGCGGGCCAGGTCATCCCGCGGCTGCTGGACGTCGCACAGCAGCCGGCCAAGCTGGCCGAGGGCATCGGCGGGGCGCTGCTGCTGACCGCCGGCTACATCTTCTGCCTGGCCGCCTGCATCCACGCGCTAGGCGGCTCGCTGCCGCCGGCCAGCGTCGCCGTGGTGTACCTGACCGGCAGCGCCGTCGGCTCGATCGTGCCAACGCCGGGCGGCCTCGGCGCGGTCGAGGCGGCCCTGTCGGCTGGCCTGAGCGCGGCCGGCCTGCCGGGCGCGACCGCGGTCAGCGCGGTGCTGCTGTTCCGCCTGCTGACGTTCTGGCTGCCGGTCCCGGTCGGCTGGGGCGCGCTTAACTACCTGCAGCGCAAGGGGTCGCTCTGACCGGCCGGCAGCCAGCGGTCGGACCACCCTCGGGTGCGCCGGCGCAGGTCGATCTGGTGGTTGCGCTCCCTGGTCCGTGCCCTTCCCTCAGGTAGACGACGAACTCACGCCCGACCCGCGTACGCCGACAGCGCGCGGTGCTGCCGGTTAGGCGAGCCTGGCCACGGCCATCGACGCGGCCAGCAGCACGATGGCCCAGGACAGCGCGCGCAGCGCGTGCTCAAGCGGCTCCAGCAGTGCCGCGGCGTCGAGCGTCACGGTCTCGCCGGTGGCGAGCGTTAGGCTGCCGTCCACCCTGGCGGTGCGCCGCCGGATGGTCCTGGCGGGCGTGCTCAGCCGCCGCTGGGCCGCCGACAGCGCGAGCGCGCCGGCGGCCGCGATCACCGGCGCGAGCGCCAGCCCGCCGGTCTGCGCCGCGTAGGCGGTCAGCACCGGGAAGGCGCCCCAGGCAACGGCGAAGCCGAGGTCGGTGTGGATGAGGCCGCCGAAGAGCTCGGCGTTGTAGGCGACCACCAGGACCGGGCCGGCTATCAGGAACGGCAGCAGCCCCCAGCCGGCCCGGCTGATGCCCGCGATGCCGAGCGCTAGCGCGCCGGCCAGCCCGGCGGTGGCGACGGCGGTGAGCGCGCCAGCCGGGATCCGGGTCTGCAGCGGGCGGCCGCGCAGCTCGTCCAGTGCGTGCGCGGACAGCCCGACCGCCAGGAAGAACGCGATCAGGGTGGCGAACAGGGCGGTCAGCCCGACGTGCGGCGCGAGCGAAGCGCCGATCACCACGTAGGACAGGTGCCACGCCGTGTACGGCGGGTGCAGCAGCGTCCACCAGTCCCGCAGCGCGCCCTGGCGGGCTGCGTAATAGGCGGGACGGGCGGCCTGGGCCGGCGCCGCGGCCGGCTCGGGCGGCATCGCGCTGCCGGGGCCGGGGCTGCTGCCGTCACCCACCGGCGCGGGTTCCCCACATGACGAGCCCGCCGCCGAGGCTCATGACGCTGACTCCGACGTCCTCGAAGCCCGCCCGCCGCCAGGCGTCAACCGTCCAGGAAACCGGGTACCGCCGGTAGTGCCGGGAAATGTTGGGGCCGAGGAACCGGCCGACGATGAACCACTCGCGGCCGCCGGCCGCCAGCCCGCCGGCCGGCAGCAGCAGCCGGGTGTAGAGCCACCACCAGAACCGCCAGAACGGCGACGGCGGACGGAGGAACTCCAGGCTGGCTACCTTGCCGCCGGGCTTCACCACCCGGGCCAGCTCGGTCAGCGTCGCCTGCGGATCGCGCACGTACCGGAGCAGGTAGGTGAAGGTCATCGCGTCGAAGGAGCGGTCAGGAAAGGGCAGCTGCTCGGCCCGGCCGGCCACCAGCCGCACCCGGCCGTCCCGGCCGGCCGCGGCGACGTTGGCCCGGCCCTGCCGGAGCATCTGCTCGGTGAGATCTACGCCGACGATCCTGGCGCTCGTCCGGTCGGCGAGCTGCAGCGCTACCCCGGCCGTGCCCGAGGCCACGTCGAGCACCGTCTGGCCGGCCACCGGCGCCACCTGGTCGACCATGGCCCGCCGCCAGCGGCCGTTCTGGCCCATCGACAGGATCTCGGCGAGCCGGTCGTATCTCGCGGGCAGCGGGGCGAACAATCGCTGTGCGAAACGATTGCCGCTCGCGGCAGCAGGAAGCGTCATTGGCGTCTCCTCGTGGCTCGCAGGATCTCAACGGTACGCCCTGACAACGGCGCCCGGCCGCGGCAAGATCACGTCAGCGCCGCCGGGTGCCCGCCGGACCGGGCCGGCCAGCCCGGTGACCGCGGAGCCGCCCGGCCCGGCCAGCGCGGGGACCGCGGAGCCGCCCGGCCAGCCCGGGATCGCGGAGCCGCCCGCCGTGGCCGGTGCCGTGAGATTGCATGTGCGATTGTGACGCGAGAGGCGTCCGCGGTCCCTTGCCCGCCAATCCTTTACCAATTTGTGGTTCTCCGTTGACCTAACGGCGCTATACGGTCACCACGACCCACCGTTACTGCGGCCAATACCGGGAGGTTCCGGGTATTCGTCGCAGTCGTCACGACGTGGCCGAAGGAGCCCGCATGCTGAGACGATGGTGCATACCCCTCACAACCCTCGCGCTGGTGCTCGGATCGATGCTCGCGGCGGGCAGCGGCGGTGCGTTCAGCAATACCTGGATCAGGAGCAACTAGCCCGCAGCGGCCAGCCGCGCTCCGTTTGCCAGCCCGGTCCCCGGCCGCCTGCGGGCGGCCGGGACCGGGGCATTCCCGGCGTAGCGGGAGGCAGTGATGGGAAGCCGGGTCGGCGCGGCGGCCATCGGCACCTGGCGGCTGCTGCTCACGCCGTTGCGAGCGGCCGATGCAGACGAGATGGCCGGCGTCCTGGACGACGAGCGGCTGCATGAGTTCACCGGCGGAGCGCCGGCCGGCCTGGCCGGGTTGCGGGCCCGCTATGCGCGGCTGCTGGCCGGCTCCCCGGATTCCGGCGGTGAGCTGGCTCAACTGGATCGTGCGGCTGCGGGGCAGCGGGCAAGCCATCGGCACGGTCCAGGCCACCGTTACCGCGAGCCCGGCCCACTCCCGGGCCCGGGGAGAGCGCCGGGCACGGGGAGAGCTCCGGGGACGGCGAGAGCGCCGGGCACGGGATGAGCGCCGGGGTGGCGTGGGTCATCGGCGTGCCCTGGCAGGGCCATGGCTACGCCGCCGAGGCCGCCGCCGGGCTGGTGGGCTGGCTGCTCGGGCAGGGCGCCACGGTCGTCACGGCCTGCATTCACCCGGACCACCACGCCTCCGCCGCGGTCGCCGCCCAGGCGGGGCTGAGCGTGACGGACAACATGATCGACGGCGAGCGGGTCTGGCGGCTAACGGCAGCCGACGTCGCCGGCTGGTCCCGGGAGCCGGGCATCCGATAGTGGTTAAGGTTTGTCCGGCCGGCGCCAGACAAACCTTAACCACTGATGAATGACACCACGGCGGGAGCGGCAGGCCGGGGAGCGGGCGGAACCGGCCTGCCCGCGTGCGGCGGTCCCGTGGCGGCCCGGCTACCCTCGGCGCATGACAGCTGAACGGCGCATCGTCCCCGCCGCGGACGGCAGGGCGCTGGAGATACTGGCCCTCGGCCCCGCGGACGGGCTGCCGCTCGTGTTCCATGCCGGCACTCCGGGCGGCCTCGTCGGTTACGGCCCGATGACCGACGCCGCCACCGAGCTTGGCCTGCGGACCGTGCTGTACGGCCGGCCCGGTTACGGTGCGTCCGCCCAGCAGCCCGGCAGGCTGGTCGCGGATGCGGCCGCCGACGTCGCAGCGATCCTTGACCACCTGGGCGCCGGGTCATTCGTCACCGTGGGCTGGTCGGGCGGCGGGCCGCACGCGCTGGCCTGCGCCGCGCTGCTGCCCGCGCGCTGCCTGGCCGCCGCGTCGATCGCCGGGGTAGCGCCGCGCGGCGGCGACGGGCTGGACTGGCTTGGCGACATGGCGCCGGAGAACGTCCAGGAATTCGGCGCGGCCGCGGACGGCGAGGCGGCGCTGACCAGCCTGCTCGAGGCGGCCGCGGACGAGATGCGGGACATCACCCCGGCGGCGCTCAAGGACGGGCTGGGCGGGCTGGTTTCCGACGCCGACAAGGCCGTGGTCAACGGGGACTTCGCCGAATACCTGGCCGAGTCCTTCCGTGCCGCGCTGGCCACCGGCATCGCCGGCTGGCGTGACGACGACCTGGCGTTCGTGCAGGACTGGGGCTTCGCCCTGAACGGCGCCGGCGCGCCGATCGCGATCTGGCAGGGCGGCCAGGACCAGATGGTGCCGTTCGCGCACGGCGCCTGGCTGGCCGCCCAGCTGCCCGGCGCCCGCGCCCACCTGCTGCCCGGTGAAGGGCACCTCACGCTCGCCGCCACGGCATTCGGTCAGGTCCTGGCCGACCTGCTCGACCTGGCCGGGCTACGGCCGGCCGACGCGGGCGGCCAGCAGGCCTGAGCGGCCGGAGTTAGCCTGCAGAACGTTATAGCGCCTTGCGGTATAGCGGCATTCGCTATACCGTGTTACGCAGAGTTCGGCGGGCATGCGTGCGCGGGAGGCGACATGACGGACCGACTGGATCGCTGGGCCGATCCGCCGCTGCTGGTGCTGGCCAGCCTGGCCGGCCAGCCGAGACACGGATATGCCATCACGCAGGACGTGGCGGACACCATGGGCGTGCGGCTCAGCGCCGGCACGTTGTACGCGGTGATCTCCAGGCTGGAGTCCCGCGGCCTGATCGAGCCGCTCGAATCGGAGGACCGGCGCCGGCCGTACCGGATCACGGCGGCCGGCGCCCATGAGCTCGCGGTGCAGTCCGAGCGGATGAGTCAGGTCGCCCTGGTGACCCGGGAGCGGCTCCGCGTCCACTACGGCTGGGCCGGCGCATGAGCACCCCGCCGTCGCACCCGGACCCGTCGCACCAAGACCCGCCGCACCCGGGCCCGCCGCGGCCAGGATCCGCGCGGGCCGGCTGGCCGGCCCGGCTGGCGCTCGCGCTGTACCCGGCCGCCTGGCGGGCCCGCTACGGCGATGAGGTCCGGGCCCTGCTGGACGACTCCGGCGGCGGCCTGCGCGCCGCCGCCAGCCTCGCCTGCCACGCGCCGCCTGCGTGGGTCTGGCCCGCCCGGCAGTTGCACGACCGGCCAGCGCGGATGCGGGCCAGCCTGGCGACAGTCCTGGCCGCCTGGACGGTGCTGGGCGGCCTGGCACTTGTCTTTACCCAGCTCACCCAGGGCCAGGGCATCAGCCCGCCCGGCCATCCGCTCATCAGCTGGTTGTACTGGATCTTCGACGCGGCCGTGCTCGCCTCGGTGCTCGCCGTTGCCGCCGGCGGCCTGCCGCTGTGGCTGCTGATGATCCGCCGGGCCAGTCGCGAGCGCCGCCCGCGCGAGCTGGCCTGCCTGCTTTCGCCGGTCGCGGTGCCCGTCCTGTACCTCGCCGCGGTTATCGTCACCGCCCGGCATGTCCAGCACGCCGGCGGCGTCGGCCCGGGGTGGTTCCTGGCCTTCGTCATCGCCGGATTCGCCGCCGGGGCCGTTTTCGCCGGGGCACCCGGGCTGGCCCTGCGCCGGCTCTCCCCTCGCGGGCCGGCCCTCGGCCTAGCCGCCAGGGCGGCAGGCGTCGCGGCGGCGACCATGGCCGTCGCCGGTGTCGCCAGCATCATTGCCGTGGTCGGCCTGTACTTCTGGGCGCCTCATTACGCCGGCTATCACCAGGGCTGGCCGCTCGGGATCTACCTGCTGACGGTGCTGCCGGCCATCGCCGTCGCCACCGTCAGCGCCGCGCGCGGCGTCCGTGCCGCGCGGCCTGCCGCCGCGTGACGCCTGCCGCGTGCCGCGTGACACCCGCCGCGTGCCGCGTGACGGCCGCCGCGTGACGCCTGTGGCCGCGCGGGCCGCCGCGGCGCGGCCAGCCCTGGAGCCGCTGCCTGGCTGCGGGCGGGCAGCGGCGCGAGGAATCCCTGGCCGCGTGGTATCAGCAGCCGCCGCGGGTCCCCGTCTGTAGTGACCGGGAACTAGCCGGTGCCGCCGATACGGCGGCCGTAGCAGGGGTCCCGGCATTCACCAATCGGTCCCAGGACAGGAGACTGCTGTGGCAACCCTGGCAATAACCATCGACCTGCCGCCCGCCGGCGAACTCGAGACGACCGGCGACGGTAGCGCGCCGACCCAGGCCCAGATGGACGAGGAGTCGGCGGCCCGCCAGGCGTTCATCGACACCGTCTCGCCGTTCCTCAAGTCGCTGCCGGAACGGCCGCCGCACCGGGCCGGGAACGTCTCTCGCGTCGAGTTGCTCGGCCGCAATACCTGGTCGCAGCTCAACCACTACCTGCTGCTCATCACCGTCGATATCGGCGCGGGGAACTACGACGAGGAGCTGCGGGCCCTGCTGCCGGCCGGAGCCAAGGTCTCGGCTGCGGGCACCTTCAGCTCCCTGCGCGAGTGGCCGGCCCCAAGCCCGGCATAGCCGCGGCCGTCGTCGCGGTTCGTGACCGGCCGCGCTGACCGGCCCGGACGGCGGGCCGGCCCGGCCCGCCTGGCCAGCCTGCTGGCCGCCGGGCGGGCCAGGCCGGAGAAGCCGTGCGGTTCCCGGCCCGGCCTGGCCCGGGCGCCGGCTACTTCGTCAGGTCGTAGACGGTGACGCCGCCGATAGTTTTCGCGGTGAAATGCGCGGCGACCCAGCTGGTGATCTGCGCCGCCGATCTGGTGCCGCCGCCGAAGCTGCTGGAGTTGGCGCCCACGAAGTAGTGAATCTGGCCGGCCGCGACCAGCTTCCTGAACGCCGCCAGCGTCGGCGCCGGGTCGGAGCCGTTGAAGCCGCCGATGGCCAGCATCGGCTGCCTGGTGGCCAGCTGCAGTGGCGCGGCGCTCTGCGTGCCGACCGTCGCGGCCGCCCACCGGTACCGGGACGCATCCGCCCCCAGCAGCTTCACCAGTGCCGCGCTGACCCGGGTATTGCCGCCCAGGCCGCCCCCGCCGCCAGGGCCGCCGGCTCCGCCAGGGCCAGCGGCTCCGCCGGCAACACCGCCAGGCGCGTGCTGGACGGCGCCGCCGGGCTGGCCCTGCCCGACCGCCCCTGCGGGCTGCTGGCCGGCGCCGCCCTGGGCCGCCTGGCCGGTCCGCGCTGCCTGGCCAGTCCCGGTGCCCGTGCCCTGGCCGGTCCCCGGCCCCTGGCCCGGGACCGTACCCCGGCCGCCGGTACCGCCGCGCGCCCCCGGCGGCCCGAAGCCGCGGGCCGCGATCCCGCCCGCGCGGCCAGCGCCGCCCGGGCCGCCCGCGGTCGCGATGGCGGGCCCGGCGGACGGGATCGCCCCGGTGTGCGCGGTGCTGACCGTGGCCAGGGTGTAGGCGGCCGGCCCGGCGAAGATGGCGAACAGCGCGACCGGAACGGCGGCCACCCCGAGCACCGCCCGCCCGCGCGCCGTGCGGGCCCGGCCGGCCAGCCCGCCCAGCCGCGGCCCGGCGGCCAGCGCCGCGCCCGCGCCCAGGCCGGCCACCAGCACCAGCGGCCGGAGCACCGGATGCCACGACGGCGTCCGGCCCAGCAGCTGATAGGCCCACAGCGCGGTCACCGCCACCGCGGCGGCCAGCATGACCCGGCCGGTCAGCGAAGAACGGATCCGCCAGGCGCTGACCGCCCCGATGCCGACGAGCGCGCCGATGGCCGGCGCCAGCGCGACCGTGTAGTACGGGTGGATGATCCCGGCCATGAAGCTGAACACCAGGCCGGTGACCAGCAGCGATCCGCCCCAGATCAGCGCGGCCGCCCGGACCCGGTCGGTCCGCGGAGCCCGCCGGGACAGCCACAACAGCGCCGCCAGCGCGACCAGCGCGGCCGGCAGCAGCCAGCTGATCTGCCCGCCCATCGCCGAGCCGAGCAGACGGCTGATCCCGGTGGAGCCGCCGAACGCCGAGCCCGCCCCGCCGCCCCCGGCGCGGGCGCCGCCCCCGCCAGCGCCGCCGAAGCCGACCGAGCCGGCCTCGTTCCCGTCCAGCCGCCCGAGTCCGTTATAGCCGAGGGCCAGTTGCAGGATGCTGTCGCTGGTGGAGCCGCCCACGTAGGGACGGTCGGCGGCCGGCGTCAGCATGACCGCGGCCACCCACCAGCCGGCCGAGACGATCACCGCCGCGGCCCCGGCCAGCAACTGCAGCAGGCGGCGGCCCAGCCGCGGCGGCCCGGCGACCAGATAGGCCAGCGCGAACGGCGGCAGGACCAGGAATGCCTGCATCATCTTGGCCAGGAAGCCGAATCCGATCAGGGCGCCGCCCAGCACGATCCACCGGGTACGGCCGGACTCGACCGCCCGCGTCAGCGCGTAGGCGGCCAGCGTCAGCAGCAGCACGAGCAGCGCGTCCGGGTTGTTGAACCGGAACATCAGCGCGGCTACCGGGGTCAGCGCGAGCACCGACCCGGCCAGCAGTCCGGCCGCCGGGCCGAACCACCGCCGCACCGCGGCGTACAGCACTCCGACGCACGCCACGCCCTCCACCGCCTGCGGGACCAGCACGCTCCAGTAGTTCAGGCCGAAGATGCGGGCGGACAGGTCCATCACCCAGAGCGAGGCCGGCGTCTTGTCGACCGTGATGAAGCCCGACGCGTCGAACGACCCGAAGAAGAACGCCTTCCAGCTGCTGCTGCCGGCCTGCACGGCGGCCGAGTAGAAGTCGTTGGCCCAGCCGCTGCGGTCCAGCCCGGCCAGGTACAGGACCGCGGTCAGGCCCAGCAGGGCGAGCAGTGCGGGCCTGGCCCAGGCGGGCTGCCCGGGGCCGGCCAGCAGGCGGCGCAGACGGCCGGCCCGGTGGCCCGGGCGGGCCAGGCTGGCCGACGGCCGGACCGGGTGTCGATCGCCGGGGCGGTCATGGCTGGTTTCCCTTCTCGGCACTGCCGGACTGGCCAGGGCAGCGGTAGCTGACGTCCGTCCTGATACGGGGGGTCCGATGGCCGCCGCCGCCGAATACCCAGCTCCGGTACAGCGCGAATCGCAGGATCGTGGCCAGCAGGCGCCCACCAGGACGAGCACCTCGAGGCCGCGCCCGGGCCGCGGATCCGCGGCGTGCAGGCCGGCCAGCGCGGCGGCGGTCAGCAGCAGGCCGGCCCCGAAGGCCAGCAGGCCGCGGGCCTGGTGCCGGCCAGCGCCCGGGCGGCCGCGGATGCCGAAGGTGTACCGCCGGTTCGCGGCAGTATTGCCGGCCGCGGTGGCCAGCAGGCTGACCGCGTTCGCCAGCTGCAGCCGGCAGCGCGCCGCGGAGCACGAGGTACAGCGCGATGTACGCGGCCGTGCTGACGGCGCCGACCACCGCGAACCCGGCAAGCTGCCGGTGCAGCCGGCCGCTCCCGCCGGTGGTCCCGTCCGGCAGGCCCGCGGCGGGCCAGCTTCCGCCCGGCCGGGGCCGGCCGGGGCCAGCCTCGCCCGCCGGATCCGGCCAGTGCCGGGGCGGCGGCTCGGCGGCGCCGAGGAACGGGACCACGATGCTGCCGCGCAGCAGCCCCCAGCCGAGCCGGGCGATGCCGCGCAGGTCGGCGAGGACGGTCGCGAGGATGTGCACCCGGGAGTCGGCGTCGTCGGTCCAGTCGACCGGCACCTCGTGGATCCGCAGCCCGGCCCGCTGGGCGAGCACGAGCAACTCGGTGTCGAAGAACCAGCCGGGATCCCCGGTCAGCGGCAGCAGCACCCGGGCCCGCGCCGCGCTGATCGCCTTGAACCCGCACTGCGCGTCGGAGAACCGGGCCCCGAGCGTCGCGTGCAGCAGCAGGTTGTAGCCGCGGGAGATGATCTCCCGCCGCGGGCCCCTGATCACCCGGGCGCCGCGGGCCAGCCGGGTGCCGATGGCCACGTCGCTGTGCCCGGAGACCAGCGGCGCTACCAGCGGCAGCAGCGCGTTCAGGTCGGTCGACAAATCGACATCCATGTAGGCCAGCACGCCGGCTTCGCTGGCCGCCCAGATCGAACGCAGCGCCCGGCCGCGGCCGGGCTGCGCGAGCCGGACGGCCCGGACGGAGTCAAGCTCGGCGGCCAGCCCGGCCGCCACGGCCCACGTCCCGTCCGCGCTGCCGTTGTCGGCGATGGTGATCCGCGCGGAAAACGGGAACCGGCTGCGCAGGAAGCTATCCAGCCTGCGCACGCTCGGGCCGAGGTCGCGCTCCTCGTCGCGGACCGGGATCACGATCTCCACCACGGGCGCCGCCCGGCGGTTGACCGGCAGCCGGTGGTCCTGCTCGAGCAATCCGTCTAGCGGTGTCATGGCTCAACACTCGGCGAGCACACTCGGCCGCCCCTGAGCTGATCATCTGCGCCGCCTATGAACCGGCCCGGTCTCCGTGATCACGGAGGATAGGGCTCGTCAGCGCGTGCCGGATCCTCCGTGGTAGCCGGATCCTCCGTAGCAGGACGGCGAGCGCAGGCGCGGGTGCGAGCATATGCCGATGGCGGAGTTCGTGGTGAGACCGGCGCGGGCGGGCGATGCGCGGGCGATGGCGGAGCTTTTCGCCGCGGTGGCCGGGGAGCGTGACGGGATCGCGACCGAGCCGCCGGTCGATGTCGAGGAGCGGGCCGGCGTGTTCGCGGGCAGCGCCGCCGGGTCGGTCGTCGCGGTCGCTGGCGGCCAGGTCGTCGGGATGCTGCACGTCGAGGCCAGCCGTCATGGCTTCGGCGAGTTCGGGATGTGCGTCAGCCGCGACTGGCGCGGCCGCGGGGTGGGTTCGGCGCTGGTGCAGGCAGCAGTCGGCTGGGCGCGCGGCCAGCGGCTGCACAAGCTCTGCCTTGAGGTGTTCGCGCACAATACGGCGGCGATCGCGGTGTACCGCAAGACCGGCTTCACCGTGGAAGGGCGGCGGGTAAAGCAGTACCGGCGGGCGAACGGGGAGCTCTGGGACTCGATCGTGATGGGCCTGATGCTCTAGCCAGCAGAGTCTGGGCCGGCGGGGCGGTCTGGGCGGGCGACTTGAGGGTGGTCGGCCGCCACGCCAGCGAACTGGTGGCCCGCCGGCGGCCACCCGCGCGGCCGGGTCCGGCGCAGATAGCGGGGACGGATGCAGGACCATGCCCGGGCGGTGCGATGAACCGGCATCATCGAAGGCATGACCGCCGGGGAAAACCCCCCGGTGTCTCTTCCCTCGAATTACTCTACCTAGATAGCATAGCCCGGTGGCTCGTGGTACCGGGTTTTCCGCTCAGACGCTGCTGGTGCTCGCGGCGCTGGCCGCCGCGCCGTCGCAGTGGCGGCATGGGTATGACCTGGCGCGGCAGACGGGGCTGAAGTCCGGGACGCTGTACCCGATCCTGGTGCGGCTGGCGGACCGGGGGCTGCTGGAGGCGTGCTGGGAGGAGGGCCGCCCGGCCGGGCGGCCGCCGCGGCACCGGTACCGGCTCAGCGGGGACGGGCTGGCCCGGGCCGAGGCGGCGCTGGCCGCCACGCCGGCCGCGGCGCCGCGCGCGGCGCGGCGGCCGGCCGCCGCGCCGCGGCGCGGGCTGGCCGGGGAGGGGCTGTGATGGACCGGGTGCTGGAGCGGGTGACGCGGGCGGCGGACCGGCTGCTGGGGCGGTGCGCGGGGCTGGCGCCGCCGGGGCGGCGGGGGTGGGCCGAGGCGGTGCGGGCGGAGGCCGGGCAGGTGCCGGCCGGGGCGGCCAGGCTGGGCTGGCTGGCGGGCGGGGTGTGGCTGCTGGCGAGGGAGGCACGGATGATCCGGAGGATCGGTTACTGGCTGGCCATCGCGGCGGTCGCGGTGACCGCGGCGGCGGTGCTGCGGTACTTCTGGAGCGGGGCGCTGGCCGGCCGGGATGCCGGGTGGGACAAAGTCCGGGTGGTGCTGGTGCTGGCGCTGCTAGCCGGGTTGCCCTGGGTGGCCCGGCGGCGCGGGGTGTTCGGCCCGGTCGGGCATAGTGTCGCGGCGCGGGCGGTGCGGGCCGGCGGCGGCGCGGCGGTGCTGGTCCTGGTCCTGGACATTGCCCGGCTCGAGCATTTCGCCAGCTCCGGCGTGGCCATCTGGCCGGGCAGCGGCTGGGCCCGGGAGGCGGCGAGCCTGGGGCTGATCGCTGCCGCCCTGGCGGCGGTCCTGATCGTCAGGTCGCGGCGGCCGCAGATCCACCCACTGCTGGTGGCGTGGCTGGCCGCCGCCGCCGGGCTGGTACTGCTGATCACGGTGGCGCCGCTGCAGGTGCTGATCACCGTGTACGTGGCCGGGCTCCTCGCGGTGACCACGCGGCGGTCGCCGGTGACCCCGGCGACGCTGGCCATCTGCGCCGGAATCGGCACCGCCGGCGGCCTCCTCGTGGTCGCGCTGTGGAACCCGTCCCGTTCGGCGCCGGCGCCGGGCCTGCACCCCAAGACCGATCCGCTGCTGCTGCTGGCAGTGCTGGTCGCGGTGATCGCAGCGGGAACGGCCGCGGCGGGAGTGGTGGCGGCACGGCGCGCCCGGGGCAGCGATGATCCGCTGGCGCTGCGGCGGGCCCAGCTCCGGCAGCTCCTGGCGGCCGGCCCGCTGACCGGCGCTACCGCCGCGCTGATGCTGCCCTTTTTCCGGGCCGCCCCCGCGGTCCGCTTCGCCGCCGCGTGCCCGGGCCCGGCGGCACACGCCGGGCAATGTACCGCGGCATCGGCGGTGTGGATGTTCTTCCTTGTCGCCGGTCCGGTAATCGGCCTCGCCATCGGCTGCCTGGGGTGGCTCTGCACGGTCGAGTCAGCCAGGGCGCAGCTGCCCGCGCCGCCCGATCCGCAGCCGGGCGGCTCGCGATCGGGCGGGGTATTCGTGCGCAACCCGTAGCGCCCGGCCGCGGCCGCCGGACCCGGGGCCGGACCTGGGGGCCGGGTCCGGCCGGCGCGACCGGGCAAGACCGGCGCGCGCCTGACGCTGGCGGGCCGGCCCGGACGAGCCGGTCAGTACGGGGCGGGGGAGCTGGCCCCGGCGGGCAGCGGCAGCGTGATGGTGAACACGGTCCGGCCCGGCTGGCTGGCGACATCGACATGACCCTGATGCGCGGCCACGACGGCGTCCACGATGGCCAGCCCCAGGCCGGTGCTGCCGGCCGCCCTGGACCGTGAGGTATCCCCGCGCACGAACCGCTCGAACAACTCCGGCTGCAGCTCGGCCGGGATGCCGGGACCGTCATCGGTCACGCTGAGCACCGCCGACCCGGCCCGTCCGGCGCGGCTGTCCCGCCCGCCGCGGCTGTCCCGCCCGGCGCGGCTGTCCCGCCCGGTCCTGCCGTCCGGGCCGGACGCGGGCGAGCCGCTGCGCTGGGACAGCGCGATCGTCACCGTCGTGCCCCGCGGGGTGTGCCTGGCCGCGTTGCTCACCAGGTTCGCGAGCACCTGCCGCAGCCGGTGCTCGTCGCCGCGGACCATGACCGGCTCGCCGGGCAGGTCCAGCCGGAACCGGTGGGCCGGCGCGGCCGCCCTGGCGTCGCTGGCCGCATCCAGCACCAGCCTGGTCAGGTCCACCGGGTTAGCCGCCAGCGGCCGCCCGGCATCGAGCCTGGCCAGCAGCAGCAGGTCGTCCACGAGGCCGCTCATCCGGGCCGACTCCGCCTCCACCCGGGACAGCGCGTGCGCCACCTCGGCGGGCAGCTCGCCCTGGTGCCGGCGGGCCAGCTCCGCGTAGCCGCGGATCGCGGCCAGCGGGGTGCGCAGCTCGTGGCTGGCGTCGGCCGCGAACCCGCGCAGCCTGGCCTCGCTGGCGTGCCGCCGGGCCAGCGCCGCCTCCACGTGCCCCAGCATCCGGTTGAACGCCACGCCCAGCTGGCCCACTTCGGTCCGCGGGTCGGCACCGGGCACCCGGTTCGGCAGCGCCACGTCACCGCTGGCCAGCGGCAGCCTGGTCACCTCGGCGGCGGTGGCGGTCACCCGCCGCAGCGGCCGCAGCGAGACCCGCACCCAGCCGGCGCCGATCACGCCGGTGAGCAGCAGCGCGGCGGAGAACACGATGATCTCGGCCAGCTCGACGCTGTGCAGGGTCGACTGCAGGTCAGCCAGCGGCAGGCCGGTGACGAGCACGTCGCCATCCGCGGAGCGCACCGCGGTCAGCCGGTAGTCGCCGTGCGCGGACGGCAGATCCCGGCTGTAAGGCTCGCCATTGACCGGCAGCCGGGTGAGCACCGTCTTGTCGGCGGCGGACAGCGTGCACGTGCCGGCCACGATGTGCGCGTTGGTGACCGTGTACTTGACCAGCCGGGCGCTGAACGTGCCCGCCGCCAGGCCGGGGATCTCGTTGCCGCAATTCGGCACCTGCCGCGGTGGCCTCGCGTCGTCGTAGTCAGGCGGCGGCGGCGGGCCGCCCCTGTGCTGCACGCAATCCACGTAGCGCATCTTCGCCGCGCCGAGCTGCTGGTCCAGGCCGTGGAAGAGAAAGCCGCGCAGCGCGAGGTAGGTGACCAGGCCGACGCCGGCGCAGGCGACGGCGAGCAGCGCGAGCAGCCCGGCGATCAGCCGCCCGCGCAGCGTCCGCCCGGCCAGCCAGGACCGCAGGCCGTCGCGCCGTCGTCCGCGCGCAGCCGCGTCGTTCATAGCCGCATCAGCCCCCGGGCCTCATCCGGACGGCTTGAGCACGTAGCCGACGCCCCGGACGGTGTGGATCATCGGCTCCCGGCCGCTGTCGACCTTCTTCCGCAGGTAGCTGATGTACAACTCGACGACATGCGCCTGGCCGCCGAAGTCGTAGTTCCATACCCGGTCCAGGATCTGCGCCTTGGACAGTACCCGGCGCGGGTGGCGCATCAGGAACCGCAGCAGCTCGAACTCGGTGGCGGTCAGCTCGATCAGGTCGCCGTCCCGGCGGACCTCTCTGGCCTCCTCGTCCATGGCCAGGTCACCGACCGTCAGCTCAGCCCCGCCGCGGGCGCGGGCGATGCCCGCCCGGCGGAGCAGGCCGCGCAGCCGGGCCAGCACCTCTTCCAGGCTGAACGGCTTCGTCACGTAGTCGTCGCCGCCGGCCGTGATCCCGGCCACCCGGTCCTCGACGGCGTCCCGCGCGGTCAGGAACAGCACGCATACGTGCGGCAGCTCGGCGCGCAGCCGCCCGAGCACCTCCAGCCCGCTCAGATCCGGCAGCATCACGTCGAGCACGACGGCATCGGGCCGGAAGTCCCGGGCAGCGCGGACCGCGCCGAGCCCGTCGCCCGCGGTCTGGATCTCCCAGCCCTCGTAGCGCAGCACGCTGGCCAGCAGCTCGGCCAGGCTGGGCTCGTCGTCGACCACGAGAACGCGGATCGGCGTGCCGTCCGCCCGCCGCAGCGGCGGCTCCTGGCCACCGCGGGACGGCTGCGGCTGTGCGGTCATGCTCATCATGTTCCCAGCATGCGCGCGCTAGCCACGGAGATCCTCTGTGCTTGCTCTGAGCTTGCTCTGAACTCTGAGCCTGCGCTGAACCCTGCGCCTGCGCTGAACCCTGCGCCTGCGCTCAAATCTGCCCGCCCGGCTGGTGGCCGGCCCGTCACGGCGCGCGGGACAGCAGCAGCGCGAGCGCCGGGCAGCTGGCCACCGCGCGGCGCGCGGCGCGGTCCAGGCCGTGCGGCACCGGCCGGCTGTCGAGCACCGGGTAGCCCCACTCGTCCAGCGTGATCAGCTCGGGCAGCAACTCGGCGCACAGGCCGTGCCCGGAGCAGGCGATCGGGTTCACCCGCAGCTGCTTGCTCATCACCGGCTCCAGCCGGTCCCGGCAGCCGGCCCGGCAGGCACCGGCAGGAACGGCTGGCTGGTCACCGCCGTGCAGCTGCCCTGCCTATGGCGGCGGATCTCGGCGCCGAACACCCGCAGCGCGCTGCGGACGAACCTGACGGTGCCATCGGGATGATGACAAGCGCCGCGCCCGTCAGCCAGCCCGGCCCACCGCTCAAGATCATTTATAACGGATCCGCGGGCGCCGGGGCCGGCCAGCTCGCCAAGCGCCGTCGCGATCCGCGGCAGCCCGTTCAGGCAGGGGCCGCACTGGCCGGCTGACTCCAGCGCCAGGTAGCGGGCCACCCGGGCGGTCTCAGCCAGGCCGCAGTGCCCGGCCGGGAGGGCGGCCAGGACGCCCGCGCCCGCGGCCGCGCCGGCCGGCCGCAGCGCAGCGTTGCTCAGCGAGAGCTGCCCGGCCTGGCCGGCCGGCAGCCAGCTGCCGTGGTAGCCGCCGACCAGCACGGCCTGTACGTGATCGCCGAGGGCGACCAGCTCCCGCAGCGGGGTGCCGATGGCGGCCTCGGTGACGGCCGGCAGGCCGTCCGCCTGCCGGATGCTGGCCAGCATGCTGCCCGGCTCGGCCGCCGTGCCGAGGCCGCGGAACCAGGCCGCGCCGTAGCGGGCGATCAGCGCCAGGTGAGCCAGGGTCTCGACGTTCTGCACCAATGTCGGCAGGCCGCCGACGCCGCGCTCGAACGTGCGCGGCGGCGTGAACGCCGGCTGCGCCGGGCCGCCGTTGAGCACGCTGACCACGGACGTCTCCTGCCCGGACAGGAATCTGGGCGGGGCGAGCACGAGGTCCAAGGCGGCGCGGTCCAGCCCGTTGATCCTCCGTTCAAAGATAAGCTCGCCCAGCGATGCGTGCAGCGGAAGATCCTCGTGCAGGTAGAGCACTGCGCGGCGGGCGCCCACCGCCTCGGCGGCCAGCTGCAGCCCGTCGAGTACCAGGTGCGGTGCGTACCGCAGCAGCGTCTTGTCCTTCGCGCTCAGCGGCTCGCTTTCCGCGCCGTTGGCCACCACCACCGGCCGCCGCCTGGCCGCGGCGACCGCCGTGAGCTTCCTGTGCACCGGGAATGCCGCGCCGCCGCGCCCGGTCAGGCCGGATTCGCGCAGCTCGGCGATCAGCGGCCCGGCACTGCCGCGGTACGGAACCGGCCCGTGCCGGGCCAGGTGAGCGGGCAGCCCGGCCGGCGGCCGTCGGCAGGCAGCAGCCGGGGGAGGAACTGCGCCGGCTGGCCGGCCAGGCTGGGGCGGCCCGGGTTCATCAGGCTGGTGCAGCCGGCGGTCATCGGGCACCGGCCTGGCTGGAGAGCAGGGCGGCCACCCGCTGCGGCTGCGGCGTCTGCCTGGCCGCGTGCACTGCCCGCCAGCCGGCCGCCGCGGTCACGGCCAGCGTGCACGCGATGGCGAGCGCGAGCAATGGGCCGGAGCGCAGGTCGCCGCTGCTGCCGATGCTGTGCGCGAGCGCGACCGGCCAGGCCGCGTAGGCCAGCCAGTGCACGCCGCGCCAGAGCCCGCGGCCGATCCGCGCCCGGGCCAGGCTGGTCACGATCAGCGCGATCATCAGGTCGATCGAGACCGCGCCCAGCCCGATCCACAGCGGGCGGTATGGCGACGCCAGTGGTACCAGCACGGCCGCCAGCCCGATCGTCACGAACGGGTCGGCGATGGCGGTCCCGATGTGCACCGCGAGGAATCCGACGGCCAGCAGCGACAGGTTGCGGTGCAGCCCGGTGACCGCGAACCTGGGCAGCCCGGGCAGCCTGCCCTGCCGGTTGACCATGATGCCGAGCACCATGACGGCGGTGAGCAGCACCAGGCAGACGATGCCGGTCGCGCGGCTGGCATACCACAGCGCCGTGCTCCCGGTGATCCCGGTCATTGGATGCTGGCCTTTCGCTCGGTGGCGGTGCTCGCCGGTGCTGGCGTGATCGGTGTGATTGTCAGGCCTGGCGTGGTCGGTGTGCCAAGCATGCCTGGACTGGCGCCGCCGTCGTGCGGCCCGACCAGCCCGGGTGGCTCGGCCAGGTCAGCGGGCCAGGCCGCGATCGTGCGGACCCGGCCGGCCGCATCGACCAGGCGAGCCGGGAGACCGAGGCCGGCCAGCCAGCTGGCCGCGTCAGCTCCCCTGATGATCGCCGCGGTGGCGGCCGCGCGCGCCTGCACGCAGGTCGCGGCGGTCACCGAGGCGAGCCGCCATGGCGCCGCCGGCCCGCCGCGCCGCGGGGACAGCAGGTGCGCGAGCACCTCGCCGCCGTAACGCCAGCGGGCTGCGCCGGCGCTGGCGGTGGCGAGCCCGCCGCCGCGGATTGACACGACGGTCGCGGGCAGGGCCGGCCCTCCGGCCAGCCGGGCGGCATTGTCCTGTACCCGGATCTGCCAGCCACCGCGCGGGGCCTCGCCGCCCGCCGCGACGTCCCCGCCGAGGCTGACCAGCACTCCGCAGCCGAGCCGCGCGGCGATCCTGGTGGCGGCCCGGTCCGCAGCCCATGCCTGCGCGGTAGCGCCAAGGTCCAGCCAGCTGCCCGCCGGAAGGGTAACCAGCCCGCGGCCGGCGTCCAGCCGCACCCGGCGCCAGCTGGCGCTGGTCGTCATGCTCAGCTTGGCCGGCCAGCCGGGCGCCGGCCAGCGGCGCTGGCCGGCCCGCGGCCCGGGCTGGCCGGATCGGGGTCCCCGGCCTGCCCGGCCGTCGCGCAGGCCGGCACCCGGAGGATGCCGGGCCCGGCCACGGGATCAACGTCGCCGCCGGTCTGCGCGGCGGCTAGCAGGGCCGCGCCGATCGCCTCCGCCAGTAGCGGGCTGACCCGGACCGGGCCGCCGTGACGGCGGGCGGCGGCGTTCACCGCGGTGATCTCGGAGTCGGCACGGAAGCTGCTGCAGGTAGCGTCCAGTGCGGCGATCTCGGCGGTCAGCAGGCCGCGGGCGGCCGGCAGCAGTTCCGGGCTGGTCACGGCCAGCGCGGCCAGGGTGCCGAGGGCCGGCCAGCTGGCGGCAGCCGGCATCACCGGGCCAGCCGGCTGCGGCGCGGGCCGGGGCGCCCGCAGTGCTGGCCGGGACGCCCGCGGCGCGGGCCGGGTCGCGGCCAGCATGACGGGCGGCATCATGACCCGCCGGAGGTGACGCTGCCGGATCCCGAGCCCGCCGACGGCGCGGTGACGCTGCCGCCGCCGTTCGCGCCCGAGCCGGCGCTAGTTGAGCTGCCGGCGCTGGAGCTGCCCCCCGAGCTTGAGCTGCCCCCCGTGCCTGAGCTGCCCGATGTGCTGCCGGACGAGCCGGAGCTGCCGGTGCTGGTGGCGCTCGACCCTGAGCTGGCCGGCGACGCGTGGTGCGTGCCGGGCAGCGCGAACGCGACCGCGCCGGCCGCGGCAATGCTCACCGCGCCCGCCGTTGCGGTGACCGTGCGCAGCCTGGCGTGCCCGCGATCGCGGTCCGCCACTGCCCGGCTGGTCACCTGCGAGTGCCTGCTCATCGGATGCATCCTCCTGGCTTGGTTCATGTCAAACCCTCGCCGCCAGGCCTGGGGAGCGCCTCTGGCCTGCCTCTGAGCCAGCTATGAGCGTCTGGCCGGCCCGGATCCTGGCTCTCCCGGAGCCGCGGCTATCGGCGCTGACCTGCCAGGACGTGCTGCGGCTTGATGATCGCGCGGGACCGCGCCTGGCGGCCGGGATCCGCCGTCGCCCGCCGAGGTGCCCTCAGATGGCCAGGATCTCGCCCGTCCGCCGGGCCAGCCCGGGCTCGGCGGGCACGCCCGGCGAGCAGGCCGGGAGCCAGCCGGCCGCCAGTCGCGGCCTCGGCCGCGGATGCAGGCGGCGTGCCGGTCAGGCCCGGACCGTGATCTCGGCCTGCTGCAACTGGTGCCCGGCCGGATCCACGGAGACGGTCAGGGTGAGCCGGGCGGTCTCGCCGTCCAGGTCCACGGCGACGGACGTCTCGCCGTCGCCGCTCCGGAACGCGGCCGGCCGGCACTTGCCCGCCCATGCCGCGGCCGTCCGCAGCTGGCGCAGCAGCAGCCCGGTGTCTAGCGTGCGGAACGCGGGCAGCGACGCCGGCCATTCGCTCGCGCTCTCGTTGAGCAGCGAGATGATCCCGTCCAAGGCGCGGCCGAGCGCCGACTCCGGGGCCGGCGGCACGGCCAGCGTGACCGACTGGACGCGCGGCTGGCGCTCCGGGGTGAGCAGGATCTCGGCCGCGACCACGCCGCGGTCGCCGCGCAGCCACCACCGGCAGTGCGCGGGCGAGTCGAATTCAGCCGGCCGGCCCGGGTCCTCGCTGAAGCTCCCGATCCGCTGCCGGATAAGGTCGGCCTTCTGCCGCCGTTCGGCATAGGGCTGGTCCTGCGCGACATTCGGGGTGAACAGGCGTGCCGCCACCGCGTCATCCCAGGACCGGAGCAGCTCGCTGACCGTACGCTGCCCGGTCACTGTCTCCGGCCACGGACCGCCCGGCGGGCCGGGCACCGGGCCGCCGACCGGCGGCTGGCCGGCCGCGTCCGGACCTGGCTGCGGCGCCTCCTGCGCCGGCTGCGCCGGGCGGGCGGCTGGCCGGGCCGCTCCGGGCCGGGATCCCAGCAGCGCGTCCAGCATCCTGGCCGCCATCGGGTGCGCGGGCGCGTAGGTTCCGTTCGCCAGCACGATCACGCCGGTCCCGGTGGCCACGTGCCAGCGCATGTGACTGCCGAAGCCCGGGTAGCCGCCGCTGTGCTGGACGACCCGGCCGTGCTCGGGGTCGTCCTCGACGAAGAGGCCGAAGCCGTAGCTGCCGGGACCGGACCCGGCCGGGAACGAGGGCGGCTGCGGCGGCAGCGCGACCTGGGGCAGCTGCATGTCCCGGCGGGACGCCGGCCGCAGCGGATGCGGTCCGGCGGCGTCAGCGCCACCCGGCGGGAACGCGCCGGCGAAACCGCTGACCCAGCGGGCCAGGTCGGCGACGGAGCTGAACACCCCGCCCATCGGCGCGAAGGCGCCGGCCGGGTCCGGGACGAGCTCCTGCCAGCCGCCCGCGCCGCGCCGGTAGCCGCGGGCGAGCCGGCCCGGATCGAACTCGGCCGCCTCGAATCCGGTGCTGGTCATCCCCAGCGGCCGGAGCAGCCGGTTACGGACGAAGTCCGGGTAGGCGGCGCCCGACACGGCGCTGATGACCAGCCCGAGAATCGCGTAGCTGATGTTGGCGTACTCGAACCGGGTGCCCGGCGCCCAGGCGAACCGGACGCCGCCGGCCAGCAACTCCGCGAACTCGCCGAGCGGGGTGCCCTGCTGCCGGTCGCCCCACGGGTCATCGGTCGGGAAGCCCGCGGTCATCGTCAGCAGGTGGCGGACCGAGATGCGGGGCGAGTCGCCGGTCGCCGGGCTCAGGCCGCGCAGTTCGGGCACGTAGTCCGCGGCCGGGTCGTCCAGCGCCAGCACGCCGTCATCCCGCAGCGCCAGCACGGCGGCCGCGGTGAAGCTCTTCGTCATCGAGGCGATCCGGAACACCGTCCCGGCAGCAGGCTCGGGGCCGCCCAGCCAGCTCTCGCCGAGTCCGGCCGAATGCACCAGCGACCCGCCGGTCACGATCCCGTACGCCAGCCCTGGCTGGCCGCCGCGGAGCAGGTAGCTCTCGGCGATGGCGGCAACGGCGTCCAGGGCCGCCTGGTGGATAGGCCCGGACGGTGCCGTGCCGCCGGTCGTCTGGACGGGATCGGCCTGTCGATCAGGCAACTCGGTACCTCCGGATCGGGGGGGTCACGGTCGCGCGGCGGACCGCACGGCCGGCCCCGGCTCGATCCTGATCGTAGTGTTACCCGGCTCACCGGCCACGCCGGCCACGGCCGAGACGCCAGCACTGGCCCGGCCGCGCTGGCCTGGACGCAGCCGGCCGGCAACGCCGGCCCCGGCGGGCCGACCAGCGCCGGCGGTGGTCAGGAAGGCGCGGCCAGCAGGCGGCTGAGCTTGTTCGCCGACCCGGATGGCATGGCGCCGGACGCGCGCAGCCGCCGGGCGGCCGCCGCGAGGATGTCCGGGGACCCGGAGACCAGCTCCACCTCAATCTCGCGCCAGGCCAGGTCCGCCATCGCCATGGCGGCCCGCCCGGCCGCCGCGGGCAGCGCCTCGCGGTGCCCGGTGACGTAGTCATCAGCCAGCTCGGCCAGGATCTCGCCGTGCCGCCCGGCGATGCGCCAGACCGTGCGCCTGGTCTCCAGGGTGGCCACCGGACGGAGCTGGCCGGCCTCGGCCCAGGCAGCCACCAGCTCGGCGAGGCCCGCCGGGACGGGCTCGCCGCCGTTCCCGAGCGGCGCGTGTACCTCCCGCCGGGTGTCGCCGCCGGCCGGCAGCTTGAGGTGCCAGCCCGCGTCATGGCCGCCGCTGCGGCGCCGCAGCGTGACGCCGGCCGCGGCCAGCCGCAGGTCGCCGGTGTCGTAGTAGCGCGCGGTCAGCAACTCGATCTCGGCCGGCGACCGCATCGACTGCTCCGCGCCGCCTAGCCCGCGCAGGTCGGGAAGAACGAAATCCGGGTCGACCTCGAACTTCTGCTCGGTCTCCAGCTTGCCGGTCAGCTCGCCGCTCATGCGGAAAGGCTATGCCCGGCGGCCGGCTGGCCGCCCCGTCGCCGGAGGACGGCCGTTCACGGTAGCGCGGCACGTGGCCGGGCTGGATTCGCTGGACGTCAGCCAGGCGACCGTGGCCGGCCAGGCTCCGGGATCTGGCCGCCGGGCCGGGAGCCGCCGGATAGCGATCGGTTAGGCTGCTCCGCGTGTTTGCCGCGCCTCGGTCCGGTTACGGTGCGAGACTTGCGATAACGCTCCGACGCCGGGCCTGCCCCGGCCGGACGGGCATTCGCGTTTGCGCCCGCCCCGCCCTCCGGGCCCGGGACAGGGCGCAGCCGGGCGGCTAGTGCCGGGGACAGGCGGCTGGTGCCCGGGACGAGGAGCGGAGGTGGACGGCTGGTGCCCGGCACAGGCAACAGGCCCCGGCAGCCAGCGCCCGCGGCCGGCCGCCGGCGGCTGGCACCGGCATCGGACCGGGGCAGCCGGCCCCCGCGGGAATTAGCGGCCAGCAGGCCGCGGCGAGCCGCGGCACCGGCGGCCGGGCCCGGGCAACCGCGACGCCGGGCCGCGCGGAAGGCGGGGGATTGATGGGCCTCATCGCGGAACACGGCGGGGCCCTGCACGGGTACGAGACCGTGCGGCTTCCGGCCGCGGCCGGCCAGCCGGGCCGCGACGGCGCGGCCATGCTCCGCCGCCGATCCGCGCGCACTACCCGGCGGGCCGTGCTCTACCTGCAGTACCTGGCCGATTCCTTCGTCCCGGAGGATCTGGCCAGCTGGTACACCGAGCGGGGTTTCCATTTCTACGTGGCGGATCTGCGGCCGCAGGCGCCGGCCTGCCATCGATGCCGGCCCGCTGGCCTCGGCGACTGCCTCAAGGCACTCGATGCGATGTCGGCCTATCTCAGGGAATCCGAGGCCATCGACACGGTCGTGGTCAGCGCCCACGCGTCCGGCGCGCTGATCGCCGCGCTATGGTGCGACGCGCGCCGGGAAGACCCCCCGGCGGATGCGCTCGTGCTGGCCGCCCCCGCCTTCGGCAGCGGCAGCCGGCGGCGGGCATCCAGGCAGTTAAGGAACGCCGGCCCGGCCGCCGGGACCAGCCGTGACAGCGGCACGGTCCCGGCCGGGCAGGCCGGCGACCGGGCCGTCCCGGCCGGCCGGGACGGCCCGGTCGCCGGGATTGGCCCGGGCCGTGCCGCCGGGCTGGCCGGCCCGCTGGCCGGCGCGCAGCGGCGGCTGCGGAGCGGCCTGGATATCGGCTGCCCGGTGCTGGTGATGTGCACGGCGGCCGACTGGGACGCGCGGCCGGCCGGGCGCCGGGGCCGGACGGGCAGGCGCCGCAGCGGCCACGGCACCATCCGGCTCGGCCCGCACGTCACCTGGCTGCAGCTGGCGGACGACCTGACCGGGCCGCTGCCGCCGGGCGCCCCGGGTGCCGCGCCGTTCTTCCGCGAACTCGGCCGCTGGCTGGGCGCCTACCTGTCCGGCCAGTTCCGCGACCAGCTGCTCTGACCGCGGCGCTGCCCGATCGGCCGCGGTGGCCGCAGTCCGGCCGATCAGCCGCGCTGGCTGCGGCTAGGCGCCACTGACCTGCACCGAGACGGCCGGGTATCCGGTCGCGCCGTTGGGCTCGGGCGGCGCCTGCGCCGCCGTCTGCATATAGCCGGTCTTGTCGGTCGCCCGGGCCTGGATGATGTGCCTGCCCGGGGCGGCGTCCCATTCCCAGACCCACTGCCGCCAGGTGTCCAGGTCGGGAACCGCGGCCAGCCGCGCCTCATGCCAGGGCCCGTTGTCGACCCGCGCCTCTACCGCGGCGATGCCCTTGTGCTGCGCCCAGGCGACGCCGGCCACCGCGACCCGGCCCGGCCGCAGCGGATTGCGCCCGGTCGGTATGTCGATCCGGGATTCGGTCTTGATCGGCGCCTGCTGGTCCCAGCCGCGCACCGTCCAGTAGGCATGGCTGGCGGCGAACGTGGTGACTTCGATATCGGTGATCCACTTGCACGCCGATACGTACCCGTACAGGCCGGGCACGATCATCCGGACCGGGAAGCCATGCGCGACCGGCAGCGCCGAGCCGTTCATCGCGACTGCCAGCATCGCGTCCCGGCCGTCCAGCACGGCCCGGACCGGGGTACCCGAGGTGAACCCGTCGACGGACGTGCAGAGCAGCTGATCGGCGCCGGCCCTGATCCCGGCCCGCCGCAGCAGCCTGGCCAGGCTGACGCCGATCCAGCGCGCGTTCCCGATGTACGGGCCGGCCACCGGGTTCGAGACGCAGCAGAGCGTGATGTAGTCCTCGGTCAGCGGCTGGCGGAGCAGTTCCTTGAAGCTGAGCACCATCTCCTGCCTGACCATGCCGTGGATCCGCAGGCTCCAGCTGGCCGGTGCCACCTCGGGCAGCACGATGGCGGTATCGACCCGGTAAAACGAGCTGTTCGGCGTGATGAACGGGCTGAGCCCGGGAAGCCTGAAATCGGTGCCCGGCGGCAGCGACGGGCCGGGGCGCACGGGCGCGGGCACGCGCAGGCTCGCCTGCGCCTGCGCCACGCTCGACCGCTCGGACAGCAGCCTGCCGCCGACACTGGCCACCGCCGCCACTCCCGCCACAGCCGCGCCGGTCGCCAGGAAGCGCCGCCGTTCCGGCCCTGGCGGCCCAGGCGGCGATCCGCGGCCGGGCAGCGGCGGGCCGGCTGGCGCGGGTATCCCGCCGCCAGCCGGGGGGCTTCCGCCCGCCGGGCCGGCCGGCGGCTGCGGGACCGCGTCGGAGCTGTCCCCGGCCGGCCCCCCGGCCGCGGCGGCCTGCGCCGGGCGGGCCGGATCACCGGCCGCCCGCGGCTGGCTCACTTCCTGGCCCGGGTTCGCCACCCGGGCCAGGAAGTACAGCGCGATGGCGGCGGCCGCCGCGCCGGCCAGCGTCGGCAGCACGTCGGCGGGCGAGGAGTCCGGCCGGGTGATCACCGCAATCAGGCCGATGACCGCGAAGACCGCCAGGCCGGCCAGGCCGAGGGAAAGCCGCCGGACGGCCGCCGCGCCGATCCACGCGGCGAAGATCGCCAGTACCACGAGAATGCCGCTGACCAGGACGAGCTTGTCGTTGGAACCGAACGCCGTGATCGCGAAGTTCTTGACCCCGGGCGGCGTGAAGTCGATCGACATGCTGCCCACGGCGACTACCGGCGAGCCGACCGAGCCGGTTATCCCGGCGACGAACTGCGCCACGCCGACTGCCGCCGCCCCGGTCAGCAGCCCGGCGATCAGCCCCCGGCCGGCCAGCCGCCGGTTTTGCTCGATAGACACACTTGTTATTCGGCTCAGAGCCGGCACCGGATTGCCTTCCGCCGGTAAAGCTTAAGCAGCACGGCACCTGCCCGGCGGTACCGTCGGCGCGCCCGGCGGGCGCGCCGACAGGCCTCGCCAAGCCGGCCGGGCGGCGGCTACGAATAAAGGATGTGGGCATGACCGATAGCCAGCGACTGCCCGGGGGCGGCCAGCCGGCCTGGCCCCGGGGGCGAAGCTGACCTGGCCGTGCTGTTCGCCCACGTTGCGCGCGGCGACCAGGCTGCCTTCGAGGAAGTGTACGACCGGCTGGCCGGGCCGGTACTCGGGATGGTCCGCGGCGTGCTGCGGGATCTCGCCCAGTCCGAGGAAGTCATGCAGGAGGTGCTGCTGGAGCTGTGGCGGACCGCCTCCCGGTTCGACCCGGCCAAGGGCAGCGCCTTGTCCTGGGTTATGACGCTGGCCCACCGGCGCGCTGTCGACCGGATCCGGTCTGAGCAGAAGGCAGCGCAGCGGGAGTTCCGTGCCGCGACAGCCCAGGTCGACTTCGACGACGTGACCGAGACGGTCGAGGCGACCCTGGACCGCGAGCGGGTACGGCACTGCCTGCGCTCGCTGACCGAACTGCAGCGCGAGTCCGTGACGCTGGCCTATTACGGCAGCTACACCTACAGCGAGGTGGCCGGGCTGCTCGGCGTGGCCGTCGGCACCGTGAAGACCAGGATGCGGGACGGGCTGATCAGGCTCCGGGACTGCATGGGGGTGGAATGATGCGGCGCGGCCGGACCGACCTGCATACGCTGGCGGGCGCTTACGCGCTTGATGCGGTGTCGGATGCCGACCGGGCGCGGTTCGAGCAGCATCTTGCCAGCTGCGAAGCGTGCGCCGCGGAGACCCGGGGGCTCCGGGAGGCCATCGCCAGGCTCGCGGCCTCCGCGGCCGTCCGGCCCCGCGCCGAGCTCAGGGCCAGCACGCTGCGCGCCGCGGCGCGCACCCGCCAGCTGCCGCCGGTTACCGGCGACGGGCCGGCCGCCGGCCAGGGCTGGCGTCCCCGGCTGGCGGCCGGGGCCCATTCCCCGCGGTGGCGGCGGCGCTGGCTGCCGCGGCTTGCCACCGCGGCCGCGGCCGGTTTCCTCGCGGTCGCGGTGGCCATGGGCATCCTCGCCGCGGGCACGCAGCACCGGCTTGACCAGGACGAGGCCCGCGGGCACTCGATCGCAGCCGTGCTGAACGCATCCGACCTGACCATGCTGACGGCGCGGGTGAGCAACCGCGGGACGGCCACCGTGCTGGAGTCCCGGCACATGCGTGCGCTCGTGTTCACCGCCGCGCACCTTCCGGCGCTCCCCGCGGCCAGGGGTTACGAGCTGTGGCTGATGGGCCCGGGCGGAACCAGGCCGGCCGGGGTGCTGCCGCGCCCCCGGGCCGGGATGATCGGCCCGATGATCGTCTCCGGGCTGGCCGCCGGCGACCAGGTGGGCCTCACCGTGGAGCCGGCCGACGGATCGGCGCGGCGGCCCGCGGCGCCGATCATGATGCTGGGCCACGGTTCCTGATCGCGGGCCGCTGAGCCCGGCTCAGCGCGTTCTCCCCGGACCGTTCCAGGCATCGAAGGTCCAGCGGGTCGGCGAGCCGGCGAAGTCGCCGTGCCGCATGCTGATGACCTGCCGGGGCCGGACCTCGACCGTCGCGTTGACCGCCGGATCGAGGAAGCCGGCCTCGATGCTCGTCTCGTACTTGTCATTCATCAGGCCCAGCACGCGGGTGATCCGGTCCGGGTCGGTGATGATCACGGCGGTGCCTTCGACGATGACCGGGTCGGCGGCATCCTCGGTGCTGACCACGCAGCGCGGATCCGCCTTGAGGTTCTTGATCTTGCGTGACTGGACGCCGCTGGTGAACAGGAATCCGCCGTCGTCCCACATGCCCCAGACCGGCATCGAATGCGGCCGGCCGTCGGGCCGGACGCTGACCACCCAGTAGTTGCGCGCCCGGCCGAGCCGCTCAGCCGCCCAGGACCAGGGCAGCAGGCCGCTGCCCTGGTCCGGGCCCTGGATACCGTAACCGGGCATGTGGGGCCGGCTCACCCGGGGTTCGTCCATGGAGCCCAGGTTTAGCGCAGCGCAGTGGCCGGCGCTGCCGCATTCGTGCCATCCGGTCCGGCCGCCGTTACCGGGTGCCCCGCACGGGCGACACAAGCCGGCCGACCGGCTAACGTGGGCATCCGTGAAAGCAACTCCCGAGGAGCAGCTACGGCTGCTCGAACTCGCCGGCCTAGACGCCGAGCTCGGCCGAATCGAACATCGCCGCCGCGGCCTGCCCGAGCATGCGGAGCTGAGCCGGCTGAGCGGAGCGGGACGCCCAGCTGCGGGACTCACTCGCCGCGCTGGAAGCCGAGGACGGCGACCTGCGGCGCGGCCAGGCAAAGGCAGAGGCGGATGTCGACCAGGTGCGGACGCGGGTTGACCGGGACCGCCAGCGGCTCGACGCCGGCCAGGTTTCCTCGCCGCGCGAGCTGGAGAACCTGCAGTCCGAGATCATCTCGCTGGTACGCAGGCAGTCCGACCTCGAAGAGGTCGTGCTGGAGATAATGGAGCGCAGGGAGGCCGCCGAGCAGAGCCGGCTGGCCGCCACGGCCGAGCGGGATCAGCTCGCCGGATCGCTCACCGAAGTCACCGCCCGGCGGGACGCCGCCCTCAGCGAGCTGGCCGAGCAGGCCAGGAAGGCCGGCGACAGGCGCCGCGAGGTAGCCGCCCAGGAGCCCGCCGACCTGCTGGCCCTCTACGACCGGCTGCGGACCCAGCACAGCGGCGTCGGCGCCGCGGCACTTCGCCGCGGCCGGTGTGAGGGCTGTCACTTGTCACTTAACACGGTCGACCTGAACAGCATCCGCGCCGCCGCGCCCGACGAAGTGCTGCGCTGCGAGGAATGCCTGCGGATCCTGGTCCGGACCGACGAGTCCGGACTGTGACCCGCAAGCTCATCATCGAGGCCGACGGCGGCTCGCGGGGCAATCCCGGTCCGGCCGGCTTCGGCGCGGTTGTCCGGGACCAGGACACCGGCGAGCTGCTCAGGGAGATCTCGGACAGCATCGGCACCGCCACCAACAACGTGGCCGAATACTCCGGGCTGATCGCGGGCCTGCGGGCCGCCGCGGAGATCGCGCCGGGCGCCGAGGCCGAGGCCCGGCTGGATTCCAAGCTGGTCGTCGAGCAGATGTCCGGCCGCTGGCAGATCAAGCACCAGGATCTCCGCGCGCTCGCCAGGACTGCCCAGCAAGCGGCGGCCCGGCTGGGCCGGGTCCGTTACGTCTGGGTGCCCAGGGCCCGCAATGCGCACGCCGACCGGCTCGCGAACCAGGCCATGGACAGCGCCCGGCAAGATCAGGCGGCGGGTGCCGGGCAGCCCGTACGGCCGCGTTCTCAATCCGGGGCTTCGACGGCACCGCCCGGCGAGGAGCCTGACCCAGCGGCCATGCCTGCGCGCGGCTGGGGGCAGGCCGAAGGCCGGCCCCCCACCACCACCATCTTGCTGCGCCATGGGCAGACGGGATTCTCCGCCGAGCGCCGGTTCGCCGGCCGCGGCGACATCGCGCTGACCGATACCGGCAGGCGGCAGGCCGCCGCCGCCGCGGACCGGCTCACGGTCCGCGGGATCGACGTGATCGTGACG
Source organism: uncultured Actinomycetes bacterium (assembly GCA_963786975.1). Lineage (GTDB taxonomy): Bacteria > Actinomycetota > Actinomycetes > Streptosporangiales > Streptosporangiaceae > Palsa-506. The sequence continues at coordinate 290,084 of CAWBBE010000008.1, read as the reverse complement.
TCCCCGCTGCAGCGGGCCCGCCGGACCGCCGAGGCCGCCGCGGCCGCGACCAGCGCGCCGCTGGCCGTCGACGATGGCCTGGTCGAGACGGATTTCGGCAAGTGGGAGGGCCTTACGTTCGGCGAGGCCGCGCAGCGCTGGCCGGCCGAGATGTCCGACTGGATGGCCAGCACGGACGTCGCGCCGCCCGGCGGCGAGAGCCTGGCCCATGCCGCCCGGCGGGTACTTGCCTCGCTGGACCGGCTGCTGGCCGAGCACCCGCGGAAGACCCTGCTGCTGGTCAGCCACGTCACGCCGATCAAGACGCTGGCCTGCCGGGCGCTGCTGGCCCCGCCCGCCGCGATGTTCCGCATGCACCTCGACGTGGCATCGCTGACCGAGATCGACTGGTTCGCTGACGGCCCGGCATTGCTTCGCTCGCTCAACGACACCGCGCACCTCCGGCCCCCGGGAGGATGAGGCTATCCTCGGGGGAGCGGCGGGCGAGCTGGCCGGGCGGCCGCGGCGTGCCATGGGTTCATGGCGCGGCGAGGAAGGTCCGGGCTCCGCAGGGCAGGGTGGTCGGTAACGCCGACCCGGGGTGACCCGCGGGAAAGTGCCACAGAAAACAGACCGCCTCCGGGCCTGGTCCGGAGGTAAGGGTGAAACGGTGGTGTAAGAGACCACCAGCGCCGCAGGTGACTGCGGCGGCTTGGTAAACCCCGCCCGGAGCAAGGTCAAGAGGGAGCCGTGCTCTTCGCGGGCGCGGTGACTGCGCGAGCGTTCGAGGGCGGCCCGCCCGAGCTCGCGGGTAGACCGCACGAGGCTGCCAGCAATGGCAGTCCCAGATGGATGGCCGCCGGCCCGCGCGAGCGGGTGCACAGAACCCGGCCTACAGGCCAGCTCGCCCGCCGCCCGGTCCGCCGAAAACAAGTCCTCAGCGGCGGACGGCGCGCGCCCATCATTTCGGGCTCTTGGCCTCGCGTGCTTTGGGGGCATTCAGGTCGTATCTGATGCCCAGTAGGCGGATGAGGAAGCAAGCCAGCGCGGCCCCCAGCGCCGCCGGGATGCCGTAGTGGCCGGTGCGCACGGCTACAACCGCGATCGTGGCCCCGGCGAGGGCGGGGATGGCGTACAGGCCGCTGGTGAGCACAGCCGGAACCCGGCCCACCAGCACGTCGCGGATCGTCCCGCCGCCGACGGCGGTGATGGCCCCGAGAATAACCGCCTGCGCAGGCCCGAGCCCCTGTTCCAGGGACTTGCTGGCGCCAGTGACGCAGAACAGGCTCAGCCCGGCGGCGTCGGCCAGATCGATGGCCAGGGCATACCGGTGCAGGGGCTTGCTGAGGAAGAACGCGACGAGTGCCCCGGCGGCGGCTACCGCCAGGTAGCGCCAGTCGCTGAACGTCGCGGGCGGTAGCACGTCGATCAGGATGTCGCGCAGGATGCCGCCGCCGAGCGCGGTCACCATGCCCAGTGCCAGCATCCCGATGATGTCCAGCTGGGCGGCCTTGACCCCGGTGATTGCGCCGTTGAGCGCGAACGCGAACGTGCCGGCAAGGTCCAGCGACAGCAGCAGCGTGCCTCCGGTCATGGGTGCCAGCTTGCCTTCCGGCGCAGCCCCGCGCTACGGCGGCGCCGGCTCATGTTCAGGGCTGGGCCGCAAGCCAGGCCATCGCAGCGACGGTCAGGGTCTCGGTACCGGTGCGCAGGGTGGGTTGCAACGCGGGCAGGAACTTGGGGGAATGGTTAACCGGAATGTCGTCCTGGACGCGCCCGGCCTTCTCGGTGGCGGCGTAGACCTGCGGGTCGGTGCCGCCGATACCCCAGTAGGTGTAGGGAATGCCCGCGGCCCGGGGGATATCGCTGAAGTCCTCGCTGGCGGTCTGCTGGGCCAGTTCGGCGGCGTGGTGGCCGAAATACCCGCTAAAGGCGGCAGCCACCCGGTTTGTGGTGGCGTGATCGTTGTCGGTGAGCGGGAAGCTATCGAAGAGCTCGAAGTCAGGATCCCGCGGTGAGCCGGAGGCCTGGCATTCGGCTGTCACAATCTGCCGGATCGCGGCCATCATCCGCTCGCGTGTCTGTTGCGAGTAGGTCCGCATGTTGAGCTGCAAGATCGCGCGGTCGGGGATGACGTTGCTCTTCGTGCCGGCCTGGCAGCTGCCGACGGTCAGCACCGCCGTCTGGCTGGGCTCGACCATACGGGACACCACCGTCTGCAGCCGGACGATGATCATGGCGGCGAGCACCACCGGGTCGATGGTGTTCTGCGGCATGGAGCCATGGCCGCCCCGCCCGTACACGGTGATCTTGATGCTGTCCGCTGCCGACAGCGTCGGCCCTGAACGCGTGCCAACGGTTCCGGCGATGCCGGGCAGAACGTGCTGGGCCAGCGCGACGTCCGGGGCCGGGATGTCCTCAAGCAGCCCGTCATCGACCATGCCCTGGGCCCCGTCCCCCGTCTCCTCGGCGGGCTGGAAGAGCGCGACCAAGGTGCCGCTCCACACCCCGGGACGGCCAGCCATCAGCTTGGCCATGCCGGCCAGGCAGGACACGTGGAGATCGTGGCCGCAAGCATGCGCCACTGGCACCTGGCTGCCATCGGCGTCCTGGCCGGTAGCGGTGCTCGCATAATCGGCGCCGGTGTCCTCCCTGACCGGCAGCGCGTCCATATCGGCCCGGAGCAACACAGCAGGCCCGCTGCCGTTAGCCAGCACGCCGACCACGCCAGTACCGCCGATCCCGGCACGCACTGCGTAGCCGCACCCCTGCAGCCACTCGCCAGCGCACCGGGCCGTCCGGTGCTCCTGATGGGATAGCTCCGGGTGCTGGTGCAGATCCTTATAGAACCCTTCCTGGGCATCCCGCAGGCCCGCGTACCCGGCCAGGATCTCATCGGTACCACTCATGATCACCCTCCTCACGCGGTGCACATGCGCAGGTCTCATCCTCCCATACGGCTATCCAGGTCAGCTGCTTGCCACTGGCTGGCCAAGGCCGCTCCCCGACAGCAAATGCCCATCCAGAACCACTGTGTGGAGGGGATTGCCACGGTGAAGCCGGCGAGGTCTGGCTAGTCCGGGGGATGGTGATCCCGGCGGCGCGGTAGGCCATCATGACCAGCCCGGAGCAGTCGAAGGCGTCCGGGCCGACGGCGCCGAACTAGTACGGCTCGCCGACCTGCCGCTAACCGGCGGGCGACCGTGGACGGATAGCACTGATACCTTCCCGTGAGAACGATCGTTGTCTAGCATCAGGAGGCCCGGGTGAACCCGCGCCCGCCGTTCCCGCCGTTCTCCGAGGGCACCGCGCCAGAAAGTGCAGGCTGCCGAGAATGCCTGGAATACGCGTGAGCCGGAGCGCGTGGCGCTCGTCTACACCGAGGACTCGGTCTGGCGCAACCGCGATGAGTTCGTCTCGGGGCGAGCCGCGATCGTTGAGTTCCTGCGCCGCAAATGGGACCGTGAACTCGACTATGCGCTGCGCAAGGAACTGTGGAGCTTCCATGGCAATCGCATCGCCGTGCGCTTCCAGTACGAGAGCCATGACGAGGCGGGTCAGTGGTTCCGAAGCTACGGCAACGAGCTATGGGAATTCACCGGGGAAGGCCTGATGCGCAGGCGTGAGGCCAGCATCAACGACCTGGCCATCGACGAGGCCGACCGCCGCATCACGGCGCGCGGCCGGAGAGCGAGCGCGGCGTTCCCTTCCCCCTGCGCTGAGCGGCGGCGCATCTCGTCTCGGGGACGGCTCGGTCGAGGCGATCCGTGCGTGGCGCTGGCTGTCCTCAATCTTGTGTGCGGTCAGGCTGTGGATGCTGCTGCGGCCGCGACTTCTTCCACGACGGCGGCGATGTCGGCGCTGGTGGTGCGGTGGTTCACGATGCAGGCGCGAAGGGCGAACGCGCCGTGGACGCTGGCGTTGGACAGGTAGACGCGGCCGCGGCGGGTTACCTCGCGCAAGATCGCGGCGTTGCGCCGGTCCAGATCCGCCTCCGGAGCGCCGTTCCAGCGGAAGCACACGGTGCTGAGCTCGACCGGCGCCAGCAGCTCCAGCGCTGGCTCGGCCGCGATGAGCCGGGCTAGCAGCTGCGCGTGTTCGAGGTCGCCGCGGATCGCGGCGCGGAACTGGCCGATGCCGTGATAGCGCAGCGACAGCCACAGCTTGAGCGCCCGGAACCGGCGGGACAGCTCGAGAGATTCCTCGAAGAACGCGAAGCCCTCGACCGGGTCGCCGGACAGGCTCCTGGCGTACTCGCCGGTATAGGCGAAGGCGCGGCGCGCGGCGCCGGCGTCGCGGTACAGCAGCGCGCTGCAATCCAGCGGCTGGTACAGCCATTTATGGGCGTCCAGGGAGATCGAGTCAGCCTGCGCCAGGCCGGCGAACAGCCCGGGAGCAGTCATCGCGGCCAGTCCGCCATAGGCGCCGTCTACATGCAGCCACAGGCCGCAGGCCTGCGCTATCGCAGCGATCTCGCGCAGCGGGTCAACAGCGCCGGTGCTCGTCGTGCCCGCCGTCGCGACAACCGCGATCGCCGGGAACCCCGCCCGGCGATCCCGCTCGATGGCCGCCGCCAGCGCGTCCGTGCGCATGCGAAACGCCCCGTCCACCGGGACGAGCCGCAGGCCGGTGCGGCCGACGCCGAGCACCGCCAGCGCCTTCGGCACCGACATGTGCACCTCGGCGGAGGCATACACCGCACACGGCCGGGCGCCGTCCTCGTTCGCCGGCGCCTTGGCCTCGCGTGCCATCGCCAGGCCCATAAGGTTCGCCGATGACCCGCCGCCGGCCAGGCTGCCGGTGAACTCCCTGCACCCGATGGCCTCGGCGAGCCAGCGCAGCACCGTGCGCTCGATGGTCACCGCGGCCGGTGCCGACCGCCACCCGGTCACGTTCTGGTTCAGCACCGACGCATACAGATCCCCGAGAGCCGCAACCGGCTCACCCGAGCCCAGCACGTAACCGAAGAACCGCGCGTTCCCCGGCCGCGAGTGATCCGCGATCACCGCCAGGTCATCGAACGCCGCGCTCCCCACGCCCTGCTCCGGCAGCGGCCGGTCGAACACCCCGGCCGCGGCCGCCCCGGACGTCGCCGGAAAGGACGCCCGCCCGTCCAGCCCGGCGAGATACGCACTCGCCGCCCGGCACAACCGATCGGCCAGCAAGCCGAAATCCTCCGGCGACAGCTCCAGCGGCATACCCAGATCCTGAAGTTCAACGGACCCCGGCCAAGCCGCCGGGCACCGGTCAACAGCGACCTCTACAGCAGCCAGCACCACACCGCATGAAGCCATACCAGCCTGCCTGGACCCGCTGTTCGCCGCCGGGCAGCCCCTGGCCCCGCCAGCCCGGCCGCCGCCGCTCGCGGCCACACCATCAACCTCCAGTGGCGAAAGACCGGCACGCCCGCCGTCACGTTCCGCCGTGGCGATGTCAAGGTTGGGTTCAACGCCGAACCCGGTACCTGCCAGTTTGGCGGGTAACCTCAGCGATCTACCCATGCCCGCCTCTGATCGCCGAGGACAGTCCCGGTCCAAAGTGGTGCTGTAGCCCCTGCAGCGCCAGTCCATCTGCGGCGATTGCCGCGTCACGACGCTGTCATATTGAGGCCAGATTCCGCAACGAATGCGCTGGGTCGGACGCGGACAATGGGCGGCGAAATGACAAGTCAAGGTACATCTGCGCAGGTCACAGCGAGCTGCTGGTGGGGTAAGAGACCACCAGCGCCGCAGGCGACTGCGGCGGCTTGGTAAACCCCGCCCGGAGCAAGGTCAAGAGGGGGACGTGCCCTAGCGGGCGCGTTTCCTGCGCGAGCGTTCGAGGGCGGCCCGCCCGAGCTCGCGGGTAGACCGCACGAGGCTGCCAGCAATGGCAGTCCCAGATGGATGGCCGCCGGCCCGCGCGAGCGGGTGCACAGAACCCGGCCTACAGGCCAGCTCGCCCGCCGTCTGACCTGGAAATACGTGGCCGAGTCCGGCTACACCGGAGCGGCCGGCGATTCCTGCCGCTTGCCGGGCGGCCAGCCTGCTTGGCCCCGTCTGGCGGCGGGGATTGGGGCTCTAGCAAGTTCATCTGAGGACCGGAATCGGCCTGCCCGAGCTCACGCTCCCGGGTCGGCTGTAGGTCTGGGGCTCGTGTTTCGCCTCGAAGCCGGTTGCCGGGTGTCCGGCCCGGCCGTAGTTCCCACCGGCGCGACAGCCGATCAACCAGGTACCGCGAACAAGGTCCTGCCGCAAGCGCAGGCCGTCATTCCAAGATCACAATAATCGAGGCTTAGCCGGGTAATGACAACTCGTCGACCATATGTAGATCTTTGCGCATAGCTACCCGCCTTCGGGCTGAATAGCATGTATTCACATTATCTTTCGAGAGAGTACCCTTTATTGCTATTCTTGGATTTGGATTCATGGATTGGTATCGAGGCGCAGTACTATAGCCCTCACGTAGCGCCGCTTAGCTTGCCAGAGCCGACGGTGCTGACAACTGGGGGACTTGATGCGAATTGCACATGCAGCCATAGGATTTCTTGGAGCTGCGCTCGTCGCCACGCCGAATATTCCGGTGGCTACCGCAGCAGTCGCCGGGCACGCCTCCGGCTGGTCCTGGGCCAGAATTTCTAGTCCCAATACTGCGGATGGGATTAATTTCCTCGAATCGGTTACCTGTGTATCCCCGTGGACTGCTGGTCGGTCGGAGCACGTAATAACTTCACGGATCCCGGCAGCCCGCAGCGGACGGCCTCCCTCATCGAGAACTGGAACGGCCGCCGATGGGCAATCGTGCCATCGCCCAACACCCCGGATTCCGCCGACCAGAGTCCTAATTCAATAGCATGCATCTCAGCTAGCGACTGCTGGGCAGTAGGCGACAAAACACTCAATGACTCTACGTCCGTGACGGCCATCGACCACTGGGATGGAACTATGTGGTCAGCTGTCACTTCTCCCAGTACTCCTACACCGTCGAATGACTACCTGGTGGGCGTCAGCTGTACCGGCCCGCGGAACTGCTGGGCGGTCGGCCAGGCGAGTTCCCAGTCTGCTGGCTCCCACTATGAGAATCTTGTTGAGCACTGGGATGGGAGCGCCTGGTCCCTGATGCCTGTTCCTGACCCCGGCACCGACAACACCCTCCTGGCCGTCACCTGCGTCACCTATCGTGATTGCTGGGCCGTCGGCAGATTTGGGTTTTCATCGACGTGGTTTTCTCGACGGCCGGGGAAGCCCTGCACTGGGACGGGGTCAGCTGGTCTGAGACAGTTAGCCCATCTGGTGACTCCCCCGATGCTTATCTCGACGGCATCTCCTGCAGCTCTCGCAATGAATGCATGACAGTAGGCTCACTTACTGAACAATGGAACGGGTCATCATGGACGTTAGTGCCACATAGCGGTGACCTTAACGATGTCGCATGCCCTGGCCCGTATTCCTGCTGGGCAGTTGGTGCCGGTACAGGACCGGCCCTCATCGAGCACTGGAACGGATCAGCATGGGCACTTGCCCGTAGCCCTGCCCCAGCTGCTGGAGCTGAGATACTGTCTGCTATTACCTGTCCTGATAGGCGAACCTGCTGGGCAGTCGGCCAGAACTTTGTGCGCGGTCCCGGCGATGAATATCATGCCAGCACCCTCGTGGAGCATGGCTTAGCCGCGACCAGAAGGTTCTAATCCCGTTCCTGCGCGAGCGATTGAGGGTGTGCCTGCCCGATGCTCGCGGTAGCCGCACGAGGCTGCCAGCAATGGTGGTCCTAGATGGATGGCCGTCGGCCCGCGCGAGCGGGTGCACAGCCTTCTCGGCTCGGCCCGGGCCGCGCGCTCAGCTTTCTCTCGTGGAACCATCAGGTGATCACTTGGGCAGCCAGCCTGGCACTGCGATTCACCGGCCGCATCGTGCTCATCGTCGCCGCGTTCCTGGCCGGTCAGTGCTGGCGGGCCTGATCACCGCAGCCGACGGCCGACTCACTGAGACGCCATGGACGCTGCCCGGCCCACGTCCCTCGGCTAACTGGCTCGCTGACCATCGGCGCCGGCGCCGCCAAGCAGGTGCCGACTAGGCCACGACGCCAGCGCAAGCACGGGCGAGCCACGTCGAAGCGGGGTGAGGCCCGGACCGACCGAGTGAGACCAACCTGATCGATGATCTGAAACGCGATCTCCGCCATCGCGTAAACAAACGCGTCAGCGAAATCGAGGCGCGTCTTGCGCGCATCCAGATCATGAATGGGGCTGGTGCACGCAAGCGCCTTGAGCCGACGCGCGACGCCGTCGTCGACCAGTACGTCGTCCGCGTTGTCATGCCGACCGGGGAAAGCAGCCACGGCAGTGACACTAACCCGACCGCCTGACACTCTCGCGTTGCTTGCCTAGTTCGAATAGTCAGGTACCCGGGCCGTGGTGCCGCTCGGCCACATGTTCCCCCGAGCTGGCTCGCCCGGAAACCGCGCCCCCTAGCCCCAGTGACGGCTACCGCTGGAGTTCCAAACACCTGACCGCCAATCCCGGCTCCCTTTCCGCCGAGTGCACTTCAAGCGCAGCGCACAGGGAGGACGATCGCAGCAGGCACAAGCGAGCGGTCAAGGCTTATCAGGGGGATTGGCATGCCAAGCTCATGGATTATCGACCCTGCTATAGGGATGGCTCTCATTTTCGGCGCCACTGCTGCCCTTAGCTCGGTGGTCACCGAGCTGATCGTGCGCTTCCTCGGCCTGCGCGGCGCGTACTTGCTACGTGGCCTGCGCGAACTCCTCGACAGCAAGCGCGCGAGCACGGACCTTGATAAGGCAGAAGAAAGCTACGACACGGTGCAGGGCTTCATCGCCGGGCAGCGGGCGGCAGTCGCCGCCAGAGCGGCTGCCGCTGCCGAGCCGGCCAATCAGCAGTTGCAGGACGCCGCGCTGGCAGCTGAGCGTGCGCAAGTCGAGCTCGCCCAGCCGGCCGAGCGGAATCCTGCCGATGCGAGTATCCCGGGTTCAGCGGTGCCGTCGGCGACCGGCGCCCTGCTCGGCAGCCCGATCTTGCGCAGTCTGGGGATGGCAGGCCAGAAACTGACGCTGCAACCGCCCAGCCAGCCAGGCCGCCTGCCGAAGTTGGCCGCAGGCTCGGGGAGACGACCGTGGCGAGAGAGCCGGAGCCTGCCCTCCTACATCCCGGCGAAGTTGTTCGCCGAGGCGGTCGTGGATTTGGTGGTGCCTGATGCGACCGGGCAGACAACGATGACAACCGTCCGGCGGCACGTGGACGCGCTGCCCGACTCGATGACGAAGCTCAAGCCGTCCCTGCAAGCGCTGGCCAAGAACGCCGGCAACAAAATCGGCAAGTTCCGCAACTCAGTCGAGCGCTGGTACGACGATCATATGGATCGCGTGTCGCGCGAGTACAAGAGGCAATCGCCAAGATCACTCTCCTCGTCGGAGCCATCCTGGTGCTGTTGTTCAACGTCAACGCGCTCACGATCGGACGCACCCTCTACAGTGAAAGCGCCGTCGGCACCGCCGCGGCGGCGAAAACACTGCGTGTGCGCCGACCGAAAACGGGCAGAAGTGCGCGGGCAATCTCCAGGCACAGCCTGCAGGCATGCCGATCGGCTGGCTGGACCAGCGCGGGATCTTTAGCCGCCACGGCGGCTCCGGCTGGCAGGCCGCGCTCGTACTGATCGGCTTCCTGCTCACGATCGTGGCGCTCGTTCCCGGTTGTGGGACTCCCACAGGTTCGTTTGGGCCTGTTCCTGCTGCTGCCTGAGGCTATGCGCGTCTGGTGTGACTTGTGGTATTTATGGTGAGGCATTGATCTTCCAGGTGCCACCTTAAGATCGCTGGTGCGAAGAAGGTGTGCGCGTGGCAGAAGCCCGGCTCCGTCTCATCGAGGGGCGGCCTGTCCCGGCTGGGCTGCCGGCTGACCCGCTGGTGTTCCAGTCCGAGTGCATGGAGGCGTTCGTCGCCTCGTGGACCGCCCGGGGGTTTGCCACCAGCACGATCGACAACGACATCGGCGTGCTGGAGCGCATGCTGGCCGCGCTCGGGCGCCCGGCATGGGAGGTCACCGCCGAGGACGTTGACCGGGTCGTCGGCGACCTGGCGGCTGCTGGCCGGGCGACGTCCACCCGCAGGAACTATCTGCAGGTGTTCAAGGGCTTCCACCGTTTCCTGGAAGTCCGCAGGGCCGTCGAGATCGAGGCCGCGTTCGGGGTCCGGCTGGTCTGCCCGGTGGATGAGTACAACTCCGCCCGCCACGTCAGCAGCGATTCCCCGGTTCAGGACCCGCCGCCGACCCCAGAACGGGTGAGCGAGTTCTTCGGCTTCCTCAGGGCCCGGATCGGCACCGCCCGCAAGTACGCTCCCGCGGCCCGCGACTACGCCCTGTTCCGCACCCTTTATCACGCGGGTATCCGCTGCGAAGAGGCCGTTCTTCTCGACGTTCCGGACGTCCACTTCGGCCGCGGCCCGTTCGGGAAACTCCATGTCCGCTTCGGCAAGGCCGCCCGCACGTCCGGGCCACGCCCCCGCTGGGTGCCGATGCTGGACGGCCTGGACTTGCAGCTGCACTGGTTCCTCGACGACGTCCATGGCCGTTTCCCCGGCTCCACCGCGCTGTTTTGTGATGAGGCCGGGGGGCAGCTGGCCACCGGGACGGTCCGCAACCGGCTGCGGCATCTGATGAAGCTCGAGGACCGGCCCGCCGCGGACTGGTTCACCCCGCATTCGCTGCGCAGGGCGTGTGCCACTCATAACTACGAGCGTGGCATGGACCTGGTCGCGATCCAGCAGATGCTCGGGCACTGGACAGTGGCCTCCACGATGCGGTATGTCCGGCCCTCAGAAACGTTCATCGAGGACGCCTACCGGCAGGCGGTAACGGCCACTTTGGGTGAGCTGACCGAAGGAGAGTGAGCATGCAGATCAGGTGGAAACTGCGGATCGCCGCCGCTCAGCGGGAGGTCTGGACCGGCAGCCAGCTGCGCCGGCTGCTGGCCGAGCGGGCCGGGCTGGAGATGTCGCCGGCGTCGGTATCGGCGCTGTTCACCAAGCAGCCGTCCCAGCTCAAGCTCACCACCCTGCTTGCGCTCTGCACTGCGTTGCAGTGCACCCCCAACGACCTGTTCGACCTCGACACCACCCCGGTCGAGCAGCCCGCCGATCTCAGCCCGGTCAAGGTCGCCGCGGCTGGTCAGGCTCAGACTGCACGGGGCCGGTCGATGCCGCCGCTTTGAGGTGAGGAGCACGGAAGCCGCCAGCTGCGTCCGCTGCGGCAGTCCCGCTGTCAAAGGCCGCGAGCACTGCCGCCGCTGCCACTACGCCCTGGCACACCAGCCGGCCAGGCACGAATGCCCTGGCTGCGGGAAGGCCAGGAAGCTGGAGGAGGTGACCGGCAAGTGCGTGCTGTGCTCGCGGACGTGCGTCCGCTGCGGCGCCAAGATCGGCCGAGTCGGCCGCGAGATCTGCAGTCTCTGCCTGGTCAAGGACCGCAGAGCCGCGGCCCAGCAGCCTTGCCCGCGCTGCGGCAAACCCGGCCGGATCCGTGAGGCCACCGGCTGGTGCGGGCACTGTTCCCATCCCGGCAGGACGCCCAGCCCCGACGCTGCCTGCCGGGTCTGCGGCCTGATCACGCACATGGAAGGCGACGGGCTCTGCTTTCCCTGCTATACCAAGTCACCGCACCGGATCACGGTCAGGGCTGAGAACCTCGCCGCTCAGCTGAGCGAGCGGCCCGGCTGGCTGGCCGGCTTCGCGGATTACCTCGTGCCCCGCCACAACGCCTCAGCCGCCTGCCAGATGATCACAGATACCGGCCGGCTCCTGCGTGACGGCGGCCCCGTCCACCCTCAGCCCCTGCTGGAACGGGCAATAGCCCGGGGCGGCCCGCTGGCCAAGGCGCTAGAGGACTTCTTCACCAGCCACGGGCTCGCCCTGTGTCCAGGCCACGCCGAACACAGGGCCGCCGTCCGCCGGCAACGCCGCCTGGACGCCATCCCCGCCGCCCTGCGGCCCGCCACGGTCGCGTTCGCCGAGCATGAACTGGCCGGACGGCGGCGGGCCCAGCGCGCCGGGACCCGGCCGCCCAGCCACAACACCATCGAAAGCCACCTCACCTCGGTGCGTGACCTCGCCCGGTTCCTCACCACGAGCAAGGACATCACCGACTGGGCGACCGTGAACAGCACCGACATCGAGGCATTCCTCGCCGCCCAGCCTTCGAGAGCGGCTCACCGGCTGGGCGGGCTGCGCCGGTTCTTCCGCTTCGCCGCCTGCCAGCGGATGGTCCTGACCGACCCGGCCAAGACCATCACCATCGCGCAGTCGCCGGGGTTCCGCGGGCCCAGCCTCACCGTCGGCCGGCAGCGGGAACTGTTCCGGCGCTGGACCAGCGGCCAAGACGACATCCACCCGCACGAGGCACTGACCGGGCTGCTCGCCCTGATCCACGGAGCCACCACCCAGGAGATCAGGCACCTGACCGTCGAGGCCATCGCTCCGGCCGCCGAGGCCGTCACGCTGCAGGGACGACCACACCCGACCCCACTCGATCCGTGGACCCGGGCCGCCATCGAAACCTGCCTAGCCCACCGGCAGGCGCTGAACTCCACCAACCCCTACCTGCTCGTCACCCTGCAGACCAAGGCGACCAGGGCACCGTCCGGCGACAGCTACGTCAAGAACATCCTCGCACCGGCCGGGGTCCGGCCAAGGATCCTGCGATCATCACGGATACTCGCCCTCCTGAACACCGCCGACCCCAAGCTCGTCGCGACCGCCTACGGGATGACCCACGACGCCGTCACTGCCTACCTCGCCGACCGCGTCGACCCCACCCGCCTGCCGAACCCGTGATCTTCAGGCAGCACCGTCCACATGATCACGCGAACATGTGCGCTTCTGCCCGGTTCTGGTTCGGCGTGCTCACCAAGCTTGGCGCCCTGCGAGACACGGACTCGAAGCCCGCCTCGCCCGCGGGCTAGCTGGCCGACGGGCGACCGGACACTCGCAACGCCAGCGCATCTGCGGTGATTGTCGCGTCACGACGGTGTCATATCGAGGCCAGATTCCGCTCCGAACGCCCGGCGGAGCGGCGTGGGTAGTACGCGGACAATGGGCGGCGAAATGGCGAGTCAAGGTACATCTGCGCAGGTCACAGGATGACGGTTGTGGTGTAAGAGACCACCAGCGCCGCAGGTGACTGCGGCGGCTTGGTAAACCCCGCCCGGAGCAAGGTCAAGAGGGAGCCGCGCTCTTCGGGGCGCGGTGACTGCGCGAGCGTTCGAGGGCGGCCCGCCCGAGCTCGCGGGTAGACCGCACGAGGCTGCCAGCAATGGCAGTCCCAGATGGATGGCCGCCGGCCCGCGTGAGCGGGTGCACAGAACCCGGCCTACAGGCCAGCTCGCCCGCCGCCCGAACGAGGCAGACGTGCAGTGTCCTTTGCCGGGGGGATAGCCATCCGGGATCGCAGCCATCGTGGAGCCCTGCTCAGGGGTAGATCAGCTCGACCGTTGGGAAGTAGGCGCGGTAGCGGGCGGCATCGCGGGTCAGGAGCCGGTATCGGCGTACGGCAGCGTGCGCGCCGATGTAGAAGTCCGGTAGCGGGGATCGCCGCGGGCCGCCCCGTTTGCGGTAGCTGAGGAATGCCTTTCCCGCAATGAATCCTGCCTGGTAGGGGAGAGGCTCGCGTTCGAAATCGGCTGCCGGGACGGCGTCGTCGAGATCTTCGATCCGGTCGAATCCGGCCGAGACCTCGGCGTAGATTATCGGGTTGATGACCAGCGTGCCGTCGTCCCGGGCCCGGGCGAGGGCATCTCCGGACCACTGGGCCCAGTCGGCATCCTGGGTCAGGATATCGAGCATGACGCTGGAATCCACCAGGGTGACCGGCGGCCGGGTCGCGGGTACTGCCCGGAGGCGCGGCTCATTCGCCACGCAGCAGATCCAGCAGTTCGGCGGTGCTCATAGTGGTGGTGGCCCGGCCACGCATCCGGTGCACGAGCCGCTGCCCGCGGGTGCTGCTGGCCTCAGCGCGGACGATGCGCAGCGTTTCTCCGTCCTCGATGACGTCTACCTCGTCGCCCTCGTGCAGACCGTGCCGTTCGCGAAGGGGAGCGGGGATGGTCACCTGGCCCTTGCTGTTAAGCCGCATCCGGATCTCCTGATACGTATGACTTCCGATACGTAATACGCTACCTCCTGCCAAGGCCATGCTCCAAGTCGACAGCCACGGTGATCGTCGCAGCGTCATGATCTACTGGCATGTCGACAAGGGTTGGCTGTACATCTACTGCCCAGCTCAAGTCGTGCTCGTCCGCCGAGGTCGAGGCGGCCTTGGGCCCGCATGGCCTGACGATCTCCGCGTCGACGAAGGGAGTCAGCACGCGTCAGGCCAGCAGCCAGGACGCGTAGTTCTGTCGCCGACGTGCGGTCGCCGTGACGGTGTCGACCGGCAACCGATCGGTCCGCCGCAAGATGCGGCGAACCGCCGCTCCAGGGCCCGACCGCCCCGAAACCGACGAAGTATGCTTGACTTTCGGACACGATAGGGTCAATCCTGCTCCCAGGAAGCGCATACAGGTTTAAATGTGGTCCCTTATTTTGGGTGCCCAATTTGTGCACAGCCTCGGGCAAATCCTCAAGGTGCTGTCTGGGCTAGATGCCGACCTTTACGTCACGGGTGGCGTAGCTCATCGACTACTGACGCCAAGAGCATTTCTACCGTGCACATTTTAGCCTCGATGCAACCGCTCGGAGGAAGGCGTCATGGGCAGCTTAATGGACGCATTGGCGTCCGTGGACGCATTTGAGGCGAACCCCGACAAGGACATCGCTTGGAATCTGGATCGGGGCGCAACCCTTGGGCGGCTCCGTGAGCTCTTGAATAAGCCCGAACTGCTCGACCAGCGAGGCTTGAATGTGTGTGGACCTGCCGTCTTCTTCAGGTTATGGTTAGCGCGCGACCCAGCTGCAGTTGCCATTTTTGCTTGCAATCTTCTCATGGGCGGCTCCGCTAACATTGGACCATTGGTCGTGACGGCGGGAAATGGCCTACTTTCTCAGGTCTACTCGCAGATTCGCGCTATGTTCGATGGCAGCGCAGGGCACAAGGTAACGCCTGAGTCGGCCGACTGGATGTTGCTCAGCGCACTCCGCGACTCGGACAACATCTTCCTCGACTACCTCGGTGAACCTGGCACGGTCGGCGACAGGACGGCCGGAGTGACGTTGCCCAGTACGGTTCAAGGGTGGCTCGCTTCCACTAACGTCTACTCGCTTGTAGTAAATGAGACGAATCTCGTGTTGCCCGCTGACAAGAAGCACCTCTTGGAACTTATGCCGGCGCCCAATGTAGACATCGTCTTGATGGTCAATGCCGCGGCCGCGTCCGGGATAGCAACCAGTCCGATTCCACCGGAGTGGTCACCCCCGCAAGCTGGCGGATTTCCGCTTCCAGATCACTATATCTCGATGACCGGGAAATTTATCCAATCCAGCAATCAGCTTTGGGTGAATATGAATTTTTGGTCCTGGGGCGAAAACCGAACGGGCTGGCAAGGTTCGGACCTCCTCTTCAGCGATTACTTCGGCCTTGTAACTGCATCCATCTAGTCCGCCATGCGGCGCGGCACCCGGCGTCTCACTGAAAAGATCGCACTACCTCTCGCAGCCTAAGGATCTAAAGCGAAGGGCAATGGTCTGCGTTGCCGACGCCGGGTAAACTGGGGAGTCCCATGCCTGATGAGCTTGGACCGCTTCGCATCATCCGTCCTGACGACCTGCTCCACCTCGCCGTCGACCTCATGAACCTGCGGGTCTCCGTGGACCGGCACTTCCTGGAGCGGATCGACCCGGCAGTGCCGGCGTGGCTGGCGTTCCTGTTGCCGCCGCAACACCTGTCCGAACAGGGCTTCATGGAGTACAAGGACCATGCGGATCCCGCTGGTCGACCACCCGTCGGGTACGTCGCGGCCGGGCCTTCCCGGCTGGTCTTCGCCCTTCCCGACGACGTGGTTCGGTGGCCGCTGGACGTAGCTAGCCTGCTGGCCTGGGAGCGGCTGACCCCACGCCTGGCCGGCAACGCCCTGCCGCCCGACGCGACCGCCGGGCCCCGTCCGATCCCACCGACGAGTGGTGAATCCGCTGTGGAGGTGCCGTACCGCCTCTTGCTGTCGCCGGATTCGCGGGCCCGCTGGGCGCACCGCGTCCTGCCGTTCGCGGGCGGTGAACGGTACGAGGTGTGGCACAGTTTGCTGCGGCCGGACGGCCTGCCGGAGGGGCCGGACACGCGAGGCCGACCGGTCCCGGTCCGGGCCATCGGGTTCAGGGACGTCGGCAACTCGTTCACGGCTTCGCTGTCGACCGAGGACCTCGACGACGTGGTGACCCTGTCCGGCGACTTCGGCAACCACCCGAAGACCGCCGCCGAACTGGGCCTGACGGTGCTGCAGTGGATCGAGCGCCTGCGTGCCGCCGGGCTCTGGGGGCGCCCGGTCGTGCCGGTGCCACTGTCAGCCGACCACTTCGAGGTGGGGCCGCTGGGGGCTCACGTCCGGGTGCGGGGGCTATTCGACTTCCCGGCCGAAGACCAGGACCCGGCGCTCCTCGAGCTTCTGGGCGTCAAGGCGCCGAGTCTGCAGCAGTACGAGCACATCCTGGGAGCGGGCCGGGACCAATGGGTCAAGGTCGTCCGGCGCGGTTACGTCGACACCGGTCAGCGCGCGTCCCTGATCAAGATCACCCACCGCAGCTTCGAGCCGATCCAGGTGGGCGTTGGACAGGGACCGGCGGGCCCTTTCTCGATCTACGGTACCCGTGCCTACCTGCGCCAGTTCTACCAAGTTGTCATCCAGGAGCCGACCATCGACTTCGCGCGGCTGGCCTCGGGATACACCAGCGGCGGCCGGGAGATGCCTTTCCGCTCGCTGCGGCTGACCACGCTGGCGAGCCCGAAGATCGACCTGCCGTCCAGCGATCCTGAGCACCCGGGTGCACCTCCGATCGACCCCGGGGAACTCGAAATGCTCGAGCGGCTCATCTGGCACCACTCGCACCCCAATGCGCCGGTTCCGGACGAGGTCACGATCGGCCGGCTGGTGCAGGCCGACATCGAGGCGGTGCTGAGGGAGCCGTTCTGGATCACGGCCGGCGGGCAGGAGGTGCCCTTCGGGTTCGTCGCCACCGACTGGGAGGGTCGGCAGGTCACCGCGAGCAAGCCGATGCTCTTCATCCCGTACCAGTTCACCTGCCTGCCCGACTCGGGCACCAAGGCCGCGGAGCAGTTCGAGCTGGCTGCGGCCGAGCGCACCGTGCCGCTCGACGGCCAGGTCATGGCTGTGGCCGACCCCGCCGGCGCCATCCCGGGCTCCACCGCGGTGCCGATCGACGCGGTCACGCTCACGCTGCAACCGCTCACCTCCCGAGCCGGCCTGCCCTCCACCTACCTGCCCAGCTGGGTCCTGTCCGTCGAATCCCTGCGCGTCCACCTGGAGGCCGTGGAGCGGCTGACCGGTACCACCGACGCCGTACCCGTGACCCTGCACCCGACGTACTTGGACCAGGGCCTGGGCCTGGGCGTCAATCCGGTCGGCACGTACCTGCGGCTCACGACGGCCCGGACGATCAGCCTGGGCGGCGCCCGCGGCGGCGGGATCGCGCAGCCCCAGACCGTGCTCGAAGTAGTCACGAGCCGGCAGGGGGCGCTCCCCGCCGGTCTGGCCGAGCACGGCGTCCCGAGCGCCTCCCTCGCCGGCGTCTTCGACGGCGCCAAGCTCTTCGGCACGGTAGACCTGTGGCGCATCCTGGGCCCCGTCCCCGCCCCGGGACCCGACACGGTCGGGCTCGCGGACCTCCCCGAGGACCAGTTCGACAGCCTGCTCGCCGACGCCGCCCGGCTGCTCGAGATCCCGGTCCTTCGCAGTCGCCGCCTGCTCGACGCCGACGGCCGGCCGAGGGCGATCGAGGCGCGCTTCGTGTGGAAACCGGCGCTGCGTACCGACCCTGGTCTGAAGCCGCTCATCGAGGTCGGCAACGCGCAGTTCATCCTCGACGCGCGCACGGTCACGCCCCTGGACGGTGGCCATCCGGAGGCGACGGTGCGCGGCGAGCTGATCGGTTTCAGCCTCATCTTCGGTGGCGTAGTCCGCGTGTCGATGGGCCGTCTGGTCTTCCTCGCCCTGCCCGGGCGAAAGCCCGACGTGAGCGCCGAGGGGGTGTCGATCGACTTCCTGGGTCCGCTCCAGTTCGTGAACACGATCCGCGACGTCCTGCCGGACAACGGTTTCAGCGACCCGCCCGCGATCGCAGTCACCCCCGAGGGGATCACGGCGGGCTACAACCTCGGCATCCCCACAGTCGGCGTGGGCGTCTTCTCGCTGCAGAACCTGAGTCTGTCCGCGATGCTGTCGCTGCCGTTCGTCGGCAAGCCCGCAGGGCTGCGATTCGGCCTGTCCGAACGCCAGCAGCCGTTCCTGGTCACTGTCACCCTGTTCGGCGGGGGTGGCTTCTTCGCGCTGGGCGTGAGCGCCAACGGCGTCGACGAGATCGAGGCGTCGATCGAGTTCGGCGGCAACATCTCGCTGAACCTGGGCGTGGCCAGCGGGGGCGTTTATGTCATGGCCGGGGTCTACTTCGGCAAGACCGCCCAGGCCTGTGTGCTGACGGGCTACCTGCGGTGCGGCGGCCACCTGTCGGTCCTGGGCCTGATCTCCATCTCGCTGGAGTTCTACCTGGCGTTCACCTGGCGGCAGAAGGACGGCGGCGGCAGCGAGATCTGGGGGCAGGCGAGCCTGACGGTGTCGGTCAAGGTCTGCGGCTTCAGCAAGAGCGTCGAGTTGTCCATCGAGAGGCGGTTCGCCGGCGCGTCCGGCGACCCCAGCCTCGATCAGGTCGTGACCCTGGACGACTGGCTGACCTACTGCCTCGCCTACGCCCCGGAGGTGGCGGCGTGACCACGACGCAGCGCATCCAGTGGACGATCCTGCCGCATGGTCCCGCCGACGAGGGCGCACGCCTGGCGTCGGTCTTCGTGGCGCCTCGGCTGCGCTCCGACGTCGGTGACACGTTGTCGGCGTACCCGGACTTCGTCTCGTGGCCGGAAGTCGTCTCCGCCACCAACTGGCAGGTCTCGGTCGACGGCGCCGACGTCCCGTCCGCGGTGGCGGGCGATCCGCCCGATCAAGCCTTCTGGGCAGCCCTGTTCCCACCCACGACGACGGTCACGCCGTACGAGTTCGACGACTACGCCGACCGCCCGATGGTCACCTACGGCGTGGGCTCAGTCGTCGACACCCTGCGCCAGCTGTACGCCAGGACGGCTGCCGCGGCCCCCGACGACCTGCCTCGGCTCTACTCCGCGAGGCACGTCGAACCACCCGTCCTCGGCTTGGACGACCTGCTCGGGCCGCTGCGGGAGGTCATCGACGGGGAGCTGTTCCACGTCGACGAGCCGTCCGGACGCCAGGAGGTGGTCGCCCGGCGCCTGGCGGCGGCCCGCGAGCAGTCACGGCAGCGGCGCACCGTGGGGCCGCGGGGCGGCCCGTCGCCCGTGGATCCGTGGCTGGGCCGCCCGGAGGTAGCGCGCGCGCTGTTCTTCCACTCGCGGCCGGAGCTCGAGCCGCGCGAGATGCCGGCGGACGGCGATCACTACCGGGCGCGGATTGGCTTCCACGAGATGATCAGTGCGCTCGGCGACCATCCCGAACTGCTGCGCCGGCTGGGTCTCGTCGTCGACCTCCGGGTCGAGGCCCAGGACCTGCCCGACTCGGCGCCCGGCGCGCCTCGGCTCATCCGGGTCACGCCGACCCTGCCGGCGCCTGCGGCGCCGGACGTGGTGCGCGTCGACGTCGTCCACGACACCGCTTACGTGAGCCAGGAGGTACCGGGCGTGGGTGCCGTCTTCACCGCCACCGCGCGTACACCAGACCCGTTGGCCCCACCGGGCGCGGTCCCCACAGGCCTGATGCCGTTGCCGGAGAGCATGTTCCGGCTGGAGCAGATCGACGTGGACGGCGCAGCGCTCAAAGCCGTCAACGCCGCGGCCACGGTCTACCAGCCGGCATCCGCCGAAGCCGAGCAGCCCCTGCACCAGCCGGACACGGCCGGCTTGCCCGGCACTGCGCACAGGGGGTCTCCTGCTCGTCCAGACGGCGCGGACGACCGCGCTGCAAGGCGACTTCGCCCGCACCCTCGCGGCGAACGCGTCCGTCGAGCAGGGCGACTCGATCACCCTGTACGCCGAGGACCTCGTGCGCGGTCACCGCCTCGACATCCTGGACGCCACGACCGGCAGGTGGCACTCGTTGCACCGGGTGGTGGAGACCGTCACAGCCGAACGACATGCCGGGGAGATCCCACCCCTGGAGCGCGAGGGCTTCGTGCAGCTCACCCTCGCCGGGCCGGTCACCCCTCCTGGTGCGGCGCCCGACCCGAACGCCGAGGTGTACGTCCACGAGACGCTGGTGACCTGGGACGGGTGGAGCCTGTCCGCGCCGCGGGTGGGTGCCGCCCTGAGCCGCGACCCCCGCGCCCCGGACCCGGATATCCCGGAGACCCAGCCCAGTCGGGTGAGCAACGACCCGGAGACCACGATGGGCCTGTCCCTGACCGTCGCCGCCGCAGCCGGCACGCTGCCGCGGCTGCGATTCGGGCGCGGGTACCGAGCCCGGATGCGCACCGTGGACCTGGCCGGCAACGGGCCCACGCTGCAGGAGGCCGACTCCTGGCTGACGCTGCCCGCCGCGCCGACGCCAGCGCTGCCTGCCCAGACGGCCAACCCCTACCTCCGGTTCGAGCCGTTGCCGGCGCCGGCGGTCGTCCCCGCCGTGGCCTTCGGTGAGGGCTCATCGCTGCTGCGGCTGGTGATCCGCAGCAACGGGAACGACCCGGGAGCCTGGGCTGCCGCTTTCAACGCCGGCCGCGGCCGCGACAGCACCAGCCCGCACCCGGCCTATGAGGGTCACGACGACCGCCACGTGGCGCCGCCCAAGGCGTCCTTCGAACTCGCCGAGCGCCACGGCGTGTTCGACCCCGCTATCGGTGCGAGTGGAGAGCCCGATGCAGCGCAGCTGGCCGTGGCCGCCGCCTCCTACGAGGTCACCCGGCGGGAGAAGGGCAGCTACGACAACCCGGACGCGCCGGGCACCGAGGTCGTCGTGATCCCCCACCCACCTGCAGGGCCGGACGATCCACCCCGCTCCGAGCAGAGCTACGTGGTGCACCGCGTCGCCCAGCTGGAGCTGCCGTACCTGCCTGACCCGCTCTGCCGCGGAGCCGTGTTCTTCGGCCTGCCGAGCGCTGCCGCCGGAGAGCCGACGGTCCTGACGTTCGACGGACCGTCGTGGTACGAGGCCCGGCCATTGAGGCTGCGCCTGGCCGCCGGGACGGACCCGCCCAGCTGGAACGAGGAGGCCCGGCTGCTGACGGTCCAGGTGGCCGCCTCCGACCGGATCCGCAGCCGGGTCATGTCGCAGCTCACCGACCTGGAGCTCATGGGCATGCGCGAGTGGTGCGAACGCACGCTCCAGGGCGACGACCTCGACCGGGTCATCACCGCCATGAAGGAGAACCGCAACTGGCTCACCACGCCGTGGCACCAGATCGAGTTCGTGCACGCGGTGCAGCAGCCACTGGCGGCGCCGATGGTGGACCGGTTCGAGATCCGGCGCCTGGACGGGCAGACGTCGGTGGATCTGCTGGCGGAGCTGCGCCTGCACGCCGCCAGCACCGAGAAGATCGACGTCCTGGCCGGCTGGACCGACGCCGTGGACGACCCCGTGGAGGCCGCGCCGCGGGAGGCTCCTGGGCAAACCGCCGTCTTCGGCCTCGCGATGGCCACGGCAGCGACCAACACGGTCTACGGCCCGGCGGACCAGCCGTACGCGCTCGTCGAGGGCGAACTCCTCACGTTCAACACGGCGATGGCTCGGGCGCGGGCTCTCGCCACCCCCGCCGCCCACCAGTTCGGGGACACCAAGCACCGACGGGTCGCCTACACCGTCCAGGCCACCACGGCGTTCCGCGAGTACTTCCCGCCGGAGTGGGCCGATCAGCCGGACATGCTCACCCGTTCCAGCGAGCAACAGGTCATCGACGTGCCGAGCAGCGCGCCGCCGAGCACCCCGGCGGTGTTGTACGCGGTCCCCACTCTGAGCTGGGAGGACCTCAGCACTAACGAGGCGGTGGTCACGCGCCGCCGCGGGGGCGGCGTACGTGTGTGGTTGGAACGCGGTTGGTGGTCCTCCGGGGCCGGCGAACGGCTCGGTGTCGTCTTCGGACCCACTGTGGTCGGCGTGAACGACCCGCAGTACCACGTCATGTCGTTCATCGGCCATGACCCGACCCGGGTCGGAGGTGCCGTCACCGCGCCCACTCGGGCCACGTTCACCGGGATCGTCCAGTTCGTCGACAACGTCGGGCTGCTGGAGAACGTCGGCGGGATGAGCCTGGCGACCTTCGAGCTCGCGTTCGATACCACCAGCAACCGCTGGTACTGCGACATTGACCTGGACACCGGGGCCGCGTACCTGCCCGTGCTGCGACTCGCGCTGGTGCGGTACCAGCCGCACTCCTTGGACCACTGCGCGGTGTCGCGGGTGATCCTCGTCGATCTCGTCCAGACCCTGCCGGATCGGATGCTGACCGTGCGGCACGACGCCGGTGGGGCGGCACGGACGATCACCGTGGTCGGGCCCAGCTACACTGCCACCGCCGGGCTCGGGGGCACCCGCAGCGATCCGGCCGCGCTGGCCGTCGTCCGCTGCAAGGTGCAACGCAAGCCCTCCGGCACTCCTGACGACCCGCTGGCCTGGGTCGATGTGCCCGACGCCGAGGTCGCCCTCTCGCCGACGTTCACCGACAGTGTCGCCGAGTGGACCGGATCGCTGTCCGTGCCAGACGCTCCGCCGGACACAGACCAGCGCCTCCTCGTGGTCGAGGAGGACCGGCTCGCGGTCGACGAACAAACCCTCTCCGACGCCGGGTTCCTGCCCCGGGTCGTCTTCGCCGCGACTGTGTCGCTCTGACCCGCGCAGTCACCACTTTTGCTCGGCGGTGACCCGGGGCAGCCCTCGAACGCCCGCGTGGGACGGCGGCGAATCGCCGTCCTTTTTGATCTTTGCTCCGCGTGGGATTTACGGTCCCATCGTGCGCGGGGACATCGACAAACCGGCTGAAGACGCTGCTCGACGCCCTGAGCGCCCTAGCTCACGCGCAGCAGGTTCCGGACCACGCGCGAGCGACCAGATCCGCTGCATATCCTGCTGCAGGACAACACTTATCCCGTACACCTACGCTCAAAACCCGCGAGCGCACTGGAGCTGGCTTGCACCTGTCGGGAGCGGCAGCGTGGTCGCATCCGGACAATGGGCGGCCAAATGACAAGTCAAGGTACATCTGAGCAGGTCACAGAGAGCTGCTGGTGGGGTAAGAGACCACCAGCGCCGCAGGTGACTGCGGCGGCTTGGTAAACCCCGCCCGGAGCAAGGTCAAGAGGGAGCCGTGGTTTCGGCTACGGCGACTGCGCGAGCGTTCGAGGGCGGCCCGCCCGAGCTCGCGGGTAGACCGCACGAGGCTGCCAGCAATGGCAGTCCCAGATGGATGGCCGCCGGCCCGCGCGAGCGGGTGCACAGAACCCGGCCTACAGGCCAGCTCGCCCGCCGCCCGACCTGGAAATACGTGGCCTGTCCGGCTGTGCTGCAGTGACCGGCGATGGCTGCCGCCGACCGTGCGAGCAGCCTGCTTCGCGGTGCTCGGCGGCGGGGACCCGGGTCCTGGCAAGGTTATCTTGGGGGCCGGAATCAGCCCGCCTGGAGGCCCGCCTTCGGGTGAGTGAACGTGGTTTCGGGCGCCTGATTCGACCGTTAATCCAGCTGCCGGGTGTCCAGCCAGATAGTTCACCGCCCCCCACCACGCATCGAGCAGCGGCCGTTTCGGCTGGCTGGCCTGGGCACTAGCCCGGCTAACAGAGGCAGGGGCAGAGTGTGACGGCGTCGGCTCTGTACGCGGCGATGCGGGACCGCGCCTGCCGGGCTAGCCGGCAGGCGCGGTCAGTACTGGCGGGAATGATGTGGCGTGCGCCTCAGGCGGCCCGGTCAGCACGATCGGCGGCAGTGCCCGGGTGAGTGTCCCTGGCCGCGGGCGCCTGGATCTGCGGACGCGGCTGCGGTGCACGGGCCGATCGGATGTTGGCTACCGACGCGCGCGTGAGCTCGTCGTTCACGTGCCGGAGGGCGCGGAGCACCCGGCGCGGGACGGTCATTACCTGTCCGGTCCGCGAGCGGCGGGCAGCTGTCATGGCGTTCACCTCCTTGGCGGTGCGGGACGGCCCGGAGGCCAGGCCAGTTCGGCGGGATGGGCTGCTAGCCGCCGAGGAGGACGCCCGGGTGCTGCCAGCGTCGAGGCGCCCTGGTTGCGCGCGGCGGCGCGGGCGGTGGTCCTCGCGGATGTGTAGCTCCAGCAGCGGCCTGCTGGCGTAGCGGAGCCCGCACAGCGGGCAAGCCGGGGTCAGCGTGCTGGTCATGTCATTCCTCCTTACGCTCTTATGCAAGCCGGCTGTGGTGGAGCCCTGGTGCCCTTGCTATGGCGGTCAGATGGAGACCGCGGCAGCGTCTCCCTGAGCTGCCGGCAGGGATCAGCTGCCAGGCAGTTCGCCGAGTGACCTGGACGGTCACATGCTGCCTGTCGCGCTTGATCGTGAGACTGATTCGGTCTCCGGGCTGGCGGCCAGGGCGGCCATGTCCGGTGTCATCCGCCAGCGGCATGGGACCAGGTTGAGGGGTTTTCCGCCATGAGCATGGGACCACCCGGTCGCCAGTAACTGGACCAGCGGCGTGGTGCGCCGCTTGTCCGGTGTCATCCCGGTTTGATCTTCGCCAGTCGAGCGACTGGAGGTCGCCGGGATGGTGTTCCGGGAGGTGTCAGTGATCGAGATCCGAGAGGCGCTGCGGGCCTGGCTCGCGGGCAAGAGCGAGCGGGCGGTGGCCGCGCAGGCCGGCGTGGACCGCAAGACCAGCAGACGGTACGTGACGGCCGCGGTGGCGGCTGGCCTGTCCCGGGAGGGGGGTGAGGAGCAGCTCACCGATGAGCTGATCGGGCAGGTCGTGTCGGTGGTCCGGCCGGTGCGCCCGGACGGGCACGGCGCGGGGTGGGCGGAGCTGGAGGCCCGCCAGGAGGAGATCGCCGCGTGGGTGGCGGGCGGGGTGCCGGTGGTGAAGATCGGGATCTTGCTGGCCCGGCAGGGCGTGGTGGTGGCGGAGCGGACGCTGCACCGGTTCGCGGCCGAGCGGTGCGGGGCGGGCGGCAGCAAGGTGACCACGCCGGTTGATGACGGGCCGCCGGGCGGCGAGCTGCAGGTCGATTTCGGGTATCTGGGGCTGATCCCGGCCGGTGAGGGCCGGCGCCGCAAGCTGCACGCGCTGGTGTTCACCGCGTGTTTTTCCCGGTACCTGTTCGTGTACCTGACGTTCTCGATGACGCTGGAGGAGGTCATCGCCGGGTGCGAGGAGGCCTGGGCGTTCTTCGGCGGGGTGTTCCGCGTCCTGGTCCCGGAATATGTTCCGCGGAACATATTCCGGGTTCTGTGCCCGGCCGGGTTATGTGACCCGCGGCAGCTGGCGAGTCCTGGATCAGCGCGCAGGCTGTCCTGGTGGCTGATACCGGCCACATAACGCTGCAGCCGGAGAGATGGTGCTTCCTCAACACCTGCGAGTGGAGAGGAAGTTGCCCGATGCTGGAGACGTATTTCGTCAGGCCGCAGACCGTCGACCGGATCCGTGCTTTGTGGATAGGGCCGGAGATCGAGCGCTATGTCGCCTGGCTGGCCGGGCAGGGATACGGCGCCCGGAGCGTGCTGCGGCGGGTCCCGTTGCTGGCTGCCTTCGGGGAGTTCGCCCGCCTGAACGGCGCCCGGTCGGTTTCGGACTTGCCGGATCATGTCGATGGGTTCGTGGGCAAGCGGGTTGGTGAGTCCCGCGACGCTCGCCGCGGGATGGGCCAGACCCTCGCCAAGGACATCCGCGGCCCGGTCGAGCAGCTGCTCGAGCTCGTCGTTCCCGGGTTCGAGGCCTCCGGCCGCCCGTATCACGCGATCCCGTTCGCCGGCGCGGTCCCGGGTTTCTTCGAGTACCTCGTCGCCGAGCGCGGGCTTCGGCCCGCATCGGTCCTGTCTTACCGGCACCACCTCGACCGCTTCGAGGCCTACCTGCAACGAATCGGCGTCGCCGGGCTGGGCGGGCTGTCCCCGGCGCTGCTCAGCGCCTTTACCGCCGAGCGCTCCGGCGCCGGCCTGGCCAAGACGACGGTGCGGGAGGGCTGCGGCGTGCTGCGAGTATTCCTGCGCTACGCACACCGCGAAGGACTTGTCCGCGGCGACCTGTGGAAGACGGTGGAATGGCCGCAGGCCTACCGGCTGTCCGCCATCCCCCGCTCGATCTCCTGGGACGACGTCGGCAGGGTGCTCGCCGCCGTCGACCGCCGCACGCCGTGCGGGAAACGGGACTACGCGATCTTGCTCCTGCTGGCGACCTACGGCCTTCGCAGCCGGGAGGTCGCGGCGCTCACCCTCGATGACATCGACTGGCGACGCGAGCGCCTGGCCATCCCCGAACGCAAGGCCGGGCACTCGACCGCCTTCCCGCTGTCCGGCTCGGCCGGCGAGGCCCTCGCCGACTACCTCCAGCACGGCCGGCCCGCGAGCCCCGACCGGCACGTCTTCTTCCGCGCGATGGCACCGCTGCGGCCGATCGGGACCGACGCCGTCTCCAGCTGCGCCAGGCGCTACCTGCTGCGCGCAGGGATCGAGGTTCCCCGCCCGGGCTCGCACACGCTGCGCCACTCCGCGGTCCAGCGACTCGTGGACGCCGACTTCTCGCTGAAGACGATCGGGGACTTCGTCGGGCACCGCTCGGCAGCCTCGACGGAGATCTACGCCAAGGTAGCCGTCGAGTCGCTCCGCCAGGTCGCCCTCGGCGACGGCGAGGAGGTGCTCGGGTGAGCGAGAACATCGAAACCGCCGTCGAGCGCTTCCTCGAGCACAAGCGGGCGCTCGGCCGCAAATACCACAGCGAGGAACACGAGCTGCGGCTGCTGGTGCGCTTCGCCGGCGAACACCATGCCCGCCAGCTCGGCCAGCTGACCCCGGCCCTGCTCGAGGACTTCCTCGCGTCCCGGCCCAGGTTGCGGCCCCGCAGCTTCAATCATCTCCTCGGCGTGGTCGCAGGGCTGCTCGACTGGGCTGTCACCCGGGAGCTGATCCAGACCTCACCGCTTCAGGTGCGCCGCCGCCGGGTGACCTCGGCGCGCGTCCCGTTCCTGTTCGACGCCTCCCAGGCGCGGCGGCTGCTGGAGGCCGCGGCCGCGCTACCCGACAACTCCCGGGCCAGGCAGCGTGGCCCGGCCTACCGCGCCATCTTCGCCCTGTGCTACGGGCTCGGACTGCGCGCCGGCGAGGCATGCGGACTGCGCCTCGGCGACATCGACACCGGCCGGCACCTGCTCGTCGTGCGCGGCGGCAAATTCGGCAAGAGCCGCCTCGTCCCGCACGGACCGCGCATCGCCGGGCTCGTCGAAGAGCAGGCCGGGCGCAGCCAGGCCAGCGGAGTGACCGGGCCCGATGCTCCGCTGTTCACCTTCGACGGTCACCGCTGCGTCCATCCCGGCACCGCCAGCGCGACCTTCCACCACCTCGTCGCCACCCTCGGCCTCGCCGTCCCCGACGGAGTCTCGCCGCCCACGCTGCACCACCTTCGCCACAGCTTCGCGGTCGGCTGCCTGCTCCGCTGGTATCGCGAGGGTCTTGATCCATCGGCCCGCCTCCACCAGCTGTCCACCTTCATGGGCCACGTCGACCCCGTCTCCACGGCGGTCTACCTGACCATCACCCCGCAGCTGCTGGACGAGGCGAGCCGCCGGTTCGAGGCGTTCGCCGAGCCGGCGTGGGCGGAGGTGACGCGATGACCGAAGCCCAGCCGATCGGGCCGGTCCTGCACTCGTTCTTCGCCGACCACCTGATCACCGTCAAGGGCCTCCGCCCGGCCTCGGTGCGCAGCTACCGGGACACCATCCGGCTGTTCCTCTCGTTCGCCGCAGCGGACAAGAGCTGCAAGATCACCCGGCTGTCGCTCGGCGACCTCACCTTCGACCGGGTCATCAAGTACCTGCGATACCTCGAACAAGACCGGCGCAACCACGCCCGCACCCGCAACCAGCGGCTCGCGGCGCTGCACACCCTGTTCGAGTACATCGCCGGGCGGTCACCAGAGATGCTCGCCGTCTGCCAGCAGGTGGCCGCCATTCCCATGAAGCGGGTAGCCCCGCCAGAGACACGCTTCCTCGAACGAGACGAAGTCGAACAACTCCTCCGCCGCCTCCCGCGTCACGGCCGGCTCGCACTGCGAGACCGGGCGCTGCTGCTGTTCCTCTACAACACCGGCTCACGGGCGCAAGAAGCTGCCGACCTGCGCGCCGGGCACCTCGATCTCGGCGAGCACCCCCTCGTCCGCCTCCACGGCAAGGGCGACAAGTGGCGCACCTGCCCGCTGTGGCACCAGACCGCGGAGCTGCTCAGCACGCTGCTCGCATCCCCCGGCCCGGCACTCGCGGCTGACGCCGCTGTGTTCACCGCACGCGGGCAGCCGCTCACCCGCTACGGCATCTACAAGATCGTGCGCCGCCACGCCGCCAGCCTCGACGATCCCCGGACCGGCCGCAGGATCAGCCCGCACATCTTCCGCCACACCGCCGCCGTCCACCTTCTGGAGGCCGGCGTCGAGGTCAACGTGATCCGTGGCTGGCTCGGCCACGCCGACTTGAGCACCACCAACCGCTACGCCGAGATCAACACCAGGACCAAGCAGGAAGCCCTCCGGGCCGTCGAGCCACCGGGTACTTCGGCGGGATCCCGCACCAAGCCGATCTGGCGCTCCGACGAATCCCTCCTCAACTGGCTCGCCTCGCTCTGATCGTTATGTGGCCGGTGACGTCTCCACTTCAGTGATCACCAGGCACCGGTCGTCACTGGCCACATAACCCGGCCGGGCACAGAACCCGGACAATATGAGCCCGGTCGTGGCGAAGGCGGACGCGGTCAACCCGCGGCTGACCCGGGAGTGGCTGGAGTACGCCCAGGCGCGGGGTTTCGTCACCGACCCTGCCCGGGTCCGGCATCCCCGCGACAAGCCCAGGGTCGAGGCCGGCGTGAAATTCGTGCAGGGAAATTTCTTCGCCGGGGAGACTTTCCTGGACCTGGCCGACGCGCGGGCGAAGAAGGCGGCCTGGCTGGGGGTGGCGAACGCCCGGGTGCACGGCACCACCCGGCAGGTGCCCGCGGTGGTGTTCGCCGCCCGGGAGGCGCCGTGCCTGCTGCCGGCCCGGCGCAGCGGTACCAGGTGCCGTACTGGGCGGAGGTGAAAGTCCACGTCGATTACCACATTCAGGTCGCCCGGTCGCTGTACTCGATGCCGTGGCGGTACGTGGGCGCGCGGGTGACGGCCCGCGCTGATGAGCACCTGGTGAAGGTGTACCTGCGGGACCAGCTGATCAAGACCCACCCGCGCAGGCAGCCTGGCGGCCGGTCCACCGATGTCGCGGACATGCCGCCGGGAGTCGAGGGCTACGCCACCCGCACGGTGGACCGCATCGTCGCGCAGGCCGCCAGCTACGGCCCGGCCACCGGGCTCTACGCGCAGCGGCTGCTGGACGGCGACGCGCCGTGGATGATGATGCGGTCGGTCTACCGGCTGATCGGGCTGGCGAAACGCTACGGCCCGCAGGCCGCTGAGGCGGCCTGCGCGCGGGCCCTGGACGTCGACGTCATCAACGTCTCCAAGATCGAGTCGATGCTCAAGAACGCCACCGAGAACACCCCGGCGGCGGGCCTGGCCGCGGCGGCCGGCGCCAGTCCGGGCCGGTTCGCCCGGGACGCGGCCGAGTACGCCACCGCGACCGGGATACGGCTGCAGGTCCTCGACGGCGGCGACACCGCCGACGCAGGGTCCTGACCTGCCCGCGGCCAGCTGAACGCGGCCGGAAAGCACGCCGCCCGGACGCGCGCCGCGGCCCGTCATTTCATCCCCCGGTTTATTTCATTCCCGATTTCTTTTTATTCCTTTTCTTCTCCGCACGGAAAAGAAAAAGAAAGGCCCCTGCCATGACCAGCCAGATCCCTGACCAGATGCCACTGCCCGGCCCGCCTGAGCAGGCGGCACCACCGGTCCCGGACGGCGCGCGCCGCTGCAAGCAGCCCGGATGCGGCGCCGGGCTGCCGGCCGCCACCGGGCGCGGCGCACCCCGCCTGTTCTGCAGCCCGGCATGTTCACGCAAGTGGCACAACGAGAACCGCCTGGCCCCCGGTGCCGCCGGGCAGCAGGCCCCCGCGGCCGCCGGCCCGCTGGCCGGCCTGCAGCAGCTGCTCGCCCAGGCCGCTGACCTGGCCGGTGCCGCCGCCGCCCAGCTGGCCGCCGCCGACCCCGGCCAGGTCACCGCCACCCTGGCCGCAGCCGACGCTGCCCGCCGCCAGGCCCAGGCCGAAACCGCGGTCGCCCTCGCCAAGGCCGCCGGGGCCATCCAGGCCGAACAGGCCGCCACCGCAGCCATGCACGACGCCCGGCACGACGCCCAGGCCGCGCTGGAGGCCGCCGACACCGCCCGCGCCGACGCGGACGCCTCCGACGCCCGCGCACAGGCCATCCGCGACCAGGCAGACGCCCAGATCACCGAGATCCGCCGGGACGCCGGCACCGCCTTCGCCGACGCCCGCGCCCAGGCCAGCGCCGCCCGTGCTGACCGGGACACCGCGACAGCCGCTGCTGACCAGGCCCGCCACAACGCCGGCACCGAGATCAGCCGGGCCCGGCAAGCCGAAGCCGACGCGCGCGCCGAAAACGATCACGTCCGCGCCGGCGCCGCCCGCGAACGCGACGCGGCGGCCGCCGCCTGCGCCGCCCAGATGCACGCCCTCCAGGCGCTGGCCGACACCTGGCGCGCCCGCGCCGAGCACGCCGAACAGCAACTCGACCTCGAACGCGACCACCAGCGCCGCCTGGCCGCCCAGCCCCGCACCGCCACCAGCGGCAACAGCGACGGCACGCCCGCAGCCTCCACCCGGCCAGCCTCCACCCGGACCACCGCCGGCGGCCAGCCCTAACCCATGGCCAGGGCAGGGGCCGCCCCCTGCCCTGGCCCATCCACCTGTCACCGGAAGGACCACGCCATGTCAGCGCTGACCGACCCGATCGGCCCCGACCTCACCGCCACCCTGCGCGCCCTCAAGCTCGGCAAGCTCACCGCCACCTTGCCCGAGCGCCTCACCCTGGCCCGCCAGCAGAACATGCCCCACGCCGACTTCCTCCAGCTCATCCTGTCCGACGAAGTCGCCCGCCGCGAAGCCGGAATCCATCGCGCTGCGCGCCAAAAACGCCGGCCTGGACCCCGCCATGCGCACCGAAACCTGGGACCCCGCCGCCGCCATCCGCTACGACCAGCAGCTGTGGAACGAGCTCATCTCCCTGCGGTTCCTCGACGGCCCCCACGGCGCCCTGATCCTGGGACCCGTCGGCGCCGGGAAAACGCACCTGGCCACCGCGCTGGGCCACATCGCCGTCCGCCGCCGCCGCACCGTCGTCATGGCCCGCGCCGACAAGCTGTTCAAACGCCTGACCGCCGCCCGCCTGGACAACACCCTGGACTACGAATACCGGCGCCTGACCACCGTCGAGCTGCTCATCATCGATGATTTCGCGCTCCAGCCCCTGACCCCGGCCCAGACCACCGACTTCTACGAGATCATCACCGAACGACACCGGAAAGCCTCCACCGTGGTCACGTCCAATCGCGACGCCAGTGAATGGCTCCCCCTGATGAGCGACCCGCTGCCGGCCCAGTCCGCCATCGACCGGCTCACCTCCACCTGCCACGAGCTCATCGTCGAAGGCGACTCCTACCGCCGCCGCCAGCGCCCCGCCCCACCCCCAGTTGACGACCCAGACCCACCCACGCCATGATTCTCACGCAACCCGGCTAGGTGGTCCCTAGGTCATGGCGAACCACTGGTCCCATGCCGCTGGCGGGTGACAATGTCCGGGGCGGGCGGTCCCGGTTGCTGGATCACCTCGCCGACCCTCAGCCCGGGCGGGTCAGCGGGTGCCCGTTCCGCGCGATGCTGCGGCTGGGAAGACCCGGCCGCTGCGGCGGCGGCCCGTGGAGTCACCCGGCGGTTCGGTTAGCGGTCCGCCGCCAATAGCTGACGGTCGCCATCGCCAGCAAGATCCCCCACACCAAGAACCACAGGTCCCAAACCCCGGCATGCCAGCGCAATGCGGTCCGGTCCACGCTCCCCGAAGGGTGGATGACACCCGACAGGACCAGGGCACCGGCAGCCACATTAAGGCCGCCGTACACGATGAGAAGCACGCTGGCCGCGGCTGAACCGATCAGCAGCCACCGCCGCGGAAGGACCCGCCGCCCCCAGGGCCGGACCAGCGCCAGCGCGAGCAGGCCACCAGCTACCTTCGCCGCCGTGGCCGCCAGGGCGAGCAGCACCACCGCGGCACCACCATGGCGCGCCATCTGCTCCACATAGCCACCGATCGTGACGGTGAGCCCACGCCCACCCACGGCCCAGTACAGACTCACCAGCGCATAGGCGAACGCAACAAGCGCTGCCGCGTATGCCGCCACGGTGCCCACGGCTGGCGGGCCGGAGGCGGACGGCGCGGACCCGCTCCCGATTCCGGTTCTGCGCGTCATGCTCCAGTATTGACAGCCGCGCCTCCATCTGGCGGCGCCGAAGTCAGAGGACCGCGGCGGCGCAGCCCAGGATCGGTTATGCGAATATCGAGTCCTCTTTGCTTTCGTTGTCAAGGGCTGCGGCGGATTTCTCTTGAGTCTGGTTCCGGCGGCATAGCCGGCCTGCCAGGGGTGGCGGGCCGTAGGCTGGTGTCAGGTCCGGGAGTGGCTGACCCGAAAAAGGAACCTCAGCCGGGTGTTAGCGACCTCGTTAATTGGTGATGTAGCGGCGGCGTTCGGTGAGCATGTCTTGGCAACACTTGATGAGCACTGCGGTTACTTTCGCCGCCGTGGCCGAGGGCAGGCCGACCGCGTCAACACCGCCATGTCGGCCGCAGGCCCCTCTAACGCTCCGTAACTGGCCCTGGCTTCGCGGTGCGCCTGATCCGCCTGGTGGCAAGTCCCAGTCGGCCGACATGCCCTCCGAGCCGCGCCCGAACGGCCGTTCTGTTGCGCCAGTACGGCAACACTCACCGCCGGACCACATGTGCAGCTGACAACGGTGAGGCACATGATGGCGTCGGGCAAGCGGCATGAAAGCTATGGCCGGGGGAAGTGATAACGGACCGTTATCACGTCCAGGGGGTGCGAGACAGCGGCTTGATGCGGTGGTCAGCACCCGAGGCGCGGGGAAGTGGCTTACCCGTTATCTGAACCTCGGGACGTCGCCGCAGTTCAGAAGGCTAAGCGGCCACTGCCGAGGGCTACGACGCTGACCGGAATGTCGTGTTCGGCAGGTCACTCCGGCTGTGACCACAGCCTGGGCGCTACAGAAAGCGGACATCCAAGTGCCGAACGGGTCGCCCTGAGTCACCCCGGCTAGCCCGTAGACTTGCCTTTGATGGAAGCTATTCTACTCCATTTGATCCAAGAGTGCGATAGTAAATCTCCTCGAGTTTCGCCGGCGGCATATCTCCGCAGTACTCGTAGAGGCGACGGTTGTTGAACCAGTCGATATAGTCAGCAGTGGCAGCGGACACGTGATCGACGCCCCGCCACGGCCGCCCGGGTTTGATCAGCTCGGTCTTGTAGAGGCCGTTGATGGATTCGGCGAGAGAATTATCGTGAGCATCGCCAACTATCCCGATCGACGGCTTTATTCCTTCCTCGGCGAGCCGCTGAGTGAACCGCAGCGACGTATACTGACTGCCGGCGTCATTATGATGTATAATCCTGTCGAAGTTATTGACTCCCTGGCGTTTCCGTGTGAATATGGCCTGGTCGGCCGCGGCGAGTACCAGCTCGGCCGTCATCAACGACGATGCTTTCCAGCCGAGAATGCGCCGCGCGTAAGCGTCAATGACGAAAGCGACGTACACCCAGCCGGCCAGCGTGGATATGTACGTAAAGTCCGCGACCCACAGCAGGTTCGGGGCCGGCGGGGCGAAGTCGCGCCCGACCAGGTCTTCCGCCCTGGGCGCGGCCGGGTCAGCGGCCGTCGTGCGCTTGACCTTGCCCCGGGACGTGCCCCGCAGGCCCAGGACGCGCATGAGCCTCTCGACGGTGCAGCGGGCCACGTCGTGATCATCCTGGCGCAGCGCCAGCCAGATCTTCCGCGCGCCATAACACGAGTAATTCTCGTCATAAGTTTTCTGGATGAGCTCCATGAGATACTCGTCGGCGATAGCGCGCCGCGACCGCGGCCGCCGGCGGGCGTCGTAATACGTGGACGGGGCAAATGCGCAGCCCAGCCCGGCGAGCTGGGCGCACATCGGCTCGACCCCGTACCTGTCCTTGTTCTCGCCGATGAACCTGACGATCACCGAAGTGGGCGGCCGGGCTCCGCTGCGAAGAAAATCGAGGCTGCCTTCAGTATTTCGTTCGCCCGGCGCAATTCCCGGTTCTCCGCGCGGAGCTTACGCACCTCGGCTGATTCCTCACTGGTCACGCCCTGCCGGGAACCAGAATCGATCTCTGCCTGCCGAATCCATTTCCGCAAGGTTTCCGGCGTCCCGATGGCCAGCTTCTTGGCGACCGCCTCGATAGCCGCATACTCCGACGGGTAATCCGGTCGTACCTCGCGCACCATGGCCATGGCGCGATCCTTCAGCTCACGCGGGTAGTTCTTCGCTGCTCGTCCCATGCCGGACACTCTCCCAACAGATCGAGTCTCCGGACTCGCCGGGGGGATTCACCCAGCTTCTCCTTGTTGCCGCTTGTTGGCATCAGCCACAGTCGGCCCGCAGCCTTTGTGAAGCCGCCTTGACCTGCGCCGACATCCGAACCTTCAAGTCCACATTGATTGTTCAGAGAATATGTACGGCGATTTCGGTGTTGACAGCGGCAAGAGGGGCACTTTGTGGAAGGCGATGTCCTTGATGGGTGTCGGCGCCGCCGCTGGCCACGAGGATCGGCACGCCATGCCTGGTGGCCGTCTGCTTAGGCTTAGATCATGCGGGCGAGCCGAATCTGGGTGGCCGGGCACGAGAGATGGTGCAGGCAGAGTTGGCCACGCAGTGATCCTGGTCGGCACTGGGCCGATCGCCAGTGCGGCTACGCCGGCCAGTGACGGCCACGACGCTTGCCTAGCGGCGTGATCGGCCTGGCTGGCATGCAGGCTACCCATCCCGGCTGGAGCCAGCCTGCACCATGATGATCGCCGTCGGTGACCGCTCCTGCCGGAGCGTCAAGGGAGTCCTGGCCGCGGGGACCAAACGCGAGGCGTTGGGGACCCGCGCGCGTGAGCGCTGAAGATGATGTCAGGTGAGGTGGATGTCGGTGACCTCGATGTCGATGTGGCCGAGGGTGAGGCCGAGCTGGCGGCGCGCGGCGGCGTGCACCGCGGCGCGCACGGCCCTGGCGGCGGTGAGGGCCGGCACGCCGTAGCGGAGGCTGATGGTCAGCTGGAGGCCGGTGGAGGTGTTCTTGTCGTGGGCGGCGGGGGTGAGGCGGCAGCTTCGGGCGCGTACACCGTCGACGGTGTCGCCTGCGGCGCGCAGGACTAAAGGCGGCGGCATGCTCGCTGATGTCTAGCCGCATTCCTGCCGGGCCGGGCAGCGGGATGCGGGCAGCGGGGTGAATCCGTGCGCGGATCACGGCCATGACCCGGCCGGAAAGGTCATCTGGGGGGGACACTGGTTCGGCGGCCAGCTGGCTGATGGCCGTGAGCAGGGGGCGGATCTCGGTAAGGGCGGCCTGGCAGTGCTCGCACCCTTGGGCGTGCTCGTCGGGGGTGCCGCCGGCGAGGTGGTTCCACAGCTGGTCGATGTGGTGGCCGCAGGGGAGGCGGTCGCTGGCCGGGTTCACCGCCATGCTTTCAGTTCCTCTGCCAGCTGGCGGCGGGCCCGGTGCAGCCGGCCGCGGACCGCGCCCGGGGTGGTATGCAAGATGGTGGCGACCTCCTCATATGACATGCCCTCCATTTCCCGCAGTATCCAGCAGGCCCGCTGTTCGGGTGTCAGGTGGTTCAGGGCGCATCGCAGCGCGGCCCGCAGGCCGCCGGCCAGCGCGTGCTCCCCGGGTCCGGGGGACCGGTCCGGGCCTGCGGCCGTCTCGTCGAGAGGCACCTGTGGCCGGCGGGCGCGTGCGGCGCTCAGCGCGCGCGTGACGGTGATGCGGTACAGCCAGGCGGCGAAGGCCTGCTCGGCCTTGATGTCGTGCAGGCGCCGCCAGGCGGTGATGAAGGCCTCCTGGGCGGTGTCGGCGGCGCTGGCGGGGTCGGTGAGGATGCGCACCGCGATCCGGTAGACGGGGACCCGGTAGCGCCGGACGAGGGCTTCGAATGCGGTGATGTCCCCTTCGCGGGCCCGGACGACGAGGGTGGCGTCATCGAGGGTGTCGCATGGCGGCCAGGACGGACCCCCGCCCCCTGCGGCATCGCTTCGCCATGCCCTCGGCATGCCGGGCTCCCAACCCTGGGTGAGGCGCTGGCCCGCATGGCCAGCGGATCGCACGGTTCGTATGCCCCAGCCACAGCTGGTAAACCCGCTGCATGTGATGAAGGTCACATCGGTGGGCCCGTGACGTCCGGCGCCGGCGGCATGTCTTGCTTGCAGGGCCTGCTACCGCGGCGGCGCACATGACGGTGCCGGGCGCTGGCGGCAGGGACTCTGAGGCAGATACCGACGTGAGGGAGGCGAGACGGTGAGCACACCGGCAACTGAGACGAGCACCGCGAGGTCCCGTACGGCCGCCGTGCGCGAGGGGGAACCGGGCAGGGCAACCGCACTAGTGAGCGAGCACGGGCGTACGACTATCGCCGATGCGGTGGTAGCGAAGATCGCAGCGGTGGCAACCCGTGAGGTGGACGGCGTGTATGGGCTGGGCGCGGGCGCCGCGCGCCTGTTCGGGGCCGTGCGTCAGCGGGTCCCGGGCGCCCGGGTCAGCGAGAGCCAGGGGGTGGCAGTCGAGGTCGGCGAGCGGCAGGCCGCCGCCGACATCGACGTGGTGGTCGAGTACGGCGTGGCCATCCCGGAGCTGGCTGCTGCGGTTCGCCGCAACGTGATCAACGCGGTGGAACGGATGTGCGGACTGGAGGTCACCGAAGTCAACATCAGTGTCGACGACATTCACCTGCCCGGCGATGAGCCTGAGCCTGGGGCGGGGGAGCCGCGCGTCCGATGACCGGCCGGGACGACCCGGCGGAGGTGGCCGGGCTTGCGGACCGGATCGTGGCAGCCGTGACCGGGTGCGGCGCGGTGGCCGGGCTGACTGAGGCCCCCGGCGGCCCGGTGGCCACCTATCTGCCGGGCCGGACCATATCCGGCGTGGCGGTGCGGGACGGGGAGGTCGAGGTCTGTGTGGTTGCCCGGTACGGGCTGCCGCTGCTGGAGGTCGCCGAACAGGTCCGGCAGGCCGTGGCGCCGCTGGTGCCGGACCGGGTGGTGGATGTCGTCATCGGCGATATCGCCGTCGCCGGACCAGAACAGGAGAGGGCCGGCGGGCCGTGACCATGCAGGGTTATCCGGCCGGCAAGCGGGCGTTCCGGGCCTGGGTCCGGGCTCATCATCCCGACCTTGGCGGAGACCCCGAGGCGTTTGCCGAGGGGCTGCGGCAATGGCGGGCACGGATGACCGGGCTGCCGCCGGTGCCGGGACCGCCGGCAGCGGCAACCGTCTACCGGCGCCGGCGGGGAGCCGCCGGCTGGGTGGCGCACTGGCGGCGCCGGCGCAGGCGGCTCCGGTCGCTGCGGCTGCGCTGAAGTGGCTCGGCGTCGCCGGGGCAGCGGAGTAGGCAAAGAGAGGAATCTGCTAATGGATGAGGTTCGCATCATGCCGATCCTCGGCTTGGTGTTCGGAATCGCCCTGGGTTTCGCCGGCGCGTTCGGCGGCGTGGGGGCGTTTGTGATCGTGCTGGTGCTCGGCCTGGTCGGGTACCTCGCCGGGCGGGCACTGGCCGGCGAGCTTGATTTGAGCGGGCTGTTCGTCACCCGGAACCGGCGGTCACGGTGAGCGCCGCCGATGTGGCGGTGGCTAGGCTGCCGGCGCCCGGACAGCGGGGCCAGACCGTTATCGCCGACCGGGTGGTTGCCCGGCTGGCCGCCCGGGCGGTCGCCGAGGTCGAACAGACCGGCGGGGCCGCCCGGCAGCTGATCGGGGTCGCGATCGGCCGCCAGACCGGTGAGGGGACGGCGCGTGTCTCCGCGCGTGTCGACGGCCACCTGGCCATGATCGAGCTGCGCCTGTCGCTGGCCTACCCGGCCCCGGTCCGCGCCCTCACCCGCGAGGTACGCCGGCACGTAATTGAGCGGGTCACCGGCCTGACCGGCCTGGAGGTGCGCCACGTGGACATCGAGGTGGCCCGGCTGCTGCGCGGGGGGAAACGGTGACCGGCATCGCCAGCCGCCCGGGCGACACCCAGGTGCTGCCCCCTGCCGCCGGGCCGCCGCGCCCGGCCCGGGCCGACGCCTGGTCACGCCCCGGCCCACGTCGCAAAGCCCGCCGGGAATTCCGGCCCCGGCGAACCATCCCGGGAGTGCTCGTCGCGGCGGTGCTGGCCGCGGCGGGGATTCTGGGTGCCGTACAAGCGGTATCGGCCGCGCTTGACCGCCCGCTGTGGAAGCTGCCGCACCGCGATTTCGCCGGACGGTTGCAGGACACGCACTGGAACGACACGGCCACGCTGGCCGTTGCCGCGGCGGTCGCGTTCATCGGCCTCGTGCTGGTGCTGACCGGCCTGATCCCCGGCCGGCCGCGGGCCATCCCGCTCGCCTCCGGGGATGAGTCGGTCGTGACCGGGGCGCCACGGCGCAGCCTGCGCCGCTCACTGGCCCGGCTCGCCGAAGACGTCGACGGCATCGACCGCGCGCGGGCAAAAGTCCGGACGCGCTCCGTCACGGTGCGCGCCACCACCCGGCTGCGCGACACCGGCGGGCTGCGCGAGAACGTGCACACGGCCGTTCAGGACCGGCTCACCGCGCTCGATCCGCTCTGGCCGCCGCGGGTCAAGGTCCGGCTACGCCGCAAAGCAGGCGGATAGCGATGACACGTCACACCGCGCGCGTCAGCCGCACCGGGCTCATCCTCATCGGGCTGATCCTCCTCGCCGGCGGCGGTGCCGCCCTGGCCCGCAGCCTGGGCGCATTCCCCGCCGTCCTCGGCCGCTCCACGGCGCCGCTGCTCAGCCACGCCCAAACCCGCTACCCAACCGGCCACGCGTGGGTGTGGCCCGTCGCCGCCGCGGCCGCCGCCGTCATCGCGCTGCTGGCGCTGTGGTGGCTGGCCGCCCAGACGCGCACCAATACCGTGCGCCGCCTGTCCCTCGAACCCGACCGCACCGGCGGGGTCACGGTTCTGCCCGCGGACGCAGCCATCGGCGCGATCACCGACGAACTCGAAAGCTACCCCGGCATCCAGCGGGCCAGCGCCGCCCTGCAAGGATCCCCCGCAGCGCCCCGGCTGCAACTGTCAGTCACCGCAGACGACCACGCCGACCCCGCCATCGTGCGCACCCGCATCGAAACCGAGGCCCTCGCTCACCTGCGCACCGCCCTCGAACTTGACACCATCCCCACCGTGCTGCGCATCCGGTTCAGCCCGCGCACACCACAGGCACCTCGCCTGACCCGATGACCCGGATACACCCTCCGTCCGTCCCCGCCGTCTCGGTTTTGCGGGGCATCACCCTCCACGGCGCCGCGATTCAGACGGAAGCTGTTCGATGCCCGGTGGCAACGACCGGCCGGACGGAGCACCAGATAATGGCCTGTTATCCGGTACATCAGACTGCGATGCCTGGCGAGGACCTGGGAATCCGATGGCACCCGGATCGTCGCGTACAGCTCAGCCTTGCCGACATCGATGCCGCACACCCGGCTCCGGTACAGCGGCTCGTCCCTCACATCTTCCACGCCGGTCCCCTTCCCGGACTCGACAGCCTGCGGGCAGGCGCCGCCCGGGGAACCGGGGGACGTGCGGAAAAGCTGACCCGCGTGCTCGAAGCGACAGTGAACGGCCCCTCAGATCACGATTCCCGGCGCCAGACTTGTCCGCGGCCTCAACCGCGCCAATCAACTAACGGCGTCACGGGCGGCACCACAAGCATTTTTCACGCCGGTACGGCGTCGCACAGCGATACCACGACTTGTCCGAAGAGCTGGTGTTCGGGGTGTGAGGAGCCCTGTGTCAAGCCTCCTGTTTTTGATCTTGGCTGAGGAGTCGCTGGAGTGCCCGGTGCCTGGCGGGGTCGTAGGTGGTGCTGTCTTGCCAGCAATGCCAGATGACGAACAGCCAGGCGCGGGCGAGGATGCGGACGGCGTGGGGGTGGTCGTGGCCGCGGGCGCGGGCGCGCTGGTAGAGGTCGGCGGCCCAGGGGCTGGCGTGCCGGGAGTCGGCGGCGAAGTCGGTGACGGCGTCGCGGAGTTGCTTGTCGCAGGCCCAGCGGAAGGTGACGGCGCGGATTTTGCCGGACTGGCGGGTGGAGGGCGCGGCGCCGGCGAGGCAGGCTAGCGATTCGGGGGTGGGGAAGCGGGCGCGGCAGTCGCCGATCTCGGCGAGGAGCCGGGCGGCGCGGACGGTGCCGGAGCGGGGCAGGGTGGTGAAGACGTGCTGGCCGGCATGCGCGGCGAGCTGCTCACCGATCTGCCCGGACAGGATCTTGATCTGGCTGGTCAGGCTGGTCAGGACGGCCAGCAGGGCGCGGGTGATGCAGGCGCCGGCGCGGCCCTCGTCACCAGTGACGCCGCGGGGCGCGGCGGCCAGGCGGGCATG
The DNA here is from genome assembly GCA_963786975.1 of uncultured Actinomycetes bacterium. Lineage (GTDB taxonomy): Bacteria > Actinomycetota > Actinomycetes > Streptosporangiales > Streptosporangiaceae > Palsa-506. The sequence continues at coordinate 249,213 of CAWBBE010000008.1, read as the reverse complement.
CAGCACGGCGGGGTCGGTGCCGCCGGTGCAGCTGATGCTGGACAGCCACCTGCCCAGCCGGGCCGGGGTGAGCCAGCCGGCGCGGTCCTGGGTGCCGGAGCGGGCCAGGAACGCCAGGCTGACCGGGGAATCGATCTCCTTGAACAGGCCGACCGCGCCGGGCAGGGCGTTGCGCAGATGGGCGCGCAGCTGGTTAGCCAGGCCGACGCGGTGGCTGACGAGATCCTTGCGGGCGCGGCAGGCGCGGCGCAGCGCGATGGTCGCAGGGCTGTCCGGGATGAGCGGGCGCAGCCGCGCCCGGTCGGTGCGCAAGGTGTCGGCGAGCACGAACGCGTCGAAGCGGTCATCCTTGTTCCCGGCCGACCCGTAGCGGCCGCGCAGGTTCCTGACCTGGCTCGGGCTGATCACCACCACGATGATCCCGCCCTCGAGCAGGGCACCAGCGAGCGGGCCGTCGGCCCGCTCGATCGCGACCTCGCCGGCGCCAGCGCAGGCCAGCACCGCGAGCAGCTCACGCAGCCCGGCGGCGCTGTGCTCGATGGTGCACCGCCTGATCTCGCGGCCGCGGGCGTCCACCACGGACACGGCATGATCATCCCGGGCCCAGTCAATTCCGCACGTCACCGCGTTGACGGGTTCTTCGGGCAGGGTATTTCTGGCAGACTTCAAATCTGCCTCCTCGCTGCTAGTCCCAGTGGGGAGGCACCCTCACGCGGTGCCGGGACGCGGCTGCCAGTCCGCTCACTGATCGGCGCTCGGCGGCGCTCAGCCCTGTCGACGGTCGGCACGCCCCGGGTAACCGCCGGGCCCCGCAGATCTCACACTGGACATCAGCAGCGTCAAGCGAGCCGGGCAGTGACCCAACGGCACCTCGGGTGCATCGGCAACCTCACGGCCACCGACACAAGGATGGTGCACCAGTGAGCCGGCCGCGCTGGAGTCAGAGTCGTTCCCCGGTTGCCCTCCCGGGCCCTCGTTCGCGCTGCTGGCGGCCTGGCGCGCGTCGGCGCGGAGGCAGGCGTAGATGGCGTCGCTGATCCGGCGCTTGAGGGACCGTAGCGCCTCTTTGTGCGTCTTGCCTTCGGCTAGCTTCTTGTCGTAGTAGGCGCGGCCGTTGCTGTGGGAGTGGCGGATCTGGGTGATCGCGGCCATGTGGATCGCGTGATTGACGCGCCGGTTCCCGCGCAGTGACAGCCGGTAGATCTTCCGGTTCCCCGAGGACACCTCGACCGGGGCGGTGCCGTTGTACGCGGCGAAATGATCCCGGCTGGCGAACCGTGACACGTCGGTGACATCGCCGATCACGGTGGCGGCGGCGAACGGGCCGACGCCGAATAGCTCCGTCAGGCTGGTGCCCGACGCGCGGACCGCGGCGGCAAGCTTCTTCTTCGATTCACGTATCTGCTCATCCAGGCGGCGCATGTCTGCCAGGAGCTCGGCTGCGAGGTCGCACCGGGCCTGCCCAGCGGCACCGTACGGTGTGGCTGAGCCGAGGATGCGGGTGGCCTGAGCTGCGGTGATCTCCTCCGGCATGCCGCCGGGCACCAGCTCGCACAGCACGGCGTGGAGCCGGCACGCGGCCTGGTTCTTGGCCCGGCCCAGGTCCCGGTGCCGCCGGGACCACACCCGCAGCACAGCCGCGTGGTCATCGGCCCTCACCTGGCGCCGGGCCCTGGAGCGCAGCGCCGCGACGGCCACCGACAGGGCATCGTTCGGGTCGTTCTTGTTGCTGTCCCCGGCTCCGGGCAGCCGCACCCTGGCCGCCAGCTTCGGCTGCACATCCAGAACCAGCTCGCCAGCCGCGACGAGCTGCTGGGCCAGCAGGTGGCCCAGGCCGCCGGCGCCCTCCACCGCCCAGGTCCGCTCCGGCCACTTCGCCGCCCACGTCACCAGCCGTCCGGCCTGGCTGGCCGAGGCCTGGACCCGCAGCTTGCCCAGCGGTTCCTCCGCCGTATCGATCGCCACCGCGGTGTGCGAGCCCTTATGCGGGTCCACGCCGATCATCACTGCCGTCATCAGCACACTCCAAGTCCTCGTTCCAGGTGATGAAGGACCGCGGCGGGCATGCCTGATTACGGCGCTTGCGCTCGTTCCCCTCTTTCGAGCCACGCCACGGCGAGACCCGGCGGACTGGCACCTCGATATAAAGCCAGACCGCCACTGCTGGCGGTCGGCAGGCGGTTAGGGAGCCAGCCCGCCGGGCCTCCTGGACGCTACGGCAAACCCGCAACATCCGCCTCGATCTCAATTAGATGACATGCATCGGGCCGGGCTGAGGTCGCTGGCCGGGTGCTGGAGACCTCCCCGGCTCAGACGCGGGTCACGCTTGACCGCGTAGGCATTTCGCATGGGGGCGTGCGCCCCTCGGAGCTTGAGGAGGTCCCGATGCCCATCGTAGGCGGGCTGGATATCCACCGGAAGCAGCTGACCTTCGACTATCCCGGCACCGTGACCGGGGAGGTAAAGCGCGGCCAGATCGCCCCGGCAGACCGGGTGCACCTGCGGGCCTGGCTGGCGCGGTTCGCCGGCCGCGACGACGTCGCGTTCGCCATGGAAGGGTGCACCGGGTGGCGGTATGTCGCCCAGGAGCTGGCCGCGGCCGGGGTCGCCGCGCATGTGGGCGAGCCGGCCGGTCACCGCCGCTGCGCGCGGCCGCAAGCGGCACGCCAAGACCGACAAAACCGACTCCGCGCACCTGCGCCGGCTGCTGGCCGAGGGCCGGCTGCCGGAGTGCTGGTCCCGCCGGCGCAGATCCTGGAGTACCGGGCGCTGCTGGAGACCTACCACGACCTGCGCCGCGAGCACACCGCCCAGGCGCAGCTGTGCGGTGTTCTTCCACCAGGGCGCCCCGGCGCTGGGCGAGGGCGCGCTGCGCACCGGGCAGGGCCTGGCCGCGCTGCGCGCCGCCGCCGCCGCGCACCTGTCGCCAGGCGGCGCAGCTGCAGGTCGCCACCGCCCTGGACATGCTCGCCGCCACCGAGGCCCGGATGGAGGTGCTGCGCACGCAGCTGCGCGGTGCCGCACGGCATCTGACCGGCGCGAAGGTGCTGGCCGCGCGGCTGTATGGAGCCGGCCCGGTCACCGCGCTGGCGCTGACCTGCTGGCTGGCCGGGGAAGGCCGGTTCTCCTCCTCCCGCAAGGCGGTCCGGTTCACCGGGCTGGACATCACCGTCTGGTCCTCGGACCGCAAGGGCCCGCCCGGGCGGCTGTCCCGGCAGGGACCGCCCATGCTGCGCTGGGCGGTCTATGAGGCCGGCAAGACCCACGCCCGCGCTTCGGCCCCCGACCACGCCTACTACGCGGCTGTCAAGGACCGCAAGAACAGTAAGCGGGCCGCCTTGTCCGAGGCCCGCAAGATCGTCCGGCAGGCCTGCCACATCCTGACCGAACTCGGCGACGACGCGCTCACCGCCGCCTGAACACCCTCACCATGCCCAACGGTCACCAGCCCCCTGGCGCGCCGGCCCCCGGGCGGCACGCCGCAGCCACACTTCACCCGATGGGGGAACCACCGCGGCCAGCTCCCGCGAGCCGCTGTCAGCCGCTGCCGGCCCGGCCACCAAGGGCCAGGCGGGCGGCCTGATTAGACTGAGCGGCCGCATCCCCGCAAGCCGGGGACACCCAATCAATCATCATGTCGCCGGGGCAGCGCCCAAGCCCCGCGGACCTAGGTAAGGCTGGCTGCTCCGCCCCCCGGCCCCCCGGCCGCCACGGCTGGTCACCCGCACAGAAAGGCCCCCAACCTGAGCCGCTGACCACACCCCCGCACCACGGCTCCCTGCCCTGCCGCCCGCAATGATCCACGACCGGGCGGCCGCGTCAAGGACGCCTGACGGCGCCGGCTGCGCCGGCCGGGCTCCGCCCGGTCCTTGACCCACCCGCCCGGTCGCAGGCCCGGCAGCTATCAGGGGACAGGGAGCCGACTCAGCTATGCCCAAACAGAGCACCTCACGGGCCCGCAATGCCCAGGCCGAACCAACCTTGCGTCATCACCCGATACAGGTAAGGCGGCTACCTGCTGACCCATGAGTGCGCTGGGCACGGACGCCCGGCGGTGATATTGGAGGCCGGGTACGCCGCCTCAAGAATCGACACCTACGGGCGGACGATTCTCCCTGCGCTGGCGCGCCGGACCCGGATGTGCACTGCGACCGGGCGGGTGATGGTCGCAGCGATGCCCGGCCGGCCTCGGTGCGCCCCGTCCGGGGTCACGCAGGCCAGGGAGCCGCGCACGCTGCTGGAGGTGATCCACGTCGGGCCGCCGTATGTTCTGTCCGGTCACTCTTACGGCGGGGTGATCACCCGGGTGTTCGCGGCACTGTACCGGGGTGAGGTAGCCGGGATCGTGCTGACCGGCGCCTCCAGCGAGCCCGAAGTCGGAACAGTTCAGCCCGCGCCAAACCATTGGATCAACACACACGCCACGGTCCGCGACTCGAGCGAGTGCCTCGCCTGGGCCGGATCAGCATCGAGGTGTTCAGGCGCCAGTGGCGGTGAAGCCCAGCAGGCCCGACAGGATGCCCAGCTGGAAGACCCAGACCATCGCCCCGAACGTGGCGTGTGCCACGGCTTCTTGCGCTCGACATTGACGACGAACGGGGAGTAACGCCGCCCGCCGGTCTGGCTGCCGACCACTCCGGCGAGGTGATGACCGCGCGGGGCTGCACCTGCGTATCGGCGAAGCTGATCCGCTCCCCGGCGCGCTCCCCGGCGAGGTCGGCCAGTTCCACTCCGGTGCGCCGCTCCAGGTCCCGCCAGCCCTGGACGGCGACCTGGCCGTTGGTGGTGCCGGACTGCGTCAGGATCGCCTCGGCCAGGTGGACGTCGCGGGCCAGCGACGGGCGCCCGTCGCCGTGACCGCCGCGTACAAGCCCGTTCGTCCGGCCGAGCAGGTCGACCGCCGCGGCCGGGATCATGGCCCGTCCAGCGCCGGCGGCCCAGGCGGATATTCGATACGATCTTCGCAGCCGCGATCACGGCCTGAATGTCCAGGTCCAGCCCGCGGGTGAAGGTGTGCAGGTGCGGGAGGTCGCAAGCCGGGCGGTCTGGGCCCACTCACTGAGCTTGGCCTGGTTCGCAGGATCTGGCCGAAGCAGGGCGGCGAAGGAGCGGACAAAGCCGGCGAGGCCGGTCATCTTGGGGCAGGCGGCGGTCAGCTGGCTGAGCAGCGACCGCTGGCTGTCGCTGAGGGCGCCGGGCCTGCCGAGCAGGAGCCGGGTGACGCGCCGGGGCGATAGGTGCGGCCGGTCAGCCTCGACGCGGCCCTGGGTGATGTAGCGGTAGAGCAGGTTCCCGAACCTTCCACCGAGCAAGACTGCCGGCCGGACGCATTACGCGATCAACCCAGCTTGGCAACCGTCAACAGCACGGCCGAGGCCTCCAGCGCCTCCAGGCTGTGACGCGCGTCGGGCACCACAAGCAGATCACCAGGCCGCCCCTCCCAGGACAGCTCGCCAGCCGACAGCCGGACTCGCCCGCGCAAGACGTACACCGTCGCCTCGCCCGGGTTCTCATGCTCGGCCAGGACAGCTCCGTCGAGCATGGCAATGACCGTCTGGCGCAGTACCCGTTCATGGCCACCGACAACGGTATCCGCAGTGTGACCTCCGCCCGCGGCGACCGCCCGTTCCAGCAGCTCACGACCCAGGGCTTCCAGGGATACCTTTTGCATGTCCTGTGACGCGTCCAATCTGCCCGGAGGCCGTGCCCCAGTCCGAAGGGAAGCCGCCGGCGCCACCAGGGGATACAGCTCATGGTGCTCAGCTGGTCTTCCGCGGGAACGTGAGCCTGTCCTCAGTATGCTCCAACTCGGCCGTCACCCGGCCTTTCACAACGGCCGCACCGAGGGCGTGAACACCAAGACCAAGATGATCAAGCGGCAAATGTACGGCCGAGCCGGATTCACCCTCCTGCGCCACCGAATCCTGCTGAACTAGCCACCCACCGTCACCACCGAAGGTGAGACAGAGCCGTTAGTGAATAGACCCGCCGGCCGGCGATCACCGGCCGGGGTTTGCTGCCGAGCCGTGGTGTTCCGCGACCTTCAGCGTGAGCGGCACGCACGGGTCATCACGGGGCGCCCTGCTCACCCGGCGGGACAGCCGGGACCGGTGACGCGGGCGCACGGGTCCGGCCCGATTTGATCTGCGGGTAGTGCAGGTCGAATGCAGGCCGCTCGGAGCGGATTCGCGGTATCGACGTGAAGTTGTGCCGCGGCGGCGGGCAGGATGTCGCCCATTCCAGCGAGTTCGCGAAGCCCCACGGGTCGTCGGCCGCGACCTTCTCGCCGTGCTTATGCGTCTTGTAGACGTTGTAGAGGAAGATGAACGTGGAGGCTCCGAGGATGAACGACCCGATCGTCGAGATCTGGTTCAGGGTAGTCACGTTGCCCGGAAGGTCCGGGTAGTTCGCTACGCGGCGCGGCATGCCTTCCAGCCCCTCCCAGTGCATCACGAGGAATGTCATCTGGAAGCCGATGAACAGTGTCCAGAAATGCCATCTCCCGAGGGTCTCGTCGAGCTTCTTGCCGGTGAACTTGGGCCACCAGAAGTAAAAGCCGCCGAACATCGTGAACACCACCGTGCCGAACAGCACGTAGTGGAAATGGGCGACCAGGAAGTAGGTGTCGCTGACCGCGAAGTCCAGCGGCGGCGAGGCGAGGATGACTCCGGTCAGCCCGCCGAACAGGAACGTCACCATGAACCCGATGATGAACAGCATCGGCGCCTCGAACGTCAGCTGGCCCTGCCACATCGTGCCGACCCAGTTGAAGAACTTGATCCCGGTCGGGATCGCGATGAAGAAGGACATGAGGGAGAAGAACGGCAGCAGCACCGCGCCGGTAGTGAACATGTGATGCGCCCACACCGTCATGGACAGGCCGGCGATCCCTATCGTCGCGGCGACCATCCCCTTGTACCCGAACAGCGGTTTCCTGGAGAAGACGGGAAGGATCTCGGTGGCGATGCCGAAGAACGGTATCGCCACGATATAGACCTCCGGATGGCCGAAGAACCAGAACAAGTGCTGCCACAAGATCGCGCCGCCGCTGGACGCGCTGAACACCTGCGCGCCGAGCTTGCGGTCAATCTCCAGCACCAGCAGCGCCGCGGCCAGCACCGGGAACGCCAGCAGCACCATGATGCTGGTGACCAGGATGTTCCAGGTGAAGATCGGCATCCGGAACATGGTCATGCCCGGCGCCCGCATGCAGATGATCGTGGTGACGAAGTTAACCCCGCCCAGGATCGTGCCGAGCCCGGACAGCACCAGGCCCATGATCCACATGTCGCCGCCAACCCCGGGCGAGTACAAGGCGCTGGTCAGGGGCGAGTACGCATACCAGCCGAACCCCGGTGCCCCGCCGGGGGTGACGAAACTGGCCAGCAGGATCAGCCCGCCGAACACGAACATGTAGTAGCTCAGCAGGTTCAGCCGCGGGAACGCCACGTCCGGCGCGCCGATCTGCAGCGGCATGATCTCGTTGGCGAGCCCGACGAACAGCGGGGTCGCGAACAGCAGCAGCATGATCGCGCCGTGCATCGTGAACAGCTCGTTGTACTGCTGATCGGACACCAGGTGATTGTCCGGCCCGAACAGCTGCGCACGCATGATCATGGCCATCAGCCCGGCGATCATGAAGAAACCGAACGAGGTGATCAGGTACAGGTGCCCGATCACCTTGTGGTCGGTAGACGACAGCCAGTCGGCAAGGACCGAGCCCCCGGGGTAGCTGTCCGGCGCTGGCGTGCCGGCAGCCGTCTGGCGTGTCGCGGTCATCAGTACCCCTGCCTGCTGCAGGCTGCCATGGCCGGCTTGCAGACTCCTGGCAGGTACCCGCCAGGACAGGTTGCATGCCTGCAATCCCGGCACGAACCCAGATAGCTGCCGGCCTGCGACTTGGTTCGCTGGCGTCCGCCTAATTTCTGCAGCTTATATTCGTAGAAACGACGATGCCAGTACAATAGATATGTGTCAATGGCGGCACAGGCGCACCTCTTCGATACCTCAGGACACCAGGGGAAACGCCTCAGGATGCTAGAGGAAACGGGGGCCGGCATGGCCGGGGCGCTTCAGCTCACGGGTATCTGCTCGGTGGCGGTGCAGGTCCGGAACCTGGACCGCCCGCTCGCTTTCTACCTTGACGTGCTCGGGCTCCGCCTGGGGCACCCGGAGGACCGGATCGCGCAGCTGCACGGGCAAGGTGGCGCTCCCCCCGAGGCTCGTCTTGCTCGCACCGGCCCGGTCTGCCAGACGGATGCACAGGGTGTGACACTTCCGCCTACTCGCGGGTGAACGTTTCCGGCTGCAGGCAGGCGGCGGTGACCTTGGCGATCTCGGCCGGGACGGCCAGATGTCACGCAGGTATACCGGCTGACCGTCATTGCCAGTCCCCCGCGGGTCGCGGGTCAGGGCAGTTTCCATCGACCCGGCGAGCGCGTAGCGATCGCTAGCGGCGGCGAGGCCAGGTAGTTCATCTTTATCCCGGGGTGGATGCGGCCCTCGAAATTGCGGTTGCCGGACAGCACAGCGCAGACGGCGAGGTCACCACTGGCGACGGCGCGGGAAGCAGCCCGCCGGACCCATGACGCCGCGGCTGTCTTGGCGGCACAGATCTTCGCGACTCGCGCCGCGCGTGAGCTTTTCTGGCCGGCTGCAGGGGGATCCGCTGGCCCTGCGCTGTGCCGCCACGTCGGGCGGCGTCACTCCGGCCTCACGAAGGTGGCGTCTTTCCCGGGCAGGTCGCAGCGATGGGCGATGCGGCGGGGCCCGGGGCTACGCGCGGTGCCGCAGGATCGCGGCGAGGACGGCTGCCTGGCTGAGGCTGATGTCCCGGGTCGCGGTCAGCAGCGTCACGGGCCCGGCGGCTGTCAGTGCGCGAAGCCGGCTGAGCGCGGCGCGCGGCCCCGGCTCGGTGAGCTCGGCGGTGTAGCGCCGGCGGAACTCAGCGAACTTCGCCGGATCATGCCCGTACCACGTTCGCAGGCCGCTGGATGGCGCGACGTCCTTGGCCCACTCATCCAGCCGGGCCGCGTCCTTGCGCAGCCCTCGCGGCCAAACCCGGTCAACCAGCACGCGCGTTCCGTCTTCCGGCGTGCTGTCCTCGTACACGCGGCGGACCCGGACGTCTGAATGCATGCCGGGCCTCCCTTCCTGCTGCCTGCCATCATGGTGAAGCTGGCTTGCGGCCCCGGCTGACTTCCCTTGTGCCGAAAGGTGTGCGATGCACAGGCTGGGCTCCGCGAACGGCTCCAGCCGGTCCGCGGTGACCGGCGCCCGCATCTGCTCGAGCGCGCCCTGCATGAGGCCCAGGTGCAGCTTGCACACGACGTCCTGGTGGTGTTGCGCCACCTCGCGGAACGGGCACTGCCGCAGCCCGATCTGGTACCCGGCTCTGCCGCTGGCCACGGTCTGCGGCGCGAACCCGATCTCGGCCAGGGCAGCGGCCAGCTTCTCGACCGCTTCGCCAGCGTCCGGCCGCTGATAGGGGGCCGGCTGCTCGGTGATGTAGCGGCCCCACTCGCGGCCGGCCGCCGCCGCGGCCTCTGCCGGCTCGGGTATCACGCCGGCGATGAGGCTGGTGAGCATCTCGGCAAGCAGGCGGTAGCGGCGCTGTCCCGCCGCCCCGCTGCTGTCCGATGCCCGGTAGGTCATGCTGGGCCGGCCCGGCGTTTCCCGTGCCTGCGGCGTCCGGAGGGCCAGCCCTGCGTCTGCCAGCGCGTCCAGGTGGAACCGGGCGGTGTTGGGGTGAAGCCCGGTTCGACCGGCCACCTCTTTGACACCGACCAGCGAGCCAGTAGAGCGCAGCAGGTCGAGCACGTGGGCCCGGCTCCTGCCGAGCGGGGCGCCGGCGTCGGACGCGAGAAGCGCCTGCATATCCATTGCTGCAGTTTACATCAGTCAGGTAGTAGAAACTAAAAACTCGCAACAAGGAGGGGACCGAAACTAACCCACGAAGCCAATCATTGCAACGGTCCTGGCATGGGCCCGGCTAGCCTGATCGCAGCTTGCGCGTCGCTGCGGCTGGCCATGCCCAGCGCCGCGAATGGGACAAGTCGCGATGCGCGGCAGCCAGGAGCTGACAGCCCACACGGCCAGGCTGCCTTTGTGGTACTGACCGTTGTTATCATCGCGATCACCTTGACGGCTCTGCGTGAGCTGGCCTTCGGGCCGGCGTGCCCGGCGATGTGCCCCGTGCTAACCCGGTTGCGTGGTGCCGGCGTGTGCTGGGAATTGAGCCTGGATGGAGGTCTGTCGCCGGTCAGCGCGGTGGCATTGCGGGCTCCGGTGCGCAGCGTGGGCAGTACCGGGCTTCTGGCGTGAGCGCTAGCCTGCGGGGCGAGATGGCCGCGGCGCACTGCTCGCAACGTCCGTAGTGGCCCGCGGAGAGTCGGCTGAGCGCTTCTTCGGTGTCGGCCAGGGCACGGCGGGCGGTGACGGCCTGGTGCAGCAACCGCTGTAGCTGCCTCTGGGATGCGTGATCGCCGCTGTGATAGGCGGCCTGGATGAGTTCCGCGGTGTCGTGATAGGCCACGGACAGCTCGGTGACCTTGCTCAGCCGCGCCTGCCACCGGCCTTCCAGCACGGCCCGCCATCGTGGCAGGGACAAGGTGCCGGCCGTGGCGACGCTACGCGGGCCGGCGGCCAGCTGTCCCTCTGATGATGGTGTCGGCTGTGGCCCGGCCGAGTCCTGTCCGCCGGTGGCCTGGGTGGCCAGGGCCCAGGGCAGTGATGCCACGATGGCGGGTGCGGCGTGTGCAGCCCTGGGGTTCAGGCCTCCCGGAAGCAGCACGGCCGGATTCGGTGGTCCAGCCGAGTATGCGCCGGCGGCACCGTCCGGTGCGCCCGCGGCGGAGCTGCCGGCCCCGCGGGCGGAGCCGGGCAAAGGATCGCCGGGCTGCTGGACCTGGACGCTGGTGGCATCCGCGCCGAGGGCGCGCTGGTTGCGGTGCTGCCGGTGCTCATCAACGACAACCTCGGGCCCGGGTCCGCGGGGCGTGCGGACCAGCACAGCGAAGGGCAGGATCTCACGGCCGCCCAGGCCGTAGCTCGCCTGGGCGCCGCCGCCGGCTGTGGCGCCCTGGCCGCCGCCGCCGAGGCCAGTCCCGGTGCTGGCCGTCAGAGCGGACGCGGCAGCGGCAGCGGCGAGCACGATCCGCCAGCCGCAGCGTGTCACTGTCATCGGGATCCTTCCTCGGCTTACTGCAGAACCTGGGCCGCGCCCTGGCGGCCCTGTCGCCCATAGCCAAGCCAGAACCTGTGCAGGCGCCGTGCCGCGGATGTGACGATCAGGTGGGGAACTGCCCGGAAGATCCGGGCATGCCAGCTCGGGAGCAGCCAGCTGCCCGGTTGCGCGGTTGCGCGGTTTCCAGCCTTCCCCGGCGATCGAGTTGACGAACCGGCGGGCAGGCTCGGCGGCCCGGAGAGGGCCCCTAGCCGGCAGCCGCTGCCGGGCACGGTCTTGATCACCGTTGAATTCGCCCGATCACAGCGGGCCGTGTTAGCCGGATCGCGCGGATCGGTCCGCACATAGACGCTCAGCACAGGCGTGCCCGGCCGGCCGCACCGCCAGGTTCCGGATCAGCTCCGTCGACAGGTCACCGCGCCTTCCCCGGCCCGCCTACCGGGCTGCGCCGCGACCAGGGGCGCCTGCCGTGCATCTTAACACCGACCTCTTGTTTTTTACTATCTTTTCTGTAATAATTGAGGAGAAGGAGCCGTCATGAGTACCGTAAGCCAGACACCCGGATACGAACCGTTCCAGACAGCTGCGGCCATGCCCGGCGACTCGCCGCTCACGCTGGCCGACGAGCACGCATCGCTGCTGAGCCAGGTGGTGATCCGGGCCGAGGACCTGCTGGCCGTGACCGCCGAGGACCGGTGGCCTGCCCGCGAACTGCAGGCGCTTCTTGGCTACCTCCGTGCGGAGGTGCTGGGCCAGGACGCTGACGAGGAGAGGCTCCTATTCCCCGCTGGCGCGTCGCCGGGCATTTCCCGGCTGGCCCGCGACCATGCCCGCCTGCGCGCCGCCATCGAGACGCTGGAGCGTGTGGCCGCCGGCGAGAGCACCTGGTCTCCCGCCGAGCTCGCCGCGGCCATCCGGGATTTCCTGCACCAGCTCGAGCGCCATTTCCACGCCGGGCAGGCACTGCTGGCAGCGGCCGGCGCACCGGGCAAGGTGCCAGCGACCACCATGCTGGGCGGGCAGCCGCATGAGTGGTATCCGCTCACCGAGGGACCGGTGATCGACCTCGACGCCCTGCCCGCCGCGCGGGCCGTCGACGCGGTGGTTCACCGGCTGCTGCGGCTGCGCCGTGGTGAGCAGGTGGAGCTGCATGCCGGCACCGACCCCCACCTGGTGTGGCGGCAACTGGATGTGCTCAGCCCCGGCGGCTACGGCTTCGTCTACCTGCAGGACGGGCCGGACCGGTGGCAGGTGCAGGTCACCCGCCGGCCAGCGGCCTGACCTGCCAGCTGGAAAGCGGGCTCCGATCATCTGCGCGCCACAAGCACAGCATCAAAACTTCACGCCCGCCAGCTTCCATGGCAGTACACGCCGGAGCACACCGCGGGGAACCCTCGCACAAGGAGGCAGCCATGCAACTCCAGTCACCTGGCACTAGCCGGCTTCGCCACACCGCTGCCCGCGGGCTACGCGTTGTCGCCGGCCTCCACCGCAACCAGCTACGTCTCTGGGAGAGATACTCCAGGCCCCAGCCAGAACGGGCCATCGCGCGCAGCCGCGGCAACGGCACGCCGGGCGACGCCGGCACCACGCTGGCGCGTCCTGGCCTGCCCGGTGCCTCCAGCGATAGGGCACCGACCCGTCGCCGGGCAGCGGTCATGCCACGCAGGAGGATCACCGCAAGGAAGCGCTACAAGTATCAGGCCCTGGTCACGCTGAACCCGCCCGCGGACGGCAGCCCCGATGCGGAGCCGCCACTCCACGTCCGGCGCCTGGCAGTGCGCGCCGCGCACCGCGAAACCCACCGCAGCGGACTGTTCAGTGCCCTGGTCACCGCCGCCGACGGGAGCCCCCTGAGGCCGGGGACTGCCGACATCATCGCGACCATACTGGTGCTGGGCGATGACGTCAGCGACTACCTCGCCCCGGGGGAGCAGTTCGCCCTCTTGTCCGGCGTCGAAGTCGGCCACGGCGTGGTGACCCGCCAGTTGTTTACCTGACCCCAATCCCGGCGGCCTGCTCCTGGCCCCCCTTGTCATGACCGTGTACGCCTCGAGCACCTCAGCCTTACGGCCCGCCGGGACATTGACCCGCTCCCCGGTCTCGGCGTCGATCAGCACGATCGCGTACGCGTGACCTCGGCGCAGGCGAAGTCATCAACGCCGAGCACCGCGGCACGCTGACCTCGGGCAGGGGAAGCCGCAGCAGCATCCGCAGCGCGGTGTGTCGCGACAGCGGGACTCCCAGCACCGTCAGCAGCCCGGCCCGGCACGACCGCTAACCGGCGGGCGACCGCGCCGGCCTGGCCCGCCAGCCGCGTGGTGCGCCGCTGGTAACGGTCCAGCACGCCGGGACCTGCTCGCGGAATGTCCGGACCGGGCAGCCCGGGACCGGGCACCGCGTCCGCCGCACCCGAGCCCGCACCACTACCGGCCGCCCGTCCGCCGGCTATGGGGGAGAGGGGTCGATCTGGAGGCTTCCGAGAATCTGGTGCCGGTCGGCCTGATGGGATGCCTGGTCGTGTGGGAAGGGCAGCGGTAGGTAGCATCGGGAGAGGTTCTGGCTGGTCACGCTCTTGCCAGACGCATGACCAGTCCGGTTGGCCGGTATAGCAGTCCAGCAGGAAAGTACATCTGCGCAGGTCACAGAGGGCTGCTGGTGGTGTAAGAGACCACCAGCGCCGCAGGTGACTGCGGCGGCTTGGTAAACCCCGCCCGGAGCAAGGGCAAGAGGGGGGCGTGCCCTAGCGGGCGCGTTTCCTGCGCGAGCGTCTGAGGGCGGCCCGCCCGAGCTCCCGGGTAGACCGCACGAGGCTGCCAGCAATGGCAGTCCCAGATGGATGGCCGCCGGCCCGCGCGAGCGGGTGCACAGAACCCGGCCTACAGGCCAGCTCGCCCGCCGCCTGAACAGGGGAAGCGTTGCTGTCGCGCGCGATTGATAGGCCCTATCGCGCAGATGCGTTGCGATCTGCCCAAATTCCCGGAAGACGGCGGCGGATCTGGCGGACATGGGTCGCCTGGATAGAACTCCGCGCATATCCGCAGGGCCGCGCCAACCGGGATCATCCCTGCCGGAGATGCAGACGCTGGCCTGCTCGGCGGCTGAGTACTCGAGGGCGGTGCTATACAACGGCCTCGGCCGCTACCAGGCCGGCTCCGCGGGAATCAGCCCAATGCGGCAAATTCGGTAGCGGACTGCCCGCGTAGCCTACCCGCCGATGGCGTCCGTGTCACTGGTCCGCTCTTGATGTCGCTGCCGGGTCACCTCGGCTGCCAGCTGGGCGCGCGAGGAGATATCCAGCTTGGCGAAGACATGGGCGAGATGCGTCTGCACGGTCCTGCGTGACACGTACAAGCGCTCGCCGATCTGGGGATTGGACAGTCCCTCGCAGACCATCCCGGCGACCGTGTGCTCGGTCGGGGTGAGGCTGTGCCAGCCGATCCGCGGCCGACTCCGCGGTCCCCGGCGGCCACGCCGGATGCCCGCCGTGCGCAGCACCCCCTCGGCGCGGGCGAGGTCCCGTGCGGCGTCGAGCCGCTCGAAGATCTCGATCGCCTGTTCCAGCAGGGGACGGGCGCGGTCCACGTGCCCATGCCTGGTGAATGCGGCGCCTGCGTCCTCGGACGCGAGAGCCAACTCCAGCGGCCGCCGACTACTCGCGTAAGCGCCCACCGCGGCGAACAGGACCATGGGATCATCGTCGGCCAGGCCCCTACAACGAAGCGCGGCACCGGCCAGTGAGGAGACTTCGTTCTCATCCGCCACTTCTACGACGGCCGCTGCCACGTCCCGGGCCCGTCCCCGCTCGCCGACCGCGAGCGCGATCCGGACGAGATCGGCCCCGAGCACCGGGTACTCCAGCTTGAGGCCCAGCTGGGTGCACTGGTCCCAGCATTCGGCCAGGGTCGCGAACGCATTGGCGGTCTTGCCGTCGGCCTCGAGCAGCAGGGCATGCGCCCACATTGCCCACTCCGTGCGCAAGCGGAGGCCGGTGCCGGAGAGTTCGCCTGCGGCGGCGGCGGCGGCCTCCCTGGCGCGGCGGAGGTCGCCCCGATGAAGGCTGATCAGGGACAGGACCCCTTGGGCGTAGACGTTGCTGTATTTCGAACCCGTCTCATCCGCCAGCCCGACGCTTGCATCGATCTCGGCAATGGCGTCATCCCATTCCCCAGCGATGAAGCGTTCTACGCTGCGGACAGCGTGGTATCTGGGCAGGTGCCACCGAACGCCGAATTCCTCGCTGATCCGCCTGCCGTTTTCGAGCGCCGCCCCGGCCTCCTCGAGCCGGTCCAGCCCGATGAGAATGTGGCCACGGGTGAAATAGAGCGGAAAGCGATGTCCCTGCCTGCCGGGGCTCTGGTCAGCCAGCCGCACAGCATCGTCGATGATCTGGAGCGCGTCCCGGGGATGGCCGCGGAACTCCGAGACCCCGGCCAGCGAGGTCATGGCGATGCTGGTAGACAGGTGTTCCCCGGCCGCGGTGGCCGCTTGCCAGGCCTGCTCAGCGGTGGCCGCCGCACCGCCGAGGTCTCCCAGCCACAATCGGGCCAAGCCTGCCCACGCCTGGGCGGAGGCTCGTTCGGTGTCAGTGAGCGACGGTGACTCGACCGCCCGCTCCAGCTCTTGCAGCGCATCACTCGCCCGTCCTGCCGCCAGGAGAGCGTGGCCAAGGCAGATTCTGACGAGGCCCTCCACAAGTGGGTCATGGCCGCTGTCCAGCAGCAGCTCGCAGGCCGCCTCGGCGTCGGCGATCCGCCCCGCTAGCATCAGGCTGCTCGCCCGCTCGGTGAGCAGTCGGTCGCGGCCAGGATCGGACGGGTCCATCAGCCCGGCTGCCCGGGCCAGCAGATCCGCGGCAACATCCGGTGCTCGCGCCGCCGCCTCGCGGGCGGCCCTGGTCAGCCATTCGATGGCCATGGCGTCGCCGCGGTCAGCCCCGCGGGCGAGATGCTCGGCGACCTGCAGTGCCGGCGCTCCGGTCTGCGCCAGCCGGTGGCCGGCTTCGCGGTGCAGCCCGCGGCGCACGCTGGCCGGCGAGATCCGCGTAGATGCTCTCCCGGATCAGGTCATGGCGGAACCGCAGCACGGCGCCGTCATCTTCCACGACACGGGCCCTGATCGCCTCTATCAGCGCCACCGACAGGGCCAGCGCGGGCCGGCCGGTGACCGAGGCCAGGTCCGCGAGCGAGAATCCCGACCCGAGGATCGAGGCAGCCTGCAGCGCCTGCAGGGTGTCCTCGGGCAGGAAGCTGAGCCGCCGCAGGATCGTCAGCCGCAGCGTCGGCGGCGGGGTTAGCTCCGACACCTCCGCCCGCCCGCCGGCGGTCGCGATCGCCCCTTCCTGGACCAGCGCGGCCAGCAGTTCGGTCACGAACAGCGGATTGCCCGCTGCCCCCGATATCCCGGCCAGCAGTCCCCGGCCCGGAATGGCGGCGACCGTCTCGGCCACCAGGCTGGCCACGGCCTCCTCGGCGAGCGGGCGCACGGTGAGATGCCTCGCGCCTGCATCCTCCAGCGCACCGGCCAGCCGGTCCAGGTCGGGGACGCGTGGCGACGGCCGGAAACACCCGATCAGGGCTACCGGGAGATAGGCGAGGCGGCGGCCCAGCGCGCCCAGCGTCAGCAGGCTGGATGGATCAGCCCACTGCAAGTCATCTACCCCGATCACCAGCGGCCCGGCCAGCGCGAGCTCCTCCACCAGGTCAGCAAACGCGTCCACGGCCCGGAACCGCAAACCCTGATCGCTTGTCACCGTGATCGGGTCCTGCTCCCCGCCGCCACGAGTGGCCAGCAGCCCGGCGATCGCGGCACGCCGCGGATCCAGGGATGACCGTGCGCACCTCAGCACGTCGGCCACAAGGCCGAACGGCCTCGTCCGCTCCAGTTCCTCGGCCCCGCCCGCCGCCACCTGCATGCCGCGACCACGCGCATCCTCAAGCACTTCGGCCAGCAACCGCGTCTTGCCGATCCCGGCCTCACCCTCGATCAGCACGACAGCCAGTCGGCCCGAGGCGACCCTGTCCAGGACCTCGCCAAGGACCGCGATCTCCACCTCACGCCCGCGGATGCCAGGGATCGGCGCCACCGTCCCCATATGCAGGATGGTACTACTCACTAGCGGCCACGGCGGAGTCCTGATTGAGCGGCAAGCATTCGCGGGGCAGCTGCGGACAAGCTCGGCGTGCTGCCGTTCACCCGGACCTCGCTTCGTTCGCCAGCTCTGCGGACGGGAGCTCGGTAGCGCCGCCGCGCAACCGTGCTGCGGATGGCAGCCGCGAGACGGCTGCGGAGGACTGCGGAAAGTGGCACGCCACGCGATGCTCGGGCGCAATCTCGACGAGCGGCGGAACTTCCTTTTCGCATCGCTCCGACAACGCACCGATCGGGCAGCGCGGGCGGTACCGGCAGCCAGTGACCGGCGCCGCGCCGACATCACCGGCACTGCCGGCCGCCTGGTCCACGCGCTCGCGCTCCGCGGCAGGGTCCGGGACAGGAATCGAACTCATGAGACTGCGTGTATAGGGGTGAAGCGGGTCGTGGAACAGACGGTCCCGCGGGCCAGACTCGACGATTCGCCCCTGGTACATCACCGCCACCGTCGTCGACATGTAGCGCACGATTGCCAGGTCGTGTGAAATGAACAGATAGGTAAGCGTCAACTGTTCTTGAAGTTCGCGCAGCAGGTTAAGGATTTGCGCACGGATGGAGACGTCCACTGCGGAAACGGCCTCGTCCAGTACGATGAACTCGGGCTCCAAAGCAAGCGCCCGGGCTATCCCAACGCGTTGGCATTGTCCGCCCGATAGCTGATGTGGGTAGCAAGCCGCGAGTTCAGGGCCGAGGCCGACCACCTCCAGCAAGTCACGTATCCGCCTATCTCGCGCCTCTCCCGTGAGCTTGAAATGCACCCGCAGGGGCAACCCGATGATCTGCGAAACCGTCTTCCGCCGATTGAGAGCGCCGAACGCGTCCTGGAAAACGAGCTGAATTCGACGCCGCTCACGCCGTAGATCGCGGCCGGGGATGCCCATCAGGTCCTTGCCATCGAGGACCACACGACCCGACGTCGGATGTTCGAGCCGCAGCAGCAGGCGCGCAAGCGTCGATTTTCCCGATCCGGACTCCCCAACGAGCCCGAACGTCTCGCCCTTGCGCACCTTGAAAGAGACGCCGTCGACCGCCCGGACGACGTCACCACCGTGCGGCGCGCCAGCGCCGCGCAAGGCGTAATGCCGCCGCAGGTCTTCGGCACAAAGGGCGACGGCGGTCGGCAACGGAGTGGACTTGCCCCCGCCGGAAAGGGGATGAGTCATCCGGAGTCCCCGCCGGTAAATGACGCCGCGCGGGCGGCAGCGAGGTGACATTCAGCGAATCGCGCGCCGGTCACCTGTACGGGCTGGGGGATCTCGTCGGCGCATCGCTGGGCTGAGTACCGGCATCTCGGATGGAACGTGCAACCGGTTGGTAGCCGGTCGGGCCTGGGGGGCTGGCCTTCGATGGCCGGCATGGGCCGCCTCACGTCTGTATCCAAACGGCAGACAGCACCGAGCAGCGCCTCGGTGTAGGGATGGACAGGCCGGGAGTAGATGTCGTCGATCAATGCCCTCTCGATAACCCGGCCGCTGTACATGACCCCGATCTCATCGCAGAACCCCGCGGCCACACCGAGATCATGGGTGATGAGGACCACGGATAGCCTGCGTTCCACCACGATCCGGCTCAGCAGGTCCATGACCAGTCCTTGGGTCGTGACGTCGAGTGCGGTCGTCGGTTCATCGGCGATGAGGACATCGGGATTGCTCGCCAGAGCCATCGCGATCACGACGCGCTGGCGCATGCCTCCGGAGAACTCGTGGGGGTAGCTGTCGATCCGGCGATGCGGCTCCGCTACCCCGACGTCGCCGAGCAGCTCGATCGCTTCCGTGCGTGCGTCCTTACGCGAAACCCGAGTGGCAAGCCGGATCGCCTCGACGATCTGCCGACCGACGCTGAAGACGGGGTTCAGTGCGGACATCGGGTCCTGGTGGATGAGACTCATGCGCCGCGCACGGACGTCGGCCATCTCACGTGCCGACAACCGCAGCAGGTCACGACCGCTCAGGAGCACACGGCCGCGGACCGTGACCGGCTCGTGAAGCAAGCGCAGCAATGCCAGCGCCGTGAGCGACTTGCCACTGCCCGACTCGCCGACCAGCCCGAGCCGCTGTCCGTGGCCGAGCACGAATGAGACGCCGCGGACTGGGGAGACTGGCCTGCCGCCCTTACGGGGGAACGCAACCGAGAGATCCTCGACCCGCAGAAGTGGAGTCCGGTCGGCCGGATTCGAGTCAGTCATCGCGTCGTCCGCGGGTCGAGAAGCTGCCGCAGTTGCTCTCCGAGCGTGTTCAGTGACCATATGGTCAGCAAGATCGTCGCAGCCGGGAACAGCACGTAGTAGAGGGCATGGAAGATCTGCGAGTAGCCGTCCTGGACTAAGGTGCCCCACGATGCGGCCGGCGGTGGCACGCCGAGGCCGATGAAGCTCAGGCTTGCCTCGATGATCATTGCGTCCGCGGCGGCGACGGCGGTCCGCGCGATGATCACCGGCGCCGCGTTTGGTAGCAGTTCGCCGAAGAGGATCCGCGCTTGCGGCACACCGAGCACGATCGCGGCGCGGCAATAGTCCGACCTGATCTCTGCGAGCACGGCCACCCGGGCCAGGCGAGCCGATGCGGGCGTGAGCAGCAGCCCAATGAGGACAATGAGTACCGGCAGCGACGGGCCGGATGCGGCGACGAGAACGAGTGCGAACAGCATGAGCGGGATCGCCATCACGATGTCCGCGCCGCGCATGAGTACCTCGTCCAGCAAACCGCCAGCCTGTGCGGCCAGGCCGCCCCAGAGAGTACCGAGGATCGTCGAGATCGCGGCCGCGCCGAAGGCGATACCGAGGGCAATCCGGCCGCCGGCCAGCAATCGGCTGAACAGGTCGCGGCCGAGCTCGTCTGTACCGAACCAATGCGCCGTCGACGGGCCCTGGAAGCGGTCGGCCACAGATATGGCGTCGGGCGGGTGAGGAACGAGGACGGGAGCAAATAGCGCAGAAACCAAGAGCAGGATCAAGATGGTGAATGTCAGCAGGCCCAGCGGCCTGCGCACCAACCGTGCCAGCAGATTCTGCCGGCCCGGCAGCTCCGCGCCGCCGCGGGAGGGTCCCGTCGAAGGTGCCTGCGCTGCCAGCACTCTCATGCGGCAACCTCCCGCGCCGCTGCCTTCAGGCGCGGGTCGAGGATGCCGCAAAGCAGGTCGATGACGAGTGTCGTGAAAATGAACGCACCCGCCGCGAACAGGATTGACGTCTGCAGGACCGCATAGTCGCGGGTGAAAATGGAGTCGACGATCAAAGCGCCCAGGCCCGGCCAGCTGAAGATGTACTCGATGATTACGACACCGCCGAGAAGCTGGCCAATGGTCATGCCGACGACGGTCAGAGTCGGTATCAGCGCGTTAGGTGTGGCGTGCTTGCGAATCGCGGCCGGCCTCAGCATGCCCTTCCCCTCGGCCGTGCGGATGAAGGCGGCCTCGCTGGATTCGGCGAGCGAGCCGCGAAGAAATTGCAGGATCGGAGCGCCGGTGCTGATCGCGAGCGCTGCGGCAGGCAAGGCGATGAGTCGGAGATTCTGGACCGGGTCGCTGAAGATCGAGACATACCCACGGGCCGGCAACCACCGAAGCTTCACCGCGAACACAATGAGGAGGCCGATCGCGGCGAGGTAGGACGGCATCGACATGCCGAGCGAGGCGAGACCGGTGCCAATGCGGTCGATGAGCCCACGTGGATGCATCGCCGCGAAGACGGCCATCGGCACCGATACGGTGAGCGACAGGAGCAGCGATGCCACGATAAGTTCGATCGTTGGCCCAATCCGGCCGACCATCAGGGCCTGGACCGGCTCCCGGCTAAAGTATGACGTCCCGAAGTGGCCGGCGAACATGCCTGCCACCCATGACCCGTACTGCACGATCAGGGGGCGATCCAGGCCTAGCCCGTGGCGCAGCTGGGCGAGTTGGCTGGAGCTGATGCCCTCGGACTGGCCGGCCAGCGTCGTAACCGGATCTCCGGGCAGCACACGCAGCATGACGAAGATCAGCAACGAGGCCAGCGCGAGCATCAGCATGCTGATGACAGCGCGCCTCGTGACGTACCGCAGCATTTCGGTTCCTCCAACCTGCCGCAGGCCACCGGACAGCGGGTCGCGGCATCGTCAGGGCAGCGAAGCCCGGGCCAGCTGTGGTGTGCCGTCGCCTGCCAGCCACACGCCGCGGACTGTCTTCTGCGCCGCGACGAGCGTGGTGTTCTGCATGAGAACCACCGCAGGTACCTGCTCGTTGAGTAGCTGCTGCATCTGGTCCTCGGCCGCCGCGCGGGCCTGATCCGACGTGGCGGCGAACCTTTGCAGCATGAGCGCGTCGTACCGAGCGTTCGACCAGTTGCACTCGCAGTCTCCGGTGGTGAAGAACTGCAGGGCGAAAGCTGGCACCGGAGGGAAGGAGAGGAAGTCCATCACCATCATGTTCGGGTACTTTTTGCCGCTGGGCCCGAACTTGGCGACCCAGGTGCTCGTTTCCTCTTGCTGGATGGTGAGGTTAATGCCGATCTTCTTGAGGTCGGCCTGGAGGATCTGGCCCATCGTGGTCCACTCACCGCGCCGGCCAGCCAGCGTCCAGAAGGTCAGCGTCGATCCCCGCATGACGCCGGCCTCAGCGAACAACTGCTTCGCCTTGTCGAGGTTGAAGTCGTACGCCGGCAAGCTGGAGTCGTAGTCAGGGCTTCTGACGTCGACTGGGTCGTTCTCCATCGAGATGTCGGCGATGCCGTTGTACCCAGCGTCGGCCATCGCCTTGCGGTCAACGGCGTAGGCCAGCGCCTGGCGCGCCTCGATGTTGTCGAACGGCGGCGAGGTCGTATCGAGCAGGATGACGGAGGTACCCGATGTCGAGTTGGAACGCAGGAATGTGAGATTGGGATCCGACTGAAGCGTCCCGACGCTGGTCGGGTCCACTCCCCACAGTATGTCGAGCTGGCCGGTCTGCAGCGAGGTCAGGGCGGACGTTGGGTCGGCGGTGCGCTCGATGTTGATCGCGTCCAAGCTGGGTTTGGAGCCCCAGTACCCGCCGAACCGCGCCAGGTCGACATGGTCATCCGGCACGAACGACTTGAGCGCGAATGGCCCTGTTCCGTCGCCATTCTGGTTGACCTGCCCGATGGTGTCGACGTTGGTCATGTAGATCGACGTCAGCGCGTCCGGCAGTACCGCGTCGGACTTCGAGAGATTGATAACAAGCGTCGTATCATTCTTGGCATGCATTGACGCGATGTCCGTGACCCGGGTGCGTTGGGACGATGCATTCTTCGGGTCGAGCACGTACTGGATGTTCTCGACGGCATCTTCTGCCGTAAAGACCCTGCCGCTGTGATACTTCACGCCCGATCGCAGCGTGAAGGTCCAGGTCTTCTGGTCGGCTGATGAACGCCACGACGTCGCGAGATCGGGAGTCAGCTTCCCGTCCGGCCCGAGCCGGGTCAGACCGTCGAATAGCAGCGGCGCGACGGGCTGCTCGGTGGCGGAATTGATGGTATTGGGATTGAGGCTGGTCAGGCCACCACCAGTGTAGCCGTAAGTCAACGTGCCACCCTTACTTGCATTCGAACCAGCGGAGGCACCGCTGCCGGTCGCATTCGCACTCTGGCACGCAGCGACCGCGCTCAGAGCACAAACTGCCGCTAGGATGCTGCGCGCCTTTAGCCTTCTCATGAGCTCGTTCCCTTCAAGGTCGAGCCAGGCTTTCGAGGAACTGGGACAAGCCGCGGACGTCTCGCGACGTGCCGGACGTCTTCGATCTCGCCCACAAGATGACCGTCCTCCCTGCCAAGGTCGGCGTCCTGGAGCGGCCACCCTCGGCGGACCCTTGCACCAGCCGTGTCCGTGCGCGGTCCGACGGACAGGCAGATCTCGGCGGTGTTCTACCGGCCGGTCTCAACTATTGCGCGGAGCCCACGTCGGGTCTGCATCATGGGCCGACCGCACCCAGCAACGACGACGCGCAGCTTGTGGATCTTCCACTGACGGACTCTCGATCCGAAATGCCGCGCGCTCGCGAACATTGCCGTCGATGTTGCAGCAAGCTGGCATGACCATCGGCCAGCCCGAGATCGGTCAACTATGGTTTAAGCCTATGGCGAGCATGCCACTCACCGACGTGTTGTCAAGAGTTGCAGGCAGTGGTGACCGGTTCGTGACCGGACTCAGCCGCCCACGTCGGCTTGTGCCTGTCCATCGGCGAACTGCTCAGCCGGCTCGCCAGCATCGGCGAAACCGTGTTGATCTAACCCCTCCACCGGAGGACGCCCGGGGGCTCGGCGCATAGCCACCGAACTCGGCAAATCGGTTCCCAGATTCTGATCAACCAAGAGAGTCCAGGCTTGGTGTCAATCCGTTCGCTGCCGTGCCTTCACGCACCCGAGCGCGGTTCAAAGCGTGTGCCGCCTGGTCCGTGCAGCGTACGCAGCTCGGATTGGCGCACAGGGCGGCCGCCGGGTCGGCCACGAACCGATTCGTTGCAGCTGCAAGGAGCCAGCCGGCGTCGAATATGCGCCACATACTGTCGCCGACCCGGTGCCGTTTCTCGGTCCCGCGGACTGCCTCGGCCAACCGCTCGAACCCTCGCGAGCAACCGCCGTGAACGGCCTCGACGACGGTGCCATCGGCCGACCATGCCCACCGACGAAGCAGCCTGAGACCAGCCCGAAGCTCAGCAAGGTGCAGCAACGTGACAGTGTCGAGTCCAACGCCCATACAAACGACGACACCGCGCCGCGCGATCACGGCTTCGAGCGGTGCGTACACGCGGCTGGGGGTCTGACCCTCGATGATCTCGCGTGCAAGCGGCCCGATCGCGGTGAAGGAGGCGAGCGGATGGTTGCCACGGACGCGGCCAGGAAGATGCAGGACGACGGCAGGCACAGCGCCCATAGCGGAATCGACGAAGTCAGCCTCGGTGTCGAAGGGGGCGGAGGGCTGGCTGGGAAGCGGCATGCTTCCGTCTTTGTCGGAGTTGAACGGTTGCTGCGGCAGACCACCCGGCCGTGGTGCCATACAGAACTGGAACGTCGATGTCGGAACCACGAGAGTGGTGCCGACATCGAGCAACCCATGCACGACCGCCTCGGCGCCACCGTCGACGTTGCCGAACGACCTCAGCGACGCGTGTACACACGCGACTCGATCGGCGATGCCAGCGGCCAGTGCGGCCGCAGCAACGTCCTTTCGGCTGACCGTGTTCTGCACCGTTGCTCCGCCTCCTACTTAGCTGCGGTTGGCCACCAGCGTTCCGGCGTTCCCGCGCGACGGCTCTGGGGGCGCCCTGTCGCGGCAGCGGCCTATCGGGCTGGCCCAACGACGGGTAAAGCGGCAACAATCGACCGTGCATATCAGGCCCGGGTCGATTGTTGCCGTCGAGGGATCGGCCCACCGCCAGGCAGTCCCGCTCACCAAATCCACGGCAGGGCTCTCGCCACTTGAGACGCGAAGACGCAACTGCAACGTCTCGGCCGTCCAGGCTGGCCCGAGCAGATTGGCCCAGTCGTGTGCGCCTGTCTCAGGTTACCCGAACGTGGGCGCCGGAGGCGAAGCAATACCACGACACCAGGTTCCGGCAGCCGCCGAGCTTTGTGTCCGCGATCGGGTCGTAGCGCTGGGTGCCGGCCAGACGATCGGCCCGGCGTGAACACCGAGCCGTCGGCAACGTGACGATCGATTCGCTGACCGCCATACTGTCGACTGCCGGGTGCCGCAGCTTGCATCCTCCTTCTCAGTTCCGTCGATCCTGGCCTTTCGACATTGGGAGGCAGGCTATCGAGCGCCGCATGCGATCTCTTGGTCCAGCAAGCTGAACTACGGTTTAATCAGCGGGACTGTAGATCGCTAAGTCGTGCTGTCAGCACTTCTTTCGACGAGGAGTTGCGAGTGCTAGTGGGATACGTGAGCGACGAGCATTACATCGCGCTCGGCGACGTCTTGGTCGAATTGATCGGCGCGGAGAGGTCCTACGAGACACGTTCACGCGCATCCGGCGCCATCCACGTCGATGCCCCCTCAGGTCGGTATCAGGCGTTCCTCAACCGAGACGGCTACGGACCGAAGCGAACCGTAGTCGATGTCGTGCCCGGTCGGCCCGCGCAGCTCCGGCTGCTCGGAGACCAGATCTACGGATATGCATGGCCGAAGTGGTCAGCGGCCGGCAGTTCGGCGCAGCTACGGGTGAGCTCACGAGCTTCGTACCGGGTCGAGCTGTGGCGTTGCGGTTGGCGACGCGAGCTTGTCGCGCCATTGGGATACGACAGCCATGCTCCCCTCGCCACACGGCAGGTCACGCCGGACGGTGACTATACGCGTACAGGAGTCGGTTGGAGCGACCCGCTCCTGGTGACCGCTCCCGACCGCTCCGGGCTCTACTACTTCCACGTCCACGCCGCCGACGGGGCTTTCACCTCGTTCCCATGGATCGTCACGCCGTCGCGGCCCACGGCGCGGGTCGCGGTACTAACGTCCTCCGCAACGTGGAATGCGTACAACAGCTTCGGCGGCCGCAGCAACTACATCGACCCGATCGAACTGCCTCCGGCGCCGTCCGTAAACCGTCGTCAAGACCTGGAGCGTTACGCCCGGCCCACGGCCGAACGCTGGCGGACAGAGGCCTACGCGCCGCTCTCGTTCGACCGGCCAGAGCCGGAGAATGTCTTGTCGCTGCACGAACGCATCACCGATCCCGTCGGGGGCCGAGACGCGTGTGGGTTGGCTCCCGCCGAGTGGCGCCTGCTCGGCTGGCTCGAGCAACAGAGGTTCGCACACGACCTGTACGCGGACGTGCAGCTCCATTGGGGAATCGTCGACCTCGACGCATACCGGGTGCTTATCCTCAACTGTCATCCGGAGTATTGGTCGCGCGTCATGTACGAGCGGGTGCGCGCCTGGGTGCTGAGCGGTGGCCGACTCATGTATCTCGGCGGGAACGGCATTAACTGCGAAGTGGACTTCCTCGATTCGCAGACGATGGTGGTGCGCAACGGCGACGGACGGGTTCTCGACGCCGATCGCGACCGCCTGCAGAGCCGCTTCGGCATGCTGGTCGAGCCGGAGGCGACATTGCTCGGCGTCGGATTCACCCGCGCCGGCATGATGACAGGCGCCCCGTATCGGGTCGTCGACGGCGGCCATTGGGCCTTCGATGGAACCGGCCTTAGCACCGGCGCTGTGTTCGGCCGGAACAGCCTGCATACGCGCTGCCCGGGTGGTGCCTCGGGGCACGAAATGGACAAGGTTTCGCTCAATTCGCCGCCAGGCACACGGGTACTCGCCAAGGGTATGAACCCCGGCGGATCGGGTGCCGAGATGGTGCACTATGAGCTCGACGGGGGAGGCGCGGTGTTTTCCGTCGGCTCGATCAGCTACCCGTGCTCGCTCCCTATTGACCGCGCGGTGTCTCAGCTGACGGCCAACATCCTTCGCCGGTTCATCGACTGAGGGAGCGGCAGCCGGGCCGGCGTGATGCTCTACTGGCACGTCGAACGTCGCTCGACCTGCGTCTAAGCCAGCTGACCTGGGAGGCGCCGCGGACCAGCCCGGCGATGTCGGTGAACCGGACGGTGGCCGCTACGATCCTGGCCAAGTCGTACAGCCCGGCGAGCGCCGCCAGCCTCGGGTCCGGGATCCCGACGATGCCGACATTCGGCTCGATGGTGGCGAACGGGTAGTTAGAGGCCAGCACGCTGGCCCGGGTCAGGGCATTGAACAGGGTGGACTTGCCGACGTTGGGCAGGCCGACGATGCCGATGGACAGGCTCACCCGGGGCGATGGCCCGACTCCGCGACGAAGGCTTGGAGTGGCGTCCGCGAGTATGCAGGCAATGGGCGGAGAAAGGCTACCTCGATGTACATCTGCGCAGGTCACAGGATGGCGGTTGTGGTGTAAGAGACCACCAGCGCCGCAGGTGACTGCGGCGGCTTGGTAAACCCCGCCCGGAGCAAGGTCAAGAGGGAGCCGCGTTCTTCGGGGCGCGGTGACTGCGCGAGCGTTCGAGGGCGGCCCGCCCGAGCTCGCGGGTAGACCGCACGAGGCTGCCAGCAATGGCAGTCCCAGATGGATGGCCGCCGGCCCGCGCGAGCGGGTGCACAGAACCCGGGCCAGGCTGGTGAACCTGGCTCGCGGAGGCTTGCGGTCCGTTTCGGAATGTGCCTACAAGGAGGGGATCACTGGCCTGGCCCCAGACGGCCCGCTAGATCCGGCACCGGACCTGCCCAGGCTGGTTCAGGTGCACTTCCAGGATTTGACGCGAAGGAATGACTCCGCCGGGATCGCGCTTCGGTGGGAGGCCATCGGGTCCGGCGGCGGGCTATTCGCGGTCCTGGATGCCGATATCACGCTGAGTCCGTCCAGGCAGCGAGCAACCCTGCTCGTGCTGGCCGGCGCATACCGGCCGCCGCCTGGTTCCCCCGGAGCAGGGCTTGACTGCATGATCTTGCACCGGGTTGCCCGCCAGCGACAACCGTCCCGGATGACTGGCGCATCACATTGATCCCATCAGGCCGTTAACCGGCATGCCGCCCAGACTCGACGGCGAGCCCGCCCGAAGCTTAGCGCAGCGATCAACTCACGTACGCAGCGAAGATCCTTGCCTGCGAGCGCTGGGATTACTGTCCCGCCGCCCTGGCCTGGTAAGACGGTATCTGCGCCGCGGTGAGGTCTCAGCTGACCTGCGCACGCTGCACGACAGGCGGGCGGGAAGCGGACAGCTTTACCGGGACCGGGGGAGCTACGACAAAGTCGTCCGGTCCACTCACGGGGGTGAGTGGACCGGTGCAGAGTCATTCGCCCCTTCCGGCGCGCTGGCGATCTGGGCAAGATGAGGAGGCCTGGCGGGCGGCTGCCGGGCAAGCGAGGAGCGAGCACGGTGGATGCAACGGTGCCTGGCGGCACTCTGGTGATGGATGTCGACGCTCTGCCTCGGCTGCACTCGGCACTTTGCAGTGCCGGTTACCGCGTGATCGGGCCTGTAGTGCGTGACGACGCGATCATCCTTGGCGAACTGGAGTCGGCCGGCGATCTTCCGTTCGGCTGGGGGGTTGAGCTGGCTCCTGGCGGCTACCGGATCCGGCAGCGGGCAGACAGCGCGGCGTTCGGCCACTCCGCAGGCGCGCAGTCATGGAAGCAGTTCCTGCATCCGCCTCGCGAGAAGCTGTGGTCGGCCCGCCGTGTCGATGACGGCTTCGAGGTCGAGGCCGCCGCGGAGCCTGTGCCGAGATTCGCGTTCTTCGGCGTGCGGCCATGTGACCTTCGCGCGATCCAGATTCAGGATCGGGTCCTTGGCCGTGGCGGGCACGCCGGATCGTCGTACGCGAAACGTCGGGCAGGCGTGTTCATCATCGCGGTGAATTGCACTGAGCCTGGCGCGACCTGCTTCTGCGCATCGATGGGCACCGGGCCGCAAGCTGGGCCTGGCTACGACCTGAGCCTGACCGAGATGGTCAGCGATAGCGCGCACACCTTCCTTGTCGATGTCGGCTCTCCGGCCGGCGCCCGCATGCTGGCCGGCGTACCGACCGCGCCTGCCGGTGATGCGACGACCGGGCATGCGCGATCGGCGGTCGCTGACGCAGCTGGCATGATGACCCGGTCGATGCCTGCCGACGTCCTGCATGACCTGATGGCGCGCAGCGACAGCGCCGCACGCTGGGATGATGTCGCATCCCGTTGCCTGTCCTGCGGCAATTGCACTATGGCCTGCCCGACCTGTTTCTGCACGACGGTCGAGGACGTAAGCGACCTGAGCGGTGACCATGCCGAGCGCTGGCAGACCTGGGACTCCTGCTTCGATCTTGATTTCTCGTATATCCACGGCGGCCCGGTGCGATCCTCGCCGCGCAGCCGCTACCGGCAGTGGCTGACCCACAAGCTCGGCACCTGGCATGACCAGTTCGGCAGTTCCGGCTGCGTCGGCTGCGGCAGGTGCATCGTCTGGTGCCCCGTCGGCATCGACCTGACCGAGGAAGTCGCCGCGCTGCAGGCCGAAGCGCAACAGGCCGGGGCACTCCAGGCCGACGTATCGCAGCCCGGGCCGCCCCTGCCCGGCGGGCCGCAGGCCAGTGCGCAGCGGGGCAGCGCTGAAAGTGCGGAACGGTGACCGGCGTCACGCCGTCGGTCCTGGCCGGCCACGTTTTCCTGCACGGGATGGCGGGCGAGGATGTGACAAGGCTCGCTGAGGTCGCCGCAGAGGTCTCCGTTCCCGCCGGTCACCGGTTCTTCGAGGAAGGCGGCCAGGCCGCGCAGTTCTGGCTGATCAGGACGGGCCACGTCGCGCTGGATCTGCACGTTCCCGGGCGGGCACGGCTCATAGTGGAGACCGTGGGCAGCGGCGACGTGATCGGGCTCTCCTGGCTGTCCCCGCCGTGGCTGTGGCAGTTCGGCGCGGAAGCCGTCCAGCCCACGTCCGCCTTCATGCTGAACGGCACGGCGGTGAGCGCGCTCTGCGATAGCTACCCGGGGCTCGGCTATCAGATGACCCGGCAGCTGATCGACGTCGCCGCGAAGCGCCTGCACGCCACCCGGATAAGGGTGCTTGACCTCTACTCGGCAGCTGGCGCGCATGCGAGAGCCCGATGAGCGGTCAGGCGATGCCCGCCCGGTACCGGGTGATCTCGAGCCGGGGCGAGACTCATGACACGGTGAGCCTCGGCCTGCAGCCCGTTGACCAGCCCATCGCGGCCTACCTGCCAGGGCAGTTCACGATGCTGTACGCGTTCGGCATCGGCGAGGTGCCGATCTCGATCAGCGGGGTGAGCGGCGCGGCCAGCGCACCAGGCCTGGTGCAGACCATCCGCTCCGTCGGCGCCGTGACCGGAGCGCTGTGCGCGGCAGGCCCAGGACAGATGATCGGCGTCCGCGGACCGTTCGGCACGAACTGGGACGTCGCGGGCGCCGAAGGGCAGGACGTCGTCCTGGTGGCCGGCGGGATCGGCCTCGCGCCGCTGCGGCCGGCGGTGCTGACACTGCTCGCGGCCCGCGAGCGGTACCGACGAGTCACCGTGCTCATCGGCGCGCGGTCCCCGGCCGAGCTCGTGTTCGCCGGCGAGCTGGCTTCCTGGCGCGACCAGGGCGCTGACGTGCAGGTCACCGTCGACCGGGCCGCGGCAGGCTGGCCGGGTCACGTCGGCGTCGTCACTTACCTGATCGACCGGGCCGACATCGACCCGGCCGTCACGGTGGCCATGCTCTGCGGGCCCGAGGTGATGATCAGGCTCGCCGCCCGGGCCCTGTCCGCCCGCGGCGTCGCCACCGGGAACATCCGGGTGTCGCTGGAGCGGAATATGCGGTGCGGTATCGCCGAATGTGGCCATTGCCAGCTCGGCCCGCTGCTGCTGTGCAGGGACGGCCCGGTTGTCAGCTATCAGCGGGCGGCGCCGCTGCTCGCGGTGCAGGAGCTCTAACATGACACGCCCGAGGCTCGCGGTATGGAAATTCGCGTCCTGCGACGGCTGCCAGCTCACCCTGCTCGACTGCCAGGATGAACTGCTCGCGCTCGCAGCCGAGGTCGACATCGTGCACTTCAGCGAGGCCACGAGCACCGAGGAGGACGGCCCTTACGACGTCTCGCTGGTCGAGGGATCGGTGACCACCCCGGGCGACGCGATACGCATCCAGCAGATCCGTGCGCAGTCCCGGACGCTCATCACCATCGGCGCCTGCGCCACGGCGGGCGGAATTCAGGCTCTGCGCAATTTCGCGGACATCGCCGAATTCACCGCGGCGGTGTACGCCAGGCCCGAGTACATACAGACCCTCGCGACCTCCACGCCGATCGCCGACCATGTCACGGTGGACTTCGAGCTACGGGGCTGCCCGATCGACAAGCGCCAGCTGCTCGAGCTGGTTTCCGCGCTGCTGACCGGCCGCAAGCCCGGCATCCCCGCGCATAGCGTCTGCTACGAGTGCAAGCTGCGCGGCAATACCTGCGTCATGGTTGCGCACGGTACGCCGTGCCTCGGCCCGGTGACCCAGGCCGGCTGCGGCGCGATCTGCCCGGCGTTCAACCGCGGCTGCTACGGCTGCTTCGGGCCGGTGACCGCGCCGAACACCGGCTCGCTGACCCCTCAGCTGCTGCAGCTTGGCATGGCCCCCGATGCCGTGGAGCGGGTCTACTCGACCTTCAACGTGTCGGCGCCAGGCTTCTCGCCGGCATCGCGCGGCGTTGCCGCCGGACCTGAGGGCCAATCTGGCCCGGACCGCGCAGACGGCCCGGACTAGCGTGCCGGTGCGGCGGCCGCTGCGGGCTGTCATCAGCTCGGCAGCGGTCCGCACGTCCCCCTGGGCTCGCTCGCGGCGGGTGCGCCGGGAGACTCCCTGCCCTGCCGGGGACCGGGCGAGCCGGCGACCGTGCCTTAGCCGGATGGCAGGTCGCGGAGCACGGCGGAGGTGAGCGCATCGGCGGCGGCCGCGACGGCGGGAGTCAGGCCAATGCCGTGGCCGAAATCGGCCACCTCGACGGCGTGCACGATCAGGCGGTCCGGCATCCGGCCGAGTGCGCGCGCCAGGCCGATCGCCTCGCCGAGCCCGAGGCCGTGCGAGCTGACCTGACGTACCTCCGGCGGATCGGCCCGGTCAAGAACGATCCGGTGCAGCCGACCAGGGGCTGGCGGATCCGCCTGGACGGCATCGACGACCACCGCGAGTGACGCTCCGGCCCACGCCTCGATCATCCTGACCGGATCGCCATCGCTGAGCACCAGATGCACGGATGCTGCCGCCTGTCCGGGGAGCCTGGCGAGAATCTCGGGGCCGATGCCGTCGTCACGCCGGTACTCGTTGCCGATAGCAATCACCACCACCCGGCGGATCGGTGTCCCGGGCCCACCGGGCTCGCTCGTCCTGGGCACATCCGGGGACCCGTCCGTGCTGGGCCGATCGGCGAGTCCGCTGGACTCGGTCCTGGACTCGCTCATCCCCGGTCGACCCGCAGGGTGAGGAAATGCGTGGAACAGGAGATGCACGGGTCGTAGTTGCGGATCGCCTGCTCGCAGTCATGGGTGAGCCGTTCGTCATCGAGGTCAAGCCTGGCCTGCACGAACTCGCGGAGGTCGTGCTGGATCGCGGCCTGGTTCTGGGATGTCGGCGGGACGATGCGGGCGCTGCGCACGATCCCGCCGGCATCGAGCTCGTACCGGTGGTAGAGCACGCCCCGGGGCGCCTCTGTCACGCCGTGCCCGGTTCCGGCCCGCGGCGTGACCTCGGCGGAGGGCTTCGCGGGCTGCTGGTATCCGGCGATCAGCCGGAGCGCCTCCTCGATCGCGCAGACGACTTCCACCGCGCGGACGATGATGCTCTGGAACGGGTTACGGCAGGCGGGCCCGAGCCCGGCCTCGCGCGCGGCCTGGGCCGCCGCCGACGGCAGCCATTGCGAGCTGAGCGTGTACCTGGCGAGCGGCCCGGTCATGTAAATGCCGGCCCGGCCTGTCAGCCTGGCGTGCAGCGCGGTGGAGTGCGGCACCTGTTCCTCGATCACGTGCCGGTCGAAGTCCGCAGCGGCGAATTCCAGTCCTCCGGTGCTGGCCAGCGTGCCGCGCTCGATCGGATAGGCACCCGGCTCGCGGAGTGCCAGCAGCTCGTGATCGATGGTGAAGTCGGGGAAGTCGAAGCCGGCCACCCACGCCGCGGTGTCAACCGCGAGGTCCAGCGCCCGCCGCAGTTCCTCGGCGAGCGGCCTGAGCTCGGCGGCTGACGGCACCCGGTAGAAGCCACCGATGCGCACGTTGACCGGATGAATTGACCGGCCGCCGAGCACCTCCATGATCGCGTTCCCGGCGTGCCGGAGCGCGAGCCCGCGCTCCACGATGTTCCGGTGATCGCGCGCCAGTTCCACGGCACCCGGATAGCCGAGGAAATCGGGCGCGTGCAGCATGTAGATGTGCAGCGCGTGGCTGGCGATCCACTCGCCGCAATACAGCAGCCGCCGCAGGGCGGCGAGGGGACCGGTCAGAGTCACCCCGCATGCGGTCTCAATCGCCTGACAGGCGCTCGTCTGGTACGCCACCGGGCAGATCCCGCAGATCCGCGCGGTGATGTCGGGCGGCTCGGTGTAGGAACGGCCGGCCAGGAATGCCTCGAAGAATCGCGGTGGCTCGTAGATATCGAGGCGTACCTCCTCGACCTGCCCGCCGGAGACCCGGACATACATCGCGCCTTCGCCCTCAACGCGGGCCAGCCCGGCTGCCACAAGGGTGCGATCACTGCGGTGAGTCACGTCCACCTCCCCGGGCCTAGCCAGCCGCACCCCTCTCGCGGGCCGGCCGCCACGGGTGTACCTTCCCAGATTCGGCGGAATCCGGCACCGGTTACGCGGTGTTCCTCGTCGCACGCGAGTTGACGTATGTGTTCACGGTTCATGCCGGGTAGGGGCTCGGGCAAACCCGGATTCAGTGGCTTTAACTGCGACTGCGGATCTCGGGAAGGGCGGGGGAGCCATGCCACCGGGCGGACTGCGGACCATGGACGGATAAATGGGCGCCTGGTTCCGTTTGCGCAGGTCACCGGATGGCTGCGGCTGGCTCAGGGCGGGTATGGGCCGGGGTTTTCGTTGCCGGGCGGCGGATTCTCGGCTGGCTCGGGTTTGTCCAGGATGTCGCCGGGCGGGCGGCGGGGTGTGGGCGGGACGGGTAGTCCGTAGCCTAGTCGCAGGATCATCTGCGGTTGCTCGCTGCCGGACCGCGGGTCGCGTACCAGCCAGGCGTCGGTGGTTTCCAGTGGCTGGGTGAGCGGGCAGGTGGCTATCCCGCGGGCGGTGGCGGTCAGCAGCACGCGCTGCAGTGCCTGCCCGGCGCGCAGCCAGCCGGCCCGGCTGCCGGTGCGGGTGGACAGCACGGCCAGCTGCGGGGTGTCTTCGAACCAGGCGTAGCGGACGGGCTGGGTCCGCGGCCCGGGCGTAAAGTCCCGGACCGGCGTGGGGCCCTCGGGGGAGCGGGGCCCGAGCGCGCTGTCGGGTATGCCGTCGTGGTCGCGCTGGCCGCCGGCCCATCGTGCCAGCTCGGCGCGGTAGGCAGGGTCGGCGAGCTGGGCGCGCTCGGCGTCGGCGGTCAGGTTCAGCACCCGGACGGCCTCGTGGTGATCAAGGATGTGCAAGGTCGCGTGCTCGAGGCTGGCTGCCTCGGCCAGCTCGGCGAGCACGCCCGGCGGCACTGGCCGGCTGCTGAACGGCTGCCGGTTCGTATGCCGTTCTTCGATAGCGGCATGCAGCTCGACCTCGGCGTCCGCCGGGCGGTAAGGCCCGGCCAGCCGGACCGTGGCCAGCAGCAGCGGCTCGCCCGGATCGGGGAGCAGCCGGGCATCCGCCGCCAGGCCGGCGGCCGCGGCGGCCAGGCGGAGGTTGAACAGCGCGGCGCCGCAGGCGATGTGCGCCGCCCGGCCGTCCGGATCGCCGTAGGGCAGCTGCCGGGCCGGGTCGGCGCGCAGCTCGATGGTGCGGCCGGCGCCGGTCACCCGGAACCGCCACGGCTGGGTGTTGTGCATCGACGGCGCCGCCGCCGCCGCCCGCAGCAGCTGGCCCATCAGCTGCTCCGGCAGGGCGGTCGGCTCAGCGGGTCGCCCGCCGCCTCCTGCGCCTGCCTGCCTCATGCCCGCAGCGTTACCCGCTGCGCGGAACCTGAGGTAGGGGCGTTGGTCCTGACAGCGCGGGACCACCGGCAGATCCCGGCAAGCAGGCTACGAGCCCGGCCGCCCAGCGGCGCGCCGTTCGCCATCCGGGTCCGCTGTTGCCGTCGAAGGCAGAGCCGAACGACCTGGGTCCACAGGACTTAGGCCCGCTGCGCTGGCCGGCCGCGGCGGCGCACCGTGAGAGGGAATACATGATCGCGCCGGAATCGCTGTCCGGGGTTTGCGCGGGCCCGCGGCCGCAGTCACGGAGGTGGACATGCCAGGGCATCCGACCGACCACGCTGGACTTGAGATCTTGCCGTTCGAGGAGTGCCTGCGGTTGCTCGCGTCGGTCCCGCTGGGCCGGGTCAGCTTCTGCGCAGACGGCGAGCTGGTGATCTTGCCGGTGAACCATGCCATGGACGCACAGGACGTAGTCTTCCGCACCGCTCGCGGGTCGAAGCTCGCCGCAGCCGGCGAACAAGGCCTGGTCGCGTTCGAGGCCGACGACTACGACCGGCAGGCCCGGTCCGGGTGGAGCGTGCTG
The DNA here is from genome assembly GCA_963786975.1 of uncultured Actinomycetes bacterium. GTDB lineage: Bacteria > Actinomycetota > Actinomycetes > Streptosporangiales > Streptosporangiaceae > Palsa-506. The sequence continues at coordinate 213,763 of CAWBBE010000008.1, read as the reverse complement.
GTGACCGGCCGCGCCGACATGGTGGACGAGAAAGACGAGATCCAGCGCCTCGGGCGCCTCGGCCTGCACCCCTGGGCCACCGCCGTAGAACGTCCCTTCTGGATCCGGATACGCCCCAGCTCCGTGACCGGCCGGCAGGCACCAGGGACCAGCAGCTCCCGCTAGGCGGACGGCGCCACCCGCCCCGGCAGCGGTCCCTGAACCGGCCGGCACCGCCTGGAATGGCCGGGTCAGCATCACCGGCCGCCTCCTGTTCCGCGGCCGACTGTCCGGCTCTTGCCGCAGTGAAGCCAGTGATGCTAGCGGGCCGGTCGCCGATCGGCCTGGCGCTTGAGTTCGGTCGAAGGAGTAGGCCATGACGACCAGCGCTCCTGGCGCGGTTACTGTGCCGGAACGGCTGGGCGAGGTGACGGGCTGCGCGGGGCGAAATGCCAGCTGACGAAGCCAGTAGGGCGCCTGGTCACCACCCTCGACCCGGTCATCGTCGCCGAGGCCTTCGGGTCCGCCGCGGCACTGTGCTGCGCTACCTCGCGACACCGTGGACGCCTCCCGTCCCGGCCACGTCCATGCCCTGGGCCTGACAGCGGCACCATTTGCGCCCGCCGCCAGGCCAGCGAGCGGCAGCCGTGCCCAGTTCGGTCAGCCGAGGGCATTATGCGGAACGGCGAGCTCTCCCGCCTCGATGATGTAGCGGAGGTCTTCGACTATCTCGCCGGTCGCCTGGACGACACGGCTGACGGTCCCCGCCGCAGAAAAGGCGGCCTTGACCGCGACCCGATGACACGCCGGGGAATCGCGGTCGAGCTGAAGCTCCACAGTCTTTGCGCCACGCTCGCGAACAAGCCAGCCGGCGGCAAGCATCACGGCCCGAGTCGCCAGGCCCTTGCCTCGCCAGGAAGGTGCCACACCGAAGACGAGCCCGACCGTGCCCGCATCCCTGGAAACGAACCCGACCAGGCCGACGGGCATTGGGCTCTGTGCGATAGTCAGGAAGAGCGCAGGCCCGTTATAGCTGCCGCCCCCAGACCACCCGGACAGCCAGTCGGCAATCATCCACAGACAGTGCTCTCTCGACGCGCCAGCCCTAAGCGCCGGCAGCCATGCGCTGCCCAGACCTCCGTCTTGTCCGGTGGCGTAGTCAACCAGGGCATCAACATTCCTGACCGACGGCATACGCAGCGACACGACACCATCGGTCAGGACGCCCTCCGGCGGCGGCAAGGTATCCACAATGTCAGTATGCGCGCCCGCCCAGCCACCAGAAGCATCGAGTCCGCGCCGTGAGCAAAAGTTTGCAGATGTTCACCTGCTGCCCGATCTCTGGCCGGGGCACCGCTCATCGGCAGAAAATGAGACCCATTGCGTGACAGCATCTCCGGTCGGCTGGCGGATGCCCCGTCCATGTCCTGGCGCCCAGCGGGCCTGCAACGCCAGACCATCTGCGGCTATTGCCACGTCGTGACGCTGTCGTAACGAGGCCAGATTCCGCTGCGAACGTCCGGGGAGCGTCGTGGGCGGTACGCGGACAATGGGCGGCGAAATGGCAAGCAAAGGTACAGCTGCGCAGGTCACAGGATGGTGGCTGTGGTGTACCGGCGGGCTGCGCCGGCCCGCGAAAAGCGGTGCATCGAAACCCAACCTGCAGACCCGGCTTGCCCGCCGCCCGGCCGTTTCCGCAGGAGCAGGCAAATCTGCTTCGGTGCTTACGGCGGTTGTCTTTACCCGGGCAGGTCCGGCAGGATGACGGGCATGATGGTGAGCAGGTTACCTAGGCCGGCGAAATCGTCGGGATTAGTCGTGTAGAGCGGCAGGCCTTCAGAAATAGCGACGGAGGCGATCATGAGGTCGGCGACTCTGCGGCGGGGCTTGCGGCCGGCGGCGACTACCGCAGCGGTGACCATGCCGTAGGTCCGGGCCGCCTCTGCTCCGAACGGTATGGGGTCGAACTCGTTCTCGGCGCGCTGCAGGACGTCGAGTCTGCGGGCCCGTTCTGCGTGCTCGTCATCGCCAGCCGGCTTGCTCGTCATTGCGGCGGACCTGATGCGGTCCCGCCGACAGCTCGGCCAGGGTGATAGCGCTGATGGCCATCTCGGCCGGCAGTTCGCTGGAATCGATCCATCTGCGCAAGATCATGATGTTCGTGTCCAGCAGCCCCTGCTGGTGATGTTCACCGGCCATAGGGGCTGTCCGTGCCATGGTCGAAGGCGGCATTCTGGTCGGCGCGGAACGCCTCGATGCTGGCGGTTGCAGCACCATGCGACATGGCCGCGAACTCCTGCCGGGGAACGAAACGGCGGCGCTGTCGCAGCGGTATCAGCTCGCCGATCCGGTGGCCGTCACGGGTGACGGTGAACGCCTGCCCGTTTTCGACGGCATCCATGATCTCCTTGGACCGGTTGCGAAGATCGCGCTGGGTGATCTCGGGCTGTGCTGCCATGCTTACCAGTCTACGCACCAGGTAGCACATCGTGCTACCTGGTGCCTAGCGAAATCACAGGATTCTGTCCCAGTCGTAACCGCGAGATGATCGTTCCGGCAGGGTAGCCGGGCAGGACTAATGCCACGGGCTATCCGGGTGATCCGGATCAGGCTTAGTCCGCACGGCCTGATCGTCGCTACAAGGTGGTCAGGAGGCCGCCGTCGATGACGAAGTCTGCCCCGGTGACATTGCTGGCGCGGCTGCTGGCGAGGAAGAGCACGACATCGGCGACCTCACCGGGCTGGGTGAAGCGGCGGGCAACCATCTGGCTAGCCGCCTGCCGGGCAACATCCTGCCCGTTGGCGCTGGCAGCGTCGCTGACCGTTTGCGCGACGCCGTCGGCGCCGAGCCGGAGATCCGTGGTGACGGGGTCGGGGCTGACGGCGCTCGAATCTACCTTCGGGACCTCCGTGGCAGGCGTCGTGACCTTCACGATCTTGTCGATGCACCAGCACGGGCCGGTCGCTCCCGACTGGCCCACCGGCATAGCGCTCGGCGCCGGCGGGCTGGCAAGCGCGTATGCCAGCGCGCGGATCCAGCCCCGCCTGCCCGAAACCTTCATCCGCCGGCTGGCCGGCACCCTGGGTCGCAATCGGCATCCGCTACCTCCGGGCCGGCCTCGCCTGACACCGGCGGCCTAGATCCCGTTCCGCCGCCGACCGGGCGGCCAAGCCAGGGGGCACGTCCGCGTCCGGCGATGCCGCCATGCCCGTCGATCACTTCCGCTGGCCAGCTTTGCCAGCGGGATTCGACTGCGCCATGCAGGGCTCAGACCCGGCCTGCGTCATCGCCGCCGTTCCAGCACGCATCTGAAACCCTGACCCCGCGGCCGGCGCGTCGCTGTACGGAGGCATTCGCGTACCGGACGGGTTGCCGGCCGGCAACCCTGGATCTGGCTCTCAGGCTCCGCCCTGCGGCACGCCGCTCTTGGCGGGCTGTGCTGTTAGCTTGCAGGCGACCGTGACCACGCCATCCACCTGCGCGGCGAGGCGTTCGGCCACCGGGATGAGATCTTGCCTGGCGAGGGTGCCGGAAAGCGTGACGATCCCGTCCCTGACCCTCACGGCCACCCCGGCGGGCTCCGCGAGGAGAATGCCGGTCAGCATGCCGTGCACCTCGGCGGCGATCTCGTCGTCCGGACGGAGAAACACGCTGAGCAGATCCCGGCGGCTGACCATCCCGATCAGCTTGCCGGACGGGTCGACTACCGGCAGCCGCCGGATGCGGTGGCCGTTCATCAGCCTCGCCGCGGCGCCGACCGGCGCATCCGGGTGAATCGTGATCGCGGGCGTGGTCATCAGCTCGGCCGCGGTCCTCGCGTCCGCTTGGGCCCGCTCCCGGCGGGTGCGCCGGGGCAGGCCGGTGCCGAGCCGCCGGAAGTTGCGTTCCTCCTTGCGGAGCACGTCGGCCTCGGACACGATGCCGGCCACCTTGCCGTTCTTGGTCAGCACCGGCAGGGCATTGACCTTCTGCTCGATCATGATCCGCGCAACCTGCTTATAAGAGGCGCGCTTGTCGACGGTCACCACGTCAGTGGTCATCACGTCGCGGACCCGCCAGCGACCGCTCCGGCCCGCCCGGCCGTGGTAAGCGGCGAGCTCGCGGCCGTCGCCGTCCTCCGCCTCAACGGACTCCAGCGCCCGCGCCACATCCGCCGCGGTGGCTCCGCCGCGCACGGTCTGGTAATACGTTGCCCCGAGGTGCCGCAGCATGGCGTCGAAATGCTCTTCGCGGCGGGTCATGTTCGCTCCCGGTGACTCAGCATCGCAGTTGCCCACGACTTCTATCTCATTTCATCAGCCGCCCTGCCGGGACAGGTAGGGGCGAACGGCCCGGCCAGCGGGACCTTCTTCCGGGCGGCCGGAACTGTACCGGAACTCGATGCCAGCTGTTCGCCATACACGGCGCCGGGAATAGGGCCGATCGTCACCAGGCCGGCTGTTACCGGGCCGCCAGCAGCGAGGATGCATGTCCTATGCCCGCGGCTTGAATGCCTTTGGTCCCTGTGCCCGGCACCCGGGACGATGCGAGCGTGAAGTCAGGGATTGGAAGGGGGATTTGTCATGGCTGTGACGGGCGCGCAGGTGCGGCCGGCGCAGTGCGCTGCGCGGTTTGATTTCAGGGCCCTGGTCGCATTCTTCGCGCTTGCCTATGCGCTGAGCTGGTCGTGGGTGATCTCGCTGACCGCGACGCTCATCCTGGCTTCGCTGTGGTTCTTGTGGCATTTGCCGCAGTTCGCCGTCATCGCCACTTACCGGGGCTTCGGCCCGGCCGGTTCCGTTGGCATGTTCCTGGGCCTGACCTGCGGGGCGATCGTGCTTACCTGGCTATACAACCGTTCCGGCGGCAGCATCCTCCTCGTCATCATCTGGCATGGCGCCTACAACTTCGTGAGCGGCACCCAGGCAGCCACCGGGATGCTTGCCGCCATAGTCAGCACGCTGATCATGGTCCAGGGCATCATCCTGGTTCTGCTGGAACTGCGGGCCCGGCACCGCGGCCTGCCCTCTGTGCTGGGGCCGCCATGAGCCGCCGCCGGCCATTCAGCATCTGGGCGGCCAGCCACCTGGCCAACCCGGTCCTGCGGCCGCTGCTGCGCAGCCCGGCCGGCCGCCGCCTTGGCACCCGCCTCGCGCTCGTCCGCTACCGTGGCCAGCGCACCGGCCGGGTGTACGAGCTGCCCGTGCAGTACGCCCGCGACGGCAGCCGTCTCTGGGTCTTGCCTGGCTCACCTGAGCACAAGACCTGGTGGCGTAACATGCGCCACGGCATCGACATTGACCTGATCCTGGCCGGGCAGCGCATCCGCGGCCGGGCCGTGGTGATCGACCAGACACGGCAACCCGACTTCGCCGAGGGCCTGGCCGCCTATCTTCGCGCCATCCCCCAGGCCAGACGAGTCCTCGCACCAGCCACGCCTGCGGTGCCGAGTTCTGCCGGTGCGGAGGCGCAGCGAGCCAGCGACAGCACCGTGCTGGTCCGTGTTGACCTCCAGGAGTAAGTCCGGTGCAGCGGATCAGCGGGCCGGCCAGCTGAAATGATCGAGAGGTGACCGTGATGAACCGGATGGTGTCGTCGTCGGCGTCGACCGCTCAGCGCCAAGCACAGCAGCGCTCAGGTGGGCAGTCAGCGAGGCGGTCATGCGGAGTGTCCCGTTGACTGTCTGCCACGTCGGCCGGACGCTGCCGCAAGGTCAGGAGCCGGGCGCGGAAGCTGCCGGGCCGGCGGAAACGCCAGGCTCGGACATCGTCAGCGAAAGCATCCGGCTGGCACGGGAGATTGCGCCGGGCGTGACGATACACGGCTGCCATCGGCAGGGCTCGCCGTCGGATCGGCTGCTCCAGGCTGCCGGGGAATGCAGACTTCTCGTCCTGGGAGTCCGCGGCGCGGCCGCATGGGAAGGGCTTGGCCTCGGCTCGATAGGTTCCACTGTGGCCGCGCATGCACGCATGCCCGTGGTGTTCGCGTATGGCGACGGACGCTGGCATGGGGAGAAGGTAGTCGTCGGAGTGGACGACTCGCCTGCCGCGGAAGCGGCGGCTGGCTTCGCCTTCCAGGAGGCGGCGCTTCGGCAGATTCCGCTCACCGCCGTGCTCAGCTGGTGGATTCCGCCCCTTCCGGTGCCGAGCGGCTATCTCAGCCTCGCCAGCGCTGCAGCTAAGCGCGATCACGGAAACCACATCACGTATGGCGAGGAAATGCGCTACCTCGCCGAAGACCGTCTCGAGCAGGTGCTCACCCCCTGGCGCGGCGAGTTCCCGGCCGTGGACGTGACGCCAGTGCTGCGCACGGACGCTCCGGCCGAGGCCCTGTACGAGGCCGCAGGCAACGCGGGGCTTCTGGTGATCGGCTCCCGGGGGCTGGGTCCGATCCGGCGGCTGCTGCTCGGCTCGGTAGGCCAGGCCGTGCTGCTGCATCCGCCTTGTTCCGTCGCCATCGTCCATTCCCGGCAGTGACGCGGAGCCATCATGGGGGCGCCGCACCCAGGCCGCTGTGTAGCGGCCAGGGCTCTTCGAAGATCATGACCATCGGAAACGGGAGCATCCGGCGGGCTGACCGCGGTCAGGCACTGCGTTCCAGGGCGGACCCAAGGCGCTTCTCGGCCGGCGCCGGGGTCTGCACGCCGTCCGGGCGCGGACGTGCCGGCGCAGTGACCGGGACCTTCGCCCCGGGATCGGCGCTGACACTCGCCTGCCAGGCCCGGGGTACCGCGGTCAGCACTACCAGCGTGTGGGACAAGCTCGCCGACGGCAGTTATGTCAGCGATTACTACGTGAGCACGCCGTCCGGCACCGGCTACAGCGCGCCGCTGCCGCGCTGCAACTACCCCTACCAGGTGACGGCCGCAACAGGGCTCGCCGAGCGGTCCGGGCCTGGCAGGTCGCACCCGGTGGCCGGGCGGCTGCCGGACGGCGCCCTGGCGCGGCTGACCTGCCAGCAGGCGGGCAGCAAAGTGGGCACGACAAAGGTGTGGGACAAGCTCACCGACGGCCACTGGGTCTCCGACTACTACGTCGCCACCCCGAGCAAGACCACCTACAGCAAGCCAACCCCGCGCTGCTGACATTCCTCCCGCTGCTGGTTCGCTGCCGTTTCCTCCCCCCGACAGCGACACACTCGCCCCCGTGCGGGCACGACGGCCGTTCCACCCCCAGGTCGCGGTCAAGGTGAGAGATTGCTTGACAGCTCATTGGGGTAGCTGCGGCGGGGGATGCGGGGAAGTGGCACATGATCCTCGCTTGACGGCCCCCTTCTTGACTGTTACGTGCGCTTGCCAGTCCCTTCGCGTTTCAGGCGAAGCTGTCGGCCTCTCTGATCGCGTGGACGAAGTCGAGCGGCGCCTCTTGCGGCAGGTTGTGGCCGATGCCGCCGGTGAGCGTCCGGTGCAGGTACTTGCCCGCGAACCGCGCGGCGTAGGCGGCAGGCTCGGGGTGCGGCGCGCAGTTCGCGTCGCCCTCCAGCGTAACCGTCGGCACGGAGATCGCCGGGAATGCCGCGAGCTGCTGCTCGAGCACATCGAGCTGCGGTTCGCCGGCGGCGAGGCCTAGTCGCCACCGGTAGTTGTGGATGACGACAGCGACGTGGTCCGGATTGTCGAACGCGGCCGCGCTGCGCTCGAACGTGGCATCGTCGAAGCGCCACGCCGGCGACGCATCGCGCCAGATGAGCCGGGCGAAGTCGTGGCGATGCGCCTGGTAGCCGGCGCGGCCGCGCTCGGTCGCGAAGTAGTACTGGTACCACCACGCCCGCTCGGCGGCCGGCGGCAACGGTGCCTCGCCGGCCGCCTGGCTGCCGATCAGGTAGCCACTTACCGACACCATCGCCCGGCAGCGCTCCGGCCAGAGCGCGGCCATGACGTTGGCCGTCCGCGCACCCCAGTCGAAGCCGCCCACTATCGCCTCGTCGATGCCGAGACCGTCCAGCAACGCGATCGCATCGACGGCCAGCACGGACTGCTGCCCGTTGCGGGGCGTATCGCCGGAAAGGAAGCGCGTCCCGCCGTACCCGCGAAGGTAGGGGACGATCACCCGGTACCCGGCTGCAGCGAGCGGGGGCGCGACGTCGGCGTAGCTGTGGATGTCGTATGGCCATCCGTGGAGCAGCAGCACGGCCCGGCCGCCGGGCGGCCCGACGTCGACGTAGCCGACCTCGAGCACGCCGGCGGCGATCCGCTGTACCGGTCCGAACGGCCCGGCGGCCGGTGCGCTCATCCGATGGCCTTGACCGCGCGGACGATGACCGCGGCCACGTCGGCGGGATGCGTGGCCGGGACCGCGTGCGAGGCGTCGATCTCGGTGGTCTCGCTGCCCGCCCGCTTGGCCATGTCGCGCTCGGCGTTCGGGTGGATGGCGTGATCGGCGGTGGCCACGACGGCCCAGGACGGCAGCCGTTGCCAGGCCGGCGTACCGGTGACGGCCGTCGCGAACGCGGCGAGCGACGCCGGCCGCTGCGTGCGGGCCAGGGTGTCGGCCACATCGGCGGGTGCCTCGGCGCACACCGCGTCGTGGAACAACGCAGCGTCGACGTACGTGTCGGTCGCCTGCTCGCCCCGGTCGTCGGTGTAGGTGAAGGTGCGCAACGCGGCTGACAGCGGCACGTCGGGGTAGCGCGCGTTGATCGCCCCCAGCGTCTCGCCCGCCTCGGGAGCGTAGGCGGCCACGTAGACGAGCCCGGCGACGTTGCTCGCGTCGCTGCCCGTCTGGCTGATGACGGCGCCAGCGTAGGAGTGGGCCACCAGAACGACCCGGCGGCCGAGCGCCTCGACGAAGCCGGTGAGGTAGGCGGCGTCGACGCCGACGCCGCGCAGCAGGTTCGGCGGCGCCACGACGTCCAGGCCGGCCGCCTTGAGCTCGGCGATGACGCCGTTCCAGCTCGAGGCGTCGACGAAGGCGCCGTGGACCAGCACGACGGTCGGCGCCGCGCCGGCGGGGACGGTGTCAGACGTGCTCATGAGGATCTCCTCTCCGAGAAGCTGGAATCGCCTGCGCAACGCGGTCGGCGTGTCATCCGGCGGCCCAGAACGAGCAGTGGTGCGCGGTGGCGAAGTCGGTCGTGACCTGCGACTGCAACGGCACGAGCGACAGCACCCTGGTCCCGTTGAACGACGGCCAGGGCAGTGCGCGCGACGACGGGTTCTCGGTCCCGGCGAAGCTGGCCCAGTCCGTCCGCATGCTGGCGGCGAGCGCCTGCTGGTCAGGGTTGAGCATGGCCGGGAACGGCGCGTTCGGCTGGTCGAACAGATACGGGAGTTCTGTCCCGTGCGTCGACAAGCCCAGGCTGGCGCCGACGATGTTCACCGGGGCGTTGTCGTCATTGAACTGGTAGGCGTACGTCGGGACGCCGCGCGCGGCGGTCCAGCGGTCGACCTGCAGGGCCGGGCACGCAAAGCTCGCGTCCGAGACGAGCAGGCTGAAGGCCACAAGAGGCGACGGGTAGGCGCTGAGCGGGTACTCGGCCGCGATCGCTGCGGCCCGCGCGGCCGACACGCCCAGGGCCTGGGCGATGTTGGCCTGGTAGTTCGCGCTGCTGACCGGGCTATCGGCCAGCGGTATGTTCGTCCCTTGGCTCACGGTGAGGCCGAGGCCGGCGACGAAGAGCAGTTCCTCGTCGTGGGTGATGCCGTTGATCACCGGCACCCGGGCGAACTCGCCGCGGGCCAGGGCCGTTCCGATCGGCTGGGTGAGCACCGACCCGTCGACAACGCCGGGAATCTCGACGCCGAAGTTGCCGACCAGGTCGCTGACGGGCACGCTGCGCAGGCACGCCGCGGTCTGGTCCGGGCAGCCGACGGCCGTGGCGAACGTCTCGCCGGCCGCCTCGGCCGCCGCCAGCGGCTGCTGGTTCAGGGCGAACGTGCCGCTCTGCACGATCGCCCGCTGGAAGAGCCCGCGGGCACCGGCCGAGACCAGCTGGGCCAGTACCGACAGGCCACCAGCCGACTGGCCCGCGATGGTCACGTTGTGCGGGTCGCCGCCGAACTGCGCGATGTTCCGCTGGACCCAGCGCAGGGCCGCCTGCTGGTCCATCAAGCCGTAGTTGCCGGCCGCGCCGCCCGGCCGGGAGGCGAGCGCCGGGTGCGCGAGGAAGCCGAGTGCGCCGAGACGGTAGTTGATCGTGACGACGACCGTGCCGGCCGCGGCGAGCTTGGTGCCGTCGTAGTTGCGGCCGCCGTCCTGGATCAGGCCTCCGCCGTGGATCCACACCAGCACGGGCCGGCCACTGCGGTGCCGCAGCGTCGGGGTGTAGACGTTCAGGTTCAGGCAGTCTTCGCTGATCGGCCCGGGCGGGAGGAACGGGTTGCGCACCGTTGACTGCGGGCAGCTTGGTCCGAACTGCGTCGCGTCCCGGATTCCTGACCAGGACGACGCTGGCTGCGGTGGCCGCCACCGCAGGTTGCCCGTCGGCGGGGCGGCGTACGGCAGCCCCCGGAAGGAGTACACCCCTGCGGCGCCAGCGCCGCGGATGAGGCCCCCATCAATGCGCACGATCGGGTTAGCACCGGCTGGCGCGGAGGATGCGACCGCGCGACTGGTGCCGGCCACCAGGGCGATTGCCGCGACGCTGACCGCCGACACTGCGAGCAATACAGCTCGCCGTACGCGCCGCACACGGGTCGTTTTCATGCTTCCCCCACTCCTTGGTCCCGCAGTCGGACTGTCTTTGGTCTTGCGCTAAAAGTCGTGAATCGATGGATTCGTCGAGCCCGTGTCGGCACTGGTCCGGGCACTGGTCTAAGCCGGACGCCGGCTGGCCCGGCATCCGCTCTCGACTGGCTGGCAGGCAGCCGCTCGTCGGGGTAACAGCACCCGGAGCGCCTCGGGCAGCCGGTCCAGGATTACCTGGTGTCGCGGAAACTACGGCAGCGATCCGGGATCGCCGACCTGGAGCACTTGGCCGGTGAGGCCGTGGCCATGCTCGCTGAGCAGGTACGCGATGACGTCTGCGACCTGGCTGGGTGCGCACGGCCGGTGGACTTCTAGCGACACCGCGTTCACGGCGATGTTGCGCTCACGCAGCTCTAGCGCGAGCGCTCGCGTGAGCACGTCTGTGGTGGCCTTGGTGGCCGCATACAGGCCGTAGGTCTGCAGCGATGAACCGCCCGCTGAGCTGGACAGGTTGACGATCGCCCCGCCGTTGCGGAGGTGACGGGCTGCCTCGTGGTTGACGACGAAGGTAGCCCGCGTGTTGATCCGGACCAGTGCGTCGAACTCGTCAAGGTCGACCTTGGTTACCGGAGATGCGGTGATCCGGCTGCCGGCGGCGTGGACGACGACGTCAATGCCGCCGAACGCTGCAGTCGTCTCGGCGAAGAGCCTCTTCACGTCCAGATCGTCGGAGATGTCGGCGCGGATGGCCACGGCGTTGCCGTTGTTCGCGAGGATCGCTTCGACGGTCGACTCGGCCGCACGCTGGTCGTGGAGGTAGTTGACGACGACGGCGTAGCCGCCGGCTGCTAGGCGGTGGATCGTCGCCCGGCCGACGCCGCGGGACCCTCCGGTGACGATTGCCACCTGACCGGCAGGCGACCCGTTGAGTGCGGTATCCATGGCACGAGTCTCGGTGGCCTCATGCCGCTTCGAGCCAGGGTGTTCACTTGCCCCGATTACGGGCTTATCGTTACGCCATGGCCGCACCCAGGACGTCGGCCTTCAGAGGGCGTGCTCGCGAACGGCAGGCCCTTGACGGCCTGTTGGACCGTGTTCGTGGCGGTGAGAGTGCGGTGCTCGTCATCCGGGGTGAGGCGGGGATCGGCAAGACTGCGCTGATGCGCTACTGCGCGCGCCAGGCAGCTGGCTGCCGGCTAGTTCAGATCGACGGCGTGGAATTCGAGATGGAGCTGCCGCTCGCGGCACTGCACCAGCTCTGCACGCCGATGCTGAGCTGCCTGGACGTACTGCCAGAGCCGCAGCAGCGCGCGTTGCGAGCGGCGTTCGGGTTGGCGGCGGGGCCTGCCCCGGACCGGTTCGTTCTGGGCCTGGCGGTGCTGAGCCTGATGGCTGAGAATGCCGCCGCGCGGCCGCTGGTCTGCCTGGTCGAGGACGCCCAGTGGCTGGATGAAGCCTCGTCCCAGGTGCTCGGGTTCGTCGGACGGCGGCTGCTGGCTGAACCGGTTGGCTTGTTGTTCACCGTCCGGGAGGCGGCCGGCGAGCGGCTATTCCCCGGCCTGCCGGCGCTGACCGTCGAAGGGCTTACCGGCGAGGACGCGCGGTCTTTGCTGACGGCAGCGGTCCCTGGTCACCTGGACAAGCGGGTTTGCGACCGGATCGTCGCCGAGACCGGGGGAAACCCGCTGGGACTGCTGGAGCTGGCCAGAGGGATGAGCGAGGCCGAACTGGCCGGCGGTTTCGCCAGCCTGCCCCCGGCAAGCCTGCCTGGCCATCTCCAGGGCCGGCTCCAGGATCACTACCTGCGCCGGGTTCGGGTGCTTCCCGGGCCGGTCCAGCAGCTCATGCTGCTTGCGGCGGCCGACCCAACCGGGGACGCCACGCTGTTGTGGCGTGCCGCACAGACACTGGGGCTGGGACCTGATGCGGCGGCTGCGGCCGATGAGGGGCAGTTGCTGAATATCGGCTCTCAAGTACGGTTCCGCCATCCCCTGGTGCGGTCGGCAGCCTATGTGGCCGGGTCCCCGGAGGATCGCCGTGCCGCCCACCTGACGCTCGCTACGGCGACGGATGCCCAGACCGATCCGGAGCGCCGGGTGTGGCATCTGGCTGCCGCGGCCACCGAACCGGACGAACACGTTGCCACCGCGCTCGAACATGCGGCGGCCAAGATCCAGACCCGCGCCGGGGTAGCGGCCTCGGCGGCCTTCCTCCAGCGGTCGGTGGCGCTGACCGCCGAGCCGGGACAGCGCGCCGACCGGGCGCTGGCCGCAGCCCTGGCGAACCTGCACGCCGGCGCGTTCGACATAGCGCTGGGCCTGCTGGCCCAAGCCGAAGCCCACGCGGTCGAAGATCTCCAGCGGGCCCGCGTGGAGCAGCTCCGAGGACAGATTGAGTGGGCATCCGTCAGCGGACGCGAGGCGCCTGTGCTGCTGCTGCAAGCGGCCAAGAGACTCGAATCACTCGATGCGGAGCTCGCTCGGGAGACCTATCTTTACGCCTGGGTGGCGTCCCACCTCGCTGGTCCTCTCGCCGGACCCGGCGGGCTGCTGGAGGTTTCCCGAGCGGCACAAGCGGCCCCGCCGCCAGCGCGGGGTTCGCGGCCTTGTGACCTCCTCCTCGACGGCCTGACGACGATGATCGTCCAAGGGCGTGCGGCAGCAGAGCCGGTTATCCGGCGAGCAGTGTCCGCATTTCTCGGTGATCAGGTGTCCGGTGATGAGTGGCTGCAGTGGGGGATTCTCGCCCAGATGGCGGCCATGGCCGCGTGGGACTTCGACAGCTGGGTCGCGTTGAGCACCCGGCATGTCGAGCTCGCCCGCGCCTTGGGTGCCCTCGCCCCGTTGTCCATCGCCTTGAACGGACGCGGGAGCGTGGCCACGCATTGCGGCGACTTCGAGACAGCGACGTCGCTGGCCGCAGAGAAGGACGTAGTCAACGAGGTGACCGGGATTCGGCTGGCTACCACCTGTGATCTTCTGCTCGCCGGGTACCGGGGCCGGCCTGCGGAAGCGGTACCGCTGTTCACGGCGACCACTGAGGACTCGACGGCTCGCGGGGAGGGACTCGCCGTCCAGATGGCCAACGGGGCCGCAGCGGTCCTCCACAATGGCCTCGGCCGCTACGCAGCGGCGCTGGCCGTGGCGGAGCCGGCCACCGGGGAAACCTACTCACCCTTGAGCACACAACTGGTTCTGCCTGAACTAATCGAGGCCGCGGTGAGAACCGGACGGGCGGACCTGGCCAGCGAAGCACTGGACCGGCTGTCGGCCATGACAGCCATTGAGGCTTCCGACTGGGCGAAGGGCCTGGAGGCGCGCTCGCGAGCCCTGGTTAGCGAAGGCCAGGAGGCCGAGCAGTGCTACGCCGAGGCGGTCGAGCGGCTGGGTCGCACACCGCTGCGGCCCGAGCGTGCCCGGGCCCACCTGCTCTACGGCGAGTGGCTCCGTCGCGAGAACCGGCGGCTCGACGCCCGCCACCAGCTGCACGCCGCCTACCACCTGTTCACCGTAATCGGCGCCGACGCCTTCGCCGAGCGCGCGCGCAGCGAACTGCTCGCCACCGGCGAGCAGGTCCGCAAACGCGAGGTCGACACCTACGGCCAGCTCACCCCGCAGGAGGAGCACATCGTCCGGCTGGCCCGAGACGGACGCACCAATCCCGAGATTGCCGCGGAACTATTCATCAGCACCCGCACCGTCGAATGGCATCTCCGCAAGGTGTTCGCCAAACTGGGCATCACCTCTCGCAGAGACCTTCATAGCGCCTTGCCCGCGAGGTCAGCGCACGCCACCCCGCAAGAGAAAAAGGATCGCTGGGAATTACGTTGTGGGTAGGGCAGGCCCCATCGGGATTCGGGCATGACGGTTGTTCGCGCCTCTGCTCGCGCGGTCGGCTCGGCCACGTCAGCCTTTGCTGCCAGTTTCCTATAGCCGCCGCCCCCGGGCGCGGAAAGCCGTAGGTACCGCGGGCTGATCGCGGATCCCTGGCGCCACTGGGAGCCAGGAGCCCTACTGCACGCGTGCCGACCAGGGTCCGGCACGGGCTCGACGCACCTGGCCGAGCGTGATCGTCAAGCAAGACCAGCTATAGAAGGAGGCCCTCATGCCCTCGTCGTCCACCGTCCCCGAAGATCCCGGCTCCGTTTCCGGGGCGCCGGACCTGCCCAGCGACCTTCGCGAGGGCTACGCCGAGATCGGTGACGTGCGGCTGCATTACGTCGAGGCCGGTGAGGGGCCGCTGGTCGTCCTGCTGCACGGCTTCCCCGAGTTCTGGTACGGCTGGCGGCTGCAGATCCAGCCGCTCGCGGCGGCCGGATTCCGGGTCGTCGCACCCGACCTGCGCGGCTACAACCTGTCCTCGCGGCCAGACGGCGTCAAGGCCTACGATATCGGCCAGCTGACCGCCGACATCCGCGGTCTCATCCAGGAACGCGGCGCCCAGTCCGCGCTGCTGGCCGGTCACGACTGGGGCGGATCGGTCGCCTGGGCCACCGCGATGAACTACCCCGAGGTCGTGGACCGGCTGGCCATCCTCAACGCGGCCCACCCGCGGAAGCTATCGCAGGGACTGCATCACCCGGGCCAGCTCCGCAAGTCCTGGTACTTCTTCTTCTTCGACCTCCCGGACCTGCCCGAGGCCGTCGTGCACGCCGACCGCTGGCATTTCTTCCGGCACTTCCTGCGCGACGCCCGCCCGGCTTACACGCCGGAGGAGCTGGAACGCTACATCGAGGCGTGGTCGCAGCCAGGCGCAGCAAATGGGATGATCAACTATTACCGGTCTTCGGTGCGGACCCCGCCGAAACAGGCCGAAGCGGCGCTTCGCCCCATCAAGGCGCCCACCCTGGTCATCTGGGGGCAGCGCGACCGCTACCTCGGCCCCGAACTAGCCGAGCCCGACCACGACGACGTCCCCGGCCTCGACCGCGTCGAGCGCCTGCCCGACGCCTCGCACTGGGTCCATCACGACGAGCATGAGCGCGTCAACCAGCTGCTCACCGGCTTCTTCGCCCCCGCCCGGCCAACCGGGAATCGCTGACTGCCGACCTGGTAACCACCCGGCCGGTCCCGGCGAGCTGGTTGCCTTGTCCGTCTGCAAGCCACGACACTGCAGGCAATCGGCGCATCCGCATCGTGCCCGGCACGGCCGGTGTCTGGTCCATGGGACGAAGGAGCATAGCCATGACCGAAGGCGCAGAGCAGGCAAGCAGTGATCAGACCGCTATTCGCCCGCATTCATTTCATCCACGTCCGCTCCCGGCACGAGGGCGCGCTGCCGCTGATCGTCACGCACGGATGGCCGGGGTCGATCATCGAGCAGCTGAAGATCATTGGCCCGCTCACCAATCCCACCGCGCACGGCGCGAGCGAGGCGGACGCGTTCCATCTGGTGATTCCCTCGCTGCCCGGCCACGGGTTCTCCGCCAAGCCGGCCGCCACCGGGTGGGATCCGGTCCGCATCGCACGGGCCTGGGTGGTGCTGATGAAGCGCCTGGGATACACCAGGTTCGTGGCCCAGGGCGGTGACTGGGGCGCGGCGGTCACCCAAGCGATGGGCATACAGGGCGCTCCGGAGCTGGCCGGCATCCACTCCAACATGCCCGGGACCGCTCCGGCGGCCATCAACAAGGCAGTCCAGCGCGGCGACCCGCCGCCATCGGATCTGTCCGCTGAGGAGCGGCGCGCGTACGAGCAGCTGCGGAACTTCTATGCGAAGCACGTGGCCTACGCGCAGATCATGTCCACGCGCCCGCAAACGCTGTACGGGCTGGCGGACTCACCGGTCGACCTGGCGGCGTTCATGCTGGACCATGGCGACGGCACCGGCCAGCCCGGCCTGGCGGAGAAAGCCCTCACCGGAACCCTGGACAGCCCGCTGACCCGCGATGACATCCTCGACAACATCACGCTGTACTGGCTGACGAACACCGGGGTTTCCGCGGCTCGCCTGTACTGGGAGAACAAGGCGGAGTTCTTCGACGCCAAGCCCATCACGATCCCGTTCGCCATCAGCGTCTTCCCCGACGAGCTCTACCAGGCCCCGCGCAGCTGGGCCGAGCGCGCCTACCCCCGCAACCTCATCCACTACAACAAGCTCGGCCGAGGCGGCCACTTCGCCGCCTGGGAACAGCCCGACCTGTTCACCACCGAAATGCGGGCCTCCTTCAAGACGCTGCGCTAGCCGGGGTCTGACAGTGACACCCGGAACGCCGCGCCACGTCTGGCGGCCGGGCCGACGCCACGAGTCGGCGCGGGCGGCCGGGGGACACGGCGAGGCGCCGCAGATGCAGGAGCCGAAATGATCGTGCTTTCCAAGGGGCGGTGAAACAGATGCCTGAAGTCCCGGGGATGTCGTCGCGGCAGCGGTGGACCCTGGTGCTGGTGTGCACGGCGGCGTTCATGTTGCTGCTGGATATCACGATAGTGAGCGTGGCGCTGCCATCGATTCAGCGGGATCTGCGGGCGAGCCTGCCGGACCTGCAGTGGGTGAGCGCCGCCTATGCCCTGGTGCTGGCCGTGCTGCTGCTGCCGGCCGCCACCCTGGGTGACCGGCTGGGCCAGCGCCGGCTGTTCCTGGCCGGCCTGGTCATCTTCACCGCCGGGTCGCTGGCGTGCGCGCTGGCCTGGACCGCGATGGCGCTCCAGTTGTTCCGCGCGCTGCAGGGAGCCGGCGGCGCGGTGCTGTTCGCCACCGCCACGCCGCTGCTGCGCGCGGAGTTCTCCGGCGCCGCCCTGGCCCGGGCGCTGGGCGCCTTCGGCGCCACGCTCGGCGCCGCCACCGCCATCGGGCCGCTGGCCGGCGGGGTGCTGACCGACACACTGGGCTGGCGGTCCATCTTCTTCGTCAACCTGCCCATCGGCGTGGCCGCGTTCGTCGGGCGGGATGGCCCGGCTGCGCGAATCCCGCAACCCGGCCGGCGGCCGGGCCGACTGGCCGGGCACGGTCCTGATCACCGTAGCGCTGACCGCGCTGATGTTCGCGCTGATCCGCGGCAACGCGCTGGGCTGGGCGAGCCCGGCGATCGTGGCCCTGTTCGCGACCGCAGCCGTGGCCTTTGCCGGGTTCGTGACGTACGAGCTGCGCATCGCCGCCGCGCCCATGGCCGACCTGCGCCTGTTCGCCCGGCGCAGCTTTGCCGCGACCGGGTTCGTGGCGTTCGCGATCTCGGCGACGGTCATCGGGATGATCATCTACCTGTCGCTGTATGTGCAGAACACCCTGGGCTACTCGCCGGTCCAGGCCGGGCTGCGGTTCCTGCCGCTGTCGCTGGTCTCCTTCGCGGTCGCCCTGCTGACCGGCCGGCTGATCGGCAAGGTGGCGATGCGGGCGCTGCTGGGCGTGGCCATGGTCGCGGCCGCAGCCGGGCTGGCCTCGATGGCCCACCTGACCGCCACCTCCAGCTGGCTGGTGCTGCTGCCCGGCTTCATCCTGGCCGGGATCGGCCTGGGCATCACCTCCACCGGCCTGGCCTCGGCAGCGCTTTCGGCGGTGAAGCCGGCCCACGCCGGGATGGCCGCCGGCCTGGTGAACACGCTGCGCCAGGTCGGCACCGCCACCGGCGTGGCCGTGCTCGGCGCCCTCTACGCCTCCCGCGTCACCACCGCCACCCTGCACGCCCTGGCCGGCCTGCCCGCCCCGCCCGGCGCCGCCCGCCGGCTGGCCGTCGCCGTTGCCTCCGGCGCCGGCGCCCGGGTAGCCGCCGTGGTCCCGCCCGCCGGCCGCGCCGCGGTCACCCACGCTGCCCGCGCCGGCACCGCCAGCGGGCTGAACGACGTCCTGCTCGCCGCGGCCGCGTTCGCCGCGCTCGGCGCGATAGCTGGCTTCGCCTACGGACCCGACCCGGCCAGGCAGCCGCCGCCCAGCCCCGTCCCCGGCGACCACGGCGGCGAGCTGCTGCCCGAACGGACATCATGACGACCCGCGCGGTGGAGATCGCCAAGGACAGTGCCCGCTGCCTACTCCGCGCGGTGGCGGGAGCCCGGGTCGGTGCCGGGGGTCACGTCACTCCGTGATCTCGCGCGGGCGGCCGGTCCCGGGTGGTTCCGGCCCTGGTGGCTGCCGCCTGACCGATCGCGGTCCCGTTCGGCACGAGGCTGAAGGCCTCCTCCTCCTCCTGCGCGTTGTGCAGCCGGAGCACGGCGTACAGCCCGTAGAGCAGGCGCCGGAGTTCGATGACGTCCTCGGGCTGCACGGTCTCGTTGCCGAGGCCGGTGAGAAGTCGCCGCAGCCGGCTGACCTGGTGCTCGATCTCCGCGTGGGTGCGGCTCATCGCCGCCGTCGCGTCCCTGCCGCGGAGCGCCCGGGCCACCAGGGGGACGAGCAGCGCCTCGTCGGCCCGCTCGTGCGGGAGCAGCTCGCCCTCCAGCAGGTCCAGCAACGTGCGCACCGGGGCGAGGTCGCAGTCGTGCGTCGACAGTCCGTTAGCCACCGATCGGATCTGCTCGACCGCCGGCAGTATGGCGTCGTGCTCGGCCCGCAGCCGGAGCGCGGTGGCGACGTCTGCGGGCGGCATCGCGATCGTGTGGATCGCGCCGGGTAGCACTGCCCGCAGGGCGATGCCGATCGCCAGCACGTCGATGAACTCCTGCAGGAGCGCGCCCGCCGCCGGCTGGAGTAGCCCGGCCGCAGCGGCGGCCATCGCCACCAGCGACAGGCCCATGCCGATGAGGACGGCCTGCAGGGCGATCCCCTTCGAGCGACGCGCGATGAGGATCGCGTCGGCCAGGGCGTCGACCCGGTCGACCGTGAGAACGACGTCGGCCGCCTCCGATGACGCGGTGGCCCCGCGCGCGGCGAGGGCCACCCCGGCGCCGGCCGCCGCGAGCGCGGGAGCGTCGTTGACCCCGTCCCCGACCATGATCGTCACCCCGTGCGCCGACTCGCGTTCGATAGCGGCGAGCTTGTCCGCGGGGTCGCAGTCGGCCAGCACGGTGTCGACGCCCACGACGCGCCCGACCATATCCGCGATGTCCGCGCGGTCGCCGGTGACCAGGACGACACGCGTGACCCCGGCCTCGCGCAGCGCGCGCACCATCCGGGGCGCGTCGGGCCGGATCGGGTCCTCGAGGAGGAAGGCGCCAGCAGGCTCGTCGTCGACGGCGGCGAAGACCGTCAGCGAGCCGTCCAGGTCAGCGCGACGACGCACCTGGCGCACCCACGGCGGCGGCTCGCCGCCGACGATCCACATGGCCTTGCCCAGCCTCACCCGGTGCATGCCCACGGCCCCCTCCAGGCCGTAGCCGTGCATTTCCCGGACCCCGGCCGGCATCTCCAGCGCAAGCCCGCGACTGGCGGCGGCGGTGACGATGGCGCTCGCCAGGACATGCGCCGAGACCTGGTCGAGCGAGGCGGCGAGCCGCAGCAGCTCGTCCGCGTCCATCCGGCCGCCCGCCGTGACGACGTCGGCCAGCCCCGGTCGCCCCTGGGTCAGCGTGCCGGTCTTGTCGAAAAGCATGATCTGGCCAGCGGCCAGGCGTTCCAGGGCGCCGCCGCCCTTGATCACGACGCCGATGCGCGCGGCGCGGGACAGGCCGGACATGATCGCGATCGGAGCCGCGAGCAGCAGCGGGCATGGCGTCGCGACGACGAGCACGGCGACGGCCCGGACGGGGTCCGCGCTGAGCGCCCACGCCGCTGCGGCGAGGACGAGCGTGAGCGGGACGAACAGAACGGCGAACCGGTCGGCGGTGCGGACGAACGGCGCCGACGAGGCCTGGGCCTGCTCGACGAGGCGCACCACCCCGGCGTACGTGGACTCCGCGGCCACCGCCGTCGCGACCAGGTCGATCGGCTGCCCCGCGTTGACCACGCCGCTGCGGACGTCCTCGCCGGCGATTCGCTCCGCCGGCCGCGACTCGCCCGTGAGAGCGGATTCGTCCAGCACGGCCGGGCTGAGGAGCCGCCCGTCCACCGGGACGATCGCTCCCGCGCCCACCAGCAGCCGGTCACCGGGGACGACGTCATCCACCGGGACCTCGGCAACTCCGCCCTCGACGCGGCGCCGGGCCGTGCGCGGGGCCCGCCCGGCCAGCAGGCTCAGCTCGCGCCGCGCCCGCGCGGACGCCCGGGCATCCAGGAGCTGCCCGCTGGCGAGCATCACCGTGATCACGGCGCCGGCGAACGGCTCGCCGACCGCGAGGGCGCCGGCCAGGGCGAGCACCGCGATGACGTCGACGCTCGGCTGGCGCCGCCGGATCGCGCCGGCTGTCCAGGACACCGAGAAGACAAGGCCCAGCACGGCACCGGCGATCCACAGCACGCTCGCTGCCGTCCCGGCAGCCAGCAGCCACGCCGCGACGCCCGCGAGGAGCAGCGCGGCGGAGAAGACGAACAGCAGCATCTCCTTGCTTTCACGCAACCGGGCCATGCTCTCATTCTGACCTGTGCCCGACAGTGCAATACAAGATCGCCAGGCGGAGCTCAGCAGACGGCAGCCAATCAGCGACGATGCCCGCCCGCCCGCAGCACCTGGCGAAGCAGGCGGCGTTGCCAGCGATCACGTCCCCGGCCGGCTGGCTCACCACCACGGCAGATCGGCCCGCGATTGCGGCCCGCCTTGTGCTCAGCTTCGGGTGCCTTGAGCTCGGCTCGGCGCGATGCTGGCGGCCAGCTTGGTTCCCCACTCGCGGGCCCGGGTGGTCTCCTGCGGATCGAGCCGGTCCTGCTTGGTCACCAGGAAACTCTCCGGTTCTGCGACCACGTCGAACCCGTGCGCGCGCAGCAGACGGGTCAGCCCCTTGGAGGCCCGGCCGGTAAGCGCGGCAGGCGCGTGCAGCCTGGTATCGAACGCGGCCGCCTTGACCGGGTAATGGCCGAGCGAGCCGAACCACTCCCGCAGACCCGGGCTTAGCGCATCTGGCTCGACCGTCAGGGGACTGACCGGCTTGTCCGCGGCCTGCACAGCCGCCTTGCGGGTGGCTGCCCGGCTCATCCCGTGAGCGTGCGTCGGCCCGCCGACCACGATCAGGTCCGCGTCGGCGAGAACCGCCGGGCCAGCTTGTGACACCCGAACAACACTGACCTCGAAGACGGGTTTGAGCCCGGCCCCGATGGCGTCGGCAATCAGGTGCGTGTTGCCATACATCGACTCGTAGACGACTACAGCCCGCATCGTTGTCACCCCCGTTTTCGCTTGCTTTCACCTCAATTGTGCCGCGCCGAGCGCGAGCGTCAGTAGGGCCGATCGTCACCAGACCGGCCAGCTGTAAATCAGGCTGCCGGCGACGAGGAGGCTTGTCCTGAGCTCACGTTGGCAGCTTCCGACCGCGATGTGCCGCCACGGCCTGGCGCCGATGCCCACTCGCCGTCGCGCTGATCGCGGGCTGGGCCGGTTTCGGCCCGGGCCTTGATGCCTAGCAGCATTTTGCGCATCATCGCGAAGTCGCCGAATTCGGCCAGGATTATCGTCAGCAGCCCGGCCGCTGTCGGCCGGTATCTTTGCCTGAGCCGCGTCACCAGCCGGGTGCGGCTTCGGCGAGCATCCGCCGGTTACCGTCGGCGATCAGGCCAAGGCCGGCCAGGCCGTAAACCACCTGCAGGACGCTGAACTGCCTGACGAATGCCACCTCCACCACGATCCAGCCCACGAGCAGGACGCCAGCCAGAGCGGCTGCGTCACGGGCACGCGGGTGCCGTCGCCAGGCCAGGATGGCGGCAACCGTGGCGGGCACCGCGACCACGAACGCCAGCGCGATGCCGGCGAACACAGGACTGCGGAACGGCAATCGCGCCGTCATCGATGAGCTGAGCCGCAGCCACCCGCCGATCAGCCCCGCCGCGCCGCCGGACGCCGATGCGGCCACGAATCCTGCCAGGACCGTGAGCCGGACACGATGCGACGTCTTGCGCGTTCCCACATCTTCACCGTCAGCCCACGCCTGGTGCGCCATCCAGAGCCGAACGGCCCGGCTGATGCACCCGAAAGACCCGGAAATCAGCAGGCCGGGCCGGCCGGACCGGCTGAGGCCGATGGCCGGCCCGCAACGCCCTGCGCGGTGCTGGCGGACGGCGCCACTGCGCCCGCCGCTGCCGCGCCCAGCGTCGCGGCTGAGATACAGCAACGATGAAGCCGGGCAGCCGCCACTCGCCTAGGATGTTGACAAATGCTGGCTGACCGGCGATGAACGCCGAATTCTTCGCGCTGGCGTTCGTCGCGGCGCTGAATCCGAAGCTGCTGGCGATCGATTTGCTGCTGATCGAGAACCGGCGGCCGCGGGCGATGTTCTTGTGCGTCCTGCTCGGCGGCTTGACCGTCGGTGTGACGATCGGCCTGCTGGATGTGCTCTTCTTCCACCACGACACCATCAGCTCCCAGAAGACGGTGAGCGCGGACGTCAACCTCGCCCTGGGCCTGCTCCTGCTCGCCGTCGGCGGGCTGATCGCCACCGGGCGCCTGCACGGCCGGCGCAAGGCAGCGGTCCCGGCCGGAGACGGCCAGCCGGGCAAGCCGCAGAAGAAGGACGGCTGGGCGCAGCGGGTGCTCAGCGAGCCCAGGCTCGGGCTCGCCATGCTGGTCGGCGCTGTGTGCGGCATCCCGGGCGTCAGCTACCTCACCGGGCTGAACCTCCTGGTCACCAGTCAGTCCTCCACAGCGAACCAGGTCGTCGGCGTCATCCTCTTCGTCCTCATCGAGTTCTTGCTGATCATCATCCCGTTCGCGTTCCTTGCGCTGCGGCCGGAGGCCACCAAGGCGGCGCTGGAGAAAGCCCAGGACTGGCTGCTGGGCCACGCCCGGCAGTTCGTCGCCTACACCGCCCTGACCCTGGGCGGCTACCTGGCGATCAGCGGCCTGGTCGAGTTGCTGGCCTGACCGGCCCGCCCTCGTCAACACCCTGGCGGCAGTCACGGGCAAGACGGAATTTCGGAGACGGCCTATGGGACGGTCATCACGCCGGTCGGCACCGGCCTGGCGGGAGCCCCCGCGGCAATCCTGTGCTGAGTCACGGCCATGACGGGCCGGGCGAGCTCCTGGTCGGGCCGGCCGGGGTGGCGTTAGTGCAGGTGGATGAGGACCAGGTCTTTCAGCAAGATCATCACTAGTCCCAGCCCGGCGGCGACCGAGGTGGCCAGGAAGAGCTGCCAGCTGCGTAGCTCGGCCGCCCGGCCGGCCAGCCATCCGTGGATGGTCAGCAGCACGATCGCCGCGGCCAGCCCGATGTTGGCGGCGGTGAGGGCCGAGGCTCCGGCTAGCCGGGCCAGCACGAGTGCCAGCAGCGGCGCGTAGGACGCGGTGACCATCGGCCAGGTCGCGGCCAGCGCCTGCCCGATTTTCGGCCAGGTCGGCAGGCGGCCGCCAGCGGCCTGCTCACCCAGCAGCTCGGCGTACTCCTCGGCGAGCCAGTACACCAGCAACGTGATCACGACCGTGATCACCAGCGCGGCGGTGGGCAGGTGGGCGCCGGCGGTGTCAAGGATTGCCGCGGTGATGATGGCCCCGTATATTCCGGCGGCGCGGCGCCGCCCCGGGTTCCCTGCGGCCGGCCCGGGCCGGATTCCGCTGCCTGCCGCGATGCCTGCCATGCTCGTCCCTTCCGGTCAGGTCACCCGCTGCGCCGGCCAGTCATCGCCCGCAGCGCCGTCGGCCGATCCCCGGCTGCCTAGAGCCCAGGTCCCGGTGGTGCTGCCAGCGGTGTCGTTGCTAGCGCGAGCGGAAGCTTAGGCCGTCCCGAGCGGCTGGGACGGGTTGTGCTGCGGTGGCTGCGCGGCATCCGCTGGGGCAAGGACCGCGGGCAGGAACAGCGCGGCGGCCAGCCCTATGAGGCCGACCACTGCCAAAGCGATCATCGCGAGCCCGTAGGACCGCTCGGGGGTTGAGGTGATCCCGGCGACCAGGATGGTGCCCGCGATCGCGGTGCCGAGGCAGGAGCCGAGGTTGGACACGCTGCGGGACAGGCCGGAGATCTCGCCCTGCCGCTCCTCGCCGAAGCTGGATTGCACGATGTTGACCGACGGGGTCAGCATGGCGCCAAGGCCCAGCCCGATCAGCAGGAGCCCGGGGGCGAAAACCCAGGCGCGGGGAGTGCTGATGCCGGTCACCATGGCCAGCAGCACGCCGACGCCGACGATCGTGACGATGAACCCGGCCAGGATCAGGGTTCGCTGCGGATACCGCCTGGCGAGCCGCTCGGCGGCGAGCGAGGACGCCAGCACGCCGGCCGTGGCGGCGGTGAAGATCACCCCGGTCTGAATGGCGTCGTAGTGACGCACGACCTGCAGGTAGGCGGAGACTACGAACGACACGCCCATGAGCAACAACCACTGGGTGTTCTGGGTGATGAGGCCGAGGTTGGAGACGCGATTGCGGAACAGGCCCGTCGACAGCAGCGGCTCCTTGCCCGCCCGCTCCTTGGCCCGCACCCAGGCGAAGAACCACACCAGGACCAGGGCACCGGCGACCAGCAGGGCGAGCATCAGCCAGCCGTTGTTATCCGCCGCCAGGATGCCCATTACCACCAGGATGAGGCCGGCGGCAGACAAGATCGCCCCGCCGGTGTCGAAGGAACGTGCCGGATCCGGCGGCAGGGGATCTTCGAGGCGGCGGCTCAGCAACACGATGACCGCGATGATCAGTGCCTGGAAGATGAACGCTGCCCGCCAGCTGATCGCCGAGGTGATGAGCCCGCCGATCAGCGGCCCCGCGGCGGCGCCGACACCACCCATCGCGCTGATCGCGCCGAACGCGCGGGCGCGCGAGGCGACCCCGGTGAACAGCAGCGTCGCGAGGATGTAGACGGGCGGGATCAGCAGCGCCGTGCCCACGCCCTCCAGGATGGAGTTACCGATGATCAGGACACCCAGGCCGGGAGCGGCCGCGCTCAGCAAGGCGCCGATGCCGTACACGACCAGGCCGACGGTGAAGCACCGTTTCCGCCCATAGCGGTCGGTCAGCTTGCCGCCGGGGATCATCAGCGCCGCCATCACCAGCAGGAAGACCGTGATCGCGACCTGCACGCCCTGCACCGTCGTGTCCAGGTCCTTGCTGATGTCGTTGATCATCACGTTCATGTTCGAGCCGGCGAAGCTGCAGATGAACTGGGCAAGGGCAAGCGGAAGGAGCGCCCCTCGCAACGCGCCCGGCGATCGTTCCGCCGCACCATGCTGAGCCATGCGCACCTACCTCCGGTCGAACCTGCGGCATCATCCTCCGCCCCGCGGACCCATAGTTAACCAAATTGCCCGCGCACCGGACACCGTCCGGCGGGTGAATACGATGCCGCCCCGCCCGCCGGTCAGCCGTCAGGGCCGGACGTCCCTGACGGCAGGGACCCCGCGGCTCGTTCGTTCCGGGCACCCGCGGCTTCGTTCCGGGCACCCGCGGCGCGGCTGGCTGCGCCCCGGCTCGCAGAACCAGCCCCGGCCAGCCCGAGGTGCTGCTCATAAGCGGCCAGGCCCGCCGCGACCGGGTACGGCCCGCGTATCTGCTGCAGGCGAGGCGAGACCTGACAGTAATCCAAGTACGGATTGTCGCCGCACTCACAGCAGATGAGCTCGAACGCGCCCGTGTACCGGCGTTCCGCCCGGCCATCCGCGACCAGGACCCGCTGTCTGCGCAGAACCGCCGTGCCGCCATGACCGGGCTCGCCAGCCAGCGGGGACGTAAGCATGCCCGCTGCAATCATCTCCGGCCGCCGGTCAGGGACCGCAGGCGGACCGCTCGTTACGGCAGCACGATCCGTAAAGCCAGCTTGCGGCGTGCCGCTCCCGCCGCCGGGCCTAGCCTGGTTCATCGTGCCGCCGGGTCAGTCGCAGGGCCAGCTGCCGGGACTAGAGCAGCTCTTTCGCCAAGACTCTGATGAGCGGGAAAACAGATGCTAAATATTAAAGCAATCGCAAGCTACCATCCGGTAAAGGATGCCGCCACCCCGGATGCCGGCCGGGCCAAGGAGTTCGAGAAGATCGGCAAGTCCCGGTCGGCCGGGCATGATCTGCCGTTTCCGCGGCGGTGATAATGACCTAAGTTCCTGGCGCCGCGACAGCCGCCGGGCCACCGTTCAGGAGGTAGTGATGGCGCGGGACATGCCGGGGCCGCCAGGTGGTCCGTCACCGGGCAAGGGTCCAGATGTGGCGGCCCAGCGTGCTGCCGATCCCGCCGAAGCCGACCAGCCTCCCGCGGCCGACGGAACATCCCCGGCCGTGGCGGCGGCTGAACGCTCTCAGCCATCGACGGCGCCCGGGAAACCCCGGAGGCTGCTTTATGTCACGCTTCCCGGCTGCTGGGGCGCGCTCATTTTCGCGTGCCTTTCCTTCACTCCGTCGCTGCTCCCGCGCGGTGGTGTGATCCAGGGCCTGGTCTGTGGCATTACCGCGGCAATCGGCTACGGGCTCGGAGTGCTGGCCGCGTGGATCTGGCGTGCCTTCGCCGACCGCGGACCCCGGCGTCCGCGGCGCTGGGCCTGGCGCACCTTCTTCATCAGCGCGGGTGTCCTGTCCGCTGTTGCCTTCGGGCTCGGGCAGTACTGGCAGTATGAGATCCGCCAGCTGATGGGGGTGACGGACTACAACATCCCGCTCGTCATTGCCTCGCCCTTCATCGCGGTACTGGCCTTCTGCCTTTTCCTGCTGATCGGGCGCGGCATTCGCGGCCTGTACCGGTGGACCGCGAAACTGCTCGACCGCTGGATCGGGCGGCGCGCGGCGAACGCGACCGGCTGGATCCTGGTGGCCGGCCTCACCTACCTGGTCATCAGCGGCCTGCTGCTGCAGGGCTTCGTCGGCCTCATGAATCAGGCATATTCGGTGCGCGACACGACAACCGCGGAGGGGGTGCACCAGCCCACCTCCAGCCTGCGCTCGGGCGGGCCGGGCTCGCTCATCCCGTGGGACACGCTGGGCTATCAGGGCCGCAACTTCACCGGCGAAGGCCCTTCGCCGAGTGATATCGGGAAGTTCACTGGCCACCGGGCCCTGGAGCCGATCCGGGCCTACGCCGGACTGGCGTCAGCCGCCGACGCGCAGTCCCGGGCCGCGCTCGCGGTCAGGGACCTCGAGCGCGCAGGCGGTTTCCAGCGCAAGAACCTGCTCGTGGTGACGACAACCGGCAGCGGCTGGGTCGACCCGGCGCTGGCGGACACGTTCGAGTACCTCAGCGGCGGCGACTCGGCGACCGTGGCGATCCAGTACTCCTACCTGCCGTCCTGGATTTCCTATCTGGTCGACCAGTCGAAGGCCCGTGCGGCCGGCCGTGCGCTCTTCGACGCGGTCTATGGCCGCTGGTCGCAGCTGCCCCAGGGCCAGCGTCCCCGGCTGTTCGTCGCCGGGGAAAGCCTGGGCTCGTTCGGCGGCGAGGCAGCCTTCAGCGGCGAATACGACCTG
This sequence comes from uncultured Actinomycetes bacterium, assembly GCA_963786975.1. GTDB lineage: Bacteria > Actinomycetota > Actinomycetes > Streptosporangiales > Streptosporangiaceae > Palsa-506. The sequence continues at coordinate 185,866 of CAWBBE010000008.1, read as the reverse complement.
CACAATCGCACCGCCGGCACGCTGTTCGCCGGGCCGCCCAATTTCAACACGCTGTTCCGGGAATTCAGCGACCACCGCGATGCCGGCAGTCCGGAAGTCCAGCCCGTCTACCAGCACGGGCGGATCGTGCGGTTCGCGAATGACCCGGCGGCCGGGATCCCGCCCGGCGGCCAGCCGTGGGAAGGCAGCCGGGTCCTGTACCTGATGCACCCGTCCGATCCGATCGTCTGGTGGAGTCCGCATCTCATCTTCAGCCAGCCGGACTGGATCAGCGAGCCTCCCGGCAGGGACGTGCTCAAGGGCATGTTCTGGATGCCTTTCGTGACCTTCTGGCAGGTCACTGCCGACCTCCCGTTCGCCACCGGCGTCCCGGACGGGCACGGCCACCGGTACTCCGGCGAGTACGTCGACGGGTGGAATACCGTCATGCGGCCCGCCGGCATTACCTCCCAGGACCTGGCCAGCCTCAGGAAGATCATCACGGCCGTAAGGTGACCGCGTACCAGCCCGGCGCGCCAGGCCAGCGTTGCCTCCACGGGCACGCACGCCCCGGCCCGGCAGGCGCAAGAACGCGGCCACCGGCCGGCCGGGTTTGCCGGGCCAGGGCTTGCAGGCTGCCCTAGTGGACCGTGAACCACGCGACGGCGAGTGCGAGGCCGTCGGTCGCAGCGTGAGCCATAACCGGGGCGATCAGGCTTCTGGATCGCAGTCTGAGCCAGCAGAAGATCAGGCCGGCGACGAACGTAACCGCGATCGAGCCGAGCACCAGCCCGACCTGCCCGCCAGCAGTGGCGGAGGCGCTGCCCAGCGCGCGGTTGTCCGACATCGTGTGCAAGGTCGGCGCGATGTGCCAGAGACCGAACAGCGCCGAGGTGACCAGGCTCGCGCGCCATGGCCCCCACATTCTCAGCGCCGACCCCAGCATGACGCCGCGAAAGGCGAGCTCCTCCGGGACCGCCGTCAGCAACACGATCGAAACCCCCAGCTCGTAGAGCAGCCGCCCGCCGCCGATCTGCGCCCGCGAATCATGCAGGAAGCCGTTCGTCACCGGGATCACGGCCGCCGCCACCAGAACCAGCAAGACCACCCCGAAGGCGCCGGCTCCGTAACGCAAGCCCGCGCCCATATCCGCCCGGCCCAGCCCGAGGTCAACTCGTGTTGCGCCCGCACTCCAGGCGATCAGGACCAGCGCTGCGATGAGCAGGCCGACAGCAGCCGCGGGCGGGCCCAGCAGCCCGAACGCGCGCGCGACGGTGAACACGACCAACACGCCCACGGTCTGCGCGAAGCAGCGACCGGCGCTCACCACTTACTGACCACCTGGGCGGACAGCCATTTGCTATGGTCACGCAGCGTCATCTGAGCACGACCAGCGATGATATGCGTGTTTCCCTGTATACCCGAACGCCACGTGCACCGACAACCGACATCAACGCGCGGTTGAATCGGACCGGACGGCAATTCAGGTGATGACGCAAGTGAGCGGGAGTCCTCGCGCGACCCATCCGAGCGGGGAAGCGCCCGAACCATCCGGCCACCGCAGTGTCCAGCTGGCCCGCGAAGATCCACCGCCCCTCAAGGCTGCGGACGCCTTCGGTGACTGGGTGCTCAGGTTGCGCAGCTGTCATCGTTACCTGCTCCTGACCCTCCCGGGTGCGTCCTGATCTGCGCGAGATCAGTCATTGCCCGGGCGGCGGCGGCACGATATGCAAGTGGAGGACTTCAAGCCCGAGACCGGTGATCCGGAGTACGAGCCCGCAGAGGGCTGCCTGATCTGGCAGCTCGGCGCGAAGGGTTGTCGTGCCCGGTTCTGTAATGACCTCGCAGTCGTCGAACTCCGCGCGCAGCGTGGTACCCGCCTGGCCGGTGAAAGTGATCTCATACGTATGTGGTCGCACCAAAGTGACGCCTCGCGGTCTGCTGGTTCAGCGTGCCGCCAGCGTGCCTGAGGGCTGAGTCTGGGTCATCACCCATCCGAGGGTGACCCGGGATCGGGCGGCCTGGCCCGAGATCGTGCTTCACCCCCTACAATCAGGCAAACCGGATCCGGCCTGTGGCTGCCGCCTAAGGGCGGGGAACTGCGGGAGAGGTGTCGTGGCCGACGGTGCGACGACTGAGCGCGGCGCCTCAGCGGGCGCACGGTTTGCCATGGCGAAGTTCCGGCCCACGACGCTGCCGACCACGCTGGTCACAAGGTTCGTGCTGCATGACCGGCTGACGTCGGGGGCTGGCCAGCGCTTGACAATCGTTGTGGGGTCGGCCGGTGCAGGTAAGAGCGTGCTGCTGTCGAGCTGGGCAGCGGTCAGGCCACCTGGCGTGACTTCATGGCTGTCATGCGATGGGGCTGACGCTGACCCGGTCCGCTTCTGGACCAGCTTCATCGAGGCCCCCCGGGCTGTGGCGCCGGGGTTCGGCGCCGACGCCGCAGACCTGCTGGCGATGGATGGCGTTATGTCGGCCGACGTCACCGCGTCCATCGCGAACGACGCTGCGAAGCTGCCCGCTGGGTCGGCGATCATCGTGGACGACTTTCATACTGCGGCGGCAGCGGCCGCCAGGAACATGACCGATCTTGTCGAGCGCTGGCCGGCCGAGGCCGCCCAGCTGGTGCTGGCCAGCCGAGTCGAGCCTCCGCTGCGGCTGCACCGGCTGCGGATGTCGGGTGAGCTATGCGAGCTGCGCGACCGTGACCTGTATTTCTCCCTGGCCGAGAGCAGCGACCTACTGGCGCGCTTCGGCGTCGAAGTCGCCGCTGCTGACCTGGCCCTGCTGCATCAGCGCATTGAGGGATGGCCTGCGGCGCTGCAGATGGCGGCGCTGTCGCTTCGCGGCGCCAGGGACCCGGTGCGGGCGGCGCGGGCGCTGGACGTCCGCAGCCACGCGATCGCCGAATACTTCATCTCTGAAGTCCTCGAGCAGCAGCCACCTGAAGTTGTCCAGTTCATGCTCGATACCGCCGTCCTCGGCGAGCTGACTATCGGCGCATGCGTAGCCGTCACGGGCAGGCAGGACGCGGCGGCGCTGCTGCGCAGCATGGACGCGGCCAATTTGTTCATAGTCGCAGTCGATGATGAGCGGACGAGTTTCCGGTACCACCATCTGGTGCGCCAGCTGCTGCGTGCTGAGCTGCGGGTCAGGGACCGGGCCCGTGAGCACGCGCTCCAGTTGCGGGCGGCCGAATGGTTCGAGTCAGCCGGTGACATGCGGCGCGCGGCCCGCCACTTCCTGGCGGCGCAGCAGGCCGACCGGGCGCTGGCCCTGCTGCAAGACCGGGCTGTGACCGACTTCCTGCACGACCCGGCGATCCCGGCGGCGCTGGATCTCAGCACGGTCGATCCATCGTTGCTGGCGGATGCCCCCGACCGGTTACTGGCCCTGGCAACCGAACTGCTGCTGTCGGGTCATGCGGCCCGCGGTGGCGAGTACCTTGACCTGCTAGATCGCGTCCAGCCGCCGATCCGGCCCGAATCGAGGCTGGCGGCCCGGCTCGCGACGATGCGGTCATTTCACCATGCGCAAGTCGGCCAGCTAGACGAGGCTGTGGGTGAGGCGCTCGCCGCGCGGGCCATCCAGGAGCGGATGCGGCTACAGGACGAGTGGAACGCCGCCGTCCCGTTGATCCTCCTGCGCATCTATCCGTGCCTGGAAGACCTCCAGGCAGTGGAGCGTGAGGCTGCGGCGGCTCTGGCGATGGCCGAGCTTACCGAACCGGCCAGGCTGGTGCTGGTGCCCGGTGCACAGGCGCTGGCGTGGTTCGAGTCCGGCCGCCTCGCTGAAGCCGCCAGGGCGGCCAGGGCCGCCGGTGAGGATGCGCGCCGGCTGGGATTCGATCAGCATTTTTTCGCTGTGGATTACCTGCGCGTCCTGGCCGGCCTCGCGCTGGAGCGGCGGGACCTCCATACCGCGGAGCAACTCGCTGAGCGAGTGCTCACGATAACGGAGCGGCGGCGGCCCATCTTTGAATTCCTTGCGCTGCTCGACCGGGCCGGGATCTGGGCCTCCCGCGGGCAGGTCCGCGAAGCGCTGACGACTATCAAGGCAGCACGTCTCGTCCTGGCCGGGGCCGGACCGGCTCTGCTGGCGAGGGCCGATGAGCTTGAGGCGGTTATGCGCCTGTCGCTCGGCGATCTGCGCGCCCCCATTGAGCTGGCCAGCGGGCTACCCGCAGCCCGCCGCGACCTGATGCTGGCCAGGGTCGCGCTTGCTTCCGGCGATCACCACACCGCGCAGAAATACCTGCAGGCGCCGTCGCTGGGTGCCTTGACGCCGCGGCGCGCGGTGGTGCGCCAGATACTCCTGGCCGCGGCCGCGATCGGGCGGAACGATCCCATGACCGCGAGCATCGTCGGCGGTGTCCTGCAAGCAGCTCGCCGCGAAGGCTTCCTCAACACGGTCGTCACGACCGCACCCGAGGTGACGAGTTACCTGGTCGGGCATTCGACACGAATGCAACCGGACCCGTTCATGGCGCAGCTGATCGTTGCGGCCCTCGAGGTGCGCGCCGCCCAGGCGGACACCGCCCGGTCCCGTGGCGTGCTTGTCGAGCCACTGACCGCTGCCGAGCTGCGGATCCTCAAGCTCCTGCCGACCAGCAGCTACCTGCAGATGGCAGCCAGCCTCTACATTTCGCGCAACACGGTAAAGACCCATCTCCGGTCGGTCTACCAGAAGCTCGGGGTGGCGTCGCGCTCCGAGGCCATTGAGCGGGCAGTCGATCTGCGTCTGCTCTGAGATTGTTCTGCGGTGCGGCCCGATTCTGCGCTGAGGCCTGCCCCGGCAAGCAGCGCTGAAGTGACCGCCAGAGCGCCGGAGCGAGCGGGATCACCCTCGGATGGGTGAGGACAGCCCGAGACGGCTGGAACAGGATCCAGGAAAGCGTCTCGCACAGCAGCGGGAGCGGACGACGGTCACGCGTCGATATGCCGTACCGTTTTCATCGGGCACGGCAACAGCGCAGTAGCAGCGTCCTGAGGAAGGCAACGAGCATGGATAGGCGTGGTGGCGGGCGGGTAATGTTGCGATCTGGTGGATGCCCTATTACCCGATCTGGTCGCTGACCTACATTGCCATCGGCGCACTCGTGATCTACGCGCTCGCCGCGTACGGAGGTAAGGCCGAAGCGGCGTAGCGCGGCCGTCGGCGGGCATCACCGATCCCGCGCTTGCCCAGTCTGGAAATGAGGTACCGGCGATGGCTGATAAGAGGGCGAAGCGTATCGCGGAGCTGATCGAGCCGCTGCGGGTCAAGCCGGGGTCGAAGGTGAACCTAGGCAAGGATTTCGACCCGGGTTACCGGGCGGGTTTCTTGAAGAAGAAGGACGGCAAGGAGCTGCTGCGGACCGGTGTCGCGCTGCTTGCCGACTACCAGCGGCGGCTTGCCGCCCAGGACACCTACGGCGTGCTGGTTTGCCTGCAGGCGCTGGACGCCGGCGGCAAGGACGGGACGATACGCCATGTGATGAGCGGGGTGAACCCGCAGGGCGTGCAGGTGAGCGGCTTCAAGGTGCCCTCGGCGGAGGAGCTGGATCACGACTTCCTGTGGCGGTATGCCTGCCGGCTGCCCGCACGCGGGGACATCGGGATCTTCAACCGGTCGCATTACGAGGAGGTCCTGGTGGTGCGGGTGCATCCGGAACTTCTCGACCGCCAGAAACTGGCGGCCGAAGCGAAGGGGAAGGGGGTATGGGAGCGGCGTTACCGGGAGATCAACGACTGGGAGCGCTACCTGTCCGACAACGGGTTCAAGGTCGTCAAGCTGTTCTTGAACCTGTCGAAGGAGGAGCAGCGGACCCGGTTCTTCAAGCGGCTCGACCTGCCGGAGAAGAACTGGAAGTTCTCCGCGGCTGACGTCCGGGAGCGCGAGCGGTGGGACGACTACCAGAAAGCTTTCTCGGAGATGCTGTCGGCCACCAGCACGCGCTGGGCGCCCTGGTATGTGATACCGGCGGACCATAAGTGGTTCGCGCGCGTCTGCGCGGCTGCGGTGCTCGCCCACACGCTGATCGGGATCGATCCGCAGTACCCGGAGGTGACCGCGGACCGGCGTCAGCAACTGCTCGTGGTCAAGGGTGAACTTGAGGCCCAGGCGCCCAAGGGTGCCCCAGCCGACCCATTCGCAGCCAAGGTGGCCAAGGCGAGGGCCAAGGCAGCGGCCAGGAGGAAGGCAGCAGCCAGCGAGAAGGCAGCAGCCAAGGCAGCGGCCAGCCAGGCTGCCGCGGACGGGCATCGGCCTGACGAGAGCCGGAGTCAGCCGGCCAGGGCAAGCCGGGCCCGGAGCAGGACGACCAGCCAGGACAGGGCGGCGCAGCCGACCCCGGGAACAAGCCGGGACCGTAGCGGCGCAACCCCCCCGGGTCAGCCGCCCAGGCGACCTCACGGCCGAGCCGTGCTCGGGCCAAGAGCTAGCCGGGCTAGCGGATGTCCGGGTCGGAGGCATGAACATGACGGTGCAAGCTGACGCCTCGGGGCAGCCAGTCACGGCGGGCCAGGACTGGTACTCGCGCTCCCCGGATGAGGTGACCGCGGCGCTCGGCGTCGATCCGGCCGTGGGGCTGACCGCGGCGCGGGCGGCTGAGCTGCTGAGCGCGAACGGGCCGAACGCGCTGCCGGAGGAGAAGCCGGTACCGGGCTGGCGCCGGTTCCTCGGGGAATACCGCAGCTACATGCAGATCATCCTGGTCGCCGCGGCGGTGGTGTCGCTGGCGATCAAGGAGTGGAGCACCGCGGTCCTGCTGGTGCTGCTGACGGTGCTGAACGCGGTGGTCGGCCTGCGGCAGCAGGGCAAGGCCGAGAGCGCGATGAATGCGCTGAAGTCGATGATGAAGGCGACCGCCCGGGTCCGCCGGGACGGCGCCGAGGCGGAGATCCCCGCCGAGCAGCTGGTCGCTGGTGACGTGGTGCTGATCACGGCCGGCGACCAGGTCCCGGCGGATGGCCGGATCATCGAGGCCAGCGCGCTGCAGATCGATGAGTCGGCGCTGACCGGGGAAAGCACGCCGGCGGCCAAGGACGCCGTGACGCTGCCCGGTGACCAGCTGGGCCCGGGCGACCAGATGAACATGGCGTTCATGAACACGCCGGTCACGCACGGCAGCGGCACGGTGATCGTCACCGGCATCGGGGCGGGCACCGAGCTGGGGAAGATCTCCGGGATGCTGTCAGCTACGGCCAGCGAGCAATCGCCGCTGACCCGGGAGCTGAACCGGCTCACCTTGTGGATCGCGGCGGCGGCCGGCCTGACGATGGTCGTGATGTTCGCCCTGGGTCGCCAGCGTGGCGTGGCGTGGGATGCGCTGTTCGTCAGCGCGGTGTCGCTGGCCATCGCGGCCATCCCCGAGGCGCTTCCCACGGTGACGCAGACGATCTTGTCGCTGGGCGGCGTCGACCTGGCCAAGCGGAACGCGATCGTGAAAGACCTTCCGTCGGTCGAGACGCTGGGATTCACCTCGGCGATCAACTCGGATAAGACCGGCACGCTGACGATGAACCAGATGACCGCCGTGGAGGTGGTCGACCCGGCCGGCCGCTACACCATCTCCGGCATCGGGTACGGCCTGGAAGGCAGGGTCCATCACGCGGCCGGCGCATCGGACACGATCGAGGACGCGATCCTGCCCTATATCGTGGCCAGCGACGCCCGGCTGGTGGACGGCAAGGTGGTCGGCGACCCCACCGAGGGCGCCCTGCTGGTGCTGGGCCACAAGGCTGGCCTGGACATCGACGCCACCCGCGACGCTCTGCCCCGGCTGGCCACGCTGCCGTTCGACCCCCGGTACAAGCTGATGGCCACGTTCCACACGGCCACCGGCGCGTCCGGCGGCCCGGTCGTGCGGTGCTTCGTCAAGGGCGCGGCGCCGGCGGTGATGGCACGCGCGGCCACGGCCTTGTCCAAAGGCAGCACGATCCCGTGGGACGCGGAGCTAAGCGAGCGCGCGAACGCGCACATGGAACGCATGGAGGGCGCCGGCCGGCGGGTGATGGCCGCCGCGACCCGCGACCTCGATCCGGCCGGCTTCGACCCCGGCGGCGACCTGCTCGGCTACGTCACCGGCCTGCAGGTGACGTCCCTGGTCGGGATGGTCGACCCGCCCCGGGATGAGTCCACGGCCGCGGTCGCCGCCGCCCAGGCGGCCCACATCCGGGTCCGGATGGTGACCGGCGATGACGTGATCACCGGCGCGGCGATCGCCCGGCAGGTCGGCATCGGCGGCGAGGCTATCCTGGGCGCCGATTTCGCCGCCCTCCCGGAGGGCGAGCGGCTGGCCTGCATCGACAGCATCGGGGTGGTCGGCCGGGTCGCCCCCGAGCACAAGGTGCTGCTCGCCGAGACGCTGAAACAAACCGGTGAAGTGGTGGCCATGACCGGTGACGGCGTCAACGACGCCCCGGCGATCAAGGCGGCCGACATCGGGATCGCCATGGGCACCGGCACCGAAGTGGCCAAGAACGCCGGCCGGATGATCCTTTCCGATGACAACTTCGCCACGATCGTGTTCGCGGTCCGCCAGGGCCGCAAGATCTACGACAACCTCACCAAGTACATCCGCTTCGTGCTGGTGCTGCTGGTGGTCTTCGTCCTGACGTTCCTGGGCGCGGCCCTGTTCAACATCGCCGCCGGCGAGCCGTTCACGCCCGCGCAGGTGCTATGGATCCACTTCTTCGTCAACGCCCCGTTCGGGTTCGCGCTCGGCTTCGACCAGGAAAGCCCGGGCCTCATGGCCCGCCAGCCGCGGCCCCGCGGCGAGTCAGTGCTGACCAGATCGGTGATCGTGACGGTCGGGCTCGCCGGGCTGGCCATCACCATCGGGCTGCTCCTGCTCATCCAGCTCGGCAAGTCTCACTTCGGCAGCGCTGGCATCGGTAACTCGATCGCGTTCACGTCCTTCGCGCTGTGCCTGATCGTGGCCGCGCTGGAATGCCGCAGCGAGACCGGCACGGTACTGACTACCGCCAGCTTCGACAGCAAGCAGATGAACTGGGCAATGCTCGCCGAGTTCGCCCTCGCCGTGCTCGTCACCCAGATGGACGTCCTGCGGCGACTGCTCGGAACGGCCCAGCTCAACCTGCGGCAATTCGCCTGGGCGCTGCTGCCCGCCATCGCCCTGCTAGCGCTCTGGGAACTCGGCAAGCTGCTCGCCCGGCGGTCCCAAGCTAGCCGGCCCCCGGCCGCTACCTGATCATCAGGGCAACCTGGCCGGTGGATCCGCCTGGCAGGCAACGATTCCTGACGCTCGGATTAGCGAGAGGTGCCGAGGATGGACACTCAGGTTCGGGTCTCACGACAGGTTGACTGGTGACAGCGGCCCGGCCGGCTCTGGTGCGGGACCGGTGGCGTTTCGTGCCGATGGCCGGGTGGATCCGTTCCTACCAGCGCGGCTGGCTCAGAGGTGATCTTATCGCCGGGGTCACTGTCGCTGCCCTGATCGTTCCGAAGAACCTCGGCTACGCCGGGATCGCGGGGATCCCGTTGCAGAACGGCCTGTATGCGGCCGCTGCCGGCGCGATCCTTTATGCGGTTTTCGGGACGAGCCGGCAGATTTCGACCGGGCCGAGCTCGGGACTGGCGGCCGTGGCGGCGAGCGCCGTCGCGGTGGCCGGGGTCAAGGGAATCCAGGACGCGGCATCCCTGGTCGCGATGATCACCCTCGTTTCCGGCGCGCTGTTCCTTCTCCTCGCCGTGCTCAAGATGGGGTGGATCGCGCAGTTCCTCTCCCGGGCGGTGGTCACCGGCTTCTTGTTCGGCGCGGCGATCGATGTCGTGATCGGCGAACTGCCCAAGCTCACGGGCACGAAGGCCACCGGTTCGAACCCGATCAGGGAACTGTGGTCGTGGCTCGGGACGCTCGGCGATGCCCAGGTGGTAACGGTGGTCGTCGGCGGAGCCGCGCTGGTGGTGGTGTTCGGGCTGCGAGTGGTCGCGCCGCGCATCCCCGGTGCCCTGGTCCTGGTGGTCGGCGGCCTGCTGGCGTCCTGGCTGTTCGATCTCGGCGGGCACGGCGTGGCCCTGGTCGGCGAGGTGCCCAGAGGGCTGCCGTCCCTGCAGGTCCCCGGCGTTTCGCTGCTGCGCGATCACGCGAGCACGATTGCCCTGGCGGCGGTGGCGCTGGTCCTCATCGGTTTCTCGCAGACCGCGGGGGATGCCAGGACGTTCGCGGCCAGGCACCGCTATCGCATCGACATCAACCAGGAATCGGCTGCCCAGGGCATGGCGAACGCCGGCGCCGGGCTGTTCCAGGGGATGCCGGTCTCCACCAGCCTGTCCGCGAGTTCGCTGAACGACCACGCCGGCGCGCGCACCGGCCTGGCGTCGCTCACCTCCGGCGTGATGGTGCTGCTTACCCTCCTGGTGCTGGCGCCGCTGTTCTCGAATCTGCCCAAACCCGTGCTCGCCGCCCTGATCATCGAAGCGGTGGTCATGGGGATGATGGACGTGCCCGAGATGCGCCGTCTCGCCAGGGTGGCGCGGTTCGACTTCTGGATCGCGATCGCGGCGATCACCGGGACCCTGCTGGTCGGCGTGCTCGCCGGGGTGATGATCGGCATCGGGCTCTCGCTGATCTGGCTCATCTCCGTAGCGACACGCCCCCGGATGCCGCTGCTGGGACGGGAACCGGGCACTCAGGCGTTCCGGCAGCTGGACGAGCATCCCGGCGATGAGCGGTTCCCCGGGGTGGTGGTCCTGCGGCTGGACGGCGGCCTGTTCTTCGCCACCTCCGACGCCCTGGAGGACCGGGTCAGAGAGGTCGCATTGGCTACGCCCGGCATCACCGGGATCGTGCTCGATTGCGAGGGCATCGACTTCATCGACTCCCAGGGGTCAGCGAAGATGCACGAGATCCTCGATCTCACCGAGCACGCCGGGGCGACCCTGCGGCTGGCCCGGGTCAAGCCCGCAGTCCGCGAGCTGCTGGGGCGCGACGGCGTCCTGGAGCGCATCGGGGCCGGCAGCACCCACGCAGACGTGGATCAGGCTGTCGCGGCGCAGCTGGCCGCGAGAGGAGGCAGCCGTGCAGATCTGTGATCAGCCCGGCAAGGCGAGCAGGTGGAACTGCCACGGCTCGCGGGCGGCGGGGGCGCCAAGATGCCCGAACTCACCCTCCAGAGGGTGAGGAATCCCTGGCCTGCCGACAGCAGGATTGACACCGTGCCCCATGCCCTGCCGACGCTGGGGAGAACGACGACGTGAGAAAGGGGAATGCTATGGCTGACCTGATCGCCATCGGATACCCGGATGAGGCGACCGCAGCAGCCGCTGCCGATGAGGCACGGCGGCTGGCCCAGGATCTGATTATTCAGCCGGACGCGATCGCAGTGATCGTGCGGGACAAAGACGGCAGCTACCACGTGCACACCAGCCATCACCCGGTTGGTGCCGGAGCAACCTGGGGCATGTTCTGGGGATTCTTGTTCGGCCTGCTGTTCTTCATCCCGGTCTTCGGCCTGGCCATCGGCGCCGGGCTGGGCGCTCTGATGGGGAAGGTCGCCAAGACCAGCATCGACAAGCAGTTCCAGGACCAGGTCCGCGACATGGTCAAGCCGGGCACCTCGGCATTGTTCCTGATGCTGGAGAAGGTCACGCCCGACAAGGCCGTCGAGGCGATGAGCAGGTACGGCGGCACGGTCCTGAAGACCTCCCTGTCCAAGGATGACGAAAGGGAACTCCAGGAAGCCCTGCACGGAGGCCAGGCGGCAGCGCAGTAGTCCGCATCGGCCCATCGCGGCTGATTCCCGCCCGTCAGCGCACCCAGCAACAGCCTGCTGGGTGCGCTCCGCCTGACCGCAGCAGGATCATGCAACTGAAGGCCGTCGCAACGCGGTCCAGACCGGCCTGATGCTCACCCCGGCCACGATCGGGATCCTGGCCGCCTCCGCAGGCGCGGACAGGTATCCGCTTAGCTTTTCCGTGACGTGAAGACCCTGCCCAGCGCCTCGAAGCTGGCGGGCCGCCGGGCCCGGAGCACGCCGGCGACGATGGCCCCGAGGCAGAGCCATCCGAGCGCCGTGAAGGGCAGCAGATCCACCAGCCTGTGCGCATGCGGATGAAGGATCCCCCACAGCGGAAACATGAACAGCACCACGGCTGCCGCTGGGATCAGCAGATGCCGCCAGAGCCCGAACTCGTCGCGGAACTCGGTGCGGAACGCGCGGATAGTCGCGATGTTCACGGCGAGGTAGACGAGCACGACCGATAGCCCGCCAGCCCCGGCGAGATACCCGAAGGTGCGCGCGCCGCCGTACGCATGGGTCAATGGCAGCCCGAGCATGAGCGTGAGCGCGGCGACGCAGCCGATCGAGACTACCGGGGTATGGCGGCTCGATAGCCGGGCGAGCGGCCCTGGAAGAGCCCGTTCGCGTCCCATCGCGAACAGCACTCGGATGGCCACGTTGAGCGAGGCGATGACGAAGCCGAGGCCGGTGATCACGACCACAAGCTCGATCGCCCAGAGCGCCGATGGCGACCAGTACTGGCTGGTGAGATAACCCAGCGGGTTACTCTGCCGGGTGAAGCCCCGGACGCCTCGCCGTCCCATGCCGAACATCTCTGCAATAACGACGAGCAGATAGAAGATGCCGGTCACGACGACGATGCCGATAGTGCTGGCGGGGATGGAGCGACGCGTGTTTCTTGCTTCTTCACCAAGGGCGGCGGCCGCCTCGAAGCCGGCGAATGCGGTTATGCCGTAGATCATCGCCGTCGTGATGTCGGTGAGCTGGCCGTTCGGCGACGATGCCGGGGAGAGAACCGACACCGAGTAGTGCGCTGGCCCGATCTTGACCAGGATCGTGATGGCCAGCGCCGCGATCAGCGCCACTTCCCCGGCTACAAGGACCAGATCGACTGAGGATGAAGTTCCGATGCCCAGGTACGCGACCAGCACCACCGCTCCCAGGATGAGCACGAACAGCGCCGAGCCGCCGATGGTCACATGCAGCGTGCCGGCCACCAGCTGCGCCAGGTACGCGCTGGTCAGCGCGATACCGGCGGGCACGTACAGCGCGTAAGCGAAGACCATCATCCAGCCCGTCAGGAAGCCCCCGGTCCGGCCGAGCCCGCGGCTGTTGTAGGTGTACAGCGAGCCGGCCGACGGCATCCGGCGAGCGAACTCCGCGATGCTGCTCGCGCAGCACAGCGACGCGGCGAACGCGACCAGGACGACCAGCGGTGACGCGAACCCGGCATAAGACACGACGATGACCAGCCCGCCCACGACCGCGCCAGCCGGGGCCACGTTGCTCGCACCAAACGCGATCACCCGGGCCGGCCCGACAACCCCGCGGGCTAGCGCACCGGCATCAAGACTGCCAACGCCCATGCTTTCGCCCTCCTGGTGCGCCCTGCGTGCCCATCCGGTTCGGCATGTCCGGGGTTCGGCATGGCTGGGATCTGCCCCCGCCCAGGTAACCGACCTGACGGCGAGGAACCCTGGCCGGCCAGTCTCCCGGCGGTGCATTCACCGGGGACAGTATGTACCGCGGCAGGAATCTGGCACGGGCCGACGCCACCCTTGGTGGGTGAGGCGGGGGCCATCCGCGGGCGAGAGTATCAGCGGGAAAGGGCCTAAGGGGGTGATGGCATGACAGCGCCGGACGACGGTCCGCTGCGCAGCACGCGCGCGCCGGACGGAACAGGCCGCGCGGGCGCGGGCGACGGCACATCGGCCCCGGTCAGCCGGGGTCAGCGGTGGCTGGCCCGGCTGGCATTCGCCGCCGCTGCCGCCGCCGTGGTTTTGCTGCTGGCCTCCGGCGCCCTGGTGAGCATTACCGCGCTGGTCCTTGGCTTCGCGGGCCTGGCGGTCGCCTGCGCGGCGGCGTGGTGGTTCCTGGCCAGCCGCGGCGTCCGGCGCTGGCTCGCGCTGGCAGTCCTGGTCGCCGCGCCGGTGCTGGTGATCGTCGTCTATGTCACCGCCGGGCTGCTGTGGGAGATCGGGCTTGCCGTCGTGCTCGCGGCGGCTGCCGTGGCGGCCGGCCGGGCGGCGCTGGCCGGCGGGCGCCGGCCGGCCGGGCCGCGTCAAACCGCCGCGGTGCCGCCGCGGCAGGCTTTCGTGATCATGAACCCGCGGTCCGGCGGCGGGAAGGTCGCGAAGTTCGGCCTTGCGGACAAGGCCACCGCGCTCGGCGCCGAGGTGGCCCTGCTGGACGGTCCGGGAATCATCGACGTGGCCGCGCTCGCCCGGCGGGCCGCCGACGCCGGAGCCGACCTGCTCGGGGTGGCCGGCGGCGACGGCACCCAGGCACTCGTCGCGGGCATCGCCGCCAGCCGGGATATCCCGATGCTGGTGATCTCCGCGGGCACCCGCAACCACTTCGCCCTCGATCTGGGACTGGACCGCGACGACCCGGCGGCCAGCCTGGACGCCCTCACCGACGGCGTCGAGCTGCGGATCGACCTGGGCCTGATCGGCGACCGCACATTCGTCAACAACGCATCCTTCGGCGCCTACGCCCAGGTCGTGCAAAGCCCCGCCTACCGGGACGAGAAAACCGGCACCGCGCTGGCCATGCTCCCGGACCTGCTCACCGGCCACCAGGGCCCGCACCTGGTCGTGCGGGCAGACGGCCAGGTGATACTTGACGGGCCGCAAGCGGTGCTGGTCAGCAACAACCCCTACGAGACCGGCGACATCGCCGGCCTGGGCCGCCGCGCCCGGCTGGACCAGGGCCAGCTCGGCGTGGTCGGCGTCAAGGTCGGCAGCGCCGCCCAGGCCGCCGGCCTGCTCCGCGCGGCGGGGCGCTCCCGCAACCTCACCATCCTCACCGCCCGCGAGGTCATCATCGATGCCGACCAGCCGCAGATCCCGGTCGGCATCGACGGTGAATCGGTCATGATGCCCACCCCGGTACGCTGCACCATCCACCCGCTCGCCCTCCGGGTACAGGTCCCCCGCGGCCGGCCTGGCGTCCCCGAACCCCGGCCGCCGCTGGACTGGGCACTCCTCCGCCGCCAGGCCCTCACTTTCACCCGCACCGCCGACGGCAGCTAACCAACGAAGCCAGCGCGGCACTGGCATGTGCCAGGGCGGCGCAGGCGCACCACCCGGCGCGGGGGAGGCGCGGCATCTGCGCCGGTGAAACCGGAGGACAGCGGGCCGCCGGCGATCATTCGGGTCGGGGGACCCAGCGGAACCGGCGGATGGCGATGAGCGCCCCGGCCGCGCCCCAGGCGAGCAGCACGCCGAGGTTTTTCCAGTCCAGTCCGGTGTGCTGGGCGAAGAGGCCGAGCAGGGCCTGGTTGAACGGCCGCACCGGCAGGGCACCGGAAATGCGGTTCAGCACGCCGGAGTGGATCGGCATGTACGTGCCGGAGACAAACAAGAGCGGGAAAAGGACGAGCTGTACAACCGCGGGCGCGGCCTCGGAATTGCGGATCAGCGAGGCCACCGCGACGCCCAGCGCGCAGAAACTGGCCGCGCCCAGCACGAGCGTCACCGCGATCGCGAGCCATGTAGTGGGGAACGGCACGCCGAACAGGCGGCCGACGCCGACGATGAGCGCCACATCCACGGCGCTGACCAGGACACAGTGCGCCAGCAGCCCGAGGAAATACGCCCACGCGGGCAGCGGCGTCGCCCGCACCCGCTTGAGGATCCCGTCCTGGCGCCGCGTCGAGAGCACAATCGCGAGCTGGCTGTAACAGGAGCCCAGCACCGATACCGCGGCGATCGTGGGCACGTAGTACTGCAGGGCCGACAAGCCGTAGAAGTATGAGCTCCCTGAGCCGCTGCCGAACAGCGCGCCGAAGACCACGATGATCACGACCGGGAAGGCGAACGTGAAGAACGCACTCTGCGGGTTGCGCCAGAACGATAGCTGCTCGTAGCGGACCTGATGCCACAGCAGGGCGAGATCACCGCGCCGGGCCTGCCGGGTGACGATGCTCATCGCACGGTCCTTTCCATCGCGGGTTCCGTTGCCGCGGGTTCCGGTGTGCCATGATCGGTCAGGCGCAGGTAGACGTCTTCCAGGCTTGGCCGGTCCACCGTGAGCTGGCCGAGCACCGTGGCACGCCGCAGCGCCCAGCCGGTGAGCTGGTGCAGTGTCTCGGTGGGCTCGGCGGTCTCGACGGTGACCAGGCCCTCGCCTGCCGTGGCGTCGAGTGGCAGGTCCGCCGCCGCGTACCCCTCGGGCAGGGCAAAGCGGATCCGCGCCCGGGCGGTGTCGCGCCCGCCGATGGTCGACGGTGTTCCCTCGGCTACGATCTGGCCGCCGGAGATCACCGCCACCCGGTCGGCCAGGACCTGGGCTTCCTCCATGTAGTGCGTGGTGAGGACGATGGTGGTGCCCGCGCCGCGCAGGTCGCGGACGATCTGCCAGGCTTCCCGGCGCGCGCTCGGGTCGAACCCGGTCGTCGGCTCGTCGAGGAACAGCAGGTCCGGGCGGCCGACTAGGCCAAGGGCCAGGTCCAGCCGCCGCTTCTGGCCGCCGGACAGAGCCCGGACCTTCTGCCGCCGCTGCGCGGCCAGCCCGACCAGGTCGATCACCTCATCGGCGTCCCGCGGCACCGGGTAATACCCGGCATTGCGGGCCACCGTCTCGCGGACCGTCAGGTACGGCTCGACGGCGATGTCCTGCAGCACCAGCCCGATCCGCTCCCGCAGCGCCCGGCCGGAATCCCGGACGCCGGGATCGTAGCCGAGCACCTCGACCTGTCCGGCGTCCCGGCTGCGGAATCCCTCCAGGATCTCCAGCGTGGTCGTCTTGCCCGCGCCGTTCGGACCCAGCAGCGCGAAGATCTCCCCGTGCTCGACGGTGAAGCTCACGCCGCCCACGGCCTGCACCGCGCCGTAGCTTTTGCTCAGGCCCGCCACGACAACCGCGTGAGACACCCGCGATCCCGCCGGAGCAGGGGAACCAGAGGCCGCCATCGTCACTTCCGTACGCACCGGACCTCCATGGACACGTCGAGGTAGCGGCCAGCCAGCCGGCCGGATTTCGTTGCGGTGACTGCTGGTTCTTCCATGACGCCTCCGGTCTGGGTCAGCTGCAGCGGATGCATGGCAATCCGCTCTGTCCTGGGTGGCCACATCGGTGCGTGGCAGGCTTAAGCGTGCGGCGTAAGCGGCAACTCAGACATCCGCCAGCCGGCTGATGTTGCCGCGGTCGCCACGGTCTGCCACGCAGGACGGCCAGTCCGCTGGAGTCCGCTCGCGCGGCTCAGTGGGCACACTCGCCGGGGGCAATCGGGCTGCTATCGTCGCCCGCCTGCGTGAGCGCCGCGGCTGCCGCCAGGATCGGCAGCCATCCCGCGGCAGGCCGATGAACCAGCAAGATCCCCGGTTGGCCGCAGGCTCTGGCGCTCCATGGGCATACCGGATTACGCTAAAGAAGCTTCCGCTGGACGGTCGGAAAGGAATATATCAACCATGAATGAATCGAGTCACGCTGATATTACTCAATGGGTGTTCAACCGTCTAGATCCGCATCAGGGTTTTCAGCTCGAACTCCGAAGCGGAGTTAACAGCCGCATATTCACGGGTGCAAATCTGATGCTCTCCTTCGTAACAATAGCCCCGCACACGCCAAGTCTGGACCACCGCCACCCCGAAGAGCAGTGGGGAATTCTTCTCGAAGGTGAATGCACGCGGATTCAGCATGGAGAAGAAGTCCAAATGAAGAAGGGCGACATCTGGTTCACCCCAGGCAACACATATCACGGGATTCGCACCGATGCTTCTGCCGCAAACGTTCTGGACATCTTCGCGCCGCCGAGGCCTGCTTACCAGCCTCCGCCATCCTGGTAAGCCGTTCGGCACCGAGGAAGCACCTACGGTACAGGGGGAGGAGATTTAGTGATCCTGCTAGGAACAGGCGGGTCAGATCACGATTTCTCGGCGGCATTGCTAGTAAACGGACGCTTCGTAGCGGCGATTGAGGACGAACGTGTAGTCAGCATAAAGCATGGTAGGCGAGCCTGGTATCAGGCTCCTGTCAAACCGTCCGTCAGTTATTGCCTTGAGCGGTCCGGGATCAATGCCGAATCAATAGATCTCGTTTACTCAAATCAGCATTTAGAGAAATCCGCCAGATTCCTAAGCCAGGTGCCAGTGCGGTACATCGGCCATCACCTGTCGCATGCCGCGTGTACATTCTTAACATCTCCCTACGAATCCGCGACCGTTGCTGTAATTGATGGAGCCGGCCATCGTCTATCAGGCGACGTCGATCATGTAGAACTCGAAACAATATCCGTTGGTCGTGGTGAAGCTAACACGGTTTCTGTTTCGACTTTGCAATCCGGCACAAGAAACCTCGCAACGGGCTTTTGGCGCTACATGTGCTCAAACTCTATTGGTGCATTTTATGAAGCAGTCACAGAAATCATTGGTTTCGGATCGTACGGCACTGGCAAGACCATGGGCCTCGCAGCGTACGGAGATGACACTCTTATTGCGGAAATGAATGAATTCATAGCAATCACTCCCGAGGGTGGCTTCGTCTTCGACCCATATTCCGGCATCCTGGAGTGGGCTCAGAGCTTGATTGACAACTCCCGAAACCACTTCATGGTAAGGGCAAATCTTGCCGCGGCGGCTCAGGCCATCTTTGAGGACGCGGCAATGAGTATATTGAACCACGCGTACAAAGTACATCCGAGTTCCATACTGTGCTACAGCGGAGGATGCGCACTTAACACGGTCGCCAATAGTAAGATATCGGCACGCACTCCTTTCAGGCACGTGTTTATACATCCCGCGACAAATGACGGAGGAACCGGGATAGGCGCCGCGCTCTACGGCTGGCACGCCGACCTGGGCAATAAGAGACAACCCGCCAGCCTTGCGTCAATCGGCGCGATAGCATTTTCACCGATTCAATATGCAGAACACGAGCTGAGAGCTGCACTCGAAGATGCGCCGATCTTCTTTTGCAGACCTTCAAACCTGTACGAGGCAGCCGCCGAGCGCCTTTTGGAAGACCAGGTGGGAGGGTGGTTCCAGGCAGGCTCGGAAGTTGGTCCTCGTGCCTTGGGTAACAGGTCGATCTTGGCGAGTCCAAAGAAATCCAGGATGCGTGATCAGATTAACCTTAAAGTAAAACGGAGGGAAAGCTTTAGGCCACTAGCTCCTGTGGTCACCGAAGAAGCTGCCAGCAAGTACTTCGACCTCTCCGCAAAGTCACCCTTCATGTTGACAATAGCCCATGTGAAACCTGAACATAGGCCGAGTCTCGGTGCCGTAACCCATGTTGACGGTACTGCGAGGGTGCAGACGGTAAATAAGAGCGAGAACCGCCGGTTCTACTCCTTGTTGTGCGAGATGGGCCGGATCAGCGGCTGTCCAATTCTGTTGAATACGTCTTTCAACTTGCCCGACCGACCAATTGTCGAGACTCCGCGCCAGGCCGTTCAGGCATTTATGTCGATGGACCTGGATTTTTTGGTTATGGGCGATTACATTGCAGAGAAACATACTCCGTGGGCGAATAGAGGAGTGGTACCCGCATGACGAACAGCACTCACGGGCGAAAGTGATTCGCCGTGAGTCAGTTATACAGATAGTCGTTAATCAAATACGCAGCCAAGTGTAACCAGCGCGAGTCAGGGGCATGTATGCAGAATAAGGCATTCCGATGATGTCCTTGTTCAAGGAACACGTGATGTCCTTGCTCGGATTCCTGGCAACGGTATCTCTAACGCTGATCTCAATTTACATCGTGCACCTGGGGAATCAAGGAAGTTTTGTAGTGTTCGCGACCGGGACAGTGGTTTCGGTAGGACTCGGATTGATTGAGGAACGATTGAACTCAGGGCTCCGGGAAGTGGAAGACAATGTTAAGAGCGTGCTTGTTGATAAACTGGAACTGTATGGCATGATGGAACGGATCGATGACGAGGATTTGCGCCGGGAGGTAATTGCTCTCGCGAGAAGCCTTAGCGTCGGGGAGGTACCGTCCCACATTGCAGCGACCCGAGTCCCTAAATTGTACGCTCGCGCACAGCGGACGATATACGCCTCTAATTACAGCCCGACGCGGGATAGGTTGTATCAATGGGAGAAAAACCCCCGGCTCAGAGGAATCGTTGAGACAAGCCGGGTTTTGGTGTCACGAGGGGTGGTCGTGGCCAGAACTTTTATCCTTCGCCGGTCGGAGATAGCGACAGGTGAGGGTACCTGGGATGAGTGGAGTTTGAAGATCCTTGAATTGCAGCGCAATGCGGGTATCGAGGTCAGGGTAATTTGGGCGGAGGACCTGGAGCGTGATCATCTCGTGCCGCGGTTGAGCTTGATACGAAACTTCACGGTTTTCGATAATACCGAGGCGCTAGAAACCACCGATTCTCAAGTTGTCTACCGAGCGCCTTCAGAGAAGGTGCAGGAGTTCGTGCGCATGCAAGAAGAGCAGCTGAAATATTCCGAATCTCTGGCGGAGGCTCTGGCGTTTGATGACTCGTTCGACAGAGACGATGCGGATAGTGCCGATCGGCAAAGAGGCAACCAGCAGAATTAGTAGACCTGATCGCGTGGATTCCTAGGCGTGTGCAGAGACCTCACCGGGGAACGCTCACCTGGCCGAGGTTATTTCTTCCCATTACGCCATCGCGACGAGGATGCGGCGCCGGCCGCAATACGGATCTCGCCCGTGGAGCGTTAACAGGTTCTCCAATAGGAGCAAGTCACCCCTTCGCCATGAGAAGCGGACCGCGTTCTGTTGCATCATGGAACGTATCTGATCGATCATCTCCGCACTGATCTCTGAGCCGTCGGCGAACGTACAGGAGTGGTACCGGTCGCGTGGCAGCCTTGGTGCAGTGATTATGCCATGAACCGCACCGCTCAGATCGGATAGGTGCCACCGGTGCACCTGTGAGAAGAAGGCTCGGTCACCAGTCCGAGGATGTTGGACTACTGGTTGCACGACCTCCTCGACATGTAAAGTTCCATCAGGTTTCCACCAGAACGTGGCGCGCAGATCCCGGAGAAATTGCTCCGCCCGAGATGGATCCTCAGACTCGAATGTCTGTTGCCACGACTTGCCGGAACCGTTTCGATCCGGAAGGTTTTGAATGTATCGAATTTGTTTACGCTGAAAGGTCTCGACTAGCCGTGGGTCTAGCGTCGACAGCAGCAGCCGACCGTCGAGGAGCGGTGTATCGCCGCCCTTAGTCGGTACTCGATCACACAGGAAGAAGACCATCGCGGGATGATCGTTAGAATACGACTTCTCGTTGTGCAACGGGATCGGCTGGCTCGCCGGGAGCGTTGTCGAGGTGTAGATGGCCAGGCCGACCGAGTCGCGGGGCGCATCGCCGCCAAGATAGTGCAGTAGATCAGGGGCTATGATTCGTGCGATTTTCGCCAGCTGCTCGGCGCCGAGCAGCTCGAAGCCGCGAAACAGGAGGGCGCCGTGCTGCCAGAGGCGCTCTTGAATCGTAGCGCTCTCACGCTCAATCCAGCTGCTAAGCGCGTCGAAGCTCCGGCCATTCCGTGTCTCAGATTCGAGCACACACGGGAGCGTCATGCCCGGGAAGAACCATTCTCTCACTGTCTTGTCACCTCTGGCCTCACGCCGCTCTGCCAGGCTCAGGGTGCAGCGGACGTCGGACGCGTCCAAGCGGCAGCAAGCGGCACCTGGACACCGCCGGGTGTGGCCGCCGCTACTGCGAATGCTGCCACGCCCAGCCCAGCGCGAGCCAGCCCGCAAGGTCAGCCACGCTTGGCCAGACGTTCATCAGCCTAGCCAGCTCAGCTGGTGACCCGGCGAGGTCATTATGCGACCGGCATTGCGCTGCAACTCAGCGTGCGTCACCAGGTGCCGTCGCCTGTGCAAGGATTCGCCCCGGCCGCTATCCGGCCCGCAGGTCTGCTATTTCCGGTGCACGATGGCGAAGAAGGTCTGTGACCGCGGGCCGCCGCCGATGCCCGTCGCCCGCAGCCCGGCGGCCAGATTCACCCGGACCGGGACGTTGCTCTGGCCGGGCACGGTGGTCCCTAGCTCGCCGATTGTGTTGTCACCCCAGGCCAGCACGTGTCCCTTGCTGGTCAGCGCCAGGCCGTTCACGCAGCCCGCGGAAATGGCCGTCACGTTATTACCCGGCGGCACCGCGACCCGGACCGGCACGTCGCTGCCGGCGGCCATCCCGTCACCGAGTTCCCCGGCCGAGTTGTCGCCCCAGGCCAGCAAGAAGCCGTTGGACAGCAACGCGAACGACTGGAAGCAGCCGGCCGCCAGCGAGACGATCCGGGGCGCCGCGGCGGCCCGCGCGGGCCGCCCGGGCGTGACCGGGCCGTCCAGGCTGACCGGGACCGGGGTATCGGTGTCCATGGTGGTGCCGTCGCCGAGCTCGCCGTCCTGGTTGAAGCCCCAGCCGTAGAGCTGGCCGGTGGTGCTGACCGCCAGGCTGTGCTGCTGGCCGGCCGCGACGATTCGCACCTTGACGCCCGCGGGGAATTCGACCCGCACCGGGCGCAGGCTGGCGGTCTGAGTGCCGATGCCCAGCTCGCCGTCATCGTTGAATCCCCACGACAGCAGGTGGCCCTTGGTGGTGATGGCCAGGCCGTCGCCGAGGCCGGCGCTGATGGCCTTGATCCTGGTGCCATGGCGGAACTTCACCCGGACCGGCCGGTCGTGGCTCCGCCTGGTGCCGGTCCCCAGCTGGCCGGAGCCGTTGAATCCCCAGGCCAGCACGTGACCTCTGGTGGTGAGCGCCAGGTTGAAGTCGCAGCCGGCCCGGACCGCCTTGATCCTCGTGCCCGTCGGCAGCTTGACCCGGACCGGCTTGTCCGTGCTCTTCGTGGAACCGTTGCCGAGCTGCCCGGCGGTGTTGCCGCCCCAGGCGTACACGCGGCCCCGGGTAGTCAGCGCGATCGCGTCGTCGCAGTCGGCCCGGACGGACCTGATCCGGACGCCCCGCGGCAGCCGCACCCGGACCGGGGTAGCCTGCGCGGTCCTCCGGTGCCCGTTGCCCAGCTGGCCTTTTGCCCCGCCACCCCATCCGCGCAGCGTGCCGCGGGCCGTGCTGGCCGGGCTCGCGCCGACGCCGGGCGCGGTGCCGCCGGCTCTCGCCGCGGCCGCCGCGCCGCCGCCCGCCGCAACGGCGGCGGGCACGGCCAGCGCCGCCGCCAGGGCCAGCCGTCCGGCGGTCCGGTGCCAGGTCATTGTTCCGGTCATCACGGCGCCCCTCGCGCTCGGGGAGCTTGACGTTAGCATCCGGCGAAACGCCAGCGCCAGAGAGGATAAAAGATGACGTGGCAGGCGTGCTCTGGCCAGACTACTCAGCCGAGCGTTCGCTGGCCGATCTGCGAACAGCGCTGTGGCGGGCCAATCATGCAGAGCGCTTTGGTCGTGGCCAGCGCCGGAATGCGCCTGCGCCTGGGCGCTGAAATCCATGTCGACGTACGAGCGCTGACGGCGTTTGGACGGGCTACTGCTGATAGCGCGGCAAGAAGCGTGGTCGCAGCAATCACGTCCTTCAGACCCGCCAGATCGAGGCGACGCCACCCTTGATGGGTGAGGCCGGCCCGGCCATGCGCGGGCGACAGTATCAGCGGGAAAGGGCCCAATGGGGGTGATGGCATGGCAGCGCCGGCCGACGGTCCGCTGCCCAGAACGCGGGGGCCGGGCGGAACAGGCCGCCCGGCCGATGCCGCCGCCGCGCTGGCGACCCGGCCCGGATGCTCGCGAGCTGGCCGGCTAGCCACAACGGGCAGAAGCTGGCTGGCGGGGTCCCCGCATCGCATCGGGCGGGCGTGGTGATGCGGCCGCTGGCCGGCCGCCCGCTCAGGCGGTTCGACCGGCCCCGGCGCCGGCTGCGGGCCGGTCTTGTGCAGCTGGTGTGCGCGCTGGCTGGGCTGGTGCTTGGCCTGCTGCTGCCGCGGATCACCGCCGAGTCCACTGTGGCCAGCACCCGGGTGACGGAGACGCTGGTCGCGGTGGGCTTCGGCGTGCTGGGGCTGGCGAGCATCATCTTCTCGCTGCTCTTCCTGGTCGTGCAGTGGGCTTTCGGCAGCCTGTCGCCCCGGCTGAACCTGTTTCGTGATGACCCCATCGTGTGGCGGACTTTCGGCTTTGCCATCGGGGTGTTCATGTTCTCGGTCACCACGGCACTGGTCATCGGCGACCAGCCGAAGGTTTCGGTGATCGTGCCGGCCACCGAGGTGGCGGCGGTACTCGCCGCCATCGCCTTGATCCGGAGCCTGCAGGTGAAAGCCTTCGCCTCCATCCAGCTGGCGCCCACGCTGGCGGCCATCGCCGGGCAGGGCCGCGGCGTCCTCGACGACCTGTACCGCCGGACGTACACGCCGGGCCGACGGCCGGCTGTCCCGCTGCCACCGCTGCGCCGGGCGGTGATGTGGCCGCACCGCCAGGCGACCCTGCAGCAACTCGACCTGGGCCGGCTGCGGCGTGCCGCTAGCGGCGCCGTGATCGTGCTGCGGGCCGGTATAGGTGACACGCTTCAGCAGGGGGCCCCGGTCGCCGACCTGCACGGCGGCGAGGTTGCCGACGCGGCGGTACTCGGCGGGCTGGTGACCGGGCCAGAGCGCACCTTCCACCAGGACCCGCTGTTCGCGTTCCGGCTGCTGGCCGACATCGGCATGCGGGCGCTGTCGCCGGCGGTCAACGACCCGGCGACCGCCGTCCAGGTGCTGGACACCATCGAGAGCCTGCTCCAGCCGCTGGTAGCACGTGACCTGGACGTGGCCGACGTGACCGATAATGCCGGCACCGTCCAGGTAGTCCTGGCCCTTCCGTGCTGGGATGACTACCTGCGCACTGGCCTGGATGATCTCATCGAGTCAGCGTCCCGGTCTCCCATGGCGCTGCTGCGGGCACGAGTCCTGCTCACCAGCCTGCTGAACGCCGCGCCGCCAGCCCGCCGGCCACCGATCGCCTGGCGGCTCCAGCGCGCCGAAGAACTTGGCGCCGGCAACTTCCCGGCGATCTGGCATGACGCCACCGGCACGGAACCAGAATGAGCTGATAGCGGCTCTTCCCGTCGCTCGTGCGGATCTGGTGCGGGCACCGCGATGATCGGGCTACTTGGTCCGGCCTTCCACCCGGTGGACGTCCATGGTCAGCGTCCGGCCGGACGGGTCGGTGGCCGTGTAGACCACGTCCACCGCCACGGGCGCGGTGGTCACCAGTTCCAGGAAGCCGACGGTGAGCGGCAGCGGCTGGGGAGGCGGTGAGCCATACAGCAACTGGCCGATGCGGTAGCAATCGTCCATCGTGGCGGTATTGGGCGGCAAAGTGATCGCATCCTTGCCGCGGATGCCGGTGAGGGCCGGCTCGCGCCCGATCACCTTGTCCCGGTACACCAGCGGGAGCACGTACTTGAGGATCCGGACCGGCACGTCGTGGTAGTTGTGGATGTTGATTTCGGTGGCGTAGACGCCGGGGCGCACGACGGCTTGCCCGGGTTCCTGGCTCTGCTGCACCCCGCAGACGAACTTCACGCTGTAGCTGACCAGCTTGCCCGGCTTCGCCTGCGGCGCGAACGCGAGCCCGTAGTCGACGCGGTTCACCGCGATCAGGGTGGCGGTACCGGTGGCCGGGTCAATGCGGTAGAACCCGCCGTCCGCGGCGAAGGTGGCGTACAGCGCGCCGGTGGCCTCGTCGAAGGCCAGGCCGCCGGTGTCGCCGATGGTGGCCCCGGTGAGGCCGATCTGCGTGTAGGAACCAGTGGCGACGTCCAGGCGGCCGAGGCTATTGCTGGGCCGGTCGATGCCGTACACGACGGTGTCGTCGCGGGTCAGGCCGTTGATATCGCGGGCCTGGCCGCCCGGCGGGCCGATGATCGTGGCGGCGCCGGTGGCGGTGTTGATCTCAAAGGTGGTGGCGGTGTTGTCGTCGCCCTGGTCGACGCCGATGAGGCGGCCGGCCGCGTCGAACGTGAGGCCGCCCTCGAAGATGAACCCGATGCCGAGCGGGCCGATGGCGCTGGCCGCGCCGGTGGTCACGTCGATCTGGTACAGCTGAGCATCGTCGGTGAGGCTGATGCCGTAGAGGACGCCGTTGTCGGCGAACGCGAGCGCGCCGATAGCGAACTCGACCGGCCCGTGCGGGCCGATCAGGCTCGCGGCGCCGGTGGCCGTGTCGATCAGGTACAGGTTGGCGCCGTCGGTGCCGTACAGCCCGCCGGGCACGATGGCCGCCATGGCGGCGGCGGGTGCCGGGAACTCGCGCCGGGCGGCCATGACGTTCAGGGTCTCCGCGCCGAACCGGTCCGCGCCGGTGCTGGGAGACGGGTTGTTCTTGTCGCTCATTGCTGCATCCTCCGAGTCATGCACATGCAGGCCGAATCAGGCCATGCCCCCGTGATGCGGCGAAAGGAAATTCGCCGTCACCTGCCGGAGTCAGCAGGCGCGATCCTGATACCTGCCGCTACCTGCCGCCGGTCATGCCCGGCGAAGAATTCCGCTGGTCAAGCGGCCTTTCAAGGGTGCTTGCGGCCGGCCAGTGGCGCACCCTGTCGACAGCAGCGCGGCGTCCTCGAGCTGGGACAGGGAACACTATCTTGAGCACACTCGGCCGCCAGGCCGGCGGCCGGCTAGGCAGGACAGGCAACCTGAGCCGCGATTGGAGGGTCAGACCGCGATGAGGCAGCGCGCAGGCGGCCCTGAGGGCGCTGACGGAACTGGATCTTCTCCGCGCTTCCCGGCCGGGAGCGGCGGGGGAGCTTCGGAGCAGCCTCCGGCCGGACGCAGCCCGGTCCTGGACCTGGCGCAGCTTGAGGTGCTGCACAGGTACGGCAGCGAGTGCGACATGGCCGCGGAAGACGTGCTGTTTGCCGACGGGGACATGACGTATGACCTGATCGTGGTGCTGGCCGGTGAGGCGCGGCTCGTCGAGCGCCGCGGTCAACCGGGCGAGACGGTCATCACCACGTATGGCCCGTCGCAGTTCCTAGGCGAGATCGGCCTGCTCACCGGCCAGCGGGCGTACCTGAGCGCGGTGGCGAGCACGGCCGGGCGGGTGCTGCGTGTTCCAGTGGAGCGGGTGCGCGTGATCATGGCACAGGAGCCCGGGCTAAGTGAGCTGATCCTGCGGACTTTCCTGCTCCGGCATTCGATCTTGACGGGCCGGGGCTCGGGCCTGACGCTGGTCGGATCCCGGTTTGATGCCGGCACGCGGCGGCTGCTGGAGGTGCTGGCCCGCAACCGGCTGGTGTCGAGGTGGCTGGAGCTGGAGGGATCACCGGAAGCCGAGGCGATGCTCCGGGAGCTGGATGTGCCCGTCGAGGACCTGCCGATCGTCGTCATACCGGGCGGCCCGCTGCTGCGCAACCCCGGCAGCCGGGAACTGCTCGGCGCACTGGGCATTTCCGGCCCGGGCGCTACCGATCAGACTGAGGTGTGCGATCTGCTGGTGATAGGAGCAGGTCCCGGTGGCCTGGCGGCCGCCGTCTACGGCGCGTCCGAGGGGATGACGACGGTCCTGGCCGAGGACACCGCGCTAGGCGGCCAGGCAGGAACATCGTCCCGGATCGAGAACCTGCTGGGCTTCCCGGCAGGCCTGTCCGGGGAGGAACTGGCGGCGCGCGCGGCCTTGCAGGCCCAGAAGTTCGGCGCCCGCATCAAGCAGGCAGCCAAAGCGGTATCGCTGTTGTCGGAGTCCGGCGTGCACCAGGTCAGGTTCGACGATGGCGATGAGATCAATGCGAAGTCGCTCATCATCGCCACCGGGGCGCGCTACAACCGGCTGCCCCTGGCCCGGCTGGCCGAGTTCGAGGGCGTCGGCGTCTACTACGCGGCCACTCAGATGGAGGCTCAGGCCTGCCGCGCTGACCCGGTCGCCATCGTGGGTGGCGGCAACTCGGCCGGCCAGGCCGCGCTGTTCCTGAGCCGCAGCAGCGCCGAAGTGCACATCATCATCCGGGGCGAGACGCTCGAGACCTCCATGTCGCGTTACCTGATTAGCCAGATCGAGGGGCACCCTCGCATTATCGTCACCCCCCGGACGCGGGTCGCCGCGCTTCTCGGGACAGATCAGCTAGCGGGCGTGGAGCTGCTGGATGCCAGTCGGCAGCAGACGTCGGCCCTGGCCGTCCGGGGCCTGTTCGTCTTCATCGGCGCAGAGCCCAGCACCCAGTGGCTGGCGGGCCAGCTCGCCGAAGACACCCGCGGGTTCCTGCTCACCGGCACCAACATCCCGGAACCGCAGCTCGACGACGCCGGCCGGACACCGCTGTTCCTGGAAACCAGCCGGCCGGGAGTCTTCGCCGTCGGCGACGTCCGCAGCGGGTCCATCAAGCGGACCGCGACAGCAATCGGGGAAGGCTCAATGGCGGTACGGCTCGTGTTCGAACGCCTCCAGTCCACCGGAAGCGCGGTCGCCGGCCCGCCCCGCGCCGACAGCGAAAGCCGCGATTCCCCGTCGGCGGCAACACCCGGCCGGAGGTGACAACTCAGCTGGCCGAAATCGATACGATTCTGTTCGTGCCGGAGATTTTCGGCATGTGGACCGAGCGCGACGGCACGACGACGATAACCGAGTACGACCGCAGGGGATCGGACCGCTGATGTCCAAACGTTTTGCTTACGCCATTGACAAGCGATATCTGCCGTTGCTGGTTCCCTTCGGGCTGCGAGGCTCAAAAGACGGCGTCACGCTCACGGACGACGGCTCCCTCTTGGCGACCTTCGGTTTTATCAAGATCAAGACCCCGCTGGCAAATGTCACTGAGGCGCACATCACCCGGAACTACCGCTGGTGGACCGCATTCGGTGTTCGTGGGTCCATGGTCGACGACGGCTTGAGCTTTGGAACGAACCACGACGCCGGGGTGTGCATCCATTTCGCCGAGAAGGTGCCATCACCGCTTCGCCGAAGCGGCCACTCGGCGCTCACCGTGACCGTGGCGGACCTCGAAGGGCTGACCGGCGCCCTGGGGCCCCGCGCCAGCAGCTGAACGACCACAGCGACCAGCCAAGCCGGTGCCCGGCGACGCCGACGACGGCGCAGAGCAGGATGAAGCGGATGCGGCCCATTGTCAGGGCACCTTCCAGGCGGGGCGAAGTCTCGGGTGCGGGATCCTGCGTGGTTGCGAATACCTGTCCCAGATGGGTGAGCCGCGTGGCGATCGGAGGTGGCGCATGACGGGTCGACGGCACCGGGTGGTCGTTGTCGGTGGTGGTTTCGGCGGCATTAATGTGACCCGCGCCCTGGCCCGCGCCAAGGTCGATGTGACGGTCGTGGACCGGACCAACCACCACTTGTTCCAGCCGCTGCTGTATCAGGTAGCCACCGGAATCCTGGCCGAGGGGCTGATCGCGCCGGCCCTGCGTCATGTGATCAGGAAGCAGGCCAACGCACAGACGCTGCTGGCCGACGTGCAGGCCGTCGACGTGAACGGCCGCGAAGTGTCCGCGGTGGCCCCGGACGGCCGGAAGCTGACCCTGTGTTACGACACGCTGGTGGTCGCCGGCGGGGCCACGGACGCCTACTTCGGGCATGACCAGTGGGCTGAGTTCGCGCCGGGCATGAAAACCCTGGAGGACGCTCGCCATCTGCGCAGCCACATTCTCAGTGCCTTCGAGATGGCCGAGCTCGCCACCGACCCCGCGGAACGGGCAGCGTACCTGACCTTCGTGGTCATCGGAGCCGGGCCGACCGGGGTTGAGCTGGCCGGCCAGCTGGCCGAGCTAGCACACCAGGTACTTCCGCGGGACTACCGCTCGGTGGTCACGACGGAGGCAAGGATCCTGCTGGTCGAGGCCGGCCCGGCGGTGCTGGGTGCGTTCGGCCCGAAGCTGCAGCGTTACACCCGGCGGCGGCTGCAGAAAATGGGCGTCGACGTGCGACTGAACACCGCGGCGATCGGGATGAGCCTGGACAGCATCACCGTGCAGGACCCGGAGGGCGAGGAGCAGATTCCGGCCCGGACGAAAATCTGGGCGGCGGGCGTGCGGGCCTCGCCGCTGGCCGGCCTGCTCGCCGGGCAACCGGCGCCGGGACCGATCGCGCGGGCCGGATCGCGGTGCTGCCGGACTGCAGCCTGCCCGGCCATCCGGAGGTTTTCGCCATCGGGGACATGATCTCGCTGAACCAGTTGCCCGGCGTCGCGCAGCCGGCCATCCAGGAGGGAAGGTATGTCGGAAAGCTGATCCGGGGCCGGCTGGGCGGCAGCTCGCAGCTGAAGCCCTTCAGCTACCGCGACAAGGGCAACATGGCCACGATCGGCCAACTGTCCGCGGTCACGGAATCCTTCGGCATGAAGTTCACCGGCGTGATCGGCTACACGATGTCGGGATTCGTGCACGTGCTCTACCTGATCGGCTGGGGCAACCGGGTAGCTGCCATCTATTCCTGGGGTCGCGCGCTGACCTTCTCCAAGAACCGGGCCCACCGGGTCATCACCTTCGAGCAGGCAGCATACGAACTCACCCAGCACCCCGCGCACAGCGAAGCACCAGACAAGCCCCGTGGATCATGAGGCGGGTGCCCGTTGTTTGCTCGCCAGGCCGCGTTCGTGCTGGTCAGCGGCTGACCCAGGGCTGTACGGCAGGCAGGCAGTCAGGGCTTCGGCGCCCGCCGCCGAGAACGATCACGTCATAGTCGGCTATTTCGGCAGCTCCGTCCCGGCCTGCTCCGCCACCATGTACCCGGCGTACCAGTCGGGCCAGTTCGCGTCTGCCTGGCCGGTGCGCTTCTCGTGCTCGCCGTGCGCGGCCTCCGCCCGCCGCATCGCGTCCGCCAGGTCGCTCGCGGAGCCGAACAACGTCGCCGCCGCGTCGACGCGCCCCGGAAGCCGGGTCGTGACCTCCTGGAACAGCCAGCCGTTGCCGTCCGGGTCGCTGAACGTGGCGAACGAGCCGTAGCTGGCATCATCGGGCGCAGGGCCGCTGACGCGGCCGCTGGTGTCGCCGGGCTGGAACTGCGCGCCCGGCGTCCCGGGGTGGAACACCTCGCTGACCTCGGCACCACGGGCGGCGAGCTCGCCGCGCGCAGCCTCAATGTCGGAGACGATCAGGTACAGGCCCTGGGCCGAGCCGGGCGCGGCCGAGGTGATATTGGTGCCGAACTGCACCGAGCACCCCGAGCCGGGTGGCGTGAACTGGACCACCCGGAAGCCGTTATCGAAGGGGAAATCGGCGTCGAGCCTCCAGCCGAGGCCCCCGTAGAACTCCTTCGCGCGGTCGACATCCGCGACCGGGATGACAACCACCTCGAGCTTCATGTCCACGATGCCGGCTCCTTTCGCTTCGATGCCAGCGGCCTGTGTCCATGCCTCCGGCTCCGGTGTCACCGGGGCTGACCCTGACATCCAACCTTTCCCTCACTGATCGCCGAAGTCCACAAATCTCATCAGATCTCCCGGGAAGCCTGATGCAGGCGGTGACGGCAGCTCCGTAGCGGTATCAGGCTGAGGAACTCGCCCGGCCCCGTTGCTTCCCGGTACCGGTAGCTGCCGGGCGCTGGCCGTTGCGACAATCGGCCCATGCGGAAGGCTGATATCACCGGCGGCCTGGTGTCGAGACTGGTCAGTACCCAGTTCCCGCAGTGGGCATGCCTGCCTGTCAGGCCCGTCGACGCCGGTGGCTGGGACAACGCGACCTTCCGCCTGGGGCGGCAGATGCTGGTCCGGCTGCCCAGCGCCGAGGATTATGTTCCGGGCGTCGAGAAGGAACAGCGCTGGCTGCCGGTACTGGCCGGCCAGCTGCCGCTGCCGGTACCCGAGCCGCTGGCGGCGGGCCGGCCGGGATGCGGCTTCCCGTGGCCGTGGTCGGTGTACCGGTGGATCGAGGGGACCCCAGTCAGCGAGCAGACGGTCCCGGACCGGCCGCGGCTGGCTGCCGACCTGGCCGCCTTCCTCGCCGCCTTGTACCAGGTCGATCCCGCAGCCGGGCGGCCGCCCGGACCGCACAACTTCTTCCGCGGCGCCCCGCTGGCGGTCTATCACGGCGAAACGCAGCAAGCGCTCGGCGCGCTCAAGGGCCACATTGACACGGAGCTGGCCGCTGAGGTCTGGCAGGCCGCGCTGGAAGCCACCTGGCCGGGCCCTCCGGTCTGGTTCCACGGCGATGCTCAGCCCGGCAACCTGCTGGTGCAGGACGGCCGGCTGTGCGCGGTCATCGATTTCGGCACCTGCGGCGTCGGCGATCCTGCCTGCGACACGACGATCGCCTGGACGTTCTTGTCCGGCGAGAGCAGCCGCGTTTTCACCGAGCGGCTGCCCGTGGACCGGGCGACCTGGACCCGGGGACGTGGCTGGGCGATCTGGAAGGCCATGAAGGTTCTCATCGGCGCGCTCGCCGACGATCCGGAGGATGCCGCATTCACCACTGGCGTTATCGACAGGATCCTGGCCGACCATCTGGCCAGCACATAACGACAGCTTTCGTTGTCGAGATAATCGATTCCGCATCCGCGGAATCGGTCCGGGCCGTCTTGAACGGCGGTGCTGGCGTGTGCTGATGCTTCCCTCGCGCATCTTGGTCCCGCTGTAGCCTGAAACGTCGCCGTCGTCGGTTCCGCGCTAGCATGTCCCGGGCACGACCGGGCGGAACCGCAGCACGGTGGGGTGGCTGACAGGAAGGCGAGCCATGGCCAGCTTTAGTCCTGGCCTACGGCCAGTGGAGGAGCCCAGGGACAAGGGTCTCAAGACAGGCGCTCTTGGCCTGGTGTCCAGCGTGGTCATGGGCGTGGCCTCGACCGCCCCGGCCTACAGCCTGGCCGCGACGCTGTTCTTCGTGGTGGCCGCCGTCGGGCTGAAGTCCCCGCTGGTCGCCGTGCTGGCGTTCGTGCCGATGCTGCTGTGCTCGATCGGCTTCAGCGAGCTGAACAAGGCCGATCCCGACTGCGGGACCACGTTCATCTGGGCGGCCCGGGCGTTCGGGCCGAAAACCGGCTGGGCCGGCGGCTGGGGCGTGGTGGCGGCCGACGTCCTGGTCATGGCCAGCCTGGCCCAGGTGGCCGGGCAGTACCTGTTCTTCCTCATCCAGGGACCGAACAGCTCGATCGGCGGCAACCCCTCCAGCGGCTGGGTGCTGCTGGTCGGCATCTTGTGGATCGTCGCGATGACCTACATCTGCTACCGCGGCATCGAGGTCTCGGCCAGCTTCCAGAAGGCGCTGCTGTCCATCGAGATCATCATGCTGCTGGTCATGTCGGTCACGGCGCTGGTCCGGGTGTTCGGCAGTCATCCGCCGCCCGGCTCGCTGCACCTGAGCTTCGGCTGGCTGTCGCCGTCGCACCTGCCCGTCTCGGCCTTTGTGTCCGGGATCATCCTGATGCTGTTCATCTACTGGGGCTGGGACACCGCCTTGTCGGTGAACGAGGAGACCGCGGACAAGTCCCGGACGCCGGGCCGGGCGGCGATCATCTCGACGGTCGTGCTGCTCGTCACCTACGTGATCGTGATCATCTCCGTGCAGGCGTTCGCCGGCATCGGCGCCAAGGGCGTCGGGCTGACGAATCCGGCGCACCAGTTCGACGTGCTGTCGGTCACCGGGGGCGCGATCTTCGGCACCTCCGGGCTCGGCACGCTGTTGTCCCGGCTTCTGATCCTCATGGTGCTCAGCTCGGCCGCCGCCTCCACCCAGACCACGATCTTGCCGACCGCACGCACGACGCTGTCGATGGCCGCCTACGGAGCCCTGCCCGAGTCGTTCGCCAAGATCAACCCCCGGTACCTGACCCCGACGGTGTCCACTCTCGTGATGGGCGCGATCTCGATCCTGCTGTACATCCCGCTGAACTACATCTCCGGCGGCAACCCGATCGCTGACGCGGTCACCGCGATTGGCCTGTACATCGCGTTCTACTACGGGCTGACTGCGTTCTCCTGTGTCTGGTCCTACCGGGCCACTCTGACCAGCAGCGGCCGGAATCTGTGGATGCGCGGCATCCTGCCCGGGCTAGGCGGGCTGATCATGTACGCGGCCGGCTTCTACAGCCTGCAGAGCGACTGGGTCGCGTCCAACAGCTACACCACATGGACGGTGCCGGTGCTGCACTGGCAGATCGGCGGTATCTTCATCATCGCCGCGCTGGCCGCGCTGGCCGGAGTGATCGGCTTTGCCTTCATGCGCGTCACCGCCCCGGCCTTCTTCCGCAGGGAAACACTCGCCAGGACCAATCCCGTGCTGGTCTTCAGCCAGGAGCTGTGAGCCGGGCCGGCGCTAGGTCGGCCGTCACCGGACACCCGACCAGGGCCCGGCGCGCCGGCGGCTGGCCTGCGGACGCCGTTCGCGCGCTGCCCGGATCGGGCCGCGTCTTGCCGGAGCGGGCGGCATCCGGATGCCGCCGACCCGGAAACGGCCTAGTCACTGGAGGCGCCTGCCTATCCGCGCTGATAATTTGGCAGGCTAGGGCAACGATGGTGCAGTCTGGCCGCGAGCTGGTTACGCCGACGAAGGCGGACTCGGCCGGGGCCAGCGGGGGGAAAGGATATGGCCTCTTCAGCTCGGCCAGCCAGCGCGCCATGAGCAGCGCGCCATGAGCAGGGCAGCGCCGCCCGCGGGTCCGGCAGGCGCCGTCCCCGGCCGGCCGTCCTGGCCCATCCGGTCCGGCACAGTGCCGACGCTGGCCGACGGTTTCAGCGCCAGGCTGGAGACGGCCCCCGGCCTGGCGGCTGCGCTGCCGGCCGGGGCCGCGGTCGCGCTCGTCCCCGGTCGGGCGCCGGTCCCGGCTTCCGTCCCTGGCCCGGCGGCGGCTCCCGATGCGCAGGACTGGCTGAGGTCGTCGGGCAAGACCCAGCTCGCCGCAGCTTTCGCCGCAGTCGCTGTGGCAGTCAGCCGGTGTAGACCTGCTGGTCTGGATCGAGGCCACGAGCCGGGCCTCGGTGCTGTCCGGCTACGCCGCGGCGACGGCGGCCGCGACCGGCCGGGACCAGGCCAGCAGCTGTGAGTCAGTCGCCGCCCAGTTCCTCAGCTGGCTGGGCGAGACCAGCCGTTCGTGGCTGGTGGTACTCGATGACCTGGCCGACCCGGCGAACCTGGATGGCCTGTGGCCGGCCGGCCCGGCCGGCCGGGTGCTCGTGACCTCCGCCGACGCCGCGGCCGTCCCCGGCGGCGTGCCGGTGCTGCCGGTCGGGCCGTTCAGCCTGCGCGAGGCCATTAACTACCTGAACGGGCGCCTGTCAGCGGACCCGGACAAGCGGCACGGCGCGATCGAACTGGCTCAGGACCTGGACTTCGAGCCGGTCGCGCTGGCCCAGGCCAGCGCGGTGATCGCCAACTCCCCGCTGTCGTGCCGCGAGTACCGGGCCCATTTCGTGCGCAGGCGGGAGCAGCTGGCGGAGTCGTCCAGCGCACGGCCGCCGGCCGCCGCGGTGACGTGGACGTTCTCGTTCGGGCGGGCGGACCAGCTGGCGCCGGGCGGATCGGCCCAGTTGCTGCTGGCCCTGGCCGCGTTGCTGGACGGGCACGGCATCCCCCAGACCGTCCTCGCCGCTCCTGCGGCAGGCGATTTCCTCGCGGGCGGCGGCGCCGTCCCGGCCAGCAGCGAGCGCGCCCGCGCGGCACTGGCGGCGCTGGAACAGGCCAGCCTGCTGACCGTCGATCCGGTGACGGCACCGCCGACGGTCCGGATCAGCCCGGTGCTGCAGGACGCGCTGCGGGCCGCGATGCCCGAAGGCATGCCGGATCAGGCGGCGAGTTCGGCCGCGGACGCGCTGCTCCAGGCCTGGCCGGAACGGGAGCTGCCCGGCTGGCCTGCTTCCGGCCTGCGATCCTGCGTAGCGACCCTCCGGCGGATCACCGGAAACCTGCTGTGGGACGGCGGCTGCCATCCGCTGCTGGTACGGGCGGGGGACAGCCTGGACCGCGCCCGGCTGACCGAACCTGCGGTGGACCATTGGCGCGACCTGGCCACGACCGGCGGCCGCCTGCTCGGCGGCGGTCACCCGGACACGATGCTGGCCGGCCAGCGGCTGGCCGACGCCTACCTTGCGGCCGGGCGCGCGGACGACGCCATTCCGTGGTTCCAGTGGATACTCGACAACCTGACCCACAAGCTCGGGCCGGATCACCGTGACGTGATCGAGGCGCGGCGCCGCCTGGGCCACGCCCTCATGGCGGCGCTCCAGATCCCGGCTGCGATCACCGTCCTGGAAAGCGCGGTGCCCCAATTCGAGCAGGCCTGCGGCCCCGGGCATGCCGACACGCTCGGCGCGCGGGACGAGCTCGCCGCCGCCTACCTGGCTGCGGGCCAGTACTCGGACGCCACCACCCTCTACCGGCGCACGCTGGCCGACCGGGAGCGCGTCCAGGGAGCCCGGCACCCGCAGACGATGACCACGCGGCACGGCCTGGCCGACTCCTATCTGGCCAGCGGCCGGGCAAAAGAGGCCGTCGCAGCCTACAAGCGGGTGGTGGCCGACCGGGAGCGCGTCCTGGGGCCCGATCACCTGGACACGCTTACGGCCCGGAACAACCTCGGCGCGGCCTACCAGAAGACGGGCAAGACGGCGGCGGCGGAGCTGGCCTGCGAGCTGGCCTGGGCCGGGTTGGAGCGGGTGCTCGGCCCCCGTCACCCCGACACGCTGCGGAGCCGTGCGGGCCTGGCCCAGGTATACCGCCGGCTGGGGCGCTATGGCGACGCCCGCGTGCTGCTGCGCGACACGGTCGACCGCCTGGAGCGCACCCTGCCCGATGGCGATCCGCTGATCACCGAGCTGCGGCAGAGCCTGGCCGACATCGGCGAGGAGTAACTCGCGGAGGAAGCCTGGGCCGGCGCCGGCGAAGTTGCGCGAGCCCGGCCAGAAATGTGGTCGGTAACGCATTCTGGGCTGGCGGCCGCTGGCACGGTCAGAGGTTACCTCCGGTCAGGGTGCCGTGGAGCCGGTCGCGAATTCGCGCACGACTGGCAGTCAGCAGGGCCTGCACGTAGCCGGCCGGGAAACCATATCCGCCGTCCGGCGGATGTCTTCATCACAGCGGCGAAGGCACGCTGAACAGCGAGTGGGAGACACCGGTCACACTCGGCCGGGCTCACATCCCGGCCGGGCTGTCTCGTCACTCCCAGGTACGAATCCGGTTCTGCTGCGTGGAAGGAACGTCATGAGCTCAGCGCTTGAAACCCTTCGCCGTGACTTCGGCGGCGACATCATCGAACCGGGCGCAGCGGAGTACGAATCGGCTAGCCGCTCGGTACTGGCATCGGGCAGCCCGGCCTACGTGCTGCGGCCCGAGAGCGTCGGGGACGTGCAGGCAGGGGTCAGATTCGCGGCCAGCGCCGGGCTTTCGCTGTCCGTGCGAGGCGGCGGCCACAGTTTTGCCGGCTTCGGTACCAACGACGGGGGAGTCGTGATCGACCTGCACAAGCTCGCGGACGTGGAGATAACCGACAGCGAGCGTCACCTCGCGCGGATCGGCGGCGGCGCCACCTGGGGTCAGGTCGCGGCGGCCCTGGCCCCGGATGGCCTGGCGATCTCCTCGGGCGACACCAAGAGCGTCGGTGTCGGCGGGCTGACGCTGACCGGCGGTATCGGCTGGAAGGTCAGGAAGCACGGTCTGGCCCTGGACAACGTGGTCGCCGCGGAGGTAGTCACCGCCAGCGGAGCGGTCGTGCCGGCCAGCGCGGAGCAGAACCCGGAGCTGTTCTGGGCGATTCGCGGTGGCGGCGGCAATTTCGGGATCGTGACCGCCTTCGAGTTCACCGCGCACCCGACCACAGACGTCTTCTACGGCAAGATCGCCTTCCCCGCATCGCAGGCGGCCACCGTGCTCCAGGGCTGGGCAGACTACCTCCGCGCGGCCCCCGAAGAACTCACATCCGTCGTGGACGTTGCCAATCCATTCGCCGGCGGACCCGAAGCGCCGGTCAGCATCTACGCCTGCTTTGACGGCGATGCCCCCGAGCTCGCCGCCCGGGCCATCGACCCGATCCGCCGGCTCGGCACGGTGACCGGCGACGATATCGCGCTGCGACCCTATGCGGACACCCTCGCGGACGGCACGGCCCCGCCGCCTGGCCTCCAGTTCGTAACCCGAAGCGCATTTGCCGACAAGGAATCAGTATCCGAGGTCCTTCAGATCCTGGCCGAGGTCAGGGCATCGCAGCGATCGCCGTTCATCACCGTTCGCAGCGTCGGCGGTGCGGTATCCCGGATCCCCGGCAACGCCACCGCCTACCCGCACCGCCAGGCGGAGCTGATGTTCGTGACTACCACCGCGGGCCCCAAGCCGGCCGTCGAGGCCGCTCGCCCGGCCCTGGACGCGATCTGGGGCAGACTCGCACCTCACGTCAACGGCGCCTACGCTAACTTCCTCACTGCTGCCACCGAGCAGGACGTCGCCGCGATCTATCCAACGCAGACCTATCAGCGGCTCGCAGCGGTCAAGCGTCAGTACGACCCCGGTAACCTGTTCGCCCGCAACCACAACATCCGGCCTCGTCCGGTCATCCCGGCGAAGCTGAAGAAGACCCCGGCGGAGCGGGAGCCGCGGCGTCGCCGGCCCGCCCCGGCAGCCATCCCCGCCCTGACCGGCCGCCGTCAGCTGGGCTCGGCCGGCGGCGGCCGGTCAGGATCTCTAGGGCACTACATCTCTAGGGCACCACAGAGTTAACCGAGGTTCCCCAGTTGGCGAAACCATCCCTGGTTCCGCCGCAGGTGGCGAGCGTCAGCGTAAACGCCGACCCGGTGCAGTTCGGATACTGGATGTAGTTCGTAGCGAAGTCGATCTTGCCGCCCGACCACGGCACGAAGATCGCCCAGCTGTAGTCTCCCCAGCGCGGCCGGGTCCCGCCCGGGAAGCCCTGGTACTCGGAGAAGCCATCCGTAGGCGACTGGCCCAGGTCGGCCACGTGGATCGACCCCAGCAGGCCACCCGAGGTGCTGGTCAGCCGCCCGAAGGCGGTGCTGGGGAAGAAGCCGCCGTGGTCGGCCCCGGTCGGCCCGCCGTTGCCGGACAGCGTGAAGGCCATGATGGCTCCGCCGTTGCCGCCGTCCTGCCTCGGGAGACCTTCCGCGGCCATGGACGGGAACTCCAGGTCCTCATGCCTGGCTGACACGTACCCCTGGCTGGTGAGGCTGAAGACCCCGGACCGGTCGAAGCTACGCGTGCCGACAACCCAGTACGCGGCGCCCGCGTGCTGCTCCGGAGCCGCTTGCGACTTGTAGGTCTGGTCGATCGCTGTGTCGACGGCGCCCCAGAGCTGATTCTGAGCCTGCGAGACCTGGAAGAAACCGTCGTCGTTAGTGTTGAGCCCGCCCTCAGGGCAGGAGGCCGGCGGCGGATTGCCGGTGCTGAGGCCGGCCGCCCCGCATTGGTCGCCCAGCGGTATCGGCCCGGCCTTCTGCGCGCCGAGGAGTCCCACCCCGAGCGCGTTCTCCGGGTCGTTGTAGAGCTGCACGTTGGAGAAGAGCTGGCCGCCGAACCGGATAGCGGCGCACTTCGAGCAGTTGTTACTGTCCAGGCCGCTGAGGCCGGTCCAGTCCCAGACGGCGATCTGGTTGGCGCCTGCCGACGGGAACCCCCCGGCAAAGCCGTAGAAGTCAAGCGAGGCCAGCATGAACCCCGAGCCGCCGTAACTGTTGTCGTACTGGCTGGGGTCGGGTGCCTGCGCCGGAATCACGGTAAACCAGCACGCGATGCCACCCCGGTGGAACGTGTCATCGGACGCGCACGTTCCGGCTGGCGTCGGCAGCAGGCCCATATTCTCGATCGCGACGTTGAACTTCTGGTTGGGCTTTCCGTTGGACTTGAGCACCGGCAGGCCCTTTTCGAGCGCGTTCTTGTCGAATGCGAGTTCCTGCGCTCCGTTGAAGAAGCCACCGCCGAAGCCAGGGGCCTTCGCCAGGTTGAGCGGGAACTCGTCGTAGAACAGGAGGAAGGCGTCCCGGGTGGTCGCGATCTTCGCGAAGTCATTGAGCAGGAAGGGGGCGCCAGGCTCGTTCGCGTTGTAGTTGGCGTTGAGGAAGTAGACGTTGTAGGGACCGAACGGGTTCGAGCCCACCGTCACCGCTATGGCCTCGTAGCATCCGTTCGCCGCGCCGGCGAAGCAGCCGCTGAACGGCCCGCCGCTGGCCTCGGTGCTCGCGGAGGCGATCTCCGTATAGATCCAGTGCCCGCCGTTCCCGGAGTCGTAGAGGCACGAGGGGTCTCCGCCGCTGCTCCATCCCCGGCCGGTGAGTCCCATCAGGGTGTCGAGCGGGATTGGCGACGACAACCGGTGCAGGCGCTGGTTGAACACCAGGACCTCGCCGATGTTGTTGGTCTCGACCGCGAACCCGTTACCGGCGCACAGGCCCTGGTCCGCGGGTTCGATGTCGCCCAGCGGGTTGGTGGGCAGCGTGCCGCTGTCGACCGCGTTCAGGCCCTTCACGCCGACCGAGCCACCGGCCGACATGCTGATGGGGTCACAGCCCGGGCCCAGCGGCTGGCAGCTGACCGTGGGTGCCGGCGTCACGGGATCAGCGCTGGCGCTGGCCCTGACGCCGGCTCTGGCGCCGCCGCTCCGGCCGGCCGGTGACGGCATGGCATGATGCGCGTCCGCCGTCCCCGCGGCTAGCTTCCGCGCGGCCGCCGCGCCGGCCGCCACCGCAGGCGACGAAGCGGACAGGCCCGCCGTGGACGGCGTGGGGAACGGGCCCGAGAGCAATGAACAGCCAGCCGAGGTGCAGCCAGTGGCGGCGGTGCCGACAAAGGTCGGCGAACCCTTCCCCAGGCTGGTCGACTTGACGGTGCTGGTTGTCCTGGCCACCCGAGCCGACGCCGCTCCCCCGGAGAGGACGACGAGCGCGACGGGCAGCGACAACAGCGACAGCAGTGCGATTGACCTACGTACGAAACTTTGCATTGAGCTCCACCATTGCGGTCGTTCCCCACCCCCAGGGGACTGGGCGCCAGACGCGCCTTTCCCCCGCACCCGGGGGTCCGGTGCGGGGCTTCATCGTGCCCGCGCCGAAGGCCGGTACGGGACTCCATCGTGCCCGTCGGGGACTGCTCATGCTGCTACTGCTTAGCGCCCATATCGTGCAGCGCGCGGGCCAATCCGTCAAGACTGGTCCCGATGGCCAGATGCTCCGAGCGCTGCCAATGTAGAGAAGCGGGCGCTGTTGAGATACCTGAGCTGCAGCTGGCCGGCGCCGGTTATCTAGGATCGGCCCATGCAGCGATACCCTCTGGGCTCTTTCTCCGTCTCGCGCATCGGCTTCGGCGCGATGCAGCTGCCCGGCCCTGGCGTGTTCGGTCCGCCGCGTGATCGCGGCGAGGCGCTGGCGGTACTGCGCCATGCGGTAGCAGCGGGGGTTGACCATATTGACACCGCGCAGTACTACGGGCCGGATGTTGCCAATGAGCTCATCCGCGAAGCGCTGTACCCCTATCCCGCCACCCTTGCGCTGGTGAGCAAGGTCGGGGCGCGCCGGGACGGGTCCGGCGGATGGCTTGCCTACGATGAGCCTGATCAGCTGCGGCGGGGCATCGAGGACAACCTGCGCAGTCTCGGGGCCGGGCAGCTCGCTGCCGTCAATTTGCGGCTGCTCGAGGACGCGACGCCGGACCAGCGGTTCGACGACCAGCTTGCCGCCATGATCCAGGCGCGCGACGACGGACTGATCGGTGCCGTGGGCCTGAGCAACGTGACCCGCGGGCACCTGCTGCGCGCGCTGGAGCACACGCCGGTCGCGTGCGTGCAGAATCCGCTGAATCTGGTCAATCGCGCCGCCATGCCCGTTCTGCGTGAGTGCGCCTCGCGGGGTATCGCGTTCGTGCCGTTCTTCCCGCTGGGCTCCGGCTTCGCCCGGGACAACCCGGTGCTAGGCAGCAAGCAGGTTCTCAGCACGGCCGGGCGGCTTGGCCGCACGCCCGCGCAGATCGCGCTGGCCTGGCTGCTGGACCTGGCGCCCAACGTCCTGCTGATTCCGGGCACCTCCGCCGTGCGGCACCTGGACGAGAACCTCGCGGCGGCCGGCATCACGTTCGACGAGGAGGCCCGGCAGCAGCTCGAAGCGGCGATCCGGCCACCGCCGGTATCGCCGTCACCGTTGCCGACAGCTGGCAAGGACGCGGGGTCGGCACCGCGCTCGTCTCGACGTTGATGAAACGACGCCCGGCCCCGGTCAGGCGGCTGCGGACGGTCATCGCAGCCGACAACCGCGCGTCGCTGGCGCTGCTCGCCGGGGCCGGGCGGATGTCATCGGGCCTACCTGAGCGGGGCATCCTCGACGTCACGGTTGAGCTCACCGCGGCCTAGGGCGCTGCGGTGCAGACTCGCCGCGCGGCGACAAGCTCGCCGCGGCGCGTAACGTGCCGGGGTCTTCGTTAGGATCGGGGTTGCAGATGGGTCGCGTCTGGGAACCGGCAGGCCCGCGCGCTCTAGGTGCCATCCCGGGCCTTGGAGAGAGGCGGTGCGGGCTATTGCCTGAAGATGACCGCCGGCCGGGCGGGGTGACGGGCCGGCCCGGCGACGCGTTGCATGGCGAGCCTGATCCTGGCCGTCTTGAACGTGGCTCGCCGCCGGATGGCATGGAGAAGCTCCGCGAAATTCAGTCGATCACTGACGCTGCCCTGTCCCGGCTTGATCCGCAGGCCCTGCTGGATGTACTGGTCGACCGGATCAGGGATGTGCTGGGCGCTGACACCGCCGCGGTGCTGCTGCTGGACCGCGAAGGCGCGCAGCTGGTCGCGACAGCAGCGAGCGGCCTGGAAGAGGAGGTGCGCCAGGGGGTCCGGATACCGTTCGGGCGAGGCTTCGCCGGGCGGGTAGCAGCGCAACGGCGCCCTCTGATCGTCCGGCACGTCGATCACACGAATGTGATCAACCCCATCCTGCTGGCCAAGGGCATCAGATCGCTGATCGGTGCTCCGCTGCTGGCCGACGGGGCGGTAATCGGCGTCTTGCATGTGGGCACGCTGAGCACGCGTAGCTTCACCAGCCAGGATGTCGACCTGCTCCAGCTCGCCGCCGACCGCGCTGCGCTGGCAGTAAAGTCGCTCACCGCGCAGCTTGACCACGCCGCTGCCGCTGCGCTGCAGCGCAGCCTGGTACCGGCCGCGCTTCCGCAGGTGAACGGCCTGGAGATGGCCGCCCGCTACGTTCCCGGCAGCGGGAACATCGGGGGAGACTGGTACGACGTATTCACCCTGCCGTCCGGCGAGCTGTGCGCCGTGATCGGCGACGTGGCCGGCGCCGGGCTCAAGGCCGCGGTGATCATGGGCCGGATCCGGAGCGCGCTGCGCGCCTACGCGCTGGAGACCACTGATCCCGCCGACGTACTGGGCCGGCTCGACGGCAAAATGCGGCATTTCGAGCCGGATGCGATGGCGACCGTGCTGTATGCCGTCTTCGACCAGTCCCTGGACCAGGTGCGTATCTCTTCCGCCGGGCACCTGCCGCCGGTCATCGCTTACCCCGGCCAGCCTGCCGTGACTGCCGAGTTCCCGGCCGATATCCTGCTCGGCATTACCGCCCAGAAGCCCCGGCAGGTGACTACCGTTGGCTTCCCGCCAGGGGCATTGCTGTGCCTTTACACCGATGGGCTGGTTGAGCGCCGTGGCCTGCCCATCGACGACGGCATCGCCAGGCTGTGCGCAGCGGTTACCGCCGGGGAGCCCGACGCCGCCTGCGCCGCAGTGATGGGAGCCATGGCTGACGACGCCGCGCCCGCTGACGACATAGCCCTGCTGATGCTCCGCCGCCAGCCGGCCGGCCGGACCGAAGCGGACCCGGCTGCGCGGCCAGGCGGGTGAGCTGTGACCGACGAGGGATTCGAAGTTACCTGGTCCGGCTGTCATGCGATCGTGACTACGCCAGCCGAGATTGACCTGATCAATGCCACCGGCCTGGGCGACCAGCTGTCAGCTGCCGCCAGCGGGTCGCCGGAGGTGATCACCATTGACCTGTCCGCCACTACTTTCTGCGACTCGGCCGGCATCCGGGCCCTGGTGCGCGCTCATGAGCGGGCCGCCGCCAGCGGCACAGAGCTGCGCATTGCCCTCGGCGACTCGCCCGTACGCCGAATACTTCAGCTCACCGGCGTGGATCAGGTCTTGCCCGTCTACCATGATGTCCGGCATTCACTGAGCACGCCCAGGACCGGTGCAGCCGCCAATCCCGATTCCGCAAGATGACGGATGGCCAGGGCCTGGCCAGCCCGGGCTCTGCCCGTCATTGCCGGTTGGCGCGGCTCCGCGGAAGCACTCCCGGCCGCCGCTGGGCGCCCTCCGTACGGCGGGGTCGCTATCCCGGACGGCTCACCCGGTCCGCCGCCTGGGAGGCCAGTCCCACCGTGACGGGCTTGCTCAGGTGCCGCCGCATAGTGATCGTCGTGCCGCTCGGGCTGGGCGCGATACTCAGCTCGTCAGTTATCTTGCCTATCAACGAAAGCCCGCGTCCGCCGCCGCGCTCGCGGCCAGCGTCCGGGGAGCCGCCAGGCCGCCATCGGCCGCGATCAGCTACCCGGATCAGCGCCACGCCCGCGCCATCCAGCTCGGCGTGAACTGAGACCGTCGCGGCGCCGTCCCTGGGCCGCCCATGGACGATCGCGTTGGCTGCGGCCTCGTAGACGGCCAGCTCCGTGTCGATGCTG
Organism: uncultured Actinomycetes bacterium; assembly: GCA_963786975.1. GTDB lineage: Bacteria > Actinomycetota > Actinomycetes > Streptosporangiales > Streptosporangiaceae > Palsa-506. The sequence goes on along the minus strand of CAWBBE010000008.1, from coordinate 141,454 downwards.
TCAAGCGGCGCGACCCTCAGTTCCCGCAGCCATTCGCTGAGCCGCGAACGCAAGGCCCGCAGCGCCGTCGGGTCGGCCGGGAACTGCATCGACCAGCCGCTGATCCGCTCGGCGAGCCGGTGCGCGGCGAGCACCGTCAGATCATTCTCGTGCCCGCCCAGGATGAGCCGCTCGGCCACGCTCGCGCATATCCGGTCGGCGGCAACCGCAGCCGCGCCAGCGGCCGCAGTCGCGAACGCGGCTGAGGCCGCGTCGGCGAGAGGCTCTCGGTCGCGCCGCAGGCCCTGGCCCGGCCGGCCAGCCAGGCCGTCGGCATAGAGCAGCAGCACGGCACCTGGCGGGAGGACGGCGCTCGCGAGCGCCGCCTGGTAGCTGCCGACGCCGAGCGGTCCTCCGGTCCCGGCCGGCAGGAACGATGCACTCCCGCCCGGCTCGCAGACGATAGGCATCGGGTGACCGGCAGTGGCATACCGGAGGTCGCCCGATGCCGGGTCAAGCACGCCAAGGCAGGCCGTAGCCCCGCGCATTGCCGGGAACTGAGCTGCGAACGCGTGCAGGCGAGCCAGCGCCTGCAGCGGGTCGGCACCACACAGCAGCGCCCGCTGCAGTGCCGTTCGCAACTGCCACATAGCCGCAACTGCCCCCGGACCGTGCCCGGCGACATCGCCCACCGCCAGTGCGGTGGCTCCACCGGGCAACGTGACCACGTCAAACCACCCGCCGCCCGCGCGTGCCTCGTCCGGTGCGGCCAGATAGCGTGCCGCGAGCCGGATCCGCGGAAGCACCGGCAGGCCAGCCGGGAGCAGGTGACGCTGCAGCGCCAGCACGCCGTGCTCGGCCGGCTGGCGCGGCCCGCCGGGCAGGCCGGTCCCGGCCCGAGCGTCCGGCCCGGGCCGGATCTGCCCGGCGCGGTCAAACCCGGCTATGATCACGCCGCGGATGGAACCGTCAGGGTGATACGCCGGGACCGCCAGAACGGAAACCTCAAGTCCTTCGAAGTCGCCGCCCCGGTGCTCTAGTAGCACCCGCCACCCCACGTCCCGGGCCGGGATACCGCTGGCATAAACCTCGCGCACCGCATCGATGAGCCGGCGTCCGCCAGGCTCTGGCGCAAGGTCCGCAAGCCGGCGCCCGATCATGCCCGCGCCTTGCTGAGCGATCGCCGTCCTGATCATCTGGCTGGCCGACACCAGCACCAGGTCAGGGCCGGCGAATTCGGCCAGCAGAACCGGAGCATCCTGGAAGGATGCCAGTACGCCCGACGGCCCGCCCAGGTCGTCAGGCTGCGGCCGTCCGTCCCCTCCGGCGGTGCCTGAAGTCCGGGCCGGCTGCAGCGGCTCCTGGCTGGCCTGCCTTGCCATCGTGGCCACGCTCCGAAACGTCTTCTGAACTACCGGAAACAGGCTGCCTACCCCCTAATCAGGTTGCCAACCCGACACCCGGGAAGCCATCCGGCGAGGAAATAGCTGCGCCGAGGCCGCTTCGGGCGCGAGCGCCTGCCCGCTCCGGGACGCCGGACGCCGGCGACGCCTGCCCGCCGCCGGGAGGCCGTCAGGCTTTGTCCTGCATGCTGGAGCGGGCCGGGTTCGCCTGCTGGGCGGCCTTGGGGTCGCGCTCGTGCTGCTTGGCGTGGACGCCGGCCTGGATCCGGTCACCGAGGTTCTTGTCGACGTTGCGCCAGTACTGGAAGGCGCGCTGGAGAACCGGCTCGGTGACGCCGTTGAGGAGGTGACCGGCCACGTTCGAGACCAGCCGGTCCCGGGCCGGGTCGTCGAGCACCTCGCGGACCATGGTGCCTGCCTGGCCCCAGTCGTCGTCCTGCTCGTGCAGGGTGTAAGCGGAGCGCATCAGGTCCCCGTCGGCAGGCCAGGTCGCAGGCGGGCCGTAGCGGGCCGGGTCCGCGGCCGGGCCGCCCTTGGAGTTCGGCGCGTAGACCGGGTCAGCGGCGTTGACGTACCGCATCGCCCCGTCCTTGCTGTAGCTGTGCACCGGCGCCTTGGGCGCGTTGACCGGCAGTTGCTTGTAGTTCACGCCCATCCGGGCCCGGTGCGCGTCGGCGTAGGAGAACCCCCGGGCCAGCAGCATCTTGTCCGGGCTCAGCCCGATGCCGGGGACCAGGTTGTTCGGCTCGAACGCGGCCTGCTCGATCTCGGCGTGGTAGTCGGCCGGGTTGCGGTCCAGGGTCATCCGGCCCACCTCGATCAGCGGGTAGTCCGCGTGCGGCCACACCTTGGTCAGGTCGAACGGGTTGAACCGGTAGCCCTTGGCCTCCTCGAACGGCATGACCTGCATCATCAGCGTCCAGCTCGGGTAGTCGCCGCGGCCGATCGCCTCGAACAGGTCCCGGGTATGGTAATCGGTGTCCGCCGAGGCCATCTGGTCGGCCTCGTCCTGGGTGAAGAACTCGATGCCCTGGTCGGTCTTGAAGTGGTATTTCACCCAGAACCGCGCACCGGCGGCGGTCACCCACAGGTAGGTGTGCGAGCCGTAGCCGTTCATGTGCCGCCAGGTCCGCGGGATGCCGCGGTCGCCCATCAGCCAGGTCACCTGGTGCGCGGACTCCGGTGACAGAGTCCAGAAGTCCCACTGCATGTCGTGGTCGCGCAGGTTGTTGTCCGCGCGGCGCTTCTGGGAGCGGATGAAGTGCTGGAACTTCAGCGGGTCGCGGACGAAGAACACCGGGGTGTTGTTGCCGACCATGTCGTAGTTGCCGTCGGCGGTGTAGAACTTCAGCGCGAAGCCGCGTGGGTCCCGCCAGGTGTCAGGGCTGCCCCGCTCCCCGGCCACGGTGGAAAACCGCGCCAGCATGCCGGTGCGGGTACCCGGCTGGAACACCGCCGCCCTGGTGTAAGCGGTGACGTCGCCGGTGACCTCGAAGTGGCCGAACGCCCCGCCGCCCTTGGCGTGCGGCTGCCGCTCGGGTATCCGCTCCCGGTTGAAGTTCGCCATCTGCTCGATCAGGTAGTGATCGTGCAGCAGGATCGGGCCGTCCGGGCCCACAGTCAGTGAATGCTCGTCGCTCTCGGCCAGGATGCCCGCGTCTGTCGTGGTTGGGTGGAGTTCTGAGTTGGTCATGGTGCACGGCCCTACCCTCGCGGGCTGGCATCAATCAGGCCAGGTGGTGCCCTGACCGGCCCGGTGATGGGCGGCATCCGTTATCCCCTGGTGCCCGATTCTGGCCGGGCGGCCTGAACTACGCAGGAGCCTTCAGCCGGGCTGTCCCGCGCCGCGGTAAGCCCGTGCTGGTAGGCGAAGGCCACCGCCTGGGCTCGGTCGCGTGCGTCAATCTTGGCGAGCAGGTGATTGATGTGGCTTTTGACGGTGCCTTCGCTGACGAAGAGTTGTGCCGCGATCTCGCTGTTCGACATGCCGGCGGCGATGAGTGACAGCACCTCGGCTTCCCGGGGGGTGAGACCCGCGGGAAGAGGCGCGAGCGGTCGCCGGTGCTGGGCCGGCGATCCGGTGGCGATGGCGTCGACCACGTGATGCTGGACGGCGGGGTCGATGACTGCATGGTTATCGAGTACCTGCCGGAGGGCGTGGCGGATCTCTGCCCCGCTGGCGTCTTTGGTCAGGTAACCGCGCGCGCCAGCCCGCAGGGCGTCGATCACGGAGCGGTCATCCGCGTAGGTGGTAAGCACGACGACCTTGGTATCTGGCACGCGCTCACGCAGTCGGCGGGTGGCCTCGACGCCATCACGGCGGGGCATCCGCAGATCCATCAGGACGATGTCGGGGCGCAGATCAGCGGCCATGGCGACGGCCTCGTCGCCATCGGCGGCCGAGCCCACGACTTCGACGTCAGGCAGCAGGCCTAGCACCATCGCCAGCCCTTCGCGGACCACTCGCTGGTCGTCAGCGATGAGAACACGCACCGGCCGGCTCACGCCGGCACCCGCAACTCCACCCGGAAGCCACCGCGTGTCATCGCCGTGGTGAGTTCGCCGCCGAGCAGTTCGGCCCGCTCGCGCATCCCGGTCAGGCCGTAACCGGAGCCGTCGCTGGCCGCCCGCGGCGGTTCCCCGTTCATCGCGAAATTCTCGATCGTCAGCCGAGTGCCGCGAGGCTCATAACCCAGATGCACCTCGACCCGCTCCGGGCAGGCGTGCTTGGTGATGTTCGTCAGCGCTTCTTGCGCTACCCGGTACACCGCGAGCCGGGCCTCGGACGGGAGCTCGTATGCCTGGCCGGACACCGCGAACTGGCATGGGACGCCACTGACCTGCTGGAACTGCGCGGCGAGACCGGCGAGGCGTTCGGGCCCGGGCAGCTCGTCGTCGCGCAGCATCCCGATCGCCCGGCGGGCTTCTTCGAGCCCGGACTTGCCCAGGTGATGGGCACGCTCGATGACTCCCGGCAGCCGAGGATCGCCGGGGTTATCGGCCACCAGCATCCGGGCGCCTTCAAGCTGGAGCATGAGCCCGGACAGCGAATGAGCGAGTACGTCGTGCATCTCCCTGGCCAGCCGCTGGCGTTCGGCCAGTCCAGCCGCCCGCGCCTGCGCCGCCCGGGTGCCCTCCAGCTCTATCAGGAGCCGTTCGGCCTGGTCGTTGGCCTGCCCGAGCCGTCTTGCCAGCAATGTCATGCCGGGGAAGCCCACGATCGCGATGGCGCTGAGCAGCGCCAAGGTCGGCGAGTCGTGGCTGACGGCCACCGCGACCGCCGCCAGGCAGGTGATGCCGACGATAGACAACGCGATCGGGAAGCGATCCGGCACCCGCGGGGCGAGCAGCACGAGGCCCGCCAGGAGCCCGGCCAGGCCCGGTCCGTCGGGTCGCAGTCCCATCAGCGCTGCCGAACTGGCCACGAGAACTACGGCGAAGATGATGCGGACTGCCACGCGCCGGTGACGGGCCGTCAGCGCGCCCAGCGCGCCCAGCGCGAACCCGCCCACCGCGAGAACGGCAGCCACGTCGCGGGCTGGTAACCCCGGACTCCGGCCACTACTGAACGTGACCGCTGCCACCACGACAAACAGGGGCGGAGCGAGGCGGCGCATCCACCGGAGGGCTGCCTCCTGCTGCGCCCGCGCCCTGCGCAGCGTGGCGAGGGCAGGGCTGCCCGCGGGGTCTGTGCTCACCTGACGAACACTACGGCGGGCCGGCCCGGACGGCACCAATTTGAGGCCGCACGGCCTGGTCTAACGCCGGGTGGATACGCCTCCACCCGGGGTTACAGCGTGGCGCACTGGCCAATATGCAACCCCGCGCCGACGACGTGCCCTCCTCCCGTAGCGCACACTTGCACCTCAGCCCGGCAACGCCAAGGATCCGTGATGCTGCCTGCCCGCCGTCGTCTGGAGGATCTGATGACCGCCTCATCGCCACCGCGCTCGCCGTCAGACGGCCGCTGGCGACGGCGGTAGCGGGCCGGGCACGGATGAATACCACGACTCTGCCCGGCACCCCCGGCCAGCTGGCCGCCCAGAGCCACTGGGCAGTGGAAACCCACGGGCTCACCAAGCGCTTCGGGGCGAATACCGCCGTGAACGGTGTCGAGCTGCTGGTTCCCCGGGGATCCGCGTTCGGCTACCTCGGCCCCAACGGCGCCGGCAAGACCACGCTCATCCGGGTGCTGCTGGGATTGACGCATGCCGATGCCGGCACGATATCCCTGCTCGGGTACCCGGTCCCGCGGCATCGCGACTTGGCGCTCGCTCGTATCGGCGCCATCGTCGACGAGCCCCGGTTCCACGGCCATCTGACCGGCAGGCAGAACCTGCGGCTTATCGCCGCCGCACGCGAGCCGGCCGCGCGGGACCGCATCGGGCCGGCCCTGGAGCGCGTCGGCCTGGCTCACCGCGCCGACGACCGGGTTTCGAAGTACTCGATGGGCATGCGGCAGCGGCTGGGCGTCGCCGCCTGCCTGCTGGGAGACCCGCAGCTGCTCATCCTGGACGAGCCGATGAACGGGCTCGACCCCGCCGGGATAGCCGGGATTCGCGACATGATCCTGTCACTGGTGGCCGAGGGCCGCACGGTTGTGCTGTCCTCTCACCTCCTGGACGAGGTCGAACGGACATGTGACGCTGTCGCCATCGTTGACCGGGGCAGCATCATCCGGCAGGGACCGATCTCCGAGTTGCTGGCCGGGGCGTCGATCGCGCTTCAGGTCGAATGCTCCGAGCCCGGCCGGGCCAGTGCCCTGCTCGCGGGCACCACCCTCGGCACTACCCCTGGTGCCCGGATCGAGCCCGTGCCGTCGGCACTGGGCCTGGAGATCACGCTGCCCGGGGGCACTGGACGCGACGTGATCGCCGAAGTCAACCGCGTTCTCGTCGCAGGCGGAATCTCCGTCTACCGGCTTCAGCCGGTCCAGACCTCGCTCGAATCGTGGTTCCTGCAGGTCACAAGCAGGCTGGAGGACCCGGAATGACGACCACGCCCGCCAGCGGCGCGCCCGTGCCCGGCCAGGCACTCCAGACGGCGCCCGGCCAGACGGCGCCCGGCGGTCACGCGCGCGACCGCCGGGGATCCCCGGTTCCCACCGTCGACATGATCGCCAGCAAAGTCATGGAGCTGCGCAGACGGCACGGCCTCATGATTGCCCTCCTCGCGGCGACCATCGGGTTCCCGGCGTTGTTCATGCTCATCCGGCTGCTGCTGCACGCGTTCGCGCCGCGAGCCAACCAGCCCGCCGGCAACGACCTAATCTTCAAGGTCCTGGTAGCCGGCTTCCTACCCACCTTCGGCTTCATCATGGCGGCCACGGTGGGCTGCACAGCCGGATCGCGCGACCTCACCGAAGGCATGTTCCGGCACCTGGTGGTGACCGGCCGGTCCCGGCTGGCGCTCTACCTGGCCCGGATCCCGGCCGGCCTGGCGATTGTCGTGCCGATGGTCGCGATCGGCTACACGATCGTCTGCGCGGTAAGCGTCTTCGCCGCACCGGCCTTCATCGATGACTCGAACGTGAACATACCTCCCGGCCTGTCCCGGGCCGGCTTCGAGGACTGGGCCAGGGACCACGCCGAGCCGGTCATCTGCGGTCTCCCCTACAGCGGGCATATTCCGGTGACTGTCGCGTGCGGTGGCGGCCCGCCTAGCTGGTCGAAATCAGCAGTGGCGGCCGCCCGGCCCGCGCCCGCCGCGGTGGAAGCCCTGGCCGCCAAGATCGCCAATCAGGACTACTCCGGCCAGCACGGCTACACCAGCATTTTCCGCTACCCACCGAACTCGCTCATGATCGAGGCCGGGCTGTGGCTCGAGCTTGAAGCGGCCGTCGGATTCATCCTCGGACTGGGGCTCGCCTCGCTGATGGGGCAGCGAACCGGCCCGGTAATCCTGATAATTGTGCTCCAGATGATCCTGGCGCCGATCCTGACCTTCGCTGCCATTCCCCATCTGCAGGGACTGCAGCGATCATTCGTCGGGCTGGCCATGGCGCGCCTGGAGCCTTCCGGGCTGCCGGTGTTCTTCGGGCTGCCGGGGGTAACCGGAGGCAGCGGCGGGCCCGGCACGACGCAGCTGCCCGAGTCGGCCGCCTCGGCCAGCTGCGTCGTCATCGCCTGGCTGGCGGGCTGGACGATACTCGGCGCGTGGCGAATGATGACCAGGGACGCCTGAGGAACACTGTGCGCATCGACGCGGCCGCCCAGTTCCCGAATGCAGCGGATGAACGATCTCCGGAATCGCTTCCGCCGCCGAATGACATGCGCGACGAGGTATAGGAGCAGCAGCACGCTGGAGAGCGAGTGCCAGAAGATGAACAGCCGGACTTCCCGTCTAACGGCACGGCTGAACCCTAACGGTAGGCCGATCTGGCATCATCAGGCCGCCTCCGCTGGCATCCCGATCGCCGGGGCGTAGCGTGTTCTGCAGGTCCCTGGTACGGCTCTTGGGCAGCGAAGCTGGAGGCGTGATGGCACAGCAGGACTCAGACCAGCCGGCCGAGCAGTTCCGCCGCGATCGCCGTGAGCACGGCGGCGCCGCGGAGCACATCGATGATGACCGGCTTGCCCGCCTGACCGAAGAGGAACGGGTGGCCGCCGGAATCGACGACTACGACCCGGACGAGGTACCGCCGGCGACCGACGCACCGCCGCCCTGGGATATCACTCAGACCAGCGAATACCAGGAGGAGCGGGCCGAGATCCGCCGTGAGTTCGACAAGGACGAGCTGACAATCGAGGGGGAGCGGGACCCGTTCCCGCCAACGCGCTACGACCGCTAAGGACCGGCGGCGAGCACTCCTGACAGCCTGGCCATGGCGGCTGCCACTCCGGCCGGGTCAGCCAGCTGAGGCAGCAACTCTGCGGGCGGCGGCCTTGCGGGCGGCGGCCTTGCGGGTTCCCGGCAGGCTCCGTCAACGTGTTCAAGGTCAAGCCAGGCGACCTCATCGATACCGCGGTCAAGTTCACCGGCGGAAAGTTCCATATCACCATCGGGGATGTCAACAGCGGCAAGCATTTCGCCATCGCCAAGAGCTGCGCCTCCTGCCAGCGGGCATCGGCCGAGTGGATCATCGAACGGCCTGCGCTGTGCAACAGCGCGCTCACCAAGTGCTTCCTGACCGAGCTGGCTGACTTCCACGCCGCCACTATGGGCCAGGCCCGGGCGAGGCTAGCCGGCGGCAAGGTCAAGGGCATCGGCGGATTCGCCAATAACCCGATCTTCATGATCAGCCCGTTGAAGAGCGGCGGTTTCATCTCCCTCGATACGGTCGGGCCGCTGCGCGGTCCGGCATTCACCGCGACCTGGAACCGGTCAGGAACCACGGTGCCGATCACTCTCAGCCCCAGGCGCTGACGCCGCGGGCGGCTACGAAACAATCTGATTCCGCCAGCGCGGGCGGTCACCGTCGGGTCTCCTTCAGCAGCACCGTGAGAGGTCTTCTGAAGGATCACGCGGTGGCCGCCCTATGCGTCTCGCCACGCCCGGTACCGAGGTCGCGCAGCCGGGCGGCGGGCCGATGCCGGAGCGCAGTTGGCGGGCCGGGCTACCGTTGAAGTCGGCGGCCCGGGTTCTCCGCGCCGGGGAACTCACCGCCGGGCCTGCCGAATGCAGGATCATCGCGATCCCTCACGGACCCGGAGGTGCGGCGTGAAGCCGTTCGTGGTCAACCAGCACGGTCGCCTGGTATTCCCAGCCAATTTCTTTGGCGAGCTGGACTTCTCGGTCCTGGAGACGCTCGATCAGTTCGCTGCGGTGATCGGGCGGGATTTCGAAGCAAAAGCACCGACCGGGACAGATATCCTGGCCCGGGCTGAGTCCGGGGCATACCCGGGACGTTTCGAGCTGCTGCGTGACCTGGGCCAGAACCTGTTCTGGGTCAACCGGTACTCGATCACCATGTTCGAGAAGCGGCCGACGCGCTGGCGCGACCTGGCGAAGCATCGCGACGACGTCTTCCTGCCGATACTGACCCCGTGGGAAGACCGCGAGCGCAAGGTGGCCGCGGTCGAGCGCGCCTTCGGCGAGCTGCCCGTAACGTGGGACGCGGAGACCGAGGACAAGTTGTTCGGCCTGCTGTTCGGCCTGTTCCGCAACAAGCTGCACCATGCCACCGAGCTGCCGCCAATTAAGCCAACGGTCGCTGAGTTCCTGCGGCAGCCCGACGCCCTGACGTTCGTGATATCCGGGCACGACCCGGATTACCCGATGTTCCGGACCGAGGAAATCCTCGACGCTAACGAGAGCGTCCCCGAGCTGGAAGCGCTGATGCGCTGGGCGATGGTGCTGCACAACCAGTACCCGTGGCAGCTGTCCCGCACTGAGCTGCGCGAGCCTGCCAGGATCGGCAATGACGACTTCGTGGTCGCGTTCCACCCCCGCAACCGGGACGTGATGGCGTTCATCGACCGGGTCAAGAGCGCCGGCCCGACTGGCCGCGGCGCCCCAGGCAAGAAGGCGGCTGGCCGGGCGCAGCGCCCGCCGGCCGAGGCCGCAGCGCCCTACCCGCCGGTGCGGGTGCGTGAGGCATTCGCGGTCCAGCCGAAGCTGGCCGCGCTGGCGATCGTGCGCGGCGAGCATGTCTGCGACAACACCGACGTGATCCGCAACGCGAGCTTCTCCTGGTCGCCGATGACCGCTGACCAGATCAGCGCTAAGACCGGAATCCGGCAGCGCCGCTACACCAGCCGAGAGCCGGAGCAGCTGGCCCTGTCCGTCGCTCGCGCCGCGCTGGCGAAGTCCGGCCGCCTGCCCGCGGAGATCGGCGCCGTGCTGGTCAGCACCTGCACCAGCAACCGGCAGATGCCGTCGGTGGCTTGCTGGCTGTCCGGCGAGCTTGGCCTGCTGCAGACACACGCCTCGGTCGACCTGGTGGCGGCATGTGCCGGGCTGCCCTACGGGCTGGCCGAGGCCATCCGGCAGCTGCAGGAGGTCAGGCGGCCGGTCCTGCTGGTCTGCGTGGAGAAATTCTCTGACAAGATCGGCAGCTCCCGCCCCTCGCGGATGATCTTCGGGGACGGCGCCGCGGCGATGGTCATCGTCCCGGCAGCGCCGGGAACGACCGGCGACGTGGAAGTCGTGCAGACGTACGCAAGCGGGCCGCGCAGCGAGGTCAACTCGATCATCTGGCCGAACCCGGAATTCGACAACGACATCACTGTGTACGGTCCTGAGGTCAGAACCCTGGTACGGCGCTACCTGGACCAGATGCTCGAGGAGCTCGGCGCCCAGCGCGATCCGGACGACCCAGGGCGAACGCTGCTGGAGAGCATCGAGCTGATCGTCCCGCACCAGGCTAACAAGACGATGATCCTCAACCTGGCCGCCAGCGCCGGGCTGTCTGCCGACCAGCTGTACTTCAACGTCGAGATGATGGGCAACGTGTCGGCGGCGAGCATCCCGATCGCGGTGCACGACGCCGTCCGCGACCGCGTGATCATCCGCCCGACCCGGGTCTTCGCGCCCGGTTTCGGGGCCGGCGCCGTCGGCGGTTACGCGGTGTTGCGCATCGACCCTGCCATCGTCGCCGACGAAGTAGTGCTGGACATCCTGGCCGGCACCAGCCGCGGATCCGTGGCAGCCGCACGCGCGACCGGGACGACCACCGATGACATGCGCATCGCGTTCGGCGAGTGACGCATCGGCCTGGGAACCCGGCCTGCCTGCCCGCGCCGCGCGAACGACGGAGTCAGCCGCCGGCCGGGCCGCCCCCGGCCGGCGGTACGTCCGCCGCGCTGGCCAGCGCCCGGGCGGCGCCGCGGATCTCGAAGGCGAGCACGCAGTAGATGACGCCGGTCACCACCGCCCACAAGCCGATGATCGTGATCAGCAGCGCCAGGGTTACCTCGGGCCTGCGCATCGCCCAGATACCGAGCAGCAACTCGATCACGCCTACCGAGCAGGTGAAACCCCAGTGTGATAGCTCACGGCGGCGGGAGACAGAGGTGACGATGTGAAAGCTGCCGGATACGGCCAGCCACGCGCCCGCGAAAAAGGCCAGCACCAGCAGGGACGGGCGGGGCCACGCGACGAGGACGACACCGGCGATCACTCCGGCGATCCCGGCCGCGATTTGCTCGCCCGACGTCCTGCCCGCGTATACCGGACTGAAGGCCAGCGCGATCCCGCGGATGACGAAGATCAGGCCCGTGACGATGACAAGGGCATGCACCGTCCAGCCGACGGCCAGCACCGCCAGCCCGAGCCCGATCGAGACCAGGCCGGTCAGCAGGGGTATCCACCACAGGTGCCTGACCTGCTCGGCCAGTTCTCGCAGTGGCGAGCGCTGGCCCTCATCGAGGCTGATGCCCTGACTCATCGGATCACCCCTTGCAGCGTGGCGGTACCCATGGCTGGCCTGCCCGCCAATATCCCCGCAGAATCCCATCTAGTCACGCAGGTCAGCCCCGATCACGGCAGGACCACGCTCATCACGGCCAGCCCGGTCGGCTACGGCACGCCGCGGCTGTCATCGCTGGTGGCCTAGCCGCTGCTGGCCGACCGCGCCGGGCCGGCCCGGTTCTGGCGTAATCCCAGGCAAGCACGACATACGGGCGATGGCATCACCCAAACGAAATGAACTGCGCCGGCCGTTTCACGTCGCCGCGCCGACCCGGAGTGATCTGGCTGGTGAGGTTCAGCGAGGTAGCACAGTGAACAGTGCCGTATACGACCGGACCAGGGCGGCCCGCTCCGCGGCGAGCAGCGGGCTGGCTGGGTGGCGGCCGCTGGCGACCCACAGGTCGGAGATCTCCATCGCGCGGCAGCGGTGGGCCGCCGCCGGGCGGACGTCGGATTCGGCCACGCCGAACACGAAGGCGTACAGGCGCGTGACCGCCTCAACCAGCTCAGCGCGCGCGCCCGGGACCCCATGCTGCGCTTCCCGGTGCACCCGCCACCACTCGACCTCGAGCCGGGCCGATTCAGCCGGGTCTTGCGGATGGCCATGGGCGGCGCTGACCAGCGCGTAGAACCGCCGCATGAATCGCCGGGCACGCTCTGGATCGTTGCCGGGAAACGGCGCCCACAACATGATGGCCCGCAGCGCGAACCAGGACGCGCGCACCGTGGCCGGCCAGCTCATCCCCAGCCCGGCACGCATCAGGCTCGCCGCCGCGACCAGGAGCCTGAGCCAGCGCCGCCGGTAATAAGCGACCCAGGCGGCACACTCCAGACCCGCCAAGCGGGCTGGATCCAAGGACCGCAGCCGGCCCGCCCGGCCCGCGTGCGTCAGCAAGCCAGGCGATGACCGCATCCGGCCGATCCGCCGGTCACTTTCCATCGCCGCCCTCCCCATGACGATCCGGGCCCGGACGTCGCGCTGCCGGCCGGGCCGGTCGCCTGGCGCTCAGGTGAGGATCTTAGCCTGCGCACGCTCGAACTCCTCCGCCGCGCGGACGCCCCGGGCCGTGCCCGCGGGCCGATCGGCTGGCGGCCCTCGGCAAGGGTACGGCCCTCCGGAAGGGTAGAGTCGCGGCCGTGGCAGACAACGATTGGCGGGTCACTGTCGGGCTTCATGATCAGGTGCATGCTGGCCGGGCGGTGCAGTCGCTGCGCGAGCATGAGGTCGAGGACGACGTGCGCCGGCAACTCGGTCACCGCGTCGCGGTGAGCGCAGACGGCTCGCGCGTCTTTCTCTACGCCGGCACCGAGATTGCCGCGAGGGAAGCCGAGCGGGTCGCGCGGGAGGTCATGGCTCAACGCAATATCGATGCCGATTTCGCGGTCGACCGGTGGCATCCGGCCGAGGAGGAATGGCAGGACGCGGACGTCGCGATGCCGCAGACCGACGAAGAGCGCGCGGCGGAGCATCAGCGGCTCGAGGAGGAGGAGACGCGGGAGGCCGTTGCGACCGGGCACCCCGCCTGGGAAGTACGCGTTGAGCTGCCATCGCATCATGAGGCGACAGCACTGGCCGGGCTGCTGGAAGCGGAGGGCCGCCCGGTGATCCGGCGCTGGAAGTTCCTGGTCCTCGGCGCCAACGACGAGGACGATGCCCGCAACCTGGCCAGGGTGATCAAGCAGGAGGCGCCCGCGGCCGCGTCCGTCCATGCCGAACAGGTGGGCCCGCTGTTGCCGTTTGCCCAGTACGGGCCGATCCCGGTCTGGTAATCCGCGAGCTGGGGCGCTCCCTGGCCGCCGGGCCGCAGCGCAGCCCGGTGGCTGATCCGGGGCTGCGCGGCCGTCAGCCCTGGAAGGCGGCGTATGAGCGCGACTACGGCTGGCTCGGCCAGGTGCTCGCCGAGCATTACGCTGGCAACGACACCAACGTGCGGACGCTGCTGGCCGGGGTCCTGGCTGCCTACGACGGGATCAGCGTCGAGGACTTCGAGGCAAAGTCAGATGCCTTCCTGCGGAGCGCGCAGCATCCGACCCTGGGCCGCGGCTACCTTGACTGCGAGTATGCGCCGATGGTCGAGTTGCTTGGCTACCTGGAAGCGAACGGGTTCGCGAACTACATCGCCTCCGGTGGCGGCCGGGACTTCATGCGGCCGATCAGCCAGGAGGTGTACGGGATCCCACGAGACCGGGTAATCGGCAGCGCCACCACGTTCCGGTATACCAGCAACGACCACGGCGGCACGATCACCCGGCCAGCCGGGTCGGCCGGCCCGCCCGAGACCCGGTAGTGACGCGCCCGCATGCGGCCGCGGCGGCGCGGCGATGGCTGGTCATGAGGCAGGCCGGATGAGCCTGCGCGCGGGTGGTTGCTGCGTTCCGGTGTCATCGGGCTGGCCTGCGGTGCTGACGAGCCGCGGCCCGTAGCGCCGGGCGAGCGGGTCGGCGGTCAGGCCGTGCGCGATCACGCTGAGCAATATGGTGAAGGCCATCACGGTGATCGCGGGCCCGGCGGGCTGGCCGAGGTCCTCCAGCGCGAGCAAGGCGAATACCACTGAGGCCAGGCCGCGTGGCCCGAACCAGCCCACGAAAGCCACGGCGGGCCGGCTGAGCCTGCTGCCCGCCAGCGCCAGCGCGACTGGCGCCATCCGGATCACGGTCAGGCTGAGCCCGGCGTACAGCACCGTCTGCCAGGTCAGGCTCTCGAATGCCGGGAGGACCGCGATGGCGCCGAACGCCAGCCAGACCAGCAGCGATACCAGGGCACCGGTCTCCTCGACGTAGGGCACCAGCCGCTCGCCGCGTTTCCCGCCGGTGGCGCCGTAGGCAAGGCCGCCGGTGAACGCGGCGATGAACCCGTTTCCGTGCAGCGCCAAAGCGCAGGCATAGGCGCAGAACGCCAGGGCCAGCACCGCCGAGCCGGCGAAGCCTCCCGCGGCCCACCCGCGGCGGCGCGCCACGTTCACCATGAGGCCGCCCGCGCCGCCGGTGAGCACGCCGGCGAGCACGCCCAGGGCGAGTTCCGCAGCCGCCTTGGCCGGGCCGACGCTGGCAGCGTGCTCGGCAGTCGCGGCTCCGGCTATGGCGACCAGGACGACCGGCGTGGCGATCCCGTCGTTGAGCCCGCTCTCGACGTTGAGCAGCCGGCGGATCCGGGCCGGGACCGCCGGGTTGACCATCACGCCCGCGCTCAGGGCGGCGTCGGTCGGCGCGAGGGCCGCGCCCACCAGCAGCGCGAGCCAGATGCTCATGCCGTTGAACAGCGCGAGCGCCAGCAGGGTCCCGAGACCGATAGCCAGTGGCAGCCCGATTCCCAGCAGCCGCAGGCACCGGCCCAGGTCAGTGCGCAGGTCCCGCAACCTGACCCGGGACGCGTCCGCGAACAGCACCAGCACCAGGGTGATCTCCGCCAGCGCCCTGACCAGCTCACCGGATGGCGCGTAAACCAGCGCGGCCAGCGGCCCGTGCGTCAGCAGCAGGCCAGCGATCACGAAGATGATCGGCGCGGTCACGTCGTACCGTTCCAGCCGCGCGGACAACGTCCCCCACACGAAAACGACCGCCGTCACGATCGCCGCATCCGAAGCGCTCATCGAGTCCTGCCTCTGTTCCGGCACTCACCGGGGCACGCCGGCCGGCCTAGTCGGCGGGCGGTACGGGATTGCCGGGCGGCTGGCCCGTATCGGCGGTTACCTGGCCTGCGGCCGCCTGGCCCGGGGCTGTCCATTGGGCACTCGTTTCGTCACGAAAGGCGGTGATGGCGGCGTCGATGGTGGGGAAGAAGTGGTGCGGGTCGATGGTGCGGGTGAGGCCGTATCGTTCGATCTTCCGCCGGACCGGGTCCTTGAGTTCGGCGAACACCAGGCTGATGCCGCGGGAGTTCAGCGCCTCGTCCAGGTCCTCCAGCACGTCGGCCGCGGTGGTGTCCACGTCGGTGACGGGCTCGGCGGCGATCATGATCCAGCTGGGGGCCGGCTCGGCGGCGGCCAGCTTGCGGATCTCGTCGCGGAACGTCTTGGCGTTCGCGAAGATCAGCGGGGCGTCGAACCGGTAGATGACCAGGCCGGGCAGATGCCCGGCGGCGGGGTAGGAGCGGGTGTCGTGGTAGCCCTCCAGCCCGGCCACCCGCCCGAGCTGGGTGTCATACGGCCACCAGGTGCGCCGGAACACATTCAGGATGGACAGGCCGACCGCGATCGCGATCCCGGGCAGCACGCCGAGCAGGACGACGCCGAGGAAAGCCGCGATCGACAGCGCGAATTCTGCCTTGCGCTGCCGCCACAGCCGCACCGTGGCGGGAATGTCGGCCAGCGACAGCGACGCGGTGATCACCACCGCGGCCAGCGCGGGCTGCGGCAGGTTCCGGAACAAACCCGGCACAAAAACGATCATCAAGATGATCAGGGCCGCTCCGGTGACCCCGGTCAGCTGCGTCTTCGCACCAGACCGTTCCGCGACCGCGGTCCGCGACCCGCTGGTGCTCACCGGGAACCCCTGGAACAACCCGGCGGCCAGGTTCGCCGCGCCGATCCCGATCATCTCGCCGTTGCCGCGCACCTCCTGCCCGGTCCGGGCGGCGAACGCCGACGCGGTGGAGATCGTATCGGCCAGCGAGACCAGCGCGATCCCGGCCGCCCCGGCGAACAGCGGCCCCAGGTCAGACAGGCCGACATGCGGGATCGTCAGCGGCGGGAACCCCCTGGGCAGCACCCCGACCAGGCTGACACCGTGATCAGCCAGGCCGAAGACCGACGCGGCCGCGATCGCCAGCACGACCGCGATGAGCACCGCCGGGATCTTCGGCAGCCACCGCTGCAGCACCAGGATCACCACGACCGCGGCGATCCCGGTCGCGGCCGCGGCCGGGACCGCGTCACCGTGCGCCAGCCCCCGGGCGAAGCCGGTGACCTCACCGATAAAGCCGTCGGCGTCGACCTTGAACCCGAACAGCTTCGGCAGCTGCCCGACCAGGATGGTCAGCGCCAGGCCGTTCATGTAGCCGATCATCGTCGGCTTGGAGATCAGGTCAGCGATGAAGCCAAGCTTGCCCACCGCCGCCACGATCATGATCGCCGCGACCATGATCGCCAGCACCGACGCCAGCGCCACCGCCCGCTTCTCATCGCCGTTGGCCGCGATCAGCGGCAGGATCGTCGCCGCGATCATCGGCCCCAGCGACGAATCCGGGCCCAGCACCAGAATCCGCGACGGGCCGAACACCGCATACCCCAGCAGGCACAAGATCGACGTGTACAAGCCAGTGATCGGCGGCAGGCCCGCCAGCTCCGCATACGCCATCCCCTGCGGCACCAGCAGCGTAGTCAGCACAACCCCGGCAACGACATCCTTGACCAGCCACGCACGCCGGTAGGACGAGAGCACCTGAAGCCCGGGCAGCCAGCCGATCATGGACACACCACCCCCGGGCTCTGGTCATACGCCGTGACTGCCATTTCCCCGCCTGGACCAGCCTGCCGCATCACCCGCGCCGAGTGATGGCCCGGGCACCTTCCATCAACGACTGGGCCAAAAGTCTGCTTTCGGCTTCGAGGGCATTTCGTCCCGCGTTAACGTTCAAGCTGGAGGATTCTGCGGCCGCGCAGGCTGCCGCCGGCAAAGGAGAACCATGTCTGAACTGATCGTGATCGGCTACGACAACCAGGCCAGTGCCACCCAGGCCTACAACCAGGTGCTGACGCTCGCCAAGGATTTCATCGTCAAGCTCACCGGCCTGGCGATCGTGAACGTCGACGCGGAGGGCAAGAGCCACGTCGAGACTCCGCAGAAGATCGTCGGAGTGTCGGCGGCGGGCGGGGCCATGTGGGGGATGCTGATCGGCTTGCTGTTCTTCGTCCCGGGCGTGGGCCTGCTGCTGGGCGGCGCGATGGGCGCCCTGTTCGGCAAGCTGGGCAAGAGCGGGATCAACGAGCAGTTCAGGTCCCAGGTGCAGGACATGCTCAAGCCGGGCGCCGCCGCGGTGGTGATCATGGCTGAGAAGATCACGGAGGACAAGTTCGCGGACGCGATGGGGCCGTTCGGCGGCCAGGTACTCAAGACCTCGCTCTCCGAAGAGGACGAGAAGGAACTGGCCACCGAGCTTGCCGAAGGCAACTGATCCCGCAGCGGCCACCGCCCGGCTGGCGGGTCGTATCCGGCTTCGCGGTGCTTCCTCCTGGCCTGCTCCCATGCAGTAGCGCGACACGGGCTTAATGGGCCGGCGTCCGCGGCGACGGCACGCCGGTCAGCTGGTCCGGACTGCGGTACCGGGCAGCTTGCCCGGCTGGCCGCACGAGCGCTGGCCGGCTGCCTGCGGGCCGCGCGCGTGGCCGTCCGTGCCGGGCAGCCGCTGTGCGCAGGACCCCCGCCGCCCGGCCGGCCGGAGGCCATGCCCGGCCAGCCCGGCCAGCAGCCGGGCCAGCGCGCCGCGGGCCTGCTTCAGCCCGCCGTACTGGCCGCTGGCCGCCGGGTGCGTGACCGGCGTGATCCCGTCGCCGTCGACCAGGAACAGGCCGGCTCCCCGGCCGGGCCACAGGTAATGATGATCACCATCCGGGCCGGCCGGCGACCATAACGCCGGGCCCGGGCCCGCCGCCGACCGCTCGCGGACCACCGTGCCGCTGAGATGCTTGGTCCTGACTGACATGACCACGACCCTTCCTGCCTTACCTCTTCGGAACGCCCCGGCTGGCCCAGCACATGCAGACAGCATCTGCCGGACTGCTGATAATTCCCCTGTGACCAGGCTGAACCCTCCTGGGCAGGACGCGCCGCGCAGGAACCAGCCAGCGCCCGCCGGCTGGCCAGGCCGGCCGGCCCGGCTGGATGGTGCGGTACCGCGATTAGCCCGTCATTTGTCACTATGCCGACGCTTGCGCCCGTCCGGCCCCACGATGTCCCATACTGAGACGCCAGCCGACCGCCCACCGGAGCCGCACGAGCCCTGCTCGACCTGCTCGCCGCCGACATCGGCAGCCGGCCCGGCTAGGCCGCGGACCGGTCGCCGGGACTGGAACCCGCGCGATTCGAACGGCAGCGATAGCGCCGTCAATCCGGGTTCACCGTGTCATTCGCCCGGCCCGCGCGAACGAACGCTCACCTCATTCACCGCGGAGATGAACGCCCGCGTGGCCGGGCTGATCGAGCCTTCGGTGCGCCAGGCCAGGGCGATCTGGCCGCGCAGGGCCGGCCGGGTGATCGCGATGGTGTGCACCTGACCGCGGTGCGCGTCGGCGACGGGCCGCGGAACGATGGCCACGCCGAGCCCGTGCGCGGCCAGCTGGGCCAGGACGATGGGGTCGCCGGCCTCGAACGCTATCTGCGGGCGGAAACCCGCGGCGGCGCAGGCATCCTCGAGGCTGCCGCGCAGCCCGGTCCCGCGGGGCAGGCTGATCAGGGCGCGTCCGGCGAGTTCGGTGAGCGTGATCATGGTCTTCGCGGCGAGCGGGTCGGTGCAGGCGACGACCGCGACGAGCAGTTCGCTGGCCAGGACGCGGATGCCGATTCCCGGCGGCGGCGCGGCGGCGGTGCCGATGAAGGCCAGGTCGAGGCGCCCGGCTTGCAGCGCGACGATGAGATCGTCGGAGTTGGCCACGGCGAGGCTGACCTGGACGCCGGGGTGCTCGTCATGGAAAGTGGCGAGCAGCCTTGGTATGTCGAGGCTGCTGGAGGAGATCGAGGTCAGGGTTCCGATGCTGAGGTGCCCGCGCAGCAGCCCGGTGAGCTGGTCGACGGCGAGCTGCACACCAGCGGCCGCGGCGAGCGCGGCCCGGGCGTAGGGCAGGGCGGCCGCGCCGGCTTCGGTCAGGCTCACCGTGCGGGCGGCCCGGTCGAGCAGATCCTGGCCGAGTTCGCGTTCCAGGCGGCGGATCTGGGCACTGACGCCGGGCTGGGTGACGTGCAGTGCGGCAGCGGCCCGGGTGAAGTTTGCTTCATCGGCCACCGCCACGAAGTACTCGAGCTGCCGAAGTTCCATAACGATTGATACTATCTGCCATAGTTACTAGTTGTTGGACTTATGCCTGTGGCCGGCGCACGGTGGATTGCATGAGCACCGGGCAGCTACTGATCCGCGAGCGGACCACGCCGCGAGGCGCGTGGCTGGCGCTGGCGGTGGTGTCGACCGGGCTGTTCCTGGCGGTCGTGTCTACCACGGTGGTCAGCGTCGCGTTGCCGACGATCGGCCGCGAGCTGCAGGCCGGCCCGGCCGGCCTGGAATGGATCGTCGACGCGTACGTGGTGGTCTATGCGAGCCTGCTGGTCGCTGGCGGGGTGGCCGGGGACCGGCGCGGCCGCAAGCGCGTGTTCCTGCTCGGCGTCACGGTCTTCGGCGCCGGGTCGCTGCTGTGCGGCCTGGCGCCCTCGGTGGCGGTGCTGCTGGCCGGGCGGGTGCTGGCCGGGCTGGGCGCGGCCCTGCTGGTACCGGGCAGCCTGACCATCATCCGGGCGGTGTTCGAGGATCCCCGGCAGCGGGCGATGGCGATCGGGTTGTGGTCGACCAGTTCCGGTCTGGCGCTGGCGGTCGGACCGCCGATCGGCGGGGTGATCGTGGCCGGGCTGGGCTGGCGCTGGGTGTTCCTGCTCAACGCGCCCCTGGCGGCAGTGCTGGCGCTGGCGGCCGCGCGGCTGCTGCCGCGGCTGGAGCGCACCGCGGACCGCGGCCGTTCCGACTGGCTCGCCGCGATCTTGTCCTCGGCGGCGGTGGCGGCGCTGGCGCTGGCGGTCATCGGGGGGCAGAACCATGGCTGGACGTCCGTCCCGGTCCTGGCCGCCTTCGCGGCTGGTGCTGCCGCGCTGGGCGGGTTCATCGGGTGGGAGCGCAAGCAGGCGGAACCGCTGGTCGATCTGTCGCTGTTCGGCCGGCCCGCGTTCACCGCGGCCAACCTGGCGGCGTTTGTAGTGTTCTTTGCCTTCGTCGGGGGGATTGTCTACTTCAGCGCCTACTTCCAGCAGGTGCAGGGCCGCTCACCGATCGTCGCGGGCCTGGACGTGGCCGCGATCGGGGTTGCCTACGCTTTGGCCGCCACGGCCTCGGGTCGCCTGGTCGGGCGGGTCGGCGAGCGCGCCCCGCTGATCACCGGGCTGGTCATCAGCGGCGCGGCGATGCTGGGTCTGCTGCGGCTGCAACCGGGCACCGGCATCGGGGCGATCTGGTGGAACTTTGCCCTCCTCGGACTCGGCATCGGGTTGTGCGGGACGCCGATGAGCACGATCGCGATGTCGGCCGTGCCGACCGCCCGCGCCGGGATGGCCTCGGCCGTGCTCAACGCGCTGCGCCAGGTCGGGCAGGTCTTCGGCGTCGCGGTGCTGGGCGCGCTCGTCTACGCCCGGCTGCCCGCGGGCAGCGCGGGCCAGCGACTCGACCCGGCGCGCGCCGCGCAGTTCATCATCGGCCTGCACCAGGCGCTGTGGGTGTCCGGGCTGGCGCTGATCGGGTCCGCGCTGACCGTCGCCGCCCTCCTCATCCGCCCGGCACGTTAGCATGTGCGCCGGAGCGGGAGGGCCGGACCTCGGCGCCTTCGCAGGCTCAGCGTACGGGAGGTAGCACGATGGCAGTCGACACGTTCATCGCTTACGTCGGGGTGTATGACAGCGCGGCGGATGCGGACGCTGATTACGAGTTCGTCAAGGACCTGCACACCAAGGCCGGCCTGATCGACGCTTACGATGCCGCGGTGATCGAGCGCCGGGCCGACGGTAAGGTCAAGATCACCAAGAAGCACGAGACGCCGACCCGCGCGGGCGGCGTACTCGGCGCGGGCGTGGGCCTGGCCACCGGCCTGGTCGTGGTCCTGTTCCCGTTTGCCGCGATCGGCGGCGGGCTCGTTGCGCTGACCACTGGTGGCGGCGCGGTGCTCGGCGCCGTCGCCGGTCATGCCTCCGCCGGGATGAGCCGCCACGACCTGAAGGAACTTGGCGAGCACCTGGACACCGGGCAGGCGGGCCTCGTCGTGGTCGGGGTGTCTGACATGGGGGCGAAGATCGAGCATGCCATGAAGAAGGCGAGGAAGGTGGAAGCCAGGGAGCTGAAGGCCGATACCGCGGAAATCGAAGCCGACGCGAAATCTGCCCAGGGCTGACCCAGCCCCGGGCAGACCGCTGGCAGCCAGCTGGCCGCCAGCCAGTCCAGGCTGGCTAACTCGGGCCGGGCCGCCGGCGCTTGCGGGCGACTGCCGCAAGGCCGGCGCCGGCGGCGAATGCGCCGCCCAGCGGGAGCCAGCGCCGGGCGGGCGAGCGCGCGGCCGGCGGCGGGGGAGACGGCCTGGCCGACCCGTCGCCCCGGCGGGCCATCATTTCGGGCAGCAGGCTGGGCAGCTCAAGCGCGAGGTCGAGGTATTCGAACCGGTAACGGTGCCAGTGCTCTTGCAGCACCCGCGGGCTGGGCAGCAGGATATGCCGCAGCTCCGGCAGCAGCGGGCGGGCGAGCTCGGCGAGGTCAAGCTGCGGGTCGACGATCATCGCGGTTGCTTCCAGGGTGACCAGCGCGCGTGCGAGCAGCATTAGCCAGCGCGGGAAAACGACCCCGTGGCGCGCTCCCAGCGCGAGCTCATGCAGCAGCAGGCGGGCGATCGAGGAATCAGCTGCGCGCCCTTCGAACCATTCTTCGACGGTATCTGCCAGCGCGGCGCGGAAGCCGGCCGGGTCGGCCCCGGGGAGGAGTTCTGACAAGCGCAGGAGCTGGCTGCCGACCGCCTCGTAGTCGCCATCGACGAGAGCCCAGAAGACGATAGCCATCCGTCGCCGCTCGATTTGATCAAGCCGCCCGAACATGCCGAAATCAATGAAGCCGATCCGGTTACCGGGCAGGAACAGCACGTTGCCGGGGTGCGGGTCGGCGTGGAAGAGCCCGAACTCGAAGATCTGGCGGAGCATTGCCGCGGCGCCCGCGGTCAGCCCCGCTGCCGGGTCGAGGCCGGCCCGCCGCAGGTCCGCGGCGGGCGCTGGCGGCAGCCCCTGCAGCAATTCCATCGTCAGCACCCGGGCCGAGCTGCGATCGTCAATGACGGCGGGGATCACGATCCGGTCGTCGTCGGCGAACAGCTGCCGAAGCCGCTCGGCGGTGCGCGCCTCACGCCGGAAGTCGAGTTCGCGCCGGGTGTACTCGGTTAGCTCCGCCACCGCCTCGGACGGCCGGAAGGCGACCGAGCCCGGCTGGAGTCGCTCGAAGCGGCGGGCCAGCGTGGCGAGCAGCGCAAGATCGCGCTCGACCTGCCCGGTGATCCCGGGGCGCTGCACCTTCACCGCGACGCGGCGGCCATCGAAGAGCCGCGCCCGGTGCACCTGCGAGAGCGAGGCCGCGGCGAATGGCTCCCGCTCAAACTCGGCGTACAGCGCCTCGAGCGGCGCACCGAGTTCGGCCTCGACGATCGCCGCCGCTTCGGCCGGCCCGAAGGGCGCGACGTGCGTTTGCAGGCCACGCAATGCCTCCGCGTACTCCAGCGGAACGTAGTCCGGCCGGAGCGCAACCATCTGCCCCGCCTTGACGAAGGTCGGCCCGAGCCGCTCGAGCGTGAGCCGCAGCCGGTCGGGCAGCGGCAGGTCCGCCGCCAGGTGATGCGGGCACTGCCGGCCAGGCTGGAACGCGCAGCGGAGACGGCAGCGGAGCGAGACGCACGCGCCGAGACCCAGTGCCTGTACGAGCCAGCCGAAGCCGCTCGCGGACAGGATGGTAGCGATCTCCACGGCACGCGCCAGCTGCCCGGCGACCGCCCGGGGCCGGCCTGCTAGCCCATCCGCCGTCCGCACAGCACCTCCTGCATCCAGATCCGGGATTCCAGGTACAACACAGCGCCGGCCCGCGCCCGGTTCCCGCGGCTGCGCCGGGTATCCCGGCACCGACTGCGACCAGGGCTGCTAGCTAGAGCCGCCCTGTAATCCTGGCATGCCGGCCGGCCGCGGACCGCAGCGAACAGTGCCGTATCCGGCGGGACCAGCGCGGCTCATTGCAGCCGGATGGCACCCGGAACGTCCGTACCGGTGATAATTAGCTGGTGCGATACGCCAGCCTCCGGGAGGGATGATACTGATGACTGACCCCGAGCCGCCCAGGCAAGGTCACGCCACGCCAACTGCCCCCAACGGAGAGCCCGCCAGGAAAGGCGCCCGGATGTCCGACGGGGCGAAGCTTACCGGCACGATGGCCGGCCTGCTCGTCGATCAGATCCGCCAGACGGCCGGGCGGCTGCCGCGGCCTGACTTCAGCGGCGCGCCGCGGCCAGAGCTGATGCCGCTGCCCGAACTGCTCGGCGAGCTGGTGGCCGACCTGCGGGAGATCAGGCCGCGGGACCGGCTAGCCGCATCCCTTCGCCAGCTAGCCCGCGCAATCGAGCACACCAGGAATCGCTGATCCGTCAGGGGCGGACCAGGGCGGCGAGCAGAGCCTGCAGCTTCAGCTGGGTTTCCGCCAGCTCGGCCCGGGGGCGGAGCCGGCCACCACGCCGGCTCCCGCGTAGATCGCCGCGTGGTCGCCGTCTACGTCAGCCGACCTGAGCCCGATCGCCCAGGTGCCGTCGCCGTGGGCGTCCATCCAGCCCACCGGGCCGGCGTACCGGCCGCGGTCGAAACCCTCGACCCCGCCGATGTAGGCCACCGCCTCGTCGGTGGGCGTGCCACCGACCGCCGCCGTGGGGTGCACTCTGGCCACCAGCTGGAGGGCGCTGGGCACCCGCCGGCCCGGATGCGCCGGCCCGTCCCCGGACGGCGCCGGCTGGCCCGCGGCGTGGCCGGGGCCGCGCGGGCTGCCGCCCAGCCCGGCCGGGCCGTCCGGGACGGCGGACAGCACCCCGCTGAGACGGGTGGCCAGGTGGCACACGTTGCGCAATTCGAGCACCGTGGGCTTGTCGGGCACGTCCAGGACGTCGCAGAGGGGACCCAGGGTGCGGCTGAGTCCTTCGATGACATAGGCGTGCTCCCGGCGTTCCTTCGGCGAGGCGAGCAGCCCGGCGATGAGTGCCTCGTCGGTAGCCAGGTCGCCGCTGCGGCCGATCGTGCCGGCCAGCGGATGGCTGGCCACACGGGCGCCGCGGCGCTCGATCAGCAGCTCCGGGCTGGCGCCGAGAAACCCGTCGATCCTGAAGATCATGCATGTCGGGTACAGGGCGAGCAGCCTGGACAGGACATCGGAGGTGACGAACGGGCGGTTGGCGGTCACGTCGACCTGGCGGGCCAGCACGACCTTGCCCAGCGCTCCGCCGTCGATGCGGGCGACGGCGCGGGCCACCAGACCGACCCAGGCGTCGTGGTCGATGGCCGAGGTCAGCGTGAACTCGCTCGGCGCCGGCCGGGAATCGGTGCCCCCGCCGCGGGCGTCAGCGGCCATCTCCGCGGCCAGCCGCGCGGCGGCCGGGCCGTCGTCCGGGCCGGTGATGGTGGTGATCCACGCTTCGCCGTCGCGGCGGCCGATCACCACCCGGGGGACTACCAAAGCCCCGGGTGCGTCCCGCACGAACGGCAGCGCACCCAGCGCTACGGCCCCGGTCCCCGGCCCGGCCACGTCGCCGCGGCGCTGGATGGCGGCCAGGCGGCCGGTCACCCCGGCCACCGCAGCGGGGTCGGTAAGGCCGCGGGGAAGCTCGATGCGCACCGCCACGCCGCGCCCGGCCAGCCCGAAGTCCTCGTGCTGCCATAGGACGCCGTCGCTGCCCGCGGCAGCGACGAGATCGACGGCTGCGGCCTCGACGCCGGTTCCCTGGCCGGCCAGGCGCGCCGTGGTGGCCGCCAGGCGGCCTGCTCCCGGCCTGATCCTGACCGCGGTCACCGGGCGGCACCAGGGATCGTGGCGGCCAGTGCCGCACGTGTCGCGGCAGGCCCAGGAAAGGCCCGGAGATGCCCCCGTCGGCGAATCGGCACTTCACGCTCCCTAACCGCACTGCCCACGACGGCACCTGCCGCTGTCGCGGCATCCGGCAACCATGACGCAGAGCTTCCCCGCTCCGCAGCCGGGTGCCAGGGCATGGGTCAATGCCCAGCGCAGGCCGTCCGGCCGGCGAGCTGTCAAATACGAAGATCTAAGCACAAGGCCGCCAGCCGGCCTGCCCGAGCTGTAACCGGAGGGCAGAATGTACCCCGTGACGGAGCGAGCCGGCGGGCATCCGATCGTGATCGTCGGCGGCGGCGTGGCGGGAGGGAATGCCGCCGCCACCCTCCGGGAGGAGGGCTTCAGCGGACGGGTCGTCATCGTCAGCCGGGAACCGGGCGTCCCGTTTGGCCGTCCTCCGCTGTCCAAGGGCTACCTGCGGTCTGAGGAGGAACTTGACGACTGGTACGTCAGGCCGGCGGCTGGTACCAGGAGCATGACGTAGAGCTGCTCAGCGGATCGAGCGTCGCGGCCATCGATGCGGCTGCGCACACGGTGGTCCTGGGCTCGGGCCAGGAGCTCAGGTACCAGCAGGCGCTGATAGCCACCGGCGGGCGGAACCGGCGGCTCGGGGTTCCCGGGGCCGGGCTGCCGGGCATCCATTACCTGCGCACCGTGGCCGACTGCGACGCGATCAAGTCGGAAGCCGCGGCGAGCCGGCACGCGGTCGTGCTGGGCATGGGGTTCATGGGCTGCGAGCTGGCGGCCTCGCTGACGCAGCTCGGCGTCCGGGTGACCGCGGTCTTCCCGGGCGGAGCACCGCTGGAGAGGGTGCTGGGCGCGCAGGTCGGCACGCTGATAGCCGCCATCCACCGCGCGAACGGGGTCGAGCTACTGGCCGGAGAGCAGGTGGCCGCGTTCGAGGGGGCCGGGCGGCTGGAGGCGGTCGTGACCGCCAGCGGACAACATGTCGGGTGCGACTTCGCCGTCGCCGGCGTCGGGATAGTCCCCGATGCGCAGGCCGGCGCTGGATCGGCCAGCACGCCGCGGAGCGGAATCCTCGTGGACGAGCTGTGCCGGACCAGCGCGGCTGATGTCTACGCGGCCGGCGACGTGGCGAATCACCTGCACCCGCTTTTCGGGCGGGTTCGCGTCGAGCATTTCAACAATGCCGAAAAGCAGGGCGCGGCAGCGGCGAGGTCTATGCTCGGCTCGGCTACCCCATATGGCTATATCCATAGTTTCTGGTCCGATCAATATGAGCACAAGATCGAGTACGTGGGCCACGCCACCAGGTGGGACGAGTTCGTAATCCGCGGCAGCGTCGATGAAGGAAAGCTGATCGGCTGCTACCTGCTGGACGGGCTCCTGCTGGCCGCTGTTGGCCTCGACCGCGGCGGTGATCCCGAACTGGACAGTGCCGCCGAGATGGCGGCCTGCGCGCGCCTCATAGCCTTGCGGGCCCGGCCGGATCGGGGCCTGCTCGCCGATGAGCGCACGAGCCTGTGGTCGCTGGCGCATGGCGGGTGAGCATCGCCAGCACAGCCAACGGCCCGGCCCGGCTAGGCGTTGGAGAACAGCGGGATGTTCGCCCCGCTGGCCGGAGCCAGCGGGCTGTCAAGAAGTGCCAGGATCAGTTCGGCGACAGCACCCGGTGTCAGGCCGGGACGCAGCTCCGGATTGGCCTGCCGCAGCATCTGGGTATCAACGGCGCCAGGGCTGACGCAAATGGCGCTGATGCCGTGTTGCCTGCCCTCCACCGCGATCGCCTCGGTAAGGCCGATGACGCCGTACTTGGAGACGTTGTACGCGGCCAGGCCGGGGAACTTCTCGGTGCCGTAAACGCCGGAGAGCGAGGCGATGTTGACAATCCGCCCGTCGCCGCCGGGACGCATCGCAGCGAACGCCGCGCGGCAGCAGAGAAATGAGCCGGTCAGGTTAACTCCCAGCGTCTGCGCCCAGATCTCCGGCGTCGTTTCGGTGAACGGCGCGCGGGTCAGCACCCCGGCCGCGCAGACCAGCGCGGCCAGACGGCCGGCCCGCCCGGCCGCGGTGAAGAGGCGCTCGACATCCGGGCCGCTGCTCACGTCGGTGGGCACCGGCATGGCCTCGCCGCCGGCCTGCCGGATGCGGCTGGCGATTCCGCCGAGAGCCTCGCGGTCACGGGCGGCGAGAACGACGTGAGCGCCAGCGGCCGCGATGGCCTCGGCGGTGGCGGCTCCGATCCCGCGGCTGGCGCCGGTGACCACGGCCACCCGTCCGGCCAGCCAGTGCCCACGGTCACCCATCGGCGGCACTCCGGCCATCAGGAGTAACCATTCGCCGGTAGAGCCGCTCGTGCGCGTCCAGGCTCAGATCCAGGTCGAGATCGCCCTCGGCATGGGCGCGGCAGGCCCGGCGGGAGATTCCGGCCGTCCTGCCGACGGCGCCCGCGGCGGCCTGGATGTCGCCGGGCGGCACCAGAAAGCCGGTCATGCCGTCCGCGATCACCTCGCCGAGCCCGCCGCGCCTGAACGCGACCACGGGAGTCCCGCACGCCTGCGCCTCGGCGGCGGCCATGCCGAAGGGTTCATCCCACCGTGCCGGACACAAGACCACGGCCGCGCGGGCCATGGCCGACCACAGCGATGTCCGGGGCACCGCCGGATGAACCGCCACGCCCGGCCGGGCGCGGCGCGGCGCAATCTGCTCGCGGGCGTATCCGGCATCGTAGGCGTCGCCGTAGACGTCGATCCGGACTCCGGCCGCGCGGGCGATGTCGATGGCATCGGCGGCTCCCTTCTCCGGACTCAGCCGGCCAGCGAATACGGCACCATTCCCGGCTGTCCGCGACCAGGGGATGACGCTTGTGGGTACGTAAGGCGGCAGAATCGCGTCAACGCTGACGATCCCGCGCCAGGCGCTGGCCTGGAAAGCAGACACGGTCGCAACGGCTGGCGGCCGGCCGCCCCGGGCCGCGTCCCGGAGCGCCGCCGCCACCGCCTCGTCCGGAGGCAGGTGCAGCGTATGCACCACCGGCGCCCGCAGCGCAGCCGCGCATCGAACGGCAGGGGCGTCGAAGGCGTGATTGTGGATCACGTCGTACCGGATCTGCTGCACGCTCAGGTAGGCGCTGGCGAAGGCAGACTCGGCTGCCGCGGAGCCGGCCGGCCGGAGCCGGCCCGCCCGGAGGCCCGGTAGAGCGTTGCGGTCAGGGCCCGGGGATCGGCTCCGGTGTCGATCACCCGCACCCCCGGGATCTCCGATCCGGAGGCTGCGTAGACGTGGACTTCGTGCCCCCGGCCGGCCAGGCCGCGGGCAAGATCGGAAATGAAGGCCTGCGAACCGCCGCCCTGGGGCTCGCGGATGGCCGTTACGAGCGGTGCCATGAGGGCGACCTTCATCGGGCCAGTATCTTGAAAGCGAGGTCGCGCGGCGGGTTGATGCCCAGGACAGCGAACGGGACCTGTCGCCGGCCGCGGCGGCGGACCTCTTCGACCGCGCTGGGATAGAAGATCCCGGCCAGCTCAACTGCCTCTTCGGGACTGCGAAACTCGACGGACATCGGTCCGTCAAAGCTGACATACCGATAGTTACGGGCCGCGAGCCAGCTGATGTTGTTCGGCCAGATGATCGCGACGCAGCCGCCTGGCCTGCATACCCGCTCCATCTCGGACAGGCCGGCCTCGCCGCCGTGTCCCGGGGCGGGGGTGAAGGCCGAGCAGGCAACGACCAGGTCAGCGAAATCGTCGGGCAGCGGCAGGTCGTCGAAGAACCCGTGCGTCACCCGCACGCGGCTGCCGTGCTGCGCCTCCGCGAGCTTCCGCTGCAGGATCTGGCGCAAGGGTGCCGCGGGCTCAATCGCCACGATCTCCCGGCCACGCTCGATCAGCTCAACCGTGAGCCGTCCGGTGCCAGCGCCGACCTCGACGATCCGGTCCGCGGCCTGCGGCAGCCAGCCAGCGAGCCCGGGATGCAGGCGCTCGGCCCTGGCCAGCTGGTCATAGAGTTCCGGTTCGAGCCGGTACAGCAGTTCCCAGGCCAGGACGATGTCGGACTGCGGGTCGCCGCGGCCCTGGCGGACGAACCGGCTCGTCTCCTCGCGGGTGAGCACGCGAAGGTCCGCGGCGGTGTAGCGGCTGCGCAATTCCCGGCCCTCACTGGCCGGAGTCTCAGCCTTGATCACTGACTTCGGCCCAGTTCTTGTCGGTCTCCCAGACGCGTACTGACCGCAGTTGCCCTTCCGGGAGCTCCGGCCGGAGCCGTTCCCAGAAGGTCAGGGCAAGGTTTTCGGCAGTCGGGATGCGCCCTTCGAGCCACGGCACGTCGGTATTCAGGTTGCGGTGGTCCACATCCCGGATGACGTGCTGGAGCATGACGTCCGAAAGCAGTTTCAGATCCAGGACATAGCCGCTGGCCTGATCGATCTCGCCGGCCACGACGACCTCCAGGATGTAATTGTGCCCATGCAGGTTTGCGCATTTACCGAAGAGCCGCCTATTCTCCTCATCGGACAAGCCAGGATCGTACAGCCGGTGCGCGGCGTTAAACGACTCGCGGCGGCCGACTAGCACGGTCATCGGGCTGGCCGCTATTGGCCCAGCAGCCAGCGTCCGGGCTCGATGAGCCCGCGGGCCTCGGCAGGTCCCCACGACCCGGGCGGGTAGAACGCGATCCCGGGCGGGTTCGACAACAGCGGCTCGGCGACCTGCCACACCGCGGCCAGCCCGTCCGGGCGGGTGAACAGCGAACGGTCGCCGATGAGCACGTCGTGGATAAGCCGGACATAGGGCGGCAGCGGATTGGCGCGATCCAGCCGGGACAGCGGGATCGCGGTGTGCGCGACGTCGAGGTCCAGTTCCGGGCCGGGCTTCTTAGCCACTAGCGAGAGGTCGATCTCGCCGCTGCCGGACAGGGAGAACGACAGCACGTTCGCTTCGCGCGGCAACTGCCCGGCCAGCGGCCCGGCGGGCTCGCGCAGGATCAGGCTGACCTGCTGCTCGGTGGCCGCCAGCCGCTTGCCGGTGCGCAGGTAAAACGGCACGCCGCGCCAGCGGTCGTTGTCGACCCAGAGGCGGGCCGCGACGAATGTGTCCCGGCTGGATCCCGCCGCCACGCCAGGCACGTCGCGGTAGCCGGCGAACTGGCCAAGCACCACCTCGCGCGGGTCGAGCGGCCGGAAGCAGCTGATCACCTTCTCTCGCGCATTCTGCAGGTCGAGGGCACCGAGGCTGGCCGGCGGCTCCATGGCGACCTCGGCGGCCACCTGGAACAGGTGCGTGACGAGCATGTCCAGCACCGCGCCGGTAGCGTCATAGAACACCGACCGGTCGGTGATGCCGAGCTTCTCCGGCACGTCGATCTGGACGGACTCGACATGCTCGCGGTTCCACATCGCGGCGAACAGCCCGTTGGCGAAGCGCAGCAGGTGCAGGTCCTGCGTCGCCTCCTTGCCCAGGAAATGATCGATCCGGTAGACCTGCTGCTCGTCCAGCACCGAGTGCACGACCCGGTCCAGTTCGCGGAAGGATTCCGGCGACGTGCCGAACGGCTTCTCGTAGACGACGCGGGCGCCGCTGGCCAGCCCGTGCTGGCCCATGGCGCTGGTCAGCCCGGCGAAGGCGACCGGGGGCACCGCGAGGTAATGGACCAGCTGCGGGTCGCCGCCGAGCGCGGCGCGCGCCTTGCCCAGCGCGTCCAGCATGCTGCCCGGATCATCGGTACTGAAGCCGCCGCCGGCGAAGAACACCCGCTCGGCGAACGCCTTCCACGGACCCGGCTCCGGCTGCGGGCCGAACTCGGTCAGCG
Source organism: uncultured Actinomycetes bacterium (assembly GCA_963786975.1). GTDB lineage: Bacteria > Actinomycetota > Actinomycetes > Streptosporangiales > Streptosporangiaceae > Palsa-506. The sequence continues at coordinate 110,146 of CAWBBE010000008.1, read as the reverse complement.
CGTCGTGGACATGGCCGCGGAAGTCCTCGTGCGCGACGTTGCCGCGGCCGTTGCCCACCAGCACCCACTGCCTGGGCAGCAGCCCCTCCAGCGCGAGCCGGTAGAACGCCGGGAGCACCAGGCGCTTGGCCAGATCACCCGTCCCGCCGTAGAGGACGAACATCGTCGGGCCGGGATCGTGGCTGGAAACGCGGGAGCGCAGGGCGGCGGCCATGCAGCCGAGCTTAATAGTGCCGGTCATCGGCGCGTAGTCGGCCCTGCGGCGCGCCTGCCCGGCCGGGCTCCGGCCGGGCCCGCCTTACCGGTGCGGCGGGAAGTACTGGGCGAGGACGCCGCTGCGGTAAGGGGCCGCGCCGATCGCCAGGCTGCCCCCGTAAGGGTAGTTGTAGGCGATGAGCACGACCAGGGAGAAGCCGACCACGAGGGCGATCGCGCCAGCCCCGATGGCGTGGAAAACAGCGCTACGCGACCCGACCAGGCTGGCATACCCGAGGATGACGACCGAGCCGATCACGATGAGCCCGACTATCGGCGCGGACAGCCCTCCGGACGCGTCCGCGAGCCGGTTCCGGCGGGCGGAAAGGATGTCGTTGAGGCGGCCCACCGCGTCCTGGTAGAACACCGACGCTGCGGCGGTGGCCGGCTTCACCTGCTGCAAGGCCCGGTAGAGGTTGTCGACTGCGGCCGCGGCCCGGGCGCTGCTGCCGCCATGGCGCAGCTGCGGCCATTCGTCGTAGACCACGGCGCGGGCATAGGCCCCGCACGCGGCGCTCACGGCGGCCCGGTCAGCCGGCGAGAACGCGTGGCTGTCGCGGGTGATCTGGGCCGATGCCGGCCGCCTCCTGGCGCGCGTTGGCGGCCGCGTCGCCGTAGGCCTGGAAGGTGAGCACGACGACGAAGGCCAGCAGCAGGCCGAACAGGGTGGAAACGACGCCGAGCAGCTGGGAGGAGACCTCAGCGTCGAAGCCTTCCTTCGTCGCCGGGACGAGCCGCCGGACCAGCCGGACACCGAGCAGGGTGAGGCCGACGACCGGGACCACGACGATCACGACCAGCAGGCCGATGGGCACCGCGTTAACCAGCGACAGGAACATCGGCGCCTCCTCCCCGACCCAGCATCCCGGCCACCGGGTCCGGCTAGCCTAAGCCGCGCCGGAATGTTCTGGCGTCTTGGCCCGCGGTACCCGGCCGGGACCGCGGGCCGCACCAGGACCTGGTAGCCGCCCGCCATGCGCGCGAGCTGTCATCGGCTAGCCGCAGCACAGCGCGGTAACCGGGCCGGTTCACCGTTGCCTGGTGTCCAGCTCCGCCCAGACGGCCTTGCCGCCCGCGGTCTCGGCTACCCCCCATGCGCCGGCCAGGGCATCCATCAGCACGAACCCGAATCCTGATTCGTCGAGTCCGGCCGGCCTGCGCGGCCGCGGCGGGCGCGGGTCGGCGTCATGGACCTCGATCCGCAGCCAGGTTCCCGCGGCTTCCAGTCGTAACGCCAGCACGCGCCCTCCGGTGCGCGCATGCTGCACCACGTTGCCGACCAGCTCGGAGACGAGCAGGACGGCCGTGTCCTGCAGATGAGCCAGCCGCCAGGAGGACAGCACCTTTCGCGTGACCTTCCGGGCCAGCATGGCCGACTGGGCGGACGCAGGCAGCGTTATCTGCCATGACCGGCACGGCTCTTCCGCCGCGCCGGGCCGAATCGGGGCCGCGCACGGTACCGCAGCCGTGCCGCATCCGCCCGGGTCAGAACGCATGGCCTGGCTGCGTCGGCCGGGCGCCCCGGCCAGCCCGGCATCGTCCACGCGAGCAGCCAGGCAGCGGGCCCGCGGCAGTCGCGCTGCGGCTGGCTCCGGCGCCGGCTGGCGGATCGTGGACGGTGCTCATCACGTGCCCCCTTTGATGCATGTCTGGCATGTTGCCCGGTACCGATAGTCGGACATATAGCTGTAGATCAGCTAAGAGATGGCTCGTGACACGCTGATGATCTCCTGAACATTAACTGAACGCCCGGCGGTCAGGCGGCACGCTGACGCCGGGCCTTGCCGGGCCGCCGGGACCGGCGGACAATTGGTGTTCGCTGCGAAGGGGGTCAGGCGTGCCACTAGGGGAGCGGCCTGCATGGCGGCCACTCAACCGCCAGGACAGCCATGTCGCGCAGCAGATGACAGCGCGGGCCGCGGAACTGGCCCGGGATTCCCGGGCGCGGACCCGGCATGCCGCGGTGCTCGAACGGGACGGCAGCCTGCTGGCCTGGGGAACCAACGGCGTCCCCTTTCCCGGGGAAGATCACTGCTACTGCAAGTTCGGGGAGCTTGGCCATCACGACAACTGCCGCACCCATGCTGAGCAGCGGGCGATCACGCTGGCCCGCGAAGGTGATGGCTGGGAAATGCTGCAGGGATCGAAGCTGGTATACGTGCGGCTCGAAGCGGACGACTCGGTCCGGCTGGCCGAGCCGCACTATTGCGCCCGCTGCAGCCGCCTGGCGTTGTCTCTGGGCGTGGCGGAGTGGATCTTCGCCCTGTCGGCGGGCCTGGCCGGCTACTCCGCGGCGGACTACGACAGGATCGCCCAGCTCAGCTGGTAGCAGCAGCGGGTGCCGGAAGTGCAGCAGCACGAGGCGAGGAACCGGGCGGCCGGATCAGCGTGCCGCGGCCATCCCGGGGCCGCCGGCCCGCCGGGCACGGCCGCGCCGGGCGGCCGCCGCGGCCGGAGGCAGCTTATCTCGCCGCCTTGCTGGCTGCCGCGCCGAAGTAGTCGCTGCCCTTATGCCGCGGATTATCCGTTCCCCAGTGCCGCACCCGGGACTGCGGGACCATCTTGGGAATGTGCTTCGAGCAGTGTATGTAGGCCTCGGTGACGTGCACGACAACCCACTGCACTGGCCGGCGGCCCGGATGCCCGGACTCCGGCAGGTCAGGATCGAATTCCCGCATGCGCGCCGGGGTGACAATGCTGGCGGCGCCGTTTACGTGCAGGCCGATGAGATCGTGCGTGAAGTCGGCGAGGAAGATGCCGATGTGCGGGTTCTGCAGCATGTTGCCGAGACTGGCCATCACGCCGTTCCCCCGGTACTCGGGGTAGGCGATAGTGCGATCGTCCAGGACGATGATGAAGCCGGCCGGCCCGGCGCGGAAGCTGCAGTCGCACTCTCCTGAGCCGTCGCTCGTGGCGATGAACGCCATTTCCATGCGCTGGATGAACTGCCGCATGACCGGGGTTAGCTGACTGGTGACCTGGTCCTGGTAGAACTGCCCGGCTCGCTGCGTGGTGCCGTGTCGTGCCTGCAGGGTACGCTCACCCGCGGAGCCCGGCTGGCGCCACTGGTCGTTGCGCTTCCGGGCTGGCAGGAAAGCCCGGGCTGCCATATCAAGCACCGTCACTGGACTTCCCTTCCGGCAAGGATCGCTTCATTGCCAGCGTGCGCCGGCCGCCCGGATGCCCGTGTTGCACCCGCCTTGATGCCTGCCTTGCACCCCAGTTCACCGGCGCCGCGCTGCGGCGCCGGGCACGGCCGGGCCCGGGAACCGGGCCCGGCCCGCCGGTGGCGGCGGGCCGCGGCTGCGCTGGCTGGCGAGGATCACCAGACGTCGAGCGCGAGCAGGTCTTCCTCGGTCTCGCGCCGGACTATCACCCGTGCGGCGCCGTCACGGACGGCGATCACCGGCGGCCGCGGCACGTGGTTGTACTGGCTGGCCATGCTCCGGCAGTAGGCACCGGTGCCCGGGACCGCGAGCAGATCGCCCGCCGTCACGTCGGATGGCAGGAACTCGTCCTTGACGACGATGTCACCGCTCTCGCAGTGCTTGCCGACGACTCTGGCGAGCACCGGCGGGGCCGATGACGCGCGGGAGGCAACGGTGCAGGAAAAGTCCGCGTCGTAGAGCGCCGTGCGGATGTTATCGCTCATGCCGCCGTCGACGGCGATGTACCGGCGGGCCGTGCCGTGCTCGAGCTCGACATCCTTGATGGTCCCGGTGCTGTACAGGGTGAAGGTACTGGGCCCGGCGATTGCCCGGCCCGGCTCCACTGAAACCCTGGGCACCTCGACTCCGAGTATCCGGCATTCACGCCGGATGATGTCAGCCAGCGAGTCAGCCAGCGCCTTGGCCGGCAGCACGTCGTGATCGCTGGTGTAGGCGATGCCGAACCCGCCGCCCAGGTCGATTTCCGGCAGCTGCACGCCGTGCTCACGGATGACCTGAGCGTGCAGGCCGAGCAGGCGGCGCGCCGCCACCTCGAAGCCGCTGGTGTCGAAGATCTGAGAGCCGATATGCGAGTGCAGGCCGCGCAGGTCAAGCTCGGGCCGGCCCAGCACCCGCTGCACTGCCAGCGCGGCCACGCCGCCCGACAGCGACAGGCCGAACTTCTGGTCCTCATGCGCCGTGGCGATGTACTCGTGGGTGTGCGCCTCGACCCCGACGGTCACCCGCAGCATGACCGGCGCGGGCACGCCGAGACGCGCTGCGGCGTCCGCCACCCGGTCGATCTCGGGCAGCGAATCGATCACGATGCGCCCGATCCCGGCCCGCAGCGCGCGATCCAGCTCCGCATCCGACTTATTGTTGCCGTGCAGGCCGATGCGCCCGGCCGGTACCCCGGCCCGCAGCACGACGGCCAGTTCACCGCTGGAGCAGGTATCCAGGCTCAGCCCGTCCTGCGCCAGCCAGCGGGCGACCTCGGCGCAGAGGAATGCCTTGCACGCGTAGTAGACGTCAGCGCCGCCGCAGAGATCGGCAAACGCATGGTGGAATGCGTCCCGGAATGCCACCGCCCGGGCCCGGAAATCGGCCTCATCGAGGACGTAGGCGGGCGTGCCGTGCGCGGCCGCGAGGTCCCGGACGTCGACTCGGCCCACTTCCAGCGCGCCGCTCTCGGCCCGCCGCACCGTGTCCGGCCATACCTGGGGAGTTAGCTCATTGACATCCTCGGGCGGCCGCAGCCACGCCGGGACGGTAGCGACGCTGCCGTATCCTGGCGCATGCAGCGCGCCGGCCTCGTGAGCAGACATGATGACTCAGTTCCGATAGGCGGCTGGGTATCGCAGGCGGCAGCCGGCTGGCTGCGCTGGCCGCGGGAGCACCATTGCGCCCGGCATGCGTTACTCACAGTAGCGACTCTCGGTAGCTGCCGCACCGCAAATAATTCCGTGCGCTGGCCGGCCGCCTTCCCGCGGCAAGGCCGTATTGGCATGCTGACCAGCCGGCACAAGGTCAGGGCCGAAATTAACCCGCCCCCGGATGTGACGGTGGAGGACATCAACGGCGTCGCCCTTGATTATGACAACGAGGCCAGGCAGGACCTCCGTGAGTCCCTGCTCAAGGCAAAGACCCTGCTCGGCTCGACGCTAGCAATTGATACCCGGTCCCGTATCCCATCACCGCGTTCGTCGGGATCTCGGTGCGCACCCGGGCTTCGATCTCCGGCCCCGAGGTACTCGATACCCCGATGCGGCAGGACGACCTGCGACAGTGCATGGTCGATCTATTTCAGATAGATAGCGGTTATTGAAGTAACGTCCATGGTCGAGGAGCTAGCCAAGGCGTTCCTGGGCAAGCTTGCTTACTCGGTCTACGGCAATGATCCGAGAAAGATACAGGACGAGCTGAGACTGCTCACCCGGAAGATTCCGAACCTCGCCCTCGGCAAGGTTGTCCAGGCACAGCGGACGGCCACGTCAGAGGAAAGCTCACCGCGGGATCCGGGATCGGACTTCGGCGTCTTCGTAAGTCACTCGTCAGCCGACGGGGTCATCGCGGAGCGGGTCGCCATGGGCCTTCGGGCGATGGGATACAACAGCTGGTACGCGGAATGGGAGCTGAAGGCCGGCGATTCGATCGTCGAGCGCATCCAGGCGGCGCTGTCGGCGAGCGACGTTCTGATCGTCGTGCTCAGCCCGAGATTCTGTCGCCTCCGAATGGGTCCAGCGAGAGCTCAACTCGGTGCTGATGGCGCAGCTGAGCGGCCAGCGCGTGCGGGTCGTTCCGGCGCTGATCGAGACATGCGAGATTCCCCGGCGCTGCCGCGGCGCGAGCAGTCGGCTGCCATGCCGGGCCACCCGCCGGGAACCGGTTCACCGCCCTGCCGGCGCCGGAACTGCGCATCGCTAGCCTAGGGCCGTGCTCCGGAAGAGAAGCAGGTAGCCATGACCGAACCGGCTGATGCCCGGGTGACGATACCTCCGGCCGCGGCCCCGCGCCGGGCCTCCGGCCTGCTCGCCCGCACGGGGACGCCGCTGATGTCCGGCAGTTCGGGCGACCAGCTGCAGGAACCTGGGCGAGGGCGTCATGGCCGGCGTGTTATGGAGGCGTTTGCCTCCCCGGACAGCTACGGCATGGTGCTCATCCTCATTCTGCTGACCTATGTCCTGTCGGCAACGCTGACGGCGCCGTGGGCGGCATCCCTGGTGCTGGCCGTCCAGATCGCCACGCTCTGGGTAACGCTGCGGGCATCCCGGGCGCGTCGGTCGGTCCGGACAGTCGTCAACGTCGCGCTGGCCGTGGTGGCAGTGACGGCGGTCGCCAACCTGGTCTTCGTTGACCAGCTGCAGCACGGCCGGCTTGTGTCCTGGATCAGCTGCCTGCTGTACCTGGCTGCGCCGCTCTCGATCCTCCGCCATCTCGTGCTCAGGCGAGTGGTGGACAGCGAGACGATGCTGGGGGCGATCGCGGCCTACCTCATGGTCGGGATGTTCTTCGCATTCCTCTACCACGCGCTGGGTTTCAGCCAGGCGCAGCCGCCGTTCTTCGGTGCCCAGGGCGACGGCACGTTCTCGCAGGATTCTGTTCTTCTCATTCACCACGCTCACCACCACCGGGTACGGCAACCTGGTCCCGGCCGGGAACCCGGGCCAGACCTTTGCCGTGCTCGAGATGCTGATCGGTCAGCTGTTCCTGGTCACGGCGGTGGCCAAGGTCGTCAATGCCTGGCGACCGGGCCAGGGCAGGGGAGGACTGCGCGGGAACTCCGGCGGCGAGTGACGGTCAGCCTGCCCGGCCGGCCGTCACTTGCACTTCCCCGATGCCGCCTGCTGCAGGTTGCCTGCCGCGGTCTTCACCTGGCCGACCGCCGACACGACCGCCGCGACCGTGCTCAGTGAAGGCTGGCCCAGCGCGGACCTGACCGCGGCCTGCAGGCCCGACAGCGAGGTACGCAGCGCGGTGATCTGCGACGGGTACGCCGACTTCGCCTCGCTGGCGAAGGTTTTCGCGTTCGCCTGGACCTTGCCCACCGCGGTCTGCACCGAGCTCAGGTCGCTGATATTGATGCTGACGTGGGCAAGGTCGTGAACCGAGGTGCTGAGCTGGCTGGCGGCCGTGCAGTACGCCGGCTTGCTGCTGCCGCAGCCCGCGGCAACCCCGGACAGGGCCAGCACCGCCGCCGCGAGCAGCAGCCAGTTACGCATCCCCGGGCGGCATGCAGGCCTCATACGTGCTCCTCTCGCCCGTCCCGGTCCGGTTATCCGGACGTCATCTGCGGATGCTGGACGCGGCAGGTCTCTGGTGTCGTCACCCGCGCCGGGTGATAGCGGCCCGCGCCCGGCCTGCTCCCGGTAGACGGGACCAAGGACCCTGGCGGACGCAGATCCTAAGGCCCTCAATTGTGAAGATAACGCCTCAGTGCCTATATTGCGGACAGCCAGGTGCGGCAGGCTTCCGTACCCATTGCCGGAACAAAGCAGCTACCTGGCGCAAGTGGCCAGGGGTTGTCCCTGGGAACCGGGTACCGGCCCGCCGGGCCGGGCCCGGCGGGCGGATGAAGGGCGCAGGGATGGCGGAGCAGCTGCCGGGCTGGACCGACGGGCAGGCGAAGGCACGGATCCTGGAATTCGTCCGGTCGGTGACCGAACCCGGGGACGGCTTCGTGCCGCCGTCGCACCGGGTCGCGGCATTCGACAATGACGGCACGCTGTGGTGCGAGAAGCCGATGTACCCGCAGGCTGACTTCCTGCTGCGGCGGTGGAAGGAAATGGTCCAGGCCCATCCCGGCCTGGCCAGGAAGCAGCCGTGGAAGGCCGTGACCGATGGCGATCAGGAACGGCTCGCCCGGATCCTGGATCACCTGCCCGACCTGGCCGCCGGCGTGGCGCAGGCGTACCAGGGCATCACGGTCCAGGCGTTCGAGAAGGCCGTGCGGTCGTTCTTCGGAACCGCCCGTCACCCGGTCATCGGCGTCCGCTACACCAGGCTCGGCTACCGCCCGATGCGCGAGCTGATCGACTTGCTGACGGCCTGCGAGTTCGAGGTCTACATCTGCGCGGCGGGCGGCCGTGATTTCGTCCGGGTGGCATCGGAGCAGATGTACGGCGTCCCGCCGCAGCGGGTGATCGGCTCGGGCGCCACGCTGGCATACGGGCACGGCAAGGTGTACCGGACGAGAGACGTGGAGCAGCCGGTCGATGACGGCCCGGGCAAGCCGGTGCACATCTGGGCCCGCACCGGGCGCACGCCGCTGCTGGCCGGCGGCAACGCGGACGGGGACGCGGCGATGCTGCGCACGGCGCGGTTCGGCCTGCTGATCCGCCACGATGACGCCGGGCGGGAATTCGCCTACGACGCCGGCGCGGAGAAGGCCCTGACCAGGGCAAGGGAACGCGGCTGGACCGTGGTAAGCATGCAGAACGATTTCAAGGTGGTGTTCGACCTGTGACGGCCGGCCGCCCCCCGCGCGACCGCCGAGGTGCCGTGGTGCCGGGCGGCAAGATCAGGCCGACGACATCCAGTGACCGGCCCGCGCGCCGGCCCGGCGGCGCTCGACGATCATAGCCGGTCCTGGCTCGCCAGGCGGCTGCCTGCCAGGCGAGCCAGGATCCGCGGGTGCCTCGTTGCGAACCCCCGGCGGCGGGGATCAGACCGTAATGTAGGCGCCCTGGTCGTCGGACGCGTGGGCGGTTTCGTCATCGAACCATACCCCGCCCTCGGCAAGGTAGCGGAAGTGCAGCGTGCTGCCGGTCTTGACGGTTACCGAGGCGCTGCGAACGCCCTTCGCTCGCTGCTGCAGTGGATGGGCGAAGGGATCCCAGTCGTTGAAATCGCCCACCACGGATACGGCCCCGCCGGGCTCGTCGACTGGCAGTGCGAAGGTTACGCGAACATTGCCCTTACGCCCGGGCTTAGCTGTCTTGATCAACTGCTCTCTCCGCTCTGGCGCTGAACGATCCCGATCGCGCCCATTATCCCGAATGCGGGTGCCTTGTCATTCATATTGCGGTGCCCGGGCCGGCGTGTCGTGCCGTCGCCGATGACGTCAGCAACGGCCGGCCGGCCAGGTCACTGCGGAAGTGTTCCGCAACGACCTGGTCGGCAAACTTTCGCCGGGCCGGCCAGCGGAGTACGCTGACCTGCCCGGATCCGCGATCATCGTCAAGCGGCCGGCCGCCGGTCCGGCCCCGGTCAATCGAGGTACCCGGGCGGCGCGGGCTCAGCCCCGATCTTCCGTCCGCCGGGTACCGGGCAAGCCAATGGCCTGCCTGTCTCGCGGTGCGGCGAGCCCGGTCGAGAACATGGCCCATACCACTTTTCCCATGTCGCTGAGCGGGCTGTAGCCCCATCCGTCGCTGAGCGCGCAGATAATGTGCAGTCCGCGGCCGCTCTCGGCCAGGGAAAGCGGCGTTCTTAGTACCGGGACCATTTCGCTGGGGTCGGCCACCGCGCATAGCACGCAGGGGCCGGGCAGCAGCAGCCCGAGCCGGATGGGCCATTGCGGCCCGCGGCCGGCCGGGGCCGGGCAGGCATGCTGCAACGCGTTGGTCAGCAGTTCAGATACCACGACCGCGATGTCCTGGCTGCGTTCTGTCACGCCCCACCGCTGCAGGGTGGCCATGGTGAAATCGCGCGCCGCCCGGACCGATCCGGCTTCCGCGCCAGGCGCACGCGTGGCGATGCCGGGCAGGCAGGCCCAGTCCGCCGGGGCCGGGGACAGCCGCCGGTTCCCCCTCGCCAGGTCGGCCATCTCCGCGGCCCGCGCTAGCCAGTGGCAGCCGGCGCTGCCCGCCAGGCGTGCCGAGTGCGCTGCCATCGCTGTCCGGCTAACCCTGGTGCCGCAGCCGGGAATCCGGCGCGCAGGCCTGCGGCCCGCCGTCGCGCGGGCGGCTGGCTTGGCCGGCCAGTCCCCGGATCGTCAGCGGGTCCCCGGTGCCGCCCGGGTCCGTGGTGCCGCCCGGGTCACCCGGCGCCGTCTCGCGGCCGGGCCATGCATCCGCCGGGATCCGGCCGCGGGCGTCAGCCGGCAGCTCCGGGCCCGCCTGATCATCTGCTAACGCCTCGGCCCGCAGGGTGGCCGTCATCAGCAGTGCCCGGATGATGGCCGCGTCCCGATCCCACAGCGCAACCGGGCGGGACGTGCGGAAGCCGGCGTCGCGCTGCTGGCACCCCGGACAGGCCAGCCGGCCGAAGGCGTCGACGCGCCAGCCGGCCGCGATCGCGCGGGCGCGGATGTCGGCCTCGCCAAGCGCTGCCCGATCGGCGTAGTGGGAGATGCAGGAACCCAGCTCGCACCACGCGATTGGTATCCGCAGCTGGTCACCGATCGCAGCCCGCCCGGTCGTCCTGGCGCGTGCCCGGGCAGCGGCGGTGCGGGCGCGCGGGCCGGCGGCGGCGGCCCGGGTACCGGCCTCCGCGCTCGCCATGAGCCGGTGCCGGGGGGGAGCAACGGCGGCCCGCGGCCCGCGGCCCGGGCCGGCCCCGGGGCCGGGCTCGGGGCCGGGGCCGGGGCCGGGCTCAGGGCCGATGCCGGGCTCGGGGCCGGGGCCGCCGTCATCGCCGGCCGACCTGGCTGGGGCGTCCTCGCGCAGCTCGGCGAACCAGTCGTTCATCGCAAGCCAGTCGTCCACCCCGGGCGCGCTGGCGTCGTCTCGCCGGATCTTGATCTTCACGTGCAGACCCCTCCAGTCAGCCAGAGGTTATGCCGGACCGCTTTCGTGAGCTGCGCCAGGAACGGGCACTGGTGACGTGGTAGGTGACCGTGCGCCCTGGCCGTACCGGGGCCCCTGGGCGGTACCGGCGCCGATGCCGGCGATCATGCCAGGCCGCTGAGTCACCTCAGCGCGGGAAACCTCATGCTGCCGTCAGGCAGCGCCTGGTTCCCCGTGCGCGTACGCCAGCATGGCGTTTCTCCCCCTTCAAAGCGTCCGGGCGACCTCTGGACTCTCGAATTCCAAAGTCCCGCCAATGAATCACAACGAGATAAACATCCGATAAACATTTAGCTTTTTTGAGCTATTGCCGTGATTGCATGTGGATAATTTCAAGGCTTTCTCCGGTACACAACCGGTGGACAATATTCACCCAGGTGACAGACCCAGTCCAGGGCAGCCACCCGCGTATTCTCAGCGTTATCCCCAGCGTTATCCCCACGTTGCGCACAGATTTGCGGGCGCATTTACACAAGTCATCCACAGGTTCGTGCACAGAGCCCGCTGGCGGCTGACCGGAGCACCGCCGCGAGACTGCCTGCCCAGGCAACCAGACACGGCGGACATGGGCGCCGGTTAGGGACGCGGCCGCCCGTGTGCTGTGCGCGCGGGCCGCCAGGCCGCTGAGCGCACGCCCCGGGTCCGCCCTGGCCCGGCGCGCGGATGGCGACCCGCAGCTAGGTACCCTGGAGGCGGTGGGAACCCAGGATGTCGCTGATCGTGTCCGCGGCCGTGTCGGCGCGGCCATCTTCGCACGGGTCGCCGGGCCGGAGGGTCCGGCACGCCGGCAGCTGATTCATGAGGCTGCGGGCGAGCGCTGGTTCGCCGCGGACCGCCCGGTCCGGCGGGTGCACGGCGATTCCTCGATGTTCATCGGCGGGATCCGGGCCCTGTTGCTGCAGTCCCTGCACCCGCTGGCCATGGCCGCTGTCGCAGGCCATTCGGGTTACCGCGGCGACCCGTGGGGGCGGTTGCAGCGGACCAGCTACTTCCTGGCCGTCACGACGTTCGGGCGGGCCAGCGATGCGCAGCAGGCGATCGGCCGGGTACGGGCGATCCACCAGCGGGTGACCGGCACCGCGCCCGACGGGCGGCCGTACGCGGCCTCGGATCCGCACCTGCTGACCTGGGTGCACATCGCCGAGGCGGACAGCTTCCTGCGGGCCCATGACCGCTTCGGCGCCGAGCCACTGGACCAGGCCGGGCGCGACGGTTACGTCGCTGACCTGGCCCGGATCGGCGACGGGCTCGGCGTGCCTGACCCGCCGCGTACCGAGGCCGAGCTCGCCGCCCGGATCGCCCGGTACCGGGCCGAGCTGGCCGGTACCCCGCAGGCCCGCCAGGCGGCCCGGTTCCTGCTGCTCAGCCCGCCGCTTCCGGCGATTGCCCGGGCGCCTTACGGGGTGCTGGCCGCGGCGGCGGTATCGCTGCTGCCAGCATGGGCCCGGCGCCCGCTTGGCCTGCCCCGGCTGCCGGTGGCCGAGGCTGCCTTGATCCGCCCGGCCGGCCACGTCATGGTGCACGCCATCCGCTGGGCCATCACAGCGCCGCCCGCCGGCCCGGCCGCGCAGCGCCCGGCGGCGGCAGCTGACCCGGCCATCGCCGCCGCCGAATGAGCGCCTGCGCGGCCGGCCCGGCTGACCGGCGTCCGGGCGTCCCGGGGCGGACAGGCTAGGATCGCCGGGCATGGCGGCCGGCTCCGGGCTCGATGATGGTGCGGTCCGCCGCGCGATGGACCGGATTTCCGTTCTCCCCGCCACGCCTGCCGTCGCGGTATCCGGGCAGTTGTGGCTGAAGCTGGAGAACCTCCAGCCGACCGGCAGCTTCAAGGTGCGCGGGTTCCTGAACGCCGTCCGGGCGCTCGGCAGTGCGGATCTGCGGGCCGGGATCGTGACCGTGAGCGCGGGCAACGCGGCGCTGGCCGCGGCCTACGTGGCCCGGATGGCGGGCGTCGGGTGCAAGGTGGTGATGTTCGACTCCGCGCCGGCGGCCAAGCGGGACGGGGTGCGCGCGCTGGGCGCCGAGGTGCTGTCCTGGCCGCGGCCACGGGTACTGGCCTGGATGGCCGGGCGGGGCTGGGAGAGCATGCCGGAGCGCTTCATCCATCCGTTCGCGGATCCGGCGGTCATGGCCGGGCACGGCACCCTGGCGGCGGAGTTGCTGGCCCAGGTGCCGGGGCTGAGCCGCGTGATCGTGCCGGTCGGCGGCGGCGGCCTGGCGGCCGGCGTGGCGGCCGTGCTGCACGCGGCGAGACCGGCCGTGGAGGTGGCCGGGGCGCAGTCCAGCGGCTACCCGCTGTGGCTGCGGACCTTTGCCGATGGCACGCCGCCAGCGCTGGTGCCGGACACTATCGCGGACGGCACCACCGCTCCTTATGAGCCGGTCATGCATGACCGGCTGCGCGGCGCTGTCGACCGCTGGATCGAGGTGCCCGAGGCCGGCCTGCGCGCGGCCGTGGCCGAGCTGGCCCTCCGGCACAAGGTGGTCGCCGAGGGCGCGGGCGCCCTCGGCTACGCGGCGGCGGCCCAGCTGGCGGGTCACGGGCCGACGGTCGCGGTCATCTCCGGCGGCAACATCGACGGGCCCAGGCTGGCCGGGCTGCTGAGCAGTGATAACTGACGCCGCTTAGCCGGGATCACCTTGGGCCGGCCGCCGGTGACACGGATTCTTAACGGGAGCTACCCGGATCATGCCGTCCGCTGCCGGGCCGCCGCTCAGGCCAGGTCGATGACGACGGCCGGCGGTCTGGTCAGGCTGTTGTGCACGGTGCAGTGCGATATCACCGCGCGGAACGCGGGCCACCGGTCGGCCGGCAGGCTGGCCGGGACCCGGACGATGAGGTGAATGCCGCTCACCCGCGCCGGACGGTCGATGGCCATATCGAAAGCGGCCGACACCGCCAGGCCGTCGCGGCTGTACCCGTGACGGGTGAGATACCGGCCCGCGTAGAAGGCGACGCAGGTGGCCAGTGACGCGACGAAGAGCTCCGTCGGGGTAGCCGCCGCATCCTGGCCGCCGGCCTCGGCCGGCTGGTCGACCAGCAACCGGTGCCCGCGCACCGCTATCTCGTACGCCTCCCCGGCCACGAACCGGATGTCCAGCTGCGCGATGTCCCCCGGGCCGGGCAGCAATGCCGTTGTCTGCAGGTTTTCCATGTCAGCGCTCCCTGGGGCTAGGTACTGCTCCCCTCAGTTGAGCGCCGTGCGGATGCCAGCGGCAGGTGCGACGGTCATGCCCGGCGGGGACCAAGGTCCCGGCGCCCGGAATTACCCGGCGTCACTGCCCAGCTGCGGGTAGCTGGGCGCCCACATCGCCGCGTCCACGGCGGCCTGCACATCGGCGCCGGGCGGCAGCTGCGCCATCCCGCTGTCGTGCGCCTCGCGTGCCACCGCGAGCGCGATGGCCCTGGATATCAGCCGCAGGTCGGCGATCTGCGGATAGAGGGCGCCGGCTTCCAGCCGCGCCGCTGATACCAGTCCCGCCAGGGTAGTGGCCGCGACCAGGAACATCCGGTCGGTGACTTCCCTGGCCCGGGTCGCGATGGCGGCCAGGCCCACGCCCGGGAAGATGAAGACGTTGTTGGCCTGCCCGACGAGGCGCGTCCGCTGCCCGGCCTGCACCGGGCCGAACGGGCTGCCGGTCGCGACAAGCGCCCGTCCCTGGCTCCACCGCAGCACGTCGGCTGGCGTCGCCTCGGAATTGGCCGTGGGGTTGGACAGCGGGAAGATGACAGGCACCGGGGTGCGCGCGGCCATCTCCCGGATCGCCCGCTCGGTGAAGGCAGCCGCCATCCCGCTCGTGCCGATCAGCATGGTCGGGGCCACCTGCTGCACTACCGTCTCTAGTTCATGCCGGGCGGCCGGCCCGAAGCCGAAGCTTTCCAGCTCGGGCTGGCGGAGGGCGAACGGCCGCTTGTCGTCGTCCAGGTGGTCGCGCCCTTCGAAGACCAGGCCGCGGGAGTCGAGCATCACTATGGCGCGGCGGATTTGGCCCGCGGAGGCGCCCTCGGCCCGCATGACCGCCGCGACGAGCCTGGCGATCCCGATGCCCGCCGCGCCGGCTCCGACGAACACCAGCCGCTGCCTGGCCATCGGCTCGCCGCTGCGGCGCAGGGCGGCGAGGATGCCGGCCACGACCACGGCGGCCGTGCCCTGGATGTCATCGTTGAAGCTGGCCATCCGGTGCCGGTACCGGTCCAGCAGCCGGATCGCGTTGTGCTGCTTGAAGTCCTCCCATTGCAGGACCGCATCCGGGTAGACATCGCGGATCGCGGCAACGAACGCCTCGACGAAGTCGTCGTAGCCAGACCCGCGCAGGCGGGGCTTCGGGTAGCCGAGGTAAAGCGGATCATCCAGCAGGCCGGGGTTGTCGGTGCCGCAGTCGAGCGAAACCGGAAGGGCCAGGCCGGGGTTGATGCCGGCGCCCGCCGAGTACAGCGCGAGCTTGCCAACCGGGATCCCCATGCCGCCGGCCCCCTGATCGCCCAGGCCGAGGATCCGCTCGTTGTCGGTGGCGACGATCAGCCGGACCCCGGGACGTCCGGCGTTGCGCATCAGCTCCGGGATGCGCCCGATATCGTCCGGCGTGATCCAGAGCCCTCGCGGGCGGCGGACGATGTGGCTGAAGCGCCGGCACGCCTCGCCGACCGTCGGCGTGTACACGATCGGGGCCAGCTCTTCGAGATGGTCGAGAAGCAGCCGGTGAAACAACGTCTCGTTGCGATCCTGCAGCGCCACCAGCCCGATGTATTTTTCCAGGTCGGTGGCCTTGCACCGGAGGTGCTCCAGCTCGAGCGCGACCTGCTGCTCAATCGTGGCGACACCCCAGGGCAGCAGGCCGCGCAGGCCGAGCGCGTCGCGCTCGGCTGCGGTGAACGCGGCATCCTTGTTGAGCAGCGCCCGCTCCAGGATGTCCGCGCCAGCTGGCCGGTCTGGCGGTGGCGTACGGCTGGGCCTTGCTTCCATCGACAGCCTCCCCGCTGCGCCTGCGGCGCTGGCCGCAGCCAGCGCCGCGCTCCGCCTCCGGCCGGCCTTTCGGCCCTGGCGGCGGGCACTTGCGCCGCTGGCGCTAGTCCCTCGCCTCCGCGACGGTTGACCTGCGAGTACAAGGTACTGCGATCGCGGGGGCGAAGCCATGTACCGCAACGTGATGAATCTCGAGAATCCGGCTGACCTTGTCCGACGATCCGCGCAGCCGCGCGCTTTTCACGAAGCCCCGGCGTCCCGGACGGGAATCACCGGCCCTCGAACCGGGGCGGCCGGCGCTCGGCGGTGGCGCGCACGCCCTCCCGCCAGTCCGCCGTCAGGCGCAGCCTTTCCTGCTCGGCGGCTTCGCGCGCGGTTGCCGCCCGCACCCGGCCCGCGAGCTCGCCGCGCATCGTGTGCCGGATGGACCGGATGGCCAGCGGAGCGGACCCGGCGATTTCCGCGGCCAGCTCGTGCGCCGCGGACCGGACATCCGCGGCCGCCGCGAGCCGGTCGCACAGGCCGATCCGCAGTGCCTCCTCGCCGGGCAGCCGCCGTCCGGTATAGAGCATCTCCAGGCTGCGCTGCTGCCCGATAATCGCCGGCAGCGTCACCGACAGCCCGAAGCCCTGATGGAAGCCGAGCCGGGCGAAGTTCGCGGCGAAGCGCGCCTCCGGCGCGGCAACCCGGAAGTCGGCCGAGCAGGCCAGCCCGAGGCCGCCGCCGATCGCTGCCCCCTGCACCGCGGCCACTACCGGGATGCCCGTCTCGAACAGCCGTGCCGCCTCGGCGTACAGCGCGGAAATGCCGCCAGCCGGCGGACCGGCGGCCGGCTCGCCATCGCGGCCGGCCGCCCGGCCGGAAAAATCCGCCCCGGCGCAGAAGTGCTTGCCCGCCGAGCACAGCACGATGGCCCGGCATTCCGGGTCACCGTCCAGCGTCTGGTAGGCATCGGCGAGTTCGCGCAGCAGCGCGAGGTCGAAGTGGTTGTCCGGGGGGCGGCGCAGCTCCACCGTCGCTATCCGGCCGGCGGTTACCGCGATGGCGCCGCCCGGCCGGGCATCCGCCCGCTGAGCCGAATCCGGTGCCATCTGCTCCCCGCCTGTCGGTCCGCGGCCATGCGGATCGTATTCGGCATCTTCGCCGATGGCAATGCCGGGCGCCCGGGCCCGGGCGGCCAGCCGCTCAGCCGCCGGGGGAGCGGCCAGCCCGGGCCCGGACGGCATTGGGCGGCGCGGGCCGCCGCAAAAGGCGTAAGCAATGGGTAATGGCGAAGGCTCGTATATTATTTCTGCCACCAGCAGGCCCGGCGTGGCGCCGGAGCGCAGCCGCGATAGCGCTTCGCCTGCCAGCCGACGGCCGGCCGCTGAGAATCGCCAGCATGTTATGGCCGTGCTGGCCAGTTGGGGGAGATCCATGCAGGACGGGCCGCGCATTCTGGTCGCTGCCGCACTGGGAAAGATCATCGAGCCGCTGCTGCAGCAGTCACTGCCCGACGCCATGATACGGATCGCCGCGGATAAGGCCGAAGTTGAGCGGGCGGTCAGCGATCGGCTGAGATTTGACGTAGTGGTGGCCGACCTTACCTGGAATGACTATGCGATCGAGTACTCCTTCGATGGCCTTGACGTGCTGGACACGCTCCGGAGCGCGCGCCCGGCAACGCCGGTGATCTTCGCCGCGCAAGGTCACGGGGTTGAGCGTGATCACCTGGACGAGGCGGTCGAGCAGCCCGAGGTGGTCGGCATCTACCGGAAGGCGAGCGGCCCCCAGCCGCTTATCGCCGCGATAGATATTGCGGTCAGGGGTGGCACCCTGACGACCGCCCGGTTCCCGGCCGGCGGCAGCCCGCCGGATATTCCGCGAATTCATTCCTATTTCGGGAAAGGAAGAGGGGCGACTGCCGCGCGGCTGGCCGGCGCGATCGCATCGGGCCGCGCGGTCAATCACGAGACGCTGGCCAGCTCGGCGCATGTGGGGTATGACACGGCTGCGAAGATCGTCGATTACCTTGGCCCGCTCATCAAGGACCGCGGCGAGCACAGTCCCGGGCTCAAGATGACACCCGAGGTCATCTACCGGTGGTGTGGTGAGCATGCCCGGTACATCCTGAGCTGGTGCCGCCGCAACGGCTATGGCGAGATGGCAACGCGCGCCACGGGTGGGCTGGTGCCGCAAGCCGGGCCGGCGCCTGAGGCCACGGCACCCGGCCGGACGGCGCGGGGACACGGGCAGGCAAGTTCTTGCCTCCCCGGATCAGCAGCTGGCAAGAATTCACCTGATAGCCCGGGCCCGGACCTTACTACTTAGTTTCCGGACATAATTGGACCTGGCCGACGCTGAGCCGGATGGCGGTTATGGCAACGGGGCAGTCCTTACCGGCGCTGCCGCCGTCGCGCGATAGCAGCCGCCCGGGACAGCCAGCCAAGATGGCCAGCGCGGCATCTTGCCGCATCGGGAGCGTTCGCCGAGGGCACCGGGGGGACCCTCGGAACGCAACCGAGGCCGGCCGCAGGGCGGCGCCAGCCGCAGCCGGGTAGCCCGCATGGGCTTAGCACGCGGGCTACCCGGGGCTGGCGCGCACCCAGGCCGGCCTGCTAGCCACGGGCACCGGACACGGGAGCAGGCGCCGCGCGGGCCGGCCGCCCGGTGATGGCAGCGTAGATCTCGGCGGACCGCACGGCCCAGCTATGCCGGGCCGCGAATGCCTGGCGTGCGGCCAGCACGGCCGGCGTCCTTGGCACCGCGAGCAGCCGGTCAACCTGATCGGCAAACCGGACTGGGCCGCCGGCGATGCAGATCAGGTCGGTCGCCAGCCAGCGGGTGGCGGGCAGGTCGGTAGCGACCACAGCCCGCCCGGCGGCCAGGTACTCGAGCGTCTTGAGCGGGAAGCTGCCGCGGTTGAACGCGCTGCCGGTATAAGGCACCATGCCCACGTCGATCAGCCGGAGGTAGCCGGGCAGGGCGTCGAAGGTCTTCGGTCCCACCCAGCGCACGTTGCGCCGCCGCAGCAAGGCCGCGAACCGGCGCGGCTCGAATCCGGGATCCTTCGGCCCGACCAGCAGCAGGGAGCGGCCCCGCGCCGCGATTTCCTCGAGCAGCCGCAGGTCAGTGCGCTCGTTCAGGCGGCCGACGAAACCCGCGATGGGCCCGGGCAGGGTTACGTCGGCCGGCCGCGGCGAATGCTCGATGTCCCGGTAGGCGTCCACGTCGGTGCCGTAGGGGATGAGCGCCGGATCGAGGCCGCGGCGCCGCCAGATATCGGCCACCACCGGGCTGGCGGCGACCACCAGGTCGGCGGCGGCCGCCACCTGCCGTTCCCTGGCATCGAGCAGCCTGCCGTTCAGGCCGAGCAGCTGGGCGCCGCCGACGAAGTCGTCGCGTGCCCAGTAGGCCCGGACCTGCTCCCCGCAAGTGCCGAAGACCGGGTACTGCGGCCACCCGGAGATGACTGCGCGAACCTGTCCGCCGAGCCGGGCGACGGCCCGGCGGAGATACCAGCGCGCGGTGGCCGCGGTCATCCCGGCCGTGCCGCGACGGGACGGGAATGGCTGGACCGCCGGCGTCAGCCGGGCCAGGCCGGGCCGCTGCAGCCGCAGCCGCGGGTTCGGCAGCCCGGTCCGGTGCCGCCGCGCCGAGCCGAGCACCGAGACCGGCGGGTCGACGAACAGCACCGGGGACAGCCTCGACAGGTGCTCCGCCACATGCCAGTCGGCCATCTTGAAGCCGTCGTAGCTATTGACCGCGCAAAGCACGATCAAGCCATCCCACTGGCCGGCACCGGCCCCGGGCCAGTCCTTGCCTGCTGGCCCGGGTCCAGTTCCCGTCATGGCGTCAGGGCAGGTCCCACTGCTGGTTCCGGCCGCCGTTGCAGGTATAGATCTCCAGCCGGGTGCCGTTGGCGGTGTCGTACCTGGGATCATCCAGGCACTTGCCCGAGACCGGGTTGACCAGGGTGCCGTTCACGGCCATCCACTGCTGGTTGGCGCCGCCGGTGCAGGTCCACAGCTCCACCGGGGCCTTGTTGACCTTCTCGTCGCGGTAGATGTCCATGCACTTGCCGTTCACCTGGAGCGTCCCGTCGCTTTGCGGGGTCCAGGTCTGCTCTGCGCTGCCATTGCAGTCGGAGATCACTATCGGCGTGTCATTGCTGGTCGCATCGCCGAGGTCGTCGACGCACTTGGTGCTGTGGTAACCCGAGACGATCGGTCCGCTGGCTACCGGGATGGCCGTGGCTGCCGTGGCGGCTAACGCCGCCTGCGGCGCCGCCAGCAGGCAAGTTCCCGCCGCAACCGGAGCCAGCAGCGCCGGGATGGCCCATCTCCGGAAAATGGCCGGCCCTGTGGTCGTTGTCCAGGCTGGCATGATTACCGTCCTCTCATCTTGGTGATGGTGAGCGGCAATACTACTACTCCTAGTAATCCCGTCAATGCGTAGCGTGATATTAGGCAAGATCGGCTACCCGAGACCAGGAGATCAGCATGGTCGACATTTCCGCCCACGAAGGCGGAGCCGAATACGGGCGGCCCGCCACGTACGACGCCTACCGGCATGCCGTGGCGACCGAAGCCGAGTATGCCGAGCTGGACATCCGCCGGACGAGGGACCGGGTGCTGGTGGTCCGGCATGACGCGCGCTGCGGCCGGGCCGGGCCGCGGGTCGCCGAGCTCGGGTACGCCGCGCTTTGCGACCGACTGGGCTACCAGGTCCCCAGGGTCACCGAGGTCATGGCGCTGCTGGCCGGCCGCAGCAGCGGTCATCTCGACCTGAAGGAAGCGGGCTACGAAGCGGAGGTCATCAATCTCGCGCTGGCGGCACTCGGCCCGGGCAACTTCGTCGCCACGACGCTGGAAGACGTCTCGGTACGGACCATCAAGCGCTCCTTCCCCGCCGTGCGGACCGCCCTGTCACTGGGCCGTGACCTCAAGGGGGTCGCCAGGCACCGCTGGCTGAACGTGCGGCGCAGCGAGCTATTTCCGCTTGACCGCGTCCGGTCCTGTGGCGCCGACTGGGTGGCGGTCAACTACCGGATTGCCCAGCTCGGGGTGATCGGCGCATGCCAGCGGGCCGGAATCGGCGTGATGGTCTGGACGGTGGACGCCGACGAGCTGATCGACAAGTTCATCGTGGACGAGCGGATAAACGTGCTCATAACGAACCGGCCAGCGCATGCCGCCCGCCGCCGGGCCGTCCTGGCGGCCCCCGGGCGCTAGCCGGGCCCGCACCGGGCCGGGCTAGCGCCCGCCGCGGATGTCGCCGGGCCAGGGCTTATCGCGCGGCCAGCACTTCGGCGACCTTGGCGGCCGCCCCGGAGGGGTCGTCGGTATCGTGCAGCAGCTCTCCCCATGACCACCGGTAGTACCAGCGGAGACGACCGCTGCGGTCAGTGCCGGCCGTGCAGTGGATGCTCTCCGCGAGCATGCTCGCGCCCGGCATGAACACGTGCAGCGCCGCCGGGTACGTCGTCTTCACAGTCGCGTGGAAACCCTCGGTGTCCAGCGCTGTCGCAAGCCGGTGTAAATGGTACGTGCGTGCGTGGTCGCGAGTGCCGTCCTGCATTCTCCCTGCCTTGCCTCGGTCGGCACATTGTGAGCAATCACGGTGCCCTCTTGTCAAGCGGGCAGGCCGGCCCGGACAACGGCCTGCCGGCCGTTATGTCCGCGTTCCTGCCTGCCCCGCGCCTGCTGAGCGGTCTTACCGGCCGCCGTTTCCGTCCCGGCCGTAAAGCTCAGGCGGGGGATAGCCTGGCTCCTGCAACCCGGCCGAGTGCCGCCCGGCTCGCTGGTAGCCCGGCCCCCCGGGCGCGGTGTCATAGCCGGCCGGCTGGTAGCCGCCCAGGTCGTGACGGCCAGCCGGGTACGGGGCGGCCGGGTAGCCGGACGGCCCGCGATAGCCGTCCCCGTGCAGGCCGGCACCGTGCAGGCCGTCCCCGTGCAGGCCGGCACCGTGCAGGCCGTCCCCGTGCGGGCCGGCACCGTCCGGCAGTAGTCCCGCGCGAGCAGGCGGGGTCAGGCTGCCCGGAGCCGGCCCGGGCGCGACGGCCGCGGGCACCTCCGGATACCAGCCGCCTGCCCGGCCGTCATGCCGCGGCGGATCGGCGGCCGACGGATCCGGGCGGTAATGCTGGCCGCGGCGGCCGTCGTGCTGGCCTGCGGCTGACCCGGATGCCCCGGACCGGACCGGCCCGGCAGGTAACCGGGCGCCGGCCGATCCTGGTAACCGGGCAGGTCGGCGCTGACATAGCTGCCATACGGATTGCCGGCCGGCGACGCGGCCCCGGCCAGCGGGCCCGGCGCGGCCACGGTGGCCGGCGCCGGCCACCTGGCTGGCTGCGGCGGGCCGGCCAGCATGTCATGGCCGGCCGCTGCCGGGCGCCCGGCGGCGGAATGCCCCCGCGTCCCGTATCCGCCGGTCCCTGGCTGCGCGGCCGCCCGGTAGGCACGCGGCGCGGTAGTGGCCGAACTGGCCTCGGCGAGCGCGTCATATTCATGCCCGCCGCGCGCCGCGGCCGGCCGCGGCGCACCGGTGCCGCAGCTAGCGAACTGCGCCGTGGGCGCGCTATCCGGCGGCAGGCCGGCCGGGCTGGCTGCCGGGGCCGCGGCGACTGCCCTGCCGGGGTGGTAAGACCTGCTGTCGGACATGACGACCCGCGGGAACGACGGGCTGGTCAGCGGATCGTCGTCGGCCGGCGGCGGCCCGGGCCGCCGGCCGCCCGGCAGCGAATCAGGCCCGGCCGGCCCCGGGCGGGCCTGGCCCGTCCAGCCCGCGCCCAGACCGGAAATGCCCGGACCGGAAATGCCCGGACCGGATAGGCCCGGAACGGCCGGCCACTGGCCGGACGGCCCCGGCCGGACGGGATGCTGGCCGCGGGCGGACGCCGGCGCTGCCTGGAAGTCGTGACCGCGGCCCGCCGCGGCCGGCTGCGGCTCGCCCCGGGCCGGGAGCAGGCCGGCCTCGCGCGGCCGGTCCTGGCCTCGCCCCGGGTCCGCGGCCCGGCCCGCTGGCCGCTCCGCACGTCCTGCCGCCCTGCGATCAGGCGGCGTGCGGGCGGGCGGGCCATCCTGCGCTGGCGGCACGCCCGGCCCTGGATGCGCTGCCCGTGCCGTGGTCACCAGCGGCCGGTCGGAGGCCACTTCCTTCCAGTAGTCAGCGTCGGAAAGCTCGTCCCACTCGGTGCTGGGCCAGTCACCGTCGTCATCCCGCTTGCCGCGGGCCTGTCGGCTGCGGGCCTGGGCGCGGGCCTCCTGACGCTGCCCGGTCCGGAAATCCGGCTCGTCGTCACCATGGTCGGGCCCGTCGTACCGGCGCGCGCTCCGGCCGGATGCCGGACCGCTGGCGGCTCGTTCCGCGGCGGCGGCCGGCCCGGCCTGCAGGCGGCCCGGCCGGGCTGGCTGCCGGTCGCGAGCCGGGCCGCCGCGGCCCGGGCCACGGCCGGCCGAATCGGCCCGTTCGGTATTTCGCACCTGCCGCATGCCCACCGCGACGGCGATGAGAATAACCACCACAACGATTGCCAGGCCGATCACGAGCGGAGTCATCGCACCATCCAACAAGCCATGACCTCAAGAGCGGCGCAAGCGAGGCACGCGCGGCCATCGACGCGGGCCTTACCCAGTAGTGACTTGCGCCCTGGACGAATCCGAGACTGCTCACTTGAACAGCGAGTCTGGCGGACCGCTATGGCCGCTGTCTGGCGATTCGAGAAGTTTAGACAACTCTGCCTACTCTTCGCTACTAATCGATTACCCTGCGTTTTTCGAACCGGCCGATAACGGCTTGGCCGTAGCCGTAAGGCGGCCCCTGGCGATCGCGTTCCGGGCGATCGCGGTCCAGGCCGCTTTTGCGCTGGTGCCGTTGCCGAGCCGCAGTGGTGAGCTCAATGCGTAAACGGTGAAGCGGTACTTATGACTCTGCCCAATCGGGCACGGCGCATCATAACCAGCGAAGCCGCGGCTATTGTCCGCCTGATGGGCCCCGGGTGGCAGCTGCGCCGCCTGAATATCGGTTGTCGCGGGCCTTATGTCCAGCACGATCCAGTAGATGTAGGGCGTGATGGGAGCATCCGCGTCATCGACGACCAGCGCCAGCGACCTCGTGCCCTGCGGCGCGCCGGACCAGTAGATCGGCGGGCTGTCGCCCCGGCCGTGGCAGGTGTACTGGCGCGGGATGATGCCCCGGCCGAACACCGGGCTGGTGACCGTCATTTCCTGCGGCGCGTCCTGCCGGAGCGCCCTGGAGTTGCCGAACAGGCCGCAGCCCGCGAGCAGCGGCACCGCCGCGGCGAGCACCGCCGCGCGCCGCACGCGCTGGCCGGCTACCCGCCCGTACCAGCCCAATCGCGCTCCCTCGGCATGCCGTCCTGGTCCGCCCCGACGGGTGATCCTACGCTCTCCGGCCGAATCGCGTCGACCAGGAGAAGCGGGCGGCACGGCAAATCCGGCCGCCGCCAGCGGGCACCTGATGTTGACGCCCGGATTGCCGGCCGGCCCGGTGATCGCGGATAGGCGGCCGGATCAGCCGAATGCGCGGGGAGGCGGGCCAGGCGGCCAGGCCGCGGCGAACGGCCGCGGTGAGCGCGGCCGGCCCGGCAATGCGGTATGGCGGGTAGTCGGGCCGGCTGCGGCGCACCGCGGCCGGCGGCCCGGGAAACGCGGCCGAATGGCAGCTGGAAATCACTCCGCCAAGATAATCAGGGAAGCCGCCGCGGCGGCCGCCATTTCGCTTATCGCCGGGACATTCCCGGCGGGCGGTATGGCTCCGGGCTGCTATCACGGGAATGCACCGGGCCGGGGACAGGGCGGCAGGCCGGCCGGGCACGACGGCAGGCATTCCGCCGCGCGGTCAGCTGCCCGGCAGCCGCCGGGCTGCCGTCAGTTCCGCGGCCGTCAGTCCGGCTGGCGGGAATTGCCGAGCATGATCTCGTCCCAGGACGGGACGGACGCGCGCCGGGACCGGCCGCTGGCGGCCTTACGCACCGGGCGCTCCCTGGCCGGGGCGGGCGGCGGTGCCGGCCGCTCCTCGGCGG
The DNA here is from genome assembly GCA_963786975.1 of uncultured Actinomycetes bacterium. Classification (GTDB taxonomy): domain Bacteria; phylum Actinomycetota; class Actinomycetes; order Streptosporangiales; family Streptosporangiaceae; genus Palsa-506. The sequence goes on along the minus strand of CAWBBE010000008.1, from coordinate 85,248 downwards.
CCACGTCATCCGGCCGTTCTGACCGGTCCGGCCGTTCTGACCGGTCCGGCCGTTCTGACCGGTCCGGCGGGCCAGCCGGCGTGGCCGGCCCGCTGGCGGCCGCCCGGGAGGAACCCCCGGCCGCCACCCGGGCCGGCTGCCGCCCCGGCTCGGCCCGCGCCTCGGCCGGCTGCTGGCCCGGCTGAGCCGCCGGGTGCTGGCCTACCGGGTGCTGGGCCGCGGGGTGCTGGGCCGCCGGGTGCTGGGCCAGCGAGCCCAGCCTGCGGGCTATCGGGGTGACCGTGGCGGTCGCCGAATCGGCCGGGCCGGGCCGGCCAGCCGGCCGGTCCGGCCCGGACAGGCTCAGCCTGGCCGCGTTGTCATCGGCCGGCGTCGCGTGCCGCCGCCGCGGGTCGAATACCCATTCGGCCAGCTGCGGCCGGTCGCCAGCGGCGAACATGAGCTGGACCTGCCAGCTCCCGTCGGACCGCTTCCTTGAGTCCCACAGCGCGTCTTCCGCGTTCGCGCCGCACTCGGCCAGCCGCTCGGCGACGATGTCGCCGAGCCTCGGCCCGGGGCCGGAGTCCCCGGCACTGCGGATGGTCGCGCGCTGGGCCTCCTGGGCCCGGTACGCCCGCTCGGCCAGCACTGGGCCCTCGAAACGGCGCACGCGCTCGATCGGGATGCCCGCCGCGTCGGCGATCTCGTCGGCGGTCTCTCCGGCACGGATCCGGTCCTGGATCTCCTTGGGTCGCAACGGATTCTCCACTTCGATCTCGTACTGAGCGAGCCGCGAGAGCTGGCCGCGGGCTACCGTCCTGAGACGGTCGTCGACGGGCAGCGCAAACCGCCCGCCTCGTCCCGGCACCGCGAGCACGGCGTAGCTGCCGTCCTCGCTGACCGCGACCAGGCGCAGTTCCTGCATCGGCGTCCCTTCCGCGCTGCCCGGGCGGCGCAGGGGCATAGCTCGGGCTTCCCCCGGGGACGAGTCTGACGGCTGCGGGCCGCCCTGGCCAGCACCGCGCCCGGCATGTCCGGCCACGATCTGACGGCATCTGCCGCGCTGCCGGTGGCTCAGCCGCGGCGGGCTGGTCCGCAGCGTATGTCCGGCGGGCCGCGGTGGCGGGGCGAACGCGGATAATCCGGCGCCGAGTTCGTCGTCCGGGCAGGCCAGGCGGCCTCCGCCCGGCCGGGCGGGCCCGGCACCAGGCGGAAACTGCGGCGCGGCCGGAGCCGGGCCCGGGTTAGGCTCTGTCACTATGCATATGGACACCATTTTCGGGGGCATCGGGCGCTTCGCCGTGCGGTTCCGGTGGCTGGTGCTGCTGCTGTGGATCATCGGTGCGGTAGCGGCAGTGACGCAGCTGCCTGCGCTGTCCAGCGTTACCCAGAACAACAACTCGAAGTTCCTGCCGGCCAGCGCGCCGAGCGAGCACGCCATCGAGCTGGCCGCTCCCTTCGGCACCGCCAACCTGATCCCGATTCCGGTCGTCGCGGCCCGGTCCGGGGCGCCGCTGACCCCGGCCGACGTGACGGCGCTGACCGCGTTGCAGCAGCAGCTGCGGACGGTACCGACCGTCAGCCAGGTCCAGGAGGCCGGCCGGTCCGCCGACGGGCAGGCCGAGCAGCTCGTGGTGCTCGCGACGCAGGGCGGCGGCAACCAGAACCAGCAGACCGACCTGGTGGACGCGCTGCGCGCGAAGATCGCGCATGCCGGGCTGCCGGCCGGGCTGCGCGCGCACCTGGCCGGCGACGTGGCGATCCAGGTCGATCAGCAGAAGGCGTCCGGCAACCAGGGCAACGAGGTCCAGGACCTGTCGATCGTGTTCATCATCGTGCTGCTGGTGCTGATCTTCCGGTCATTCACGCTCGCGCTGGTGACCATCGCTCCGGCGGTCTTCTCGGTCCTTATCTCCGGCCCGCTCGTCGCCGAGGCGGCGCGGCACGGGCTCCAGGTCTCCCCGCTGGCCCAGTTCCTGCTCATCGTGCTGGTGCTGGGCGCGGGCACCGACTACGGGCTGTTCCTGGTCTTCCGGGTGCGGGAGGAGCTGCGCGCCGCGCAGCACAACGTGCAGGCGGACAACTTCCCCGGCTCCGGCGGCTCCGGCGGCAGCATGGTCAGTGACCTGCTGCACCCGCGCCCCCCGGCCAGGCTGGCGATCGTCAGATCGGTCACCCGGGTCGGCGAGTCGATCACTTTCTCCGCGGCCACCGTGGTCGCGGCCGTGCTCACGCTGCTGCTGGCCAGCTTCTCGTTCTACTCCGACCTCGGCATCCCGTTCGCCATCGCGATCGGCGTGATCCTGGTCGCCGGGCTGACCCTGCTGCCCGCGCTGCTGTCCATCCGGCTGTCCCTGCTCGCGGTGAAGCGGACGGCCTTCCGCGCCATCTTCGGCCGGCCGAAGCTGCTGCCGTGGAACATCCAGGGCAGCGGCAAGACAGGAGTGTGGAGCCGGGTGGCCGCCCGGATCGTCCGGCATCCCGCGCCGACGCTGGCCATCGGCGTGGTGGTGTTCGGCGCGCTTGCGCTCGGCGCGCTCGGCTACGTGGCCGGCGGCTTCGGCGGCGACACCACCCCGCCGGCCGGCTCCGACTCCGCGACGGGCACCGCACTGCTCGCCAGGCACTTCCCGCAGTCCTCGGCGAACCCGACGAACCTGATCTTCCGGTTCAGCAAGCCGGTCTGGACGAACCCGGCGCCGCTGGCCGCCGGCACCAGCCAGCTCCGCGCGACCGGCCTGTTCACGCAGGTAGCCGGGCCGCTGAACCCGGCCGGAGCGGCGCTGACGCCCGCCCAGTACACCGCCCTGCACGCGAAGCTCGGCCCGGCCAAGGCGCTGCCGGCCGCGCAGCCGCCCGGCACCGGCGTGCCGCCGGCGGCCTACCAGATCTACCGCGCCACCTCGAACTTCGTCAGCCCGGACGGCCGGACCGTGCAGTACCTGACCGGGCTCAAGGCCGGGGATCCCGGCAATACCCCGGCGCTGAACGCGGTCCCGGCCATCCGGGTCGCCACCACCAAGGTGGCGAAGTCGATCGGCGCGGCCGATTCCGGCGTCGGCGGCGAGGCTCCCGCCCTGCATGACATCAGCGCGATCTCCAACAGCGACCTGCAGCGGGTGGTCCCGATCGCGATCCTGGTGATCGGGCTGCTGCTCGCGCTGGTGCTGCGCAGCCTGATCGCCCCGCTCTACCTGATCGCCTCGGTCGGGATTTCCTTCCTGGCCGCGCTCGGCCTGTCCGTGCTGCTGTTCGTCAAGATCGGCGGGAGCGGCGGCCTGGTGTTCTTCATGCCGTTCCTGATGTTCATCTTCCTGCTGGCGCTAGGCGAGGACTACAACATCCTGGTGATGACGCGGATCCGGGAGGAGGCGCAGAAACGTCCGCTACGCGAGGCAGTGGCCCGTGCGCTCAGCGCCACCGGCACCACGGTGACCTCGGCCGGGCTGGTGCTGGCCGGCACGTTCATCGTCTTCGGCATCGTCGCGGGCAGCGGGGCCGGCGGCAGCCAGTTCCGGGACATCGCGCTGGGCCTGGCGTTCGGCATCCTGATGGACACGTTCCTGGTCCGCACGCTGCTGGTGCCGTCCACCGTGGTGCTGCTGGGCAGGTGGAACTGGTGGCCGTCCCGGATGAGCCGTCCCGGCGCTGAGCCGACCGCGGCCGTGGCCGAGGACGCGGCCGGCAGCCTGCCGCAGCCCGACCGCCGGCGCTGATCCGCATCGCCGGCGCTGACCCGCGCGAGCGCATGCCATCAGGCCCCCGGCTGAGCGTGCTCATGCCGGTGCACGGCGTGCCGGGCTACCTGGCCGCGTGCCTGGACTCGGTGCTCGGGCAGGCGCCGGCCGGCACCGAGGTCATCGCGGTCGACGATGCGTCGCCGGACGCGTGCGGCCAGATCCTGGAGGCCAGGGCGGCCGCGGATGCGCGGCTCCGGGTGATCCACCTGCCCGCCAGCGCCGGGCCAGGTAACGCCCGCAACGTGGGCCTCAAGCACGCGACCGGCGACTACGTCTGGTTCGCCGACGCCGACGACCTGCTGGCGGACGGCGCCGTCGCGCAGGTCACCGCCAGGCTGGCCGCGGACCGCCCGGATGTGCTGCTGATCGGCTACGAGGATTACTGCGACGGGGGCAGGACCCGGCCGGGCTGCCGGTGCCGCGCTGCTCCGGGCGGCCCCGCCCGGCACGTTCCCGCTCGCCGCGCAGCCGGGCCTGATCAACCTGACGATGACCGCGTGGAGCAAGGTGATCCGGCGTGAGTTCCTGGACGAGATCGGCCTGCCCTTCCCGCCCGGCATCCACGAGGACGTGCCGGTATCCTGCGCCGTGCTGCTCAGCGCCCGCCGGATCGGCGCGCTGGACCGGGTCTGCTACCGCTACCGCCGGGCCAGGCCCGGGTCCTTCATGGTCACCACCAGCGACCGGCACTTCGACATCTTCGCCTCCTACCAGCTCGTCTTCGACCGGCTGCCCGCTTTCGCCGAGCGGGCGGCGGGCCGGTCACCGCCGCGGTCCGCGCGGCGCTGTTCGAGCGGGCCATCTGGCACTACACGACCATCCTGGGCACCCGCGGCCTGGTGCCCGGCCGGTCCCGCAGGATGTTCTTCGGCCGGATGCACGAGGACTTCCGCCGCTGGCGCCCGGCCGGGTACCGCTGCCCGCCCGGCGCCCGCGGGGTGAAGTTCCGCCTGGTGGAGCGGAACGCCTACCGGACGTACGCCGCCCTGGAGCCGGTGAACCAGCTGCGCGTGCTGGCCGGCCGGGCCGCCTCGCGGCTGCGCGCTGGCGGCGCCGGTGCCCGGATAGCGAACGGAATCCGCCGCCGGTAGCCAGCCGGGCGGCGGATTTCCGTGTGCGGGAGGGCTAGTGGGTGGTGGCGAACTGCTCGCTCTCGGTCGAGCCGTGCAGCGCGGTGGTCGACGCGTTCGGCGTGATCGCCGACGTGACCAGGTCGAAGTAGCCGGTGCCGACCTCACGCTGGTGCCGGGTCGCGGTGTAGCCGCCGGCCTCGGCGGCGAACTCGGAGTCCTGCAGCCGGACGTAGGCCGGCATGCCCTCTTCCGCGTACCCGCTGGCCAGGTCGAACATCGAGTAGTTCAGCGCGTGGAAGCCGGCCAGCGTGATGAACTGGAACTTGTAGCCCATCTCGCCGAGCTCGCGCTGGAACTTCTCGATCGTGCCCTCGTCCAGGTGCGCCCGCCAGTTGAACGACGGTGAGCAGTTGTAGGCCAGCATCTGGTCCGGGTAGGCCGACTTGATCGCCTCGGCGAACTCGCGCGCCACGTCCAGGTCCGGCGTGCCGGTCTCCATCCAGAGCAGGTCGGAGTACGGCGCGTAGGCCAGGCCGCGGGCGATGCACGGCTCGATGCCGCCGCGCACCCGGTAGAACCCCTCGGCGGTCCGGTCGCCGGTCAGGAACGGCCGGTCCCGCTCGTCCACGTCGCTGGTGATCAGGTTCGCCGCCTGCGCGTCGGTACGGGCCACGACCAGGCTGCGGACACCGCAGACGTCGGCGGCCAGCCGGGCCGAGTTCAGCGTCCTGATGTGCTGGCTGGTCGGGATCAGCACCTTGCCGCCGAGGTGGCCGCACTTCTTCTCGGACGCCAGCTGGTCCTCCCAGTGCACGCCCGCCGCGCCCGCCGCGATCATGGACTTCATCAGCTCGAACGCGTTCAGCACGCCGCCGAAGCCCGCCTCCGCGTCAGCCACGATGGGCGCCAGCCAGTGCGGCTGGTCGCTGCCCGCGGCGCCGTCGTTCTCGGCCCAGGTGATCTGGTCAGCGCGCAGCAGCGCGTTGTTGATCCGCCGGACCACCTGCGGCACCGAGTTGACCGGGTACAGGCTCTGGTCCGGGTATGTCTGCCCGGCCAGGTTCGCGTCCGCGGCGACCTGCCAGCCGGACAGGTAGATCGCCTTCAGGCCCGCCCGCACCTGCTGCACGGCCTGGTTGCCGGTCAGCGCGCCGAGCGTGTTGACGTACGGCTCCTGCTGCAGCAGCGACCACAGCCGCTCGGCGCCGATCCTGGCCAGCGTGTGCTCCTCCTGCACGGAGCCGCGCAGCCTGATCACGTCGGCAGCGGAATACGTGCGCTCGGTGCCAGACCAGCGCGGATCTGTCGCCCACTGCTGGTGCAACGCGGCTGCCTGGTTATCGGCCTGCCGGGCAGCATGCTGCCCGTTGATGCCTGTCTTGCCGTTCTGCGTGCCCTCGAGGCGAGGCTCGCTCATCGTGGCCTCCCGCCATCCTGTTCGTCCCCGGGTAGTGCCACCAGCCTGCGTGGAATGTCGAGATAGTACTAGAGTCGAAGGTCATAAACTTCTGCGAAAATTCGTCTATGATGAAGAAATGCTGAACCTTCAGGACAAAGAAAGATCATCCTTTACGCAATCCGCGGGTCTCGATCTTGCTCTGTTCGGTCAGCGGCTCCGGCACGCGCGCCGCGCCCGGGGCCTCACGCTGGCCGAGCTGGGCGCTCGGGTCGGCCGGGCGCCGTCCGTTTTGTCGCTGCTGGAGAACGGCCGCCGCGAGCCCCGGCTGTCCCTGATCGAGGCGCTGGCCAGTGCGCTGTCCCTGCCCGCCGCGGAACTGCTGCGCAGCGACCCGCCGAGCCGCCGGGCGCAGCTGGAGATCGCCCTGGAAGAGGCGCAGCGCGACCCGGCCTGCGCCGACCTGGGGCTGCCCTACCTGCGGGCCGGCGCGCGGGTGCCGAACGACGTGCTGGAGCACATCGTCGCGCTGCACGCCGAGCTGCGCAGGCAGCGGGCCAAGCCGACCGCCACGCCGGAGGAGGCCAGGGAGGCCAACGCCGACCTGCGCGCGATGATGCGCGAGCGCGGCAACTACTTCGCGCCGATCGAGGAGGCCGCCGCCGAGGCGCTGACCGCGGCCGGCTACAGCGGCGGAGCGCTCTCCCAGCGGCTGCTGCTCGCGGTGGTCAGTCACCATGGCTTCGCCGTTAAATACGTGCATGATCTGCCGAGGTCGGCACGGTCGGTCACGGACCTGCGGAACCGCCGGATCTATCTCAAGCAGGAATCCATGGGCACGCACACGCCGCGGACGGTGCTGCTGCAGACGCTCGGCCACTTCGTGCTCGGGCACGAGACGCCCGCCGACTTCGCCGACTTCCTCCGGCAGCGGGTAGAGGCGAACTACTTCGCCGCCGCGGTGCTGGTGCCCGAGGAGCCGGCCGCCCGGTTCCTGCGCGAGGCCAGGGACGCCAGGAGCCTGTCGGTGGAGGATCTGCGGGACGTCTTCGCGGTGTCCTACGAGATGGCCGCGCACCGCTTCACCAACCTGGCCACCCACCACCTCGGCCTGCCGTGCCATTTCGTCAAGAACGACGCGGGCGGGATCATCTACAAGGCCTACGAGAACGACGGCGTGGTGTTCCCGGCGGACGAGTGCGGGGCGATCGAGGGCCAGCGGATGTGCCGGCAGTGGTCGGGCCGGCAGGTGTTCGCCGCCGCGGACCGGTTCAGCCCGCTCTACCAGTACTCCGACACGCCGTCCGGCACGTACTGGTGCGTCGCGTTCGTCGATCCCGGGCCGGAGCGCGACTTCGCCATCACGCTCGGCGTGCCGTTCGAGCATTCGCGCTGGTTCCGGGGCCGGGAGACCACCAAGCGGGTCACCTCGGCGTGCCCGGACGGCGAGTGCTGCCAGCGGCCGCCGGCCCGGCTCGCCGCGCGCTGGGACGGCCACGCCTGGCCGTCGGCGCGCGCCCACTCGCACATCCTGTCCGCGCTGCCGCGGGGCAGCTTCCCCGGCGTGGACGAGGCCGACGTGTACGCGTTCCTGGACCGGCACGAGCGCGACTAGGGGCCGCCGCCGCGGCGGCGGCCCCTAGAACATCAGCCTGCGCAGCTGCAGCAGGTCGAGCAGGCCGCCGTCGACTTTCAGCCGGCCGGTCAGCCACGCCCGGGCGAAGCTGCCGGGATCGGCCGCGATCGCCAGCACGTCATCGCTCTTCGCGGTGAAGCGGATCTGGGCGGGGCCATCCGCCGCGGTGGCCTCCCGCACCGAGTCGGTGCCGTCGGCCCCGAGCCGGGTCACGAAGGTCAGGCCGAGATCGGTGACCTTGCAGCTCAGGGTGCGGTCGGCCAGGTGCGTCGCGCGCTCTTCCGGATTCATCTGCTCGATGCGGGCCGTGAGGCTCTGCAGGGCCTTGCGGCATTCTTCCGCCGTCGCCATCGGCACCTCGCTTTCAACATCATTGTCCCCTCCGGGCCGCCGGGCCGCCGCGCGGGGCAGCTCGCGGCGGCCGGATGCGCCGCTTCGTCGTTTCCGGACGGTAGCGTTCCTGCAAGAGCGGCGCACGCACAGGCGCCGGCCCGGCCGGGGAGCGTGATAGCCAATGCAGGACGAGCAGGCGGGCGGGCGGCAGCCTGCCATCGGCGCGGACAGCCAGGCGGAGGAGGCGGCCGGCCAGCAGGCGGCGGCCGGCGCCCGCCCGGGCGGCCCGGACAAGCCGGCCGCCTCCGGGCCGCCTGCGCCCGGCACCGGCGAGGCGCGGGTAGACGAGGCGCTGGCGCGGCTCGGCGAGCTGCCCGGGCTGCCGGTCACCGAGCACCCGGCCGTGTTCGAGCAGGTGCACCGGCAGCTGCGGGAGGTGCTCGGCGAGCTGGACACCGGGCCGCCCGGCGCCGCGGCGCCGGGCGGCCAGCAGCGCGGGCCCGGCGGCTGAGCGGATCGGTCAGCCCATGAGCAGGAGGATCCGGCTGGACACCGAGCTTGTCCGCAGGGGGCTCGCGCGGTCCCGCGAGCAGGCCGCGGACCTTATCGCGGCCGGCCGGGTCGCGGTGGCCGGGCAGACCGCGGCCAAGCCGGCTACCCAGGTCGGCCAGGATGCCGCGATCGCCGTCGCCGGGCCGCGCGGCGAGCCGGACTACGCTTCCCGCGGCGGCCGCAAGCTGGCCGGCGCGCTCGCCGCCTTCCCGGACCTGGCCGTGGCCGGCCGCCGCTGCCTGGACGCCGGCGCCTCCACCGGGGGATTCACCGACGTGCTGCTGCGGGCGGGCGCCGCGCACGTGATCGCGGCCGACGTGGGATACGGCCAGCTGGCCTGGCAGCTGCGCACCGATCCCCGGGTCACGGTGCTGGACCGGGTCAACGTGCGCCAGCTCACGCCAGCGCAGGTGACGCCTGCCCCGGCCGTGGTGACGGCCGACCTTTCGTTCATCTCGCTTACCCTGGTGCTGCCCGCGCTGGCCGGCTGCGCGGCGCCGGACGCCGACTTCGTGCTGCTGGTGAAGCCCCAGTTCGAGGTCGGCAAGGGCAACGTCGGAGCGGGCGGCGTGGTCCGCGATCCAGCCCAGCGGGCGGCTGCCGTCGCGACGGTGGCCGCCGCGGCCGCCCCGGCCGGCCTGGGCGTTCGCGGCGTCGTCGCCAGCCCGCTGCCGGGCCCGTCCGGGAACGTGGAATATTTCCTCTGGCTGCGCCGGGGCGCGCCGCCGCTGGACGCGGCCGCGCTGCGGCGGGCCGTTGCGGACGGCCCGCAGTGAGCCGGGAACGGCAGGGACGGGGCCCGGTGAGCGCACAGCGGGCGGTGCTGCTGGTCGCGCACACCGGCAGGCCGGCCGCGATCCGCAGCGCCCGGCTCGTGATGCAGCGGCTCACCGCGGCCGGCCTGGCGGTGCGGGTGCTCGCCGCGGAGGCGCCGGAGCTGCTCGGCCCGTCCGCCGTCGAGGTGCCGGCGTCCGCTGAGGCCGCGGCCGGCGCCGAGATGGTCATCGTGATCGGCGGGGACGGCACCCTGCTGCGCGCCGCCGAGCTCGCCCGGCCGGCCGGCACCCCGGTGCTCGGCGTGAACCTCGGCCATGTCGGCTTCCTGGCCGAGGCGGACCCGGAGAACCTGGCCGAGACCGTCGACCGGGTGGCGGACCGCCGGTACGTCGTGGAGCCGCGGATGACCATCGACGTCACCGTCCGGGCCGGCGGCGCGGTCATTGCCGAGACCTGGGCGCTGAACGAGGCCACCGTGGAGAAGGCGGCCAGGGAGCGGATGATGGAGCTGGTGACCGAGATCGACGGCCGCCCGCTGTCCAGGTGGGGCTGCGACGGCGTGGTGTTCGCGACCCCGACCGGGTCCACCGCCTACGCGTTCTCGGCCGGCGGCCCGGTGGTCTGGCCGGAGGTGGACGCGCTGCTGCTGGTGCCGATCAGCGCGCACGCGCTGTTCGCCGGCCCGATGGTGGTCTCGCCGCAGTCGGTGCTCGCCGCCGAGGTGATCGGCGGCACCAGCCCGTGGCCGCCGGAATCGTCCGGGGACGGCCAGAGCGGGATATCCGGCGCGGTGCTGTGGTGCGACGGGCGGCGTAGGGTCGATCTGCCGCCCGGCACCCGGGTCGAGGTGCAGCGCGGCGCGAAGCCGGTCCTGCTGGCCAGGCTCCGCGGCACCGGCCAGCAGCAGGCCGGCGATGACGGACCGGCCGCCACGGCGCAGAATGGCGCCGAGGCCGGGGCGCTGTTCACCGACCGGCTGGTCGCCAAGTTCGGCCTGCCGGTGGCAGGCTGGCGCGGCCAGGCCGATGCCCGGCGCACGCTGGCGGCGGCCGCCCAGCGAGAGGAGGGTCCGAGCGGCGATGCTTGAGGAAGTCCGTATCACCGGGCTCGGGGTGATCGACGATGCCACCCTCGAGCTGTCCCCGGGCTTCACCGTCGTGACCGGCGAGACCGGGGCGGGCAAGACCATGGTCGTGACCGGGCTCGGCCTGCTGTTCGGCGGCCGCGCCGACCCGGCCCGGGTCCGGCCGGGCGCCGGCCGGGCCAGCGTGGACGGCCGCCTGCGGGTCGACCCGGACGGCCCGGTGGCCAGGCAGATCAGCGAGGCGGGCGGCGATCTCGACGACGACGGCGGCGCGCTGATCATCAGCCGCTCGGTGTCTGCCGAAGGCCGCTCGCGCGCCTACGCCGGCGGCCGCTCGGTGCCGGTGTCGCTGCTCACCTACCTCGCCGATGACCTGGTGGCCGTGCACGGCCAGGCCGACCAGCAGCAGCTGCTCAGGCCCGCCCGGCAGCGCGAGGCGCTGGACCTGTTCGCCGGCCCGGACCATGCCGCGCTGCTGGCCGGCTACCAGCGCTCCTATCAGCGGCTCAGGGATATCCGGGCGGAGCTGGCGGAGCTGACGTCGCGGGCCCGGGAGCGGGACGCCGAAGCCGCGGACCTGCGCCGGGGGCTGGCCGAGATCGAGCGGGCCGGGCCCGCCAGCGGCGAGGACATCGAGCTGCTGGCCGAGGACGAGCGGCTGTCGCACGCGGATGCGCTGCACGCGGCGGCCACGGCGGCGCACGAGGCATTGCAGTCCGACCCGTCCAGCGGGCTGTACGACGCACCGGATGCGCTCACGCTGCTCGGCGGCGCCCGGCATGCGCTGGAGGCGGCGGCCGGCCACGACGCCGCGCTGGCCGCCCTGGCCGGGCGCCTGTCCGAGGCCGCCTACCTGGTGTCCGATGTCGCCGCCGAGCTTGCCTCCTACGCCCAGGCGGTGGAGGCCGACCCGGCCAGGCTGGCGGTGGTGCAGGAGCGCCGCGCCGAGCTGGCCCGGCTGGTCCGGGCCTACGCCCCGGACGGCTACCCGGATCCGCAGGCCGGGCCGGCGACGGGGCAGCCGGCGACGGGCAGCCGGCGACGGGCAGCCGGCGACGGGCGCCGGCACCGAGCGGCCGGCGGCATCGCCGGGGTGCTGGGCTGGGCCAAGCAGGCGGCGGCCCGGCTGGCCGAGCTGGACGGCGCCGACGACCAGATCGCCGGGCTGGCCGAGCAGGAGGCCGCGCTCGCCACCGCGGTCGGCGAGCTGGCCGGCCAGCTCACCGCGGGCCGGAAGAAGGCAGCCGGGCAGTTCGCCGATGATGTCACCGCCGAGCTGACCGCGCTGGCCATGCCGCATGCGCGGCTGACGGTGCCGGTGACCCCGGCCGACGGCCCCGGCCCGTACGGCGCCGACGAGGTGGAGATCCGGCTCGCCGCCCATCCCGGCGCGCCCGCGCTGCCGCTGCACAAGGGCGCGTCCGGCGGCGAGCTGTCCCGCGTCATGCTGGCCATCGAGGTGGTATTCGCCGGCGCCGACCCGGTGCCGACGTTCGTGTTCGACGAGGTGGACGCCGGCGTGGGCGGGAGGGCCGCGGTGGAGATCGGGCGACGGCTGGCCCGGCTGGCCCGGCTCGCCCAGGTGATCGTGGTCACCCACCTGCCGCAGGTCGCCGCGTTCGCTGACGCGCACCTGATGGTGCAGAAGGCCGGCGACGGCTCGGTGATCAGCAGCGGCGTCACCAGGCTGGACGACCAGGGCCGGGTGCGCGAGCTGTCCCGGATGCTGGCCGGCCTGGAGGACTCGGAGTTCGGCCGGGCGCACGCCGGGGAGCTGCTCGCCGCCGCGGCGGCGGAGCGCGCGGCGCGGCCGGCCCGGGCGATCCCGGGCGGGCCGGGCCCGGTAACCCCCGGCCTGGCCGCCGTCAGGCTCCCCGGCCGGCCGCCGTCATGCTCCCCGGCGGCCGCGATAACGCCCGGCGATGCGGCGGGTGGCGCTGCCGCCCGCCGGCATCTGGCAAGATTGCCTTGCGATGAAGGCGCTGTCTCGCACACTCACCGGAGCACGTCGGAGCAGGTCCCAGGACCTGCCCGGCCTATCGGCGACGGCCCGGCTGGACCGCAGGACCAAGAACCTGACCAAGCGGCTGCAGCCTGGCGACATCGCCATCATCGACCATGCTGACCTGGACCGGGTGAGCGCCGAGGCGCTGATCAGGCGCCAGGTCTCGGCCGTGGTGAACGCCGCGCTGAGCATCAGCGGCCGGTACCCCAATCTCGGCCCGCAGCTGCTGGTGGACGCCAGGATCCCGGTGGTCGACGGGGTCGGCGCCGATGTCTTCGAGCGGGTATCCGAGGGCCAGCGGGTCCGGCTCGACGGCGATACCCTCTACGCCGGCGACGAGGTCGTCGCGAAGGGCACGGTGCAGGACGGCGCCTCGGTCAGCGCGGCGATGGAAGACGCCAAGGCAGGCCTCGCGGACCAGCTCAAGGCATTCGCGGCCAACACGATCGAGTACATCAGCCGCGATTCGGAGCTGCTCATCGACGGGATCCGGGTACCGGACCTGCGGACCAGCCTGCGCGGCCGGCACGCGCTGGTGGTGGCGCGCGGCTACCGGCACCGCGAGGACCTGCAGGCGCTGCGCGCCTACATCCGCGAGTTCAAGCCGGTCATGGTGGCCGTGGACGGCGGCGCGAACGCGCTGGTCGAGGCCGGCTACAAGCCGGCCATCATCGTCGGCGACATGGACTCGGTATCCGACAAGGCGCTCGGCTGCGGCGCCGAGCTCGTCGTGCACGCGTACCCGAACGGGGTCGCGCCCGGCCTGGCCCGGGTCCAGGATCTCGGCCTGCCGTCGGTTTCCTGCCCGGCCACCGGCACCAGCGAGGACCTGGCCGTGCTGCTCGCCGACGAGATGGGCGCCACCTTGATCGTGGCGGTCGGCATGCGGTTCTCGATGACCGAGTTCCTGGACAAGGGCAGGTCCGGGATGGCCAGCGCGGTGCTCACCCGGATGAAGGTGGGCGACAAGATCGTCGACGCCAAGGGCGTCAGCAGGCTGTACCGGAGCCGGATCTCCGGCTGGGCACTGCTCGTGCTGGTGCTCGCCGCGTCCGCGGCGCTGCTGGTCGCGCTGGCCTTCTCGCCGGTCAGCCCGGTGCTGTCCACGTTCCTCGCGGCGAAGTGGGATGACTTCATCTACTGGCTGACCGGGCTGCTGTAGTGATCGACTTCCGGTATCACCTCGTCTCCATCGTGGCCATCTTCCTGGCCCTGGCCATCGGCATCGTGTTCGGCTCCACGGCGCTGCGCGGCGTCACCCTGCGCACGCTGCAGCACGAGGCCAACGTGCTGCACAACGAGATCAGCGCGAAGAACGTGGCGAACGGCTCGCTCACCCAGCAGGTCGGGGCCGACGAGGCATTCGCCTCAGCGGGGGCCCCGCTGCTGCTCGCGCACCTGATGGACGGCCAGAGCGTGGTGCTGGTCACCGCGCCGGGCGCGCAGCAGCAGGCGGTCAGCGGCATCATCACCGCGGTCAGGCAGGCCGGCGGCACCGTCACCGGCCAGGTCGCGCTGCAGCAGCAGTTCTTCGACACCGGGGCGACCAACGAGAACAACCTGACCGCGCTGGCGCAGCACCTGGCCCAGCAGCTGCTACTGACGGCCCCGGCCGGGCAGAGCTCGGCGCAGGCCACCGATCCGCAGCTGGCCGGCCAGCAGCAGGCCGCCCGCGTGCTGGCGGCGGCGATCGTCAGCGCCGACGGCCCGGCCGTCAGCGCCGGTCAGGCGCACGCCGTGCTGGCCGGCTTCGCGCAGGGCGGCTTCCTGCGGGTGAGCAAGACCGCGCTGGTCCCGGCCACGCTGGCCGTGGTGGTCATCCCGGCCACCCCGCCGGCGGCCGGCGATTCCGATCCCGCTAATGTCGCGCTGATCTCCATGACCCAGTCCCTCGGCGAGGCCGGCCGCGGTGCTGTCCTGGCCGGGTCCTACCCGGGCTCCGGGACCGGCAGCGCGATCGACGAGCTGGCCAGCGGGAATACCGGAATCGAGGTGTCCAGCGTGGACAATGCCAATACCCCGTCCGGCCAGGTGATGGTGGTGCAGGCGCTGAGCTTGCTGCTGTCCGGGCACAAGCCGGCCAGCTTCGGCGTCGCGCCGGGCACCGCGCCGAGCCCGGCGCCCACGCCGTCGGCCAGCCTGTCCCCGGTGCCGTCCAGCACCCGCACGGCCCGGCGGCACGCCACCCCGGGGCACAGCGCCAGCCCGGGGCACAGCGCCAGCCCGGGGCATAGCGCCAGCCCGAGGGCCAGTGCCAGCCCGAGGGCCAGTGCCGGCCCTGACGCCAGCGCCAGCGCGGCCGCCCTGACGGGCGCGAGCCGGTGACCGGCACGGCGGCCGGCCGCAGGACGGCGGCCCGGGCGGCACGCGCGGCGGCCGCGGCCGCCGTCACCGGCGGGCTTGCCGCGGCGGCGGCCAGGGCCGCCTACGCCGGCCTGACCCGGCGGCCGCCCGGCGGTCCCGCCAGCTGGGCGAGAACCAACCACCGCGGCGAGCCGGTCACCCTGCTGGAGGGACCGGCCGTCGCCATCGCCGCCGTCGCCGCCGCCGCGCTGGCACCGGGACGGCCGGCCCGCGACCGCGCCGCGCTCGCCGTCGCCGGAGCCGGCGCGGCGGCCTTCGGCTGCTACGACGACCTGGCCGGCCGCGGCAGCCGGCGCGGTTTCCGCGGGCACCTCGGCGCACTGGCGCACGGCGAGCTGACCAGCGGCGCGGTGAAGATCGCCGGAATCGGCGCCAGCGGCGCGGCGGCGGGCCTGCTGCTCGGCGGCCCGGCGGCCGACATCGCCATCAACACGGGCCTGGCGGCGGGCGGCGCGAACCTGCTCAACCTGTTCGACCTGCGGCCCGGCCGGGCCATCAAGGTGACGCTGACGGCAGCCGGCCTGCTCGCGGCCGGCGGCCGGGCCGCCCGGCCCGGGGACCGGCCGGCCGCGCTGTGCGCCGTGGCCGGGCCGGCCGGCGCGGCCATCGCGCTGCTCCCCGACGACCTGGGCGAGCGCGCGATGCTGGGCGACACCGGGGCGAACGCGCTCGGCGCGCTGCTCGGCACCGCCGCGGCCGCCACGCTGCCGCGGCCGGCCCGGATAGCGGCGCTGGCCGCGGTGGCCGGGCTGACCGCGGCCAGCGAGGTAGTGAGCTTCACCAAGGTGATCGAGCGGACCCCGCCGCTGCGCCGGCTGGACATGCTCGGCCGCCGGCCGGCCCGGCGCCGGCCGCGGCCGCAAGCCCGGCGGCAGCTGGCCCGGCGGCGCAGGCCGCGGCGGCCGGCCGCGAAACGGCCGGGGCCGGCGCCCAGCCCGCCCAGCCCGGCCAGCCGGGTCCCGCGCCGGCGGCCGCCGCCGCTCCGTGACCGGCCAGGCCGCCAAGGTCACCGTGCCGGAAGGCGCGCCCCGGGCGGCGCGGGGAATCGGCAGCGCGGCGGCCCTCATCGGCGGCCTCACCGTGCTCGCCCGGGTCGCCGGGCTCGGCCGCCAGGTCGTGTTCGCGCACACGGTCCGCAATGCCTGCCTCGGCACCGCCTACGCGACCGCGAACCAGGTGCCGAACGTCATCTACGACATCGTCCTCGGCGGCGCGCTGACCGCCATCATGGTGCCGGTGCTGGCCCGGCCGGCCGAGCGGTCCGGTGCCGATCCGGCTGCCGCCCGGGAGGTCAGCCAGGTCAGCGCGGCGCTGCTCACCTGGACGGTTGTTATCCTCGCCCCGGTCAGCGCGGTCCTGGTGTTCGCCGCCGGGCCGATCATCACGCTGCTCATCCCGGCTGGCCGGTCGGGCTGCGCGCAGGCCCAGCTAATCCACGTCGGCGGCCAGATGCTGGCCGTGTTCGCCCCCCAGATCCTGCTCTACGGCCTCGCCGTGGTGCTGTACGGCATCCTGCAGGCCCACCGCAGGTTCACCGCCCCGGCGCTGGCCCCGGTACTGTCCAGCCTGGTCGTCATCGCCGCGTACGTCGCCTTCGTGCCGCTCGGCCGCGGGCACACGGTGAACCTGGCCGGGCTGCCGCTGGCCGCCGAGCTGATCCTGTCGGCCGGCACCACGGCCGGCGTCGCCGCGCTGGTGATCACCGCGCTGGTGCCGGCCTGGCGGCTGCGGCTGCGGCTGCGGCCGGCCCTGCGGTTCCCGCCCGGCGTGGCCCGCCGGGCCGGGGCGCTGGCGGTGGTCGGGATCGCCGCGCTGGCCGCGCAGGACGTATCGGCGCTGGTGGTCACCTGGCTCGCCAACGGGCACGGCAGCCAGGGCGCGGTCGTCCTCTACGGCTACGGCTGGCAGGTGTTTACCTCGGCCTACGCCGTGCTGGCGATCCCGATCGCGATCAGCGCCTTCCCGGTGCTCGCCGCCCGGGAGGGCAGCGCCTTCGACGACACCGCGGCCGGCTCGGCCCGGGCGGTCCTGCTCGCGTCCTGCCTGGGCGCGGCGCTGCTGGCGGGCGCGGCGGTGCCGGCCGCCCGGGTCTTCGCCTCCGACCCCCGCCAGGCCACCGAGCTCGCGCTGGCCTTCGCGGCATTCGCGCCCGGGCTTATCGGCTACGGGCTGCTGGCCTGCCTGTCCAGGGTGCTGCTCGCCGACGGCAGGAACCGGATGGCCGCGATCGCCATGTCGGCGGGCTGGCTGCTGGTAATCGCCGCCGACCTGACCGCGGTGCGGCTGGTATCGGCCCGCTGGGTAGTGCCGGTCCTCGGCCTGGGCAACACCATCGGGCTGACCGCGGCCGGCCTGGGCCTGCTGGCGGCGGTGCGGCGGGCCAGGGGCACCGCGGCGCTGCACGGCCTGCTGCGGGCCGGCGCCGCCGGGCTGGCGGCGGCGGCGGCCGGGGCCGGGCTGGCGGCCGCGCTGTCCGCCGCCGTGCCGGCCGCCGGGGTGATCCCGAACGGGCTGCTGGCCGTCGCCGCGTGCGGCTGCGCCGTGCTCGCGTTCGGCGCGGTCGGCTACGCGCTCGACCGCGGTGACCTGCGCGCCGCGGCTGCCCGGGTGACCAGGCGGGCGCGGTCATGACGGCCGCTCGTCAGCGCGCGATGAGCGCGCTGGCCCGGCTGGCACGGCCATGACGGCGCTGCGGCTGGCCTGCGTCTTCGCCGCCGCGGCCGGCGGCACCGGCCGGCACGCCGCGCTGCTGGCCGAGGGCTGCGCGGCGCGCGGCCTGGAGGTGACCGCGTTCGGCCCGGCCGGCACCTGGCACCGGTTCTTCGGCGGCCCAGGCGGGGTGCGGTTCACCCCGGCGGAGATCTCCGGCCGGCTGCGCCCGGCCAGGGACGCGGCCGCCGTGCTGCGCCTGCGCAGGCTGCTGGTGCAGGCGGCGCCCGACGTCGTGCACGCGCACGGGATGCGGGCCGGCGCCATCGCGGCCATCGCGCTGACCCGCCCGCCGCTGGCCGCTCCCGCGCTGGCCGTGACCGTGCACAATGCCCCGCCAGGCGGCATCGTGGCGAACCTCGTGTACCGGGCGTGCGAACGGGTGATCGCCCGCCGCGGCGACGCGGTGCTCTGCGTATCCGGCGATCTGGCCAGCCGGATGCGCAGCCTGGGCGCGCGCGGCGTGGCCCGCGCCGTGGTGCCGGCCCCGGCCGCCGGGGCGCTGCCGGACGGGGCCGCGGCGAGGGCCAGGGCCTCGGCCGGCCCGGCCGGCCGGCCGATGGTGCTCGCCGTGGGCAGGCTGGCCGAGCAGAAGGGCTTCGCCGACCTGCTCGATGCCGCGGCGGCCTGGCAGTACCTGGCGCCGCGCCCGCTGCTGGTCATCGCGGGGGAGGGGCCGCTGGCCGGCCAGCTTGCCGCCCGGGCCCGGCGGGCCGGCCTGGACGTGAGCTTTCTCGGCCACCGCGACGATGTGCCCGCGCTGGCCGCCGCTGCCGACGTGATGGTGGTACCGAGCCGATGGGAGGGACAGCCGCTGGTGGTCCAGGAGGCGCTGCGGGCAGGCACGCCGCTGGTGGCGTCCCGGGCCGGCGGGATCCCGGACCTTACCGGGGAGGACGCCGCCGTGCTGGTGCCGCCGGGGGACAGCGGCCGGCTGGCCGCGGCGATACTCTCGGTCCTCTCGGATCCGGACCTGGCGGGCAGGCTGACCGCGGCCGCGCTAAAACGCGCTGACGCACTTCCGTCGGAATCCGACGCGGTCGACGCGGCCATTGCCGTCTACCGGCGGCTGGCGGCCGCGCGCGGCCGGCCGGGGTGAAATTGCAGGCGGCCGGCCTGCGCCAGGACGGCCGCTGCCATCGGCCCGGCGGCCGGCCATGCCGGGCAGTAAAGTACACGGGCCTTTCGCAAAATGCATCCGACAACGTGCTAAACGCAAAATTCATTACACACCATAGCGTTTTGGTAACAAACGTGTTTTTCGGCTGAATTAGCTGGTCAGTCGTGCTGGGGTGGCCGATTGAGGCCGCATTTATCCCCGTGTGCGGTCTCTTGGGGGGTTACCGCGGATGGGCGAGCCGAGCCCCGCCCAGCCACCGGACTGGTGGGCGGGCAGCGACGACGGCTCGGAGCCTGCGCGCGACGAGCCGGACCGGCCGGCCGAGCCCTCCTGGGCGACGGTGCTAGCCACCACGGTCCGGCTGTGGCTGGAGCGCCGCGGGCTGCGCAGCCCGGCCGGCGCGCCGTGGCCGCGCTGGCGCAAGCTCGGCATGCTCGGGCTGGTGCTGGCCGTCTTCGCGGCCGGCGCGCTGACCGTCGGCCTGATCATGAACGCATCCAGCTCGTCCCCGTCCGGCCGCGGCGCATCCGGGCCCGGCAGCCCCGGCCTGCGGACGGCCGCCATGGTCCGCCGCGCGGCGGCGCTGTGGATCGTGCAGCAGGTCAGCCGCGGGGCGATCGTGGCCTGCGATCCGGTCATGTGCGCCACCCTGCAGGCACGTGGCTTCCCGGCCGGCAGCCTGCTGGTGATGGGCTCGTCGGCCGCGGATCCGCTCGGCTCCGCCATCGTGATTGCCACAGCAGCCGTGCGCAGCCAGCTCGGCAGCCGCCTGACCAGCGAGTACGCGCCTGACACGCTGGCCGGCTTCGGATCCGGCGCGGCCCGGGTGGAGGTCATGGTGACGGCCGCCGACGGCGCCGCCGCCTACCGCCGCGCGTTCGCCGCCGACCTGCAGGCCCGCCGGGCGACCGGCCGGCAACTGCTGCACAACTCCCACATCAGGGCCGCGCCGGCGGCCAGCTCCGAGCTGGCCAGCGGCCAGGTCGACGCGCGGCTGCTGATCACCCTGGCGGCGCTGGCCCACCAGGGCCAGGTGCGCATCGTCGCCTTCGGCGGCGGCCATCCCGGCGCCAGTCCCGGCGTCCCGCTGCGCACCGCCGAGCTGGCCAGCCCGCCGGGCACGGGCGCTATCGGCTATCTGCGGTCCGCACGCGCCTTCCTGCGCGCGCAGCGCGCCCCCTATCTCGCCTCGAGCATTTCGATAGCCAGGCTGACCGGCGGCAGCGACGTGCTGGACGTTGGGTTCGCCGCGCCGAGCCCGCTCGGGCTGCTGGGCAGCCCGGCGCCCGCGACGCAGCGGAAGGTGCCTAGCCCGCAGCCGACGCACCCGCGGAAATCAGCAGCCAGCAAGAAACAGTAATCCGAGCACCACCAGGACATGGAAGCTGACCGGCCGCCGGCCGGTCAGGGGAGGAAAGAGGAACCATGAGGCTTTTCCAGAAACTTGCCCGGCCGGCCAGGCTGGCCGGAGTCATCGGGCTCACGTTCGGCCTGGTCGGCCTGGCCGGCCCGGCCGCGTCCGCGTCCTCGACCGCGTCCTCCGCGCAGGCCAGGTCGCATGTGGGCTACCTCCGGCTAGCGCACCTGTCGCCGAACACCCCGGCTGTCGACGTGTACCTGTACTCGTTCGGCAACCCCAGTGCCAAGATCGTGCTGAAGCACGTGACCTACGGCACCGTGTCGGGCTATCAGGCCGTGCCGACCGGCGAGTACACGGTGGCCATGCGCGGGGCCGGCGCCCCGGCCAGCTCCAAGCCGGTGCTGTCCACGACCGTCAACGTGGCGGCCGGCCAGACATACACCGTGGCCGGCATGGGCCCGGCCGCCGGCCTGCGGCTGCAGATACTCAAGGACAGGCTGGTCACGCCGCACGGCAAGGCGCTGGTCCGGATAATCCAGGCGTCCCTGCAGCAGCACAAGGTCACGGTGAAAGCCGGCAGCAACGTGCTCGTGCACGACCTCGCGTTCGGCGCCGTCACGTCCTACCAGACGGTGGCACCGGGCACCTGGAACGTGCAAGCGGCCGGCCAGACCGGCAGCGCCACGCAGAGCATCAAGCTGGCCGCCGGCACGGTGCACACCCTGGTCGTGCTCGACGACCCCGGTCACCTCACGATCGACAACCTCATCGACGCGGCCGGCAGCCGGGTGCTCCCGGCCGGGGCCGTGTCCACCGGCTTCGGCGGCACCGCCCCGGTTCCCGGCTCATCGCTGGTGCCATGGCTGGTCACGCTGGCGGCCGGGCTGCTGGTCAGCGTGGCCGGGATCGCCCGGCTGCGGAAGTCCCGCATGTCCCCGCGCATGAGGTGACATGACGAAGCCGGCCGGCCGGCACGCCGGGGCAGCGCGCCCGCGCGCTGTCCCGGCGCCGCGGCAGCGGCACCGGCGGCTGCGCCCCGTGAGCAGGCGGGGCGCGGTCGCGGTGCTGCTCTGCGGGCTGCTCGCGGTGGGCATCGGCGCGTGCGGCCTGGCCGTCGCGCAGAGCCACCCCGGCCGCGCCGCGGCGCCGGCCGCTGGCCGGCGCTGACCCCGGTGCCGCTGGGCAAGGCGGCGCCGGTGCCGCAGCCGTCGGACGGCGAGAAGGTACCCAGGCCGGTCAGCCTGACCATCCCGTCGATCGGCGTGCGGACGTCGCTGATCAGGCTCGGCGTCACCCCGTCGGGCGCCCTGCAGGTGCCGGCCACCACGGCGGTAGCCGGCTGGTACACCTTCAGCCCGCGGCCGGGCGCGATCGGCTCCTCGATCATCGCGGGCCATATCGACTCGCTGAGCGGCCCCGGGGTCTTCTACCGGCTGCGGTTCATGCAGCGGGGCGCGCGTGTCTACGTCCGGCGCGCGGACGGGTCACTGGCCATCTTCCGGGTGACCGCGAAGCACATGTACCCGAAGGCGCATTTCCCGACCGCCGACGTTTACGGGCCGACGCCGACGCCGACGCTGCGCCTGATCACCTGCGGCGGCGCCTTCGACCAGGCCACCGGCCACTACCTCAGCAACGTCATCGTCTTCGCGACCCTGGTCAGCTGAGCTCGCCGGGGCGGCCGGAGTCCGGCCGGGCCGGCTGTCCTGCGGTCACCGGGCCGCGCCGGGGGATCCGTTTCGCCGCGGTGGCCTTCCGCGGCGCCCGGCCGGGCCTGCGGGCACCGCTGTGCCGCGCGAGCCGGGCCGGCCTCGCCCGCACCGGCGCGGCGCCTGGCGCGGATTACCGGGGCCGCAGCCGGGTGACCGCGCCGGACCGGAACCGGGCCAGCCGGAACCGCTCCGCCGGGGCGCCGGGCGGCTGCCCGGCGGCCAGGCTGGCCAGCCAGCCGCCGAGCAGCGGCCCGAACTTGAAGCCGTGCCCGGACGTGCCGCAGCCGATCACCACCCGGCCGGCCCGGTCCAGGATGAAGGCCTCGTCCGGGGTGTTGTCGTAGATGCAGCGCTCGGCCCGCGCCGGCCGCGGATCGAAGCCGGGCAGGTACCGGGCCGCGACCTGCCGCAGCCGGGCGGCCAGCCCGGCGTCCTGGCCGCGGTCCTGGCTGTCCGGGTCGGCGGCGGGCCCGCTCTTGTGCAGCCCGATCTTGTACAGCGGCGAGCCGGGCACCGGCAGGCCGTACGGCGCCGGCGCGGCATGGCAGATGAAGATCGGCATCTCCGGTGCCGGGCCGCCGGCCTGGCCCGGGCCGCCGGCCGGGGCCAGGTAGGCGGCCTGCTCCAGGGTCGGCGCGGACGGCACCCTGATCCCGGCCGGGGCGAGCAGCGCCGCGGTCCACGGGCCCGCGCAGACGATAACCCGCTCCGCGGTGAGCGCGGTGCCGTCGCCCGCGCGTACCGTTACCCGCCGGCCGTCATCCTCGATGCCGGTCACGCGGACGCCCGCCCGGACCGGCGGCCCGGCCGCGGCGAGCGCGCGCAGTGCCACGTCGGCGGCGATCACGCCGGACTCCGGCTCGAGCAGGGCGGGCCCGCCGGCGTCGATCCCGGGGTACCTGGCCGCCGCCTCCGCGGCGGACAGCAGCTCGGCCGGGGCGCCGGCCAGGCGCATCCCGTGCTGCACCGCGGGCAGCCCGGCACCGAACGTCAGGTGCGCGGCCGGCCGCAGGATCTGCTGGCCGGAGGCATCCTCAAGGTCGTGCCAGAGCTCGCTGGCCCGCCGCGCCATGGCGACATAGCCGGGGTCGTCATAGCCGAGCCGGAAGATGCGGCAGCTGCCCTGCGAGCCGCCGCCCGGATGCCCGACCGCGGCCTGCTCCAGCACCACCACGTCCCGGCCCCGGCCGGCCAGCGCCCGCCCGGCAGCCAGGCCGAGCAGGCCGGCGCCAACCACGATGAACTCGTGATCCGCGGCCATCACCAGCCCCGGGCGCGCCATTCGGGCAGGTGCGGCCGCTCGGTGCCGATCGTGGTGTCCGCGCCGTGCCCCGGGTACACCCAGGTGCCATCCGGGAGCCCGGCGAAAATGCGGTCTTCCAGGTCGGTGATCAGCTGGCTGAACCGCTGCGGGTCACCCTGGGTGTTGCCGGGGCCGCCGGGGAACAGCGAGTCGCCGGTGAACAGGTGCGGCTGATCGGCCAGCGCGCCGCCCGCGTCATAACCGAGCGCGATGCTGCCGGGAGTGTGCCCGCGCAGGTGGATGACCGACAGCCGGGCATCGCCGACGCAGACCGAGTCACCGTGCCTGACCAGCTCGGTGGTCCGGACCGGGATCCCGCCGGCATCGTCCGGGTGGGCGACGGTGGCCGCGCCGGTTGCCTGCTGGACCTCGCGCAGCGCGGCCCAGTGATCTCCGTGCTGGTGGGTGGTGACGATCGTGCCCAGCGGGGTCTCGCCGATCAGGCCGAGCAGCGTGCCTGCCTCGTTAGCGGCGTCGATCAGCAGCAGCTCGCCGGTGCTCGTGCAGCGCAGCAGGTAGGCGTTGTTGTCCATCGGGCCGACGGCCACCTTGGTAATGGTGAGCCCGGGAAGCTCCCTGGTGTCGGCCGGCCCGCCGACGCTGACGTCTCCGGTGTAGCTCATGCTCTCCTCATCTCACGCGCTGATCAGCCCCGGCCCGCCGCGGCGGCGCGACCTGCTGAATTACTACCATGCGGGCAGCCCGGGCAGCGGCCCGGGCGGGTCCGCGGTCAGCCCGTCGCCTCCGCTGCGGCCGGTCAGCCAGGCCAGCAGCAGCCAGCCTGGCCCGGTGATCCGGGGCGCCGGCCCGGCCTGGCTAGCGCCTGCCGGGCTGGCGTCCGGCAGGCCGGCGTCCGGCAGGCCGGCTGGCCCGGGCCGATCCGGTACTCCTGCCCGGTACCGCCGACGATGAGCCGCGCGGCTGGCAGGTCCGCGCGCCCGGCGAACTCGGCCGCGACGGACCCGAGGCGCTCGGCGACGAACCAGTCCGGCCAGTCCGGTGCCCGGTAGCCGGCCGCCAGGTCGACGTGATGGATCTCCACCTCGGACAGCCGCCGCGAGAGCGTGTACCAGGCCGGGTGCCCGCGCCCGCGCACGCCGTGCACGCTGACCTGCCAGGCGCCGGCCGGCATCGCGGCCGCCTCGGCCCGGAACGCCGCGGCCGTCTCGGCCAGGTCGGCGACCAACTCGGCGGCCGCCCGGCCCGCGCCTGCCTCGATCGCGTCGTCGCGGGCCTGCTGGCTGGGGTACTGCGGGGTGACCACGCCGGTGCGCGCCCAGACCAGCAGGTTGCGCAGCCCGTCCGCGTTCCGGGCGAGATGGGTGAGCACATGGCCGCGGCTCCAGCCGGGCAGCAGCGAGGGCTGCCTGGCCTGGCCATCGTCTATCCCGGCCGCGGTGGCGAGCAGGCGGCCGGTCGCCTCCGCCAGCCGGGATTGCAGCTCGGCGGGATCGTCAGTCACGGCGCTCCATCCCGTTGGTTCCGGTCATTCCGGTTCATCCTCGCCCATCTGGCCGCTCACGTCATCAATTCCATGATCGCGGAGGATCCGGCTCGCCCCGGCGGCCGGCGCCTCGTCTCCGCCCATGATCGCGGAGGATCCGGCTCGCCCCGGCGGCCGGCGCCTCGTCTCCGCCCATGCCGCCCGCGGAGACGCCGGGTGCGGGAATGCCGGAGGGCGCGGGGGTGTTTCCGGGTCAGGCTGGAGCAGCGCCGGGCTGGGCAGGCCGGGTCGCGGGGCGGCCAGGCGGCCGGGCCGCCGGGCGGCAGCTGAGCCCGCTGGGGCGGCCGGTGGCGTCCGGGCCGGGTCCGGAAGCGCCAGCGTTTGTCAGACCCCCCGGATACGATGGAGCATCCCCCGCATCCGGGGGATTTGCCGCCCCTGACCCGGAGAACTGCCTCCCTGACTACGGAGAACTAGCTGCCCGACCACCGGGAACCACCCTTCCCGATTCCGGAGAACTGAGCAGAAGTGGCTGATCGCCTCGTTGTTCGCGGTGCCCGCGAGCACAATCTCAAGGACGTCTCGCTCGACCTGCCCAGGAACGCGATGATCGTCTTTACCGGGCTGTCCGGGTCGGGCAAGTCGAGCCTCGCCTTCGACACGATCTTCGCCGAGGGCCAGCGCCGGTACGTCGAGTCGCTGTCCGCCTATGCCCGGCAGTTCCTCGGCCAGATGGACAAGCCGGACGTCGACTTCATCGACGGGCTCTCCCCGGCGGTCTCGATCGACCAGAAGGCAGCCGGCCGGAATCCTCGTTCTACCGTCGGCACGATCACCGAGGTCTACGACTACCTGCGGCTGCTGTACGCCCGCGTGGGCAAGCCGCACTGCCCGATCTGCGGCCGGCCGATCGCCAGGCAGACCCCCCAGCAGATCGTCGACCGGGTACTGGAGCTGGACGAGGGCACCAGGTTCCAGGTGCTCGCCCCGGTGGTCCGCGGCCGCAAGGGGGAGTACGGCGAGCTGCTGCGCGAGCTGCAGGCCAAGGGCTATTCCCGGGCCCGGGTGGACGGCGCCGTGATCAGGCTGGACGGCGCCGACTCGGCGGCCGGCCTGCCCGCACTGAAGAAGTACGAGAAGCACGATATCGAGGTCGTGGTCGACCGGCTGGACGTCAAGGCGTCCGCGCGGCGGCGGCTGACCGACTCGGTGGAGACCTCGCTGGCGCTGTCCGGCGGGATCGTCGTGCTGGATTTCGTCGACCTGCCGGACGACGACCCGCACCGCGAGCGGATGTACTCCGAGCACCTGGCCTGCCTGTACGACGACCTGTCGTTCGAGGAGCTGGAGCCGCGGTCGTTCTCGTTCAACTCGCCGTGGGGCGCCTGCCCGTCCTGCACCGGGCTCGGCACCCGGATGGAGGTGGACCCCGAGCTGGTGGTGTCCGACCCGGACAAGACGCTGGCCGAGGGCGCGATCGGCCCGTGGAGCGGCGGCCACGTCAGCGACTACTTCATCCGGCTGATCGAGGCACTCGGCAATTCCGTCGGCTTCGACATCGGCACGCCGTGGCGCAAGCTGCCGGCCGCGGCGCAGCGCGCGCTGCTGCAGGGTTATGACAAGCAGGTGCACGTCAGGTACAAGAACCGGTACGGCAGGGAGCGGTCGTACTACACCAACTTCGAGGGCGCGATCCCGTACATCGAGCGCCGGCACGGCGAGGCGGAGAGCGACTCCAGCCGGGAGCGGTTCGCCGGGTTCATGCGCGAGGTGCCCTGCCCGGTCTGCCACGGCTCCCGGCTGAAGCCGATCGCAATGGCGGTGACGGTGGACGGCCGGTCCATCTCGGACTACTGCGCGCTGCCGATCGGCGAGCTGGCCAAGCTGCTGCTCGGCCTGGAGCTGTCCGAGCGGGATCAGCACATCGCGGGCCGGATCCTGAAGGAGGTCAACGCCCGGCTGGGGTTCCTGCTCGACGTCGGGCTCGACTACCTGTCGCTGGACCGGGCGTCGGCGACACTGGCCGGCGGCGAGGCGCAGCGGATCCGGCTGGCCACCCAGATCGGCTCCGGCCTGGTCGGCGTGCTTTACGTGCTGGACGAGCCGTCGATCGGGCTGCACCAGCGGGACAACCACCGGCTGCTGGAAACGCTGACCAGGCTCCGTGACCTCGGCAACACGCTGATCGTCGTCGAGCACGACGAGGACACGATCAGGGCCGCCGACTGGGTGGTGGACATCGGCCCGCGGGCCGGCGAGCACGGCGGCCGGATCGTGGTCTCCGGATCGCTGGATGAGCTGCTGGCCAGCGAGGAGTCGCTGACCGGCGCGTACCTGACCGGCCGCGAGTCGATCCCGGTGCCCGCCGTCCGCCGCAAGCGCAGCCGCGGCCGCGAGGTGGTGGTCAAGGGCGCCAGCGAGCATAATCTGCGCGACGTCGACGTGGCCTTCCCGCTCGGCTGCTTCATCGCGGTCACCGGCGTGTCCGGCTCCGGGAAGTCCACCCTGGTCAATGACATCCTGTACAGCTCGCTCGCCAAGGAGCTGCACGGCACCCGGATCGTGCCGGGGAAGCACACCAGGGTCACCGGCATGCAGCAGCTGGACAAGGTGGTGCACGTCGACCAGGGCCCGATCGGCCGCACCCCGCGGTCCAACCCGGCCACCTACACCGGCGTGTTCGACCACGTCAGGAAGCTGTTCGCGGCTACCACCGAGGCCAAGGTCCGCGGCTACCAGCCGGGCCGGTTCTCGTTCAACGTCAAGGGCGGCCGGTGCGAGGCGTGCGCCGGCGACGGCACGATCAAGATCGAGATGCAGTTCCTGCCGGATGTCTACGTGCCGTGCGAGGTCTGCCACGGCGCCCGGTACAACACGGACACGCTGCAGGTGCACTACAAGGGCAAGACGATCGCCGACGTGCTGCAGATGCCGATCGAGGAGGCGGCCGAGTTCTTCGCGCCGGTGCCCGCCATCCACCGGCACCTGAAGACGCTGGTCGACGTCGGGCTCGGCTACGTCCGGCTCGGGCAGCCGGCCCCGACGCTGTCCGGCGGCGAGGCGCAGCGGGTCAAACTCGCCTCCGAGCTGCAGCGCCGGTCGACCGGCCGCACCATCTACGTGCTGGACGAGCCCACCACCGGCCTGCATTTCGACGACATCCGCAAGCTGCTCGGCGTGCTCGGCCGGCTCGTCGACGGCGGCAACACGGTGATCGTGATCGAGCACAACCTGGACGTGATCAAGACCGCCGACTGGGTGATCGACCTGGGTCCGGAGGGCGGCTCGCGCGGCGGCAGCGTGATCGCGACCGGCACCCCCGAGCAGGTGGCGATGGCCGACGACAGCTACACCGGCCAGTTCCTGAAGAAGCTGCTGAACGTCTAGCCGCCGGCCCCGGGAAGGGACCGCCGGCCGCGGGCCCGGGGTCCGCGGGCCCGGGGCCCGGGGTCCGGGGCAGCGACGCTCTGGTCGCGTTCTCCGCGCCAGGCTGCGCGCCGACCCGGCCCAGTCGGCCATCAGCTGGGCGCGAACCGGGCAGGCGCCGGCGGGATTCATCAGTGGTTAAGTTCTGTCCGGTCCCGGCCGGACTTTTCTTAACCAGTAAAATCGGCGGAGCTGGCCAGGACGTACGCTGCGAGCGTGGAGATTTGCACCGGTGCCGGGACGGCCCTGGCCGACTTCGGCGACGCGGAGAGCCCGGACAACCGGGCCGCGCGGCCCGGCCCGGGCAGCGCGGCCGGTCCCGGCAGCGCGGCGGGTCCCGGCAGCCCGGCCGGTCCGGGCTTCCTGCTCGTGCTCACGCACGGCTCCGGCGGGGGGGTGCGCACGCCCGATCTGCTCGCCGCCCGCGGCGCGGCGGCCGGGCTTGGCGGCGCGGTGGCGCTGGTGACCCAGCCGTACCGGGTGCGCGGTGCCCGGGCGCCGGGCTCGGCGGCGCGCCAGGACCCGGCCTGGCTGGAGATCATTTCCGCGCTGCGGGCACGGTATCCGGGGCTGCCGCTGGTGCAGGGCGGCCGGAGCAACGGCGCGCGGGTCGCCTGCCGCACCGCCCGCGCGGCCGGCGCGCGGGCGGTGCTCGCGCTGGCGTTCCCGCTGCACCCGCCCGGCCGCCCGGAGCGATCCCGCGCGGCCGAGCTGCGGGGCGCGGGGACTCCGGTGCTGGCCGTCAGCGGCGACCGGGATCCCTTCGGGGTACCCGGCCCGGCCGACGCTGACCGGGTCGTGCTGCTGCCGGGCGAGACGCATGCACTGTCCAGGAATCCGGCCGCGGTCGCCGTTGCGGTGCGGTCATGGCTGGGCGAGATACTCGCCGTGCGGCCGGCCCCGGCGCTGCCCCGCCCGGTGCGGGACCCGGCCCGCTCGCGCTAGGCCGGGTGGCCGGCCAGCGGCCCGCAATGCTGTGCCTGCCCCGGGTGGATAGTCCCGGCCGGTGGATGGCGGCCACCTGGATGGCGGCTACCTTGGCCCGGTGCTAGGCCGCCGGGGAACTGCGGCGCGCGTCCGGCGAACGCGGCGCGATGGCCGGCTGGATGAGGTCGGTTGGCCGGTGCGGCGCGATGGTATCCCCATCGGGGAGCAGCTCACCAGTGTCCTCGAAGACGACGATCCCGTTACAGAGCAAACTCCAGCCCTGCTCCGGATGGCTGATGAGCGTTCGGGCCGCCTCACGGTCCGGCGCCTTCGCATCCGGGCAGGGCGGCGTGTGCGGGCACATCGCGTGCCTCCTGGTCATTCCTCGTTGTGGTCTTGATCACATTCTACTGTGCCAGCTAAGCGCCGACTCCGGCATGGCCCATTGTGACGGTTTTAAGGCCAGTCCTTTGTAGCTTCTATTGATCTACGTTCTGATACTTCAGTACTACCCATAGTTACTAGTCGCCGTAACTTATTTTCCTCCCGTATCCCTTGATACGGGCCGGGCGACACGCCAGGTTCAGGCCGGATACCAGATTCCGGAACGGCCGGGCGTCGTGCTCAGGCCGCGTGGATGCGCGGTACCGGCGGGATGCCAGTGAGCCGGTGGGTCTCCCGCAGCGTCAGCAGCCGCTCGGCTTCGTCGGTCCAGGCGTGCACCGCGCTGGTGGCCTTGGCCTTGCGCCGGACGATCCGGTCGTCGTAGCCGAGCGGGCCGATCGCCGCCCGCTGCGCGGCGTAGGCGGCCCGCATGGCGTCAGTCAGCGCCGTGTCCAGGCCGAGGGCCAGCGAATGCTGGCCGGCGAGCGGGGCGCCGGCCGCCTGGGCCTGCCGGAACTCCTGCTCGGCCGCGCGGGCGGCCTCCAGCAGCTCGCCAAAGCTGGCCGCGAGCGCGACGTCCGCGGCATGCTGCGTCCTGGCCTTCTCGCTGGCCTGCTTCCTGCCCCTGATCACGCGGGCCAGCCTAGCGGACACCGGGCCGGGATCGGCTGGCCGGCCGGACCAGCGCCGGGGCATGACCGGGCCGGGCCGGGATCGGCTGGCCGGCTGGACCAGCGCCGGGCCATGACCGGGCCGGGCCATGACCGGGCCGGGCCATGACCGGGCCGGGCCATGACCGGGCCGGGCCATGACCGGGCCGGGCTAGCCCGCGCGGACTAGCCCGCGGACTAGCCGGAGGGGCTAGCCGGAAGGTTTAGCCCGGCCGGCCGCTGGCCCGGCCGGCTACCTGGCGAAGTAGTGCCAGCCGATCCAGAGCCAGCCGAGCAGGATCACGGCCCGGCCGGCCCGCGCTCGCATGAGGTACCCGAGCCACTCGCCGAGGGTCGGGACGCGGTTCCCCGGCCGCCGCCCGATCAGGTCGAGCGCGAACAGCGCGATGATCACGCAGGCGAAACCCGCGATCGTGATGACGCGGGTGGTCATTTCCCGCTCACCGCCGTACCAGCGCCCAGCCGGCCAGCAGCCAGAGCAGGAACGCGGCCGCCTTCAGCGGATGCGGCCCAATCAGCGGATTGACGAGATCCGTCAGTGCCGGGTGCCACGGGCGCGAATTGTCCCTGAACGCGGATGCTTCCCATTCGAAAAGGGCAGTCACGCAAATCGCCCAGTACGAGAATCCGGCCACATCCAGCCGGTCTGGCGGAGGAATGCGGGCCGGCGGCCACCAGATGCAGATCGCTGCGAGAACGGCGCCGGGCAGCAGCACGCCGAGCAGCGCGACCGTGCTGAACGCGGCGGTGCCGGCCGCCAGCCAGGAATACGCGGCCAGCCCGGCGCCGATCGCCAGCTTCCTGATCCGCCGCCCGCCGGGCGAGTGCGGGCGCGGCACGCCGGGCCCGCGGCCGAGGCGGCCCGGCGAGCGAGAGACGTCATCTGCCGCCATCAGACCTCCGCGAGCATGATCTCATCGCCTGATCGCGCCCGGCAAACCGCCGGCCAGCGCTGGCTCAGGCCAGGCTGCGGCGCCAGCTGGCGTGCAGCGCGAAATACTCGCCGCCGCGGGTCAGCAGCTGCCCGGGCGGGCCGTCCTCGATGATACGGCCGGCGTCGAGCACCAGCACCCGGTCCGCGATCTCGACCGTGGACAGCCGGTGGGCGATGATCAGCGCGGTGCGCCCGGCCAGGATGGTCCGCAGCGCGTCCTGCACCAGGCGCTCGCCGGGGATGTCGAGCAGCGAGGTCGCCTCGTCCAGGACCAGCACGGCCGGGCTGGCGATGAAGGCACGGGCGAACGAGATGAGCTGGCGCTGGCCGGCGGACAGCCGGCCGCCCCGCTTGCCGACCTGGGCGTCATAGCCGCCCGGCAGCGCGGCGATGAACTCGTGCGCGCCGATGGCCGCCGCCGCGGCCGTCACCTCGGCCCGGGACGAGCCCGGCTTGCCCAGCTCGATGTTCTCCGCGATGGTACCGCTGAACAGGAAGTTCTCCTGAGTGATCATGATGACCTCGGCCCGCAGGCTGCGGTCAGACAGCTGCCGCAGGTCGACGCCGTCAAGCCGGATGACGCCGCTGGCCGGGTCGTAGAAGCGGGCCAGCAGCCGGGCGATGGTGGTCTTCCCGGCGCCCGTCGCCCCGACCAGGGCCGCCGTCTGGCCCGCCGGGATGGTCAGGTCGAGGCTGGGCAGCACGATCGCCTTGCGGTAGCCGAACCGGACCGACTCGAACGTGACGCTGCGCCCGCGGCCCTGGCCGGATGGCTCCGGGAGGATCACTTCCACGGCGGGCTCGGCCACCGTCGGCTCCTCGTCGAGCACCCCGGAAAGCTTCTCCAGCGCGGCCGCGGCCGACTGGAAGGTGTTGTAGAACTGCGCCAGGTCCTGCAGCGGGTCAAAGAAGCGCTGCAGGTAGAGCAGGAAGGTGACGAGCACGCCGACCTGCATGCCGCCGTCGATGACCCGCAGCCCGCCGTAGAGCAGGACCGCCCCTACCGCCAGGTTGCCGACCAGCGTGATGCCCGGCGAGTAGATGGCCACCAGCCGCGAGGAGCGCAGGCTGGCCGCCGCGTAATCCTGGTTGAGCTGGCCGAAGATCTCCTCATTCCGCTTCTCCCGGCGGAACGCCTGCACCGCCTGGATGCCGCCGAAGGTCTCCACGAACTGCACGATGACCCGGGCGATCGTGTCCCTGGTGCGCCGGTACGCGAGCGCGGACTCGCGCCGGAACCAGCGGGTCAGCCAGATCAGCGGGCCGAACCCGGTCAGCACGACCAGGGCCAGCTGCCAGTCCAGCAGCAGCATCCCGGCCCCGACCAGGAGCAGCGAGAACACCGCGAAGACCAGCGAGTCGAGCCCTTCCTCGAACAGGTCGGAAATGGAGTCGACGTCCGACACCTGGCGGGAGATGACCCGGCCCGAGGTATAGCGCTCATGGAAGGCGACCTGCAGCCGCTGGAAATGGGCGAACAGCCGCCGGCGGAGCTCGAGTACCACCATCCCGCCGAGGCGGCCCATGGCAGCGATGAACGCCCGGGTGGCGACGGCCTGGGTCAGCACCGCGACGGCGAACGCCGCGATGATCGCCAGCATCGGCGCCAGGTCACCCGAGCTGGTGAGCTGCGGCACCTGGTCGACTCCGACCCCGACCAGCCACGGGCCGGCCAGCGCGCCCAGGTTCGCGGTCAGGATCAGCGCGAGAATCGCGGCCACCCGGGCCCGGTGCGGCCGGAGCAGCTCCCGCAGCAGCCGCCTGCCCCGGCGGCGCAGCATCGCCGACAGGCCCGCGCCGATGTCGTCTGCGTCCTCGGCCGCGATGCCGCGCCAGGCCGCCTCGGCTGGCTGGCTCACCGGTTCGCTCCCGTCAGATCCTGGCCGGCCACGCTGCCGGAGTCCGGGCCGCCGTGCTGGCCGGCCGAAGGCGCCGCGCTCATCAGGCTCCGGTACCTCGGGTTGCCCGCCAGCAGTTCCCGGTGCGCGCCGACCGCGCTGATCACCCCGCCGTCGAGCAGCGCGACCCGGTCGGCGAGCAGCACGGTGGACGGCCGGTGCGCGACCACCAGCGCGGTCGACGCGGCAAGCACCCGGCCCATCGCCTCGGTGACCTTTGCCTCGGTATGCACGTCGAGGGCGGACAGCGGGTCGTCGAGCACCAGCACCGACGGCCTGGCCAGGATCGCGCGGGCGAGCGCGACGCGCTGCCGCTGGCCGCCGGATAGCGACATGCCCTGCTCGCCGATCCTGGTGTCCAGGCCCCACGGCAGATCATGCACGAAACCGGCCTGGGCGGTGGCGATGGCCGCCTCGATCTCGGCCTCGCCGGCCTCAGCCGTGCCGAAGGCGACGTTCTCCCGGACGCTGGCGGAGAACAGCGTCGGCTCCTCGAAGGCGCAGCCGACCCTGGAGCGCAGCAGCGGCAGCGGCAGTTCGCGGATATCGGTGCCGTCCAGCCGGACCGAACCGCCGGTCACGTCGGCCAGCCGCGGGATCAGCTGCAGGAGCGTCGTCTTGCCGGATCCGGTGGCACCTACCAGCGCCACGGTCTCGCCGGGGGCCAGCTCCATGCTGATGTCGCTGAGCACCGGCTGCTGCGCGCCCGGGTAACGGAAGGCCACGTGGTCGAAGGCCAGCTGGCCGGCCCTCCCGGCCCTCCCGGGCGGCGGGCCAGGCCGCTGCCGCGGGACTGCGCGCCCGGACGGCAGGGCGGCCCGCGCCGCGGCGCCAGGATCGGCGATGGCGGGCTCGGTGTCCAGGATCTCGTAGATCCGCTGCGCGGCCGTCGCGGCCTCCTGGCCGGATGCCAGGATGTAGCCCATCGCCTCGATCGGCCAGACCAGCTGCAGGGTCAGCGTGATGAACGCGACCAGGCCGCCAAGGCTGAGCTCATGCTGGCTGGCGGCGAACGTGCCGAGCAGCAGGATCAGGCCGATCATCACATTCGGTATCAGGTCCAGGCCGGCCCAGAAGGTCCCGCGCAGCCTGGCCATCTCAAGCTGCGTCCGGTAGACGCGGCGGGCCTGCGCGCCATGCCGCCCGGCCGCCTCGTCCCGGCGGCCGAGCGCCTTCAGCACTCGGATCCCGGCGGCCGCGTCCTCTACGTAGGTGGCCAGGTCGCCCTGCTGGTCCTGGGCGCGCCGGGAGAGCACGCGATAGCGGCGCTCGAACCGGAAGCAAGCCACCGTCACCGGCAGGAACACGCCGCCGGTCACCAGGCCGAGCCACCAGTTCAGGCCGATCAGCAGGCTGATCACGGTGAGGAAGGTGACCACGTTGGTGATGAAGAAGATGGTGCCGAAGCCGGCGAACCGGCGGATCGCGGACAGATCCGTGGTGGCCCGGGACAGCAGCTGGCCGGATTGCCAGGAGCCGTGGAACCCGGCATCCAGGTGCTGCAGGTGCGCGTAGATGTCATCCCGCATGGAAAGCTCCATGCCGGTCACCGCGCTGGCCTGGACCCACCGCCGGATCATGTTCAGCGCCGCCTCGGCCGTGCCGAGCACGATCGCCCCGATGCCGAGCGGGACCAGCAGGGCTCGCTCGCCGTGCGCGATCGGCCCGTCGATCACCGCCTTGGTGAGCAGCGGGATCACGATCTCGGTGGCGACCGCCCCGAATGCCAGCGCGAGCATCGCCGCGAGCTGCCACCGGTAGGGCCGGAGGTACTCGCGGGTACGCCACAAGGCCTCGAATGGCGTCTG
Organism: uncultured Actinomycetes bacterium; assembly: GCA_963786975.1. GTDB lineage: Bacteria > Actinomycetota > Actinomycetes > Streptosporangiales > Streptosporangiaceae > Palsa-506. Next base: position 50,613 of record CAWBBE010000008.1, on the reverse strand, counting down.
GCCATTCGGGGCATGCAAGAGCTGGCCGTCTGGCGCAGGGGGCATTTCACGCACGCTAGCCAGCATGCCGCCGCGCTGTCACCTGGTTTTCGCTCAGCGCGACATCCGCACCATAGCGGGCTATCCGTGCCGCCCGGCCGACCGGTGCCGGCTAGGCAGATCCGCCGCAGGTGGCGGCCGCCTGGCAACCCTGGCATGCCCGCGGCGCACGGGGCGGCTGCGGCCGGCCGGGGAGGGGACCGGGAAGGCCGATGGCACGCCCTGCTCGGCGGGCCCGGCAGGTCACCGGGCTGGCGCCGGCCAGCCCGGGTGCCATGATGTCCTCATGAGCCTGGCCTTCGACGTCAGCAAGGTGAGGGCCGCCTACCCGGCCCTCGCCGACGGCTACGCCTATCTGGACGGCGCGGCCGGGACCCAGCTGCCGGAGGCCGTCATCGACGCGATCAGCCGCGCGTACGCGGCCGGCCTCGGCAATTCCGGCGGCGCGTTCCCGGCCAGCGGCCGCGCCGACGCGATCACCGCGGACTGCCGCGCGGCGGTGGCCGACCTGACCGGCGGCGTGCCGGACGGCGTGCTGCTCGGGCCGAACATGACGACACTGACCTTCCGCATCGCGAACGCGCTCGCGGCCGGCTGGGGCCCGGGCGACGAGGTTGTCGTCACCCGGCTTGACCACGACGCCAACGTGCGGCCGTGGGTCCTCGCGGCGGCCAGGGCGGGGGCGACCGTCCGGTGGGCCGAGGTCGAGCTGCCGGCCGGCGAGCTGCCGGCCGGGCAGTTCGCCAGCCTGGTCTCCGAGCGCACCCGGCTGGTGGCGGTCACCGCCGCGAGCAACGTGATCGGCACCCGGCCGGACGTGCCGGCGATCACCGCGATCGCCCGCGCCGCGGGCGCGCTCAGTTATGTCGACGGCGTGCACGCGACCCCGCACGGGCCGACCGACGTGCGCGCACTCGGCGCGGATTTCTACGCCACCAGCGCCTACAAGTGGTCCGGGCCGCATGTCGGGGCGGTGGTCGCCGATCCGGCCCGGCTGGCGTCGATCCGCCCGGACAAGCTGGTCCCGGCCCCGGACACGGTGCCCGAGCGGTTCGAGCAGGGCACCTTGCCGTACGCCGACCTGGCCGGCCTGACCGCTGCCGTCGACCACCTGGCCGGGCTCGGCGATGCCGCGGCCGGCACCCGGCGGCAGCGGCTGCTCACCGCGCTGACCGCCGCCGGGGAGCACGAGGCACAGCTGGCCGCCGTGCTGCTCAGCGGCCTCGCGGCGATGCCCCATGTCACCACCTACGGCCAGGCCAGGGACCGGACCGCCACCGCCTTCTTCAACGTGGCCGGACGGACGCCGCGCCAGGTCGCCGAGTACCTGGCCGCCCGCAAGATCAACGTGTGGGATGGCCATAACTACGCGTGGGAACTCACCGGCGCGCTGGGCATCCGGGACACTGGCAGCGCGGTCCGGGCCGGGCTCGTGCACTACAACGACCGCGAGGACGTGGACCGGCTGCTCACGGCCGTGGCCGGGCTGGCCGGCTAGCGCCGGGCCGGGCGGGCGCTCGCCGGCCCGGGCAGCCGGCCGCAGCAGCATGACGTCAGACCCGGCCACCGCGGCGACGACCAGCGTGGCGGCGGCGAGCAGGGCCAGCGGCGGGATCACCCGCCCGGCCGGCGCCGCGGCGGCGAGCAGCGCGGCGGCGGCGATCCGCGGCACCGACACCGTGCCGAAGACCGCTCGCTTGAACAGGGCATGCCCGGCCAGGTAGAGCGCAGGCCCGCCGAGGATGACGGCGGATACGGCGAGCCCCGCTCGGCCGCCGGGATGGCCGATGACGAGCTCGTCGCCGACGGCGGCGGCAATGATCCCGGCCACCATCGGCAGGTGGAAATAGGTGTAAGCGGACCGGCCGAGCCGGCCGGGGTCGGCGGCGGACGTGATCGTCTGGCTGGAACCAGTTAGTGATCCACGCCGTGTAGATCCACGCCCACCAGACCGCGAGCAGCAAGATCCCGGTCTGCCCGGCGCCGCGCCAGCTCAGCTGCCCGAGCAGCAGATGCGCGAGCTGGGTGATCGCGAACACGTACACCAGGTCAAAGAACAGCTCGGTGTTCGTGACGCCTCCGCCGGACCGCCCGCGCTCCCGGCGCAGCCCCGCCGCGCTTCCGGCCGCCGCGGGGCGGCCGGCACCCCGGTTCCCGGAGGGCGGCTGCGACACCTCAGCCCGCGGCGGGCGTGTACCGGTAGACCCGGGAATCGCGCAGCCTGAAGCCCGCTCGCTCGTAGAGCCGGCCCGCGGCCGCCCGGGACGGCCGTGAGGTGAGATCCACCGTCCGGGCGCCGGCCGCGATCGCCCGCTGCACCGCCGTCGTCGTCAGCGCCCCGCCCACTCCCTGCCCCCGGGCGGCCCCATCGACCACGACATCCTCGATCCACGCCCGGAGCCCGGTCGGCAGCGGGAACATCACCAGCGTCAGCGAGCCGACGATGGCACCACCCGATGACCGCGCCAGCAGCACGGTGATCGCCGGGCTCGCCACAATCGCCGCGATCGCCGCCTGGTCCAGCGGCGGGGCGCTGCCGGACAGTTGCGGCAGCAGGCGGCCGAACGCCTCGACCACCTCGTCGGTCACGTCGCTAAGCAATTCAACCTGGACACTCACGCGGGGCAGACTACCGCGCCCGCGGCCGGTTCTGCTGGTCAGCCCAGGCCGAATGCCCGCAGCACGGCCGCTGTCCCGGCGGCCGCGACGATGACCACCAGAAACGGCGCCCGCGCCAGCAGGGCGGCGACCGCCGCGCCCATCCCGGCCAGCCGGGCCGGGTCGGCGTGCAGCGACTGGCCGCTGGTGAACGTCTGCACCGCGGTCAGCGCCGACAGCAGCGCGACCGGCACAAGCTCGGCGAACCGGCGGGCGACCGGGCTGGCCAGCAGCCGCTGAGGCACAGTCAGGCCGGCCAGCTTCAGCGCGTAGCAGCCCGCCGCCGTGGCCAGCACGGCGATCCACATCCCGGTCACGGCAGTCCTTCCTCGGGCACGGCGGGCCCGGCGGCCGGGCCGGCTATCAGGGCGCCCGCCAGCGCGGCAAAGGCGGCGAGGATCACCGGCACCCCCGCCGGGCAGAACGGCGTGGCGGCGAGCGCGATGGCCGCGCCCGCCGCGCCCACGCCGCGCTCGGTCCAGCCCGCGCGCAGCCGCGGCCAGGTCAGGGCGAGGAATGCGGCAGGCCCGACGACGTCGAGCCCGAGCGACTGCGGCGAGCCGAGCCGGCCGGCCCCGAGCGCGCCGAGCGCGGTGGTGAGGTTCCAGGTCAGGTAGAGGCTGGCGAACGTCGCCCGAAAGCCGGCCCGGGCGGACCTGCCATCGGGCTGTGCCAGCGTCACCGCCGTCGTCTCATCGATTACCCCCTGCGCGACCAGCAGCCGGCCGGCCCGGCCGGCCCGCAGCAGCCCGGCCAGCCGCAGCCCGTACAGCGTGTTCCTGCTGCCGAGCAGGATCGCGCTGGCGGTTCCCGCGGCCAGGCTGCCGCCGGCCGCGACCGCGCCGGCCAGCGCGAACTGCGAGGCGCCGGTGAACGCGAGCAGGCTGAGCGCGCACGCCTGGAAGGCGGTCAGCCCGGAGCCTACGGCGGCCGCGCCGAACGCCAGGCCCGAGGTGCCCACGGCGATGCCGAGGGCGAGCCCGTCCCGGACCGGCCTGGCCGGCGCGGGGACGGTAGCCCGCCCGGCCTGCTCTGCCATGCCGGCAGGCTAGCGGCCGGCCAGCCGCGGAATCTTGTACGTTCTTGCCGCGCCGGGCGGCTGCCTGACCGCACCGCGCTCCCGCTGGTAAGCACCGGGCGGCACGCCGACGACCCGCTTGAAATGCCTGGTCAGATGGGGCTGGTCGGCAAAGCCGGTTTCGGCCGCCACGTCGGCTGGCGGCAGCCCGGCATCCAGCAGCCGGCGGGCCAGGCGGACCCGTAGCTGATTCAGGTACGCATGCGGCGGCAGCCCGGTTTCCACGCGGAACGCCCGCAGCAGCGCGAACGGGCTCAGCCCGGCGGCCACGGCGAGCTCGTCCAGGCTGGGCGGATCGGCGATCCGGTCCGCCAGCACTTCCCGCACTTCGCGGACGGCGGCGGACCCGGGCCGGCCGGACCGCGGCCCGGTCCTGTCGCCGGCCCCGGCCGCATGCGCGGCGAGGATGCCGGCCAGGGCGGTGCGCAGCAGGCTGGAGGAGGCGAGCCGGTCGCCGTGCTCGGCAGCCACATGCGCCGAGCGGAGCAGCCGGGCGCAGCGCGGATCATCGATCACCGTCCGCGGAAACGACGGCGTGCCGCGGCCGCCGAGTTCCGCAGCGAGGCCGGCCAGCACGCCGACCGCCGGGTAAAGCACCCGGTAGGACCAGCCGTCCGGCACGCCGGCCTGCCCGGTGTGCACGACCTCCGGGTTCAGCAGGGCCACCGCCCCCGGGCCGGCCCGCAGCAGCTCGCCGCCGTAGTCGAATTCCTCCACGCCGGCTTCGATCACGCCGACGGTAAACGTCTCGTGCGCGTGCCGCCGGTAGCGGTGCGTGACGTACCGGGCGCGCAGCAGGTCAACGCCGGGCACCGCGCCATGCTGCCAGTACCGCGCCACTTCGGTGGGCATGCCATCATGCCTACCCGATGCGCCCGCGCCGTGCGTTACTGGGCCGGCACCGGGGCGCCCCGCCGGGGGCGGTCCGCGATCAGTTCGAGCGCGTGCTCGACCAGCGCGATCAGGACGTCCCGGCCGGATGCCGGGCGGCGCGCGTCGCACATGATGACCGGGACCTCCGGGTCGATGTCGAGCGCTGACCTGACGTCCTGGGTGCGGTAGCGGCGGGCCCCGTCGAAGCAGTTCACGGCGACCACGAACGGCATGCCGCGCTGCTCGAAGTAGTCCACCGACGGGAAGCAGTCGGCCAGCCGCCGGGTGTCGGCCAGCACGATGGCGCCGAGCGCGCCGCGGGCCAGCTCGTCCCACATGAACCAGAACCGTTCCTGCCCCGGCGTCCCGAAGAGGTAGATCACCAGGTTGTCCCTGATCGTGATGCGGCCGAAATCCAGGGCGACGGTCGTGGTGGTCTTGCGCTCCACGCCGTTGGTAATGTCCAGATCCGTGCCGGCCTCGGTCAGCGGCTCCTCGGTACGCAGCGGCCGGATCTCGGTCACCGATCCCACCAGCGTGGTCTTGCCGACCCCGAAGCCGCCGGCAATCAGGATCTTGATGGCGACAGGCGCTTCGCCGGGGCGGCCAGCCCGGTCAAAGGCGGCGTAGGCCATCGACTACCTCCCTGAGGATGTGCGGATCAGGCAGCCGGGCCGGCGCAACCGGGTGATGAATCCTGATCAGGCCGCGGTCGCGAACATCGGCGATCAGCACCCGGACGACGCCGATCGGCAGGTTGAGGTCCGCGGCCAGGTCGGCGACTGACGCAGGCAGGTGGCACAGCCTGAGCAGCTCCATATGCTCCGGATCCAGGTCGGCCAGATCGTGCCGGGCACCCCGGATGGCGGTGACGAGCGCGATCAGGTCCAGGCTCTCGCCGGTCGGGCGAGTCCGGCCGCGGGTCAGCGCATACGGGCGTACTACCGGGCCCGCCTCCTCGTCCAGCCAGCTGTCACGGGGCGATGGCATGCCGGTCTCAGTCCGCGAGGGCCCCGGCCGATCCCGGCCGGAGGCTCACCGACAGGTGCTGGCCGACGCGCTTCACCAGCACGGCCATCTCGTAGGCGACGAGCCCGGCGTCCGTGGCCGCCGGGCTCAGCACCGCCAGGCAGCTGCCTTCACCAGCCGCCGTCACGAACAGGAACGCGCTCTCCATTTCCACGATGACCTGCCGGACCTGGCCGCCGCCGAAATGCCGGCCGACGCCGCGGGCGAGGCTCTGGAATCCGGCCGCCACGGCCGCCAGGTGCTCGGCGTCCTCCCGGGTCAGGCCGTCCGATGCGCCGATGGCGAGCCCGTCCCGGGACAGGATCACCGCCTTCTCGACCTGCGCGACACGGGACACCAAGTCGTCGAGGAGCCAGTCCAGGTCACCGGCCGTGGCTGCGTCCGGGTCATCACGCTGTTCCGCTCCGCCCACTGCGTTCCCCCCTCCGTCACTGGTCGCCCTGCTGCGTTCCCGGGTTCCCGTTGTCGCCCGCGGTGCCGACTTCCGCGGCCGGCTCGCCGCCCGGCCCGGCGGCAGCCGTCCGGTCAGGCACGTCGAAGACCGACCGGCCCTGCTGCCAGCCTCGCTGGATGGCGGCGACGGCGGCGCCGACTTCCTCTGGTGACCGGTCGTCACCGGGTACCCCGGCAGCATCCGGCGGCTGGCCGGCCGGGCCGGCGCTGTCGCGCAGCTGCGGTGCCAGGCTGGCCTGCCGTACCCGCCGCGGCAGGTCAAGTTCGGTCAGGTCCGCCGTGCTGGCCGGGTCAGCCGCCGCCGGGCCCGGCGGCTCCGGCCAGATCGCGTCGCCGGAATACGGCTGCTGGTCACCGATCCCGGCATCCGGCTCGGCGAGCGCCGCGGTCGCCGCCTGCGGCGCGGGCCGCGCGGCGGCGAAGGCTGGCTCGGCCGGGTAACCCGCCCGGGCGGCATGCCGGCCGGTAAGCCGGATCCCGTGATCGTCCGCGCCGCTGGCGGCCAGGTCGCGGTCGTAGGCGCCGTCCGGGACCACCAGGCTGGTCGGGATCAGCACGATCGCGGTCGTGCCCCCGTACGGGGACGGGCGCAGCGAGATCCGTACATCATGTCGTTTGGCAAGCTGGCCGGCCACGAACAGGCCGAGCTGGTCGCTGCCGGAAAGGTCGAACGGCGGCGGCTCGGCCAGCAGGGCATTGAGCTCGGCCAGCCGCTCCGCGCTGAGGCCGAGCCCGCGGTCCTCGATCTCCACCGCGAAGCCCCGGCCGACGATGTCCCCGCCGATCAGCACCGGGGTGTTGGGCGGGGAGAAGATGGCGGCATTCTCCGCCAGCTCGGCGATCATGTGAATGACATCACCGACCGCCGGCCCGGCCAGCGCAGCCCGCGTCGTGGCGGTGACCCTGATCCGGGTGTAGTCCTCCACCTCGGCGACCGCTGCCCGGAGCACGTCGACGAGCGGCACCGGATTACGCCAGCCGCGGGCCGGCGCGTCACCGGACAAGATGATCAGGCTCTCCGCGTGCCGGCGCATGCGGGTAGTCAGGTGGTCGATGCGGAACAGATCCTCAAGTTCATCCGGCTCCGCGGCCCTGCGCTCCATGGCATCGAGCAGCGAAAGCTGCCGGTGCAGCAGGGACTGGCTGCGCCGGGCCAGGTTCCGGAAGATGTCGCTGACGCCGCGCCGCAGCCTGGCCTCCCCGGCGGCCGCTTCGACCGCGGCCTCCTGCACCGTCGCGAATGCCCGCCCGACCTGGCCGATCTCGTCGGACGTGGCGGGCACCGCCGGGGCTTCCGCGGATACGTCGACGTCCTCGCCAGCGCGGAGCCGGGCCATCACGGCGGGCAGCCGCTTGTTCGCCAGTTCCAGCGCGGATTCCCGGAGTGCGGCAAGCTCCCGCACCAGCCCCCGGCCGACCAGGATCGAGACGACGATGGACAGCAGCACGGCGAGGAGGCCGAGGCCGCCGACCAGGATCAGCCTCAGGTCGGTGGCGTGAGCGGAATGCCCGGCCCGGGTGGTGAGCAGGCTGGACGCCTGCTGGCCGGCGGCTGACATCCCGGCGGCGACGCCGCCAACGGCCTGCTGCCATACCTGCGGACGCACCTGCGGCGGCCTGGCCGCCGAGCCGCTGCCGATCACCTGGTCTTCCAGTGCCGCCAGGGCCGCAGAGGCCTGGGGGGTGACGTCACGGGTGTAATAGCCGCGGTAAACCGGATCCAGGTCGGCGAGCGTCTGCTGGTACGTTATCCGGCGCGCGCCGGCCAGCTCGGCGAACTGCTGCCGGTCGGCGGCCGGGAACGAGTGCGCGGCCATGTCGCTCAGCAGCAGCGCGTTCTCGCGCAGCAGCAGCTCCTCGGATCGCCCCATTCGCACGAAGCCCAGCGACTGGGCGACTACCTGGGCATTCGTCTCCTGGCGGATCACCTGGTCGAGCAGGTCGTAGCTGTCGGCGACCATGCCGTTGTACTCGTCATAAGCCTGCGACCTGGTGACCGCCTGGGCGGTGACCTGGGCGCGCAGTGCCGGCATCCTGGCCGCGTCAGCCAGCACGACGGCGATCGCCGCCTTCTCGGCCGCTGACGCGTTTCCCGTCGTACCGCCCGAGCTGAGGGCGCGGCGGAGCGCCGCGATCACGGCGTTGGTCTTCGCGCCCTGCGCCTTCAGCGCCGCCAGGTTGGCGGCGGACGGGCTGGACAGGTACATCATCGCCAGCGGGCGCTCGACGTTGATCGCGCCGAGGAAGGCGCCCGCCGGCTCGCCGGTGGCGTTCTTGAGCGTGTTGGTCCTGGCCAGGTTGATGGCATCGCTCGCGGTGATGCTCGTCGCGAAGGCGTACAGCCCGATCAGGGACAGCACGGGGACGAGGACGAGGACGAGAATCCGCGAGCGGATGGACCGGAGACGCAAACTCATGGCTCTGGCCTCGGAGTCTGACGGAAACGGATACGGGCACTGCGGCCGAAGAGGTCCGGAAATCCCCCCGGGCTACGGAGAGTAGCAGCGGGTGGTGACCAGGGCGGCGCGAATCATGAATTTTTAGCCGGCCTTATAGGACTTTGCGTTGATTTCCGCCAGCGCAGCCGGACCATCGTCACGCATTGTTATCGCCCCTGTCACCAAGGGTGCCGCGCGCGCCCGGGCCAGAGGATGGCGAAGGGCCCTGCCGATGATCCCGGCAGGGCCCTTTACGGCCGCCGCGGGCCGGTCAGCCCGGCCGGCCTGGTCTAGCTGGCGTAGTCAAGCAGCGGCTGCGCCCGGCTCGGGTGCCGCAGCTTGGAGAGCGACTGCTTCTCCAGCTGCCGGATCCGCTCCCTGGTCAGGCCGAGGACCTTGCCAATCTCGTCCAGGGTGTGCGGGTTCCCGTCATAGAGCCCGAACCGCATGGCCATGATCGTTGCCTCGCGCGGGGTCAGCGCGTCCAGCGCATGCCGCAGCTGGTCGGCCATCAGCTGCCGGTCGACGAGCTCCGACGCCGCGGGCGCGTCAACGTCCTCGATCAGGTCACCGATGCTGGTCTCGCCATCCTCGCCGATGGTGGAGTCCAGGCTGATCGGCTGACGGCTGGTGCGCAGCAGCTCCTCGATCTGATCGGGCGTGCGGTCGAGCTCGACCGCAAGCTCCTCCGGGGTCGGCTCCCGGCCGAGCCGCTGGTGCATGTCGCGCTCGACCCGGCTCAGCTTGCTGAGCATCTCCAGGACGTGCACCGGCAGCCGGATGGTGCGCGCCGAATCGGCGAAGCCGCGCTGGATCGCCTGCCGGATCCACCACATCGCATAGGTGGAGAACTTGTATCCCTTGGTGTAGTCGAACTTCTCGACGGCCCTGATCAGGCCCAGGTTTCCTTCCTGGACGACGTCGAGCAGGGACAGCCCGCGGTCGCTGTACTTCTTGGCGACCGACACCACCAGCCGCAGGTTGGCCTCGAGCATGTGGGCCTTGGCCCGCTGGCCGTCCGCGGCGACCTCCTCCAGGTCACGGCGGTAGCCCTGGCCCAGCCCCTTCTCGGTGGCCAGCTTGTGCTCGGCGTACAGCCCCGCCTCGATCCGCTTGGCCAGGTTGACCTCCTGCTCGGCGGTGAGCAGGCTGGTCCGGCCGATGGACTTGAGGTAGGTATGCACCGAGTCGCCCATCACCGACGTGTGATCGTCAAGGTCGACCTCGGCGGCGGCACTGGGCGCGGGCGCGGGCGCCGGCTGCGCCGCGGCGATGGCGGATGCCTCTGCCGCAGCCTGCTCGAAGTCCTCGGCCTCATCGGCGCCTGCACCGGCTACCCCGGCCGCGGCCGGCGGCCCGCCGGCCGGACCGTCCGGGTCGTTGCCGAGCCGGACCCCGGCCTCGGAAAGCTCACGGAGAATGGACCTGGCCTCGGCGGCGGCGATGCCCGCCTGCCCGAAGGCGGCCCGCAGCTCCGGCAGGGACAGGTGGCCCTGTCCGCGGCCGCGCTGGATCAGCTCGTCCACGTGGGTCATGGTCGCCTCGTCGTCGTGCCTGGGGGCGCTGGCAACAGCTGTCCTCGGCATGAGACACCTCCCTTCGTGGCGCTCGTCGCGCGTGTACATCGCACCGCACCGGGGGCGCGGCCTATCGGCGGGGGCCCGCGGCCGTTGCTACCGTGCAACACGGGCATTAGTTGTAACGCTCTGCGGCCCAGAATGTTCCCGCGTTATGTCGCGGCGCTGCCGCCGGGCGCCGGGCCGCGCAGCCGTTCCAGGTCAGGCTTGCCCGATGGCAGCAGCGGGAGGCGGCTGACGAGGACGAGCGCCCGCGGCGCCGCGTAGCCGGGCAGCCTGCCGCGCGCGTGCGCGCGGAGCGCGGCCAGCGCGGGCGGAGCCGCCGGGTCAGCCGGGACCACGATGGCCGTCACCTGCTCACCCCACTGCGCATCAGGCCGGCCGACGACGGCTACCTCCCGCACGCCGGGGCAGCTGCCGAGCACCTCGGCGACTTCGCCCGCCAGCACGTTCTCGCCGCCCGTGATGATGACGTCATCGGCCCGGCCGCGCACCAGCAGCCGGCCAGCCGGGTCCTGCGCGCCCAGGTCGGAGGTGATGAACCAGTCCCCGTCGGTGGCCAGCGCGGTGAGATCCGGCCGCAGCCGGTAGCCGGAGAACAGCACCGGCCCGGCAATCCGGATCCTGCCGTCGGCGCCGATCCGCACCGACACCCCGTCCAGCGGCATCCCGTCGTAGACGCAGCCGCCGCAGGTCTCGGTCATGCCGTAGGTGGTGATCACCCTGCCGCCGGCCGCGCTCGCGGCCGCCAGCAGGCCGGGCGGTATCGCCGTGCCGCCGAGCAGGATGGCGCGCAGCGCGGTCAGGTCCGCCCCGCCGTCGATGAGCCGCCGCAGCTGGGTCGGCACCAGCGAGGCATAGTCGCAGCCGGCCGCGGCGATCGTGCCGGCCGTCAGCCGGGCGGGCACCAGCGCTGGCCGGCCGGCCAGCAGGGAGCGGACCAGGACCTGGAGGCCGGATACGTGGCTGGGCGGCAGGCAGCACAGCCATCGCTGGCCGGCCCGCGCGCCGATCCGGCGCAGTGCCGCGCGGGCCGAGGCCAGCAGCGCGCCGGCCGACAGCTCGGCGCCCTTGGGCTGCCCGGTGGATCCCGAGGTGGCGATCACCACGGCGATCTCCGGCCGGACTCCCGGCCCGGCCGGGGCCAGCCGCGTGGTTCCGGCCGCGGTCTCGATGCTGGCCGGGGCGAACGCGTCGATGAGCAGGTCAAGCCGGCCCCGCGGCAAGCCGGGGTCGAGCGGCAGGATCGCCGGGCCGGTCCCGTCCAGTGCCGCCGCCAGCGCCTCGGACAGCCAGCCGCGGCCGCCGCTGGCGGGAGCAGGACCGCGTGCAGGCGCCGGGAAGTCACGGTCGTAAGGTTAGATGCCCCGGCAAGAGGGCGCCGGATCAGGCAGTCCTGTTGCCGGTCTCTTGATCGGGCGGAGCAGGCAGCGAGCGGGAGGGCGGCGCGTGATCGACTGGCAGCCGGCGGGACAGGACTACACCGACATCGTTTACGAGACGGCCGAGGGCATCGCCAAGATCACGATTAACCGGCCGGAAGTGCGGAACGCGTTCCGGCCCGGCACCCTGTTCGAGCTGTCCGCGGCCTTCACCGCGGCCCGTGACGACCCTTCGATCGGCGTGATCATCCTGACCGGCGCCGGCGACCGGGCCTTCTGCTCCGGGGGCGACCAGAAGGTCCGTGGCGATGACGGCTACCTGGACGCCGGCGGCGTCGGGCGGCTGAACGTGCTGGACCTGCAGGTGCAGATCCGCCGGACGCCCAAGCCGGTCATCGCGATGGTGGCCGGCTACGCCATCGGCGGCGGCCACGTGCTGCATGTCTGCTGCGACCTGACGATCGCCGCGGACAACGCGGTCTTCGGGCAGACCGGCCCCAGGGTCGGCTCTTTCGACGCCGGGTACGGCTCCTGGCTGCTCGCGTCGACCGTGGGGCTGAAGAAGGCGCGCGAGATCTGGTACCTGTGCCGCCAGTACAGCGCGGCCGACGCGCTGCAGATGGGCCTGGTGAACGCGGTCGTGCCGCTGGACCGGCTGGAGGCCGAGACGGTCGGCTGGTGCCGTGAGCTGCTGCAGAAGTCGCCATTGGCGCTGCGGATGCTGAAGGGCGCGCTGAACGCCGTCACCGACGGCGCCGCTGGCATGCAGCAGTTCGCCGGGGACGCGACGATGCTCTACTACATGAGCGAGGAGGCCCAGGAGGGCCGCGATGCCTACGTCGGCAGGCGCGCGCCCGACTTCGCGAAGTTCCCCCGCCGCCCGTGACCAGCCTGGCCGGGACCGGCCGGACCGGGGATGAGCTGCGGGAACTGCTCGCTGACCGGCTGCCGGGAGTCCGCGCTTTCGCGATACCGATGCGGACCAGGTTCCGCGGCATCACCGTGCGGGAGGGCGCGCTGATCGAGGGCCCGGCCGGCTGGGGCGAGTTCTCGCCGTTCGCGGAATACGGCCCGGTCGAGTGCGCGCGCTGGCTGGCCTGCGCGCTGGAGGCGGCCGTGGCCGGCTGGCCAGCGCCGGTCCGCGACCGCGTGCACGTGAACGTGACCGTTCCGGCCGTCTCGCCGCAGCGGGCGCATGAGATCGCCGCCACGTCCGGCTGCCGCACCGCCAAGGTGAAGGTGGCCGAGCCCGGGCAGCCGGAGGCCGCCGACCTCGCCCGGGTCGAGGCGGTGCGGGACGCGCTTGGCCCCGGCGGCCGGATCCGGGTCGACGCCAACGGCGCCTGGACGGTCGATCAGGCGGCGCGGATGCTGCGCGCCATGGCCGCGTCCGGGCTGGAATACGCCGAGCAGCCGTGCGCCACGCTGGCCGAGCTGGCCGAGTTGCGCCGCCGGGTGGACGTGCCGCTGGCCGCGGACGAGTCCATCCGGCGGGCGGCTGACCCGCTCGCGGTCCGCGCCGCAGGCGCGGCCGACATCGTGGTGCTGAAGGCCGCCCCGGTTGGCGGCGTGGCCCCGGCGCTGCGGATTGCCGCCGAGTGCGGCCTGCCGGTGGTCGTGTCCAGCGCGGTCGAGTCATCGGTCGGGCTGGCTGCCGGGGTGGCGCTCGCAGCCGCGCTGCCGGACCTGCCGTACGCGTGCGGCCTCGGCACGATGAGCCTGCTGGACGGCGACGTCACCGCCGAGCCGCTCGCCGCGGTGGCGGGGTCAGTACCGGTCCGGGCCGCGGTGCCGGACGCCGCGCGGCTGGCCGCCGTCGAGGCCGACCCCGCGCCCTGGCGGGCCCGGATGGCCGCGGCGGCGGAGTACCTCGGAGCCGGATGAACCCGTCCACGGCTTTCGGCGTCGTGCTGGCCGATGAGCTCATCCGGTGCGGCCTGCGGGAGGCGGTGCTCGCGCCGGGTTCGCGCAGCGCCCCGCTGGCGCTGGCGCTTTATCACCGCTGCCAGGCCCGGGGGCCGTCACTGCCTGCGGCGGAGGGCGAGCCAGCCGGGCCGGCGTTTCCGCGGAAACGCGCACCGCAGTCCCCGGCCGTGGATCCTGACGGGCCGGCGTTTCCGCGGAAACGCGCACCGCAGTCCGCGGCCGGGCCGGCGCTGCGGCTGCACGTGCGGATCGACGAGCGGTCAGCGGCGTTCCTCGCCCTGGGCCTGGCCAAGGCAAGTGGCCGGCCAGTGCTCGTCGTCTGCACGTCGGGGACGGCGGCGGCGCATCTGCACGCGGCGGTGATCGAGGCCGGCGAGGCCGGCGTGCCGCTGATCGTGCTGACCGCAGACCGGCCGCCCGAGCTGCGCGGCACCGGCGCGAACCAGACGATCGACCAGCTCAAGCTGTATGGCGGGGCGGTCCGCTGGTTCTGCGAGGCCGGGCTGCCCGAGGCTCGTGCCGGGATGCGCGGCTACTGGCGGTCGCTTGCCTGCCGGGCCTGGGCGCAAGCATCCGGCGCAGCCGGCGGCCTGGCCGGCCCGGTACACGTCAATGTGCCGCTGCGGGAGCCGCTGGTACCCGGGCCCGGCGATCCGGACGGCTGGCCGGAGCCGCTCGACGGCCGCCCCGGCGGCGCGCCGTGGACAAGCTTCGGCACGCCGCAGCACGGGCGGCCCGCCGGGCCGGACCCGGCGGTCCCGGGCGGCCCGGCAGTCCCCGGCGGCCCGGCAATCCCCGGCGGCCCGGCAGTCCCCGGCGGCCCGGAACTCCCGGGTGGCCTGGAAATCGACTGGACCGAGCGCGGAGTGGTGATCTGCGGAGACGGTGCCGAGGCCAGCGCCGGGCCGCTGCTCCGGCTGGCCGAGCTGGCGGGCTGGCCGGTGCTGGCGGAGCCCTCGTCATCCGCCCGGCGCGGCCCGAACGCGCTATCGGCGTACCCGTACCTGCTGGCGACGCCCGCGTTCGTGGCCGGGCACCGGCCCGATGTGATCATCTCGGCCGGGCGGCCGGGCCTTTCCCGGAGCCAGCTCGCGTTTCTGCAGGGCGCGCCGGGCGGGCCGGCGGCCCGGCACATCGTGCTCGCCAGCGGCCCGGGCCACTGGGCCGATCCCGCTCGCAGCGCGACCGAGGTGACCGGCCGGGTCGGGCTGCGCGGGCCGGCCCGCGCCGCAGGCCGGCCCGCTGACTCGGCCTGGCTCGGCTCATGGCGGCAGGCGGACGCCGCGGCCCGCCGGGCCGTCGACGCCGTGCTGGACGAGGCCGGGCCGCTGACCGAGCCCCGGCTGGCCAGGGACCTGGCCGCGGCGCTGCCGGACGGCGCGCTGCTGTGGGCCGCGTCCAGCCTGCCGATCCGCGACCTGGACCAGCAGCAGGCCCCCCGCGCCGGGCTTCGCGTGCTGGCCAGCCGGGGGGCCAGCGGAATCGACGGGCTGGTTTCCGCCGCGATCGGCGCCGCGCTGGCCCACCAGGCCGGCGGCGGGGGAGCGGCCTGTGCGCTGCTCGGTGACCTGGCATTCCTGCACGACGCGCCCGGCCTGATGCTCGGCCCGGACGAGCCGCGGCCGGATCTGTGCATCGTGGTCGTGAACAACGACGGCGGCGGCATCTTCTCCACTCTTGAGCAGGCGGCCTTGGCCGGCCCGTTCGAGCGCCTGTTCGGTACTCCGCACGGCGCCGACCTCGGCAGCCTGGCCGCCGCGGCCGGGCTGCCGCACCGCCTGGCCGGCCGCCCGGCCAGCCTGCCCGGGCTGCTGGCCGGCCGCGGCCTGCGGATCGTCGAGGTGCGCACCGGCCGCACGGCCGGTGCCGCGCTGCGCGCGCGCTTGCAGGAGGCCGCCGCCGCCGCGGTCAGCGCGGTGCCGGACAGCCGTTAGCCAGCCGGGCGGCCAGCTTCAGGCGAGCCGCACGCGCGGGTCGAGGACCGCGTACAGCACGTCGACGATGATGTTGGCCGCGACCACGAAGAGCGAGGCAAGCAGCACGAAGCCGATGATCACCGGAAGGTTGCCCTGGGCGATGGCCTGGACGGCGTCGGAGCCGAGGCCAGGCAGCCCGAAGACCTGCTCGACGACGATGACGCCGCCGAGCAGCGCGCCGATGTCGATGCCGAGCTGCGAGATTACCGGGGTCAGCGCGGCCCGCAGCCCGTGCCGATAGATCACCCGCCGCTCGGACAGGCCCTTGGCGCGCGCGGTGCGGATGTAGTCCTCGCCGAGCGTGTCGAGCAGCGACCCGCGGGACAGCCTGGTGTAGACGGCGGCCTGCACGGTGGCCAGCGTGATCCAGGGCAGGATCATGTGCCCCATCCACGGCAAGAGGCCCTGGGACAGCGGGTAATAGCCGGTCTGGATCCAGCTGATGCCGTGCTGGTTGAGCGGCAGGAACACGCCGATGATCAGCAGTTCGCCGAGCACGAACGTGGGCAGCGAGATGCCGGCCAGCACCCCGACGGTGGATGCCCGGTCGAACAGGCTGCGCGGCCTGGTCGCGCTGATGATCCCGACGCCGAGCCCGACGATCAGCCAGAGCACCACGCTGCCGACCACCACGGATGCCGTGATCGGCAGGTCCTGGGCCAGGATCGTCTTGACCGGCTCGCCGGTGAAGTACGAGATGCCGAGGTTCCCGCGCGCCACGTTGCTGAGGAAGTGCCAGTACTGCACGAGGATCGGCTGGTCCAGCCCGAGGTTCCTGATCACCTCATTGATGACCTGCGGCGAGGCCGCGCGGCCGGCCAGCTCCCTGGCCACGATCTGCACCGGCCTGGCGAAGAACAGGAAGAACGTCCCGGTGACGACGAGCCACAGCACGATAATGCCGGACAGGATCCGCCGGACGAGGAACCGCGTAAGGCCCATTGCCGATCATTCTCCCAGTGTTGAAACGGTCAGCGCTCCGGGGTCCGCCGGGCGCTTCCGCCCGCCGCGCTTCTTCTTGGTGGCGGCGAAGAGCCGCTCGGTGCGCGGATCCATGGCGTCCCTGATGCCGTCGCCGAGCAGGTTGAACGCGAGCGTCGTGATCAGCAGCGCGGCGGCCGGGAAGACCACGTACCACCACGCCACCTGGTAGAAGTTCTGCGCCTCGGAGAGCATGCTGCCCCAGGACGCCGCGGGTGCCGGGACGCCGATGCCGAGGAAGGAAAGGGTTGCCTCGAACACGATCGCGGTCGGTATGTACAGCGTCGCCAGCACGAGCACCGGGCCCAGCAGGTTCGGCAGGATGTGGATGAACATGATCCGCCAGGGCCCGGCGCCGAGCGACCTGGCTGCCTCGACGTACTCCTTTTCCTTGATCGAGAGGGTCTGCCCGCGCACGATCCTGGAGATACCCGCCCAGGAGAAGAACGAGATTACCCCGATCACGATCGTCAGGCTCGAGCCGAACACGGCCGCGAGCGCCAGTGCGAGCACGATGAACGGGAAGGCCAGGGCGGTGTCGATGAACCGCGCCAGCACCGTGTCGACCCAGCCGCCGAAGTACCCGGCGACGAGGCCGATGCTGACCCCGGCCACGGTGGCGATCGCCGTGGTCAGAATTCCCACGAACAGCGATATCCGGGCGCCGTAGAGGATCCTGATGAGCAGGTCGCGGCCGATGTAGTCGGTGCCGAGGATGAAGCCGTGGGTGCCCGGCCCGACCGGGATTCCGGCCGATGACAAGCCGGTGTCAGTGAATGCCTGATATACGCCGTGACCGGTCAGGCTGGCGAACAATGGCGCGGCGATGGCCAGGCCGATCATTATCAGGATGATGATTACTGACGCGACCGCCATCTTGTCGCGGCGCAGCCGCCGCCAGGTGAGCTGCCACTGGCTGCGGCCTTCGACTGCTTGTTCTGGCACGCCCTCGACCGTGCTGGCCTGGAACTCGAGCTCGGTGATGCTCATCGCCGTTCCCTCCCGGCCACCCTGGCCATGGTCTCGCCTGCCTGCACCGGGTAGTGGCAGGCGGCCTGGTGGGCGTCCGGGTCACCCAGCTTGCTCTCCAGCACCGGATCCTGCTGGCCGCACAGTTCCTGCGCCTTAGGACAGCGCGGATGGAACCGGCAGCCGCCGGGCGGGTTGATCGGGGACGGGACGTCGCCGGTGAGGATGATCCGCCGTCGCTGCGCCGCCGCATCAGGGTCCGCGGCAGGCGCCGCGGACAGCAGGGCCGCGGTGTACGGGTGCCTGGCCTTGTCGTATACCTGGTCACTGGATCCGGTCTCGGCGATCCGCCCCAGGTACATCACCGTGACCGCGCTGCTGACGTGCCTGACAACTTCCAGGTCGTGCGCGATGAACAGGTAGGACAGCCCGAACTCGCTCTGCAGGTCGGCCAGCAGGTTTAGCACCTGCGCCTGGATCGACACGTCGAGGGCCGATACCGGCTCGTCGCAGATGATCAGCTTGGGCCGCAGCGCCAGCGCCCTCGCTACCCCGATCCGCTGCCGCTGGCCGCCGGAGAACTCCGCGGGGAAGCGGTTGTAATGCTCCGGGTTGAGCCCGACCCGCTCCATCAGTTCCTGGACGGCCTTCTTGCGCTCGTTCCCGGTCGCGGTGTTGTGCACGGCGAAGGGCTCGCCGATGGTCGCGCCGACCCGGCGGCGGGGGTTCAGCGAGCCGTACGGGTCCTGGAAGATCATCTGGATCTCCCGGCGGAACGGCTGCATGGCCCGCCGGGACAGGTTGGTGATGTCACGGCCGTCGAAGGTCACCTTGCCCGAGGTGACCGGGATCAGGCCGGCGATGCAGCGGGCCAGGGTGGACTTGCCGCAGCCGGTCTCGCCGACCAGCCCGAGGGTCTGGCCCCGGCGCACCACCAGCGATACGCCGTCCACTGCCTGCACCTGGCCGACCACCCGGCGGATCAGGCCGCCGCCGTACACGGGGAAATGCTTGACCAGGTTGTCCACCCGGACGAGCACGTCATCTTCCGTGCCCATGGCCGACGGCAGCGGCCCGGCGGCGCTGCCCGGCACGATCGTGTCGCTCATGCGATCACGCTTCCCTCGGCCTCGGGGCGTTCGGCGATCTCCTCGGCAATCCTCGCCGCCGCCTCCTTGCGGCCTTGCTCGACCGCCCGCCTGCGCAGCGCCTCGGCCTCGTCGGCCAGGCCGGCCGCCATGACCGGAAGCCAGCAGGCGGAGACGTGACTGCCGCTTTCGCCGACCGGCGCCAGCCGGGGCTGGTCGGTGAGGCACCGCTCCATCACGTACGCGCACCGGGGGTGGAAGGCGCAGCCGCCCGGCAGCCGGATCAGGCTCGGCGGCTGCCCGGTGATCGGCCGGAGCCGCTCGCCGGCCGCCGAGCTGTTCGGGATCGATTCGAGCAGGCCTTTGGTATAGGGGTGATGCGGGTTGTAGAAGATGTCATGCTTGTCGGCCTTCTCCGCGGCCTTCCCCGCATACATGACCAGCACGTCGTCGGCAATGTCCGCGACCACGCCGAGGTCGTGCGTGATCATGATGAGCGCGGTGCCGGATTCCTGCTGCAGCCGCAGCAGCAGGTCCAGGATCTGTGCCTGCACGGTGGCGTCCAGCGCGGTTGTCGGCTCGTCCGCGATGATCAGCCGGGGGCTCAGCGAGAGCGCCATCGCGATCATCGCGCGCTGCCGCATCCCGCCGGAGAACTGGTGCGGGTAGTCGTTTACCCGCTGGCGGGGCTGCGGGATCCCGACCCGGCCGAGCAGGTCGACCGCCCGCTCGGTGGCCTGCGACTTGCTGACCGACTTGTCGTGCGACCTGATCATCTCGCTGATCTGCCAGCCCACCTTGTACAGCGGATGCAGGCTGGTCAGCGGATCCTGGAAGATCACCGCGATCTGCGCGCCGCGAACCTTGCGTAGCTGGTCCGGCCGCAGGCCGAGCAGGCTGGTCCCGTCGAAGACCGCCTTCCCCTCCACCCGGCCGCCGGGCGTCAGCCCGAGCAGGGTCTGGGTCAGAACGGTCTTGCCGCTGCCGGATTCCCCGACGATGCCGAGCGTCCGGCCGCCGTCGACGCTGAACGATACGCCCCGGACCGCCTGCACCAGGCCGTCCGCGGTCGGGAAGCTGACCCGCAGGTCCGTCACCTCGAGCAGGCTCACGATTTCCTCCGATGTGGCTGCCGGGCGCGCCCGACGTGTCAGGCTCGCCCGGCCTGCCGACACATCGTCCCACCCGGCCTTCTCCGTGACCATAGACCCGGTTGGCCCGCTTGCCTGAGTCTGGCCGGGTATACGCGAGGCATACCCGGCCAGACCTGGCGTTATGTGATCAGGGACTGCTGGGGTTGAGCCAGACGTTGGTGATGTCCGGCTCGCCGATGTTGGGCTGCATGGCGATTGCCGTGGAGCCCGCGTTCTGCACCCGTGCGCTCGAGTAGTTCGGGAAATCCTGACTCAGCAGCGGCACGATGACCGAGTCCTGCATGGCGAGGACGTCGGACTGGTGCCACAGTGAGCCGGCCGCGGACACGGTCGGCGCCACCTCGGCCTGCTTGATCAGCGAGTCCATCTTCGAGCTGCTGTAGCACCCGTAGTTGATGGTGTTGACCACGCAGTTGGTCTGGAAGAACGGCGGGATGAACGTCCGGCCGTTGTTGCCGAACCAGTCAGGGATCCATGCTGCGCTGGTCGCCACGTCCCATTGGCCTGGCTTGTTGTTCACCGGCGCGTTGCCGAGGTCAGTGAAGTAACTCGACCCGGGCTCTGGCTTGCTCTTGAGGTTGATCCCGCAGCTCTTCAGGCTCGCCTGGATCGCCTGGAACACCTGCGAGTTCACGCTGTCGTTGATGTACAAGCCGGTGAGCGTGACGCCGTTCGGGTAGCCGGCCTGCTTGAGCAATGTCTTGCACTGGCTGACGTTGCCGTTGCCGTTGTTGTTCGGGTACATGGCGGAGTTCGTGAAGCCCACGTTGCCGGGCGGGATCACCGAGTTGATGATCTTCGCGACGTTCGGGCCGCCGAACGCCTTCTGCACGGCCACCTTGTTGATGCCGTACTGGAACGCCTGCCGGACCTTCAGGTTCTTCATCGCGCCCTTCGCGTCCGGGCTGCGCAGGTTGAACACGAGATACGGCTCGGTGTTGCTCCACGGCCAGATGTGGAACTTCGGATCCTTGCTGGCCTCCAGCTGCGGGATGGCGGACGGGTCGAACGGGGTGTCCTGGACCAGGTCATAGGTGTTGGCCTTCATGTCGGCCAGCTGGGTCTGCGCCGAGGCGACCCCGATCGTCAGCGTGATCTTGCTGACGTACTGATGCCTGATGGGATCGGCAGACTGCTTCCAGGCCGGGTTCGTGGTCATCGTCAGCGACTTGCCCGGCACGACCGAAGTGATCTGGTACGGGCCGTCCGACATGACGTGCTGGTTGAACTGCGCACTGGCCGGGACGTACTTGTTGTACTCCACCGGCCGGGCCGACGCGAACGGCATCGCCAGCATGTAGAGGAAGTCGCTGGCCGGGTGAATCAGCTTGATCTTCAGCGTGCTCGAGTTCGGCGCGGTGATCCCGGAGATCGTGTGCGTGTTCTGGAAGTTGCTGATGTTAGTCGCGGTCGGCTTGTGCGACTTGCTCGCGAAGTACGCGGTTTCCTGGTTGTCGTACTTCTGCAGCCCGACGATCGTGGCGTTGTAATAGAACGGCGCGCCGACCGGCTGCACCGGGTTGTAGAACGCCTTGAACTCGCGGATGAAGTCGGTCGAAGTCACCTGGCGCGGCGGGCTGCTATTCCACATCACGCCCGGCCGGATGTGGAAGGTGTAGGTGAGGCCGTTGCTGGAGATCCCGCCGTTCGTCTTGGTCGGCACCGCCGTGGCGATATCCGGCGCCGGCGTGACCGTCTTGTTCCAGCTAGGCGACCCGATCGCCGACGGCGCCGCGTACGGGTACGCCAGCAGCTGCCGGGCATACGCCCGCTCCAGCATGTAGTCGGCGGTGTAGTAGGCGGCCACGGTGTCCAGGTGGGCATATCCGCTGGCGGCGACAAGCCGCAGCGTGCCGGCTGGCTTCGACGGCGGCCCGGAGCTAGACGCCGACGGCGTTGTCGTGGAGGACTTCCCGCATGCGGCAAGCCCGGCAGCGGCAAGTACCGCCACTGCCAGGGCGGCAAGTCGCTTGGGCATAGGTGTCATGAGCGGACTCCTTCGGGCCTGGCGGCGTGCGCAGGCATATCGGTGGTCACCCTTTGTGGGTACACGCGCCGACGATGGCTGTCTACCCGCCCGGACGAAGCGGTCGAAAGCATTTACGGAACCGCAACCGCGCCGTGACAAAGTTTCCCGGCCGGCGCCCTCTGCCCGCCCGCGGGCGGTTTGGCCGGGTTGCCGCGTCAGCCTTCCAGCGCGTACTGCACCGGCCGGAATTTCGCCTGCGCCTCGGCGAGCTCGGCAGCGGGATCCGAGCCGGCCACGATGCCGCAGCCCGCGAACAGCCGGGCATGCCGGCCGCTGAGCTGGCCGCAGCGCAGCGCGATGCCCCACTCGCCGTTCCCGCGCGCGTCCAGCCAGCCGACCGGGCCTGCGTAACGGCCCCGGTCCATGCCCTCGAGTTCCCTGATCAGCTCCATCGCGGCATCGGCCGGCGTGCCGCAGACGGCCGCCGTCGGGTGCAGCGCCGCGGCCAGTGCCAGCGCGGACACCTCGCGGGCCAGCGTCCCGCTGACGGCGGTGGCGAGGTGCTGCACATTAGCCAGCCGGAGCAGGGACGGCCGCGGCTCGGTGCGGGGGCTGCTGCAGAGCGGGGCGAGCACGTCGCGGACCGAGTCGACGCTGTAGGCGTGCTCCGCGGCGTCCTTCGGCGAGGCGAGCAGCTCCGCGCCCAGCCTGGCGTCCTGCGCCGGGGTGCCGCCGCGGGCGGCGGTGCCCGCCAGCACGACGGAACTGACCTGCCTGCCCGCGCGCCTGATCAGCAACTCGGGCGTCGCGCCGGTGAGGCCGTCGCAGGCGAACGCGTAGCAGTCCGGGTACCGGCGGGCCAGCCGGCCCAGCACGATCCTGGCATCGAACGGCTCCGGCGCGATGGCATGCAGGTCGCGAGCGAGCACGACCTTGGACAGCGCGCCCGACGAGATGCGCGCGACCGCCGACGACACGGCCCGCTGCCATTGCGGCGCGGACAGGCTGCCGTCATGCCAGCGGATGCCGCCGGGCCCGGCCGGGCCCGCTGGCCGCAACCCGGCGGCCAGCCCGGTTCCGGCCGGGACGGTGCCGGCCGGCACGAACGTGTCCTGGCCAGCGTCCGGCGGGCCGGTCCCGTCGCTGATGGTGGTGCGCCAGGCCTGGTCGCCGGCCAGGCCGATCAGAGTGCGCGGGATCACCAGGACGGAGCCCTCGGACGCCGGATCGAACGTGAAGCTGCCAAACGCGACCGGCCCGCAGCCGGCCAGGCCGACCTGGTCATCGACCTCGGCCGTCTCGAACAGCGCCCGCAGCCATTTCTCCCCGGCGGTAAAGCGGTCCTCGCCGGCCGGCAACGTGATCCTCGCCGCCTCGCCCCAGCCGGCCAGCCCGGCGCCACGGCGGACCCAGGCGACGGCGTCGGTACGGGGGAGCAGCCCGAGCAGATCGCCGGCGGCGGCCACCGGGACGGTGCGGACGACCAACCGGTCCGGTGTCCGCTGGCCGGCCCCGCGCGGTCCGATCTCACGGCAGCCAACTGTACGTGGCAGTCCGGGCGTTCCGGGCCGCCGGGAGCGGGACCTCCGGGCGGGGCGGGCGGACCCGCCCGGCCAGCTGCCCGTGACACGCCGGCTTGCTGTGGCCAACCTCACTCCGGTGGGCTGAGCCGCGTGCTAGCATCGAGCCACATTTTCCCATGAATACGATCGGATTTATAGGATAAATCCCGAGGACATGAGCATGGCGACCGGCACGAGCACGAGCACGGGCACGGGCACAGCGACCGGCGCGGGCACGCGAAGAGGCGCTCGCCGGGGAGTCCCGGCCGGGCAGCTGGCCCAGCTGGCGGCCACCATCGCCGCGCGGCCGGCCGGCTGGCGCGATATCGTTCGGTTCGATGCCAGCCGGCGCTGGTACCGCCGGCTTGAGCTGACCGACGATCATGAGGTATGGGTATTGAGCTGGCTGCCCGGGCAGAGCACCGGATTCCATGATCACGGCGACGCCGCAGGCGCGTTCGCGGTGGCCATCGGCGAGCTGCGCGAGCGCACCGTCCTGGCCGGCCGCGCGCAGGCCATCAGCCGCACCCTGGCGGCCGGCCAGGTCCGGCCATTTGGCCCCGGGCACGTGCACGACGTGGTCAATGTCTGGACCGAGGCGGCCGTGAGCGTGCACGCGTACTCCCCGCCGCTGACCGCGATGCGCCGGTACGAGCTCACCGGCCGCGGCCTGGTCCACACCGGCACCGAGCATTCGGAGCTGAGCTGGTGACTGCCGAGCCGGTGACCGCGGCCCCGCCACCCGGAGCGCGGACGATCGACGAGATTCTGGCCGAGGCCAGGGGCCGGCTCGACCGGGTCAGCCCGCAGCAGGCGATGGCGGCCCGGCGGGACGGCGCGCTCATGGTCGACATCCGGCCGGCCGCCCAGCGCGCGGCCGAGGGCGAGGTGCCCGGCACCCTGGTGATCGAGCGCAACGTGCTCGAGTGGCGGCTCGACCCCGCCTCGGCGGCCCGGCTGCCGCAGGCAGGCTACGGCCTCCGCGTCATCATCATGTGCTCGGAGGGCTACACCTCCAGCCTGGCGGCTGCCGCCCTGCAGGATCTCGGTATCCGGGGCGCGACGGATCTGGACGGCGGCTTCCGGGCCTGGGCGGCGGCGGGCCTGCCGGTGCGGCCGGCCCGCCGGGCCGGCGACTGCTGACCTTTCGCCGGAGCCTCCGCCGGCCTGCCCCGGGCAGCCGGCCGGGCCATCCGTTCCGGCTGCTGATCTTGATCTTCGTAATCATCACCGGCGGGCGGCCGGGCTAGAGCAGGGACAGCTGGACGTCCTGGCCGGTCCCCGGGGGCCGGCCCGCGGCCCGGCCGGGCCGCGGCAGCCGCCGGGCCTGCGCCGGGCTGGCCCGGCCGACGCCATGCCGGCCGGCCAGCTCGCGCACCTGCGCGGCGATGTGCCGCTGGTAGGACCGCGGGGCGTAGGCACCGCCGCG
The DNA here is from genome assembly GCA_963786975.1 of uncultured Actinomycetes bacterium. Taxonomy (GTDB): domain Bacteria; phylum Actinomycetota; class Actinomycetes; order Streptosporangiales; family Streptosporangiaceae; genus Palsa-506. The sequence goes on along the minus strand of CAWBBE010000008.1, from coordinate 26,032 downwards.
GTAGAGCTCCCGGTAACGGGGCACCAGGGCGGGGTGCTGCGCGCCGAGCCAGCGCAGGTACCACTCGCGCGCGCCGGGCCGCAGGTGCAGCACGATCGGGGTCACGTGCGCCGGGCCGGCCTCGGCGATCCGCCGGACGGTCGCCGCCAGCTGACCGGGAGAGTCGGAGAGGAACGGCAGCACCGGGCCCATCAGCACGCCGCAGGACAGGCCGCGCCCGGTGATCGCGGCGCACGCCGCGAGCCGCCGCTCCGGGCTCGGCGTGCCTGGCTCGACCGAACGCCAGAGATCGGGATCGGTGCACCCCACGGACACGTTCAGGCCGACGTCGGTGACCTCCGCCGCGGCGGCGATCAGCTCCAGGTCGCGCAGGATCAGGGTGCCCTTGGTGAGGATTGAGAACGGATTGGCCGCGTCCCGCAGCGCGGTGATGATGCCCGGCATCAGCTGGTAGCGGCCCTCGGCCCGCTGGTAGCAGTCCACGTTGGTGCCCATCGCGACATGCTCGCCCGGCCACCGCGGCGCGGCCAGCTCACGGCGGGCCAGCTCGGCCGCGTTCACCTTGACCACGATCTGCGAGTCGAAGTCGTGCCCGGCATCGAAGTCGAGATAGGTGTGCGTGTTCCTGGCGAAGCAGTAAGTGCACGCATGCGAGCAGCCGCGATACGGGTTGATGGTCCAGCGGAAGGACATCCGCGAGGCGGGCGGCACCCGGTTGATGATCGTGCGGGCGCGCACCTCGTGAAAGGTCATGCCGCGAAAGGCCGGGGTGTCGAAGGTCCTGGCCACGGCGCCGGCCTCGAAGAGCGGCTGCGCCGCCGCAGCCGGGCCGCGGCCGGTCGCGGCGGCCTGGTCGCTCAGGTTGTCCCAGCGCACGGTAACTACCCTAGAACAACAGTTCGATCAGGGCAAACATGTATTCGAGGCCCGCTGCCCCGCGGCCGGGCCGGGGGAGCGGGCCAGCGGGCCGACGGCCATTTCGCCGCCGCGGCCAGGCAAAGAGCGGATAAAATCGCCTCCGTGGGGGATAGTAGAAGGCAGTTCCCACCGATGCGCTGGGCGGAGGTGGCGCCATGGCGCTTTCCATGGATGAGCAGCGCATTCTCGCTGAGATAGAGCGCCAGCTCGCTGGCGACGACCCGTCGCTCGCCGCGCGCCTGACGACGTTCGGGCGCCCTGGTCTCGCGGCGAGTCTGCGTACGCCGCGCGGCCGGGTGCTGATTTCGTTCCTGACCGTCGCCGTCGTCGCCCTGCTGTCCCTGATGGTGTACTCGCTGGTGCCGTTCCGCGTGCTGCCGGCCCGCGGCACGCACGCCCGGTCGACCGCGGCGCCGAGCCGGTCCGAGCAGGTCACGCGGACCAGCCCGCCGCCGGTGGCCAGCCCGGCCGGCGCGGCCGGCGGTGCCGCGGCCGGCCTGCCCGCAGCCGGGCAGGCATCGGCGGCCGAGCAGGTCGTGCCGACCGGGTACGGCAGCGCCCAGGGCAGCGGGAAGGCGAGGACGCCGGCCAGTCAGGCCGCGAGCCCGCAGCAAGCCCGCTCGGGCTGAGCCCGGCCGGCCATTAGCGGGCTGACCTGGCACCAGCAGCGCGGCCGGCCGCCGGGCCGTCCGGGACGGCGGCTGCGTCAGGCCTCGCGCCAGAGCTGCAGCAGGTACTGCTCCAGGCCGTCTAGCTGCTTGCGGGCGCGCTGGAAGTCATCGCCCAGCGGGTCGAAGTCCCGCTCGAACAGCTCCTCGTACAGGCGGACCACCTCGGCCCGGTTGCGCGCGTAGACCCGGACGCCGTAGTCGCCCACGCCGCCGGCCAGGCGCAGGCCGGAGATAGCCTGCCCGGCCGTGCCCATGTCCACGCTGAGCTGGCCGCGCAGGTACAGGACGCACTTTGCCTCGTCCTCGTAGCCTTCGCTGAAGGCCGGCGGCGCGCTGTCCCATTCCTCGATGGTGACCCGCACTCCGACGTTCTCCTGCAGGCTCATGACCAGCATCTGGTCACGGTTGGAGCTGACCAGGCCGTCGCTGGGCAGCGCTGGACCGCCCGGCGCGTCCGCGTCGGCGGCCGAGTCGTGGATCCGGAACATCCGCCGGTCCGGGAAGACCGGTATCTCAAGCCGGAGCAGCCTGCGACTCACCGGGCCCCTCTCATTCAGGCGCAACATCGCACTACATAGCATGCCCCGAATAGCTGCGCCGGAGGCGGGCATTGAGCCACAAAGGCGTAGATGTGACTGAGCGTGGTTACGCCGTGCTGCTCGTGCATCGCGGCGGCGGCGCCGCGCGGGCCAGCCTCAGCCGTCCGCCGGCCAGCGCGCGGGCACCGTCCGGCTAGCGCGCGGGCACCGCCGGCTGGCACCGGGCCAGCTGCCTCGGCCGGCCCGGTGCCGGCCCGGCCAGGGCGGCTATCCTCCGGTCATGACCGAGTCCGCCGCGGGCCTGACCGGGATCACGCATCGCGATGTGGACGTCCGCGGGCTGCGGATGCACGTCGCCGAGGCGGGCAGCGGGCCGCTGGTGCTGCTGCTGCACGGGTTTCCCGAATCCTGGTACTCCTGGCGCCATCAGCTGGCCGCGCTGGCCGCGGCCGGCTTCCGCGCGGTCGCGCCGGATCAGCGCGGCTACTGCGGCACCGACCAGCCGGCCAGCGTGCACGCCTACACGATCCTGCACCTGGCCGGCGACGTCATCGGGCTGATGGACGCGCTCGGCGAGCGGCAGGCGGTGGTAGCCGGGCACGACTGGGGCGCCCCGGTGGCCTGGCATGCCGCGCTGCTGCGCCCGGACCGGGTGCGCGGCGTGATCGGGCTCAGCGTCCCGCACCGGCCGCGCGGCTCGGCCGCGCCGGTCGCGGTCATGCGGGACCGCATCGGCGACGGGTTCTACATGGTCTACTTCCAGCAGCCCGGCGTCGCCGACGCCGAGCTGGCCCGGGATGTCCCGGGCACCTTCCGCAGGCTGCTGTACGCCGCGTCCGGCGACGGGCCGCTGGACCTGCCGGTCGTCCCGCCTGGCGGCGGCTTGCTGGACATCTGCCCGGAGCCGCCCGCGCTGCCCGGCTGGCTGACCGGCCACGACATCTCCGTCTTCGCGGCCGGCTACGCGGCCGCCGGCTTCACCGGCCCGCTGAACTGGTACCGGAACCTGGACCGGAACTGGGAGCTGACCGCCGCCTGGCACGGCGCCCCGGTCACGGTGCCCGCGCTGTACCTGGCGGGCGAGCGTGACCTGGTGGTGAACATGCCGGGAACCCGTGAGCTGCTGCCGCGGATGCGCGAGTACATCCCGCAGCTTCGCCACGCGGCGCTACTGCCCGGCTGCGGTCACTGGACCCAGCAGGAACGCCCCGCCGAGGTCAGCGAGGCCATGATCAGCTTCTTGCGCGGGCTCTAGCGGCTTGCGCGGGCTCTAGCGGCCCGGGCACGGCCGCAGCCCGCCCCTGGCCCGTGCTTCCGCCCACAGCTGCGCGTAGCTGCGGGACGCGCTGCTGCGCGGCGCGAAGACGGTCACCGGGGCCCGCTGCACCGACATCTGCTCGATCACGGACAGGGCCGGGATGGCGGTCGCCGCCACGTCCGGCCGCTGCGCCGGGAGCGCTGCGGCGATCTCCTTATGCAGGGTCTTCCGCCGGTCGATCATGGAGAAGAACGCGAGGATATCCGGCCGCTGGCCGTCGAAGCCGGCCACGAAATCGGTTAGCTGGTCCAGCGTCCGGACCGACAGCGTGGTAGGGATCAGCGGCACGAGCAGGATGTCGGCGGCGTGCAGCACGCTCTCGGAGAGCAGCGAGATGCTCGGCGGGCAGTCCAGGAAGACCACGTCGTACTCGGCCCGCAGCGGCGCGAGCAGCCGGCCGAGCTTGCGGGCGGGCTTCTTGGCCGCGTCAAGCAGCAGATCCAGGTTCCGGTAGGTGAAGTCGGCGGGCAGCAGGTCCAGGTTCTCGAAGTCGGTGCCCTTGATCGCCCCGTCCAGGCTGCGGGTGCCCTCGATCAGTGCCTTCCCGCCGCCCTTGACCCGGGGCCGGACGCGGAACAGGAACGTGGCTGCCGCCTGCGGGTCGAGGTCCCAGAGCAGTACCCGGTAGCCGTCCTTGGCCGCCAGGTAGGCGAGGTTGACGGCGGTGGAGGTTTTCCCCACCCCGCCCTTGATGTTGTAGGTAGCGAAGATTCTCATAGCGCGGCAACCTCGGTCATGGCCGTGATCCGGTGCTGGCTGGCCGGGCTGGCGAAGTCACGGAACCGGCCGGCGAACTCGCTGCGTGCCTGCCGCTGGCGGGCGGCGAGCCCGGCCGCGATCTCGCCCATGGCCAGCAGCGTGGCGGCCGGCGCGGTCCGCTCGTCCATCATCTGGGCGGCGAACGCCCGGATCTCGCCGCGCTGCACCTCGTTGTCCTGGAACTCGCCCAGGCAGTCCTGCAGCGCCTTGAGTTCCCTGACCGCCTGCCAGTGCTCGCCGGGGTCGTAGAGCGAGCCGAAGATCTCCAGCAGGTAGCGCAGCTCCTTGCAGCGCTTGCGCAGCTCGTGCATGTCCTCCGGGGCGGACGCCGAGGTGATGGCGCCGCCGTCGGCGAGCACCCGCCGGAGCGCCGCGCGGATCCGGCCGGAGGCGACCTGCGCGACGGCGGGCTTCGCCTTGCGGGCGGCGGCCGCGCTGGCGAGCGCGTCCCGCCATTCGCTGGTCAGCCGGGAAAACCTGGAGCTGCGGAGCCCCCGGGCGAGCTGCCGCTGCTCGGCCGCCCGCCGCCGGGCCAGGTGCTCGCCGAATGGCCGCAGCTCGGCGGGGGAGGCCCCGACCAGCCTGGTGGCCATGGCGTCGAGGCCCATCAGGTACACGTCGAAGTCCCTGGTCGGCGTGGTCAGGTCGCCGAGCCACTTGAACTCCGGCCGGAACCGGCCGGCCAGGCCGGACGGCAGCACGTCACCGGCCAGCTTGAGCGCCGACCTGGTCCGCCGGACGGCGATGCGCAGGTCATGCAGGAACTCCGTATCGATGTCGCGCACCACGCCGGTCACGTTGGCCTGCAGGGTGCCAAGCAGCTGCTGCAGGACGGCGGCGACGGCCTGGCCGCCCGGCGCCTGCGGGGACAGCCGGACGCTGATCTTGCCGGAGTAGTCGGCGGGCTGGCGGCCGGCGGCCGCGAGCACCGCCTCCAGCGCGCCGGCGCTGCCGTCACTGGCCCCGTGCGCCACGGCCAGCAGGCCGGCCAGCTTGTCCGCCTGGGCCTGGTAACCGCGCAGCGCGCGGACCGTGAGCCGGGGCGGCAGCGCCGCCCGCGCCGGGTGGCTGACCGACATCCGGTCCACCGTCACCAGGGCGACGGTCTTGTCGTCGGAGTTCAGCACCCGCAGCTCGCGCACGTCGCTCGCGGCCCTGGCCACCGGCAGCAGCGCCCGGACCCCGGCCACCGGGCGCAGCCGCTCCCGCAGCGGGCCCACCGGCAGCGCGCCGAGCAGGGCCGGCCACTTCGGCCGGGCGCCCCCGGTGCCGGCCTGCTGGGCAGCTACCACCGCGCCGTCCCGGCCAGTCAGGGTCAGCTGCGCGGTGCCGCGCCCGGCGGCGAGCTCGAGCGTCAGCCCGGCCCGGTACAGCCGCCAGTCGAAGGTGTCCAGCCAGGCCCGCCGGACGGCGACGGCCCGGCCGTTGCTGCGCCAGCGCAGCCGCGCCCCGAGCGCAATCAGGTCATCGTCGGATTCCGGCAGGCCGCTTTCGTCGAGCACGAACTCCCGGCGCGCATTGGGCAAGTGTGGCCTCACGGGAAAGTAACTTTAAACTGACAGGCAGGTAAAGTACAAAAAGGGCATTAAGCACTATTTAGGTAATAACTAGTCTAGCAGTGCGGCCCGCACGCCGGCCAGCCACGTCAATGAACGCCCGAATCCCGACGCAGCCCCGGTTCACCCGGCTGCCGCCCGGCCAGGATGGCCGGATCGCATCGCATCGCGGCACCACGGCGCCGGCCGGCCGCACCCCGGATAGTCCCGGCCGGCCAGGCCTGGATAGTCCCGCCCGGCCCAGTCACACTGGTGATCGTGCATGACTTCGAATTGCTGGTCATCGGTTCCGGCCCGGGCGGGCAGAAGGCGGCCATCGCGGCGGCCAAGCTGGATCGCCGCGTCGGCATCGTGGAACGCCCGAACATGATCGGCGGCGTATGCCTGAATACCGGGACGATCCCGTCCAAGACCCTGCGCGAGGCGGTGCTCTACCTGACCGGGCTCGACCAGCGGGAGATGTACGGGCAGAGCTACCGGATGAAGGACGAGATCACCATCGCCGACCTGTCGGCCCGCACCCAGCACGTGGTCAGCCGGGAAAACGACGTGGTCCGCAGCCAGCTGATGCGCAACCGGGTCAGCATCGTCACCGGCACGGCGCGGTTCGCCGGGCCGAACGCCGTCGAGGTCGAGGACGGCGAGGGCAGGCTGCGCAGCATCACCGCGGACAAGATCGTGATCGCCACCGGCACCACGCCGGCCCGGCCGGCCAGCGTCGCCTTCGACGAGCGCACCGTGATCGACTCGGACGGGATCATTCACCTGCAGCGGGTACCGCGCTCGATGGTGATAGCCGGGGCCGGCGTGATCGGGATCGAGTACGCCTCGATGTTCGCCGCGCTCGGCACCAAGGTGACCGTGGTCGAGCAGCGCGAGCGGATGCTGGAGTTCTGTGACCTGGAGGTCGTCGAGGCGCTCAAGTATCACCTGCGTGACCTCGGGGTCACGTTCCGGTTCGGCGAGACGGTCTCGTCGGTCGAGGCCAGGCCGGGCGGCGCGATCGCGCTGCTGCGGAGCGGGAAGAAGATCCCGGCCGAGACCGTCATGTACTCGGCCGGCCGGCAGGGCATGACCGATGACCTGCGGCTGCCGGCGGCCGGCCTGTCCGCCGACAACCGCGGCCGGATCGCGGTGGACGAGTTCTTCCGCACCGCGGTGCCGAACATCTACGCGGTCGGCGACGTGATCGGCTTCCCCGCGCTCGCGGCGACGTCGATGGAGCAGGGCAGGCTGGCGGCCCACCACGCCTGCGGCGAGCCGGTGCACGCGGCCAGCATGCTGCAGCCGATCGGAATCTACAGCCTCCCCGAGATCAGCTTCATCGGGAAGACCGAGGACCAGCTCACCGAGGAATGCGTGCCGTTCGAGGTAGGCGTCTCCCGGTACCGGGAGCTGGCCCGCGGACAGATCATCGGCGATTCGTACGGCGTGCTCAAGCTGCTCGTGTCGCCGGATGACCGGACGCTGCTCGGCGTGCACGTGTTCGGCACCGGCGCCACCGAGCTTGTGCATATCGGCCAGGCGGTGATGGGCTGCGGCGGCACCATCGACTACCTGGTGGACGCGGTGTTCAACTACCCGACGCTGGCCGAGTCGTACAAGGTCGCGGCGCTGGACGCAACCAACAAGATCCGGCAGGTCGAGCGGTTCGCCGGGTAGCCAGAGAGGCGCTTTCATGCTCTACGCATTCGGCTTCGACCGGGTTGGCGTGCTGGTCAGCGACCTGTACTTCATCGACCCGAGGCCGCTGGAAGGCCAGGAAAGCGCCGAGCACGGCGTTCGCCTCGAGGTCAGGATGCTGGACCGGGGCGAGCTCCGGGGCTCCATCTACTCGGCTCAGCCGATCGGGATCGGCCGCCCGGTCTGGCGGGCCGACCTGCTGGAATCGGTCGACGGCCCGCCGGGCAGCCTGGACCGGGCCCATCATCACCCGGCGTTCACCGGCTGGGAGCCCGGCCACCGGGTATTCGACGACGAGCTGTCGGCCCGCCCGGCCGCGTGGGTGGGGGAGCAGCTGGCCGACCTGGCCGCGCTGCTCAAGCGGGCCGGGATCGAGCCCGACGACTCACTGGCCGCCGACGCGGAGAGCCTGCGAGGCTGCGTGCCGGAGATCATGGCGGCCGTGGACCGGCTGCTCGGCAAGATCGCGGCGGGCGAGCTCGGCACCGGTCCGCAGGACGGTCCCGGCGGCAAGCCGCTGATCAGCGCCCGGATCGGCTGGCTGTCACAGGCCAGCGCCGGCCCGCAGCCAGCGCCCGCACTCTGCCAGCCGGCGATCGTCTCCGTGCTCGCGTCGATCCCGGCGCAGAACCGCCCGGTGGCTATCCCGGCGTCGGTCAGCCGCAGCCGCAGCCGCCGCCACAGCAGCCACCGCCACCGCCGCCACCCCGGCTGGCCGGGCCGGCGCTGGCCCGGCCGCCGACCGCGACCGTGGACAGCAGCTTCACGGTGTCATCGTGCCCGGCCGGGCAGCGGCACGGATCGGCGGATTGGCTCATCGGCCTGGTCTGCTCGAACGTTGCTCCGCAGGCGCGGCAGCGGTACTCGTATCGCGGCACGGTGACAGCGTACGCCAGCGATGCCGTCGTGCGCCCGCGCTGGCGGGCACGGCGGCCAGCCGCCGGTCAGGGCCGCGGGCCGGGCGGGCCCCGCTCGCCCTCCGGCCGCGCCGGGGTGGCGGCAGCCGTCGCCGGGCGGGCCGCCCGGCCGCCGTTGCCCGCCGGGGCAGCGGCCGCCGGGGCAGCGGCCGCCGGGCCGGCCGCGAATCCGGGCCCGGCATGTCGTAGTAGAACTGCCTGCCGCGAGTCAGCGAGACCAGCGCGCCGAGCACTGACATGGCGATCGCGGCGGTGAAGACGGTCACCAGGCCGTGGTGGAACGGGCCGGAGATCAGGTGCGGGAAGAACTGCTTGCCGGTCAGCCGGGCGGCGCTGCGGTGCGGCAGCCGGGCCAGTTCGCCGGACGGCCGGAGCAGGTTGCGGATCGGGTTATAGCCGAGGAACGACGCGAACAGCGTGCTCACCGGCGGCAGGCTGGCCACATGCGCGGCCAGCGACGCCGGCACGCCCTGCGCGCGCAGCCCGCCGGCCAGCGTCCGGGGCAGCGTCGATGCCAGCCCGGCGATCATGAGCGAGAAGAAGATCCCGATCGACAGCGACATGCCGGAGTTCTGGAACGTGGCCCGCATGCCGGACGCGGCGCCGCGGTGGCTGGCCGGCACGCTGCTCATGATGGCCGACGTGTTCGGCGAGGCGAACAGGCCGGACCCGATGCCGTTGCAGAAGATCAGCAGGGCGAACGCCCAGTACGGGAAGTCAACCGGGAGCAGCAGCAGCCCGGTGAAGCCCGCGGCGGTGATCAGTAGCCCGGCGGTGGCGAACAGCCGCTGGCCGAACCGGTCCGACAGGTAGCCGGACACCGGGCCGGCCAGCATGAACCCGGTAGCCAGCGGCACCAGGTAGATGCCCGCCCACAGCGGGGTGTCCGCGAAGTCGTAGCCATGCAGCGGCAGCCAGATGCCCTGCAGCCAGATGATCAGCATGAACTGCAGGCCGCCGCGGGCGATCGCGCTGAGCAGGCTGGCGATGTTGCCGGCCGCGAAGGCCCGGATCCGGAACAGGCCCATCCGGAACATCGGCTCGGCGATCTTCGTCTCCAGCACGCAGAACGCGGCCAGCAGCACAACGCCGGCCGCCAGGCCGCCGAGCACGAACGGGCTGGCCCAGCCGGTCGGGTGCCCGCCGTACGGCTGGATCCCGTAGGTGATCGCGACCAGCAGCAGCCCGGCGCCGGCCGCGAACGTGAGGTTGCCGGCCCAGTCGATCCTGGCCCGCCTGGTAGTGGCGATCTCATGCAGGCTGAGGTAGGCCCAGACCGTGCCGAACACGCCGATCGGCACGTTCACCCAGAACACCGCGCGCCAGTCCCATGCGGCCAGCAGGCCACCCAGCAGCAGCCCGATCAGCTGGCCGGAGATCGCCGAGATCTGGTTGATGCCGAGCGCCATGCCGCGCTGCCGGGCCGGGAACGCGTCGGTGAGGATCGCGGCGGCGTTCGCCATCAGCATCGCGCCGCCGAACGCCTGCACGATCCGCCAGCCGATCAGCCAGAGCGCGCCGTCGCTGCCGGTCAGCGGGTCGAGCGAGAGCGCGATCGAGGCGGCGGTGAAGACCACGAAGCCGAGGTTGTAGATCCGCACCCGGCCGTAGATGTCGCCGAGGCGGCCGAGCGTGACCACCAGCACCGCGGTGACCAGCAGGTACCCGATGATCATCCAGAGCAGGTAGCTGACGTTGCCGGGGGCGAGCGGGTCCAGGTGGATGCCGCGGAAGATGGCGGGCATCGAGATGATCACGATCGACGCGTCGATCGTCGCCATCGTGATGCCCAGCGTGGTGTTCGACAGCGCGATCCACTTGTAGCGGTCCGCGCCCGGCCCGGAATTTTGCCGCACGCCTGACGAGCCTACGCCCAATCAGTTGCTTGATGGCAACTACCTACTGCGGCGGCGCCCCGGGCGGACCGGGCGGCGGGGTCCAGAGGTACGGAATCGTGGTGGCCACCGGCACCAGCCCGAGCCGCGTGAGCACCGGCGCGCTGTCATCGGACGCGTCCACCTGGATGTACCGGAAACCGCGGTCCGCCGCCAGCCGGGCCCGGTAGCCGACGGTGGCCCGGTAGATGCCGCGGCGGCGCCACCGGGGGAGCGTAGAGCCACCCCACAGCGACGCGAAATCCGTCCCCCGGTGCAGCCGGATCCAGCCCGCGCAGACCACGTCCGGCCCGGCCTCGGCGACGACCACCACGCACGGGTCGTCCGGGTCGGCCAGATCCCGCCCGAGCACCCCGGGCAGCCAGCCGTGATCGTCGCCCCAGACGGCCTCCTCCAGCTCCCGGATCCGGTCCAGGTCCGGCTGCTCCGTCACCTCGCGCAGGGTCACCCCGGCCGGGGCCGCGTTCTGGGCCAGCCGCGCGCTCTCGCCGATCAGCAGCGTCTCGGCTTCCTCCGGCACGAACCCGGCGGCGGCCAGCCGGTCCGGCAGGTCGGCCGGCTGGTCGTGGCTGTGGTATTTCCACTCAGCAGGCAGCCCGAGCCGGGTGAAGTGATCACGCTGCGCGGCGATGAAGTCGTCCAGCGCCCGGCCGGTCATGCCAGCCAGGTCACAGTACGTGATCAGGCCCCGTTCCAAAGGAAAGATCTTCCTGATCACCGGGCCGCTGCGGTCTGCCCTCCCGGCGGCGGTCTCCGCGGCGGTGATCCTTGCCCTGATCTGCTTGTCGTAGGCGGCCAGGTAAGCGGCGGCGGCCGGCTCGGGCATCATGCGTTGCCGCGCGCCAGCGCGAACAGCCGGTCGAGCACCTGGCCGTCGCTGACCCGCAGCCCGTCGTGCTCGTGCTCGTTCGTCACCCAGGCCCGCAGGCCCTTGATCGCGGCGGCCGTCTGCACCGAGTACTCCCGGGGCACGTACATGTCGTCGTAGTAGACGGCGGCCGCGGCCGGGACGTCATTAGCCCGCAGCCGGGCCGCGTCGTACAGCGGCGGCCAGGGCTCATGCCGCGCGAGCAGATTCCGCCGCCTGGCGCAGCGGCCGGAGCACCGGGTCGTTCTCCAGCATCCACGGGTAGATCATCTCGCCGGTGAACAGCAGCGGATCGCCGCCCTGCACCGCCGCCTCGGCGCTGAAGTCAGGGAACTCGGCCCGGACCCGCTGCGCGGCCCAGTTCGTCGCGGCGCCCTGCCCGTAGCAGGCCTCGTGCAGCAGCGCGTAGAGCGGCGCGCCGGCGAAGCTGAGCAGCGCCTGCGCCTGGTACAGGAAGTCGTCCGACAGCTCGTCCCCGGCGAACGGGTCCTCCAGCAGGTAATGCAGCGTGTGGCTGCCGGTGCTGGAGCCGAGCAGCTGGCCGAGCGACTGGAACGCCTCGACGGTCAGCCGGGCGCCGCTGGGCAGCAGCGTCTCGCGGCCGGCCAGGTGCCCGGCGATCCGCCGGGCCCGCTCGACGTCACCGGGGTACCGCTGGTAGTGCGCGCGGTTCTTGGCCGCCACGATCGGGTACGTCGCCCGGTACAGGTCGTCGGCCGGCGTATCCAGGCCGGGCAGCCCGCCGGTCAGGAATGCCTCACGGACGCCCTCCGGCGCGAACGACAGGTACGTCACGGTGCAGAATCCGCCGAAGCTCTGGCCGAGCACGCTCCACGGCCTGCCGCCAGTCACCTGCTGCCTGACCAGCTCGGCGTCCCTGACGATCGAGTCGGCCCGGAAATGCGCCAGGTAGGCGGCCTGGTCACGGGCGGTGGCATACGCCGCCAGCGTCCGCCGGTTGACCGGCGAGGACCTGCCCGTGCCGCGCTGGTCGAGCAGCAGCACCCGGTAGTCCTTCAGCGCCCGTTCCAGCCACCCCTCCCGGCCGGCGGCCGGATCGCGCCGAACCCGGGGCCGCCCTGCAGGAAAAGCAGCCACGGCAGGTCCGCGGACCGCTCGTCGGCGGCCACGACCTCGCGCGCGAACAACCCGATCTGCTCGCCGCCCGGGCTGGCGTGATCGAGCGGGACGGTGAACTCCAGATCGGTCAGGATGAGGCCCGGCTGCCGGTAAGAGAGCATGAACCCACCGTAGTCACCCGGATCAGCCCGGCGGGTACAGGTCCGTCATGCCGCGCCCCGGCCGGCGGCCGCTGCCGCAGCCCGGCGGGCCCGCCTGCCGCAACGCGCGCAGCCGGGCAGGGGCCATGTCATTTGAATCTGAAACGGCAGCAGCGGGTACCATCTCCCGGCGGCCCTGATGTCACGCCGGCGTTTCCGCGGAAACGCCGGCGGGGGTGCGGCAGCACGCACGGACTGGCCGTATCGTCGCGGGGACCGTATCGTCGCGGGGACCGTATCGTCGCGGGGACCGTATCGTCGCGGGGGAGTAGACCCGGTCGGAGAGGATGATCCGATGCCGGCTCCATCGCGGCCAGACGGCCATGGGCGCGCCTCCGGCCCGGCGGGCGCCTCCGGCCCGGCTGCGCCCGATGGGCCCGCCGAGGCGATGTTCGCCGCGGACCGGGCATCGAGAAGCCTCGGCATGGAGTTGCTTGAGGTCGGCGACGGCACCGCGGTGGTGCGGATGCCGGTTGGCCCCGCCATGGTCAACGGGCACGGGATCGCGCACGGCGGGTACGTGTTCATGCTCGCGGATACCGCGTTCGCCTGCGCCTGTAACAGTCACGGGCCGGTGACCGTCGCGGCCGGGGCCGACATCTCCTTCGTGGTGGCGGTACGCGAAGGCGACGTCCTGACCGCGGCCGCCGCGGAGCGGATCCGCTACGGCCGCAGCGGCATCTACGACGTCACCGTGCGGCGCGGCGACGAGATAGTCGCCGAGTTCCGCGGCCGCAGCCGGTCGATCGGCTGAGGCCGCCCGCATTGCAGTAGCCGGCCGCAATGCTGGCCCTGGCGCGTTTCCGCGGAAACGCCGGATCACGTCGAATCACATTGATGTCATCCGCAGCGCCCGGGCTCATCCGCAGCGCCCCGGGGTCATCCGGAGCGCCCGGGCTGGCCCGGCCGGGGGCCGCTGGCTGCGGTCAGGCTGAGTCAGTGCGCTGCGTGTGACTCTTGTACCCGGTGAGTTTGGCCTTCTCGTCATCGATCTGGCGGATCAGCTCCTTGCGGGCCGCCACCACGGCGTGATCGAGGTCGCGGTCGGCCGCTGTGGCCACGATTACGCCGAGGGCCGGCAACAGCGCCTCGAGCGTCACCTTCTGCTCGAGGCCGCCGCGGTCCTTGACCGAGATCTCGAGATCCACCTTCTCGGGCTTCCACCGGGACAGGTGCCGGGTGAGGCTGGACAGAAGTTCCAGCACGTGACGACGGTCCGCGGCGCCGAAGCCCGCGCCGAGGCGCAGCCGCTCGTCCAGAACCTGCGCTGAGTCGTCCCAGGTGTCACTCATGAGTCTAGTTTAGGAGCCCGCGCATCAGCCGGCCGCCGATCCGGCCAGCCGGACCGGCGTGATACGAATCACCACGCGGACCACCTCCCGCGGCAGCTGCAGGAATGCCTGGCCCGCGCCCGGCCCCTCGTACTGCTCGGCGAGCGCGACGGCCAGCTGCCGGCCGGCGTCCTCGGTAACCGCGGCCAGGCCGCGCACCTCGACGTACTGCTCGGGGTCGGCCTGGTCATATACGCACAAACTGACCCTGGGATCGCGGCTGACATTCCGCACCTTGCGCCGGCCGTCCGCGGTGGAGATCAGCAGGTCGGCGCCGTCCCGGCCGACCCAGACGACGGAGGTCTGCGGGCTGCCGTCCGGGTTGATCGTGCCGAGCACGGCAGGGTTCGGGCGGTCCAGGATGTCGATCACGGCTGCATTCAGCGCAACAGGCATGATCACGAGCGTATGGCCGGCGGCCTGCGGCGTCGACACCCGTCCGGCAGCAGCCCGGTAGCCCATCCGGCCCGCCCGCAGCCCACTCGGCGCGGCCGGCAGTCCATCCGGCGTGGCCGGAAGTAGCCCGGCAGCCTATGCGGCGCGCCCGCAGCCCATCCGGCACTCCGCTTAACTTTACATAATGCACATTATCGGCGCTTTCCTGCGACCGACCAGTTCCGCCGGGAAGCCCCCGGCCGAGCGGAAATAAGGTCCCCGGGACGGCGATCTAAGGGTTCGCCCGATGTGCGCGGCCGGGCCGGTCACGGACGCTGGGCCCAGGTAAACCGACGGTGAGGAGGCTGTAATGGGATCTGCAGCTGTTCAGGGTCAGCTCTGGGGCACGGCGCCGCAGGACTGGGCCGACATCATGGAGCCGCTGATGTACCCGCTGCACCTGGCGGCGGTGCAGGCGCTCAGCCCGCTGTCCGGCCTGAGCGTGCTGGACGCGGGCTGCGGCAGCGGCGGGATGCTGCGGCTGGTCGCCGGGCACGGCGCCCGGGTCAGCGGCCTCGACGCGTCAGCCGCGCTGCTCGACGTGGCGCGCGGCCACCTGCCGGAGGCCGACCTCCGGACTGGTGACATCGGGGAGCTGCCGTACGACGACGCGAGCTTCGATGTCGTGACCGCGTTCAACTCGATCCAGTACGCCGCCGATGCGAAGACCGCCGTCGCCGAGCTCGCCCGGGTGACCAGGGCGGGCGGCCGGGTCGGCATCGGAACCTGGGGCGAGCCGGAGCGCTGCCAGACCGAGGTCCTGTTCGCCCGGCTCAGGCAGCTGGCCCCGCCGCCGCCCGGCGCGGCCGCCCCGCTGGCCGTCTCCGCGCCGGGAGTCGTCGAGGACCTGCTGGCCGCGGCCGGCCTGGAGCCGTGCGCGGCAGGCGAGGCCGACTGCCCGTTCAGCTACCCGGAGCTTGATACCGGCTGGCGGGGGCAGGCTGCGGCCGGCCCGGTGCAGCGGGTCATCCAGGTAGCCGGGGCGGATGCGACGCGCGCGGCGTTCGACCAGGCGCACGCGCCGTACCGGCAGCCAGACGGCTCGTACCGGCAGCAGAACGTGTTCCGGTACGTGATCGCCCGGAAGCCTGGCTGACGGACCGGCGCCCGGCGGCTGGCGGCCACGGCCGGAGCCCGCCGGCTGGCGGACTCCGGCCGGAGCCTGGCGGCTGGCGGCTCCGGCCGGAGCCTGGCGGCTGGCTCCGCGATACTGGCGGGATGAGCAGGCGGATCTCCAGCCCCGAGCTGATCGGCCGGGCCGCGGAGCTGTCCTCGCTGCGCGCGGCGCTGGACGAGGTGCGCGCCGGGCAGGGCCGGGTGGTGCTGATCGAGGGCGACGCGGGCCTGGGCAAGACCCGGCTGGTCGAGCACCTCACCAGCCAGGCGGGCGGGGTGACGGTACTGGGCGGGAGCGGCATCCCGCTGGCGGCGGACGTGCCGTACGCGCCGATGATCGAGGTGTTCCGGGTGCTGGCCGAGCTGTACCCGCCCGCTGCGGACGAGCTGCTGCCACGCGGCCCGGCCGGCGGCGCCGGGCTGCCCGGCGCCGCCGGCCAGGCCGGCCCGGCCCGGCTGCTGAGCCTGGCCGCGGAGGCGCTGCGGGCGGCCGCCGGGCGGCTCCCGGTGATCCTGGTGGTGGAGGACCTGCACTGGGCGGATGCGTCAACCCTGGATTCTGGTGTCCTACCTGGCACGGGTGCTGCGCCGGGACCGGGTACTGCTGCTGGCCACCGTCCGCGCCGAGGAGCTGGACCCGGCCCGGCCGGTCGCCGGGCTGGTCGGTGAGCTGGCCCGGCTGCCGCACGCCGAGCGGCTGGCACTGGAACCGCTCAGCCGGGACCAGGTCGCCGCCCAGCTGCGCGCGATCACCGGCGTGGCGGCTGCCCCCGGGATGGTGGACCGGATGGTGGCACGGGCCGCGGGCAACCCGTTTTTCACCGAGGAACTGCTCGCGGCCGGGACCGGCCAGGAAGCCGTGCCGGCGACCGTCCGCGACGTGCTGCTGGCCCGCGTCGCGCGGCTGGCCGAGCCGGGCCGCCGGATCCTGCGGGCCGCCGCGATCGTCGGCCGCAGCGTGCCGCACGAGCTGCTGGCCGCCGTCGCCGGCCCGGCCGACCTGGAGGCCGGCCTGCCGGCCGCGGTGACGCACCGGATGCTGGAGCCGTCCGGCGACGGGTACGCGTTCCGGCATCCGCTGATCCAGGAAACCGTGTACGCCGACACGCTGCCGTCGGCCCGCCGTGCGCTGCACGCCCGGGTGGCGGCACGGCTGGACGCGGCCGGCCCGGCCGCGACGATCACCGAGATGGCCGGGCACGCCGCGCAGGCGGCGTACCACTGGAGGTCAGCCGGCGCGGCGGCCGAGGCGCTGACGGCTGCCGTGCGGGCCGGCCGGCTGGCCGCGGCGGCGCATGCGCCGGCCGAGGCGATGGCCTGGTTCGAGCACGCGCTCGGCGCCTGGCCGGCCGTGCCCGACGCGGCCGGGCTGGGCGGCATCGACGAGGTCACGCTGATGGAGCTGGCCGCCGAGGCGGCCTCGGTGGCCGGCCACAATGCCCGGGCCCAGGCGCTGGCACGGGAGATACTGGCCCGGATCGACCCGGTCACCGAGCCAGTGCGGGCGGCCTTGCGCTGGGAACGGCTCGGCCGGTTCTACTGGCTGACCGGCGATCAGTGCGCCTCCTGGCACGCCTACGAGCAGGCACTGCGCACCGTGCCGCCGGAGCCGACGGCAGCGCGCGCCCGGGTGCTGGCGGCCACCGCGCAGAGCCTGATGCTGCGGTCCCTGCACCTGCCTGCCCGGGATTACGCCGAGCAGGCCATCGCGGTGGCCCGGCAGGCCGGCGCCAGCGCCGAGGAGGCGCCGCCGCGGAACACGCTGGGCTGCGCGCTGGCC
This sequence comes from uncultured Actinomycetes bacterium, assembly GCA_963786975.1. Lineage (GTDB taxonomy): Bacteria > Actinomycetota > Actinomycetes > Streptosporangiales > Streptosporangiaceae > Palsa-506. The sequence goes on along the minus strand of CAWBBE010000008.1, from coordinate 8,966 downwards.
GCGCTGGGCCATCACGATGCGGGCATCGGGCTGCTCGAAGACGCGCTGGCGATGGCGCGGCGGGCCGGCGACGCGGCGGAGACCGGCCGCTGCCTGATCAACCTGACCGAGCACCTGGTGAACGCGCGCCGGTGCGCGGACGCGGTGCGGTCCGGCGACGCCGGGCTGGCCGAGGCGGCCCGGCTCGGGCTGACCCGGGTACACGTCCCGGTGATCCTCGGCGGCGCGCTGCAGGCCTGGTACCTGCTCGGGCGCTGGGAGGAGGCGGTCCAGCTGGCCAGCCAGGCGCTGGCCGCCGAGCCCGAGGGGATGTCGGCCGTGCCGCTGCGGCTGGCCCGCGCGCGGGTCGGGCTGGCCCGCGGCCGCCTCGGCCCGGCCGCCGCCGACGTGGCCGCGCTGCGGGCAATCCTGGACGGAACCGATGACCTGCAGTACGGCGCGCAGGCCAGCGCGCTGCGGGCCAGCCTGGCCGCGGCGCGGGGGCAGCATGCCGAGGCCCGCGCGGTGCTGCGGGCGGAACTGGTCCGCGCCGCGGGACGCGATGACATGGCGCTGCACCTGGAACTCGCTGCCTGCGCGATCAGCGTCGAGGCCCATGCGCTCAGCCAGGCGCTGCGCACTGGCCGCCGCGCCGATCAGCCGGCCGTGCGCGCCGCCGCCGAGATGATCATGTCGGCTGCCCTGCCGGCGGCCGCCGCTCCCCCGTCATCGCGCTGCTCGAATCGGTCGCCCGGGCGCACCTGTCCCGCATCTCGCCGCCGCCCGACCCGGACTTGTGGGAGTCCGTCGCGCTGCACCCGCTGGCCGACCCCGGGCTGGTCGCGACCGCCCGGTACCAGCAGGCCGCGGCGCTGCTCGCGGGCCGCGGCAGCCGCCGCCGCGCGGCCGATGCGCTGCGGGCCGCCGCGGCCATGGCCGGGGAGCTGGGAGCGGACCCGCTGCTCGCCGGGATCGCCGAGCTGGCGCGCGCGGCCCGGGTTGACGTCGGCCAGCCCGCTGCCGCGCCCGCGCAGCCAGGCCCCGGCCGGCCCGGGCCTGACGCCGCGCGAGAGTGAGGTGCTCGGCCTGCTCGGCCAGGGCCTCTCCAACGCCCAGATCGCCAGGACCCTGTACATCAGCGAGAAGACGGCCAGCGTGCACGTCTCCAACATCCTGCGCAAGCTCGGCGTCACCAGCCGGGTCCAGGCCGCCACGGCCGCCGCCGCCCTGCTGCCGCGGCGGCCGTGACCGGGCAGTCCCGCGGATCGGTACGCTTAGGGGATTACGGCGTTGATCCGGCCATCACCGGTGAGCCTCCGGAAGAACGGGTGCCCCGGCGCCTCAGTAGAACCGGACGGGCGGGCCCGTCACAGCCTGCGAACGAGCGGCCGCGGTAAGCCTGCTCCCCCGGCGGGACGGGCAGCGGCAAGCGAGGTGGTACCGCGGTGCCGCCCGGGCAGCAGCTCCCGGGCGCTGTCGTCCTCGCGGGCAGCCAGGAACGACCGCGGAGGATCACCGATGATCTACCCCAGGGCCTCGGCCGGCGGCGCCGAGCCATCCGGCGGCGCCGTCCCATCCGGCGGCGCCGTGCCGTCCAGGCCGGTCTTCCCGCAGATCGAGGAGCGGGTGCTCGCGTACTGGGCCGCGGACGACACCTTCCGCGCGTCGGTGCAGCACCGCCCGTCCGGCGAGAACGGCTCGAACGAGTTCGTTTTCTACGACGGCCCGCCGTTCGCCAACGGCCTGCCGCATTACGGGCACCTGCTCACCGGCTACGTCAAGGACCTGATCCCCCGCTACCAGACGATGCGCGGCAGGCGGGTGGAGCGCCGGTTCGGCTGGGACACCCATGGCCTGCCCGCCGAGCTGGAGGCGATGAGCCAGCTCGGCATCAAGACCAAGGAGGAGATCGACGAACTCGGCATCGCCAGGTTCAACGAGGCATGCCGGGAGTCGGTGCTGCGCTACAGCCAGGAATGGCGTGACTACGTGACCCGGCAGGCCCGCTGGGTCGATTTCGAGCATGACTACAAGACCCTCGACCTGACCTACATGGAAAGCGTCATGTGGGCGTTCAGGCAGCTTCACGACAAGGGGCTCGTGTACGAGGGCTTCCGCTGCCTGCCGTACTGCTGGAACGACGAGACCCCGCTGTCCGCGCACGAGCTGCGCATGGACGACGACGTCTACCAGCCGCGCCAGGACCCGGCGGTCACCGTCGGGCTGCGGCTGGAGACCGGCGAACTCGCGCTGATCTGGACGACGACGCCGTGGACGCTGCCGTCCAACCTGGCGATGGCGGTGCACCGGGACATCGACTACGTGGTGGTCGAGGCCGACGTCACCGGGCGGGCCGAGCGGTACCTGCTGGCCGAGGCGCGGCTGCCCGCCTACGCGCGCGAGCTCGGCGCGGACGCGGCGTCACGGGTCGTCCGCCGGTGCAAGGGCGCCGACCTGGTCGGGCTGCGCTACACGCCGCCGTTCAGCTACTTCGCCGGGCACCCGAAATCGCACCTGGTGCTGCCCGCCGACTACGTGACCACGTCGGACGGGACCGGTCTCGTGCACATCGCGCCGGCCTTCGGCGAGGAGGACAAGCAGCTCACCGATCAGCACGGGATCGTGCCGGTGGTCCCGGTCGGCCCGGACGGCAAGTTCACCTACCCGGTCAGCGACTACGCGGGCTTGCAAGTCTTCGACGCGAACTCCGCGATCGTCGGTCACCTCCGGGCGCGGACCGAGCAGGACGCCGGCCGCGATTGCGCTGAAACGGGCACTACGGCCGGCTCGGTCACCGAAGGCACCGTCTTGCTCCGGCGCGAGACTTACGACCACTCCTACCCGCATTGCTGGCGGTGCCGGCAGCCGCTGATCTACATGGCGGTCACCTCGTGGTTCGTTTCCACCACCGCGATCCGGGACCGGATGCTGGAGCTGAACCAGCAGATCACCTGGGTGCCCGAGCACGTCAAGCACGGCCAGTTCGGCAAATGGCTGGAGAACACCCGGGACTGGTCGATCAGCCGCAACCGGTACTGGGGCAGCCCGATCCCGGTGTGGAAGTCGGACAACCCGGAATTCCCCCGGACGGACGTGTACGGCTCGCTGGCCGAGCTGCAGGCGGACTTCGGTGCCCGGGTGACCGACCTGCACCGCCCGGCCATCGACGAGCTCACCCGGCCCAACCCGGACGACCCGTCCGGCCGGTCGGTCATGCGCCGGGTCAGCGACGTGCTGGACTGCTGGTTCGAGTCCGGCTCGATGTCGTTCGCGCAGGTGCACTACCCGTTCGAGAACGCCGGCTGGTTCGAGGACCATTTCCCCGGCGACTTCATCGTCGAGTACATCGGGCAGACCCGCGGCTGGTTCTACACGATGCACGTGCTGGCGGCCGCGCTGTTCGGGCGGCCGGCCTTCGAGACCTGCGTGAGCCACGGCATCGTGCTCGGGTCGGACGGCCAGAAGATGTCCAAGTCGCTGCGCAACTACCCGGACGTGCGCGAGGTGTTCGACCGCGACGGGGCCGACGCGATGCGGTGGTTCCTGATGTCATCGCCGATCCTGCGCGGCGGCAACCTGGTGGTCACCGAGCAGGGCATCCGGGACGGGGTCCGGCAGGTGCTCATCCCGCTGTGGAACAGCTGGTACTTCTTCGCGCTGTACGCGAACGCGGCCGGCTACCAGGCGGCGCCGTCCGCGTCGCCGGAGCACCTGCTCGACAAGTACCTGCTGGCGAAGCTCCGGGTGTTCGCCGAGACGGTCCAGCGGCAGCTGGACCATTACGAGGTCGCCGGCGCCTGCGATTCCGCCCGCGCCTTCGCGGACGTCCTGACCAACTGGTACATCCGCCGCTCGCGCGAGCGGTTCTGGGGCACTTCCGGCGCCGGTGAGCCGGTGGCCAGGCAGGCGTTCGACACCCTCTACACCGCGCTCGAGGTCACCTGCCGGGCGATGGCGCCGCTGCTGCCGCTGGTCACCGAGGAGGTCTGGCGCGGCCTGACCGGCGGGCGCTCGGTGCACCTGGCCGACTGGCCGGATGTCTCCGGCCTGCCGTCCGACCCGGGGCTGGTCACCGCGATGGACCGGGCCCGCGAGGTGTGCTCGGCCGCGGCGTCGCTGCGCAAGGCCGGCGGGCTGCGGGTCCGGCTGCCGCTGCCGGAGCTGACCGTGGTGGCCCCGGATGCGGAGTCGCTGGCGGACTTCACCGGGCTGATCGCCGACGAGGTCAACGTGCGCGAGGTGACGCTGCTCGATGCCGCCGATGCTGAGGCGCAGCGGATCGGGGTGTCCCGGCGGCTCACCGTGAACGCGCGGCTGGCCGGCCCGCGGCTGGGCGCCGCCGTGCAGGCGGCCATCAGGGCGAGCAAGTCCGGCGACTGGTCCGTCACCCCGGCCGGCGTGGTGACCTGCGGCGGCATCGGGCTCGCCGCGGATGAGTACACGGTCGAGACGGTGCTCGCCGACGGCGCCGGCGCGACCGCGATGCTGCCGGGCGGCGGGTTCATCGTGCTCGACACGGCGGTGACGCCGCCGCTCGCGGCCGAGGGCCTGGCCCGCGACGTCGTGCGGGCCGTGCAGCAGGCCAGGCGGGCGGCAGGCCTGGACGTGTCCGACCGGATCCGGCTGGCCATCGCCGGCAGCCCGGCCGCGCAGCAGTCGATGCGGGCGCATCAGCAGCTGATCGCCAGGGAAACCCTGGCGACTGCCGTCGAGTTCACCGGGCCGGCCGGGCTGGACGGCGACCCGCGCAGGCCACCCGGTCCCGGTGGGCGACGGCGAGTCGGTGCGGATCCGCCTCACCGCCTGAGCGGCGGCGGCCCGCTCCCCGCTCCCCCGCCCGCGCGGCGGCCTCAGTCGCGGGCGTGCGCCCGGTGGGCCTGCACGTCCCGGCGGGTCACGGACAGATAGCCGACCAGGCAGGCGATGGCGAGGGTCAGGGCCAGCGCGACCCGGCCGTTGCCCAGCCCGAGGCCGGTCAGGCTGGCGGGCTTGCCCATCAGGTCGGCGAACGAGGCGCCGAGCGGGCGGGTGATCACGTAGGCGAACCAGAAGGCGAACACCGGGTTCCAGTTCAGCCACCAGGTAGCCGATGGCCGGAACGCAGATAAGCCCGGCGAACAGCACCATCGAGCGGAAGTACCCGAGATGGAAGGTATACGCGGTCAGGTCCCCCACCGCGGTGCCGAGCGCGAAGGTCGCGACGACCGCCGCCCAGTAGAAGGCCTCCCGGCGCGGGGTGTCGATGGTGTGAATCGACAGCGTCTTCTCGGTCCGCTGCCAGGTCACGAAGACAGCGGCGAGCGCTACCCCGTAAAGCGCGCTGGACGCGAAGTACGGGACGCCGAAGCCGACGTGCAGCACGTCCGCGGCCATCGTGCCGAAGACGCCGACCATGACGACCGCGAGCCAGTAGGTCCAGGCGATATAGCGGTGCCTGGTGAACTGCAGCGCCAGCGCGAGCACGAACCCGGCGAATCCCAGCAAAACCGCCCGGACCGGGCCCAGGCTGCTATGCACGAGGTAATCGGACGTCGACTCGCCCATCGCGGTGGACAGGCCCTTGATGATCCAGAAGTAGGCCGTGACCTCCGGAACCCTGAGTGCCAGCCGGGACGGGGTTCGCGCGGGCCGGGCGCGCCCGGCCATGCGAGCATCATGCATGCGAGCATCATGCCGCAGGATCGCGACCTGAATTGACCCGAGCCCGGGGACCGGGCAGTCGTTTTACCCGGCAATGACCGCACTATTCCCTGCCCTAGACCTTAGGGTCTCCAGCGAGCCTCAGAATCTGCCGGCCCCGGCGTTCCGGCTAGCAGCAATGCAGGGCGAGGGTCTGCTGCCCGGGATTGTTGTAGGCGCCTACCGACCAGACATTCCGGGCGGAACTGGCCGCCACGCCGTTGAGTGCTTTGCGTTCCGCTGCGCCGCCATGGACCCGCAGCCCCGTAAATAATGGCGCCCTTCCGCTGAGCAGCACGTATCTCCACCTCGGCCGGGCCGGAGAACGACTGTCCCGCGGCCGGCCGGACCGCGCGATCCGCAAGAATGTGATCATGCAGGAGACCTCAGCCGACCTGGCCGCCCTCCAGGATCTGCTCGATCGCAGCATGGCGGCCGCGGGGGCGCACCTGACCAGCATCATCACGCCGGAGCGCCGGCTGACGGCCCGGCAGGTGTGCGGCAGGCTGACCGGGATGTCCCTGCTGGCGCTGGCGACCGTGACATCCGACGGGCGGCCGCTGGTGGGCCCGGTGGACGGCATCTTCTACCGGGGGTCCTTCTATTTCGGATCCGCGCCGGACTCGGTCAGGTTCCGGCATATCCGGCGCCGCGCTTACGTCAGCGCCACCCACCTGCCGGGCGAGTCGCTTGCCGTCACGGTGCACGGCCAGGCCGTCCCGGTGGACGTCCGGAGCTCCGGCCAGGCTTCCGGCGGGCGCTGCTGGACGTGTACCTGCCGAGGTACGGCCCGGGCTGGGAGGCGTTCCTGGATTCCGGGCCGGTCTACGCCCGCATCGATGCCGCCAGGATGTTCACTTTCCACCTGGACGCCGGTCCCTGAGCGGAGTACCCGGCCGCGCGGGCTAGCGTTCGCGCAGCCGCTCGGCCAGGTTCCTGGCGAGCTCGGCCGCCGCGGCCGGCTCGGTGCCGACCAGCCACTGGAAGTCCTCGCTCTCGAGTTTCAGCAGCCGTCCGGGCTCGGCGCACCTGACCGTGGCGAGCCGCGCGTAGCCGTAGCCGCCGCCCCAGTCACGGGCGGCGAGCTCGCCGAAGTGGTCGCCGGGGCCGATCGTGCGGATCAGCCGGCCGTCGATGAGCACGTCGTAGCGGCCGGACAGGATGAGGTAGCAGCACCGGTCCGAATCCCACCGGCGGATGACGTCCTGGCCGGCCGCCACGTCGATGCGGGCCGCGCGGGCGCGGACGGCCCGGACGGTCGATTCGGGCAGGCCGGCCAGCAGCGGCGCGGCGTGCAGCACGTCCTGGTCCGGTTCCGGCCCGGCGGCCGCCCCGGCGCCGGCCGCGGCCGCGGTGCCGCCAGGCGCCGCAGGCGCGGCGGCGAAGTGCTCGATCACCCGCCGTACGTCGTCCTCCGAGCTGGTCGGGTCGAGCACGCAGAGCCGGACGGCGTGCCAGGCCGGCCAGCCGGGTGCTGGACACGAGCGCGGCGCCGCCGCGTTCCAGGTCGCCGATGAGGCCCATCCCGAGGCGTTCCGTCTCGGCCTCGTCGCGGCCGGGCCAGTCCCGCCGGAAGCAGACGATGCCGAGCGTGGCCGGCGCCATCAGCGTGACCCCGGCATGGCTGCGGATCAGCGCCTCGGCGAACTCGGCCAGCTCCAGGCCGCGCTGGATGGCCGCGCGGAACGCGGCGAGGCCGAAGGTGTGCACGGACACCCAGACCTTGAGCGCCCGGAAGCCCCGCGACAGCTGCAGCCCCCGGTCGGCGAAGTTGACCTCGCCGCCGCCGAGCGCGGCGTTGCCGTCGAGGTAGTCAGGGTGGATGGCGAACGTGCGCTCGAGCCGGGCGCCGTCGCGGATCAGCACGCTTCCGCACTCCATCGGCTGGAAGAGCCACTTGTGCGGGTCCAGGGTCACCGAGTCGGCGCGGTCAATGCCGGACAGCAGCGCCCGCCCTTTCCCGGTGAGCGCGGCGTGGCTGCACGTCGACGACGACCCGCGCGAGCACCGCGTCGTCGCCGGCCGCCTGCTCGGGGGCCGGGCCGCCGAGCCGGGCGCGCATCTGCGCCCGGCCGGCCCCAGGCGCAGCACCGGATCGGCGCCGGGGTCGGCGAGCCGGGCGACCAGCGCGTCGACGGTGGCGTCACCCGGCCCGCCGCATCGCCTCGGCGTCCATCTGCAATGGGTGCTCCACCTCTTGCCCTCCCCGCCGGGCGGCCGTCAGCGGGCCGCGCGCTCGCTGGCCGCCTTGACCAGCAGCTCCAGCTCGTCGGCCAGGTCGCCGGCCAGATCGTCGATGTCGGGGACCAGCTCGCGGCAGGAAACCAGGCCGAAGTGCGGGCTGGCCGAGATAGCCCACCAGGGTGATGTTCAGGCCCTGGCCGTCGGCGATCACCGACACCGGGTAGTGGGCCAGCAGCCTGGCCCCGCAGAGATAGACGGGCACGTCCGGGCCCGGCACGTTGGAGATGCAGAGGTTGAACGGCGGCAGCCGGTGCAGCAGGCCGGTGGCGAACACCACCCGCGCGGCGCGGGCGGCCAGCGCCGGCACGGCGAAATCGCTGATCTGGTCGACCAGCCCCTGCGGGATCGACGCCTGCCGTGCCTTCGCCGTCTTCGTCGCGGCGTGCACGATCTCCAGCCGCTGGCCGGGGTCGGTGACCTGGGTGGGCAGCGTGGCCAGCATCGCCGAGACCTTGTTGCCCAGCGCGCCCTGGCTGGCCGGATACCCGCACCGACACCGGGATCATGGCGATCAGCGGCTGCTCGGGCAGCGCGTCATGCACGGTCAGCCAGCGCCGCAGTGCGCCCCGCGCACATGGCCATCACGACGTCGTTGACCGAGACGCCGAAAGCGTTCTTAACCGTCTTGACAGTGCCGAGGTCCACGCTGCGGAACGCGACCCGCCGGTGCGGGGTGATCGGCCGGTTGCAACGGGGTGGCCGGGGCGCGCCCGGACGCGGTCGGGATGACCTCGCCATCGCCGCCGTCGCGGCCGGTCAGCCCGGGCAGGGCGGGCCGCGAACGAGCTGACCGCCGGGCCCAGGCCCGGCAGCAGGCGGACCAGCTACTCGCTGGCGATGCGCGCGGCCTGCACCGGCCGCCACGCGAAGCGCGCGGCCGCGATCACGGCCAGCCACCCCGGGCCCGGCGGCCTGGCCGGGGTGAACGGCTCGGCGGCGGCTCGCGTCCGTCCGGGGTGAGGTCGAGCAGCACGGTGAGCAGCTCCGCGCCGGACGCGCCGTCGATCGCGGCGTGGTGAATCTTGGTATCAGACCGCGGCCCGGTGCCCGGCCAGCCCGGTGAT
>CAWBBE010000007.1:0-113979 GCA_963786975.1 uncultured Actinomycetes bacterium | reverse complement strand
AACCCACGACCGGCGGATTATGAGCCGCTCCCCCGCGGTCCGCGCCGGTTCGGGACCGTCCTGACCTGGGCGTATGAACCCACCCGGCCTCTCCCGGACCCAGGTGAACTGCAACCATAACTGCAACCACGGAAACCCAGGTTGCCATGGCTGCGATGCTCGGCGACGGGTGACCCCCGCTGAGTCGCCTGCCGTCACGGACCGACCCGAAGGCGGCCCGCGATGTGATTCATCGCCAGCTCGGACCAGCCATCGGCCGTGAGCAGTGCACAGTCGACAATGGAGCGGCGCACACTCGCCGCACACCCCTGTCGCCTAGCCGGAGCTGGCGCCTTGCCGGAACTGGTCAGAGCGCCGCCCGAGCGCATACGGCGGGCGACCCGAAGCATCCGGACCGGCCTCGGCCGCCCCGTCGTGGGCCTTCGGCGTCCCGGACGCCTCGCCGTTGAGGGCGGCCGGGCGGCGGCGTCCGCGGCGTCGGACTTGCCGCGCCGGCGGCGGGGCCCGCCGGTTCGGCCACCTCCACGCCCTGGCCAGTCAGGTAGCGGGCCAGCCCGGCCCCGTAGCTGCCAGCGCCCTGCACGCCGGCCTTGACCAGCTCGCCGAATGAGCTCATCCAGGCCAGTGCCGCACGGTAGCCCGGCCCCGGTCGCCGGGAACGACTCGGTACCCAGCATGCGGGCCGCCTGGTCGGCTGCGCGTCCTGGCGCCGCCCCCGGCCGGCGATTCGGATACAAGACAGGCCGCGCGGTCAGCTCATGCCAGGGCCAGACCGGGGCCGGCGGCAGGACCCGCTTAGCCTCTCCGAGTTCGGCTGCGGATCACCAAGGGACAAACCTGGGGGATATCCACGACCACAACCTCACCCAGATCCATCTTGATTGCAGTGCTCATGCCGCATAGGGCGCGCGCCAAGTCAGGGACGATCTGGCCGCCGGATACCTCGGCGCTCGCGGCATCGACATGCATCTCGGCCAGCCGACGGCGACCTTAAGCGGGCCAGCCACCCCCCGCCAGGTCGGCGGCCGTGCGGCTCGGGACGACACCCGTCGCGCAGCCGCTTGCGGACGCATCGCAGAGTGCTACTGCTGGCTGCCCGGCGGGCGGAGCGTGGGTCTACTCCGCGGGGTGGAGCCGGTGGGTGAGGGCGGTGTGGCGGCGGCCTGCTCCGGGGGTGCGGACCGCCTGGGCCAGGGCGCGGCGGGATTCGGCGAGGATGATGAGTTTTCTGGCGCGGGTGACGCCGGTGTAGAGCAGGTTGCGCCGCAGCATCATCCAGGACGAGGCGGTGAGCGGGATGACCACGGCGGGGTATTCGCTGCCCTGGGAGCGGTGGATGGTGATGGCGTAGGCGTGGGCGAGTTCATCGAGCTCGGCGAAGTCGTAGTCCACCGGCTCGTCCTCGTCGGTCAGCACGGTCAGGGTCTGCTCTTCCAGGGACAGGCCGGTGACGACCCCGACCGTGCCGTTGAAGATACCCGCCTTGCCTTTGTCGTAGTTGTTGCGGAGCTGGGTGACCTTGTCCCCGACGCGGAACACCCGCCCGCCGTACCGCTTCTCCGGCGTCTGGTCGCGGTACGGGGTGAGTGCTTCTTGCAGCAGGGTGTTGAGGTCGCCCGCTCCGGCGGGGCCGCGGTGCATCGGCGTCAGCACCTGGACGTCGCGGACCGGGTCGAGCCCGAATCTGGCGGGGATGCGGCGGGCGGCGATGTCCACGACGAGCCTGGCGGTCTCCTCTGCCGGGTGCAGGCCGGAGTCTTCGGGGAGCTTGTAGGTGAGTCCAGTAAGAGTCGCCGAAGCCGCTCAGCTGCGGGGGCTGGCCGGCGTTGATGCGGTGGGCGTTGACGACGATGCCGGACTGCCGGGGCCTGGCGGAAGATCCGGGTCAGGCAGCACCCGCGGGAGTGGCGGCGGCGGCGAAGCAGGTCCCGCAGTACTTCGCCGGCGCCGACCGAGGGGAGCTGGTCGACGTCGCCGACCATTAGCAGGTGCGCTCCTGCCGGGATTGCCCGCGCAGCTTGTTGGCCAGGATCACGTCCATCATCGAGGACTCGTCCACTACGACCATATTGGTGTCCAGGGGGTTGTCGCGGTCGTATCTGGGGTCGCCGCCGGGCTGCAGCTCCAGCAACCGGTGCACGGTGCGGGCCTCGTGGCCGGTCAGCTCGGCCAGCCGCGGGCGGCCCGGCCGGTGGGCGCGGCCAGCACCACGGTGGCGTTCTTGGCCGTGGCGAGCTCGACGATGGAACGGACGGTGAGGCTCTTCCCGCAGCCGGGGCCGCCGGTCAGTACGGCCACCTTCTGCGTGAGGGCGAGCTGGGCCGCCTCTTGCTGGCCGGGGGCCAGGTCCTGCCCGGTCCGGGCGTGCAGCCATCGCAGCGCCTTGCCCGAGTCGACGGCCGTGAAGGCCGGCAGCCGCTCCTGCCGGGAGTTCAGCAGGGCCAGCTGGTTGCGCAGGCGATCTGCCTCGGCCTGGTGGAAGGCCGCCAGGTAGACCGCCGGGAGCAGATCGCCGCCCTCACCGGGTACCAGTTCGCGGACGACGCCCTCGGCGGCGGCGAAGCCGTCCAGGCACGGGCCGATCAGTTCCGGGTCGACCTCGAGGATCCTGGCGGATCGGTGATCAGGTTGGGTTGCGGGAGGTAGCAGTGCCCGTTGTCGGCGGCCTGCGACAGGGTGTACTGCAGCCCGGCCTGATCCGTTCCGGGCTGTCGTGCGGGATCCCGGCGGCCTGGGCGATGGTGTCGGCGGTCTTGAACCCGATGACAATCTCCCACGCCAGCCGGTACGGCTCGTTCTTCACGATCGTGATGGACGCCGCCGCGTACTTCTTGTAGATCCGCACGGCCAGCGAGGTGGAGACCCCGACGCCGGACAGGTAATACCATCACTTCCTCGATCGTCCTCTGTTCCTCCCAGGCGCCGCGATCTTCCTGGTCCGTTTGTTAGTCCAGGCCGTGCACCTCGATCAGCCGCGGCCGGGGCCTTGGTCTCGACTACGGCCAGGATGCCGGACCGAATGTGCCACCATCCTCGGCTCGGCCATCACCGGGCCGATCCCCTTGATCAGCCCCGAACCCAGGTAGCGGCGGATGCCCTGGATCGTGGCGGGCAGCACGGTGGTATAGGAGTGCACCTCGAACTGCCTGCCGTACCTGGGGTGGGAGCCCCAGCGCCCGGTCAGCCGCAGGCTTTCCCCGACCTGGGCGCCCAGCAGCGGCCCCACCACCGTCAGCAAATCCGGGCGGTCCGCTCGGTGGCCACCCGGGCGATGGTGTAACCGGTGTCCTCGTTGACGTAGGTGATCCGTTCCAGGACCGCCTCCAGCACCGACAGCCTCGGCGGCACATCAGGCGAAGGGGACTGACCGGTCACGGCGACCATTCTGCCGGGCATCCCTAGCCGTGGGCGCGCCGCGCGCCAGGCGGCCCAGGACTTGCCGCGGCCCGGGGATGGCAAGACCGGTGGTCGCGTTGGGGGCCGCGTTCTGTGCGGCAGCTGTCCTGACGATCCGGGTGGGCTTGAGTGGGTATGGCCCTGGGTGCAGTATGGGTTCGGCTGCCGCTGGTAGCGCCATCGGCAAATCGCCGGCAGCCAGGCACGACCCGGTGTGCCGAATTCCAGAAGCTGGCCTGCGAGTTTCCGCTCGCTGCCCGGGCGGTTCTATTTCCCGGATTCAGGCTGCTTTGATTATCAAGGTCTGGAAAGGAGGCCGCGATGGGGCAGACACGCTGGCATACGAAGGTAGGCGTGCTCGCCGTTAGCGCCGTTGCCGTTGGCCTGGTAGCTGGCTTCGTCTTGGGCCCGAACTCGGCGGTGGGCGCGAGTTCCGGAGGCCAGATGCGTGCGGCGGCGGGCGGCATCCCGCGTGGCTACGCCCGGGTCGACCCGCGGAACCCCGCGCATTCACGGCAGGTTTTCCTGGGACAGCCGCTGAGCGACAACGCACCCATTTTCCCGGGCGACCCCAAGTTCAAGTGGCAGCTGTGGAACTGCGTCAGCGCCCATCCCAGCGTGCCCCGCTGCCACCAGGGATCGGGCTACACACTTGAGCAGATCCAGTCGCTGGGCACCCACACCGGCACGCACATCTCTGCACCGTGCCACTTCCACGAGAACAAGCCGTGCCTCGTCCGCCTGCCGGAGAAATTCTTCGGCCTGCGCCCGCTGATAATGATCAACGTCAAGCCGCTGATCATGGCCCGCCACGGCAATGGCGACTTCTTCATCACCGCCAGCTATATCCAGAACTGGCTGCACCGCACCCGGTGCGCGGCGATCCCGCAGAACTCCTACGTGGCGCTCTACACCGGGCTATCCAGCTTCTACCACCTAGGTAACCGGCGAGTGCCCGGCCGGTACAACGACTACTACGATGACGTCCCCGGCTTCAGCGCCACCTCCACCAGGTGGCTATGGCAGCACGGCGCCATCGGCGTCGGCGCGGACACCTTCGGCCCGGACGCCACCATGGATCAGCACTTCGGCTCCACCACCGAGATCACCGCCCTCGGCGGCATCACGCTGGAGAACATGGGCCCAGGCCTGGCCAGCATGCGCCCCTGCGGCGACTGGATCGAGCTCAACGGCCCGCGGCTGACCAGCACCCCGCACGATCAATTCGGCGGCAGGCTCGACTTCTCCGGTGCCTGGATGGGGATGGACGGCTGGACCCTCCGAAGAACCTCATAACCAGCCAAGCACCACTCATCCGCTCACGCGGAAAACGGCCGCAGCAACTCCCTGCCAGCAGGTCGCCTCACCGAACTTTGCCGCAGCCCCGGAACTCACCCGAACCGACGATCTCGACGCTGCGTCCAGCCGCGGCCACGATGACAATCCCTCGCCATCTGATGTCGTCATCCAGCGTGGCAGCACCTTGGTATCGAAGAGCACGCGTAGCCGCCGTTATCTCAAGTCGATTTCGGGTGTCTACGATGTAGCTGGATGGGCCTTCGAGCTGCGTCGTAGACGCGTTATCTGAAGCGGTGTTATACGACGCACCCCGACGCGGTGTCACCCACGTGACCTGCGCCAATCCCCTTGTCGATGCTGCTCTTTGGCTTTGCTCCTCGCGTGGGGGTCTTCGTCAGCGACATGTCCACGGCGCAAAACCGTGTTCCCACCTGGGCTTCATCAAAACGGTAGTTCAGCTGAGCTAGGCCTTAGCGGGCGGTTTGCTTCTGCCAGTGTCTTCGCTAGCTCCAGCGAACGCGGATCTGCTGCCACAGGTCAGCGATTGCTGCGTCGCCGGTGATCGTGACGACCGCGGGCCGGTTCCACAACCACAGGTAGATGTCCGTTGCGCTGCCGCGCACGGTGACATCTTCGGGCGTGTCCTCGCCCCGGGGCCGGGTTGCTGTCACCCCGCGGGGCCCGAGGGTGACCAGCCATGGCGCGTCCCCGGCGGGCTCGATGCGCAGCGTGGCGGGCGGCAGCGTCCTGGGCCGCGCGGCGAACCCGGTGAGGATCTCATCAATGCCGTCCAGGGCCAGCGCGTGATCGAACGGGCTGGCAGAACGGCAGGCGGCCTGCGCGTCGGCGCGGTGGATGGCCGTCTCATGGGCCTGGCGCCGCGCCCAGAAGGCCAGCGGGCAGGCAGCCGGCAGGAACGTGAAGCAGGCCAGGTCGCCGGGCGCGTCGCGCAGCGTCTGCACCAGCGCCCGGTGACCGTCACTGAACCAGCCGATCAGCAACGGATCGGGTGGCCCGGTCCCGACCCGGTCACTGGTGACGTCATCGTTGTCCGCCAGCGCGCCGCCGACGATGGACGCCGCCCAGCGATGAACGCCGCCCACATGCGTCACCAGGTCACGAACCTGCCATCCAGGACAGCCCGGGACGGCCGCATCCAGGCCAGCGCTCCGGGCCCCATCCGCCAGCCGCGGGCCCTCGGCCGCAAGCTGATCAATATGCTCCTCGATTCCCATGCCGCTTATTGTGGCCCCGGGCCCGGCGGCCAAGGAAGCCACCACGAGCCTGCCCGAGTCTCCCCCTGCCGCCTCGACCGCGGTCACGAACGGATGCCTGCCGCCGCAGGGCCGGCGCGCCGAACCTCGAGGTCAGGAGCACAACGGCACCCTCGCGGTCACCCAGAACCGCCCCGGCAAATCGCCGGGACCTGATCCAGCCCGCCAGAAACTGCCCGCACATCCGGATCTGCCGCATTCAGCGAGCGTCAAGTCAGGCAGGATCTGGCCACCAGTGGCCGAACGTTGCTCGCCCTATCGACGGGCACCTGGCCTCGTCGGCGATCTCCCGGGTCAGGCACGCCGCGGCGAATCGGCGGCCGGCATAGGGCTACGCCGATCGACAGCATCAGTGACAGAGGCGGTCGAGGTCAACGCTCCCCGAGCCGCCTGATTCGGTACGCCCTCGCCAAACCGGAACTCGGCCGGAGTGCCGTTCCGGATCGCGCTGTTCTGTACGCCTACTACCCGTGGCTGGGCGTCCACCCCGTCGGCTGTGGACGGGGCTCAGTCACGATCCGGCTGCTGCCTGCCGCGATCATCGGCAAAGACAGCGGTGTTGCAGAGGACCCTTCCGCATGGCACTGCGGAAGGGTCCCGCAGGAGTCTCTGCGGTGTCCCGTATAGGGCGCTCCTGCGGGAATCTTCACCGGGCGGGTCCTACGGGCCGGCCTCTCGTCGGCGGCTTTCCGACCTGCAGTGCTCCCGCAAGTGGTTCCCGATCGGGACGCTAAGCCTGGGGGATCCCGCGCCGGCGGAAGGCTGCGAAGCCGACTGCCATGAGGGTCATGGCGACGCCGGTCATCACGGTGAGTGTGCCGGTCTGGATCGCGCCTGCCGGGGGGTTGCCCACATGCGTGGTCGGCGAGAGATCGAGCACCCACTGCCGGAACTTCAGGCCGGGACCGAGGAACGCGATGAACGTCATCGCGGCGTAGCCGGCCCAGGCGATCCCGAACAGCCGAGGACGTTGGCCATAGACCGCCAGCGCCAGCCCGGCGAGCACGAGCTCGGCCGGAAGGTAGGCCAGTCCGGAACTCAGGGTGGGGCCGAGTTCTGCCATGTCGCCGGCCGCCAGCGCGGTCGCGAGGCCCAGGACGAGCGACGAGCCGAGCACGATCGTCAGGAGGCCACCCAGCACCACCAGCGCGTGCGAGGCGAGCCAGCGGGCACGGGACAACGTGCCGGAAAGCCGCGTCTCCAGCCGGCCGTCGGCCTCCTCGGCCCGCAGCGTGCCGATGGCCTGGACGACGTATCCCGCCCCGATGACGGCCAGGTAGAGCTGGGTGGCCGCGACGAACCCGTCCATGGACCGACCGTTGGCGATACCCATGGCCTGGGCAAGAGCGGGGTTGCCGGCCATCGCGTCGAGCAGCTGCTGGGACAGGGCGCCCATCATCCCCGCAAGCAGCACACCGCCGGCGAGCCAGCCGAGGGTGGCGGGCCGGTGGATCCAGACCGCGAGCCCGATCGGGCGGCGCAGCCGCGCCGCGGCCCGATCGGGGCCGGCACGGCTCCGGACCAGAGCGCTGCCCAGGTCGCGTCGGGCGGCCAGCCGCAGCGCCGCTCCACCCAGGGTGAGACCGACCGCGCATGGGATGGCCAGGACCCACCAGCGTTGGTCCCCGAACGGCGCTGTCTTCTCCGCCCAGCCGAGCGGGGAGAGCCACGTGGCCCAGGTCTTGGTCACGTCGCCGACGCCTCGCAGGACGTAGGACGCCGCGAGGACGATCAGGCTCCAGGTGTAGACCCCGCGGGCGTGCAGGGTGAGCTGCGCCAGCAGGGCGGCGAGGCCGGCGAAGACGAAGGCCAGGGTGCTCAGGGAAAGTGCGTAGAGGACCGACCCTGCGAGCGGGACGCCGGAGGCAGCCAGCCCGGCGGCGAATAGCGCCCCGGTGGCGACGATCGTGGCGGTGGCCACCACGAGCGCCGCCAACGTGGGTTCGTGGCGGGCGATGCGTCCGCCGAGCAGCAGCTCGAGCCGGCCGGACTCCTCCTCACGGCGCGTCGCCCGTGCCACCATGCCGATTCCGAGCAGCGGCAGCAGGAAGGCGGCCAGGAAGCCGAACTCGTCCTGGATCACGCCGCCGAGAGAACCGATGCCCTCAACCTTGCCGTTGATCGCCGCCAGGGCGTTGCCCGAGGTGACGGCCCCGGCGTAGGTGTGGATCTTGGCGGGGGTGTCGTAGAGCGCAGCGATACTCGCTGCGGTGCCGATCATGCTCGCGCCCAGCACGAGCACCCACATCAGAGCACTGCGCCGCTGGATGCGCCCGACGATGCGCAGCATGATGCCCAGACCGCGCGGACGGTCCGGGGCAGCCAGATGCCGTGCCGTCATTTCGAGGCCTCAGCGAGACTCTCGTCTGCCGCCGCGTCGTCCGAGTCCAGATTTTGTCCGTAGCTGCGCAGGAACAGCGCGTCGAGGCTGGGTGGCGTGACCGTGAGGGTGTGGATGCCCGCCGCGTGGAGTCGCCCGATGACGGCGTCGAGGTGGTCGGGGTCGATGGTGAACCGGGAGTCCGTGAGCCCGTCGAGCCGCTCGTTTTGATGGTCGGCGACCCCGTCGGCGTCGGCTAGCCCGCCGGGTTCGGCGACGGTGACGGCGTGGACGGCGGTCCGGGTGTGCCGGCGTAGGTCGGCGAGGGTGCCGCTGGTGACGGTGCGGCCCCGCCGGATGATGCTCACCCGGTCAGCCAGTGCCTCCACCTCGCTCATGATGTGACTGGACAGCAGCACGGTCACGCCGTCCGCGCGCCGGTCGCGGACGCACTGCTGGAAGGCCTGCTCCATGAGTGGGTCGAGACCCGAGGTGGGCTCGTCGAGCACCAGCAGGTCCGCGTCGGCGGCCAGTGCGGCGATCAGGGCCACCTTCTGCCGGTTGCCCTTGGAGTAGTCGCGGACGCGCTTGGCGGGGTCGAGGTCGAACCGCTCGACGAGGTCCGCGCGACGCCGCCCGTCGACTCCGCCCTGGGTGGCGCCCAGGACGTCGAGGCACTGGCCCCCTGTCAGTGCCGGCCAGAGGGCGACGTCGCCGGCGACATAGGCCAGCCGGCGGTGCAGGCGGGGTGCGTCGTGCCAGGGATCGCCGCCGAACAGCTCGGCATGGCCCGAAGTGGCTTTCATGAGCCCCAGCAGCACGCGGATCGTGGTGGACTTGCCGGAGCCGTTGGGCCCGAGGAAGCCGTGCACCTCACCCGGGCGAACGGTGAGGTCGAGGCCGTCGAGGGCCCGAACGTCGCCGAAGACCTTGGTGAGTCCCTCGGTGCGGATCACGGGGTGGGTGCCGGTCATGACAGTGATTCCGTCGGAGGCGCCGCGAACGCGCCCCCGGTGTAGACGGCGGTGACGTCCCTGGCCCACCGGTCGAGGCCGGCAGGCGTCAACGGGTCGTCGCCGATGACGGTGGCGATCTGATTGCGCAGCAGGATCACGGCGAGGTCGTTGACCAGCAGGAACGCCGCCCGGACGGCCGGGTCCTCGGTGGGTGCGGCGGCCCCCAGCTCAACCATGGCGTCCAGCACGCGCCGGGTGGTGGCGTACCAACGGCCGAAGAGCGCTGCCCCGGCCGGGTCGTTGGTGAGGAGCAGTCGCCGCAGGTACGCCGGCAGCGGGGATCCGCGTGGGAATGCCCGGGCGAACGCCTCGGCAACCGACGCGCTGGCCTCGCCACTGGCGAGCATCTCGGCGAGGTCCTGACCGCCGAGCTCGGTGAAGATCGCGTCGAAGGACTCGGCCGCACGGGCGTCCACGGCGACCCGCAGGCCGTCCTTGCTCCCGAAGTGATGGACCACCAGGCCTGGCGAAACCCCCGCAGCTGTGGCGATCTCGCGCACCGTCACCGCATCGTGCCCGCGCTCGGCGAACAGGCGCAGCGCGGCGTTGCGGATGTTTGCCCGGGCGGTGAGGTCCCGCTCGTCACTGTTCGAACCCATGTTCAATAGGCTAAACAGTTGTTCAACGCAGCGCAAGCGGATCGACTGAACCGTGCCTCGACCGATCCTGCCTCCCCGGTCCCGCACGAGATCCCCTAACGGAACCGCCAGCGGGCGGTCGGACCGTTGGAGCCGCCGACGACAACGGCCGCAGTGCTTGCTGGCGCAAGCCAGCGGGGAGCTTGCGGGCCGTCATGGGGCCGAACGGCCGAGCTAGAGCCGCACAGATCTGGTTGGTCGGTGCGCGAGGGCCGGCGTCAACCTGGGTTTCGCTGCGAGCGCCGAGTCGGCGCTCGGGCGCGGCAGCCGGAGGATACGTGTGTTCGTACTGCCGTCAGGGTTGTGACCTGGCGTGACGGGTCGCGGTCGTCTTACCGTGGAATTCTTATCTTTTGCTGGGGCCTGGCAGGCCCCCACCGCCTCCGGGCTCAGCCCGCCCCCGGAGGTGCCCGATGACCATCACGACCCCGTCCGCTGCTCTCATGCCCGCCGCACCTGTGTTCAGCAATACCGAGCGGCTCGCGTTAGCAGGGTTCCGCGCGGGCCACAGCGGCCTGACCCGTGAGGCGTACGGACTGGACCTGCGCCAGTTCGCGAGCTGGTGCCATCAGCATCACCTGCGCCTGTTCAGTGTCCGCCGCTCCGACATCGAGTGCTTCGCCCGCGACCTCGAAGCCCGCGGCCGCGCCCGGGCGACCGTCACGCGACGGCTCTGCACGATCGCCGGGTTCTACCGGTACGCCGTCGGGGAAGAGCTTCTGGATCACTCCCCGGCGGTGCATGTCCGCCAGCCGCGCCTGGACTACGAATCGCATGCAACCGGCCTGGACCGCAATGAAGTCGGCGCGCTGCTGCTCCCCGCCGGGCTCGGCCCAGCCCGGCGAGCATGCCCTGACCTCCCTGCTGGCCATCAACGGGCTGCGGGTCTCCGAAGCTGTGGGCGCGGACATCCAGGCACTCGGCACCGAGCGCGGCCACCGCACCATGGTTATCACCCGCAAAGGAGGCAAAGTCGTCACTATCCCGCTCGCGCCGCGCACGGCGCGGGCAATCGACCTGGCGATCGGCGAACGCCGCGAAGGCCCGATCCGGCTGGACCGGCACGGCGCCGGACGGATCGTCCGCCGCGTAGCCCGCCGCGCCGCGATCAGCAAGCCCATCGGACCGCACAATCTTCGCCATGCATTTATCACCGCCGCGCTCGACGCGGGCGTCCCGCTCCGCGACGTGCAGGAAGCTGCATCGCACGCTGACCCGAGAACCACCATGCGCCAGAGCGGGCCAGGGCGTCCCTGGACCGGCACGCCACCATCGTCGCTGCCTACGTAGCTGGGACCGCCCGGTAACCGGCAAGTCTCCGTCTGGCTGCCAGGTGCCGCTGGGCGGATGGCCCAGCCACCAGCGCAGAAACGGTCCCGCCCGAACTCACCAGGCGTGAACGCCTCAAACACTCGCTAATCCGAAGTTCCCCCTGATGAGCCCCTGATCAACCCGGCGATGGTGCTGTGACCTGGTGAACTGTGCTCCCGGAGAACGGGACATGTAGTCATGTAGATCGCAGTGTTGGCGACGATATCGGCGTGTTGTGCTGCTTACATGTGAAAGAGTTCGGTATCGTTGTCGTCATGTACGTGGCGAAGGTGCCGAACCGGGGGTCACCGCCCGCGGTGCTGCTGCGGGAAAGCTACCGCGAGGCGGGCAAGGTCAAGAACCGCACCCTGGCCAACCTGTCGTCCTGGCCCGAGGCCAAGGTCGACGCCCTGGCGCGGGTGCTCAAGGGCCAGCTCGCGCCGGCCGCCGCCGCAGAGGGGACGTTCGAGATCGCCCGGAGCCTGCCGCACGGGCACGTCGCCGCGGTCCTGGGCACCGCGCGTGCGCTGGGCCTGGAGGAGCTGATCGACCCGGCGCCATCCCGGCAGCGGGACCTGGTGACCGCGATGACGGTCGCGCAGGTCATCGCGCCGGACTCCAAGCTGGCCATCGCCCGCGGGCTGCAGGCTGAGACCGCCGCCAGCTCCCTGGGCGAAGTGCTGGGGGTGGCGGGCTGTGATGAGGATGACCTGTATGCGGCGATGGACTGGCTCGCCGCCCGGCAGGAGAAGATCCAGGACGCGCTGGCGGCGAGGCACCTGGCCGGCGGGACCCTGGTCCTCTACGACGTCTCGTCCGCCGCGTTCGAGGGACGGACCTGCCCGCTCGGCGCCATCGGCCACCCCAAGGACGGGGTCCGCGGCCGGCTGCAGATCGTCTACGGGCTGCTCACCAGCAGGGACGGCGTCCCGGTCGCCATCGAGGTCTTCGAAGGCAACACCGGCGACCCGAAGACCGTCGCCAGCCAGGTGAGCAAGGTCAAGGACCGCTTCGGCCTCACCCGCGTGGTGCTCGTGGGGGACCGGGGCATGCTGACCGCCGCGCGGCTGCGCGAGGACGTGGGCCCGGCGGGCCTGGACTGGATCACCGCGCTGCGCGCCCCGCAGGTCAAGGCCCTCGTCCGCGACGGCGCGCTGCAGCTAGAGCTGTTCGACCAGCTGGACCTGGCCGAGATCACCCATCCGGGCTACCCCGGCGAGCGGCTGGTCGCCTGCAAGAACCCGTTCCTGGAAGCCGAGCGGGCCCGCAAGCGCGAGAGCCTCCTCCAGGCCACCGAGGCTGACCTGGCGAAGATCGCCGCCGCTACCCAGCGGGAACGGCGGCCGCTGCGCGGCCAGGGCAAGATCGCGCTGCGCGCCGACCGGGTGCTGCGCCGCCGCAAGGTCGCCAAGCACTTCACCGCCACCATCAGCGACGACACCTTTACCTACGCCCGCAACCAGGACTCCATCACCGCCGAAGCCGCCCTCGATGGCATCTACGTGCTGCGCACCACCGTCGAGCCCGGCAGCCTGGACAGCAGCGAGGTGGTCTCCTCCTACAAGGCGCTCGCCCAGGTCGAGCGGGCGTTCCGCGCCTTCAATACCGACCTGGACATCCGCCCTATCCGCCACCGCACCGAGACCCGGGTCCGCGCGCACGTGTTCTTGCGGATGCTGTCGTACTACATCACCTGGCACATGCACGACCGCCTCGCGCCGCTGCTGTTCACCGACGACGACAAGCCAGCCGCCCAGGCCAACCGCACCAGCCCCGCCGCACCGGCCGCCCGCTCCCCCCGGGCCCGGGCCAAAGCCGCGGCCAAGCACACCCCGGCCGGCCTGCCGGTGCACAGCCTCACCAGCCTGCTGGCCGACCTGGCCACCATCTGCCTCAACCAGATCCGGCCCGCCGACCCGGCCCTGCCCGCCTTCCGGCTCGTCACCACACCCACCACGATGCAGCGCCAGGCCCTCGACCTGCTCGGCGTCAGCCACCGCCTCGCGATCACGTAGTCAGCACCCACCCAGCACCACCCAGAAACCCCAGGTAAACAGCCATGCACGAACATCACTGGGGGGAACTTCGGGCTAACCGCCGCTCTGCACGGCTTCCGCTGCTTGGGCCCTGCGGCGAGCCAGCCCCATAAAGAATGTTCGGTGCTTTGTGGGGCCAGCCGGCGGGGGTTGCGTCTCTGCCAGGCAAATCGCGGAAGGCGTCAGCTGACGACTCACATCGCGGCATCGCGGCCAGGGGTAGGCAAGCGGCGCGCGCACGTGGCTGCGCCGGAGCTCTGTCATCGCGCGCAGTGGAGCCTTCCGCCGGCTTCAGCCCGCCGCCCGGCACACGCGAGCCCGGGTCGGCTGCCCGGCGGCCTTCGTCTGGGTAAACCCGGTTCGCGGGGCACCTGGGCGGCGATGCGCCGTGGCCGCCTGGTAATTGTCCGGAACCGGGAGTGATCTGGCAAAGCGCGGAGTGCTATGCGGCCAAGGATGCTGCCCACATGGCCGACATTCTGGTCGGCTGCCCAGGCATCGCATTCGAGGTTCACCAGTTCGGTCCGTGGTTCATGGCGGGGTGGCACGGTCCCGAGCATCATCTGGTGGCGGCGACCGGGTGGGCGGAGATGTGGACACGCTCGGGAACCTCATCGTCGTGTGCGCTCACGCCGCAGTCAAAGCTTCGGCTAGCAGTGTTCTCGCCTCGGGCGCTCGCCTTGCCATGCTGGCGACCGGGCTGAGCCTTTCCCCAGCCGGCCAGCGTGACGATGACGTTGTCACCGGCACCTTCTGGTACCTGGCAGGCAGGGGGCTGTTCCGGATGGACGGGGTGGCAATGAGGATTATCGCCAGTACCCGCGCCGTTGGCTTCATGTCGGTGCCCGCGGTGGCGATCTTCGGCGGGGGACTGATCCAGCTCCTCCCGGCCAGCTGACGGCAAGGGCAGGTCATCCTCTGTCCTGAGCTGCCGCCTCGGCGAGCAGGTTCTCGTTCCCTACCTGCGGGAGGGGCCGAACCGAGCAACCAGCGCGGCAAGAAGCTAGCCTCCCGGTCAGGGCGGGCGCGCTGGTAACGGCAGATCGCTTCGGGTTACCGGACAGCTCCGGTGGAGCGCAGGCGCTCGGGCAGGATCTGCCGGGGGATCAGTGCGGCGGCGAGACGGCTGGCGTATCGGTCCCGCAGTGATTGCCATCCGGCGGCGGCAGGCTGGTTATGGTCGCCGCGTGCAGTGGCGGCGAGGCCGGCTGCTGCCAGCGTGGCGGCGATGAGGGCGTCGGCCAGGGCCGCACGTCGCCACCGGCGGGACACGACGCCGAGGATGGCCATGCTGGCGGCGTGGGCGGCGTCGGCTTCGGTGCCGAGTGCGAGCACCGCGCTCGCGGGCTGGCCGGCGGTGGCCAGCGCCTGGGTCAGATGACGGGCGCCGAGGATGCGGGCGGTGACGCGGGCGGCCCGTGCATTGTGGTCGGTGCCTGCGATCCGGCCGGGCAGCGCGGGAAACAGCAGGTATGCCGTTCCCAGCGCTGCCCGCGCCGCGCAGAAGATCCCGTTGAAGCGCATGTCAACGCCCTTTGCGGACTCTGGCAGCGGCCGGCCAGGCGACCGCGGCCGCGGCGCAGGAGGCGCCGATGAGCAGGCGGGCGTGGTGGGAGACCCAGAGCTGCGGGCTGGAGGCGCGGGCTTTGCCGTCGAATATGCCATGCGCGCCATGGTCGTGGCCGGCGTCCCCGTCGACGGGTTCCCAAAGGTTGGCCGGGCGGCCGGGGCGGACCTTCTCGCTGGTCTGCTGGGATTTGTAGCCGGTGCGGGCGAGGTAGCGGTCCAGCAGCCCGGCGGCGAACTTGTTGGCCGTGATGGTCCCTGCGGTGCTGGCGCCGACCCAGTACTGCTTGCGGCCGGGATGGTCGGCGGCGAATGCCACGCCGCGGGCAGCGACCTCGGGCTGGTAGATCGGCGGCACTGGCTGGGGGTGGTCGGGGAGGCGGGACAGTACCCAGGAGAACTGGGGCGTGTTCACGGCCGGCATCTGGACGACCGTGATGCGCACGCTGCTGCCCTCGTGCATGAGCTCGGTGCGGACTGAGGAGGTGAAGCCGTTGACCGCGTGCTTGGCGCCGCAGTAGGCGCTCTGCAGCGGGATGGACCGGTCACCCAGAGCCGAACCGACCTGGACGATGCTGCCGTGATCGCGGGGCCTCATGAGTTCCAGGGCAACCCGGGTGCCGTGGACGAAGCCCAGGTAGCTCACCTCGGTGACCCGCTGGAACTCATCAGGCCCGATCTCCCAGAACGGCGCGAATACCGAGGTGAACGCCACGTTGATCCACACGTCGATCGGTCCCAGCGCGTCCTCTGCCTGGCCTGCTGCCTTTCTCACCTGCTCGTGGCTGGCCACGTCCGCGGGCAGCGCCAGCGCTGTCCCCGGCCTGCTCGATGTCCGCGACGGCCCCGGCCAGGCCCGCCTGCCCGCGGGCGATCAGGGCGACCCGGTCTCCCCGCGCGCCGAACAGCTGCGCGGTGGCCCGGCCGATCCCGGCGCTGGCACCGGTGATCACAACAGTCTTCCTCATCATGGTTCCTCTCTCTAATGCGGTCCTTTGCGTGCGGTGATCCCCCGGGATTGCCGAGGTTCGCGGTCATACCGGCACTCGCGGTTGTGCGGGGGCCATGGGATCAGGGGGTTTCCCAGGGCCGGGTCAGCCGCGCGGCGGATTCGATCATCAGGGCGTGGACAAAGGCCTGCGGGATGTTGCCGCGCAGCTGCCGCTGGGGGACGTCGAACTCCTCGGTGAGCAGGCCCGGCGGCCCGCAGGCGGCCTTGTTGCGCTCGAACCATCCGACGGCCTCGCTGGGCCGTCCCTGCTGCTGCAAGCCCAAGGCCATGAGAAATCCGCATAGCACGAACGCGCCTTCGGCCTCCTGCAGGGGCCGCTGGTCATGGCGGAACCGGTACAGGTAGCCGTCCCTGGCCAGGTCGGCTGCTACGGCGTCCAGGGTGGCCAGGGCGCGGGAGTCGGCGGCGGTGGTGGCGCCCCGGATGGCGGGCAGCAGCAGCGCGGCGTCGACCCGCTCGTCGGCGGGGGCACGCTGCCACCGGCCGCTGGGGTGCAGGCCGTTACCGGCTGCGTCGGCGAGGATAGCGTCGGCCAGCGCATCCCAGTGCCCAGCCTGCCGGGCGGAGGTCCCGGCCGAGGCGATCGCCCGCAGCCCGGCGACGCACATCAGCCGCGAATGGGTCCAGCGCCGGTTATCGAGTTCCCAGACCCCGGCGTCCAGGTCACGCCAGCGGGCCTCGATCGCTGCTGCCGCTGCTTGGGCCGCGGCCCAGTGCCCGGTGTCGAGGTGGTCGTGGCGGGCGGCGGCGGCGAACAACAGCAGGGCCTCGCCCAGGGCATCCAGCTGGAACTGCTCGTTCACCCAGTTTCCCGTCTTCACCGCTGCACCTGGGTAGCCGGCCAGGCCGGGCAGCGACTGCTCGCCGGGCACGGGACCGCCGGTGATGGTGTAGGCCGGCTTGAGCTGTGGCCCGTCGGCCAGGAGGCGCCCGGCCACGAACGCGACAGCGTCGTCCATCAGCTGGTACGGTCCGTCGGCGGCCACGGCCTGACCGGCGTAGCACTGGTCGCGGATCCACACGTACCGGTAGTCGTAGTTGCGGCCCGCCCGGGCCCGCTCAGGCAGGGACATGGTGGCCGCGGCGACCATCCCCCCGCCCTCGCTGGTCAGGCCCGCCAGCACCGCATAGCTATGGCGAGACTCCCGCGGAGCCAGGCTAGGTCCCAGCGCCGGCACAGCGGCACCCCAGGCCGCCTCGGTGGCTTCCCAGGCCCGCGAGGCATCCTCCGGATCACCGGCCAGCGCCTGGTCAGAAACTTCCAGCACCAGGTCATGCTGCTCACCGGGCTTCAGCTCGAGGATCAGCTCGAGCGCGCCGCCGCGAATCGCGCGGGCCCTGGCGCCGCCGGACCAGCGAACGCGCAGCGGGCCGCTCCGGGCAGTCCACACTCCATCACCGGACTTGAGCCGGCTCATCTGGTGGTGACCAAAATCAGCCTGCGGGTCGAGCAGCACCCTGACCCGCGCCGGGGCGCCGGCCGCCTCGATCCTGCGCAGCAGCACCGCGGTGCGCGGATTCCCGGGGTAGGCCAGTGCCTCACGGCACTCTATGACACCGCCGGAAGTGATCCAGCGGCTGTGCCAGATCAGCGAGCCCTCTTCGTAATACCCGCCCCAGACGAACCGCGGCTCATCGGGGGTGACCGCATAGCCGCCGCCGCCGCCGATCAGCGACGAGAAGACGGCGCCGGAATCCCACCGGGGCGCGCACATCCAGGCGATGTCACCCCGCGGGCCGATCAGCGCGCCCCGCTCCCCATCCGCTAGCAGCGCGTACTCCCGCAGCACGTGCGGCGGGAACGACGCGGCCGTGGTCTCCCTCTCGCTCATCGCCCCGGCCCCGGCAGCTGGGCCCGGGACACCCGGGCATCTGCGGATGACCGGGCGGGCTGGGCTGGCTGGCTCACGGTGCCTGGCCCTCGACGTAGCCTTGCAGATCCTTGTCTTCTGCCCGGAGCCGCCGCCCGCCGGCGTGGTCCTGCTCCTGACGCAGCTCCGCGGGGGTATTGCCGCGGAAGTCAGTCAGGGCGCCTCGCTCCTCCTCGGCCATATGGTCGCTGCTCTGTTCCCTGGCCTGCCGGACTGCCTGCCACCATTCCTCGCCGCCCGCCGGGAGGCGGGCTGCGCTGGCGACAGCGTCGTGATCGGCGATGGCGCCGCTGGTCTCGGCCCGCGCGTCCTGGCCGCGGCGCAGCAGCCGGGGGCAGAACACTTCCTCCTCAGCCGCGGCGTGCAGATCCAGGAGCCCGCCCAGGGGTTCCCATGGCTGTTGCCGGGCGGCGGTTCCCCGCCCGCGCTGCTCGTCGAGTCCGGCTAACCGGCGGCGGAAGGTTTCGTGGTCACCCAGGATCAGGTCACAAATGTCAGGCATATGCTCCTCCGGTCTTGCCTGCAACAGGGACAAGGCCGCCGATGTGGCGGCCTGCGACCCCGCCGTCGGCCGGCCTGCGGCGTGCCGCCCGATTAGGTCTTCACCACGGTCTCGCCTCCCTGCTCTCCCGGTCGTTCTTTCGCACTCTCGCCACCTGGCTCCGACCAGGACGGCTACTGCTGCGACGCCCGGGCCGGGCATCCCGCGATTCTGCGTTTCAGGTGCCTCGCAGCCGGGCTCGTCGCCGTGGTTCCCGGCGACGGCGTTGCCCGCCGCTCGCAGGCCGGGCAGGCCGGCCCTGGTGACGTCGCGTTCGTCCTGCTCATCCACCTTCTGACGGCGCCGCAAGGCGGACAGCAGCACGAACGCCGGGCCGGCCGACAGGGCGACGTAGCGCCGCAGCCCGCGGTAATGAGCGGTCAGGACGATAGCCGGGAAGGCCACCCCCAGAGCAGGCCAGGATGATGTCAGAGGCCAAAGTGACGGCCATCTGCGATCGTGCTGCCTCCGCTGCCGGGACCGCTGCGGTAGTGGCCCCGCCGGGCAGGTGAGCCGCGATTCCTGTCACGGCTTCCCGCCCGGCAGCGGACGGCTGATGCCGCGGCACGCCAGGATTGCCGCCAGACACCATGACACAGCCCCCCGCTGGATTCTGGCCCACCCAGGGTGGCGGGCAGCCGCGGCCAGCGACACGCCCAGAGGCACTGACCCAGGAAATGATGTCATCTTGCCTCCATCCCCCAGGCCGCTAACCTGGCTGACCTCGCTGCCCCCGGCATCTCGGCTGCTGCTTCCCAGCGGCGGCGTCCTCAAACAAATTCGCCCGCCGGAGGTCAGGCGCAGCGTCGCTCGCCGTCCTGATCCAGAACAGCCATCGAGGACCACAATGCCTACCGCCAGCTGGAGCCGGAGAGCGGCTACGGGCGTGGAGCCTGGTGTCCAGTGAGGGAGCCCTTCCCCACCGGAAGGAAGCACATGAATCTGATGCCCAGCGCAGTGCACCAGAGCAGGCTGCTGATAAGGGATGCCGAGACTGACCGGTTCGAGCGCAGCCTGTCCGCCCCTGACCCCGGCGGCCGGAACTTGCCGAGCACGACAGCGCCAGTTCGGTAACAAGATGATGTGGCTGCCCGTTGCCCCCCGGCCCCGTGATCCCCGTCGCGGGCGTGGCGGGGTTTCCTCGGCCAGCGGATGGCCACGACGGCGCCGCCGGTCGCCGCGGCGGCGATTGTCGCGAGCGGGCCGCAGAGCTTCTACCTGCATGCACGTGGCATCGCGCAGAAGTGGGGCGGGTGGGCCAATGCCCGGTACAACATGGAGATAGGGCCGCCGGTACTGGCCCGCTGCTGATCACCATGGCCTATGTCGGGATGACCCGCTCTGGTTCGCCTGTCACGTCGACTGCCCCGTTACGGAACGCCCTGCCGGGCCTGGTGGCCGGCATAATCCCGGCGTTCCCGGCGCCCTCGGTGCCGCATCAGGATGACCGGCGGCCTGCTGAACCGCCGATGCTCGCCGCCCAGTGCCTGAGGACGGGAAGGTGTTCCGGCAGGGCCACCGCGGACAGGTCTGCCAGCATCGCGGTGATCCGGCCGGGCACCTGGGCAGCGTCAGAGCCGTAGCGCCAGATCTCCTGGACCGCCAGGTCCACGAAGTCGGCGAAGCTGTACTGCGGCACGATCAGGCGCAGCGAGCCGTCCGGGCCGCGCAGACGGCCGCTGGGCAGATGCCTCGCGGACAGCCGGCGCAGCAGATCATGGAGCATATCCAGGGCCTGGCAGGCGGTCGTCGGATCATTGACGCTGGGTGACAGGGCCCGCTCAGCGATATCCACCAGCTGGCGGAACCCGAACGCCAGATCCTGTTCCATGGTGCGCTCGGTGTCCTGGGCCACCTCGGCCAGCAGGCGGGCTCCGTCGATACCCGGCCCAGGGCCGTCTCTCGCCGGGATGGATGCACACCAGCGGGCCCCCCGCGGGCAGGAAGTCGCCGACCCGCGCCGCCAGCACCACCACGCAGCCGGCCTGGCACGCCAGGCGGACCAGTGCCCTCTCGTTGACCGAGACCAGCACCCCCGGCGCGGGCCGCGGCCACGATGCGCACGGCCGGGCCCAGGTCCGGCGCGGAGCCCGCTGCGGGCTGGGCGGCCGGGTAGCGGCGCTCCAGCAGCTCCCGGGACTCGATCCCCAGACTGGTGACGATGGTGGCCACCCGGATCATGTTGGCCACGTGGTGGATGTAGAAGATGAACAGCCCGACGCTGGCCAGCACCAAGATGAACGCGCCCGTGACCGCGATCCGGGGCACGAAGGGATGATGGCCGGCCGAGCCGGTGACGGCCCGCTGCACGACCATGGCGTACACAAAGGTGGAAATGAAGACGCCGAGCGCGAACTGGATGCCATGGTCCCGCAGGAAGGCCCGCAGCACCCGTGGCGAGAACTGCCCGCTGGTCAGCTGCAGCACCACGATGGTGATGGAGAACACCAGCCCGGTGAAAGCGATCATGGCCTGGGTGATCGAGGACAGGAAGCTGCGGGCCCCGGCCGGCGGTCCCGGGAACAGCACTCCGGTGGACACCTGCCCCAGAACGTGGTCCAGGACGACCAGCCCCACGGCAGCGCCGATGGCTACGACGGCGCACGCCGCGGGCACCAGCCAGAACATCGACCGGAGCTCGTCTCGCACACGCTCAAGAGAGACCATCGACACCCGGCCTCCCCCCGTTGGCACGGGCCGCCAGGTTCTCCTTCCGCGGCACTGCCCGGTTGGCCTTGCGCTGCAGCACAGAAAAGGTGGCATTCGCGCACGCCGTCAGCGCCGCGAGCACGTAGGTCAGCACGCTGACCCGCCGCCGCGGGAACTGAGCCCAGCCCGGCGCCTGGAAGACAATCACTGCGCTGCTGCTACCCGCGAGCGGCCACCCGACACACTCGACGAAAGAACGGGGCCACAGGGGTCGGCCTGCCGCCGTTGCACGACGCGCATGACGCAGCCGGTCATCCCCCGCACTGGTCAGGGCCGGGCCTTGGCCACGTTCCGCGCGGCCGGCGCCGCTACCCGTGGCTGCCCGGCATAACCACCTTTCCGCGCCGCCCGGTGGTGCACGGATACCCCGGGCGGGGCAGGGTGTCCTGGGTGGACGCCAGGCGTCCGGCGATCAGCGGCACTTGGTCGCGATCAGGTGCCAGGTTCGCCGCGATCCCCAGGAGGATTCGCCTGCTGAAGGTGAGCCGACCTTCTGACTTCCTCGGCGGAGGGCTGGGCAGTCGCCACGTCCCGCGGGTACGTCCGCAGCGCGAGCAGTGCGAGGAGGCCAGCAGCCATCAGCGGGACGAGGAAACCAGGAACGTGCATCCCAGCCCGGTCGCGCCGGTGGCGCTGACCGAGCCGGCTGGGCGCCCCACCCGTCCCGTGTCGGGGACCCGGACGGCCGCCGCCGAGGGCGCCTGCCTGGCCGCGCGGCGCCGGAGCCGGCCCAGTGCGCTGAGCGGAGTAAATGATCGCCGCCACATGCCGGCTACGCATCGTGTGTCGCTTGGGTGACAGGCAGCTCGCGAGGCCTGAGCGCCGCGATCGCGCGGCGTCTGGCGCATGACGGCCTGGCCGTCGCGGTAAGTGTCCCCCGAGGCGACCGGCAGGCACTGCAGGTTGCCCGCAGCATCGGTGACGACGGCCGCGCCGCCGAGGCGTTCTGTGCGGACGTCACTAACCAGCAGCAGGTTGCCGAGCTGGTCGCCGCGATCGCCGGCCGTTTCGGCCCGGTGGATGTACTGGTACTCAACGCCACCGGCCCGCAGCCCGAAGCCGCGGTGACCGAGGTGGCCTGGGCCGGCCAGCTCGCCCAGCTGAACTTCTTCGTCAAGAGCTCGGTGCTGCTCGGCGTGCGGTGCTGCCCGGGACGCAGGCCCGGCGCTACGGCCGCATCGTGCACATCGACTCCGAGGTCGCCGGCCAGCCGCCTCCTGGCAGGTCGGCGCATGCCACGTCCAGGAGCGCACAGATAGGCCTGGCCCGCAGCTGGGCGCGCGAGCTCGCCCCGTCCGGCATCACAGTGAACACGGTCGCACCGGGCTTCGTCCCCGTCGAGCGCCACGCCGACGTCCCCGCCGAAATCAGATAGGCCTATCGCTTCGGTGCCCGCCGGGCGGATGGGAGCTCCCGGCGACATCGCCCACGCCGTGAGCTTCCTCGCCTCCGAAGATGCCGGCTTCATCATGTAGACCAGCGCGGCCTGCGGCTCCCCCGCGGTGACCGATTCCTGGATATCGACGATATATCCCGAGAAGGTGGTGAAGCCGCCCAGAACACCCACGCCCAGGAACGGGCCGGTCAGCCGGTGGGCATGCCAGACCTCGGTGATGGCAACCATCAGCACCCCGATCAGGCCACATCCGGCCACGTTGATACCCAGCGTCGTCCAGTCGAAGGTTCCTGCGGCATGGGGGAACACCTCATCGAGGCCCCAGCGGGCCAGTGCGCCGGTCGCCCCGCCTGCCGCGATCGTGCCCAGCGTCAGCCAGGGAATCCGCCTCTTTCCTGGCCACCGCCAAGACGTGCGATGGTTAGCGCGGACTTCCGCTCCGGTAAATCGGCCCCAGTGCGGCCGGGTACTCAGCAGGCCTGTGAAGAGAGCCTGGTCACTGGCCTGCGATCTCACGGAGAGCCTGCCTGCGGAGCCACGGCGGGGTAAGGGCCGAAGTGCGGGAGATCTCGTTCGGTTGATGATTGTTATCTGAACGAGACTTGAGTCATTTGCGGGCGAACTGCCCGGATTTCGAATGCTCATACAGCAGCAAAAAGGCATGAGAAGGGTGTTACCGGGCGCGAGTGAGCCACGTCGGGTGACCGAGCCGTTGTGGTAGATCAACGGCATGACCGCGGTATCGGCCCCACGCCCGGGGTGGGAGCTGCTGGCCGGCCCGCAGCAGGTGAACCAGCGCCGCTACGAGGCGCTGCGCGCCTACCTGTATCAGGGCGCATCGCTGCAGCTGGCCGCTGACGCCACCGGCTACACCCGCGCCGCGCTGGCATCCCTGGTCCGCGACCTGCGAGCGGGAAAGCTCACCGTGTTCGCGCCGCGGGGCGCTCCCGGGCGCAAGAGCGCGCCGAAGAAGGACGCCGCCCGCGGCCGCGTCATCGAGCTGCGCCGCGAGGGCTTGTCGATTTACGAGATCAGCACCCGGCTCACCCGGGAAGGCACCGGCCTGGGCCGTACTGCCGTCAGCGACATCCTGCGCGAGGAAGGATTCGGCCGGCTGCTGCGCGGCCCCGGGCCCGGGGCCAGCATCAGCCCGGCCACCTCCGGCCGGGACACCCGGCTGCCGGCCGCCGCCCTCATCGACTTCACCGCCTTGCCCCGGCGCTGCTACACCACCATGGCCGGGCTGCTGCTGACCATCCCCGACCTGGTCGCCCTCGACCTGCCCGCGGTGGTTGCCGCGGCCGGCTACCCCGGCTCCAGGGCGATCCCCGCGGCCGGCTACCTGCTGTCCTTGCTGGCGCTCAAGCTCACCGCGACCCGGCGCGTGTCCCACGTCGATGACCTGCTGTGCGACCCGGCCCCAGCGCTCCTGGCCGGGCTGTCGGTCCTGCCGAAGAAGACCGCGCTCACCGACTACTCCTACCGGCTGTCCCACGACCACCAGCGCGCGTTCCTGGCCGCCCTGGACGCCAGGATGATCTCCGCCGGGCTCGCCGCCAGCGACGAGGCAATTTTCGACCTGGATTTTCACGCGGTCATGCACTGGGGCCACGACCCGGCCCTGGAAAAGCACTACGTGCCTGCCCGGTCTCAGCGTTCCCGCAGCGTGCTGACGTTCTTCGCCCAGGACACCGGCACCCACAACCTGGTCTACGCCAACGCCGACCTCACCAAGGCCACCCAGAACCGCGAGGTGATCGCGTTCTGCGACCACTGGAAACAGGTGTCCGGATCAGACCCGCGCATGCTGATCATGGACCAGAAGGTCACCACCCAGCAGATCCTGGGCGAGCTGGATGACCGCGGCGTGAAATTCGCCACCCTGCGGATGCGCTCACCCAGCCTCGTCCGCCAGATCAATGCCCTCACCAGCAACGACTTCAAGCAGATCACCCTGGACCGGCCCGGCCGCCACAACCGGCCACACGTGCACGAGTGCGCCGGCGTGAAGCTCACCAGCTACCCGGGCACCGTCCGCCAGCTGATCATCACCGGCCTGGGCCGCGAGGCCCCCACCGTGATCATCACCAACGACTACGAGATCAAGACCAAGGCGCTGATCGAGCGTTACGCCCGCCGGATGACCATCGAGCAGCGCCTCGCCGAGATCATCCAGGCATTCTGCGCCGACGCCCTGTCCAGCGCCGTCAACCTCAACGTCGACCTCGACGTAATCCTGTGCGTGCTAGCCCAGGCCCTCACCGCCGCCTTCCGCCTGCGCCTGCCCGGCAACTACCACGGCGCCACCCCCGACACCCTCCAGCGCCGGTTCCTGGACACCCCCGGCGAGATAATCAGCAACGGCGCCAGCATCACCGTCAAGATCAACCGCCGCGCCTACTCACCCGTCCTCCGCCACGCCGACCTCCCCGCCGACACCACCGTCCCCTGGTGGGGCGGGCGCCTGCTCCACTTCCAATTCGCCTGACCCAAGGGCCGAGGTAGCGGTGCGGAAAACCGCGTTAGTTACCTGAACCGCTGTAGCGTTGTCGGCGCTGTCCATAACCCTCCTACCAGACAGGCACAGAGCACCTGGCAGGGCCGCTGGGGGGTCGCGTCGGCCGAGTAGCTCCAGTCAGGCAGGTAAAGGACGGCGAGTCCCACCCCCGACTTGGAGTGTAGCGATCACTAGGGGCGAACGAACTCGGACTATCAGCTTCAGAGGTCGGTGTCGCTATTCATTTCTGACCTGCCGACACGGTGACCTGGTCGGAGCTGGGGCGAGGTTCCTGCGAATTGCCGTGGTTAACCGCCATTGCCTGCCCGTGCGGGCACCCAGCGGGCATGCCATCCGATCAGGGCCTGCTGCATGATGGGTGCCATGGAGCGGAGCCCGGCGGGACCGGCAGGTCATCTACCGGAGCGGCTGCGGCGGCCAGGATCATCATCCGCTCTCCCGCAGACGCTTGCATCAAAGGCGATCGGAGGGGAATTACCGGGCCGATCACTTGCGGGATCGCCGCCGCATCCGCAGGGTGGCGAGCACAAGGGCGACGATGAACACGGCGATGCCGATGTACAGCAGGAGCAGCAGGCCCTTCGCGGCAACGCCCACGATACCCAGCACCATCGCCACGATCACCAGCAGCAGAAAAAAGGCAAGCATCGGGTCCTCCGCTCAGCTGGGCCGCTCAGCGGCGGGCCCGCTCGCCACGGGCTCAGGCCGTGTTGAGGCCGTCTGAGTTTGTCTGGTTTCTTGGATGAGAGCAGGGTTGTCGGTCTGGCCGGTGCCGTGCGGGACCGTCCGGTGGCGTGCTGTTTCGCGCCAGCATCGGATTGGCAGCGGCCAAGATCCGGCGTCTATAGGCAGGCCGGAAGGACCCGGGCGTCTTGGATAGGCGTCAATCACGCTACGGGGCAGGTCGGTCATGTCTTGCCAGGCCCGCTGGGCGCGCGTTCTGCGCTGTCCTGTGAAGCCGGGGTGCTCACACCTTGCCGGGCGTCGGTCCCCTGATGTCTGCGAGCCGTCATCCGAAGCTGGATAATCCGGGCAGTGCCGGGGACGACCACGAGCAGGATGCCCAGTACTGCGGCAAAAAGGAGCGCCACACCCAGCGGCAGGTGACCGTGAGCGCCGAAGAAACTGATGTCCACCTTCTGGCTGTTTTCCAGGATGAAGATCAGGAGCAGGACGAGCACGACGGCGAACGCCACCGCGGCGAACCACACCCCGCCCATGCGCGTACGCTTCACCACGTGCTGGGGAGGCAACTGCCCCGACTTGGAGGCGTTCGTGGTCATAACATCACAGCCTTCCAGCACCCGACCGGGATTACCTGCTACATGTAGATATCTGCCCCTGGCACCCGCACCTAATCGGTTGCTCGCAGGGCCTGCTGTGGGGCCGGGGCCAGTCGTGGTCCTTAGTTCTCCCGTCCTCCTCCTAGGCGCCGCATCCTGGCGAGTGGCCGCTGGCTTTGGTTCGGCGAAGCCGATCGCGCAGCGACACCCGCAGGGCGACCTAGAGGTAATTTGTTAATTACGGATATATGAGGTGCGGGCCGTAGCTGGGCCTCGCTGACATTCTGGCGTCGCAGTCCGGCGTGTCACTGGCCACGCAGGCGCTGACCGCAGGTCCCGGGATAATCTGGAGCTGTGCTGATCATCCCGGGCGTGGAAGCCGACGAGGCCCGCCTGGCCGCCGTCTGCGACAGGTACGGGATCGCCGAGCTGAAGGTATTCGGCTCGCGGGTTCGCGGCACGGCGCGGCCGGGCAGCGATATCGACATTCTTTACGCGCTGCGAACCGGGCGCCGTCTCGGCTGGGAGATCGAGCAGCTCGCGGACGAGCTCGCGGAGCTGTTCGGCCGCCCGGTCGACCTGGTTTCGGTGCGGGCCCTGCACCCGCTGCTGCGCACATCGGTCCTGGCTGAGGCACGGCCGTTGTATGCAGCGTGACATCCTCCTGCTCACCGAGATGATCGACGCGGCCGGGCAGGCACAAGAACTCACCCGCGGCGTTTCCGCCGGCGACCTGGAAGCCGATCGCCAGCGCCGCGACGCCCTGCTGTGGAACTTCACCGTGCTCGGCGAAGGCCGCAGGCCAGCTGTCCGACGACGTCAAGACCCGATTTCATGAAGTTGCCTGGCAGCAGCCGGTGCGGCTGCGGAACCGGATCGTGCACGGCTACTGGTCACTTGACCTGGAAATCCTGCATACCGCCGCCCGCGAGCAGCTCCCGGCATTCGCCGCCGGCCTGCGGCATGTTCTCGACGCCCTCGGTGAGAGCGCCTGACCTGGAAGGCGGCCCGAGTGCACGGGCCTTCGTGCCGAGGCGACGGGCTAAAGCTGCCCCCGGGCATGGCCACCGGCTGCGCCGCCGCGCTGCTCTGCCTCCTCCGGCCAGGCATGAGGCCCGCCCGCCGACGTTGGCGCCCGCCAGCTCCGAGCTCCGCACGCTAACCGGAACCGCTGTCGCCCAATAGCCGGAACGACCGATGATCCTGACCCGATGACCCAGGCGCGGCCCACGCATGTCTCACGCTGCGCGGAAGCCCCTTTGCGAGCCGTGAAAGCCCAGGTCAGGGCGGGTGGGGCGGGTGGGGCTCGAACCCACGACCGGCGGATTATGAGTCCAGCCCGCTAGCGGTCTTAGACGTGGCGGCTGAACTGGGAAAACTCGTTGTGGCGCAGCTTCGATCGCCCTGACTTCGGCACGTATTCGGCACGATCAAGCATCCTGGACGTGCCCATCGGCCAGCGGCAGCATGAGCCTGGACCCTGTTACCTGGCCCTCATGAACCAGAGCACCGACGGCACGTGGCGCGAGGTGGGAGTCATCCCGTCCTGCCAGCGTAGCTGGACCTGGGCGTGGCCGTACGGGTCGCTACTACTTGGCGTCTCGGGTGACGTAAGTGCCGCGCCGGGGCACCGTGAAGACCAGGCCCTCGGTGCGCAGGATGTCGATGGCGTGGAGCACAGTATCGCGGCCGATGCCGTACTCCTGCTGAAGCTGCTTGACCGACGGAAGCGGACCGTTCCGCCACGCGCCGCTGGCGATCCTCGTCCGGAGGATGGCGGATAGCTGCTGGTAGGCAGGCTCCGGCGCCCCGTGGTCTACAGTCACAAGATCAAACTAGAGCCTTCAAGACTAGATATGACCAGGGGGTATTTCTGACTTGCTCTGATCTGATCTGCTCTACACTTGCTATCTGCCAGCACAGAGCGGTTACAGCGAAGGGCGGTTCTCTTGATCCAAGGCAGCCGACACGTGGGCGTAGCATCGGCTACGGCTAATGAACAAGGCTGCTCATCGCCCCTACCAGGCAGCTTTGCGGTGACGGTCACGCGAGCGTTTCCGGGCAGCCCTGATCAGATATCCCGTGTTCGCGAGTTCGTTCGGCTCGTGCTGGGCCCGGTGCCCGTTGCTGAGGAGGCCGTCCTGCTCGCCTCGGAACTGGCCACCAACGCTGTCTTACATACAGCGTCGGGCAACGGCGGAACCTTCGAGGTAGCCGTGAGGCGCACCCCGTCAGCGGTTCGGATAGATGTTCGTGACGCAGGTTCGCACCAGGTGCCCGTGCCCCGTTTGCAGGCTCATTTGGTCGAGGAAGGCCGTGGCCTCAGCCTGGTCAACCTCGTGGCCGATGGATGGGGCCATAGCGGAGACCAGGACGGCAGATCAGTGTTCTTCGAACTCGACGTAGCCCACTGATGACAGCCCCGCACCTCGATGCGAACTCTCGGCGGCGAGGTCATTCGTGGTCGTTGGGGCAGGTCACCCGTTCAGCGGCGGTTTGTCGGAGGCGTTCACGGCCGAGTGCGTTGCTGTACTTGTGCGCTGTACGGCGCTCGGTGTAGCGGTCATGCCGCACGGTCAAAAGCCGCGGATTAAGAGCTTGAGCGGGACGGGTCTGCCGGGGTTCGCGGGTATTCGCTCCGCAGCTCAGGCCGGATGCGCGTATCTCGGTGAACGGGACCGTACGACAATGAACTGCAACCCGGAGTGCAACCCGTGGCTGACGCCCAGGCCATGAGTGATCCTTTCGTTACGGGACCGGGTGCCGGGCATCGGGGCCGAACAGCTGCACGCCCTCCTCCTGGGCGTTGCCCAGCAGCTGATTGGCGGCTGTCTTCTTCTCGCTCCCTGCAGGAGACAGGAGCTTGTGGTTTTGATCGTTGTGATAATTGACGTGAGCCGACGTGAGACCTAGCGTGACCTAGCGTCGGCGTATGCGTGACAAGGTGCCCGGGATGGAGTCCAGCTGTGGCTTTCGCTCTTGACCCTGAATTCGCGGCTGCGATGGCACCGTTTGCTGAAGCGATGGCAGAGGAGGTAGCACTGCCCCCGGGTGACGTGGAGTCGCGCAGGGTCGCCATTGAGGATCTGCAAACCCAGATGCACAACGCCTTGCCGATGCCGCACGACGTGACGATCGAAGACTTCCAGACCACAGCTGACGACGGAGCGAAGCTGCTCCTGCGCTGGTATGCCAAGGACGGGTCCAGGCCGGGGCCAGCGGTCTACTACATGCACGGCGGGGGATTGATCCTCAGCAATGTCACGATCTACGACGTGCCTGTCGCCCGGCACGTGTCGGCTACTGGCGTCCCTTTCCTGTCGGTGGAATACCGCTACGCGCCTGAGCACCCGCATCCGACGCCAGTCGAGGATTGCCATGCCGGGTTGACGTGGCTCGTGACGAACGCAGCCGGGCTCGGTGTCGACCCGGCGCGCATCGCCGTGATGGGCGACAGCGCAGGCGGCGGCCTGGCCGCTGCGCTGGCCCTGCTCGCACGTGACCGCGGCCAGCCGGCGTTGGCCAAGCAGATCCTGATCTACCCGATGCTCGATGACCGGACGACAACCCCCGACCCCGAACTGGTGCCTTTTGCGACCTGGTCGTACGACGACAACATCACCGGATGGGGCGCCCACCTCGGCGACGCACTCGGTGGCCCCGATGTCGCTTGCTATGCGGCGCCTGCCCGGGCGACAGATCTTTCCGGGCTTCCGCCGATATACGTCGAGGTTGGCGAGCTGGACATTTTCCGTGACGAGAACGTCGCATACGCGAGACGTACCGGCGCGGCAGGCGTCAGCACCGAGCTCCACGTCCACCCGGGCGTGCCGCACGCCTGGGAGATCTTCTCCCCGACTATCGACGCCTCCAGACGCTCCTTCGCAGACCGCAACCGCGCGATCACATCGTTCTGACCACCTGACGAAGTAGGTCGCTCGCCCCTGGCCCGCCGGGCAGTGGCCCGACTGCCCGAGAAAGTCACCTTCGCTGCAGACAATGATCAGCGCGGCGGGTGGTGGAGGCCGGACGGCGCAGCAAGCGATGAGTGCTCGCACATCAACGGGTGCACCGCCAACGAGTGCGCCGCCAGGGACTCGAACCTGACCCCTCGATGCGAACTAGCGCCAGGTTGGTCTATGTGGGTCGTTCACGCAGGTCGGTCAGCGATGCCTGCCGTTGTAGGCCAGGCCAGGCCGCCAGTGTTGCTGTACTCGGCGGTTGTACGGATGCATCTGCCGAATCCCTTGACCCTCAGGACGTGGGAGTAGGCGTTTCCTCTGGTCTGTTTGGCCACGGTGCTGGAGCGGATAGTGCGCCGACATGTGGGTTGTCCGGCCGGATGCACGGCGTGTGGTCCCCGAGTGGTCCCCAGCAGTTGGGGCACTATGGGCGTAGTCACGCTGCCTGGTGTTCGTGTTGACCCTGGCCAGCGCGTCCCTACTTGAGGCCTTTGGCGGGCCGCACCCGTTCACTCCGCGGTGTCGGCTCCATCTGAGAGACTGTGCATAGACGCGATTTAGAAAACGGTACGTATGTTAGAAGGCGGCGCATATGGCTCTAAACTGGCTAATGGGTTTGTATGGACCAGCACGAGACATTGTAGGTACGCTTGTGGGTAGACGGCCCCCAAGACTTAAGAGGGCAATCGAAGCGACGCATTTGGGCAGTAACACCTGGGTGAGGGTCACGGCTTGGTGCGAGGGTAATAAGCCAATTGTCGTTCGCGGCTGCTTTGCCGAGTTGTACGTACACGCATACGATGCGTGTACGGAGGCTTATCCTGTTCGTACGCGTGCTATCAAGTTTGCCCCGAGTGGCATCGTCAGAATTGCTCCGGATAGCGGTCCAGTCTACTGGGAAGCCCAGGTAGCCAATGGCAAAATACGTCGAATATCATGTGAGCTAGATGAGGCAGAAACGCTAAAAGTATACGGCAAGCGTGGTCCGGAAGTACAGGAGTTGCGGCTAAAGAAAGAGCAATTGGCGTGGGCTAATCGCGAGAAGATTCTTTGGCGATTGGTGCGTGTGCTTAGTGGTCCTGAAAGCGTTAGTATTAGAGCTGTGATCGAGACAACGGACGGCAGAAGCATCGAAACCGCGAGCGTTGCAGTGCCACCTGCTCCGCCGCGTGCTGAACGGATCAGCGAAGCGGTAAGCGTGGTCCGTCAGGCCATCCGCACGCGCTCCAAGGTCAGTCCAGCAGCACCATCCGTTGAAATGGAAAGACGCATCTGACGCGCGCTTACTCGTAGCGGCTTACCCTTGACTCGGACAGAGATCGAAGCTGCGCGTCCTGGGCTTCAGACCGCATAACGAGCTTCGGAAGGACACCATGCAAGATCGAAAGTTGCAGGTCCAGATAGACAAGTGGGCCAGTCCCGATGAAGTGCAAGCCGTCGAGGAGACATTCCGCCGGGTGGGCCTGGAAGCCAGCGTCCGGGCGGGCGTCATAGAACTGAGCGAACAGCTCACCTGGATCGTCATCATCAGCATGCCTGCTTCTATGTTTCTGTCCGGGTACTTCGCAGCCGCTGGCGCCGACGCCTGGAGCGCAACCAAGAACCTCTCAGATCGGCTGAGACACTTCGTCCGGGACCTGAAAGACGCTCGGGGAGGCAATCAGGAAGGAAAGATTGAGCTAGAGGATGGGGGCCGGACGTGGCTGATTCTGTCGAGCGACCTGCCGGAGGAGGCGTTCCGCCAACTGGAAGCCCTCGATTGGTCTGTAGCTCAAAGCGGATCACTCCAATGGGACGACCAGGATCAATGCTGGATGCACTACGTGCATGGGATGGATCTCTAACCGGGGCGGAGCGAGCCAAGGACGGCGCGAAGAAGATTCCGATGCAACATGTGGTCCGACTCAATATCACACTCAATGCTGTTCTCGTGGTCGCCACATCGATAATCATTGCACCAAGCTTTGCGTCGCAGGAACACAGCTCGCTACTCGGGGGCTTCTTCAGTAGTCTACCCATTTCCTCGATACTTCGCACTCCCGGTGTTTACTTTGAGTGGTATCTCGCCAGACGAAGCCGTCACCGGCGAATATATATAACGCATCTTATCACCGGTCTATTCACGGCAATGGTGGTGCTATCTTATCATTACTCGACGGGCGCCGACGCCGTGGCGTCTGCGGTGGGAATCTATCTGTTCTCCTCATCCGTCTTCCTCGGCGTAGTAGCTCTCACGACCTTCATAATTTCGCTTTCGCGAAGGCGGGATCATGGCGCGAAACTGATTCAGCCGGGAAACAGCTCCACTCACGCACCAGGCCCAGCGCATGTACCTGCAGAAGCAGAATCCGGCCAGAGCGACGGACGGGTCTCAATAAGTGTCCCAACAGTTTCAGGTTCAGGCGTGGCTGACGCGCCGCCTTCAAAGGAGCCCCGCGATGCTTCACGCAGTGAAGCGACATCCGCGATCGCGCTAGCCAACCGTGCTGGGCTTGTCCTGGGCATTGTGACCGGAATAGCAAGTCTAGTACAGGGATACGATGCTCACGACGTATACAAAACTCTAGTGGCCCTGACTGCGGGCGGCATTGGGGTAGCAGTTATCTACCTCCCAACACTGAGGCAACGCCGTTAATGGCATGCATAGCCATTGCTGCACGCAGACTGCACGGCGTTCCCTGTCAACCACTGCTTCACGCGCAGGTTGGTGCCGGTCGTCGCGTAACGGCGAGCAACCACCGGCCCAGGGAAGCGGGGGACGACCGCCCGGCGTCGGCTCGTCTCGCCCCTAGGGCTACCGCCCGGCGGGGGCGAGACGTTTGCCGACGCCCGGAGCGCGGACAGGCACCCGTCATTCTCCACCGGGCTCGTCGGCCTGGTCATTGCCCCGCCGGTTTCTCGTGCCTCAACGAATCGGCTTCCGGCCACTCCTGCGCCGGACGGAGCAGCGGACTTGACAAGGGGCGGCGGCCCATAAGCTGTCTGGCGATCGGGCAGCCTTCTGGCCTGCCCGCCTACGCCCGATGTGGGCCGCCGCGAGGGTTCCCTTGTCAAGCCCGCTGCGGCTCTACTCGCTGGCTCCTGGCGCGCGTTAGCGCGCCCTTGAAACCGTAGAGAAAGTTGTCACAGCTCGGACAACACTCGTTGTCGACGGAGCGATCTTCACGGTATTGCCTGGTCAGACCCGCTGTGATCGCGCGTCGGCGCTCGTTGGGCTCGACAACGGATGTTCACGAATTCCACCTGATGCTTTACACCCGGCCTGCTGACTGAGGCTGAGCTAAGCGACATGGGCCTCGTGGCTGCCCCCGTCGGGATGGCGGCGCAGGTATTGCTGGCGGGCTGCTTGCCTGGTCACGCCGAGTTGCGAGGCAATCTGTGGCCACCCGACACCCTGGCTGACGGCGGCGTCGATGAGTTTCGCCAGTTCTGCTTCGGCATCGTCTCGCTCGATCCGGGCGTACCTGATTTGCTCTAGCACCTCGGGAGCAGATAGCCGGGTAACTGGTCGCGACGGACCATGCTGGTCCACGAGGCTCTGACCGCGTCGATCCGGCTGCACCTGCTTGGCTCTCGGCACCGACTTGCGTTTTGACCTGCTCACCGATCCAGGATGCGGGCTGGGAACGACAATCTTGCCCTGACAGAGCCGTGCCGGTATCCGCTGATGTGATTTGCATCACATTTAGCTTGGCACTGAGGGCCTCGGGCGGACAGTAACGGTCTTCTACGAACGTGTGCGGACGCATGCGGTCGCCGCACGATGAGGATGCGGCACTTGCACGGTATCGATGCCTGTTGCACAGTGGTGGGCGGAGCGGCGAGAGCTGTCAAAGGCGCCGGGCTAAAGGCCCTGGGGCGCCGGCAAAGTTCAAGATCATCTCTGTGCGGAGGCGGTCCGCACCATTACGGGGCTTCATCCCCGATCACCTATGGCAAGCGCCTGGCGTCCGGCCTCTACGCGGCCGGGATCGAGCGTGGGCAATTTCGCGGAAGCTGGCAGATGCGCTAGCTCGTGCACCCGGAGGGCGCATGAATCCGGGCGGGGATCATGCGTTTCCGGTTCTGACCACCGGAAGGAGAATCACTATGAACGAGCGGCTGTGCCGGTCGGTCTGGCGGGGTACGCCGGACAATAGCCGGTGCGGCACTGCAGGACAGAGGCGTCGAGATGCCCGGCGCTGAGCAAGGCCGCGATGCGCGGGATCTGGAGCGGGACAAGCTCACCATCGCGGAGGTGTGCGCCGATCTCGGCATCAGCCGCCGGACCTTCTACGAATGGCGGGCGAAGAACCGGGCACCCCGGTGCATCACGCTGCCGAACGGCAGCCTCCGCGTCCGCCGGTCTGAGTACCACAGCTGGCTGTGATCTGCCCCGAGCTTTCCGGACAGCGTATTTGTTGTTAATTCACGCTGCGGACTGCCGTTCCAGGTATTCCTCGTGGACCTGCCGTGGAGTGCGGTACTGAAGTCCGGAGTGCCTGCGTTTCGAATTGTACCAGAATTCGATGTACCTCACAACGTCCCGGCGCGCGTGCTCACGAGTCGGATACTGGGTCCGGTGGACGCGCTCGTTCTTCAGCGCGGCGAAGAACGATTCGGCCATGGCATTATCGTAGCATATCCCGGTGCGGCCGACGGAATGCCGGAGGTTATGCTTCTTCAGCGTCCCGGCGAACTG
This sequence comes from uncultured Actinomycetes bacterium, assembly GCA_963786975.1. Taxonomy (GTDB): domain Bacteria; phylum Actinomycetota; class Actinomycetes; order Streptosporangiales; family Streptosporangiaceae; genus Palsa-506. The sequence goes on along the minus strand of CAWBBE010000007.1, from coordinate 79,150 downwards.
CCGGGAAGTGTAGTTGCTGCCGCGGTCGGAGTGGAAAATGGCTTTACCAGCGAGAGGGTAATTATGGGCAGCCATCTCGATGGCCCTCTCGATGAGCGGGGTCTTGTAGTTGTCGTCCGTCGCCCAGCCGATCACTTCTTTCGTATGACAGTCGATAACCGTCGCCAGGTAAAGCCAGCCCTGCCAGGTCGGAAGGTAGGTGATGTCGCCAACCATTTTCTCGCCCGGCGCGCCGGCGGTGAAATCCCGGTTCACGAGATCGGGAATGTCATGCTCCTGGCCGTCGCCCTCGGTGAGGCTGAACCGCCACGGCCGCGGCTGGCAAGCCTCCAGGCCCAGCTCACGCATCACCGACCGCACCAGCTCCGGCCCGGCCGGCACGCCCCAGGCCGCCAGGTCCGTGTGAACCCGCCGGTACCCGTACGTCCCATCCGATTCATCGAATGACATCTGCACGCACAGCGCGAGTGTCCCGCGCCTTTTCGCCGTCGCCGATTCCGGCGCGTTCCGCCATTCGTAGAACCCGGACCGCGACACCTCCATCCACCTGCACATTTGCACGACCGACGGCACGTACCGTTCATCTGATTCCCGGTAAGCCGCATACTCCGCGTCGATGAACTCGAACTTGTCGGTCACCGATGGTCGCGGGCGAAGTATGCTGCGGCTTTTTTCAGGAACTCGAGCTCCATCTTCTGTTCCCGGGTTTCCCGCTCGAGCTCGCGCAGCCGCGCGCGCTCATTCACGGTCAGCGGCGGTTCCTCGCCGGCATGCTCACGGCGGTAGATGCCCACCCAATTACCGAGTGTGCCTTCGTTGATACCGAGCTCCTTCGCCACTCGGGCGATCGGGCGCGACGTCTCGATCACCATCTTCACGGCTTCATCTTTGAATTCCGGTGAGAAGCTCTTCTTCGGTCGAGGCAATTACTTCACCTTTCCAGACGTCCATCCTATTGGATGGACTGTCCGGAAGCTTCGGGGCACCCCACTGGTGGCCCGCGAGGAAGCTGCCTGATGAGCGCGGGCACGACCTACGACGTCCGGGTTTACCGGACCGAGGTCTATAAGGGCAGCGAGGTCACCACGTACTGGGTGCGCTGGAAGGTCGACGCCAGGCCGTGGAAGGAGGCCTTCCGCAAAGCGGCGCAGGCCGATAGCTTCCGCAGTACTCTGATGACCGCCGCGCGCAAGGGCGAGGCATTCAGCGTCGACACCGGCAGGCCAACGGCTTGGGAGCGGACGAATGCCGTTACCACCTGGTACGAGTTCGCATGCGCCTATGTGGACATGAAGTGGAAGCTGGCCTCGGCCAAGTACCGGAAGGACATTGCCCGCGCGTTGACGGCGGCGACGCCCGCGATGCTGACCGAGACGCGAGGTCGGCCGGATGATCCGAGCATCCGCCGGGCGCTCGCGCGCTGGGGCTTCAACACCAAGCAACGTGCTGAACCACCCGCTGATGTCGCCGAAGTCCTGTCGTGGGTCGCGCGCAACAGCACTCCCCTGTCGGCGCTGGCCGATGCCACGATCGCCCGGCAAGTCCTCCATCAGGCCACCGGCCGACTGGATGGGAAGATCGCGGCGGCGAGCACGGCTCGCCGACACCGCACGATCCTGGCCAACGCAATGGATTACGCGGTTGAGCTGAATCTGCTCGACTCGAATCCGATCCGCGCGCTCAAGTGGACGGCGCCGAGAGTATCCGGTCAGGTGGACCGGCGGTGCGTGGTCAATCCGGGCCAGGCGCGGGCCCTGCTCGATGCGGTCCGCGCCCAGCAGCCGAGCGGGCCTCGGCTCGTTGCCTTCTTCGGGCTGATGTACTACGCCGGTCTCCGGCCCGAGGAAGCGGTCAGCCTCAGTACCGACTGCGTGAGCCTGCCACCCCCGGCTCAGGAGGACGGCTGGGGCGAACTGCATCTCCGCAACGCGACGCCCGACACCGGCCGTGAGTGGACCGACGACGGCAGTCCGCGGGAGAGGCGGCAGCTCAAGCACCGCGCCGATGGCGACAGCCGGATCGTGCCCGTCCATCCCGAGTTGGCACAGCTGCTGCGCGACCATCTCGCGCAGTTCGGCACTTCTCCAGACGGCGGCCGCCTGTTCAGCGGCGTCCGCGGCGGCGAGCTGGCCACCGTGACCTACCGGCGCGCCTGGATCAGGGCGCGCCAGGATGCCCTGACCGCGGCCGAGCAAGCCTCACTGCTCGCCCGGCGGCCTTACGACCTGCGGCACGCCTGCCTGTCCACGTGGCTAAACGGCGGCGTTTACCCCACGCAGGTGGCAGAGTGGGCCGGGCACAGCGTGGATGTGCTGCTGCGCATCTACGCCAAGTGCGTTGTCGGCCAGGACGAGCTTGCTAAGCGCCGCATCAGCGATGCGCTCCGCCAGGTCTGACCTAGCGCCTCCGCCCGCGCCAGCCACTCCCGATGATCTTGGAATTCGGCACGTATTCGGCACAGCGACCTGCATATCGCGGCCTCCGGCCGCACACAGCTGCATATGGTCACGGCGTCCAAGATCGAGACAGTCCAGCATTTCTGCAGCTCACAGGCCATAACCTGCGGCTTCAATGAGTGGGGCGGGTGGGGCTCGAACCCACGACCGGCGGATTATGAGTCCGCTGCTCTGACCAGCTGAGCTACCGCCCCGCGGCGCTGCGTCCTCAAGCTACAGCAGGCCCGCGCCCGGGCGCGCCAGACCGGGAGCACAGCGCGCAATCCGGCTACCTGACGCTCAGCTGCATCGCCATCGCGTGCTCGACCAGCGAGATCAGCGCCGACTTGGTGGACTTCCTGTCCCTGGCATCGCACTCGATGATCGGCACGTGCGGGCTGACCGACAGGGCCTCCTGCACATCCATGATCGCATGCGGGAAGTCGCCGTTGAAGCCGTTGACGGCCACGATGAAGGGCAGCCCGGCGGACTCGAAGTAGTCGACGGCCGGGAAGGAGTCAGCCAGCCTGCGGGTGTCCACCAGCACGACCGCGCCGATCGCGCCCTGGATCAGGTCATCCCACATGAACCAGAACCGGTGCTGGCCCGGGGTACCGAACAGGTACAGGATCAGCCCGGCATCGAGAGTCACCCGGCCGAAGTCCATGGCGACAGTGGTGGTGGTCTTGTCCGGGGTGTGCGACAGGTCGTCGACGCCGTCGCTGGCCGAGGTCATGACGGCCTCGGTGGTGAGCGGCGTGATCTCCGATACTGAGCCGACGAAAGTGGTCTTGCCGACGCCGAAGCCGCCCGCCACGACAATCTTGACGGACGTCATGGCCGCTTCGGCTACGTCCCCCGGGCCGGCTTTAGAGCTTGCGAAGTCCACTGAGAACCCTTTCGAGCAGGTTAAGGTCCGGGCGCCCGTGCGCATGGTCCATCTGATGGACCCGGACCAGGCCCTGGACGGCCATGTCGGCGATGAGGACGCGGGCCACGCCGAGCGGCATGCGGAGAACCGCGGAAACTTCCGCGACCGAGCGCCAGTCCCGGCAGAAGCCGAGGATAGCCTGGCATTCCGGACTCAGCACAGACAGGTCGCGTGCCTCATAATGCGACGCGGCCACCATCGCCTCGATCTGCAGCTGGTACCTGGGCTTCGTCCGGCCCCCGGTGACCGCGTACGGCCGGACCAGCGCGCTGCCGGTGCCTTCCGGCGCCCGGTAGGGATGCGAGTCATGCTGACCCGGATCGCGTGGGCTGGGTATACCGCCTGCGGGCGGATCGCTCCTCGGAACTGGCTTGCCATCGGCCTGTTCAGGGGGGTATCTGCCGTCGGCTGGCTCCCAGTCATTCCTGGCTGAGCCCGGCACTGGCGTCTCCTGTCACTGTGCGCCATTCCCCGGCCAGTCCGGCGGCAAGGCGCTCCGCACTTCCGGGGTAAGGGCGCTTCCCACACGCTCGACGAGCAGCGCCATCTCGTAGGCCACGAGGCCCATGTCACAGTCAGCGGCGGCAAGTACGGCAAGGCTCGACCCGTCGCTGATCGCCATCACGATCAGCAGGCCACGCTGCATCTCCACGACAGTCTGCGTTACCGCGCCGCCCTCGAACACCCGGGCGGCACCCTGAGTCAGGCTGGTCAGGCCCGATGTCACGGCCGCGAGCTGGTCCACCCGGTCGGCCGGGAACCCCTGCGAGAACGCCATCGGAAGGCCATCGGAGGAGACGACGATCGAATGCGCGACCGAGGGAACCCGCTCGACGAAGTTCGTGATCAGCCAGTTCAGGTCCTGCGCTGGGCGCACTAGCGGACTCACGGGCGCTCCTTCCTTTCGGGACCTGCCTCCGGTGCGCCCGCGGGCCCGGCCGCGGGGGCGCTGGCGCCGACCGTCCGGCTCAGCCGCCACGATGGCCTTAGCATGCCAGCCTCGATGGCATCAGCGCGCGCCTCAGGTGCCACCGTCGTCCTCTCGTTCCTGGGACTCCTCGGTGCCGCGCCGGGCGGCGCGGCCCTCCCTGATACCACGCTGGAAGCTCGCGAAGCGGTCCCTGGTCGCTGCGGCCGACCGGGCAGGCGAGGAAGACGCGGCGGCCGGCTCGAGCCCGGCGGTGCCGGGGACCAGGTTCGCCTTGGGCACCCGCTTCGGCAGGCCCGCCGAGGTGAGGCCGCCCGACGATGGCGCGCTGACCACCTCTGCCGCGCGCCAGCCCTCGTCCGCCGGGGAACTCCAGCTGGTGACTGCCTTCTCATCCTCCTGGCCGGACGCGGCGACGGCATGCCGTCCGCGCCGGAACCAGTCGGACTCGACCGCCTCGAAGATCGGCAGCCGGTTCTCCTGGCCGGCCGACATGGCTGGCGGGACGACCACGCCGCCCTGTGCCGACGAGCCAGGCGTCCAGCCGGTGGAGGCGAGGCCGCCGACCGTAGCCGCCCGGTCGATCGTCTGCCCGGCGGTGGGCGCGCCGAGCACCGGCTCCGGCTCGGCCGCGGTAGTGCCCAGGGCCGGCTCCGGCCCGGCGGTGCTGCCCACGGCAGGCTGCGGGGCGGTCCCGAATCCCTCCGCACTGGCCGCGAACGGGTCGGAGTCGGTGCTCGCCGGCTCGGCCGCGGCCGGGTCCGGCGAGGTGCTGAACGCGTCCGGGCCGGCCGAGCCGCCGGAGCCCGCGGCCGCGTCCGCGCCCGGCGAGAACAGGCCCGGGCTCCCGCCGAACACATCCGGCCCGGTGCCGAACGTGTCGGCGCCATTCCCGAACGGGGATCCCTCGCCGGCGCCCGCCGGCGAGGGCACCACTGGCCCGAATGGCGCGGCGTCCGTGCTGGCGGCCGGCTGCGGGCTGGTACGGAAGGCAGGCGGCGGGCTGGTGGCCGCGCCGGGGCCCGCGGCCGGGATCCGGCGGGACGGCAGGCCGCCGTCCTCGGCGGCTTCGGCATCGGCCCGGAGCGGCGCGAACTTCGGTGTCCGGGCGGCGGTCACGGCTTCCTCGGCAGCGGTGCGCTCGCTGCCGCTCCCCCACTCGCCGGTGCTGAAGACCCCGGCCACGGCCCCGGCCGGCGCCGGGCCGGCGGTCGCGAACCCGCTCGCGGACGAGCCGGCCGGAGCGACGGATTCCGCGGCCGCATCCAGCGCGCTCGCGTCCGACCTGCGCAGCCCGGGCGAGCCGCCCGCGGCCTCATGCGTGACCGCCTCGTCCGGCAGCCAGACCAGCGCGGTCAGCCCGCCGGACGCGGCCGGGCGCAGCCGGACCCTGATGCCGTGCCTGGCGGCCAGCCGCGCGACCACGAACAGGCCCATCCGGCGGGAGACGGCCACGTCGACCACCGGCGGGTTGTCGAGCCGCCAGTTGGCGTGCGCCATCTCCTCGGCGCCCATGCCGACGCCCTGGTCGGTGATGTCGAGCAGCACGCCGCCGCTGCTCAGCAGGTGACCGGCGATGGTGACGGGCGTCTCCGCGGAGGAGAACGATGTCGCGTTCTCGGCCAGCTCGGACAGCAGGTGGACGACGTCGTTGACCGCCTGGCCGCGGACCGCGATCCCGGGCTGGACATTCAGCGTCACGCGCTCGTACTGCTCGATCTCGGAGACCGCCGCGCGCAGCACGTCCACCAGGGCAACCGGCTGGTTCCACCGCCTGGATACGTCGTGCCCGGCGAGAACCAGCAGGTTCTCGGAGTTGCGCCGCATCCGGGTGGCGAGGTGGTCCATCTGGAACAGGTTCGCCAGCCGCTCCGCGTCCTGCTCGCCGAGCTCCAGGTCGTCGATCAGCTGGATCTGGCGCTCGACCAGGGACTGGCTGCGGCGGGACAGGTTCACGAACATGGCGTTGACGTTGCCGCGCAGCGCGGCCTCGTTGGCGGCCAGCCGCAGCGCCTCCCGGTGCACCTGATCGAACGCGCGTGCTACCTGGCCGATCTCGTCCGCCGAGTCCACGTCGATGGGCTCCACGTCCAGCGGGGCGTCATCGCCGTCCGTCTCGCTCATCCGGCGCACGGTCTCCGGCAGCCGGACGCCGGCTACCTCCAGCGCGCCTGCCCGCAGCCTGCGCAGCGGACGGACCATGGAACGGCCGACGATGGTGGTGAACACCAGCGCGAGGGCGAGCACCAAGAGGACCGCCACACTCGAGATGATCACCCCGGTGATCGCGCTGTTGCGCAGCGTGGTGCTCCTGGCGATCACCGATTTCACCAGCTGCGCTTCCACCGAGCGCATGCCGCTGACCACGTCGTAGAGCGATGACTCGGCGTTGGCGATCACCGGATCCTCGGCGCCCGGCGACGCGGTCCTGGCCAGCGACATGGCCTGCTGCACCTGCGCTTGCGCCCCGGCCACGGTCGGTGCCGACAGCGCACCGTTGAACTGCTGGCGCTGGCTGGCCGTGGCGGCGCTGTTGAATGCCGCCTCGTTGGCTTGCTGCTGGGCCTCGGCGTCCGAGATCGCCGCTTGTATGCCGGGAGTGAACCCGGTGCGACTCAGGCCAATCAGGTTGCTCGGATGCGCGGCGGTGATGAGCGCCTGCTGCTCCGACGCCTCCTCCTTCATGGCGGACATCAGTCCGACCACGCGGACCCCGTCGGCCAGCGCCGAGTCGCTGCTGCCCACTGCGACCTGGTCTCCCAGCGCCAGCAAGGTGTTGATCTTGTTGGTGTACTCCTGGATCACGACCAGGGCAGGCAGCCGGGAGCTGGTCGCGGCGGTCCGCAGCGGCCCGAGTCCCTGGATCGCGGCCGCCGCAGCACGCGCATCCTGCTGGGTCAGGTCGGAATACCCGGCGCCGATCGTGGCGAGCTGGCTCTTCACCTGCCCGGCCAGCCGGGATGAGGCAGCGTAGTCCCCGTGGTGCAGAATCCTCAGCTCCAGCCGGGCATCCGCGGCCTGCGCGGGTTTCGACGACAGGACAGCGGACCGGCCGCCGTTGTCGCCCAGCGTGATGAAGGTGATCGTGTCCTGGCGCTCGCTCTGCAGCGCCTGCACCAGGCCGGTGATCTTCCCATTTAGGCTGGCCAGCCGGACTACCCGCTGATACGCCAACGCGCTCTGCGCCGACGAGCCGATGCGGATGCCGCCAAGCAGCACCGCGGTGACTGTGGGAATGGCGATCAGCAGCAGCAGACGCGAGCGCACCCGCCAGTTCTTCAGGGCCCAGCGGGACGCTGGCCTCGGCCCGTCTGCCACGGCGGACGGCCGCTGCTGGTCGTCGCCCGACGGGTCGGCATCGGCCAGCGGGTCGACGTCGGCCGGCCCAACGGGCTGCGCCGAGGCAGACGGCTGGGCTGCCGACGGTGCCCGGTTACCGGCCGGTCTGCGCTTGTCCCGGCCAGACGGTGCCCGCTTGTCCTTGCCGACTGGTGCCCGCCCGCCGGCATCGGGGGCGGCAGCGGCCTTCTTATTCTTGATGGACAGCACAGCGCGCGCGCCTCTCACCCAGGGACCGGCCGATGCCGGCTAATACGCGAGCCCGGCGGCGGAACCGACATGGCACATCCTTCCCGGCGGATTCCACGTGCACGGCATGACCACCGGCCGGTGGACCACTCTAACGCGTAACCGGCCAACGCACAGCAATACCTCTATGGACGCAAACATCGCCATTGGAGCCCAGAAGCCATCCAACGTGGCGGCACCAGTGTAAAGTCTCTGCCTACGATTGTGTCCCCGATCGTCCTATTTCTGCGCCGTCAGCGCGCTAGGGTGGAGCCTCATGCGGGTAGTCAAGGGCTGCGCAAGTGTCCGTGTCTCGCGCCTCGCGCTGGTCGCCCTGGCGGCCGCGCTGGCGGTGTCCGGATGCCAGATCCCCGGTACCTCGGCGTCCGGCCAGGGGGACCCGGGGAGCGGGCAACTGACCGTCGGCATCGTTCCGGGCATCGACAACTCCCCGCTCCATGTCGGCATGTCAGCGGGGTCGTTCCGCGATCACGGCCTGAACATCGTGGTCAAGACCTACTCCTCGCTCCGGCCCGAGTTCCAGGCGCTCAAGAGCGGCAGCGTGGACATCGCGGCCGGCGACTACGCCGACTTCTTCTACCAGGACGCCACGGGCAGCGCGTCTTTGCACCTGGTCGCCGACGGCTACGCCGCCGCGCCGAACGTGATGGAAGTCCTCACCCTGCCTGGCTCGGGAATCACGACTCCGCAAGATCTGGAGCACAAGGTGGTGGCCACCTCCGAGCCGCAGCTGATCCCGCCCGACAACGGCGCGTACACCAGCAACAGCGTCGCCTACAGCATGGAGACGCTGGCTACGCAGGCGGTACTGAACAGCGACGGCGTCACCCCCACCAGCGTGACGTGGCAGCCCACGCCGAAGCAGGACATGATCGGAGAACTGCGCAGCGGGCAGGTGAGCGCGATCCTGGCCACCGAGCCTCAGGTGATAGCAGCGGAGTCCCAGCTCGGAGCGGTCGAGGTGATGGACTCGTGCAGCGGCCTGACCGCCAACCTGCCATTGTCCGGGTACTTCAGCCTCGCGGCCTATGCCAACGCGCACCGTGCGCAGCTGCAGCAATTCCGGGCCGCGCTGGGATCGGCGCAGGCTGACGCCGCCACCGGCGGGCCGCTGCAGGCCACGCTGACGAAGTTCACCGGAATGAGCACGCAGGGCGCTTCCCTGGCCACCATCGGCTCCTTTCCGACGTCGCTGAGCATCGGCCAGGTACAGCGGGTCGCCGACCTCATGTACGACTCCGGGGTGATCAGCCGCCCGCTCAGCGTGAGCAAGCTGGCCGGCGGTTAGCTGCCGCCACGCGGTCAGGGCCGCAGCGGGCGGAGGCGCTCACGACGCCGGCTCGGCTGTCGGCCCGGCCGCCGACAGCCGGATGCTTCCGGGTACGTCGTTGGCATAGTGACAGGCTGCCGTGTGGCCGGCCGAGACGATCTGGTGGGCGGGTTCTTCCACCGCGCACCGCTCCGGGTTACCCAGCCGCTGCCGGAGCCAGCACCGGGTGTGGAACCGGCATCCCGTCGGCGGCGACGCGGGGTTCGGCGGATCGCCGGGAAGTACGATGCGCTCCCGCCGCGCCTCGACCGATGGATCAGGCACGGGCACTGCCGACAGCAATGAAACTGTGTACGGGTGCCTGGCATCGCGGTAGAGATCGGCCGCCCGGGCCTGTTCCACGATCTGCCCTAGATACATGACGGCTACCCGGTCGCTCAGGTGCCGGACGACCGCGAGATCGTGCGCGATGAAAAGGTAAGAGAGCTTCAGCTCGTCCTGCAGCTGCTGCAGCAGGTTGATGATCTGCGCCTGGATCGACACGTCGAGCGCGCTCACCGCCTCGTCGGCGACGATCACCGCGGGGCTGAGCGCGAGCGCCCGCGCCAGGCCCACCCGCTGGCGCTGCCCGCCGGACAGCTCGTGCGGATACCGCAGGGCGTGCCTGGGCGACAGCCCGACCAGCTGGAGCAGGTCGCGGACGCGCCCGCGGCGCTCGGCGCGGGTTCCGATGTGGTTCACCCGCAGCGGCTCGGCGATGCTCGCGCCGGCCCGCCACTTCGGGTCGAGCGAGGCCGTCGGATCCTGGAAGACCATCTGGAGCTGGGATCGCTCCGCCCGGTGCCCGGCACCGGCCTTCGCATCCGGCGCCCGCCCGCGGAACAGGATCGTCCCGGACGTCGGGGGGATGAGCCCGACGATGGCGCGGCCGAGCGTGGTCTTGCCGCTGCCGGACTCGCCGACCAGCCCGACCGTCTCGGCCGCGGCGAGCTGGAGGGAGACGCCGTCCACCGCGTGCACGTGCCCGACCGTCCGGCGCAGCAGCGTGCCTCGCGTGATCGGGAAGTGCACCCGCAGGTCGCGCACGTCGAGCAGGGCGGGCCCGGCCGCGGGCTGGGGGGCGGGGGCATCGGTCACGCTGTCTCCCCGGTGACGGGCTCGTACCCGGGCGGCGGCGGGGCCGGCCGGAACCCGGGCCGCGCGGGCTCTCCCGCGTCGGCCTCGCCCGGCGCGACCGGGTTGTGGCACGCGAGCAGGTGCAGGCCGGCGCCGGGCCGCGGCCCGTCGGCCCTCCAGTCCGTTTCCAGCGGCGTGAGCGGCGGCATCTCCTCCCAGCAGGCCTCCAGCGCCCAGCTGCACCGGGGGGCGAAGGGGCAGCCAGGCGGCAGCCGGCCGGGCTCGGGCGGCGCGCCGGCGATGTGCGTCAGCGGCCGTCCCACGCCGGCGACGCGGGGGATCGAGCGGAGCAGCCCGACCGTGTAGGGGTGATGCGGGCGGGCGAAGATCTCGGCGGTGGGCGCGGACTCGACCAGGTGGCCCGCGTACATCACCGCGATCCGCCGCGTCATCCGGGCCATGATCCCCAGATCGTGGCTGATCAGCAGGATCGCGGTGCCGCGCTGGACGGTGAGCTGGTGGAGCAGTTCGAGCACCTGGGCCTGCACCGTGACGTCGAGGGCGGTGGTCGGCTCGTCGGCGATCAGCAGCGTCGGCCGGAGCGCCAGCGCGATCGCGATCAGCACGCGCTGGCGCATGCCGCCGCTGAACTGGTGCGGGTAGCGGCGCAGCTGGTCGCCCGGCCGGGGGATGCCGACAGCGCCCAGCAGTTCCGTGGCCCGGCGCCGCGCTTCGCCCCGGCGCACGTCCTCGTGGGCCTGGATCGTCTCGGCGACCTGCTCGCCGATCGTCAGCACCGGGTTCAGCCCGCTCATCGGGTCCTGCGGGACGAGCGAGAATCTCCTTGCCACGGAGGCCGCGCATCTCGCGGTCGGTCAGCCCGATCAGGTCGCGGCCGCCGAACCAGATCTCGCCGGCCGCGATCCTGGCCGTGTGACGCGGCAGCAGGCGGAGGATGGCCAGGCTGGTCACGCTCTTGCCCGAACCTGACTCCCCCACCAGCCCGAGCGCCCCGCCGGCTTCCAGCTCGAAGCTCACCCCGTTCACGGCGTGCACGACATTCCGGCCGCTGTCGAAGCGCACGGCGAGGTCGCGCACGCGGAGCACCGCGTCGCCCGCCGCCGCCTGGGCGCGGCTGTCCGCGCTCACTCCTGCACCCCGCCGATGCTCCCCCGCAGCCGCGGGTCGATCCAGTCCCGCAGGCCGTCGCCGAGCAGGTTGAATCCCAGCACGGTCAGCGCGAGCGCGATCCCGGCGAACGTGGACCACCACCATGCGGTCTGGATGTAGCTGCGGCCGTCGGCGATGATCGCCCCCCATTCGGGCGACGGCGGCTGCGCCCCCAGCCCGAGGAAGCTCAGCGACGATGTCGCGAGGATCGCGTAGCCGACGTCCAGCGACACCTGGACGATGACGATGGCCAGCACGTTCCGTAGCAGGTGCCGGGTGGCGATCCATATCGTCCCGGCGCGGGCCAGCCGGGCGGCGAGGACGTACTCGCGCTCCCGCAGCGACAGCACCTGCCCGCGGATGAGCCGCGTGTACCAGGGCCAGAAGACCACCGCCAGCGCGAGCACGGTGTGCTGCAGGCTCGGGCCGAGCGTCGCGGCGATCGCCGCCGCCAGGATGAACCCGGGGAAGGCCAGGAACAGGTCGGTGACCCGCATGACGATCTCATCGACGAGGCCGCTGGCCAGGCCAGACACGATGCCGACGGCCGTCCCGAACGTCACCGACAGCGACAGGATGATGACCGCGACCTCGACCGAGATGCGGGTGCCGACCAGAACCCGGCTGAACAGGTCCCGCCCGAGGCTGTCGGTCCCGAACCAGTGGTGCACCGAGGGCGGCTGGAGCACGGCGAACAGGTTGACCTGGTCCGGGTTCTGCGGTGCGATGTACGGGCCCGCCACCGCGAGCAGCAGGACCAGCGCGACGATAGCGACCCCGAGGACGTTCAGCCACGACTCGGCGAGGAACGGCCGCACCGCCTCCGGCGCCCCCCGCAGCCGTCCGGTGGCCGTCCCGGCCAGGCGCCCTCGCTCGGCCGCACCCTGATCGATCACGCGAACCGGATCCTCGGGTCGAGGTACAGATAGGCAATGTCCACCAGCAGGTTGATCACCACGTACATGACGGCGATCACGAGCGTGGCGCCCAGCGTCGCGTTGTAGTCGTTGGCCTGGATGGCCTGGAAAGCGTAGTTGCCGAGGCCGGGCCACTGGAACACCGACTCGACCACGAAGACGCCGGCGGCGAGCAGCCCGAACTCCAGCCCGATGACGGTCACGGCCGGGAGCATCGCGTTGCGCAGCACGTGCCGGCGCAGCACGCGCCAGCGGCTGAGCCCTTTCGCCTCCGCCGTCCGCACGTATTCCTCGCCGAGCGCGTCAAGCACGCTCGTGCGCACGATGCGGACCATGAGCCCGTACACGCCGGCCGCCAGGACGGCGACCGGGAGTACCAGGTGCTCGGCCGCGTTGACGAAGGTGCCGAAGTGCCCGGTGAGCAGGCTGTCGACGGTCAGCAGACCGGTGATGTGCGGCGGTGGCGCCATCCCGGGGTCGAGACGGCCGCCGAGCGGGAACCAGCCAAGCTCGGTATGGAACAGCAGTTGCAGCAGCAGCGCGAGCCAGAACGCCGGGAGGGAGAGCCCGGCGATCGCGGTGAGGCGCCCGGCCGCGTCCGTGCCCGTTCCCCGCCGGTAGGCGGCCGCGGTCCCGGTGACGACCGCGAGCACAAACCCGGCCAGCAGCGCGTAGCCCGCGAGCTCGACCGTGGCGGGCAGGAACGTCGCGATGTCGGTGCGCACGGCCCGCCGGGTGACGAAGGAGAACCCAAAGTCACCGTGCAGGAGACCGCGCAGGTAGTGCCCGTACTGGACGATGAGCGGGTCGTCCAGGCCGTAGAGGTGGCGGAGGTGGGCGACCGCGGCGGGACTAGCCTGCGGGCCGGCCAGCAGCCGCGCCGGGTCGCCCGGCAGCACCCGGGACAGGAAGAACGTGACCAGCGTGATGCCCCACAGGACAAACACCATGAAAGCGAGGCGCCTGGCAATAAACGCGGCCATCGGCCAGTCCCGCTGATACCGCGCCCAGCCTGGCTGCTACTGGGCGCGGGACAAGGCGTGGAAGTCGTACGATTGCACGTAGACGGGGTTCGCCACATAGCCCTTCACGTCAGTCCGCAGATAGCTCGTGTCGATGATCTGGCCGAGTGGGATCCACGGCGGATCGTCATTCCCCATGACCGTCTGCGCCTGGTGCCACAGCTTCGTCAGTAGTGGTTTATCAGCCGCGTCGCTAAACCCCTTGTTGATCGCGTTGTTGACGGTAGCGTTCTCGTAGTACCCCCCGTTAAACAGGTGCTGAGTCGGCGTCCCGTCCTTCGACAGGATGGGGAAGCAGAAGTCCGACGGGCTGTTGTACTCAGGCCACCAGAACCAGTACGCCATGTCGGGTCGCTGTGCCACGGGCTTTGGCGTGGAGATGTCGGCGACGAACGCCGGGTAGGCCTTCTCGACGATCTTCACGTTCAGTCCTACCAGCGACAGCTGGCTCTGCAGCAGTAGCCCCGCCGAGTCGCCCTGGCCCGTGTAGAACTCGTACGTAAGCTGGGTGCCCGGTGCCACCCCCGCCTGTTTCAGCAGGGACTTCGCTTTCGCCACGTTCACGGTCGGCGAGTAGGTCCCAGGGGAGGAGTACAGCATCAGATCCGGCAGCACGCTGTTCGGCGCGTCGATGGTTCCCTTCATCAGTGCGGATGCGAACCGATCGTTCGGGAACAGCAGGTTCATCGCCTGCCGGGCCTGCGGAGAGGCAAGCGGCCCGTACTGGCCGAGGATCACGTAGTCCATCCCCAGCACCTTCTGGTTGCCGACGACGATCCCTGGCGTGCTCCTGAGCGCCTCGGTGTCCTGCGGGGTCGATGCGAAGGCGATGTCGAAGTCGCCCGACTCCATCCCCTGCCGGCGGCTCGAGTCCTGCGGGACCTGGAGGATGATGATCTTCTTGAAGTGCGACCCGCTCCAGCCGCCCCAGTAGTGCGGGTTGCGCGTCATGACGATCTGGCTGCCTGGCGACACGCTCTGGACCATATAGGCGCCGGTCCCGGCGGAGTGCGACTCCAGGTAGTTGTGCCCTCGCTTCGCCACGCTCGGGTTCACGATGCCCATGCCGTACTGCGAGGCGAGCAGCAGGTCGAACCGCGGCACCGGGGTGCCGAGATCCATGATGACCGTGCCCGGACCCTTCACGACGATCTGCTTGGGGTCGGTGATGTAGGTCCCGAGGGTCGAGCCAGCGCCGAGTCCCGCCGTGATCGTGCGAGTGTACGCTTCCTTCAGGGCGTTGCCGTCGAACGGCGTTCCGTCGCTGTACTTGACGCCGGATCGCAGCTCGAATGTCCATACGCTCTTGTCGCCGTTAGTCGTGATCTTTTGCGCTAGCCACGGCTTCGTAGCGGTAGCGCTGTTGCCCTCCATGCGCATCAGTGAGTCATAGATCCCGAAGTCGGGCACGATTGCTGATAGCAGGAAATACGACGCCGGGTCGAAGTCGGCCGTGAACGCGTCCATCGCCACGATCAGCGTTTCCGGATCGCGGTTCAGCGCCGATCCCGTCGCCTTCTGCTTGGTCGACGTGGGGGTCGAGCCGCCACAGGCCGCGAGCATGCCGCCCGCCACCACACCGGAAGCCACCCCGCCGGCTCCCCGAATGAACTGCCGACGGCTGAACCGCCTGTCCCAGCTTGCCATCTTGCCTCCGTCTCGCATCCAGCCGCCGAAGCGCCACCATGCTCACATCTCGTCCGCGACCCTAGCGGCCAGCGCCGCCGTCACCCACCGGGTCGTAGCCCGGGCGCGAACGCCGCTTCGACGAGCGGCGGAATTAGCGTTCGATCACCTCGTAGCCGCGCTCGAAAGTGCCCGGCACGATCGATGCGTCGGCGCGGCCAGCGCAGGAGAGCACCTCGGACGGCTTGACGTGGAGCGCCGGGCTGTACCGGCGCAGGCGTGCCGACACGGCGCGGCGGGCGTCTGGCCAAACGCCCGCCGACTCGAAAGTGACGCCCAGCGTCGAATGGAATTCCGATGACCGAGACGTCCACTTCCTCGAGAGTGCCCACCTGCGAAAGCCGGGCAAAAGTATCGATCGACAGGGTAACGGTACCTTGTGACCAAGGCAAGCAGTTCGGCAGCTACCCACGCGATCCGGCGTCGAACCCCCGGTAGCCATCGGCCACCGGGCTTAGCTGCCGCCCTGCCGCCCCAGCCCGAGCGAGCGGGCGATGACCATCCGCTGCACTTCTGACGTGCCCTCGCCTATCTCCAGGACCTTGGCGTCCCGGTAGAACCGCGCCACCGGGAATTCGTTCATGAAGCCGTAGCCGCCGAATATCTGGGTGGCATCGCGCGCGTTCGCCATGGCGGCGTTAGAGCAGGTCAGTTTCGCGATTGCGGCCTGCTTCTTGACGGGCTCGCCCGCGGCAACCCGGGCGGCCGCGTCATACCAGGCCAGCCTGGCCGCGTGCGCGCGCGCCTCCATATCCGCGATCTTGAACTGGATGCCCTGGTAGTGACTGAGCCGGTGACCGAACGCGGTCCGCTCGCTGACATGGCCCAGGCACTCGTCCACGCAGCCCTGCGCCAGGCCGGCCGCCAGCGCGGCGATCGCCACCCGGCCCTCGTCCAGCGTCTGCAGGAACTGCGCGTAGCCGCGGCCGCGCTCGCCGAGCAGGTTCCCGGCCGGAACCCGGCAGGAGGCAAAGGCCAGATCCCTGGTGTCGGACGCGCACCAGCCCACCTTTGAGTACTCCGGCGCGATGGTTAGCCCGGGGGTGCCGGCCGGGACGACAATCGAGGAGATCTCAGCCCGGCCATCGTCCTGCCTGCCGGTGATCGCCAGCGCCGTGACCAGGGAAGTGATCGACGTGCCGGCATTCGTGATGAACGCCTTGCTGCCGTCGATTACCCACTCGCCGCCGTCCAGCCGGGCCGTGGTGCGCATCCCCCCGGCGATGTCCGAGCCGCCGCCCGGCTCGGTGAGCCCGAAGGCGGCCAGCCGGTCCCCGTGGCACAGCGCGGGTAGCCAGCGTTCGCGCTGCTCCGCCGAGCCGAACCGGAAGAGCGGCATGGCGCCGAGCGACACGGCCGCCTCCAGCGTGATCGCTACCGACGAATCGACCCTGGCCAGCTCGTGTACGGCGACGCAGAGGGCGAAATAGTCGCCGCCCATCCCGCCGTACTCCTCCGGGAAGGGCAGGCCGAACAGGCCGAGCTTGGCCATCCTGGCGACGATCTCGTAGGGGAACTCGTTGCGCTCGTAGAAGCCGCCGATAGCCGGCGCCACCACGTCGCGCGCGAAACCGGCGACGGTCAGGCGGAGCTGCTCATGCTCATCACCCAGCCTGAAGCTGATCATCTCGCTAACCCCTTCGCAGGATGCCGCCGCTGCGGTGACGCGGCTGGTGCCTGCGATGCTACTGCCGGCCCGCCGGGCACCGGCGGGAAGCGTCGGCGGCGTCCTGACTGCTGTCCAGCGGCCGCAACCGAGCACGCGGCGAACGCGGTCCTCGGCCGGAATGCCAACCCGCAGCGGCTGGCCGAATCGGGCCCCGCCGACCAGGTGCTCGAGCATCCGGCCAATCCGGACCCGATGCGCCTGATGGAGGATGTGCCGAAGCTGCGCAACGGCCCGGAACCCGGGCCCGGCCCGGGGCGGCACCCCGCCCCGGACGGTGATCCGGCTGGCAGGCACGGCGCGGGCGACGGGAACGGCATGCCCGGTAGCCGCCCTAAAGCGGTACAACGCACATGGGAACATGAAGAACGCGGCTAAGGTTTGGCGCGGGAAGCGAGACAGTCCCCGGCGCGGTGCGCGCAACCGGCCGTGCCCTAGAGGCCTTAGCACCCCCGTGGAGGATGTTGATGGCGACCCTGACCTGCCCCGTCTGTGCTGCCGAGATCAAGGCGGCCGACCTGATCTGTTTTACCTGCGGCGCCAACCTGCCGCGGGCGCGGGCCCGGGACGATGACCCGCCCGCCTCGGTGACCGTCATGCAGGAGTACCTGAAGGGAGAAGACAAGAAGGGCCCGATCTCCCCCACGGTGCTGCGGCTGGCCTTCCCGGCCGGCAACGTGGAGGTACCCGCGGGAACCTCCCTGCTGCTCGGGCGGGATCCGGAGGACTCCCTGGTAGCCGCCGCGTTCGCCGGCTACGAGAACGTGTCAAGGCGGCACGCGACGGTCACCGTCGACGATGCCGGTCATGCGACCATCCGGGACGAGCACTCCACGAACGGGACCTTCGTCAACGGCGACCGGGTGCTGCCCGGCACCGGAGTCCGGCTGGCCGACGGTGACGTCGTCCGGCTGGCCGGCGACATCAGCGCCGACGTCTCGCTGCCCCGGCAGGAACCCGACCCGGCCACGCTCAGCCGGGAGGATCGCCGGGATCCGCAGTGAGGCACGTGCCGCCCGGGGCCAGGGCCCGGCTTTAACCTTTCCCGGCTGGCCGCGATGCCGCTGACGGCGGCCTGCTGGTACCGAAATCCGCCGCCCGGCGGCGGAACGGACCACGCAATCTGGGCCTACTTCGGCGAAGGCGGGCATGAGATCATCCCGGTAGCATCAGGCCCCGCACGCACCGGAGGCAGCATTGACAGCAGCGGCCCGCACAGCAGCACCGGCCGGACTCCGCCGTGACGCCATCGGCCTGCGCGAGGTCCTTTTCCAGAGCATCACCGACATGGCGCCGGGCGCCGCCATCGCCGCGTCGATCCCGGCCGGGGTGGCGTTCGCGGGCGGATCGCTGCCGCTCGCGGTGGTCTTCGCGCTGATCGCCTGCCTGTTCTGCGCCTGCAGCATCGGCCTGCTGGCCCGCGAGATGCCGTCGGCCGGCTCGCTGGCGACCTATGCGGCCCGCGGCCTGCACCCCTCCATCGGCTTCCTGGTCGCCTGGGGCTATGTGCTGGTCGGATTGCTGATCCCGCCGCTGGTGCTGCTCCAGCTCGGCTTCACCACCGCAGCCACGCTGAACTCCGAGTTCCACGGCTACCCGGCGAACCTGTGGTGGCCGTGGGCGCTGGCCGGCGCGGTGATCGTGCTCGCGGCCGGCTTCTACGGCATCCGCACGTCGGCCCGCCTGGGCACGGTGCTCGGGCTGTTCGAGATCGGCGTCTTCCTGGTGCTGGCCATCTTCTTCGTCGTGCACGCGGGCAGCGGCAACACGCTGTCGGTCTTCACCACCAAGTACACCCAGCCCGGCTTCAAGGGCCTGACCGGGATCATCGCCGGCTCGGTCTACACGATCCTCGCGTTCGGCGGGTTCGAGGGCGCCGCCCCGCTGGCCGAGGAGGCGAGGAACCCGCGGCGGACCATCCAGCGGGCGGTGCTGCTGGCCACCCTGCTGATCGGTGCCCTTTACGTGTTCACCACCTACGCGGTCGATGTGGCCTTCGGGCCCGCCGAGTTCCACAACTTCACCACCGGGACCGGCAGCGCGTCCTGGGAGGGCCTGGCCAGGTCGCTGTACGGGGCCTTCTGGTTCTTCGTCTTCCTGGCCATCGTCAACTCCACCATCGCCAACGCCAACGCGGGCGTGAACGTGTCCAGCCGGACGGCGTAGGCGATGGGCCGGATCGGGGCCTTCCCGCGCTTCCTCGCGCAGGTGAGCCGCAAGCACCGGTCCCCGCAGACGGCGATCCTGACCGCGTTCGCGGTGACGGTCGCGGTGACGCTCGGCCTCGGCCTCGGCTATGACCCGGTGACCGCCTTCGTGATGGTCGCCACCGCCCTGGTCATCGTGCTCGCCGCGATCTACATCCTGATGAACGCCGCGTGCATCGGCTTCTTCACCCGGCGCGGCGGCTTCAACTGGCTGCTGCACGTGATCATCCCGGTGCTCGGCATCATCACGTTCGTGCCCGCCTGGCTCACCGCGGCCGGCATCGACGTGTTCAGCTTCATCGCGCCGCTCGCGCCGCCGGTCTCCTACATGGGCCCGGGCGTGGGCGGCTTCATGATCCTCGGGGTGATCTACCTGATCTACCTGTACCGGACCGACCCGCGCCGGGTCACCGAGGTCGGGCTGGTGCACCTGGACGAACTGGAGGTCGGCGAGTAATGAGCGATCCGCAGGTCCACGCCTTCCGCCCGGAGCCAGGGCAGTACGCCTGGACGTTCGGGGGCGCCGCGCCGGTAGCCCGCATCCGGCCGCCGGCCATCCTGGAGGTCTTCACCGAGGACGCGTTCGCCGGCCGGGTGCGCAGCGAGACCGACCTGGTCACCGAGGTCTGCGAGTTCCCGTACGTGAACCCGCAGACCGGGCCGTTCTACATCGAGGGCGCCGGGCCCGGCGACACGGTCGCGGTGCACTTCGTCTCGATCGAGCCGGCCAGGGACTGGGCCGCGTCCACCACGATCCCGCTGTTCGGCGCGCTGACCGGCACCCACCTGACCGCGCTGCTGAACGACCCGCTGCCGGAGCTGGTGTGGATCTACCAGCTGGACGCGGCCGCCAGGACCTGCCGGTTCACCGCCCGGCACGGCGAGTACACGGTAGACCTGCCGATGGACCCGATGCACGGCACGGTCGGCGTGGCCCCGGCCATGCTGGAGGTGCGCAGCGCGCTGGTGCCGGACGCGTTCGGCGGCAACATGGACACGCCGGAGATGCGCGCCGGCGCTACCTGCTACCTGGGCGTCAACGTCGAGGGCGCGCTGCTGTCGCTCGGCGACGGGCACGCCCGCCAGGGCGAGGGCGAGACCTGCGGCGTAGCCGTCGAATGCGCGATGAACACGGTCCTGGTGGTCGACCTGATCAAGGGCGCGGCGTGCCCCTGGCCGCGGCTGGAATCCGACGAGTACCTGATGTCGGCCGGCTCCGCCCGCCCGCTGGAGGACGCGTTCCGCATCGCCCAGCTGGACATGGTGCAATGGCTCGGCGCCGAGTACGGGTTCGACCCGCTGGATGCCTACCAGCTCATCACCCAGGTGATCGAGTCGCCACTGGCCAACGTCTGCGACCCGAACTACACCAGCCTGGCGAAGCTGCCCAAGCGGTACCTGCCCGCCGCCGCCGCGATGGGCGGCGCGCACGCCCGGCTGCGCGAGCTGGCCGGCCAGTACCGGGGCCGCTAGCGCAGGTCCAGGAAGCGCTGCACGTCGCCGGCGTCGGCCTGCAGGGCGGCGGCGTCGGCCGCCGCCAGCGGCCCGAACGGCGCCAGCGTGACCTTGCCGCGGGCCAGCCGCCAGGTGCCGGCCGCGCGGCCGGCGACGAGCGCGAACGGCCGGAAGACGCCGTTGGAGACGACGATGCCCGGCTGCGCGCCGAGTACCGGCGCGCGGGACACCCAGCCGTGCAGCAGCGGGTCGAAGGCACCGAGCAGCCGCGGCGGCGGCAGCCCGGGGCCGTCGTCGTGCCCGGCGGCAGCCAGGCTGACCAGGCCGCCGGGATGCTCGGCCAGCCCGGGCCCGATGGCAGCCAGGCCGCGCCGGGCGTCCCGCAGCGGCAGCCCGGCCCACCTGGCCAGGTCCCGGTCGGCCGCCGGGCCGTGCCCGGCCAGGTAACGCCTGGCCAGCTCGGCCAGCGCCGCGTCCCGGCCCGGCAGGGCCGGCGGCGCGCCGAGCCAGTCGCGGACCAGCACGAAGGCTTGCTCGGCGCCGATCATCGGCCCGCGCACGATGTGGCCGCGTAGCGTGGCGAGCAGCAGCACGTGCACCAGGGCCTGGCCTTCGGTGCGGACCCCGGCCGAGGCGACCCGGTCACGCAGCGCGGCACGGGTCAGCGGCCCGTCCGCGGCCAGCGCCGCCTCGATCGCGGCGACCGCCTTGTCGGCGTCGGCCGGCGGCACTCCCTCCTGCGCCAGCCGGCGTGCGCTCGCCGCGGCCAGCTGCGGCGTGGTGAGCGGGTGCAGCCACCAGTAATCCTCACTGCGGACCAGATGCAGCGTGCCGCGGTTCAGCCAGGTGATCAGCAGCGACCGGTCGCCGGTCAGCGCCCGGTCGACGTCCGCCGAGGTCAGCCCGGACGACCGGGCCCGGACGGCGAGCCGGGCGCCGCGCGGGTCCTGGCCCTGCACCGCAAGCAGCCGGCCGACGACGGCCACGGCGCTGGCGGCCGGCTCGCCGGACAGCAGCTGCGCGGCGAACCGCGCCGCCTGCACCGGGTCACTCACCACGACCCCCGGCACGGCGGCCGCGGGCGGCGGCCGCCCGCCCGGAACTCGCTGGCCTGGCCGGCCGCCGGAGTGCGACGATCACGGACATGCCGATTGACAAGGTAGGCCTCACCGAGAAGCTGGGAACGTTCACCGAGCGCCGACCCGCGGACGCTGTCTGCATCGGCGCTGCCTTTACATGTCGCTGGCGGCGTAGACGCGCTCGCCCTCGACGTAGGTGGCCAGCACCCGCAGGCTGGCCAGATCCCCCGGCGGCACCGCGAACGGATCCCGGTCCAGCACGATCAGGTCGGCCAGCCGGCCCGGCTCGACCGTGCCGGTCTCGCCGTCGGTGTGGTTCACGTAGGCGGAGCCGATCGTGTAAGCGGCGAGCGCCTCCGCCAGGCCGAGGCGCTGCTCCGGCAGGAACGGCTCGGCATCGCTCCCGACTGCGCCCGGCAGCGCCCGGTTCACCGCTACGTGGATGGCACGCATCGGGTTCGCGCTGCTCACCGCCCAGTCGCTGCCCGCCGCGAGGCGGGCGCCGGACCTGGCCAGGTCGCCGAACAGGTACTGCCGGGCGGCCCGCTGCGGCCCGATGAACGGGATCGTCAGCTCGTCCATCTGCGGCTCATGCGCGGCCCACAGCGCCTGCATGTTGGCGGTGACGTCAAGCGCGGCGAACCGCGGGATATCCGCCGGGTGCATGACCTGCAGGTGCGCGATGTGATGCCGGTGACCGGTGCGGCCGTTGGCGGCCACCGCCGCCTCGACCGCGTCCAGCGCCTGGCGCACCGCGCGGTCGCCGATCGCGTGGAAATGCACCTGGAACTGCTCGGCGTCCAGCCGGGTCACGGCCTCGCGCAGCTCCGCCGGGTCGACATAACACAGGCCGCGGTGGCCGGCCTGGCCGCAGGAGTCGTGGTACGGCTCGATCATCGCGGCGGTGAAGTTCTCCGCCACGCCGTCCAGCATGATCTTCACCGTGTTCGCCCGGAACCGGCCCGCCTGGCCTTCCTCGCGGCGGCTGAGCAGGTCATCGAGCTGGCCGAGGCCGCGACGGCGGTCCCACCACAGCGCGCCGGCCACCCGGGCGGTGAGCTGGCCGCCACGCGCGGCCGCCAGGTAGGCCGGCAGCGGGTCGGCCGAGCCGAGATAGTCCCCGACGATCGCGTCCTGCCAGGCGGTGATGCCCCTGGCGTGCAGATGCTGCTGCGCCAGCAGCAGCCCGGCCAGCTTGTCCGCGGCCGAAACCGGCGGCAGGTGGCTGCCCGCCAGGGTGGCGGCACCCTCGTGCAGGGTGCCCTGCGGGGCGCCGCCCGATTCCCGCTCGATCCGTCCGTCCGGCGGATCAGGGGTGCGGGCGTCGATCCCGGCCAGCTCGAGCGCGCGGGTGCTCGCCCATGCCCCGTGCGCGTCCCGGTTCAGCAGGAACGCTGGCCGCCCCCCGGTCACCTGGTCGAGCAGCTCACGGCCCGGGGTGCCGCCGGGGAACCATTCCATTCGCCAGCCGGCCCCGGCGATCCAGCCCTGGCCGGGGCGGGCGTCCGCGTAAGACCGGATCCTGGCCAGCGCCTCGTCCAGCGACGCGGCACCGATCAGGTTGCAGCCGACCATGGTCACCCCGGCGAACGCGGGGTGCACGTGCGCGTCCTGGAAACCGGGCAGCAGCGCCCGGCCGCCCAGGTCGATGATCTCCGTGGCCGGCCCGGTCAGCTCCCGGACCGGCCGGCTGCCCGCCGCGGCCACGGCGATGATCCGGCCGCCGGCCACCGCCACCGCGCTGGCGCCCGGGCCGGCCGGGACCAGCCGGCGCCTGGCCTGGTCAGCGGTGTAGACCGGGCCACCGGTGAAGACCAGGTCGGCTAGCATCGGCCGGCTCGCCGCTGTTATGCCGCGCACTCCCGGCAGACCAGCAGGTTGCCCTTGGTCTCCGCCAGCTGGCTCCGGTGGTGCACCAGGAAACAGCTTGAGCAGGTGAACTCGTCCGCCTGGCGCGGGATCACGCGGAACGAGAGCTCCTCGTTCGACAGATCCGCCCCGGGCAGCTCCAGTGATTCGGCCACGTCGTCCGGGTCGACGTCAATAGTGGAAGATGACTTGTCCATCCGGCGCGCCTGTAGCTCCTGCAGGCTGTCCTCGGTGAGCTCGTCGTCCGTCTTCCGCGGACTGTCATAGTCAGTAGCCATCTTGGCCATACCCCTCCATGTCTTGCGCCTCGTCGCGCGGGATGTAACGCTCGGGAGGCCGTAGTTGTGCCCGATTCCGGCGGCGAATTCTGTCACGTCCCGGCGCCGCCCACACGTAGCCCGCCGCCGGGACAGGTTCGTGTCGCCCCCGCAGGCCGGCTGAGCCGCGCCGCCGGCAGCTTCACCAGCGAGTAACTTAGCCGATCCGCCCAGCCCCGCAGCGCGGAGTGCGTATGGTACGAACCGCACATCTTGCCACGCCGGACCTCGCGGAGACGACGCATGCCCCAGGTCGCGCCACTGCGGCCCGACGATCCAAAGCGCGTCGGGCGCTACCGGCTGACCGGGCGGGTCACCGGCATCCCCGGCAGCAGCCCGGCGTACCTCGGCCGGGCCACCGACGGCGACCGGGTGACGCTGACCCTGTTCGCGCCGGAGCGGACGCCGGACAGCGCCGTGCGGGACCGGTTCACCGCGGAAGCCCGGGCGGCGCGCCGGGTACCGCCGTTCTGCGCCGCCCGGATCGTTGACGCCGGCCTGGAGAACAACCAGGCCTACCTGGTCAGCGAGTACGTGTCCGGCCCGCTGCTGTCCGAGACAGTGGCCGCGGCCGGGCCGCGGCCGGGCGAGGAGCTCGCGGCGCTGGCCATCGGCATGGCGACCGGGCTGGCCGCGGTTCACCAGGCCGGGCTGGTGCACGGCGAGTTCGGGCCCGAGCACGTCGTGCTCGGCGACGGCGGGCCGCGGGTGATCGGCTTCGCGATCACGCCGCCGTACGGCACGGCCACGCCCGCCGCCGACATGCTCGGGTGGGCGCGGGCGGTGCTGTACGCGGCGACCGGCCGGAGCGTGGCCGGCCGCGCGCAGCTGACCGCGCTGCCGGAGCCGCTGCGCGGCGTGGTGGCGAGCTGCGTCACGCTAGAGCCGGCCGCCAGGCCGACTGCCCGGCAGGCCCTCGTCCGGCTGCTCGGCCAGGAGAACCCGCCGGCCGGGGTGCTGGCGGAGGGCTCCCGGCGGGCGGCGAAGGCGGCGGTGCGCGCCCGGCCGGCGCCGCCGCCCGGGCCGGCCCGGCCGGCCCGCCCGGGCGCCCGGCCGCGGCGGGCGCGGGCCATCGGCTGGGCCGCGGCGGCGGCGGTCTGCCTGGTGGCGATCGGGGTCGCCGTGCGGGTGCTGCAGAACGCCAGCTCGGGCGGTCCGGCGCACGCGGTCAACCCGGCCTCGGCCAACCGGCCGGCCTCGGCGCGCCCGACGTCGTCCGGCCCGTCGCCATCGCGCACGGCGACGCTGCCGGCCGCGGTGGACGGCACCTGGTCCGGATCGGTACAACAGGGCAGCGTCCGGATCGGCACCGAGGTCAGGCTGACCGGAAAGTCGCCGGCCGGCACGATCACCTACTCGGGCAGCTCGCTGACCTGCACCGGGAACCTCATCCTGAAGTCGTCGGCGCACCAGCGCTACACGATGAGCCAGCAGATCGTGGCCGGGGTCTGCCTGAACGGCATGGTCACGCTCACGCAGCGGCCGGGCGGAACACTGCAGTTCACCTACCGGGGCGCCTCGAGCCTGGCCGCCCGCGGCATCCTGGCCAGGCAGTAGCGGCGGCCGGGCGGGCTAGGCGTCGCGCTCGGGTTGCAGGCCGGCCAGCAGGTCGTGCAGCGCGCCGAACAGCCCTGGCCCGGCCGCGACGGTCATCGACGGGCTGGCTGGCCGGCCCGCCAGGCCGGCCACCCGGGCGCCCGCCTCGGCGGCGATGAGGCCGCCGGCCGCGATGTCCCAGTAGTTCAAGCCCCGCTCGAAGTAGCCGTCGACCCGGCCGGCCGCCAGCGAGCAGAGATCGACGGCGGCCGACCCGGCGCGCCGGATGTCCCGCACCCGCGGCAGCACCGCGGCCACCACCTCGCCCTGTATCCGGCGCCTGCCGGACTCGTAGCCGAAGCCGGTCGCGACCAGCGCCTGGCCGAGCGGGACGTCGGCGTTGCAGCGCAGCGCGGCCGGCGGGCCGCCGCCCGACCACAGCCACGCGCCGGCGCCGAGCATCGCGCAGAACTCCTCGCCGCGCTGCGGCACCACCACGGCGCCCGCCACCACGGTGCCGCTGACCTCTACCGCGACGCTGACCGACCAGTCGGGCAGGCCGTACAGGTAGTTCACGGTGCCATCCAGCGGATCCACGATCCAGCGGACCCGGCCGTGGCCGGACTCGCCGCCCTCCTCGCCGAGTATCGCGTCCGCAGGCCGCTCGGCCAGGATCCTGGTCCTGATCAGCGTCTCGGCGGCCCGGTCCATCGCGGTTACCACGTCCGTCGGGCTCGACTTCGTGGTGAGCACCGCCGGGCGGCCGGCCGGGCGGCAGTTGTGCAGCAGCTGGCCGGCCTCGGCCGCGACCGACCTGGCCAGCTCCAGCAGCTGGCCGACCCGGGGCAGGCTCACGGCCGGGTCTCCGGCTGGCCGGGCCGGGCGGCCGGGCGGGCGGCGGGCCGGGCAGCGGCCGGATCGCCGGGCGGCCGGGCCGCGCAGCATCCGGCCGGGCAGCAGTCGGGCCAGGCGCCCAGGCCGCCGAGCGCGGCCCGGGGGGCGCCGTCCAGCCGCTCGGCGACCAGCTCGGTGATCATCGCGATGAACGCCGGGTCGGTGCCCGGGGTAGCCGCCCGGGCCATCGGCAGGCCGAGGCGCGCGGCGGTCCCGGCCGCCTCCACGTCGAGGTCGTACCTGACTTCCAGGTGATCGGAGACGAAGCCGGCCGGCACCAGGACCACCGCCGGGGCGCCCGCCGCGGCCAGCTCGGCCAGGCAGTCGCTGACATCCGGGCCGAGCCACGGCTGGGACGGCGGGCCGCTGCGGCTCTGATAGGCCAGCCGCCAGCGCCGTGCGGTGGCGGCCGGCCGCGGGCGGGCCCGCTCGGCCACCAGCCGGGCCGCCTCGGCTAGCTGCGCCGGGTACGCGCCGCTGCCGTCCGGGCCGCTGGCGGCGGCCATGCCGGCCGGGATGCTGTGCGCGGTGAACACCAGCTCCGCTTTTTCCGAAACGGATGAATCCAGCGACTCGATTGCCCGCCGCGTGCTCGCCGCCAGCGGCTCGATGAAGCCGGGATGGTTGAAGTACGGCCGGATTTTGTCGATCCGCGGGGCGGCCAGGCCCGGCTTGCGCGCGGGCCCGCTCGATGTCGTCGAGGTACTGCCTGCAGCCTGAGTAGGAGCTGTAGGCGGAGGTCACGAAGGCGAGCGCGCGCCGCACGCCGTCCGCGGCCATCGCCCGGACCGTGTCAGCCAGGTAAGGGTCCCAGTTCCGGTTACCCCAGTAGACCGGCAGGCCGGCGCCGCTGGCCGCGAGGTCCTTCTCGATGGCGGCGATAAGGTCGCGGCACTGCTGGTTGATCGGGCTCACCCCGCCGAACCGGTAGTAATGTTCGGCCACCTGCTCCAGCCGCTCGGCCGGGACCCCGCGGCCGCGCGTAACGTTGCGCAGGAACGGGATGACATCGCCGGGGCGCTCCGGGCCCCCGAAAGACACCAGCAGGAACGCGTCGTAGGACGGCATGCCCTTATCCAATCAGGCACCGCATCCCGTCAGGACGGCCAGGGCTGGCCCGTCAGGGATAGTCCTTCGCGTACTCGGCGGCCAGGCCGAGCACCTCGTTCACGTACCAGTCCGCGTGGTTGTAGTCGAAGATCGCCGCCTGCAGCGCGTGGCTGCCGGCGGCCGCGCCGTCCGCGCAGAGCATCCTGGCGGCCGACGGCACCGCGTCGTAAGGGTTCATGATGTCCGGCGGGCCGCTGCGCCCGAATCCGGCGATGCCCCATTCCCGCCAGGTGGACGGAATGAACTGCATGGGGCCGAGCGCTCCCGCGGTGGACGGCCCGACATTGGTCCCGTCCGCGCTCTCGATCTGGCCGATGGCGGCCAGGACCGTCCACGACATGCCCGGGCAGTACCTGGCCGCCGACTGCCTGAACAGGCTGAGGTAGCTGCCCGGCAGCTGCCCGGAGACTTTCCCGGCCACCGGCAGCTGCTGGCTGCGCAGGCTGACGATCCGGGCGCTGCCGCCGAGCACGGCATGCACCGCGCTGGTGAGCGCGGCCAGCCCGGCGCCGGGCGCGCTGATCAGCGCGGCGACCCGGTGCACCAGCCCGAGCTCGGCCGACGTCCTGGTGTTGACCAGCAGGTCCACGCCGCTGATGCCGAGGCTGGCAGCCATCCCGAAGCGCACCGGCCGGGTACTGGCGCCGGCCAGCCGGTAGGAGGCGCCGCGGCGCAGCCCGAGCCTGGCGCTGGCCTGCTCGGAGGCCACGAAGCTGCCGTTGCCCAGCGCGGTCCAGAAGCGCTGGTCTGATGCGGTCCGCAGCGGCGTCCAGGACCGGAACTGGCCCGGGCTGACGCCGATCACGCTGACCGGGCGGCGGCCGGCCTTGATCTCCCCGCCGTCGAAGGCGATCACGTTCCGGACGCCGGCGATCTTCCTGATCTTGGCGATCTTGGCGGCCGACAGCCCGGCCGGCTCGACTACCAGCAGGTCCGGCAGGATGATCTGCCGGAAGGCCGCGGCCGCCCGGGCGCCGTCCGGGACCGCCGCGGCAGCGGCGGCGGGCCGATGGCCGGCCCCGGCACCAGCCCCGGCCGGGCCGGGTTGTGCGCGGCCGCGAGCACGATCACCATGCCGGACACCGCCACGCCGCGCAGGGCAGGAGTGACGGTGGTGCCGGAGCGCAGCATGGTACGCCGGAACAGGTTACGCATCGCAACGTCAACGATAACCGGCCGGGTCAAGAGACCGCAGCAGGCGGGCCCCCCGGCCCGGCGGCACGGCGGCGGCCGGGCGGGGCCGATTCGCCATGCCTGCCTCACCCGGGTGCCCCGGCCAGCGGCCAGCTAACCCGGGCCGCGGGGCATGCCCGGGCCGGTTCCCGGGTAGGGCATGACCGTGATCGTGGCTGGCCCGGCTGATCGTTCCCGCGAGTGGCTCGATAGCCTGACCCCGGACGGCCGCACCAGCGCCAGCCGTAAAACCCCGGTAGCGTTATCCCGAATCCCGCTAGTCTCGCCAGGATGAACCGGGAACCTTACCCCGATCCGCGGCCCGGCCCGCCGACCGCAGCCGGCGCCGTGCCCGCGGGCGGCGACCCGGCCGGCCCGGCTGGCCGCGCCGCGGTTGCTGCGGAAGTAGCCGCGGTTGCTGCGGAAGTACCGGATGCCGGCCTGCCAGGGCCCGCCACGGCGGACGCGAAGGAGGGGAACGTGGGCAAGCCTGCACAGCCGTCCCGGGCCCGCAGTGGCGCCAGCGGCCGGCCCCGGCGCCCGTCGCTCGGCGGCGGCATCCCTGCGCAGGAACGCGAACTAGGCGCGCAGGGCCGCCAGACGGTCCGGCGGCTGCTGGAGGCGGGACTGGCCGAATTCGACGAGCGCGGATTCCAGGCGGTCCGGGTCGACGACGTGGTGCGCCGGGCGAAAACCTCGCATGGCACGTTCTACCTGTACTTCGCCAACAAGGAAGACCTGTTCAAGACGCTGCTGCGGGACGCGCTGCACGACATGGCGATCATCACCGGCGAGTTCCCCGTGGTGACCAGGAACGAGGCCGGCCGGACCGCGCTGCGCGACTGGATCCGGCGATTCTGCGACACCTACGCGGCGCACGCCGCCGTGATCAGGATCCTCAGCCAGGCGGAACTCGTCGGCGAGGAAGTCTGGGGCGACGGGCTGCAGCTGCTGTTCCGCCTGGCCGAGGCCATCACCCAGGGAATGACGGCGAGCAGCCGGGCGGCCGGCCCGGCGCCGGGCGGCCCGGCCGCCGAGCTTCCGGAGCATGCCGAACTCACCGCCGTGGCCTGCCTGATGATGCTGGAGCGGGTCAACTACCTGCTGAGTGTCGAGGTGCGGCTGCCCAGGGAGGAAATGGTCGACCGGCTCAGCGCGATCATCTTCGCCGCCTTCGGCACCGGATAGCCGCGATACCTGGCCGGCCGTTACCGGCGGCGCAGGCCGGCCACCGCGGCCAGGGCCCGGCGGGCCGCCGGGACGTCATGTACCCGGAATGCCCGCGCGCCCAGCCAGGCCGAGATCGCCAGCGCGGCGATCGTCCCCTCCGCCCGCTCCCGGATGCCGAGATCCAGGGTCTCGCCGATGAAATCCTTGTTCGATACCGCCACGAGCACCGGCCATCCGGTCCCGGTGAGCTCGTCCAGCCGCCGGGTCAACTCCAGCGAATGCCAGGTGTTCTTGCCGAAGTCGTGCGCGGGATCGATGAGGATGCCGTCCGGCCGGACGCCGGCCGCCACCGCCCGGTCCGCCTCGGCGGTCACGTGCTGGCGCACGGCCGCCACCACGTCGGGGTAAGCGGGGCGGTGCGGGCCCGCCCGCGGCGCGAGGCCGCCCGCATGCGAGCAGACCAGCCCGGTCCGGTGCGCCGCGGCGACCCCGGCAAGCTGCGGGTCGGCGCCGCCCCAGGCGTCGTTGAGCAGGTCGGCGCCGGCCGCCGCGACCGCATCGGCCACCTCGGCCCGCCAGGTGTCGACGCTGATCACCACGCCAGGATGCCGGTCCCGCACGGCGGCTACCAGGCCGGCCACCCGGCGGATTTCCTCGGCCACGCCGACGTCGTCGCCGGGGCCGGCCTTCACTCCCCCGATGTCCACGATGTCGGCGCCGGCCGCGACGGCCCGGTCGACCGCGCGGAGCGCGGCGCCGAACTCGCGCGTCGCGCCCTGGTCGAAGAACGAGTCGGGGGTCCGGTTGATCACGGCCATCACGGCGAACGACCCCGGCGGCCATTCCCGGCGGCCGAGCCGCAGCGTCCGGGCTGATGTCACGGCGCCACCATAGGCGCCCGGGCCGGCCGCTGCCCGGCTGGTGCGAAGATGACCGGATGGCCGGATGCACGCACGCGAAGAGCCTCGGCCCGGTCGAGGCGAGAACCCCCGATGGCTGCGAGGAATGCCTCGCGAACGGCACTACCTGGGTGCACCTGCGGCTGTGCCTGAGCTGCGGGCACGTCGGCTGCTGTGACTCGTCCCGGCACAAGCACGCCACCGCTCATCACAACCAGACCTGGCATCCGGTGGTCCGGTCGTTCCAGCCCGGCGAGGACTGGCGGTGGTGCTACGTCGACGAGGCAATCGTCTGACCGGCCGGAAACGTCCCGGCCGGGCCGCCCGGCGCCCGGCGTATCAGGTCCCGGGCCGGGGCAGAATCGGTGCGTGCGATTCCTTACCGATCCGAAGCCCGCCTATGACCTGGCCTATAGCGACGTGTTCCTGGTGCCGAACCGGTCGGCGGTCTCCTCCCGGCTGGACGTCGGGCTGGCCACCGGCGACGGCAGCGGCACTACCATCCCGCTGATAGCGGCCAACATGACGGCGGTCTCCGGGCGCCGGATGGCCGAGACGATAGCCCGCCGCGGCGGGCTGGCGGTGCTGCCGCAGGACATCCCGGCTGACGTCGTCGCGGATGTGGTGGCCTGGGTGAAAAGCCGCGACCTGGTTTACGACACCCCGCTGACGCTCGGCCCGGACGACACCACCGGGCACGCGCTCAGCCTGCTGCCCAAGCGGGCGCACGGAGCGGTCATCGTGATCGCCGGCGGCCGCCGGCCGGCGTGGTGACCGAGGCGGACTGCCGGGGCGTCGACCGGTTCACCCAGCTCAGCCAGGTCATGTCCGCCGAGCTGTTCACGCTCCCGGCCGGCACCGACCCGGAGTGCGCGTTCAGCCTGCTGCATGCCGGCCGGCACCGGCTGGCGCCGGTCGTCGACGCCGGCGGCCGGTGCGTAGGCATCCTGACCCGCACCGGGGCGCTGCGCGCCACCATGTACCGGCCGGCCACCGACGATCGCGGCCGGCTGCGAGTCGCCGCCGCGCTCGGCATCAACGGCGACGTCAGCGCCAAGGCCCTGCTGCTGGCGAAGGCCGGCGCGGACCTGCTGGTCGTGGACACCGCGCACGGCCATCAGGACAAGATGCTCGAAGCCCTGCGGGCCATCCGGGCGGCCGTGCCGTCGGTCCCGCTGGCGGCCGGCAACGTGGTGACCGCGGCCGGCGTCGCTGACCTGGTGGCGGCCGGCGCCGGCATCGTGAAGGTCGGCGTCGGGCCGGGCGCGATGTGCACCACCCGGATGATGACCGGGGTGGGCCGCCCGCAGTTCAGCGCGGTGCTGGAATGCGCCGCCGAGGCCAGGCGGCTCGGCGCCCAGGCGTGGGCTGACGGCGGCGTCCGGCACCCGCGGGACGTCGCGCTGGCGCTGGCGGCCGGCGCGTCGAATGTCATGATCGGGTCCTGGTTCGCCGGCACCTGCGAGTCACCGGGCGACGTGTTCACCGGCGCGGACGGCCGCCGGTACAAGGAGAGCTTCGGGATGGCCTCCGCGCGGGCGGTAAAACTGCGGACAGCGGCCGACTCGCCGTTCGACCGGGCCCGTAAGGAACTGTTCGAGGAGGGCATCTCGGAGTCCCGGATGTACCTGGACGAGCACCGCCCGGGGGTGGAGGATCTGGTCGACACGATCACCGCCGGGCTGCGCAGCGCCTGCGCCTACACCGGCGCGACCAGCCTGGAAGAATTGCACGAGCGGGCGGTCATCGGGGTGCAGGGCGCGGCGGGCTATAGCGAAGGCATGCCGCTGCCCGCCGGCTGGTAATCTGCCTGACCATGCTGAAGCTGGCCCGCCAGGCTGCCGTCGCCGCTGCCGCCGGGATCCTGGCGGCCGGCCTGCCGGCCGCCGGAGTTCCGGCCGCCCGCGCCTTAGCCGCCCGCCCCGCCGCTGCCCGCCCGGCCGCCGCCCGGCCGGCTACCGCGGCCCGGCTGCTGGCCGGCCAGCCTGCCGCCCCGGCCGGGCGGCCGGCCAGGATCCGGGCCAGGGGGGCCGACCTGGTGAACGTGAGCACCGGCCGGCGGCTGTGGAGCCGGAACCTGAACCGGCGCCGGCCGATGGGCAGCATCACCAAGGTGATGACCGCGCTGGTCGTGATCCGGGCAGGCCACCTGGGCCGGCATATCAAGATCAGCAGAGCGGTGCCCGCTTACATCCGGCGGCATCCCGACGCCAGCAGCGCCGGGCTGCGGGCCGGCGACGTGCTGACCGTCCGGCAGCTGCTCGAGGCCATGCTGCTGCCGTCCGGCTGCGACGCCGCGCTGGCGCTGGCCAGGGCGTACGGGCCGGGCCGGGCCGCGTTCGTGCGGAAGATGAACGCCACCGCGCGGCAGCTCGGCATGCGCCGCACGCGCTTCTCCAACTTCGACGGGATGCCGCTGCCGACCGAGCACTCGACCTACTCCACCCCGGGCGACCTGATCACCCTGGGCCAGGCCGCCATGCAGCTGGCCGCGTTCCGCCGCATCGTGGCCCAGCGGACACACCGGATCGCGGCCACCGCGGCGCACCACCGGTACCGGTTCAAGACCACCAACCTGCTGCTCGGCGCCTATCCCGGCGCCGTCGGGATCAAGACCGGATCGACCGACGCGGCCGGCTACTGCCTGCTGTTCGAGGCGGCGGGCAGCGATGGCACGGTGCTCACCGGCGTCGTCTTGCACAGCACCGGCAGCAACCCGATGGCCCGCTTCACGGCCGCCACCCGGCTGCTCAACTGGGGATTCGGTGCCTCGGCGGCGCCGCCGGGGCGGCCGGCCGGCCCGGTTCGGGACTAGCCGGCCCGCGCAGGTCACGCTGTCGCCTACGGTGGTGGCCATGAAAGCGCGCGCCGAGCTGCCCGGTTCCGTGCTGCTGCCCGGCGGGGACGGCCCGAGCGTGCTGCTGGTGGAAGATGACCAGGGCATCGCCACCCAGCTGGTCCGCGGCCTGGTCCGCGGCGGTTACCGGGTGGATCACGTGATGACCGGGCAGGAGGCGCTGAGCTGGGGCGAGCCGGACGTGGTGCTGCTGGACCTGGGGCTGCCGGACGCGGACGGCGTGCAGGTCTGCCGGCGGCTGCGGGAACGCTCGGCCGCAGCGATCATCGTGGTAACCGCGCACGGCGAGGAGGCCGAGCGGGTGCTCGCGCTGGACGCCGGAGCCGACGACTACCTGGTCAAGCCATTCGGCCTGGCCGAGCTGCAGGCGCGGATCCGGGCCGTGCTCCGCCGCATCAGGCCGGAGGGCGAAGTGACCAGGCACGGGCCGCTGACCGTGGACATGCGCCGGCGCAAGGTCAGCGTTTCCGGCACCGACATCGCGCTGACACCGAAGGAATTCGACATCCTGGAGTGCCTCGCGATCGATCCCGGCCGGGTGGTCAGCCGCCAGGAGATCCTGGAAAGCGCCTGGGACTCGCACTACTACGGCCCCGCCAAGGTGCTGGACGTGCACGTGGCCGCGCTCCGCCGGAAGCTGGCCGTGCCCGGCCTGATCGAGACCGTTTACGGCCGCGGCTTCCGGCTCAGCGACGCCTGATGACCCGCCGGATCATCCTGGCGATCCTCGCGCTGATCTGCGCCCTGCTGGCCACCGTGGTCGTCCCGCTCGGCCTGATCACCGCGGCGCATGACCGGCACGACTACCAGAACCAGGCCCTGGCCACCGCGAGGTCACTGGCCAGCGCGGCGGAGGAGAAGCTGGCCGACCACGATCGCGGCACCGCGCTGGCCGCCGCGATCAGCCAGCTCCGCGGCAGCGGCGACCGGGTCGCCATCGTCGGCCCGGCAGGCGCCCTGATCGCCGGGACGGCGCTGCCGGCCGCGGCCGGGCAGATCCGCCGCGCGCTGGCAGCCGGCCCGGGCACCGTCCGGCCGTCCGGCCGCTCGCTGCTCGCGGTCACCCCGGTGCGCAGCGACGCAGGGCGCGCCGTGCTGGGCGCGGTGGCGCTGGCCCGCCCGGCCGGCCCGCTCGGCCACCGGCTGGAGGTGCTCTGGGCCTGGCTTGGCGCGGTGTCACTGGCCGGCCTGGCCGCGGGCGCGCTGGTGGCGATCGCCCTGGCCCGCTGGGTCAGCGGCCCGCTCGGCGCGCTGCAGGCCGCCGCCAGGCAACTCGGCGACGGCGCCCTGGGGACCAGGTCGGATCTGCGCAGCGGCCCCAGCGAGGTGCGCACGCTGGCGGCCAACTTCAACACGATGGCCGGACGCCTTGAGGCCCTGGTGCATGGCCACCGCGCGATGATGGCCGACGTATCCCACCAGCTCCGCACCCCGCTGGCCGCGTTGCGGCTCCGCCTCGACCTGCTCGGGCAGGATGCCGACGCCCGCGCCGCGGAGGAGATCGCCGGCGCCCAGGAGGAGATCGCCCGGCTGTCCAGGCTGGTAGACGGCCTGCTCGCGGTGGCCAGGGCGGAGAACGTCGTGGTCGCCCCGGTGCCGGTCGCCGTGCACGGGGTGATCGGCGACCGGACCGCGGCGTGGCGGCCGGCCGCCCAGGAGCGCGGCATCGAGGTCACCGCGGTCTGCCCGGATCCGGTCCGGGCCAGCCTCGGCGACGGGCACCTTGAGCAGATCCTGGACAACCTGCTGGCCAACGCCATCGACGCGGTGCCGCCCGGCGGTCATGTCCGGGTGCACTGCAGCGCGGCCGGGCCAGTGGCCCGGATCCTGGTGCAGGATGACGGGCCCGGCATGAGCGAGACGCAGCGCACGGCCGCGTTCCGGCGCTTCTTCAGCGCGTCGCCCGGCGGCTCCGGCCTCGGCCTCGCGATCGTGCACCGGCTGGTGACCTCCAATGGCGGCCGCGCGGAACTGTCGGACACTCCCGGCGGCGGGCTCACCGTCACCCTGGAGGTTCCGGCCGTCCAGCCGGGGCGCGCGGCCCGCCGCACGGCCGCGGCATCGTCCTGACGGCAGCGGGACCTTTACCGGTCCTGAGCGTTTCCTGAACCAGATCCGTGCACACCGACCGGCAGGCTGGTCGGGCATACCTGCCCGCTGCCGGCTATCGCCGGCCGCGGGACCGGGAAGGAGCGTTCTGCACATGCCGCTGGCCGCGGATGACCCTGTCGCCCGCCGGGACGAGATCCTCGCGCGAACCCGCCGGGCGTCACGGTGGATCGCCACGGCCGCCATCGCGGCCGCGGTCGCCCTTGGCGCCGCCTTCGCGCACGCGCTGCCTGGCCACCACGCGGCCGCGCAGGCGGCGACCGCCCCGGGCCAGCCGGGCAGCAGCGGGCCGGGGGCCGGCCAGCACCAGTCACGGCAGCACCATCGGCATGGTCACCACCACAAGGGCCGCCAGCACCTCGCGCCGCCGTCGCAGCCGCCCGCGAGCAGCCCGCCGCCGCAGCCGGCCAGCACGCCGACCCCGCCGCCCGTGGTCTCCGGCGGTTCCTGATGACGACCCTCTGGTATGCGACCCGCGGCACCGGGGTGGTGGCGCTGCTGCTGCTGACCGCGACAGTAGTGCTCGGCATCGCCGGGACGGCCAGGTTCGAGTCGGCCCGCTGGCCGCGGGTGATGACAGCCGGGCTGCACCGGAACCTGTCGCTGCTCGCCGCGGCCTTCGTCGCCGTGCACGTGCTGACCACCGTGCTGGACCCGTTCGCGCCGATCGGCTGGACCGCCGCCGTGGTGCCGTTCTCGGCCAGCTACCGGCCATTGTGGCTGGGGCTCGGCGCGGTTGCCTTCGACCTGCTGCTCGCGGTGCTGGTGACCAGCCTGCTGCGGGCCAGGCTCGGCTACCGGGCCTGGCGGTCGGTGCACTGGCTGGCCTACGGCTCCTGGCCGGTGGCGCTCTGGCACGGGCTCGGCAGCGGTACCGATACCAGGCTGACCTGGCTGGTCGCGCTCGACGCCGGCTGCGTTGCCGCGGTAGCCGCCGCGTTGTGGTGGCGGATCTCGCTGCTGCCCGATGCCAGCCAGCGGATGGCGGCGGGCTCGGCCAGTGTCGCCATGGCACTGGCGACCGTGGCGTTCGTGGCCATCGGCCCGCTGCAGCCCGGCTGGGCCCGCCGGGCCGGCACCCCGGCGGCACTGCTGACCGGTGCCGGGGCTGGCCGCGGCGCCGGATCCGGCGCCGCGGCCGCGCGCCCTGGCAGCGGCCAGTTCACCGCCAGCGTCGCGCGGACCAGCCCGGGAGCGGACGG
Source organism: uncultured Actinomycetes bacterium (assembly GCA_963786975.1). GTDB lineage: Bacteria > Actinomycetota > Actinomycetes > Streptosporangiales > Streptosporangiaceae > Palsa-506. Next base: position 42,544 of record CAWBBE010000007.1, on the reverse strand, counting down.
CCAGGCGACGATAACCATCAGCGGGCAGAGCGACAGCTCCCCCCGGCAGTCGATCGTGATCGTCCTGCGGGGACGGCCAGAGGACGGCGGCGTGGTCCTGGCCAGCGGCGACGTCGGCCTGCAGCCGGCCGGGTCAGCGCAGGCCTACCGAGGGCCGGTGGTCAGGCTGGACGGCGACCTGGTGGTGGCGCAGCTGCGGGGGGCTGACGGGTACGCCGTCCGCGCGAGCATCACGCTGTACATCAACGGAAGCCAGGCCACCGGGCAGGTGGCAGTTTCCGGGGCGCCGTCATGACCGGCCGTCCGGCCGCGGCAGCGCGGCTGATGGCCGGCTGGCTGGAGACCAGCCGGCCCGCGGCCCTGTCCGAGCACCTGGCCAGGTACGGGCCGCCGCCACTGCCCGGCGCCGGGCGGGGCCGGACGGCCGGGCAGCGGCGGGCCCGCGGGCTGGCCGACGCGGTCGCCGCGGCCGGGCTGACCGGCCGTGGCGGGGCCGGCTTCCCCACCGGAACCAAGATGCGCGCCGTCGCCGCCCGCGGCGGCGGTGCCGTGGTCGTCGCCAACGGCATGGAAAGCGAGCCTGCCAGCAGCAAGGACGAGGCGCTGCTGTCGCTGGCCCCGCATCTGGTGCTGGACGGCGCCGTGCTCGCGGCCGAGGCGGTCGGCGCGCAGGTAGCGCACGTCTGCATGTCCCGGCTCCGGCCGCGGCTGCTCGACCAGGTCCAGGCGGCGGTCGCCGACCGGCGGCGGTCCCGGCTGGACCCGGTGCCGATCGAGGTGCACGCGCTGCCGCAGCACTACGTCTCCAGCGAGGAGACCTCGCTGATCCGGTGGCTGAACGGCGGCGAGGCCAAGCCCGCGGCCACCCCGCCGCGGCCGTTCGAGCGCGGCGTGCGACGGCTGCCGACGCTGGTGGACAACGTGGAAACGCTGGCGCACGTCGCGCTGATCGCCCGGTACGGGCCGGCCTGGTTCCGGCAGGCCGGGCGCCCGGAGGCGCCCGGCACGATGCTGGTGACGATCTCCGGCGCCGTCGCCCGGCCGGGGGTGCGGGAAATCGAGGCCGGCGCCCTCGTCGGCGACGTGCTGACCCGGTGCGGCGTCGCGGACACCGCCGGCGCCGTCCTGGTCGGCGGCTACTTCGGCACCTGGCACGAGGCCCGCAGCATCGCCAGTGTGCCGCTGACCGGAGACGGCCTGGGCCGGCTCGGCGCGACGCCGGGGGCCGGGGTGCTCGTCGCGCTGCCCCCGGACGCCTGCGGGCTGACCGAGACCGCGCGCGTCCTGGCCTACCTGGCCGGGCAGAGCGCCGGGCAGTGCGGCCCGTGCGCGTTCGGGCTGTCCTCGGTTGCCGAGGACTTCGCCCAGCTCGCGGTCGGCCGGCCCGGAGGTGCCCTGTTCGGCCGGCTGGAGCGCAGGCTCGGCGCGATCGCCGGGCGCGGGGCGTGCCGGGCATCCGGATGGCGCGATCAGGCTGGCTGCCTCGGCGCTGACCACCTTTGCCGCCGACGCCAGCGCGCACGCGCGGCACCTGCCCTGCGCCGCGGCGCGCCGCGGTCACCGCGGGCATCCGGTGCTGCCGATCCCGGCGCCGGACGCGGACCGGGCGTGGCGATGACAACTCAGCTGCGGCTCGACCCGACCGCCTGCACCGGGCACCGGCTGTGCGCCGCCCTGCTACCGGAACTCATCGAGCTAGACGAATGGGGATACCCGATCTTGCTTGCCGATACCGTGCCTGCCCACCTGCGCCAGCATGCCCGCCGGGCCCGGGATGCCTGCCCGACGCTCGCGCTGCGGCTGGTGACGGCGAGGCAACGATGAGCGGGCCGCAGAAGGCCGGGTCCGTCGCCGCCCGGCGCCGGCACCGCCGCGTCGCCGCAGGCGGCAGCGGCAGCGGCGAGGACGGCGGCGCCACCGGGGGGACGGCCGGCAACGAACGGCTGACGGCGATGACCGGAGCCGCGCTGCTGGCCCTGTTCGCCGCCGAAGGCGTCACGATCCTGTCCGTGCACCACCTGCTGACGCTGCACTTCTTCGTCGGCATGCTGCTGGCCGGACCGGTGGCGCTGAAGATCGGGTCGGCCGGCTACCGGTTCGTCCGCTACTACACCGGCGCCAGCGGCTACGTCCGGAAGGGACCGCCCGCGCCGCTGCTGCGGCTGCTCGGGCCGGTGGTGGTGCTGACCTCCTGCGGCGTGATCGGCACCGGGGTGCTGCTGGCCTTCGCCGGTCCGCGCCCTGGCCCGTGGCTCTTCCTGCACAAGGCGTTCTTCGTGCTGTGGTTCGGGGCCATGACGATCCACGTGCTCGCCTACCTGCCGCGGCTGGCCCGGCTGGCCGCCGCGGGCTGGCGCGGCCCGGACGGCCGCCGCGGTGCCGTGGTGGGCGGCTGGCCGGCCCGGCTGGCCATGCTCGCCGCCGCGCTGGGGGCCGGCACGGCGCTGGCCGCGGCCACGGTCCACCTGGCCGGCCCGTGGCAGCACCGCGGCGCGGCCGGCCCCGCCGCGGCGTCATCTGGCCAGCGCGCGGCAGGCCCGGCCGAAGGACGCGCTCGACCCGTACCGCAGCGTTACCGAGGCCCGGCCGGCGTCAGCGGCCGAGGTCTTATGCCGGATCAGGCCGGCCGGCGTGAAGACCTCGGTGAAGCTGTTATCCGGATTCGCGGCCGCCAGCCGGACGCCGTGCCAGCGCCCGCGGAATGAGATCAGCCAGCCGGCCGGCAGCGGCCCGGACTTGACGTTCTGCAGCTCAATGGTGGTCTTGGCGCCGTCCGTGCTCCACCACGCATGCACCGCCCCAGTGAGGTCGAACGTGTAGACGCTGCCGTTGCGGGCGCAGATCCGCGCGCTGCCGTGCAGCGTGTCGCAGCTGAGTATGCCGCACTCGCGGCCCCGGATGCCCGCTTGCAGATGGGTGAACATCAGGTAGTGGCCGCCATTGCTGGCCTGCACCCGGCCATAGCCGTCCCACTCGGTCAGCGGGGTGAACCGGCCGCCGATGTGGAATACCCACGGGGTCGTCGCGAGCTCGACAAGCACGGCCCCGATCACCACCACGAGCAGCAGCCTCAGCAGCGCGGCCCGCCCGCGCCGCGGCCGCGGGCCTGGCCCCGGTCCGGTGCCCACCAGCTACCCGATGGGCGTGGCGCTCGCGGCGGTGACCGTCTCCTTCACCCAGCCGCCGATACGGTCCAGCAGGGCCGCGTCGGCGGCAGACTCCGCGTGCCCGAATCCCGGCACGATCCACAGTTCCTTCGGCTCGTTCGCGGCCTCGTACAGCTGCGTCGCGTGCTCCACCGGGAAATAGCCGTCCCGGTCGCCGTGCACGATCAGCAGCGGGACCGGGGCGATCTTCGCGGCGGCATCGGCCGGCGGCACCGGCACCGGGTCCCACCGGCCCGAGCTGATCCTGGTGTGCAGCACCTTCCTGGCCACCAGCCGGCCGAGCCTGCGCTCGACCGCCCAGTGCACCCGCCGCATCGATTTCGTGCCCCGGTAATACCACCGGCCGGGGCCGCTGACCGAAACCACCGCGTCGATGCCGCCGGTAAGCCCGGCGTAGCGCAGGGCGACCGACGCGCCCATCGAGAACCCGACGATCGCGATCTGCTGGTACCCGAGCTCACGCGCGTAGCTGACCGCGACATCCATGTCCCTTAGCTCCCGGTCGCCGAGCGTGGACAGGCCACCGGACCTGCCGTGACCGCGGAAGTCGAAGGTCACCACGCCGCCGTACCTGCTCAGCCGCCTGGCTACCCGCCAGACCGATGGACGCTGCCAGTTCAGCGTGAATCCGTGCGCGAGCACGATGCCCAGGCCCAGGTCACCGGGCAGGTGCGCGGCGTCAATCGGGACGCCGTCGTCGGTCACCAGAGTATGGGCCTTAGGAACGGGTACGGTCATGTGTCCATTCTGCGGGAGAACGGCAGTACCCCGGGCGCTCCGGACCCATCCGCACGGGTCCGGGAAGTATCCGGTGGCTATCTCTCGTTATCTCCGGTCGCAGGCGGCACCGGAGCGGACACCATCAGGAGAGGCGAGCGATGCGCGCGATACGGGTTGACCACTTCGGCGGGCCGGAGGTGCTCCGGCCGGTCGAGACGGATATCCCGGCGCCCGATCCCGGCGAGGTGCTGGTCCGGGTTGTCGCGGCGGGCGTCAACCCGGTCGACTGGGCGGTCAGGTCCGGCGCGGCCGGGGGCCGGTTCGGCAGCCCGCCGTACATTCCGGGCTGGGACGTCTGCGGCGTGATCGAGACGGCCGGCCCCGGCACCGGCTCCTTCGGGCCCGGCGACCGGGTCTACGGGATGCCCCGGTTCCCCGCCATGGCCAGCGCCTACGCCGAGCATCTCACCGCGCCTGCCGCGCACCTCGCGGCCGCGCCCGCCCGGATCGGCGACGTGGAGGCGGCCGGCCTGCCACTCGCCGGGCTTACCGCGCTGCAGGTGCTCGACCTGGCCGGGGTCGTCACCGGGCAGCGGGTCCTCGTGCATGCCGCGGCCGGCGGCGTCGGCCACCTGGCCGTCCAGCTGGCGAAGGCCCGCGGCGCGTACGTGCTCGGCACCGCTCGCGCGGACAGCCACGAGTTCCTCCGCGACCTGGGCACCGACGAGCCGATCGACCATTCGGAGATAGCGTTCGAGGACGTGGCCAAGGACGTCGACCTGGTGATCGATGCCGTCGGCGGCGACTACGGCATGCGGTCAGTCCAGGTGATCAGGCCGGGCGGTGCGCTGATCGTGATCCGCGGCGGCGTGAGCGCCCGGCTGGCCGCCGCCGCCGAGGCGGCAGGCGTCCGGGCGGAGGTCCACCTGGTCCGCCCGGATGGCCCGGGGCTGGCCAGGCTGGCCGGCTTCGTCGACGCGGGCGAACTGACGGTCGCGATCAGCCAGCTGTTCCCGCTGGCCCGGGCGGCGGATGCGCATCGCAGCGGCGAGACCGGCCGGACCCGGGGCAAGCTCGTCTTGTCGGTCGCCCGGTAGCGCCACGGCGGCCCTTCACAGCCGGGGCCGGCTGACGGCAGTCTGTTGGGGTTCGTTGCCGAACTCAACTTGCTGGAGGCATCCATGCCCGTGCTCGACGAACTGATCGCCGCCATTAGCGCGGCGACGGTGCAGGTCGTTGACCTGACCGCGCGGCTGGAGCCGAGCACGCCGCTGATCAGGCTGCCGGAGCCGTTCGGCAACACCGCGCCGTTCGCACTGCACGAGATCAGCCGCTACGACGAGCGCGGGCCCGCCTGGTACTGGAACGACATCAGCACCGGCGAGCACTCTGGCACCCATTTCGACGCCCCGGTGCACTGGATCACCGGGCGCGACGGCGAGGATGTCGCGCAGGTGCCGGTGACCAGGCTGATCGCGCCCGCCGCGGTGCTGGACTTCACCGCCCAGGCCGCTGCCGACCCGGACTTCCTCCTTGAGGTGGCGCATATCAAGGAATGGGAGGCCGAGCACGGCCCCCTGCCGGCCGGCGGCTGGCTGCTGTACCGCACCGGCTGGGACGCCCGGTCACATGACCAGGATCTCTTCCTGAACGCCAACGAGACCGGCCCGCATACCCCCGGCGTGTCGGTGGACTGCGCCCGGTGGCTGGCGGCAGAGTCGCCGGTGATCGGATTCGGGGTGGAGACGGTCGGCACGGATGCCGGGACGGCGCATTCGTTCGAGCCGCCGTTCCCGTGCCACTCGGCGTTGCTCGGGGCCGGCAAGTACGGGCTCACCCAGCTGCAGAACCTGGCCATGCTGCCCGCCCACGGCGCGGTGATCATCGCCGGCCCGCTGCCGATTACCGGCGGGTCCGGCAGCCCGTGCCGGGTGCTCGCCCTGGTCGAGCGCTCCTGATGCTGGTCAGCGAGGCCGTCGGGGCGACGCTCGCGGATCTGGGCGCGGACACCGTGTTCGGCGTGGTGGGCAGCGGCAATTTCCACGTCACGAACGCCCTCGTCGCGCGCGGCGCGCGGTTCGTGGCGGCGCGGCACGAATGCGGCGCGGCCAGCATGGCGGATGGCTGGGCCCGGCTGGCCGGCCGGCCGGGCATCGTCTCCGTGCACCAGGGGCCGGGGCTGACCAACGCGATCACCGGCATCACCGAGGCGGCCAAGAGCCGCACGCCGATGGTGGTTCTCGCCGCCGACGTGGCCGCGGCGGCAGTCCGGTCCAACTTCCGCATCGACGTGGCGTCGATCGCGACGGCGGTGGGCGCGACGCCGGAGCGCCTGCACTCGGCCGAGTCCGCGGTCGCCGACGTGACCAGGGCCTACCGGACGGCCGAGCGCGAGCGCCGGACCGTGCTGCTCGCGCTCCCGCTGGACGTGCAGGCCGCCGACTGCCCGCAGCCGGTGCTGCCCGGCCCGGAGTCCGGCCGGATCGTGGCCAGCGTGCGGGGCGCCGCCGCGATCGCCGGCGGCGCGCCCCCGGCCGACGCGGTCGGCGCGCTGGCCGCAGCGCTCGCCGCCGCGCGGCGCCCGGTGTTCATCGCCGGGCGCGGCGCCCGGATCTCCGCGGCCCGGGCCGACCTGGAGCGCCTCGGTGACGCCTGCGGGGCGCTGCTGGCGACGTCAGCGGCGGCCAAGGGCCTGTTCCGGGGCAGCCCGTGGGATCTGGACGTCAGCGGCGGCTTCGCGTCCCCGCTGGCGGCCGAACTGATCCGTGCCGCGGACCTGGTCGTGGGCTGGGGCTGCGCGCTGAACATGTGGACTCTCCGGCACGGCCAGCTGATCGGCCCGGATGCGACGGTCATCCAGGTCGACCACGAGCCGGCCGCGCTCGGCGCGCACCGCCCGGTGCACCTCGGCGTGCTCGGCGACGTGGCGGCGACCGCGCAGGCTGCCGCCAGCGCCCTCGCCGCCGGACCTGGTCAGCCCGGCGGCTCTGCCCCGGACGGCGGACCGGGCGGGCCAGGCGACCCGGGTCAGGCCGTTCCGGGCTACCGGTCAGCCGGGCTGCGCGAGCGGCTCGGCCGCGAGATCCGCTGGCGTGACGTGCCCTATGCCGACGACAGCGACGAGAGCCGGATCGATTCCCGTACCCTCACGATCGCGCTCGACGACCTGCTGCCGGCCGAGCGGATCGTGGCCGTGGACTCCGGGAACTTCATGGGCTACCCGAGCATGTACCTGTCCGTGCCGGATGCCGACGGGTTCTGCTTCACCCAGGCGTACCAGTCGATCGGCCTCGGCCTGGCCTCGGCGATCGGCTCCGCCATCGCGCGGCCGGACCGGCTGACCGTCGCCGCGCTGGGCGACGGCGGCGCGCTGATGAGCATCAGCGAGCTTGAGACCGTGGTCAGGCTCGGCCTGCCGATGATCATCCTGATCTATGACGACGAGGCGTACGGTGCCGAGGTGCACCATTTCGGCCCGGACGGTCACCCGCTGGACGTGGTCCGCTTCCCGCCAGCGGACATCGCCGCGATCGGCCGCGGGTTCGGCTGCGACGCGTTGACCGTGCGCCGGGGAGCCGATCTTGGCCCGGTGCGCGACTGGCTGGCCGGGCCGCGCGGCCGGCCGCTGCTGATCGACGCCAAGGTGACCTCCGAACGCGGGTCGTGGTGGCTGGAAGAAGCATTCCGCGGCCACTGAGCCGGCCCTCGGCTGGCCGGCCTCGCCCCGCCGCCGGTCCCGGCCCGGCCCGGTCCGGTCCGGCCCGGCCCGGTCCCGGCCGGCCCGGTCCCGGCCGGGCGCTGTCCGGCCAGCCTAAGGATTGATCATGGAACCTCGTGAACTTGCTGATCTTCCGTACGCGGACGACCTGCGGCCGCACCGGGGCGGCCTGGGCCCGCACGAAGATTACGAGCTGGCGCACTTCGACCAGCTCTCGCTCGACGACCCGAACGCGCCCAGTGCCCGTTTCCTGGAGTGCGCACTTACCGGGGTCACCTTCCAGCAAGGCCAGCTCCGCCGGGCCCGTTTTACTGATGTGTGGTTCCGCGATGTCCGGATGATGCAGACCGGCCTGGCCGAGACGAGCTGGCAGGACGTGATATTTGGCACCGCCGTCATCGCCGGGGCCGAGGCATACGCCGCCACGCTGCGCGCGGTCACGTTCCGCGGGTGCAAGCTGGACTCGGTGAACCTCCGGGATGCCGCGCTGGCGGACGTAGTGTTCGACAACTGCCTGCTCCGCGAGGTGGACTTCGGCGGCGCAACCCTGACCAGGGTCAGCTTCACGAGCACCCGGCTGGACAACACCGACTTCAGCCGGGTCACGCTGGATGACGTGGACCTGCGCGGCGCGGAACTCGGCATCACCATCACCCCCGACTCGCTGCGCGGCGCGATCATCACCAGTGCGCAGCTGATGGCCGCCGCTCCGCTGCTCGCCGAGACCCTGGGGATCGTGGTCAGGGACGGCGACGACTTCCGGCGGAACTGACCGGGCGGCGACGCCGCGCAGTCCGGGCTGAGCGCCCCGGCACCCGGCGCTTAACCGACCCGCCTGGCCGCCTGGCCTGGGCCGGCCGGTCCGCCGGGGCATTCTGCTGGGCGCTCAGCCCGATGCCGGGGCGGAGCTGGACGCCGGGGTGGTCCCGGTCGAGCTGGGCGACGGCGTCACGGTGGGCGTCGGGCTTTGCGTGGCCGTCGGCGTAGGCGTCGGCGTCGGCGTCGCCGTCTGTGTTGGCGTCGGCGTGCGGGTCGGGGTCACCGTCGGCGAGGGGCTGGACGGAGCCGGCGATCCGGAACTGCGCGTCGCCGACGGCGCCGGGCGCGCCGGGCTCGAATGCGCTCCCCTGGCCGGGGGAATCAGCCACGCGCGTCCCGGCCTGCCACGCGCGTCCCGGCTGCCACGCGCGCCCGGGCTGCCGGGCGCGCCCCCCGCCCGGGCTGCCGGGCGCGTCCCGCGCCCGGTGGCGCCGGTGGCCTCAGATCGGCCGGGTCCGCCAGCCCGCACTCAGTGGATGTGCCCTTCGCCAGGCGCGGGCGCCTGGCGAAGGGCACATCCATCGGCCTGCGCCGGCCGGCCGGGCTGCCTGCCTGGCCGGGATTACCGGCAGGCAGCCCGGGCGCGACCGCGGCAGGCGGCTTTCCGGCCGGCGGCTAGCTCACCGGCCGGCGGCTAGCTCAGCGAGCGTGCTCGCCAGCGTGCTCGCCGGCGTGCTCTCCGGCGGCTAGCTCAGCAGGCTCCTCGAAGGGACCGCCGTGCTCCAGCTGGTCGCTCAGGCCGGCGCTGACCAGATCCTCCTCGGGCGCGTAGGCAATCTCGCCGTGGATGGCCTGGTCACCGAGCAGGAGGTCGGCCTCAGGCGCGCGCAGGCTCATGAACAGGCTGAGCCCCTTGAGGATGAGGAACGTCACGATCGCGTCCCAGACGATGATCGTGCCCGCCGCACCCGCCTGGATCAGCAGCTGCTTCGGATGCCCGTAGAACAACCCGGCGGTGACGAAGTTCGGGTTCTTCCCGAGACCCAGGTAGACGATCATGTTGGGGTCCGCGAAAAGGCCGACCATCAGGCCGCCGAGCAGGCCGGCGAAGCCGTGCGTGTAAACGACGCCGAGCGCGTCATCGACCCTGTTGAACGGCCACACGTGCCGCGGCAGGTAGGTCATCGCGGTCCAGACCAGCCCGGATGCGGTCAGCCCGATCACCATCGCGCCAAGGCCGTTCACATAGCCGGCCGCCGGCGTGATGGCGACCAGGCCGCAGATCATGCCGTTGACCGCGCCGATGAAGCTCGGCTTCTTCGCCTTGCTGGCGAGCATGTCCAGGATGATCCAGGTCATCATCGCGCAGGCGGTGGCGAGGTTGGTGTTGATCACGGCGGCCGCGGCGTCCGCGCCGGCGAAGTACGGGTCGCCGCCGTTGAAGCCGTTCCAGCCGAGCCAGAGCAGGCCGGCACCGACCGCCACGAACGGGACGTTGCTTGGCGCGCCGGTCTCGCGGTCACGCCGCAGCCTTGGCCCGACCATCGCCGCGGCCACGAATCCGGAGACGCCGGCCGCCAGGTGAATCACGTAGCCGCCGCTGAAGTCGAGCGCGCCGTGCGCGCTCCACCAGCCGCCGCCCCAGAGCAGGAACGCGTTCACGGCATAGGCGAAGGTGATCCAGAGCGGCACGAAGAGCAGCCACACCTTGAAGTTGATCCGCCCGATCACGGCACCGAGCAGCAGGATCGGCGTGATCGCGGCGAACACGAACTGGAAGTAGACGAGCGAGGACTCAGGGAAGCGGAACTTCGGCATCAGCCCGTTGAGCAGCGGGATGCTGGCCTGGGCCTGCTCACCGGCATGGCCGATGACGGCGGCTGGCTTCCCGACGAAGGTCGATATCCACGGATTGCCGAAGCCCATCTTGAACGCCCAGAGCACCCAGACGATCAAAGTCAGGCAGAACGCGCTGAACACCATCATCATGGCGTTCACAGCCCACTTGCGCTGCACCAGTCCCGCGTAGAGGACTGCGAGGGCCGGGATGCTCATCAGGCCGACGAGAGTCGCCGCCGTGAGCTGCCATGCGTTGTCGCCGGCGTTCAGCCAGCTCGGATAGGGAACCACTCGGCGCCTCCAAGGGCTACGGCGAAGAGGCTTGCCCGGGGGTCCGCCAGCACCGAGGCCAGTGCCGGCCGACGGAGCCGCTTCGATGTCCGTCATCAACGATTCCTGTCTCCCATGACAGCGTTTCGGGCGTATTTCCCGGCTGTTACGCCGCCGGCAACAGAGCAGGCCAGACGGCGGCGTTTGTTAACTGCCTGTTTCGCGCTGTATCAGGCACCGATCAGGACCTGCCGGTCAGAGGCCAGGAGGAGCCCGGGCATGTACCCGGGCCGCGGCCGCAGGCAGCCGGCGGCCCGGAAGATCAAGTCGGCCGTTGCCGTGCCTCCGGCGTGCGCAGCTCGTAACTCCCTGTTGCCACCCGCCCCCCGCAGGTGCGTGCCTGGCGCCTGGCCGAAGTCCCGCCAGGCTTCGGCTCGCGGGTCGTCGGCATGGAGGTCGGGTGCACTTGCCGGGGATCCCATGCGGCCAGTCGGGCGGAACATGGTTCGGCGCCAGTTGCGCCGACCCGCCACTGGGCCGCCGGCTAAGGATCTTCGAATGCCGATGTGACAGGCAAACGCAACTCTGCCGGTCAAACTGCCGGTCAACTGCCTGTTCAACACATGCCTGCACGTGCCGTGGCCGGCCGCCGCGCGGCTTCGCGGGTGATGACCGGTCGCGCCGCACGTCCGGCGTCGTGTCTGCCGGTGTGTCCGGGTGAGCCGCGAATGGTCGACGGCCGGCGGCTTCGGCGTGGTTGTTACGTTCAGGTAACAGTGTGGACTCACGTGCTTGAGTCCGCCACGCGGAGGATTTACGCTCCTGGCAGACCACCTGGTAAGCGCTTACCGCCAAGGCTGGCAGCCCCTCCGGAAACTGGAACCAGCTCAGTCGGCCATCACGGTAAGCGCTTACCAGGCGGGCCCGGCCTGACCTCGCACGGAGCCTGAGGAGAACGAATGGCGGAGATTCGCGACACGGCGAATACGCCGCCGACGATCTATGACGTGGCGCGGGCGGCCGGCGTCTCGATCGCATCGGTCTCCCGGGTGCTGAACGGGCAGCGCAACCCGCGCGAGGAAACCAGGGAGCGGGTCATGCAGGCGGTGACCGAGCTGGGCTTCGCGCCGGACGGCGCGGCCCGGGCGCTGAGCGCCCGGCTGAAGGAAGTCGTCGGCGTTGCCGTCCGGCGGGTTCCCTGGGTCGAGACCAGCGAGGGCCTCTTCGCCGACGAGGACGAGAGCCTGCAGTTCCCCGACATGATCAACCGCGGCATCGAGGTAGTGGCGCAGCGCCGCGGGTTCGACCTGCTGGTCAGGTCCGTGGACGTAGGCGATCACGACCCGGGCAAGCGGATTCTCTCGCTGGCCCGCAAGAGCGACGGCCTGATCCTGCACGACCGGATTCTTGAGCCGGACCAGCTGGCCCGGCTGTCCCGGCAGGTCCCGATCGTCACGCTGGCGGGCATGCCGACCGGGACCACGGTGAACGTGCGCAGCGACAACAAGGCCGGGATGACCGAGCTGGCCAGGCACCTGGTCGGCGACCATGGCTACGGCAGCGTCGGCTACCTGGCCGGTCACGCCGACAGCCCGGACAACCTCACCCGGCAGGAGGCGCTCGCGGCCGAGGTGACCGCGGCGGGCGCGGAGTTCGCCGACGGCCCGCAGTGGCGCGGCAACTACCTCGCGGTGGGCGGCGCCAGCGTCGTCGACCAGCTGATCGACCGGCGCGTGACGCTGCCGCGGGCGATCGCCTGCGCGAACGACCAGACGGCGCTCGGCGTGATGTACGCGCTGTCGGCCCGCGGCATCGACGTGCCCGGCGAGGTCGCGGTCACCGGGTTTGACGACATCCCGGTGGCGCGGCACCTGCGGCCGCAGCTGACGACCGTGCGCCAGCCCATCCAGGATCTCGGCGCGACCGCCTTCGAGATCCTGCACTCCATGATCAGCAACGGCCAGCCCGGCAACCGCGACATCGTGCTGCCGACCCGGCTGATCCGGCGGGAGAGCTGCGGCTGCCCGTCCGACCTGGCCGTGCCCGCATGGCGGACCACCGAGGGGAGGCGGCAGCCATGAGGTTGCTCGCCCGCAGGATCCTCTTTTACGCGATCACCGCGCTCGCCGCGGTGACGGTGGACTTCATGATCCCCCGGGTGATGCCGGGAAACCCGGTCGAGGCACTGCTCTCGCACATGCAGGGCCAGGTCACCGAGCAGAACATCCACGCGCTCGAAGCGCAGTACGGGCTCAACTCCAGCGCGGGCCTCTGGGGCCAGTACACGCACTACTGGGCGAACCTGGCGCACGGCAACCTGGGCCTGTCCACCAGCAGCTACCCGGCGACGGTGACCAGCGTGATCAAGGGCGCGCTGCCCTGGACCATCGGGCTGATCGGCATGGCCACCGTGATCAGCTTCATGCTCGGCACGCTGCTCGGCATCCTGGTCGCCTGGCGACGCGGCAGCTGGCTGGACAGCCTGCTGCCAGCCACCACCTTCTTCCAGGCGGCACCGTATTTCTTCATCGCCTTCCTGGCGCTGGACTTGTTCTCCACCAGGCTCGGCTGGTTCCCGTCCGGCCGCGCGTACGGGCAGCTGGACTTCCCGGGCTTCAACGCGACCTACTTCGCCGATGTGTTAGACCACGCGGTGCTGCCCGCGCTGACGATCGTGCTCTGCTCGGCGGCCGGCTGGATCGTCGGGATGCGGAACGTGATGATCACCACGATGGACGAGGACTACGTGCTGATGGCGCAGGCCAAGGGCCTGCCGAAGGGCCGGGTCGTCTGGTACGCGGCGCGGAACGCCATCCTGCCGAGCATCTCCGGCTTCTCGCTGGCGATCGGCTTCGTGGTCTCCGGCGCGCTGCTGGTCGAGATCGTGTTCAGCTATCCCGGGCTCGGCTTCATCTTGCTGCAGGCGGTGGGCGCGCGCGACTACCCGCTGCTGCAGGGCATCTTCCTGATCATCACCTTCGCCGTGCTGGCCGCGAACCTGGCGGCGGACTTCGTCTACCTGTTCCTCGATCCGCGAACCCGTCAGGAGGCCTGACCGATGGCCCTCGACACCGGCGCGGGTACACCCGGCCCGGACCTCCCCGGCACCGGCGGCTCCGGAATCCCCGGGATCCCCGGTGCCGGCCTGCCGGGAACCGGCCTGCCCGGTCCCGGCGCGGCCGGCCCGCCGCTGCCCGGCCCGGCCGGCCCGGCCGGCTCTCCGGCGATCGTCGTCACCGGCCGCGACCGGCGGTTCCGGCTGCCGAGATCACCGAAGATCATCGTCGGCCTGGTGCTGCTGGGCGGCTTCCTGATCCTCGCCATCATCGGCCCGATGATCACCCCGTACGATCCATCGGCCAGCCTGTCGACCGTCAACGGGGTGCCGCAGCCGCCGTCGCACGCGCACCTGCTCGGCACCACCCAGCTGCAGCAGGACGTGTTCTCCCAGCTGCTGGCCGGCGGGCGCAGCACGATCCTGGTGGCCTTCATCGCCGGGATAGTCGCGACCATCCTGTCCGTCCTCATCGGCGTCACCGCCGGTTACGTGGGCGGGCTGGGCGACGACACGCTCTCCATGCTGGCCAATTTCTTCCTGGTGCTGCCCGCGCTGCCGCTGCTGATCGTCATCTTCGGCTTCCTGCCGAGGTCCAGCGGCAGCAACGACCTGCTGATCGGCCTGATCATCGCGATCACCGGCTGGGCCTGGGGCGCGCGGGTCCTGCGGTCCCAGACGCTTTCCCTGCGCAGCCGGGACTACGTGGAATCGGCCCGGATCATCGGCGAGCGCAGGTGGCGGATCATCACCCACGAGATCCTGCCCAACCTGTCGCCGATCGTCGCCTCCTCCTTCCTGTTCACCGTGCTCTACGGCGTCGGCACCTACACGGCGCTGGCCTTCCTCGCCCTGGTCAACCCGGACCACTGGAGCTGGGGCTCGATGCTCTTCTGGGCGCAGAGCGGCTCGGCGGAGATCAGCGGCTACTGGTGGTGGTACGTGCCGCCCGGGCTGGCCGTCGCGCTGCTCGGCACCTCGCTCGCGCTGCTCAACTTCGGGATCGACGAGTTCATCAACCCGCGGCTGCGCGCGGCCGGGCTGTCCAGGCGCCGGGCCCGCAAGGCCGGCCTGGCCGTCCCGCCGAAGCGCGCCACGCTCGGCCTGACCCCGGTGCTGCTGCCCGCCAGCGGCAACGAGGACCAGCGATGAGCGCCGTCGCCGGGGCCGCCGGGGCCGGCCGGCCGCTGATCGAGGTCCGCGGGCTGCGGGTGGACTACGGCCTCGGCCGGGATGCCGTGCACGCCGTGGTGGACGCCGACCTCACCCTGCTTTCCGGGCAGGTGCTGGGGCTGGCCGGGGAAAGCGGCAGCGGCAAGTCCACCCTGGCGCACGCGCTGACACGGCTGCTGCGGCCGCCCGGCATCATCACCGGCGGCGAGGTCCGCTACCACCCGCCGCAGGGCCAGCCGGTGGATCTGCTGGCCGCGGGCGAGGAGGACATGCGCGCGGTCCGCTGGTCGCAGATATCGGTCGTGCTGCAGAGCGCCATGCATGCGCTCAACCCGGTGCTGCCGATCGGCGTCCAGCTCACCGACGTGCTGCGGGTGCACGTGCCGGGGATGGACCGGGCCGCGCGGCGGGCCAGGGCAGCCGGCCTGCTCGACATGGTCGGCATCCCGGCCGGACGGCTGGACAGCTACCCGCACCAGCTCTCCGGCGGGATGCGCCAGCGGGTGATGATCGCCATGGCCCTGGCGCTTGAGCCGCAGATCGTGATCATGGACGAGCCGACCACCGCGCTGGACGTGGTGACCCAGCGGGAAATCCTCGAGGAGCTGATGGACCTGCGCGAGCGGCTCGGCTTCGCCGTGTTGTTCATCACCCACGACCTATCGCTGCTGGTTGAGATCGCCGACTCGATCGCCGTGATGTACGCGGGCCGGCTGGTCGAGCAGGCCACCGCGGCGGCGCTTTACCAGTCCCCGCGGCATCCGTACACGCTCGGGCTGCTGCATTCCTTCCCGGCGCTGCACGGGCCGAGAAAGCAGATGACCGGCATCCCCGGCTCGCCGCCTGACCTGCGGGCACTGCCGGCCGGCTGCGTATTCCATCCCCGCTGCCCGTATGTCATGGACAGATGTAAAACGGAAAATCCCGTGCTGCAGGTACTAGCCGGGCGGCGGCTGGCCGCGTGCTGGCTGCACGACGGCACCGGGCCGGTTCCCGCCGAGCTGGCCGGGGCCGGGCCGGGCCGCGGCCAGGCTGGCGTCCCGGCAGCCGCCGTCGCCGGGAGGGAGCAGCCATGACCGGGCTAGACGCCCCCGCCCGGCCGCCGCAGGCGGCTCCGGTCGTGCTCGAAGCCCGCGGCCTGACCAAGCATTTCGCGGTTCGCCGGGCCGCGCGTGCCGGGATGCGGACGCGGTTTGGCCGTAGCCCGGCCGGCCAGCAGCGCAGCGCCCCCGTGGTGCACGCGGTCGAGGACGTTTCGCTGGCGCTGCCGGAGGGCGGCATCACCGCGATCGTCGGGGAGAGCGGCTCGGGCAAGTCGACCCTGGCCCGGCTGCTGGCCCGGCTGATCAAGCCGACTTCCGGCCAGCTGCTGGTCGACGGCCGGCCAGCGCCGGCCGGCCGGGCCAGGCGGAGCTTCACCCGCGAGATCCAGCTCGTGCTGCAGGATCCGTTCTCCTCCCTCAACCCGGTCCACGACGTGCGGTATCACCTCGCGCGTCCGCTGCAGGTGCACCGGCTGGTGCCGCGGCGCCAGCCTGGACGAGACGATCATGAGCCTGCTGGAACGGGTAGCGCTCACCCCGGCCGCCCAGATCATCCGCAAGTACCCGCACGAGCTTTCCGGCGGCCAGCGGCAGCGGGTGGCCATCGCCCGGGCGCTCGCCGTGCAGCCGCGGGTGCTGCTGGCCGACGAGCCGGTCTCGATGCTCGACGTGTCGATCAGGCTCGGGCTGCTGAACCTGCTTGGCGGCCTGCGGGACACCGACGGGCTGACGATTCTCTACATCACCCACGACATCGCCTCGGCCAGGTACCTGGCCGACGTGATCGCCGTCATGTATGCCGGGCAGCTGGTCGAATCCGGCCCGGCGGGCTCGGTGACGGACGAGCCCGCCCACCCGTACACCCAGCTGCTGCTGAGCGCCGCGCCCGATCCCGGCCGGGCCGGGCGGCCGGACCTGCGGGGCAGCGGCAGCGTGCCCAGTCTGCTCGCGCCGCCGAGCGGCTGCCGCTTCCACCCGCGCTGCCCGCACGCGATGAAGGTCTGCACGGAAAGCGCGCCGCCGGCCATCGAGGTCGCCCCCGGGCACCTCAGTGCGTGCTGGCTGCACGACCCCGAGCACGGAGAACCGGGAAGGAGATGCGATGAGCCGGCCGAGCGGTTAGCGGATCTCGCTCCCTGAGCAAGGCAGGGCCTGCCCGGCCGACCCTGCACCGGACCACCAGTGACAGACCCCGACATGGTCATTCACGACAAGCCGGCATTGAGCCGGCCGGGCACAACGGAGTTTAAGCAATGAATCACAAGATCATGAAGAGCCTGGCCGTGGCAGCCATCCTCAGCCTGGGGATAGCGGCCTGCGGCAGCTCAGGCAGCAGTAGCAGCAACGGCAGCAAGCCGGCGGCCACGCAGGGCAAGACGCTCGTCATCGAGAGCACCCCGCTGTCGCCGATGACCGACACCTTCAACCCGTTCTCGCTGACCTCTACCGGTTACCTGACCAACGCGGTCAGCCTGTACAACGAGCCGCTGTACATCTGGAACACGCTGAGCCCGACCCAGGCGCCGATCCCGTTCCTCGCCTCCGGCCAGCCCACCTGGTCGAACGGGGGCAAGACGCTCACCGTGCCGGTCCGGTCCGGCGTGAAATGGAACGACGGGAAGCCGTTCACGGCCAGCGACGTCGCCTTCACGTTCAACATGCTCAGCAAGAACCCCAAGCTGAACACCTCCGGCGCGCCGGTGGTGACCAGCGCCACGGCGAGCAGCCCGACCTCGGCGACGCTCAATTTCGCCGTGCCGCAGTACGCCAACCTGTTCTCGATCGGACAGGTCTACATCGTGCCGCAGCACATCTGGCAGTCGGTATCGGATCCGGCCACCTTCGCGGACGGGAGCCCGGTCGGCACCGGCCCGTTCATGCTGGACAAGTTCTCCCCGCAGGGCTACACGCTCAAGGCCAACCCGAACTACTGGCAGAAGAGCAAGGTGCACGTGCCGGAGATCGACTTCCCGTCCTATAACACCAACGCCAACCTGGTGCCGCCGATCGCGAACGGCCAGATCGACTGGGCGGGCAACTACGTGGCCGGCATCCAGCCGAACTACCTGTCAAAGAGCCCGGACAACCACACCTGGCTGAGCAATGAGCCGTTCTTCAGTGACAACAACGTCGTCGGGCTGTGGCTGAACGTGCACAAGGCGCCGCTGAACGACGTGGCGGTGCGGCGGGCGATCAGCCTCGCGATCAACCGGCAGCAGCTGTCCAGCCAGGGCGAGACCGGCTATGAGCCAGCGGCCACCTCGTCCAGCGGGCTGATGCTGCCCACCGACAACAGCTTCCTGTCCTCCGCGTTCTCGAACGACCTGCCCCCGGCGGGCGACGCCGCCAAGGCCGCCTCGATCCTCAAGGCCGACGGCTGGACCAAGGTGGGCGGCAAGTGGACCAAGAACGGCAAGAAGATCACCTTCTCGATCGAGGACCCGGTCCCCTACACCGACTACTACACCGACTCACAGCTCATCGTCCGCCAGCTGAACGCAGCGGGATTCGACGCCTCGGTCAACGGCATCGGGAACCCGACGGTCTGGGCCGGGGACGTCGCCAACGGCACCTTCGACGCGACCATCCACTGGAGCAACCAGGGCCCGAACCCGTACTTCTTCTACTCCAACTGGCTGGACAGGACGCTCAGCGCGCCGGTCGGCAAGCCTGCCGCCGGCGACTTCGAGCGGTTCTCCAACCCGCAGGCGCAGGCCGCGCTGAAGCAGTTCGCCAGCACCGCCGACAGCAGCACCCAGGCGCAGGCCATCACCAAGCTGGAGAACGTCATGTCCAGCCAGGTGCCGGTCGTCCCGCTGATGTACGGCGGCGCCTGGAGTGAGTACTCGACCAGGAACTACACCGGGTGGCCGACCGCCAGCAACCCGTACATGGTTCCGGTGCCCAACATTCCGTACCTGGAGGAGACGGTCCTGCACCTCAAGCCAGTCTCGTAGCCAGCAGGCCGGCGAAAGGTCACGACATCACTGCCGACATGACAACCAATCATGACGGGCGGACCCCGCCCGGCCGGGTTCCCGGCCGGGCGGGTGCCCCGACAGCCAGGAATGCGCAGGGGACGCAATGACTACGAGCTCACTCAACACCGAGGCGAGCGCCGATCCGGCGGCGGAGCGCAGCCTGGTGGCCGCGCTCTCGGTATCGGAGAAGGTGCTCCTGCTGACCGGCGCCGACAGCTGGCGCACCCAGGGCGCCAGGGCGCTCGGCCTGCGGCCGATGACCACATCGGACGGGCCGGCCGGGGTCCGCGGCGTGATCAAGGATGAGCGCAGCCCGTCCTCCAGCCTGCCCTGCCCGTCCGCGCTCGGCGCCACCTGGGACCCGGGGCTGGTCCGCGAGCTGGCGGCCGCGCTGGGCGCGGAGGCCAGGAGCAAGGGCGTCGACGTGCTGCTGGGGCCGACCATCAACCTGATGCGGACGCCGCTCGGCGGCCGGGGCTTCGAGTGCTTCGCCGAGGATCCGGTGCTGACCGCGGAGATCGCGGTGGCATACGTCCGCGGCCTGCAGGAAGCCGGCGTGGCGGCGACGGTCAAGCACTACGTCGGCAACGACTCGGAGACCGACCGGTGGAACTACGACGCGCGCATCGCCGAGCGGGTCCTGCGCGAGCTCTACCTGGTCCCGTTCGAGGCCGCCGTGCGCGACGCCGGCACGATGCTGGTGATGGCCGCGTACAACAAGGTCAACGGCACGGCGATGACCGAGCATGAGCGCCTGCTCAGGGACGTGCTGAAGGGCGAGTGGGGCTTCGACGGGGTCGTCACGTCAGACTGGCACGCGGCACGCAGCACCGCGGCGACCGCGCTGGCCACGCTCGACCTGGCCATGCCCGGCCCGGACGGGCCGTGGGGCGAGCTGCTCACCCAGGCGGTCGAGGACGGCGCGGTCCGGCCGGAAGTGCTGGACGACAAGGTCATCAGGCTGCTCCGGCTGGCTCGCCGGGTCGGCGCGGCCGGCGGCAGCGCCGACCCGCCCGCCCCGCAGGCCGAGACCGCGCTCATCGATCCCGGGCTGCTGCGCCGCGCGACGGCGGCGTCGCTGGTGCTGCTCCGCAACGAGCAGGCCGCGCTGCCGATCAGCCCCGGCACGGTGGGCAGCATCGCGCTGCTCGGCCCGAACGCGTTCCAGCCGACCATCCAGGGCGGCGGCAGCGCGGGCGTGGTGCCGGTCAGCGTCTCCACCCCGGACAGCGCGCTCCGGGCCGCGCTGGCCGGCCAGGCGGAGGTTACCGCGGCGCCGGGCTGCCAGACCTGGGTGATGGTGCCCGAGCCCACCGCCGGATGCATCAATGACCCGGATACCGGCGAGCCCGGCCTGCGGCTGGAGTTCCGCGCCGCGGACGGCGCCCTGATCGCCAGCGAGCACCGGACCTCGACCGCGCTGGCCTGGTGGGACGGCGTCCCGCCGGGCATCGGCTGGGGCGAGACCGGGCGGATCGTGCTGCTCGCCACGTTCCGGCCGGGCAGCGGCGGGGCGCACCTGATCGGCGCGGCCGGCGTCGGGCGGCTGATCATGACGGTCGACGGCGAGACCGTCGCCGACGAGCAGACCAGCATCCCGGCCGACCCGGTGGAGGCAATGACCCGGCCCGGTGAGGTGCGGGCCGCCGTCACGCTCAAGGCGGGCCGCGACACGCAGCTCAGGCTCGAGTTCCGGCCCAGCGCCGACGGTGAGGGCCCGCTCGCGGTCCGGCTCGGCATCGTCCCGGCCGCGGACGAGGACCAGCTGCTCGCCGACGCGGTGCAGGCCGCCAGCCGGGCCGATGCCGCCATCGTGGTCGTCGGCTCGGCCGCGATGACCGAGAGCGAGGGCTTCGACCGCAGCACCCTGGCGCTGCCCGGGCGGCAGGACGAGCTGATCAGCCGGGTCGCGGCCGTGAACAGCAGGACCGTGGTCGTGGTCAATTCCGGGATGCCGGTGCTGATGCCGTGGGCGGCCGAGGTCGCCGCGGTGCTCTACGCCTGGCTGCCCGGCCAGGCGATGGGCGAGGCGCTGGCCGATGTCCTGCTCGGCCAGGCCGAGCCAGCCGGCCGGCTGCCGGTGACCATGCCGGCCAGCGAAGCGGACTGCCCGGTGCTGCATGCGGTACCGCGCGACGGCCAGCTCTGCTACGACGAGGGACTGCTCATCGGGTACCGCGGCTATGACGCGGCGGGGCTGGCGCCGGAATATCCGTTTGGCCATGGTCTTGGCTACACGAGCTGGGGCTATGAGTCGCTGCGGACGGCGGCCAGCCTGGCGCCAGGCGATGCCCTGGATCTGGTCGTCACGGTCAGGAACACCGGGGCCCGGCCGGGATGCGAGACCATCCAGGCGTACCTGGCCGGGCCGCCGGGTGACGTCAGCAGGCCGGTCCGCGTTCTTGCCGCGTTCGGCACCGCGGCTGCCGGGCCAGGCGAGCTGGCCGAGGTGAGACTGCAGGTGCCCGCGCGCGCGTTCGCCCGCTGGGACGAGCAGGCCGGCCGCTGGGCCTGGCCGGGCGGGGAGTTCACGGTGCACGTCGGCCGGTCATCGCGGGACCTGCGGCTGTCCGCTCGGGTGAGTTCCGGCTGAGCGGCAGCCTGGCCCGTACCCGGCGGGCCAGGCGCCAGCGGGCCCGGCCTCCCAGCCCCTCCCCGGAGGCCGGGCCCCGCTGCGCCACTCCGGCGCGGCCGGGCGAGGAATTACCGCGGAAGCTGGGCGGGCGGCGCGAGCTCAGCAGGCGGGCGCGATCCGGTAGTGGTAGCCGTGATGATCGGTGAAGCCGGCCCGTCGGTACAGCCCGCGGGCGGCCACGTTGCCGTCTTCGACCTGCAGGTAAATGCCGGTCGCGCCGCGGGCCGCTGCCTCGGCCGCCAGCGCGGCGGTCATCGCCGTGGCGAGGCCGCGGCGGCGGTGGTCCGGATGCACCTCAACGGCGGTCAGCCCAGCCCAGCCCGATGCCACCGCTACCCGGCCGACGGCGAGCGTCCGGCCGCCCTCGCAGATGGAGCCGAATGCCTGCCACGGCGCGGACATGAGCAGCCGGGCGCACGATCGGCGGCGGCTGCTGGCCGCGGTAGTGATACAGCGCCAGCCAGTCGTCGGCCGGCTTGCTGTCCACCCGGACATGCGGGTGCCCGGCCGCGCGGGCGGTGGCGCCGGGCCGGGCCTGGCTGCCGGGCACGCCCATCGCCCCGGGCACGGCCATCGCCCCGGGCACGGTCATCGCCCCGGGCACGCCCATCGCCCCGGGCACGACCGTCACGCCGGGCGCGGCGATCGCGCAGGGCGCGGCGATCGCGCCGGGCGCGGTCATCGCCCCGGGCACGGCCATGGCCGCAGGCGCGGCGATCGCGCCGGGCGCGGTCATCGGCCCGGGCACGGCCATCGCCCCGGGCACGACCGTCACGCCGGGCGCGGTCATCGCGCCGGGCGCGGTCATCGCCCCGGGCACGCCCATCGCCCCGGGCACGTCCATCGCCCCGGACGCGGCCATCTCCCCGGACCGGGCAACGACGCCGGACCGGGCAACGACGCCGGGCGGGGCGGTCATTACCGTGGCCGGACCCGACCTGAGCGTCCAGCCGCAATCCCGGAGCAGCAGGTCGATCTCGCTGTCCTGCGGCCGGCCCAGCGGGTACGGGACGGCGATCATGGCGGGCAGGCCGCGCGCCTGGTACCAGTCGCGGACCCGGGCTATCGCCGCGGCCAGCGGCAGGCCCGGATCACCGACGGCGAGCGCGCTGTTCGCCCGGCCGGTAAAGCCATCGGCGGCGCGCAGCAGCCAGCCGCCGAGCATCGCTTCCTCGGTGCCCCGCCAGCCGCCGGCCGCGGCCGTCTCCAGGGCGTCAATCGAGATCGTCATGACTAGCTAGCCTGCCAGACTGGCGCCGCCAGGCTCCCGTTGTCGGCATCGCCGCCGGCCGGGCCGACCGGGCCCGCGCGCCGCCGGCCCAGCGCAGCGCCCGGATGCTGCCTCGTACACACGCTGGCGCCGCCGGTCCCGTAACTCACAATGCATCACACGCCACATCAGTCACAGTCATCACAAGATCAGACTAGTGGTTCAGATTCGTCCGGCCATCACCGGACATATCCGAACCACTAGTCTGATCTTGGTGCGGTTGAGACTGATGTGGCGAATGATGTGATCGATTATGCCGCGGGGTGGCCCTTGGCCAGTCACCCCGGCACGGATGGCCGAGCCGTCAGTCGGCGACGCACCACCAGCAACACCAGCAACACCAGCCACGGCATCGTGCGAGGGCGGCTTACTGGTTCAGTTTCGTCCGGTGATGGCCGGACGAAACTGAACCGCTATGGGCTTGCTGCCCCAGGCGGCCTTGAAGCTGGTGCGCTGATCCGGGCTAAGGGCGGCGGGCCGGAGTACCGGCGCCGGGCCACGCGGCGTGCCGGGGGCGGCGCGTGCGGGCGGCCGCCGCGCTGCGAGAATGCAGTCATGGCAATCAGGCGCGGCCTGCCGCTGGCGAGGTCCGGCGGCCCGGCCAGATCGGCGAGCCTCGCCAGATCGGCGAGCCTTCACAGGGCGGCGAGCCTTCACAAGGCGGCGAGCCTCGCCAGATCGGCGAACCCGGCCGGATCGGCGGGCTCGCTGCTGAGCATCGGGTCGAGCGGTTCGATCCTGTCCATCGGCTGCACCGGCTCGATCCTGTCCATCGGCTCGGCCGGATCGGTCCTGTCCATCGGCTCGGCCGGATCGGTAGCTTCCGTGCTCTCGGTGGCGAGCATCGGGTCGATCATGTCCGGCTTGTCGTGCTTGTCCATCATGGCCTGGCGATCCAGCCGGGCGATTGCGCCCGGCGGACGGCAGCCGGCGGGTGGCGGGTGTCACCGGCCCGGTGACACCCGGCTGGTGACACCCGGCTGGTGAGACCCGGGCCGGTGCCGCCAGCGCCCGGCGGACCGCAGGCCTGCTGCCCGGTGAGAGGTTCGATCGCCGCGGGCAAGGCAACCCTGGCGGGCCGAGAGAGCCAGCGCTACAGGACCTGCGCTTCCTCTAGCTTGCGCTGGATCTCTGTTCATGCCGCGCAGCCACCGGTCGGTCTCCGCGGCCCGCCCGGCGTACATCTCCGCGACCTCCGGATGCGGCAGGATCAGGAACCGGCCGTCGGCGATCCCGTTGAGCACGGCGTCCGCTACCGTCTCCGGCGTGATCACCGAGTCGCCGAGCACGAGCTCGGCCGCCCGGTCGTTGCCGTCCAGCATGCCGGTCCGCACGCCCTGCGGGCAGATCGCCTGGACGGTGAGGCCGCGGTGCGCATAGGTCAGCGCCATCCACTCGGCGAAGGCCAGCGCCGCGTGCTTGGTCACCGAGTACGACGCCGTGCCGGGCATGGCCAGCAGGCCAGCCGCGGACACCGTGCAGATCAGGTGCCCGCTCCCCCGGGCTAGCCACGGGTCGATCAGCAGCCGGGCCGCCCGGACGTGCGCCATCACGTTGACCTCCCAGGACGCCGCCCAGTCCTGGTCGGGTGACTCGGGGCCGCCGCCGCGCACGATGCCGGCGTTCGCGCAGTAGATGTCGATCTCGCCGAGCGCGTCCCTGGCGCTGCTGATCAGCGCGGCGACGCCATCCTCGGAGGCTGCGTCCCCCGGCACCGCGGTCGCGCCGCACGAGGCGGCGACAGCCGACGCGGCCTCGGCGTTGATGTCGTTCACCACCACCCTGGCTCCCTCGGCGGCAAGCCGCCGGCCAGCGCCGCGCCGATGCCGCTGCCGCCGCCGGTGACCACGATTCCGGCGTCCTGGACGGAATTCACCGGGCGCCTCCCCCGGGCCGGGGCGCGGCCAGCGGCGCCGGGACGGGCGCCGGGAGGTCGGCGAGCACGGCCAGCGACGCCCGGTGCCGGTCCGGCGTGCCGAAGCCGATCGACGCGCTCTTCGCCCGCTTCAGGTAAAGGTGCGCCGGGTGCTCCCAGGTGAAGCCGATGCCGCCGTGCAGCTGGACGCACTCCTGGCTGGCCCGGACCGCGATGTCGCTGCAGGCCGCCTTGGCCAGCGCCACCGCCACCGGGGTGTCCGGGTCACCGGCCGCGAGGCACGCGGCGGCGTACCTGGCCGCCGCCCGGGCCTGGGTCACGCCCACCCAAAGGTCGGCGAGCCGGTGCTTCAGCGCCTGGAACGAGCCGACCTGGCGGGCGAACTGGCGCCGTTCCTTGAGGTAGGCGACGGTCATCTCGACGCACTTATCGGCCAGTCCGAGCTGCTCGGAGGCGAGGATGGCCGCACCGGCCGTCAGCGCGGCCTGGACCGCGCGGCTGGCTTCCTGGCCGGCCGCGATCTGCCGGGCCGCCGCGCCGTCCAGCCTGAGGTCGCACAGCTGCCTGGTCATGTCCAGTGAGACCACCGGGGTCCGGGTGACGCCGGGATCGGCGGCGGATACCGCGTACAGCCCGAACGGCACGCCGTCGGCCGGGACGAGCAGGACGTCAGCCGGGAGCGCGTCGACCAGCCCGGTGACCGTCCCGCTGAGCCGGTACGTGCCCGCCGGGTCGCCGTCGCGCTGCGCGCCGACCCGGACCGTGGCCGCCGCCGCGGCCCCGGGCATGGCCGTGAACGGCACGGCGAGCGCGGCCGTGCTGGTTCCGGCGGCAAGCCCGGCGAGCAGCTCGGCGGCACCGGCAGCGACTGCGGCCGTGGTGGCAACAACGGCACTGCCAAGATACGGAACGGACGGTACGGACCGCCCTATTTCCTCAGCGGCGACGGCCGCCTCGCGGTATGTCGCGCCGGCCCCTCCGTTGGACTCGCTGATCAGCAGGCCGGCGCAGCCGAGGTCGGCCGCCAGCGCGTGCCACAGGCCAGTGTCGTAGGTCTCGTCGGCCTCGGTCCGGGCCAGCACCGCGGCCGGCCCGGCCCGGTCGCCGAGCAGATCCCGGACGGCTGCCCGCAGCTCGTCCTCGGTCTCGCTGTACAGCAGGTCCGGCAGCCCGGCGGCTCGCGGCGGCTCGCTGGGCTGCGCGGCCCGGTCTGGCCCGGTCTGGGCGTGCTCGGTCTGGGTCACCGCGGCAGGTCCTTCCATGGCACGTCCTTGTCCTGCCGGATCTCCGGCGGCAGGCGCAGGACCCGTTCGGCAATGATGTTGCGCAGGATCTCCGAGGTTCCGCCCTCGATGGAATTCCCGCGGGCGCGCAGGTACCGGTAGCCGGGGTCGCGGCCGTAGAAGTTCGCTCCCTCCGGCCTGCGCATGGTCCAGTCCCCGTAGCGCAGCCCGTCCGGGCCGGCCAGCTCGACCTCGAACTCCGAGATCTCCTGGTTGAGCCGCGCGAAGACGAGCTTGGCGGCGGATCCCTCCGGGCCCGGGTGGCCAGCGGCGAGCTGCTGCCGGAACCGCTCGGCGGCCAGCCGGGCGACCTCGGCGTCGGCCCACAGCCGGAGCAGCCGGTCGTGCAGGCCCGGCGTGCGCAGCCCGGGCTCCTTGCGCCAGGTCTGCGCCGCGGCGGCGATCATGCCGCCCTCGCGCGGGATCGCCGCGCCGCCGATCGCGACCCGCTCGTTCATCAGCGTCGCGGTCGAGACCTGCCAGCCCTGGCCGACCTCCCCGATCCGGTCGGTGTCCGGGATCGGCACGTCGGACAGGAAGACCTCGTTGAACTCCGCCTCGCCGGTGAGCTGCCGCAGCGGCCGGACCTCGACCCCGGGCGCGGTCATGTCGACGGCGAAATAGGTCATCCCGTGGTGCTTGGGCACGTCCGGGTCGGTCCTGGTGACCAGCAGCCCCCAGCGGGCCAGGTGCGCGGAGGACGTCCATACCTTCTGGCCGGTGACGGACCAGACGTCGCCGCCGGGGTCGCGGACCGCGCGGGTGGCCAGGCTGGCCAGGTCCGAGCCGGCGCCCGGCTCGGAGAACAGCTGGCACCAGATCTCCTCGCCGGTCCACAGCGGCCGGAGCCAGCGGCGCTGCTGCTCCGCGGTGCCGTACGCGAGGATGGTCGGGGCGGCCATGCCCAGGCCGATCCCGATCCGCTCCGGGTGGTTACCCGGCGCGCCGGCGGCGGCGAGCTCGGCATCCACGGCCGGCTGCAGCGCCCTCGGCAGGCCCTGGCCGCCGAGGCCGGGCGGGTAGTGCACCCAGGCCAGCCCGGCGTCGAACCTGGCCCGGAGGAAATCGAGACGCTGCATGGCAGCCGGGTCATGCGCGGCCAGGAACTCACGCACCTGGCCGCGCAGGTCATCGGCGGTAACCCGGCCGCCGTCTGCTGAGCCGTTCAGCACAACGGGCCGCCGGCCACGTACAGCACCTGGCCGGAGACATAGCCGGCTCCCTCGCTGACCAGGTATGACACGGCATGTGCCACGTCCTCCGGCTGGCCGACCCTGGCTACCGGGATCTGCGCGGCCGCTGCCTTCTGGAAGTCCTCGAAGTCCATGTGCACCCTGGCCGCGGTCGCCGCGGTCATGTCGGTGACGATGAACCCGGGCGCGACCGAGTTGGCGGTGATGCCGAACTTGCCGAGTTCCTTGGCCAGCGTCTTGGTGTAGCCCTGCATGCCCGCCTTGGCCGCGGCGTAGTTGGCCTGGCCGCGGTTGCCCAGCGCCGAGCTGGACGACAGGTTGACGATCCGGCCGTATTCCGCGTCGACCATGTGCTTCTGGCACGCCTTGGTCATCAGGAACGCGCCCTTCAGGTGCACGCCGAGGACCAGGTCCCAGTCGTCCTCGGTCATCTTGAAGAGCAGGTTGTCGCGGAGGATGCCCGCGTTGTTGACGAGCACGGTGGGCGGCCCGAGTTCGGTGGCGACCTTGTCGACCCCGGCCGCGACCTGATCCGACTGGCTCACGTCGGCGCCGACGGCGACTGCGCTGCCGCCCGCGGACTTGATCGCGTCCACGGTGCCGCCGCAGTCGCCTTCCTTGAGGTCGAGCACGCCGACAGCCATCCCGTCGGCGGCAAGGCGCTGCGAGATGGCCGCGCCGATGCCGCGTGCGCCCCCGGTGACGATCGCGACCCGCTGAGTTCCGTTTGACATGTGATCCTCCTGCTGGTGTTGCGGCCGCAGTAAGCGGCCGCAGGACGTCGACCCGGGCGGGCCCGGCTCGATCGCTAGCTGCCGGGCGGTCCGGCTAGCTGTGTGACTTGATCTCGCGCCAGGCGAGCGAGCGCTTGTGCACTTCGTCCGGCCCGTCAGCGAACCTGAGCGAGCGGGTGCTGGCCCACATGTTGGCGAGCGGGAAATCCTGGCTGACGCCCGCTGCGCCGTGCGCCTGGATCGCCTTGTCGATCACCCATTCGGCCATCGCCGGCGTGACGATCTTGATGGCCTGGATCTCACTGTGCGCACCCTTGTTGCCGACCGTGTCCATCAGCCAGGCGGTCTTCAGCACCAGCAGCCTGGCCTGCTCGATCCGGACCCGGGACTCGGCGATCCAGTCCTGGATCACGCCCTGCTGGGCGAGCGGCTTGCCGAAGGCGGTCCGGCCGGTGACCCTCCGGCACATCAGCCCGAGCGCGCGCTCGGCCGCGCCGATCAGGCGCATGCAGTGGTGGATCCGGCCGGGGCCGAGCCTGGCCTGGGCGATCGCGAAGCCGTCGCCCTGGCCGGCGATCAGGTTGGCGGCGGGCACCCGGACATCGCTGAACTGGATCTCGGCGTGCCCGCCGTGCGTCCCGTCGGTGTAGCCGAATACCCGCATGCCGCGCCGGACGGTCACGCCCGGCGTGTCGGCGGGCACCAGGATCATGGACTGCTGCCGGTGCCGGTCGCCATCGGGGTCGGTCTTGCCCATCACGATGAGGATCTCGCAGCGGGGGTCCATCGCCCCGGACGACCACCACTTGAGGCCGTTGATGACGTACTCCCCGCCCTGGCGCTCGATCCTGGTGGCGATGTTGCTCGCGTCAGAGGAGGCGACCTCGGGCTCGGTCATGCAGAACGCCGACCTGATCGCGCCGTCCAGCAGCGGCTTGAGCCAGCGGTCCTGCTGCTCGGGAGTGCCGAACTCGGCGAGCACCTCCATGTTGCCGGTATCCGGGGCGGCGCAGTTCATGGCCTCCGGCGCGAGCGCCGGGCTGTGGCCGGTGATCTCCGCCAGCGGCGCGTACTGCAGGTTGGTCAGCCCGCCGCCGCCCGGGTGCTTCGGCAGGAACAAGTTCCACAGGCCCCGGCTGCGCGCCGCGGCCTTCAGCTCGTCGATCACGGGCGGCCGCTGCCAGATCTGGCCGGCCGCGGCCGCCTCCGCGACCTGCTGCGCGAAGATTTTTTCCGCCGGGTAGATATGCGAGTCCATGAAGCTGAGCAGCTGTCCCCTGAGCTCCTCAGTGCGCGCGTCGTACCCGAAATCCATGCGGCCTCCCGGCGAGTCATGCCCAGACTATCTACCGGCCGGTACGGATCAACGCTACGGTCGGCCGCGACCGGTATGCCCGGGCCTCGCGCGATTTCCGCGGCGCGGCGGTCTGCCGCGGCCGGCCTTACTTCAGCAGCAGGCCGCTGATCCGGCGGCCGGCCAGGTAGAGCCCGGCCAGGCCCATGATCGCCAGGTATCCGGCGGACCAGAGCAGGGCGGGCCCGACCACGCCCAGGGTGAGCCCGCGGAGCAGCACCACCCCCTGGTACAGCGGCGTGCACTCCACGAAGATCTGAATCGCCCGCGGGTAGACGGTGAGCGGGTAGAACGTGGTGGAGAACAGGAACATCGGCAGCGTCGCCAGCGTCACGAACTCGAAGTGCTGCCAGCTGCGCATGTAGGTGGTCGCGGCCATCCCGGTGGCCGCGAACGCGAATCCGATCAGCAGCGCGACCGGCAGCGCCAGCACCGCCCACCAGGAATGCACCAGGCCGAGGGCCAGCATGACGATCATGAATGCGGACCCGTACAGCCCGCCGCGCAGCAGCGCCCAGGTGATCTCGCCCAGCGCTATGTCACCCGAGCGCATCGGGGTGGCCAGCGCGGCGTCGTAAAACTTGTTGTACTTCAGCCGGAAGAAGACGTTGAAGGTCGAGTCGAACACCGCCCCGTTCATCGACGAGGTCGCGAGCAGCGCGGGCGCCACGAAGCTCGCGTAGCCGATCATCTGGCCGGCCGGGCCGGGCACCTCGCCGACGAGCTTGCCCAGCCCGACGCCGATCGACAGCAGGTAGAACAGCGGCTCGAAGAATCCGGAGACCAGGATCAGCCAGGTGTGCCGGTATACCCGGGCGTGCCGTTCGACCAGGTGCCGGCTGCCCCGGCCGCCCAGCGACCCGCGGGGCAGCCAGCCCGCCGGGATCACCCGCAGCGGCAGATCCAGGATGCCCGGCGGCCGGGTGCCCGGCAGCCGGGTTCCCGTCCGGGTGTCAGACATAGAGCCGCCGCCGGTAGGTCCGGTGGCCGGCCACGATCCCGGCGACGGCCAGCACGGCCAGGTAGCCCACGTGCAGCAGGATGCCGCCGGGAGTGGCGGTGCCCAGGCTCAGCGACCGGCACAGCGCGACGCCGTGCCACAGCGGCGTGGCGTAGGCGATCGGCTGTGCCCACGCCGGCAGCTGGGAGACCGGGAAGAACGTGCCGGAGAACAGGAACAGCGGGATCAGGCCGAACCGGAAGATCAGCGCGAAGGACGTGTCCTTGCGCACCGTGATCGCCCAGGCTTCGATCGGCGTGGCGAACGCGAGCCCGGTGAGCACGGCAGCCGGCAGCGCGGCCAGCACCCAGGGCGACCTGACCGCCCCGAAGGCGGTCATCACAGCGATGAAAATCGCGCAGTTCATGGCCAGCCGCAGCGTCGTGAACAGCAGGTGCCCGTGCAGCAGGTCCGACGGCCGCAGCGGCGTGGCCGTAGCGGCGTAGTAGGTGCGCCGCCACTTCACCGAGCCGAGCACCGGGTAGGTGGACTCGCCGATCCCGGTCTCCATCGCCGCCGCGGCCAGCAGCCCGGGTGCCAGGAAGGCGATGTAGCTGATCCCGCCGAGCCTGGCGGTTCCGTGCTTGTCCACCAGGGTGCCGAGGCCGATGCCGATCGCGCTCAGGAACAGCACCGGGTTCAGCACGCTGGAGTAGATCGTGCCGCGCCAGGTCCGGCGGTAGTTCGTCATCCAGTGCCGGAACTCCCGCACGGCGAACGACCACCGGGAGGCAGGCGCGGCTGCCCCGCGGCGGCGGCCGGGACGTCCTGGGCGGCCGGGGCGGGGGCGGCCATCAGTCTTCCAGCCGCCGGCCGGTGAGCCGCAGGAACACGTCTTCCAGCGTGCTGCGGCGAACCAGGGAGGTCAGCGGCTCCAGGCCGAGGTTCCGGACGGCAGTCAGCGCGACGTCCCCGTTTGGGACGTAAAGCAGTATCCGGTCGGCCAGCACCTCGGTGCGCTCGGCGCGGATGTCAGCCAGCTTCTCCGTCGCCTGCTCGTGCTCGCCCGGGTCAAAGCGCAGCTCGAGCACCTCGGCCGTCGAGTAGCGCTCGATCAGCTCGCGCGGCGAGCCGCTGGCCGCGATCTTGCCGCCGTCCATCACCACCAGCCGGTCGCAGAGTTGCTCGGCCTCGTCCATGTAGTGCGTGGTCAGGACGAGCGTCACGCCACGGCGCTTGAGCCGGAACAGCCGGTCCCACACCACGTGCCTGGCCTGCGGGTCCAGGCCGGTGGTCGGCTCGTCAAGCAGCAGGACCTCCGGCTCGTTGATCAGCGAGCGGGCGATCGTGAGCCGCCGCTTCATCCCGCCGGACAGCGGCTCGACCTCGTCGTCCCCGCGGTCGGACAGCTGTACGAAGTCCAGCAGCCGCTCGGTGCGCGCGCTGATCACGTCCCGGGACAGCCCGAAGTAGCGCCCGTAGATGAGCAGGTTCTCCCGCACGGTCAGCTCGACATCGAGCGTGTCCTCCTGCGGCACCACGCCGAGCCGGGCCCTGATCCGCGGGCCGTCGGCGACCGGATCCAGTCCGAAGATGGTCAGCTCCCCGCCGCTGGGCGGCGAGACGCAGCCGATCATCCGCATCGTGGATGACTTGCCGGCGCCGTTGGGCCCGAGGAAGCCGAACGCCTCGCCACGGCGCAGGTCGAAGTCGATCCCGTCGACCGCGGTGAACTCCCCGAACTTCTTCGTCAGGCCCCGGGCGCGGATCAGCATCGTCGGGACCGGGCACGCCTGCGACGCTACCCGGCGGGTCCGACAATTCCGAACAGGTTTCCCGGGTGCGGCAGCGGCCTCGCGCGATGTGGCACCGTTCCGGGCCGGCCAGCACGGTAGCCTCGCTTTCATCGCTTCCGGCAGGGCGCGGCAGGAACCGGGGCAGGGAAGGCGGCCAGGTGAGCTTCACTCGCGGGCTCTACGAGCGGTTCCGGCACCTTATCCACGAGCTTGCGAAGTTCGGTGTAGTCGGCGGCATCGCCTTCCTCATTACCTATGGCGGCACCAACCTGCTGCACGTGCAGGCCCAGCTCGGCCCGCTGACCTCCAACACGCTCGCCACCATCGTCGCCACCGGGTTTGCGTTCGCCGGCAACCGGTGGTGGACGTTCCGGCACCGGGAACGGACCGGGATGCGGCGGGAAACCGTCATGTTCTTCGTGATGAACGGGATCGGCCTGCTGATCCAGCTGGCCTGCATCGGGTTTACCTACTACGCGCTGGGCCTTACCGACCATCTCAGCTATAACATCGCGCTGATCATCGGGATCGGGCTCGGCACGCTGTTCAGGTTCTGGTCGTACCGCAAGTGGGTGTGGGCCGCCCCGCCCGCCGCGGCACCGTCGCCGCCGCGGCAAGTGCTGGTGAAGGGCCCGGCCGGGCCGGAATAGGCCGGACGCGGTTCAGGGCGGCAGGCGGCGCCGCGCGGGGCAGAGCTCGCCGGCCCGTTCCAGGGCCGGCTGCGGCGGCGCCCGGCGGCCGGGGAATGGCCCGGGCCGAGCTAGGCCGCGCAGCGGCTGCTGGCGCTGCCCGCGCCCCGGACCAGCTGGCTGACCGGCTCAGTAAGCGCGATGCTGGCCTGCCGCTGGGTGATCTCGCCGGTCGCCACCAGCCTGCCGATCACGTGCACCTCGCGTTGCCTCGCGCGGGCCGGATGCCGCAGCGGGTCATCGGCCGACGGCCCCTGGACGAGCCCGGCCAGCAGCGCCGCCTGCGGCCAGGACATCCGGGCCGGCGGTACCCCGTAGTAGCCGCAGCTGGCCGCGGCCAGGCCGTAGTCACCGTTGCCGAAGTACGCGACGTCGGCGTACATCCGCAGGATCTGCTCCGAGCTGTAGGTCATGAACAGCTTGACGGCGAGGGCCACCTGCTCAAGCTCGACCAGCGGGCCGGTCCGGCTGCGGGTATAAAGCAGCTTCGCGAGCTGCTGGTAGATGGTCGCGCCGCCCTGGGCGGCGGCACCGCCGCCGGTCAGCCAGCTGGCCCCGACCCGGGCGACGGCGAACGGGTCGATACCCGGCTCGTAGCCGAACCGGTGATCCTCGGTGGCCACGATCGACGCCTCGAACCGTGCTGGCACCGGCGGCCCGGGGAACACGGCATGATGCGCTCCGTCCTGCGCCCGGGCCAGTGCCTCGGCGTTGCCGACGGACGGGGTGACGACCAGCAGCCCGGCGAACGCGAGGCCCCCGGTGGCGGCCAGCGCGGTGAGCACGATCAGGAGCCGCCGCGCGACCCGGCGGCGCGGGCGCCTTCGGCCCGCCATCGCCTGGTCCGGGAGGGTCCGGCCGGGAATCGTCCGGCCCGCGGAGGCCTGGCCGGCGGCCCGCTGGCCTGGTGCCGGGCCCGCGCCGCGGTCAGCCGGCCCGCCCGCGCCAGGCGGGCCCGCATCCCGCCCGCCCGCGTTCCGCACCGACATGTGATCCGCTCCGTATGATCGCCAGCTGCGCTGGTCTCCCGGCCAGGCAACGAATAACCTGATCGCTAAGTTGCCCGCGCTACTGCCCCGTGGTTGCCGCCTCACTCGCCAGCAGCGCAACCGCGGCTGATTCTGCTGGAGTTGGCTGACTCGCCGGACGACGCGGCCGCTCAGGTCACGATGTACCCGGCTGGCGGGCGATTTCATCCAGCTGCGCGGTGACGTCCGCCGCGGCGTAGCCAGTCCGGTGCCGGCGCACCCCGGTACCGCCCTGCTGCCACGGGTGCGGCCCGTCCAGCGGGCGGTACCCGACCCCGGCCGCGTCGAGGCGGCCCAGGTGCGCAGCGAGCCGCTCGCGCCAGCCGGGAGCGCCCCGGGAGGGCATCAGCCCGCCGGACCAGGCCACGTCGGCCAGCACGCAGGCGCGCGGGAAGGCCATGTATTCCAGCGCGCGGCTGTCCGGGATGTACTCGGTCCAGAGCTGGAACTGGGTGCCGATCAGCCGCCGCGCCGCCTGCGCCGGCCAGCCGGCCGCGAGCGAGCCCGGGCGGAAAGCCGCGACCTCCGCCAATGTCACCGGTCCCCCGATCGCCAGCGGCTCACGCTCGTCGTCGGCCTGGCCGTAGTCGAAGTAGGTGGGCACGACCGGCACGGCGATGACGTCATGCCCGGCGACGGCGGCACGGCGGGCGATGCCGGCGCCGCGCCAGGCCATCACGATGGTGTCCGGTCGCAGCGCGGCGCCGGCCCGGCCTGCCCCGCTGGCGAATCCCTCATCCCAGACCACGGCCCTGGCGCCGAACCTGTCGGCGAGCATGTCGGCGGCCTGGCGGAGGAACCAGGCGTGCATTTCCCCGGCACTGGCCAGGCCGAGTTCGCGCCGGTAGTTCTCGATCGCCGGGTTATCCCGCCAGGCATCGAGGATGCACTCGTCCCCGCCGATGTGCACGAACGAGGCTGGCACCGCAGCCAGCAGCTCGCTGAAGAGCTCGGCCAGGAAGCCGGCCGTGCCCGGCAGCGGCGACATGAGGTGCGGGAAAATGCCCCAGTCGGCCGCCACCTCGTAACGCGCGCCCGGCACCGAGCCGAGCCGGGGCAGCGCCGCCAGCAGGGCGGTAGCGTGGCCGGGCAGCTCGATCTCGGGGACGACGGTCACCATCCGCGCGGCCGCGTACGCATGGATCTCGGCCAGGTCGGCCAGCGTGTAGTACCCGCCGTGGGGGACGCCGTCGTAGCCGGCCGGGTCGTCAGAGCCGTCGGCAGGCCCTGGTCCGCGGCCGGTGCGAGCCGATCTGATGCAGCTCGGGATAACGCAGGCTCTCGACCCGCCAGCCCTGATCATCGGTCAGGTGCAGGTGAAAGCGGTTCAGCTTGTGCGCGGCCAGCATGTCGATGAAGCCCAGCAGCACCTTCTTCGGGAAGAAATGCCTGGCCACGTCGAGATGCCCGCCACGCCAGGCCAGCGCCGGGGCGTCGTCGATCTCCGCGCACGGCAGCTGCCAGGGCGGGCCCGGCACCGGTGCGGCCCGCCAGGCGCAGGCCGGCAGCTGGCGCATGGTCTGGGCGGCGTAGAACGCGCCCGGATCTCCCCCGGCGGCGACCCGCACCCGCGCCGGGCCGATCCGCAGCCGGTAGCCCTCGTCCGGCAGGCTGCCGTCGACGTCCACGGTGATCTCGCCGCCGGCCGGGCGGGGCCCGGAGCCCCGGCCGGAGCCTGGCCAGGGCAGCGCACCCAGCACCCGCCGGACGGCCGCGGCCGCGCCGTGCGCGCCGGGACCCGCTATGACGAGGGTCTCGCTGTCGAGCCGGAAGCTGCCGGGCTGCGGGCGGACGGATACCGGGTGCGGCACGAGGGTCGCCAGGCGGTCGGTCATGGCGCTCATGCTCTCGTCTCCGGGCGGGCGGCGCAGCGCGGGGGCGGCTGCGGCCCGGCAGCGAACGCCACCCGGCCCACGCTGCGCTAAGGTGGGTAAGCCCGCCAGGTCGGAGGCGGGCGCGGTTCGTACCGGGACGTGGCCCAGCTTGGTAGGGCACTTGACTGGGGGTCAAGGGGTCGCGGGTTCAAATCCCGCCGTCCCGACCAGAACGTGCAGGTCAGAGGCCACATCACCAGCCCGGTGAGTGGCCTAAAGATCTTTTGACCGCACCTTGACCGCAGGATTTCGCGGCATTCTGCGGCATCTCGTGTTCACTAGATGTGGCGAATGTCACACCGCGACACCAGACGGTGTGAACATCCGGTGCCCGGCCGCCCACTGGAACCTGCTCAAGTGCCCGAGCAGGCGCACACCAGGTCGTGCCTGTTGCAGGCGCTGAGAGCGCTCTCGCCTCTGACACGGAAGAGGTCACAAGTTCAAGAACCTTGTACTGGGATCACAGTTTCTTGGCCAGCGGCGGGCGAGCAAATTGGTACGGCTTCTGCTGCGTGGTGCTGGCAGTCACAACGGCGCGGGTTATGGGGTACGGCTTTTGCTCCAAAGCCGTACCGAAGTGATCCCGGAGGGCAGGCCAGGACGGTTTGGGGCAGCAGCCGGGCCGGCCGCCGCCGAACAAGGGCCGCAAGTACCCGGCCGAGCCGCTGACCGTCGCCGAGGTCGCCGCGCCCCCGGCTGGCTGCTCAGCAGCCGCGCCGATCGGGATCCGTAACCAAATGGTCCTCTACCACCTGCTGGACACGCGCGGGCCCGGAGCGACCGACCGCGCAGTGTGGCCGAGTGGCCAGAAGGACGGGACCCCATCTACTCCTGGAACCCGAGGCACCAGGCGAGCGCTTCCGCTTCCGCCGCCACGGCCGGGACGTCCTGCTGCGCCAGGAACGCCTGCTCCGGATGGCCGCGCGCCGCGGCTAGCTGAGGCCTTCCCAGCTCCATGGCCGAGCCGGACTGCCGTCAGGATCACGCCCAAACCGGTTAATCGGCTCATCGGCCTCCTGGGTAAGCCGGAACAGCCCCGCCGACAGCAAC
Organism: uncultured Actinomycetes bacterium; assembly: GCA_963786975.1. Classification (GTDB taxonomy): domain Bacteria; phylum Actinomycetota; class Actinomycetes; order Streptosporangiales; family Streptosporangiaceae; genus Palsa-506. The sequence continues at coordinate 6,097 of CAWBBE010000007.1, read as the reverse complement.
CGGGCGGCGAGGGCGGCGGCCTGGCCGTCGGCGCCCGCCGCTCGCAGTGCCTCCAGCAAGTTCTGCACGCCGCTTGGGTGTTCTAGGGACGCGTGCGCGGCGGGATCGCGGGCCAGCAGCACGGCGGCCTGATCATCGGCGCCCGCCGCTCGCAGGATTTTCAGCAGCCCCGCCACGCAAACAGGTTCTTCCAGGGACGCGTGCGCGGCGGCGCGTGCCACCAGGGCGGCGGCCTGATCCCCGGCGCCCGCCGCTCCCAAGGCCTCCAGCAACTCCGCCACGCTGTACGGGTCTTCCAGGGACGCGTGCGCGGCGGGGTCGCGGGCCAGCAGCACGGCGGCCTGATCCCCGGCGTCCGCCGCTCGCAGGGCCTCCAGCAGCCTGGCCACACCGTGCGGGTCTTCCAGGGACACGTGCGCGGCGGGTTCGCGGGCCAGCAGGGCAGCGGCCTGGTCGCCGGCGCCCGCCTCCAGCAGGGCCTCCAACAGCCAAGCCACGGCAGTCGGGTGCTCGAGGGAGGCATTCGCGACGGCAAACTCGGCGGGGCGGGGGTCGGCAGGGCTGATGCTGGCCATGAGGCCAACCAGGCGCGGAGCAGGGAAATTACCGTGGGCGGCGGCGTCTTTGAAGAGCTGGGCGGCGTGCCGGTACAGGCCGCGATCGCGGGCGGCGACGGCGAGAGCGACCTGGTTGATCGGGCGGGCGTGCCGCACGGCGGCCCAGAATCCGTCCGGGGGGAACTCGCTGGCGCGGTGACGGCGGCCGTGCTGGTCCAGGTAGTCGGCGAGCCGGTACGCCGGCCCGCCCGCCGCCTCCGGCGGGCCGGCTCCGGGCCGCCCGCCAGGCGGCCGGGGGCGGATGCGGGTCAGCGGCCCGGTGACTCCCTTGCAGGGGGCAGCGGTCCAGGCCAGGGCCTGTTCCAGCCAGTCCTCGCCGGCGGTGTCCCATTCGGTGCCGGTCAGGTAGGCCGGCGCGGCGGCCTCGAGCAGGGCATGCGGCAAGGCCAGGGAGTGACCCAGGCGGCGCGCGTCCATCGCGGCATGGATCAGCGCCTTGGCGGCGGCCGGGGCGTTGCGGTACCGGGCCATCAGTTCCGGGACCCCGGCCAGGTACTGGGTGACCTGCCCGTCCGCCGCGCCCGCCACGGCGGCCGCCAGCCGCGCATCACCGCCCGCCGCCCGCCGCAGGTCCTCCAGCGCACGGCCGGTAAACGCGGCCGGCACCGCGATATCAGTACCGTCCAGCACCGCGCAGGCCGGCGGCCGGGTGCCACGGGACTGGGTCAGGGTGTCCCAGTGCTGCGGCCACAAGGTGCCCAGGATCAGCACGGGGGCCCGGCCGGGGTCGGTGAGCAGGGTCCGCAGCGCGGCCGCGACCCGCTCCCCGGTATCGCCAGGAGTGTTCAGGTACAGCTGAGTTTCGTTCAGCCACACCACGGTGCGCGGGCCGACCCGGGCCAGGTCCGCCAGCGCCGCCTCGGGCCGGGTCGGGTCAAACGGGTGCCACAGCCGCCACCCCGCCGGCAACTGGTGGACCGCCTCCCAGCAGGCCCGCGTCTTCCCCGTCGACTAGCACCGCCATCGCGCTGTGCCCGGCCGCTGCCCGCTCGGCCACCTCCGCCAGGTCCTCGTCATGGGCCCGGCGGACATACCGCGGCAGCACCGGCAGATCCCCGGCACCGGTGTCCGCGGTGACCGGTCGGTGCACCTCCAGTACAAACGCATCCAGCGGATCCAGCCCGGCAATCAGCTGGCCCGGGCCCGGTTCGCCCGGCTCACGGGCGGCATGGTCGGCTTCCAGCAGCCGCTCCCAGTCCGCCAGTGGTACCTCGTGCTGGCCGGCCCACCGGGCCAGCACGGCGCCAACCTTGCTTAAGTCCCCGGCCTCGCGTGGCAGCGCCTTGCCGATCACCCAGTCGCTTAACGTCGTCGTCGCCACGCCGGACTCACGCGCCAGCCCGGCCTGGCTCACCCGCGCACCCGCGGCACTTGCCTGGTCCCACAGCCGCGCGAGCTCGGCCAGCACCCCCGATCCCGTGTACGGCCCGGACACCGGCCGAAAAGGCCTCGCCACCATCCATCCCCTCCGGCCCCTGACGACCTGGCCGTGTCACTCTGAAGTGGCCCCACCTTCTCCTTTGATTCGGCTCCACCGGGGAGCGGGCTGGGCGGGTTAGTTCTCCTCTGATTTGGCCCCGGCCGTGGGGGCTGGTTCCGGCGACACGCCGGGCTGGTTGCGGGACATGTGGTGCGGCTGCGCGCATAGTGGTCACATTCTGCTGTTTCCCGCTCACGGAGGGCGGATGGGACGGGACAGGGTGGGACTGTTCGCGGCGATCCGGGAGGATTACCGGCAGGGGATGGGGGTCCGGGCGATCGCCCGGGAGCACGGGGTGCACCGGCGGACGGTGCGGGAGGCGCTGGCGTCGCCGGTGCCCGCTTTGCGGAAGGTCCCGGAGCGGGCGTCGCCCGCGCGGGACGCGGTGGCGCCGCTGATCGATGCGATGCTCACCGTGGACCTGGACGCGCCGCGCAAGCAGCGGCATACCGCCAGGCGGGTCTGGGCGCGGCTGCGTGACGAGCACGACGCGGAGGCGTCGTACTCGTATGTGGCGAAGTACGTGGCCCGCCGTCGCCCGGAGATCGAGGCGGAGCGGAAGGGGCGGGCGGGGAGCCTGGAGGGGTTCGTGCCGCAGGCGAAAGAGCCGGGGGCGGAGGCCGAGGTCGACTTCGGGCCGGTCACGATCACCCTGGACGGCCAGGACGCCGCGTGCCACCTGTTCGCCTACCGGCTGTCGTTCTCCGGGATGGGGGTGCACCGGGTCTACGCCTCCTGCGCCCAGGAGGCGCTGCTGGAGGGGCACGTCACCGCGTTCGCGGTGACCGGCGGGATCCCGGCGGCGCACATCCGCTACGACAACCTGACGCCGGCGGTGACGAAGGTGCTGCAGGGCCGGGACCGGAAGGAGAACGCCCGCTGGCTGTCGTTCCGGACCTGGTACGGGTTCGACGCGTTCTACTGCGAGCCGGGCATCGGCGGGGCGCACGAGAAAGGCGGCGTCGAGGGCGAGATCGGCCGGTTCCGCCGGAACTTCCTGGTCCCCGTCCCGCGCGTGAAGTCGCTGGCGGACCTGAATGCACGGCTCGCCGAGGACGACCTTCGCGACGGCCTGCGGCACGTCGAGTTCCGGCGGAACACGGTGGCGGCCGACTTCGCGAAAGAGGCGCCGCTGCTGCGCCCGCTGCCGGCCGACGGGTTCGACACCGGCACGGTTCTGTGGCCGAAGGCCGACAAGTTCGCCCGGGTCAGCGTCGGCAAGTGCCGCTACTCGGTGCCGGCCCGGCTGATCGGGAAGGCAGTGCGGATCCGGCTGGGCGCCAACGAGCTGACCGTCTTCGAGGGCGGGAAGGCGGTGGCGGTCCACCCGCGCCTGGTCGCGTCCGGGGACGAGCACCTGCTGCTGGACCACTACCTGGAGATCCTTGCCCGCAAGCCGGGCGCGCTGCCCGGCTCGGTGCCGCTGGCCCAGGCCCGCGCCGGCGGGTCGTTCACGGCGGCGCACGAAGCGCTGTGGTCCCGGGCCCGCCGGAAACTCGGGGACGGAGCCGGGACGCGGGCGCTGATCGAGGTGCTGCTGCTGCACCGGCGGCTGCCGGCCGCTTCGGTGACCGCGGGGATCGAGTCCGCGCTGCGGTCCGGGACGTGCTCCCCGGACGTGGTCGCGGTCGAGGCGCGCCGGCACGCCGCCGCCGCGGGCGCCCCGGCGGCGGGGCCGCCGGGGCCGGCTCCGCGCCGGTCGCGGGCGGCGGTCGTCACGCTGCCGCGCCGCGCCGGGCCGCTGCCGGCCGACCCCCGGCCCCTGCCGGACGTCGCCGCCTACGACCAGCTGCTGCGGCTCGCGCCGCAGCCGGAGGAGGGAAGCGCATCATGAGCGCGCGCAGGGACGAGCTGACCGAGCCGGCGATGGACGCGGCGATCGAGCGGGCCTGCACGATCCTGCGGCTGCCCACGGTCCGGGACCGGCACGGCGAGGTCGCCGGGATCGCGCTGCGCCAGCAGGCCAGCTACAAGGGGTTCCTCACCGAGCTGCTGTCGCTGGAGTGCGATGACCGGGAGACGCGGCGCCGGGCCAGGCTCGTCCGCGAGGCCGGGTTCCCCCGGCCCAAGCGGCTGGAGGACTTCGACTTCGCCGCGAACCCCGACGTCCCGGCCGCGCTGGTCTCGACGCTGGGCCGCTGCCAGTGGGTCGCCGCCGGGCAGCCGCTGTGCCTGATCGGCGACTCCGGCACGGGGAAGTCGCACCTGCTGATCGGGCTGGGCACCGCGGCGGCCGAGGAGGGCTACCGGGTCCGCTACGTCACCGCCGCGGCCCTGGTCAACGAGCTCGCCGAGGCCGCCGACGACCGCATGCTCACCAAGGTGATCGGCCGCTACGGGCGGATCGACCTCCTCTGCCTCGATGAGCTCGGCTACATCGAGCTGGACCGGCGCGGCGCCGAGCTGCTGTTCCAGGTCTTCACCGAGAGAGAGGAGAAGTCCTCCATCGCGGTCGCGTCCAACGCCGCGTTCAGCGAGTGGGCCCAGGCCTTCACCGACCCCCGGCTCTGCGCCGCGATCGTCGACCGGCTCACCTACAACGCCCACATCATCACCACCGGCACCGGCTCCTACCGGCTCCGCGCCACCACCGCCCGCCGCCAGGCCGCCGCCGCGAAAGCCGGCGGCCGGGACGCAAAGGAGAAAGGCACCCCGGCATGACGCTGATCAACCATCCCGGCAGCTACCAGCAGGCGGCCCTGGCCTGCCTCGACTCGGGCATCACCCGCGACATCGCGCTCATGCTCGCCGACGCCCGCACCGTCCTGGACTGGCTCGCCTCCCCGGAGGCGCCGCCGCCGGCCGCCCGGCAGGCAGCCGCGGTCCTCGACGACGCCGACAGCCCCTACGACCTCCAGCGCCTGGCCGCCGCCGTCGGCGAGACCGAGAACATGCTGCACCGGGCCGTACGCGACGCGCTCGCCGGCATCCCGGGCACGATTCCCGGGTCCTGACGAACCCCGGGCGCTCCGCGCCCGGGGTTCCTTTTCATTTCGCCTCTGATCAGAAAAGGAACAGAAAAGGAACCCGCCGCCATGACCATCGTCCAGGAGCCCGGCGCGGACGGCACCGCGCAGGAATGCAAGAGACCAGGCTGCGGCAACGCGGTCCCGCCCGGCACGGGCCGCGGCCGGCACCGCGTGTTCTGCAGCGACGACTGCGCCCGCCGCTACCACAACGACGCCCGCATCCCTGTCCCCGCCGCCTCCGGCGGCGGGGACACCGACTCGCTTGCAGCCCTCGAGCAGGCGCTCCGCCAGGCCGCCGTCCTCGCCCGGGCCGCCCGCGACCAGGCCGCCGCCCTCGACCCCGCCCGCGTCCGCGCCGACATCGCCGACGCCGAGGCCGCCCGCCGCCGCGCCGAGGCCGCCGCCGTCACCGCCCAGGCCCGCCAGGCAGAAGCCGAAGCCGGGGCCCAGGCACTCGCCGAGGCCCTCGCAGCCGCCCGCGACGCCGCCCGGCACGCGGAGGAAACCGCGTGCCGGCTCGCCCGCGAGCTGGACCAGCTCCGCCGCGACACCACGGCCCAGGTCACCGCAGCCGAGGAGAACGCCCGCCGGCAGGCCACCGCCGCCCGCGACGCCGCCGCCCGCTTCCAGCGCGAGCGCGACGACGCACTCGCCGGAGCCCGCGACGCCCGCACCGCCGCCGAAACGGAAACCGCCCGCGCCCGCCAGGCCGAGGCCGACGCCCGCGACGAAACCCGGCGCGCCCGCGACGACGCCACCCGCGAACGCGCCGCGCTCCGCGAAAGCCACGCCGCCCAGGCCGAAGCGCAGCGCGCCCTCACCGACGCCGAACGAGCACGAGCCGAACGAGCCGAAGCCCAGCTCGAAACCGAACGAGCCGACCGCAGACAGCTCACCAGCCACATCGCCGGCAACGGCAGCCAGGACAGCCCCCCACCCCAGCGCGGTGGGGCCAGATCAAAGTAGAACCCTCCACCAGCTCCATTCCCTGGTGGAGCCGAATCAAAGGAGAAGGTGGGGCCAAATGAGAT
>CAWBBE010000006.1:0-473633 GCA_963786975.1 uncultured Actinomycetes bacterium | reverse complement strand
AGGTCGCAGCACGATTCCCTGACCGGAACTTGACTTAGAAGCTTCGGATGCCAGGTCCCTCGGTTGAGTGATCTCGCATCGAACGGCGCCGTGGATTTAGCCATGGTCGGGCCTTTTACCCGGCCGCAGACCAGCCGCTCCACTTTGTCACTTGTATCGCGATGATCGGGCCACCGGGCGGTTGCACGGCATACTGGTCGTACTTGTCTTCGAGGGCTGCCAGGGCCAGGGCCACCTCGCGTGGGTTGTCAGTCACCCGTCCGCGGCCGTCCAGCCGGACCCACCACAGCATCGACCAGTCCTCGCCGTACTGATCGACGAGCAGGCATGCGTGGCCGGTCGCCCTCAGGTTGTCGAGCCGGCGAAGCTGCGTGCCTCGCTTGGGCTTGTGATCGACTGCGGAATAGATGGTGTCTCCGTCGACCGCGAAGCAGACCGGGACGAGGTGCGGCAGGGCGTCGGCGCCGACGGTGGCGAGATGGGCGACCCGGGCTGACTCGACGCGTCGCCGCATCGTCGTGACGTCCACCCTTGAAAGTCTAGGTAGGACACGACCAGAGTGACCGCATCGCGGGTGAAGCCGGAATCGAGCCGCTGGACACGTGCCTGGTCCATCGGTCGCCGTCTGCTGGGGTCGCTCGACCGGCGGTACGTGCGGACGACTGGTCAGGATCTTCGCGATCGATCTGGTCCAAGAGCTTGTCCGCACTGGGCGCGCTTGAGGAAGTGGAGCGCTGTCGCCGCGGCACTGTCGTGCTGTCGGATCGCTGACGACCGGCGTCCCGGAAGATTCTTCAAAGAAATCCGGGAGGCGGTGTCGGATCGGGGCGGTGGTGTTCGTAGCAGGGGTGAGGCCGCCCACAAGGGGCGGCGCCAAGGCAAAGGAACCGCGATCATGAAGCTGACGACCATGACTCAGGTCACCATCGATGGAGTGATGCAGGGAAACGGCGCCGCGTCGGATGACCGCAGGAACGGATTCGAGCGCGGCGGATGGGCCCGGGGGAAGGGCGACGACGAGACCAGGACGTTCATCACGCAGACCTACCAGCGCGCAGAGGCGTTCCTGTTCGGCCGGCGCACCTACGAGCTGTTCGCCGGCTCCTGGGGATCAATCGACCAGATGCGCGCACATCCCATCGGCGTGGCCTTGAACGAGGCCCCCAAGTACGTTGCCTCGACCACGCTCACCGCGCCGCGTTGGGAGGACACGACCGTTCTCCGCGGTGACCTCGCGGCGGCCATCAGTGAGCTGAAGGCCAAGCCCGGGGGCGAGCTGCAGGTGCACGGCAGTGGCGCCCTGACCCGGTGGCTGCTGGAGAACGATCTGGTCGACGAGATGACTCTGATCGTGATCCCGGTGATCCTCGGCCAGGGCGCGCGACTGTTCCCGGAGACCGGCCCGGATCTTGCGCTCGACCTGGTCGAGTCGCGAGTCGACTCGAAGGGCGTGACGATCCAGGTCTACCGGCCGGCCGGGCGCCCGCAGTATGCAACGGCCTGAAGTCCCTGACCAGCGAACCACGCTGTCTTTACACCACAGGAGATGATCTTCAGATGCAGTACCTGGTTTCCGTGATCGATGACAAGAGCAATCCCGGCAGCACGGACAGGCAGCCTGCCATCAGCGCGTTCAACGAACGACTGATCGCCGGGGGCTACTGGGTTTTCGCGGGCGGACTCGCGGACACCGACGCGGCCACGGTCATCGACAACCGGGGCGAGCAGGCGGTGTTCAGCGACGGGCCTTTCGTGGAGTCGAAGGAGTACCTCGCCGGCGTCTGGGTGTGGGAGGCCCCCGATCTGGATGTGGCGCTCGAGCTCGCCGCCGAGGCGTCGAAGGTCTGCGATCGGAAGATCGAGGTGCGGCCGTTCCTGTGATCGACGTCGAGGAGGCGGTCACCCGGGCCCACCACGAGGAGTGGGCCCGGGTGGTCGCCGCCCTGACCAGGCGTTTCGGTGATCTCGACATCGCCGAGGAGGCGGCGGCCGAGGCGTTCGCGACCGCCGTCGAGCGGTGGCCGGCCGATGGCGCGCCGCCGAACCCCGGCGGCTGGCTGGCCACTACCGCCCACCGCAAGGCCATCGACCGGATCCGGCGCGAGAACAAGCGCGGGGACAAGCAGAAGGAGGCTCAGCTGGCGTACGGCGACGACCCGCCCGGGCCTGCCGGCCCCATCGGCGACGAGCGGCTCCGGCTGATCTTCACCTGCTGTCACCCGGCGCTCGCGCTGCAGACCCGGGTAGCGCTGACGCTGCGCCTGGTCGGCGGCCTGACCGTGCCCGAGATCGCCCGCGCCTTCCTGGTGCCCGAGACCACCATGGGGCAGCGGATCACCCGCGCGAAAGCCAAGATCAAGGCGGCTCGCATCCCGTACCGGGTGCCGTCCGCGGAGGATCTCCCGGCACGCGTCTCCGGCGTGCTCGCCGTCCTGTACCTCGTCTTCAACGAGGGCTACCTGTCAGCTCGCCGGATCGCTGGCCTGGTTTTCTTCCTGCGCGTTCGCTGCCCGTGTGAACTGCCAGATGACAATGCTGAACCCGACGACCGACACCACCAGGCTAGCCACGCTGATCCAGTCTCTCGCCCTTATCGTCGGCTCCTCCGTCGTGAACCGGGAGAAAGACAAGGGGAGGGCTACACTGGTCCTGTTCCTCGGGGACACAACCTTCGGAGCAGAACGTGATCTTGGCGCCCTTACGGTGCTCTTGCAGTTGGCCATCTCCCAAACCTCCATCAGCCAGACAGGCAACCTACCTCTACGCCTTTCCCTCATCGGCGGAAGGCATTCCATCCTGTCTGCATCAACCGGGCGACGGCCTGGCCAGGCTGGTCCGCCGCGGAACACGCGCTCCCCCCTAAACCGTGCAGGAACAAGCCCTGCACCTTGGCTAGCTACCGGACGCCGACGTGCTGCACAGGCAGATCTCGAACAAGGCCGACCTCCTCAGCATCGATGATTCGCCGCCCCGAGCCTGGATCAACCACCTCCTGCAGGAGTGTGCGAGCTAACAACTCGCGGCATGAGAGTAGGTCGCTATATGGCCATCGGCAAATTCGGCAAGGTCAATTGCGGATGCTGTTGGCAAGGACACCTGCGAGGGCTACGCATCGGAGCAAGTAACTTCCGTATCGCAGGTGCAGCATCGCCTGAGGGGCGTGATCGAACCTTCGAGATTATCCGTGCGGCGCAGTGAGCCGGAATCCCCGGAGGGCGATGAATTCGGGGCTGCGGAAGAGTCTGAGCTGACAACGGGCACCAACGGGTGTCCGCAGACCCGGGGAGAGTGGTGAGCCGTGAGCTGTGAAGCCAGTATGGCCGGCGGCCGCCGGCGCGCGACTGCGGGCGCGGTGCTAGTGGCCGTGGCGGGCCTGATCGCAGGCGGCTGCTCAAGCAACAGCGGTTCGAGCACGCTGGCGTGCCCGTCCAAGCAAGGCGCGGCGGTCACCGGGAACGCCCCGGCCGCCGCGGGCCGGCCCGCGGCGGGCTGGACGCAGCCGGACGCCGACCATGCGAGCACCCGCGATGTGGCTAGCGCGATCACCAGCACGAACGTCTCGAAGCTCGGGGTGGCGTGGACGGTGCCGCTGACGATGTCCACGGCCCATACCGACGGGGCTTACGCGACCACGCCCGTGATCGTGAACGGGGTGGTGTACGCCCAGGATCTGGACTCCGACGTGTTCGCGATCAGCCTGGCCACCGGCAAGGTCTTGTGGACGCACAATTACAGCTCGCCCAACGGCGGGCCGGACGGTGTCAGCGTGGCCGGCGGAGTCGTGTACGCGGCCACCGCCAAGGCCGCGGTCGCCCTGGACGCCGCGACCGGGGCACAATTGTGGAGCCGGACGCTGACCGGCAACGACCACGAGGGCATCGCCATGGCGCCCGGCTACAACGACGGCACCGTGTACGTGTCCACCGTGCCGGCCAACGTGGCGATTCAGTACGGCCCCGGCGGCGAGGGGATCTTGTGGGCGCTGAACGCCAAGACCGGCGCGCCCGAGTGGTCCTGGAACCAGGTGCAGAACCTGTGGGGCAACCCGAGGGTCAACTCCGGCGGCGGGCTGTGGTACACGCCATCGTTCGACGCTCAGGGCAACATCTACCTCGGCGTCGCCAACCCCGCCCCGATCTTCGGCACCAAGAGCTACCCGCTCGGGAGCAGCCGGCCAGGCCCGGACCTGTACACCGACTCGGTGGTGAAGCTGAGCCCGGCCGGGAAGCTGCTGTGGTACTACCAGCTCACCCCGCACGACCTGTACGACTGGGACCTGCAGAACCCGCCAGTGCTGACCACCGCGAACGGGCGGCCAGTAGTGATCGACGGCGGCAAGGCCGGCATCCTCATCGAACTGGACGCACACACCGGCAAGCTGCTGTGGCAGCGCCCGGTGGGCGGCCACGACGGGCATGAGACCGACGGGCTGCTCACCGAGCATGCCACGTCAGCCTCGCGGGGCTTGCTGCCCGCGGAATACTGCCTCGAGCCGAGCCTTTACGGCGGCATCTTGACCCAGCTGGCTAGCAACGGCTCCACCACCTTCGCGGCCGTCAACGACCTCGCACTGCCGGCCACCCCGACGGGCTACACCGGATCGCTTACCAGCCACATCCAAGCCATCGAGAACGCCGTCGGCGAGATGGCCGCGGTCAACCAGGACACCGGCGCCGTCATCTGGGACACCCCGCTTCCGTCCTCGCCGTACGGCGCCGCGACGGTGACCAACGACGTCGTGTTCACCACCACGTTCAAGGGTTACCTGTACGCGCTGAACGCGACCACCGGCGCCATCATGTTCAAGACACCGCTGTCCGCCGGGAGCAATGCCCCGGTCGCCGTCAACGGCGACTACGTCATCGCCGGCGCCGGCACCGTGCTATCCAGGACGCAGCGGAACATGATCATCGCCTACAAAGTCGGGGCGACAGGCAAGCTCCCTGACACCGTGGGCTCATAACTGACCTGCGCCAGCGCGGGGCGACTACGAGCCGGCAAAGTGCCGTCGGCCAACCCGCGCTGAGTCATTCGGCCGGCCGCGTGAGCCAGCCGGGCCGTTCCTGGCCCTGACCAGTATGGTTCATGCCGCGTTTCCGCAGTTTCCGCCGTTCGGAGGTGTGCATGTCGATGTCGTGCCGCACCTGACCATCGGTAACCGGCCCGGCGGGCGGCACCGTTGCATCTGGAACCCGGTCACCTCGTCAACGCGACGGCGGCGTCCGCGGCCGAGGCGAACAACTGCCGGCGCGCCGATCTGGCCGTCATCCACCCACGGTGCTGCCAGTCCCGGTCGGCCAGCGAGTCTCCGGCCATCACCACCTCGCCGAACGGGATGGAGCGGTAGCGGGCGATCGCCATCAGCGCGGACGCTTCCATCTCGACGACTAGACACCCTTCCTCCACCCGGCGCGAGACTCGGGCCCGGGTCTCGCGGTAGATGGCGTCCATTGACCAGCTCAGGCCGTGCGTCGTCTCCACGCCGGCGGCGCTAAGCGCGTCGGCCAGGCTCTCAGCCGGACCCGGGTCAGCCGAGACGACCCGGCCGGCCGGCAGGTAGTGGAAGGACGTGCCCTCGTCGCGCACAGCGCCGGTCAAGATCACCGCGTGCCCCATCACCAGTTCCGGTACCAGCGCCCCTGCCGCACCGCAGGCGATGACTCCGCGAACTCCACGGGCAATGACCTGCTCGAGCATGGCACCGGCCAGCGGCGCCCCGACTCCGGGATGGAACACGCCCAGCCGTACACCCCGGTGCTCGATCTCCCACAACGATGCCGGACCCATCTCGCTGTGCAGGCGACACACTGGCCTCGCGTCTTGACGGCCGGAGAGTTCCTCGACGACGTCACGGAAGAAGCAGGCCACGGCGACCGTCGGCGCGTCGACCGGCCGGATCAGCCGGCTCGGCTCGATGACCGCCTCACCGGTCAGATCCTCATCTTCCAGTAGCGGCAGTCGTCGGCGATCAGTCGGCCCAGACAACCTCTGCACCTCCCGCGCCTCCATCCTATCGGCGCGCCCGTGCAGGCCCGCTGATGCCGATAAGCCCTCTCGTGGCCGCTGGCCTGGTGCCGGCAAGCCTGCTGCCCTGGCGACAGTTCCGCTGGCCGGCCGGCCCGGGGATCGTGCCTGGCCGGTCTTGCTACGCTGCGCAATGCACATCCGGTAGTCAAGGTGCTCGCGAGCGACCAGGTCGCCGATTACGAGCTGGTAAGACCATGGCGGCTGGTGAGGATAGCCGCACGCAAATCGTCCGGTTCTGGGCGTTCTCCGTGCCAGTAATCAGACGTCACCGTCTGCGCGTGGGCGCTGGATTGCATGTAGTGGGGCGGGTGGGAGGATGGCGGTCATGGACGCCGGTGTTCATCTGCCGTTGATCGACTTCAGCGGCGGGGGGGTTCTCATACCCGCATGGTGGGCTCTGTGTCGTGGTCCGGGTCGCCGCCAAGGGCTGATGACCATGCCATCCAACTCACCTCACACCCAGGGCATTTCATCCGCCAGTTACCGGCGTAGGCTCCCGGCTTGCTGCAGTTCCAGCACAGGCCCTGATAGCCCTTTTGCTGGCTTCCGCTCATTTGTTCCACCATCCTCCGCATTCGTGCCCGCATCAGCGGATCGACGCGTCCGCCGCAGCCACGGATCCAGATCCCCGGCGTTACGACAGCCTTGTTGGCCTGATTTCCCACGCCGCTGCGATACGGCAGCTTCCAGGGCGCGCCCCCGTTAGTGCGCCCACCTGTCAGAGGAGCGACCGCCGCCGCTGATACATCCCCGATGGCGAGCAATTGTCAGGACCTGTGGATGGTTCGATGCTGGCTCTTCGCACTTGAGGTGGGGTCCGCGAGTCCACCGCGGATGAGCAGCAGGAGCAGCAGTCGGTAGCTGTCGCGGTAGCTGCGGGCGATTCAAGGTGTTCCACTGATTCGTCGTTTGTAGGCGGAGGGGGTCTCCCCGCAGTGCCTGGCGAACGATCGGGCGAACGCCCCGACGTCGTCGAAACCCACAGCGATGGACACCTCGAGGACGGAACGGTCCGGCTGGGACAGCAGGGCCATGGAACGAAGCACACGGGCACGCAGCAGGTAGCTTCGCCACGACCTGCAGGCCCGCCGGGATCCACGCGGCTTGGTGGGGCGGCAGCAGGTAGTGGCCGGCCTCCGTCTTGACCTCCACCACCCCACGGCAGGCGTACTCGATCTCGTGCACGTCGTGAAAGTGCCAGCCAGTGACCAGCTGCTCGCCGCCGTCATACACATGGCTGCCTCCCACCCAGCGACCACTTTCCCGCAGGTTCACCAGGCCGGTCGTGGCCGTTTGAACCTGATCTTTGGCCGAATCAGCAGGGACGGTCATACCTCGGGAAGCTTACAGTCGGTTTCTAACGCAGACCGTCCCCCTCGCTGATGACCGGCGACGCGCCGAGAAGGAGCCCTGATGCCCACGTTGATCTACTCCATGTCCGTGTCGCTGGACGGTCACATCGCCGGACCGGACGGCGCCATCGACTGGGCCGCGCCTGACGAGGAACTGATGCGGTTCCACAACGAGCAGACCCGGGAACTCACCGGGCACCTGACTGGGCGAGGTCTCTACGAGGACATGCTGGTGTGGGAGACGGCCGAGCAGACCTGGTCGGATCCCCGGGCCCTTGAGTTCGCCCGGCTCTGGAAGGCCATCCCGAAAGTGGTGTTCTCGACCAGCTTGACGACGGTGGAAGGTAACGCCCGCCTGGCGCGCAATGATGTCGCTGACGAGGTCTCCGAGCTGAAGAATCAGCCCGGCGCCGGCATCGTGTCGGTCGGCGGTGCCAGGCTCGCCGCCTCCCTTGCCGAGAAAGACCTCATCGATGAGTACCGGCTGTTCGTAAGTCCCGTCGTGCTGGGGGGCGGCACCCCGTACTTCTCGCCATTGCCGAAGAGACTCGATCTCGAACTCCTCGAGACGCAGACCTTCTCGCAGGTCGTCTACCTCCGGTACCGGCGCGCTAGCCCTTGATCAGCTCGCGCTCCCGCCGTGCGTCCATCGGGCCCCTCACGTGCCTGATCGACAGCCATCATGAACCAATTGCCTATCGCCGCCATGCGGATCACTGCGTCACGGTCAGGCGCCACGTCATTCCCGACCGGCATGCCCGGCAGAAAGCGGCACCAAGGCAACACGGCGGTGATGACGGGCTCGATGGCGATGACACTCACGCCGCCACCCGCCAGGCGCTCATGGGGTGCCCTTCACCGCGGCGTCCCAGAATTCCTGGACGGGCGGGTAGATCAGCTCCTGGTCGCGGGACAGTTCTGCTTTGACGGTCCGGGTCCGCTCGTCGGCGAGCACCTCGATCTGGCCGGCCTCGACGGCGTCGAAGACCTGCTGGGCGACGGATTCGGGGCTGTCTTTGGGTGCATTGGTCAGGGCGGCCATGTCGGTGTCGATGAAGCTGGCGTGCACGGCGACCACAAGGGTGCCCTGGTGGTGCAGTTCGAGGCGGACGCCGTTGGTCAGCGACCACGCCGCCGCCTTCGAGGCGCCATAGGAAGCGTCGAGCGGGTTGGTGTAGAAGCTGGTCACCGACAGCATGTTGACCAGCGCGCCGCCGCCGTTGGCCGCGAGGACCGGGGCGAACGCCCGGCACATGCTTAGCGTGCCGAAGTAGTTGGTCTCCATCTCGGCCCGGGCGGCGTTTAGGCTCGGCGCGTTGATGAACGTGCTGTACTTCAGCACTCCCGCGTTGTTCACCAGCAGGCTGACGTCCGCGCACTGCTGCGCGACCTGGGCGACGCGGTCGGGGTCGGTGATGTCGAGGGCCACCGGTGTCAGGCCCGGCCCGGTGACCGCGGCCGGATCACGCGCGGCCCCGTAGACCTTGGCCGCGCCGCGGCCGACCAGCTCCCGGGCGAAGACCCGGCCGAGTCCGCGGTTGGCCCCGGTGACCAGGGCCACCGATCCGCCGATCTTCATGGCTCTCCTTTGGCTGGGACACGCCGTAGCCTACGCAGCGGACGTTATGTTCTTGGCGCGCTTGGCGTATCCGTCACACGACTGCATTTCGCGCCGGACAGCCAAACCGCCGCCGTATCGGTCACCCAAAGCCCCGAGCTTCCCGGCGCTCTTGCCGTCGTTCCTGCCTGCGGGCATGGATCTGATCGTGAGCAGAGAGCCGGGGCGGGATGACCGTGCTGCCCGTCGAGGCGACGGCACGGCCCGTGGGTCATGTGGCGGGCGGGTCTTCCCGGCGCGGCCGGGCGGACCGCATGGTGATCTTGATGTTGCCGGGGCCGTGCCTGGCTACCTCCGTCATGCCGAGTCGCTGGTAGAGCGCCCTGGCGCGGGTGTTGACAGCGAGCACGTCCAGGACGAGCTGCTGGCCTTTGCGCCTGGCCTGGTCGATGAGCGCGCTGATCAGCTGGCTGCCGATGCCGCGGCCTTGATAGCCGGGGTGGATCTCGATACGGGAAAGGTAGATCTCGCCGGGCCGGTATTCGACGTGCAGCATGCCGATGTCTGTCCCGCCAGCGGTGATGATCTGCCAGCGGCCCGGGTCGAAGCCGCGGGCGTGGAAGTCACGCTGGCGCTGCTCATCCCATCCCCAGATCGCGGTGATGTAGCCGCCCATGGCGGCCTTGTGCAGGCGGAAGCAGAACTCGCTGTCGGCGTCGGCCGCCGGGCGCAGCCCGACGGCGGTCATGCCGCAGCCCGCCCGGGCGCCGGGAGGCCGCGGGACACCCACAGGCCAGCAGGACATGCTCTTATGGCGGCCTTCCGTACAGGGCATTGTCAAGAGCGCGGGCCCGGCGATTTCGCGGTGCCGATGTTGACCGGCGCCAAGCGTCGTCCGGCTGGGTAACCAGCCAGTGCACGGCGTCAGCCCGTGTGCGCCATGAGGCTTTGGCCGGCCTGGCCCGGTGCGCCGGGAGCCGGGACAGCGGCCTTGCGTGGTCGCGCCCGGGAGGCGTCCTCTGGGCGCTACCCGTTGATCACCGCCGCGTGCACCGCGCTGGTGAGAGAAAGGCCGAACGTGTCACCCAGATAGGCCAGCGCCGGCTCGAGCAGCCCCAGCACGGCAGGAAGCCACCACGACCCCGGTGGACGGTAGCCACGTACGAGCAGGGCGACCCACAGAACGCCTGCACCCGCCAGGAGTTCGATGCTCAGAAGGGTCACGGGATCGAAGCCACCAAGGGCATATTTCGTCCCGCTGACCGCCACCCCCCACAGCCCGGCGGCCACGACCAGCGCGACGGCCGGGCGGCGCAGCCACGGCACTGGTGATGGGACGGTCATCCGAAACATCACAACGCCCCCGATCGCAGGATTGACCGATGCGACCGTAAGCAGCGCGGTGCGCTGCGCGAATCGGGAGCGAGCCCTCATATTCCGGGTGGGGTTACCTAGATTTGCCTGGCGGCGGTGCGCGTGGCGGGCTGTCCCACGGCTTGGTTGCCGCAGCGATCAGATGATCGCTGCAGCCGATGAGCGAGGGCCCCGCAACTGGTGATGGTCGTCCTGGCGGCCCGGGAGATCACGATGAATGTGGCCAGGGTGGCGCGGGCGTAGGGTGTGGTGGCGTGACGCCTGATGAGCGGTGGCTTGCCGCGGTGTGGCCGTTCGTCCGCGGCTGGCTGCCGGCGCCGCCCGCGGCGGTGCTGGAGATCGGATGCGGGCCGCTGGGCGGGTTCGTCCCGATGCTGCGCTCGTCCGGTTTCCAGGCGACTGGTGTCGATCCGGCGGCGCCGGAAGGGCCGTGGTATCACCGGGCCGAGTTCGAGACAGATGAGATGCCCGGGCCCGTGCAGGCGATCGTCGCCTGCGCGTCGCTGCACCATGTCGCCGATGTCGGCGAGGTGCTGGCGTTGGCCGAGGCGGCGCTGGCTGCCCGGGGGACGCTGGTGGTCGTGGAATGGGCGCGGGAGCGGTTCGATGAGGCCACCGCCCGGTGGTGCTTCCAGCGCCTGCCCCGGCCTTCGGGGGATCATGGCTGGCTGCAGCGGCGCTATGACGAATGGCGTGCTTCCGGCCTGTCCTGGGATGGTTACTGCCAGCGGTGGGCCGGGGAAGAAGGCCTGCACACGGGCCTGGAAATCGTGCGCGAGCTGGACGCCCGGTTCGATCCTCAGTTGCTGGCTTACGGGCCCTATTTTTTCCCCGACCTGGCCGACGTCAGCGAAAACGACGAGCAAGCAGCGATCGACGCCGCGGAAATCCAGCCGAATCGCATTAGCTACGTGGGCCGACGGCGGTAGCACGACGGCTGCTCCCACCGACTAGGCCGGCGGCGACGGTCGCTGTGCTCGGGCCGCAGTCAGCGCTGGCGGGCCTGATCAGGCGTGGGCGACGGCACGAACAGCGGCGCCTCGCGCTCGGCTCGCTCGACCAATGGCGCCGGGCTGGTGCGGCGCAGGACGGTTAGGGCGATGAGGACAGCGGCGACCAGGAGAACGGCGCTGAGAGTCAGGCCAAGCGCGTATCCGTCGGTGAGGGCCTCGGGCGTGGCGGACTGGCCCGTGCGGTGCTGCGCGACGGTGGCGAGGGCTGCGAGGCCGAGCGAGGCACCGATCTGGCGTGAGCTGTTGAGCAGGCCTGAGGCCGTGCCGGCCTCGTGGGGAGAGACGCCGGCGGTGGCGGTGGAGACCACCGGTCCGAGGCAGAGCCCGAAGCCGACGCTGGCGACGATCGAGGGCCCCAGGACGTCGGTGATGAAGGTCCCGCCTGGGCTAATGAGGCCGAACCAGGCAAACCCGGCCGCGGTCAGCAGGCCGCCGATGACCAGGAGGGTGCGGGGAGCGAGACGGTAGCCGAGCTTAACGGCGAGCACGGAGCCGGCGATCACGCCGAGCGCGAACGGCAGGAACATGATCCCAGTCAGCGCCGGCCCGACCCCGAGCACTCGCTGGAGGTAGAAGGACATGAAGTAGAAGGCCGAGGCCATGGCCGCGCCGACCAGGAGGTTGTACGCGTTCGCGCCGGATACCGAGCGGTTGGCCAGCAGGCCGAGCCGGAGCAGCGGCTCACGGGCGGTGGCCCGCTCGGCATAGATGAACGCGGCCAGCAGCGCGGCGGCGACTGCCAAGGTTGTCAGGGTCATCAGCGAGGTCCACGAATACTGGTCGGTGCGGACGACGCCGAACACCAGCAGCGTCATGCCCGCTGTGGCCAGGACGGCACCGAGGACATCGGGGCGGCCGCGGCGAACCGGGGCCGGGCCGGCCGGGACGCCGCGCCAGGCCAGGGCCACCGCGAACGCGGCCATCGGCACGTTCACGAGCATCACCCAGCGCCAGCCGGCGTACTCGGTGAGCAGTCCGCCGGCCACCACGCCGAAGGCGCCGCCGGCGGCGTTCATCGCGCTCCATACTCCGAAGGCCCGGACGCGAGCCCGGCCGGCAGGGAACGTCGCGGTCAGCAACGCCAGCGCGGCCGGCGCCAGTGCGGCGGCCCCGATGCCCTGCGCTGTGCGGGCGGCGACCAGGTAGCCGGGTTCCTGCGCGAGGCCGCCGGCGAGAGAGGCGAGGCCGAACAGGCCGAGCCCGAGCAGCAGGACCCGCTTGCGGCCGTACCGGTCGGAGGCCTTGCCGCCCAGCAGGAGGAGCCCGCCGAAGGCGAGAGCGTAGGCGTAGATCACCCAGGTCACGCCCACCGCGCTGAAGCCCAGGCCGGCCGCGATCCGGGGAAGCCCGACGTTCACGACCGACAGGTCCAGCGACACCATGAACTGCACGACGGCCACCGCCGCGAGGGTGAGACCCGGCCGGGCACCCGGCGCGATGGCCGATCTTGCGCTTGCTGATTCTTTACTTGTCACCGCGGTTCACTCCTCCGGGCTCGGGTCAGTAGACTTTCGGAACATGTTCCGAAAGTATCACCGAGGTCATCCGCCCGCAAACACGAAAGCCGCAGCCACCTCGTATTCGCCGAAGCGGCCGGCGGGACAGCATGATGGGACGGTGTCCCGACCCGCCCCGCCGCACGGCCGCACCGGCCGGCCACCGGTGACCTCCCGCGCGCAGATCCTGGCTGCGGCCCGCCAGCTCATTGACCGGGACGGCTGGGAGAAGCTGACCATCCGCCGGCTGGCCGCTGAGATCGGCATGGGGGCGACGACCCTGTACCATCACGTGCGGGACAAGGAAGACCTGCTGCTCCTGCTGCTCAACGAATACGTAGAGCAGATCCCGCGCCCCGACCTGCCCAGCAAGCCGCGGGACCGCATCATCGCCGCCGCCGCCGCGATGCACGATGCCCTCGCCGCCTGGCCGTGGGCCGCCGAGATCCTCACAGCCGATGGCTTCGTCGGCCTCCTCGGCGAGCCGGCCCTGTGGATGGTCGAAACCATCGTGGCCGGAGCCATCGACTACGGATGCGCACCCGTACAGGCCGTCGACGTCTTCCGCGGCATCTGGTACTACACCGTCGGCGAGATCCTCGTCCGCGCGCGCTCCGCCCGCCGACGCGCCGACGGCGAGCGACCCTGGCGCGACATCGACTTCACCAGCTTCAACGCGTCCCGCCTGCCGCGCCTAGCCGCCCTCGGCGACCAGTGGCCCGCGCTAGCCGCGCGAGATACCTACCCTGACGGACTCCGCGCGCTCGTTGACGGACTGCTCGCACAAGCCGCGCCGGGCGACGCCATAGTCCAACGACGGTCGGGGAGGGGCTGACATACGGCCGGCCAGTCACGGATGGCGATCAGCTCGGCCATCGCGCGCAGTGCGGGCGCTGAGGTTGTCCCATTTCGCTGCCCGGCCGTGTTGGGTGTCCGCGGAGCTGCTGGCAATCGGGGGGCAAGATCATCACTGGCGGCGCCGGCATCACTGATGCGTCCCTCAGCCTGCGGCAGGCGCGAACGTGGAGCGCGTCCCGGCGACGTGCTGCGCTCGGCACCGTGCTCATTACCTAGCCCGGGGCGGGCCCGTGGAGACGACGAAAGACCCCGCCTCTAGGGTGGACCGATGGCGCCGGTCAAGCAGATCCAAGTCACCTTCGACTGCGCAGAACCTGAGCGCGTCGCTCGTTTCTGGTGCGAGGTGCTGGGGTACGTCGTACCGCCGCCACCGGAGGGGTTTGCTACCTGGGACGATTTCGAGCGCGCGCTGCCGCCTGAGCAGCAGGGTTCAGCGTTCGCATGCATTGATCCCTCAGGCGTGGGCCCGCGACTGTTCTTCCAGCGCGTTCCCGAAGGCAAGGTCGTCAAGAACCGGCTGCATCTTGACGTGCGGGTCGGCACCGGGCTCGTGGGTGAAGAGCGCCTGGCCGCGCTTGAGGCCGAATGCGCGCGACTGGTCGCGCTCGGCGCGGTACGCGTGCGGCTACTGCCTGCCACTGACGACAACGAGTCGTGCCTGGTGATGCAGGACATCGAGGGCAACGAGTTCGATCTCGACTGAGTGGCCGCGAACGTGGCACCTTACTGACGACCTACCGGCGGAACGCGGCTCGGGTTGCGGCTGCGGTGGAGCTGAAGTACTCGGGTGGTTCGATGAAGCCCCACTCGTGGAATGTCGAGGCGTTGATGACAGCGCGTCGGTAGCCGAAACAGGCGAGGTAGAGCGTCCGGATGTACATGACTGCCTCGAGCCGGTCGAGTTCGTCGGTCGGCTCGATGTGCCGGCCGTAGGCGTTGACGGCAGCGTCGATCCGCTCCTGGTTCGGCCGGCGTGGGTTCCACGAACCCGTGCCCCACATCAGGTAAGCGAAGTCGGCGAGGCGCGGTCCGCGCCCGGACGCTTTCCAGTTGATCGCGACTGGCCCTTGTTCGCTCAGGACGGCGTGATCGGGGGCGTGCAGGAGGTTTCCGTGGAGCAAGCCTTCCGGAAGGCCGTGGCCGTCGTCGGCCGAGCGCACCTGGTCGCGGAGCTGCTCGAATCGCTCGCGCTCGGCGGCTGCGACCTTCGTGTCGACGGCGTCGAGAAACGACAGGGCCGCCAGCAGGTCCTGACGCGGCGTGCCCTCACGGCTCGGGTCCTCACCACTGGCTCCACCCGGGCGGCTGACGGAATCGTCGTACGGCAGCGCGTGCAGCCGTCCGAGCAGCTCGCCCATCATGGCGAACTTCGCGGCACCGTCGGGGATCTGGACGCCTTCGACGAACCGCGTCACGAGGATCGCGCTGCCATCGAAGTCAGATACCGCATCGTCGACCGCCAGGCGCTCCGCGGGATAGTGCTGCCGCTCCAGGAATGCCAGGACCGCGGCGTCGCCCTCAACACCGGCACGCGGCCGAGCGGGGGGGAAGGCGCGGGCGACCCACGGGCTGCCGTCATTGCGGTCGATGCGGAACACGTAGGTCTTGTGCACGCTGAGCTTCGTCGCCGCGACCGGGTCAATGCCGTAGCGATCCCGGAGATGGGCGAGAAGCCGCTCGGCAACGGGCTCGTGGTGCATTCGCGCACCGAGACCCTCAATATCCGCCAGCGCTTCGGTGTAGCGCTGGCCAGTCTCCTCGGCGTGGCGCCGGACAACCTTTTTGAAGCTGGCATCCTTGGTCATGGACAAGCCTCCCCATGACACCCTCGTCCCCCAGCGACGCGGTGTTGGAAGATGGCCTGTGACATTGACGACCGGGAGGGCGAATCCCCTTTGCCAAATGGAACCCCGACTGGGGCGGATGTTCCACAGCTCAGCGACCGGTCGCCGCCGTGAGCATATTTTTCCTGAGGCGCTCGGTCTTCGTCAAGCGCTGCACCCACCAGATGACACTGCCGGACGCACCTGCTGTGGGCGCCCGGCGGCAGCTCGATGCTGAGTGATCCGGCACGAATTCGGTGACGTAGCCGGCCCGCCCGGTGGCGGGCATCAGGCGCTGGGGACCTGTCCGATGATCCAGCCGAACTCGGAGACGATACGGACGCCGAGACTTTCGGTGCATAGCGGGCGTATGGCCTCGCGGATCGCCTCGGCGAACCGGTCGTAGCCAACCGCCTGCAGGGCCGGCCAGGACGGGCCGGCGGAGGCGAGTGCCCGGGCGGCCAGGTCGAGGTCGGGCCACTCGTTGATGACCTGCGCGGTTCCCCGGCCGGCGAACTCCAGGCCGGCGTCGGCGAGCATTTGCTCGGCTACGCCAGGCCGCCCCGTGTCGCCCTGGTTGAGGGTGGCATCGACGTGGCCGGGCGGCGATAGCTCCAGCAGTGCTGCGAAGAACGGCAGCAGGCCAAGCCGCTTGGGAGATCCCCAGAAGCTGAACCCGGCCAGCCCGCCCGGCCGCACCACCCGGCGGGCTTCGGCTAGCGCGTCCTCGCATCCCTTCCAGATCCCGTTGAAACTGGTTGCCACATCGAAGCAGTCATCGTCGAACGGCAACGCGAACATGTCGCCGACCCGGAAATCGGCACCAGGCGTGCGCGCCCGCGCGATCGCGATCAGCGCCTCGGAGGCATCCAGCCCGGTGACGGTGGCCCCGCGGCTGGCCGCGACGCTGGCTGCGTATCCGGAGCCGCAGGCGATATCGAGCAGCCGCGTCGCCGGGCCCACGCCAGCCCGGTCGAACAGCGCCTCGTTGGCGCGCCGCGCGTACGGCTCCATCAGGTACGCCCAGTCCGTGGCCCGCTCACCCCAGGCCTGGCCCGATTCGGCCCACCCCATCGGCCTCGCCTCCGCTGACCGATCCGCATTGTTAGCCACTCGGCTCCCCGCAGTGTGCCGCAGTTCCCCCCGGGGTGCCAGTCAGGCGGCGGACGGGACCGCGGCCATCCGGCTCCGCGCACGCCGAGGGCACGGTCCGGGCAGGTACTGGTCATGCAGGCG
This sequence comes from uncultured Actinomycetes bacterium, assembly GCA_963786975.1. Taxonomy (GTDB): domain Bacteria; phylum Actinomycetota; class Actinomycetes; order Streptosporangiales; family Streptosporangiaceae; genus Palsa-506. Next base: position 456,896 of record CAWBBE010000006.1, on the reverse strand, counting down.
CGGTCCGGGTTCCTGTCGATCGGGTACCGGCCGAAGAACACCTCTTCGCCCTGAGGGCCAGTGTGGGTAACTACCGGGTGCTAGCCCGAACCGGACCTGCGGGCAGGCATAACCAGCTCGGCGGCTGACCTCGTTCCGCCCGTGTGGCCCGGCCCCTAGCGTCGATGGCACCTGCCCGCTGAAACCGGAGAATGCCATGACGCCGATCCAAGGGATGCCTGCCCCGCCGTCGTCCTGCAGCGGTACCTGGCCGCAGCGCACGACGCCCGCCGCGCTGGCCCTGGCGGTCCGCACCGTGGATCGGTGGGGGCTCGTCGCCGGCGTGACCGGGACCCTGGGCAACGTCCTGCTCGCGATCCTTTTCCTGACTCCGGCCGACGGTCCCTGGGCGTGGACCGGGCCCGCCAACGACACCATCGGCATCGTGGCTGCACTGACCATGATCCCGGTCGCGGCGGGCCTGCTGACCGTCTGCGGCAACCGTCCCGGGCTCGGCGCGGTGACCTCGCTCGCGATCCTCGCAATGGTCATGATCGCGGCTGTGTCGCTGCTGTTCGTGCTCGGCCGGGCGCCGTTCAGCGCCGACGTGGACAGCTCCTACGTCGGCCTGGCGGTCATCTTCGGCTGGCTCCTCGCCGTCGGCCGCGCGGGCCGGGCATCCGGCCGGCTGCCCCGCCAGATCGCCGGATGGGGCATGGCGCTGGGCGCGGCCGGGCTGGCCGGGGGCGTACTACTCACGGCGTCGACGCTGCCTCCGGCCGGCGCTGCGTTCCAGCACGTCGCCTTCGCCGCCGGGGCGCTGGCCGCGGGCCCGGTGTTCGCGGCCTACCCAGTCTGGCTGGTCGTGCTGTCCTACCGGCTGCCAGTTCACCTGGCCGGCCCCGGCCGCACCGGAGGCAGCCAGACGGCTATTACAGCAGGCTGACCCGGAGGTGGTCGCCACGCGTGCTGTGGACGCGTCAGTCAGCCCTCAAGGACGGCGATGAAGCCGTCCGGATCGACGAGGCTCACGATCAGTTCGTTGACCTCTGCCCGGCGGAACAAGGTGCTGAGGCAGCGCTCGGTGTGACAGGGCGGGTCAATCTCGATCTCCACGAGGCCGTCAGCCGAACCGTTCGCCAGCCAGCTGCCGCCCTTGGCATGCACGCCGATCGTTCCCCGGGTCCGATGCGAGGACCGGGCGGCCCGGCGAACGGAGGCGCGCGGCACGTCGACCTTGAAGTCGGCCATCCGGAGCCGGAGCTCGCCGGCGTCGACCTCGATCCGCCCCCTAGCCGGGCCCCCGCCAAGCAGGGTGTCGGCCCAGGTGGAGATCGGGCCCATATCGTCATAGCTGATCGCGAAACGTTCCGGTTCCCCAGCCGGATCGTTGCTCCCGGCTGCGCGGAACTCCCTGATGACCTCGCGCCGGGCGGCGGCGTAGGACTCGCCGGTCTCCGCCATGCGGCTACGGGCAGCCGCCTTGATCTTGTCGTGCGCCATCGCTTCCTCGATCCGGTGGCTTCGTCCCGGCGTCCAGCCACCGCAGAGTGATCACGATGGAAGGGAAAGAACCCACACGAGGGCTGCGCCTCTCTTGTCCTCAACCGCCACCGCCAGCGCCGGGCCGGGGCAACTCGGAACAGGCAGGTGTGTTAGCTGCCATGACAAGCATAGCCCCCTGAAGGCAGCCGCCAGGTGCCCAGCCGTCCGCGCGCCGTCCCAATCGTGTTTCACGAAGAGCCGTGGCAAGCAGTCCCGGTAACAACGCGGCCCGGTAACCGGACTGGTTGCGTGTAGCGTGACGTAGACGTCTCGCTGAGCGGGGCGGACGTCTTACTGATCAAGGATCAGAAGCTAAGGAGCTGCCAGATGGGCACCCGTCTCCTGGGCACCCTGGGAACCGCGGACGGCAAGGGCGTCGTGCGCGTGCAGGACAGCGTCGACGCCAGTATCGAGGCCGTGTGGTCAGCAATCACCGATCCGGCGCGGCTGGCAAGCTGGTGGGGTGAGGTCGAGGGCAACCTGCAGCTGGGCGGGGAGTACCGCGAGCGGGTGTTTGCCAGCGGATGGGAAGGCACGGGGCGAGTGCAGGCCTGCGAGGCTCCGCGGCGGCTGCTGCTGCTGCACCGGCAACCGGACCAGCCTGACGAGCAGTCCATCGAGATCACCCTGACCGCCGACGGTGACCAGACCATTGTCGTGTGGGAGGAAAGAGGCATGCCGGTGGCCTATCTCGCCGGTTACGGGGCTGGGATCCAGGTCCACGTCGAGGACCTCGGCGCCTATCTGGCGGGACGCGAGCGCTGCGACGCGGGTGCGCGGATGGGCGAGCTGTTTCCCGCTTATGAGCCCCTGGCCGCGAAGGTCGGTTAGGAAGCCAGCCCCGCTGCCTGATCCTAGGAGACGGCCGGTCTTGCCGTGCACTCGCGGACCACCGGCACGCGTGTCACAGAGGTGGGCCCTCGACGGCAGAATTAGCGCGAGCTGATTGCTCGGTCCCGGCAGGTGACCCGCCTGAGCACCGCTTGCTGGGCCTTCCGCGGCCGCAGGTCGAACCGGTGCTGATGCCGCGGCGCGAGCGCCCGGTTGGAGATCCTGGCGCTAAGTTCTTGGCGGCTGGGCCGCAGTGGAGGCCCTTCCGCAGTTTCATGGTTGCGCCTGTCGGCAGCCGGTGCATCTTGGTGGGAACAATCAGCTTGAGCTGGGGGTCGGCTGATGGAGCGCGGGTTAAGGATTTCAAGCAGCCCAGCCGGGGAGGTGTGATGGCTGCCATTCCGGCTGAGCTGTCGGTCGCGTTGCAGGCTGGGCCGGGTGCCGATGCTGAGGAATTGGCCGAGCTGGCTGGCCAGTTACGGGCGGAGTTGTGAAGCTCATTCTTGGCGGGTACGCGCTTGAGGTGAGCGGGGTGAGTTCGGCCGGGCAGGACTGGCTGATGAGGAGAAGGCCCGACAGGACGTCATCGACGGCAAAGGAGAGTCTCACAGCGTGCCGAGCGAGGCGGCTACCAGCACTTCCGCGCCGGAGCCAGTACTCGCCGCGGCGTCATCCGTGACCGCGAGCGAGATGCGGCCGATCGGGGAGACTGCACCTGCCCCGGCAAACCCAGCGACCGATCAGGCTGGCGGAGACCCGAACACTGCCCCCTCCCCGCCTCCAGACGGCGGTAGCCACCGGACAGCGCCGCCGCGGCATGACGATCATCCTTCGGCGTCCGCCGGGAGCGCCGAGCCTAGCCCAGGCGAAAAGGCACCGCGGGAGCTCCGTTCTCGCCCAGTTAGCCCGCATTTCTCGCGCCGCTCGATCATCGCCGCCGGCTCGGCCTTGGTTGCCATCGGCGTGGTCGCGGCGATCATCATCCTCGTCGTGCTGCCTGGGCTGCCCGCGCCCTCAGTCACCTGGACCTATACCACCGGAGCCGCCATCATCTCCAGCCCGGCGGTGGCTGGCAGCACCGTCTACATCGGCAGTGGCAACGACAAGGTTTACGCGCTGAACGCCGCCACCGGCCATCCCCGCTGGACATACCCGGATGGAGGCTATTGGGGACTGGCGGTGGGCGGCGGCACCGTCTACGGCAGCGGCAGCATCGGCAATGTATACGCACTCGCCGCCGCCACCGGCCACCCCCGCTGGACTTACCATGCCGGAAACGCGAACGGCCTTTCCAGCCCCGCGGTGGCTGGCCGCACCGTCTACGTCGGCAGCGGTAACGGCAAGGTGTACGCACTAGACACTGCCACCGGACATCCGCGCTGGACTTACCAGGTGGGAGGCGGCAACAACACCTTTCCCAGCCTGACGGTGGCGGCCGGCACCGTCTACGTCGGCAGCGGTGGCGGCAAGGTATACGCACTAACGCCGCCACCGGCCGCCTCGGCTGGACCTATACCACCGGAGGCCCAATTCTCGCCAGCCCAGCGGTGGCAGGCGGCACCGTCTACGTCGGCAGCGACGATCACAATGTATACGCACTAGATGCGGACACCGGGCAATCCCGGTGGGCCTATCCCACCGCAGGTCGCGTCGAATCGACTCCTGCGGTGGCTGGCGGCACCCTCTACATTGGCAGCGACCACAGCGTATATGCGCTGGTCGCTGGCTCGTGATCATCGTCGCATCAAGATCAAGGGGTCCGCGACCTGCAGTTGAGGAAGTCTAGGTGGACGGGCACACAGATCATCCGCCTCCGGCTACCAGTGATGGGGCGGCAAGAACAGCTCCTGTGACAAGACGTGCAGATGCCACGAGCAGCCTTCCCTGGCCGTATCCGTAAAACGTCGACTATTCGCCGGTGTATCGGAATTCTGCCTGCCATGGACCGTCCACGTGGACAACCTCCCAGTAGCGTTCGGCGATGCGCTCCGGATCGAAGGAAGTACCTGCAACTATCTGCCCTGCGATCGTCAGTGTGGCCACGCGGATGCCGTCCGGTTCCAGGTCAGCGCCGAGCATTGTCGCGGCCGACCGGAGAGCCGCCTTGCCGAGGGAAACGGTCGCAAGGGCCGGGATCGGGTGGTCGGCGAACCCGCCCCCGGTGACGAGGATGGTCCCGAAGCCGGCGGCCCGCATGGCCGGGGCAGCCACCTGCGCGACCACGATGGCGCTGATGACATCTACTGAATACGCCTCCTGGAGGTGGGCGACACTTGAGCCCAGCAGCCGGTCTGGAGCTCCCATGACGGCGTTATAGACGATGACGCCCGGTGCGCCATTTCCGAGATAGAGCTCCCTCATCCGGGCGCCCAGGCCATCGGGATCGCTGGCATCGGCCGCGATGGTGTTGATCTTGGCACCGGTATCGGCCAAGGTGCCCGCGAGGTCGCCGAGGCTGTCCGTGCTACGCGCCACCAGGGTTACCCGGTAGCCGCCCACGGCGAAGCGACGCGCCACGGCCATTCCAAGGCCAGGCCCCGCGCCGACCAGTAGAAGGTGGCGGCCATCGACTGAGCCGGGACCCGCGGCCTCGGCGAGGTCAGCGATCGTGCTTCCTCGGTTGCCAGGGTCGCCTACTCGCTCGTTAGGCATGGGTGCCGTTCCTTTCGCGTCGACCGCCTCGGAGGGCGGCTCGGGCTGCTGGCGCTGCCGAGCCCCTGACCTCGCGGAATCATTCAGGTCGGCAGGCAAGGCTGCGGCCGGGCAAGGCACACGCGTGATTTTAGGCCACGGCCACGCCGATCAACTACCGGCTGCCAGTGGAGCTGTTCCCCGGGGGCAAGCGATCTTGTAAGGCGATCGTCCAGGACAGCTTCGGCCCGCTGGACGTCGGCGCGGGCGGCGGCTCGCCTGGCGAAATCCGGTTGCCGGCGCGCAGGGGTTAGCGGGAGGCTGCTGGTCATGGGCTCGGTCACCTGGGGCCCGGAGATCGCCCGGGTTTACGACAAGGCCTACGCGGCCAAGTTCGAGCCGTCTGTTCTCGGCCCCGTCGTCGATCTGCTGGCCGGCCTGGCCCGGGGCGGCGACGCGCTGGAATTCGCGGCCGGGACCGGGCGGGTGGCGCTGCCGCTGAGCGCGCGGGGGATCGCCGTGCACGGCATCGAACTGTCCCCGCACATGGCTGGGCAGCTGGCCGCCAAGCCCGGCGCCGAGGCGGTCCCGGTGACCATCGGCGACATGGCCAACACCCGCGTGCGCAGTACCTTCAGGCTCGTCTACCTGGTGGCGAACACGATCATGAACGTCACCACGCAGGACGATCAGCTGGCGGTCTTCGTCAACGCGGCTGCCCACCTGGAGCCCGGCGGATGCTTTGTGGTGGAGGTGGAAGTGCCGCAGTTGCGCCGGGTGCCCCCCGGCGAGGCCGGCTGGGTCTTCACCCTTGATCCTGATCACGTCGGGATCGAGACCTTCGACGACACCGCCGCCCAGATCGCGTGGTCACATCACTGGATGGAGGTGGACGGGCACCTGGTACGCCACTCCGCGCCCTACCGGTACGTGTGGCCGTCCGAACTGGACCTGATGGCCAAGATCGCTGGTTTCCGGGTCCGGGACCGCTGGGCGGGCTGGGACCGGGCGCCGTTCACTTCCGGCAGCCACAGCCAGGTCGCGGTATTCGAGAAACTGCCATAGCCGCCTGCACCCGCAGATTTGCCAGCCACGGTCATCACACCAGGTCACCCTCATCGGCCAACCGAGATGGGCGCACCAGTCAGCAACGGCTGTTGCCAACTCTGCGCTCAGTCTGAAGCTGGCCTTCGCGATCCGATCCGCGGCTTCGCGCCGCTGCCCGCGCCTGACGGCGCGGTCCGGGTGCGGGTCGGCGGCCGGGACTCGATCGCTTTCCGTGACCAGCGCCTGAGGCGCGGGCTTTGACGCGTCAGCGTAGCTGGGCGAGAGCCTCGGCGAGGGGGGCCAGCACGGCGGGGTCGTGTGGTGGCGGGAGGATGACGATCGCCAGGTCGAGGCCGAGTTCGCCGAGCGCGGCCGCGGTGTCCACGGCCGGCCCGGCCTCGCCCCCGGGTCCGAGCCGGATGTGGCTGGACAAGGTGATCTCCTTCGGGTCGCGCCCGATGTCTTGGCAGTGCGCGTAGAGCACGTCGCGCTTGCGCGCGAACTCCTCGGGCGGGCCGCCGACGAAGTTCCAGTGCTGGGCGAATCGCGCGGCGGTGCGCAGCGTCCGCCGCTCGCCGCTGCCGCCGATCACCAGCGGAGGGTGCGGCTGCTGCACCGGCTTGGGCTCGCAGCGCGCGGCAGTGAGCTGATAGTAGCTGCCCGCGAAATCGGTGGTCTGCTGCGTCAGCAGGCTGACGATGACCTGGCACGCTTCCTCGAACCGGTCGCTGCGCCCGGCTGGGCCGCCCAGCTCGATGCCGTAGGCGCCGGACTCTTCCTCATTCCACCCGGCGCCGATGCCGAGTTCAAGCCGGCCGGCGGACACGATGTCGAGGGTGGCGGCCATGTTGGCCAGGACCGCTGGATGACGGTAGTGAATTCCGGTGACCAGCGTGCCGAGCCGGAGCCGGCGCGTCGCCTGCGCGAGCGCGGTAAGCGTCACCCAGCCCTCCAGGCAAGGGCCCTTCGAGTCGGAGAAGATCGGATAGAAGTGGTCGAAGGTCCAGCCCGACTCAAAGAGCTCGATGCCGTCGGCTTCCTTCCACACCGCGAGCATGTCACCCCAGGCGGTGTTCTGCGGAGAGGTCTTGAAGGCGAATCGCATGCCGTCATCCTCGCAAAGCCGCACGGTCCAGGCCGGAACAACCACAGTAAAGCCCAGAACTCCTGCGGCTTTAACGGAACATTCAATGGAGGGGTAACGAACCCGTCCGCCGCGCGGACTTAGACGCGGTCAGGCGGGCTGCCACAGCTCGACCCGGTTGCCCGCAGGATCGGTGACCCAGCCGAACCGGCCGACACCCTCCATCTCCTGCGTTTCTTCGGCCACGTCCGCTCCCTTGGCGCGCAACTGCGCGAGCATCGCATCCAGGTCGCGGACCCGGAAGTTGAGCATGGTCTGCTGGGCGCGGGACCCGAAGTAGCCGGTTTCGGACTCGAACGTCGCGAATACCGTCAGCCCGGCTCCCTGACGCCACAGGCCGTTCTCATCGGCGTCCAGGCCCAGGCAGTCCCGATACCACGCGCCGAGGGCCGCCGGGTCGGCGGCCCGCATGAAGTACCCGCCGATTCCAAGCACACGTTCCATGCCGCTATCTTGCCAGGACGGCGATCGGGCGGGCTGGCGCCACAATATCGTCCTCCTCACCCCCCGGTCTCAATCGCGGGAACACGTTCAAGGGGTGCTGGCTGTGATCCTGCCGAAAGACCGCGACCCTCGTCTCGTGACGATCCGCCGCGGTGGGACCCTCACCGATTCGGATCACCATCTCCTCGCCCGGTGGGCGGCATCGTGCGCCGAGCACGTCCTCGACCGGTTCGAGTCGGCTCGGCCGAAAGACCCGCGACCGCGCCAGTCAATCGAGCAGGCCCGCGCCTGGGCGCGTGGCGAGATCACGATGTCCCAGGCTCGCACGGCGGGCGGCCACGCGATGGCCGCGGCCAGAGGCCTGACTGGGGCAGCACGCCATGCCGCATACGCCGCCGGCCAGGCGGCGGTCGTCGCGCACGTCGCCGCGCACGAGCTCGGTGCGGCCGCCTATGCGATCAAGGCCGCACGCGCTGCCGCGCCGCCAGGAGACGCCGAGCGCGCACGGCAACTCGAGTGCCGGTGGCAGCGCGACCAGCTCCCGGAGGCGATCCGCGAGCTTGTCCTCGACGACCAGCGGTTGCGCAACGACATCTGCTGGTCGGTGTTCGACTTCTGACCGGCGTGTCCCGCGCCAGTTCATGATCGCGGCCGCCGGAGATGCAGCGGCAGGCCCCGCGTCACGACCCGGCACAGCCCCGGCGGGACGACGAATTGTGGCCCAGGCCGATTAGCAATGCTGGAATCTAGCGGCAGATGGGGGCTTAACGCCCGCTGCCACGCGCCCGCTTCGGCCGGCCCCGGGGCGCGCAGTGCCGAGCCCGAAGCGGCCGGTCAGCGAGGCTGGATCTCGCCCATCGGACCGAAGCCGTCATGCGGCGTGTCGATATAGATGATCTGCGGCTGCGCAGACACCAAGTCGGGCGCGGTATCGAAGAACCTCTTCACGTACGGCTGCTTGACGTGGGCGGCCCCCGCATCGGCGTCCTTGAAGCCCTCGATGCAGACGAACTCGTTCTCATCGGCAAGGCTACGGGCGAACTGGAAGAACAGGCAGCCGTCCTCGGAGTTGACGTCCTTGGCGTAGGAATCGGCCAGCGCCAGCCACGCGTCCATCTTGTCGGGCCGGATCGGTATCGTGATGTTGATCAGGATCATGCGAGCGCTCCCTCTGAGGTGGCTGACGGCATAATCGTGGTGCGATCGCCGGCGGCAGTCAACCACAGCGATGCCCGCCCGGACGGCTTGCCGGCCAGGTGCCCGGCCGCGGGCGCATCGTGGTGGTGGCGATGGGCGGTGCGGCCAGCGCCGGCCGGCCGACAGTCAGTCAGGGGTCCAATCGAAGGATGGCTTCCTCGATTCCGCCGTTCCGCCGGCGGTGCACGAGATTTCGGTTCCGAAGATTTTGAATCCCGATTTCCGGAAGACCGGCGTGCTTGCAGTGGACCCAGTGACAGGGCGCAGCCAACGGCTTCTCAGTGCCCAGACGTCGCTGGGTCGGGTGGCAGTGGCGGCATCGTTTCCCTTGTCGTAGCGGCCAGGAACTTGGTTACGTCCAGATTGGTGCCGACCATCTGCTTGAGCATGAAGTCGTGGTTGAGGTCGAGGATCGCACGGGTTTCAGCGGCTATCACGGCGTTCCTGTTGAGGCTGAGCTCGTTGTCCTGCTGTTGCTCGCCGGACAGTGACCAGTTGGTGGAGCCCTTGACCGTGTAAACGCCGTCCACGATCACGATCTTCAGGTGGGAGATCGCGTTGCGCACGGAACTTGTGCCGATGGCGATGCTGTTGCCGAAGGCGTCGTTGCTCCACTGAGCCAGGATCTTCTTCTCGTGTACGCCGCCGGCCTGGCTGCGGTCCAGGCTCATCTGCACGTAGATCTTCTCATCGGCCAGCTTGCTCTGGATGATCTTGTTCAGCTCGTCGTCATCGTAGCCGAACATGTTGACCACGATGGAGTGCTGGGCGCAGCCCAGCAGCGCGACCAGCAGGCCATGGACATTGTCCCGCGGAGCGAAGAACGTTCTCTCGTCGTCCGGATATCCGTCCAGGAACGTGCCTTCGGCCTTGTACTTCCCGAGTTCCTCCCACACGAACGGCGCATCAGCCATCACAATCCCCTTTCCTTGTCCCCATGATTGGAGAACGTCCATCCGAGGTATACCGCGAGATGAATCGTTCTGCGCCACCCCCGTCTACCGGAATGAAGCGGTGCAGGACTTTGCCTCTGCCGGTTCCCTTCTCCCGGTCACACGTCGGGAAGCGTGACCACGCGCCCGGGATGGGCCGCGGACATCCAGTCGTTGGTCGCCGCGGTTGGCATGGTGGTGAGGTCGGGCTCACCAGGTCGGACTCGGACCGCTTGAAGACGATTACGTCGTGGCCGGCCCGGTGCAGGAGCGCCGCTGTCGCATCCGGCGATCGATCCCCCGATAATGCCGGCCCTCATGCCTGTCGCCCCCTGACCCCCTTGGGGTGCCACCCCGGGAGGTGATGGTGGTTCGCCAGTTTAGCGGCGTCCGCAGCCGCATCGGCCTCCGAGGAACAGGGCAACGTTGCCGGACCCAAAGCTCTAGCTCTGTTGCTTGGGCAGTTGCGGGATCAGCCAGCCGATGAAGTCGGCCGGGCTGCGGGTCTGCAGCCAGAGCACGCCAGGGCCGGTAAACGTGGCGACTAGTCCCTCGCCGGACAGCAGCGTCGACTTCCAGCCGCCGACCTTGTTGACCTGGTAGCCGATGTTCTCCTCGAAGGCGACGATATGCCCCGTGTCGATTTTGAGCAGCTCGCCCTGGGCCAGCGCCCGGCGCTCGATCGCACCGTAGCTCGAGACGATCATGTCGCCGGCGCCGGTACAGCGGAGCAGGAACAGGCCTTCACCCGTGAAAAAGGTCTTCCGGCCGCCCCACTTGGTGTCAACCTGTACATCCGGATCCGAGGCGAGCCACGAGCCGGATTGCACCATCAGCGCTCCCGCGTCGCCGACCGGCATGTGCACGATGTCGCCCGGCAGCGTTGGCGAGACGGTGAGTTCTCCGCCGGCCGGGGCGCGGAACGTGTTGATGAAGAAACTCTCGCCACCCAGTACCGATCGCTTCAGGCCCGCCAGCATGCCGCCCTGGGCTTTCGTCTGGATCTCGACGCCGCCCGACATGCTGGTCATCGCTCCGGCTTCGGCCCTGACCTCGCCGCCGGGCGGCAACGTGATCACCGCGAGCGCGAACGCGGGACTGTAGCGGATGTCAACATCCATGCGTACCTCCTTGATCACGAAGCGTCACGCAGTTTACCAACCCGCCATCCGGCATCCCGGCGTCCGAGGAGCCGATGGGGCTTCAGCTTGCTCCGCGTCCGCCCGGCAGTGCCCCGGGTCAGACGGGTGACCAGCCGGGATCCCGCCCGGCGAGCGCGACAACACGATCAAGCAACGGCGCGTCACCGGGCAACTGCCGTGGCGGACCGAAGGGCACATCCGGGCCGGCCGGGGCATCGGGGCTGGTGATCTGGACCAGGAACCTCTGCGCGGCGTCCAGCAACTCTGGCTCGCAGCGGTAGGGACGCCCGGCCGCGCGGGCGATGTCCCAGCCGTGCACGACGACTTCGTCAGCCGCGGTGAGGCCGACCATTTCGCCGGGCGCGTCCATGCCGGCGATTCTCGTCATGCCGGTCCACGCTGCAGGATCCTGCCAGGCCTGCGCCAGCGCGGCGAGGTCTCGCGGGATCCGCTCCCGCCAGTCATCGCGCAGCCGGGAGGCGTCCCCGGATGGCGCCTGGTTGCCGTACTTGCCGCTGTCCTTGTTCGCCGCGGCGGTGAACGCGAGCGCCAGGCCGCCGACGTGATCGATCAGATCGCCGAGCCGATACGCCGGGCAGGGCGTCGGCTTGCCCAGCTCATTGTCTTCGACGCGTGCAACCAGTTCAGCCAGTCGCCGGGCCGCTGGCCCAAGATCCACGATGCTCATGCCGAATACGACTACCCGGGATCGCCAGAGTCACCGGCCGGCCGGTGATCTTGTTGCCGTAACCCGGCCACAGCGGAAATATCGGCCGCAGCCGCCAGGGTCCGGCCTGCTGCCACCTGGCCCGCTCACTGGCCCGCCAGCCGAGGCGATCCCGCACTCCGGCATTGCTGAAGCCGGCGCCATCAGCCCTGCGCCGAGATCGTCCCGCCGCAACCGGCCGGCCTCAGGATGGCGGTACTTGCCGTGGCGGGAATGGCATCCGGCCTGTGCGGCATAGTCAGGGACTCCGCATCGATAGTGCATCAGCCGAGGGTAAGCGGGCCTATCCTCGTCAGCATGCCTGCCCGGGGCAGTTTTGCAGCCTGCGGTCTCGCCGGTGCATTAGCAGGAGGTTCGTGATGGATGGCAAAGTAAGCGGCGAGCACGTGAGCCAGGTAATTGCGCCGTTGCTCGCCGCATTCACGTTGCCGACGATCGCCCTGATCGCGCTAAGTCCTCCGGCGCACTGGCGGAACCTTATTCTTTCCCTGTTCGTGGCATCTACCGGGCTGCTGCTGGCCAGTTTCCAGCTTTCCGTCGGCCGCCTATTCCATGACGCCGCGCCATGGAATGAAATCCGGGCCGTCCTTGCCTTCCTCGGGCTCATCTGCATGGCCGCCGGCCTGGCGCTGCTCACGGCCGCGCAAACCGCCGGAACCGACCGGGGGGTCCTCTACGTCGCGCAGGTCATCCTGGCAGCCGGAGTGCTGATACCCATCGCGATGAACATATGGCTCTGGGCAGCCGCCCGCAGCGGAACACGTCCGGCGGTGAGCCTGCCGGACAGCGTGGTGCGCGCCCTTGAATCGGATACCGCCATCCAGAAGGTCCGGCTGGCCGGCTGACGGGCCAGCGGCGGGGCGCTGCCGCTTTCGGACTGGGATTTCCGGATCGAGACAGATACCTTCGCCCAGGTCATGGAACGTCTGCCAGGACTGGTCAAACCCCTGCATCCGGTCGTCGCCCAGTGGGATCGGCTCAGCAGCGCCTGGTGCTACATGCTCATCCTGGCCGGGCCGGTCAAGGTAGACCTCATCTTCAGCCAGCCGCACGCCGCCTTGCCTGCGTGGCGGGTAACCGCCGGTACCATGAACGGAATCGACGATCACTTCTGGGACTGGATACTGTGGCTGTCCGCCAAGCGCGCGGCCGGCCAGCACGACCTCCTCGCGGCCGAACTCGGCAAGCTGCACGAGCACCTGCTCAGCCCGCTCGGAGTCGCCGCCGCGCCTGCCACCCTCGACCAGGCCATCTGCGACTACCGCCAGGCACGCAGCGAATGGGAGCGCGTCTTCGACTTGCAGGTACCCCGCGCTGCCGAGCAGGCCGTGATCCAGGGAATCTATGCATAGATCACGAAACCGCCTGAGGACCGCCCGCAGAGCGGATCAGCGGATGTTCGAACGGCGAGGCGCCATGCCGCTGCGGCGGCCGCCGGGTGGATCAGAATCTGGCCCGGACGCCGCCGGCTACTTCCTCCGGGCTCAGGTCGATCAGCGCCTCTCCGTAAAGGCGCTCGAAATAAGTGGCGTCGCTGCGGTACATGGGCTCCGGGTTGGACCGGCTGAGCACCTTGAGCACAACCTGGTGGCCGTGCTCGCGTGCCTGCGGGCCGCCGCCGATCACGGCGAAATTGAACGAGGTCAGGTTCCAGGCCCGGTAGGCGGCCAGGACCTGGGAGAGCCCCTGGCCCAGCGCCCGGCAGTCCTGTCCGGTCAGCTCGGTCACGTCCGCCGCCCCGCTGACCACCGCCCACACCTCGTGGAACCCGCCCGGCGCGAACGGGGTCAGCCAGGCAACCCGGCCGGTGCGTCCCACCCACCGTGGACCGCCCGCCTCCTGCTCGACCAGGGCCTCCCAGTAAGACCCGTGCCGCTCCTGCTGCCATGCCCTGGCCTGCCCGGCCAGGAAGCGCTGGCCGGTCAGGCCGCACGCGTCGTGAGCGGACTGGACGTGCGGATGCACCAGCGAGGATCCCGAGGGCGGAAGGTAATTGCCGTTGATCGAACTCCACCCGGCCGCCGGGTCCAGCCGCCGCACCGCCTGCGCATGGCGCACCATCGCGGCGAAAGTGTCCCCGATGATCGAGGGCGTGAGGTCATCCAGGTCCAGGAAGTGCCGCCCGGGGTCATAGATGCCGACCGCGCTGTGAGTCGCGTACGCCAGGATATTGGGCACCACCACTGCCTGGCCGACCCGGATCCGGCCCTCGGCGGTGAGCTCGGCCGGAAACGGGAAGGTCGCCGTCTCCAGGTGCTCAGCATCGAACGGGCAGAAGGCGGGCTTGGCCGCAAGCCCGGTCAGGTCCGGCCGGGTGGCCGGCTGGAGCTTCACCCCGGTGAGGATCCGGGCGCTGGCGCCCGTCAGCGGATCCCGCCGCCAGCGCAGCCGCACCCTGGTCCATGCCCCGCCAGCCGCCAGATCCGGCACTCTGGCCTCAAGATCTCGTTCCTCGAAATCGATCTCAACCACGCGACGAGCCTACGGGGCGATTCCCCGGGGGAGCCGGCCTGGGCTGAGGGGCTTGCATCAAGGGCTGATGGACAGGCCCGGTAGCGGGCTGCGAGCCTGGGGTCCGGGCGAGTTTCCAGCAGGGAGCGCGGCGCCGCGGCGCGGCAGACCGGGAGGGCAATCATGGACGGCCAGGAGCTGCGCGCCGTGCAGCAGCCTCTCAAGGACGCCTACCGGCAGAATCCGCAGGAAGCGGTGGTCACCTTGCGGGCGTGCGGCCATCTCGGGGGCCAGGCCATCAGCTGCTCGGTGGCCACCGGCCAAGCGCTGGCCGAGGCGGGCCTGCACCCGGCCACCGGCGGGGACGGCTCGCTGGCCTGCTCCGGGGACATGCTGTTGCAGGCGCTGGTGGCGTGCGCGGGCGTCACGCTGCAGGCGGTGGCCGCCTCGCTGCAGATCCCGGTGGCCGGGGGAACCGTCAGCGCCGAGGGTGACCTGGACTTCCGCGGGACGCTGGCGGTGAGCAAAGACGCGCCGGTGGGATTCCGGTCCATCCGGCTGGCCTTCGATCTGGACACCGATGCCAGCGCCGGGCAGATCGAAACGCTGCTCCGCCTGACCGAACGCTACTGCGTGGTCTACCAGACGCTGGCTCACCCGGCCGAGATGGCCATATCAGCCGGCCACGCGGGCGACGCCAGCCGCCCGGGCGCAGGCCGCTAACCACCCCGGCCAATTACCCGGTCGGCGGCACCTGCGAGTGCGGGGTACGGCGCGGGATCGAGAGAGGGGATGGCCGAGATGGCAGGGTCAGGCGCCACCCAGCGGGTGGTGATCGTGGCCGCCCAGTCCGGGCAGGCGGTTACCGTCGGGCGCGGCGAGCAAGCGCGGGTCCTCGATGCGGACGGTCACCAGGTCGGCGACATGTGGGCGATTGACGCCGCTGATCCTGGCCGCTGGCTGTCGGCAAGTCATACCCGCGACCGCTGCGAGCGCCTGTTCCCTGCCGTAGGCGAGCAGTTCCGTGATCAGTACGGCGTGCCGATCCTGCAGCGGGCCGCCGATACCTCGCCGGGCCTGCACGACATGCTCTTCCCGCCCTGCGACCGGTGGCTGTATGAAAGCCGGGGGCTGCCCGGCCACGCTAACTGCCGCGACAACTTCCTGGCCGCGGTAGCGTCGGCCGGGATCTCGCTGCCGGTCGTTCCGGACCCGGTGAACCTGTTCCAGAATTCCGGCCCGCAGCCCGATGGCAGGCTGAGGATCGGCGCCGCGGCGTCACGGCCGGGCGACGCCATCTCCTTCCTCGCCCAGCGGGACCTGATCTTGGTGCTCACCGCATGCCCGGTCGACTACCCGCCGCTCAGCAACGGACGCTGTGGCCCGCTGCGGATCGAGGTCATGCCCGCCGCGGCGCCAGCGGCATGGGAAGCTCAGCAGGCCGCGCTATGACGGCCCGGCGGCCGGCCCGGGCAGACCGCGGTCCGGCGCAGCGGACAGTGCGTTCTCGTCGGCCTCAGCGAGCAGGCTGAGGAACGGGCCAACTCGGTGTCCTTCCTGGGCGGGGTGCCGGAACAGGCTTTCGTGGTTGACGGTGTACCGGGTGCGCCGCCCGGTACGGGCCCGGGTGAGGTAACCGGCGGCCTCCAGATCGGCCACGATGACCTGGACGGTGCGTTCGGTCAGTCCCACGACCGCGCTGATGTCCCGGATCCGGGCACCGGGGTCCCGGCCGATCTCCACCAGCACGCGCCCGTGGCCGGTCAGGAGGGTCCAGCTGCCGCTGTCGTCAGACTTGCTCATGCCACCTGATTGTATAACTCGGGAGAGAAAACACGCGAGATTTTTCTCGTGTTTCTATTGACAGGATCCTGGCCAGCGCCCGATCCTGGTAAGGCCCTGATCAGGTCACCTACCACATCCCCGCCGCGCGCGGCACGGGCACTGCGGCGCGCCTCGCCGCAGTGTGCAGCGTCGCCGCGTCTCCGCCCAGGAGGTGACGCAGATGTATGACGGCAGGTTCCCCATCGAGATGGCCAGCGGCGTGCCGGTGGTGACGGCACCCGAGGAGGTCGACATCACCAGCGCCCCAGGGCTGCGGTCGGCCCTGCTGGAGGCAGCCGCGCACGGGCACGGCACGCTCGTGGTCGATATGACCCGGACCCAGTTCTGTGACTCGTCCGGGCTGCATACCCTGCTCGCGGCGCATAAGCGCGCCCAGTCTGAAGACGGCGAGCTTGTGCTGGTCATCTCCGCCGCTCACGTCCTCCGCATTTTCGCGATTACCGGCGTTGACCGGATAATCCCCAACTTCACGAGCCTGGGCCAGGCCCTCGGGCAAGCGTCCGGCAACGGGTCCGGCCGTCGCCGAACTGACGAACAGAACGGGCTCGTCGCACAGCACGCCATCAGCGAGCTTGACGGAGAAGCCTGCTGATCGCGACGCCCGGGCAACTGCGGCCCGGCGTGCGCCGCGGGTCGCGGTGGCACTACGGCACCCCTCGTGCCGGGCAGGCGGCAGCAGTTTCGGGAACAAGATGATGTGGCTGCCGGTCGCGCCGGACCGGGTCGGCGTCATCAGGGAAGGCGTGAAGACCAAGATCCAGGAACTCCTTCCGGACGCCAGCCGCTAGGACCTGCGGTCTGCCGTCCCGACGAACGCGGCCCGATCCAGGGGCCGTCAATCGTGATCGATCCAGCGCACGGAGATCAGGACCAGCCCGAGGTCGTGCACCTTGGTCAGCAGCCCATGCAGGGCGGCTTGATCGGTGACCGGGCCGTGCATGACCGTCTGCCTGCCGTCGCTGCTGACCTGCAGGTCCCCGAACCAGGCGGTCCAGCACTCGTCAAGGACCCCCTGGACGCGGATCTCGTAGCGTGCGCCGGCTGTCATGCCGCCCATGCCAGCGCGGTCCCGGGCGGACAGTCCCCCGACGCCGGCGCGCCGGCCGTGAAGTGCTCGATCGTGAATGCAGCCATCGGTACCGCCTTGCGGATCGGAATCTGTGCTCTGGACCCTACGAAGGGGGCGGCTGGCCGGGCGTCACCCGAAGGTGCCGGCTGGGTGGAGTGTTCTGGCCGGGGCACCGGGCACCAAGGTGCGCCCGCGCCTGCGGTATCCGGCCCCGCCGCCGGCGGCGCACGCACCGCCGGCTACAGCGAGCCCTGACGAGCCCCGGTGTATCTGTGGCCCGTGCCGTACCTCTATTTCCAGTAAGGGCCGAGTCCCTATGGGGCAGCTGCCGGGCTCCGGCAGCGGCCCGTGCGCCACCAGAAGGGGGTACAGCCATGGCTGGGACGACGCAGGCTCCGGGCCGGCCAGCGCGCGTTCCCGGCCAGCCGGATCCTGCTGCTGGCCAGCAGTACGGTCAGGCAGCTGACGAGGAGGCGCGGCCACGCGGAGGCTGGGATCGGCTACCTCCGCCGCGCGGAGCCGCTGAGCTGATGCCCGCGCGGGCGGAGCCTCGATCCGGGTCCCGGGAGGCGAAGCCGCGGCCGGGCCAGTGGGCAGTGCGGGCCGTGATCAAGGCCGACATCCTCGAGCATCGCTTGCAGATTGCGCTGCTGGGCCGCGGCCATGAAGCCTCCTGCCAGGCTACCGCCCGGGCGGTGGCCCGCCTGATCCAGGCGGCACGCGATGCGTGCCAGCTGCGGCACCAGCTGCTCGACCACTGGTGGGGTACGTCGCAGGAGCAGGCCTACCAGAGCTTGCACGCGGCTGAGATCCTGCTGGTCGACCTGGCGTCGCCGGACGAGGTGGAGGTGACCGCCAGCAGGATGCGTGCGCGGGCGATGAGCGCGCTTAGATCCGGCGACCCGCGGCGCAGGGATGCGGAGGAACTCGCGGGGCTGCCCCCCGGGCCGGTCAAGCGGCTGCGGCTGAAGGACGCGCTGGCGATGTCTCATGGCGCGGCTGACCAGGCCCACGTGCGTCTCCGGAACTTCCGCAACGTCCTCTGCGTGACCACGCTGCTCATCGTCATCCTGATGAGCCTGTTCGTATTCCTTGTCGCGAGGAACCCATCGATGGTGCCGTTCTGCTTCACGCCATCGGCTGGTCATCACGTATGCCCCAGCGGCAGCCCCGCCCCGGTGCCGGGTGATGTCATCCTCGTGACCGGCCTCGGGCTGCTGGGGGGCGCGCTGGCGGCCGCGTTCGCGATCCGCAATATCCGCGGTACTTCCACGCCGTACGACATCCCGATCGCGCTGGCGGCGCTCAAGGTTCCCACCGGTGCGCTCACCGCCGCCGCTGGGCTGCTGCTGCTGCGCGGCCAGTTCGTGCCAGGCCTGTCCGCGCTGGACTCGCAAGAGCAGATCCTCGCTTACGCGCTCGTCCTCGGCTACGCCCAGCAACTCTTTACCCGGCTCGTTGACCGGCAGGCCCAGTCGATCCTCGACAACGTACCGAGCAAGGAAACCGGTGCCGTGCCGCCCGGGCCGGCTTCCGGGCCCAGGGCAGCGGTCACGCCCCGGTCGTCATAGCTGGCTATGCCATCACCGGCCGGCCAAGCCTGGCCGCCCAGCGGTCATGCGGCGGTGGCTAAGCACGGGCCCAAGGTCCCCCGGCTGGCCGGCCATTGGCACTGGCCCGGGCCCGTGGCCCGGCGCATGCTCTGCATGCGGAGCCCGGTGGGCCAGGTTCACCCGGCCGGCCACTCGGCCAGGTGAGGCGGCCACGGCGCCGCCGTCGTAGCCTCGCGGAGAGGGCGCTTGTGGCCACGACCATGGCCTGAACAGGAGGTCAGCCGTGCGCGAGGAACGCAAGACACTGACCAGGTACACGATCGAGTCCGAGCACCGCCACCCCGGCTCGACCGGTGACTTCTCCGGGCTGCTCAACGCGGTGGCCACGGCGGTGAAGATCATCAGTAACCAGGTCGGCCGCGGCGCGCTGAGCGGCGCGCCGGGCAGCGCCGGCCTGGAGAACGTTCATGGCGAGGTGCGGAAGAAGCTCGACCTCATCAGCAACGAGGTGATGATCGGCGAGACGGAATGGACCGGGCACCTGGCCGCGGTGGCGACCGAGGAGATGGCCGGCATCTACCCCGTCCCGGCCGCCGGCCGACGCGGGAAGTACCTGCTCGTATTCGACCCGCTGGACGGCTCGGGCAACATTGACGCCAACATCTCGGTGGGCACGATCTTCTCGATCCTGCGCAGCCCCGACCCGAGCGCGGAGCCGCAGGCCGCGCACTTCCTGCAGCCGGGCGCTGCTCAGGTGTGCGCGGGATTCGCCTTGTACGGGCCCTGCACGATGCTGATCCTCACCACCGGCGATGGCGTCGACGGATTCACGCTCGATCGCGACATCGGGGCGTTCGTGCTCACCCATCCGCAGCTGCGCATTCCCCGGGACTGCGGGGAGTTCGCGATCAACGCCTCCAACGAGCGCTTCTGGGAGCCGCCGGTGCGCCGCTATATCCAGGAGTGCCTGGCCGGCCGGACCGGGCCGCGGGGCAGGGACTTCAACATGCGCTGGATCGCGTCCCTGGTGGCGGAGACCTATCGCATCCTGACCCGCGGCGGCGTCTTCCTGTACCCCCGGGACAGCAAGGAACCGGCCAGGCCAGGGCGGCTGCGGCTGATGTATGAGTGCAATCCGATCTCGTTCATCGTCGAGCAGGCGGGCGGCGGCGCGAGCACCGGACGCGAGCGCGTGATGGAAATCAAGCCCACCAGCCTGCACCAGCGCGTACCGCTGATACTCGGATCTAAGAACGAGGTGGAGAGGATCGAGCGCTACCACCGTGACCAGGCCAGCGGACAAGAGCCCGCCTTCGACGACTCGCTCTTCAACAGCCGTTCCCTGTTCCGGATCCGCTGACTGCAGGAGGACACGTGTCGGCCAAGCATCCCGTCGTCGTCATCACTGGCTCGTCCGGCGCGGGCACAACCTCGGTGACCAGGACCTTCCAGCACATCTTCCTGCGCGAGCAGATCAACGCGACGATCGTCGAGGGTGACTCGTTCCACCGGTATGACCGGGAGCAGATGAAGACCGCCACGGCGGACGCCGCCGGGGAAGGCAACCATCACTTCTGCCATTTCTCTCCGGAGGCGAATCTCCTCGAAGAACTCGAGACCCTGTTCCGCGAATACGGCGAGAACGGCCGCGGCAAGGTCCGCCGGTACCTGCACGATGCGCAGGAAGCCAAGCCCTTCGGGCAGCAACCCGGGACGTTCACGCCGTGGCAGGACGTCAGCCCGTCCAGCGACCTGCTCTACTACGAGGGACTGCACGGTGCCGCGGTCACCGGCAAGGCCGACGTCGCCCGGCACGCCGACCTGCTGGTCGGCGTTGTCCCGATCATCAACCTCGAGTGGATCCAGAAACTGCATCGCGACAAGACCGCCCGCGGCTACACCAGCGAGGACGTGGTGGACACGGTGCTGCGGCGCATGCCGGACTACGTAAATTACATCTGCCCGCAGTTCTCCCGCACGCACGTGAACTTCCAGCGGGTGCCGACGGTGGACACGTCGAATCCGTTCATCGCCCGCTACATCCCCAGCGCCGACGAGAGCTTCGTCGTCATCCGGTTCGCCAACCCGAAAGGCATCGACTTTCCCTACTTGCTGTCGATGCTGCACGACTCTTTCATGTCCCGGCCGAACATCATCGTCGTCCCGGGCGGGAAGATGGAGCTGGCGATGCAGCTGATCTTCACTCCGCTCATCCTGCGGCTGATGGAGGCACGGCGGCGGGCGTGATGGCCAGCGCCGGCCTGCGGGCGTTCATGCGGAGACGAACTGCTGCCCGCCGTCGATGTCGTACGTCGCGCCGGTCAGCGCCGTGTTGGTCATGATGTGCACGGCGAGCGCGGCGATGTCGGCGGGGCCGACGACGCGGCCGATCGGGAGCGTGGCCCGCAGCTCATCGCGGCGCTCCTGGAGCCCGTCTCCGAGCAGCGATGCCGACAACGGGGTGTCGACGAAGCCGGCCGCGATGAGGTTGACCCGGATCGGCGCGACCTCGACCGCCAGGTTGGCGATCAGGGCGGGCTGCGCGGCGGTGGCCGCCGCGATGAGCGACAGGCCCGCGCCCCGGCTACGGCCGCCGGTGCCGCCCATGAACAGCAGCGTGCCGCCGGGCCTCATCTTGCCCGCGGCGTGCTGGGCGACGGCGACGGCCAGCCACAGGTGCGCGTCGAAGTCGCGGTGGGCCCGTTCGCGGTCGAGGTCGGCCAGCGGCGCGTAGTAGGGGCCGGGGCCGGTGACCAGCACGTGGTCGATCGGCGCGGGAAGCTCGTCGAAGAAACTCTGGAGCCGGCCGAAGTCGGTGGCGTCGAAGGCCGCGGTGCGCTGCGCGCCGAGTTCGGCCGCGGCCCGCTGCAGGCGGTCGGGGTTGCGGCCGGTGAGGATGACGCCGGCGCCCTCAGCCCGGGCCCGCCGGGCGGTTTCGAGCCCGATGCCTGAGCTGCCGCCGATCACCACGACGGTCTGCCCGGCCAGTTCCGGTTCGCGCCCGGCCGGAACCGGGGTGGCTGCGCTGGTCATGGTTCCTCCGGTGGATGGGGCCGGCGACCGGTGGCCGGGTCGCCGGCGGCGCTTGCGGGCAGCGATCCCGCACTGTCCTTGCTCACTGCGGCAGGCTCGCCATCTGCGCGTTCATCGGCCCGGCGGGCCGCGGCAGGTCCGCGACCTGCATGCGCAGCGCCATCAGCGCCGCGTCGTAGATACCCGAGAAGCTGGGAAACGGCTGGATCGTGTCGGCCAGCACCTCGAGCGGGACGTGGGCGCGGATGGCCAGCGTCGCCTGCTGCAGCCACTCACCGGCCTCGGGCCCGAGCGCGTAGGCGCCGGTCAGCCGCTCGCCGTCGGACAGCAGCGTCAGGAACCCGGGCGATTCGGCGTAGGCGTGCGTGTAAGTGGCGGTCTTCGGCACCTCGGACACCGGCGCGGTGCCGCTGTAGGGCGCCTCGGTCGCGCCCACGGCCGCGGCCTGCGGATCGGTGTAGGTGACCCGCGGAACGGCCTCGTAGTTCGCCGGGCGCTCCTCACCGGCGATGTTCGCCGCGACCACGTCGCCCTCGTATTCGCCGACGTGGGTCAGCGGCCAGATGCCGTTGACGTCGCCGATCGCCCACAGCCGCTCGCCCGCTCGCAGGTGCTCGTCCACGACGATCCCGTGCGGGCCGGCCTGGACGCCGACCGTCTCCAGGCCGATCCCCGCGGTGCGCGGGCGCCGGCCGGTGGCCACCAGCAGCCGGTCCCCCCGCAGCTCGCTGCCGCCATCGAAGGCCAGCACGTACTCCTGCCCCTCCCGCCGCGCGGCGGTGGCGTGCATCCCGAGCCTCAGCTCGATTCCGTCCCGGCGCAGGGCCTCGCCGAGCGCCGCGCCCAGCGGCGCAGGCTCGCGCGGAATCAGCCGGTCGGCGCCCTCGACCAGGACCGCCTCGCCGCCGAGGCGCCGCACGACCTGCGCGAGCTCGACGCCGGCGGACCCGCCACCGAGCACCAGCAGGCGGCGCGGGACGGCCTTCATGCTCGTCGCCTCGCGGGTGCCCCAGACGCCCTCGAGGTCACGCAGGCCCGGGACCGGGGGCACGATCGGCTCTGCGCCGGTCGCCACCACGATGTGCCCCGCGGTATGCCGGGCGCCATCGACCTCGACCGCGCCGACGCCGGCCAGCCGGCCCGTGCCGCGCAGCAGGTCGATGCCCCGGCTCGCCAGCCAGCGCTGCTGGCCCGCGTCGGAATAGCCCGACACCATGTAGTCCCGCCAGGCCAGCGCGGCCTGCACGTCGACCTGCGCGGTCGCGGCCGCCTCGCGCGCGCCGTGCACCGCCTCGCCCGGGCGCAGCAGCGACTTCGACGGAATACATGCCCAGTACGAGCACTCGCCGCCGACCAGCTCCCGCTCCACGACGGCGACCCGCAGCCCGCGCGCGGCCAGCGCCGCAGCGCAGTGCTCGCCGGGCGCCCCGCCGCCAAGAACGATCACGTCATAGTTACTGCCCGAGCTCATGCTTACCTCCGTCGGTTGCTGCTAGCAGCACGGCCGCGGCCGGCCTTGGCCAGGGCGTCAGCTGATGTCCATGGTAGAGAAGCGAGCCCGCGGCTTGACGCCGGCGATGGCGAACGTCACGCTCGCACCGTGAGCGAGCAGGTGGTGGTGGTCGGGGCCGGGCCGGCCTGGCGGCGGCCTGGGCGATCCGCCGGGCGGGTGTGGATCCGCTGGTCCTCGAGCGGGCGGATGCGGTGGCGGCGTCCTGGCGGGCGCGCCACGATCAGCTGCGGCTGAACACCCACCGGATGCTCTCCCATCAGCCGGGCATGCGCATCCCGCGACGATGCGGGCCGTTCCCGGCCCGCGATGACTACGTCGCCTACCTGACGAGGTACGCGGCCGGGATGCGCATCCGGCTGGGCGCCGGGGTGACCCGGATTGACCCGGCCGCGGCGGGCTGGGTGCTGGATCTGGGCGGCGAGGCGATAACGACGGCGCGCGTGGTGGTC
Organism: uncultured Actinomycetes bacterium; assembly: GCA_963786975.1. Lineage (GTDB taxonomy): Bacteria > Actinomycetota > Actinomycetes > Streptosporangiales > Streptosporangiaceae > Palsa-506. The sequence goes on along the minus strand of CAWBBE010000006.1, from coordinate 433,364 downwards.
GCCACCGGGCCGGACGCCGAGCCGGCCTGGCCAGCCTGGCCGGGTTCCGGCGGTTTCCCCGGGACGCTGATCCACGCCGGGCAGTTCCGGAACGTCGCCGACGTGGCCGGCCGCAGCGTGCTGGTGGCCGGCCCGGGGAACTCCGGCACGGACCTGCTGAATCACCTGGCCCGCAGCAAGGCTTCCCGGCTGTGGCTGTCAGCGCGGTCGGGCATGAACATCGCCCCGATGCGGCTGGCAGGCATCCCGCTGCATCCGGTCAGCGTGGCCTCCCGGCACCTGCCACTGCGCGTCCAGGACGCTAACTTGCGGGCCGTGGCCCGGATAGCGTTCGGGGATCTGGGCCGGCTCGGCTATCCGCGCCCGGCCCTCGGCGCCTTCAGCCGGGCCGCCGCCGACGACGTGACCGTGGCCCTGGATGACGGCTTCGTCGCGGCGCTGAAGGCCGGGCGGATCGCCATGAAGCCGGGAATCGAACGCTTCGACGGACCGCAGGTGATCTTCACCGACGGCAGCAGTTGCGCGCCCGGCGTCGTCATCTGCGCCACCGGCTACCGGCCCGGGCTCGAGCGGCTGGCAGGCCACCTGGTCAGCCTGGACCGGCGCGGCATGCCGCCCGGCACCGGCGGCCCGCCCGGGCCGGCCAGGCCCGGCCTGTGGTTCTTCGGCCTGGACCGCAGCATTTACGGCAACATGCACATCCACCGCCGTCAGGCCCGCCAGCTCGCCCGCCAGGTCACCCGGTGACCATTGCGGCAAAGCGCGACGGCAGTGCACGCCCGGTGAATCGCGCCACAGGGCTTCTGCGTGGCAGGGTTGACCCCGATGCTGGGTAGCAGCACAGCACAGACAGGGCCGTGGATGGGATCGGTATGACTGGCGAGACGCACACCCGCGCGGGCAACCCGGGCGCGGGCGACCCGGGCAGCAGAGGCGTGATACCACCGGGCGTATGGGTGGATGCCTCAGACGAGGATGACCCGGTGCTCCGGAATGCCGACGGCAGCCTGGTGGATACCTGGCGCCAGGACTATCCCTACCACGAGCGGCTCAGCCGCGAGGAATACGATCATGCGAAACGGATCCTCCAGGTCGAGCTGCTCAAGCTGCAATACTGGATGCAGGACACGGGCCGCCGCTTCGTCGTTATCTTCGAAGGCCGGGATGCGGCCGGCAAGGGCAGCACAATCAAGCGTTTCATGGAGCATCTGAACCCGCGGTCCGCGCGGGTCGTCGCGCTCGATATCCCGACCGAGCGCGAGCGGGGGCAATGGTATTTCCAGCGTTACGTGGCACACCTGCCGACCATGGGGGAGATGGTTCTGTTCGACCGTTCGTGGTATAACCGCGCCGGGGTCGAGAAGGTCATGGGCTTCTGCACGGACGAGCAGCATGAGGCCTTCCTCCAGGAGGTTCCCCGGTTCGAGCGGCTGCTGGTGGAAGACGGCATCTTGCTGACGAAATTCTGGTTCTCCGTCACCCCGGGCGAGCAGCAAACCCGGTTCGCCATCCGCCAGATCGACCCCGTGCGGCAGTGGAAACTCAGCCCCACCGATATCGCCCTGCTGGACAAATGGGATTCATACACCGCGGCCAAGGTCGCGATGTTCGAGCGTACCCACTCGCCCGCGGCGCCGTGGACGGTGGTCAGGAGCAATGACAAGAAGCGCGCCCGCCTGGAGGCCATGCGCAGCCTGCTGGCCGGCATCGAATACGACCGCAAGGATCACGATGCCGTCGGCCAGCCGGACCCGCTGATCGTCGGCGCTCCCGCGGACATGCGGGAACTGGAGCCGGGCCGCCTGTCTCCCACGCCGATCGCCGGGACCCGGGTAGCACGGCTGCCCTCGGCGTAGCAGCCAGCGCGGGCGGGTGCTCAGATGGCGTCCCTGGCGCGGACGGCCGACAGGAACGAGGCGTAGGACCAGGACAGGTCGCTGACGCTCTTCTCGAAGCCGGAGGTGGCGTCGAACTGCTCGCTGAGCTCCAGGTGATCGCTGTGGAAGACGAGCGCCTGCAGCATCTGATCGCCGTGGCTCTGCAGGCTGGCCGCGGCCGCGGCCGGCGTGGCCGAGGCGCCGACTCCGGCCTGGCCGAAGAAACTCGCCGACAGGTCGTCAAGCGGAACCGCTCCGGTGCTGGTGACCTGCTGCGCCAGCCGGTAATACAGCTCGGCGAAGTTCGCGGTGCAGATGGCCCAGGGATGGTCACGCGCCGGCGGGTCGGCGGTGTCACCGTCGTAGCTGTCCCCCGGGTAGCGCCCGAGCAGCGGGCCGATGCCGCGCTGCTGGTCGGCGCCGTTGATCGGGTAATAATTCGGCGAGCCCGGGTCGGCCCACTGGCTGCGCAGCAGCGCGGCGGTCGCCAGCAGCTTGGTGTCGGTGACCGGGACCGCGCCGTAGATCGCTGCTGAGACGATGTCGATGTTGGGGTCGTACGGGGCCCGGGAGTCGGCCGGGGCCGGCAGCAGCGACTGGTAATACTGGCCATTCCAGTGACTGGCGAGGGCATTCTGCAGCCACGGCACGGCGGTGCTCAGCCAGCCGGGAACCGGGATCCCGAGGGTATTGGCCGCGATCGCCGAAAAACACTTCAGCTGCACCGAGCGCGCGAAGAACGAGGCGCCGAACTCCTCTTCCCACAGGCTGACCGTCTCGCCCTGGTAGGCGTTCTGCAGGAAGTTCAGGTTCGCCGCGATCACGGCGGCCGCCACCGCCTGGGCGGGCGCGTCGAGCTGGGCGTACATCCGCAGCATCGCCAGGGTCTGCAGGGCCGGCCCGTCGGCCTGGTCGGTGGTGTCCCGCGGCGTGCCGTCGATGAAGAACGACGCACGATCGAGGCTGCCAATGGCGCTGGCCGAGTTCTGGCAGGCCTGCGCGAACGCCGCGTAGTCGGTCAGCGGCTGGCTGGTGGCCAGCGGGCCGGCCGCCAGCTCGACCGCGACGATCGCGGAGTCGCGGGTCCAGTTGTAGACGTAGTCCTGGTTCAGGTGCGTGGTGCTGTTCGGGAACGACGGCGAGGCAAGTATGCACCCGGGCTGCGACAGGTGGCCGGCGTTCACCGGGTCCTCGAAGACCAGCCCGTCCGACGCGATGTTGCGGAACATCAGCCAGAACATGTACTGGCCGATCGAGGTCAGGTCCGACTGCGCCAGCGCGGTCTGCACCTTGCTGTACTGTAATGTGCCCATCTGGGGCCTTCCTTTCATTGCGATCCGAATTTCGCGCTTCCATGATGCAGAGGGCGCCCGCAACACGCTAGATACCCTTGGGCCGGCGCGCCGGGCCGGCTGCCTCGGGTACCTGGCCGAAAGGCCGCCGCCGGGCCGGCCGTTCAGCAAATTACCGGCGTCGGCCAGAATGAGAGCAAGCGCGGCCGGAGCCGTCCGCGACGTGCGTGGCCGTCGCAGACGCGGGGCCCGGCGCATTGCCAGCTGCCCGCCAGACCCGCCGTCGAATATCTGCAACGGAGCCCCGATGGCCCAGATCAGACCGGAAGCCCGCACGTGCGCCTATCCCGGCTGCGGGAATCAGCCCCGGCCGGGCGAGGCCGGGGCGGCAGCGGAGCCGAAGTACTGCGGCCTGCCGGATCCCGTGCGGGGGCAGCCGCATACCGCGCTGACGGCGTTCCGGCGCCGCCAGGAACTGGCTGAGCAGGGCAGCGGGGTGGCTGAGCCGGAGGATCTGCGGCAGTCGTGGAATGCGTTCTGGGGCCTGCGCCGGCAACGCCGCCAGCAGGCCGAGGCGGACGCTGAGGAGGCGCGTTCCGCGGCCCTGGAGGCCGACGCGCAGCTGACCGAGGCGCTCGCGGCGCGGGCGGCCGCCGAGCAGGCCGCCGCGGCCGCGCGGGACGCTGCGCAGGCCCGGGCGGCCGAGGCGGAACGGGCCGCTGACCAGCGGGTGGCCGAGGCGCGACGGGCCGCTGAAGAGCGGGTGGCCGAGGCGCAACGGGCCGCTGACCAGCAGGTGGGCGCAATCCAGCAAGAACGGGACCAGGCCGTTACCGCTGCGCGCGACCGGGCCGACGAGGCCGAGTCGGGCGCCAGGGCAGCCGAGCTGAGCGCAGCCCGGGTGCAGCAGGCGGCCCAGTCGGCCCTGGCGGAACGGAATCGGGTTGACCGGCAGCTGGCCCAGCTGCACGAGGATGCCCGGCGGCAGCAGGCCGAGCTGCGAGTGACGTTCCAGCAGCAGCTCGCGGCGCTGGAGGACGCCCGCGCCCGGCTGCAGGCTCGCGCCGAGCAGGCTGAGGCCGAGCTGCAGCGGGCCCGCGACCGCGACCGCGAACAGGCCGCCGGTCAGGCCGGCCAGGGGCCGGCCAGGGGCACCGCGGGCGGCCGCGGGCGCACTCCGAGAACCGGCCGGGATCCGGGCGCCGAGCGAGGCAGCCGCGACCGCAAGGACAGCGAACCTACCTGAAGATCTTGGAACCTACCTGAAGATCTTGCTGCCTGGCGCAATCCGGCGCGACGCTGCCGTCAGTAGCTGAAGGTTGTCGCGCCGTCATCGCCGATCCATTCCCACAGCTGAACGGTGCCGCCCAGCTCGGCGTTGGACAGCAGGATGCCCTTGTCGAGCTGCTTGGCGTTGAAGCACACCGGGCAGACCATGAACCGCCCGCCCGCCCGCTGATACCGCGTGAGCAGGTCCGGCAGGGCGGGGCAGCCGTCGCAGGCAACGCCCACCGCCACCCCGTCCAGCGCCAGCCGGACGGCTTCCTTGGCGGCGAAGATCAGCGTCGGCCGCCCAGATTCGGCCGCGCCGACCGCGACGAGGAAGGCCACGGTCACCTTCTCCGGGTCCTCCAGGCCCGTGCTGAGACTGATCACTGCCTTCCCGGCCATCGCTGCCTCGCTCTCCCGCCTCGGCCGGGCCTGCCCGGCCGGGCCGCTGCTGCTCGTGAGCAGACGGTAGGGCAGGCTGAAGCGGCGGGATACCGTAGAACTACCGCATTCCCCCGCTCGGCGTTCCGGCCTGCCGCGGGCGTGACCGTGCCGTGCTGCGCGCGACCGCGGAAGGTCCCCCGTGCTGGGTGAGGACAGCGCAGTCCTGCCGTGGGATCCTTGCGGAAATGTCCTGCTGCCGGACCGCATGCCCGGTGCCAGCGGTTTCCCGGCAGCGGCAGGAAAGGAAGGGCCGGGCATGCGGCGATCGGCTAAGGGCCCGGTGCTGTTCGCTGCGCCGCTTGCGCTGGGGCTGCTTGCGGTGGGGTGCGGGCACAGCGGCGGCGGCGCGATCGCCAGCCTCTCGCCCAGCAGGAGCATCAGCCTGCCCAGCGCAAGCGCCAGTGTCCCGCCCGGCGTCACCGTCTCTCCGACGGCCAGCGCCGAGCCGTCGGCCACCCCGAGCGCGACCGCGCCCGGGCCGGCGGCCCAGCCCAGCAGTTCCCCGGCAGCAGGCGGCGGGTCAGGTTCGGCGCTGATCTGGCTGTGGATCGGCATCGGCGCCGCCGCGCTCATCGGCATCATCGTGCTGGTCGCCCGCTCGGCCGGCCGCCGCTCCGCGACCGCGGACAGCTGGCGGTCGAAGCTCATCGACGCTTACGCGCGGGGCTCGGCGGTCTACGACGCCATGAACGCCGCGGAAACCCCGGCCGCGCTCGCCGCCGCGGATGCCGGCCCGCGCTGGTCGGAAATCCGGCGCCGCGCGGACGATCTCGCCCAGGCGCTGTACGCGCTGCGCGAGGCCGCCCCGACGGATGATGACCGCAGCCGGGTCACCGACGTGCTGCGCTGGCTGCAGGCAGTCCGCTCCGGGATGGACGCCGAGCGTTCTCCCGGCGGCGGCAGCCCGCGGCAGGCCGAGGTTGTCCGCAACCGCCTGCGGTCATTCGGGACCGCCCTGCGCGCGCTCAAGCCGCCCCGTGACCAGCCGCCTTAGGGAGTCCGGGCGGGCCGGTCACCAGCCGCCCGGCCTGTATCAGGAGTGAACTTCTGGCTCTTCCTTAACAGCAGGGCACAACGTCCTGCCCGAGGAGGGGACAACACCATGAAGGAGCGCTTTTCCCGGATCAGGGGTTTCAGGCCACTGGCGGGCACCGTCTCGCGCACGCCGGTGCTGGCTGCCGCGGCGGCGCTGGCCGCGCTGTGCGTGCCGGTGGCTGCCGCGGCCCAGGCCCAGGCGGCGGTGACCGTCACCTCGCATTTCGTTTGGACCGCGAGCAGTTCCAACACCAGCGGGGACACCTCGTTCATCGCGAACGGCGCCACCAACGCCCAGCCGGGCGACCTGCTCTTCGTGACGCCCAACTGGAATGCCAGCGGGCTGTGCGGATGCGCGTACGAGCCGCATGCGATCGGCGTCTGGTACGACAGCGGTAACAAGGAGTGGGGCGTCTTCCGCGAGGACGCCGGGACCATGCCGGCCGGCGAGGCATACAACGTGCTGGTCGTGCCGGCCAGCCAGGCCGGCCGGTCGGCATTCGTGCAAACCTCGGCGGCGGCGAACACCACCGGCGACTACACCCTGATCAACTCGCCGCTGACCAACGGCAATCCCAGTGCCCAGCTCCAGGTCACCCAGGACTGGAACCCCGGCGGGGCAGGCGGCAAATATAACCCGCACAACGTGGGCGTGTGGTACGACTCCGCCGCCGGGAAATGGGGAGTCTTTAATGAGGACCGGGCCGCGATGCCGGTCGGCGTTTCGTTCAACGTGCTGGTCGGGGCCGCGCCGAGCAACGGCGGCAGCAGCATGCTGCTGAAGGCCGCCAGCTCCAACACCAGCGGGGACACCACCTACATCAGCAACCCGCAGACCACCGGTAACCCCAACAACGTCACCTTCGTCACCCAGGACTGGAACCCGGGCGGCGCGGGCGGCACCTATAACGACGCCCAGACCGGCGTCTGGTACACCGGGGCCCAGGAGGGCATGTTCAACGAGAATGGCTCCGGGCCGCCGCTGAATTCCGCGTATAACCTGCTGATCTTCCCCAGCTGATCCTGGCTGCACCCAGATTGGCCAGCCGCTGGTCCCGGCCCGGCCGGGGAGGGACCAGCGGCGCTCCTCGCTCGCGCCGGACATGAGCGGATGGCCGGGGGCGGGCCGGCCGCAGCTGGTTGCCCCCGGCCGGCGGTCCGTCACGGCCAGCCCGGCCAGGTGGGTGATATGCGGAATCTCCGTCCTGGCGGGACGAGCCAGAAGCCCGGTTGACGACGTATCATCCGGCTATCGCGTTCAGGGGGTGGTACTCCGGATGGCCGGTGCGACGGTACCGAGCGGCATAGCCGAGATCGACTTGCCGCCGGGCAGCCATGTGTGCGCGTTCTACCGGGGCGACAGCGGCCGGGACGGGCTGCTCACGTCCTACCTGGGGGCCGGCCTCAGCGCCGGGGACAAGTGCATCTGCATCGTGGACTCGGCCGGCACGGCCAAGCGGCTGGAGGCGCTTTCCACCAGCCGCGGGCCGGATCCGTTCGGCGGCCAGCTGGACATCCACCTGCCCGAGTCGACCTACCTGGCCGGCGGCGAGTTCACCACCAGCGACATGGTCACGTTCTGGACCGAGAACATGGTCAAGGCGGCGGCCGAGGGCTATGCCTTCTGCCGCCTGGTGGGCGAGATGACCTGGGCGCTGCGCGATGCGCCGGGGGTGGAGCATCTCGTCGGCTACGAGTCCGAGCTGAACCGGGTCACCTCGAGTTACCCGGTGGTCGTGCTGTGCCTGTATGACCTGAACCGGTTCAGCGGGGAGGTCGTGGTCGGCATCGTCAAGACCCATCCGCAGGTGCTGGTGCAGGGCATCATCGTGGAGAACCCCTACTACCTTGGCCCGGACGAGTTCCTCGGGTCAGCGCGCAGCTGACCCGCGCCGCGATGACCGCCGAGCAGACAGCGCCGAATGGCCCGGCGGCCATGGCCATGCTGCCCGCCAGGCCGCCGCAGCCGGCCGGGCCGCGGGAGCCGGCCGGGTCCCGGGACGCAGCCGACGGGAACCTGCGGGAGCGGCTGAGCGAGTTCCGGGCGCTGCTGGTGATCTCGCTGCTGATGACCGAGGCGGTCGGCGAGGACCAGATCCTGGAACTGGCCGCCTCGTCCGCGCCGGGGCTCGGGCCATGGCGGATCGAGGGCTACGGCTTCGCCGACGGCAGCTGGCACCGTGGCACTGACCGCGCCGCGCCGGTGCCCGCTGACCTGGCCGGGCAGCTGGCCGCGCTGGACGGCGGCAGCGGCCGGATGGAGCTGCCCGGCCGCTGCTGGGCGTGGGCATTCCCGCTGCGCAGCGTCAGCGGCCCGCTTGGCCACCTGGTCGCGTCCTGCGATCGGGAGCCCTCTGCCGAGGAACGGTTCCTGATCCAGGTCATCGCGCAGCAGACCGGTGTCGCGGTGTCGAACGCCCGGCTGCACGCCAAGGAGCGCGCCACCGCGGCGGAACTCGCGGCGACCAATGCCGCGCTCGCCGAGACCGTGACCAGCCTGCGGCGCAGCATGGACATTCACGACCGGCTCACCCGGGTGGCGGTTTCCGGCGAGGGCCAGCCGGTCCCGGGCGAAGTACTACCCGGGCAGCGCCCCGCTGCACGTGCGGCTGGTGCATGCGGCCGGCGGCCGGCTGCTGGGCGGCCAGCTGGCCGGCCAGGAAGGCGCGGCCAAGCGGATCGACGTACTGGCCACCGCGCTGCACGCCGGGTTCAGCATCGGCCAGCTGGCCGGGCTTGACCTCAGTTACGCCCCGCCGTTCGCGCCGGTGTACGACCCCGTGCTGGCCGCCGCGCAGAGGGCGGCCCGGCCGGGCCCGGGCGGCCCGGCCCGGCCGGCCCCGAGCACCGCCGGAGGATCAGCGTGAGCCTGCAGCCGTACCGCGACAAGCGAACCGCCCTCGCCGACGCCGCATCGCTGGTCCCGGACGGCGCCATGGTCGCCCTCGGCGGCGGCCTGTCGGCCAGGCTGCCGATGGCGATGGTGCGCGAGCTGGCCCGCCGCGGCCGCCGCGGCCTGCACCTGGTCGGGTCGGCGCACAGCATCGACGTCGACCTGCTGGTGGCGGTCGGCGCTGTCCGCCGCTGCGAGGAGAGCTACGTCGGCTTCGAGCAGGATCTCGGCCTGGCACCCGCCTACCGGCGGGCCGCCGAGGAAGGCACGATCGAGGTGGCGGAGAGCTGCTGCGCCACCATCCTGGCCCAGCTCCGGGCGGCCGAGATGGGACTGCCGTTCCTGCCGGTCCGCGGCGTCCGGGGATCTCGATATCGCCGCGCTGCACCCCGAGTACGCCGAGGTTACCTGCCCGTTCACCGGCGAGACGCTGGTCGCCGTCCCCGCGCTCCGCCCGGACGTCGCGCTGCTGCACGCGCCGTCCGGCGACCGCTACGGCAACCTGCACCTGGAACAGCCGTACGTGCTGGACGAGCGGTTCGCCGCGGCGTCCCGGACGGTGATCGCGACCGTCGACGAGATCCGCTCCCCGGCCGAGGTGGCGGCGGACGGCATCACCATCCCCGGGCACCTGGTCGGCGCCGTGGCCGAGGTGCCGTTCGGCGCGCACCCGTCCTCCTGCTACCCGCGGTATGCCTACGACCGCGCGCACCTGCGCGAGTACGTGTCCGCGGCGCAGGCGGGACCGGCCGGCCTGGGCGCCTACCTGGCGGCATACCTGCACGGCACCGAGCAGGCCTACCGGGAGGCCGTCGGCGCGGCGCGGCTGGACGCGCTGGCCGGCTGGTCCCGGTCCACCGAGGCGTGGCAGGGGATATTCAGTTGAGCTGGACGCTTGACGAGTGGTTCGTCGTCCTGCTGGCCAGGACCATCCGGCCGCGGGAGACCGTGTTCCACGGCTTCGGCAGCCCGTGCGCCCAGGTCGCCATGCACGTCGCCCGGCGTACTCACGCGCCGGAGATGACGCTGGTCGAGGGCGCCATGTACGCGATCAACCCGGATCCCCCGTTCATCCCGCCGACCGGCAACGACGCCAGCCTCAAGCGGGGCGCGGCGTACAGCATGCGGTTCGAGGAGTTCTTCGACGCCGCCATCCGCGGCGACGTGGACCGGATGTTCCTTTCCGGCGGCCAGATCGACGCCTTCGGCAACACCAACGTCACCGCCATCGGCCCGGCTGGCGCGCCGAGGGTCAAGCTCGGCGGCGGTGGCGGCGGCTGCAACCTGGCCGCGACCATCGGCCACCTCACCGTGTGGACCACCCGGCACCGGTCCGGGCGCGCCCTGGTGCAGGCGTGCGATTTCATCACCGACATGGGACACCGCACCCCGCTGGGCACCCGGGCGGAGCTCGGCTACACCGGCGGCGGGCCGCAGTGGCTGGTCACCGAGCTTGGCGTGTTCGACTTCCCGGCTGGCAGCGCGCGGCTGGCCCGGATCTTCCCGGATGTCAGCGTGGCGGAGATCCGCGAGGCGACCGGCTTCCCGCTGGCGGTCGCCGGTGACCTGCGCGCCGCCGCCCCCCCGTCGGCGGGCGAGCTCGCCGTGGTCCGCTCGGTGGACTCGCTCGGGGTGCGCCGGTCGGAGTTCTCGCCGCGGGAGCTGTCCCGGGTCTTCAGCCACGGCACCGGCCAGGACTGCGCGTGCTGAACCGGCAGGCCGGCCTCGCCGCCGTGTTCGCGCCGCGGCGCATCGCGCTGGTCGGCGCCTCCGACCGGCCCGGCTCGGTGGGCCGCCTGCTGCGTGACAACCTGGCTGATTTCCCCGGTGAGGTGGTGCCGGTCAGCCAGGCGGCCACGATCGGCGGCCTGCCGCCTATGCCGGCCTGCGCGAGGTTCCCGGGGACCTCGACCTTGTCGTCATCGCCACCCCGGCCGCCGCCGTGCCCGGCATCGTCCGCGCGGCCGCGGACAAGCGGGCCGGCGCGGTCATCGTGCTCAGCGCCGGCTTCGCCGAGACCGGGCCGGACGGGGCGAGGCTGCAGCGCCAGGCGGTGGCCGCCGCCCGGGCCGGCGGGGTCCGCCTGATCGGGCCCAACTGCTTCGGGGTGCAGAACGCGGACCTGCCGCTGAACGCCTCGATCGCGGCGGGCGCCGCGCGCGGCGGCGGCGGCGTCACGATCGTCACCCAGTCCGGGTCGTACGGGATGGCCGTGCACGCGCTCGGCCAGGACGAGGCGCTGCGCGTCGCCAAGGTGTTCTCGGCCGGCAACAAGGCCGACATCACCGACGCCGAAGTGCTCGCCTACCTGCGGGATGACCCGGCGACGACGGTGATCTGCCTGCTGCTGGAGTCGATCACCGACGCGCGCCGGTTCTTCGCCGAGGCCTGCCGGACAACCCTGGTCAAGCCCGTCATCGCCGCCGTCGGCGGGCGCACCGGGGCCGGCCGGCGGGCCGCGCTTTCCCACACCGCCGCGCTCGCCAGCGACGACGCCGTCCGGGATGCCGCGCTGCGCCAGGCCGGGGTGGTCCGGCTGCGCACCGGGCTGCAGGTGCTGGACGCGGCCCGGGCGCTGTCCGGCCAGCCGGCCCCGCGCGGACGGCGGGTGGCGGTGCTGACCAACTCGGGCGGCACCGGCGTCGAACTGGCCGACCTGCTCGCCGAGGAGGGCCTGGCCGTGCCGGAACTGAGCGCGCCGCTGCAGGCCCGGCTGCGGGAGATGCTGCCCGGCTACGCCAGCGCCCGCAACCCGGTCGACATGACCCCGGCCTGGAGCCTGTTCGCCCGGCTGTACCCGGCCGCGATCGAGATGCTGGCGCGGTCCGGCGAGGTCGACGTGGTGGTGCCGGTGCTGCTGCAGCGCGCCGCCTCGCCGGAAGTGGCGGCGGCCGTCCGGGACGCGGTGGCCCGGCTGCGTTCCGGCGCGGTGCCGGTGCCCGTCTATGTCTGCTGGGTGGCCCCCCGTGCCGCGGACGGCCACGCGAGCGTGCTGCAGGAAGCCGGGGTGCCCTGTTTCCCGTGGCCGGAGCGCACCGCGCGGGCGGCCGGCGCCGCGGTCCGCTGCGGCACGCGGGCCGCCCGGCCGGGGCCGGCCCCGCGCCCCGCCGGGCAACGGCGCCGCCCGCCGCGGCTGCCGCGGCCGGGCCGCCGCGGGCTGCTCGCCCCGGACGAGGCCCGGGAGCTGCTGTCCGGCGCCGGGATACCGGTGGCCGAGACCCTGCTGTGCGCCGACCCGGCGGCCGCCGCGGCGGCGGCCGGCCGCCTCGGCTACCCGGTGGTGCTCAAGGTCGCTCATCCCGGCCTGTCGCACAAGAGCGACGTCGGCGGCGTGCGGCTGGGCCTGGGCACCGGCGACGCGGTCCGGGCCGCCGCGGATGACCTGCTTGCGCTGGCCGACGGCGCGGCCGTGCTGGTGCAGCGCCAGCATCAGGGCGTGGAACTGCTCGTCGGCGCGGTCCGCGATCCGGCCTTCGGCCCGGTGGTCATGGCCGGCCTGGGCGGCGTGCAGGTGGAGGCCTGGCGGGACGTCCAGCTGGCGGTCGCGCCGGTGGACGAGGCACAGGCCGCCGGGCTGCTCCGCTCGCTGCGCGGCGCCGCGATCCTGGACGGGCCGCGCGGCAGCCGTGGCCGACGTCGCGGCCGTCGCGGCGGTGATCGCCGCCGTCGGGGACCTGATCACCGGCAACCCCGGGATAGCCGAACTCGACCTCAATCCCGTGCTGGCCGGCCCGGCCGGCTGCGTAGCCGTGGACTGGCGGATCCGGCTGGCTGAATTCAGCCTGCCATGCGCACAAGCCGGGGAAGAACGGTCCTCCGGTAGGGAAGCATCCGGCCGGCCGTCCGGCCTACGCTCCTGGCACCCGGTGCTTGATCGGCTCAGGGCCTGGCTCAGTGCCTGACGGGCCGGTGGCTCGATGCGGCGCAGCGCCCGATCGGAAGGAGCGAAGATGCTCATCGGCGGTCAAGAGATCCTGTTGCCGACCACGATGGTCGGCAACTACCCCAATCCACGGTGGTATGACGGGCAGGCGTTCGCCACGCTGCCCAAGGGGGAGTTCATCCACGACTCCATCAGCAAGGAGGCGTTCGAGGACGCCATCGGCGCGATCGTGCACGATCAGGAGGCGGCCGGGCTGGACGTGATCAGCGACGGCAAGGTGTACGGCGGGGACTCCCCGTACGGCACGATCCTGTACTACTACCTGGAGCGGATGTCCGGGTACAAGCTCACCGGCCCGCCGATCGGCCTGCCGATCTACTCCACCCTGTATTCCCCCACCTGCGTGGGCGAGGTCCGCCGCGAGTACCCGTTCCATATCAATAACCTGCGCGCGGTCCGGAAGGCGACGAGCAAACCGGTCAAGGTCTCCTACACCGGCCTCGGCGTGATCGCCGCCGCCACCACCAACCTGCACTACAAGGACACCAGGGAGGTGGCGCTGGCGCTGGCCAGGGCGTTCAACGAGGACTTCAGGGAACTCGCGGACAACGGCTGCGACATCATCCAGCTGGACGAGTTCGTCTGGCCGTACGGCATGGGCGACTGGGAGATCGAGGCACTGAACGCCTCGGTCGAGGGCGTCAGCTGCGAGTTCTGGGTGCATACCTGCTGGGGTAACTACTCCGGCACGCCCGCCTACTTCCCGGACGAGACGGAAACCGAGTTCGGCGCGTTCGTGCTCGACAAGCGGGCCGCCGACGCGCCCGCGCCGGAGCGCGCGCACGCGCTGTTCCCGCACGTGCTGGACGCGAACATCCACGCGCTCAATTACGAGGTGGGCCGCACCGGGCCGGACGACCTCAAGCCGCTGACCGACAACAACTGGTCGAAGCCGTTCGTGGCGGGCGTCATCGATGTCAAGTCCACGGTCACCGAGAGCGCGGACGAGGTAGCCGACCGGATCCGGCAGGTGCTGGAATACGTCCCGGCCGACCGGCTCGGGCTGTCCACCGACTGCGGGCTGATCAACCTGCCCCGGATGATCTCCGCGGGCAAGCTGCGGGCGCTCGCGGACGGCGCCGCGATGGTCCGCGCGGAGGTGCGGGGCTAGCAGGCCTGGCCCGGGGGCCGGGCGGCTGCTCCGGCGGGCTCCGGGCGGGCCGGCCCGGCCGGGCGGGCCAGGGCGAAGAACGGCCCGAATCTCGCCTTGCCAGGACAGCGAAACTTGCGCATCACGGTGCCTATGGTTCGACCACACCATAGAGCCGGAGGCGCCCCGTGCCGGACTGTCCCAGCTTCCTCAGGCTGCCAGCGCGCTCGGCCAAGCCGCGTTCCCGCGGGATCACCCATGTGCTGGACACGGGGCTCACGCCGGACGGCATTCGTGCCTTCGTCGAGCAGGCCGGGCACCTGACCGACATCGTGAAGGTCGGCTGGGGCATCGGCTACATCGACCCGGCGATGGCCCAGCGGGTGTCGATCTGCGCCCAGCATGGCTGCCCGGTGTCACTCGGCGGGACCCTGCTGGAGGTGGCCGCGCTGCAGCACAGGATCGCCGAGCTGCGGGACTGGGCGCACAGCATCGGCGTCACCCACGTGGAGGTGTCGAACGGGCTGCGCGCCCTGCCAGAGAGCCGCAAGCACGCCCTCGTCAAGGAACTCGCCGCCGACTTCGTGGTGCTCGCGGAAACCGGGGCGAAGGAGGGCAATCACCCGCCCACCCCGGCGGAGTGGGCCGAGGAGATGGGCCGTGACCTCGACGCCGGCGCCACCTGGGTGGTCGCCGAGGGCCGGGAGAGCGGCACCGTCGGGCTTTACCACGCCGACCATGGCATCAGGGAGGATGTGGTCTCGGGAATCATCGCCTGGATCCCGCAGGACCGGGTGATCTTCGAGACGCCGGCCAAGAGCCAGCAGGCCTGGTTCATCCGGCAGCTCGGCACGGACGTCAACCTCGGCAATATCGCGCCAGCGAACGTGCTGTCGCTGGAAACGCTCCGGCTCGGGCTGCGCGCCGACACCGCCTCGGCGGGTGCGCTGACGTGATCGCCGACCCTGAGCCCAATACGATCACCCGGCCGTACCGCGGGCTGTCGGTGCAGGAGGTCGGCATCCCGCTGCGCCCGGCTTGTGCAGCTCGGCGGCGCGCTCGGCACCATGGAATTCTGGGGAGACCGCGCGCTCGACCTGCTGGACGCGTTCGCCGGGCGGCTCGGGCTGCGCGCTCCGGTGGTGCCCTGGCTCACCGCACGGGACGGCTTCGCCGAGTTCATCTGGCTGCTCGCCGCGATCTCGGCAACGGCTGGCAAGATCGGCAACGAGGTCTACCAGCTGCAGCGGCCGGAGATCGGGGAGCTGCGGGAGGCGTTCCGGCCCGGCACGGTGGGCTCGATCACGATGCCGCACAAGCGCAATCCGGAGATATCCGAGCACCTGGTCACGCTGTCCCGGGTGATCAGGGCGCAGTCCGGGCTCGCGCTGGACGGGATGGTGTGCGAGCACGAGCGGGACGGGCGTGCCTGGAAGACCGAATGGCTGGTCCTGCCGGAAACCGCCATGTACTTCGCGGCCTGCGTGGACTCGGCCGCCCGGATGCTCGGCGGCCTGCAGGTGGACGCCGGGCGGATGCGCCGCAATATCGACAGCCACCGCGGTTACCTGCTCTCCGAGCCGGTCATGCGCGCTCTCGCCGACCAGCTCGGCAAGCACGCCGCGCATGAAGCGGTCTATGCCGCCGCCATGCACGGCATCGACGCGGGCCAGGACTTCCGCGCCGCGCTGCGCGCCGACTCGCGGCTGGACGCGATTCCGGACGCCGCGCTGGACGAGCTGCTGGACGTGCGGGCGTCGCTCGGCTCGTGCGCCGCGTTCGCGGACCGGGTGCGGCGCGCCTGCGCGGGAAAGCCGGAATGACCGCGGCGCCGCGGGCGGCCCCGGCCCGGGCCGCCGCGGCCGGACTGGCCGGCCTGCCCCGGGTCCCGCTCGTTCTCGCGCCGACCCCGCTGCACCCGGCCCCCCGGCTGGCCGCCGAGCTGGGCGTGCCGATCCTGCTGAAACGAGATGACCTGGCCGGGGCCGGCCTCGGCGGCAACAAGCTGCGCGGGCTCGAGTACATCATCGCTGACGCCCTCGATCAGGGCTGCGACTGCCTGGTGACCGGCGCGGGGCCGCAGTCGAACTGGACCATGCTCGCCGCGCTGGCCTGCCTGCGGCACCGGATCGAGCCGCATGTCGTCTGCTACGGCAATCCCGGTGCTGGCGGCGCCGCCGCCGAGGGCAACATGCGGCTGCACCAGTGGCTGGGATCGGACGTCCGGTTCACCGGCGCGCCGGACCGGGCCTCGGTGCAGGCCGGCATCGAGGCGGTCGCGGCTGAGCTGCGTGCCGCCGGCCGCCGCCCCTACCTGGTTCCGCGCGGCGGCGCGACCCCGCTGGGCGCGCTCGGGTACGTGCGGGCGGCCGTCGAGCTGGCCGCCCAGCTGGACGCGCTCGGCGCGGAGCCGGCCGCGCTGTGGCTCGCCACCGGATCCTGCGGCACCCAGGCCGGCCTGCTGGCCGGCGCCGCGCTGACCGCCGCGCCTTATCAGGTCACCGGCGTCACGGTCAGCAGGCCGGTGCGCGAGTGCCGGGAACAGGTCAGCGAGCTGGCGGCCGGCGCCGCGGCCATCGGCGGCATCGACGCCGCCCTCAGGCCGCCCACCGTGCTCGGCGGCTGGATCGGGCCGGGCTACGGCGCGCCGTCAGCGGCCGGGCGGGCGGCGGCGCGGATGGTCGCCAGGTCCGAAGGGGTGTTCCTGGATCCGGCGTTCGGCGCGAAGGCAATGGCCGCCCTGGTCGCGCAGTGCCAGGCGGGACGGGTCAGCGGCACCCAGGTGTTCCTGGTCAGCGGCGGCGCGCCGACCCTGTTCACCGGATCCGGCGGTCCGCTATGACCGGCACCCGGCGGGCGCCCGACGGGTACCTGGGATCCGGGGCCCGGATCACCAGCGGGCCCGCGCCCGAGCTGGTCGAGGCCGGCTACGCACTGGAGATCGCCGATGCGCCGCTGCTGCACCGCGGCCTGACCCTCGCCGACCTCGCGCACCTCGTCGAGCTGGCCGAGTGCGGCGCGATCAGCCGGGCCGAGGCGGCGCCGTTGGGCGCCGTGCTGCTCGGCCTGCTCGACTCCCCGGCGGCCGGGTTCCCGTACGACCCGGCATACGGCGACGCGTACAACAGCCGGGAACGGGAGCTGGAGAAAGCCCTCGGCCCGGCGGCCGGGCGGGTCCACCTCGGCCGCACCCGCCGGGAGGCCGGCCGCATCGCCTTCCGGCTCGCGCTGCGGGACAAGCTGCTCGGCCTGCACGCCGATGTCGCCGGCTTCGCCAGCGCGCTCGCCGCGCTGGCCGCCGCGCACGCCGCCACACTGTGGGCGGACAGTACCTACCTGCAGCCCGCGCAGCCGTCAACGTTCGGCCACTACCTGGGCGGTTTCGCCGAGCAGGCGACGCGGAACCTGGACCGGATCGAGGCCGCCTACCGCGGCGCGGACGCCTCGCCGGCCGGGGCCGGCGGGGCCGGCGGGACCCGGCTGCCGCTGGACCGGGCCCGGCTCGCCGGGCTGCTCGGCTTCGGCTCGGTCGGCGCGCATACCCGCGACGCGATGTGGTCGGCCGACGCCGCGGCCGACGCGGTCACCGCGGCGGTACAGGCCGCGGCGCCGCTCGCCCAGCTGGCCGCGGATCTGGAGATCTTCGCCAGTCCCGCGTTCGGGTACGTGACCCTGGACGCGTCGCTGTGCCGGGCCAGCGTGCTCATGCCGCAGAAGCGCAACCCGTATGCGCTGCCCGTGCTGCGCGGCGGAGCCGGCACGCTGATCGGCCGTCTCACCGGGCTGCTCGCCACCGGCCTCACGCCATCCGCGCGCACCGACAACTGGCTGTACGCCTACGGCGAGGTAGCCGGCGCGGTGGACCTGGCCAGGCCTGGTCCGGCTGGGGTCGGCGGTGGTAACCGGGCTGAGCCCGGACGCTGATGTGCTGGCCGAGCAGGCGGCCAGCCATTTCACCGCGGCGGCCGACCTCGCCGAGGATCTGTCGGTGCGTTTCCGGCTCGACTACCGCACCGCTTACCGGGTAGTCGGCCGGGCCGTCGCCACCGCGGTGCGCCGGGGCGCCACCGGGCTGACCGTCCCGCTGCTCCAGGCGGCCGCCGGGGAGGTCACCGGGACGCCGCTGCCGATTACCCAGGACATGCTCGCGGCCGCGACGGATCCGGTGCTGGCCGTGTCGGCCCGGGACGCCCCGGGCGGCGCGAGCCCCCGGCAGGTACGGGCGCACGCGCAGCGCGTGCGGCGGCGCGTCACCGCGGCGCGGCGGTGGAATTCCGGCCGCCGGGCCCGGATCGCCCGGGCCGAGTCAGAACTGATCGCGGCCGCGCGCAGGCTGGCCGGCTGAGCAGGCCGGCCCGCTGGGCGGGCCTGCCGCCAGGCCGGCCCCCAGCAGGGTGATCGCGTGGTCGACCAGGGCGGCCAGCGCGTCCCGGCTGGACACCCGCTCGCGCGCATCGCACCTGACGATCGGCACCTGCGCGTCGATGTCCAGTGCCCGCCGGACCTCGCCCTCCGCGTGCCGGCGTGCCCCGTCGAAGCAGTTGAGCGCGACGATGAACGGCGTGCTGCGCTGCTCGAAGTAGTCGATCGGCGGAAAGCAGTCGGCCAGCCGCCTGGTGTCAGCCAGCACCACGGCCCCGAGGGCGCCCAGCGACAGGTCGTCCCACATGAACCAGAAGCGCTCCTGCCCGGGCATGCCGAAGAGGTAGATCACCAGGCCTGCATGAATGGTGATCCGGCCGAAGTCCATGGCGACGGTGGTAGTCCGCTTGCCCTCCACCCCGGTGGTCATGTCGATGCCCGATCCCGGACCGCTGAGGCTCTCCTCGGTCAGCAGCGGCCGGATCTCGGTGAGCGCGCCCACCAGCGTCGTCTTGCCGACGCCGAAGCCGCCCGCGACCAAGATCTTGACGGCGACCGGGGCGGGCGCCTCGACGGCGGCCCGGCGGGGAGCGTCAAAGTCGTCGTAGCCCATCGGCCACCTCCCTGAGAAGCCGGACGTCGGTGAGCCGCTCCGGCGGAGGCCGGTGGATCCTGACCAGGCCGCCGTCGCGGAGGTCAGCGAGCAGGATGCGGATCACGCCGAGCGGCAGGTCGAGCATGGATGCCAGGTCCGCCACGAACGCCGGGCATGCGCACAGCCGGAGTACCGCCAGGTGCTCCGGCTCGAAATCCGCCTGGTCGGGCACGGACGTGCGCAGCGAGTAAACCATCGAGATGACGTCCAGCACCTCGCCGGTCGGCTTCGTCCGGCCGCGGACCAGCGCGTAGGGGCGCACCACGGGTCCGGGGCCGGGTCCCGGGCCAGGCCACTGATCATCAGCTCGGGCCACCGCCTGCTCACATCGCTTCGCCGGCACCGGGCTCCGGCAGGCTGCCGACCGCCACCAGCCGTCCCAGCCGCTTGACGATCAGGGCCATCTCGTAGGCCAGCAGGCCGACGTCCGCTTCCGGGGCGGCGAGCACGGCGATGCAGCTACCTTCCCCGGCGGCCGTCACGAACAGGAAACCGCGCTCCATCTCGATGACGGTCTGCTGGACTCTGCCCGTGCCGAAGTGCAGCGCGCCGCCGTTGGCCAGGCTCTGCAGCCCCGCGGCCAGGGCCGAGAGGTGTTCCGCGTCCTCCCGGCTGAGCGCGGCCGAGACGCCGAGGGCAAAACCGTCCCGGGACAGCACGGCCGCCTTCTGGACGTGCGCGGCGCGCGCCACCAGGTCGTCCAGGAGCTGGTCGAACTGGCTGTCGGTGCTGGTGGTCCGATGCGGCGGCTGGCCGGGGAAGGTCATGTTCACCGGCTTTCCCCGTCCCGGAACCGGGCCGTGCCGTCTTCCGGTGCCACGTCCGCCTCGGAAAGGCCGCGCTGCCAGCCATGCCGGAACGCGGACAGCACGCCGCGCGCCGCCTCCGGCGAACGGCCGGCGGCTTCGCCGGCCGGCGGCGCAGCGGCCGGCCCGCGGAGCTGCGGTGCCAGGCTCGTCTGGCGGACCCGCTGGGGCAGGCCATCGTCCGCCGGGGCCGGCCGTGCGCCGGCCGGATCCGGCTGATCAGCGAGCGGCGCGGGGTCCGGCGGGGCGACCGCGGCGGACTCCCAGGGGTCCGGGGCGGTCGGCGCCTCGGTGCCGGGCTGCGCCGTGACGGCCGGGCGGACCGCCGCTGCCGCCGTCAGGCGGCCGGCCCGCGCCCGCCCGGCCACGGCGCCGTTGCCGGCCGGGTCCGCCTGGACCACCAGATCCCGCGGGATCAGCACGATGGCCGTCACGCCGCCGTAGGCGGAGTGCCGGAGCGTCACCCGGATGCCGTGCCGCCGGGCTAGCTGCGCCGCGACGAACAGGCCGAGCTGATCCGAGCCCGACAGGTCGAACATGGGCGGGTCCGCCAAGGTGGCGTTGACCGCGGCGATCTGCTCGTCGCTCATGCCCTGCCCGCGGTCCTCGATGTCGACCGCGAAGCCGTTCGCCACCAGATCCCCGGTCACCCGGACCTCCGTGCTGGACGGGGACGAGATCGTGGCGTTCTCCACGAACTCGGCCAGCATGTGGATCACGTCGGCCACCGCCGGGCCGGCCAGCGCGGCCGCCGTCCGGCAGCTGACCCTGATCCGGGTGTAATCCTCGACCTCGGCGGCGGCGGCGCGGAGTACATCCACGAACGGCACCGGATCCCGGAACGCCCGCTTGGGCGAGTCGCCCGCCAGCACGATCAGGCTCTCCGCGTGGCGGCGCATGCGCGTGGTGAGGTGATCGATCCGGAACAGGCCTTCCAGGTCGTCCGGCTCCGCCCGCCGCTCCAGCGCGTCGAGCAGCGCCATCTGACGCTCCAGCAGCGACTGGCTGCGCCTGGCCAGGTTCCGGAACACGACGTTGATGCCGCGGCGCACCCTCGCCTCGTCCACGGCCGCCTGCACGGCCGTCCGCTGCGCGGTATTGAATGCCGCCTTGACCTGGCCGATCTCGTTCGCGCTCGGGTCCAGCTGCGGAACCTGCGCGGCGACATCCACGTCCTCGCCGGCCCGGAGCCGCCGCACCACGTCGGGGAGGCGGGCAGTTGCCATTTGCAGCGCCGAGTCCCGCAGGCCGCGCAGCTGCCGGGCCAGGTTGACCGCGATCCACAGGGACAGCACCAGGGACGCGATGACCGCGGCCAGGCCCGCTCCGCCGGTCAGGTAGAGCTGGTGCAGCTTGGCATTGGCCTGCGCGCGGGCTCCCGCGGCCAGCCGCGTTTCCGCCTGCCCCGCCGCCTGCTGGGTCTGCGCGCTGAGCCTGGCGACGGTCCTGTTCCAGCGGCCCGGACGCACCGCGGGAGGCCTGCCCGGGGAGCCGCGCGCGACCAGCCGGTTCTCCATCGCGGCCAGCGCGCTCGCGGTCCGCGGGCTGACGTCGTGGTTCAGGTCGCTGCGATCCGCCGGATCGAGGTAGGAGTAACTCTGCGCGTACAGCAGCCGGTGCGCCCCCACCAGGCGCACGAAGGCCTGATGATCGCTGGCCGGGAAGGCGCGGGCCGCGAAGTTGCCGTCCAGCAGCGCGCTCTCCTGCTGCAGGTACTCGTTGGAGATGGCCAGCTCGATGACCGCGATCCCGGGCAGCACCTGGCTGGAATTGCCCTCCTGCAGGATCGCCTGCTCCAGCACCTGGTAACTGGCACCGATCATGTCGTTGTAGGCGGCGAATGCCTGCTGGCCGCCGACCGAGAGGCCGGCGATCCTGGCCCGCAGCCCGGGCAGGCCAGCTAAGCCGGTGCGGAGTGCGGCGATGGCCTTCTGGCCGCCCGCGGACGCGCTGTGCCGGACCGCCGCGGAGCCCGCCGCCGCCATCACGGCTGCCACCGCGCGGCCGGTGACCGCCTGCTGCCGTTTCAGCGCGGCCGCCTCGGCAGGCTCCGGCTGGGCGAAGTAGACCATCGTCCGGGCGCGCTCGCGGGTCAGCGCCTGCTGCAGGCCGGCCACCGGCTGCCGCAGGTCGTCCATCATCACCTTGGCCCGGATCAGCGTGAGCGCGCTGGTCACCGACGAGGCGACCGTGTAGCTGAATAAGCCGATCAGGAAGATCAGCGGGACCAGGACGAGCAGGGCAACCCTCAGGAGCACGGATCGGCGTCTCAGGCGCATGGCGGCCGCCCCTCGCGGATCGGGAGGAAGTCGTATCCTCTTGCAGAATTCATCTTGCAGATTTCAGAAGATAACAGGCAACTCCCCGTGTCGTGGTAATAACCGAAAGTTCCGAGCAAGCTGGTCAGCCGGCCGGTGGCTCCGGCGCGCGGGGCCCGGCCGGCCGCCCGGATGCGCGCCGGCAGCGCGATCCAGGCGGCGGCCGAACTAGGCATCCGGCCCGGCCAAACTAGGTAACTCCGCCCGGCAAGCCGGGCATTCCTCCCGATGAGCGGGCCGCGCTGCCCGGCTTACGGTCGTTCCGGCAGTTCAGCTAGCGACCGGAAAGGGAGGCCGTAGTGCCGCTTTTCATGGATGTTCACGAGATCGACGGCGGCGTGGCCATGGATGACGTCGCCAAGGCCCACCTCGCCGACTTGCAGACGCAGGCCGCTCACGACGTCAGGTACCTGAGGTACTGGGTCGACGAAGGCAGCGGGCGGGTGTTCTGCCTCGTCGAGGCGCCGTCCGCGAAGGCAGCGGGCGACGTGCACCGGGAGGCCCATGGCCTGGTCGCCGATCACATCTACCAGGTCCAGGAGGGATCGTAATGAGCAGCAGGAAGATCGGGGCGATGCGCGTGATGAGGCTCGGCAGCATCGCGGCGGTGGTACTGGGGCTGAGCATGTGGATGCTCCCGGCCTGGGGCCAGTCGGGATCGCTGCCGCCGGTGGCCCGTGCGGCCGCCCCCGGCGAGTACCAGGCGACATCGGCCACCCAGATGGGCATGGCGCAGGCCGGGGACCCGGACGCGAAGCTGGCCAGGCAGCTGGCCGGGGCGCGCCGGGCCACGGCGAAGTACGCGACGAACCTGGCCACCGCCAAGGCGGCCGGCTACCAGGTCATCACCCCGATGATGCCGAACATGGGGGTCCATTTCCTGAACCCGGGCATCAAGGGCTTCGACGTCCGCAAGCCGCAGATCCTGGTCTACGAGCACACCGGGAGCAAATGGCAGCTCGGCGCGCTGGAATGGGTGTTCACCAAGATGCCGAAGACGCCGCCGCTGCAGAACGCCACGTTCGGCCTCTTCCCGGCGGCATGCCACTACAAGGACGGCACCTTCATCCCGGACCGGAACTCCAGCACCTGCCGGAAGACGAACCCGCAGACCGGAGCCAAGTTCACCTTCTGGCACCCGGACCTGATCACGATGCACGTCTGGATCTGGTACCCGAACCCGGCCGGGCTGTACGCCAGCACGAACCCGCTGATCACCCCGTTCAACGGCGGCTGAACCGATCCCGGTAAGGAGGAGGGCGGGCGCCTCGCGCGCCCGCCCTCCGGCCGGTCAGGCCGGCCCATCCGCGCACGACACAGCGAGGCAGGTGACGTCATGCCCGGCATGAACTCCGCGGTCAACGTCAACGACCCGGCCGTGGCCGCGGCATTCCGGGCCGCGCTGCTGCACCAGGCGCTCATCGCCCTGCTGGTCCTCGCGGCCGCCGGGCTGGGCTGGCTCGGCCTGCGGGCGCGGCGGCCGGCCGCCGCCCGGGACGGCTCGCGGGCGCCGGTCCCGGCGGAGCCGGCCGGCCGCAGGCTGATCCGGGTCGGCTTCGGCCTGCTGTGGCTGCTCGACGGCGCCCTGCAGGCCCAGCCCGGGATGGCGGCGGGCCTTCCGGCGCGGGTCGTCGAGCCGGTCGCGGCCAGTTCCCCGGCCTGGGTGCGGCACGTCGTGAACTGGGCCGTGACCGCCTGGTCGCAGCACCCCGTGCAGGCCGGAGCGGCCGCGGTATGGATCGAGGCCGGCCTCGGGATCTGGCTGCTGGCCGCGTCCCGCGGCGCCTGGTCACGGCTGGCCGGGCTGGCCAGCCTCGGCTGGGCGCTGTCGGTCTGGGTATTCGGCGAGTCCTTCGGCGGCATCTTCGTCCCCGGCCTGACCTGGCTGGCTGGCGCGCCGGGGGCGGCGCTCGGCTACGCGGTGGCGGGCGCGCTGATCGCGCTGCCGTGGCGGGCGTGGCGCACCGCCCGGCTGGGCAGGCTGACCCTCGCCGGGACGGGGCTGTTCCTGGCCGGGATGGCAGTACTGCAGGCCTGGCCGGGACGCGGGTTCTGGCTGGGCACCCGGCACGGCCAGCCGGGCACGCTGGCTGGCCTGGTCCAGTCGATGGCCTCGATCCCGCAGCCCCGGTTCCTGTCGGCCCTGGTAGGCGGCTTCGGCTCGGTCGCCGCCGGGCACGGGTTCGCGGTCAACCTGGTGGCCGTGGCCGTGCCCGCGGTGGCCGGCCCGCTGTTCCTGACCGGGCGGCCGCGGCTGATCCGCCCGGCGCTGGCTGTCGTCACGGCGGCGTGCGTGGCGGACTGGGTGCTCATCCAGGATCTCGGCTTCCTCGGCGGGTTCGGCACCGATCCGGGCAGCATGCCCCCGCTCGTGCTGCTCGCCGTCGCGGGCTACCTGGCCCTGGCCCGGGCTCCGGAAGCGGCCGCGGAGCCAGCCGGGCACCGGCGCGGCCCGCTGGTAGGTTGGGAGCGCAGGGTCGCAAATAGGCTGGAAGCGGGTGATGTCGAGCATGGACCGGACGCTGGGCGCCGAGGACCTGGAACTGCTACGCAAGGACTTTTCGGCCAGTCCGGCCTACCGGCTGGCGCAGAACGCGGTGACCCGGGTCTCGGTCGACGACGTGGCCATCAGCCGGGACATCATTAACAGCACTGACCATTCCCTTTCCGTCCTGCTGGACGACTGGAAGGTCACCAATCAGGAGCGCAGCGGCCGGTGCTGGCTCTTCGCCGGGCTCAATCTGCTGCGCGTCGGCGCCATGCGGAAAATGGGACTCAAGGACTTCGAATTCTCCCAGAATTACGCGATGTTCTGGGACAAGATCGAGCGGGCCAATTACTTCCTCGAAGCCGTCATCGAGACGGCCGGCCGGGATCTCGGCGACCGGACCGTCGGGTATCTCCTTGACTCGGTGGCCAGCGACGGCGGCCAGTGGAACATGTTCGTGGCCATTGTCAGCAAGCACGGCCTCGTCCCCAAGGCGGTCATGCCGGAGACGCATAGCTCCGCCAGCACCGGCCGGATGAACTCGGTGCTGCGCAGCCTGCTGCGGCAGGGGGCCAAGTCGGTGCGCGCGGCAGCCGCCCGGGGCGCCGCCGCCGCTCGCGCCGAGAAGGCGGACCTGCTGCGGGTCATCTACCGGGTGCTGTGCATTCACCTCGGCACCCCGCCGGACCGCTTCGACTGGCAGTGGACCGACAAGGACCGCGGATTCCACCGGGACGGGCTGCTCACCCCGCGGGAATTCGCGGCGAAGTACGTGGAACTGCCCATCGACGATTACGTGTGCCTGGTGCACGACCCGCGCGCGTCCAGCCCGGCCGGCCGGACCTTCACGGTCGAGTACCTCGGCAACGTGCTCGGCGCGCCGCCGGTCCGTTACCTCAACGTGGACATGGCGCTGATCAAGGACATCACCTCGCGGACCCTGCAAGGCGGCGAGCCAGTGTGGTTCGGCTGTGATGTCGGCAAGATGATGAGCAGCGAGTACGCCGTGTGGGACGCCGGGCTGTACGACCTGGCCTCGGTCTACGACACGGCCTTCACCCTCGGCAAGGCCGACCGGCTCGCGTTCCATGAGACCCAGATGACGCACGCCATGCTGTTCACCGGGGTGGACGTGCTCGACGGCGCCACCCGCCGGTGGCGGGTGGAGAACAGCTGGGGCGCGGACCGGGGAAAGGACGGCTTCTACACCATGAACGACTCGTGGTTCGACGAGTACGTCTTCGAGATCGCGGCCCGCCGCGGGGCGCTGCCCGCGGAGCTGCAGCAGGCGCTCGGCACCGAGCCGATCGTGCTGCCGGCCTGGGACCCGATGGGCGCGCTCGCCCGCTAGCCCGGATCCGGCCTGGCTTCCGGCCGCCCGGCTGGTTAAGGAATGCTTCAGGGTTTGCTCAGCCGGCCTGCAGGTCGGCCTCGTACGCTGACCACCGGATGATGGCGGTGAGCTGCCGGGTGAGCTGAGCCGGGAGGGCCGGGACGGTGCGTTCGGATGTGACTATCTCGTACCGGGGAGCGCGTTACGAGATCGGGCG
This sequence comes from uncultured Actinomycetes bacterium, assembly GCA_963786975.1. Lineage (GTDB taxonomy): Bacteria > Actinomycetota > Actinomycetes > Streptosporangiales > Streptosporangiaceae > Palsa-506. Next base: position 407,342 of record CAWBBE010000006.1, on the reverse strand, counting down.
AGGCAACGGGTTCTACGGGATCTGGACGGCGGGCGCGCCGCCCTGGTCGCCGCCGCTGGAACGCTGGCCGGCGACGCCGGAGGGCTGGTACGGCGCGTGGTCGCGGTTCGCCGGGATCGAGCCGCCGGGCACGATCGTCCCGGCCGGCCAGCCCGCCGTGCCGCCCGGCCAGCCCGCCGCCAGGCCAGGCCAGGCCGCGGCGCCGGCGGGCGGCCGCGACGGCGGCCCGCGGGCCGTGCTCCCGGCGGCGCTGCTGGCGGCTGGCGTCGGCTGCGGGATCGCCGGGCTGTTCCCCGGGTACCTGGCCGGGGCGAGCCTCGCCGGGGCGCCGGCCAACCTGGTGCCGCACCTGATCTACCTCGCCGCCTGGACCGTGAGTGCCGTGCTCATCTTGCTCGGCGGCAGCCGGCGGCGGGCCGGGGCGCTGCTCGGGACGGGGACGAGCATCGTCACCTTCGGCCTGTTCTTCGCGGACGCCGGCACCGTGCTGGCCGGCGGCGCGCACCTGGCGGGCGCCGGCCTGGTGCTCGGCCTGGCCGGCTGGCTGGCCTGCGCGGCCGGCTCGGCGCTGGCCTGCTGGCCGTCCGCCTTCGGGGACCGGCTGGCCGGCCAGCGGGGAAAGCCGGACGGCGCGCCGGTGAAGCCGGACGGCGACGAGATCGGCTCGGTGCTGGCGCTGGCGCTCGCCGCGCTCGGCGCGGCGGCCGCGTTCGCGCCGTCGTGGGACAGCTTCACGCTGCGGACGCCGGCCGGGCTGGTGCAGTCGGTGACCGCCGGCAACGCGTTCGCGAACCCGGCGCCGGTGATCGCCGGCGATGTCGCGGTGATGGTCACGCTCGTCGCGGTCGCCGTCGCGGCCGCGCTGTGGCGGCCGGCCTGGCAGGGCGCGGCGTTGCTGGCCGGCGCCATCATCCCGATGGCGGCGCAGGCGGTCTCGGCGCTGGTCCAGCTCGGCGAGGCGGTCTCCCCGGCGCAGTTCGGGATCTCGCCGGCCCAGGCCGCGCAGGCGGGCCTCACGATCAGCTCCGGCCTCACGCCGGCGTTCTGGATCTACTGCACCTTCGTCGTCGCGCTCATGGTGATCTGCGGCTGGATGCTCATCCCGCGCCGCCCGGCCGCGCTGGGCGCCACCGCGCCCGCCGCGAACATGGTCAGCTGACCGCCGCTACCCGGCGGCGGGCACCGGCCGGAGCGGCAGGCAGACCGTGAACTCGGCGCCGCGGCCCTCCTCGCTGTGCACCGTGATCGTGCCGTCGTGCGCTTCCACGATGGCCTGGCTGATGGTCAGCCCCAGGCCGGTGCCCGGGATCGCCTGCCGGCTGGCGGCCGCGGTGCGGAAGAAGCGCTCGAAGATCCGATGCTGGTCGGCGGCGGGGATGCCGATGCCGGTGTCGGAGACCGCGAGCACGGCCTGGCCTGCCCGGATCGCGAGCCTGACCGCCACCCGCCCGCCGTCCGGGGTGAACTTGACCGCGTTCGAGATGAGGTTGCCGAGTAGCTGGGCGATGCGTTCCGGGTCGGCGGCGAAGCGGGGGACCGCGGCCGCGGACAGCACCAGGTCGATGTGCCTGCGCCGGGCCTCGGGCCGCGCCTCCCGCACCGCGCTGGCGGCGAGCGCGGCGATGTCCGCGCTGCGCAGCTGCACCGCGAGCTTGCCCGCCTGGATCCGGGACAGGAACAGCAGATCCTCGACCAGCCGCAGCAGCCGCTGCGAGTTCCGTTCCAGCACCTCGGCCAGCGGGCCGGCGTCCAGGCCGCCGCCGCGCTCGTCCCTGAGCAGCTCGACGTAGCCGATGATCGAGGTCAGCGGCGTCCGCAGCTCGTGCGAGACCAGGCCGATGAACTCGTCCTTCAGCCGGTCCAGCTCGCGCAGCCGGTCATTCTGGGCGGTCAGTTGCAGCGCCTGCCGGGCCAGCGCGCGCTCGGCCCGGATCTGCGCGGTGATGTCACGGGAGATGCCGAAGGTGCCGATGATCTCGCCGCGCTCGTCCCGCAGCGGCATCTTCGTGGTCGACACCCAGGCGTCGGGCCGTCCGCTGTAGGTCTCCTGCTCCACCTTGGCCACGATCGGCTCGCCGGTGCGGATGATCTGCCTTTCGTCCGCGAACGCGGCGGAGGCGTGCTGGCTGCTGAACACGTCGAAATCCGTCTTGCCGATCAGATCCGCCGCGGCGCGGCCCGGCGCGTACGCGGCGATCCAGCCTGCGCTGACGAAGAGGAACTGGCTCAGCAGATTCTTGAAGTACACCCGCTCCTCGGCGCAGGACAGCAGGTTGCGCATGCAAGTGAGGGTGAGCTCGCGCGGTGGCTCGCCGGGCTGCCGTTGCCGTGGTTGCAGCCCGGACTTCACCATCACAGCCCCCCGATTCTGGTATGTCCGCAGCTCATGTCCCCTAAACCGGGAGTGCCGGCGGCCGGCCGGGATCACGACCCGGTGAACGCCGTGCCGTCCCACACCCAGTCGACTACCGGCGCGAGCACGCTGCTGGCGATCGTCTCCGCGCTGTACAGCAGGCTCAGCTCGTCGCCCAGCCGGGTCACCCCGGCGGTCAGCCCGGTGATGTTGGTGAACGTCGCCCACGCGGTCTGGGCGCTGTTCGCCGGCAGCGGCAGCGGCGTGGCCGGGTAGAACCCGGCCCCGGCCAGGATCGGGCCGAGCGGGACGAGCGCCGCCTGGGTCAGCTTGACCGTGCCGCTCGACGCCGGCGTGCACGTGATCGCGTCGTAGTCGGCGGGCGGCACGGCAACGGACGTCGCGGTGAGCACGTTCGCCGCGATCTGCCACGGATCCGCGGATCCGGCCGGCCGGATGATCGCCAGCGGGTCCGTCTTCGGGCTGGCCAGCGCGGCGGCCGGCGCCAGGCTGAGTTCCCGGCCGAGGCAGCCCAGGATGTCAGCCGGCGGCGCGGCACCCGGCATGCCCGGCGGCAGCTGCAGCACCGGCGCGCTGGCGAACGGCACGGTGGCGCCGAAGGAGTGCACGGCGGCGATCGCCGCCTTGACGGCGGTCACGTAGTCGCTGCGCACCAGGACGGACAGCGGGATGGTCGGCTGTGCCGGGCCGGCTGGCCGGTCGTTGGTCACGCCGGTCATCGCCAGCGGCTGGCTGTTGCTGATCCAGCCGAGCGGCGGGTTCGGCCCGGCGACGCCGAGAATCCCGGCCAGCGCCTGCTCCCGCATGGCCTTCTCGCCCAGCGACGTCAGCAGGTTGATCATCCCGCCGAACTGGGTGATGTTGCCCAGCGGCGGGATGCGGGAGCCGACCACGTCGCCTTCCAGCGCGATCCGCCGCATGATGATGTCCTGCGCCTCGATGGCGTCCGGCGACGTCGCGCTGGTGAGCACGCTGAGCAGGTTGCTGACCAGCTGCTCGCTCAGCCCGGGGTCGACGAACGGCGTCCCGGGCGCGGCGGCGCCGGCCGCGGTGAACGCGAACTGCGCGCCGGCGCTGAGCGCCGAGGTGCCGCCCGGCGTCGTGACGCTGATGGTCACCGTCCCGCTGCCGGCCGGGCTGATCGCGACGATGACGGTGGCGCTCTGCACCGAGATCGCGGTCGCCGGGGCGCTGCCGAACGCGACCGCGGTAGCGCCGGCGAAGCCGGTGCCGTGGATGGTGACGGCGGTGCCGCCGGATACCGGCCCGCTGGCCGGGCTGATGCTGGTGATTACCGGGCGTGCCATGTCAGGAGTCTCCTTAGCTCTCGCGCTGCCGTTGCCGGTCAGCCGCCGTCGCCAGCGTCGCCGCCGGCACCGCTGCCGTCGCCCGTCCCGCCGTCCGCGGCGGATCCGTTCGAGCCGCCCGCCGAGCTGCCGCTGCTCTTCTTCTTGGTGGTCTTCGACGACTTCTTCTTCGTGGTCGCCGAGCCGGAACCGCCCTTGATCGCGGACGCCGCGGCCGAGCCCGCGTTCGGGCTGCCGTACATCCCGCCGACGATGTTGCCCACGGTGGCCATCGCCTGGCCGGTGAGCTGCTGGGTGGTCTGCAGCGCGCTGGCCCGGGCCGCGTTGGCCAGGCTCTGCCCGCTGCCCTGCAGCTGGGCCAGCTGGGCCGCGCCGGTCAGCGAGCCGCTGAAGTCCTGCTGCCCGGCGGCGTCGGCGCCCAGCGCCTGCAGCAGGCCGGTGTTCGGGGCCGGCGCCTGCAGCACGTTGTTGATCAGCGATGGCAGGGTGGTCAGCGAGTTGGGCGCGGTCAGGCCGGCCGCGATGGACGGGCCGGTGGTCGGCACGGTGACCGGCGAGATCGCCGGCGCGGTGTCGGCGGGCGAGTCCTGCCAGTTCCAGAAGCGGGTCAGGTCGACCTTCTCCGCGGACGGGCAGTGGCCGAGCACGCCCTCGCCCAGCACGCCCTGGGTCGGCAGCGCGATCGTGGACTGCGGCGGCGTGAACGTGGCCTGCTGGTAGGCCAGCAGGCCCTGCTGGATGGCGGCCGGGTCGAGGCCCATCGAGTCGGCGACGCCCTGCGGGATGATGAACGGCATGATCATCGAGTTGCCGAAGAAGCCGAGCAGCTTGTTCTGCACGCAGTTCAGCAGCGGCACCAGCTGGCTCGGGTCGCTGACGCCGTCCGGCGGCACGCCGATCGTGTAGCCGTCCAGCAGGATCGCGCGCTCGTCCGGTGACAGCGACACCCACACCGCCTTCGAGTACAAGGTGGTGTTGCGCACGACGTGCTGGGCCGCCTTCTCGATGTCCAGGATCTCGTTGTACCGGAGCACCGGCGCGATCTGCAGCGCCGGAACCGGGTACGGCTGCAGCGGCAGCACCGTGCCGGACAGCTGGTCGCTGGCGTAGGTCTCGTTCGGCTGCGGCGGCAGCCCGGTGCCGTCCGCGCCGAGCTCCTCGATGGATGCCGAGAAGAACCCGACGCTCGGGCCGCCGACAGCCGGCTCCAGCGCGCTGGCGGTGAGCGTGATCGTGGTCCGCTCGGCCGTGGCGCTGATCCCGTTCTGCAGCGCCGCGCTGCCGGCCGCCCCGAAGATGTCCTCGATCGAGCTGAGCAGGCCGACCATCGGCGAGGCCAGCGTGTAGCTGACGGTGTTCCAGTTCCGGGTGATCTCGAAGCCCACGATGTCGGTGCGGTTCATGGTGGCCGGCAGCGCGAGGCTGCCCTGCAGGGTTGCCGAGGAGCCCTGCCGCTGCCCGAGCAGCCAGCCGAGCAGCTCCTCGGAGCTGGTGAAGGTGTCCGGCGGGATGTCCGCGGGCTGGCCGCTGACCGCGGCGGTGAGCTGCACCGGCCCGACCCGGGTATTGCGCCTGGTGACCGCGACGACGCTGACCGCCTCGCAGGACAGGAACGAGCCGGTGAGCCGGATCTGGATGACGTCCTCGGCGACCCCGCCGGAGCTGTCCACCTCGGCCGTCGGGTCGCTGGCGAACTGCTCGAGCACGGCCAGGCCACGGGAGAACTGGCGCGGGACCGCCAGCTGCAGCACGTCGAGGTGCTTGATGATGTTCGCGTAGCGCTGCAGCACCTGCGGCCGCGAGCTTACCTGGCCGGGGTCGGTCAGCGCCTGCGGCTGGCCAGGCGGCATGAACCGGACGATCTGCATCGGGATCAGGCAGGTGAGCGTCAGCCCGTCGATCGCCGTGGTGACGTCGAACGCGCGCAGCACCTGCCAGTACTGCATGGTGAGCGCGCGGGTGTGGTTGTGGTTCGTGACCGTCTTGGTGGTGACGGAGTCGGACTCGGCCGCCGTCGCCAGCCGCATCCCGGTACGGCTGGCGCTGCGCCGGGCGGCGGCCTGGTTCTCCGCCGAGGAGTGCGTCCGCTGCGCCGCCTGCTGCGCCGAATCGCGCTGGCCCTGCAGCCATTCGCTGCTGTTCCCGGTGGACGACGAGGAACCGCCGCCGCCGCTGGCGATGATGATCGACCCGCCCCAGCTCGAGCTGTCCGACTGGGTCTGGAAGGCGCTGCCGCCGCTGGCCGACTCGCTGAAGGCGGAGTTGAACGTAGCCGCGGTCGAGGTGTCGCTCAGCGCGCTCTGCTCGGCGGCCTGCTGCTCGCTGAAGCTCTCGCTCTCGAACACCTGCGCGGTATCGGTCCGCTCGAACACCGCCACCTCGGTCTGCTCGCCCGGCGCCAGCGGCAGCGAGTAGACCAGGTCACCGAGGCCCAGCCCGGTGAACCGCCATTGCTGCGACATCCACAGCACGTACCCGAGGCCGAGCGTCGCCGCCATCGGCACGTTCTCGTCCGCGGTGAAGCTGCCGTCCGTGCCGATGCCGGCGATCTGGTCGAGGAAGCCGTCCGCGGACAGCGGCTGCTCCACCGGCACCCGGTCGGCGTAGGTGCTGACGGTCCCGTCCGCGGCGGCGGCCGCGCGCCCGTCCGCGGTGCCCGGCTGCTGGCCGGCCCCCGGGCTCGCACCGCCGTTCGAGTCCGCGGCGCCGGCCGGCGTCAGCGCGGCGAACGTGGTGACGTACTCCGGCAGCGGGATGAACCCGTTCCGTTCCCCGGCCGGCACCGTGATGACCTGGTTCACGATTGACATCTGCGGCTCGACCAGCCGGAAGAACACCCCGAACGGGAACGAGTCGAGTACCGAGCCCGCGCTGAACGACTGCGAGCATGCGCCGTCCTCGCCGATTCTCACCTTCGGCAGGCTGGCGGGCGGCTGCGGCTGCGGCTGGCCGGCCGCGGCGGGGGCCGGCCCTAGCTCCGCCAGCGCGGCCAGGATGCTGACCGGCAGCGGGGCCAGCGGGGCGGCCAGCCCGATCGTGCCGAGCAGGCCGTTCGCGGCGACCTGGGCCTGCGGGACCGTCACCGTCACGTTGCCGTCGGCGCCGTGCACGGTGAACGTCAGGCCCGCGGCCGGCATCGTCGCGCCGGCCGGCATGCTGAGCACGAACGCCCCGGTGTCCTTGGTCAGCGCGGTCTGCGGCGGGCCGGTGACGCCGGCCGTCGCCGGGTCGAACTGGATCTGCAGCCCGGCGCCGGCCGTGCCGTCCGGCTGCGCCAGCGAGCCGACCACCACGGCCGGCACCGGAACCCCGGCCAGCGCCCCGCTGATCAGCCCGATGTTGTCCTTGACCTGTTGCAGGCCGAGGAAGACCCTGGCGACCGCGGTAGTGCGGAACGGCGTCAGCTGCGGCGCGTCCTGGACGCCGGCCTGGCCGAACGGGTCGACCGACACCGGGATGCGCTGCCTGCTGATCGTCGCGGCGGCCGCGATCGCTGAGCGCCCGGAATCAACTGTCATAACAGCCCCCAGCTGTCGAGATTCGCCAGGCCATCATCGGCCGGCACTGGGAGTGAGAGGCGCCACCCGGCGCGCTGATACATCAGCGGTACCGGCCGGGCCGGTGCGGCATAATCAGGACCTGCCTGCGCCGAACGGAGAAGCCCGATGACCACCGCCGAACAGCCGATGACCAACCCGCCCGTGGCTGACCTGACTGCTGGCCGTCCCGTCGTGTTCCGCGGCGGCACCGTGCTGACGATGGACGACGCCCGCCGGATCCTGCCCGCCGCGGACGTCCTGATCACCGGCGAGCGGATCGCCGGGGTGGGCCCGGATCTGCCGGTGCCGGCGGGCACGGCCGAGATCGACGCATCCGGCGGCATCCTGATGCCCGGCATGATCGACACTCACCGGCACATGTGGCAGACCGCGATGCGCGGCTACGGCGCCGACTGGACGCTGACCCAGTATTTCGTCTGGTACTACCTGAACTGGGGCAAGGCATTCCGGCCGCAGGACGTGTACGCGGGGAACCTGCTGTCAGCCATCGAGGCGCTCGACGCCGGCGTGACGACCACGGTGGACTGGTCGCACGGCCTGCAGACCACGGCGCACGCGGACGCCGCCGTCGACGCCCTGGAAGAGGTGCCGGGCCGGTTCGTGCTGGCCTACGGCAACATCCAGCAGGGCCCGTGGGAGTGGTCGGCCGCGCCGGAATTCCGGGACTTCTTCACCCGGCGCATCGACGGGCGCGGCGACATGCTGGGCTTCCAGCTCGCCTTTGACGTGACCGGGGATCCCGAGTTCCCGGAGCGAGCCGCGTTCGAGGTCGCCCGCGACCTGGGCGTGCCGGTGACCACGCACGCGGGCGTCTGGGGCGCCACCAACGACGATGGCATCCGGCTCATGCACGAGAACGGGTTCATGGTGCCCGGCACGATCTACGTGCACGCGGCGACGCTGAACCCCGACTCCTACAACCGGATCGCCGCGACCGGCGGGTCCGTGTCGGTCTCCACCGAGAGCGAGCAGAGCGCCGGCCAGGGTTACCCGCCCACCTGGCGGCTGCGCGAACACGACATCCCCGTGTCGCTGTCGATGGACACCAGCGTCTGGTGGAGCGGTGACCTGTTCTCGGCGATGCGGGCGACCCTCGGCGCCGACCGGTCCCGCGAGCACCTGCAGGCGCACGGCAATCAGGACACGGTTACCAACTGCCATCTGCGGGCCGAGCACGTGGTCGGCTGGGCTACCCGCGGCGGGGCCAGGGCGCTCGGCCTGGGCGGCGTCACCGGCAGCCTGGAGGCCGGCCGGAAGGCGGACATCGTGCTCATCAAGAATGATGCCTCGCCGGTGATGTTCCCGCTGCTCAATCCCTACGGCCATGTCGCCTTCCAGGCCCAGCGGGGCGATGTGCACACGGTCGTGGTCAACGGCCGGGTAGTGAAATATGCCCACCGGCTGGTCGGCGTCGACCTGGCGAAGGCGAGGGACGTCGTCGGGCAGACCGTCGATCACCTGATGAGCGAACTGGGCCGGGACGCCTGGGCCGAGGGCATGCACCCGGAGATCCCGCCGACCGATGTGCGCGATAACCCGTATACCTACACGGACTGGGACGCCGGATCGGCGCAGTGGAAGAAATAACGGCTGCCCGGAATGGCCTAGTGACAGCCGGGCCTTGATCGCGGAGTATATCCAGGGGAAACTGATCGCGTTCCGGGCCGGTCGCGTGCCGGGCCCAGCATGCATGGCGTCGATGAGGAGGCCGCAATGCGGAGATTCTGGCCGGCCCGCCGGTTGTCCGTGCTATCCGGGCTCATCGCCACCGCGGCTTTGTCGCTCCCGGCGCAGGGCATGGTGGTCGGGGCGGCCGCGGGCACGGCGGGCAGCGCCTCGGGCGCGGCCGTTACCGCCAGGACCGTCGCCGCGGCGCGGCCGGCCGCCCGGCCAGGCGCGGTGCGGCCCAGGTCGGTCGGCGAGCTCGACTGCAACGGGCTCAGCCCGGTCCAGCGGCCGGCCAGGCCGGGCATGATGTGCGCCGACCCGCGCGGCTCCGATGGCGGCCGGTTCGTCGAGAACGGTCACTACATCGGGCACGACGAGCCGTCCGTCCGGTTCCTGTCCTCCCAGCCGGGCTCCGGCAGCAACATGTCGATCACCGAGCGGCTGCCCCGCGACCCGGCGGCCAGGCCGACGGTGGCGCACCCCGGCCGGGATGTCACGCACTGGTTCGAGCTGTCGGTGGCGCCCTGGATCTCCACTACGGTCTGCGACCCGAACTCCGCCCCGCTGCTGCCGTGCACCCCGCGCTCGGACGCGAACGCGCCGCGCGGCAGCTACCTGGGCGGCGGGGCCGGCTTCGTCGAATTGCAGTTCTACCCGCCCGGCTTCGCCCCGTTCCAGGACAGCATCAGCTGCGACAACACGCACTGGTGCTCGGCGCTCAACATCGACAGCCTGGAATGCTCCGGCAACGGATCCGGGCCCTGCAACGCGCAGTGCCCCGAGCCGGTGAACTTCGGCTTCATCCAGACCAACGGCGTGCCCACCGGGCCGCCCAGCCCGCAGCGCAGCAACCCGGCCACCTTCACGCCGAACTCCCGCACGCTGCTGATGAACCCGGGCGACAAGATCACGGTGCACATGTTCGACGCGAAGATCCCGGGCGGGCACGCGCTGGAAGCCAGGGAAACCGACCACACCACCGGGCAGAGCGGTTTCATGATCGCCTCGGCCCGGAACGGCTTCATGAACACCAACCCGTTCGACTGCACCGGCACCAGGTTCAACTTCCAGCCGGAGTACTCCACCGCACGGGCCCAGAACATCATCCCGTGGGGGATCGGGCCGTACATGTTCAACGACGAGTACGAGATCGGCCACTTCGAGGCGTGCACCTCGGTCACCGGCAAGGCCAAGATCGGTATCGGCGGCGGCGTCAAGGACACCTACTTCAAGCACTGCCACGGCCCGTACGAGACGGCCAAGGACACCGGGGCCAAGTTCGAGCCGGACGACTCGCCGTGCTACCGGGCCGGGGACACCCACGGCGGCACCACGGCGCCGAACCTGGTCACCGGCTGCGACGTATTCTTCGACGCGATCGGCGACCTGGACTACGACGGCTCGCCCTATTACCGGGACTGGCCGGACTCGGTGACCGCGGGCCGGTTCCCGTCCCCGTTCCGGCAGCAGCAGCCGGTCACCACCGGGGGCCGCGGGTACCCGCGGGTGCAGTTCATGACCGACGCCAGCGCGACCGAGTTCAACACCGGCTGCAACCTGCTGACCGGCGCCGGCTGCGTGCTGCCGCCCAGGGGCCCCGGGCACTTCTACCCGTTCTTCACCAAGGCCCGGTCCGGCGGCCGCTGCGTCTGGGAGTTCGGCAACATGCACAACGGCCGGACGTTCGGCGGCGACGCCCAGTACGGCACGGTGCGGCCGGGCACCATCGGCGCGTTCGTCGGGCCGGTGCTGAGAAACTCGCGGTGCTGACCCGCCTTACCGGGCCAGCCGCGCGAACGCGATCACGTTGCTCAGGTAGTGCCGGGTGCTGAAGTCGAACGTGCCGCCGCAGGTGATCAGGCGGAGCTGCGAGTCCGGGACCGGCCCGTAGACGGACTGCGTCGGGAACCGCGTCTTCGGGTAGCTGCGCACCGCGGTGACCCGGAACACGGCCAGCGTGCCGTCGGCCCGCCGCACGAACACCCGGCTGCCGCGATGCAGGAACCGGAGCCGGTAGAAGACGCCCGGGCCCTGCCGGGAGTCGATGTGCCCGCCGATCACCGCGGCGCCGATCGCGCCCGGCCGGGCGCTGCCGGTATACCAGCCGGCCACCGCCGCGGTGGCCGGCACCTGCAGCGTGCCGGACGGCGTCAGCCCGAGCCGGATCAGCCGGGTGCGTACCCCGATGGACGGGATGATCAGCCGGGCCGGCCGGGCCACCTGCCGCGGCGTCGGCCCGGGCGCGGGCGCCTGGCGGCCAGCCGGCACCGGGACGAGCTTCGGCACGGCCGCCGGGGCCGGCCGGTTATCGTTCTGGCTGGCCACGGCCAGCCCGGCGAGGCCGGTCCCGGCCCCGAGCAGGCCGCAGGCCAGCAGCACCGCGGCCAGCGGCCGGCGCACCACCCGGATAGGGGAGGTATGCCGGCCAGGACCTGCCGCCCGGTCAGCGGGCATGCAGTGCCGGGCGCCGCCGGCGGAGCAGCCGCACTGCCCCGCCCGCGGCGGCCAGCAGCCCGGCCGCGGCGGCGGCCAGCCACGGCAGCGGAGTGCCCGGCCGCGGCGCCGTGCCGCCGAAGCCCATCTCGGCACTGCCGGCCGGCATGACCTTGCTGCCGGCCGAGTCCATCAGGCAGACGACTTTGAGCTCGCCCGCGTCATCCATCACCACGACGGTATAGATGGAATTGGCATCCAGCATGAAGTCGTCAGACCCGTGCTCGGACTCGCCGACCGCGCGCACGACGCGGTCACCCGGCCTGAGCGCCTTGTAGTTCGTCACCGTGGTGAACTTGAGATTGCGCCCGAGTACCGTCTGGCCAGCGCTGACGGTGACCGCATCCTGGTGCATCGACGCCTGGATGGTCCGGACCAGCGCCTTGCCGTGCGGCGTCTTCAGCTGGTCCTTGAATACTTGCAGCCGCAGGCCGGACGCCGGGCCCATGCCGGCCACCGTGTAGGCGCCACCGCTGGCCACGTTGACGGTGGTGGACAGCACCGGCTTGGAGGTCGCGGAGGCGCCCGGCGTGCGCATCGCCACGGTGTACTCGCCGGCCGGTACCCGCTGGTACCCGGACACCGTGCCGTAGGTGACGTTCTTGAGCACGACCCGGGCCGACGGATCACCGAACGAGTACAGGTAGACGTCCACCGCCGGGGTGTTGGGGGACAGGTGCGCCAGCCGCAGCCAGCCGGTGGTCTTCGCCGCGGCGGCGGCCGGGATGGCCAGCCCGAGCACGCCCAGCATGAGGGCGAGCACGGCGGCCAGCCTGGCCAGCTTCCCGGCGCTGCCTGGATATCTCATCTGTGCTTCCGATCTAATAGTCCGATTGGGGTGGGCGCGGCGAAGCCGATCTGCAGCACGGCGGCGGCGCCCGCGCCGGCCAGCCGGGTCCTGGCGGCCGTCGCCGGCGAGCGCTGCGCCCGCAGGACCGCCAGCACCGACTGCAGGTAGGCACCGCGGGCCGGGCCGGCCGGCGGCACGGCCAGATCGGCGGACCGCACCGGCATCAGCGGGTCGCCGTGCGGATCCGCGCTGCCGAAGGACTCGACCAGCACGCCGTGCCGGGCGGCCAGCGCGGCTAGCGTGATCAGCAGCCGGGAGTCGACCCGCCCGGCGGCCAGTTCGCGGCGGGCCGCCGCCGCGGCGGCGAAGTGCGGGTTGCCGAGCAGCCGCTGCCCGGCCGCCCGCCGGGCGGCGGCGTCGGCGGCCAGCGCCGCGCGGTAATCCGCCGCGCTGCCCGCCGCGTACGCCCGGATGTCCACCCGGGCCGCGCCGGAGCCGAAGCTGGCGATGACGACCGGCGCGTAGACGCTGGCCAGCCGCGGCCCGAACTGGCTCCGCAGCGCCGCCGTCTCGGCGATGACGCTCGACCCGAGCGGGTCGGCCGCGGCCGAGCCCAGCGGCATCAGGCCCGACGCCGGGAAGCCGCCGTCCCGCAGCGCGAGGCACATGGCCGGATCGCAGGACACGACCGCGGACCTGCTGACCTGCTGTTCGATCCAGGCTGCCGCCGCGGCGCGGGCGACCGCCGCCGGGCCGACGCCGCCGGGGGAGACCGCCCGGCTGGAGACGGCCTGGCCGCTGGCACCCCGGCCGGCCTTACCCGACTGGCCGGTGGCCAGCGAGACGCCCACCGCGACGACGACGGCGAGGATGAGCACGACGGCCAGGATCCGCTCCCAGGCCGGATCGGCCTTGACCGCGTGGGCCGGCCGCTGGCCGTACGGCCGTTAGCGCCGTCAGCCACGGGCGCTGACGGCGGGATCGCTGCTCCTGCTGCGCTGCCTTGCAACACGTCCCCCCCGGACCATCGCATGGGGGCGCGATGACCCCAGCAGAAAGGACAGCACATATGGGACTGGTTGTCCGGCAAATGGTCAATTGTCAGCGGAAAAGTAGCTGATCCGAGACCCGCTGCGGCCTGCCGTGCCGACCGGCCAGCGAACCATCCGTTTCAAATAGGTCTTGGGGTTGCCTGTTACCTGCCGTCAGCCGCCCGGCGCTGCCTTGGCCAGCCGGGCCAGCGCCTCCCGCAGCACCTCCGGCTGCTTGCAGAACGCGAACCGCACCTGGGTCCGGCCGGCCACCGGGTCGTCGTAGAACACGGCGCTCGGGATCGCGACCACGCCGGCCCGGTGCGGCAGGTCCCGGCAGAACTCGGTCCCGTCGGCCGCTCCGAGGCCGCCGATGTCGGTCGTGACGAAGTAGGTCGCGGCGGGCGGGTACACGGTGAACCCGGCCCCGGCCAGGCCCGCGCAGAGCAGGTCCCGCTTCATCCGCAGGTCCGCGCCGAGCCCGGCGAAGTAGGCGTCGGGTAGCGCCAGCCCGGCCGCGATGGCGTACTGGAACGGCCCGCCGCTGACGTACGTCAGGAACTGCTTGACGGTGCGGACGGCGGCGATCAGCCGGGCCGGGCCGGTCACCCAGCCGACCTTCCAGCCGGTGAACGAGAAGGTCTTGCCCGCCGAGCTGATCGTCGCCGTCCGCTCGCGCATCCCGGGCAGGCTGGCGATCGGCACGTGCTCGCCGTCGAACACGATGTGCTCGTAGACTTCGTCGGTCACCACCAGCAGATCCCGCTCGCAGGCCAGCCTGGCGATCGCGGTCAGCTCGCCGCGGCTGAACACGGACCCGGTCGGGTTATGCGGCGAGTTCAGCAGGATCAGCCGGGTCCGGCCGGTGACCGCGGCGGCCAGCGCGTCCAGATCCGGCCGGAAACCCGGCGGCCGCAACGTGACCGGGACCCGGACACCGCCCGCCATCGCGATGCAGGCCGCATAGGAGTCGTAGTACGGCTCGAAGGCGATCACCTCGTCGCCCGGCTCGACCAGCGCCAGCAGCGCCGCCGCGATGGCCTCGGTCGCGCCCGCGGTCACCAGCACCTCGGTGTCCGGATCCACGGCCAGGCCGTAGAACCGCTGCTGGTGCGCGGCGATGGCGCGGCGCAGCTCGGGCACGCCGGGGCCGGGCGGGTACTGGTTGCCGCGCCCGGCCATGATCGCGTCAGCCGCGGCCCGGGCGATCTCCGGCGGCCCGTCGGTGTCCGGGAAGCCCTGGCCGAGGTTGACCGATCCGGTGGTGAGCGCGAGCGCCGACATCTCGGCGAAGATCGTGGTGCCCAGCCCGGCCAGGCGGCGGTTCAGCAGTGGTCGGTTCACCCCGCCATGACATCACGCCCGGATTACTTACGATGGTCCTATGCCGCCGTCTCCCGCAGGTCCCGACAACGCAGGCACCGGCAGCGACGGGCCCGGGCCGGCCCCGGCGCGGACCGCGATCATGACCGTCGACGACGATCCCGGCGTGTCCCGCGCGGTAGCCAGGGATCTGCGCCGCCGCTACGGCGAGACCCACCGGATCGTCCGGGCCGAGTCCGCTGCCGCGGCGCTGGACGCGCTCGCGCAGCTGAAGCTGCGCGGGGACCTGGTCGCGGTGATCCTGGCCGACTACCGGATGCCGCAGATGAACGGCATCGAATTCCTTGAACGCGCGATGGACGTGTTCCCCGGGGCGCGGCGGGTGCTGCTCACCGCCTACGCGGATACCGGCGCGGCGATCGACGCGATCAACGTCATCGATCTCGACCACTACCTGCTCAAGCCCTGGGACCCGCCGGAGGAGAAGCTCTACCCGGTGGTGGACGCGATGCTGGAGGCGTGGCTGGCATCGGACTACCGGCCGGTGCCGGAGACCAAGGTGATCGGCCACCGCTGGTCGGCCCGCTCATCCGGGGTACGCGAGTTCCTGGCCCGCAACCAGGTGCCGTACCGGTGGTATTCCACTGAGGAGCCGGAAGGTCAGCGGCTGCTCGCCGCCGCGGGCGCCGACGGGCTCGCGCTGCCGGTGGTGATCACCGCCGGCGGCGACGTGCTGGTGGAGCCCGCCGATGCCGAGCTGGCGGCCAGGGTGGGCCTGGCCACCACGCCCTCCAAGGAGTTCTACGACCTGATCGTGATCGGCGGCGGCCCGGCCGGCCTCGGTGCGGCGGTGTACGGCGCGTCCGAGGGGCTGCGCACCGTGCTGGTCGAGCGGACCGCTACCGGCGGCCAGGCGGGCCAGAGCTCGCGGATCGAGAACTACCTGGGCTTCCCGGACGGGGTGTCCGGCGCCCAGCTGACCGACCGGGCCCGCCGCCAGGCGGCCAAGTTCGGCGCCGAGGTGCTCACCGCGCGCGACGTGGTCGCCCTGGAGATCAACGGCCCGGCCCGCGGCGTCCGGTTCGCCGACGGCAGCCGGGTCGACGCGCACACGGTGATCCTGGCCACCGGGGTGTCCTACCGGCAGCTGACTGCACCGGGGGTGGACGAGCTGACCGGCCGCGGGGTCTACTACGGCTCCACCCTGACCGAGGCGTCGGCGTGCCTGGGGCAGGACGTGTTCATCGTCGGCGGCGCCAACTCGGCCGGCCAGGCCGCGGTCTACCTGTCCCGGCATGCGCGCTCGGTGACGCTGCTGGTCCGCGGGGCGTCGCTGGAAAGCTCGATGTCGTATTACCTGGTCCAGCAGATCGCCGCCATCCCGTCGATCAAGGTCCGGACCTGCACCGACGTGGTAGCCGCCGAGGGCGACGGGCACCTGGAGCGGCTGCGGCTGCGAGACAGCAAGACCGGCACCACCGAGACGGTCGACGCGCAGATGCTGTTCGTGTTCATCGGCGCCGCGCCGCTGACCGACTGGCTGGAAGGCGTCGTGGCGCGGGACTCGCGCGGCTTCGTGCTGGCCGGCCCGGATCTGGCCGCCGACGGGCAGCGGCCTGCCGGCTGGCTGCCGGACCGCGCGCCTTATCACCTGGAGACCAGCGTCCCCGGCGTGTTCGTGGCCGGCGACGCGCGGGCCGAGTCGGCCAAGCGGGTCGCGTCCGCGGTCGGCGAGGGCGCGATGGCGGTCATGCTGGTGCACCGCTACCTGGAGAAGCCATGACCAGAACACGGCTGTAACGGGGCCGTGCAACGCCGATGAGCTGCGGACGCTGTTCCTCTTCGAGGGCCTGACCAGCGACCAGCTGGCCTGGCTGTGCCGGGAAGGGCACGTCGAGCACAGCGAGGCCGGGCCTGATCTTCGCCGAGGGCGAGCCGGCCGAGTCGTGCTACGTGCTGCTGGACGGCACGCTCGTGCTGTCCCGCAAGGTCGGCGGTGACGAGGTGGAGGTCGTCCGCACCTCGCAGCGCGGCGTGTACGCGGGCGCCTACCAGGCGTTCCTCGGCGACCAGGTGCCGCAGGTGTACACGGCCACGCTGCGCGTTCCCGAGCCGTCGAGGCTGTTCGTGCTCAGCTCGGCCAAGTACACGCAGATGATCCACCAGTGGTTCCCGATGGCGCTGCACCTGCTGGAGGGGCTGTTCTTCAACGTGCAGAACACCCAGCAGGTCATCGGCCAGCGAGAGCGGCTGCTCGCCCTGGGCTCGCTGTCGGCCGGCCTGACGCACGAGCTGAACAACCCGGCCGCGGCCGCGGTGAGCGCCACCGCCGCGCTGCGCGAGCGGGTCGCCGGGATGCGGCACAAGCTGGGCATGATCGCGGACGGGCCTTATGACCGGGTCGCGCTGGCGCGGCTGATCGGGCTGCAGGAGGAAGCCGCCGACCGGGTGCCGAAGGCCACGGCGCTGGATCCGATCGAGGCGTCCGACCGCGAGGACGCGATCAGCGACTGGCTGGACGACCGCGGGCTGACCGGCGGCTGGGATCTGGCCCCGGTCTTCGTCCAGGGCGGCCTGGACACGGCCTGGCTCGACCACGTCGCCGATGTCGTCGACCCCGCCTACCTGGACAGCGCGCTGCGGTGGCTGGGCTACACGGTCGAGACCGAGCTGCTGATGTCCGAGATCGAGGACTCCACCACCCGGGTGTCCACCCTGGTCGCGGCGGCCCGGCAGTACTCCCAGCTGGACCGGGCGCCGTATCAGACGGTGGACGTGCATGACCTGCTGGACAGCACGCTGCTGATGCTCAGCGCCAAGATCGGCAAGGGGATCCGGGTGGTGAAGGAGTACGACCGGACGCTGCCCGGGATCCCCGCCTATGCCGGCGAGCTCAACCAGGTCTGGACCAACCTGATCGACAACGCGGTGGCCGCGATGGGCGGCACCGGCACGCTGACCATCCGCACCGGCCTGGACCGGGACCGGCTGCTGGTCGAGTTCGGCGACACCGGCCCCGGCGTGCCGGAAGACATCCGGCAGCGGATCTTCGAGCCGTTCTTCACCACCAAGCCGGTCGGCCAGGGTACCGGGCTCGGGCTGGACATCTCCTGGCGCATCGTGGTGAACAAGCACCACGGGGATCTGCGGGTGGAGTCGGTGCCAGGAGATACCTGGTTCAAGGTCTGGCTGCCCCTCGGGGCGTAGCGTGGGGCCATGCGGGCGTGGGTGGTGCATCAGCCGGGGCCGATGGCGACCGGGCCGGTAAGGCTGATCGAGCGGGCCAGGCCGGAGCCTGGCCGGGGCGAGCTGCTGATCCGGGTACTGTGCTGCGGGGTCTGCCGCACCGACCTGCACCTGGCCGAGGGCGACCTGCCGCCGAGGCGGCCGGACGTCACGCCGGGCCACGAGGTGGTCGGCGAGGTCGTCGAGGCCGGCCCGGGGACGGTCCGGTTCCGGCCCGGTGACCGGGCGGGGGTGGCCTGGCTGGCCGGGACGGACGGGTCCTGCAAGTACTGCAGGCGCGGGGCCGAGAACCTGTGCCCCCGGTCGGTCTTCACCGGCTGGGACCGCGACGGCGGCTATGCCGAGTACCTGCTGGCGGCCGATGCGTACGTGCACCAGGTGCCGGCCGGGTTCAGCGACGCCGAGGCGGCGCCGCTGCTGTGCGCCGGGATCATCGGGTACCGGGCGCTGCGCCGCGCGTCGCTGCCGCCGGGCGGCCGGCTCGGCATCTGGGGATTCGGCGGGTCGGCCCACCTGACCGCGCAGGTCGCGCTGGCCGAGGGCGCGGTCGTGCACGTCTTCACCCGCACCGCGGCCGGCCGGGAGCTGGCGCTGTCGCTGGGCGCGGCGTCCGCGCAGGACTCGTTCGACCCGGCGCCGGAGCCGCTCGACTCGGCGATCATCTTCGCGCCGGCCGGCCAGCTGGTGCCCCCGGCGCTGGCCGCGCTGGACCGCGGCGGCACGCTGGCGATCGCCGGGATCCACCTCAGCGACATCCCGGCGCTGAACTACCAGCAGCACCTCTTCCAGGAGCGCGCCGTGCGCAGCGTGACGGCGAACACCCGCGGCGACGCCGAGGAGTTCCTCCGGCTGGCCGAGCAGTTGCGGCTCCGGGTCACCGTGACGCCGTACCCGCTCGCCGAGGCGGACCGGGCGCTCGCCGACCTGGCCGCCGACCGGGTCAACGGCGCCGCGGTGCTGTCGGTGTAGCCACGTGGCGCCGGTTCGGCCCGGCCCGGCTAGGGCGCCAGCCTGAACGGCGGGTACTTGTCGGTAACCAGGGTGAACGCGTAGGCGGCCACCCGGTTGTGCCAGCGGAACACGCCCTCGACGAATTCGAACATGCCCTGCGGATAGCGGCCGGTGAACAAGATGGCGAACCAGGCCACGATCACCACGAAGAACGCCGCGATCTCCAGGAAGAACAGCACGATGTAGTGCGGGATGGCCAGCAGCCATTTGACCAGCGGCAGCCACCGGTTCAGGTCCCGGGCGGCGTCCGGGTACGGGTAGTCCAGCCGGACCCACTGGTGCTCGTCGGTGGACGGGTAGCGGTCGTTCATCAGGGCCAGGTAGGTCCACACCCGGTTGATGAAGCGCTGCAGTTCCAGGTTCCAGTCGAACCACCACCGGGGGTACTTCTGCCTGAACAAGATCATCAGCAGCGGGCCGAAGAACAGCAGGCCGCCGGCCCCCGCGACGGTGTAGTACGTGCTGTGGTGCATGCCGTACCTGCTTCCCGAGGATTCCGCGGCTCCGCCGACCACGGTGGTAAGCACGATCGCGATCGGGATGATCACGAAGATGCGGAAGAACGAGGTCAGCCGGTCGAGGTGCCGGTCCGGGTAATCGACCGCGAACTGAACCGGATACTGGCCGGGGTACGGTCCCGTATCAGTGGTCATGTTGCCCTCCTTAGCGGGGTTTAATGGCTGATGTCATGATTGGCGGCGGAACGGCGGAAACGGCGGGAGTCAGTCCCTTGCCGTTGGTGCAGCCGCAGGCATACCCGTTTCCGGAGCCGGCCAATAACCGTTCGCCCGGGTCCGCGGCGGCCGGGCCACGCAGCCGGGCGGTCCGGGCAGGCGGTGCCGCGGTCCGGGCGGTCCCTGGCCGGCCGCGAAGACCAGCCGGAACGCCGACGACCTGTGCGTTATCCGCGCAAAGCGCGGCCGGATCACGTTAGCGTTACGTCGTGGATGCGATAGAAGTAACTGGAGAGACCAGCCCGGGTACCGTCGATGCGCCGGCCGCCGGGCAGCCCGGGGACAAGAGCCGGCTGGCATTCGCCAGTTTCCTGATGCTGCTGGTCGAGCTGGCGCTGATCCGGTGGACGGCAGCGAACAACGTCTACCTGGCGTCGGCGACGAACTTCGTGCTACTCGCCAGCTTCCTCGGGATTGGGCTCGGCTTCCTGAATGCCAGATCCCGGCTTGATTTCCTGCGCTGGACGCCGCTGACGTTCCTGGCCCTGGTCGGCTTCGTGCTCGCGTTCCCGGTGATCCTGCAGTCGCTGAACGTCGGCGGGCAGCCGTACGGGGGGCTGGGCGGCATGGTGGCGCTGCCCCGCTGGCTCAGTCTCAGCATTATCTTCATCCTCAGCGTGGCCGTGATGGCCGGCTTCGGCCAGGCGGTCAGCCGGCTGTTCGTCCGGTTCGAGCCGCTCAGCGCGTACCGGCTGGACATCATCGGCAGCATCGCCGGGATCGCCGTCTTCTCCGCGCTGGCCTTCCTGCAGCTGCCCCCGCTCGGCTGGGGCGTGATCGCGGCCGGCGGCCTGGCCGTGCTGCTTGGCCGGGGCGCCCGGTGGTGGCAGTTCGCGGCGGTCGGCGCCGTCATCGTGCTGCTCGGGATGGACTCCTTCGCGCCGCATGAGCAGTGGTCGCCGTACTACAAGCTGTCCGTCGAGAAGCAGGGCACGAAGACGCCCGCGCTGTACGTGACCGCGAACAACGTGCCTTACCAGGCGGCCCGCTCGCTCGCCGTGCTGCACCTGCAGAAGAAGTTCTACTTCTACCCGTACCGGCACGTCACCAAGGCATCCCTGCGGAATGAGCTGATCATCGGCGCCGGCTCGGGGAATGACGTCGCGGTGGCGCTGTCGCAGGGCGCCAGGCACGTCGACGCGGTGGAAATCGATCCCGCGCTGCTGCAGATCGGCCGGGCCCAGCACCCGGAGCATCCTTACCAGAACGCGCGGGTAACCGCCCACGTAGACGACGGCCGGGCATACCTGCAGAACGCCTCGCAGCACTACAACCTGATCCTGTTCGCGCTGCCCGACTCGCTGACCGCGCTGGCCGGCCAGTCCAACCTGCGGCTGGAGGGCTACCTGCTGACCGAGCAGTCGGTCGCCCAGGCGCGGGCGCACCTCGCGCCCGGCGGCACGTTCTCCATGTACAACTACTACCAGCCGTTCCTGCTGTCCCGCTATGCGAGCACGATCAAGCAGGCATTCGGCCACGCGCCGTGCGTCGAGGTCGGCCCGCCGCTCGGCGGCCGCAGGCTCGCGGTGCTGACCGTGCGCGCCAGCGGGCCGGTGCCGAACTGCGCCCATACCTATAGCGGCGCCGCCGTCGCCCCGGCGACCGACGATCACCCGTTCCCGTACCTGCACAACAACGTCATCCCGCAGCAGTACCTGTGGATGCTCGGGCTGATCCTGCTGGCGGCCGTGGTGGCGATCCGGCTCGGCGGCGGCTCCTACGCCCGGATGCGCGGATACGTCGACCTGGCCTTCATGGGCGCCGCGTTCCTGCTGCTGGAGACCAAGAACATCGTCCAGTTCGCGCTGCTGTTCGGCAGCACCTGGTTCGTCAACTCGCTGGTCTTCGCCGCCGTGCTGCTGACCGTCTGGCTGGCTATCGAGACCGCGAGCCGGGTGAAGCTGCCGAAACCGGCGGTGCTCTACGTGGCGCTGATCGCCTCGCTGGTGCTGACCTGGCTGGTGCCGCAGGAATCGCTGCTCGGCCTGCCCCTGGTGGTCCGCTTCCTGGCCGGCGGCGCGCTCGCGTTCGCGCCGGTGTACCTGGCGAACCTCATCTTCTCGCAGCGGTTCAAGGACGTGGCTACGTCCGGGGACGCGTTCGCCGCGAACCTGCTCGGCGCCATGGTCGGCGGCGCGCTGGAGTATCTCGCCCTGATTACCGGGTACCGGTTCCTGCTGATCGTGGTCGGCGTGCTGTACGCGCTGGCGTTCATCACCGGCCGGAGCCGTCTCGCCCGGCCCCGGGAGGCTGGATAAGCCGGCCGGGCCTGTGCCTCCTCGCCACTGCGCTGCATGCCAAGGCCAGGCCCGCAGAGTGCGGACGCTCCGGCGAGACTGTCCAACGCGCTCACCGGCTACGACCACTAACCCCTTGGCTGGAATCGATCATCCAGGCAGCCGGGCGGTGTGCCAGGCCGGTTAAGGGCCGCCGATCCAGCCGGGAATGGTGGCACCCGGATACCTGGCCCACCGGTAGGTGTAGCTTCGCGGCCCGTTGTGGGTGTACTGCAGCCGCATGCGCGTGTAGTAGCCCCGCCCATGGACGGACCGTGTCCGGTAAAGGACCAGGCTGGCCGGGTACTTGCGGTAGTTCCCGGCCGCGCAGCTCGGGCGGCACTTGTTGACCCAGAGGGTTGCCCGGCTCGCCCGGGCCGAGGTACCGGTCCAGTACCGCCAGGCCGGCGTCTTCACGATGACATTTCCGGACAGGCAGTCGAGCAAGATATCGGCTGGCCTTAGCTGGCCATTATGCGATCCCTGGCAGTCGTATGCGACCGGCGGCCGCCCGGCCGCGGACGCCGATCCGGCCGATGTGACCAGGACCGTTACCAGAGTCGCCAGCAGCGCGGATCCGCCAAGCACGGCCAGGACGATACCGATGATCTTGTTCATGCGCTCTTTCTCCACCGCGGCCGCGGGCCGCAAAGTTGTCATCGTATTGCCAGTGTGCAGGTAATCGTGCAGGTAATACGGTGCCGGCCCGGCTGGTGCCGGCCGCCGGTACGTGCGGTCGCGTTGCGGCTAACCAGCCCGTCGGCTGGCGCGAGTGCCCCAGTCTAGGGCCTGGCCGCCAGGACCGCTCAGCCTGGGCGCCGGGAGCGCCTGGCGGGGCCGCCCGGATCGCATGGCCTGGCCGCCGGGACCGCTCAGCTGGCTAGGCGCCCGGGCCGGGCAAGGCGGAGGCTGCGCCGTCCGCCCGGTCCGGCAGCTCGCCGAAGCCGAGACCGGGGGACCGGCTCTGCACCTGTCCGGCGACGCCAGCGATCAGGTCCGCGGCGGAGATCCCGGGCAGCTGCCGGCCGTCACGCAGCCGGACCGCGAGCAGGCCGCTGGATTCCTCCCTGGCCCCGATGACGGTGAGATAGGGCACCCGGCGCTCCCTGGCCCGCCGGATCCGGGCGCCGAGCACTCCTTCCCAGGCGCACGAAATAGCCCCGGGAGCCGAGCTCCCGGGGCCTTGTCGTCGTGATCGAGGTCACGCCGCCACGCGCCGGGATCTCCCCGCGAGCATTTGTGCTGCGCGCCGCTGTGCAGCGCGCCGCCGATAACGCCGGGCCGGGCCTGCCGCGAAGTATCTATCGCGGCAGGCCCGGCTGGCGCGGCACCAGTTGGCGGTGTTACCCGGATCCGGCGCCGACGCCGGTCACGCCGGACAGGGATTCGTGCCGAGGTTCCGGCGGAAATCGTTGAAGCGCTTGGTGATGGTGCCGAACGGGGCCGTCGGGTAGGAGATCGCCCGCAGCGGTCCGTACTCGGCCTGCGCGCTTCCGCCGAACTTGTTGGTGGTACCCGGGATGTACGGTCCGCCTTCCTGCCACATGCACGATCCGCCGGCCTGACGGGTGCTGTAGAAGGGGTAGAAGACCGAGTTCGGCGGCGGGTTCACGCAGCCGGTTCCCGGGCTCGGGTCGGACGGGTTGATGATGTGCCGCTGGCACGGGGTGTCCACCCGGAAGGCCGTGTCGTCCGACTCGTTTCGTGAGATGTCCGACTCGAAGGCCATCGAGCTGAAGTTGCTGCCCCTGACGGTCGGGCTGGTGAACAGGAACGACCTCGGGTTCAGCAGCCGGTCCGCGACCGGGTTGCTGATCGAGCCCGGCCAGGTGAAGGTGTAGGGCACGCCGTCGAAATCGCCGTCGATATCGAGGCACCCGCCGATCTTCACCTTCAGTGACGCCGACGCTGGCAGGCAGAAGTCGTCATCGCCTGCCGGGTCCGGCCCGGGGTCGGCGTTGTTCGTGTCAGGGCCGAGCGGCTTCAGGCACGTGCTGTTCGGGTCGGTGCCGACCTTGGCGCAGTACTCGAAGTGCCCGATCTCGTCGGAGAACGCGACGTTGTAGGTGTGCGCGGCGGTGACATTGCGGGTGTCCGGCGTCGAGGTGCTGAACTCCGGGTGGAAGTTGTACGGAGTCACCGTGCACTTGGTGGCGCTCGGGTCGAACACCACGTTGCCGAACCCGTTGGCCTTGCTGGCCGTCATCGAGCCGGTGGTGTGCTTCGTGTGGTCGTTGATCACCACGCGCATGCCATTGGGAGTGTCGAACAGCCGCACCGTGAGCTTGTCCCCGGCCTTCATCAGCAAGTCACGCTTCGGGTCGGGGGTGAAGTGCTCAGGATGCGCCGGGTTCGCCGGCGCCGTCGCGACGCCGTTCTTGGTGAGGAACGCGAAGTTCACCGGTTCCGGGCCGACGCTGTTCAGGCACGCGGTGTTGTTGAACTGCCCGGTGTTCACGTTCTCGGAGAACGTGTCGATGTTCAGCGCGGCGCACCACTGGTTGGCGGTGCAGCCGATGCCGGCCGGCCACGGCGCCCAGCCCGGCGGGTAGAACTGCATCTCCTCGTAGGCCTGGCCCGGGCCGAGGCCGAAGTAGCGCGGGCTGGACGGGTTCGTGCTCGCGTAGATGTTGCTGTTGCTGTCCGGCTTGCAGGGGACGGTCGCGTGGCCGGTCAGCGTCGCGCCGTCCGGGTTGGGCGAGCCCTGGTCGTCGCACGTCACCATGCCGAGCCAGAACGTGGGATGCAGCTGGAAGCTGTCCGTGCCGCCGCTGCCGTTCTGCCTCGGCCGGGTGGGCGGGTCCTTCGGCAGCACCATCTGGTAGGTGACGTTGTTACCTGAGCCAGGCTTGTTCGAGTAGAACAGCGTGGCCGGCTCGTCGTGACCGATGTAGCCGTTGATGTGCGCGCCGTTCTTCTTGGCCTGGTTGAAGCCGGCGAACTCGTCCCAGTTGAGGGCCGGCTCGGTGCACGTGATGCCGTTGGTGCCGCACCAGTGCTGCGGCCCGGCGGCCTTCACCGTCGCGTTCGCCTTCGGCGCCGGTTTCGACGCCGAGGCGGCCACCGACGAGACGGCGCTGCCGGAAACAAGAGCTAATGTTGCCGCGGTCAGGACCGCGGAAAGGCCAATTCCCAGCGCACGTCTCATCGGAATCCCCTCGAGCGAGTTGATCACGGGCCACACCGTTATACGGCTCCGGATCGAGCGACCGCAACCCCCCTCGCTGAACTGATGCGCCATCCTTAACGCCAGGCGCCCGGACCGCCGTGACGCACTACGGCGCGACGCTGACGGTTCCGGCCGGCGAGCCGCCGGGATCAGACGTCGCTGGCCAGTTCCGAGGTCCAGACCACGAGGCGGGTCCGGTCGCCGCGGAACAGGTCGCGGGCGAACTCAACCGGCTGGCCGGTACGGGCGTACGCGGTGCGCTCGATCAGCATCAGCGGGGCGCCCTCGGCGATTTCCAGCGCCTCTGCCTCGCGTACCCCGGCGGTCACCGGCTCCAGGCTCTCCCTGGCCCGGTGCGGCCGCCGGCCGTATTTCGCTTCGAGCAGCTCGTACAGCGAGCCGTCCAGCCGGGCTTCCAGCATCCCGGGGAACAGCGCGGCGGGGAACAGCGAGTGCTCTACCGCGATCGGCCGCCCGTCGGCGAGCCGGACCCGCCGCACCTCGTGCACCGGGTCGCCGTTGGCCAGCTCAAGTGCCGCGGCAGCGGCCGGGCCGGCCGGGCGCGAGACGGCGGTGAGCACCCGCGCGCCCGCCACCATGCCGCGCCTGCGGAGCTGCTCGGAGAACCCGGCGAGGGTAGTGAGATCCTGCTCCAGCTTGGGCTCGGCCACGAACGTGCCGCCCTTGCGCCCCACTGCCCTGGTCACCAGCCCGCGCCTGGCCAGCTCGCCAAGCGCATGCCGCAGCGTCATCCGGCTGACCCCGAACCACGCGGCCAGATCCTGCTCGGTCGGCAGCCGCTCGCCTGGCCGGAGCGCGCCGACCGCGATCTCCCCGGCCAGCCAGTCCTCGATCTGCGCGTGCACCGTGGTCCCCGGCGCCCGGACGATCGCCGGCGGCGTCCGGCCGCGGGTCTCCAGCGCCGGCGGGCCGGCGCCGGGCCCGGCACCGGCCGCTGCGCCCGGTCCGGTCCCGGACGCACCGGCGGGCGCGCCGCCTGACTTCTTCCTGATCAGGTCCCCACCTGCGGGGCCGGGCCGGTGGCCGGCAGCGGGTCGTCCGGCGCCGGGGCGACCACCGGCGCGAACTCCTTGTTCCGCCCGGCCGCGAGGTAGTAGATCGCGCCGACCAGCACGATGAAGACGAACACCGTCCAGAGGATCGGGATCTTGTTCAGGAAACCGATGTGGAAGTCGAGCAGGCCGCCGCTCTGGTCGGGGGTGGGATTGGTAAAGGGAACCGCCCTCGGCCAGGCGAAATTGATCAGCATGGCGCCGCCGTAGAGCAGGCCGAGCGCGTTGATCAGCAGGCCCCAGCGGCCGAGCCGGAACGGCGCAGTGGTCTTCGGCCAGCCGCGTACCCGCGCGCGCATGATGACGATGTTGCCGAGGAAGTAGCTCATGTAGATCGTGCCCGTCGCCGCGATCGCGATGATGCCGGCGCCCGAGTACTGGATGAACGGGACTGCCGCCAGCACGGCGACCGCGATACAGGTCCAGACCGGCGTGTGCAGGCTGGGCGCGACCTTCGACAGCGGCCTGGAGAACGGAAGCTGGTTGTCGCGTGACATGCCGAAGCAGAGCCGGATCGTCGCCGCCATGATGGACAGGCAGCAGACGAAGATCGCGGCCGACACCACGAACAGGTAGAGCGTGGCGAACCCGGTCGAGAAATTGGCCTCGATGACGTTCGCGGGACTCCAGCCCACGCCGTTGAACGCCGTCATCGCCGTGTGCAGGTTCGGGATCGCCATCAGCGTTCCGAGCAGGAAGACACCGCCGATGATGAAGGCCCCGATGATCGAGAAGAGCACGGCCTTCGGCGCGGCCCGGCGCGGGTCCCTGGTCTCCTCGGCCAGCGTCGACGCGGTGTCGAAGCCGTAGATGACGAACAGCGACATGAACATCGCGGCCAGGAATGCGCTCGGCCCGACATGGATGCCGCCGCTGTTGGTCACGACCTTGAATCCCTGGTGGTTGTGGAAGGCCAGCAGGATGATCGCGAACACGAACATGCCGAGGATCTCGAAGACCACGCCGGTGTTGTTGATCAGCGCGACCAGCCGCACGCCGTAGATGTTCAGCACCGTGATCACCAGGAGGGTGATCAGTGCCACGACCAGCTGGGTATGCAGCAGGGTATTCGAGCTGCCCTTGCCCAGGCCGTCCCAGCCGAGCCCGTTCAGCGCCGGGATCAGCGCGAGCGGCAGCGTCGCCACGACCGCGGTAACGGTCAGGATGCCGGCGAACAGGTAGATCCAGCCGGTGAACCAGGAGTACGTGCGGCCTGCCAGGTACTTGGTCCACTGGAAGACCGACCCGGCGATCGGGTAGTGGCTAGTGATCTCGGCGAAGTTGAGCGCGATGATGAACTGGCCGAGCGCCACGACCGGCCAGGTCCAGATGAAAACCCCGCCGAGGGTGGTCAGGCCGAGGGCGAACAGCGTGAAGATGCCGGTCGACGGCGAGATATAGCTGAACGCCACGGCGAAGGAGCTGAACGTCCCGAGGCCGCGCTTGAGTTCCTGCTGGTAGCCGAACTGGGCCAGGTCGGCGGAATCGCGCTCGTGGCGGCTGGAAACCGGGGTGCTGGCGCTCATCGAGGTCCTCCCCTGGCGATGGGGCCGCAGATTGAGGCGTAGCGTATGGGTGCGCTTTGTAATTGTCCAGACCCTTTGGTGCCACTGGCCAGGTTCTTCCCGTTCTGTCTAGACCTTTAATCTCCCGGCCGCATACCCTGCGGTCATGTGCCCCGGCCGTACCCCCAGCGACGCACCGGTCGGCGCGCTGCTCGACCGGATTCCCCGCCTGTCCGGCCGCCCCCGCACGGTGCTGGAGCTGCCGGGCGGCCTGACCAACCGCAACTACAAGGTGACGACGCCGGACGGCAGCTTCGTCGCCCGGATCTGGTCGGCCGGCAGCGAGTTGCTCGCGATCGACCGCGACAGCGAGTACCGCAACTCGGTCATCGCCGCGGCGGCCGGCCCGGGCGCACCGGTGATCGATTACCGCCCCGCCGACGGCGTGCTGGTCATCGGCTACATCCAGGGCTGCACGCTGACCAACGCCGATGTCGCGGTGCCCGCCACCATCGCGCGGATCGCCCGGGCCTGCCGCCAGCTGCACTCCGGCGGCCGGTTCGGCAACGACTTCGACATGTTCGACATCCAGCGCCGGTACGCTGCCGTGGTCCGTGCCCGCGGCTTCCGGGTGCCGGCCGGATATGACCAGCTGATGCCGCGGTTCCAGGCGATCCAGCGGGCGCTGGCGGTCCGCGACGAGGGCACCGTGCCGTGCAACAACGACCTGCTGGCCGGCAACTTCATCGACGACGGCAGCCGGATCTGGCTGATCGACTACGAGTACTCGGGCAACAACGACCCCTGCTTCGAGCTGGGCAACATCGCCAGCGAATGCCAGCTGGACGCCGACGGCCTGGCCGGGCTCGTCACCGAGTACTACGGCAGGCCGCTGCGGAACAAGATCGCCCGGGCCAGGCTGCTCGGCCTGGCCGCGAAGTACGGCTGGACGCTCTGGGGGGCAATCCAGAGCGCGGCCAGCCCGCTCGACTTCGACTTCTGGTCCTGGGCCATGGAGCGCTTCGACGGCGCCGCCGAGGGCCTCACCGCGGCCGGATTCCCGGCCCTGCTCGACGCCGCGGCCCGCGATGACTGACCAGCTACCTCCCGGCCAGTCACCTCCCGGCCAGTCACCTCCCGGCCGGCGGTTGCCTGACCGCGCCCGCGTGGTGATCATCGGCGGCGGCGTGATCGGCACCAGCGTCGCCTACCACCTGGCCGGGCTGGGCTGGACCGACCTGCTGCTGCTCGAGCAGGGCCAGCTGTCCTGCGGCACCACCTGGCACGCGGCCGGCCTGGTCGGCCAGCTGCGGGCGACCGAGAGCGGCACCCGGCTGGTGCAGTACTCCACCGAGCTGTACTCCCGGCTGGAAGCGGAGACCGGCCTGTCCACCGGATTCCGCCGCTGCGGCGGCGTCACCGTCGCCCGCACCCCGGACCGGCTCGCCCAGCTGCGCCGCACCGCGGCCACCGCCGAGGCGTACGAGCTGGACTGCGAGCTGATCAGCCCGGCCCGGGCCGCCGAGCTGTGCCCGATGATGGACACCGACGACCTGTGCGGCGCGATCTGGCTGCCCGGCGACGGCCGGGCCAACCCGACCGACCTCACCGCGGCGCTGGCCAGGGGCGCCCGCGGCCGCGGCGCCACGATCCGCGAGCGGACCAGGGTCACCGGGATCACCACCGCGGGCGGCGCCGTCACCGGGGTGCGTACCGCCGAGGGCGACATCGAGGCCGAGGTCGTGGTCAACTGCGCCGGCCAGTGGGCCAAGCAGGTCGGCGCGCTCGCCGGGGTGACCGTTCCGCTGCACTCGGCCGAGCACTTCTACGTGGTCACCGAGCAGATCGAGGGTGTGCACCGGGGGCTGCCGATCCTGCGCGACCCGGACGGCTACACCTACTTCAAGGAGGAGGTCGGCGGCCTGGTGGTCGGCGGCTTCGAGCCGCAGGCCAAGCCGTGGGTCTCGCCGGACCAGCTGCCC
Source organism: uncultured Actinomycetes bacterium (assembly GCA_963786975.1). Lineage (GTDB taxonomy): Bacteria > Actinomycetota > Actinomycetes > Streptosporangiales > Streptosporangiaceae > Palsa-506. Next base: position 377,800 of record CAWBBE010000006.1, on the reverse strand, counting down.
TACCCGTTCGAGTTCAAGCTGCTCGACGAGGACTGGGAGCACTTCTCGGTGCTGATGGAAAGCGCGCTGCACCGCATCCCGGTGCTGGCCGGGACCGGCATCAAGAAGTTCTACAACGGGCCGGAGAGCTTCACCCCGGACAACCAGTTCATCCTCGGCGAGGCCGCCGGGCTGCGGAACTTCTTCGTGGCGGCGGGATTCAACTCGGTCGGCATCGCCTCGGCCGGCGGCGCTGGCCGGGCGCTGGCCGAGTGGATCACCGCCGGCGAGCCGGGTACCGACCTGCTGGCCAACGACATCCGCCGGTTCGCCCCGTTCAACGGCAACAACCAGTGGCTGCACGACCGGGTCGGCGAGATCCTCGGCCTGCACTACGCGGTGCCCTGGCCGAACCGCGAGCTCGGCACCGCGCGCCCGTTCCGCCGGTCGCCGGCCTACCACCTGCTGCGCGCAGGCCGGCGCCGGCTTCGGCAGCCGGATGGGCTGGGAGCGGGCCAACTTCTTCGCACCGCCCGGCGCGGACCCGGCGATCGAGTACTCCTGGGGCAAGCAGAACTGGCTGCCCTGGTCGGCCGCCGAGCAGCGCGCCACCCGCGGCGCGGTCGCCGTGTTCGACCAGACCTCGTTCTCCAAGTACCTGCTGACCGGCCCCGACGCCGAGCGCGGGCTGCAGTGGCTGTGCACCGCCGACGTCGCGGTGCAGCCCGGCCGGACCGTCTACACCGGCATGCTCAACGCGCGCGGCACCTACGAGTCCGACCTCACCGTCACCCGGCTCAGCGAGCAGGAGTTCCTGCTGGTCAGCAGCGCCGCCACCACCGAGCGGGACAAGGATCACATCCGGCGGCAGCTGCCGGACGGCTGCCGTGCCGAGCTGGCCGACCTGACCTCGGCCTACGCGGTCTACGGCGTGATGGGCCCGCGGTCCAGGGATCTGCTGCAGCAGGCTGTCCCGGGCCGACCTCAGCGACGCGGCGTTCCCGTTCGGCGCCAGCCGGGAGATCGACCTGGGCTACGCGACCGTCCGCGCGACCCGGATCACCTACGTGGGCGAGCTCGGCTGGGAGCTGTACGTGCCCGCGGAGTTCGCGGTCGGCGTCTACGAGGACCTGATGGCCGCGGGCGAGCCGCTCGGCGTGGTGAACGCCGGGTACTACGCGATCGAGTCGATGCGGCTGGAGAAGGCATACCGCGCGTTCGGCCGCGAGCTCACCCCCGACTACGATCCGGTCGAGGCGGGCCTGCTGTTCGCCTGCAAGCTCAAGACGGACATCGGGTTCCTCGGCCGGGCCGCGGTGGAGCGGTCGCGGGCCCGCGGCCCGCGGCGGCGGCTGGTCTCGCTGGTCCTCGACGACCCGGACGTCATGCTGTGGGGCGGCGAGCTGCTGCTCCGCGACGGCGCCGCGGCCGGCCAGCTGACCTCGGCGGCCTGGGGCGAGACCCTCGGCGCCTCGGTCGGCCTGGCCTACCTGCGGCACCCGGACGGCGCGCCGGTCACGGCCGGCTACGCCGCCGAAGGCAGCTACCAGGTGGACGCCGGCGGCCGGCGCTGCCCGGCGACCGTGCACCTGCGGCCGCCGTACGACCCGGCCGGCCAGCGCGTCAGGGGCGGCCAGCCGGGTAGCAGAGCGGGCTAGCAGAGAGGCAGGCCACGCACATGACGATCAGCGCCTTCGACCTGTTCACGATCGGCATCGGGCCGTCAAGCTCGCACACGGTGGGCCCGATGCGGGCCGCCGCGATGTTCGCCCGGTCGCTGCGCGATGACGGCCTGCTGGACGAGGTAACCGGCATCCGCGCCGAGCTGTTCGGCTCTCTCGGTGCAACGGGTCACGGCCATGGCAGCGTTAAGGCTGTTGTTCTCGGCCTTTCCGGTGAGCAGCCGGAAAGCGTGGATCCGGTGGCCGCTGAGCCGCTGCTGGCCGGGGTCCGCGAGTCCGGGCGGCTGCGGCTGCTCGGCCTGCGCGAGATCGGGTTCGCCCCGGACGACGACGTGATCCTGCACCGCCGCAAGCGGCTGCCCTTCCACCCGAACGCGATGCGCTTCACCGCGGCCGGCGGCCCGCCGGGCGCCGATGCCCGCGAGCTCAGCGTGCGGACCTACTACTCGGTCGGCGGCGGCTTCGTGCTCGGCGAGGACGCGGCCGGCCAGCCGCAGATCGTGCCGGACGCCGCCGAGGTGCCGTACCCGTTCAGCACCGGGGCCGGGCTGCTCGCCCACGCGCAGGCCACCGGCCTGCCGGTCAGCGGCGTGATGATGGCGAACGAGCTGGCCAGGGGCCGGGACGAGGCGGCGATCCGGGATGGCCTGCTGCGGATCTGGGCGGTGATGAGGGAATGCGTCGAGCGCGGCTGCGGCACCGGGGGAGTGCTGCCCGGCGGGCTGAAGGTACGCCGCCGGGCCCGGGCGCTGCGGGAGAACCTGCAGCGGACCAGCGACACCGCCGACCCGCTCTACGCGATGGAGTGGGTGACGGTGTACGCGCTGGCGGTCAACGAGGAGAACGCGTCCGGCGGCCGGGTGGTGACCGCGCCGACCAACGGCGCGGCCGGGATCATCCCGGCGGTGCTGCACTACTACACCAGGTTCGTGCCCGGCGCGGATGACGACGGCGTGGTCAGGTTCCTGCTGACCGCCGCCGCGATCGGGGTGCTGTTCAAGGAGAACGCGTCGATCTCCGGCGCCGAGGTCGGCTGCCAGGGCGAGGTGGGCTCGGCCTGCTCGATGGCGGCCGGCGGCCTGGCCGAGGTCATCGGCGGCACCCCGCAGCAGGTGGAGAACGCAGCCGAGATCGGCATCGAGCACAACCTGGGGCTGACCTGCGACCCGGTCGGCGGCCTGGTGCAGATCCCGTGCATCGAGCGGAACGCGATCGGCTCGATCAAGGCCATCGCCGCGGCCCGGATGGCGGTGCGCGGCGACGGCGAGCACCACGTGTCGCTGGACAAGGCGATCAAGACGATGCGGGAGACCGGGGCGGACATGAAGGACAAGTACAAGGAGACAGCCAGGGGCGGCCTGGCGCTCAACGTGGTCGAGTGCTGAGCCAGCCTCTTCTTGCCGAGACGGATCCTGGCCGGCGACTGCGCGGCCGATGGCCCGCGCGGCCCGTGGCGGCCGGGGATGTGCGCATTCGCCGCTGCCGCAATCCCTGTAAGCTGTACCCGCCCCCGGCTGTTCCCGCCGGGACGACCAGCGGGTTACGGCTGGTCAGGCGGCGGAGTAGCTCAGTTGGCAGAGCAAGCGGCTCATAATCGCTATGTCGCCGGTTCAAGTCCGGCCTCCGCTACTATCGCGTTCGCCCCTGGCTTGGTTACCCTCGGGTAAGCCAAGGAACATCGCCGGGTGGCTCGCGTGTTGAGTACTGCGGGCAGGCGCCAGCCTGGCCCGGTAACCGTCAGGACATTGGAAGAGAGGCACTCGTGGCTGCGACGGATGTCAGGCCGAAGATCACGCTGGCTTGTCAGGAGTGCAAGCACCGCAACTACATCACCCGCAAGAACCGCCGGAACGACCCCGACCGGATGGAAATGAGCAAGTACTGCCCGAACTGCCGGAAGCACCAGCCGCACCGCGAGACCCGCTAACCCCGGCGCCGTCATGGCCATCAACCGCGACTACCTCGGCCGTACCTACTCCGCGGCCGGGCCCTATGAGGTCAGCCGCGTCAAGATCACGGATTTCGCCGACGCGATCGGCGATCCGAACCCGGTATTCCGCGACCAGGCGGCCGCCCGGGCGGCCGGGCACCCGGATGTCATCGCGCCGCCGACCTTCGCCATCGTGATCAGCATGGCCGCCGGGTCCAGGGCGATCAGCGACCCCGGGCTCGGCGTCAACTACGCGATGATCGTGCACGGCGAGCAGCGGTTCGAGTACTCCCGCCCGATCGTGGCCGGCGACGTGGTCACGTCGGAGGCCACGATCACCGACATCAGGGACGCGGGCCGCAACGTGCTGCTCACCACCAGGACCGAGATCCGGACGGTGGACGGCGAGCACGTCTGCACCGCGCACAACACCCTGGTGCAGCGCGGCGGCGCCGGCTAGAGACGGGATGCGATCCGTGAGCGAGCAGGTCAAGTTCTCCGATGTCGAGCCGGGCGCCGAGCTGGCCCCGGCCAGTTACCCGGTCACCAGGCTCAGCCTGGTCAAGTACTGCGGCGCGTCCGGTGACTTCAACGTGATCCACTGGAACGAGCGGATCGCCAGGTCGGTCGGGCTGCCGAACGTGATCGCGCACGGCATGTTCACGATGGCGCAGGCCGGCCGGTATGTCACCGACTGGGCCGGGGACGAGGCGGCGCTGCTGGAGTTCGGGGTCCGGTTCTCCTCGATGGTGGTCGTGCCCGACGACGACGCCGGTGCCATGATCGAGGTCAGCGGCAAGGTCGAGGACAAGCTTGACGGCAACCGGGTGGTGCTGGCGCTGACCGCCCGGGCGGCCGGGGAGAAAGTGCTCAGCCGCGCCCGCGCGGTCGTCCGGCTGCCCTGACACGCCGGCGCCATCGCAGGCTGACCCCACGTCCCTCCGGCCCGCCAGCCCCAAGATCGAATTAGTGGTTCAGGAAAGTCCGGCTGGTGCCGGACAAATCTGAACCACTGTCGTTTCGCGCGGGTGCCTGGCGCGGTGCTAATGAGACAGCGGCGGGGTGAGGATCACCGCGAGCGCGCCCGCCAGCATGAACGGGCCGAACGGCAGATGCGACTTCCTGGTCGCCCGCCGCGCCGCGATCAGCCCGATCCCGGCGACGGCGGCGAGCAGGTACCCGCCGAGCAGGCCGGCGATCACCGGGCCGGCCCCGAACCAGCCCAGGTAGAGGCCGATCAGGCCGGACAGCTTCACGTCGCCCCAGCCCATTCCGGCCGGGTAGATGAACACCTGGAGCGCGAAGAACAGCCAGACCGCCGCCATCCCGGTCAGCGCGTGCGCGAAATGCCTGCCGCCGCCGGCGACTAAGAACGCGGCAATGCCGAGGGCGCCGAGCCCGATCGGGTACGAGGGCAGGGTAAGCAGATCAGGCAGCCGCTGGTAGCGCGCATCGACGAAGGCGAGCGGAACTCCGGCCGCCGCCAGGTAGCTGAACGCGGGCAGCTCAGGGCTCGCGCCGAAGCGGAGCCACATCGCGGCCACGGCCGCGGCTGTCACGGCGCCCGCGGCCGGATACCAGGCAGCGAAGGCCTGCCGGCATGCCGGGCAGCGGCGGCGCATCCGGGCCCAGCCGAGCAACGGGATCAGGTCAGCCAGGGCAGCGGGCGACCCGCACGCGGCACACCGCCCGGCAGGCGGCCGCAGGCTCTCGCCGCGCGGGACCCGTGCGGCGAGCATGGTCAGCCAGCAGCCGGCGGTCAGGCCCGCTGCCGCCATCGCCGCCACGGCGATCCAGCCCGCTGCGCTCATTCCTGCGGCTCTCCTCACGCAACGGCGGCTGAGCCTGCCAGGCCCGGCGTGCCGCGCCCGCGGGACCGCCAGGCCGTGCCGCGCCCGCGGGACCGCAAGCGCAGGCCTGCCGCTGTCCGCCGATCACGTAGGATTCGTGGCCGGTACTAAGGTAGCGCGGGCCGGACGGCCGCGGGCTCGATCCGGCCCGGGCCGCTGGGGGCGGCGCGCCGCGCCGCGCTGGCCGTCGGGCGGGCAGCCGCTGGCAGGCGGCCTGGCCGTCCAGCCAGCTGGCCGTCCACGCAGGTGGCCGGCAGCCAGGTGGCCGTCCCGCAGGTGGCGGCCAGCCAGGTGGCCGGTCAGCCAGACGGAATGGGGCGCCGACGTGATGGTCCGCGAGCAGGTAGCGCTGGCCGGGTACACGACGCTCGGCCTGGGCGGGCCGGCCGCGCGGTTCGTCGACGCCGGCCATGAAGATCAGGTCATCTCCGCGGTCCGGGCGGCCGATCAGCGCGGCGAGCCGGTGCTCGTGCTCGGCGGCGGCAGCAACCTGGTCATCGCCGACGTCGGCTTCCGCGGCACGGTGGTCCGGGTGGCGACCCGCGGCATCGCGGCAGCACCCGACGGCGACCTGGTCGCCGTCCGCGTCGCGGCCGGCCAGGACTGGGACACGGTGGTCACCTGGTGCATCGGCAACGGGCTGTCCGGGCTTGAGTGCCTGTCCGGCATTCCCGGCCTGGCAGGCGCCACCCCGATCCAGAATGTCGGAGCCTACGGGCAGGATGTGGCGCAGACGCTGGTCGCGGTGCGTGTCTATGACCGGCGTCGGGAGGTGGTCACCGAACTGCTGAACGAGGACTGCGAGTTCGGCTACCGGACGAGCGCATTCAAGCGCGCCGCGACGGTCAGCGCCGGGCCGCCCGCCGGTGCGGGCGATGTCACCGGCCGCGATGTCGCCGGGGGCGACGTGACCGGCGGCGATATCACCGGGGGCGACATGACCGGCGGAGATGTCGCCGGGGGCGACGTGACCGGCGGCGATATCACCGGGGGCGATGTGACCGGCGGCGATGTCGCGGGGGGCGGCGTGACCGGCCGGTACGTCGTACTGGGCGTCACCTTCCGGCTGGCCAGCGACCCGCTGTCCGCGCCAGTCCGGTACGCCGAGCTCGCCCGTTCGCTGGGAGTGGCGGAGGGCGGCAGGGTACCGCTGGCGGATGCCCGTGCCGCGGTTCTCCGGCTCCGCCGGGGCAAGGGAATGGTGCTGGATCCGGCCGATCCTGACACCAGGAGCGCGGGCTCCTTCTTCACCAACCCGGTCCTTGACCAGCAGCAACTGGCAACGCTGGAGAAGACAGTCGCGGCTGCCTGGGGGACCGGGGTAACCGTCCCGCGCTTCCCGGCGGATGCTGGCCTGGTCAAGATCCCGGCGGCCTGGCTGATCGAGCGAGCGGGCTTCGGCAAAGGCTATGCCGGCCGCGGGCAGCAGACGCCGGGCAGCGAGCGCGGCCGGGATACGCCCGGCCCGCGGATCTCGGCCAAGCACACGCTGGCCCTGGTCAATCCCGGCGGCGCCAGCACCTCGTCCCTGCTGGCCCTGGCCAGGGAAATCAGGGACGGCGTCCGCGGCACGTTCGGAGTGGAGCTGGCCAGCGAGCCGGTGCTGGTCGGCTGCCGCCTCTGAGCCTGGTCATCTCGGCATGCCCGGGCACTCCGGGTCCGGGGCGGCCAGCCACGCGTCGATGCCGGCCAGCAGCCGGGCCCGGACCCCCGGCGGAGCCGCGGAGCCGCGGACCGACATCCTGGCCAGCTCGGCCAGCGCCGCGTCCGGCAGCCCGTGCGCGCGGCGGGCCAGCTCGTACTGCGCCACCAGCCGCTGGCCGAACAGCAGCGGGTCGTCCGCGCCGAGCGCCACCTGCACGCCGGCCTCGAGCAGGGTGACTAACGGCACGTCAGCCGGCCCGGCGGCGACCCCGAGCGCGACGTTGGAGACCGGGCACACTTCCAGCGTGGTCCGCCGCCCGGCAATCCGTTTCACCAGATCCTGATCTGCAGCGGCGGCCACGCCGTGCCCGATACGGTCGGCGTTCAGGTCATCCAGGCAAGCCCGGACGCTGGCCGGCCCGGCCAGCTCACCGCCGTGCGGAACCGCCAGCAGTCCCGCCCGCGCGGCGATCCGGAAGGCAGCGGCGAAGTCGGCGGCCGCGCCCCGGCGCTCGTCATTGCTGAGCCCGAATCCGGTCACGCCGCGGGTGGTCAGCTTCGCGGCCAGCCTGGCCAGCGTCCTGGCGTCCAGCGGGTGCCTGGTCCGGTTCGCCGCGATGATCACGCCGATGCCGATCCCGGCGGCCGCCGCCGCCTCGGCGGCGGCATCCAGGATCAGCTCGGTGACCGCGGTGATGCCACCGAAATAGCCGGCGTAGCCGGACGGATCCACCTGGATCTCCAGCCAGCCCGAGCCCTCGGCCCGCTCGTCCTCGGCAGTCTCCCGGACCAGCCGCCGCAGGTCATCCTCGGTCCTGATGACCGAGCGCGCGATGTCGTACAGCCGCTGGAAGCGGAACCAGCCGCGCTCGTCGGCGCCGGACAGCCGCGGCGGCCAGTTGGCCAGCAGCGCCTCCGGCAGGTGCACCCGGTGCAGGCTGGCGAGGTCGGCCAGCGTGGCATGCCGCATCGAGCCGGTGAAGTGCAGGTGCAGGTGCGCCTTCGGCAGCGCGGCGAGCGGCCGGGCCATCAGCCGAGCAGCTTGGCCAGCCGGCTGATGCCCTCCTCCAGGTCCGCGTCGCCGAGTGCGCAGGACAGCCGGAAGTAGCCCGGGGTGCCGAACGCCTCGCCGGGCACCACCGCCACGTCCGCCTGGTCCAGGATGATCTCGGCGAGCTCGGCCGTGCTGTCCGCGCGGCGGCCGCCGTACTCCCGCCCGAGCAGGCCCTTGACCGACGGGTAGCAGTAGAAGGCGCCCTCCGGCAGCGGGCAGCTGACCCCGGGGATCTCGTTCAGCATGGCGGTCATGGCGAGCCTGCGCCGGTCGAACGCGGCGCGCATCTCGGCCACCGCGGCCAGGTCGCCGCCGACCGCCGCGAGCGCGGCCGCCTGCGCCACGTTGCAGACGTTCGAGGTCAGGTGCGACTGCAGGTCGGTGGCGGCCTTGACCACGTCCGGCGGGCCGATCAGCCAGCCCACCCGCCAGCCGGTCATCGCGTAGGTCTTGGCCACGCCGTTCACCACCACGCACCGGTCCGCGGCCTCCGGCGCCGCCACCGGCACCGAGCTGAACCGGGCGTCGCCGTACACCAGGTGCTCGTAGATCTCGTCGGTGATCACCCAGAGGCCGTTGGCGGCGGCCCAGCGGCCGATCTCGGCGACCAGCTCCGGCGGGTACACCGCGCCGGTCGGGTTGGACGGGGAGACGAACAGCAGCGCCTTGCTGCGCGCGGTGCGGTGCGCCTCCAGGTCGGCGACCGAGGTGAGGTAGCCGGAATGCTCGTCGGTCAGCACCGGCACTGTGACGCCGCCCGCCAGCGCGATCGCCTCCGGGTAGGTGGTCCAGTACGGGGCCGGCACCAGGACCTCGTCGCCCGGGTCGAGCAGGGTGGCGAAGGCCTGGTAGACGGCATGCTTCCCGCCGTTGGTGACCAGCACCTGGCCGGCCGTGACCTGGTAGCCGGAGTCCCGCGCGGTCTTGGCGGCGATCGCCGCCCTGAGCTCGGGCAGCCCGGCGGTCGGCGAATATTTCTGCATCCGCAGCTCGGCGCAGGCGCGCTGGGCCGCCTCGACGATGTACCCGGGGGTGGGGAAGTCGGGCTCGCCGACACCGAAGCCGATGACCGGCCGGCCCGCCGCCTTGGCGGCCCTGGCCTTTGCGTCAACGGCCAGCGTGGCCGACTCAGTGATTGCCGATATCCGTGCCGAGATACGCTGCGCTGGGAAACTCATGCTTCCATGGTGGCATTAGTTGCCGGCCGATGCGCCGCACTAGTTCGACGCCGGGGCGGCCGGCCACGTACACTTCGGTATCTGGTGGTGGTCCACCAGGTGGCCTGTGCATGCCCGCACGGGCCGTCACAGGGCAGTAGCTCAATTGGCTAGAGTCCCGGTCTCCAAAACCGGCGGTTGGGGGTTCGAGTCCCTCCTGCCCTGCGCTTACGGTCCGTGAACGTCGCGGGCCGCCGACGGCGCGAGCCGTCAAAATAACCAGCGCTGCCCAGGTGAGGACATGGCTACTCAGACTCGCGGCACGGCCCCGGAGAAGCGGGACAGGCCCGGCCGCCCGAAGGTGGCCAGGATCACCCCCGCGGTCTTCCTGCGTCAGATCGTCGCGGAACTCCGTAAGGTGATCTGGCCCACCCGTCATGAGCTTGTTACCTACACCACTGTTGCGCTGGTGTTCATACTTGTGATGGTGGCGATCGTGACCAGCCTGGACTACGCGTTCACCAAGCTGGTCTTCGCTGTCTTCAGCTGACTTCCGGCCGGCCGGCTAGCTGTCTGGCCGGCCGTGCCGGCCGCCCTGGCCTGCGCCGCCAGGAGAAGACATGCGAGCAGAGCCCGCCAGGGAGAGTGGAGAGAAAGAGTTACCGTGTCCGAGTCCGAATTGCACGTCGGCGAGTCCGTCACCGGCGGCGAGCCAGCCGCGAACGGCGAGACCGCCGCGGCCGGCCTGCCTGCCGTGAACGGTGAATCCAGCGCAGGGCCGGCCGCCGGTGACGGCTCCGCCAGCCCTGGCGAGAACGGTCCCGGCGAGGACGGCACCGCCGCGGCCGGCCAGGCTGATGACCTGGCCGCGGCCGGCCAGGCTGATGACCTGGCCGCGGCCGGCCAGGGCGAGCCGGCCGCTGACCAGCCCGGCGCTGAGGCTGAGCCGGCCGAAGCCGACGAGGCCGACGAGGCCGGGCCCGCCGCCGACCCGGTCGCCGAGTTCGCCTCCGAGCTCCGGCTGCTGCCCGGCGACTGGTATGTGGTGCACTCCTACGCCGGATACGAGAACCGGGTGCGGACCAACCTGGAGAGCCGTACCCAGTCGCTCAACATGGAGGACTACATCTTCCAGATCGAGGTACCGGTGCACGAGGTCACCGAGATCAAGGGCGGCAAGCGGCAGCAGGTGCAGGAGAAGGTGCTGCCCGGCTACATCCTGGTCCGGATGGACCTCACCGACGAGTCATGGGCGGCGGTCCGCAACACCCCCGGCGTGACCGGCTTCGTCGGGCTGTCCAGCAGGCCGTCCCCGCTCAGCCTGTCCGAGGTGGCGGCGCTGCTCGCGCCGGAGCCGGAGGAGAAGGCGGCCAAGAAGGCCGAGACGATGCGGGCCGCCGCGGTGGACTTCGAGGTCGGCCAGTCGGTTACGGTGATGGACGGCCCGTTCGCGACGCTGCCGGCCACCGTGAACGAGATCAACCCCGATACCCAGAAGCTCAAGGTGCTCGTGTCCATCTTCGGCCGGGAGACCCCGGTCGAGCTTTCCTTCGATCAGGTCACCAAGATCTGACCGGCTCCCTCCCGTCGTCAGTCGTTCGCCAGCGCGGCAGGCCGCCCGCCGGCGAGGTAAGGACCCAGGTATATGGCTCCGCGTAAGAAGAAGATAGCTGCGGTCGTCAAGGTGCAGCTGCAGGCAGGCCAGGCCACCCCGGCGCCGCCGGTCGGCACCGCGCTCGGCCCGCACGGCGTGAACATCATGGACTTCTGCAAGCAGTACAACGCTGCCACCGAGTCGCAGCGCGGCAACATCATCCCGGTCGAGATCACCATCTTCGAGGACCGCTCGTTCTCCTTCATCACCAAGACGCCCCCGGCGCCTGAGCTGATCAAGAAGGCGGCCGGCGTCCAGAAGGGCAGCGGCGAGCCGCACAAGACCAAGGTCGGCTCCGTCACGAAGGCCCAGGTCCGGGAGATCGCCCAGGTCAAGATGGCCGACCTGAACGCTAACTCGATGGAGGCCGCCGAGAAGATCATCGCGGGCACGGCCCGTTCGATGGGAATCACGGTAAACGGCTGACTGTTAATACATTCCTGAAACGGCTGTCCGCCACCGCATGACTACGGCCCGGTAATGGCCGTCGGCGCAGCCGGCAGTGGCAGGGCCACGCGCTGGCCCGCAGGACCACGACCTCCTAGCTGGAAATGGAGACTGACCATGAGGCGCAGCAAGGCATACCGCCAGGCGGCGGAGCAGATCGAGCCGGACCGGCTGTACGGGCCGGCCGACGCCGTGTCGCTGGCGAAGAAGACGACCGTCACCAAGTTCGACCCCACCGTCGAGGTCGCGCTGCGGCTCGGCGTTGACCCGCGCAAGGCGGACCAGATGGTCCGCGGCACGGTCAACCTGCCGCACGGCACCGGCAAGACGGCCCGGGTGCTGGTGTTCGCGACCGGGCAGCGCGCGGACGAGGCAACCGAGGCCGGCGCCGACTACGTCGGCTCGGACGACCTGGTCGAGCGCATCCAGGGCGGCTTCCTGGACTTCGACGCGGTCGTCGCGACCCCGGACCTGATGGGCAAGGTCGGCCGCCTCGGCCGGGTGCTCGGCCCGCGCGGGCTGATGCCGAACCCGAAGACCGGCACGGTTACCACCGATGTCGGCAAGGCGGTGTCCGACATCAAGGGCGGCAAGATCGAGTTTCGCGTTGACCGGCACGGCAACCTGCACTTCGTCATCGGCAAGGCATCGTTCGCCGACCGGGCGCTGGTGGAGAACTACGCCGCCGCGCTGGAGGAAGTCATCCGGCTCAAGCCCGCCGCGGCCAAGGGCCGGTACCTCAAGAAGATCACCGTCACCTCCACGATGAGCCCGGGAATCCTGGTCGACCCAAGCCGCACCCGGGCGCTGGCCGAAGAGCTTGAGGAGACCGCCGCAAGCTGACCGATGCGCCGCCCGCTGGCCCGGCCAGCGGGCGGCCGATTTGGCGGCCAGCCTGGATATCTCCTAGGCTGGCCGCTGCCAGAGACCGCCGGCTGCCGGCGCGGGTGCACCGCGCTGGCCGAAGGCCCCGGAAAGGGGCGGCCCGCGCAGGCGACCGAGACTAACCGCCGGCCCGGATGACCCGGGTCAGCGGCCACGCCCCGTGCGCCCGCGCCGGGGCGTTTGCCTTTCCGCCCTTCGCCGGCGCCGGATGTAGCCGGACCGTCCCGCCCAGCGGGCGCACCGGAACGAGAAGGGAGGCCCATGGCGAGGGCGGAAAAGGTCGCCGCGGTGGCAGATCTCACCGAGCGATTCCAGACCTCGGCGGGCGCGGTGCTCACCGAGTACCGCGGCCTGAGCGTTGCCCAGCTTGGCGAATTGCGCCAGTCGCTGGGGGAGCACGCCACGTTCGCGGTGGTGAAGAACACGCTCACCAAGATCGCCGCCACCGAGGCTGGCGTCGCGGCCGAGCTCAACGACCTGCTCAGCGGCCCGTCCGCGATCGCTTTCGTGCAAGGCGACGTGGTCGAGGCGGCCAAGGGGCTGCGTGATTTCGCCAAGGCGCACCCGTTCCTGGTGATCAAGGGCGGGGTGCTCGAGGGCAAGGGCATGACCCCGGACCAGATCGGCAAGCTGGCCGACCTGGAACCGCGCGACGTCCTGCTGGCCAAGCTGGCCGGCGCGATGAAGGCGACCATGGCCAACGCGGCGGCGACGATGCAGGCGCTGCCGGTCCAGCTGGCCCGGCTGCTCGCCGCGCTCGAGGCCAAGCGCGCGGCCGAGGCCCCGGCTGCGGCTGACGCCCCGGCTGCGGCTGAGGATGGCGCGGCTGAGGATGGCGCGGCTGCGGCTGAGGATGCCGCGGCGCAGGATGGCGCGGCTGCGGCTGAGGATAGCGCGGCGCAGGATGGCGCGGCCAGCGCCGCCGGCGCCGACGGCGAACCGGCGGAGAGCTGATCCATCCCGAGCGGGACCACCGGACTGACCACAACCCCGCGGGTGGCTGCTGGCCGCCGCGACAAGCAGGAACAGGAAGAGGAAAAGCACCATGGCGAAGCTCAGCAACGACGCGCTGCTCGACGCGTTCAAGGAAATGACCCTGCTCGAGCTCTCTGACTTCGTGAAGCAGTTCGAGGAGGCGTTCGACGTCAAGGCCGCGGCCCCGGTCGCCGCGGCCGCCCCGGCCGCCGCCGGCGGCGGCGCGGCCGAGGCCGAGGTCGAGGAGCAGGATGAGTTCGACGTCATCCTGGAGGCAGCCGGCGACAAGAAGATCCAGGTCATCAAGGAGGTCCGCACGCTTACCAGCCTGGGCCTCAAGGAGGCCAAGGACCTGGTCGACGGCGCGCCCAAGCCGGTACTCGAGCGGGCCAACAAGGAGTCGGCGGAGAAGGCGAAGGCGGCCCTTGAGGGCGCCGGCGCCACCGTCACGGTCAAGTGACCGCGGGCGGCGTCACCGTCATGGTCAGCTGACCGCGGGGCGCTCACCTCGAGGGGCCGCCGGCGTCACCGTCACGGTCAGCTGACCGCGGGCGCTGGCGTTACCTGGCTCGGACGGCCGCAGCGGGCTGCTTCTGATGATCACGGAGGATCCGGCGTGTCCCAGCGTGCCGGATCCTCCGTGATCATTGAACGGGGCTGCGCCGGGCCCGCGAGCTGTATTCCGGGCCAGGCAGCAGTCCGGATCCGGGGCCGGTACCGCCCGGCCCGGCGCAGGCAGCCGCCCGGCCCGGCGCAGGCAGCCGCCCGGCCCGGCCCGGCCAGGTGACCCGCCCGGCCCCGGTCCGGCCACCCGCAGCAAATCGTTACTCAGCCGATATCACCGCTCTGAGCAGGACAGACACATCACTTTCCCCGCTATGAAGGCCCGCCAAACGGATCGTAAGTTGTGACGTTCGTCACGTAGAATCAGATCCCGACACGGCGCGCTGCGGGCTTGACGTTTGGCTGCTGAGGAGCGATGCTGCGATGCAACCGTGAATCTCATAGTGGCGTACAGTTGACCAGCGGTGTGTCGTCCGGCTACACTGCTAATTTGCGCTGCACTATGACGTCCTCGGCTTGTCGCTCTCCCTCGCGGCGTGTCCGCAGGGCGATTCGCGTGCGCGCGCTGACCGTCCGCCACAAGCTCGGAAGGACCCCTGTTGGCAGCTTCGCGCAGCGCCTCAGCCACCGTCCCAGGTCCACATCGTATTTCCTTCGCTCGAATCAAGGAACCTCTTGAGGTCCCCAGCCTGCTAGCCCTGCAGACCGACTCGTTCGACTGGCTGCTCGGCATCGAGCGCTGGCGGTCCAGGATCGAGGCTGAAAAGGAGAAGGGCCGCAAGGACCTTCCCGAGCAGTCCGGCCTCGAGGAGATCTTCGAGGAGATCAGCCCGATCGAGGACTTCACCGGGACCATGTCACTCTCGTTCCGGGATCACCGGTTCGAGCCGCCCAAGTACTCCGTAGAGGAGTGCAAGGACAAGGACATGACTTACTCCGCCCCCATGTTCGTGACGGCGGAGTTCATCAACAACAGCACCGGCGAGATCAAGAGCCAGACGGTGTTCATGGGCGACTTCCCGCTCATGTCCCCGAAGGGCACCTTCGTCATCAACGGCACCGAGCGGGTGGTCGTGTCGCAGCTGGTGCGGTCGCCGGGGGTCTACTTCGACCGGCAGGTCGACAAGACGTCCGACAAGGACATCTACAGCTGCAAGGTCATCCCGTCCCGGGGCGCCTGGCTCGAGTTCGAGATCGACAAGCGGGACAGCGTCGGGGTCAGGATCGACCGCAAGCGCAAGCAGGGCGTTACCGTGCTGCTGAAGGCGCTCGGCTGGGACGAGGCCAGGATCCTCGACCGGTTCGGCGGCTTCGAGTCGATGCGCGCGACCCTGGAGAAGGACCACACCACCGGCCAGGACGACGCGCTGCTCGACATCTACCGCAAGCTCCGCCCCGGTGAGCCGCCGACCAGGGAGTCGGCCCAGGCGCTGCTGGAGAACCTCTACTTCAACCCGAAGCGGTACGACCTGGCCAAGGTCGGCCGGTACAAGGTGAACAAGAAGCTCGGCCTGTCGCTGCCGATCCGGCAGGGGACGCTGACCGAAGAGGACATCGTCTCCACCATCGAGTACCTCGTCCGGCTGCACAGCGGCGAGGAGGAGATGAAGGCCGGCGACGCGATCATCCCGATCGAGACCGACGACATCGACCACTTCGGCAACCGGCGGCTGCGCACGGTCGGCGAGCTGATCCAGAATCAGGTCCGGCTCGGGCTGGCCCGGATGGAGCGGGTCGTCCGCGAGCGGATGACCACCCAGGACGTCGAGGCCATCACCCCGCAGACGCTGATCAACATCCGGCCGGTGGTCGCGTCCATCAAGGAGTTCTTCGGCACCAGCCAGCTCTCCCAGTTCATGGACCAGACCAACCCGCTGGCCGGGCTTACCCACAAGCGCAGGCTCTCCGCGCTCGGCCCCGGCGGGCTGTCCCGCGAGCGGGCCGGCTTCGAGGTCCGCGACGTGCACTCCTCGCACTACGGCCGGATGTGCCCGATCGAGACGCCGGAAGGCCCCAACATCGGCCTGATCGGCTCGCTGTCCTCGTACGGGCGGGTCAACGCGTTCGGCTTCGTGGAGACCCCGTACCGCAAGGTGAAGGCCGGCAAGGTCACCGACCAGATCGACTACCTGACCGCCGATGAGGAGGACAGGCACGTCATCGCGCAGGCCAACGCGCCGATCGACGCGGACGGCAGCTTCGAGGAAGACCGCGTCCTGGTCCGCCGCAAGGGCGGCGAGGTGGACTACATCCCGCCGGACGACGTCGACTACATCGACGTCTCGCCGCGCCAGATGGTGTCGGTGGCGACCGCGATGATCCCGTTCCTCGAGCATGACGACGCGAACCGCGCGCTGATGGGCTCGAACATGCAGCGCCAGTCGGTGCCGCTGCTGCGCAGCGAGGCGCCGCTGGTCGGCACCGGCATGGAGTACCGCGCGGCGACCGACGCCGGGGACGTGATCGTGGCCGAGAAGGCCGGCGTGGTGGAGCAGTCCAGCGCCGACTTCATCACCGTGCTGAACGACGACGGCACCAGGAACACCTACCTGGTGGCCAAGTTCAAGCGGTCCAACCAGGGCACCTGCTTCAACCAGAAGCCGGTCGCCAGCGAGGGCCAGCGGGTCGAGGCCGGCCAGGTCATCGCGGACGGGCCGTGCACCGACCACGGCGAGATGGCGCTCGGCCGCAACCTGCTGGTGGCGTTCATGCCATGGGAGGGCCATAACTACGAGGACGCGATCATCCTCTCCCAGCGGCTGGTCCAGGACGACGTGCTGTCCTCGATCCACATCGAGGAGCACGAGGTCGACGCCCGGGACACCAAGCTCGGGCCGGAGGAGATCACCAGGGACATCCCGAACGTCTCCGAGGAGGTCCTCGCCGACCTCGACGACCGGGGCATCATCAGGATCGGCGCCGATGTCGTCACCGGCGACATCCTGGTCGGCAAGGTCACCCCGAAGGGGGAGACTGAGCTGACGCCCGAGGAGCGGCTGCTGCGCGCGATCTTCGGCGAGAAGGCCCGCGAGGTCCGCGACACTTCCCTGAAGGTGCCGCACGGCGAGTCCGGCAAGGTCATCGGCGTCCGCGTGTTCACCAGGGAAGACGGCGACGAGCTGCCGCCCGGGGTGAACGAGCTGGTGCGGGTCTACGTGGCCGCCAAGCGCAAGATCACCGACGGCGACAAGCTGGCCGGCCGGCACGGGAACAAGGGCGTCATCGCCAAGATCCTGCCGGTCGAGGACATGCCGTTCCTGCCGGACGGCACGCCGGTGGACGTCGTGCTCAACCCGCTCGGCGTGCCCGGCCGGATGAACGTCGGCCAGGTCCTCGAGACGCACCTCGGCTGGGTCGCCAGCTCGGGCTGGAACGTCGAGGGCGAAGACGCCGCCTGGAAGACGCGGCTCCGCCAGATCGGGGCCAACTCCGCCACCGCGGGCACCCCGGTCGCCACGCCGGTGTTCGACGGCGCCCGCGAGGAGGAGATCACCGGGCTGCTCGGCAGCGTGCTGCCGAACCGGGACGGCGACCGGATGGTCGCGTCCTCCGGAAAGGCCATGCTCTACGACGGCCGGACCGGCGAGCCCTTCAAGGATCCGGTCGCCGTCGGCTACATCTACATACTCAAGCTGCTGCACCTGGTCGACGACAAGATCCATGCCAGGTCGACGGGCCCGTACTCGATGATCACCCAGCAGCCGCTCGGCGGGAAGGCGCAGTTCGGCGGCCAGCGGTTCGGCGAGATGGAGGTCTGGGCGCTGGAGGCCTACGGTGCCGCCTACGCCCTGCAGGAACTGCTGACCATCAAGTCCGACGACATTCTCGGCCGGGTCAAGGTCTACGAGGCCATCGTCAAGGGCGAGAACATCCCCGAGCCAGGCATCCCTGAGTCCTTCAAGGTGCTGATCAAGGAGATGCAGTCGCTCTGCCTGAACGTGGAGGTGCTGTCCAGCGACGGCGCGGCCATCGAGATGCGCGACACGGACGAGGATGTCTTCCGCGCGGCGGAGGAACTTGGCATCGACCTGTCCCGGCGCGAGCCGAGCAGCGTTGAAGAGGTCTGATCCGATCTACCCAGGGGATAAAACACGTGCTTGACGTCAACTTCTTCGACGACCTGCGGATTGGCCTTGCCACTGCCGACGACATCAGGCAGTGGTCACACGGCGAGGTCAAGAAGCCGGAAACCATCAACTACCGCACCCTCAAGCCGGAGAAGGACGGGCTCTTCTGCGAGAAGATCTTCGGCCCCACCCGGGACTGGGAGTGCTACTGCGGCAAGTACAAGCGGGTCAGGTTCAAGGGCATCATCTGCGAGCGCTGCGGCGTCGAGGTCACCCGGGCCAAGGTGCGGCGGGAGCGGATGGGCCATATCGAGCTGGCCGCGCCGGTCACGCACATCTGGTACTTCAAGGGCGTGCCCAGCCGGCTCGGCTACCTGCTTGACCTGGCGCCCAAGGACCTGGAGAAGGTCATTTACTTCGCCGCGTACATGATCACGTACGTCGACGACGAGGCCCGCGGGCGGGATCTGCCGTCGCTCGAGGCCAAGATCTCGGTCGAGCGCGGCCAGCTGGAGCAGCGCCGGGACAACGACATCGAGACCCGGCAGTCCAAGCTGGAGAAGGACCTCGCCGAGCTGGAGGCGGCCGGCGCCAAGGGCGACGCCCGCCGCAAGGTGCGGGAAAGCTCCGACCGGGAGTGCAAGCAGATCCGGGACCGGGCCGGGCGCGAGATCGACCGGCTCGAGGAGGTCTGGAACCGGTTCAGGAACCTCAAGGTCCAGGACCTGGAGGGGGACGAGCTCCTCTACCGCGAGATGCGGGACCGGTTCGGCCGGTACTTCCGCGGCGGCATGGGCGCGCAGGCGATCCAGGAGCGGCTCGGCAGCTTCGACCTCGAGGCCGAGGCGCAGAACCTGCGGGAGACCATCCGCACCGGCAAGGGCCAGCGCAAGGCGCGCGCGCTGAAGCGGCTCAAGGTCGTGTCGGCGTTCCTGAACACCAGGAACAGCCCGCTCGGCATGGTGCTCGACTGCATCCCGGTGATCCCGCCGGACCTGCGGCCGATGGTGCAGCTGGACGGCGGCAGGTTCGCCACCTCCGACCTGAACGACCTGTACCGGCGGGTGATCAACCGGAACAACCGGCTCAAGCGGCTGCTCGACCTGGGCGCGCCGGAGATCATCGTCAACAACGAGAAGCGGATGCTGCAGGAGGCCGTGGACTCGCTGTTCGACAACGGCCGCCGCGGCCGGCCGGTAACCGGCCCGGGCAACCGCCCGCTGAAGTCGCTGTCCGACATGCTCAAGGGCAAGCAGGGCCGGTTCCGGCAGAACCTGCTCGGCAAGCGGGTCGACTACTCCGGCCGGTCCGTCATCGTGGTGGGCCCGCAGCTCAAGCTGCATCAGTGCGGCCTGCCCAAGGAGATGGCGGTCGAGCTGTTCAAGCCATTCGTGATGAAGCGGCTGGTCGACCTCAACCACGCGCAGAACATCAAGTCGGCCAAGCGGATGGTCGAGCGCGCCAGGCCGGTGGTCTGGGACGTGCTCGAAGAGGTCATCACCGAGCACCCGGTGCTGCTGAACCGTGCGCCGACGCTGCACCGGCTCGGCATCCAGGCGTTCGAGCCGCAGCTGGTGGAGGGCAAGGCGATCCAGATCCACCCGCTGGTGTGCACCGCGTTCAACGCGGACTTCGACGGCGACCAGATGGCGGTGCACGTCCCGCTGTCCGCCGAGGCGCAGGCCGAGGCCCGGATCCTGATGCTGTCCACCAACAACATCCTCAAGCCCGCCGACGGCAAGCCGGTGACCATGCCCACCCAGGACATGATCATTGGCATCTACTGCCTGACCAGGGAGGCGCCCGGCACCGAGGGAACCGGCCGCGCGTTCTCCAGCCCGGCCGAGGCCGTGATGGCCTACGACCGCGGCGAGCTTGACCTGCAGGCGAAGGTCGAGGTGCGGCTGCGCGGCGTCACCCCGCCGCTCGGGTTCACCCCCGCGGAGGGCTGGCAGCCGGGTGATCCGGTCCGGCTGACCACTACCCTCGGCCGGTGCATCTTCAACGACACGCTGCCGGCCAGCTTCCCGTTCGTCAACTACGAGGTCGCCAAGAAGCAGCTGTCGGCCATCGTCAACGAGCTCGCGGAAACCTACCCGAAGGTGGAGGTCGCGAGGGCGCTGGACGCGCTCAAGGACGCCGGGTTCCACTGGGCGACCAGGGCCGGCCTGACGATCGCCATCGAGGACGTGGTCGCGCCGCCGAACAAGGCCGCGATCCTGGACACCTACGAGAAGCGCGCCGACAAGGTGCAGCGCGAGTACGAGCGCGGCCTGATCACCGACGATGAGCGCCGCCAGGAGCTGATCGAGATCTGGACGCACGCGACCGCCGACGTGGCCCAGGACATGGAAACCGCGTTCCCGGAGACCAACCCGGTCTGGATGATGGTCAACTCCGGTGCCCGCGGTAACCCGATGCAGGTCCGGCAGATCGCGGGCATGCGGGGCCTGGTTTCCAACCCCAAGGGCGAGACCATCCCGCGGCCGATCAAGGCCAGCTTCCGCGAGGGCCTGTCCGTGGTGGAGTACTTCATCTCCACCCACGGCGCGCGCAAGGGCCTGGCGGACACCGCGCTGCGCACGGCCGACTCCGGGTACCTCACCCGGCGGCTGGTCGACGTGGCGCAGGACGTGATCGTCCGCGAGGAGGACTGCGGCACCGACCGGTCGCTGCCCATGAAGATCGCCGACAAGGGCGCCGACGGAGCGCTGCGCAAGCTGCCCAACATCGAGAACACCGGCACCGGGCGCACCATCGCCGAGGACGTCGAGGACGCCGACGGCAACGTCATCGTGGCGGGTGGCAGCGACATGACCGAGGCGATGATCGACATGCTGGTCGCGGCGGGCGTCGCGTCGGTGCGGACGAACAGCGCGCTGGTCTGCCAGGCGAAGTACGGCGTCTGCGCGAAGTGCTACGGGCGCTCGCTGGCCACCGGCAAGCGGGTGGACGTCGGCGAGGCGGTCGGCATCATCGCGGCCCAGTCGATCGGCGAGCCCGGCACCCAGCTGACCATGCGGACCTTCCACACCGGCGGCGTGGCGGGCCAGGACATCACCCATGGCCTGCCCCGCATCCAGGAGCTCTTCGAGGCTCGCATCCCCAAGGGCATGGCGCCGATCAGCGAGGTCGAGGGCCGGGTCAAGCTCGAGGAGCCGGAGAAGACCCGCAAGATCACCATCATTCCCGATGACGGCGCGGAGGAGGTCTCGTACCAGGTCCCGATGCGCTCCCGGCTGCTGGTCGCCGACGGCGACCACGTGGTCGTCGGGCAGCAGCTGATCCAGGGCGCGGTCAACCCGCACGAGGTGCTGCGGATTCTCGGCTCTCGCGAGGTTCAGCTGCACCTGGTGCACGAGGTGCAGGAGGTCTACCGGTCCCAGGGCGTCTCGATCCACGACAAGCACATCGAGATCATCATCCGGCAGATGCTCAAGCGGGTGAACGTGCTGGAGTCGGGCGACACCGAGCTGCTGCCCGGCGAGCTCGTGGAGCGGCCCAGGTTCGAGGAGGTCAACCGGTCAGTGGTCGAGGAGAGCGGCACCCCGGCCTCCGGGCGGCCGGTGCTGATGGGCATCACCAAGGCCTCGCTCGCCACCGACTCCTGGCTGTCCGCGGCCTCGTTCCAGGAGACCACCAGGGTGCTGACCGACGCGGCGATCCACGCCAGGTCCGACTCGCTGCTCGGGCTGAAGGAGAACGTCATCATCGGCAAGCTCATCCCGGCCGGAACCGGGATGCAGCGCTACCGCGGCCTGCGGGTGGAGCCGACCGAGGACGCCAGATCCGCCGTCTACCCGGCGGCTACCTTCGATAGCGCGGCCGCTTCGTACTCGTTCGCCCAGGCCCCGGGCGAGGCGATCCCGCTGGAGGAGTACGACTTCGGCTCCTACAACCGGTAGCGCACCGCTCGGCGCACCGCGC
Organism: uncultured Actinomycetes bacterium; assembly: GCA_963786975.1. Classification (GTDB taxonomy): domain Bacteria; phylum Actinomycetota; class Actinomycetes; order Streptosporangiales; family Streptosporangiaceae; genus Palsa-506. The sequence goes on along the minus strand of CAWBBE010000006.1, from coordinate 355,985 downwards.
CCGGAGCGGCCGCGCGGAGCAAGCGGGCGAGGCGCCCGGCAGCCTGGCTGCCGGGCGCCTCGCCGTTCCCGCCCGGCCGGCCGGGCCCGGCCTCGCCGTTTAGATCCGGGCGCGGTGGACACTAGCCAGCGGTCGGCATCCGCCGAGCGCACTGGAGGTGTCCGCGGCATGGCAGCCAACCAGGGCCGGTCTCCCGCTGTTGCCGAGGACAAGGTCCTGGGGTCCGCCGAGGACCGGATCCACGAGGCGACCGGCGACCGCAGCTACGAGTCCCCGCCGGGCCGGATTCACGAGGCAGTCGAGGAAGCGGCCGCGCTGGCCGAGGAAACCGGCGGACTCGGCAGCCCGGGACGGCCGCTGAACCGGCGGTCGCCGTTCTACATCGGGATGGCCGCTGCCGCCGGCGTGGCGGTCACCTTCGGCCTGGTCGAGCTGCTGATCAGGGCGCGGTCCGTGCTCGTGCTGATCGGGCTGGCGCTGTTCATCGCGGCCGGCCTCGATCCCGCGGTGAGCTGGCTCCAGCGGCACGGCCTGCGGCGCTGGCAGGCCGTGGTCATCACGCTGGCCGTCCTGGTGGCCGCGGTGGGCGGGTTCCTGGCCGCGGCGATACCCCCGCTGGCCGCGCAGACCAGCGCGCTGGCCGCCGAGCTGCCCAGGTACCTGCACACCCTGCAGAACCACAACTCCCAGCTCGGCAAGCTGGACGCGCGGTACCACATCCAGGACCGGCTCAAGACCCTGCTGCAGACCAGGGGCGGCTCGCTCATCGGCGGCGTCCTCGGCGCCGGCGAGCTGGTGATCGGCGCGGCGTCGGCCATGCTGATCGTGGCCGTCCTGGTGATCTACTTCCTGGCCGACATGCCGCGCATCAAGCTGTTCGCTTACCGGCTCGCGCCGCATTCCCGCCGCACCCGGGTGATCCTGATCGGCGACGAGATCTTCGCCAAGGTCGGCGGCTTCGTGCTGGGCAACTTCCTGACCTCGATCGTGGCCGGCCTCGGCACCTACCTGTGGATGCTGGCGTTCGGCCTGCCGTACCCGATCCTGCTCGGCCTGTTCGTCGCGTTCATGGACCTGATCCCGGTCATCGGGTCCACCATCGGCGGCGCCGTGGTCACCCTGGTCGCGCTGACGGTCTCGATCCCGATCGCGGCCATCACCCTCGGCTTCTACATCGCCTACCGGCTGGCCGAGGACTACCTCCTGGTGCCCAGGATCATGGGCAAGACGGTCCAGGTACCCGGCGCGGTCTCGGTCGTCGCGGTGCTCGTCGGCGGCACGCTGATGGGCATCGTCGGCGCGCTCGTCGCCATCCCGGCGGCGGCGGCCCTGCGCCTGCTGCTGGAAGAGGTCGCCTTCCACCGCCTGGACGACAGCTAGCCAGGAACCAGGTACGCTGTACTCGCCCAGGGGAATTAATGGGCTCGCTTTGACCTTATGGAAGCAGGCCGGTACGCTCATTGACCGTGCCCGTGACGAGCGGGCACGTGCGCGCTAGCGGACGGCCGCTCCATGGTCATCAGGCCGGGAGCAAGCGAACGGCCACGCGCGCAGGCTTCCCCAACCCTGACGTATCGGCCTTAGCCGGCCGGTGCCCTGTGATGACGGCGACACGCCCGACCACGGGGGTCGGGGAGACGAGTTAACCAGCAGGCCAGAGACTTAGATGCGCCGCCAGGCGCCCGGAGATATGACGAAGACGGAGACGCGGTGCCAACGATCCAGCAGCTGGTCCGGAAGGGCCGCCAGGACAAGGTAGCCAAGAACAACACCCCGGCCCTGCGGGGCAGCCCGCAGCGCCGCGGTGTCTGCACGCGCGTCTACACCACCACGCCCAAGAAGCCGAACTCGGCGCTCCGCAAGGTCGCCAGGGTACGGCTCACCAGCCACATCGAGGTCACCGCCTACATTCCGGGCGTTGGCCACAACCTCCAGGAGCACTCCATCGTGCTGGTCCGCGGCGGCCGCGTCCGGGACCTTCCCGGGGTGCGCTACAAGGTCATCCGCGGCTCCCTGGACACCCAGGGCGTCCGCGGCCGCAAGCAGGCCCGCAGCCGCTACGGCGCGAAGAAGGAGAAGAGCTGACATGCCGCGCAAGGGCCCCGCGACCAAACGGCAGCTGGTCACCGACCCGGTCTACGGCTCGCCGCTCGTCACCGCGCTGGTTAGCAAGGTGCTGCGCAGCGGCAAGCGGTCACTGGCCGAGCGGATCGTCTACGGCGCGCTCGAGGGCTGCAAGGAGAAGACCGGCAATGACCCGGTGGTGACGCTCAAGCGCGCGCTGGACAACGTCAAGCCGACGCTGGAGGTCCGCAGCCGCCGGGTCGGCGGCGCTACCTACCAGGTCCCGGTCGAGGTGCGGGCCTCCCGCAGCACCACGCTGGCGCTGCGCTGGCTGGTCTCCTACTCGCGGTCGCGCCGGGAGAAGACCATGACCGAGCGGCTGATGAACGAGCTGCTCGATGCGAGCAACGGCCTCGGGGCGAGCGTGAAGCGCCGCGAGGACACCCACAAGATGGCGGAGTCCAACAAGGCCTTCGCCCACTACCGCTGGTAGCCGCGAGCAGCGCCGCCAGCCCCAGGACAACAGCAATGCCGGCGATGACCGCCGGTAACTCACAGAGAACGAGGGATCTCAGCAGTGGCCGCCACCCAGACCGCCGTGGAACTCGCCAGGCTCCGCAACATCGGGGTCATGGCGCATATCGACGCGGGCAAGACCACGACCACCGAGCGGATCCTGTTCTACACCGGCATCAACTACAAGATCGGTGAGGTCCACGAGGGCGCAGCCACCATGGACTGGATGGAGCAGGAGCAGGAGCGCGGTATCACCATCACGTCGGCTGCGACCACCTGCATCTGGCGGGACCACACGATCAACCTCATCGACACCCCCGGCCACGTGGACTTCACCGTCGAGGTAGAGCGGTCGCTGCGGGTGCTCGACGGCGCCGTCGCCGTCTTCGACGGGGTAGCCGGCGTGGAGCCGCAGTCCGAGACGGTCTGGCGGCAGGCGGACCGCTACGGCGTGCCGCGGATCTGCTTCGTGAACAAGATGGACCGGGTCGGGGCCGAGTTCCACCGCTGCGTCGAGATGATCTCCGACCGCCTCGGCGCTACGCCGCTGGTCCTCCAGCTGCCGTGGGGGGTTGAGTCGGACTTCCGCGGCATCATCGACCTGATCCGGATGCGCGCCCTGCTCTGGCAGACCGACGGCAAGGGCGACACCTACGAGACCGTGCCGGTGCCCGATGACTACCTGGATGCGGCCCGCGAGTGGCGGGACCGGCTGGTGGAGGCCATCTCCGAGAACGACGAGACCATGATGGAGCTGTACCTCGAGGGCACCGAGCCCGACGAGGCCCAGCTCGTCGCGGCCATCAGGCGGGCCACCATCGCCGGCGCGATCACCCCGGTGCTGTGCGGCAGCGCGTTCAAGAACAAGGGCGTCCAGCCGATGCTCGACGCGATCGTGGACTATCTGCCGAGCCCGGTAGACATTCCGCCGATCCAGGGTCACGCGGTCGGCAACGAGGAGACGGTGCTCGAGCGGCAGGCCGATCCGGACGCGCCGTTCTCCGCGCTGGCCTTCAAGATCATGTCTGACCAGCACCTCGGCAAGCTGACCTACATCCGGATCTACTCCGGCACGCTGCCGACCGGCACCTCGGTGCAGAACTCGACCAAGGGCCGCAAGGAGCGGATCGGCAAGATCTACCAGATGCACGCGAACAAGCGCGAGGAGCGCCCGTCCGCGATGGCCGGGCAGATCGTCGCGGTGATGGGCCTGAAGGACACCTCCACCGGCGACACGCTGTGCGACCAGGCCAAGCCGGTGATCCTCGAGTCGATGACGTTCCCGGCGCCGGTCATCAACGTGGCGATCGAGCCGCGCACCAAGGGCGACCAGGACAAGCTCGGCATCGCGATCCAGCGGCTGGCCGAGGAGGACCCGACCTTCCAGGTCAGGACCGACGAGGAGACCGGGCAGACCATCATCTCCGGGATGGGCGAGCTGCACCTCGAGGTGCTGGTGGAGCGGATGCGCCGGGAGTTCAGGGTCGAGGCGAACATCGGCCGCCCGCAGGTCGCCTACCGGGAGACCATCCGGCGGAAGGCCGAGAAGGTCGAGTACGTGCACAAGAAGCAGACCGGTGGCGCCGGGCAGTACGCGAAGGTCGTCATCAACCTGGAGCCGACCGGCGGCGACGGCGGCGGCTACGAGTTCGAGAACAAGATTCATGGCGGGCGCGTGCCGCGGGAGTACATCCCGTCGGTGGACGCGGGCTGCCAGGAGGCCGCGGAGTTCGGCGTGCTGGCCGGCTACCCGATGGTCGACCTGAGGGTGACGCTGACCGACGGTGCCTACCACGAGGTGGACTCGTCCGAGCTGGCCTTCAAGATCGCAGGCTCGATGGCATTCAAGAAGGCGGCCGGCTATGCCGACCCGGTGCTTCTTGAGCCCGTCATGGCCGTCGAGGTGAGAACCCCCGATGACTACATGGGCGATGTCATCGGCGACCTGAACAGCCGCCGTGGCCAGATCCAGGCCATGGAGGAACGCAGTGGGGTCAGGGTCGTCAAGGCGGGCGTCCCGTTGTCCGAGATGTTCGGTTACGTGGGTGACCTGCGCAGCCGGACGCAGGGCAGGGCGGACTACAGCATGCAGTTCGACTCATATGCCGAGGTGCCGCCGAGCATTGCCAAGGAGATCATCGCCAAAGCCAGAGGCGAGTAAGCCAGTACCAAGCCCAGCAGGAGACGGCGCCCCGCGTGAGCGCCTGGCCCCACCAAGGTGGGGAACGATCGCAACGAGGAGACACCAGTGGGGAAGGCCAAGTTCGAGCGGACGAAGCCGCACGTCAACATCGGCACCATCGGGCACATCGACCACGGCAAGACGACACTGACCGCGGCGATCACCAAGGTGCTGCACGACAGGTTCCCTGACGTCAATCCCTTCACGCCATTCGACCAGATCGACAACGCGAAGGAAGAGCGGGAGCGCGGGATCACCATCTCGATCTCGCACGTGGAGTACCAGACAGAGCGGCGGCACTACGCGCACGTCGACTGCCCGGGACACGCGGACTACATCAAGAACATGATCACCGGTGCCGCCCAGATGGACGGCGCGATCCTGGTGGTCGCGGCGACCGATGGCCCGATGCCGCAGACCAGGGAGCACGTGCTGCTGGCCCGCCAGGTCGGCGTGCCGTACATCGTGGTGGCGCTCAACAAGACCGACATGGTCGACGACGAGGAGATCCTCGAGCTGGTCGAGCTGGAGGTCCGCGAGCTGCTCAGTCGCGCAGCAGTACCCCGGCGACGACCTGCCGGTGGTCCGGGTGTCGGCGCTCAAGGCGCTCGAGGGCGACGCGGAGTGGAGCGAAAAGATCGCCGAGCTCATGGCCGCCTGCGACGAGAGCATCCCGGAGCCGGTCCGCGAGGTCGAGAAGCCGTTCCTGATGCCGGTCGAGGACGTGTTCTCGATCACCGGCCGCGGCACGGTGGTGACCGGCCGGATCGAGCGCGGCAAGATCCACACCGGTGAGGAAGTCGAGATCATCGGCATCAAGGAGAAGGCCGCCAAGACGACGGTCACCGGCGTGGAGATGTTCCACAAGATCCTCGATGAGGGCCAGGCCGGCGACAACGCAGGCCTGCTGCTGCGCGGCACCAAGCGCGAGGACGTGGAACGCGGCCAGGTCATCATCAAGCCCGGCACCAACACCCCGCACACCGAGTTCGACGCTCAGGTCTACATCCTGGCCAAGGACGAGGGCGGCCGGCACACGCCGTTCTTCAACAACTACCGGCCGCAGTTCTACTTCCGTACCACGGACGTGACCGGGGTCGTGCACCTGCCGGAGGGCACCGAGATGGTGCTGCCCGGTGACAACACCGAGATGAAGGTCGACCTGATCCAGCCGATCGCGATGGAGGAGGGGCTGCGCTTCGCCATCCGCGAGGGCGGCCGCACTGTCGGGGCCGGCCGGGTCACGAAGATCACCAAGTAGCGAGCTGCGAACGCGGCGGCCGGGCCGCAAGGGCCGTGCCGCTCGCGACGCGCAGTACACCGTAGGCGGGTCGATCCCGGGGTTACCCGGGCTAACACAAAAAGGAAATCGAAGCCACATGGCGGGACAGAAGATCCGCATCCGGCTCAAGGCCTATGACCACGAGGTCATCGACAACTCGGCGCGGAAGATCGTCGACACGGTGACGCGTACCGGGGCGAAGGTCGCCGGCCCAGTGCCGCTGCCTACCGAGAAGAACGTGTACTGCGTCATCCGCTCGCCGCACAAGTACAAGGACTCGCGGGAGCACTTCGAGATGCGGACGCACAAGCGGCTGATCGACATCATCGACCCCACGCCGAAGACCGTCGACTCGCTGATGCGGCTTGACCTGCCAGCAGGCGTCGACATCGAGATCAAGCTCTGAGGGACGCACCGACATGACAGCAGATCAAGGGAGTCCTGGGCACCAAGCTCGGCATGACCCAGGTCTTCGGCGACGACGGCAGGATCGTGCCGGTCACCGTCGTTGCGGCCGGTCCCTGCGTCGTCACCGCAGTGCGGACGCCGGACGCCGACGGCTATGCGGCCGTGCAACTCGGCTACGGCGACATTGACCCGCGCAAGGTGAACAAGCCCGAGGCCGGTCATTTCGCCCGGGCCGGGGTGACGCCGCGCCGGTACCTGGTCGAGCTGCGCACCGACAGCGCCGCCGAGTACACCCTGGGCCAGGAGGTCAGCGCGGCCACGTTCACCGCGGGCGACCTGGTCGACGTGACGGCGAAGAGCAAGGGCAAGGGCTTCGCCGGCGTGATGAAGCGGCACGGCTTCAAGGGCCTGTCCGCCTCCCACGGCACCCAGCGCAAGCACCGCTCGCCCGGTTCGATCGGCGGCTGCGCCACGCCGGGCCGGGTGTTCAAGGGGGTCCGGATGGCCGGCCGGATGGGCGGCGTGCGCACCACCGCGCCGCGGCTGACCCTGCACGGCGTCGACACCGAGCGCGGCCTGCTGCTGATCAAGGGCGCGGTGCCCGGCCCCCGGGGCGCCCTGGTGCTGGTCCGCACCGCGGTCAAGAGCCCGCTGCTCCCCGGCGGGCAGCCAGCGAAGGGTGAGGCATGATGAGCGCCGTTAACGTCGTATCCCCGTCCGGCGGCACCGGCCAGACGGTGGACCTCCCGGCCGAGATCTTCGACGCCAAGGTGAACGTGCCGCTGATCCACCAGGTAGTAGTGGCGCAGGAGGCGGCGGCCCGGCAGGGCACGCATGCCACCAAGACCCGCGGCGCGGTCCGCGGCGGCGGCCGTAAGCCGTACCGGCAGAAGGGCACCGGGCGGGCCAGGCAGGGCTCGACCCGCGCTCCGCAGTTCGCCGGCGGCGGCGTCGTGCACGGGCCGGTGCCCCGTTCCTACGCCCAGCGCACCCCGAAGAAGATGAAGGCCGCCGCGCTGCGCGGGGCCCTGTCCGACCGGGCCAGGCACGGCCGGGTGCATGTCGTGAGCGGCTTCACCGACGGCGACCTGCCGAAGACGAAGCACGCCCATGCGGTCCTGGCCGCGGTCATCGGTGCCGCGCCGGGCAGTACCCACGTCCTGGTCGTGGCGGACCGGGCCGATCAGGTCACCTGGAAGAGCCTGCGCAACGTGGCGGGCGTGCACCTGATCGCCGCTGGCCAGCTCAACACCTACGACGTGCTGGTCAGCGACCATGTCGTGTTCACCGAGGACAGCCTGGGCGCCTTCGTCGCGCGGGCCGGGCCAGCAGCCGGAGGGACAGCAGTGAGCCGGATCGCTAACCCGCGGGACATCCTCCTGCGGCCGGTCATCTCGGAGAAGAGCTACCGGCTCGCCGATGACGGCAAGTACACCTTCATCGTCGCGCCAGGGTCCAACAAGACGCAGATCCGGCAGGCGGTCGAGGCCGTCTTCAGCGTCCGGGTGACCGGCGTCAACACGGTCAACAGGCCGGGCAAGCGGCGCCGGACGCGGTTCGGCTGGGGCAAGCGCCCGGACACCAAGCGCGCCATCGTCAGCCTCGCCGAGGGTGACCGGATCGACGTCTTCGGCCCGGTCAGCTAGCACGCATCCATAGGAGCTTGAGCACACATGGCCATCCGCAAGTACAAGCCGACCACCCCGGGCAGGCGGGGCGCGAGCGGCGCTGACTTCGCCGAGGTGACGCGTAGCGAGCCGGAGAAGTCCCTGGTCCGCCCGCTGCACTCGCGCGGCGGCAGGAACGTGCACGGCCGGATCACCACCCGGCACCAGGGCGGCGGGCACAAGCGCGCCTACCGGCTGATCGACTTCCGGCGCGCGGACAAGGACGGCGTGCCGGCCAAGGTCGCGCACATCGAGTACGACCCGAACCGGACCGCGCGGATCGCCCTGCTGCACTACGCCGACGGGGAGAAGCGCTACATCATCTGCCCGGAGGGCCTCGGCCAGGGCGACCGGGTGGAGAACGGCCCGGGCGCCGACATCAGGCCCGGCAACTGCCTGCCGCTGCGCAACATCCCGACCGGCACGGTGGTGCATGCCATCGAGCTCCGGCCGGGCGGCGGCGCCAAGATCGCCCGCTCCGCCGGGTCCGGCGTCCAGCTGCTGGCCAAGGAAGGGCAGCACGCGCAACTGCGGATGCCGTCCGGCGAGATCCGGCGGGTGGAGACCGGCTGCCGTGCCACCATCGGCGAGGTCGGCAACGCCGAGCAGGGCAACATCAAGCTCGGCAAGGCCGGCCGGAACCGGTGGAAGGGCCGCCGGCCGTCGGTCCGCGGTGTCGCGATGAACCCCGTCGATCACCCGCTGGGCGGCGGCGAGGGCAAGAGCTCGGGCGGCCGGCACCCGGTCAGCCCCTGGGGCAAGCCGGAAGGGCGCACCCGGAAGGCCAGCAAGCCAAGCGACCGGATGATAACCCGCCGGCGCGGCAAGAAGAAGCGGTAGGAGCACCTGACGATGCCTCGTAGCCTGAAGAAGGGTCCCTTCGTGGACGACCACCTGATGAAGAAGGTGGACGTGCAGAACGACAAGGGCACCAAGAACGTGATCAAGACATGGTCGCGCCGCTCCATGATCGTCCCCGCGATGCTGGGGCACACGATCGCCGTGCACGACGGACGCAAGCACGTGCCGGTCTTCATCACCGAATCGATGGTCGGGCACAAGCTCGGCGAGTTCGCGCCGACCCGCACGTTCCGCAGTCACGTGCGGGACGACCGGCGCAGCCGCCGCTGAGCACCGTTACAGACACACCCGGCCAGGCCGGCAGCCAGAGAGAGCGAGAGAGAGCGATGGAAGCGAGGGCAAAGGCGCGGTATGTGCGCGTCACGCCGCGGAAGGCCCGCCGGGTGGTGGACCTGATCCGTGGCCTGCCTGCTGACCAGGCGCGGGCGGCGCTTGCCTTCGCGCCGCAGTCGGCCAGCGACCCCGTCGGCAAGGTGCTGGCGAGCGCCATCGCCAACGCCGGGCAGACGCAGCAGTCCGACGCCGGCGAGCTCGTGGTGAGCCGGGCGTGGGTGGACGAAGGGCCCACGCTCAAGCGCTTCCGGCCCCGCGCGCAGGGCCGCGGCTACCGGATCAACAAGCGAACCAGCCACATCACGGTCATCGTGTCGGATGGCCGCAAGGAGGGGACCCGCTAGTGGGCCAGAAAGTGAACCCGCACGGGTTCCGCCTCGGCATCACCACCGACTTCAAGAGCCGGTGGTACGCCGACAAGCTGTACAAGGACTACGTCGCCGAGGACGTCGCGATCCGCCGGATGCTGCAGCGCGGCATGGAGCGGGCCGGCATCTCCAAGGTCGAGATCGAGCGGACCAGGGACCGCGTCCGGGTAGACATCCACACGGCCCGCCCCGGCATCGTCATCGGCCGTCGCGGCGCCGAGGCCGACCGGATCCGCGGCGACCTGGAGAAGCTGACCAGCAAGCAGATCCAGCTCAACATCCTCGAGGTCAAGAACCCCGAGATCGATGCCCAGCTGGTCGCCCAGGGAGTAGCGGAGCAGCTGTCCAGCCGGGTCTCGTTCCGCCGCGCGATGCGCAAGGCCATGCAGACCGCCATGAAGGGCGGCGCCAAGGGCATCAGGGTGCAGTGCTCCGGCCGGCTGGGCGGCGCGGAGATGTCCAGGTCGGAGTTCTACCGCGAAGGGCGCGTCCCGCTGCACACGCTGCGCGCCGACATCGACTACGGCTTCTACGAGGCCCGGACCACCTTCGGCCGGATCGGCGTGAAGGTCTGGATCTACCGGGGCGAGGCGCCGCAGACCAGGGCCGAGCGCGAGGCCGCGGCCGCGGCGCTGCGCGCGGGCCAGCGGCCGGGCCGCCCGCCGCAGGGACAGCGCCGCCCGGCCGGCGGCCGCCGGGCTGACCGGGCCGGCGGCCCGGGCCCGGACCGGGCTGACGAGGCCGCCCCCGAGGGCCAGGACCCGGCCGCGCAGGCGGCCGGGCTGGCCGCCGCGAGCGAGGAGGGCTGAGGAAATGCTCATCCCGCGCAGGGTGAAGCACCGCAAGCAGCACCGGCCGGACCGCCATGGTGCCGCCAAGGGCGGTACCAGGGTGACCTTCGGCGAGTACGGCATCCAGGCGGTCGAGCACTCGTACGTGACCAACCGGCAGATCGAGGCCGCCCGGATCGCCATGACGCGGCACATCCGCCGTGGCGGCAAGGTGTGGATCAACATCTACCCGGACCGGCCGCTGACCAAGAAGCCGGCCGAGACCCGGATGGGATCCGGCAAGGGCGCGCCGGAGTGGTGGATCGCCAACGTCAAGCCGGGCCGGGTGATGTTCGAGCTGTCCGGCGTGACCGAGCCGGTGGCCAGGGAGGCACTCCGCCGTGCCATGCACAAGCTGCCGATGAAATGCCGCTTCGTTAAGCGTGAAGTTGGTGAGGCGTGATGGCGAAGGGACTACTCGCCGGGGATCTGCGGAACTCGACCGAGGAAGAGCTCGACGGCAAGCTCGCCGAGGCGAAGATCGAGCTGTTCAACCTCCGTTTCCAGGCGGCCACCGGCCAGCTGGAGAGCCACGGGCGGCTCCGTGCCGTGCGCAAGGAGATCGCCCGCATCTACACGGTGAAGCGGGAGCGCGAGCTTGGCATCGTGATGGTGGCAGAGGAGGCGGATGACGATGAGTGACGCCCGCAGCGAGGCGCCCGTGCGGGGCTACCGCAAGGTCCGCGAGGGCCTGGTGGTCAGCGACAAGATGGACAAGACCGTCGTCGTCGAGGTCGAGGACCGGGTAAAGCACCCGAAGTACGGCAAGGTCATCCGCCGCACGAAGAAGTACAAGGCGCACGACGACGTGAACGCATGCGGCATCGGCGACCGGGTGCTGCTGATGGAGACCCGGCCGATGTCGGCCACCAAGCGCTGGCGGGTGGCGCAGATTCTGGAGAAGGCCAAGTAACTACATGCACGGGCGCGGGGCAGGCCCGGGCGCGGGACCGTAACCAGCCGGGACCCGGGCCCGGCCGGGCCCGCGCCAGACCCACCAGGACCCGCCTGGTCCCCCCGGAGGCCGGCGTTACGGAGCAGGAGTTGACGTGATCCAGCAGGAGTCGCGGCTTAAAGTCGCCGACAACACCGGTGCCAAGGAGATCTTGTGCATCCGCGTGCTCGGCGGCTCGGGCAGGCGATACGCGGGCATCGGCGACGTCATCGTGGCGACGGTCAAGGATGCCCTCCCGGGCGCCGGGGTGAAGAAGGGCGACGTCGTCAAGGCGGTCGTGGTGCGCACGCGCAAGGAGCGCCGCCGCGGTGACGGCTCCTATATCCGCTTCGACGAGAACGCCGCGGTGCTGATCCGGGATGGCGGGGATCCGCGCGGTACCCGCATCTTCGGGCCAGTCGGCCGCGAGCTGCGCGAGAAGCGGTTCATGCGCATCATCTCGCTGGCGCCGGAGGTGCTGTGATGACCAGGAGGACCGCAGTGGCCAGGAAGCAGGGGACGACGCGCAAGCCGTCCAGCCTGAAAATCAAGAAGGGCGATCACGTGATCGTCATCGCGGGCCGGGACGCCGGCCGCGAGGGCACGGTCATCCTGGCCGACCCCAAGCGGCAGAAGGTGCTCGTGCAGGGCGTCAACATGATCAAGAAGAACACGAAGGTCGATTACCAGGGCCGCCGCGGCGCCAAGGAGGGCGGCATCGTGCACACCGAGGCGCTCATCCACGTGAGCAACGTGCAGCTGATCGACCCCGAGACCAAGAAGCCCGCGCGCGCCGGCTACCGGCTGGACGACGACAAGCGGAAGGTCCGGGTTTCCCGCCCGGGCGGTAAGGACATCTGATGGCTGCAACGAAGACCAGGCAGGCGCCGGGCCGCCGCGGCGAGGATGCCGCCGCGGCGCCCGCCGCCGGGCCGGCCGAGCCCGCGCCGCCGCCCCGGCTGCGCGAGCGGTACCGGAACGAGATCGCGCCCGCGCTCCGGGAGGAGTTCGGCTACCCGAACGTGATGCAGGTGCCCGGCCTGTCCAAGATCGTCGTCAACATGGGCGTCGGCGAGGCCGCCAGGGATGCCAAGCTCATCGACGGCGCGGTCAGGGACCTCTCGGTGATCACCGGCCAGAAGCCGGCGGTCAACCGGGCCAGGAAGTCGATCGCGCAGTTCAAGCTCAGGGAAGGCATGCCGATCGGGGCGCACGTGACGCTGCGCGGCGACCGGATGTGGGAGTTCTGCGACCGGCTGCTTTCCATCGCGCTGCCCCGGATCCGTGACTTCCGCGGGCTGTCCGACCGGCAGTTCGACGGCCGCGGCAATTACACGTTCGGCCTGACCGAGCAGCTCATGTTCCACGAGATCAATCCCGATCAGGTGGACAGGCAGCGCGGCATGGACGTGACGCTGGTCACGACCGCGACCAACGACGCTGAGGGCCGCTCGCTGCTGCGACGGCTCGGATTCCCCTTCAAGGAGAGCTGACAGTGGCGAAGAAGGCCCTGATAGCCAAGGCGAAGCGCACGCCGAGATTCCAGGTCCGTGCGTATAGCAGGTGCTCGCGCTGCGGGCGGCCACGGGCCGTCTACCGCAGGTTCGGGCTCTGCCGGATCTGCTTCCGGACGCTCGCGCATCGTGGCGAGCTGCCCGGCATCACCAAGTCAAGCTGGTAGCCACGCAGGCGACCACCCGGCGGGCCGCCACCGCCCGTCACCCAGCCGCCGTGGACGCGACCAGCGTCCACCGACCACGCCGCAGGTCCCCAGGGAAACCGCGGTGAGGAAGGCCCTCAGGCCATGACCATGACCGACCCGGTCGCAGACATGCTGACCAGGCTGCGCAACGCCAATTCGGCATACCACGACACCGTGACCATGCCGCACTCCAAGATCAAGGTGCATATCGCGGAGATCCTCCAGCAGGAGGGCTACATCGCGGGCTGGCGGGTGGAGGACGCCGAGGTCGGCAAGAGCCTCGTGGTCGCGCTCAAGTTCGGGCCCACCCGCGAGCGCTCGATCGCCGGGCTCAAGCGGGTGTCCAAGCCCGGCTTGCGGGTGTACGCGCGGAAGGACAACCTGCCGCGGGTGCTCGGCGGGCTCGGCGTAGCGATCATCTCCACCTCCGCGGGCCTGATGACTGACAAGCAGGCGAACAAGCGGGGAGTAGGCGGGGAAGTCCTCGCCTACGTCTGGTAGGGAGACGCAGATGTCGCGAATCGGACGGATGCCGGTGCAGATTCCCGGCGGCGTCGACGTCACGATCGATGGCCGCGCGGTCACGGTCAAGGGCCCGAAGGGCACCCTGTCCATGGAGGTTGTGCCGCCCATCGAGGTAGCCAAGGAAGACGGCGTCATCACCGTCACCAGGCCGAGCGACGAGGGCGAGATCCGGGCACTGCACGGGCTTTCCCGCTCGCTGATCGCCAACATGGTCACCGGCGTGACCGAGGGATACCGCAAGACGCTGGAGATCGTCGGCGTCGGCTACCGGGTGCAGGCCAAGGGCTCCGGGCTGGAGTTCTCGCTCGGCTTCAGCCACCCGGTGCCGGTCATCCCGCCCGATGGCATCACGCTGCGAGTCGAGACCCCCACCAGGTTCGTGGTGGAGGGCATCAGCAAGCAGCAGGTCGGCGAGGTCGCGGCCAACATTCGCAAGCTCCGCAAGCCGGACCCGTACAAGGGCAAGGGCGTCCGGTACCAGGGCGAGCAGATCCGCCGCAAGGTCGGAAAGGCTGGGAAGTAGAAATGCCGTCTGGAACCAGGACCAGGGCGCACGGCCGCATCACCGGCCGCACCGATCCGCGGGCATCCTCCCGCGCGCGGCGCCACCTGCGGGTCAGGAAGAAGGTCGCGGGCAGCGCGCAGCGGCCCCGGCTGGTCGTCACGCGATCGGCCCGGCACATGTTCGCGCAGCTCGTCGACGACGCCTCGGGCGTCACGCTGGCGTCCGCGTCGACGCTTGACGACACCATCCGCGGTGCCGACGGCGACAAGACCGCTAAGGCGCGGCAGGTAGGCTCGGTGCTCGCACAGCGCGCATCGGCCGCTGGCGTCACCGCAGCAGTCTTCGACCGCGGCGGCTATGCCTACCACGGCCGGGTGGCCGCGCTCGCCGACGGCGCGCGCGAGGGCGGGCTGTCCCTATGAGCACCCCGGGTACTCACGAGAAAAGGAAGATCTGATGCCAGCAGCACCGCGGCGCGGCGCAGGCGGCGGCGAACGGCGCGACCGCCGTGACGACCGCCGTGGCGGCGGCGGCGACAAGGGCACTGCCTACCTAGAGCGGGTAGTGGCCATCAACCGGGTCGCGAAGGTGGTCCAGGGCGGCCGGCGGTTCAGCTTTACCGCGCTGGTCGTCGTCGGCGACGGCAACGGCATGGTCGGGGTCGGCTACGGCAAGGCCAAGGAGGTGCCGGCCGCGATCGCCAAGGGCGTGGAGGCGGCCAAGAAGAACTTCTTCAAGGTCCCGCGCATCGCCGGCACCATCCCGCACACCGTGCAGGGCGAGGAGGCGGCAGGCGTGGTGCTGCTCAAGCCGGCCAGCCCGGGAACCGGCGTCATCGCCGGCGGCCCGGTCCGCGCCGTGCTGGAGTGCGCCGGCGTGCATGACGTGCTCTCCCGGTCCCTGGGCTCATCGAACGCGATCAACGTCATCCATGCCACGGTGGCCGCGCTGAAGAGCCTGAAGCGGCCGGAGGAGATCGCCGCCCGGCGGGGCCTGCCGATCGAGCACGTCGCGCCTGCCGCGATGCTCCGGGCCCGCGCGGCCGCCGCGAGCACCGCCGCGCCCGGCAACAGCTGAGCGGGAGTACGGACATGACAGAGCTGAAGGTCACCCAGGTCAAGTCGAAGATCGGCGGCACCAGGGGGCAGCGCGACTCGCTCCGCTCGCTCGGGCTCCGCCGGATCGGCGACGTGGTCGTCAAGGCCGACCGGCCGGAGATCCGCGGCATGATCCGGGCGGTGCGCCACCTGGTCACCGTCGAGGAGGTTGACTGACAATGGCAGCGGAAAGCGCCAGCAGGAAAGCGCAGGGCGAGGCCGCCGCGGACGGCCGGGGCCTCAAGATCCACCATCTGCGCCCCGCCCCGGGCGCGCGCACGGCCCGCACCAGGGTCGGCCGCGGCGAGGCGTCGAAGGGCAAGACCGCGGGCCGCGGCACCAAGGGCACCAAGGCGCGGGGCCAGGTGGCGGCCGCCTTCGAGGGCGGCCAGATGCCGCTGCACCGCAGGCTGCCCAAGCTGGCCGGCTTCTCCAACCACCGGTTCAAGATCACCTACCAGGTCGTCAACCTCGACCGGCTGGGCGCGCTGTACCCGGACGGCGGCGACGTCACGCCAGCTGATCTCGTCGCCAGGGGAGCGGTCCGGCCGGGTCACCAGGTCAAGGTGCTCGGCGCCGGCCAGGCGGCGCCCGGGCTGCGGGTGACCGCGCACGCGTTCTCGGCCACCGCCCGGGAGAAGATCACCGCGGCCGGCGGGACCGTCACCGAGCTGTGAGATGACCGCCGGCCGCGGACATGTCCCAGCCTGCCCGGCCGCCGGCCGGGGCATAACGCCAGGCTGCCGGAGTGCCGTCGGCAGGTTAGACTTCGGCGTGCATCTCACGCCCCGAATCGTCCGGGCAGGTCCCGCAACCAGGAGCGGCAGATGTTGACCCTTCGACCTGAGGACGGCGCATGCTGACCGGGTTCCTCCGGGCCTTCCGGACTCCTGACCTGCGCAGGAAACTGCTGTTCACGCTCTTCATCATCGCGATGTTCCGGCTCGGCGCGTCCGTGCCGACGCCGGGCATCTCGGAGAAGAACGTCAACGTCTGCCTGAACCTCGCGTCGACCGCCTCCAACAGCGCAGGCGGGAGCGTATTCCAGCTGGTCAACCTGCTCAGCGGCGGCGCGCTGCTGAAGCTGTCCGTGTTCGCGCTCGGCATCATGCCGTACATCACCGCGAGCATCATCCTGCAGCTGCTGGTCAAGGTGATCCCGCGGCTGGAGACGCTGCGGCAGGAGGGCCAGAGCGGCCAGGCCAAGATCACCCAGTACACCCGGTACCTTACCGTCGGCCTGGCCATCCTGCAGTCCACCGGCATCGTGGCGCTGGCCAGATCCGGGAACCTGATCCCGGGCTGCTCGACGCCGCTGATCCCGAACCCGTCGGTGTTCACGATCAGCACGATGGTCATCACGATGACCGCGGGCACGGCCGTGATCATGTGGCTGGGCGAGCTGATCACCGACCGCGGCGTCGGCAACGGCATGTCCCTGATGATCTTCACCCAGGTCATCGCGGTCATCCCCGGCGAGATGCTCGCGATCTACCGGCAGAAGCACGCGTTCGTGTTCATCCTGGTACTCGCGGTCGGGGTGGCGATCATCGCGTTCGTCGCCTTCATGGAGCAAGCCCAGCGGCGGATCCCGGTGCAGTATGCGAAACGGATGGTCGGGCGCAAGATGTACGGCGGCACGTCGACGTACATCCCGCTCAAGGTCAACCAGGCCGGCGTCATCCCGGTCATCTTCGCTTCCTCGCTGCTGTACATCCCGGCCCTTGCCTCCCAGCTGTTCGGGAGCACCAGCCATCCGCAGGGCTGGGTGACCTGGATCTCGAGATACCTGAACGGCAACGGCGTGACCGGCGTCTCGCCCATCTACGTGCTCGCGTTCTTCGTGCTGATCGTGTTCTTCACCTACTTCTACGTGTCGATCACGTTCGACCCGGTCGAGGTGGCCGACAACATGAAGAAATACGGCGGCTTCATCCCCGGCATCCGGCCCGGGCGGCCGACCGCCGAGTACCTCCGCTACGTGCTGAACCGGCTGACCTTGCCGGGATCGCTGTACCTGGGCATCGTCGCGATCATCCCGCTGATAGCGATCGGCCTGGTCGGCGCGACCCAGCAGTTCCCGCTCGGCGGAACGAGCATCCTGATCGCGGTGGGGGTGGGCCTCGATACGGTGAAGCAGATCGAGAGCCAGCTTCAGCAGCGTAACTATGAGGGTTTCCTGCGGTAGTGCGCGCCGTCCTCGTCGGGCCCCCCGGTGCGGGGAAGGGGACACAGGCCCAGTTCATAGCGTCCCACCTGGCGATCCCGAAGATCTCGACCGGGGACATCTTCAGGTTCAACGTCAGCACGGGCACCGCGCTGGGCAGGCGCGCGAAGGACTACATGGACCGGGGGGACCTCGTTCCGGATGAAGTGACAATCGCCATGGTGACCAGCCGGCTGCAGGAAGACGACGCGCAGGCCGGTTTCCTGCTGGACGGGTTCCCGCGGAACGTGCCCCAGGCGGAAACGCTGAAGAAGCTGCTCTCCGACTGGGAAACCAGGCTGGATATCGTGCTCGAGCTGGTGGTAGACGACGACGAAGTGGTCCGCCGGCTATCCGGCCGCCGCACCTGCCGCCGCTGCGGCCGGGTCTGGCACGCGACCTTCGACCCGCCGTCCCGGAAAGACCGCTGCGACGACTGCGACGGTGAGCTCTTCCAGCGGGACGACGACCGCGAGGAGACCATCCGGCACCGGCTCGACGTCTACGCCGCGCAGACCCAGCCGCTGATCGCGTTCTACGCGGACGAGGGCACGCTGCTCGGGATCGATGCCACCGGTCCGGTTGAGGAGATCACCGACCGGGCGCTGGCCGCGCTGCGGCGCTTCATCCGCTGAGGGGCATCCGCCCGGCTGCGGGTACCGTGGAGTACTACCCCGGAGGAAGCATGCGGATTAGGCGGGAACCGCCGGTTCAGGTCAAGACGCCAGCACAGCTCGACCGGATGCGCGAGGCTGGCCTGATCGTCGCGGATGCCCTGGCCGCCGCCGCCGCGGCAGCCGTGCCCGGCGTCACGACGGCAGACCTGGACGCGATCGCCGAGCGCGTGATCCGGGCGGCCGGCGCGGTCCCTTCCTTCAAGGGCTACCACGGCTATCCCGCCACGATCTGCGCCTCGGTCAATGACGAGATCGTGCACGGCATCCCCAGCCCGGACCGGCGGCTGGCGGCGGGTGACCTGATCTCGATCGACTGCGGCGCGATCGCCGCGGGCTGGCACGGCGACGCGGCGGTCACCGTCGGCGTCGGGCCGGTCAGCGCGGCGGCCGCGCGGCTGGCCGAGGCCTGCGAGACCGCCCTCTGGCACGGCCTCGCCCAGGCCCGGCCGGGCCACCGGCTGACGGATATCTCCCATGCGGTGGAGACCAGCGCCCGGTCCAGCGGGCCGTACGGGATCGTCGAGGAGTACGTCGGCCACGGCATCGGCACCGAGATGCACATGGATCCGCCGGTGCCCAACTACGGCCAGCCGGGCCACGGGCCGGTACTGGCCGAGGGGATGGCGCTCGCGATCGAGCCGATGCTCACCATCGGCCGGCCGGAAGCCCTGGTACGCGATGACGGCTGGACGGTGGTCACGGCGGACGGATCCTGCGCGGCGCATTTCGAGCACACCGTGGCGATCACCGCGGACGGGCCATGGGTACTGACCGCGCCGGATGGCGGCCGGGCCAGGCTCGCCCGGCTGGCCAGCGCGCAGGCCGGCCAGGCGCCTGGCGGGGTGCCGCTGCCGTCCGGCTCGCGCGCGGACGGCTGAGGCAGGCCGGTGCTGACAGGCGAGGAGGACGCCGATGCCGGCTGACCCGAGGATCCGGGCTTCCGATGACGACCGGGATCGCGCCGCGACGCTGCTCCGCGAGCATCACGCGGTCGGCAGGCTGACCGCCGAGGAATTCAACGAGCGGCTGGACAAGGTGTACGCGGCCAAGACGATGGGGGAACTCGACGGGCTGCTGGCCGACCTGCCGGGGATCGACCTGTACCGGCTGCCGGATGCGGCGCTGCCGCGTTACCGCGGCCCGGCGGCGGGCCGTGACTCGCTGCCGGCCATGGGCATCCACGGCAGCCCCGCCAGGACCGGGCGGTTCTCCGAGGGCTGGCTGGCCGCCTGGGGGTCGTGGCTCAGCGTCAGCCTGGTCTTCATCGTGATCTGGGGGCTTTCCGGGGCCGGCTACCCGTGGTTCCTGTGGATCGTCGGGCCGTGGGGTGCCGCGATGCTCGCCCGCTGGATCGCCGGCGGACAGCACCCGGGCCAGGATCAGCGCGGCCGGCGGCATCATGACCGCGGCCAGATCGACGGCCGGCCGCCGGATCCCTGACCGTCCGGGATGACCGGGCCGGCCCGGTTCGCGTTGCCGCCGCCGGTCGCGTAGACTCTGCTCCGGCTCCAGTGGGCTGCCGTCCTCGTATGGCCTGAGCGTAACAGCCTGAGGTGCGAAGGCAGTCAATCCGGCGGGCCACCCGTTCCGGCCAACGCGCGCGAGCGCGCCCGGGCCGCGGGACAGCCAACCGAGCACCGCACGACCCTGCACGGCAGTACGGGCACGGCGGGAATAACTGAAAATCAATGCCAGTTAGCGCGGAGGCAACCAGCCGGGCTAACGACCTAGCAGCGAAACGCGGAGGACATGCCCAAGAAAGACGGCGCCATCGAGATCGAGGGCACGGTGGTGGAGTCGCTTCCCAACGCCTTCTTCAGGGTGGAGCTGGACAACGGGCACAAGGTCCTGGCTCACATCAGCGGGAAGATGCGGATGCACTACATCAGGATCCTCCCCGACGACCGGGTAGTGGTCGAGCTGAGCCCGTACGACCTCAGTCGCGGGCGGATCGTCTACCGGTACAAGTAACGAGCTAGCGGCACGCGGGCGCGCCACGCCCGCTGCCTGAGGGGACCATCGTGAAGGTCAAGCCGAGTGTGAAGAAGATCTGCAGCAAGTGCCGGATCATTCGCCGGCACGGCCGGGTCATGGTCATCTGCTCTGACCCGCGGCACAAGCAGCGGCAGGGCTGAGCAGCAGCCAGCACACGCACCGCTATCCAAGGCCGGCCGCAAGGCCGGCCGCGGATTACCCCCGGAGGAGGCCGGGGCTCCGTCCGGGCAGGGACGGGGGGCGGCGCGCAGGACCTCCGGATGAGAAGGAGAACTGCCCGGATGGCACGTCTCGTCGGCGTTGACCTCCCGCGTGAAAAGCGCCTTGAGGTTGCCCTGACCTATGTCTACGGAATCGGCCGGACCCGTGCGCAGGAAACGCTGCAGGCGACCGGCGTCAGCGGGGATACCCGCGTGCATGACCTGGGCGACGACGAGCTCGTCCGCCTGCGGGACTGGATCGAGGCGACCTACAAGGTAGAGGGTGACCTGCGCCGCGAGGTGCAGGCCGATATCCGCCGGAAGGTCGAGATCGGCTGCTACCAGGGAATCCGCCATCGTCGCGGGCTGCCTGTGCACGGCCAGCGCACGCAGACCAATGCCCGGACCAGGAAGGGCAAGAAGAAGACAGTGGCCGGCCGTAAGAAGGCCGGGAAGAAGTAGTCCGCGAGATCGCGGACCGACCACCTCCGGGAGTAGAGGAGCAGGATGCCTCCCAAGAGCCGTACCGGCACCAAGAAGGTGCGCCGGAAGGAAAGAAAGAACATCGCCCACGGGCATGCTCACATCAGGAGCACCTTCAACAACACGATCGTCTCGATCACCGATCCGGGCGGGAGCGTCATCTCGTGGGCGTCATCCGGCCAGGTCGGCTTCAAGGGCTCGCGTAAGTCGACGCCGTTCGCCGCGCAGATGGCGGCGGAAGCCGCCGCCCGCCGGGCGATGGAGCACGGCATGCGCAAGGTCGACGTGTTCGTCAAGGGCCCTGGCTCGGGGAGGGAAACCGCCATCCGGTCGCTGCAGGCAACCGGCCTGGAGGTCGGCTCGATCCAGGACGTCACCCCGGTTCCGCACAACGGCTGCCGCCCGCCCAAGCGGCGCCGGGTCTGAGGAGTACGCGAACATGGCTCGATACACCGGTGCGGACTGCAAGCGCTGCCGCCGCGAGAAGATGAAGCTGTTCCTGAAGGGCGCCAAGTGCGACTCGCCCAAGTGCCCGATCGAGATCCGGCCCTACCCGCCCGGCGAGCACGGCCGGAACCGGCCGAAGGAGAGCGAGTACCTGCTCCAGGTCCGGGAGAAGCAGAAGGCCCGCCGGGTGTACGGCATCCTGGAGCGGCAGTTCCACAACTACTACGAGGAAGCCACCCGCAAGCGCGGCAAGACCGGCGAGGTGCTGCTCCAGATCCTGGAGAGCCGCCTCGACAACGTGGTCTACCGGGCCGGGTTCGCCAAGAGCCGCGACATGGCGCGCCAGCTCGTCGGCCACGGCCACATCCTCGTCAACGGCCGCAAGGTCGACATCCCGTCCTACCGGGTCGGCGAGAGCGACATCATCGAGGTGCGGCCGAAGTCGCACGAGATGACGCCGTTCGTGGTGGCCCGCGCCGAGTCCGGCGAGCGCCCCCCGCCCGCCTGGCTCGAGGTAATCCCCGACAAGATGCGCATCCTCGTACACTCGCTCCCGGTCCGGACCCAGATCGACACCCAGGTCCAGGAGCAGCTGATCGTCGAGTTCTACTCGAAGTAGTACCCCTGCTGGCCCGCCGCCCAGGCGGCGGGCAGCGGCCCCGGCCAGCCGGGACCGTCAGCGAAGATCGCGGCTGTCATATAACGGGCAGCGCGGGAAGGAACGCCAAATGCTCATCGCCCAGCGTCCCAGCCTCACCGAAGATCAGGTAGACGAGTTCCGGTCCAGGTTCGTCATCGAGCCGCTTGAGCCGGGCTTCGGTTACACGATCGGGAACTCGGTCCGCCGGACCCTGCTGTCGTCGATCCCCGGCGCGGCAGTGACCAGCATCAGGATCGAGGGAGTGCTGCACGAGTTCTCCACCGTCCCCGGCGTCACCGAGGACGTCACCGACATCATCCTGAACCTCAAGGAGCTCGTCGTCTCGTCCGAGCACGACGAGCCCGTGCCGATGTACCTGCGCAAGCAGGGCCCCGGCCCGGTGACGGCCGCGGACATCGCCCCGCCGGCCGGCGTCGAGGTGCACAACCCGGAACTGCACATCGCGACCCTGAACAGCAAGGGCAAGCTGGAGATGGAGCTGACGGTCGAGCGCGGCCGCGGTTACGTCTCGGCCGCCCAGAACAAGCAGCCGGGGCAGGAGATCGGCCGGATCCCGATCGACTCGATCTACTCGCCGGTGATGCGGGTTACCTACAAGGTCGAGGCGACCCGGGTGGAGCAGCGGACCGACTTCGACCGGCTGATCCTGGACGTCGAGACCAAGCCCTGCATGCGTCCCAGGGACGCGGTGGCCAGCGCGGGCAAGACGCTGGTCGAGCTCTTCGGCCTGGCCAGGGAGCTGAACGTGGACGCCGAGGGCGTGGACATCGGCCCGTCGCCCACCGACGCCGCGCTCGCCGCTGACCTTGCACTGCCGATTGAGGAACTGAACCTGACGGTCCGGTCGTACAACTGCCTCAAGCGCGAGGGCATCCACACCGTCGGCGAGCTTGTCGCCCGCAGTGAGCAGGACCTGCTCGACATCCGCAACTTCGGCGCGAAGTCGATCGAGGAAGTCAAGCAGAAGCTCATCGACATGGGTCTCGCGCTGAAGGACTCGCCGCCCGGATTCGACCCGGGGACCGCGGCGGACAGCTACGGCGCGGACGATGACGAGAGCTACGTCGAGACCGAGCAGTACTGAGACCGAGCAAGTACTGGCGGGCCGCGGCGGCCCGCCAGTAACGAACCAAGGAGAACTTTTCCATGCCCACGCCCACCAAGGGACCGCGACTGGGCGGCAGCTCGGCCCATCAGAAGCACATGCTGGCCAACCTGGCGACCGCGCTCTTCGAGCATGGCAAGATCACCACGACCGAGGCCAGGGCCCGCAGGCTCAGGCCGCTGGCCGAGCGGCTGATCACCTACGCCAAGCGCGGTGACCTGCACGCCCGGCGGCAGGTGCTGACGGTGGTTACCGACAAGGGCGTCGTGCATACGCTGTTCACCGAGATCGGGCCGAGCTTCTCGGCCCGGGACGGCGGTTACACGAGGATCACCAAGATCGGTTCCCGCAAGGGCGACAACGCGTCGCTCGCGGTCATCGAGCTGATCCAGGAGCAGGCGGAAGCCAAGCCCCGGCGCCGCCGTGCTCGCCGCGCACAGCCCGCGGCCGGCCGTCCCGCCCCGGCAGCGGCCGCCCCCGCCGGGGCAGCGGCCGGGGACGCAGCAGCGGACTCAGCCTCGGCCGGGGAGTCAGCCGCGGCTGATGCCCCGGCCGCCGATGCCCCGGCCGCCGATGCCCCGGCCACCGGGAGCCCGGCCGCGGCCGATGCCGCCGACGATGCCGATGCGGCGGCTGGCGACGACGCGGATGCGGCCGGCGAAGACGCTGAGTCAGCCGGCACCGGCGCCGCCGCTGAGTCAGCCGATGCTGGCGCTACCGCCGCTGACGCGGCCGGCGAGGACGCCGACGAGCACTGAGCCTGCGCCCCAGCCGGAGGCGGCAGGCGGCGGTGTCCTGCGGCTCCGGCTTGACCTGGCCTACGACGGATCGGGTTTCCATGGCTGGGCCCGCCAGCCTGGCCTGCGGACGGTCCAGCAGACCGTGGAAGACGCGCTCGGCCGGGCGCTGGCGCTGCCGGCCGCCCCCCGGCTCACCGTGGCCGGCCGGACCGACGCCGGCGTGCACGCCCGCGGGCAGGTCGCCCACCTCGATGTGCCGGCCGGCTGCTGGGCGCAGGCGGCCGGCCTGGCTGCCCGGCGGCTGGCCCGGCTGCTCCCGGCGGATGTGCGAGTGCACGCGATCACGAGCGTGCCCGCGGACTTCGACGCGCGCTTCTCGGCGCTGTGGCGCCGATACGCCTACCGGATCTGCGACGATCCGGCGGGCGCTGATCCGCTGCGCAGGCACGACACGCTCTGGCATCCCCGGTTGCTCGATGCCGGGCGGATGAATGAGGCAGCCGCGGGCTGCCTGGGCGAGCATGACTTCGCGGCGTTCTGCCGCCGCCGCGATGGCGCCACCACGGTGCGCGAGCTGATCGAGCTGACCTGGGCCAGGTCAGCTCCGGGCATCGTGGCCGGGACCGTGGTGGCAGATGCGTTCTGCCACAACATGGTGCGGTCGCTCACCGGCGCCCTGCTCGCGGTCGGTGACCGGACCAGGCCGGTCAGCTGGCCGGCCGAAGTGCTCGCGGCCGGGATCCGCGACCCGGCCGTCCGGGTGGCGCCGCCGCACGGGCTGTGCCTTGACGAAGTCAGGTACCCGGCCGCGGGCGAGCTCGCGGCGCGGGCGCTGGCCACCCGCCGGATCCGGGCCGGGTAGCCGGCGTCAGGGCTGGCCGGTGACGAGCCGGCGGCTGAGGCTCACGTTCGCGGTGTTCTTCAGCAGCCGGTTGCAGAACTGCACGAGCCGCTGCTTCTGCGGTGCGTGCTTCGGCGCGTGCAAGTTCGCGAACTCGGCCCAGATCAGGATCAGGTAGTGGCCCTTGACCTCGGCCTCCTCGATCCCGGTTCCCTTGGTCAGCCTCCTGGTCGGCCCCTTGGCGCCGCGCAGCTGCGCGATGAACCGGGACGGCCCGGTCGCCTTGCCCGCCCGGCTGGCCAGCCGCGCGCTGCGCAGGTTCAGTACCCCGATCGTGCCCATCAGCTTGCGGCTGCCGGACAGGTAACTCGCCCGCATGACCTGCGAGCAGTCCGCCTTGCTGACGGCTGACTGCAGCCGGCTCCCGAGCACCGCCGGGGTGCAATGCTTGCCTGCCTTGGCCGCGGTTCTCGTGTAGGCGGAGCCCGAGCTGGTGAACCGGACCGGGAAGAGCTGGTGCAAGGTCAGCTTCTGCGGATCGGTCAGCCGCGTCTGGATATGTCCCCAGCGGCCGGCGGCGTCGGTGACGGCGACGCCGACGGCCGGCCGGGCTGTGCCGAGGGCACGGCCCCGGCTGCGGCCGCTGGCTGGCCAGGCTGCCGCTGGCTGGCGGACAGGTAGAAGTACGTGCCGGCCGCCGCGGCGATGACCACGGCGAGTCCCGCGGCGAGCAGGATGCGGGCACGCCTGGCCCTGGCGGCCTTACGCCCCCTCCGGCCCCGGGCCGCTCCGCGGGTACCTCGTTCCGGCCGGCCGCCCGGCGCGCTGGCCGGCCGGCCAGCCGGCGGCCTGGTCCAGCCGTCGGTGCCCTGCCCCGCGCCGCCGCGGGAGTCCGGCCAGCTGCCAGCCGCCGGGCCGCCGGCCGCTGCCCGGGTCTGGGCGGACGTCGCGGTAGCGGCCGGATCGGAGGCGGCGAGATCGGAGTGGGCCGGATCGGAGGCGGCGAGATCGGAGGCGGCGAGCACCGAAGAGGCCGGCTCGGCATACCCGTGCTCGGCCGACGTCGCGCCGGGCCACGCCTCGGCTGCCGCGCGGCCATCGCGGGCCCCGGCGGCCGCCTGGTTCCACGCCGAGAACTGGCCTGGCGGATAGACCGGGACCGACTGGCCGGGGGCCGGCGGGTAACCCCGGACCGGCCCGTTGAGCGCGGTGCTCCCGGCCGCCCCGTCCGGGCCGCTGCCGGGCGGAACGCTGCCCGGGTAGGCGGCGCCGCTGGCGGCCAGCACGCGATCCTCGGCCATGACGCCGGCCGGTGCTGGCAGTCCGGCACCCGCGGCGCCCTCGGCCATGCCGCCGGGCGGCGCCGGCCCGCCCGCGGTGACGTCCGCCATGATGAGGTCAGCCGGGGCACTGCCGGCCGGTTGCCCGCCGCCGTACCCGCCATCGCGGTAGCCGTAGCTGGCATCGGAATATCCGCCGTCGGAGTACCAGCTGCCGGTGTGCTCGGGCCCGCCGGTCCCGGCTGCGGCGGGAAAGCTGCCAGCGGGCCAGCTGCCCGGGTGCTCGGGCCCGCCGGTCCCGGCTGCGGCGGGAAAGCTGCCAGCGGGCCAGCTGCCCGGGTACTCGGCAGCCGCCCCGCCCTCGGCGTCAGCGGGCCGGCGGCCGGCGCTGGCGATACCGGTCGGCGCCGCTGCGGCCAGGCTGGTCACCGTCACCCGCTCGCGGCCAGGACCGGCCATGGCGGCCCGCAGGGCGCTCCTGCCCGCCCGGCGCCGCACCGCCGTCCGCATCACCCTGGTAACGCATGCGGCGAGCGTATCGCTGTCTGGGCGCCCGTTAGCGAGGTCCGCTCATTTCGCCGCCGGGTGTCGAGCTGGCAGGATCGCGGGCAGCAGCGGCCGGCCAGATCGGCCGTTCTGAGCCGCCGGGGACGGCACCGCGCAGGCGGTGGAGAGCTGCCCGCGCCGTTCCGTTTCGAACTCGCTTTGACCGTCGCCGGCTGCGGCCGGTATCCTTCTCACGCGTCCATGTGCACTGGCATGCCCGCGCTGCCCGGCTGCGGGCAGCTGAGCGGCGGCCGGTGCTGCGGATTCCCGCGCCCGGAGGGATTGCCCCGGGCGAGGCCAAGGATCACGGACCCACACGCGAAGGCTTATGACTGTGCGCACATTCAGCCCGAAGGCTGGCGATATCCAGCGTCAATGGCATGTCATCGACGCCAACGAGGTTGTCCTCGGCCGGCTGGCCAGCCAGGCGGCCATCCTGCTGCGCGGCAAGCACAAGCCGATTTTCGCGCCGCACGTGGATACCGGCGATTTCGTGATTGTCGTCAACGCCGAGAAGATCGCGCTGTCCGGCAACAAGCTGCAGGACAAGCGCGCGTACCGGCACTCCGGCTATCCGGGCGGGCTTCGCTCGGTCAGCTATGGCGATCTGCTGGCCAGGCATCCGGCCCGGGCCGTCGAGAAGGCCGTCCGGGGCATGCTCCCGAAGAACACCCTGGGCAGGCAGATGCTGCGCAAGCTCAAGGTGTACGCGGGGCCCGATCATCCGCACCAGGCGCAGCAGCCTGTTCCGTTCGAGATCACCCAGATTACGCAGCAGGCCGGGACAAGCCGCGCCGCGGCGCAATAACAGAGCCGACGAGGAAGCGCGAGGAAGACACCGTGGCTGAGTCCACTGACGTGCAGGCACCCGCAGCGGCGGCCGATGCGGCCCCCGGCGGGACCGCCGCGGAGCATGTATCGGAGTACACCACCGAGACCGGTGACGCGACCGCTGGCTCCCCGGCCCGCCCGGCGGCGCGCAAGCCGGTGGTGACCGGCCATGCGATGGGTACCGGCCGCCGCAAGGAAGCGATCGCGCGGGTCCGCATCCTGCCGGGGACCGGGCAGTGGCGGGTCAACGACCGGCCGCTGGAGGAGTACTTCCCGAACAAGGTGCACCAGCAGCTGATCAGCGAGCCGTTCGTCACGCTCGGCGCCGAGGACCAGTTTGACGTGGTGGCCAGGATTACCGGCGGCGGCGTCACCGGCCAGGCTGGCGCGCTGCGGCTCGGGATCGCCAGGGCGCTAACGCTCGTCGACCCGGAGAACCGGCAGACGCTCAAGCGCGCAGGCTTCCTGACCAGGGACGCCAGGGTCAAGGAGCGCAAGAAGTACGGGCTGAAGAAGGCCCGCAAGGCGCCCCAGTACTCCAAGCGCTGACGCGCTGCAGGCGCCCGATGCACTCCGCGCGCTGACGCCCGGTCAGCGCGGCCGCACCGGAAGACCGGGGGGTATTCCCGTGGGCCGACTCTTCGGCACGGACGGTGTTCGCGGCCTCGCTGGCCGTGACCTTACGGCCAGGCTAGCCATGAACGTGGCCACGGCCGCGGCAGCGGTTCTGGACGGCATGGGCGCCTTCGCCGAGGCCCGCGCGGCCGGCCGCTGGCCGGCCGCCGTGGTCGGGCGTGATCCCCGGGCATCGGGGGAGTTCCTTGAGGCTGCCGTGGTGGCCGGCCTGGCCAGCTCCGGCGTGGACGTGCTCAGGCTCGGCGTGGTGCCCACGCCTGCCGTCGCGTACCTGACCGCGGCCCTCGACGCCGAGCTTGGCGTGATGCTGTCCGCCAGCCACAACCCGGCACCGGACAACGGGATGAAGCTGTTCGCGCTCGGCGGGCTGAAGCTGCCGGATGCCGTCGAGGATGAGATCGAGCTCAGGCTGCGCGGCACGGCCGGGACCGGGCCAGGTACCGGGGCCGGGGCGGGTGCCGGGGCCGCGGCGGCGAGCGCCGGGGCCGCGGCGAGTGCCGCGGGCGCGGCGGCGGCCGCCCAGGGTGCTGTCACGGTTGCTAGCGGGCTGGCCGGGCCCGCCATCCTGCCCGGTTGCGGGTTTGGCCGGGTGCGTGACGCGGCTGACGAGGTGGAGGCCTACCTGCACCACCTGCTCGGCACGGTCGGCGGCCATGGCGGCTCACCGCTGGCCCGGCTGCGGATCGTGGTCGACTGCGCGCACGGATCCGCGTCCGAGCTGGCGCCGGTGCTGCTCCGCCGGGCAGGTGCCGAGGTGGTCGCCATCGGCGCGGAGCCCGACGGGCTGAACATCAATGACGGCTGCGGTTCCACCTCCCTTGGCGTGCTGATGGCGGCGGTGACCGAGCACCGGGCCGACGCGGGGATCGCCTATGACGGCGACGCGGACCGGTGCCTCGCGATCGACGCGGACGGCCAGGTGGTCGACGGCGACCAGATCCTGGCCGTGCTGGCGCTCGCGCTGCGGGATGCCGGGCAGCTCGCGGGCGACACCGTGGTGACGACCGTGATGGCCAATTTCGGCTTCCGGCAGGCGATGCGCGAGGCCGGCATCGACCTGGTAGAGACCCCGGTCGGGGACCGGTATGTCCTTGAGGCCATGCGCGAGGGAAAATTCGTGCTTGGCGGCGAGCAGTCCGGCCACGTCATCCTGCTCGACCACGCGACCACCGGCGACGGGCTGCTGACCAGCCTGCAGCTGCTCGCCGAGCTGGCCAGGAGCGGGCGGCCGCTGAGCGAGGTGGCCCGGGTGATGACCCGGTATCCGCAGGTCCTGATCAACGTGCCCGGGGTGGACAAGGCCCTGGTCGGCTCGTCTGCCGAGCTCGCGGCTGCGGTAGCGGCGGCCGAGGCCGAGCTCGGCGGGGCTGGCCGGGTGCTGGTCCGGGCGAGCGGGACCGAGCAGGCCATCCGGGTCATGGTCGAGGCCCTGGACGCGGGCCAGGCGCAGCAGGTAGCCGAGCAGCTGGCCGGCGCCGTCCGCACGCTGGCCTGAGCCGGCTCCCGCCGTTGCCACCAGCTGCCCCGGAATTGCTGTTAATTACTGTACGAAATCATCTCATAACTCATTGCGCATGGGGTGGAGTGGGGAATCAGGCATTAACCTGGCGGTCATGTGCGGAATCGTGGGGTACGCAGGCCACCGGCAGGCGCTTGGCGTCGTACTTGACGGCCTTGGCCGCCTTGAGTACCGGGGCTACGACTCGGCCGGCATCGCCGTGGTGGCCGACGGCAAGCTCAGCTGGGCCAAGCGGGCGGGCAAGCTCGGCAACCTGAGGGCAGCGCTGGACGAGCGCCCGCTGCTGGCGGGCACGGTCGGCGTCGGCCATACCCGGTGGGCGACCCACGGGCCACCGACCGACCCCAACGCGCATCCGCACACCGACTGCGGCGGTCACCTGGCCGTGGTGCACAACGGGATCATCGAGAACTTCGCCGCGCTGCGCGCCGAAATCGAGGCCCACGGGCACCAGCTGACGTCCGAGACCGACACTGAGCTTGTCGCGCACCTCATCGAGGAGCAGATGGCGGCGCTGGCCGACGTCCCCGGAACTGGTGCCCCGCCGCCCGGCTCGCTCGCCATCGCGATGCGCCAGGTCTGCCAGCGGCTGCGCGGCGCTTTCACCCTGGTCGCGATCGATGTGCGGGATCCGGACGCGGTGGTCGGGGCGCGCCGCAATTCGCCGCTCGTCGTCGGCCGGGGCGACGGCGAGAATTTCCTGGCCAGTGACGTCGCCGCGTTCATCGCCTTTACCCGGGACGCGGTTGAGCTCGGCCAGGATCAGGTGGCCGAGATACGCGCCGACCGGATCACGGTGACCGGCTTCGACGCAGCGCCGGCCAAGGTGACCGATTACCACGTCGACTGGGATGTGTCCGCGGCCGAGAAGGCCGGCTTCGAGTACTTCATGCTGAAGGAGATCGCGGAGCAGCCGCACGCGATCGCCGACGCGCTGCTCGGCCGGGTCGGCGCGGACGGCCTGCTGGCCCTGGACGAGATCCGGCTATCCGACGATGAGCTGCGGAACGTCGACAAGATCATCATCGTCGCCTGCGGGACCGCCTACCACGCCGGGATGATCGCCAAATACGCCATCGAGCACTGGGCCAAGGTCCCCTGCGAGGTGGAACTGGCCAGCGAGTTCCGCTACCGCGACCCGATCCTCACCAGGTCGACGCTGATCATCGCGATCTCCCAGTCCGGCGAGACGATGGATACCCTGATGGCGGTCCGGCACGCCCGCGAGCAGCGGTGCGACGTGGTCGCGATCTGCAACGTGAACGGCTCGTCGATCCCGCGGGAAAGCGACGCGGTCGTCTACACCCGGGCCGGCCCCGAGATCGCCGTCGCCTCCACCAAGGCATTCCTGACCCAGCTGATCGCCTGCTACCTGGTCGCGCTGTACCTGGCCCAGGTGCGCGGCACCATGTTCGGCGACGAGGTGACCGCCGTGCTGGACCAGCTGCATCAGATGCCGGCCGCGGTGGACCGGGTCCTGCACGCGATGGAGCCGGTGCGGGCGGTGGCCAGGGAACTGGCCGGCGAGCGCTGCGTGCTCTTCCTCGGCCGGCACGTCGGCTACCCGGTTGCCCTGGAAGGCGCGCTGAAGCTCAAGGAACTCGCCTACATGCATGCCGAGGGCTTCGCGGCCGGCGAGCTCAAGCACGGGCCGATCGCGCTGATCGAGGAGGGCCTGCCGGTCGTGGTCATCGTGCCGTCCCCGGAAGGGCGCTCGGTGCTGCACGACAAGATCGTGTCGAATATCCAGGAGATCATGGCCCGCGGCGCCCGCACGATCGTCATCGCCGGCGAGGGCGACGACGTGGTGGCGCCCTACGCGGACACCCTGATCGAGCTGCCGGCCGTGCCGACGCTCATGCAGCCCCTGGTCGCGACCGTGCCGCTGCAGGTCTTCGCCTGCGAGCTGGCCGCGGCCAAGGGCCACGACGTGGACCAGCCCCGCAACCTAGCCAAATCCGTCACCGTGGAGTAATCCCGCCCACCCGCGCCCCCCGGCGTCCCCCCCGCGCCCCGCGCTGGTCAGCAGTTACGTTGTCCACGCCAGAGCGTGCATGAGCGTGACTGCTGATCGTTATGCACAGGAACGGCGGCGGGGAGGGTTGTCCACAGCCGGCGAAATGGGGTCGGCGGCGGCCGGTCATGTCAGCTGCCGGCCTGAGCCGCTTGCTGGCGGCGTCCGCCGGCTGGGCGCACGGTCAGCCGTGGCAGGCTTGGGGCATGATCGTGGGAATCGGCGTGGACATCACGGAGATCTGCCGGGTGCGGGCGGCGCTGCGGCGGACGCCTGCGCTGGCATCCCGGTTGTTCGCCGAGAGCGAACGAGATGCCCCGGCCGCCTCGCTGGCCGCGTGCTTTGCCGCGAAGGAGGCAGCGGCGAAGGCGCTCGGCGGACCGCCGGGGCTCCGCTGGACCGATGTCGTCGTCGGCCATGACCCGGCCGGCCGGCCGGTGCTCACCGTCAGCGGGACCGCGGCGGAGGCGGCCGCCAGGCTGGGCGTCCGGGGCTGGCACGTATCGCTCAGTCACGACGGCGGGTTCTGCGTGGCCATGGTGGTAGCGGAAGGGGCAGCGCGGTGAGGCAGGCACACAAGGTCGACGAGGTCAGGAAGGCCGAGCGCGCACTGATGGCCCGGGTGCCGGACGGGGCGCTGATGCAGCGCGCCGCGGCCGGGCTGGCGTCGGCGTGCGCCCGGTTGCTTGGCCAGGTCTACGGATCGAGGGTCGTCGTGCTCGCCGGCACCGGGGACAACGGCGGTGACGCGCTCTATGCGGGCGCGCTGCTGGCCAGCCGCGGCGCGATCGTGACTGCGGTTGCCGCCGGGCCGCGGATGCACGCCGGCGGCGCGGCGGCCCTGCGCGCGGCCGGCGGCAGGCTGGCCGGCCAGCAGCAGGGCAGCGAGGCGCCGGGCCTGATCGGCGAAGCCGACCTGATCATCGACGGCATGCTCGGCATCGGCGGCCGCGGCGGGCTGCGCGAGCCCGGCGCGTCGCTGGCCGCCCAAGCGGCCGCCGCGGCCGGCCTGGTCGTCGCGGTTGACCTGCCCAGCGGGATCGAAGCCGACACCGGCGAGGTGCCGGGCGCCGCGGTCCGCGCCGATGCCACGGTGACGTTCGGCACCTGGAAGCCGGGCCTGCTCATCGATCCCGGCGCGACACAGGCCGGCCCGGCCGAGCTGATCGACATCGGCCTCGGCCCCTTCCTCGGCCCGGCCAGCGTCGGCGCCCTGCAGGCCGCCGACGTGGCCGCGCTGCTGCCCCGGCCGACCGCCGAGTCCGACAAGTACCGCCGCGGCGTGCTCGGGATCATGGCCGGCAGCAGCCGGTTCACCGGCGCCGCGCTGCTGTCCGTCGGCGGCGCGGTGCGCGGCGGCGCCGGGATGATCCGGCTGGTGACCGCGGAGCAGGCCGCGAACGTCGTCCGGCAGCACTGGCCGGAGGCAGTGATAACCGTGG
This sequence comes from uncultured Actinomycetes bacterium, assembly GCA_963786975.1. Taxonomy (GTDB): domain Bacteria; phylum Actinomycetota; class Actinomycetes; order Streptosporangiales; family Streptosporangiaceae; genus Palsa-506. Next base: position 323,088 of record CAWBBE010000006.1, on the reverse strand, counting down.
TCGGCGGGGAGGTGCCCGCGGCGCGGGCCGTTGCCGAGGCGGGGCGCGTGCAGGCATGGGTGGCAGGCCCTGGATTCGGAACGGATCCTCCGTCCGTAACTCAGCTAGCCGAGGTGCTGTCGACCAGCCTGCCCGTCCTGGTTGACGCGGACGGGATCACCATGCTCGCTGACCACCAGGAGTTGCTGGCGCGGTCCGCTCCGACGCTGATCACGCCGCACGCCGGCGAGCTGGCCAGGCTGCTGCGCTGCGACCGGGCGGCGATCGAGGCCAGCCGGCTGGCCTTCGCCAGCCGGGCTGCCGCCGAGCTGGGCCTGACCGTGCTGCTCAAGGGATCGACCACGGTGATAGCGAGCCCGTCCGGCAGCCCGCCGGCGCTGGTGAACGCCACCGGCACCAGCTGGCTTGCCACCGCAGGTTCCGGGGACGTGCTGTCCGGGCTGATCGGCTCGCTGCTCGCGCAGGGCCTGGCCCCGCCGGACGCGGCCGGGGCCGGCGCGTACCTGCACGGCCTGGCCGCCAGGCTGGCGGCGGCCGGCCGGACGGCGGGGGACACCCGGATGGCGGGGGACGCCCGGATGGCGGGGGACGGCCGGCCGCTGCCCCCGGGCGCCCCGATTGGCTCCGCCGACCTGATCGAGGCGCTGCCCGCCGCCATCCGGATGACCGCGGCAGCCGGGGCTGACTAGCTACTCCTCGGCCCGGCCGCCCAGGTGCCTGGCCAGGAACCGCTCCGCCGCGGCGTAGAACCTCAGCCGGTTCTCCGGCTTGGCGAAGCCATGTCCCTCGTCCGGGAACAGCATGTACTCGTGGTCGATCCCGGCCCTGGTGAGGGCCGCGACGATCTGCTCCGACTCGGCCTGCTTCACCCTGGGATCGTTCGCTCCCTGGGCGATGAGCAGCGGAATGCTGATGTTGTCCGCGCGGGACAGCGGAGACCGGGACCAGAGGAAGTCGGCGTCCTTCGCCGGATCCCCACCGAGCGATGGAACTGGGAGATCATCGGCGCCCAGTACGGCGGGATGGTCTCGATCAGGGTCTTCAGGTTGGACGGGCCGACGATGTCGATCGCGCAGCGGAACAGCTCAGGCGTGAACGCCGCCCCGACCAGGGCGGCATAGCCGCCGTACGAGCCGCCGTAGATCGCCACCCGGGCCGGGTCGGCCCAGCCCTGGCCGGTGACGTGCGCCACCGCGTCCACCAGGTCGTCGTGCATGCGGCCGCCCCATTCCCGGTCACCGGCGTTGACGAACGCCTTGCCGTACCCGGTCGAGCCGCGGAAGTTCACCTGCACGCACAGGTAGCCGCGGTTAGCCAGCCACTGAGCCTCGGGATTGAAGCCCCAGGCGTCGCGTGCCCAGGGCCCGCCGTGCACGTTGAGCACCATCGGCAGCCCGGTCCGGCCGGCCCCGGGCGGGAACGTGGCATACCCGTGGATGGTGAGGCCGTCCCGTGAGGTGAAGGAGTACGGCTCCATCGGCGCCAGCTCGTAGCGCGACAGCTCGGGCTGGTGCTCGAACAGGAACTGCCCGGTCCTGGTCTCCCGGTTGTAGCTGTAATACGGGACCGCGCCGGTGTCGTTGGTGAACCCGATCAGCAAGGTCGCATCGGCATCGTCGGCGCCGGCGAACGAGGGGTCGCCCGGATGCAGGGCCCGGATCGCGGTGAGGTCGGCCGCGACATCCGGGTCGAGAACCCGGTACTCGGAACGGTCCTTGAGAAACGTGACGATCTGCGGCTCGCGGGTGTCCGGGTGCAGCCGGACGCCGGTGACATCGGAATCTGGATCCTCGGCCAGCACGGCAGCTTCGCCCGTCGCCAGGTCAAGGCGGACCAGCCGGCCGGTGTCCGCCCCCACCGAACTTACCGCGAGCATGGATGCGCCGTCCTCGCTGAACGCGATCGGCTCGCTGGTCATCACGTCCTCGACGGCAACGGTCAGCAGCGGCCGCCAGTCCTCGCCGGCGCTGCCGCGGACCATGAGGACCATGCTGCCGTCCGGCTGCGGGGCGACCCCGGCGCGCACCGTGAGCTGGCTGTCGGCGACCCAGCCGATGAAGCCGGGGTTCTCGACCTCCTTGGCCAGCTCGCCGGTGGTGAGATCGAGCCGGTAGACGTCGTGCAGCTGGGGGTTATCCCGGTTCAGCCCGATCAGCAGCTCGGTGGGGAACTTCTTCTCGTCCGCGATGAGCTGCGTCTGGACGTTGTCGAAGGGGGTGAGATCCCGCCGCTGCATGGTGGCCAGGTCGACGTCGTGCAGGCGCCAGTTCTCGTCGCCGCCGGTGTCCTGCAGGTACACCAGGTGCCTGCCGTCGTGGGCCCAGGCGAACATGCGGATGCCGCGGTCGGTGTCATCGGTCACGACACGGGCGGCGGACCAGTCGATGCCTTCGCCTTGTCCGGTGCCCGCCGGGGCAACCCAGACGTTGAGCACGCCGTCGCTCGGCGCGATCCACGCGAGCTGAGTCCCGTCGGGCGAGATCCGGGGGCTGATGCGCTCGGGATTACCGAAAAGTACTTGTCGTGGAATGAGTTCGGCCATGCATGTTGCCTATCATGTCCGCGCCGCGCGCGCAGATCCGGCGCCTGGCTGCTGGCACACTGGAGCGTCATGGACGGTCACCCGGAGGCGCTCATCGACCTGGGCGCGATCAAGTCGAATGTCTCGGCGCTGCGCCGGCACGTCAGCGGGGCGCAGCTGATGGCGGTGGTCAAGGCCGACGGGTACGGCCACGGGATGGTCCCGGCGGCCAGGGCCGCCGTCGCGGGCGGCGCGGACTGGCTCGGCGTGGTGCAGATCGGCGACGCGCTCGAGCTCCGGCAGGCTGGCCTCACGGTCCCGGTGCTCTGCCTGCTCGGCGCGCCGGACGCGGCGCACGAAGAGGCGATCCGCTGCGGCATTGACCTGTCCGCCGGCTCCGTCCCGCTGGTCGGCCAGATCGCGGCCGCGGCGCAGCGGGCCGGCCCGCCAGCCTGCACCTGAAGGCCGATACCGGCATGTCCAGGGGCGGCGCGACGGCCGCGGACTGGCCGGCCCTGGTGGCAGCCGCCCTGGCCGCGGAGGCAGCCGGGCAGGTCCGGGTCACCGGGATCTGGTCGCACCTGGCTTGCGCGGACATCCCCGGCCATCCCGCCAGCGCGGCCCAGCTGGCGGCGTTCCGGGAGGCGGTGGCGGTCGCGGAGCGGGCCGGCGCCAGGCCGCAACTGCGTCATCTCGCCAACACCCCGGCCACCCTGACGCTGCCGGATACCTGGTTCGACCTGGTCCGGCCCGGCGGTGCCGTGTTCGGCCTGTCCACCCTGCCCGGTGAGCTGCCGGGCTGGCTGCGCCCGGCCATGACGCTGCGGGCCCGGCTGGTCCTGGTCAAGCAGGTGCCGCCGGGCACCGGCGTCTCCTACGGGCTGCGCCACGTCACCGATCGCCGGAGCACGCTGGGCCTGGTACCGCTCGGCTATGCCGAGGGCGTGCCGAGGAATGCCGCCGAGGTCGTGCAGGTGCAGGTCCGCGGGCGGCGGTGGGCGATCGCCGGCACCGTCTGCATGAACCAGTTCGTGCTGGACTTCGGCGACGCGGCCGTCTCGGCCGGCGACGAGGTGGTGCTGTTCGGGCCCGGGGATGCTGGCGAGCCGACCGCGCAGCAGTGGGCGGATGCGCTCGGCACGATCTCCTACGAGGTCGTGACGAGGTTCGCCGGCCGGGTGCCCAGAAGCTACGCTGAGGCAGCTAACCCGCAAGAGCTGGCAGCGTCGCGGGGTGCGATCGCTTAGCGGGAGGTCGGATGGCCAGGTGGTGGCGGATCACCGGCGCGGCGGGCCTGGTCATAGGCGCGGTGGCGGCCGGGACCGGGGCTGTCATCGCGGCCGAGAAGATAGCGGTCGGCCGCCAGCGGCTATCACCGGACCCGGAGGCGGCGGAGCCGCTTGGCGAGCTGCGCGGCGACCCGGTCACCGTGCTGGCCGACGACGGCGTGCCGCTGCACGCGGAGGTCAACGGGCCGCCGGACGCGGCACTGACGATCATCTTCTGCCACGGCTACACGCTCAACCAGGACTGCTGGCATTACCAGCGCAGGGATCTCGGCGGCCTGGGCCGGCTGGTGTTCTGGGACCAGCGTGGCCACGGCAGATCCGGCCGGTCAAGCCCGGAACATGTCAGCATCGACCAGCTCGGCGCCGACCTGTACGCGGTACTCGGCGCGGTCTCGCCGGGCAGCGCCCCGGTCGTGCTAGTCGGCCACTCCATGGGCGGCATGACGATCATGGCGCTGGCCGACCAGTACCCCGGCCTGTTCGGGACGAAGATCATCGGGGTGGTGCTGATCTCCACCGCGGCCAGCGGCGTCGATCCTGCTGCCTGGCTGCCCGGCCCGCTGCAGCCGGTGGCCCGGCCGCTGGCCGCGCCGGTACTGCGGTCGGTGGCCGGCGGCCGCCGCGCGGCGCTGATCGAGCGCAGCCGGCAGGCGGCAGGCGACCTGGCCTTCCTCGGCGCCAAGTACATGGGCTTCGGTGACGGGAAGACCAGCCCGGCGCTGGTGAACTTCCTTGAGCTCATGATCCGCGCCACCCCGGTCACCGTGGTGGCCGATTTCTTCCTGGCCCTGCGCGATCACGACAAGGAAGCCGTGCAGGGCATCCTCGGCCGGGTTCCGGTCGTCGTGCTGGCGGGCGAGCGAGACCGGATGGTCCCGGCCGCCTTGACCGACCGGCTGGGCGCGGAAATTCCCGGCGCCCGGCACATCCGGCTGCCCGGCGCCGGCCACATGGTCATCCTGGAACGGCCGGCCGAGGTCAATGAGGCGATCACCAGCCTGGTCACCGAGGCCGCGGCCGGCGGCGCGGCGAACGGGCGGTCACGCCGCCGGCGGACCACGCATTGACCCGGACCAGCCAGCAGCCGCCCCGCCTGCTGGCGGAGACCTGCGTGCCGACCGCGGCCCGGATGCGCTGGCTGGGCGCGCGGCTGGCCGCGCTGCTGCGACCCGGTGACCTGGTCGTGCTGAACGGGGCGCTGGGCGCCGGGAAGACCACGCTGGTCCAGGGCATCGGCGACGGGCTTGGCGTCCGCGGGCCGGTCACCTCGCCCACGTTCGTGATCGCCCGGATCCACCCGGCGCTGCGCGGCGGCCCGGCGCTCGTGCACGTGGATGCCTACCGGCTGAGCAGCCCGGCCGAGGTTGATGACCTGGATCTGGACGCCGACCTGGACCGGTCGGTCACCGTGGTGGAGTGGGGCGGCGGGCTGGCCGAGGGGCTGGCGCCGGACTGGCTGGAAGTCACGATCACGCGGCCAGGATCCGGCGCGCCCGGGGCCGCCGCGGCCGCGCCGGACCCGGGCGACGAGCCGAGAGCGCTGCGGCTGGCCGGCCAGGGCGAGCGGTGGGCTGCCGCCGCCGAATCGGTGCATCTCGCGATAACCGGCACAGCCGAGGTTCTTTAGTCAGATCTGTCCGCCGCCCGTGCCCTGCGCAGCACTAAACTGCGGGCGTCGCCTTGTCAGCTTGCCGTGATCTCGCACGGTCCGATGTCCTTCCCGGGAGGCGCGCCGTGGCTCAGCAGGGCCCTCCGCCCCGTCGTCCCGCCGGGCTGCCCGGGTCCGGCTGGCCCGGGCAGCCGGCCAGCCGGCCACATCCGGCCGGATACAGCAGCCCGGATCCGGGCCTGGGTGACGATCCCGACACCGGCGACCTGCCGCCCTGGGCCGGCCTGAGCATCTCCCCGCGCCGGCCAGGTCATGAGTCCCGGCCGCCCGGCCCGTCCTGGCCGCCCGGCGAGAACTTCTCGCCCGGCTATGACGACGACTTCGGCTCAGCCGGGGACGAGGACGGCTGGCGGCCGAGGCGGGCCGTCGCCGCCCGGGCGAGGAAGGCCCGGCGCAAGATCTACACCTGGGGCGGCGTCGCGATCGCGGTCGCGGTGATCGCCGCCGTCGCCGTGCACGTCCTGGAGCACACGGCGCCCGCGCCCCGGCACGGTAACTTCGTCACCACCTTCCAGCCAGGTGACTTCCGGTCGGTGCCGGACGCCTGCCGGATCATCCCCGCCGCGACGCTGAATCAGTACCTGCCGGGGTCGCGGGCCAGGGCGGTGTCGGCGTCGCTGGGCAGCAGCAGCAGCGAGAGCCAGTGCACCTGGACGCTGGACGCCCGGCCGCTGTACCGGGTGCTTGAGGTCACCGCCCAGGCGTTCGGGCCCAGCGGGCTGGCCACCGGCAACGGCAGCGCGACCAACTACGCCATCGACAATTACGGCTCGGCGAGGCAGGATCTGGCGAACCCGCCGAGGAAATCGCATCTGCCGAAGGCGACCATCAGCAGCCTGGCCGGGCTCGGCGACGCCGCGTTCAGCGCGCTGCAGGTCGGCACCACCGGCGTCGACCGGACGGACCTGGTCACGCTGGTGGTGCGGGAGCATAACGTGCTGGCCACGATCAAGCTGCAGGGCCTCGATCACTCGTCCCGCGGTGGCTACGGGCCGGTATCGGTCCCGCAGCTCAGGACGGGCGCGATCGCCGCGGCCCGGGACGTGCTCGCCGGGCTGCACTGACATCCCGGCCGGGCTGACTTCCCGGGCTGCGCTGAATTCCCCGGGCTGCGCTGAATTCCCCCGGGCTGCACTGCGGCACCGGCGTGGCTACGCTGGTCAACCGTGCTCCTGCTGGCCTTTGACACCGCGACCCCGGCGGTGACCGTCGCGCTACACGACGGCACTCGCGTGCTTGCCGCCGAGTCGGCGGTGGACGCCCGCCGGCACGGGGAGCTGCTGGCCGCCTCGATCCGCAGCGTGCTGGCCGGGGCGGGTGCCGCCGTGGCCAGCCTCACCGGGATCGCGGTCGGGGTGGGCCCGGGCCCGTACACCGGGCTGCGGGCTGGCCTGGTGACCGCCCGGGTGCTCGGCAGCGCCCTCGGCATCCCGGTGCACGGCGCGTGCACGCTGGACGTGATCGCGCGGGAGGCGGCGGCGGGCCAGGCTGCCGCCCGCGCCGCGGGCGGCCCGGCCGCGGCGGGCGGTGATGACTTCATCGTCGCCACCGACGCCCGCCGCAAGGAGGTCTACTGGGCCCGCTACACGGCGGCCGGCCACCGGGTCAGCGGGCCCGAGGTGAGCGCGCCGGGCGAGGCCGCGGCCGGCTGCCCGGTCGCGGGCGAGGGGGCGCTGCTGTACCCGGCGGAACTGGGCCCGCCGATCGGGCCGCGGTACCCGTCCGCCGCCGTCCTGGCGGGCCTGGCGGCCGGGCGGATAGCCGGCGGCGAGCCGGCCGCGCCGCCCGAGCCGCTGTACCTGCGCCGGCCGGACGCGCGGATCCCGGGCCCGCCGAAGCGGGTGACGCCGTGATGACCGCCACGCTGCGCCCGATGACGACGGCTGACATCCGGGCCGTGCTCAGGCTCGAGCGGCAGCTGTTCGGCGACGAGGCCTGGTCGCGGGCGATGCTCGCGGGCGAGCTGGCCCAGCAGCCGCGTCAGCCGGCACTACCTGGTGGCCGATGCCGACGGGGTGGTCGCCGGTTATGCCGGACTGCTCGCGGCCGGCACCCAGGGCGACGTGCTGACGCTCGCGGTGGCCGGCCACCGGTGGGGCGAGGGCACCGGATCGGCCCTGCTCGAAGCGCTGCTCGCGGAGGCCGCGCGGCGCGGCTGTACGGAGGTCTTCCTGGAAGTGCGCACCGACAACGACCGGGCGCAGCGGCTTTACCGGCGCTACGGCTTCACCCGGATCGGCATCCGCCGCGGCTACTACCAGCCGTCCGGTACTGACGCGCTGGTGATGCGCAAGGAACTGCGGCCCGATGCCGGGAACGTGGCGCTGGGCGGCAGCCGGTGACCGCCGCCCCGCTTGTCCTCGGCATCGAGACCTCCTGCGACGAAACCGGCGCCGGGCTGGTCCGTGGCCGCGAGCTGCTCGCCGACGCGGTCGCCTCCAGCGTGGCGGAGCACGCCAGGTTCGGCGGCGTGGTGCCGGAGGTGGCCAGCCGGGCGCACCTGGAGGCAATGGTGCCCGCCGTGGAACGGGCGCTGGCCACCGCTGGGGTCAGGCTGGCCGACGTGGACGCGATCGCGGTGACCGCGGGCCCCGGGCTTTCCGGCGCGCTGCTGGTGGGGGTCTGCGCGGCGAAGGCCTACGCGCTGGCGCTCGGCAAGCCGCTGTACGGCGTCAATCACCTGTCCGCGCACATTGCCGTCGACCAGCTCGAACACGGCCCGCTGCCGGCCCCGGTCGTGGCCCTGCTTGTTTCCGGCGGGCACTCGTCGCTGCTGCTGGTGCCGGAGCTCGGCGCCGCCGTGGTGCCGCTCGGGCAGACCATTGACGACGCGGCGGGCGAGGCGTTCGACAAGGTCGCCAGGCTGCTCGGGCTGCCGTTTCCCGGCGGGCCGCCGATAGACGCGGCGGCGCGGGACGGCGACCCGGCGGCCGTGGCGTTCCCGCGCGGCAAGTACCGGGACCAGACCTTCGACTTCTCCTTCTCCGGGCTCAAGACATCGGTCGCCCGCTGGGTCGAGGCCAGGCAGCAGGCCGGCCTGGCCGTGCCGGTGCCGGACGTCGCCGCGTCCTTCTCCGAAGCCGTCGCCGACGTGCTGACCCGCAAGGCCGTGGACGCCTGCCGCGCGCACGGCGTGGGCCACCTGGTTATCGGCGGCGGGGTAGCGGCCAACTCCCGGCTGCGGGCGCTGGCCGAGGAGCGCTGCACCGCGGCTGGCCTGGTGCTGCGGGTACCGCGGCCGGGGCTGTGCACCGACAACGGCGCCATGGTGGCGGCGCTCGGCGCCGAGCTTGCCGCGCGCGGCGCGCCGCCGTCGCCCGCCGACTTCGCCGCCGACTCGGCGCTGCCGGTGACCACCGTCACGGTCTGACGGCCCGGCGGGCCGGGTCAGCCGTGCACCGCGGCGAGCAGCTCGGCGTAGGACCGGACCAGCAGCGCCCGTTCCTCCCGGACCAGCGGGCTGGCCGGATCGCAGCCCTGGCCCACCCATTCGTCGGAGACGTCCATCGCCCGCGCGCGATGCAGGGCGGCTGCCCGCAGTTCCGCCGCTGGCCGCTGGTAGACCTCGGAGTACAGCCGGGACAGCGCAGCGACCAGCGACGACACGTCGCCGTCGGTTTCGCCGTGCTGATGCGCGCGGTGCACGCGCCACCATTCGACTTCCAGCCGGGCAGCGCGGGCCGGGTTGGCGGGCTCGCCGTGCGCGAGCCGCAGCAGGGCATAGAAGCGCCGCATGCAGCGCCGCGCCCCGTCCGGGTCGTTGTCGGCTGGCGCCCAGAGCTGGTTGGCGCGCAGTACCAGCCAGGCTCCGTGCCAGGTCCGGGTCCAGCTCATGCCGAACCCGGCATGCACCACCCGGACGCTGAGCACCAGGAACTGCGGCCACCGGCGCCGGTAGTACGCCATCCACAGGGCACATTCCAGCCGCCCGACCAGCACCGGGTCGAACGACCGCAGCCGGCTGGGCAGGCCGAGCGCCCGCGGCGGCGCCGCGCGCTCAGCGGGAGCCGGCTCTGCGGTGCGCCGCCCGGCCGCCAGGCCGGCCAGCATCCCGGCTGCCCTGGCCCCGGCTGCGCTGGCCCCGGCCGCCGCGGCGCCGGCTGCGCTGGCCCCGGCCGTCTGGCCCCCCGTCTCCGGGGCGGCCTTCCGGTCGTCGCCGAGCAGCACCCCGAAGCCGTGGCGGGCCAGCCGGAGCAGCACCGGGCCCGGCCGGACCAAGTCAGCCACCCGCGCGGCGCTGAGGTCCTCAAGCTGGGCGAGCCGGACCGAATAGGCGCCGTCGCCCTCGCGGCGGGCGCGGCTGAGCGTCCTCGCGTTCGCCCACACCTTGGCCCGCGACTCGCGCAGGAACCGCCGGGTGGCCGCCCGGTTCAGCGGCTGCAGGGCGGTGTCCTGCCAGGACCGCTCGCCAAGCTCCCGCAGTTCGTCGTCCTCGGCCCGGACCCGGGCGGCGAGCACCTCGTCGATCTTGCGGTGATCGGCCTCTCGCCGGGCCAGCAGCGCCGGGTCGCCGAACTCGTCGTCGCTGATCACCGCCAGCAGCGCCTGCGGCAGGTCGTAGTTGATGTGCGCGTTCATGCCGAGCAGGACGAGTTGCAGCGGGGGCAGCGCCCGATCCCCGGCCGCCGCCGCGAAGGCGACCGCCCACGGCCTGGGCACCCGGCCGCCGCGCCGGGCCTCGTCGAGCGCGTCCAGGTAGAGGCCGGCGAAGGCGACGTCCCAGCGCTCTACCCAGCCGGCGTCGAGGAAGGCGCCGGCCCGCAGCGCGTCCGCGACAGCGCGCGTCGTCCGCAGGTAGGTCGCGTGGAACGCGGCCCTGGCGTCACCTGCCTGGCGCAGTTCATCCAGCAGCGCGGTCATCCGCGCTATCACGGCATCGATGCTCACCGTACCCCCGGGCAAAATCTGTCGCTGGCTGCTGCCGGGCGTTTGACGAGCGCGCGCAGCGACGCTAATGTTCGGAACTGGCACTCGATAGGATAGAGTGCTAATGCGACGAGGCTGGTCTGGCACCCGCGACGGCAGGCCGCCATGGTCGCCCTCTCTAAGTAATTTTCAGCTAGCCCTTTTCGGAGGGGGAGGTCAGATCGTGACGACCGCCACCAAGGTTGTTCTCAAGCCGCTCGAAGACCGGATCGTGGTACGCCCGCTCGAAGCTGAGCAGACTACCGCATCCGGCCTTGTCATCCCGGACACCGCCAAGGAGAAGCCCCAGGAGGGCGAAGTCATCTCGGTGGGCCCGGGCCGGTTCGACGATGCAGGCGCCAAGCGCGTCCCGATGGACGTGAAGGTCGGCGACGTGGTGCTGTACAGCAAGTACGGCGGCACCGAGGTCAAGTACAGCGGCGAGGAGTACCTCGTGCTCTCCGCCCGTGACGTGCTCGCCGTCATCGAGAAGTAGCGAGCAGATCATGCGGCGCGGGCACGCCCGCGCCGGGCACGCCTGCGTGCTCGCCGCCCCGGATCGGCTCGCGGTCCCGTGGAGTTACCTCCGCGGGACGGCAGGTCTGTCCGGGGCGGCGTCATTTACCCCGTAATCAACCCAAATCCGCTCAAATAGGTAGTCTGAGGTACTCATGGCCAAGAGCTTGGAGTTCGACGAGGATGCGCGCCGCGCGCTGGAGCGTGGCGTCAACCACCTTGCGGACGCTGTCAAGGTGACGCTGGGCCCCAAGGGCCGCAACGTGGTTATCGACAAGAAGTGGGGCGCGCCGACCATCACCAACGATGGCGTGACCGTCGCCCGCGAGGTGGAGCTGGAAGACCCGAACGAGAACCTTGGCGCGCAGCTCGCCAAGGAGGTCGCCACCAAGACCAACGACGTGGCCGGCGACGGCACCACCACCGCGACCGTGCTGGCCCAGGCAATGGTCAAGGAGGGCCTGCGGTCGGTAGCCGCCGGCGCCAACCCGATGGCGATGAAGCGCGGGATCGACGCTGCCGCCACCGCCGTGTCCGATGCCCTGCTGAAGGCCGCGCGCGACGTCGAGGAGCAGGACGAGATCGCGCACGTGGCGACGGTCTCCGCGCAGGACAGCCGGATCGGCGAGATCATCGCCGAGGCGTTCGCCAAGGTCGGCAAGGACGGCGTGATCACCGTCGAGGAAGCGCCGACGATGGGCCTGGAGCTGGAGTTCACCGAGGGCCTGCAGTTCGACAAGGGGTTCATCTCGGCTTACTTCATCACCGACCAGGAGCGGATGGAGGCAGTCCTCGAGGACGCGTACGTCCTGCTGCACGCCGGCAAGATCTCGGCGATGGCCGAGTTCCTGCCGCTGCTCGAGCAGATCGCGCAGACCAAGAAGCCGCTGCTGGTGGTGGCCGAGGATGTCGACGGCGAGGCGCTGTCCACGCTGGTCGTGAACAAGATCCGCGGGCTGCTCCCGGTAGTCGCCGTGAAGGCGCCGGGATTCGGTGACCGCAGGAAGGCAATGCTCGCCGACATGGCGGTGCTCACCGGCGGCGAGGTGGTCAGCGAGGAAGTCGGCCTCAAGCTGGACCTGGTCGGCCTGGAGACGCTCGGCTCGGCCCGCCGGATCGTGGTGAACAAGGACACCACCACGATCATCAACGGGGCCGGCGAGCAGTCCGCGATCGACGACCGGATCCGCCAGATCCGCGCCGAGATCGAGGACACCGACTCCGACTGGGACCGGGAGAAGCTGCAGGAGCGGCTGGCCAAGCTGTCCGGCGGCGTCTCGGTGCTGCGGGTCGGCGCGGCGACCGAGGTAGAGCTCAAGGAGAAGAAGCACCGGCTCGAGGACGCCATCTCGGCCACCCGTGCGGCCATCGAGGAGGGCATCATCCCCGGTGGCGGCAGCGAGCTGGTCCGGGCCGCCGGCGGCCTAGGCGACCTGGGCATGACCGGGGACGCCGCGGTCGGCGTGCAGGTCGTGCGCCGGGCACTGTCCGCGCCGAGCCGCTGGATCGCCGAGAACGCGGGTGCCCAGGGCGGCGTCGTGGTCGCCAGGATCGCCGGGCTGCCGGCCGGCCACGGCTTTAACGCGGCCACCGGCGAGTACGGCGACCTGATGGCCCAGGGCGTGATCGACCCGGTCAAGGTGACCCGCTCCGCGGTGCTGAACGCCGCGTCCATCGCCGGCATGCTGCTGACCACCGAGGTCCTGGTGGCGGACAAGCCGGAGAAGGAAGCAGCCGCGTCCGGCGGCCAGGGCCACGGCCACGGCCACTGACCCGGCCGCAAGGGCGCGCATCACCCGGATGCCCCGCCGCCGCGCCACCTGGCGCGGCGGCGGGGCATCCGGCGTCCGGCGGCGGGCCGGTGTGCGGGTGCCTGGCGGCGGGACCCCGTTCTCCGGTGTCAACTGCCTCCTCTGGCCCGTCCTGCCCTTCCAGGCGCGTTTTGCCTCTTCGGGGGCCAGCTCCTTCCAGATGCGTCCTGCTCCCCGGGGCGCGTGTCCCGCCTCCGCTACCTGCGGCCGCAAGTTCCCCGCTGACCGCACCATGCGCCACATCAGTCTCAAACACACCAAGATCAACTTAGTGGTTAAGTTCCATCCGGCTATGACCGGACAAAACCTAACCACTGCCGGGTTAAGGCGGCAGCGCCAGGCCCAGGCCGGGTATCGGACTACTCGCTCAAGGCTCTCGATTCGGCCATTTACCTACTGACTGCCATATTTCGCCTGAATGGTTACTGCAATGGCACGTCATGGAATTAGGTGTAGTTGCGCAGCACTCATAAATACGCAGCGTAGTTGGTCGATTACGCATTGTTATTTTAGTACCCCGGCATATCTTGGCGTCACATCAATGTGACCTTTCTGTTGCCCCCGAGGCGAGGTCCCTGGCGGTTTAACTGGGCATCAATCCTGCGTGACGGAGGCATGCGCAATCAGGCCAGTGGCCCAGGGGGAACGTGTCGGATCGCAGCTAGACGGGGGTGACCGGGGCAGTCTGCGCGATCTGACCGCGCAGGCAGCGAGGGGTCAGCCCGCCGCGATCGAGTCCCTGCTGCAACATATCCGGCCTATGGTGGTCCGATACTGCCGGGCCCGCCTTGGCCGGATTGCCGGCCACTATCACGTCGCCGATGACGTGGCACAAGAGGTCTGCATTGCGGTCCTTTCCGCACTTCCCCGCTATCGGGATATGGGCCGGCCCTTCGCGTCATTCGTATTTGGCATTGCGTCACACAAAGTAGCCGATGCCGTGCGCAGCGCGGGCAGGCTGGCCATCCCGACAGAGGACCTCCCGGACGGGCCAGACGACCGCCCAGGGCCGGAGGAGACCGTGGTGGCCTATATCGAGGCCAAGCGCGCGATGGCCCTGCTGACCAGGCTCCCGGTCCAGCAACGCGAGTTGCTGGTACTGCGGGTCATCACCGGCCTGTCGGCAGAGGAAACCGGGAACGCGCTCGGGATGTCGGCCGGCGCCGTCCGGGTGGCACAGCACCGGGCGCTCGCGCGGCTGCGGGCGATCGCCAGGGAAGAGTGGATCGCCTGACCCGCGACTCCCCGCGCCCGGGCTGACCAGCGGGCGGCAGGCGGCGGCCTGCAGGCGGCCGGCGGCGGGCGGCGGGACATGCCGGGCAGATCGGCCGGCTGGCTGCGGGCATGCACCGGCAGCGCGGCGCTGTCACTAGGATGAAGCATGTCTCGCAGCGATCCCACCGAAAGTGACGCTCTCGCGGCCGCCAAGTTCGCCCCGCCGGCCCTGACCTTCGACGACGTGCTACTGCTGCCCGCTCACTCGGCGATCCTGCCGAGCGAGGCTGACATCGCGGGCCAGGCTTAGCCGCAACATCACCCTCAGCATTCCGCTGGTCTCATCGGCCATGGATACCGTGACCGAGGCCCGGATGGCTGTGGCCATGGCCCGGCAGGGCGGCGCCGGCGTGCTGCACCGCAACATGTCCATCGAGGACCAGGCGCAGCAGGTTGACATGGTGAAGCGGTCCGAAGCGGGCATGATCACGAATCCGGTGACCTGCGGTCCGGACGCAACCGTGGCGGACGTCGAGCGGCTCTGTGCCCGGTTCCGCATCTCGGGCGTGCCGGTGACTGCTGCCGACGGCGTGCTGCTCGGCATCGTGACCAACCGGGATATCCGGTTCGAGACTGGCCGCACGCGCCGGGTTACCGAGGTGATGACGCCGATGCCGCTCGTCACCGCCCCGGTCGGGGTCGGCCGGGACGAGGCGCTGCGCCTGCTCGGCCGGAACAAGATCGAGAAGCTGCCGCTGATCGACGCGGCGGGCCGGCTGCGCGGGCTGATCACGGTAAAGGACTTCACCAAGAGCGAGAAGTTCCCGAACGCCACCAAGGACGCGGAAGGGCGCCTGGTCGTCGGCGCGGCGGTCGGCGTGGGCGAGGACGGCAAGCGCCGGGCGATGGCGCTGACCGACGTCGGTGCTGACTTCCTGGTGGTTGACACCGCGCACGGCCACGCGCAGGCCGTACTGGACATGATCGCCCAGGTCAAGGCCAATGTCTCGGTCGACGTGGTCGGCGGCAACGTGGCCACTAGGGCTGGTGCGCAGGCGCTGATCGGCGCGGGTGCCGACGCGGTGAAGGTCGGCGTCGGCCCCGGTTCGATCTGCACCACCAGGGTGGTGGCCGGCGTCGGGGTCCCGCAGGTAACCGCGATCTACGAGGCGGCGCAGGCGGCCAGGGCGGCGTACGTGCCCGTGATCGGCGACGGCGGCTTGCAGTACTCCGGCGATATCGCCAAGGCCATCGCGGCCGGCGCGGACACGGTGATGATCGGCGGCCTGCTGGCCGGCTGCGAGGAGAGCCCCGGCGAGATGGTGTTCATCCAGGGTAAGCAGTTCAAGCTGTACCGGGGCATGGGGTCAATGGGAGCCCTGCGGAATGCCGAGCGCGGCGGCTCGTACTCCAAGGACCGTTATTTCCAGGACGACGTGCTGAGCGAGGACAAGCTGGTGCCGCAGGGCGTCGAGGGCCAGGTGCCTTACCGCGGCCCGCTGAGCGCGGTGGCTGGCCAGCTGGTCGGCGGGCTGCGCGCCGCGATGGGCTACTGCGGCGCGCGGTCCATCGCCGAGCTGCAGGAAGCCAGGTTCACCCAGATCACCGGAGCCGGCCTTGAGGAGAGTCATCCGCACGATATCCAGATGATCGCCGAGGCACCGAACTACGGCGGACGGCGGACGTGACGCAGGTGGAGATAGGCCGGGGGAAAAGCGGTCGCCGCGCCTACGCGCTGGACGAGATCGGCATCGTGCCGTCGCGCCGGACCAGGGATCCGGAGGAGGTATCGATCGCCTGGCAGATCGACGCCTACCGGTTCGACCTTCCGCTCATTGTCGCTCCGATGGACAGCGTCGTGTCGCCGCGGACCGCGGTGGAGATCGGCCGGCTCGGCGGCCTGGCCGTGCTCGACCTGGAAGGCCTGTGGACGCGGTACGACGATCCGGAGCCGCTGCTGGCCGAGGCGGCCGAGCTTGACGACGAGGCGGCCACCCGCAGGCTCCAGGAGATCTACACCGAGCCGATCAGGGAAGAGCTGATCGGGCGCCGGATCGAGGAGGTCCGGGCGGCCGGTGTCACGGCCGCCGCGCGGCTGTCCCCGCAGCGGACCGTCCGGTACTACAAGGCCGTTATTGACGCGGGCGCGGATATTTTCGTCATCCGCGGTACCACCGTGTCGGCCGAGCACGTGTCTGGCCAGTCCGAGCCGCTGAATCTCAAGCAGTTTATTTACGAGCTGGACGTGCCGGTCATCGTCGGCGGCTGCGCGACTTACACGGCGGCGCTGCACCTGATGCGGACCGGCGCCGCTGGCGTGCTGACCGGATTCGGCGGCGGCTCCGGTCATACCACGGCGGCGGTGCTCGGCGTCGCCGTGCCGATGGCCACCGCGATCGCGGACGTCGCCGCGGCCCGCCGCGACTACCTGGATGAGTCCGGCGGCCGCTACGCACACGTGATCGCGGACGGCAGCATGACCCGCAGCGGCGACATCGCCAAGGCGCTGGCGCTGGGCGCGGACGCGGTGATGGTCGGGTCGCCGTTCGCGCGCGCGGTGCAGGCGCCGGGCGGCGGATTCCACTGGGGCAGCGAGGCGCACCACCCGGAGCTGCCGCGCGGGACCAGGCTCGGGGTCGGCACCGTCGGCACGATCGAGCAGATCCTGCACGGCCCGTCGACGGTTGCCGACGGCTCGATGAACCTGATGGGCGCGCTACGGCGGACCATGGCGACGTCCGGGTACTCGGACCTGAAGGAGTTCCAGCGGGTCGAGGTCGTGGTGACGCCGAGCGCGCAGCGGCGCTGACCGGGCCGGGGTGAACTGGATCATTGCGGCAGGCCGGCCGGCGCCGGGAGCGGCCGGTGCCGGTAGCGTTCGGACTGTGATGGCCGGTGGCGGAACGACGGTCAGGCTGGGACCGGCGGAGCGGGCTGCGGCGCTCGCCGAACTCGCCGCGACCGAGCATGAAGTGCTGGTGGTCGGCGGCGGAATCGTCGGCGCCGGAGTCGCGCTGGACGCCGCCACCCGCGGGCTGTCCACTGGCCTGGTCGAGGCGCGCGACTTCGGATCCGGTACCTCGTCACGGTCGAGCAAGCTCATCCACGGCGGCCTGCGCTATCTGGAGCAGCTCAACGTCGGGCTGGTCAGGGAGGCGCTGGGGGAGCGGTCGCTGCTGTTGCAGCGGATCGCGCCGCATCTGGTCCGGCCGGTGTCCTTCCTGTTCCCCTTCACCCACCACGTCTGGGAACGCGCCTACGTGGGGGCCGGTGTCACCGCCTATGACCTGCTGAGCTTCTCGCTCGGGCGGACCAGGGGGCTGCCCGGGCACCGGCAGCTTACCCGGCGGGCAGCGCTGCAGCTGGCGCCAGCGCTCCGCCGGTCGGCGCTGACCGGAGCGCTGGTGTACTGGGACGCCCAGGTCGACGACGCCCGCTACGTGATGACGCTGGTGCGGACCGCCGCCAGCTACGGCGCGCACGCGGCGTCCCGCACGCAGGTGACCGGGTTCCTGCGGGAAGGCGAGCGGGTTACCGGCGTCCGCGCCATCGACCTTGAGTCCGGGACCAAGGTGGAGATCCGGGCCCAGCAGGTGGTTAACGCGACCGGGGTGTGGACCGACGACATCCAGGCCATGGTCGGCGGGCGCGGCACCATCAACGTGCGGGCGTCCAAGGGGATACACCTGGTCGTGCCCAGGGACCGCATCCAGTCAGGCACCGGGATCATCCTGCGGACGCCGGTCAGCGTGCTCTTCGTCGTCCCGTGGGGACGGCACTGGATCATCGGCACGACGGATACCGACTGGTCCCTGGATAAGGCCCACCCGGCGGCGAGCCGGACCGACATCGACTATGTGCTCGATCAGGTCAACCGGATCCTCGCCGTTCCGCTGACCAGGGACGACGTCGAAGGCGTCTACGCGGGCCTGCGCCCGCTGCTGGCCGGCGAATCCGAGTCGACCTCAAAGCTGTCACGCGAGCACACGGTCGCCCATCCGGTGCCTGGCCTGGTCATGATCGCGGGCGGCAAGTACACCACCTACCGGCTGATGGCGCGGGACGCGGTCGACGCGGTCGCGCACGGGCTGGACGGCCGGGTGGCTCCGTCCTGCACGGACGCAGTGCCGCTGGCCGGCGCGGACGGTTATGTGGCGCTGTGGAACGCGCGGTACACGCTGGCCAGGTCATCCGGCCTGCATGTGGCGCGGATCGAGCACCTGTTGCACCGGTACGGCTCCCTGGTCGGGGAAATCCTGGACCTGATCGCGGCGGAGCCGAGCCTGGCCAGGCCGCTGGATGGCGCCGACGACTACCTGCGGGCCGAAATCGCCTATGCCGCGTCGCACGAGGGAGCCCGCCATCTCGATGACGTGCTGGCGCGGCGGACGCATATCTCGATCGAGACCTGGGATCGTGGCGTGGCCGCGGCGCAGGAGGCCGCCGAGCTGATGGCCGGGCCGATGCGGTGGAGGTCGCGGCAGGTGGCCAGGGAGGTCGAGCACTACCGGGCCAGGATTGCCGCGGAGCGTGCGTCGCAGGACGCCGGCACCGACCAGGATGCGGACGCGATCAGGCTCGGCGCGCCGGACATCGTGCCAGTGATGGGCAATGGCGCGGCCAGCGGCTGATCGCGCCGCCACGGTGGCGGCCCGGAACTAGACTTCCGGCATGGCCCGACCACGCGTCTTCTCCGGCATCCAGCCCACGGCGGACTCTTTCCACCTCGGTAACTACCTGGGTGCGCTGCGCCAGTGGGTTGCCTTGCAGGACACCCACGATGCCGTGTACTGCGTCGTGGATCTGCACGCGATCACGGTGCCGCAGGATCCGGCCCTGCTCCGGCGCCGGACCAGGGTCGCGGCCGCGCAGTTGCTCGGCGCCGGGCTCGATCCCGAGCGGTGCATCGTGTTCGTGCAGAGCCAGGTGCCCGAGCACGCGGAGCTTGCCTGGGTGCTCGGCTGCATCACCGGATTCGGCGAGGCCAGCAGGATGATCCAGTTCAAGGACAAGGCGGCGCGGGCGGGCGCGGATCAGGCCAGCGTCGGACTGTTCACCTACCCGGTCCTGCAGGCGGCGGACATCCTGCTCTACGGCACGGACCAGGTGCCGGTCGGCGAGGACCAGCGCCAGCACCTGGAACTCACCAGGGACCTTGCGCAACGCTTCAATCACCGGTTCGGCGCCACCTTCGTGGTGCCCGGGCCGTACATCCTGGCCGATGTCGCGAAGATCACCGACCTGGTTGAGCCGACCGCGAAGATGAGCAAGTCGTCATCCTCGCCGCAGGGCATCGTGGACGTCCTCGACGAGCCGGCCGTGATCCGGCGGAAGATCGCCAGGGCGGTGACCGACGCCGGCAGCGAGATATGCGCCGATGAGGAGGCCAAGCCCGGCGTGACCAACCTGCTGAGAATCTACTCGGCGCTCTCCGGGGAGACCGTGCCGGGCCTGGAGGAGAGGTACGCGGGCGCGGGATACGGGACATTCAAGAAGGACCTGGCCGAGGTCGTCGTGGATGCCCTGGCGCCGGTCCGGGAACGCAGCGAGAAGATGCTCGCCGACGAGGCAGAGCTTGACCGGTTGCTCGCGGCAGGCGCGGCCCGGGCGCGCAAGATCGCCAGCCAGACCATGGCCGCCGTCCGGGACCGGGTCGGCTTCCTGCCGTCCGGCTAGCCTGGCTTGCCGGGGCGGCCGGGGCCGGCCAGCCGCGCTGGGCCGCTAACGAGCCGTATCCGGGCCGGTGGTGGCCGAGGATCCGGGGTAGCCGGAACGGCTCGTGCCGGGGCCGCTGCCACACCTCGGAACAACCGGGCGTGCCGCAGGTGACCTCGATATGCCCGCCGCGCGCAGCCCGAGCCGCCGGGCAGTCGCACGGCTGCCAGCCGATGTGCACTGTGCCAGGCCGCCACGGGTGACCGCTGCGGCATTGTTCAGGAAAGCCCGGCCAGGCCGGGCTGCCCCTGTCCGCGCTGCCCCGGCCCCGGCCGGGCTTGCCCCTGACCCGCCTGACCCATGCAATTATTCAAACACATAATCTAATTGCCCGGCTCGGATCCTGCCAGTAACTCAGCGGCCAGGTGCTGGGCGCTTTCCCGCGGTCACCGTCGGGTGCCGTGCATCCGGCCCGGTCCCGGCCAGCCCGGACCGGGCCTGCCGCGGCCCGGGCTCAGGGCCAGCCAGGGCCGGCTGGGCTGACCGCAGGGCCGGCCGCGGCTGACCGGCTCGGCCGGCCGGTCAGCCGCCAGCTGAGTGCTGTGCGGCCAGATCCCCGGGCGGGTGGCCGGCCAGCGGCGACACCAGCGTGCCGACCGCGCGCACCTTGCGATCCATCGCGAACCCCCAGTTCAGCAGCCGCTCGCCAGACGTGATCTCGGTCAATGGCACGGCATGCAGGATGGTCACGATGAGCGTCACGCCATGCCGCCTGGCCAGCCCGATATAGGTGGCCCTGGCCCGGTCAGTCCAGCCGATCTTGCCGCCGATCCCGCCCCGGTACTGCATCAGCAGCGCGTTCTGGTTGACCAGGGTCACCCATTTCCGCCGCTTCACGTGGAACCTGGCCGCCAGCGTCGAGTCATACCTCATGAAGGCCGGCATGCCGAGGGCGCGCCGCGCTATCAGCGCTTCGTCGTAGGCGGAGACGTGCTGGTGCGCGGCGGGCAGGCCGTTCGGATCCCTGGCCACCACGTCGTATGCCCGCAGCCAGCGTGCCTCGGCGTTCATCAGCGTGATCGCCCGGTGGAAAGAGCCGGTGGCCTGGGCCAGGGACACCGCGGCGTCGTTGGCCGAGATCAGCAGGAGGGCCTTGAACAAGCTGGCCACCTGATAGCGCCGGCCTCGCTTGAGGCCGACCACATTCGGCTCGACCGAGGTGGCCCGCCGGGTGGCAACCACCTCAGCGTGCGGGTTCAGCAACGGGATCAGCGTTATCGCGGTCAGCACCTTGAGCGTGCTCGCTGGCGGGAATTCGCCGTGCGGATCCTTGGCCGCCAGCACCTGGCCGGTCCCCGCGTCGGCAATGACCCAGGCGGAGGCCCGCACCGGCGGCAGCCGCCGCCGCTTGCCGCCGGCCGGATAATGCACGACGACACCGCGACTGGCCAGCTCCGGCCCGCCGACCGTCCACTGCCATGCTGGCCGTCCCGCCGCAGCGCGAGCAGAGCCAGGCCCGCTCGGTGCGCCCTGCCCGGCCTGCCCGCTCGGTGCTCCTGGCCCGGCCGGTCCGCTTGGTGTGCCTGGCCCGGTCTTGCTCGACCCGGTCCCGTTCTGCCCGGCCTGCCCGGTCCCGCTCGACCCGGTCCCGTTCTGCCCGTTCTGCCCGGTCCGGCTCTCCCCGGTCCCGTTCTGCCCGGCCGGCCGCAGGACTACGGCCACGATCAGCAGGCCGCAGGCCAGGATGGCAAGCAGGACCGCGCTTCCGCGGGCATGTGGCATGGACATGCTCCTGATCAGCAACAGTTCTGGCCATAACGAGCCAGCTCAGGGAATGCTCATTCCGGCTAGGTGCCAGTCCGGCCGGGCCTAGTCCGGCCGGGCCCAGTTCGGCAAGGCACCAGTTGAATTGGGGCGTCAGTTCAGTCTTTACGGCTCGCAGCGTTCTGGAAAGCCTACGCGCGGACCAGTTCACGTTATAACTGACCGTTATCCGGGTTCGGTACAGCCTGCTCACCACGCGATGATCATCCCGGTCACGGGGGTCGTGCGGCCGGCCAGCCTGATCTTCAGAATCCGCGTCCGGCCGCTGCGGACGGCCACCAGGGCAACCCGCAATACCGACGTTGCCGCCGGGTTCCCCGGATCGCGAACCGCGTAGGGCGCCAGCAGGTACGGTCCGCGCCGTGACCGGGGCTACCGGGCCGCCCGGGGCGCGGCCGCCCGGCCGGCCCGTCGCGCAGCCAGCGAGCAGCAGGACCAAGCCTGCGAGCGCGGTACGGGTAAGGCGGCCGGGCCGGCGGGCGAGGCAGCCGGGCCGGCCGGCCATGGGCGGCAGCCAGCCGGCTTGCCGGTGCCGGCAGCTCAGACGTCGGCAGCTCAGGGGCCGGCAGCTCAGGCGCCGGTGGCTCATGCGCCTCCGCTCCTAAGGCTTTCACGCGGCGAGTCTGGCGAGTCCGGGAGCGGCCGGGCATTACCGCCGCCCCCATCCCTCATGACGACGCCGGCCGAACGATGGTTGCCTGATATCCGGCCGCCATGCCCGCCTGTCCTGGCCGTCATGCCCGCCTGGGCCGCCGATGCCGGCGGCGCCGGCAGGCCGGTGACTTTAGCCATCTATGCCGCGTTCCATGCACGCCATAGCCTGGGAGCATGACGCGTGAGACGGAATCGGGGCTGCCAGTTGAGCCGGTCTATCGCCCCGGCCAGCCAGCGAATTTCGACCCTGCCACCCAGCTAGGCGAGCCGGGAGAGTATCCATTCACCCGCGGCGTCTACCCGGCCATGTACACGGCCAGGCCGTGGACGATGCGGCAGTACTCCGGTTTCTCCACTGCCGAGGACTCCAACCGCCGCTACCACCAGCTGATCAATGCAGGCAGCACGGGGCTGTCGGTGGCCTTCGACCTGCCCACCCAGATGGGCTATGACTCCGATGCGCCGGCTGCCCGCGGCGAAGTCGGCAAGGTCGGCGTCGCCATCGACTCTGTCGACGACATGCACACGCTGCTGCGCGGGATTCCGCTGGGGTCTGTCTCCACGTCGATGACGATCAACGCCCCGGCCGCAGTTCTGCTGCTGCTTTACCAGCTGGCCGCGGACGAGCAGGGCGTCGGCTCGGGCAAGCTGTCCGGCACCATTCAGAACGACATACTCAAGGAGTACATCGCCCGCGGCACGTACATCTATCCGCCGCAGCCCTCGCTCCGGCTTGTCGCCGATACCTTTGCCTACTGCAAGGCGGAGATCCCGCGGTGGAACACCATCTCGATCTCCGGCTATCACATGGCGGAGGCCGGTGCCACCGCGGTGCAGGAGGTGGCCTTCACGCTGGCCAATGCCCGCGAATACGTGCGGGCAGCGATTGCCTCCGGGCTCGCGGTGGATGAGTTCGGGCCGCGGCTTTCCTTCTTCTTCGTGGCCAGGACGACGCTGCTGGAGGAAATCGCCAAGTTCCGCGCGGCCCGCCGGATCTGGGCCGCGATCATGCGAGACGAGTTCGGCGCCGCCGATCCGCGGTCGCAGATGCTGCGCTTCCACACCCAGACGGCCGGCGTGCAGCTGACCGCGCAGCAGCCTGAGGTGAACATGGCGCGGGTAACGGTGCAGGCGCTGGCGGCGCTGCTCGGCGGGACCCAGTCGCTGCACACGAACTCCTACGACGAGGCGATCGCGCTGCCGACCGAGAAGGCGGCCCGGCTGGCCCTGCGCACCCAGCAGGTGCTGGCCTACGAGACCGACCTGACCGCGACCGTTGACCCGTTCGCCGGGTCGTATGCGGTGGAGTCGATGACCAGCGACATCGAGCAGGCGGCCGGGCAGCTGATGGCCAGGGTGGAAGAGCTCGGCGGCGCCGTGGCGGCGATCGAGCAGGGCTTCCAGAAGGCCGAGATCGAGCGGTCGGCATACCTGGTCGCGCGCCAGATCGACGCCGGTGACCGGGTGATCGTCGGGGTCAACCGGTTCACCGTCGAGGGCGGCGAGCCCTACCAGCCGCTGCGCGTCGATCCGGCCATCGAGCAGCAGCAGGCGCAGCGCCTGGCGGAGCTGCGGGCCGGCCGCGACGGGGCCGAGTTCAAGCGCCGGATCGATGACCTCAGGAACGCCGCGGAGGGCACCGGGAATCTGCTCTACCCGCTCCGCGAGGCGCTCCGGGCCCGTGCCACCGTGGGCGAGGTATGTGACGCGCTGCGTGATGTATGGGGCGTGTACAAGCCACCCGACGCGTACTGAGGCCGCCTGCCACCGCGCAGCGGCTGACGAACCCTGGCCACAGCGAGTCGGGCGGGCCAGGCTGGGTAGGGAAAACGTGGCGGAATAGGGCGGTTGATCATGTATGCGGACTGCTACCCGGGCATGTCCGCGGGCCCCTGGGCGCTGGCCGCCACCAGCGGACGCCGGCCAGGCCGGCCTCCGGGCAGTCGCCGGCCAGGGCGGCCCCGGGCAGTCGCCGGCCAGGCCGGCCTCCGGGCGGACGTACGCCGGGCGCACGCACGCCAGACCGCCATGCCGGGATGGCCAGCCCGGCTTCGCCCGGGCGGCCGCGAACCCGCGCGGGCCGGCCGCTGGCCGGCCGCAAGCCGCATCAGCCGGGCCAGCCGGCCGGGCCGGCCGGGCCGGGCCGGCATTTCGCTCCGGCGCCGGCCGCCGCAGTGAGTTTCCGCGCCCTCGGCGGCGCGACGATGCATGGAGGTTAGCCGGTGGCTATCAGGTGGAATCCCTCTCGCGGCGCGACTGTCGGAGTCGAGTGGGAGCTGCAGCTCATCGACGCTGACACCAAGATGCTGCGGCAGGACGCCAGGGAAGTGCTAGCCGCCGTGCCCGGGCTAACCGAGTCCGGCGACCATCCGAAGATGCGCTATGAGCTCATGCAGTCAACCATCGAGGTGGTCACCGGCATCTGCAGTACCGTTTCCGAGGCCAAGGCTGACCTGGCTGCGACAATCGCGCAACTTGAGCGGATCACCGGCCGGCGCGGTACGATGCTGGCCTGTGCCGGAACGCATCCCGTTAGTGACTGGCGGGATGCGAAGATGGCGCCCATTCAGCGTTATGCCGAACTCGTCGAGCAGTTGCAGTGGCTGGCCCGCAGGATCCAGACCTTTGGCGTCCATGTTCATGTGGGCATCCGCGACGGGAGCAAGGCGATCCCCATCGTCAATGCCCTCGCTGCATATCTGCCGCATTTCCTGGCGCTGACCGCGTCGAGCCCGTACTGGAGCGGGCAGGACACGGGGCTCGCCTCGAGCCGGGCGATCGTCTTCGGCGGGCTGCCCACCTCGGGGCCGCCGCAGCCGCTCCGGGACTGGAGTGAGTTCGAGGAGTACATGGACACGCTGCTTCGCGCCGGGACCATCCGGAGCATCAAAGAGGTGTGGTGGGACATCCGGCCGCACCCGGATTTCGGCACGGTCGAGATCCGGATGTTCGATGGCGTCCCGACCCTGCGCGAGATCGGCATGGTGACGGCATTGTCGCAGTCCCTCGTCCAGCTCTTCGATGTCCAGCTGGACCGCGGCTACCGGCTGCCGAGCCCTTCTGCCTGGGTCATGCGCGACAACAAATGGCGTGCCACCAGGTACGGCCTGGACGCGATCGTGATCACTGACGAGTCCGGGTCGACCGCGCCGCTCCGCGACGAGCTCTTCGAACTGGTGCGGGAGCTCAAGCCGATGGCCGACCGGCTGGGCTGCGCGCCGGAGCTCGACGTGGTCTCCGAGGTGCTGGACCGCGGCGCCTCATATGAACGCCAGCGCGCGGTCGTCGCCGACGGCGGCGATCTCCTCGACGTCGTGGACACGCTCATCACCGAGTTCACGGAGAACCGCTTCGTCGTCCCCGGGGAGGTCGCGCATGCGAGAACGTGATCTCGAGGGCGAGCTCGAGGAATTCGTGGCCGACCACGCCAGCGAGCTCATCGACTTCCGGCGGGATCTGCACGCCCATCCCGAGATTGGCTACCACGAGCACCGGACCACCCGGCGGGTAGCGCTCCGGCTCGCCGCGGTCGGGCTGCGGCCGGTGATCCTGCCCAAGGGCACCGGGCTGGTGGCGGACATCGGCGATCCGGCCGCCAGCGGGCCGGTGATCGCGCTGCGCGCCGATCTCGACGCGCTGCCGATCGGCGACGAGAAGAACGTGCCGTACCGCTCCACCGTGCCGAACGCCTGCCACGCCTGCGGGCACGACGTGCACACCACGATCCTGGTCGGCGCCGGCCTGTTCCTGGCCCGCCGGGCGGCGGCCGGGCTGCTGCACGGCCGGGTCCGGCTGATCTTCCAGCCGGCCGAGGAGGTGCCCGGCGGCGCGCTGGACGTGCTCGCGGCGGGCGGCATCGCGTCGGTGGACCGGATCTTCGCCCTGCACTGCGACCCGCGCCTCGACGTCGGCAAGATCGGCACCAGGAGCGGCCCGATCACCGCGGCCTGCGACAAGATCACGGTGCGGGTGACCGGGCCCGGCGGGCATACCGCCCGGCCGCACCTGACCGCGGACCTGGTGTACGCGCTCGGGAAGATCATCACTGAGCTGCCGGCCGCGCTGTCCCGCCGGGTCGACCCCAGGTCCAGCCTCAGCCTGGTCTGGGGCCGGGTAACCGCCGGATCCGCGGCCAACGCGATCCCGGACGACGGCGTGGTCGAGGGGACCGTGCGCTGCCTGGACGACCAGGCCTGGCATGCGGCGCCGGATCTGCTCAAGGCGCTGATCGAGTCCGTCGCCAGCGCCTATGGCGTGCTGGCCGAGCTGACCTACCTGCGGAACGTGCCGCCGACCGTGAACGATCCGGTGTCCACCGCGATGATCGAGGCGGCCGCCGAGCGGGTGCTCGGGCCGGATGCCTGCACGCCTGCCCCGCAGAGCCTCGGCGGCGAGGACTTCGCCTGGTACCTCGAGTCGATGCCCGGCGCGCTGTGCCGGCTCGGCAGCCACCGGCCGGGATCGGACGATGACTTCGATATCCACCAGGCCGCCTTTGACGTGGACGAGCGGGCCATCGGGATAGGCGTCCGGCTGATGGCGGCGACCGCGCTCACCGCGATCTGCGGCGACGAGGCGGCGACCGCCCGGCTGCCCGGCGGCGTCAGCGCATGATCCGCGGCCGGCTCTGGCCGTCGCGGCGATCCCCGTGGATTCTTAACGGATCCGCCGTAGCCAGCCGCCAGCCGGGGGAGCCGGCGAGCCCGCCCGGCCCGGCCCGGCCCGGCCCGGCCGCGGCTGCCCGGGCAAGGTCTGGCCGGCCCCGCGCGGGACTTAGAGTGGGCTAACGCGGGCGCCGCCGAGGCGGCGCCGTCGGTCGAGCCACGGGAGAGCATCGGCGGTGTCTACACAGCAGGGGCCGGCCCCGGCGGCGGGCCGGCCGGCCAGGCCGACAAGCCGGCCGGCCAGGGCAGCGGGCCGGCCCGGCTGGCGCCGGCGGTCCCGGCAAGCCGGACGGCACGAGCAAGGTGTTCCGGCTTCCCGGCCCGGTCGTGCTGTGGTGGGCCTGGCTGGTCTTCGCCGTCGCCAACCTGGTCGACCTGACCATCCAGGGGCACGACCGGATGGCGCTGCAGATCGCGATCGGCCTGCTGGCCGTCACCGGCCTGGTGTACGCGTGCGCGCTGCGGCCGCGGATCAGCACCGGCCCGGACGCCGTCACGATGCTGAACCCGCTGCGCGACTACCGGGTGCCGTGGGGCCGGATCAGCGACATCTACCTGGGCGAGTCCATTCAGCTGCACTGCTCGGCGGAGAACGCGGCAAAGCCGCGGGTGCTGCACAGCTGGGCGCTTTACTCGCCGAGCCGCACCAGGCTCAAGGCCGAGGTCCGCGGCCGCCGCTGGGACCAGAACCGGGCGGCCCGCCCGGGCGGCTACGGGCGGCTGCCGGCCGAGGCCAGGGAAGCGGCGAAGCAGACCACGGTGGAGGTAATGGCCAGGGAGCTGCAGAACATGGCCAGCCAGGCCCGCGAGCGGGGCGCGGCGGGCGGCGCGATCGTCGCGCGCTGGGCCTGGCCGTCGCTGGCGGCGTTCGGCGTGCCCGCGGTGGCGCTCGCGCTGGCGATCGTCATCCGCTAGCGCCGGGCCCGGGCGGGCCGGGCCCGGCCGCGTCAACTGCTGCCGGCCGGGCTACGGGCCGAGCGATGCGCAGGGCCGCGTCCGCAGCCAGCCGACATAGTCCGGCGGCGCCCCGGCGATCTCGGCCGCGTCGGCCATGATGCCGAGATAGCGCGCGGACGGCAGCCCGCCCTCGTAGTCGTTCAGCACGTACAGCCAGGCCAGCACGTCACCGTCCAGCGTCGACACCCGGACCCTGAGCTTGCTGTAATAGCCGATCGTGACGCCATCCCAGCGGTCCAGTACCCGTTCATCGCTTTCGGACAGCTCGTAGAGCACGACGAACACGCGCTCGCCGGAATCCTCGACCACGGTGGCGAGCGCGCCTTCCCAGCCGATGTCCTCGCCGCCGAAGGTAAGCCGCCACCCCTCCAGCCAGCCGGTGCCCTGCCGGGGCGAGTGCGGGCAGCGTTCGGCCATCTGCGCCGGGCTCATGTTGCTGCCGTACGCGGCATACAGCTCCACGGGCCCTTAGCGTACGAGCATGCGCGGCCGGCCGCGGCCTTGACCCGCCGTGAAACCGGGACGCGTGTGGCAGCAGGTGCGGCAGCGAGCACAATGGTGAGCGTGAGCCAGCCCCGTGCGAAGGTCGTCATCCTCGGCGGCGGTCCGGGCGGATACGAGGCTGCCCTGGTGGCCGCGCAGGTCGGCGCCGACGTCACGGTGGTGGAGCGGGACGGCCTGGGCGGCGCGTGCGTGCTCAGCGACTGCGTGCCGTCAAAGACGCTGATCGCCACGTCCGGCCTGATGGCCGCGCTGGACAGGTCGGCCGGGCTCGGCATCCGGCTGGACGCCGCGGCGGCAGTGGACGCGCCCGGGCTGTACGCCCGGGTGCGGGACCTGGCCGGCGCGCAGTCCGCCGACGTGGCGGCCAGGCTGGCCGCCGAGGGGATCGAGGTGCTGGCCGGGACCGGCAGGCTGGCCGGCCCCCGGACGGTCACCGTCGGCGGCCGGGAGATCAGCGCGGACATCGTGCTGATCGCCACCGGAGCGCAGCCGCGTGCTGCCCGGCGCCGTCCCGGACGGGGACCGCATCCTGACCTGCCGCCAGCTGTACGACCTCGGCGGGCTGCCCGGCGAGCTGGTAGTGGTCGGCTCCGGGGTTACCGGCGCCGAGTTCGCCAGCGCCTACCAGGCGCTCGGCTCGCAGGTCACGCTCGTCTCCTCGCGGGACCGGGTCATGCCGCACGAGGACGCCGACGCCGCGATGGTGGTCGAGCAGGTGTTCCGGCGGCGCGGCATGACCGTGCTCGGCCGGTCCAGGGCCACCGGGGTCGAGCGCACCGCCAGCGGCGTGCAGGTGCTGCTGGCGGACGGCCGGACCGTGCCCGGCTCGCACTGCCTGCTCACCGTCGGGATGGTGCCCGGCACCAGCGGCATCGGCCTGCAGCAGGCCGGGGTCGGCCTGGACGGCCGGGGCTTCGTCCAGGTCGACCGGGTATCGCGGACCTCGGCGGCCGCCGTGTACGCGGCCGGCGACTGCACCGGCGTGATGATGCTCGCCTCGGTTGCCGCGATGCAGGGCCGGATCGCGATGTGGCATGCGCTCGGCGAGGCGGTGCAGCCGATCCGGCTCAGTCACGTCGCCGCCACGATCTTCACCGAGCCGGAGATCGCCACGGTCGGGATCAGCCAGCAGGCCGTCGAGTCCGGCCAGGCCGACGCGCTGGTCGTCAACCTGCCGCTGGCCACGAACGCGCGGGCGAAGATGCAGGGCTTCCGGGACGGGTTCATCAAGCTGTTCGCCCGGCGCGGCAGCGGGATCGTGCTGGGCGGCGTGGTGGTCGCGCCGCGGGCCAGCGAGCTCATCCTGGGCGTGTCGCTGGCCGTCGAGCAGCTGCTCGCCGTCGGCCAGATCGCGCACACGTTCGCGGTGTACCCGTCCCTGTCCGGCAGCCTGACCGAGGCCGCCAGGAGGCTGATGCAGCCCGACGGCGACGGCTACGACGGCTAGTGGGCGGGGTGGCCCAGATCCGGGTCATCGGGCACGTCCAGGCCATGCTGCCGCAGCCGGGACGCGCGCATGTCATCCGCGTACGCGGCCACCGTGAAGATGCTGCCGGACAGGATCAGCGCCACCATGGTCAGGCTGAGCCAGCCGGGGGCCGGCAGCAGCGTGGCCAGCAGCACCGCCACCACGGCGCACACCGGGATGATGACCGCGAGATGCCGCAGCACCGTCCGCGCCCGCCAGCCGGCGTCGGTCAGCTCGTGCCTGACCCAGTCGGTGTTCTCGGCCGGCAGCCGGAACCCGGCCGCGAACAGCAGCCAGCGCGCCGGCCCCGGGTCACCGGCCAGCCGGGCCACCGGCTCAGTCCCGGAGCTGGCAGATGACCGCTCCCGCCGAAACCGTCTGGCCGACCTCGACTTCCAGGTCGCCAACCGTGCCGTCCTTGTGCGCGGCCAGCGGCTGCTCCATCTTCATCGCCTCAAGCACCACCACCGTGTCGCCCGCGGCCACCCGCTGGCCGTCCGCTGCGGCGATCTTGATGATCGTGCCCTGCATGGGGCTGACCAGCGCATCGCCGCCCCCGCCGCCGCCGGCCCGGCCCTTGGCCCCGCGCCGCTGCCGCTCCCGGCCGCCGGCCGCCGCGGCCCGGACGCCGGCCGCGGCGGCCGCGTCCGGCCCGTTGCCGCCGTCGGCCAGCAGGCCGGCCGGCACGGTCACCTCCAGCCGCTTACCGCCCACCTCGACCGTGATCCGCTCGCGGGCGGCCGGCGGCCCCGGCTGGACGGCCGGGGCGGCGGCCTCCTGCGGGGCCGGCATCTCGCCGTGGAACTCGGTCTCTATCCACCGGGTATGCACCGTGAACGGCTCGGTGGTGAACGCGGGATCGCTGACCACGGCGCGGTGGAACGGCAGCAGCGTGGGCATGCCGCCGACCTCGAACTCGGCCAGCGCGCGGCGGGCGCGCTGCAGCGCCTGGCCCCGGCTGGCCCCGGTCACGATCAGCTTGGCGACCAGCGAGTCGAACGCCGGCGGCACCGTCATCCCGACGTCGTAGCCGGAATCCAGCCGGACCCCGGGACCGGACGGCGGCCGCCACGCCGAGATCGTGCCCGGCGCGGGCAGGAAATTCCGGCCCGGGTCCTCGGCGTTGATCCGGAACTCGATCGAGTGCCCGCGCACTGCCGGGTCGCCGTAGCCGAGTTCCTCGCCGTCGGCGATCCGGAACATCTCCCGGACCAGGTCGATCCCGCTGACCTCCTCGGTCACCGGGTGCTCCACCTGCAGCCGGGTGTTCACCTCAAGGAAGGACACCGTGCCGTCCTGCCCGATCAGGAACTCGCAGGTGCCCGCACCGACGTAGCCGGCCTCGCGCAGGACCGCCCGGGACGACTCGCGCAGCAGGGTTTCCTGCTGCGCGGTCAGGAACGGCGCGGGCGCCTCCTCGACGACCTTCTGGTGCCGCCGCTGCAGCGAGCAGTCCCTGGTGCCGACGATCACGACGTTCCCGTGGCTGTCGGCCAGGCACTGGGTCTCCACGTGCCGGGGCCGGTCCAGGTACCGCTCGACGAAGCAGTCGCCCTGGCCGAACGCGGCCACGGCCTCCCGGACCGCCGACTCGAACTGCGCCGGGATCTCCTCGATGGTGCGCGCGACCTTGAGCCCGCGGCCGCCGCCGCCGTAGGCCGCCTTGATGGCGATCGGCAGGCCGTGCTCGGCCGCGAACGCGGTGGCTTCCCGCGCGCCGGACACCGGGCCGTCGGTGCCCAGCGACAGCGGCGCGCCGACCTTGCGGGCGATGTACCGGGCCGCTGTCTTGTCGCCGAGCGCCCCGATCGCGGCCGGCGGCGGGCCGATCCAGGTCAGGCCGGCCGCGATGACCTCGCGGGCAAAGCCGGCGTTCTCGGCCAGGAAGCCGTAGCCGGGGTGCACCGCGTCGGCGCCGGAGTCCGCGGCGGCGCGGAGAATCTTGGAGATATCGAGATAGCTCTCCGTCGCGCTCTGGCCGCCGAGCGCGAACGCCTCGTCGGCCATCGTGACGTGCAGCGCGTCGATGTCGAGCTCACCGTAGACGGCGACGCTGCCGAGCCCGGCGTCACGGCAGGCTCGCACCACCCGGACCGCGATCTCGCCGCGGTTGGCGATCAGTACCTTACGCACGAAACGGCTCCTCTCGACGCGAGGAGTCTATGAGCATCTGGTCCCGGCGGAGCGCGCGGGCGCCGTTAGCGGGGCCGCGCGCTGGCCCGCCAGCCATCCAGGCCGGGCGTATGGGGCTGGCGTAGCGGGCGGGACTGCGATGACCACGCGAACCGGATCCGCCCGGCCGCCCTGGCCTGGCCGGCCGGCGGCTTCCGCGCCGCGGCAATCGCCACCACGACCGCCGCGATCTCCTCGGCGGACGGGCGGCCGCGGAGAATCCGGAGCACGGCCGGCCCGGCCGGACCGGGCGAAACGGCGGCACCGGGCGGGGCAGATCCGTTATCCATCGGTTCTGTGCTCGAATCACGCGGCATGTCAGTTCCTCGACTTTCCGACCCCGATGCCGAACTGCCGGTGCACCCGCGCCCAGAACGCGTCCCGCAGCCATTCCCTGGCCTCCTGGTAGGCCCGCAGCGACAGGCCCAGTTCCTTCTCGGCGTCGACCAGCAGCTCCTTGTCGATGACCGGCGGCAGGATCGGCCCGGGCAGCAGATCCCTGATGTTGTCCTCGCCGCGGGTCAGGATCCACTTCTGCGCCACGTGCTCGCCGGCTTCCTCGACCCGCTCCCGCTCGGGCCCGAGCCTGGACGGCGCGGCCGGCGCGACCTGGCTGTGCCTGGACGGCGGCCGCGGCAGGTGGCCGAACACCAGCGCGGGGTTGGGCCGGGCGGCCGCCGGCTGGCCGCCCCTGGCCTGCCCGGCCGGCGAATCGGCGGTGACCTGCCTGCTGAAGTACGGCTCGACGAAGGAACGCTCCAGCACCTGCACCGTGTCGGACTCCCAGACCAGCCGCTCGGCCTGGTTCGTGCCGTACGGCGGTTCCACGCCCCACAGGTGCACCCGCACCCCGAAGGCCTGGGCTGCCTCGACCGCCGGGACCATGTCCTCGTCGCCGGCCACCAGCACGGCGTCGGTGATCGCGCGGTGCCTGGCCAGCGCTTCCATGTCCGCGCGGATCTGGGCGTCGACGCCTTTCTGCTGGCCGCGCGCGTTCAGGTTGCCGAGCCGCAGCTTGACCCAGGGCATCTGGGCGATTACCCGCTGGTCGATGGTCGGCACCCGGTCCCTGGCCGCGTCATACCAGTACACCCGCAGCAGCTCGCCCCTGACCTGCTCCTCGGCGTGCCGGGTCAGCGCCTGGATCAGCTTGTCCGCATCCACCCGGTACTCGCGCCTGGACGCCGCGCTGAACAGCAGCTCGCCGGCCGACGCGTAGATGTAGCCCACATCGATCATGATCGCGTAGCGGGAGAGCAGCGGGAGCGGCGAGCTGGTTTCGGTCATGGTTATCCGACTCTAGTGCCAGCCCGCCGCTGACCGGTGCGGACCGATCCGGGAACCGCCGGAAGCGTCCGCCGCCGGTCAGTCGCGCGCCGTCGGGGCGGATTGCTGGACCTGCGCCGGGGCGGGCTCGACGGGCTGCCGGGGGGCGGGCGCGGCGGCCTGCGCGGCGGGCGCGGCGGCCTCGGCGGCGGGCGCGGCGGCCGGCTGCTGCCCGGCGCCGCGCCATGGCCGGGCGAAGGCGAGCCCGGCGGCCAGGCAGGCGACCGCCTGGGCAGGCACGACGTAGCGAATGGAGAAACTGGCAGTCACGTTGGGGACGATCAGCATGACCATGGCGGCCGTCCACGGGAACAGGGCCGGCCCGCCCCAGCCGCGCAGCCTGCGGAACCCGCCGCCCGCCCGGCCCGCGATCCCGGCCAGGCCGGCCAGCAGCGCGGCGCCGAGCAGCGGCCCGCGCAGGAAGCCGAAGCGCTGGTAACCGGCCATCCAGCGGGCGTAGGGCGGCACCGCCCGGGCGGGCGTGGCGGCGCCCGTGTAATAGCGCTGGTCGGCTGCCAGCTCGCGGCTGGTGGCCGCGCTGGCCCAGGTCCTGGTCGCGTACCCGAACTGGTATTTCTCGCTGTGCAGCGCGCTGCGGCGGTCCGGCCTGCGCCAGCTGAACGTGAGCCAGAAACCGTCCGCCACGGTCCTGGCGTACGCAGCCGGCTGGGCGGCGATGGCCCGCAGCGCGAAGTTCATCGCCAGCGCGTTGTGGCCGGGGGAGAACTTCGGCCCGGGCAGCGCCTTCAGCGGCGAGTTCGCCGCCCAGATGTAGCTCGGGCCGTCCGGGCGCTGTGCTACCGGCTGCCGCGGGCACAGCCCCGCCTCGTCCGCCGGGGGCCGGATGACCGCGCAATCGGCAAATGCCATGGTCCGCGACCAGAGGAAGATTCCGTCGCTTTCGTTGAACGCCACCGAGTGGTAATACGCGTCGAACCAGGCGAGATACATCACCAGCGGTATTGCGGCGGCGGCCAGGCCGGTCACTATGGCCCGCCAGCCGGCCCGGCGGAATATCAGGTAGCCGAGGAACAAGATGAGCAGCGGCAGCCCGGCCGGCCAGGTAACCGAGGAAAGCGCCAGCAGCGCGGCGGCCGCGGCGGTGGCCCAGCGCGGGCGGTCATCGGGCCACCACAGGATGAGCGCCAGCGCGGCGATCACCAGCAGGCCGAATGTCGTGGTCGCGAGTATCTCCTGCTCGAGCTGGAGCTGATAGGCGTCGGCCAGCACGGGCAGCGCGGCCAGCGTCGCGCCCCAGGCAGGCAGGCCGTAGCGGCGCAGCAGCGCGTAGATCAGCACCGCGATGACCAGCCCGGCGGCGTGCTGGAGCGCGGTCACCAGCAGGAAGCTGTGCGCCGGGCGCAGCAGGAAGAGCACCAGGCCGTAGCCGGACTGGCGGGAGATGCCCGGGATCAGGGACAGGCCGGTGGTCAGGTAGGACGTCGAGTCGCCGCCGAGGAAAATGGCCGGCCGGAAGCCAAGCATGGTGACAATGCGAAGGGTAAGGCCGACGGCGAATGCCGCGCTAAATATCCAGTGTCTCGCTAGGAATTGTAGGGCATTGCCAACCCTATTCATGTCGCTGATCTTGCCATGACCAGCGCCGCCGTCTTTGAGATTCCGCCTTATCGGGCGGCCGGCCCCGGCGCCTAGAGCGGTATGTTCCCGTGCTTCTTCGGCGGCAGCGTCTGGCGCTTGCTGTGCAGCGCGCGGAGCGCGCGGATCACCTGGCCGCGGGTCTCCGCCGGGCGGATCACCGCGTCCACGTAACCGCGCTCCGCGGTGATGTAGGGATTCGCGAGGGTGTCCTCGTACTCCGTTACGTACTCCTCCCGGAGCTCATTCTGGTCGTCCGCTTCCGCCAGTTCGCGCCGGTACAAAATGTTGACCGCGCCCTGCGCGCCGATCACCGCGATCTGCGACGTGGGCCAGGCCAGGTTGATGTCGCCGCCGAGGTGCTTGGAGCCCATCACGACGTAGGCGCCGCCGTAGGCCTTGCGGGTGATCACCGTGATCTTGGGCACGGTCGCCTCGGCGTAGGCGTAAATTATCTTGGCGCCGCGCCGGATGATGCCGTCCCATTCCTGGTCCGTGCCCGGCAGGAAGCCCGGCACGTCGACGAACGTCAGCACCGGGATGCTGAACGCGTCGCAGGTCCGGACGAAGCGCGCGGCCTTCTCCGCCGCGTCGATGTCCAGGCAGCCGGCGAAGTGCATCGGCTGGTTGGCCACCACGCCGACGGGCATGCCGTCCACCCGGCCGAAGCCGACGACGATGTTCTGCGCGAAGCCGGCGTGGATCTCCAGGAACTCGGCCTCGTCGAGCACGTGGCCGATCACCTCGTGCATGTCATAAGGCTGGTTCGGGGAATCCGGGATGAGGCTGTCGAGCTCCTCGTCCGCCGGGGTGATCTCGAGTACCGCGTCGCCGTCGGCGGCCGGGTAGGCCGGCGGATCCTCCAGGTTGTTAGACGGCAGGTAGGAGAGCAGCTCGCGGGCGAAATCCAGGCAGTCGAGCTCGTCCGCGGCCTGGTAGTGCGCCACGCCGGACTTGGTGTTGTGCGCGTGCGCGCCGCCGAGATCCTCGAAGCTGACCTCCTCGCCGGTGACCGTCTTGATCACGTCCGGGCCGGTGATGAACATGTGCGAGATGCCGTCGACCATCAGCGTGAAGTCGGTGATCGCGGGGGAGTAGACGGCGCCGCCCGCGCACGGGCCCATGATCAGCGAGATTCTGCGGGATCACGCCGGAGGCGATCACGTTGCGGTAGAAGACCTCGCCGAACAGGCCGAGGGCGACCACGCCTTCCTGGATCCGGGCGCCGCCGCCGTCGTTGATGCCGATGATCGGGCAGCCGGTCTTCATCGCGTGGTCCATCACCTTGACGATCTTCTGGCCGTAGACCTCGCCGAGCGAGCCGCCGAAGACGGTGAAATCCTGGCTGAACACGCACACCGGCCGCCCGTCGATCGTGCCGTAGCCGGTCACCACGCCGTCGCCGTAAGGCCGGTTGGCGGCCATCCCGAAATCGGTGGCGCGGTGCCTGGCGTGCTCGTCAAGCTCGGTGAACGATCCCGGGTCGAGCAGCTCCTCGACCCGCTCCCGCGCGGTCATCTTGCCCTTGGCGTGCTGCCGCTCCACCGCCCGCTGCGACCCGGCGTGCACGGCCTCCGCGCGGCGCCGTTCCAGGTCGGCGATCTTGCCGGCGGTGGTGTGCGGCGCCGGCTGCGGGTCCTGCGTGTCCTGCGTGTCCTGCGGGTCCTGCGGGTCCTGCGGGTCCTGCGGGTAGCTCTCGGTAGCGTCATCGAGTGGCGCGCGGGCGTCAGTGGCCATGCCGGACAGGTTAGGCCAGCGCCACGACCGGTTGCACCGCGAGGGCATCCTTTCCGGCGCCGGCTGGCCCCGGAGCCCGGCGCCTCCAGCCCTCAGGCGTAGTTCGTCAGCCGCGCTCTTTCATGATCGCGGAGGATCTGGCACGCTCTCGGGTGCCGGATCCTCCGCGATCATGAGGTGGTGGCCGGCGGATCGGCCGGGAGCGGCGGTGCTGCCGGGCCGGCTCCCGGGGCGCGGCCGGCACCGGGCGGAACCGCCGGACCCGGAGACCCGCCGGTGACGCCGCCGCCATCAGCCGGCCCGGGCCGGGCGTCGGCATCATCCGGCCCGGGCCGGGCGCCGCCATCAGCCGGCCCGGGCCGGGCGTCGGCATCATCCGGCCCGGCCGGGAAGGCGCTGCCGGGCGGCGCGGGCTCAGCGGGGATCGCGGCAGCCGGAACGTCCGGGGCGCTGGCCAGCTGGCCGGGCGCCTGCGGCCGGCTGGCCACGGTGGCCGGCCCGGGCTCCCGGCGGACGAACGTCATCCCGGCGGCCAGGCAGGCCAGCGGGATCGCGACGATCGTGTACCGGTACAGCGACTGGGTCAGCAGCGCGGGGAGCACGATGCTGACCGCGGCGATCGCCCACGGCAGCGCCTGCAGCCCGCCCCACCGCCGCCAGTCCCTGAGCACACCGGCCAGCCCGGCCAGCACCACCAGGAAGAAGACGAAGCCGGGGAAGTAGACCGGCAGCTGGTACAGGAACAGGAAGTAGGCATACGGCTGCACCAGGTGCGTGTTCTGCGTCGTATGCGCGTAGGCGCGCAGGTCCGCCATGTAGTAGGACGGCAGCACCGCGATGTGCGGCGCGGTGGTGAAGTTCATCGTCGCATGGCTCACCGGCCGGTCCGTGGAAAGGAACACCAGCGCGATGTCCCGGCCGGAGACCCGCAGGTAGTCGAGCGGCTGGGCCTTGATCGCGTCGATCGCGAACTGCCTGCCGAGCTTGTCGTTGTAGGCATTGATGCCCGGGTGCGCGTCATGCCGCCACCAGGCGTCGGATGCCCACAGGTAGTCCGCCGGCGTCGGCGCGGCCAGCAGGGACGACACGGACCAGGCCGGGGCGGGCGGCACCTGGACGGACTTCTCCCGGTTCGGGCAGAGCGGCAGCAGCCGGGCCGGCGGCTTGATGATGGCGCAGTTGGCGAAGCTGGTCGTGCGCGACCAGAGGAAGATGCCGTCGCTGCTGGTGAGGTTGAACTGGCCGTAGGAATGATCGTAGGCGGCGGCGTAGCCGATCAGCGGCAGCGCGGCGGCCGCGGCGGCGACCGCGAGCGCCCGCCAGCCGACCCGCCGGACGAGCATGAAGGCCAGCGCGATGAACACGATCGGCAGGCCGTTGCCGCGCAGCACGGACGCGTACGCCAGCAGCAGGCCGGCCACGGCGCACTGCCATGGCCGCGGCGTCCGCCGGGTCAGCAGGACGGCGACGGCAAGCATGATCACGAGGCAGTACAGGGTGTCCGGCAGGATGTAGGACTCCAGCGCGATCTGCCGGGTATCGAACAGCGTCGGGGCGGCGGCCAGCGCGGCGCCCCAGCCGGGCAGGCCGTGGTAGCGCAGCAGGCCGTAGACGATCACCGCGATGCCGATGCCCAGCACGTGCTGGACAGTTGTCACCAGCAGCAGGCTGTGGAACGGCTCAAGCCCGCGCAGGAAGAACGAGTAGCCGGACGGCCGGATCACGCCGAGGGTTGAGTTGACCGCGTCCTTCATGTACAGGAACGAGTCCGCGGTGAGCAGCGCCGGGCGGAAGGCCCTGGCCGCCAGGATCCGGGGCAGCAAGGACAGCAGGACGAGGATCGTGAACAGGCGGTGATCACGCCAGAGTGCCCGCGGCCGCACCGCCGAGACCGCGGCCCGGGCCGGAGCCAGCACCCGCCCGGCGCCGCCGGCGTCACCCGGCGTCCGCCCGGTGGCCGGATCCGGCCCGGCGCCTTGCCCGGCGCTGCCCGCGGCCGCCTGCTCGCCCCGGCCGTGATCGGAGTTGAGCTTGAGGTCAGGCACGACGTTCCCCGCTCCTCTCGGCGGAGCCGCGCGGCTCCCTGCAGTGTTGTGCTCGCGCTGATCCGGGCGGCTGGCCGGCCGGCTGGCCTGGCCGGCTGGCACCCGGCGCGATGCGCGGCGTCCCGGCCCTTGACAATAGCGGGTGAGATGACTACCAGACCTGCCGCCGCGGACAGCCCGCCGTCCCCGGCCGCCGCAGACCGCCCGCCGTCCCCGGCCGCTGCCCGCCGCCCGCCCGCCGCCGACAGCCGCGCGCCGGATGCCGCCGCAGACCGCCCGCCCGCCGCCGCGGGCCGCGTGCCGCTCAGCGGGGCCACCCTGCGCGCCGCGCTGGTCCGGCCCGGTGCCCTCTGGCGCGACGTGCGGGTGGTGGCCAGCACCGCCTCCAGCAACACGGATCTGCTCGCCGCGGCCAGGGCCGGGGCGGCGGAGGGCATCGTGCTCGTGGCCGAGTCGCAGACGGCGGGCCGCGGCAGGCTGGGGCGGCGCTGGGTCAGCCCGCCACTAGCCGCCCTGACGTTCTCCGTGCTGCTGCGCCCGCGCGGGGTGCCGGCCGCCGGCAAGGGCTGGGTGCCGCTGCTCGCCGGGGTCGCGGTCGCGGCCGCGCTGCGGGCCGGGACGGGACTGGACGCCCGCCTGAAATGGCCGAATGACGTCCTGGTGGGCGGCGCCAAGGTGGCCGGCATCCTGGCCGAGCAGTCCGGTGACGCGATCGTGGTAGGCGCCGGGATCAACGTGTCCGGCCGCCAGGACGAGCTGCCGGCCGCCGGGGCCACGTCACTCGCGATGGCAGGCGCGGCCGGTCCGGACCGGGAGCAGTTGCTGGTCAGCGTGCTGGCCGAGCTTGAGCGCCGGTACCTGGCCTGGCTCGGCACGGCGGCCGGCCGCGGGCCGGGGACCGGTACCGCCGGGACCGGGCCGGATGCGGATGCGTGCGGGCTGCGGCCGGAATACCGCCGCCTGAGCGGGACCCTGGGCGGCGCGGTCCGCGTCCTGCTGCCCGGCGGGCAGGTGCTGACCGGGACCGCCAGCGATGTCGACGAGACCGGCAGGCTGGTCGTCCTCACCGCGTCCGGCCCGGTCGCCGTCAGCGCCGGGGACGTGGTCCATCTGCGGTGACGCGTCAGCCGAGCGGATCGGTGCGATACATGCCACGATGTCGGCTATGGCCAGCGAAGGCTCCCTGACCGAGGGCGAGCGCCTCGTCTTGCAGCTGCATCCGCACTGGAAGGTGCTGCTGCGGCCGATCCTGCTGCTGATCGTGGTGGTCGCGGCGGCCCTCGCGCTGCTGATAAGGCTGCCGGCGCTGGCCAGCACGCCGATGGCCAGGCTGGTGATCGGCGTGGTCGCGGTGGTGCTGATCATGTTCGGGTGCACGGTACCGCTGCTGCGCTGGCGGACGACGACCTACGAGCTGACCAACCGCCGGCTGCGGCTGCGCAGCGGCATCCTGTCCCGGTCCGGCCGGGACTTCCCGCTGATCAGGATCAGCGATGTCTCGTTCTCGCACGGCCCGATCGACCGGCTGCTCGGCTGCGGGCGGCTGGTGGTGGAATCCGCTGGCGAGCACGGCCAGCTGGTGCTGAACGAGATTCCCCGGGTAGAGCAGGTCCAGGCCACGCTGTTCCAGCTGGTCGAGGACGAGCAGGCGCGGCTGGCCCGCGAGGAGCGCCAGTAGCGCGGGCCAGCGCCGTCCGCCGCCGCTGCGGCCCGCCCGGTAGCCTGCGCTCATGAGCGCAGCGGATGGTGTCAGCGTTCGCTGGCCGGCCGCC
Source organism: uncultured Actinomycetes bacterium (assembly GCA_963786975.1). GTDB lineage: Bacteria > Actinomycetota > Actinomycetes > Streptosporangiales > Streptosporangiaceae > Palsa-506. The sequence continues at coordinate 282,788 of CAWBBE010000006.1, read as the reverse complement.
CGGCGCCAGACGGCCAGCAGGCCGCGGCCGGCCCGTCGGATCCGGCCGGAATCGCCGGCCCGGCGCCGGTCGCCGAGATCGTGCTCGACCGGCCGGCCGCGATGAACGCGCTGAGCACGGGCATGGCGGCCAGCCTCGCGCAGGCGTGCGCCGGGATCAGCGCCAGCCGCCAGGTCCGGGCCGTGGTGCTCAGCGCATCCGGCGACCGCGCCTTCTGCGTCGGCGCGGACCTCAAGGAGCGGGCGGCCATGACCGACGCCGAGATGCTGGCCCAGCGGCCGGTGTTCCGGGCCGCGTTCGGCGCGGTGCTCGCCCTCGCGCAGCCGGTGATCGCCGCCGTGCACGGCTACGCGCTCGGCGGCGGCTGCGAGCTCGCGCTGTGCTGCGACGTGATCGTGGCCGACGAGACTGCGGTATTCGCGCTGCCGGAGACCACCGTCGGCCTGGTGCCCGGCGGCGGCGGCACCCAGCTCGCGCTGCGCCGCCTCGGGCCGGGCCGGGCCGCTGACCTGATCCTCACCGGGCGGCATGTCGGCGCAGCCGAGGCCGAGCGGCTCGGCCTGGCCGACCGGCGGGTGCCTGCTGGCACGGCGGGCGCCAGCGCGCTGGCGCTGGCCCGGCAGATCGCCGGAAACTCGCCGGTGGCGGTGCTGGCCGCCAAGCGGGCCATCAGGCAGGGCTCGGGCGTGAGTCTCGCCGTCGGGCTCGAGGTCGAGGACGCCGCCTGGCGGGCGGCCGCGTTCTCCGCGGACAGACGGGAAGGCATCGCGGCGTTCAGCGAAAAGCGGGCCCCCCGGTGGCCCGGAACGTAGCCTGAGCTAGACGGAGGCAGAGCGGTGAGTGACCTTCCCGGGCAGATCTCGGTACGCGAGGTCGGCCCTCGTGACGGGCTGCAGAACGAGGAACCGGTTCCGACCGAGGCAAAGGTCGAGCTGATCGACCGGCTGTCGGCCACCGGCGTGCGCCGGATCGAGGCGGTCTCGTTCGTCCGGCCCGCGGCGATCCCGCAGATGGCCGATGCCGACGAGGTATGGAAACGGATCACCAGGGCGCCCGCCGTCCGGTATTCCGCGCTGGTGCCGAACCTGCGCGGCGCCGCCCGCGCGCTGGACTGCGGCCTGGCCGAGATCGAGGCCGTGGTGTCGGCGTCGGACACGCACAATCGCAAGAACGTCAACCGCGGCACCGCGGAGTCACTCGACGACATCGCGGCGATCATCGACCAGGCCCGCCAGCGGGGCACGGCCTGCCAGGTGATCGTCTCGACGGCGTGGGGCTGCCCGTACGAGGGCGACGTCTCGGTGGACCGGGTGATCCAGGTGGCCGGGCGCGCGGTCGCCGACGGCGCCGACAGCATCTCGTTCGGCGACACGACCGGCATGGCCACGCCGCGCCGGGTCCGCGAGCTGGTCGGCGGGTTCCGGGACGCCTACCCGGATCTCCCGCTCAACCTGCATTTCCACAACACCCGCGGGACGGGCCTGGCGAACGTGCTGGCCGCGCTGGAACTCGGCGTGGCCGACTTCGACGCTTCCGTCGGCGGGCTCGGCGGCTGCCCCTACGCGCCCGGCGCGACCGGCAACATCGCTACCGAGGAACTCGTGCACATGGTCGAGGACATGGGCGTGGCGACCGGCATCGACCTGGCCGCGATGATCGACGCCGCCGCCGACGCGGAACGCATCATCGGCCGCCGGCTGCCGTCCCAGGTGCTCAGGGCCGGCCCGCGGACCCGGACGATCCCGGCCTAGCCGGCAGGCGCAGGCTCCGGATCCGGGTCGGCCGCCGGTGCGGCATCCGGCTGCGCCTGGCTGCGCCGGCCGGCGAACGCGAGCGCCGCGGCCATGCAGGCCAGCGGGACGGCCGGGATCACGTAGCGGTAGGTGTACTCGTGCTCGGCGATCGGCAGCACGACCGTAACCACGGCCGAGACCCAGAGCAGCACGGCCGCGCTGACCCGCCTCCGCGGGATCAGCATCCCGGCCAGGCCGACCAGCAAGATCAGCGCGAACAGCGGGCCGGGCAGCCGGACCACCCGCTGGTAGGCCCGGATCAGGTGGGCGTAAGGCTCGACCAGCCGGGTGCCGAGATGGTGACCGAGGTACGGCCCGATCCCGGCCGTGCTCCCGGCGTAGGCTCGCACCGCCGCCAGCGCGTAGGCCCGGTTCGCTGGCCCGAGCGTGGAGATGCTCGGCTGCCCTGGCCCGGGAAACGGGAAGATGTCGGCTCCCCGGAACGGCTTGGTGAGGTCATGCCCGACCGACCTGGCGTAGTCGAGCGGCTGGGCCTCGATCGCGCGCTCGGCGAACCGCAGCGCCCGCTGGTTGTTGTAGGCGGTGAACGCCTCGGTGTCAGGCACGATCCCGCCCGGGGCCGTATGCGAGGTCCACATCCAGGTCTGATGATCCCAGAGGTACTGCTTCGGCAGCAGCCGCCGGGACGCCACCGGCTGCGCCAGCGCGCCCGGCTGCCGGCCCGGGCACAGCGCGACCAGGTCCGGCGGCGGCTTAATGGTGGCGCAGTTCGCGAACGACATGGTCCGCGACCAGAGGAACAGCCCGTTGCTGTTGGTCAGGTTGAACGAGCCGTACACGGCGGCGAACCAGGACATGTACGCAACCACCGGCACCGCGCCGGCCACCAGCACGGTCACCGTCCGCCGCCAGCCCGCCCGCCGGACCAGCAGGTAAACCGCCATGAACGCGATCAGCGGCAGCGTGGTCGGCCGGACCACCGCTGACGCGCCCATCAGCGCCCCGGCCACCGCGGTGCGCGGCAGCGACGGCGGATCGCGCAGCAAGAGCACCGCGAACCCGGCCACCATCAGGAACATCGCCAGCAGGTCGGCCATGATCAGCTGCTCGATCAGGAACTGCGCCGGGTCGAACAGCACGGTCGCGGACGCCAGCGTGGCGATCCAGGCCCGCACGCCGAACCTCCGCAGCACCGCGTACGCCAGGACTGCCGTCGCCAGCCCGAGCAGGTGCTGCAGCCCGGCGATCAGCGCGAGCGAGTGAGCCGGCCTGAGCAGCCACAGGAACACCGTGTACCCGCTCGGATTGACCGGGTTCGGCCGTAGGTGCGCGGCGTCCCACAGGTAGTCATACGAATCGAGCTTGAACAAGATGGCGGGCCGGAACCCCAGCATCGCGATTACCCGAGGCACCACCGACAAGCCGAGCACCACCGAGAACAGCCGATGCCGCCGGATCAGCCCGGCCAGCCCGGCCAGGGCGGCCCGCAGCCGGGCCGCCGCCGCGCCGGCCAGCGACCCGGCCTGCGGCGCGTCCCCTGGCTCGCCGGACCGGCGGCCGAGAACTTCCCTGAGCATCGGCACCTGCTTCTCCTCGCGCCGCCCGCGTGTCCGCCACGCCGGGCCTGCGGCGGGACCAAGGATAACCGGCGCGGGCCAGGCTGACGGGATTGGCTCCGGCTGGCCCGCGCTCGGTACGCTCCGGTGGTGAGCGCAAACCCGGCCGGGGACCAGCCCGGCGCCGACGACGGTCCTGGCCACCCGGACCTTCCCGCGGTCCGGGCCAGGGTCGAGGCCGGCGGCGCGCCCCGGTATCACCAGGCCGCTGCCGCCAGCGGCAAGCTGTTCGCCCGCGACCGGATCGCGTTCCTGACCGACAAGGGCAGCTTCACCGAAGACGGCCGGTACGCGAACGCGCTGGCCGCGGACCTGCCGGCGGATGGCGTGATCACCGGGACGGCCGCGATCGGCGGCCGCCCGGTCGCGCTGATGGCCAACGACTCCACGGTCAAGGCGGGCTCGTGGGGCGCCCGCACGGTCGAGAAGATCATCCGGATCATCGAGAAGGCGTACGCGTCCGGCATCCCGATGATCTACCTGGTCGACTCCGCCGGCGCCCGGATCACCGACCAGGTCGAGATGTTCCCCGGCCGCCGCGGCGCCGGGAAGATCTTCCACTCGCAAGTACGCGCGTCCGGCTCGGTCCCGCAGGTATGCGCGCTGTTCGGGCCGTCGGCGGCGGGCGGCGCGTACATCCCGGCGTTCTGCGATTACGTGGTGATGGTGGACGGGAACGCCTCGATGTACCTGGGCAGCCCGCGGATGGTGGAGATGGTGGTCAGGGAGCAGACCACGCTGGAGGAGATGGGCGGTGCCCGGATGCACTGCACCGTTTCCGGCTGCGGCCACCACCTCGCCGCGACCGAGCACGAGGCGCTGACCGCCGTCCGCGGCTACCTGTCCTACCTGCCCGGCAACTGGCGGCAGCCGCCGCCCGCCGCCCCGGCCCGCGAAGCCGCGCCGGCGGACCTGCGGTCGATGGTCCCGGTCAGCGAGCGGCAGGCCTTCGACATGCGCAGGTACGTCCGCGGGCTGGTCGACGAGGACTCGCTGTTCGAGATCCACGCGCTGTGGGCCAGGGAACTCCTGGTCGGCTTCGCCCGGCTGGACGGCGCCGCCATCGGCGTCGTGGCCAGCAACCCGATGTTCAAGGGCGGCGTGCTGTTCGTCGACTCCGCGGACAAGGCCGCCCGGTTCATCCAGCTCTGCGACGCGTTCAGCCTGCCGCTGCTGTTCCTGGCCGACGTCCCCGGATTCATGGTCGGCACGGCCGTCGAGCGGCAGGGCATCATCCGGCACGGCGCCAAGATGATCAGTGCCGTGGCCGAGGCGACCGTCCCGAAGATCTGCGTAATAATCCGGAAGGCATACGGCGCCGGGCTGTACGCGATGGCCGGGCCGGGTTTCGAGCCGGACGCCACCCTGGCACTGCCCACCGCCAAGATCGCGGTGATGGGGGCGGAGGCCGCCGTCAACGCGGTGTATTTCAACAAGCTCGCCGGGATCACCGATCCGGCCGAGCGGGAGCGGGAAACCAGCCGCCTGCGGGCGGCCTACGACCGCGACATTGACGTGCTCAGGCTGGCCGGGGAACTCGTCGTGGACGACATCGTCGAGCCGGAGGACCTGCGCGCGGAACTCATCCGCAGGTTCGCCGCCGCACGGGGCAAGGAGCGGTTCTTCGCCCGCAGGCGGCACGGCGTAACGCCGGTCTGATCTGCGCACATAGCGGGTGAATACGGCGGCCGGCGGGCCGCTGCGCAGCGGTATCTGGCCAAGTTCTGCGCGTAGCGTTCGGGAAAAGTTGCCTGCTCGCCTTACCATCGCAGCATGACCAGCGTGCTGCTCGCCGAGGACGACCCGTCCATCTCCGAGCCGCTGGCCCGCGCACTGCGGCGTGAGGGCTACGAAGTCGGCGTGTCCGCCGACGGGCCCGGCGCGCTGGAGGCAGCCCGGGCCGGCGGCATCGACCTGATCGTGCTCGACATCGGCCTGCCCCAGCTTGACGGCCTGGAGGTCTGCCGCCTGATCAGGTCAGAAGGCCAGGCCGTCCCGGTGCTGATCCTCACCGCGCGAGCGGACGAGGTGGACACGGTGATCGGCCTGGACGCCGGCGCCGACGATTACGTCACCAAGCCGTTCCGGCTGGCCGAGTTGCTGGCCAGGGTCCGTGCCCTGCTCCGCCGCGGCGCCTCCGACACGCATGCCGCGCAGGGCGTGCGGATCGACGCGGACGCCCGCCGGGCCTGGCTGGACGACACCGAGATCGATCTCACGTCGAAGGAATTCGACCTGCTCTCGCTGCTCGTCGCGGAGGCCGGCAAGGTGGTCACCCGCGAGCAGATCATGCGGCAGGTCTGGGACAGCAAATGGTGGGGCTCCACCAAGACGCTGGATATGCACGTCTCCTGGCTCCGGCGCAAGCTCGGTGATGACGCGCATAACCCGCGTTTCATCACCACCGTCAGGGGCGTGGGGTTCAGGTTCGAACGCGGTGACTGATGGCGGGTGCCCGGATTGAATACCAGGTGTCAGGTGGCCGTCGCGGCCGCTGATGGCGGACCCGGGCGCTGAGCGGTGCGCCGCCGCCTGCTCGTCTCGACACTGGCCGTGGCGGTGGCCGCGGTCCTCCTGCTCGGCCTGCCGCTGGCGTTCGTCATCAGCCGGCTGCAGGTCAGCGAGGCCACCCAGCAGGTCCGCCGGGACGCGAGCACGCTCGCCAGGAACCTGCAGGGGCGGGTCAACGACGATCTGCCGCCGAACGCGGTGCAGGTCGGCAGGTCGCTGCCGGACCGGTACGTGATCATCCGGCAGTACTCGGTCGGCCGGACCCAGATCGGCAAGCGGCCGCCCGCCGGGGACACCATCACCGCCCAGGCGGTCAGCCGGGACTTCTCGGTCACCGTGGAAGCCGATGACTCGACCGTCGGCGGCCGGGTGGCCCGGGCATTGCTGCTGATCAGCGCACTCGCGCTGCTCGCCGTCGGGGTAGCCGTGGCGCTCGCCATCCTGCAGGCGCGGCGGCTGACCCGGCCGCTGGAAGAACTCGCCCGGGCCGCGGACCGGCTCGGCTCGGGTGACGCCCGGCCGCTCGGCCGCCGCTACGGTGTGCCGGAACTCGACCAGGTCGCCGAGGGACTGGACGGCTCCGCGCAGCGCATCGCCGACCTGCTGTCGGCCGGCCGCGACTTCGCCGCCGACGCCTCGCACCAGCTGCGCACGCCGCTGACCGCACTGTCGATGCGGCTGGAGGAGATGATCGCGTCCGCGCAGGACCCCGCTGTCGTGCGCGAAGAGGGCGCGGCGGCGCTCGCCCAGACGGAGCGGCTGGCCGAGGTGGTCGGCCAGCTGCTCGGCCGGGTCGCGCGCCGGCCGCCGACCGGCGCGCCGTCGCTTGCCTCGATCGACGACGTCGTCGCCCAGCAGGTCGTCGAGTGGGACCCGGCGTTCCGGCGGCTGAGCAGGAAGCTCGAGGTGACCGGCGAGAAGGGCCTGTTCGCGTACGTGACGCCCGGCAGCGCCGCCCAGGTGATCGCGACCCTGCTGGACAATGCGCTGGTGCATGGGGCCGGCGTGGTGACCATCAGGACATCGCATACCCCGCGGTCAGTCGTGGTGGAGGTCAGGGACGAGGGCAGGGGCGTCCCGGCGGAACTGGTGCCCAGGATCTTCGAGCGCAGCGTCAGCGGCCGTCCCGGCGGCACCGGGCTCGGGCTGTCCCTGGCCCGCTCGGTGGCGGCGGCGGATGGCGGCCAGGTTGTCCTGGTCAGGCCCCGGCCCGCAGTCTTCGCCGTGTTCCTGCCGCACGGCAACGCTGTCCCTGGCGACAAGCCGGTGGTCAGCGGCCCGGCCTGACCTGGCGCCGGGCTAGGCCTCGTCGACCTGGAGGTGCTCAGCCCGGAGGTGCTCGGCCCGGAGGTGCTCGGCCCGGGTGCGCTCGGCAGCCGGCCGTCCGGCCGGGCCGGCCTGGGCTACGGCATGCTCCGCCGGGATCCGCTGCGCCGCCAGCTCGGCCGCCGCCGGGGCCGGCGGCCGCGCTGCCTCACCGGGCTCGAAGGCGAGGAACACCCACCGGCGGTAGGACCAGTAGCGGAACAGCATGCCGAGCAGCACGCCGACCACCTGGGCCGCGTTGTAAGCGGCGAGGCTGTGCAGCCCGAGCGGCCCGGTGACGAGCGCGATCACCAGCAGCGAGATGACCAGGCCGATCAGGTTGAGCCCGTAGAAGATCAGCCCGCCGCGCGGGATGCTCTGGCTGGCCCGGTGCCGGAAGGTCCACAGCCGGTGCCCGGCGTAGGAGACGACCGTGGCCACCGAGGCGGAGATGGCCTTGGCCATCAGCGGCCCGAACCCGGCCTTGCCGTGCAGCAGCGCCGCGCCGCCGAGGTCGATGATCAGCCCGAGCGTCCCGACGAGGCCGAACCTGGTCAGCTCGGCAATCAGCGTGGCGAAGCGGCGGTGCAGGTCAGCAACCAGGCTCACGGGCGGTTCGGCGTCCCTTCTGGCGTCGGCAGGCGCACGCTGCGCCGTCAGGGCGATGCTCGGGTTATTAACCCGAATGTACTACCTAGGTCTTGGAATGCCCATCGAACCGTCACGGCTTGTCCATCAAACGGTAGCGGGCACCAGCCTAGTTCCGGACGGCCCGGCACCGCGGTTGCCATGCCGGGCCAGCCGAGCGCGTTCCCGGTGACCGGGACGCGGCCCGGGCCGGCCCGGGCCGGCCGGGCGGCCCCGGCCGGGGCCGCGCGGCCCGGCCGGGGTGGCGCGGCCCGGCCGGGCACCTCGTAGGCTACGGCGGGTGACGAATCAGGCCGGGGACACCGGGACCGCTCGGGCCGGGGACGCGGCGGCCGGGGTCGGGCCCGCCGGTCCCGGCCGCCGCGCGGTGCCGGTGGTCGGCATGGTCGGCGCCGGGCAGCTCGCCCGGATGACCTGCCAGGCGGCCATTGGCCTGGGCATCGGCTTCCGGGTGCTGGCGGCGGACGCGGCGGACAGCGCCGCCCAGGTGTGCGCCGTCACCCAGGTCGGCGATTACCGCAGCGGCGATGACCTGATGGCCTTCGCGGCCGGCTGCGATGTCGTCACCTTTGACCACGAGCACGTGCCGGCGAGGCAGCTCGCGGCCCTGGAACGGGCCGGGGTGACGATCCGCCCGGGATCCCGCGCGCTGCGCCTCACCCAGGACAAGCGCGCCATGCGGGAATGGCTGACCGGGCTCGGCATCGCCTGCCCGCCGTTCGCGCCGGTGGCCAGCGGCGGCCAGATTGCCGATTTCGCGGCGGTGCACGGCTGGCCGGTGGTGCTGAAGGCGGTCAGCGGGGGATACGACGGCCGCGGCGTATGGGTTTGCGGCACCACTGCCGAGGCAGCCGACGTGCTCGCGCACGCCGGCCGGCACGCGGTGGACCTGCTGGCCGAGCAGCACGTGCCGTTCACCTGCGAGCTCGCCGCGCTGGTGGCGCGCTCGCCGGCCGGCCAGGGTGCCGCCTACCCGGTCGTGCGGACCGTGCAGCGGGACGGGATTTGCCACGAGGTGCTGGCGCCGGCCCCGGGCCTGCACCCTGGCCGCCGGGCCGAGGCGCAGCGGCTGGCGCTGTCCATCGCCGCCGAGCTCGGCGTGACCGGCCTGCTCGCGGTCGAGCTTTTTGACACCGCGGACGGCCTGCTGGTGAACGAGCTGGCCATGCGCCCGCACAATTCCGGCCACTGGACCATCGACGGCGCCACCACGTCACAGTTCGAGCAGCACCTGCGGGCAGTGCTGAACCTGCCGCTCGGCGCGCCCGGGCTGACCGGGCGGCACGCCGTCATGGTCAACATCCTCGGCGGCGACGACCCCGACCTGCACGACCGGCTCATCCACGTGATGGCCGCCGATCCGGGCGCCCGGGTGCACCTGTACGGCAAGGTGGTACGGCCGGGCCGGAAAATCGGCCACGTAACCGTGGTCGGCGACGGCATCGCCCAGCTGAGGGACCGGGCCAGGCGCGCGGCCAGTTACCTTAGCCTGGGCACTGAGCAGCCGGGAGGGTGACCATGAGCGGTCCGCTGGTGGGCGTGGTCATGGGCAGCGACTCCGACTGGCCGGTGCTGGCGGCCGCGGTCGACGCGCTGGCCGAGTTTGGCGTGCCCTGCGAGGCCGACGTCGTGTCGGCGCACCGGATGCCGCACGAGATGATCAGCTACGGCTCCGCGGCCGCCGGCCGCGGCCTCCGGGTGATCATCGCCGGGGCGGGCGGCGCGGCCCACCTGCCCGGCATGCTCGCCTCGGTCACGCCGCTGCCGGTGATCGGGGTGCCGGTACCGCTGCAGCACCTGGACGGGCTGGACTCGCTGCTGTCCATCGTGCAGATGCCCGCCGGGATCCCGGTCGCGGCCGTCGCCGTCGGCGGCGCGCGCAATGCCGGGCTGCTGGCCGTCCGCATCCTCGCCGCGGCCGACCCGGCGCTGCGCGACCGGATGACCGCGTTCCAGCGGGAGCTCCGCGACACCGCGCAGGCCAAGGGCGCCGCGCTGCGCGCCAGGCTGGGCGGCTGACCGGCGCGGCCGGCCAGCTCGCGTGGCCAGCTACCACCCTGGCCGGGCCGGTGGCCAGGACAAGCTGGTCGATCTCACCTGACGGCGTCCGGTAGCGTTAACCGCCCGGGCCGCGGGCGGGAGATATGCATGACTGCTGTCAGCCGAGACTGGCCAGTACAGGCCGGCGTGCTCAGGCTGGGCGACTTCCCGGCCGAGCGGGGCGGCGTGGTCAGCGATGCGCGGCTGGCCTGGCAGGCGCACGGGACGCTTAACGCCACCAGGGACAACGTGATCGTCTACCCGTGCAGCTATGCCGCCAGTCCTGAGGATCTGGCCTGGCTGATCGGGCCGGACGGCGTGCTGGATCCTGGCCGGTGGTTCATCGTGATCCCGGACATGTTCTCCAACGGCGTGTCCTCCGGCGCCGCGGATACCGCTGACTACCCTGCCGTGGTGACGATGGCGGACAACGTCCGCGCCCAGCACCGCCTGCTGACCGGGCATTTCGGCGTCACCAGGGTCGCGGCGGCTTACGGGTTCTCGATGGGCGCGGGCCAGGCCTACCACTGGGCGGCGCTGTTCGGCGACTTCGTCGAGCGCGCCATCGTGGTTTGCGGCAGCGCCCGGACATCGGTGCACAACAAGGTGTTCCTGTCCGGCCTGCTGCGCACGCTGGAGGCCGCGCCCGAATACCAGGGCAACGGCAGGTTCAGCGCCGAGCCGGCAGCCGCGGTCCGCGCGTTCGCGCATATCTACGCCGGCTGGGGCCTGAGCCAGGACTTCTACCGGGAGCGCCTGTTCGAGACCGCGCTCGGCGCGCCGGACCTGGCCACCTTCATCAAGACCGACTGGGAGGACTCGTTCGGCGAGTGCCTGGCCGCCAACCTCTATGCCCAGGCGCTTACCTGGCAGGAAGCCGACATCAGCGCCGGCCGGTTTGCCGGTGACCTGGCCAGCGCGCTGGGCGCGATCACGGCCCGGGTGCTGCTCATGCCCAGTGAGACGGACCTGTACTTCCGGGTGGCCGACAACGAGGCGGAACTCAGGCACCTGCGCAATAGTGCGCTGGCCACGATTCCCAGTATCTGGGGCCACCGGGCGGGTAGCCCGGAGGGTATCCCGGCCGACCTGGACTTCCTCACCAGCCGGGTCCGTTCCTGGCTGGCCGGATGACGGCCGGCGGGCGGGACCGTTCAGGACCGGAGATCATCGAGCTGGCCTCGGTTCCCGGCTTCGTCGTGTTCGACCTGCCCGGCGCTCCGGTCGCGGCCGGGGGGACGCGGCTGGCGCCGGACGTCACGGCGGCCGAGGTGGCGCTGCTGGCCCGGGCCATGACGTACAAGTTCGCGGTGCTCGGCGAGCGGGTCGGCGGTGCCAAGGCGGGCGTGCTCGGGGAGCCGGCTGACCGCGTCGCCCGGGCCGGGCTGATGGCCCGCTATTGCGCCGAGATTCGTCCGCTGGCCGACTCGGGCCGGTTCCTGACCGGGCCGGACATGGGCACGTCCGAGCAGGATTTCGCGCCGCTGCGGGCACGCCGGGCCGCGCCGCCGGCCATTGCCGCGGTGGTTGGCGGCGTGCCGTTCGAGGACGTCCTGACCGGGTACGGCGTCGCGGTGGCCGCGGAGACGGCGCTGTGCGCCGGGCCAGGCGGCGGCTGGGCCGGCCGGTCGGCTGCCATCGAGGGATTCGGCAAGGTGGGCGGTGGCGTGGCCCGTGAGGTGGCCGGCCGCGGCGGCCGGGTAGCGGCGGTCTCGACGATCGCCGGGTGCATCGCCGACCCAGCGGGGCTCGACGTGCAGCGGCTGCTCGAGCTGCGCCGGGTGCATGGCGACGAGTGCGTCGCCCGGTACGGCCTGCCGGTAAGCCCGGCTGGCCGGCTTTTCACGGCGGTAGACGCCGACGTGCTCGTCCCTGGCACCCGGCCAGGCATGCTCAGCCGCCGGGCGGCCGGGTCGCTTCCGGCGAGCGTCCGGGTCGTCGCGCCCGCCGCCAACGTCCCCTACACCGCGGCCGGAGCCGACGTGCTGCGCCAGCGGGGCATCGCGGCGCTCCCGGACTTCGTTTGCAACGCGGGCGCGGTGATCGGCTACCGGTCGGCCCGTGACGCCGCGCCCGAGCAGGTCCTCACGGCTGCCGGGAACCTGATCGCGGAGCTCGTCCTGGACGCGATGCAGCATCCGGGCGGACCGCTCACGGGGGCCTGCCGGCGGGCCGCCGCGTTCCTGCGCGGCTGGTGGGGCGACCCGCCAGCGCCGCCATTCGCGCCGCCGGGCTGACGGCGACAGCGACGATGAGATCACTAGCCCTGCCGCGGGACGCAGCAGCCCAGGTCCGGCTCGTGCTCTACTTCACCAAAGGGCTCGGCGACGTCGTCGCCGCGGAGGTGGCCGCCCTGGTGCCCGCGGCGGAGATCCGGCAGCAGCAGAGCCGTTTCCTGACGCTGACGATGACCACGGCCGAGGCGGCCCGCCTCGGCTCGCAGGCACGCACGGTCGACGACGCGCGGCTGCTGATCGCCGGCCCGGCGCGGATCGGCGGTCAGGCCGGGTTCGCCGCCCTGTGCGCCGCCGCCGCGGGGCAGGTCCAGGGCATCATCGCGGGTAGCGGCGGGCAGCCGCCCGGTACCTGGTCGGTGACGTTGTCAGCCCGTAATCCTGCCTGGCGCGCCGCCCCGGCCTGGGATCCAGCGCCGCTGCTCGCCCGGCATTTTCCCGGCGCGCACCTGACTGCGACCGAGCGCAGCCCCGTCGACCTGCGAGTTCAGGCTGACGGTGAGATGGTTCACATCGCGCTGAGCCTATGGGACCGCCCGGTCGGCAAGCGCGGCGACGACGGGCCGCCCCGCCCCGGCGCGCTACGCCCCGCGGTGGCCGCCGCGCTGGTCCGGCTGGCCATCGGCGCCGCCGGGGCGGCGGCGGCGAAGCGCGGCGTCTACGACCCGTTCTGCGGTACCGGCACCGTCGCGGCCGAGGCCGCGTACCTCGGCTTGCCGGTCTTCGCCTCCGACATCGACGAGCGCGCGGTCGAGCGGACCCGGCTGCGGCTGGCGGGAACCGGGTCACCCGCCGCCGGGCTCCGGCACAACGTCTTCGCCCACGATGTCCGGCGCGGGCCGCCGCAGCGGGTCAGCGCCGTGATCGTGGCCGCCAACCTGCCCTGGGGCAAGCAGGTCGCGGTGCCCGGCCGGCTCGCGCTGTTCGACGCGGTCGCGCTGCTGGCCCGGCACCTGGTGGCCGGCGGGGGCGCTGCCGCGCTGCTGACGACGCACGAAGAACCGCTTATCGCGCGACTGCGCAGGCAGCGCCTTACGGTCTCGTCCCGGCGGATCGGCCTGCTCGGCCAGACGCCGGCCATCGTGATCGCCCGCGTCGGCCAGGCCGCCGGCCCGCCTCGCCAGTCCGGCTAACCCGGTCGATGTGACATCGGGCCGGTCTGGTGCCGCTCGATGTCACATCGAGCGAGCGGGCTTTCCTCGCTTTTTCGTGAACCAGCCGCCAGCACAGTGCAATAGAGGGGAGATGGATGACGACGAGCTGATCGGCTGCCTGGCCGGCGGTGACGACGCGGCGCTGCGGGAGCTTTTCTTCCGGCACGCGCCATGGCTGGCGGCCCGGCTGCGCACGGTGCTTCCGGCTGCGGACGTCGAGGACGTGCTGCAGGAAACCTTCCTGGCGGCCTGGCGCGGCGCCCGCGGCTACCGGCCGCAGGGGTCCGCGGGCGGCTGGCTATGGGGGATCGGCCGCCGCCAGGCCGCGCTGTGGCTCCGCCGCCGAGGCCGGCCGACGCTGCCGCTGACCGACGCGGTGGCGGCGGGCCGGCAGCACGCGGGTGATCCGGCGGCGGCGGCGCAGTGGCAGGCAGATATCGCGGCCGCCGTGGCCACGCTCGGGCCGGAAGGCGGCGCGGAACGCGAGGTATGGCAGCTGATGTTCGTCGAGGACCGGCCGGTAGCGGAGGTCGCGGAACTGACCAGGGTGCCGGTGGGAACGGTGAAGAGCCGTGCGCACCGGATACGCCGGCGGCTCAGGGCCGCGCTACCTGGCGGCGATCCGGCCTCGCGCCAGGCCGACAGCGGGCGATGGCCGGCGGCTCCGGAGAGAGAGGCGAGATGAGCGGCATCGATGCAGGCCAGGACGGTGGCACGGCATCCGCGGCCGGCCGCGAGGTCGACCTGGACCGGGTCTGGCTCGGGCTGGCCGCGGAGGTTTGGCGGCGCAGGCCGGGCTGGCCGGAACGGGTCGCCGGGCGGCTGCTGCGCTCGCCCGGCCTGGCCAGGGCGCTGCTGACCGCGCCGTCGCTGCTGCTGCCGTGGCTGATCGCCAGCGTGGTCGTGCTCGGCACGGGCGCCGTTGCCACGCTGGGCACCGGCGAGCCGCTGGTGGCGCTGCTGGCGCCGGCGGTGGCGGCGGCGGGCATCGCCTACGCCTACGGGCCCGGCATCGACCCGGCCTGGGAGCTGTCGCACAGCATGGCGGTCAGCGACCGGATGGTGCTGCTGGTCCGCGCCGTCGCGGTGTTCGCCGTAGACGCCGCGCTCGGCATCGCCGCGTCGGCGGCGTCCGGCACCGCGGCGGCGATCACATTCGGCTGGCTGGTCCCGATGACGGCGGTATCGGCGCTGGCGCTGGCGGCGGCCACGCTGGCGCGGTCGGCAAATGTGGGGGTGGCGGCCGGCCTGGCCGGCTGGGTCATCACGATCCTGTCCGGGCAGGCCGCGGACGGGCGGTTCACCGCCGCCTTCACCAGCTCCGCCCTGGTGCTCCCCTACCTGGCGTTCGCTGCGTGCTGCGGCGGGCTTGCCGTATACGCGACCCGGATTCCGAAAGGATCATCATGAACGTCGAGATCACCGCCCTGACCAGGCGGTTTGGCCGCACCCAGGCGGTGGCCGGAGTAGACCTGCGGACCGGGCCCGGGGTGTTCGGCCTGCTGGGCCCGAACGGGGCAGGCAAGACCACGCTGCTGCGGACGATGGCCACAGTCATCCCGCCGACCTCGGGGACGCTGCGGCTGCTCGGCCGGGACCCCGGCGAATACGGGCCGCGGAAGGAGATCCGGCGCAGGCTCGGCTACCTGCCGCAGGCGCTCGGCTACTACCCGGGCTTCACCGTGGCCGAGTTCGTCGAGTACTTCGCGCTGCTCAAGGACATGCCGCCGGCCCGGGTCCCGCGGGCAGTCGCGACCGCGATCGAGCGGGTCAGCCTGGGCAGCAAGGCACGGGCGAAGCTGCGCACGCTGTCCGGCGGCATGCTCCGGCGGGTAGGCATCGCGCAGGCGATCGTGAACGAGCCCGAACTGCTGCTGCTGGACGAGCCGACGGCGGGGCTGGATCCGGAGCAGCGAGTGCAGTTCCGCGCGCTGCTGCGCGAGTTCGGCCAGCGCGCGACCGTGATCGTCAGCACCCACCTGGTCGAGGACGTCGGCGCGGCCTGCAGCGAGGTCGCGCTGATGGACGAGGGAAAGATCGTTTTCCAGGGCACCCCGGCCGAGCTGACCGCCCGGGCCGACGGCACCGCCGCGTCCGGCGACGCGCCGCTGGAACGCGGTTACAGCGCCGTCCTGGCGCAGGCCCGGTCATGACCGCCGCCGGGCTGGCCGGCACCGCCCGGCTGGCCGTGACCGGATGGGTTATCCCAGCCCGGCATGACGCCCGGCGGCTCGCCGCGCTGCCCGCGACGGCCAGGCACGCCTGGC
This sequence comes from uncultured Actinomycetes bacterium, assembly GCA_963786975.1. Taxonomy (GTDB): domain Bacteria; phylum Actinomycetota; class Actinomycetes; order Streptosporangiales; family Streptosporangiaceae; genus Palsa-506. The sequence continues at coordinate 267,259 of CAWBBE010000006.1, read as the reverse complement.
CAGCCGCCCACCTGGCCGCGCTGCGGCCGGCCACGTCACCCTGAGGAGACTGCCATGATCGCCTCGCCCACCGCCTCGCGCCCGGCCGGCTCTGCCCGCGCGCCGTGGCTGCGCCGGCTGCCCGGGCGGCTGCTCCGGCTGGAACTGCGCCGCAGCACCATGCTGCTGGTGCTGCCGCTGCTTGCCGCGTTGCTCGCGGTCACCGAGCTGCGCAACGACCTCGGTCATCCGCCGCTGTGGGCGGTGCGGAGCATCGACGTGCAGCGCCAGCTCGAGCTGACCGGCGGGATCGTCGCCGGGGTGGCGGCCTGGACCGCCGGGCGCGACCGCCGCCGCCAGCTGACTGACCTGGTGACCGTCGCGGCCAGGCCGCGATGGGCCAGTCAGCTGGCCAGCTGGGCGGCGGTCGCGATCTGGGCGCTGTTGTTCTACGCGGCCTGCGTGGTTGTGGTGTTCGCGGCGACGGCCCGGCAGGCCACCTGGGGCGGCCCGATCTGGTGGCTGCCCGTCGTCGGGGCCGTCGCGATCCTGGCCTTCAGCGCGGTGGGGTTCGCGTTCGGCGCGTTCTTCCCCGGCCGGTTCGCCGCGCCACTGGCGACGGTCGGTGCGCTGTTCGCGCCGCAGGTCGGCGTGCTGGCGCTGCAGCGGCACCAGGCGTGGGGCCGGGTCAGCCCGGCGCGGGACGCCACCGTGCCCGGCACCGGGATCTTCTTCCCGTTCCATCCCGGCCTGTCGATCGTGCAGATCCTGTTCCTGGCCGGGCTGACCGTCGCCGCGCTCGGCGTGCTGGCGCGGCCGGCCGCGGCGAGCGGGCGGCGGCTGCGGCTGGCCGGCGCGGTGCTCGCGCTGGCCGGGCTGGCCGCGGCCGGCGGCGGCCTGGTGCTGGCCAGCACCGCGCGGCTGACGGCGGAAGGCGTCATCGTCCCCGCGTTGGACGGCCCGGCCAGCGGCCGGCTGACCAGCTACCGGCCCGCCTGCGACGGCGCCGCCGCGGTCCCGGTGTGCCTGCACCCGGCCTTCCGGTTCATGCTGCCCGGTCTCGCCGCCTACCTGGACCCGGCGCTTCGCCAGGTGGCCGGCCTGCCCGGCGCGCCGGTCCGGGTCCAGCTCGCCGTGGCAGTCCCGCAGGCTATGGACGGCACCAGCATCAGCATCCCCGGGCCGGTCATCAGCGGCCGCCCGCCAGTGCTCTACCTGAGCCCGTCCCTGCTGGTTCCCGGCGGGCAGAGCATCGCCCAGATCCTGGGGCCGGCCGCCCCGGCTTCGATCATCCAGGCCGTGATCTACGGCCGGCCGGGGCCGGATCGGCCGGCCCCCAGCGCGGCCCAGCATGCGGTCGAGGCGGCCCTGCTCAAGACGGCTGGCCTGCGGCTGCTGCCGCCGTCGGCGGCCGGAGTGCGGCAGGCCGGCAACGCGGTGCCCGGTCCGCCGCCCGGCTCACCGGCCTTCGCCGCGGCCCAGCGGTTCGCCGCGCTGCCGGCCAGCGCCCGGCACGCCTGGCTGGCCGCCCACCTGACCGCGCTGCGGGCCGGCCAGGTCACCCTCGCGGAGGTGCCGTGACCACCGCGGACCCGGCCGCGCCGAGCACCGCGGCCGGCCCGGTGCCTGGCGCGCTGCCCGGTACACCGCCGGCCCGGCTGGTCCGGCTGTACCTGGCCAGCCGCGGCGTCCCTGGCTGCCTGCTAGTGCTGGCCGGCTGCGCGGTCACGCTGCGGATCACGCTGCACTGGACCCCGCCGCGCACCGGGCTGCCCGCCCGCCAGCTCCCGCTGCTCATCGAGGCCGCGGCCGCCGCGGCCATCGGCGTGGTCACCCGCAGCCCGTTCGGCGAGCCAGATCGCGCCACCGGCCGGTGGCTGCCGGTGCTGCGGCTGGGCACGGCCCTGGCGCTGACCGCCGCCGCGTTCGGTGCGCTCGCCGCCGGGTCGGCCGCGGCGCACCTGGACCTCGGCTACCTGGCCCTGCTCCGCGACCTGGCCGGGATGACCGGGATAGCGCTGCTGACCGCGGCCATGATCGGCGGCAGCCTGTGCTGGATCGGCCCGCTTGGCTACTGGGCGCTGGCCACCTTCGCCATCGGCCAGGGCTGGACCACTCCCTGGGCCTGGCCGGCCCGCCCGCCGCACGACCTCGGCGCGGGGCTCTGCGCGGCGCTGGTCTTCGCGGCCGGCGCGGTGGTCGTCACGCTGCGCGGCGCCCGCGACTCCGCCCGCGACTGACGCCCGCCAGGAGGCCACTGACGCCGGCCTCGCCCGCCGCAAGGGCAAGATCAAGTGCGTCGCCCGGCACGCGGCCCCGCGCCGCCCAGCGCCGCCCGGCACGAGGGCCAGCGCCGCCCGGCACGAGGGCCCGCGCCGCCCGGCACGAGGCCCAGCGCCGCCCGGCACGAGGCCCAGCGCCGCCCGGCACGAGGCCCAGCGCAACGGCCACCACCTAGCACATCACCATCAACCTCCCCAAGATCAACTTATTGGTTCAGATATGTCCGGTGATGGCCGGACGAATCTGAACCACTAGTCTGATCTTGGTGCGGTTGAGACTGGCGTGGCGAATGGTGTGATCGATCGTGCCGCGGGGCGCCTCGGCCAGCCGGCACGCTCAGCTGGGCCGGGGCGGCGCTGTTCCACCAGCAACACTAGCCATAACAGCAACAACGACCACGACAACAACAACCACAGCAACGACAACCTCACAATAACCACAGCAACCACAGCAGCCGCTGCATTGTCCGCGGCCCGCTTAATGGTTCACATCCGTCCGGTCATGACCGGACGGAACTTAACCGCTGAGGGATCTACCGCTGCCGGAGACCTGGCCGGGCGGGGGAGAGGTGGCCAGGGCCAGGTTGGGCGGCTGCCATGGCCGTGGCACGATCGGGTCCGGACTAATCGCGGCCGGCTGGCGGTGGCCGGCCTCGGCGGCGTCCCGCTGGCCCTGGCCGGCACCGGGTGGCCGCTGGCCACCGGCCATCCGGCGGCCGGCGTGACGGTGCTGGCCGGCCTCGCGGCGCACCTGCTGGCAGTTCTCGGGGGCCTGGCATTCGGGTCGGTGCTGAGCCGCCCGGTGCTGGACCGCCGGGCCTGGGCGGTGCTGGCCGGGGCCTGCTGCTGCCTGGGCGAGATCGTGATACCCGGCGCGCCGCCGGCCCGGCAGCTGATCTCCGCGTTCACTGTTCCGGCAGCCGGGCTGGCCTGCCCGCTGCTGGCAGCCGCCGCTGGAACGGCGGTGCTCGCTGCCGTGCTGGTGAGCGCCGGCTGCGTGCTGGCGGCCAGGCGCGCCTAGCCGCAACCCGGCTGACGGGCGGCCCGGCGTCCCCGCGGCCGGCCGGGCCGGGCAGTATCGTCGGGGGCGGGGAGCCCCGTCCGGGATGGTGAACGATGATCGGCGCTGAGGACGTGCGGCGGGTAGCGGCCGGGCTGCCCGGGGCCAGCGAGCAACTCTCCTACGGAATGCCCGGGTTCCGGGTGGGAGACCGGCTGTTCGCCCGGATCCGCGATGAGGGTGACGTGCTGCTGGTCTGGTGCGCCGGGCTGGAGGAGAAGCAGGAGCTGATCGCGGCCGAGCCGGTCAAGTTCTTCACCACGCCGCACTATGACGGCCACCCGACGGTGCTCGTCCGGTTCAGCGCGATCGACGTCGCCGAGCTCGCCGAGCTGATGATCGAGTCGTGGCGGCTGCGTGCCCCGCGGCGCCTGGTGGCCGCGTTCGACGCGAGCCAGGCTGGCCGCTGGCCGTCAGGCGCCTAGCCGGGCAGCCGGTAGATGCGCCGGGCGGTCCCGCTGAAGATGGCGTCCCGCTCGGCCGGGCCGAGCGACGCGGTCAGCGTGCGCGCGACCGCATGGACGCCGGCGTAGCTGGCATGCAGCGTGCTGACCGGCCAGTCCGAGCCGAACATCAGCCGGCCCGGGCCGAACGCGTTCAGCGCGATCTCGTAATACGGCCGGATGTGGGCGACATCCGGCTCGGTACCGGGGTCCGCGGTCGTTGCCCCGCCCGGGGCGGGCTCGCCGAGGATGCCCGACAACTTGGCGGCCACGTTCGGCAGCGCGGCGAGCGCGCCAAACGCGTACGCCCACGACCGGGGCACCTCAGCGGCGATTCCCGGGTTGCCCAGGTGATCGAGTACGAACTGGAGGCCCGGTAGCGCCCGCGCGGCCTCCGCCGCGGCCGGCAGGTGCCGGGGTTCGCCGACGATGTCACAGGCCAGCCCGGCCGCCGCCACTGCCGCCAGGCCGCGCAGCACGGCCGGGCGGGCCAGCCACCGCGCGTCCGGTTCGCCCAGCAGCGGATGCCGGATGCCGGCCAGCCGCTCGCCGCCGGGCAGATCTTTCAGCGCGGCAAGCGAGTCAGCCACGCCCGGCGATTCCAGGTCCACCCAGCCGACCACCCCGGCGACCAGGCCGCCGGCCGCGGCCTGGCCGAGCATCTCGGGCGTTTCCCATGGCTCGCTGACCGTCTGCACCAGGACGGTTTCGGTGACCTGCTGCCCGGCGGCCGCGGCCGCCAGGTCGGCGACCGAGAAGTTCCGGCGCAGCGGCGCGAGTTCCGGGTCGCTGGCGAGCCACGGCTGGTGGTGCGCGGAAAGGTCCCAGACATGGTGATGGGCATCGACAACAGGCATCGGCGTCATGGCTCCTGGATGATCAGCATCCGCGCCGCATCGCAGCCGATCATCAGCCGCCGCTTGGCCATCCGGTCGACGGCCAGCCCGGCGGGCAGCGCGATCAGCAGGAACGGGACGGTCGTCGCGGCGGCCAGCAGACCCACCTCGAAGGCTGATGCCCGGAGCACGACCGCGACGAGCGGCAGCGCGAGCAAGGTAACCGCCGAGCCGAGCTCGCTGACGGACTGGCCGGCCCACAACAGCAGGAAATCCCGGTTCCGCCACAGCCCGGGCCCGCCCGGACCGCTCGCGCCTGCTGGCATGGCTGCGGCTCGGCGGCCGGTCAGAGACCGAGGTCGTCGAGCTGCTTGTGCAGATCCGCGCGCGGGCCGTCGGCGGGTGACGCGGTTCCGGCCCGGCTCGTGCCGACGGCCGGGGCGGCGCTGGCGGCCTGGGCCGCCGCTCCCGGAAGAGCCAGCCCGCCAGGATGCCGCCCACTAGGCCGCCGATGTGCGCCTGCCAGCCGATGCCGGCCTGCGGCAGCAGCACCGAGAACTGGTACGCGAAGCACAACGCCATCACGGCGCCGATCAGCAGGTCGATGGCGTGCCGGTCGAAGAATCCCGCGGACCATGATGTAGCCGAAGTAGCCGAACACCACGCCGCTGGCGCCCGCGCCGACCGAGTGCGTGCTCTCGGTCAGCCAGGCGGCGAGCCCGCTGGTGAGGATGACCAGCGCAGTCACGCCGAAGAACTTGGTCACGCCGCGGTAGGCCGCGAGGAAGCCGAAGATGAACAGCGGCCCCGAGTTGCCCTCGATGTGCGCCCAGCTGAAGTGCAGGAACGGCGCGGTCAGGACGTCCGGCAGGCTGCCGGCGTCCCGCGGCCTGATGCCGTAGCTCAGCGTGAGCTGATAGTGATCCGCTGCGTTGGCGAGCTGGACGATCCAGATGATGGCAAGGAACCCCACCATCACGAACAGGGCCTTCCTCGCCTCGGCGAGCACGGTGGCCGGATCACCCGTGCCTACGTCCCATGTCCCGCGGCGGGCGGGCGGCTTAGTGCTAGCCATAGTTGAAAACTAGCGCCATGACCAGCATCTGCGGTAGCGGCCTGCGCCGGAGATGCTGCCGGTATCGGCAATAGTTGTCAGAAATCATAATAGTTGTCATTACTGACAATATTTGTTCCGCAGTAGCTGTCAGCGAACCCGCACCGCTACCCAGTGACCGCGACCTGGACCAGGGCTGGGACCAGGGCTGGGGCTGGGGCTGGGGCTGGGGCTGGGGCTGGGGGCCGGGCCGGGGCCGGGCTGGGCCACTCGCTCCGCCTGGGACTCAGGTTCCGGCCGGATCCGTTCGCCCGGACCAGTTCTGCCCGATCCGTTCGCCCGGACCAGTTCCGTCCGAACAGTTCCGTTCCGCGGATTGGTTAAGGCCCGGACCCAGCCGCCTCGGACCCCCAAGCTGTGATCACAGCTCAGGCGTTCTTACAGCTCGTAATTGTTCCATTACGTATTGCCAAACTGTGATCCGCGGCGCGCTAATCGCGCCGCGCCGGCCCAGCTTTTTATGCGGAATCGCTTGGATGACCTCCTTCGGTTCTGGCAATGTGGTTCGCCAACGGCGCTGGGACCCAGCAGCAACCGGGTTCTGTCCCGTTAATGATTCTGCTGGCCGCGTTGCATATAAGCCTGGCCAGCAGGCGACTCGCTGCCCTGTACCGCAGCGGTCCGCGCGCTTAGCGTTCCCGCTTGGCGTGTTAGACCGACGGAAGGACTGCATTGTCACGACACCGGAGGCCTGGCCCGGCTAGCACCCGCAAGCACCGGCGGACCGGGGTTTTCCTGCTCGTGATGGCTGTCTTCGTGGCCGGTATCGGCGGTGCAGGCGCTGCCGTCTACCTGGGCCGGGTACGGGCCGGCGCGGACCCCGCGGCGATGGTCGTGGCCGGCATCCCGGGCACCCGTTCGGTCGCCCTGCTGGAGCAGGACCGCCAGCACATGATCTTGATGGATGCCGCCACGAAGACGCTCAACCTGGTGGGCGCGCCGAAGCTGGCGACCAGGCCGTCGGCCGCCGCGACCCCAGATCCGGCCTCGGCTTCCCCGGCTGCCCCTGGCGCCCCGGCTACACCACAGGTCGGGACCGCCCCGCCGCCGAGCCCGGGAACAGCCCAGTCGATTGCCTTCAGCATGCTGTCCTCGTTCGGCTGGAAGCCGAGTACCTACTTCTCCTGCCTCAGCAACATCTGGACTCGCGAGAGCGGCTGGAACGTGACCGCGGAGAACGCCAGCGGCGCCTACGGGATCCCGCAGGCACTGCCGGGGTCGAAGATGGCCAGCGCCGGGCCCGACTGGCAGACGAGCGCGACTACCCAGATCAAGTGGGGTCTGGGCTACATCCAGGGCCGGTACGGTGATCCCTGCAGCGCCTGGGCGTTCTGGCAAGCGCACGGCTGGTACTGACCGGCGGCGGGCGCGTCCGCGCTGGTCAGCGGCAGCTGGCGGGGCACCGGCGCTGACCCGGGGCGGCGCCCGGGCGGTGACTCGGCGATGACTCGGCGATGACTCGGCGGAGTGGCCTTTTAGCAGATCACATTAGGTCGCGCAGGTGATTACAAAACTATAAATCGCGTAACTTTAATTCCGCGGCCTGGCTACTTTCTGGCTTGCCCCCTGGCCAGTTCTGATGACACGGAGTAAGTTTCCGGACTGTCATCGTTACGCTACGGTGATGTGCCCGGGTCCCAAAAGACGGCCATAAGTTGCGACAAGCCGGCAGCAGCAGGCTGTACGGTCGCCAAAGTCCGCATCAAGGGACAGTCGCACTGTGACTCACCTCATAGCGGAATAGTGTCGATTGCAGGCACGAACAGCTCATTCGTTAGGCAGTGTGGGTACCTGACAGCACCCCGCGTGCGTGATGGCTACTTAACGTAGCCCGTCGCCCTGACCCGCGTCACGTCCGCGCGCCACGATCAGCCTGCGCTTCCGGCGCGGGCCGGCCGAGTCCGGGTGGAAGCCGAGCGTGCATAACACGCCCGACAAAGGGATCATTTTGTCCCGCATCCCGCGTACCCCCCTGAAGCACGGGAAACCTTCACGACTCACGATTGCAGCAACCGGCTCGACCGTCGCGGTGGCGGCGGTTGCCTCGGCGACGATGGCCATGTGGCCTGCCGCCGCCGCGGAGCAGCCGGCCGCGCCGCCGCAGAACTCGGAACTCCAGCAGGCCGCGGGACAGGCGACCGCCTCGGCCGCCGCAGCAGGCCTGGTAGCGATAGGCGCCATGACCGCCGCGGACAATACCGGCGGCGCCGGAATCGGCCGCAAGGCAACCAGGAACCCAGCAGCCGCCGAGCAGATCGGCGGCCAGGCGCTGGTCTTCAAGGCCGGGTTCGCTGCGCAGCAGAATCACCGTCTGGCGCTGGAGGTTCGCCGTGCCGCCGCCGCCCGGTGGGAACGGCGGCAAGCCGCCCGGCGCGGGGCAGCCGCCCTCGCCGCCGCCGCGGCTCAGCGGGCCGCGCACCGGCGGGCGGCACGGGCACCGGCGCATCCTTCCGGCTCACCGCAGCAGATCGCGAAGGCAATGCTCGGCTCCTACGGCTGGTCGTCGAGCGAGTTTGGCTGCCTGAACGAGCTGTGGACCAGGGAGAGCGGCTGGAATCCCGCTGCCGCTAACCCGAGCGGCGCATTCGGCATCCCGCAGGCGCTGCCCGGCTCGAAGATGGCCAGCGCCGGCGCGGACTGGCAGACCAACCCCGCCACCCAGATCCGCTGGGGACTCGGTTACGTCAGCGATCTTTACGGCTCCCCCTGCGGCGCCTGGGATCACGAGCTCGCAACCGGTTCGTACTAGGGGAGGGGCGGAAACCCATGTTGCTCACGCTAAAGCGCACGCTGACTATCTCGTTCGTGGCTGCCGTCGCCGTCCTTCCGGCGCTGTCCGCCCACCAGGCCGCGCACGCGGCCACCACAACCGCGGCCGCGTCGGCTAGCCCGGCGGCGGCAGCCCGGTCCGCGGCGGCCGCCGGCCGCGTAGCGGTTACCGACAGTGCGGCGGCCGCGCGCCGCCATCACCATCGGTCCCGCCGGATGCGGGCCTACATCTATGCCGCGCACCAGCGCGGCAAGCCCTACTGCTGGGGCGGTACGCACGGCTGCTTCGACTGCTCCGGTCTCGTCTATGCCTCCTACCGGCATGCGGGCATCGCCCTCGGCCGGGACACCTTCGACATGCTGGCTTCCAGCAGGCTGGTACGGGTAAGTCACCGCAGGGCCAAGAAGGGCGATCTCGCGTTCTACGGCACCGGGCACGTCGAGCTGGTCGCCGGGCGCAGGTACACGCTCGGGGCGCTGCATTCCGGCACCCTGATCGGCTGGCACCGGATCAGCAGCTTCTGGCATCCGACGATGTATTTCCGGATCAGGCGCGCCGGCTAGCTGGCGTCGCGCTGGCCCTCCCCGCCGGGCGGGGAGGGCCAGCGGCATGTCCGGTGCTTGGGCGACGCGGGCCGGGCCGGGCTGAGTCGCGTAGGCCGGGCTGAGCTTGCGGGCCGGGAGCGCTATGCGGGCTGGGCTGAGTCGCGCGCGCCGGGCTGAGCTTGCGGGCCGGGCTGAGCTTGCGGGCCGACCTCGGGATGGGGACGGCCAAGGGGCAGGTGCCGGGCAACGGTGCGGTGGGCCGTTGCCGATGATGTCCTCGCGGATGGGCCGCCACTTGGGGCGCGGGCTGTCCGGCGGCTGCTAGGTGCTGGGTTCGGTTCGGGCAACTGCTCCTGGCCCGGATCATCGAGCCGGCAAGCCAGCTGGATATCCTCGTCAGACCGGTGCATGTAAACGTTCCGCCGTTCGGCTGAGGAGCGGAGATGGCCAGGGTTGTCATGCAGGCGGTCGTGTCGGTGGACGGCTACATCGCCTATCCCGATGACACGGTCGGGCCGCTGTTCGACTGGTACGGCAACGGACATACCGAGGTGTCCGCCAGGGCGAGCGGCTGGACGTTCCATGTCTCGCAGGCGTCCGCGGATTACGTCCAGCCCTTCTGGGACGCCCTCAAGGTGACAGTCATCGGCCGCCACCTATTCGACACCACGAACGGCTGGGACGGCGACCCGGCCGCCGGAGACGAGCTGGTCGTTGTCACCCACCGGCCATTGCCGGAGGCGTGGCTCGCCGACCACCCGGACGCACCCTTCCACACCGCCGGGTCGGTCGAGGCGGCCATCGCGCTCGCCAAAAAGCTCGCCGGCGACGGTCTCGTCTGCGTGACCGCCGGCGACCTCGGCGGGCAGGCGTTCTCGGCAGGTCTGGTCGACGAGATCGCGATGGACGTCGCCCCGGTGGTTCTGGGTGAGGGGGTGCGCTTCTTTGGCAGCCATGCCGGAACCGTCCTCCTCGACGATCCCGACCGGGTGGTCCAGGGCGACCGCGTTCTGCACCTGCACTACACAGTCCAGCGCTGATCGGTCTTCCGCGGTGGCGGCTGTCGGGCCAAGCCCGCTGCCGATCGCCTCCTCCCGAAGGCCGGACCGTTGTGGAACGGCCCCGGGTGCAGCCTACGACGCGCGGGGTTCGACCGAGCCCTGGCGGCGACACGCCGTTCCTGCACTTGGTACTGGCCCGGAAGCATCGAGTCGGCCAACGTTGCGTTCGCCGCACTCGCCGAGAGCTCGCTCGTTGAGGACCGCACCGGATGGCCAATCCGCAAGATCGTCCGCACCTGCCGCCGGCACCGCACCGTCCAGATCCGTGCGAGAACCCCACCAACGCACCGCCAAAGAGCTAGCCCTGGCGACCTGAGCCAACTCGGGGCCTGCCTTTCGCTACGGCGCTGGCTGGAATGTCCGCAGCATCTGCTGAAAGACCCGGGCGGCTGCCGGGGCGGTCGGCCTAGGCGCGGACATGCTGATCGCGTACGGCTGCTGGCCTGCGCTGGTAGCCAGGCTGACCAGGAGGTCGGACGTGGCGACCCGGCCCACGCCCTGCCGCCAGCCGAATCGCCATATCGCGTCCGGCGCGCCGTGGAACCTCCCTGGCACGATGATGCCCGCGTACCCGGGATACTGACCCTGCCGGACCGCCTCGCGCCGCTGCAGCCTAGCCTCGCGGACCGGATCAGCGCGCGTGAACGGGGTCAGGTTGATCTCCGCGCGCATGCCGCCGGACAGGCTGGTCAGGTAGGTGATCAGCCCTTGCCTGCTGGCCTGCCAGCCGCTGGGCACCGCCACCGTGAAGCCAGCCGTACTGCCGCCGCTGGCGGCGGACGCCGTATACCAGCGGTAGCCCGCCGGGGGCGCTGCGGTAGCTGGCTTGCTGGCGGCCGGGCCTGGGCTGGCCGGAGTGGGTCTGGCCCCGCCGGTTCCGGCGGCCCCGGTTCCGACTGTCCTGGTGCTGGCGGTCCCGGTTCCGGCGGCCCCGGTTCCGACTGTCCCGGTTCCGACTGTCCCGGTGCTGGCGGTCCCGGTTCCGGCGGTCCCGGCACCTGTGCTGCCGGTACTGGCGCCGGTGCTTGCGCCGGTGGCCGGCGAGGCGCCGTCATGGCCGGCCGTAACCTGCACCTGGCTGGCGGCATGGTGGCCCGTCCCGGTCCGGAGTCCGGTGTCGCTTCGCGCGACGGCCTGGCCGCCGATGGAGCGGGCAAATGCCAGCCCGCCGAGCAGGCCCGTCGCGAGCACGACGATCGCGGCGAGGGCAGCTGCAATCGCCCGGCCCGGCCTGGGCGGCGGTGTCGGGGGGGCCTGCCGCCGGCTGCCAGGCTGTGCGGGAGCAGGCTGATCATCGGACTGCGGCCCGCCGGGAAATCCGGATCCTGCCCGGAAGCCGGGTCCCGCCGGGAACGCAGGGTCGGGTGGGAACGCGGGCCCGTCCGGGAAGGCAGGACCGTCCGGGAACGCGGGCCCGTCCGGGAACGCGGGCCCGTCCGGGAACGCGGGCCCGTCTCGGGAACGCGGGGCCGCCAGGGAAAACGCCGGCATGTCGAGGAAGGCCGGCAGACCGGGACCTGCCGCGCCGGCCAGGCCTGCCGCGCCGGCCTGGCCAGCGGTGCCGGCCAGGCCAGCGGTGCCGGGCGGCAGATCGGCAGCGCCGGACGGCGGCACAGCGTCAGCCGGGCTGCCTTCGGTCATGAACGCCGGGATGCCGCCTGGCGCCAGCGGCCCAGCCGGAATCGGGCAGGCCGCGGTCGTGGCGTCCCGTTCCGGGTGAGCTATATGCGCGGCGGCACCGTACGGCCATGGGTAGCCGGGCAGAATCCCGGCCGCCTGCGCGGTTGCCGCGGCCTCGGCCAGCAGTCCGGCGGCCGCCGCCGCATCCGGGCGAGCGGCGGGATCCGCCCGCAGCAGGGCATCGATGACCGGCATGAGCGGCCCGGCGGACGGCGCCTGGGGAGGCGCCTCGTTGACGATCCCGGCCATCACGGCCACCGGGCCGCCGGACCGCTCGTAGGGCCCGCGGCCCTCGACGGCCGCGTACAGGGTGGCGCCGAGCGACCACAGGTCGGCGGCCGGAGCCGCCGGCTGGCCGCGCAGCCGCTCCGGCGCGGTGAATCCGGGCGTGCCGATCACCATGCCCGCCTGCGTCAGCCCAGGATCTCCCTCGAAGGTGGCGATGCCGAAGTCGGTCAGCACGGCGCGGCCGTCCGGGCCGAGCAGCACGTTGCTCGGCTTGACGTCCCTGTGCAGCACGCCGGCCGCATGTGCGCAGGCGAGGGCGCTGAGCAGGCATTCGCCCAGGCGGGCAGCGGCCAGCGGGCGAAGCGGGCCTTCCTCGGCGACGACCTGGTCGAGCGCCCGCGCGGGCACGAACTCCATCACGATCCAGGGGCTGCCGTCCTCCTCGAACACGTCGAAGACGGTCGCCACCGCGGGATGGTTCAGCCGGGCCGCGGTTTTGGCCTCGCGGAGGGTCCGCTGGTAGACGATCCCGGCATCATCCGGCGTCAGCACCGCCGGGACGCGGACTTCCTTGACCGCGACGGGGCGCTCTAGCAGCTCGTCCCGGCCGCGCCAGACGATGCCCATGGCACCGCGGCCGATGGCGCTGTCCAGGCGGTACCGCCCGGCGAGCAGGCTGCCAGCTCTCACCACACCGTGCATGGCCGCGAACCTACTGCCGCTTCCAGCGAGATTCCTGTGAGCCAGATGTGAATTCGGCCGGATTCAGGAAGCTTCCTGTCACAGGCTGCTCAACCGCCCGAGCCCGGCGGCTGCCGTCATGCCTCCGGGCGGCGGGTCATGGCAAGCACGTCGAGTGCCGCGTCTAGCTGCGCCTCGGTGAGATCGCCGCGGTCCACGTGACCGCGGTCCAGCACGGTCTCCCGGATGGTCCTGCCGGTCTCCAGCGCCTGGTGCGCGACTGCCGCGGCGGCCTCGTAACCGAGGAACGGGTTGAGCGCGGTGACGATGGCCGGCGACGACTCGGCGAGCCGCCGCAGCCGGTCCGGGTCGGCCGAGATCCCGGTCACGCAGCGGGACGCCAGCAGGCTGGCCGCTGCCGACAGCAGGCTGATCGAGCCGAGCAGGTTACGCGCGATCACCGGCAGCATCACGTTCAGCTCGAAATTCCCCGCCGACCCGCCGAACGCCACGGCCGCGTCGTTGCCGATCACCTGGGCGCAGACCTGGCAGACCGCCTCGCAGATCACCGGGTTCACCTTGCCCGGCATGATCGAGGACCCCGGCTGCAGATCGGGGATCCGGATCTCGGCCAGCCCGGTCTGCGGCCCGGAGCCCATCAGCCGCAGGTCGTTGCAGATCTTCAGCAGGGATACCGCGATCGTGCGCAGCACGCCGCTCGCCGCGACCAGGCCGTCCCGCCGCCGGCCGCCTCGAAGTGGTCGGCAGCCTCGGTCAGCGGCAGATCCAGGTCGGCGGCCAGCCGGGCGATCACGGCGGCGGCGAAGCCGGCCGGCGCGTTCAGCCCGGTGCCGACCGCCGTCCCGCCGAGCGGCAGCGTGCCGACGTCGGGCAGCACGGCCTGCACCCGCCGGACGCCGTTGCGCACCGCGGCCGCGTAGCCGCCGAACTCCTGGCCGAGGGTTACCGGGGTGGCGTCCATCAGGTGCGTCCGGCCGCTCTTGACGAAATCGGCGAACTCGGCGGCCTTCCCCTCCAGCGCCCCGGCCAGCTCGGCGAGCGCCGCCAGCAGCCGCCGGGCCAGCAGCCAGGCCGCCGCCAGGTGAATCGCGGACGGGAACACGTCATTGGACGACTGGGACGCGTTGACATGGTCGTTCGGGTGTACCGGCCGGCCCAGCCCGCGGGTCGCCAGCGCGGCGATCACCTCGTTGGCGTTCATGTTGCTCGAGGTCCCGGATCCGGTCTGGAACACGTCAACCGGGAACTGGTCCAGGTGCTGGCCGGCGGCGATCTGTGCGGCAGCGTCGTGAATCGCCGCCGCCATGTCCGCGTCCAGCACGCCAAGCTCGCCGTTGACCGCGGCGGCCGCCCCCTTGATCGAGGCCAGCGCCCGGATCAGCTCCCCGGGCAGCCGCTCGCCGGAGACCGGGAAGTTCTGCACCGCCCGCTGGGTCTGCGCGCCCCACAGCGCCCCGGCGGGCACCTGGACCTCGCCCATCGAGTCGCGCTCGGTCCGGAATCCCGCCGCGCCGTCAGGCATGCGGTACGCCTCCTGGCTCGAAGCTGCTAGCTGGGCCCGGAGCCGATCGTCAGCACCGGCGCGGCCGGCCCGGTGACGTCGGCGAAGAAGTCATTGCCCTTGTCGTCGACCACGATGAACGCCGGGAAATCCCGCACCTCGATCCGCCATACCGCCTCCATGCCCAGTTCCGGATACTCAAGCACCTCGACCTTGGTGATGCAGTCCTGGGCTAGCCGGGCCGCGGCGCCGCCGATCGAGCCAAGGTAGAACCCGCCGTGCTGCTGGCACGCGGCGGTCACCGCGGCCGACCGGTTCCCCTTGGCCAGCATCACCAGCGAGCCGCCGGCCGCCTGGAACTGGCCGACGTAGGAATCCATCCGGCCGGCCGTCGTCGGCCCGAACGACCCGGACGCGTAGCCCTCCGGCGTCTTGGCCGGCCCGGCGTAGTAGACGGCGTGATCCCGCAGGTAACCGGGCATCGGCTCGCCCGCGGCCAGCCGCTCGGCGATCTTGGCATGCGCGATGTCCCTGGCTACCACCATCGGCCCGGTCAGCGCGAGCCGCGTCTTGATCGGGTACCTCGACAGCTCGGCGCGGATTTCGGGCATCGGCCGGGACAGGTCGATCCGGATCACGTCGCCGGCCAGCTCATCCTCGCTGGCCTCCGGCAGATACTGGGCCGGATCGGGGTCCAGCCGCTCCAGGAACGCGCCCGCAGGGGTGATCTTGCCCAGCGCCTGCCGGTCGGCCGAGCAGGACACCGCGATCGCCACCGGGCAGGACGCGCCGTGCCGCGGCAGCCGGATGACCCGCACGTCATGGCAGAAGTACTTGCCGCCGAACTGGGCGCCGATCCCGGTCCGCCGGGTGATCTCAAGCACCTGCTGCTCAAGCTCGGTGTCGCGGAATCCGTGCCCCGCGCCGGTGCCCGCGCGCGGCAGCCCGTCAAGATAGCGGGCCGAGGCGTACTTGGCGGTCTTCAGCGCGTACTCCGCGCTGGTCCCGCCGACCACGATCGCGAGGTGATACGGCGGGCATGCGGCAGTGCCCAGCGAGCGGATCTTCTCCTCCAGGAACGCCAGCATCGCGGCGGGATTCAGCACCGCCTTGGTCTGCTGGTACAAGAACGACTTGTTCGCCGAGCCGCCGCCCTTGGCCATGAACAGGAACTTGTACTCCCCGCCGGACGCCGCGTAGATCTCGATCTGGGCCGGCAGGTTCGTGCCGGTGTTGCGCTCGTCCCACATGGTCAGCGGCGCCAGCTGCGAGTACCGCAGGTTCAGCTGCGTGTAGGCGTCGTAGACGCCGCGGGCGATGTGCTCCTCGTCCCGGCCATCGGTGAGCACGTGCTGCCCGCGCTTGCCCATCACGATCGCGGTGCCAGTGTCCTGGCACATCGGCAGCACGCCGCCGGCCGCGATGCACGCGTTCTGCAGCAGGTCGCGCGCGACGAACCGGTCATTGCCGCTGGCCTCGGGATCGTCCAGGATCGCGCGGAGCTGCCGGAGGTGGCCGGGCCGCAGCAGGTGCGCGATGTCCCGCATGGCGGCCGCCGTCAGCTGCGTCAGCACGCTGGGCTCGACCTCGAGGAAATCCCGGCCGAAGGACTGCCGTGCGCTGACGCCGCCATCGGTCACCAGGCGGTACTCGGTGTCATCCGGGCTGGCCGGGAGCAGGTCGGTGTAGCTGAACTCGGGCATCGAAGGCACATCCTCGCGCGGGACTGGCCGATCGTGCCAATCGTAGATTGCCTGGCGGCATGCCGGGCCCGGCACCTGCCCTCAAAGACCATGCTGAAACGGGCAGGCCCGCGGACTCCGGCTGGCCGCACGGTCATCCGGGCGGCCGGTGCAGGGCAACCGCCGGGCCGGTGAATGGCCACGGCCGTCAGGGGTAAGGGACCTGAATCCGGGCGCGGGCCGCGGGCTCCTGCCAGGCGACGATGAGGATGTGGCAAAGATGAGCATCTCGGACGGAGCCGGTGGCTCCATCGACGTGACCGAGGCCGCCCGCGAGCTGGAGCAGGCCATGCACGACGCCAGGGTCGCATTCGACTGCATCGGGCTCGGCGATCTCGACCGGGCGCACACGCACGCGATCACGGCGCGTGCCGCCATCGACGCGGCGGAGAACGTCCTGCGCGCGGCGCTCGCCAGCGGCACGACTGTCACCGGCGGGGTGTAAACAGGGATAGGCGTAACCAGGAGAGGCGTTAGCCGGGGAGCCGATCGTATCGGCACGGGAGTAACCGCGGGCTCCGCCTGCGCTGCGGCGGGCGCGACCGCCGCAGCGCAGGCGGCCGCAGCCCGGCCGGATCGGCCGCGCCCCGCCCGGATCGGCCGCACTGCGCCGGATTCTGCTGCCCGGCCGGTCACCGGCCCGTCCGCCCTGGCCAGCGGGCCCGCCGCGGGCCCGCGCGCCCCCCGGCCAGCAGGGCAGGACCCAGACCAGAGTAATGTGTGCCTCACACACATATTGACGCGCGACGACATCAGCGAAGGAGCACGACATGACGGAACACGCCGAGGGCACCTTCAAGGTCACCGGCTGGGATGAGAACGCCTACCAGGAACTGGACGGCAAGCAGAAGCTGACCAGGGCGAGCATGGCATTCGGCTACGCGGGCGATCTTGAGGCCGCGGGCAAGTCGGAGACGCTGATGTTCTACCGCGAGGACGGCACCGCCAGCTACACCGGCCTGGAGCACATCGCCGGCCGTCTCGGCGACCGCTCCGGCAGCTTCGTGCTCCGCGCCGAGGGCACCTTCGACGGCGGCGCGGCCACCACGACCTGGCAGGTCGTCGACGGCTCCGGCACCGGCCAGCTCAGCGGGATCCGCGGGACCGGGGAATCCGTCGCGGCCAGCGGCCAGCCGGGCGGCAGCTTCACGCTCGACTACGACCTCGGCTGAGCGGCCCGCGTGCCGCTGGACCGGGCGGCGAATCTGCTCGGCGCCCTCTGCCTGGTCGTTACCGACCGCACGGCCGACGCCATGGCGGACGCCGGCGGACGGCCGGAGTCGGCGGCAGCCGCGCTGTCCGCGCTGCTGCACTTTCTCGACCGGCCGTCGGTCGACCTGCTCCGCCAGGTGCTCGGGCTGACGTCGTCCGGCACGGTGCGGCTGCTTGACCGGCTGGAAGAGGCAGGCTACGTGCGCCGTGGCCCGGGAGCGGACGGGCGCTCCGCGGCCATCTCGCTCACCGGGTCCGGCCGCGCGGCGGCCGGCCAGGTTGCCGGGGCCCGTGCCGAGGTGCTGGATGGCGCGCTGGCGGCCCTGTCCGAGCAGGAGCGAGCCGACTTCGGCCGGCTGGCCGGCAAGGTGCTGGCCGGTCTCATCCGCGGGCCGGGCGCCACCCGCTGGATCTGCCGCCTCTGCGACACCGGCACCTGCCGCGGCGAGCCGGGCGGCTGCCCGGTCGGCAACGCCGCCCTGGCCCGCGGGTGACGGCCAGCCGGGCGCCAGCCGCGGTGGCGCCCGGACCCAGCGGATCGCCGCCGGGTAGCTTACCGACATGGCTGATGACTTGATGGCCCGTGCCGCGGAGCTGGCCGGAGGCTGGCTTGACTCGCTACGCACGCGGCCGGTAGGCGTCCCGGCCGGGCCGGCCGGGCTGCGGGCCCGGCTGGCCGGTCCGCTGGGCGAGACCGGCCAGGATCCGGTCAGCCTGATCACCGAGCTGGCCGAGGCACTGGAGCCGGGCCTGGTGGCGACCGCCGGACCGCGCTACTTCGGATTCGTCACCGGCGGCAGCCTGCCCGCCGCGCTGGCCGCCGACTGGCTGGTATCGGCCTTCGACCAGAACGCCGCGATGTACGTCATGTCGCCCGCCGCCGCGGTCGTCGAGGAGGTCACCGCCGCCTGGCTGCTCGACCTGCTCGGCCTTCCGCCGCAGTCAGCGGTGGGGTTCGTCACCGGTGCCCAGATGGCCAACTTCGCCTGCCTGGCCGCTGCCCGGAGCTCGCTGCTCGCGGCCGCGGGGTGGGACGTGGCGGCCGACGGCCTGCGGGATGCGCCCGAGCTGACGGTCGTGCTGGGGGAGCAGGCTCATGTCACGCTGCTGCAGGCGCTCCGGCTGCTGGGCCTGGGCGCCGGCCGGGCCCGCCGGGTCGCGGCCGACGACCAGGGCCGCATGATCGCCGCCGGGCTGCGGCAGGCGCTGGCCGGCGCGGACGGCCCGGTGCTGGTCTGCGCGCAGGCGGGTGAGGTGAACACCGGCGCCTTCGATCCGCTGCCGGAGATCGCCGCCGCGGTCCGCGAGCACGACCGGGCCTGGCTGCACGTCGACGGGGCATTCGGGCTGTGGGCCGCGGCCAGCCCCGGGCTGCGCGGGCTCACCGCCGGCGCCGGGCTGG
This sequence comes from uncultured Actinomycetes bacterium, assembly GCA_963786975.1. Lineage (GTDB taxonomy): Bacteria > Actinomycetota > Actinomycetes > Streptosporangiales > Streptosporangiaceae > Palsa-506. Next base: position 248,702 of record CAWBBE010000006.1, on the reverse strand, counting down.
CCGACTCATGGGCCACCGACGCCCACAAGTGGCTCAACGTGCCCTACGACAGCGGCATCGCGATCGTCCGGGACGCCGCGGCGCTCAGCGCCGCCCTGGGCATGAACGCCAGCTACCTGCCGGCCTCGGCGGTACGCGACCCGTTCAGCTTTACCCCGGAGTCGTCCCGCCGGGCCCGCGCGATCCCGGTGTACGCGGCGCTGCGCTCGCTGGGCCGCAGCGGCCTCGCTGAGCTGATCGACCGCTGCTGCGCGCTGGCCAGGCTCGCGGCGGCGGAACTGTCCCGCGGCGGCGGCGCTGAGGTGCTGAACGACGTGGTGCTGAACCAGGTGCTGTTCCGGGTTCCCGGCGCCGAGGCCGCCGACGTGATCGAACGGGTCCAGCGCGACGGTACCTGCTGGCTGGGCGGCACTAGCTGGCAGGGCGAGCCGGCCATCCGGTTCTCGGTCTCGAACTGGTCGACGACGGCAGCGGACATCCGCCGGTCAGTCACGGCCATCAGGGCCGCGGTCAGCGCGGCCACGGCCAGCTAGGAGTCACTGCTCGGGCGCGGCGCGGTCCCGGCCGGCGCGCACTGGCGGCGTGCCATCGCCGCCTGGGCGGTCCGCGCCGTTCGCGGACGCCGCGTCAGTATCCGCGCGGCCGGGGCCGGCCAGGTCCGTGCCCGCGCCATTCAGGTCCGGGCCCGCGCCATTCGGGCCGGCCGCGCTCGGCCTGCCGCGCCAGCGCCAGCGGGGACAGCCGCCACGCCGTGCTCGTCGTGCACGTACCGGCCGCCCCGCAGCGCGGAGATGCCCGCGGCGATGACCAGCAGGAAGATAGCCATGCTGAAGACGATCACCAGGCCGTGGTGGAACGGCCCGGAGATCAGCTCCGGGAAGAACTGCTTGCCGGTCAGCCTGGCCACGCTGGCCGCCGGAAGGTGCGCAAGCGTCCCGGTGGGAGCGAGCAGCTGGCGAATCGGGTTGATGCCGAGGAACGCGGCGAACAGGCTGCCCACCGGGGGCAGGCCGGCGATCTGGTGCGCGGTGCCGGACGGCACGCCCTGGGCGATGAGCCCGTGGCTGAGCGTGGACGGCAGCGCGCTCGCCAGCCCGGCGATCATCAGCGAGAAGAACACGCCGATCGACAGCACGAAGCCGGAGTTCTGGAACGTGGCCAGCATCCCGGACGCGGCGCCGCGCTGCCTGGCCGGCACGCTGTTCATGATCGCGGCTGCGTTCGGGGCGGAGAACAGGCCCATCCCGGCGCCGGCCACGAAGATCAGCACGGCGAACAGCGCATAACGGAAGTCGGTGGGCAGCACCAGCAGGCCGGCGAAGGCGGCCGCCGACACCAGCAGCCCGCCGGAGGCGAACGCCCGTGCGCCGTGCCGGTCTGACAGCCAGCCGGAAACCGGACCGGAGACGACGAAGCCGCAGGTCAGCGGCAACAGGTAGATGCCGGACCATAGCGGGGTGTCCTTGAACGCATAGTTGTGCAGCGGCAGCCAGATGCCCTGCAGCCAGATGATCAGCATGAACTGCAGCCCGCCGCGCGCGATCGAGGCCATCAGCGTGGCGGCGCTGCCGGCCGCGAACGCCCGGATCCGGAGCAGTTTCAGGTCGAACATCGGCGCCTCGACCCGCTGCTCGATGAAGCAGAACGCGGTCAGCAGCACGATCCCGCCGATCAGGCCGGTCAGCACGACCGGGCTGGTCCAGCCCATCGAGTGCCCGCCGTACGGCTGGATGCCGTAGGTAATCCCGGTCAGCAGCGCGATCAGGCCGACGGCGAACGTTATGTTGCCCAGCCAGTCGATCCGCGCCCTGGTCCGGATCCCGGTCTCGCGCAGGCTGAGCACGGACCAGATCGAGCCGCCGATGCCGATCGGCACCGACACCAGGAATACCAGCCGCCAGTCGATGGCAGCCAGCACGCCGCCCAGGATCAGCCCGAGGAACGAGCCGGAGATGCCCGCCACCTGGTTGATCCCCATCGCGGTGCCGCGCTGATCGGACGGGAACGCGTCGGTCAGGATTGCCGGGGAGTTGGCCATCAGCATCGCGCCGCCGGTGGCCTGCAGCACTCGCCAGCCGATCAGCCAGAGCGCCCCGGCTGGCCCGCTGAACGGGTCGAACGGCAGCGCGAGCGCGCCGAGGGCGAAGACCGCGAAGCCCATGTTGTACATCCGGACCCGGCCGTAGATGTCGCCGAGCCGGCCCAGCGTGACGACCAGCACGGCCGACACCACCAGGTATCCCATCAGCATCCAGAGCAGGTAGCTCACGTTGCCCGGCTGCAGCGGATCCAGGTGGATCCCGCGGAAGATGGCGGGCAGCGCGATAATCACGATCGAGCCGTTGACGGTGGCCGCCAGCATGCCCAGCGTCGTATTGGACAGCGCGACCCACTTGTAGTGGGTACCCCGGAACCTGCCCGCCGCCGTCCGATCTGCGTTGCCGTCCGAAGGCACGCCCACGATGCGATCTCCCGTCCGCCCCAGGCTCGGTATTTGCTTTGCCCAAACTAACAGATACAGCTACCGGCCAGGAAGCTGCGCCGGGCCGGGCCGTGGCCGGGCTGCCGCTGGCCGGCGGCGTGCCCGGCGGCGCGCAGCGCGGCGGCCCGGATCAGCGCGGCCAGAACTACACGATAAAGTCACGCCATGCTGAATGGCGTGCCGTGCTGACCGGTCTTCGGAGCATTGTCAGTCGTCCGCCGAGGAGGATGCTGCACGGCGTCGACGTCTCCAGTTTCCAGGGCCTGCCCGCGGACTGGCGGGCCGAGGCAGGGCGGATAGCCTGGGCCGCGGTAAAGATCACCGAGCTGGAGCCGAACGGCACCCGGTACGTGAACCCGGACGCCGCGGCCGACTGGGCCTTCCTGCACCGGAATAAGAAGGTCCGGGTCGCCTACATGTTCGGGCACCCGTCGGTCAGTGCCGCGGAGTCGGTCTCGTTCTTCCTGCGCGAGATCGACAAGCTCGGCCTGCATGATGACGACGCCATCGCGCTGGACATCGAGGTGACCGACGGGCGCAGCCCGCCGGAGGTCGACGCCTGGTGCATGCGCGTGACGGCCGACCTGCGGCACCGGACGATGCGGCACCCGATCGTCTACACATTCCTGTCCTTCGCCGAGGCGGGAAACACCAGGCGGCTCGGCCACCTGCCGCTGTGGATCGCCGACCCGTCGTCCAGGCCGGGCCGGCCGCGGGTGCCGAGCCCGTGGCAGACCTGGACCATGCATCAGTACAACATCACCGGGTCAATCGATCGTGACCTGGCGAAATTCACCAGCCGGGCCGCGATGGCCGCGGCGCTCGGGAAAGAGAAGGTGCCGCACTTGAAGAACCTGGGCGGGTCGAATACCTCCGCGCTGGCTGCCGTTCGCTGGGTTAACGGCGACACCGTGGTTGCCGGGATCGGCAAGGACGGGTTCATCCGGGCCATCCGCTGGGCGCACGGGAACTGGGGGCCGTGGCGGGACATCACCAAGGAGAAGGCGCTGCATCCGCCGGCGATGATCGCCTGGGGCAACGGGCACGGCCACCTGTACTACACGAACGAGGCCGGCCACGTCATCGAGATAGGCACCGGCGATTACGGCGAGACCTGGACCTCCTGACCCGGCGCCGCCGGCAGCCGGCACCGGGGCCGCGGTCCGGTATCTTCAGGATGTGGTATCCCGTCCGCCGCCGCGTGACCTGCGGGCCTCTGACGCTGACCGGGAGCGCGTAGTGACCGTGCTCACGGCGGCCGCAGCCGACGGCCGGCTGACTCTGGGCGAGCACTCGGAACGGGCCGAGCGGGCTTACTCCGCTCGCACCCTAGGCGATCTGGCCGCGCTGACTGCCGACCTGGCAGTGCCCTCCGCCCAGCCGATCCGGCTCGATGGCAAACGGCCGGTAGCCGGGATATTCGGCAGCGAGCACCGCTCCGGCCGCTGGGTCGTGCCGGAGAGCCTCGTGGTGACGGCCGTCTTCGGCGAGGTCGTGCTTGACCTGCGCGAGGCGATACTGCAGAGCCTGCGGGTCACGATCTACGCGACCGTGCTCGGCGGCCGGCTGGACCTGATCGTCCCGGACGGCGTCGCGGTGCAGCTGACCGGCACCGCGGTGCTCTCCCGCCGGGGCGGGGACCGCCCGCCGCCCGTCCGGCCGGGCGTCCCGGTGATCGAGGTCCGCACGCTGGCGGTCGGCGGCCGGGTACGCGTGCTGACCCCGCGCCGCAGCCGCTGGTTCAGCCGCCGCCGCGGCCAGGATCGCTAGTCGCCGCCGCCGAAGTCGATCGCGCTGTAGGCGCTCAGCTTCCACAGCTGATGGTCGCTGCGGATATTGCGGATGGTGCCCGACCGGGCCCGCATGACCAGCGAGTGCGTGGTTGCCCCGCCGGCCCGGTACCGCACCCCGGCGATGAGCTCCCCGTCGGTGATCCCGGTGGCGGCAAAGAACGCGTCGTCAGACGCGACGAGATCGTCGGTGGTGAGGATCCGGCCAAGGTCGTGGCCCGCTTCGACGGCGCGGCGGCGCTCGGCATCGTCGCGGGGCTCGAGCTTGCCCAGGATGATGCCGCCCAGGCACTTGACCGCGCAGGCGGCGATGATCCCCTCGGGGGTGCCCCCGGTGCCGAGCAGCAGGTCGATCCCGGTGCCCTCGCTGGCCGCCATGATCGCCCCGGCCACGTCGCCGTCGGTGATGAGCTTGATCCGGGCGCCCGCCGCGCGGACGTCTGCGATCAGCTCCGCGTGCCTGGGCCGGTCCAGGATAATCACCGTGACGTCGTGCGGGGAGCCGCCCTTGGCCCGTGCGACGGCCGCGATGTTCTCGGCCGCGGACGCCCGGAGGTCCACCACGCCCGCCGCGGCCGGCCCGGTAACCAGCTTGGACATGTAGAACACGGCTGACGGGTCGTACATAGATCCGCGGGCACTGACGGCCAGCACCGAGATCGCGTTCGGCATGCCGTTCGCGGCCAGCCGGGTGCCGTCGATCGGGTCCACCGCCACGTCGCAGGCCGGCCCGCTGCCGTCGCCGACCTCCTCGCCGTTGTACAGCATGGGCGCGCGGTCCTTCTCGCCCTCGCCGATGACGACTGTCCCCTTCATCGACACCGTGTTGATCAGCAGCCGCATCGCGTGCACGGCGGCGCCGTCCGCGCCGTTCTTGTCGCCGCGGCCGACCCAGCGCGCGGCGGCCATCGCGCCTGCCTCGGTGACCCTGGCCAGTTCCAGCGCCAGGTTCCGGTCCGGTGCGTGCCGCTCCGGCTCCGGTGATGCCTGGCCGGCCACCGGCGCCACCTGGTTAAGGTCGGCAGCTACCTGGCCGGGGTCCGCAGCCACCTGGCTGGGGTCGGGCAGTGCCTGGCCGGCCTGGCCGGAGGCCGGCATCGTAGCGGACTCATCTTCCGTCATGACGGGAATGCCCTTCTCGCGGCCGTGCTTCGATCCTATGCAGTCGGCTGGCCGGCGGTAGCCTGGTGCCCAGCGCGGCTGACCATGAGGAGTGCTGCTGAGGCGGATGACAACTGATCAGGCACCGCCTATCGTGCGGACGTCGGAGCGCGGCGCGGCAACGCGCAGCGGGCTGCTTGCCGCCGCCCGCGAGGTTTTCACGTCTGTCGGCTACGCGCAAGCTGGCGTCATGGAGATCGTCACCCGGGCCGGGGCCAGCGTCGGCAGCCTGTATCACCATTTCTCCGGCAAGGCGGACTTGTATGCCACCCTGTTCGAGGAGCTTCACCGGGACCAGGCGGAACGCACCCGGCTCGCGGTCCGCCGGGCCCGCGAGGCCGGCCGCGACGATCCCCGGCAGCTCTTCCTGGCCGGCGCGCGCGGCTACCTCGACTGCTGCGTCGAGCAGCGCGAACTGTCCGCCCTGTTCGTGCGCGGGGACGGCCCGCCAGGATTCGACCTGGTCCGGCGGCAACGGCTGGAGGAATGGTCAGAACGGAACGCGGAGTACTTTGCCCGCAGCGGCGAGCCGCTGGACGAGGCGGTATCCATCGTGATGACCGGCGCGCTGATGCTGGCGGTCGCCAAGATATCGCTGAGCGCGGACGCCGACCGCGCCCGCCGGATCGTCGACGGCGTGATCGAGGTGCTGTCACGGATCGAGTTCGCGTCGTCCTGACCCGGCCGGCCGGTGGCCTGTGCGCCAAGCGCCAGCCCCGCGCCCGGTCCCGGGCCGCCCGTTCCTGTCCCCGGGCCGGCCGGTGATGGCGATCAGAACGGCGCGGCCGGGTCGGCCGGGCTGTCGCTGCGCTGCGCCATCGCGGTAGCCAGCCGCGCGCGGGCGCCTTCCAGCCATTCCGCGCAGATGTCGGCCAGCCGCTCGCCGCGCTCCCACAGCTCCAGCGACTGCTCCAGCGTCAGGCCGCCCGCCTCAAGGCGCTTGACCAGCTCCGTCAGCTGGTCCCTGGCCTGCTCGTACGGCAGCTGGGGCGGCTGGCCCGCCGGGGCCCCGGCAGGCACAGCCCGGTCAGGCGTCCGGTCCGGCGCAGGCTCCGCGGGCGGCCCGGGCCCATCTTGCGCGCTGCTGCGTCCGGTCACGCTGACACCCTAAGCCCTGCGCCGGATCGCCGCCCGGATCGCGGCCCGGACGACCCGTGCGTAGAGCCGGGCACCCGGCGGGCGCGGGTGCACGTCGTCATCCCAGAGCAGGCTGGTGCGGTGCTCGATCGCCGCGTGCCAGTCCGCTAGCACCACATTGCGGTGCCGGCGGGCAGCCGCCGCGAGCGCTCCGTTTACCTCGCGCTGCCATGGCCGGGGCACGAAGGTGTTCACCAGGATCAGCCGCCGGTGCGGGCCCACGATCGCCAGCAGCTGGCGGATCTGGGCGCCGGTAACCGTCCCGTTCGTGCCAAGGCCGACGACCACGATCCGGCGGAGCCTGCCGCTGTCGGCCAGGCCTCGTGCCGCCGCAAGCCCGGCGCTCATCTGCCTGCTGACCAGCGCATCAATGTAGATGCCCGGCAGGTCAGCTTGCAGCCCGGCGGCGGCGGCGAGCATGACCGAGTCGCCGATCGCGGTGACTCCTCTGCCGCGAACATGGCGGTGCCGGGCGGACGCCTGGCGCCTCCCTGAGGCAGCCGGGCCGGCCGCTGACCGGGCGTGCTGACGGGCGCTGTGCGCCGCGGGGGAGCAACTGGTCCGGTGCGCGGCGATGCGGCTGGTCCGGTGCGCGGCGGTGCGGCTGGCCTGGTGCGCGGCGGTGCGGCTGGTCCGGTGCGGCGCGCGGGAGCAGCCGGGTGTGTGCCTGGCGGTGCCGTGCCCGGCGGCGGTGGCGTGCCCGGCGGCGGTGGCGTGCCCGGCGGTGCCGTGCCCGGCGGTGCCGTGCCCGGCCGGCCGGATGGCGGGCTGTGCCCGGGTCTCGGCGCTAATCCGCGCGCCGGCCGCGATCTGAGCCTGCAGGGTATTGGCGCCCGCCGGGCGCAGGACGCCGTATCCCGCCGTGCAGGCGACCGTGATGACGGCCACCGGAATGGCAACTGGCAGCGCGCGCAGCGGCGATTGCCTGGCTGCCGCCACGGACCCGGCCAGGTAGTTCCGGCTGGCGTGCAGCACGGAGCGGACGCCGTCCCGCATGACCGGCACCTCTATCCAGCGCCAGGACAGGGCGGCGAGCGCGATCGGCAATGCGGTCTCGGCCGCGTGAGCCCATATCCCGACCGGGCCGGGGCCGGCTATGACGGCACCGAACGCGATTACCGGCCAGTGCCACAGGTAGACGCCATAAGACCTGATCCCGAGCCAGCGCAGCGGCTGCCAGCTCAGCATCGCCGCAACGCCGCCGGTGCCCGCCGCGGCCACAACGACGCCGCCGGCGGCCAGCGCGGTCAGCAGCAGACCGGCTGGGTACACGGCCGGGTCAGCGCCGGCGAAATGACCCATCGCCCAGCCCAGCAGCACGAACCCGGCCACCCCGGCCGCATCAAGCCGACCGGCCAGGGCGGGCGACGCGGTCATCAGCCGTGACAACGGCCAGGTCAGCGCCAGCGCCGCGCCGACGAGCAGCGCGCTGGCGTGCGTATCGGTCCCGTAGTAGACGCGGGACGGATCGGAGCCTGGCACGTAAATGGCGGCCATGGCCGCCGCCGAGGCGGCTGCGCCGAGCCAGGCGACCGTCGCGCGCCTGGCCCGGCTCCGCAGCCTGACGACGACGATGAGGAGGAGCGGCCAGCACAGGTAGAACTGCTCTTCGACCGCGAGTGACCACAGATGCTGAAGCGGAGGCGGCGGCCCGAACGCCGCGAAATACGACTGATGGTGCAGTGCCTGCCACCAGTTGCTCGTATAGCTCAGCGCCCCGAGCAGGGCCGGCCTGAGCGCGCTGGCCTGGTCCGGGGCTAGCACGGCGGCCACGGCGGTCACGACCAGAATCATGACCGCCAGCGCGGGCAGTAGCCGCCGCGCTCGCCGGATCCAGAATCCGCGCAAGCCGATCCGGCCATTAGCGTCCCACTGGCCGACCAGCAGGTCGGTTATCAGGTAGCCGCTCAGCACGAAGAAGACATCCACGCCGAGGAAGCCACCCGGCAGTATCGAGAGGTTCTGGTGAAAGATAAGGACCGCGAGCACGGCGAGGCCGCGGATGCCGTCGAGCCCGGGCGCTCGCGCCGCGGCCGTGCTCCGGCGAGTTTCAACGGGCTGCACCGCTGGCGTCGCCGCCACTCGCTCAGCCCCCTGACCTGGCGGTTCATCCCCGTACATCCATACAGGCATGAACTCGGCTGGCCGGCGTCATTCCGTGCTGGCGGATAACCCCCCGGAATGACCGCCGGACTGCATCTGCCGTCGGCGCGCTTATTCTACCTTTGCAGCGTCGGCAGATCATTATTTACCGCTTGGTGTCGCACGGAAACGTCCCCGCGGTCATCGGCCAGGACGGTCTTGCCATGGACGCCTTGCTACGGGCCTGGTATTACGGCCGGCCACGGGCGGTAATGGTGAGCTGATCCTCGGCGAATCGCACGGTCAGCGTCTCGCCGTCGGCGACCTCGGCAGCAGCGCGAACGACAGTGGCATCGCCATGCTGGACGATCGCGTAGCCGCGGCGCAGCGTCGCTGCCGGGGAGAGGGCGACCAGCCTGGCCCGGGTATGCGCGATGTCGTCGGCGGCCCGGTCCAGCCTGGCGGACAGGCACCGCCGGGCCCGCTGGGCCAGAGCCAGCACCTGCTCCTGGCGCCGCTCGATTTCCCTGACCGGGGCGGAGATGGCCGGGCGGGACCGGATGTCAGCGAGCCAGGCGAGTTCCCGGTCCAGCCTGCCCGCCAGCCGGCGGCGCGCCCGGGCCCGCAACTGGGCGATGAGCTCGGCTTGCTCGGCCACGTCGGGCACGACCCGGCGGGCGGCATCGGTGGGGGTCGACGCCCGGACATCAGCCGCCTGGTCGAGCAGCGGGACGTCCTGCTCGTGGCCGATGGCACTGACGACCGGGGTCTGGCACGCCGCCACCGCCCGGATCAGCGACTCGTCCGAAAACGGCAGCAGATCCTCGATCGATCCGCCGCCGCGGGCGATGATGATCACGTCAACAGCGCGGTCGGCGTCCAGCCGCCGCAGCGCCTCGGTGACCTCATCGGCCGCGTACGGACCTTGCACGGCGACGTTCTCCACCCGGAACCGGACGGCCGGCCACCGCCGCGCGGCGTTGCGCAGCACATCCCGCTCGGCCGCCGACTCGCGCCCGCAGATCAGCCCGACCGTGGCTGGCAGGAACGGCAGCGGGCGCTTCCTCGCCGCGGCGAAGAGTCCCTCGGCAGCCAGTGCCTGCCGCAGCCGCTCCAGCCTGGCCAGCAGCTCGCCGATCCCGACCGCCCGGATCTCGATGGCGGTCAGCGCGAAAGCGCCGCGGTTGATATTGAAATCCGGTTTCGCCCAGACCACCACGCGGGCGCCTTCGGCTGGCCCGGGGCCATTGGCGTCCAGCACCGCACGCGGGCACATCACCCGCACCGAGACGGCGGCCACCGGATCCCGCAAGGTAAGGAAGACCACGGTGCCGCGGCGGGTCAGCTCGGCGATCTGGCCTTCGACCCAGACCCGGCCGAGACGGCCGACCCACTCGCCGACCAGCCGCAGCACCGTGCGGACGGGTACCGGCGATTCGGCGGAACTCTCCAGTGGCATGGCGGCGGGCGAGGCTGGCCGGCGATGCGCGGCCGGTCAGGCCTCGCCGTCCTCGATCCTGGCGATACGGCGCTGGAACATGTCGAGCACGGCAGTCCGGCCAGCATGATTCTTCTCATAGCCGACGAGAACGCGCAGCTGCGCGGCGTCGAGACTGCGCATGCGGGCCCGGATCGAGGCGAGCGTGAGGTCGTCATAGCCGGCCATTGGCAGGCCGTCAGCCTCCGCCGAGGAGGTTGTCGTGGGAGTGTTCGCGGCGGCTGCCGCGGGGGCGGCGGCGGCCGCCGTCACCGGGCCGTCAGCGGCCGCTGCCCAGGCGTCTGCGGAACTGGTGCCGGCATTGGCGGGCGCCGTGGCGCTGGCTGCCGCGGGCGCGGTCCTGGCCTGCCCGGCGGCGTCGCCGCCGGGGCGGTTCTTGAGCCGGTCCGCGACGAGCAGAATCTGGCCGATACCGGCGAATACAGCCCGCAGCGCATGGGCCGGGGCCTCCTTCATGCGTTCGGTGACCTGCGGGACGCGCATGTTGATCCTTCTTCCTGCAGATGTGCCCGCAGCGGCCGGGCACCGGGAGTGCCCGCGGCATGCAAGGCATCTCCTCGGGAGTGATTCTGGTCATCGGCGATGCTGCACTGCAAGAGGGCCAGCGAGAGGGGCCATTGTCGCAGCGCCGCGGCTTTAACGGAACCCCCCGGCCGGATGCACCATGCTGGCAGCGGGAAGAGGGGCCAGGGAAAGACAGCAGCACCGCTGGGCAGGGCGGACGCCGGCCGCGGCGTCCCGGGCCTGCGAAGCCTTCGCCCTGGTCGCCTACCATGGGACACATGCCCGATCCGAACCGGCGCGTCCTGCTCGCCAAGCCCCGCGGCTATTGCGCCGGGGTTGACCGGGCCGTGCAGACCGTCGAGCTGGCGCTAGAGCGCTTCGGCGCGCCCGTGTACGTACGCAAGCAGATCGTGCACAACACGCACGTCGTGCGTTCCCTGGAGGAACGCGGGGCAGTGTTCGTGGAGGAAACCGAGGAAGTGCCCGAGGGCGCTGTCGTCGTCTTCTCCGCGCACGGCGTCGCGCCCCAGGTTCGCCAGGACGCCATCGACCGCAACCTGCATGCCATCGACGCGACCTGCCCGCTGGTCACCAAGGTGCACAACGAGGCCAGGCGGTTTGCCGCGCAGGACTACGACATCCTGCTGATCGGACACGAGGGCCATGAGGAGGTCGTCGGGACCACCGGCGAGGCGCCGGCCCGGATTCACCTGGTGGACGGGCCCGAGGGCAGCGACCGCGTCCAGGTCCGGGATCCGGCGCGGGTGGCGTGGCTGTCCCAGACCACGCTGTCCGTCGATGAGACCACGCAGACGGTGGCGGCGCTGCGGGAGCGGTTCCCGCAGCTGCTCGATCCGCCGAGCGACGACATCTGCTACGCCACCCAGAACCGGCAGACCGCGGTGAAGCAGATCGCGCGCGAGTCGGACATGGTGCTGGTGGTCGGCTCAGCGAACTCGTCGAACTCGGTGCGCCTGGTGGAGGTTGCCCGCGATGCCGGGGCCACGGCTGCCTACCTGGTCGACGACGCCGCGGATCTGCGCGAGCAGTGGCTCGACGGCGTCGCGACAGTCGGCGTCACCAGCGGCGCGTCAGTGCCGGAGGACCTGGTCGCCGGGGTGCTCGACTGGCTCGCCAGGTTCGGTTTCGGCGACGTGGAAGAGGTCGAGGCGGTCCGTGAGGGCACCGTCTTCGCGCTGCCGCACGAGCTGCGCCGCAGACCCGGCCGGCCTTAGCACCCGGACGCCTTAGCCCGGAAGCCCAAGACGCCCGGCGGCTTGGGTCCCGGGCGTCTCATGACCTGGACTTTCAGGGCCCGGGCGGCTCAGCGCCCGGGCGGGCTCAGGCCCGGCCGCCTCGCCCGGGCGGCTCAGGACCCGGACCAGGCGCCGCCAGGGCCGTCGCTGTTGGCGCTGTCGTGGTGCGGGCCGCCGCGGCCGGGGTTGCCGCGGCCGAAACTACCGCGGTCGGGAATGCCGCGGCCGAGGTGGCCGCGGTCGGGAATGCCGCGGCCGAGGTCGCCGCGCAACTCGGCCCGCAGCTCGCCGATCCGGCGCGGCAGCCCGCGGAAGAGCGCGATCACGATGGTGGCCGCGGTGCCGCCGAACAGCCACGGGGCGATAGCCGACAGCGTGATCAGGCTCCCCTCGGCGGTGGAAACCAGCGTGTTCCCGGTCGCGCTGACCGCCTTGGCGCAGACCAGCGCCGCCATGAAGATCATCGGCGGCATCGTGACCACGATCAGCAGGTGCGCCCGCCTGGTGTAGAGGCCGGCCAGCAGGCAGCCGGCCACGAAGCTCAGCCCGGTAAGCGCCGTCAGGTGCAGCCACCCGGCGGTCAGCGTGCCGGGGAAGAACACCGAGAACATCGCCAGCCCGGCGCCGCGGGCGGTGAGCCGCGACGGCGATTCCGGCGGCCCGGCGGGCAGGCCGCGGCCTGCCCGCCGGGCCGCCGGCGGACCATCCGTTAATCCCGGTTCTTGATTTTCCGGCCGTTGATCTTCTGGCGGTTGCGCTGGCCATGGCCGCACATGCCGTGTGTGCTGGGGCACCGCTGCTCCTCCCGATCCCAACATGCCAGATTCTGGCCGGCGAATCGCGGTGCTCAGCCCGCCGCGCTGACCGCGCGCGGCCCGGGCAGTAGCTGACCGCCTGGCTGGACGGCCCGGTCGGCGGCGGGTTCCTGGCCGGATCCGCCGGTGAGCTCGGGCGCGGACAGCGCCCTGGTGGTCTCGTCGACCAGCCGCGGCGGCTCCAGCCCGGCCTCGACCACGCCGAGCTGATTCAGCTTGCGTGCGCTCACCAGGACCCGGTTCTCCAGCGTGCCGACCGACTGGTTGTAGGCGGACACTGCGCTGGTCAGCGCCTTGCCGAGGCTGTCGACATGCTTGCCGAGCCCGGTGATCCGCTCGTACAGCTCGCGGCCCAGGTCGAACACGGCCCGGGCATTATCGGAGAGCGCAGCCTGCTGCCAGGCGTACTGCGCCGTGCGCAGCATGGTGACCAGCGTGGTCGGCGTCGCGATGTGCACCCGGCGGGCCATCGCGTGCTCCAGCAGGCCGGGATCGCGTTCCAGCGCAGGCGCGAGGAACGCCTCGCCCGGGATGAACAGCACGGCGAACTCCGGCGCCGGGCTGAGCACGGCCCAGTAGGCCTTGGCGGCGAGCCGGTCCACGTGATCGCGCAGGTGCCGGGCATGCGCGTCCAGCCGCGCGTCGCGCACAGCCTGGTCGGTGGCCTCGGCGGCTTCCAGGTAGGCGGCCAGCGTGACCTTGGAATCCACCACGATGTTCTTGCCGCCGGCCAGCCGGATGACCATGTCCGGGCGCAGCGCGCCGTCCGCGGTGGCCACGCCGACCTGCTCGTCGAAATCGCACCGGGCGCTCATCCCGGCCAGCTCGACCACCCGGCGCAGCTGCATCTCGCCCCAGCGGCCGCGAGCCTCGGGCCGGCGCAGCGCGGTGACCAGCGACTGGGTCTGCGCGCGGAGCTGGTCCGAGCTCTGCCGGGCGATCGTCACCTGCTCGGCGAGCGCGGCGTGCGAGGCGTTCCTGGCCGCGTCCGACTCACGGAGCTGCAGCTCCACCCGGGCGAGGGTCTCCTTGAGCGGCCCGACCAGGTGCTCGACCGCGTCCCGCCGCTTGTCCAGATCGCCGGCCGCGGTGGCACTGGCCGCGTTCAGCCGGCCTTCGGCGAGCTGCAGGAACCGCCGCGAGCTCAGGTCCAGCGCCTCGGCGGACAGCGCCTGGAACCGCTGCGCGAGCTGGCCGTCCAGCAGCGCGGCCCGCTCGTGCGCCGCGCGATCGGCCTGCGCCATCCGCTCATCCGCCGCCCTGGCCCGCTCCTCCGCGGCGCGGGCCTGGCCGGTCAGGTCGGCGGTAGCGGCGGCCAGCCGCCCCTTAGCCAGCAGGTAGCCGATCGCGGCGCCGATGGCGATGCCCAGCAGCAGCCCGGCGAGCAGCGTGATCACGTTCATTCTGGTCATGGTCGCAGCCCGGCCCGACAGTTTCCCGCCTGACACGCTGGGCGGCGCCGGGCGGCCGGGCCGGACCGCAATGCCGCGACCGGCAGGCGCACCCGGCCGGGCGCTCTAGACTCGCCCGGGTGAGCCTGTCCATCGGCATCGTCGGCCTGCCCAATGTCGGCAAGTCCACCCTGTTCAACGCCCTGACCAGGGCCAGCGCGCTGGCCTCGAACTACCCGTTCGCCACTATCGAGCCGAATGTCGGCATCGTCGGGATCCCGGACCAGCGGCTGGCGGCGCTGGCCGGGCTGTACGACTCGGCCAGGATCGTGCCGGCCACCGTCCGGTTCACCGATATCGCCGGGCTGGTCCGCGGCGCGTCCCAGGGCCAGGGCCTGGGCAACCAGTTCCTGTCGCACATCCGGGAGACCGACGCGATCTGCCAGGTCGTGCGCGTCTTCGCGGATCCGGACGTGAGCCACGTGGACGGCGACGTCGCGCCGGAACGCGACATCGAGACGATCGCGACCGAGCTGATCCTGGCCGACCTGCAGACGCTGGAGAAGGCGGTGCCACGGCTGGCCAAGGAGGCAAAGTTCGCCAGGAACCCGGAACGGACCCGGGCGGCCGAATCCGCCGCCCGGGCGGCGCAGCTGCTCGACGGCGGGACCACCCTGTCCGCCGGAGCCGCCGCGGCCGGCCTTGACCTGGCTGACCTGCGCGACCTGCAGCTGCTGACGGCCAAGCCGTTCCTCTACGTGTTCAACGTCGACGACGACGAGCTGGCCGACGACGCATTGCGGCAGCGACTGGCCGGGCTGGTCGCCCCGGCCGAGTCGATTTTCCTGGACGCGAAGACCGAGTCCGAGCTGGTCGAGCTGCCCGAGGACGAGGCCGCCGAGCTGCTGGCCGAGCTCGGGCTCGGCGAGCCCGGCCTGGCACAGCTGGCCAGGGCGGGATTCGCGGCGCTTGGGCTGTCCACGTTCCTGACCGCCGGGCCGAAGGAGGCGCGGGCGTGGACGATCCCGGCGGGCGCGACGGCGCCGGAGGCGGCCGGCGTTATCCACACCGACTTCCAGCGGGGGTTCATCAAGGCGGAGATCGTGTCGTTCGGCGACCTGATGGCCGCGGGCTCGATCGTCGCCGCCCGGGCCGCCGGGAAGGCGCGCATCGAGGGCAGGGAATACGTGATGCGGGACGGCGACGTGGTCGAGTTCCGCTTCAACGTGTAGCCAGCCGCAGCGCGGCTTGGGTCCTGATCACGGAGGACAGGGCCCGCTGCGGCGTGCCGGATCCTCCGTGATCAGGAAAGGGCAGCCATTAGTCCCCTGGCTCCGTCCGAGCTGGTCATGCGGGCGGCGGGCAGCGGGCAGGCCTCCATAGACTTCGGGTCCATGAGTCCCGAGCAGGCAAGCACCAAGCAGGCAAGCACCGAGCAGGCAAGCACCGAGCAGGCAAGCACCGAGCAGCCAGATACCGGGCGGGCAGTTCCGGCAGCCCGGCGGATCCCGAGCGAGCGCACTCACCACGGCGACACGTTCATCGATGATTACGCCTGGCTGGAGGACAAGGACAGCCCGGAGACGATCGCCTTCCTGACGGCCGAGAACGCGTATGCCGAGGCGGTGACGGCCGGCCAGGCGGCGCTCCGGGAGGCGATCTTCGGCGAGATCAAGGCCCGCACCCAGGAGACCGACCTGTCCGTGCCTACCCGCAAGGGCGGCTGGTGGTACTACGCCAGGACGGTGGCGGGAAAGCAGTACGCGGTGCACTGCCGCCAGGCGGTGCGGCCGGAGGACGACGGGCCGCCGATGACCGCCGACGGCGCGCCGCTGGACGGCGAGCAGGTGCTGCTGGACGGCAACGAGCTGGCCGGCGCCGGGGAGTTCTTCTCGCTGGGCGCGCTCGCGGCCAGCCCGGACGGGGGGCTGCTCGCGTACTCCACCGACTTCGAGGGCAGCGAGCGGTTCACGATACGGGTCAGGGACCTGGCCGCCGGGACGGTGCTGCCCGACGAGATACCCGGCGCCTTCTACGGGTGCGCCTGGTCGCTGGACGGCTCGGCGCTGTTCTACGTCACGGTGGACGACGCCTGGCGGCCGTACCGGGTGTCCCGGCATATCGTCGGCACCCCGGCGGCCGATGACGTGATCGTGTTCGAGGAACCGGACGAGCGGTTCTGGGTCGGCGTCGGGCTGACCCGCAGCGAGCGCTACCTGCAGATCTCGGTGGCGAGCAAGCTGACCAGCGAGGCATGGCTGCTGGATGCCGCCCGGCCGGACGGCGAGTTCGCCGTGGTGCTGCCGCGCCGCCAGGGCGTGGAGTACAGCGTCGAGCACCAGATCGGCCCGGACGGCACCGACCGGCTGCTCATCCTGCACAACGAGAACGCGGAGAACTTCGAGCTCGCGGTCGCGCCGCTGGCCGACCCCGCGGCGAGCACGCCGCTGATCCCGCATCAGGCCGGCACCCGGCTGCTCGGCGTCGACGCGTTCGCTGACTACCTGGCCGTCTACTACCGCCGGGACGGGCTCACCGGGCTGCGGATCCTGCGCGGTGACGGCACCGGGCACGAGGTCGCCTTCGGCGAGCCGGTCTACCGGATAGCGCCAGGATCGAACCCCGAGTACCACGCGGAGAAGTTCCGGCTGAGCTACGTGTCCCTGGTCACCCCGGACTCGGTCTACGACTGCGACATGGCGACCGGTGGCCTCACCCTGCTCCGGCGGCGGCCGGTGCTACCCGGCCCGGATGGCGCCGGATACGATCCCGCCGATTACGAGCAGTACCGGGAATGGGCGACGGCGGCCGACGGCACGCGGATCCCGATCTCGCTGGTCTGCCGGAAGGGAGCGCCGCGGGACGGCAGCGCGCCGTGCCTGCTCTACGGCTACGGCAGCTACGAGATATCGGCGGATCCCGGATTCTCCATCCCGCGGCTGTCGCTGCTCGACCGCGGCTTCAGCTATGCCATCGCGCATGTCCGCGGCGGCGGCGAGATGGGCCGCCGATGGTACGACGAAGGCAAGCTGCTGCACAAGGCGAATACGTTCAGCGATTTCGTCGCCTGCGCCGAGCATCTGGTCAGCCAGGGCTGGACATCGCCATCGGCACTGATTGCCCGCGGCGGATCGGCCGGCGGCCTGCTAATGGGCGCGGTAGCGAATCTCGCGCCGCAAGTTTTCGGCGGTATCGTGGCGCAAGTACCGTTCGTGGACGCGCTTACCACCATTCTGGATCCGTCGCTTCCGCTGACTGTGACCGAATGGGAAGAGTGGGGTAACCCGTTGCACGACCCGAAGGTTTATGCGTACATCAAGTCCTACTCGCCGTACGAGAACATCGGCGATCAGGTCTATCCGCCAGTACTGGCGGTGACCAGCCTTAATGACACCCGGGTGCTGTACCGGGAGCCGGCCAAATGGATCGCGAAGCTGCAGGCGGCCGCGCGCGGCGGGCCGTTCCTGCTGAAGACCGAGATGGCGGCCGGTCATGGTGGCCGCAGCGGCCGGTACGACGCGTGGCGCGAGGAGGCGTTCGTGCTCGCCTGGATCACCACCACGGCCGGCCCGGCCGGTTCCTGACCGGCCGGCCCCGCCTGGCCGGTTCCTGGCCGGCCGGCCCCGCCTGGCCGGTTCCTGGCCGGCCGGCCGCGGCGGGTTCCTGGCCGGCCGCCGGGCAGCCAGGCGCCTGCGGTCTGTTGCCGGTCCGCTGACGCCCGGCCGGCCACGCGGCACGGGTGGCCTGGCACCGGCCACGCGGCGGCCGGCGGCCTGGCGGCGGCGTTCTGCGGCGGCGTTCTAGTAGGACTTTGTTAGATCGGGTATGGCTGGCGGGTTCTGCGGTGTTATCCCGGCATGACTCCTCAGGAGATCGCGGAGGTCCGGCCCCGGCTGCTGGATTTTGCCGCGGAGATGCTCGGCGGGCTGCCGCGTAAGGATCAGCGGGCGGCCGGCGAGCTGTATGTGCGCGGGCTGCTGACCGATGGGCGGCGCAAGTCGATGCAGCCGATGGCCGAACGGCTGGGGATTGACCATCAGCGGCTGCAGCAGTTCATCACGTCCTCGACCTGGGACTACACGGCAGTGCGGCGGAATGTGGCGCGGTGGTTCGCATCGGCCCAGCCGGTGGAGGCGCTGGTGGTGGACGACACCGGCTTCCCGAAGGACGGGCCGGCCTCGCCGTGCGTGGCCCGGCAGTATTCCGGCACCCTGGGCAAGATCGGCAACTGCCAGGTCGGGGTGAGCGTGCACCTGGTGAACGAGCAGGCCTCATGCGCGGCGGACTGGCGGCTGTTCTGCCCGCAGAGCTGGGATGACCAGGCGCTGGCTGATCCTGTCGCGGCGGCCGCGGCGCGACGCCGCCGTGAGCTGTCTCACATCCCTGACCAGGTGCGTCACCGCGAGAAGTGGCGGCTGGCGGTGGAGATGATCGAGGAGATGGCCGGCCCGGGCGGGTGGGGCGTCCTGGAGCAGGTCACCGCGCGCGGCGATGCTCGCCCTGTGGTGGTGTCCGACATCGGCTACGGTGATAACGCCTTGTTCCGGGAGCAGCTGACCGCCGCCGGCTGGCAGTACGTGGTCGCGGTCAAGGGCAGCCCCCGCGCCCACCCGGCCGGGGCCGTTCCGCAGGCCAGGCCCTACGGCGGGCTGGGCCAGCCCCCCAAGCCCGCCTACCCTGGCCCGCCGGCGACCTTGCGACAGCTCGCCATCGCCTGCGCGGACCAGGTCCATCCGGTGACCTGGCGGCAGGGCACCAAAGCCACCCACGGCAACCCCGGCGCCTCGATGACCAGCTGCTTCCTGGCCATCCGGGTCCGGCCGGCCAGCCGGCACATCCCCCGCGAGGCCGACCGGAGCCTGCCGGCCTGCTGGCTGCTGGCCGAATGGCCGCCCGAAGCTGATGATCCCACCGGTTACTGGCTGTCCACACTCCCCCAAGACACCCCCATCGGCGAGCTGGTGCGCCTGGCCAAGATCCGCTGGCGGATCGAGCACGACTACCGCGAGCTCAAGACCGGCCTGGGCCTGGACCACTTCGAAGGCCGCTCCTTCGCCGGATGGCACCGCCATGTCACCCTCGCAACCCTCGCCCAGGCCTTCTGCACCCTGATCCGCAACGACCCAAAAGCCCCTGCGCCGGGATGACCCTCTACCAGGTCCTGCACGAGCTGCAGATCGTGCTCGCCCTCATCCTCGGCGCCTGCCCCCTCTGTACCCAGCCGTTAACCCCCGGCCGGCTCGCCGCCGCCCATCCCGGAACCTAACAAAGTACTACTAGGGGGCCGTTCGAGCGACGGCACGGACGGTGCCCGGCGGCGCGGGCATCCTAATTGCCTCTTTCTGGATGCGTCTGACCGGTTTAGTGTCACAACTATGGTCACACGTCGCGTGCTGTGCTAGCCCCGTGCTTTCGCCTGCTCAGCGCCTCCGGACGGCGAAATGGCCGGAGGACACAGGACGATGCTCGGCAAGATCCGGCAAACCCCCGCCGGTACCGCGATCCGGCCTGCTTCGCCTCACCAGCGGCTTCCCGACGCCATTCTTGCAGGTCAGGACCTATCGGACGGCAATGTCCCAGGGTCAGGAACGCAGGAATGGCCGCGCCGCGGCGCAGCCCCGAAGCATGCCGCGTGGGCCAAAGGGTGTCATCGCCCGGGCGTTTTACCGCAGAATGGTGCACGGGACCGGCAAGGGTTCGCCGCAACTCCTTGCTGCTCAGACGCAGGATCGGCCGGAGGTGTGATGGTTCGCAGGGCAACCCTCGATCGCGGTACGCAGCCAGATGGCTGCGATGCGACAGTCGAGGCAGCGCCCGGATCGGCCGGACAGCCGGCTGAGCGCGCGGCCCGGCACTGGCGCGGTGGCGGCGGCCGCTGGTTTGTCTGGGTGGCCCGCGCGGTGGCGTGGGCGGTCCTGCTGGTGATCGGCTACCGCGGCGTGACCGCGATCGTGCTGCCGCCCAAGCAGGCCGCGGCACCAGCGGGCACGTCAGCGGCGGACTCCGCGCACGGCTTCCCGGTGCAGCAGGCCGAGGCGTACGCGCAGCAGTTTGCCGTTGTGTACCTCAATTTCAGCCCGGCCACGTCATCCGAGCGGGCCAAGCAGCTTTCCGTCTTCCTGCCGCCCGGCTCGGACTCCCAGCTCGGCTGGAACGGGCAGGGCACCGTGGTGCTGCAATCCGAGCAGGTGTCCGGCATTTCCGTGCAGGACTCCCAGCACGCCGTGATCACCTTGCTGGTGCGGGCCAGCGGCAGCCTGATGGAGCTCGGCGTGCCGGTGTACGCGGCCGACGGCGGCCTGGCGATCTCGGCGGAGCCGTCGCTGCTGCCCCCGCCGCCGCGGGCCACGCCGCCGCAGGTGCAGAGCCCGGCCTCGGATCCGGCCACGGAGGCCGCGCTCAGCAGCCAGCTGCCGGCTTTCTTTAGCGCCTACGCCAGCGGTGACCCGGTCACGCTCGGCAGGTTCCTCGCCAACGGCGCCAAGGTCACCGGCCTGGGCGGCACGGTCAGTTACGGTGCCATCACCGGTATCCAGGTGCCGCCCGGCGGATCGACCAGGAACATCACGGTCGCCGTGATCTGGCGGCTGGCCGGGCAGTCCGCCTCGGCGCAGGCCAGGTCGCCGGTGACCACCGGGCCGGCCGGGCTGGAGATGACCTACCGGATGACCGTCGTCAAGCAGGGCGGCAGCTGGTATGTCGCCGCGATCGGCACGTCCCCGCAGCCCCTGGCGCCGCCATGATCAGAACCTTTCCGGCAGCATGCATTCCCCCACTAGATGCACCCCCATCACCCCGGAGTAGATAGATGTCGTCGCACCTGCTCATCTCGGCATCCCCCGCGGCGCTGAGCACCTCCGGCCTTGTGAGCTATTTGCAGGGCCTGTTCGGGCCGCTGTTCCTTGGGATTGTCGGTATCGTAGCTATTTTCTTCCTGTTCACTCGTGAGATAATCCGGTTCGTGCAGTTCGTCGTCCTCGCGGTAGCGATCGCGGTCATCTTCTACACCCCGAGCATCGTGCAAACGCTTGCCACCGGCATCGCCAACGCGCTAGGTGTCCACTGATATCCGCTCAGGCGGAAGGGGTGTAGCTGGTCGATCTGCCCACCTATACCAATATCTGGCGGATCGAGAAACGGCTCTACAAGCTGTACGACTTCCGGCTGCCGATGCCGCTGCCGGTAGGCCAGATCGCAGTGTTCACCGCTATCACCATTCCGTATGTGATTATCCTCACGGTCCTCGGCCTTCCGCTCAGCCACACGTCTTTCTGGCTCTACGTGCTGCCTCCGGGGGTGCTGACCTGGCTGGCCACGCGGCCCGTCCTGGAGAACAAGCGGCTGCCCGAGCTGATCGTGTCCCAGGTCCGTTACCTGGGCGAGCCGCGCACCTGGTGCCGGCTGGCGCCGCTGGCCGAGAAGGACGAGGTCGTGGTCGTCGCCCGGGTGTGGCGCCAGGCCGAGGTCGAGCCGGCCGAGCTAACCGCGCACCGCGGGATCAGGCCGGCCAGCCGCCGGGTGCTGGCCGCGCCGAAGCGAGTCGTTGCCGCGACCGCGCGGCTGGCCGCGGAGCCAGATCAGCAGGCCGCGCCCGCCGCGCCGGCCGTCCCGGCCTGGCCAGAGTCGCCGGCGCTGCGGCCGGCCGCGGCTAGCCCGTCCCGTCCCGCTATCGGCCCGTCCCGTCCCGCCATCGGCCCAGCCCGCCCTGTGGCCGGCCCGGCTCGTCCCGCCGCGGGGGCCGGCCGTCCGGCCGCTGCGGGGGCCGGCCGTCCGGCCGCTGCGGGCGGCTGGCCGACGGTTGGTGCCTCCCGCCCGGCCGCGGCCGCGTTCCGGCCTGCCGCAGAATCCGGCCCTGCGCCCAGGAGGCGCGCATGCCCGTCCCGTTCCGGTGCCGGACGAGCGCCCGCCGTCCGCCGCCAGGACCCCGGACCAGGCCGCGGCCCGGCCGCCGGCCGCAGCGCACGTGCAGGCCGCGGCTTACGTCCAGCCAGCCGGGCCGGTGCCGGCCGGGGCGCATGCCCAGCCCGCGGCGCGGCCGCCGGCCGCCGGGCATGCGCAGGTCCCCGCAGCCGGAGCCGGAGCCGGAGCCGCAGCGGCGGCCGGCGCTGGCCAGCCGCAGGCCACGCGCGCTGCTGCGGTGCCCCGGCCCGCCGGGACCGGTTCCCCGCCCCCTTCCCGGCCGGCCGCCGTGCGCCCCTCGCTGACCTCGGCGGCGGTGCCAAGGCCCTCGCTGAGCCCGCCGCCCGCGGCCAGCGCGCCCGCGGCCAGCGCGCCCGCGGCCAGCGCGCCCGCGCCGCGGCCGGCCGAAGCCAGTCCGGCCGCGGCCAGGCCGGCCGGCGCGCCTCCGGCCGCGGGCAGGCTCGCTGCGGCAGCCTCGCCTGCTGTGACTTCCCCCTGGCCGGCCTCCGCCCCGGCATCCGAGACCGGCCTGCCGCCGGTGGCCGGCCCGCCGCCCGCCGCCGTGACCTCCCCGTGGCCGGCCTCCGCCCCGGCATCCGAGACCGGCCTGCCGCCGGTGGCCGGCCCGCCGCCCGCCGCCGTGTCGCGGTCAGCCCCGGACAAGCCTCCCCGGGCCGCCTCGCCATCCGAGACCTTCCCGCCGCCTCCGGCCCTGCCGCCCGTGCCGCCCCTGGCAGCCGCCGCGGCGCCCGGCGGGAGCCAGCGCCCAGCAGCTAACCAGCCCGTCCCCGCCCCACCGCCGACGATGAGCCCGCCGCCGGCGATGAGCCCGCCGCCGGCGATGAGCCCGCCGCCGGCGATGAGCCCGCCGCCGGCGGCCGGGCCGCCGGCAAGCCCGCCGCCACCGGTGACGGTAACCGGCGACCGGCCGGACGGCCGCCCGCTGCGAGTCGTCGAGCGTGCCCTGCGCGGGCCCGGCGACGGCTGGCATGACCGTGTCGTCGTGGTGCCGGGCGGGCACCGGCCGGGCCGTCCCGACTTCCAGCAGCGCGACCGCGCCCGGGCCCGGCTGCCGGTGGCCGGGTGCCGCCGGATCGTGCTGCTCGGCTGCACCGTCGGTGCCGGGCAGACCATGACCACGCTGATGACCGGGGAAGTGCTGGCCACCCTCCGGGCCGAACCAGTAGCCGTGCTCGATCTCAACCCCGGCAGCGGCTCGCTTGCGGACCGGGCCGGCTCGATGCCGGCGGTGGCAGCGGCGCAGACCGCGCCGCCCCACCTGCATCATCCCGCGCCGTCCCGGCTCGCGGTGATCAGCAGCGAGCCCGCCAGTGCGGGCGCGCCGCCGGACGATGCCGCCAGGGACGTCGCCAAGGTCTTCGAGCTGCTCTCGGCCCGGTACGGCCTGACGCTGGCCGATCCCGGCGCCGCGGCGGTCCCGCGGGTGCTGGCCATCGCTGACCAGCTTGTCCTGATCGCGCCGGCCAGCCAGGATGCGCCGCGCGCGATCGCGATGACGCTGGAGTGGCTGGAGGCGCACGGCCACGCCGAGCTGGCCGCGAACTCGGCCATGGTGATCAACGGCGTCAGCCGGCCGACGATGGGTCATGTCGAGCAGGCGGAGGCGGTGGCCCGCGGCCGGTGCCGCGCGATCGTCCGGGTTCCCTGGGATGATCAGCTGAGAAAGCCAGCAGCAGAACGGATCCGCGGTGGTGACCCGGTAGCGCCGCTGGCCCGGCCCGGCAGCAGGCTGCTGGGTCCGGCCGCGGTGCAGGCCTATACCGCGCTGGCCGGCGTGCTGGTGGCCGGCCTGGCCGCCGCTCCCGAGCTCCGGCGAGCCCAGCTGTGACCGGCCGGGCGGCGCCTGGCGGGCTGGCGCGCCGATGAGCACCCGGACCGCGGGTCGCAGCCGGCTGGCCGTCCGGTATTTCGATGACCGGATCCTGCTGACCGAGACGCACGGGTGGGCTTACTACCGGCTGCCGACGGTGTCGTATGAGTTCACCACGCCGCAGGACCGGGAAACCCTGGCCACCAATATCACGGTCGCGCTGGCCGCGATCCGGATGACCGACGCCGAGGTGCACCTGCGGATCGCGCACCGGACCTACCCGGCCGCCGAGTGGGCGACCGGGCTGGACGGCACCTCCGACGGCGGCCCGGGCTGGCTGGACTACCTGGACGAGATGTACCGGCACGTGTGGGCGAAGGAGTTCTGGTCCAAGGAAATCTACCTGGGCGTCCGGCTGGGCCAGCGGGGCATGCGCGCGCAGCTGTCCGGCGGGATGTTCTCCCAGTTCATTAACCTCTACAAGAGCGGCGAGCAGGCGATGGGGGTGGACGACGAGGCGGTCGGCGCCGCCGAGATTGCCCGCTGGACCGACCAGGCCGAGCGGCTCGGCCGGGCGCTCGGCTCCAGCGCCCTGGCCGCCCGGCATGCCACCTCGGACGACATCGCCTGGCTGTTCCGGCACACGCTGATGGGCACCCTGGGCGATCCGCCCCCGTCCGCCGCGAAGCGGCGGCCGTGGGGGGCGGGCGAGATCGAGTCGCTGCTGGAAGGCCAGGTGCACAACGGGCGGACCCTGCTCCGGCTCGAGCAGCCGGCCGGGGAATCGTACGCGGCGTTCTTGTCGTTCGCCCGGTTCCCCGACGTCATGTACTTCCCCGATGGCGAGCCCTGGCTGCATTTCGCCGACTCGCTGCCGTTCCCGGTCGAGGTCAGCATGCGGATGAAGCTGATCCCGCCGGCCAAGGCGAGCAAGGACGTGGGCCGCCGGCTGGCGCACGCCAGGGACATGGACGCGCACATCAGGGAGGCCGGCGTGGAGGCGCCGATCGCCCTGGCCGAGCAGATCGAGGCTGCCCGGCTGCTTGAGCACGGCATCACCAAGGAACGTCTGCCGTTCGTCTACGGCCACCACCGGCTGCTGGTGACCGCCCCGACCAGGGGCCTGTGCGTCCGCCGTGCCGAGGCGGTGACCGAGCACTACCGGGACGCGGGCATCGACGTGGTCAACTCCACCGGGGACCAGTTCTCGCTGCTGTGCGAGTCGCTGCCGGGCGACAAGGTCAGGCTCAGCTCCTACCTGCAGCGGCAGCCGCTGTACACGATCGCCGGCGGCATGCCCACGGCGACCGTCGGCCTGGGCGACCGGCCCGACGGCGAGGCCGGCTGGGTCGGCCCGTACATCGGCGAGACGCTCGGCCGGGCCAGGTCGGTGGTGCACTTCGACCCGCTGGTCGCCGCGGCGCGGAACCGCCCGACGGCCATCGCGATCACCGGCGAGCCGGGCGGCGGCAAGACCACCCTGGCGCTGCTGCTGATCCTGCAACTCGCGCTGCGCGGCGTCACCGTCGCGGTGATCGACCCCAAGGGGGACGCCGAGTCGCTGGTCCGGCTGCTGCACGAGCGCGGCCGCCAGGCCCGGGTGCTGCCGCTCGGCACCGCCGCGCCCGGCCTGCTCGACCCGTTCTCGTTCGGCGACGACCTGGCCGAGAAGCGGACGATGGCCACCGAGACGCTACGGCTGCTGCTGCCCAGGATGAGCGAGGAGCGGGAGAGCGCGATGGTCCAGGCGGTGGGGGCCATCGCCGGGGGAGAGCGGCCCAGCCTGGGAAAGGTGGTGGACCATCTGGAGCGGTCCGCCGATCCTGCCTCGATGAACCTCGGCGCGGTGCTGCGCTCGATGTCGGAGATGCGGCTCGCCCGGCTGTGCTTCGCCCCGTCTGGCGGCGTCGGGCTGGACGCGGCCGGCTGGACGACAGTGTTCACGCTGGCCGGCCTCACGCTGCCGGATGCGGCGGTCAAGCGGGACGACTACTCCTACGAGCAGCGGCTGTCGGTGGCGCTGCTCTACCTGGTATCGCAATTCGCCCGGCGGCTGCTGAACGGCATGGACCGGCGGCTGCCGAAGGCGATCATCCTGGACGAGGCGTGGGCGATCACCTCGACGCCGCAGGGCGCCAAGCTGATCCCCGAGGTGTCGCGGATGGGCCGGTCCCGCAACACCGCGCTGATCCTGGTTTCGCAGAATGCCGGCGACCTGCTGAACGAGCAGGTGACCAACTGCATCTCGGGAGTGTTCGCCTTCCGGTCCTCCGAGCGGGCGGAGGTGGCAAGCGTGATGGCCCTGCTGGGGGTGGAGCCATCTGACGAGCACAAGGCAGTGCTGCGCGGCCTGGGCAACGGCGAATGCATCTTCCGGGATCTGGACGGCCGGGCCGGCCGGATCGGCATCGACCTCATCTCTCCCGAGCTGACGAAATGGCTGGACACGAACCCGACCCGGGCCAGGCCCGACGAGGTGCCGCTGCCGCCGGTGCCCGGCCCGGCGCGCGGCGGCGGGTAAGCCGGCTCGATCCGCCGTAGAGCCAGCCAGCTACCGAGCTAACCTGACCCCCCAGGAGCCCCCCGATGGTCAGCCTCCTCCGCCGCATCCCGCGCAGGCTATTGCTGCTGCTTGCGGTGATCGCCGCGATCGCCGCGGTCGCCGGCGCGCCTGGCGCGGCCCAGGCGGCGGCGAGCGCGGCACCCGCGCGCCAGGTGACCCCAGTGCACCAGGTGACGGCGGGACATCAGGTGACGCTGGCGCACCACGCTGCTTCGACGCGCCGCCGGTCTCCGGCACGTCACGTGTCTCCGGCGCCGCACGCTGCCGTGCTGCTCGCGGCCCGGGCACCGGACGTCAGCGCCCTCACCACCCGGGCCGCCGCGGCGGCGGTCACATCCGGCGGCATCTGCCAGGTGCCGGGCATCGGGGACATCGGCGGCCTGGTCGGGTTGTGCGCCGCGGGCACCAGCGGCCTGACCGGGGACCTGAACAACATCTGCCAGCCCTCGCTGCCGGATCCGGAGCCGGCCAACGCGGGCATCGACTCGCTGGTCCGGCCGCCGGCCACGCCCGGCCCGGTGCACCGGACGCTTTACAACGAGGACGGGGTATCCGGCCAGTTCTGGGCGGCGACCAACCTGCACTGTTCCGACATGACATCGCTGATCGGCAACAACGTGGCCGGCATGGTGTTCGACGTGGCGAAATCGATAGACCGCGTGACGATCACCGTCTACCAGTCGGCGGCCGGCGAGGGAATCCTCGGCTGGCTGAAGAACTCCGTTGACCGGCTGATCACCAGCCTCGGCAACGCGATCTACTTCCCGTACCTGGCCGTGGTGGTCATCATCGGCGCCATCTGGCTCGCCTGGCAGGGCCTGATCCGCAAGCGCGGCACCCGCACGCTGGAGGGCACGATCTGGATGATCGTCGCCGCCGCCGCGGCGATCTGGCTGATCGGCAGGCCGGCCGACTTCACCGGGATCGGCAAGACGGTGTCGGACGGCATCACCCAGTCACTCAACGTCGCGTTCGCCAAGCTGCCCAATCCCGGCTCCGGCGGCTGCGTCCCGCTGCAGCAGACCGACCCGCAGGCGCAGGCGAGCTTCAATTACACCTCCGGCAACGGCATCGTGGACCAGAACGCGGGCGAGCTCTGGTCGGTGCTCGTGTGCAAGCCATGGCTGGACGGCGAGTTCGGCACGACCAGCTTTGGCGCGCCCGGCAAGCAGCAGACCGTCATCAACACCTATGCCCGTCAGCTGCTCTGGGCCCAGACCATCGCCGCCAACGAGAAGCCCACCGCCAGCCTGATCAAGGCCAAGCAGGCCACCTACCAGGGAATCGCGAACAGCATCCAGCAAAACCATCCCGGCATCTATCCGCTCTTCCAGGGCAAGCAATGGACGACCCGGCTGGAGATCGCGTTCGCCGCGCTGTTCGCCGCGGTCGTCGCCGGGGTGCTGGTACTGCTGATCGCCGTCACGCTCATCCTGCTCAAGCTCGGCTTCCTGCTGCTGCTGGTAGTGGGGCCGCTCTTCCTGCTGATCGGGACGCATCCCGGCTTCGGCCGGGTGGTGGCGCTGCGCTGGTTCGAGCTGCTGGTCGGCGTCCTGCTCAAACAGGCGGCGGTCGCGCTGGTGCTGAGCGTGCTGCTGTACTCGTATGCCCTGATCATGGGGACCAGCGACGCGGTGCTGCCGTGGGCGCTGAAGATCCTCATGATCGCGCTCGTGACGATCGCCGTCTTCATTTACCGGCGGCCGTTCCAGCATCTGTTCTCCGCGGTCGGCTACGGGGTTATCGGCTCCAGGGAACGCGCCGACTTCGACCTCCGCCAGGCCGGGTCGACGCTGCGCGGCAACACCCGCGACGCGGCGACGGTCGCGGTGCCCGGCTTCGCCGCCTATCGTGCCGCCCGCTGGGCGCGGCGTAATCCCGCACAGGCCGCGGCGGTGGCCGCCAGCGTCGGCGCGGCCGGCGCCGGAGCCGGCGTGGCCGCCCGCGCAGCGGCCAGCGGCACCGCGGCCGGAAAGCCGGATCCGGATGGCTCGGGATCCGGCGTACCGGCCGGGGACGGCTACCAGGATCCGGACAGCGCCGTGGTCACCGCCGCGGCGGCCGGCGGCGAGGCGGCGAACGGCGCCGGCCGTCCCGGCGTGACGGCGCGGGCCAGATCCTGGGCGGCATCAGCGGGCAGCAGCTCCGGCCAGTCCGCCCCGCCGCTGAATCTGCCGTCGCGGGGCGGCAACGGCGCAGCGCCCAACGGCGCAGCGCCCACGGCGCCGCGGCCGCGTCCGGCTGGGCCAGGGGCGGCGGCGAGGCCGAGAACGGCTACCGCGTCCCGCCGGCCAGGCCCGGCGCGGCCGGCGTCGCCGGGTCGCCGGGCCGCGGCGGCAATGGCGCCGGGGCCAGCCGGCCACCGCGCGCCGACGCCGGCCCGCCCGGTCCGGCCCGGCCGGCCAGCCCGGCCGCGCCGCCCGCGGTCAGCGGGCCGGCCGCACCCGGCTGGCGGCCATCCGGCGGATCCAGGCCGGCGCCGCGGCGGGCGCCTGCCGGGCCGGATCCGGCCGCCAGCGGCGGCCGCGCCGCCCCGCCCCCGGCCCGGCCGGCCAGCCCGGCTGCGCCGCCCGCGGTCAGCGGGCCGGCCGCATCGGGCTGGCGGTCATCCGGGAGCGGGCCGGCCGCACCCGGCTGGCGGCCGTCCGGCGGATCCGGGCCGGCGCCGCGGCGGGCGCCTGCCGGGCCGGATCCGGCCGCCAGCGGCGGCCGCGCCGCCCCGGCCCCGGCCCGGCCGGCCCCGCCTGGCCGGTCTGCCCCGCCGGTCAGGACGCCGTCGGCCGCCGGGCCGGCCGCGCCCAGCCGCGCCGCCGCGCCCGCCGCCGGCCGCCCGGCAGCCCCGGCGGGTCCGCCAACCGGCCCGCTGGCCTCCCGTCAGGCGGCCGGGGGCCAGGCCGCGAGTGGTCAGGCAGACGGCGAGCAGGCGGCGCCCGCGACCCCGTTCTGGCTCCGCCCGATCCGGCGCCGGAAGTGACGCCGGCGCCATGGAAC
Organism: uncultured Actinomycetes bacterium; assembly: GCA_963786975.1. Classification (GTDB taxonomy): domain Bacteria; phylum Actinomycetota; class Actinomycetes; order Streptosporangiales; family Streptosporangiaceae; genus Palsa-506. The sequence goes on along the minus strand of CAWBBE010000006.1, from coordinate 219,302 downwards.
TGACGCCGGGCCAGCGCAAAGCGGCCTTCGTCCTGATCGTGGTCGCCCTGGCGGCGCTGGGCATCTTCCTGGTCAAGCCGGGCGCCTCCGGGTCCGCGGCGAGCGGCCGCCCGGCACCGTCCCGGACCGCATCGCCGCCGGCCAGCCCGGCTGCCGCCGGCACCCGGCCGCCCGCGTCTCCGTCGCTGCCCGTCAGCACGCCGAGTCCGGCCCCCCCGGCCGCGGGCACCGCCCGCATCTACCAGTGGTTGCCGTTCACCCCGGCGGAGCTGGCCACCGCGGCCGCGGTCACCACCAGGTTCGGCGCGCTGTACGACACGTTCTCCTACACCGAGAGCGCCACTGCCTACACGGCGAAGATGCGCAACGTGATCACCGGCCAGCTCGCCGGGACGCTGGGCCGCGCCTACGCGACCCCCGGCGTGGCCGGCCCGCGGGTCAGCGCAAAGCAGATCTCGGTCGGCTCCGCCAGCATCAGCTCGCTGCGGGCGTTCGGCACCGCCAGCATCACGTTCGTCGTCTCCATCCGGCAGAAGATCACCGACAAGCACGGGATCAGCCGGAACACCGTGCAGTACGCGGTGACCGTCACCGGAGCCGGCCGGAACTGGCAGGTGAGCGATATCGAGCTAGCTTCGGCAGGCAACTCATGATGGGGCCAGCCGGCCCGGATGGCCGCGGCCGCGGCATCGTGATCGCCGTCGTCTGCATGGCCGGGCTGCTGATCCTCGGCCTGATCGCCGCGCCGATGCTGTTCTTCGCCAGCAGCAGCCAGCTGTTCACGTCCGGCGGCGGATGCTCGGCGGCGCACGGCAAGACCGCCGGGCAGCCGCCGCCCAGCCAGCAGGCCCGCAACTCGATCCCGGCCAACTACCTCGCGCTGTTCAAGGCAACCGGGCACAAATACGGCATCCCGTGGGTGATCCTGGCCGGAATCGGCCGGGTCGAGAGCGACGACGGCAGGACCACGCTGCCCGGCGTGCACAGCGGCTCGAATGCGTTCGGCGCGGCCGGGCCGATGCAGATCGGGATCGGCGGCGCCTCCGGTGACACCTGGGGCGGCGCGCCCGTGCATCCCGCGGGGGAGCACGTCAACGGGGTGGCGATCGACGCCAACCACGATGGCGTGGCCAGCGTCTACGAGCCGGCCGACGCCATCGCCGGCGCCGCCAGGTACCTGCTCGCGCACGGGATACTCGACAACGTCTCCAACGCCATCTTCGCCTACAACCACCTGGTGTCCTACGTGCAGACGGTGCTGTCCTGGGCCGGAACCTACTCCAACGGCGGATTCTCGGTCAGCCCGGTGACGGTCGACGCGGTCCCGGACTGCCTGCCCGGCGTCGGCCAGGCGGCCAGCGGGGCGGCCAGCGCCGCGATCGCCTTCGCCGAGCAGCAACTCGGCAAGCCCTACCAGTGGGGCGGCACCGGCCCGGATGCCTTCGACTGCTCCGGCCTGGTGATGGGGGCCTACCGGGCGGCCGGGATCACCATCCCGCGCACGTCCGAGCAGCAGTGGACGTGGGGGCCGCGAGTCCCCGCCAACCAGGTCCAGCCAGGTGACCTGGTGTTCTTTGCCGGTTCCGACGGCACCACGACATCGCCAGGGCACGTCGGCATAGTGATCGGCGGCGGGAAGATGGTCGAGGCGTTCGCCACCGGCTTCCCGATCCGGATCGCACCCTACGGCGGCCGCGGCGCGGTCGGCTTCACCCGCCCCTCGGCCCACCACGGCGTCGTGCTGGCCCGCCACCACTCCGGCTGACTGTGCTGGCCGGGGGGACGACCCCCCGTGCCCCCCGCTGCCGTCCGCTCGGGCCGGCCGGGCCCGGCCGTCACGGACGGCACGGGCTTCGCTGCGCTCGCCCGGTGCTGGCCGGGGGGACGACCCCCCGTGCCCCCCGCTGCCGTCCGCTCGGGCCGGCCGGGCCCGGCCGTCACGGACGGCACGGGCTTCGCTGCGCTCGCCCGGTGCTAGCCGGGACGTCAGCGCTTTCCTGCCCGGGCCAGCGCGTCCTCGGCCTGCGCGGCCAGGGTGCCGACAAGGTCGAAGGCGGACGGCAGGTCGCTGATGAGATCAACGGCCTCGCTGGCCCAGGCCGGCAGCGGGAGCAGGTCGCCTCGCGCCACCCCGTCCCGGTACGCCCGCCTGGCATCGGCGTCCGCGGCCAGCTCATCTTCCCGGCCGCGCCACTGATCAAGGAAAGGGTGGCCAAGGGTGCGGGCCGTGTACTCCGGCGGCCACCGGGAGCCCCGGGCGATGTCCAGCACCATGCTGCGCTCGGTGTCCTCCCCGCGACCCGCGACGATCGCCTTGCTGATCGACGGATCGACAAGTGCCTCGGCAGTGGCCTGGAACCGGGTTCCGATCAGCGCCCCGGCGGCGCCGAGGGCCAGCGCGGCCGCCACCCCCCGCCCGTCGGCGATCCCGCCGGCGGCCAGTACCGGCACCGGTGCGGCCAGGTCCACCACGACCGGCACGAACGGCAGCGTGGAGCGCCCGCGCCGGGCGCCATGCCCGCCGCCCTCGGTGCCCTGCGCCACGATGACATCGGCGCCGAGGTCCACCGCTTGCCTGGCCTCCGCCAGGTCGGTGACCTGGATGATCAGCGCCGCGCCGGACTGGCGGACAGGCCCGGCGAGCGGGCGGGGGTCGCCGAAGGACAGCATCACCGCCGCCGGGTTGTGCTCCAGCACGTGCTCGACCGTGCCAGCGTCGATCGCCCAGCTCTGGAAGCCGACGCCCCACGGCTTGTCGGTGGCAGCCGCAACGAGCGGCAGCTCGCGGGCTAGCCAGCGCGGATTCCCGTTGCCGCCGCCCAGCAGGCCCAGTCCTCCGGCGTTACAGACCGCAGCCGCCAGCGCGCCGCCGGCTGACCCGCCCATCGGCGCCAGCGCAATGGGATGCCGCAGCGAGAACAACTCGGTGAACGCCGTAGCCAATGCCATAGCCGCCATCATCGCCTTCCCGGCCAGCCCATTCCAGCCCGGCCGGCGATCCCCGCTCCGCCGGGCCAGCCCGCGGTCGGACGACCCCGGGCCGGCGGGCGTCTCCCGGCATGGCGGCGGCACCGGCGGGCAAGGCTCGCACTGCGGCCGGCGCTCGCGCGCCTAGCGCGCGGGTATCGCCGTGACATCCTTGGCACCATGCGGCCGCCCGGCCCGCGGGCGGCCCGGCCGGCCGCGGGGCCGGGCCGGCGCCAAGGCCAGCCGGCCAGGTGACGGTAGGGAGACCAGATGGACTTCGAGCTCTCCGCGGAGCAGCGGCTCTTCCGTGACACCGTGCGCGCGTTCGTGGACGAGCAGATCCGGCCGGTGGCCCGCGAATGGGAGGCGGCCGGCCGCTACCCGGACGAGATCGTGGCGACGATGCGCCAGCTCGGCCTGTTCGGGCTGACCGTGCCGGAGGAGTACGGCGGGATGGCCGCCGACATGGTGTCGCTCGCCGTCGTCTTCGAGGAGATCTCCCGCGGCTGGATGGGCGTGGCCGGCATCATCGGCAGCCACTCGCTGTCCTGCTGGATGATCGCCAGGTTCGGCACCGAGGAGCAGAAGCAGGCTCACCTGCCCGCGCTGGCCAGCGGCGAGCGCCGGACCGGCATCGCGCTGACCGAGCCCGGCGCGGGCAGCGACCTGCAGGGCATCCAGGCGACCGCCCGGCAGGACGGCGACAGCTACGTCGCTGACCGGCCGGAAGACGTGGATCACCAACGCGCGGCACGCCGACCCGCTGCCGGTGCTGGTGAAGACCGACCCGGCCGCGGTACCGGTGCACGCCGGGCATGTCCGTGCTACTGGTGGACGCCGCCACGGCCGGCTTCGAGGTAGTGCGGGATCTACCCAAGCTCGGCTACCACGGCCCGGAAACCTGCGAGCTCGTCTTCGATGCGGTCCGGGTGCCCGCCGCGGCGCTGCTCGGCGGTGCCGAGGGCCGCGGCCTGCAGCAGGTGCTCGCCGCGCTGGAGACCGGCCGGATCAACGTCGCCGCCCGCGCGGTCGGCGTCGCCCAGGAGGCTTACGACCAGGCGCTGCGGTACGCGGGGGAGCGGGAAGCGTTCGGCCAGCAGATCTCCGGTTTCCAGGCCGTCCAGCTCAAGCTGGCCGACATGGCGATGAAGGTGCAGGCGGCGCGGCTGCTGGTGTACTGGGCGGCATCCCGGGCCGACTCCGGCCAGCGCTCCGACCTGGAATCCGGGATGGCGAAGGTCTACGCGTCCGAGGTCGCGATGGAATGCGCAGCGACCGCCATGCAGGTGCACGGCGGCTATGGCTACTCCCGCGAGTTCACCGTCGAGCGGCTGTACCGCGATGCGCCGCTGATGGTCATCGGCGAGGGCACCAACGACATCCTCCGCACGGTCATCGCCCGCTCGCTGACCAGCGGCCGCGGCGCCATCGGCTAACCCGTCCCGCCCGTGCCCGCCTCGTCCGCGGGCAACGTGATGGATGTGGCATCGGGCCAGCCAGGTGTGGTTGAGCGCCACATTCAACAATGCCGGGCGCGCCGGGCGGACCGGGCTACGGGGCTGACGGGACGGATGCGGCGGCTGCGATCCCAGCCGGATCGATTTCGGCGGCCGGGACGGGCTCGGCGCCGGCCGCGGCCAGCGCGCCCGTCGCCGCCTCGAGCTTCTCGTACACGAACAGCACGGCGTTCCCGGCGGCCATCGTGATCGCCTGGCGCAGCGCCTCCGCCGGGCCGTCCGCAGCCACGCAGTCGATGTCCGGCCTGGCCCGGCGCAGCGCGCAGGTGACCAGCTCGGTCATCTCGCCCGGCGGCCGGCCACGGTTGTCCTCGTCCTCGTAGACGACCACCCGGCCGAACCAGGCGGCGACCGCCGCGGCCGTGTCGATGACCAGGTCGTCGCGGCGGTCGCCGGGCAGCGTCACGGCTGCCGCCGGCTGCCCGCCCCAGACTTTGCTGATCATGGCGCCGGTCGCGTCCAGCGCGGCGGCGTTGTGCCCGTAGTCCACGATGACCGGGCTGCCGGACGCCCGGTACAGGTTGCCGCGGCCGGGATTGGCCTCGGCGGGCGTGAAGGCCGCCAGGGCGCGCCTGATGTCCTTCGCGCTGACGCCGAGCGCACGGCAGGCGGCCACAGCGGCAAGCGCGTTCGCCACCAGATGCGCCGCCAGCCCGCCGAAGGCACCGGGGATACCGGCGACCGCGGCCAGCGCGCGCTCCCGGTTGCCCTCGGTCTCGACCAGCTGGCCGTCCCGCAGCTGGTAGCTGATCCCGCCTGCCGCCCGGTGCTCCCGCAGCACCGGGCTGCCCGGATCCAGGCTGAAGTACCTGATGTCCGGCGCGTGCCTGGCCACCGCCGGCCGCCCGGCCAGCGCCGCGACGGCGAGGTCGTCGGCGTTCAGCACCACCGTCCCGCCGTCCCGGATCTCCTCCGCCACCAGCGCCTTGACCTCGATCAGTTCATCGAGGTCGGCCACGCCATCCGCGCCAAGGTGATCGGCGGTGATGTTGGTGATCACCGCCACGTCGGCCCGGTCGTAACCGAGGCCGCGGCGCAGGATGCCGCCCCGCGCGGTCTCCAGCACCGCGGCCTCGGCGGCCGGGTCGTCAAGTACCATCTCGGCGGACCTGGGGCCGGACGCGTCCGCCTGGTAGATCATCCGCCCGGCCGCGTAGACGCCGTCCGTGCTGGCCATCCCGGCCCGCAGGCCCGCCTGGCGCAGGATCTGGCTGATCATCCGGACCGTGGTCGTCTTCCCGTTGGTGCCGGTGACCGCGACGACCGGGATCCTGGCCAGGCATCCCCGGCGGGTAAAGCCGGTCGATGATCGCGCCAGCCACGTCCCGCGGCTCGCCCTCGGCCGGCGACAGGTGCATCCGAAGCCCCGGGCAGGCGTTGATCTCGATCACCGCGCCGCCAGCGGCCGGCCCGGCAGGCGGCGGGCAGCGGCGCCGAGATGTCCGCCAGCCTGATGTCAATGCCGCAGATGTCCAGCCCGGCCGCCGCGGCTGCCCGCCGGCACACCTCGGCGACGTCCTCGTGTACCTGGTCAGTCACGTCCCGGCTGGTCCCGCCGGTGGACAGGTTGCCGTTCTTGCGCAGCGTGACCAGCTCGCCCGCGGCCGGCACCGAGCCGGGCCGCAGCCCGCGGTCGGCCAGGTGGCCGACGGCCGCCTCGTCCAGCCGGATCCTGGTCAGCTCCCTGGCGTGGCCATCACCGCGCCGCGGATCCAGGTTGGCGTGATCAACGAGCTGCCGGATCGTGCTGCTGCCATCACCGGTCACCGAGGCCGGCCGCAGCTGCGCCGCGGCGACCACCCGGCCGTCGATCACCAGCACGCGATAATCGGTGCCGGGCACGAACGCCTCGACGATCACAGCTGGATGGCCGGCGCCGGCCACCGCGTAGGCCGCCTCGGCCTGCGCCGGTGTCAGCACGCCGGGGGTGACACCGGCACCGTGGTTCCCGTTAACCGGCTTAATCACTACCGGCGCGGCGAGCAGATTAAGTAGCTCGACGGCCTGCTCCGGGCTGCGGGCTATCCCGCCCTCGGGCACCGGGATGCCGGCCTCGGCCAGCAGCCGCTTGGTCAGTGCCTTGTCGGACGCGATGTCCACCCCGACGGCGGAGGTCAGGTCGGTCAGCGCCGCGCACGCCAGCCGCTGGTGGCAGCCGTAGCCGAGGCGGAGCATGCTGCGGCTGCCGATCCGCCGGACCGGGATGCCACGGCGGCGGGCGGCAGCGGCGATCGCGGCGGTGCTGACGCCCAGGCGCTCAGCCTCGGCCTGCCGGGCAATCCTGGCCACCGCGGCCGCGAACTGCGGCCGCTGCTCCGCCAGCAGGTCACTGACCACGGCGATAGCGGTCGCCAGCAGCCCGGCCGGGACGTCAGAGTCGGCGGGCTCGTCCGCCGGGCACTCAAGCACGACGTCATACCGGCCGTCGGCGCCTGCCCAGAGCGTCCGGCCGAAGTGCACCTCGCGGCCTGCCAGCCCGGACAGTTCAAGCGCGACATGCTCGGTAACGTGCCCGAAGTAGGTGCCGCGGGCCAGCGCCGCGAGGAAGCCGCCGGGCTGCCCGGCCGCGCAGTGATGATCAGCCAGGCCGGGCAGCGCCCCGGTCAGCCGCCGGCGAACCCCGGATAGCCGGTGGTCTCCCGGCAGGTCAGCTCGTCAAGCTCCAGCCGCGCCACGGTGACCGGCCGGGCCGTGTACACGTTCGGGCCGTTCAGGTGGCGCAGGTTTTCCAGCCGCACGTCCGCTCCTTGATGCTGGTCGTTGATCGCAGTTGCTGTCAGGCTGCCGCCGGGTACGCGGCCGCGGGGCTGGCGTTCCCGGCGCTGGGCCGCCGCCAGACCGCCGCGTCCCGGGGCCGGTCCCGGCCGGCCAGGCGCCCGGGCCTGGGGCCGGCTGCGCGGGCGGCCCCTCAGTACCTGTCGTGCGCGGGCCCGATCGACGGGGCGCGCCGCTCGATGTCGAACAGGCAGCCGGCCGGCAGCAGGTGCAACCGCACGTCGTAAAGCGTGATCGGGTCGCAGTCCCCGGCCGGGTGCACCACGGTCGAGCGCTCCGCGTCGGCCACCGTGGCGACGCCGGTGCCGAGCACCTCGAAACCGGTCGCGGTAACCAGGATCGCGGTGTTCTCGTCGATGCCGACGCCCAGGTGATCGGGATCCAGCGCGACCGCGCTGAGCAGCCGGGGCAGCCGGCCGCGCTCGCCGAAATGCATGTCGATGAGCAGCTTCGGGACCAGGCCGAGGCCTGGCCCGGTGCGTACCGCGGCGGCCGCGACCTCCGGGCCGTGCCCGCCCAGGATCATCGTCCGCCCCATCGCGGTGGCCCCGGCGCTGGTGCCGGCGATGACGAGTCCCCTGGCCAGTTGCTCCCGCAGGACGTCGTTGGTCCTGGAACCGACCAGCGTGCGGAGCCTCGACTGATCGCCGCCGCTGAAGAAGACACCGGTCGCGGCCGTCAGCATCGCCACCGCGTCCGGGCCGTCGGCGTCGGCCCGGCCGCGCAGCCGGAGTTCCCTGGTGCGGTCGACGCCGAGCTTACGGAATACCTGCTCGTACTCGGCGTGCACCTCGTCGGGCCTGCCAGTGGCCGTGGTCACGAGCACGATCCGGGCGTCCGCGCCGCCGCTCAGCTCGACGAACCGGTCAAGCAGCCCGGTGCCGCAGCACCGGTCCTCCGCGCCGCCGATGATCAGCAGGCGCCCGGGCTGCGCGCGGCCGGGCAGCGGCTGGCGGGCCGCGATCCGGCCGGCCTGCAGCGGGCGGGATTGCGCCTGGCCCGGCTGCAGCCTGGCGACCGCCGCCTCGCCGGGCTGTGCCAGGCCGGGCCGCGCCTGGCTGGGCTGCGCCTGGCCGGATTGTGCCCCGCCGGATTGTGCCTGGCCGGGCTGCGCCTCACCGGGCTGCGCCTGGCTGGGCTGTGCCTGGCCGGATTGCGCCTCGCCGGGCTGTGCCAGGCCGGGCTGTGATCTGGCTACGAGCTGAGCACTGGCGACGAACGTGTCGTCCACATTCACGACGCGTTGTTACCCACAGTAGCCGCTGGTCAACCAGATGTAACTCTGCGTAACGGGTAGAGGTGCGTGAACGGTGGGGCGCTCACCCGGTGCTTGATCACGGAGGATCCGGCACGCTATGACGTGCCGGATCCTCCGTGATCAAGGAACAGGGCCGGCCCGGCGGGTTCGCGGGGCTGGGACCGGCGGCAGCGCGGACCGCACGAGCGGAGCGGCCCTGGCCAGCCTCGCCGGGCGAGTACCGCGCCGACCTCGGCGGCGACGGAGCAAGGTCGGCTGGTGACGTCAGACCAGCTATACCGGAGCGTGATGATCCCGTCCGCCGCGTTATCCCGGCGGACATCCCTCCACCGTGCCGCGGTCATGTGCGCCAGGCGGCCGTCGGTCTCCACTACCACGAGATACTCCTGGTATAGGGCGTCCTGGTATTCCACCCGGCTGCCGCGGACTACCCGGACCTGCCGCCTGGCCCGCGGAAGGCCATGCGGGCGTTCGACGTCGCGCAGGTAGCGATGCTCCAGGACGGTATGTGCCCCGGCTGCGATGTCGTCGAGCGCCAGTTCAAGCGGCTCCCGGAAGCGCAGCCTGGCGCGCCGCGCCATCGCGTCACGAATCCGCTGCGGGGTGGTCAGCCGCCCGCCGCAGGCAGCGCATGCCCAGCCCAGCGCGTCGTCGAAGGTCCTGGCTGCCTCAGCGAGATCGAGCACGGTCTCCTCGATACGGGTTCGCTGCGGAGCCTGGCACGGATGACGTGCCTGGAGGATCCGCGCGGACCGGTGGATGATGATGCCGGCCCCGGATTCCACCCGCCGCTCAGCGGGCACCGTGACATGGATGAGCCGAGCGGCCGTGCGGGTCAGGCCGTGCAACTCGGCCGCGGTCTGGTGGCTCAGCGTTGCGCCGGGACCGGCGCGCAGAACGGCCGCCCACAGCGGCGCTGCGCGGCATGGCGGCCCGATGAAAGTTGCGAACACTCCAGGGTGGACACGCTGCCAGTGGCCACTGCCGACCCGGGCGCTGATCGCGGTCCTGGTCAGGCCGGCTTCGAAGGCCTGCCTGCGAGTGATCACGCCGCCCTGGAACTCGGCTGTTTCCCGCAGCGCTTCAGGTAACTTGAGCACGTTCAGGAGCGTGGCCCAGGACCTCGTCAGCCCGCCACGCAAATTCGCCGCCCGGTGGATAACTTCGCCGCCCGGTGGATAACCCGCCTGCCCGCCTGCCCGCCGGGCCAGCCGCATATTCCTTGATCGCGGAGGATCCGGCACGCTATGACATGCCGGATCCTCCGCGATCAAGGAACAGGCCGGGCGCGGGTGGTTACTGGGACTCGCGGGCGCGGCGGCGGTTGCCGGCCCGCTGGCGCTGTGCGAGGTTCGGCCTGGTCAGCTCCTCGGGCAGCGGCAGCAACGGGTTCGTCGCGCTGGCGATGACGTCGCCGGCAATGTCGATGACACGCTGGCCCCGGGCGCGGGCGGCGTATCTGAGCTGCTCGAATGCCTGCCGCGGCCGCACCCGGTGCCGCTCGGCCAGCACCCCGATCGCCTGCTCCACCTTGATCCGGACCGCGAGAGCGCGCTCGAGCTGGCTGACGGTGATCCGGAGCCGCCTGGCCTCCTCATGGCCGCCATCGTCAGCGGCGGCCGCATCGCGCGCCGCGGCAGCACCGGCTGACCCAGCCGCCGTCGTGCTCCGGACGGCCGCTGCAGTCGCTGCAGTCGTGGCAGCCGAGGCAGCCGCCGGGCGGGCGGCGGCTCCTTCGCTGCCAGCCGCCTCGCCGCCGGCCGTCGCGTCGCCGCGGGCAGCGTGCTCGCTGCCAGCCGCCTCGCCGCCGCGGGCAGCGTGTTCGCCGCCGGCCGTCGCGTCGCCGCTGCCCGCACCGTCGCCAGCCGCACCAGGCGCACCACCCGCACCAGCCGCACCGGGCGCGGCCGGCTGGCTGGTCCGCTCGGTGTCGGTGTCGGTGTCGGTGTCGGGCAGCTCAGCGGCGATCAGGTCGGCGAGGACCATGGCGCACGTCAGATCCGGGAGATCCTCGTCGCCCACGCTCCAGCCGGCCGCGGTCCGGCGCAGGACCGCCCCCTCGCTGGTCGCGTCGGCAGCGCCAGCAGCGACCCCGGTCAGCTGGTCCCGCTCGGCCGTCATCAGGTCACGGCCAGCTCGGTCAGCCGTTCCTTGACCTGCGCGGCTGACGGATTCGTCAGCGCGCTCCCGTCCGGGAAAACGATCGTGGGAACGGTCTGGTAACCGCCGTTGACGAGCATCACGTAGTCAGCGGCGGCCGGCTCGCGCTCGATGTCCACCTCGGTGACCTCGATGCCGTCCTGGGCCAGCTGGCTTTTCAGCCGCCTGCAGAACGCGCACCACGGCGTGGTGTACATGGTCAGCGCCTGTCCCATCTGACGTCAGCTCCCATCGCTGCTCAACAGCGCCCAGCATCTACGTTGCCGAGTGCAGTAACGCCCTATCCCGCCGCCGGATTCCCGCGAGAGTCGGTGCGATGCGCAAGGATGGCCGGGACAAAGGAGGTGCGCTGTGGAGCCCCCGGATGGCGCGGCGCTCGCCGGGCCTGCCGGGCCGGAAGCCGTGCTCGCGTCGCTCGACCCGGAGCAGCGCGCGGTCGCGCTCGCCAGCCGCGGACCGGTCTGCGTGCTGGCCGGCGCCGGTACCGGCAAGACCCGCGCGGTAGCGCACCGCATCGGCTACGCGGTCGCGACCGGCGTGGTCGATCCCGGCCGGGTGCTAGCGGTGACCTTCACTACCCGCGCGGCCGGCGAGCTGCGCGGCCGGCTGCGGCAGCTCGGCAGTACCGCGGTGCCCGGCACCGGGATGGAGCGCGTGCAGGCGCTGACCTTCCACGCCGCGGCACTCCGCCAGCTCAATCATTTCTGGCCGTCGACGGTCGGCGGCCAGCCGCCCCGGGTGCTCGATTCCAAGATCGGGCTCGTCGCCGAGGCCGCCCGCGGCCAGCGGCTGACCGCGGGGCTGCCCGAGCTGCGCGACGCCGCCGCGGAGATCGAGTGGGCGAAAGTCAGCCAGGTGCGCCCCGATGACTACCCGCAGGCAAGTTCAAAATCAGGTAGAACGGGGCCGTTCAGCCCAGTCTCACTGGCCAGGCTTTATGCGAGTTATGAGGGACTGCGCCGGGAACGTCACCTGGTGGACTTCGAGTCGGTCCTCGAGCTGACCGCGGCGATACTGGCCGACAACCCGGCCGCGGCCAGCCAGGTCAGGAGCCGGTACTCGTATTTCGTGGTGGACGAGTACCAGGACGTCAACCCGCTGCAGAAGCTGCTGCTCGACGTCTGGCTCGGTGGCTCCGACGACGTGTGCGTGGTCGGTGACCCCCGCCAGACGATCTACTCCTTTACCGGGGCGACGTCGGCGTTCCTGACCGGGTTCGCCGCCGAGTTCCCGGCTGCCATGGTCATCAGGCTGGTACGGAACTACCGTTCCACGCCCCAGGTGGTGGCACTGGCCAACCGGGTCAGCGGGGCGGCCGGCCGCAGCCAGGGGGGCGGCCTAGTGGCCCGCCTGACCAGGCCAAGGCCCGGTGCGGCACTGATCGCGCAGCGCGCCGCGGGGCCGGAGCCGCAGTTCGACGAGTTCGACGATGAGCCGGCCGAGGCACGATCGGTGGCCCGGCGTGCCGCTGCGCTCATCGAGGCTGGCCTGCCGGCCAGGGAGATCGCCGTGCTGCTGCGCACGAACGCGCAGACGCCCGCTTACGAGCAGGCGCTCGGCGACGCAGGCGTTCCCTTCGGCGTGCGCGGCGCGGAGCGCTTCTTCGACCGGGCCGAGGTCCGGCAGGCGGTCGGGCTGCTGCGGTCCGCGGCCCGGTCATCCTCGGCCCTGGAGGATCCGCTCGGCCAGGTCCGCCCGATCTTGTCCGGGGCGGGCCTGACCAGGGAAGGGCCGGCCGGTCGCGGCAAGGCACGGGAACGCTGGGAATCGCTCGCGGCACTGGCGCAGCTGGCCGTGGACTTCTTCGCCGGCCAGCCGCAGGCGTCGCTCGCCGACCTGGCCGCCGAGCTCGCCCGTCGCAGCGCGATCGGGCAGGCGCCGGCGCTCGACGGGGTGACCCTCAGCTCGCTGCACGCGGCCAAGGGCCTGGAGTGGGATGCGGTGTTCCTGCCCGGGCTGACGGACGGGACGCTGCCGATCATCTACGCGAAGACCGATGAGGCCGTCGAGGAGGAACGGCGGCTGTTTTATGTCGGCGTGACCCGTGCCCGGCTGCGGGTGCACCTGTCCTGGGCGCTGGCCAGGTCGCCCGGCGGCCGCGGGACCAGGCGGCCGTCCAGGTTCCTTGACGGGGTGCGCCCGGCGGCCCGGGCCGCCCCGGGCCGGCCGGGCAGGGCGGCGCCGGGCGACGCGCCCGGCCAGCCCGGCAGCCCGCTGTTCCTGCGGCTGCGGGAATGGCGGCGCGAGGCGGCGAAGGAGCAGGGCGTGCCCGCTTACGTCATCTTCTCCGACGCGACGCTGGCGGTCATCGCCGACCGGCGGCCGGGCAGCATCGCCGAGCTGGCCGGCGTCCCCGGCGTCGGCGCGGTGAAGCTGGACCGATACGGTGCCGCGGTACTCGCGTTGTGCGCGACCCGCCCGGGGCCAGCGGGCCAAGCGGCACCAGCGGCACCAGCAGAACCAGCCGAGACAGGCGGTACGGGATCATGAGCCAGTCCCTGGACGACGTCGTTGCCCTGCTCGACCTCGAGCAGATCGAGGTCAACATATTCCGCGGCCGCAGCCCGGCGAACGAGCGCAGGCAGCGGGTGTTCGGCGGCCAGGTTGCCGGGCAGGCCCTGGTCGCGGCCGGCCGCACGGTCCCGGCCGACCGGCCGGTGCATTCCCTGCATGCCTATTTCATCCGGCCTGGCGATCCCTCAGTCCCCATCGTCTACCTGGTCGACCGGGTCCGCGATGGCCGGTCGTTCACCACCCGCCGGGTATCCGCGGTCCAGCACGGGAAGACGATCTTCGCGCTGTCCGCGTCCTTTCATCATCCGGAGCCCGGTGAGTCGCACGCGATCGAGATGCCGGACGTCCCGCCGCCGGAGGCGGTCACCCCGACGGCCGAGCGGATGCGCAAGCTCTTCGGCTCGCGAGCGCATGATTTCTTCCGCGACAACCCGATCGACATCCGCCATATCGGGCCGCTGACCTTCGAGGCCGAGCACGATGCCTCGCTGCGCGCCACCAGCAACCTGGTCTGGCTGCGGGCCAACGGGGAGCTGCCAGATGACGAGCTACTGCACGTCTGCATGATGACCTACGCGTCCGACATGACCCTGCTCGACTCGGTACTGCTCGCGCACGGGCTGTCCTGGGCGGACGGGCGGACTACCGGCGCCAGCCTGGACCACGCGATCTGGTTCCACCGGCCGTTCCGCGCCGACCGGTGGCTGCTGTACTCGCAGGACTCGCCAGTGACGGCAGGCGCGCGGGGGCTCGCCCGCGGTGAGGTTTTCACTGCTGACGGCGAACTCGTGGTATCCGTGGTCCAGGAGGGGCTGATCCGGAGCGCGGCGCACGCTGTCCCGCCGGGCCAGCGATGACCGGCCGGAAGCCAGCCGGAAGTCTGCAGAAAAAAGCCCCGGAAAATGAGTTGCCCCGGCTGGTCGCGGCTACGTAGGCTGCACCCATGTCCGCGGGCCCATTGACGCTGTTCGAAAGGGGGTGCCCAGGATGACCAACTCGATCCCGGACGTCACGGCTGCCGCCGTTACGCACGTGGCTGACTGCCGGCCTGTCCGGCGCGCCTTCCCGCGCGGCAGCGTGAATGCGGTCACCCAGCTTCCCAGCGGTGCCCTGTGGTTGGCGCGCCCGCGCGCCGTCTCCGCCGCCCGCACGCTCGGAGTCGGTCGTAAGGCAGCCGTCCACGGGCTCCCGCAGGGGCAGCCGTCCATCCGTCAGCAGTACCCGATCATGACCCGCAGCGCCGCCGCTACTGGAGGTGCGTTGGGTCCGCATCCGGCGAGGGATCCGGTCTAGAACGACCGGCCTGATCCCCCTCAAGGCCGCGGACCCGAAAAGGGTCCGCGGCCTTTGTCATGCGAGGCCACCGTTTTGTCAGACGCATGAGAGACGCTTCGATGAGCAGATGAGAGGGGTTGGCACCGATGCAATCGCCCGGCACCACCGCCGTGTTGGAAGGTCCGGCGGGGTTCGAGGCAGCGGCCGCGCGAGCGGCTGCGATCACCAGGACGGGCCCGCTGGCCACCCAGCCAGGGACTCCGCTTCCGGTTCCGGCTGCCCGGCCGGCTGGGGCGGTACCTGCTCCGCGGCCGGCCGGGACAGGCCAGGCAGCGGCCGCGGCAATGGCAAGCCCGGTCACGATGTCCGGACTGGCCAGCGGCCAGGAGCTGCCGTGCATGGACGATCCGGAACTGTTCTTCGCTGAGTCACCGGCGGACGTGGAGTGCGCAAAGGCACTCTGCCGGGGCTGCGCGGCGCGGATCGCCTGCCTGTCCGGCGCGGTCGAGCGCAGCGAGCCCTGGGGCGTCTGGGGCGGCGAGCTTTTCTTGCGCGGCGAGATCGTGCCGCGCAAGAGGCCGCGCGGTCGCCCGCGGAAAACAGAGGTCGCAGCCTGACCTGACGGCCCGGCGAGCATGAGGTCGCGGTCCGGCCGACCGTCGGCGGGCGTCCGGCCGCGGCCCGGCCGCAGACCGAGCAAGCACGAAGATGTGCCCAGTCCGTCGCTGGGCAGGAACGAGAACGGTGGTGTACCGGATGTATCACGCGCATGAAGTAGCGCTAGAGCGGCAGCGAGGATTGCTGGAAACGGCCCAGACCCATAGTCAGGTCCGGCGGGTGCGCGCCCTTAACAAGGCGTCCCGGCGGGCGGACCGAGCCCGGCGGGATCTGGCTCGCGCGCATTGCGAAGCCATGCGGCTGCGCGCCGAGCTGGCGTTGCAGCTGGACTCCTGACCGCTGAGTTAGCACTCCGGGCCCCGGCTCAGCCGGGGCCCGGAGCCACCGCACTCTGCACGGCACTGTGCAGGGGCTGCACTGATAACACACGTTTCGCTGGATGCGCCGCCTCGGCCGGGTGCGCCACCTCGATCGGACGGGCCGGCTCGGCTGGGTGCGCCAGTTCGATTGGCCGGGCCGGCTCGGCTGGGTGCGCCAGCTCGGCCGGACGGGCCGATTCGGCCCGGTCCGCAGGCCTCACTGGAACCACGAATTTAGCTGCACGGGCTGGCTCGGCCGGGCGGTCTGGCTCGGCTGCGTGCGCTGGCTCGGCCGGGCGGTCTGGCTCGGCTGCGTGCGCCGGCTCGGCCGGGCGGCCTGGCTCGGCCGGGGATGCCGGCGGTACTGGCCTGGCCGGCTGGCTGCGGGCGGGCTGAGGCGGAGCCAGCGGAGGCTGGTCCGTATAGCCCGGCATCCACTTGAGTACCTCCGCCCGGAACGGTCCCTCGCATTCGAGCTGGCAGAGCACGCCTATGCCGGCCGTCGACACCCGGTGGATCAGCACGTAGGAAGGCGGCAGGTTGAGCCGCCGCGCAACGTTGGATGAGCGCATGTCCGAGACCCTCGCCGCCTCGCTGCGCAGCCACTCACGGCTGAACCGGAATGACTCGACCTTGGACGGCTCGGCCATCGGAGCCAGGAACGCGTGCAGCGCCGCCAGGTCCACGCTGACGCCCGGACGGAGGAATCCGTGCGACCGGAGTTCGTCCTCCACCTCTTCGAGATCACCGTTTTCGTGCATGAGCCGCAGCAGCCTGCCGAAGAATGGCGGGAACCCGCCGGGCAGCCGGTCCACCGCGCCGAAGTCGAGCACGCCAAGCCGGCCGTCCGCGAGCAGCCGGAAGTTGCCCGGGTGCGGATCCGCGTGCAGCAGGCCGACCCGGGCTGGTCCCGAGAACAGGAAGCGGACAAGCAGCACGCCCGCCCGGTCCCGCTCGGCCTGCGTGCCGCCGGCGATGATCCGGGCCAGCGGGGTGCCGTCCATCCATTCGCTGACGAGCACATGATCAGTGGCGGCGACGACGTGCGGCACGTACACGTCCGGGTCACCTTCGTACGCTTCGGCGAACGCCTCCTGGGAGGCGGCTTCCAGCCGGTAGTCGAGTTCCTCTGCCACCCTGCTCTGCAGCTCATCAAGCAGCGGCTTGGTGTCCAGGCCAGGCATGAGTACGCTGAACAGCCGGGCGACGCGGCTCAGCTGGTTGAAATCGCTGATCAGCGCCTTGCCCGCACCCGGATACTGGATCTTGACGGCTACCGGCCGCCCGTCCCGCCAGATGGCCCGGTGCACCTGGCCGATCGACGCCGCAGCGGCCGGCTTGTCGTCGAACTCAGCGAAATTGTCCAGCCAGTCCTCGCCCATGTCGGTGGCGAGCACCTTGTGCACGGTCCGCGCGGGCAGCGGCGGCGCTGATTCCTGCAGCCTGGCCAGGGTAGCCCGGTACGGGCCGGCAATCTCCGGTGGCAGCGCGGCCTCGAATATCGACAGCGCCTGCCCGAGCTTCATCGCACCGCCCTTGAGCTCGCCAAGGACCTTGAAGATCTGTTCTGCCGTGCGCTGCTGAATTTCCTGGGCTACCAGCTCGGCCGGGCGCCCGCCCAGCCGTTTGCCGATCCCCAGCGCGGTACGGCCTGCCAGGCCGAACGGCAGCGTGGCCAGTTTTGCCGTGCGGGTGACAGCCGTGCGGGGCAGATCGTTCATGATCTCCATTCTCTGCTATGCCAGGGCACGCCTGCCACATGCGCAGTCCGGGTGCGGCAGCCAGGTGCGCCGCCGCCACTGCCACGACGGGAGAACGAGCTCAAGCGTTCCGTTGGTCACCGGCCCGATCCAGCGGTCCGGCCGGTCGATGAAGGTTAGCGCCTGAGCGGTCGCCTGGGCAGCTACCGCCGCGGCCAGGGCGGCGTCGCAAGCAGGCGGATCGGACGGCAGGCCCGCCAGCTGGGCCAGGATCAGCGGCCAGGCCGGATCGCGGTCGGTTCTGGCCAGATCAAGGCAGCGCAGGCACGCCGACCTGGCTGGCAGCACCAAGGGGCCGACCACGCCGATGGCCTCGGCGGCCGAGGCGGCCAGGTGCGGGATCCGGTCGCGCATCAGCCAGGTCACCAGGTCGCGGTCCGGGGTTCCGGTGAGCACGGCCAGCTCGGGCCGGGTCATCGGGGTCAGCGCCGGGCCCGGTTTCCGGCCCGCCCGGGCAGACGGCCGGCCGGCCGCCCGGCTGGTGCCATCCTGGACGGCTAGCTCGCCGATTCCGGACGCGGCCAGCAGATCGGCGATGGCCGGCCCGAGCCGCCCGCCACCATAGACGCCGACATATGCCGCTCGACGCCGGGCCAGGACCCGTGCCCCGCCATCGCCGTCGCCGTGCGCGAGGGACGCCGCGGCTAGCTCAGGGGCCAACTGAGTCCGTAACTGCCGGGGCAGCGCCCGGTAGGTCCCGGCGGGAAAGTCGTCCAGAGCGCCGCCCGCCGCGAGCAGGGTGAGCACCCGCTCAGCCAGCTGCGCCGGCACGCCCCGCTGGCCGGCCGCCGCGATCACCTGGGCTCGGTCCCGGCTGCCGTCGAGCAAGCTGATCACGCAGCCTGCCTCGCTCATCCCGGTAAGCGCCACGGCCCGGCGCGGGTCAATGCCGACCTGCAGGGTATCGCGATCCCGCCATACCGGGATAAGCCCTAGTTTGAGCGCTGGCCTCACATACCGGAGCCTGACAGGCCATGCCGACAGTCCCGCCCGGCGCGGCGGGCGCTAGCCGGGCGCGCGGATCACCAAGGCGAGGTTGTTGTGATCGCCAGCCAGGCGGCCACCGGAAACTCGTGCTAGCGACCGCAGGCAGCGGTCGGCAAGCCCGGCGAACCTGCCCAGCGCATGGAGATAGAAATTGGACGAGTAGGCATCGACGATCTCCAGGCCGTGCTCCCGGCAATATGCGGTCATCCCGCGCCACGACACCACCTTGTCGTAGACCGGCGGGAATGGCCCGCGGCCCGCGGTGCCCGCCAGCTTCACGCCCTTGATCCGCCGCTTGTACTGGACCCGCAGCCAGTACGGGCTGTGCCTGGTGACGAAACCGTAGATCGAGTCGCGGTCAGGGATCCGGACTAGCAGCAGCCCGCCCGGCCGGATCGCCGGGACCAGCCGGTCGAGCACCTGCTCGGCTCCGGCGACATGCTCGAGCACGAAGGAGGAAAACACGATGTCGTAGGAACTGGCCGGCAGGCTGGTCTCGCGCAGGTCGCCGACAATCGCCGTATCGAGGTCACCGGTTTGGGTGAGCCGCATGCGCATGGCATCGGCATTTATGTCGATCCCGGTAACGTGGAAACCGACGCCGGTGAGATCAAGGCTCCACCGCCGTCCGCATCCGGCCTCGAGAATCTGGATTTCCCCGGGGCGCGAATCGGCGTATTCCCTGATGCGGCGCTCGAATAATTCGGTGTCGAACCGCTCGCCGGGCTGAGCCAGGAGACGCTGGTTTCCTAACGGTGACATAGCTGACATAGCCGGAACCTACCCCGAAACCCACTCCGACCACTAGCACTTGGGCAAGCCTCGCCCGGCGCAAGTCCTCCGCTGCCGCAAGTCGCTTCAGGGCGTGCCGTCTCCCGGCTGCGGGCCGCCTTCGTCGCCGCCTGGCGCTGCGTCTGGCCCCGGGCCGGACCCGGGACTGTCCGCCTCCAGATCGGAGATATCCAGCTCGGGACGGCCGGTCACGAATCCTTCCGGGTCGTCGAAATCCTCCGCGGTCGGCAGCAGATCAGGATGCGCCCAGACGGCGTCCCGGCCCTGCACGCCGCGGGTATCGGTGAGACCGCCGCCAGATCGCCGCGGCCTCCCGGAGCCTGCGCGGCCGCAGCTCGAGGCCGACCAGCGTGGCGAAGGTCCGCTCGGCCGGGCCGCCGGTGGCCCGGCGCCGCCTGATCGCCTCGCCGAGCGCACTGGCCTGCGGCAGCCGGGTGGCTGGCCACCGCGTCGACCACCGTCGCGACCCAGCCTTCGACCAGGGCCAGCACGGTCTCCAGCCGGGCCAGCGCGGCCTTCTGCTGCTCGGTGTCCTCCGGCTGGAACAGCGCGGCCCCGGCCAGTGCCTCGTTCAGCGCCTCCGGATTCGCCGGGTCGATCTGCGGCATCGCGTCGCGCAGCGCGGACGTGTCCACCGTGATTCCTCGCGCGTAGTCCTCGACGGCGCCGAGCAGCCGGGCGCGCAGCCACGGCACGTGCGCGAACAGCCGGTGGTGCGCGGCCTCGCGCAGCGCCAGGAACAGCCGGACCTCGTCCTGGCTTACCGACAGTCCCGCGCCGAAGTCGGCTACCCCGGCCGGCAGCAGCGCCGCAGTGCCTTCCGGGCCGATCGGCAGTCCGACGTCGGTCGAGCTGACGACCTCCTGGGCAAGCGCGCCGATGGCCGCGCCGGTCTGGCCGCCGACCATCATCCCGCCGATTCTGCGCATCATCTCGCCGAGGCCGCCCAGCGCGCCGAGCCCGGCCATGCCGCCGGACATCGACGACATCGCGGACCGCAGCTCCGGCGGCAGCTCGCCGCCAAGCTCCTCCGGGGTCCTCGGTGAGCAGCCCGCCCATCGCATCGACCGCCCGGGCCGCGATCGGGTCGCAGAGCTTGGACCAGACCGGCAGGGTCGCCTCCACCCACTCCGAGCGGCTCCAGGCCTGCAGCGGCGCGGATCCCGGTGGGGAAGCTGGTGACGTCTTCCAGCCAGAGATCGGCGACGCGGATAGCGTCGATGACCTTGCTGCCGCTCGACATCGCAGCACGCTCGGGATCGCCCTTGGCGGCAACCGTCTGCCGGGCCACGTTCTTGGCCAGGTCCCAGTTGACCGGGCCGCCCTGCCAGGACATCAGGTCGGCGAACTGCCGCAGGGCGTCCGCGAACTGCTGCGGGTCACCGAGCGGCCCGCCGGGCCCGAGCGGGCCACCGGGCCCCGGTGGCCCGCTGCCCGGGTCGCCGGGATCCGCCGAAACCGCCGGGCGGGCCGAAGCCGAAGGGAGGATCAGTCATCGTGGCGGCCTCTCAGGCAGGATGTGAAGTGTCACGTCCGCCACGTTATCCGGGAGTGCCGCACGGTGAGTAACCGAGAGGGCGAGGTTCGCCGTCGGCTGAGCCGTGCAGACGGCCCGGCAGCGGCCCTGGCCGCGCGGCGGCCGGCCCGGCGGCGCGCGGCCGCGGGCCCGTCGTGGCCGTCACCGGTGCCGCGCGCGGGCTCGGTCATGCGCTCACGGTCCGGCTGGCCGCGTCGGCCCGGATCGGCCGGGTAGTCGCCATCGACGATCACCGGGGCGACGTGACCGGCGTGCACCTGGCGCGTCGTCGACGTGCGCGACCCGGCGCTGGCCGGCCGCCTGACCGGTGTCGACGTGGTCGTGCACACGGACCTGGACCTGGCGCCGGACTCCGACTACCGGGCGCGGCGGGCCTTCAACGTCCGCGGCGCCCAGACCGTGCTGACCGCCGCGGCGGCCAGCCGGGTCGGCCGGGTCGTCCTGGTGACCAGCGCGATGGTATACGGCGCCCGGCCGGACAACCCGGTACCGCTGGACGAGGCGGCGCCGCTCGGTGCCGATCATGACGGCAGCGTAGTCGGGGACATGCTGGAGATCGAGCAGCTTGCCCGTCGATCCGCCCGGACCCACCTGGGCATGGCCATCACCGTGGTACGTCCCGCCGCGCTGGTCGGCGACGGCGTGGACACGCTGGTAACCAGGCATTTCGAGGCGCCCCGGCTGCTGACGGTCAAGGGCTGCGCGCCCCGCTGGCAGTTCTGCCACACCGACGACCTGGTTTCCGCGCTGGAACTGGCCGCGGCCGGCCTGGTCAGCGGCGAGTTCGCGGCAGGCTGCGACGGGTGGCTGGAATCCGAACAGCTTGAAGAGCTCTCCGGGCTGCGCAGGATCGAGCTGCCCGCCGGGCTGACGTTCGGCACCGTGCAGCGGCTGCACCGGGCCGGCATTACCCCGGCGCCGGTCACCGACCTGCATTTCGTCGTTTATCCGTGGGTGGTCGAGTGCAAGACCCTGCGGGACGCGGGCTGGCGGCCGCAGTTCGACAACGCGACGGCCTTCGGCGTCCTGCTTGAGCAGCGGGCCGGCCGGCTCGCCGTTGCCGGGCGCCGTCTCGCCAAGAAGGACGCGACGATCGCGGCCGCCGGCGCCACCGTGGCGGTGATCGGTACCGCGGAGATCGTGCGCCGGGCCAGGCGGCGCCGGCGGGCGACCTGACCCGGCCGGCCTGGCCGGGCGGCCTGGCCACCCGGGCCGGCCGCCAGGTGACCGGGCGGCCCCGCCCGCCGGGTAACTTTGCACCGTGACCGTGATCAGGCTGGCCGAGCTGAGAGACGAGCCGCTGTCTGTCGACGAGGTGCTGGGTGCCGTCAGGCATCCCGCGGCCGGCGGGATCGCGCTGTTCACCGGCGTGGTCCGGGACCATGATCATGGCCGCGGCGTCGTCCGGCTGTCTTACAGCGCGCATCCGTCCGCCGCGGCGGAGCTGCGCCGGGTGGCGGAGAAGGTCGCGGCCGGCTTCGACGTCCATGCCCTCGCCGCGGTGCACCGCACCGGGCAACTGGACGTCGGCGAGATAGCCGTGGTGGTGGCGGTGTCCTGCGCGCACCGCGGCGAGGCCCTGGACGCCTGCCGGGCGCTGATCGACGAGCTTAAGGCGACCGTGCCGATCTGGAAGCACCAGGAATTCGGCGACGGCGGAAGCGAGTGGGTGAACAGTGCCTAGGCTCCCCGCGGGATCCCGCCGGTTCGCGACGCTGATCGTGGCCGCGGCAGGCGTGGTCGTGGCGCTCGTGGTGGCAGCCGTGGCGCCGGTGCCCTACGTGGCGCTCACACCCGGTCCGACGCTCAACACGCTCGGGAAAACCGGCAACCACCCGATGATCGAGATATCCGGGCATCGCACCTATCCGACCAGCGGGCACCTGAACATGGTGACGGTGTCCTTCATCGGCGGACCGGGCAGCGCGTTCAACATCTTCGCCGCCCTGCGCGCCTGGCTGAGCCCGCACGAGGCGGTGGTCCCGGAGCAGGAAATCTTCACGCCCGGCCAGTCTCAGCAGCAGGTGACCAAGCAGGACACCGAGGAAATGGTGAACTCCCAGCAGACCGCGGCCGCGGCCGCGCTGTGCCAGCTGGGGGTCAAGTTCAGGACCATCGACTCCATCGCGGCCACCGAGCCGGGCATGCCGGCCCACGGCGTGCTGCGGGCCGGCGATGTCATCACCGCGGTCAACGGCAGGCAGGTAACCTGCCGGGCGGACGCGGGGGCGCTGATCAAGGCCCGCCGGCCGGGCCTGCCGGTGGAGATCACCTTCGTCAGGAAAGGCGAGCAGCACCGGGTCCGGCTGGTGAGCACCAAGGTGCAGGGCCAGGCCGTTATCGGGGTGAACGTCCAGGAGAGCTACCTGTTCCCGTTCGCCGTGAAGATCAATGTCAAGAACATCGGCGGGCCGAGCGCCGGCCTGATGTTCGCGCTCGGCATCGTCGACAAGCTCACCCCGATGAACCTGACCGCCGGCAAGTTCATCGCCGGTACCGGCGAGATCGAGGCGAACGGCACGGTGGATCCGATCGGCGGGATTCAGCAGAAGATGGCCGGAGCCCGGGCCGCCGGGGCCACCGTCTTCCTCACTCCCGCCGCCAACTGCCCGGATACCGCCGGTGCCGTCCCGGCCGGGATGCGGCTGATCAAGGTCAGCACGCTCAGCGGCGCGGTCAGGGATCTCCGGGCGCTGAAGGCGGGCCGGAACGTCCCGTCCTGCTGACCGGCGGCCCGGTCGCCGCGAACGCCTGACAGCGCCCGCGCAGCGCGCCATGATCATGGGCGGACGGGCCGGAGCCCCCGGGCCGGCTGGCCACGGAATCCCGGGCCGGGCGGCCGCCGGAGCCCCGGTACGGCCGGCCACCGGGGCCGCGTGTCGGCCGGGTACCGGGAACCTTGTGCCCTGCCGGTAAGTTGCCTTCTGGGAAACGCCTGCGAGTCCGCAGGCCGACGGTACGTGTTCCGGGCCGGAACTTCCCGGCGCCGCCCTGAGATCATCTGAGAGGGGGAGGGCATGACCTTCCGGTCCCCTGGCCAGCCAAGGCCGTCCGGCGGTCGTCCGGTTGTCCTTCCCCGCTGGCCGAAATTCCTTATCCCGGTAATAGCCGGCCTGATTGCGCTGATCGTCGTGGTCTCCGTGGTGGCCGGGGTGTGGACCGATTTTCTCTGGTTCCGGTCGGTCGGCCATACCTCGGTCTTCAGCACCACCTACGGCACGAAATGGCTGCTCTTCCTCGTCACCGCGCTGTTCATGGCGGCGGTGGTCGGGTTCAACGCGTGGCTGGCGTACCGGCTCAGGCCGGCCTACCGGCCGGTGGCAGCGGACCAGCAGAGTCTGGAAGGCTACCGGACGATCCTGGATCCGCACCGGAAGCTGATGCTCGGCCTGCTGCTCGGGCTGATCGGGCTCATCTCCGGGCTCACCGCGGCCGGTTCCTGGCGCACCTGGCTGCTCTTCGCCGACCGCACCTCGTTCCACCAGGCCGATCCCCAGTTCCACCTCGACATCTCGTTCTTCGTGTTCGTCTATCCGTTTCTCCGGATGGTGCTCACCTACCTGTTCACGGCCGTGCTGCTGTCGCTGGCCGTCTCGGTCCTGGTGCATTACCTGTACGGGGCGCTGCGGCCGCAGGTGAAGGGCCACCGGACAACCACGGCCGCCAGGACCCACCTGTTCGTGCTGGTCGGCATCTTCGTGCTGCTGAAGGCCGCCGCCTACTGGGTCGACCGGTACGGGATCGACTTCTCCCAGCGCGGGATCGTGCAGACCGGCGCTTCCTACACGGACGTGAACGCGATCCTGCCGGCCAAGACGGTGCTCGCGGTGATCGCGATCATCTGCGCGGCGCTCTTCTTCGCCGGCGCCGTCCGGCGGAACGCGCTGCTGCCCGCGGTGGGCTTCGGGCTGCTGGTGCTCTCCGCCGTGATCATCGGCGGCGTGTACCCGGCCATCATCCAGCAGTTCGTGGTGAAGCCGAACGAGCTGGTGAAGGAGACCCCGTACCTCTCGAAGGAGATCGTCAGCACCCGGCGCGCGTACGGCGTATCCGGGGTGAAGGTCAGCCAGTACCTGGCGACCTCAACCGAGTCGCCGGCCGCGCTGGCCAAGCAGGTGACCGCGCTGCCGGACGTCCGGCTGATGGACCCGGCCGTGATATCGCAGGCATTCCAGCAGCTCCAGCAGGTGAAGAGCTACTACAAGTTCGCAGGCGTGCTGTCCGTGGACCGGTACGCGCTGCCTGGCAGCAAGATGCCGCAGGACACGCTGATCGGCGTCCGGGACATGAACGGGCCGCCGGCCGGCCAGTCCAACTGGATCAACTCGCACCTCGTCTATACCCACGGGTACGGCGTGGTGGCCGCGCCGACCAGCACGGCCCAGGCGGACGGCGATCCGGCCTTCACCGAGAGCGACATCCCGCCCACCGGTGACCTGAAGCTGCAGCGTCCGAACGGCCCCCGGGTTTACTTCGGCCAGCAGGAGACGAGCTACGCCATCGTCGGCGGGCACCAGCAGGAA
This sequence comes from uncultured Actinomycetes bacterium, assembly GCA_963786975.1. Lineage (GTDB taxonomy): Bacteria > Actinomycetota > Actinomycetes > Streptosporangiales > Streptosporangiaceae > Palsa-506. The sequence goes on along the minus strand of CAWBBE010000006.1, from coordinate 194,260 downwards.
CTCGACTACCCGAACGCGAGCACCGGCGGGCAGCAGAACACGACCTACACGGGCACCGGCGGGGTGCCGATCGGCTCCGCGCTGAACCGGCTGCTGTACGCGATCAAGTACCGCCAGCTCAACATCTTGCTGTCCGGCGCCATCGACGGTAACTCGAAGATCATGTACATCCGGGATCCGCTGTCCCGGGTGGCCAAGGTCGCGCCGTTCCTGACCCTGGACGGCGACCCCTACCCGGTGATCGTCGGCGGCCAGCTGCTCTGGGTGGTGGACGGCTACACCACGACGGATAACTACCCGTACTCGCAGCGGCTCAGCCTGCACCAGGCGACGACCAACAGCTACAGCCCCGGCGGGTCGGCCTCCGGCCAGGTCAACTACATCCGCAACTCGGTCAAGGCGACGGTGAACGCCTACACCGGCGCGGTCACGTTGTACCAGTGGAACAACAACGACCCGGTGCTCAGCACCTGGAACAAGGTGTTCCCCGGCATTGTCAAGCCGACCAGGGACATCCCGGCCGCCCTGATGGCGCACTTCCGCTATCCCGAGGTGCTGTTCGAGGCGCAGCGGCAGATCCTCGCCCAGTACCACGTGCAGCAGGCCCAGGAATTCTACGGCGGGCAGAACTTCTGGACCGTGCCCGTCGACCCGAGCGGGCTGCAGCCCAAGGCGTCGAGCCAGCCGCCGTACTACCTGACCATGGCCATGCCGCCGAGCAAGCAGCCAGAGTTCTCGCTGACCACCTCGTTCACCCCGCGCGGCCGGGCCAACATTTCCGCGTTCATGGCGGTGGACAGCGTCCCGGGCCCCGGCTACGGCACGATCCGGCTGCTGCAGCTGCCGCAGGACACCGCCATCCAGGGACCCGAGCAGGTGCAGAACGACTTCGAGTCCAATCCGGTGGTCGCCTCCGCGCTCACGCTGCTCCGGCAGGGCGGGTCCAGGGTGACCCAGGGCAACCTGATCACCCTCCCGGTCGGCGGTGGCCTGGTGTACTTCGAGCCGGTCTACGTGTCCCAGTCGTCCGGCACCAGCTCGGGCTCGTACCCCACCCTGCAGCGAGTGCTCGTCTACTACAACGGCCATATCGGGTACGCGAATACCCTGCAGGCCGCGCTGGCCCAGGTATTCACCGGCGTGCCGAGCCAGCCGGGCACGGGCAACCAGGCCCCGCCGCCTTCCGGCAGCGGCGGCGGGAAGATCAGCGCGGCGGTGCGGAAGGACCTGCAGCAGGCGGAGAAGTTCTACAGCCAGGCGCAGCAAGCGCTGAAGAGCGGCGACCTCGGCGCCTACGGCCGGGACATCGCCAAGGTGAAGGAGGAACTGGACAAGGCAAGGCAAGCGGCGGCCAGCCCGGCGGCAGCGAAGACGCCGTCGGCCACGCCGTCGCCCAGCGCCAGCCCGACCGGGTGAACGGCCGGCTGACGGCGGCCGCCGGCGGTTCCGGGAGGCTTCGCCGCGCGTCCGCGCCGCCCTCGCCGAGGGCGTACGCTCGGTCCTGACAGGACATCCTGAGCAGAGCTCGGCTACCTGTTTCGGTATGCCCGGGGGCAGGACTCAATCGTGAAGGAGAAAGACTGGTCGTGGCGCCTCGTGTGCTAGTTGACGCGACCGCCGTGCCTGCGGACCGTGGCGCCGTCGGGCGCTACGTCGACGGGCTGGTGAGCGCGCTGGAGGCGGCGGGAGCGGACCTCGCCGTGGCCTGCCAGCGCGCGGACGAGGAACGGTACGGGCGGCTGGTGCCGCATGCCCAGGTGGTGGCCGCGCCCACCGCGATCGCGCACCGGGCGGCCAGGCTGGCCTGGGAGCAGAGCGGCCTGCCCGTCGTCGCCCAGCAGGTCGGCGCCGACGTGATCCACGCGCCGCACTACTCGATGCCGCTCCGGCCGGGGGCGCCGATCGTGGTGACCATCCACGACCTGACGTTCTTCACCGAGCCGGACGCGCACAACCCGGTGACGGCGACTTTCTACAAGTCAGCCATCCGCACCTCGGCCCGCCGGGCCACCCGGCTGATCGTGCCGTCCAAGGCGACCAGGGACGAGCTCGTGCGCGCCCTCGGCGCCGACCCGACCCGGATCGACGTCGCCTACCACGGCGTGGACCACGCGCTCTTCCACCGGCCCGAGGAGGCCAAGGTCCGCCAGGTCTCGGCCCGGCTCGGCCTGCACGGCAAGCCCTACGTCGCCTACCTGGGCACCCTGGAGCCGCGCAAGAACATCCCGGCGCTGATCACCGGCTGGGCCGCGGCGGTGGCCGACCTCAGCGAGCCGCCCGCCCTGGTGCTGGCCGGCGGCAGCGGCTGGAGCGACGAGGTGAACGATGCGATCGCCGCGGTGCCGGCCGCACCTGAGGCTGGTCCGCCCGGGTTACCTGCACTTCACCGACCTGCCCGGTTACCTCGGCGGCGCGCTCGTCGTGGCGTTCCCGAGCACCAGCGAGGGTTTCGGGCTGCCGGCCCTGGAGGCCATGGCGTGCGGGGCGCCGGTGCTGACCACGCACATGACGTCGCTGCCCGAGGTGGGCGGTGACGCCGTCGCCTACACCGAGCCCGACGCCGACGGCATCCGCGCGGCGCTGCGGGCGCTGCTCGACGACCCGGCGCGCCGGAAGGCGCTGGGAGACGCGGGACACGCCAGGGCCCTGGAATTCAGCTGGGCCGCCTCGGCCGAGGCGCATATGGCGTCCTACGTGCGTGCGGCGGCGCAGGGACGAGAGTAGCCTCGCTGCCCATGCCGAGCGATTCAGGGCCCTACTGGGAATCAGCGGCCGGCCGCGGCGCACCAGCCGGTACCGAGGCCATCCTGCTGGTCGGCGGCCAGGGCACCCGGCTGCGCCCGCTGACCATCGGCACGCCCAAGCCGCTGCTGCCGACGGCCGGGGTGCCGTTCCTGGCGCACCAGCTGGCCCGCGCCGCGGCCGCCGGGATCACCCGGGTGGTGCTCGCCACGGCGTACCGCGCCGAGATGTTCGCCGAGCAGTTCGGCGACGGATCGGCGTTCGGGCTGCAGCTTGAGTGCGTCCAGGAGGAAGTGCCGCTGGGCACCGGCGGCGGCATCCGGAACGCGGCCGGGAGCCTGCGCAGCGGCCCGGATGACCCGGTAGTCGTGCTGAACGGCGACATCCTGTCCGGCCATGACCTTGGCGCGCAGCTCGAGCTGCACGCCAAGGAGGACGCCGCGGTCACGCTGCACCTGGTCGAGGTCCCCGACCCGGCCAGGTTCGGCTGCGTCCCGACCGACGCCGACGGGCGGGTTACCGCGTTCCTGGAGAAGACCCCGCACCCGGTGACCAACCGGATCAACGCCGGCTGCTACGTCTTCCGCCGCCGGGTGATCGACGAGATACCCGCCGGGCAGGTGGTCTCGGTCGAGCGGGCCACCTTCCCCGCGCTCATCGCGGCCGGCCAGGTCGTGCTTGGCTATCCGGATACCTCGTACTGGCTCGACGTCGGGACTCCGGAGGCATTCGTCCGCGGGTCCTGCGACCTGGTGCTCGGCCGGCTGGCGTCACCTGCGCTGCCAGGCCCGTGCGGGCCGGCCCTGGTGCTGCCCGGCGCTACGGTCGAGCCGGGCGCCGAGGCGCTCGGCGGATCGGTGATCGGGCCCGGCAGCCACGTCGGCGCGGGTGCGCGCATCGACGGATCGGTGCTGTTCGACAGCGCGGCGATCGGGCCAGGCGCGGTGATTACCGGCAGCGTGATCGGTTCCGGCGCCCGGGTCGGCGAGGGCACGGTCATCGACGGCGCGGTGATCGGCGACGGGGCATCCGTCGCGGAGGGGAACGAGCTGCGTGGCGGACTGCGGGTCTGGCCGGGAATCCAGCTCGGGCCGACCGCGATCCGCTTCTCCACGGACGGCTGACCGGATGGCCCGGGGCGGCTGGCCGCCGGCGCGGGAGGGCTGACCGGTGGCGCTGTCCGTTCCGGCGGCCGGCCGCCGCGCCGCGCCGGTTGCCCGGGACTGGCAACCGCCGTTCCCGGTCGACGTCCGGCTGGTGCTGTCCGTGCACCGTCGCGGGCCGCGGGACCCGGCATACCGGATCGGCGCCGACGGGGCGGTATGGCGCACCTCGCGTACGCCGGACGGGCCGGCGACGCTCCGGGTGACAGCGCGCCCGGCGCCGCCGGGGGCCGGCCCGGGCGCGTTCACCGCGGGCGGGCCGGGCCCGGAAGCTGACCACGGCGCCGGCGCGCTCGGCGTGATCAGCGCGACCGCCTGGGGCCCCGGCGCCGGCTGGCTGCTCGATGCGCTGCCGTCCGAGCTCGGCGCCGATGATGACCCGGCCGGCTTCATTCCGGTGCACCCGCTGCTGCGGGACCTTTCCCGGCGGCATCCCGGCGCCCGGGTCGGCCGGTCCGGCCGGGTGCTGGAGGCACTCGTGCCGGCCGTCCTGGAGCAGAAGGTGGTGAGCCTGGAGGCGCACCGTGCCTGGCGGCTGCTGCTGCTCAGGTTCGGCGACCCGGCCCCCGGGCCGGCCCCGGCCGGGATGCGGGTCTTCCCGACGGCGCGGGCCTGGCTGCGGATCCCGTCCTGGGAATGGCACCGGGCGGGCGTCGAGGCAGTCCGGGCGCGCACCATCGCCACGGCGGCGCGGTCGGCCGGCCGGGTCGAGGAGATCCTGGCCATGAGCCCCGCCGACGCGGACCGCAGGCTGCAGGCCCTGCCCGGAGTCGGCCCGTGGACCTCGGCCGAGATCCGGCAGCGCGCCTGCGGTGACGCGGACGCGGTCTCGGTCGGCGACTACAACCTGCCGGCCGCGGTGGGCTGGGCGCTGGCGGGCCGGGTGGTGGACGATGCCGGGATGCTGGAGCTGCTGGCGCCCTACCGCGGGCACCGGTACCGGGCCGCCAGGCTCGTCGAGCTAAGCGGCGCCCGGCCGCCGAGGCGCGGCCCGCGGATGCCGGTTCGCGACTACCGCGCGCTGTGACAACTGCGGTGCCCGGGTGACGCTCATGGCGGCGGATGCTCGCCATCCGGACATCGTGGCGGCGGGCGCGCCGCGCCGCAAACCCGGATGGCGGGCCAGGCCGCCGGCCGCCGGCCGCCTAGGGTTGGGCTATGAGCGATGACGCGCGGATCCCCGGCGCGCACCCGTCCGGGCCGCTGTCCCGGCCGCATGAGCTGCCGCCAGTGCCCGGGGAGCCGGACCCGCTGCCCGGCCCGCTGCGGGCGCACCAGCCGCCGCCGCCGTCGGACAGCGCGCTGCGCCGCGCCCTGGCCAGGGCCAGGGACGGCAAGCCGCTGGACCGGGCCGAGGCGGTCACGCTGCTGCACGCCCGTGGTGAGCACCTGGCCAGGCTGCTCGGCTATGCCGCCCGGACCAGGGACGCCGGACTCGCCGCGGCCGGCCGGCCGGGTGTCATCACGTACTCGAAGAAGGTCTTCATCCCGCTGACCAGGCTGTGCCGGGACCGCTGCGGTTACTGCACCTTCGCCACTGTGCCGGGACGCCTGGACAACCCGTACCTGTCCCCGGACGAGGTCATCGAGATCGCCGCCCAGGGCGCCGCGCTGGGCTGCAAGGAAGCGCTGTTCACCCTCGGCGACCGGCCGGAGGACCGGTGGCGGCAGGCCCGCGACTGGCTGGATGCGCACGGCTACGACGACACGCTGTCCTACGTCCGGGCGATGGCCATCCGGGTGCTGGAGGAAACCGGACTGCTGCCGCACCTGAACCCCGGCGTGCTGTCCTGGCCGGACTTCCAGCGGCTCAAGCCGGTCGCGCCCTCCATGGGGATGATGCTGGAAACCACCGCCGCCAGGCTGTTCGCCGAGCCGGGCGGCCCGCACTTCGGCAGCCCGGACAAGGATCCGGCGGTCCGGCTGCGGGTGCTGCAGGACGCCGGCCGCAGCGCGGTGCCGTTCACCACCGGGATCCTGATCGGGATCGGCGAGGACCTGGCCGAGCGGGCCGACTCGATCTTCGCCATCCGGCAGGTCGCCCGCGAGTACGGCGGCATCCAGGAAGTGATCGTGCAGAACTTCCGCGCCAAGCCGGACACCAAGATGCGAGCCGCGCCGGACGCCGGGCTTGACGACCTGGCGGCGACGATCGCCGTCGCCCGGCTCGTGCTCGGCCCGGCAATGCGCATCCAGGCGCCGCCGAACCTGATCGGCGAGGAGCACCGGCTGATCCTCGGCGCCGGGATCGACGACTGGGGCGGCGTGTCGCCGCTGACCCCTGATCACGTCAACCCGGAACGGCCCTGGCCGCAGATCGACGATCTCGCCGCCCGAACCGCGGCCGCCGGGTTCAGCCTCCGCGAGCGGCTCACCGCCTACCCCGGCTACCTGCGCGAGCCCTGGCTTGACCCGCGGCTGGCGGCGCACGTCGCCGCGCTGGCCGACCCGGCCACCGGGCTGGCCGACGCGGCCGCCATCCCGGCCGGGCTGCCCTGGCAGGAGCCGGACGGCGGCTGGGGCGACCCGGCCGGCCGGACCGACCTGCACGTCACGATCGATACCACCGGCCGGACCAAGGACCGCAGGGACGACTTCGCTGAGGTCTATGGCGACTGGGGCGAGATCGGCGCCCGGATCGAGCCGGCCGCCCGGCGGGCTGGCCAGGCCGCGCCGCAGCGGCTGCGCGCCGACGTGCGGGCCGCGCTCAGGAAGGCGGAGCGCGACCCGGCCGGGCTGACCGACGCCGAGGCGCTCGCGCTGCTCGACGCCGACGGCCCCGAGCTGACCGCGCTCACCGCGGTTGCCGACGCGCTGCGCCGGCAGGCGGCCGGCGATGACATCACCTACGTGGTCACCAGGAACATCAACTTCACCAACGTGTGCTATGCCGGCTGCCGGTTCTGCGCGTTCGCGCAGCGCCGCACCGACGCGGACGCTTACACGCTGTCCCTGCAGCAGGTCGGCGACCGGGCCGCGGAGGCATGGGAAGCGGGCGCCACCGAGGTGTGCATGCAAGGCGGCATCCACCCGGATCTGCCCGGCACCGCCTATTTCGACCTGGCCGCCGAGGTGAAGCGGCGCTGCCCGGATATGCACGTGCACGCGTTCTCGCCGATGGAGGTGATGAACGGCTCGTCGCGGACCGGGCTGCCAGTGCGCGAGTGGCTGATCCGGGCGCGCGAGGCCGGCCTGGGCTCGCTGCCGGGAACCGCCGCCGAGATCCTGGACGACGACGTCCGCTGGGTGCTCACCAAGGGCAAGCTGCCGGCCGCCGCCTGGATCGAGGTCATCACGACCGCGCACGAGCTCGGCATCCCGACGTCGTCGACGATGATGTACGGGCACGTGGACACGCCGGCGCACTGGGTCGGGCACCTGCGGGTGATCCGCGGCATCCAGGAGCGGACCGGCGGCTTCACCGAGTTCGTGCTGCTGCCGTTCGTGCACGCCAGCTCGCCGATCTATCTGGCCGGGCTGGCCAGGCCGGGGCCGACCCGGCGGGAGAACCTGGCCGTGCACGCGGTGTCCAGGCTGCTGCTGCACGGCGCGATCGGCAACATCCAGTGCTCCTGGGTCAAGCTGGGCGAGCAGGCCTGCCGGGACGTGCTGGCCGGCGGCGTCAACGACCTGGGCGGCACGCTGATGGAGGAGACCATCAGCCGGATGGCCGGCTCGGCGAACGGCTCCTATAAGACGATCAGCCAGCTCACCGGGCTGGTCGAGCCGACCGGGCGGCGGCTGCGGCCGCGCACGACGACCTACGGTCAGCCGTCCGCGGAGCGGACCGCTGCGGCCGCCGCCAGCGACGGCGTCTGCGCCGCCGTGCGCGGCCCCCGGGCGCCGCTGCCACTGGTAGAGGCCTGAGGTGGACGCGATGCGGGGCAGCCAGCTGCAGCCGCGCCGGGTCAGGCCGGCCTCGCCCGCCGGACGGCATCAGCGGGCCGCGCTGACCGGCTGGGGCCGGACCGCGCCGACCGTGGCAGACATCACCGAGCCGGCCGGCCTGGCGGAGGTGCCCACCCTGGTCAGCTCCGCGCCGCGGCGCGGCGTGATCGCCCGCGGGCTGGGCCGCAGCTACAACAACGCGGCGCAGAACGGCGGCGGGCTGGTCGTCCGGACCACCAGGCTGCGCCAGATCACCCGGCTGGATCCGGCGACCGGGCTGGTGACCTGTGAGGCCGGGGTGAGCCTTGGCCAGCTGATGACCACCGCGCTGCCGCTCGGCTGGTTCGTGCCGGTCTCCCCGGGCACCCGGCAGGTGACGGTCGGCGGCGCGATCGCCGCCGACGTGCACGGCAAGAACCATCACCGGGCCGGCAGCTTCGCCCGGCACGTCCGGTCTTTCGACCTGCTGATGGCCGACGGCGAGGTCCGCGTCATCACCCCGGCGGACAGCCCGGAGCTGTTCTGGGGTACCGCGGGCGGGATGGGGCTGACCGGCATCATCCTGCGCGCCACCATCGCGCTGACGCCGGTGCAGACGTCGCGCGTCCGGGTGGACACCGTGCGCACCGCCGACATCGACGAGACCATGGCCTGCCTGGCCGCGGCCGACCGCTCGCACGGCTACACCGTCGCCTGGGCTGACTGCCTGGCCCGCGGCGGCGCGATGGGCCGCTCGGTGGTCACCAGCGGCGACTTCGCCGCGGTCAGCGACCTGCCGCCGGGCGAGCGCGGTGACCCTCTGCGGTTCAGCCCGGCCAGCCTGGCCAGCGCTCCGCCGATGTTCCCGAACGGGCTGATCAGCCGGGCCACGGTCGCGCTGATGAACGAGGCCTGGTACCGCAAGGCGGCACGCCGCCGGACCGGCGAGCTGCAGACGATCGGGGCCTTCTTCCACCCGCTGGACGGCATCAGGAACTGGAACCGGGTCTACGGCCCGGCCGGCTTCCTGCAGTACCAGTACGTGGTGCCGGTCGGCCAGGAGGACGCAGTCCGCAAGTCGTTCGAGCGGATCAGCCGGGCCCGCGCGCCGTCGTTCGTGACCGTGCTCAAGCGCTTCGGTCCCGGCGATCCCGGCCTGCTGTCGTTCCCGGTGCCCGGCTGGACCCTGGCGCTCGACTTCCCGGCCCGCACGCCCGGGCTGGCCGCCCTGCTGGACGGCCTCGACCAGCTGGTGCTCGCCGCCGGCGGCCGGGTCTACCTGGCCAAGGACGCCCGCGTGCCGCCCGGCACGCTGGCCGCGATGTACCCGCGGCTAGGCGAGTTCCGCGAGCTGAGGGGACGGATCGACCCCGGCGGCGTGTTCGTCTCCGACCTCTCCCGGCGGCTGTCCCTCTAGCCGGCCAGCAGCGGTCCGGATATGTCCGGCGCTGGCCCGGACATGGCTGAACCGCTGATTTGATCTTGCTTACCGGGTCAGCAGGTACTGGGCCGGATCCCGGGGCGGCCGGGACGGCGGCGCGGCCGCGGGATGGCCGACGCCGACGGCTCCTATCGGGCGCCAGCCGGCCGGCAGGCCGAGTGACGCGGCCGCCCGGTCCTGGCAGAACAGCGTGCTGGAGACCCAGCACGAGCCCAGCCCCTCGACCGCCAGCGCGACCAGCAGGTTCTGCACGGCCGCGCCCATGGCCACGGTGAACATGGCCTGCTCGGCCGCCGCCCGGCGGTCGTCCGGGTAGGCATGCGCGGCGTCGGTGACCAGGCACGGCACAATGATCAGCGGTGCCCGGCGGAGCGGCTCGCCGCGGCGTACCCGGCGCGCGATCTGCTCCGGGGTGAACCCGTCGCGGCGCAGATCGTCGGTCCATGCGGCCAGCATGTCGTCGAGCAGCGCGGTCCGCGCCGCGGCTGACTCGACGATGGCGAACCGCCACGGCACGCTGTGGTGCGGCGCGGGCGCGGTCAGCGCGGCCGCGACCGCCCGCCGGACGGGCTCCGGGCTGACCGGCTCGGCGGTGAACTCCCGCACGGTCCGGCGGGCGGTCAGCACGTCGGCGGCGCCCAGCCGGAACATGTCCTCGGCGGCCGGCCGGATCAGCGCCGCGGCGCCCGGCCCGTCGGCGTCGGTGACCAGCCCGGCCAGGCCGGAGACGACGGCCACCGGCACCTGCCGGGTCTTGCCCTTGACCAGGTCCGCCGCCGCTGCGATCTCGTCGGCGACGGCCGCTACGGTGACCTCAAGGGCGTTGCCGAAGGTGTCGGCCTGGCCGCGGTGATCGCGCAGCGGCGCCAGCCCGGCCACCCCGATCGCGGTGTCGGTCTGCCCGGTCCGCCAGGGCCGCCCCATCGTATCGGTGATGATCACGCCGACCCTGGCGCCGCGCCGCGCGCGCAGCGCCTTCCGCAGCTGGCGGGCCGAGCCGTCCGGATCCTCGGGCAGCAGCACCACGGTCCCGGTGGCGGTGTTGGAGGCGTCCACTCCGGCCGCCGCCAGCACCAGGCCGTGCCTGGTCTCCGCGATCGTGGTCGGGCCGCGGCGGGCAACCACCCGGGTGGTCTCGGCCTCGACCGCCCGCTCCCGGTCCGCGCGGATGACCCGGCCCTCGGCCTTGCTGACCACCTTCGAGGTGATGACCACGATGTCGCCGTCGCGCAGCCCGGGCAGCGCGCCGGCGATCAGCGCGCCGAGGTCGTCGCCCGCGGTGATCTCCGGCAGCCCGGTCACGCCGGTGACGGTCATGCCCGGGCCGGCCCCGGTGGCGCTGGCCTGGCTGGCACTGGTGCTGGCTGCGCCGGCGTCACCCGGGCTGGTCCCGGCGCCGGCCGGGCCGCCGCTGCCCGCCGGAGTCCCGCCCTGGCCGGCCTCGCTGGGCACCGGCATACCCGGCCCGGTCACCGGCTGAGCTGTCCGGCCAGCGCGACCGCGGCCCGGGCTATCTCCGCCGACGCGGCCAGGTCGGTCATGTACAGCGGCAGCGCCCGGACCGCGATCCCGGCCAGCCCGGGGTCGTCCGCGGCGGCCTTGTCCTGCTCGTCGACCAGCCAGCCGTCCAGCAGCCCGGCGCCGTAGTGCGCGGCCACCGCCGCCGCGCTGGCCTGCACGCCGATCGCGGCCAGGCACGCGTCGGCCATGCCGCGCACCGGCGCGCCGCCGATGATCGGCGAGACCCCGACCACGGTCTTGCCGCGGGCCGCGGCGGCGATGCCGGGCACGGCCAGGATGATGCCGATGCTGACCACCGGGTTCGACGGCGGCAGCAGCACGAAGTCAGCGGCCTCGATGGCCGCCAGCACGCCCGGCGCCGGCGCCGCCCCGGCGGCGCCGGCCGCGACGATCCGGGCGGCCGGAACGGCCGCGTGCAGCCGCACCCACCATTCCTGGAAATGCACGGTGCGGCCATCCTCGCCGCCGAGCACGACGTGAGTCTCGACCCGGTCGTCGGTCATCGGCAGCAGGGTCAGGCCCGGCTGCCACCGCTCGCACAGCCGCCTGGTCACGGCGCTGAGCGGCTGGCCCTCACGCAGCAGCCTCGTGCGCGCGATGTGGGTGGCGATATCGCGGTCGCCGAGGCCGAACCAGTCCGGCCCGGCGCCGTACGCGGCGAGTTCCGGCAGCACGTTAAACGTGTCCTGGGCCCGGCCCCAGCCCTGCTCCTCGCTGATGCCGCCGCCCAGGGTGTACATGACCGTGTCCAGATCCGGGCTGACGTGCAGCCCGAACAGGCTGATGTCGTCGCCGGTGTTGCCGATGACGGTGATCTCGGCGGTGGGCTCGGCGGCCATCAGCCCGCGCAGGAAGCGCGCGGCGCCGACGCCGCCGGCCAGCACGGTGATACGCATGCCGGAAGTCTTGCAGGCGGGCCGGCGGCGGCTGGCACCGGACAGCCGATCCCGGCGGGCCGGCGCCGCGGCCAGCCAGCCGGGACGGCCGCGAGGCTGCTGGGATCCCAGGCTTTCTCGGCGGACTTTCCCGTCATCAGAGGCCAACCCGGCGGCCATTATCACGTATCGCTCTTGACGTATGGCAAGACACGCGGGTGTAATTTCAGCTATGTAATTCTCGTGTCCTCGGGAGCGGGACACGGACCGACGGGGTTTGGGAGGGGTGGAGGTGCGCTGTGGCTGACGTCATCATCTCGCTGGTGCAGGACGATCTGGGCATGGGCGGCGAGGATGATGCCGGGGAGCTGGGCTGGCAGGATCGGGCCCTCTGCGCGCAGACCGATCCGGAGGCGTTCTTCCCGGAGAAGGGCGGATCCACCAGGGAAGCCAAGCGAGTGTGCCGCAGCTGCGAGGTCCGGGCCGAATGCCTGGAGTACGCGCTCGAGCATGACGAGCGATTCGGCATCTGGGGTGGCCTTTCCGAGCGCGAGCGCCGCCGCCTGAAGCGCGAGGCGGTCTGACCGGCCGGGCGGCCCATCCGGGCGTCAGCGCCGCGCGCAAGCGCCGGGCCGGCGGTGACCGGCCGGGGGATTTCCGTTTCAGGAATGCGGTCGGGTTCTCAGTCGGGGCGCCTGGCCAGCGCGGTTACGGCGAAGCCCGGCGTCTGGCCGTCGCGGAATCGTCCCTTCGCGTATTGTGCAGCGGGTAGCCCGGGCCTGCGGGAACCGTCCCGCCGACGCGCGTGCCGGCCCCCGCGGGCAAGCCCTCCCGAAGAGCAAACGGATCCTTGTCGCCGAACGATACGTACCCTCAGCATGTCGTCACAGCGGTAGTCGTCGCGCACGATGGCGCCGCCTGGCTGCCGCATGTCATCGGTGCCCTGCTCGGCCAGACCCGCCCGGTTCAGCGGGTTGTCGCGGTCGACACCGGCAGCCAGGACCGGAGCGGCGCCGTGCTGGCCGGCCAGCTCGGCCAGGCGGTCGTGTTCGGCATGGAGCGCGGCACCGGCTACGCGGCAGCGGTAACCCGCGCACTGCAGCACCGTGCGGCGAACGTGCCGGTGCCCGGCCCGTCCGGGGTCCCGGACGCGGAGCGGACCGAGTGGATCTGGCTGCTGCACGACGACTGCGAGCCGGCCCCGGACGCGCTGGAGGAGTTGCTCCGCGGCGCGGCCGAGATCAAGTCGGCCGCCGTGCTCGGCCCGAAGATCATGGACTGGGCCGACCGGCAGGTGATCCTGGAGGCCGGGGTAACCATCGACACGGTCGGCCGCCGGATCACCGGCATCGAGGCCCGCGAGGTGGACCAGGGCCAGCACGACGGTGACCAGGACTCGCTGGCCGTCGGCAGCGCCGGGATGCTGGTCCGCCGGGATGTCTGGGACGAGGTCGGCGGCTTCGACACCGCGATGACGCTGTTCCGCGAGGACGTCGACTTCTGCTGGCGGGTGCACGCGGCGGGCTACCGGGTCCGGGTCATCACCGGCGCCGTGGCCTACCACCTGGAGGCGACGGCGCGGCGCCGGCGGACCGTATCGGTGTCCCGCCGCCCGCACCGGCTGGACCGGGGCAACGCGCTGCGCACGCTGCTGACGAACCTGCCGGCCTGGCCGATGCTCGCGTCGCTGGCCGGCAATATCGCAGTCTCGGCGCTGCGCACGATCTTCTTCCTGGTCGCGAAGCGGCCGGCCGCGGCGCTGGACGAGGTTGCCGCCTGCGGTTCGGTGCTCGGGCATCCGGTCCGGCTGCTCAGCGCGCGGCGGCGGCGGGCCCGCGGGCGCCGGGCCGCCTACGGCCGGCTGCGCGGCGAGCTGCCGCCCGGCCGGTCAGTGCGGCGGCTGGCCGAGTTCGCCGCCGACGTCATGTCCCGGTCGACCCAGCTGGACACGGCCGGCAGCCATCACGCGTCCGAGGATCCGACCGAGGACGACTCGATGCTGGTCGACAGCGGGCTGGCGCAGCGCGTGCTGACCAACCCGGGCGTGCTGCTGTTCGCCGCGCTGACCGTCATCGCGCTGGTCGCCGAGCGCTCGCTGCTCGGCTCTGGCACGCTCGGCGGCGGCGCGCTGATCCCGGCATCGGGCGGGGCCGCCGGGCTGTGGCACGCATACCTGCAGGGCTTCCATCCCACCGGCATCGGCTCGGCCAGCAGCGCACCGCCGTACCTCGCGGTGATCGCCGCGGTTGCCACCATCCTGGGCGGCAAGCCGTGGCTGGCCGTGGACCTGATCCTGCTCGGCTGCGTGCCGCTGGCCGGCCTGACCGCCTACTTCGCCACCCGGCGGATCACCCGGTTCGCCCCGGTCCGGGTCTGGGCCGCAGCGGCCTACGCGCTATTGCCGGTGGCGATGGGAACGGTCGCCGACGGCCGGATCGGCACCGCGGTCGTATTCGTGCTGCTGCCGCTGATCGCGCTCACCGCGGCGCGGATGTTCGCCCAGCCGCCGCGGGTGGCCCGCCGCGCCGCCTGGGCCACCGGCCTGCTCGTCGCCCTGGCCGCCGCGTTCGTCCCGCTGACCTGGCTGATCGCGGTGATAGCGGCGGCGGTGGCCGCGGTCGCCTTCGGCTCGTCCCGGCGCGGCCTGGCGCTGAACCTGGCGATCGCCGCCGTGGTGCCGCTGGTGCTGCTGGTGCCCTGGACCATTCAGGTGGCAACCCATCCGGCCCTGCTGCTGCTTGAGGCCGGCGTCCAGGCGCCCGGCCTGGCCAGTCCCGACCTGCCCGCCCGGTCGCTGCTGCTGCTCAGCCCGGGCGGCCCCGGCATGCCGCCGTTCTGGATCACCGCCGGGCTCGCCGCCGCCGCGCTGGCTGCGCTGCTGCTGACCAGGCGCCGCGCGCTGGTCATGGCCGGCTGGGGGGTCGCGCTGGGCGGCCTGCTGATCGCCATCGGGGTGAGCCGGGTCACGGTCACGCCGCCCGCCGCCGACGCCAGCGTCATCGCCTGGCCCGGGGTCGCGCTCGCCGTCGTCGCCATCGGCCTGCTGCTGGCCGCGGCTACCGCAGGCGATGCCATCCCGCGGCTGCTGGCCGGACGGCCGCGCGGGCTGCGCCCGCTGGGCAGCGCCCGTGGCCTCGGCGTGCTCGTGCTGGCCGTGGCCGCGTGCTCGGCACCCGCCCTGGCCGCCTCGTCCTGGGTGGTCAGCGGCATCCGCGGCCCGCTGACCACGACCAGCGGGCAGATCGTGCCGGAGCTTGTCGCCGTGTCATCGAACAACGGGCTGCGGCTGCGCACGCTGGTGCTGCGCTCAGCGGGCGGGCACGTGAGCTACGCGGTGCTGCGCGGCACCGGCCCGTCCCTCGCCGATCCGGAGCTGGCCCCGGTGCCCGCCGCCCAGCAGGCGCTCGGCGACGCGGTCGCGACCCTGGTCGCGCCAGATGGCGGCGAGGCGGTAGACCAGGGCAACACGCTCGCGCAGTTCGACATCGGCTTCGTGCTGATGCCGGCCCCGGTCAACCCCGCGCTGACCCGGGTGCTCGACGGCGTGGCCGGGCTGCGGCCGGTGAGCGCGACGTCGTCGTTCGCGCTGTGGCGGCTGGTTGACTTCCCGGCCCGGGTGCGGGTCGTCCAGGCCGGCGGCAAGATCGTGCCGCTGCGCTCCGGCGCGGTGGGAGTCGCGGGCGCGGCGGCCCCGGCGGCCGGCGGGACGCTTGAGCTCGCCGAGCCGTCCGGCAGCTGGACCGCCACGCTCAACGGTCATCCGCTGGCCCAGGTCGCCTCGCCGGCTGGCCGGTGGGCCCAGGCATTCCGGCTGCCGCCGGGCGGCGGCAGCCTCAGCATCGGGCATGACGACACCGGCCACGACGCCGCGCTGCTCCTTGAGCTGCTCGCCGTCGCGGCGGTCGCGGTGCTCGCGCTGCCCGGCATCAGCTCGGCGGCGGCCCCGGCCGCCGCTGCCGCAGCAGCCGGCCAGGGCAGCGCAGCGGCCAGGGCCAGGGCCGGGGCCGCCGGAGCCGGAGCGGCCGGAGCCGGAGCGGCCGACGGCATCGCGGACACTGGCGATCTGGCGGAATCCGGCTGGTGCCGGCCATCCGGCGCCGCCGGCCGGGCCGGGCCGCGCTGGCCGCCGCGGTCACGGCGGCGGCGGCCGCGGCCGGGACAAGGGCCGGGCAGGCCGCGCCGGACGGCCGGGCAAGGCCGCGCGCGGGCCTGCCGCCGACCGGGACAGCGTGGGCCGCACGCGGCGCTCGCTGCCGGCGAAGCCGGCCAGGGAGACCGCCAGCCTCGGCCCGGGCGGGATAGGCCCGGGCGGGATTGGCCAGGCTGGGACGGGCCCGGGCAGGCCGGGTCCGGCCGGCCGGGGCGGGCCGCAGGCCGGTGAGTACGGCGGGCCGGCCGGCGAGTATCCGGCCGGCGGGCCACGGGCCGGCGAGTACGGCATCCCGGCTGGTGAGTACGGCGGGCCGGCGGGCGAGCACGGCATCCCGGCTGGCGGGCACGGACCCGGCAGGCCGGGCAGCTCACCGTCCGCATGGCCAGTCAGCGAGCAGCCAGCCCGGCCAGCCGGCCAGCCGGGCCGCGGGCCGGGCAGCCAGCCGGGCCGCGGGCCGGGCGAGCACTCGTCCTGGCCGGATGCGCAGCGGACATCCTGGCCGGAGCGCGAGCCGGCGTCCTGGCCAGCGGATCACGGCGCTTCCGGCCCGGAAGGCCAGCCGGCGCCCGGACCCGGGGATGAGTCGTCCTGGCCGGGCGGCCAGACGTCGTCCTGGCCAGCGGAACAGCCGTCGTGGCCAGCGGAACAGCCGTCGTGGCCAGCGGAACAGCCGTCGTGGCCAGCGGAACAGCCGTCGTGGCCAGCGGAACAGCCGTCGTGGCCAGCGGAACAGCCGTCGTGGCCAGCGGGCCAGCGCACCTCGTGGCCGGAGCGCCAGCCCGCGTCCTGGCCGGCCGACCAGCGGACCTCCTGGCCGGAGCGCCAGCCGCCGGCCGCGGAGCCCGGCCAGCAACCGCCGTCCCGGGCATACCGGCCCGGCGGCCAGCCGGCCTCGGCGCGGCGCGAGCATCCGGCGGCTGGTGCGCATCATTCCTGGCCCGCAGGCGGTGACCAGCTGGACCCGCTGCCGGCGCCCGGCGGAGCCGGCCAGGACTGGCTGGATTTGCCAGCCGAGGAGGAAATCGCCGCTCGCTGGCCCGGATCCGGCGAAGACCGCGGAGATGATCGCTGATGCGGCGCCTGTTCGCGAACAAGCTGGTCATCGGCGTGCTGGTGGTGCTTGCCCTGGCCGGCCAGTACGGGCTGGCCTGGCTCAGCCATCCGGTCGCCGCGGCGGCCGGCCACCCGCTGCAGCCGGCCGGCCGCGCGCAGGTGACGGCCGCGATCCGGGCCTGCCCGTCGCCCGGCAGCCCGGCCGGCGGCGCGGTCGCGCTCGTCGCCGCCGCGACGGCAGCGGGGCCAGCCGGAACCGGCACCGCGGCGGTAACCCGGCTGTCGGCCGCGGGCAGCACCGACGCCGGGCGGCCGCTGTTCACCCGCAGCCAGCCCGGGGTGCTGACCCGCACCCGGGTCCCGCTGGCGACGGCCAGGTCAGGCCGGCCGGCGGCGGGTAGCCGCCCGGCGGCCGGCGGCAAGATACCGGCCAGCCCGGCGCGGGGCGGCATCGTGGTGCATGCGACCGGGCCGATGGCCCGCGCGCTTGAGGTGGAGCAGACCGGGGCCGGCGGCATCCCGACCGCCGCCTGCGGCCGCCCCGGCACCGATTTCTGGTTCGTCGGGCCCGGCCAGCACGCCCTGGCCGGCCTGCAGCTGTACCTGATGAACACCGACAACCAGCCCGCGGACGCCGAGGCCGACATCTTCACCGACAGCGGCCCGCTGCTCGGCAGCACCGACACCGGCATCGCCGTTCCCGCCCACGGCCTGGTCGTGCAGTCGCTGGCCAAGCTCCTGCACGGATCCAGGGTGCTCGCGATACACGTTCGCACCAGCGTCGGGCGGCTCGTGGCGGCGCTGCGGGAGACCAGGAGCGCACGGCAGCCGGGCGCCTGGCTGCCGCCTGCCCAGCCGCCGGCCAGGAGCCTCATCCTGCCCGGCCTGCCGTCCTCGGCAGGCAGCAGGGATCTCTACATCGCCGTGCCTGGAGCCGGAAACGCCCAGGTCAAGCTGACCGCGGTGACCGCGAAGGGCTCCTATCACCCGACTGGCGGGAGCGGCATCGACCTGCCCGGCGGGTCGGCGGTGATGGTGGCCCTGCCATCCCTCGGCGGCGTGGCGGCGGCGATCAAGCTGGCCTCGAACGTGCCGGTTGCCGCGGCCATCCGGGTGTCCGGGGGGCCGCCCGGCGCGGCCGGGGTGTTCTCCGCCGCATCCGCCCCGGTG
Source organism: uncultured Actinomycetes bacterium (assembly GCA_963786975.1). Taxonomy (GTDB): domain Bacteria; phylum Actinomycetota; class Actinomycetes; order Streptosporangiales; family Streptosporangiaceae; genus Palsa-506. Next base: position 176,275 of record CAWBBE010000006.1, on the reverse strand, counting down.
CAGCAGCAGGGCGTGGTGGCCGACAATCTCAGCGGCGCCGGCAACGCCTCCGCGCTGGTGCTCTCCGCCCCGCGCGGCGCGGCCCGGGTACAGATCACCGAGGCGGCGTCCGGCCCGGCCCGGCAGCCACATGCGGGCGGCCAGACGGCCCGGGTGGTGCAGGTGGCGGCGAAGCACACGGCCGTCGTCCGGCTCCGGCCGCCCAGCGGATCACCCGCGCGGCTGCCGTTCGCCGTGGTGATCACGCCGCTACCGGGATCCGGGCCGGTCTATGCCGGGCGGGTGCTCACCGCGGGCGGCACGGCGGAGTCGATTTTCCCCGTGCTGACCTCGCTGACGTCGGTGCCGCTGGTCCCGGTGCGCAACTCGCTCGGTGCCGCGCTGCCCTAGTCGTCGGCCGGGTAGCCGGGATCGACCATGCGCGGGTCCATCCCGAGTAGCTGGGCGAATTCCTCGACCACGACGTCAAGCACGAGTTCACCCAGGTCTTCGGCGCCGTCCGCGCGGGCCAGCAGCGGCCGCCGGTAAAGCACTATGCGCGGCGGCGACGCTGGCCGGCCAGCGTCGCGCGGGCTGCCCGAGCCAGGGTCAAGCCGCGCGAGCGGCACCGGATCCGGCAGGTCAGCGGACTGCTCACCGGCCGGGATTTCCTCGACGGCGAACTCGACACCGGACAACTCGGCGGCCCACCGGGGCTCCAGCTGGGCGACCGCCTGCAGCACGAGATCGTCGAAGCGCTCCGAGCGGCTCCGGTAGATGGGGACGTCCTGCGGGGCAAGCATCCCGCGCAGCCCCCGGCCATGCCGGTCCCGCCGCCGGATCCGGCCAGCGGCAGGAGCGCGGCTGTCGCCAGTCTGCACAATGACCGAGCGTATCCCGGCCGGGCAAGCGGGGGCAGGCCGGCCGCGACGGTCACCGCCCGGCAGGCCGGGGCCGGTCCGGCCTCCGGGCCCGGACGGGCAGGCCGCGGACGGCGGTGGCCGCCGCCGGGGATACCGCGCGCCGGGCGCCGCGGGGACACGATCGTGCGCCGCGGCGCCCGGCGCACAATGTGGGCCGCCGCGGGACACAATGTGGGCCGCCGCGGGGGCACAATGTGCGCCGCCGCGGAGACACGATCGTGCAGAGTGCCCCGGGTGGTGGCGTTACCGCCCGCGGATCGATACCGTCAGCCGTTGTGAGCGATGTACGCGACTCCGCCCGCCGCGCCGCCCGCAGGCGTGCCGCGGACGGGGTGCCGTGGCCGCGGCCGGCGCCGTGAGCGAGGTGGCCGGATGAGCCCTCGGCGCTGCTCACGGCCCGCGTGCAAGCAGGTCGCCCTGTTCACGCTGACCTACGTGTACCGCGACTCCACCGCCGTGCTCGGCCCGCTGGCCGCTTACGTCGAGCCGCACTGCTACGACCTGTGCGCGGCGCATGCCGACCGGCTGACCGTTCCGCGCGGCTGGGACGTGGTCAGGCTGCCGGCCGTGCCCGCTGAGCAGGAAGCCGATGACCTGGAGGCGCTGGCTAACGCCGTCCGGGAGGCAGCCCGGCCGCGGGCCGCGGCCGAGCCGGTCGGGCAGGGAATCGAGGTCGGCAGGCGCGGCCACCTGCGGGTGCTCCGCTCGTCACCGCAGGACAAGGGCAGGATGGGCTAGCCGCCTGGAGGCAGCGGCAGGCCGGCCCGGCGGCCCCGGATTCCGGCCAGCCAGGCGGCCAGGCGTAACCGCGGCCGTAACCGCCGCGGGCGCGCCGGCGCGGTCCGCCGGCCGGGCCGGCCGGTAGGCTCGGTGTCCGCGGAGCGCGGCACGGGCGCCGTGCGGACAAGCATGGTGCGTCAGGTACGGGGGAGGCAGGCCGTAATGGCCGACTACGCGAAGATCTTCAAGGCATACGACATCCGCGGCGTGGTGCCTGACGAGCTGGACGAGGATGCCGCCGAGCAGATCGGCGCGGCGTTCGCCCGGCTCACCGGCACCGGGGCGGTCATCACCGTGCACGACATGCGGACGTCGTCCGTCCCTATCGCGGCCGCGTTCGGCCGCGGCGCGGCCGCGCAGGGCGCCGACGTGGTATCAGCCGGGCTCGGCTCGACCGACATGCTCTATTACGCCAGCGGCAGCATGGACCTGCCCGGCGCGATGATCACTGCCAGCCATAATCCGGCGAAGTACAACGGAATCAAGCTGTGCCGCCAGGGCGCCAGGCCGGTCGGCGCCGACACCGGGCTGGCCGAGCTGCGCGAGATGGCCAGCCACGGCGTCCCCGCCCACGACGGCCCGGCCGGCCAGGTCAAGCCGCGCGACCTGCTGCCCGGGTACGCCGGGCACCTGCGGGCGCTGGTGGACCTGTCCGCCATCCGGCCGCTCAAGGTGGCCGTCGACGCCGGGAACGGCATGGCCGGGCATACCGTCCCCGAGGTGTTCAGCGGCCTGCCGCTGGAGATCGTGCCGCTCTACTTCGAGCTGGACGGCTCATTCCCCCATCACGAGGCGAACCCGATCGACCCGGCCAACCTGCGCGACCTGCAGGACGCCGTGATCAGCTCGGGCGCGGACATCGGGCTCGCATTCGACGGCGACGCGGACCGCTGCTTCGTGGTGGACGAGCGCGGCCAGGTCGTCTCGCCGTCCGCGCTCACCGCGCTGATCGCGGTCCGGGAGCTGGCCAGGGAGCCGGGCGCGACCGTGATCCATAACCTGATCACCTCGCGGGCGGTGCCCGAGATCATTTCCAGGCATGGCGGCGTCCCGGTGCGGACCAGGGTCGGGCACTCGTTCATCAAGGCGGAGATGGCCGCGACCGGCGCGATCTTCGGCGGCGAGCACTCCGGCCATTTCTACTTCCGCGATTTCTGGTTCGCCGATTCCGGGATGCTGGCGGCCATGCACACGCTCGCCGCCCTCGGCTCGCAGCCGGGGCCGCTGTCGGCGCTGCTGGCCGAGTACTCCAGGTACACCGCGTCCGGCGAGATCAACACGGAGGTCAGCGACCCGGCCGCGGTGGCGGCCGGCGTGCGCGAGGTGTTCGCCGCCCGGCCCGGAGTTACCGTTGACGAACTGGACGGGCTGACTTTCTGCGGCGCGGGCTGGTGGTTCAACCTGCGTCCGTCTAACACCGAGCCGCTGCTGCGGCTGAATGTCGAGGCGCCGGATGCGGAGCAGCTGGCCGCGGTCCGCGATGAGGTGCTCGGCATGGTGCGCGACGGCGCCGGATAGCGTGGCTTGCCGGGCCGCCGCGGCCCGGCCGTCCGCGCTCGCCGGCCAGCCCGGGCATCCCGCCCCCGACCTCTGGAGATGCCATGAAGATCGATGACTGGCTGCTGGAAATCCTGGCCTGCCCGCAGTGCCACGCGCCGCTGCGGGCCGACGCCGAGGCAGCCGAGCTGGTCTGCACCAACGCCGAGTGCGGCCTGGCGTACCCGGTTCGCGACGATATCCCCGTCCTGCTGGTGGACGAGGCACGCCGCCCCCAGGCTGGCTAGGTGGAGCCTGCAAATCCCCCCGGCGGCCCGGTGCAGGCCGGCCGGGAGACTGCGCACGGCAGCATGCGGGCCGTGCTCGCCGCCCTGGCCGCCAATCTGGGCATCGCGGCGACCAAGCTCGCCGCCGCGCTGATCACCGGGTCAGCCTCGATGCTGGCCGAGTCCGTCCACTCGATTGCCGACTCGGGCAATCAGGTGCTGCTCCTGGTCGGCCGCAGCCGGTCCCGGCGGGCCGAGACGGAGGCGCATCAGTTCGGGTTCGGCACCGAACGGTACTTCTATGGCTTTGTCGTCGCCGTGGTGCTGTTCACGGTCGGCGCGCTGTTCTCGATCTACCAGGGATGGCACCGGATCACCCACCCGGAGGAAGTGGTATCGCCGCTGGTCGCGCTGGCCGTGCTCGGCGTGGCGATCATCCTGGAGTCGGTCTCGCTGCGGACCGCGCTCGCCGCGTCGAATACGGCCAGGGGAGGGCTGAGCCTGGGGCACTTCATCCGGCACGCAAAGGCGCCCGAGCTGCCCACCGTGCTGCTCGAGGATCTGGCGGCGCTGGCCGGGCTGGTGTTCGCGCTGGCCGGCGTCACGCTGAGCGCGATCACCCAGCAGCCGGTATGGGACGGCCTGGGCTCGCTGGCGATCGGCGCGCTGCTCGGCGCGGTGGCCATTGTCCTCGCGGTCAAGATGAAGAGCCTGCTGATCGGCGAGTCGGCCGGCCCGGATGTCGAGCGCCTGATCGTGACCGCGCTGGAGGACGGGCCTGAACTGCAGCGGGTCATTCACCTGCGGACAGTGCATCTCGGCCCGGAGGCGCTGCTGGTGGCGGCGAAGGTGGCGATTCGCGGCGAGCAGACCGGCGCCAGCATCGCCAGCGGCATCGACACCGCCGAGCGCCGGGTCCGGGCGGCGGTGCCGATCGCCCAGATCATCTACCTGGAGCCGGACCTGTACCGCGCGGCCGAGGCGGACGCGACCGATCCCGCGATCCGCGCCGTGCTGCGCGACCCGGCCGAGCTCACCGGGCCAGCCGATGCGGCCGGGCCAGCCGCCCCGGCCGGGCCGCCCGACGCGGCCAGGCCGGCCAGGCCGCCCGGCTCCGGGTCAGCCCCGGCTGCCCCGGGTGCGGCCGGCCAGCCCGCCCGGCGTCAGCCCGAGTAGCCGGAGCGCCCGCTCCTGCTCGAAGTCCAGCGCCCGGGTGACCGGCCCCGGGATCCGGCCCGTTCGCCGGCCGAGCTCGGCTACCTGGGACCGCGCCGCCGGATCGGTCATCACCCGGAGACCGAACGCAAGGGCCGCGGGGCTGATGTCATAGCGCCGCTCGATCGCCAGCGCGAGGCTGACCGCGTCCAGGTCGCGGCCGGTGAACTGCCGGTGCGCGGAATGCCGCCCGGCCCGGGCGGCCGGCTGGCGCAGCAGCGGGAGCAGCCCGAGTGACTCCCGGTACCTGAGCATCCGGGCCGACGTGCCGAGCCGCTGGGCAGCTTCGGTGATGCGCATAGGGCGAATCTTACAATTTCCTGTCAAGAACAGCCGGAAAAGCGTGCAGCCGGCGGGCCGGGTCTCATACGGTCGGAGGGGCCGGGCGGCTAAGCCGTCCGGGCGGCGAAGTCCACTACCGGCACGACGAAGTCCACAGAGGAGTTGCGGATGTCCGCGGAGAACCTTCCGTTCAAGGTGGCCGATCTTTCGCTGGCCGAGTTCGGCCGCAAGGAGATCAGGCTCGCCGAGCATGAGATGCCAGGGCTGATGGCCGTGCGGGCGGAGTACGCGCAGTCGCAGCCGCTCCGCGGCGCCCGGATCACCGGCTCGCTGCACATGACCGTGCAGACAGCCGTGCTGATCGAGACGCTCGCCGCCATCGGCGCGCAAGTCCGGTGGGCCAGCTGCAACATCTTCTCCACCCAGGACCACGCGGCCGCGGCGGTGGCGGTCGGCCCGGACGGCACCCCGCAGGACCCGAAGGGCATCCCGGTCTTCGCCTGGAAGGGCGAGACCCTGGCGGACTACTGGTGGTGCACGGAGCAGGCGCTTAGCTGGCCGGCCGGCGACGGGCCGAACATGCTGCTCGACGACGGCGGCGACGCCACGATGCTGGTGCACAAGGGCGCCGAGTACGAGCAGGCCGGCGCGGTGCCGTCGGCCGCGGACGACGACCCCGAGGAATGGCGGGTCGTGCTGGACGTGCTGCGCCGGTCGGTGGCCGGTAGCCCCGGCAAGTGGACGGCCGTGGCCGGCCGAGATCCGGGGGGTGACCGAGGAGACCACCACCGGGGTGCACCGGCTGTACGAGATGGCCAGCGCCGGCACGCTGCAGTTCCCGGCGATCAACGTCAACGACTCGGTGACCAAGTCCAAGTTCGACAACAAGTACGGCTGCCGGCACTCGCTGGTCGACGGCATCAACCGGGCCACCGACGTGCTCATCGGCGGCAAGGTGACGGTTGTCTGCGGCTACGGCGACGTGGGCAAGGGCTGCGCCGAGTCGCTGCGCGGGCAGGGCGCCCGGGTCATCGTCACCGAGATCGACCCGATCTGCGCGCTGCAGGCGGCGATGGACGGCTTCCAGGTGGCCACCCTGGACGACGTGGCGGACAGCGCCGACATCTTCATCAGCGCGACGGGCAACTTCCACATCATCACCGCCAGCCAGATGGGCCGGATGAAGCACCAGGCGATCGTCGGGAACATCGGGCATTTCGACAACGAGATCGACATGGCGGGCCTGGCGGCACTGCCCGGGATCAAGAAGATCTCGATCAAGCCGCAGGTGGACGAGTGGGTGTTCCCGGACGGGCACTCGGTCATCATCCTGTCCGAGGGCAGGCTGCTGAACCTGGGGAATGCCACCGGGCACCCGAGCTTCGTGATGTCCAACAGCTTCACCAACCAGGTGATCGCCCAGGTCGAGCTGTTCACCCGGACACAGCAGTACCCGCTTGGCGTGCACGTGCTGCCCAAGCACCTGGATGAGAAGGTCGCCAGGCTGCACCTGGCGGCGCTCGGCGTCCGGCTGACCGAGCTGACCAAGCAGCAGGCCGACTACATCGGCGTGCCGGTGGACGGGCCCTACAAGCCCGATCACTACCGCTACTGAGTTGGCACCCGAGGCAGCGCCCGCGGCCGGCCCGGCTCCGCAGTCCGACATAGCGGATCCGGGCCTGGCCGCCGCCGGGCTGGCCCGGATCGGCTGGGCGGAACGGACCATGCCGGCCCTCGGCCAGATCCGGGCCGCCTTCGAGGACGGACAGCCGCTGGCCGGGCTGACTGTGGCCGCCTGCCTGCATGTCACGGCCGAAACCGGCGCGCTGGTGCACGTGCTGCGGGCCGGCGGCGCGCGGGTGCACCTGGCCGCGTCCAACCCGCTGTCCACCCAGGACGATGTCGCCGCCGCGCTGGCCGCCTGCCCTGGGGTTTCCGTGTCGGCCAGATCCGGGGCGGACCGCAAGACCTACTACGAGCACATCAACCAGGCCCTGGATTCCGCTCCGGCGCTGGTCATCGACGACGGCTGCGACCTGGTGAACACCCTGCACGCGGACCGCCCTGAGCTGCTGGCCGGCGTGCTCGGCGGCTGCGAGTCGACCACCACCGGGGTGGCCAGGCTGCGCCGGATGGCCGCGGCCGGCACGCTGGCGTTCCCGATGGCGGCCGCGAACGCCTCCGAGACCAGGCGGATGCTCGACAACCGGTACGGCACCGGGCAGTCCGCGATCGACGGCATCATCCGCGCCACCAACACGCTGCTGGCCGGGAAGACGGTGGTGGTCGCCGGGTTCGGCTCGGCCGGCACCGGAATCGCGGAGCGGGCCAGGGGACTCGGCGCCCGGGTCATCGTCACCGAGTCCGATCCGGTCCGCGCGCTGGACGCCGCGCTGCAGGGCTACCAGGTGCTGCCGATGGCGGCGGCCGCGCCAGCCGGCGAGGTGTTCATCACCGCCACCGGCTCCCGCGACGTCATATCGGCCGCGCACCTCGCGGTCATGCGGGACGGCGCGATCCTGGCCAACGCCGGCCACTTCGACGTCGAGATCGACGTGCGCGGGCTGGCCGGGCTGGCGGTAGCCGTGCATCCGGAGGTGCGCTCGCATGCCGACGAGTACGTGCTGGCTGACGGCAGGCGGCTGATCCTGCTGGCCGAGGGCCGGGTGGTCAACCTGGTCGCCGCCGAGGGCCATCCGGCCGCCGTGATGGACCTCTCCTTCGCCGCCCAGGCGCTCGTGCTCGGCTGGCTGGCCGGCGCGCACGCCGGGCTGCAGCCCGGCGTGCACGACGTCCCGGCCGCTATCGACGCGCAGATCGCCAGCCTGATGCTGGGCTCCCTCGGCGCGGAGATCGACGTGCTCACCCCCGCGCAGCAGGAATATCTGGACTCGTGGCGGTATGGCTCCTGAACCGGGTGAGCACGACCATCGCCGCCCAGCCGCCGATCAGGATCATCCAGAAGTTGACCAGCCGGTAGGCGAGCACCGAGGTCAGCGCGGCCGAGGAGTTCATCCCGGCGGCCACCAGCGCCGCCGTCAGCGCCGCCTCGACCAGCCCGAACCCGCCGGGGGTCAGCCCGGTGCTGCCGGCCGCCGCGCCGGCCGCGTAGGCGAGCAGCAGCCCGCGCCAGGGCACCGGCTGGCCCGCGGCGTGAATCGCGCAGGCCAGGCAGGCGCAGTCGCCGAGCCAGTTCAGCAGCGCGAGCCCGAACACCTCGGCGTACCGCGGCCACGGCATCCTGATGCTGGCCACCCGGTCCAGGATCTCCTCCAGCACGCCGGCCGCCTGGCCCGGCGGCCGCCCGACGAGGCGCCTGGCGACCGTCATGACCCGGTTGAGTGCCACGCTCAGCACCCGGCGGAACCGCTGGTTGCGCAGCGCCAGCAGGATGGCCACGGCCGGCAGGATGAGCACCGCCGCGCCCGCGAACCCGATAGCCGTCGCGACCGAAGCGCCGCTGGCGATGGACCCGATCACCAGCACGACCGCGAGTGCTGACATCGACAAGATGGCGGACACCGCCAGCGCCCAGCCGGTGATCGCCTGGCCCAGCCCGCGGCGGCGGAACTGCCGGTAGGAGAAGATGACGGCCAGCTGGGCGCCGGCGAACGGGATTGTCATCGACAGCGCGTTGCTGGCGTAGGTGATCGCCATGACCGAGCCGAACCGGGCCTTGGCGCCGTCGGCCCGGAGCAGCCGGCGGCGGCTGAGCCCGAAGGCGGCCAGCGAGATGCACTCGCAGACGATCGCGAGCAGGAACCAGGTCCAATCGAGGACGGCCAGCTTGTGCAGGGACTCGGCCAGCGTGTGGCGGCCGAGCACGATGCCCGTGCTGATCGCGGCAACGGCCAGCACGGCTACCGCGACCTGCCGGGCGCGCCACCGGCCCGGCCGGCCTGCCGCGGGCAGGCCGCGCTCGCCGCCAGCCGTGCCGCGGCCCTGCTGCCCGGCGCCGCCGGTCCGGGCGCTGCCGCGCTCGCCGGCGCCGCCACCGCCGCCCGGGTTGCCGTTCTCGCGGGTGGTCATGCCGTCGCCCTGGCTCGCGGCGGTGCCGCGGCTATCGCCCGCGGTCATGCCGCCGGTCGGCTCGCACTAGTCACGTCCTCCCGCCTCCCGCGCCGCGGGAATGCCGCTCGCTCCGGCCCTCAGCGCCCGCTGGCCGCCGGGTCATCCGGCGGCGGGCCGCCGGGCCGCCGGGCTGGCCCGCCAGGGCCAGCAGCTGGTCCCGATCCGTGCTGGTCCGGGTGCCCCACGATCGCGGGGTTAACCGCGACCAGGGCTGCCCCGCTCATTACCTCGGCCACGCCGGCCCTCCGCTCGGTCCCGCAGTCTGCGGCCAAGGTTATCCGGGTCCGGGCGGTAATCTCCTGCCGTGGCCGGGGATGCGGCCGGAGGACTGGCGCGGCGGGGGACTCGCGCGAACGCACCGTCCGGACGCACACTCGTGCTGTGGACGTTCCCTCGCTGAGCTGGCTCGATCCGCCCGCTGGCCCGGCCATCGAGTTGCTCGACCAGACCAGGCTGCCGGCCGAGGAGGTGCGGATCCGCTGCGCTGACGTGCCGGCGCTGGTCGGCGCCATCCGCCGCCTCGCGGTCCGCGGCGCTCCGCTGCTCGGCGTGGCCGGCGCGTTCGGCGTGGCGCTCGCCGCCAGCCGCGGCGACGACGTCGCGGAGGCCGCCGCCACGATCGAGGCGGCCAGGCCGACCGCCGTGAACCTGGGCTGGGGCGTACGGCGCGCGCTGGCTGCCTACCAGCGGGCTAGCCTGCCGGACGGCAAAGAGCCTGCAGATCTGAAACGGAAGGCGCTGCGTGCTGCCCTCGCCGAGGCCAGGCAGATCGCGGCCGAGGATGCCGCGGCTAGCGCCGCGATGGCAGCGCACGGGCTCCGCCTGGTCCCGCCCGGCGCCCGGGTGCTGACTCATTGCAACACCGGCGCGCTGGTCTCGGCGGGCGAGGGAACGGCCTTCGCCGTGATCCTGGCCGCGCACCGGGCGGGCCGGCTGGCCAGGCTGTGGGTGGACGAAACCAGGCCGCTGCTGCAGGGATCGAGGCTGACGGCGTACGAGGCACGGCGGGCCGGCCTCCCGCACGCGGTGCTCGCGGACGCGGCCGCGGCGTCGCTGCTGGCGGCCGGCGAGGTGGATCTCGGTGCTCACCGGCGCGGACCGGATAGCCGCCGACGGCAGCGTCGCCAACAAGGTCGGTACCTACGCCCTGGCCGTGCTGGCCAGTCATCACCGGGTGCCGTTCGTGGTGGTAGCGCCGATGTCGACGGTCGACCCGGACACGCCGGACGGCAGCGCGATCGTGGTGGAGCACCGGCCCGCCGCGGAGGTCACCCGGATAGCCGGCCGGCCAGTCGCGCCCGGCGGGACAACCGCCTACAATCCGGCCTTCGACGTCACCCCGCCGGGCCTGATTACCGCCATCGTCACCGAACGCGGGATCGCCCGGCCCGTCAATGCGGGTACCCTGCGAGTTCTGAGTGCGGGATCAAGCAACGCGGAAGGTCCCCCCGCCGACGTTTACGTGGAACGATGAGGCTTATGAAAGGTCGCGTGCTGGTCGTCGACGACGACGCCGCTCTCGCCGAAATGCTGGGGATCGTACTCCGTGGTGAGGGGTTCGAGCCGACGTTCGTCTCCGACGGGGACCGGGCCATGGACGCGTTCCATGAATCCAGGCCCGATCTCGTGCTGCTCGACCTGATGCTGCCCGGCCTGGACGGGATCGACGTCTGCCGCCAGATCCGGGCCGAGTCCGGGGTCCCGATCGTCATGCTGACCGCGAAGAGCGACACGGTCGATGTCGTGCTCGGGCTGGAATCGGGCGCCGACGACTACATCGTCAAGCCGTTCCAGTCCAAGGTGCTGATCGCGCGGGTCCGCGCCCGGCTGCGCCGGACCGACGACCCGGCGCCGGAGATGCTGCAGATCGGCGAGGTCAGCATCGACGTGGCCGGGCACGCGGTGAAGCGCGGCGGCGAGCCGCTCAACCTCACCCCGCTTGAATTCGACCTGCTGGTGGCGCTGGCCCGTAAGCCGCGCCAGGTATTCACCCGCGAGGTCCTGCTCGAGCAGGTATGGGGATACCGGCACGCGGCCGACACCCGCCTGGTCAACGTGCACGTCCAGCGGCTCCGGGCCAAGATCGAAAAGGATCCCGAGCGCCCGGAGATCGTAGTTACCGTGCGCGGCGTCGGGTACAAGGCGGGATCGGGTTAGCCCGCCGCGGCGGGTTCCCGCGGCCGGCGGCCTGGTGCACGCTCTGGCCAGCGTGCCGGTTCCCGCTCCGTCCAGCGAAGAAGGGCCATGAAGGGGGCAGCGACTCCAGGCAGTGCGGGGGGTGCCCCGCGCGCCCGCGCGGCCGCGCGGGCTGGCACGGCCACCGGGCGGGCCGCCGCCGTGGCCGGCCGCGCTGCCGCCGCCGCGCTCGCCGGGGCCACCGTGGCGCTGCAGCCAGTCCGGCGCCAGGCCGCGGCCGTGTCGGCCCGCGGCCTGGCCGCGCTGACCGCGCTGCGCACGCGGTGGAGCCGGTCGCTGCAGCTGCGCGTGGTCGGCACCACGCTGGTCTTCTCCGCGGCAGTGATCACGGTGCTCGGCTTCTTCCTGCTGCAGCAGATCGCCGCCGGACTGCAGCAGAACAAGGAGCGGTCGGCGGCCACCCTGGCGGCCATCGGCCTCGGCGTGGCCGAGAACCAGCCGGCGCTGGCCACCACGCGGCCGTCCTCCAGCCGGGCGAACACGCTGATGTACCAGTTGCTCGCGCAGTTGCCGGAGGAAAGCAGCGCGGGAAACACGACCGCCGCCGCCATCATGATCAACCGGGCTCGCGGGGCTGACGCGTATGTGCTCGGCTGGTTCAAGGGCCCGTATCTCCGGGCGGGCATCCCGAGTACGCTGATCAGCCGCGTCGGCCACGACCAGCTCGCCGGGAACGACCAGCCGGTGATCGTCCCGACCAGCCTGGTTTCCGCAGTCGGCGGCGGCCACCCGACCCCCGGCCTCGCCATCGGCGTGCCGGTGGGCCGCTACTACCAGCTCTATTACCTGTTCCCGCTCAGCCAGGAACAGCAGACCCTCGCGCTGGTCCAGCGGACCATCATCGTGGTCGGCCTCGCGCTGGTCTTCCTGCTGGCCGCGATCGCCTCGCTGGTGACCCGGTGGGTGGTGGTGCCGGTGCGGCAGGCCGCGCAGGGCGCCCAGCGGCTGTCCACCGGCAACCTGGCCGAGCGGATGCAGGTGCGCGGGACCGACGACCTGGCCGCGCTGGCGACGTCCTTCAACGACATGGCGGCCAGCCTGCAGGAGAAGATGCTGGAGCTGGAGGAGCTCTCGCTGGTCCAGCGCCAGTTCGTGTCCGACGTGTCGCATGAGCTGCGCACCCCGCTGACTACCATCAGGATTGCCGCCGACGTGCTCTTCGGGTCCAGGCAGCAGCTTGACGCGTCGTCCGGCCGGTCGGCCGAGCTGCTGCAGAGCCAGCTGGAGCGATTCGAGGCACTGCTCGCCGACTTGCTGGAGATCAGCCGCTACGACGCGAACGCGGCGACCCTGGAGCCGGAGCCCGTCGATGTGTGCGATCTGGTCAGGAACGCGGCCGACGTGGCGCAGCAGCTGGCCGAGCGGCGCGGCGCCAAGATCGAGTTCAGGCTCCCTGCCGGGCCTTGCGTGGCCGACGTTGACCGCCGCAGGGTCGAGCGCATCCTGCGGAATCTCCTGGTCAATGCGGTGGAGCACGGCGAGAACAAGGACACGGTGGTCACCGTGGCCGGCGACCGGGACGCGGTGGCCGTCGCCGTGCGGGACTACGGCGTGGGGCTGCGGCCGGGCGAGGAGAACCTGGTGTTCGACCGTTTCTGGCGGGCGGATCCGGCCCGTGCCCGGACCACCGGCGGCACCGGCCTTGGCCTGTCGATCGCGCTGGAGGATGCGCTGCTGCACGGCGGGTGGCTGGAAGCATGGGGCGAGCGGGGCAGGGGCTCGGTATTCCGGCTGACGCTGCCGCGGATGACCGGAACCGCGCTGGCCGGATCGCCGCTGCCGCTCGGTCCCGACGAGGCCGAGCTGGCCGTGGACTGGGAGGCGGGAGCGCCGATGGCGATGCCGCCTTCTGGTGCCGGGAGCACCGCGCCGGATGGTGCCGGGAGCACCGCGTCGGATGGTGCCGGGGACACCATGGCGGGCAGCGCCAGAAGCAGTGCGGCAGCCGCGGCGGGCGGTGCCAGGAATGGCGCCGCGGGCGGCGTCATGAGCACTGCGCCGGGCGGCGGCAATCCCGTGCCGGGCAGTACCGGGGGCACCGTGGCGGCGGGCAGTGACTAGCGCCGCGCCGCCCGGGCCCCGGCCGGGCAGGCAGCGGCCGGCCGGCCGGCCGCTGGCCTCGTTCCGGCCGGGCCTGGTCGTGATCGCGTGCGTGGCCGCGACGATCACGGCCGGCTGCGCCACCATGCCCAGCGGCGGGCCGCTCCGGCCGATCAGGGAGTCGCCGAGCGAGCTGACCCAGGGCCAGGATTTCCCGCAGCTGATCCCCGCGCCGCCCGGCGATCACTGGACGCCGAAGCAGATCGTCTCCGGGTTCCTGGTGGCCAGCGCGAGCTTCGCCGACGCGGTCGCCCGCGAGTACCTGGCCCCGTCGGCGCAGAACTGGAAACGGGGCTGGGCGGTCACGGTGGTCTCCCAGCCCACCGTCACGCGCGTCAAGATCCTGCCGCACCTGCTCGGGCAGTCAACCAACGAGTCGGCCACGCTTCAGGTCAGCGGCCAGGAGCTGGCGACGCTGACCGCCGGGGGGCAATATCAGATTCCGCATGGCCTGGCCACGCAGCACATCCCGTTCAGGCTGGAGAAGATCAAGAATCAGTGGCGGATCACCAACCCGCCGTCGCGGCTGCTGCTGAGCAGGGCCGACTTCCTGCGCGTTTACCAGCCGCGGAACCTGTACTTCTTCGCCCCGGACGGTCACACGCTCGTGCCGGATCCGGTGTTCGTGCCGCTGCGGGCTACCACCACCGACCTGGCCGCCGGGCTGGTCCGGGCGCTGGAGCAGCGGCCACTCGACTACCTGCAGGGCGTCACGCAGACCAGCTTCCCGCGCGGCACCCGGCTGCTCGGCCAGGTCCGGATCGGCGGCTCCGGCGCCATCGTGAACCTGGGCGGCGCGATCGCGCGGGCCTCGCCGTCGGTGCTGGCCAAGGTGGCAGCCCAGCTGGTCTGGACGCTGACCAGCCCGTCTTACGGGCGCCCGGCGATCAGGTCGGTGCGACTGCAGATCAACGGCCGGCCGACGTACCCGCCGCATTCCGCCAGCGGGGTGGAGCTGCTCAGCTCCTACCAGGCGATGGTGCCCAAGCCGGACGCCCCGGCCGGGCTCTACTTTGTCGGCGCCGACGGAGTCGTCCAGATGCTGCCCGCATCCGGCGCCGCGGCCCGGCCCGAGCCTGTGCACGGGCAGGCTGGCACCGGCCTGGTGCCGTTGCGGTCGATCGCGGTCTCGCCGCGGGGCGAGCGGCTCATCGCGGGGATTTCGCCGGGTCGCGAGATCATCCGGGTCGGCCCATTGGCCAAGGGCGGCACGCTCGGATCGTGGCGGCCCGGCGGCAGGAGCACCTCGCTGAGCTGGGACCGCAGCGGTGACCTGTGGGCGGCTACCACGAACGGCGTCTGGCTCCGGCCGCCAGATGGCAAGCCGCCGATCGCGGTCGATGTCGGGCTGCACGGCGGCGCCCGGGTCACCGCGCTGCGGGTCGCTCCGGACGGGGTCCGGGTAGCGATGATCGTCCGGGCTAACGGCGTGTCCCAGGTGCAGATCGGGGCGGTGACCAGGGGCGGCAGCACCTCCTCCATCGGACAACTCGTCCCGATCGGCTCTGAGATCACCGACCCGGCCGCGCTGAGCTGGTATGACCCTGACAACCTGATCGTCCTGGCCAAGCCCGGCACCGCCGACGCGAGCCTTAACCTCGTCCCGGTGAACGGCGGCCAGTCCACCCCGGTCACGCCGGAGCAGCGCATCGTCTCGGTCACCACGGCAGGAACTCAGATCGTGGCCGGCCTCCGCAACGGCCGGGTAGTGACCTTCACCGGCGCGCCCGGCGGCTGGGGACCGTTGCTGGCCGGCCGGGATCCGGCCTACCCCGGCTGAGCCTGCGGCATGGGGAGACAGTAAGCATTTACTCTCCGTTACATATTGTGGTTATTGCCTCCTGACATTCGGCCGGTATCCGGCTAGCGTTCGTGTCATGGCACCCGCCCGGGTCCGTGGTTGCGTCGGGCAGGGCTCCCGGTCTCCGGGCTGCCCGCCCCGGCAAGCCGATGCCAGCCGCAGGCGAAACGGCCCACGTAAGGCGACTTCTCGTCGACCGATCACGGTGCGGCTTAGGAGTAAGTCCTGCCCCGCCGGGGAATCCGATGTCTCCCGGGCCGGGAGAAGGGCAGTAGTGGCGAAGCCGCCGCGAACCCCTCAGCAGGCGAATGTGGGGTCGAAGACCAGGTCGGCCGGGCGGGTGCCGTTCTCTGGAGACCGGGCAGAAGGGGGTTCCCTCCGTGGACATCATCTTCAAGGGCCGGCACACGGACGTGCTGGAACGGTTCCGCAGGCACGCGACAGCCAAGCTGAGCAAGATCGCAAGGCTGGACAGCAAGGCGATCCGGGTCGACGTGGAGGTATCCAAGGAGCGGAACCCGCGCCAGTCCGGTCGCCGGGAGCGGGTTGAGCTCACGATCTCCTCGCGCGGGCCGGCGATCCGTGCCGAGGCGGCCGCCGAGGATCGTTTCACCGCGCTCGACATGGCCTTCGCGAAGCTGGAGTCGCGGCTGCGCCGCGCGGGCGACCGCCGCAAATGCCGCCATGCCGGGCACCCGGCAGCGCGCGGCGCCGACCTGGCCGAGCCGGGCGGGCTGGCTGAGCCGGCGGGCACCGGGCTGGCCGACGGCGCGGCCGCGGCGCATGGCGCCGAGTCAGCCGCGGACGGCGATGACGACTTCATCGCGATCGAGATGGTCGGCGAGGGCCCGCTGGTAGTGCGGGAGAAATTTCACGGCGCGGCGCCGATGACCATTGACCAGGCATTGTTCGAAATGGAACTGGTCGGTCACGATTTCTTCCTGTTCCGCGATTCCGACTGCGGCGAGCCGAGCGTCGTGTACCGGCGCCGTGGCTACCAGTACGGCGTGCTGCGCCTGGTGGAGAACAACCTGGATGGCAGGCCGCCGCGGCGCAACGGCCGGGCTGGGCAGGCGGCCGGTGCACGCGAGCCGCGCCCGGCCGGGTGGCCGGCCGGAGTCGAGGCGGGCCAGGAGGCCGGCGAGGACGGCCGCCATGACGGTCCGTGGCCGGTCCTGCGGGACGCGGCCGCCGTCGGCATGCCCGCGGTTTGCACCCGGCGCGCTGGTCGGCAAGAGTTGATCAAGCCGCGCTGCGAACTGGCGCCAGGCGGCCTGATAGAACGGTCCGGCAGGCATGCAGGCGGGTCATGGGAGGAGGCGTCATGGGCGGAAGCAGCGGGGCTGCCGCTAAGCAGCCGCAAAGCCTGGATCGTCCCGAGCCGATTCGCACGATGATCGTTGATGATCATGCGTTGTTCCGCCGCGGCCTCGAGATGGTCCTGGACGAAGAGGAAGACATCGAGCTCGTCGGCCAGGCCAGCGACGGGTCCGAGGCGGTGCAGAAAGCCGGCGAGTCCCTGCCCGATATCGTCCTGATGGATATCCGGATGCCGCGCAGCAGCGGCATCGAGGCATGCCGGGCGATGAAAGAGGTGGCGCCGAGCGCGAAGATCGTCATGCTGACGATCAGCGACGAGGAGGAGGATCTCTTCGAAGCGATCAGGGCGGGTGCGAGCGGCTACCTGCTCAAGGATCTGCCGCTCGACGAGGTGGCCGAGACGGTCCGGGCGGTGCACGGCGGCCAGTCGCTGATCAACCCGTCGATGGCGGGAAAGCTGCTCACCGAGTTCGCCACCCTGGCCAGGCGCGACGGCCCCGACCGCGTCCAGCAGGTACCGCCGCCGCGGCTCACCGACCGCGAGATGCAGGTGCTCAAGCTCGTCGCCAGGGGGATGAACAACAGGGACATCGCCAAGGAACTCTTCATCTCCGAGAACACGGTCAAGAACCACGTGCGGAACATCCTGGAGAAGCTGCAGATCCATTCGCGGATGGAAGCGGTGATGGTGGCGGTCAGGGAAAAGCTGATCGAGTTCAGCTAGCCGCCGCGCCCGGGTCAGCGGCGCGGCCCGGAGCGCCGGCGTCAGGTCACCGCGGACAGGGCGGCGCGGCCCGGAGCCGGCGTCAGGTCACCGCGGACAAGGCGGCCCGTAGCCGCGGCCGGAGTTCCGGCGGCTGCACCTGGCCGAGCTCGACGCTGTCGCAGCCGACCCACGAAGCCGCCTCCGCCAGCGCCCGGGCCATCGGCTCGGCCGCCCGCGGCGTGGCCAGCGAGAGCTGCCGGGCGACCAGGGTGGTCCCGCTGCGGGCCGGATCTACCCGGCCGAGCAGTTGGCCCCCGGCGAGCAGCGGCATGGTGAAGTACCCGTGCACCCGCTTCGCCTTCGGCACGTAGGCCTCCAGGCTGTGCTCGAAGCCGAACATCCGCAGCGTGCGCTTCCGGTCCCAGATAAGGGAGTCGAACGGCGACAATAGCGTCACCCGGTGCCGCCCGCGCTTGACGCCGGGCTGCCCGGTGGCCGCCGCCGCCAGCGCGGCCGGATCGGCCCAGGCCGGGACCGCGGGGCCGGCGCCCTCGATCAGGACCGGGGTGAGCCCGGCGGCCAGCGCCGCGTCGCTGGCCGCGGCGTCGTTCTTGAGCGGGCCGTGACTGAACTGGCGCAGCCGCTGGTAGTCGATCATGTCCGCCCGGGTGACCACGCCCAGCGCGCGGGCGGCCACCCGGACCAGGTGGATCACGCATTCGTCGTCAGACGGCCCGGCGCCGAGCAGGCCGTCCGGGAGCACTCGCTCCGGCAGGTCGTACACCCGCCGCCACCCGGTCCGCCGCGAGCAGATCACTTCTCCGGTGTCGAGCAGCCACTCAACCGCGATCTTCGTCTCGGACCAGTCCCACCAGGCGCCGCCGTTCTTGGCGCCGCCAAGCTGTGTCGCGGTAAGCGGGCCCTCCGCCTTCAGCCTGGCCAGTACCTCGGCGCAGGCGCGGTCGTGACTCTGGTGCCAGCGGACGCCCCTGGCCTGCAGCGCCCGCCGCCGGAACGCGTAATACGGCCATTCCTCGATCGGCAGCACGCAGGCCGCATGCGACCAGTACTCGAATGCGCCGGGCTGGCCGGGATTCCAGTAGGCGCGCTCGATCCGGCTGCGCGGAACGGCGCCGAGCCTGGCGTAGGCGACCAGCTCATGCGAGCGGGCGAGCACGCTGATCGTGTCAAGCTGGACGGCGCCCACCCGGCGGAGCATCCCGGGCACCCCGCCGCGCCGGCCCTCGGTGCCGATGAGGCCCTGCGCGCGCAGCGTGATCAGGCGCGCGTCATCCGGGGTCAGCGTGAGCGCGGGCGCTGGCGAGGAAAAGCTGGCCACGGCGGAAGCGTAGCTGGCGGGTCTGACACTCTGGCCGGGCCGTCGCGATCTTGGCTAGCCGGGCGGCGGGCGAGCAGAGGCCGGGCGGCGGGGCGGCGAGCCTAGGCCGGGCGGCGGGGCGGCCAGCGCGGGCCCTGGGCGGCCGGCGCGGGTGATAGGGGCCGGCCAGCGCGGGTCAGCGCGGGTCAGAGGGGCCGGCCAGCGCGGGCCCTGGGCCCGCCAGCGCGGGCCATGAGGCCGGCCAGCGGGCAGCAACGGGCCGGCTTTAGTACCAGTCCTCGAAAATGTTGGTCGCCATCGCGACCAGGCCGCCGACCGCCGCCAGCGCCGCCGCGGCCCAGAACAGCCACCAGGTCGGGCCGAACACGAGCGCGAGGCCGCCAACGATGAAGGCGACCATGATGGCGATGACCGCGATCCAGGAAACCGGTCGGCCGTGGTATGCCGGAAGCGGCGTGAACACTCCGCTTACCTGGTGAGTGAGCATGCGCGGGTCGTCCGGGCCGCCGCCGGTAATCGCCGGGTCCGCCGCGGTCTCGCCCACGGTGCCTGGTCTCAGCTGGTCCGCCATGCGCGCCGCTCCTCTCGTCATGAGTCGCCACCGTACCCTCATTGTGATCAGGGCCTGCGGGCAGGCGGCACCCGGCCCCTGAAGTATGGTCCTTGTCGCGCAGGCTCGGCTTCGTCCCGCCGCTCGCCTACCATGACTAAAGAACAACGCGGCACCCGGCCCGCCGCCATACCGCCCGCTGCCCGGCCGGGGAATAGGCTCGTTACCGGCGAGGCGGGACAGGTTCAGTCAGCAAGCCCCGATCCGCGAGGAGCGCGACCAGAAGTGCCAGTCATCATCGATAGTGTCCTTCGCGCTGGCGAGGGCAAGCTGCTGCGCAGGCTCAAGCGGATTGCCGATCAGGTCAACTCGGTTGAAGAGGATTTCGCTGCGCTGAGCGATGCCGAGCTGCGGGGCCTGACCGTCGAGTTCAGGCAGCGCCACGCGGATGGCGAATCGCTCGACGACCTGCTCCCCGAGGCGTTCGCGGCGGTCCGCGAGGCGGCCAGGCGGACGCTGGGCCAGCGGCATTTCGATGTGCAGCTGATGGGCGGGGCCGCCCTGCATATGGGCAATATCGCGGAGATGAAGACCGGCGAGGGCAAGACGCTGACCGGCGTGCTGCCCGCTTACCTGAACGCGCTGGCCGGGCGCGGCGTGCACATCATCACCGTTAACGACTACCTGGCCAAGCGTGACTCCGAGTGGATGGGGCGGGTGCACCATTTCCTCGGCCTGGAAGTCGGCTGCATCCTGGCTCAGATGGAGCCGGACGAACGGCGCAAGCAGTACGACTGCGACATCACCTACGGGACCAACAACGAGTTCGGCTTCGACTACCTCAGGGACAACATGGCCTGGGGCCTGGAGGAACGGGTCCAGCGGGGACATTCCTACGCGATCGTCGATGAGGTCGACTCGATCCTGATCGACGAGGCCCGCACGCCGCTGATCATCAGCGGGCCGGCCGACCAGAACAGCCGCTGGTACCTGGAGTTCGCCAAGATCGCGCCGCGGCTGCGGCGGGGCGAGGACGGCGCGGGCGACTACGAGGTCGACGAGAAGAAGAAGACCGTCGGCATCATGGAGTCCGGGGTCGAGAAGGTCGAGGACTGGCTCGGCATCGAGAACCTGTACGAGTCGGTGAACACGCCCCTGGTGAGCTTCCTCAACAACGCGCTCAAGGCCAAGGAGCTGTACAAGAAGGACAAGGACTATGTCGTGATCAACGGCGAGGTCCTGATCGTGGACGAGTTCACCGGGCGGATGCTGCACGGCCGCCGTTACAGCGAGGGCATGCACCAGGCCATCGAGGCCAAGGAAGGCGTGCAGATCAAGGACGAGAACCAGACGCTGGCGACGATTACCCTGCAGAACTACTTCCGGCTGTACGACAAGCTGGCCGGCATGACCGGCACGGCGATCACCGAGGCGAACGAGTTCCACCAGACTTACAAGCTCGGCGTGGTGCCCATCCCCACCAACAAGCCGATGGTCCGGGCCGACCAGCCGGACCTCGTCTACCAGACGGTGCAGGCCAAGTTCCAGGCCTGCGTGGACGACATCGTCGAGCGGCACCGGGCCGGCCAGCCGGTACTCGTCGGCACGACCAGCGTGGAGAAGTCCGAGATCGTCTCCAAGATGCTCAAGCGGCAAGGGATCCCGCATGAGGTGCTGAACGCGAAGTACCACGAGCGTGAGGCCGCGATCATCGCCCAGGCCGGGCGCAAGGGTGCCGTTACCGTCGCCACGAACATGGCCGGCCGGGGCACCGACATCATGCTGGGCGGCAACCCGGACTTCATCGCCGACCTCGAGCTGCACCAGCGCGGGCTCTCCCCGGTCGACACCCCGGAGGACTTCGAGGCGGCCTGGCCGGAGGCGGTGGAGAAGGCCAAGCGCGCAGTGGCCGAGGAACACGTGGAGGTCGTCGGCGCAGGCGGCCTTTACGTGCTCGGCACCGAGCGGCACGAGTCACGCCGGATCGACAACCAGCTCCGCGGCCGGTCCGGCCGGCAGGGCGACCCGGGCGAGTCGCGGTTCTACCTGTCGCTAGAAGACGACCTGATGCGGATGTTCAACGCGGACAAGGTCGCGCACTTCATGGAGTGGCTGAAGACGCCGCCGGAGGTGCCGATCGAGTCCAAGGCGGTCAGCCGCTCGATCAGGTCCGCGCAGACCCAGGTGGAGCAGCAGAACTTCGAGATCCGCAAGGACCTGCTCAAGTACGACGACGTGATGAACCGCCAGCGCCAGGTGATCTACGAGGAGCGGCGGAAGGTGCTCGAGGGCGCGGACATGCACGAGCAGATCCGCGGCATGATCGACGAGGTGGTCGACGGCTACGTCGCCGCCGCCACCGCCGAGGGCTTCCCGGAGGAATGGGACCTCGATCAGCTCTGGCGCGCGTTCCGGCAGCTCTATCCGGGCGGAATCTCGATCGACGAGGCGATCGATGAGGCTGGCGGCGAGCGTGCCGGGCTGTCCAGGGAGTTCCTGTCGGAGATCATCAGGCAGGACGCGCAGGCTGCGTACGACCGCCGCGAGGCGGAACTGACGCCCGAGGTGATGCGGGAACTGGAGCGGCGCGTGGTGCTGTCGGTGCTGGACCGCAAATGGCGTGAGCACCTCTACGAGATGGACTACCTGCGCGACGGCATCGGGCTGCGCGCCTGGGCGCAGCGCGACCCGCTGGTCGAGTACCAGCGGGAGGGCTTCGACATGTTCGGCGAGATGATGGCGGGCATCAAGGAGGAGTCGGTCGGCAGCCTGTTCAACCTCCAGGTGCAGATGCAGGAAGGCCCGATCGTCGAGGAGGCGGCCCCGGACGCCCCGCCGCTCGCCACCGGGCCAGCAAACGGCCGGGCCGGCCTCGCCCCCGGCGGCCAGCCAGCCGGCGGTACCCAGTCCGGCCGGGCCAAGTCCGGCCGGTCGCAGCCGGGCCAGTCGCAGTCCGGCCGGTCCCAGTCCGGCCGGTCGAGGCCGGGCCGGGCAGCTGCACGCCAGGCCGGGCCGGACGCGCCCGGCGGCGCGGAGCCGCCGGGCGGCCAGCCGATCCCGGCCGGCTTCGCCCCTCGCGGGCTGGACCAGCCGCAACGGCCCGGGCGGCTGGAATACAGCGCGCCCAGCGAGGACGGGACCGGCAAAACCGAGCGCCGGGCCGGCGGGCAAGGTGGTCAGTCCGGCGGCCGGGTGGGCCGGAACGACCTGTGCCCGTGCGGTTCCGGCCGCAAGTACAAGCGCTGCCACGGCGACCCGCGAAACCGCCAGGGCGCATAGCCCGGCGGGCGAGTCGCCGTCCTGGGCGCGTTGCGGGCGGGCGAGTCGCCGTCCTGGGCGCGTTGCGGGCGGGCGAGTCGCCGTCCTGGGCGCGTTGCGGGCGGGCGAGTCGCCGTCCTGGGCGCGGTCCGCCGAACTTAACCCACCCGGGCTGCCCAGCCCCACGCCCGTTCTCCATGATCGTGGAGGATCCGGCACGCTCCAGTGTGCCGGATCCTCCACGATCATGGACTGCCAGCGGCCGGTTCGCCGTAGGCCCTGATTCAGGCGGCCTCGACGGCGGTGCATATCCATCCGGCGGCCTGCGCGTGACGTCCGGGACCTGCCAGCCGCGGCCCGTCGCGCTCAAGCCGGACCGCCAGCGCGCGCACCCGCTGTCCAACTCCGACGATCACCGTCATCTCGATGACGTCGGCGGCTGGCCGCGAGGTGACTATACGGCGCACCCGGGGCTGCTCGCGGGCCGCCAGCAGCGGACCCAGGCGCTGGATGTGCCGGCGGGCGCGATCGGTAGTCCATGGCGTGATCTGGCGCGGCGGCCGTGACCCGGCCAGGGTCTCCGCGAGGACCTGGGCGAACTTGCCCGGCCAGCCGGGCGATGCCGCCGGGATCGGGGCGCGCTGAGCCGCCCCGGCTGGCCGCGGCCCGATAGCCAGCCTGGCCGGAGGCGACTGCCCGCTCGCCCCGGCCGGCCAGCCAGGTTCCCCGGCGGCGGCCGCGGCGGCGGGCGCGCTCACGTCGGCCTCATCGTCGTAGGGTGGCGCCGATTCGGGGATCGGAAGCATCTTTACCGCCATGGCGACCGCCACCGCATCGGGCAGCGGCCGGCGGCGTGCCCGCCGCTGCCACCGGACGATGCCAGGCACCAGCGGGACCACCGCCGGCCCGGCGGGTAAGGTCCCTGCCTCGCCCGGCCTGCCGGGCACGGTCCCTGCCTCGTCCGGCCTGCCGGGCACGGTCCCTGCCTCGTCCGGCCTGCCGGCACGGTCCCTGCCTCGTCCGGCCTGCCGGGCACGGTCCCTGCCTCGTCCGGCCTGCCGGGCACGGTCCCTGCCTCGTCCGGCCTGCCGGGCACGGTCCCTGCCTCGTCCGGCCTGCCGGGCACGGTCCCTGCCTCGTCCCGTGCGCCGGATACCGGCTGCACATTTGCTGAGCCTGAAAGTTCCGTCGACATCTGACCTCCGGGACGCACGCGAATCGTCGGCCGCCGGCTCGCTGGCCGGATGGGCTGGCTGGCCACCTGCGGACCGGCTAGCCTGGCCGTGCTCCGGGTCGGCCCGCCGGCCGCCGCCGGACCGGGCCCCCGGAGGCACCCGCTTTCCGGCTTGCCTGAGTTGTACCTGGCGCCGGTGACATTTTCCGGCCTTCCTGCGTACGCCGCCTGCCGCGGGAGAATCCGGGCTGCACCGGCGACAGCAGGCCGTCCGCCGCGGCAAGCCAGCCGCGGCAGGCCGGCCGCGGCAGGCCGGCCGCGGCAGGCCTGCCGCGGCGGGCCGGTCGCCGGGTCCGGCCGCAGCCGGAATGCCGGGGCCGCCTGGCGGGTTCAGAATCGGTGGAGGCTGGAACAACGCCAGCTGCTCCCGCAACCGCGATCTGCTACCTGGAGAAGAAAGTGTCGCTGCCGCCCCTGGTCACGCCCGCCGCCGACCTCAGCGTCGATGAGGTCAGGCGGTACTCACGCCACCTGATCATTCCCGACGTGGGGATGACCGGGCAGAAGCGCCTGAAGAACGCGAAGGTGCTCTGCGTCGGGGCCGGCGGGCTGGGATCCCCCGCGCTGCTTTACCTCGCGGCGGCCGGCGTCGGCACCCTCGGAGTCATCGACTTCGACGTCGTGGACGAGTCGAACCTGCAGCGTCAGATCATCCACGGCCAGTCCGATATCGGCAGGCTGAAGGCAGAGTCAGCCCGCGACAGCATCAGGGAGATCAACCCCTACGTCGCCGTCATCATGCATGCGGAGCAGCTCGACTCGGACAACGCGCTGGAGATCTTCGCCCAGTACGACCTGATCGTCGATGGCACCGACAACTTCGCCACCCGTTATCTGGTTAATGACGCTTGCGTGCTGCTGAACAAGCCTTACGTCTGGGGATCCATTTACCGCTTCGACGGCCAGGCCAGCGTTTTCTGGTCCGAGCATGGCCCGTGCTACCGCTGCCTTTACCCGGAGCCGCCGCCACCCGGAATGGTGCCGTCGTGCGCGGAGGGCGGCGTTCTCGGCGTGCTGTGCGCCTCGATCGGGTCGATCCAGGTGACCGAGGCGATCAAGCTCATCACCGGGATAGGCGACCCGCTCGCCGGACGGCTGATGATCTACGACGCGCTGGAGATGAGCTACCGGACGGTCCGGGTCAGGAAGGATCCGGAATGCCCGGTCTGCGGCAAGAACCCGACGATCACTGGCCTGATCGACTACGACGCGTTCTGCGGGACGGTCTCCGAGGACGCGCAGCAGGCGGCGGCCGGCTCGACGATCACTGCCACCGAGCTCAAGGAGATGCTGGACCGGGACGACAAGATCTTCCTCGTTGACGTGCGGGAGCCGAACGAGTACGAGATCGTCTCCATTCCCGGGGCGGTCCTGATCCCGAAGGATCAGTTCCTCTCCGGGGCCGCGCTTGAGCGTCTCCCGCAGGACAAGCGGGTGGTGCTGCACTGCAAGAGCGGCGTCCGGAGCGCGGAGTGCCTGGCCGTCGTGAAGAACGCCGGTTTCGCTGATGCCGCCCACGTCGGCGGCGGCGTCCTCGCCTGGATCAGCCAGGTCGATCCGTCACTGCCGGTTTACTGACCCGCGGGCGGGCGAACCTCGTGGCTGAAACGCCAGGGTGGTTACCACAGGCCGTAACATTCCGGTGTGGCCATGCAGCCGGAAAACCCGGGCAAAGGTAGCATTCCGGTGCAGACTGCCCCGGGTGGCCAGGGTGCCGGGCGTGCCGAGCCCGCGGCCGGTCCCGATGCTGATGCCGGCCGTGATCCCGCTGCCCCGCCGGAGCCGCCGGCCAGCCGAAGCCGGCTGCGCTCCGGCCTGACCGTGGCCGCCATGGCGCTCGGGCTGGCTGGCCTGGCCGCCTCGGCGGCCGGCATCGCGGTGCAGGTGCTGCCCCGGCGGTTCAGCGCCGCGCAACAGCAGCAGATCATGGCCTGGGAGTCGGCCAGGCGCTGGCGCGTCACCCCGGCCGCACGAATCTTCCCGGCGGCCGTCACCTACCAGCTGCCCAGCTACGCGCTGTCCGGCTCGGCAGGGCTGCCGCTGCAGGCCCGCAGGGTCGGGATCGCCCGGCGGGCAAGCTGCGCGGCGGGCGCCGACCAGGCCGCCGCCGCGGTGCTCAGCCGGGATGGCTGCAAGGCGATGCTCCGGGCCACCTACGTCGACGCCACCGGGAGCCTTGTCGTCACGGTCGGCGTGGCGGTGCTGCCGGGCCCGGCAGCGACCGCGGCGGCGATCCGCGCGCTCCCCTCCCGGCACGGAGTGCGGTCCGGCGTCCGGCCGCTTGCCTTCGGCAACACGCTGACTGCGGGATTCGGGCTCGCGCAGCGGCAGCTGTCCTACGCCGTGGCGGCCGGCCCCTACCTGGTCATGTCCGTGGCGGGCTACGCCGATGGCAGGCCGCGGGTTGCGGTGTCGTCCGACGCCTACGCGCAGGACGAGATGACCAGCCTGGCTAACGGCGTCGCGGATGCCGTCAGCGGCCCGCTCGGCGCGCTGCCGTCGCCCCCGTCCTGCCCCGGAGCACCCGGATGCTGAGCACCCGATGCTGAGAACCAGAATGCATGGCGCCCGCGCGGGCCGCTGGCGGCTACCGCTCGGCTGCCTGCTGGCGCTGACCGCGGCCAGTGCCGCCGGCGCGGCCAGCGCGGCGCTCCCGGCCAGTGCCGACAGCGTGCGCGACGCGCAGCAATGGGTGCTTGACGCCGTAAATGCGCCGGCTGCGTGGCCGAAGACTCAGGGACAGGGCGTGACGGTGGCCGTCATCGACAGTGGAGTCGAGCCCACCGTGTCCGATCTGGCCGGGTCCGTGACTACCGGGCCCAACTACAGCGGCGTGAGCACCAAGCCGTCGGATCCCAGCTGGGGCATGCACGGGACCTGGATGGCCTCGCTGATCGCCGGCCACGGCCACGATGGCGCCAACGGGATCAGCGGCGTGGCACCGCAGGCCCACGTGCTGTCGATCCGGGTGCTTCCGGACAAGAAGGACCCCGCCTTCCCGAAGTACGAGCGCGAGCCCCCCAGCCGCGGCCAGCGGGCGCTGGCGAAGGCGATCAGGTACGCGGTCGCGCACCGGGCCGAGGTCATCAGCATGTCACTGGGCTATGGCTCGTCAAGCCTGGTTGTCCGGGCGGCGCTGCAGTACGCGCTGCAGCGGGACGTCGTCGTGGTCGCGTCCTCCGGCAATTCGGGGGACTCCGCGAGCAGCCACGCGAAGGCGCATGCGCCGTACTCGTTCCCGGCGGATTATCCTGGGGTACTCGGGGTCGCTGCGGTGGACCGGTCCGGCTACCCGGCCAGCTTCTCCAGCGACAACCTGTCCGTCCAGGTGGCCGCACCGGGCGTGCAAGTCCCGGCGCAGGGCAGGGACGGACAGTACTGGCTGGTCAGCGGCACCAGCCCCGCGTGCGCGCTGACATCGGGCGTGGCGGCGCTGATCAAGTCGGCCTATCCGCGGCTAGCGCCGGCCCTTGTCGACCGGGCCATCGACTCCACCGTGAGCCACCGGCCGACGGGTGGATACGACGACCGGGTCGGCTTCGGGACGGTCGACGCCGCGGCCGCCCTCGCTACCGCGGCGCACCTCGCCAGTTATGCCTCCGGCGGGCTCGGCATCCGTCCGGCCAGCCATTTCGGCGGTGGCCCGGCGGCGGTCCCGCCACCCCCGGTCCGGCCACGCGGCCTGAGCCAGCTGGTGCTTTTCTGCCTGCTCGCGGCCGGCTGCCTGGCGCTGACGGCGG
Organism: uncultured Actinomycetes bacterium; assembly: GCA_963786975.1. GTDB lineage: Bacteria > Actinomycetota > Actinomycetes > Streptosporangiales > Streptosporangiaceae > Palsa-506. The sequence goes on along the minus strand of CAWBBE010000006.1, from coordinate 149,018 downwards.
CCGCTGCCAGCCGGCTCGTGCTTGGCCGGACGCGCGGGCCCCGGCGGACGGCCGGGCCGGCCATGGCCACGGCCGCCTCCGGCCGGCCGGAGGCCGCCCCGGCCCGGGCGCCGGCTTCCCCGGCCCGGCCGCCGGGCGAGCCCGCCGACCTGCTGCCCGGTAACGGTAATCCGCGGCCGGCCAGGGCGAGGCGGAATGACCGGCCGCACGCCGGCTGTACCAGGCCCGACGCCGGCCGCACCGGGCCCGACGCCGGCCGCACCGGGCCAGCCGCCCGCCGCACCGGGCCGGACGCCGGCCGCACCGGGCCAGCCGCCCGCCGCACCCGGCCAGCGTGACCTGGCCCGGGACCAGGACCTGGCGTCAGCGCAAGCCGGGATGCCCGGTGACTTCGCCAGCCGCGTGCTCGACGTGGCGGAGGCGATACCTTCCGGCCGGGTCATGTCCTACGGCGATATCGCGGAATACCTCGGCACCGGCGGGCCGCGCCAGGTCGGCCGGGTGATGGCGCTGTGGGGCGGCGGCGTGGCCTGGTGGCGGGTGGTGCACGCCGACGGCTCGCTGCTGGCCGGTCACGAGCGCGAGGCGCTGAGCAACTACCTGGCCGAGGGCACCCCGATGCGTCCCGGCAGCGACGGCGCCCCGGGCCGGGTGAACATGCGCCAGGCTCGCTGGGACGGCACCTGCTGACGCCAGGCTCCGCCAATGCCCGGCGGATGTCAGATGGCTCTGCTGGAATGCGGTACTGAGATGGAAACGCATCCGCCTGCTTACCGCCTGGTCCGCCGGCCGGTGTCGGCGGCTGGCCCGCCCGTCCTCGACCAGGCCCAGCGTCGCGTGGTCAGCCACTCCGGCGGACCGCTGCTCGTACTGGCGGGCCCGGGCACCGGCAAGACCACGACCATCGTCGAGACGGTTACCAGGCGGATCACCGGCCGCGGAACCGATCCTGGCCGGGTGCTCGTGCTGACCTTCAGCCGCAAGGCCGCGGAGGAACTCCGCGAGCGGATCACGATGCGGCTCGGCCGGACCACCAGGGAGCCGCTGGCGCTCACCTTCCACAGCTACGCCTACGCGCTGGTGCGCCGGGAATTCGTGCTGGCCGGCGAGGAGCCGCCGACGCTGCTGCCCGGCCCTGAGCAACTGCTGGAGGTCCGCCGCCTGCTCCGCGGTGAGGCGGCGGACGGCGGCTCCGGCTGGCCGGAACGGCTCCGGCCGGCGCTCGGGACCCGGGGGTTCGCCACCGAGCTGCGCGATTTCCTGCTCCGCGCGGCTGAGCGCGGCCTGGACGGCCGCGGCCTGGCCCGGCTCGGCCGGGAGCACGGCCGCGATGACTGGGAGGCAGCCGGCCGCTTCCTCGACCGGTATGCGGCCAGGTTCGATCTTGCCCCGGTGCCCGCCTACGATTATGCCGAGATCGTCCGGATCGCCGGCCGCTTGCTCGGCCGGTCCGCGGTGCGGGACCGGGAACGGCGCGCCTACGACCTCGTCCTGGTGGACGAGTACCAGGACACCGACCCGGCGCAGGAGGAATTGCTGTACGCGCTGGCCGGCGATGGCCGTGAGCTGATCGTGGTCGGCGATCCGGACCAGTCCATTTACGGGTTCCGCGGCGCCGACAGCCGCGCCATCATGCGATTCGCCGGTCGCTTCCGCGCGCCGGACGGACAGCCGGCCCAGGTAGTCGCCCTGCGCACGTGCCGCCGCAGCGGGCCCGCGCTGCTCGCCGCGTCGCGGCGGGTGGCCCGGCGGCTGCCGGCCGCACAGGGTTCTAATGATCTTGATTTTAAACGGGGGCACCGGGCGCTGGTGCCGCTCGCCGGCGCTGATCCGGGCAAGTTGCGGGTGATCATCGCGGCCAGCGCGGCGCAGGAGGCAGCGGTCGTGGCGGACACGCTCCGGCGCGCGCGCCTGATGGACGGCGTGCCCTGGTCGTCGATGGCCGTGCTGGTCCGGTCGGCGACCCGGCAGGTGCCCTTGCTGCAGCGGGCGCTGGCCGCGGCGGGGGTGCCGGTCGCGGTGGCCGGCGATGAGCTGCCGCTGGCCGCCGAGCCGGGCACCCGGCCCTTGCTGACGCTGCTGAGCTGCGCGTTGCGGCCCGGCGTGCTGACCGAGGAGGCCGCGGCCGAGCTGCTCACCGGCCCGCTCGGCGGTACCGACGCGCTCGGCCTGCGGCGGCTGGGCCGCGCGCTGCGCGCCGCCGCCGAGTCAGCGGGAGAGCAGCCCCCGGCGCAGCCGCTGGCGGCGGCGCTGGCCAGGCCGCGCGACCTCGGGCTGGCGAACTGGCCGGCCTGGCTCGGCGGCCAGCAGGCGGCGGCCGAGCCGGGGCGGCTGGCCGCCGGCCAGGCCGGCCGGCTGACCGCGGGGCCGGCTGCGAACTCGCCGATCGCGGCCGCCAGGCGGGTCGCCAGGCTGCTCGAGCTGGCCAGCCAGACGGCGGTCACCGGGACTGCGCACGAGGTGCTCTGGGCCGTGTGGGACGCCTCCGGCCTCGCTGACGCCTGGCAGGCCGCGAGCGCGGCGGGGGGCAGCCGCGGCGCCGCGGCTGACGCCGACCTTGATGCCGTCGCCGCGCTGTTCGACGCCGCCAGCCGGTTCACCGCCCGGCTGCCGCCCGGGTCGCCGCGGCTCTTCCTGGACAGCGTGGCCGGCCAGGAGATCGCCGGTGACACGCTGGCCGAGCGCAGCCCGCATGCCGATGCGGTCGCCGTGCTTACCGCGCACCGGTCGAAGGGGCTGGAATGGGACCTCGTCATCGTGGCTGGCGTGCAGGAGGGCAGCTGGCCGGATGTCCGGATGCGCGGTTCGCTGCTCGGCATGGACGAACTGGTCGATGCGGTGGCCGGCGACTCCGAGCAAGCGGCGGCGGCCGACGCGGCGGCGGCCGCGCTCAGCGCCAAGCTGCTCGACGAGGAACGCAGGCTCTTCTATGTGGCAGCCACCCGAGCCCGCCGGGAGCTGGTAGTCACGGCGGCAGGCGGCGAGGACAGCGAAGAGCGGCCGTCCCGGTTCCTCGCCGAGCTGGCCGGTGACGCTGTCGCCGCCGAGTTCGTAGCGGGCGGCGGGCGCGGCTGGCTGTCACTTCCGGCGCTGACTGCTGACCTGCGGCGGGCCGCGGCTGACCGGTCCCGTCCGGCGCAGCTGCGCCGGGCGGCGGCGGCGCAGCTGGCGAAGCTGGCCGCGGCCGGCGTGCGCGGGGCAAGCCCGCGGCAGTGGTACGCCATGACCGAGCTGTCCGGCCCTGGCGCGCTGACCGACGGCGACGTCCGGCTGTCGCCGTCTCAGGTGGAGTCGTTCACCAAGTGCGGGCTCCGCTGGCTGATCGAGTCGGCGGCCGGGGCGAGCTCGCCCAGCGTGCTCCGGCATCTGGGCACGGTGATCCATGCCGCCGCCGTGCTGGCCGCCGACGGTGCCGATGACGCCGATATCGCGAAGCGAATCGACGAGATCTGGCATCACCTGGACTTCGGCAGCGCCTGGTACAGCTCCAAGCAGCGCACCCAGGCGGAGCGGATGGTCCGCCGGTTCCTGGACTGGCACCGGGCAAACCCGCGCGAGGTTGTCGCGGTCGAGCGGGCGCTGCAAGTCCGGGTCGGCCGGGTGGAGATCACCGGCCGGGTCGACCGGCTGGAGCGCGATGATGACTCCCGGGCGATCATCGTCGACCTGAAGACCGGCACCAGCAGGCCGCCCGACTGCGAACTGGACCGGAACCCGCAGCTCGGCGTCTACCAGCTGGCGGTGCTGCTCGGCGCGTTCGAGGAACTCGGCCTCACCGAGCCCGGCGGGGCCGAGCTCGTCCAGGTCGGCAAGGCCGGCCTGACGGCCAGCGCCAGGGTGCAGCGGCAGCCGCCGCTGGCGCAGGATCCGGACCCGCGCTGGGCACAGGAACTGGTGGACACCGTCGCGTCCGGGATGTCCGGTTCCGTCTTCGAGGCGAAGGTGAATCCAGGCTGCCGGGTCTGCCCGGTAGCGGCCTGCTGCCCGGTGCACGAGCGCGGCGGGCAGGTGCCGCCGTGACCAGGAGCCAGTACGGGCCGGCCCAGCTCGCCCTCCTGCTGGGCGCCACGGAGCCCACCGCGGAGCAGGCGGCAGTCATCTCGGCGACGCCGGGCCCGATGGCGGTGATCGCCGGGGCCGGCTCCGGGAAGAGCGAGACGATGGCAGCGAGGCTGGTCTGGCTGGTGGCGAACGGCATGGTCCGGCCGGAACGGGTACTCGGGCTCACGTTCACCAGGAAGGCCGCTGCCGAGCTCGCCCAGCGGGTCCGGGTCCGGCTGGACGGCCTGCGCGCGGCCGGCCTCGCCGCGGGCGCTGGCCCCGGCGCTGCCCCCGGCGTTGCCGGGCAGGCCCCCGGCGTTGCCGGCCAGGCCTCGGCCGCTGCCCTTGGCCGGGCCGCCCTTGCCCTCGGCGCTGCCCCCGGCGTTGCCCACCAGCCCCCCGGCGCTGCCCTTGGCCGGGCCGGCTTGCCCGGTGGCGCTGCCTCCGGTTCCGGCGGGCCGGAACTGGCGCCTGGCGGCGCCGCCCCGGCGCCGGGGAGTACCGGGATCCCCGCGGCTGGCCCGCAAGCTGGCGATGATCTCCTTGGCGACCCGGTTATCTCCACCTACCATGCCTACGCCGGGCGGCTGGTCGCTGATCACGCGCTCCGGGAGGCGCTCGAGCCGTCGCTGCGCCTGATCACCCCGGCGGTGGCCTGGCAGCTCGCGGCGCGGGTGGTCGCGTCCTACGACGGGCCGATGGACGCGATCAGCTGGACTCCCGCGTCCGTCACCGCGGCGGTGCTCGATCTGTCCGGCGAGCTGGCCGACCATCTGCGCCCGGCCGCCGACGTCCGGTCCGCCGGGGAATGGCTGGCCAGCCGCCTCGCCGAGCTGCCCCGGCCTACCGCGCTGGCGCGCAAGATCATCGAATGCCAGCGGACCCGCGAGCAATTGCTGCCGCTGGTGGCCGCCTATACCGCGGCCAAGGCGGCCAGGGAGGTGATCGACTACGGCGACCAGCTGGCGCTGGCCGCCCGGATCGCCGTCAACCACCCGGTGGTCGGTGCGGCCGAGCGGACCCGCTATCAGGTCGTGCTGCTCGACGAGTACCAGGACACCAGCCATGCGCAGCTGGTGCTGCTGCAGGCATTGTTCGGCGGCGGCCACCCGGTCACCGCGGTCGGTGACCCATGCCAGTCGATCTACGGATGGCGCGGCGCGAGCGCCGGGAACCTGCGCCGGTTCGGCACGGACTTCCCGCCGCGGGGCGGCGGCCCGGCGCCGGTGCGGCAGCTGTCCACTAGCTTCCGCAACACCGGGCGGGTGCTGGACGCGGCCGCCGCGCTGCAGCAGGGGCTGCAAGCGGCCGCGCTGGGCATGCCCCGCCTGGTCGCCCCGCCCGGCCGGGCCGGCCGCGGCGAGGTTGTCTGCGCGCTGCTGGAAACCGCTGCGCGGCGAGGCGCAGTGGGTGGCCGGCCAGATCGCCCGGCTGCTCAGCTTCCCGTCCGGCGTCGCGCCGGACGGCGGCGCCTGGCCGGACGGCCGGGCCGGTGCGGTGCGCCCGTCCGACATCGCGGTGCTGTGCCGCAAGCGCGCGCAGTTCCCCGCGCTGCGTACCGCGATCGAGGCCCGTGGCATCCCGGTCGAGGTGGTCGGGCTCGGCGGCCTGCTCACCGTGCCCGAGGTGCAGGACGTCGTCGCGACGCTCCGGGTGATGCACGACCCGGGCGCGGCAGACGCACTGGCCAGGCTGCTCACCGGGCCGCGCTGGCGGATCGGGCCGCGGGACCTGGTCGCGCTCGGCCGCCGGTCCCGTGCGCTGGCCAGGCAGGCGCGGGCGCCCGGCCCGGCGGCGGGCCGGTCCGGCGGACGGCCCGGAGCCTGACATGCTGGCCGAGGCGGTGACCGATTTCACCGCGGATCCCGGCAGCCTGGTCGAGGCGCTGGACGACCTCGGTGATCCCGCGGCCTACTCGGCTGCCGGGTACCAGCGGCTCGCCGCGCTGGCCGCGGAACTGCGGGCGATGCGCGGCCATGCTGCCCGGCCGCTGCCCGAGCTGGTCGGCGAGGTGGAGCGCACGCTCGGGCTCGATATCGAGGTAGCGGCGCGGCCGGCATGGCGACCCGGCGGCCTCGCATGCCGACCTGGACGCGTTCGCGGACGCGGCGGCGGCATTCGCCGGGGACCAGCAGGAGCCCACGCTGGGCGCGTTTCTCGCTTACCTGGCCGCCGCCGAGGATGAGGAATTCGGCCTGGAGGCGGGCCGGGTCGGCGAAGCAGATTCGGTCAAGCTGGCGACCGTGCACGCGGCGAAGGGCCTGCAGTGGGCCGCGGTCCTCGTTCCCGGCCTCGCTGACGGCGCGCAGGCGCACATGTTCCCGGCCAGGCCGCGGGTGACCACCCGGTGGACGGAGAATCCCCGGCTGCTCCCGTTCGGCCTCCGAGGCGACACCGCTGACCTGCCCGGGCTGGCCGGGCTTGACACCGGGGCGCTGGCCGATTTCGCCGCCGCGTGCGGGGAACGCGACCTCGCCGAGGAACGCCGGCTGGCTTACGTCGGGGCCACCAGGGCCGCCTTCTGGCTGGGCTGCAGCGGATTCTGGTGGGGGAACGGCACGTCCCGGCTCGGCCCGTCCGTCTTCCTGGAGGAAGTCCGCGCCGCGTGCGAGGCTGGCGCGGGCACTGTTGCGTGCTGGGAGCCGGAGCCGGAGCCGGACGCGGAGAATCCGGCGCTGGCCGAGCCGGCCGCCGCGTCGTGGCCGGCCGATCCGCGCGGCGCCCGGTACGACGCGGTCCGCGAGGCCGCCGCGCTCGTGGACGAGGCGATCGCCGTAGCTGACCCGGCCACCGCCACCGCCGGCGCTTCCCGCGCTGCCGCCGGCGGTGCTGCGACAGCCCTGCCCGCCGCGCTCAGCGACGCGGACCGGGTGCTGATCGCGGCCTGGGAACGGGACGCCAGCCTGCTGCTTGCCGAGCGCGAACAGCGCCGCGGGGAGCAGGCCATGGCCGTCTCGCTGCCGCGCCGCCTGCCGGTGTCCTCGCTGGTGACGATGGCCAGGGATGCCGGTGAGCTGGCCCGGCAGGTCCGGCGCCCGATGCCGCGGCCGCCCGCCCCGTTCGCGCACCGCGGCACCGCCTTTCACCGCTGGCTGGAGGAGCGGTTCGGGCCGCAGCGGCTCATCGACCCCGGCGAGCTGCCGGGCGCCGCCGATGACGAGACTGACGACGGCGCCGATCCGGAACTGGCCGCCCTGCAGGAGCGGTTCGAGGGCGGCGAGTGGGCCGGCCGGTGGCCAGCCGAGGTCGAGGTGCCGTTCGAGACGCTGATCGGCGACCGGCTGGTGCGGGGCCGGATCGACGCCGTGTTCGCCGACTCGCCGGACGGCGGTTTCGACGTGGTCGACTGGAAGACCGGGCGGCAGCCAGGGTCGGCTGCCGATGGCCGGGCGGTAGCGGTCCAGCTGGCGGCCTACCGGCTCGCCTGGGCGGCGCTGGCCGGCGTGCCCGTCGGGCAGGTGCGGGCGGCGTTCTACTACGTCCGCGATGGCGCTACGGTCCGCCCCGCCGACCTGCTTGACCTGGCCGGCCTGACCGCGCTGATCGAAGAGATCCCGCTCGCCCGCTAATCAGCCCGGCCCGCCTGGGCGGGCCGGCCGGAACGCGGTTAACCTTCGTCCGGCGATCACCGGGCAATCCGAACCGCTAACTCTGATCCTGAGAACGTGCCCGGCTTCAGTGCTGGTCGGACGGCTGCTCGGCTCTGGCCCCGGCCACGTCGAGGTCACCGGCCACGTCGAGGTCACCGGCCACGTCGAGGTCACCGGCCACGTCGAGGTCACCGGCCACGTCGAGGTCACTGGCCACGTTGAGGTCACCGGCCATGTCGAAATCGCTGGTGGCGCTGAAGCCGGCCGCCTTGGCTAGGTTCCCCGCCGCGCCGAGATCCTTGGCCGCGCCTGGCTTCTCGGCCGCGCCGAAGTTCACGTCGTCGGACCCGTCGTGCGCCTCGTTCGGCGCCGGCTTTCCGGCGGCGTCCCATTCCGGTGACCCGGCGGCCTCGTAAGGCTGTCCGTTGGGCTGGCGGTAGCCCCAGGCGGCGCACATTGTCGCTAGCGCGGAGGAGATCTCGCCGGATCGCGGCGGCGGCGTGCCAGGCTGGACGCGGCCGGAGCGGATGTTCTTGGAGGCGTCGCCGAGCCCGGGCGAGATGCGAAGGTCGGCAAACTGGCCGTAGTCCAGCATCGCGGGCTGGAAGGGCACCTGCAGGAAGGCGCAGAGCTGGCGGACCGTCGTCTCCGGATCGGTCGTCAGATCCTCGTACCGGACGGTCTGGCCGGCCAGACCTTGGCGGGCTTCCTCGACCTTCCGCATGTACCTGAGCGCGCTGGCGGTGACTTTCTCCGGGCTGCCGGTGCCGGCCGCCTGCCAGTTGATATCCCAGGACGCCTGCAGCGAGGCGACCACGGCCGCGGGATGGCGCAGCAGGAAGATGAACCGGGCATCGGTCCAGACCTCGGCGATCCGGGGCCAGATCAGCACATTGCTGGGCGTCTTGACGACGATGACCGGCTTGCCGCTGCGCGCGAGCGTGTCGGCGAGCACCCGGTCCCAGAGCATGTGGTCAAGCTCTTCCTTGGACAGCTGGAGCGCGGACATGGATTTCTGAATCCATTTCGTCTCCGCCCGGACGTCCATGTGCATGAGCGGCAACTCTGGCGGGGCGTACAGCTGGGTGTGGCTGCCGAGGATCGCGCGCAGCAGCGTGGAGCCGGACCGGGCCGGGGAGAAGATGAAGACCGGGCGCACCAGCATCCGGCCGCTGACCGGCGGCGGCAGTACCCTGGCCCGGTGCCCCGGGGGCCTGGTCAGCTGATAGCCGATGGTCCGCGTAAGCAAGGAGTTGACTGGCTCTTTCCAACCCATAGGGCGAAACTTTACAGATGAACGTGGGGTGACAAGGGGCTTACCGATCAACCTCGCGTTATTGCCAGCCTGCGGCGCTGCGCAAAGCGGTGCGATCCCGGCCGGGGTGGCCAGCTAAATCCGCAACGCCACGCTCTGACCTGGGACCTTACCGCTTCTCTCGGCGGCTCGCCCGGTTGGCTGCGGGCAGCCGCTCCCGGTGGCGGCCAGATCGTGCGGTGGCGGCTACCTGGCCGGCCGGGCGCATCAAGTTACCTGGTCATATACATCTCGTGACCAGGCTAGGACTATTTCGTGACCGGCGGGCGCATTCCACGATCTCGCCGGCTCATTTCGTGGCCTGGCAGTGACGGCAGCGCCGGGCGGGCCGGCCGCCGCCGCTCGCTAGAGTCTGGATCATTGTCGCCGGAGGAGGCAGGTCTGTGCGCATGGAAGTCCGTGGCTATATCGACCGCAGCGCGCCGGAGTTCTTCGCCGCGCTCAGGCAGTGGCTGGCTATCCCCTCGATCTCGGCCGACCCGGCCCGGCATGCCGATGTCCGCCGGTCCGCCGACTGGCTGGCCGGGCACCTGCGGACGACCGGCTTCCCGGTCGCAGAGGTGTGGGAGACAGCCGGCCAGGCCGGCCCCGGAATGCCGGCCGTCTTCGCGCACTGGCCGGCCGCCGATCCCGGCGCGCCCGTCGTGCTGGTCTACGGTCACCATGATGTCCAGCCGGTCGAGCCGCTCGCTGAATGGGACTCGCCGCCGTTCGAACCGGCTGAGCGGGATGGCCAGCTGCTGGCCCGGGGCGCCTCTGATGACAAGGGACAGGTGCTGTTCCACGCGCTCGGCGTGCGTGCCTGCCTGGCGGCGGGCGGCCGGGATGCGCCGCCGGTCAGCCTCAAGCTGCTGATCGAGGGGGAGGAGGAGTCCGGGTCGCCGCATTTTGCCGAGCTGCTGCGCAGCCGCCGGGACCAGCTGGGCTGCGACGTGATCGTCGTCACCGACACGTCCATGTGGGCCGCGGACGTGCCGTCGATGTGCGTCGGCATGCGCGGCGTGATCGACGCGCAGATCGACCTGACCGGACCGGACCGGGACCTGCATTCCGGCTCCTTCGGCGGCGGCGTGCCCAATCCGCTGCACGCGCTCGCTGGCCTGCTGGCGGGCCTGCATGACAACGATGGCTGCGTTACCCTGCCCGGGTTCTACGACGACGTGATTCCGCCTTCCGGCGAGGACCGCGAAGCCTTCGGCCGGCTGCCCTTCGACGAGCAGGCGTGGCTTGCCGAGGCAGGTCACAGTGGTGCCGCGGCGGGCGAGGCCGGCTTCACCACGCTGGAGCGGATCTGGGCGCGGCCAACCGCGGAGATCAACGGCATGTGGGGCGGTCACACCGGGCCGGGCGGCAAGACGATCATTCCCCGCGAGGCACATGCGAAGCTGTCCTTCCGGCTGGTCGCCAGCCAGGAGCCCGCGGACGTGGCGGCCGCGTTGCGCGAGTACGTCGCCAAGCGGACGCCATCCGGAATCAAGGCCACGGTGACCGTCAGCGGCCCCGGCGTCCGGGCCTGCTTCTCGCCGGCCAGCTCGCCGGCCGTGCAGGCCGCCCGGCGTGCCATGCAGCGGGCGTTCGATAGTCCGGTGCTGTTCACCAGGGAGGGCGGCAGCGGTCCGGAGGCTGACCTGGCCGATATCCTGGCGGCGCCGCTGGTCTTCGTCGGGGTGGGCCTGGATGAGGACCGGATCCACGCCCCGAATGAGAAGGCCGACAAGGCGCTGCTGCTGAAGGGGGCGGAGACGGTCGCCTACCTGTGGGACGAGCTGGCCGCGGCCGCCGGGGACCTGGCGGCGGCACGGTGAGCGATGCCGCTGGGCTCTCTGCGGCGGACGGCTACCATGCCGATCCGGATGACGCGACGCTGACCGGCCCGGCCAGCCCGGAGGCGCTCGGCGGCCTCGGCAGGCTCACCCTGGCTCGCAGCGCCGTCGACCGGTCGGCGGCGCGCCGCACCGATACCGCCTGGCTGGACGCCGCCTGGGCCGATCCCGGCACCCGCGTGCTGGCCGTCGATGACGGCCAGGCACTGACCAGGTTCAGCCCGGACGGCCGGGCGGACCTCGTCTTCGTGCCGCCCTCGGCGGCTCCGCCCGGCGTCAGGTTCCTGCTCGGCGTGGATGCCGGCGGCCTGGCCTACTTCGGCGTGCTCGGCCCGCTCCCGGCGGCGGCCGCTGATGCCCGGCCGGCCAGCCTGCGGTCGGTCGGCCAGCATCTCGGCGACCGGGACGCCGGGCTGCTGACGCATGCGGTCGCGCTGGCCAACTGGCACGCGGTCAGCACGCACTGCTCGCGCTGCGGCGCCGTTACCGAGCCGGGCAACGCGGGGCACTCCCGGCGCTGCCCGGTCGATGGCAGTGAGCACTTCCCCCGGCTCGACCCGGCAGTGATCATGCTGGTCACGGATCCGGCCGATCGCTGCCTGCTGGCGCGTAACTCGCGGTGGCCGGAGCACCGGGTGTCGATCCTGGCCGGTTTCGTGGAGCCGGGGGAGTCCGTGGAGCAGGCTGTCGCGCGCGAAGTACTTGAGGAAACCGGCATCAGCGTCGGCCAGGTCCGCTACCTGGGCAGCCAGCCATGGCCGATGCCGCACAGCCTGATGCTCGGCTTCCGCGCGCTGGCCGCAGGCGGCCAGGACATCCGGGTGGACGCCGACGAGATCGTCGAGGCCCGCTGGTATTCCCGGGCAGAACTGCGCGCCAGCGTCGCCGCAGGCGAGCTGCTGCTGCCGCCGCCAGTGTCGATCGCGCACCGGATCATCGAATCCTGGTACGGGACGGAACTCCCGGGCACCTGGTAAGAACGCGGGCCGGGAATCCGCGTGATCCAGCGATCCCGGCCGGTGCGGCCGTCAGCCGTGACAGGATGCCCGCATGATCCAGCAGTTCCCTGGCGAGCCGCCGGGGCCGTTCGCCATCGACCTTGATGCCGAGGCCATCTTCGGTGCCTGCGCGCCGGCCGATGCGTTCGCCGCCGTCCTGATGGAGGCCCGCGTGGTGCTGGCGGACATTGCCAGCCCGCTGCACGCCGAGTTGTGGGGCTCGGACATCCTGGCTGCCCTCGGCGGCAGCGACGCGGCGGCGGCCCTGGTGCCGGCCGCCGAGGCCACGGGCACGCCGGCCGCGCTGGCCCTGCTTCGCGCGCTCGGCGCGGTGGGCTCGCCCGGCCTTCGCGCTGCGGCAGCGGCCGCCGCTGGCCGCCTGGCCGGCCGCGGAATCGCCGAGCCATCCTGGGCGGCGGCGGTGGGCGCCCCGGCGGTCGGCGAGTGCTGGTGCTACGGCGACCAGCATGGCGCCCAGGAGGCGGTGACGATGAGCTTTGCGTACGGGGCCGCGGCGCACGTCGTCTCGGTGCTCATCGACCACCGCCGGGGCGGCCGGATCAAGGATGTCTGGGTGGGCGAGGCGGAGAACGTGCTCTCCCGGGCCAGGGCCATGTCACAGCTGGATCCGGCGATTGCCTTCGAGATGATCAGCCCGGGCGGCGCCCGGGCCATGCTGGAGCGCGCCGTTATCGCCGGTGAGTGCCCGCAGCAGCCCGAGGAGGCGGCCAACGTCACGTCAGCGCGGGCCATCCTGCGGGCCCGGGTAGCGCACCTGCCGCGGCACTAGCCGCGGCCGCCCGGAACCCGCGACGAGCGCCAGGCGACCAGCTCCGGGCAAGGAAAGCCCGGTTCAATTTGAAACGGATGGCCCGCTGCCGGGCCGGCCGCCGCGGCCGGTCACCGCCGTGCTGGTCAGCCGGGAAGTCAGCAGAGCCCGATGAAGTCGGCCATCTGCCCGACGGCGTAGCCGAAGAACTCGTCGCTGGGATCGGCGCTCCCGACCAGCTGCCCGAAGAGCTCGAAGCTGATCATCCCGAACAGCTGCGTCCACGCGATCAGCCCCCGGGCGATAACGGGGCCGGGAACACCGGGCGCGATCGCCGCCGCGACCTGCTCCGCCTGGCCGGCCAGCATCGGCGGCAGCACGGCCGGCGAACCGCCGGCCGCGGCCATGGCCGGTGATGCGCCGCCGGCCCAGGCATCCCGGATGAGCCGGCCGATGACGACGGCGACCCGGGCGGCCGGGCCGACGGTCTCCTGCGGTGCCCGGTAGCCGGGCACCGGCGAGCCGTAGATCAGCGCGTACTCGTGCGGGTGGGCTACCGCCCAGGCCCGTACCGCGTGACAGACCGCGCGCCAGCGGCCGCGCACGTGGCCGGCCGGCCCGGCATCGGCGGCCGCCTCGGCGCTGGCCCCGAGCGCGTCGTAGGCATCGATGATGAGCGCGGTGAGCAGGTCGTCCCGGCTCGGGAAGTAGCGGTACAGGGCGGAGGAGGCCATCCCCAGCTGGCGTGCCACGGCGCGCAGGGACAGCCGCTGCGCGCCCTCGGCGGCGAGCTGCCGCCGTGCTTCTTCCTTGATCTCGCGGGTCAGCTCTGCCCTGGCCCGCTCGCGCGCTGTACGTCCGGCGTTCATGCCGGTAGTCTGACAGAAAAGAGATCACTGATCAATAACGAGAGCAATGATCTTGACAAGTCAGGCATGTTTGAGGACACTGATTCAAGAAGAGAGCACTGCTCTCGAAAGGTTAAGGCCGAAGGCAAGAAGGTGAGTCCGATCGCAGCAGCCAGCAGCCAGCAGCCAGCAGCAGCTGCGGCTGGGCTGCGCGAGCACCCCGGCACAGCACGATCAAGACCAGCAAGACCAAGACCAGCAAGACCAAGACCAGCAAGACCAAGACCAGCAAGCCGCAGCGGGCCCGGCAGAACGGGCCTGAACATGGCTAGGAGCGTCCGATGACCGCAGAATCTGCCCCTCGCAACATCCAGCCGAAAGGCGCGATGACCCGCTTCTTCAACAACAGCGTGCAGTTCCTGACCCGGCACGGCATCAGCATCTGGGGCAGCCGCGTGCTGTATGTGCGCGGCCGCAAGAGCGGGGACTGGCGAACCACGCCGGTGAACCCCCTTTGGCACGATGGCAGCAGGTACCTCGTCGCCCCGCGCGGCCACACCCAGTGGGTGCGGAACATGCGCGTCGCCAACGGCGGTGAGCTCCGCGTCGGCCGCAGGGTTGAGCGTTTCACCGCTACCGAGCTTGCCGACGAGCAGAAGCCCGATGTGCTGCGCGCCTATCTCAAGCGGTGGAAGTTCGAGGTCGGCGTGTTCTTCGACGGAGTCGGCCCGGATGCCTCCGATGAGCAACTGCTCGCGATTGCCCCCGGGTACCCGGTCTTCCGCATCACTCCGCAGTAACCCCGTGCCGCGGCGCCGCCCCGGTCCGCGCAACCCGATCGATGTGCCGTTGAGCGACACCTGACCCGCTCGTTCTCACGTTGATCGGGGGCCGGCGGGCCCGCCCGCCCAGCGGGCTACCCGGTCAGCGCAAGGGTGGCGCCCTTGGGATCGAGCAGCCGGTGGGGACCCGGCGGGCCGGCGAACGCGGCCAGTTCGCCGCGGGCACGGGCGACCGGGCCGTCTTGCCCGGCCAGGACCAGGCCGTCGGCGCCGATTGCGATCAGCTCTCCGTCGCGCCGCAGCAGCACCGGCCCGTGCAGGCTGGCGGAGATCGCAGTCCGCCCGGCGCGCAGGCCGTCGAGCACCGCCTCCGGGTCGTCATCCGCGCACTCCACCCAGGTGGTCGGTGATCCCGGCAGGGCATCGGCGCCCGGCCGGTGCCAGTCACTCCCGCCGACCGGAATCGCGCCCGGATCCCAGGCCATCCACCAGCCGAGCGGCATGGTCCAGCGCAGGTCGAGCTCCCAGCTCCAGTGCCAGACCTCCAGCAGCTGCGGCCGCCGACGCATCGGGATGGTCCAGCTCACGTGCCCGCCGATCGGATGGTTGACGGACATCAGCCCGCCGCGCTGCTCCGTAGCGGTCAGCCAGTCATCGGCTGGCTGGCGGAAGTCGATCCAGCCGATATTGCCGAGCACGCCCGCGTGACCTGCCTGGGTTGTCACCTCCTGGCCGGCTAGCAACGTGATCCCATACCGCCCGGCCGCGGCCGGTAGCTCCAGATGGTGGCTGATGGTGTTGTGGTCGGTGATCGCGGCGAAATCGAGGCCGCGCTCGGCGGCGAGCCTGGCCACCCCGGTGACCGGCAGCGCGCCGTCCGAGTGCATCGTGTGCAGGTGCAGGTCGCCGGCCAGCCAGCGCCGCCCGTCGCTGGCCGGCAGCACGCGGCGGGGCGGCCGCTGCGCCAGCGGCGGGGCATCGGGCGCGGGATCGGGCCGCAGGGCACCGGGCGATGTGGTCACATCGGCCGTTAGCTCATATCCGGTCCCGCCCGGCGGAACCTGGTGCAGGCCCACCATCACCTGCCAGGTTCCTGCTGCTAGCTCGCCAGGCAGGTAACCAGGGGTGGCCGCATCCGCCGTGATGACGAACGACCGCCGGGCGCCGCCAGACCAGCCGCGGAACCCGCCCGGACCCATGATGCCGAGATCAAGCACGGCGCCGGGACGCTCGTAGTTCAGCTCGACGCGGAGCCCGAAGGCCCCGGGCGGTACCTCGACTGGCAGGTAGTGCCAGGCAGACGCGAACCGGTCCTCCAGGGTCCACCGGCCGCGATGCCGTGTTTGCGCCATGTGCCTATCTGATCAGACGCAGCCAGCGCGGCTTCGCCGCCGCCCGCTAGCACGTACTCTGGATGTCTGCTGAATGACTCACCAGTCATCTGCGCTGACCCGGCGCTAGGCTTGCTGGGGAAGCTGCCGAAATGTCCGGTTGGTTAGTCTAAGCAGCCAGGCAATGGTGCCTTAGCCGCCGGAATCTACGCAGGAACTGTAGGACGCCGTATCGGTAGTCACCCACACCAGGTTGCGGCCAGCATGCTTGGCGCGGTAGAGGGCGGCGTCGGCCGTTGCCAGCAGTTCGGTCAGCTGGCTCCCGGAGGTGCTCAGGGCGGCGACCCCGATGGAGACCGTGACTCTGATGATCTCAGGGCCAGCTTTGCCGCTGATCTCGATCGGCATGGCCGCAATGTGCGCGCGCATGCGCTCGGCGACCCGGCGTGCGTCCTGCTCGTCGGTCTGCGGCAGCAGCATGGCGAATTCCTCGCCGCCGAAACGGCCGACTAGGTCATACTCACGCAGGAAGATCTTGATGGTGCGCGAAAGCGCCTGCAGCGCCTTGTCGCCAGCCAGGTGGCCATGGGTGTCATTGATGAGCTTGAAGTTGTCGACGTCGATGAGGGCCACTGCGAGCGACGTCCGGGTGCGGTTGGCCCGGGCTACCTCGGCGGCGGCTTCCCGTTCCCAGGTACCGGCATTGAGGAGCTTGGTCTTGGAGTCGAGCCGGGAGTCGTTGACGAGCTGCGCGTGCCGGTGCGAGCGCTGCAGCAACGTAACGAACGGCAAGGCGAAGGCCAGAGTAAGCGGAGTACTGGCGGTGCACAGCGTCACCAGGACCGCAACGCAGAGTTCGGTCGTGTCATTATGCAGCGTCTCACGCGCCAGCAGCATCCCGCGCACGCTGGCGGTCGGGTCCGAGCCCTTGATGGCAGTCACTATGAGGCCGTGATTCACCACCCAGTGCAGCACTCCGCATGCCGCAACCGTCAGCAGCCAGGCCGCCGCGTGGGCATTGGAACCGGCGATGTGCCTGAGCACGTCCTGGTTGACCGTATGGAAGGCCAGCGAGGCCGCACCGAAGGACAACCCGATCGCGGCCCCGCTGAATACCCGCTTGTGCACCGGCAGCGCGCGGATCCGCCATTGACTCAGCAGGAGCCGTGGTATCGGTGCGAGCAGCGCATATACCGGCGGCAGCAGAATCGCGACGGGCAGTTCCCAGACGGCGTAGACATCCAGGATCAGGCCCGCGTTCTCACCGGACCGGCGGGTCATCTCCACGGTCGCGAGACTGCAAGCGATCAGGAGCCCGAACAGGAGCAGCTGGCCAGGCTGCCAGCCGAGGGTCGAAAGGCCAACGCCGATGGCACCAGCGTCAAGGGCAGTGACGGACACGATGAACACGACAAGCCAGCGGGGATCAATCCGCCAGACGGGCCACGAGCGGACGGCCAGAACAGGGCTGCCGATGCCCTTGAACTGGGCAATGCTCATGGACTCCTCCGTGATGAGCGATCCGCGGTCGGGGCAAATCAGCCGACGGCGGACTTCAGGGGCGTTGCTCTGTATTGTGGCAGGTCACGTGCGCTCTTTGTCAAGCTCTGGTTACTTACGGTAAATACACTGGGCAAGTTCAAGTCTAGCGACCGCACGGTTACTTCGTGTCACAACATGCATCAAATTCGCCGATTCCCAGACTGATCAAGACGAATCATGCACATTGAAACATGTCATTCGCAAGTTGCACGGCGGGTTAGGCACGCAGAGGACGATGAAGGGAGCCGGTCATGCGGACTGCTGGCTGGGGCTGAGCGGCACGGGACGGGACGGGATGGCGAGATGAGGGACGGGAGGGCGGTCATGCGGACTGCTGGCTGGGGCTGAGCGGCACGGCGACGGGACGGGACGGCGAGATGAGGGACGGGAGGGCGGTCATGCGCACTGCTGGCTGGGGCTGAGCGGGACGGGACGGGACGGGACGGCGAGATGAGGGACGGGAGGGCGGTCATGCGGACTGCTGGCTGGGGCTGAGCGGGACGGGACGGGACGGCGAGATGAGGGACGGGAGGGCGGTCATGCGGACTGCTGGCTGGGGCTGAGCGGCGACGGGACGGGACGGCGAGATGAGGGACGGGAGGGCGGTCATGCGCACTGCTGGCTGGGGCTGAGCGGGACGGGACGGGACGGGACGGCGAGATGAGGGACGGGAGGGCGGTCATGCGCACTGCTGGCTGGGGCTGAGCGGCACGGGACGGGACGGCGAGATGAGGGACGGGAGGGCGGTCATGCGCACTGCTGGCTGGGGCTGAGCGGCTCGGGACGGGACGGCGAGATGAGGGACGGGAGGCCGGTCATGCGCACTGCTGGCTGGGGCTGAGCAAGACAGCATTAGCTGAGTTCAGCGACGACGATGTCGCCGACGGTGAGGCCCTTGAGACGTCTCGCCGGATGATTCCCTCGGTGACCGCCGAGGACTCCGGCTGGCCGCGATCGCGGCCGCCGCGACAGTTCCGAGCGCGCCGCTGATCGCTATCGCCGCGCTCGGGGAGTGATGCAGCGCTACCGCGCCGGCCAGGATCATCGCCGATCCCTGGCCGAGGCTCATTCCTGCCTGCGCGAGGCCGAACGCCTGGCTGCGCTGGCTCTCCGGCGCCGCGCGCACGAACGAGGCACTGGCCGCGACCTGGTAGCAGTCGCAGATGCCAGATGCGAACAAGATCAGCAACGCCAGCGGGAGTCCTGGCCGCAGCGCGAACGGGATCAGGAAGGCGCAGGACGCTATCGCCAGCGGGCGCATCCACCGGAGCCTGGTCAGCGGACTGACCAGGCGGCCGAATGCGATGGCGCCCAGCGATGCGCCAAGCGCCTCCGCCGCGAGGATCAGGCCGACGGCAGCGGTTCCGGCGCCGAGTTCTCGCGCTAATGGCGCTGCTACGCCCTCTGGCGCGTTGTAGAACGCCGCGACCCAGCCAAGCAGCATCGGCGTGCGCAGCTCAGGGCGGGTGAACACGACGCGAACGCCCGCCAGGATGCCGGTCATCGCGGCTGAGTCCCGTTCCCTGGCCGGCCGCGCCGCCCGGGCATGTACCCAGATCCGGGTGATGGCAGCTGACACCGCGAACGTAGCCGCATCGGCCAGCAGCGACGTCCGGAAGCCGAAGACAGCGGCCACCGCCCCGCCGGCCGCGAATCCGGCGACCTGGGCGAACTGGGAAGTGGTGAGTGTCACCGCGGTGCCGAGCACGAACCGGTCACCGGGCAGGATGTCCGGGTACATGGCGGTCCGGGCCGCGATAAACGGCGGGCCCAGCATGGTGACGCAGAACAGCAAGATGACCAGCACCGCCAGCGGGATGCCGGCCACCGCCATGGCGGCTACCAGCGCCACCCGGACGAGGTCGCATGTGATCATCACCAGCCGCCGCGGCAGCCGGTCGGCGAACCCGGACAGCAGGATCCCGCCGGCGAAGGTGGGCACCACGCTCGCCGCGAACGTAAGCGCTGCCAGCAGCGCCGAATGAGTCTGCTGGTAAACCAGCAGCGTCAGCGCCACCCTGGCCAGCTGGTCGCCGAGGACCGAGAGCACCTGAGCCAGCCAGAGCGCGCGGAACTCGGTGATGGCGAACACGCTGCCGAACGTCGCCCGCGCGTCCGCCTGTCCAGTGCCCCCTGGCGCCACGGTGTCCTTTCGGCTCAGGGCGGCACCATGTCCTGACGGCTTCTCCTGGCCAGCCTTCTTGCCAAGGCCGAGGGGGCAACCACGCTGCGATGCGATGTGCCGGTCGAGTGAGCTGTCTTTCGAGGTTAGTACCCAGAAGCGCCAGCGGATGTCAACGGCGCCGCGCCCCGGCCAGCCTTGACGGGTTAATTCATCGTGCGTAGAATTCAACTGGCGTTGAAATACTGCCCCGGGACGTTCTGCCCAGCGGCGCCGGCGTCCTGGCAGTGATCGGAGCGGCCGATGTGGGCGATGATCCTCAAGGAGTTCCGGCAGCTCAGGCGAGACCGGCGGACCCTGGCGATGATGATCGCGATGCCGGTGCTGCTGCTCGTCGTGCTCGGCTACGCCGCCACGTTCGATGTCTCCAGCATCGCCGTGGCCGTCGCGGGGCCGCAGGCCGGCCCGGTTGCCGCGGCGCTGCCGCGGCCGTTCGACGTGGTCAGCGCGCGCGCCGCGCAGGACCGGACCTGGGCGCAGGGCCAGTTGCGGGACGGCAACGCCGTGGTCGCGGTCATCACCGGGGGGGCGCGGCCGGTGGTGCTCATCGACGGCACTCAGCTGTTCGCCGCGCGCGCCGCCTTGGCCGCGCTGGCCAGCCGCGCGGCCCGGCCCGGCGCTCAGCCGGCCGCGCTGTCCGTGGCGCCCGAGGTGCACGTGCTCTACAACCCGGAGCTCGCCACGTCCGACATCATGATCCCTGGGCTGGCCGGCGTGGTCCTGGTGTTCATCGGCACGATCATTACCAGCCTCGGCGTGGTGCGCGAGCGGCAGTCCGGCACGCTGGAGCAACTCGCGGTCATGCCGCTGCGGCCGAAGGACGTCTTCCTCGGCAAGATCACGCCGTACTTCGCGGTGGCCGCAGCCGACCTGGCGATCGTCGTCATCGTCGGGGTGGCGATTTTCGGCGTGCCGTTCCGCGGCTCGCTCGCGGTATTCGGTCTCGGCGCGCTGCTGTTCCTGTTCGTGACGCTGGGCATCGGCGTGCTGATCTCCAGCGTGTCGCAGAACCAGGGACAGGCCATCCAGCTGGCCGTGATGACCCTGCTGCCGCAGGTGCTGCTGTCCGGGCTGATCTTCCCGCTGTCCTCGATCGCGGCCGGGGTCCGCTGGATTGCCTATCTGCTGCCGCTGACCTACTTCAACGAGATTTCCCGAGGGGTGATGCTCCGGGCCGAGCCGATCGGCGCGCTCTGGCAGCCATTCGTCTTCCTCGTCCTGCTCGGCGCCGTTATCGTGACTCTCGCGTGGCTCCGGTTCCGCCAGTACCTGGCGCCCGCACGGTCCCGGCGGGCAGCATGACCGGCCGGGCGGGCGAGCCGGTGGCCAGTTCCGGGGCGGCCGCGGACCCGGCAGACTGGGGAACCGACGAAGTATCCGTTCAATATCAGGGACAGCCTGCCCTGGACAAGATCACGCTGCGGGCGCGGCCAGGCCAGCTCACGGCGGTTGTCGGCGGCGACGGCGCGGGCAAGACGACGCTGCTGCGCTGTCTGGCCGGGGCGCTCGCGCCCGGCAGCGGGCGGGTCCGGCGGCCGCCTGCCGGGCAGATCGGCTACCTGGCGGCCAGTTCGGGCATGTACCCGGACCTGACCACGACGGAGAACCTGGAATTCCGCGCCGCGGCGTACGGGCTGCCGGCTGCGACCGCCCGCGAGCGGTCGGCCGACCTGCTGGACCGGGCCGGCCTCGGCGCCGCCAGGGACCGGCTGGCCGGCCAGCTGTCCGGCGGGATGCGGCAGAAGCTCGGCGTGATAGCCGCGATGCTGACCCGGCCGCGGCTGCTGGTCCTGGACGAGCCGACGACCGGCGTGGATCCGGTGAGCCGGTCCGGGCTGTGGTGGCTGATCGCCCGCGCCGCGGCGGACGGCTGCGCCGTCGTGCTGGCTACCAGCTACCTGGACGAGGCTGAACGCGCCACCGCCGTGCTGGCCCTCGACAACGGGCGCGCGCTGGCCGCCGGGACGCCGGACCAGATCATCGCCGCGATGCCGGGCACGCTGCGGGCGGTAGCCGGGCGCCCGCCGGGAGCCGACGAGCAGCGCGCGTGGCGGCGCGGCGGCCGCTGGCGGGTGTGGGATCCGCCGGACCGGGCCGGCCAGCCGCGCGGCCCGGGCTGCCCGGGCGGCCCGGGCGAGCCGATCCAGCCGGATCTGCAGGACGCGGTTACCGTCGCGGCGCTGGCTCGTGAGCTGGCCCTGGCCGGGAGCGGGCGATGACCGCCGGGCGGCCCGCCGCGCCTGCCGCCGCGACGGCCGGGCCGCTGGCCGCGTGCGTCGGCGTGAGCAGGCGGTTCGGTGAGTTCACGGCGGTCAGCGAGGTCAGCCTGGAGATCCGGGCAGGCGAGATCGTCGGCTTGCTCGGGGCGAACGGCGCCGGGAAGACGACGCTGATCAGGATGCTGCTCGGCCTGCTGCCGGCCTCGGCGGGCGAGGTGCTGCTGTTCGGCGCGCCGCCGTCGCGCGGGACGCGCCGCCGGATCGGCTACCTGCCGCAGGGCCTCGGCCTGTATGACGACCTGACCCCCGAGCAGAACCTGGCGTTCTCGGCGGCGGCATTCGGCGGCCCGCGGCCGGAGCTGCCTGCTTCGCTGCGGCGGTATGCCGGCACTCCGGTCGGGTCCCTGCCGCTCGGCCTGCAGCGGCGGGTCGCGTTCGCGCAGGCCCTGTCGCACCGGCCGGATCTGCTCATCCTGGACGAGCCGACGTCCGGCGTGGATCCGCTGGGCCGGGCCAGGCTATGGGACACGATCGCCGGCGCCGCGGCAGCGGGCGCGGGCGTACTCGTCACCACGCATTACATGGAGGAGGCGGGGGAGTGCGCGCGGCTCGTGATCATGGCTGACGGCCGGGTGGCCGCCCGCGGCACCGCGCCGGAGATTATCGGCGCGACGCAGGTCACCGTCGTGCATACGGCGGCCTGGGCGGCGGCGTTCCGAGCCCTTGAGGAAGCCGGGATGCCGGTCTCGCTGGCCGGCCGGGCACTTCGGGTGCCGGGCTCCGGGCCCGCCGAGGTGCAGCGCGCCCTGAGCGCGGCGGGCGGCCCGGCGGCCGCGGGAGCACGGGTCTCCACCGGACCTGCGACCCTGGAGGAACGCTTCTTCCAGCTAGCCCAATCAGGATCTGAAACGGAGGCGACGGGGTGACTCGCCAGCGCATGCCCGGTCCCGGCGGCGGGCGCGGAACGCGCCGGGCCGGACGCCGCAGCGGTGCGAGCGGTACCCGCGAGGCGATCCTGGCCGCTGCCCGGGCCCAGTTCGCCGACCGCGGCTACGACGGGACGACGATCCGGGGCATCGCCGCGGCTGCCGTTGTCGACCCGGCGCTCGTGCATCACTTCTACGGCAGCAAGGAGCAGCTGTTCGGCGCGGCGATGCGGCTGCCGGTGCTGCCGAGCGAGGTGCTGGCGGCGGCGTTCGCTCCGGACGGCCGGGATCCGGCGATGAGCCTGGGCGTGCACCTGGTCCGCACCGTGCTCGGGGTGTGGGAGCGCGAGGACATGCGCGGCCCGTTCCTCGGGCTGCTCCGCTCGGCGCTGACCAGCGAGCAGGCGGCAGGCATGCTGCGGGAGTTCGTCACCGAGGTGATCATCCGGCCGGTCGCCGCGGTGGCCGCCCAGCGGAGCGCGAGCGGCGCGGCTGGCCTGGCGGGTGCGGCTGGCCTGGCGGGTGCGGCTGGCCTGGCGGGTGCGGCTGGCCCTGGTCAGCCTGGCCCCGGTCAGGACGGCCCTGGTCAGCCTGGCCCTGGTCAGGACGGCCCCGGTCAGCCTGGCCCTGGTCAGCCTGGCCCTGGTCAGGACGGCCCTGGTCAGCCTGGCCCTGGTCAGGACGGCCCGGAGTTCCGTGCCGCGCTGGCCGCGAGCCAGATGCTGGGTCTCGCGCTGACCAGGTACGTGCTGGCGCTCGGGCCGGTCGCCACGGCGAGCGCGGATGACCTGGCGGCCGCGATCGGCCCGACGCTGGAGCGCTACCTGGCCGGCGACCTGGCGGTCGCGGACGGCGGCCAGCCGCCGGGCGGGTCCGGGAGCGGGCCGGGCTAGCTCGCGGACCTGAGCAGCTGCCGTAGCCGGAGCCTGCTTCCGGTACACAGGATCGCCCGCTCGTAGATCGTGCCCGCCAGCCGCGCCATCGCGACGGTGGCCGCGAGGCTGATCGCCCTGGCGCGTTAAGCCGCCATCCACGGGAACGGGGCTAGATCAGGTGCTACCCATCCGGCCCGGGCCGCCGGCGAGGCTAGCACGGCCGGCGTATAGTGCCGGGCCAGCAGCCGCTTGTCCAGCAACGCGGGGTTGCGCTCGGCGAACACGTCGAAATCGGTGACCGAGATATCCGCGCTGACATGATGCGCGACCATCGCGGTCCAGGCCCGGGTGACCGTGGCGTTGTATTTCTGCGGCGCGCGCTGGTAAGCCGCGATGTGCCGGATCCAGCGGCTGACCAGCTCTGCTGCCCGCCGGCCGCCGTGCCGGTGCACGGAGATGAAGGCTAGGTGAATGTGCTGGCGGTGCCGGAAGGCGATTCCTGGCGGCGCGACCTCGGCCAGGATCTCGGCCAGTTCGGCCGGCCTCGCGTGCGTCATCTCGGCACCTCCATGATCGCCTGTGTCACCTTACGGAAGCCGGCCTGGTCGGCGCTGGTAACCGCGGCTCGCACCGCATGTTCGAGCGCGGCCATCGCGGCGAGCACCTGGTCCGCAACGGGCCGCCCGGCCGGGGTCAGCGTGACGAGGAACGATCGCCGGTCGGCTGGATCTAGCTGCCGCACGACCAGGCCGCGGCGTGCTAGCCGGTCGAGCACGCTGGTCAGCGTGGTCGGCTTGGTGGCGGTCGCTGCCGCAAGCTCGCCGATGCTGTATGGCTGCCGGCTGGCCAGGATCGCCAGGGCGTTGATCTCCGGGCTGGCCAGATCCAGGCCGGCCAGCCTGGCCTGCAGCGCGGTCAGGCTGGCATGGGTAGCGCGATGCAGCGTCAGGATCAGCGCACCGGTCCCGGTTTCTGATATCACGAAAATGGACTATACCATATCGAGATATGCCGTTGTCAGGCCAAGCCGGCGACGCCCGCTGGCGAGCGGCGGTCGAGCGCACCCAAAGACTGGGCGCGCGAGTGAGGGTGATACCGGTCGGCGCCAGCCGGTCACCAACTGCCCGCGGCGGCATCGCTTCGGCGGCAGGCCGGTCACTCCGCCGGGTCCCCCCGCTCCGTCGGGCAAGCACATCGCACGCCACAGCGCTGAATGTCTAGACCGGGTATGCGTCAGGCACGGCGGTGTAGCTGCGGCCGCTCGGCAGCGTCCAGGCGAAGATCCCGGGCTCCGGCTGCCGGGCATGCCACCCGGCGCTGAATGTCTAGACCGGGTATGCGTCAGGCACGGCGGTGTAGCTGCGGCCGCTCGGCAGCGTCCAGGCGAAGATCCCGGGCTCCGGCTGCCGGGCATGCCACCCGGCGCTGAATGTCTAGACCGGGTATGCGTCAGGCACGGCGGTGTAGCTGCGGCCGCTCGGCAGCGTCCAGGCGAAGATCCCGGGCTCCGGCTGCCGGACATGCCACCCCGGCGCCTGTTTCGCCTGGTGATGGGTTCGACAGAACGGACCGCAATTGCATTCGCACGTGCGTCCGCCCTGATCGGCCGGGATCGTATGATCCTGGTCGGTGCGCTCAGCCGGCCTCCGGCAGCGAGGCGAGCTGCAGCTGCGCTGCCGGATGTTGATCAAGTGGCGGAGCGCCGGGGGTAGCCGGTATGCGGCGGTCTCCCGCTGATGGCTGCAGCTCCCGGCCTCAAGCTTGTTGATCTCGATCGTTGACAGCCAGGCCAGCCGGTCGGTGTCGGGCGGCCCCGGGCCTGAGCGGGCGCAGCCATGCGCGACGGCGCGCCCGCCCGGACCGGTCACCGTCACGCACCATCGCGTCCGTGATCCGGCGGCCATCGTGGCGGCCAGGTCACGGCAGGTGGCTGCGTCCAGGACATCAAGCCCGGCCGCCTCGCCGGGTGCGTTGGTCATGCCCAGCCAGCTGGCGAGCGGAACGGTCAGGTTTACCGACCCGCCCAGAGCGGGCGGCACGCAGTCGGCTGGGCCGCCGTCGGCCGGCCGCTGCCCTCGCTCTCAGCAGCGGGTTCGCCGGCGGGCAGGAGCGTCTCGACAGGCTGCCCGCTCAGCAGCGCCGTGTATACCTGGGATCGAAGTCGCTGCAGGGTGCCGCACGCGCCATGGCGCTTCAGCCAGCGCGCGCTGGAGTCGATGTGCTTGTCGGCGATGATCACGTCCGCGGGCGGCAAGTCACGCCCGGCTAGCGCCGCCGTGCCGGACGGCTCGGTCCAGGTCTCGACACGCGAATCCTGCTCCGCATTCTTGCGTCGCCGGATCGCCGCCTCCGGGTCGATTTCCATTAGCCTGCGGCGTACCGCAGCCCGTAGCTGGCCAGTGGTCTGACCAGGCGCGTTGCCGAGGATCTGGGCCTCGACCGCGGCTGCATCGGCCTTGTCCAGGCTGGCGAGCTCGTCGGTGATGACGATTGCCCTTGGCCAGTCGATCTGCCCGGCTGCCAGCGCAGCGGCAGTACCCGGCAGCCGGCTCAGCCCGGCGGCAAGCTCCAGCAGCCGGTCGGCGGACCGGCCGGTCAGGGTTAAGGCAGCGGCAAGCTCGCTGTCCACGTGCTCGGCCCGCCGCCGGCCCGCATCGCCACGGGACTCAGCCGCACGGCGCCGCGCCAGCGCGCTGACGGCGGCGATCTCGCCGGCTGCGGACCAGGAAGCCAGCCGCCGCCACGCACAGAGAGCTCCGATGAGCTCATCGTCGGTAAGCCGGCCGAGTCCGTCTGCCCAGGCGTCGCTGGCGAAACCGGCCAGCACGGGGCCGGGTTCCATGAGGTCAAGTAAGCCGCCGGCCGCGAACCCGCGGCCGCGGCCGCCATCGCGGTGCAGGAACCCTGCTGCCATCGCCTCGGGCGCCTGGGCGGTGATCGAGTCCAGGTAGGCGTTACGAACCGGGTCGGCCACGTCGGCCAGCCACGCCTCGGCGTCGTCTGGAGGGCTGCTGTCCGGATCGAAGTCAAGCCCGCAGAGTTCCTCGTCGGACGGTGGCTCCACACAAGACTCCGCCGGGCTGCCTTCGAAGGGATCCCCGTCGGGATCAAGATTCGGAATTGGGCTGGCTGGCACCCGGCCTCCCTCCGGCAATGGGTCATCTCCGCATACAGATCACCATATCACCTGTTAGCAAGTTAAGTTAGCTATTATTTTCGTATCCGGATTCAGTCCGTGCACGCTGCTCGAACGGCGGCGAACTGGCCGCCTCAGGCGGCCCATGCCGGGGACCGGGATCATCCGGGAGGGTTCGGCGCCGGCCGCTGGGTAACATCCGTCACGTGGACCCGCCGCTGCTTGGAAGCTGCTCCCTGGCCAAGCTCAGGCGTCGCACCAGCTTCAAGTGGCGCACCTATCCGGACGACGTGCTGCCAGCTTTCGTCGCCGAGATGGATTTCGACCTCGCCGAGCCCATCAAGGCGGCGGTCACGTCGGCGATCGCCATCGGCGACGCCGGCTACGCGCACAAGGGAGCGCTGGGCGAGGCGTTCGCCGCGTTTGCCGGTAGCCGGCTGCGCTGGTCGCCGGACCCGGCCCGGGTCTTCGCCATCCCGGACGTGATGACTGGTATCGCAGAGATGATCACTGCGCTAACGCCGCCCGGATCCGGGATCGTGATCAACCCGCCAGTATACGCCCCGTTCTTCTTCCGGATCGGCTTCACCGGGCGGCAGGTCGTCGAGGCGCCGCTGTCCAGGGGCGACGACGGCCGGTACGACCTGGACCTTGATGTGCTCGACCGGGCGCTGGCCAGCGAGAACGTCAGCGCATACCTGCTCTGCAGCCCGCATAACCCGGTCGGCCGGGTCTGGTCCGGCGAGCAGCTGACCGCGGTCGCCGACCTCTGCCGCCGGCATGGCAAGCTGCTGCTGGTCGATGAGATTCACGCGCCGCTCGTGCTCGCGGGTGCGCAGTACGTGCCGTTTCTGTCCCTGGACCACGAGGCGACGGAGCGCGCGATCGCGTTCGGCTCGGCGTCGAAGGGCTGGAACATCCCCGGCCTGAAGTGCGGCGTGGCGGTAGCGGGCTCGGCGGACCTGGCCGGCCTGCTGGCGGAGCGCTGGGAGGCGCTACTGGCCGGGAACCTCGGCGTGCTCGCGTCGGTAGCCGCCTTCGCCGACTCGCTGCCCTGGCTCGACGCCGTGCTCGCCCAGCTCGACGAGAACCGCGGCTACCTGTCCAGGCTGCTCGCCGAGGAGCTTCCCGCGGTGCGATACGTTCCGCCTGAGGCTAGCTTCCTGGCCTGGCTGGACTGCGGTCAGCTCGGCCTGGGCGATGATCCGGCCGCGGCCTTCCTGGCGCGCGGCCAGGTGGCGCTGAGCCCTGGCCCTCACTTCGGTGCTCCGGGTGCGGGCTTTGCCCGGCTGAACATGGGCACCTCGCCGGCCCTGATGCAGGAGGCGGTCCAGCGGATGGCCGCCGCGGTCGTGCCGGCCTCGGGCTGAGCTGCCGCTCCCGCCGCTCCCGCTGCTGTTCTGCGGCGCTCGCCATCGCTGGCGCGCTCACAGTCTGGCTGCCGTGCCGCAATTGGCTGCCGCCGTAGCTAGCTGCCACGTCGGCACTCTGGCGGCCGCGCCCGCACTCTGGCGGCCGCGCCCGCACCCCTGGAATGCCTTTGGGGCGGGGTGCCGATGGCGCGCGCATTGCTCGCTCGGTGAAACCGCCAGCGTCGCAAGGAGTCGGATAGTAAATAATTCCGATAAATAACGTAGACTACCATAAAACCGCTGGTCAGGAACTCAGATGCAGGGCCCGCTAGCCGCGTCGATACTCGGAAACGTGGGCCGAATCCGGCGGGAGGCAACGTTCCAGGCGAGACGGCGGGACTGGGGTTACCGCAACGGACCAGCCGCAGGGACCAGGGCAACGGTCAGGGCCAGCGGTCAGGGCCAGCCGCCGGGACCGGGGCCAGGGACCAGGGCCATGGACCAGGGCCAGGAACGGGGCCAGGCCAGGGACGGCCAGGAACGGGGCCAGGGACGGGCCAGGCCAGGGACGGGCCAGGCCAGGGACGGGCCAGGCCAGGGACGGGCCAGGCCAGGGACGGGGCAGGCCAGGGACGGGGCAGGCCAGGGACGGGGCAGGCCAGGGACGGGCCAGGCCAGGGACGGGCCAGGCCAGGGACGGGCCAGGCCAGGGACGGGCCAGGCCAGGGACGGGGCAGGCCAGGGACGGGGCAGGCCAGGGACGGGGCAGGCCGGGACGGGCCTGGCCAGGGACGGGCCAGGCCAGGAACCAGGGGCCGGGACAGGGCCAGGCGATCGCCGTCTGCGGTACGCCGGTACGCCGCCGCACCGCGGGCGCAGTGGCGCAGTACTGGTGACGGCGGCGCCGCTTGGGCACCGGGCCGGGCGCGGCGCCGGCGGCTCAGCGCGCACTTCGCTGGACGGGGAGGGCAGGGCAACGATGAGACGCGACGGAGTGATCTCCGTGATCGAGCCGGCCGGCGCCTGCCGGGCCGCGGTCGGTGCAGGGCTGCACGTCGTTACCGAGGATCCGCTGAACTGCGAGACACCTACTCCGGCTGTGCCCGGCAGCCTGCTGACCCCCGACGGTGGTTTCTACCTCCGTAACCACTTCCCGATCCCGGTGCTCGACGAGACTACGTGGCGGCTGAACATCAGCGGCCTGGTCCGGGAGCCGCTGGAACTGAGCCTGGACGAGCTCAGGGGGATGACCGCCGACACCTTCGTGGCGACGCTTGAGTGCGCGGGAAACGGCCGGGCGCTGTTCAGTCCGCTCACCGACGGAGCCCAGTGGCAGCTCGGCGCGGTGGGCACGGCGGAATGGACGGGAGTGCGGCTGGACGAGGTTCTCGGCCGGGCCGGCGTCCGGGCGAACGCGACCGAGCTCGTCTTCCGCGGTGCCGACCGGGGGGCGGTGGATGACTCGGCGGAGCCGGTCTGGTTCGAGCGGAGCCTGGCCATGGCTGACGCCAGCAAATCCGGCGCGCTGCTCGCCTACGCGATGAACGGCGCGCCGCTGCCGGTCCGGCACGGTGCCCCGCTCCGGCTCATCGTGCCTGGCTGGTATGCGGTCGCCTCGGTCAAATGGCTGACCGAGATCCGGGTCACCGGCGAGGCGTTCGGCGGGTACTTCCAGGCCGGTGATTACATGTACGAGCGGCCCGCGGGCGACACGGTGGTCCGGGAGCCGGTCCGGATGCAGCGGGTCCGTGCCCTCATTACCGAGCCGCGCTCCGGTGAGCGGCTGTCCGGCGGTGAGGTTGCCGTCCGCGGAGTCGCCTGGTCCGGCGCGGCGCCGATCGCCCGCGTCGAGGTGAGCGTGGCCGGCGGCACCTGGCAGGAGGCCAGGCTGGCCGGCCCGCCGACCGGATACGGCTGGCGGTGGTGGGCACACCTGGCGCCGGCCGGAGGTCGCGGCGAGGCGACGATCAGGGCCCGGGCCACCGACCTGGCGGGTCATGTGCAGCCCGCGCGGCCGCAGTGGAATCGCGGCGGCTACGGCGGCAACTTCATCCATGCGGTAACCGTGCGGCTCGGGCCGGCCCGATAGCCCGGCGCGATAGTGAGGTGACCGGGCGGCCGCCCGGTGCCATAGTGAGCTGACCGGGAAGCCAGCGAGTGCCGGAGGCGATGCCGTATTCGCCCTGAGCCCGGCGGCGCGGTCCGCCCTGAGCCCGGCGGCGCTGCCCGCCCTGAGCCCGGCGCTACCCGCCCTGAGCCCGGCGGCGCCCGCTCCGGCGGGCCTGGTTCGGCCGGCCAAGGCCCTGACCCCGGGCCCGCCGGTAACAGAGACAACGAGGCCAGCGGGCGTCCCGTCGCCCTGGTGACGGGAGCCGGGCGGCGAGCCGGGATCGCGACCGCGGTCGCCCTGCGGCTCGCCGAGAGCGGATGGGACGTGGCTTTCACGCATTTCGCGCCTTATGACGCGCGCATGGCCTGGGGGGCGGACGAGGGGGCAGCCGAAGAACTCTCGGCACGACTGCGGGCGGCCGGCGCGCATGAGTGCGCCATCGAGGCGGATCTGCAGGACGCCGGGACTCCGGGGCGAGTGCTAGGGCAATCCCGCGCCGCCCTGGGCCCGGCGACCGCGCTGGTGCTCGCGCATAGCGAGTGCGTGGAGTCCACCATCCTCAGCACTGAGGTCGAATCGTTCGACCGGCATTTCGCGGTCAACACCCGAGCCGCCTGGCTGCTGATCCGCGAGTTCGCCCGGCAGTTCGCCGGACCGCATGGTACCGGCCGGATCATCGCGCTGACCTCCGATCACACGGCGGGCAATCTTCCTTACGGGGCGTCCAAGGCCGCGCTGGACCGGATTGTGATCGCCGCCGCGTCCGAGCTGTCACGGCTGGGAGTTACCGCGAACTGCATCAATCCCGGGCCTACCGACAACGGCTGGATGAGCCAGCGGCAAAAGATCGAGCTGACAGCACAGACGCCGCTCGGGCGGCTCGGCCAGCCGCGCGACGCGGCCAACCTGGTCACGTTCCTGTGCTCCGCCGAGGGCGGCTGGATCAACGGGCAGCTCCTGCATAGCGATGGCGGCCGGTAGCACCGGCCGCGGCAAATCCGTGACACTCCGGCCCGCCGTGGCCCGTGCACCGCGGCCGCGCCCGTACCCCGGAGCAGATGGCTACTGGCCTGGCTGCGGCCGCCTGGCGGTAACCGCCCGGTCGGCCGCCGTATTCACCGTGGCCGCTGCCGCGGGGCAGCCTTCCCGGTGCCCGCCGGACTCCATCGCCCCGCACTCCGGGCACACCAGGTGCGCCCAGCAGGCAGAGTCGCCTACCTCGGCGAACTCATCGTCCGGCCTGTCCTCTGTCACTGGCTGCCTCCGCCGGTCAGCATCTGCGAGCCTGCCGCCGCCCGGGATCCACGGTATCCCCCGGCAGCGCGGAACAGGCGCCTGGCCGCGGTCGCGCGGCCAGCCCGGGCCTGGCGGCGCTGGCCCGCAAGGACTTCACCGCCGTCCGGGCCAGGGGGGAGAATCGATGGACGTCGAGCAGGCGATGGCGCTGGCCCGCGAGGCCGGCCGCGAGGAGGAGCGATGACCGCGATCGAGCAGCAGGCTGGCGGCGCCAGCCCGGTCGACTTCGAGGCCTACGGCGACTACGGCGACTTCAGCCCGGCGGCCAGGAAGAAGCCGGCCGAGTTCGTCCGGGCCGCCTACCCGTTCCGCGGCCGGATCACTGCCGACGGCTCCAGCGGCTACCCGGCCGAGCCGGGCAGGTATCACCTGTACATCTCGTGGGCCTGCCCGTGGGCGCACCGGACCGCGATCGTGCGCAAGCTGCTCGGCCTTGAGGAGGTCATCTCCTTGTCGGCGGTCGACCCGGTGCGGGACGGGCGCGGCTGGGCGTTCCGGGAAGGCGACGGGTACTCGCTGGATCCGGTGAACGGGTTCACGCTGCTGCGCGAGGCCTACGACGCGACCGAGCCCGGCTACCAGGGCCACGTCTCGGTGCCGGTGCTGTGGGACCGGGCCACCGGCCGCATCGTGAGCAACAACTTTCCCGACATCACGATCGACCTGAGTACCGCGTTCGGCGCCTGGACCGCCAGCGGCGCTCCTGAGCTTTACCCGGCCGCCCGCCGGGCCGAGATCGATGCCATCAACGAGGTCGTGTACGCCAGCGTGAACAACGGGGTCTACCGGTCCGGCTTCGCCGGCACCCAGGACCAGTATCACCAGGCTGTCACCCGCATCTTCGGCACCCTCGACGACCTTGAGCAGAGACTGGCCAGCCGCCGGTACCTGCTCGGCGATGCCCTCACCGAGGCGGACGTCCGGCTGTGGGTGACCCTGGCCCGGTTCGACGCGGTGTACTACTCGCACTTCAAGGCGAACCTGCGCAGGCTGTCCGACTACCCGAACCTGTGGGGTTACGCCCGCGACCTTTACGCCATCCCGGCCTTCGCCGGGACGACCAGGTTCGACCACATCAAACGGCATTACTTCATGACGCACCCGCACCTCAACCCGTCCAGGATCGTGCCGGACGGCCCGCTGCTCGACTGGACGGCACCCGCGCCCGGCAGGATGCGAACACCCGTTATTAACGGATGATCCCTGCGCACTGCGGCCGGCCACCTACAATCCGTTCCAGGGTCATGCTCTTCGGCTTTTACCTGGCATCTGACGCAACTGGGCGGTAACGCCGTTGCCGCGCTGCCAGCCCACTATCGGAGCCTGGCCGATCGCTGCCGCGGGCAGCGGCCCGGGTCGTCCACTGCCACCAGGAAGGCATGACATGTTCGCCATCAGATCCACTCCGCGGATTGCCGCGCTCGCCGCCGCCGCTGCCGCCAGTGCCTGCCTGGTCCTCAGTGGCTGCGGCGGCGGCTCGGGCGGCACCTCCGCTAGCTCCTCGTCGGGCGGCTCCGCGTCCTCCGGCGGTTCGTCCCCAGGATCGTCCTCCGGCGGCAGCGGCTCCGTGGCCGGGCTTCCGTCGGCCAAGCTGACCGGGCATTTCTGCGCCGACTTCAGCAACCTGAGCCACAACCTGCCGAAGGTCCCGGCGGGGGACACGAGCAGCCTGGCCGCGCTGCAGGCGCACGGCGGCCAGTTCTTCCAGACGGCCGCCGCGTACTTCAACGGGCTGGCCGGCGAGGCGCCCCCGCAGGCGTCCGCCGAACTCAAGATCATCGCGGCGGCGTACGGGTCGCTGGCGCACGGGGCGCTGAACGCCTCCTCGGTGAGCCAGGTCGAGAAGCAGATGGCGAGCATTACCTCCAAGGGCAAGCCCGGCCAGGCGTTCATCGGACTCGTCACCTACATCACGACGCACTGCCACTGAGCTCCCGGCAGCCGGGCCGGCCCGCGGGCGGCGGCTGGCCGGCCGCCGCCTGGCCCGGCTGGCCAGCCGCCCGTTAGCCTGGCCACCGGGCGCCGGCCGTGCCAGGCTATGGCCATTGACGCCGCGGGGAGGCTCCGATGGGCAGGGATGTCCCGGCGATCGTGATCAGCCAGGCGGACCGGCGTGCCTACCGGGAGAAGGTCCGGCACTGCCTCGACGTGCTGGCCCGGATGCTGCGCGAGTCCAGGTTCGAGGCGGAGCCGCAGCAGGTGGGGCTCGAGATCGAGCTGAACCTGGTGGACGACGACGGCTGGCCGTCGATGAAGAACGCCGACGTGCTCGGCGCGATCGCCGACCCGACCTGGGCGACCGAGCTTGGCCAGTTCAACCTGGAGATCAACGTCCCGCCGCGCACGCTGGCCGGCACCGCGCTCGGCGAGCTGGAGGATCAGGTCCGGGCCAGCCTCAATCACGCCGACCAGGGGGCCGGGCGAAGCGGCACCAGGCTGGCCATGATCGGCATCCTGCCGACGCTGCGGGAGACCGACGTCGATGAGCAGGCGATCTCCGCGAACCCGCGCTACAAGCTGCTGAATGACCAGATGTTCGCCGCCCGCGGCGAGGAGATGGACATCTCGATCGACGGCGTGGACCGGCTGAACACCTACATCGACACGATCGCGCCGGAGGCTGCCTGCACCAGCGTCCAGTTCCACCTGCAGGTCAGCCCGGAGTCGTTCGGCAGCTACTGGAACGCGGCCCAGGCGCTGGCCGGCGTGCAGATCGCGCTCGGCGCGAACTCGCCGTTCCTGTTCGGCCGGGAACTGTGGGCGGAGACCCGGATCACGCTGTTCGAGCAGGCTACCGACACCCGGCCGGAAGAGCTCAAGGCGCAAGGGGTGCGGCCGCGGGTCTGGTTCGGCGAGCGGTGGATCACGTCCGTGTTCGACCTGTTCGAGGAGAACCTGCGCTATTTCCCCGCGCTGCTGCCGCTCTGCGATGAGGAAGATCCGGACGAGGCGCTGGCGGCCGGCCACGCACCGCAGCTAGCCGAGCTGACGCTGCACAACGGCACCGTCTACCGGTGGAACCGCCCGGTGTACGCGGCCGTCGGCGGCCAGCCGCACCTGCGGGTCGAGAACCGGGTGCTGCCGGCCTGGCCCGACGGTCGCCGACACGTTCGCCAACGCCGCCTTCTACTACGGCCTGATCCGGATGCTGGCCGAGGCGGAGCGGCCGGTGTGGAGCCAGATGTCGTTCGCCGCCGCCAACGACAACCTGCTGGAGGCGGCCAGGCACGGCATCGAGGCCAGGCTCTACTGGCCGGGCCTCGGCGAGGTGCCGGTGACCGAGCTGGTCCTGCGCCGGCTGCTCCCGCTGGCCTGGGACGGGCTGGTCCGGTGGCAGGCGGAGAGCGAGCAGGCGCAGCGACTGCTCGGCATCATCGAGGAGCGCTGCCTGACCGGCCGCAACGGCGCGACCTGGCAGGCCGGCGCACTGCACTCGCTGGAGGAATCCTCCGGCCTGACCAGGCCGGAGGCGCTGCGCCAGATGACGCTGCGCTACCTGGAGCACATGCACTCGAACATCCCGGTGCATGCCTGGCCGGTGCTCTAGCCGGGCCGCGACCCGGATGGCGAAGCCGCCGGGCGCGAATCGGCCTGGTACATAGTTCTCTACCGGAACAATCGTTTTCATGTCTCCGCAACTCTTGACATGGCATGCGATAGTCACAAATATGGTCTAAACCTCAGACCCTAGACCAGGAGGACGTCGATGAGCCCCACGACGGCCACCTGCTGGGAGCCCGTGGACGCAGCGGTCAGCGCGGGCGCGGAAGCCGCCTTCGCGTTCTTAGAGCGGCTCGTCGCCGAGCCGAGCACGGTCGGCCGCGAGCGCGGCGCGCAGGAGCTCGTGGCCGGCGAGCTGGCCGCGCTCGGGTTCGGGGTCAGCTGCCTGGAGATCCCGGCCGACACTGCCGCCGGGGCGCCGGGCGGCGTGGCGCAGGCGCCGTACCAGGGCCGGCCGAACGTGCTGGGCCGGATGAACCCGGGGATGTCCCCGTCGCTGCTGCTGAACGGCCACATCGACGTGGTGCCGGCCGAAGCGGCCGTCTGGTCGTCGGATCCGTTCACCCCGGCGCGCTCCGGCGGCTGGCTGTCCGGCCGCGGCGCGGGTGACATGAAGGCCGGGTTCGCCATGGGCCTGCTGGCCATCCGCGCGCTCGCGGAGGCGCTGCCCGGCGCGCTGCTCGGCGAGCTCGCCTTCCTCAGCGTGATCGAGGAGGAATGCACCGGCAACGGGACGCTGGCGGCCGGGACCGCCGGGGTGCTCGGTGATGCCGTCGTGCTGCTGGAACCGACGGATCTCGGCCTGCTGCTCGGCGGGGTCGGCGTGCTGTGGGCAGAGATCGAGCTTGCGGGCGTGCCCGCGCACGCCGAGGCGGCCGACCGGGCGGTCAACCCGGTGCGCTTCATCCCGTTAATCCTGCAGGCGCTGGCCGGCTTCGAGACGGAGATCAACGCCGCCACCGATGATCCCGCGTTCAGCGAGGTCGCCCGGCCCTACAACGTCAGCGTCGGCACCGTCACCGCGGGAGACTGGGCATCCAGCGTGCCGGCCAGGGCCACGCTGGGCGTGCGCGTCGGGTTCCCCCGCAGCTGGACGCCGGAGCAGGCGCTTGGCCGGGTGCGCGGCGCGGTGCTGCGCGCCGCGGCCGCGGACCCGTGGCTGGCCGTGCACCCCCCGGTCATCCGGCCGAGCGGCTTCCGGGCCGAGGGCCACCTGCTCAGCGGCGACCACCCGCTGGCCAACGCGCTGGCGGCCGCGCATGCCGACGCGCACGGCAGCCAGCCGCAGCGGCTGGTCCTGGGCAGCACCACCGACGCGCGCTACTACCTCAACCAGTTCGGCCGGCCGGCCGTGGCCTACGGGCCGACCGCGCGGAACATCCATGCGGCCGACGAGGCGGTGGAGCTCGCCAGCATCGTGGCCGGGGCACGGACGCTGGCCCGGTTCATCGCCGGGTTCTTTGCCCGCGGCGGCGTACCGGGAGCTGGTCTTCCCGGTACCGCCGTTGACTCCCCACCAAGAGAGGCGGAACAATGACCGTTCCTGCCGCCAGCCCGTCCTTCGGGGCGCTGCTGACGCCGATGCCCATGCGCACCGCCGGCGAACGGGTCGCCGAGCGGTTCGTGACCGCGATCGCCCTCGGCGAGTTCGTGTCCGGCCAGCGGCTGCCGACCGAGCGGGAGCTGGCCGCCATGCTGGAGGTGAGCCGGACGACGGTGCGGGAGGCCATCCAGCGGCTGCAGGCCTCCGGCTACGTGCGGACCAGGCGCGGCCGGGGCGGCGGTACCTTCGTCGCTGCCGACCTGGGCCCGGACTCCGACGAGATGATCCGCCGTACGCTGGTGCCCGCCTGGCAGGAGCTTTCCGAGCTGCTCGAGTTCCGCCTGATCATCGAGCAGCTGATCGCGCGGACCGCGGCCGAGCGGCGCGACGACGCCGACGTGGTGGCGATCCGCAAGGCGGTTGACGCGTACGCCAAGGCGGGCAACCGGCGGGACGCCCAGCTCGCCGACTACGCCCTGCACCAGGCGATCGCGGCCGCCACCCACAACCGGCACCTGGTGGAGCTGAGCACCCGTACCCGGCGCGAGGTCAGCCTCGGCTTCGACGCGGAGCCTTACTCGCCGGAGGTACGCAACCGCGCCCTGCGGCAGCACCCGGCCCTGGCCGAGGCGGTCATCGCGGCCAGCCCGGACCGGGCCGCGCGGCTGGCCGCCGAGCATTTCTCGCTGACCGAGAAGATGCTCAGGGAGCTGCATGCCCGCATCCGGCTGAGAGCCGGGCACCCCGGGGCATGAGCCAGGACGCCGGCCTCAGCCCGGGATGCCGGGCCCAGCCCGCGAGGCCGCCGGTCAGTAACTAGCGCAAGGGACGCCTGATGCCGATCGCCAGAGTCAACGACATCGAGATCAACTACCGGCTGGAGGGCGACGGTGCCGAGACCATCGTCCTGATCAATGGCCTGGCCGACGACCTGGAGACCTGGGCCCTGCAGATGGATGATCTGCTGGCCGCCGGATACCTGGTGCTGCGCTTCGACAACCGCGGGATCGGCGCGACGTCCAAGCCGGCCGGGCCGTACTCCAGCCGGCTGCTGGCCGACGACGCGAAGGCGCTGGCCGACGAGCTCGGCATCTCCGGCTTTCACCTGATGGGCGTCTCGATGGGCGGGATGATCGCCCAGGAATACGCCCTCGCCTACCCGGCTGACCTGCTTTCCGTGACCTTCGGCTGCACCTATGCGGCGCCCGGCCCGTTCTGCTCGCGGATGTTCAGCATGTGGGCCGACATGGCGCCGGTGCTCGGCGTCCCGTTCATCATGCGGGACGTCACCCTGTGGGCCTTCACGACGGCGTTCTTCGAGCAGCGCGGCGCGGAGGCCGCGGAGTTCGAGACCGCCATGCGGTACATGGACCAGCCGGTGCACGCCTACCTGGCGCAGCTGGCGGTCATCCAGGATCACGACACGACCAGCAGGCTGGGCCAGCTCACCGTGCCCACCCTGGTGCTGGCCGGCGAGCAGGACATCCTCATCCCGGTGCCGCTCTCAAGGCGGCTGCACGAGGCTGTGCCGGGCGCTGAATGGGCCACCACCCCCGGCGGCCATGCCTGCCTGTGGGAGCACCCCGCCCCCTTCAACGAGACCTTCCTCGAGTTCGTGCGCGGGCACGGAAAGGGTGACTGATGGCTACCACGACCCCGGCCGGCCAGCAGCTGCAGCGCGGCCAGCTCGGCCTGGCCGGCGTGATCATGCCGGGCCTCGCCCAGATCGCGCCTGCGTTCAACCTGTTCTTCACCACCGGCCTGATGGTCCTCTACGCCGGCCCGTCGGCTCCGCTGATCTTCCTGATCAGCATGGTCGGGATGGGCGCGACGGCGAGCACGCTGGCCCAGTTCGCCGGCATCTACCCGAGCGCCGGGTCCTTCATCACCTACATCACCCGGGCGATCGGCACCAAGGTCGCCGTCGCGGTCGGCGTGATCACCATTCTCGGCTACATCATCGCGTTCGGCGGGATCTACATCTTCGTCGGCAGCTACATCGCGGAGAACGTATTCAACAGCCCGCACATCTGGGGTTTCACCCAGATCATCACGATCCTGTACGGCGCGCTGGTGGTCGCGCCGGTGATCGTCGGCCTCAGGTTCGGCGTGCGGGTCACCGTCGTCCTGTACGTCTTCGAGGTCGCGCTGCTGCTGGCGCTGAGCGTGACGATCCTGGCCAGGGGGGGCGCCAGCGGGCTGTCCGCGACGCCGTTCCGCTGGCCGTCCGGCGGCGGCGGGCACGACGTGCTGCTGGCGTTCAGCCTGGCGGTGCTCGCCTTCGGCGGGTTCGAGGCGGCGGCGCCGCTGGCCGAGGAAACCCGGAATCCGCGCCGCAATGTCCCGCTGGCCGTGCTCGGAGCGGTCGTGGTGAGCGGGATCATCTACGTGGTCGGCTCGTACGCGCTGGTCACCGCCTTCGGCGTGGGGCACGCCGGCGCGCTGGCCGGTGACCCGAACCCGTTCCACACCGCGGCCAAGGCGTTCATCCCGTTCGTCGCGCCGCTGATCACCTGGATCTTCCTGTCCAGCGTGACCAGCTCGTACGTGGCCGCCAACACGCAGACGTCACGGGTGATCTTCGCCGGGGCGCGGGGCGGGCTGTGGAGTCACACACTGGCCGGCGTCAACCGGCGGTTCCAGACCCCGGCCGCGGCCGCGATCGCGTTCGTGGCACCGAGCATCCTGATCGGCGTCGTCTCGACCGCGTTCACCGACCCGGGCACCGCGTCCGGCTTCCTCGGCACCTACGGCATCCTCGGGCTGATCATCATGTACCTGGTCGCGAACGTGGCCCTGGTGGTCGAGTGGGCGAAGTTCCGCCGCCGGGGGATCAGGAAGAACATCTGGCTCTGGGTGATCACGCCGGTGATCGGGGTTGCCATCCTGGCCATCCCGATCTGGGGTGACCTGCATCCCGGCCAGCCAAGCCCGTTCAACGCACTGCCGTGGCTGACGGTCTGCCTGATCGCGGTGGGCGTGATCTACCCGTTCGCGCTGAACGCCCTGCGGCCGCAGGTCCTGGACCGGGCGCCCGCTCTGCTCGAAGGCGAAGCGGCGGTGGCGGTCGACCCGCTACCGCTCGTCGACTAGCCAGCGAGTCAGCCCGGCCTGGCGCGCCTGGCCCGGCCCGGCCGCGCGCTCCTGCGGGCCGGCCCGGCCCTGCCGCACCGGCCCGGGCCCCCGCCGGCCCGGGCGCCCGCGCCCGGCGCTGCG
The DNA here is from genome assembly GCA_963786975.1 of uncultured Actinomycetes bacterium. Taxonomy (GTDB): domain Bacteria; phylum Actinomycetota; class Actinomycetes; order Streptosporangiales; family Streptosporangiaceae; genus Palsa-506. The sequence goes on along the minus strand of CAWBBE010000006.1, from coordinate 109,623 downwards.
GTGCCTAGCTGTCAAGGCCTAGCGTGAACGTTGGCCGGGGCGTCGTGTCCGGCAGCTTGTGCTCGGCCGCGAGCCGCCGGATTGCGGTGCCGGTGGCCAGGAACTCGGTGGCATGCGCGCCCCAGACGTGATTGGCGACGGCGACATTGACCCCGACGATCCCCGACGACTTAGCCTCGCTCGCCTCGGCCTGCATCCTGACCAGCGCGAGTTCGCGTGCCTCGTAGATGCCCTGGGTGAACTGCACCATCTCCTGATTCTGGCCCGCCTGCCGCAGCGTCTGCATGATCGACTGGTGCGCGATGTGGTAGACGCAGGTGCCGAGGACGAAGGCGACCGGTACGGCGCCGCCGGCCAGCAGCCGGAAGAAGTCCTGCGCGGACAGGTCGGAGGTGAAGGCCCGGCCGTCTGGCGCCCGGTGCGCGCCGGTGCCGGCCAGCGCCTTGACCGCGGTGCCGGTGGCGACGAACTCGAGCACGTCCTGGCCCCAGGCGTACATCTGCATCCGCAGTTGCACGCCGACGATACCGTCAGCGTCGAGATGGTCGGCCTCGGCTCGCATCCTGGCCATCGCCAGCTCCCTGGCGTTGTACATCGCCTGGGTCAGTACCTGCAGTTCCTGATTCTGCGACCATCTGCCGACCTGCAGCCCGACGTGGTAGATCGACGATCCGACCACGAAGCCAAGCGGCTCAAATCCGGCCTCGCCGAGCAGGACGTACTCGGAGACCGACAGGTCGGAGGTAAATACGCCGGCCGGGTTGGCGCCAGCGGTCTGCGCCAGCCTGCTATCCGCAGCCTGCGGCTCCCAGGTGGCGGCGTTGCCGGACGGCTTGGAGAAAAGGGGCATGGCAGCTCCGTAGCGTGCGGCCCCGCAGGATGCGCGGCCTGAATATGCGCAGCCTACCGGCCGGATTGCCGCCCGCCCGGACCGCAGCCGGGCCTCCCGCCGTGCTGGCCGGACCGCCCTGCCGGGCCTCCCGCCGTGCTGGCCGGACCGTCCTGCCGGACTGCGGCCGGACCAGGCGCGGGACCAGGAGCCGGACCAGCCCGGCCGTCCGGTTGCCATCGATTGCACACCGGGCCGCCGGTAAATATCCGGTAAACCACCTGCGCCGGGGCTCTTGACGTGATTTCCGGAACGGGGTGAAAATGAGCCAATCCAGATTGGAATCGTTTCCAAGACCCGGGACGGTTCCGCTCAGGGAGGTGCCCGTGCGCACTCCGGATCGGCCGACGATCGCGGATGTTGCCGCTGCGGCGGGCGTTGGGGTCGGTACGGTCTCCCGGGTGCTCAACGGGGGAGTCAACGTACGCGAGTCGACCCGGCTGAACGTGCTTGAGGTCATCGAGCGGCTTGACTACCGGCCGAGCCACCTGGCCGCGGCGCTGTCCCGTGGCAGCCAGCGCACGGTCGCCATCCTGGTGCCGCACCTGACCAGGCCCTCGACCGTGGCCCGGCTCGCGGGCGCGCTCGGGGTGCTGGACGAGCAGCGCTACGACACGATCGTCTGCAATGTCGACACGCCAGAGCAGCGCGATCACCACCTGGCCGCGCTGACCGCCAGGCACCGGGCGGACGGCGTGATCGTCGTGTCGGTGCAGCTGGCCAGGCAGCATCTCGCCGCGTTCCGGCGCGGTCCGGTCCCGCTGGTGACCGTCGACGTGCTGGCCAGCGGAGTGCCGCAGACGGTCATCGATGACGTGGCCGGCGGCCGGCTGGCCACCGCGTACCTGCTGAGCCTTGGCCACCGGCGGATCGGGTTCGTCGGCGATGCCGTGGCCCGCCGGGCGGCGTGCGACCTCGGCTTCTTCTCGTCCAGCCGGCGGCTGCAGGGATACCGGCGGGAACTCGCCGCGGCCGGTGCCGACTCGGGCCCGGAGCTTGTCCAGCTCGGGCCGCATGGCCCGGCGGTGGCAGCGGAGCTTACCGAGCAGCTGCTCCGGCTGCCCGACCCGCCGACCGCGATCTTCGCCGCATCCGATACTCAGGCGATGGGCGTGCTCAGGGCCGCGGAGCAGTGCGGGTTCCCGGTTCCCGGGAGGCTTTCGGTGATGGGCTTCGACGACATCGAGTCAGCCGCTCTGCTCAGCCTGAGCACCGTGCACCAGCCGCTGGAGCAAAGCGGCGCCGAGGGCGCCCGCCGGCTATGTGCGCTGCTGCGCGGCGCGAAGGTCAGGCCGCTTCGCCAGCAGCTTCCGCTGCGGATCATGCAGCGGTCGAGCACCGCACGACTGGTGCCGTCCGGCCCGGGGCCGGACGGTCCAGGGCTGGCCGGGCAGGTGCCGGCCGGGCAGGTGCCGGCCGGGCTGGTGCCGGCCGGGCTGGTGCCGGCCGGCCCGGGCAGCGGCCGGTCAGATCTGCAGCCGGCCGGCCCGGACAGCCGGCTCGCTGACGAACGGAGCAGGTTCAGCTCGCGCACGCTGCGGCGAGCATCGGAAGTCTGGCTCGGCATGCGCAATGCCTGCTGTGCCGAGGGAGTTGCATGATGGCCTCGCCCGGGCGGGATCCCGCATCCGGCGTTAGCGGCGGGCAGGCCGGGGTAAGCACCGATTCGCCGGAAACGCCACAGGGCTCACGCCCGCATCAGGCGCACCGGTGTCAACTACGCGCTGGAGGAATGATGAGCAGTGCCGGCCGCCGACGCAGCACATCCGAGCGTCCTGCCCGGGCGCGCCCGAGATCCGTTGCCCGGCGCTGGGCAATCGGCCTGGCCTGCGCCGGGCTGGCGTCCACGGGGCTCGCTGCCTGTGGCACCGCCGGCGCGACCACCGGACCGGTGACGCTGAACTACTACCAGTACCCCGACGTATCCGGCGCGACCAACGCCGAGATCAAGAACTGCAACGCGCAGAGCCACGGCAAGTACACGATCTCCTACCAGATCCTGCCCGCCGCATCCGACAGCCAGCGACTGCAGCTCGTCCGGCGGCTGGCCGCGCGCGACAGCACGATCGACATCATGGCCCTCGACGTCACCTGGGAGGCCGAGTTCGCCAATGCCGGCTGGATAGTGCCGTGGACCGGCAGCAACAAGTCCGCGGTCGTCAACGGCACGATCAAGCCGGCGCTGCAGACCGCGATGTGGAAGGGCCAGCTCGTCGCGGCGCCTGCCAACACCAACACCCAGCTGCTGTGGTACCGCTCCGACCTGGTGAAGACGCCGCCGAAGACCTGGGCGCAGATGCTCGCCGACGCGGCGCAGCTGAAGAAGGAGGGCAAGCCGCACTACATCGAGATCCAGGGAGCCCAGTACGAGGGCAACACCGTCTGGTTCAACACGATGGTGAACAGCGCCGGCGGCACCATCCTGAACCCGACGGCGACCAAGGTCACGCTCGGCCCGCCCGCCGTCAAGGCCCTGTCAATCATGAAGCAGCTTGCCGACTCTCCCGGCGCGGATCCGTCGCTGGCGGTGCAGATGGAAAACGAGAACCGGCTGGCGATGGAGGCGGGCACCGCCGCCTTCCAGCTGAACTACCCGTTCGTGTATCCGTCCATGAAGGCCGACAACCCGAAGATGTTCAAGTCCTTCAAGTGGACGCTCTACCCGCAGGTCATCCCCGGCGTGCCGGCCAAGGTGACGATCGGCGGGGTGGACCTCGCGGTCAGCCAGTACTCACAGCACAGGGCGCTCGCCTTCCAGGCCGCGCTGTGCCTGCGGGACAAGCAGAACCAGCTGATCGGCGCCACCGTCGGCGGCGTGCCGCCGACGATCGCCAGCCTGTACAGCGACCCGAAGATGTTCCCCGACTACCCGTTCCACGCCGACATCCTGTACTCGCTTGAGCACGCGAGCGTCCGGCCGAAGACGCCGCTCTACCAGGTCGTGTCCATCGACATCTCGCACCTGACCTCGCCGCCGGCCAAGATCAGCCCGGCCAGCACGGAGCAGAAGATGGCCAGCGATATCAGCAACGCCCTGCAGTCGAAGGGTCTGGTCCCGTGAGCGGCGCACGCGCAGCGGGCGGAGAAGCGAACCGGCTACCGCTGAGCCGCCACGGCGCGGGCAGCGGCCCGGCCGGGAGGAAAGGAAAGGGCCGATGAGCACCAATACCCAGACGGTCACCGCCGGCGCGGCAGCGGATGCGCCGGCCAGGCGCAAGCCGCAGCTGTCGGAAGGCGCGCGGGCCGAGCGCAGGCTCGGCTGGCTGCTGTGCGCCCCAGCGGTCATCGTGATGATCGCCGTCACCGCCTACCCGGTCGGCTACGCCATCTGGCTGTCGCTGCAGCGCTACAACCTGGAACTCCCGAACGCCGTCAAGTTCGTCGGCTTCAGCAACTACGCCGCGGTGCTCAGCTCCCCGTACTGGTGGCAGGCGCTGTGGATCACGGTGCTCATCACCGTCGTCTCGGTCGCCATCACGCTGGTGCTCGGCATGATCCTGGCCCTGGTCATGTACCGGACGCTGTTCGGCCGGGGCACGGTCCGCACGGCCGCGCTCATCCCCTACGGGATCGTCACGGTCGCCGCCGCCTACGGCTGGCAGTACGCCTGGACACCAGGGCAGGGTTACCTGTCCGCGCTGTTCAACAACAGCGCACCGCTGACTTCCCAGTACAAGGCGATCGCGGTGATCATCCTGGCGGAGATCTGGAAGACCACGCCGTTCATGGGGCTGCTGCTGCTGGCCGGGCTCTCGCTGGTGCCCGAGGACCTGCAGAAGGCCGCCAAGGTGGACGGCGCCACCGGGTGGCAGCGCTTCATCAAGATCACGGTGCCGCTGATGAAGCCCGCGATCCTGGTCGCGCTGCTATTCCGGACGCTGGACTCGTTCCGGATATTCGACAACATCTTCATCCTCACGCAGGGCAACAACGGCACCGAATCGGTCTCGATCCTCGGCTGGGACAACCTGTTCAAGGCGCTGAACCTGGGGATCGGGTCGGCGATCTCCATCCTGATCTTCATCTGCGTGGTGATCATCGCCGCCGTGTTCATCAAGGGCTTCGGCACCGCGGCCCCCGGCACGGACATAGGAAAGAGGTGACCCGGTCATGGCTGCTGTAACCACAACGCCCCGGCAGAAGACCGGCTGGGGAACGGCCAACTTCGTCGTCGTGGCGCTGGCGCTGATCCCGGTGCTCTGGATGGTCTCGCTGTCCTTCAAGACGCCCACGGCTATCCTCGATCCCTCCTTCATTCCCGCGCAATGGACGTGGGGGAACTACACCCAGATCCTGAAGACGTCGGCGTTCGTCCGGCCGCTGGGCAACTCGATCGGCATCGGCCTCATCGCCACGCTCATCTCCGTCGTGCTGGCCTCGATGGCGGCCTACGCGGTCGCGCGGCTGCGGTTCCCCGGCAAGGCGCTGCTGATCGGGATGTCGCTGCTGATCGCGATGTTCCCGATCATCGCCCTGGTGACCCCGCTGTTCGCGATCGAGCGAGCGATCGGCCTGTTCAACACCTGGCCCGGCCTGATCATCCCCTACGTGGCGTTCGGCCTGCCGCTCGGCATCTACACGCTGTCGGCGTTCTTCCGTGAGATCCCATGGGAGCTCGAGAAGGCCGCCAAGGTCGACGGGGCCACGCCGTTCCAGGCGTTCACCAGGGTCATCGCACCGCTGGCCGCACCGGGAATGGTCACCACGGCGATCCTGGTCTTCCTCGCCTGCTGGAACGAGTTCCTGATGGCGATCTCGTTCACCTCGACCATCGCGGCCCGGACGGCGCCCGCGTCGCTGGCCTACCTCAGCGGCAGCTCGCAGTTCACGGTTCCGACCGGCCCCATCGCGGCCGCCGCGGTAGTCATCACCATCCCGATCATCATCTTCGTGCTGTTCTTCCAGCGCCGGATCGTCGCTGGGCTGACATCAGGCGCGGTCAAGGGCTAGCTGAGAATCTAGAGGGAGTTACAGTGGCTGAAATCATCCTGGATAACGTCACCAAGCGGTTTCCCGACGGGGCGCTGGCGGTCGACAAGATCAGCCTGGACATCGCCGACGGCGAGTTCGTCATCCTGGTCGGCCCGTCCGGCTGCGGCAAGTCGACGACTCTCAACATGATCGCCGGGCTGGAGGACATCACCGAGGGTGAGCTCCGGATTGGCGGCAAGGTGGTCAACAACGCCGCGCCGAAAGACCGTGACATCGCGATGGTCTTCCAGAGTTACGCGCTCTACCCGCACATGACGGTCCGGGAGAACATGGGCTTCGCGCTCAAGCTGGCCAAGACGCCGCAGGCTACCATCGATGAGAAGGTCAACGAGGCGGCCCGGATTCTTGACCTGACCCAGCACCTTGAGCGCAGGCCGGCCAACCTGTCCGGCGGCCAGCGGCAGCGGGTCGCGATGGGCCGGGCGATCGTCCGCGACCCGTCCGTCTTCCTGATGGACGAGCCGCTGTCCAACCTGGACGCCAAGCTGCGCGTGCAAACCCGGACCGAGGTGTCCAAGCTGCAGAAGCGGCTCGGCACCACGATGGTGTACGTCACGCACGACCAGACCGAGGCCATGACGCTGGGCGACCGGCTCGCCGTCATGCGCAGCGGCATCCTGCAGCAGGTCGGCTCGCCGCATGAGCTGTACGCGGACCCGGTCAATCTCTTCGTGGCCGGCTTCATCGGCTCGCCCGCGATGAACTTCATGGCCGGCACGCTCGAGGAGGGCAGCGTCCGCACCAGCCTTGGCAGCCTTCCGCTGACCCCGCAGCTGAGGCAGGCCGTGGAGCGCGCGAATGCGGGCCGCCAGGTAATCGTCGGCATCCGCCCGGAGAACTTCGAGGACGCATCGCTGGTCAAGCCGGAGCTGCGGGACCACGGAGTCACGTTCCGCGCCACCATCGACGTGGTCGAGTCGATGGGCTCGGACGTCTTCATCTACTTCACCCAGGACAGCGGACTGTCAGCCAAGGTCGACCAGCTCGCGGATCTCGCTCAGGATTCCGGCAAGGGCGACGTCGTCGCCAGCGACGAGACGGTAACCGCGCGGCTGGATCCGGTTACCCGGATCCGCGAGGGAGAAGCAGCCGAGCTATGGGCTGACCTGCGGTCGATGCACATCTTCGACCCGGACACCGGCAGGAACCTGACGCTGCGCAGCGAACGCGGCGGGAGCGGCACTGCCACCCCGGGGCAGGTCACCGCGGACCAGGCCAGCCCGGCCGAGGTCAGCCCGGGCGAAGCCAGCCCAAGCGAGGCCAGCCCGCGGCATGCCAGCCCAGGTCAGGCGGCTACCTGATCTCCCGCCGCAGGCGCTCGATGACCTCGTCGTTCCATTCGTGAGTCCGCATCAGCCGGTATCGCTCGCGGGCCACGCGCAGGTAGGCCTCGGCCTCGGTGCCGGAGCCGATCAGCTCCGCCGACCGGAGCATGCGCACGACCGGCCGGTATTCCTCGGCGAGCCAGTGCTGCGCGACCTCGGCGCGGTTCATGAACCGGTGCTTGGCCTGCATGCACCGAAACCCCCAGGCCTCCACGCTCTCGCCGAGTTCGGTGTACGACCACGGGCTGGTGAACTTGATCTTGGCGTAAGCCTGGGCGGGCAGCGGTACCCGCGACCGGAACAGTCGATCGTCGCTCTTCATCAGCAGGTCGGCCCGGCTGCGGATGCCGGTGGCCGGCATCACGGTCAGTACCTCGGTGACGTACGCGTCGATCGTCTGCTGCCCGGTGGCCAGCGCGATCGAGACCCGGTGGTGCCCATCGATGACGAAATGCAGGTCGCCGACGCGGTAGACGTCGATCGGCGGGATCGGCTCGCCGCGCCGCTGGGCCAGCGCGAGCCGCTCCCACCGCTCCCGCACCCGGCTGGAGGTAGGACGGAAATGACGGTCGAAGTCACGGCTCGAGTCAACCGTGCCTACCACCGTGTCCAGCTGGATCGTCTGCAGCCCGAGCGACCGCTCGCCGCGCCGGCCAAGCGCGGCGACCACCTCATCGAACGGCATGATCAGGTTGACGTCATCGGGTTCCCTGCGCAGCCGGTGCGCCAGCCTGGCCAGCACCTGCCGCCGCCGGGCGCGGAGGAAATCGTTCTCGACATCCGACCGCGGGAATCCGGTCTCAGCTGGCATGACGGTCCCCGGGATGCAGTTCGGCGGTTTCGCCGCCGGGCCGGATGTCGAGCAAGTGCCGCCCGATGACATTGCGCACGGCGGTGCGCCCGAGACGCCGGCCCGGTGTGCTGGCATCGCAGCGCAGCACGTGCCCGTGCAGCAGCACGCCCGGCTGGACCGCGGCGACCAGGCTATGCAGGGCGGCGAACCCCTGGTGCGGCGGGTCGGCGCCGTCGCCGACGCCCCGCGGCGGCGCGTGCGTCAGCAGCACATCGACGTGCCGCCCGCCGCGCAGCCGCTGCCAGTCCGCCCGGCGGCGGAGCGACCTGGACCGCCGCGCCTGCTGCCGGTCGGTGTACTGATTCGGCCCGCTGCTGTAACGGCGGCAGCCGCCCAGCCCGGCCAGCCGGAGCCCGGCGGCGTCGACGATCCTGCCGTCGGCGTTGACCGCGCCGTCCGGCCAGGGCGTCCGCACCGGCATCCCGGCCCGCATGGTCAGGCCGGCCTGCGAGCACCGGTATCCGGACAGATCAGGGTCATGGTTGCCCGGGACGAACACCAGCGGCACGTCGAGTCCGTTCATCAGGTAGCCCAGGTACTCGAACGGCAGATCTCCGCACGCGACGATCAGCTGGGCCGCGCGCGCCGGGCGCAGATCCGCGTACAGGGCCTCATCGACCTCGTCGGCGACGGCGAGTACGCAGACCACTCTCCGATGGTACGCGGGCCGGGCCGTGCGGCGACCGCACATCCCGCGCGCCCGCATCCCGCGCGCCCGCATCCCGTGCGCCCGCCGCCCGTGCGGCCGGCCAGCGGCGGCCGGGACCGGGCGCGATCAGGTCGCGACCGGCTGCCGGACGTCCAGGCCGCGTTCCCGCAGCGCCGCCTCCACCCGGTAGACCTCCGTGAGCGGCGCCCGGTCACCGCCGGACGGCGGGCTGACCTCAAGCCGTGCGCAGGCGGTGCGCAGCGCGTCGAGGTAAGCGCCACGCAGCGCCTTGAGGCGCTGGTTCTTGGCCGGCACGTTCGTCCGGGTCTCGGTCGCGTCGAGCTCCGCGCGCAGCCGGCGCAGGTTGGCGGTGAGCCGTTCGATCGGCTCGGAAGGGGCGTCCAGCCGGTGCCGCCGCTCGTTGCGGTATCTGGCCGCCCAGCCGGCCCCGCGGAACGCGCCGATGATCGCGTATCCGGCCGCCGTCGGCAGCAGGATAATGATCACCAGTTCGATTACATGGCCAGTCACGCTGTCCATTGTCGTTGCCGTACCCGGCCAGAAGCAAGGCGTGCCTGGCCTGCGGGCATATCGTGCCCGCAACGAGATCCGGCCCGGGCGGCCGCCGGCGACCAGGAGACTGATGAATAGCACGGACGGCACGCAGCGCTGGTGGCATGGCGCGGTGCTCTACCAGCTGTATGTCCGGTCCTGGCTGGACACCGACGGCGACGGCTACGGCGACATCGGCGGCGTGATCGCCAGGCTCGACTACCTGTCCTGGCTCGGCGTCGACGGCATCTGGCTGTCCCCGACGATGCCGTCACCGGACGAGGACTGGGGCTACGACGTCTCCGACTACCTGGGCGTCCATCCCGAGCTCGGCACCCTCGACGATATGGACCGGCTGATCGCGGAGGCCGGGCAGCGCGGCATGCGGGTGCTGCTCGACCTGGTGCCGAACCACACCAGCTCGGCCCATCCCTGGTTCGTCGACGCGGCGGGCGGCCAGGATTCCGGGCACCGGGATTACTACGTCTGGGCCGACCCGGGGGCCGGCGGCGGCCCGCCGACGAACTGGCTGAATGCCACCGGCGGCTCGGCCTGGACCTGGCATCAGCCCACGAAGCAGTACTACCTGCATAACTTCCTGCCCGGCCAGCCGGACCTGAACTGGTGGCAGCCCCGGGTGCACGAGGAATTCCGGGAGATACTCCGGTTCTGGTTCGACCGGGGCGTGGCCGGGTTCCGGATCGACGTGGCGCATGGCCTCTATAAGGACGCGGAACTGCGCGACAACCCGCCGGAGCTCAGCGGGGACCCGCTGGCCGGCAGATTCGGCCAGCAGCAGGCCTACAACGCGAATCGGCCGGAGACGCACCAGGTCTACCGCGACTGGCGGCGGATCGCGGACAGCTACCCGGCCCCCCGGCTGCTGCTCGGCGAGACCTGGGTGCGCGACCCGGGCCGGCTGGCCGACTTCTACGGCCACGATGACCAGCTGCAGCTGGCCTTCAATTTCCCGTTCGTGTTCGCCAGCCTGGCCGCGCCGGACCTGTCCGCCGTCGTGGCCCGGACGCTGGCCGCGCTGCCGCCCGCGGCCTGTCCGGTATGGACGGCGTCGAACCACGATGTGGGCAGGTTCCCGACCCGGTGGTGCGACGGGGACCAGCGGAAGGTCCGGCTTGCCCTGCTGGTGCTCGGCACCCTGCCCGGGGCCATGGTGCTCTACTACGGGGACGAGATCGGGATGACCGATGTCGACGTCCCGCTGGCGCTGCAGCAGGACAAGATGTCCCGCGGCAGCGGCGGCACCGGCCAGCACGGCGGCACCGGCCAGCACGGCGGCACCGGCCAGCACGGCGGCACCGGCCCGCACGGCGGCACCGGGCAGCACGGCGGGAGCGCCTGGCCGCGCGGACGCCACCGGCTGGCACGGCAACCGGGACCGGGCCCGCACCCCGATGCAGTGGGACGACTCGGCCGCCGGCGGGTTCACGACCGCCAGCAGGCCGTGGCTGCCGTCCGGCCACAGCGCCGCGATCAGCGTGGCCGGCCAGCGCGATGATCCGGGCTCGGTGCTGAGCTTCTGCCGCGAGCTGATCGGCATCCGGCGCGCGGAAGCCGGCCCCGGGCTGGCCGGCTACCAGCCGCTGCCCGCGCCGCCGGGCTGCTGGGCGTACCGGGCCGGGGAACTGACCGTGCTGGCGAATTTCGCTGACCGCCCGGTGACATGTCAGGATCCGGGTGGGCAGATCCTGCTGTCCACGACCGGGGCGGCCCGGCCTGCCGCCGGGGACATCACGCTGCCACCCTGGCAGGGCATCATCGTCCGGGCCGCGGGCGCCCGCCCGCGCGAAGACCGCAGCTAGCGCCAAGGGAGCGCGCATGGAGTACGTGAAGCTCGGCTCGACCGGCCTGGACGTGTCGCGGGTCTGCCTGGGCTGCATGAGTTACGGCGAGCCGGGTCGCGGACCGCACCCGTGGTCCCTGGACGAGGAGACCAGCCGCCCGTTCTTCCGCCAGGCCATCGAGGCCGGGATAAATTTCTTCGACACCGCGAACGTGTACTCGGCCGGCTCCAGCGAGGAGATCACCGGCCGCGCGCTGCGGGACTTCGGCCGCCGGGACGAGATCGTGCTGGCCACCAAGGTGCAAGGGCGGATGCGGCCGGGACCGAACGGGGGCGGCCTGTCCCGCAAGGCCATCATGATCGCGATCGACGCCAGCCTGGCCAGGCTCGGCACCGACTACGTCGACCTGTACCAGATTCACCGCCGGGACCCGTCGGTCGCCGGTCGAGGAGACCCTGGAGGCCCTGCACGACGTCGTCAAGGCGGGCAAGGCACGCTACATCGGCGCCTCATCGATGTATGCCTGGCAGTTCGCCAAGGCGCTGTACCTGGCCAGGCAGCACGGCTGGACCAGGTTCGCCACCATGCAGAACCACTACAACCTGCTGTACCGGGAGGAAGAGCGGGAGATGCTGCCGCTCTGCGCCGACCAGGGCATCGGCGTCATCCCGTGGAGCCCGCTGGCCCGCGGGCGGCTGACCAGGGACTGGGACACGGCGACCGCCCGCAGCGAGACCGACCGCTTCGGCCAGCGCCTGTACGCCGCCGAGGACCGGCTGATCGTCGAGCAGGTGGCCAGGGTCGCGGCCGCCCGCGGCGTGCCGCGCGCGCAGATCGCGCTGGCCTGGCTGGCCAGCCGCCCGGGCGTGACCGCCCCCATCGTCGGCGCGACCAGGCCGCAGCACCTCGATGACGCGATCGCCGCCATCGGCATCCGGCTCACCCCCGACGAGATAAGCCAGCTGGAGAAGCCGTACGTGCCGCACCGCATCTCGGGGCACAGCTGAATCGCGGACCGCGATGAGCCGCGTCGCGCAGCCGGCCGGGCCGCGCCACCCGACGGGGCCGGCGCGGTCAGCGGGCCGGCCGTGCCCGGCCGCGGCGCCCGGCTGATGCTGCCGCGCCGGTGGACCGCCGGTGACCTGCGCAGCACGGACGGCGGCCAGCCGGCCCGGGCAGCGGCACTGGCCAGGCAATAGAGTCGGCAGGGTCGACCTCGTCCTGCCCGCCGCCCCCCGAAAGGTGCCAGCCGCCGTGCTTTCCCTCGTGCTGCCTAAGGGCTCGCTCGAACGGGCCACCCTTGACCTCTTCGACGCCGCTGACCTGACGGTGCGCCGCTCGTCAGACCGTGACTACCACGCGTCGATCGACGATCCGCGGATCGGCCGGGTCAGGTTCCTGCGCCCGCAGGAGATCCCGTCCTACCTGGAGCAGGGCCTGTTCGATTTCGGCATCACCGGCCGCGACTGGATCGCCGAGACCGGCGCCGATGTCGTCTCGCTCGGCGAGCTGCAGTACTCCAAGGCCACCGGCGACCCGGTGCGGGTGGTCCTCGCGGTGCCGGCCAACGCCGGCTGGGACTCGGTGGCGGACCTGCCGGACGGGATCAAGATCTCCACCGAGTTCCCCGGCCTGACCCGGCGGTTCCTCGAGGCCAGCGGGATCAAGGCCAGGGTAATCCCCTCCTACGGCGCCACCGAGGCGAAGGTGCCGGACATCGTGGACGCGATCGTGGACCTGACCGAGACCGGCTCGTCGCTGCGCCGGAACGGCCTGAAGATCCTGCATACCCTGCTGACCAGCTACACCGAGCTGGTCGCCAACGCCGAGGCGTACGCCGACCCGGCCCGGCGGGCGGCGATGGAGGACGTGGCGCTGCTGCTCCGGGGCGCGATCAAGGCGCGCGGCAGCGTGCTGCTGAAGCTGAACGTCAGCGCGGCCGAGCTGGCCGCGGTGACCGGGATCATGCCAGCGATGACATCGCCGACGATCACCTCGCTGGCCCGCGGCGACATGCACGCGGTCGAGACGGTCGTGCCGAAAAAGGGCGTCAACACGCTGATCCCGGCCCTGCGCGCGGCCGGCGCCAGGGACATCCTGGAGATCCCGATCTCCAAGATCGTCGAGTAGCCGCCGGCGGCCGGCCATCGGAGGCCCGTTAAAGCTAATGGTCTTGAGCGGCCCTTGGCCAGCGCGGCGATAGCGTTCCGTCACCGAAGCCCTCGCCCCCCGGAGACCAGCGCCCGGAGGCGGACTGCGGAGAGCACGTCACCGACGACGAATACAACGGCCGCTGAGCCCGGAGCTACGAGCCGACGGTGTCAGGGAGCTTGCCCCTGGCGCCGAGCTTGTAGGCGATGATCAGCGGCCGCTGCCCGCTCGATAGCGCGTTGGCCGCTCCCGCGATGACGTAGTCGCCGTCGATGGTGACAGGCGCGTTCGTGCCCGCCGACAGCGCCGTCTTCAGCAGGATCGCGCCGGTCGCCGCGTTGAAGGCGTACAGGTCACCGTTGTAGGTCGTGGTGAACACCACGTTGCCGGTGACGGCGGCGCCGTAGGGCGAGGAGGGCAGCTTGTCATCCCACTCGACCTTCCCGGTGTCCTGGTTCACGGCGACCATCTCGCCGGTTGCCCGCGGGATCGACGCCTCGAACGCCTTGGAGCTTTCCGCCACGCCGTTGACCGTCATCGGCACGGCCAGGTTGTTGACGGCGGCGAAGACCGTCGTGCCGTTGGTGGCCAGCATGGCCGGCCCCGGAGGGCGCGGGTGGGGTTCGCTCGGTCGTGGTCCGCGCTGCGCCGCTCCGGCCGGCCCGCGGTGCGTGCCGTTCGCCCCGCGGTGCGTTCCGTTCGCCCCGCGGTGCGTTCCTTGCCAACAGAAATAGATATCAGTATGCTAAGCATCTGTTATCAGGTCGGTCAAGCCGAGGAGGCTCAGATGGTTACCCAGAATGCGACGGCCGCGGGCCAGGGGATGGTTGCAAAGGGTGCGGCGGCGGCGGGCGCGCAACTGCCCGGGCGGGTGACCGAGCGCGTCGCCCGGTCCATGCCCGGCCTGCGCGTGCTGGTGGCTGGCATCGTCCTGGTGCTGGCCGGGGTGGCGCTGCTGGTGCTGGCGGGTCACCTTGGCGGCGGGGGCGGCAAGGCGCTGATCGCGCTTGGCGTCGTTGTCTTTATCGCCAGCGGCCTCGCGCTGGCGGGCCTGACCCCGGTCGTGCCCGGGCAGGCGCGCGTGGTGCAGCTGTTCGGCCGGTACCGCGGCACCATCCGCGAGTCCGGCCTGCAGTGGGTGAACCCGTTTACCCGCCGCATCGTGGTCTCCACCAGGATCCGCAACCAGGAGTCAGCGCAGGCCAAGGTCAACGACGCCGACGGCAACCCGATCGAGATCGCCGCCGTGGTCGTCTGGCAGGTCGCCGACACGGCCAGCGCGGTCTACTCCGTCGATGATTTCACTCAGTTCGTGACCATCCAGACCGAGACTGCCATCCGGCACATCGCCTCCAGCTACCCTTACGACAACCGCGGCAGCGGCGCGCTGTCGCTGCGCGACAACGCCGAGGAGATCACCGAGCGGCTGTCGGCTGAGGTCACCGACCGGGTCAGGCCGGCCGGCGTGCATATCATCGAGTCCAGGCTGACCCGGCTGTCGTACTCCCCGGAGATCGCCCAGGCCATGCTGCGCCAGCAGCAGGCCAGCGCGGTCGTGGGGGCCCGCCAGCGGATAGTCGAGGGTGCGGTGGGCATGGTGAAGCTGGCCCTGGAGCGGCTGGAGGAGGAGGGCGTCGTCGAGCTGGATGAGGAGCGAAAGGCCGCCATGGTCTCCAACCTGCTCGTGGTGCTGTGCAGCGAGCAGGCGACCCAGCAGGTCGTCAACACCGGCTCCCTGTACCAATGACGGCAACCACGGTCTCCTGGTGAGCGAGCGCAAGGGCGTCCTGCTGCGGCTGGACCCCGCCGTCCACGACGCCCTGGCCCGATGGGCCGGCGACGAGCTGCGCAGCACCAACGCCCAGATCGAGTTCCTGCTGCGCCGCGCGCTCGCCGAAGCCGGCCGGCTGCCCCGCCAGGCCGGGCCGATGCGCCCCCGCGGCCGGCCACCCGCGGCCGGCCAGCCCGCCGGTGCCGAGCGATGACAAGTCCGGCTGACGCCGCCGCCCGGCCGGGCCAGGACGGGCAGGCAGCCCGGACGGCCCGGCGCGTTCGGGCTGACCGGCTGGCGCCCACTAGGCTTGGCTGGTGCTCAGAACCGTCGACCTGCGCGGCGCCACGGCGGCCGGCCTCAGCCGGCTGGCCCTAGCCGGGGTCCTGCCGAGGGCATCGCTTGACGTCGGGACCGCGGTCGAGGCGGTCCGCCCGATCTGCGACGGCGTGCGCGAACGGGGCGCCGCCGCGGTACGCGAATACACGGCCAGGTTCGACGGCGTCGACCTGCCCGCCACCAGGGTTCCGGCGCAGGCGCTGGCCGCCGCGCTGGACGGGCTCGACGATGACGTCAGGTCCGCGCTGGCCGAGGCGGCCCGGCGGGCCAGGCTCGTGCACGAGGCACAGCTGCCGCCCGATTCGGTCACCACCGTCGCGCCGGGCTCCTCGGTCACCGAGCGCTACGTGCCGGTCGGCCGGGCCGGCGTGTACGTCCCCGGCGGCCTGGTCGCCTACCCCTCCTCGGTGGTGATGAACGTGATCCCGGCCCAGGTGGCCGGCGTGGCCGAGATCGCGGTCGCCTCGCCGCCCGGCGCCGGGCACGGCGGCCTGCCGCATCCGGCCGTGCTGGCCGCCTGCGCGCTGCTCGGCATTACCGAGGTGCACGCGGCCGGCGGCGCGCAGGCGGTCGCGATGTTCGCCTACGGCACGGCCGACTGCGCCCCGGCCGACATCGTCAGCGGCCCCGGCAACGTCTACGTCGCCGCGGCGAAGCGGCTGCTGCTCGGCACGATCGGCACCGACGCGGAGGCCGGCCCGACCGAGGTCGCGATCATCGCCGACCACACCGCGGACCCGGCGCTGGTCGCGGCCGACCTGGTCGCCCAGGCCGAGCACGACCCGCTGGCCGCCTGCCTGCTGATCACCACCGACCCGGATCTCGCCGACCGGACCGCGGCCGCGCTGGCCGGCCAGGCAGCCGCGGCGCGGCACCGCGAGCGGGTCGAGGCCGCGCTGGCCGGCCAGTCCGCGTGCGTGCTGGTCGACAACCTGGCCGCGGCGCTGGCCGTAACCGACGCCTGGGCCCCCGAGCACCTGGAGATCCAGGCCGAGGGGGCCGGCCAGCTGGCCCGCCAGGTGCGCAACGCGGGAGCCATCTTCGCCGGCCGCTACGCGCCGGTATCGCTCGGCGACTACCTGGCCGGATCCAACCACGTGCTGCCGACCGGCGGCACCGCCCGGCACTCCGGCGGCCTGTCGGTGCTGTCCTTCCTGCGCGGCATCCACCTGGTCGAGTGCGACGCGGCCGGGCTGGCCGCCGCCGCGCCGTACATCGAGGCGCTCGGCGGGGCCGAGGACCTCGCCGCGCACGTCCAGGCGGTCCGGGCCAGGTTCCCGGCCGGGGCGGGGGCGGCGCGATGAACGGGCCCGGCAGCGTCCAGCACCCGGCGGCCGAGCCGCCGCCGCTGCGGGCCGATCTGGCCAGCCTGCAGCCTTACGGAGCCCCGCAGCTCGACGTCGCGGTCCGGCTGAACACGAACGAGAACCCGTACCCGCCGCCGCCCGGCCTGGTGCGGGCGATCACCGAGGCGGCGGCCGCGGCGGCGGCCGGCCTGAACCGGTACCCGGACCGGGATGCGGTGGCGCTCAGGGAGGACCTGGCCCGCTATCTCGGCCACGGGCTGACCGGGCGGCAGGTATGGGCGGCCAACGGGTCGAACGAGGTGATCCAGCAGCTGCTGCAGGCATTCGGGGGCCCAGGCCGCACCGCGCTCGGCTTCGAGCCGTCCTACTCGATGCACCCGCTGATCGCCCGGGCCACCAGCACCCGGTGGGCCACCGCGGCCAGGGAGCCGGACTTCGGCCTGGATCCCGGCCGGGCCGCCCGGCAGGTAGCCGACCTGCAGCCGGACGTGGTGTTCCTCACCTCGCCGAACAACCCGACCGGCGCGGCGCTCCCGCTGGCCGTGATCGACGCGGTCTGCGCGGCCGCGCCCGGCATGATCATCGTCGACGAGGCGTACGCCGAATTCGCCCGCCCCGGCCAGCCGAGCGCGCTCGAGCTGCTGCCCCGCTATCCGCGGCTTACCGTGGCCCGCACCATGTCCAAGGCCTTCGCGCTGGCCGGGGCCCGGGTTGGCTACCTCGCCGCCGATCCCGCGGTCATCGACGCGCTGCAGGTCGTCCGGCTGCCCTACCACCTGTCCGCGCTCACCCAGGCGGCCGCGCGCGCCGCCCTGGCGCACACCGCCGAGGTGCTGGCCAGCGTGGCTAAGCTGCGCACCGAGCGGGATGTGATGGTGGGCTGGCTGCGCAGGACCGGCCTGACCGTGGCCGACTCGGATGCCAACTTCATCCTGTTCGGCCTGTTCGAGGACCGCCATCAGGTATGGCAGGACCTGCTGGACCGCGGGGTGCTGATCCGCGAGACCGGGCCGCCGGGCTGGCTCCGGGTGAGCGTCGGGACGCCCGCGGAGATGGCCACGTTCCGCGCCGCACTCCGCGCCGTGCTGGCCCGGGCCGAGGCCGGCCTGAGCAGGCCGGCATGACCAGGACTGCCCGGGTGCAGCGGATCACCAGGGAGACCCAGGTCCTGGTCGAGCTCGACCTGGACGGCGCCGGCCTGACCTCGGCGGCCACCGGCGTCCCGTTTTTCGACCACATGCTGGCCCAGCTCGGCAAGCACGGCTGCCTGGACCTGACCGTGCAGGCCAGCGGCGACACCGAGATCGACGCGCACCATACGGTCGAGGACACCGCGCTCGCGCTCGGCCAGGCGCTGCGCGAGGCGCTCGGTGACAAGGCGGGCATCTGCCGGTTCGGTGACGCGCTGATCCCGCTGGACGAGACCCTCGCCAGCGCCGCGGTCGACCTGTCCGGCCGGCCCTACTGCGTGCACGCCGAGCCGGCCGGGATGGCGCCGCTGATCGGCACCTACGACACGACGCTGACCGGGCACTTCTTCGAGTCTCTCGCGGCCACGGCGGGTATCTGCGTGCACCTGACCGTGCTGGCCGGCCGTAACCCGCACCACATCGTCGAGGCCCAGTTCAAGGCCTTCGCCCGGGCGCTGCGCACCGCCGCGTCCCCGGACCCGCGGGCCGGCGGCATCCCCAGCACCAAGGGCGTGCTGTGAGTCCTGCGGTGCGGCCCCGCGTTGTGGTGCTGGACTATGGCTCCGGGAACCTGCGTTCTGCCCAGCGGGCATTGCAGCGGGCGGGCGCCGACGTGACCGTGACCGCGGACTCCGGCGCGGCGCTGAACTGCGACGGGCTGGTGGTCCCCGGCGTGGGCGCGTTCGCCGCGTGCATGGCCGGGCTGCGGGCGATCCGCGGCGAGGTGGTCATCGGCAAGCGGCTGGCCGGTGCCCGGCCGGTGCTCGGGATCTGCGTCGGCATGCAGGTGCTGTTCGCCGAGGGAGCCGAGCACGGCGAGCGGACGGCCGGCTGCGGCGAGCTGCCGGGCGTGGTGGCACGGCTGGCCGCGCCGGTGCTGCCGCACATGGGCTGGAACACGGTCCGGCCGCCGCCCGGCACCCGGCTGCTGGCCGGCTTCGGCCCGGATACCCGGTTCTACTTCGTGCATTCGTACGCGGTCAGCTCGCTGCCGCCGGCCGGTGACCCGGGCGGCCAGCCGGAACCGCTGCTGACCCTGGCCACGCACGGGCAGGACTTCATCGCCGCGGTCGAGCACGGCCCGCTCTGCGCGACCCAGTTCCATCCGGAGAAGTCGGCTGACGCGGGTGCCGCCCTGCTGGCCAACTGGCTGGAGCTGGTCCGGTGACCGGCCCGGCCGCCGCGCTGACCCTGCTGCCCGCGGTCGACGTGTCCGGCGGCCAGGCCGTCCGCCTGGTCCAGGGCGCGGCCGGCACCGAGACCGGCTACGGCAACCCGCTGGACGCCGCGCTCGCCTGGCAGCGGGCTGGCGCGCGGTGGATTCACCTGGTCGACCTGGACGCCGCCTTCGGCCGCGGCTCCAACGCCGCGCTGATCGCCGCCCTGATCGGCCAGCTGGACGTCGCGGTGGAGCTGTCCGGCGGCATCCGCGACGACGCCTCGCTGGCCGCCGCGCTGTCGACCGGCTGCGAGCGGGTCAACATCGGCACCGCCGCGCTGGAGGACCCGGCCTGGGTCCGCGACGTGATCGCCCGGCACGGCGAGCGGGTCGCCGTCGGCCTGGACGTCCGCGGCACCCGGCTGGCCGCCCGCGGCTGGACCGCCGACGGCGGCGAGCTGATGGACGTGCTGGCCCGGCTGGAGGCGGACGGCTGCCCGCGGTACGTGGTCACCGACGTGACGAAGGACGGCATGCTCCGCGGGCCGAACCTGGACCTGCTCCGCCAGGTGTGCGCCGGCACCGGGCGGCCGGTGATCGCCAGCGGCGGGGTGTCCAGCCTGGCCGACATCAGCGCGATCGCCTCGCTGCGGCCGCTCGGCGTCGAGGGCGCCATCATCGGCAAGGCCCTGTACGCGGGCGCGTTCACGCTGCCGCAGGCCCTCGCGGCGGCCCGCCGGTGACCGTCGCCGTCCGGGTCATCGCCTGCCTCGACGTCGACGACGGCCGGGTGGTCAAGGGCGTGCAGTTCCGCGACCTGCGGGACGCCGGCGACCCGGTCGGGCTGGCCGCGGCTTACGACGCTGGCGGCATCGACGAGCTGGTGTTCCTCGACATCACCGCGTCCAGTGAACGCCGGGACACCATGTACGACGTGGTCCGGCGGACCGCCGAGCAGGTCTTCATCCCGCTGACCGTCGGCGGCGGGGTGCGCAGCGTCGCCGACGTGGACCGGCTGCTGCGGGCCGGCGCCGACAAGGTGGCGCTGAACACCGCGGCGATCGCCCGGCCCGGGCTGCTGACCGAGGCCGCGGGCCGGTTCGGCTCACAGTGCATCGTGGTGTCGGTGGACGCCCGCCGCGGCCCGTTCCCCAGCGGGTTCGAGGTGACCACGCACGGCGGCCGCCGCCCGGCCGGCCTGGACGCGGTCCGCTGGGCGGCCCGCGCCGCCGGGCTCGGGGCCGGCGAGATCCTGCTGAACTCGATGGACGCCGACGGCAGCCGGGCCGGCTACGACCTGCCGATGATCCGCGCCGTCCGGGCCGCGGTGACGGTCCCGGTGATCGCCAGCGGGGGAGCGGGCCAGCTCGCGCATTTCGCCCCGGCTGTCGAGGCGGGCGCGGACGCCGTGCTGGCCGCCAGCACGTTCCACTTCGGCGGCCTGTCCATCGCCGCCGTCAAGGAGTCCCTCCGCGCGGCCGGCTATCCCGTCCGCCTCCCGGCCGGACACTCCTTGATCACGGAGGATCCGGCCTGTCATGGCGAGCCGGATCCTCCGTGATCAAGGAAAGGGAGTGGGGCTGATGAGCAGCATGGCTGGCGAGTCCGGGCTGGACCCGGCGGTCGCGGCGCGGCTGAAGCGGGATCCGGCCGGGCTGGTGGCGGCCATCGCGCAGCAGTACGACACCGGCGAGGTGCTGATGCTGGGCTGGATGGACGACGAGGCGCTGCGCCGGACGCTGGCCACCGGCCGGTGCACCTACTGGTCCCGCAGCCGCCAGGAGTACTGGGTCAAGGGCGACACGTCCGGCCACCAGCAGTGGGTGAAGTCGGTCGCGCTGGACTGCGACGGCGACGCGGTCCTGGTCAAGGTCGACCAGGTCGGCGCGGCCTGCCACACCGGTGACCGTACCTGCTTCGACGCCGGCCAGCTGGACGCCGTCACCGGGAACCGGGCCGCGGCGGCCGGCTAGCCCGGCTAGCCCGGCGGCCCCGCCGTAACCGCCGCCGCTATGATCATCTGCCGCCTCCCGCTAGTGGGAGAATAGTCACATACGCCCACGGCAGGGAGGTACGGCAATGGCCGGGAACAGCGCCAAGGCCAAGAAGGCCGCCAAGGCCGCCAAGTCCGCAGCGGCGGACCACGGTGCGGCGGACGGCCGGGCATCCGGCCAGGCCGCCGCCAAGACGAAGCGGATGCCGAAGGAGCTATACGAGAGCGAGCTGTTCCGGCTGCAGGCCGAGCTGGTCAAGCTGCAGGAATGGGTGCGCTCCGAGCGGGCCAGGATCGTGGTGATCTTCGAGGGCCGGGACGCGGCCGGGAAGGGAAGCACGATCAAGCGGGTGGCCGAGTACCTCAACCCCCGGATCGCCAGGATCGTCGCGCTGCCGGCCCCGACCGAGCGGGAGCAGACCGAGTGGTATTTCCAGCGCTACATCGAGCATCTGCCGGCCGCCGGGCAGATCGTGCTGTTCGACCGCAGCTGGTACAACCGGGCCGGGGTCGAGCGGGTGATGGGGTTCTGCACGAAGGAGGAGTACTTCCGGTTCCTGCACCAGTGCCCGATCTTCGAGCGGCTGCTGGTGGAGGAAGGCATCCTGCTCAGGAAGTACTGGTTCTCGGTGAGCGACGACGAGCAGCAACACCGGTTCCGGTCCCGGCTGCGGGACCCGATGCGCCAGTGGAAGCTGTCGCCGATGGACCTGGAGTCGGTCACCCGGTGGGAAGATTACTCCCGGGCCAAGGACGAGATGTTCGTGCACACCGACATCCCGGAGGCGCCGTGGAACGTAGTGGAGAGCGACGACAAGCGGCGGGCCAGGATCAACATGATCGCGCACCTGCTGTCCGCGGTTCCCTATCACGACGTGCAGCGGATGCCGCTGTCCCTGCCGCCGCGGCCGCCGGCCCAGGGCTACCAGCGGGCGCCCAAGGACATGCAGACGTACGTGCCCGACCACGCCGCCGAGCTGGAGCGGCAGCACGAGGCGAGGTGATCATCACCGGGGTGGCCCAGCGGGCAGCCTGGCGGGCCGGGCGGCTGCCGCCGGCCGAGCAGGTCGCCGCTGGCCTGTGGTCGGTGCCGGTGACGATCCCGGACAGCCCACTGCGGTACACCCTGACGTACCTGATCAGCTCCGGCGAATCCGTTATCGCGGTGGATCCCGGCTGGGACTCCGAGACCGGCTGGCAGGACCTGCTGGCCGGCCTCGGCACCGCCGGAATCCCGGCCGCGCAGGTGACCGGGATCGTGGTCACCCACGTGCACCCGGATCATCATGGCCTGAGCGCACGGCTGCGGGAGGCTTCCGGGGCGTGGATCGCGATGCACGCCGCGGAGGTCGACACGCTGCCCGCGCGGATCTGGCGGGCCGGCGGCGGGTCGGCCGGCGACCGCGCCTGGCTCGCCCGGTGCGGCGTGCCGGCCGGCATCGCCGCGGAGATCACCTTCAGCGACCGGCAGGAAGGCCCGTTCTGGCGGATGCCCGAGCCGGACGTGCTGCTGGCCGACGGCGACCACCTCGACCTGCCCGGCAGGCGGGTGCGGGTGGTCTGGACGCCGGGACATACTCCGGGCCACATCTGCCTGCATGACGCCGACCATGACCTGCTGCTCACCGGAGATCACCTGCTGCCCCGGATCACCCCCAACATCGGGCTGGCGCAGGCCGGCCGCGGCTCGCCGCTGCCCGGGTACCTCAGCTCGCTGCGCCGGGTTCGCGACTACGACAGCGCCGAGGCGCTGCCCGCGCATGAATACCGGTTCCGCGGCATCGCCGGCCGGGCGGACGTGATCGCCGCCCATCACGACGAGCGTTCCGCCGAGATCCTGGCCGTCATCGAGTCGTCGGACGGGCCGACGGCCTGGCAGATCGCCCAGCGGCTGACCTGGTCGCGAGGCTGGGCGGAGATCACCGGGTTCATGCGCCGGGCCGCGCTCGCGGAGACCGCGGCCCATATCGCCTACCTCGAGGAGGCGGGCGGGCCGCTCATCCGCAGTACCGGCCGGCCCGGCGGCGACCGGTTCTGGCTAGCCGCGGCAGCGACAATTGGCTGAAACGGATTACCCGGCGCTGGCCGCCTGGCCGCCTGGCAGGCCACGGTCGCGTTCCGCGCCGGGGGTGGTGGTATGCATGATTGTTGGCCGCCAATCCCGGCGGCCGCCGGCTCGACGATGGGGTCAGCACCACGATGAACGCGGAACCCGGATCAGGATCATGGCCAGCCGCCGGATCGGTGCCGCTGGTGATCGAACTGAGCGGCGTGCATAAGAACTTCGGGTCGGTCGAGGCGGTCAAGGGCATCGACCTCAGCATCGCGTCCGGCGAGGTCGTCGCGTTCCTCGGCCCGAACGGCGCGGGCAAGACGACGACCATCGACATGATCCTGGGGCTGTCCCGCCCGGCCGCAGGCGAAGTGGCCGTGTTCGGGATGCAGCCACGGCAGGCCATCTCCCGCGGCCTGGTTTCCGCCGTGCTGCAGACCGGCGGCCTGCTGAAGGATCTGACGGTGGAGGAGACCGCCCGGTACACCGCCAGCCTGTTCTGGCAGACCCGGCCGGTGCCGGAGGTGCTGCGACGGGCCGGCATCGCCGATATCGCGGACCGGATGGTCGGCAAGTGCTCCGGCGGCGAGCAGCAGCGGCTGCGCTTCGCGATGGCCCTGCTGTCCGACCCCGAGCTGCTTATCCTCGACGAACCGACCACCGGCATGGACGTGGAGGGCAGGCGCAACTTCTGGGCCGCGATCCGGCAGGACACCGAGCGGGGCCGCACGGTGCTGTTCGCGACGCACTACCTGGAGGAAGCCGACGCCTACGCCGACCGGATCATCTTGATCCGGCACGGGAAGATCGTCGCCGACGGTACCTCGTCCCAGATCAAGGCGCTGGCCGCCGGCCGTACGGTGCGCGCCAGCCTGGCCGGGGCCGACGAGGCGGCGCTGCGCGCCATCCCCGGGGCGGACGACGTGGAGATCCGCGGCGAGACCGTGCTGATCCACTCCAGCGACAGTGACGCGGTGGCCAGGTACCTGCTGACCAGTACGGCGGCCCGGGACCTGGAAATCGCCACCCGCGGTCTTGAGGACGCCTTTATCGCCCTGACCAGCGACGAGGCCGACGAGTACGTCACCAGCACCGGAGGTCACCGATGAGCATCCCGGCACCGGCCGCGCCCGACCTGAGCACCCGGCGGGCACCCGGGCTGGGCAGCTTCAACCGCACCGCCCTCCAGCTGGAGATCCGCCGCCTGCTGCGCAACCGGCGGACCGTCCTGTTCACGATGGTGCTGCCGGTCTTCTTCTTCCTGATCTTCGGACTGAACAGCCAGTACGCCGGGCAGCGGGACGGGTACGGCAACGTCTCGGCCTTCGTCATGATCAGCCTGGCGCTGTATGGCGCGGTGCTGGCGACGACCAGCGGCGGCGCGATGGTGTCCATCGAGCGCGCCGCGGGCTGGAGCCGCCAGCTGCGGCTGACCCCGCTGGCGCCGGTGGCCTACATCGCGATCAAGATGCTCACCGCGCTGGTGCTCGGGCTCAGCTCGGTGACCGCGGTCTACGTCGTCGGGGGCCTCACCGGCAAGCCCACGATGCCGGTCCACCTGTGGATCGTCACCGCGCTCTGCGTCTGGATCGGCTCGCTGGTGTTCGCGGCCTTCGGCCTGTTCATGGGCTACCTGCTGCCGACCGAGAACGTCATGCAGATCCTGTCGTTCGCGCTGGTGCTGTTCGCGTTCGCCGGCGGGGTCTTCATCCCGCTCAGCCAGTTTTCCCAGCTCTTCCGCACGATCGCGGAGTACACGCCGCTGTACGGCCTGAACCAGCTGGTGCACGCGCCGCTGACCGGCGGCGCGCCGCAGCCGGCCTGGATCATCAACGCGGTCGCCTGGCTGGTGATCTTCGGCGGCGGCGCGGTCTGGCGCTTCCGCAAGGACACCGCCCGGGTATGAGCGCCGCCCCGATGGTCAGCTGCCAGGGCTGCGCCACCCGTGCTCATCCCCGTTCCGCGCCGTTGCGCAGCACGCCCGTCCGGCTCCGGTCGAGTGTGCGCGCGCCCTGCTCGACAAGCTGCACTGCGCGGGTGAGCTGACCGGACGCCAGCAGCGGCGGGGGCGGCCGGGGCACCGCCGGCGCGGCAGCCGGATCGTCCGGCCCGTCGCCCGGCCGGACGTGCCCGGTCGCGGCCGTCACCGGGCGGCCGTCTTCGGGACCGAGTACCACCCGCGCCTCCAGGGTCAGCAGCCGGATTCCCAGCAGCCTCGCCCGCACCAGCGCGCGGATCACCAGGTCGCCCGGCCGGGCCTGCGGTACGGCGCGCTCCGCGACTTGGGATCTGAGCACGGCCTGTTACTCCGCCGGCGTTCGCCGGGCACCGGACCTGGCCGCGTAGGCGTCAAGCCGGGCGGCGTAACCGGCCAGCCGCTGCCGGGCGCCGGCGGCCGCGAATTTCTCAGCCGCCCCCTGGGCCAGCCCGCGGAGCTGCTCATATCCGTCGCGCCCGGCCCTGGACCCGAGTACGTATCCGACCCCGAAGACGGTCACGGTCGTCAGCTTCATGTCTTCGCACGGCGGATCGACGAGACCGCCGCGCTAGCAGCCGTGGCGGCGATGGCGCCGCCGACCAGGCCGGCCGTCATCTTGCCCGCCTGCCGCATGCCGCCCTTGGCCGTGGCCGCTACCACGGTGTCCAGGAGGCGGTCCCACTTGCTCTTGCGGGTGAAGAAATTCATCTGCTGTCATCCCCCATCGGGCTGGCCGGCTAGCCGCTGACGGCTAGCCGGCGCGTCGATCGCGGCGATCGCCGCGATCAGTTCCTGCTTCGGCATGGACCTGCGGACGCCGGCGCCGCTGCGCTGGCCGAGCCGCAGCAGCTCGGCGTTGGTAAGCGCGTCGAGATGCAGGTCTCGTTCGCGGCCGATGGCGTCCACGAGGTCCTGCTTGCTCATCGCCGGATGGGTTTCCAGCCCGCGGTCTGCGGCCAGCCGCTGAAGCTCGGCCTTGGTCAGGGCATCGAGGTAGCCGCCGTCCCGCAGCGTCGCCGCGGCTGGCCCGGCAGCCTGCCGGGCCGGAGCGGGCCGGGCCGGAGCGGGCCGGGCCGGAGCGGGCCGGGGCGGGGTCCGGCGGGCCCGGCGGGCCTTCGCGGGCCCGGCCGCGGGTCCGGTCGTCCGCCGTGCCCGGGTGGCGCTGGCGGCAGTCCCGGCGGCCTGCCGCACCTGATCAGCCTCGGCCGCCCGCTGCCCGGCCTCATCCGCCCGCTGCCGTGCCTGGCCGGCCAGCCGGTCGGCCTCGCGGCTGGCCTGCGCGGCGACGTCCTGGGCGGCCTTTGCGGCCTCGCTGGCCAGATCCTTGGCGCGCCCCAGCGCCTGGCTGGCCGCCCGGATGGCGGCATGGGCCCGGGCCTGCGCCCGCTCGGCGTCCTGCTCCGCCGAGGCGACCCGCGCGGCCGACTCGGCCTCGGCTTTCTGCACCGTCTTGCTGGTCTCGGCCGCTGCCGCGCGGCGCTCCCGCTCCACCCGTTCTCCGGCCTCGGCGCGCGCACGGCGCAGCTGGTCGTCGTACTCGCGGACCGCCTCGGCTACCGCGGCGGCGGCGTCGCTTCTTGCTTCCTCGACCCGGTCGGCGGCCAGCCGCCCGGCCTGCTGGCGGACCTGCTGCAGGTACTCGTCGCACTCGCGGGCCACTCGCGCCGCGTTATCCGCGCTGTCCTTGGCCTCCTGCGCCAGGGACAGCGCCTGGGCTTCTGATTCGCGCGCCTGGTCAGCCGCGTTATCCGCCTGCCGCATGAAGGAGTCCACCGAGTCATGGCCGAAGGCCGGGCCGGCCTCCCGGACCGACTGCATGGCCCCGCTGGCCTTCCGCCGCATGCCAGATGTCGCGGAGCTGGCCGTCTCCGCCGCCGAGTGGGCATTTTCCGCCACGTTGTCAGCGACGGACGAAGCGATGTCCGAGGCGCCAGCGGCGCCGGAGATCGCGGGCTTCAGCGCCCTGGACAACAGCCACGCGGCGTTGCCGGGCAGTTCCGCCAGGCCGGTCCTCGCTGCGTGCGACAGCCGGCGCGCCGGTTTGGTCTTCGCCATGTGTTCCCTTCCGCGTTTCTGTGTGTATCGCCGGTTGCCCGGCCGTACCCCCTGGTCAGGGCGGTAATCATGACATATCCAGATTTCCGCGGCCTGCCGTCCCCGGTCAGCCGGCGGGCTGCCCGCGCCGCCCGCCGCGGCGCCAGCGGCGCGGAGCCGCGATGCCCGGCGCAGCCGGCGATGCGCGGCGCTCCGCGGCACGGAGCCGGGCTGGCGCCCGGCCGGGCCGGGCCGGTCAGTGTGATGAAGGCCACCTGCCGGGCCGCCCCCCGGTTACGGCCGGGAACCGGCGGCCCGCCGGGCGCCGCGGCGCCGGGTGAAGGTGATCACGCCGGTAGTGATCCCGGCCGGCGCCAGCGCGGTCACGCCCGCCAGCAGCAAGATCAGCGGTGCCACCGTGCCGCGGCCGATGTCCTGGCCGGCGGCGAGATCCAGGATGGCGTCTGGCGTGGCGTCGGCGGCCCGCAGCGAATACCGCCCGCCTTGCCGGCCGTGCCCGACATGGCCCGCTGGCCCTGGTGACCGGCCAGGTCGTAGAACTCCCGGGCGCCGCGCCAGGCACTGACCGGGACCGGCGCGCCGCCGCCGGCCGGCTGGATGGGCACCCGCATCGCCCATGCCGGGAAAGGCGCGTCCTGCCCGGTGCCGCCGCCGACGTTGACCGGGCAGCGATGGCCGGGCTGCTCGATGTAGCGGACGTATCCGCCCGGCCGGGACAGCGTGATCTCGGCCTGGCCCGGTACCGGAACCCGCTGGAAGTCCCCGACCTGGTGGTCAACGGAGATGAAGCCGGCCGCGGCCAGCGCGATGCAGGCGGCCGGCTGCGCCAGGGGTACCCCCGCAATAGTCACCTACCGGTAAATGGCGCCCAGCCCGGTCTCGCGGTTCACTGTGGCGGCGCCTGGCTGGACTGGCGGATCTCCAGCTCAGGCTGGAACATGACCTGCCGGTGCGTGTGCCCGTCGGGCTCCAGGGTCTCCTCGAGCAGCAGCCGGGCAGCGGTCCGGCCGAGCTGCTGGCGGGGCTGGCGGACCGAGGAAAGCGGTACGGCGGCCGCGGCCGCGAAATCGATGTCGTCATATCCGACGATGGCGATGTCAGCCGGTACCCCGATCCCGCGCAGCGTCATCTCCTGCAGCAGGCCGAGCGCGATCAGGTCGTTGGCGCAGAACACCCCGGTCGGCCTGCGGGCTGGCGGCAGCGCCACGATCTGCGCGCCCGCCCGCAGCCCGGCGGCGACGTTCAGCGCGGTCGTCTCGATCAGCCGCAGGTCCGCCGGGTCGCGCCCGGCCCGCCGCAGCGCGCGCAGCGCCCCGTCGCGGCGGTCGGCCACCTGCCGGATGCTGACCGGGCCGCCCGCGAAGGCGAGCCGCCGGTGCCCGGTGGCCAGCAGGTGCGACATCGCCACGTCGCCGCCCAGCACGTCGTCGACGGCCACCGAGCACAGGCTGCCGGTCGGCGACCTGCTGTCCACCAGCACCACCGGGGTGCCGCGCCGCTGCAGCTGCGCGAGCCGCTCGTCGGCGCCGGCCACCGGCGTGATCAGGATGCCCTGCACGCGGTGCTCTTCCAGCAGTTCCAGGTAATGCGTTTCCTTGGGCAGCTGGTCGTCGCTGTTGCACAGGATGACGGCCAGCCCGGCCATGCTGGCCTCGTCCTCGACGCCGCGCGCGACATCGGTGAAGAACGGGTTCGCCACGTCGAGCACGACCAGCCCGATGATCCGGCTGCGGCCCGCGCGCAGCTGCCTGGCCGACTCGTTCCGGACGAAGCCGAGCGCCTTGATGGCGTCCTGCACGCGGTCCCGAGTCGACCGGGCCACGATGTCCGGCCGGTTCAGCACGTTCGACACGGTGCCCACCGAGACGCCCGCCCGTGCGGCCACTTCCCTGATGCTGACCGGCGCGTTCACCGACATCCTCTCTGGCCCAGACCGCCAGTGTCTGGTCCGTATTGGAACGTGTCAACTGCGGCCGGGTCAGTCCAGGCCCGCGCGCCCGGCGGCAGCCGCCCAGGCCCGCGGGCTGCCCTCCGGCTCGAACCGGCGCAGTTGCTGAGTCTGCCGCAGCAGCGCGCGCATGCCGCCGAGGCTGGCCTGCCCGGCGCCAGCCGCCCGCGCCTGCACGAGCACGTTGCCTAGCGCGGTCGCCTCCACCGGCCCGGCGATCACCGGCAGCCCGCAGGCGTCGGCGGTGAGCTGGCAGAGCAGCACGTTACGGGCCCCGCCGCCGACGATGTGCACGACGTTAACGCGGCGCCCGGACAGTTCCTGGACATCGATGATCGCCCGCCGGTGCGCGAGCGCGAGGCTGTCCAGGATGCACCGGACGACCGCCGCCCGGTCCGGCGGCGGCTGCTGACCAGCCTGGCCGCACGCCGCCGCGATCCGGGACGGCATGTCGCCGGGCGGCAGGAACGCCGGGTCGCCCGGATCGATCACCGCGGCCAGCGGCGGCCGGCTGGCGGCGGCGGCGAGCAGGTCCGGCAGGCCGGGCGCCGGGCCGGCCAGGGACCAGGCTCGCAGCGACTCCTGCAGCAGCCACAGGCCCATCACGTTGCGCAGGTACCTGATCGTGCCGTCGATCCCGGTCTCGTTGCTGAAGCTGGCCCGCCGGCTGGCCTCGGTCAGCACCGGCTGGTCCAGCTCCATCCCCACCAGCGACCACGTGCCGCAGGAGATGTAGGCGAAGCCGCCGCCGCCGGCCGGCACCCCGGCCACCGCCGACGCGGTGTCATGCGAGCCGACCGCGACCACCCGCGCCGCGGCGGGCAGGCCGGCCGTCTCGCGCACGCCGGGCAGCAGGTCCCCGATCGTGTCGCCGGGCCTGCGCAGCGGCGGGAAGAGGCCGGCCGGGATCCCGGTCCGCTGCATCAGGCCGGTCGCCCAGGCCTGCGTCCGCACGTCCAGCAGCTGCGTGGTGGACGCGTTCGTCAGCTCCGCGCCGGTCTCCCCGGTCAGCCAGTAGCCGATCAGATCCGGGATCAGCAGCAGCGTCCGCGCGGCCCGCAGCTGCGGAGTGCCGGCCGCGGCGGCCAGCTGGTAAAGCGTGTTGATCGGAAGCTGCTGGATGCCGGTGACCTGGTAGAGTCCGGCGGCCGGAACGGCGGCCAGCACCCGCTCGCTGATGCCGTCCGTCCTGGAATCCCGGTAGTGCACCGGGTTCCCGAGCAGCGAGCCCGCGGCGTCGAGCAGCCCGTAGTCGACCCCCCACGAGTCGATCCCGATGCTGGCCAGCTCGCACTCGCGGGCCGCCGCCCGGAGGCCGTCGGTGACTCCGGCGTACAGCCGCAGGATGTCCCAGTGCAGGGTGCCTCCGGCGGACACCGGGACGTTGCCGAACCGGTGCGCCTCGGTCAGCTCCAGCCGGCCCGGCCCGGCGCGGCCGACCATGACCCGGCCGCTGGACGCGCCCAGGTCAACCGCCGCGACGGCGGTCACCGCCCCGCCGCCCCGCCCGGTCCCGCCGCCCCGCCCGGCGGCGCCGCCCGGACTTGCCGCGCCGCCCGGACTTGCCGCGCCGCCCCGCCCGGCTGCCAGGTTCATCCGGTCACCTCCCGCCAGTCAGCAGTCAGCGCAGGAACGCGGCCGCCACCCCGGCATCGACCGGGATGTGCAGTCCCGTCGTCAGCGACAGATCCCCGGCCGCCAGCGCCACCACGGCCGCCGCGACGTGCTCCGGCAGCACCTCCCGCTTCAGCAGCGTCCGCTGCGCGTAAAATGCGCCGAGCTCCTCCTCCGGCACACCGTAGACCGCGGCCCGCTGCGCGCCCCACCCCCCGGCGAAGATGCCGGAGCCGCGGACCACGCCGTCCGGGTTGATCCCGTTTACCCGGATGCCGAACTCGCCCAGCTCGGCGGCCAGCAGCCGGACCTGGTGCGCCTGGTCGGCCTTGGCCGCGCCGTAGGCCACGTTGGCCGCGCCGGCGGCCACCGAGTTCTTGCTGCAGATGTAGATGATGTCGCCGCCCATTCGCTGCGCCCGCATGACCCGGGCGGCCGCCCGGGCGACCAGGAACGAGCCGCGCGCCATCACGTCGTGCTGAATGTCCCAGTCGGCCAGCGTGGTCTCCAGCAGCGGCCTGGAGATCGACAGCCCGGCGTTGCTCACCACCAGGTCGGCGCCGCCGAAGGCAAGCGCCGCGGCGGTGAAGGCGGCGGCGACGCCGTCCTCGCCGGTGACGTCCGACGTGACCCCGACCGCGACATCGGCGGACCCGATGTCGGCGGCGGCCTGCCGGGCGGCGCCGCCGTCCCGGTCGGCCACTACCACGCACGCGCCCTCGGCGGCCAGCCGCCGTGCGGTGGCCCGGCCGATCCCGGCCCCGCCGCCGGTGACCAGCGCCACCCGCGCCGCCAGCGGCCGCGGCTTCGGCCGCCGTCGCAGCTTGGCCTCCTCAAGCTCCCAGTACTCGATGCGGAACTTCTCCGCCTCGCTGATGGGAGAGTAGCTGGACACCGACTCGGCACCGTGCATCACGTTGATCGCGTTGACGTAGAACTCCCCGGCTACCCGCGCGGTCTGCTTGTCCGGCCCGTAACTGAACATGCCGACCCCGGGCACCAGCACGATCGCCGGGTCGGCGCCGCGCATCGGCGGCGAGCCGGCGTCCGCGTGCCGGTCGTAGTAGGCCCGGTACTCGTCCCGGTAGGCCGAGTGCAGCTCGGCGAGCCGTTCGCACATCAGCTGAAACGGGGTGGCCGGCGGCAGGTCGAGTACCAGCGGCACGATCTTGGTGCGGAGGAAATGGTCGGGGCACGAGGTGCCGAGCGCGGCCAGTGCCGGGTGCCGGGACCTGGCCAGGAAGTCGAGCACCGCGTCGCTGTCGGTGAAATGCCCGACCTGGGCCCGGTCGGTGGCGGCCAGCCCCCGGATGACCGGCGCCAGCTCGGCGGCCCTGGCCCGCCGCCCGGCTTCCGGCAGCGGCTCGTAGCCGGGCAGGACCGGGCCGAACGGATCGGGACGGCCGTGCTCGGCCAGGTACCGCCGGGCCATCGCGATGATCCGCAGCGAGTTCGCCTCGCACTCCGCGCTGTCCGCGCCCCACGCGGTGATGCCGTGCCCGCCGAGGATCACCCCGATCGCGGCCGGGCTGGACCGGCGGAATCCGGCGATGTCCAGGCCCAGCTGGAAGCCCGGCCGCCGCCATGGCAGCCAGCCGGCCAGGTCGCCGAAGCATGCCCGGGTCAGCGCCTCGCCGTCAGCGGCCGTCGCGAACGCGATGCCGGCATCGGGATGCAGATGGTCGACGTGCGGGGCGTCCAGCAGCCCGTGCATGGCCGTGTCGATGGACGGCGCGGCGGCTGGCGGCCCGTGCAGGCAGTAGTCGAACGCGGCGACCATCTCGTCCTCGCGCTCGACGCCGGGATAGCGGCCGGTCAGCGCGCGCAGCCGGTCCAGCCGCAGCACGGCCAGGCCGCCCGCGGTCAGCGTGCCGAGGTCGCCCCCGGACCCCTTCACCCAGAGCAGCTCGGCCTGCTGGCCGGTGACCGGGTCGGCCGCCAGGCCTTTCGCCGAGGTGTTACCGCCGGCGTAGTTGGTGTTGCGCGGATCTGAGCCGAGCCGGTGGCTGCGCTGCAGCAGCTCGGCGACGACCGGCGGCACCGCGCCGGATGGTTCCTGCGAGCTCATGCCTGGCTCCTTGTCGGTGACATGCAACCCGTTGATCATGACGTTGAACGGGTTCTATGCCGTTGAACGCCGTGTTCAACGGCATCGACGGCTCGGGTCGCGGGGGGGTGGGTGGCCGGGTGGGTGGGGTTCGGGTGGGTGGAGCCGGATGGGTCGGGTGGGAGCGGGCCAGGTAGGGGCCGGAGCTAGGTAGACCAGCTGGCGGGGGTGCCGCCGACCCGGTCGGTGATGATCTGCCCGGCATAGCCGGAGCGGTGATAGGCGGCGACCGGGTCCGGATCCAGGCCCATGTCCTGGCGCAGCCCGGCGAGCAGCGGGCGGACGTCGGTGTTGTAGGCGTCCATCAGCACGGAGTTCGCGCCCAGCACGTCGCCGGATTGCTGCGCTGCGGCGAGCGCTCCGGCGTCGACGAGGAGAGCCTTGGCGGTGGCCTCCTGGACATTCAGCACCGACCGGATCTGGGCCGGGATCTTCGGCTCGATGTTGTGGCACTGGTCCAGCATGAACGCCACCCCGGCCTCCGGCCCCAGCGCCCCGGCCTGCACCACCTCGTGCAGGATCCGGAACAGCTGGAACGGGTCGGCGGCGCCGACCATCAGGTCGTCATCGGCGTAGAACCGGCTGTTGAAGTCGAACCCGCCGAGCCTGCCCGCGCGGAGCAGCAGCGCGACGATGAACTCGATGTTCACCCCGGGCGCGTGGTGGCCGGTGTCGACCACCACCATCGCCTGGCCGCCCAGCGCGGTGCAGTGCAGCAGCGAGGTGCCCCAGTCCGGCACGTCGGTGGTATACAACGACGGCTCGAACAGCTTGTACTCCAGCAGCATCCGCTGGCCGTGGCCGAGCCGGGCGTAGACCGCGGCCAGGTTCTCGGCTAGCCGGTCCTGGCGGTCGCGGATGTCATCCTGGCCCGGGTAGTTGGTGCCGTCGGCGAACCACAGCTTCAGGTCGCGCGATCCGGTGGCATCCATGATGTCGACGCATTCCAGCAGGTGGGCCAGCGCCTTGGCGCGGATCTTCGGGTCCGGGTTGGCGATCGAGCCGAGCTTGTAGTCGTCGTCCTGGAACACGTTCGCGTTGACCGTGCCGATCGCGATCCCGTGCTCGGCGGCGTAGCTGGCGAGGGCCGCGTAATCGCTGGTCTTGTCCCACGGAATGTGCACGGCGACGCTGGGCGCGATTCCGGTGAACCGGTGCACCTGCGCGGCATCGGCCACCTTCTCCTGCACCGTGCGGGGCACGCCGGGCTGGGCGAAGACCTTGAACCTCGTCCCGGTGTTGCCGAACGCCCAGGACGGCAGCTCGATCCGGTGCGATCTCAGCGCGGTCTTCACGGCGGTCAGGTCACGCATGTCAGGCTCATCTCCAGGCTGCGAGGACTCGGGCGCTCGTCGGGCGCCGCCAGCAGGCCGTCATCGGACCGGACGAGGCCGTAGCTGGCCCAGCCGGCCTTGCGCAGCGCGTCACTCATCTCGGGCCAGACCTCGGCGTGCCTGGCCCGGTACTCATCCAGCCGGTGTCGCGCGCTGGCCCCATTGACTGCCCCCTAGCTGACGCCGCGGCCGCGCTGCGCCAAGTAGTGGAACGTTTCAATATGTGCAGCAGTTTCGAGCCGGGTCAGGCCGGTGTCAAGGGCTGGCCGGCAAACTGACCGACTTGTTATCCGCCGCCCGGGCTGCCCGGAGCTGGCCGGGTATGGTGCGCCTGGCCCGGCCCGGCCCGGGCTGATCGCTACCTGACCGGGCCGCCTGGTCATGGCGAGCAGGCTGGCCGTTGTTACCGGGGCGGCGATTCCAGGGCACACTTGCGATGTGGCGGCGGCGGAATGCCCCCTGGTGGTGGGGCGGGAGGCAGAGCTTCGCGCGCTGCGGGCCGCGCTGGACGGCGCCCGCCACCGGGCCGGCGGCCTGGTGTTCCTCACCGGCGAGCCGGGCATCGGCAAGTCCCGGCTGGCCCGCGAGGTGGCCAGCCAGGCCAGCGCCGACGCCGCGATGGTGATCACCGGCCGCGCGGTGCCGGCTAGCGCCAGCACGCCGTACCGGCCGCTGACCGAGGCGCTGCACCAGGCGCTGCGTCATCGCGGGCTGCCCGATGACGGCGACCTCGCGCCGTGGCTGCCCGCGCTCCGCGCGATCATCCCGGTGGCTGGCGGTGCCGGTCACGCGGAGCACTCGCCGGCCGTCCGCGGCGAGGCGGTGCTGCGGCTGCTGCACCAGCTGGCGCAGCCGCGCGGGCTCGTCGTCGTGCTCGAGGATCTGCACTGGGCCGACCCGGACACGCTGGCCGTGATCGAGTACCTGGGCGACAACCTCGCGGCCGAGCCGGTGCTGTGCGTCGCGACCACCCGGAGCGAGCCGCGGTCAGCGGCGATGGAACTGGCCGCCCGGCTGCACGGACGGCGCACCGCGACACATCTTCCGCTTGGCCGGCTGACCGATGAGCAGGTCGCCGCCATGGTGCGGGCGTGCCTGCCGGAGGCGGCCGGCGACCTGACCGCCCGGGTTCAGCAGGCGGCCGACGGCGTGCCGTTCCTGGTCGAGGAATCACTCGCGTCACCTGGCGTGCCCAGCTCGTTCGCGGCGACGGTGCGGGCCCGGCTGGCTGACCTCGGCGACGACGAGCGGCTGGTCATTCAGGCCGCCGCGGTCCTCGGCCGCCAGTTCGACTGGCGGCTGCTGCCCGCGGTGACCGGGCTGCCGCCGGCCGTGGTATCCGGCGCGCTGGAGCGCGGTGCCGATGCCTTGCTGCTCGTCGTCAGCGACGGCGCGTTCCGCTTCCGGCACGCGCTCAGCCGGGAAGCGGTGGTGGCCGGCCTGCTGCCGCCGCGGCGGTCCGGCCTCGCCGAAGCCGCGCTCGCGGCCGTCGATGCGGCTCACCCCGGGTGGCCAGGATCATGGCGCGAGCTAGCCGCGGACCTGGCGGCCCAGGCCGGCCAGTACCGGCGGGCAGGCGTGCTGCTGACCGCAGCTGGCCGGGCGGCGCTCGGCCGGGGCGCGCTGGCCACCGCGATCGCCGCGCTGGAGCGCGCCGCGCAGATGCTGGACGAGGCCGCCGGGGAGCGCGCCGATGCGGAAACGCTGCTCGTCCAGGCGCTGGCGCTGGCCGGGCGGGTGGACGAGGCGATGCTGGCCGGCGATCGCCTCATCGCCAGGCTCGGCCAGGGCGATGACACCGCCGCGGTGCGCGCGGAGATACACCTGCGGCTGGCGCATGCCGCCGTGGACGGCACTCGGTGGGAAGCTGCCGCCCGGCACCTGGACGCCGCCAGCGGCTTGCGGCCGGCCGGTACCGGGCCCTCGCTGAGCGCCCGCGCGGCCGTGCTGGGCGCCGAGGTCGCCTTCGCCGCCAGCGACGTCGGCCTGGCCCGCCGCAGCGCGGAAAGCGTACTTGCCGCGGCGGATACCAGCCCCGAGGTCCGCTGCCATGCGCTTGAGCTGCTCGGCCGGGTTCAGCGCATCAACGACCTCGATGCGGCGCGGCGCAGCTTCGAGCGGTCGCTGGCCGTGGCCGACGCTGCCCGGCTGGCCATCTGGCGACTGCGCGCGCTGCACGAGCTTGGCACCATCGAGATGTTCGATCACGCCGGCACCGAACGGCTCGCCGAGGCGCGGCGCAGCGCCGCCGAGCTTGGCGCCGTCAGCACCGGCGCCGTCATCGACCTGCAGCTGACCGCGGCCTGCATCTTCCGGTTCGGGCTCGACGAGGCCGCCGCCCATGCCCGGTCGGCGCTCGCCATCAGCGAACGGCTGGGCCTGGCCCAGATCCGGGCGATCGTGCTGCTGTTCCTCGGCGAGATCCACGCGATGCGCCGCGACCGCGCCGAGATGGAAAGGTTCCTGGCGCTGGCCAGCTCGGCGGCTCCGGGTGACCCGGAGATCGAGGGCAGCGCCTGGGCC
Organism: uncultured Actinomycetes bacterium; assembly: GCA_963786975.1. Classification (GTDB taxonomy): domain Bacteria; phylum Actinomycetota; class Actinomycetes; order Streptosporangiales; family Streptosporangiaceae; genus Palsa-506. The sequence continues at coordinate 73,039 of CAWBBE010000006.1, read as the reverse complement.
GGCGGCCGGGGCATGCTGGCGCTGCTGGACGACAACTGGCCGGACGCGCTGCGGTACCTCGGCCGTGGCGTCGCCGCCCTGGATGCGCTGCCGCAGCAGGGGCCCGCAAGCTACCGGGGCCTGTGGCCGCTGCTGCTCGCCGCGGCCGGCGACCGGCGCGCCGCCACGGCGATCGCGGCCGCGCGCGACATCGGCATCACCGTCAACCGGGCCAACCGCGGCCTGCTCGGGTATGCCGACGCGATCCTGGCCGGCCGGGCTGGTGACCGGCAGCAGGCCTCCGACCTGGCCAGGGCGGCCGATGGCGAGCTCGTGCACTACCCGGTCTGGGCCGACCTGGCGCGGCTGTGCGCCGCGGAGCCCGCGCTGGCCGACGGCTGGGGGCAGCCGGCCGGGTGGCTGGAGGCCGGGGCCCGGTGCTTCGCGGCCCATGGCATCGGCCCGCTCGCGCGGCGCTGCGGCCGGCTGCTGGCTGGCCCCCAGCCGAGCCGCTGGCTCCGGCTCGGCGTCACGGCCCGCGAGGCGGACGTGCTCCGCCTGGTCGCGGCGGGCCTGGCCAACCGGGAGATCGCGGCACGGCTGCACGTGTCGCCGCGCACCGTGGAGAAGCACGTCGAGAGCCTGCTGCGCAAGACCGCCGCCCGGTCGCGCACCCAGCTGGTGGCCGTCGCCGGGCCGGAGGCGCCGGGCGCCGCCGGGTTGCCGTAGCCGGCCTGCCGGGGAGAATCAGCGCCGGCCTGGCCGGCCCGGCGGCCTCGTCAGCCGCCGGCCAGCGACTCCAGCGGGATGCCGGCGTCGCTGAGGGCGGCCGCATCAACCGGCCGGCCGGACCGCACCAGCGCCTGGATCGCATCGTTGACGTCCCAGATATTCACGTTCATCCCGGCCAGCACGCGCCCGCCGTCGCCGAGCCAGAACGCGACGAACTCGCGGCCGGCCACGTCACCGCGGAAGACGACCTGGTCGTAGTTATCGGGCTCCACGTACCCGGCGTACTCCATGCCCAGGTCGTACTGATCGGTGAAGAAGTACGGCACCCGGTCGTAGACGGCCTGCTGGCCGAGCATCGCCCGGGCGGCGGTCTGCGGCTGGTTGAGCGCGTTGGCCCAGTGCTCCACCCGGATGTGCTTGCCGAGCAGCGGATGCAGCGCATTGGCTACGTCACCGGCCGCAAAGATGTCCGGGTCGGAGGAGCGCAGCTGCGCGTTGACCCAGATGCCGTTGTCGACCTCCAGCCCGGCGGCCGCGGCCAGCTGGCTGTTCGGCGCGATCCCGACTCCCACGATGATCACGTCGGCCGGCACCCGGCTGCCGTCGGCCAGCCGCACGCCGTCGGCCTGCCCGCCGCTGCCGGTGATCTCGGTGACCTGCACCCCGCCGCGCAGGTCGACTCCGTTGGCGATGTGCAGGTCGGCAAACACCCGTGCGACCTGGCGGCCGAGCACCCGCTGCAGCGGCAGTTCCGCCATCTCCAGCACGGTGACCTCGTCGCCGGCCGCGCGCGCGGCTGCCGCGGTCTCCAGCCCGATCCAGCCGGCCCCGATCACCGCGACCCGCGAGGCGTCCTGCAGGGCCGCCCGGAGCCGGTCGCTGTCGCCGACACTGCGCAGGTAGAGCACGCCGTCGAGATCAGCGCCCGGCACCGGCAGCCGGCGCGGCGAGGAACCGGTGGCCAGCAGCAGCCTGGAGTAACCGACCTTCGTGCCGTCGGCCAGGCTCACCTCGTGCGCCGCCCGGTCGATCGAGGTGACCGTGGCCCCGAGCCGCAGGTCCACGTCATGCTCGGCGTACCAGTCCTGCGGATGGACGTAGATCGTGTCCCGTTCCGCCTTGCCGAGCAGGTAGTCCTTCGACAACGGCGGCCGCTCGTAGGGCCGCTCGCGCTCCTCGCCGATCAGCACGAGCCGGCCGTCGAAGCCCGCCTCCCGCAGCCCCTCCGCGGCCTTGGCGCCGGCCAGGCTCGCTCCGACGATGACGTGACTCGCATCCGTGGTCATGCACTGCTCCTCTGCTGCTGTGCTGGCTGGGCCCGCAGGGTGCCGGCCAGTTGCTCGCCGAGCTGCCTCCAGGCGTTGTCAAAAGTGGTCACGCCGTTGTCCTCCAGCGTCGCCGTGACGTCGTCGTAGTCGATCCCGAGGTGCCGTAGCTCGTCGAGCACCTGCTGCGACTCGGCGTAGTGGCCGCGGACCGAGTCGGCCGGCACGTTACCGTGATCGGCGACCTCGCGCAGGGTGGCTTCGGGCATCGTATTGACCACGCCGGGCGCGACCAGGTCCACGACGTAGCGGGTATCCGGATAGGCCGGATCCTTGACCGACGTGGAGGCCCACAGCGGCCGCTGCGGCCTGGCCCCGGCAGCGGCCAGCGCGTCCCACCGGGCTGAGCCGAACACCTGCTCGTAGTGCTGGTAGGCGAGCCGCGCGTTCGCGATCGCAGCCCGGCCGCGCAGCGCCGCGGCCGCGGCCGTCCCGATCTTGTCCAGCCGGGCGTCGACCTCGGTGTCGATCCTGGACACGAAGAACGACGCGACCGACGCCATGGAGGACAGGTCGTGGCCGGCCCGGGCGGCGCGCTCCATGCCGTCCAGGAAGGCGTCCATCACCGCGTCGTAGCGCCGCAGCGAGAAGATGAGCGTGACGTTGATGCTGATTCCCTCCGCGAGGCACGCGGCGATGGCCGCCAGTCCCTGCCGCGCGGCCGGGATCTTGATGAACAGGTTAGGCCGGTCCACCAGCCACCACAGCGCGCGGGCTTCGGCGATCGTGGCCCTGGTGTCGTGCGCGAGCCGCGGGTCGACCTCGATCGACACCCGGCCGTCCTGGCCCGCCGAGGCGTCGTGGGCCGGCCTGAGCACGTCGCAGGCCCGGCGGACGTCGAACGTGGTCAGCGCGCGCAGCGCCTCGGGTACGTCCACGCCGCGGGTGGCCAGGTCGCGAAGCTGCGGCCGGTACGCTTCGCCGCCGGTAATCGCCTTCGCGAAGATGCTCGGGTTCGTGGTCACGCCGACCACGTGGTCATCGGCGGCCAGGTCGGCCAGGCTGCCCGACACCAGCCTTTCCCGGCTCAGGTCATCCAGCCAGATCGATACCCCGGCCGTGCTCAGCCTCGTCAGCGCGTCAGTCATTGCAATCCTTCTCATCCGGTTGGCTTGCCGGCCCCGATCACAACGCAGCACCGCCCGGGCGCTGGGTCAAGCGCTGGGGACAGCCCAGTTGCGCCGGCGCCAGCGGCGATGCCCTCGACAAGGGCCAGGTTCATGGCACAGGTCAGGCCGGGATACTCGGCGGCCAGCTGGTGAAACGGGCAATTGCGCAGCCGGATCGCGCCGGCCTGATCATGCCAGGGCTCGAAGCCGTGCTCGCGCAATGCGGCCTCGGCGGCCCGCCGGGCGCGGCCGTCCTGCCGCGGGCTGTCCTGCCGCGGGCTGTCCTGGCGCGTGCCGTCCTGCCGTGTGCCGTCCTGGCGCGGGCTGTCCTGCCGCGCGCTGTCCTGGCGCGGGCCGGATGGCCGGCCGCGGCCGGCCTGATGGCGGCGGCCAAGCTCGGTGCCGCACTGCCGGGCCGCGGCCTGCAGCGCTGCCCTGGCCGGCCCGCTGGCCGCCTCGACGGCGCGGGCCAGCAGCTGGGCGGCGAGCTCGTAGTCGCGCGGCGGCACTGACACGGCGAACTCGCGCCCGGAGCGGCTGTAGACCTTGGCCGGCCCGCTCCCGGCCCGGTGCGGCCCGCGGGACGCTGGTATCCGGCGGTGAGCAGGCCGAGCTCGACGAGCTTGTCCAGATGGTAGGCGGCCAGCCCGCGGCCGATGCCGGCCGCCGCGGCGGCCTCGTCCCGGCCGACGGGCCCGGGGCTGCCCGCCACGAGGGCGTACAGCCGTCCGCGCACCTGATCGCCGAGGCCGCTCACCGCGGCGAGACCGTCCAGCGCTGCGGTACCGGGTTGCTCTGGCTGCACGGTGGCAATCTATCACTAACTAAATTTAGTTAAATGCTCCGGCTGGCTGCCGGTGCGCAACCGAATGCGCCCGCGATTCCCGGGCCGGCGACTTACCGGTTAGGTTCTGTCCGGCGGGGACCGGACAGAACCTAACCGGTAAATTTCTCCACCTGTTGAATTATGCTTCGCGTGGCTGGTGGGTAAAATTGCCGTGTTCGCGCCGCCGGGTTCGCCCGCGCGAGCGTCGAGGTCAACGGCGACCAGCTGCGGTTCGCCGCGACCGCCGGCCCGGCCGCGGATGAGCCGCGACCGCCGCAGCGGCCCGCCAAATGACCGGCGTGACGCGCAGATGACCGGGGCTCCACGCCAACTACAGGAAGGCTGACGTGCGCAAGGTATCACTCGGCGAGCTGTCCGTCCCGGCCCAGGGACTCGGCTGCATGGGCATGAGCGAGTTCTACGGCCAGACCGACTGGGACGAGTCGATCGCCACCATCCGCCGCGCGCTGGATCTCGGCGTGACGTTCATCGACACCGCCGACATCTACGGCGCGGGGCACAACGAGGTGCTGGTCGGCCGCGCGATCACCGGCCGCAGGGACGAGGTGCAGCTGGCCACGAAGTTCGGCATCGACCGGACGGCCGGCGACGGCAAGCGCGTGGTCCGCGGCGAGCGTGCCTATGTCAGGCGGTCCTGCGAGGCGTCCCTGCTGCGGCTCGGCACCGAGGTGATCGACCTCTACTACCTGCACCGCCCGCCGCAGACCGCGGAAATCGAGGAGACCGTCGGCGCGATGGCCGAGCTGGTCAGCGAGGGCAAGGTACGTCATCTCGGCCTGTCCGAGGCGGACGGCGGCCTGCTGCGCCGCGCTCATGCCGTGCACCCGATCACCGCCGTGCAGAGCGAGTACTCGCTCTGGTCGCGTGACCCGGAGACCACCGTGCTGGACGCCCTCCGCGAGCTCGGCACCGGGCTGGTGCCGTACTCGCCGCTCGGCCGCGGCTTCCTGACCGGCACAGTGGACGTAAACGCGATCGCCGCGACGGACTTCCGCAGCCGCAATCCCCGATTCGCCGGTGACGCCGGCCGGGCCAACCAGGCCGTCGCCGACGCAGTGCGCGGCGTGGCCGCGGCCAGCCACGTCGCTCCCGCGCAGGTGGCGCTGGCCTGGGTTTACGCCCAGGGCGAGCGGCTCGGTATCCCGGTGGTGCCGATCCCGGGCACCAAGCGGGTGAAGTGGCTGGAGCAGAACGTCGCCGCGCTGGACGTCAGGCTCACGCCGGGCGAGCTGGCCGTGCTCGACCCGCTGGCCGAACGCGTCGTGGGCGCCCGTTACTGACCGGCCGGCTCGCTGGCGCCCGGAAGGATCCCCGGCACCGGAGCCGGCTGCCGACTTTTCTTAACGGATCCGCGGTGGCCGGTGCCGTCGGCCAGGCGGCACCGGCGGCGGCATCCGCGGCTCAGGCCGGCGCCGCCGCCCTGGCCAGGCCCGCCCGCCACCGGGCCTCGGCTTCCCCTATCGGGGTGGAGGGCGGGGCCTGCACGAACGGCCAGATCTCCTCCGCGATGGCCCGCCAGTCCGCGGTCGCGGTCAGCTCGCCGAGCACCGCGAACAGGCCGAGGTTGATCCGCTGCAGGATCACGTAGGACCGCGGCACGCTCACGTACTCGGCGACCGGGCTGCGCACGTCGAAGAACCTGCGGACCACCGCCGACGCGTAGTCGCCGGTCACGGTCAGCCGGCCCGGCCTGCGGATGGTCTGGTAGAACACGGCCAGGTGCTCGACGATCGTCTCGGTGCTCAGCGGCGCGTCCGGGCGGAGGAAGCCGGCGTCCTCCAGGCTGCGCCGGAACGCCTCCGGGTCCTGCTCCACGCACAGGTTGCGCGCCATCATCATCAGCGGCCGCAGCTCGTCCGGGGTGAAGTGCTTGACCAGCCCGAAGTCCAGGAACGTGACCCGGCCGCCGCCGTGGAACAGGTAGTTGCCGGGGTGCGGGTCGCCGTTGAAGGCATGCACCTCGTACAGGCTGCGGAACACGAACCGGTAGATGGTCTCGGCTGCCAGGTCCCGTTCGGCCTGCGGCCAGCCGGCCAGCTCGGCGAACCTGGCGCCGCCGGACAGCTCGCTGGTGATCAGCCGCCTGGTGGACAGCTCGCTGACGACGGCCGGGATCCCGATCGTCGGGTGGCCGTCGTAGTAGGCCGCGAACAGCCGCTGGTTGTCCGCCTCGCGCCGGTAGTCGAGCTCCTCGATCACCCGGTCGCGCAGCTCGGCGAGCAGCGCGTCGACGTCCTGGGCCGGTGCGGTGATCTTCAGCATCCGGCGGAGCAGCGCAACGTTGCCCAGGTCCGCCGCGATCGTCTCGGCGATGCCCGGGTACTGCACCTTCACCGCGACCGCGCGGCCGTCGTGGGTGATCGCGCGGTGCACCTGGCCGATCGACGCGGCCGCGATCGGCTCCGGGTCCCAGCTGGCGAACGCGCGCTCCGGCGGCATGCCGAGCTCTTCCTCGACGACCCCGGCGGCCAGCTCCGGGCTCATCGGCGGCACGCTGTCCTGCAGCCTGCTCAGCGTCCGGCGGACCGCAGGCGCCAGGCCGTCGTCGACGTAGCTGGCCATCTGGCCGATCTTCATCAGCACGCCCTTCATCGCGCCGAGCGTGCTGGCGACGTCCTCCGCGGTCTGCAGGGCGAGGTCGGTCCGCAGTTGCTGCCGGTGCTGGCCGGCCGCCGCGAACAGCCGTGGCGCGCTGGCCGCGTACCGGGCGCCGCCACGGGCGGCCAGCCCGAGCGCGGCCATCCCGCGGTTCAGCCGGAGCCGCCCGATCCGGCGGTGCAGCACCGCCAGGGCGACGGCCGTGACCGCGCCGCCGGTGAGCAGCTTCCTCACGCCGGCCGGGCCGTCCGGACCCGCAGCGCGATCCGCTGCCGTGCCTCCAGCACGCCCGGCTCGCTGAGGTACACGGCGTCCAGCACGCCGAGCGCCTGCCGGATCTCGGTCCGGCGGGCCGGAGTCAGCCCGGCCGGTGCCGGGTAGCCGTACATCTCGCTGGCCCAGTCCGGCAGGGTCGCGATCGCGGCGTCCCGGATGTCCTGCCAGATCGCGGCGATGTCCTCGTCCAGCCCGGGCGGATTCAGCAGGTAGGCCATCGACTCGCGGGCGGCCGGGCTGCAGCGCAGCTCCGGCCGTACCGAGGCAATATAGGAGGCAAGCCCGGCGGCGCTGGCCGGGACCAGGTTCCGCGGCACGCCGACAAGCTCGGCGGCGACCACCATCTCGGCGACGTAGCGGTCGGCGTCGGCCGGGGCCAGCGCGGTGCCGAAGGCCTGCCGGGCGGCGATGGCGGAGTCGACCAGCGCGGCGTGCACCCACAGCAGCAGCGCGGGATCGCCGGCCGCGTACGGCCGGCCGGTCACCGGGTCGGTGCCGCGGACATGCTCGTGGATCCGGCGCACCCGGGCCGCGGCCCGCTCGGCGGCCGCCCGCTCGCCGAAGCTGACCGCGGCGACGTACGCCGACGTGGCGGCCAGCCGGCCGACCGGATCCTCGCGCCAGTCGCTGTGCTGGTCGACGCCCGCCATCGCCAGCGGGTGCAGTGCCTGCAGCTGCAGCGCCCGCAGGCCGGCCACCGGCGCCGCCAGGTCGGCGCTGATCCGCCAGGTGACGCTGGCCGGGCCGAACAAGCCGTCGTCGGACGGCTGCTCCGGCACGCCGGACGCGTAGGCCGCGGCCGACCGCTCGACCAGCCCGGCCACCGTCGCGCGCTGATCCGCCGTCGCGTGCTGATCCGCCGTCGCGTGCTGATCTGCCGTCGCGTGCTGATCCGCCGTCGCGCGGTGATCCGCGCTCGCGGGCCGGCCTGCCGTGGTGTGCTGGCCCGCGGTCATCGCGGCCCGCCAGTGCTGTTCCCGATCCAGGAGCTCATGCCTGCCAAGCTACCTACTCGCCGCCGATGCGCCGGATGCCCCGGTGGCGCCCCGGGGTGCCTGGCCGGAGCCGGCGGCCGGGGGCCGCCTGGCCGGGCCGGCTGAGCGCTGCCCGCCGACGCTGGGCCTGCCGGCGCTGAGGCCCGGCTGTTATATTTCCGGGACCCCGGGCTGACGGGTGGCGAGTGGACGGTGAGGTGCCGGTGGCTAATGAAGATGGCGGCACCAGCGGGCCCGGCGACGCGGCCGGAGCCGGGCGGGTAGCCGCGATCGGCCCGGTGACGCTGACCGCGGAGCGGCGGGCCGAACTGGTCAGCCGGGCGGGCGCCGTGGCCGAACGGCTCGCCGCGGCCGGCATCAGGATGGTCGCGCTGTGCTATGTCGATAATGCGGGCATCGCGCGGGTGAAGGCGATCCCGGCCGGCCGCCTGCAGCGGGCGGCCGGCTGGGGCGTCGGCATGTCGCCGGTGTTCGACGTGTTCCTGGTCAACGACGACATCGTGACCAGCAGGCACATCGGCGGCCCGGACGGCGATGTGCGGCTGGTGCCGGAGCTTGACCGGGTCACCGCGCTCGCCGGGCAGCCCGGCTGGGCGTGGGCGCCGGCCGACCGCTACACCCAGGAAGGCCGCCGGTACGCCGCCTGCCAGCGGTCGTTCGCCCGCCGGATGGCCGCCGAGGCGCTCGCGGCCGGCCTGACGGCCAGGGTCAGCTTCGAGCTGGAGTGGGCGCTGGGCACCGATGCGGACGGCCGGTTCGTGCCCGCCTGCGCGGGCCCGGCCTACGGCATGACCCGGCTGATCGAGCTTTCCGACTACGGCCGCGACCTGGTGACGGCGCTGCAGCAGCAGGGAATCGTGGTCGAGCAGTTCCACCCGGAATACGCCGCGGGCCAGCTTGAGGTCTCCGTCGCCGCCAGCGACCCGGTGGCCGCGGCCGACGACAGCGTGCTCGTCCGCCAGACGATCCGCGCGGTGTCGGCACGCTTCGGCTTCCAGGCATCGTTCGCCCCGTCGGTCGTCCCCGGGTCGGTGGGCAACGGCGGGCACGTGCACCTCAGCATCCGCCGGGACGGCCGGAGCCTGCTGGCCGGCGGCCCGGGACGGCACGGCCTCAGCGCCGACGGCGAGGCGTTCGCCAGCGGGATCCTGGCCGCCCTGCCGGAGCTGACGGCGGTCGGCGCGCCTAGCGTGGCCAGCTACCTGCGGCTGGTGCCGTCCCGCTGGGCAGGTGCCTACCAGTGCTGGGGCCGGGAGAACAGGGAGGCGGCGCTGCGGCTGGTGACCGGCTCATCAGGTGAGCACGATACCCGCGCCAACCTCGAGATCAAATGCTTTGACCTGGCCGCGAATCCTTACCTGGTGGTCGGCTCGCTGCTCGCCGCCGGGCTGGCCGGGCTCCGCTCCGGCGGCACGCTGCCGCCGGAAACCTCGGGTGACCCGGCCGGCCGGCCAGCCGCGGACCCGGCCGGCCTCGGCGCCCGCAGGCTGCCGCAGTCGCTCGCCGAGGCGACCGGGCACCTGGCGCAAAGCGCCGTGCTGCGCGAGGCGATGGGCGATCCGCTCTTCGAGGCGTTCCTGGCCGTCCGGCGGGGCGAAACCGAGCTGTTCGCCGGCCTCAGCCCGGACGACATCGTCGCGCAGACCAGGTGGCGCTGGTGATGGCAGCGGCCAGACCAGGCCCGGCCGGCACCGCGCGGAGCACCGGCGGCGGTGCGCGCCGGCCGGCCGGCCACGCAAAGACGGAGGAGACGTGACGGATACCGAGCCGCTGGCGCTGATCGACCACCACGTGCACGGCTTCGTGCTGAGCGGTCTCGACCGCCCCGGCTTCGAGGCCCTGCTGTGCGAGGGGACCGGGCCCCGGCCGCCCGGCACGTCCATGTTCGACAGCCAGCTCGGCTTCGCGGTCCGCCGCTGGTGCGCGCCGGTCCTCGGGCTGGAGCCGTCCGCGCCCGCGGAAAGCTACCTGGAACGCCGCGCGCAGCTCGGCACCGCCGAGGTGAGCCGGCGCCTGCTGCGGGCCGCGCAGGTGCAGTCGTGGCTGGTGGATACCGGCTACCAGGCCGATCAGGTGGCCACCCCGGAGCAGCTTGCGGCGGCGAGCGGCGCGCCCGCGCTGGAGATCGTCCGGCTGGAGGCGGTCGCCGAGCAGGTCGCCAGGGACGGCACCAGCGCGGCCGGTTTCGCCGCGGCGTTCGCCGCTGCGCTGGCCACCGCGACCCGCGGCGCCGTCGGGCTCAAGTCAATCGTCGCCTACCGGCTCGGCCTGGATTTCGCGCCCGCCCGCCCGGACGGCGCGGACGTCACGGCGGCGGCCGGGCGGCTGCTGCGCGCGCTCGACGCCGACCCGGCGGCCCGGCTGGACGACGAGGTGCTGCTCCGGCACCTGATCTGGACCGGGGTGGACACCGGGCTGCCGGTGCAGTTCCACGTCGGGTTCGGCGACACCGACGTGCGGCTGCACCGGGCCGACCCGTCCCTGATGCACGACTTCCTGCGCGCCACCCAGCCCATCGGCACCCCGATCATGCTGCTGCACTGCTATCCGCATCACCGGCAGGCCGCCTACCTGGCCAACGTCTTCCCGCACGTCTACATGGACCTCGGCGCGATACTCAACCACGTGGGCGCGCGCTCCGCTGCGGTGCTCGCCGAGGCGCTGGAGCTGACGCCGTTCGGCAAGATGCTTTACTCATCCGACGCCTTCGGCCTGCCGGAGCTGCACTACCTGGGCGCCATCGGCTTCCGCCGCGACCTGGCCGGGCTGACTGCCCGGTTCGTCGCCGACGAGGCCTGGTCGGCGGCCGACGCCGGCCGGGTAGCGCACCTCATCGGCTCGGCCAACGCCACTCGCGTGTACCGGCTGGCCCAGCCATGACCGGCGCCGGCCGGCCGCTGCCAGGTCCGGCGCAACGAGATGAGCGGCGCCGGGATGACCGGCGGCGGCGCGTCCGGCGCCGGCATCACCGGTCCCGCGATGCAGGTCGCCGGCCAGCCTGCCGCGCGCCTCGCGGCGGTGCTCCGCGCCGGGCTGGCCCGCGAGCTGGATGCGGCCGTCCGGCTCCGGCACGACCTGCATGCGGATCCCGAGTTGTCCGGGTCGGAGCACCGCACGGCGGCCAGGGTCGCGGCGGCGCTGCAGGCCGGCGACACGCTGCCGGTGGCCGGCACCGGGCGGCTGGTGCGGATCGGGCCGCCCGGCGGCCCGTGCATCGCGATCCGGGCCGAGCTCGACGCGCTGCCGGTCGATGAGCAGACCGGCGTGCCCTGGGCCGCCCGCAACGGGGCGATGCACGCCTGCGGCCATGACGTGCACCTGGCCGCGCTGACCGCGCTCGGCCGGGCCGCGAGCCGGGCCAGCCTGCCGGGCGGGCCGGCCGCCGGGCTGCCCGCGGCGCTGCTCGCCGTGCTGCAGCCCCGCGAGGAGGCGGTGCCATCCGGGGCACGGGACATGGTGGCCTCGGCCGCCTTCGCCGCGCAGCGGCCGCGCGCCGTTGTCGCGGTGCACCTGCAGCACCAGCTGCCCGCGGGCACGGTCGCCGCCCCGGCCGGCCCGGTGAACGCCTCAGCCGACGACTTCGAGATCACGGTGCAGGGCGCGGCCGGACACGCCGGCTACCCGCAGCTGGCCGCCGACCCGGTGCTCGCGCTCTGCCAGACGGTCCTCGCGCTGCAGCAGATAGTCAGCAGGCGCACCGACCCCACGCACAGCGCCGTGGTATCCGTCGGGGCGCTTGCGGCCGGGCAGGCGCCGAACGTGATCCCGCCGGCCGCCACCGCGCGCGGCACGCTGCGGGCGCTGGACCAGGCCGACCGGGCGGGCCTGCGCAAGGCGCTGCGCGAGATCGTGCAGCACACCTGCCTGGCGCACGGCTGCCGGGGCAGCGTGACCATCGACGAGGGCGAGCCCGCGCTGGTCAACGACGCGGCGCTGGCCGCCGCGAGCTGGCCGTGGCTGCGCCAGGCCGGCTTCGCGGTGGACACCTCGTTCCGCTCCTGCGGGTCCGACGACTTCGCCTTCTACGCACCCGCAGCCCCCACGCTGATGATCTTCGTTGGCACCGGCGGGCCGGAAAGCCTGCATCACCCTGGCTTCCTGCCGCCCGACGACATGGTCGGCCAGGTGGCCAGCGCCATGCTGGCCGGCTACCTGGGCGCGCAGAGCCTGCCCGGCGGCCGCGGCGGCCGGGGCGCAGCCAGCTGACCGGCCGCCCGGGGCAGGCGGCGGTACCAGCGTCGGTACGCTGGAGCCTCGCCGTCAGCAGCCCGGCCCACGACATCGGGACCAGTCAGGTTCCGCCTTCAGCCAGGAGACCGCCGTGCCAGATTTCCCGCCGATCGCCCACATCGCCGTGACCGTGACTGATCTCGAGCGAAGCACCCGCTGGTACAGCGAGCTGCTGGCCGCCAGCCCTGTTCTGGACGAGGATGAGCAGGCCGGCGGCTTTCACCACACCGTGTTCGCGGTCGGCGGCGGCCAGCTGCTCGGCCTGCATACGCATCCCGGCGGCGCGGCTGACGGGTTCGACGAGCACCGCACCGGCCTGGATCATGTCGCCTTCGCCTGCCGCGACCGCGGCGAGCTGCAGGCCTGGGCCGCGCGCCTGGACGAGCTGGGCATCGCGCACGGCGGAATCAAGGACGCTCATTACGGCTCTGGCGTCTCCTTCCGCGACCCGGACGGGATCGCGCTCGAGTTCTTCGCGCCACCCGGCTGATCCCGGCCGATGCCTACCCGCCGCGCTGCGGCGGGGATCCGCGCAGCCAGGCGAGCACGGCAAGCACGCGGCGGTTGGCGTCCTCACCGCCGGACAGGCCGAGCTTGGTGAAGATCCTGGCGACGTAGGACTCCACGGTCTTCTCGGCCAGGTGCAGCGTCCGGGCGATGCCGGCGTTCGACCTTCCCTCGGCCATGTGCTGCAGCACGGCGCACTCCCGGCCGGTTAATGCGCTGAGCCGGTTCAGGTGCTGCTGGCGGGTGAACAGGCGCTGCACGATCGAGTCGTCGAGCACGGATTCGCCGGCGCATATCCGGTCCAGCGCGTCGCACAGGGCGGCGGCGTTGTCCACGCGTTCCTTGAGCAGGTAGCCGCGCCGGGCGGTGCCGTGCGCGAACAGCCGCGTGGCGTACGCCGTCTCCGCGTAGGCGGACAGCAGCAGGATCGCGGTATCCGGGCTGCGGGCAGCCAGTTCCTCGGCCGCGCGGAGCCCCTCGTCGGCAAAGGTCGGCGGCAGCCTGACGTCGAGGATCGCGACGTCCACCGGCTGCCGCGCGGTCATGGCGAGCAGTTCCTCGCCGGTGCTGGCCTCGGCGACCACCTGCTGGCCCGCCCTGGCCAGCTGCAGCACCAGGCCCTCGCGGAACAGCGCGTGATCTTCGGCGATGGCTACCCGCACGGGATGCTCGCCGCCAGCCGGGTGCCCTGCCCGTCCACGCTGTGCACGCTGAGGTCGCCGCCCAGCGCCCTGACCCGGTCGGCCAGTCCGGCGATGCCGGTTCCGCTGGTCATCCGGGCGCCGCCTTGGCCGTTATCGGTGATCTCGACCTGCAGGCTGTGGCCGATCTCGCGGCCGCGGATGCTGATCCGGTCGGCGCTGGCGTGCTTGACCGCGTTGCTGATGGCCTCCGAGATGACGAAGTAGGCGGTCAGCTCGGTGGCCTCGGGGAAACGACGGGCGGGCAGCGCGACGTCGATGGGAATCAGGTGCTGCTCGGCCATGGTCACCGTCGCCGACGCCAGCCCGACCTGGCTGAGCACCGCCGGGTGTATCCCGTGCGCGAGGTCGCGCAGCTCGTCGAAGACCTGGCCGAGTTCCCGCCGGATCCTGGTGATCATGGCCCGGGCAGCGGCGTTATCCACTTCGGCCTCGGCCGCGCCGAGCATCACCTTGACGGCGAGCAGGCGCTGCTGAGTCCCGTCATGCAGGTCATGCTCGAGCCGGCGGCGCTCGGACATGCCCGCCTCGACGATCCGCAGCCGGGAAGCGCGTACTTCCTTCAGCTGCGCCTGCAGCGCCGCGTGCAGGTGGTCGTTCTCCAGGGCGAGCGAGCTGGCCGTGATCGCGGCCTGCACGAGGTCCTCATGGGCGGACAGCACCGGATCCGCCAGCACGACCGCGAGGCGGATCCCGGAACTCGACTGCACCGGCAGCACCAGGCGGTTCCCGCTCTGCCCGGGATGCTGGATGGCGGACCCGTCGCCATCAACATAGGAGTCCATGCCGGGCACCCAGTAGAAGACGTCAAGGCTGGGATCGTGCAGCACCCGGCGCAGTCCCTCGGTAACGGCGCCCGGCTGGGTCGGCCCGCGGAGCTGGACAAGCAGGTCGGCGATCCGGGTCCGCGCGAAACGGCGCTGCAGGACGGCGATGACGAACGCGACGGGCACGGCGGCCAGCAGGAAGGCCTCGACCGTGTAGATCGAGGTCATCGTGCGGGGCGATGCCGATGCGGACAGCGCGATCAGCTCGGCCAGCGTGGCGGCGCACCCGGCCGCCGCGGCGATGGCAATCGGCATGGTCAGGCGGCGCTCGATGCCCCTGGACCGTTTCCACCGGCCGAGCCACAGCACCATGTAGGCGACGGTGAAGATGATCCCGCCGGTGTTCGCGGCGTGCGCCGCCGCCTGGTACAGCCCGGCGTCCGGATAGACCGCCGGCCACCAGGCCTGCGCCGGGAAATGGTGCCAGCCGGGCCGGGAAGCGCCGATGCTGACGAGCACCGCGCCGAGTACCCACACGGTCATCACGGCGAAGAACGTCCGGCTGTGCCGCAGCGCCGAGGCCGGCCGCGGATACCGGAACATCGCCCAGGCGGCCAGGATGGTGCCAAGCGGGCTGGCCGGCACGGAGATCAGCGGCCACGGGCCGGTGTTCCAGATGTTCAGCCAGCCGGCCGTCAGCAGGGCAGCGGAGATGATCAGCATTGTTCCGGCGTGCTGCTGGCCCGGCTCGTCCAGCAATAACACTCCGGTCGCGGCCAGCGCCAGCGCGACGGCTTCGCTGCCGAGCGCGAGCAGCGGCCGGTCCCGCCACATCGGCCACAAGGTGACGGTGACCAGCAGGACGGCAGGCGGCAGCACGGTTCCGTAGAGCAGCCACAGCAGCGAGTGCCTGCGCAGCTGTGGCAGATGCGTGGCCGGCAGCGTCACGGCGAGATTCACGCCTCTCAGTGTGAGATATGCGGTGTCCGGAGCCTACCGGGAAAACCCTGCGAAATCTGGCGGGATAACTCCGGCGCGCGAAAGCCAGGCGGCCCGCCACGATGGGACCGCTGGTTCAGCCAGCGGGCAGGAGCCTCAGCAGGTCTCCGGGCACTGCGGCCGGCCACCGTCGCCGGTGACGGCAGCTTGCGATAGCCGGGTGCCCGGATCTTAGGGGGGGCGGGCATCCGGCCATGCAGGCGCCGGTGCCCGGGTCCTGCCCGGCCTGGCGCCCGGCCGGGCCTTCCGGCCTGTTCAGCCGAGGGTAAAGGGATCCCGGGTGCCGCCGGTGAGCTCGACCCAGACGGCCTTTACCTGGGTGTACTCGCGTACCGCGTCGGCGCCGTTCTCGCGGCCGATTCCGGACATGCCCATGCCGCCGAACGGAACGTCCGGGCCGACGACCCGGTAAGCGTTGATCCACACCGTGCCGGCCCGCAGCGCGTGGGCCACCCGGTGCCCGCGATGGATGTCCTTGGTCCAGACGGCGCCGGCCAGGCCGTAGCGGCTGTCGTTGGCGAGGGCCACCGCCTCGTCCTCGGTGTCGAACGGGATGACCGAAAGCACCGGGCCGAAGACCTCCTCGCAGGCCACGGACATGCCGGGCTTGACGTTGGTCAGCACCGTCGGCTGCACGAAGTAGCCGCCCAGGCTTGCCTCGGCCCGGCCGCCGGCCGCCACGGTCGCGCCCTCGGCGGCGGCCGACTCGAAGAACGACAGCACCTTGCGGTACTGCGGCTCGGTGGCGAGCGGCCCCATCTCGGTCTCGGCGGCCCGCGGGTCGCCGATCCGGATGGACCTGGCCCGGCTGACGATCCTCGCCACCAGATCGTCATGCACGCTGCGGTGCACCAGCAGCCGCGAGCCCGCCATGCAGGTCTGCCCGGTCGCCGCGAAGACCCCGGCGACCACCCCGTTGCAGGCCGCGTTGAGGTCGGCGTCGGCGAACACGACGTGAGCAGACTTGCCGCCGAGCTCAAGCAGCACCCCGGTGACGTTACCGGCGGCGGCCCTGGCCACCTCGGCGCCAACCGTGGTGGAGCCGGTGAAGGCGATCTTGTCGACGTCCGGGTGCCCGGCCAGCGCCTGGCCCACGGCCGGGCCGGAGCCGGTCACGACGTTGAACACGCCCGGCGGGAAGCCGGCTTCGCCGACCCGGGCGGCAAGCTCGACGGCCGAGGCGGGGGAGTGGTCGCTCGGCTTGGCCACCATGGTGCAGCCGGCCGCCAGGGCCGGCGCGAGCTTCCAGCACAGCAGCAGCAGCGGCGAGTTCCACGGCACGATCGCGGCAACGACGCCGGCCGGCTCGTGCCGGGTGTAGACGAGGAAATTGGGCTTGTCCGCCGGGATCGTGGACCCCTGCAGCTTGTCCGCCAGCCCGGCGAAATAGTGGAACCAGGCCGGAATGCCGGCCAGCTGGCCGCGCATCTCGCGCAGCAGCTTGCCGGTGTCCCGGGTCTCGATCTCGGCGAGCGCATCGGCGTCCCGCGCGATGATGTCAGCCAGCCGGCGCAGCAGCCGGGCGCGGCCGAACCCGGTCAGCTGCCCCCACGGCCCGGACAGCGCCCGGCGGGCCGCGGCGACGGCGAGATCGACGTCCCCGGCATCGCCGTCAGCGGCCGTCGCCCACGCCGCCTGCAGGAACGGATCCGTGCTCTGGTAGCTGCGCCCGGACCCGGACTCGGTCCGCTGGCCGTCGATGACCAGCGGATAGTGCGGCAGCCCGGGGCCGCCGGCCGTGCGCTGCATGGTCATGATCCCCGCCGTCCCAGATCGCTGCATGAAGGCATATGTCCGGTGTACCCCGGTCCAAGATTGCCTTATCGTGGCGGCACGCCGCTACCACGGGGGAGAAGGCCAGTGCTCGACGACCTAACGTACGACGACAGCGAGTCGCCAGCGATCGGGCTGGTGCCCCCCGGCGTTCCCTGGTCGGAGGTGGAGGACCACATCAAGATCGCGCATCACCCGCTGCTGGTGCCGCTGGCCGGCCGCGGCGCGTACGTCGGCGCCTACTGGGCGGACACCAGGCTGGTCGTCGCCGACGATCTCGGGCCGGACCAGGACGAGGCCGTCACCGAGTTCCGCGAGCTGCTCCGCGAGCGCGGCGAGGCCTAGCGGCCTGCGCGTTACGCCAGCCGCCGCGGCTGACCGGCCCGGCCGGCCGGGCCGCCGATGGCCCCTCCGTTAATCCTGGTCATTGCCAGCGGCGGGCGGACCGGCTGGCCCAGTACGCTTCCGGCGGCTCGGCGAGGTCGAGGTCCAGGTCCCCGGTGCGGCCGGCCGACAGGGCGGCCAGGTTCGACTGCAGCTGCCGCGCGGTGACGGCGCCGGAGAGCACCACGCTGGCCCACCGGTTGGCCAGCGCGGCGGCGATCGCGATCGCGTCCGGGCCGACGCCGCGCGCGGCGGCGAGCGCGGCCAGCCGGCCCGGCTGGCCGGCTGCGGCGGGGCCGGCCGCCAGCCGCCCGTTGGCGAGGGCTTCCTTGATCAGGATCGTGCGGCCGGCCGCGGCCGCCTCGGCCGCGGCCGGCCCGACCGACGGCTCAAGGAGGTTCCAGGTCACCTGCGCCGCGGCGAACAGTGGCTGGCCGTCGACGGTCGCGCGCAGCGCCCGGCGCAGCGTGTCCGCCTGGCCGGGGCCGCTGGTGGTCAGCCCGATGAGCACGCCCTCGGCGCGCAGCCGGCCGAGCGCGGCCAGCAGCGCGGGATCATCGAGCAGCCCGGCGCCGGCCGTCAGCGAGTGCACCTGGTACAGCGCGAGCCTGCCGCCCAGCTGCGCCCTGGTCTCGGCGAGCTGGCCGGTGAACATGGCCAGCGAGTGCTCCTTGATCTCGTGCTGGGCGGCGTCCAGCCGCCAGCCGCCGGTATAGCGGTAGCCCCACTTGGACCCGGCGACCGCGTCGGCGTGCCCCGGTGCGGCCAGCCAGCCGCCGAGGAACTCCTCCGCCCGCCCGTAGGACCTGGCCGCGTCGAAATACCGGATCCCGGCCTGGTAGGCAGCGTCCAGCATGGCGTGCGTCCGGGCCCGCAGGCCGCTGACGCTGCGGTCCGGCAGGTCGGCCGCCCGGCCGCCGGTGATGTAGGCGGGCCGGCCCAGCGCCGCCAGGCCGAGCCCGATCCGGGAGACCACCGGGCCGCCCGGAGCCAGCCTGGTCAGCGGCATCCGGTTCTCGCCCAGGTCATCGCCGGCCACGCCGCTACGGTACCGGCCCGGCCGCCCGCCGGGCCGCCCCGGGCGGCGGCCGCCGGGGTCAGCGGGCGACGCAGATGTGCCGGTGCACGGCCGCCGCGTCGGCGGCCAGCGCGAGCATGCAGGCGGCCAGGTCGGCCCGGCAGATCGTGTAGCCGCGCGGCAGGTTCCGGTCGGCCGCGGTGCGGTAGGCCCCGGTGGCCGCCCCCGCGGTCAGCCGGGGCGGCCGCACGATCGTCCAGTCCAGGCCGCTGCGCCGGACTTCGTCCTCGGCCCGGCGCATGTCGGCGCAGACGTTGCGCAGGAACGTGCGCCGGGCCACCGGCTTGACCAGGTAGCGCATCACCGGCCCCTCGCCCGCATCGGTGACGATGGAGCCGCTGACCATGAGCAGGCGGCGGGCACCGGCCTTCCGCATGGCCTCGATGATGCCGCGCGCGCTGTCCGCGCTGATCGTGGCGGGCCCGGTGCCGCCTGGGCCGATGGCCGTCAGGACCGCGCCGGCGCCGGTCACGGCCGGGACGATCGTCGCCGGGTCGGTGACGTCGCCGGTCACGATCCGCAGCCGGCCAGCGTGCCCGGCCGCCTGCTGCCCGGCCGCCTTCAGCCGGGCCGGGTCGCGGACCACGGCGGTTACCTCGTGCCCGGCCGCGATTGCCTGCTCGACCAGGCAGGTCCCGGTGCCGCCGGTGGCGCCGAAGATGGCTAGCTTCATGATGTCCGCCTCTCGATCCTGGGGTACATTAGCTTCGTAATTCAGACGATACGGAAAACATATCATATGGAATCAGTAACATCTGCCGGCCATGGGCCGGCCCGGCAGCGGAGGCGGCTGACCCGCGCCCTGCGGGAGGCGCTGCGCGACATGAGCGTCCAGCTGACGCTGCTCAATCACCGGGTCGGCGGGCAGCTGGAACTCAAGGGCACCGACCTGGAGTGCCTTGACCTCATCGGCCGGGACGGGCCGGTAAGCCCGGGCGCGCTCGCGCGTCGTGCCGGGCTGCACCCGGCCACCATGACCGGCATCCTGGACCGGCTCGAGCGCGGCGGCTGGATCACCAGGGACCGTGATCCGGCGGACCGCCGCGCCGTCGTCATCCGGGCCGAGCGCGGCCGGGGCGGCGAGGTCCTCCGGCTCTACTCGGGGATGATCGCGTCGATGGACCAGATCTGCGCCGGGTATTCCGATGATGAGCTTGAGCTGCTGGCCGGCTTCCTGCGGCGGACCGCCGAGGCGGGCCGCGCGGCGTCGGCTGAGCTCGCCGCCGCCACCGGCGTTCCCTGATCACGGGGGATCCGGCACGCGCTGACGCCCCGTATCCTCCGTGATCAAGAAATGCAGGCGCCAGCTCCGCGACCAGCCAGACGGGTGTACCAGTGAGCGAAACAACCCCGGCCAGCCCCGCGTCTTCTGGCGCGGCGGCAGAACGCCCGCCCGCCCCGCCCGGGCCGCCGCCTGGCGCGGATGAGCCGCCCGGGCCGCTGTCCGGGCTGCTGGTCGCCGATTTCTCCAGGATCCTCGCCGGGCCTTACTGCACCATGCTGCTGGCCGACCTCGGCGCGGAGGTCATCAAGGTGGAGAGCCCGCACGGTGATGACACCAGGACCTGGATGCCGCCGGTCCGGGACGGCGTATCGACGTATTACCTGGCGATCAACCGGAACAAGCGTTCGGTTGCGCTGGACCTGCGCGAGCCGGGCGACCGTGCCGCCGCGCAGGAACTGGCCGCCCGCGCCGACATCATGGTGGAGAACTTCAGGCCCGGCGCGCTGGACCGCTTCGGCCTGGACTACGCGTCGGTCAGTAGCCGCAACCCGGCCGTCGTCTACGCCTCGATCAGCGGCTTCGGCTCCGGCGGCGGGGCGGCGCTGCCCGGCTACGACCTGCTCGTCCAGGCCATCTCCGGCCTGATGAGCCTGACCGGCGAGGCCGACGGGGAGCCGCTGCGGGCCGGCGTCGCGGTATTCGACGTCATGTCCGGGCTGAACGCCGCGATCGGCATCCTGGCCGCCCTGCACCATCGGGCGAGTTCCGGCCGCGGCCAGCAGGTGGCGGTCAGCCTGCTGTCGGCGGCGCTGTCCGGGCTGGTCAACCAGTCCAGCGCGGTCGTCGCCGGCGGCGTGGTGCCGTACCGGATGGGCAACTCCCATCCGAGCCTGTTCCCGTACGAGCCGCTGCCCGCCGCCGACGGCGAGATCATCATCATCGCCGGCAATGATGGCCAGTTCCGCAAGCTGTGCGAGGTACTCGGCGCTCCCGGGCTCGCGGACGATGCGCGGTTCGCCCGCAACAAGGACCGTACCGCCAACCGCGGCCAGCTGCTCCCGCTGCTGACCGAGCTGCTGGCCCGGCGGACCGCGATGGAGTGGTTCCGCGAGCTGACCGCGGCCGGCGTCGCCTGCGGGCCGATCAACACGGTGGACCGCGGGATCGCGTTCGCCCGGCAGCTCGGCCTCGACCCGGTGGTGACCGCCGGGCAAGGGGCCAGGGCCATGCCCGGCATCCGGAACGCCATCGGGCTCTCCGCCACCCCGGCGCGCTACCGGCTGCCGCCGCCGGAACTGGACGAGCACGGCGCGGAGATCCGCCGGTGGCTGGCCAGCCCGGCGCAGCCGGAACCGCCCGGTGCCGTCAGCTGATGCCGGGCTCGCTGCCGCCGGGGCCGGTCATCGAGACCGCGGCCCGTGCTGCCGCGACAGCCGCTAGGCCGCGTAACTGTCAGCCGCAGGCCATACCGTTCTGGTTCGGACTGCGATGGAGGGCAGATCATGAGCACCACGGAACCACTGGCCGGCGAGCGCGGCGACCTGCTGCAAGCGCTGGCCAAACAGCGATATTTCCTGCGTTACACCGTCCGGGATCTTACCGACGAGCAGGCCGCGCAGCAGACCACGGCGAGCGTGCTGTGCCTGGGCGGCCTGATCAAGCACGTCGCGCTCACCGAACGGCAGTGGGTCAATTTCATCCTGGACGGCCCGTCGGCGATGGGCAACTGGGACGAGGCGAACGTGGCGGACTGGACGGACGCCTTCCGCATGCTGGACGGGGAGACGCTGCCGGGCTTGCTGGCGGAGTACGAGCAGGTTGCGCGCAGGACCGATGAGCTCGTCGCGACGCTGGCCGACCTGGACGCCGCCCGCCCGCTGCCGGACGCGCCGTGGTTCGAGCGGGGGGCGCGCTGGTCCGCGCGCCGGGTGCTGCTGCACGTGATCGGGGAGACCGCCCAGCATGCGGGCCACGCCGACATCATCCGGGAGTCCCTGGACGGGGCCAAGTCCATGGGGTGACGGCCGGGCCGCGGCTGCCCGGGCGGCGACCTCGGCGTGCCGGGGACCGGCCGGTGCTGCCTGCTGGCCGCCAAGCGCGCACCGGCTAGCCGGCCGCACGGTCCCGGGCTCGCGCTGCCCCCGGCCCGTCTC
This sequence comes from uncultured Actinomycetes bacterium, assembly GCA_963786975.1. GTDB lineage: Bacteria > Actinomycetota > Actinomycetes > Streptosporangiales > Streptosporangiaceae > Palsa-506. The sequence continues at coordinate 51,361 of CAWBBE010000006.1, read as the reverse complement.
AACTCGCCCGCTGCGCTATGAGCGCCGCCGCGTTGCCCGGATTCACCCGGATATTGGTAGTGTTTTCATCTCGCAGTGCGCGAGCGAGGAGGCAGCCGATCACCGCGAGCCAGAGCCCTGCCGCTATCGGGCCCGAAGACATTGAGCTTCGCTGATTCATGAAAATACCTGCATGCGGCGCATTTGATCTTGCCGGCCAGCCGGGGGACTGGCGGGAGCGCATGATGAAGTGGGTTGTCCCCGCTATCGTCCTTATCTTCCCGGTGTTGTTCGCCGTCGGCCCGGCCCGGGGCGCGGCGGTGCCGACGACCGCTATTACCGTCAACGGCGACGGCGGCGGCCGCACGTTTGACGGCGTCGGCGCCGTTCTCGGCGGCGGCGGCACCGCAAGGTACCTGGAGGATTATCCCCGGGCACAGCGCAGGCAGATCCTGGATTACCTGTTCAAGCCGCACTACGGGGCGTACCTGCAACTGCTGAAGCTGGAGATCGGCGGTGACGGGAATTCTTCGGACGGGGCCGAGCCGAGCGTGCAGCAGGCAAAGCGGAAAACCAACTGCGACGCGGGCTATGAATTCGCCATCGCCAGCAAAGCCGCCGCGCTCAACCCCCGGCTTAAGCTTTATGGCCTGCAATGGGGAGCGCCTGGCTGGGTGGGCCGGCACGGCTCGCTCTTCACCAGGGCCGATATCAGGTACCTGCTCGACTGGCTTGGCTGCGCCCGGCAGCACGGCCTGACGATCAGTTACCTGGGCGGCTGGGACGAGCAGGACCACGGCAGCCATGGCGGCTGGTTCCGCCGCCTGCGCAAGGCGCTGGACGCGCACGGTCACCGGCACGTGCAGATCGTGGCCGGCGACGGCATCGGCCGGGACGACTGGGAATACATCTCCAGCCGGGCGGTGTCGATCCTGGGCGCGCATAACAACTGCGGCTACCCGACCGCGGTCAAGGGCGCGCAGACGAGATGCTGGAGCGCCGCCGCGGCGCGGAAGTCCGGGAAACCGCTATGGGGCAGCGAGCTCGGCGGGATCGACTCCGGGGCCCAGGCCGGCTGTTCCCCCTGCGCCACGGCCATTGACCGGGCCTTCACCCGTGAGTACGTCGACGCCCGGGTGACCGGGGTGCTGGGGTGGCCGGCCATCGAGTCAATGCCCGCCGGGGTACTCAAGCATGAGAACCGCGGGCTGCTGACCGCGGACCAGCCGTGGTCGGGCAGCTACCACGTCAACGCGATGACGTGGGCGGTCGCGCAGATCACCCAGTTCGCCTCGGCGCCGACGGCGGCTAACCCCGGCGGCTGGAGGTTCGTCAACTCCGCCAGCGGCTACCTGCAGGGCAACCGCGCTAACGGCTCCTATGTCACGCTGCTGCGCAGTACCAGGGACCAGTGGTCCACGATCATCGAGGCCACCGGCGGGGTCACCGGCACGCAGCGGGCCAGCTTCACCGTCACCGGAGGCAATGGGCTGGCGCGCAAGACCGTGCACGTCTGGTCGAGCAACTTCGGCGGCGGGGGCGGCCCGGCGCAATGGCTCGTGCACGCCCGCGACATCAGGCCGGTCAACGGGAAGTTCACGCTGACCATCAAGCCGGGCTACGTGTACTCGGTGACGACCACGACCGGCCAGGGCAAGGGAACGGCGGCCGGCCCGCGCGCAGCCGGCCTGACGCTGCCCTACCGGAACAGTCTGTCCGCCGGACACGACGAGCCGGCCATGCTGGCGGCCGAAGACGGATCGTTCGAGCTCGCCCGGTGCAACGGCCCGGACGGCGCCACGACCTGCGCGAAGCAGACCACCCGGCACAAGCCGGTGCTGTGGGTTCCCGGCCCGCACCGTCATCCGTACGCGATCATCGGCAGCGACTGGGCCAGCTACGCGGTCAAGGTACACGTCATGCTGCCGCACTCCGGCTCGGCCGGGCTGATCGGCCGGTACCACGGCGTGTCCCCGGCGCAGGGCAGCTACGACGGCTACGTATTCAACGTCAGCACCAGCGGCAGGTACACGCTCAGGCTGAGCAATGGCGGCACCGCGGCCGACACCATCTCGGGCGTGCGGCAGGTCAAGCCGGCCAGCTCGGTCGTGCTGGCGGCCGGCCGGGCCGCATTCGCCGCCGCCAAGTGGCACACGCTGGCGCTGTCCGTATCCGGCAGTACCATCCAGGCCAGCGTCGACGGACGGCAGGTAACCTCGGTGACCGACGCCACGCTGACCGACGGGATACCGGGGATCGAGGTCGGCGGCTGGTACCCGGCCTACTTCTCCCGGCTGCGGGTGACCAGGCGGTGATCATTATCTGGGCGCGTCCTGGGCTCAGCGGTCCGTCAGGTGCTTCTCGAACCAGTGGTGCGCGTAAGGCTCGTCGCTGAAGGCGGGGACCTCGGCGTATCCGGCGGAGCGGTAGAGGCTGATGGCCTCGGTCAGGCACCGGTTGGTTTCCAGCCGCAGCTCGGTCACGCCGCGCTGCCGGGCGTGCCGCTCTAGCTCGGCCAGGATCCGCCGCCCGACGCCGAGGCCGCGGGCATGGCCGACCACCCACATCCGCTTGAGGTCGGCCGGCCCGGCACGGTGGAACTTCAGCGCGCCGCACCCGGCCGGCTCGCCGCGCAGCCGGGCCAGCAGGAAAAGCCCGGCCGGCTCGGTAAGGTCGGCGGCCGCGGCCGGGATGCTGATGCCGGGGTCGAACCCGGCATCGAACCTGGCGCCGAGCTCAGCGACATAACGCTGCAGGCAGAACCGGGCGGCGCCGCTGGCCGGATCCTCGATGGTGATCTGGACCAGGCCGGCCGTGCGCTGCCGCTCGGCCGTCGTCATCGCCGATGAGGTCCCTTCCATGTTCCCTGACTTTAGTCAGCGAGCACGGGAACTCAAGCCGCCCGGGCAGGCACCTCGCACTCGGTGCCATTCCGGCCGGCCGCGGCTGCGCGTCGGCCGCCGGAAATGACTGCCGGAAGGGTATTCCGGCCCGGCTCCGCGGCTAGTGCGCGGCGTCGTATTTGCTCATTACCTCGGCGCTGATACGGCCCCGCTCGGATACCTTCAGGCCCTGCGTGGCTGCCCATGCGCGCACCGCGGCCCGGTCGGTCCTCGAACCGGCGCCCCTGGGTGCCTTCACCGCCCGGCGACTAGTCGCCCGGCGGCCGGCGTCCATGAACGGCTGCAGTGACTTCTCCAGCTTGGCGCGGTTTTTCTGGCCGAGGTCAATCTCGTAACCGCGGCCCTCGTAGCTGAAGGACACGGTCTCAGCGTCTGGTGTTCCGTCCAGGTCATCGGTGACGACGACGCTCACAGTTTTTGCCATGCTCGGGATCGTCCAGGTTCAGGGCCTTCATGTCAAAGGGACTCGCTACATTCGTCGTCTTCCGGCCATGAGTCCCGGGAGATACCAGGGCCCGCCCGTCCCATTATGCGCGGAGGCGCGGTTTATAACCGCCGCAATCCCGCGCCGCCTTGCGGCATCGCGGCGGCAGCCCGCCCTTAGCCCGGCCCGGCAGCAATGACCGGCGCCCGGAAAGGAGCGAGCCGGGCCGTACTGCGGTCTACCACCGAAGACCCGTTTAAGAATGCGCGGAGCCGCGGCGGCGGACGGCCAGTGGTGTGCCCGCGGCCATCCGGGCCATGCCAGCATGGCATCAGCGACCGCGCTCACCGGGCGGCCGCTGCAGGCCACCGGATCCGGTGATCAGCACCCCGTCCCGCGGCTCGGCCCGGGCGGTCAGGGCTTCCTCGCCCGGCTCGGCGCAACCCGCGGCGGCTCGCCGGGCTGCTTCGGGTAGACCGGCGGCCAGGGCGCGTCCGGCAGGCCGGCGGCCAGGTCCCGCGCGCTCATCGCGAGCAGCGGCTCCAGCGACTGCGGGTCGGCGGCCATGCCGAGCCACGGATCGCCGGCCGCCTGCATCCGGGCGGCCAGCGACGCGATCGTGAACTGGTCCGGGTGGATGCCGCCGAGCTCGTCCCAGCCGACCGGGGTTGATACCTGAGCGCCCGGCCGGGCCCGCACCGACCACGCGCCGAAGACGGTCTTGTGCGGCGCGTTCTGGTTGAAGTCGATGAACACCCGCTGGCCGCGTTCCTCTTTCCACCACGCGGCCGTGACCAGGTCGGGCCTGCGCCGCTCCAGCTCCCGCGCGGCGGCCACGGCCGCGGCGCGGACCTGGTAGGAGTCCCAGCGCGGCTGCAGCCGGACGTACACGTGCAGGCCCCGGTTGCCGGTCGTCTTGGGATAGCCGGCCAGGCCGAGCTCGGCGAGCAGCCGCCGCAGTTCCCCGGCGGCCGCGCGGATGTGGGTGAAATCCGTGCCCGGCGAGGGATCGAGGTCGATCCGCAGCTCATCGGCGTGGCCGGGATCGCTGGCCAGGTTGGGCCAGACGTGAAAGCCCAGGCAGCCCAGGTTCACCGCCCACAGCACGTGATCCAGGTCGGCGGCGACCAGCGCCTGCGACGTGGTGCCGTTGGGCGTTGACACGATGGTGGTCTGCAGCCAGTCCGGCGCGTTCTTTGGCACCCGCTTCTGGAAGAACGAAGGCCCCGCCGCGCCTTCGGGGAAGCGCTGCAGCAGCACCGGGCGGCCGCCCATCGCGCGCATCAGCGGCTCGGCCACCCGCAGGTAGTGATCGGCCAGGTCGCCCTTCGTCTCGCCGCGCTCGGCGAAGAGCACCTTGTCCGGATGGGTGATCAGGCCGCTTCGCATGGTGTTCCATTCCTCGCCGGACCACAGCCTACTGCGGCCGCCGTGACCCTCCGGGCCGCACTTGGGCTGGACTTACAGCCTGCTTGAGCTCGTACGATCGCGGGAGGGCGGCAAACGGGACCGGAGGGACGAGCGGATGGGCGGTAGCCAGGTACGCGGGCTGTGGGCGCCGGAGACCCGGTCGCTGACCGCGGGCCTCGTCCTGACCATCACGTTCGTCGCGTCCGAGGCGCTGGCGGTGGTGACGGTGATGCCGGTTGCCGCGCGCGATCTCGGCGGTTACCGGCTGTACGGCTGGGTGTTCAGCGCTTTCATGCTGGGCAGCGTGATCGGCATCGTGGCGGCCGGCCGGGAGGCCGACCGGCGGGGTCCGGCGATCCCGTTCGTGGCCGGTCTCGTGCTGTTCGGCGCCGGGCTGGCCGTTGCCGGGCTGGCCCCCTCGATGGGGGTGCTGGTAGGCGGCCGGGCGCTGCAGGGCCTGGGCGCCGGGGCGGTGCCCGCGGTCGCCTACGCGTCGATCGGCCGCAGCCTGGACGGCCCGCTCCGGGCCCGGATGATGGCGGTGCTGTCCACCGCCTGGGTGGCGCCCGGGCTGGCCGGGCCGGCCGTCGCCGCCGAGGTGGCGCACGCGTTCGGCTGGCGGTGGGTATTCCTCGGCCTGCTGCCGGTGGTCGCGGTGACCGGGTCGATCGCGGTGCCGGCCCTGGTCCGCCTCGGCCCGCCGGGTGGCCTGGCCCGCAGCGGAGCACAAGCTGACCGACGGCGTACTGACCGCGGCCGGCGCCGCGATGCTGCTGGCCGGTCTCACGCTGGCGGCGGGCTCCGGGGCGCTGCTGGCTGGCGGCGGCCTGATCGTGGCCGGCGCGGCAGCCGGGCTCCCGGCGCTGCGCCGGCTTGTGCCGGCCGGCACGCTGACCGCGCGCCGCGGGCTGCCTGCCACGATCTTGAGCCGTGGGCTGCTGACGTTCGCATTCTTCGGCGCCGACGCCTACGTGACGCTGTCGATCACGGCCGTGCGGCAGCATAGCCCGGTGGTAGCGGGCGTCGCCGTCACCGGCGCGACGCTTGCCTGGACCGCCGGCGCCTGGGTGCAGGCCAGGCTGAGCGAGAAGTGGGAGGGGCGCCGCCTGATCCGCGCCGGGCTGGTCATCGTGCTGGCCGGAATCGCCGGCATGGTACTGATGCTGCAGCCGGGCGTGCCGGTGGCCGTCGGCCTGGCCGCCTGGACCGTGGCCGGCCTGGGCATGGGACTGGCGTACTCACCGATCTCGCTGCTGATGCTGCGGGAGGCGCCGGCCGGCCGGGAAGGCTGGGCATCGGCGTCGCTGAACCTGACCGACGTGCTCGGCACCGCGATTGGCATCGGCGCCGGCGGCGCGGCGGTGGCGGCGGGGGCGACCCTGCGGGCAGGCGTCACGGCGGCGTTCGGCATCGCCGCGGCGATGGCTCTGGTCGCGCTGGCGGTCAGCCGCCGCTTGCCGGCCGGCCGGCTGGCGCGCCCGAGCCCGCCGTCGCCGAACCAGTGCCCGCGTGAGGCATCCCGGCCCGGGGCCAGCGCCCGCCGCGCCGCCGCGCCGCCGCCGCGCCGCCGCACAGCGGCGCCGCTCGCCTCCGCGCCGGATCGGTGGCAAGGTAGCCAGATGAGCGGCGGCGAGGAGCGGGACGGGGTAAAGCTGACCAATCTCGACCAGCCGCTGTTCGAGGGAGCGCAGGCGGCCAAGCGGGATTTGGTGGACTACCTGGACGCGGTCAGCGACCGGATCATCCCGGCGCTGCGGGACCGGCCGCTGTCCGTTATCCGGGTGCTCCGCGGCCAGCAGCCGTTCATGCAGAAGAACGTGCCTAAGTACACGCCGGACTTCGTCGCGACGGTGCAGGTCTGGGCGGATGCCTCGAAACGCGAAGTCTCGTATGCGCTGTGCAACGACCGCCGGACCTTGCTGTGGCTGGCCAACCAGCGGGCGGTCGAGTATCACCCGACCCTGGCCCGGGTCGGCCGGATGGATCACCCGACCCACCTGGTGCTGGACATTGACCCGCCGGCCGGCGGCCCGTTCGGCCTGGCCGTCCGCGCCGCCCGGCTGGTACGGCAGGTGCTGGCCGAGGCCGGCCTGTCCGGCGCGGTGAAGACCAGCGGCGCCAAGGGCGTGCACGTGTTCGTGCCAGTCGACCAGGCGGCGGCGGCCGAGGACATCGCGGCGGCCACCCGGGCGATCGCCGCGCGGGCCGAGCGGCTGGACCCGGCCCTTGCCACCACGGCGTTCATCCGGGAAGACCGCGAGGGAAAGGTGTTCCTGGACTCCACCCGGGCAGGCGGGGCGACCGTGGTGGCCGTGTACAGCCCGCGCGTCCGGCCGGGCGTGCCGGTCTCCTTCCCGGTGCCCTGGGAGGATCTTGACCGGGTCGCGCCTGCCGACTTCACGGTCCGCACGGCAGCCCGGCTGGCCGGCCGCGCCGATCCGTGGGCCGGGCTGATGCCCGCGCCGCAGCAGCTGGGCGGCGACCTGATCGAGGAGGGCCGGGCGATCCCGGTGGCCCGGGTGCAGGCGATGCATGAGGGCAAGCGCCGGGCGCGGGCCCGCCGCGGCGGCTAGCCCGGTGCGCGCGGGGCGGTCCGGTGCGGCGGGCGGCCCCTGCTAGCCCAGGTCGGCGATGAACTCGGCGCACAGCCGCGGTGCCCTGGCAGGTCAAGCGCCAGGCACCGGAATCGCTGCCCGAACGGGCCTGCCATCAGCTGCCGCCAGGTCCGCGCCGAGGAGGAGTTGCCGTGCACCAGGACTACCGTGCGCCCGCTGCCCTGGCTCTGCAGGTAGGCGATCTGCTGCCCGCCGACATTGATCGTCTTCTCGTCCACTGCAGCCCTCCCCGGGGAATCCCGGGAACAATATGTCACGGACGACCCGTGCCTCCGCACGGGAACGCGAACGGCAGGCCTGCCCGAGGAGTGCCCCATGACCGTAACCGCAGCGGACTTCGACCTCGACGCGAAGTACCGGGTCACCGACGGCGGCATCCTCATCACCGGCGTGCAGGCCCTGGCCCGGGTGCTGTTCGACCAGATCCGCGCTGACCGGCGGCGGGGCCTGAATACCGCCGCGTTCGTCAGCGGCTACCCGGGTTCCCCGCTGGGCGGCTTCGACCAGACGCTGCAGCGCAGCGGCCCGCTGCTCGGCGAGCACCACATCCACTGGATGCCGGGAGTCAACGAGGACCTCGCGGCGACCGCGGTATGGGGCAGCCAGCAGGACAACCTGGCGCCGCTGAGCCGCCACGACGGCGTCATCGGCATGTGGTACGGGAAGGCGCCGGGAGTGGACCGCTCCGGTGACGTCTTCCGGCACGCCAACCTGCACGGCGTCGGCACCAACGGCGGGGTGCTCTGCGCGGTGGGCGACGATCCCCAGTCGAAGTCCTCTACCCTGCCCAATTCCAGCGAGGTGGCCCTGTATGACGCGGGCATGCCGGTGCTCGTGCCCGGCACCCCGCAGGAGGTGCTTGACCTCGGCCGCCACGGTTTCGAGCTGTCACGGTTCACCGGCTGCTGGACCGGGCTGAAGGTCGTCGCCGCGGTCGCGGACGGGTTCGGCTCGGCCGACGTCGCGGCCGGCCGTATCGACCCGACGCGGCCGGACCTCAGCTTCGACGGCCGGCCGTGGCGGTTCGCGCAGCGGCCGCGGTTCTTCCTTCCGCACACGGTCGAGCTTGAGGCGGAGCTTTATGAGCGCCGCCACGCGGCGGCGCGGGCGTACGCCGCGGCGAACAACGTTGACGTGGTGGAAGTCGACCCGGCAGAGCCGTGGCTGACGATCCTCAGCTTCGGCCGGCCTTACCGGGAGGTGCGCCAGGCGCTGGCCGGCCTCGGCCTGGCTCGCGACGAGGACATCCGCGGCGCCGGAATTCGCCTGGTCCGGCTGGGAATGATCTACCCGGTGGAGCCGGGCGTGGTGCGGGCGGCCGCCCGCGGCGTGCAGGAGATCCTGGTTGTCGAGGAGAAGCGCCCGTTCGTCGAGCGGTTCGTCCGGGAGCAGCTCTACGACCTGAGCGAGCGCCCGCGGGTGGTCGGCAAGCGCGATGAGCATGACCGGCCGCTCGTGCCGGTGGACGGCGAGCTGACGGCCGACCGGCTGCGCCCGGTGCTGTCCGGGCGGCTGGCGCAGCGGCTGACGGCGGCCCGGCTGAGCCACGCGGAGCATCCGGCGCGGCGCACCCAGCTGACTATCCTGCCCGTAGCGGCTGCCCCGATACCGGCGACTTCCGCTGCGGCAACTTCCGCGGTGGCGGCTCCTGCTGCGGCGACCCGGACCGCCGCGTTCTGCAGCGGCTGCCCGCACAACCGCTCGACCGTGGCGGCGGCCGGCTCGCCGGTGGGCGGCGGCGTCGGCTGCCACGCGATGGTGATGTGGATGGACCGCGGCGCGGTCACCTACTCGCAGATGGGCGGCGAGGGCGCTCAGTGGCTCGGCCGCGCGCCCTTCACTGACGTGCCGCATTTCGTGCAGAACATCGGCGACGGCACGTTCTTCCATTCCGGCAGCCTGGCCGTCCGGGCGGCCGTGTCCGCCGGGGCGACCATGACATTCAAGGTCCTTTACAACGGCGTGGTCGCGATGACCGGGGGACAGGACCCGGCCGGGCAGCTCGACATTCCCCGGCTCTGCCGGGCCATGACCGAGGAGGGCGTCGCCCGGATCATCGTCGTGTCCGAGGACCCGGCCCGCTACGGCCGCTCGGCGAGGCTGCCCGCCGGGACGCGGGTGTGGGGACGGGACCGGCTGGCCGAGGCGGAACGCGTGCTGGCCAAGGTCCCTGGCGTGACCCTGCTCGTGTACGACCAGGCCTGCGCGGCTGAACTGCGCAGGCTGCGTAAGCGGGGCAGGGCCCCGGAGCGCACCCAGCGGGTCGTCATCAACGAGGCAGTATGCGAGGGCTGCGGTGACTGCGCGACGAAGAGCAACTGCCTGTCCGTGCGGCCGGTGGACACCGAACTCGGCCGCAAGACGCAGATCGATCAGTCGTCCTGCAACACCGACTACAGCTGCCTCGACGGCGACTGCCCCTCGTTCGTTACCGTACGGGCACCATCGCCGCGCGCGGGCCAGCCGGGCGCGGGCCAGCCGGGCGCGGGCCCGGCTGGCGTGGCTGGGTGGCTTCCGCAGCTGCCCGGTGACCTTCCCGAGCCGGCCAGGAAGGCAGCAATCGCGGACGTCGGCGGCTACGGGATCGTCGCCACCGGCATCGGCGGAACCGGCGTGGTCATGCTCAACCAGGTTCTTGCCACGGCGGCCTTCCTAGACGGACTCCAGGTAACCGGGCTGGACCAGACCGGCCTGAGCCAGAAGGCCGGGCCGGTGGTGTCCCACCTGCGGCTGTGGCGCGGCCTGCCGGGCTCATCAGATCCGGAGATGCCGGCGGCGGGGGCGCCGGCCAGAAACGCGCACGCGTCGAACCCGGAGGCATCCAGCGCGGTGGGCGAAGAGTCGGCCGACCTGCTGCTGGCACTGGACCTGCTGGTGGCGGCCGAGCCACGGCATCAATCCCGGATGCGCGCGGACCGGACGGCCACCGTGGCCTCGACCTCGATCGTGCCGACAGCCGGCATGGTCCGCGGTGCCGACGGAGCCCCGGACGCCGAGTCGCTGCTCGGCGCCATCCGGGAACGGAGCAGGCCGGGGGCGGTCACGGCAGTGGACACCGTCGCGCTGGCAGCGGCGCTGTTCGGCGACAGCATCGCGGCCAACCTGATCGCGCTAGGCGCGGCGTACCAGGCCGGCGCGCTGCCGCTGGCCGCATCGTCGATCGCGCGGGCCATCGAGCTGAACGGCGTCGCGGTCGAGCGGAACCAGGCCGCCTTCCGGGCCGGCTGGCCGTGCACGACCCCGGAAGCCTGCCTCCCCCCCGGCGTGCGGGTGAGCTGCGCCGCCGGGCCGATCCCGGGCAGCTCGCCGCGGCCCGCCGGCTGGCCAGCGACCGGGGTATCACCGGTGCCCCCGCCGAGCTTGCCGCCCGCCGTGCGGCCGAGCTGATTGCATACCAGAACGCGAAGCTGGCCGGCCGCTATCTGGACCTCGTCGGCACCGCGGCGCGCGCCGAGGCCACCACGGCGGGCGCCGAGGCCAGCGCGGCTGGCCAGGCCGGCGGGGCCGACGGGGCCAGTTGTGCCGGCCAGCCCGCTGATGCCGCCGAGGCCGGCCGGTCCGGCCGGTCCGGCCAGGCTGGCCAGGCCGGGGCGCTGACCGAGGCGGTCGCGGAGGGGTTCTTCCACCTGCTCGCGTACAAGGACGAGTACGAGGTGGGCCGCCTGCACTTGCTCCCCGAGTTCGATGCGGCGCTGGCAGAGGCGGTGGCCGGCGGCGGGGAGGTCCGTTACCGGCTGCATCCGCCGGCGCTGCGGGCGCTGGGCGTGCGGAAGAAGATCGCCGTGCCCGCCCCGGTCGCCCGCCCGGCGTTCCGCCTGCTGCGGGCGATGCGGAAGGTGCGGGGGACCCCGGCCGACGTGTTCGGCTATACCCGGGTCCGCCGGACCGAGCGGCGGCTGGCGGCCGAGTATGACGCTGAGATGCGCGCTGCCCTGGCCGGGCTGTCGGCCGCCTCGCACGCCGCCACGGTCGAGCTGGCCCGGCTGCCGCTGGCTATCCGGGGCTACGAGGAGATCAAGCTCGCCGCGGTGCGCCGCTATGCGGCGGAGCGGGAGCGGCTCCGCTCTCAACTTGGCCATCTCAGCTCGGATGGCTGACGCCTAGCCAGGCGATGACCGGATGATGCGGGCGGTCGCGGTCCCGGTCGCCAGCAGCTGGCCTGCCTCGTCGCGAAGCTCGCCGGCCAGGACGGCGACATTTCCGCCGCGGTGCACCACCCGGCCGGTGCCGGTGATCCGGCCTGGCGCGGCCGGGCGCAGGAAGCTGATCTTCAGTTCCAGCGTCGGCGCGAACTCGCCGGCGGGCAGCGTTGCTACCAGCGCCGGACTCATCGTGTCATCGAGCATCGCGGCGAGGAAACCGCCTGGCACGCGCCTCTACAGCTCCAGCCCTGACCAGACCAGCCGTTCTATCCTGACGTTCGTGGCTGCCTCTGGTGCCGGGCGTCCCGGTAACGAACATCCCGGTGCCGGGCGCTCATCGGGGTTCCAGCGGGCGCGAGAGAAGAACCAGTGCGCCCGGTCGTGCGGCCACACCTGTGCCAGCCCCGCCCCGGTCAGCATCCCGCACACCGTCCGCTTCCCCGTCTGCGTGAGGAACCCGCAGGCCAGGCCGCAGAACGTGCGGAACGACGGCGCGGTGAACAGCGGGAACAGCACCGCCAGCAGGGTTCATCAGCGAGGAAGGAACAGGGAGTGTCGCATCCGGGAGCATCAGCGGGAATCCGTTTCATCAGCGGCTTCGATAGCACCGCTGGCGCTCCCGCTACCGCGCCCTCATCGCGTATCCGGCGTAACCAGCCGGCTCTGCCGCAGCGGCCTGGGAAGCAGCCGGGCCGGGGCTGCGAGGGCCGCCGGCCGCCATCAGGTGCCCGATCTGCGACGCGGGCGGCCAGGTCCGGGTGAACCATCGGTTCCGGACCTGATGCCGGGCCCAGGAAACCGGGACTGGAATGGCCGGCCGGGCCCGCGTCAGTCCAGCGGCTGCCTGGCGATGGCCGCTGGCTCGCGGCCGGCCAGCAGCCAGCCGCCGGCCGCGGCGACCAGCGGCAGCCCGGCCAGGAGGACGAGCACGTCACTCAGCGGCAGGTCGCCGAAGGTGGCGGACAGGCTGCTGTGCGCCCAGGCCAGCCCGGCGACCAGTGCGCCGGCTATGCCGAGGACCGCGCCGAGCAGGCCCAGCGCGGCGGCTGTCGCCGCGGTGATCATCCGCCGCGTCCTAGGGCTGGCACCGGCGGCGGTGAGCGTGCGCAGGTCCCGCGCGGTCTCGCTGCGGATCAGGCCGACGGAAGCGGCCAGCACGCCGAACGCGATGACGATGCCCAGCGCGGTGGCGCCGCCGGCGAACTCGCCGAGACCCGGCGCACCGGACTTGGTCTCGACCGTCACCCCGTAGCCGAGCGCGAGATGCCGCGCGGCGTTGATCTGGGCGGCGGTGAGCGATGCTGGTACCTGGATCAGCCACCCGGACAGCTGAACTGCAGACTGCAGGTGGTACTTGCTCACCGCGTACTCGGTGATCACCGTGTTCGGCGCAGAGGTGCCGCTGGGCAGGCTGCTGATCGCCTGTATCGCGGGGTTAGCCAGGCAGCCGTTGCTCAGCGTGCAGGGCGGGCCGCCGCTGCTGCCCGGCTCGTTTCCGCCCGGACCGTGATAGCCGGGGCTTTGCCAGGTCATCTCCATGTGCGGCAGGCCCGCCAGCCCCGGCCGCATGGTGAGGATGTCGGTGCCGGGAGCGATCTGGCTGGCCTTGATCCCGTACGTGACGAGCAACTGCGGGGTGGCCACGTACACGGAGCCGGAGAAACTGCCCGGACCGTTTTCCTCCGTGCCCACCTGGTACAGCGTGACCGCGGACTCCAGTGGCACGGACCGCGCGTGCAGGCTGGCGGCGAGGCTGTTCACCTGCCCGCCCAGGCGGGCTATCTGGGCGCTGCTGAGCTGCGTTATCAAGCCGCCGCCCGGGCTCTGCTGCGCGCTGACGATCAGCTGGCTGCTGGACAGGTTGGGGCCGATCGGGTCGAGCGGATTGCCGAAGCTGATGCTGGCGACGAGGCAGATCCCCATGGCCAGGAACACGGCGAACGTGGTCGCTGCCAGCGCGGCACCGGACCGGGCACGGTAGCGGACCAGGTCGCGCAGCGCGATCCGGATCGCGACCGGCAGCCGCGGTCCGGCGCCGGCTGCCAGCACGCTGATGGCCAGCGGGGCGAGCAGGACGATGCCGACGATCACCGCGACCAGGCCAACCAGCAGGAGCAGCGCGCGCCCTTGGCCGGCGTGCCCGTGGCCCGCCACCCCGGCCAGGCCGCCAGCGAACGCCAGGCACGCGACGCCGGCCGCGAACACGATGACGCCGGGCAGGGCGGAGCGGTGCACCGCCTTCGGCGGCGCGGGGCGGCCCGACAGCGCCGCCACCACCGGCACTTGCGCGATCGTCTTGGCCGGGCGGCGGGAGGCCAGCACCGACGTCGCGACCGCGAACGCGACCCCGAGCGCGAGCGCCCACCACGGCAGGTTCGCCGCGTCGACCACGTGGCCGGTGGTCTGCTGCAGTGTCGGCACGTAAGCGAGCCAGGCGGCGAAGCCGAGCACCGCCCCGGCAAGCGCGCCGGCCACGCCGACGACCAGGCCATTGGCGATCATGACCAGGCGGAGGTTGCGTTCGGTCGCGCCGATCGCGCTGAGCATGCCGAGGGCGCGGATCCTGCGCTGGGCCATCACCGAGAAGCCGGCCACCGACACCAGGCCGATGAACACCAGGCCGAGGACCTCCACCAACAGGACGCCCGTCGCCGACGGGAGCCCGCGCACGAAAGCCGAGGGAAACGTGAACGTCGCCGCCGCTGGCATGCCGGGCAGCGTTGCGTTGCCGCCGCTGATCGCCTGCTGGACGGCCGGGGAGGAGCCCAGCAGCATGATCATCTGACTGGGATGCGGGACCTGGCCGGGGGCGGCCAGGGCGAACTCGTCCGCCAGGTTGCTCGGGTCCTGCACGATGCCGGTCACCCGCCAGGTTGTGCCGGCGGCCCGCCAGGTGCCGCCCGCGTGCGCGCCGTACAGGCTGGCGACCTGGCTGGTCAGCGCGACCTGGCCGGGGCCGGCCGGGTAGGTGCCGCGGACCAGGCTGAGCAGCGGGGAGTTGTAGTGCCCGTGCGGACGCTCCGCGCGCAGTTGCACAGGCTGTGTGCTGCCCGTCGCGATGTCCTGATTCTGGATGAGATCGGCCGGGCCCCAGCGGCTCTGAATGGCGGCGACGTCCGCGGCCAGGTGCGGGTCGGTGCCGGGCAGCGTGACCAGCGCGGCAGCCGTGCCGAATGTGGCGTAATTGAGGTTCGGGAGCTGCGTGTTCGTGACGACGCTGGCGCCCCAGATCGTCGCGGCGACCGCCACGGTGAGCAGGCCGAGCACGAGCAGCTGCTGGCGCCATTCGCGGCGGAACAGCCGCCAGCCCCAGCGGAACACCGCGCGGCGGGCGGGGACGCCCCCGTTACCGGTCCCCGCGCGCGGGCGGACGAGGGTCGTCACCGGTCCCGCCCCAGCAGCGAGTCCGGGCCCGGCGCGGGCACCGTCTGGTCGACGATGCGGCCGTCGCTGATGTGTACCACCTGGTCCGCCCACGAGGCGAGCCGCGCGTCGTGCGTCACGACCACGGCGGCGACGCCTTGCTTGCAGGCGGTGTGGATCATGCGCATCACCGCCTCGCTGTTGGCCGAGTCCAGTGCGCCGGACGGCTCGTCGGCTAGCAGCAGGTGCCGGTCGCCGACCACCGCGCGGGCGATCGCGACGCGCTGTCGTTCGCCGCCGGACAGCTGGTCGGGGTAGTTCGACGCGCGGTCGGCCAGTCCTAGGTCGGTGAGCGCGCGCAGCCCGGCTACCCGGGCCTTCCGCGCGCTGATGCCGTCCAGTTCCAGCGGCAGCGCGACGTTCTCCGCGGCGGTCAGGCCCGGGAGCAGATTGAAGTCCTGGAACACGTACCCGATCGACTGGCGGCGCAGCCGCGCCTTGTCGTTGCGCGACATCGTGGCCAGGTCCTGCCCGGCGACGAGGACCTGCCCGCTGGTCGGCTCCTCCAGGCTGCCGGCGATGGTCAGCAGCGTCGACTTGCCCGACCCGCTCGGGCCCATCACCGCCACCATCATCCCAGGGTCGACCTCCAGGTCGACCTCCCGCAGCGCGTGCACCTCGGCGGCGCCCTGGCCGTACACCTTGGACACCTGACGCAGTTCCAGCATGCTCATGACGGCAAGATGCCGCAGTCCGGGGGCGCGCCGCATCGGCCCGCGGACCCATCTGTTCGGTGCCGCAGTAGCCCGGGGGGCGTATGCCCGCGGGCAGACGATCCGGCGCCGCAAGGCGGTTACGATCGCCGCATGAGCATGACCGGCGGGCCGGGGAACGCCGTGCAGATCCTGATCGTCGGCGCAGTGGGCATCGCGATCTGCTACATCGCGGCGACACGCACACTCAGAGTCTCGGCCACCGGCCTAGCCGTGGTCGGCGCCGGCCTGCTGATTCCGGGTCCGGGAGGCCTCGATCTGGCCCAGCTCCGGGGCGGCGTAGCCGTTGTCACGGTCATTGCCTGGCTTATCGGACATTCAATCCGGCAGGCACAGGCCCAGGCGGAACTGCTGCGGGCACAGGCGGCCGCCCAGACCGTGATGGCAGAGCGGTTGCGGATCGCCCGCGAACTGCACGACATCGTGGCGCACAGCATCGGCATCATCGCGATCCAGGCAGGTGCGGGCCGCAGGGTCTTCGACGCCCGCCCGGCCGAGGCGCGCGACGCCCTGGCCGCCATCGAGGCCACCAGCAGGGAAACGCTGTCCGGACTGCGGCGGATGGTGACCGGGCTGCGGCGTGCCGAGCCGGGACCAGGGCCGGGCCAGGCACCGCTGGGCCCGGCCCCCGGCCTGGCCGACATCGAGCGGCTAGCCGCCATGACCCTGGACGCGGGCGTGACGGTTGACGTGGACTGGCGCGGCAGCCGGGAGCCGCTCCCGGCTGACATCGACCTGTCGGCGTTCCGCATCATCCAGGAGGCGGTCACCAACGTGGTCCGCCACGCCGGCACGGGCGAGTGCCGGGTCTTGATCGACCAGCAGGACGGGCAGCTGTCGATCGAGGTCACCGACAGCGGGCCCGGCGGCAGCGTGGCCGGGACCGGCTACGGGATCACCGGCATGCGCGAACGCGCCGCGCTGCTAGACGGCGACTTCTCGGCCGGCCCGCGCCCCGGCGGCGGCTTCCGCGTCGCCGCCCGGCTGCCAGTACCCGTGCCGGCCGGATGACCATCCGGGTCATCCTGGCCGACGACCAGCCGCTGGTCCGCGCGGGCCTGCGCATGCTGATCGAGCAGACACCCGATATCGACGTGGCCGGCGAGGCCGGAACCGGGGCCGAGGCGGTACATCTCGCCAGGGACACCGGCCCCGGCGTGGTGGTCATGGACATCCGCATGCCGGGCATGGACGGCATCGAGGCAACCCAGATGATCACCGCCGGCGATACCCACGCTCGCGTGCTCATGCTCACCACGTTCGACGACGATGACTACGTCTACGGCGCGCTGCGGGCCGGGGCGAGCGGGTTCCTGGTCAAGGACATGGCGCTGGAGGACATCCTGACCGCGATCCGCGTGGTCGCGGCCGGCGACGCCATGATCGCGCCGGGCGTCACCCGCCGCCTGATCGGGCAGTTCGCCGGCCAGCCCTCCTCCGGCCGCAAGCCCCGGGAGATAACCGGGATCACCGACCGCGAACGTGAGGTGCTCAAGCTGGTGGGCCTCGGCATGTCCAACGCCGAGATCGCCGCCGCCCTGTACATCACCGTAGGCACTGCCAAGACGCACGTGGCCCGGCTACTGGCCAAGCTGGGCGCCAGGGACCGGGTACAGCTCGTCATCACCGCATACGAGACCGGGCTGGTATCGACGTCACGCTGAGCCAGGAACGGTACCAGGAGATACGGACACTATGTGGTTCGTGATCAGCGAGGCCGGGATGGACCCGGTCAGCAGGCCGACGAACACCCTCCTCGCCGGGGGCCGGGGCAGATCGGGCGTGGAGGTCGGCCCTGACCAGATCCGGGTACAGATGGGCGGCTTCAAGCTGACCGTACCCCGGGCGTCCATCCGTTCGGCCAGCCGGTCGCAGGAGAATGTCCGCGGAACGTACGGTGTGCACAGCCGCTCGGGGCGGTGGCTGGTGAACGGCTCACCAGTTAGGGACATTCCGGCCAATCTCGCAGGCCACGTGATCCTAAATGTGGCTATCAGGTTCGAGGGCGGCGATGAAACCGTCGGGGTCGACGAGGCTCACGAGAAGTGAGTCCACCCTCTCCTTGACGAACATGGTACTGAGCGTGCGATCGGTATAGCAGGGTGGCTCGATCGTGACTTCCACCAGGCCGTCGGCAGAGCCGTTCACCAGCAACTGCCCCTTCTTGTTCATGTGCACGCCAGTCGTTCCGCGGAGCTTTTCCTGAGACCGGCCAGCGGACCGCACAGACCGCCGCGGTATGTCGAGCTTGTAGGAGCCCATCCGGACCCGGATCTTGTCGGAGTCGATCTCCACACCCGATTTACCCGGACCGCGGCCGGTAAGGGTGTCCAGCCAGGCAGTTATCTTGTCTATCCCGGCCCTGCTGTAGCTGATAGCGAACCACTGTGCGTTCGACGGCGGGATCTGGCCCCCGGCCGCCTGGTGCTCCTTGAGGACCGCGCGCCGGGCGGCGGCATACGGCTCACCCGTCTCCGCCATGCGCTTGCGGGCCGCTGCGCTGATCTTGTCGTGCGACATCGTGCCTCGATCCGGCGGCCCTGTCCCGGCGCCTGGCCACCGCAGCAAGTGATCACGATGGAAGGAAAGGGAGAACCCACGCAAGGGCTGTGCCGCTCTTGTCCTCGATCGCTACCTCCAGCGCCGGGCTGGCGTAGCTCGGATCAGGCAGGCGTGGCTGCCAGTGTCAGCATACGCGGCCAGTGCCAGCGCTGCCCAGAGCCCGGCATGTCGCGTGATGCCGTTTGGGTCATGCCGGGCTGAGTCCGAGGGTAGCCAGGGCCCAGGTGGCGTCCCGGGCATCGTGGCGGCAGGCGCCCCAAAACTGCGAAAGTCGAGATAACAGGCAGCCAGCCGCCCGTGCTGAGAGGCGTACCGCGG
Organism: uncultured Actinomycetes bacterium; assembly: GCA_963786975.1. Lineage (GTDB taxonomy): Bacteria > Actinomycetota > Actinomycetes > Streptosporangiales > Streptosporangiaceae > Palsa-506. Next base: position 32,872 of record CAWBBE010000006.1, on the reverse strand, counting down.
GCGAGATGGCGGCAGCAGGATAGCTACCCGCCGGTGGCGCCGCCGGGCTCATCCTGGATGTGCACGGCCGCTTCCTCCGCGCCCGCGGCGCCGCCATCGATGCCGACGTCATGCGCGACCAGGTCGGCCTCGGTATCCGGATGCGCTCCCTCGTCCTCGGCGACCAGCCGGCCGGACCGGGCGTCCTGCACGTCGCCGGGCGGCACGTCGTCGGCGAGGTCGTCCTCGGCGTAACTCTCCGCTTCCAGGTCATCGTCGGCATACGGATCCGCGTCCGGCTCCTGCTCGGCATACGGATCCGATTCGCGCTCCACCGCGGCATACGGATCCGGCTCCGGCTCCTCCTCAGCGAGCAGCTGGTCGAGCGATTCGCCCTGCCGTTCCTCCGAGACAGTGTTGCCGAAGCCCTCGCCCGCCGACCACCGGTCCGGCGGTGCGTACCCGGTGTCCAGCGGATCGTCGCCCGGTCTGCCTTCGAGCGTGTCCGACGCGTCCAGCAGGCCATCGTCCTCAAGTTCGTTTTCGTCTGGGCCGGCTGACGGGTCATAGGTATCGTCCAGCATGTGCCGTGCTCACCCTCCTCAGTAGCCTCGGCCGGCCATTGACCAGCACCGCGTCCGGCAAGGCTAGCGAGGCCGAGGGCACGCCGGACGGGCGGGACCGACAGCAGGGCCATGGCGTCGCACCCGGCCGGTAACCGCCTAGCCGGGAGCAGCGCCCTAGCCCGGCTCCCTCCGAGCCCTGGCTTCATGCCCTGGCTTCGGGCCCCGGCTCCAGGCCCTGGCTCCCGGGCCCCGGCTGCGGGCCCGGGGATGCCGGCGCCGTCGGCCGGATCCGGCCTGGCCGGCGCATTATTGACTCATGGAGTTGCTGACCAGGCTGCAGGAACGGCGGGCGTTCGAATGCCGGCTGACGCCTGGCCGCGCGCTGCAGACGGCGGCCGACGCGGAGGCATTCCTGCAGGACCGCGGGCTGCTCACGCGGACCCCCGACTGTGCCCTGCCGAGCCTTTACGAGGCGTGCCACGAGGAACCGTACAAGCCGGGCAGCCCGGGATTCGCGACCTGGCCGGTCACGAAATGGCCGTGGTTCGGCCAGCTGGCCGAGCGTGGCTATCTGGCTTGCGCGGTGCATCGCGGCAAGAACCTGCTGGCATCCGGCGAGGTGGCCGGCCTGCTCGACCCGATCTGCCGGGCCGAGATCAAGCGCATGCGCGCGGCCGATCCCGGCTGGGCCCGGCTGCTTGATCATCTGGCCGCCGCGGGACCGTCCAGCATCGAGGACCTGCGCGCCGAGCTGCGGCTGAAACGGCAGGAGCTGAACGCGCTGCGGTCCCCGCTGGAACGCTGCGGCGCCGTCGTCTCCCGGTCACTGCAGATGACCGCCGGCCAGGGGCACTCTCGTTCGAGCGAACTGGCGCGCTGGGACCAGGCCTATGCCGGCGCCGGCGGCACGGAGACGGATCCGTGCCACGCACTCGGGAACCTCATCGTGGCCGGCGTCCGCGCCGCCGTCGTGGCGCCCGAGCGTGAGCTGCGTCGCTGGTTCTCCTGGCGGTGGTACTGGACCGGCACGCTCGTCGATGACCTTATCCGGGCGGGACGGCTGCGGCGGGCCGACGGTCACGTCACCGTGACAGCTGACCGGCGCACATCCGGGTGATCATGCCGCTACACCATGCCGCGGCCCCGAACCCGCGGCAGCACCGAAGCCGCGCCACCATGATCACGACCTTCGAAGCGGGCCTTGACATCAGCCGCTCCGTTAGGCAACTCTAACCGTTAGTGGATCCTGACCGAGCAGGTGACGGCTGGAGCGCGCTGGCGGACGGTACCCGGCGCGCCATCGTCGGCCGCCTGGCCGAGGGGCCGCAGGCGGTGGGGCAACTGGCCGCGGAGCTGCCGGTCAGCCGGTCGGCGGTCTCCCAGCACCTGAAGGTCCTCAAGAACGCCGGCCTGGTCAGCGAACGCGCGGCCGGCACCAGGCGTGTCTACCGGCTCAATCCGGCGGCAGTGGCCGCGTTGCGCGATCAGCTCGATACCTTCTGGCAGCGGGCTCTGGCCAGCTACACCGATATTGCCGGACAAGCGACGGAGGAAAGTCCATGACCCGAACCGAGGCCCCCGTTGTCCGCAAGCAGGTGGTGGTCAGCGTGCCGGCCGAGCAGGCCTTCACGGCGTTCACCGAGAGGTTCGGCGACTTCAAGCCGCCGGAGCACAACCTGCTCGCGGCCGCGATCGCCGAGACAGTCTTCGAGCCCCGCGTCGGCGGGCACATCTACGACCGCGCCGTCGATGGCAGCGAGTGCCGATGGGCGCGGATCCTGGCCTACGAGCCACCAGCCCGCGTGGTATTCAGCTGGGACATCAGCCCGCAATGGCAGGTCGAGACCGACCCGGAGCTGACCAGCGAGGTCGAGGTCCGGTTCGTGGCCGAGGGACCCGACCGCACCCGGGTCGAACTAGAGCACCGCCATCTCGACCGGCACGGTCCCGGCTGGCGGTCGGTCAGCGACGGCGTCGACGGCGACCAGGGATGGCCGCTCTACCTGGCCCGGTACGCCGCCCTGCTCGAGGGCCACTGACATGGCACCGACCCGGCACGCTTCCGCAAATGGCGGCAGGACGTCACCAATGGTCACCTGGACCAGCGCGGCCCCGCGCAGGCGGGCCCGAAGCGCCTCAGCACCCGGCGCACCGGCGCAGCCAGCCGGGCCGTCACCGCCGAGCTAGCCCACATCGACGCAGCCAGGACATGGGCGTGCCAGGCACCGGCGGACCCATCTCCGCCAGGCTGGTCACTTACCCATCGCGTCAAGGCAGGCGAGATACGCTGCCGTCGCGTCCGGGTACGTGCCGCACGGCCCGGCCTGCTCAGCCTCGTCCGCTTCGATGCGCTGTAGCGTGCCGTAGAGCGCGATCACGGTCTGTGCGGCGATGATCCTCTGTTCGCTACCGCGCTGCCGGATGGCCAGCCAGAACTCGCCGTGAGGCTGTTCGAGCTGCCAGCCCGCCGGGCTGAAGCGCTTCACCAGCGCTAAGAGGGCGGCGGCCTGCGACGGCACCGGAACTGGCCTGCGCGCGCTTCCGTGGTACGCGCTGCCGTGGTCTGGGAGGGCTGGCATGGGCCGGGCTCCATCCGGTCAAGGGCCGCCCGTCGCGCTAACCAGCGCTGGTGGCCCGAATTTTGGCGTTTACCCAGCGTACGTTATGGCACACATGGACGTCTATGTTTGTCACGACACACACATTCTGCCCCGGTCACGCAGCGCGACCGTGTGTGCCTACAGTCAGTAGTGTGACGATTGATCCACTGGGGGAGACGCCGGTCTACCGGCAGCTCGCCGGAATCCTGCGCGGGCGCATCAAGTCCGGCGACCTAGCAGCCGGGCGCCCGCTGCCGTCCTACATGACGCTCATGCAGGAGCACGGGGTAGCACGCGGCACTGCCGCCAAGGCAGTGCAGGTGCTCGTCAGCGAGGGCTTGGCTCGGGTAGTCCCGGGCAAGGGCGTCTACGTGGTCCCGAAGGCTGACCGGCCACGCGGCTGACGCCGACAGGCTCATTGCCTGGCGTTAGCGGCGCAGGCCGTAACGCTGGCCTGCTGCGCGCCGTACTCGCGGGCCCACGGCAGGTAAGGCCGGCCGGTTCCCGGCCGTCCGGCGGGGCTTGTCAGTCGTCGGCCGTCACCGGTTTCCCGCTGCGGATCATCGTGCCGGGCGGGCACCACCACGACATCACCTCAGCCGTGAGCCTGCCCGCCCGGACGGCGGGATCGGCATCCGCCAGTTCGCGGGCCCGGTCCGCTGATTCCACGGTGAAGATCGCGATGCCGCGCAGCGCAACGTCCGGCTGATCGAACACCGGCCCGTTCGTCACGACATCGCCGGCCTGCCGCATGGACTGGTAGTAGGCGACATGGTCGCGCTGGATCCGCGCCGACTCCTGCTCGTCATAACTCGGCGCGCCGTCCGGCCGGCGCAGCAGGATCAGCTGGAACTCCTGGAGTTCGATGGCCATCGGCTCAGGCCCTGGCCAGCTTCTCGATCGCCGGAGCGAGCCCGCTGATGTCGCCGTACCTGGCGATCCCGGCCGCCTCCTCCGGCGAGAACGGCCCCATGGCCACCTTCGTCACCCGGACCAGGACGCCGCCATCCTCCTCGGTGAGCTCATACTCGGCGTCCAGGATCGTGCCAGCGGCCAGCCGCCCGCGGGTGGCCCAGCCGGCCGGCGGGTCATAGGCCGTGACCTGGCCGTACAGATGACCGCGGCCATCGCCCCAGTCCTCGTAGTGCTGACCGCCCACCCTCGGCTCCAGCACCACGCGGCGCACCCGGTCGCCGCCGTAGGTGTACGGGAACCAGTCCTGCGACTGCTGCGTCATCACCTCAAAGGTCCGCTGGGCGCTCGCTGCGATGCGCAGCTCGAACGCCAGCCGGACCGTCCGGATCGGCTCGATGGCATCAGGCATGCTGTTATCTCCTGTCTCGACTGCCCGCCTGAGCGCGAGCAGGTCGGCCGAACCGGCATCCGCGAGCGGCTGAACCCAGCGCTCGTACCATTCGCGCAGCGGAACCGGGTTGAGGTGGTTGATGCGGTCCCGGCCGCGGCGCTCTGCGATCACGACTCCCGCCTCGGTCAGGACGCCAAGATGCTGCATGACCGCGAACCGGCTGAGTTCCGGCATCCGGACAGCCAGGGCGCCGGTCGTGGCCGGCGCCTCGCGAAGCAGGTCCAGCAGCCGGCGCCGCCACGGACTGGCCAGCGCGCGCCACAGATCTGGCGCTGCACCGGCCCGCGAAACCGCGCCGGCCGCTGATGTTGCGCCGCCCGGCAGCGCCGGGCCGGGTGCCGGTTCCGCTGCCGCCTTCCGTGCCGCCACGGCTCCGCCAATCATGTGACAAAAATATCACTTATCGACCGGGCCTGCCAGCGGCCAGGAACCCCGGAGCCAGCCGCCGCGGCCGGGCCTGCTGCGCGGGCTAGGCTTGGCTGCCATGGCGGCGCGCATTGAGCTGATCGTGACGGCGGGCACGTTCTCCCTGGACGGCCAGGACTTCGCCGTTGACAACAACGTGTGGCTGGTCGGGGACGAGCACGAGGTGATCGTCATCGACGCGGCGCATGACGCGGACGTGATCCTGGCCGCCGTTGGCGACCGCAGGCTCGCCGCGATCGTCTCGACGCATGGGCACAACGACCACATCAACGCCGCGGGCGAGGTCAGCGGGCGGTCCGGCGCGCCGGTCCTGCTGCATCCGGACGACCAGATGCTCTGGCGGATGGTCTACCCGGACCGGGTCCCGGATGGCGACCTCGGCCACGAGGAGGTCATCGAGATCGCCGCCACGCCGCTGCGGGTGCTGCACACGCCGGGGCACTCGCCGGGCAGCGTGTGCCTGTACGCGCCCGCGCTCGCCGTGGTGTTCACCGGGGACACCCTGTTCCGCGGCGGCCCGGGCGCCACCGGCCGGTCCTACTCGGACCACCCGGCGATCCTCAGGTCGATCGGCGAGATCCTGATGGCGCTGCCCGCGGACACCGTGGTGCATACCGGGCACGGCGACAACACCACGATCGGGGCCGAGGCCCCGCTCTTCGCCGGCTGACGGCCCGGCGTGAAGCCAGCCGAGCAGCGCGTCCTGGACGCCATCGAGGCCGAGCTGGCCCGCCGGGTCCGCTACGACGACCAGTCGGTCGCGCACGCCAGGTGGATCCGGCAGCGCTATGACTGCGGCTGCTATCCGGGTCTCGCGGCGGCCAGGCAGGCGGTGGTGCGGACGGCCTGGCACGAGGCCGGTCACGCCGCGGGCGCGCTGGCCGTGGGCGCGAGCTTCAGCTCGGCCAGCATCCACCACGGCCGCGACAGCGACGGCCGGGTGCACGGCATCAGGCCAGGCACCGGGCACGACTACGTCATTCACGCGGGCGGCCAGGTGGCGGAGCGGCTGATGAACTGGACCATGCTGGAGCGGGACGCCGACCTGCGCGCATGGCTGCCGGCCTGGCAGGGCGACGGCGGGGACGCCCGGCATTTCCGCCGGGCGCTGCGCGGCCTCCCGGACCCCGACGAGTTCCGGGCCTGGCGCCGCAGCGAGCAGATGCTGATCCCGATGCGGCTGAAAATCCGGCGGATCGCCCGGGCGCTGCTCGTGCATGACCGGCACCTGCCGTACAACGTCGTCGCGGCGATCGCCGGGCAGGCCTGAACGGCCTTCCCGGATCCCCGGCCCGGCCGCTTCCGGCCTGCCCGGATTAACGGCTCTTGGGGCGGCCATGACGATAGGTTGAACCGCATGCGGCCGCGCCTGGTGATCAGCGGGCTCGGGCTGCTGGCCGGCCTGGCTCTCGTGACCGGCCTGGCATCCTGCTCGGCTGCCGCTGGCCCGGCCGGGAATGGCACGGCGGTCAGCGGCGATTCGCCGCGGCCGGGCCGCCAGGGCACCGCCCCGGCCGGCCGAAACGGCCGGGCAGGCACCAGCCGCGGCGCCGCCCGGCCCGCCGCCTCGGTGGTCATTGCCGCGGTCGGCGACATGATGCTCGGGAACACGCCGGACCTGCCCGCGGACCCGGCGGCGTATCTCGATGCGGTCCGGCCTGCCCTTGACTCGGGCGCCCAGATCGTGTTCGGCAATCTCGAGGGCACGCTCACGACGGCGACGGACAGCAAATGCGGCCCGCGGAGCGGCCCGGACAAGGACTGTTTCGCCTTCCGGGATCCGCCTGCCTACGCGCGGTACATCAGGTACGCGGGCTTCACGGTCCTGAACGACGCCAACAATCATTCCTTCGACTTCGGCGCGGCCGGGCAGGCCCAGACGGTCCGGGCGATCCATCAGGCCGGCCTTGCGCAGACCGGGCTGCCCGGCGAGATCACCGTCGTGCGGGCGCACGGCGTCAGGGTCGCGTTCGTGGCATTCGCGCCCTACGGCTATACCGCGGGCCTGCTGGACCGGCCCGCGGCCCGGACGCTGATCAGGCGGGCCGGCCGGAAGGCAGCCGTGGTCGTCGTCTACATGCATGCCGGCGCGGAGGGCTCCGACGCTGACCACGTGACCGGCCGGGAAGAGAGCTACCTCGGCGAGGACCGGGGCAACGCCGAGGCCTTCGCCCGGATGGCCATCAACTCCGGCGCCAGCCTGGTGCTCGCCAGCGGGCCGCACGTCGTGCGGGGCATGCAGTTCTACCGCCGCCATCTGATCGCCTACAGCCTGGGCGACTTCGCCAGCTACGGCGACTTCTCGACGGCCGGCGACCTGGACGAGAGCGTCATCCTGCACGTGCGGCTGAGCTCCGGCGGCCGGTTCGAGCACGCCCGCATCTACCCCGTCCAGCTCACCGGTGAAGGCCAGCCGGAGCCTGGCGGCCGCGCCGTCGGCTTCATCGCCAGGCTCTCGGCCGAGGACTTCGGCGCCAGCGCGGCGCGGATCACGACGTCCGGCATCATCCGCCCGCCGTGAGGGTCAGTCCGCGCTGGCGCGTTCCAGCACGAAGACCGGGATCTGGCGGGCGGTCTTGCGCTGGTAGTCGGCGTACGGCGGGAACGCGGCAACCGCGCGCTGCCACCACTGGGCGCGCTCGTCGCCGCTGAGCTCGCGGGCGATCATGTCCCGCTTGTCCGGGCCGTCCTGCAGCTGGACCCGCGGGTCGGCGCGGAAGTTGTAGTACCAGACCGGGTGGGCCGGCGCGCCGCCCTGCGACGCCACCGCCGCGTACCGGCCGTCGTGCTCGACCCGCATCAGCGGCGTCTTGCGCACCTTGCCGGTCTTCGCGCCGCGGTTCGTGATGATCACCACGGGCAGGCCGGTGTCGCGCAGCGTGGTGCCCTGGGTCCCGCCTGAGCCCTCGTAGAGCTCCACCTGGTCGCGGACCCAGGCCTGGGTGCTCGGCTCGTATTCACCATCGACAGGCATGCCGTTTATCCAATCACCGGCGGCCGCCCGCTGCCGTACCCGGGGCAGGCCAGGCGCCCGGTTACTGTGGTGCCCGGCAGCGGCGGCCGATCCCGCGCCGCCGGGCCGGGGCGCCGGCCCGCGTGCGGATCGCATCGGATGAGGAGGAGACCGGATGGCTGGCAGGTCAGTGGCGATCGTCGGAGGCCGGGTAGTGCCGATCAGCGGGGAGCCGGTGGACGGCGGGACGGTTCTCGTCGCGGGCGGCAAGATCACCGCCGTCGGCGCCGGCCTGGCCGTTCCGGACGGCGCCGAGGTGATCGACGCGGCGGGCCGGTGGGTGCTGCCCGGGTTCATCGAGGCGCACGGGCACGTCGGCGTGCACGAGGAGGCCGAGGGCTGGGCCGGCTCGGACACCAACGAGATGACCGAGCCGGTGACCGCCCAGGTGCGCGCCCTCGACGCGATCAATCCTGCCGACCTCGGGTTCCGGGACGCGATCTCCGGCGGCGTGCTGGCGGTCAACGTCAACCCGGGTTCCGGTAACCCGATCGGCGGGCAGACCGTGGCGCTGAAGTGCTGGGGCCGGACCGTGGACGAGATGGTGCTGCGGGAGCCGTCCGGGATGAAGTCAGCGCTGGGCGAGAATCCCAAGCGGGTCTACGGGGAGCGCAAGAAGATGCCGAGCACCCGGCTCGGCACCGCCGCGGTGATCCGCAGCGCCTTCGTCGACGCGGCCAACTACCTGCAGAAGATCGACGCCGAGCTGGCCAAGCCGGAAGGCGAGCGCAAGCCGGTCGACCGGGATCTGAAGCTGGAGGCGCTCGGCAAGGTGCTGCGGCGGGAGATTCCCTGGCGCCAGCACTGCCACCGTGCCGACGACATCGCCACCGCCATGCGGATCGCCGCCGAGTTCGGCTACCAGCTGGTGATCGACCACGGCACCGAGGCGCACCTGCTCGCCGACATCATCGCCGCCAACGGCATCCCGGTGATCATAGGGCCGCTGCTGACCAGCCGTTCCAAGGTCGAGCTGCGGAACCGGTCGATCGCCAACCCGGGCCGGCTGGCGCGGGCCGGCATCACGATCGCGATCACCACCGACCATCCGGTCGTGCCGATCAACTTCCTCGCCCACCAGGCCGCGCTGTCGGTCAAGGAGGGCCTGGACCCGGAGACCGCGCTGCAGGCGCTGACCATCAACCCGGCGCGCATCGCCGGCATCGATGGCCGGCTCGGTTCGATCGAGCCGGGCAAGGACGCCGACCTGGCGATCTGGTCGGGCGACCCGCTGAACGTGCTGAGCCGGGTCGAGCGGGCCCTGATCGGCGGCGAGCAGATCTACGCCTACGCCGGCGGGGAGGGCACGTTCGCCGGCGACTGAGGCGGTGCGAGCGGCCCGGTCAGGAGTGAATGACGTCGGTGTGGTGGCAGAAGTGCACCCGGCCAGGGCGCATCGACTGGATCCGCCGCACCGAGCCGCGCCAGGCCGCCAGGTCGCTGGCCTGTCCGGGTGGCAGCTTGCCGCCGTCCGCCGCGGCGTACTGCCGCGGCGTGTACGCGGCGTCCCCGATCAGCAGGTCGGACTCGCCGTCGGCGGACTGGACGACAACCGACTGATGGCCCGCGGTGTGCCCGGGAGTCGTGATCACCTTCAGCCCGGGCAGCACCTCGGCGTCGCCGTCGAGCAACTCGAACCGCGCGTTCATGAAGCCGAACCAGTCGTAAAGGTCCGGCGACTCTACCTTCGCGCGGTCCAGTTCGGCCCGCTGCACGTAGCAGGCGGCGTGGCGGAACACCGCGTTCTGGCCGCAGTGGTCGAAGTGCAGGTGGGTGTTGATCACCAGCCCGATGTCGGCCGGGGTCATGCCCAGCCCGGCCAGCGCGTCCGCGGCCGACCGGTTGACCACCCGCCAGTCGGTCAGCAGCTGATCGGGTCCGCCCACCCCGGTGTCGACCAGCACAGCGCCGCCCGGATGGGTGACCACGAAGCCGTGCACCGGCCACTCGCCGCCGTCCGGGCCGGTGAGGCTGGCCAGGTGCAACCGCTTGATCTCCAGCGACATCGGCGACCGCCTTCAGCTTCGGGCCAGGATTTCCGAGCCTAGCGCCGGGACGGGCCGGCTGAAACGGGCGGCATCCGGCGGGCCGCCGTGGCTAAGAAGCGTGTTCGGTTTGTACCATTATGGGCGATTCGTCCGGGGCCGGGAGGGCCACGCCGCTGGCCAGTTCGCCGTCTTCCGGTATTCTTGGGTCTCCAGGCCGAGAGGCGCTGCAACGGGCTCTGCCCGCCACGCTCGGCCTGGGCCGCGTAGCCAAGGGCGCCTCCATTTGCAGAAATGGAGGCCAGAGTGACCAAATCCCGGCACCACCCCGCGGCCGGCCGCGCAACCGCCCTGCGGCAGCTGATGGACCAGCGGGTCGTCGTGCACGACGGGGCCTGGGGCACCATGCTGCAGGGCGTCTCGCTGACCCCGGCCGACTACCGAGGCAAGCTGTTAAGAGATCACCCGCGGGACGTGGCCGGGGACCCGGACCTGCTGAACCTCACCCGGCCGGACCTGATCCTCGACGTGCACCGGCAGTACCTGGCGGCGGGCGCGGACATCACCACCACCAACACGTTCACCGCGACCAGCATCGGCCAGGCGGACTACCAGCTGCAGCCACTGGTGCGGGAGATGAACCTGCGCGGTGCCGAGCTGGCCCGGCGCGCCGCGGACGAGGCGGGCGGGCGGTTCGTCGCCGGCTCGATCGGGCCGCTGAACGTCACGCTGTCGCTGTCCCCGCGGGTCGAGGACCCCGCCTACCGGGCGGTGTCGTTCGACGAGGTCCGGGCCGCGTACGCGGAGCAGGTCCGGGCGCTCGCCGACGGCGGGGTCGATCTGCTGCTGATCGAGACGATCTTCGACACGCTGAACGCGAAGGCCGCGATCGCCGCCGCCCGCGAAGTCGCGCCGGAGCTGCCGCTGTGGATCTCGGTGACGATCGTCGACCTGAGCGGGCGGACCCTGTCCGGGCAGACCGTCGAGGCGTTCTGGAGCTCGATCGAGCACGCCCGCCCGCTGGTGGTCGGAGTGAACTGCTCGCTGGGCGCGGACGAGATGCGCCCGCACGTCGCCGAGCTGTCCAGGTTCGCCGGCGTGTACACCGCCTGCCACCCGAACGCCGGGCTGCCGAACGCGTTCGGCGGCTACGACGAGACGCCGCAGCAGACCGCGCGGATGCTCGGCGAGTTCGCCGGATCAGGGCTGGTGAACATCGTCGGCGGGTGCTGCGGGACGACCCCGGCGCACATCGCGCGGCTCGCCGACGCGGTGTCCGGCCTGCCGCCGCGGCCAGTGCCTGACCAGCCGGACCGGACCCGGTTCAGCGGCCTGGAGCCGTTCGCGATCGGCGCCGACACCGGGTTCGTGATGATCGGGGAGCGCACCAACGTCACCGGATCGGCGCGCTTCCGGCGGCTGATCGAGGCCGGTGACCACCAGGCCGCCGTCAACGTGGCGCTGGACCAGGTGCGCGGCGGCGCCAACCTGCTCGACGTCAACATGGACGCCGACCTGCTCGACAGCGAGCGGGAGATGACCACGTTCCTGAACCTGATCGCGACCGAGCCGGAGGTCGCCCGGATCCCGATCATGATCGACAGCTCGCGGTGGACCGTGCTGGAGGCCGGCCTCAAGTGCGTGCAGGGCAAGGGCGTGGTCAACTCGATCAGCCTCAAGGAGGGCGAGGACTCGTTCCTTGCGCAGGCCCGGCGGATCCGGGACTACGGCGCGGGCGTGGTCGTGATGGCCTTCGACGAGCAAGGCCAGGCCGACACCGTCGAGCGCAAGGTGTCGATCTGCGGCCGCGCCTACGACCTGCTCACGCAGCGGGCCGGATTCGCCGCCGAGGACATCGTGTTCGACCCCAACGTGCTCGCGGTCGCCACCGGCATCGCCGAGCACAACGGCTACGCAAAGGCGTTCATCGACGCGCTGCCGCTGATCAAGGACCGCTGCCCGGGATCGCGCACCAGCGGCGGCATCTCGAACCTGTCGTTCTCCTTCCGCGGCAACGACGTCGTGCGCGAGGCGATGCACTCCGCGTTCCTGTTCCACGCCGTGGCGGCCGGGCTGGACATGGGGATCGTGAACGCCGGGCAGCTCGCGGTCTACCAGGACATCCCGGCGGACCTGCTGGAGCTCGTCGAGGACGTTATCTTCGACCGGCGGCCGGACGCCACCGACCGGCTGGTCGCGTTCGCCGAGACGGTGAGCGGGTCAGGTACCCGCCGCACGGTGGACCTGGCCTGGCGGGACGCGCCGGTCCGGCAGCGGCTGTCGTACGCGCTGCAGCACGGCATCGTCGACTTCATCGAGGACGACACCGAGGAGGCCAGGCAGCAGGCCGCGCGCCCGCTGGACGTGATCGAAGGCCCGCTGATGGACGGCATGAAGATCGTCGGTGACCTGTTCGGCGCCGGGAAGATGTTCCTGCCGCAGGTAGTCAAGAGCGCGCGGGTGATGAAGCGCTCGGTCGCCTACCTGGAGCCGTTCATGGAAGCCGAGAAGGAGCAGGCGCGGCTGGATGGCCGCGCCCAGGCCGACCGCGGCCAGGGCAAGATCGTGCTGGCGACCGTCAAGGGCGACGTGCACGACATCGGCAAGAACATCGTCGGCGTGGTGCTCGGCTGCAACAACTACGAGGTCATCGACCTTGGCGTGATGACGCCGGCCGCGGTCATCCTGGACACCGCGGTCGCCGAGGGCGCCGACGCCATCGGGCTTTCCGGGCTGATCACGCCGTCGCTGGACGAGATGGTGAACGTCGCCGCCGAGATGCAGCGGCGCGGGCTCAAGCTGCCGCTGCTGATCGGCGGCGCCACCACTTCCCGGCAGCACACCGCGGTCCGGATCGCGCCCGCCTACGATTGCACGACGGTGCACGTGCTCGACGCGTCCCGGGTCGTCGGCGTGGTATCGGACCTGCTGGACCCGGGCCGGGCCGAGGAACTGGCCGTCGGCAACCGGGCCGAGCAGCAGCGGCTCCGCGAGCAGCACGCGAGCAGGCAGCAGGCCCCGCTGCTGACCCTGGAGCGGGCCAGGGCCAACCGGGAGCAGATCCCGTTCGATGACCTGCCGGTACCCGGTTTCACTGGCGTCCGGGTCGTGCGCCCGGACCTGGCTGAGCTGCGCGGGATGATCGACTGGCAGTTCCTGTTCCTGGCCTGGCAGCTGAAGGGCAAGTACCCGGCGATCCTCGACCAGCCGGTGGCCCGTGAGCTCTACGACGAGGCCAATGCGCTGCTGAGCCAGATCATCGCCGATGGCACGCTGCAGGCCCGCGGCGCCTTCGGCTTCTGGCCCGCCCTGCTCGGACGGCGACGACATCCGGCTGGACGCCGGGCCGGGCGGCGCGGCCGCGGCCGGCCAGGAGGGCATCAGCTTCCCGATGCTGCGCCAGCAGACAGCCAAGCCCGAAGGGCGGCCCAACCGGTGCCTGGCCGACTACGTCGCTCCGGCCGGCGACCACCTGGGCGGGTTCGCCGTGGCCATCCACGGCGCCGGGGAACTCGCCGCCAGCTTCGAGGCCAGCCAGGACGACTACAAGGCGATCATGGTTAAGGCGCTGGCTGACCGGCTGGCCGAGGCGTTCGCCGAGCACATTCACCTGCAGGCGCGGCGGGCGTGGTTCGAGCCGGACGCGGACCCGCTGATCGAGGACCTGCACGCGGAACGGTTCCGCGGCATCCGTCCCGCGCTCGGCTATCCGGCGAGCCCGGACCACAGCCAGAAGCAGGCGCTATTCGGCCTGCTCGACGCCGGGCAGCTCGGCATGGGCCTGACCGAGTCCTTCGCGATGACCCCGGCCGCCAGCGTCAGCGGGCTGATCTTCGCCCACCCGGCGTCGCGGTACTTCACCGTCGGCCGGATCGGCAAGGACCAGGCGGAGGACTACGCGGCCCGGCGGGGCCTGCGATCTGGCCGAGGTCGAGCGCTGGCTGCGGCCCAACCTCGGCTACGACCCAGGGTGAACGGGGGGGTACGCACCGGCAGATCGGGGCAGGGACAGAACATGAGCCGCGTCCCGTTGGCCGGGGGGCACCGGCGCGTGCTGCTCGCGCTGACGGCAGCCGCCGCGCTCGCCGCGCTCGCCGTGGTCATCGCCGTGCTGGCCGGCCGCTCCGGCACCGTTGCCGCGGCCGGCCTGGCCGGCCCGCCGTCCCGGCCGGGGCCGCTAGCCCGGCCGGGCCATCCGGCTCGCCCGTCCCGCTGCCCGTGGTGTACGCGCAGGTCGCCGGCTGGCACCGCGGCCAGGTGCGGCCCGCGGTGATCTACGTCGGCGAGGGCGGCGCGCCGTACGCCACCGCGCTGAGGTGGCTGAGCTGGACTGCGGCCGCCGCGCAGGCGGACGGCGACCTGCGCCTGCAAAAGCCCGGCTGCGCGCTGCCCGTCTACCAGTGCCGGTATCAGCGATTCCGGGTCAGAATCCAGCTGAGCCGGGTGGAGACCCACGACGGGGTGCGGTACTACGCGCGGATGCGCTGGATGTATACCAGGAATCACGCCCGGCAGGTGATCCGCTGGACGATTTCCCGCGGCTACTGGCAGCCGTCCCGGATCCCGGCCGGCCAGGCGGCCCTGGTCAGCCCGGGTGACCCGGTCCGGCCCCAGATCGGGTAATGCCCGGTCAGCCCGCCAGCCGGTGCAGAGCGGCCAGGATCCGCTGCTCGGAAACGGGCCCGGGCGTGCCGAGGGCCTGGGCGAACAGGCTGACCCGCAGCTCCTCGATCATCCAGCGCACGGCCCGGCCATCCGGGCTGCCCCGGCCGGCCGCCGGAAGGTCAGCCATGACCTGCTGGCAGGCATCGGCGACCCGGTGCACGACGGCCATCCGGCCGGCGTCACGGCCCGGATCCAGCGGTGCCTTCTGCAGCCGCCGGCTGATGGCCCGCAGGTAGCGGGTCAGGTCAGGCAGCCGCCGCGAGCCGGTATCGGCGATGAACCCCGGGTAGACCAGCGCGCCAAGCTGGGCCCGCATGTCCGCGGCCGCCGCCGCCAGCGCCGGGCTGGCGGCGCGATCGAGCATCACCTCGGCCTCGTGCGCCGCCGCCAGGGCCCGCGCGACGGCGCTGACCACCCCGGCCGTGATCGTGCCCAGCTCCGACCGGGCCGCCGCGGCGAGGCGCGCGAAGCCGGCCGCGTCCCAGGCGGGGCCGCCGGCGTCCGCGATCACCTGGTCGGCCGCGCAGGCCGCGCAATCGGCGAGCAGCGCGCCGGTGTCCTGGTACGGGTGCCGGCTCATCGCCAGCTTGGCGCTGGCCGGCAGCCGGCTGGCGACGGCCCGCGCCCCGGCCGGCACCTGCAGCAGCAGCAGCCGCCGGGTACCCAGCCGCATCGCCCCGGCGGCCTCGGCCTCGGTCTCGAACAGCCGCACGTCGACCGAGTCGCCGGCATCCGCCAGCGCCGGGTAAGCCCGGACCTGCCCGTCGGCGAACACCCGGGGCAGCGAGCCGATGTCCCAGTCCCGGAGCCCGGTGCGGGTGATGCCGCCGGCCGCGTCGGCGAGCGCCGATGCCAGCCTGGGCCGCAGCTCCCGGCGCAGCGCGGCCAGGTCCTTGCCGGCCGCGACCACCCGGCCATCGTCGACCACCCGGAACCTGATCGCCAGGTGCGCAGGCAGCCGGGACAGGTCGAACGCCGGGCGGCTGACCGTCACGCCGCCGAGGCGGCTGAGCTCGGCGGCCAGCACGTCCAGCAGGTCGCCGCGCGCGGGGTCCAGCCGCGGCGCCACCGCGCGGGCCGTCTCCGGGGCGGGCACGAGGGCCCGGCGCAGCTGCTTGGGCAGCGACCGGATCAGCTCGGTGACCAGCTCCTCGCGCAGCCCCGGTACCTGCCAGCTGAATTCCGCGCCGTCCACCTGGTTGAGCGTCGCCAGCGGGATGTCCACCGTGACCCCGTCGGCCGGGCTCGCCGGGGGCGAACTCGTACGACAGCGGGAGCTCACCCCAGCTGCCGGGATAGTCCTCCGGCCGGATCTCCCCGGCGGCCGGGCCGACGAGATCCGCGGGGCAGAACGTCAGCAGTTCCGGGTCGGCTGCCCGGGCCTTCTTCCACCAGGCATCGAAATGCCGGGCGGATGTCACGTCCGCTGGTATCCGCCGGTCGTAGAACTCGAACAAGTCATCGTCGTCGGCGACGATGCCGCGCCGCCGGGCCCGGCGCTCCAGGTCCGCGGCCTCGTCGAGCAGCCGCCGGTTCTGCCGGAAGAACCGGTGCGCGGTGGTCCAGTCGCCCTCGACCAGCGCGCCGCGGATGAACAGCTCGCGGGCCGCCGCCGGGTCGATCCGCCCGTAGCTGACCTGCCGCCCGGCCACCAGCGGCAGCCCGTACAGCGTGACCTTCTCGGACGCCATCGCCGCGCCGCGCTGCGCATCCCAGTGCGGCTCGCTGTAGGTACGCCGGACCAGGTGCGCGGCGAGCGGCTCCGCCCACTCGGGCTCGATCCGCGCCGCGACCCTAGCCCACAGCCGGGACGTCTCGACCAGCTCGGCAGCGACCACCCAGGGCGGTGGCTTCCGCGCCAGCACGGAGTCAGGGAAGATCGCGAACCGGGCGCCGCGCGGGCCGGCGAACTCCGTCAGCGGCCGCCGCTTCCCGCCCTGACCGCCCGGACCGCGCTCGGTGTCCTGCATGCCGATATGCGACAGCAGCCCGGCCAGCAGCGACATGTGCACCCGGTCAGCCAGATCCGCCGCCGCGGCGCCGCGATCGCGCCCGGTGCCGATGCCGAGCTCCTTCGCTGCCTGCCTGAGCTGGCCGTACACGTCCTGCCACTCGCGGACCCGCAGGTAGTGCAGGTACTCGCGGCGGCAGAGGCGGCGGAACGCGGATGAGGACAGCTCGCGCTGCCGGTCGCGCAGGTACTCCCACAGGCTGAGGAACGCGAGAAAGTCCGATCCCGGCTCGGCGAACCGGGCATGCATGGCGTCCGCCGCCTCACGGGAGTCGGCCGGCCGCTCCCTGGGGTCGCTGATGGACAGGGCCGCGGTGATGATCAGCACCTCGCGGGCGCATCCGTTCCGGCCGGCCTCCAGGATCATCCGGCCGAGCCGCGGATCCACCGGGAGCCGGGCAAGTTTCCGGCCCGCGCCGGTCAGCCGTGGCCTGCCGCGGCCCGGCGAGACGGCGCCGAGTTCTTCCAGCAGCCGGACGCCGTCCGCGATATTCCTGGAATCCGGCGGGTCGATGAACGGGAAGTCCGCCACCTCGCCGAGGTCGAGCGCGGCCATCTGCAGGATGACCGATGCCAGGTGCGTGCGCAGGATCTCCGGGATCGGTGAATTCCGGCCGCGAGCCGAAATCCTCCTCGCTGTAGAGCCGGATGCAGATGCCCGCCGAGGTGCGCCCGCACCGGCCCTTCCGCTGGTCCGCCGACGCCCGGGAGATCCGCTCGATCGGCAGCCGCTGGACCTTCGTCCGCTGGCTGTACCGGGAGATCCGCGCGGTACCCGGGTCGACCACGTACCTGATGCCGGGCACGGTCAGCGAGGTCTCCGCGACATTCGTGGCCAGCACCACCCGCCGCCGCTGGTGCGGCGCAAAAACCCGGTGCTGCTCGGCCGCTGACAGCCGGGCGTACAGCGGCAGCACGTCGAGATCGTCCCGCCCGGCCAGCGCATCTGCGGTATCCCGGATCTCCCGTTCCCCGCTGAGGAACACCAGGATGTCCCCGGGACCGGCTGCCGATAGCTCTGCTACCGCATCACAAACGCCCTGTACCTGGTCCCTTGACTCGGAAACGGGGTCGCCGGGGTCGGTGAGCGGCCGGTAGCGGACCTCGACCGGGTACGTCCGCCCGGACACCTCGATCACCGGCGCGTCACCGTACGGCTGGCCTGATTCGCCTCCGGCGCCCTGCTGGCCTGATTCACCTACGGCGCCCTGCTGGCCTGATTCGCCTACGGCGCTCTGCTGGCCTGATTCGCCTACGGCGCTCTGCTGCTGGTTCGCCTCGCTTGCTTGATTCGCCTACGGCAAAATGATTGCTGAAGCGCTCCGGGTCGATCGTGGCCGAGGTGATGATCACTTTCAGGTCAGGCCGGCCGGGGAGTATCCGTTTCAGGTAGCCAAGGATGAAGTCGATGTTCAGGCTGCGCTCGTGTGCCTCATCGATGATCAGGGTGTCGTAGTTCAGCAGCTGACGGTCGTGCTGCATCTCGGCCAGCAGGATGCCGTCGGTCATCAGCTTGATCATGGTGTCGTCGCCGGACGCGTCGGTGAAGCGCACCTTGTAACCGACCGTGGTGCCGAGCTCGGTGCCGAGCTCGCTGGCTATCCGCTCGGCGACCGTGCGGGCCGCGATCCGGCGGGGCTGGGTGTGGCCGATCTGGCCGGTGACGCCGCGGCCGAGCTCAAGGCATACCTTCGGCAGCTGCGTGGTCTTGCCCGAGCCGGTCTCGCCAGCGATGATCACCACCTGGTTATCGCGGATGACCTCGGCGATCTCGTCCTTCAGCTGGCTGACCGGCAGCTCCGGCGGGTAGTAGATGGCGGGCAGCGCGCGGCGGCGCGCCTCGACCCTGGCTTCCGCGGCGGCCAGCTCGGCGAGGACCTGGCCGGTAGCCCGGTCGCGCGCGGCGGTGTCGCGCAGCCCGGCGGCCTGCCCGGCGCGACGGCTCAGCCGGCGCTGGTCGCGCAGCATCACGCCGGGCAGGCGGGCTCGCACCTGGGCAAGCGAGGTGGTCAAGACGGCAGTCTCCATGACGGGGCGGCGGTACGCAAACAAGGATGGCCGGGAAGCCCCTGGCGTGCTAACGCTTTTGCGGCCAGCCGGCTTCCGCGGCGCGGCAGGCGGGCCGGGTGGCCGGACGGCCCGGCGGCCAGTGGCGGCCGCCCCGGCCGGCCGGGAACATTGCGGGCCAGATCTCCTGACTCCGTGCGACCTGGATCTACCCGGCTGATGCCGCCGGCCGCCGGCATGCCAGCCCAAATGCCATCTTGACGCCTGCCGTGACCTTTGCGATTCTTTTCTGCGTGGGGCGACCGCGGTCGAGCGGGGGGCAGGAGGAAGTATCGGGCGATCGCACCGATTTTTGCCGTTGTGTTACTGGGGATAAGTTCTGGTGCTCACCAGCACGCGCTTGCGAAGCAGCTCTCGGCGGTGCCCGCAGCGGCGAATAGCCCTGCGCTCTCCCGGCAGTCGCCGGGAGTATGGCATGCCGCGGCCCTGGTGGACAGGGATCATGCCTGTCATCCTGCGCCCAGATACCAGGTGGCCGCGATCCCGCGGTATGCCCCGGCAATCAGCCGGCCCGCCGGAAAGCTGCGAATCAAGTGCGAAATATCATCGATGCGGCCTGGCTTGCGCCGGCTTATCACCAGCTCACAGTATCTTTTAACACTGCTCATCTATGCTGCGGCGATGGCCATGGTGCTCGCGGTGCTGATCGGGTTCCGGGCCTTCCGGCTGCATGAGCAAAGGGTAGTCCCGGCCACCGGCGGATTCTGGCTCCGGCCATTTAAGGCATCCGCTGCCTGGGCCTTTTCCGGTGGCTGGGCAACGAATATCGCAGCCATCGGGACGGCCATCGCCGGGATTCTCACCGCAGTCGGCGCGATCAGGTCATTCCTGCCCGGTGTGGACCTCGGCAGCTACGCCATGCTTATTGCCGCCTGCGGCACGATAGTCGTGTCCGCGCCGCTGGTTTACGGCGCATTCAACGCGATTTTCCGGGGAGCTCACTTGACGATACCCGGGGCCGCGTCTATAACCTTGCGGCGGGCCGGCCGCGGTCCCGGCCGCTGCACGATCAAAGTGCCGGCCGGGGCGAAGATGACGTTTCCTGGCGGTGCCGGACGAGAAGTCAACGGCCAGCGCGAGCGCGTCCTGCCCGCCGGTGCCAGCGTCTCGGTTCCGACCGGCAGCGCGATCACCGTCAGCGGCGAGCAGATCGCGCTGGCCGCGGCAGGCACCGCGATCACGGTGGCGGCCGGGAGCGCCATCGCCGTCAGCAAGGACCTCACGGTCACCGCGGCCGGCGCATCCAGCCCCGGCAGCGTCCGCCGGGGCACGGTGGTCGCGGGCGGCGCCGCGGCCGGGCAGCTGCCGATCATCGCCGAAGCCGGCGCCGCGCTGACCGTGGCCGGTGTCGCCGACATCGAGCTGCTCCGGGACACCGAGCTGACGGCGCCGCCTGGCGCCCGGGCGAGGCTGCGCGAGGACGCGCGCCTGAAGATGCCGGCCACGACCAGGGTGATCGCGGCAAACCGGCGATCGGTCATCCCGGCGGCGGCGGTCACCATGTTCGGCATCGGGACCGAGCTAGGATTCGCGGGCGTGCTCGGCGGCCGCCTCACCGCCGAGGTCTTCCCCTCCAGGGCGATCGCGATCGCGGTGGCGGCCGTGCTGGCCGCGGTCGCGCTCTGGCATGCCGCCGCGGGTACTCGCGCACTGGCCGATTCCGCTGCCGGGTCGGCGTTCAGCAGCGAGGGAACTTCCTACACGCTGTGACTGGGTAGCCTTGCTGCCCGTGCCCGCATTGCCCGCCGGACAGCCGGCCAGCGAACCGCGGCGGACGCCACTGCAGAACCGGGTCACGCCCGCGGGGGAGATCGTCTCTGACCCGGCGCGTGGCCTGCTGATGGGCAATCGCGGGTGCCTGCATGGCCAGGGCCGGGAGCTTGGCGTCCCCCGGTGGCGCTCCAAGCTGTGGATCTGCTGCGTGCTGGAGTGGCGGGGCATCCGGCGGGATCCGATGCCGCCCGGCCGCTGGACGGCGTTGTTCTTCCTGGACGAGGCGACCGCGCTCGCGGCCGGGCACCGGCCGTGCGGATACTGCCGTCGCCCGCAGTTCCTTTCCTTCGCCGAGGCGTGGCGCCGCGCGGCCGGCCTGGCGGTCCGGCCGCGGGCCGGGGAGATGGACGCCCGGCTGCACGCCGAGCGGGTCGACCGGCGATCGCGGCGCCAGCTGACCCGCCCGGCGCTGGCCGGCTCGCTGCCGTCCGGCACGATGGTCCGGTACCGGGGCGAGCCCGGGCTGCTGGCCGGCGGGCGGCTGCTTCCGTGGTCGTTCGCGGGCTACCGGCCCGCGGTGCCGCTGCGGCCGGACGTGCCGGTACAGGTGCTGACCCCGCCCGCCGCCGTCGCGGCGATCGCGGCCGGCTACCGGCCTTTGCTGCATCCCAGCGCCGGGCGGTAGGCCTGCAGCGGGCCGGGCAGGCCGCGGCCGGCCTGCTGAGTTCCGCAGCGCGCCAGCACCGGCTGCTGGCCTCCCCGGGTGCGCTGCGGCGGCCACATCTGCGTGGGCGCGCCGTCAGGCGGCCAGGCCGGCTCGCCGCGGCCGCCCGCGCGGGCGCTTATACGGGATGACCACGCCGCGCAGCAGCAGCTCGCCGCCCCAGACGCCGAACGGCTCACCGCGCTGCAGCGCGCCGTCCAGGCAGGCGGCTCGCAGCGGGCAGCCGCCGCAAAGTGCCCTGGCCCGCTCGACGTCCTCCGGCTTCTCGGCGAAGAACAATTCCGGAGCGGACCGGCAGGGCAGTTCCGCGGCGACCGCCAGCTGCTGCCGCAGGGTCGCGCTGGCCGTCGTCCGGGGCCGCTGGGCGGCCCAGGACGAGCTACGGCCAGCGCGCTGGTCGTGCATTACCGGGCTCAGCACTTCCCGCTCGCCGCAGCGGGCTCCGGCTCGGGCAGCATCTCCAGCGCCGGCTGGACGCCGGCCTGCGGCGGCTGCGGCGCGGCTGCCGCCGCGCGCCGGCCGCGCCGGGCGAGGCGGCCGAATCCCGCCGTGGCTGAGCGCTTGCGCATGTCCCTGGCCCGCTCGGCAGCCAGGCTCTGCAGGATATCGGGGTGCATCGTTCCTCCTTGGCGCGGGCCGCACCTGCTGCTGCCCGTGCTATCGAGAATCGCGGTAAGACCCTGGCCGCCACATCGGGCAGACTCCCTATCCCTGCGCCGGGCGTGCCTTAGCCGCTGATACCGACGGGCTGGCCCGGCTAAGGCGGCGGGACGGGCTCTCGCTGCGAGCCAGCTGGCCGCCGGCAGCTGCCATCAGCGTTCCGTTTCGGCTGCTCGATGAGCTCCAGGATGGCCGCAGTCGATTGCGGCGCCGGGGTGGGCGAGGATAGTCGGCGTGACCGGCACGCCGGGCGAGTACCGCCTGTATCAGGAGCTGGCCGGGTGGTGGCCGCTGATCTCCGCGCCCGGAGAGTACGCGGAGGATGCCGCCCGGGTGGCGGCCGCGCTCGCGGCGGCGCAGGTTCCGGTGCGGGAGGTGCTGGACCTGGGCAGCGGCGGCGGTCATGTCGCCGTGCACCTGAAGGACAAGCTGGCGCTCACGCTGGTCGACCGGTCGGCGGCGATGCTGGCGGTGTCGCGCCAGCTCAACCCCGAGTGCGCGCATCATCAGGGTGACATGCGGACCGTCCGGCTCGGCCGGGCTTTCGACGCGGTCCTGGTCCATGACGCCGTGGACTACATGACCACCGAAGCCGAGCTCAGCCAGGTCATCGAGACGGCCTTCGCGCACTGCCGTCCCGGCGGCATCGCCGTCTTCGTTCCTGACCACGTCGCGGAGACATTTCAGGCTGCCAGCGGCGGCGGCGGCAGCGGTGACGCGGCCGGCCGGCATGCCAGCTTCCGCGAGCGGGCGTGGGATCCGGATCCGGCCGATTCCTGGATCCAGGCCGAATACGAGTTCGTGCTGCGGGCCGCGGACGGCACGGCGCAGGTGATCCGCGAGACGCACCGGCTGGGGGCGTTCAGCCGCCCGGCCTGGTTCCGGCTGCTGGCCGGCGCGGGCTTCGACCCGGAGCTGGGTCCGGAGCCGGCCGCCGGGCCGGCCGCGGACCGGGCCGGCGGCGGGAGCCGGGACCAGCCGGCAATCTGTTCGCCGGCCGCTGGCCCGGCTGACCACGCGATACGGTCATGGTGGCGGAACTGCAGCGCGGCCGCGCCGCCGGGCGCCCGGATCGCCCGTAGAATCACCCGGTGTCACGTTCAGAGAGCCGGGCCATGCCTGCGGCCGGGAGTCCTGCCCCGGCTGCTTCCGCCGGAACCAGCCAGGACCTGGCCGGCGCACTCGCCGTGCTGCGCCGGGTGTTCGGGTACGACTCCTTCCGCGGCGCGCAGCAAGAGGTCATCGAGCACGTCATCGCGGGCGGCGACGCGCTCGTGCTGATGCCTACCGGCGGCGGCAAGTCGCTCTGCTACCAGGTTCCGGCGCTGATCCGGCCGGGTACCGGCGTGGTCATCTCGCCTCTCATCGCGCTCATGAAAGACCAGGTGGACGCGCTGACCGCGGTCGGGCTGCGGGCCGGGTTCCTTAACTCCACCCAGGACCCCGGCGAGCGCCGCCTGGTCGAGTCCGCCTTCCTGGCCGGCCAGCTGGACCTGCTGTACCTGGCACCGGAGCGGCTGCGGGCCGAGTCGGCGCTACGGCTGCTGGACCGCGGCACGATCTCCCTCTTCGCCATCGACGAGGCACATTGCGTGTCCCAGTGGGGACACGATTTCCGGCCCGACTATCTCGCGCTCTCGCAGCTGCACGAGCGGTGGCCGGCGGTGCCCCGGATCGCCCTGACCGCGACGGCCACCAGGGCGACCCGTGCCGAGATCGCCACCCGGCTGGGCCTCGCCGGAGCCCGGCATTTCGTGGCCAGCTTCGATCGGCCGAACATCCAGTACCGCATCGAGGCCAAGGCAGATCCCGCCCGGCAGCTGCTGGAGCTGATACGCAACGAGCACGCCGGCGACGCGGGCATCGTCTACTGCCTCTCCAGGGCATCCGTCGACAAGACCGCCGGGCTGCTGGCGCGGGACGGGCTCACCGCGCTGCCCTACCACGCTGGCCTCGACGCGCGCACCCGCACCGCCCACCAGGCTCGCTTCCTGCGCGAGGACGACCTGATCATGGTGGCCACGATCGCGTTCGGCATGGGCATCGACAAACCCGATGTGCGCTTCGTGGCTCACCTCGACCTGCCCAAGTCCGTCGAGGGCTACTACCAGGAGACCGGCCGGGCCGGCCGGGACGGGCTGCCCGCCACCGCCTGGCTGGCTTACGGTCTGCAGGACGTGGTGCTGCAGCGCAGGCTGATCGACGGCTCGGAGGGCGACAGCGCGCACCGGCGGCGGCTGGCCGGCCACCTCGATGCCATGCTTGCCCTCTGCGAGACCGTCGACTGCCGCCGGGCGCAGCTGCTTGGCTATTTCGGCGAGGAAGCCGCGCCGTGCGGCAACTGCGACACGTGCCTGTCGCCGCCCCAGTCGTGGGACGGCACGGTCGCGGCGCAGAAGCTGCTGTCAGCCGTCTACCGGCTGCGCCGTGAACGGCACCAGAGGTTCGGCGCCGGCCAGGTAATCGACATCCTGCTCGGCAGGAAGACGGCCAAGGTGATCGAGCACGATCACGCCTCGCTGACGGTTTTCGGCATCGGCGCGGAGCAGCGTGAGGCCGAATGGCGCGGGGTGGTGCGGCAGCTGCTGGCCCGCGGCCTGCTGGCGGTCGAGGGTGAATACGGCACGCTGGCGCTGACCGAGGCGAGCGGTGCGGTACTGGCCGGGCAACGTCAGGTCATGCTGCGCCGCGAGCCCGAGCCGGCCGCCCGCGCCGCGCGGCGCGCCCGGGCGGCGAAGGCCGCCAGCGCGGAAACCGCCGAACTGCCCGCAGCCGCGGCGGCATTGTTCGAGCGACTGCGGGCCTGGCGGGCCGCGACTGCCAGGGAACAGGGCGTGCCCGCCTACGTGATCTTCCACGACGCGACCCTCCGGCAGATCGCCGCCGAGGAGCCGGCCAGCCTGGCCGAGCTGGGCGCCGTCAGCGGCGTCGGCGAGAGCAAGCTGGCCAGGTACGGGCAGCAGATCCTGGACACGGTCAGCGCCGCGGCCAGCCATCCGGCCGGTCAGCCGGACCGGCCGCCAGGCAGCTGAGGCCGCCTGCTGGCTGGGCGCCGGACTGCGGGCGGCCCCCGGGCGAAAGAGCGTAAGCTACCCGGAATCCGCGAACGTAGCTGACCAGCGCGAGCCGGGCTAACCCGGGCGCAGCACCCGTGAGGGGGTCTGCATAGGCCGTGTGGCATCCAAGACGCCGCCTGCGGCGGCTGGAGAACGAGCTGGCTGCAGCCAGGGAAGCCCAGGCTGAGCTGCGGCGGCGGGTGGACATGTTCGAGCGGATCGCCGAGGCGGCCGGCGCGGCGCTGGACGGCTCAGTGCTGGACGGCTCAGTGCTGGACGGCTCAGTGCTGGACGGCGCGGCGCTGGACGGCGCGGCGCTGGACGGCTCAGTGCTGGCCGGTCCGGCGGCCGGCCGCCTGGGCGGCCGCCGCGACGGCACTGGCGGCGGGCGGCACCACCGCGGCGATCTTCATCACGCCCGCGCCGCATCAGCCGATCGCTGCCGGGCCGGGCCGGACGCCGGCGCCCGGCACCGCACAGCCACACCGGCCGCGCGGCGTGCCTGCCCGTCACCGGGCCCGGGTACGGCCGGCGGCAGCTCAGTCGGCACCGGGCGGGACGCCGGCCAGGCCGGAACCGGCCAGCACGCCGGGCCCGTCCGGGCGCCCGTCCCCGGCACCATCGCCCGCGCGGTCGCTGCCTCCGCAGCCGTCGCCTTCCCCGTCGCCGTCGTCTTCCCCGTCGCCGTCGCCTTCCCCCTCGCCGTCGGGGGGCAACCCGGGCCGGTGTGTCACCGTCCTGGTCGTCAGGACCTGCGTGCCGTCCGTTTCGCTATCCCTGACCGGCTAGCAGGCACTGGCGGGCCGGCCTGGCCCAGGCGGGCCGGCCGGCGTCCCGGCGGGCCGGCCTGGCCCAGGCAGGCCGGGCGGAGCCCGGCGGCCGATGTTCTTAGCCGGTGAGGCTAGGTGGCTCGCGGCGGTCGCCTTCCTGATCACGCCAGTTGCGGGCCAGGGCGATCAGCCCGCGCACCACCTCCGGGGGCAGCCCCGGGGTCTCGGCGATGTGCTGCAGCGTCGGGTCATCGAACCGGGGCCGGCTCGCGACTGCGGCCGCCAGCACAGGCTCGCCGCCAGCCAGCACCTTGCGGCATGACCCCGGGCTCCAGCCCAGGTGGTTCTCGATCGCCCCCAGGGTGCTGGCGGACACGCGGCTGCCGTTCTCCAGCTTTCCGAGCGTACGGTCAGTGACGCCGGTCGCGGCCGCAAGCGCGCGGCGGTCCCGCATCCCCAGCGCTATGCGCCTGGCCACCACATAGTCGCCGAGCCGTTTCCAGTCGTCACTTGCCATGTTCCACATCCTGGCGGAAGGGATACGAAGAAGCTAGGCATCAGTTGCGTATGAAGTGGTAGGTTCACGCCGAAAATGACAGAGGTCACGCTGAACTTCTTCCTAATGACTGTAGATACTCATATTTGCTTTCACTACATTGACATAGCTTACTTTATCTTCCTACACTGTCAGTATGCCAGCAGCCCAGCCGTCCCGGTCGGCCCAGCCGCCCCGGCCGCCCCGGTCAGGACAGCCGGCCCGGCCGGCTCTGCCGGGGCAGGCGGCCCGGCCGGGCCGGTTAGGACGGTCAGCCCGGCCAGCGCAGGTGCGCGGAACAGGACCGGAATCCGGCGCAACGAAGCCGGAACCTGCCGGGCACGGCCGGCCGCGTGCACCGTATGTCGGCGGCGTCGCGGGCGCCCCGGCCAGCGGCTGGACGGTACTGGTGCCCAGGCCGGGCGCCGAGATCGTCCGGGTGGCCGGGCTGGTTCAGGCCCGGCCGGCTCGGGTCGGCCTGGCCGGCCTGCATGCGACGACCGTGACCGTCGGCACGACGATGCGTGCGCGGTTGTCCCGCTGACCCCTCGCCGGCGGGGGCGGCCGGGAAGCGGCCCGGCCGGCCGTGGCATGACCGGCGGCGGGCCGGGACCGCTTTCCGCGGCGGCCGGATCCGCCATCCAGCCTGCCCGGCCGGCCGGGCTATCCCTCGGCACGGCCGGCAACACGCGGTTATCCAGCGCGGCCAGCACCCGGACCCGGCCGGATGTCGGCCTGCGCAGCGCCAGCAGCATCTCCAGCGACGTCGACTTGCCCGCCCCGTTCGGGCCGAGGAACGCCACGGTCTCGCCCGCGCAGTGCCATGGACATGCCGGTCACCGCCCGCACCGGCCCGTATACCTTGCTCACCTCCTCGAAGGACACGACCGGCAGGGAAGTCCTCCCGGTTCGGTGTTGACTCATAGCATTGCCTTCCTGGATATCTCCGCCCCTGATGGGTTCGTGTTCACATCGCACCACCCGGGTACCGGCCGGCGGCAGTGCCGTGGATCCACGGAGCGCCATGACATATGCCAGGGGGTACGGTCGGGCTATGCGGGATCCTGGCCATTGGGTCGTGGTTGGCCTCGACAATGGCGGCACGACGAACAACGCCACCGTGCTTGACTCGGCGGGCCGGTTTCTCGTCGACCGGATGGCCGAGTCTCCCAGCCACGTCAGGGACGGCCCGGACAAGGCCATCGAGGCACTGGCGCACTCATTCGATCAGGTCCTGGAACTCACTGGAGCCCGTCGCGCGGCGGTGCGTGCCGTCGGGCTGGACACGCCGGGCCCGGTCAGCGCGGACGGTGTCATCTCGGCCAGGGGCGCCACGAACTTCGCGAACCCGCATTGGCGCGGCTTCGACGTCCGCCTGGCCCTGGAAACCCGCCTCGGGCTTCCCGTCCTGTACAACAACGACGCGAACGCAGCGGCGCTCTATGCTCATCATGTGCATTTCGGGCCCGATACGGCGGCCCGGCACTCCTCCGTGTCCGTCATCGTGGGCACTGGCCTCGGCGGCGGCGTGATCGAGGGCGGGCAGGTGGTGCGCGGAGCCGCCGGGATGGCCGGTGAACTCGGGCACATCCGGATTCCGATGGAAGGGCTGCTAGCGGCCGGCCAGCCGGTTCCGGCCTGCAACTGCGGCCTGCCCGCCGACGCCGAGAGCGTTGCCTCGCTGACCGGGATCGAGCAGAACCTGCTGCCCTACTGGCTGACCAGGTTCCCCGGCCATCAGCTAGCCAGTGCCGGGCCGGCCGGCCAGGCGGCGAAGCTCGTCCGCGGTTACGGGGAGGCCGGCGACGAGATGGCGCTGAAGATCTTCGGGCAGCAGGCGATGGCCGTCGGCAGGCTGTTCACGATCGCGGCTAACTTCACCGACCCGGATGTCTACTTTCTCGGCGGCGGCGTAATCGATGCGGCCCCGCATTTCCGTGAATGGTTCCTGGCCAGGGTTCGCGAGCACACCATGCTGCGCGAAGAGCAAGCCCGCGTGGCATCCATCGCGCTGGTCCCGGACCTGGACATGGCGGGCGCCCGGGGCTCGGCGATCGCTGCCCGCGCAGCTGTGCTGTGACCCCCGCAAGACGAGCGGTTAACATTTATCCGGCCAGAACCGGACATATCTTAACCACTGATTGACCCGGGGCGCCGGGGGCGGTGATTACCGTCGGATGTCGATAAGCCGGTCCCACGCTGCCAGGAACGCATCCTCGGCGGCCGGCGATCCGTCGATCCCTTGCGCGAACGTCAGGCCGGTTCGCAGCATCTGCAGCTGCTCGGCCGTAACGGACGGGCGAGGATGCCCATGATCGCGCAGCAGATCGGCCATGGTCTGCCGGATCCAGGCTCGCTGCTCGCGCGCCAGCTCGCGGGCCGCATGCCCGAGCTCGCCGAACTCCGCCGCGGCGTTGATGAACTCGCAGCCGCGGAACCCCGGGGCGCGGCCGTCCTCGATCTGGGCCACCGCGATCCCCTGCAGGATCGCGCGCGGATCGCCGGGCGATTCGCGGCGGATGCGGTCCAGCTGCTCGCGAGCGCGCTGGCCGCGGGCCGTCAGGTAGGCGGCGAGCAGCTGATCCTTGGACGGAAAATGGCGGTAGAAGGTGGTCAGCGTCACCTGCGCATCCGCGATGAGCTGATGGACCGCTACCGCGCGGATGCCCTGGCCGTAGAAGAGCCGGTCGGCACTGGCCAGGATCCGCTCCCGGGCGGGCGAGCCGGCGGGCGGATGGCCCGCCGCCGGGCACCCGGCGTCCTGGCGGCGTGACCATCCCGCTGCCACCGACGTCTTCGCGCGCACGGCTATTGCCTCTCTCAGCGAGGTAGCTACCGTGTAACGGTACCGGTAGATCGGTCGTTCTACCAGCATCGCGAATTGCTTCCGCCCAGGTGAAGCGGTGACAACGCCAGCGCCGGCCCGGCGCATGCACCGGTGCTGCGCGCGCGGTCCTGGCGCGAGCCGCTGCGGCCGGGCGCCGGCGAGGCCAGCGCGACCGGAGGAGGCCAGCGCGCGCCTGGCGGGTGCACGGGCGCTGGTGCCGCTCACTCGGCCCAGCGCCCCAGCAGCCTGCGCGCCTCTGCCGCCGGGCCGGCCGGGTTGTCGCAGTCGGGGCAGCGCGCCGAGTAGGGGTCGGCGTACTGAAGAGTGCCGGGAGCAGCGGCCGCAGTCCCGTTGGCTGGGCCGCGCCGGGGGGTGGTCAGCTTCTCCCTGATCTGCTGCGCCACGATCGCGGTCGCGTGCTCGCTGGGGATTATCGGCAGCAGCGCGCTGACCAGTTCCTCTTCAGCCGGCTCCTCGTCCCTGCGCAGTGCGAGTTTCGTCCCGCTACCGGCAGCCTGCCTGATCCAGTCCAGCGCTGCCGCGTAGCCGTGGTCGGCGCCGGACGCCAGAATCTGCTCGCTCATCGTCGCATTCCCTTATTTCCGGCTGTGGTTTAGCGCCCGGTCAGGCCGGCCGCCGCATGTGCTTCCCATTCCGAGAATTAGTTAATTCCCCTTCTGTTACCTGCGGGTTTCGGCGGCGAGACTTATCGGTAACCGCCGTTAAAAGGCCTTGTATGGGCCTTGTCACCTGCGGTGACGCGGATCACGCGTGCTGGCCGGGATGCCGCAAGCGCTCAGCCGTCACATGCGCAAGACACGCTCCATGCGCAGCCAGGCGCGCGGCCCGGCCCGTTGGCGTGCCGGGAACCCGGCCGGAATGGGTGCGCCGGATCGGTCTCAGCCGTAGCGGCCTTCGACGTAGTGGGCGGTTTCGTCCCGGGCCGGGTGCTCGAATACCTGTGCGGTGTCGCCGTGCTCGACCAGGTGCCCCTGGTACAGGAACATGGTCCGGTCGGAGACCCGGCGGGCCTGGGCCAGGTTGTGGGTCACGATGACGATGGTCAGCGCCGGGATCAGGGTCCGGATCAGTGCCTCGATCGACTCGGTGGCGACCGGGTCCAGTGACGAGGTGGGCTCGTCCAGCAATAACACCTCGGGGCTGATCGCCAGCGCGCGGGCCAGGCAGAGCAGCTGCTGCTGGCCGCCGGACAGCCGGAACGGCGAATCATTGAGCCGGGTGGCGACCGCGTCCCACAGCCCGACCTGGGTGAGCCGGTGCCGGGCGATCTCCTTCAGTTCGCGCAGGCCGGCCAGCTTGTGCGCCCGCGGGCCGGCGACCACGTTGTCCAGGATCGACATGGGGAACGGGTTCGGCCGCTGGAACAGCATGCCGACCTGGCGGCGCAGCGCCATCAGCTCGACGGCCGGGTCCCAGATACTGCGCCCGCCCAGCAGCACGTCACCGTCATGCCGGTATCCGGTCACCTTGTCGTTCATCCGGTTCAGCGTGCGCAGCAGCGTGGTCTTGCCGGAGCCGGTCGGCCCGATCAGCGCGGTCACCGCGCCCGGCCGCAGATCCGCCGACACGCCGGCCAGGATTGCCTTCGGCCCGAAGCTCAGCGTCAGGTCCACCGTCTGCAGGCAATTGCCCGCAGGCGCTGCCACGGGCAGGCCAGCTACCGCCTGCCCCGCCCGCCCGGCCGTGACGGCAGCACGCCGGGCAGCGGGCCCCGGTCCGCTCGGATCAGCGTGCACCGGCATCGCCTGTCCCCCTCTGTCGCCTGAGAGCATGCTGACCGCCCGGGTGGGGTCAGCATCCTTTCTACGGGCTCCAGGTGACGAGATATTGAACACGAGGGGATAAGCCGGGCCACAAGACATGTCGGGCAAGACAACCTGGCCGCCGCAGCGCGGGTGCCCGCCGATCCGGGCGAGGCTGTCAGCCGGGCGTCCGTACGATCCGCACCAGCAGCGCCAGCGTGCACCATCTTGAACAGCCGTGCGGCATCCTGGTAGATGCCAGCGCCAGCTAGCCAGAACTGGAGACCGTCGCACATCAAATGGAGCCGATCCGTCAAGGACCAGGTGGAGCTAGGGATGATGGGCAGGGAGCGAGGTTGAGCTACGACGTTGCGGTCATCGGGGGCGGCCCGGCCGGGTCGGTCGCGGCCATTCAGGCGGCGAAGCTGGGCGCGCGGACGTTGCTGGTGGAGAAGAACGGCGTCCTCGGCGGGGCCACCACGAGTGCCGGCATCAACGTTCCCGGCCTCTTTCACGCGTGGGGCAGGCAGGTGATCGCCGGTATCGGCTGGCAACTGGTGAGCCAGGCGGTGCAGCTCGCAGGTGACCAGCTGCCCGACTTCGCCAGGTATGACCGTGCCGTCAATCTGCTTCAGGTGCGGGTCAACCCCGCTATTTACGCCGCGCTCCTGGACGACGCCGTCCTCGGCTCGGGTGTTGCCCTTTCGCTGCACACCATGCTTGCCGCGGCGCGCAGGGGGGACAGCGAATGGCACCTGACGCTGTGCGGCAAGGAAGGACTGCGCGAGGAGCGCGCCCGGGTACTGGTGGACTGCACCGGCGACGCCAACGCCGTGACGCTGGCCGGATACGAAGCGGAACGGAATGCGGAGCTTCAGCCAGGGACGCTCAATGTCACGCTCGGCGGGTACGAGCCTGCCACCCTGGACTACCGGCTGCTCGATCGTGCCTACGAAGACGCGGTGATCACCGGCTTGCTGCTGCCGACCGATCTCGCCGAGCACGCCGACCGGGTGCGCACCTTCCTGCTCCAGCGCGGCGAGAATTCCATGCATGTCACCGGGATCGACGGGAGCACG
Source organism: uncultured Actinomycetes bacterium (assembly GCA_963786975.1). Classification (GTDB taxonomy): domain Bacteria; phylum Actinomycetota; class Actinomycetes; order Streptosporangiales; family Streptosporangiaceae; genus Palsa-506. The sequence goes on along the minus strand of CAWBBE010000006.1, from coordinate 1,067 downwards.
AGCGCAGGCCGCACCGCGGCAGAGGTCGCCGCACGCAGGGCGCTGATGCGGATCTACCGCTTCCTGCGCAGCCAGCCCGGCTTGCAGAAGCTGACCATCGAATCCACCGCGGCAGAGTGCGGCATACGCGAAAGCCGCACAATCCGCGGCAAGAAGCGGATCACCGGCCGCGATTACGCCAGCGGGCGCAGCTGGGACGACGCGGTCTGTTACAGCTTCTACCCGATCGACATTCACCGCCCGGGCGGTGACGGAGTTGATCTGCGGCTGCTGGCCGAGGGCACGTTCCCGACCATTCCCCGGGGGGCGATGCTGCCGCTCGGCAGCAGCTGGCTGCTGGCCGCCGGCCGCTGTATCGCAGGCGACCAGGAAGCCAGCTCGGCCTACCGCGTGCAGGCGTCGTGCATGGCCATGGGCCAGGCAGCCGGCGTGATGGCGGCCCTGTCGGCGGGTTCCGGTGTCGAGCCTGAGCAGCTGGCGATCGCCGGAATCCACCAGGCGCTGCGGGCACACGGTGCGGTCGTGCCCGGTGACATTCGCTAGCCCACGGCCGCATGAGCTAACCAGGATGAACTCATAGAGATCGGCTCGTGACGTCGGCTGGCTGCCGGACTCAGCTGGTTTCGGCATCTGTGCTTCCACTGTTCGGTGCTGACGGCGTCAGCGTCGCCGCGGCTGCTGCGCACCTTCAACAGCGTCAGCGCTGAACTGCGGCTGCTCATCGCCCAGCTCCGCCCCGCTTACCGCGGCGCGAGCCAGATAGCCGCCGAACACACGGTCCTGCTCGACGCGTTGCGTGCAGGCAAGATCCGCCCCGCCGTGGAAGCGTGGCAAGAACACCTTGACGCCGCTGAACGATTCTTTCTCGACCTCATTGAGGAGAACGGCCTGTGAGATTCACCGACTTCCAAGCGCTGAGCTTCGACTGCTACGGCCCGGCGGCACGACCGTCCCGGCTGGGGCGCGACACCAGCACCCCCCGCCGACGTCAGCCCGGATGCCGAGTTCCGCTCAATGGCCGAGTTCGCCGCCGCCGTCCAAGCCGGGTAACTCGGCCCCACCAGCCG
>CAWBBE010000005.1:0-839915 GCA_963786975.1 uncultured Actinomycetes bacterium | reverse complement strand
AACGCGCTGCTGCACACGCCGGACGGCACGCCGGTTGAGGTGCGGATCCGGTCCGGCGCGCTGGACGAGGCGCTGGCGGGCGGACCGCGGCCGGCCGACGGCCGGGCGGCGGCGCCCGCCGTCATCCTGGAGGTGGCCGACCGCGGCCCCGGGCTCACTCCCGACCAGGCGGACCGCGCCTTCGAGCGGTTCTACCGCGCGGACCAGGCCAGGGCGAAGGAAAGGCGGCGGGACCGGCCTCGGCCTGGCGATCGTGGCCGCGCTGGTCACGGCGCATGGCGGCGCGGTGCGGGTCGAGCCGACACCGCGCGGTGGTGCCACGTTCCGCATTGCCCTCCCGCTGGCGCCGGAGGCGCTCGGTCCCGTTCATGACGACGAGTCCGGCCCGGGCGAGGACGCCCGGGCTGGTCCTGGCCAGGAGGGGCAGCCCGGGCTGGACGCGCAGCCGGGTCCCGGCGCGTAGATTAGCGCCCGATCAACGCGCTGGGACGGATACCTTTGTCCGGGCCGGACGAAAGGACTGACCGATGCTGACTGCGCGCTTCCTGCGGCCGCTCGTTACCGTGGCCAGCCTGGCCGGGCTGATGATCTACGCCTCGGCGCCCGCGGGCGGTGCGGCTACCGCCCCGGCCGCTCGCGCGCAGGCCGTGCACACGCATCCGGATATCCCCGTGTCCGGGGACAGCGCCATCGGCGGGATCTCGCGCAGCCATAACTGGGCCGGGTACGCCGCGGTGCCCGAGCATTCGGGCGGCAGCTTCCGGTTCGTGCAGGCCACCTTCACCGTGCCGTCGGTCAACTGCGCAGTGACGGCGAGCTCCTTCTCGGTGCACTGGGTCGGGCTGAACGGATTCGACACCAGCACCGTGCAGCAGGACGGCATCGAGGCCAACTGCAATGGCCACACCCCCGTCTATTCGGCCTGGTGGGAGACCTACCCGGCCAATCAGATCCAGGCGGTCTCATCGGTCGATATCAGTCCCGGTGACGCGGTTACCGCGGCGGTGTACTACAACACCGGGCCGGGCGCTCACCACGACAAGTACAACTTCACGCTTACCGACGTCAGCAACGGCCAGGGTTTCAGCTTGTGGAAGTCGTGCGGCGGGCCCTCCTGCAAGAACCGCTCGGCCGAGGTGATCACCGAGGCCCCGTCCTCGGCCAGCGTCCTGCCCCTGGCCGACTTCGGCATCATCAGCCTGGTGAACGTGCACGTCACCGACAAGAGCCACCAGAAGGGCGGGATCAAGGTCGTCCCACTGGAAGCACAGCAAGATCGTCCTGGTCGGCGAGTCAGCCAGCCGCCGGACGCTGGCCACCCCCGGCTCGCTCTTCGGCAGCCACGCGTTCAGCAATAGCTGGCGACGGAGAGCTAGCAGCTGGCCGCGGGCTACCCGGCGGCGAGCGGATCGGGCGGCCGCCAGCGTGGCGTCCCGGTAGCCGCCGCCGAACAGGCAGACGTGCACGAGCAGCGGATGCAGCTGGTGCAACGGCACCCGGCCCGCCATCCGGCCGCGAGCGGGGCGGTCTCGTCGTACGCGGCCAGAATCCGGTCCAGGTACGGCGCGCCGAACAGCGCCAGCATGGCCAGGTCGGTCTCCCGGTGGCCGCCGTGCGCGGCCGGGTCGATCAGCCAGCCCCGGCCGCCCGACCACAGCACGTTGCCGGACCAGCAGTCGCCGTGCATACGGCCGGCGGCTGGCCGGCCCGGCCAGCGCCGATCCCGTCCGCCACCGGTTCAATCAGCCGAACGTCGGCGCGGCCGAGCCGCCCGCGTCACGGGCGCGCCGCTGTACGGCAGCAGCCGGTGGCGGGCGTACCACCGCGGCCAGGGCTCTGCCCCCGCGTCCGGCTCGTCGTTGGCCTGCTGCTCCTGCGCGGGCCGGGCGGCTGACCTGGGCCCGGCGGCACCGGGCTGGCCGGCCCGCTGAGCGGCAGGCTGGCGATGAAACCCGGCCAGGGTGTGCCGAACCGCGCGGAGCCGGCCAGGTGCAGGCGGGCGAGGTCCCGGCCGAAGCGCTCGGCGGCGGACGCGTCCGGTGCGCCACCGGGCACCCAGGACACGGCAGCCCGGCGCGTCCCAGCCGACCACGCCGGGACGGGCACGTCCGCCGCTTCGGCGAGCCAGCGCAGGCCGCATGCCTCGGCCTCGAAAACGGCGCCAAGTTCCAGGCGGCCGGAACTGCCGGACCGTGCTGGCGACCTTAACGAACGCCAGCCGCCCGTCGGCCAGCACGACACGGTAATGGCCCGAGCGACGTGCCCGCCGAGCCGGCGAACCTCGCGGACCTCCGCGCGAGCGAGCCGCCCGAGCGCGCGGTGAGTCCTGGCCGGATCCCGGTCCGGTGCGGCCGGGGCCCGGTCATCGGCTGCCGGCCTTCCCCGAGTAGCCGGCGAGTTGGGCAGTCAGGCCGCGGGCCGCCGCCTGCATCAGGTCAAACGGCAGCGCGAAGTCACCCGGGCCGCGGCCGTACGGATCGGGCACGTCACCGTCGCGCGGCCAGAGCGGCCCGCGCCCCGTCCCGGCGCGGGCGGATGCCGGATCGAAAGACCGGAACAGCCGTATGCGTTCCGGACCGTTGCCGGGTCCGGCGCCATCCGTCGCAGGTCGCCCAGATTCTGCCGGTCCATCGCGACCACCAGGTCAAAGCCGCCGAACCAGGATCTGGCCGAACTGCCGCGCCCGGTGCGCCGACCCGTCATAGCCAGCGCGGCAAGTTCCGCCCGCGCCCCCGGATCGATCCGCTCGCCCACGTGCCAGTCGCCGGTGCCCGAGCTGTCGACCTGACCCGGCCGGCCAGGCCGGTCGCCTGGCGATCTCGTGGCGCAGCACGATCTCGGCCGTTGGCGACCGGCAGATGTTGCCGAGGCATACCACGCAAAGGCTGTATATGCCGGACGAGTGGCGGGGCGGTGGCAGCGACGCCGCGGCGATCGGGTGGTCGGGCATGCCACCGGATGCCGGATCGGCTGCGGGCGGCCTGCCTGCGGCCCGGGCCGGCAACGCGATGGCGAACGAGCCCCGGCGGATGAGACTTGCTGGCCGCGGGCTGTCACGATGGACCGCATGTCCCCGCGCGCCGACTACCGGAAGCTCTCGTTCTGGCACGGCACCCAGATCCCGCGGGATCGCTCGACCCCGGGAGCCGCTGAAAGGTGACGCGGACGTGGACGTCGCCATCGCCGGCGCGGGCTTCACCGGGCTGTGGACGGCCTACTACCTGGCCCGGGCCGACCCGGGGCTGCGGATCGCGATCTGCGAGCGGAGATCGCCGGATTCGGCGCGTCTGGGCGCAACGGCGGCTGGTGCTCGGCCCTGTTCCCCGCGTCGCTGGCGAAGCTGGAGCGGATGGCGGGCCGGACGCGGGCGATCGCGATGCACCGGGCCATGCAGCAGACCGTCGACGAGGTCGGCCGCGGGCGGCCGCGGAGGGCATCGACTGCCACTGGGCCAAGGGCGGCACCGTGCAGCTCGCCCGGTCCGCCGCGCAGCTGGAGCGGGCGCCGGCGGAGGTAGCGCGAGGCCGGCGGTTCGGATTCGGCTCCGATGACCTGCGGCTGCTGACCGCCGCCGAGGCGGGCGACCTCGCCGCGCGCCGGCGTGCTCGGCGGCATCTTCACCCCGCACTGCGCGGCGATCCATCCGGCCCGGCTGGTACGCGGCCTGGCCGACGCGGTACGCCGCCGCGGCGTCGCCGTGTACGAGCAAACTCCGGTGACGGAGATCCGGCCAGGACAGCTGGTACGCCAGCGGGCACGGTGCGGGCCAGGTACGTCATCCGCGCGACCGAGGGCTACACCCCGCAGCTACCCGGCAGCAGCGCACGGTGGTGCCGGTCTACTCGCTGATGATCGCGACCGCGCCGCTGCCCGGACTCGGCCTGGGAGCAGATCGGCCTCGCGACCAGGCCAACCTTCAGTGACCTGCGGCACCTGATCATCTACGGGCAGCGGACCGCCGACGGGCGCTCGCGTTTGGCGGGCGGGGCGCTCCGTATCACCTCGGCTCGGCGATCCGGCCCGGTTTCGACCGCGCCCCCGCCGTCTTCGCCGCGCTGCGGCGCACCCTAGCGGAGCTCTTCCCGGTGCTGGCCGACGTGGCCGTGACGCACGCCTGGGGAGGCCCGATCGGCGTGCCGCGGGACTGGTGCGCGTCGGTCGGACTGGACCGCCGCACCGGCGTCGGCTGGGCGGGCGGCTACGTCGGGGACGGGGTCGCGACGACCAACCTGGCCGGGCGGACCCTTGCCGACCTGATCCTCGGCCGGGATTCCGGCATCACCAGGCTGCCCTGGGTCGGGCACCGCTCGCCGCGTTGGGAGGCCGAGCCGCTGCGCTGGCTCGGGGTCAACGCGGGCCTGCAGGTGATGAGCTGGGCAGACCGGCAGGAGTCGAGGACCGGGCGGCGGTCAAGAGCGGCGGGCTTCGTCGGCCGCTACCTCGGCGACTAGCGTCCCGGCGACCGTTCTGCCCGGCCGGGAGCGTTTCGCGCCCTCCCGGTGAGCCTGCTACCATCACAGCGTCATATGCGCCGCTAGCTCAATTGGCAGAGCAGCGGACTCTTAATCCGCGGGTTCGGGGTTCAAGTCCCTGGCGGCGCACCCGTCCTGACCTGGGGTTCTCTCCAAGCGTCAGGGCTCGGCCGGGCCCGATTCCGGCTCCTGGCTGCTCGACGTTTGCTCGTCAGTGGCGCGTCCGTCGTGATCTTGTACAGGGCCTGCCGCTGGCTGGGTAGCCAGGCTCAGCGGGCGGAGCCGCGGCCGGATTCTGGTATCCCTGATGCAGGTGAGCGGACCTCGATGAGGGGGCGGCGTGTCGTCCGAGGAGACCGGAGTGCCAGGTGCCCAGCCCTCTCCGCTTCCCGGCAGCGCGCCCGATGGTGATGCGGATGGACAGACGGGCAGCTACGTGCTGGGTTTCCAGGAGATCGACCAGACGCAGAACGCCATCGTTGGCGGCAAGGGCGCGCACCTGGGGGAGCTTTCGCGGATCGAAGGCGTTCGCGTGCCGGCTGGCTTCTGCGTGACGACGGACGCCTTCCGGCGGATCATGGCGGAAGCGCCGTCCATCGACGAGCGGCTCGATCGGCTGTCGCGCCTGAACCCCGGCGACCGGGAGGCGATCCGCACGCTCAGCGCGGAGATCCGCCGGGCCATCGAGGGGATCGCCATCCCGGGCGATCTCGCGGCGGCGATCGCCGCTGCGCTCGCCCGGCTCGGCGAGCAAGCTGCCTGCGCCGTCCGATCCAGCGCGACGGCCGAGGACCTGCCGACGGCCTCCTTCGCCGGCCAGCAGGACACGTACCTGAACGTGGTGGGGCCGGCCGCGATCCGCCAGCACGTCAGCCGGTGCTGGGCGTCGCTGTTCACCGAGCGGGCCGTGACCTACCGCCTGCGGAACGGCTTCGACCACCGGAAGGTCCAGATGGCCGTGGTCGTGCAGCAGATGGTCTTCCCGGATGCGGCCGGCATCCTGTTCACGGCCGACCCCGTCACCTCCAACCGGAAGGTCGCCTCCGTGGAGGCCAGCTTCGGCCTCGGCGAGGCCCTGGTCTCCGGCCTGGTGAACCCGGACGTCTACAAGGTGCGCGACGGCGAGGTCGTCGCCAAGGCGGTCGCCGCCAAGCAGCTCGCCATCCGCGCCCGGCCGGCTGGCGGGACGCAGGAACAGCCGATCGACCCGGAGCGGCAGGAGCAGCCGGCGCTGACGGATGCGCAGGTTGTCCGGCTCGCGCGGCTCGGCCGGCGGATCGAGGCGCACTTCGGCCGTCCGCAGGACATCGAATGGTGCCTGGTCGACGACGGCTTCCAGATCGTCCAGAGCCGGCCGATCACCACGCTGTTCCCCATCCCCGCGGCCGGCGACCGGGAGAACCACGTCTATGTCTCCGTCGGTCATCAGCAGATGATGACCGACGCCATGAAGCCCCTCGGGCTGTCGTTCTGGCAGATGACGACCTCCGCGCCGATGGCCGAGGCCGGCGGGAGGCTGTTCGTCGACGTCACCCAGAGGCTGGCCTCGCCGGCCAGCCGCGCTGGCGTCCTGGAGGCGCTGGGGAGATCCGATCCGCTGACCGGGGACGCGCTGCAGACCATCCTCGAGCGCGACGGCTTCATCCGGCCGCTCCCGGGCGAGGGTCCTCCCGGGCCACTGTTTGGCGGCACGCCAGCCCCGGTCGAGACCGATCCGGCCATCGTCACCGAGCTGATCGCGCGCAGCCAGGCATCCATCGCCGCCTCGGAACGCGACATCCGGACGAAGTCCGGAGCGGCACTGCTCGACGTCATCCAGGCGGACATCCAGGAGCTGAGGCGGATCTTGTTCGATCCGCAGAGCCATCAGGTGTTCATGTCGGCGATGGAGGCCGCGTGGTGGCTCAACGATCAGCTGCAGGCGTGGCTGGGCGAGAAGAACGCGGCTGACACGCTGACGCAGTCCGTTCCCCATAACGTCACGTCGGAGATGGGGCTGGCGCTCCTGGACGTCGCGGACGTGATCCGCCCGCATCCGGACGTGGTGGCGTTCCTGCAGCACGTCGAGGATGAGGGTTTCCTGGACGAGCTGGCCAGGCTCCCGGGCGGGCGGGAAGCGCGAGACGCCATCGAGGCGTGGCTCGAAAAGTACGGTATGCGCTGCGTCGGCGAGATCGACATCACGCGGCCGCGCTGGAGCGAGCGCCCCGGCACGCTCGCGCCGGTGATCCTCGGCAACATCAAGAACTTCGAGCCGGGCGCCGGCCCGCGACGCTTCGAGCAAGGGCGGCAGGAGGCCGGGGCGAAGGAACAGGAGGTGCTGGAGCGGTTGCGGGCGCTGCCGGACGGGGAGCGGAAGTCCGAAGAGGCCAAGCGGATGATCGACCGGGTCCGGACCTTCATCGGGTACCGGGAGTACCCGAAGTACGGCATGGTCAGCCGCTACTTCGTGTACAAGCAGGCCCTGCTGCAAGAGGCCGGGCGCCTCGTCCAGGCCCACGTGCTTGGTGACCAGGAAGATATCTTCTATCTCACGTTCGCCGAGCTCCGCAACGTCGTGCGCACGAACCACCTGGACGACCAGCTCATCCACGAGCGCAAGGACGCGTTCAGGTCGTATCAGGCACTCACGCCGCCCCGGGTGCTCACGTCGGATGGCGAGGTTATCGCCGGGGCCTACCGGCGCGATGACGTGCCGGCCGGTGCGCTAGCCGGCCTGCCGGTCTCCGCCGGGGTCATCGAGGGGCGGGCCCGCGTCATCCATGACATGGCGGAGGCCGATCTCGAGGCGGGCGACATCCTGGTCACGGCCTACACGGATCCCAGCTGGACGCCGCTGTTCGTCGCGATCACGGGCCTGGTCACGGAGGTGGGGGGCCTGATGACCCATGGCGCGGTGATCGCGCGGGAGTACGGCTTGCCAGCCGTGGTGGGCGTGCAGCAAGCCACCCGGCTGATCCCAGACGGGCAGCGGATCCGGGTGCATGGAACGGACGGATACGTCGAGATCCTGCCTCCCGGCAATCGTTAGGCGACCGGCGGCGCGGCGGCGAGAAGCTCCACCCGGGCACGTAGCAGCTCAAGGTGATCGCCGACGTCCTGGACCTGGTCAGGCTCGGCCGGGCATGGCTCCAGGCGCAGCGCGCGGCCGAGGATCTGCCCGGCCTCGGCGGGCGAATATGCGCGGAATTCCAGGCCGGAGCCCCGGGCGGCCTGCCGGTACCGGGCCCGGATCTGGTCCGGGCGGTCGGCCACGAAGCAGTCCTTGATGCCGCCGCCGAGGTCATGGTCGATCAGCACGACCATCGCGTGCGGCTTGCGCCGGTAAGCGAAGGTCACCGCGATCGATTCCTGCGCGCCGAAAACATCGGCATAGCCGAAGCAACGGCCCGGGCGGGGGCGGCCCAGCCCGCGCACCCAGGGCTGGTCGGTGAGTCCCGCCGCGACCAGGGCGGCGGCCGCATCGGCCGCGGCTGGCCGCACCGCGGCCGGGCCGACGACGGCCAGCACCCGCAGCATGGCCAGCGCCGCCTCCCCGCCCTGCTCCCGCACCTGGGGGATCAGCTCCAGGAGCAGGTCCGGCAGCATGACCTCCGCGGGCGCCGCCTCGCGGATCATGCCGAGGAACTCGGTACCCAGCAGCTCCGCGGACAGCTGGTCGCAGCCGGGCTGCAGCACCGGCCGCCAGGCCTCCAGCAGGCCGGATACGGAGTCGTCCGGCGCAGGCAGCAGCCCTTCCGCCGCCAGCAGCCGGACGGCCTCAGCCACATCGCTGGCGCTGTCCAGCACCTGCAGCACATCGGCGGGCGCCCCGGCGCCGGCCAGCTGCTGGCGGAACACGGCCAGCTCCGCCGCGCCGGCCTGGCCACCGGGAACGACCCTGAGATGGCCGGCCTTCTGGCCCGGCCGGGCTCGCCGCGTATTCGACACGCCGGTCATCCTTTCAGGCAATGGCCCGCGTTTGTCCCGGAATTGGCGTGAGCGCACGGCGGCCAGGCGCGGCCGGCCCGGCCAGCCGGCCGTCCGGGCGCACCGGGCGGCCAGCCGGCCAGGGCCGGGCGCTACCGGGCAAATATTGCAATTGCACTATCCCGGTCAGCGCAGAATAGGTTACCGGATAAGGTCGCTTAGGTGCCAGGTGCGGCCGGGCACGTCGTTTCGGCAAGGGATCAATTTCGCGTTCGCTGGCACCGGCCGGGGGGCAGGCACGCTAGGTTTCTGAGTCATGAAGGCCTTAGTGCTGGCGGGCGGATCCGGCAGCCGGCTCAGACCCATTACTCATACCTCCGCGAAACAGCTGCTTCCGGTAGCCAATAAACCCGTTCTCTTTTATGGGCTGGAGGCCATCAGGGACGCCGGCATAGCTGACGTCGGGGTGGTGGTGGGCAACACTGAGCAGGCGATCCGGGCGGCGGTAGGCGATGGCAGCCAGTTCCGGCTTAATGTCACCTATATCCGGCAGGAGGCTCCGCTCGGGCTAGCCCATGCGGTGCTTATCGCGGGTGCTTACCTGGGCGACGACGATTTCGTCATGTACCTCGGGGACAATTTCATCGTCGGCGGCATCGCCGCGCTTGTCGATGAGTTCAGGTCAGCCCGGCCGGATGCGCAGATCCTGCTGACCGCGGTGCCAGATCCGCGCCAGTTCGGCGTCGCCGAACTCGACAGCGCGGGCGAGGTAACCGGGCTGCAGGAGAAGCCGCAGCACCCGAAGAGCGACCTCGCGCTGGTCGGCGTCTACATCTTCACCCCCGCGGTGCACGAGGCGGTGCGGCAGCTGGTGCCGTCCGGCCGCGGCGAGCTAGAGATCACCGAGGCACTGCAGTGGCTCATCGACGACGGCCGCAAGGTGCGGTCCACGACCATCTCCGGCTACTGGAAGGACACCGGCAACGTCGCGGACATGCTTGAGGTGAATCGGATGGTGCTGGAGGGCATCACGGCGCAGCAGGAAGGCGCGGTCGACGGCGAGACCGAGCTCATCGGCCGGGTGGCGATCGGCCGCGGGGCGAGGGTCAGCCGCTCCAGGATCGTCGGCCCGGCCGTCATCGGCGCCGGCGCGACCGTGCAGCGTTCCTACATCGGCCCGTTCACCTCCGTCGCGGAGGACTGCGCCATAGCCGACAGCGAGATCGAGTACTCGATCCTGCTGCGCGGTGCCTCGATCCGCGGAGTGGGCCGGATAGAGGCCTCGCTCATCGGCCATGACGTGCAGGTAACCCCCGCGCTGACGGTGCCGCGGGCACATCGGCTGGTGCTCGGCGATCACAGTAAGGTGCAGATCAGCTCATGAAACTGCTGGTAACGGGCGGGGCCGGGTTTATCGGATCGCATTTCGCCCGGGCCGTGCTGGCCGGCGACTACCCGGGGCTAGCGGGCGCCCGGGTGACCGTGCTGGACAAGCTCACCTACGCCGGCAACCTGGCGAACCTGGAACCAGTCGCGGGCCACCCGCGGCTCACGTTCACCCGCGGCGACATCTGCGATGCGGCGCTGCTCGCCGGGCTGGTTCCCGGCCACGATGCGGTGGTCAACTTCGCCGCGGAGTCGCACGTCGACAGATCCATCGCCAGCGCGTCCGGCTTTGTCGCGTCGAACGTGGCCGGCGTGCAGGTGCTGATGCAGGCGTGCCTGGACGCGGGTGTCCGGCAGGTGGTCCAGGTGTCCACCGATGAGGTCTACGGCAGCGTGGCCAGCGGAACCTGGACGGAAGACGCGCCGCTGTCACCGAACTCGCCGTACGCCGCCGCCAAGGCCGGCGGCGACCTGATCGCGCTGGCCTACGCCCGGACGCACGGGCTCGATGTCCGGATCACCCGGTGCTGCAACAACTACGGCCCGTATCAGTTCCCGGAGAAGCTGATCCCGCTCTTCGTCACCAACCTGCTCGACGGGCGGCCGGTGCCGCTGTACGGCGACGGCGGGAATACCCGCGGCTGGATCCACGTGGACGACCACTGCCGCGGCATCCAGCTGGTGCTGGAGCGCGGCGAGCGCGGGAACGTGTATCACATCAACGGCGACGTCGAGCTGACCAACATCCAGCTGACGGGCACCCTGCTCCGGCATTGCGGCGCGGGCTGGGAAATGGTCGCGCGGGTTGCCGACCGCAAGGGCCACGACCGCCGCTACAGCATCGACGACACGGCCCTGCGCGCCCTCGGCTACGCCCCCCGCACCAGCTTCGCCACCGGGCTGGCCGCGACCGTGCAGTGGTACCGGGAGAACCGCCGCTGGTGGGAACCGCTCAAGCGGTCCCGCGGCGGACCGGGCAGCGACCGGGACGGCGGCACCGGCGACCCGGCCGGGCGCCCGATGATGACAGCGGGCCGGGCCGGGCCGGCCGGGTGAGCGGGTGGCTCGTCACCGGGGCCGGCGGGATGCTCGGCCGGGACCTGGCCACCGCGCTGCGGCGGCGCGGCGAGGACGTGACCGGCCTGGCTCGCGACCGCCTCGACGTCACCGACCGGGACGCGGTTCTCGGCGCGCTGCGGCACTGCCAGCCGGCCGTCGTGGTCAACTGCGCCGCCTGGACGGCAGTGGACGCCGCGGAATCAGCGGCGGGCGACGCGCTGCTGGTGAACGGGCAGGGCGCGGAGAACGTCGCGGCCGCCTGCGCCGCGACCGGCGCCCGGCTGGTGCAGGTGTCCACCGACTACGTATTCGGCGGGGATGCCCGGCGCCCGTATGCCGAGGACGACCCGACCGCGCCGCGCACCGCGTACGGGCGCGGCAAGCTCGCCGGGGAGCAGGCGGTACGCGGGCTCCTGCCGGACGCCAGCTACATCGTGCGGACGGCGTGGCTGTACGGGGCCGGCGGCCCGAACTTCGTCACCACCATGATCAGGCTGGCTGGCGGGCGGGCACCGGTCGACGTCGTCAGCGACCAGCGCGGCCAGCCCACCTGGACAGCCGACGTCGCTGACCAGATCATCGCGATCACCGGGTCACGCGCCGCGCCGGGCGTCTATCACGCGACCAGTTCCGGGGAGGCGACCTGGTTCGAGCTGGCCCGGCAGGTTTTCCGGCTGGCCGGCGCCGACCCGGACCGGGTACGCCCGGCCCGCGCCGGGGCCGTCCGGCGCCCGGCGCCGCGGCCCGCCTACAGCGTGCTCGGCCACGACCGGCACGCGACGGCCGGGGTCGAGCCCATCGGCGACTGGCAGCAGGCGCTGCGGCGGGCCTTTCCGGCCCTGGCCGGCGACGGCGGCGAGTCCCGCTAGGGCCGGCCCGGCTGGCCGCCGGGCCCCGGGCCGGACGGCAGGCCGGCCGGCGGGCCAGATCACGCGTCCCGCAGGCTCGCTACGTAGGCCAGGCAGTCCTGGTAGGCCGGGAGCATGCGGCCGGCCCGGGCCTGCGCGAGCGAGGGCGCGGCCGCGTCCTTGTCCGACAGGATCGGGGGTACGTCGGCCGGCCACGCGATGCCGATACCAGGATCCAGCGGGTGCACGCCGTGCTCGCGGGCCGGGGCATAAGGGGTAGAGCACAGGTAGAGCACCGTGGCCTCATCACTCAACGTCACGAACCCGTGCCCTAGTCCCTCTTCGATGAACACCGCGCGCCGGGTTTCCGCATCCAGTGGCACCGCGGCCCAGCGCGCGTAGCCCGGCGACCCGACGCGAAGGTCAACGACCACGTCCAGGACCGAGCCGCTCACGCAGGTGACATATTTCGCCTGGCCAGGCGGAATATCGCTGAAATGGATGCCGCGGATCGTGCCGCGCCGGGAGACCGAGCAGTTGGCCTGCGCCACCTCCATCCGGCGGCCCGAATCGGCTAGCACCGACGCATTACGGAACCATTCGAGAAAACTGCCGCGGCAGTCACCGTGAATACGGGGAGTGAAGACCCAGGCGCCTTCGACATCGAGCGCATCCATCCGGAAACCGTAGCGCCGCGAACGCCGGCCCGCTACGATCTCACCTGGTGTAGTTGAATGATTACATGATGTTGTCGATCATGCAGCGGCCTTGGCTGGTGCATGACGGGAATGGTCCGGGATGCCACCTCGGCAGCCGCCAGGTTCCGGACCGCCCAGACCGGGGAGGGGTGTGGCCACGTGGGGAGCGGGGCTCTCGACGCCGACGAATCGTGGCATCGCCGGGCAGGCCGGCCGCGCTGGCCGACGGCACCGCGATGACGACGCGGCTCCGGCTACCAGGGGCAAGGCGGCACGCCGCGGCCACGGCCGGGCTGGCGCGACGGAAGCTGTTCGGCATCGGCATTGACGCGCTCACGATGACGCAGGTGATCGGCCGGTGCACCGATGCGGTCGAGCGCGGCGGCTACGTGTCCGTCGGGATGGTCAATGCCGCGAAGGTCGTCGTGATGCGCCGGGATGCGCGGCTGCGGCAAGCCGTGGCCGACTCCGCCATGGTGCTCGCGGACGGCCAGTCGGTGGTCTGGGCCAGCCGGATGCTCGGCTTGCCGCTGCCGGAACGGGTGGCCGGCATCGACCTGTTCACCGGACTGCTCGCGGAGGCCTCCCGCCGGGGCTACCGGGTGTATTTCCTCGGCGCCCGGCGCGATGTCCTGGACCTGATGCTGGCCGAGGTCCGCCGCCGGTATCCGGGCCTGGCCGTGGCCGGTGCCCGGGATGGCTACTTCCGGGCGGGCGATGAGTCCGCCGTAGCCGCCGGAATCCGCCGGTCCGGGGCCGATCTGCTGTTCCTGGGGATGTCTTCACCGAAGAAGGAGATGTTTGTGCGTAAGTGGGGGAAGAGCACGGGCGCGAATGTGGTGCACGGCGTGGGCGGGTCATTCGACGTGCTGGCCGGGCGGACCAGGCGGGCCCCTGCGTGGTGCCAGGATCTCGGCCTGGAATGGCTGTACCGGGCCTGGCAGGAACCCGCCCGGCTCGGCCGCCGGTACCTGTCCACCAACATGACTTTCATCGCCCTGGTCGCCCGTGAGCGGATGCGCCAGTCACGGCTGCAGAAGACGGCCGCCGCCGAGCCCGCGGCGCGGCGCGGCGGCGGGCCGGCCTGGCGGCCCCCGCTGCCAGGGCCGGCCCCGGCAGCGGCCCGGTCCCGGGGCGGGCTGCCGCCGAGCGGACTGCCCCGCAGCGCACTGTCCCCGAGCGCACTGCCCCGGAGCCGACCGGAGCGCGAGGCGAGCGGGTATGACTACGGTCGTTGTAGCCGGGCTCGGGTACGTAGGCTTACCGCTGGCTATCCGCGCCGCGGAAGCCGGTCATCATGTCATCGGCTATGACGTGGACCCCGACCGGGTAAAGCTGCTCGGCGCCGGCGAGTCCTACATCGAGGACGTGCCCGCCAGCCAGCTGATGGCCGCGGTCAGCGCCGGCACGTTCCGGCCGTCGGCCGAGCCCCGGGCGTGCGCGGGCTTCGACATCGCGGTCATCACCGTCCCCACGCCGTTACGGGACGGGCTGCCGGATCTCAGCTATATCGAGGCGGCCGCCCGCACGCTGGCCAGGTACCTGCGGCCGGGCGCGACGGTGATCGTGGAATCGACGTCCTATCCGGGGACGACGCAGGAGCAGGTGCTGCCGTGGCTGGAGGACGGATCCGGGCTTATCGCCGGTACCGACTTCCACCTCGGCTACAGCCCGGAGCGGATCGACCCCGGAAACCTCAAGTGGACGCTGACGACTACCCCGAAGATCGTCTCCGGGATCGATGCGGGCTCGCTCACCGCCGTGCAGGACTTCTACCGCGGCATTGTCGACCAGACGGTGGCGGTGTCGTCGCCCCGCGAGGCCGAGCTAGCCAAGATCATCGAGAACACCTTCCGGCACGTGAATATTGCCCTGGTCAACGAGGTCGCGATGTTCGCCCACGATCTCGGCATCAACGTATGGGAGGCGATTGACGCGGCCTCCACCAAGCCGTTCGGGTACATGCCCTTCACGCCCGGGCCGGGCGTGGGCGGCCATTGCCTGCCGATTGACCCGTCGTACCTGTCCTGGCGGGTAGAGCGCGCCCTCGGCCAGAGCTTCCGCTTCGTCGAGCTGGCCAACGACATCAACAACCACATGCCGGACTACGTGGCCCGCAGGCTGATGCTCGCCTTCAACAAGCGCGGCCGCCCGGTCAGCGGATCACGCGTCCTGCTGCTCGGGCTCGCTTACAAGAAGAACACCGGCGACGCCCGCGAGTCACCCGCGATCCGGGTCGCGCAGCTGCTCAAGGGAATGGGGGCGGATGTGCGGGCCGCCGACCCGCACGTGGTCGAGACCGGAATGGTCGACAACGTGGTGGCGTGCGTGGAGCCGACGCCCGATGAGCTCTCCCGGGCCGACGCCGTGGTGCTGCTGACCGACCACGACGCCTTCAACCTGGAGGACGTCGGCAGTCACGCCAGCTACGTGCTGGACTGCCGCCGGGTGCTTTCCGGCGAGAATGTCGAGACACTGTGACGGCCAGGTCGCTGCGGGTCATCTGCGTGGCCGGCGCGCGGCCTAACTACATGAAGATCAAGCCGGTCATGGACGCGCTGGAACAAGGCGGCGCCGAGGTCATCCTGGTGCATACCGGCCAGCACTACGACGCCTCGATGAGCGATGTCTTCTTCGCCGAGCTCGGCATCCGCCTGCCCGACCACTTCCTCCGGGCCGGCTCCGGCAGCCATGCCGTGCAGACCGGCCGGGTGATGACCGCATTCGAGCCGCTGGCCGCGCAGGTGCGGCCGGACGTCGTGGTGGTGGTCGGGGACGTGAACTCCACCGTCGGGTGCGCGCTGGTCACCGCGAAGGCGGGCGCGCTGCTCGCGCACGTGGAGGCCGGCCTGCGCAGCCGGGACTGGTCGATGCCGGAAGAAGTGAACCGGGTCGTCACCGACCGGGTAAGTGACTACCTGTTCGCCCCGTCCGCGGACGCCGTGGCCAACCTGCAGGCCGAGGGATACCGGGACGACCAGATCCACCTGGCGGGCAACGTCATGGTGGACACCCTGCTGGCGAACCTAGGCCGGGCCGCGGCCGGCGACACCCTGGCCCGGCTCGGCCTGGTGCCCGGCGGGTACGGCCTGGCCACGCTGCACCGGCCCGCGAACGTAGACGACCCGGCCACCCTGGCCGGGCTGCTGCCGGCGCTCGATGAGGTAGCCCGGCTGTGCCCGCTGATCCTGCCGGCTCACCCCCGGACGGCAGCCAGGCTGCACGACGCCGGGCTGTCCGGATCCGTGCGCATCATCCCGCCGGCCAGCTATCTCGACTTCATCGCGCTGCAGGCGTCGGCGCGGATCGTGCTCACCGACTCAGGCGGCGTGCAGGAGGAGACCACCGTCCTGGGCGTGCCCTGCCTGACGCTCCGGGACAACACCGAGCGCCCGGTAACGATCACTGAGGGCACGAACCAGCTGGCCGGGCGCGAGGCCGGCCGCATCGTCGCGGCGGCACGGCAGGTGCTCGCAGCGCCGCCGCCGCCGCGCCGGCCGGCGCTCTGGGACGGCCGGGCCGGGCAGCGGATCGCGGCGGCCCTGCTCGCCAGCGGCCAGGACGGCGACCGGCCCCGGCCCACGGCCAGCCGGGCTGTCCGCGGCGCCGGCCCGCTCGTCTCGGCGTTACCGGCCGCGGGCCGGTAACGTCGCCCTCCGGGCCGGCCGCGCCGAATTACCGGGACGGCCGCCGCATCGCCGGAACGGGATTCAGCCGGATCGCGCGGCGGCTGAGTTCTCCGTAGCCGGGCCAGTTCAGCCGCTGCCCGTGCCGGGAAAAGCGCTTCCCCGGGCGGCTGCGGCCAAGCAGCCGAAGCAGCGCCGAATAGGCGATCAGGGCCAGCACGGCGAGCCCGGCCAGCACGCGCTTCGGCGATCCGTCCTGGACGGTCAGCCCGGTAACACCGATGACCTGGGCGGAAATACGATTGCGCGGCCGAACGTTCAGCCTGGCCTGCCGGGCGGCGAGCAGGCGCTGCAGCAACCGTACCGCGATCGCGAAAGTCGGGCGGACGGAGGCCGCGCCCGGCGACGACACAGTGAGATTAGCGAGGGGTACCCCGTAATTAGGGTATTCCTCGTCATAGAGGTTGACCAGCGCGATATTCACGCTTGCCGCCCCGCCTGCCGCGCGTATCTGCTGCTGTGCCTGCGGGCTGAGCAAAATCTGGGTCATGGCCTCGCTGGTCGCAATGAGCGACGGCGCGAATATGATATATGCATTGGGTGCGCGCTGGGATTTGGGCAGGTGAAATACCACGGTAGTGCCTTCAGCGTATATCGGCGGATTGCTGGCCAGCTCGTACCGGACGCCAGCGGCCAGGAAGAGCACGATGGCGGCAGCGACGATGCGCCGGAACGCCGGTTTACGCCGCACGCTAGCCGGCCGCCAGCCGAATCTTCCTCCGCTGCCGCCCTGAGTCCTTTCTGGCCGCACGATCGCTGCAGGCATGATACGAACGATATCCGGTCGGCACGATCCACGAACATAATCCGCCAAGACGAGGCAGCTGGAATATGGGCACCGTAGACTCGGCAAAGTATGGAAACGGCGGCTCCCTGGTTTCCAGGTGATATGCAAGATGATTGCTTTCGGGCCTGAGCGCCGCCGGAGAGAGCTGCAAAGCGAGTATTTAGGGCGGGATGAATGAATCTTGGCGAGCTGTTTCATATCTGGCGAAGGCGGCCGATCCTGACCGTCGCGCTACTCATCGTGGCAGTGCTCGGTACGGCGACTGCGTTAAGGGAGCTGCCGCGGACATACCAGTCAGCTTCATCGGTCGTCCTGCTCGCATCACGATCCGCCGCCAGGCAGACTGGCGGCAATCCGTACATGAGCTTCACTTCCTCGCTAACGCTGACCGGCGACGTGATCAGCGGGGAGCTGATGGCGCCGCGAACCGTCGCGAGCCTGGCTGCCAGCGGCTTCGCCGATCCGTATACGGTGACGCTCGCGCCGTACAACGCGGCGACCACCGGATCGGTCCTGCTGGTCACGGTCACCGGCAGCAATCAGGCCGCGGTGGAACGCCAGCTCTACGCGGTGACCCGGCAGATTGGCGTCGAACTGGCGCAGATCCAGGCCAGGGTCCGCCCGCCAAGCCGGATCCGGGTCGCGACGATCTCCTTCACCCCGCGGGCGGCGCTCGACGTCAGCCAGACGGTACGGCCCCTGGTCGTCGTCATAGCGGCGAGCCTGCTGCTGGTTCTCGGGGCCCCGGTGATCGTCGACGGACGCGCGACCCGGCGGCGGATCCGGGCCCGGGCAGCGGCCCAGGAAAGCAACGCAAAGCCCGCCGGCCAGCTGGAATACGACACGCTCCGGACCTGACCGGTTGGCCGTTCCGGGCAAATCAGCTAGCTTCGGTGGCTGCGGGCCAGCGCCTCGATGCTCGTGGTGGCCCGGTACAGCTCGATGCCTCCGGCCTTGAACTGAGCCATCGACCGGGCCAGCACCGGCCGGATCTCGTGCGTGCTGAGGTCCTCGTCCCCGTCTGGACGAACCGATATCCCGGCCCGGCAGTTCGCGGCGGCCCTGCCGAACAGGCCGAGCGCTGCGGAGTACCGGCGCTGCAAGGCCGCATCGGGAATCGGCGGGGCTGGCCTGGCCGCGGCGACGGCCGCGGTGACCTGAGCGCAGGCCTGCCGCATGGCGGCGTAGAACCGGGCCCCGGCAGACTGCGTCGCGTCGCCGACCGCGGTGGTCAGGCCGGCCAGCGCGCTGCCTCCGTGACCCGCGTTCCATCCGGTGAGCGCGTGCGCGAGCCGCGGCGGCATGGCCGGGACGGGCGCTAGGCCGGCCGGAGCGGCCGGCCGGACGGACGGCCCGGCGACTGCGGCCCGGCGGCCGGGGGCAGCCACCGGGCTGCGGGCGGCCGAGGCGGTGGTGCTGAACACGACGTCCACCCAGTAATTGGTGGCGTTGTAAGTGGTCGTCGGGAACGCGGGCGAACTCTTGTACAGGTATACGCCGTTGCCGCTGCTGGCCGTCGATTGCAGCGCGTGCAGCGGAGGGTTGTCCACGCCCCCGCTGGCAAACGCGCCCGAGGTCACCGCGTAGCCGCCATGCGGCGCGAAGTAGGAGGCGACGTACGTGGTACCGGCGGTTACCTGGATCGGAGTCGGGAAGTTCGCCTGCTGCCAGCCCGCCGTCGATTCGCCGGTAAAGGTCACCTGACCGAGCAGCGTCCCGGTCGCGGTCCACAGGCTGCCGACATGGGTGCCGGAGTTAGCCGCACCCTTGTAGAACCGGATCCCGGTGATCCACCCGTTGCTGTCCGACTTGAACTTGACGCCCTCGTTGACCGCGCCCGTATCGTTCCAGGAAGCTACTGACGGCTGCGCCGAGTCCGGCCAGATCGAGCACGGGCACTGGCCCGGCGGCGGAGTTGCCTGGGCGGTCGTGAAGCTCCAGGTATAGGGGCTCGCCATGGGCGTTCCGGAGAGATTCTCCGCGCCGGACACGGTGGCTGTATATGCAGTTCCCGGTGCCAGCGCCGGGGTGCCGACGAATGTGCTGGTCGGCACGAACGTGGCGGTATTGGTCGAAGCGTTGTAGGTCAGGCTCCCCGGCACGGCCACGTTACCGGGGCCGGTCAGCGTGAGCTGGATCGTGCTCGGCTGCACCGCCTTGCTGAACGTGACCGTAAGCCCGGTGCCGACCGGCACGCTGGTCTGGCCGTTCAGCGGGGTCGTGGCGGTCACGCTCGGCGCCACCGGATCCGCGGTCGGCGTATAGACGACGTCGACCCAGTAGTTCGACCCGGAGGCGCGCGTCGGGAACGTGCCGTCCGGGCCGTCGACAAAGACCCCGCCGTTGGCCGGGACCGTCAGCGCCCCGCTGGTCACGCCGGAAGAAAGGCCGCCCTGGGTGAACGCGTAATGGCCGCCGCTGGCATAGTACGAGGCAACGTAGGTGGTGCCCGCGGTAATGGCGACCGGCGTGGCGAAATCCAGCTCCTGCCAGCCGGTGCTGGACTCGCCGGTAAACGTGCCCGTCGCCAGCAGGGTTCCGGTGGATGTCCACAGGCTGCCGGTATGGGTTCCGGTGTTGTCCGGCTCCTTGTAGAAGCGGATTCCGGAAATGGTCCCGCTGGTGGCGGCGTGGAATTTCACGCCGAGCTGCTGCGCGGCGCTGTCGGCCGCGTCGGTCGCGCCGGCCGGCGGCGCATCGGGCCAGATGGAGCAGGGGCACTGGCCGGGGGGCCGCACCGTGCCGGTGGTGAAGGTGAAGGTGTAGCTGCCCGGCGTCATCGTCTGCCCGAAGGTATCTTGCGCGCCGCTGATGCTGGCGGTGTAGGTGGTGCCCGCGGCCAGCGAGGCGGACGGGGTGAACGTGGCGACCGTGCCGGTGCTATCGAAGGTCGTGGTCCCGGGGACGTTATTGCCGTTCGGATCCGTCAGCGTGAATGTTGCCGTGCTGGGGACCATGGGCTTGGAGAACGTCACGGTCGGGGCGACCGAGACCGGATTGCTCGACGATCCCGGGTAAGGCGTGACGCCGGTCACCACCGGCGGCGCGCCGGACGGCTGGGTGGTGCTGAAGATCACGTCGACGGCATAGCTCGAGCCGTGGAAGGTGGACGCCGGGAAGGCGTGGCCGCCCGTGTTGAACACGCCGTTGCCGCCGCCGGTGCCGGTATACGCCGCTCTCGGCGCGGTGAGCGGCGGCGTGCTGCGCGGCCAGTCAAACAAGTCCGTGTCAAACGCGTAGTGGCCATCCGGGTCGTAGTAGGACACGACATAGGTCGTGTTCGCGCTGATCTTGACCGGATTGGCGAACGTCATCGTCTGCCAGCCGGTTGCCGTCTCGTTCGTGAATGTCCCGGTGGCGAGCAGCGCGCCGGCCGACGTCCACAGCGACCCGGTGTGGGTCCCGTTGTTCCCGGTTCCCTTGTAGAAGCGCACGCCAGCCACCCAGCCGGCCACCGTCGACTGGAACTTCATGCCCAGCTCGGACCGGTTAGAGTCGTTCGCCGACGTGACCGAGGGCGTGTAATTGCTCCCGAAGAGGCCGCATGGGCAGTTGACCGCGACGGTTATGCCGGGGCCCGGTCTCTCGATATTGCCGCTGTCGTCGGTTGCCCGGGACATGATCGTTACCGGGCCATTGCCCCCGGCCGACCACGTATAGGTCCAGTTGACGCTCGTGGCAGCCGGCGACATCGTGCTCGCCGGATGCCAGGTCGAGCCCCCGTCGGTGGACACCTCGACGCCTGCCACGACGCCGCCGCCGGAGTCGGAGGCAGTGCCGGATACCGTGACCGTGGCGCCGTTCGCGAACGTGGCACCGGCCGACGGCGAGGTGACGGTGGAGGTCGGCGGCGTGGTGTCGGTAGATGCCACGGCCGGGACCAGGTCCGATTCAAGCGTTGCGGGCTGGGCGCCCATGTCGGCGAGCAGGTTGACGGTTGCCTGCTGCATGGCCGGGCTGGGCGGGTTCCTGGCGTCCCCGTCGTGGAAGGACTCAAGCCCCCACGCCCACTGCACGGTGCCCGCGTCGAAGACCAGCGCGCCGCTGGCGGCCCGGTACAGCGTCAGGCTGTTGGTCGCGCTGCCGGTGCCGAACAGCTCATTGGAGGCCAGCAGGAGCTGCGAGACGTTCTCGGTCGTGCTCGACATGTCGATCTCGCCGGGCGGCCGGAACCCGTTGTCGACGTCTGAGTCCCACTCATAACCCAGCGTCTCGCCGGGCATGGTCGTGGTCTGGCCCGGCTGCAGGCTGGCCACGCTGGTATTTCGCCAGAATCGCAGCTTCGCGTACGCAGCCGGTACCTGGAGGGCATACGAGCAGCAGTTGACCAGCCAGAGCTGCCCGGTCAGCGCGTTCTCCGGCTGGCCGCCGTCGTCTCCGGTGGTGTCCAAGCGCGGATCCCGCCATGCCCCGGTCCAGGTGGGCGGGTCAGCCGGATCGGTCTGCGCGCTGTCCAGGCTCTCCTTGTAGGTGATGAGCGTGCGATCCGGCTCGTTGCCGTACTGGCTGGCCGCCCACCGGGTCTTCCACCACATCAGGTTGCCGGCGAAGAACGCGAGGTTGACCCCCGCGTCCCTGGCCGCGGTGACGTTGGCCCGGTCGCCCGCGTCCCAGTACTCCGAGTGGCCTGAGTTCAGGAACACCTTGTGCTGCTCCAGCATCGACGCGGCCCCCGGGGCGGACACATCCTGCTGGCTCACGTAAGAGACGTCGTAGCCGTTCTTCTCCAGGAACTGGATCATCGGGAACTCGGTGGCAAAGAAGAAATCCTGGCCGCCCGGGGTGTCGTACCGAGTGGCGAACGGCCGGTTGTAGCTGACCTGCTCGGCACGGCCCGCGTTGAGCGGGCTCCTGGCCGTATTGGTCGCATTCCCGGTGTACAGGCTGTAGCCGCCCCAGTCGTTGTACGCCTGCCAGGTCTCGTCGGAGGTCATGAAGACGATGTCCGAATGGCTCGCGTTGCTGGTTACCACGAACGGGATCTGGTTCTCGTCGCTGCTGCCGTCGGTCCGGTAGATGTGCGCGAAATAGACACCGGACACGGCGGTCGCCGGCACGTTCCAGGTTGCGGACACTCCCCAGTTGCCGCAGTCGACCAGCCCGGTCGCGGGGTTGCTGTTGCAGGCCGGCTGGCTCTGCGACACCGCGATGTTCGGCGTGATGGTGGCTTCCAGGCGGGCGCCGTCGCCGCCGTAGTAGCCCATCCGGTAGATGTCGATCGCATACGCGGTGGCCGGTGACTCGATCTTGAAGTTGATCGACTGCCCGACGTTGACGCTGAATGGGTCGGCGAAGCCCTGGATCGTCGTACCCTGGCCCTTCGCCACGTCCCACTGGGATTCGGGCGTGCCCGGCAGCGCGTTTTCGCACGCGACGGGATTGGCGCAGCCGGCCCTGGCCGCGGGCAGCTTTGCCGCCGCGACCGATATGGCGCAGGTCAGCACCATCGTGACGGTCACCGCGAGCAGCCGCCAGGCCGGCCTGTGCGCGGCGGGCGACGAGGCGATGCGCCAGCGGGCGGCCGCGGCGCGGCGCCTGGCTCTCCCCGGCATCCGGCTAGGCGCCCATCACCTCGACGGGGAACGGGCTACCCGGACTGGCTGATGCTACGGCACCGGAATGCGCCTGCTGGACTGGCACGGATAGCCTCCTCCGCTGGATGCGGGGTCTTTGGAAATGGCCGGACCAAGGAAGTCTCTCTATGTAGTCATGTTACCACTCAGAGTGACGAAGAGTAGTCCGAGGAAGGTAAAGCATCGGAATATGCGGCATCGGCGGTCACGTGCCGCCCGGGCCGCATCGGGCACCGGCCAGCCGGGCCGGCCGCGGCGCGCCGCGCGGGCTAGCTGCCGTCGCCGATCAGTTCGACGGCCACCATGTTCCACCGGTCGGCTGTCGGCGCGGTGTCACTCGCCGTGACGAGCGTGCCGGCCGCGGACACCGGCACGTTGGTGTACTGAGACCAGTAGGTGTCCCCGGTGCGGGAATCCAGCCACTGGTCGAGCGGTACCCAGCCGGCCGGCATCGTCCGCGCGGTGGCGGTATCCCAGTCATCTCCCACGGCGAAGACCAGCGAGGGGGCACTGGTGGTGGTGAGGCTTACCTTCGGCGCGCCGGACGGCGCCGAGGCGGCGGCCGACGCGCCGACGCCGTCGGTGCCCTCCATCGCGATGACCGTCAGATCCTGGTCATAGCCGGCGATGGCGGGCGTCGAGGTGACGGTCGCACTGGTCAGCACCGCCGGGGCGGTGGCCTGCCAGACCTCAGCGTCACCAGCCTGCCCGTTGGCCCGCCGGACCAGGGTCCAGTTGAGGCCGGCGCCACTGACGCTGACGCTCTGCGCGGCCGGCCGGTCAGGGCCGTCGCTGCCGACGAATGCCAGCAGCGTCTCGCCGGCCGCGGCGGTGTGGAACGCGGGCGTGCTGACGGTGCCGTGGCCGTGCACGCTCTGCTGGGCCTGCATGACGAAGCAGGTCATCGGCGGAGCCGGATTCTGCACCGTCACGGTGACGGCGGCTGACGTGCCGACGTTGCCGCTGCTGTCGGTGGCCTTGGCGGTCAGCACGTGCGAGCCGTTGGCCGCCAGCGTGGTATCCCACTGGACGGCGTAGGGCGGCCTGGTCACCGGGGCGCCGAGCGGCTTGCCGTCGAGGAGGAACTGCACCGCGGAGACCGCGACATTGTCGCTGGCCGCCGCCGCCACCGGCACCTGCCCGGAGACGACCTGGCCGGCCACCGGGTTGGTGACGCTCACGTCCGGCGGGGTCTTATCCGGCGGCGTGGTGCTGGGCGTGATTTCGACGGCGGCCAGGTTCCACTGGTCAGTAGCGGGCGCGGTGTCACTGAGCGTGACGCTCTGTCCGGCGGCGGGACTGGGCGTGGTGGTTCCCTGGACCCAGTAGGTGTCGCCGGTACCGGTGTCGACCCACTGGCTGTAGAGGGCCTGCCCGGGACCGAGCGTGCGGCTGATCGCGTTGTCGTAGTCGTTGCCGACCGCGTACGTCAGCGAGCCCGCGGCCGTCGACGTCAGGCTGACGCCAGGCGGGCCGGAGCCCGCGGACGCGGCTGCCGACGCGCCGGCGCTGGCCGCGTTCTCGAAGGTCAGGACGGTGAGCTGCTGATCGAAGCCGCCGGCCGCGGGCGTGGAGGTCACCGCGGCGCCGGCCAGCGCCGGCCGCAGTCGCCGCCCAGATCTCGGCGTCCCCCGGCCGGCCGTTGGACCGGCGCACCAGCCGCCAGGTCAGGCCCGCCCCGCTGACCGTGGCCTGCTGGTTCCCGGCGCCGGCCGGCCCGTCGCTGCCGACGAAGGCCAGCAGGGTCTCGCCGGCCGCGGCGGTCGAGAATGCCGCGGTGGTGATGGCGCCGGCGCCGGTCCTGGTCACCGACTGGTCGATCGCTACCCCGCCGGAGCCGCCGCTGACAACGGTAACGGTGCGGACGGGCGCGGTACCCAGGTTGCCGTCGGTGTCCGTCACCCTGGCACTCAGCTGGTGGGTGCCGAGCGGGGTGCCGCCCACTGTCCACGAGAAGGCGTAGGGCGCGGCGGTGACCGGCGCGCCGAGCGGCTGGCCGTCCAGCAGGTACTGGACCGACGCCACGGTGGCCGGCGCCGTCGCCGACGCGGTGGCCTGCAAGGTGACCGTGCCGGACACGCTGGCGCCGTCTGCCGGGCTGGTCAGCGCGGCCGTGGGCGGCGGCACGCCGGGGCTGGTCTGGGAAAGCACCGTCACCGAGTTGCCGGTGACCTGCAGGCCGGTGTCCACCGCGTTGTTGGCGGCGTTGCTTTCGGTCAGCAGGTGATCGGGGTCGACGGTGCCCTGCAGGACGTACTTGCCGTTCGGCACCCCGGTCAGGTCGATCGGCTGCCCGTTGTCGGTCTGATCGTACTGATCGCCCCAGCCGACCGACCAGCCCAGCGGCTTGGTCGGGCTGGTGCAGTTGCCCTGCGGGATGAAGGTCCGGCTAGGCGTGTTCGGCACGCCGCCGACGTAGGCATCCCCGGTGATGCAGTAGTCGGTCTTCGGGCTGGTGGCGACGACGCTGCCGGCTGACCCGTCGGCATTCATCTTGTCCAGGCTGAACCTGGTCAGCGGGAACCGGTAGTCGAACGGCGGGTCGAAGTTGCCGGTCACCGCCAGCGGCACCGAGTGATCGAACTGCCACACGCCCGGGCCCGGGCTGTTATATATCGCCTGCACGAAGCTGGCCGTGCCGGTCGCCGGGTTATATGTCGGATCGATCTCGAATGGCCCGGTGCCGGCGTCCCAGGTGATGTGCGTATATTGCAGCTGCCTGTCCCCGTTTGCCGAGTTGGTGCCGATTGATATCTGATTTGCCGGCACGAGTACCTTCATATCCGGCAGGGTTACGCTAGCTGCCGCATCAGGCGCCCGCGCTCCGGTCGACGCGACCGCTAGCTGGGTCGGCCCCATGGCGGCCAGCGCCAGTGCCAGCGCCCCGACGGCGCATATAGCCGGGCGCCTCCGCCGGGCGGCCAGCCAGTTGCACAATTCGCGCAGACGCACCGCTATCATGGCAATACCTACTTCTTTTCGGCCTACTAGGTAAATAGTTTAGCGCAGGCCCTCATTGCCCAAACTATAAGCACTCGGCGCGCCTCGGCGTAGCTTTTCGGCGGCCGCTCAGCCGGCCGGGAGATGACGGCCAGCCGCCCGGTGCGGCGCGCGCGCCAGCCGCCACGCCGCGCCCACGCAGCCGAGTATCAGGAAACACAGGCCGGACGCGATGGAGAACGTCAGCGCGTCGAAACTCGCGAAGGACACGGCGGCCGCCGCTACCGAGGCAGCCAGGCACTGCCCGAGGTCACGTGCCTTGGCATCGGCGGCCGAAAGGCGCGCGCTCCGGGCGGTAAACCAGCCGGTGGCAAAGAGCGCGGCGAGGGCGAGCGCGCCTACGATGCCGGTCTCGATGAGCGAGGTTAGGTACTGGTCATCGATAAAGAAATAGGTCTGCGGGAAGAACGTCTGGAAGCCCTGGCCGAACCACGGGTGGTGCGCGATATAGGGTGCGGCCGCCGAAAATGCCCCGGTCCGGGACATACTGCTCTGGTCGGTGCCCAGCTGGCCGAACAGCCGCCCGAATCCGCTGAGGATGCCCGGCTTGGCCAGCCATACCAATAGCGGCGCGATGAGCAGGATCGCGTAAGCCCGGCGCCGGTCCGGCCGGGACCAGGTGGGGATGAGCACGAGGCTCACCACGATGAGCCCGAAGATCGCCGAGCGGGACACCGTCAGCGGCATGGTTCCGGCGATCAGGGCCACCTGCAGCCACCTTCGCCGCCGCACCCCGGCGGGCGCGAAGCGGGCCTGGTGGATGGCCAGCGGCAGGCTCATCGCCAGCACCGCCGCGAATTCCAGCGGATGCGCGGCCGTCCCGTTAACCCGGACGAGGCCCTCGCGGCTGGCCAGGTCCGTCACTTGCGCGTGCACGCTGAGCCCGGGGACAAAGATGAACTTCGACGGCGTCAGGCCGGTGCAGAATTCCAGCACCCCCAGGGCCGCCATCGCGGTGGCGCCTATCACTATCCGCCGGAGCATGGCTTCCAGCCGCCCCGCCCCGTCGATCCCGTCGGCCGCCAGCAGCAGCACGCCCAGCCACCCGGCCAGCACGATCAGGCCACGGTCGGCGCCGCTGCTCTGCATGACCGGAAGCGTGCCGCGGTTGGCCGACACGTACGAGGCGATGATCGAGCAGCCGAAGGCAGCCGCGGCCACCCGGACCGGCTGCCGCCTCCGGTCCAGGTGAAACACGGGATGCCGGCGGGCCACCAGGTACCAGCTCAGCAAGACCGCCGCGAGCAGCGCGGCCGGCGCGCCGGCCGCCCCGAACGAGCCGACCACGAGATACGGCGGGATGGCCATCAGCAGGAACAGGTACCAGGTCAGCAGCGTGACCGCGTCGAATCTGCCCGGCCCGGGGGTGATGTCGGGATGCGGGCTCGGCTGCAGCGCTACCGGGCCCCGGCTAGGTTCCGTCATCGCCGGTCATGGCGCCGGGATGGCCCGGCCGGTGCTGTCCCAGGTGTTGCCGGACCAGTCATTTCCGCGGCCCCGGCCGAAGTAGGCGACGGGGCCATACCGGCCGCCCCGGGCATAGTAGGCCTGGCTGAACCGGTTGTCCTCGATCAGGATGTGGGAGATCCGGCCTTGGCGGCTGTTGCCGCCATAGATCGTGTAACCTCCGCCGGCCAGCAGATTGTCTTCGATGGATTTATCCGCCACTTGCTGGCCGGCCGCCGTTGCGTCCAGGCTGATGGCGTCGGTCTGCCCGTAGCTGTTAAGTATCGTGTTGTGGAAGATCATCAGCGGCTGCGTCGAGCCGGCATCGAAGATGCCGTTGGAGTGATCCCCGTTAACGTATCCGAAGCCGTGCAGGTAGTTCCCGGTCAGCAGGCCAGTTGATACCTGCACGCCGGTTTTGAAATACCGGATATTGTCGTTCGCGATCACTGTGCCGGTGGAGTCCCCGTTTACGTCGTCGACCGCCACGCCGACCCGGCCAGCGGCCGCGTTCATGCCACTCACTACGGAGTTCTCGATAATAACGCCTACGGTATGCCGCAGGCTGATCGCAAAATTCCCGGCGGTAACGACCCGGTCAGCATTGATTGTCACATTTGACGCGGTTATATCCAGGTTGCCCCGGATGGACAGGCCGCTGAGCACGGCGCCGTTACCGGTAACCTCTACCGAGCCGTCGGGGGCGCTGTGCCAGCCTGGCCCGCTGGCCACCTGGCCGGGCACGGCCTTGAGCTTCATCCTCGCCGGGACGCCAGTGGTGGTCGCATCAGGGAACCCGCACGAATGCGGCACCGCCGCACATCGCCGGTGCGCCGATACCATGCCGACGCTAGCCGCTGGCCGTGCTGCCGACGGCTTGCGGGAGTAGCTGAATAATGCCGATGCGATTCCGGCGACTAGGGCAACGGCGAGCCCGATGGTGACCACGCGATTCAAGCAAATCCTCGCTTCTGTCCGGGGCCGGGCGATACGTCCGTCATGGCAGATAATCGCTCGGTACGGCAGGTAACCGGCCAGCCCATGACGGCAACCTGATGAGCAGCAGGACACTATCAGGTGCATTTCAGCGAGGTATCGGTTATCCGCGGACCGCGCTCGTCGCCCGGACATTAGAGTTGCTTCCCAGCCCCTATCGCCTGCTCCGCCGCCCGGGAGTCCATGATGAATTCGGTTAGCGTTGTCATCCCGTGCTACAACTACGGCCATTTCCTGCCTGATGCGGTCAGCAGCGCGCTAGCTGACCAGCCGGGCACCGACGTGCGGGTGCTGGTCATCGACGACGCCTCCACCGATGGCAGCGCCGACGTGGCCAGGGAACTCGCGGCCGGTGACGCGCGCGTGCAGGTATCGGTGCACGCAGCCAACCGCGGGCACATAGCTACCTACAACGAGGGCCTGCTTGACTGGGCCGACGGCGACTACACGGTGCTGCTGTCGGCGGATGACCGGCTGGCGCCCGGCGCGCTGCGGCGCTCCGCGGACCTGCTGGATGCCCATCCGAACGTCGGGTTCGCCTACGGGCACCCGATCCGGTTTCAGCACGGCACCAGTGCGCCGGCCGCCCGCACCAAGGTGCGCGGCTGGTCGGTCTGGCCCGGCTCCTGGTGGCTCGAGCGGCGATTTCGCGAGTCGGTCTCCTGCATCGCCTCGCCGGAGGTGATGGTCCGCACCGCGCTGCAGCGGCAGGTCGGCGGTTACGATCCGCGGCTGCCGCATGCCGCCGACACCGCAATGTGGCTGCGCCTGGCCGCGCACGCGGACGTGGGCTACGTGCGCGGCGCTGACCAGGCTTTCTATCGCAGTCACGGGCAGAACATGACCAACGCGCGAACCCGGCTGGTGGATCTGAGCCAGCGACGGCTGGCCTACGAGGCGGTCCTGGCCGGCTGCGCCGGCCGGCTGGCTGATCCGGCCAGGCTTTCCGACGTGGTGCACCGCAAGCTCTGCTGGGAGGCATTATGGTCGGCCGCCCGGGCGTACGACCGGGGACGGACCGGGCAGACGCCGGTAGACGAGCTGATCGCGTTCGCCTTCGACTGCTGGCCGCAGGCCGGCACGCTGCCCGTGTACCGCGGCCTGCGGCTCCGTGCGTGGCTCGGCCCGCGGGTGATGCCCTACCTGCAGCCCTTCATCCTGTCGGCCGTCGGGCGCAAGGCACAAAGCCTGTGGTGGTGGCGATCGTGGGCGCGCCGGGGCATCTGAGCCGGGCGGCCGCGGCCCGCCCTGGGGGCTGGCCGCCCGGCCCGGCAGCAGCCGCCTTTCCAACGTAATGTGAGCAATCCATAACGCAGTGCTAGCGATCCTCCGGCATCGGTGCCTCCGCCTGGCTAAGGTTTCAGGATGGCATCCTGCTGGCCGGACGGCATGGTGGTGCTCTGCGCGGCGAACGGCTACGACGAGCCAGGGGTGACCGACCGGCACATGGCGGAGCACCTGTCCAGGCTCGTCCCAGTGCTGTACGTCGACCCGCCAGCGTCCTGGCTGAGGCGGCGCCGGGCGCCGGGAGCCTCGCGGTTGCGGATGATCTCGGGGTCGCTGGCCAGGCTGACCCCGTCGGTGCTGCCGTTCCCCTCTCGCCAGGGGATGACGGGCGTCACGTCGGCGATACTCCGTCACTGCCTGCGCCGGGCCACCGGGCGCCTGGGCGGGCAGGTCAGCGCGGTCGTGACCGCCTGGCCGCATTTCCCGGTGCTCGGCGCCTGCGGCGAGGAAGTGAGCGTCTACTGGGCCCAGGATGACTACCCCGGCGGGGCGGAGCTGCTCGGCCTGGATGCCGCGATGCTGGCCCGCCGCGAGCGGAAGACGGCGGCGGCGGCGGACCTGGTCGTCGTCGTCAGCCCGGTCCTGCGGGACAGCTGGGCCGGCCGGGGCCACCGTACGGTCCTCGTCCCGAACGGGGCTGACCTGGCTGGCCTGAAGAGCGTGGACAGCGCGCCGGTGCCGGATGACGTCAGGCTCCCGTCCCCGGTCGCCGGGGTGATCGGCCGTCTTAACGGGCGCGCGGACCTGGCCCTGCTGGAGGCCGTCGCGGACCGCGGGCGCTCGCTGCTGCTGGTCGGCCCGGCGGACGCGGAGCTCGGTTCCTCCCGGCGCTTCCGGCGGCTCGCCGGGCGCCGGACCGTGCGGTGGACCGGCGGCCGGCGGCCAGCGCCATCCCGGGCTACCTGCGGCTCATCGACGTCGGCCTGGTGCCGTACGCGGACACCCCGTTCAACCGGGGATCGTTCCCGCTCAAGACGCTGGAGTACCTCGCCGCGGGCCGGGCGGCCGTGTCCACCCCGATGCCGTCAACACGCTGGCTGGGCACGGACCTGATCACCATGGCCAGCGGCCCGGACGCATTCGCCGACGCGGTGGACAAGGCCCTGGACGAGCCGCGCACCCCGGAACTCGTCCGGGCACGGCGGGAGTTCGCGGCGCGGCATTCCTGGCCGCGCCGGGCCGCTGAGATGCGCGCCGCCATCATGGCCGCCCGGCAGCGGAAGCTGCCCCCGGCTGGCCGGCCATAGGGCGCAACCGGAAGCCGCCGCCCGCCCTATCCGGGACGAGCGGCGGCGACGGCACTGCGGGTTACGGCGCGGGGATCGTGGCCCCGGTCGTGTCCCATGTGTTCCCGGACCAGACGTTGCCGGTGGAGCCGGGGTTGAAGTACGCGACGGCGCCGTACAGGCCGCTCCTGGAGAAGTAGGCCTGGCTGAAATCGTTGTTCTTGATGACTATGTTGCTGGTGGAGTTGTTGAGGCTGTTACCGCCGTAGATGGAGTAGCCACCGCCGCCGAGCAGGTTGCCGGTGATGGTCTTGTTTCCCACCGGGCTCCCGGCTGATGACGCGTCCAGGCTGATCGCGTCGGTCTGGTCGCGGCTGTTCAGGATGGTGTTCCCGCTGATCGTCAGCGGCTGGGTGGTGCCGGTGTCGAAGATGCCGTTGGTGTGGTCGCCCGAGATGTAACCCGGGTCATGGATGTAGTTGCCGGTGATCGTGCCGGTATTAAGCGCCATGGCGGTGCGGTAGTAATAGATGTTGTTATTCTTGATGATCATGCCGGTGGAGTCGCCGTAAATATCGTCGAGGAGGTTCGATACCCGGCCTGAGGTGGCGTTCTGGCCGCTGATGATGGAATTCTCGATGGTGACGCCGGCAGTATGCCGCAGGGTGACGCCGAAGGTCCCGCCGGTAACAACCTGGTCGGCATTGATCGTGACGTTGCTCGCGGTGATATTCAGCGGGTAGGGAATGTTGAGGCCGGTCAGCACCGCGCCGTTCCCGGTGACGTCCACCTCCTGGTAAGTGCTGTTGTATTTCCATCCCGGCCCGGATGACACCTGGCCAGGGACGTTCTTGAGTACCGTCCCGGCAGGCGGCCCGGTGTTCGTGGCGTCCGGGTATCCGCACTTGCTGGGCACGGGCGAGCAGTTCGTCGTGGGGGCAAGCGAGGCATGGGCGTGACCCTGGCCCACTCCGGTGATCGCCACGGCCACCGCCACGGCGGCGGCCACCACGGCCACCGCCGCGGCGGCGGTCAGCCGGACATGGCGGCGGGCGTATTCGGTTATCCTCGCGGCGCGGCTGCTCGAAGCGGGCATTATGGTCCCTGCTCTCTTTTGCTAGTCGTGCTTCCACGCTCCTTTATTGGCCGGATATTTTCCAGAGGACAATTACCCGTCCTGGGCGGGCCATTGTCCCCGGTCTTTTCGGCCCGGGTATTTAAGCCCGGGTATTTAAGCCCGGGTATTACGGCCCGGGCATAACGGCCCGGGCACAACGGCCCGGGCCATCCGGCCCGCCGCTCGCGCCGTCACGGGCGACCGGGCCAGGCCGGCGCAAACGGCAATGGGGCCAGGCCAGGACCCGGGCCGGGCGAGGATGGCTGGCGCGGCCAGCGCCGGGCGCGAGCTAGTCGGCCTGATGCTCGCCGCGCCGCGCGGCGAAGGCGGCAGCCTGCGCGCGCCGCTGCATACCCAGCTTGGCGAGCAGGGAGGACACGTAATTCTTGGCGGTCTTCTCGGCCAGCGACATCCGCTCGGCGATCTGCCGGTTCGTGAGGCCCTCGCCGACCAGATCCAGGACCTTTTTCTCCTGGCTGGTCAGGGACGACAGCGGGTCGACGACGGCCATCTGCTCGCGCAGCCGGGCTATCACCCGCTGGGCCGCCTGCGCGTCCAGCGCGAACAGCCCGGCCGCCACCATCCGCACCGAGCTGACCAGGTCCGATCCGCACGTGTGCTTCAGCACGTAACCGGCCGCACCGGCCATGATCGCGGCCAGCAGCGCTTGATCGTCCCCGTAGGTGGTCAGCATCAGGCAGCCGGTCCCCGGCAGCGTGGAGCGGATCTCGCGGCAGACCGACACTCCGTCGCCGTCCGGCAGCCGCATGTCAAGCAGGGCGATATCCGGCTGCAGGGCAGGCATCTGGTCGAGCGCCGACGCCACCGTCTCGGCCTCGCCGATCACGTCGATGTCCGGCTCGGCGGCCAGCAGATCCCGCAGGCCGCGCCGGACGATCTCGTGATCGTCGAGCAGGAACACGCTGATCCGGTCCTGGCCGCCGCTGGTCTTCCCGTTGCCGTTCCTGGTCATCTGACGACCTCCCCCCGCCTGGCCGCTGCCCGGGCGGCAGTGCAGGACCGCCCTACGGGCTAACCCTCCGCAGTCGCCCGCTGAGTAACGAACCATCAGCCACTATGCTACCCTTCGTAGTTAAAGACATACTGAAAGTTACATTGCGATCGGGTGTCGGCAAATCGGGCACGGCCGCGGTGACCAGGCGGCGGCCGCGCTGGCGAGTTCGCTGGCGCTCTGGGCCGCCGCGCAGGCCGTTCTTGCGGCCACCGGGGAGGGGACCGGCTCGGGCCGTCAAGGCAGGCCCAGCCAATCCGTTTAAGGAAGAAGTCACTAACCAGCTAAAACGGATACTCAGGGTGCCAGCGTGAAATATCTCGACGATCACCGATCGGTCGCATTGCTGGAGGCCGCTCCGGACGCGATGGTGTGCGTTTCCGCTGACGGCCGGATCGCGCTGGTGAACGCCCAGGCCGAACGGCAGTTCGGGTACCGGCGCGCCGAGCTGGTCGGCCTGCCCATCGAGACCCTGGTCCCGGACGCCGTGCGGGACCTGCACCCGCAGCACCGGGCCAAGTACGGGGCCGACCCGGTGCCGCGGCCGATGGGCGCCGGGATGGAGCTGGCGGGCCGCCGCCGGGACGGCAGCACGTTCCCGGCGGAGATCTCGCTGTCGGCCATCGATACCGACGAAGGGCTCCTGGTCACCGCGGCCGTCCGGGATATTACCGACCGGGTACGGGCGGAGGCCAGGTTCCTCGGCCTGCTGGAGGCGGCCCCGGACGCGATGGTGTGCGTTTCCGCCGACGGCCGGATAGCGCTGGTGAATGCCCAGGTGGAGCGGCTGTTCGGGTACCGGCGCGAGGAACTGGTCGGCCAGCTGGTCGAGATGCTGGTCCCGGACGCCGGGCGCGACGCGCACCCGGCGCACCGGGCCGAGTATGCCGCCGACCCGGTACCGCGGCCGATGGGCGCCGGGATGGAGCTGGCGGGCCGCCGCCGGGACGGCACCATGTTCCCGGCGGAGATCTCGCTGTCCACGATCGACACCGAGGAGGGGACCCTGGTCACCGCCGCGGTGCGGGACGTCAGCGACCGGCTGGAGGCCCAGGCCGAGCGGGAGCGGCTCAAGTCAGTGGCGGAGCGGGACCGGCTGGAAGCGCAGCTGCACCAGTCGCAGCGGCTGGAGAGCCTGGGGCAGCTGGCCGGCGGGGTAGCGCACGACTTCAACAACCTGCTCGGCGTCATCTCCAATTACGCGGCGTTCGTCAGCGAGGAGGTGACCAAGGAACCGGAGCAGGTGCACTGGCAGGCCGTCCGCGAAGACATCGGGCAGGTCGAGAAGGCCGCCGAGCGCGCGGCCGGGCTGACCCGCCAGCTGCTCGCGTTCGCCCGCCGCGAGGTCGTGCAGCCGCGGGTGCTCAGCCTGAACGAGCTGATCGCCGGCCTGGAAACGCTGCTGCTGCGCACGCTCGGCGAGCACGTCGAGCTCGTCACCGAGCTGAGCCCGGACCTCGGCCCGGTGCTGGCCGACCCCGGCCAGCTTGAGCAGGTCCTGGTCAACCTGGCGGTGAACGCCCGGGACGCGATGCCGGCCGGCGGGACGCTGGCCGTGCGGACCAGCAGCACGAAGGTAGACGAGGCCTATGCCAGTGACCGGGCCAACCTGGCGCCCGGCCGGTACGCCTGCCTCAAGGTCAGCGATACCGGCGGCGGAATACCGAAGGACGTCATCGAGCGGGTATTCGAGCCGTTCTTCACCACCAAGCCCAAGGGCGAGGGATCGGGCCTCGGCCTGGCCACCGTCTACGGGATCATCACGCAGGCCGGCGGGACCGTGCGGATCTACTCCGAGCCCGGGCTCGGCACCACGCTGACCGTGCTGCTGCCGATCACGGAATGTGCCGGGGACGCCGGGCCGGGACTCCCGCCGGACTCCGAGCACGGCCACGGGGAGCTCGTCCTCGTGGTCGAGGACGAGCCCGCCATGCGGGAGGTGACCCGGCGGATGCTGGAACGCAGCGGCTACCGGGTGCGGGATGTCGAGTCCGGGCCGGAGGCGGTGGACATCGTCACCGGCCAGCCCGGCCACGTCGACGTCCTGCTGACCGACGTGGTGATGCCGAAGATGCTGGGCAAGGAGGTCGCCGAACGGATCCGGGCGGCCGCGCCCGGCATCCGGATCGTGTTCATGTCTGGCTACACCGAGGGACTGCTGAGCGCCCAGGGCGTCCTCGACCATGGCGTGCACCTCATCGAGAAGCCCTTTTCCAAGGCTGCCCTGCTGGCCAAGCTCCGCGAGGTGCTTATAGCGTCACCGTGACCGGCCGGCTATTGCTGGCCCAGCGCCGCCGCGAGCGCCGATACCACTCGCTCCTGCTGGCCCGGGGTGATCTCGGCGAACAGCGGCAGGCTGAGCAGCTCGGCGGCATTGCGCTCGGCCACCGGGAAGGCGCCCTCGGCGTACCCGAGGCTGGCGAATGCCCTGGTCAGGTGCACCGGCACCGGATAGTGGATGCCGGCCCGACGCCGGCCGCTTGCAACTGGCTGAGTACCCGGTCGCGGTCCGGCACCCGGATCACGTACAGATGCCAGACGTGCGTGTTGCCGTCCAGCGTGCGCGGGCGGATGACGTCGGCGACCCCGGCCAGCATCGAGTCATAGCGGGCCGCGGCCTGCCGCCGGGCGGCGTTCCAGCCCGCGAGGCGGCGCAGCTTAGCGGACAGCACCACGGCCTGCAAGGTGTCCAGCCGGCTGTTGGCCCCGGGCACCTCATGCTCGTACTTCCGCGGCGAGCCGTGATCGCGGATCAGCCGCAGCCGCGCGGCCAGGTCGTCCCGCCCGGTGAGGACCGCCCCGGCGTCACCGTAGGCGCCGAGGTTCTTGCCGGGATAGAAGCTGGTCGCGGCCGCATGGCCGAGCGCCCCGGCGCACGCGTCGTGCCGCCGGGCGCCCTGCGCCTGGGCCGCGTCCTCCAGCACCCAGGCGCCGATCCGGCCGGCCAGCGGGAGCAGCCGCTCCACCGGCGCCGCCTGGCCGTACAGGTGCACCGGGATGATCGCCCTGGTGTGCGGCGTCACCGCGGCCGCCACCGCATCGGCGTCGATCAGGTAGGTCTGGTCGTCGGCGCAGTCGGCGAGCACCGGCGTGGCGCCGGCCCGCCAGACCGCCCCGGCGGTCGCGATGAACGTGTTGGCCGGCAGGATGCACTCATCCCCCGGCCCGATACCCAGCGCGCGCAGCGCCATCTCGATCGCGTCGGTGCCGTTCGCCACGCCGACGCAGTGCCGCGTCCCGGTGAACGCGGCGTACTCGGCCTCGAAGTCCGCGACCTGCGGGCCGCCGACGAAGGCGGTGCGCGCCAGTACCTGCTGCCAGCCGTCGGCCACCTCGGCGGCCACGGCGGCGTGCTGCGCGGCCAGGTCGACAAGCGGGATCGCGGCCATCTGGTGTCCTCTCGGGGTCTGGTGCTGGCTCCGCCCGGGGTGCTGCCCGGGGATGGGTGCTGGCGCGGGATGCGGCCGGGCGGCTCTGCGGCGCACCGGGTTACCTGGCGTGCCGGCCGCGCGGCGCGGCCAGGTCCGGGGCGGGCTGCCGGGCGCGGGCCGGGTCCCAGCTCAGCGCCGCGGTGGTTGCCTGGTAGACCGGCAGCGGCCCGGTCACGTGCGGTCCGGCCGCCAGCCCGGCCAGCGGCCCGGCCTGGTCACGGCAGGCCGGCCGCGGGCCGGTTGAATCGCGGCAGCTGGGCAGCGGACCGGTGATGTCGCGGGCATCCGGCCAGGCAATCGGCACGTGCCACGGGCCGCTGTCGGCTAGCCCGCCGGGTCCCGGCGGCAGCGCGGCAGCCGCGTCGATGGCGGCCGCAGCTTCGGCCAGCGCGGCCTCGGCCGACGCTTCCTCGGCCAGCGCGGCCTCGGCCAGCGTGGCTCCGGCCGGCCTGGCTCCGTCCGGCGTGGCTCCGGCTGGCGTGGGGCAGGCCAGCGCGAGACCGGGAGTGGCGGCATTCGCGGGAGTGGCGGGTTTCGCCGGGGTGGTGGCAGCATTCGCGGGAGTGGCCGCCTGGCCTGCCCCCAGAACCGGCCGGAGCGCGTCAATCACGGGCCGCAGCCGGTAGCCGAGCAGGCCGATCGCCGCGAGGGCCGCCGCTCCCCCGGCGGCGAGTGCGACGAGGCTGACCGGGATGATCCGCGCCGCGGCGGCCGCGGCCGCGCCGACGCCGGCCGCGGTCAGCAGCGGGAGCCAGAGCCGGCCGGCCAGCGCACGACGGCTGATGCCGACCCTGCTGAGCTCGGCGAGGTACCACGGCAGCACGACGCATGCGGCCACGGCCGCCTCGGCCAGGCCCGCGCCCGCAATTCCGCCTGCCCGGGAACCCGCGATCAGCGCCGGCACCAGCGCCACCAGCCACACCAGCTGCACGGTGAAGACGACGCGGGACCGGGCCAGCACGACGAAGAAGTCGTAGACGAGCTCGAAGAGGATGCGAAGCGCGCCGAGCAGGGCAAGCCACGTCAGGGCGTGCGCGGCCGGCACCCATTCCGGGCCGTACGCGAACGTCAGCAGCGGCGCGGCCGATCCGCAGATGAGCAGGCACACCGGCAGCGTGACCGAGCCGAGGATGCCCGCCGCGGACAGGAACCCGGTGCGCATGGCGGCCCGGTCATGCTGCAGCCGGGAGAACACCGCGGGCGCGACCGCGCGCACCGGTATCGAGAACATGCTGACCGGCCAGCTCGCCAGGTTGAAGGCCAGCGCGTAGAGGCCCAGCGCGGTAGGGCCGAGCAGATGCCCGACCACGAGCTGGTCGACGTTGCCGACGGCGAACACGATGAGGCTTGAGCCGGCCAGCGGCAGCCCGAAGCGGAACAGCGCGCGCGCCCTGGCCGCGTCGAAGCCGAAGCGCACCGGGGAGAACGCCGTGAACAGGACCCCGGATGCCAGCGCGCCGGTCATCCGGCCGATGGCCAGGCTCATCGCGCCCATCCCCTGCCAGGCCAGCGTGACCGACACGATCGCGCCGAGCCAGCAGTTCACCTGGTCGGCGATCATCTTGCGGTCCTGGCGGAAATACCGCTGCATCAGCGCGGCCGGCGTGGTGGTCACCCCGTCGACGATCACGTTGAGCGCGAGCAGCCGGATGACCTCGGTCGCGGCCGGCGCGCCCATCGCGGACGCGAACGCGGGCGCGCCGAGAAAGCAGCCGGCGTAGATGAGCAGGCTGGTGACCAGCGAGATCGTCGCAACCGTGGGCGCGATCTCGGCCGGCTCGCCCTCCCAGCGCACGATGGCCAGGCTCACGCCGAGCTCGTTGAAGCTGAGCACGGCCACCATCGCGACGTACGCGACCGCGTACGTGCCGAACGCGTGCGGGCCGAGCAGCCGGGCGAGCACGACCCCGATGCCGAGCGTGCCGAGCCTGCTGGTCAGGTTGCTGGCGAAGCTCCAGCCCAGCGCCCGGGATGCCTGGCTGCCGAGGGAACTTGCCGCCCGCGAGTGCCTCATCCCGGGCTGCTGGCAGCGGCCCGGATCACGGACACGATGTGCCGCTGCTCCGGCTCGGTCAGCTCGTGGAACAGCGGCAGGATCAGCGACGACCCCGACAGCCGCTCGGTCACCGGCAGCGGCGGGCCGGGCCGGGCCGCGTACGCGGGCTCCAGGTGCGCGGCCATGATCCCGCGCCGGGCGGACACCCCCGCCTCGGCGAGCATCCGCATCAGGCGGTCCCTGGACACCGGGAACCCGGGTGGCAGCCGCACCCAGAACGACTGGTAGTTGGTGCTGCCATCGGCCGGGTCCCGGCTGGTGATCAGGCCGGGGACCGCCGCCAGCAGTTCCTGGTAACGCTGCGCGAGCGCGCGCCTGCGGGCGACCAGCGCGGGCAGCTTGCCGAGCTGGACAAGCCCGATCGCGGCCTGCACGTCGGTCATCCGGTAGTTGAAGCCGGTTTCCAGGTAGCGCTCGAGTACCGGCTGGCGGCTGGCGTGCCGCTGCGCCGCGCTGACATCCATGCCGTGCTCGCGCAGCCGGCGCAGCCGCGCGGCCAGCTCGCCGTCCGGCGTGACCAGCATCCCGCCCTCACCGGTGGTGAGGAGCTTACGCGGGTGAAAGGAGAACGCCGCGAGGCTGGCACCGGCCCCGGCCGGACGGCCCCGGTAGGACGAGCCCGCGGCACACGCGGCGTCCTCGATGACCGCGATGCCGCGCGGCTCGCAGAGCGCCCGGATGCCATCCAGATCGGCCGGCACGCCGGCCTGGTCGACCAGGATCACGGCCCGGGTCCGGCTGGTCAGCTGCGGCTGCACGGTCGCCGGGGTCAGGTTCTGGGTCGCGGCGTCGACGTCGGCGAAGACTGGCTCCGCGCCGACGTACCTGGCCGCGTTGGCGGTGGCGATGAAGGACAGCGACGGGACGACCACCTCGTCGCCCGGCCCGACCTCCATCACCACCAGGGCGAGGTGCAGCCCGGCCGTGCACGAGGAAAGCGCGACCGCGTGCCGGACGCCGATCGCGGCGGCGAAGGACTCCTCGAACTCGGCGACCCGCGGGCCCTGCGCCACCCAGCCGGAGCTGACCGCGGCCGCGGCGGCAGCCGCCTCGGCCGCGCCGAGCCACGGCCGCATCACCGGGATCATCTTCGCCGGGCCCGGCGGCCCCGCGGGGCTCGCAGAACTTGCCGGGCTCGCAGAACTTGCCGGGCTCGCAGAACTGCCGGCTCGCGTAGCTCGCCGGGCTAATGCTGGTTGCGGGGCTTGCCGCCGGGGTGCTCGCCGCCGGGCTGGTCGTCACCGCGAACCGCCAGCCTGGCGCTCGGCTCGCCACCACGACACCAGCCGGTCCAGCCCGTCCGCCAGGCTCACCTCGGCCTTCCAGCCCAGCCGGTCGGCCGCCAGCGAGACGTCGGCCAGCCGCCGGGTCACCGCGTTCACGCCGCGCGGCGGCCCGAACTCGGGCGACAAGTCGCTGCCCATCACCCGGAGCATGAGGCCGGCCAGCTCGGCCAGGCTGGTCTCGGTGCCGCTGCCGACGTTGAATACCTCGTCGGTGGCGTCGCTCGCGGCCGCGAGCAAGTTGGCCCGGGCGATGTCCTCGGTGCAGACGAAGTCCATCGTCTGGCTGCCGTCACCGAGGATCAGCGGCGGCTGGCCGGCCTCGATCCGCTCCATCCACCGGATCAGGACCTCGGTGTACAGGCCGTGGATGTCCATCCGCGGGCCGTACACGTTGAAATAGCGGAGCGCCACGTAGTCGAGACCGCGCATCTGGTGGAAGCTGCGCAGCAGGCCCTCGTTGAATGTCTTGGCGGCCCCGTAGATCGTGTCGTTGCCGTAGGGGTGGTGCCGTTCCGTCGTCGGGAACTCCCCGGCGAGGCCGTACACGGATGCCGACGAGGCGGCGATCACCTTGCGGACGCCCGCGTCAGCGGCCGCCTCGACGACCTCGTACGTGCCGTCGACCAGCACCTCCAGCGCAAGCCGCGGCTCGGTTGCGCACTGGGTGATCCTGATCGCGGCCTGGTGGAACACCAGGTCGATCCCGGCCATCAGCGCGGTTACCAGCTGCCGGTCCCTGATATCGCCCTCGACCAGCCGGACGTTACCCGCCGCCCGCGCGGCGGCGAGATTGCCCGGCCGGCCCCGGACGAGGTTGTCGAGCACGGTCACCTCGGCCGCGCCGGCTGCCACGAGCTGGTCCACGATCGTCGACCCGATGGTCCCGGCCCCGCCGGTGACCAGGCAGCGCTGTCCCCTGATCATCTGCTTTCCTTTGCTCCGAGGGGAATCCGGGCACCACCGCGGCCGGCGCTCTGCGATGCGGCCTCAAGCAGCGCGAGGACCCGCAGGCCGGCTGAGCCGTCGGTCAGCGGCTGACGCCGGCTGGTAATCGCGTCGGCGAACTCCGTCATCACGGACAGCAGCGCCTCGCGCTCGGGCAGCGTGGGGACGCGGATGTCGCCGATCCGGTAGGAAACCAGCGCCTGCCGCCGCTCGTCACCAGCCAGCGGGAGGGCCGGCAGCCGCTCAACGCCCCGGTCGTGGATCGCCAGCCGCGCGGCCGGGTTCATGTCATCCCAGATGATGGTCTGCTTCGAGCCGCCGAACACCGTGGTCCGGATCTTGGTCGGGCTGAGCCAGTTGACGTGCACGTGCGCCAGTGCGCCGGTGCAGAGCCAGACCGTCAGGTAGGCCAGGCACGCCCGGCCGGCCCCGATCGGGTCGGCGGTGTGCGCGGCGACCGCGACCGGGGCGACGTGCTCCGGCAGCACGAAGTCCAGGATCGACAGGTCGTGCGGCGCCAGGTCCCAAAGGACGTCCACATCCGGCTGCACCAGCCCGAGGTTGATCCGGACCGAGTCGACGAACTGGACGTCACCGATCTGCCCGCCGCGGATTATCTCCCGCACCTGGCGCACGGCCGGCGTGTAGCAGTAGGTGTGATCGCACATCAGCACGAGTTCGGACTCGCGGGCCAGGTCGATCAGCTTGACGGCCTCGGCGGCCGACGCGGTCAGCGGCTTCTCCACCAGGACGTGCTTGCCGGCCGCCAGCGCGGCGCTGACCAGCTCGAAGTGCGTGGCAGCGGGCGTGGCGATCGCCACCGCCGCCACGCCGGGATCATCCAGCACGTCGTCGTAGCTCGACGTGGCCTGCACCGTCGTGTGGTACCCGAGCATGGCCTCGGCCCGCGCCGCGTCCAGGTCGCAGAGCCATTTCAGCCGGATACCTGGCGTGCCGACCGCGGTCCGGACCAGATTCGGTCCCCAGTAGCCCGCGCCGATAACGGCTAACCCGATCGCTGGCGTCTGTCTGCGCGCGCTGATCGCTACCTCCTAATAGTCCGGTTCCGCTCCGCGCCACCCTCATCCGGCGAATGCGGTCAGGCCGAATCTGCTGGCGTAAATCAGGGCACATTGTCACTGGGTAAATATTGACCAGCCCGCTGGCCAGAAATTGTAGCGCGTGATTAATGGCCACCGGGCCGATGCGCAGCAGCCGGAAACCGACTGGCCGGTTTAGCAAGTCAAAGTGAAATACAGCATGATATGCGCGGTTCCGGCGGTCAGCCGCGGCCGCCGCTGGCTGCCGCACGCTCCGGTCCGGTGAGCAGCCGGTACCGGCTCACAGACTGCGCTTCGGCGATGACGCGTTCATCCACCCTCGGCAATTCAGCAACGTTGCCGCGCGGTTCCGCTGGATTGCCGAAGGCGACCGTTCCAGCCGGAATGTCACGAGTTACCACCGCGCCCGCGCCGATAAGGCTGCCGGCGCCGATGCGCACATACGGCAAGATCGTGACGTTGACCCCGACCTGGGCGGCTGCGCCTATTTTCGGTCCGGCCATGACGTCGGCGGACCGCTGGTCGCCCGGGTAGAGATCGTTGGCGATCGTCACGCCTGGCGCCAGGAAGACGTCATCGTCAAGTTCGGTATATTGCGCGACATAGCAGTTGCAGTGGACCTTTACCCGGCTGCCGATCCGGCAGCCGTAGTCGATGACGCTATTGCTCCAGACGGAGACGTCATCGCCCAGCGCGCAGCCTTCCCTGATGACGACGCCATGCCCGGTCTGCAGGCGCCGGCCGATAACCGAGCCGTCGTAGAGCACGGTTCCTGATCGCAGCCGCGCGTCCGCGCCGAGAACGAGCGGGCGCCCGCTGCCGCGCGCTGCCGGATAACCGGCGATTACTCCCGTGTCGGCACCGGCACGCTCTCCCGCATCGGCTCCGTCCGGCCGCCGCTGCGCCGATTGCCCCAGTTCATCTAGCATTCTCAGGCTCCAAGACGTTGTCGCGGCCGGCCACTGGCCGGGCACACGATATCCAGTCTGCGGCGAGAATCTCACCGGCCGCGGAAAACTTCCGCGTCGGCCCGTGCTGAGCCGGCAGTTTTCGCCTGATTAGCCCTGGCAAAGCCATAAAAGCAATCTAAGCAATGACAAACCTGCGCATGAGCAAGTTAATCAGGAAACTCCAGGGTGCGGTTCCGAGAAATTAGGCTAATAACCCGGGCCGCACCTCTGAACAGCCATGTTCTGGCCGCTTGGCCGTCCATACTGTTCCGCCATGACAACCGTCGTGATTCCCGCGAATAACGAAGGCCAGGTGATCGGCAGGCTGCTCACGCAGCTCCGGCCGGTCACGTCATCGGACGAACTAAATGTGCTTATTGTCGCCAATGGATGCAGTGATGATACGGTCAGGGTAGCCGCCTCTTTTGGGCCTGGCGTCCAGGTAATTACCATTCCAGTGGCATCGAAGAACGCGGCGCTTTCGGCGGCGTACCGGACCGTGCGGGACTTCCCGGTGGTGTACGTCGATGCGGACGTCGAGCTGGCCGACCGCGACGTCCGGGCGCTGGCCACGGCGCTGTGCCAGCCGGGGGTACTTGCCGCCGCCCCGGAACGGGTACTGGATCTGGCCGGCCGACCATGGCCAGTCCGCTGGTATTACGACATCTGGTCGCGGCTGCCCGAGGTCCGCCGCGGGCTATGGGGGCGCGGCGTCATCGCGGTGACCGAGGCCGGACAGCAGCGGATGGCCGGCCTGCCGCCGCTGATCGG
Organism: uncultured Actinomycetes bacterium; assembly: GCA_963786975.1. Classification (GTDB taxonomy): domain Bacteria; phylum Actinomycetota; class Actinomycetes; order Streptosporangiales; family Streptosporangiaceae; genus Palsa-506. The sequence goes on along the minus strand of CAWBBE010000005.1, from coordinate 796,913 downwards.
GGACGACCTCGCCGCATCATTGCTGTTCGAGCCGCACGAGCGGAGCGTCGTCGGCACCGCGCACGTGGTCATTCATACCCCGCGGACGTTCGCTGACCTGCTGCGCCGCCGGGTGCGCGCGGCGACCGGGCTGGCTCAGATGGAACGGACGGCCGGTGCGCCTGAGTCAACGGCGCGGACCCGGTTGCCCGACCTGATCGCGATCATCCGCCGCGAACCGCGGATGACGCCGCGGGTGGCCTACTTCCTGTCCATGGCCGTGCTCGCCCGGCTGAAGGCACGGCGCGCGGTGGCCCGCGGTGACTACTCGACCTGGCTCCGGGATGAGAGCAGCCGCCTGCGGCCACCCGCGGCGTGATCGTGGGCCACAGTGCTGGCCACGAATAACCGGGCTGGCCCGCGGCCGGAGGAATTCGGGGAATTAGCTGGCTCGGCGCGCGAGAATTGTTAGTCTTTGCTGTACCGGATAACTGCAAGCCGTTCCAGCCGTGTCCTGAATTGGGCTGATGAGATCGACCTGCGCGGGCTGTGCGGATATTGGAACAACGGTCTGCGTAACGCCTTCTGCGGTCCGCCCGGCGCCTGTACCCGCACCGGCGCCGGGCGCGCACATGGCGTAACGGCTGCAGAAAGGCACAGGAAAGGGTCTCGGGGCGGTATGAGCGTTACCGGCAACATCGCCGATACAGTTCGCGGCATTGCTGACGCAGACCGCGGTCTAGTCGACGCAGATCGCGGCGCAATCCAGGCACAACCCCAGCGCAAGACCCCCGGGCGATCCGCGCCGCCGGGAACATTATCGGCACCCGGCCGGTCCGCGGCCGCCGGCACGACGACATGGACAGCTCGCTACCTGCGCTGGACCGCCGTCATGGACGGCGGCTGCGCCCTGGCGGCCGGCCTGCTGGCGGCCCGGGTCCGGTTCGGCGGCGTAGGCAGCGTGCCGCCCGCCTACCTGGCTATCACCTCTGCCCTGCCGGTCCTGTGGTGCACTGCGGTACTGCTGGCCGGCGGCTATGACTCGCGGTTCATCGGGCTCGGCTCGGACGAGTTCCGCCGGGTGCTCAACGCCGCGCTCACCCTGATGGCGGCGGTGGCGATCCTGGCCTACTCGGCGAAGCTCGACCTTGCTCGCGGCTACATGGCCGTCGCCCTGCCATCCGCCGGAGTACTCGACCTGGCGGGCCGGTACTACCTGCGCAAGCGCCTGCACCGGCAGCGCCGCAGCGGCTCCCGCACCCGACGGGTGATCGCCGTCGGGCACGCGTCCGCTGTCGCCGACCTGGCGACCAGGCTGCATCGGGACAGTTACCACGGGCTGTCGGTGGTCGCCGCCTGCCTGGCCGGCGACACCGAGCCGGCCGAGGTCGCCGCCGTCCCGGTGGCCGGCGACCTGACCAGCGTCCCGGCGGCGGTCAGCCGCTTCGGCGGCGACACGGTGGCCGTGCTGGCCTGCCCGGAGATAGACGGCGCGCGGCTGCGTGAGCTCGCCTGGGCGCTGGAGAAGACCGGCACCGAGCTGTGCGTCGCGGCGGCGCTGCTCGACGTGGCCGGCCCGCGGACAACCATCCGCCCGGTCGCCGGGCTGCCCCTGCTGCACCTGGATCACCCGGAGCTGGCGGGCGGGAAGCAGATCGTCAAGAGCGTGTTCGACAAGGCCGTCGCCGCGGCGGCGCTGGTCGGCCTGGCACCCCTGTTCGCCGCCATCGCGCTGATGATCTGGCTGGCCGACGGCGGCCCGGTGTTCTTCCGGCAGACCAGGGTCGGCAAGGACGGCACCGCCTTCACGCTCTGCAAGTTCCGCACCATGGTGGTGGACGCGGAGCGGTGGAAGCCGATGCTCGCCGCGCACAATGAGGCGGACGACGTGCTGTTCAAGATCCGCCGGGATCCGCGCATCACCCGCCCGGGCGGGTGGCTGCGCCGCTGGTCGCTGGACGAGCTGCCGCAGCTGTTCAACGTGCTGATCGGAGACATGTCCCTGGTCGGCCCGAGGCCCGCACTGCCGCAGGAAGCCGCGCGCTACGGCGACCTGATGCGGCGCAGGCTCGCGGTCACCCCGGGCCTGACCGGCCTGTGGCAGGTCAGCGGACGGTCGGATTCTGTCCTGGGATGACGCTGTCAGGCTGGACCTGAGCTACGTGGAGAACTGGTCATTAGCTCTTGACCTGCAGATTCTCTGGAAGACCGGGTCGGCGGTCATGCGCGGTGCCGGGGCTTACTGACTCTGCCCACCGTAGCTACGCCAGACAGGAGGCACGTTGCCCAGCTCGCTCATCCACCGTGCGGTCAGCACGGCCCGCACCGTCCGGGCGGTGGTGGCCAGGCCGCCTTACGTTCCCCCGGGCCACTTCTACTCGCCGCTGACGGCGGAGGCGGACCGCAGCCGCGCCCTGGGCTGGACCGAGGTGCCCGGCGTGGACCTGGCCGAGGACCGCCAGCTGTCCCTGGCGGCGGAGCTGGCGCCGAAGCTGGCCGAGCCCGCGCCGGGGCCGCGCTACGTCGCGGCGAACGACATGTACGGCCCCGCCGACGCGGCCGTCTACCGGGCGATGCTCGCCCACCTGCGGCCGGCCAGGGTGATGGAAGTGGGCTCGGGCTACTCAACCGCCGTCGCGCTGGACGAGGCCGAGGCAAGCCGCGAGATCGCCGCGCTGGAGATCACCTGCATCGAGCCGTTCGCCGGCCGGCTGCTCTCGATCATGAGCGAGTCCGACCGCAGGCGGCTCACGCTGCTGCGCAAGCCCGTGCAGGACGTCGACCCGGCGACCTACCAGCGGCTCGGTCCCGGCGACGTGCTGTTCGTCGACTCCACGCATGTGGTGAAGGCCGGCTCGGATGTCGTCTGGCTCTTCCTGCACGTGCTGCCCAGGCTCACGCCCGGCGTCGTGGTGCACGTGCACGACGTGTTCTGGCCGTTCGAGTATCCGGCGCACTGGCTGCGGCAGCGCCGCGACTGGACCGAGGCCTACCTGGTACACGCGTTCCTGGCCGGGAACGCCAGCTGGGAGATCCTCTTCTTCTCGTCGTGGTTCTGGCGATGCCACCCGGAACTCGTCCCGCCGCCGCTGGCCCGCGAGGAACCCGGCTCGATCTGGCTCCGCAAGGTGCGCTGACCAGGGATCAGGCCGGTCACCGCGGTCGGCCGCGAGTGTCGTAGTGCGGAATGCCCGGCCGGGTGCCGCCGGCGGTCTTACGGGGTTGCGGTGGCGATGTAGTCGAGGGTGCCGTGGTAGCTGGCGCTGTTCACGTTGGGGATGGTGATCTGGTAGTCGTTGCTGATCAGGTCGCCGGCGGGCGCGGATGGGCCGCTCTGGTCGTGGACGAGCACCGGCCCGGTGAGGGGCTGGAACACGTCCTGGACAGTCCCGCGTACGTTGAGGTCGGCGGCCGGGATGGTGTCGGCGGTGCCGGGCGATGTGAGGTCCGGGGTGGCCGGCTGGACCGTGACCTGGTAGCCGGCCGGGCTGTTGGTGGTGACCAGCATGGTCACCGCGCCGTCCTGCTCGGCTACCGTGCCCGGCGTCCCGGAAAGGGTGAAGCTGCTGGTCAGCGCACTCAGTGCGATGGCCTGGGGAAGCACGGTCACGGTGGCTGTGCATGCCGGGTTGGTGGAGCCGGTTCCGCAGTTGCTGCCCGGCGCGGCCGTGCTGACTGTGTTCACCAGGGTCGTGCCGCTGGGGTCCCCGCTGTTGGTGGTGACCGAGTAGGTGATCACCGTGGTCGCGTTGAGTGGCAGGTTGCCGGTCCAGGTGATGACTCCGCCGGCGAAGGTCACGGTGCCGGTGGTGGCGGCGGCGTCGGCGTTGTAGGCGGCGTCGTCGAGCACGCCGGACAGCGGGTCGGTGATGGTGGCGGCCGGATAGGGCACCTGCCCGGTGTTGTCGATCACGATCGTGTAGCTGACGGTGCTGCCGGCCACGACCTGGCTGGCGCTGGCCGTCTTGGTGATGGTGAGCGCCGGGGTGAGCACCGTGACGGTGGCGGTGCACGCGGCGCCTGGCGCGGCCGGCGGGCAGGTGCTGCCGGGGTCGGCGGACGTGACGGTGTTGGCCAGGGTCTTGTCACCGGTATCGGGGCTGGTGACCGTGACGGTGTAGGTGATGGTGGCGGTCGCGCCCACGGCGAGATCCCCGGTCCAGGTCAGGGTGGGGCTGGCGAACGTGACGGTGCCGGTGGTCGCGTGGCCGTCGCCGTTGTAGGCGGCGTCGTCGAGCACGGCGGTCAGCGGGTCGGTGACGGACGCGCCGGTGTAGGGGGTCTGGCCGGTGTCGGTGACCGTGATCGTGTAGCCGACGACCCCGCCGGGCACCGTGCTGGTCGTGTCGGCCGACTTGATGATGGTCAGCGCGGGGATGAGGTCGGTGACGGTGGCCGTGCAGGCCGGGTCGGCTCCCCCGGGCGGGCAGTTGCTGCCCGCCGCTCCGGAAGTGACGGTGTTGACGAGGACTCTGTCGCCCTGGTCGGGGTTGCTGACGGTGACCGAGTAGGTGACCGTGGCGGAGCCGCCGACGGGCAGGTCACCAGTCCAGGTCAGGTTAGGGCTGGCGTAGGCGACGGTGCCGGTGGTGGCGGTGGCATCGGAGTTGTAGGCGGCATCTTCGACGACGCCGGTCAGGTCGTCGGTGACGGCGGCGGCGGTGTAGGGCGTCTGGCCGGTGTTGGCGATGGTGATCGTGTATTCCACGGTGGACCGGGGCGTGGTGGTGCTGGCGTCGGCGGTCTTGGTGATGGTCAGCGCGGGGGTGAGCACGGTCACCGTGGTGGAGCAGCGGGGGTCGGTGCCGCCGGGCGGGCAGTTGTTCCCCGGCACGGCGGAGTCCACCGATTCGGTCAGCACCTTGTCGCCGGTGTCAGGGTTGTTCACGGTGACCGATCCGGTGACGGTCACCGATGCGCCCGGGGCCAGGTCACCGGTCCAGGTAACGGTGCCGGCGGCGGCGTCCAGGACGAGGCTGCCGGTGCTGGCGGCCGCGTCGTTGTTGTAGCTGGCGTCGTCAAGGACGGCGGCGAAGCGGGCGGTGAAGGTGGCGCCGCTGACCGGGACCTGGCCGGTGTTGGTGGCCACCGCGGTGTAGCGGACGACCCCGCCGGGCGTGGTGGTGGCGACGTCGGCGGTGTCGACGATCGTCAGTTCCGCCACCGTCACCGTGGCCGTGCAGGCCGGGTCGGCGGACCCGGAGGCGCAGTTGCTGCCGGGCGTGGCCGAGGTGACGGTGTTGGCCAGCACATGGTTGCCGGTGTCGGGGCTGTGCACGGTGACGGAGTAGGTGATCGTCGCGGCCGCGCCCACGGCCAGGTCCCCGGTCCAGGACAGCACCGGGCCGGCGAACGACACCGTGCCCGCGGTCGCATGCGCGTCCCCGTTGTAGGCGGCGTCGTCCAGCACCCCGGACAGCGGGTCGGTGAACGCCGCGCCGGCGTAGCTGGTCTGGCCGGTGTTGGTCACCGTGACCGTGTAATGCACGGTGCCGCCCGGCGTCGTGGTGGAGGTGTCCGCGGTCTTGACGATGCCCAGCGCCGGGGTCAGCACCGGCACGGTGACCCGGCACGCCGCCGCGGTGGCGCCCGGCGGGCAGGTGCTGCCGGTATCGGCGGAACTCACGCTGTTGATGACGAGCTTGTCGCCGGTATCGGGGTTGTTCACCGTGACCGTGTAGGTGATCGTCACCACCTCGCCCACGGCCAGGTCCCCGGTCCAGGTCAGCACCTGGCCGGCGAACGACACCGTGCCCGCGGTCGCGTGCGCGTCACCGTTATAGGCCGCGTCATCGGCCATCTGCGCGAACGAGTCCGCCACCGCCGCGCCCGAATAAGGCGTCTGCCCGGAGTTGGTCACGGTGACCGTGTAGCCGACCACCCCGCCCGGCACGGCCGCCGTCGTGTTCGCGGTCTTCACGATCGTCAGCCCCGGCGTCAGCACGTCGGTGACCGGGGTGCAGGCCGGGTCCGACCCGCCGGCCGGGCAGTTATTACCCTGGGCCGCGGACACCGCGGTCGCGGTCAGCACGTGATCGCCGGTGTCGGGGTTGTCCACCGTCACCGACGACGAAATGGTGACGGTGGCCCCGACCGGGATGTCCCCCGTCCACACCGCCCCGGTAGGGCCCACCGACAGGGTTCCCGAGCTGGCCGTCTCATCACCGTTGGAGGTGGCGTCGTCGGCGATCCCGCTGGCGTCGGTGGCCACGCTGATCCCGAAATACGGCGTCTGCCCGGTGTTCGTCAGCGTCGCGACATAGCCCACCGTGCCGCCCGGCGTGGTGGTGGCCACGCTCGCGGTGAAATCAATCGTCAGTTCCGCCACGGTCACCGTGGCGGTGCAGTCGGCGTCGGTTCCGCCGGACGGGCAGTTGTTTCCGGGGGTGGCGGAGGTGACGGTGTTGGCCAGCATGTGGTTGCCGGTATCGGGACTGGCGACGGTGATGGAGTAGGTGATCGTCGCGGTCGCGCCGACGGCGAGGTCCCCGGTCCAGGACAGCACCGGGCTGGCGAACGATACCGTGCCCGCGGTCGCGTGCGCGTCGGCGTTGTAGGCCGCGTCGTCCAGCACCCCGGACAGCGGGTCGGTGAACGCCGCCCCGGCGTAGCTGGTCTGGCCGGTGTTGGTCACCGTGATCGTGTAATGCACGGTGCCGCCCGGCGTGCTGGTGGAGGTGTCCGCGGTCTTGACGATGTCCAGCGCCGGGGTCAGCACCGGCACGGTGACCCGGCACGCCGCCGCGGTGCTGCCCGGCGGGCAGGTCGCCCCGGTATCCGGCGAGGACACGCTGTTGATCACCGTCTTGTCGCCGGTATCGGGGTTGTTCACCGTGACCGTGTAGCTGATCGTCACCACCTGGCCCACGGCCAGGTCCCCGGCCCAGGTCAGCACCGGGCTGGCAAACGACACCGACCCGCTGCTCGCCGTCGCGTTACCGTCGTAGACCGCGTCATCGGCCATCTGCGCGAACGAGTCATGCACCGTCGCGGCGGTCGCGCCGGCATACGGGGTCTGCCCGGAGTTGGTCACCGTGATCGTGTAACCGACCGTGCCGCCCGGCACGGCCGCGGTCGTGTTCGCGGTCTTGGCGATCGTCAGCGCCGGGGTCAGCACGTCGGTGACCGGGGTGCAGGCCGGGTCCGACCCGCCGGCCGGGCAGTTATTACCCAGCGCGCCGGACACCGCGGTCGCGGTCAGTACGTGGTCGCCGGTGTCGGGGTTGTCCACCGTCACCGACGACGAAATGGTGACGGTGGCCCCGACCGGGATGTCCCCCGTCCACACCGCCCCGGTAGGGCCCACCGACAGCGTCCCCGAGCTGGCCGTCTCATCACCGTTCGACGTCGCGTCATCGGCGATCCCGCTGGCGTCGGTGGCCACGCTGATCCCGAAATACGGCGTCTGCCCCGTATTATGCAGTGTCGCGACATAGCCCACCGTGCCGCCCGGCTTCACCGTGGCCACGCTCGCGGTGAAATCAATCGCCAGCCCGGCCACCGTCACCGTGGCCGTGCACCGCGGGTCGGTGCTATCGCTGGCGCAGTTGCTTTCCGGCGAGGTCGAGCTGATCGTGTTCGCCAGGATCATGTTGCCGGTATCCGGCTTGCTTACCGTCACCGAATAGGTGATGGTGACCGACCCGGAGGCCGGGACATCCCCGGTCCAGGACAGCACCGGGCTGGCGAACGACACCGTGCCCGCGGTCGCGTGCGCGTCCCCGTTGTAGGCCGCGTCGTCCAGCACCCCGGACAGCGGATCGGTGAACGTCGCCCCCGGATACGTGGACACCCCGGAATTGGCCACCGTGATCGTATAGTCCACCACCCCGCCGGCCGCGGCCGACGCCGCATCCGCCGTCTTGGTGAACGTCAGCGTCGCCGCGTCGACCACATCCACGGTCGCCGTGCAATCCGGATCAGCGGAACCGGACGCGCAGTTGCTCCCGGCCGTCGCCGACGTGACCGTGTTGACCAGGACGAGATCACCGGTCTCGGGGTTATTGACCGTGACCGAGTAGGTGACCGTCGCGGCCGCGCCCGGCGCCAGATCCCCGGTCCAGGACAGCACCGGGCTGGCGAACGACACCGTGCCCGCGGTCGCGTGCCCGTCGCCGTTGTAGACGCCCTCATCGAGAACGGCGGTCAGCGGGTCAGTAAACGACGCCCCGGTATAGGGCACCTGGCCGCTATTCGTCACCGTGATCGTGTAATGCACGATGCCGCCCGGCGTGATGGTGGACGTGTCCGCGGTCTTGACGATGTCCAGCGCCGGGGTCAGCACCGGCACGGTGACCCGGCACGCCGCGGCGGTGGCACCCGGCGGGCACGTCGCCCCGGTATCCGGCGAGCTCACGGTGTTGATGACCTGCTTATCGCCGGTATCGGGATTGTTCACCGTCACCGTGTAGCTGATCGTCACCACCTGGCCCACGGCCAGATCCCCGGTCCAGGTCAGCACCTGGCCGGCGAACGACACCGACCCCGCCGTCGCCGTGGCGTTGCCGTCATAGGCCGCGTCATCGGTCATCTGCGCGAACGAGTCATGCACCGTCGCGCCGGCATACGGCGTCTGCCCGGTGTTGGTCACCGTGACCGTGTAACCGATCACCCCGCCCGGCACCGCCGCCGTCGTATTCGCCGTCTTCACGATCGCCAGCGCCGGGGTCAGCACCGTGACCGTCGCCGTGCACCGCGGATCCGACCCGCCGGACGGGCAGTTATTACCCGCCGCCGCCGACACGAACGTCGCGGTCAGCACATGATCCCCGGTATCGGGGTTGTTCACCGTCACCGTGCCGGTGATCGTCACGCTGCCGCCGACCGGGATATCCCCGGTCCACGACACCCCGCTCGTGGTCACCGTCAACGTGCCCGACGTTGCCGTCTGATCCCCGTTCGGCGCCGCATCATCGAACACGCCGGCGGCCGGAGTGGAGATCGTGATCCCCCGGTAAGCCACCTGCCCGGTGTTAGTGAACGTCCCGGTAAAACGCACCACCCCGCCCGGCGTGGTGGTAGCCGGACTGGCCGAGCTGACGATCGTCAGCTGGGCAACATCCACCGTGGCGGTGCAGGCCGGGTCGGCGGACCCGGACGCGCAGTTGCTGCCCGGCGTACTTGAGATGATCGTGTTGGCCAGCACGTGATTGCCGGCATCAGGACTGGCGACGGTGACCGAATAGGTGACCGTCGCCGACCCGCCGGGGGCCAGATCCCCGGTCCAGGACAGCACCGGGCTGGCGAACGACACCGACCCCGCCGTCGCCGCCGCATCACCGTTATACGCCGCGTCATCCAGCACCCCGCCCAGCGCATCCGTGAAACCAGCCCCCGGGTACGACGTCTGCCCGGTATCGGTCACCGTCACCGTGTAATGCACCACCCCGCCCGGCACGGTCGTCGCCGTGTCCGCCGTCTTCACGATCGACAAGCCCGGCGTCAGCACCGGCACAGTGACCCGGCACGCCGCCGCGGTACTGCCCGGCGGGCAGGTCGCCCCCGTGTCCGGCGAGCTCACACTGTTGATGACCAGCTTGTCCCCGGTATCGGGATTGTTCACCGTCACCGTATAAGTGATCGTCGCCGCCGCGCCCACGGCCAGGTCCCCGGTCCAGGTCAGCACCTGGCCGGCGAACGACACCGACCCGCTGCTCGCCGTCGCATCCCCGGCATAGGCCGCGTCATCGGTCATCTGCGCGAACGAGTCATTAACCGTCGCGCCCGCATACGGCGTCTGCCCGGAGTCCGTCACCGTGACCGTGTAACCCACCGTGCCGCCCGGCACCGCCGCCGTCGTATTCGCCGTCTTCACGATCGTCAGCCCCGGCGTCAGCACCGCGATGGTGGAAGTGCAACGCGGGTCCGAACCTCCGGACGGGCAGTTATTACCCGGCGCCGCCGAGATGAGGGTAGCGGTCAGGGTCTTGTTCCCCGGATCGGGATTCTTCACCGTCACCGTCCCGGTCACCGTGACCATCCCGCCGACCGGGATATTCCCGGTCCAGGACACCCCGGTGCTGGTCACCGTCAGCGTGCCGGACGTGGCCGTCTCGTCCCCGTTCGGCACCGCATCATCGAACACATCCGTCGCATCCGTCGCCACCGTGATCCCGTTATAACCAACCTGCCCCGCATTAGTGAACGTCGCCGTATAACGCACCACCCCGCCCGGCACCGTCGACGCCACATTCGCCTGATTCACAATCACCAGGTCAGCGACCTTGACCGTCGCCGTGCAATCCGCATCGATCCCGCCGCCCGCCGGGCAGTTGTTCCCCGGCGTCGCCGAGACAACAGTGTTAGCCAGCACGTGATTGCCAGTGTCGGGTCTGCTGACCGTGACCGAGTACGTGACCATCGCCACCGCACCCGGCGCCAGGTCCCCGGACCAGGACAGCACCGGACCGGCGAACGACACCGTGCCCGCCGTCGCCGCCGCATCACCGTTATAGACCGCATCATCCAGCACCCCGGACAGCGGATCCGTGAACGCCGCCCCGGTATAGCTCGTCGGCCCGGTATTCGTAACGGTGACCGTGTAATGCACCACCTGGCCCGGCGCCGCGGTCGACACATCCGCCTTCTTGACGATGTCCAGGGCAGGCACCAGATCACGAACGGTCACCGTGCACCGGGCATCGGTACCGCCAGCCGGGCAGTTACTGCCCGGCGTAGTCGAGACAACCGTATTGACCATGGTCCGGTCGCCGGCATCCGGACTGCTCACCGTGACCGAATAGGTAATCGTCGCCGTCGCGCCCACCGCCAGGTTCCCGGTCCAGGTAATGGTCGGGCTGGCGAACGTGACGGTGCCCGCGGTCGCGGCCGCGTTGCCATCATAGGTCGCGTCTCCGAGCACGCTGGACAGCGAGTCGGTGAACGACGCCCCCGTATAGGGCGTCTGCCCGGTATCGGCCACCGTGATCGTGTAATGCACCACCTGACCCGGCGTCGTAGTCGACACATTGGCCGATTTGACGATCGTCAGTGCGGGCGTCAGCACCGTCACCGTCGCCGTGCACCGCGCGTCGGTGCCGCCCGCCGGGCAGTTACTGCCAGCCGTGCCCGAGGTGATCACCGCAGTCAGCGTCTTGTCCCCGGTATCCGGATTGCTGACGGTCACCGAGAACGTGACGGTCGCCGCGGCACCCGCCGCGAGATTCCCCGCCCAGGACAGGCTCGGGCTGGCGAACGACACCGTGCCCGCAGTCGCCGAAGCATCGCCGTTATAGACGGCATCATCCAGCACCCCGGCCAGCGAATCGGAGACAGCAGCCCCGGCAAAGGCCGTCTGGCCGGTGTTGGTGATCGTGACCGTGTAGTGGACCACCGACCCCGGCGTGGCCGTCCCCGAACCCGCCGTATTGATGATCGTCAGGCCGGAGACCGTGACCGTCGCGGTGCAGCGCGGGTCGGTGCCGCCGGACGGGCAGTTGCTGCCCTCGGTGGCTGACGTGATCGTGGACGTCAGCGTGCCGTTGCCGGTGTCCGGGTTCTTCACCGTCACGGAGTAGGTAATGGTCGCGGTCGCGCCGGCCGCCAGGCTGCCCGACCAGCTCAGGTTCGGGCTGCTGAACGTCACCGTGCCGACCGACGCCGCCGCGTCGTTGTTGTAGGTCGCGTCATCCAGCACCCCGGACATCGGGTCGCTGAACGCGGCCCCGCTGAACGCCGTCTGCCCGGAGTTGGTCACGGTGACGGTATACTTCACCACCGCGCCCGGGATCGCGGAGGACACGTCGGTGCTCTGCGCGATGGTCAGGCCGGACACGGTCACCGTGGCCGAGCATCGCGCATCGGTATTGCCTGACGGGCAGTTGTTGCCCGTGGCCGCCGAGGTGACCTTGGCGGTCAGCGTGCCATCGCCGGTATCGGGGTTCTTGACGGTGACCGAGAACGTGATGGTGGCCGTGGCCCCGACCGCGAGGTTGCCGGTCCAGGTCAGGTTCGGGCTGCTGAACGAGACCGTGCCGGTGGTCGCCGCGCCGTCGCTGTTGTAGCCGGCGTCGTCCAGCACGTTGGTCAGGGAGACGGTCAGGCTGGTGCCGCTGTAGGCCACCGAGCCGATGTTGGCCGCGGTGACGGTGTAGTTCACCTTGCCGCCGGGCCCGGCCGAGCTGGTGCTGGCGGACAGCGTGATCGTCAGCGCCGCGCTATTAATGACCAGGGTGATCGAGGTGGTGGCGATGCCGTTGTTGGCGTCGATCACGTTGACCGTAAAGGTGTAGCTGCCGGCCGTGGTCGGGGTCCCGGCCAGCACGCCCGCGGAGTTGAGCGTGATGCCGGGCGGCAGCGAGCCGACGTTCACCGACCAGGTGTAAGGGGTGGTGCCGCCGGTGGCAGTGAGGGTGTCGGTGTAAGGCACGTTGACGACCGCGGCCGGCGGGGCGGCGAAGGTCGTCGACACGCCGGCCGCGATGGTGATGCTGGTGGCCTGGGTGGCGCTTTGGCTGCTGGCGTCGGTGACCTTGACCGTGAAGCTGAACGTGCCGGTCGCGGTGGGGGTGCCGGTGAGGTTCCCGCTGGCGCTGAGGCTGATGCCCGGCGGCAGGCTGCCGGCGCTGATGCTCCACGCGTACGGGCTGGTGCCGCCGGATACGGTCAGCGTGTCGGAGTAGACGGTGCGGGTCCAGCCCGACGGTGGGGCCGGGAAGTTCAGCGACGGCCCGGGGATGATGGTCAGGGTCACCGCCTTGGTGTCGCTGAGGCCAGAGCTGTCGGTGACCTTGACCGTGAAGGTATAGGTACCCGCGGTGATGGGAGTTCCGGCCAGCAATCCGGTCGATGCGCCGAGGGTCAGGCCGGGCGGCAGTGTCCCAGCGCTGACCGACCAGGTGAACGGGCTGGTGCCGCCGGTCACCGTCAGCTGGTTGCTGTAGGCCACGTTCACTTCACCGCCGGGCGGCGCGGCGAACAGCAGCGCCGGGCCCGGATTGTAGGTGTAGGCGACGCTGCCGGCGATGCCAAGGCTGACGACCTTAACCGTCACCGCCGCCGCTACGTGGGCAGGCATCGATGAGATGGCGAGGCTGGTGCTGCTGGTGACGGTGAAGCAGCCTGGCGCCGGTGCTGAGCACAACACCAAGGTGGTCGGCTTGCCCGCGGTGAACTCGGCGGCCGTGCCGATCTCGATGGCCGTCGCCCCGCTGAGGTTCGTGCCGCTGACCGTGACGTTGTTATTGCCCCCGGCAGCGCCGTTGGTCGGGCTGATACTGGTGACGTTCGGCGCGGTCGGCACCGTGCCGGCCGGGGCGCTTGACGACGTCGCCGGGCTAGCGTCACCGGAGGAAACGAGCGCGCTAGTAGCGTTCCTGACCGAGTCCGGCGTGAGGCTGCTGGAAGTGACGACGCCGTTCACCGTGATAATGCCGCTGGTGAACGGGCTGGTGCTGTTCGTGCATGAAATCGTTTGCCCACTCGGCGCCCCGCATACCCAGCCCGGTCCAGAGGCGCCGACGGGCAGCACGCCGGCCGGCAGGGTTTCGGTCACCGTCACCGGCTGGTTCTCCGCCGCCCCGGACGAACTGGCCGCCACCGTGTAAGTGACCGGGGTCCCCGGTGTCAGCGTCGAAGCCATGTAGCTGGTTTGCGAGACTGCCAGCTGCGGGACCGCGGTGAAGCTGCTCACCAGCACGTTGTCGATTTCGTGGAAGTCAGTGACGGAACCGGTGGACCCCACCCAGCCGAACGCCAGTTGCTTCGGGAACCCGCTCGCGGTAACCCAGCTTGACGGGTACAGCCCGGACGGCACCACCGGCAGCGCGCCCACCAGGCTTCTCGCCGTGCCCCCTACGGGGGTGAACGTCACGTCGTAGTCACCGGCCGGCACCGTCAGCCCGGACGCCGTGCTCACCGACGAGGACGTCGGGTTGAACACCACCTCGACCGGGACCAGCGACGCGGCCCGGGTTGCGGCCCGCAGCGTCAGCGACGGCGAGGTGGCCGTCGCCGCGCTGCTCTGCAGCGGGCAGTACCCCACCCCGCCGTTACCTGGGCCGCGCACCACTACCTGCCCGGGCATCCGCTGGGCGATGTTGGCCGGGTCGGTGCAGCCGGTTCCCTCGAATTTGTTGCTGAAGTTGCCGAAGGTGTCGAGTCCGATTCCCAGGTAGCCGTGGCTCAGGCCACTCTGGCCGCCGCTCTGCAGTGAGTAGCCGAGCGACCCGCCGGACTGCCCGATGGCCGGCGGCGTGACCGGATTGGCCGGGTCAACGCCCGCCAGCACGAACCCCAGCCCGTCCGCACCGTTACCCCCGTACTGGTACGAGTTGAAGGTCACATCCAGGCCCTGCGACGTGGGCACGCTCGCGCTGGCGAACACCCCGCCGACCTGGGATGTCGAAGCATTGGTAAAGCGGAGTTTGCCGGATCCCTGCGTGTCGGTGGCGTTGCCGCAGCTGGCCAGCGGGTTCTTGATGGCGTTGCCGGCCGCGGACAGGCAGGCGGTATTGGTCCCGGTCGGCGCGGTGGGGATTGATACCGATCCGGCCGGGCCGTCCACGGTGTTGTCATGGAACGGCTGGTTGAACAGCACCGTTCCGGCCGCTAAGGCGCTCGGCGCGGATACCGCCGTCGCGACCGCGGCCGTGCTGATCACCAGCATGACCGCTACAGCGCGTGACACCATCCGCCGGGCCGGCCCGGCGAAAGCCATGCCTCTCCTGCCGACTAGCACCGTTCCCCCCGTTAGCACGATAGTCGCATTTCAGGGGACAATGTGGTGCTCGGTTAATAGGTTATTTTCTGGCGATACCGCGCGCCAGCGATTCACGAGCAAAGCTCGCGGTAGCCGGACCCATGAATTCCCCCGAGGAAGGGAGTTTATCATCGGCACCGGCTGGCTGCGGCTCGGCCGGGTAAAACACTCGGAATATCATCGGAGCCAATGACACTAAATTGCCCGGGCTGGATGTGATTCAGGTTTACGGGTTGCGGTGGCGATGTAGTCGAGGGTGCCGTGGTAGCTGGCGTTGTTCACGTTGGGGATGGTGATCTGGTAGTCGTTGCTGATCAGGTCGCCGGCGGGGGCGGATGGGCCGCTCTGGTCGTGCACGAGTACCGGCCCGGTGAGGGGCTGGAACGCGTCCTGGACAGTCCCGCGTACGTTGAGGTCACTGAACGGGATGGTGTCGGCGCTGCCGGGCGATGTGAGGTCCGGGGTGGCCGGCTGGACGGTGACCTGGTAGCCGGCCGGGCTGTTGGTGGTGACCAGCATGGTCGCCGCGCCGTCCTGCTCGGCTACCGTGCCCGGCGTCCCGGAAAGGGTGAAGCTGCTGGTCAGCGCACTCAGCGCGATTGCCTGGGGGAGCACGGTCACGGTGGCCGTGCATGCCGGGGTCGATGGAGCCGGTTCCGCAGTTGCTGCCCGGCACGGCGCTGCTGACCGTGTTGGTAAGGGTGGTCCCGGAAGCGTCCCCGCTGTTGGTGGTGACCGAGTAGGTGACCACGGCGGTCGCGTTGAGCGGCAGGGCGCCGGTCCAGGTGATGACGCCGCCGGAGAAGGAGACGGTGCCGGTGGTGGCGGTGGCGTCGGCGTTGTAGGTGGCGCTGTTGAGCACGCCGGACAGCGGGTCGCTGATCGTCGCGGCCGGATAGGGCACCTGGCCGGTGTTGGCCATGACGATCGTGTAGCTGACGGTGCCGCCGGCCACGACCTGGCTGGCGCTGGCCGTCTTGGTGATGGTGAGCGCTGAGGTCAGTACCGGCACGGTGGCGGTGCATGCGCTGCCGGGTGCGGCCGGCGGGCAGGTGCTGCCGGGGTCGGCGGACGTGACGGTGTTGGCCAGGGTTTTGTCGCCGGTATCGGGGCTGGTGACCGTGACGGTGTAGGTGATGACCGCGGAGGCGTCCACGGCGAGGTTCCCGGTCCAGGTCAGGGTGGGGCTGGCGAACGTGACGGTGCCGGTGGTCGCGTGGCCGTCGCCGTTGTAGGCCGCGTCGTCGAGCACGGCGGTCAGCGGGTCGGTGACGGTCGCTCCGGTGTAGGGGGTCTGGCCGGTGTCGGTGACCGTGATCGTGTAGCCGAGCACCGGGGGTCGGTGCCGCCGGGCGGGCAGTTGTTCCCGGGCGTGGCGGAGTCCACGACCTCGGTCAGCACCTTGTCGCCGGTGTCGGGGTTGTTCACGGTGACCGACCCGGTGACGGTCACCGATGCCCCCGGTGCCAGGTCACCGGTCCAGGTAACCGTGCCAGTAGAACTGTCCAGGACGAGATTCCCGGTGGTGGCGGTCGCGTCGTCGTTGTAGCTGGCGTCGTCGAGGACGGCGGCGAAGCGGGCGGTGAAGGTGGCGTCGCTGACCGGGACCTGGCCGGTGTTGGTCGCTACCGCCGTGTAGCGGGCAGTTGTTCCCCGGCGTCGCCGAGACAACCGTATTGACCATGGTCCGGTCGCCGGTATCCGGACTGCTCACCGTGACCGAATACGTGATCGTCGCGACCGCGCCCACCGCCAGGTTCCCGGTCCAGGTCAGCACCGGACTGGGAACGTGACCGTGCCCGCGGTCGCGGCCGCGTTGCCGTCATAGGCCGCGTCAGCCAGCACGCTGGACAGCGAGTCGGTGAACGTCGCACCCGTATAGGCCGTCTGCCCGGTGTCGGCCACGGTGATCGTGTAATGCACCACCGACCCCGGGCTGGTGGTGGACACGTCCGCGGTCTTGGTAATCGTCAGCCCGGGCGTCAGCACCGTCACCGTCGCGGTACAGCGCGCGTCCGTGCCGCCCGCCGGGCAGTTACTGCCAGCCGTCGCCGAGGCAATGGTGCTGGTCAGCGTCTTGTTCCCGGTATCCGGATTCGCGACCGTAACCGAGAACGTGACGGTCGCCACGGCTCCCGGCGCGAGATCCCGGTCCAGGTCAGCACCGGGCTGGCGAACGACACCGTCCCCGCCGTCGCCGAAGCGTCGCCGTTATAAGCGGCATCATCCAGCACGCCCGCCAGCGGATTGGTGACGGTGGCCCCGGTAAAAGACGTCTGGCCGGTATTCGTCACGGTGATCGTGTAGTGCACGGCTCCGCCGGGAGCCACCGACGAGGTGTCAGCCGACTTGGAGATCGTCAGGCCGGACACCGTCACCGTAACCGAGCAACGCGTATCGGTGCTCCCCGCCGGGCAGTTGTTCCCGGTGGTGGTCGAGGTGATCACGGCCTTCAGCAGGCCGTCGCCAGGATCGGGATTCTTCGCGGTGGCGGAGTAGGTGATGGTCGCGACGGCACCGACTGCCAGGTTGCCGGTCCCGCTGAGATTCGGGCTGCTGAACGTGACGGTACCGGCCGTGGCTGCGGCGTCGCCGTTGTAGGTGGCATCGTCAAGGATCCGCTCAGCGGGGCCGTCAGGGTGGCGCCGGTATAGGCCACCGAACCGGAGTTCGTCGCGGTAATCGTGTAGTGCACCGTGCCGCCCGGTGCCACCGATGCGGCGTCGGCTGTCAGCGCGATCGTCAGGGCAGTGCTGGAACACGGCTGCACCGTCGCGGCGAACGGGTTCGACTGCACCTGGCCACCGGACGCGCTCCCGCCCTGCGTGTAGGCGGCGGCGATCACACCGCCGTTGATGCCGTTCTGGTCGGTTTCGATGACGGCCGCCGCCGGCGCGTAAATGGTACCGGGGATCGTCGATGAGCCGCTGATCGTAAGAGTGGTCGCGGTCGGGAAGTTCCACATGATAAAGGCCACGTCCCCGCCGCCGACCGAGTTGAAGTTTGGTGGTGACCAGGTAAAGGTGTTTCCGGATCCGGCCGTATCGACATTGATGATGAGCGGTGTCGACGCGCTGGGCGAGTTCCGGAAGTTCAGGATCGCGATGTTGGCCAGATTTGCCGCCGTAATATTAAGTATGTGTACCCCCGCATTGAGGGTGACAAAGGCATTGGTGCCTGGCGGGATGGTAGCGGGCAGCGGCGTGCCGTTCGCTGCCGTGAGCACTACGGTGCCGGGGCAGGCGGCGAGGTTGGTGGAGTTCGAGCGGAACGTGCTGAACGCGCTGGAGAAGCCTACGAGCCCGGACTGGTTCACCGAAGCGGTCGGCTGGTTGGCTCCGGCTGCGATTTGCGGCAGCGAAGAGTAGCCCTGTCCCGCCCGGACGACATGGGTGGCAGCGGTGCCAGACTGCGCCACGGCCGAGCCGGTCATGTCGCCGACCTTGACGAAGCCGTTGTTCTGCACGTTGACCGTGCCGTTCGCGCCGCTGCCGGCCCAGTTGACGTCTGCCGTTGACGAGCAGCCCGGTCGGCCGGGCGTCGGCCCGATGCCGTGAATCGTCCGGGCGGACTGGGTCGCGACGTTGAAGCTACCCGAGCCGAGCGTCAGGTTCCCGCCGAGTGCCACCGGCCCGCCGACCGACGTCGAGTTCAGCGTCGCGTTCCCGGCGACGAACACGTTGAAGCCCTGGTTTCCCGTCACCGGGTTGACCGAGACCGCCGCCGCGAGCTGCGCCTTGGCTGCGGAGGTTGCGGGCCTGGTCGCGGCTGTTGCGGAGGATGCAGAGGATGCCGACCTGGCCATGCCTGCGGTCTGCCTGGCCGCGGACGTGGCGGAAGCGGAAGTCAGCCGGATTGAAACCGGCACCGCTCACGGCTAGCACAGCCGCAAGTCCCACGATTAACGGCATCCGGGCAGGCTTCACCCGGCCCCCATCCCCCGATATCACGGAGGGTATTCGACCAGTTACTTCAGGCCGGGGTCAAGGACTTTGGCTTCAGCCGGCCTTGACTTGTCGCATCTGTAGCGGCCCGCGCCGAACGCGACGCCCGCGAGGCCGTTATGCGCGTGATGAGCACGGACCGAAGCGTCGCCGACGGCGATTCCGGTAGCCGCGGGGCAGGGCCGGATAAGGGCGTGCGTGGCTGGTTCATTGCCGCGTAAACGCGCGCAACCAGCAGTCCGCTACCCGGAATCGCGCTGGCCAATCCGCTTTCCCGGCAGGCCGCCCGGATGTCCCTGATGTCCCGGATCGCGGGATGAACAGGAATATCGAAATTCAAACGGACAGCTTTCGGCGGGACAGCAGCGACCCTGGTCAGCGTTTGTTACTTTCCGTGTTCGGGTAGTCGCTAATCGTTGACATCACGTGAGCGATCTCGCAGTATCTACCGCGACCGCTCAACCAACATCGGGGGACCAATGCAAACCACGTCAGAAATAACGCCTGCCGGGCCACGGAACCGGCGCAGATCGGTCCGTATCGGCCAGCTTGGCGCGGCAGCCGTCGGCGTCGGCCTGGCCGCCGCCGCCGTGCTGCCGGCCAGCCAGGCGCTGGCGGCCAATGCGCCGAGCGATTCCGGCACCACGACCGCCAACGTCGACGTCAGCTCGGCCATCACGCTGAGCAATCTCACCACGGCGTTCACGCTGACCGGCTTTCCGGGTGACGCGCCAGAGGACATCGGCGCGGTGACCATGAACGTGGAAACCAACAACGCCACCGGCTACAACGTGACCGTGGCGCCCGAGGCCCCGGTCCTCAGCGGCACCGGAACCAACGCCGACACGATCCCGGTCACCGATCTGTCCGTCCGGGAAACCGGCACAACCCCCTACTTCCCGCTGTCGGGCGAAACCCCGCCCGTCCCGGTAACGGTGCACAACCAGGACGTCCGGTCGGCGGTCGGCACGGGCGACGACCTCAGCAACGACTACGAATTCAACACGCCGATCCCGAATGTGAACAGCGACACCTATTCGGTCACGCTTGACTATGTCGCCACCGTCAACAACCCGGCGACGTAAGAGCCGGGACGGCGCACGATAACCAGAAAAGAGGACATGTGCATAACCGTCCCGGACGTCTCCGGGGAGCCCGCCTCCGTGCCGGAGGCGGGCTCTCCCTGGCGGTGCTGGTCCTGTTGCTCATCGAGGTGCTGAGCGTCGCGGTCGCCGCCGCCGTTCCGGCCGCCGCGGCCACGCCCGCATCCGCCAAGCAGGGCCCGGTCCCGCGCCGAAAAGGCATCTCTATGCTGGTCAGCCCGCCCAGGTTAACCATACCGAGCAGGCAGATCAGGAAGACTCAGCGGCTGGAGATCGAGAACCGGGGCAGCGTGCTGCTGAACCTGCATTCCCGGGTAGTGAGCCTGGCCCAGCGCCACAACGGATCCACCCTGCTGGAACCCAGCGCTCCCTTTATGGCGCCCTGGGTCAAGGTCGTGCCGAGTCATTTCACGGTCCGTCCCGGCACGCGGCGGTTCGTGCAGGTCCGCATCCGCGTACCGCGGCATCCCGAGCCGGGCGACCATGATCAGGCGATCATTCTGATGATGCCGGCTCGCCGGGGTAAGGGGAACATCCACGTCTCGGCCGGAATAGGCGTGCCGGTCGTGATTACCGTGCCCGGCCGGGTCATCGACAACGTCAGCGTGACCAGGCTGCATGTAACGGGGTTCTCGGCCGGCGGAGCCATCCAGCTCGCCGCGACGGTACGCGAATCCGGCGACGTCCATCACAGCTTCCGGGGACCGCACGCCCGGCTGGTGGCACGGGCAGGCGGGACCGCGGTGCTGTTTCCGCCGATGACCGTGCTCCGCGGGTCGACGATCACTATGGATACCAACTGGGCCGACCATCCGGTCATGTGCATCTGCCATGTCACGGTAGCGGTCATGTCGGATGGCCACCGCAGTACGGCGGTCGCGACCGTGGTCATCTTCCCGGTTTTCCAGGTCCTGTCGGTGATCGGCATAATTATCGCATTGGTCGCTATCTTCCTGCTTGCCCGCCGCTACCAGCGGGGCAAGCTAACCGCGGCCTACGAGGCGGGACGTCAGTACGGCGATCTCGACGGCACGCCGTCGCCGGGATAAGCCCACTGCTTCCGTTATCCGGCCGGCCGGCGGGCTTAATGCTCGCCGGCCGGCCAGACTGGTTCTTACTCCGGTCAGCCGGCCGTCTACCATCAGCCGGCCTGCCGGTTCCTGCTTCCGGTTAGCCGGGCGGCCGGTTCCTACTACTGGCCGGCCGGCTTACGCTCTGCGGCGGCTGGCCAGAATGACAGAATTAGGCGCTTGTTTAGACTCCGGCTGCTACGCTCCGGACTGAGCGGGCTATTTGCCAACCGAATATTCTGCAATAGGCATCTCATTCCAAGTTGACTCGGGAAATATCGGACTTCAGCGGCCCGGTGCATTTGCTTGGAATTGACCGTCATCCGGGGGGGCGCAGGTGGCAAGGAAGACCGATTTCCGGCGACAGCGGAATAATCACGCGTTCGCCGCGGTGGCTCTCGCCGTGCCGCTGATCGCGTTGCTCCCGCAGATTTCACCGTTCCAGCCGGCGGCGGCCAGCCGGCCAGCGGCCGGCCCGGCGACAGCCATGCACCCGGCACCGGCCCAGGCGCTGGCCTGGATACGCGCTGCGGCCGGCCCGGGCAAGCATCCGGTTACCGCGCGTCCAAGCACATCCGCGGGCCCTCACCCGAGCACATCGGCCAGCGCGCAGCCGGGCGCATCGGCTATCCCGCACCCGGGCAAGTCAACAGCGGCCGCACAGCCGCCGGCCGGGGCTGGCGCCGCCGCCCCGCACGGGCCGGAACTGAGCATCGCAGTGAGTGACAGCGGTCGGCAGCATGTGCAAAGCGGGGATCTTGTCACCTATACCGTCAAGATCCACAACATCGGCAAGCGGAACGCGCCTCGGCTGCGAATAGTGCAGACCCTGCCGGTCAACATGAAGCTGATCTCGGCCAGCCGGCACCCGGCAACGCATGCAGACCAGCTGACCTGGCGGCTGAGCCTGGCAGCGGGGCACACTGCCAGATTCCGCGCCGTGGGCAAGGTCGGGAAGACACCCGGCCAATTGCTGCGCCTCGCCACGATCGCCTGCGCGAGCATCGGAACCAGCTTGCGGCCGATTGTGTGCGCCGCCAACTCCGCCGAACTACCCGCCGGGGCGGTGGCGGCCGCGCACGCCAGCCATGCCGCAGCGGCGAGTTCTCAGCTCGGCCTGCTCCGGCCGCTCGGCGCTGCGCTAGTGCTAGCGGTCGTGGCCGCCGCCACCCTGCTGGTCTTCCGGCGGAGCCGGCGCCGCGGAAGCCGCGCGTCCTGAATCCCACCCGCCATACCAGTCTCAGCAACCTCGCTGGTTCTCACGATCAGCTTAGTGGTTAAGAAATATCCGGTCATCGCCGGACAAATCTCAACCACTAAGTTGATCTTGAAACGGTTGGGGCTTACGCGACGAATGGTCTCGTAAGAGAGCTGCAACAGGCCCGCCGCCTGCCCCGCCCGCACCCGAGGCCTCGCAGACCCCCGCCAGCACCCGAGCCCGGCGCAGACCTCCGCCAGCCAGCCCGACGGTTGCCCCGTCAGCCAGACCGCCGCCCGCCCCGCCAGCACCCGAGCCCCGCGCACCCGCCAGCCGAGCCGTAACAGGCCGCACTTCCAGTCAGCGCTCGAACTCGGCGCGGACGCCTACCAGGCGTACCGGGCGCCGCCCGGTGAACATGGCGAGCGCGGCCAGTGCGCCTGCCTCGATCGCCGCCTTCAGCGCTGTCTCGTCTGCGGGCGGCACCGGGACGGCCAGCGCGCGTCCGTGCGTGCGGGTCAGGAACGGCACGTAGCGGATCTTCACCCCGACCCGGATCACCGGGCGCTGTTCTTCGATCACGTCGGCGGTGACCTGGCCGGCCAGCCGCACCACTTCGGCGGTGACTTCGGCCCAGTCCTGCAGATCCTGCTGGAACGTGGTCTCCCGGCTGCGGGACCGGGGCACGTACGGCGTGTCGTCCACCCGCGCCGAGCCCAGGCCGCGGGCGGTCAGCACCAGCCAGGGCCCGGTGGCCGGGCCGAACCGGGCGGCCAGGGCCGGCGGGTCGGCGTCCGCGAGTTCCCGGACGGTGCCGATGCCCGCCTCGGCCAGCTTGCTCGCGGTCTTGGCGCCTATCCCCCACAGCGCGTCCGGCGGCCGGTCGCCGAGCACCTCGAACCAGTTGTCCGCGGTCAGCCGGAAGACCCCGGCCGGCTTGCCGAAGCCGGTGGCCAGCTTCGCCTGCAGCTTGTTCCGGCCGATCCCGACCGAGCAGTCGAGCTGGGTGCGGCGGCGGACTTGGCCGGCGATCTCGCGGGCGAGCGCCTCCGGATCGGAGGTCTGCACGCCCAGGAACGCCTCGTCCCACCCCATCACCTCGACCACTGCGTCAAATTCTCGGAGCACGGCCATGACCTGCTCGGACGCCGCTTCGTAAACCTCCCGGTCCACGGGCAGGAAGACCGCGTCCGGGCAGCGCCGCGCCGCGGTCCGCAGCGGCAGCCCGGAGTGCACGCCGTGCGCGCGGGCCTCGTAGGAGGCCGTGCTGACAACGCCCCGCTTGGCCGGGTCGCCGTCGCCGCCGACCACAACCGGGCGGCCCCGCAGCTCGGGCCGCCGCAGCATCTCGACGGCCGCGATGAACTGATCGAGGTCGACGTGCAGCACCCAGCGGGTCACCGTTCCATCCTCGCCCGGCCGGACCGGTGTCAGCCATCGAGGCCCGCACTACGGCTGTCATCGCCGGCTTTGCCAGCGCCGTCCGCAACACCTGACCGGCACCGCTAACAGCGGTCTACCCGGTCCAGAGGATGTTGAAGATGATCAAGACCTCCGCTTCTTCGTCCACACGGAACGACAGGATGCCGTACTCACCGAACTGGGTCTCGCGGAACTCCGGCTCATTCCCGCCCGGCTGCACCGGCCAGGCGTCCCACGGCTCGTCAACCAGCTGCGTTAGCCTCTCCGCCAGGGGCGCATAGGCATCTGGCCGATCTCTGAGGAGGCCGCTGAACTGGCCGAAGGCCCGCCCGGTCAGGGCAGGGCGGTAGCTCACCGGCGATCGGGCCAGCCAGGAACCGGGATCAGGTCCTCAGGACGGGCATCGCGGGCTTCCTGCATGGCGACCTCGTACTGCGGGTCAGCGTAGGCGGCGGCACGCAGGCTCCAGCGGTGCAGCATGACGGGCAGATGCCGCCAGCGCTGCACCTCACGGGCCGCTTCCAGCGCGGCACGGTACTCGCCCAGGAACTGAGCGTGCCAGCGAGGCGGCAGCATCCGCAGGATGTCGGCGGGGTCGGCCGGGGACACCTCGTGGATCGGCTGCACGGTCATGGCAGAACGGTACCTGTTCCGTGCGTCAGTGCTCCAGTGTCGCTCCAGTGTCGCGGGACGACAACCGGGAGCGGCATCTGCGTATCGGCCGAGCACTGTCATACCTCGCCTCTACGATGGGCCACGGCAGCAAGAGCCAGTCGGACAGGCGACAGGCACCAGGGGCGGACAGGGCGAGGGCAAGGGGCCGTGGATTTCGAGGAGATCAGCGCGCTGCGCAAGCACAGCGCGGCCTGGCGGCTGCTGTCCGCTGCCAACGCGCCGCTGATCCTGGCCTTCTGCGACAAGGTCTTCGTGGCCGGCAACGTGCGGTCCATCTCGACTTCGGACCTGGTCAGCCGGCTGGACGACGAGCTGTATGCGCTGAACGAGCGGCTCGGCGGCCAGGCTTATCCGCGGCCAGCGAAGGCGTACCTGGACGACTGGGCCGCGCCGGAGGCCGGCTGGCTGCGTAAGTACTATCCGGAAGGCTCGGACGAGCCGCACTTCGACGCGACCCCGGCGGTGGAGAAGGCCATCGGCTGGATCAAGTCCCTGCAGGCCCGCTCCTTCGTGGGCACCGAGTCCCGGCTCAACACGATCTTCATCCTGCTCCGGCAGATGGTGTTCGGCACCGAGACCGACCCGGAAGTCCGGCTGGCCGAGCTGCGCAGGCGCCGGGCCGAGATCGACGAGGAGATCGCCAGGGCGGCGGATGGCGAGGTCGAGATGCTCGACGGCTCGGCGATTCGCGACCGGTACCAGCAGTTCGCCGCGACCGCCCGGGAGTTGCTGTCGGACTTCCGCGAGGTGGAGGCCAATTTCCGGGCGCTCGACCGGGACCTGCGGGAGCGGGTGGCGGCGTGGACCGGGTCCAAGGGCGAGCTGCTCGACCAGGTGCTCGGCAGCCGGGAGACCATCGCGGACTCCGATCAGGGCCGGAGCTTCCAGGCGTTCTACGACTTCCTGCTCTCCCCCAGCAGGCAGGAGGAGCTGACTGGGCTGCTTGAGCGGGTGCAGGCACTGGACGGGATTGCCGAGAGCGATGCGCGGATGCGGCACATCCACTACGACTGGCTGGACGCCGGGGAGCGTACCCAGGCAACCGTGCGGATGCTGTCCGAGCAGCTGCGCCGGTTCCTTGACGATCAGGCCTGGCTGGAGAACCGGCGGGTGATGGACATCCTGCGCAGCATCGAGTCTAACGCGCTGCGGCTGCGCGAGCAGCATGGCGTCAGCCTGACCACCGAGATCGACGGCACCGCCCCGGTGATCGCGCTGCCGATGGAGCGACCGCTGTACACGCCGATGGCGAAGGCGCCGATCGACAGTTCGTCGATTCAGGCCGGGCAAGGCGGCTTCGACGCGCCGACGCTGTTCGAGCAGGTGCATGTGGACCCGGCCCGGCTGTCGATGGGCGTCCGGCGGGCCCTGCAACAGCGCTCGCAGGTAGGCCTCGCGCAGCTGGTCCGCGAGCAGCCGCTGGAATACGGCCTCGCCGAGCTGGTGACATACCTGTCGCTGACCGACGAGGGCTTCCGGGTGGTCTTCGACGACCGCGCCCAGGAGCAGGTCAGCTGGAATGATCCGGGCGGCGGGACGCGGACCGCTACGCTGCCCAGGGTCGTCTTTGCCCGCACGGCCGGCCGCGGCCGGCCCGCCAGCCCGGACCGCAACGGCCGGGCCGCCAGCCCGGACCGCAACGGGCAGCCTGCCAGCCCGGACGGAGACCAGCGATGAGCCTAGGACCGGCCACCGTGGCCACGGCCGAGCTGGACCTGCCGCTGGTCGTCACCCAGCTGATGAAGGGCGTCATCTACCGCGACACGCACGAGAAGGCATGGCGCCACCTGCTCCAGCTGCAGGCGCAGGCCGGCGACTACGTCGCCGTGATCGGCCTGACGGTGGTCGTGGACGAGGCGGAAGGGTACGCGTTCCTGCGCTCCAAGCCCGAGGTGCCGGACGCGGACCCGGACCGGCCGGCTTCGCCGCGGCTGATCGCGCGCCGCTCGCTGTCGTTCCACGTGAGCCTGCTGCTTGCGCTGCTGCGCAAGAAGCTGGCCGAGTTCGACGCCAGCAACAGCGATACCCGGCTGATGCTGACCAGGGAGCAGATAGTCGACATGGTCCGCCTGTTCATGCCTGCCACCAGCAACGAAGCCCGGATGGTGGATCAGATCGACGCCTACCTCGGCAAGGTGATCGAGCTGGGCTTCCTGCGCCGGGTGAAGGACTCCGCGTCGCTGTTCGAGGTACGCCGGATCCTGAAGGCGTTCGTCGACGGCCAGTGGCTGGCCGACTTCGACGGGCAGCTGGCCCGGTACGCGGCCGCGCTGACCGGCGACGCCCCGGACGGCACCGGCCCGGACGGCACCGAGGCGCCGCCGGGCGCGGCCGCGCGGACGGAGGAAGCGCGTTGACCGCAGGACTGTTCAGCGCGGTCGAGATGCAGGACTTCGGCGGCGACCCGCTCAGCGGCTTCCGGCTGGACCGGCTTGAGCTCTTCAACTGGGGGACGTTCAACGAGCGGGTCTGGACGTTCCGCGCGGACGGCCGCAACGGGCTGCTGACCGGCGACATCGGCTCCGGCAAGTCCACCATCGTGGACGCCATCACTACGCTGCTGCTGCCGGCCAACCGGATCTCCTACAACAAGGCGGCCGGGGCGGAGACCCGGGAGCGGAACCTGCGCTCGTACGTCCTCGGCTATTACAAGTCCGAGCGGAGCGAGATCACCGGCACCTCCCGCCCGGTGGCACTGCGGGACGCCGGCGCCTACTCGGTGATCCTGGGCGTCTTCACCAACCGCGGCTACGACGCCTGCGTCACGATCGCCCAGGTCTTCTGGACCCGGGACGGCAACCAGGGCCAGCCGGACCGGTTTTTCGTCACCGCCGACCGCGGGATGTCGGTCATCGGTGACTTCACCGATTTCGGCACCGACATCCCTGCGCTGAAGAAGAAGCTGCGCGCGGCCGGCGCGCGCACCCA
Source organism: uncultured Actinomycetes bacterium (assembly GCA_963786975.1). Lineage (GTDB taxonomy): Bacteria > Actinomycetota > Actinomycetes > Streptosporangiales > Streptosporangiaceae > Palsa-506. The sequence continues at coordinate 769,896 of CAWBBE010000005.1, read as the reverse complement.
CGACCATTTCCCGGATTACGGCAAGGACTTCCGGCGCCGGCTGGGCATCGAGTCCGAGCAGGCCATGGAGCTTTTCCACCAGACGGTGTCGATGAAGTCGGTGGGCAACCTCAACGACTTCGTCCGCAGCCACATGCTGGAGCCCTTCGACGCCGCGTCCTGGACTGACCGCCTGGTGGCGCATTTCGAGGACCTGACCAGGGCGCACGAGGCGGTCCGGCGGGCCCAGGAGCAGCTGGCCGCGCTCGCGCCGCTGCTCGCCGATTGCGACAGCTACGACAGCCTCGGAGCCGACATCCAGGCGCTGACCGACCAGCGTGCGGCACTGCGGTACTACTTCGCCGACCGCAAGTCCGGGCTGCTCGGCCGGCAGATATCCGGCCTGGAAGAGGCCACGGCCGCCGGTGCCCAGGAACTGGCGCAGCTGAAGGTTCTGCTGGCGGAGTTGCGCAAGAAGGAAACCAGCCTGAATCTGGAACGGGCCGGCCATGGCGGTGACCGCCTTAACGAGATCGAGCGGCGGCTGGCCGAGGACACCCGGACCGGCGAGGACCGGATGCGCAAGGCCGAGCGCTTCGGCGAGCTGCTCGCCGAGGCGGGGATGGAGCCGGTCGAGACCGCCAGCCAGTTCAGCGCCCGGCGGCGTGAGATCGTCGAGGCGGCCGCGGCGGGCAGCCAGCGCCGGGCCGACTACCAGAACCGGCTCACCGAGGCCGCCGTCGAGGCCAAGGTCGCGCAGGGTCAGGCCGCGGAGCTGAACGCGGAGCTGATCAGCCTCCGGTCCCGGACCAGCAGCATCCCGAAGCGGAGCCTGGACCTGCGGCAGCTGCTCTGCCGGGAGCTGCAGCTGGCCGAGCCTGAGCTGCCGTTCGCGGGCGAGCTGATCCAGGTCCGCCCGGAGGAGTCCGCCTGGGAAGGCGCGGCTGAGCGCCTGCTGCACAGCTTCGCGCTCTCCCTGCTGGTGCCCGACCAGCATTACCCGGCGGTGTCGGACTGGATCAACGACCATCATCTCGGCGCCAGGCTGGTCTACTACCGGGTGCCAGCGCCGGCCGCCCAGCGGCCTGCCCGGGGCGGGCCGGCCCGGGACCGGCGCCGACGGCAGGCTGCTGGTCGCCAAGCTGGAGATCAAGGACACCGGGTTCTACCCCTGGCTGGAGCGCGAGCTGTCCATCCGGGCCGGCTTCGAGTGCGTCGAGAACATGACCGAGTTCCGCCGCGCGCCGCGGGCGATCACGAAGGCCGGGCAGATCAAGGGGTCCGGCGGGCGGCACGAGAAGGACGACCGCACCCGGATCGATGACCGGAGCTCCTACATTCTCGGCTGGACCAACGAGCAGAAGATCGACGCGCTGCTCCGGCAGGCCGCCAGGATGGCGGACCAGCAGAACAAGCTCGCGGCCACGCAGCGGAGCCTCAGGGCTGACCTGGAAAAGGCCATCGGGCGGGGCCAGGTGCTCGCCGGGCTCAGCGAGACCCGCGAGTACGCCGAGATCGACTGGCCGGCGGTGGTCAGCCGGATCGAGGACCTCGAAGCCGAGAAACGCCGACTGGAAGGGGCCTCCGGGGAGCTGGAACGGCTCACCCGGCTGCTGGAGACGGTCAAGCAGGACATCACCGCGGCCGAGGCCGAGCAGGGAGCGGCCAACAGCAAGATCGGCAGCCTGGGCAACGAGATCGACACCGCCCGGCGCAGCCTCGACGAGGCCAGCAACGTGCTCGCGGAGACCGCCTGCGGGCCGGCCCGGGCGCACTTCGCCGCCCTGGCCGAGCGGATGACCGCCCGGCCGCTGGACGGCCTCCGGCTGGCCGTCCCGGCCGACTGCGACCTGGCGGACCGGACCGCCTACGGCGCCCTGACCTCACTGATAGACGGCCGGACCGGCCGGCGCAACACCCTCGGCAACAAGATCGTGTCCAGGATGGGCGATTTCCGCCAGCAGTACCCGCTGGAGACGGCCGACTTCGACGACTCGGTGCTGTCCGCCGGTGGGTACCGCGAGCTGCACCGGCGCCTGGTCGATGACGACCTGCCCCGGTTCCAGGCACAGTTCAAGACCTACCTGAACACCAACACGATCCGCGACATCGCCGGTTTCCACTCCCAGCTCAACAAGCAGGGCCAGCTGATCAGGGAGCGGGTCGCCACCATCAACGAGTCGCTGGTGGGCGTGGACTACAACCCGGGCCGGTACATCCGGCTGGAGGCGCAGCGGACGCCCAACGTCGAGATCCGCGACTTCGCCGCCGAGCTGCGCGCCTGCACCGACGACTCGATCTCCGGCGACGGCTCGGACCAGTACTCCGAGCAGAAGTTCCTCCAGGTCAGCCGGATTATCGAGCGGTTCAGGGGACGCGAGGGCCAGGCTGAGGCGGACGCCGCGTGGACCAAGCGGGTCACCGACGTGCGCAACTGGTACATCTTCTCCGCGTCGGAGCGCTGGCGCGAGGATGACACCGAGTACGAGAACTACACCGATTCGGGCGGCAAGTCCGGCGGGCAGAAGGAGAAGCTCGCCTACACGATCCTGGCCGCGTCGCTGGCCTACCAGTTCAAGCTGGAATGGGGCGCGACGCGATCCAAGACGTTCAGGTTCGTCGTCATCGACGAGGCCTTCGGGCGGGGGTCGGACGAGTCCACCCGCTTCGCCCTCGAGCTGTTCCGGCGCCTCGGCCTGCAGCTGCTGATCGTCACGCCGCTGCAGAAGATCCACGTGATCGAGCCGTACGTGTCCGCGGTGGGGTTCGTCGACAACCCCGAGCACAACAACTCGCGGCTGCAGACGCTGACCATCGAGGAGTACCGGTCCCGCCAGCTCGCGCACCTGCTGTCCCAGCAGGTGACGGCGCCCGCCGCGGCCGCCGCGCCCACTTCGTCCGCCGCGCCGGCCGGGCCGGCCGTGCCCGCCGCGTCCGCCGCCGGGAGCTGAGGTGCCGGCCGCCGCGGCGGGCCCGCGGGCGTGGACCAGCCCGGCCGACGTGCTCGGGCTGCTGCGCCGGCGCTGGCAGGCCGGCCTGCTGCTCAGCGCGTTCGCCAGCGGGCAGGACTGGCAGCCGCTGGGCATTCCGCTGCGCGGCCCGTCAGCGGGCCAGCTTGCCGAGCGCTTCGCCGAGGTGCGGGACTGGGCCGCCCGGTGGGAGCAGGCGGATCCGCAGCTGCTGCGGCTGGAGTACAAGAAGGTCGGCGGCCGGGCGATCGGGTCGAACCGGATCCCGTGCCGGGCCTGGATCGACAGCTTCGGCCAGCTCTGGGCGCTGCTCGGGGTCGGCGGGGACGTGCGCAGGTTCGCCGGGCTGGCGGACGCGACCAGGGCCAGCTGCCCCCGGCTGGTCCCGTGGATGACGGCGCACCCGATGCGGGTGCTGGCACTAGCCGGGTGCTGGGCGGAGCTTACCGGCACTGTCCGCTGGATAGCCGACTGCCAGCGGCGGGACATGTACCTGCGCGAGATCGACGTGCCCGGCTCCGACACGAAGTTCATCGAGCGGCACCGGGGCGTGCTGGCTGACCTGCTGGACCTGCACCTCGACCCGGGCCGGATCGATTCCGGCGCGCCGCGCACGGACTTCGCCGGCCGGTACGGGTTCCGCAAGAAGCCCGATTACGTCCGCTTCCGGCTGGCCGGCGGCGCCGGCCCGGACCTGGCGCCCGCCCCGTTCAGCGAGATGGCCGTCCGCGCGGACGAGTTCGGCACCCGGCCGGCCGGGATCCGGACCGCTTACGTGGCCGAGAACGAGATCACGTACCTGGCGTTCCCGGTTACCGCGAACGCCATGGTGATCTTCGGCGGCGGGTACGCGGTGTCGGCCCTGGAGCGCCTCGGCTGGCTGGCTGGCCTCCGCCTGATCTACTGGGGCGACATCGACACGCACGGGTTCGCGATCCTGAACCGGCTCCGGCAGACGTTCCCGCACGCCAAATCCATGCTGATGGACCGCGGCACGCTGCTCGCCCACCGGAGCCAGTGGGTCACCGAGCCAAGCCCGCTCGACGCGCCGCTCGGCCTGCTGGAACCGGACGAGGCCAGCCTGTACCGGGACCTCGCCGACGGCACCCTAGGGCCGTCCATCCGCCTGGAACAGGAGCGAATCCGCTTCTCCGCGCTTGCGCAGGCACTGCGCTGCCAGCCGGCCGAGCCCGGCGGCCCGCTGCCGGCCTGCGCAACCGACAGCGGATACAACAGCGGTGCGGTTCGGTCCGCGCCGACCGGACAGATCCGCAGCACTAATCAGCAGTAAAAGCACCGGCGTGCCCGGTGCGTCCTAAGACCGGTTATTTCACCCCGGCAGTATCTTGAGCCGTTAATGCATGTTGTTCTGGTAACTTCGGTTGACCCGCCTGACGATCGCAGCTATAAAAAGGCACCGAGGGGCTCTCGCTCAGCGCTAAGAAGCGAGATGGGGGCAATTGCCGCAATTTCTTGATGACCGTCGCTTTTCCGATGCGTTCGGCCGATCACGATTCTTGGCACAACGAGGCCACCTCGTCCTATCCGTTAAGTGCGAGAGGCCAGGAATATGCAGAAACGAACGAATGTCGCGACCGCCCCAGCCCGGCGCGGCCGGCGACTCCGGCGCCTCGGCGCGGGGTTATCAGCACTGGCAGCCATGTTCTCGATGGCCGCCGGGATGGGGGCGCTCGCCGTAATCAACCCACCAGCGGCCCTGGCTGCTGCCTCGGCGGTCATTCCCACCAGCCCGAATCCCGGAACCAGCGCCACCACCATCAACAACTACCAGCAGGTGACCTTCCCGGCCAACGATGACGGCACCTGGCCGTGCGGCGGCGCCGGCAACGCATCCCCGGCATGCCCGGGGCCGAACGGGGAAACCGGCCCGACAACATACCCGATCGGCTTCAACATCAACTTCTTCGGCAGCAAGTACAGCGCGGCCTACGTCAACAACAACGGCAACATCACGTTCGGGGCGCCACTCCCGGATTACACGCCGACCGACCTGACGACGTTCGCCAATCCGATCGTGGCACCATTCTTTGCCGATGTGGATACACGTGGCACGAACAGCGCTCTGGTGAATTTCGGCACCGGCACCCTCAATGGCCAGAAAGTCTTCGTTGTCAACTGGCCCGGCGTAGGCTGTTACAATGAGAACTCTACGCAACTCGCCAACTTCCAGCTCATCCTGATCGACCGGCCCGACCGGGGGACCGGACCGCTGGGCGATGACTTCGACATGGAGTTCAACTACAACACGGTGCAGTGGGACACGGGCCAGGCCAGCGGCGGCGATGCCATTTGCCAGAACGGCCCGGCCGGCCAGACGGCATACGTCGGGTACTCGAATGGCACCACGACGTCCGGTGATTCGTATAACCTGCCCGGTTCCGGGGTGCCCCAGGCATTCCTGGACTCGAGCACGACAACCGGCCTCATCTACAACGACCTGAACAGCACCACGCTCGGTCGTTACATCTTCACTGTCAACGCCGGGCAGCCGACTGCCCCGACCTCCCTGGCGACCAGCCTGTCCGGTGGCGGGCAGAACGGGACGTCGATCTCGGTACCCGCCGGAACGAACGTGACCGATGCGGCCACCCTCAGCGGAGCAAACGCCGCCACGGCGACGGGGACGGTCACTTACAACGTGTATTCCGACTCAGCCTGCACAAACCTCGTGAACGGCGGAAGCCCGGAAGACATCACGACGCCCGGAACGCTGCCCGGATCCAAGCCAGTCAGCCTGACAGCGCCCGGAACTTACTACTGGCAGGTCGTCTACAGCGGGGACAGCACCAATAACGGCTCAAGCAGCCCGTGCGCGCCGGCGGGCACGGGCAACGAGGTCGAGACCGTAACAAGTCCAGTCAGCGGCGGCCCGAGCATCGACACCGTGTCGAGCGGGCAAAGCTACAACTCGGCGACCGCGAAGGTCTCCACCAACACGGGCGGCGACCTGCTCGTCGCCTTCGTGGCCGGGGATGCCCCCACCAGCGGCGGGCAAACCGCCGCCGTGTCGGGTGGCGGACTGACCTGGACGCTGGCCGGCCGGGAGAACACGCAGCTCGGTGACGCCGAGGTGTGGACCGCCAGGGCGTCCGGCGTGCTGAGCAACATCCCGGTGACCGCCATAGAGACCATCAGGAACTGGGATGAGACGATCACGGTGGTCGCATTCAAGAACGCGCCCGGGATCGGCGCCGTGACCAAGTCCAACGCCGCGCACGGTGCGCCAGCGGGGACCCTCACGACCAGCCAGGCTAACTCGTGGGTTTTCGCGATAGGCGACGACTGGCTCAAGTCCATTCCGCGGACCCTGGGATCTGGCCAGACCCTTATCCACCAGGCCACCGATGCCGTCGGCGACACCTACTGGGTGCAGGCGAAGAACGCCGTCACTCCGAGCGCCGGCACGACGGTGACCATAAATGACACCGCACCGACGACCGACCCTTACGACCTCCTGCTGGTCGAGATCCTTTGACCGGCTAGCGGCCAGCTGCCGCCCGGGACCGACGGTCCCGGGCGGCAGCACGATCTTCAGTGCCGCGCGCTGAAACGCCACGATCTTCACTGAAAGGCTGCCACCGCGATAGCCCGCAGGCGGGACCTGGTTTCCTCGTCGCAGAGCGCGCCGGTGAGGCCGGCCTGGAACGCGGCGGCCGGCGGGCAGCCGAGGCCGGCCGCGACCTGGTACTCGCGGGTCAGGTCGGTGCCGAACATCGCCGGGTCGTCGGTGCTGATCGAGCACTGCACGCCGGCCTGGAGCATGGCCGGCAGCGGGTGCTCGGCGAGCGAGCCGACCGCGCCGGTGCCGACGTTCGAGACCGGGCAGACGTCGCAGACGATGCCGCGGGCGGCGAGCTCGCGGAGCAGCCCGGGATCATCGGCCGACCGGATGCCGTGCCGGATCCGGTCGGCCTGCAGGATCTCCACGGCCTCGCGCACGGACGCGGCATCGGTGACCTCGCCGGCGTGCGGCACGGAGCCGACGCCGCCGTCCCGGGCCAGCTGGAACGCGCGCCGGAACGGGGCAGCCGGATAAGAGTCCTCCGGGCCGCCGAGGCCGAGGCCGACGATCCCGCGCTCGCGGTACCTGATCGCGTAGCGCGCGGTCTGGACCGCGACCTCCGGGCCGAGGTTCCGCGGGATGTCGGGCGTCAGCCGAACCTCGACGCCGGTCCGCTCCCGCGCCTCGGCCGCGCCGTCGCAGAACCCGGCGAAGACCTCGTCCCAGGATGCGCCGCGGCCGGCCCGCTCGGCCGGGGTGAAGATCCCCTCCAGGTAAACCGCGCCGTGGGATGCCGCCTCGGTGGCGTAGTCGACCACGATCTGGCGGAAGTCCCGCTCCGTCTGCAGGACGCGGGTGGTCATCAGCCACAGCTCGAGGAAGTGCGCGAAGTCCCGGAACTTGTAGAGCGCTGCGAGCTCGGACTCGGTTGACGCGGGCAGGCTGATCCCGTTGCGCGCGGCGATCTCCAGCAGGGCTCTCGGCCGGACGGCGCCTTCCAGGTGAATGTGCAGCTCGATCTTCGGCGCCGCGGTCCCGGGCGTTCCGGTCTTCGGCGCTGGTGCCGCTGGCATCGTGTCGGCTCCCCCGGGGCAGGTGGCAGGGACAGCAGAACTCTAGGCGATCACGCGCAGGGCGGATGAGCCGTCGGCGGCCCGGCGGACTTCGAGGCGCTCGGCTACCCGGTCCTTGAGGTCCGCGAGGTGGCTGACGATGCCGACCACCCGGCCGCGGTCCCGCAGGTCGTCGATGACGGCCATGACCTGGTCCAGCGTGTCGGAGTCCAGCGAGCCGAACCCCTCGTCGATGAACAGCGTGTCCAGATCCACTCCGCCCGCCTCGGCCCTGACCACGTCGGCCAGGCCGAGCGCCAGCGCCAGCGAGGTGTAGAACGTCTCTCCGCCGGACAGCGACCTGGGGCTGCGCTCCTCGCCGGTATGCCGGTCGATCACCGACAGCGTCAGGCCGGCCCGCTGCCGCTTGTTCTCGCCCTCGTCGATCCGCCTGAGCTGGTAGCGGCCGGACGACATGACCGACAGCCGCACGTTGGCCGCCGCGACGACCTGCTCGAACCAGTGCCGCAGCACATAAGTGGTCAGCGTCACCCGGCGGTGGCCGTCCATGCCCCTGGCCAGGCTGGCCAGCCGGATCACGGTCTCGGTCCGCTCGACGAGGCGATCGTGGGATTCCTCGGCGCTGCGCACCTCGTCCAGGCGCTGGCTGAACCTGGTCACCATGGCCGTCGCCGCGCCGTGCGCGGCCCGTACCTCCCGCTCGGCTTCCCCGGCGCGGGCCAGCGCGCCGGCCGCGGCCCGCGCTGCCGCCTGCGCGGCTGGCGCCTGGTCCGGGTCGAGCCCGGCCAGGTCGTCGGCCTCGGCGTCCGCGGTGAGCCGGATCAGCGTCTCCTCCCAGGACGCCACCAGATCGCCGAGTTCGGCCAGCGATACCGAGTCGAGCACGGCCGGGCGGGCATCGTCCAGCGCGGCGAACCCGTTGGCCTGGGCCTCGCGCTCGGCCCGGGACCGGGCCTGCAGTTCGGCGGAGCCGGCGGCGGCCAGCTGGTCCAGCGCGGCGGCCAGGCAGCGGTCGCGTTCGGCTGCCTCGCGCAGGGCGCGCTGCCGGGCCGCGACGGTCGGGTAGCCCGCCGCGCCCGCCGTGATCTGCGCGCCGAGCTGGTCCCGCTCCGCCTGGGCGGCCAGCAGCCGCGCAGCCGCGGTCGTCGCCTCGGCGGTGGCCGTCAGCAGTTCCTGGCCGGCCTGCTCGTGCTCGGCTCGCCAGTCCGCTAGCTGCTGCGCCAGCTGCCCGGCGTCGCGCGTCGCTGCCTCCGCCGCCGTGATCGTCGCGGCGAGCGCATCGGCCTCCGCGGCCAGGTCCCCGATGGCGCGGCCGCCGGCCGCTGCCTGCAGCGCCGCTTCTTCCCTGGCGAGCTCATCGCGGTCCGCGGCGGCCCGCTCCCGGGCGCCGAGCGCGGCATCCCGCCGGGCGGCGGCATCGGCCACGTCCTCGGCAGACACCGGATCGTCCCCGGCCGGCGCGGGCGCCGGGTGCTCCGCGGAGCCGCAGACCGGGCAGGCGGCACCGTCGGCCAGCTGAGCGGCCAGTTCGGCGGCCATCCCGGCCAGCCGTGCCTCGGCCCGCTGCTGGTGCGCGTCCACCAGCGCCTGATGAGCATCCACCGCGTCCCGCAGCACCACGGCGGCGGCGGTCAGCAGCGGGCCGAGCTCGGTGAGCCGGCCGGCCGCCATCTGCTGCGCCGTCACCACCTGCCGCCGGGCGCGGGCCGCGGCCAGCTGGCTGGCGGTGTCGCGGGCCGCGGCCAGCTCCCGCTCCAGCCCGTCGATCGCGGCCGGCCGCTCGCGGCGGGTTTCGGCCAGCGCGGCTGCCCGGACCGAGGCCTGGCCGGCGGCGTCCGCCAGCGCGGCCACGGCAGCGTCCCGGCCGGGCAGCGCCGCCTCGGCATCGGCCAGGTGCTGCGCCGAGATCGCTGCCCGCTCGGCGGCGCCGGCCCGTCCGGCCGCCTCGGCGGCGGCCGCCGCGATGGACTCCGGCGCAGCACCGTCCTGGCCGGCGGGCATGTCCTCGTCCCGGCCGGCGGCCAGGCCGAGGACCGCGTCCCGGGCGGCGTCCGCGGCCGCCTCCGCGTCGGCTAGCGCCGCGAGCAGCGGCCGGACCGGATCGGCCTGCCGGGCCAGGGCGAGCTGCCCGGCCCGCTGCTCGTGCGCCGCCCGGGTGCTCTCGTGCTCGCCCAGCCTGGCCAGCGCCTGGGTGAGCCGGGTCATCAGGCCTGCCTGCCGCTTCGCCTGCTCATCGGCCCGCAGCGCGGCCGCTGTCGCGGTTTCCGCGACGGCCAGCCCGGCGCCGGTGACCTCGGCGGTCTGCGCCAGTTCCGCGGCGATCTCCTTCAGCCGGACGCCCCGCTCGGCGCCGTCAAGCGCGACTACCTCGTCCCTGGCCTCGCCGTCCCGGCCGGCCGCCTCGGCAGCGGCCGACACCGCGCTGCCGATCCGCTTCCTGGCCTGCTCCCGCCGCTGCGCGGCGGCCTGCCGGCGGCGGTCGAGCTCGCCGGTGATCTGGTCATAGAGCTCGGTGCCGAACAGCCTGCTGAGCACCATCCGGCGGTCGTCGTCGCCGCAGCGCAGGAACTTCGCGAACTCGCCCTGCGGCAGCAGCATGACCTGGGTGAACTGGTCGCGGTTGAGCCCGACGAACTCGGTGATCAGGTCACCGGACTCGGCCTTGTTGGACGACAGGCTGATCCAGCGGCCGTCTTCGCGGCGCTGCAGGTGCACCTGGCTCGGCTGGGTGGTGTAGCCGGTGCCGCGCTTCTTCAGCCGCTGATGCTCGGGCACCCGGGTGATCCGGTAGCGGGTGCCGCCGAGCGAGAAGACCAGCGTCACCGACGGCTCCACGTCAGCCGCGGCGAAGTCGGAGTGCAGCCGGTCGGCGCCGGCTGAGTCCGCGGACAGGCCGCCGTAGAGCGCGAAGGTGATCGCGTCCAGGATCGTGGTCTTCCCCGCGCCGGTCGGTCCCTCCAGCAGGAACAGCCCGCTGCGGGCCAGCAGGTCGAAGTCGACCTGCTGCGCCGTCGCGTACGGGCCGAACGCCTGCAGGTGCAGGCTGTGCAGCCGCATCAGGCGACCGCGCCGGCCGGCCGGGCCTCGCCGTGCTCGGCATGCTGGCAGGCCTCGACCGCGTCCCGCAGTACCGCGTGCTGAGCCTCGTCCGGCGGGCCGCCGCTGGTGAACTCGACGAACAGCGCGCAGATCCGCACCGGGTCGGCCACGTCGGCGGCCAGCCGGGCGAGATCGGCCGCGACGCCGGTCAGCCCGCCCTCGGGCGCGAATTCGAGCACGAGCGTGTGCGGCCATTTCTCGCGCAGCCGCTCCATCGGCGCGGATGGCCGCACCGTGTCGGTCAGCACCACCTTGACCCAGGCGCCGGCCAGCCCGGCCAGGTCCCCGTCGGCCCGGGCGAGCAGGTCGTCGAGCTTCCCCCGCACCTCGCGCAGCGGCCGCGGCGCCGGAGCCGGCAGCTGGGTGACGGTCACCTGCCCGGCCGCGTCGATGTCGGCGAGCGTCACGGACTTGGCCTGGTTCCGCTCGCCGAACGAGAACGCCAGCGGCGAGCCGGAATACCGGACGGTGCTGCCCGCTGCGCCGGTTCCGCCGCCCGGGATGTTCTGCTGGCCGTGCAAGTGACCGAGGGCCACGTAGCAGGCACCGTCGAATACGGACGCCGGCGCGTCACCGATGCCGCCGACCCGGATGTCCCGTTCTGAATCGGACGGCTGCCCTCCGGTGATGAACGCGTGCGCCGCGACGACGAAGCGGCCGACGCCCCGCGCCGCGGCATCCGCCCGGATCCGGGCTACCGCCGCGGCCAGCACCGACTGGTGCGAACGCTGCGCGCCGAGCTCCTCCATCACCGCGTCTGGCAGCAGGTACGGGATGCCATAGATCGCCAGCTCGCCGCCGGCGTCGCTGAGCATGACCGGCCTGGTGATATCCGGCACCGAGGTGCGCAGGTGGAGGCCGGCCAGCTCGCTGAGCCGGGCGCCGAAGCCGAGCCGTACCGCCGAGTCGTGATTGCCGCTGGTGATCAGCACCGGGATGCGGGCGGCGGCGAAATCCCGCAGGGTACGGTCGAGCAGCGCCACCGCGTCGGTGCCCGGCACCGCCCGGTCGTAGACATCGCCGGCCACGATGACGGCGTCAGCCTGCTGGCTGACCGCCTGGCCGAGCAGCCACTGCAGGAACGCCGCCTGGTGCGCCAGCAGGCTCTCGCCGTGCAGGGTGCGCCCCAGGTGCCAGTCCGAGGTGTGCACTAATCTCATCAGCGCGCCATTGATTTCCCAACGGCCGGAACGGGCCACCGGGGCCGGGCCGGGCCATTGTGATCGGGGCCATCATGACGCCCTCATAATGCCGGGCGGCTGCGACAATCCCGTTCATCCCGGACTGGACGGCGTGTCGGCGCGGCCCCGCAGGTTCATGCCTGCTGGCCCGGAAGTATTCCGCTTTGGGCTGGCCTTGCCGTGGGTGCTAGCGGACGTTAGCGTTAAGCAGGACTGACGGGATCGTCCGGCTTGATCCGGACCGGTGTAGTGATCACGCCAGCGCACCGCTCCAGACCCCGGTGGCACATCTTGGTGCAACCGGAGGCGGGGGCGAGCACGATGAGTTTGCCGATGCGCCAGCAGCGGGTCCTTGACCGGATCGAGAGGACGCTGCTGGCTGGTGATCCCAGGCTTGGGTCGCTGTTTGCGATCTTTAGCAGGCTGGCCCGGCACGATGTGATGCCAAGGACCGAGCAGCTGAAGCCCCGGCTGCGCCAGCTGCCGCGCCGATCCGTCGGAATCGCGATCGCGCTCATCGCCGTAGCGGCGTGCTGGTCCTCAGCACGCTGCTGCCCGGCCGGCCCCGGTGCAACTTGGCGCCCACTTTTCCCGGGCGCAGCTATTCGTGGAGCCAGCCGAACGGCTGCCTGTCCCGCCATGCGACGCGGCAGGAACGGCAGTCCGTCCGCTGAGGGATCAGGCCCGGCCTGGGATCAGTCCGGCTGGAAGCGCCGGTGATAGCCGCTATGGGGCCAGGTGCTGGACCAGCCAGTCGCGGGCGGCGGTGCTGGACGGCTCGAATCCCCTGGTGTAGGCGTCGAAGTGGCCGCCCGGCAGGATCACCAGTTTCTTCGGCTCGTGCGCCTGGTCGTACCCGGCGATGGCCAGCTCGGACGGCACCAGGTGGTCGCCCACCGCGACCAGCAGCAGCAGCGGCGTCGGGCTGATGTACGGCAGGTAGGTTACCGGCTCGTACTCGGTGAACATCTCGACGCTGCGCAGCGTGACCTCGTTGCGCCAGGACGGCGCCCGGTTCTTGGCGGTCTCGGTGAACCACTGCCAGGAGTCCGCGGTCGCAGCGCCGACGGGGCCAGCGGGTCCTCGTCCACCACCGGGACCATGACCGGCGGCTTGCCCTCGAACCGGGCCTGCCGGTCAGCGTCGAACATCTCCCGGAAGCCCGCGATGAAGTCGGCCCGGACCAGCGCACGGAGGTTGTCATGACCGCTGATCAGCGGGACCTGGCTGACCGCGGCCTTGACCCGGCGGTCGATCGCCGCCACCACCAGGACGTGCCCGCCCGAGTAACTGCTCCCCCAGATGCCGATGCGCGCGGCGGCCGGCCTTGATCAGGTCGATGGCTGGCCGTCAGGCCCCGGTTGCGCGTTTCACCTCGGCGGTGAACCTGGCCTCGAGCGCCGGCACGCCCGTCAGCGGGGCCAGCGCACTCACCGTCGCGGACAGTCCTTTCGCGGTGCTCGCACGGGTCGCCGCAGCGCGGACCCTGGCCAGGATGGCGGCAAAGTAGCCGTGCGGGTCGGCACAAGCGGGGACGGCGAAGGCGGAGACCCTCCCGGCGGCCCGGCCGGCCTTCCTTACCGCTGCCGTGATGGCCGGAAGGTTCTTCGCCGAGCCTGCGGCCTGCAGATCCTTGAGCGCGGACAGGAACTGACTCACCGGCGCCCGGGCCGGGCCGGATTTCCACCGTTGATAACTGTGCCGGCAGGCGAGCGTAGCCGCCGTCGCCGACCCGGCAGGCGCCGAGGCGGCAGGCGCCGAACTGCCTCCCTGGCCGCAGCCGGCCAGCACGACAACGGCTAAGACTGCCCCCAGGACGATTCTTGTGGTCATGAGCGTGGCCCCTCCCAGTGCCGGTCGCTGCCGGCAGCCTATAACCGGTGACGCCCCCGCTGGCCGGACTCGGGCCCGGCCATTCGCCTTCCCCAGCGCCGGCCGCCCGGCCGTTGCCGTCTGCCGGGCACCAGATCGGCCCGCCATTACCGCTTACCGGGCACCGGGCCGCCGCCGGATTTATGATCAGGGCGGGGGGTTGGGGTGAATGCGCGCAGATAAACTCCTGGCCGGCCTGGACAAGGTTGTGCTTGGCCAGACCGTCCTGGTGGCTGTGCTGCTGGCGGCCCAGGGCCTGACGCAGCCCGAGGTAGGCAGCGGCGTGCCGACCCCGGGCGGGTTACCGTACCGGGTCCCGCTGGCCGGCTTCCTGGTGCTCATCGTCTCGCTGGCGGTCGGCTACCTCCTCGCGCTGGCGGGCGCGCTGCGCTCGCCGCCGCGGGTCCGTTTCCCGGTGCTCATCCTGGTGACCGGCCTGCTGGCCATTCAGCCCGGCAACACGGTGGCCGGCGGCACGCACCGGCTCGCGGCAGACCGGTGGCTGAGCCTGGCCCAGCTCGCCGTGCTGGCAGCGTTCTGGCTGTGGGCGGCCGGCCCGGCGGTGGCCGAGCGCGCCGCTACGGCCGGGCGCGCGGCGCGGCCAGCGGCGGCCCGCCGGGCCTGCCGCCGGCATCCGGCCGCCGGGGCGGTCATCCTGCTGCTCGCCTACTACGGCCTCGAGTTCGGGATCTGGCTGGCATTCGCCCGCGCCGGGCGGCCAGCGGCCGGCCGCGGAATTGTGCTGTACGGCATCGGCGCGGAGGTGCTGCTGCTGCCGCTGTTCCTGGTGCTCCCGATTCTCGCGTTCAGCACTGACTCGGTGCACCACGCGCAGCAGGTCGCCGGGCGGATCCTGTCCAGCCAGCGCTGGCAGGCTGACCGCCGGCTCGTATTCGCGCTGCCCGTGCTGACGGCGGCGGTCGCCGCAGCCGTGCTCGGCACCGAATTCATGCAGGCGGGCAAGGGCCTGCTGGCGGGCCTGGTGGCGGTGATAGTCCTGGCCGGGATCACGGCGCTGCTCGTCCGGCTGGCCCGGGTAGACGCGCGCTGGCGCCAGGAGGTGCCCTCCGGCTGGCTATTTCTCGCGGCCGCGTTTGTCTTCACCGACACCGTCCTTCTCGTGGACCTCAATCCGTTCGCGCCCGGGCTGCCGAGCCTCGTGGTCAACACGGCGGCCGCACTGCTGCCCGTGCCGATCGCCCTGGCCGCGCTGACCGTGGCACTCTTCCTGATCATGAAAGGCCGGGAGGGAAAGACGAACCTGGGCACCGGCGGGCTCCTGCTGGCGCTGGTCGCCCTGGTTGTCCTGGTGCGGTACTACCCAGTCGCCCTGGCCGACGCCGGGCTGCGCGTGCCACAGCCGGCCGACTTGCTGGGCGCCGTCATGATCTGCACCGCCGCCGGGACCCTGATCTGGCTGCTGGCCCTGCTCGGCCGCCGTCCCCGCGGGGCCTGGCGGCAAGAGCGGACCTGGCGGCAACAGACGCAGCGACTACGCAGTGCGCTGCTCCTGCTGGCCGGGCTGCTGATTGTCCGCGTCGGATACGCCGTGCTGCAGCTAGACGCGCATCTTGGCGCGGAGTCGGCGGTGCTGCTGGCGGCCATATTCCTGTGGCCGGCGCTATGGAAGTCGCTGCTGCCGGCCGCGCGGCGAACGCTCGCGCCGGTGCTCAGCAAGTACCCGCCAGACCACGGCAGGCCGACCGGCGCCCCGGACCGCGACCACCCGGCGCAGGCCGACGGCGGGCCCTCGCCGAACGGGCAGGCCAGCCGCGGCCCTGCGGACGGGCCGGCCAGCCGCGGCCCTGCGGACGTGAAGACCGGCAGCGGCCCGCCGCGGAACGCGGGGCAACAGCTGCTGCAGGCCGGGTTCACGCTGACCTGCAACTGCCTGCTGCTGTATCTGGGGACGTTCCGGGAGCCGGTTTCTGGCGCGGTCCCGCCCGCGTTCCTGACCAGCGATCTCACGGCATCGCTTGGCCTGCTGCTGCTGGGTCCCGCGGTGGTGGTGGTCGGCTTCATCCTGCGGGACCGGCAACGAGTGCGGCAGGCCGGCGGCGCGCCGGGCGGCACTCCGGCAGCCGGGAGAGCTGCTGAACGCCCCTTGCGGCGCCGTGTCGTCGCGGGCGCGGCGGTTGCCTCGCTGCTGATCAGCGCCAGCCTGTTCGCCATCGCCTTTCCGCGGACGGTGCACGCCAGCGAAACCCGCCGGTACGAGGCAAGCTTTTCTGGCCCCGGCTGCGAAAGCGCCGCGTACTGGACGCCGACGCGGCACGATCCCGGCACGATTGCCTGTACCCAACGGGAACTGCGGATGACAGTAGCGGCGGGCAGCCGAGGCGTCGTCCGGTTCGTGCCGCCGAGCGGGGTGTTCACGGCCGGCTACCGGATGTCGGTCCGCGTCGGCTTCGCCCGGCTGGCGCGCGGCTGCGCGCTCATCGACACGCGGGTGACGGCGGCCGGTTTTTATGAGGCCAGCATCTGCAATTCCGGCTTGTGGACAGTCACTCGCTTCACCGGGACGAATCTTGTCCTGCTGGCCAGCGGTCTTTTCGCCAGGGCGGATTCGTACGCGATCGCGGTGACCGCCGATGGCGCGAATGAACGCTTGTCGATCGACGGGGTTCAGGTAGCCTCGGTCTCCGACCCGCGGCTCTCCGGCACGCACCGTCTCGCGCTCGGCATCAGCAACCTGACGAAGCAGCCGGGGCTGGCCGTGTTCAGCAGCTTCGTGTTCACGCCGACCAGCCGGCCGGGCCAGGCGACGACGGTCGCCAGGGAGTCGTACCTGGCCGCCCGGCCAGGGCCGGGCTGCGATCACGGCGCCGCGCAGTGGGCCATGATGAGCGCGTGGCTAACGCGGGCCAGCTGCGGGCCGGACGGGATAGCCGTGGCGACGCCCGCGCATGCGGCCGGGTTCCTCGGTTTCACCCCGCCAGCCGGGATCTTCCCGGCAAGTTACCGGGTCTCGGTGCGCGTGAACCTGGCTGGGGGGACCGGCCAGTGCATGGAACTTGGCACTCGCATGGTCGGCGGGACCGGTTACCGGGACACCGTGTGCTCGAACGGAGAATGGCTGATCCAGCGCATCAACGGCCCGGCCGGCGTAACACTCGCCCACGGCAAGGTCCCGCCCGGGCGAACGCACGAGATCCAGGCCGCCGCCGACGGCGCGGACCAGAGCCTGACGATCGACGGCGCCAGAGTCGGCCAGGTGATGAACTCGTCGTTCAAGAACACCGCTTTCGTGCAGCTTGCCGGCGTGAACATCGACCGGCGGCCGAGCCTGGCCGTGTTCAGCGACTTTGCGTTCACGCCGCTGGCCTGACCGGGATGCGCCGCGGTGCCGCCTGGTTCCCGGCTCCGCGGCCAGTTGCCCGCCGCAGGTCAGCCACCGGCGGGCTTGCCCTGATGTGCTTCGCGGTGCTCGACCAGCCCGGCCAGGTCGTCGAGGGTCGCGGCGGTCATCGGCTCGCCGGATTTGCGGCCCGCACCGTTGCGAAGCCAGCAGACGAAGCCGAAGCCGTCGAAGCCGCCCCGCAAGACATAGCGCGGGTAGGCCTTCATCCACGCGCCGACGTTGAGCCCGAACCTCGGGCCGCCTAAACGCTCCACCGCCAGCGACGGCCCCGAGATCCACCCGCCGGCATCGCCGAACACCAGATCCTGACTGCCCTGTTCATCGCCGAGTACCAGATCGGGCCTGTGCTGGCTTTCGTCGTTCATCACGTCGCAGATTCTACATACAGACGCTTGTATACGTCTACATACGGCTCCTGATGCCGGTAGCCTGACGCAGACGACCTAACGTGATCACGTGGAGATTGACCACGACGGTGAAATGCCCATCTACCTGCAGCTTTATCGCATCCTGCGGGCCAGGATCGATTCCGGTGAGCTGCAGGTTGGCCGGCCGATCCCATCCGAGCAAAGCCTCATGCAGCAGTACGGCATCGCTCGCATGACTGCACGCAAGGCGGTCGGCATACTCCGCGATGAGGGCAGGGTGAAGTTCGTGGTCGGCCGCGGTACGTACGTGCAGCCACCGCCGCCGTCTCCGGAGGGTGTTTAAGCCAGCGGCTATAACGCCCTCAATGAGCCGCCGCACCGGTCGCAGGCGCCCGGCGGTGCGTCATTCGCCGGGCCGGTCAGCGGCGGGCGCAGCCGACCGGGGAGTGCAGGTCTGCCGCCTGCTGCCAGCGCAGCTGGGCGGCAAGATCCACCGCGCTGACGCCGTGCACGCAGAACGTCGGCGCGCCATGCTGATACGTCTGCACGTACACGCTGGTACGGCGGCGGGCGTGCCAGCCGTGA
The DNA here is from genome assembly GCA_963786975.1 of uncultured Actinomycetes bacterium. Classification (GTDB taxonomy): domain Bacteria; phylum Actinomycetota; class Actinomycetes; order Streptosporangiales; family Streptosporangiaceae; genus Palsa-506. Next base: position 751,886 of record CAWBBE010000005.1, on the reverse strand, counting down.
TCGTCTGCCCAGATCCGCCAGTCGGGGAATGCCCGGGTCAGCGCCTCGACCCCGGCGCTCGTCAGCACGTCGGCGGTCCGGGCCGCACAGCGCGGCGGGCGGGGCGGCGTGCTCCGGCCCGCCGGGGGACGGCCAGCCGGCCGGATGCCCGGGTCATCTGACGGTCCGCCGCGGTCGGCGGCCGGCACTTGCCGGGCCGCTGGCGGCACGGCCGGCCGCAATTGCGGCACCGGCGGCAGCTGAACGGCCGGCGGCTGGCCTGGCGGCGGCTGAACGGCGGCCGGCGCCTGGCTGGCCAGCCGCGGCAGCACGGCCGGCGGCCAATCCGGGACCGGCGGCGCGGACGACGCTGGATCCGGCAGCTGCCCTGGGTGATCCGGCGCGTGCGGCGGGCGCATCAGGAACGCATCAACCGGTGCCGGGCTGATGAACTCGACCGCTACGCCGTGGTGGTTACAGCGGAATAAGAAGGCCATCAGGTGCGCCGGACTCCGGCTGATCACGCCAGGTCCCGGCATGATGACCATGTCGTGACGGCCGGCCCCGACCGCGGCGCTCAGCTTGGCCAGCGCCGGGCCGTACCGGTCAGCGGTGGCCCGGCCGTCGTCGGCATAGACAACCGGCTCCGGCCAGCCGCGGTCGCGGGCAACCGCGATGATCGCCTCGCGCTGCCTGGCCGGTGGCTGACCGCCGGGACGCGAGATGATCCGAATGTAGGCAGCTGGGCGCATGGGCTTCCTCATGCCTGGTTCCCCCCCGGGAGTTGCGGCGTAACCCTAGTGTCACACACCGTCCGCTTGCGCGCCCAGTTCTCCGGCCTGCCCGGCGGCCTGCCGATCTGCGCAAACTGGCCGATCCAGTACCCGTATCATCGCTCGCTCTCGGCCCGGGCGAGCTCGATGCGCATCCGGGTGCTCGTGACCTGATAGTGCAAGCCGCGGAACTCGGCGATCGCCACTAGCTGGCTGCTGCCGGAATCGCTGGCAACCAGATCGACCCCGGTCAAGCGGCCGTCGGTGCAGGTCCTAGCGCCGCGGCACGACCACAGTCGTGACCGTGCGGCGCTTGACGGCGTGGCCCGCCGGCACTGATGCGACGATCACCGAGCCGGACGCGACCTGGACGTCGTCGCCGATTTCGACGTGCGGCTCCAGGTGGATGCCGGTCCCGAGCCGGACGCGGTCGCCAAGCACGACGTGACCGGAGGTCGTGCATGCTGGCCCGGTCGCTATGTCGGAGCCGAGCCGGTTGTGATGGTCGTACGAGTTGCAGGCCGACAGGAAGTTGTTGTCGCCCACGACCGTGCCGACGCCGAAGTGGCAGCAGGCGCAGACGATGTTGCCCGTGCCGAATGTCACGTCGGCGGCGATCCGCGCCGTCGGATCGATCGCGTTGGCCAGCGGGATGCCGTTGGCCGCGAGCGCCTCGCGCAGCCTGGCCCGGGCCGGAACCGGCCCGATGGCGATGATCGCGGCGTCGAAGGCACCCTCGCCGAACAGCGCCACGAGCCGCTCGAAGCCGCCGACGACGGGCACGCCCATCACCTCACCCGCCCAGCGCGACGCATCGTCGTCGGCGATCGCGACCGCGGTGCCGCCGTCGGCGGCCCGCAAGATGTCGATCACCTGCGTCGCGCCGAAGGCAGCGCCGAACAGCGCGATGCGCGGCCGCGCGGCAACGCCCGGCAGCGGGTCAGGCAGCTCGATCGTCGCCCTCGCGGCCGCGGCGGCGGCCACCTCGACCATCCCGGCGGTGATCAGCGAGTCGCCGCCGATCGAGGCCAGGTCGACGCCCAGCTCCTCCGCCCGGCGGCGCGCGGGCTCGGTGGCACGCGGGCCGGACCCGGCGGACTCGGCGCGCCGGCGCTGCTCTTCCTGGGCATAGGCGTCCAGCGCGGCGACGTCTGGCGAATAGCCTCGCGACCGGCTCGCTCAGGCGCACCTCGGCACCCTCGCGCGCAGCGTGCAGGAGGAAGCCCTCCTCGGGCGCCGGTACGTCGATGATCGCCTTGCTCGTCTCGATCTCGGCGATCGTCTCGCCCGCCTGGACCTCGCTGCGGTCGCCGGCGTGCCACGCCAGCAGCAGGCCGGTCTCGCTGTTGACGTCGGTGGTCGGGACCAGGACCGGCTTCATGCGGCTGCCTGGCGGATCGCCTGCTCGACGCGTTCGGGGGTCATCAGCATTCCGGCCTCGAGCGTCTTCGAGCTCGGAATCACGGTGGGGGCGCTCGCCGCGGTGGCGACCGGGTGGCGCAGTTTGCCGAAGAAGCGCGCGGAGATCCGGGCGGCCACCTCGCTGCCCCAGGTGAGGCCCTCGACGCCCTCCTCGATCACGAGCAGGCTGCGCGTGATGCTGACGGAGGCGTCGACTGGCTCCCAGTCCAGCGGCGCGATCTGGCTGGGGACGATCAGCTCGCCGAAGATCTCCTCCTCGACGGCTAGCCGCGAGAGCACCCGCCGCGCCAGCTCGGCCTGGTATCCGTAAGCCAGCACGGTGAACCAGCAGTCCTCGCGCGGCACCGGCCGGATCGACACTGTCGGCAGGCCGTCGGCCGGGGCGTGCACCTCCGCGATGTCGCCCTCGACCCGCCCGCCGGCGGGCAGCATCAGGTGCAGCGGATAGAGCAGCTTGTGCTCGATGAGCAGCACCGGGCTGTGCTGCGCCAGCAGCGCGCGCAGCACGGCGGCGGGGTCATGGACGAGCGAGCTGGCGACGACGCGCAGGTGCGGCACGCCGAGGAAGTGCTTCTCCAGGCTCTGGCTGTGCGTCGGGCCGTAGCCGCGGCCGCCGCCCGAGGGCGTGCGGATGATCACCGGGCAGGTCACCTTGCCGTTGTACATCGCTTCGTACTTCGCGATGTGGTTGACGATCTGGTCGAAGCACAGCGTCAGGAAGTCGCCGAACATGATCTCGGCGATCGGGCGGTAGCCCGAGAGCGCGAGTCCCGCGCAGAGGCCGACGATAGCTCCCTCGCTGATCGGCGTCGAGCGGACCCGGCCGGGGAAGTCGGTGCTCAGGCCGCGGGTCACCTTGAAGGCTCCGCCGTAGGGGTCGGCGAGGTCCTCACCGAGCAGGATGACGCGGTCGTCCTCGTCGAGGGCCGCACGTAGTGCGTCCCCGATCGCGCGGGCGGCGATCACAGCGACAGGGCCCGGTCGATAACGTCCTGCAGAGCCGACTCCACCTCGGCGTCGATCGCCGCCCGCGCGGGCAAGTCGAGCCGGCGGCCGTGGATCTCGATCGGATCGAGCTCCCAGCGGGCCGCGACCTCGTCGGCGGGGCGGTTGTCATCGTTCTTGGAGTGATGGCACAGCCGGTACGTGTGGATCACGATCGCCACCGGCCCTGCTTGCGCGCGAGCTCGCGCCAGCGCGAGCTCGGCGACGGCGTCGAGTTCCTCGATGTCGGTCGAGCCGGTCTCGAATACCGGAAGCCCGAAGGCGGTGAAGCGGTCGCGCATGCTGCCCGCCAGGTTCGCGCTCGAGGGCGTGCTCTGCGACCACTCGTTGTCCTCAAGCACGACGACAAGGGGCAGCCTCCACAGCGACGCCAGGTTGAGCGTCTCGTAGGTGATGCCCTCACCCAGCGTGCCGTCGCCGATGAAGACAACGCTCAGGCCGGCGCGGCCGGCGAGCTGTCTCGCGAGCGCGATACCCGCCGCGTTGGGGACGATGCCGCCCTGGACGCCGTTCGACATGAAGCCCGGAGCGCACAGGTGCTGGCTGCCGCCAATGCCCCCGCAGACCCCCTCCGGCTTGCCCATGATCTCGGCCATCAGCCCGAGCGCGTCGCCGGTGCGGGCGAGGAAGTGCCCGTGGCAACGGTGGTTGGAGAACACGTGGTCGTCGTCGCCGAGGCGCTCGGCGATCGCGACCGCATCGGCCTCCTGGCCGATGCACGCGTGCGTTGTGCCGTTGAGCATGCCACGCTCGAACAGATCGAGCAGGTTCTCCTCGAACCGGCGGATGAAGCGCATCCGGCGGTACAGGCGCTCGGCGCGCGGCTCGCCGGCCGCGCCCACCAGCCGGGCGTCCGCCGCGCCCTTGGCCAGGGCGGCGGAGCTCGGATCCGCTGCCGCAGGCCGGCCTAGCTCCCGGGCGAGGGTGTGAACGCCCGTATTGCCGTTCTCCCGGAGGCTTGTCATGATTACCGGCGGCAGCGCAGCAGCATCCGGCAACATGCCGCTGCGCACGTTAGGCACTCCAGCCGTCATCGTTGTGTCTCGCGTCTCCATAGAACTTTCATGCCGCTTGTTTTATACGCCATTTGAACTGGCCTAGATCCTGGATCGGCGATTCTCAACTCAGGCCGGTACGGCGTGTCGGGTTAATCACGAAATGGCCGGAGGGCATCGATGATAGGTCGTGACGACGAACCCCGGCAGCCCTGCTGGCGGCGCTGTACGTGCTGATCAACGATCTGGCCGGCTCGCTGCCAGCGGCAGCCCGGGCACCGCAGGAACGCTTTTGCCACCCGGAATGGGCAGACGGCCAAGGCCGGCGGAAAACAACGCCAATGCTGAAAGGCAGTGACCGGCGAGGTTGGCGGGACCTGGCCGCGGCAGTACGAGATCGTGCCGCTCGGGCCCGCGCTTCGCCAGCCGGCCGGCCCGGCCGATGATATCCGCGGAAGATCCAGCGGGGGTCGCCCGCGGCCGGCCGGCCAGGTAGCGTCTCAGGTAGAAACGCCGCTTTCCGACGGCAGAGTACCGGCCGCCGTAACGCGGCGTCCCGCCCGGGACCCCGGCGGTACATCCCACCGGCCACGATGTGCAGCCTAGGAGTCCTGATAGTGCGATCCCGAACCGATCCTGCCCTCGTCCGGCCGGCCACCATGCTCGCCCCAGCATCGCCCGCTGCCCAGGCGCTCCCCGCGGTGGCGCCCGCGGCGGCCGGGACCGGGGCAGCCGCTGCGCCCGGGCCGGACGGCGGGCAGCCAGGGCCCCGCCGCGGCAGCGAGTACGCACAGCTGTCCCGGCAGGTCAAGCTGGCCGGGCTGCTGGAGCGCCGGTCCCGCTACTACGCCTGGAAGATCGCGGCCACCGCCGCGCCGCTGGTGGCCGGCTGGGTCATCTTCGTCCTGGTCGGGGATTCATGGTGGGTGCTGGCCGTGGCAGTACTCCAGGCGGTGATATTCACCCAGGTCGGCTTCCTCGGCCACGACGCCGGGCACCGCCAGATCTTCGGCTCCCGGCGGGCCAACTATGTCCTCGGCATCCTGCTCGGCAATCTCGGCATCGGCCTCAGCTATGGCTGGTGGGTGGACAAGCACAACCGCCATCACGCGCACCCCAACACCGAGGGCGCGGATCCCGACATCGTCATCAGCACGCTGGCGTTCACCACCAGCCAGGCGCGCACCGTCGCCCAGTCGCGCACCAGCGGGCGGCTGCGCCGGCTGGCACTGCGCTATCAGGCATACCTGTTCTTCCCGATGCTGCTGCTGGAAGCGATCAGCCTGCACGTGTCCAGCGTCCGTGCCGTGACCAGCCGGGCCTCGCGGCACGGGCCCGGTGAGACGGTCCTGCTGGCTGCCCACGTGATTGGTTACCTCGCCATCGTGTTGCTGGTGCTATCTCCCGTTAAAGCTGTGGTCTTTGTCGTGGTGCAGCAGGGCCTGTTCGGCGTGTACCTGGGCAGTTCCTTCGCCCCGAACCACAAGGGCATGGCCATACTCCCGGAGGGCGACCAGAGCGACTTCCTGCGCCGCCAGGTGCTCACGTCCCGCAATGTCCGCGGCGGCTGGCTGACCGACTACGCGCTCGGCGGCCTGAATTACCAGATCGAGCACCACCTGTTCCCGTCCATGCCGCGGCCGAACCTGCGGCGGTCACAGGCGCTGATCGCGGCGTATTGCCGGCAGCGGGAGGTGCCTTACTGCGAGACCAGCCTGATCGGCTCGTACGCGCAGGCGCTGCGGTACCTCAACGCGGTGGGCCGGGCGGCGACGCCGGCCGCGGCGCTGACGGCTGCCCGGCGGTGAGGTCCGCCAGCTGCTCAGAGCCCTCGACGAACGCCCTGGCCAATTCGGACAGTCGGCGGTTCCGGGACCTGGCGTAGTTCCGCAGCAGCTCGAAAGCGCGGTCCATGTCCACCTGCAGCCGCTCGGCGAGCTTGCCCTTGGCCTGCTCGATGATGACCCGGCTGTTCAGGGCGGCCTGCAGCTGCTCGGCCAGCGTCTCGCTGCGGCGCAGGCTGCGCTCGTTCAGCAGGCTGATCGTGGCCACGTCGGCGAGTGCCTGGCCGACCTGGGTCTCGGTCTCGCCGAACGGCCCGGTGGTCGCGCGGAACAGGTTGAGGCCGCCGATGATTTGCGCGCGCAGCCGCATCGGCAGCGCCTGCACGGCGGCGAAGCCCGCCTGCTGCGCGGCCGGGGCGAACTGCGGCCAGCGCCCCGCCGCGGCGCTCAGGTCCGGCACCGACACCGGCTCGCCGCGGCGAAAGCAGTCCAGGCACGGGCCCTGGTCGTGCTGGAGCTGGAAGAGCTCAAGCAGCCTCGCCTGCTCGCTGGAAGCGGCCACCACCCGAAGCTCGCCGCGCGGGTCGGCCAGCAGCAGCCCGGCGGCGGACACGCCGAGCAGGTCCACGCTGCGGCTGGACAGCATGTGCATGAACTCGATGACGTCGAAGCCGACGACCATGGTGTCGGCCAGCTCGACAAAGGTCTCCGACAGCAGTCGCCCGTCCATCGCGGTCACCATCTCATGAGATACGGCTCACAACCAAGAATATGCAGTGAGCGGCAAGCCGGGCAGGCTCACCCGGCACCGCCCTGGCCGGGATCCCGATTGCGAGGGCCGGCCGGGCCGGTCCCGATGCCCGGCTCATCGTCACCATTCAGCCGCAGCCGGCCCGTCACGATGTCGTGCGCGACGTCGGCGAGTTGCCGATCGCGGGCGTACGCGTAAGCCCGCAGCCGGACGAACGCCTCGGCGATGCCGGCGCCCAGCTGCTCCGTGAGCATCCCGGTGGCCTGGTCGATCTCAGCGCGGCGGCGCGAGATCTCCATCGGTTGCCCGCCCGGTCCGCTGCGGCTGCGGCGAGCCGGGTGGCCGGCCTCGCCCGGATCGGGCTGCTGGCCGTCCAGGAGCAGCAGCGTGGCGGTATCGGCGAACAGCAGCGCATCGCCGAGCGCGAGCGTGCTCAGCGGGTCCGGCAGCCGCCGGTAAAGCTCAAGTACACCGACCCGGATCGCGCCGACCTGCAACGGGAAGGAAAAGACGGCGGCTGCGCCTGCCGCGCGGGCGGCAGGCGCGAAAGCGGGCCAGCGACCCATGATGTCATCGGCGGCGAGATCTGACGCCAGCACCGGCCCGCCGGATGCGGAAACGTCCGCACGCGGGCCTTCGCCGACGGTCAGCTCGATGTCAGCCAGCCGTTCGACGATCTCATCGGTGACGCAGATGAGGTGAACCTCCCCGGCCGGGGTTACGGCCAGCAGCCCGGCGCCGCTGACCGGAATCGCGGCGACCGCAGCGGCGCAGACGTCCTGGACCGAGACGCTCGCCTCGCGGTCGGCGGCGCGGCGCGCCACCAGGCCCCAGATGGCCAGCATCCGGCTGGCGGCACTGTCAGCTGTCACGGCCGGCCCGTGCTGGCCAGAGCCGCCGGGCGTTACCGCCGCGGATGCGACCGACGCGACGCTCCTGGCCGGGTACCTGAGCGGGGCAGGCTGAGCCACCGCACCGCGCCGGACGGGGCCGCCAAAGGTTCGGCGGCCCCGTCCGGTCTGGCATTGCGGTCTGGTTAGAGCGGGCGGACCTGCTCGGCCTGCGGGCCCTTGGGGCCCTGGCCGGCGGTGAAGTCGACCCGCTGGTTCTCCTGCAGGCTGCGGAAACCGTCAGCCTGGATCGCGGAGTGGTGAACGAAGACGTCCGCGGTGCCATCGTCGGGGGCGATGAAACCGTAGCCCTTGTCGGCGTTGAACCACTTCACGGTGCCCTGAGCCATCTACTTCTCTCCTACAAACGATCCTCGGGATCCACGGATGTGCATCCCGGGTTGCTGCGACCGCTGCCTTCGGAGGCTGGGCTCTGAAATATTCAAACGCCCGCGGTCAGAATTCCGCAGGCGCTGTTACACGATACGAACTTCGACTACAACCAGGATCTATTTAACACCATCATGCAACCGGGCCGCTCCCGCTGTGCCGAATTCGCCCGGCCGCGCTGCTCCGGCCGGCCGGCCGGATGGCACCCCCGGCGCCGTGGCCGGCCCGCCGCGCCTGCCATCGGATGCCAGGTCAGCGGGCCTGCGGGTGACTACAGTGGCTCACTGACCCAGCGCCAGCCATCCGGCTCGGCGCATACCGGCTGCACGATGAACGCTTCGGCGGCGTCGGCCAGCTGGGTGACCACGCGGATCAGCTGCCGGTGAAAGTCGTCAGGCGTGGGCGCGGTCGCATGGGCTTCCGGCGCAACCAGCGTCACCGGCGCGCCGCCGCTGGCCAGCCGCGCGGTAATGTGCCCGTCGTAGTCCCGGCCGACCCCGGCGATGGCGTCGGCTCGGATGATGTCGCTCCCGTCGTCCTTGTTCACCCAGACGTGCGGCGCATCCATCGGCGTCATCTCCCGGTTCCGGCATTGCGGCGTCCCCAACAGTGGCATAGCGGGGCCGCTGCCGGTGCGCCGGCCCGCGCCGCGCATCCATGCGGATGAGGGATAGCCGCCAGGGCGCCAGCGGCGGCGGCGCGAGTCTGGCGGCGCAGGGTCGGGCGGCCCGGCTAACGGCGCGGGGCGGCCTCCGGACGGCGCAGCCGCCACGGCAGGTACGACGCGCCAGGGCCGGCTTCGGCGGCCACGTCCGCCGGGTTGGATAGCGCGCAGCGTTGCAGCGACAGGCACCCGCAGCCGATGCACGAGTCCAGGCCATCACGCAGCGCGATCAGGGCCTGTATCTGGTCATCGAGGCGGTTGCGCCAGCCCCTGGACAGCCGCGCCCAGTCGGCCCGGGTCGGGGTCCGGGTCGGCCGGCAGGCTGGCCAGCGCGGCGGCGATCTCCTCCAGGGTCAGCCCGATGTTGCGCGCCGCCCGGATGAACGCCAGCCTGCGCAGCACGCTGCGCTGGTAGCGGCGCTGGCCGCCGGATGTCCGGGTCGCCGACAGCAGACCCTGGGCCTCGTAGAAGCGCAGCGCCGACGGCGCGAACCCGCTGCGCCTCGCGACGTCGCTCACCGTCAGCGCATCCGTCGTCTTCATCCCTCTCCGTTCCGGGTGGCCGCGGGCCGGCTCGCGCGTCCCGATTGCGGCGGATCCGGCCCGCGCTGGCTGGCCGGATCGGCCGCGGCCGGCCAGCCGCCCCTTGACTTCAAGTTGACTTCAACATCAAGTATGGGCGCAGGAGTTACCGACGGCAAGGAGGACATCATGGGCGTAGCTATCGTCACCGGTGCATCCCGTGGGCTGGGCCTGGCCACGGCCAGGGCGCTCGCCGGGCGAGGCTGGTCGGTCGCCGTTGACGCCCGGCATGAGGCGCAGTTGCGGGACGCCGTGCGCGGTATCGCGGCGCGCGGGATCCCGGCCGGCCGGGTGATTGCCGTGCCCGGCGACGTAACGGATCCCGGACACCGCGCAGAACTGGTCGCGGCGGCCCGGGCGGCCGGCCCGGTCGGGCTGCTGATCAACAACGCGAGCCTGCTGGGCCCGAGCCCGCAGCCCGCCCTCGCCGACTATCCGGAGGATGAACTGGCTGCGGTCTATGCCGTCAACGTGCTGGCCCCGGTCGCGCTGACCCGGCTGGTCATCGCGGACTTGCTGGCCGCCGCGGGAACGGTCGTGAACGTCAGTTCCGACGCCGCGGTAGCGGCGTATGACGGCTGGGGCGGCTACGGGTCATCGAAGGCGGCGCTCGACCAGATCTCCGCGATCCTCGGCGCAGAGCACCCGGCATTGCGGGTTTACGCGTTCGATCCCGGCGATATGCGCACCGAGATGCATCAGCAGGCGTTCCCCGGCGAGGACATCTCCGACCGGCCGGAACCGGAGACGGTCGTCCCCGCCGTGCTGCGGCTGCTCGCCGACCGGCCGCCCAGCGGCCGTTACCGGGCCGCTGACCTGCTGGCCGCCCGGGCGCCGGAGGCGGGCACGGCCGGGACCAGCCAGCAGGAGATCAGTACCCAGCCGGGCGGCTTGCCGCGAGCCGGCGTGGTTGCCGCGGAGGCGGCCCGATGACCGTCGTGACCGGCGTCGACCCGGCCGGCTTCGACCTGACCGGCTTCGACCTGACCGATTTCGAGCTGCCGGCCGGGCTTGAAGCCGGCCAGCCACCGGAGGCCCGCGGCCTGGCCCGGGACGGCGTCAGGCTGCTCGTCGCGGACGGCTCGGGCGTGCGGCACGCGCGGTTCGCCGACCTGGGGCAGTTCCTGCGCGCCGGGGACGTGCTGGTGGTCAACAACTCGGCCACGCTGGCCGCGGCCATTGACGGCCGCCGGACGGACGGCTCGCTGGTGATCGTGCACTTCTCGAACCGGCTGGATGACGGCAGCTGGCTGGTCGAGCTGCGGCCGCCCGGCCGGGCGACCGGCCCGGTCACCGATGCCATCACCGGCGAGCGGATCGGCCTGGCGGCCGGTGCCGGGCTGCTGCTCAGCGAGCCGGCCAGCCCCCGGCTGTGGCGCGCGCAGGTCGCCGTCGAGGGTGACGTGCGAAACTACCTGGCCGCGCACGGGCGGCCGATCAGCTATGCCTACCTGAGCGGATCCTGGCCGCTGGCGGCGTACCAGACGGTGTTCGCCCGGGAACCGGGCAGCGCGGAGATGCCCAGCGCGGGGCGGCCGTTCAGCACGGATCTCGTCACCGCGCTGATCGCGGCCGGCGTGCTGATCACCCCGATCACGCTGCACGCCGGGGTGTCCTCGGTGGCGGCAGCCGAGCCGCCGCTGCGCGAGTGGTTCCGGGTGCCGGGACCGACGGCTGACCTGGTGACTCATTCCCGCGCCGCGGGGCGCCGGGTCATCGCGGTGGGGACGACCGTGACACGGGCGCTGGAGAGCAGCACCGCGCCGGACGGCACCGTGACCGCGGCCGAGGGCTGGACCGGCCTGGTGCTCGGCCCGGAGCGCCCGGCCACCGCGGTCGACGGCATCATCACCGGCTGGCACGCGGCTGGCGCGTCACATCTTGACCTGCTGGCCGCGGTCGCCGGGCCGGCGCTGGTCAGCGAGGCGTACGCGGCAGCGATCCGGCACCGTTACCAGTGGCACGAGTTCGGCGACAGCTGCCTGCTGCTCAGCGGCCCGGCCGGCCGGGCCCGCCATGGCCCCTGGCCAGCTCGCATTTGCGGATAGCCGGCCGGGACGGACGCGCCGTGAGCGCGCGCGGGCGGCCGGGCTGGCACACTACCGATCATGCAGACGCTCGTACTTGATCACCCGCTGGTCGCGCACAAGCTCACCGCGCTGCGCGACGTCCGCACCGAGTCACCGACCTTCCGGCTGCTCGCCGACGAACTGGTGACGCTGCTGGCCTACGAGGCCACCCGGCACATCCGGGTGGAGCAGGTGCAGGTGAATACGCCCATCGGGGTGGCGGACGGCGTCAAGCTGGCCCGGCCGGTGCCGCTCGTGGTGCCGGTGCTCCGGGCGGGCATCGGGATGCTGGACGGGATGGCCCGGCTGCTGCCGAAGGCCGACGTCGGCTTCGTCGGGCTGGCCCGGGACGAGGAAACCCTGGTCGCGTCGACCTACGCGGCCCGGCTGCCGGCCGACCTGACCGGGCGCGAGGCGTTCGTGCTGGATCCCATGCTGGCGACCGGCGGCACGCTGGAGACGGTGATCGGCATGCTGGTGGCGCGGGGGGCGGCGGCGGTAACCGCGATCTGCCTGCTGGCTGCGCCGGAAGGCGTCGCCCGGGTCGCCGAGGCGTTCCCCGATGACGTGCCGGCCCCGGTGCGGGTGGTGACCGCGGGCATGGACCAGAGGCTGAACGAGCGCGGCTACATCGTGCCCGGCCTGGGCGACGCCGGCGACCGCCTGTTCGGCACGATCTAGCCAGCCTGGCCACTTAGCAGGCCGGGAGAGGGCTGCCTCAGGTCACGTCTGCGGGCCCGCCAGCCTCCGGCGAGCCGGCAACGGTGGCGCTCCGGAAAAGTGTATTTACAATTTGTAATTGGTAAAATACTAATCGTGACTGAATTGAGGTCATCCTGGGACATCACGAATGCGCTGCTTGAGTCGGCGCCGGATGCGACCATCTGCGTTGACTCCGGCGGGTGGATCGTGCTGGTGAACGCGCAGGCCGAGCGGCTGTTCGGGTACCGCCGGGAGGATCTGACCGGGCAGCCGGTGGAGATCCTGGTCCCCGACACGGCCAGGGCAGCGCACCCGGCGCTGCGGGCCGGTTACGCCGACGACCCGCGGCCACGGGCGATGGGCGCCGGGATAGAACTGTCCGGCCGCCGCCGTGACGGCAGCACCTTCCCCGCCGAGATCTCCCTGTCCGCCATCGACACCGGCGAGGGAATCCTGGTGTCCGCCGCAGTCCGCGACGTCACCGAGCGCCGGACGGCTGCCATGATGGCGGCCCGGCTGACGGCGATTATCGAGTCCTCGCATGACGCGATGATCAGCTATGGCCTCGATGGGCTGGTCACGAGCTGGAACCCCGGTGCCGAGCGACTCTACGGCTACTCCGCGGCCGAGATGATCGGCCGTAGCTCCGATGTCCTGATCCCCGCCTGGCGGCGCGCCGGAGCGCATGAAGTCCTGGGCGCCCTCGCCCGGGGCGAACGGGTGGAGCAATACCAGACCGAGGGGGTCCGCAAGGACGGGACCGTGGTGGCGCTGTCGGTCGCAATGTCCCCTGTTACCGACGGTAAGGGGACGATGGTCGGTGCGTCGTCGGTGACGCGGGATGTCACTGCGCAGCAACGGGCCGATGCCCGGTTCCGGGGCCTGCTGGAAGCGGCGCCGGATGCGGTCGTGTGCGTGGACTCCAGCGGCCGGATCGTGCTGGTGAACGCGCAGGCGGAGCATCTTTTCGGCTACCTGCGGGAAGACCTGACCGGGCAGCCGGTGGAAATCCTGGTCCCCGACGCGGCCAGGGCCAGGCATGTGGTGCTGCGAGCCGGTTACGCCGACGACCCGCGACCCCGGGCGATGGACGCGAGAGTAGCGCTGTCCGGCCGCCGCCGCGACGGCAGCACCTTCCCGGCGGAAATCTCCCTGTCGGCCATCGACACCGACGAGGGGATTCTGGTGTCGGCGGCGGTTCGCGACGTCACCGAGCAGCGGCGGCGGCAGGACGAGGTCAGGCGGGGTTACCGGAACCTGGAGTCGTTCGCCTATTCAGTTGCCCACGACCTGCGGACCCCGCTGCGGGCAATTGCCGGTTTCAGCGCGGCGCTCCTGGAAGACTGCGGGGACAGCCTCGGCGAGGTCGGCCGAGGCTACGCTGCACGGATCGAGGACGCCAGCCTGCATATGTCGGCGCTTATCGACAGCATCCTGCAGCTTTCGCACGTCTCGCGGGCCGAGATCAGCCTCCAGGCAGTGGACCTCGGCGCCGAGGCCGCCAGCATCGCGAAGGAACTCCACCGCGACAGCCCTGGCCGCCGCGTCCGCTTCACCATCAAGCGGCCAGCCTGGGCAATGGCAGACCGCATCCTCGTCCGGCTGGTGCTGCAGAACCTGCTCGAAAACGCCTGGAAGTTCACCGCTGGCCGCGGTGGTGCGGCGATCGAGTTCGGGACGATGCCGGTCACGGACGGCCGGATCTGCTGCTACGTGCGCGACAACGGCGCCGGCTTCGACTTCGCCTACGTGGACAGGCTCTTCAGGCCCTTCCAGCGGCTGCATACCACCCGCGAGTTTGCGGGCACCGGCGTCGGCCTGGCCAGCGTCAGGCAGATCGTGGAGCGCCACGGCGGACGCGCCTGGGCCGAAGGCGCGGTAGGCGACGGCGCGACCTTCTATTTCACCCTGCCCGCGACAGAGCTCACATGACGCAGGGGTGTTACCGTCCGATGAATGACACGGGTCGACCGGTTCTCCATGACGATGCCGCCCGAGCTCAGTAACGCGGTCAGCGAGGCGGCAGCCTCGCTGACCGTCTGACACATGGCCGGGCTGACTGTTGACGCGGTTGTCTTCGATCTCGGCGGGGTGCTGATCGACTGGAATCCGCGCTATCTGTACCGGCAGCTGTTCGCCGATCCGGCCGAGATGGGATGCTTCCTGGCCCGAATCTGCACCAGCGACTGGCACCGGGCGCACGACCTCGGCGAGGACACCACGGAGTCCTGCCGCCGTCTCGCCGCGCTGCATCCCGGCCAGGCCGAAATGATCATGGCCTGGGCCGAGCGCGGCGAGGAAATGGTGGCCGGCCAGTTCGACGCGACCGTCGCGGTGCTGAGCGAGCTGCGAACAGCGGGCGTCCGCTGCTACGCGCTGAGCAACATGGAGCCGGATCGGTTCGCCATCCGGCGGGCCCGGTTCCCGTTCATGGAGTGGTTCGACGGGCACGTGATCTCCGGCCTGGAGGGGGTAGCCAAGCCGGATCCGCGGATCTTCGAGATCCTGCTCAAGCGGTATCGCCTGGAGCCGCGGGCCACGGTGTTTATCGACGACATGCCCGGCAACGTCGAGGCGGCCCGCGAACTCGGCATCGTCGCGCTGCACTACAAGTCGGCGGGCCGGCTCAGGCAGGAACTTGGCGGCCGCGGGCTCCTGCCGCGAAGATCATGACCGGCAGACCACGACCGCAGGCGATCGCCTGACGGCCCGACGACGACGTGACGATCGAAACCCGCGACGGGCCGGTGATCTCAGTCGGGCGAGCCTTGATGGACTGGCCGGGATGGGGCCGCACCGGCCGTCACCACCTGGCGGGTTACGGCGAGCAACTGGCGGGTGAGGCGCACCGCATCTTCGGCGGCGGCCAGCTGGCCGAGGCTGGCCAGCCGCTGTGCCTCGCGCAGCTGGTCTTCGAGCTGGGCGAGTTGCGCTCGCTGCTCGGCCTCGGCCAGGGCGCGGTAGATGACCGAAGGCAGCCGTGCGGGCCGGTCTTTCAGCACGTAATCCGCGGCCCCTTTCTTGATGAGCTCGACTGCTGCTTCGTCTCCGAGCACACCGGACCAGAAGATGAACGGTATCTCCGGGCACTGTTCCTGCACGATCTCCAGGGCGCTCTCGCCGGAGAAACCCGGCAGATGGAAATCGGACAGGATGACGTCCGGGCGGAAGGCAGCCAGCTGCTGCACGAACGACGCCCGGGTTTCCACCACGACGGCAGTGAAGCTGAGTCCCGCGCTGGTCAGCAGACGCTGCGCATGTTCTGCATCCCAGGCTTCGTCCTCCAGGATGAGAATGCGTGCCTTCCGCCCCGCGGGGGCCGGTCCTCCGGCCCCGGGCGAGGGGTTCGGCTGCCCTGAACCAGAGGTTGTCTCCAGCTCCCCGGTCTCCGATTCACTGCGCTGATGCTCGTCGCTCACGGATGTCATCCCCCGATCCCGATGGTGCCTGAACTTCGGGTGCGGCCTCGTTCAGGAGCAGCCAGGCGGTTTCCTTGGCGCCGAGGGTGAAGTAGAAAGTCGCGCCTTCGCCAACCGCGCCCTCGGCCCAGATCCGGCCCCCGTGGCGCTCGACGATCTGGCTTACGCTAGCCAGGCCGACGCCGGTGCCCGGGAACTCCCTCGCGGTGTGCAACCGCTGGAACGGCTGGAACAGCTTGTGCACGTACGCCGGGTCGAAGCCGGCCCCGTTGTCGCGCACGTAGCAGCACGCGCCCGCGTCCCTGGCCGGCGTCGTGCCGAACTCGATCGACGCATCATCCCGGCCGGAAGTGAACTTCCAGGCGTTATCCGCCAGGTTCTGCAGGACCGTGCGGATAAGGGAGCGATCCGCCCGCACCTGGACTGGACGCTGGATGACGAAATGGACCTGGCGGTCCGGCTCCCCGCGCCGGAGATCCGCGGCGATCCGGGCGACCTCGGCGCCGATATCGACCGTCTGCACGTCTATCTCGGCCCGGGAGAGACGCGAAAGCTGCAGCAAGTCGTCGATGAGCGCGGCCATCTGCTCGCTGGCGGCCCGGATTCGCTCGGCGTAGCCACGGCCTGCCGCACCGAGAACATCCGCGCATTCTTCCAGCAGGGCAGTGCTGTAGCCGTCCAGTGCCCGCAGCGGAGCGCGCAGGTCATGGGCGACCGAGTAGGCGAACCTCTCCAGGTTCCGGTTCGCCCGCTCCAGGGCTTCCTGCTGCCGCCGCCGGTCCGTCACGTCCCGGACCGCGGCCGTGACCAGGGTTCCCTCATCGGTCTCGATCGCCGCCAGGGAGATCTCCGCGGGGAACGTGCTGCCGTCGCGGCGGCGCCCGGTCAGCATCATCCCGGCGGTCATCGGCCGCGGCACAGGATCGGCCATGTACCGGTCGCGAAGCCGGCTGTGCACCGCACGGGCGGCGTCCGGCACCAGTATCTCGACCGGCTGGCCTTCCAGCTCCTCCCGCCGGTACCCGAACAATCGCTCCACCTGGGCATTGACCAGGGTGATCCGGCCGCTGGCAGCCACGCATACCATCGCATCCGGAGCTGCGTCCAAGAGCGCGATGGAGCGACTGTCGCGAGGAAGCAGGGAGTCGCTCACGTCTTGTAATGTATCAGTTACTTATCGTTATAACACTGGTACGGTCGCCCGCCGCGCCGCCGAGACGACCTCTTCCGGCGCGGAGAGCCAGGCGGGCCGGCGCCTGGTCCTGCTGATGGCCGCCGCGGACACCAGCCACCCCTCAATCCGATGACGCACGGACTTGCGGCGCGGGCTCGTTCAGGAGCAGCCAGAAAACGCCGAGGGTGCTAATCGCCTCGGCGAAGTCGGAGAACTTTACCGGCTTTCGCACATAGGCATTGGCGCCGCTCCGGTAGCCGGCCAGGACGTCGTCTTCCAGCTTGGAGCTGGTGAGGATGACAACGGGAATGATCTCGGTTCGCTTGTCGGCCCGTATCCTGCGTAGCACCTCCAGCCCGTCGATCTTGGGCAGCTTCAGGTCGAGCAGGATGAGGCCGGGCGGCGCAACGCCGGCGCTGTCTTCGGAGAAGAGGTATTCGAGAGCCTCCGCGCCGTCGCGTACCACGGTGACGTTGTTGACGATGTTGTTTCGCCGCAGGGCCCGCAGCGTCAGGGCCTCGTCGTCCGGGTTGTCCTCCACTAGCAGGATGGATCGGGTGGTCATGTGATTTCCTTCGCATCGAGAGTGAAGTAGAAAGTCGCGCCCTCGCCAACCGCGCCGTCGGCCCAGACCCGGCCGCCGTGGCCCTGCACGATCTGCCTGACGCTGGCCAGGCCGACACCGGTGCCGGGGAACTCGCTGGTCGTGTGCAGGCGCTGGAATGGCTGGAACAGCTTGTCCAGGTAGGCCGGGTCGAAGCCGGCCCCGTTGTCACTCAGGTAGTAGCAGACCTCGGCGTCATCGGCGGTCGTGGTACCGAACTCGATGGTGGCATCGTCGCGCCGGGCGGTGAATTTCCACGCGTTGCCGACCAGATTCTGCAGCACAGTATGGATGAGAGTGCGATCCGCAGTCACCCGGACGTCGTCCTCGATGACGAGCCGGACCCGGCGGCCGGGTTCAGCGGACTGCAGTTCGGCGGCGATGACGGCGACCTCCGCGCTCAGATCGACCGGCCCGAGGTTCATGGCGGCGCTGGACACCCGCGAGAGGCGCAGCAGCTCGTCGATCAGCGTGCCCATCCGCTCGCTCGCCGCCTGGATGCGTCCGGCGTAACCGCGGCCGGTCTCGCCGAGTGCTTCGCCGTACTCCTCTAGCAGCGCTTCGCTGAACCCGTTCAGCCCGCGCAGCGGGGAGCGCAGGTCATGGGCGACCGAGTAGGTAAAGGTCTCCAGGCTCTCGTTCGCCCGCTCCAGGTCGGCCGTGCGCTGCAGGACACGGGCTTCGAGCCCGGCCCTGAGCTCGGCGCTGAGCGCCTGGATCTCGGCCGCGGCGTGGGCCTGCGCGCTAGTGTCCCTGGCGATCGACGAGGCGCCGATCAGCCGGCCGACCTGATCGTGGATGGGTGAGATCGTCACGGACACCGGGATGGTGGTGCCGTCCTTGCGCCGCCGCACGGTCTCGAAGTGCACGACGCGCTCGCCCCAGCCGATCGCGGTGAGGATCGTGGTGATCTCGCCGACCCGGTCAGGCGGGCACAGGACCGATATCGGCTGACCGACGATCTCCCTTGCCGCGTATCCGTACATCCGTTCGGCGGCCGGGTTCCAGCTCGTGATCACACCATCGAGTGTCTTCCCGATGATCGCGTCATCTGACGACATGACGATGGCTTCGAGCAGCTGGTAGTGCGGCCAGCCACCGCCCGCGTCGATAACCTCCAGCTGCGACTGGTCCACGACTACACCCCCCGTGTCGGGCCGGAACGCGAAATCCAGGAATCATGCCCCGCCGCGATACGACAAAGATTTGCTGTCCCCGGACTATCTTCGATCAGCATACACTGCGGGCACGCACCTCCAATTAGCACGATAAACCAATAGATAGGGCGACACGGTCCGCCTGATTTATGATATTTCCAGCCAGCTCGCGGTAATTTATGCAGGTGACTCCCGTGCACCCATTTTGGCCTCGGCACGAATTCTTTTTATAGCGGATCATACAGCGATTCTCGCCGGGATCATTGGCACTTCCCGGACCAGGCTCGCCGGCCGAAACATTTCTGTTCTGACTGTATGTTGTATCTGTATGAGTAAACGCCGGTGATTCCGGCTCAGGGGGCTAGAACATGGACAGCACGCTGCATGCGGGCTTGACGGACGGCGCGGTGGGTCCGGATCTGGAAAAGGCGCCGACCGGTATTCCCGGGCTGGACCAGATCACCGGGGGCGGGCTGCCCATGGGCCGGGTGACGCTGGTGGCGGGCAGCGCCGGGGCGGGCAAGACGCTGCTGGGGCTGAACTTCCTGGTGGCCGGCGCCCGGCAGTACGGCGAGCCCGGCGTGCTGGTGACCTTCGAGGAGTCGGCGGCCAAGGTCGCTCTCAACGTGCGATCGCTCGGCTTCGATCTCGACCAGCTCCAGCGCGACGGCCTGCTCACGGTGCTCTCGTTCCGGGTGGATACGTCCGAGATCGTCGCGGCCGGGGATTTCGATTTCGAGCCGCTGTTCGCGATCCTGGACGACTCGATCAGGCGGCTGGACGCCAAGCGGGTCGTGCTGGACACCATCGAGGTGCTGTTCGGCGCGTTCGGCGACGATACGATCGTGCGGGCGGAGCTCAGCAGGCTGGTGCGCTGGCTGGAGGACCGGGGGGTCACCGTGATCCTGACCGGGGAGCGGGGCGACGGCAGCCTCACCCGGCACGGGATCGAGGAATACGTCACCGACTGCGTGATCGAGCTCGATCATCGGGTCAGCGCCGAGATCTGCACCCGGCGCCTGCGGGTGGTCAAGTACCGCGGGTCGGCGCACGGCACCAACGAGTACCCTTTCCTGATCTCCGCCCGCGGCTTCACCGTGCTGCCGATCACGTCGGTCGCGCTCGACTACGGGGCCTCCGAGGAACGGATCTCGACCGGCATCGCCCGCCTCGACCACATGCTCGGCGGCGGCATGTTCCGCGGATCGACCCTGATGGTGAGCGGAACCGCGGGCACGGGCAAGACCTCGCTCGGCGCGCACGTGCTGGATTCGGCCTGCGCCCGGGGTGAGCGGGCGCTGATGGTCCTGCTGGAGGAATCACCCGAGCAGGTGCTGCGCAACATGCGGTCGCTCGGGCTCGACCTGCGGCCATGGGTCGAGGCGGGCCTGCTGCGCATCTGGGCGGCGCGGCCGTCCGCGTTCGGGCTGGAGACCCACCTGGCCGTGCTGGCCCGGCTGATCGAGGAAGAGGCGCCGTCGGTGGCGGTGCTGGACGGGATCGCCAGCCTCTCCAACGGGACCCTGACCACGGAGGTGACCTCCATCGTGGCCCGCCAGATCGACCTGCTCAAGAGCCGCGGGATCACCAGCGTGATCACGGCGCTCGGCCAGGGCGAAGACGTGAGCACGGTGACCGTGTCGGCGATGGTGGACACCTGGCTGCAGCTGCGCAATACCGAGGCCAACGGTGAGCGCAACCGGCTGCTGTTCGTGCTGAAGTCGCGGGGCACGGCCCATTCGAATCAGGTGCGGGAGTTCGTGCTCACCGATCACGGGGTCGAGCTGGTCGATGTGTACGTCGGCGCGGCCGGCGTGCTGGCCGGCTCCGCCCGGGTGACGCAGCAAGCCGCCGAGCGCGACGCGGAACTGCGGGTGGCCGAGGAACTGAGCCGCCGCCTGCGTGAACTGCGCCGCAGCGTCATCGAGCGGGAGGCGCACCTGGTTTCGGTGCAGGACCAGCTTGACGCCGAGCGGACCGAGATCGACCGGATTGACCTGCGCGAGGGCCACCAGGCCGCCGATACCGAGGCGGACCGCTCGACGATGGCGACGCGGCGCTGGGCCGACGCGGCGCCGCACAACGGAGGCCAGCGATGAGCGAGCCCCGCACCCCGGATGCGGTGGCCGCCGTCGATTCCGTCGTGCAGTGGGATCTGTGCCTGTACGTGACCGACAGTTCGCCCAAGTGCCTGCGGGCGATCGAGAACCTGCGGCATGCCTGTGATGAGCACCTGGCCGGCCATTACCAGATCGAGGTCGTCGATCTGCTGGAGAACCCGCGCCGCGCCGCCGACGACCAGATCCTGGCCGTGCCCACGGTGGTCCGCAGGCTCCCGCTGCCGATCCGCAAGCTCGTCGGCGACCTCTCCGACACTGACCGCCTGCTGGCCGGACTGCAGCTTCGGCCGTCCGGGAGCACCGCGGCGTGACCGGTAAGGCAGCGGCCGACCGGTGGGCGCTGACCCTCTATATCGACGGCGCGTCCACGAGTTCCATCCGCGCCGTCGAGACCGTGCGCCGGGTATGCGATGAAAAGCTCGGTGGCAACGTCGACCTGGCGGTCATCGACGTGCACCAGCAGCCCGAGCTGGTCGCGCGCGACCAGATTATCGCCGCGCCGACGCTGGTCAGGCGCCGTCCCGGGCCGCCCCGCCGGATCGTCGGCGATCTCCGCGACTCCGCCTGGCTGCAGCTCGGCCTCGACCTCGGCCCCGCCGAAGCCGGCCGCGGAATCAGCGGCGAAGGCCTGGGCCGGGGCGATTAAGAACATGGCCCTGTCGTCGGCTGCCAAGGCCACGGATCCAGTTCAGAACCGCCCCGCAACGGGACCGCCCGGAGATAGGCGCGGCGAGGACCAGGCCGAGCTGGCCGAAGTGCGGGCACAGCTGCGCCAGTTGCAGCAGACGATCGAGGCGATCCGGACCGGTGAAGTCGACTCGCTGATGATCGGGCCGCCCGGACAGGAGCAGGTCTACGCCCTCGGCAGCGCGGACCGCCCCTACCGGCTCATCGTCGAGGCGATGAACGAGGGCGCCGCCACCGTCTCCGCCCGCGGCGTGATCGTCGACGCCAACCCGCGGCTTGGCTCGATGACCGGCCGGCCCGCCACGGACCTGGTCGGCACCCCGGTGCTTGACCTGGTCCCGGGCGCCCACCGCTCCGTGTTCGCCCGGCTGCTCGATGTCGGCGCCGGCGAAAGCGCCCGCGGCGAAATGGAGCTGACCGGACCTGATGACGCTACCGTCCCGGTCCAGCTGGCAGTCGGCGGCTTCGACCTGGACGGCATGTTCCTGCGGTGCCTGGTGCTGACCGACCTCAGCGCGCAGCACGCCGCGGAGACCGAGGCGGCCAACGCGCACGAAGCGCTGCACGAGTCCGAAGCCCAGGTCCGGGCGCTCAACACCGAGCTCGAAGCCCGGGTCCGGCAGCGCACGGCTGACCTTGAGCGGGCGAACAAGAACCTGCAGTCGTTCGCCTACTCGGTGGCGCATGACCTGCGTACCCCGCTGCGCGGGCTGAGCGGGTTCAGCGAAATGCTGCTGGAGGAATGCGGCGAGCTGCTCGGCGAGACCGGCCGCGGGTACGCCGGGCGCATCCAGGCGGCCAGCGAGCGGATGGGCACGACCATCGACGGCCTGCTGCATCTCTCGCAGGTGACACAGGCCGACATGCACCTCGGACCAGTCGATCTCAGCGCCGAAGTCGCCGCCATCGCCGGCGAACTGCGATCCGGTGAACCCGGCCGCCGGGTCAGGTTCGCCATCCAGGACGGAATCTGGGTGACCGCGGATCACATCCTCATCCGCGCCGTGGTGAAAGAACTAGTCGGAAACGCCTGGAAATTCACCGCCCGGCGCGACGATGCCAGCATCGAGTTCGCTGCGACCACGGATGACGCGGGGGTCTGCTGCTTTGTGAGCGACAATGGGGCTGGCTTCGATCCCGCGTACGTGCACAAGCTGTTCCAGCCGTTCCAGCGGCTGCACACGCTGACCGAATTCCCCGGCTCCGGCATCGGCCTGGCCAGAGTCAGCCGGATCATCGAACGCCACGGCGGCCGCACCTGGGCCGAAGGCGCCATCGACGGCGGCGCCACGTTCTACTTCACCCTCAAGGCGAAGGAGACGCCATGAGGCCGCGGTATCCGACGGGACGGCGGAGTAGCTGGCTAAGTGGGCC
Source organism: uncultured Actinomycetes bacterium (assembly GCA_963786975.1). GTDB lineage: Bacteria > Actinomycetota > Actinomycetes > Streptosporangiales > Streptosporangiaceae > Palsa-506. Next base: position 729,345 of record CAWBBE010000005.1, on the reverse strand, counting down.
GACGTGGCGACCACCACGAAGATGATCATCGTTATCACCAGGAGCACGACGGTGACCTCGACATAGCGCGCGACCTTGGCCAGGCTGATTTTTGCCTGCTGGTCGGATTCCGCGGCGTCGCGTGCCGCCGCCCAGGCCTGCTGCGCCGCGCGCACCGCGGCCCTGGCGGCCGCGCCGGCCCCGGCCTGGAGTTCAGCCTGCGCGCGGTGCGCGGCAGTTATGTCCGCTTCCAGCTTGGCGGCCAGCTGCTCGATCCGGTCCAGCGTGGCCACGCTGACGGCCGCCGCCTTGACCGCCACCGACTCGGCGTTGAGCTGGCTGGCCTCAGCGGCCACGCTCCAGGGCACGGCCGCTGCCGCGGACACGGTCGGATCCGGACCGCCGGCCTCGGCTCCGGCTGCCGGGCCGGCGGCGCCGGCCCGCCGCCCGCCGCCCGGCGCTCGTCCTCCTCGGTGACCGCCACGGCGACGGCGACCGGTGAGTCGTGCAGGTAGCGGACCACTGCCTCCGCTGCCGCCGTCGCCACATCGGGCGGCCTGGGCCGGGCGGGCGACGCGCGGCGGCCGCCGCGGGGATGCGGAAGCCGGTGGCGATGCTGGCCGTTCGGCGCGGGCGCGCCCGGGCGCGGATCGTCCAGGGACGGGGAGCTCGCCATACCGCTCACCTCTTCAGTGGCCGGACGGCCGATGCCGGCCTGCGCGTCTGCCGCTTCCTCTTACCCGAATGTAACTCACAATGACCATTCCATCACAGTCAGCAACACTCGTGACGAAGCTACCCAGGGGGACCGGCGGCGAAACCGCCCCTATATGCCGACCGGGTGCCAGACCGTCTTGGTCTCGGTGAACGCCAGCATCCGGTCCGGACCGGGCGGCGCGGCCCAGTCCTCCTCGGCGGCGAGCACCCGCTTCACGTTGCCGGCCGCGAGCCGCTCAAGCTCGCCGCGGCCGGCCGCCGCGACGCCGGTCAGGTCGATCGCGTTGACGTCCATGTGGCCGGCCAGCACCGGCGCCAGCTCGGCCGCGAACCCGGTCAGCACGTTGACGACGCCGCCGGGGACGTCGGAAGTGGCCAGCACCTCGGCGAGCGTGATGGCCGCCAGCGGGTGCGGCTCGCTGGCTATCACGACGGCGGCGTTCCCGGTGGCGATCACCGGCGCGACGACGCTGACCAGCCCGAGCAGGCTGGGCCTGGCCGGCGCCACGACCGCGACCACGCCGGTCGGCTCCGGCACGCTGAAGTTGAAGTACGGCCCGGCGACGGCGTTCGCGCCCCCCGCCACCTGGGCGACCTTGTCCGGCCAGCCCGCGTACCAGACCCAGCGGTCGATCGCCGCCGCCACTTCCTGCCGGCCCTCGGCAGCTGGCCGGCCTTCAGCATTAACGGATTGCTCGCGGAACTGTCCGGCCCGGCCTTCGAGCAGCTCGGCGACCCGGTACAGGACCTGGCCCCGGTTGTACGCGGTCATGGCCGACCACTTGCCGAACGCGGCCCGTGCCGACGTCACCGCGTCCCTGGCATCTTTCCGCGACGCCCGGGCGGCGTGCGCGAGCAACATCCCGCCGGCGCCGGTCACCGGGTAAGACCGGCCTGACTCCGACCGCGGGAACGCGCCGCCGATGAACAGCTTGTAGGTCTTCCGGACGTCGAGCCGCGGCGGCGGCGCTGCGCCCGGCGGCACGGCCGGGCCGTCCGGCGTCGCGGCGGCGGTCCTGCTGGCGCCCCGCCGCGGTCCGGCCGCCTTAGCGGCTGCCTTCGCTGGCGGCTTCGCTGCGGCCGGCTTCCCTGACGGCTTCGCCGCGGCCGGCCTGGGCCGCCCGCCGGCCGCGTTCTGGTCAGGCATCGAGGTACCCGGCCAGGCCGTGCCGGCCGCCTTCCCGCCCGAAACCGGACTCGCGGTAGCCGCCGAACGGGCTGGCCGGGTCGAACCGGTTATAGGTGTTGGCCCAGACCACGCCGGCCCGCAGCCGCTGGGCCATCCACAGGATCCGGCTGCCCTTCTCGGTCCAGACCCCGGCCGAAAGGCCGTACGGGGTGTTGTTAGCCTTCGTCACCGCTTCCTCCGGGGTGCGGAAGGTCAGCACGGAAAGCACCGGCCCGAAGATCTCCTCGCGGGCGATCCGGTAGGACTGGCTGACGCCGGTGAACACCGTCGGCGGGAACCAGTAGCCGCGGTCCGGCAGCGGGCACGGCGGCGACCAGCGCTCCGCGCCCTCGGCCTCGCCCGCCGCCGACAGCGCGGTGATCTTGTCGAGCTGCTCGCGGGAGTTGATCGCGCCGATATCGGTGTTCTTGTCCAGCGGATCGCCGAGCCGGAGCGTGCCCAGCCGCTCCCGCAGCCGCTCGGTCACGATGTCGGCGACCGACTCCTGGACCAGCAGCCGGGAGCCGGCGCAGCAGACGTGGCCCTGGTTGAAGAAGATCCCGTTCACGATGCCCTCGACCGCCTGGTCGACCGGCGCGTCGTCGAACACGACGTTGGCGGCCTTGCCGCCGAGCTCGAGCGTGAGCCGCTTGCCGGTGCCGGCCACCGCGCGGCTGATCTCCTTGCCCACCTCGGTCGACCCGGTGAAGGCGATCTTGTCGATGCCGGGGTGGCTGACCAGCGCCGCGCCGGTCTGGCCGGCGCCGGTCAGCACGTTTACCACGCCCGGCGGCAGGCCCGCCTGCTGGCACACCTCGGCCAGCAGCAGCGCGGTCAGCGGCGTCGTCTCGGCCGGCTTGAGCACGCAGGTGTTGCCGGCCGCCAGCGCCGGCGCGAGCTTCCACGCGGCCATCAGCAGCGGGAAGTTCCACGGGATCACCTGGCCGGCTACGCCGAGCGGCCGGGGCCCGCGGCCGATGCCAGCACCGCCAGCCCTGTCAACACCGTCAACACCGTCAACACCGTCAGCCCCGCCAACACCGCCAGTCCGGCCGGCTGCTCCGGCTCCGCTGCCCATGCCGAGCCCGGTGTATTCCAGCTTGTCGGCCCAGCCCGCGTAGTAGAAGAAATGCGCGGCGGCGAGCGGGACGTCCACGTCCCGCGACTCCCTGATCGGCTTGCCGTTGTCGAGGCTCTCCAGCACCGCGAACTCGCGGCCGCGCTCCTGCAGGATGCGGGCGATCCGGTACAGGTACTTGGCCCGCTCCGCACCCGGCATCGGGCCCCAGACCTGCTGGTAGGCCCGGCGCGCGGCGGCGACCGCGCGATCCACGTCGGCCTGGCCGGCCAGCGCCACCTGGGCGAGCGGTTCCTCGGTCGCCGGGTTGATCGTCGGGAACTGCCGGCCGTCCGCCGCCGGTACGAACTCACCGTCGGTGAACAGACCGTACTCGGCGAGGATCGAGACGATCTCGCGCGACTCCGGCGCCGGGGCATAGTCCCAGGCCGGGCCGGCCGGCGCCGCGGCCAGGCCCGCCGACTGGGACCGGGTGACCTCGTCCGGTGGTGCGGACTGGCCCCGCTCGCCCCGTTTCACAGCCAACTGACTTCTCCCGGCGTTAGTCCAGCGTGTAGTAATCGGGTCCGGCGTACACGCCGGTGAGCTGCTTGCTGCGCTGCATCAGCAGGTCGTTCAGCAGGCTGGAGGCGCCGATCCGGAACAGCCCGGGGGTGAGCCACTGCGGCCCGGCGGTCTCCCGCACCAGCACCAGGTACCGGATCGAGTCCTTGGCGGTGCGGATGCCGCCGGCCACCTTGACCCCGACCCGGCGGCCGGTCGCATGGGCGTAGTCGCGCACCGCGGCCAGCATGACCAGCGCGACCGGCGGCGTCGCGGCCGGGCTGACCTTGCCGGTGGAGGTCTTGATGAAGTCGGCGCCGGCCAGCATCGCCAGCCAGGACGCCCGCGCGACGTTGTCCAGGGTGGCCAGCTCGCCGGTTTCCAGGATCACCTTCAGGTGCGCGCCGCCGCAGGCCTCGCGCACCGCCCGCACCTCCTCGTAGACCTGGCCGTAGCGCCCGGCCAGGAACGCGCCCCGGTCGATGACCATGTCCACCTCGTCGGCCCCCGCCGCCGTCGCGTCGGCGACGTCGGCGAGCTTGACCGCGAGCGAGGCCCGGCCGGACGGGAACGCGGTGGCCACCGACGCGATCGCGACGCCGCGGCCGGCCAGCGCGGTGCGGGCCACCGTGACCAGGTCCGGGTAGACGCAGACCGCGGCGACCGGCGGCACGGACGGGTCCGCCGGATCGGGCCGCACCGCCTTGGCGCACATGGCCCGGACCTTGCCGGGCGTGTCGGCGCCTTCCAGCGTGGTCAGGTCGATCATCCGGATCGACATGTCGAGTGCCCAGAGCTTGGCGTCCCGCTTGATGGATTCGGTGGCCAGGCTGGCCGCCCGCGCCTCCGCGCCGACCTGGTCGACGCCGGGCAGCCCGTGCAGTACCTGCCGGAGCGCGGCGTCGGACGCGGCCACCTCGGTCAGCCAGCGGCGGTCCGCGACCGGCTGCGACGCCTGCTCGATGCCCACGCCCCTGACGCTACCTGGCCGCCCGCACCGTGGCGACGCTCGCCGCCTTCGCCACCGCGAAGCCGGGCTTGAGCACCGTGTTGATGATGTGCAGCCGCTGATCGAAGGGGGCGAACGCGCTCTTCATCGCGTTGATGGTCAGCCACTCGACGTCGGACCAGCCGTAGCCGAACGCCTCCGAAAGCGCGGCGAACTCCGATGACAGGGAAACCTCGCTCATCAGCCGGTTGTCGGTGTTAACCGTCACCCGGAACGACAGCTGGCGCAGCAGCCCGATCGGATGCTGCACGATCGACCGGGCGGCGCCGGTCTGCACGTTGGACGTGGGGCACATCTCCAGCGGGATCCGGCGGTCCCGCACGTAGCTGGCCAGCCGGCCCATCGAGATGGCGCCGTCGGCGCCGACCTGGATGTCGTCGACGATCCGGACGCCGTGGCCGAGCCGCTCGGCGCCGCACCACTGCAGCGCCTCCCAGATCGACGGGAGCCCGAATCCCTCCCCGGCGTGAATCGTGATGTGGAAGTTCTCCCTGGCCACGTACTGGAACGCGTCCAGGTGCCGGCTCGGCGGGCTGCCCGCCTCGGCGCCGGCGATGTCGAACCCGACCACGCCCTCGTCCCGGTGCCGCACCGCCAGCTCGGCGATCTCCAGCGACCTGGCCGCCGTCCGCATCGCGGTGAGCAGGGCGTACACGGTGATGCCCCGCCCGGCGCTGCCCCGCCGGAAGCCCTCGAGCACCGCCTCGACCACCTGGTCGAGGCTGAGCCCACTGGTCACGTGCAGCTCCGGGGCGAACCTCACCTCGGCGTACACGACCCCGTCGGCGGCGAGATCCTCGGCGCACTCGGCGGCCACCCTGATCAGCGCGTCCCTGGTCTGCATCACGCCGACGGTGTGCTTGAACGCCTCCAGGTACAGCTCCAGGTTGCCGCGCTGCGCGACGCCCGCCATCCAGCCGGTGACCTCGGCGACGTCGGTCGATGGCAGCCCGCGGTAGCCGGTCTCGCGGGCCAGGTCGACGATCGTGGCTGGCCGCAGCCCGCCGTCGAGATGGTCGTGCAGGAGCACCTTGGGAACGGTGCGGAGCCGATCAAGGGTCAGTACCACGCCCTCCATTATCACCTTCGGGGTGACCGGAGCCGGTCGCGCGCCGGCCTTGACGCGACCGCACTGCCTGGACACGATGCGTCACGTTAAGTCATGTTGCACACACCGGTCGTCACCAAAGTATGTGATCCGCTGCACGGGCACGTGCCGCGAGCGCCACCTGCCCCGGCTGCCTGGGCAGGTGACGCTCGCATGATGGCGCTATCCGGCCGGCTGTCATATAGCCGGCTGCCGTGACCTCCTTTCCGGTGTGGCGGTGGGCGGTTACGGGGACGGGACGGGGCTGCCGGTGCTGTCCCAGGTGTTGCCTGACCAGACATAGCCGGTGCCGGACGAGTCGACGTAGGCGGCGGCGCCGTACTGGCCGCTCCTGGCGAAGTAGAGCTGGCTGAAGTCGTTGTTCCTGAAGATCATGTTGCTGGTGGCGTTGCCGAGGCTGGCGCCGCCGTAGATCGCGTAGCCGCCGCCGCCGAGCAGGTTGCCGGTGACGGTCTTGTTCGCGACCGGTCCGGCCGACGAGGCGTCGAGGCTGATCGCGTCGGTCTGGCCGAAGCCGTTCAGGATGGTGTTGTTGCTGATGGTGAGCGGCTGGGTGCTGCCCGCGTCGAAGATGCCGTTGGTGTGATCACCGGCCACATAGCCGGGGTTGTGGATGTAGTTCCCGCTGATCACGCCGGTGGACACCGCGACAGCGGTGCGGAACATCGAGATGTTGTTGTTCGTGATCGTCATCCCGGTGGAGTCGCCGTAGACATCATCGAGGGCATTGCTGACCCGCCCCGATGAGGCGTTCGCGCCGCTGATGACGGAGTTCTCGATGGTGACCCCGGTGGTATGCCGCAGCGTGACGCCGAACAGCCCGCTGGTGACGACCCGCACGTTATTAACCGTGACATTATTCGCGGTGATGTTCAACGGGTACGGAATGTAAAGGCCGTTCAGGCTCGCCCCGTTCCCGGTGACGTCCACCTCCTGGTAAGTGCTGTTGTATTTCCAGCCCGGCCCAGCCGACACCTGGGCGGGAACCGTCTTCAGCGTCAGCCCGGCGGCCGGCCCGGTGCTGGTGGCATCCGGATACCCGCACTGGCTCGGCACCGCCGAGCAGTTGGTTGTCTGCACACCCGCCCGCCGGGCGGGATTTGTGCTGGCCGAAGGGGCCGATGGCATTACCTGCGTAGCGATAAGCGTGACGGTGGCGACGCCGGCCGCGACTATGCCGGCCGACCATGCCAGCTTAGCCCGGCTGTGCCGGGGCGGCGCCGGCGGCTCTGGAGCGGCGCGACCGCTGGGATCAGTCTTGGCGGACATGAGATTTCCTTCTTCCCGTTGACTAGGCGTGTTCTCATGTCCACTCTCGTTATCTGGCCAGCAATTCCGCAGAGGAGAATTTCCTGATCAGGCCAGGTCATTGTCCCCGGCTTTAAGCCCCGGGCACTAATACCCGGGCCATCCGCCCCGCGCCAGCAGGGCATGCAAAGAGCGGTTAACTTTTATCCGGTTATAGCCGGATAAAAGTTAACCGCTCCGGTGGCGACGACGGCGGCGCAGGCTAGTCGTCGGGGTGCTCGCCGAGGCGGGCGGCGAAGGCGGCGGCCTGCGACCGCCGCTGCATGCCCAGCTTGGTCAGCAGCGACGATACGTAGTTCTTCGCGGTCTTCTCGGCCAGGAACATCCGCTCGGCGATCTGCCGGTTCGTCAGCCCCTCACCCACCAGGTCGAGGACTTTCTTCTCCTGGTCAGTCAGCGCCGACAGCGGGTCAACGCTGGCCATCCGCTCGCGCAGCCGCGCCATTACCCGCTGGGCGCCGTGCGCGTCCAGCGTCGACCGGCCGGCCGCGACCTCGCGCACCGCATGGACCAGGTCCGAGCCGCAGGTCTGCTTCAGCACGTAACCTGCCGCGCCGGCCATGATCGCGCCGAGCAGCGCCTGATCATCGCCGTATGAGGTGAGCATCAGGCAGGCGGTGGCCGGCAGGGTGGAGCGGATCTCGCGGCAGACCGACACGCCGTCCCCGTCGGGCAGGCGGACGTCGAGCACGGCCACGTCCGGACGCAGGGCCGGCATCCGGCCCAGCGCCGCTGCCATGGTCCCGGCCTCGCCCGCCACGTCGATGTCCGGCTCCTCGGTCAGCAGCTCCCGGACGCCGCGACGGACGATCTCGTGATCGTCAAGCAGGAACACGCTAATCCGCTGCTGGCTGTCCGTGCTGTCGCCGACCCGGCCGCCACCGTTCACCATCCGCGAACTCCACCTCCCCGACTGACCACCGCGCGAGCCGCAGCAAATGACTCGCCCGGACGCATCCCTGGCAATCACCCGCCCGGGAACCAGCCGTTCTGCCCTATGCTACCCTTCGTAGTCTAATGCACACTGAATGTTATATCCGTGCTCTGGCACCGGCGGATCAGGCACGGCCCGGCAACCGGGCGGCGCCGAGAGGGCTGACACAGTGACCGGCACAGTGACCGGAAACTCCAGCGGCCGCAGAGTCCTCGTCGTCGACGACGTCGAGGAGATGCGGACGCTGATCCGCCGTGCGCTCAGCGCCAGCGGATACCAGGTCGACGTCGCGGCCAGTCTCGGCCAGGCGCGCGCGCTCGACCCGGCCAGCTATGACGCGGTGCTGGTCGATGCAGGCCTCGGCACCGAGCGCGGCGTTGACCTGGTTGAGGCGCTGCGGTCGGCGGATCCGGCCGCGGCCGGGCGCTGCCTGGTGATCACCGGCGGTACCGCGGACACGATCCCGGACGGCGTCGCCCGGCTGACCAAGCCGTTCCAGCTCGCTCAGCTGCTCAAGGCCGTGCACGCGCTGCACCAGATCCCGCCGCAGGCAAGGGTCACCCCCGCCGCTGCCGCCCCGGCCGCCGCCCTAAACGCCGCCTCGGCCGCCGCCACCGCGGCCGCTGTCCCGGCGCTAGACGCCGCCCCGACTCCACACACCACTTTGACAAACTATGCCACTTCGACCACAGACGGCACTTTGTTCCCGGCCGTCGCTTCGGTTGTCACTTCCACCGCAGTCACCTCTTCTGCCCCAGAGGTCATCCCGGCCGCCAGCACCACCCCGGCCCAAGGCGTCATCCCGTCCCCGAAAGCCGCCCCTGGCCGCCCGCGAGCCGCCCCGGACCGGGGCGCCGACGTCGGCGTTCCGGAGCCGCCGAACGCCCGCCGCTCCGAAGCGCGCGGGCAGCGGCCGTGGCGGCTGCTGCGCCTCGTCCGCTTGCTCCGCGCGCGCGAGCGTCATGACCTGGCCGGTTTCCTGCACGACGGCCCGGTCCAGGACCTGACCGCGGCCAGCCTTGACCTGCAGATGCTAGCCCGGTCGGCCGGACCAGAGCTGGCTCCGCGGCTGGCCGCGGCCATCCGGCAGCTGGACACGGCAGCCGGCTCGCTGCGCTCGCTCATCGACGGGCACTGGCCGCTGCTGCCGCCGGAGACCAGGCTGGCCGACGCGGTCAGGCAGCGGACCGCCTGGCTGCTGGCCACTCCCTGCACCGTGCCCGCCGACGTGGCGCCGGCCAGGCTGTCCACGGCCGAGACAGCGGTGGTCGCCGACGTCGCCGAGCTGATGCTGCTCGGGCTGCTGCCCGCCGGGTCGCCCCTGGAGGCCCGGGTCGCGGTGCAGGCCGGGACAGCCGGGATCCAGGTCGAGCTCACCCTCACTCCGGTAGCCGGGGCTTCGCGGCCGGACAGTGATCCGGCGCCGGCCCGGGCCGCCCTGGACGAGCTCGCTGCCGCGCTGGGAGTCACCGCGCACGCGGACCTGGCCGGCCTGCGCTGGCAGGCATGGCTGCTCCTGCCGAGGCAGGCCACGGCGGATCCGTTTCAGGACTTAATGATTTCCGGCTTACTGAATTGATCGCGCGGTCGCGCCCGCGCGGGCCGCTGCGCGCTGCGGGTTCATCCCGCTGCGGGATTGCCCGCGATCCGCTCAAGGACAAGCGGGCCGATGTCCGGCGCGGCTGGCGCTATCCCGATCGCGCCGGACAGCGCGTCCTTCGCCGCCGCGAACCTGGACGCGTCGTCGCCGCGCAGTTCCAGCAGCGGCTGGCCGCGGTCGACCCGCTCGCCGGGCTTGGCCAGGCAGATGACCCCCGCGGCCGGGCTCACCGGATTCTCTTTCCTGGCCCGCCCGGCGCCCAGCCGCCAGGCGGCCACGCCGACCGCGCGGGCGTCGAGCCGGACCAGCCAGCCGGCCTCCGGCGCGGTGACCATCTCGGCGTGCGCGGCCCGCGGCAGCGGGGCGTCCGGGTCACCACCCTGGGCCCTGATCATCGCGCGGTAGCGGTCCAGCGCCCGGCCATCGGCCAGCGCCGCAACCGGGTCGGGCGCGGCCGCCGGGGCCGGGCCGGCTGCGGCTGGCCGGGCTGCGGTGCGCCCCGCTGCGGCTGGCCCGGCTGGCACCCCGGCGGCCGGCGCTGGCCGCAGCCCGGCCAGCGCCAGCATCTCGTTCGCCAGGGCAAGGGTCACCTCGGCCAGGTCCGGCGGGCCGCCGCCGGACAGCATGGCGACGGCCTCCTCGACCTCGACGGCATTGCCGACGGCCAGCCCGAGCGGCACGTCCATCCGGGTGAGCAGGGCCGTGGTCCGGACGCCGTGCTCCGCGCCGAGCGTGACCATGGTCTGCGCCAGCAGCCTGGCCTCGGCAATGTCCCGCATGAACGCGCCGCTGCCGACCTTGACGTCGAGCACCAGGGCGGCGGTCCCCTCGGCGATCTTCTTGGACATGATCGAGCTGGCGATGAGCGGAATCGACTCGACGGTGCCGGTCACATCGCGCAGCGCGTAGAGCTTGCGGTCGGCCGGCGCCAGGCCCTGGCCCGCGGCGCAGATCACGCAGCCCGCCGTCCGCAGCACCGAGATCAGCTGGGCGTTCGTCAGCCCGGCCCGCCAGCCGGGTACCGACTCCAGCTTGTCCAGGGTGCCGCCGGTGTGGCCGAGCCCGCGGCCGGACAGCTGCGGCACCGCCGCGCCGCAGCTCGCTACGAGCGGGGCCAGCACCAGCGAGACCTTGTCGCCCACGCCGCCGGTCGAGTGCTTGTCGACGGTGGGCGCGGGCACCGCGCTCAGGTCAAGCCGTTCGCCGGACTCGATCATCGCCGCGGTCCAGGTGCGCAGCTCGGCCGGGTCGAGGCCGCGGATGCAGATGGCCATCAGCAGCGCCGACATCTGCTCGTCGGCGACCACGCCGCCAGTGTAGGCATCGATCAGCCAGCGGATCTGGTCGTCGGCCAGCCGCCCGCCATCGCGCTTCGCCCGGATCAGCTCCACCACGTCAGGCATCGGCGGCCCGCCTTGCGGCCAGGTCCATGCTGCTGAACGAGGCGGGCAGCAGCACCCCGAGCTCGGTCGGCCCGGCGGCCGTCTGCACCAGCAGCGCGGCGCCGCCCGCCTCAAGCAGCAGCTGGCGGCACCGGCCGCAGGGCAGCAGCGGATCGCCGTCGCCGGCCACCACGCTGACCGCGACGAGCGTCCCGCCGCCGGACGCGTGCAGCGCCGAGACCAGCCCGCATTCGGCGCAGAGCGTGAGCCCGTAGGAGGCATTCTCCACGTTGCAGCCGGTCACGATCCGGCCATCCGAGGCCAGCCCGGCCGCCCCGACATGAAGCCGCGAATAGGGTGCGTAGGCGCGCTGCGCCGCGGCGGCCGCCGCGGCTCGCAGGCTCGTCCAGTCGATCGCCATCCGGGCCTCCAGCATGCCGACGGTGAAACGCGGATCGGGCCGCGCCGACCCGGCCGGGAACTCGGCCGCCGCGCGGCCGGCCAGGCCATCGGGCTTGGTGATCCGGGCCTTCCCGCTAACGCCGCGGGGGCTTACGATCTTAACGGTCTCGATTCGGCAACAGCCCCGCCAGGACGGCAGCATCCCGCTTCCCGGAGGACGGCATCAGGGCTAACCTTCGGAAGATCCAGGGGGGTTTCGGGACTTCCTTGCCCTGCTTCCTTGCCCTGGCCGGCTGGGGCCGCGCTAGCGAGCCGGCGGTCCTTCCGGGCGGCCGAAGGCCGCCCTCGGCATAGGAGGTAACCGTGAGAAGGAAGATCGGCAGCGTCGCCCTGCTCAGCGTCGTCGCCCTGCTCGCCGCCGCATGCGGGTCAAGCTCGCCCAGCGCCAGCTCATCGGGCAGCCCGTCGGCCGCGGCCGCCAAGTTCAAGGCGTGCGTGATTTCCGACACCGGCACGATCAACGACAAGTCCTTCAACCAGTCCGCCTATGAGGCCGCCACCGACGCCGCCGCGGCCTCCGGCGGCAAGATCACCGCGCAGTACCTGCCGTCGGCTTCGGCAGCCGACTACGCGTCGAACATCACCACGTTCATCAACCAGAAATGCGGCATTATCGTTACGAACGGATACCTGATGGGAGCCGCCACGGCCACCGCGGCGAAGGCAAACCCCAAGCAGAAGTTCGCGATCATCGACTTTGGCTACCCCAAGCCCTTCAAGAACGTCAGCTCCCTGGTGTTCAGCACAGACCAGGACGCCTTCCAGGCCGGCTATCTCGCCGCGGGCATGAGCAAGACGGGGAAGGTCGCCACGTTCGGCGGCCAGAAGATCCCCCCGGTGACCATCTACATGGACGGCTACTGGGACGGCGTCCAGTACTACAACGCCAAGAACCACAAGAACGTCAAGGTCCTCGGCTGGAACGAGAAGACCCAGAACGGCAGCTTCACCGGCAACTTCACCGACATCACGGCCGGCCAGCGGCTGACCAACACGTTCATCAGCGAGGGCGCCGACGTCATCTTCCCGGTCGCCGGGAACGTCGGCCTCGGTGCCGCCAAGGCAGTGCAGAACGCTAACGCCGCGGCCGGCACCCAGAAGGTGAACATGATGTGGGTGGACTCCGACGGCTGCATCAAAGTGCCTCAGTACTGCAAGTACTTCATCACCACCGTGAACAAGGGCATCACGGCGGCGGTCAGGCACGCAATAGATACGGCCGCCAATGGCACCTTCAAGGGCGGGAACTACGTCGGCACGCTGGCCAACGGCGGCGTCGGGCTCGCTCCCTTCCACGACTTCGCCAGCAAGGTACCTGCCGCACTGCAGGCCGAGCTCGCGAAGATCAAGACCGGCATCGAGAACGGGACGATCAAGCCGGCCACCAAGAGCCCGGCGTAGTCAGGCGGGCATGTCCGGGCGGGCCCACGTCCCGCCCGGACATGCGGGTGCCAGCGGCGAGGCGGCCAGCCTCGCCCGGATATGCGGGTGCCAGCGGCGGGATCGGTCCCGGCCCGTGGCGCCCAGGTGCCAGCGGAGGAGGCTGCCGGTGAAGCTGGAACTCAGCGGCATCACCAAGCGGTTCGGCAGCCTCGTCGCCAACGACCACATCGACCTGACCGTCCAGCCCGGCGAGATCCGCGCGCTGCTCGGCGAGAACGGCGCCGGCAAGACAACGCTGATGAACGTCCTCTACGGGCTGCTGCAGCCAGACGAGGGCGAGATACGGCTCGACGACAAGGCGGTGACGATCCGGTCGCCCAAGGACGCGATCGCCGCCAGGATCGGCATGGTGCACCAGCATTTCATGCTGGTGCCGGTCTTCACGGTGGCGGAGAACGTAACGCTCGGGCTTGAGCGCACCCGGTGGCTGGGCCTGCTCGACCGCCGGCGGGCCCGCCGGGACGTCCGCGAGCTTTCCGAGCGGTACGGCCTTGACGTGAACCCGGACGCGCTGATCGAGGACCTCCCGGTCGGCGTGCAGCAGCGGGTCGAGATCATCAAGGCGCTGCTGCGCGAGGCCAGCGTGCTCGTGCTGGACGAGCCCACTTCCGTGCTCACCCCCGGCGAGACCGAGGATCTGTTCCGGATCATGCGCGAGCTACGGGCGGGCGGCCGGGCGGTCGTGTTCATCTCGCACAAGCTGAAAGAGGTCCAGGCGATCGCCGACACGATCACCGTCATCCGGCGCGGGCGGGTCGTCGGGGAGCGGCCGCCGACCGCCGCCGACACCGAGCTCGCCGAGCTGATGGTCGGCCGGGCGGTGCAGCTGCGGGTCAGCAAGACCGCGGCCAGGCCCGGCGAGGTCGTGCTCGACGTGCGCGGGCTTACGGTGGCCGGCGAGCACGGGACGGCGGCCGTCGACGATGTCTCCTTCGAGGTCCGCGGCGGCGAGATCCTGGGCGTGGCCGGGGTGCAGGGCAACGGGCAGACCGAGCTCTGCGAGGCGCTGCTCGGCCTGCGGCCCGCCGCGGCCGGATCGGTGCTCATCGACGGCGCCGACATCAGCGGCGCCTCGCCGCGGGACCGGCTGCGGGCCGGCGTCGGCTACATCCCGGAGGACCGGCAGGTGGACGGCCTCGTCGGCGACTTCCCCGTCGCCGACAACCTGATCCTGGACGTTTACGACCGGCAGCCGTTCGCCTCGGGCATCGCCATGAACCTGGCCGCGATCGAGGCGAACGCCCGCAGCCGGGTGGCTGAGTTCGACGTGCGGACCTCATCGATCGGCACGCCCACTAGCACCCTGTCCGGCGGGAACCAGCAGAAGGTGATCGTGGCCCGCGAGGTGAGTCGCGACATCCGCGTGCTGCTGGCCAGCCAGCCGACCCGCGGCCTGGACGTCGGATCGATCGAGTTCGTGCACCGCCGCATCGTGGAGCAGCGGGACCAGGGGGTTGCCGTGGTCATCGTCTCCTCCGAGCTCGACGAGATCTACGCCCTCGCCGATCGCATCGCGGTCATGTACGAAGGCAAGATCACCGGGTTCCGGCCGCCGACGGTCTCGGTCCGTGAACTGGGCCTGCTGATGGCCGGCGCGAGCGACAGCGCCGCGGCGGAGGCAGCGGGGCCGGCTGACCACGCGATCGGCGGCGTTACCGGTCCGCCGGGCGCAAGGCCAGGCGGGCTGCCGGATCCGCAGGCGCCGGATCCGCAGGCGCCGGAGCCGCCGCAGGCGCCCGAGCCGCCGACGGCAGAGTCCGCGGGCCCGTCATGACCGACGAGCAGCGCCCGCCGGCGCCGGAGGCCAGCCCGCCGCCCGATGCGGCGGCGTCGCCGCCCGCCGGGCGGCCTGCCGGCGGCGGACCGGCGGCGGCTGGTCCGCCGCCGGATGGCAGCCCCGGGCGATCGCGCGGATCGTTCAGCCCGGCGATCATCAGCGCGGTCACGGAGGGCAGTCCGGCCGTCCTGACCATCCTGGCGATCGCCGCCGCGGTCGTGCTCGGCGGCTTGCTCATCGCGTCCAGCGATCCGGTCGTGCTGAGCGCATGGAGCCATTTCTTCAGTGACCCCGGCAATGCGATCGCGCTGGCGTGGGATTCTGCCGCGGCCGCGTATGCCGCGATGTTCGAGGGCGCGATCTTCAACCCGCACACGATCTCGGCCGCGTTCCACGGCGGATCGGTCGGCGCGATCTTTTACCCGCTTTCGCAGACCGCGTCCGATGCGACTCCGCTGATCCTCACCGGGCTCTCGGTGGCCCTTGCCTTCCGGGCCGGCCTGTTCAACATCGGTGCGGCCGGCCAGTGGGTCGGCGGCGCGATCGTGGCTACCTACCTCGGCTTCGGCGTGAGCCTGCCCCCGGTAGTGCACATCCTGGTCTGCCTCCTCGGCGGCTTTGCCGGCGGCGCGGTGATCGGCTGGCTGGTCGGCGAGCTCAAGGCCCGCACCGGCGCGCACGAGGTCATCGTCACGATCATGCTCAACTACATCATGTACAACCTGCTGTCCTTCCTGCTCAGCACGCCGAAGGCGCTGCAGCAGCCGGGCCAGGCGAACCTGATCAGCCCGAACGTCGCCGCCGACGCCAGGCTGCCGCACGTCGGCGGGCCGCCGCCGCAGGTCGACGCCGGCTTCCTCGTCGGCCTGGCCGCGGCGGCCGCGGTGTGGTGGCTGCTATCGCGGTCGACCATCGGGTTCAGGTTCCGCACGGTGGGCGCCAACCCGCGGGCGGCACGGGCCGCCGGGATGAGCGTCGAGCGGAGCTGGGCCCTGGTGATGCTGCTGGCAGGCGGCCTGGCCGGGCTGGCAGGCGCGGTCGTGATCCAGGGCCCGCTGCAGAACCTGACCTTCAACAGCTACGGCACCTACGGCTTCGACGGCATCACGGTCGCGCTGCTCGGCCGGGCCAGGCCGCTCGGGGTCGTGCTCGCCGCCCTGCTGTTCGGCGCCCTGCACGCAGGCGGAACCAACATGGAGGCGGCCACCCAGGTGCCCTCCGCTATCGTCCAGGTGCTGCAGGGCCTGATCGTGCTATTCGTGGCGGCGCCGCCGCTCATCCGGGCCCTGTTCCGGCTCCGCGTGGCCAGATCGGCCGGCCTTGAGGCAGTGCCGAAGGGGTGGAACGCATGACCGCGCTAGCCGTCCCGCTTGGTGCGCCGGCCAGGGTGAACCGCCGACTGGTGGCGGCCGGCACGTTCATCCTGTTCGGCCTGATCGACATCTTCCTGTTCGGGTTCTTCGCGCACTCCGGCGATGCGACGTTCGCGCTGACGGTATCCGGCACTTCGGTGCACGTGCCCAGCATCCATGCCCCGGCGGCTCCGGTCGCCTACGTGCTCGGCGCGTTGTCGGTCGCGATCGGGATGGTCCGCGCGGTCACCGACCCCAGCCCGCTGGTCAAGCGCCTCATGATCGCGGTGGTACTGCTGTTCTTCGTGATCTCGCTGCTCTGCTGGGCCTATGCGGACAGCGCTATCCCGCTGAACGTGGTGAACCTGCTGCAGAGCACGCTGAACCTGTCGATCCCGCTGGTGCTCGGCGCGCTGGCCGGCTGCATGTGCGAGCGGTCCGGCGTGATCAACATCGCGATCGAGGGCCAGCTGCTGGTCGGCGCGTTCGCCGCGGCCGTGGTGGCGAGCGCCTTCGGCTCGCTGTCGCTCGGCCTGGTGACCGGGTCGCTGGCCGGCGGCTTGCTCGGGCTGGTGCTCGCCGCCTTCGCCATCAACTTCCTGGTCGACCAGATCATCCTCGGCGTCGTGCTCAACGTGCTGGCGTCCGGCCTCACCGGCTACCTCAACGACCGCGTGCTGGTGACCAGGCCGGACCTGAACACCGGGCTCACGTTCAATGCCTTGAAGATCCCGGGCCTCGGCGATATCCCGATCATCGGGCCGATCTTCTTCGACTCGACGATCTTCCTCTACATCATGTACGGCATGATCATCTTCGTCCAGATCGGCCTGTTCCGCACCAAGTGGGGGCTGCGGACACGGGCCGTCGGCGAGCATCCGACGGCGGCTGACACGGTCGGCATCCGGGTACGCGCGACCAGGTACCGCAATGTCATCCTCGGCGGGCTGATCGCCGGCATCGGCGGAGCGTACCTGACCGTCGGCTCGGTCGGCACGTTTACCAAGGACATGTCGTCCGGCCTCGGCTACATCGCGCTGGCCGCGATGATCTTCGGCCGGTGGACGCCGCTGGGCGCCACCGCCGCCGCGCTGCTCTTCGGTTTCGCCAACTCGCTGCAGGCCACGCTGTCGACCATCAACGTGCCGATCTCGTCCTACTTCCTGCTGATGGCTCCGTACGTTGCCACGATCATCGCGGTAGCCGGGCTGGTCGGCCGGGTAAGGGCGCCGGCCGCCGACGGAAAGCCGTACGTGAAGGCTTGAACAGCGACTCAGCCGCCGCCGGGTCCGCCCGCGGCACGCACGGCGCAGCGGCAGACGATTCCCGCGCAGCGGCGGCCAGCCCGTTCGCGGCGGCGGAAGCGAGCGCGGCGGTGCTGGCCGAGCGAACCGGCCAGCGCGGGCATGACGTGGCCATCGTGCTCGGCTCCGGCTGGGCTCCCGCCGCCGACGCGCTGGCCGCAGCCGGACGGGCTGGAACGGCTGGCCCGGGCGGTCAGGCCGGCCCGGCTGGAACGGCTGGCCCGGGCGGTCAGGCCGGCCCGGCTGGCCCGGGCGGTCAGGCCGGCCAGGTGAGCGGGGCGGTCATCGAGGTACCGCTGGCCGATCTCGGCGGGTTCGCGCCGCCGACGGTGGCCGGCCACTCCCCTGTGGTCCGCTCGCTGACCCTCGGCGGCTCGCGCGTGCTCGTTTTCCTTGGCCGGACGCACCTGTACGAGGGCCATCCGGTCGGGACCGTCGTGCACGGGGTGCGGACCGCGGTGGCGGCCGGCTGCCGGGTCATCGTGCTCACCAACGCGGCCGGCGGGATCCGGGCCGGATACCAGGTCGGGCAGCCGGTGCTGATCCGCGATCACCTCAACCTGACCGGCCGCTCGCCGCTGGCTGGTGCCGCGCCGCCGGACGGCTACCCGTCCAGGTTCACCGACCTGACCGACCTGTACTCCGCGCGGCTGCGCGCGCTGGCCAGGCGCGCCGACCATGACCTCGCCGAGGGGGTTTACGCCGCGCTGCCCGGCCCGCACTATGAGACTCCGGCCGAGATCGTCATGCTGCGCACGCTGGGCGCCGACCTGGTCGGGATGTCCACCGCTATGGAGGCCATCGCCGCCCGTCATCTGGGCGCCGAGGTACTGGGCATTTCGCTGGTCACCAACCTGGCCGCCGGGCTGGCCCCGGACAGCCTCGACCACGTCGACGTGATCGCCGCCGGCCGCGCCGCGGCGACCCGGATGGGCTCGCTGCTGGCCGGCATCCTGCCGGGGATCGGCTGAGATGATCCCCGCGGATTTCCGCGCCCGGGTTGAAGCGTGGATCGCCGACGACCCGGACGAGCGGGACCAGGCCGAGTTGCGCGCGCTGCTAGCCGCCGGCAGCACGGCCAGCAGCACTGCGGCGACGGCCGACAGCACTGCGGCGACGGCCGGCAGGACTGCGGCAGCGGCCGACAGCACTGCGGCGGCGACCGGCAGCGCGGCGACGGCTGACAGCACTGCGGCAGCGGCCGGCAGCGCGGCGGCGGTCGGCAGCGCGGCAGCGGCCGAGCTGGCGGACCGGTTCGGCGGCCGGCTGGAGTTCGGCACCGCCGGACTGCGCGGTGCCGTCGCGGCCGGCCCAACCGGATGAACCGCGCGGTGGTCCGCGGCGCGACCGCTGCGCTGGCCACCTGGCTCGGCACCCATTCCCAGCCCAGCCCGCCCAGCCCGGCCACCCCGCCCGGCCCGGCCACCCCGGCCAGCCAGCCCGCCCAGCCCAACCCGGCCACCCCGGCCACCCCGGCCACCCCGGCCGGCCAGCCCACCCCGCCCAGCCCGGCCACCCCGGCCACCCTAGCCAGCCCAGCCAACCCGTTGAACTCGGAGTTCAACGGGTCAGATGCCGTTGAACTCCGACTTCAACGGCATCCGGCCGGCGCGGGGCGGGCGGCGGAGGGCTGGGCGGGCGTGGTTATCGGGTGTGATGCCAGGCACCGGTCGGACGAGTTCGCCGAGGAGGCGGCCCGGGTGCTCGCCGGGGCTGGGCTGCGGGTGCACATGCTGCCGCCGCAGCAGCCGACGCCGCTGCTCGCGTTCGCGGTAACGCACTTGTCCGCCGCGGCCGGAATCATGATCACCGCAAGTCACAACCCGCTCGCCGACAACGGCTACAAGCTCTACCTCGGCGACGGCGTGCAGATCATCCCCCCGGCGGACACCGAGATCGAGGCCGCCATCCGGGCGCTCGGGCCGCTGGCCCGGGTGCCGGTCGCAGCGGCCGGCAGCCCGCTGATCATCCGGCACGGCGACGAGATCGCCCGGGCGTACCTGGACTCGGTGGCCGCGCCGCTCCGCGCGCCGACCGGCGCGGCCCGGTTGCGGTTCGTCTACACCGCGCTGCATGGCGTCGCCGCGGGACTCGAGCTGCGGGCATTCGAGCA
Organism: uncultured Actinomycetes bacterium; assembly: GCA_963786975.1. Lineage (GTDB taxonomy): Bacteria > Actinomycetota > Actinomycetes > Streptosporangiales > Streptosporangiaceae > Palsa-506. The sequence goes on along the minus strand of CAWBBE010000005.1, from coordinate 710,068 downwards.
GGCCGGCTTCCCCGCGCCCGGTGTGGTCGCCGCCCAGGCGGCGCCCGATCCTGATTTCCCGACCGTGAGCTTTCCGAACCCGGAGGAGCCAGGCGCCCTTGACCTGGCGCTGGCGCAGGCCCGCAGTTCCGGTGCCGACCTGGTGATCGCCAGCGATCCGGACGGCGACCGGCTGGCGGTCGCCGTCCCGGATCCGCATGCCGCGGGCGGCTGGCGGGCGCTGACCGGCGATCAGCTCGGCGCGCTGCTCGGCGCTTACATCCTGGAACGCACATCCGCCCAGCCAGACCCTCAGCACCGGCTGGTAGCGACCACGGTTGTCTCCGGGACCCTGCTGGCGAGCATCGCGGCATCAGCCGGGGTCAGCTACGCCGAGACGCTGACCGGGTTCAAGTGGATCGTCCGGGCCGCCGACCACGCGCCGGGCCTGCGTTTCACCTTCGGCTACGAGGAGGCGCTCGGGTACACCGTCGGCACGGCGGTCCGGGACAAGGACGGCATCGGCGCCGCGCTGGCGGTGCTCGGCCTGGCTGCCCGGGCCCGATCCGCCGGGGATACGCTGCTCGACGCCTATGACGCGCTCGAGACCTCGCACGGCGTGCACCTGACCGGGCAGCTCACGCTGCGGACCAGCGCGCCAGGCGAGATCATGGCGCGGCTGCGGGCCGGGCCGCCGGAGGCGTTCGGCGCCGCCGGGGTCAGCTCGGTAACCGACCTGGCGGACGGCACGGCCGGGCTCCCCGCGGCCGACGTGCTGATCTACCGGCTGGCTGGCGGCCGGGTGGTGATCCGGCCGAGCGGCACCGAGCCGAAGATCAAGTCCTATCTGGAGGTGGTCGAGCCGGTGCGCAGCGGGCGGCTGGCCGAGGCGCGGCACGCGGCCGGGGTCCGGATGGATCCGCTCCGCGAGGCCGTCCGGGCCCTGCTGCAGAACTAACGCCGGACCGGCGGTCCGGCGCAGCGAACGCAGCCAGGTCCGCCCCGGGTCAGCCGACCGCCCGCCTGAGCCGGCCTCAGCAGGGCCCGGACCCGGGTCGGCCTGCTGCCGCCCGAGCCAGCCTCAGCCAGCCGCACCGCCAGGCGCGACCGCCAGGCGCCGGCCGCACCCGGCCGTCGTCCGCTCAGCTCAGTCCGCGACGGCCGCGCCTGACGGTCGTCCGCTCAGCTCAGTCCGGGCCGGCCGCACCTGACGGTCGTCCGCCCAGCTCAGTCCGCGACGGCCGCACCCGGCCGTCGTCCGCTCAGTTCAGTCCGCGACGGCCAGGATCACGTCTGATGCCTTGACCACCGCGACCACCTCGCTGCCTTCGGCCAGCCCGAGCTCGGTGAGGGCCTCGACGGTAATCGACGCCACCAGGCGGACGCCGTTGGCCTGGAGCTCGACGTTGGCCGTTGCCTCGCCGCGGGTGATGCCGGTGACCCGCGCGCTGATCTGATTACGTGCACTGAGCTTCATCGCGGTGCAATACCCCGTTCCAAATAGAGTCGGGAACCTGCCCGCGATCGACGGGCCGCCTGACATTCTGCCCGAGTCCCGTGGGTCAAGCCGCGGCGCGGTGTTCCGGCGGGCGTGTCGCGCCGCGGGGCGCGAGCCGTGCCCGGCACCGTTGCCGTCCGGCCGGGATCGCGCCCGCGCTTCGCCTGGCGGCGGTTCCCGTGCCAAGCTCGACAGCATGACCAGTCTGCATGAGGATCCGGCCTGCGCGGTGGCGCACGGGCACGCGCCATCCCAGCCGAACAACCGGACGCTTGTCGCGGTGTTCTTCTCGCCAGTCGCCAGCTACCTGCTGCATTTCGGCCGCGACGCGGGATTCCGCCCGGTGCTGGTGGAGCCCGGCCCGGGGCAGGCGGAGGCCGCGCGCGAGGCCGGCCTCGTCCCGCAAGCCGGCCTGCCAGCGGATCTCGGCGATGCCGCCGACGTGGTCGTCACCGATCATCACCGGCCGGAGCTCGGCGCCGTGCTCCGCGACGCGCTGGCCAGCCCGGCCCGCTGGGTCGGCGTGATGGGCAAGGCGCATCACGCCGCGCCGCATGTGCCCGCGCTGGCCGGGCTCGGCGTGCCGCCGGACGAGATCGCCCGGGTGCACCGGCCGATCGGGCTGAACATCGGCTCGCACACGCCGGCCGAGATCGCCATCTCCACCCTGGCCGGGCTGATCGCCGACTACAACGGCCGGGCCGGCGGCTTTGACTACCCGGCGGTCGGCACCTAGCCGGCCCGACTCACCGGAGGCGAGCGGCCGGGACCAGCCCGTCCGGACCGTCTCAGCCCGCTCGCCCCGCTCCCGGCGGGCGGCCGCCCGCCGCTGCTGCCTGGCACGACGTTCACGGAGGTGAGAGCCGATGGCGGCGGAAACCCCGCCGGCTGGCTATTCGGCGACACCGCTGCCGCGGAAGCTTGGCATCAAGGCCGGGCATACGATCGCGCTGATCGACGCGCCCGCCGGGTTCGCCGGCCGCCTGGTGCCGCTGCCCGATCCAGTTACCGTGCAGGACGGGCCGGCCGGGGACGTGCCGCTGGACGTCATCATCTGGTTCGTGACCTGCCGCGCCGAGCTGGCCGCGCGGCTCGGCTCGCTGCGGCCCCGGATGGCCCCGGCCTGCGGGCTCTGGGTCGCCTGGCCGAAGCGCGCGTCGAAGGTGCGCACCGACATGACCGAGCACGTGGTGCGCGAGATCGCCCTGCCGACCGGCCTGGTTGACAACAAGGTCTGCGCCATCGACCAGGTATGGTCCGGCCTGCGGCTGGTCATCCGCCGCGAGCTTCGCTAGCGCCGACCGGGCCGGGCGGCGGTCAGTCGAGGATTCGCTGGCCGTTGAAGATGCCGAGCTCCTCCTGGTAGAGCTCCAGCCCGATGCCGTTCGGGTCGCGGAAGTACATGCTGTCCAGCACTCCGCGGTCCGGCCCGAGGTACTCCACCCCGGCCTGATCCAGCTTCTTCTTCGCGGCCTCGAACTGATCGGCCGAGATGGAGATCGCGAGGTGCTGCACGCCGCCGATGGTCTCGGTGAACGGCGGATGGTCATGGCCGGGGAAGTCGAAGAACCCGAGCAGGTTGTGGTTCCCGATGTCGAAGAAGAAGTGGCTGGAGCCCGCGTAGTCCCGGTTCTCCACCAGCTCCACCAGCGGGAACCCGAGGAACTCCTGGTAGAAGCGGATCGTCTCCTCGGTGTCGCGGCAGATCAGCGCGAGGTGATGCACGCCGCGCACGGTGCTCCGCGGCCGCTCCCCTTCCGGGCGCAGGTAGCGCTGGCGCAACTGGTCGCGGCGCGCCCTGATGTCTTCGAGTTCCTTGCCTTCTGGCTGTGGCACAGCGGCCTCCCTGACGTGGTCCGGCCAGATGATTCTCCCCCGCCCGGCCACGGCCCGGCCACCGCGGTGCCGCAAAGGCGCCCCGGGGCGGGGCCGCGCCGGGAGCCGGGCTAGCCGCCGGCAGCGGGCAGGCTCACCTGGTCAATCCGCATATTGCGGTGCCGGAACGCCCAGCCGCGCAGGCCGCGGCCCAGCTGGGCCAGCGCCGACGGCGGCACGGCGACTACCGGGCAGGTCGCATGGGCCAGGCAGTACCGGCTGACCCGGCACCCCATCACGCGGCTCAGCGTCCCGCGGCGGCCCGCCCCGACGACGATCAGGTCGTCGTCGGCGTTCGCGATCGTGACCAGCACGCTGCCCGGGTCGCCGCGGACCACCAGGGGCTCGACGTCCACCCCGGCCGGGGCTCCGCCGAAGGCCAGCTCAAGCGCCTTCCAGAGCCGCTGCCGGGCGGCGTCTTTCCAGACCTGGCGCAAGTAAGTGGACGGGCCGCCGCGATCGGCGAGGTCACCGCCCGGTGGCATCCAGGCGAGGACAGGAATCAGCGCGGAGTCATGCAGCCGGGCCAGGCCCGCCGCATACCTGAGCGCCTGCAGGCTGCCCGGCGACCCGCTGACGCCCGCGAAAACCCGACGTACGCGGGACACGGTGAGGCTCCTTCCGCGACGGGATCCTTCTCCTCTAGTAAACCTCCCGCCACCAGTGAACCCGCCCGCGGCCGGCCGTGACGGCGGCCGCAAAAACTATATTGACAGTTGCTCTCAAATAGTTCTAGCATTCAATTAAGAGCGACTGTTGAAAGAGGGTGACTGCCATGAAGAACCCGGAGAACCGACGGTGGTGGGCACTTGGCGCGCTGGCGATCAGCGTGCTCGTGGTCGGGCTTGACCTGACCGTCCTCAACCTGGCGCTACCCACGCTGGCCGGCGACCTGCACGCGTCGACGAGCGACCTGCAGTGGTTCATCGACGCGTACAGCCTGGTGCTGGCGGCCGCCCTGCTGCCGGCCGGCCTGCTCGGCGACCGGTTCGGCCGCAAGAAGCTGCTCACCGGGGCGCTAGCCCTGTTCGGCGTGGCGTCGCTGGCCTGCGCGTACGCCGGGTCGGCCGGCCAGCTCATCGCCGCCCGGGCGGTGCTCGGCCTGGCCGCGGCGGTCATCCTGCCGCTGTCCCTGGCCGTGATCCCGGTGCTGTTCAGCGCCGAGGAGCGGCCGCGGGCGATCGCCGCGGTCGGCGGGGCCACGTTCCTCGGCTACCCGGTCGGGCCCATCCTGGGCGGCTGGCTGCTTGACCATTTCTGGTGGGGCTCGGTGTTCCTGATCAACGTCCCGGTCGTGGTGATCGCCGTGATCGCGGTCGCCGCGGCGATGCCGGAATCCCGCAGCGACCGGCGGCTCCGGCTGGACGTGCCGGGCGTGCTGCTGTCCAGCGCAGGCCTGACTGCACTGACGTACGGCGTTATCAGGACCGGGCAAAACGGATGGTCCGACCGGACTGCCATCGCGACCATGCTGGCCGGCGCCGTGGTACTGGCCGGGTTCGTCGGCTGGGAGCGGCACGTCACCAGGCGGCCGAACGGCCAGCCGCTGGTCGACCTGGCGCTGTTCCGGTCAGCCAGCTTCACCTGGGGCACCGCGCTGTCCACGATGGTGTCGTTCGCCCTATTCGGCATCCTGTTCGGGGTGCCGCAGTACTTCCGGGACGTCCGCGGCCTCGACTCGCTGGCCAGCGGCCTGCGGCTGCTGCCGCTGCTCGGCGGCCTGGTGGTGGGCCTCGGCGTGGGACAGCGGCTGCAGCGGCCGGCCAGGTCAGCGAAGGCCGGCCCGGCTGGTCCGGGCAGCTCGGCGGGCCAGGCCGACCCGGCGGCGGGCCAGGCCGACTCGGCGGCGGGCCAGGCCGACCCGGCGGCGGCCGGCCAGCCCGGCCGCCCGATGGTGAACGCCAAGGTGCTGGCCGCCGCTGGTTTCGCGGTGATGGCCGCCGCGCTGGCAGTGGGCGCGGGCACGACCATCAGCAGCGGCTCCGGCTTCGGCGCGACCTGGTTCGCGATCACCGGCCTCGGCCTCGGGATCGCGATGCCGACCGCGCTGAACGCGGCACTGGGCGCGCTCTCGCCCGAGCGCAGCGGCTCGGGTTCCGCGCTGATCACCGCGCTGCGCCAGGTTGGCGCCACCATCGGGGTGGCGGTCCTGGGCACGGTGCTGGATTCCGTCTACCGGAGCGGGCTCCCGGTGACCGGGCTTTCCGCCTCCGCCGCGGCTGCCGCGCGCAGCAGCGTGGCGGGCGGGGTGGCGGTGGCGCACGAGATCGGCTCCGCGCCGCTGCTGCGCGCCGTGGGCGTCTCGTACGTGCACGGGATGGACGTCATGCTGTGGGTGTGCGCGGCGATCGCGGTGACGTCGGCCCTGCTGGGGCTCGCGTTCCTGCCGCGCTGGGCGCCGGACGGCACCGGGCCGGCCGTCACCGGGCCGGACGGGACCGCCGCGGGCATCCCCGGCCCGGCCGCGGCTGAGGCCGCGCACGCGGCGGGCCGGCGGCCCGGCGGGGCGGCGGCCGACGGCGTGGCGGCCGACGCGGCGGCGCCCGACGGGGGCGGGCCGGCTGGGTGCCGCGACGTCGCCAGGGCAGAATGACGACCATGAGCGAACTGGCCGACGCGGTCAAGCCGATGGGGCTCCGCGAGCGGAAGAAGGCGAAGACCCGCGCTGCCATCAGGGAGCACGCGCTGCGCCTCTTCCGCGAGCGGGGCTACTCGGCGACCACGGTCGAGCAGATCGCGGCGGCCGCCGAGGTCTCCCCCGCGACGTTCTTCCGCTATTTCCCCACCAAGGAAGACGTCATCCTGCAAGACGACCTGGACGTCGTCACGCTGGAGGCGCTGGAGGCGCAGCCGGCCGGGCTCGGCCCGATCGCCGCCATGCGCGCGGCCGCCAGGGCGACGATCGCCGGGCTGCCGGCCGACGACCAGGCCAGGCTGCGCGAGACCATCCAGCTGTCCATGTCGGTGCCGGAAGTGCGGGCCCGGGCCGTCGACGAGTTCACCCGCACCCTGGACGTGATCGCCGTGGCGCTGGCGAAACGCGCCGGACGCGACCCGGGCGACCTCGCCGTGCGGAACATAGCCGGCGCGATCATGGGCGTGATCATGGCCGTGACCCTGCCCGTTCCGGACGCGGGCCCGGGCGAGATTTTCGACCGGATCGACGCCGCCCTGGCGCACCTGGAGGCCGGCCTGCCGCTCTGACCGGATCAGTGCCGTCCGGCTCTCCCCGGGCCGGACGAGCCGTCGCGAGGCCGGTCATCGGGCGGCCGCCCGGCCAGTCGCGGACGGCTGCGATCCGGCGGACGCGGGGCCGCAGCCCGCGGGACCTCGGCCTGAGCAGCCCGCGGCTGGCCACGCATCCCTCGCAGTTGTCCGGCCGGTTGCCGAAGACGACGGAATCGGACAGCGTGAGCGTGCCGGGCGGCCCGAAGAAGCTGCCAATGTAGATGCCGCCGCCGCCGGTTGCCGCGTAGTTGCGGACGATCAGGCTGCCGGTGACCGTGAGCACCCAGTCGTTGTAGATGCCGGCGCCGAAGCTCGCCGCGATATTGCCGTACAGCTGGCTGCCGGAGATCGTGGCCAGATCCTCGTTCTGGATCCCGCCGCCGGTCACGGCATGGTTCCGGAAGAAGCCGGTGCCGGTTACCGTCACATCCCCGAAGAGGTCGTTGTAAACCCCGCCACCGCTGGGTGCCGTGTTGCCGGTCAGCTGGCCGCCTGCCAGCTTCAGCGTGGCGTCGTTATAAACCCCGCCGCCGGCCGCGGCCCGGTTACCGCGGAACCCGCTGCCGGTGACCGCGGCGGTGCCGGTGGACCAGATGCCGCCGCCCTCGGACGCGCTGTTCCCGGCAAAGCTGCTGCCCGCCACGGTGGCATCGGCGGCGGTCGCTATCCCGCCGCCGAAGCTGCCGGCCGTGTTCCCGGTGACCGTGCTGCGGCTGAGCACCATGGTGCCGTTGTTCTCGACCGCCCCGCCATTGACCGCGCTATTGCCGGCGAATACGGCACCCCGGATGTTCAGGCTGCCATCGCCGTTAAAGATGGCGCCGCCGTCTGACGCGCTGTTGCCGGTAAGGTCGCCGCCCTGGACCGTGAGGTTGCCGTTGCTGTCGATGGCGCCGCCGGCCGTGACGTCGGGCGGCGGCGGGCCGCTCCCGGCAGAACCGCCGTGGCGGAAGTTCAGGCTGCTGATGGCGAGGTCGGCGCCGCTGGTGACGGTCAGGATGCTGAAGGCCGGGATGCCGGGCTGGTAGCTGCGCTCGACGGTCGCCTGGTTGCCCTGGATGGTGAGGTGCTGGCTGACGGCGGGCAGCGCAGCGGCCAGCTTGTAGGTGCAGCGCGGCGCCAGGCTCAGGGTCTCGCCATCCGCCGCGGCGGCGAGGCCGGCCGCCAGCGCGGCCGCGCTGCAGCGGACGGGAACCGGGCTATCGGCGGCCGGCGCCGCCTCCGCCGAGCCCGCGCCGAGCACCGCCGTCATGCAGCCGGCCACCGCGCTCACCGCGGCCTTCGCTGCCTTCGAGTGCATTTGACCACGCTCCCCGCCTGCGATCGGGGCTCAGCGCCCGGCGCAGCGCCAGGATCGAACTCCCGGCCGGATGCTCAGCCCGTTCAAAGGGGCGGCGAGACCAGGAACCTGGGTCCGGTCCGCGATCCGGCCCCCGGCTGCTGCGGCCCGCCGTCGATTCCCTTCCGTCAATCACTCTACGTACTGAGTAATCTACCTAAAGTCACTAGAGTTGCGCCATTGCCCGGTCGACATGCATGGCTGCTATACCGGGAGGATGGCTGCTGATTCCCTGCCCGGCCAGATGCGGTTGGCCGCGGCCAGCCTGCTGGGCGCGCTTGACGGCCCGCAGCGTGCGCTCGCGGCGCTGCCCTTTGGCGACGACGGCGCACGCAGGTGGCTGGAATACCGCCCGGCGGCCCGCCCCGGCGCCTGCATCGCGGATCTGGACCGGGCCGGGCGCAAGGCCGCGCACCGGCTGCTCGCCACCGCGCTGAGCGAGCCTGCCTACGCGCAGGCGATGGCGGTCATCGCGCTGGAAGAGGTGCTCGACCGGCGGGAGGGCTGGCTGTACGGGCGGCACAGCGACGACTACTGGGTCGCCGTCTTCGGAGACCCGGCCGGCCATGAGCCATGGTCCTGGCGGTTCGAAGGGCACCACCTGTCGGTCACCATGACCCTGATCGGCGATGTGATCTCGCCCGCCCCGGTCTTCCTGGGGGCGAACCCGGCCTGCGTCAGCCAGGCCGGCCGGGTGGTGTCCCGGCCGCTCGCCCCGGAAGAGGATGTGGCCCGCGCGCTGCTTGACGCACTCGGGCCGGCCGGGCGGGCCGCCGCGGTGGTGTCCGGCCAGGCGCCGCCCGATATCCGTACCGGGACCAGGCCGCGCGCGGCGGAGCAGATCGAGCCGCCGGGCATCGCCGCGGCCGGGCTCGGCCCGGCGCCCCGCGCGGTCCTCGGCCAGCTCGTCGCGCTGTACCTCGGCCGGCTGGCCGACGGCCTGGCCGCCCGCGAAGCTACCCGGCTGGCCGCCGCGGAGCTTTATTTCGCCTGGGAAGGCCCGACCGCCCCGGGACGGCGGCACTATTACCGGGTGCAGGGCGACGACCTGCTGATCGAGTACGACAACACCAGCAGCGACGGCAATCACGCGCACACCGTGCTGCGCCGTCCGCGCAGCGACTTCGGCGACGACGTGCTCGCCGCGCATTACCGCCGGGCGCACGCCTGAACGCCGCCCCGGCGCCTGATCACCGGGGCGCGTACCGGCCGGCCCGGCCAGCCGGCGGCTGGCCCGGCCGCGATTCGCCTGGCCATCCGGGCACGAATAGTGTCGGACCATGAGCGAATCGCTGCCGCTTTTCCCGTTAGGCACCGTGCTCTTTCCCGGCCTGCTGCTGCCGCTGCACATCTTCGAGGACCGGTACCGGCAGCTGGTCCATGACCTGCTGGCGGAACCGGAGCCGCGCCGCTTCGGCGTGCTGGCCATCCGCAAGGGCCGGGAGACCGGCATAGACGGCATCTCAGCGCTGTACCAGGTCGGCTGCACAGCACTGGTGCGTCAGGTCTTCGAGCACGACGATGGCCGGTTCGACCTGGTCACGGTCGGCACGCAGCGATTCCGGCTGGCCGATCTCGACGGCTCCAGGCCGTACCTGCAAGGCGCGGTGGACCTGCTGCCCGAGAAGGCCGGCGGCGGGACCGCCGCGGCGCGGGCGGCACGGGCCACGGCGGACGCGTTCCGTGCCTATCTCAGCGCGCTCGCCGCGCGAGGAGCGACCCAGCTCGCGATCCCGGATCTGCCCGACGACCCGGTCCAGCTGTCCTACCTGGTGGCCGCGTCGATGATCATCGACCTGAGCGACAAGCAGGCGCTGCTGGCCGAGCCCGACGCGGCCGGCCGGCTGGCGGCGGAGCGCTCGATCCTGTCCAGGGAGACCACGATGCTGCGGTCGCTCACCTCCACGCCGGCGCCGGACCTGAGGTACTCGCCCTACAGCCCGAACTGACCGGCGGCTCCCCGAGTCCCCGGGTGCCGCGGGTTCCCAGCGGTCTCAGCGGACCGCCCGGCTCGCACGCTGGCGCTCACCGGGGGCGCGCGAGCGGAACTCGCGAGGCTGTCCACGCGGGAATGTTGCGAGTTCAATTACCGTTAGCGCCGGTGAAGGCCTGCCCGCCGGTGCACGCCGGGCGGGCGTGCGCGATGCTGTTGCCGAAGGAGGACAAATGCCAGCGGTCACCGTCAAGGACACCCTGGTCCTGCCCCGTATCCAAGAGCCCGATGCGGCCGTGGCCGCGGACCGGCCGGTGCTGGCCGTGACCACGGCCCCGTCGGCGTATGAGGGCGAGGGCTTCCCGGTCCGCCGCGCCTTCGCCGGGATCGACATGCGGGCGCTGGACCCGTTCATCCACATGGACCAGATGGGCGAGGTGGAATACGCGCCGGGTGAGCCGAAGGGCACGTCCTGGCATCCGCACCGGGGTTTCGAGACGGTCACCTACATGATCGACGGCACTTTCCGGCACCAGGACTCCAACGGCGGCGGCGGCATGATCACCAACGGCGACACGCAGTGGATGACCGCGGGCGGCGGGATCCTGCACATCGAGGAGCCGCCGGAGGACATGGTCGCCAGCGGCGGGCTCTTCCACGGCTTCCAGCTCTGGGTCAACCTGCCGGGCCGGATGAAGATGACCAGCCCGCGCTACCAGGACATCAGGGCCGGCCAGGTCGCGCTGCTGAGCTCGCCCGATGGCGGCGCGCTGGTCCGCGTCATCGCCGGCGATGTGGCCGGGTACTCCGGACCCGGTGTCACGCATACGCCGATCACGTTGCTGCATGCCACCCTTGAGCCCGGCGCCCGGCTGCGGCTGCCGTGGCGGCCGGACTTCAACGCCCTCGGCTACGTGCTGGCCGGATCCGGCACCGTCGGCGCGGAGCAGCGGCCGGCCAGGATGGGCCAGCTCGCCGTCTTCGGGCATGGTGACGTGATCACCGTCGAGGCGGATCGCCGGGCCGATGGCCCCAGCGCGGGCATCGACGTCCTCATCCTCGGCGGCCAGCCGATCAGGGAGCCGGTTGCCGCCTACGGCCCGTTCGTGATGAACACCAGGGACGAGCTGGTCAAGGCGTTCGAGGACTACCAGGCGGGGCGGCTTGGCTCGATTCCGGCCGTGCGGCAGCCGCTGCCGGAGGAGCCGCATCCCGGCCACGACGTGCTCTGACCACGCCCCAGCCGCGGCGGCCGAGTCCGCGCAGGCCGAGTCCGCGGCTGCGGAGCCGCCGGTGCAGCCAGGTCAGCGGCAGGGCCGCCGCGAAGCCCGCGGCGGCCGGCAGGTACGGGCCGGCCGTGGCGCCGGCTGCGCCGAGGTCGGCGGTCAGGGCGGCCGGGTGCAGTCCCGGCTGGGCGAACGTGGCGGGGATCGGCAGGAACCGCCACCGGCTCGACGGCCATATGATCATGAAAGCCCGGCCGACCACCTTGCTCTCCGGTATCGTGCCGCCGCCGGGGTCGTCCCGGCGCAGCCGGGAGTCCTCCGAGACGCTCCGGTGATCGCCCATTACCCACAGGCGCCCCGGCGGCACCGTGATGCTGAAGGTCCCGGCGCTGGTTACCGGAGCGCTGCCCGGAGTGTCGCCCGGGTACAGGTAGGAGCTCTCGTGCAGGGCAACGCCGTTGACGGTGAGCAGTCCCTGCGCGGTGCAGCAGGCCACATGATCCCCGGGCAGCCCGATAACCCGCTTGACGAAATCGGCCGGGCCGGGAGAAGTCCCGAATAGTCCGGTGATCGAGTGCAGCAGCGGCGGCACCGTCGCGTCGTAGGCCCGGACGGCCAGATTCGGCCGGGCTGCCGGCGGCGGCGCCGGATACCACGACCCCACGCCGCTGAACACGACGATGTCGCCGCGCGCGATCGGGCGGAAATGATAGACGAGCTTGTTCACCAGCACCATGTTGTCGATCTCGAGCGTGTTCTCCATCGACGAGGACGGAATGTAGAACGCCTGCACCACGAATGTCTTGATAACCAGCGAGACCGTCAGCCCGAGGACGATCAGCGCCGGCAGCTCAACCCACCACGGCCGGCCCTTTTTCGGCTTCTTTTTCCCGGCCCCGGCCCCCGGTGCGCCAGCAGGCGTACCTGCCTGCAGGCCCTGCTCGCCGCTCACCGCCCGGCCCGGTCAATGGTCATCATCTCGGGGCCGAGCCTAGCGCGCGCGAATGCGGAAAACGCGAAATAGGCATCCGGGCGGGCCAGCTACCACCCGCCTCGCCAGTTTCACCTCTACCAAGATCAGCTTAGTGGTTCAGATAGGGCCGGTGATAGCCGGACATATCTGAACCACTACCGCCCGGAGTCGGCCAAGATCGACCATGCGGCCCGGCGGCGCAGCGCGCCCAGCGGTCACGAATCCAGCACGCGGCACGTCAGCATGTCATGGCGATTCGACCACTACTCACTATCTGTCACTGACCATATACTTTTTGTTATGTCCAGCCCGCGGCGGCCGCGCACCGGGACTGAGCTAAGCTCGCCGGCCAGCGCCCCGGAGGTCGCCGGGGGACGTCATGCTGATCCAACGGGGGGACGAGACGCTGCCAGTGCCCGAAGATGTGCCCGCCGAGCCTTCTGGTGCGCCTGACGGCTCCGCTCATCCGCCGTCTCGCACCGAGCGGGTACTGGACGCGATCACGATGGCGGGCGGCCTGCTCTGCGTCGTCATCGGCGTAACCGTGATGGTGGCCTGGTTTTCGCGGGCTACTGCCATTTTGCGCTTCGGCAGCCAGACCCCGATGGCGTTCAGCACCGCGCTCGCCGTGGCGGTCACGGGGGCCGCGCTGGTCGCGCTCGTCAGGGGACGGCCCAGGGCAGCGCTGGCAGCGGGCCTGTTCGATGCGGCCTTCGGGGCCGTGGTACTAGCCGAGTACGCGCTGGGCCGCGGGCTCGGCATCGATCAGCTGGCCGTGCGGGCTTACATCAGCGGGCCGCACGGCGTCCCCGGAAGGCCGACGATCAATACCGCGGTGTGCTTGACACTGGTGGGCGCGGCCCTGCTGGTGTGGGCTCCGTGGCGGTCCCGGCGGCGACCGATCGGGCCGGCCGCCGCAGGATCTTTCATTGGCGCCGCCGCGGTCACCGCGATCATCGGATACGCCACCGGCGCTCCTGCCGCCGCCGTCTGGCTGCATCTGACCGCGATGGCCTTTCTCACCGCTGTCGTCATGCTCATTCTCGCGCTCTCCCTGCTGAGCGCTGCCTGGCGAGACACGCCCAGGCAGCGCGATGGGCCGCCGAAGTGGCTACCCATGCCTGCCGCGATGACGGCATTCGCGCTAGCCGCCGTGGCGTGGCTGGCCATCGTCGGCCGGGGGGCCGGAGCGAGGTACAACGCCGACGGCGCCGCCACGAACGCATCGACTACCCTCGGGTTCCTGATGGCCGGCCTGGTATTGCTGGTGGTCTGGCTGGCGCAGCAAGCGGACGAGCGGCGCCGGATGGCCGTGGCGGAGGCGGCGCGGCGAGCCAGGGCCGAGGCGGCCACGCGGGACAGCGAGAAACGGCTGTTCCAGTTCCTGGACGCCATGCCCGTCGGGGTGTTCGTCGCGACGCCGGGCGGCCGGCCCTACTACGCCAATGGCGAGGCCGAGCGCTTGCTGGGCCGGGGCGTCGTAGCTGACATCGGCGCCAGCCAGCTCGCCGAAACCTACGATGCCTTCGTCGCCGGCACGGACCGGCATTACCCGGCGGAGAGCGTGCCGGTTGTCCGTGCCCTCCACGGGCAGCCGTCACACATCGATGACATGGAGATCCGCAAGCCGGGCGGTGACGTGATCCCCATCGAGGTATGGGGTCGCCCGCTGCGCGGGGCTGACGGGGAGGTCAGCTACGGCCTCGCCGTGTTCGCCGACCTATCGGACCGCCAGGCCAGCGAAAGGACAGTCGCGGACCAGGCCGCGCTGCTCGAGCTGGCGCACGATGCGATCCTGGTGCGGGATCGCGACGGTCGCATCGTGTTCTGGAACGCGGGTGCCGAGCGAACCTATGGCTTTGCCCGGGACGCGGCGGTGGGGCGGATCTCGAACGAGATTCTCTGCACGAGGTTTCCCGAGCCCCTCGCCGACATCGAAGCCCGCATGGCCGCGGGCGGCCGATGGAACGGCGAGCTTGTGCACCAATGCGCCGACGGGCGGATCATCACCGTCGAGAGCCGCTGGGTGGCACAGTGCGGGCCCGACGGGTCCCCGCTGAGAATCCTGGAGATCAACCGTGACATCACGGCGCGGAAGGAGGCCGAACGCGAGGCACTGCGAAGGGCTGGCGAGGTCCAGACACTGAACGCGACCCTGGAGCAGCAGGTGCGGCAGCGCACCATGCACCTGGCGCGGGCCAACAACAACCTGCGGGCCTTCGGCTACTCGATCGCCCACGACCTGCGCACCCCGCTGCGAGCGATGAGCGGGTTCGCCGAAATCCTGGCCGAGGAGTACGCCGACTGCCTCGGCGAAACAGGCCGCGAGTACGCCGGGCGGATCCAGTCGGCCACCGCGCAGATGGGCGCCCTGATCGACGACCTGATGCACCTGTCGCAGGTCACACAGGCTGAGATGAACCCGCAGGAAGTCGATCTCACCGCCGAGGTCACCGCCATCTGCGACCAGCTCCGCGCCGGTGATCCGGACCGCCGGGTCCGCACGACCGTCGAAGACGGCGTCCGGGTTACCGCGGACCGCAGCCTGATCCTGGTCGTGCTGGGGAACCTGCTCCAGAACGCCTGGAAGTTCACCACCGGCCGGGACGAGGCCAGCATCGAGTTCGGCACCGTCACCGTCGACGACGCCCCGGTCTGCTGTTACGTACGCGACAACGGGGCTGGCTTCAACTCCAGCTATGCGGACAAGCTTTTCCAGCCCTTCCAGCGGCTGCACGACACCGGCAAGTTCCCCGCCCACGGCACCGCCAACGGCAGCGGCACCGGCATCGGGCTGGCCAGCGTCCAGCGCATCATCGAACGTCACGGCGGGCGTACCTGGGCCGAAGGCTCCGTTGACCATGGAGCCACGTTTTACTTCACGATCGACGCAACGCCACCCGGCGGGTTCGAGGCGTCGGCGCAGCCCGGCTAGCGGCCTGATCCGCGGATCGCAGAGATCGCCCGGTCAGCCTGCCAGGCGGCGCAGCGCGCCGCGGACGACCGCCGGGTCGGTGGTGCTCCAGAACGGCGGCAGCGATTCCCGCAGGAAACTGCCGTATCGCGCGGTGACCAGCCGCGGATCCAGGATCGCCACCACTCCCCGGTCGCTCATCGTACGTAGCAGCCGCCCGGTTCCCTGCGCCAGCAGCAGCGCCGCGTGCGCGGCTGCCACGCTCATGAACCCGTTGCCGCCGCGGGCCGCGACCGCGCGCTGCCGGGCCGACGCGAGCGGATCGTCCGGCCGGGGGAACGGGATCCGGTCGATGACGACCAGCTGCAGGGACGGGCCTGGCACGTCGACCCCCTGCCACAGCGACAGGGTGCCGAACAGGCAAGTGGCCTCGTCCGCCGCGAACCTGGTGACCAGCTGCGATGTCGGGTCGTCGCCCTGGCAGAGCAGCGGGAACCCGATCCGCTCGCGCAGCTCGCCGGCCGCCTGCCGGGCGGCCCGCATGGAGGAGAACAGCCCCAGCGTACGGCCGCCGGCCGCCACGATGAGCTCTTGCAGCTCGGTCAGGTAAGCCTCGGCCAGCCCGTCCCGGCCGGGCGGCGGCAGGTGCCGCGCGACGTAAAGGATGCCGCTGCGCGGGTGGTCGAAGGGCGAGCCGACGTCAATCCCGGTCCAGGCCAGCGGGTGCGGCTCCGCCGAATCCCGGGGCTGGCCGCCCGGCTCAGGCGTCTCGGCCGCGTCCGTTGCTGCGCCTGCGCCGGCCGGCGTTAACCCGCCCGCCGCCGGCCCGGCCGCCGGTCTCATCCCGGCCGCCGGTCTCATCCCGGCCGTCGGCAGCCGCGGTGGCCGCGTCCCGGCGGCCGGCCAGCGCCGGCCCGGGTCCGGCGTGCTCGCGCTCGGCAGGCCCCACTGCCGGGCTAGCGGGTCGAACGAGCCGCCGAGTGCCAGCGTCGCCGAGGTCAGCGTGACCGTATGCCGGCTGAACAGCCGCTCCGCGAGCAGGCCGCCGACATCCAGTGGGGCGACCCGGAGCGTCGGCGGGCGGGATGACTCCCCGGCCGGCGGCCGGTCCATCCACACCACGTCCGGCCGGCTGGCGATATCCGGGCCGAACGCGGAGAGGATCCTGTCGGCCGCGCCGTGCAGCTCATCAAGGGCGGCGAGCGCGGACCGGCCCGCGGCAATCCGTTCCAAATCTTCCTGATTGTTCTTTGCGCTGGCGCGCAAGTCCGTCGCGCAGCCGTGAGCAGCATCACGGACCGCTGCGAGCGCCACCGCGAGCGGCTCGGCGAGGACGTCAATGCGCCCGTAGCTGATCTCGTCGAGTATCCGCTCGGCCGCGGTTCCGGCGTCGCGCAGCCTGGCCGTCTCCTTGTCCTCGATCATGCGCCCGCAGCGCCGGGCGGCGGCCTCCACCGCGGGCGCGGACAGCTCCGCCGAGCCGACCGCGGTAACCCGGTCGACCAGGTCATGTGCCTCATCGATGATCACCACGTCATGCTCAGGCAGCACGTCGAAGTCCTCGAGCGCGTCGATGGCCAGCAGGGCGTGATTGGTGACGACGATGTCCGCCCGGCCCGCCTCGTCGCGCGCCAGTTCGGCGAAGCAGCGCGTGCCGTACGGGCAGCGCTGCGCGCCGAGGCATTCCCTGGCGGTGACCGAGACCTGCCGCCAGGCCTGCTCGCTGACGCCCGGCACCAGCTCATCACGGTCGCCGGTGGTGGTCGTCGCGGCCCACTCGTGCAGCCGCTCCACCTGCCGCCCGGTAGCCGACGCCGTGCGCGGGTCGAAGAGCATTCCGGCCGGATCCTCCGGCGCGCCGGACCCGGTGCGGTGCAGGCACAGGTAGTTGCGGCGGCCCTTGAGGATCGCGAACACCGGGGCCCGGCCGAGGGCCGCCTCCAGCGCGGCGGCCAGCCGCGGCAGGTCGCGGTCGATCAGCTGGCGCTGCAGCGCGATCGTGGCGGTGGACACCACGACGGTGGCATCCTCGGTCACCGCGTGCCGGGCGGCCGGCACCAGGTAGGCCAGCGACTTGCCGGTCCCGGTCCCGGCCTGGACGGCCAGGTGCTCGCCGGTCTCGATGGCGCGCTGGACGGCCGCCGCCATCGAGACCTGTCCCGGTCGCTCGGCGCCGCCGATATCGGCGACGGCGACGGCGAGCAGGCCGGCCACATCGGGCACCGCGGCACGTCCTGCCGGGTGCTGATCAGCCTTGCCCGGCTGGACGCGGGCGTCGTCTGCGGGGGGCTGGAAAGCTCGGCCGGGGGGCACGTCGCAGACGCTATCGCGCCGGCCGCCGTGATCGTGCCACCGAGGCCTGAACCCAGGCCGCCGCCTGGCCTGGGACCGGGCTGGCGGCCCCGGGACCGGGGAGAGCCCGCGGTCGTGGCGGGACAACCTGTACCGACTTGACAATTATTGATGGAGAACGCAAATATTGTCACATGGCAGCAGGATCGATGCGCGATCAGGACGTGGCGCCGCTGTTCGAGGCGCTGTCCGACGCAACCAGGCGCCAGGTTGTGCAATTGCTGGTAGCGAGGCCGCTGCGCGCCGGGGAGCTTGGCGCGGCCACGGGCACCTCCGCCCCGGCGATGAGCCGCCACCTGCGCGTGCTGCTGCGGGCCGGGATCGTCACGGACGAGCGGGTCCCGCAGGACGCGCGGGGCCGCCTCTTCCGGCTGCGGCCGCAGTCGGTAGTTGCGCTGCAGTCCTGGCTCGGCCAGCTTCAGGCGCACCGGGATGCCCAGACGCAGGCTTTCAAGTGGCACGCCGAGGAAAGGCCGGCGCGATAAGCGAGGCCCGGTGGGCGGACCTAATTTTCCTGGTTGCCGGGAAAATAGCGGTCGATTATGGCCATGAACTGATGAATATCGAACGGCTTCTCGACAGACTCAGCGGCTCCGTTGACTAGCAGCTCATCGATGGCCTCGTCTGAATCGCAGCTGAGGACGACCACGGGGATCGCCGCGGTGGCCGGCGCAGCGGCAAGCTCCCGCAGGATTTCGCCGCCGGTCGTGTCGGGGAGCCGATTGTCGAGCAAGATGAGGCCTGGCCGCTTGTCGATGGCAGCCTGGACGCCGTCACGGCCATTCGTTGCCACGTGCAATTCGATTCGAGGGCGGCGCCTGAACAGGGCTTCAACCAGGAAGATGTTGCTTTCGTTGTCCTCGATGTACAGCACGGCATCGTTCACCGGGCATCCTTTCGCAGGCTGCTGAACAGGGCCCCGGAAAGCTCTCCGCCCGGGCCGCTCACGCTGGCATGCTCCGGTTGGCCGGCTGCGCATGCTGCTCCTGAGCCCGGGCGGCGGCCAGGGTATCGAGTAGCTCGCCGAGCCCGGCGAGCTCGATGGGCTTGGTGAGGTAGCAGAGCGCGCCGGCGGCGAGCTGGCGGCGGATCACGCCCTCGGAGGCGTCGGCGGAAAGGACTACCACCGGAATGGCGGCGGTCGCGGGATCGGCCTTGAGCGCCCTGAGCACCTGCTCTCCGCGCATGTCCGGCAGGTGCAGGTCGAGCAGGATAACGTCGGGCTGTTCCCGGACGGCGGATTCGAGGCCGGCCCGGCCAAATGCCTCGGACCGTAGCGAGGTGTTCGGCCTGCGGTGCAGGAACCGGGAGATCAGCTCGACGTTCGCCGGGTTGTCCTCGATGTAGAGAATGCTGGCTCCGGCCGGGGCGTGCGGCGCGGCCGGTGACACGGAAGAGGTGCGCTGGGCCGGGGCGCGGACCAGTTCCGGGGCGCGCGGCAGGCTGATGGTGAAAACCGCTCCCTGACCGGGGACACTCGATGCGGTCAGCCGGCCGTGCATGGCCTCGGTGAGGGCCTTGGCCAGCGGCAGCCCGATCCCGGTGCCCTCGACCGACGTCCGCTCGGCGCCAAGACGCTCGAAGGGGACGAAAACGCGCTCGATGTCCTCGGCCGAGATGCCCTGTCCGGTATCGGAGACGTCGATGATGGCCTGGCCGGTGTCGCCGGGCCGGCAGGCAATCGTGACAGTTCCGGCTGGGTGGTTGTACTTGACGGCATTGGAGATCAGGTTGACCAGGACTTGGGAGAGCCGTTGCCGGTCGGCGTAGACCGCCAGGGCCGGGTGCGCGCAGTGCTGGATGATCCGGATCGAGCGTTCGGCGGCGATCGGGGCCATCAGCTGGCTGGACTCCTCGATGACCGGCCGGACCAGGACCGGCTCGAGCGAGAGGCTCAGGTCACCCGATTCGATCCGAGCGATGTCGATGAGCTCGTTGATAAGCGCGAGCAGCTGCCGCCCGGCCCCGAGGATGCGCCCGACACTGTCGGAGTCTTCGTCACTGAGGTCGGACATCTCCAGTAGCTGCGTGAAGCCGAGGATGGAGTTCAGCGGGGTCCGCAGCTCATGGCTCGTGCTGGACAGGAACGCGTTCTTCGCCCGGGTGGCTCCCAGCGCCGCATCCCTGGCCGCGGTCAGCTCCGCGGCCCGGGTGGCGAGCAGGGCTTCGGCCCGGATGAGCGACTTGTCCAGGCGGCCGATCTCGTCACCCGCCTCGGGAGCTGGTTGGAGCGGCTCCCCCTCGCCCAGCCGGCCCGCGTTCGCCGCGTTTGCGCCGACCCGGCGGGCGATACCCGAGGCGAAGAGGGCGACGCCGGCCAGCCCGGCGAGCAGTCCCAGTGCCAGGCCGGTGATGTCGAGCAGCTTGATTAGGGTCGTCAACTTGGCAATCCTGCTGCGCTGAGTTACCACCTGGGCGGCCGGGCCGCTGGCGAGGCTGGCTATCTGGCTGCGCAGCAGGTCCATCGTCGCCTTCTCCGTCCGCATCCGCAGACGCGGGCCCTTGACGCCGGCCTCGACCCTGGAGCGCATCTGCGCCAGCTCGCCGAGGACATTGCCCATGGTGGCATCGGTGCTTTGCGCCCGGCGCTGGTCGCCTTCGGCAGCAGCGGCCGCCCGCAACGCCTCTTGCTCCGCGCCGATCCGCGTCAGCATCAGGTTGTAGGGGGCGAGGAAGAGCGGGTTCCGGGTCGCCGCGTAGCCGCGGACACCCGTCTCCGCATTCATCGCATCGAACAGCAGCTGATTGGCGGCCTTGTTCAGGGCAGAGGCGGTCAGGGCGACGCTGCGCTGCTGGCTTTCGCGCTGCTGGAGCAGCAGGTTGGCCACGGTCATGGCCAGCAGGGCGGCCAGTGGGACGGTGATCACGATCATGCCTTTTGTCATGAGTGACCGGTCGAGCCACCACCGCCGCAGCCCGCGCGGACGATCTGCCTCGGGCAGCGCTGAACCCGATTCGCGTGATCTCACCTACTACCCCCGGTGATGACTTAAAGTAGCTATCTCGATACTTTATGTCACGGATGCATCGGTGTCGACCACGCCTTGCAGCCACCATGCGCCGCAGGGAAGCCGCGGGTGCGGGGGCCGGGGCCAACCGCGTCAGGCGTCGGCGGGTATCGGGGGGCCGACGATGCGAAGCCCGTAGCGCGGGCTGGTCTCGATCCACCGGTGGATTTCCCCGGGCAGCGATGTCTCGGCCGGCCCGGGTAGCCGGCGTTCCGGCGCCGGGCGCCCGACCTCGTCATAGAGCGTCATCAGGCCGCCGGGCGCGGTCAGGGCGAGGAAACGCGCCGGGACGGTGCCGGTGACCCGGAACGCGTGCGGCACGCCCAGCGGCAGGTAGATGAACGACCCGGCGGCGAGCCGGTGCGTCTGGTCACCGGCCCGATAGGTCAGGTTGCCGTCCAGCAGGTAGAAGGCCTCGGCCTCGCGGGTGTGCACGTGCAGCGGGGTAGCCGTGCCGGGCGGCTGGGTGACCAGCGACAAGCCCAGCGCGCCCGCCGTATCGGCGGCTGAGGCCAGCTGCTCGAACAAGCCGCCCAGTGCCCAGGTCGCCGGGCCGTCGCCGGGATTCCGGACCAGAATGGCACCGGTGGCCGCCTCGGTGTCCGTCGTCTCGGCGTTTGCTGTCTCGGCGTCCGTCGCCTTGGTGTCCATCGCGTCTGCCCGCTGCTTCCCTACATTCGCCCGAACTTATTTCGGATCAATACTGGTAAGGTAGATCGTATGCCCGAGTCCGTCAAGCCCAGGACCTACCGGTCGTCGGTGCGCGAGGAGCAGGCCCGCCGGACCCGGCAGGCTATCCTGGCCGCCGCCCGCACGCTGTTCAGCGAGAAGGGCTTCGTCGCGACCACGATCGCGCAGATCGCGGCGGAGGCTGGCGTCGCGGTGGACACCGTGTACGCCTCGGTCGGGCCGAAGCCCGCTCTCATGCGGTTGCTGATGGAGACCGCCATCTCCGGATCAGACCAGGCGATCCCCGCTGAGCAGCGCGACTACGTACGGCAGATCCGGGCGGCACCGACAGCCGGGCAGAAGATCAGGATCTACGCCAGCGCGGTCACGGCGGTGAACGCCCGGATGGCCCCGCTGTACCTGGTCCTGCGTGACGCCGCCGCCCAGGCTCCTGAGCTCGCGCAGATCAGGGACGAGATCTCGGCCCGCCGCGCCAGCAACATGCGGCTGTTCGCGCAGGATCTGGCCGATACCGGCGAGCTCAGGCCGGGCCTGGACGTCGGGGAGGTTGCCGACGTGGTGTGGAGCATGAACTCGGCCGAGTACTTCAGCCTGCTGGTACGCGAACGCGGCTGGCCAGCGGACCGGTTCGCGCGATGGCTGGCCGACACCTGGGGCCGGCTGTTCCTGACGACGGCCAAGGATGGCCCGCGGCCGGCATAGGCAGCCGGACAGCCGGACGATGAGCTGGGACCCGCCAGCCGCCGCCCAGCACTTCTGCCGCCCGGCACCCGTGGCTGAATGCTGCCGCGGTCCGTGGCGTCTTATTTGCGGCCGCCACGCCCAGCGGGTCGCGCTGTCCCCGGCTCGGCTCGCGGGGACCCCTCCCCGTCCGGGGAGACGAGGCTTCCTGGCTGACGAAGCCGCCCGGCCAGGCAAGTTGGTTGACATGGCCAGAATTTAACCCTAATCTAACCGTATTGATCCGAAGTAATGTCGGATCAATACAGAGCCGGGCCGGGCAGCCATCCGGCCTTACCAAGGAGGCGTCATGAGCACCACCACTGCCACCGCACTGACCACGAACAGCGGCAGGTCCGCGGCTTTCGCGGTCATGCAGCGCATTTTCGACCACGGGTTCGCCACCGGCGACGACTCAGTGGTCGACGAGGTCTGCTCGCCCGATCTCGTGGAGCACCAGTTCGGCACGGCCGGCGCCGGAGCCGACGCGATCGCGCACGTCAAGGGGGCAATCCATGATGTGCACCGGGTCATCCCCGATGTCTCGTTCAGCATCGAGGACTCGGTCGAGGCCGGCGACACTATCTGGGTCCGGGTACGAGGCCAGGGGACGGCCACCGGCCCGTATTTCGGGCCGCCGAGCGGCCGTCCCGTCGACTTCACCGTGATCGACATCGCCCGCATCGTTGACGGCCGCATCGTGGAGCACTGGGGCGTGCCCGACCGGTTCGCCATGCTTGCCCAGACCGGGATTCTCGACCGCCTCGCATGAGAGCCACGCAGGCCAGCTGCGGGCCCGCGCCCGTAGCTGGCCGCTGCGCTGCCAGCGTGACAGAACTCAACGAGCGCTGCGGCGCCCCGCTGATCTGAGCAGGTTCGACAGAAGTCACTCTGATCACTTCAACCACACCAGTCATCAGCCCTGAATCATTGGTTAACATTTGGCCGGTCCACGCCGGGCAGATCTAAACCACTGATACGAGAATGGTCCTCAGCCAGGCGCGCGGCAGCGAACCACGGCTGGTGATTGCCGGCCCGGCTGTGGCGGGTGGTGCGGGCTCAGGCGGCTGGCTGAAGGCTGACATCGCCGGAATTGCCCGTGCGGCCGGTGTAACGCCGCAGGCCGTGCACCTGTCCGTCGGCGCAAGCCGGCGCTGCTCATCGCGGCCGTCCGCAATGCGGTAGCGGGCGGCCAGCGGGACGTGCCGCTCGTCGAACGTGAGCCATTCCGCCGGGCATATGCCCCCGACGCCACTGTGCGCGAGCGCGCCCTGGCATTCGCGGCCGGCACTCGCGGCGTCTACCAGCGGGCCGGCCCGCTCTTCATGGTGCTCGCCCAGGCCGCGCCGCTCGATGCCGGACTGGCCGGACTGTGGGAGCGCGCCAGCGCCGGGCGGCTGGCCGACTGCAGGCGGCTGGTGCGGCTGACCGGGCAGCGCAGCCCGGCGGCGGGCCGCCGACTAGCGGACCTGATCTTCGTACAGTCCGGCCCGGGAGTGCACGCCGGCCTGGTCAATGACCGCGGCTGGACCAGCGCGGCCTATGAGACCTGGCTCGCGGAAACCATCGAAGGGCTGCTGAACTCGTGATGCCCGACCGAGCCTGGTCGTCGAGTCCCCTTACCCCGCTCAGGGCAGCCCGGTCCCGACGTTCATGATCACGGAGGATCCGGCATGCAGGAGCACGCCGGATCCTCCGTAGTAATGAATCGAGCCCTTGGGCCGGCGCCGCGCGTGGATGCGCACCCGCTCTTTTGCTCTGCTGCTGGCGTTTTACCTTGATGCGTGTCACGCTCAAGGCTGCGAGCGGTGTCCCGCACCCACTTGCCTGTTCCGCCGATGCCTGCTGGTCGGCTTGCCCGGGTTACCGGGCAGGCCGAGCCCGCAGGCCTGCCTAGGGGGGAGGTGGCAAACCGGTGCGGACGCCCCAGCTTGCCTCACGTCCGGTCAGGATCCTCGCTGCTCCGCTATTGCTGGCGGGGGTGGCCGCCGGGATCGCCCCGGCGGCGCAGGCCGCCGCAGCCCGGTCCGGGCCGGCTGGCCCGGCGGCATCCTTCACCGCCGGCGGCGAGCTGGCCGGCGTGGCAGCGACCTCGGCCCGTAACGCCTGGGCGGTCGGCTCCGCAAACAGCGGCCGGACCCTGATCGCGCGCTGGAACGGCAGAACGTGGAAGCAGGTGCCCGGCCCGCGGGGCCGCCTTTCCGCGGTGGCCGCCACCTCCGCCCGCAGCGCCTGGGCGGTTGGCTGCACCAGCTGCTCCACCGGCAGCGGCAACACGCTTATCCTGCGCTGGAACGGCAAGACCTGGCAGCCGGTTCCCGGCACCAGCCGCAGCGGCAACCTGTCCGGCGTGGCCGCCACGTCCGCGCGCCGGGCCTGGGCGGTCGGCTCCACCGGCAGCGGCAAGACGCTGATCCTGCGCTGGAACGGCAAGACCTGGCAGCGGGTGCCCAGCCCGAGCCCCGGTATCGCCAGCGCGCTCCGCGGTGTGGCCGTGGCGTCTGCCCGCAGGGCCTGGGCGGTCGGTTATTCCACCACCAAGACCAGCCTCAGGACCCTGACCGAGCGGTGGAATGGCAAGGTGTGGAAGCGGGTGCGTAGCCCGAGCCCGGGCAAGGATCTCGCTGACACCCTCGCCAGCGTGGCCATAGTTTCGGCCGGCCGGGCCTGGGCGGTCGGTGACATCGGCTGCGGGTGCGGCCCGGGCCTTAGCCTGATCTTGCGGTGGAACGGCAACCGGTGGAAGCGGGTGCACAGCCCCACCCCGGGAGGCGGCACCTTCCTCGACGGCGTTGCCGCCGTCTCTGCGCACCGGGCCTGGGTGGTCGGTGCGTCCGGCAGCGGCGACGGCCCCACGAAAACCCTGACCCTGCGGGGGCACGGCAACCGGTGGAAGCGGGTGCACAGCCCGAGTCCCAGGGCCAGCGCCCAGCTTCTCGGCCTGGCCGTGGTCTCCGCGCGCAGAGCCTGGGCGGTCGGCTTCACCAGTTCCAGGAGCCACAGCCGCCTCAAGACCCTGATCCTGCGCTGGAACGGCACCGCCTGGAAGCGGACCCGCTAGTCCCGCACCGGGCCGGCTCCGGTCCGGCGCAGCAGCGCGCGGACACGCTAGGCCTGGCCGGACAGAATCAGGCTCTTTTGGCCTTGACGTCCCTGGCCGCATCCGCGGTCAGCTTCGCCACCACCGCAGCCCGGGTGGCCGGGTCCAGGGCGTCGATCTGAGCTTCGATGTCACCGACGGCCTGAGTGGCGACTGCCTTTACGTGCCGGAGCCTGATGACCGCGAAGGCGATCCCCGCTGCGATACCAGCGAGCAGGGCCGCCTTCAGATTCCGCCTGACCCGGCTCATCGCCCACCACCCCACGTCGCGCCGATACCGCCGTTGCCCTCAGCATAGGCGGCCCGGCGGTGACACCGCGGCGTCACCGCCGGGCCGTCTATTCGTTGAGCCAGCCAGCGAAGGGGCGTGGCGGAGCCGGCGCCGTGCCCGGGCGGCGGGTAGCCCCGCCCGCTGGTGACCGCGGGGAGTTTCGGTCACTGCAGCCGAAATCCCCCGGATCATGGCAGCGCGGGGTGCTGCGCCAGGCATTGCGGGTGCCACGATGTCTGCATGACTGAACCGACTCAGGGCACTGCCGCCTTCCGCGCCGCGCGCGACCTGCTGCTGCGCCACCGCGAGGACTACGCCGCCGCCAAGGCCCAGTTCTGCTGGCCGGAGCTGGACGAGTTCAACTGGGCGCTCGACTGGTTCGACGTGATCGCCGCCGAGCACCCGGACGCCGGCGCGCTGCGCGTCGTCAGCGAGGCCAGCGACATCAAGCTCAGCTATGCCCAGCTCGCCGCCCGGTCGAATCAGGTGGCGAACTGGCTGCGCGGGCTCGGCGTCGGCCGCGGGGACCGGCTGCTGCTCATGCTCGGCAATATCGCGCCGCTGTGGGAAGTCATCCTCGCCGCGATGAAGCTCGGCGCGGTCATCATCCCGGCCTCCACCCTGCTCGGGCCGGAGGACCTGGCCGACCGGATCGCGCGCGGTGACGTCCGGCACGTCGTCACCGAGTCAGCCCTCACGCCCAAGTTCGAGGGCCTGGCCGGGAACTGGACCCGGATCGCCGTCGGCGGCAGTGCCCCGGCCGGCTGGAGTGGCTACGCCGGCGCGTTTCAGCTGAAGGAAGAGTTCGCTGCGGACGGCCCGACCAGCGCCACCGACCCGCTGCTGCTCTACTTCACCTCGGGCACCACCTCGCAGCCGAAGCTGGTGGAGCATACCCACGCGTCATACCCGGCCGGCCATCTGTCGACCATGTACTGGATCGGGCTGCAGCCCGGTGACGTGCACCTGAACATCTCCTCCCCCGGCTGGGCCAAGCACGCCTGGAGCAACGTCTTCGCGCCGTGGATCGCCGGCGCGACCTCGCTCATCCTCGGGCATGAGCGATTCTCGGCCGGCCTGCTGCTTGATGCGATTCCGGCTTGCCGGGTGACCTCGCTATGCGCGCCGCCGACGGTCTGGCGGATGCTGGTGCAAGCCGACCTGGCCAGCGCCGACGTAGCCAGCCTGCGCGAGTGCGTCGGCGCCGGCGAGCCGCTCAACCCCGAGGTCATCGAGCAGGTCCGCCGCGCCTGGAACATCACGATCAGGGACGGCTACGGGCAGACCGAGACCACCGCGCAGATCGGCAACTCGCCCGGGCAGCCGGTCCGGCTGGGCTCCATGGGCCGGGCGCTGCCCGGCTACGAGGTGACGCTCATCGACCCGCTGACCGCCGAGGTAGCCGGGGCAGGCGACGAAGGCGAGATCTGCCTCGACCTGGCCCGGCGCCCGCTCGGCCTGATGACCGGCTACCGGGGCGACGCGGAGCGCGCGGCGGACGCGATGCGCGGCGGCTACTACCACACCGGCGACGTCGCCGCCCGGGACGCCGACGGCTACATCACCTACATCGGCCGGACCGACGACGTGTTCAAGGCCTCGGACTACCGGATCTCGCCCTTCGAGCTGGAAAGCGTGCTGATCGAGCACGAGGCGGTGGCCGAGGCGGCAGTGGTGCCGTCCCCGGATCCGCTCCGGCTCGCGGTGCCCAAGGCCTACGTGGTACTGGCGTCCGGCTTCGACCCGTCGCGCGGAGACGGCGCTCGCGATCCTCGGCTATGCCAGGAACCGGCTGGCCCCGTACCAGCGGATCCGGCGGCTGGAGTTCGCCGAGCTGCCGAAGACGATCTCCGGCAAGATCCGCCGGGTCGAGCTGCGGGCCCAGGAGAACGACCGGCACGCCGGCCACCGGCCGGATCCGCGGCCGCGCGCGGCCGCACGGAGTTCTGGGAGGACGACTTCCCCGACCTGAAGGCCTGACCCGCCGCGCGCCGGCTGACCCGCCGGGCGGGGCGCCTGACCGCTGCGGTCGCCTGACCTGCCGCGGTCGCCTGACCTGCCGCAGGGTCCGCCGCCTGCGCGCGGCCGGCGGTCCGGCCGGGATCAGGTGTCCTGCGCTGCGACCCCGGTGACCATCCAGCGGCCGCGCGCGGTGCGGGCGAGCATGCCGATCAGCCGGGCCACGATGAACCCGGTCAGCCCGGCCCACACGCCGCCGATGCCCCAGTGGAAATGCAGCGCGGCCAGCGTGATCGGGACGAAGACGCCGACTCCGGCGACCAGCGTCACGGTCCGCAGGAAGCCGACATCGCCCGCCCCGATCAGGACGCCGTCCAGGGCGAACACGACCCCGGCGGCGGGCTGCAGGCCGATGAACCAGGGCCAGAGCAGGTGCGCCTGATGCTGGACGGCAGCCGACGAGGTGAACGCGGCCGGGATCGCGAACCAGCCGGCCGCCAGCGCCGCGCTGAAGACGATTCCGGCGCCGAGGCCGTACCGCGCCACCTGCCATGCCGTGCGCCGGGCCTGGTCCGCGTGCCCGCTGCCGAGGGCCGCCCCGACCAGGGACTGCGCGGCGATCGCGAACGAGTCGAGCAGCAGCGCGGTGAACTCCCACAGTTCCAGCCCGATCTGGTGCGCGGCGACCTGCGCGGTGCCCATCCGGGCCGCGACCGCCGCCGCGGTCAGGAACGACGCCTGGAATCCTGCCTCGCGCAGCAGCAGTTCCCGGCCTACCCCGAGCTGCGCGCGCAGCACCGGCCACCGCGGCCGCCACCGGCTGCGCTGGGCATGCGCCGCCTGCAGGAACAGGAAGCCGCCGATCGCCTGCGCGCTGACGTTGGCCACCGCGGAGCCAGCCAGCCCGAGGCCGAGCGGGTAGACCAGGATCGGCGATGCCACCGCGGACAGCGCGTTGGCGATGAGCACGATCCGGACCGGGCGGCGGGTGTCCTGCACGCCGCGCATCCAGCCGTTACCGGCCAGCACCAGCAGGATCCCCGGCACGCCGAGCACGGCGATGCGGAACCACGTTTCCGCGGCGCTGGCAATCGGCCCGGCGCCGCCCGCCAGCAGCCGCAGCAGCGGGCCGGCGAACAGCTCGCCGATGCCGACCGCGATGCCGCCGAGCACCAGGGCGAGCACCGAGGCGGTGGTCCCCTCCTCGACGGCCCGGTCCGGCTGGCCGGCGCCGAACCAGCGCGCGGCCCGGCCGGTGGTGCCGTAGTCGAGGAAACCGCCGATCATCGCCACCAGCGACAGCAGGGTGCCGCCGATGCCGAGCGCGGCGAGCGGCAGCGGCCCGAGATGCCCGACTACCGCGGTGTCGATCAGCACGAACGACGGCTCGGCGGCCAGCACGACGAACGCCGACGCCGACAGCCGCAGCATCCGCCCCGTGCTCAGCCTGGCCGGCCCGGGTTCCGGCGCAGGCTCCAGCACGTGCTCCATGCTCATACCCGCCCGACCGTAGGCCGGCGGTACCCGGTGGTCAAACCATTTGGCCGGCTGGCTCAGCTGGTTACGTCGGCGGTGCTGAACTTGGCCCAGGCGATGGCCCAGAAGATGATCACGTAGATGCCGAACGACACCAGCCCGTGCGTCAGGTCCGGCCAGTCGATCGGCGATCTGAGCAGCGCATCGAACGACAGCCACCAGTGCGTCGGCAGGTACGGGTGCACGACGGCGAACTGCGGCACGCTGTCGGACACCTCGCTGGCCAGCGCGAGCACCATGATCGTGGCGATCGCGCCGATCGGGTGCTCGGTGAAAGTCGAGATCGCCAGCCCGATCGCGGCCAGCGCGGCCATCGCGGCGGCTACGTACAGCGCGACGAACGCCAGCCGCGCCAGGCCGGCGGCCAGCGAGATGCTGGTGCCGGACAGCAGCGTGACCGGCCCGACCGGGAACAGCGCCACGCCGATGATCAGCGCGGCCACCGTCACCACCGCGCACGCGGCCAGGCAGAAGATGACGATGGCGGCGTACTTGATGCCGAGCAGCCTGGTCCGCCCGGCCGGGATCGTGAGCAGGTACCGCAGCGTCCCGTGGTTGGCCTCGCCGGCCACCGAGTCCCCGGCGACCACCGCGATCGCGAGCGGCAGCACGAGCGTGAGCAGTACGGTCAGCGAGGTCAGCGCCAGGAACACGCCATTTCCGGCGACCTGCGCGATGAACGCCGGCCCGCCGCCGCCCCCGCCGCCGTGCGCGGAAAGCCTGAGCGCCACCCCGATCAGCACCGGGATCGCGGCCAGCACGGCCAGCAGCGCCAGGTTCCGCCACCGCAGGAAAATCAGGCTGAGCTCGGAGCGCAGGAACCGAAACCAATGATTAACGGGGCCCGCCCGGCCAGCCGCGCGCGCCGCCGGATCGGACGGTGCGCTGGTCAGCTCAGCCGTCGACACGGAAACCCTCGCCGGTTAGCTCGACGAACAAATCCTCCAGGCTGGGCCGCGGCGTGGCCAGCCCGGCGACCGGGACATCCGCGTGCACCAGCCGCGCGCAGATTTCCTCCGGCGGCTGCCCGCCGAGCTGCGCGCTGGCCTCCTGCCCGGCCGTCCGGATGTCGGCCAGCCCGAGTTCCGCCAGTACCTCGGCGGCCTTGCCCGGCTCGGTGGTGCGGACCAGGATCCGCGCGGTGCCCCGGCTGCGCAGCTCGTCCAGGGTGCCCTGGAAGACGAGCTTCCCGGTGCGCATCACGCCGACGTGCGAGCAGATCTGCTCCACCTCGGCCAGCAGGTGCGAGGAGACGAAGACCGTGGTCCCGTCGGCGGCGATGTCCCTGATCAGGCCGCGCACCTCACGGGTGCCCTGCGGGTCGAGGCCGTTCGTCGGCTCGTCCAGGATCAGCAGCTCGCGCGGCCTGAGCAGGCCGGCCGCGATCGCCAGCCGCTGCTTCATGCCGAGCGAGTAGGCCCGGTAGTGCTTCTTTGCGGCGCCGAGCAGGCCGACCCGGTCCAGCGCGGTGGCGATCCGGGCGTCGGCGGTAGCCGGGTCGGCGGTCCGGTCCGCGGCGTCGCACCTGGCCAGGTTGGCCCGCCCGGACAGCTGCGAGTAGAAGGCCGGCCCCTCGACCAGCGACCCGACCCGGGACAGCACGGTGTTCGTGCCCGCCGGCATCGCCGTGCCGAGCAGGTCATGACGGCCGCTGGTCGGATGGACCAGGCCGAGCAGCATCCGGATCGTGGTGGTCTTGCCTGACCCGTTCGGGCCGAGGAAGCCGTAGACCGACCCGTGCGGCACGGCCAGGTCGATGCCGTCCACGGCGAGCTGGCCGCCGCGAAAGCGCTTGGTCAGCCCGCTGGTCGTGATCGCGGGCACGGCGCCGCCCGGGGGCTGGCCGGCGCCCGGGGGCTGGCTGCCCGCCGCGGGCAGCGGCTGGGCCTCGGCGTCACCGAAGCTGATCTCGTCCCGCTGGCCCGCCGCGCGCGAGGCTGAGGTCACTTCGCCTGGGCCGCGGCGGCGTAGAGGACGGCCGGGGTCACGGCGCCGATCAGCGCCTTGCCGTTGCTGGTGATCAGCACCGAGACCAGGCTGGTGCGCAGCAGCCGGCCGCGGCCCCAGGAGCCGTGCACCGCGGTGGCGGACCGGAGCAGCAGCCCGGCCAGACCGCCGGCCTGGCCGGTCAGGCTGGGGGCAGGGAGGACGGCGACCGCAGTCCAGCCGCTGCCGATCACCCTCGGCGCGTTCACGCCGGGCGGGAACGTCGCGCCAGTTCCCGGCGCGTACCCGTACCAGCCGGCGCCATGCCAGCCGGCGCAGGGGGCCCGGGGCCGGCTCAGCGGCTTGAGCGTGCGCAACTGCCGCTTCAGCACGCGCTGCCGCTCGCTCCTGGGCAGGTGCGCAGGAATTGCTATCCGGATGCCCTTCTGGGCGGCCCGCTGCGGGTTCATGGTGAGGCTGCCCGGCGGCAACGGCACGGCCCGCATAATGCACTGAGCGCGCCCGATCGGCAGCAGCCTGGCGCACTTGCCCGGCAGGATCCGGCGGCCGGTGGGCTTGCCGTTGAGCCTGGCCCGGACGCTGGTGCAGGCGATCGCGCCTTGCGGCCCGTGGATGCTCTGCTGCCAGCTGGTCCTGGGCAGGGCGCCCAGCCGGGCGCCCGGCAGGATGCCCGGCGGGATGCCGAGCATGGGACCGACCGACGGCCGGGCGATCTTTACCCGGGCGCCGGGCGGCGGCGTGAACGCGAAGTTGGACGCGGCCGGGCGGGCGAAGGAGATCGAGGTAAAGCCGATCTGGAAGGCAGGGCTGGCCGCGCCGCGGGCGAAGACCTGAACCCGCAGCGGGAAGTACCGGCTGCCGTCGACCGCGATGGTGATCCGGCCGATCAGCGAGCCGGGGTTCTTCGGCGCGAGCGTGAGCTGATAGGCGGCCCGGCCGGCCACCATGACGTTGCTCGCCACGCCGACCGTGGTCGTCGGGCCCACCGCGGCCAGTAGCCGCCGGGCCACCTGCTGCGGTGTCGGGCTGGCGGTGAAGGCGATGCTGCTCTGGTAGGCCAGGCTGGACGAGGCCGCCTTAGCGGCGGCATGGCCGGTGCCGGACGAGGCGACCGGAACCTGCGCGGGCTTGCCGGACATGACCGGGGCGGCGGCCGGCGGCAGAATGCGGGTCGCGGTGTTGCGCTGGCTGTTCCACAGCCACACCTGGCGCCCGTTCACCCGCAGGTCGGTCTCGCCCAGCGGTACCGGCAGGGCCAGCCTGAGCTGGCCGGGCCGGGCGTACCAGACCTTGATGGTGTGCGAGCCGGTCAGCAGCGACGCGATCGAACCGGGGTTACCAACGCCGGGAAGATCGGGCAGCCCGAGCGCGGCATCGGACACGATGGTGCCGCTCAGCGCGGCCGGCGCCGACTTGCTTGCGGCGATCGCGGAAATGAGCTGGGCGGGCGTCCGGGGCTGCAGGGATGGCGCGGCCTGGGCGCTGGTCAGCACCGACCCGGCCACCACGACGCCAACGGCCGCGACGGCACCGGACGGAACCGCCCACCTTGCCCGGCGGGAGAAACTTGGCGCCTGATTCATGATGAGCCACCTCGCTCGCTGATGAATTGGCCGGTTTACAGCCTACTGCGGTTACGTTCCGCTCAGCACCGCGCGCGGTCGGTGGCCAGCTCCGCTGGGCGTGCGGGCGCGCCAGGCCCGGAGGGACGGGACGGGCCTGGCGCGCCAGTGCGCGCCGGGCCGGGGGGGAGGGCCCGGCGCGCACTGGGCGGCAGTTACCCGGGCCGTCCGGGGATACACATCGCGTGCGGCGGGTATTTTCCCGGCCAGCGACCTGGCGCCGGGCGGGCTACCAGAGGTTGTGCTGGGCGGCAATCGGGTCACCGGGCCACTCCTTGATCGCCTGCAGGTTGTCGTGCGCGGGATACGCCTTGGCGGCCGGCCCGTCGGCGAAGGCCCGCAGCACGTTGGCCGTCACCCGCCTGGTGAAGGCGCCGCAGGCGGCGTTGATGCCGAAGTTGTTGGGGCCGCCGAATGACTCCACCCAGCGCATGGTGCCGGCGTTGAAGACGCCCGCCCCGCCGTGGTGGGTGTAGTACGCCGAGTCGGCGAAGCTGCGGATGCCGCGGCAGGTCAGCCGGGAGTGCGACAGGACCTGGACGGGCCGCTCGACGTGATAGCCGGGATTCACCCGGTCGTACTCGGTGCCGACCAGCCCGCGGAACCGCGACCCCTTCCGCACCCCGGTCCCGCGGAACAGCCAGGCATCCGGGCTGACCACGACGAAGTCGGCGGTGGCCGGGTTGGACTCGTACAAGGTGCCGGTCAGCGATGACTCCGGGTCGGGATGCGGCGGCTCCCGCCAGTCGCTGGTGACCAGCGCATTGTGCTTGCCGTACATCGGGTCCTGCAGATAGCTGGTCTTGTAGCAGATGACCAGCCGGTCCGGGCCTAGCGCGGTCGGCGCGAGCCTGGTCCGCCGGAACATCGCGTTCGCGCCGAGGAAGGCCAGGTTCATCCCGGCGTCCCTGGCCGCGGTCACGTGCGCGCGTTCCGCCGGGCACCAGTACTCGTCGTGCCCGGGCGAGACCAGGGCGCTCGCCCCGTCCAGCAGGTGCGGCCTGGCGGCGATGTCCATGCTGGTCACGTACGCAAGCGGCAGGCCGGCCCGCTCGGCCAGCTCGATCACCTTCCGCTCATAGACGAGGAACAGCGGCGCGCCGTTGCCGTCGGCTGGCCGGTCGAGGCTGACCGCGAGGGCACGGTTGCCGTAGTCGTCCGCGCCGCCGGGGCCGTTGTACAGGTCGTAGCCGCCCCAGCCGTTGTAGGCCTGCCAGGTCGCCACCGCGTTCTTGATCACGACCTTGCCGGCCGCGTCGGCGGACCGCACGGTCA
Source organism: uncultured Actinomycetes bacterium (assembly GCA_963786975.1). Taxonomy (GTDB): domain Bacteria; phylum Actinomycetota; class Actinomycetes; order Streptosporangiales; family Streptosporangiaceae; genus Palsa-506. The sequence goes on along the minus strand of CAWBBE010000005.1, from coordinate 676,623 downwards.
GCGGGACGAATCGCTGCGCGCCGGAGTCAGCGTCCAGCCGGAGCAGGTACGACCCGTCCGGCCAGTCATCGGTCGGCACGGTGAGCGACGGCTCCCAGCCGGCCCGGACCGTGTTGGTCCGCCGGTCCCGGACCGGCTTGCGCTGCCGGCGGCCGCGCAGCGAGCCGGACTGCCACACCCGGCGGGCCAGGTCGCCGTGGTACCAGCCCATCCGGAAGGCCACCACGCGGTACCCGGCCGCCGTCGTCGATACGTACAGCGGCACGCTCTCGCCTGGCAGCACGCTGGACCGCCCGGCGTAACCCTCGATCTCGTGCGCGCCGCCGAGGTGCCGGATCCGCCAGTGCCGGTCACCGGGCAGCTCGTTCTCGGCGACCGGCCGGTGATGCGCCGCGGTGGCCGGCCGCTGGCCGTCCCGGTGGCCGGCCGCGCGGGCTGCCCGCTCATCCGGCTGCCCGGAGCCGGCGATCCTGGCGGCCGCCACGGCGCCGCCCGCGACGACAGCGGCGCCGATGCCGATGAAGGCACGTCTGGACGGCGGGCTAAGCCGGGTCATATTGGCACACTGCCCGGATAGCTGCGCGATATGACAGCGCGTACGAAGACTTTGCCGCCCGGTGCGCCCGGCTTTGCCCCCGGCTGCGGCACGCCCGGCCGGCCGCCGGGCACGGTAACCGGGAGATAAGCCGGCCGCCTGGGAACACGGCGGCTACCAGTGCCCGGCCGGCAGCAGCGCGGTCACCGCGATCACCGTGAACAGCAGGGTCAGGTAGGCAATCGACAGGTGGAACAGCCGCATCGGCGCGGGCGCGTGGCCGTCGGCGACCCGGCCGCGCAGCCGGTGCGCTTCGGCCAGGAACCAGGCGCCGAGCGCCGCGGCGCAGCCGCCGTACAGCCAGCCGGCGTACGGGGCAAGCGCCAGCGTGGCAGCGACCATCGCGTAGGAGTAGACCAGGATCTTCCGTGCCACCGCCGCGGGAGTCGCGACGACCGGCAGCATCGGCACGCTGGCCGCCGCGTAGTCGTCGCGGAACTTCATGGCCAGTGCCCAGAAGTGCGGCGGCGTCCAGAGGAAGATCACGGCGAACAGCACGATCGCGGGCAGGCTCACCGTGCCGGTGACCGCTGCCCAGCCGACCAGCACCGGGAAGCACCCGGCCGCGCCGCCGATCACGATGTTGGACGCGGTCCGGCGCTTGAGCCCCAGGGTGTAGACGAAGACGTAGAACAGGATGGCGCCGTCGGCCAGCACCGCGGCGAGCCAGTTGACGCCGGTGCCGAGCAGCACCGTGGCCAGCGCCCCGAGCACGATCCCGGAGGCGAGCGCCTCACCGGGCTTGATCGGCGCCTTCGTGCCCTTGGCCACCAGCGGGCGGCGCGAGGTGCGCTTCATCAGCGCGTCGATGTCGCGGTCGAGGTAGCAGTTCAGCGTGTTGGCGCTGGCCGCCGCGAGCGCGCCGCCGAGCAGCGTGGCCGCCAGCAGCCAGGCCGACGGCAGGCCGCGCTTGGCGAGCAGCATGGTGGGAACGGTGGTGACCAGCAGCAGTTCGATGATCCGCGGCTTGGTGAGCAGGAAAAGCGACCTCGCGACCAGCCGCGCGGGCCGCCGCCCGCCGCTCGTCACGGTTAGCTGCGCAGGCCCGTGCCCGGGCAGCGCGCTCGTCGCCTGTGTCACTCGCCGGCCTCCGTGCCGTCCGCAGCTGCTGTCTCCGGGCCCGCCCCGGCCGGTCCAGCGGCCGCGTCCTGCTGGCCGCTGGCGGCAGCAGGGCCGACGGACGCCGCCGGCGCGATGACGGCCGGAGCGGCCATCTCCCCCGGCGGCCCGGCGCTCGCGGCCACGGCCGTCACGGTGGGCGTAGCAATGACTGAACGATCGTGCGCGAGGTAGCTGCGACCGGGCACTTGCTGCGGCTTGGTGTAGAGAACCCACAGGACGCCGGCGACCACCAGGAAGAGGATCATCGGGAACAGGAAAGTCAGGATGGACCCGCCGTAGCTCCAGTCACTGCCCGCTGACGCGAGAATAGGTTCAGGCATTTCCTGCCTCCTGCCGCGAATCAGGTCAACTCAGCCGGTCAGATCACGTAGAACAACACCCAGAACAGTACTGCCATGGCTGCGAGGAAGTTCCACACGGTTGTGAAGGCGGAGAGCGACGCCTGGAAGCGCTGCAGGACCACCACGTCGGTGTAGGTGGGCGGCTGCTCGACGAACGAGATCGCCGGGATAGATCTCGACCTGGCGAGCAGGATCTCCAGCCAGACCAGCGCCACCAGCAGGACGACCACGAATACCGGGTTGAAGCCAACGAACACGCTGGAGAATCCCGAGCTCGCCGGCCAGAACGGGAGGAACATCAACTCGATGATCTGGAGCGCCACTGCGCCAAGTCCGAGCAGGAGCGCCACGGCGCCCGCGGCCTGCCATATCTTCTTGCTGCCAGCCTTGATCTGCTGTAGTCCGGCGTACTGCAAGCCGGCGCTGAGCACCACGAGGAACATGATGATGGTGCCCATCAGGATCGATGGCGGCCGGAAAGCAGAGCCATGCCAGCGCCCGCCGGAGTCGACCGACCGGAGGTAGAAGTAGGCAAACGCGAACGAGCCGAACAGGAACGACAGCGCGCCCAGGGCAAGGCGCGAACCGGTCCAGGCGGCGTTGAGCGCCGCCTGGTTGTAGAACGCGGCCTCCTCGACCTCGCGGCTAGGCCCGGGCGGCGTCGCAGTTGTCTCGGCCATCGCTAAGCCTCCGCTCCGGCGCCGGCGAGGGCGCCGGTGATGACGCCCGCCGGCGGATTAAGGTCTGCCACCGGCGGCGCGCTCTTCACCCCGTACTCATACGGGCCGGACAGCACCACCGGGACAACCTCAAAGTTCGATGGCGGTACCGGGGAGGGGACCTGCCATTCCAGGCCGCGGGACCGCCACGGGTTGCCGACCTCGCGCTCCCGCCAGAACAGCGTCGACATGACGACGTTGATCAGGAAGATCAGGATGGATCCGCCCAGGCAGAAGGCGGAGATCGAGACCCAGTCGTTGAGTGTCTGCAGGTTCTGCGCGTACTCGAACACCCGCCGCGGCATCCCTGCCATCCCCAGCGCGAACAGGGGAAGGAACGTCGAGTTGAAGAAGATGAACATGGTCCAGAAATGAATCTTGCCGAGTCGCTCGTTCAGCTTGATCCCGGTCATCTTCGGCAGCCAGTAGTAGATGCCGGCCATGAACGCGAAGATCAGCCCGCCCATGATCGTATAGTGGAAGTGGGCCATCACGAAGAAGCTGCCGTGCTCGGTGGTGTCGGCCGGCACGTCGGACAGGAAGACTCCCGAGATGCCGCCGATCAGGAAATTGAAGTAGAACGCCAGCGCGAACAGCATCGGGATGCTGAACCGGATTTTCGCCTTCCAGAAGGTCCCCATGGCGACCAGGAAGATGAAGCCGGTCGGGACCGAGATCAGCTCGGTGGTCAGCATGAACAGCGGCCGCATATCCGGGTTGATCCCGCTGCTGAACAGGTGATGCTGCCAGACGAAGAAGCTGAGCAGGGTCACCCCGACCATGCCGGCGCCCGCTACCCGGTAGCCGAACAGCGGCTTGCGGCAGAACACCGGGAGGATCTCCGACACGATGCCGAAGCCGGGCAGCGCCAGGATATACACCTCCGGATGGCCGAAGAACCAGAACAGGTTCTCCCACAGGTAACTGCTGCCGCCGAGGGTGTTGGTGAAGAACGCGGTCTGGAAGGTGCGGTCCATCAACGTCATGTAGCAGCCGCCGACCAGCACCGGCGCGGCGAGCACCATGAGGAACGACACCGAGAACATGGCCCACACGAAGATCGGCAGCCGGCTCCAGCGCATCCCCGGCGCCCGGTAGTTGACGATCGTGACGATGATGTTGAAGCCGGCCAGGATGACGGAGATCCCCATCAGGCCGAACGCGAAGTAGTAGCAGTCCGCGCCCTGGCCCGCCTGGATGCTCAGCGGCGCGTACCCGGTCCAGCCGAACGGGAACCCGCCGAACAGCAGCCCGGACAGCAAGATGATGTACGCCGCCGGGGTGAGCCAGAACGACAGCGCCTCCAGCCGCGGGAACGCCACCCGCTTGGAGCCGATCATGATCGGTACCAGGTAATTGCCGAACGGCCCCAGGATGAGCGACGTCATCATCATCATCATCATCGTGCCGTGCTCGCCCACCACCATCAGGTAGTTGCCGGGGCTCAGCAGGTGGTATGTCGGCGAGAGCAGCTCGGACCGGATCGCCATCGCGAACAGCCCGCCGGTGAGGAAATAAGTGATCATCCCGAACAGGTACTGGATGCCGACGACCTTGTGGTCCAGGGTGAACCTGAAGTACTTGGCAAGGCCGCCCGGCGGAGCATATTCCACATCCCGCACCGGCCTGCCGGTAACCAGCCGCCCGAGGTCGTTGAACACGCCGAGGCCGGCCAGCCAGCCGACCACCGCGAACGCATAGCCAAGCACGATCGGGACGTCGTTGCTGTCTGACAGCCCGTTCTGCGGGTAGCCGCTGGCCAGGAAGTTACCCAGCCAGTGGCCAAGGAAGTCAGCCGGCCACCGCAAGGGCCAGGCCCGAGTGGAATGCTGCCTTCAGCCACCACGGCCGGGCCGACTCCGGGCCCCGGTCGACAGGCTGAATACGGTCCGCGCCCGGCTCAATCTCGATGGCCATCCGGTCACCTCTTCATCGGAATCATCGCAACAGCAGTCCGTATCCCGGCCGCGTCCCGCGGCATCACGGCGACTCCGGCGGGCCCGGCGTCCCGGCCTGCGGGCCGGAGTAGTAGTAGCCGTTGGCCCCGGTAATGCCGGCGACCTTGACCAGGTCCTGGCCCAGCTGCGGGACCACGGTGGGGTCGTAGGTCAGGGCAAAGGCGGGCAAGTCGGCGAGCACCCCGTCCCGCTGCTCCCTGGCCCGCACTCCGGCTGCCCATGCCTGGAACGCAGCCTGGGTAATCACCCTGCCAGAGTCGTACATCGCGCCGTGCCACAGCCCGCAGAGCTCATTGCACCGGACCACGAAGGCGCCGAGCTGCTTTGCCTCGGTGTAGGCGACGTTGTCCACTCCCGGGTTGGCGTCCGCCTTCACGCCTAGCTTGTAGGGCCAGAAGCTGTGGATGACGTCGAGAGATGTGACGTGGAACGCCACCGGGGTATCCGCCGGCAGGTAGAGCTGGGTCGACTCGAAGCCGCCGAACTGCGGGTAACGGTAGGTCCACCACCACTCCTGGCCGATCACCTGCACCTGCAGGATGTCCTTGCTGCCCGGTGTCCACGCTGCCGTGGTCACACCGCTGATCTTCCAGATCGGGGCCGGGCCCTCGCCGGAGCCGGCGCCCGCCGGGCCGACCAGCTCAATGGTGCCGAACACGAACGCCCACAGCACGATCACCGCGGTCCCGACGATCCAGGCGACCGAGATCCTGGTGTTGCCGTGGATCGGCGGGCCGTCCTCCTCGTCGCCCGGCCTGCTCCGCCACGCGATCAGCGCGTAGGCGAAGTAGACCCAGACGGCCAGGATGACCGGCGCGCCGGTCACGGACAGGACCGCGATGTCGAACTGCTGGTGCTTGGCCGAGGTGGTCATGTCGCCCGGTGGCATGTGCGGGGCCCAGACGAACCAGATGATCAGATCGACGGCCAGCGCCAGGACCAGCCAGATCAGCAGGATGCGGAGCCCGTGCCTCGGCTCGCGGGCGGCCGGGTCCGTGGCCGGGGCCGGCTGCTGCGCGGCCATCAGGCGCCCACCGTCATGAAGCCGGTCATGAAGCCGATCGTCTGCATGGGACCACCGTTACCGTCGAGGAATCCGCCACCGCAGGGGACGAAGCACTGCCACCTGAACTGGCCGCCTGATTTCGGCGTTATGAAGCTGAACTTCTCCAGGCTGTACGGGCCGGACGTGCAGGGCGAGTCACCGCACAGGTCATTGGCTGACAGTTGCGCGTCGGGCGAGGCGACCGGCACGAACAAGTGCAGTTGCGGGATCGCGAACGTGTGCCCGACGTTGCAGTGCGACCACGAGTTGATGTTGGAGACGTTCCGCGCCGGTCCCAGCGGCTTACCGGTGTCCTTGAACTGCTGGAGGCTCACGGTATTGCCGATCGTCCCCTGGACCTCCGAGAAGTAGTTGTTCCGCAGCGGGGTGCAGCCGTCATAGCCGAGGATCGTCATGTTCACCCTGGTGCCAGGGGGCACCTTGAACAAGGTGGTGTGCACCCACTGCCTCGTCCGCGGATCCTGCACGAAATAGCTGACCCAGTCCGGCCTGCTGGACACGCTGTTCTGCGCGTCTTCCTGCAGGAGGACGTTGACCTGGCCGCCGGAGGCGGCCGAGGTGTAGTCCACCACCGGCAGGCCGCCAGTGTCGAGCATGAAATGAATGAAGATGAACGCCCCGCCCGCGACGACAGCGAGGAACGCTACCAGCAGGGTCGCGACACGGACCGGCAGAGACACCAGCCACCACCTCGCTCTTTCGCGAGTGAGCATCAGGCATCGGCCGCGCGTACCGCGCGGCCGCTGACCAGAAGCCTTGGACGTTTCCGATCTTGGCGATTACGGCAGTTGACCGGCAACGGAATAGACCGTGAATGACGAAATTGTCATGGTCCGTCCGCACATCCGGTGGCCCGAGTCCGGGTTGACCACAGCATTGCCATGACTGTCAGTATTCAAACAGTTGCTTTCAGTGATTTATAGCGGAGTGACCGGCGGCTGCGGGCCAACTCTGGGCTATGCAATGGCTTGCAACGAGTTGCCGAGCTTGACCTGGCGCGTCCGCATGGAGTACATCCTCTGCTGAGCGCATACTGAGCTCCGAGCAGCATATTCGGTCGCCACACCCCGCTGACGTGGCCAAAGCGAAGTGAAGTGCCCGCGAAATGATCAGAGATCAGCCGGCCTGTCGCTCGGCCGCCGCACGCATCCTGCTCGTGGACGACGAGCCGAGAATCCGTGAACTCGTCAGCCGAGCGCTCTCGGCCGCGGGCTATGCAATCGATTTCGCCAGTGACGGCGCCGACGCGATCCGGCAGGCCGCCATCGGCGGCGGCTACGGCCTGGTCGTCCTGGACCTGATCATGCCGGATATGGATGGCCGGGCAGTGCTGACCGAAATCCTGCGAAGGCAGCCCGAGCAGGCGGTGCTCGTGCTGTCCTGCCTGGAGGACGTCGCCACCAAGGTGGCCTGTCTCGAGCTTGGCGCGCAGGACTACCTGACGAAGCCGTTCTCGCTGGCGGAATTGCTAGCCAGAGTCCGCGTCCGGCTGCGGGCCGACGGCCATCAGCCAGGCGAGGTGATCAGGGCGGGCGAACTCGAGCTTGACGTGGGGCGGCTGCAGGCAAATATCGGGACCGGCCCGGTGCCGCTGACCCGGCTGGAGTTCCTGCTGCTCAGGGAACTGATGGAGCATCCGGGCCGGTCCGTGCCCAAGGGCCAGCTGCTGGCCTCGGTGTGGGGGCTCGAATTCGACCCAGGCTCGAACGTCGTCGACGTATGCGTGCGGCGGCTCCGCTCCAAGCTCGGGTTCGAACTGATCAAGACGGTGCGTGGTGAGGGCTATCAGCTGGCCGCTTCCTGACTGGATCGCGCCGCCCCGGCCGCGCCGCCGACCTGCCAACTGGCGGCCGGGGCGGCCGGGCCTGCCAGCTGAGCTGCCGGTGACCGCGCCCAGCCTGCGGCCCAGCGACCGATGGCCGACCGAGCTGCTGGCGCGCGGGCTGGCCGGCCAGGCGGAGCGTGATATACACGTGGTCGTCGGCGAGGTCCGGGTGCGCAGCGCCCTGGGGGCGGGCAGTAGGTTCGAACTCATGCTCCCCGTGATGGCGGCCGCGGCCGGTGCTCTCTCTCCCCCGCGGGAGAGAGAGCCGCTCGGCAACCGGACGCCCTGGTGAGCGGCCAGCCAGCCGGGGCATCCGGCCAGCCAGCCGCGGTGAGCGACCAGCAAGCGGACCGATCCGGGCTGTCGGCTGGCCGGCCGCAGCGGATGCGTCGGCTGCGTGGCGCAAGCCGGGCAGCCAAGATCGCCGCTATCTCGGCGGCGCTGATGATCGTCGTGCTGGCAGTCGTCTCGCTGGCTGGAAATGGCGCGGGTAGCGGGCCGCGCTCGCTGCCCGCTGCCCGCAACTTCTCGCTCCCGGCGCTCAGCCATCCCGGCCAGCGCGTCTCATTGGCGGCGTTCGCCGGCCTGCCGGTGATCATCAACTTCTTCGCTTCGTGGTGCGCTCCGTGTAAGCGCGAGACGCCGACGCTGGCCAGGTTCTACCGCCGGTCCGGCGGCAGTATCATGATCATCGGCGTGGACTCCAACGACCAGGCCGGGCCTGCAATGCGATTCGTGCGCTCGGCGGGGGTCCGTTACCCGGTGGGTGCCGACCCGCTTCCGGCGGCCACGACGACCGGCTACGGGGTCATCGCGCTGCCCCAGACGTTCTTCCTCGATGCGCAGCACCGAATTGTCAGGCGGATCTTCGGCGCGGTGACGATGAAACAGCTCAGCGAGGGGGCAGCCGTGATGAACGAACGCAAGGGCGGGGCGCCGCCCGAAGGCTCCGGCAATGGCGGAGGGTGACATGGTCGACTCGCCAGCCAGGACTGATCCGCCCTACGTGCCGATCCGGCACTCCCGGTGGCCGGCCCGCCGTACGCCTCGCTGGCTAGTCATTGCCGTCCTGGCGGTGCTCGCGGTCGCGGTCCTGGTTGGGCTCGCCCGCCTGCCGTCCACCGCCGAGCGCGCGGCCGACCTGCGCGGCTTCCTGCACGATATGACAACCGATATCCAGTCCTGCGCCGGCGGCGTAGACCAGTCGCTGACGGCGCTGCACACGATCCAGGCCGGACGGAGCCAGGACACGGCCGCTACGGTCACGGTCGCCAGATACGGCGCGGCCAACTGCTCGCCTGCCAACAACGAGCTACTCGATGACCTGACCCAGTACCAGGTGACCGAATCGCTGGCCAGCTTCCGGCTGGCCCGAGTGGTCGATGGCCTGCTGACCTGGGCAGCCCCTGATGCGCAGCGAGTGCAGACGGACGTGGCCGACGTGCTCACCGCCACCCGCCCGCAGGCGAGGCAGGCAGCGCTGGCCGCGCTCCAGCGGGCGCAGGCCAGGCTGGACGCCCAGCGCGCGACCGTGTACTCGATCATCGAGACAGCCAGCACCGCGCTGTCCGCGCACGCGGCACCGCCCAGACTGCCCGGCTGAGGCCGGCCGTACCCCGAGGAGCAGCAGATCCCGATGCCTGGCATGCAGTCCGGACTGAATCTGCACAACCCGCTGCTTGTCGCAGCGTTCCGGTCGGCGCTGCTGCATCAGGGACTGATCGCGATACTGGTCCTCGCCGTGCTCGCGCTGGGCTGGGTCAGCATCAGGGAATGGCGAGTGGGCGGCGCCGGGCGGGCGGCCAGCGGCGCTGCCGCCCGCGCTGCCGCCGACCCCGAGCCGCCGTGGCGGATGCTGCTGCGGGTCGGATTCGGCCTGCTGTGGCTGTTCGACGGCCTGCTGCAGGCACAGCCGGCGATGGTGGTCGGATTGCCGTCCCAGGTCATCCAGCCGGGCGCGGCGAGCTCGCCGGCCTGGGTGCAGCACCTGGTCAACTGGGCGGGCACGTCGTGGTCGTACCACCCGGTGCAGGCGGCTGCCGCGACGGTCTGGATCCAGGCGGGCATCGGCTGCTGGCTGCTGGCGGCCCGGCGCGGCCGGTGGTCGCAGCTGGCCGCGCTGGCCAGCGCGGCCTGGGGACTGATCGTCTGGGTATTCGGCGAGTCGTTCGGCGGAATCCTCGCCCCCGGGCTGACCTGGCTCTTTGGCGCGCCGGGCGCGGCCGCCTTCTACTGCGTGGCCGGCGCCCTGATCGCGCTGCCGTCGAAGCAGTGGCGGGCGCCCTGGCTGGGCCGCGCCATGCTGGCGGGGCTCGGGGTGTTCTTCGCCGGGATGGCGATCCTGCAGGCGTGGCCGGGCCGCGGCTACTGGCAGGGCCGGCTGCCGACCGGGCCGGGGACGCTGACCGGCATGGTCACGTCGATGGCGCAGACGCCGCAGCCGGGCTTCCTGGCCGGCTGGGTCCGCTGGTTCGGCTCGCTGACCGCCGCCCACGGGTTCGCGGTCAACATGTTCGCCGTCGTCGCGCTCGGCCTGATCGCGGTGGCCCTGCTGGCCGGCCCGGCCCGGCCGGCCCGGCCGGGCCGGGCCGGCCACGGCAGCGCGGCCGGCCGCCGGCTGCTGCTCCGGCTGGCCATCGGCGGGGCGGTGCTGCTGTGCCTGGCAGACTGGGTGCTCGTCGAGGACGTGGGGATTTTCGGCGGGCTCGGCACCGACCCGAACAGCATGATCCCGATGGCACTGCTGCTGGTCGCGGGATACCTGGCGGTCGCCTCGGCGGAGGTCAGTTTTCCTGAAACGGGCCGTTCCGCGGCCGGAGCTGCCCCGCAGGCATCGGCGACCCCCGTGGTGGCTGCGCCCACCGTGGCAGGAGTGACAGCAGCTACCGGGGTGACGCCAGTGGCGGCGGGCAGTGCGGGCGCCGACGACCCGGCGGACGACGGCCCGGCGGACGACGGCCCGGCGGACGACGGCCCGGCGGACGACGGCCCGGCGGACGACGGCCTGCGCGTCCGCGGCACGGCGGACGCGGACGAGGCCGCTCCCGGCCCGGCGGACGACGGCACGGCCGCCCCGGACACGGGGGCCCCGGATACGGGCGCCGGCGATGCCGAGCCAGCGGGCCGGTGGCCGGCGCCGGGCTGGCGCGAGCGGCTGTCGCCACGGCGGCTCGCCGCCGCGTTCGGCGCGGCCGACGCCCGTACCGTGGCCGCGGCCTGGGCGCTCGGGGTGACCATCATCGGGGTATTCCCGATGGCCGCAGCGGCCGCCAACCGCTCGGCCGACCCGGTCATCGCCCGGGCGATCGACGGGTCGGCGGCGGCACTCAACTTCCAGGCGCCCGGCTTCCGGCTGACCGACCAGCAGGGCCGGGCGGTGTCGCTGGCCAGCCTGCGCGGGAAGGTCGTGCTGCTGACCTTCCTCGACCCGGTCTGCACCTCCGACTGCCCGCTGATCGCCCAGGAGTTCCGCGAGGCCGACCAGCTACTCGGGGCGAGCAGCCGCGGCGTCGAGCTGGTCGCGATCGTGGCTAATCCGGTGTACCACACGATGGCCTACACCCGGGCGTTCGACCGGCAGGAGGGGCTGGCCGGCCTGCCGAACTGGAAGTACCTCAGTGGGCCGCTGCCCGCACTGAAGCAGGTCTGGCACGACTACTACTTCACCGCGCAGGTCGTCCCGGCCGGCGGGATGGTGCTGCACAGTGACGTCGCCTACGTGATCGACGCGGCCGGCCGCACCAGGACCGAGCTGAACTTCGATCCCGGGCCAGGGACCGCGGCGTCCCAATCCTCCTTCGCGGCGGAGCTGTCCGCCGCCGCCGTCAAGGCGATGAGGTCATCGTGACGCCGGCCGGCCCCGGCCCGGCCGGGGACACGCGCGCGAGCACTAGGCCGGCCGGACCGGCCCGGCCCCGGATAGCCCGCACGCTGCCGCGCGGCACCGTGCTCGGCGCCGCGGCGCTGGCGGCTGCAATGACCGCCGGGTGCGGCAGCACCCCGGCCGCTGGTCCCACCCCTGCTGCCGTCCACGCCGTGCGGCCGCCGCTGGTCACCTCGCTCACCGTTCCCGGCGGCCCGAGCTGGGCGATCGTCAAGATGGGCTCCAGCGCGCAGCACAACGACTTCTGGCAGCTGGTAACCCGCGCCGCCGGGGCGGCAAAGTGGGCGCTGGCAACGCCGCCGGGGGTCGCCGACAACGGCGGTCTTGTCGCCACGCCGCTGGGCGGCCCGGCACTGCTGGCTGGCGTCAACCCCAGCCAGGACCTGAGGTTCTCGCCACTGGCCAGCACCCGCGACGGAGGCACGCACTGGACGCCGGGACTGCTGCCGGCTGGCCTGGCCACGGTCCCGTCCGCGCTTGCCGCCGGGCGCGGCGGCAAGGTCATCGCGCTTACCGGCCGGGGCGTGGCCGAGCTCTCGGCACCGGGCAGGGCCGGCTGGACACGGCTGACCAGCCTGGCGTCGCTGGCAGCCACCCCGGCCGGGCGCTCCTGCGGGCTTACCGGCCTCACCGCGGCGGCCTTCACCGCGGCCGGGGCCCCGATGCTGGCCGGCCAGTGCGCACATCACGGCATCGCGGGAATCTTCACTGACGCCGACGGCCGCTGGCGGCTTACCGGCCCGGCGCTGCCCGCGGCGGTGGCCGGCCGACAGCTCAGCGTCCTGCAGCTCACCAGGTCAGGAACGGGCATCACGGCGCTGCTGGCTACCGTGGGCCAGGGCGGCACGGCGAGCCTGCTCGCCGCGTGGGCGGCGAGCAGCGGTCACTGGGCGGTATCGGCGCCGTTCCCGCTGCGCGGCAGCCGGGTGCTGGCTACCGCCACCGGGCCCGGGCCCGCCGCCGCTGCCGCCCGGGCAGGCCGGCCCGGCGCGGCCGGCGTGGTGCTGAGTGCCGGCCACGCCGAGTACCTGCCCGGTCCCGGCAGCGCCTGGCAGCGGCTGCCCGCGCTGCCCGTACATGCCGCCACGCTCGTCTTCGGCCCGGGACGGCAGGTCAACGCCCTCGCTGCCAGCGGCAGCGTCCTTACCAGCTGGCGCCTCACCACGCGGGCCGGCCACGCCGCCGGCTGGACCAGGACGCAGACGATGAAGGTCCCGGTCCCCTACGGATCGTCCGGCTAGCCGATGAGCAGTCAGCCACCCGGCCGGACCAGGCCATGAGCTACCTACTCGGGCACTGGTCTTATGACCCGTTCATCGTCGTCGCGGTGCTCATCGCCGCGCTGCATGAGATCGGGTTGCGCGGGCTGGCCCGCCGGTCCCGGCCAGAGCGGACCCGGCAGCGGCGGCTGCGCTCGCTCTTCTTCTACAGCGGGCTGGCCATGCTGCTGATCGCCGTGGACTCGCCGGTCGACTACTGGTCTGACAGCTATTTCTTCGTGCACATGATCCAGCACCTGCTGCTCAGCTTCGCCGCTCCGACGCTCATCGTCGCCGGTGCGCCCTGGCAGCCGCTGATGGACGCGCTGCCCGGCCGGCTGGGGCAGCGGGCCACCCGGTCGGCCGCCCGGGGCCGGTGGTCTCGCCCGCTGCGGGCGGCCGGCCGGTTCCTGGGCCAGCCATGGACGGCGGTGATCCTGTTCAACGTCGTGATGGTCGGCTGGCACGTGCCCGCGCTGTACGACCTCGCCGAGAACAACCAGGCCGTGCACATCTGGCTGATGCACGGCAGCCTGTTCGCGACCGGCGTGCTGTTCTGGCTGCAGTTCATCCCGTCGCCGCCGGCCCGGATCCGGCTGACGCCCGCGGCCCAGATCGCGGCGCTGGCCGGGACGAACGTGGTGATGTGGTTCCTCGCAATGTCGATGAGCATCATGGCGTCGAGTTCCTGGTACCCGGTGTATAACCACATTCCCGGAGTCACCCTGCCGCCGTTCGCCGACCAGCAGATCGGCGCGGCCATTCTTTGGGTGTGTGGCGACTTCTGGTGCGTCCCGGCGGTTGTGCTGGTGGCCAGGCGCCTTATCGCCAACGACGGCAGTGTCAGCGCGACCGTGGACCGGATGCTGCGGCGCGGCCAGGAGACCGGCCACCGGTGGGCCAGGCCGCCCCTGACCGCCCGGCGCTAGCCCCCGGCTAGGCCTATTGCCTGCAGGGCGGCGGCGAAGGCCTGCTGCCAGCTGGCCAGCTGCCGGGCCGGGCCCGGCGGCGGGGGCTTCACCTGGCCGAGTGCGGCCAGGGCGTTGCGGGTCACGTCCGCGGGGCGCGGTGAGGTCACCCAGGCGTCGCCGAGTTCCAGTTCGTGCTGCAGGTTGTCCCGGCCGTGGCCCTGGACGACGTCGAGCAGCAGCAGCGGGCGGCCGATCGTACGGGCTTCGGCGCAGGTATCGCCGGAACTCGTTACGACCAGGTCGGCGGCCGCCATCAGCTCGGGGATGCGGTCCGAGAAGCCGAACGGGCGCACCCGTGGCTGGCGCCGGGCCGCCGCCCGCAGCCTGGCCTCCAGCTTCGCGTTGCGCCCGGCTACCGCGAGCACCTGCACGCCCGCGTCGCCGAGCGCCTCGGCCGCCTCGGCGACCGGGCCGAGACCCCAGGCACCGGACATCAGCAGCACGCAGCGGCCGAACTCGGGCAGGCCGAGCCTGGCCCTGGCCGCGGCCTGCGCGGGCGGGTGGTAAAAGGCCGTCCGCACCACCGCGGGCACGACCATGACCCGGGCGTCCGGCTGGAACCGGCGCACGGCAGCCTCCGCGGCGGCCGCGGTGACCAGGTAAAGATCCACGTTCGGGTGCACCCAGAGCCGGTGCGGTGTCACGTCGCTGCAGAAGACGATGTGCTGCAGGCCCGGGTACCGGCCGGCCAGGCTGCTCACCGCCGATGCGCCGGTGGCGAACACCGAGATCGCCAGGTCCGCCGGGTGCGCGTCGAGATAGGCCCGCAGCCGCGGCACCACCTGCCGCCTGGCGGCCGCGTCGGCCAGCATCGCCAGCCGGCTCCCGGTGCGCAGCGCGGAGAAGTGGAACGCGTCGTACAGGCCGGGCACGGACAGCATGGAACGGAAGACCGCCTCGCCGGCCGAACCGCCGCCCTGGCCGAGCAGCCGCATCGCGTCGAGCGTGTGCGCCGACCAGCCGGCCCCGGTCAGCGACGTCGCGCAGGCCTCGGCGAGCACGTCATGCCCCATGCCGAGCGAGCCGGACAGCAGCACGGCCCGCTTCATAACGGTCCCGGGCCTGGTCCGGCGGCCGGCCCAGGACGGCTGCGCCTCATCCGGACCGCGAGCTGAGCCAGTCGAGATACCGCTGCACCCCGTCCGCGAAGGAGGTCACCGGCGACCAGTCGAGCAGTTCCTTGGCCAGCGTGTTGGACACGCTCACGCCGCTGTAGTCGGCGTTGCGAGCCGGCCCGTGCTCGATCACCGTGTCGCCGACCAGGCTGCATACCGTGTCGGCGATCTCGCGGACGGACACCGGCGTGCCGCCTTCCAGCGCCAGCGTCTGGTCGGCCGCGGCCGGCCCGAGCGCCCGCACGTGCGCGTCGGCGAGGTCCTCGACGTAGACATAGTGCCGCTGCTGGTCGCCGGTGCCGGCGATGGTGATCGGCTTGCCGTCCAGGGCCAGCCGGACGAACTTCGCCACGACCAGGGCGTCCCGCATCCTGGGCCCGTACGGGATGCCGTACCGCAGGATCGTGAACTGCTGCCCGTACATCTGCCGGTAGCTGTGCATGAGCATCTCGGCGGCGAGCTTAGTGGAGACGTAGACGTGGCCCGCGCTGCTCAGGTCGACCAGCGCGTTCTCGGCCCGCTCGCCGTCGCCCGCCGTCGCGCCGTACACCCAGACCGTGCTGGCCAGGATGACCCGCCCGGTGCCCTGGCGGCGGGCGGCCTGCAGCACCCGGGCGGTGCCCTCGACGTTAAGCCGGACGGCCCGGACCGGATCCGCGTCGACGTCGTTGACGTCAGCCACCGCGGCCAGGTGGAAGACCGCCTCGCGGTCCGCCAGCGCGGCGTCCATCGCGGCGTCATCGAACAAGTCGGCGGTACAGTGCTCGGCCGCCGGGTTGAGCCAGGTCGCTGCCGTGTCGATCGCCCGCACGTGGTGGCCGGCCGCCAGCAGATGATCCACCACATGAGAGCCGATGAAACCGCAGCCTCCGGTCACCGCCACGCGCATGCTCGCTCCTTTGCACCTGGTCGCGTCTGAGCCTGGTCGCCGCCCGGGCGCGTCAAGTTCCCGGGAGCGCGTCGCAGACGGCCGCGACGGCGGTCAGTACCTCGTCGATCTCGTCGTCCCGCATGTCCGAGTGCACCGGCAGGCAGATATGCCGGCGGCACATTTCCTCGGCCACCGGGAGCGCGCCGCCGGCATACTCAGCCAGCACCGGCTGGTGGTGCAGCGGGACGTCGTACACCTCGCCGGCCAGCCGGACGTCATGCTTCTCGGCCAGGTCACGCTTGACGGCGGCGCGGTCCGCGCCGGGTGGCAGCAGCACGATGTACTTGTAGATGTTGCTGCGGCAGCCGGCCGGCTCGGCGAGCGGCTCCAGCCCGTCCAGGCCGGCCAGCGCCTTGTCATAGCGGGCCGCGACCTCACGGCGGCGGCTGATGAACTCGGCCATCCGGCGCAGGTGCACCAGGCCGGTCACGGCGTTGGCCTCGCTGAGCCGCCAGGCATAGCCGAGCCGCACGTGATGGTTCGCCGAGAACGCGCCCTTGCCCTGGTCGCGGTAGATCCTGGCCTCGCCGGCCAGGTCGCCGGACGCGGTGACGACCATCCCGCCCTCGCCGCTCGTCACCACCTTGGTCGGGTAGAAGGAAAACGCGGCCGCGGCGCCGAATGATCCGGCGAACCTGCCGTCACAGGTGGCGCCGTGCGCGTGCGCGGCGTCCTCGACGAGGCTGATGCCGCGCCGCTCGCAGAGCGACTTGATCTCGCCGGCCTGCGGCGTGACCAGCCCGGCGATGTGCACGAGCACGACGGCAGCGGTCTGCGGGGTGAGCGCGGCGCTGATGGTGTCCGGGCTGAGCGCGAAGGTCGCGGCGTCGATGTCGGCGAACACCGGGCGGCCGCCCGCCCGCAGGATGGCGGCGGCCGTCGCGTAGAACGTGTTGGCCGGGACGATCACGTCCCGGCCGTTGACCCCGACGGCGCGCAGCGAGATCTCCAGCGCGGCGGTGCCGCTGGCGATCGCGACCGCATGCGCCGCGTCATGCGCCGCGGCGAAGGCAGCCTCGAACTGCTTCGTGTACGGCCCGAGGGTCAGGGCACCGGTAGTCAGGATGCCGGTGATGGCCTCGGCTATCTCGGCCCGGTCATCCGGCGGAAAGACGATCCGTGCTGCTTGCACTCCCAAACCGGCACCCCTTGCTGTCGACCCTGGTCCGATACGCCTGTCTCGTGGCCCTGACCCGGTCGGCGCGGTCCCGGGCATGACATGATCCCAGGAACAGCCGGCCGCGTCTCGCGGTTTTGCGCGTACCGGGCGCAGCGGCGCGCCCGGTGCCGGGCAGGTTACGGTGCCCGGCCGCCCGGTCGCGGCCTGGCCATCCGGCAAGACTAGCGATGGGCGGATGATGATGGCTGACCCGGCCGGCCGGAACGGATCGCCGGCCCGGCCCGCCTTCCGCGCGGCGGCCTGGCTGGCCGCGGGCCTGGCGGTGGCGCACGGCGGACCCGGCATCACGGCGGTCGGGCCGGTCCGGAAGGCGATGTTCCCCCGGCTGGCCGGCCGCGGCGCGGCCGACCACGTGGCGCTGACGTTTGACGACGGCCCTGATCCGGACGTCACGCCCAGCTTCCTTGAGCTGCTCGGCGGCCGGCCGGTGCGGGCGACGTTCTTCCTGCTCGGGTCCATGGCCGCGCGGGCGCCGCAGCTGGCTGCCGAGATCGCGCTGGCCGGCCATGAGATCGGCGTGCACGGCTGGGAGCACCGCTACCTGACCCTGCGCGGGCCGCGGGCAACGCGCGACGACATCGCGCGCGCGACGGACGCGATAGCCGCCGCGACCGGCACGGTACCGCGGCTCTACCGCCCGCCGCACGGGGTGCTGTCCGGCACCGCGCTGCTGGCCGCGCGGCAGCTTGGCCTGACCCCGGTGCTGTGGACCAGCTGGGGCCGGGAATGGTCGCGCGGGGCGACGCCGGCGTCGGTCTACGCGACGCTGACCCGTGACCTGGGCGGCGGCAGTACCGTGCTGCTGCACGATTCCGACTGCACGTCGCCGCCCGGCTCGGCGCAGGCCGCGCTGGGCGCGCTGCCGATGCTGCTGGACGAGTGCGAGCGGCGGGGGCTGCGGGTCGGCCCGCTGGCCGAGCACGGCCTGCGCTAACGGCGGCGCCGCTGCACGCTGTCAGCGGCGGGCGCGGCGGGCGAACTCCAGGGCCTCGCGGGCCAGCGGCAGCCAGGCCCGGCCCGATTCCGGGTCGAGGCTGAGCCACTCCTTCATCGGCGTGCCCTTATTCGCGTCGAAGCGGACGCCATCGCCCGCCTCGACGAGCGCATCGACTCGCTCCCCGGGCAGCTTGAGCACCAGCCGGCCGCGGACCAGCATCACGAAGATCTTGCCCTGGAACCGGAGCGCGGTCCGGCCGAAGCCGCCGCCGCCTGGCGGGGTGACTCCGCCGGTGCCGAGCAGCTCATCGACCAGATCCTGATAACGGCCTGCCGGCCCGGTAGCCGCGGCAGCATCCTCGCCCACGAGCGTCAGCGTAGCCCGGGCACGGGCGGTGCTCAGGCCGAGGCCAGGATGGCGACGTCATCAGCCTCGATGGCGGACCGGATCATCGCCAGCAGCTGCTCCCTGGCGCGCTGCTTGGTTGCCGCGTGGGCGCTGATGTCGAGCTTGGCCAGGCCGGCCGCCATGGTTGCGGCGGCCTCCGGCAGCTCGGCGGCCGGGACTACCCGGTCAAGGAATCCGGCCGCCACGGCGCCATCCGGCGGGAACACCTCGGCGAGCGTAACTGCCCTGATGAAATGGGCCGGGGCCAGCCGCTGCCGGCAAATCTCGACCGCAACCTGCGGCATGACGAGCCCGATCGCCACCTCTCCTTCTGCTGTCCGTGCGGGGCAAATCCGTCTCAGCTGATCATTTCGCCTGGCCTGGCCGCGTCAGGCGGCCCCGTGCGCGCAGAAGGTACACCAGTTGACGTAGCTGCCTGGATCCTCGGTGTGCTGCTTTTCCCGGGCCGCGTGCAGCGCGGTGGCGAGGGTGGCGCCACCGGCCAGCTGCCGGTGCACGGCGGTCATCAGCCCGGCCGCCTCGACGTCAGGCACGACCGCGGTGCTGGCCAGCACCCCCGCGGTACCGCGGGCCAGCAGCGCGCTGACGAAGCCGAGCACCTCGTCCCCGGCATAGCTGACCTGGGCACCTGACTCGCAGGCCGCGAGGATCAGCCGGTGCGGCGCGAGGCCCCGGGCGTAGATCTCCTGCACGGTCAGCGGGCCGTCGCTGAGCAGCAGCGAGGAGAACATCGGGTTGTCCACCCGCAGCGTCCCGTGGCAGGCGAGGTGGGCCAGTCCGGCGCCGGCCAGCGCGTCGGCGACCCGGTCCGCGGTGCTGTCCGGCGGCATCAGGCGCACCGCCGAGGGGTGGATGGCCGCCAGCGACTCGACCTCGGCGACCGCACCCGGCAGATCCGGGCCGGCCACCAGCGCGACTCCCTGGGCTGCCTTCGCCTCGGCGCCGGCCACAGCTTCGCCGGCCGAGCCGGCCCGGACCTGTGCCGCCACCGCGCAGCGGGCCCAGAAGGTGGCTGACGGCGCCAGGCCTACCGGCCCGGGGTGCAGGGCCGGCCAGGGAACGCCATGCAGGTCCGGCACCGGGACAATGACAAGCTCGGTATCGGCGGCCAGCTGCAGCGGGCCGAGCAGGAGCCCGGCCAGCCGGCTGAACCCGCAGGTCAGCGCTGGCCCGGGCGGCGGCAAGATCGGCCGGCGACTGGGACCGGGCCAGCCGGCGGAGCGCGAACAGGAACGCGCGCAGCTGCTCCTGGACCGGCCCGATCCGGCCCAGCGCGGCGATCCTGCTGCCGCGCGGCCCGATCACCACCGCGACCAGGTCCCCGCCGACCAGCCCGTAGCCGACGAGTACCCGGCCGGCCAGCAGGTCGCGGAGGGCGCCCACGGTCACCAGGCCGTCCGGCTCGCCGGCCAGCGACCTGGCCCGCCAGGTGGCCTGCCGGATCCGGTTCTCGATGGCCGCCTGCTCGGAGGCGATCTGCTGGGTGCGCGCGTTGGCCGGGCCGTCCGGGCGGGCATCCAGCGCGCCGTCCTCCCGGAGCTCGGCGTGGACCGCGCGGAGCGCGGTCAGATCCGCCTTGATCTCGTCGAACTCCGGCGGCTCGACGGCCAGCAGGGCGGCCGCCCGGCTGCGCTCCATCCAGTGCAGCACGCGCGCGGGCGAGCCGGTCCGGACCACGACGTCCAGGCCGAGATGACCGAGCTCGGCGCCGTGCCCGGAGGCAAGCGCCCGCAGTTCCACCGACGGCAGGCTGCGGCGATGGCGGGCGAGGTCGCTGAGACCGCGGCGGCACTGCGCCAGCGCCGCCCGGTCGTCGTGCCGGAGGCTGGCCGCGAGCGCCGAGGCGACCCGGCCACGGAGCCTGACCAGGACCGGAGTTCCGCGAGCCAGCGCGCCTGCCCGGGTCAGCGCGGCGATCGCCTGGCCGCGCTGGCCGAGTGCGGCGGCCAGACGGCCGGTCACCAGGAAGCCCTCCACTGCGGCCGACGTCGCGTCCAGCGCCGCAAGCGCCTTGGCCGCGTCACGGGCCATGGAAAGGTCGGGCAGGGCGGCGGTACCCGACGTCAGCCGTGCCTCCGCCGCGACCAGGAGCGCGCGGGCCCGCCAGGACGGCCGGGTCTGCCGACGGAAGGTGTCCGCAGCCGTCAGGGCGGCTGAAATAGCCTCGGCTGAGTCGCCTGCCAGCATCGCGAGCCTGGCCACGCGCAGCTGGGCTTCGGCCGCCATCAGAGCGACCCCGGCTACGGAGAACTCCTCGACAGCGCGACGGGCGGCGCTGACAGCCTCCGGCAGCAGCCGCAACTCGATCAGGGCATCCGCGTACTCGATGTAATGCTCGCCGAGCGGCAGGCCGGCCGCCCGGTACGCCTGCGCTGCATCATCGAAGAGGCCGAGGCTCTCCGCAAACCGCCC
The DNA here is from genome assembly GCA_963786975.1 of uncultured Actinomycetes bacterium. Taxonomy (GTDB): domain Bacteria; phylum Actinomycetota; class Actinomycetes; order Streptosporangiales; family Streptosporangiaceae; genus Palsa-506. Next base: position 655,901 of record CAWBBE010000005.1, on the reverse strand, counting down.
GGACTGTACCGTTACCCACGCGCGACTCTGCGCCACCAGTGCGACAAGCGCCGGGCCAATCTCCACGGCCGCGGGCAGCGCCTCGTCCAGGCGGCGCAGCGCCTGCGCGTAGCGGCCTTGCTGGGATTCAATCAGCGCCAGGTTGTTCGCGCTCAGCACCGTGTGCCGCGGGTCAGCCTGGGGATCGGAGAGTACGCGGTGGTAGATGGCCTGGGCCTCGGCTAGCTCGCCGATGTTGTGCAGCAGCACGGCCTGGTGGAAGTCGAGCGCTGTGCTGCGCGTCCGGCTGACGAGGGCAGCGGCGCTGTACAGGTCGCGGCGGGCCGCCGATATCCGGCCGAGTTCCAGGCTGACCGCGGCATGGCTCATCAGCAGCTCGCCGAGGGTGTCGTCGAGATGGTGCCGCCGCGCGATCCGGCAGGCTTCATCAAGCAGCCGGATGGCCGCGCGGTCATCGAACCGAAAGCGCTCGGCCCAGGCCAGCGCCCGCAGCGCCAGTGCCAGCGCCTCGGGCTGGCGTGCCCGCCTGGCCTCGGCAACGAGCGCTGCGGCGATCGGGCGGAATTTCTCGGGGTCGGCGGCGACATCATCGTGCGCCCGCCGCGCACGTATCAAAAGGTCGCCTGAGGGCTCTGTCCCAGTCAACAGGCGGTCCCGCCACAAACCGGACCGGGCAGGCCATGTCCGCGCACGGCTAACGTCATAGCAAAAGGATCGGTGAAGTCTGTGCCATTTGACGAGCAAAACACAGGTAATCCGTTCGAGGGGGACTTCGCGGGCCGTCCCGATGGTGAGCCGTGGGGCGACATTGCGGCCGGCGTGCACCGCCAGGCAAGCGAACTGGCGCAGCGTCGCCACGATCCGTCGGTCCGGCACGAGCGGCTCAGGATGCTACAGCGGCGGCGGGATCCCAGGCGGGCGGGATCGCGGCCGGCCGGATCGCAGCAGCCCGGGCCGGAAGCCGCCAGCGGCCCTGGCGAGAATGTCACCCAATTCGATTTCCTGCCGGTCGCGGTCGGATTTGACAGCCTCTTGGTGCGCGGGGAACTGCTGATCACAGTCGAGTCTTATGAGGGGCGGGCCGAGCGGGGCCGAGCCAGGGCCGCTAAGGACTACCTGGACAGGCTGGGCATGCAGGCGAGCGAGGTGGACTGCGCCGAACTCCGGGGCCGGGTGCTCCGGCTGACCCGCGCGGAAACGGATCCACAGCAGGAGCTGGGCCCGCAGGAGCTGTCCAATGTGGCCAGGGTGCTGCGGCGGAGGGGATTCACCGCGGCCGTCAGCAACATCACCCCGACGGGCCCGATCGGCAAGGCGATCGGCGGGCCGCTGCCGACCCCATCACCCGGTTCGTACCAGCGTGCTTCCGGACCGGGGACGCCGGCCAAGGTAGCGATCATTGACACCGGCATCGCCGCCGAGCGGCGCACAGACGGCTGGCTTCGCGACATCCCGCGCGATGGCAATATCGACCCGCTGGATAGCCTGCCGCTGCCGGCCGGCGACGGAGACCTCGACTTCGACGCCGGGCACGGGACCTTCGTCGCCGGGATCATCCAGCAGATCGCGCCGGACGCGGAGATCAAGGTCTACCGCGCCATGGACAGCGACGGCATCGCCCCGGAAGTGCGGGTAGCCTGCGAGATGATCCAGGCGGTCAAGGACGGCGCTCAGATCATCAACCTCTCGCTCGGCTGCCAGACCCAGGACAACGTCCCGCCGATCGCCATCCACGCCGCGCTGGACGTCATCGGGGAACTGGAACGCGAACAGGGCCGTAACATCCTGATCGTCGCGGCGGCGGGGAACTACGCGGACACGACGCCTTGCTGGCCGGCCGCGTTCCGGCGGGTAGTCTCCGTCGCGGCGCTGGCATCAGATATGCAGCCAGCCCACTGGTCCAGCCGCGGTTTCTGGGTGACCTGCTCGACGATCGGGCAGGGCCTGCACTCGACCTACGTCGAAGGCAGGGAAACGAACCTGGCCGACCAGGTTCCACACGAGTTCGGCCCGGACGCGTGGGCGGTATGGAACGGCACGTCCTTCGCCGCGCCCCAGCTCACCGGCGCACTCGCCCGGCTGCACAACGCCGGTGAACCGCTCGGCGTCACGCTGCGCAGGCTGCTCCGGGCCGGCCGCCCGATTCCGGATTTCGGCCAGGCGCTGAAGATACTACCGGGCGTCTGAAAATGCCAGCCTGCCTGCTCTTGTATCACAGCCGCCCGGCCGCGCTCTGTCCCGGAAGACGGAAAAGCCCGGCTTTACGTCATGCCGGATATGCCGTTGGGTAGGAAGATGGTGCACATGGCGGAATCTTCCGATGTCAGCCGGTTAGTGCAGGCCAGCGCGGATGGCAGCGACGAGGCGTGGGGTGAGCTCGTGCACCGGTACGCTCCGCTCGTGATGGCCGTGGCCCGGAGTTACCGGCTCTCCGGCGCGGACGCGCAGGACGTCAGCCAGACCGTCTGGCTGCGGCTGGTCGAGCATCTGGCGAATCTGCGCGAGCCGGATGCGCTGCCGGGCTGGCTGATGACGACTACGCAGCGTGAATGCCGTCACTACACCCGGCTGGCTCGGCGGGTGCTGCCGGTGGATCCGCAGGAAGATAACGCCATGCAGCAGTGCCCGGCGGCCGAGCCCGATGCCGGGCTGCTGCGCGCCGAGCTGCACCAGGTGCTGCGCGACGGCATGGCCGAGCTGCCCGCCAGGGACCAGTCGCTGCTGCGGCTCCGCGCGGCCGACCCGCCGATGCCCTATCACGAGATCAGCGAGCTGCTGGGGATGCCGATCGGGAGCATCGGCCCAACCCTCCAGCGCTGCCTCACCCGGTTGCGCGAATCCGCCGCAATGCGGGCCTACCTGACGGCTGGACCCCGTACCGGCCGGGGGAAGGGAGATGACCAGCGTGAGCTCGCCGAGGTGGACTGACGACAACGAATTGCTGGCTGAACTGCGCGAGGCGCTGCAGGAGGAGCTGGTTGACGATGACGTCATCCGGGCCGCCCGGGAGGCATACAGCTGGCGGACCACCGATGCCGAGATCGAGCTCCTCACGCTGGCGGCCGATTATGGCCTGGAGGCCGGCCTCAGTTTGCGCGCAGGCGCTGGCGCGCAGGTCAGCGGCGACGGCACCGGCGGAACGCAGGCGCTGGTCTTCCACGGCGAGCGGATGACCGTGCAGATCGAGATCGACGAAGCCGGGATAGTCGGCCAGCTGATACCACCGCAGCAGGGCCAGGTCACGCTGGTAACCGCCGACGGGCCGCAGGCAACGACGGAGGCGGACGAGGTCGGCTGCTTCGCCCTGCCGGCGCCCGGTACCGGTCCATTGCGGCTGGACTGTCAGCTCGGCGACTATCACTTCATCACCGAATGGGCGACTGCGTAACCCGGCCCGGGGGCCGGGGCCGGGCCAGCGGAGAAAGCGGCAGCTGCCTCCGGGCCGGCGGAGGCAGCTGCCGGGACGAGACGGCGATCAGGCCCTTCGCTTGCGGCTTCCGGCGACCGAGGCCGCCACGCCGGTCAGGCCGTAGGCGGCCGCGCCATGCCAGAGCGCGGTAAAGGTGCCGCCGATCATGCCGCTGCTGCCCAGCACCACGGACAGCACGAACACGACCATCGCGCAGGCGATGCCCGGCAGCACGGCGAAACGCCACGGATTCTGCCGGGCCCAGCGCATCGCGCGCCCCGACCGGGAGCTCAGCACGGCCCCGCCGGCGGCCACGGCAGTGAAGGCCACGGCTCCGGCCGACAGCGAGCCGGCCAGGCCGAGGTGACCGGACATCAGGTGCAGGACCAGGTCTCCGCCGGCCACGACCGCGCCAGCTGCGCCGGCCGCGGTCCACGGGGCCTCGGACATCGCTGCGCCGGAGACCGCCATCTCATCGCGGCGGGATAGGCCCGGCTCACCCTTGCGCGTTGGTGCCGACATCGTCACTCCCTGGGTCGCGGAAAGGCACTGCAGTCAAGATATATCGCTTCTTCGCCGAGTGCCAGTCTGCCACCAAGAATTCAGCTAACCGAGACCCGGGCGGGCAGCCTAGAGAATCCACAGGGAGCCTTCAGCTAACGTCCAGGCCACTGATGCTTACTTGACTTGACATGGGCAAGGCAGCAGCAGTGCGCGCAGGCCGGGCGGTGTTCGACGCCAGATGGAAAGTACGCTGGGACCGGGCCAGAGGTGGTGGAGATGCAGGAAGACCAGAGCGGAAGCGGTAATCAGCCGCCGGAGCAGGCCGGCGCTTGGTCACCGCTAGCGGGCGACGGCGCGCAGCATGCGCAGAGCGCGCAGCAGGCGCAAGAGGCGGCCGGGCCCGCGCAGGATCCGGTTCAGTACATCTCGGACACGGCAGTCCCGCAGGACGCAGCGCAGCCAGCCACAGATCAGCCAGCCACAGATCAGCCAGCCACAGATCAGCCAGCCACTGATCAGCCGGCCACGCACGGGCCTGGCCTGGCCGCCGCCGACCCGGGCGGGCCGGCCGGCGATGGCGCTGCACCGGCCGCAGCGGACGGCGGGCCCCGGGAGCCGGCCGGGCCGGTCACTTACCCGCTGCCGGCGGCATACGGGCCGCCCGGCGGCTACGCACCGCCCGGCGGCCAGGGCCAGGCCGGCGGCTACGCACCGCCCGGCGGCCAGGCTCAGGCCGGCGGATACGCACAGCCAGCGGCGTTCGGGCCGGCTGGCAGTTATGGCCAGCCCGGCGGATACGGGCATTCCGGCGGCCAGGGCCAGCCCGGCGAGTACGGACAGCCCGGCGGATACGGACAGCCCGGCGGATACGGACAGCCCGGAAGCCAAGGACAGGCCGGCGGCTACGGCCAGGCCGGCGGCTACGGCCAGGCCGGCGGCCAAGGCCAAGCCGGCGGATATGGCCAGCCGGGGGGTTACGGGCAGCCGGGGGGTTACGGGCAGCCCGGGGGTTACGGGCAGCCCGGGGGTTACGGGCAGCCCGGGGGTTACGGCGCGGCAGGCGGCTACGGCAGTTACGGCGCTCCGCCGCCCCCTGATTACATCCAGCAGGGACCGGACGGCCCGCGGCGGGGCCGGGGCCGGACCCTGGTGACCTACGTAGTGGTGGCCGCGCTCGCGGCCGGCGTGGGCGCCGGGACGGTACTGGCCGTGAACAACGGCAAGTCCAGCGATCCGGCCGCCAGCCAGCCGTTCCAGCCGCGCGGGCTGCAGGGCGGTTCCGGGGCCGGCTCCGGCTCGGGCGGCACCGGCCTGAGCAGCTCGACCGAGCAGGCCATCATCAAGAAGGTCGAGCCGGGCCTGGTGGACATCACCAGCCATCTCAAGTACTCCGGCGGGACCGCCGAGGCGACCGGGATGGTCATCAGCCCGGCCGGGCTGGTGCTGACCAACAACCACGTGATCGACGGCAGCACCGGGCTGACCGCCACGGTGGTCGGCACCGGCCGGCACTTCACCGCCACCGTGGTGGGCTACGACAAGGCCGACGATATCGCCGTGATCAAGCTGACCGGCGCGTCCGGCCTGCGGACGGTCCCGCTCGGCGACTCATCCACGGCGAAGTTCGGCAACACGGTCGTCGCGCTCGGCAACGCCGACGGCCAGGGCGGCGCGCCTGCCGTCGCCGGCTCGATCACCGGGGTCAACCAGACCATCACCGCCAGCGACGAAGGCAGCAGCAGCGGCCGGGAGACACTGCATGGCATGCTGCAGACCAACGCGCGGATCGTGCCCGGCGACTCGGGCGGCCCGCTGGCGAACGTCAGCGGCCAGGTGATCGGCATGAACACGGCCGCCGCCACTGGTACCTTCGGCGGCGGGCAGAACGTCGGGTTCGCGATCCCGGCCAACAAGGCAATCGCGGTCGCCCATCAGATCTCGTCCGGGCAGGGCGGCCAGAACATCAAGCTCGGGCTCAGCGGGTTCCTCGGCGTCCTGGTGCCCGGGCAGAACGCGGCCGCCGCGAGCAGCCCGCAGCGGCAGCGCACGCTGCAGCTGGCGCAGGGCAACGGGCTCGGCCCGGGGACCGGCGGCAGGCAGGGCTGCCTGCCCACCGACCAGAACATGGGCATCCCGGCCAAGATCGCGCCGGTGAAGGCCGGCGCGCTGATCGATGGCGTGCTGTGCAACACGCCGTCGGCGACCAGCGGGCTGGCCAGCGGCGACGTCATCATCTCGGTGGACGGGCACGCGGTGACCTCGCCCGACTCGCTGACCGCCGTCATGCAGCAGTACCGTCCCGGCCAGCAGGTCAGGATCGTCTGGGTGGATCCGACCGGCCGCAAGCACACGGCCAGCACGACGCTCACCGCCCACCCGCCGGAGTAACGGCGAGCAGCCGGAGCGAGCAGGCAGATCATCCCGGCCCGGGCTGGCGGCCCGGCCGCCGCCCCGGGCCTGGCCGCCCCCGGGCCCGGCCAGGCCAGGGACAGCCGGACCCGCGGGAACAGCCGGCTGCCCCGGTGCCGCCCGGCTGCGTCAGGTGGTGAGCCAGGCCCGCATCCGGGCCTCGGCCTCGAGGATCTCGCTGACCGCGACATGCTCGGCCGCGCTGTGCGCGACTTCCGGATTGCCCGGCCCGTAGTTAACCGCCGGGACGCCAAGCGCGTCGAACCTCGCCACGTCCGTCCAGCCCAGCTTAGCCCGGGGGGTACCGCCGACGGCCCGGACGAACGCGGCCGCGGCCGGCTGGCCCAGGCCCGGCCTGGCGCCGCCGGCCACGTCGGTGACGGTAACGTCCCAGCCGTCGAACACCTCGCGCACATGCGCCTCGGCCTGCGCGGGCGAGCGGTCCGGCGCGAACCGGTAGTTCACCGTGACCACGCACTCATCCGGGATCACGTTAGGGGCCACCCCGCCGCGCACGCCGACCGCGTTGAGCCCCTCGTGGTAGGTCAGCCCGTCCACGGCCGGCTGGCGAGCCGGATAGCCGCGCAGCACGCCCAGGATGTCAGCGGCCGCGTGGATGGCGTTGCGGCCCTGCCACGACCGGGCGCTGTGCGCGCGCTTCCCGGCCGCCCGGATCTCGGCCCGCAGCGTGCCCTGGCAGCCGCCCTCGACCACGCATCCGGTCGGCTCCAGCAGCACGGCGAAGTCACCGGCCAGCAACTCGGGCCGCTGGCGGCTCAGCCGCAGCATGCCGTTGCGCTCGGCCTCGACCTCCTCGCAGTCGTAAAACACGTAACTGACATCGCGTGACGGCGCAGGCACCGACGCCGCCAGCCGGAGCTGGACCGCCACCCCCGACTTCATGTCGGCCGTGCCACAGCCGTACAGCAGGCCTCGTTTCAAATGTGAAGGCAGGTTGGCTGCGACCGGAACAGTGTCGATATGGCCAGCCAGGATCACGCGCTGCGGCCGGCCGAGACCGGTCCGCGCGACCAGCGCGTTCCCATCCCGGTGCACGGTCAGGTGCGGCAGCCCGCGCAGGGCCGCCTCGATCGCGTCAGCGAGCGGTTTCTCCGCGCCGCTCACCGACTCGATGTCGACCAGGCTCGCGGTCAGCTGCCCGGCGTCCCGGGCAAGATCTAGGTCCACCGCGGCAGCTTAGCGGCCAGCATGAAATAACTGACGGCAGGCATCAACGCGCGAACGGGGAGTGCACATGTTCCATGTCGGCTCCGAGGTCGGCCGCCTGCGGCAGGTCATCTTGCACCGCCCGGACCTTGAGCTGAAGCGGCTCACCCCGGACAACGCCGCCGACCTGCTCTTCGACGACCTGCTGTGGGTGGCCGAGGCGCAGGCCGAGCACGACGCGTTCGCCGCCGCGCTGCGGGCCCGGGACGTCCGGGTGCACTACTATGCCGAGCTGCTCACCGAGACCATGCAGGTCCCGGCGGCCCGGCAGTACGTGCTTGAGCAGGTGTTCGACCCGCGGTGGCACGGGCCGCTCGCGGTCGATTCGCTGCGCGGCGCGATGGAAGGGCTGGACGCGGCCAGCCTCACCACGTTCCTGATCGGCGGCATCACCAAGCGCGAAATCCTGGAGATGATCCCGGAGCCGAAGAGCATCGCGTTCCACTCGCTGGATCCGGACGGGTTCGTGCTGGCCCCGCTGCCGAACCTGCTCTACCAGCGCGACACGTCCTGCTGGATTTACGGCGGCGTGTCCGTCAACACCATGCGCCGGCGGGCCCGGATGCGGGAGACGGTCAGCGACGAGGCGATGTACCAGTGGCATCCGATGTTCGCGCCCGGCGGGTTCGAATTCTGGTATCACGGCGCTGACGGCGCGCCCGCCTCGATCGAGGGCGGTGACGTGCTGGTCCTCGGCAATGGCGCGGTGCTCGTCGGGATGAGCGAGCGGACCACGCCGCAGGCCATCGAGTTGCTCGCGCACCGGCTGTTCTCGGCCGGCGCCGCGGCCTGCCTGGTGGCGGTCGACATGCCGAAGCGGCGCGCGTTCATGCACCTGGACACGGTGCTGACGATGGCTGATTACGGGGTGTTCATCAAATACGCCGGGATGGGCATGCTGCCGTCCTACACCATCGAGCCGGGCAGCGGGCCACGGGAGCTCAAGGTGACCGACCACCCCCCGGAGGACATGCACATGGCCATCGCCGCGGCGCTCGGCCGGGCCAGCATCACCGTGCTGACCGCAACCCAGGACGTGCATTCGGCGCAGCGGGAGCAGTGGGACGACGGCTGCAACGTGCTCGCGGTCGAGCCGGGGGTGGTGGTCGCCTACGAGCGGAACGTCACCACCAACACGTACCTGCGCGAGCACGGCATCGACGTCATCACCATCCGCGGCAGCGAGCTCGGCCGGGGCCGGGGCGGCCCGCGGTGCATGACCTGCCCGCTAGAGCGCGACGCCTGACCTGCCCGGCCGTCCGAACCGGGGCAGGCCAGCCGGGCCGGGCCGCGATGCGCCCGTGCCGCGGCGCGTGACTCACAATAACCCTATAAGTAACTTATTATCCCATCGTAGACATGCTCGAAGAATTCGCCTGATAACGCCTGCACCCATTTAGCTACCGATAGCGAACCATTCTGGCCACGTAGCCCGGCCATCTTGGGTGCATGACCAGCACAGCGACGATCACGGCACCGGCCCGCCAGGCTGATCCGGCACCCGCCGGCACCCTGACGGTCCTCATTCCCGCGCACAACGAGGAGGACCAGGTCGCGGCCGTCGTCGCCTCGGTCCGCAGCCAGACGAGGCCGGCCGACAAGATCATCGTGATCGCCGACAACTGCACCGACCGGACCGTGCCGCTGGCCCGGGCGCTCGGCGTCACGGTCGTCGAGACGCAGGGCAACAAGCACAAGAAGGCCGGCGCGCTCAACCAGGTGCTCAACTCGATCCTGCCGCAGGCTAGCGATCAGGACCGGATCCTGGTGATGGACGCGGACAGCTACCTGGACGCTGACTTCACCGCCGTCGCATCGTCCTGGCTGGCCGGGGACGGCAGCAAGATCTTCGGCGGGATCGGTGGCACCCTCCGCGGACGCAGGGACGGGCAGCCCAGCCGACCGGGATGAACCTCGTCTGGCTGCTGCTCGCGATGTTCACGCTGCTGGCGGCAGGCCTCGCCATCGGCCGGATGATCCCGCGCCGGTACCGCCCGGCCAAGGACGGACCGCAGGCTCCGCGCGGCTAACGCCGCGGCGACCTGCACCCCCGGAGGGCAGCAGGCCCAAACCGAGTCCGCCACCCGGGCAGGTCAGCACTGAGATCAAGCCAGCCACTGGACGGCGCCGGCCCGAGCCGGCACCGCCCGGGCTGGCTTTTCAGTTGGCGTCGTGCAGGACCAGGCCGAGGGTCCGGCGGCGGCCGGAGCGGACCACGCTGACGCCGTGCCGGACCGGTGCCGCCGAGTAGCCTCGCTGTGACGGCACCGGCCGCACGCTGGTCGTGAAGATCAGCGCCTGACCCTGGCCCAGGGTGATCGCCGTGCCCCGCGACTGGGCCCGCGGCCGCTGCTCTACCAGCAGGAACTCGCCGCCGGTGTGATCGGTTTCCGGCGCGTCCAGGCCGATCACGACCTGCAGCGGGAAATACAGCTCGCCGTAGAGGTCCTGGTGCAGCGCGTTCCAGTCGCCTGGCCCGTAGCTGAGCAGCAGCGGGGTCGGGCGCCGCTGGCCGGCCGCATGGCACTGGCCGAGCCAGCCGGAGAAGTCATCCGGCCACGGCGCCGGACGGCCAAGCTTGACCGCCCAGTCCCGGGCGACGGGCAGCAGATGCGGCCAGAATCCGGCCCGCAGCGCGCTGATCGCGGCCGGCACCGGGTCAGCGAAGTACCGGTACTGGCCGCTGCCGAACCGGCGCGGCGCCATCTCGATCGTCGACCTGAACAGGCTGTCGTCGGTATACAACGCGGCTATCCCGGCGCATTCGGCGGGCGAGAGCACCGGCGTGGTCAGCGCGCAGCCGAGCTCATTCAGGTCGCGGTCCAGCCGCTCCCAGTCGAGCGCGTCCACTCGCGCGGACGGCGCGACCGCGGTGTTGATCTCGGTGATCATGCCGCTGCCTCCAGTTCCAGTAGCGCCCGCTTCGCCTCGGCGCCGCCCGCGTACTGGCCGATGGAGCCATCGCCGCGCACCACCCGGTGGCACGGTATGACGACCGGAAGCGGGTTCCGGGCACAGGCCGTACCGACCGCGCGGACCGCCGCGGGACTGCCCGAGGCGGCTGCCACCGCGCCGTAGCTGGCGGTGCTGCCGTAGCCGATCTGCGTCAGGTGCTCAAGGACGACCCGGCGAAACCCGTGCGCGAGCTGCAGGTCGAGGTGCACCCCGAAGGCCTGCCGGGTGCCGGCGAAATACTCGTCGAGCTGGCGCGCTACCGGATCCAGCCGGGCCGGCGCGTGCAGTACGCGCGGGCTGACCTGGCTGGCCAGCGCGGACAGCACGGCATCGTGGTCCTGCGCCGGGTAAGCGACCCGGACCAGGCCGCGCTCGGTCGCGGCGAGCAGCAGCTCGCCGACCGGCGTGTCGATGGTGCGGTAGGCCACGTCGAGGATGCCGTCGCGCGCTGCCTCCTCGGCCAGCCGGGCCCGGAGTGCCTGCAAGCCGCGGTCGTCCGCGGTAGCCAGCGGGGCGAGGAAGCTGGCGTCGGGCTGGATGGTGGTCATCATCGTGCTGTCTCCTGCTGGTCGGGGTGGTGGGCTTGGCCGGGCCGGCCCGGCTGGCCGTCCTGGCGGGGCTGGCCGGGGCGGCTGGGGCGGCCGTCCCGGCCGGGCTGGCCGTCCTGGCCGGGCTGGCCGGGCTGGCCGGGCTGATAGGTGCTGCGGAGGGCGGCGATGCCGTCGGCCGCGCTGCGCCGCGCGGCGGCCTCGCTGGTGCCCAGGAGCTCGCCGACCTGCTGGTAGGGGAGGTCGGCGAGGTAGTGGTAGGCCACCGCGCCGCGCTGCTTGGGCGGCAGCGCCCGCAGCGCCTCCCGCAGCGCGTCGTCGGGCTCAACGGGATTGCCGTAGCTCGCCGGACGCTCGGGCACCACCGCAGCCGGGACCGGCCCGCGAGCGATCGCGCGATGACGGTCTACCGCCTTGCGGTGCGCGATCGTCACCAGCCAGGCCCTGATGTTGCTGTTGGGCCTGAGCTGCGGATACGCGCGCAGGGCCGACAAGAACGTCTCGGACCACGCGTCGTCCGCGTCGACCGGATTCAGCATTGCCCGGCACACCCGCAGGACCGCTGGCCCGTGCTCGTCGATGATCTGCTCAAAGGGTTTCACTGTCACATCATGTAAACGCCGGCCAGCCGGCCGGCGTGAGGTCACCGATCCGGCCGATTGGCCCGGTGCTCGTCAGGCTGATCGATAAGGTTCGAATCATGGAATATCGTGCCCTTGGCCAGTCCGGTCTCCGGGTTTCCGTCCTCACCATGGGCACCATGACGTTCGGCGGCCGCGGTGACTTCGCTGACGTCGGTTCCACCGGGGCGGACGAGGCACAACGCCAGGTGGACCAGTGCCTGGCCGCCGGGGTCAACCTCTTCGACACCGCCGACGTGTACTCCGACGGCCTGTCCGAGGAGATCCTGGGGAAGGCGCTGCAGGGCCGTAGGGACCAGGTGCTGGTCGCCACCAAGGTACGCATGCCGATGGGCACCGGGCCCAACGATGCTGGCCTGTCCCGGCATCACGTCATTTCCGGATGCGAGGCCAGCCTGCGCCGCCTGGGCACCGATCACATCGACCTGTACCAGGTGCACGAGTGGGACGGGCTGACCCCGGTCGAGGAGACCCTGGAGGCCCTGGATCTGCTGGTCCGCTCCGGCAAGGTCCGCTACGTGGGGGCGTCCAACTACGCGGGCTGGCAGCTGATGAAGGCGCTCGGCACCGCCGCCAGGCTCGGCCTGCCGCGGTTCGTCAGCCAGCAGATTCTACTACTCGCTGCAGGCCCGGGAGGCGGAGTACGAGCTGATTCCGGCGGCCGTGGATCAGGGCCTCGGCGTGCTCGTCTGGAGCCCGCTGGCCGGCGGGCTGCTGTCCGGCAAGTACCGCCGGGACCGGCAGCCGCCGGCCGGATCGCGGCAGCTGACCGACTGGAACGAGCCGCCGGTCCGCGACCAGGAAGCGCTGCACGAGACGATCGATGCCCTGGTCAGCATCGGCGAATCGCGCGGCGTCGGGGCGGCTCAGGTGGCACTCGCCTACCTGCTCGGCCGGCCCGCGGTGACGTCTCTCGTGATCGGCGCGAGGACCGCCGGCCAGCTCGCGGACAACCTCGCCGCGGCCGGCCTGACGCTGACCGCGGAGGAACGGGGCCGGCTGGACAAGGCCAGCGAGCCGCCGCTGATCTACCCGTACTGGCACCAGGCCAAGACCGCCAGCGACCGGCTGTCGCCCGCCGACCTGACCCTGCTCGGGCGGCACCTCAGCTAAGCCGCGTGGTCATTCATGATCACGGAGGATCCAGCACGTCCTGGCAAGCCGGATCCTCCGTGATCATGGGAAGCCGCAGCGGGCGGGCGGCGGCGGGGCTGGGAAGATCTTCGTGCGGCGCGTATCAGGCCAGCGCGTTAGCGCTCTATCTTTACAAAGGTCTAGCGCCCGGCGTTGTGCCGGGATCGGGGGCCGACGTTCTGCCAGGCAAGGAAGGACACGCGAATGTCGTACAGGTATGGCCGCCGGCCACGAAAGAACGCGCCCGCGCTGCGGCTCGGGAGCTTCCTCCGCAGGGGTCCTGACGGGGTTCCGACGCACCCGGCCGAAGAGGATTATCTCGCTGATCTCTCCGGCTGGCAGCTGCTCGGCAACGACTCCGTTGGCGACTGCAACGCTGTCACCTGGGCAAACATGCGCCGACTGGTCACCTCGCACCTGTCGACCGAGTACTACCCGACCCAGGACCAGGTCTGGCAGTTCTACCAGACGCAGAACCCGGACTTCGACCCGAACGGCAGCCCGGACACGAACGGCCCGGGAAGCAACGCCGACCAGGGCATGGACGTCCAGACCGGCCTGGAGTACCTGCAGTCCAATGGCGGCCCGGACGGCGTGAAGGTGATCGCATTCGCCAAGGTCGACCACACCCAGATGGACGAGGTGAAGGCCGCGCTGGCCATTTTCGGCGGGCTGTGGCTGGGCATCAACGTGCTGCAGGCGAACCAGCAGGAGTTCGCCGACGGCAAGCCGTGGTCGGACGTGGCCGGCTCCCCGGTTGAGGGCGGTCACGCGATTCTCGGTGGCGGCTACTCGTCGGACATCAAGTTCATTACCTGGGCCAAGGAGACTGAGTTCGCCGAGTCGTTCTGGGATGGCGTGGTTCAGGGCCAGCCGCTCGTCGAGGAGGCCTGGGTCGCGATCTGGCCCGAGCACCTGGGCACCAACGGGTTCGAGCAGGGCGTCGACCAGGCTGAGCTCGCGGCCGCCTACCAGGCCCTGACCGGCAGCGCGCTGCCGATTCCGTAAGGCGGGCGGCGGGCGGCGAGAAGGCGCACGGCCAAGCCGGGCCGGGCCAGGGGGAACGGCGCAGCCGGCACCCGAGGGGGGCGCCGGACTCGGCGCAGCCGCAAGGCGCGCCGCCCGGCTCAGGCCGGGCGGCGCGCAGCCACGTCTACGCGGCCATGCTCCTAGGCCGGGCGGTGCGCGGCCAGGTGCGACGCGGCCGTGTGGATGGCGGCCAGGATGGCCGCCACCGAGGGCCTGCGCACGCTGGACGCCCTGGCCACGGCGTAGACATCACGGTCGAGCCCGGCGCCAGGCAGCTCACGGACCGCGACCCGGCGCTCCCCCGCGGCCAGCGCCAGCCGCGGTAGCGCGGCGATCCCGATTCCCCTGGCCACCAGGCTGAGGATGGTGCCGAGCCCCTCGAACTCCCACGGCACTGGCGCCGCGCCGCCGACCCCGGCAAGCAGCCGGTCCACCGCCTGCCTGGACGGCTCCCCGGCCGGACCGGCGAGCCAGGCTTCGTCGCGCAGCCAGCGCAGGTCGACCGGGACGGACTGGTCCGCGGCCGGATGACGGCGCGGCACCACCAGCACAAGCGGATCATGAATCAGCAGGTAGAACCGCAGCGCCCGGTCGCCGCCCGCGGCCAGCCGGCCGGACCAGTCGTCGACCAGCGCCACGTCGGCCTCGCCGGTCCGGACCCGGCGCAGTCCCTCGCCGTGCTGGCTCTGCCTGAGCAGCAGCTTGAGTCCCGGGTAGGCCCGCACGCTGCGAGACAGCGCCGGCGCGAAGGCGACGGCAGCGGTCGGGAAGGCAGCGATCGTCACCAGCCCGGCCGGCTCGCGCGCGGACAGGTCGGCCTCGGCTTCCTCGATCATGGCCAGGATTCGCTCGGCATGCCCGGCGAGCCGCCGCCCGGCGTCGGTGAGCTCAGCGGCCCGGGCGGTCCGGTCGAGCAGCGTTACCCCGGCCTCCCGCTCCAGCGTGGCGAGTTGCTGGGAGACCGCGGACGGCGTGTAGCCGAGGGCGGCCGCCGTCGCCACGATCGTGCCGCGCTCGGCGAATTCCTTCAGCAACCGCAGCCGGTGCGAGTCGAGCATAAGTTTAGCTTACGCTCTACATGCGAAATAGCTTCTTGTACTAATCCTGGATGGCATACAGGCTAGTGAGCGCGCCGGTAGGAGCAAGCAAACCATCGGCCGGCTCTTCCGCACATCCACGCCTCCCCGCGCCACAGCCCAGGAGCTGAGCCAGCATGCCGCATGCCAGGCCAGCGGATTCCACGCCGCTGACCGTAATAGCCACGCCCGTACCAGGCCCATCATTCTCAGTCGCCGGCGCTCCGGTCACCGCCGTCCCGGCGAGCACGGCCCCGTCTCGCACCACCCCGTCCCGCACCGCGCCGGCGGCGGCCCTCCCGGCCAGGCCCGCTCCGGCCAGGCCCGCCCCGGCCAGGCCCGCCCCGGCGGCGGCCCTCCCGGCCAGAGCCGCCCCCCCGGCGCAGCACGCCCCGGCCAGGCCGGCCAGGGCCGCCCGGGTCCGCGCCGTCCCCGCCCCGGGCGCCTTTCCGGCCACCATCTCGGCCACCCTGGCCGCCAACGAGGCCATCGCCGAGCGCCGCCGCCGCGGCCAGGCCGTGCTGCCGCTCGCCTTCGGCGAGGCCGGGCTGCCGGTGCTGCCGGAACTCCGCGACCAGCTGTCGGCGGCGGCCGGGTGCAACGGCTACGGGCCGGTGGCGGGACTGCCCGCGCTGCGCGCGGCAGCGGCCGGCTACTGGGCCCGCCGCGGCCTGCCGACCAGCCAGGATGCCGTGGTCTGCGGCCCCGGCAGCAAGCCGCTGGTGTTCGCGCTGCAGTTGGCGATCGGCGCGGACGTCGCGGTGCCGATGCCCAGCTGGGTGAGCTATGCGGCGCAGGCAGGCCTGGCCAGCCACCGCGCCCATTTCGTGCCCGCGCGGCCCGGCGAGGGCGGCATCTGCGATCCGGGCCTGCTGGACCGGGCCGCCGGCGCGGCGGCGCGGGCTGGCCGGCCGGTTCGCTCGGTGATCGTCACCTTGCCCGACAATCCGACCGGCACCCTGGCCAGGCCGGATACGGTACGCGCGTTGTGCGAGGTCGCCGAGCGGCACGACCTGATAATCATCTCCGACGAGATCTACCGGGACCTCGTGCACGATCCGGCCGCCCCGGTGCTCAGCCCGGCTGCCGTCGCGCCGCACCGCACGGTCGTGACCACCGCGCTCAGCAAGAGCCTGGCCGTCGGCGGCTGGCGGATCGGGGTGGCACGGCTGCCGGACGGCACGCCCGGCAGCCGTGCGCTGCGGGACCGGCTGCTGGGTGTCGCCAGCGAGATCTGGTCCGCGCCAGCCGCGCCCATTCAGCAGGCGGCAGCCTATGCGTTCGCCGAGCCTCCGGAGATTCTGAAACGGATTGCCCGGAGCCGGTCCCTGCACGCAGCTGTTGCCCGCGCGGTGGCCGCCGCCTTTGCCGCAGCCGGGCTGCTGGTGCGGCCGCCGGAGGCGGCCTTCTACGTCTATCCGGATTTCCGGCCGTGGCGCGATCACCTGCGCGACAAGCGCGGCGTGACCACCGGCGAGGGCCTGACCAGGCATCTGCTGGAGCGCTACGGGACCGGGGTGCTGCCCGCCAGCGCGTTCGGCGAGGACGACGGCGCGCTGCGGATCCGGGTGGCCACCGGCCTGCTCTATGGCGACTCGGCGCGGCAGCGCGAGGCCGCGCTTGAGGTCTGTGATCCGTTGTCGCTGCCCTGGATCGGCGCGGCGGTCGGCCAACTCGCCGGCGTGCTGTCCGACCTCGGGCCCTAGCGCGGCGGCCAGCAGGCCGTCTGCCAGGCGGGTCGTCATTCCGGCTTAATGAAACCCGGGTAGCCTCCATAAGATGCGCTACGTCAACGGGCGGCCAGGGCCCGCTGCCGTGCTGATCAGGACTGCCATGAGCTACAGAGCAGGCGGCCGTGACGCATAGCCAGCGTGGCCGGGGGGGATTCCGGCTGCAGGACCACCAGCAATCGGCACCCCAGGACCAGCGGGGAGCTGACCAGCCGGGAGCTGACTGGCCGGGAACTGACTGGCCGGGATCCGGCTGGCCGGGAACTGACCGGCCCGGAGCCGACTGGCCGGGATCCGGCCCGTCGGGCGCCGGCCGGCCGGGCGCCGGTGAGCAGCGCCGCGCTCAGCCGGGCTGGATGCTGCCGGCTGACTCCGATCCGCAGCTGATCGACATCATCCGCTCCTTCCTGGGCCGCCGCGCTGAGCGCCGGGCTGGCCGGCGGGCCACCAGGAAGGCACGGCGGACGATCGTCGGCCGCCATCCGGTCCTTACCGTCTTCGTCGCCGTCGTCGTCCTGCTCACGCCGGCCTGGGTGTCGCTGGGCAGTGCGCTGACCAACCCGAGCCTCGGCAATTCGGTCGGCGCGCGGTTCGCCGAGTGGGCCCGCGACCATGGCGCCAGCCCGGTCGTCAACTGGGCCGAGAACGCCTGGTACTCGTCTCATCCGCCACCGGTGGGCGGGACTCCGGCCAATGGTTCCATCCCCGCTGCCCCGGGCGCCGGCCAGCCGGGTGGCCAGCCGAAATCCGCGCGGGCGCCCGCGCACCTGCGGCGCCCGGCCAGGATGACATCCCCGGCCAAGCACGAACTGAAGGGCGAGGGAGTCTGGCGCCCGGCCGGGCGGCTGGTCGGCGGGATTCCCGCCGTCTACACGACCTGGGTGCGCCCTGACGGCGTGCACACGAGCCTGGTGACCGGCGTGGCCTGGATGGACACGAAGCTGCTGCGGGCCACGCTCTATTCCGGCAGCACCATCCCGGGCGGCGGGCCGTACCCGCACACCGCGCCGGTCGGCAAGGCCAGCGCAAAGAGCGTGGTCGCCGCCTTCAACGCCGGTTTCCTCATGCAGAACGCGGAGGGCGGCTACTACACCGACGGCAAGGCTGTCGCGCCGCTGCGGAAGGGCGCTGCGTCGTTCGTCATCTACCGCAACGGCTCAGCCAACATCGCCGACTGGGGCAGGGGCGTCAGGATGGGCCCGAACGTGGCCTCGGTCCGGCAGAACCTCGCCCTGCTGGTCGATCACGGCAAGGCCGTTCCGGGGCTCAACCCCAACGACACCACGAAGTGGGGCTTCACGCTCGGCAACTCGGTCTACGTCTGGCGGTCCGGGGTGGGCATCACCAGAAACGGCGCGCTGGTCTACGTCGGCGGCCCCGGGCTCAACATCACGACGCTCGCGGACCTGCTGGTCCGGGCGGGCGCCGTGCGCGCGATGGAACTCGACATCAATACCGACTGGGTGGACTTCGCCACGTACGATCCGCACAGCGGCTCGGGCGCCGCGTCGGCGGCGAACGGCAAGGCACTGCTGCCCGACATGGTCGGCGGAACGGGCCGTTATTTCGCGTCGTACTGGTCGCGTGACTTCTTCACGATGTCAAGCCGGTTCCCCGGGTCGTGACGCAGCTCGCTCAGATGAAGACCATCCGGATGACGATCACGACAAGAACCAGCGCGACGGCGATGGCTGCCTTGACGGCAAGACCTCGTTCGTACCTGATGTCGGCGCTGACCTCGTCGTCGAAGTCCGGCCGCGGCTGCATCTCGGTCAGGCCGGCATCGCCATCCTCCCGGTCTTCTCCGTCTTTTCCCAGTGCGCCTCGGCACCGCGGAGTTCCCGGCCGAAAGCCGCAAGCGTGATGGCGCACAGCAGCGCGCCGTAGCCGCCGACATAGATCAATGCCGGGCTGATGAACCTGCCGAGCCAGCGGGTTTCGATGATCTTGGCGAGGTACGCGACGCCCATGCAGCCCGCCAGCCACACGTAAGTGAACAGCTCAAGCGCATGCACCTCGGTCAGGGTGGGCTTGACATTGACAAGACCGAGAACGTGCACCGCCAGCCACAGCATCGGGTCGGAAAGCACCGCCGTGACGATGATGATGACGCTGATCGCGCCAGGAAACAGGAGCGCCTCGCGCCAGACATGCCTGCCAGTGGCGGGGTCGATGAGGAGCGCGAACGACGTGATGAACACGTAGGTGACGACGTTGGTGATCCACAGCACGTGGAAGACAGTCCAGGCCAGCGCGTAGTTGATGAAAAAAAGCGTGACGAGGGATGCGGACGCGCAGATCATCATGAACGGCAGCAGCAGCAGGGAGAACCAGAACAGGCCGAAGCTGATACTGCCGAGCCGATGGCCGGCGTGTGGCCGGAACCACAGGCCACGGAACCGCCTGGTGATCTGGATGTTGCCGCGGGACCAGCGCAGCCGCTGCTTCCAGAGCCCGGCGATGCCGCCCGGTTCCTCCGCCCACACCGTCGCATGCGGCTCGAAGATTACGCGACGCCCGGCCAGCTGAGTCTGGAAGGTGGTGACCGTGTCTTCGGCCAGTGACGCCGAGTCGATCCGGCCGATTGCCTCGATGTTGGCGCGCGAATGCAGTTGCGCACCGCCTGCCAGGCAGGCGAGCACGCCCAGCACGTTCTGGCTGCGCCGTGCCGCCGCCTGTGCCGTGATGTACTCGTAGCCGATGAACCTGGTCATATAGTTCCCCGGGCGGCAGCCCTCCTTGATGTAGCCCGTCACCGAGCCAACTCCAGGATCGGCCAGGTGCCTGGTCATCCGCCGCAGCGACTGCGGTTCGTAGATGACGTCCGCGTCCATGATCAGGATCGCTTGCATCCAGTCATCGGCGAGGATGACGGCAAGGCCGTGGTTGAGGGTATGCGACTTGCCCTGGCCGCCTACCTCGCGGCGCAGGTGTATAACGTTTCCCGGGTACTTGACGGCTTTGGCCCGGATCACTTCCGGTGTCTCGTCAGTGCTCGCATCGTCGACGACGAAGATCCGCAGTGCGTCGCGCGGGTAGTCGAGCAACATGAGCCGCTCAATGGAAGCCCCGATCACCGCAGCCTCGTTCCACGCGGGTACCAGGATCGCGGTGCGCGGGAACAGCGGCGCGCAGCGGTCATAATGCAGCCGCCTGAAATGATCAGCGACCAGCGCGAACTGGTAGTTGGCGACCACTAGAGGCACGGCGCCGACCATCACCGTGGCGACGAGCAGCCATTCGGCCGCGACGACGAGATGCGAGGCCATCAGGCGGCACCGGGGGACCTTGCACCGGGAAGGGCGGCGCTGGGGACGATGGCGTCAGGGAACACGGCCCGGAGCGTGCGGGCTACCGAGTCGTAAGCGCCGACGTCTTTGCAGTCATGACTGTCGGTGCTGGCAACAAGATGCACGCCGGCGCCCGCGAACGCTCGCAGGGTTCGCGCCGATGGGCAGGACCATTTCTCGTTCACCTCGACCAAGGCCCCGGCGTCACTGGCGCGGCTGGCGAGCAGGCTAAGAAGGTGATCAGGCACGTCTGACTCAGCCAGGCCCATCTTGGGCAGCACGCTGAACAGGTGCGCGAGCACCGGTCGCTCGACTTGGCTCAGTGCGCTGGCCGTCGCCTGGACCAGGCAGCCGATCACTTCCTGCGGGCTGGCCGCACCGCTGTTGATCGCGGCGCGCATTTCCGGCGGGAGCACGGGGCCATGTGCGGCCGGAAACTGGTGATCGGCGATCAGTACCAGATCGATGCCGGCCAGGGCGTCCGCTGCGCCGGGCAGGTCGAGCCGGCCGGCCCGGTCCAGGATCTTGGCTTCCACTCCGGCAAGGATGTCGATGCCGGGGGTCTCCCGCAGCGGCTGCACGGCGGCAACGAAGCTCGGCACCCAGGTGGTGTCCCGCCGCACGTGGTCGACGAGGCACAGCCGGCGCAGCCCGCGGCTTTGGGCAGCGCCGACGTTCTCGGTGACCGAGCTCACGCCGTCCGAGAACAGCGAGTGGACGTGATAGTCCTCAGCAAGTGATACGGCCGAGCTTGCCCCGGCCGGGGCGCCTGTGGCCGCCGGGACGCGCGGTCCGGACGAGGCAGACGGCCTGGCCGCGCTGGTCACGCCGCCACCCGCCTGACCTCGTCAAGCTCGATAAAGCGCTCCTCAAGGAAGCGGACCATGGCGATCTCGCGGAACGCGACCCGCTCGGGCACTGGCCGGCCGCGCATCGCGTCGAGGGCGAGCCGCGGCATATCGACCCCGGCCGCCACGGTAAGCGGCAGCGCCCCCGGCGCGCGCGGATTGACCTCAAGCAGGGCCGGCCTGCCCGCCCGGTCCCGGCGGCACTGCACGTTGGCGATGTAGCTCAGGCCGGTGCACCGGACAACGGCCACACCGATCTGCTCAAGCTCGCGGTCACGGACAGTGCGGCCGGCCACGGATACTCCCGAGTCCACCTTCTCGCGGACTCTCGGCACCGCGGCGATAACATGGCCGCGGCGGTCGGCGAGCACGTCGATCGAGTATTCCTGGCCGGGCAGGTACTCCTGGACGATGAGATCCTCGGAGCTTGTCATCGCGGCAAGCTCGGTAGCGGACTTGACCAGCGAAACATCCCGCGATCCACTGCCTGTCCTCGGCTTGACGATCACCGGGTACGACCATGAGGCCGGGTCTGCCCCGCCGAGATCCTCCGTCCTCGGCACCCGGACGACGCCCTCGCAGCACCGGGCGAGTGCCAGCTTGTCCAGGGTCAGGCCAAGCGCACGATCCCGGGCAAGCAGCAGCCTCGACCCGGCTCTGGCGTACCGGGCGCGGGCGGCGGCAAGCGGCCTGAGTTCGGCGTCGACGGTGGGAATCACGATGTCAATGTGCATCGCGACGCACCGCTGCAGTAGCACGTCGGCGAATCCCAACGCCAGCCCGGCCGGAATCAGCGTCCGGTTGGCCGCCGGGACCAGGTACAGGCCGGCCGCCCACGGGTCCATGTCCGCTGCGATCAGGGTGACCGATGGGTCGGCCCGCAACGACTTGAGCACCGAGACCGCGGCCGGTCCGCCGGCCCGGTCACCAGGACACGGACCGGACCGGTGGCGAGATCATTCGGGCTCATCGTTACCTCCGGGCTCGGTACCCCAGCGGGCTGGCACGGGCTGTTCCGGCGGGGGCGGACCTGACCGCGCGGCCGACGCGACGCGATCAGGCGCAGGCTGACCTGACCTCGGAGCAGGCGCGACGCGATCAGGCGCAGGCTGACCGGGCGGCGAGGCCGGTGGGGCGCTGGCAGGCAGGATGGATGATGTGGGCTGAGCCGGCGCGTACTCCGGCTGGCCGGCGCCGTGGCCGGTCGCGACGGCGGCGCCGTCGCGGATCACCTCGAATGCCTCTGCGTAGCGTTCATCGGAGAACCGGGACCAGTACCGCGCCGTCGACCTGATCAGATCCGGGTCCAGATAGGCCCGCATCGCGACCTGGGATCCGAAGGCATCGATCGCCTGGAGCTTCACGTCGAGGTAGCCGTCGATGCCGACGAACCTGGTCGGCCGGAAATCCACGGTCGCCGACGGCGACTGAAAGCAGTAAATCCGGCCTACCTCGCGCGCCGCGACCATCGCGGCCCGGAACGTGTTGCGGTGGTCCTGGTGTACGTCATGGATCGAGTGCGTATAGATCACGGTCGGCTGCACTTCGCCGATCACCCGGCTGATAATGCTGATCGTCGGGTCGCCCTCGCTGATCCTGGTGTCCGTCAGGTCCTCGAGGTAGAGCTCGGCTCCGATGATCCGGGCCGCCCGAGCGGACTCGCCCGCTCGCATGTCCTCCACACCGCCGCGGGCACCACGGCTCAGCGTCAGGATTGCGATGTCATGCCCCATCTCGCGGTGAGCCGCGAGCGCGCCGCTCGCGCCGATCTCGACGTCATCCGGGTGCGCGCCGATGGCCAGCACCATCTCGCGTGCGGCCAGCCTGGCGGCGCGCCCCTTGGCGATGAGGGCGGCAGCGATCGCGACCAGCGGCGCCGGCCGCAGCGGTTTCTCCAGGAATTCGTCGGCATGATTGCGCAGTGCGCCGATGGCGACGTCCACAGTGGCATGTGCCGTGACGACCGCGACCGGCAGGTAGGGATCCGCCTGCCGTACCTTTTCCAGGAGCTCGATGCCGGTCATGCCGGGCATCTCGACGTCCGTTAGCACAAGATCCCAGGACTCGGACTCAACGAGCTGCAGCGCTATCGCCGGGTCGGGCGTATGCACCACCTCAAACCCATTCCGTACGGCGAGGACCTGGATAACGAAGTTGCCAGCCTCGAACTCGTCCTCCACGAGCAGGATCCGCCCTCGCGACGAGGCTGGATCGATGGTGGTCATGTCTGCAAGCTCACCTCCGTGAGTCGCGGTCATGCTCGCCGCTGATCGCAGCCGGGCTGGTGGGCCGTCGCGGCTGAGGGGCCCTGCCGCCGCGGGCAGCTTCGGCGGCGGCGGGGCGGCCGCGCAGCTGTTTCGCCTGCCAGCCGGCCGGCGGCGCTACATACCGGTAGCCGAATCCCCTGACTGCCTCGATCGGCGAGCCGCTGCTCTCGTTCTGGCCGAGCTTGCGGCGCAGTCGCATGATCGCGAACTTCACCCGCTCGGGGCCGACCCGCATCGGGTCGTTCCAGGCCTGCTCGAGCAGCTGGTCCGGGGACAGGGTCTGCCCGGCATGCCGGACCAGGGCGGCCAGCAGCCGGAACTCGCTGGGCGTGAGCGCGATCACCTCGTCGCCGATGCGGACCTCGCGGGCGGCGAAGTTCAGCTGGATGATGGCGTCCGCGTAGATTCTCGGCTTCCGGCCTGGATGGCCGGCTTCGCCGCAGCATCGCCTGGACGCGGGCGACAAGCTCGGCGTTGCCGAACGGCTTGGTGAGGTAATCGTCCGCGCCGAGCGCCAGGCCGCGAACCTTTTCGGACTCAAGGCCATGCGCGGTCAGCATGATCACCGGAACGTCGCTCAGGTCGCGGATGCGCTCAAGCACCTCCCAGCCGTCCAGCGTGGGCAGCCCGATATCGAGCAGGACGACATCCGGCCGCCCCGCGTGGAAGGCGCGCAGGCCGTCTCTGCCGTCCGCGGCACCGATGACCTCGAACCCGGCGCGGCGCAAGACCATGCTGATCGCGAGCGCGATGTCCTCGTCGTCCTCGATGCACAGGATCTGCGCGCTCATGGGCTTACCGGCAGGTAGACGCTGAACGTGCTGCCCTGGTCGACCACGCTGCACACCTCGACGCTGCCACCGTGCAGCTCGGTGATCGCCTTTACCACCGCCAGCCCGAGGCCGGTGCCTGGCAGGCCCGCCAGCCGGGCGTTGGAGGCGCGGACGAACCGGTCGAAGAGCCGGCCGAGTTCGCCGGCCGGAATGCCGATCCCGTTGTCCGCGACGTCGATCCGCCATCGCTGGCCATCGTGGCTGGCCTTGACCTCCACCTTGCCATCCTGGCCGGTGTACTTGATCGCGTTGGAAAGCAGGTTGTCCAGGACCTGTCCGAGCCGGACCGGATTCGCCTGCACCGGCGGCCCGGGCACCACGGTGGCGTCCAGTGTGATGCCGCTCCCGGCCGCGCTGGCCGACGCCGACCGGACCGCGTCGCTGACCAGGTCGGGGACCGAGACGGAAGCGAGATCGAGCGGGATGACGCCATGCTCCAGGCGGCTGAGCAGGAGCAGCTCGCCCACCAGGTGGAGCAGCCGGTCGGCGTTCCGGTGGATGACGGACAGCGAGCTGACGGTGTCAGGGCTGAGCTCGCGCGCATCGTCCATGATGAGCTCGGTGAACGAGATGATCGAGGTCAGCGGCGTGCGGAGCTCGTGTGACATGGTGGAGATGAACTGCGTCTTGGCGCCGTCGAGCGCCTGCAGCCTGGCGTTCTGCTCGGCCAGTCTGGCCTCCGACTGCTCGGCAGCCTCGCGGGCGGCCAGCTCGGCCTCGAGCAGGCGCTCGCGCTGGTCGGCGAACGCCTTGCGCTCGGACATGTCCCAGACCAGCCACAGGTCGCCGCGGTAGTCGCCGTCGACGAAGACCGGCCAGTAGTCACACTCCAAGGTGCGGCCGTCGGCGCACTTGATCTCCTGGCCGTCCACCGGCTGCCGGGCGGTGAAGGCGATACCGGTGCGGCGGACGAATTCGGTGGGGTCGGCGAACACGTCCTTGATCCGGAGCACCATCTCCCCCGCTGATGTTCCGATGATCTGGTCGCCAGGTTCCGCTATGCCGAGCATGTTGCAGAAGCTGACGTTGATCTGCGTGATCAGTCCGTGCTCGTCGGAAACCAGGATGCCGGGGATGGCAGCGGCAATCAGGCTGTTGAGACGCCCGGTCTGGTCGGCGAGACTGCGCCGGGCGTCCTGCTCGGCGCCGAGCAGCCGTTCCCTTTCCGCCTCGGCCCGCTTGCGGCCGGAGATGTCGGTGACCGCGCCAAGGAAACCGCTGGCGAACCCATCCGGTCCCAGGATGGGAATGACGGAAAGATGCACCCACGCCTCGGCGTGGCCGATCGGCTGGAGCCGGCAGTCGGTGCTCAGTTCCTGGTCGGCCGCGGCGGCCTGCTCCCAATCCTGGGTCAGGCGATCGACGTCGTCGGGGTGGATGCCCGCTGGCCAGCTCGCGCCGAGGGCCTGTGCCATGGTCATCCCGGTCAGCTCGCACCAGCGTACGTTGGCGAAGGTGAACATCCCGTTCAGGTCTGTCATGACGATGCCGACCGGTGCCAGCTGCGACAGCAGCCGGAAGCGGGTCTCGCTCTGCTGCAGGGCCGCGTTAGCAGCCTCCAGTTCGGTGATGTCACGCAGGAAGCCGCAGAAGTAGACTTCGCCATCGACGGTGAGCGGGACGCGGGTCAGGTCGACCCTGCGTTCGGTCCCGTCAGCCCGGGTAATGGAGAGGCGCTTACTGCCATCGAATGCTTTCCGGTCGCCGGACGCCAGATAGTTGCTGGTGCTCTGCATGAACCCAGGCCGGTCGCGCTCCGGGATGAGCACCTCGGCCAGCCCCTTCCCGAGCGCGTCTGCACGCCGCCAGCCGGTGAGATCTTCGGCCGCCTTGTTGAAGGCCACCAGCCGCCGGCCAGAGTCGGCCGCGACGATCGCGTCTGGTGATCCCTCGACTATCGCCAGCGTGCGAGCCTGGCGTTCCGCCAGCTCAGCGGTGACGCCGGCATGCCTGACCTGGGCGGCCACGATCGCGGCGATACCCCGCGTGGTGGCCCGGCAGTCGGCGGCGAACCGCGCGGGTGCCCCGACCAGCGCGACCGCGCACAAGAGTCGGCCGGCTTCCGGTGCCGCATAAGCCAGCCGGACGCTCACTGACCGCCCGCCAAAGGTCAATGCGGCCTCGAAGTAGCCGCCGCTGACGGCCAGGTTCTGGTGGTCCGCGGACAGGGCACTGAGCTGCGCGAGCAGGGCCTGATCGGCAGCGGCAGCGGCGGGATGGGCGGCCAGGACGACCAGTTCGCGGCCCGCGTCCTGCCTTAGCGCAATGGCTGCCGAGCATTCGAAGAGCTTGGCGAGCGCATCGAGGATCACCGGCAGCACACTTGCGCGTGCTTCAGCGCCGCCCGCTCCGGCGCTGCCGGGGGCGTCGTCCCGCAGCACCTCGCCGACAGCGAATCCCATCAGGTCGACCGGCGACGCGGGCCTGCGGTCCGCGCCCGTCGCCTGCTGGGCCGCCGTACTTATCCGAAGATCCCCCCATGATGCAGCGGTCCACCTACCCCGTGAGCTGTCCTACTGCCATACCGATCAGTGGCCTGTCCGCGCCGAGAACTGTTTCGGCAGGAATGTCCATGATGGACGCATAAGTCCCGGAAAGATTTCCCCGTCTTCCCCGTCACCAGCACTATTACCCGCCGCGAGCCACCCGAATCAGCGTCACCCCCGCCCGGCGTACATATTGGCTTGTCGCTGTTAAGCAGCGCTTTTACGTGCTTATCGGCAGGAAGACGCTGAAAGTGGTTCCGCTGCCCACCGTGCTGCACACCTCAACGCAGCCGCCGTGCAACTCGGTAATCGCCTTTACTACCGACAGCCCAAGGCCGGTGCCCGGCAGGCCAGAAGTCCGCGCGTTGGAGGCACGGACGAAACGGCCGAACAGCTGGCCAAGCTCGTCAGCCGGGATGCCGATCCCGTCATCCGCCACGTCAATCCGCCACTGCCGGCCGTCGTGGCGCGCGTCGACCCGGACCTGACCATCCTGGCCGGAGTACTTGACTGCGTTGGACAGCAGGTTGTCAAGGACCTGCTGGAGCCGGAGCCGATCGCCCTCGATCGCAGGCCCGTCCGCCACGGTGGCCGCCAGCGTGACGCCGCACCCGGCCGCGGTCGCCGACCCGGAGCGGACCGCCTCACCGACCAGGTCGGGGACCGAGACGGCGGCAACATCCAGCGGGATGACGCCCGCTTCCAGGCGGCTGAGCAGCAGCAGGTCGCCGACAAGGCGGAGCAGCCGCTCGGCGTTCCGCTGGATAACCGACAGCGAGCTGACGGCGTCAGGAGTGAGCGCGCGCGCATCGTCCATGATCAGTTCGGAAAACGAGATGATCGAGGTCAGCGGCGTGCGGAGCTCATGCGACATGGTGGAGATGAACTGCGACTTGGCCTCGTCGAGCTCCTGCAGCCTGTTGTTCTGCTCGGCGAGGCTGACCCGGGCCAGCTCGGACGCCTCGCGGGCGGCGGCCTCGGCCTCAAGCAGGCGCTGACGCTCTTCCATGAGCACCTGGCGATGGGTCACGTCGGCGACGCCCCACATAATGCCGCGATAATTGTCGTCCACGAACACCGGCGCGAAGTCGCATTCGATGGTCCGGCCGTCAGCGGCGGCGAACTCCAGCTCGGCGACCGGCCGGCGGTCAGTCAGCAGCTTGGCCGCCCGGCGGAGAAACTCACCGGGATCGGCGAAGGCCCGCCGGATCCGGAGCGCGGTCCTGGCGGCGGTCGTGCCGATCAGCTGGCTGGGTCCGCCGACGATGCCGAACATATCGCAGAAGCTCTGGTTGACCTGCGTGATGATGCCGTGCTCATTTTCGACGAGTATGCCAGGGATGGCCGAAGTAACCAGGGCGTTAAGACGCTCGGTCTGATCGGCCAGGTCGCGGCGGGCGGCCCGTTCGGCTTTGAATAGCCTTTCCGCTGCTGCCTCGGCCCGTTTACGGTCGGAGACGTCGGTGGCCGCCGTCAGGAACCCGAGCGGGCTCCCGTCGGCACCCGAGACGGGCACGACCGCGATGTGCACCCAGACCACGCCCCCATCGGCCGCGCTCAGGCGGCAGTCGGTGCGCAATTCCCGGCCGGTCGCGGCCGCGGCTGCCCACTGGCGTTCCAGCGGCTCAAGGTCATCGCGGTGGATGGCCGCCGACCAGGGCGCGCCGACTAGCTGCGGCGCCGTCATCCCGGTCAGCCCGCACCAGTGGTCGTTGGCGTACGTGCACGTCCCGGCGAGGTCAGCCTGCACGATGCCGACCGGCGCCAGCTGCGAAAGCAGCCGGAAGCGCCCCTCGCTGTCCAGCAGGGCGACATGGGCCGACTGCAGCTCGCTCATGTCACGCAGGAAGCCGCAGAAATGCACCTGGCCGCCGATGATGAGCGGAACGGGAGTGAGCTCGACCACGCGTTCCGTCCCGTCGGCGCGCAGCAGAGGCATGCGCATCCGGCGGCCAGACTCATCCCGGTCGCCTGATTCCAGGTACGTCCGTGCGCTCGCCATGACTTCGGCGCGCGCGTATTCGGGGATGAGCAGCTCCATTTCCTTTCCCAGTACCTCATCGCGCTGCCAGCCGGTGAGTTCCTCCGCTGCGCGGTTGAAAATCACCAGCCGCCCGTCGGGGCCGGCCACGATGAGCCCAGCTGGCGATCCCTCGATCAGCGCGGCGTTGCGTGCCTGAAGTTCGGCAAGCTCAGCATGCTGGGCCGGGCGAGACGGCCGGCCGGCCGACAGCGGGCTGGTCCGGCAGCGGCCGGCCCGGCAGCGGCCGGCCCGGCAGCGGCCGGCCCGGCTCCCGCCGCCGAACCAGCCTGCCCGGCTCCGGCTTCCGGATCGGCCGCTGAGTCAATCCGAGATTCCCCCATAACGCCGCGGTCCACCTGCCCGGTGAGATCGCGGTACGCCCGGCCGACATCGGCTG
This sequence comes from uncultured Actinomycetes bacterium, assembly GCA_963786975.1. Classification (GTDB taxonomy): domain Bacteria; phylum Actinomycetota; class Actinomycetes; order Streptosporangiales; family Streptosporangiaceae; genus Palsa-506. Next base: position 627,095 of record CAWBBE010000005.1, on the reverse strand, counting down.
GTCCACCGAATCAGTTCGGCGGGAATATCCGCATTACGGCATATGCGTGCCCGGAGAGTTTTCCTCGTCTCCCCCGTCAGGGCCATTACTACCCGACATTCAGCCGCCCGAATCAGTACTTCCTGCGCCCAGTGTCCGGATCGGCTGGGATTCAGCGCGCCGGGCACCCGCCCAGGAGGCGGGACCCGGCGGGCCGGGCGCCCGCCCGGGGGACGCGATTCAGCGGGCGGGGGTGCTGGCGCCCAGCGGCGCCAGCTCCAGCCGCTTGGCGGTGGTGTCGTCGCCGGATGAGACGCCGCGCAGCCGTCTGCTGACCCAGGGCGCGGCGTGTTCCGTGGCCCAGCGGGCGTCCGCCCGGCGGGCCGCGAGCCACGCGGCCGACCTGGCCGGCCAGCCGCCGGGATGCTGCATCGGCGGGAGCGGCGCACGCCAGTCGGCGCCGGTCGGCAGGCCGATCACCTCGCAGGCGCGCAGCGCGACCCGGCGGTGGCCGTCGGACGACAGGTGCAGCCGGTCCGGGCTCCATTCCCTGCGGTCGGTCAGCACGTTCATCGCCCACAGGTCCACCAGCTGGCACTCGCGGCGGGCGGCGATCGCGCGCAGGTGCATGTTGTACACGGCGGCCTTGTTGCGGATCAGCCGGATCAGCGGGAACGCGCCGGGATCGAACCCGGCGAAGACCAGCACCTGGCAGCCGGCCTGGCCGAGCCGGGCCACGATGTCATCGAAGGCGAGGGCGAGCGCGTCCGGGTCGGCGCGCGGCCGCAGCAGGTCGTTGCCGCCCGCCGCCACGCTGACCAGGTCCGGCCGCAGCTCGATGGCCCTGGGCACCTGCTCGGCGGCGACCTCGCGGACCACCTTGCCCCGGACGGCCAGGTTCGCGTAGCGGAACCCGGGCGTGACCTCGGCGGCCACCTCGGCGAAGCGATCGGCCCAGCCGCGCGGGCTGCCGTCCGCGCGCAGGTCACTGAGCCCCTCGGTGAAGCTGTCCCCCAGCGCCGCGAAGGAGCCGAAGCTGCCGCCATCCCCCCGATCTACCGACATACCGGCTATTTTGCCAGGCCGCGGGCATGACCAGGGACGCTGGCCGGCACCGGGCGGGCTGGCCCCGTTAAAAATCGGTCAGAGACTTGCGCACGCAGGACACTATGCGGTCGATGTCGCCGGCGGTGAGCAGCGGGTGCACCGGCAGCGCGAGCACCTCCCTGGCTGCCCGGCTGGCCCGGGGCGTCGGGTCGGCGCGCACCTGCGGGTGATGGCGGTAACAGGCATGGTCGTGCACGAGAGCCGGGTAATAGGCCCGCGCGTCGATGCCCGCGGCATCGAGGCGCCTGCTGAGCTGATCACGGTCGATCGGGGCATCCGCGGTGACCTGCACGACGTACTGGTGCCAGACGTGCCGCCGGCCGGGCGGCACGGCGGGCAGCACCAGGCCGGGCAGGCCGGAAAGCCCGGCCGACAGCAGGGCCGCGTTGCGCGCCCGGCTCTCGTTGATGCCGGGCAGCCGGGTCAGCTGCACGGCGGCGACGCGGCCTGCAGGTCGGTGAGCCGGTAGTTGTATCCGGGCAGCGCGTAGTCGTAGCTCGCCCGCATGCCATGGTTGCGGAGCAGCCGCAGCCGGTCCGCGATCTCGTCGTCGCTGGTCGTGACGATGCCGCCCTCGCCGCAGGTGATGTTCTTGGTCCCGTAGAAGGAGAAGGTGGCGGTGCCGGACGCGCCCACCGCGGCCGCGCCCACCCGGGCGCCGTGGGCCTGCGCGGCGTCCGCGATGACCGCGAGCCCGTGCGCGGCGCGCGAGCGCCGAGATTTCCGCCATGTCGGCCGGCAGGCCGTAGAGGTGAACCGGCATCAGCGCCCTGGTCCGCGGCGTCACCAGCGCCGCCAGCTGCGCCGGGTCGACCGTCAGGTCGTCGGTGATGTCGGCGAACCTGGCGGTGGCGCCGACCTCCAGGATCGCGTTCAGGGTCGCCACGAACGTCAGCGGCGAGGTGATCACCTCATCGCCGGGCCGGACTCCGTGCGCCCGCAGCGCGGCGACGAGCGCGGTCGTGCCGTTGCTGACCGCGACCGCGTGCGCGGCATCGTGCGCGGCGGCGAACGTGCGCTCCAGCTCGGCTACCCGGGCCCCGCCGGCCAGCATGCCGGACCGGAGGACTTCCAGGACCGCCGCTTCCTCGTCCGGCCCGATCTGGACCTTGGCCAGCCGGACCCGGTTCCGCTGCGCCGCCCGCGGTCGGCGGCGCGTGCTGGCGCCGGGACCTGGCCGGTTCCGGCGGCGCGGCAGGCCGGGCAGGTCGGGTCGGCCGGGCGGGCGCTGTCCCGGGAGACGATCTCGCCGCAGCGGCAGACCCAGCCGTGATGGCGGGCCGGGTTGCCGACGACCAGCTGATGCGGGTGCACCGAGGCGGTGACCACGGCGCCGGCGCCGACCATGGCGTACTCGCCGATCTCGATGCCGCAGAGCACGGTGGCGTTCGCGCCGACCGAAGCGCCGCGGCGCACCCGGGTCGGGCGCAGCTGCCAGTCCGCGCCGTCCGCCCGCGGGCGGAGGTCATTGGTGAACACCGCGGACGGCCCGACGAACACCTCGTCGGCGAGTTCGACGCCGTGGTAGACGGACACGTTGTTCTGGATCTTCACCCGGTCGCCGATCCGCACCGCCTCGTCGACGAAGACGTTCTTGCCCAGGGTGCAGCCGCTGCCGACCTCGCAGCCCGCGCGAAGCTGGCTGTGCTGCCAGATCATCGTGCCGTCCCCGATGGCGGCGCCCGGCTCGAGCACGGCGGTCGGATGGACGAACGACACCCGCGGCGCCGCCCCCGGGTCAGCGGACATGCTTTCCGCGGTACGGCGCGCTGGCCCGGCCGTCGCAAAGCGCGTCCAGGGCCTGGCTGACCGCCGCGTCGATAATCCGGGCGCATTCGGCGAATGCCGCCGTGCTGGTGGCCGGGTCGGCGATCTCATCCTCGGCCGGCTCCACGTAGGGCACCTGGCCGCGCAACCGCGCGACCTCCGTCACGAGGTGCCGGGCGTGCTGCTCGGCGGCGCGGCCGGCCCCGGACGGGCCGCCGGGCGCGGGCCTGCCCGCGGCGGGCTGGCCCGGTGCGCTGCCCCGCGCAACGACGGCCAGCCGGGCGAATTCCCGCAGCAGGTAGGCACGCCGGGACGCACTGGGACGCGCCGCCAGGACGGCGTCCCGGTGTTCCTGGCCGGCCGCCAGGATCAGGTCCGCGGCGTCGATGTCGGCTGCGGTCAGCGCGTGGCTGGCGGCGACGTCGGCATCGGCGCCCAGCGAGCTGAGCGCCTCGGCGGTGTACGGGTGCACCGGGCAGCCGTCCAGCGCCGCCGTGCCGGCGCTGGACACGCGGAACCCGCGGGCGCCGACGCCGAGCCGGGCACGCAGACCGCGGCGGGCAAGCTGCTCGGCGATCACCGACCGGCACAGGTTGCCGGTGCAGACAAACAGGATACCGAACTGGCCGCCGGCGGCCCCGGGCCGCGGCCCGGCGGGCACCCGGTCAAGGGCAGGCCGGGCCGGCCGCGGCAACGCGGCCGGGTTCCAGGCGGGCACCGGCGTCAGTGGGGTGCCGCGGGCGTCACATCAGAAGGATGCTGCCGGGCGAACGCAGCCACCTTGTCGTTCCTGATTGCGTTCCACAACTGGCCGTCCACCGGACGCAGCTGACCGTGCTGTTCCGGCGCCGTGACGAACGTGCCAGCCCCTGGCCCGAGCAGGTCCAGGTGCGTCGCCAGTGACTGCAGCTGCGAGTTGCTGAAGTTGCTGTCCACGCTCAGCGCCTTGGTGAACCCGTTGAGGATGCGGAATGCCGACGGGGGATCGCCAAGCAGGTTCTCATTCGCGAGTTTGTCCACGACCGCCCGGAGCATCGATTCCTGGCGCAGGGCGTGACCCTCCTCGGAGAGAGTCGGCTGCTCCGTGTAGTCCAGGGCGTCGGCGCTGGTCAGGTGGTCCACTCCGGCGCGGAACGTGACGCCGTTGCTGGTCACGGTAGCCGGGAGCGTCACGTCCACGCCGCCGAGCGGCCGCAGCGCTTCGGCGAGGCCGGCGTCGTCGACGACGCTGTAGTGATCGATTGGCACCCCGGTGAGCCGCTGCACGGCCGCGATCAATAGCGACGGGCCGCCGATCGCCAGCGAGCTACTTATCTTTCCGCGGCCATGTCCGGGAACGCGCACGACGGCGTCCGCCGGGATAGACACGATCGCGCCGCCCTTCATGTTGGCGTCGATATGAACGAGCGCGATCAGGGCGCTGGGCTTCTCCGGGGCCGTGGATGACCCGAGAACGCCGTTGCCGCCGCGCTGGGCGGGCAGCTTGTCCGATGCGGTCAGCAGGATCGTCATGCTGTGCTTGGTGGCGGCCGGCAGCACCGGCCTGGTGGCGGCCGTCAGCCTGTTGAAGACATTCGGGATGCGGTGGATATTGCCTTCCAGGTGACGGACGGCGAGAAAGCCGCCCAGCGCCACGACGCCGACCACCGCCACCAGGCCGGACAGGGCGATCAGCGCGATCTTCCGGATGCGGTGTTTCTTTTGCCTGCCCGGCCGGCCGGAGGGCCCGGCAGGCGGCTCCACGGCTGCCTGGCCCGCTGACATGATCGGTGTCTGCTGGCTGGGTGTCTCTGACATTTCTTAGTCCCCCTTGTCCAGAAACGGCCAGATAGGTCCGTGTTCGAGGTCCCGCCGCCTAGGACATGGCGGCGGGCGCATCCTCGGGCGCATGCTCGGTTCCTGTGGTCTCGCCATTCGGGGAGCCGCCGTGCGCCGGCCGGTAGCGGCGGTAGCCGTAGCCGTACTCGGGATGCTCCCTGGCCGGGGTCATGCTCAGCACGCTGCCGAGGACCGGCACGGCGACGGCATCCAGCGCGTCGGCGGCCTGGCGCAGCTGGGCGGCACGGGTCCGGCCGTAGCGGACCACCAGGATCGCGCCGTCACACGCGGGCCCGGTCGCCGCCGCGTCCGCGAACGGCAGCAGCGGCGGCGCGTCGACGAGGACGAGGTCGTACCGGCCGCGCAGCTCGCCGATGAGCTGGCGCATCCGCTGCGAGCCGAGCAGGTCGCTCGGGCTCGGCGGCGTCGGCCCGCTGGCCAGCACGTCGAACAGGTCGCGGCCCCAGGTCTGGATGGCCTCGTCGACGGTGACCTTGCCGATCAGCACATCGGTTACGCCGATGCTGCTGGGCAGGCCGAGATAGCCCGATGCCCGCGGCCGCCGCAGGTCAGCTTCGACCACGACCACCCGCTTGCCGAACTGGGCTTGCATGATCGCCAGGTTGCAGACCGTCGAGCTCTTGCCCTCGTTGACGAGGCAGCTGGTCAACAGCAGCGCCTTGTGCGGAACGTCGATGTCGATGAATTCCAGGTTGGTGCGTATCTTGCGGTAGGCCTCGGCCCGCCGCTCCTGCGGGCCGTCGCCGGTGACCAGCGGGTGCTTGCGCGCGGCGGAGTCGAACGGGACCGAGCCGATGACCGGCCGCCCGTTCGTGACGGCGGTCAGTTGCTCGGCCGACTTGATCGTGGTGTCGAGCGAGCGGCGCACCGCGGCGAGTGAGATGCCGATCAGCAGGCCGAGCAGGACCGCGATGCTGATGTTCCGGACCGGATTGGGGGAAACCGGCGCGGTCGGCAGGGTGGCCGGCGCGACCACGGTGACCCGGACCGTCGCGTGCTTGCTTCCCGGCGGGCGCTCGAGCACCGACACCAGCCGGACGAACCTGATGCCGAGAGCGGTGGCATACTCCCGCGCCCGCCGGGCGGAGGTATCGGTCACCGTGGCGGTCAGCAGCACAGTCTGCGGGATGGACCGGGCGGTCACCTCCGCTGACAGCTGGGCCGGCGTCATCGGCAGGCCGAGGTAACTGATGACGGAGCCGGCCAGCCGCGGCCCGGTCAGCAGGTCGGCGTAGGACTGTACGGCCTGCTGGGAGAGCAGCGCGCCCTGGTAGGCCATGGCCGGATCGGTCGTGTTGGTCTGCGCCGACACGTAGAACGAGACGCTCGATGCGTAGCGGGGGGTCATCCGCGCGGTGAGCAGGCCGCTGGCCACGCCCGCGAGCACGGTCACCGCGGTAATCAGCTTCCAGTGATTGCGCAGCAACTGGAGGAACGTTCTTACGTCCACCTCGGGGTCCGTCCTCCCTGTGCGGATGATTGCGCCCAGTTTAGATTACGTATCGTAGTTGCATAACTACCAAGGGCAATGTATCTGAGAGTACGGGTCGGTTGCGATTCGGGGGGATGGCGTGCAGGCGAAACTCGTGATGCCGGCATCCGCGGTGGCGCCGGGCCGGGCCGGGCGGCGCGGATGAGCAACGAGGCGGTGCAGGCTGACGGCGCGTGCTGGCGGCCGCCGCAGCCGCACCTGACACGGCAGTGGAACCGGATCGGGCTGGAAGCCGGGCACGACGTGACCGCCTGGCTGTGCGGGCTGCTGGCGGCCGGCTGGGTCACCCGTGACCTGGACGGCCCGGTACCCGGGCCATCCGTGATCGTCCGCGCCGCGCTGGCCACTGGCCTCGCCGTGGTTGCCTGCGGCCTGCTCGGCGGGCTATACCGGCAGCGGAATCAGCGCGGTAGTCTCACCGAGGTTGTCGCAGTCGTGACGGCAGCCTGCGGCACGGCGCTGGGTCTCGCGGTGCTCAGCGGCGTACTGATCCCCGGCCAGGGCGAGCCGTTCGTCACGGTCGCGGGCGCGACGGCGTTCGTCGTGCCAGTGATGCTCGGATCACGGTACGTGGCGTTCGCCGTCCGGCAGCGGTCCAGGGCGGCGGCGTCATCGGCGGTGAAGGTCATCGTCTTCGGCGGTGGCAGTGCCGGTACCGAGCTCGTGCGCCGGCTGACTGGCCAGCACGGCTCCGAGTACCGGCCGGTGGCGATACTCGACGACGACCCGGCACTCCGGCGGATGCGGATCCGCGGGATTCCGGTCCTCGGCGGCCGCGACCAGATGGCGGCCGCCGCCGCGGCAACCGGCGCATCGGTGCTTGTCATCGCCATCGCCCGGGCGAGCGGAGCGGCAATCCGCGAGCTGACGGCGCAGGCCGAGGACTGCGGCCTGGCGCCGAAGGTGATCCCTTCGGTCAAGGAACTGCTCAGCGGCCGGGCGCGCATCGACGGTGTACGCGACCCGCAGATCGCCGACCTGCTCGGACGCCGGCCGGTGGAAACCGACCTGGCCGACGTGGCCGGCAAGTTCGCCGGCCAGCGGATCCTGGTCACCGGCGCCGGCGGGTCCATCGGCTCAGAGCTCTGCCGCCAGCTGCACCGGTTCGGCCCGGCTGAACTGATCATGCTGGACCGGGACGAGTCCGCGCTGCATGCCATCCAGCTGGCGCTGCACGGCCGGGCGCTGCTGGACACCGACGAGGCAACGCTGGCGGACATCCGCGACCCTCGCCGGATCCGCCAGGTATTCGAGCAGCTCAGGCCGCAGATCGTGTTTCACGCCGCGGCGCTCAAGCACTTGCCGCTGCTGGAGCGGTACCCGGCCGAGGCGCTGCAGACCAACGTGCGGGGCACGCTCACCGTGCTGGAGGCCGCCGCGGCCTGCGGGGTTGAGTCGTTCGTGAACATCTCCACGGACAAGGCCGCCAACCCGGTATGCGTGCTCGGCTACTCGAAGCGGGTGGCCGAACGGCTCACCGCCGACATGGCCAGCCGGGCTGCCGGGACCTACCTGAGCGTCCGGTTCGGCAACGTGCTCGGCAGCCGCGGCTCGGTGCTTACCGCGCTCACCGCCCAGGTCGCGTCCGGCGGCCCGGTCACCGTGACGCATCCGGAGGTCAGCAGGTACTTCATGACCGCCGATGAGGCGGTTCAGCTAGTCCTGCAGGCCACCGTGATCGGCCGCGGCGGCGAGGTCCTGGTGCTCGACATGGGCGAGCAGGTGCGTATCGCGGACATCGCCCGGCGGCTTGCCGCCGATGCAGGCCGCGAGATCGACATCGTGTACACCGGCCTGCGCCCCGGCGAGAAGCTCGCCGAGGACCTGCTCGGCCGCGACGAGGTGGACGACAGGCCGCAACACCCGCTGATCAGGCACGTGCCGGTGCCGCCGCTGGCGCCGGCCCGGATCGCGGGCCTGCACCCGGGGGCCGAGCCCGGCGCGCTGCGGGCGGCCCTGGCCCGCGCCGCGTGCAGCACACTGCCCGGGCTCATACCCTCCCAGGCGCGGTTAGATGCTGACCCGGAGCAGGGCTGCGGCCCAGCGCGAGTTCCCAAGGCCTGCGAGCGGCTATCGCGGCGGCCGGCCTGGCCGGCATCCCGGCAGCCGCGCCGTCCGCGCCGCCCGGCGCGCGCACTATCCGGGGAAGCGCTTGCTCGACCTGGCGGTACTGGCCCTGGCCGCCATTCCGGCGCTGGTACTCGGCGCGGTCTGCGCCGCGGCGATCCTGATCGAGGACGGCACGCCGGTGCTCTTCCGGCAGGTGCGGGCCGGCCGGGACGGCAGCCCTTTCGTGCTGTTCAAGCTGCGGACCATGAGCGGGGCCGGGCAGCACGGCAGCGGCTTCGCCGAGCCCGGCAGCATCACCAGGGTCGGCCGGCTGCTGCGCCGGATGTCGGTCGACGAGCTCCCCCAGCTGATCAACGTGCTGCGCGGCGAGATGAGCGTGGTCGGCCCGCGCCCGACGCTTACCTACCAGATCCTCCGCTATGACCCGCGGCAGCTGCGCCGGCTACGGGTGCGGCCGGGGCTCACCGGCCTGGCGCAGGTCAACGGCCGCAACCGGATGAGCTGGAGCCAGCGCATCGAGTGGGACCTGCGGTATGTCGAGCGGCAGAGCCTCCGGCTCGACCTGGCGGTCATCGCCCGCACTGCCTGGACGGTCCTGGGCGGCGACGGCGTGGCTGGCCACGCGCGCTTCGATCCCATTTCGCAAACCGAGGAAAGGCGGTCTGTCGTGCCGGATGTTGCGCCACGGATACGGCTGGCCAAGCCCGATATCGGCGAGGAGGAAATCGAGGCGGTTCGCGAGGTGCTGACCAGCGGCACGCTGACCGGCGGCGGGCAGAACGCGGCATTCGAGCGGGAATTCGCCGGCCGGCACGGCGCGGCACACGGCGTGACATTCTGCACCGGCACCGCCGCTCTCGCGGCCATGCTGCTGGCCGAGGACATCGGCCCGGGCGACGAGGTGATCGTCCCGTCGATGACCTTCGTCTCGACCGCTACCAGCGTCGCGCACGTGGGCGCGACCCCGGTCTTCGCCGACATCGACCAGCGGTCGTTCAACCTGGATCCTGGCGAGATACCCAGGCTGGTCACCAGGCGGACCCGCGCCGTGCTGACCGTGCACTATGCCGGCCAGCCGGGCGAACTCGACCAGTTGCAAAAGGCATGTGCCGAGCACGGGCTGCTGCTGCTAGAGGACGCCGCGCAGGCGGCCGGGGCCGAGTTCCGCGGCCGTGCCGGTCGGTACGTTCGGCAAGTCGGCCATGTTCAGCTTCACGCCGACCAAGAACATCACGGCGGGCGAGGGCGGGATGGTGCTCACCAACGACGCGGAGACAGCCGCCAGGCTGCGGCTGCTGCGCAACCACGGGCAGGCGCGGCAGTACGAGCACGTGCTGATCGGCTATAACTGGCGGCTTACCGAGATGCAGGCGGCCATCGGGCGGGTACAGCTCCGCAAGCTCGACGCGATCCTGCAGCGCAAGCGCGCCAACGCGGACTGGATGAGCCGCCGCCTGGAACCTGTTCCCGGGATCACTCCGCCGTTCCAGATGCCGCATGCCAGGTCCCCGCACATGCTTTACACCTGCCTGGTGGCCGCGGACCGGGATGCCGTGCTGAATCACCTGCAGCGGGCCGGTATCGAGGCACAGGATCTACTTTCCGCCCGCGCACCTGCAGCCGATCTTTGCCAGCAGTCAGCCGCGTCTTCCGCGCACCGAGGCAGCCGCCGCGCGGATGCTCTCGATCCCCATGCACTCCCGGCTCACGGCCGGCGAGCTTGCCCAGATCGCCGGGGCAGTCGAGGAAGCCGTCAGCCACGCCGGGGTAGCCGGCCCGTCCGCGCGCCCGGTGGCCAGCCCTCGTCCTCCGGATGGTGCGCCAAGGCCAGCGGCTATGCCCAGGCCCGCCAGGTGAGGCGGCTGCGAGCGGGACTGGTCGGCCTGGGCACGATGGGACGGCATCACGCCAGGGTGCTCGGGGACCTGCCCGGGGTCGAGCTGGTCGGCGCGATCGACCCGGATCCGCGGGCCCGCACCGCGGCCCGCTCGGTTTCCGCCGCGGCCGACCTGGACGACCTGCTCTCGCTCGGCCTCGACATCTGCGTGATCGCCGTGCCCACGCTAATGCATGCGGACATCGGGCTCCGGCTGGCCGAGGCCGACGTGCATACCCTGATCGAGAAGCCGCTGGCACCTGACGCGGCGAGCGCGCGGCTGCTGGCGGAGGCATTCAGCGAACGGCGGCTGGTCGGGTGCGTCGGGCACATCGAGAGATACAGCCCGGCGCTGCGTGCCCTGCGCGCCCGGCTCGGCCAGGGCGAGCTCGGGCCGGTCTTCCAGATCGCGACCCGCCGCCAGGGACCGTTCCCGGCGCGGATCCGGGATGTCGGGGTGGTGATGGACCTCGCCACCCACGACATCGACTTCACCCAGTGGGTGACCGGCAGCCGGTATCTCAGCGTGTCGGCATTCGCCGGGCGCCCGAGCGGCGGCCCGCACGAGGATCTGGTCGCGGTCAGCGGCATGCTCTCCGACGGCACGATCACCAGCCACCTGGTGAACTGGCTGTCCCCGATGAAGGAGCGGGTCGTCACGGTGACCGGGCACCGCGGATGCCTGATCGCCGACGCGCTCGGCACCGAGCTGTGGTTCCACCGCAACGGCACGGTCACCACGGCAGCCCCGCCCGGCCACCCGTTCCAGGGCGCATCAGAAGGCGACCTGATCCGCTATGCCGTGGCCAAGCGCGAGCCGCTGGCGACCGAACTGGAGAACTTCCGCGACGCCGTGCTGGGGAAACCCGCTGACATCGTCACCATGTGGCAGGGTGTCGAGACGGTCGAGGTCGCGATGGCGGTGCTTGCCGCGGCCAGGGACGGCAACGCCGTCCGGATCGCCGCCAGCGGCACGGGTGTCCCTGACGTGCCGGCCCCTGCGCTGGCCAGCCAGCCCTGGGCAGCGCAGTGACCCGCACGGCTTACCCGGCGGCCAGCGCGGTCAGCATGGCCAGCGGGGGCACCCCGGCGGGCGCGCTGAGCGCGGCGAGCCGCCCGGCCGGCGCTGCGCCATGCCGGGTTACCGTAGTGGGGCTGGGCAAGATCGGCCTGCCGCTTGCCGTCCAGATCGCGGGCCAGGGACTGCGGGTGCGCGGCACCGACGTGAACCCCCGGGTGGTGGACCTCGTGTCCGGCGGCCAGGTGCCCTTCCCCGGCGAGCCCGGCCTGGCGGGGCGGCTTGCCGGGGTGATCAGGGCCGGGCTGCTGTCCGCGACCGCCGATACGACCTCGGCGGTAGCTGACAGCGAGGTCGTGATCGTGGTCGTGCCGCTGGTGACCGACGAGGCCGGCCAGCCGGACTACGGCGCCATCGATGCGGCCACTGCGAGCGTCGCGGCCGGCCTGCGGTCCGGCAGCCTGGTCAGTTACGAGACCACGCTGCCCGTGCACACCACGCGGCAACGGCTGGGACCGGCCCTGGCCGCAGGCTCGGGGCTGCGGCCCGGCCTCGACTTCATGCTGTGCCATAGCCCGGAGCGGGTCTCCAGCGGGACGGTCTTCGCCGACCTCCGGCGTTACCCGAAGCTGGTCGGCGGCATCGATGCCTGCAGCGGCGAGCGCGCCGCTGCCTTCTACCGGTCCGTGCTTGACTTCGACGAACGGCCTGACCTGGCCCGGCCGAACGGCGTGTGGGATCTCGGCAGCACCGAGGCCGCCGAGCTGACCAAGCTGGCCGAGACCACCTACCGCGACGTGAACATAGCGCTGGCCAACGAGTTCGCCTGCTTCGCCGGTGCTGCCGGGATCGATATCTATCAGGTCATAGCGGCGGCCAACAGCCAGCCGTTCAGCCACCTGCACCGCCCCGGCATCTCCGTCGGCGGGCACTGCATCCCGGTATACCCGCGGCTCTACCTGGCCGGCGATCCGGCCGCGCGGCTGCCGGCCGTGGCGAGGGAGATCAATGAGGCCATGCCGGCCCATGCGGTGCGGCTGCTCGCTGAACTGGACGGCGGGCTGGACGGCCTGCGGGTCGCCGTCCTCGGCGCCGCCTACCGGAGCGGCGTGAAGGAGACCGCGTTCTCCGGTGTCTTCGCGGTCGTGCAGGAGCTTGCCCGCCACGGCGCCCGGCCGGTAGTGCACGACCCGTTGTACAGCGAGGCCGAACTGAGTGGGCTCCGGCTGCAGCCGTACCGGATCGGCGAGCCGTGCGACGCTGCGATCGTGCACACGGATCACCCCGAGTACGCCGCCCTGACGCCGGCCGACCTGCCCGGCGTCCGGGCGCTATTGGACGGCCGCGGCATCACCACGGCCGGCTGCTGGGCAGGCGTCCCGCGGCGGGTCCTCGGCGCCGCAGCCGAGGACATATCACCGCAGCGGCCTCTCGTTTAGCCGGTTACCGAGACTGCTCCGCTATCGATAACCGGGCGGGCCGCGGCTGATCACGGCCGACGCGCTTGCCGCCTCGCATGATTCTTGCCCAGTCCGCCCTGCACTGAGCCTGCGATGCCTGCTGCCCCGAGCCGGGGTAACCCCCGTTCGGAGCCACGGAATTAGCCGGGAATCTTCCGGTTTAATACCGATGTCCCGGCTGGCTGGCTGTCCGGGAATACAGCTCTTTCCGCTGCTACCTGGGTGCAACCTTGCGCGCACCGTAGGGATAACCGCCGAATCCGACCCTGAGATCAGGCCGAAGGAAGCCAAGTCTCGGGGGAGATCGAAATGTTCGGAACGGCGCAGGACACCAGCAGCAAGAGCACCGCCGGCGCGCTTCGCCGGGCCGCCAGGTACGCGATCGCAACGTCGGTCACCGCCGGGGTCGTCCTCTCCGTCGCCGCCATCGCCCCGGCCGCCCAGGCCGCGGCCGGGCACGCCACCGCCTCCTCCCCCGCCAAGACCACCGCCCGCATCCAGGCCCTGCTCGACAGCCCAGTCAACGGCACCGTGAACCTCCCCCGCGGCACCTTCACCATCCGCCCCACGCTGAAACTGCGGCAGGGCGAGCGGATCATCGGCCACCACACCACGCTGCGGGTCGCCTCCGGCTCAGGCAACTACTTCGCAGTGCTCGCCGGGACTAACCGGAGCACCGATCTGTCCGGGCTGGAGATCACCGGCGTCACTTTCGACCAGAACGCCGCAGGCAACCCGATCCACAGCGTTACGGCCCTCTACCAGGGCGGCAGGCCACGGTTCGTCGTATTCATCTCCCGCGGAACCGGCATAAAGCTCACTGGCGACCGGTTCGCCAACACCGACAACGTCAACACGATCGTGACGGGTGGCGCCACGGCGGACGTCACGATCAGCGGCAATGCGTTCAAAGGGACCATCGACGCCCCGATGCACGATCACTCGTCGATCTATACCAGCGGCGTCGGCGCAGTGATCAGCAATAACACCTTTACCGGCCATGCCGCTTACGCGTGCGCGATCGAGGTACACAACGACAGGGCCAGCATCACCGGCAACCGGATCAAGGGCTACTACAAGGCAGCCAACATCGGCGCATCAGACACGACCTTCCGCGGCAACCACGTGTACCGCGCAGCCAACCCGGTCGACGTGTGGTCTATCGCACCGTCCGCAACGCGCAACGTCACTATCACCGACAACGTCCTCAATCGTGACCGGCACTACTGGCGGAACGTGCTACCGCGCCACAACCTGAGCGTGCCGCCCGCCTCTTACATGCTCCGGGTGATCAGGAATCCGACCTCGACGCTACCCTTCTACAACATCACCATCCGCAGTAACAAGGGCTGACCAGCGCCCACCGCCGCCTCGGCCTTACCGGGCCGAGGCGGCTTTACTTTCCCTCGCACGCACCGACCAGCTATCTACCACCTCCCGGCAGCTGCCCGGCGCCGGCCGCCAAGTCATGCAGCCGACCATCAGGCACGCCTGCATATTTACCACAAATCGAGTGGCACGGTCTATATGATATGAAATATCCCATCAGTAACGAATAATCTGCTATTCGAAATATCATGTTAATAACGCATACTCAACTTGACGCGGGCAGCGCCGGACTCTGCGGTTTGGACGATTACGGCCAGCCCTCATCCGCAAGCCCGAAGTTACAGCCATAGGATGTGTCTCGTGTCGAAGCGGCCTCTTGATGTCCCATGCGTTGTCTGCGGCCAGCCTAATGTCGTGTTGGTAGCCAAGGTCGCCGACGTCGATGTTGGCAGATGTAACGCATGCACGGCTTCAGCATGCGTGCCACTCCCAGAAATCGCCTCTGAGTCCACCGGTGAACACGGCATTCTGACCGAAGAGGATTTCACTGCAGGGATCCTCCACTTCGCAGCCTCTCGCCAAGCGAAGAATTTGACGACCTCGCGCGAAAGAGGCATGATCTGTACGCACGAACGCTGGGCAAGAAACAATTCAGGATGCTTGAGTCGGTTGCGGTGCCGCATGGATGGCCACAACGCTGGTCTCGCTGGGTGTCGACTACCACGGGCTGGATATCGACAGACGACCCGTTGAGGCCGCAATGTCACGTGGCGTCAAGAATCTTAGGGTTGGTGACTTCTTTGCCGAACCTCCCGACGGGCCGTACGATGTTATCTTCATGACCCAGGTCCTGGAGCACATCACAGCACCGCGCCAGTTTGTGATCCGACTTCACGCCTCGCTGGCTTCGGGCGGCGTGGTTCACGTTGACGTCCCAAATCAGCGAACGCTGGCCGGACTGCGTTCGCGAGCCTGCGTGATCCGGGAACCGCTATGGCGCGATTCAGTGGCCCCACCACCTCGATCGCATACACGCCTGCAGCACTCCAACTGATCTTTGAATCGCATTTTAGGGTGACGACGTTCACCGCCTCGCCCGATGACAAGCTCTGGGGTCTGGGAGTTGCTCCGACTTTGGGCGCCCGTGCCTACTACCTGCGTCAGCGTGTCACGCACTCAAAAAGCCTTGCGGTGGCTTTCGGAACACGCCTGAATTCGATACGGTGAATCCGGACCAGGCTGATATATAGCGACCGCCATCGCCAGGGTGGACGTTCTGCTCACGCTGACCCGCACCCACGACTCGAGCAGCCGACCCTGCGGAACATGCAACTTGAGCACAGGTGGACCAATTTCGTCATGCCCTATCTCAATATCATGTAGTCCCACATCAAGGAACGGGGATAGCGCCTTGAAAATCGCTTCCTTGGCGCACCAGATCCCAGCGAACTCGCCGCTAGATCGCCCATGCCACCGCCGACAGTATGCTTGCTCTCCAGGAGTGAAGAGCGCATCCAGCTTGACGCGGCGGAACCGAGCGTGTTCCTCGACGTCAACACCTATGCCCATCACGGCCGTCGAATCGGCGGGCGCGAGCGCCCAAGGGCCCGCGCGAGCGCAGTGCTGATGACATCTGGCTCAGTCATTCTCAACCGCGAACATGACCCGTCCCTTCGCGGGGTTCCCCGCCACCAGCGATCCAGGTTCCACATCCCGGGTGACGACGGCCCCAGCGCTGATCTTCGAGTGCGCACCGATGCTGCGTCCAGGCGTGACGATCGCTCCAAATCCAGAAACACCGCCGATCCAAGGATGACGTTGCCGTTGACCGTAGCGTACGGAGAGAGCACGGACGAAGGACCAACCACCGCGTCGTGGCCCACCGACGCATACGTATTGATGGCGACATTGAAACTGACCTGAGAATGGGCCGCTATCATGGCGAACGGGCAAACAATCACCCCTGGACCCAAGCGCGCGGCAGATGCGACGTATGCCGTCGGGTGGATAACGTTCGCAAATTGGGCTCCGCGGGCCGCTAGCGCTGCCGCTGCTCGCTGGCGGCTGGAAGCGCTGCCCAGCGCCACAATCCAGGAGAATTCGCTCACATTCGGGAAAAAATCCAAGTCTCCCACCACGCCCACCCCAAGATCGAATCTCTCGAGAGCACTGCCGTTTTCGTCTACGAACCCGGCAACACAGAGGCCAGAATCTCGCCGCATAGGCGAGGACTCCCCGGCCGAAGCCCCCCGCGCCGAAGATCAGCGACTTCTTCATCCGATGGCCTCTGCGGTGGACTGTACGGTTACCCGTCGCGCAAACGCCTGGAGAAGGTCGAGCCCATCCCAATAGCGGCTGAAGGTCAGCGCCTCGCCGATCGGTTCGATCCTGTCAATTCCCTTGCCGTTGAGCGCCCGCACCAACTCGCCAAGCTGTTCCTCTCCGAGACCGAAATACGTCATTGTCTGATGCTTTCGGCTGACATGAGAATAGAGAGCCAGGAGGTCATCAAGGGCCACGTTGAAGAAGGTTCCGGCTCCGGCGAACTCTCCGCCCCCCCCTGCAGTCGACGTCACGGTGAGGACCGAAACCTCGTTCCCGTATGTCGTCACCTTGGATACCGCATGATCCAGCACCGCACGGTAGTTGAAGGTCTTCTTACGGATACCCAGGCTGGCATCCAACAGGTAGCCCTTGGACCTGACAGTCGCTTGCAGGCGGCGAAAGAAATCTACGCTAAGGGAATCGCTCAGACTAGTAGGCACCCAGCCAGTAAACGTCGCGTGGCGACGAGCAGCCCATCTGATCAAACCAGAACGAATCGTTGTAAAACCGTTCCGCCAGAGCATCGCGCACTTCATCCGTCGCTGCCCTGTACTTTGTCCCCAGCGATTACTGCGATGGATCGACGATCCGGGAACGTGAGTTCAATAGCGGCCGGAGGAAGCGGTGATTGGCGGATCGCGTCAACCGTGCCATCCCCGCCCCAGATCACCCTAACGTCGCAACCGGCCGACAGCGCATCCGTTACCGAGCGATCGTGCCCGTATCGCACGAAGATAGTGTTGCCACGCATGCCGCAGTGCCCGGGCTCTCGCAGCGTCTCCGCGAAGACCTGAAGAATCAATTCGACGGAGGTCGCACAGCGCGACGAGAGCCGGATCACGTTCTTGTTGCCGACAAGGACGGAAAGCAGCCAGGAGTAGACAAAGATCGTATCGACGTTAGCTGGGGGGACATGGAACACCACGCCTCGGGGCGCCAGGATCTGATGAGCCGACCCCAGGGACTCGAACTCCCCATGTAGCCGGCCGAGCTCCGCCTTGCGCATCCAGTGCGCTAGGGCAGTCAGCTCGGGAACTCCGCGCGAAGCGCGGCGAAGCCGCCGCGCAAATTCGCCAGCGAACGCCAGGACTTGGTCAGAGAAAGGCCGTTGGGTAGTCGCCGATTCTAGGTTATGGAGAATGGAGCGGGCCTTGGCGGCTCCGTCGCGACCGATTGAGAGCTCGCAGATCAGGTTGGATCCCGACATCAGCTTGCCCGCGCCGCTTCCGCGGCATGCGTGTCGCTGCAACCGCGGAGCTCGGTCCTGGGGACGCGACCGGTGTCTCGAAGCCGGTGACCGGCCCATTGGCCTGGCGCAGGGGTAGCCGTCCCGTGGACGACGCCGAGGTCCTCGGTGAGGATCGAGTGACCCGGGTAGCTGGTCGGCAGGGCGCTCAGGACCTGCACCACACCGACCGTGCCGTCGGGGACGGGCTCCCACGTCTCCGGGATCCCGGATAATGACGTCGGCGAAATTCGGCGGGTAAGGAAGCGATCGCGGGCAGCTTTCCGATGATACAGACCCCACCTGCTCGACCATGCCGGTAACGATGGACCCGATTCAGGCCGGTGGCCTGATGGAGCGCTGCCTTGACTCCGCATCGCCGACGGCCTCCTCAGAGCGGCTTCTTCCACCTGCGACTGCTAGTTAGCACCGCGTAGGACAGGTCGACCTGGCCGGGCTTAGCTGCTGGAAGAAGTATCTCCACACCATGAAAGTGAAGCCGAAGATGAGGATCCGCCGTCGCCATGCCTGCCCAGGAAGCCGTGTAGCCCTGGGCGATCCAGCTTCAGTTCGTCGTCAAGGGCATAGAAATGCCTTCTGCCGTAGCTCAGCATTCCGAGCACTCCCGCCCCCCTGGCACTGAGCGAGTCTGCGGTGCCGGACCACGCTGGGGGTGTCCACGATGATCATGGTAAGGCGCACCGACCCCAGCACGTTGTCATGATGGCCGCGAGAGCCGTGCTCGACGCTGGCTGTGTCCTGGTCGAGCATGAACAGTTGGCCTCACCTGCTGGCCAGCGGTCCCGCTCGAGGCTGGCGATCAACCTCGAAGACTTCCGCTTGAACAGCCCGATGTAGAGGAAGCCGTCCTCATCGACGTGGCCGATGTCGCCCGTCCTCAGCGCATCTCCCTGGATATCGCCGAGGGCGAGGTCCTCGGGATGTTCTGCATAGCCCATCATGACGTTGGGTCCTCGGTAGACAATCTCTCCGGAAACCCCGATCCCGGGGAACTGGCGAGCGTCGTCTTCAACCGTCAGGCTTCCGCCAGGAAGAGGCCGACCGACCGAACCGGGGCGGGCTGGTAGATCATCTGGTTGCAGACAGCTGATCCTGGGGGACGCCTCGGTCTGCCCATACATCACGAAGAACGATCCGCCCCGTTGCTTGAGTGCCTCGTGGAACTTCGCAATGTAATGACTCGAAAGCTTTCCGCCAGCCTGGGTCATCGAGGACAATTTAGGGAGAGACATACCGAGGAAGCCAATACGGTCGAGCATTTGATAGGTGTACGGCACTCCCGCGAGAGAAGTCGCTTCGAACTGCCGAAACTGATCCCAGAACCGCGGCTCAATGACACTAGCGTCGGAGATCACAACACTCGCTCCGGCTGCAAGGTGAGAGGTCAGGATGGACATCCCGTAGCTGTAGTGCAGCGGCAAGTAGGCAAAGGCTCGCTCGATGAAGTCAGGCTCAGCGCTTCGGAGATGGCGACGGCGTTGCTTTCCACGTTGGCAGCGGAGAGCCGTACGAACTTGGGAGATCCAGTCAATCCCGAGGTCGAAAGAAGTACGCCAAGCTCCGGATGCAGGGGCAGTTCCCGTCCCTGGAGTCGATACTCTCCATTGGCACGCTCGGTGTACGCCGCGTTGCTCACTCTTCGGCCGAGGACCACCTGCGGGCGGTATCGCTCAATAAGTGAGGCGGCCAGATCGTCGCTGAGCCCGGCGTCGAGGAGCGCCACCGGATGGCTGGCCGCGCGCGCCCCTAGGAACCAGAGCACAGCGTCGAGGGTGTTCCTCGTGAAGAGGAATACCAGCACCCGGGCACAGCCAAGGGCCGCCGCCGGGCAGCAACCCGTCCCGAGAGTTCCCGGTACGTGAGGTACCGGCCGGAGGCTGCATCCACGAGCGCGACACAGTTGTCTTCCGCCTGCGCAAAGGGAACCGGCATGTCGAATCCGCATTCCGCCGTCGACGCCGAGCACTTGTCCCGTGATGTTCCATCCGCCTCGTCGCTCGCTAGGAAGGCGATGGCCCGGGCGATGTCTCTGGGCTCCCGATGCGGCCCATTGTCACGCTGGCCAGCCGCTCTGCATATTTGTCTTTGTGAATGGCTCGCGTCATGTCCGTATCAATGAATCCAGGCGCCGCGGCATTGACGCGCACTCCAGCTGAGGCAAGCTCCTTGGCTGCAGACTTCGTCAGTCCGATAAGAGCCGCCTTGGACGAAGAATAGACGATCTGACCTGCGTTCCCGTGCACACCCACAATCGACGTAAGGTTGATAATAGAGCCACCGCGCTTTCGCTTCATGAGTCGAGCCGCCCCCTGGAGGTGATGGATGGCACCATAGGTGTTGGTCTCGAATATCCGAGCGACCAACTCATCCGAGACCATGCCAATAAGCGCGTCTTCGAGAATGCCAGCGTTGTTGACTCGAATCTGTCGCCGCCCATGCTCGCGGAAGATCTTGCTGATATGCAGCCAAATAGCCAGGCCTGGATGTGTCGCAGATGATGCCTGAATACTTGGCGGCCGTCCGGCTCGACAACTCCTGCACCCGCTCGTTGAGAGCCTTGCGGCTTGACCGGCCATCGAGGATGACTGTCGCACCTCTCGCAGCCAAGAGGTCAGCCGTTGCAAATCCAATCCCGCGTGCGGAACCCGTGACGAACGCGACCCTACCGGCAAAGCCAGTCATGAGCTGAAGTCGATTCCGTACTTGCCAAGGATTTCCGTTGCCTTACCGAAGCTGCTCATGTCAAGGACGTCTTGCGTCTCCAACATGATGTCGAATGCATCCTCGATCTCCCCGACCAACTGCATATGCGCGACGGAGTCCCACTCATCGATCGAGCGGTACGCGAGCTTTGAAAAGTCGGTGTCGCTGGATATCTCGAGACTCTCGACAAAGACGTCCATAAGTTTCTCGACGTCGTCCATCGACCGAGATCTCCCTCTGAATGCTGCAATCGTGGCATCCGCGCACAATGGGCCAAACAACGCTGGCTGGTCTACTGACGTCGATGACGGCTGGATGTGTACCGTCACTCGCTCGTCAGTCGCTGTCACCGCTGGGCCTGCGTGAGCGCTTGCAGGAATCGCCCGGCGAGAGTCGTCGCACCGTGATGCTGATACACCCAGCGCCTGCCACGCTCCCCATAGCCCGGCGTCCCGCCTCACCCATTGAAGCCAACTCGACCAGCGCATCAGCAATAGCCTCCGGCGATTCCGGTGGCACGCAGATTCCTCCACCTGACGCTTTTACTGGCGTGCTCTCGACCCCGCAGGCAGATATGCATCGGCCCGCCGCTCGCCAGATAGTCGAAAAGCTTGTTGCAGCTCAGGCCATACTTGAATACAGCGATGTCACGAAGCGTAAATAGCGTGATATCGAGCGCATCAAGGACAGCCGGGATGCTGCGCTTAGGAAGCGAGTGCCAGAAGAGAACATTATTCAAACCATAACGCCGGGCAAGCTGCTCGCACTGCTCCTTCCCCGGCCCATCGCCTACAAAGATGAACTCGAAGTCCGAAACACCGCGGTCACGCAGCGTGCGGGCTGCATCAACGAGCGCGTCGACTCGGTTTGCCTGCACGTATGACCCGACATAGCCGGCGATGAGGTATCCGGCGCGACGCAACCGTGCAATCTTTTCTACAAGTTCTTTCGCATCGCAGTCTATGTCAAGATTTCGTTCGTCGTAGTCCGCGATGCCGTTAGGAATGTAGGCGATCTTCTCAGCCGGTATCCCGAGCAAAGATATATAATCCGTCGCTCGCGGCAGCAAGCTGATCACCACCTGTGCGCGATGGTACAGAAAGCACTCCAACATTCTGAGTGCCCGCGTGACGGCGCAATTCTCCTTCAGTGCACCGATGTCAACAAGCGTCTGCGGCCAGAGGTCGCGCACTTCAAAGACGAACGGCACGTGGCGGAGGCGGCCGATCAGGCATGCCGCTGCGGCCGCTGCCGGGTGAACCGAGGAACCAACCACCACGTCAGGGCGCAGCATCCGCCGCTGTGCCCTGATCGCGCCGATGGCGTAGCTCAGCATGTTCAGTGCCCGGCGATGGTCGTTGGCCGAATAAGGCGAGGGCTCCGAGAACCCAGACGAAACGGACACCATCGATATTATCGACACGAGACCACTCTTTCCGCTTCAGTCGTTCCTCGCGGAACGTAACGTGGCTGAAGCTGCTCGCGAAGATCGTGACATCGTGTCCCTGCCCGGCCAGCACGCGACCGAAGTCATAGTGGCGAGTCCCTGCCGGGTGATCCGGCGGCGATGCGTAGTGATTGAGAGTCCAGATCCGCACGCGAACGCATTCCTGACTGGCTGCCCAGCCGATCGCTATCCTGAAGTCACTTAACGTAGTCTGACCGCTGACAGTATGACGTAGTTGATCGGGAGACGCGGGAGTGGGGGCTGTCGGTTGCGCGCATCTGCACGACGCTTGCCCGAGTTGCCCCTACAAGCGATGCGGAGGCTCCGCGCGTGGAGCCTTCCTGAATCCGGCTGCGGCTCGTGGCGGCCACGGTTGGCGCGCGGCTAGGTGCCGCCGTCCTCAGCTTTGGCAGGCGGCCGTCATCGTCGCCCGCGCGTTGGGCCCACACGGACGGGGCCAGTTGGCAGTGGTAGTGGCGGTACCCGGAGTGATCAGCATCATCGGCCTGCTCGGCATGGACACCGCCAATTTCCGGTTCGCTGCGCCGTTCTCATTCCGCATTCCGCCAAGCCGTCGGCCGGGCTTTGAAGTTCTCGCTGCTGGCAGGCTCCGCCGCATGGCGGCGGCCTGGTGGCTCGCCGGTTTGGTGTGGTCGTCAGCGCGTCTTGGCCTGAGCCCCTGGCTTGCCCTCATGAGCGCGGCGCTGTGCCCCGCAGTCTTGCTATTGACCCTGCTCGGAGCGGCGGAGGTCGGCCGCGGGCGCATCGCCACTTACAACCTGGTGACGGCCGGTGCAATGGCGGTATACCTCGCCGCGGTCATCGCGCTGCTGGTGTACGGGCACTGCACAGTCCTCGCTTGTTTCGTCGCTTACGGCATGAGCCAAGTGCTGAGCATAGCTGCGCTGCTGCTATTGGCGATCAGCAGAGTGAGCCCCGACGGTGACCGGGTGCCTATGCGTGAGTACCGGAGCTACGCGATGCGCGCCTACCTGCCGAACGTCGTGCAGTACGGCATGCTGCGCATGGACATTCCGGTCATCCAACTGCTGGCCGGGACGACAGCCGTGGCCCTATATGCCATCGCGCTGCCGTTCGCCGAGGGGATCCTGCTGCTACCAGTCGCAGTCGGGATGATCCTCTTCCCGCGAGTGACCTCGGGCGCAGCAAACCGGGCCGCGGCAACCCGGATCGGCACCGCCGTGCTGGCCAGCACCGCTGCCCTGGCGGCAGCGGTCGCCGTGGCCGTGCCAACAGTCGTTCCCCTTGTCTATGGCACGGCATTCCGCGGATCCGTGGCTGTCATCTGGTGCATGCTCCCAGGCCTGGTCATCTTCAGCGCAGTCCGCACCGCGCAAACTTATCTCGCCGCCACTGACAATCTGCGGCCAGTCGTCATCGCTTCAGCAGGCGGAGCGGCCGCTGGGCTGCTATCCCTCTTGGTGCTAGTCCCATTGTCCGGAGTGGTCGGAGCTGGAATCGCTGACTCGGTGGGCTACGCGGGTATTTGCCGCATTCATCCTCGTCGGCTTCCGCAGAGATGGCCTGCTTGCTGGCGTGAGGTGTGCGGCGCGAAGGTGCTGTCGCGGAACCCGGCAGGTCGCGAGTGCGGGCGTGACGGCCATCCGTGCGCGGCAGATCGCGCTCGGTTGCGCCGCAGTGGTGGCCGCACTGGGCGTGGCGGCGCTCTCCATCCGCGACACAGCGACAGTGAGTGCCCTGCTGGGCGCCTTGATCTTGCTGCTTATCGTCGCCGCACCGGACACCGGCCTTTACACGCTCGCGATCGCCCTGCCTGTCTCGCAGACGACGTTCGGCATCAAACTGATTTCCGACCAGGACCTACTACTGATCGTCGTCGCCTGCCTGGCCGGGCGGCTCGCTGCGGGCAGGACGACGCGGCCGCGGGCGCCGGCAGTAGCTCTTGGCGCCGCGATCGTCGGCTATTTCCTGCTATCGGCAACGGTGGTCGGCGGGATCGGCATTAGCGGCCACGACTTGCGGGGATTGCTCGCGCTCAGCGCATTGCTGGTATGCATGCCCTTGATCACGGGAAACGACGTCGCCACTCGCCGCGCCCTGCTCGTATTCGCCTTCGCTACGGCACTCGTTGCGGCTGCGGAGATCCCGACGTCCCGCTCGGCTGTCGCCACATATGCCAATCTCTCGACGGTCAACAGCGCCGCGGCTGCCGCAAGCCAGACGGGTTCCCTGAACCACAACACCGAGGGCGCCCTTTTTGTCCTCGCCCTGTGCGTGCTGCTTGCCCGGTGCGCTCGGGCTCGGCACAGCATGGCCAGGCTCGCTATGTTCGCAGCGATAGCCGTGCTTGCGGCCGGGGTAGCTTACTCGTTCAGCCGGTCGTCCTATTTCGGCGCGCTGGCCGTGCTCGCCGTCTTCGTAGTACGCCGTTCGGTCCGCGGCCTGATCATCGCCGCGGTCGCCGCGTTGTGCCTAATACCTGTACTGCCTGCCGCGGTCGCCGCCCGGATAGGCAGCGTCTGGAGCAGCAGTGGCCTGGACGGCTCCTCGGCTACCCGGCTAAATCTGTGGCGCAGCGCGCTGCGCATGTTCTGGCACCAACCGCTGGTGGGCATCGGCTATCTGCACTTCTCCTCCCTGCTCCCTGCGTACTACCAGGACACAGGGAACTACAACGTCAGCGCGGTGAACTTCGCCGGGCTGAACTACGCCCACAACATCTTCCTGACAGTGCTGTCGCAGACCGGCCTTGTCGGTGCTGTCCTGCTGGGCACCCTGATCGTGGTGGGGTGGCGCGCGGCATGGGCCGTCGTACAAGCCAACGACTGGGTCGGGGAGAGCGCAGTCCTGGCCTTCGTCGGCATAGGAGTGTGCTCGCTCTTCGGTGACCCAATGTTCGCGACCGCAGTCCTTGCGGCATTCCTGCTCGTTGTCCTAGCCGCCAGGCACGCGGCGAGGGAGCGCTATCCTCAAAGCCGGGTCGCTGGCGACATCAGGCTCACCTCCCTGATGAGAGCCGCTAGCAATGTCTGACCGGCCGCTGCGCATTCTCCAGGTCGTGGCCACGGCAGTCGGCGGCGATTGGTTCTATGACCAGGTCACGGGCCTGGCCAGGCTGGGGCACACCGTTCAGGTGGTGCTGCCGGGAAGCGGGCCGCTGGCCGAACGACTGCAGGCTGCGGGCATCAAGGTCGCTATTATCCCGTTCAAGGGAAGACGGTTGCACCAGCAGTTCAGGGTCATCGCGGCGGAACTGCAATTGCGGCGTTTCATCCGCGCCTTCCAGCCGGATGTCATTCACTCGCATCTGCTCAAGGCGGTGCTGTCCTGCCGCCTGGCCACAGTCGGCTGCCGGCAACCGCTTAGGGTGGCTCAGCTGCCGGGCATGGCCCACGTGCACAGCCACCTGTACCGATTGCTCGATCAGTGGACGCTCTCCCGCGACGACCTGATTATCGGTTGCTGCCAGGCAATCACCGGCTGGTACCGGGACATGGGGGCCCAGGCGGTGGCCACCAACTACTACGGCTTCGACGTGCGGTCCATCGATCCCCTGACCCCGCGCTCGGCGTTCCGCAGCGAGTTCGGGCTCACTGACGAAACCCCCGCCGTTGGCATGCTGGCGTACATGTACCCCAGTCACCTTCGGGCTTACCGGGAAATCGGCATCAAAGGCCACGAGGTCTTCATTGACGCTGCACCGCTTCTGGTCACACGGGTGCCTGGTGTACAGATCTTCGTGGTCGGTGACGAAATGATCGGAACAGGAGGATACAGGCATAGTCTTGAGACCAGAGCAGCCGCACTCGGGCTGGCTGAGAAAGTCCGTTTTATCGGACATCGCAGCGACGTTGCCACCGTGCTTGCCGGGCTGGATATCGTCGTCAGCCCATCTCTCTCCGAGGGAGCTAGCCATGTGATCGCCGAGGCACTGCTGTTGCGGAAGGGTGTCGTTGCCACCGACGTCGGCGGGACACCGGACATCGTGCTGCACAGGCAGACGGGCCTGCTGGTCCGGCCGGGTGACCCAGTCGCCTTGGCCAACGCCACCGCGGAACTGCTCGCCGACCCGGCACGGCGCGAGGAAATGGGCAGCCACGGCCGTGACCACTGCCTGCGCTTGTTTGACCTCAATGCCACGGTGGCGGAGCTGGAGGCACTTTATCGGGAGGCGCTCGGTCGCAAGCGAATAAGGAAGGCCTCATGAAGCCGGGGGACCGACCAGAAGCAGACACCCCTTGCCCTGACCGTGGCAGGGCGGCGTGAGTAGTGCCTGACCACCGCGGCTTGGTCATCGTATTGGTCGGCCCGGCCAGTTCTGTGCATATCCGCCGGTGCGCGACGACGCTGAGCAGCGCCGGGCATCGAGTCATCGTGGCCAGCTGGCAGCTGGGTCCTGAACTTGTCGGCTCGGAAATCCGAATCGCGCCCGCCGCCGGGGCCAGTCCGGTGCATCGCGTGCCTCAGGCAGCAGTCTGGCTTCGTCGGCTGATCCGGAAAGCTCGTCCAGACGTGGTCCATATTCACTCCCTTGGCGCACACGGACTGCTCTCGCTAGCGCTCCCGCGCGGTCCCGCACGGGTGGTGACCCCGTGGGGCAGCGAATTGCACGCCGCGCAAAATTCCGTCGGGCGCGCAGCCATCGTCCGGCTCGCGGCGCGCCGAGCCGATCTCGTACTGTCCACATCATCGGAATTCGCGGCAGAGATGATCGAGCGCTATCGCGTGCTGCCGGCCCGGACGCGGGTCTATTCCTGGGGAGTCGCCGAGAACCTGATCGCCGCACGAAACTCGATCTCCCCCGGCAGC
The DNA here is from genome assembly GCA_963786975.1 of uncultured Actinomycetes bacterium. Classification (GTDB taxonomy): domain Bacteria; phylum Actinomycetota; class Actinomycetes; order Streptosporangiales; family Streptosporangiaceae; genus Palsa-506. The sequence goes on along the minus strand of CAWBBE010000005.1, from coordinate 600,646 downwards.
GTCCGGGATGCCTTCGGCATCCCCGCCGACGCGACCGTTGTGCTCTCGGTCCGCAGTGCGGCTGCCACATACCGGACTCTGGAAATCGTGTCGGCATTCGCGCGCGCCGCAGTCGGCCGACCCGAGCTATTTCTTGTAGTGCTCAGCGGCCACCGCCCGGATCGGGAATCAGCGCGGCGGGCAAAAGACAGCTACCTGGCCCGGCTCCGGGATACGGCGAGCGCCTGCCGAGACCGGATGCTAATGGTGGAACGTACGCTTACTCCAGAACAGACCTTCGAGCTCATGTGCGCCAGCGACATCGCAGTGTCGATTCCGCCCGCCGACCAGCGCAGTTCGTCGGTGCTTGAGGCCGCCCTGGCTGGCTGTCGGCTCGTGCTCTCTGACATCGCGCCCTACCACGAGATGATCAACGATGGCATCGTCGCAGATCTGCTCCGCGAACCCATCACGACTAGCCTGGCGAAGCACTTGCGGTGCGCGTCACCCAACAAGGCAGACCAGTGCAACAATCGGCAGTTCATCCTGACCCGCGAACACGGGGGGATCAACGCGCGTGCGCTCGAAGCGATCTACTGGCAGCTGTCAGGGCGCGACTGATAGCCGGCGACTGCCCGGCCACCAGCGGCAGCCGACCCGGTGGGCAGACTGGTGGCATGACTGCTCCTGCCAGCTATCCCGAGCCGCCTGGCCCGGCTTTTCTCTTCGATCTCGACGGAACGCTCATCGACAGCGTGTACCAGCACGTGATCGCCTGGCGGGCCGCGCTGGCCCGGCTGGACATCGACCTGTCCGTATGGCGGATCCACCGCCGGATCGGGATGAGCGGCGGGCTGTTCGTGTCCGCCCTGCTGCGGGAGACCGGCCGGACCTTGTCCGACGCGGACATCGCCATGTTGCAGGAGGCGCACGGCGAGGAGTACCTCGCCCAGGTCGACTCGGTCCGGCCGCTGCCAGGTGCCACGGCGCTGCTGACCGCCCTGACCGGGCACGGCGTGTCATGGGCGATCGCGACCAGCGGGTACCGATCCACGGCAAAGCATGCGCTGGGCATGCTGGGGCTGCCTGCCGACACTCCGATGATCACCCGCGACATGGTGCGGCGGGCCAAGCCCGACCCGGATCTGTTCCTCGCCGCGGCCGCCCAGCTCGGCGTCGACCCGCGCGACGCGATGGTGGTCGGCGACAGCGTCTGGGATCTGCTCGCGGCGCGCCGGGCCGGGGCGATCGGCATCGGGCTGATGTCCGGCGGCTACGGCCGCGAGGAACTTGAGCGGGCCGGCGCCTACCGGGTCTACGCCGACCCGGCCGAGATGCTGTCCAGGGCCGACGAGCTCGGCGTGCGCGACCTGACCGGCTGACCGTTCCCTGCTCGGCCGACCGGGCCCGGATCGGCTCATCAGCCTCCCGGATCCGCGCTGAGATCGGGGCCGGGCGTCCCCCGCAACCCGGCGTGCGGTCTGTTACGGCCGGGCCATGACGACGACGATCAGCCCTGACACGACCATGAGCGAGCCCGCCCAGGTCAAGACGTTGGCGCGTTCGTGCAGGACGAGGATGCTCACGGCCAGGATTCCTAGGTAGCCGAGAGCGTTGAATGGATAGGCGACACTCAGCGGCACCCGAGACAGCGTGACGAGCCAGGCAATCGCTGAGATGCCGAAAACCGCAAGTCCGAGCAGCACCCACGGCGAGGTAGCCGCGCCGGCCGCCAGCGAGCCGCCGGCCTGGGCCGCGCGGCTTGACGCGATCTGCATGCCGTGCTTGAGCATCACTTGGCCGACGGCGGCGGCGGTTACGGCGAACAGCAGCAGCGCCGTAGTTGCTACGGACAAGCGATGCCTCCTCGGTGTCTCTTTATGATTCGGACGCCCTGCTTCCTGGCGTTCCGGCGGTTGCGCGGACGCATTCACCGAGAGCGTGGCTACGTGTTTAGCCCGGCGAGGGCGGCTACCCACATCAGACGGCTTCGACATGCACCGTGTCCTTCGCATGCGGGGTCAGCGTCAGGACGTACTGGTAGCCGAACAGGGTCGGCCGGATGCGGACCAGAGACTTGTCGATCTTGCGAAGAGTCCGGAGTTTCCGGCCGTCCGCCTCGGAGATGGCCGGAAGCGGCAGCCCAGTCGCTTGTTCCTCCAAGATGTCGAAACCGCTGGCCCGGACCAGCCGACGCAGGGTCGCGCGAGTGAAGAAGCGCAGGTGCGTCTCGTCCAGGATGCCCCGGCGGTCGTATCCGAACAGGCCGGTAGCAAGCCTCGCCCGGGGATACCAGTGCGCGAAGTTCGGAACTGAGAGCAGCACCTGACCGCTTGGCCGCAGTACCTTGCGCATGTCGCGCAGTACCGCACCGGGGCGCGACAGGTGCTCGATGATGTCCGCGGCGACGACGATGTCGAAGCCGTCACCCACCTCACCCGGGATGCCCTCTTCGAGGCTGGCCTTGACGAAGTGGTCGGTGCGTTCGCGCACGCCCGGGATTTCCATGAGGTCTACGCCGGTCACCTCGTGACCGGCGGCCCGGGCGTGGGCCGCGAAGAGGCCACCGGAACAGCCGAGGTCGAGGATGCGGGCCCCCGGCAGTCCGGCCAGCTTTCCCAGGATTACCGCGTGCGAGGATCCGTCACCGTCCTTGAACGCATAGTCCTGTGGCTTGGGCACCCATTCCGCGGTCCCGAATCCCATAGACACCAGACGATACTCGAGCACGTCCTTGACCACGTCCTTGGCGTAGCGCATGCCGTTGACGTAGCAGATCTCGTCGCCGTAGTAGGTAGGAATCGGAATTTCCAGGATCCGCTTCCCGGCATGGATCAGCTGAACGATGATCTGCGTATCGAAGTCGAAATCATCGGTGTTGTGCTCAAACGGAATATCCAGCAGCGCCTTGGTGCTGTAAGCCCGGTATCCAGAATGGAACTCGGTCAGCTCAGTACCGAGCAGCGCATTCTCGACATGAGTGAGGATTCGGTTGCCAACGAGCTTATAGAACGGCATCCCACCGCGGCGAGCGGCTCCCTTATCCATCATGCGGGAGCCCATCACGGCATCGCACTCGCCCCGCTCCAACGGGGCCACCATCTCCGGCAGCAGCTCCGGCGCGTACTGGCCATCCCCATGCAGGAGCACCACGATATCCAGCCCGCGCTCCAGCGCCAGCTTGTATGCCGCCTTCTGATTACCGCCATAGCCGAGGTTCTTGGTATGTCGCACCACCAAGGTCCGCGGCGTGTCAGGCCGCTCAGCCCAGGCTTTTCCGTGGGCGAAAGTGTCGTCGTGGCTCGCGTCGTCGAGCACGATCACCTCGGCGATCCGCTCACGGAAGCCCACCGGAACCCGGTCCAACGTGGCCCGGAGCGTTGACTCAGCATTGTAGGCAACCACGAGAATACCGATGCGAGGGAGACCATCGTTGTCACTCAGGCTTTTACACCCGTCTGCGGAACGCACGCGAAAATCTTACCCGCAGCGTTGGCTATGCTTAACGTCTTAACACAAATTCTGGCTAAAGGAATCAGTGACTGGTACTTCACTACGGCACTTATCTGGCAAGAGCGACGGTATTGCTATGATCTCGAACCAGGACACATATCATCAGGACTTACTGAGTCCGAATAATCTCTGTAATAGCCCATCCATCAATGAATTCGGCCCGTGCGGTCCACATCCTCAGGATGGCCGGTGCCGCCACCCGCTGGCGTGAGGTGGGCACCGTAGACGTTCACCGTCCCGGTACCCGCGGACCACACCCGGACCTCCAGTCGCTGGCCCGGCCGCGGCGGGTTGAGGTGCGCCCGGAACGGGCCCCACCCCGAATAGATATTGGCACGGTAGGCAGTCGTTGCATCCACAGGGAGGACGACCGACTCGACCCCGGTTGTGGCGGGGACGCTCCGCCGGGAGAGCAGCACTCTTCCAGTGTCGTTCCAGACTTCTACGTTCACCGGCCCGGACGCCGAAAGGCTCACCAGCGCCTGGTACCGGCCGGGCCGCTCCTGCCAGGCGAGCCCATCGGCCACATAACCCCTGCGTCCGGTCGACGTCACACGCCAGTTGCCGGCTGGCCCGGTCATGACACGCCTGGCTACCGCACCGGGCGCCAGCGGTGCCGCCCAGGCCAGGAGGGCCGCAGAGTTGCCCGGCACGCGGATCGAGTGCACATCTGGCGGCGGGCGCCAGCGAAATGCCCACACACCGTTGGCGTGCTTCACGAGTGTGGCGTGAAGCATGTCGGCTAGTTCCCCGATCAGTGCCGTCGCGCTTGCCGTGCTCTGAGTTTCTATGCCCTCCAAAGGCGCGATAATGAACCAGGTTTCGCCTCGACCGACCGATACCGTCCCGGGCCCGAAGATCGGATGGACGTCACTGCGCCCGGACAGGCGGCCAACCACCCCCTGAGATGCGATTACCTCAGCTGTGGCCGGGATGCGAGCCGCGACGCTAGCCAGCGTCGCCGCGCTGGCGCTGGATACCCTAAGCCACTGTCCCGGTGTCCGTGATCCCCATACCACCGCCCAGCCGATTGCTTGCACCGCGAGCAGGCCGGCCAGCAGGAAAGCCGTCCGACGGCGGCGCACGGCGAGCCAGCCCAGCACGGCCACCGTTCCCACCGCCAGCAAAGGGTAGAGGGGGACGTTCTGAAAACCGGGTGATGCGAACAGCCAGGAGGGCCATAGGTAATCTGCCAGCAGCACGATCATGGAGAGGGGAAGGAGCCACACGTAGGCGACTCCCAGCAGTCCGGATGGCGCTAGGTTCGCCCATATATCGATACGTTTGGCCCATAGCGCCTGCAGTATCCGGAGCGGATGGGTCACGATCCCCTTCGCCATCGCAAACAAGCTGAGCGATGAGCCGGTAGGACCGGCGGTTGCCAGGTATGCGTAGGCATGGAGGCCCCCCCCGGAGCTTCTGTTGCCGTGGACGAGCGTGATGATCAAGATGGCAGTCACGCCAAGCAGCCCCAGAACAGCACCTCGCATCCGGAAGCCGCGTCCGGCCAGCACCCCCGCAAGCCCGACGCCGATGAGGTAAGTGCTGGCGACGTCACCGCAGGCAAGGAGCGGCGTCACCCAGACCCATGCCCGTCGCCGTCCATTCGCGAGATCCCAGGCAAGCAGCGCAGCGAACAGGACTTCCAACGGCTCCATATGGAAGTCCTGCGTGATCGTCCACCACGTCCACGGGTTGGCGACCAGCAGCACAAGGCCGACGCTGGCAAGCCACTGGGAGTCTCGCTCCTGGCGCTGGCGTCCAGCTAGCTCGCACATCCAGGTGAATGCCACCGCCTCGACCCCGACGACGCAGGCATCCTGCACCCAGAGCAGGGTGACGTCCGTGCGGCCACAGCCAGTACAGCAGGGCCAACGGCCACATGAGGAACTCGCAATGGTCCTGCCAGAATGGCAAGCGCTGCAACGTGTTGTACGGATCAAGGTTCCCGTGCGCGATCAGGTACCAGGCCTGGTGGTACATCCCGAAGTCGTAGGTGAGCGAGAACCGGCGGTACAGGATGCGTGCTCCAGACCATGAATGCCAGCAGTTGCACGCCTAGGACTGCGTAACCGATCCGCTGTAAGCGCAGCACCCTAACTGGTTGCGTCCTGGGGTCGGTATACGCGGCCGCTGCGGTGGCCGCGCTCATGAGCGGAACCTCACGGCGAGGATCGGCGAGTAGCCGTAGGGGTAGGAGACCTTCGGGTTCACCAGGTTTGCCTCGAAGTAGACGGGGTCGCTGGTGGCGACCGGCGAGTGGATCGTGAAGGTCGCCACGCCTGCCGCGTTGGTGAGCGCCTGGACGGGCGTCTGGCCGGGCAGGCCCTGGCTGATGACGGCCTGGCTGAACTGCAGGCCGCGCTGGTCGTAGATCACCTGGCCGAGGTAGACGGGCACGTTGGCCACCCGCATCGGCTCGTCGAGGCGGTTCACGATCTCGGCGCGCACGGTGATCTGCTGTCCTCTGGCGACGAGGTGGTTGATGGCGGCCGGCTGGAGGACCACCCGCCACGAGCTGGCCAGGTAGGCGCCGGTTCGGCTGACCGACGCCGGGCCGCTGCGAGAAGGCGAGGACCTGGAAGCCGTTGCTGATCGACGGCATGGCGAAATAGCTGGGGGCCTCGATCGTGTAACTGGCTCGCTGATGCGGCCCGAGCACCGCCGGGCCGTGTGCACGGCGCCAGAAGGCGGTCATGGACATGCCGTCCTCGACGGTGAAGGCTGGCCGCACGCTGCGTCCGGTCACGTTGGTGACCGTCAGGGTCAGCCGCTGCACCGTGGCGAGCTGGCCGGTCGTGCGAACTGACCGGATCGACATGGTCAGCGGGCTTGCGCTGGTGAGCGCGGCGACGACTGCCAGGGCGCTGGCGCCGGTTCCGCCGAGGACCACCCATCGCCAGCGCTGCCAGCAGGCTGACGCGTGCGGGCGCTGCGTGGTCGCCGCGGCTGCGATCGCGGCGGGGATCAGCATCACCAGGTAGCTGCCGAACGAGCGGGTGGCGAAGAACAGTGCGAGCGACGGGAGGAGAAAGGCGGCGGCCTTGAGCGCCGGGTAGGTGGCCAGGTAGCAGGCGAAGATGGCGGCGAAGACGACCGCCGCGGCGATGGTGTAGGCCCGCAGCGATCCGCCGCCCACGGGGAGCGACAGGCTCAGGCTGATCAGGCCCTGGCCCGCCGGGACGGACTGGGACGAAAACGGCGTGAGAACCCCGCGCAGCCACGCCGATGGCGCGGAGAGCAGGTAGGGCAGGTTGGGCACGACGAAGGCTGCCGCCGCGATGCCGAGGTACCTCAGGCCATCGCGGACCGCCTGGTCCCGGCCGCGCGCACGCCGGGACTCCAGCACGATTCCGGCCACGACGAACGGGACCACCAGCCACGGCGTCTGCTTCACCGCCATCGCGAGCCCCATGAGAATGGGCCCCCGCCAGGCGGCCGGGCCGCGGGTGGCGGCGAACCGGTCCCATCGCACGGCGGCGCCGACCAGCAGCGGCACGAACAGGAAGTCGGTGATCCCGCCGACCGCATAGCCGATGTACACGTCCAGGCTGACCACCACTGCCGCCAGCGGCGCCAGCTTGCGCGGCAGCACGGTGAACAGGATCACGGCGCCCAGCGCCCAGGCGGCGACTTCGGCCCAGACGGCCGCCTGGGTCTTGATACCGAGCGCGAGCAGTGGCAGGTATGCCTCGAAGGACAGCGCCGGGTAGGACAGCGTGGTGACCGGGCTGCCGTCCAGCCGGAAGGTGTAGCCGTTCGGGGAGACGTGGAACAGCGGGAAGGCAGCGGCCATGGAGTGCAGGTACGGATTGATGCCATGCAGGGCCAGCTGCGCCGCGTACTGGTCGAAGGCGATCTCGTCGGTGCCGTAGTCGGGAGCGATGAAGACCTGGAAGTAGCTCCACAGGGCCAGCGCGGCCAGCACGGCGAGCAGCACGCCCCAGTCGATCTGTTGCTGGCGCCTGCTCCCGAGCACCGAGTCGGGGAGCCAGGCCGCGACGATGGCAAGCAGCCCCATCAGCCCGAGCAGCGCCACCGGGATGGCTAGCCAGGTGGCGAAGGTGAGGTACCCGGACAGCCGGAACGACCAGGTGACGACGAAGACGCCGGCCAGCGTCCGCAGCGCGCGCCCGGTCCACGCCGTCCCGTCGCTGTCGCCTTCGGCGGCAGCTGTTCCCGGTCGCGCGGCACGATCGAGGGTGACGACAGCTCCGCCGGTGCCAGCCCAGACGGCAGGCGCCGTGATGAAGGCGTCAGCCAGCCGGGTGGTCGTGCTCCGGTGCCGTCCCCCGGTGGGCCTCATCGCCTCGGGGTCTGGCCGGCGCTAGACCGCGTAAACCTGAATGTTGCCATAGCCTGCCGTCCCCACCACTTCGAAGAGTTGGCTTCCGCTGGCGGAGACCAGCACCTCCAGACAGTGACTCGGTGCCGGCAGGACACGACGCACGCTTTCGGTGGCGACATCTACGACGGCGATGTTGGACACGGCATCGGTGCCCTTCAGCACATACAGCCGGGTGCCGTCCGGGCTCAAGGCCAGGGATAGGCCAGCATCATGGCCGACGCTGAATCTCGCCATGACCTTGCCATCGGAGACCGAGACCTCGCTGACGTTTCCGTCCCGTTCCAGGACGTAGAGCAGGGTCTGCTGAACATCGGGCACGATGGAGACGGTGTTGGTCGGCACCGGGATCGTTCCCCTTTTCCGGCCGTTCTGCGAATTCACGATCGTCACGCTGGCCGAGTTCGCCCAGCCAGTCAGGACATAGAAGGTGGTGCCATCACTTCCCACTACCACATCGCGGGCCGGCGCGGGAAGCGCCATGGTCCGGATGACCTTCGTGGTGCGGCCGTCCAGCAATTCGAGCGCCCCAGCCCGGTTGGTCCCAATCGCCGCGCCGAGCACACCCGTCGACGATTCGGCCAGCGAGCGCGCGGCGCTACTGACCGAAACGCTGCCCGAAACCTGGCCGCTAGAGGAGTCCATTTCGAACAACCCTCTGCTATGTCTGCCAGCGAGCGCCCACATGATCCCGTTCGACTGGGGCACAGTGGCAGCCAGGATGCGCTTCGGCGCGCGGACAACGCGCTCCGGCATAACCTTGGCTGCGGTCTGCGAACTCGAAGTGCCGCTCTCGCCGCAGGCAGCCAGTACGAGCGTCGCCAACATGAGCCCTAGGACCATCGCCGTGCGGCGAGCCGCAGCCATCATGGCATGCTTCCTTTCACTTACTGCTCATTTACCCGCAGGTTGCGTATGCGGCTCGCCGCACCGCGGGTTACCCTTTAAGAAACTGCCTGCAGCCATTCAGGTGCCAGCACTCCGAGGCCGGACAGAGGCGAGCCTGCAGGCACGAGAAACTCCCGGGTGAGGACTTCCACGCCGACGTGACGGTTGTCGACCGCAGTGAGGTGTCCCCGACGACGCCCGCGGGCAGGCTTCAGCACCGCGAAGTCCTGTTCGTGCTCGCTGTCGAAGACGATGAAGTCCGTGTGCCCATGATCGGTGTCGCGGGGCACACGCACGAAACGGGTACCGTTCCAGACCACGAAAAGGTCCCTCGCATCGATCTCATGCGACTCCAGGGTGAGGTGCAGTGGCCTGCGGAAGTGGCCCGGGTAGGTCTGCCCGTCCACCTGGATGAGAACACCCACACCGCTGAAGGCTCGGTCATGCCGGAATCCGGCGTCGCCGATCTGGGCCACATCCGGCGCGGTGAGCGTGATCTGTACCGGCATCGGGAAGTCTCTCCTGGGCACCCTGAGCGTAACCAGGACGCCGTCGACTCTGACTGGCCCGACGGTCCCCCCCGAGGGGTCTACCGTCACGCTGGTTACGACACGGAAATAGCCGCCCGGAACCGGCGGTGGTGGTGGCGGCGGCCCGTACCCCGGTGCCGCGAGAGCCAGGCCGGAACTGGCGAGTGCCAAAGCGGCGCCCCCCAGGCCCACTATGGCAAGCCGCTGAACCAGCCTGCGCCGCCGTATCAACGGCATCAAGAGTTCCCCCTGTCCCTCGTGTTGCAGACGCCGGATAGCGTATACCCATCGGGCACTGAGAGTAACGCGACACTACAATTTGTAATCGCAGGACCAGTCCGCGTCCGGGTGGCACCGTTCTCGATGGCCCTACCACCGCCCTTGCAAGACGTGCCGGCCTCGCCATATGGGCCCCATTTGGCCAGTTTCGGGTAGTCGGCTCGTCGAAATCGACCGCCGGAGGCTGTCTGCCAGCGACCAGCCGGCCCGGCGGCGCGCTTGCGCTGCTTTGCCTGGCGCCTTGGCACACTGGTGCCATGACTGCCCCTGCCAGCTATCCCGAGCCGTCCGCGCCGGCGTTCCTGTTCGATCTCGACGGCACGCTGATCGACAGCGTGTACCAGCACGTGATCGCGTGGCGGCATGCGCTGTCCCGGCTGGACATCGACCTGTCGGTGTGGCGGATTCACCGGCGGATCGGGATGAGCGGCGGCCTGTTCGTGTCCGCCCTGATGCGCGAGACCGGCATCTCGCTGTCCGCGGCGGACATCGACATGCTGCAGGAGGCGCACGCGGAGGAGTACCTGAAGCAGGCCGACTCCGTGCGGCCGCTGCCCGGCGCCGCTGACCTGCTCGCGGCGCTCACCGCGCGGAAGGTGCCGTGGATGATCGCGACGAGCGGCCGCACGGCCACCGCCCGGCTCGCGCTGCCGCAGCTCGGGCTGCCGGACGACACGTTCATGGTGACCCGCGACCTGGTGCGGCGGGCCAAGCCCGACCCGGACCTGTTCCTCGCCGCCGCCGCCCAGCTCGGCATCGACCCGCGCGACGCGATGGTGGTCGGCGACAGCGTCTGGGATCTGCTCGCGGCCCGCCGGGCCGGGGCGATCGGCATCGGGCTGATGTCCGGCGGCTACGGCCGGGAGGAACTTGAGCGGGCCGGCGCCTACCGGGTCTACGCCGACCCGGCCGAGCTGCTGTCCAGGGCGGACGAGCTCGGCGTGCGCGAGCTGACCGGCTGACCGCCGCCGGGCCCGGCTATCGGCCGGCCCGGCTGTGCGCCTGGCCGGCCCGCAGCCCGCATCCGGCTGCTCCTCCCCCCGCCGGCCCGAGCGCGCTGGCAGGCCTTGACACGGGGCGCCCTGCCGCGGCATTCTGTAACCTACTCGTTCTAGAACAGGATGGTTATGAATGACGGCCGACCGGCTCAGCCTGGTGTTCGGGGCGCTCGCGGATCCGATCCGGCGCGCGATCCTGACCCGGCTGACCGAGGGGGACGCGACCGTGGCCGAGCTGGCCGCGCCGTTCAGCGTGTCCCAGCCGGCCATCTCCCGGCACCTCAAGGTGCTGGAAACCGCGGGGCTCATCTCCCGCACCCGGCGGGCGACCGCCCGGCTCAGCCACCTGGACGCCGAGCCGCTGCGCGAGGTGACCACCTGGCTGGCCCGCTACCAGCGGTTCTGGGACGAGAGCCACGAGCGGCTGGACGAGCTGCTCGCGGCGCTGCAAGGCGACCAGCAAGGCGGCAGCGACCGTCACCAGGCGGCGGCCGGCGAGAAAGGCGATTAAACATGGGTAAAACGGATATCACGGCGGAACCCGGCATCCCCCAGATCCTGATCAGCTGCGACTTTGATGCCCCGCGTGACCTGGTGTTCCGCGCCTACACCGACCCGGAACTGCTGGCCCAGTGGCTCGGCCCGCGGGATCTGACGATGACCGTGCACGAGTACGACGTGCGGCACGGCGGCAGGTGGCGGTACGTCTCCACCGACCCGGCAGGCAACGAGTACGGCTTCCACGGCGTCTTCCACGGCACCCCGTCGCCAGACGGCATCGTGCAGACGTTCGAGTTCGAGGGCACGCCCGGCCACGTCTCGCTCGACACCTACACGCTCCGGGAGCGGGACGGCAAGACGGTGGTGCGCTCGGTCTCGTGCTTCCAGTCAGTCGAGGACCGGGACGAGATGGTCGCGTCCGGCATGGAGCACGGCGTGCACGAATCGCACGAGCGGCTGACCGAGCTGCTCGCCAGGCTGCAGGCGAGCTGACCTGACCGAGAGGACGACTATGTTGCTCGACGGCAAGAATGCCGTGGTCTACGGCGCCGGCGGCGCGGTCGGCGGTGCGGTGGCCCGTGCCTTCGGCCGCGCCGGGGCGCGGGTGCACCTGGCCGGCCGGACGCCCGGCCGCCTGGACGTAGTAGCCAGCGAGATCCGGTCGGCCGGCGGGACCGCCCAGCCGGCCTGCGTCGACGCGCTGGACGAGCGGGCGGTGGACGAGCACGCCGACGCGGTCGCGGCCGGCGCGGGCAGCCTGGACATCTCGGTCAACTTGATCTCGCATGGCGATGTCCAGGGCACGCCGCTGGCCGAGATGACGCCCGCGGACTTCGAGCGGCCGGTGACCACGGCGGTGCGGACGATGTTCCTGACGTCGAGGGCGGCGGCCCGGCACATGATCAGGCAGCGATCGGGGGTGATCCTGATCTTCGGCGGCTACGGGGATCCGGTCCCCCGGGTCGGCGGGCTGCAGGTCGCGTTCGGCGCGCTGGAGTCCCTGCGCCGCGCCCTGGCCTGCGAGCTGGGGCCGGCCGGCATCCGCGTGGTCACGCTGCAGACCGGCGGCATACCCGAGGTGCTGCCGGAGGATTTCAACGGCCGCCAGGCAATCACCGACGCCATCACCGGCAAGACCATGCTCGGCCGCGCGGCGACCCTGGCCGACGTGGGCAACGTGGCCGTGTTCGCCGCGTCCGACCAGGCCCGCAGCATCACCGCCGCGGCGATCAACATCACCTGCGGCTCAGTCCCCGGCTAGCGCCAGGCAGCACCGGCGAAATGACCTTCGGACACTCCGCTAGCCGACGCAACCCCCAACGCCGCGAGTTTCCAGCTATGAAGATCTGATCTACCTAGCTCGAACCTGGCTCGCTCCGGGCGGACTGCAGGTAATGATCTTCGGACTGGCGGGCCTTAGCCGCCGGCCATGGCCCCGACGACCAGGAGCGGCTCGGTGCCGGCCGCGACCGGGGCGGGCAGCGGGGCGTCCGGCGGCTGGTGGGACAGATCCTGCTCGCAGGCGAAGAACCGGACGAACGCCCGGCGCTGGCCGGTGGCCTGGTCGCGGATCGTCCCGCGCAGCACGGGATAGCTGGCTTCCAGCGCGTCGAGCACCGACTGCTGCGTGACCTCGCCGTCGACCGACAGCCGCACCTCGCCGTCGAGCCGCGCGAGCGTCCGCAGGTGGGCCGGCAGCACGATCCGTATCACGGCAGCGTCTGCACCTCGACGGACAGCACGGCCGGGAGATCCCGGACGATCGGCGCCCAGCTGTCCCCGGCGTCCGCCGACGCGTACACCTGCCCGCCGGTGGTGCCGAAGTACACGCCGGCCGAGTCGAGCGAGTCGACCGCCATCGCGTCGCGCAGCACGTTCACGTAGCAGTCGCGCTGCGGGAGCCCGTCGGTGAGCGCCTCCCACTCGTCGCCGCCGGTCCGGCTCCGGTAGACGCGCAGTCTCCCGTCCGGCGGGTAGTGCTCGGAATCGCTCTTGATCGGAACCACGTAGATGGTGTCCGGCTCATGCGGATGGACGTCGATCGGGAAGCCGAAGTCGCTCGGCAGGTTGCCGCTGACCTCGTGCCATGACTCGCCGGCGTTGTCGCTGCGCATGACGTCCCAGTGCTTCTGCATGTACAGCACGTCGGGCCGGGACGGATGCATGGCGAGACGGTGCACGCAGTGGCCGACCTCGGCGTCCGGGTCGGGAATGCCCTCGGACTGCAGGCCGTGGTTGATCGGCCGCCAGGTCTGGCCGCCGTCATCGGTGCGGAAGGCGCCCGCGGCCGAGATGGCCGCGTACATCCGGGCCGGGTTGGCCGGATCCAGCAGGATCGTGTGCAGGCACATCCCGCCCGCGCCCGGCTGCCAGGACGGCCCCGATCCGTGCTCGCGCAGCCCGGCTAGTTCCTGCCATTCCTTGCCGCCGTCGACCGAGCGGAACATGGCGGCGTCCTCGACCCCGGCGTAGACCGTGTCCGGATCGTCCAGCGACGGCTCCAGGTGCCAGACCCGCTCGAACTCCCAGGGATGCGGCGTGCCGTCATACCACTGGTGCGTGCCGGGGACGCCGGCGTAGCCGAACTCGTGGCCGGCCGGATGCCACGACTCGCCGCCGTCGTCGGAGCGCTGGATCTGCTGCCCGAACCAGCCGCTGCACTGCGACGCGTACAGCCGGGCCGGGTCGGCGGGAGATCCCTTGACGTGGTAAATCTCCCAGCCCCCGAAGTGCGGCCCGCTGACATCCCACTTATCGCGCTTCGCATCGCCCGACAGCACGAACGCACCCTTGCGCGTGCCTACCAGGACCCGTACGCCGCTCATAGTCACTCCTCCGGTCTGCTCAGACGCGATGACCATACAACCCTGCACCGACACAGTCCCGGCGCAGGGCGGGGCCTCCGCTTATGTCCAGTGCGCTGCCAGCCGCAGCACCAGCTTGTTACGACTGCCCCCGGCAGGCAAACTCACCGGCCGGAGGCCGGCCAGCTTGTCTGTCAACGGTCTTGCTGAAGTGAGACGGCGGTCCCCCGCCGCCCGAGACCAGCCCGCGCAGTAGGTGCATTTGGCCGGCACCTGTGGTGTCGTGGCGCTGGCCATCGGCGCCGCTGTCACACCGGCATGTGATACTGCGCGAGTCGCATGACATGAACCCGGATTGTCGCCGGACTTCAGCAGCGTTCGGGGCATTCTCGCTCGCGGCCGCCCGACGGGCACCGTCGCGGAACAATAAGAGGAGACCGTCATGACAGATGAATCAGCAACCCCCGGCGGGCCGACGGCCGGCGCCGGCCACGCACCGAGCCTGCCTGCGGCCGCCGACCGGGCCACCTTCCAGGCCGAACTGGACCGGCTGCGGGTTCGGGAGAAGGCGCACACCCGGGAAGGCGACGCGATCGCCGCGGCGCGGCGGCGCCTGCCGATGGTCGAGGTAGCCGCCAGCCTCGCGCTGACCGGGCCGCACGGGCCGCTCACCCTGCTCGACGCGTTCGAAGGGCGCCGGCAGCTCATCGCCTACTACTTCATGTGGTACCCCGGCCGGCCCGCGGCCGAACAGTGCGAAGGTTGCACGTTCTACACCAGCCAGGTCAGCGAGCTGTCCTACCTGCATTCCCGCGACATCACCTACGCGACGTTCTGCCAGGGTCCCTACGACGAGAGCGCCCGCTACCGCGACTTCATGGGCTGGGACATGCCGTGGTACTCCGCGCACGCCTCCCTCGACGCGCTGCTGGCCGGGCGCCAGATCGGCTTGTTCCACCTCGTGTGCTACCTGCGGGACGGCGACCGCGTCTTCGAGACCTACTGGACGACCCGCCGCGGCGTCGAGGCGATGGACTACAGCTACGCGCTCATGGACCTCACCGTGCACGGGCGCCAGGAGCAGTGGGAAGACTCGCCCCCGGGCTGGCCGCAACAGTGCTCCAACACGCGGACTGACGGCGGCCCGCCCGGCTGGCCGCCAGTGCCGGTATGGCCGGGCGGACGTCCCATCGCCCAGTGGCCGCGACTCGAAGCCGGACGCTCAGACGACCTCGCCGCCGGGCACTGAGCGTGACTCGAAGCCGGACGCCCTGACGACCTCGCCGCCGGGCACTGATCGTCAGCGGGCAGCAGTGCTCCGCAACGCCGAGCGCAGGCTGCATAAATTTGCGGTGAACTTCCGTCCGGTTCCGGCCGGACAAATCGTAACCGCTGATCAGAAGGGGCCGCCGGGCAGCGGGCGGCGGACGGCGGGCTGCCGTCTGGTCAGGCTGCCGTCGGGCGGGTGTCCAGCGCCGCCAGGAACTGGGCGATCTTTGCGGCGGTCTGTGCAGCGCCGCGGCGGGGCAGGTGATGGCCGATGCGCTGGAGGAACTCGATGCGGGCCTCGGGCAGGGCCGCTGCCAGCTGATACGTGGTCCGGACCGGGACCAGCGTGTCGCGGGGATCGGCGACCAGCAGCACCGGCTGCCGGACGTCAGGCAGCGCCGCGGAAAGGCTGGCCAGCTCGCTCACCAGCGCCCGCTGCTCGATGAGGAAACTGCGCCACGCCGGCCCGTGATCGCTGCGGGTGTTCCCCCAGATGTGCCAGTTGACGTACTCGCCGGCCGCAACCGGCCGGCCCCGCCGCCGGGCGATCACCGCCAGGACCGCCCTGGCCAGCCACGGGGTCAGCCACCAGGCCGCGAGCGCGCAGACCTGGCCGGCCACCGGGGCGGCCAGCAGCCGGTCCCAGCCGGTCAGGCAACCGGGGCCGACGCTGGCTAGCAGCACCACCGCTTCGACCCGCTCGGGGGCCAGCCGGGCCGCGGTGAGCGCGACGCCGCCGCCGTAGGAATGGCCGACCAGCACCGCCCGCCGGATGCCCCGCACATCCAGTTCGGCCAGGACGGCACGGGCGTTGTGGCTGAACCCGCCGGCCACCAGGTGGCTGGCCCCGTATCCCGGCCGGTCCAGTGCCAGCACGCGCAGCCCGGCCGGCAACTGCCCGGCAAGCTGCTGCCAGTCTGCGCCCGAGCCCGGCTGGCCATGCAACAGCACTACATCGCGCCCGGCCACACCAGACTCGCCCACACCAGCAGAGCCTAGATCGTCATTGCCCGGCTTCGGCCGGATTGCCGCAGCCCGGGCGGGGGTGCCCGGCGCGGATGCCCGGCGCGGCTCTCGCGTGCGGAACCAGCGGCGGCCGGGCAACCGTCCGGCCACCGGGGGACCCGGCCCGGACGCGGGATGCGCCGCCGGCCGGGCTCGACATAAGCGCATGGGCGGGCGCGTTTCCGCGGAAACGGGCCGGCCGGGATTCCGGCCGGCTGATCATCCCGGCCGCCGCGCCGGGACGGCGCCCGGGTTCCCGGCACCGCGCATGGGTTCTGTTAGGGATCACTGCGGCCCCGCATGAGTCCCGTATGGGCGGACAGAATCGGCCGATTCCGGCAGTTCACTGACGTCGTACGCATGCGACGCCTAGGAGGGCTCCGTGTCCGACGTGATCTACATCGGGCTGACCATCCTCGTGTTCGTCGCGCTCTTCCTCCTGGTGAAGGGGGTTGAGCGCTTTGAGCGCTGAGAACCTGATCGGCCTGATTGCCGGCATCTTGCTGACCGTCTACCTGTTCGTGGCTCTCGTCCTGCCTGAGAGGTTCTGATGAATACCGCTCTCGCGGGCTGGCTGCAACTCGGCCTGCTGGTGCTAGCCCTCGCCGTCTGCTACAAGCCGGTGGGCGACTACATGGCCCACATCTTCACCACCGACAAGGACTGGCGGGTCGAACGCCGGCTGTACAAGCTGATCGGCGTCGACCCGAAGGCCGACCAGCGGTGGTCCGCGTACCTGCGCAGCATGCTGGCGTTCTCCGCGGTCAGCGTGCTGTTCCTGTACGGCCTTGAGCGGCTGCAGCACTACCTGCTGCTCAGCCTCGGCATGGCGAACGTGCCGCCCGCGCTGGCCTGGAACACCGCCGCCTCGTTCGTGACCAACACCAACTGGCAGAACTACTCGGGCGAGTCCACCATGGGCTACCTGGTCCAGATGGCCGGGCTGGCGGTGCAGAACTTCCTGTCCGCCGCTGTCGGCATCGTGGTCGCGATCGCGCTGGTCCGCGGCTTCATCCGGTCCAGGACCGACAAGCTCGGGAACTTCTGGGTGGACGTGACCCGGATCACGATCCGGTACCTGATCCCGCTGGCCATCGTCGGCGGGCTGATCCTGGTGGCGGCCGGCGCGATCGACAACTTCAGCAGCTACCACACGGTCACCACGCTGGCCGGGCAGCACCAGACGATCGTCGGCGGCCCGGTCGCCTCGCAGGAAGTCATCAAGGACGCCGGGAACAACGGCGGCGGCTTCTTCAACGCGAACTCCTCGCACCCGTTCGAGAACCCGAACCCGTTCACGAACTGGTTCGAGATCTTCCTGCTGCTGCTGACGGCATTCTCGCTGCCGCGCACGTTCGGCAAGATGGTCAAGGACAACCGGCAGGGTTACGCGCTGCTCGCGGTCATGGTGATCATCTGGCTGGCGGCGGTCGGCGGGATCAGCTTCTTCGAGGCGCAGCACGCCGGGATCGCCCCGCAACTCGCGCACGGGGCCATGGAAGGCAAGAACGTCGCCTTCGGCACACCCGGCTCCTCGCTGTTCGCCGCCTCGACCACGGTCACCTCGACCGGCTCGGTGAACTCATTCCATGACTCGTTCACCCCGTTCGGCGGCGGCATCGCGCTGTTCGACATCGCGCTTGGCGAGATAGCTCCCGGCGGCGTCGGGGCCGGCCTGTACGGCATCCTGGTGCTGGCGATCGTCACCGTGTTCGTCGCGGGCCTGATGGTCGGCCGGACGCCGGAGTACATCGGCAAGAAGATCCGGCCGACCGAGATGAAATACGCCGCGCTGTACTTCCTCACGCTGCCCGTGCTCATCCTGACCGCGGCCGGGCTGTCCATCGGGCTGAAGACACCGCAGGCTTCGATACTCAACACCGGACCGCACGGCCTGACCGAGATCATGTACGCGTTCACGTCGATGGCCAACAACAACGGCTCCGCGTTCGCCGGCCTGACCACCAACACGACCTGGTACAACACCGCCGGCGGCATCGTGATGCTGCTCGGCAGGTTCGCGCCGGAGATATTCGCGCTCGGCCTGGCCGGATCGCTGGCCCGACAGCAACCGGTGCCGGCCAGCGCCGGCACGCTGGAGACCCACAAGCCATTGTTCGTGGGCATGCTCGTCGGCGTCATCCTCGTCCTCGTCGGCCTGACCTACTTCCCCGCGCTCGCGCTGGGCCCGTTCGCAGAAGGACTGCACTGATGACTGTGACAACGACACCGGGAGCTACCAGCCGCAGGGGCAGGCAGCTGGCCGATACTGCACCGACCCGGATCGGCGGGGGCCTGCTTGATCCCAAGATGCTGTGGAAGTCCGCCCCCGACGCGCTGGTGAAGCTGGACCCGCGGGTCCAGCTGCACAACCCGGTCATGTTCGTGGTCGAGGTCGGCGCCGCGCTGACCACCTACACGGCGATCACCAAGCCGTCGATCTTCAACTGGACCATCGTGGTCTGGCTCTGGCTGACCGTGGTCTTCGCCAACCTGGCCGAGGCCGTGGCCGAGGGCCGCGGCAAGGCGCAGGCCGAGACGCTGCGCCGGACCAAGCGGGAGACCGTGGCCCGCCGGCTGATCGGCTGGTCGCCGGGACAGGCGCAGATCCGGGTCGAGGACGTCCCCGGGACCCAGCTCACCCTCGGCGACCACGTGGTGGTCGAGACGGGCGAGATCATCCCCGGCGACGGCGACGTCGTCGAGGGCGTGGCCTCGGTGGACGAGTCGGCCATCACCGGCGAGTCAGCCCCGGTCATCCGGGAATCCGGCGGCGACCGCTCGGCGGTTACCGGCGGTACCCGGGTGCTATCGGACCGGATCGTGGTGCAGATCACCTCCAAGCCCGGCGAGACCTTCATCGACCGGATGATCGCGCTGGTCGAGGGCGCGAAGCGGCAGAAGACGCCGAACGAGATCGCGCTGAACATCCTGCTCGCGGCGCTGACCGTCATCTTCATGCTCGCCGTCGTCACGCTGCAGCCGATGGCCTTCTACTCCGGCGACCCGCAGAGCCTGGTCATCCTGGTGGCCCTGCTGGTCGCGCTGATCCCGACCACGATCGGCGCGCTGCTGTCCGCGATCGGCATCGCCGGGATGGACCGGCTGGTGCAGCGCAACGTGCTGGCGATGTCCGGCCGGGCGGTCGAGGCGGCCGGTGACGTGAACACGCTGCTGCTGGACAAGACCGGCACGATCACCATCGGCAACCGGCAGGCATCGGAGTTCCTGCCGGTGAACGGCGTGCCCGCGGCCGAGCTTGCGGACGCCGCGCAGTTGTCCAGCATGGCGGACTACACCCCCGAGGGCCGCTCGATCGTGGTGCTCGCGAAGGCCGAGTACGGCCTGCGCGAGCGGCATGAAGGTGAGCTGCCCGGTGCCGAGTTCGTCGAGTTCACCGCGCAGACCCGGATGAGCGGCATCGACCTAGCCGATGGCCGTCAGGTCCGCAAGGGCGCATCCAGCGCGGTGCGGGAGTGGATCCGGGAGAACGGCGGCTCCCCGGCGGGCGAACTAGGCCCGCTGGTGGATGCGATCTCGTCGGCCGGCGGCACGCCGCTGGTCGTGGCGGAGCGCAACAACGGCACCGCGCGGGCGCTCGGCGTGATCCACCTCAAGGACATCGTCAAGGAAGGCATTTCCGAGCGGTTCGACGAGATGCGCAAGATGGGCATCAGGACCGTCATGATCACCGGCGACAACCCGCTGACCGCGAAGGCCATCGCGGACGAGTCCGGCGTGGACGACTTCCTCGCCGAGGCCACGCCGGAAGACAAGATGGCGCTGATCAAGAAGGAGCAGGAAGGCGGCAAGCTGGTCGCGATGACCGGGGACGGCACCAACGACGCCCCGGCGCTCGCCCAGGCCGACGTCGGCGTGGCCATGAACACCGGTACCTCGGCCGCCAAGGAGGCCGGGAACATGGTGGACCTGGACTCCAACCCGACCAAGCTCATCGAGATCGTGGAGATCGGCAAGCAACTGCTGATCACCCGCGGCGCGCTGACCACTTTCTCCATCACCAACGACGTGGCCAAGTACTTCGCGATCATCCCGGCCATGTTCGCCAGCGTCTTCCCTGGCCTGGGCAAGCTCAACATCATGCACCTGAGCAGCCCGGAGTCGGCGATCACCGCGGCGATCATCTTCAACGCGCTGATCATCGTCGCGCTGATCCCGCTGGCGCTGCGCGGCGTGCGCTATAGGCCGGCCTCGGCGGCATCGCTGCTTCGCAGGAACCTGTGGGTCTACGGCGCCGGCGGGCTGATCATCCCGTTCATCGGGATCAAGGCCATCGACCTCATCATCCAGTTCATCCCAGGATTCGGCGGCTGACATGAATCGTCTTCCCAGCACGGCCCGGCAGCTCATCGCTGCGCTGCGCGGCCTGCTCCTGTTCACGGTGATCTGCGGGATCATCTACCCGGTGGTGATGTTCGGCATCGCCCAGGTGGCCTTCCACCAGCAGGCCAACGGCTCGCTGGTCAGCTACCACGGACGGGTGGTCGGCTCCAGCCTGCTCTGCCAGGAGTTCACCGACGCCAAGGGCAACCCGCTGCCGCAGTACTTCCAGCCCCGGCCATCCACCGCCGCCGACGCAACGGTCAAGACCGACTACGGCTGCAACCCGCTGTTCTCCGGCGCGTCCAACCTGGGCCCGACCAACCCGGTCCTGGTGCAGGACATCAAGCAGCGGCAGCAGCAGATCGCCAAGTTCGACCACGTCAGCGTGTCCCAGATCCCGCCGGACGCGGTGACCACGTCGGCCTCCGGCCTGGACCCCTACATCTCGCCGCAGAACGCCGCCATCCAGGTGGACCGGGTAGCCGCGGCCCGGCATGTCAGCCCGGCCGCGATCAGGGCCCTGGTCAGCCAGAACACCAAGGGCCGCACGCTCGGGTTCCTGGGCGAGCCGCGGGTGACCGTGCTCACCCTGAACATCGCGCTCGACCAGAAGTACCCGCTGTAGCGGCGCCCGAGCGTAAGCGAGACGGCCGATGACTGAGGCGCGCGGACGGGCAGCAGGTCCGTCCGCGCGCCCGTCGGCGCAGCCGCCGCCCGCCCCGGCGGCCAGCCCGGCGGCCGGGCCGGCCGCCGCCCGGATCCTGCGCGTGCTCATCGTCGAGGACGAGCCGGTGCTGCGCCGGGCCCTGTTGATCAACCTCCGGGCCCGGGGCTACGCGGTCTCGCAGGCGGCCGCCGGGCGGGAGGCGCTGGCCGAGGCGGCGAAGCAGCCGCCGCACGCCGTCATCCTCGACCTGGGGCTGCCCGACGTGGACGGCACCGTGGTCATCCGCGAGCTGCGCGGCTGGAGCCGGGCACCGGTCATCGTGCTGTCCGGCCGGACCGGATCCGGGGACAAGATCGGCGCCCTGGACGCCGGCGCCGACGACTACGTGACCAAGCCGTTCTCGATGGCGGAACTGCTGGCCCGGCTCCGCGCCGCCCTGCGCCGGGAGGAATCCGCCGGCGCGGCCAGCCGGGCCACGATCGGCCGGTGGACGATCAACCTGGCCACGCACACCGTGCAGGCGGCCGGCCAGCCGGACGCCGGGCCGACCGCGGGCGGGCCGGCCGACAGCGCGCCGGAAGTGCATCTCACCCGGACCGAATGGCGGCTGCTGGAGATCCTGCTGCGCCGTCCCGGCCAGCTGGTCAGCGCGATCAGCCTGCTCACCGATGTCTGGGGGCCCGGATTCGAGCGAAGCACCCACTATCTGCGCTTTCACATGGCCGGGCTGCGGCGCAAGCTGGAAGACGACCCGGCGCGTCCCCGGCACCTGGTGACCGAGCCCGGCATGGGTTACCGCTACCTCCCGTGAACGATCCCGCTCGCAGGCTCGGCACACTGGTAGGGAGAACACAATGCGCGCGGACAGGAAACCGATGAGCCAGACGGGGCAGGACGGCCAGCCGGGCCGGGCCGCTGAGGCGGCCCGGCTGGCTGGGGCGGCCCAGCCGGCTGAGGCGGCCCGGGCCGCCGGGGCGGCGCAGCCCGGCGGTAAGGCCCGCGGGCAGCTGCGAATCTACCTCGGCTCCGCCGCCGGAGTCGGCAAGACCTTCGCCATGCTCGGCGAGGGCCACCGGCGGCAGGAACGCGGCACCGACGTGGTCGTCGCGTTCGTGGAAACCCACGGCCGGGAGCACACCGCCGCCCTGCTGGAAGGCCTGGAGGTCATGCCGCGCACCCGGCTGGCCTACCGCGGCACCACCTTCGAGGAAATGGACGTCGACGCCGTGCTCGCCCGGGCGCCCGAGATCGCGCTCGTCGACGAGTTCGCGCACACCAACGTGCCGGGATCGCGGAACGAGAAGCGCTGGCAGGACGTCGAGGAACTACTCGACGCCGGCATCGACGTGATCTCCACGGTCAACATCCAGCACCTGGAGTCACTCAACGACGTGGTCGAGAAAATCACCGGCGTGCCGCAGCGGGAAACCGTGCCGGACGCCATGGTCCGCGCCGCCGACCAGGTCGAGCTCGTCGACATGACCCCGGAGGCGCTGCGGCGCCGGATGGCGCACGGCAACATCTACCCGGCGGAGAAGATCGACGCCGCGCTCACCCACTACTTCCGGGCCGGCAACCTGGCCGCGCTGCGCGAGCTTGCGCTGCTCTGGCTGGCCGACAAGGTCGACGAGGGCCTGCAGCGGTACCGTGCGGCGCACGACATCCACGGCACCTGGGAAGCCAGGGAACGGGTGGTGGTCGCGCTCACCGGCGGCCCGGAGGGCGAGACGCTGATCCGCCGGGCGGCCAGGATCGCGGCCCGGGCATCCGGCGGTGACCTGCTGGCCGTGCACGTCACCAAGTCCGACGGCCTGACCGGCGCCGACCCGGCCGCGCTGGCCGCCCAGCGCAGGCTGGTCGAATCGCTGGGCGGCTCCTATCACCAGGTCGTCGGCGAGAACGTGCCGCAGACCCTGCTGACCTTTGCGCAAGCGGAGAACGCGACCCAGCTGGTGCTCGGCGTCAGCCGCCGCAACTGGCTATCCGCGCTGCTCACCGGCCCCGGCGTCAGCGTGCGGACCATCCACGGCTCGGGCGACATCGACGTGCACATCGTCACCCACGCGCACGTGGGCCGCGGCCGCGGGCTGCCGAGAGCGCACGGCGGGCTCACCCGGCAGCGCCAGCTGGCCGGCTACGCTCTGGCCGCCGTGCTCGCGCCGCTGCTCACCCTCTTCCTCGCCGCGCTCAGGAGCGAGCTCAACCTGACCACCGACGTGCTCGCCTTCCTCGTCGCCGTGATCGCCGTCGCGCTGGTCGGCGGCTTCGTGCCCGCGGTGGCCGAGGCCATCGCCGCCTCACTGCTGCTCAACTTCTACTTCACCCCGCCGATCCACCGGTTCACTATCGCCGAGACCAACAACGTGCTGGCGCTCGGCGTGTTCGTCGCGGTCGGGCTGGTGGTCAGCTGGCTGGTCGACGACGCCGCCAGACGGAGCAAGCAGGCGGCGCGGGCCACCGCCGAATCGGAACTGCTGGTCACCACCGCCGGCAGCGTGCTGCGCGGCCAGCAGGCGCTGGCCGCCGTGCTCGACCGGGTGCGGGAAGCGTTCGGGATGGAGTCGGTCACCCTGCTGGAATGCACGCAGCAGCCGGCCAGCGGCCCGCGCCGGCCGACCGCGGGCTGGACTGCGGTGGCGAGTTCCGGCGAGCCGGCCCTGGCCCGGCCGGAGCAGGCGGACGTCGAGGTCGCGGTGGCCGACAACCTCATGCTCGCGCTGCGCGGCCGGACGCTGCCGGCCACCGACCGCCGGGTGCTCGGCGCGTTCGCCGCCTACGCCGCGGCCGCGCTGGAGCAGCAGCGGCTGACCGCGGAAGCGCAGGCGGCGCGGCCCATCGCGGAGGCGGACCGGATGCGGACGGCGCTGCTCGCCGCGGTCAGCCACGACCTGCGCACCCCACTGGCCTCGGCGAAGGCCGCCGTCACCAGCCTGCGCTCGAACGATGTGCTGTGGGGCGCCGAGGACCACGACGAGCTGCTGGCCACCGCCGACGAGTCGCTCGACAAGCTCGCGCACCTGGTCGACAACCTGCTCGACATGAGCAGGCTGCAGGCCGGCGCGCTGGCGGTCTTCCCCCGGCCGGCCAGCCTGGAGGAGGTCGTCGCCCGCGCGCTGGACGACCTCGGCCCGGACAGCCGGGCGGTCGCGGTCGAGATCCCGGAGTCGCTGCCCGACGTCCAGGTCGACCCGGGCATCCTGGAGCGGGTGATCGTGAACCTGACCGGCAACGCGCTGCGGTACTCCCCGGCCGGCCTGCCGCCGCTGCTCACCGCGAGCGCGCTGGCCGACCGGGTCGAGCTGCGCGTGGTCGACCGCGGCCCCGGCATCCCGGCGGCGGACCGGGACCGGATGTTCCGGCCGTTCCAGCGGCTCGGCGACACCGATAACACCACCGGCGTCGGGCTCGGCCTGGCGCTCTCCCTGGGCCTGACCGAGGCGATGGGCGGCACGCTGGAACCGGACGAGACGCCGGGCGGCGGCCTGACGATGACCCTGTCGCTGCCCGCGGCGCAGTCCCCGGCCGCGCCCGAGCTCCCGGACGCCCCGGCCGCGCCCGGCGAGCTGGTCAGCGGCGACCGCGGCCCGGTGCCGGGATGACCCGGGTCCTCGTCGTCGACGACGAGCCGCAGATACTGCGCGCGCTGCGGATCAACCTGCGGGTCCGGCACTACGACGTCAGCGTCGCGGCGAACGGCGAGCAGGCGCTGGCCGAGGCCGCCCGGCACCCGCCGGACCTGGTCATCCTGGATCTCGGGCTGCCCGACCTGGACGGCGTCGAGGTCATCGCGGGCCTGCGCGGCTGGACCAGCGCGCCGATCATCGTGCTGTCCGGCCGCGCCGACAGCATGGACAAGGTGGAGGCGCTGGACGCGGGCGCCGACGATTACGTCACCAAGCCGTTCGGGATGGACGAACTGCTGGCCCGGATCCGCGCGGTCGGCCGACGGACGGCGGCCGACGGGGAACTGCCGCAGGTCCGTCTCGGCGGCCTGCTCGTCGACCTCGCGGCCAAACGGGTGATCAGGCCGGGCGGCCCGGACCAGGAGCCCGGCCCGGACATCCGGCTGACCCCGACCGAATGGCACCTGCTGACCGTGCTGCTGCGGCATCCCGGCAAGCTGCTCAGCCAGCGCCAGCTGCTGACCGAGGTCTGGGGGCCCGGCTACACCGAGGCGGCAGGCAACCTCCGGCTGTACATGGCCCAGCTGCGCCGCAAGCTGGAGCCCGATCCCGCCCGGCCGCGCTGGCTGATCACCGAGCCGGGGATGGGCTACCGCTACCAGCCGGGCACGGCAGCAGAAGCTGCCATTAAGGATTATTAACGCAGAGTCATCCGCCAACTCTGAATTGTTAGTCAAAAGTCACCCCACGTAATCGCTCGATACGCGACTATGCCTGCATGGGGTTTCGAAGAACTACTGTTGTCCTGGTAATTCTCCTAAGTTCATTGGTAGCTGGGGTATCCGCCTTCGCGCAGGCCACGACCCCCAGCCGGTGGCGCACAGTAACCTTCGACGGGGTGAGCCTCCGGGTTCCGCGCGCCTGGAAAGTGCTGAACCTGTCCCGGCACCGGCATGCCTGCCCCCGGCTGGACATCCGCGCCGTCTATCTCGGCACGCCCGGGCCGGACCCGCACTGCCCGGCCGGCGGGGTCGGCCGCGCCGAGGCGCCCTGGATCCGCCGCGCCGACCCGGCCAGCCCAGACGCCAGGCAGGCGACAGTGGCCACCACGATCGCCGGCCAGCCCGGCCGGACCAGCCACGGCCAGCCCGTTTCAAATCCTGAGATTGCCGATCTCTTGCCCGGGGCGGGCGTGCAGGTCAGCATCCCGGACGGCGGCGACCGGCGGCTGGCCCGGCGGATCGCGTCCAGCATCCGGCTCAGCCCGGCTGCCCGGCGGCGGCACCGCGACCGCATGGCCGCCGCGCTGGCCCGGCCGAGGCCGCGGCCGGCCGCGCTGCCCGCGCAGGGGCCGTACACCGGCGGCGGGTTCGACACCTGCGGGGCGCCGGCGGCCAGCGTGATGACGGACTGGCTGGCCTCGCCCTACCGGGCGGTGGGCATCTACATCGGCGGCATCAACCGGGCCTGCGCGCAGCCCAACCTGACGGCCGGCTGGATCCGCCAGATCCAGCAGCGGGGCTGGCACTATTTCCCGCTCTACGCCGGCCTGCAGGCGACCTGCGTGCTGGCCGGCGGGGACGCCCTGATCAACCCGAAGAAGGCCGCGGCGGAGGGCAAGGCCGCCGCCGCCGACGCGGCCGCCCAGGCGGCCAGCCTCGGCATCCCGCACGGCACGCCGATCATCTACGACATGGAGGCCTACGCCGGCTGCGGCCAGCAGGTGGTGACCTTCCTCAGCAGCTGGGACAGCGAGCTGCACGCGCTGAAGTACACCGCGGCCGTCTACGAGTCCTTCTCCAACGTCGGCGACCTGGTCAGCGCCAGCAAGACGATGACCGAGCCGGATGTCATCCACTACGCGGACTGGGACGGCAAGGCCACCACCGACAGCTCGTACATGCCGGCCGCGATGTGGACCGATCACCAGCGGATCCACCAGTACCAGGGCGGCCACAACGAGAGCTGGGGCGGCGCGTCGGTCAATATCGACAACGACCAGCTGGACGCCGTGCTCGGCGGCAGGGCCATCGGCGGCCCGGCCCGCGCCAGCTTCCGGATCGCGGTGGGCAGCAACGTCAGCAAGTCGGCCGAGTGGTTCGCCAGGTCGGCCAGCGGCACCCTGGTGCACGACTACCAGCGGCCGGACGGCCGCCAGTCCTGGTCCGGGGTGCACCCGGTCGGCAAGTCCCCGTCCGGCGTGGTCAGCAACCCGGCGGTGGCCGCGGACGCGGACGGCAGCCTGACCGTGTTCGCCCGGACGGCCGCGGGCCGGGTAGTGCACGCCTGGCAGCAGCCCGGCGCCCCGGACGGCTGGCGGTGGGGCGGGCCGGTTTCGGCGGGCAGCACGCCCGGGCCGATGACCGGCGACCCGGCGGCGATCCGGCGGCCGGACGGCGAGGTCGCGGTCTTCGTCACCGGCCCGGGCGGCGCGGTGAGCATGGCCCGGCAGGTTTCGGCTGATGCTGACCGGGCCTGGCGGCCGTGGCACAGCATCGGCGGCAGCTGCGCCAGCTCGCCGGTGCCGCTGCACGCGGGCCGCGGCAGGCTGGCCGTGTTCTGCGTGACGACGGCCGGGACCGCGGCGGTCGACAGCTGGCGCGGCGGTTCCTGGCGGGGCTGGCACCCGGTCGGCCTGAGCCCGACCGGGCTGACCGCGAACCCGGCGGTGGTGTCCGACGGTGCCGGGCAGACCGAGATCTTCGCCACGACCACCGCGCACGGGCTCGAATCTGCCTGGCAGGACCCGGCCACCGGCCGGTGGACCTGGCGGGCGCCGCTGGCCGGCGGCTCGCCCGGGCAGCAGGTCCGGCGCAGCCCGGCGGCGATCCGGTGGGCCGATGGTCAGGTCCGGGTGTTCGCGCAGCTGACCAGCGGGCAGCTGGGCCTGATCACCCAGCAAGGGCCGGCCGGGACGGCCGCGTGGTCAAGCTGGACCCCGGTCGGCGGGGCCATCCCCGGCGGCCGGCTGCTCGGCAGCCCGGCCGCCTGGGTCAGCGCGGGCGGCGTCCCGGCGGCCGGCGGCCTGGACGCCAGCCTGCACATGGCGTACAGCAGCTTCACCGGCAGTGCATGGACCCGCTGGAAGGAGTTCGGCGGCCGCTTCTAGCCCGGGGCGGCGGCCAGCTCACTCCCCCGGCCTCCCGCCGCCCCAGCCCTCGACCCCGCTCCGGCCCGATCCCAACCCGGGCAACGGGTTAACGGGGCAACGGGTTAACGGGGAGCGGAGGGCGGGGGGCGGGTCACGGCGGACAGCTTGAAGTGCAGGCGGCAGATGACCACGTTGTCGGTGCCGCGCTGGATCGCCCGGTCGAGCACGAAACCACGCTAGTTGTGCAGGATCCGCTGCCAGGGCCTGGCCGGCTGCACCTCGGGGATCAGCACCACCAGCCGGCGCTGCGGGTCCACCTGCTCGATCGTGCGCAGATAGTCGACGACCGGCTGGCCGAGCGAGCGGCGGGCCGCGCGCAGCGTGATCAGCGGCACGTCCGGGTGCCAGGCGGCCCACATGTCGCGGAAACGGGCATCGGCCCCGGCATCGTCGGGGTCGGCGTAGCTGACGGTCACCGCGACCACCTCGTCGCCGAGCGAGAGCGCCGCCGAGATCGCCTCTACGGTGAGCCGGGACATCCCGCCGACCGGCACCACGACGAGCGAGCTGCGCTTGCTCGGCTGTGCGGGCGGGCGGCCGATCTGCAGCTGCCTGCCGATCCGGTCATAGACCGCGCGGATCCGGCTGAACATCAGCACCAGCAGCGGGATCACGATCACCACCAGCCAGGCGCCCTCGGTGAACTTGCTGACCAGCTCGATCGCGAGCGCAGCGGTGGTGAGCACGGCGCCGATCCCGTTGATGGCGGCGCGGCCCGCCCAGCCGTCGCCGCGCTGCTCGCGCCAGTGCCGCACCATGCCGGCCTGGGACAGCGTGAACCCGACGAACACGCCGATGGCGAAGACCGGGACCAGCGCCTGGGTCTTGCCGCGGACCACGACCAGCAGGATCGCCGCCGCGACGGCGAGCACGACCACCCCGTACCGGTGCACCTGCCGGTCCGCCCGCAGCGAGAACAGGTGCGGCAGGAAGTTGTCCCTGGCCAGCAGTGACGCCAGCACCGGCAGGCCGCCGAAGGACGTGTTCGCGGCCAGCGCGAGCAGCACGGTGGTGATCAGCTGGACCCCGTAGAAGGCCGCGTTATGGCCGAGCGACGCGGCGGTCAGCTGGGCCAGCACCGTCTCCGACGGAGCCGGCGTGACATGGAACTTGCGAATCTCGATGGCCAGGCCGAGCAGCATGATGCCGAGCACGACGCCCAGCCATACCTCGGTGTGCTGCGCCCGGCGGATCCGCGGCCTGCGGAACGCCGGCACCGCGTTCGCTATCGCCTCGACCCCGGTCAGCGCCGAGCAGCCGGACGCGAACGCCCGGAGCAGCAGCAGCAGGCTGACCGCCTCGGCCTGCTGCGGCAGGTTGTGCGCCACCGGCACGACCGGATGGGCCCGGAGCAGGCCGCCGGCGATGACGGCGCCGATCGCCACGATGAAGATGACGGTGGGCACGATGAACAGCCGGGCCGACTCGGCCACGCCCCACAAGTTGGCCGCCGTGATCAGCGCGAGCACCACCAGGCAGATCGCCACCCGGTCGGCGTACAGGCCGGGGAAGGCCGAGGTCAGCGCCTCCACCCCGGCCGAGACGCCGACGGCGGCGTTCAGCACGTAGTCGACGATCAGCGAGGCGGCCGCGATCAGGCTGGGCTGCCTGCCGAGATGCCGGCCCGCCACCGCGTAGGCGCCGCCGCCAGCCGGGAACGCCGCGATCACCTGCCGGTAAGACGTGACGAGCACGACCAGCAGCAGCACGATCGCCGCGGTGACCGGCAGCGTGTAGGCCAGGCCGGCCGTGCCGGCCGCCACCAGCACGATCACGATGGCCTCGGGACCGTAGGCCACCGAGGACAGCGCGTCGAGAGAGAGCGCGGCCAGCCCCTCCAGGGCCGTCAGCCGGTGCTTCTCGCTCTCGTCGGCAGATGCCTGCAGTTGCTCGTCATCACCGGTCGCGGCGGCCATGACCGGTCATGAAAGCACGTCCGGTGCCTACCCCGCCGGGCGGCTCGCTGCGGCGCCGGGGGCGAACTCCGGCGGGATACCGGGGTGGCCCGGCCGACCGCCCGGGCGACCGGCTACATGTTGATGACGATGACCGCCGCGGTGACCAGGATGGCCGCCACCACGATGACGGCGACGGCCAGCAGGGCTACCCGGCTGCCCGGCGCGCGCATCGACCACGGCGGCGCGGTCTCGGCGTTCGCCCCCGCGGCGAACCTGCGGAATTCGGCGGTGCTCGCGGAGGTATCAGTCGTGCTCGCGGAGATTTCAGGCTCGCGCTCGGACATGCTGACGACTTTAACGGATCAGGCTGGGAACATCTCCCGGTCAGCCAGATCCGCGTTAAACGTCCCAGACGCCATGAGAACGCGCGAGCCGGATAGCAGGCGGACGGCCGCCTGACGTCCCGTGCCTTCGCCGTGCGGCACGGTATAGTCCGGGCAACTGCGCCGGGACGCCTGGCCGGCAGTTGTCCGAGGGTAAGAACTCATCATGAACCGCGGTCGCTGGTCACCCGCACTTGCCGCGCACTGGCGTGCCGAAATGCTGCGGACCAACCTGTGGCTGGTGCCGGGGATCGAGGTCGTGGCGGCCATCGCGCTGTTCGCCGGCACGCTCATGCTGGACCGTGCTGCCTACCGGGGCGACTTCGGCCTCCCCTCCTGGGTGATCAGCGGCACCGCTGACGCCAGCCGGCAGATCCTGACCGCGATCGCCGCCGCGGTGATCACCGTGGTGGGCGTCGTGTTCTCGATCATCCTGGTCACCCTCACGCTCGCGTCCACCCAGTTCGGGCCGCGGATGCTGCGTAACTTCATCCGCGACCGCGGCACCCAGCTGACGCTCGGGACCTTCGTGGCGACGTTCGTGTACGCCGTGCTGGTGCTCGTTTCCATCGGCCCGGGATCCCATGGTGACTTCGTGCCGCACATCGGCGTCACGGTGACACTCGCGCTGATGGTCGCCGACCTGGCCGTGCTGATCTACTTCATCCATCACACGGCGACGTCGATCCAGCTCCCGCAGGTAATCGCGAGCATCGCGGGAGACCTGGCCGAGGCGATTGACCTGCAGGGCGGCCCGGACAGCCGGCTGGGCCTGGCGGGTGACCTGGAGAACGGGCCCACCGCGTCGGAGCTGATGGCCAAGATGCACGGGGGCAACGGGGTGGTCCGGGCGCCCGCCAGCGGCTACCTGCAGTTCATCCGGCACCGGAGCCTCGTGCAGTTCGCCGCCGAGGCGGACGCGGTGATCGCCTTGCACTACCGGCCCGGGCATTTCCTCGTCCAGGGGCACCCGTTCGCCGCGGTATGGCCGCCCGAGGCCGCCGGCCGGGTGAGCGACGCGCTCGGGCGGGCGCACATCACCGGGCCCTACCGGACGCTCACCCAGGACGTCTCCTTCGGCATCGACCAGCTCGTCGAGATCGCCATCCGTGCGCTGTCGACTGCCGTCAACGACACCTTCACCGCAATGACCTGCGTTGACTGGCTTGGCGACAGCCTCTGCAAGATCACCGAGCGGTGGCATCCGGCGCCGGTGCACCGGGACAGCCGCGGGTTCATCCGGGTCATCACCGCCGAGCCGGGCTACGACCGGCTGGTACAGCGCGCGTTCGAGAAGATCCGCCAGGCCAGCCCGGGCATGCCCGCCGTGATGATCCGCCAGCTCGATTCGCTCGCGAGGCTGATGGCCGAGACGTCCGGCGCCGGGCAGCGCCGGGTCCTGCTGGACCAGGCAGCCATGATCCAGCGGGCCAGCGAGCGCTCAGTGCCGGAGGGAGCGGACCGGGACGACGTCCGGCGCCGGTACGAGGCCGTGCTCACGCTGGACTCCCGGCTCGCGGGCAACCCGCGGGCCGGGAGCGCCGCCCCGGATTAGCGTCCGGCCATCAGCACGGGCCAGCGTGCTGGCCGCGTGCCGGGTGAGATACCGGGCGCGGGTGGCCGTGCGACCCGGCATCCGTCAGCCGTCGCCGGAGCTGACGCGGCCGCTGCCGAGCGCGCGCCCGGCCTGGTCGGCGAGCGTGACGGCGACCATACGTGCCTGCAGCGGCGGCTTCGAGCCAGGCCTGGGCCTGAGCATGAACCGCCCGCAATACTGGCCGTTGCTGAAGGTGCGCAGCTCTATTTCCGCAGTGGGGAGCCCGAACTGCTCCACGTCCACGCGACGGTGGCCGACCAGCACGGCGCCGTCTGGCTCCAGCCGGGGCGGGTGGCCGAGCAGGGAGCCGTACTCGAAGCGGCATTGCTCCAGGCCCAGCAGATCGATGAGCTGTTTCTTGACGTGATCGATGACCGCATCGGGGGATCTGGCCGTCTGGGTCAGCGCGGCGGACTCGTGAATCTGCGCGAGGTAGCCGGCGTCGGTAATGGTGATCACCCGCAGCCGCCGGGCCCGCGCGGCCAGCTGCGAAACCACCAGGCCCACCAGCAGCAGCAGGACCGCGGTGGTGATATCCGGCGACTTGCTGATCGTGAACCGCTGGTAAGGGTGCGTGAAGAAGAAGTCGAACCACGCGGCGGCCGATACCGCCGCCACCGCGCCGGCCATGCGGTTCCCGATGGCGGCCACCGCGACCACGACCACCACCAGCAGCAGCGCCACGTTCGTGTTCGACCAGTTCGCGCGGAACGGCAGCAGAATCGCCGCGGTCGCCAGCGGTGCTGCCACCGCGGCCGCGAGCGCAATCCAGTCCCTGCCCGAGTAACGAGTCATCGGGGTCAGCTAGCTCACGCTGGCCGGCCGGGCGGCGCGATGGCCGCGACGATCACGCCTGCCGCGGGCAGCCCAGCATGTCATGATCACACCTCCCGGGTTCCGGGCCAATTCCTGATTCCGAGTCAACCTCACGGGCGGCCCGGCCTGGCCGGTGCTAACAGCATCCATGCGCTCCGGCCGCCATTCCTGACGACATCCACGCGGCCGGCGCTCAGCCCGGGGCGCCGGGCGGGAGGATGTCGGGGCGATCCACCAGCCGGGAAAGCACGATCACGCTGCGCGTCCGGACCACGAACGGCTCGGCGCCGATGCGCTCCACCACCCGCTCGAAATGGCGCACGTCCGCGGCCCTGATGTGCAGCAGCGCGTCGGCCTCGCCGGTGATCGTGGCGGCGGCGATGACCTCCGGGTACTTCGCAATCGCGGCCGCGATGCCGGCCGGCGAGGTGCGGCCCCGGCAGAACAGCTCGACATACGCCTCGGTGGTCCAGCCCATCGCGGACGGATCCACCCGGGCCGAGAAGCCGGTGATGGCGCCGGATGCCCGCAGCCGGTCCACCCGCCGCTTGACGGCGGGCGCGGACAGCCCGACCCTGGATCCGATCTCGGCGTAAGTGGCCCTGGCGTTGTCGACGAGCGCCACCACGATCCGCTCGTCAAGCTCGTCGAATGCCATCACCGCATCCTGCCACTGCGGCCGGGGCCGGCTGGGCAGCCTGCCCGGCGGCGCGGGCGGCGTCCGGGCCAGAGCAGCCCGGCCGGCCGGATATTTTCTGGGCATGGATGAGAACCGGGCCCGGCGGGTTGCCGATGCGCTGCGCGAGCGCGGCATCAACGGGCACCTGATGAGGGCCGGGGTGGGCCAGTACGGAGTCCGGGTGTCGCTGCCGGGCGGCCGCGAGGCCGAATGGGACACCGACGGGACGGCCGGCCTGGAGGCGCAGGTCATGCGGGACGGGATGCTCGTCGGCTTCGTGCCGAAGATCGACGGCTCGGAGAACTTCAGCGAGCAGCAGGTCGTGGACGCCATCGCGCGGACCGACTACGACCAGCCGGTGGCCACCCAGCGCGCGACGGCCCCGGCACCGGCCGCGCCGCTGCCCATCGAAGGCGGCGTGTTCCGCCGCTTCCTCGACGGCTTCCGGTACCGCTAACAGACGGCCCGGACAATAGCGGTTAACTTCGGTCCGGCGCTGACCGGACGGAAGTTAACCGCTGTAATGAGGCGTGTTGCCGATGACTCGTCTGCGGCTGGTGGGGCTGGTGAGCCGGGCGGCTGGGCCGGGCTGGTCAGGCGGAAGCGGACCAGACCACGGGGAACAGCGGGTGGTTCATGGCCGCCCCGGCGGGCAGCTCATCCGCCAGCCCGTCGAAGGGCGGCGAGGTACGCCAGTGCCGCGGCGCGTGCCGGGCACCGGCTGACAGGTAGCGCAGCGACAGCACCCGCCGCCGGCCCGGGTAGGGGAATCCGGGGGCGCCGTGCATGGTCAGGAAGTCGAAGAAGATCGCGTCGCCGGGCCGCAGCTCGAACCGGCGGATATCGAACGCCTGCCGGTCCGCCTCGATGTCGGGCAACTCGGCCAGGCTGCCCTCGGGAAACCAGCGGGCCTCGCCGACCAGGAAGGTGCGCGGCATCAGCCACGGGCCGTGGTGCGAGCCGGCCACCAGCTCCAGGCAGCCGGCCTCGGGCACCGGGTCCACCGGGATCCATGCGCTGACGCCCTGGCCGTCGACGTTGTAGTACGGCTGGTCCTGGTGCCAGGGGGTGCGCTGCCTGGTGCCGCCCTCCTTCACCAGCACGTGATCGTGGTAGAAGCGGACCTGCTGGGTCGACATCAGCGCGCCGGCGATCTGCGGCACCCGGGAATGCCGGGCCAGCAGCTCAAGTTCCGGGATCTCGCGCCACCGGCAGAAGTCCTCGAAGAACGAGCCCGGATCGGCGGCGCCGCTGGCCACCTGGGCGAGCGGGCCCGGGCTGGCCAGCACGATCCCGATCGCCCTGGCCGCCACCGCGAGCTCGCCGGGATCGAGCACGTCCCGGATGCAGATCACGCCGTCCCTGGCGAAGGCACTGGCCTGTTCGTCATCGACCACTGCGGTAGCCATGACGCCAGCTTAGTTTCTGGTCTGCCCCGATTGTCCGTATGTGATTATGTAGTCACTAATGGCCGGCCGCTGCGAAACGCCGGTACCCTGAGGCCTTTCTGAGCTGAGGCCGCGCCCGGCGGCGGCCCGGGCCGCGCGCAGCGTCACAGGTAGTCCCTCCGCTGCAGCAGCCGCAGGCAGAGCCAGCCGGGAATGATCGGCAGCCAGTAGGTGGACAGCCGGTAGGTCAGCACGGCGGACACCGCGGCGCCGGAGCTCATGCCCACGCCGGTCAGTCCGGCAATGAGCGCGGCCTCGATGGCGCCCAGCCCGCCGGGCGTCGGCGACGCGGCCGAGATGGCCGACGCGCCCAGGTAGACGACGCCGAGCGCGGCGAGGCCCACGCCGCCGCCGAATGCCTGCACCGAGGCCGCCAGCCCGCCGATGTAGGCCAGGGTAATCAGCGCTGAGCCGCCAAACAGCAGAGTCAGCCGGCCCGGGCTCGCAGCCACCGACCGCAAGCTGGCGAAAGCGGACCGTGCCCCCTTCAGCAGCCGAGTCCTGGCGAACCGCCGGCCCTTGCGGGTCGCCAGCACGATGCCAACGAGGGCGGCAGCTATCGCGAGGATCAGCAACAGCTTGCTGGCCGACGGCAGCTTGAACGCCTGGGCCAGCGCGTGGCCGGCCACGGCTGCGAAGGCCACCAGCATGACCACGTGCACCAATGCGCCGACCAGGGAATTGACGCCCACTGCGGCAACGCCGGCCGCGGGCGGGACACCGGACTTCTGCAGGAAGCGGACGTTCAGCGCACTCCCGCCGACGTTGGCCGGGGAGACCCGGTTGATGAACGATGAGGCGCCCTGCGTCAGGACCGTCGGCCAGGCCGGCAACCAGACCGGCACGCTGCCGATCAGCGCGATGGCGCTCGCGAGATAGGTCAGCGCGGAGGCTGCGATGATGACCGGCAGCCAGGCCCAGTCCGCGGACGCCATGGCCTGCCAGCCGCTGCCGACCTGGGCCAGCTTGGGCAGCACCAGGTAGAAGGCGCCGGCCATGGCGGCAATCGTCAGCAAGGTCCGGGGCCGGACCCGCTGCAGGCGGGCCATCGGCTGATCGGCCAGGCCGCCCGCGGCGGTTGCCGCGGCCCGGGCCTCGGCCAGCAGGCCGGCCTGCCCGCCGATGGCGCGGCGGGTCGCAGCGGACAGTGCCAGCGGCTGCAGCAAGGGCGCCGCCGCCGCGACTCCCGGGGCGCCGATGACCGCATCCGCGCTGGACACCGCCCGCGTCGTGCCGACCAGGATAGATAGCGAGGCGATAAGCTCCGCCGCGTCAAGGTCGCGCTGCCGCTGCGTCGAGGCGAGGTCGGAGAAGCTGAAGTCGGTGAGCCGGGCCCGGCCGGCGCCGTCGACCATCACGTTCGCGGCCCGCAGGCCGCGATGCGCAATCCCGGCCCGGTGCAGCCTGTCCACCTCGGCCCACAGCCCGTGCAGCAGCTTGTCGCTGACCTCTGGCGCTGGCACCTGCCCCAGCGAACAGCCGTCGACACGCTCCATGACCAGCAGCGCCGTTCCGTCTGCCGCCTTGATCACCCGCTCGACATGCGGGACAAGTACGCCGGCCCGCTCGGCGACTATCCCGGCGAGCGCCTGGTGCTCGACGGCACCGATGCGCGATGCGGCCGGCCAGGTGTCGCCGACATCGCGCAGGCGAGCGAACCGGTAGCCACCGTACAGCAGGTCAGCGTCACGCTGATCCGTTCCGATAGCCTTGATGAACAGCTGCCGGCCGTCATCCGCGACGGCCACGAATGGTCGCGAGCCCTTCGTCTCAACATCCGCCGGGAGCACCGATTGGACCGGCAGGCAGGCTGACCGCAAGGCCGCGGCGATCCCGTCGGGTCCTATCCGGCGGTCGGGAGCGCCGAACGCGACCAGCAGGCCGGCGCCCGCGGTGACCCCGGCGGCGAACGCCAGAACCAGGGCCATCGGCGGCATCGCGCCGAAAACCAGCAGGGCCACGCCCGCCGCGAACAGCGCGCTCCAGGCCGCCCGGCGCCAGGGCTGGCTCAGCCAGGCCGATCCGGCCACCGTGACCGCCGAGACGCCAGCGAGAACGGCCGGGCGCGCGGACATGGTGTCCGCCAGCCACGAGCCGCGCACGGCAAGAACCGCGACCGCAAGCGTGCCGACGAGGACAAGGCCGCCCGCGATCAGCCGGATGACATCACCAGGATGGCGGTACCGGGACAAGCCCAGGAACCGATCCGGGCGCACGCTGGTCACCGTCTTCCCCCGGCGCGATCCGGCGGCGGGACACCGGCCGTGCGGTCGGGCACCGCGGGCCGCGGCCGGCCGCTGCCCCGCCACCGCTGGATCCAGCTGACCAGCAGCGCCGTCACCAGCGCGCACGACGTGCCGAGCAGGAGCCCGGCGGCGGCGTCGGACAGCCAGTGCGCACCAAGGTAGCCGCGAGAGGCGCCCATCAGGATCGAGAACAGCGCCGCGGCCAGCGCCCACGGGGTGCGTCTCCCGGCAGGTACCAGCGCGATGACTGCCGCGACCACGGTGACCGACGCGGCGACGGCGTGCCCGGACGGGAACGACGCGCCGCTCGTGGCAACCAGTGACCCGGCCGGCCTGGCCCGGTCGTAGCTGCCCTTGAGCAGGCCGATCAAGGCCTCCGACAACACCACAGCGGCGGCGAAGGCGGCCAGGTGCCACCACTGGCGCCGCACCGCGAGGAAGCCGGCCAGCGCGATCCGCACCGGCGCGGTGACATACACCAGCCCGAGCACGTTGAAGACCTTGGCCAGGGCTATCAGCGGCCCGGTGCGGCCGGAGATCATCAGCCGCAGCCAGGCGTCATCTACCCGCTGGATGCGGCTCAGGATGGCGGGGTCGGCCACGGCCGCGAACAGGCCGGCAGTGACCGCCACCACGAGCGTGATGACGACGATATCCCGGCCTGATTCGGTCAGCAGCTGCTCCTCCGGCCGGGCCGCCTGGCCGCTCAGCCCAGGCATGAGGCCCCCCGGCCGCACAGGGCCAGGCCTTCGGTGCGCCGGACATAGCCGACCAGCCTGGACCGCGGGACAAACGTCACCGCGGTGTCGATAGCGTCGGCGAGGGTTCCGGAGGCGCCGGGCAGGAACTGGAACTCGTACCGCACGCAGCCGCCGGGGAAGGAGTAGAAGCGCAGGTCGGCGAACCGCGGCAGCAGGCTAAGCGGATGCTCGAACCGGCGGGCGCCCGGCTGGTCGGAAGGGATCTGCCGGGCGCCTGACATATCGCAGGTAGCGGAGAGCGTGATACTGGCGGCCCGCGGGCCGGCCTGGTCGGAATCCAGCCAGAAAATGACCCGGCCGCTGGCAATGTCCTCGCCGCCCACTCGCCAGCCCGACGGGAGCGCGGCGATGCAGGGCAGCAAGGCCGCCGACGGGACCGCCTGGGCGGACAGGATCATCGCGTGCCCGGTGCCGCAGACCGGCGGGTGGGCGCCGATGTCATCGGCGGGGAGGAATGCCTTGCCGCCGACTACCACGACCAGCGTGGTCGCGGCGAGCATGCCCGCGGCCAGGAGTACCCGCCGGGCGCTCCAGCGCTGCAGCGTGATCGGCCGCCGCTGCGGGGCGAGCTGGCGGAATTCGGCGAGCAGGTCGCGGGGATCCCGCTTCATGAACGCGCGCAGCTGGGTCGGGCTGGCCACGCCGCGGGTCGCGGCGAATGCCTCGGCGAGCTCGGCCGGGGTGAAATACCGCAGCGCCCGCCGGTAGACACGGTGCGGATCCGAGCGCACCGCGAGTACCAGCATCATGTTGCCCAGGTCGACCGCCTGCCGCCACGGCGACGGGCGTACCTGCACGAAGAACACGTCGATCAGCAGCAACCGCCGATCGCGGACCATGAGATTCCCCGGCTTGATGTCCCGGTGCGCGATCCCCGCGTCCCACATGGTGCGGACAAGCTGAAGCCCCTGATCGATCACCGCGTCATCGATGTCGGCTTCGCCGATCTCCACGGCGCCCTGGAAGAACTCGGTGACCAGCATGTACTCCCGCTCAGGGGTGATCTCGACGATGCCGTAGGGCTTGGCGGTTGGCACGCCCACGTCCTGCAGCAGGCGAAGGGCGTAGTCCTCGTACTCGGCCAGCCGCCGCACGGTCTGGAACGGATGCTCGTCTTCCAGCGAGCCGTAAAGGATGGTCCGCCACAGCTTGTACCAGCGGTCGGCACGTACGTGACCCTTGGTGTAGAGCTTGGCGAACAGGTACGCGTCCGGGTCTCCCTCGATTTTCACCCGCAGCGGGGTGGAACCTGCCGAAGACTCCAGCCCGACCGGCCTGATCTCGACCACGATCAGCCCGAGCTGGTCACGCATCGCCTGCACGATCGCCTCGCCCCGGCGGCCGGTCACATCGACATGCGCCGTCTTGCCCCGCCGGTAGCTGACCGGGAACACCTCGTTCGGGGTGAAAAAACGAAACGCCGTGACCGGGATCGCCACCCCCAGCGCCACGCCCAGCAGCACGTCATCGGGATGGTCCACGCCCAGGTACAGGCGGGCCAGGCCAAACAGCGCGACCACGCCCGCAGCGGCCAGCTTCGCGTAGGTGCGGGGCCGCCCCGGCACCGCCAGGCAGTACACGGCGCCCATCAAGAAGATCGTCAGCACGGCGACTGGTGGCGACGGTGCCGAGTAGCCGCCCCAGCTGGCGATGATCCGCACGCCGTACGAGCGCGGCCTGGACAGCGCGAGGTAGATCCACTGCCCGACGATCTCCAGGAAGAACAGGCCGCTCACGAACACCAGCAGATGCCGCCAGCGGCGGAATACCATGATCAGCGCAACGATTGTCAGCCCGATCACCGTGACGCCCCAGCTTGAGCCCGCGACCTTGATCCCGTTGGCCACGTCCGTCAGCCACGGCGTCCGGATCCCGGCCAGCCGGCTGAAGCACCCACGTGCTGGCCCGGTCACCGGCCCGCAGCGACGGCCCATGCTGCGAGACCACGAACGCGCCGGCCAGCACCACGGCCGCCAGCACCAGCCACGCCGTGGTGCTGACCGCGATCGGGTGCGGCAGTGGCGGCGGCGCGCCGGTCGGCCGGCGCTGCCGTCTGGCCCGCCGTACGCTCGGGCCAGCCGGGAGGACGGGCGCGCCGCCCGGAGAGGTAGCCGCCTCGGCGTTCTCACTCACCGGGCCGAGTTCCTTCCGGCCAGGCCGTGGGCCCGCAGCCAGTCTCCGGCCACCCGGCGGGGGTCCTGCCCGGCCAGTACCCGCGCGTCGAGCGCGCGCAGCGAGCCGGTGTCCAGTCGTCCGGACACCGCGTTGAGCGCATCTAGCAGGCGGGCGCCGTACCGGGCGACGACATCGCGGCGCAGCAGCGGCGTGACGTTCTCGGCTGGCTGCAGCCCTCGATCGTCGGCCAGCACCACCAGGTGCCGCGCCACAATGCGCGGATCCGTGCTGAACATCAGGGCGACGTCAACATGCCGGCCCTCAACGGCCTGGAGCGTCAGCGGGCCCCCGGCGTCAAGCGGGACGAATTTCCGGAAGCGCAGCCCGTAGACGCGCTCCAGTCCCGGCAGGCAGTAAGCACGCCCCGGGCATTCCGGCGGCCCGCCGAACACCAGGCGGGCCGCGACCCCGGCGAGGTCGGAAACCGAGCGCAGATGATAGCGGGCCGCGGTGCCCGCGGTGACGACGATCACGTTGGCGTCCTGCGCGGCGGCCGGGCGGCCCGCCACCAGCCGTCGCCGCGCGGCCAGCCCGGCGAGCGCCCGGTTGGCCGCCGCCACGTCGGAGCGGGCAGACAGCCGGCCCAGGCTGAGGAATTCAACCGCCGACCCGGCGTACTCCGGCACCACCTGGAGCAGGCCATCCATCAGGGCCGGGTCGACGAGCTCGCGGCTGCCCAGATCCGGCTGGATCCGGACCGGGAAGCCGCTCGCCGCCAGCGCGCCGCCGTACATGCTGGCGAGCAGTGCGCTCTCCGGGAAATCGAACGACCCCACGACGATTAACGGACCGGGCCGGCCCGGCGCGGTCGCCCCGCCGGGCGCGCCCTGGCCGGCCGATGCCCCGCAAGCCGAGCACGCCAGCACGGCCAGTGCCAGCACCGCCACTGCGTGGTGGCCGGCCCGCGGTCTCCGCATCACGCGCCGTCCCTCGCGCTCCGGTTCACGGACCATGCCGGTCCTGGTGCCTGGGCTGGTCGGTCCGGCCGTCTCTAGCGGCAGTCACCGGCTGGCGCAGAGCACAGTAACTTTCCGCTCAGGCCAGCCCGGCCAGGTGCAGCCAGGGTGCGCAAGCCATGTGGATCGCGTGGAGATTCTGTCGTTGATCCGCCCGGGAGCATCGGCTGTCGATACCGCTCCAGTCTCAGCACGTGGCGGTCTAACGGTCAAGAGCGGCAAATGCCATTATTTGTCACCGCGGTGTCACTATGGGCCGGCCCATCAGGATCGCGCCGGTACCCTGGACCCTCATGGATGAAGCCCGCGCCCCGACGGCCGCCCCGCGCCCTGTCCCGCGCTGGCGATCCCGGTGGGTGCTGCCCGGCATCCCGCTGGCCGTGCTGATCGGGCTGACCGTCAACGTGCTCGCCAGCGGCCCGCTGGTCGGCGTGGACCAGCGGATCCACATGTACATATGGATCCGGTCCGATACACCCGGCTGGCAATGGCTGACCTCTGCCCGTTTCTCGCCGGCTGCCCTGGTCATCGACGCCGCCGATCCGCACGTCGCCGTCCCGTTGCTCGCGCTGGTCGCGGTCGCCGTCAGCGCCCGGCAGCGCAGCCTGCGCCCGCTGCTGACCGCCGCCATCGCGGTGACCCTGCTGGTGGTGTCCGTCATCCCGGCGAAGATCCTGATCGGCCGGCTGTCGCCCGGCCAGAATCCGGCTGCATCCCGGCGCCAAGGGCGCGTTCCCCTCCGGCCACACCACCTCGGCGACGGTGTGCTACATCCTGATTGCGCTGCTGCTCGCGCCGCTGCTGCCGGCCGCGGTCCGCCGGGCCGGCCTGGTCGTGCTGCCGGTCTGGTGCCTGCTCGTCGGCACCGCGCTGGTGGTGGACAACTATCACTGGACGACCGATGTCATCGGCGGCTGGGCGCTAGCGGCGATCATCTTGCAGCTGACGCTCTGGCTGGCCGGCCAGGCGGGACGGCTCCCCGGCATTGGCCCGCCGGCTTCCGGCGCCGGCCAGGACGCCGTGCCCGGTGGCCGGCCGGCCGCGCGCACTCCGGGCTGAGTGCGCCGCCGGGAACAGCGGGCCGGGCGGTGCGGCCGGGCGGCGCGGGCCGGGCGGCGCTACGCTCAGTCTCCGGGAGGACGAGATGACGCGGATCGGCGGGATGTACGGACCTGACGCGACGTTCCTCGGGGTGCCGGCCGCGGATCTCGCGGACCCGGCGTCCTGGGCAGGTACCGACATCATGATCATCGGGGCGCCGTTCGACGGCGGGACGTCACACCGGCCGGGAGCCAGGTTCGGCCCGCAGGCGATCCGCTTCACCGACTACCTGCCGCACGACGGATCCCGGCCGCACCTCGCGCTCGGCGTCGACCCGCTGCAGGAACTCCGGGTGGCCGACGCCGGGGACGTGGAGATGCCATCGGGCGATACCGAGGTGTCGCTGCGCCGCCTGGAGGCGGCCGTGCACCGGGCTTGCCATGGCGGCGCGATCCCGGTGATCCTCGGCGGCGACCATACCGTGGCGTTCCCGGACGCGACCGGGGTGGCCAGGCACGTTGGCTGGGGGCGGCTGTCGGTGCTGCACTTCGACGCGCATGCGGACACCGGGGACGTCCAGTACGGCTCGCTGTACGGGCACGGCACGCCGATGCGCAGGCTGATCGAGTCCGGCGCCGTGCGCGGCGACCGGTTCCTGCAGATCGGGCTGCGCGGCTACTGGCCGGAGCCGGAGACGCTGGACTGGATGGCCGGCCGCGGGATGCGCAGTTACGAGATGGCCGAGGTGGTAGCGCGCGGCCTGGACGACTGCCTGACCGAGGCGTTCGCCATCGCCACCGATGAGTGCGACGGAGTGTTCCTGTCGGTGGACGTCGACGTCGTCGATCCGGGCATGGCGCCGGGCACCGGCACCCCGGAGCCGGGCGGGCTGACCGGCCGCCAGCTGCTCGACGCGGTCCGGCGGATAGCGATGGAGCTGCCGCTGGCCGGAATCGACGTGGTAGAGGTGGCGCCGCCGTACGACCATGCGGAGATCACCGCGTTCCTGGCCAACCGGGTGGTGCTCGAGGCACTGTCCGGCATCGCCTGGCGGCGCCGCCGGGCTGACCGGGCCGGCCGGGCTGACGGGGCCGGCCAGGGTAACGGCGGCACCATCCGGCGGCCGGAGGCGCCGCTGCTGGAAGGCCGCCAGGCTGACGGAGGCTAGCCGCCGCTACATCGCCGGCATGGCGGTGACGTGCAGGCCCGGAAGCAGCCAGGGAAACCAGATAGCCAGCACGCCGACCGCGACCAGCACGATCCCGGCGGCCTGGCCGAGCATCTTGCCGTGCCGCCAGAGCTTCTCCGCGAAGATGACCACCGCGAGCGCGGCCATGACCGCGAGGTTCATGACCCCGACGGCGATCAGCACGATCATCAGTCCCCAGCAGCATCCGGCGCAGGTCGCCCCGTGATGCAGGCCGACGCGGACATCGCGGCTGCGGCCCCGGTAGCCGATGTAATGCATGAGCGCGCCGATCGGCGAGCGGCAGTGCCGCAGGCACCAGTCCTTCCAGGGAGTGAGCTGGTAGCTGCCCGCGATGACGAAGATCGCCACGCCGAGCCACTTGGCTGCCGTCGGGGACGCCGCGGGCAGCCGGCCGGTGCCGGCCAGGGCCGCGAAGGCGATCGCCCCGAACGCGGCCCAGGCCAGCAGGTAACCGCTGAGGAACATGCTCATCCGCGCGACCCGGCCGGGACCGGCTGACGTGCCGCTGATCGAACGGGTCCACAGCACCGCGACCGGCGCGACCGACGGCAGCATCATGGCGGCCATCATCACCACCCACAGCCCGAGGAAGGGCAGCAGCGCCAGGCCCATCGTGCCGGGCCCGTTGCCCATGTCCCGGGCCTGAGCGACGGTGATTGCCCAGGCCACGGCGGCGAGCGCGGCGACCACGAGCCACGGCAGCGCAAGCTGGCGGGCCGGCACCGCCCGCAGTGGCGCTGCGGCCGAGACCGGGCCGGCCTGATCAGCCATCGCCGGGCGCCCGGTCATCCCTCGTACCGGAAGTCCGTGACGAAACTGTTGGTCCCGGTGAAATCGGTGCTCCAGTGACCGTGATAGCTCACGTCTTTCGCGGTGGCCTGCCGGACCGGCTGCGGGACCACGCCGAACGGCGCGTTGGTGATCACGGCCGGCTCCTGGCCATCCATGCCGACGAGCTGGTCGCTGCTCATCGAG
The DNA here is from genome assembly GCA_963786975.1 of uncultured Actinomycetes bacterium. Classification (GTDB taxonomy): domain Bacteria; phylum Actinomycetota; class Actinomycetes; order Streptosporangiales; family Streptosporangiaceae; genus Palsa-506. The sequence continues at coordinate 556,565 of CAWBBE010000005.1, read as the reverse complement.
AGCGCGCCGGAGACCTCGGCATGCAGCGAGCCGTTCGACTTCTCGAACGTGATAGCGGCCGGCGCCACCCCGGCGACCTCGCCGATCAGCGGCCCGAGCCCGGCGAGGTAGCCGCCGGCGCCGCCGGAGAAGACCGCGCCAAGGGCCTCGGACTGCTCCGCGGAGGCACGGTCGTCCAGGTACAGCGCTATCTTCCAGCCGCCATCGGTCATCCGCTTCGGCGAGTGCACGGCCATCACGGCGTTCAGGCCGGACAGGTCCACCCCGTCCTTGCTGCCGCTGGTGACGTGCCACGCCAGCATGACGTCGCAGTTGTCCTGGGTAGCGGCCCCGAGCCAGACGCAGTTGCAGCTGACATCGCAGTTGCATACCTCGAAATAATCGCCTTCGACGAAGAAGCTCACGTGACCCTCCCTGGTGCCGGGCCCGCCCCCGCGAACGGGCACCTGTCTGGCCCTTTTAGCACCGTGTCCGCTGACGCGCAAGCCCTCCGTCCGCGACCAGTCGCCCGGCAGCGCCGCCGATCGCGGCGTTACCGGGCAGCCCGGCTTCGGCCTGCTGGGATAGATTGGCCGTGCTCTGCCGTTATAAAAGATCGAGACGATCTATACTTTCGTCATGCTGGACGTGACCAGGCTGCGCGTGCTCGTCGCGGTGGCCAGGCACGGCTCGGTGACCGCGGCAGCGAAAGCGCTCAACTACGCCCAGCCGTCGGTCAGCCACCATATCGCCCGGCTGGAAGCCGAGACCGGCACGAGGCTGCTGCAGCGCGCCGGGCGCGGGGTCCGGCTGACCGACGCGGGGCGGCTGCTCGCCGAGCGTGCGGCGGAGATACTCGGGCGGCTGGACGCGGCCGAGAGCGAACTCGCCGCGCACGTCGGGCTACGCCAGGGCCGGGTGCGGCTGGCGGCCTTCCCGTCGGCTCTCGCCACGATCGTGCCGGCCGCCGCCGCCTGCCTGGATGCGGAGAGCCCGGGCATGGACCTGATGCTGACAGAGGCGGAGCCACCCGAGGCGCTGCGCATGCTCCGGGCCGGCCACGTGGACGTCGCCCTGGTCTTCCAGCATTACCAGCAGGCCGCCGACCCGGGTCCGCCGGGCGGCGGCGGCGGAGCACGCGGCACGCTGCTGCTCGACGAGCCGGTGCACCTGATCACCGCCGCGGCCAGGCCCGGCCCCGCTGAGCCCGGCCCGGCTGACCTGGCCGCCTATGCCGGGCGACGGTGGATCGCCGGCTGCGAGCGGTGCCGCGGCTACCTGCTCCGCGAGTGCGCGCTGGCGGGCTTCACCCCGAAGATCGCGTTCACCACGGACGACTACATCGCCGTGCAGGCGCTGGCCGCGGCCGGGCTCGGGATCGCCATGCTGCCCGACCTCGCCTTGCGCTCAGCCCGCCACCCGGGCATCGCCGCGGCGCCGGTCAGCGGCGCGCGCCGGCACGTATTCGCGATGACCTACGGCGAGCCGCCTGACCCGCCCGCCACGGCACGGCTGCTCGACGTGCTGCGGCACGCGGCCGGGCCGGACGGCGTGCCCGCCCACACCGGGGCCGGCGGCGGCCGCCGCCCCGGCCGGCCCGGCCAGCCCGGCCGCCCCGGCCAGCCCGGCCGGCCGCTGAGCCCCGGCCCGGTCAGACCGCCGCGGCGCGGGCCGCCGCCCGTACCGGGCGCCCCGCGACCGGGTCAGATGGCCGCGCCGCGGGCCGCCCAGTACGGGTTACGCAGCCGTCGCCTGAGCAGCTTGCCGCTCGGGTCCCTGGGCATCTCGGCGATGAAGTCGATCGTCTTCGGCCACTTCATGCTGGCCAGCCGCCCGTCCAGGGCGGCCAGAATGTCCGCGGCGAGATCCGGCCCGGCCGCGACGCCGGCCGCGGGCTGCACGACCGCTTTCACCTGCTCGCCCCACTCGTCGTCCGGGATGCCGAACACGGCGACGTCGGCGACCTTGGGATGCATGATGATCTCGGCCTCGATCTCGGACGGGTAGATATTGGCGCCGCCCGAGATGATCATGTCCGACTTCCGGTCGCAGAGGAACAGGAAGCCGTCGTCATCGAGATAGCCGATGTCGCCGACGGTGAAGAAGTCGCGCAGCCTGCTGGCCGCGGTCTGCTCCGGGTCATCTTTGTAGGCGAACTCGTGCGCGCCCATCTTCAGGTAGACGGTGCCGGGAACGCCCGGCGGGCACTCGCTGCCCGCATCGTCCGCGACCATGATCTCGCTGACCGGCCAGGGGGTGCCGACCGTGCCCGGCCGGGCCAGCCAGTCCTGCGGGGTCGCGATGGTGCCGCCGCCCTCGGTCGCCGCGTAGTACTCGTAGACCCGCGGCCCCCACCATTCCAGCATCGCCTGCTTGACGCCCACCGGGCACGGCGCGGCGGCGTGGATCAGCCATCGCATCGATGACAGGTCGTAACGGCCGCGGGTAGCGGGCGGCAGCGACAGCATCCGCTTGAAGTGCGTGGGCACCATGTGCGTGCTGGTCACCCGGTAGCGCTCCACCAGCGCCAGCGCTTCTTCCGCGTCCCACGCGTCCATGCAGACCAGCGTGTGCCCGAGATGGAGGGCGCCGCCGCCGAAGACCGTGACGGCCGTGTGATAGTTCGGCGACGTGATCAGATGCACGTTCTGCGGCCCGGCCGTGATGCCGAACAGCTGCAGCAGCGCCGACGTCAGCTCCATGGCATCGTCGGGGTCCAGGCCGGAAAGCGCGCGGCGGACCCCTTTCGGCCTGCCGGTGGTACCGGAGGTGTAGTGCATGGCGCTGCCGGCCGTCCGCTCGCCCGGCATGCCTGACGGCTGCCCGGCCCGCAATTCGGCGGCCGGGGTGAATCCGGGAACCTGGCCGTAGCAGAACCGGGCGGCCGCGGGGAGCCCGGCGCGGTCCGCCGCCTGGCCGCCGGCCTCGGCATACCGCTCGTGCACGAAGAAGGCCGAGGCCCCGCAGTCGCGGATGATGTGCTCGATCTCGGGCGCGGTGAAATGCCAGTTGATCGGCGTGTAGTACCAGCCCGACTGCAGCGCGGCCAGGTAGAGCTCAACCGGCGCGGCCCCGTTCGGCAGCACGGCGGCAATGCCGTCGCCGGCCCGCAGCCCGCGGGCGCGCAGCCCGCGGGTGATCTGGTTGACACGGGATAGCAGGTCGCCCGCGGCATGCCGGGTGCCGTCTGGCTCGATCACTGCGGTCCAGCCGGGACTGCGCTGTGCGAGGCGCCAGAACCCGAGCGAGCCCATTGCCTACCTCCCTGCCGCTCAGACCGAAGTAGAGCATGCCGCAAATCGGCAGGCAAGAATCAGCATTAACGGGCCAGGCGCGCCAGCCGGGCCAGCCGGGCCGGGCAGCACCGGGGCCGGGCCAGCCGGGCCGGCCGGCGAGTGCCGGGCCCGCGAGCGCCGGGTGACCCGGCCGCCGGTTACCGCGCGGTGGTATCCGCCATCGCGTACTGCTCCGCCGCCGGGGGGTCACCAGCCGGGCGGCGCCATAGCGCGAGCCAGCTGCCGACGGCCAGGAACACGGCGCCGGCCAGCCCGAGCCCGAGCGGGACCGTCACGGTGATCGCCTCGATCCCGGCCCGCCGGTCGCGCTGCGACCTGACGGAGCTCAGCACGCTGCGCGGGGTCATCGACAGGTCGCCCTTGAAGAGCACGAGACGCTGCACGCCGCTGCTGTCCCGCAGCGTGAGCCGCTGGTTCTGGCTGATGTTCAGCACGGCGCCCGTCACCGGATCCACCCAGTAGGTGTTGGTCGCCTGGTAGTACTCGTCCAGCGTCACCGTGGGCTGACCGTGCAGGCCGGCCAGGGATCCGGGCAGCTTCTGCTGGCCGAATTTCTGCGCCGGGACCTGCTCGACGAAGCGGTCGGCGCGCAGCCCGTCGATGCTTGCCTGGCCGGCGAACTGCGCCTGCATGGGCCTGAGCAGCGTCGTGTCGAAGATCTGGTACGACCGCTGCTGGGTGCCGATCGGCCAGGTGAACGCCAGGCCGCGCTGGCGGCCGGTGTATCCGCCGACGGCCTCCCCGCAGCAGCCGGCCAGCGCGCCGCTGCGGCGGTCGAACGCCGACCGCTGGGTCAGGGCCTGGTAGGCCACCCCGTGGGTGGCGTCGTAGCTGTAGCTGAAGAGCGTCCACACGGCGCGGGCTGGCGTGCCGGCCGCGACATCGCCCTCGATCGTCCTGGTCACCCGCATGTTCACGCCGGTCACGTCTTTCAGCAGATCAGGGCTGAAGTAAGTCACGTTGCTGCCGCTCAGCGTGGTGACCTGGTACTCGTTCAGCGGGAATTTCACCGCCTGGGCAGCCACGTAGAGGCGCAGCAGCACCCCGGAGACGAGCAGGAACGCGCCGAGGCCGGCTGCGATCAGACCTACCGCGCGGCGCACCGGTCAGCCAGCGCCGTAGTTGTACAGCGGCGCGTTGGCCGGCGTGCTGCTGGTTGCCCCGGTGAGGTAGGCGGCGGTCAGCAGGCTGCCCCCGACGGCGAGCACGGCGCCGATGACGATGGCAATGAGCAGGCGGGTCACGGAATCCTCTTTCCCGAGCCTCGGCCCAGCGTAGAACGCACATCGGATCCGGAGCAGGAGATTAGCCGAAAAGCAATAATCCGGACTTCTGCCGCGGCTCCTTCCTTGCCAGCCGCGCTGGCGGCGCTTTAGACTGAACATTCAGTCAATCGCGTCAGGAGTACGCAATGACCACCCAGCAGGCCGCCCCGATCGGACTGCCAGCCCGGCCGGCGCCGCCCCCGGCCAGCCTTCCCGCCATCATCGCCCAGCAGGAGGAAATCTTCACCCGCCGCCAGCCAGAGTCGCGCCGGATGGCCGAGCGGGCCGGGCACGCGCTGGCCGGCGGCGTCACGTCCAGCTGGCAGATCACCCGCCCGCAGCCCGTCTGGCTCAGCCATGGCGAGGGCTCGAAGATCTACGACGTGGACGGGAACGAGTACGTCGATCTGCACGGCGGCTACGGCGCGTCGCTCGCCGGGCACGGCCACCCGGCCATCGTCGAGGCCGTCCGCAGCCAGGTCGCGCTCGGCACGCACTTCGCCCAGCCGACCCACAACGCGATCCTCGCCGCCGAGCAGCTGTCCAGCCGGTTCGGCTTGCCGCAGTGGCGATTCGCCAACTCAGGCACCGAGGCGACCATGGACGCCGTCCACCTGATGCGCGCGATCACCGGCCGCGACCTGATCATCAAGGTGGAGGGCTGCTACCACGGGCACCATGACTCGGTGCAGGTATCGGTATGCCCCGAGCCGGACGAGGTGGGGCCGGCCAGCCGGCCCGCCCAGGTCCCGTCCAGCGCCGGCATCCCGCGGGCGATCACGGATCTGACGCTGGTGGCCGGCTTCAATGACCTGCCCGCGGTCGGGCGCCTGCTCGACGAGCATCCCGGTCAGGTTGCCGGGATGATCATCGAGCCGATCATGATGAACGCCGGGATCATCCTGCCGGAGCCCGGCTACCTGGCCGGGCTCAAGGAACTGCTGAACGCCCGCGGCGCCTACCTCACCTTCGACGAGGTCAAGACCGGGCTGACCGCCGGGCCGCGCGGCGCCACCGGGATAACCGGCGTCGTCCCGGACATCATCTGCCTGGCCAAGGCGATCGGCGGCGGCATCGCGGTGGCCGCGGTGGGCGGCTCGGCCGAGGTCATGGCGCACGTGACCGACGGCGGGTACGAGATGGTAGGGACCTTTAACGGGAACCCCCTGGCCATGGCCGCCTGCCGGGCGATGCTGTGCGAGGTGGCCACGCCGGCGGCCTACCAGCGGATCGACGCCCTCCGGCAGCGAGCGGTCGGCGGGCTGCGGCGCGAGATCGAGCGGGCCGGGCTGGACGCGCAGGTCGTCGCCGTCGGCGCGAAGGGCTGCGTGGTCTTCACCAGCGAGCCGGTGCGCGACTTCCGCGGCTTCCTGGACATCGAGGACTCCTACAGCCACGCGCACTGGCTGTTCCAGCACAACGGCGGCGTCTTCCTGCCGCCGTGGGGGAAGATCGAGCAGTGGCTGATCTCGGTGCAGCACAGCGAGGCCGACATCGACCGGTTCGTCGGTAACTTTGCTACGTTCGCTACCGCACTGCGGAGATAATCTGACCTGACACCCGGAAGACATAGTCTGACCTGTTACCGGGAAGACCTTGCGTCTGCGCACGCCCCGGTAGTAGTCCTGTCGGTAGGGCTTCTGAGCTGACGGAACGTTCAAACAGGATTGCCAGGGGGAAGGGCGGGCAGCATGCACCCTCGCGAGGGCTGGCAAGGCCACGGCGCTCCGCGCCGTAACGGCCTGTCCCGGCGCAGCTTCCTGGCCCGCACGGCCGGCGCCGGGCTGGCGATGGGCGGCCTCGGCCCGCTGCTGCAGGCCTGCGCGCCCGCGCTGGCCGGCAGCAGTCACGTGCCGCTGCCCCGGCCGTTCAATCCGGTTACCTGGACGACCGCCGGTAACAAGCCGATCGCCAGCGGCCTGCCCCCCGAGCGCGGCGCGACCTTGCAGATTTTCAACTGGGTCGCGTATGTCAACCAGGCATGCCTCAACCACTTCGCCAAGAAATACAACTGCAAGGTGCAGCTGACCACGTTCAACACGATGAACGAGGCAATCTCCAAGCTGCGCAACGACAAGACGCTGACCTTCGACGTCTTCATGGGCGTCACCGTGGATGTCATGGGCCAGCTGGTCGAGTCCAAGCTCATCCAGCCGCTCAACCACAGCTACATCCCGAACATCGCCCAGGCGTGGCCGGATTTCCAGCACCCTTTCTACGATCGTGGCTGGCAGTACACGGTGCCGTACACGATCTACACGACCGGCATGGCCTGGCGGAAGGATCTCGTGCACGAGAATCCCTATGCCATGCGGAACCCGTGGGCGATGCCCTGGCAGCCGAAGTACCACGGCAAGGTCGCGATCCTGGACGACTACCGGGAGGGCATCAGCCTCGGGCTGATGAAAAACGGGATCTTCAACCTGAACACCACCAGCCGGGACCAGATCGACCTCGCCAGGCAGACGCTGCAGGACCTGGTCAGCCAGGTGAACGTGCGGATCGACAACAACGACTACACCGAGGTGCCGGACGGCCAGACCTGGATCCATCACGCCTGGTCCGGTGACATCGCCGCGGCGGCCGGCTACATGCCGAAGGGAACCCCGGTCAACGTCGTCGGATACTGGTTCCCCGCCGATGGCCGGGGCCCGGTGGCCAATGACACGAACACCGTGCTGCGCTCGGCCACCAACCCGGTGCTGGCCCACCTATTCCTGAACTACCTGCTCGACCTGCCGAACGTGCTGGAGAACATCAGCTACAACGGGTACATGCAGCCGCTGAACGAGGTGACGCCGCAGCGGCTGGTGAAGGAGAAGATCCTGCCGCCCAGCCTGATGTCCACGGTTGTCCTGCCGTCCTATTTCCGGCGCGGGGTCGGTGAGCTCCAGCTGCCGGTGGACGCGAATGCGCTCTGGCAGCAGGCCTGGCTCGTAGCGAGCAACGGGATTTAGCGTGCACACCCTCCCGCAGGAAGTCCACCCGGACAGGCCGCGCAAGGGGCGCGAGGCGCAGCCAGCCAGGCTGTTCTGGGTGGTGCTCGCGCTGCCCGGGATCATCTGGCTCACGCTGCTGTTCATCGTCCCGTTCTACGCCGTGCTCGCGATCGCGATGGGGCAGCTGAACCCGCTGTTCGAGTCGCCGATCGCGGTGTACAACCCGCTGCACTGGAGCTCGGCGAATCTGCTCAACGTGTGGCACGACCTTTTCGGCGCAACGGCATTCGCCGGCCCGATCGCGGTCCGGACGGTCGTTTATGTCGCGGCCGCCTCGATCTTGTCCTTGCTGATTGCGTATCCGGCGGCCTATTTTGTCAGCCGCTTCGCCGGCCGCCGCAAGGGCCTGTTCCTTATCCTGCTGATCGCGCCGTTTTGGATCAGCTACATGATGCGCATGCTGGCCTGGATCGACCTGCTGCAGACCGACGGTTACGTGAACAAGGCGCTGCTAAACCTGAACGTGATCAGCCAGCCGGTCAACTGGCTCGGCGGGCACTCCTTTACTGTCATTCTGGGCCTCGTCTACGGCTATATCCCGTACCTGATCCTGGTGCTCTACGCGGGCCTGGACCGGCTCGACCCGTCGCTGATCGAGGCCGGCCGTGATCTTGGCCTCGGCCGGGTGCGCACGTTCCTGCGGGTAACGCTCCCGCTGTCCAGGCAGCCGATCCTGACCGGCATGCTCATCACCGTGCTGCCGATGGTCGGCGACTATTTCACCAACCAGCTGCTGTCCGGCGCGCCGGGCACCTCGATGATCGGCAACCTGATCCAGGGCCAGCTCGGGACGCCGGGGCTGGAAGGCCAGGGAGCCGTGCTCTCCCTGCTGGTGCTGCTCGTGCTGCTCGTCCCGATGGTCTACTACGTGCTCGCCACCAATAGGTCCTCCAGGGAGGCAGCGTGACCGCCGCCAGCGCCACCCCGGCCGCCGCCAGCCCCGCGCGCACGGAGGACTCCGCCGCGACCGTTCCGTCCCGGCCGTGGCGCAACCCGTGGCGGCATCCCTGGTTCCTTGAGGGATTCACCTGGCTCTACCTGATCTGGTCACTGGCGCCGATCGCGATAGCGATCCTGTTCTCCTTCAACAAGGGCAAGTCGCAGGCCGTCTGGCAGGGTTTCTCCTGGCGGTGGTACTTCACCGACCCGGTGAACTCCGTCCTGCACAATCCCCAGCTGCACAGCGCGGTCATCCAGACCCTGCGGCTGTCGTTCCTCACCACCCTGATCGCCGTGCCGCTCGGCGTGGCCTTCGCGCTGGGCATCAACCGGTGGCGCAGCCGCACCTCGGTGACGTTCAACTACGTCATGATCTTGTCGTTCGTGGTGCCCGAGCTGATCTTCGGCGTGGCGATGTTCTTCGTCTTCACGACCATGTTCTCGGCCATCGTGTCCCTCGGCACCTGGGCCGAGGTGCTCGGCCTCGTCAGCTGGAACGTCAGCTGGCCCGCGATCATCGTGCAGGCCCGGCTGGTCACCATCGGCAAGCACTACGAGGAAGCCGCCGCCGACCTGGGCTGTACCCAGTTCCAGACGATGCGGCGGGTGCTGATGCCGCTGCTCACCCCGGCCATCTTCGCCAGCGCGATCCTGGTGTTCTCCGGCGTGATCGACGATTTCGTGATCGTCGACCTGCTGTCCTCGACCTCCGGCACCCAGCCCATGTCGGTGATCATCTACTCGACCCAGCATGGCGGCAACGGCGGGCCCGCGCTCAACGCGCTGGCCACGATCATGCTGGTGATGTCGTTCGTGGTGGCGGGCCTGGGCTACCTGGGCTACCGGTGGATGACTCGCGGCGAGCGCATCGACGGGCAGCAGGCGCTGGCCACCATCACCGGCGCCTGATCCCCCGTTAATTTATCGGTAACTTACGCTGATTCTGCGCTGACTGACTATGATTCGCCAGCGCCGCCGAAAGCATGATTTGTTTCACGCTGCGCCGGGCCCGGCCAGCTCGTACGGCCGCCCGCGGGCCCGACATCACGATATGGTCAAGGTGCGATGCCGATCGCCAGTTTCCAGCGGCGGAGGCAAAACCCAGGCCAGGCAGCGGCAGGCTAAGGAGCAGCGGATGGCACGGCGCAGTATAGCGGTATTCGGAATTACCGCATTGGCCGTTGGATTGGTTCCTGCCGCCGCCCAGGCGACGCAGGCGGCCCGTGCGACGCATAATCCGCGGGCCGCGCGCACGGCACAGCCGCCACGGCTGCCTGGCTGGCGTATCGCAAAGGTCAATAACTATGGCGAGCACGACTCGCTGACCGCGGTGGCGGCCGTCGGCCCGGCGGACGCGTGGGCGGGCGGGCTGGTCGACGTCGCGGGCACCCGCCCGTTCCTGCAGCACTGGAACGGGCGGACCTGGACCCGGGCCACCCTGCCGGCCGCCATCCGCAATATCAGCCTTGGCCAGGTCACCGGCCTGGCCGCTTCGTCGGCGAGCAACGTCTGGGCGTTCATCAGCGGGCACCCGGCGGTGGCGGCGCGCTTCGACGGCCAGGCCTGGCGTGTCGTCCGGGCCTGGCCAGGCGAGGCATTCTCGATCACCGGCGAGGCGTTCGGGCCCGGCGACGTCTGGATGTTCGGCGGTACCGGCCCGCAGACCGCCGGGACCTGGCACTACAACGGCCATGCGTGGGCCAGGCCGAAGATGCCGCTGACGGCGTTCGACGTCAGCCGGGTCTCCGCCCGGGACGAATGGGCGATCGGCGAGCGGCTGACCAGGCGGGGCGAGTACGCGGGCGGCGTGGAGCGCTGGAACGGGCGGTCCTGGCGGGTGCTGCCGACCGGCGGCCTGATCCCACCGGACACCGCGACGCGCAGCACCGCGCTCGGCCAGGTGCTGGCGCAGTCGGCGCGCAACGTCTGGGTGACCGGCACCACCTATACCGGCGGTTTCCAGCATCTGCGCTCGTTCATCCTGCACTGGAACGGCCGGAAGTGGCGCCGGGTGAGCGGGCAGGCCGACGTCAGCATCGGCGCCGCCGCCACCGGCGGAGCGGGCCTGCGGGCGGTGACGCAGCATGTCCGGCTGGCCGAGCCGGGCTATATCGACCCGGATCCCGCGGTTGCCTCCTACACTTCGCGGCGCCAGGTCGCGCTGGCTGCCCCCGGTCATCCGGGCCGGTCGCTGGAAATCAACGGCATCGCCGATATCCCGGGCACTCATGCCGCCTGGGCGGTAGGCGGGTACTACACCGACACCACGGCAAGCGGCTGGGTGCCGGCCGGCGGCGTCATCCTCCGCCAGGGCGGCTGAGCCGCCCGGCCGGGCCGGTCAGGCGGGCCGGGGCGGCGCGGCCGCGCCGGTCAGCTGACCTTCAGCGCGTCGGCATCGGTGGCGTCAGCGGCCTCGTCGGCAGTGCCGGAATCAGCCAGTACCCGCAGCGCGTCCGGCGCCAGGAACGCGTGCACCGGCGTGCCCTGCGCCAGCGGCTGCAGGCTGCCGTCGTTCTGCAGCAGCACCTGGAGTTCCACTCCGGCCGCCAGCCGCAGGATGACCTGGGTGGCCGAGCCGAGGTACACCAGCCGCTCGACCATCGCCGGTACCCGGTTCGGTCCCCCGGAGCCGAATTCCTCTATTCGTGCCCGTTCCGGCCTGATCACCGCATGCAAGCGGCCGGCCGCGTCCGCGGCGGCCGCGCCGTGCTCCACCTGCAGCACCGCGTCGCCCAGCCTGACCTGGCAGCGCGCGCCCGGGCCGCGCTCGACCATGTCGACTTCCATCAGGTTGGACACGCCGAGGAAGTCCGCGACGTAGGTGTCGGCCGGCTCCTCGTATACCTCGTGCGGGCTGCCGAGCTGGACGATCCTGCCGTGCCGCATGACCGCCAGCCGGTCCGACATGGTCAGCGCCTCTTCCTGGTCATGCGTGACGTACAGGAACGTGATGCCGACCTGCTCCTGCAGCGCCTTCAGCTCGATCTTCAGCGACCGGCGCAGCTTGGCGTCCAGCGCGCCGAGCGGCTCGTCGAGCAGCAGCACGGACGGATGCAGCACCAGCGCCCTGGCCAGCGCTACCCGCTGCTGCTGGCCGCCGGACAGCTGGCTGGGGCGCCGCTTCTCGAATGAGCGCAGCTTGACCAGTTCCAGTGCCTCGTAGACCCGCCTGGACAATTCGGCCTTGTCCAGCCGGCGCCCGCGCAGCCCGAACGCCACGTTGTCGAACACGGTCAGGAACGGGAACAGCGCGTAACTCTGGAACACCGTGTTCACGTTGCGCTTGTGCGGCGGGACGCCGGACACGTCCACGTCGTCCAGCAGGATCCGGCCCGCGGTTGGCTGCTCGAAGCCGGCGATCAGCCGCAGCGTGGTGGTCTTGCCGCAACCCGACGGGCCGAGCAGGGAGAAGAACTCGCCGCTGGAGATCACCAGGTCGATGTCGTCCACCGCGGCCTCTGCGAAGCGCTTGGTCAGTGAGACCAGCTCAATCTTGCCACCGGGCACTTCGGCTACCTTTCCTTCGGGCGGGCCGTGCGGTCGGCGCCGCGCCTCCCCCGGCCCGGGTGCCACTCGAACCCCAGCTGATTCGCCACGAAATGCATGCTTAGCTCGAATGCACCCGCCGGGTCAACTACCGGGTCGGCCAGCGCGATCTGGATGGCCAGCCCGTCCAGCAGCGCGGACAGCGAAATCGCGAAGTGTGCCGGGTCCACCGGCGCGAACTCGCCGGCCTCCTGGCCAGCCAGCACCAGCGAGCTGATCATTTCCCGCCAGCGCTCGTCGGATTTCGCCCGGACGCTGGCGACCTCCGGGTTCCTGGCCGCCTGCGCCCAGAAGTCCAGCCACAGCACCCAGGAGCTATGCGGCTCGGGGTCATCCTCGGGGAGGCAGCTCATCGCCACGATCTCCTCGAGCCGGGCCGCGGCCGTCGGCAGCGACGACAGCCGCCGCTGGCCGTCGGCGTACCAGGTGTCCTCGGAATACCTGATGGCCTCGGTCAGCAGCTGGTCCTTGGTCTTGAAGTAGTAGATGACCAGGGCCGGGCTGATCCCGGTCCGCTCGGCGACGTCGGCGATCCTGGTATCCGGGTAGCCGCGCTCGGAGATGACCTCAAGTGCCGCCCGGAGCATCTGCTCCCTGCGCAGGTCAGCGGTTCCCTGGGGCTCCGCGGGCGCCCGGGCCCCGGTCGCCTCGCGCACCTGGTCTGTCATCGCGGCAATCCTCTCCGCCTCTTGTCATCACGGTAGCAGGTTTCTAGACTGAACGTTCAGTCAACTTTTATTGCGGGCTCGTGGCCGCACCTGGAAGGAAGGCGGACTCATGGCCGCAACATACGACGCGATCGTCGTTGGCGGTGGGCATAACGGACTTGTCGCGGCCGCGTACCTGGCCCGGTCGGGCGCGCGGACGGTAGTGCTGGAGGGGCGGCACAAGACCGGCGGTGCCGCGACCACCGAGGCGCCGTGGCCGGAGGCGCCCGAATTCAAGGTCACCCGGCTCTCCTACGTGATGAGCCTGATGCCGCCGACGATCATCAAGGATCTCGATCTCGCCCGGCACGGCTATCAGATCTACCCGATGGGACCGTACTACCAGGCGTTCGCCGAAGGCGGGTCAATCAAGCTGTACGCGGATGACGCGGCCCGCAACCACGAGGAAGTGTCCAGGTGGTCCAAGAAGGACGCGGACGCCATGCCGCGCTGGGACGCCTGGCTGGAGGGCCTCGCCGAGGTACTCGGCCCGCTGCTGCTGACCGTGCCGCCGGCGATCGGCTCGCGCAGGCCGCGGGATCTGGCCGGCACCCTCCGGCTCGCCTGGCGGCACAAGGGCCTCGATGTCCGGACGATCGCCGACGTGACCCGGCTGATGACCATGAGCATCGCCGACCTGCTTGACGACTGGTTCGAGTCGCCGCAGGTCAAAGGCGCTCTGGCGGTCAACGGCGTGATCGGCACCTGGGCCGGGCCGTGCGAGCCCGGCACCGCCTATGTGATGGCGCACCACTCCATCGGCGATGTCGGCGACGGGCACCTCGGGAACTGGGGTTTCGCCGACGGCGGCATGGGCGGCGTGTCGAACGCCATCGAGGCCGCCGCGCGCGGTTTCGGGGCGGAGATCCGCACCAGCGCCAGGGTGGCCCGGATGATCATCACCGACGGCAAGGCGGCCGGCGTGGTGCTGGACAACGGCGACGAGATCCGCGCCCGGGTGGTGGTCTCCACGCTGCACCCGCGCACGGCGTTCCTTGAGCACGTCGGTGCCGATAACCTGCCGGCCGACTTCGCCGCGGACATCCAGCACTGGAAGACCCGCAGCGGCGTGGTGAAGATCAACCTCGCGCTCGGCGAGCTGCCGGACTTCACCGCCGACCCGGGCACGAACCTGCAGGAGCATCACACCGGCTCGGTGGAGATGGCGCCCACGGTCGAGTACATCGAGCGCGCCTTCCAGGACGCCCGCGAGGGCCGCCCCGCGCTGCGGCCGTTCAGCGACGGCGTGATCCCGACCGCGTTCGACAAGAACCTGGTCCCCGAGGGCTACCACATCATGTCGCTGTTCTCCCAGTGGGTGCCGGCCGACTGGAACGAAGCGCCGCACACCGAGGAACTGGCGGCCTACGCGGACCGGATGATCGACTGCTACAACGAGCTGGCGCCGAACTTCAAGTCGTCGATCCTGCACCGGGACATCGTCGGGCCATATCAGATGGAACACGAGTACGGCCTGATCGGCGGCAACATCTTCCACGGCGAGCTGTCCCTGGAGCAGCTGTTCCACATGCGGCCAGCGCCAGGCTTCGCCGACTACCGCACGCCGGTCCGCGGCCTGTACTACGGCAGCTCGGCGACGCACGCCGGCGGCGGCGTCTGCGGCATCCCGGGCTGGCAGGCAGCCAGGGCCGCGATCGCGGACCAGAAGGCCAGCCGCCGGGCCGGTCAGGTGCGCAAGCTCACCCGGCGGTCATGACCATCGGGGAACAAGACCAGACCCTGAAACGGATGGCCCGGCCGGCTGCCGCCGCGGCAGCGCCGGCGTTGCGGGCGATGCTCGAGGCCCGCAGCGTGGCGCTGGTCGGCGCATCGCCACGGCCAGGCAGCTTCGGCCAGCGCATGATCAGCGAGGTTGGCCGGAGCCCGGCCGGGCCGGATATCTACCTGGTGAATCCCCGGCACCGGCAGATCGGTGAGCGAACCTGCTACCCCTCGCTCGCCGACCTGCCCGGGCCGGCTGACCTCGTCCTGCTCGGCGTCCCCGACGCGGCGCTGGAGCGGCAGCTCAGCCTGGCGGCCAGCGGCCGCAGCGCCGCGGCGGTGATCTTCGGCAACGCGCACGAGGATCCGCCCCGGCCGGCCCGGCCAGCAACCCCGGCCAGCCGCCGGCGCGCGAGTGGCTGCCGCTGCGGGACCGGCTCGCCGCGATCGCCCGGGCCGGGGGGATGGAACTCTGCGGGGCCGGCTGCATGGGGTTCGTCAACGTGGCCCGCGGCCTGCGGGCGATCGGCTACGTTGAGCCGGCCCGGCTGCCGGCCGGCCCGGTGGCGCTGGTCACGCACTCGGGCTCGGTGTTCTCGGCGATGCTGCGCAGCGGCCGGGCAATCGGGTTCACGCTGGCGGTCTCCTCCGGCCAGGAACTGGTAACTACCGCCGCCGCCTACCTCGAGTACGCGCTCTCGCTGCCCGAGACCGGCGTCCTCGCGCTGGTGCTGGAGGCGATGCGCGAACCTGACCGGCTGCGGGCGGTGCTGGCCAGCGCCGCCGCCAGGGGCATCCCGGTAGTGCTGCTCACCGCGGGCAGCTCGGCCGGCGGCCAGGCAATGGTGGCGGCTCACTCCGGGGCGCTGGCGGCCCAGGACGGCGGCTGGGAAGGGCTGGCCGATGCTTACGGGGTCCACCGCGTCGGTGACCTCGCCGAGCTCGCGGACACGCTGGAGCTGTTCGGCATCGGCCGCCGCGCCAAACTCCCCCCCGTTGCCCAGCGCCAGTCCCCCGCAGCTCAGCCCCCCGCAGCTCAGATCCCCGCGAGGCACGCCAGCCCCGCAGCACCATCCAGTCCCGCCAGCCCCGCCGCGGCCGGTGCCGCTCGCGCTGGCGGCTGGATGGGATTCCTGGACGGCGCCGGGACGGGGATCGCGACGGTGCATGATTCCGGGCTGGAACGCGCCCACGCGGTCGACCTCGCCGACCAGCTGGGCGTGCCGTACGCGCCGATCGGCGCGCCGACCCTGGCCCGGCTCGCCGGCCTGCTCGATCCCGGCCTGCAGCCGGCTAACCCGCTGGACATGTGGGGCACCGGCAGCGACCCTCAGCAGCAGCTGGCCGACTCACTCGTCGCGCTGGCCGAGGATCCGGCCGTCACCGCAGTCGCGCTCGCCGTCGACCTGGTCCGCGAGTTCGACGGCGACCGCTCCTACCCGGACGCCGTGCTGGCCGCCGCGGCCAGGACCGCCAAGCCGGTTGCCGTGCTCACCAGCTTCGCCAGTGCCGTCGACCAGCAGCTGGCCGGCGAACTCCGCCGGGCCGGGATTCCCGTGCTGGAGGGCTTGCGCACCGGGCTGCTGGCGCTACGGCACCTGCTCGACCATGCCGCCAGGACCGCACCAGCCAGCACGGTCGCAAGGCCCGGCGACCGATCCCCCGGCCCAGGCCAGCCGTCGGCCTGGCCGGCACCAGACAGCAACCGCCCCGGCCCAGACCCAGGCCGGCCGCCGGATTGCGGATCCTCGGACATCGACTGCCCAGATCCGAACCCGGCCCCGAGCCAGCTGTCAGTCTGGCCGGCGCAGCCCGGTGACTCACGGGCTGCGGCGCGGCGGGCGCGCGGGGCGGCGTTGCTGGCGGCCGGGCAGCCCGCCGGAGCGCCGCTGCTCGGCCTGCTCCGCGAGTACGGTATTGCCACTGCCCGGGCCGAGCCGGCCACGGATACCGACACGGTGCTGGCCGCGGCCGTCGGCATCGGCTATCCGGTCGTGCTGAAGACCGACGAGCCGGGAATCACGCACAAATCGGATTCGGGCGGCGTGCTGCCCGGCATCCGCGGCCCGGCCGAGCTGACCGCCGCCTACCGTGATCTCTCTGCCCGGCTCGGCCCGCGGGCGGTCGTATGCGAGACCATTCCGCCTGGCACTGAACTGGCGCTCGGCATCGCCCGCGACGCTGGCCTGGGCCCGCTGATCGTGGTCGGCGCAGGCGGCGTGCTGGTTGAGCTACTGGCTGACCGGGCGGTCGCGATTCCGCCGGTGAGCAAGGACCAGGCCCGGCGGATGATCAGCCGGCTCCGGGTCAGCAGGCTGCTGGCCGGAGTGCGCGGCGCGGCACCTGCCGACGCGGAGTCCGTGATCCGTGCGATCACCGGGCTGTCGGCGCTCGCCCTGGACCTTGGCCGCCAGCTCGAAGCCCTGGATGTGAATCCGCTGATCTGCGGCCCGGGCGGCGCCGTGGCGGTCGACGCGCTGGCGATCCCGCGGGCCGGCCGCTGATCGGCCTGCTGGCCGGCCCGACGGCCGCTGGCCTGGCGGATTCCGCGCGCCAGCGCTGACCCGCTGTCCGACCGGCCGGCTGTTCGGCTGCCGGGTTCCTGGCACGGGCAAACGCAGCCGCCTCATCGGGCACACCAGGCACGGAAGTCCATCAGCCGTGGGCGGCAGCGCGAATTATCTGCTGGCCGATGTATCACAAACCAGGCTAGGTGCTCCGTAACAGGGTCAGGACGCCAGAAATCCTCAGCCCGCTAACAGGATCGAATATGCCCGTTCAGGATATCCAGGACAACCGGCGGCGCGTCGGCGAGCTCGACCAGCGGCTGCGTGACCTCAGCGCAGCGTTCGCCGTTCTCGGGGACACCGCCGACTTCGACCAGCTCTTGGAGATCATCCATGTTCCCGGCTGGACCACGTGGCCCGACATCCTGCTGATTAACACCGTGCTTGACGCCGCCGAGCGGGCGGCCGAGGACGCCAGGAGCCTCCGGAAGGCCCTTGTCGAAAGCGCCCTCGCCATCAGCGGGGCGGCCGTCAGGTAGCCCGGGGGGGACCCCGCTCCTGGCCAGGCGAGAGCGCGTTTGCAGGGGCACGCACTCTGCTGCGGCCTGGCCAGGAGCGGGGCCACGCTCGAGGCTGAGACCGCGCATCCCGGCCGTCACGGCGCCATCGTGGGCGCGCACCTGCCCGAGGTGACACTCAGCGGCGCCAGATCCATCCCGCGGATGCGGCCGTTACGCATGGCCCGGGCGGCACGGCTGCCGCGGCCGCCGGTGGTGATCTCAGCGCCGCGCTGCCGCTGCCAGTGACCGCGTCCGGCTAGCCCTAAGGCCATCCGAACGGTGCGGGTAGGGAGTCTGCCCGATGCCGCAGCGACGCCTTACGGCGAACCTGGATAACGCGGGCAGCACCAGGCGGCCTGCGTCGAGGAGGAGCTGTGCACCCCCAGATAGCGCAGATCCTGGCCGCCGAACGGGCCAGGGACTTGCGCGGTTACCCGGCCGCGATGCGGCGCCGCAACATGACCCGCCGCAGCCAGCCGACCGCGCCGCCCGGTGCGATCAGCGGGCCCGATCGGGAGACGGCGGCCTGGCCGCAGTCCGGGCCGGCTGGACCCGCGGATGCCGGCCGGCGGCGGTGGGCGGTGCTGGCCGTGGTGTCGGCGGCTCAGTTCCTCGCCATCCTGGATTTGTGGGTGGTGAACATCGCGCTCCCGGCGCTGCAGCACTCCTTTGCCCCCGCCACGCTGTCGGACGTCTCATGGATCCTGGATGTGTACGCCATCGTGCTCGCGGCGCTGCTGCTGCCGGCCGGGCGGACCGCGGACAGGATCGGCCGCCGCGAATTCTTCCTGGCCGGGCTGGTGATATTCGGCATAGCATCGCTCGGCTGCGCGCTAGCCCCGGACCTGCCGGCGCTGATCGCCAGCCGGGCGCTGCAGGCGGCCGGGGCGGCCGTGCTCATGCCGACCTCGCTCGGGCTCGCACTGTCCGTGTTCCCGGCGCATCAGCGGGGCACCGCGGTCGGGGTCTGGGCCGGAGTCGGCGCGGTAGCCGCAGGCAGCGGCCCGGTGCTCGGCGGGCTGCTGGTCGAGTCGAGCTGGCGCTGGATTTTCGTCATCAACCTGCCCATCATCCTCGCCGCACTGGCCGCGGGCACCGCGATCCTGCCCCGGCGCGACCGCGTGCGCGGCGGTCAGCGGCCCGGCTGGCGGATCGACTGGGCGGGCACGTTCCTGGTGCTCGGCGCGGTGGGGCTGGTGTGCACGGCGCTGACCGAGGCGGCCGGCTGGCCGCCGTCGCGTACCTGGCCGGTGCTGGCCGGCGGCCTGATCCTGGGCGCGGCGTTCGTGGCCCACATCCGCCGTCACCCCGACCCGCTGGTCACGCCCCGGCTATTTGCCGTTCGCACCTTCAGCGCTGGTGCTGCCGGGCTGGTCAGCTACTACACGGGCTTCGCTGCCATGCTGCTGGGCAGCACGCTGCTGCTGACCGGGCCGTGGCACTTCTCGGTCCTGCGGGCCGCGGTCAGCATCGCCCCCGGGCCCATCACGGCCGGCCTCGTTTCGCCCTTCTCTGGCCGGCTGTCCGCCCGTTTCGGGACACGTCGCACGGTCGTGGCGGGCGCGGCGGCCTTCGCCGTGGCCGGGGCCTGGCCGCTGGCCAACGCCGGGAGCCGCCCCGCCTATGCGGCGGTGATCCTGCCCAGCATGGTGGCGTGGGGCATCGCCAACGCGCTCATCCAGCCGTCGCTGTTCGCCACCGCCGGCGCCGCGCCCAGAGCAGATCTGGCGTCCGGGTCAGCGGTGCTGGCCATGGCCCGGCAGCTCGGGTCGGCCCTGGGCGTGGCCATCCTCGTCGCCGTGCTCGGCACCGGCCCGGCAACGGACCTGGCCGGCTTCGACCGCGCCTGGCTCGTCGTCCTGATTACCGCGGTCCTGACCGCCTTTGCCGGACTCGCCGCCGCGCAGCGGATCCGTTCTCCCGAGGTGGCTGTGCGGGTCGAGCCCGCTGGCACTGCGCTGCCCAGGCCGCCCGCTCAGCCTGCGCCGGGTGGATTGGTTGCGCAGCTACCGGACCGGGAGCACCTGGTGTCCTCGCGCGAAGGCTGATTGCCGCTTCCCGGACGCGGCTGGTCATGCGGGTCGGCTGGCGAAGTAGTGGCCCTTGTCGAGGTCGTCGATGAGCCCGGGATGGGCTGGGTGCCATCCCAGTAGCTCGCGGGTCAGCGTGCTCGAGGCCGGGCTGTCGGCCGCGAGGAAGCCGGCCAGCCAGCCGAAGTGCCGGGCTGCGTCACCGGCCGGGATGGCGGCCATGGGCAGGCCGAGGTGCCGTCCGATCACTTCGGCGATGCCGCGGATCGGCACGCCTTCGTCCGCGACGGCGTGCAGCACCGATCCCGCCGGGGCGTTCTGCACCGCTAGGCGGAACAGGTGTGCGGCATCGAGCCGGTGCACGGCGGGCCAGCGGTTGGATCCGTCGCCGATGTAGCCGGAGACGCCCTTGTCGCGGGCGATGCCGACCAGGGCGGCCAGGAAGCCGTGATCTCCTTCGCCATGCACCGTCGGGGGGAGCCGCAAGACGGACGAGCGCACGCCGCGGGCCGCGAGCGAGAGCGTCAGCCGTGCATTGGCCATCCGGGTCTGCGCACCGCCGGTCAGGTGCGCCGCCGCAGCCGGGCCGGGATCATGCCCGTCCCGTTCGGTTCCCACCCGCCCCGGCGCGAGCCCGAGCGTCCCGGAGGCGATGACGAACGGCCGGCCAGAATCCGCTAGCGCCTCGCCGAATGTCTCGATAGCGCGGCGATCCGCATCGGCAGCGCCCTGGAAGTCCCCGGAGAAAGCGATGTCGTGCTTGAACGCGAGGTGGATCACGCCATCGGAGGCGGCGGCCGCACTCCGCAGGCTGCCGAGGTCATCAAGAGTGCCGCGATGGACCTCCGCCCCGGCCGCGGTCAGGGTAGCGGCCGAGGCATCCGAGCGGGCGAGCCCGGTGACCTGATGGCCGGCGCCGATGAGCTCGGGAACAACGGCGGAGCCGATCCAGCCGGACGCGCCGGTAACGAATACACGCATGAGGTACCTCCACGTTGGCCGGTCGCCCGTGCCGCACGGAGTGCGCCCGGGCCGATCGATGTCAGTTACTGTCATCAGCCTAGCACGCTGATGTCAGCCGCTGCCATCAACTAGGATCGGGACATGGGTCGGTGGGAGCCAGGCGCGCGCGGACGGCTGGAGCAGGCAGCCCTCGCTCTCTACGGCGAGCGCGGGTATGAGCAGACCACGGTGGCGGAGATCGCCGCCCGGGCCGGACTGACGGAGCGGACGTTCTTCCGGCATTTCGCCGACAAGCGTGAGGTCCTGTTCGCGGGCGCGGGCGCATTGCAGGACCTTCTGGTGCGCACCCTGGCCAGCATTCCTGAATCCGCCGCGCCGATCGACGCGGTGGGCGCGTCCCTGCAGGCCGCTGGCGCCCTGCTCCAGCAGCGCCGCGAATACGCCCGGCAGCGCCAGGCGGTCATAGCCGCGAACGCAGAGCTGCAAGAACGCGAGCTGATCAAGCTCGCATCACTCGCGTCGGCGCTGGCCGGCACGCTGCGCAGGCGCGGCGTCCCAGACCCGGCCGCGGGCCTGGCTGCCGAGGCCGGGATCGCTGTCTTCCGGATCGCGTTCGAACGCTGGATAAGCGAACCCGGCCAGCCAGACCTGCCACGGCTTATCCGGGAGTCGCTGGAGGAACTCAAAGCCGTGGCCGCAGGCAAATGATCACCACCGCCACCCCGGCGGCGGGTGCCGGCCGGCTGGCCGTTGGCTTATGACTGACCCGATGGCCCATCTGACGGCCGGCTGACCGGCCCCGGCTGACGGCCGGCTGACCGGCCCAGCTGACCGGCCCAGCTGACCGGCTCGCCCCTGACCGGGATGACCGGCCTCGGCTGACCGGGATGACCGGCCTGCTGACGGCTGGCTGACCGGGCCCGGCTAGCTGGCCCGGCCGCGGTGACGCCAGCGGGCCGCCCGGCGGTCGGCCATGATCTGGCGCACCACGTTGCGGCCGGGGATTCCGGTCACCCCGCCGCCGCCGTGAGTCGCCGACCCAGCCTGGTAAAGCCCGCGGACCGGGGTCCGCAGGTCCGCATAGCCGGCCGCTGGCCTGCCGTGGAACATCTGCCCGAGGGTCAGTTCGCCGTGAAAGATGTTGCCGCCGACCAGCCCGTACTCCTGCTGCATCTGATGCGGGCCGATTACCTGGCGGTGCAGCACCGAGTCGGTGAAGCCCGGTGCGACGGCCTCCATCCGGGCGATCACGCGGTCGGCGTAGCCGGCCAGCGCGGCATCGTCCGGGTTATCCGCGTAGCCATGCGGCACCCACTGGGTGAACATCGACATCACGTGCTGGCCCGCCGGGGCGAGCGAGTCATCGAAGACGCTGGGAATGCAGATGTCCGCGAACGGCGCCGACGACGGCTTGCCCGAGACCGCCTGCTGGAACGCGTGCTCGATGTCATCGATGCTCTCGGCGAGCACGATCGTGCCGCCGTGCACCTGCGGGTCACGCTCGGGATGACTGCTGAACACCGGCAGCCGGTCCAGCGCCAGGTTGATCTTCACCGTGCCGCTGCGGGTCTGCCAGCCGCGGATGTCAGCCAGGAAGCCGGCCGGCAGCGCGGCCGGGTCGAGCAGCCGCAGGAACGAGATCTGCGGGTGCGCCGTCGTGATCACCGTGGCCGCGGATATCTCCTCGCCGCTGGCCAGCGTTACGCCGGTGGCCCGGCCGTCGCTGGTCCGGATCCTGGCTACCTCGGCGCCGGTGCGGACTTCGGCGCCGAATGAGCGCGCGGCGGCGGCCAGCGCGCTGCTGACGCCGCCCATGCCGCCGCGCGGGAACCCCCATGCGCCGGCCTGCCCGCCGGTATCGCCGATGTGGTGGTGCAGCATCACGTACCCGGTCCCGGCTGACCGCGGGCCGGCCCAGGCCCCGATCACGCCGGAGACCGCCAGCAGGCCGCGCATGGCGTCGCTCTCGAAGTAGCGCTCGACCAGGTCGGCGATGCTGCCGGTGAGCAGCCTGGTGACATCGACCGCACCGCGTGTGTCCAGCTTGCGCAGATGCCGCAGCAGCAGGCCCTGCCGCAGCAGATCCGGCACCCGCCGGGAGCCGAGCCGGGGCGGGATCTCATCCAGCATCGGGCCGAGAACCGCGCCGAGCCCGGCCAGGTGCGCCTCGTAGCCGTGGTAGGCGTCCGCGTCCGCGGCGGAAAACTTAGCGATCTCGGCGTGCCGCGCGGCTGGGTCGTGCGGGAGTGCCAGGTACCGCCCGTCCGTACGGGGCGCGAAGTAAGGTCCCTGCCGGAAGACGTGATAGCCGTGGCTGGCCAGCCGCAGGTCGCGGACCAGGTCCGGGGACAGCAGCGAGACCACGTAGGACAGTGAGGTCACCGTGTAGTCCGGGCCGAACGGATGCTCGCTGACGGCAGCGCCGCCGATCACGTCACGGCGCTCGCAGACCAGCGTGTCGAGCCCGCTGCGGGCCAGGTAGGCGGCCGCGACAAGGCCGTTGTGCCCCCCGCCGACGATCACCACGTCCCGGCTGGCCGTCATATGCCGCACAATCCCTTCTCGCCCGGATCACGCCGGGCAACGCAGCCGGGCCGGCCAGCCGCCCTGAACCAACTGGCCCATGCCCAGCCGACCCGCACCCGGCCGGCCCGAACCCAGCGGCCTGCACCCAGCGGCCCGAACGCGGCCAACCCGGCCCGGCCACCCGGCCGCCCGGCGCGGGCGGCAATGTCCTTCAGTTCCTTGATCATAAGCGGACTTTTCAGGCGGCAGATCAGCCAGCGTTCGTGATCACGGAGGATCCGGCACGCGCTGACGTGCCGGATCCTCCGTGATCACGAACGGAGCCGGTCCGAGGCGGGCGCCGGCCTTCGAAGGCGCTGATCGCCAACGCGCGTTGCCTGGCTTGACCCTGCGACGGGCGCTATCAGACGTGACTCTGACAAATGTGGCCAACGTGGCCCTAGCGAAGCTGCCGGCCATGGGGGAGACGTTGCCCGCCGATGGCAGGTTCGGCCGGCCGTCAACCACTTTATCCACTGCGTTCCCATATGCTCTGAGACTGACTTGGGGGAGGCATGGATGCGGATCGGCTACTCGCTCGCGCTCGCTTTAGCTTTCGTGGCCGGCGGCGGCATCACGTCGGCCGGAACATCCGCCCTCGCCGCGAGTAAGCCAGCGGCGCTATCCGCGAGGGCGAGCACCACCCGGGCGAGCACCGCCCGGGCAGGCACCGCCCGGGCAGGCACCTTGCTGGCCGGCCGCGGTGTGGCGGGCCCGGCCGCGAGCCGTCCCGCGGCCGCGAGCGGTCCCGCGGCCGCGAGCGCGAAGCGGTTGTGCGGCACCAGGGCAGGCCGGAAGCCCCACATCAAGAAGGTGATGTGGATCTTCATGGAGAACACGTCGTACGGCACCCGCAAGGGCCAGATACCTGGCAACCCGTCGGCGAAGTACATCGACCGCACCCTGATCAGGCACTGCGGCAGCACGTCGGATTACCACGCGGTGACGCACCCGAGTTTCCCCAACTACCTGGCCGCGACGAGCGGCGGCCTGCACGGTGACGGCGGGCTGCGCAACTACAAGGTGCGCAGCATCTTCAGCCAGGTAGACCCGTCCTGGCGCAGCTACCAGGAGTTCATGCCGAAGCGCTGCGATCGCAGCCCGCAGGTCGGCGACCCGGCCACTGGCCATTTCTATGTCAACCGGCATAACCCGGCGGTCTTCTACTCGTCCGAGCCGGTGCGCGGCGACTGCAAGAAGTTCGACCGGTCGCTCGGCAGCACCACTTCCGGCGCCATGCTGCGAGCCGTCAAGGCCGGCCGGCTGCCCAGGTTCAGCTTCGTCACTCCCGGCCTGTGCAACGACATGCACAAGCTGCCGCCAGGCGTGAAAGGCTGCGCCAACCCGGCCGCCCACGGCGACGCCTGGCTGGCCACCTGGATCCCGATCATCACCAGCGGGCGCGACTACCGGAAGGGCCACCTGGTGATCGACATCGCCTGGGACGAGGGCAGCGGCGGAAAGCTGCGCGCGAAGTGCCTGCACTCGAGCGCCGTCAACTGCATAGTCCCGGACGTCGTGGTCTCGCCCTACACCCGGCACAAGGTGTCATCGACCGATTTCTCGCACTACTCGCTGCTGAAGATGACCGAGAAGCTGCTCCGGGTGCACTTCCTCGGCCACGCCAGGGACGCCGGCACCCGTAACCTGTGCCGGCCGTTCGGCCTGTGCCCGCGGCACTAACCGGCGCCCGCCCGCGCACTAACCGGCCGCGCACGCCGACCGGGCCTGCCGCGCCAGCCGTAACGCCGGCGGACGGCAACGCTGGCGGACGGCAACGCCGGCGGACGGCAACGGCGGCTAGAAGATCACGTATACCTTGCGGATCTTCTCGTGGATCTGCCAGTTCCCGGCCCAGCCGCGGGGGAACACCGCGGTCTGTCCCGGGCCGATGTCGCGCGGCTCGCCGCCGTCCGGGGTTACCGTCATCCGGCCGGACACGATGTGCACGAACTCGTGCGTTTCCAGCTTCCAGTAGGACGGGCCGGGGGTGCACTCCCACACCCCGACCTCCTGCTCACCGTCCTGCCAGAGGGTGAGCCCGGCGGTCTGCATGGGCTCGCCGGTGGCCTCTTCCAGCGCCCCCCAGTCGTCCAGTTCGGCAGTGGCGGCGTCGGCCAGGAAGGGCGTCGTGGCGGCGATGTCAGTCATCGGGCGGGTGTCCT
The DNA here is from genome assembly GCA_963786975.1 of uncultured Actinomycetes bacterium. GTDB lineage: Bacteria > Actinomycetota > Actinomycetes > Streptosporangiales > Streptosporangiaceae > Palsa-506. The sequence goes on along the minus strand of CAWBBE010000005.1, from coordinate 531,322 downwards.
TTCGGTGAGCATGATCAGTACGGTCAGCCGGGTTGCCCGGCCAGCCCGGCCGGCGGGCATGACCGGAAGGTCAGGAGATCGTCAGCTTTCCCGGGGGCGGCCGATCCGGCCGGGTCGCTCCGGCCCGCGGGGCTTGCTCGGGGAACGGCAGCGCGATGGGGTCGGTGGCGAGCCGGCTGCGGCCGTCGGCGTCGAACCGGTCCAGGCCGAGCTGTGCCGTATCCACCACGTCGGACCGGCCGGTCAGCGCGACGTCGGCGGCTGCCCTGGCCACGGCTGGCCCCCACATCATCCCGGCGCCGCCGGCACTGGCGACGACGGCCCCGTTAAAGATCTGGCTGGGGCTGACGGCCGGGCCGATGATCGGGAGATGATCGGGCGTGTAATCAATGGTGGCCGCCCAGATCTTGCGCAATCCGAGTCCGGCGGTGACCGGGACCAGCTCGGCCAGGCGACGGCGGATCAGCGCCAGGTAGGGCTCGTCAATGCAGGCAGCCTCGCCGGGCGGCTCGGCCGGGTTGCTCATGCCGAACAGCAGGCCGCCCTCCTCGGGGCGCCAGTACAGCCCGGCGGAGAGATCGAAGACCATGGGCAGCCGGCTGGCGGCGAGATCGGGGTGCGGCTCGGTCACCGCGACCTGGTGCCGGACGCCCCCGGCGGCCACCCGGATCCCGGCGAGCTGGCCGACCTCGGCCAGCTCCGGGCCGCCGGTCAGCACGACGATCGGGGCGGCGACCGGGCCCGTGCTGGTCTGCACCCCGGTGACGCTGTCGCCTGCGGTGCGCAGTCCGGTGAACGTGACGTGCTCGCGCACCTGCACGCCGGCGATCGCGAGCGCCACCGCGTAGGCGGTGACGTTCCGCGGCGGGGTGAGATAGCCGTCCTCGGCGCAGAACGTGCCGCCGAGAGTCAGTCCCGGCGCCATCGCCGGGTTGGCCGCGTCGAGCTCGTCGGGCTCCAGCCAGCGGACCGACAGGCCCTCAGCGTTCTGCATGGCCATCCGGGCGCGGGCGGCCTCGACATCCGCGGCGGTGAAGCACGGCAGCAGGTAACCCTGCCGGGTGAAGCCGGAGTCGATGCCCAGCTCGTCGTGCTGGCTCAGGTAGAACTTGCGGGACCACTCGCCGAGCTGGACGGCCCACGGGGTACCCCCCTGGGTCCGGACAATGCCGGCCGCGCGGCTGCTGGCGCCCTGGCCCAGGGTGCGCTTCTCCAGCAGGATGACCCGGTCCAGGCCGCTGCGGCGGAGAAAATAGGCGCACCAGGCGCCGATCGTCCCGCCGCCGACGACGACGGCGTCCGCGGTATCCGGGCCGGCCGCCATGGTGCCCGGGCGGCCGGCTGAGGGCATTGGCACGCCGTCGATGCTGGCATAGACTGAACGTTCAGTCAAGAGTCGGCGGAACCCCGGCTGGATGGCCGGTGATCAGGTCCGGCCGTGCGCCGGGTGACCAGCCCCGGCCGTGCGCCGGGTGACAGGCCCGGCCGTGCGCCGGGTGACCAGGCCCGGCCGTGCGCCGGTGACAAGGAGTGCCATGTACGGCCTGTCCGATGCGGACCTGCAGATCCAGGCGCGCGCCAGGGAGTTCACCGACGAGCTGATCCCGTTCGAGGTCACCGCCGAGCTTAACGACGGCGAGCTGCCCGCCGACGTGGTGGCCGGCGCACGCCAAGCGGGCCAGGGAACTCGGCCTGCACGCCGCGAACATGCCGGTCGAGCTGGGCGGCGGCGGCTTCTCCTCGCTGCAGCAGGTGCTCGTGCAGGAGCAGGTCGGCCGGGTGACGAACGCGCTCGGCTGGGTGGTCGGGACTCCGCCGTCCTGGCTGCCCGCGGTGGCGACGCCGTACCAGCTGGACCGGTACGTGCGGCCGGCCATCCGCGGCGACGCCGAGGAATGCTACGCGATCACCGAGGAGGGCGCGGGCTCGGACGTCGACGCCATCGAGGCGACCGCCCGGCGGGACGCCGGCGAGTACGTGCTGACCGGCGAGAAGTGGCACGTGACGTCGTACAACACCGCCAGCTTCGCGTTCTTCCAGGCCAAGCTGGCGGGCGGCGCGCACGCTGGCGAGCACGCCATGTTCCTGGTCGACCTGCCCAGTGCCGGCGTCAGCGTGGTGCGCACCCCGGCCTACTCGCACACGATCAGCCATCACCACCCGATCGTCGCGTTCCGCGATGTCCGGGTGCCTGCCGCCCATCTGGTCGGCGCCGAGGGCGACGGGATGAGCTTCGCGTATGAGTGGTTCCGGTTCGAGCGGCTGATGGTCGCGGCGCGCTGCCTCGGCGCGGCTGACCGGCTGGTCACCGAGATGACCGAGTTCGCCGCCGCGCGGCGGGTGCAGGGCCGGCCGATCGCCGGGTTCGGCACCGTCGCGGCCATGCTCGCGGACAGCCTGACCGAGCTGTACGCGGCCCGGTCGCTGACGTACCAGACGGCGCGGGCGATCGACGCCGGCGCGGACGTCAAGGTCCAGCACGCGCAGTGCTCGATGGCCAAGCTGTACGCGTCCGAGATGGCGGGCCGGGTGGCCGACCGGGCCGTCCAGGTGTTCGGCGGCCGCGGCTACATGCGGGAGAACGTCGCCGAGCGGTTCTTCCGCGAGCTCCGGGTGGAGCGGATCTGGGAGGGCACCAGCGAGGTCCAGCGCGCGATCATCGCCGACCAGATGGCGAAGAGAGGGGTGCGCGCGCTGGTCTAGCGCGCCCGGCGGCCCGGCGGCCGCCGGGATCAGGCCAGGCTCGCCTCGATCGCCTCGATCACCTCGGGAGCTTCCGGCTCGGTCCGCGGGCGGAACCGGGCGAGTACCTTGCCGTCGTGGCTGACCAGGAACTTCTCGAAGTTCCACTGGATGTCGCCGGCCTCGCCGTCGGCGTCAGGCACCGCGGTCAGCTCGGCGTAGATCGGGTGCCGTCCCGGCCCGTTCACGTCGATCTTCTGCAGCAGCGGGAACGTCACCCCGTATGTCGCCGAGCAGAACTCCTGGATCTCCTCCGGCGTGCCGGGCTCCTGCCCGCCGAACTGGTTGCAGGGGAACCCGACCACGGAGAACTGGCCGCCGGCGTACCGCTCCTGCAGCCGCTCCAGCCCCTGGTACTGCGGAGTCAGCCCGCATTTCGATGCGACGTTGACGATGAGGAGCGTCTTGCCTGCCAGGACGCCGAGCGATGCGGGCTGGCCGGCCAGGGTGTTAACGGGCGTGTCGAGCAAGGTCACGGGGGAGTTTCCTTCGCTATGTGCCGGGACCTGGGTCCCTCGTGCCGGGGGGACCGGGGCCGCGGGGATCCGGATGAGGCTGAAACGGGCCGGCGTGGCTGGCCTGCCCGCGCAACGCTTTAACGCCGCAACGGGCCAGTGCATGCCCGGCCGCCGGCCGGTGCCCCGGCCGGGCAATGCGTAGGCCGGTCTCGCCCCGGGCCGGTCCCGGCCCGGGCCGCCCGCGCCTGCTTGCGCCCGGATCAGCCGGTGGCGGCGCGCGCCGCGGGGTTCCAGGCCGGCTCGCCCTGATAGCCGCGCGCGATCATGGTGACGTACTGATAGACGGCGTCTTCCTCGGCCGACAGCGGTCCCGGCAGCGCATGCTCGGAGGACAGGCCGCGCTGCACCGACTCGCAGGCGCCCCAGTCCTGCCGGTTGGTGATATCCCAGAACTCGACCGCGTAGCCGGCATCGAAGCCGGGCCGCTCCAGCGCCTCGGGCGCGAACGCCCAGGTGCACTCGATCCTGGTGCGGTCCGCGGCAACGGGCGTCAGCCGGTGCGTCATCACGTAGTCGGGATGCAGGCTGAGCAGGATGTTCGGGAACACGTTGACGTAGATCACGCTGCGCAGGCCGGCCGCGTCCAGCCCGCGCAACGGCACGCCCAGGCTGCTGCCGTCCAGCGACATGGTGTCCATGCCGTCCCGCAGTTCCATCCAGCCGCCGATCCAGGCCCCGTCCGCGGCGTAGTTCTCGCCGCTCTTCGGCGGGCTCACCCTGCAGAGCTCCGGGTGGATCATCGGGCAGTGATAGCACTCGTGGTAGTTCTCCGTCAGGATCTTCCAGTTGGCCGCGGAGTCGTAGTCATGCCGCCCGGCGATCACCAGCCGTTCCGGCTCGTACGGCGCGATCAGCTCGTCCAGGCCGCGCAGCGAGTCGGCGAGCGGCGGCGCGGTGCCCGAGCCGTCGACGAAGATCAGCCCGTGCCATTCCTCGGCGGGCAGCTCGACCAGCCCCCAGGCTGCCGGGTCGAAGTTCGGCCGGCCCTTGAAACCGGCGGCGTGCCGCAGCCCGCCGGAGAGCGAGTAGGTCCACGAGTGATACGGGCAGATGATCGCATTGCGCTGCTGGGTGACGCCGCAGGCGACCAGCTCGTGACCGCGATGCCGGCAAGTGTTGGCGAAGGCGCGCAGCACGCCGCCGTCGTCCCGGACGAGCAGCACGCTGCCGGTGCCGGCTGCCATGGCACGCTGATCGCCGGGCTGGGCCACCTCTGCGGTATGGCCGGCGCAGAGCCAGCCGCCGCCGAAGAAGTGCCGCTGCTCCCAGGCGAACACCGCCGGATCCACGTAGGCGGCCCGCGGCAGCATCCTGCTGTCGCCGAACGGCCGCAGCGCAGCTGCCAGCCCGGCCTTGTCGATGGGCGCATGCGGATACCTGGACTGACTGATCATACAGTCAAGAGTAGGCAGGCCGGGGCTGGCTGTCCAGCGGCTAGGCGGCCAGTGAGCCGGCTAACCGCCTGCCTTCTCGCCGGCCCGGGCAGACCGGGTAACCGAGCTGGAGCCCGCGATCCTCGCCGCCAGCCCGACCGGGATGATGGTGAGGACGATGACCACCGACACCACCGCGTTCACCTCCGGCAGCTGCTGGCCGAGGCGGATCGCGCCGAAGATCCACAGCGGCAGCGTGGTTCATACGGATCCGAAATCCCGCCGTGGCAGTTCCGCATCATGGCACCCCAGCAGGAGGACATCATGCAGTGGCTGAACGAGCCCGCCCAATGGTCCGCGGAGCACGGCAGGCTGGCCGTGACGGCCGGCCCGGGCACCGACTTCTGGCGCACCACCAGCTACGGGTACGTCCGTGACAGCGGCCATCTCTACGGTGACCTGATGACCGGCGATTTCGATCTCGCGATGCGGGTGACCGGCGCCTATGCGCAGCAGTACGACCAGGCGGGCGCGATGGTCCGGGTCGACGAGCGGCACTGGCTGAAGACCGGCGTGGAGTACTTTGACGGCCGGATCCGGCTGTCCACCGTCGTGACGAACGACTACTCCAGCTGGGCGGTCGCCGGGCTGCCCGCGGTCCCGGGCGCGCTCGGGCTCTTTCTGGCCAGGCGCGGCGACGCGGTCGAGGTGCGGTACACGGTGGACGGCGAGCACGAACCGGATCTCGCGGCGCTCGTCTACCTGCCGCCGGGGGCGGCATTTGCCGGGGCGATGTGCGCGGCCCCGGAGGGACCAGGCTTCCTGGCCCATTTCCGCGACCTGACGCTGCTGCCCCGCTGACCGCGCAGCGGCGAGCGCTCTTCTTGATCACGGAGGATCCGGCATGTCATAGCGTGCCGGATCCTCCGTGATAAGGCCGCCGGAGGTGCCAGGCCGCCGGAGCGCCGGGGGTTCCAGGGGGTCGTCCCCCTGGGCGGAATTGACGAGGCGACCCCGGTGCGCGAGCACCGGGGTCGCCAGAGTCTCGTGGAGGTGGCGGGAATCGAACCCGCGTCCTTCGGTACTTCACCAGGGCTTCTCCGGGCGCAGCCTGCACTAGCTTTTCTTAGCCCCGGCGTTCACGCAGGCGAGTCGCCGACGGGCTCAGCCACTGTTTGGTGTCCCGCCTAGTCCCGTGGCCGGGCTGGACGGTGGATCCTCCTTGCTGATGCCAGACACCGGGCCGGAGGCTCTCCCGGGCTGACAACCCCTAACTCGCGGTCAGGCCGCGAGGGCGAGGTGAGTGCGCTTTGCGTTGGCACTTAGTGTTTGCGGTCACGGGATTTGCGAGGTCGTATCCGCAACCCTCGGCCCGCTTCCCCTGGATCGACTACCAAAGTCGAAGCCTGTCACCCCCTCTTGAGTTATCAACACGGACCGGCCAGGCCAGATTCCGTGTCGTGACCTACGGTACCCGATTCGCGCATCGTGACCAACCGCGATAATCCCTCCGCGGACGGCGAGGGCAGACAGGAAGAAGCCCGATGGCTTACCCCCCCGAGCGGGCCATCGGGCATCAACCTGGTGAGGAAGAGCCCCCGTGGGCGCTGGCGGTGGCCGAAGATCGCGCCCACGGGGGTCGACCGGCAGGGTCGGGCCGGTCCTAGATGACCGGGCCTCCCCCGAGATGAGGCCCGCTCTCCTCACGGCGACTGGGCCGCAACCCCCAAGCGGCGCCCAGTCACTTAGGAAGACGTCATAACGAAGTCGGATGGTTGCTCTTCGTTACCAAAAAACGGGTAACGATAGCATCACGAATTCGCCGGCAGCTCGCGCAGGAACCCCCCGGCGGCCGCCGCCACCGAGGTGAGCGGTGACCGGGTTAGCTCAAGCACCGCGAACGCCACGTTGCCGCGGTAGCCAACGAACCAGCTAGCGCGCAGGCCGGGCCGTCCGCGGCCGAGCGAGACGTTCCCGACCTGCCCGTAGATGGCCGGGCCGGGCGTGCGGGCGGCCCGGCCGGCGCCGGTGGTTATGGTCTGCCGCATCAGCGCGCGCAGCGTGCCCACGGCCGGTGGCCGGATCGGGGCCTTCGGGCCCGACGCTACCGCCCGCGGGCTGATCACCAGGGACGGCGAGTGCCAGACGCCGGACTGGACGGCCGCGGCGACGAGCGCCATGCCCAGCGGGCTGGCCTGTACCGTGCCGGCGCCAACCGAGTCAGCCGCAAGCTGGCCGACATTCGCCGGGTTCGCGAGCGCGCCGGGGAAAGCCCGCAGCGGCAGTGGCGGCTGCCACGGCACGCCCAGCCCGAAGCTCCGCGCCGCGGAGACCAGCTGGCTGGGGTGCAGGCGCAAGGACAGGCCAGCGAATGCCGTCCCGCATGCCTTGGCAAAATCCATGCTGAACGGAGGCTGCGGGCCCAGTGTTGTTTCCGGCGGGCTGTTCTTGAAGGTCCGTCCGCCGACCTGATTCTGGCTCATGCAGGGTATCCGGGTAGCGACATTGAAGCCGGCCGCTAGCAGTGCCGCGGTGGAGACGATCGTGAAGGTCTGGCCCGGGCGGTAGCGGCCGTTCAGCGCGTGCACCGCGGGCATGCCATGCGCCTGGTGCGCTGCCACCGCGAGAATTTTGCCGTCGGAAGCGCGGACGGCGACTATCGCCGCGGAACCCGGCAGTGACTCGAGGGCATGATCGGCGGCTCCCTGCGCCGCGGCGTCAATGGTCGTCCGCACCGGCCTGCCGTCGGACCCGCGCCAGCTCTTCAGCACGGACATCTGCCGTCCGGCGGCATTCTCCGCGACCACCTCGGTGGTCGGGGTGCCGACCAGGGAACGCTGGTAGGCGAGCTGCAGCCCGGACAGGCCTACGGTGGCGCCCGGCCGGTACGGCACTCCGTCATCTCGCAGCACCCGGGCCGTCTCGGTGCCGACCGAGCCTGCCACCGGCTTGGCCTCGGTGTCGAACAGCCGCAGCCTGTCCTGCTTGACGATCAGCCCGGGCACCCGGCGGAGGCCTGGCCAGCCGGTGGTACGCGCTGGGCCGGAGCCGGGCAAGCTCGAAGAACTGAGCTGACGGCGCGGACAGAATGTCCCCGTATACCTCGTTAGCATCCAGGCTGGTCGCGTCCGCGAGCTCGTCCGCGGTCTGCTCCGGATCGGCCAGCCGTCCCGGGTGCACGCCCAGGACATAGACCGGCGTGCGCCTGGCCAGCGGGTGGCCGGCCGCATCGAGCAGCGCGGCTCGCTTCGGCATGGTGGTCACTACGGCCAGCCGGTACCCGGTCCGCAGGCCCGGGTAGATGACGCTGGGACTCCAGACGATCTTCCAGGTCGAGTTGATCATGCGGAGGGTGAAATGCCCCTGGTACTGCCACGGCGCGCCGCTGCGGCCGAGATCGATCGAGGCGTTGAACTGCGCGTGGCCGTCGTGCCCGTGCTGACTGACCTGGTGCATGCTGAGTACCAGGTTGGCCGCGTCCAGCTGCCGGTAGGCGGTGCGCAGCTCGGTCATCACCGTCTTCGGCGCGCCGGTGGTCAGCGCCGCCGCCGCCCGGTACTGGCCCTGTTCCCAGGCAAGCAGGAATTGCTGCACGGTCGGCTCCGCGGACGGATCCGGTGATCTGGCACTGACCAGGACCACGGCCAGCAGCGCGAGGCCGGTCACCATGGCGATGGCCCGCTTCGGCGTGATCCTGGCCCGCAGCCCGCGGGCGGGCCAGACCGGGAAGCGCGGCAGCGGCGGGACCCGCCGGCCCGCGGCCGGCCCGGTGGACGGCTCCCGGGGCGGAGCCGCCGGAGCCGCCTCCGGAGCCGGGGCGAGCGGCGCGAGCGGCTGGGTCGCGGGCGACCCGGGCGGGACCGCGACCGGCGGCGCCGCAGCCGGCCCGGCCGCGGCGGCGGCTGACAGGCCAGCCTCGCCGGGCAGCCCGTTCCCCGGCGAGACGGGCTCAGACGGCCAGCCAGGGCTACCCGGCCGGCCCGCGGCCGGGGGCACCGCAGGCGGCGGGAACCCGGTCGGCCCGGTCGGCGAGGCCGACGGCAGATCCAGCCCGCCCCGCGGCGATCCGCCAGCACCGGATGGCCAGCCAGGCCGAGCTGGCCGGCCCTCGGGAGGCGGAACCGCAGCCGGGTCCGGCACTGGCGGCCCGTGCGCTGGCGGCCCGTGCGCTGGCGGCCCGTGCGCTGGCGGCCCGTGCGCTGGCGGCCTCGGTGCCGCCGTTGCCGGCGGCCCGGACCGTGCCGGAGCGGGCCAGGCGGACGGGCTCGGAGCCGCCGGCCCGGCCGAACGCAGGTCCCCGGATGACCGCCCGGATCGGTCCGGAATCCCGGAATTGCCAGGGAAGCCGGCGGCTGGGAAGCGGCCGGCCGGGACCTGGGCGTTCCGCGACTCGCTCTCGGCGCCCTGGAAGCCGTTGCCCTCGCCGACCGAGACGCCGCCGGCGGCGAAGTCAGCGGCCGGGACGCCGGCCGCTGAGGCGTCCGCATCCGGTGCCCGGCCGTCCCCCGGGCCGTCCCGGCCCTCCCCCGGGCCGTCCGGCCCGGCCGGCGGCGCGCCCGGCCCGGGCCCGGACCGGGAGGCCGGGGCCCAGTCCGCTGGCGGCGTTCCGTTTCCGGCCGCCGGCATGCACGCCGTGTCGGCGTCGTCGGCCAGCGTCTCGGCAGCAAAATTCCCGCTGGCCCGCGCCGCCTTGGCGCGTGGCCCCCGGATCGGCGCACGCTGCATGGCGGCGTGCGATCCGCGCCTACGAATACGTGCCATTGTCCGCCACCCGGCTACCTTCGCCGCCGCAGGGCACGCTCAACCTCCCTGGCAGCGTCCCGCTCCGCCAGGTCATGGCGCTTGTCGTAGGTCCGCTTGCCGCGGGCCAGGGCCAGCTCGACCTTCGCCTTCCCGTCCTTGAAGTACAGCGACAGCGGCACCAGCGTCAACCCCCGCTCGGCAGTCGCACTAGACAGCCTGTCGATCTCCTTGCGGTGCATCAGCAGCTTACGGGGACGCCGCGGCTCGTGGTTGGTCCAGGTGCCCTGGGTGTACTCCGGGATGTGCACGCCGTGCAGCCACACCTCATGATCGTTGATCTGGCCGAAGCCGTCGGTGAGCGAAGCCCGCCCGGCGCGCAGCGATTTCACTTCGGTGCCGGTCAGCACCAGGCCCGCTTCGTAAACGTCCTCAATGTGATAGTCGTGCCTGGCCCGCCGGTTCCTGGCGATGATCTTCGTGCCCTGCTCCGCTGCCACAATTCTCCTGTCCGCTCAGGCGTCACACCCGCAGGTAGCGCCGGAGCGTGAGGAACGATGTCGCGCCGCAGAGCAGCACGCCGATGATCATCGCGAGGACGATGACCTCGACCAGGTCGGTCGCGCTCAGCTGCACGTTGAACGGGAAGTACTGCTGCAGCGTATCCAGCCAGAGCGACTTCACCGCGATCAGCAGGCCGGCCGCGACCAGCCAGCCGAACAGGCCCGCGATCACGCCTTCGACCAGGAAGGGCAGCTGGACGTAGAAGTTCGACGCGCCGACCAGGCGCATGATGCTGGTCTCCCGGCGCCGGTTGAAGGCGGACAGCCGGATCGTGTTCGCGACCAGCAGGATGGCAGCGATGATCAGGATGATGGCGATGATCACTACCGCGTTCCGGGCGCCGTTCAGCAGCTTGTAGAACTTGTCCAGGATCGAGGAATCATCCACGATCTGGTCGACCCCGGCCCGGCCGGTGACCGTCTCCGCCACTATCGGGAAGTCCGTCTGGGTGTTCCTGAGCTTCACCTGGAACGAGTTCGGGATGTCGCCCTTGCTGACCGAGCTGACGAAAGACGGGTCCTGGGAGAATTCCTGCCGGAACCGGCCGTAAGCCTGCGCCTGGGACTCGTACCGGACGCTCACCACCTGCGGGAGCTTCTTCAGATCCGCCTCGATCTGGGCCAGCTCGCTCGGCGTGGCCGGGCCATTCGTGGTGCACTGCGGGCTCACGCTGGTCTTGCGTGCACAGGTAGATGGACAGCTGGACCCGGCCCTGCCAGTAGGTCCTGGTGTTGTCGACCTGCTTGACGAACAGCAGCCCGGTGCCGAGGAGCGAAAGGCTGATCGCGACGACAACGACCAGGGCGATGGTCATGGTCAGGTTTCGCCGCAGGCCGATCCATACCTCATGGAAGACAAACTGCGCACGCATTTATGAAATCCCTCGGTAATCCTGGTCGGGCCGGTCAGTAGGCCTGGCCGTAGACCCCGCGCGATTGGTCGCGCACGACCTTGCCATATTCGAGTTCGATAACGCGCTTTCGCATGGAGTCCACGATCGCCGCGTCGTGCGTGGCCATTACCACCGTGGTCCCGGTTCGGTTAATGCGGTCGAGGACCTTCATGATGCCGATAGACGTCGCCGGGTCGATGTTCCCGGTCGGCTCGTCGGCCAGCAGGATCATCGGCCGGTTGACGAATGCACGGGCCATCGCGACCCGCTGCTGCTCGCCACCGGACAACTCGTCGGGCATCCGGTCCCGCTTGCCCTCCAGGCCGACGAGATCGATGACCTCTGGCACGACCTTGCGGATGAACCGCCGCGGCTTGCCGATCACCTCAAGCGCGAACGCGATGTTCTGGTAGACGTTCTTGCTGGGCAGCAGCCGGAAATCCTGGAACACGCAGCCGATCCGGCGGCGCAGGTGCGGCACCTTCCAGTTGGTGAGCCGGGCGAGATCCTTGCCCGCCACGTGGATCCGGCCGTCGGTCGGCCGCTCCTCCTTGAGTACCAGGCGGAGGAACGTCGATTTCCCAGACCCCGACGGCCCGACCAGGAAAACGAACTCGCCCTTTTCGACATCAAGATTGACGTTCTCCAAGGCGGGACGACTCTGGTTCGGGTACATCTTGGTGACGTTGTCGAAGTGGATCACAGGCCCATCACACGGCGCTCGACGGATAAAAACCGGACAACCTGCCGGGGCGGCAGGCGTCCCGGTTTGGCCTTGGGCCAGTGTAGGGGGGAAACTGGGCGGGAACGTCCAACATCGGCGAAGTGACCGGGTAGCCGCCGGGACGGAGGGACCCAGATGAGCTGCGAACACCTGATCTGCGCGGCCTGCGCGGGGCCGGTGGCAGAGGGTCACTGCCCGGTCTGCCAGACGGCCCGGGCGCACGTGCATCACGCGAGCGTCGGATTGCGGCTGCCGATCATCGTCGCGGCGCTGATAGCGGCGCTGCTGCTGCTCGCCATGCAGCTGCACTGAGCTAGCTGGCGGCCCTCCCGGGCCAGCGCCTCGGTGCGGGCTGCGCCATTACCGGTCCCGGGTGGCCGTTTACCGGTCCGGGGTGGCCGTTACCGGCCCGGGGCGTGGCTGTTACAGGCCATGCGTGCGCAGCCAGCGAATCTCAGCCTCGATGAACTCGTCGATCTCCCCGTCCATCACCGCGGCGGTGTTCCCGGTCTCGACGCCGGTCCGCAGGTCCTTGATGTTCTGGTACGGGTGCAGCACGTAGTTGCGGATCTGGGTGCCCCAGCTTCCGGCGTGGTCGCCGCGCAATTCGGCCATCTTCGCCTGCTGTTCCTCCCGCTTGCGCTCCAGCAGCTTCGCCTGCAGCACCGCCATGGCGCTGGCGCGGTTCTGGATCTGGCTGCGCTCGTTCTGGCAGGAGACCACGATGCCGGTCGGCAGATGGGTGATCCGGACCGCGGAGTCGGTGGTGTTCACGCCCTGGCCGCCCGGCCCGCTGGACCGGAACACGTCGACCCGGATCTCGTCCTCGGGAACCTCGATGTGGTCGGCCTGCTGGACGACCGGGATCACGTCCACCCCGGCGAACGACGTCTGGCGGCGGCCCTGGTTGTCATACTTGGAGATGCGGACCATCCGGTGCGTGCCATGCTCGCCGCGCAAGGTGCCGTAGGCGTACGGGGCCCTGACGGCGAACGTCGTCGACTTGATCCCCGCCTCTTCCGCGTAGGACGTGTCGTAGATCTCGGTCTCGTAGCCGTGCCGCTCCGCCCAGCGCAGGTAGATGCGCCGCAGTCCCTCCGCCCAGTCGGCCGCGTCGGCCCCGCCCGCCTGCGCGTTGATCGTTATCAGCGCCTCGCGGGAGTCGTACTCGCCCGACAGCAGGGTGCGGATCTCCAGCTGGTCGATCTCCCGGCGCAGCGCGGCCAGCTCGCGCATCGCCTCCAGCCTGGTCGGCTCGTCGTTCTCGCTCTCGGCCAGCTCGAATCCGGCCTCGGTGTCGTCCAGCCTGCGGCCCAGGCCCTCCAGCCTGCTTAGCTCACCTTCCAGGTAGGACAGCCTGCGGGTGACCGCCTGGGCTTGCTCCTGGTCCGCCCAGAGGGCAGGGTCGGACGCCCGCACCCGGAGGCCGTCGGCTTCCTTCCGCATCGCTTCCGGGTCGAGTACTGCCTCCACGCTGGCGAGTTTCGCCGTTAGCTCCGAGATTTCGCCGGCGGGGTCGATTGCCATGGCGGAAAGCCTACGTCAGCCGGCGCTGTCAGCTTCCGGCCTGCCCACGGCGCCATCGCAGGTCACCTAGTCGGGCAGCCTGCTCGTGGCCACCAGGGTCCGGATCGCGCGCACCGCCACCGAGAGGGTGGCCATCGTGAACGCGTCGCTCTCCCAGATCTCGGTCATCGTCTGGGCCGCCCGGCGGACCGCCGAGTCGTTCCGCTGCGCCCAGGCGGCCAGCCGCTGCTCCGGGCTGCCCGGGCCGGTGACCTTCAGCACGTCCTTGGCCAGCGCGGCATGGGCCGAGTACAGGTCGTCCCGCAGCGCGCCCCGGGCCATGGTGTTCCACCGGTCGGCGCGGGGCAGCGCGGTGATCCGGTCCCGCAGCCGGCTGATCTGCAGCCGGTCGGCCAGGTCGAAGTAGACCTCGGCGGCCTCCTCGATGTCGCGGCCGGTGCCCGCGGCGACCTGGACGATGTCGAAGGCCGAGTAGGCCGGGACCATGGTCGATACCCAGTGCGCGAGGTCGGCGGGCACGCCCCGGGCGATGAAGCTGTCCCGGCGCTGCTCGAACTCGGCCAGATCCCGGCCGGCCAGCAGCTTGGGCAGCGCGGCCGCTACCGTCACCACGCCGCTGGCGAAGAAGCTGACCGTGGATTCGATGTCGAACGGCGGCCGGCGGCTGTGCAGCAGCCAGCGGGCTGCCCGCTCGGTCAGCTTGCGGCCCTCCAGCGCCATCGCGATCTGCGTCGCGGTGTCGATCTGGCCGTCCAGCGCCTCGACCTGCGCCCAGAAACCCGGCATGCCGAACACGTGCCTGGCCACCAGCCAGGCGCGGGTGATGTCCGGAACGGAGGCACCGGTTTCCTCGTTCAGCCGGAAGGCGAAGGTGATGCCGGAGCGGTCCACCATGTCGTTGACGATCTCGGTGGTGATGATCTGGCGGGCCAGCCGGTGGGATCCCATCAGGCCCGGGTAGCGCTCCTGCAGCGGGGCGGGGAAGTAGCCGACCAGTACCCGGCGCAGGTACTCATCGTCGGGCAGGTCGGAGGCGAGCACCTCCTGTTCCGCGGCGATCTTGGTATGCGCGAGCAGGACGGAGAACTCCGGCGTGGTGAGGCCGGTCCCGGCGGACCGCCGCTCGGCGATCTCCCGGTCGCCGGGCAGCACGTCGATCCGCCGGTGCACCCGCCGCTCGCGTTCCAGCTTCCGGATGTACCTGGCGTGCACGTGCAGCATCGACGCGGCCTGCGCGCGGGATGCGGCGAGGGTCCGGTTCTGCTGGTAGTTGTGCGCCAGCACCAGGGCGGCGACCTCATCGGTCATCTCGTGCAGCAGCTGGTTCCGCTCGGCGGTCCGCAGCTCGCCGTTGCGTACCACCCGGTCGAGCAGGATCTTGATGTTGACCTCGTGGTCGGAGGTGTCCACGCCGGCCGAGTTGTCGATGAAGTCGGTGTTCACCAGGCCGCCGGCCAGCGCGTACTCGATCCTGGCCGCCTGGGTCAGGCCCAGGTTCCCGCCCTCGGCGACCACCCTGGCGCGCAGTTCGGTCGCGTCCACCCGGACCGCGTCGTTGGACCGGTCGCCGGCGTCGGCGTGCGACTGGCTGCTCGCCTTCACGTAGGTGCCGATGCCGCCATTCCAGAGCAGGTCGACCGGCGCCGACAAGATCGCGGAGATCAGCTGATCGGGCGTCAGCGAGGTGACCGAGTCCTCGATGCCGAGCGCGGCCCGCGCTTCCGGCGGCACCCGGATCGACTTGACGCTGCGCGGCCATACCCCGCCGCCGGGCGAGATCAGCGCCGCGTCGTAGGCCGCCCAGGAGGACCTGGGCAGCGCGAACAGCCGTTCCCGCTCGGCGAAGGCCGCCGCCGGATCCGGGTCCGGGTCGACGAATACATGCCGGTGGTCGAAGGCGGCTACCAGCTTGATGTGCCGCGACAGGAGCATGCCGTTGCCGAAGACGTCACCGGACATGTCACCGATGCCGGCCACGGTGAATCCGGTCTTGCTGGTATCGGTGCCCAGCGCCTGGAAATGGAACTTGACCGACTCCCACGCGCCGCGGGCGGTGATGCCCATCTTCTTGTGGTCGTATCCCTCGGAGCCGCCGGAGGCGAACGCATCGCCCAGCCAGAACCCGTAGGAGGCGGCGATCTCGTTGGCCGTGTCGGAGAACGTCGCCGTGCCCTTGTCCGCGGCCACTACCAGGTACGGGTCGTCGCCGTCATGCCGGACCACGCGGACCGGGGGCTGTACCTGGCCGGCGTCCAGGTTGTCGGTGACGTCCAGCATGGCGGAGATGAACATCCGGTAGCAGGTCAGCACCTCGCCCAGGTACGCCTCCCGGTCCGCCGGACCGGGCAGCTGCTTGCAGACGAAGCCGCCCTTGGCGCCGGACGGCACGATGACCGAGTTCTTCACCTCCTGGGCGGTGGCCAGCCCGAGTACCTCGGTCCGGAAGTCCTCCGGCCGGTCTGACCAGCGGAGGCCGCCGCGCGCGACATCGGCGAACCGCAGGTGCACGCCCTCGAACCTGGGCGAGTAGACGAACAGCTCGAACCGCGGCCGCGGGGCCGGCAGGCCGGGCACCCTGGCGGCGTCGAGCTTGGCCACGAAGTAGGGCAGCCTGGCCCGGCCGGTGGTGCTCTGCTGGAAGTAATTCGTCCGCAGCGTCGCGTCGATCAGGCCCCAGTAGGCCCGCAGGATGCGATCCTGGTCCAGGCTGGCGACCTCGTCGAGCTCACCGCGGATCTCCTCGGCGATGGCCTCGCTGCGCTCACCCTCGCCGCCTTGCCGGTCGGGGTCGAACCTGGACTCGAACAGCCGCACCAGCAGCCGGGTCACCGTCACGTTCGCGCGCAGCACCCGCTCGACGTAGTACTGGCTGAACGTGTTGCCCGCCTGGCGCAGGTACCTGGCGTACGCGCGCAGCACGACCACCTGCCGCCAGCTGAGATGCGCGTCCAGGACCAGGGCGTTGAACCCGTCGTCCTCGATCTCCCCGTGCCACAGCGCGCCAAGGGCGCCTTCGAGCAGGTCCTTCACCGAGTCGAGCGAGGCGGGAACCCGCGGCCGGGCGGCCGGGCTGCCCGGCCGCGTTGTCCTGGCCGGCCCCGGCGGCGTCCCCGCCGCCGCTCCGGCGCAGGCCGAAATCGTAGATCCAGAACGGCTTCGCGATGCCTGCCCCGGAGAACTCATACGGATGCTCGTCCACCACGTCGACGCCCATGTGCTGGAGCCTGGGCAGCACGTCGGTGAGCGTGATCGGAGAGCCGGTCCGGTAGATCGTGAGCCGCCAGACCCGCCGGTTCGCGCCGGACCCTCTGGTCGCGTGATCATGCTGCACCGGCACCCCGCCGACGAAGCTGACCGACTCCCAGAACTCGAAGGCCACGTTCCCGCCCGACTCGCGCAGCTCGAGGATCCTGGTGAGATCCCCGACGGCGGCGGCGGCCGGGACGTCGGTCTTGTAGGTATCGGGGATGGCGTCGCCGCACATGGCGAGCAGCACGCGGGCCCGCTGCGGGCCGAGCGACCGGGCCGCCGCCTCGGCCAGGTCGTCGTCCCACGACCTGACCACGGCAGCGAGTTCCCGTTCCAGCTCGGCCTCGTCCACCTCGGGCAGCATGCTGCCGTGCCCGGCCCTGACCACGATGTGCAGCCTGGCCACGGATGACTCGCCGACCATCACGCCGTAGCCGACCGAGACCCCGTTCAGCGCCCTGAGCAGGATCTCCTGCGCGCGCAGCCGGACCCTGGTGGTGTACTTGTCCCGCGGCAGGTAGACCAGGCAGGACATGTACCGGCCGTAGATGTCCTGGCGCAGGAACAGCCGGGTCTGCGTGTGGTCGCGCAGCCGGAGCACGCCGGCCGCGATCGGCACCAGCTCGGGCACCGGGATCTGGAAGAGCTCCTCGCGCGGGTAGTTCTCCAGGAACTCGGCGAGATCCTTCCCGTCGTGGCTCTCCGCGGTCAGGCCGAGGGCGTCCAGGCAGCCGGCCAGCTTGCGCCGCACCACCGGGATGCGGGTGATGCTCTCGGAATAGGCGACGTGGGTGTACAGGCCGAGGAACCGGAACTCGCCCGTCACCTGGCCCGCGTCGTCCAGCCGCTTCACCGCGACGTAGTCCAGGTAGCTGGGCCGGTGCACGGTGGACAGCGAGTTGGCCTTGGTGAGGATCAGCCGCTGCGGATCCTTGGCCCTGGCCCGTACCTCGGGCGGCAGCGCGGCGAACGAGCTTGATGCCTGCTTGTCATGACGCAGGATGCCGAGCCCGGTGCCGGGCACCGCGCGCAGGATCATCCCGTCCGGCCCGTCCGCCAGGTCGTACTCGCGGTAGCCGAGGAAAGTGAAGTGACCGTCGGCGAGCCAGCGCAGCAGGGCCTCGATCTCGGCTGGCGCCTCGGCCCCGTCGGCCGCCGCCGCGCCCGGCCCGGCGGGCGCGGCCGCCCCCGGCCCGGCGGCGGCGGCCAGCCCGGACATGGCGAGATCCTCGGCCAGCTGCACGGCCCTGGCCCGCATCCTGGAGTGATCCTCCACCGCCACCCGTACGTCACCGAGCACCCGCTGCAGGTCCCCGGTCAGCGCGGCGGCCTCGGCGTCGTCGGCGAGCACCCCGATCTCGATGTGCGTCCAGGACTCGCATATCTCGTCGTGTGCCGATGGCGACCCGTCCAGCAGGCCGAGCACGCCGCGCAGCGTCCCGGTGACGTCGCGGCGGACGCGCAGTTGCGGATGAACCACCCGCTGCGTCCGCAGGCCGTGCCTGGCCAGCTCCATCGTCACCGAGTCGACGAGGAACGGCATGTCGTCGGTGACGATGTCGAGCACCGCGCCGGCCGGCTCCAGCGACGCGTCCCCGGCCGGGCGGATCCGGACCAGCGCCCGGCCCTGCGGGCGGTGCGCGGCGAAGGCCGCCTGCGCGGTCGCGACCGCGGCGATCCGGACGGGCCCGGCCGATGCCAGGTCCTCGACCGCGACGTGCCGGTAGTAGGCCTGCAGGTAGTCCTGCATGTCGCCGACCCCGGCGTCGCCGCCTGCCTGCCGCGCCGCCGCGGCTAGCAGGGCAAGCTTGTCATCATCCGGGTGCTCCGCCATCGGTCCACTCCTTCGTGTGCCGGGCCGGCCGCCGCATCGCGCCAGCCGCTACAACCAATCTCGCAGTTCCCACAGCAGCGGGTAATAGCGCAGCGGCACTCGATTGTGCAGGTATGGCGCGCCGGTGGACCCGCCGGTGCCGGATTTCGTGCCGATCTGCCGCTCTACCATCTGCACGTGCCGGGCCCGCCAGAGCCCGGACAGCTCATCATGGGTCAGCAGGTCCTCGGCCAGCTGCCAGAGATCGTCCTGACCCGCCCGGTCCCTGGCGATCGAGACGAGCGAGGCCAGCACCTGCTCGGAATCGCGGACCGGCAGCCCGCGGGCGCCGAGCAGGCCCAGGTACGCGTCCCAGAGCGACGGCTCGGCCAGCCGCCTGGCCAGCCGGTCCCGTTCGGAGCCCGTCAGCGCACGGAACCGGGCAACGTAACGCTCGTCCTTCGCCCCGGACAGGAACTCGAGCTCGCGGAACTGCACCGACTGGAAGCCGCTGGCCGGCGCGAGCGCCGCGCGGAACTCCAGGAAGTCCTGCGGCGTCATCGTCTCCAGCACGTCGATCTGGCTGACCAGCAGCCGCTCGATGACGTGTGCACGGCGCAGCAACTGCCTGGCCCGCCACGTCGCGTCCGCCGACATGGCATCCCGGGCGGCGCCGAGCTCATACAGCAACTGCTGGAACCACAGCTCGTACGCCTGGTGCACGGTAATGAACAGCAACTCGTCGTGGGCCGGCGGATCGGCCTGCGGTACCTGCTGGGAAAGCAGCTCGGGCACCCGGAGGTAGCTGCCATAGGTCAGCCGGCCGCCTTCCTCGCCGAACCGGCGGCCCGGGGCGGGCCCGGTGCGGCCAGCCGGCCCGGTGCGGCCGGCTGGCCCGGTCATCCGGGCTCCCCGGGCGCGAAGAACGGCAGTACCTCCGGGTTGGCCAGCGCATCCGGGTCGGCCGCCTCGGCCAGCGGGGTGCCCAGCAAGATCTTCCTGACCGGCACCTCGAGCTTCTTGCCGGACAGCGTCCGCGGGATGCCCGGCACCTGATGGATCTCGTCCGGGACGTGCCGCGGCGACAGCTCGGCGCGCAGCTGCGCGCGGATCCGGCCGGTGAGGCTGTCGTCCAGAGCGCGGTGGCCGGCCATCGTGACGTACAAGATGAGCCGGCCGTCGTGGCCGAGCCCGCCAGTATCGACGACCAGGCTGTCGGCGATCTCCGGCAGCCGCTCCACCACGCGGTAGAACTCGCTGGTGCCCATCCGGACGCCGCCCCTGTTCAAGGTGGCATCCGAGCGGCCGTAGATGACGCAGCCGCCGTCCGGCAAGAACAGGATCCAGTCCCCGTGCCGCCACACTCCCGGATACTGGGCGAAGTAGCTGGCGGCGTAACGCTCGCCACCGGGGTCGTTCCAGAAGCCGACCGGCATGGACGGCATCGGCTCCGTTATCACCAGCTCTCCTACCGAGCCGACAATGGCGTTCCCGGCGGCGTCATACGCGGCCACCTGCGCGCCGAGGCAGCGGCCGGCGATCACCCCGGCGCGGACCGGGAGCAGCGGACTCGGTCCGACGAACCCGGTGCACAGGTCGGTGCCGCCGGAGAACGAGCCGAGCAGCAGGTTGCTGCCCACCGAGTCGTAGACCCAGCGGAAGCCCTCCGGCGGCAGCGGAGATCCGGTGGATCCGACCCCGCGGAGCCGGGACAGGTCGTGCTCGGCGGCTGGCCGCAGCTCCGCCTTGGCGCAGGCCAGCAGGTACGGCGCCCCGGTGCCGGCGTAGGTCACGCCGGTCTCGGCGATCAGCCGCCAGAGCGCGCCAGTGTCCGGATAGCTGGCGCTGCCGTCGTAGAGGACCACGGTCGCGCCCGCGAGCAGGCCGCCAGCCAGGTAGTTCCACATCATCCAGCCGGTCGTGGTGTACCAGAAAAAGACGTCGCCCGGGCCGAGGTCCTGGTGGAAGGTGAGCACCTTGAGATGCTCAAGCACGATGCCGCCATGCCCGTGCACGATCGGCTTGGGCAGGCCGGTCGTGCCGGAGGAGTACAGCACCCACAGCGGATGGTCGAACGGAACGTCGGTGAACTCAAGCGGCGGGCCGCCGGGATCGGCGAGCCCGCCGGAGTCAGCCAGCCCGGCCGGGCCTGCGGAGCGGGCACCGCGGCCGGCCAGGTTGTCCCAGTGCAGCACGCGGGGGCCGGGCATGCCCGGCCACGGCTCCCCGGCCGCGGCGCCGACCAGCACCACCGCGCCGAGACCGGGCAGCGCGGCCGCTATGGTCGCGACCTCGGGCCGCCGGTCGAAGGACTTCCCGCCGTAGCCGTAACCGCCGACCGCGATCAGCACCTTCGGCGAGATCTGCGCGAACCGGTCGATGACGCTGGGCGCGCCGAAATCGGGCGAGCACGACGACCAGATCGCGCCGAGGCTGGCGGTGGCCAGCAAGGCGATCAGCGCCTCCGGGATGTTCGGCAGGTAGCCGGCCACCCGGTCGCCGGCGGTGACGCCGAGCCCGCGCAGCCCGGCCGCGGCCCGGGCAACCTCGCGCTCCAGCGCTCCGTAGCTGAGCGTCCCGCCGCGGCCGTCCTCGCCGCGGTAAATCACGGCTGTCCTGGCCGGCTGGTCGCGGGCGGTCCGCAGCGCGTTGCGCGCGTAGTTGATCGTGGCGCCGTCGAACCAGCGCACGCCGGGCATCCCGGCGCCGGTCAGCGGCGGGCCGCTGCCCCGCTCCCCCAGCACGCCGAAGTAGTCCCAGACCGACTCCCAGAACACGGCCGGCTCGGTCACCGACCACCGCCAGAGCTGGTCATGCCCGGTCAGGTGCAGGCCGCGATGGTCGGCCAGCCAGCGGACGTAGCCGGTGACCCGCGCCGCGGCGATCGATTCCGGCGTCGGCTCCCAGAGAATCGCGCCGTAATCACGCCCGGCCAGCGCGGCGGCCGAGCCGGCGGCCGGCCTCGGATGATCGTCTATGGGCATAGGCCCAGCATGAGACGTCAGGACCGGGTGCCGCAACGCGGGGCCCGCGGCGGCGGGCGGCGTACACCCCGGCAGGACGGGTAGGCGTATGCCATGACATCAGCAGGTAACGGGACCAGCGATCAGGCCGGGCCAGCCGAGGGGCAACGGACGGCCGGGACGGGCCCGGCCAGGCCGGGCCGTCCGGACGGCCCGGCCGGGTCGGCGGTAATAGCCCAGCGGGAGCTGAGCGGGCAGGTGGCTGACCTCGTCGAGGGCCTCAGCGAGCCGGGCCTCGCCGGCCCGGGTCAGGCGGCTGATGGCCGCTACCGCCCGGGCGGCCGGACGCGGCGGCCAGGTCACCTGGCGGGGCGCTCAGTCAGCCAGCCGGTGGCTGGCCGACCAGGTGATCGCGATGGCACCTCGGCTGCCGGTCCGGGACCAGGCCGCGCTGCGGCGGCAGTTCCCCGGCTGCTCGCCCGAGGAACTCGCCGACGCGCTGATCCGCGGTGCGTCCCGGACGGCGGCTGGCGTCGGCGCGGCAGTCGGCGCGTCCATGGTGCTGCCCGTCATCCCGGCCGTGCCAGTGGAGATCGCGACCGAGACCCTGGCGCTGGTCGGAATCGAGCTCAAGCTGATCGCCGAACTGCACGAGGTGTACGGGATGCGCGCGGCAGGCTCGGCGCCCGAGCGGATGGCTGCCTACGTGGGGTCCTGGGCGAATCGGCGCGGGGTGGCGCTCGCGCCGGGCGGGCTGGTGCTCGCGGTGGGATCGCCGCTGCGCCGCCGGCTGCAGCGCAGGCTGCTCGCCCGGGCCGGGCGGAGCGCCACGTCGCTCGGCCCGATGCTCACCGGCGCGATGGCCGGCGCGGCGCTCAACCGGCTCGAGACCCGGCGGCTCGGCCGCGACATCAGGGACGACCTCCGCAGGCGCTCACCGCAGTCGGCCCGGTGGCCCGGCTGACCCGGTGGCCCGGCTGACCCGGTGATTTCATGATCGCGGCGGATCCGGCCCCGCACGCTCGTCCGCGCGGGCCCGATCCGCCCTGGTCAAGGACAGGTAGCGGCGCAGCGCGACCAGGGACCACAGCGCCTCGACCACACCGAACGGCCATGCCCCGGAGAGGAACCCGTAACTGCTGGCCAGCGCGCAGCCGACCGCGAAGAGCAGCACGAACACCGGGCTGCGGCGCTCCAGCCCGTACATCGCCATCATGAAGGTCAGGGCCGCCACGCCGTAAACCGTCAGCAGCACGGCCGGCACCCGGCCGGCCCGGCCGGCCTGACCGGCAGCCCGCGGCCGCCCGGCCCGCGCCGCGCCGGTGCCGTCAGCGGCACCGCGGGCACCGCGCTGGCCCAGCCGGGATTCAGCCCGCCGATGGCGCGGCCAGCAGCTGAATCGCCCGGGTCAGGGCGGCGACGTCCGTCAGGTCCGGCAGCACCAGGCTGGCTCCGGCGGCGCGCAGGTCTCCCTCGGTCGACCGCCCGGTGGCGATGGCGACCGACCTGGCCCCGCCGGTCTGCGCCGCGGCCACATCCCTGGTCGAATCCCCGATGTACACGGTCGATCTCTCGTCGAAGGCCACCCCGTACTTCTCGGCGGCCCGGCTCCTTGACTTCATCAGCTGGGCACCCTTCGGGTAGATCTCGGACCCGTAGCCACCGACCTCGAAATCGAAGAAGCCGTCCAGCCGGAAAGCGCGCAGCTTCTCCACCGCGTTCGGCCTGATGGTGCCGGTCAGCACCGACTGGACCACGCCGGGCAGGCCGGCTACGGCCAGTACCGCCTCCCTGGCCCCGGGCAGGATGCGGCCGCGCTCGGGCAGCAGCGCCCGCCGGGATCCGAACGCCGCGGCCAGCTCGCAGACGAACCGGCTGAGCAGTTCGTCGCTGCCGTCGGCGGTCGGCGCGATCGCCGCGGGCACGGTCGGCGGCGCGTCGTTCCGCGCCAGCGCCTCGAAGAAGATCTCCGACTCGCTCTGGCCCGCCAGCCGCGGCAGCTGGACCAGCGGACGGCCGGTGACCCGGCGGAAGGCATCCGCATAGGCGTCCCTGGTGACCCGGCTGACGTCGACCAGGGTCAGGTCGATGTTCCACAGAACTAGACAGTAAATGAGTGCCTCCGGCTCGCTCGGGCAATCCAGAGCGTACCGCCGTCATCACCGCGGGCGAGTAGCGATGAACCAACCAGGATCCCAGAACTTAACGGACTTCCATCTGGTGCATGACACTGAGTGACCGCGGCCCGCAGCGCCCGGCCGGCTTGGCCATTACCCCATATGCGGATAGCGGTAATCGGCCGGTGGCACGAACAGTTCCTTGATCGTGCGGGCGTTAACCCAGCGGATCAGGTTGAAGATGGAGCCCGCTTTGTCGTTGGTGCCGCTGGCCCGCGCGCCGCCGAAGGGCTGCTGGCCGACCACCGCCCCGGTCGGCTTGTCGTTGACGTAGAAATTGCCGGCGGTGAACCGGAGTGCCTCGGTGGCCGCCGCGATCGCCGTCCGGTCCTGGGCGATGATCGAGCCGGTCAGCGCGTACGGCGAGATGTCCGCCGCCTGGGCCACGACCCGGTCATAGTCCGCGTCCTCGAACACGTGCACGGCGAGGATCGGGCCGAAGTACTCCGTGGTGAATACCTCGTCGGCCGGATCCGTGCAGGCCAGCACGGTCGGCTGCACGAAATAGCCGTCGGCGCCGTTGATCTCGCCGCCGGCCAGCACCTGGATGGAAGGGCGCGTGCGGGCCCGGGCCAGCGCGTCGGCGTGCTTCGCCAGCGCCCTTTCGTCGATCACCGCGCCCATGAACAGGGAGAAGTCGGCGGACACGTCGCCCATCGTCAGCGACGCCGCGACCTGGAGGAAGTCGTCGCTCATCCGGTCCCAGACCGATCTGGCGAGATAGGCCCTGGAGGCGGCCGAGCATTTCTGGCCCTGATACTCGAACGCGCCGCGGATCAGCGCGGTGGTCGCCGTGCCGGGATCGGCCGACGGGTGGGCGATCACGAAGTCTTTCCCGCCGGTCTCGCCGACCAGCCGCGGGTAGCCGCGGTAGCCGGCGATGTTCTGCCCGACGGTGCGCCACAGGTGCTGGAAGGTACCGGTGGATCCGGTGAAGTGGATGCCGGCCAGTTCCTCGTGCGCCAGCGCGACGCTGGACACGGCGCTGCCGTCGCCGGTCACCATGTTGATCACCCCGGGCGGCAGCCCGGCTGCCTCAAGCAGCCGCATCAGGTAGTGCGCCGACAACTGCTGGGTGGGCGACGGCTTCCACAGCACCACGTTGCCCATCAGGGCCGGCGCGGTCGGCAGGTTGCCGGCGATCGAGGTGAAGTTGAACGGCGTGATGGCCAGCACGAAGCCCTCAAGCGGGCGGTACTCCAGCCGGTTCCACGCGGCGCCGGTCGATTCGGGCTGCTCGGCCAGCAGCCGCCTGCCGTAGTGCACGTTGTACCGCCAGAAGTCGATCAGCTCGCAGGCGGCATCGATCTCCGCCTGGTAGACCGACTTGGACTGGCCCAGGATGGTGCTCGCGTTGATGGTGGCCCGCCACGGCCCGGCGAGCAGTTCCGCGGCTTTCAGGAAGATCGCCGCGCGGTCGTCGTAGCACAGCGCGCGCCAGCCCGGCGCGGCCGCCCGGGCGGCGTCGATCGCCGCCAGGACGTCCTGCTCGGTGGCGTTGCCGAACTCGCCGAGGACATGCCGGTGGTTGTGCGGCTGCACGACCGCCACCTGGCCGCCGCCGCCCATCCACTGCCGGCCGCCCGCCGTCATCGTCAGCTCGGCCCGCTGGCTGGCCATGTCCTTGACCCTGGATTCCAGCACGGCGCGGTCCTGGCTGCCCGGCGGGTACTGCCTGATCGGCTCGTTGACCGGCGGGGGCACGTTGGTAACGGCATCCATGAATTCATCGTCGCACGAAGGCGCGAAACGGCCTCATCCGACCAGGAAGGCAAGTTCCTGGCTTGCGTACCACATCAGCTCATGCCCCTCCGCGCCGTCTACCGTGAACATCGCGTCATCGTCACCCTCGTCGGCCTTGGGCAGGGCGGCGACCGCGGCCCTGATGTCGTCGGCCGCCCGGACGTCATCGACATGACCAGAAACAAGCAGCTGAACGGGGACAGCGCCGTCTATCTCGACCGCGGCCGGCTCATCCGGTGCGGTTACCTTGACGATCCGCTCGTCCGCGATCTCGACCGCGAGCACCACCCGCCGGGGCGGCGCATCAGGCTGGTCAAGCAGCAGCCGGAGCGATCCCCTGGCCGCCTGGGCCATCGCGGTGTACTCGAGCTCTTCGAGGTCACCGCTGACATACGACTCCCGCAGCGCGGGCGTGACGGCGAACCCCCGCAGCGGGGGCTGGCCGATTTCGGCACTGGCCAGCACGACTGCCAGTGTCGGCAGTGTGCAGGGCAGGAAGACGCGCACGAGCCCTCCAGAAGGTGGCCTGGGAGCGGGTGACCATGAGTGTGCCAGTCCTGGGGCGCCACGGCCGGGAAATCGGCTTTGCTACCGGCCAGCTGGTGCCTGCCGGGGGCTGGCCGGCCGCAACTCAGCGATGGCGGCAGGCGGCGGGACCGGGCCGGCCGCGGCCGGCCGCGGCGCGGGCGGCCGGCCAGCGGCGGCGGGCGGAGCCGGGGCCGGCCGGGACAGGCCGCGGGCCAGCGCGGCCAGCACGGCGGCCACCGCCTCGGCCACTGGCTCGTGTTCCCAGATCCGGACGACCTCCCAGCCAGCCGCCGCCAGCGCGGTATCGGCAGCACGGTCACGCTCGACGTTCCGGCGCAGCTTAGGGTCCCAGTAGCCGACGTTGACGGCCGGCTTGCTGCCGTGCTGCGGGCAGCAATGCCAGAAGCAGCCGTCGACGAACACGGCGACCCGCCGGGCGGTGAACGCGATGTCGGGCCGGACCCGCCGGCCGCCGTCCAGATCGAGCCGGTAATCCTTGCGATAGCGGTAGCCCCGGCTGTGCAGGGCACGCCGCAGCGCAAGCTCGGGCTTGGTATCGCTGCGCCGGTTGGCGCGCATGTTCGCGGAGCGGCCCGGGCTGGACGGGTGCGGATAGTCGGCCACGGCGCCCAACGCTAGAGCAGCAGGCCCGGCGCCGTCAGGGTTCCTGGCCGTCAGGTCGTGAAGCCGCCAGCGGCTGCGCCGCCTGGCCGGCCATATCGGCCGGCCGCGGCCGGCCTGACCCGCGGCCGGCCAGCACCCGGGAGCGCTGCACCGGCGGCGGCCATCCGTCAGGAACCCAGGTCGTCAAGCGGTATCCGGAGCAGCTCGGACAGCCGCTGCGTGGTTGAGCCGGGTTCGCTGTGGTGCACGCCGACGATGCCGACCGCCTCGGCGGCGAGCACGTTGGCCTCGATGTCATCGATGAAAATGCACTCGGCGGGCTCAAGTCCGAGCAGCGCGGTGACCTGCAGGAAGATCGCCGGCTCCGGCTTGCGCAGGCCGGCCTCGGCGGAGATCACCACAACGTCGAACAGCTCGGGGAACAGGTGCCGGGGATAGTCGTTCGCGCCCCACGAGTTGGACAGCAGCGCGGTCCGGAGGCCGGCCCGGCGGATGGCCCGCAGCGCGCCGTGCATCGCCGGGGCCGGCAGGGTAGCGGCGAACATCCTGGCCAGCAGGCCGTCCGCGGGAACCGGGCTGCCATCGACCCGGGTGAGCCTGCTGGCCAGCAGGCGCTCGAATTCCTGGTCCGTGCACTCGCCGCGCTCCAGCGCGTGAATCGGGTTCCCGGTGCCGTCCGGGCCGTAAGCCTGCGTCACCCATGGCCGCATCACCGCGGCGTAGCGGCCGGCGTCGATGCCCTCCAGCTCGATCCACGCATTGATCGTCTCCAGGATCGGGCTGGTCAGCACGCCGCCCCAGTCGGTGATCACTCCGCGCAGCGTGCGGCGGCCGGCCGGCTGGCCGGCCGGCCCGCTGGCGGGCCCGGCAGGCTCTGCGGGACCGCGGTGGACTGGCACGTCCTCGATGGTAGGTGACCCCGGTCCGGACGGTGACCTGCAGCCCGGGCCAGGCCCGCTACCGGCCGGCCGGCTGGTAGCCCGGGCCGGGCCCGACGCCGGCCTCAGCCGGCGCCGGCATGGCGGGTCACCCAGAGGTCGACCAGCCGGTCCTGCTCGGCCGAGCTGACCCCGGTCAGCTCAAGCGAGTCCCCGTCGAGGGTTAGCTTGATGCTGCGATGGCGCTGACGGCTCAGCCACGACCGGATCCCGCCGATCACCGATTCGAAGACGTCCTGGCCGACGAAACTCACCACCAGCCCGCCGAGCGCCAGCAGGCCGACGCCCTTCGAATTCCCCGGGGCCTCGCCGCCGGCGGCCAGCTCGACCGTGATGACATCCAGGTCAAGCAGTTCGCTCCGCAGCCGGCCGGTGAGCTGGGCCATTTCCTCGGCGTCGAGATCAGGGCCGGCCTGCAGGTCCACCCGCAGCTCGGCCCGGGCGCCGGTCATCGCGGCTCCCGCGTTCCCGGCCGGAGCCCGGCCCCGGCATCCCGCCACCCGGCATGCGCAGCGGAGAGTCTCATTTCTGCCCCCAGCGGTCGCAGTACTCCCAAATTACCGGCAGACGGCCGGTACCAGCCAGGCTGGCCGCCGCCATCAACTAAGGAGAGTCCGCAGGACCGCCGGAGATACATGAAAAGCGGATGAGCCGACGGCCGCCGTCAGCCGGAGCCGGGCAGCGGCTGGCCGCATCGGGGCTGGCAGAATCACAGCATGCATCGGGTTGCGGTAGTTACTGGGGCAAGCAGCGGTATCGGCGCGGCTACCGCGGTACGGCTGGCGGGCGCCGGGTATCACGTCGTCGCAGCGGCCCGGCGCGGCGACCGCGTCGAGGCGCTCGCGGCCAGGATCCGCGGCGAGGGCGGCGAAGCCGAGGCGCGGCAGCTCGATGTCACCGACCGGGCCGCGGTCGACGCGCTGGCCGCCGGGCTGGATCGGTGCGACGTGCTGGTCGCCAACGCGGGCGGCGCCATCGGCGGCGATCAGGTAGCCGACAGCAACGCCGCGGACTGGCGGGCGATGTACGAGGTCAACGTGCTTGGCACGCTGAACGTCACCCAGGCGCTGCTGCCCGGGCTGATCGCCAGCGGCGACGGCACCGTGGTGCTGATGTCCTCCACCGCCGGATTCACCGCCTACGAAGGCGGCGGCGGCTACGTGGCCGCCAAGCACGGGACGCATGCGCTGGCCGGGACGCTGCGGCTGGAACTGAGCGGGCAGCCGGTCCGGGTGATCGAGATCGCGCCGGGCATGGTCAGGACCGCCGAGTTCGCGATCAACCGGTTCCGCGGTGACCAGGACAAGGCGGCCGCCGTCTACGCGGGCGTGGCCGAGCCGCTGACCGACGAGGACATCGCGGACGCGGTCACCTGGGCCGTCACCCGGCCTGCGCACGTCAACGTCGACTTGATGGTGCTGCGGCCGCGGGCGCAGGCCGCCCAGCACAAGGTGCACCGGGAGCTGTAGCGCGGCGGCACCTGACCGGCCGGCCCCGGCGGATCCCGGGCCGGCCGCCCGCTCAGTCCGTCTGGGTGATCTTGCTCAGGCCGCGGGGATGGTCCGGATCGATGCCGAGCTGCCGGGCCAGCGCCTCGGTGAGCAGCTGGCCCGGCACGATGAGGCCCATCGGCGCAAGCCATTCCGGCAGATCCGGACCGGGCAGCACGCGGCTGCTCGCGGCCGCCAGCGAGGCATCGCCACCGATCGCGTACGCCCGCGCGCCCGCGCCGGTGACCCGCCGGGCCAGATCGACGGTTCCGGCCAGGGTCGGCCCGGCGCTGGCCGCCAGCACGATGGCCGGGGTCCGGGCGTCCACCACCGCGATCGGCCCATGCCGCAGGTCGGCGTAGGACAGCCCCATCGCGTGCAGGTAGCAGGCCTCCTTGAGCTTGAGCGCGAGCTCGAGCGCGGCGGAGTAGGCCAGGCCGCGGCCGGATACCACCACGCCCTGCACGCCCTGCAACTCGGCCACGATCGGCGCCAGCTCGATCCGGCCGGCCAGCAGCGCCTCGATCCGGTCCGGGACCTGCCGCAGCAGCCCGGCGTCCAGCTTCGCGCCGAGCCCGATCGCGAGCACCGCCTGGGCAGCCAGCTGGGTGGTGAACGTCTTGGTGGCCGGCACGGCGCGCTCGGCGCCGGCCTGCGTGACGAACGCCACGTCGGCCACGTCGGCCAGCGGCGAGCCTGCCTCGTTGGTGATCGCCAGGGTGCGGGCACCGCAGTCGGCCGCCCAGGCCAGCGTCTCGACGATCTCGCCGGTCCGGCCCGACTGGGACAGCGCCACGGCGAGCACCCCGGACAGATCCAGGCGGCTCCGGTAGGTGGTCGCGATCGACGGCGAGGCCAGCGTCGCCAGCCGCCCGGCATACGCCTGGATCAGGTAGCTGCCGTACACCGCGGCGTTGTCCGACGTGCCGCGCGCGATGAACAGCACCTGCCGGGTGTCGCGGGCGAGCTTCCCGGCCTCGGCGGCGCGCGGCGCCAGCATGTCGATGGTCGCCCGCAGCGCGGCGGGCTGCTCCATGATCTCGGTGCGCATGCTGGTCATCCGAATACCTTCTCACCCGCCACCCAGGCGGCCTTCGCCCGCAGGTCATCGCCGAGCCAGGCCAGGTCGGCCGCGGCGCCGGGGGCGATCCGGCCCAGCTCCGGCCGGCCAGATCGGCCGGGACGCGGCTGGCCGCGGCCACCGCCGCGGCCAGGCCGACGCCGGCCGCCGTCATGTTCGCCACCGCGGCGTCCAGCCGCAGCGCCGAGCCGGCCAGCGTGCCGTCGGCCCGTACCGGCGGCTCACCGCCGCCGGCCGGCAGCTCGATCAGCTCGCCGCCGAGCAGGTACCGCCCGGGCGGCATGCCCGCGCACGCTGTCGCGTCGGTGACCAGGCAGATCCGGCCGGGCGCGGCGGCGAACGCGATCACGCAGGCCGGCCCGGCCACGTGCCGCAGATCCGCGATCAGGCCGCTGGTCAGCCGCGGGTCGGCGAGCGCCTGGCCGACCACGCCGGGCTCGCGGTGGTGCATCGGCCGCTGCGCGTTGTACAAGTGGGTCACCATCCGGGCGCCGGCGTCGGCCGCCGCCGCCACCTGCGCCGCGGTGGCGTCACTGTGCCCCACGCTGACCAGTACGCCTGCCGCGGCGAGCTGGCGGACCGCGGCGAGCGCGCCGTCCAGCTCAGGCGCCAGCGTGACCAGCCGGACCAGCCCGGCACCCGCGGCGAGCAGCGCGTCGATCGCAGCCGCCGACGGCGGGATGATCCATGCCGGGTTGTGCGCGCCGCGGCGGCTGGCCGCGATGAACGGGCCCTCCACATGCACGCCGAGCACGCGGGCCCGGCCCGCCGGCAGCCCGGGTACGATCGCCGCCGCCGCCCGCAGCGCCGCGGTCAGGCCGGCCAGCGGCGAGGTAATGAAAGTCGGCATGAACGAGGTGACCCCGGTAGCCGGCATCCCGCTCGCGACTGCCGCCCAGCCGGCTGCGCTGGCCGTCATCAGCTCCTCGCCCAGATAACCGTTGACCTGGAGGTCTACCAGGCCGGGCACGAGCACGCCGGTGCCGAGCGCCAGATCCGGCCGGCGCGGCGGCGGGCCCTGGCCCACCCCGGCCACGACGCCGCCGGCGATGCTTACGTACCCCGGTTCGAGCACGCCCGAGCCGGGCGTCGCCGGGACCAGCCGTGGCGCGGTTATCAGCAGCGGCCGGCTGGCCGGCCGCAGGCCGGCGGTCAGCGCACCGCGCAGGCCGCCGTGCTCATCCGGCACCTCCGGCGTCGGCCTGGCGGGCGGCATGCTGCGGTGCGCTCCGTTTCAGATCCTGGTTGTCGCTGCTTTTCCTGCGGTCGGCCACGGCGGCGAGCAGCACCCGCATTTCCCTGGCCACCAGGTCCGGCCGTTCCATCATCGCGACATGTCCCTGCCATGGCAGCACCACCACCCGGGCGCCGCGGAAGGCGCGCGCGGCGCGGGCCGCCATCGCCGACCTGACCAGCCGGTCGTGGCTGCCGTACAGCACCAGGGCCGGCGCGGTCACCCGGGCCGCGTCGCGCCAGAGCGACAGCGGGCCGGGGCGCAGGTACTCGTGCACGAGCCCCCGAGCGGAGCCGATCATCACCCGGTGCACGTAGCCGAGCTCGTCCCTGCGCCGCACCTCGGCGGCTTCCTCGGCGTATCGCAGCGGATGCATCAGGCCCGGATCCCGGTAGACCTCCTGCACGGTGCCGAGCGTCCTGGACTCGGC
The DNA here is from genome assembly GCA_963786975.1 of uncultured Actinomycetes bacterium. Lineage (GTDB taxonomy): Bacteria > Actinomycetota > Actinomycetes > Streptosporangiales > Streptosporangiaceae > Palsa-506. The sequence goes on along the minus strand of CAWBBE010000005.1, from coordinate 499,972 downwards.
GGTATGCCGGTCGAGCCTGCGCAGCGCCCACTGACCGACGCCGGGCACGCAGAGCACCGAAACCCGCAGCGGGATCAGCCGGGGCCGCAGGTCGGGCAGCGCGGGCGAGATCAGCGTCAGCGTCTTCACCAGGTCGGGCCGGCGGCGGCCACCCGGACCGCGACCGAGCCGCCGAGCGAGTTCCCGACCAGGTGCACCGGCCAGCGGCGGCGCTGCTCGATGAACTCGATAACCGCCCTGGCCTTCGCGTCGATCGAGTAGTCGCCGTCGGCCGGGACCGGCGAGAACCCGAAGCCCGGCAAGTCCAGCGCATCGCCGGCCAGCGCCGGGATCTGGCCGGCCGCCGCGCCGGCGGGAGTTTCACCGGGCTGGCGCAGCAGGCCCATCAGGTCGGTCCAGTTGGTCGCTGACCCGCCGAGGCCGTGCACGAACACCGCGGGCTCGCTGATCGCCCGGGCTGCGCCATCCGGAGTCCCCCCGGCCGGGGACGCGGTGGCGGCCGGCGCGGAGCGAACGTAGATCTGCCCGCCGGGCAGTGTTACCAGCTCACCCGGCCAGGCCGGGATCGGGTCGGTCACCGGACCGCGCCGCTAAGCGCTGGCCCGGCGGCGCGAGCGCCGCTCCTGGGTGCCGTCCTGGGCCTTGCCGGACGGCGCCGCTGACTTGGCCGGGCGGCCCTTGGCCTGGCTGCGCCCGGCCGTCCGGCCGCCGGTCTTCGCCGGGCCGCCCTTGGCCGGGCCGCCCTTGGCGGCGGCGATGCTTGCCTTCAGCGCGTCCGCCAGGCTGGCCGGCTCGCTCTTCGCGGCCGAATCGGGTGGCTGCACCACGTCACGCCCCTCGGCCTTGGCCGCGACCAGCTCGGCCAGCGCCTCCCGGTAGCTGTCGTGATGGGCGTCCGGGTCGAATTCCTCGGTCATCGACTCGATCAGCGAGGACGCCATCTTCAGCTCCTGCGACCGCACGTCGAGATCCTGGTCGAGGAACGGGAAGTTCGGCTGGCGGACCTCATCCGGCCAGAGCAGCGTCTCCAGCACGAGCACCCCGTCCCGGCTGCGCAGCGCGGCCAGCGACTCGCGCTGCCGCAGCGCCACCTGGACCACGGCGACCTTGCCGGATCGCTCTAGCGCGTCCCGCAGCAGCACGTACGCCCGGGCCCCTGATTTCTCCGGTTCCACGAAATAGCTGCGGGAGAAAAGAATCGGATCGATCTGGTCCTCGGGGGTGAAATGCAGCACCTCGATACTCCGCGTAGTCGGCAGCGGCAGGTCGGCCATGTCTTCCTCGGTCAGCACCACCATCTCGCCGGAGGGCAGCTCGAATCCCTTGGCCACGTCCTCATAGGCGACCTCGGTGCCGTCGATCGAGCAGACCCGGCGGAACCGGATCCGGCCACCGTCTTCGCGGTGGACCTGCCGGAACGCGATGTCCTGCGGCTCGGTCGCGGTGTAGAGCTTTACCGGGATCATCACCAGGCCGAAGGAAATCGCGCCCTTCCACATGCTGCGCATGATGTCTCCCTACCCCGCGATTACCGGTGCTGATACCTGCGCTGTTGTCCGGATTTTACGTTTCGCCGAAACGTTCGAACCGGCCCGTCCGGTTACCCCGGGCCCCTGCTATGACGCTAGCGGACGGTAACCGGCCCGGCCAGGCCGGCCGCTAGTCGTAAGATGACAACGAATCCCGCCAGGGCAGCTAGCAGACCGACCGGAGGCGCTCGTGAGCGCAACGCGGCAGGCCAGGCAGGCCAGCCCCCGGCTGCCGAGACCGGTGAGGCGGCGGCAGCTGCTCGGAGCAGCGCAGGAGATCTTCGTCGCTCAGGGTTACCACGCGGCCGCGATGGACGACATCGCCGACCGGGCCGGGGTTAGCAAGCCCGTGCTCTACCAGCACTTTCCCGGCAAGCTCGAACTGTACCTGGCGCTGCTCGACGAGAGCGCGGACGAACTGGTGGCGATCGTCCGGGATGCGCTGTCCTCGACGACCGACAACGCGCTGCGGGTGCCCGCCACCTTCCGCGCATTCTTCGACTACGTGGGCACCAGCGGCGAGGCTTTCCGGCTGGTTTTCGAATCTGACCTGAGCAACGAGCCCGCGGTGCGGGACCGGCTGGACCGGACCATGCAGGAATGCGCGGAGATGGTCAGCAAGTTCATCCACGCCGACGCCGGGCTCGGCGAGGCCGAGGCGCACCTGCTGGGCGTGGCCCTGGTCGGGATGGCGCAGGTCAGCTCCCGGTACTGGCTCAGCACCGATCGCGTGATCCCGCAGGACGCGGCGGAGCAGCTGCTGTCCCGGCTGGCCTGGCGCGGGATCAGCGGCTGGCCGCTATCGGCCAGCTGACGGCTGGCCGCCCGGCGCCGTTTCGCTCGCGGCGTAGCACTGCGTTACCGCAGCGGCTCCATCCCGGCCCGGCACCGGGTTAGCCTCGGACGAGGCGAGAGGAGTGCCGTGGAAGTCAGGATCGGAATGCAGTCCGTGCAGCGCGAGCTGATGATCGAGACCAGCACGTCGCAGGAGGACATCGAGGCAGCGCTGACCGCCGCGCTGGCGGCCGAGGGCGGCGTCTTCATCCTGCCGGACGAGAAGGGCGGCAAGGTGCTGGTGCCAGCACGCAAGATCGCCTATATCGAGGTCGACGGCTCGGATTCGCGCCGGATCGGGTTCCGCTAGGCCGGCCTGCAGCGGCTGTCCGGGCCGGGGCGGCACCCGGAAACGCCCGGGCGGCACCGGTCGCCGCATTCAGCCCGGGCGGCCGTCCCTATTAGCTGTCCAGGCCGAGCGCGGCCATCCGCTGCGCATGCGCGTCGGTGAGCCTGGCGAACATCCGGCCGATCTCACCGAGCTGGCTGGCCGTGCCGCCGGCCAGCAGCCGGGCCAGCGGCTCGCGCTCGGCGGCCACCCGCTGCGCCTGGCCAAGCGCCTCGCCCATCAGCCGGCGGGCCCACAGCGCGAGCCTGCCCGCGACCTTCGGGTCGGCCTCGATCGCCGCCCGGACCCTGGCGATCACGAACTCCGCGTGCCCGGTATCCGATAGCACCTCGATCACCAGCGCCTTCGTCGGCGGGTCCAGCAATTCCGCCACGGTGGTGTAGAAGTCGGCGGCTATCCCGTCGCCCACATAGGCCTTGATCAGGCCCTCCAGCCAGTCGGACGGCGCGGTGCGGGCGTGGAACGCGTCGATCACGTCCACGAACGGCCGCATCGCCGCGGCCGGCTCCAGGCCGGCCCGCCGCAGCTGGTCGCGCAGCAACCGGAAATGCCCGAATTCCGCCACCGCCATCTCGGCGAGCGCCGCCTTGTCATCGATGGAGGAGGCCAGCGCCGCATCATCGGAAAGCTGGAAGAAAGCCACCAGCGACCCGTAGGCCAGCAACCCGAGCAGGTCGGCGACGCCGTCCTGGCCGGCCCGGTCATGCCCGCCGGCCCGGCTGTCCCCGCCTGCGCCGGCCACCACCGCAGCGTAACAACTACCGCCGCCGCGGCCGCCCTGGCCCGGCCCGGATTGCCGGGGCGGCCGGCCGCGGGCCGCTTTGCTAGACTGTGCGTTGATCCGCAGCAGGAATGCGGCAAGCCCCCGGCGTGTTGACACTAAAAGTGGCGCGGCGATCGCCGAGAGCCTAGGGAGCACCCGAAACCCAAGGGCGCACCCGACGCCGCGCCGGACTTCTTCTCCGCGGGCGCGCGGCTGGTGCCGCGCTGAGAACGGACAGGCTTGTCCTGCCGGGGGAGTCAAATGCTTAGCCCGCGACGAAAGGCGCCTTGCGCAAAATGCGCGAGACGAGCCCGCGGGCAACTGATGGAGGCTGGAAGCCCTGACTACACAGACCATGCGGAGCGTGCCGGGAGACCGGCCCGCGATGCCGGACGCCGGGACCGACTACCCGGTCACTGAACTGCGGCCGCCGCAAACCGCGGTGGCCGACAAGACCTTCCGCGAGCTCGGGGTTGCCGGCCCGATCTGCGACGCGCTGGACGCCGCCGGGATCGTCACCGCCTTCCCGATCCAGGAACTCGCGCTGCCGATAGCGCTGGGCGGGCAGGACATCATCGGCCAGGCCAGGACCGGGACGGGCAAGACCCTCGCGTTCGGCATCCCGCTGATCGAACGGCTGGACGGAGCCGCCGGGCGCAAGCCCGCCGCGCCCCGCGCCCTCGTCGTGGTGCCCGACCAGGGAACTGGCCATCCAGGTTGCCGACGACCTGCGGCTGGCCGCATCCCGCAGCGGCGTCAACGTCGTCACCCTGTACGGCGGCCGGGCTTACGAGCCGCAGATCGAGGCGCTGGCCACGCGTCGACGTCGTCGTCGGCACCCCTGGCCGGCTGCTCGACCTGGTCCGGCAGAGCCACCTGGATCTGTCCCAGGCCAGCGCGCTCGTGCTGGACGAGGCGGACAAGATGCTCGACCTCGGTTTCCTGCCCGACGTCGAGCGCATCCTGCGGCTCACGCCGACGCAGCGGCAGACCATGCTGTTCTCGGCCACCATGCCGGGCGAAATCGTCACGCTGGCCCGGCGGCACCTGCGTCAGGCCACTCATGTGCGGGCTGAGCAGCACGACGAGACCGCGCTCGTGCCGACCACCGAGCAGCACGTGTTCCGCGCCCATCAGATGGACAAGATCGAGGTGCTGGTCCGGGTGCTGCAGGCCGAGGGCCGCGGCCTGACGATCGTGTTCTGCCGGACCAAGCGAGCCTGCGATCAGGTGGCCGGCACCCTTACCACCCGCGGCTTCGCCGCCGCCGCCGTGCACGGCGATCTGGGCCAGGGCCAGCGCGAGCGGGCCATGCGGGCGTTCCGCAGCGGCAAGGTCGACGTGCTGGTGGCGACCGACGTGGCCGCCCGCGGGCTCGACGTCGACGACGTCACGCACGTGGTGAACTACGAGTGCCCCGAAGACGACAAGGCGTACCTGCACCGCATCGGCCGGACCGGCCGGGCCGGGCGCACCGGCGTGGCCGTCACCTTCGTGGACTGGCGCGACCTGCAGCGCTGGAAGATCATCGACGAGACGCTCGGCCTTGGCCAGCCGGAGCCCGCGGAGACGTATTCGACCTCGGAGCACCTGTTCGCGGCGCTTGGCATCCCGGCCACGCGGCAGGGCATCCTGCCGCGGTCCCAGCGCGCCCGGCTCGGCCTCGAAGCCGAGGATCTTGAGGACATCGGCGAAACCGGCCAGGACTCCGCTCGCAGGCGAGCCGGGCAGGCCGCAGCGCTGACGGCTCGGCACCAGCGCGGCCCGGGACCGTGAGCCGGGCAGGCGCAGTCCGCGGATCCGCCGCCGGACCAGGTCAGGAGCGGCCGTCGGGGCCAGCCAGGCCGGCCCGGCTCCGGCCGCCGCGGCCGACACCGGGCCAGATCAGGACGCCGCACCGGCCGACCAGGGCCAGGCAGCGGCACGGCGGCCGCCGCCGGCGCCGCCGCAGCCGCAGAGCCCAGGGCCGCTGACAGCGACGCACAGTCAGGCTCTCAGCAAGTCCCCAACATATCAGCGATTTATGCCAAGACACGCTGGGTAGGTTGCCAGCCCGTGAGCACACCAAGGACGCTCGACCTGCCTGACCTGGTCAGGCGGGTGATCGTCCAGACCTGCCGCGGGGCATTCGCGGCCCTGGAGGCGACGCCCGGCAGCGGCGTGTGCGAACGTCAGCCCGCGCTTCTGGTGCCCGGCTACACCGGCAGCAAGGAAGACTTCCTCACCGTGCTGCAGCCGCTCGCGGCCGCTGGCCGCTGGGTTGTCGCCATCGACATGCGCGGTCAGTACGAGACGCCGGCCCCGGCGACCCGAGGGCGGCTACGCGCCGGACGAGCTGGCCGCCGACATCGCCGCGATCGCGGAGGCCGTCGGGCCGGACGACCGCGGCGTCCACCTGCTCGGCCACTCCCTCGGCGGCCTGATCGCACGGCAGGCGATGCTCACCGGCCGCCGGCGTCGCTCGCTGACCCTGCTCGGCTCCGGGCCTGGCAGCCTGCGCGGGCCGCGGGCGACGCGTGCTGCGGGCCATGCTCGCCGGCGCTAGCCAAAGGCCGGGCCGGCATCGCCGCGCGGAGCACGTCCGCGAACTCTGGGAGTCCGAGTTCGGGCCACAGGCAGCGGCCGACGGCGTGCCCGCGCAGATCATCGCGTTCCTGCGCGAGCGGATGCTCCGCAATTCCGCCGATGGCCTGGTCGTGATGGGCAAGTACCTGCTTTCCTGCCCGGACCGCACGGCCGAGCTGGCCGGCCTGGCGGGCGCGCCGATCCTGGTGCTGTACGGCGAGAACGACGACGCCTGGCCACCGGACGTCGCAGGACCGGATGGCCAGGCGGCTGGGCGCGCAGCGGATCTGCATTCCCGGCGCGGCGCACTCCCCCGCGGTCGAGGCGCCGGAGACCACGGCGAGCACGCTGACGGCGTTCTGGAACGCCGCCGAAGGCAGCGAACGGCACCGCAAGGCGGCCGGTCACGGCGGGGCCTGGCCTGCTGGCGGAGCCGGATCGGGCGGATCGGCGGCCAGCCCATCCCACGGGCGGCGGGGCCCGGCGGCCGCCATGCCCTGCGGGCAGTGGCCGCGGTAGTCACACCAGCCGCACCAGCTGCCGGGCCGCGGCGGGAACACCTCGTCCCGCCGGTCGGCCGCCCGCCCGCTCCGGTATCGCTCGTCGGCCTGCCGCGCACTCGGCCGCGATGTCCTCGGCCCGGCGCAGCTGCCGTCCAGCGACGCGGCGGTGTGCTCCCAGCGCAAGCACCCGGCCGGTCGGCAGGTGATGCAGCTCCACCCGCGAGCAGCGGCCGGCGCAGCACCCGCTCGGCCGCGAGCGCGTACAGCGCAAGCGGCAGCGAGGTCCGGGCGTCGTCGGTGGTCAGCACGTGCCTGCCGGTCTTGTAATCCACCACGACAAGCTCGCCGCTGCCATCCGCCCCGCGCCGGTCATCCAGCCGGTCGATCCGGCCGGACACCGCGATCAGCTCGGTACGGGTGGCGACCGTCCGTTCTACCCCGGCCGGCTCGCCGCCGGGTCAAGGCCGGCTGACGTAGTCGCTCCACCATGGCCCTGGCCCGCGCCGCGATAGCGGCCGGACTGCGCCGCGTCGGCGTAGCCCTCGGTGATCCAGCCGCGCTCAAGCAGGTCTCCCGCAGCCTCGACGCTGCGCTCGCGGCCGCGGCAGCCGCCACCACCCGGCCAGCGCGTTGTGCACGCTGGCGCCCAGGCTGTTATGCGCCCACGGCGCGCCCTTGGGCGGCGGCGGCCGGTCCAGGTAGACTCATCCGGTACCGGCGCGGGCAATCCAGCCAGGTGCTCAGCCGGGTCGGCGTGCACGCGTACAGCCGGCGCGGCATGCCCTCGAAACCGAGCTGCTCCACGGGCATATCCTTCCCGCTGGTCTGACAGCCGCCAGAACGGAAGACCAGCGGCTTGACGGTTGCCGCGCGGTGGCTGGGCCGACTGGCTAGCCTCGTCCACGCTGTCCCCGCGCGCGTCCGGGCCTGCCGAGACCCAGGAGTCGAACCGCTTTTCCGCGGCCGCCACGGTGAACTCCGCGCCGTGTCCTGGCAGCACCCTGGTGTTGCCCGGCGAGCGTCAGCACGGCTCGCCGATCGAGCTGAGCTGGCGGCGAAGTCCGGAGAAGCAGTCCTCGTGCGGAACCGGCCGTCTGGCGGCCAGCGCGTCGCCGGTGAAGACCACTTCCGAGGTCCTCGCAGTACAGGCAGACCGAGCCCGGGCTGTGGCCGGGGGCGTGCATCACCTCGAGCAGCGACGTCGGCCACCTCGAAGATGCCGCCGTCCTCCATCTCGATCTCCGGGTCCTCTGCCCGTGCACCTCGCGCCAGGACAGCCGGTCCGCGGGATGCAGCGCGACCGGCGCCTCGTCGCGCTGCGCCACCTCGAGCGCCGCCGCTGTCGTGGCCGCGTGCCCGTGCGTGCAGATAACCGCGAGCACCTCCCGGTCGCCCACGCTGGCGAGTACCGCGTCCGCGTCGACCGGGGTCGACGACGATGACTTCCTCATCGTCACCGACGATCCAGGTATTCGCCGCGGACACTACCTGGTCTATCCGGGCTTTCATGCCAACCTGCCTTTCGCGTTAACCCGCGCGCCGGCGGCGACCAGCAGAATCGCGAACATCTCCGGGCAGAATCCGAGCCCGGAAGACGCGCTCAATCACCCGCTCACTGGTGCGGCCCCGGTGGCCTGCATGACCAGCCGCTCGTACGCTTGCGGCGCGATCGTATCGCAGCCGATCCGGTAGCCGGTCAAGCCCCCGTGGTCGTCGCTGCCGCCTGACGCGAGCACGTCAAGCTGCGCTGCCAGGGCACTCAGGGCCATCCGTTCCGGCTGGTCCTGATCTGGATGCCAGACCTCGATTCCGGCCAGCCCGGCCGCGGCCAGCCGCGCGATCTGCTCGTCCGGCAGTTGCCAGCCGCGAGACGCGGCGCGGGGGTGGGCGAGCACCGCGACGCCGCCAGCCGCGCGGATGAGCCCGATCGCGCGGACCGGGTCGGGCGCGTACCTGGTCACGTGCGCGCGGCCGCCGGGGCCGAGCCAGTCCGGGCCGAACGCCTGGTCGGCTGAGCTGATCACCCCGGCCGCCACCATCGCCCTGGCGATGTGCGGCCTGCCCACCACGCCGCCGGCGGCGATCGCGGTGACCTGCGGCCAGGTGACCGGGGCGCCCAGGGCGGCGAGCCGGCTGACGATGGCCCTGGCCCGGTCGGTGCGGCTGTCCCGGATCCGGGCGCATTCCGCGGCCAGCGCGGTGTCGGCCGGGTCGAACAGGTAGCCGAGCAGGTGCACGCTGTGGCCGGCCAGCCGGCAGGACATCTCCATCCCGGGCACCAGCGTCAGACCGCCGGGCAGCGCCCGGCGTGCCTCGGCATGGCCGGCCACCGTGTCATGGTCGGTCAGCGCGACCGCGTCGAGCCCGGCGGCGCGAGCGCGGGCCATCACCTCGGCCGGCCGCCGGTGCCGTCCGAGGCGGTGCTGTGGCAGTGCAGGTCCGCGCGCACCTACCGGAGACTAACCGGCCCGGCCGGCCGACCAGGTACCGGGCGGGCCAGCTGCGGTGGCCGCTGCGGCTGCCGCGATACCCTGGCTGCCGCGATACTGGGCATCATGGCGGTGCGGCGGATCCCCTGCGTGGGGGCGGTGGTCAAGGACGAGACGGGCCGGCTGCTGCTGATCAGGCGCGGCCACGAGCCGGGCGCGGGGCTGTGGTCGATCCCGGGCGGCCGGATCGAGCCCGGCGAGTCCGACGCGGCCGCGCTGGTCAGGGAGGTCCGCGAGGAGACCGGGCTGGAGGTCGTGGCCGGGCCGCTGCTCGGCGCGGTGCAGCGGCCCGGGCTGGCCGGCGCGGTGGTGGACATCAGGGATTACGCCGCCGTGGTTACCGGCGGTGAGCTCACCGCCGGCGACGATGCCGCCGACGCCCGCTGGGTGGACCCGGCGGCGGCCGCCCGGATGGACGCCGCCGGCCAGCTGACCAGCGGGCTGGCCGAGGCGCTGACGTCCTGGGGCGTACTGCCCTGAGGGGCACCGGGCGTTTCTGCGCCGGACGTGCGTACACCCGGGCAGCGGCGGGCAGGCCCTTACCGGGACGAAGCTCGCCTTCCGGCGGGTAATTCGACCGGACGAGGGAGAACCTGATGAGTGAGACGATCCAGCCGTGGCCGCTGGTGCAGCAGGGCGACGAGAATCACCCGGTGCGGACTCTGCAGTACCTGCTCGGCGCGCGCGGGCATGCGGTCACGGTCGACGGGATTTTCGGCCCGGCCACGCTGGCCGCGGTACGTGCCTTCCAGGCCGGCCAGCACCTGGCCGTCGACGGCGTGGTCGGCCCGAAGACCTGGAGCGCGCTGATCGTCCAGGTCGCACAGGGCAGCACCGGGGATGCGGTGCGCGGAGTGCAGGAGGAGTTCCAGTTCCGCAACCTGTCCGGTGACCCGGGCCAGGGCCTGCAGATCGACGGGATCTTCGGGCCCAAGACCGACTCGGCGGTGCGCGGCTTCCAGCGGGCCCTCGGCCTCACCGTGGACGGCATCGTCGGCCCGAAGACCTGGCGGGCCCTGGTCAGCGGAATGCTGTCACTGTAACGGGGCAGCCGCCTTACCAGTTGCTCTTGCGGGCGCGTGCCTCGTACAGCAGCACCGACGCGGAGATCGCCACGTTCAGCGAGTCCGCGACGCCGAGCATCGGGATGCCGATCCGGCTGAACCCGGCCTGGTACCAGGCCGGGGAGATGCCGTAGCGCTCGCTGCCGACCACCAGGGCCGTCCGGCCGCCGTAGTCGGCTTCGCGGTAGCTTACGCTCCGGTCGGTACCGGCCAGGTAGACCGTGCAGCCGCGGCTGGCCAGCCAGGCCACGGCCTCCGCTACCTGGTCGAAGTCGAGCGCCGGAACCCTGATGCTCATGCCCTGGCTGGCGCGGAGCACCTTCGGGTGGGTCAGCCTGGTCCGGCGGTTAGTCAGTACCAGGCAGTCGGCGGCGCAGGCGTCCAGCGTGCGGATCAGCGTGCCGAGGTTGCCGGGAATCTCGATGCCGTCGGCTACCAGCACGAGCGCACTGGCACCGAGCCTGATATCCGCCGGGTTCCAGTCCGGCAGCTGGGCGATGGACAGCAGGCCATCCGGGCCCGGCCGTTCAGCCAGCCGTTCCAGCGTCTTGACCGAGATCTGGTAAGCGTGACCCGCCCGGGCCGCCAGTTCGGCGCTGCGCTTCCTCGCCTCGTCGGAGTACGCGGCGTCCGGGCACCACAGGAACGTGTCCAGCCGGACTCCGGCGGCCAGCACGATGTTGTGCTCGTACAGCCCCTCGGCGACGAACATCCGGCGCGGAATCCCGGTCCGGTTGCGCTGGATGTTCCTGACCAGCTCAGCGGCCGGGTGCCGGAGGCCGATCTGCTGCAGTTCCATGGACCGCCGTTTCTGCTCGCTGGCCGCGCCGCACGATCGCAACAGACCCGGCGGTTCGACGGCATACCCCGGGGTTCGTAGCATGGGGCACATGGCATCCCCGTCGGCCGCTGGTTCGCCGCCCACCATCGAGCAGGTGACCCAGGCACTTTCCGGGGTCAACGACCCCGAGATCCACCGTCCCATCACCGAGCTCGGCATGGTCAAGAACGTGGAAATCGGCGAAGGTGGCGCCGTCCGGGTGGATGTCTGGCTGACCGTTTCCGGCTGCCCGATGCGAGACACCATCACCAGGCTGGTCACCGAGGCGGTCGGCAGGCTGGACGGCGTTACCGGCGTCCGCGTCGAGCTTGACGTGATGAGCGATGAGCAGCGCCGCGGCCTGCAGAGCCAGCTCCGCGGCGGCCGGCCGGAACGAGAGATCCCGTTCGCCAAGGAAACCTCGCTGACCCGGGTTTACGCGGTCGCAAGCGGCAAGGGCGGGGTCGGCAAGTCGTCCGTCACCGTGAACCTCGCCGCGGCGCTCGCCGCGGCCGGCCAGAAAGTGGGCGTGCTGGACGCCGACATGTACGGCCACTCGGTGCCTCGCATGCTCGGCGTGGCCGGCCAGCCCACCCAGGTCGAGAAGATGATCATGCCGCCGTCGTCGCACGGCGTGAAGGTCATCTCGGTCGGGATGTTCACCAGGGGCAACGAGCCGGTGCCGTGGCGCGGGCCGATCCTGCACCGGGCGCTCGAGCAGTTCCTCGCCGACGTCTACTGGGGCGACCTGGACGTACTGCTGATGGACCTGCCGCCGGGCACCGGGGACGTGGCGATATCGGTCGGCCATCTGATTCCCGGCGCCGAGCTGCTCGTGGTGACCACCCCGCAGCTCGCCTCGGCCGAGGTAGCCGAACGGGCCGGCGCGCTTGCCCCGCAGCTGCACCAGCGTGTGGCCGGCGTGATCGAGAACATGTCCTACCTGCCCTGCCCGCATTGCGGCGAGCGGATCGACATCTTCGGCACCGGCGGCGGCCAGGCCGTCGCCGACGCGCTGACCAGGATCATGGGCGCCCGAGTGCCCGTACTCGGCCAGATCCCGATCGATATCCGGCTGCGCGAGGGCGGGGACAGCGGGGTTCCGCTCGTCATCAGCGATCCGGACTCAGCAGCGGCCAAGCAGATCTCGGTGATCGCGGATGCGCTGGGCCCGTCTCGCGGGCTTGCCGGGCGGCGGCTCGGGCTCACCCCGGTCTGACGGCTCCGGCCTGGCGGCCCCGGCCTGGCGGCCCCGGCCTGGCGCGCATGCCAGCCGCCGGCGATTTCAGCGGCGGCTCAGGTGGCCTCGGCGTCGTACGGCGGGCTTTCTCCTGGCAGCAACGTGGACGCGGTCACCTCGTGCGAGCCCAGGCCTGGCGGCTCCGGCCTGGCGCGGGCGCCGGCCGCCGGCGATGTCAGCGGCGGCTCAGGTGGCCTCGGCGTCGTACGGCGGGCTTTCTCCCGGCAGCAACGTGGACGCGGTCACCTCGTGCGAGCCCAGGCCTGGCGTGCCCGGCACGTCCTCGTCCTCGGGATCCTCGAGCAGGTGCTTGCGGACGAAGTTGCGCGGGTTCAGGTCATCGATATCGAAGTCCGCGAACTCGGGCCCGAGGCCCTCGCGCAGGTCGGCCTTGGCCACGTCAGCGATCCGGCGCAGGTCACGCAGTGCCCGGCCGGCCTGTGCCGCGATCTTGGGCAGCTGATCCGGGCCGAAGATCACCAGGGCGAGGACCCCGAGCACCAGCAGCTTGGTGATGGACAAATCGAACACAGGGACCGCTCCAGCGTTTCCCGCGGCACACAGGTCTGCAGACCGCTCAGCACCAATGTAGACGCTACCGGCGCCGGCCACGAACTACGGCCGGGCGCAGGCGGCTCCGGCCGCCTGTCCCGGGCCGCACTGCAACCCGTTGAAACCGGCGTTCAACGGCACCCAACCCGTTGAAATCCGGTTTCAACGGGTTGGAGGACCCCGCCTGCTTGGCCCGGAACAGGATGAATCGGACACATCGGACGGGCTGGGCCAGGGTCAGGGTCAGCCGGGCCGGTAGACGGCCGCGCGCCGCAGCCAGGGCCGCGCGCCACAGCCAGGGCCGGGCCACAGCCAGGGCCGGGCAGCGCGCCGCAGCCAGGGCGCGGACTCGCCGCGACCAGGGTCAGGACGGCGCCGAGCCGAGCGTGACAGAGACTGCATGGCGCTGCCCAGCGCGGCGGAACACGACCGTCACCCGGGTGCCAGGCTGCCTGGACCGGATGGCATCGATGAGCGCCGCGACGCTGCCGATCGGCTGGTCGCCGAATCTGACGATGACGTCACCGGGCCGCAGGCCGGCCTGGGCCGCGGGACCGCGCGGGGCGGCCGCCGGCGTACCGCGGCGCGGCAGGGCGCGGATCCTGGCGCCGGGCCCGGCATAGCCGGGGTCCAGCAGCACCCCGAGCACCGCATGGCTGGCCTGGCCAGTGCGGATGAGTTCCATCGCGATCAGCCGTACCTGGTTGACCGGGATCGCGAAGCCGAGGCCGATGCTGCCGCTCTGGCCGGTCAGCGGGCCGCTGCCGAGCGTCGCGATCGCCGCGTTGACCCCGATTACCTGGGCCTGCCCGTTCACCAGTGGACCGCCCGAGTTGCCGGGGTTGATCGGCGCATCCGTCTGGATGGCGTTGATGAACGCCTCGGCGGCGGCGCCCTGCACCCCGCCCGGATGCACCGGCCGGTGCAGCGCGCTGACGATGCCACTGGTGACGGTGCCCGCCAGGCCAAGCGGCGAGCCGAAGGCGACGACCGGGTCGCCGACTTCAACCCCGGCGGAGTTACCGAGCGACAGGGCCGGCAGATGCCCGGCTACTCGCGGCCGGATCACCGCGATGTCGGAGAAGGGATCGGCACCGATCAGCCTGGCAGGCACGTCGCGGCCATTATTGAAGACCACCTGCAGCGACGCGTGCCGCACCCGCCCGTCCAGCGTCACGACGTGATTGTCGGTGATCACGTAGCCGCCGCCGACAACGAAGCCGGAGCCGGTGCCCTGCCCGCCGGCCACCTTGACCATGACCACGCTGGGCAGCACCCTGGCCGCGATACCGGCCACCGAGGACGGCGGCCGGTTGGTTAGGCCCGGCGGGACGGTACCGAGGCTGAACCCGGGCTCCGGCCCGTCGGCGGCGTTCCGGGCTGAGACGTACCCGCCGATCAGGCCGCCGGCCAGGCCTGACGCGAGGGCGAGCGCGAGCGCCCAGAAGGCCAGCCGGCGACCGCGGAGACCAGTCCGGGCGGCCGGGTCGGCTCGCGGCTCGGCCGGAAGATCGCCGGGCAGCGGCGGCGGAAGATGGCCAGCCGACGGCGGAAGATGGCCAGCCAGCGGTGGCGGCTCAGCCGGGAGAGGCTCAGCTGGGAAATCTGCCGCCGCAGTTCGCTCCCGGGCGTGCCCAGCGCTCGCGGGCGACGACTCTGCGGGCATCAGCTGCCTCCCCGATCGGCCGCAAAGGCCGGGACTCACCGCCTGCTGCGTTACCTCCCCCCCGATCGGGGCTGATAGGCCTGCTCAGTGGAACGGGTTGAGCATGGAGCCGAGTCGCCGGAGCCCGTGTTCGATCCGCCCCCAGAAACCCGGCCCGGCGTCGTGCGGCAAGGCGTCGACGACCTGATCGACGGTCGCCGGCGGCGCCGCCGCGATCAGCGTGTACACGAAACCGTGCGCTGACCAGGCGAGACTCCGCAGATTCGGGTCAGTTGAGTAGACCGAGCGGCCGCGCACCGCGGTTTCCTGCCAGCCGGGTGGCGCCCCGGCCAGCTGGCCGCGCTGCAGGAAGACAGACACCTCGGACAGCCCGTCGGAATAGTCGAGGTCGATCACCGGGCCCGCGGAGGTGCTGGTCCGGTGGGCCGCTACCAGCCGCAGGCTGCCGGGTAGCTGGGCCTGCACCGGCCAGCCCGCTGCCTTGAGCGCGGCGAGCTGCGCCAGGTCCAGCCGGGCTGACCATGGCTGCGCTGCCGCAGGCGGCATGCCGCGCAGCCCGCCAGCGCCGATTTGCAGCTCGATGAACACGTCCTCGCTGATCACGCTCGCCCCGGCACCGAAGATTTCCCGGCGCAGCGGCAGCTTCGTCTCGGCATCCAGCCAGAATTTCGCGGCCAGGCTGCCATCTGCCCGGCGCAGCACGACGATCTGCGCGGGCCGGCCGACGACCTGATCGTAGCCCGCCGCCGACACCTGGTAGTTGGCGCACATGAGGCTTACCAGCTGACGCGGCAGGCCGAGGATCCCGTCTGGATCCTGGGCGCTGGCCGGCAACGGCGCCGACGCGGCCGGCGTTGGGGCCGAGCCCAGGTCGGTGACTTGGGCGAGGATGCTGCGGTCGCGCTGGTGCCAGACATGCACCAGCGCGGTGATGTTGCCGTGCGGCCCGGACCAGGAGACGACCTGAACGCCCCGGTAGGACGTGGCCGCGCCAGCGGCGGCGGCCTCTCTCAGCAGCCGCAGGCCGGCCTTTGAGCTGGCCGTGCGGCCGGCCCGGCTGGCGCTGCTCGCCCGGCCGCCCAGCCCGGCCGGGAGGAGGCCGGCCGGGCTGGCGCCGGATTCGCCTTGCGGGGGCTGCGATGATCCAGCTGAGGCGTCCATCAGGGCCAGCGTCGCCAGTGCGGCGCCGAGCAGGCCGATGAGCAGCACGGCCCCGGTGATCCGCCGTGCTGGAGACAATACCGGGCTCACGGCTCGTGCAGCGGGGTGCTCTTCCGGGCTGACGGCACCGGGCGAGGCCGTGACGCCGGCACCTCGCCAGTCATGATCTCGTGCTGGATCATGTACACGTCAACCGCGGGCGTCACCCGCGGGCCAGGCTGCTGGCCGCCGCCACCTGCGGCGAAGGCCGCAGCCCCGAGGCTTACCAGCAGGAGCGCGAAGCAGCCGATCAGGGTGAGCCTGGCCCGGCCGCAGTTCGCGCCCGCCGATCCCGGCCGCATGCGTGCTCGCGGACCAGGGCCACCCGCCGCCATCGGCGCCCGGATCACCGGACATGGCCAGGCTCATCAGCCGGTGCGTCAGCGTCGAATCGGCCGCGGCCCCGCCCAGCGCGTTCATCCGCCGCTTCAGCATCCGCAGCGCCGCTGCCTCAGCCCGGCACGGTTCGCACCGGGCCAGGTGAACCAGTACCCGGTCACGGTCCTCGTGGTCAAGCTCATCGTCGATCAACGCGGAAAGACGGCGGCCGAGATGGCTCATGGGTGGCCGCCTTCCGGCAGCCCGGCCCGCAGATTGGCCCGCGGCCGCGGGATCGGCGTGGTCGCCTGACGTGGCCTGCGGTGCTCCAGGGCCGTCCGCAGCTGCGCGCGTCCCCGATGGATGCGGCTGCGGACCGTGCCGAGCTTCACGCCGAGGGTGTCGGCGATCTCCTCATAGGACAATCCCTCGATGTCGCAGAGGATCACCGCGGCCCGGTACTCGGGTGCCAGGGCCTTGAGCGCGGACTGGATGTCATCATCGAGATGACGCTCGTCGAATGCCTCGGCCGGGGTCGGCTCGGTGCCGCCGATCCTGGCTGCGGTGTCGTCGGCGAGGCCCTCGAACCGGATCCGCTGCTTGCGCCGGGCCATGTCGAGGAAGAGGTTGGTGGTGATCCGGTGCAGCCAGCCCTCGAACGTGCCGGGCGTATAGCTGGACAGTGACCGGAAGACCCGTACGAAGACCTCTTGCGTCAGGTCCTCGGCGTCGTGCGAGTTGCCGGTCAGCCGGTAGGCGAGGCGGTAGACGCGCGCGGAATGCTCCCGGACCACCTGCTCCCAGGTGGGCGGCGTCCAGTCAGCCTCGGCCACCCCGGCGGGTACGGCACGGTCCACGGTTTCCCCTCTTCCAGCCTGTTACTACCCCAACGCCGGCATCGCGCTCTGACTTCCGCATGCCGTCGCCCGGCGACTGTAACAACGCCCGGACAGGCCCGGCAGGTTCCCGTGCCAGCTGACATAACGCTAGGCTGCGGCACTGAGAGCCAGCCAGCGTTCACGGAGGACGTCATCGCCATCGAGCAGGACACCCTGACCTACGTCGAGGAGTTTCTCCCTGAGGACGACGTGCTGCTGGCCGCCCGCCGGAGCGCCGCCGAGGTTGGCGGGACGGTACCGGTCAGCGCCGCCACCGGCGCTGCGCTGCGCTTCATAGCCGCCGCGATCGGGGCGAGATCGGTCGTCGAGATCGGCACCGGTTGTGGCACGTCAGGTATCTGGCTGCTCCGGGGCATGCGCACCGGCGGAGTGCTGACCAGCGTTGATATCGAGCCTGAGTACCAGCGGCTGGCCCGCAAGGCGTTCGTGGACGCGGGTTTCGCCTCCAGCCGCTACCGGCTGATCGGCGGCCGGGCGCTTGAGGTACTCCCGCGTCTCGCCGACGGCGCCTACGACATGGTCTTCTGTGACGCGGACAAGCAGGAGTACCCGGAGTACCTGGTCGCCACGCTGCGGCTGCTGCGGCCGGGCGGCATAGCCGTCTTCGACCATGCGCTCTGGCACCAGCGGGTCACCGATGCCCTCTGGCGGGAGCGCGCCAGCGACGAAGCGCAGGCCGACCCGGACACCGCCGCCGTGCGGGAGTTGTGCGAGCAAGTTAAGGCCGACGAGCGGCTGGTCCCGCTGCTGCTGCCGGTCGGCGGCGGCCTGCTCACCGCGGTCAAGCAGGGTCCCTGACGGCGCGCCCGGCCCGCGGCCGGATCCGCTGCCCGCGGCCGGATTCCAGCGCGTGCCGCGGTCAGATTCCGCGGAGCCAGCTGAGCAGCAGCCGGGTGCCGAAACCGGTGCCGCCCTTGGTGATCTCGCCGTCATCGGACGATGCCCGCGCGGCCCCGGCCACGTCGAGATGAGCCCACGGCCTGCCGCCGGTGAACTCGCGCAGGAACAGGGCAGCCGCGATCGACCCGGCATATCCGCCGGCCGTACCGCTGCGCGCTACGTGCGCAAGGTCGGCCACTGGCGAGTCGAGCGCATCCAGGTAGTCGGCCGGCAGTGGCATCCGCCACAGCTGATCCCCGGAGGCCTGGCCGGCCGCCAGCAGCGCATCGGCAACCCCGTCATCGGTGGCGTACAGCGCGCCGATGCTAGTCCCTAGCGCGATCCTGGCCGCACCGGTCAGGGTCGCGATGTCTACCACGACGTCGGGATCAAGCTGCGCGTCGGCATAGGCGATCGCGTCGGCCAGCACGAGCCGTCCCTCGGCGTCGGTGTTCAGCACTTCGACGGTCCGCCCGGCGTACTGCGTTATAACGTCTCCTGGCCGGTAGGCCGAACCGGATGGCATGTTCTCGGCCGCCGCGACCAGCCCGGTCACCCGTGCCCGGACGCCGAGGCTGGCCAGCGCGGACATGACCGCGATCACCACCGCGCCGCCGGCCATGTCGGTCTTCATCAGCTTCATGCCGTCGTTCGGCTTCAGCGATAGTCCGCCGCTGTCGAAGGTGATGCCCTTGCCGACGAGCACGACATGCTGCTGCCAGCCGTCCGGCTGGTAGCCCAGCTCGATCAGCCTGGGCGGCCGCGCGGATCCCGATCCGACCGCCAGAATGCCGCCAAACCCGGCCGTCGCCAGGTCTTCCTCGGCCCAGATCCGCGATCTGAGCCCAGCCGGCCCGGCGACTCGGACGGCCTCATCGGCGAGCCACCGGGGCGACTTGCCCGCCGACGGCGCGTTGATCAGGTCGCGGGCCAGCGTCACCGCGCCCGCGATGGTGATCGCGCGGCCCACCGCATCGGAGTAATCGGCCGGCTGCTCGGTCAGCAGCCCAACCTCAGCGCCCTGTTCCCTGGTTGTCCCGGACTTCAGCGTGAAGGCATAGGAACCGAGCAGGATGCCCTGCACGAACGCCTGCGCGGCCTCCTGAGAAAGGCCGGCGATTACTGGCGTCCGCACGGTCTTGCCGCGTGCCGCCTTGGCCGCGGCCGCCCGGCGGCCGAGTTCGGCCCCGGCCCGCCGCAGCGCGCGTGGCGACCCGTCGCCGATGCCGAGAAACGCTACCCGGCTGTCGCTGGCGCCCAGCCGGACGGCTGCCTCGGCGACCTCGCCTGCCTTGCCTGTGAGCTCGGCGGCCGCGATCACCGCGGCGGACCCGGCGGGCAGGAAGGGATCCAGCTCAGGCCGGCCCTGCTGCAGCTGGCCGGCCTGGACCGGCACCGCGATCAGATCGGGCGGCTCGGCCTGGCCGGCGGCCACGGCCGAGAGGTAGGCACTGAGCAGACGCGGGCCGGCCGCTGGGAGGAGGGTGACGTGCAGGTCAGTCGGCAAGGGTCAGCCGACAGCCGACTTGAGCGCTTCCCCCAGCGCAGCGGCCTCGGTAGCCGACAGCTCTACGACAAGCCGGCCACCACCTTCTAGCGGGACGCGCATCACGATGCCGCGTCCCTCCTTGGTGACCTCCAGCGGACCATCACCTGTCCGCGGCTTCATCGCCGCCATCCTGCATCCCCTTCCTGCCACGGGGCCGCAGGGGACCTCACGTTGAGGCCTACGACACCGGAGCCCCGGTACCTGGCGGGATCTGCCAGCCACAATCACGTCTATCAGTACCTCTATTATCCTTCAGTTCCGGCGCTGCGTGGTAGCGATCAGCGTTCCATCGCGGACTAACCGGCGCCGTGTCGCGGCTGGTGGCGTGCAGCCGGGATCGGGGCTCACTCCGGCCGGTACGGTGATCACCTGCGGCCCAGGGCGGCGCGGGCCCTCCGGCGGTCAGGATTTTTTGCGGCAGAATCAGCCGGCATCTTGCCTGCCGCCGTCCGGTTCGTGGACTGTTGTCTGCGATCGGGTGGTGCAGGCCGCCCCGACGATTCCAGGAGGCTGGTGTGACGGACACCGTGCGTTACGAGGTCGATGGCGCTATCGCCACGATCACGCTGAACCGGCCGGAAGCCAGGAACGCGCTGACCGCCGAGATGAAGGACGGGCTGCTGGCCGCGCTGCGCGAGTGCGGCGCGGACGCCAAGGTCCGCGCGGTGCTGCTAACCGGCGCGGGCCAGGCATTCTGCGCCGGCCAGGATCTGCGGGAGCATGCCGACCTGCTGGCCGCGGGCGACGCGTCGATCGACACCGTGCGACGGCATTACAACCCGATCATCATGACGATCACCGGCATGCCGAAGCCGGTTGTCGCCGCGGTCGGCGGCGTGGCCGCCGGGGCCGGCGCGTCGCTGGCCTTCGCCTGCGACTTCCGCATCGCCGCCCGGCGGGCCAGCGTCCTGATGGCATTCGCGCGGGTCGGGCTCGGAGCCGACTCCGGCGCGTCCTGGACGCTGCAGCGGCTGACCGGTGCTGCCAGGGCCGCCGAACTGCTGCTGCTAGCCGAGCCGGTGACCGCGGACAAGGCGCTGAGCTACGGGATCTTCAACTCAGTCGTGGACGACGGCGAACTGGCTGGCGCAGCGCATGACCTGGCGGCCAGGCTGGCCGCCGGCCCGACTGCCGCCTACGCGGCCATCAAGCAGAGCCTCGTCTTCGCCGCCACCCATGATCTGGCGGACTCGCTGGAGCTGGAGGCCCGGCTGCAGGCGGAGCTTGGCCAGACCGCCGATCACCGGGCGGCCACGGAGGCCTTCGTCAGCAAGCAGCAGCCAGTTTACCAGGGCCGCTGACACTGGCCGGGGCGGCCGACGGCCAGGCGCTGCCGACGGCAGTCAGGCCGGTGTCCTGATGCCGCTCAGGCCGGAGCGCCGACGGCCTCGAGTTCCTCGTGTGTGCAGATAATATGCTCGGCGACATCGACGAGGTCGGACAGCAGCCGCCGCTCGTACCTGCCGTCCGGCAGCTTCCAGGAAACCGTGCCGCCATGGCACCAGACCGTCAGGTCGCGGCTGACGGATAGCACCGCCAGCCCCGCCGCGGGCTCGTCTACCCGGACCAGCCGGCTGCCTATCCCGCGTTCGGTCAGCATCCGCTCCAGCTCGTTGACGGCCTGGTCGTCGCTGAGCCGCGGGCGGCCGGACCGTACCTGCTCGCAGCATGGCGGCAGCCGCAGCGAGAACCAGACCACCTTGCCCGGGACTTTCCAGCTGCCCAGCCGTGCCCTGGTCGGGTGATATCCCCACTGGCCGGCGGACAGCCCGTTGACCACCTGCAGCCCGCGGCCGTTCACCGACTCGAGCGTGTGCTTGGTGGGATCGGGCAGATCCCCGGTCCGCCACCGCGGCTGCGAGTCGAAGACCTTGCAGACGAGCTCGCACCTGGCCCCGGACCCGCGGGCGTAAAGCCATAGCTCGGGGAATCCGGTCACCGGGCGCATCCGGTTGCTGCCGAACTCGACGTTGTCCTGCGCGTGCATGGTGTTGGCGGCGAGTTCGCTGGCCATGGTGATGCCGTCGTGGATGAGATCACCCGGCATCCCGATCCCTGCCACTGCTTCACGGAAGAAGCGCCTGGCGGCGCCAGCGCAGCTGCCGTCCAGCGGCAGTGGCCTGGCGAAACAGCCACCGGAGCGTACGCTGAGTTGCGCGGGAATCTGCGGCGCCATTGCGAAGGCATCGGCCACGGGTGCCGCCATCAGCCCGCCATCACCGGATGGCCGACCGAGCCCGGCAGGCCGGTCCTCCCCGCTTTCCGCGGGCGACGGTAACATGCTCCTCCGCCTTCGCGCCTCAGGTATCTGTGAAGCACAGATTATGAGTCATTTGCCCCTCTTCGCAATGGCCTCCCCAGAAAATGGACAGATTGAACGCATCCCTGCCCGTCAGATGGGTCAGACAGCTGTGGCTTCAGTCACACAGTTGTGGCCTTGGTGCATACCAGGACGTCAGCGCAGCGCTGTGCAGCCGCAAAAGCCGCGTGTACAGTCGCAGTCACGCCGGTTGCCTGCCAGGGTGACCGGCAGGCCTTGAGACAGGCACAGCAA
Organism: uncultured Actinomycetes bacterium; assembly: GCA_963786975.1. Lineage (GTDB taxonomy): Bacteria > Actinomycetota > Actinomycetes > Streptosporangiales > Streptosporangiaceae > Palsa-506. Next base: position 478,199 of record CAWBBE010000005.1, on the reverse strand, counting down.
TAGCGGAACCCCCCGGGCTGCATCCCGGGGGGTTCCTGCGTTCGCGATGCGGACGGCTCAGCCGGCGTCGGTGTCGAACCGGCCTGCCTTCAGTTCCGCGAGGAACACGGCGAAGGCCGCGCGCCGCACGATGTGAGCGCCGTCGGCCGGCCGCTTGCTGTCCCTGAGGGCAGTCACGCCGGGGAGATTGGCCGCGATCTCCACGCAACCTCCGTTCTGCGAACTCATGCTTGCTTTCCGCCAGGCGGCTTGAGACAGATCAGTCATTGTCTTCACTCCAGTTGTTCGGCAAGTTGCCTGAGAAAGACCGCGGTGTCGGCGGGCTCTAATGCTCCGTCGCTGGCGCGGCCGAAGGCCTGGACGTAGGTGTTCACGGACTCCGCGCTGCTCACCTCCTCGATCGCGTAGTCGGTCTCCATGTAGACGAGATTGGGCTCATCATCAGGGAAACCAAAGATATTGATCATGGAATGCATGCCCGGGTACGGCCCGTCGATGAAGCGCTGGATGCGGAGCTCGACGTTCGGCCGGCTGCCCATCTCGGCCAGGTGGACTACCTGCTCGTACCGGTCAGCGCGGCTGCCCCAGCGGTACATCAGCGATGCTTCGGTGATCACAGCGCTCAGCTTGGGCGCGGACGGGCTAGTGCGGTCGAGGATCTCCTGCCGCCGCAACCGGGTCTGCAGCGCCCGCTCCCGCCAGGACGGCGGCCGCGAGCCCGCCCGCATGAGGGACTCCACGTAGGCGGGGGTCTGCAGCAGGCCGGGCAGGATCAGCGGCATGAACACCCGGATGCGGGTGGCGTCATTCTCGAAGCCGGGGAACTCGTTGTCGAAGATCTCGGGGAAATCGCGCCACCAGGGCCGCGCGCGCGCCCTGATCGCAAGTTCCTCAAGCTCGTCCTGCACGGCGGACGGCGCGTCGTAGATACGCAGCAGATCCCGGATGTCGCTCATCTCCGGGCGCTTCCACTGATTCGCCTCGAAGCGCCCGACCTTCCCGCGGCCCCAGTTCAGGATGTCGCAGACGTGGTTGGCCGTGTAGCCCGTCGCTACCCGAAGCTCGGTGAGCCGCCTGGAGAGCCGGCGCTTGGCAATGGTCGCGCCGTAAGCGTCATCGGTCATCCGCGATCTCCCTCTTGACAGGGCATCACTTCTAGTATATTGGTACTTAACTTGTGATTCACAAAATTTGTCATCAATGATTGCATATAGCATAAATGGCCTGGTGGCACAAGGGGATTTCGGGCCACATCAGCCGCCGCGACGAGGCGGCCGGGGCCGCTGCTAGCCTGCGGCGGCGTCGAATTCGCCATTCCGGACGCCGTCGAGGAAGCAGGCCCACTCATTCATGTCGTAGACGAGCACCCGTCCGGCCGGATCGCCCGCGACCCGCATCAGCACCCAGTCGACGTCCGCGCTGCTACCGGCGCGGACGAAGGCGACCTCGATCGACCCGTCGCCGTGACCGGACCGCCGCCAGCGCTGCGCCGCGACGTCGATGCCCAGCTGGGCGACCGTTGGCTTGACGGTTCCGGTGGCAGGCTGGCTCCGGGTTGTGCCGGCGGCAGGCTGGCTACGGTTCACGGGCGCCGTGCCACGCCGCAGTACAGGGCACGCGAGCCGTCGCTGTCCGCAGCCGTCAGATCCTCAGCGCCCCAGAGCCCGACATGGGTGACCACCCGGTCGGCCGAGGGGTGCGGGGGTACCAGCTCCAGGCCGTCGAAAAACCGCTCGATCGCGGCCATCGATCGCGGATAGGCCCGCTCGGTTGCGTCCGCGTAGACGTCGATGCCGGTCTGGATCGCCGTCGGCGGCAGCGCGTCGCCGGTGATGTGCGACAGAGCCAGGTAACTGCCCGGGGCAAGCGCCCCCGCGTAACGCGCGACTAGCCCCCAGGGATCCGAGCTATCCGCGACGAACTGCATCACGGCGGTCATCAGCAGCCCGGCAGGCTCGCTGAAATCGATCAGCGCCAGGAGCGCCGGATGACCGAGCAGGGCGCCCGGGTCACGCAGGTCAGCCTGGATGACCGTGGTGGTGCCGTCGGCGGTCAGCAGTTCATCGGCGTACGCGAGCACCATCGGGTCGTGATCTACGTAGACGACCCGGGCGGCCGGGTCAACTGCCTGCACGACCTCGTGCGTGTTGCCCTGGGTGGGCAGCCCGGACCCGATGTCGATGAACTGTCGGATCCCGTGCTCCGCCGCCATCCAGAGGGCCGCGCGCTGGTGGAACCCGCGGTTCGCCCAGGCGGCATCCTCCAGGTCGGGCAGCTGCGCGCGGAATCGCTCCACCGCGTCCCGGTCGGCCCGGAAATTGTGGCCGCCGTTCAGCATGTAGTCGTACATCCGCGCGGGGCTCGGCGTAGCCGGATCCACTCCGTCGGGTGCCTGCTCAAGCTCGGTCATAGCTCCTCCTGCCCGGTCCGCGGACTGCGGCCGCAAGTGCCGCGTCACCGCCGCCTGGCCACGCCGCAGTAGCGCAACCGGGAACCGTCCGTTCCCGCCGGGCAGGCGTCCCCGGCACCCATTTCCCGGCGAAGGTAACGCCGGTCAGCAGGGCCTTGGCCGCGGCCAGCGCCATCGGGTCGTTACCGGCGCAGACGATCCGCGGATCCGGCGCGACCTGCGTCACTGCCTCGTGCGTGCTTCCCTGCGTCGGCAGCCCGGACCCGAGGTCGATGAACTGGCGGCTGCCTGACTCGGCCGACATCCAGCGGGCCGCGCGCTGGTGGCAGCCGCGATCCGGCCAGGCCGCGTCGGTGCGCCCAGGAAGGCTGAACCAGGACAGCTCGGCAGTTTCGCGGCCGACCGCGAAGCTATTGGTACCGCCCAGGTGGCCGTGGTACCGGCGTGCAGGCGATGGCGTCGCGGCATCGATGCCAGGGGTGGCCTGCTCGGCCTCGGTCATCTCGCCTCCATCGAGCCATCAGCACATGGTTTACCGGGGCCCTGCGGCCCGCGGCGGTCAGTTGTGGGGTATGGCCGGCTCGGCTGTCACGGTCGCTAGCTGAGGTAACAGTAGACCCACAGGGAACACCACGGCCGACCAGCCCGGGCACTTGCCTTGCCGCGCCAAACGGCCTTGGTCAGCTCGCATCCGTCGAACCAATAAGTGACAGTCTGACATGTTCTGCGTACTTCACAAGCGAGACCGGGCACACGCTGGCCGACATCGCCGCGGCCAGCTCAGATGACCGGCCCAGCCTGCGGTGATGCTGTCATGGCGACCTGCGGTGGATGGTCAGGAAGCCGGGATATCACGAAAAGCGCAGGCTCGGAGATGGTCGTTGACGACACCGCTGGCCTGCATCGTCGCGTAGGCCGTGACCGGGCCGGCGAACCCGAAGCCGTGCTTCTTAAGCCGCGCCGAGAGCGCCTTGGACGCCGGTGTCCAGGCCGGCACGTCAGACAGGGTAACCGGCCCTTCGCGCTGGGTATCGGCGTAACTCCAGACCAGCGCCGCAAGACCGCCCGGCACCGCTAGCGCGGCGCTGGCGTTCCGGATCGCCGCCTCGATCTTCGCCCTGTTCCTGACGATGCCGGGATCGGCCAGCAGCCTGGCCACGTCGGCGGCCCCGAAAGCGGCCACCGCTGCCATGTCGAAACCGCGGAAGGCAGCCCGGAAGTTCTCCCGCTTCCGCAGGATCGTCAGCCAGGACAGGCCGGACTGGAACCCCTCCAGGCAGAGCCGCTCGAACATCAGCTTGTCATCGTGGATCGGCCTGCCCCACTCGTCATCGTGATAGGCCAGGTAGTCGTCGGTACTCAGCGACCAGGGGCAGCGCGCGCGCCCGTCCGGGCCGATCTCGGCGCCGCGCCCTGGGTCGGTCACCAGGCCTCCCCGGATATGCCAGGGTCGGTATCCACGGCCGGGTCCCAGGCAGCCCGCTGGGCCGGCCCGGCCGGCCCGGCTGGCTCAGCGGATGACCCGGATTGCCGTTCCCAGGCCGACCATGGGTTCTGCGGTGGCCACGGGTCCTGCTGCGACTCCAGAGCCGATTGCGGGTGCTGGGCAGCCTGTGAGCCCTGAGCAGGCTCCTGATTCTCGGCCCGCCGACGGTCCTCCGCCAGCTCGGCGCCCTGAACGGACTGCGGCTCCGGGGCCCACAGCGGACTCTCCCCCGGCTGCGGACCCAGAACGGGCTGCGGCTCGCGGGCCCACAGCGGATGCTGAGCCGGCTCCGGACTCTGACCGGACTGCTGATCCAGGGGCCATAGCGGGTGCGAAGCCGACTCCGAATCCCCGGCCGACTGCGAATCCCAGGCCGACAGCGGGTCGGCCAGTTCACGCCGCCACACGCTCGGGCGGGACGGCAAGGGACCGCCAGGCGAGCTGGGAACGGCGGGAACGGCGGGAACGGCCGGCCCGTGCGGCGCACCGGCGATCCCATCTGCGCCGAGAATCATGGCCGCAGCACCCGGAGCCCCGCTTGTGCCGGGTACTCCGGTCATACCGGAAACTCCGGCCGTACCGGCAAACCCAGTCTCAGCAAAACTGCCAGGCGAGGCAGGAAACCCAGGCTCACCGGGAAGCCCGGCCGCGCCAGGATCCCCGGACGAACCAGTAAACCCAGTCTCAGCAGAATCGCCCGGCGAACCAGGAAACCCAGGCTCACCGGGAAGCCCGGCCGCGCCAGGATCCCCGGACGAACCAGTAAACCCAGTCTCAGCAGAATCGCCCGGCGAACCAGGAAACCCAGGCTCACCGGGAACTCCGGTCACGCCGGGAACTCCATAATCCGCCGGTGCCTGCGCGTCCGGTCTGGCGTCTGCATCGATGACCGCCCGCAGGTCCGCTAGCTGCCGCCGTAGGGTCGCGATCTCTACATCTCGCTCCGTCATTGCCTGCGCGATCTGGCTGAGGGCCTGATCCGTGGCCGGCATCTGATACCCGTACAACGATGGGGGCGGCCTGAGCAGCGCCACATCAGTCGCGGTGATATCACCGCTTTCAAAGGGAACGAAATCTGCGGTGGATTTGGCCAGCTCACCGCCGCGGCCAAGCGCGACAACGACCACGCCCACGACTATCGCGGCGGCCACGACGATCAGCACCACTGGCACAAAGGGAATCGTGCCATGCTCTGGGCCATGGCGGGAGCACTAGACCGGCTGCCAGCTGAGAGAACCTCCCTGCTTGCGGTGGTTCACAGTCTGGCCGAGGCGGCCGCAGCCGTCGAGGCAGGCGCGGCACTCGTCGAATCCGGGTCCTTCGAACCGGCCGCGATCGCGGCATTCCGGGCCAGCCATCCCGGCATCGGCATCTGCGCGGACGCCGAGCAGGCGGACATTACGCGCGATCCGGCGCTGGCGTTGCGCAGTGGGGCGGTGCTGGCCTGCGCCGGACTGACAGCGGCCGGCCGCGCCGGACTGCCAGCCAGCCGGCTGCTCGTCGAAGCCGAGCCTGCCAGCATCGCGGGCGTACGAGCAGCCGGCTATGCCACTCTCGTCGACCTGCGGGACGAGTCCGGGACAGACGCCGGCCTGCTTGCCCTCGCGGCGATCTGCGGCTGGCTGGGTGCCACCGTTGTGCGGACCTGGCATCCGCTGCAGGTGCGGCGCGGGCTCGACATGGCGGAATCCATCCGCGGCGTCCGGCCGCCTGCTCGGACGGTGCGGGGCCTCGGCTGACCCGTCCGGCAAGCGGCGTTGCCGCGAATCTGGTCAGCCGGCCCGTCGCCGCCCCCGAACCTCAGCTGCCTGGCCATCGCCACCCATCCTTAGTGGTTAAGAAATGTCCGGCGCTGACCGGACAATTCTTAACCGGTAATATTCGTCAACCGGTGAATTGTGATTATGGGGGCTACTGTCACCATGCTCAGCACGCCGCACCATGCTCAGCGCGGCCGCACCATGCTCGGTGCCGCACCTTGCCGCGCACCGTCCGCAGCACGGCGCGGACGGCGCGCCTCAGGGCGACGCGTCAGGCGAGGTCGGGAACTACCCCGGAACTATGCGCATCCAGAATGATCTGGATGACCTCCGCAGGGTCATCGGCGACCCGCAGCAACTGAGGGTCGGCTGCGGAAATCTTGCTGCTCGCGAGCAGCGTCTCGTTGATCCAGGACAGCAGGCCAGACCAGTGATCGCTGCCGACAAGCACGATCGGGAACTTGGTGATTTTCCCGGTCTGCACCAGGGTGAGCGCCTCGAACAGCTCGTCCAGGGTCCCGAACCCGCCCGGCAGCACCACGAATGCCTGCGAGTACTTGATGAAGACGGTCTTGCGCACGAAGAAGTACCGGAACTCCAGGCCGATCTCGACGTACTCGTTCAGGCCCTGCTCGACCGGGAGCTCGATGCCGAGTCCGACCGATACGCCGTTGGCGCTGACGGCTCCGCTGTTAGCGGCCTCCATTATCCCGGGGCCGCCCCCGGTGATCACTGCGTAGCCAGCGGAGGCTAGTCCCGCTCCGATCTCCTGCGCCCGGGCATACTCAGCCGTTCCGCGAGCGGTCCGAGCCGAGCCAAACACCGAGACCGCCGGCCCGAGCTCGGCGAGCAGCCCGAAGCCCTCCACGAACTCCGCCTGGATCCGCAGCACCCGCCACGGATCGGTGTGCACCCAGTCACTCGGGCCGCGCCGGTCCAGCAGGCGCTGGTCAGTAGTGGTCTTGGGGATAGCCTTGCCTCGCAGCGTGGCCGGGCCCTGGCGGCGGATATAGCGTCGCGGCTCGGATTGCGCACTCATGATCCCAAAGGTAGCGGCGCGAGCGCAGGTGCGGCGGGCCCCCCGGCGGGTGTGCAGCAGGCCCGGCGGGTGAGCGACGCGCCGCCGGAGTCAGCGCCGGAGATGACGGGGCCAGCTGACTGCACCAGATGACTGCTCCAGGGATGCCAGCGCAGCAGGGTGCCGACGCCTCCGGTTCAGCGCAGCAGGTGCGGACGCCGCCGGTATCAGCGCGGCTGGCGGTCAGCGCGGCCGCATGCTAGCGGCGCCGGGCGTAGGCGACGTTGATGACGGCGATGACGAGCCAGATCAAGGCGACCAGCCCGGCGCCTGATTTATCCTCCGCCAGCACCGCACCGGCCGCGCCAAGGCCGATCCCCATCGACCCGAGCGCAAGGATGATCCCGGCAACGCCGGGGCCGGATGTGGCGGCTGGCCTGCCGTCTTTGTCGCGCCTTGCCGGATGGCCGCCGCGCGGGCCGAGCCTGGCGTCCACTCGCTTGTCGATCTCGTCGCCGATCCGCTCAATCAGGTTCTCGGCGACCGCGCCGTCGTAGTCGCGGCCTAGTTCGCGGTGCGCTGCCGCCGCGGCAGTGATGTCGTCCCGGGCGAGCTGATCCATGGCGACAAGATACATCTCGATGCCGGATACGTCCATGGGCCGCCAGGACCCAGACCGGTCACCTGCTGGCGGTTCTTGCCAGCCCGCGATTCTAGCGACTATCGCCACCCGGCGGGGAATGACCGGCGCGCCGAAACTACCCGCGCACCCTCAACCACCCGAGCACCCCGCGCACCCGGAACCACCCGCCCACCCGGACCACCCGGGCACCCGGGCACCCGGGCACCCGGGCACCCGGGCACCCGGAACCACCCGAGCACCCGGAACACCCACACCCGGAACCACCCGCCCACCGGGACCACCCGCACCCGGAACCAGCCGTGCGCCCGGAACCGCCCGGAGCACCCGCGCTGGCCCCGAACCTGGACTGTTCCCGGACCGGGGCTGCGCTTGTGCTGAGATCAGCCGGTCAGCCGCCGCCCGGCAGTCAGCTCAGGCATTCATGCCGTGATCGCGGAGGATGTCGTTCAGCGCCGCCTTGTCGTGCGCGCTGCCGGCCGGCAGACGCTTGAGCACCAGCACGCAGGGCATGCCGAACTCCCCGCCGGGGAACTCCCGGTTCCTGGTGCCGCCAACGCAGACCGACCAGGCCGGCACCTCGCCGCGAGGCAGTTCCGCACCGGTTTCGACGTCGATCACGTGCGCGCTCCTGGTCAGGATCGTGCCGCTGCCGAGCACGGCGCCGGTGCGGACCCTGGCGCCCTCCACGACCATGCACCTTGACCCGATGAACGCGTCGTCCTCGACCACCACCGGAACCGCGCCGGCCGGCTCCAGCACGCCGCCGATGCCGACGCCGCCGGAAAGGTGCACGTTCTTGCCGATCTGCGCGCATGAGCCGACGGTTGCCCAGGTATCGACCATGGTGCCGGTGTCGACGTAGGCGCCGATGTTGACGAAAGAGGGCATCAGCACCGCGCCGGGCGCGACGTACGCGCCCCAGCGGACGATCGAGCCTGCCACCGCCCGCACCCCGTCCAGGTGGCTGGTGAGCGGCACCCTGTCGTGGTAGCGGAAATCGCCGACCTGCGAGGCGACCATCGGCAGCAGCCGGAAGGCCAGCAGGATCGCCCGCCGGGCCCGCTCATCCACCACGATCTGGCCGGACTCCGGGTCTACCCAGGCCACCCGCGCGTGTCCGGCGTCGATCGAGTCGACTGCGGCGATCACGTCCGAGCGGGCTCGGGCGTCCTGCGGGCCGAGCTCGCTGCGGTGCTGCCAGAGCTCGTCGATCGTGGCGGGCAGTGTCGATGCCGGCGGCGGCACTGCCGCGGCGGCCGGCGGGCTGGGTGCGGCGTTCATGGCGAGCGAGCCTAGCCGCTGCCGCCCAGCGGGTACGTTCTGTTGTTGTGCCGGGAACAAGTAGCAGGCGCGGCCGATCTGCCGGTATCGCCCTTGCCGTCATCGTCCTGCTCGGCGGCGCCGCCTACTTCGCGTTCCGGCACGTCGAGCCGCTGCTCGCGCCAGGCAGCGGCTGCGAGGTAAGGACGCATAGCGAAGTGCTCAAGCTGGATCCCGGTCAGGCCGGCATCGCGGCCACCATCGCCGGCGTGGCCCGGCAGCACGCCCTGCCAGCGCACGCGGTCACCGTCGCGTATGCCGCGGCCCTGCAGGAGTCGAAGCTGCAGAACCTCGAGTTCGGCGACCGGGACTCGGTCGGGGTGTTCCAGCAGCGGCCGTCCGAAGGCTGGGGCAGCCCCCGCCAGCTGGAGGATCCGGTCTACGCGACGACGAAGTTCTTCCAGGCGCTCGCCCGGGTGCCGCATTACCGGCATATCCCGGTCTACAAGGCGGCGCAGGCCGTTCAGCGCAGCGCCGACGGCTCCGCGTACATCCAGTACCAGCAGATGGCAGCCAGCCTCGCCCAGGGGTTCACCGGGCGCGACCCGCGGTCGGTCTGGTGCTGGTACGGCGGGAAGGCCACCGGACCGGCCAGGCTCGCCGCCGCCGGCCAGGGCCTGACCCGGGCGTTCGGGCCGCTGCCGATGCGGGCGTCCGGGGATCCCGCGGTGACGGTGGCCGTGCCGCGGGCCGCCGAGGGCTGGTCGGTAGCCAGCTGGCTGGTATCGCATGCCGCGCGCTACCGGATCCGTGATGTGCGGTACGGCCGCTACGAATGGCGTACCGCCAGCGGCAGCAAAGGCTGGACCCGGGACTCTTCTACGACACCGGCCGGAAGCGTCCGGGTTGGCTGATAGCCTGCCATCGCGCGGGGACCGGACCGATGGCGCACGTACTAGCAGGGCATTGAGATACTTGGCTGTGGCCTCGAGACTGAGGCCCGGCCAGCCCTCGCGGGCCTGCCAGCGCGTGGACTGAGGAGGAGTTCCGACGTGACCTACATCATCGCGCTTCCTTGCGTCGACTTGCTCGACAAGAGCTGCATCGAGGAATGCCCCGTCGACTGCATCTACGAGGGCGAGCGGATGCTCTATATCCATCCGGACGAGTGCGTCGACTGCGGCGCCTGCGAGCCGGTCTGCCCGGTAGAGGCGATCTTCTACGAGGACGACGTGCCGGACCAGTGGAAGGACTACTACAAGGCGAACGTCGAGTTCTTCGAGGATCTCGGCTCCCCTGGCGGCGCCGCCAAGACCGGCAAGATCCACAAGGATCACCCGCTGGTCGCCGCGCTGCCTCCGCAGGAGGTCGAGTCCTGACGCTCGCTGCGCGCCTGCCCCAGTTTCCCTGGGAAGCGCTTGAGCCGGCCAAGGCGAAGGCCGCCGCGCATCGCGGCGGCCTGGTCGACCTGTCCGTCGGCACCCCGGTGGATCCCGTTCCCGGCGTGGTGCAGGACGCGCTGGCCGCGGCGTCGGATTCGCCCGGTTACCCGGCCGCCGCCGGGACCCCGGCGCTGCGCGAGGCAGCCGCGGCCTGGCTGGCCCGCTGCCACGGCGTGACCGTGGATCCGGATGCGGTGCTGCCGGTGATCGGCACCAAGGAGCTGATCTCCGCGCTGCCGGCGATGCTCGGCTGCGGACCCGGCGACGTGGTGACGTATCCGCGGCTGGCCTATCCGACCTACCATGTCGGCGCCCTGCTGGCCGCCGCGCGGCCGCTGGCGGCTGCGGGCACGCTCGAGCTCGGCCCCGAACGCGCGGCGCTGGCCTGGCTGAACTCCCCGTCCAACCCGACCGGGCAGGTGCTGCCCGCTGAGCACCTGCGCAAGGTCGCGAGCTGGGCCAGGCAGCGGGGCACGGTGGTCGCATCAGACGAGTGCTACCTCGGGTTCGGCTGGGACGCGACGCCCGTGTCGGTCCTGCACCCGGACGCCTGCGACGGTTCGCACCAGGGGCTGCTGGCCGTGCACTCGATGTCCAAGCGTTCCAACATGGCCGGTTACCGGGCGGGCTTCGTCACCGGCGATCCCGCGCTCGTCCGGGACCTGCTGGAGATCCGCAAGCACGCCGGGCTGCTGCTGCCGGCCCCGGTCCAGGCGGCCATGGCGGCGGCACTCGGCGACGACGAGCACGCCGAAGCCCAGCGGGCCAGGTACGCCGCGCGCCGGGCCAGGCTCAGGCCGGCGCTGGAGGCGGCCGGGTGGGCAGTTACCCATTCCGAGGCCGGGCTCTACCTGTGGGCAGCGCATCCGGCGCATGACTGCTGGGGATCTGTGCGGCTGCTCGCCGGAGCCGGGATCCTGGTCGCGCCCGGCGAGTTCTATGGCCAGGCCGGCCAGCGGCATGTCCGGGTCGCGCTGACCGCCACCGACGAGCGGGTCGACGCCGCGGTCTCGCGGCTGGCTGAGCTAGCCGGGCCAGCGTGACCGCATGTTCCGGCTGTATGACACCCGGGCCAGGCAGCTTCTGCCGGTCACGGCGGCCCGCCGCGGCGAGTTCCGGATGTACACCTGCGGGCCAACCGTCTACCGGGCCGCGCACGTCGGGAACCTGCGTTCCTACCTGCTGTCGGACCTGATCAGGCGAAATGCGGAGCGGCACCGGCTGACCACGGTCGTCTGCCAGAACATCACCGACGTGGGCCATCTGGCCGGCGACGCCGAGCCTGACCCGGCGGGCGAGGACAAGATGCTGGCGCAGGCACGCGCCGAGGGCACGGCCGTGCTCCAGCTAGCCCGGCGGCACGAGCAGACGTTCCGCGCCGACTGCTCCGCGCTGAACCTCCGCCCGCCCGACCACTGGCCGCGCGCATCCGAGTCGATCGGGCTGATGATCGACATGATCGCGAAGCTGATCGGGACCGGGCACGCCTACCCGACCCCGGACGGGTCGGTGTACTTCGACGCGCGCTCGTTCCGCGGATATGGCGAGCTGTCCGGCAACCGGCTCGGTGACCTGCGGCCGGGGCACCGCTCCGGCGGCGGGGCGGACGAGCAGAAGCGGTTCCACGCGGACTGGGCGCTGTGGAAGGCCGCGCCGGCCGGCCGGGAGCTGACCTGGCCCGCGCCCTGGGGGACCGGCTTCCCCGGCTGGCACACCGAGTGCTCGGCCATGTCGCTGCACTACCTCGGCGACCAGATCGACGTGCACACCGGCGGCATCGACCTGCGGTTCCCGCATCACGAGGATGAGCGTGCCCAGTCCGATTCGGTGACCGGGCACGAGGTGGTGCGGCACTGGGCGCACGGCGAGCACCTGCTGTTCGAGGGCCGGAAGATGGCCAAGTCGACCGGAAACGTGGTGCTGCTCAGCGATATCACCGGCCGCGGGCTCGATCCGCTGGCGCTCCGGCTGGCCCTGCTCGAGCACCGGTACCGTCAGCAGCTGAACCTGACCTGGGACACGCTGCTGGCTGCGGACAGGACCCTGCGCAGATGGCGGGACCGGGTGGCGGACTGGGCCCGCTCGCCGAGCAAGCCGATGTGCGCCCAGTACACCGGTGACATCACCGGCGCCTTCGACGACGACCTGGACACCCCGGCCGCCCTGCGCGCGCTGCGCGGCCTGGAGAAGGACGTCGAGATCCCGCCGGGGTCGAAGTTCGAGACGTTCGCCTACGTCGACCAGTTGCTCGGCCTGGACCTGGCCAGGGATATCGGCAGGCCCGCCCGGCCGCGGCCGCTGCCGCCCGGCGCGGCCGAGAAGCTCCGGGCCAGGCAGGCCGCGCGGGAGGCCAGGGACTTCCCGGCCGCCGACCGGCTGCGGGACGAGCTTTCCGCCATCGGCGTCACCGTGGCCGACACCGCGGGCGGCCAGGAATGGACGGTCAGTGCGGCCGGCGAACGCGGCCGGCGAGCGGCCAGCGCGGGCCACCCGGCGGCGGGTGGCCGGCTGGCCGTGGAAGGTGCCCGGCTCATCGGGCGTGATGACGCAACAGCTTGCACATATTGTCCCGGATTACGCAACAGATCGCCGCCTACCCGCAGTGCTGCACTGGCCCGTCGCGCTAACCGGCTCATACGCTGGAACTGTTGCTGATCATCAGCTGACGGGAGCCGAATGAGCCATACGGAGGGCGCCGTGCGCGGCCGGACGGCGCGCGCCAGAAGCTACCTGATGTGCCCGCCTGAGCACTTCACCGTTAATTACGCGATTAACCCGTGGATGAACCCTGCCGTCCCCGTGGACGCGGGCCTGGCGATGGCCCAATGGCGCCGCCTGCGCGATACCTATGCAAGCCTCGGCCACGCCGTGCACACGATCGGCCCGGAGCCCGGCCTGCCGGACATGGTCTTCGCCGCCAACGGCGCCGCCGTGATCGGCGGCAAGGTACTCGGGGCACGCTTCCGGCACCCGCAGCGGGCGCCGGAAAGCGCCGCCTACCTCAGCTGGTTCAGGCGCCGCGGCTACCCGGTCGTGGTCCCGCCGCGCTGCGTCAACGAGGGCGAGGGTGACATCGCCCTCTCCGGGAACTGCGTCATCGCCGGGTACGGGTTCCGTAGTGACGTGGCCGTCGCGGCCGAGCTTGCCGAGCTGTTCGGCCTGCGCGTGGTCAGCGTCCGCCTAGTCGACGCGCGGTTCTACCACCTCGACACGGCGCTCTGCGTGCTCGATGCCGACACGGCCGCCTACTATCCCGCGGCATTCGACGACGCGGGGCGGGCGGCGCTGGCCTCGCTGTTTGCCGAGCTCATCGAGGCGAAAGACGAGGATGCCGAGTTGCTTGGCCTGAACGCGGTCAGCGACGGCCGGCACGTGGTGCTGCCCGCGCAGTCGGCCGGCCTGGCCGCGCAGCTGGCCGCTCGCGGCTTCGAGCCGGTGCCGGTAGACATGTCAGAGTTCCGCAAGGCGGGCGGCGGCCCGAAGTGCTGCACACTCGAGCTTCGATCATGAGGGGGCAGGCCATGACGGGCAGTAATGAACACGACGGCGGCGCGCGCACGGCGCAGGAACTGCGGGCGCAGGCGGAGTTGCACGGCGCGCACAACTATAATCCGCTGCCCGTGATGATCGCCGAGGCCGAGGGCGCCTGGGTCACCGACGTGGCTGGCCGGCGCTACCTGGACATGCTGGCCGCCTACTCGGCGCTTAACTTCGGCCACCGGCACCCGCGGCTGGTGGCGGCCGCGCAGCGCCAGCTTGGCCGGGTAACGCTGGTCAGCAGGGCATTCGAGAATGACCAGTTCGGCCCGTTCTGCGCCGAGCTCGCGGCGCTGGCCGGGATGGACATGGTGCTGCCGATGAACACCGGCGCCGAGGCGGTGGAAACGGCGATCAAGACTGCGCGCAAGTGGGGATACGAGGTCAAGGGCGTGCCCGCCAACGAGGCGGTCATCGTGGCCTTCGATGGCAACTTCCACGGCCGGACCACGACGATCATCAGCTTCTCCACCGATGCGGACGCCCGGGGCTCTTATGGCCCGTTCACGCCCGGCTTCCGGGTAGTGCCGTACGGTGACATCGAGGCGCTGGCCGAGGTCATGGATGACCGCGTGGTAGCCGTGCTGGTCGAGCCGATCCAGGGGGAGGCCGGAGTACTGCTGCCACCGCCCGGCTTCCTGGCCGGCCTGCGCGAGCTCTGTTCCGCGCACGGTGCGCTGATGATCGCCGACGAGATCCAGTCTGGCCTGGGCCGCACCGGGGCGACCTTCGCCTGCGAGCACGAGGACGTCGTGCCGGACATGTACGTGCTCGGCAAGGCGCTCGGCGGCGGCATCGTGCCGGTCTCCGCCGTGGTGTCGTCCAGCGATGTCCTCGGGGTGTTCAAGCCGGGCCAGCACGGCTCCACGTTCGGCGGCAACCCGCTCGGCTGCGCGGTGGCCCGCGAGGTCATCGCGATGCTGTCGACCGGCGAGTTCCAGGAGCGGTCGGCCAAGCTCGGCGCGCACCTGCACGGCCGGCTCTCCGGCCTGCCGCGGGACGTGGTCCGGGAGGTAAGGGGGCGCGGCCTGTGGGCGGGCGTCGAGTTCGGCGGCCTGTCCGGCCGCGAGGCCAGTGAGCGGCTGGCCGCGCTCGGCGTGCTGGTCAAGGACACCCACGGCACCTCGATCCGGCTGGCCCCGCCGCTGATGATCAGCGAGCCTGATCTCGACTGGGCCATCGACCGCGTCGAGGAGATCGTCCGCTGACGGGCCGGCCAGGCCCCCGCACCCAGGCATCAGCCCGGGCCTGCTGGCCGCCGGCGCGGGCCTAACCCGGGGCAAGCCGGCGATAGCCGCCGCTGAAGTAAACCAGCGGGCCGCCGTCCTTCGGCTCGGTCACGCCGACTACCTGACCGACGACGATGCTGTGGTCGCCGCCATCGTGCACGGCCGTCGTCCGGCACTCGATCGCCGCCAGCGCGGCGTCCAGGATCGGCGCGCCGGTTACCGGGCCCGGATGGTGCGCGATCATGTCCAGCTGGCCGTCCAGCGGGCGGCCGCGGGTGGCCAGCCAGCGGGCAGTTTTCTCCGAGTTCTCGTCGAGAACGGAGACCGACCAGATTCCGGCCTCAACCACCGCGTCGTGAAAGCGGGCGATCTTCTCCGCGCAGAACAGCACGAGCAGCGGGTCCAGCGAGACCGAGGAGAACGCGCTCACCGTCATCGCGTGCCCGGTCCCGTGCAGTCTGGTGCCCGCCACCGCGACGCCGGTGGGAAACCGTCCGGCGGCCCGGCGGAACGCGCCGGGGTCCGGAGCTGTCACCGGCCAGCTCGGTACGGCCGGGACCGCGCCAGCATGGTGAAGGCCACCACGACGCCGGTCGCGGCGCAAGCCGCGCCGCCGTAGAGGTACCACTTGCCCGCAGCGGTATTCGTGATCACGACGCTTCCTCCTGGCGTGGCCATGGCAAGCACGAACGATGCCGCGAACCACCCCACAGCGGGCATAAGTCCCCCGGTCGGCGTCTGCATTCCCCAGGCGGCCAGGACGGTCGTCACGAGAATCGCCGCGGCGAAGGCAAGCGGGGCGGCCGGGACCGGGCCGACGGTACCGGCATAGAAAAAACAGCCGATGACCCCTTCGAGCGCGCCGAGCACGAACAGCATCGCGTAACAGCCGCCGGTGACCAGCGCTCCCCCGCCGCCCGGCGTCGCGTTCCGCACGGACTGAAGGCTAGCCAATTCCGGCGAAAAGATCGTCCTCCCAGCCGTGCGGCCCGTGCCCCGGCCCGCGCTGGCCGGCCAGCAGGGTGTAGTACTCGCGGCCGAACGCCCGCTGGCCCACGTTGTCGGACAACGCGAAGAACGGGCTGTCGACGGCGATCTGGGTGGCGTGCGCGCGCATCGCGGCAACCTTGGCGTCCAGGTACTTAGCGGCCTCGATGTCCGTGGTCACCTCGTCATCCGGCGCGCCGAACGGGAAGTCGTCCGCCGACTCGACCTGGCTGAAGTCAGTGCCGCCGGCCGACTGGCCGGCCTGCCTGCCGCGCATCAGCTCGACCGCCTGGGCCAGCACGGACTTCGGCACCGCGGTCGCGTAGAACTTGCTGACCAGGCCGTCGGCGAGCGCGAAGGCCCGGCGCGCCACCCGGTGCGCCTGGATGTGATCGGGATGCCCGTAGAAGCCGTTGGCGTCGTAGCTGATCATTACCTGCGGGCGCACTTCGCGGACCACGGCGAGCAGCTCGGCCGCCGCCTCGTCCACGTCCGCCCGCCAGAAACTGCCGTCCCAGTCGTTGGACGGGGTGCCCATCATCCCGGAATCGTGCCATCGGCCCGCGCCGCCGAGAAACCGGTGGTCGGTCACCCCGAGCGCGGAGCAGGCTGCGGCCAGCTCGCCGATCCGGTGCTCACCGAGCCCGCCATCGGCGTCGGCGGCCAGGTGCGCGAACTCGGGCGGGATAATCTCGCCAAGCTCCCCCAGGGTGCAGGTAACCAGAGTGACGCCAGCGCCCTCGGCCGCGTACTTCGCCATCGTGGCGCCGGTGCCGATCGACTCGTCATCCGGATGAGCATGGACAAGGAGGAGCCTGCGGCCGTCGTCGGTTGCGCGCATACCGGCGAGCTTAGCGACGGCCCGGTGAGCTGACCGCCGGCGCCGTGACGGCCGCCGCCGCGACGGCCGGCCAGGACGGCCGCCGCGATGGCCGGCCAGGACGGATGCCGCCGCGACGGCCGGCTGGCAAGATTTACGTCCATGACGGATACCTTCCCGCGCCAGTACGCCAGGACCCGGCGGTTCTCGCTGGGCGCCCCGCGATCCTTCGAGATCTCGCCGGACGGGCACCGGATCGCCTTCCTGCGGTCCAAGGGGGGGTCGGATCCGGTTACCTGCCTCTGGCTGCTGGACGTCACGACCGGGCGAGAGCACCTGATCGCTGACCCGGCCGACCTTGGCGATCCCGGCTCCGATGGCAGTGAGCTGGACCCGGCGGAGAAGGCACGCCGGGAGCGGTCACGCGAGCAGGCGGGCGGCATCGTGGCCTTCGGCTGTGACGACGACGTCCGGCTGGCTGTGTTCGGCTTGTCCGGGCGGGTGTATGTGGCCGACCTGGACGTGCCCGCCGGGGACGGTGGCGGCCACGCCCCGGCCGGCGACGGCCACGCCCGGGACGGCGACGGCCACGCCCGGGACGGCGACGGCCACGCCGGAGACGGCGGCGGCCATGCCGGGGCCGGGGGCGGCCATGCCCGGGACGGCGACGGCCACGCCCGGGCCGGCGGCGGCCATGCCGGGGAGGGCGACGGCCATGCGGGCGACGGCGCCGCCGCCGCTCCCGGCCCCGCCGCCGACGGCGGAGTTGCCGCCGCCCCGGCCGGCGGCCGCGCGGCCGCCGTCCGGGAAATCCCGGTGCTGACCCCGGCGGCGGATCCCAGGCCCGATCCGGCCGGGCGGTTCGTCGCCTATGCCTGCGCGGGCGCCCTGCGGGTCATCAGCCTGGACAGCGGCGAAGACCGCGCCATCGCCGCCCCTGACGCCGACGATGCCGGGGTCACGTTCGGGCTCGCTGAGTATGCCGCCGCCGAGGAGATGGGGCGCGCGCGCGGCTACTGGTGGGCCCCGGACTCGGCTGGCCTGCTGGTCGCGCGGGTCGACGAGGGCCCGGTGCAGCGGCTGTACATCGCCGATCCGGCCAATCCGGGCCAGCAGCCGGCCGAGGTGCGGTACCCGGCTGCCGGGACCCCGAACGCCGTCGTCTCGCTCGTGCTGGCCGGGCTGGACGGCCAGCGCACGCCGGTCAGCTGGGACAGCGCCGCGTTCCCCTACCTGGTCACGGCGTGCTGGGCGGCCCCCGGCCCGGGCACGGAACCCCCGCTGATCGTGGTGCAGGCCCGTGATCAGCGCGAGATGCGGCTGCTCGCGGTTGACCGGCAGTCCGGCGAGACGACCCTGCTGCGGGCGGACACCGACCCGCACTGGGTAGATATTGTCCCCGGCGTCCCAGCCAGGATGGCCGCGGCGGACGGGCCGGCTGGTGGCCTGATCGTCTGGACGGCCGACGCCGGCGGCGCGCGCCGGCTGGTCGTCGGCACGGCCGAGGGCCTGGCGGCGGGCCGCGCCGTGCCGGTGACGCCGGACTGGCTCGGCGTCAGGGAAGTGCTGAGCGTGGACGGTGACACGATCCTGTTCGCCGCCACCGCGGACGAGCCGACCGAGACCGGGCTATGGGCCTACGGACCGGACGGGCTGGCCAGGCTGGCGGTCGGCGATGACGGGCCCGGCGTGCATTCCGGCCTGCGGGCCGGCCGCACCACGGTAGCGGTGCGCCGGTCCCCCGGCCAGGACGGGGCCAGCATCCACGTGCTGCGCGCCACCCGGGCGCGGCCAGTGGCTTCCGGGGCAGGCGACGCCCCGGCCGGCCACGACGCCCCGGCCCGGCACGACGACGCCCCGGCCCGGCACGACGCCCGGGTCCAGCGGGACATCCAGGTGGCCAGGATTACCTCACTGGCCGAGGAACCGCTGCTCCCGGCCCCGGAGCCGGACATATTCGCGGCCGGGCCGCGCGGCATCAGGACGGCGCTGCTGCTGCCGTCCTGGTACCAGCCCGGCGCGGCGAGGCTGCCCGTGCTGATGGATCCCTACGGCGGGCCGCACATGCAGCGGGTAGTGGCCAGCCGGGACGCCTTCCTGACCTCGCAGTGGTTTGCCGAGCAGGGCTTCGCCGTGGTGGTTGCGGACGGCCGGGGCACCCCCGGCCGCGGCCCGGCCTGGGACCGGGCGGTGGCCGGCGACCTGGCCGGGCCGCCGCTGGCCGACCAGGTCGAGGCGGTGCAGGCCGCCGCGGCCCGGTGCGCCGACCTGGATCTGGGCCGGGTGGCGATGCGGGGGTGGTCGTTCGGCGGCTACCTGTCCGCGCTAGCCGTGCTGCGCCGCCCGGACGTGTTCCACGCCGCGGTGGCGGGCGCTCCGGTCACCGACTGGCGGCTGTACGACACCCATTACACCGAGCGCTACCTCGGTCATCCCGATGACAGCGCGGCGAGCTACGACGCCAGTTCGCTGCTGGCCGACGCGCACCGGCTGTCCCGGCCGCTGCTCATCATCCACGGGCTGGCGGACGACAACGTCATGGTGGCGCATTCGCTCCGGCTCTCCTCGGCCCTGCTTGCGGCCGGCCGGCCGCACAGCTTGCTGCCGCTGTCCGGGGTGACGCACCTGGCTACCCAGGAGGAGGTGGCGGAGAACCTGCTGCTGCTGCAGGTCGATTTCCTCCGCCAGGCGCTAGGTGTAGTGAGTGTCACACCCTCGCTAGCGCCTACCGCGCCGTCGCGATGATATTCCTTGGGGAATAGGGTTCACACGGCACCGCGGCCTCGCGCCGTGCCCAGGCACCGTATCCGGGGAGATCCGGGAGCCAGGCAGCGCATCCCGGCCGCGGGCCAACCCAGGACAGTTCAGGGCGGAGACGTCGGCAATGACGCAGGCAACGGACGCACCAGCCAATACCAGGGCGCAGATCAGCGAACGCACGCTTCGCAAGGATTCCTGGCAGCGCGAACCGGCGATCACGGCCGTGCTGCTGGTCATCTGGGTGGCGTACGCCACGGTGCACGTATTCCTCGGCCGCTGGTACTGGGTACCGCGGTACCACTACCTGACGCCGTTCTACTCGCCCTGCGTCAGCGGCGCGTGCGCCCCGGGGTCGAGCAGCCTGGGACAGTGGTTCGGCGACGTTCCGTCGATCATTCCCTATGCGGTCGTGTCCTTGCCATTTGTGCTCGGTTTCCGGCTCACCTGTTACTACTACCGCAAGGCGTACTACCGGGCGTTCTGGCGCGCGCCGGCCGCGTGCGCGGTGCGTGAGCCGCACGCCAGCTACTCGGGCGAGACCCGGATCCCGCTGATCATGCAGAACCTGCACCGTTACTTCTTCTACCTGGTGATCCTGGTCTCGATACTGAACACCTGGGATCTGGTGCAGGCATTCCGCGGCCCGGACGGCAGCTTCGGGTTCGGCCTCGGCACCCTGATCATGGGCATCAACGTGGTGCTGCTGTGGGCATACACGCTGTCCTGCCATTCGTGCAGGCACATCATCGGCGGCCGGCTCAAGCACTTCTCGAAGCATCCGGCCCGATACTGGATCTGGACCCAGGTCTCCAAGCTCAACGCGCGGCACATGCAGCTGGCGTGGACCACGCTGGGCACACTGATGCTGACCGACCTCTACATCCTGCTGGTGGCCAGCGGGGCCATCAGCGACTTCCGGTTCTTCAACTGAGACAGGCAGAGACAGGCAGAGACAGGCAGACGATGACTGACATCGAGCGGCTCGGATACGACGTCGTGGTAATCGGCGCCGGCGGCTCAGGACTGCGGGCCGCGATCGAGGCACGGCTGGCCGGGAAGAAAACGGCGATCATCTCCAAGTCGCTGTTCGGCAAGGCGCACACGGTGATGGCCGAGGGCGGCGCCGCCGCGGCCATGGGCAACGTCAATCCCAATGACAACTGGCAGGTGCATTTCCGCGACACCATGCGCGGCGGCAAGTTCCTGAACAACTGGCGGATGGCCGAATTGCACGCCAAGGAGGCGCCGGACCGGATCTGGGAGCTGGAGGCCTGGGGCGCGGTGTTCGACCGCACCCCGGACGGCAAGATCAGCCAGCGCAACTTCGGCGGGCACGAGTATCCGCGACTGGCGCACGTCGGCGACCGGACCGGCCTGGAGATGATCCGCACCCTGCAGCAGAAGGTCGTGGCGTTGCAGCAGGAGGACGCCAGCGAGCAGGGCGACCCGGAGGCCATGATCAAGGTTTTCGCCGAGACCACCGTCACCCGGCTGCTGACGGACGGCGGGCGCATCGCCGGCGCGTTCACCTACATCCGGGAGACCGGGCGGTTCGTGGTGTTCGAGGCGCCGGCCGTCATTCTCGCGACCGGCGGGATCGGCAAGACCTTCAAGGTCAGTTCCAACTCCTGGGAGTACACCGGGGACGGGCACGCGCTCGCGCTGCTGGCCGGCGCCAGGTTGCTGAACATGGAGTTCGTCCAGTTCCACCCGACGCACATGGTCTGGCCGCTGTCGGTGGCCGGCCTGCTGGTCACCGAGTCGGTCCGCGGCGACGGCGGCGTGCTGCGCAACTCCGAGGGCAAGCGGTTCATGTTCGGCTACGTGCCGGACGTGTTCCGGGCCCAGTACGCGGAGACCGAGGAGGAGGCCGACCGCTGGTACACCGACCAGGCCAATAACCGCCGCCCGCCCGAGCTGCTGCCCCGTGATGAGGTGGCCCGGTCGATCAACGCTGAGGTCAAGGCCGGGCGTGGCTCGCCGCACGGCGGGGTGTTCCTGGACATCGCCTCCCGGCGGCCGGCCGAGGAGATCCTGCGCAAGTTGCCGTCCATGTATCACCAGTTCAAGGAACTGGCCGACGTGGACATCACCAAGGAGCCGATGGAGGTCGGCCCGGCCCAGCATTACGTGATGGGCGGCGTCGAGGTGGAACCGGACACCGCCGCGTCCAGCGTGCCCGGACTGTTCGCGGCCGGCGAGGTATCCGGCGGCATGCACGGCTCCAACCGGCTCGGCGGCAACTCGCTGTCCGACCTGCTGGTCTTCGGCCGCCGGGCGGGCATGGGCGCGGTGGCGTACCTGGACGAGCTGAGCAGGGCCGGCAGCCGGCCGACGGCGGCCGACGCCGACCTGGCCGCGGCGCAAACTGAGGCGCTCGCGCCGCTGCAGCGCACCGGCGGCGAGAACCCGTACACCGTGCACGCCGAGGTCCAGCAGACCATGAGCAGCCTGGTCGGCATCATCCGGCGCGAGGACGAGATCAAGACGGCGCTGACCGAGCTGGAGAAACTGCGGGCCCGCGCCGCGCAGGTCAGCGCCGAGGGCGGCGCGGCCTACAACCCGGGCTGGCACCTGGCCCTGGACATGCGCAACATCATGCTGATCGCCGACTGCGTGGCGCAGGCCGCGCTGGAGCGGCAGGAAAGCCGCGGCGGGCACACCCGCGATGACTTCCCCGGCATGTCGCCGGAGTGGCGGAAGATCAACCTGATCTGCGGGCTGGACGGCGACCGGGTCACGATCAGCCGCCAGCCGATGATCCCGATGCGCCCCGACCTGCTCAGTCTGTTCGAGCGGTCCGAGCTGGAGAAGTACCTCACCGATCCCGAACTGCCAGCGGAAACGCCCGCTGGGCCGGGGCCGGCGGCGGAGGAGGCAAGCTGATGGGCGACAAGGTAACGCTCCGGATCTGGCGGGGCGACGCGGGCCAGGGCAAGCTGACCGACTACCAGGTCGAGGCCAACGAGGGCGAGGTCATCCTGGACGTGCTGCACCGGCTGCAGGCAACCCAGGCCGGCGACCTGGCGGTCCGCTGGAACTGCAAGGCCGGCAAGTGCGGCTCCTGCTCGATGGAGATCAACGGCAGGCCGCGGCTGGCCTGCATGACCCGGATGTCGACCTTCGAGCCGGCCGAGGCGATCACCCTCACCCCGATGCGCACGTTCCCGGTGATCAGGGACCTGGTCACCGACGTGTCGTTTAACTACGTCAAGGCCCGCGAGATCCCCTCGTTCAGCCCCGACCCGTCGACCGGGCTGGGCGAGTTCCGGATGCAGCAGGTCGACGTGAACCGCTCGCAGGAGTTCCGCAAGTGCATCGAGTGCTTCCTGTGCCAGAACACCTGCCACGTGATCCGTGATCACCCGGAGAACGAGCGGGAGTTCGCCGGGCCGCGGTTCCTGATGCGGGTCGCCGAGCTTGAGATGCACCCGGCCGACACCGCGGACCGGCGGGAGATCGCGCAGGACGACTTCGGCCTGGGCTACTGCAACATCACCAAGTGCTGCACCGAGGTCTGCCCGGAGAACATCAAGATCACCGACAACGCGCTGATCCCGATGAAGGAGCGCGTGGTCGGCCGCAAGTACGACCCGCTGGTCTGGCTGGGCGACAAGATCGGCCGCCGGCCGCGGCACGACACCCCGGCGGTGCCGCCCAAAAAGGGCTGACCGGCAACGCCAGCAGAGCTGATAGACCAGGATCTTTAACGGATGGTCCGGTGCCGGTGCCTGACCGGCACCGGGCCATCCGTTTCAAATTAATCCCTAGTGGCCGGTGCCGAGGATGACCGCCGTGCCTTTGGCGGGCCCCTTCCGCCGCGGCAGGCTGGGCGCCGGCCGCCCGGGCCAGGCCGTCGAGCTGCCTGTCGCCGCCGCGGTACACCGGGACCGCGTGCCTGCTCCAGCGACCATGGCGGCAGTGGTACAGCACCGGGGCCCGCCGCGGCCGCATGGCGGACCCGGCAGCTGGGTGTATTTAGGTAAAGACCTGGCCAACTACCGAATTGGGCCGAGAGGATTTTGCACCATTGCGAAGCGGGCCGGCAAGTAACCGGGCGGCCAGCGGCCGCTGCCCGGCGGCGGGACATTAGCCGGCCGGGCGTCACGGCCTGGCCGGAGTCAATACGATGAGTGCGGCGCGCAGGTCCTGACCCCGGCAAAGGCGACAGCGCGCAGGGCCAGGATCCACCCGCGCGAAAGGCTGACATGTCCGCTCATCTGACTTACCTGGAGGCCTCGGTCGTCGGCCTGATCCAGGGCGTGACCGAGCTGTTCCCGGTTTCCAGCCTCGGCCACAACGTGCTCATCCCCGCCCTCATCGGCGGCAGCTGGGCCAGCGACCTGAGCGTCGCCAAGTCCGAGTCCCCGTACCTGGCGTTCATCGTGGGCCTGCACGTGGCCACGGCCATCGCCCTGCTGATCTATTTCTGGCAGGACTGGATCCGGATCATCCGCGGCTTCTTCACGTCAATCCGGGACCGGCGGGCGGAGACGCCCGAGCAGAAAATGGCCTGGATGGTCATCCTGGCGACCATCCCGGTCGGCCTGGTCGGCCTGTTTTTCGAGCACGAGTTCCGGATACTGTTCGGCAAGCCGATCAGGGCGGCGATCTTCCTGGTGGTGAACGGGCTGATCTTGTACGCCGGGGAGAGGTTCCGCACCAGGAAATCGCTGCAGGCGGACAAGGCACTGGCGGCGGAACGCGAGCGCACGGAGAGCCAGGCCGACCACGGCGTCGCCGCGCATGCGTCCGGGCAGCGGGCGGTGCGCCAGCTTGAGCTATCCCGGGCCATGGAGGCGGACGACCGGCTGGCCGCGGCCGGCTACCTGCAGGCCGTAGTGATCGGCTCGGCGCAGGTTCTCGCATTGCTCGCCGGAATCAGCCGGGATGGCGTCACGATGGTGGCCGGCATGTTCCGCGGGCTGTCCCGCGAGGACGCCGCGCGGTTCGCGTTCCTGCTGGCCACGCCGGTCATCCTGGCCGCCGGGGCGCTGAAGTACAACGACCTGATCCAGAAGGGGCATGGCATTTACGGCCCGATCCTGGTCGGCAGCATCCTGTCCGGGGTCGGCGCGTACCTGTCCGTCCGGTTCCTGGTGAAGTACTTCCAGACCCGGACGCTGACCCCGTTCGCGATCTACTGCGTGCTGTTCGGCACCGCGAGCATCATCTACCTGTCGGTCAAGTAGCCAGTCCGGCCCGGCCGCTGCCCAACCCGGGCCGGCGAACATTAGCGGTTCGGAAATGTCCGGCGTACACCGGCTAGATGTTAACCACTGTTGAAAGACCCGCTTCCCGGGGCGGGTTCGCCCCCCTCGGCGCTGGGCTCTCGTTGACCAGGCGGCCCGCCGGGCATATGCTAAACCGAACGGTCGGTTGGTTGTGCTGGAGGCAGGATGCGCGCTCATGCAGATTCCCGGCAAGATCTCCGGCGGGTCAACGGCGCGCCGGCCACGTCGGCCAGGCCTGCTGCTCCAGCCACACCGGTCACGACAGCCACGCCGGCCGCGCCGGCCACGTCGGCCATGCCGGTCACGGCGGCGGATGACGGGCCGGAGCGGCGCTTCGAGCAGATGATCGCGGACGACCAGCGGATCGAGCCGCGTGACTGGATGCCGGCGGACTACCGGAAAACGCTGGTCCGGCAGATCGCGCAGCACGCGCACTCCGAGATCATCGGGATGCAGCCGGAAGGTAACTGGATCACCCGGGCGCCGAGCCTGCGGCGGAAGGCGATCCTGATCGCGAAGGTGCAGGACGAGGCGGGCCACGGGCTATACCTGTACAGCGCCTGCGAGACGCTCGGCACCGAACGCGCCGAGCTGCTCAGGCTGCTGCACGCCGGGCGGCAGAAGTACTCGACTATCTTCAATTATCCGAGCCTCACCTGGGCCGACGTCGGCGCGATTGGCTGGCTCGTGGATGGCGCCGCGATCACCAACCAGGTGGCGCTGTGCCGCTGCTCGTACGGGCCGTACGCCCGGGCGATGGTTCGCATCTGCAAGGAAGAGTCGTTCCACCAGCGGCAGGGATTCGAGATCCTGAACACGCTCGCGCACGGCACCGGCGCGCAGCGGGAGATGGCGCAGGACGCGGTCGATCGCTGGTGGTGGCCGTCGCTGATGATGTTCGGGCCGCCGGACGGCGAGTCCGCGCACTCGGCCCAGTCGATGGCGTGGCGGATCAAGCGGCACTCCAACGACGAGCTCCGGCAGAAGTTCATCGACATGACCGTGCCGCAGGCCGACGTGCTCGGCCTCACCCTGCCGGATCCCGCGCTGCGGTGGAACGAGGCCCGCGGCCACTACGACTTCGGGGCCATCGACTGGGCCGAGTTCCGGCGGGTGGTCAACGGGGACGGGCCGTGCAACCGGCAGCGGATGGAGCATCGCGTCCGGGCCCACGCCGATGGCAGCTGGGTTCGCGAGGCGGCGCTGGCGTACGCGGCCAAGCAGCAGCGCGGCCATGGCGGGCCGGCCTGCCAGGCGGCAGCGGCAGCGGAGGCAGTGGCATGAGCCGCGACTGGCCGATGTGGGAGGTCTTCGTCCGCGTCCGGCGCGGCCTTTCGCACGCCCATGTCGGGAGCCTGCACGCGCCGGACGCGGAGATGGCGTTGCGCAACGCCCGCGACGTCTACACCCGGCGGCAGGAAGGCGTGTCGATCTGGGTGGTGCCGTCGGCTGCGATTGCCGCCAGCTCACCAGACGAGAAAGACCCCTTCTTCGATCCCGCCGCCGACAAGGTCTACCGGCACCCGACTTTCTACGACATCCCGAGCGAGGTGCAGCACCTGTGATCACGCGGTCCGCCCTCGCCGACTATGCCCTGCGGCTGGGCGACGACGCGCTGATCCTGGCCCAGCGGCTCGGCGAGTGGGTGTCGTCCGCGCCGGAGCTTGAGGAAGACGTCGCGATGGCCAACATCGCCCTGGACCTGCTCGGCCAGGCCCGGGCGCTGCTGACCTACGCCGGCCAGCTGGAGGGCAGCGGCCGGACGGAGGATGACCTGGCCTACTTCCGCGCCGAGCGCGAGTTCAGCAACCTGCAGATCGTCGAGCTCGACAACGGCGACTTCGCCCAGACGATCGCGCGCCAGCTGCTGTTCTCCAGCTACCAGTTCGAGCTGTACAAGGACCTGCAGAACTCCCGCGACCAGACGCTGGCCGGGGTGGCCGGCAAGGCGGTCAAGGAAGTCGCCTATCACCGCGACCACGCCATGCGGTGGACACTGCGGCTCGGCGACGGCACCGGCGAATCGCACCGCCGGATGCAGGCCGGGCTGGATCGAGTCTGGCCCTACGTCGCGGAGATGTTCCGCAGCGACCCGCTGGAGCAGACGCTGGCCGCCGACGGGATAGCCGTCGACGCGCCGT
Organism: uncultured Actinomycetes bacterium; assembly: GCA_963786975.1. Classification (GTDB taxonomy): domain Bacteria; phylum Actinomycetota; class Actinomycetes; order Streptosporangiales; family Streptosporangiaceae; genus Palsa-506. The sequence goes on along the minus strand of CAWBBE010000005.1, from coordinate 451,472 downwards.
CGCTGGCGCCGGCCTGGCACGAGTACGTCGCCGCAGTGCTGGGTGCGGCGACCCTGGCCCAGCCGGAGACGCCGGCCGCGCCCGGCGGCGGCCGCCGCGGCCTGCATACCGAGCGGATGGGGTACCTGCTGGCAGAGCTGCAGCACCTGGCGCGATCCCACCCGGCGGCGAAATGGTGAACACGCTGACCGACTTCGGGCCGATCCGCGACGCGGTCGCGGAAGTAGCCGATCCTGAGATCCCGGTACTGTCGATCGTCGACCTGGGCATCCTCCGGCATATCCAGATCGACGCCGGCGGCCAGGTGGTGATCACGATCACGCCCACCTACTCGGGCTGCCCGGCGATGGAAACCATCCGCGAGGACATCATGGCCGCCTGCGCGCGCCGCGGCTGGCCCGAGGTCGAGGTACGGATGGTGCTCTGGCCGGCCTGGACGACCGACTGGATGACCGATGAGGGCAAGCGGAAGCTGCGGGAGTACGGTATCGCACCGCCCGGACCGAGCCGCCCGCCCGGTTCCGGCCCGGTCCCGGTGACGATCTCGGTGCGGTGCCCGCAGTGCGGCTCGCCGGACACCCGGCAGCTCAACCGGTTCGGCTCCACGGCATGCAAGGCACTGTATGCGTGCAACGCCTGCCTGGAGCCATTCGATTACTTCAAGGCGATCTGATGGCCACCGCAGCCCCCGCCGCAGCCCCCGCCGTGGCCACTGCCGCGCCGCGGCACGCGGTGTTCCATTCGCTGCAGGTCGCCGCGATCGACCGCCTTACCGACGACAGCGTCGCCATCACGTTCGACGTCCCGGCCGAGCTGCGCGATGCGTACCGGTTCACCCAGGGCCAGCATGTCGCGATCCAGTGCGACCTCGGCGGCCGCGGGGTGCGGCGGAACTACTCGATCTGCTCGCCGGCCCCGTCCGGACCGCTCCGGATCGGCGTGAAGCAGCTTCCCGGCGGCGCGTTCTCATGTTACGCGGCCGAGCGGCTGCGGCCCGGTGACCTGCTCGACGTGATGACGCCGGCCGGCCGGTTCAGCACCCGGCTGGATCCGGCGAACGCGAAGCACTACGTGGCGATCGCGGCGGGCAGCGGCATCACGCCGGTGCTGTCCCTGCTGGCCACCACGCTGCTGGCCGAGCCGCGCAGCCAGGTCACGCTGCTGTACGGCAACCGGACAGCCAGCTCCATCATGTTCGGCGAGGAACTGCAGGACCTGAAGAACCGGTACCCGGACCGGTTCTGCCTGCTGAACTTCCTCAGCCGCGAGCAGCAGCAGACCGGGCTGCTGTCCGGCCGGATCGACCGGCAGCGGCTGACCCGGCTGCTCGACGTGCTCGTGCCGCCCGGCGACGTGGACGAATGGTTCCTGTGCGGGCCGTTCGAGATGGTCAGCGACGCCCGGCTGGCGCTGGCCGGACGCGGCGTGCCGGCCGGGCGGATTCACCAGGAGCTTTTCCACGTCGGGGCGCTGCCGCCGGCGGCTCCGGCCGACCGCGGCGAAGCCGCTGCCGCCGACGGGCGCAGCGCCGTGACCGTCACCCTGGACGGCCGGGCGACCACGTTCGAGCTCGCCCGGCGCGGCGAGCCGATCCTGGATGCCGTGCTTCAGGTCCGCCAGGACGCGCCGTACGCCTGCAAGGGCGGCGTCTGCGGTACCTGCCGGGCCAGGCTGCTCGACGGCACGGTGGACATGGCGCGGAACTACGCGCTCGAGGCGGACGAGATCGCGCAAGGATACGTGCTGACGTGCCAGAGCCACCCGACAAGCGAGAAGGTCGTGCTCGATTACGACGGCTGACGGCGGGCGCGGGCTGGCGTGCCCGGACAGCTTGGGCCGCGGGCTGGCGTGCCCGGACGGCTTGGGCGGCGGCTGCCTGTCAGCCTGGCGCTAGCCGTCTGCAGCCGGCCGGCGTCAGGCTGCGGTGGCCGGTTAGATGATCTTTACTGGCTGGCCGTTCGGTGCCGGCTGGCCGCTGGCCGGAATCGGCTGGCCGCTGCCGGGCCGCAGGCCGGCCGTTAATGACCGGTGGCCGTTAGCGGCCGCGTAGGAACGCCCGGCGGCTTCCTGCGCGGCGGCGCTGTCTCCGCGCAGGAAGCTGGTGATGACCGGGGCGACCTCGGCGGCGCTGTCGATCAGCGCCAGGTGGCCGCCACCGCGGACGGTGTGCAGCCGCCCGTCGGGGATGAGCGCCGCCATCAGCCGGTGGTTGATGTGCGGGGTGACCGGGTCGTCGTCGCCGGCCACCACGAGCGTCGGCTGGCTGATGGCCCACAGCCAGGGCAGGCTCGTCCAGGCGATCAGCGGCGCCATCCGGTACATGGCCTGCCACGGGTTCTTCGGGCGGCGGACGTGCATCTTGCGCACCAGCTCGGGCTCGGTGCGCAGCCGTCCGCCGAACATGGCGCCCGCCACCTTCTCCAGCCGCTGCGGGTGGTAGCTGCCCGGATTGATGAAGTGCCACATCGCGGAGATATCGCCCGGCATCGCGAAGCCGCCGAAGGACGTCGACACGAGCACCAGGCGGCGGACCCGGCTGGCGTGGGTGACCGCCATCTGCTGGGCCACCGCGCCGCCGAACGACGCGCCGAGTACATGGGCGCTCGGCACGCCAAGCTCGTCGAGCACGTGGGTGCCGAATTGAGACAGCCCCCACATGGTCATCGGGACCCGGGGCATCTGGGTGCGGCCGATGCCCGGCGGGTCGAACGCGATCGTGCGGAACCCCGGCAAGTGCGGCAGCAGTTGCTCCCAGAGCCCGACCTCGCCCCAGATGCCGGAGTAGAGCAGCAGCGGCTCGCCCTCCCCGCACATCTGGACGTGCACCTTGAGTCCCTTGATGTGCAGCTGCTTGTGCGTGACCGGCGGGGTAGACGGGGTCGAACCGGCTGCGGCCATTTAGGCCCTCCTTGTCAAGAACTGTTCGATGTCTGGCCTATCAGGCAGATAGCCGGACATATAGCTCGAAACAGGCGAGGACTGGACCCGGGCCGGCTACTCACAACACAAACGAACGGTCGGTCGATGATAACTCACGCTGTTCGTGTGACGCAACTCACCGATAGCATGACAAAAATTACTGGCCGCGAGACATAACCAACCGAACGGTCGGTTATGATAGCTGGAAGCACGGCGGGTTCGAAGCGTCGGGCCACGAAGCCGGGATCCGGCAGCAAGGGCCTGCCATCGCGGCCTCGTTATGGAGGCGGACCTGGATGTATACCTTCGCTGCGCCGCTCGACCGGGCGCTACACATCGCGGCGGATTCCTGCGCAGTCGTCAGCGGCGACACTCGCCTCAGCTACGCCGAGATTGCCGGGCGATGCCGCCGGCTGGCCGGCGCCCTGTACGGTTTAGGACTCGCGCCCGGCGACCGGGTCGGGGTCATCGGCCTCAACTCGCACCAATACCTGGAACTCTACCTGGGCGTCCCGGCCGCGGGCCTGGTCCTGGTGCCGGTCAACTCCCGGCTGGCCGCTGCGGAGAAGCGCGAGATCCTGGCTGACGCCGGCGTCCGCGTGCTCTTCGCCGACAGCGCCGTCGCGGACGCCGCGGACGTCGCGGACGTCGCGCAGGTCGAGCGCGTGGTGGCCATGCCGGACGGCTACGAGGACCTGATCTCGTCGGCAGCCGAGATGCCGGTCACTCCGCCGATCGCCGAGGACGACCTGGCGGTGCTGTTCTACACGTCCGGTACTACCGGGGCGGCGAAGGGAGCCATGCATACCCACCGCAGCCTGGTCTCCAGCGGGCTGCATTTCATGGCCACCTGGCCGTTCGGCACCGATACCCGCTGGCTGGTCGTATCGCCGATGTTCCACACCGGCGGGACGATCGCCGTGCTCGCCACCGTGTGGGCCGGCGGGACGCACGTGATCATGCCGAGCTTCAACCCCGAACTCGCCATTGACCTAATGGAGCGCGAGAGCGTCACGCACACGCTGCTGGTGCCGACCATGCTGGCGGCCGCCGCGGACGCCCAGCTCGCGCGGCCGCGGGACGTCGGCGCGCTGCGCTACCTGAGTCACGGCGCGTCGCCCATCTCCACCGAGACGCTCAAGCGCACCCACCGGGCCTTCCCCGGCGCCGAGTTGCTGCACGTGTACGGGACCACCGAGGCGACACCGATCATCACGCTGCTGCCACACGAGGAGCGCCTGTTCGACAAGCCCAGGGCAGGCTCGTACCGGCAGCCGGCCGTGCCCAGGGCAGGCTCGTGCGGGCAGCCGGCCGTGGGGGTCGAGATCCGGGTGGTGGATCCGTCCGGCGCCGAGCAGCCGCCCGGGATGGTGGGCGAGCTGCTGGTGCGCAGCCCCAGCGTGATGGCCGGGTACTGGCACAAGCCGGACGAGACCGCCGAGGTCATGGTCGGCGGCGGCTGGTACCGCACCGGCGACATGGGCTACCGGGACGAGCAGTCGTACATCTACCTGGTCGACCGGGCCAAGGACATGATCGTCAGCGGTGGTGAGAACGTCTACTCGACCGAGGTGGAGAACGCGCTGTCCGCGCACCCCGCGGTCGCCGAGGTCGCCGTCTTCGGCGTTCCGGACGAACGCTGGGGCGAGGCGGTGTACGCGGTCGTGATCTGCCGGTCCGAGGTGACCGCCGACGAGCTGACTACGCATTGCCGTGCTCTTATCGCCAATTTCAAGGTGCCCAAGCGGATCGAGCTGGGGACCGAGCCGCTGCCGAAATCGGCGGCCGGCAAGATCCTCAAGCGCAACCTGCGCGACCCGCACTGGGCCAGGCAGGAGACGCAGGTCGGCGGAGGCTGAACCATTATGTACAGCACCATGCAGGACTTTCCGCTCACAATTGGACATATCTTCGAGCACGGACGGGCCACCTACGCCGACAGCGTCGTGGTCAGCGCCGGGGAAGAAGGCGCGCGCCGGATCAGGTTCGCCGCCCTGGCCGAGCGGGCCGAGCGACTAGCCGCCGGGCTGCGCCGCCTCGGCATCCGGCCGGGTGACCGGGTGGCCACCTTCGGCTGGAATACCCAGGAGCACCAGGAGGCGTACTTCGCCGTGCCGTGCATGGGCGCGGTACTGCACACCGTCAACATCCGGCTGTCCAGCGAGCAGCTCAGCTACATCATCCGGCACGCCGAGGACACCGCGATCATCGTCGATGCCAGCCTCGCGCCGGCCCTCGCGCCGATCATCAGCGAGCTGCCGACGGTCAGGCACCTGATCGTGTTCGGCGACGGCGATCGCTCCGGGCTGCCCGGCGCGATCGACTACGAGGAACTGCTGAGCTCGGAGCAGCCCGGATACCCGTGGCCCGCGCTGGAGGAGTCGGCCGCGGCCGCGATGTGCTACACCAGCGGGACCACCGACTTGCCCAAGGGCGTCGTATACAGCCACCGGTCGACGTTCCTGCACTCGATCGGCGTGTGCTCAGGCGAGGCGCTCGGACTCAGCCAGCATGACCGGCTGCTGCCCGTGGTGCCCATGTTCCACGGCAACGCGTGGGGGCTGCCGTACGCGAGCTGGCTGGTCGGGGCCGACCTGATCCTGCCGGACCGGTTCATCCACGCGTCCAGGCTGGCCCGGCTGATCACGGCGGAGCGGGTGACCCTCGCCGCCGCCGTGCCGACTGTCTGGTACGACATGCTCGGCCTGGACCCGGCCGATGTCGACCTGTCCTCGCTGCGGATGATCATGTGCGGCGGCGCCGCGGTGCCGCGCAGCCTGATCGAGGCGTATGAGGAGCGGTTCGGCGTCCGGATGGTGCAGGGCTGGGGCCTGACCGAGACAAGCCCGGTCGCGTCACTGGCGTTCGCGCCCAAGAACTGCCCGGCGGAGCGGGAGATCGAGTACCGGTCCACCGCGGGACGCGTCCTCGGCGGCGTCGAGGTCCGCGTCGTCGACGACAGCGGGAAGGTGCTGCCACGCGACGGCAGCAGCTTCGGCGAGATCGAGCTGCGCGGGCCGTGGGTGACCGCGAGCTACTACCGCGACCCGGCGCCGGCCAAGTTCCACGACGGCTGGTTCCGCACCGGCGACGTCGGCCACCTTGACGCCCTGGGCTACGTCACGATCAGCGATCGGGCCAAGGACGTGGTCAAGTCGGGCGGCGAGTGGATCTCCACGCTCGACCTGGAATCCGCGCTCGTCTCGCACCCGGCCGTCCGCGAGGCCGCGGTCATCGCCGCGCCGGACGAACGGTGGGGAGAGCGGCCGCTGGCCTGCGTGGTCAGCGCGCCCGGCAGCGCCGTCACCCCCGATGAGCTCCGGGCGCACCTGGCCGGTCGCGTGGTCAAGTGGTGGCTGCCCGAGCGCTGGGCCTTCATCGAGGCAGTGCCGCGCACGAGCGTCGGCAAGCACGACAAGAAGCTGCTGCGCGCCCGCTACGCCGAAGGCGGCCTGGACGTGGTCGTGACCGGCGCCGCGATCGGCTCGGCCGGCTCCGCCGACCCGGCGAGCGCGCGGCAGCCCGCAGCGCCCACGCCGGCCGCCGGAGCGCCCTCGCCAGTCACCGAGGCGTCACCGTCCGCCCCGGCCAGCCAGCCCACCAGATCCGGGAGTAAGTAATGCCAGAAGCAGTGATCGCAGCCATCGGGCGGACGCCCATCGGCCGCGCCATGAAGGGCCATCTCATCGACCAGCGGCCGGACGACCTGGGCGCGTACATAGTCAACCAGGTGCTGGCGAAGGTACCGCAGCTCGACCGAGGGCAGATCGAAGACGTGATCTGCGGCTGCGCACTGCCCGGCGGCGAGCAGTCGCACAACATGGGCCGGATCATCAGCATCCTGGCGGGCGTCGGGGCGCCGGGAACCACGGTCAACCGGTACTGCGCCTCCTCGCTGCAGGCAACCCGGATGGCCTTCCACGCCATCAAGGCCGGCGAGGGCGACGCGTTCGTGTGCGTCGGCGTGGAGTCGATCACCCGGTCGCCGCTCGGGGTGTTCGTCGACCAGCCGGAGACGCGCAACCCGCGGCTGGCCGACGGCAACCACGATGGCATGCCGGAGGCGTACATGAGCATGGGAGTGACCGCCGAGAACGTGGCCGACAAGCATGATGTCAGCCGGGAGGCGATGGACCGGTTCGCCCTGGAGAGCCACGCCCGCGCCGTCAGGGCCACGCAGGAAGGCATCTTCGCCAACGAGATCATCGGCGTTCCGCTGGCCGACGGCAGCACGATGACCAGCGATGACGGGCCTCGGCCGGACAGCACGGCGGAGCGGCTGGCCGGCCTGAAGCCGGTATTCCGGGCCGACGGCCGGGTGACCGCGGGTAACTCGTGCCCGCTGAACGACGGAGCCGCCGCCGCGGTGGTGATGTCCGACACCCTGGCCAGGCAGCTGGGCATCCAGCCGGTGGCCAGGATCGTCTCGACCGGGGTCAGCGCGCTGGAGCCGGAGCTGATGGGCCTCGGCCCGATCGAGTCCAGCCAGCAGGCGATGCGCAGGGCCGGCCTGACCATTGACGACGTGGACGTCGTCGAGATCAACGAGGCGTTCGCCGCTCAGGTCATCCCGTCCGCGGAGGGCATCGGCGTGGACCCGTTCAGCGACAAGCTGAACCCGCACGGCGGCGCCATCGCGCTCGGCCACCCGTTCGGGATGACCGGCGTGCGCATCCTCAGCACGCTGCTGAACGACCTGCGGACCCGGGACGAGACGATCGGCCTGGAGACCATGTGCGTGGGCGGCGGCCAGGGTATGGCCATGATCGTGGAGAGGTTGTCCTGATGTCCTCAGCCGACGATGTAGTCCGCACGCAGAACGGCGCGGGCACCCGGCGGGCAGCCGGGCCACGTCGCGCCGGATCGGCCAAGGCGCGCCCGGCGGCCGCGGCCAGCAAGCCCCGCAAGGCGGCCGCGGCGTCGGCCCCGGCCGACGGCAAGCCGGCCAGGACACGGCCCGCCCGGGCCGACGGCAAGCCGGCCAAGGCGCCATCCCCAGCCGCAGCCGACGGCAAGCCCGCCAAGGCGCCATCCCCAGCCGCAGCCGACGGCAAGCCCGCCAAGGCGCCATCCCCGGCCGCCGCCGGCGGCAAGCCCGCCAAGGCGCCATCCCCGGCCGCCGCCGGCGGCAAGCCCGGCCAGGCTCAGCCGGCCCCGGCCGGCCCGTCCGGCGACCTCACCGACGGCGCGGCTCACCTGGCCGGCGGAGCTGACGCCCTGCTCGGGCCGAGCCCGTTCGTGGGCTTCGGCCTGCCCGACGCGGTGGGTGGCCTGCGGGTGCTGGCGGACCGGGTCACCCGGCAGCCGCGGGTGCTGCTGCACGGGCTGCCGCGCACCGCCGGGGAACTGGTCAAGATCGGCCTCGGCAAATCGCAGCTGGCACCGGAGAAGTCGGATAAGAGGTTCCGCGATCCCGCCTGGAGCGGGAACCGCCTGCTCCGCTCGTACATGCAGGCCTACCTGCACTTCGGGTCGGAGGTCGACAGCTTCGTCGACAATCTCGACCTCGAAGGCCACAACGCCGAGCGGGTGCGCTTCCTGCTCGGCCTGGTGCGAGAGGCACTGGCGCCGACCAACTCCCTGCTGACCAACCCCGAGGCGCTCAAGCGGTGCATCGAGACCGGCGGCGGCAGCCTCGTTAAGGGTGCCGGGAACCTCGCCGGGGACTGGCGGCACAACCACGGCATGCCGTCGCAGGTCGACCGCGAGCCGTTCCAGGTCGGCAAGAACCTAGCGGTGACGCCGGGCGCGGTGATCCACCGGACCGAGGTCTTCGAGCTGATCCAGTACACGCCGCAGACCGAGCAGGTCTACCAGCGGCCGATGCTGGTCGTGCCGCCGCAGGTGAACAAGTACTACGCGCTTGACCTCTCGCCGGGCCGCAGCATGTACGAGTTCGCGCTGCAGCACGGCTTCCAGCTCTTCGGGATCAGCTGGCGGAACCCGACGGCGGAGCAGCGCGACTGGGGCCTGGACACCTACACCCAGGCGATGCTTGAGGCCGTCGACGTCGTCCGCGAGGTGTCCGGTTCCCCGGACGTCAACCTGATGGGCGGCTGCGCCGGCGGGATGATGGTCGCGATCCTGCTGTCCCGCCTCGCGGCGCTGGCCGATGACCGGGTCCACTCGGCCACCCTGGTCGTCACCCTGCTTGACCTCGACGTCGACGCGAAGATGCTGCTGTTCGCGACCAAGCCGACATTCGCGCTGGCCAGGAAGGCGTCCAGCCGGAAAGGGGTGCTGGAGGGCTGGCAGATGGCGCAGATCTTCGCCTGGCTGCGCCCCAACGACCTGGTGTGGAACTACTGGGTGAACAACTACCTGACCGGCCGCAAGCCGCCGGCGTTCGACATCCTCGCCTGGAACGCCGACACCACCCGGCTGCCTGCCCGGTTCCACCATCAGCTACTCGACATCGTCTCCGGCAACCAGTTCACGCACCCCGGCGCCCTGGAAGTGCTGGGCATGCCGGTCGACATGTCGCAGGTGACGTGCGACACCTATGTCGCCGCCGGGCTGACCGACCACATCACGCCGTGGCCAGGCTGCTACCAGAGCACCCAGCTGTTCTCCGGCGACAGCCGGTTCGTGCTGTGCTCAAGCGGCCACATCCAGACCGTCGTCGCCGATCCCAACCATCCCCGCCTCGGGTACTTCGTCAATCCCGAGACACCGGCTGACTCGCAGAACTGGCTGGCGGATGCGCAGCGGCACGACGGTTCCTGGTGGGGAGACTGGGTGGCCTGGCTGGCGACGCGCTCCGGCTCGAAGAAAACCGCGCCGACGGTCATCGGCAGCGAGCAATTCCCGCCAAAGGAGCCGGCCCCGGGCACCTATGTATTCTAAGTGATGACGGCCGGCCGTATCCGACCGGATCACGGCCGGCCGGGCGTATTATCCGAGCCGATACCGCCGAGCAGGATCGCCAGGAACTTCGCCGTGACCAGCTCGACGTCAGTATCGGGAGCGAACCAGGTATACGCCCAATTTGCTATGGACAAGAATGCGAGAGTCGCGTAAGCAACATCCAGATCCTTGCGCAGATCGCCGGACTCGACGGCGGCTTCGAGCAGGTTCCGGATGCGCTCCTCGTAACGGCCTCGTTCGCTGATGAACAGCGCCCGGTAATTGCCGGTCAGGTATCGCCACTCCTGCAGCCAGACCGTGGCGACGTCAAGCTGGCTCTCCACCACGCCAAGGTGCGCCCGCAGCGCCAGCCGGAGCATTTCGCCCGGTGCGGCGCCTTCCGGCAGCTGATCCAGCGCGGCGTGAAAGGCGGCCGCGCCGGTCAGGGTAATGTCGGCAAGCAGATCTTCCTTGCCGGAGATGTACGCGTAAAGGGAACTCTTGTGGATGCCAAGGGCAACCGCGAGATCGTTTACCGAGGTACCGTGATAACCGCGCTCAGCGAACAATCGCGCGGCTTCGACCGATAGCCGATCACGAGTCGACATACCGGAGGCGGCGGCTGTTCCATTTCGAGACGGCATTCGGCAGGGGTATCCCAACAGTTAGCATCAGTTCAGCCTGATCATAGCAGCGTGCCGTGCGGGCCGGTCCCGGGTTCTGGCGAGCCCGGTCCGTTCCGGACTATGCGCCGGCTCGCTACGTTGCCGATGGCGAATTCCTCGCGCATTCATACCGCCGCCAGCCGGTCAGGGCTCCGGCCATCCGCTGGCATCCGGCCGCGACGGCCACTCGCGGGACGGCGAGAGCCGGCCCGCGCCAGGTGACCCGGCGACGGTTCCGTGCTGGCCGCCGGTCCGCTGATGGATCCTGCGGGTCTGAAGACATCTTTGACCTGGGATGTTAGCTTTAAGCCTGCATTTAGCTCAGAGGGGGATCTACATGGCTCCTAGCCGAACTAGCACATCTCAGCCGGCCACTAGCCGCTAGCCGGGCAACCCCAGGGCCGGCCCCCGGCAGCACTGCTGCCGGGGGCCGGCCAGTTGCCGGGCCGGCCCGCGGCAGGCGGGCATCGGCCGCCGCCCGGCCCGGGCCGGGGTCAGCTGGCCGGGACGGCGGCCAGGCCGGCCTGGGCTATTTCCATGTCCTGGCTGTAGTGACCGCCGCTGACGCCGATCCCGCCGATCACGGCATCGCCGGCCTTGACCGGGTAACCGCCGCCGAAGACGACCAGCCGGTCGATGCCGGGCGCTGCGCCCATGGCCAGCGGCGGGTCGTTCTTCACGAAGTCATGCCACGCGTCGGTGGCCAGGCCGAAGCCTGCCGCCGTATAGGCCTTGTCCTGGGCTATCTGGACCGACAGCAGCGCCGCGCCGTCCATCCGGCTGAACGCCTTCAGCACCCCGCTATCGTCCACGACGGCGATCGCGAACGGGTGACCCATCTGCGCCGCCTTCCGCTCCGCTGCGTCGATCATGGCCCTGGCCAGCTCTGTGGTCACGCTGGACCGTTCAAACGTCGCCGCCACCGCTACCTCCCGATCCCGATTGCCCCGGCGCCGGGCCGGCTACGGCGTACCGCTGCTCGGCCTCGCGTACCTGGGGCAGCCCGATGAAATCCGTGAACTCCCCGAATCCGGGCAGCTCGCCGAGCGCCGCGGCCGGGGTCCCCGCCCGGGCGATCTCCCGCAGTATCGCGCGCATCCCGGCGGTGGCCGCCAGCAGCGCGCTGATCGGGAAGATGACGATCCGGTAACCGAGCGCCGTGAGCCGCTCCAGGCTGACCGGCGGGGTCTTGCCGCCCTCAGCCCAGTTGAACAGCAGCGGCACGCCAGGGAATGCCCGGACGGCCTCCTCGGCCTCGGCCTCGGTCACGACCGCCTCGATGAACAGCACGTCGGCACCCGCCTCCCGGTACAGCCGCGCGCGATCCAGCGCCCGCTCCAGGCCCTCCACGGCCCGCGCGTCGGTCCGGGCGATGATCACGAACTCCGGCCGGGCGCGCGCGTCGGCGGCCGCGCGGACCTTCGCCGCCATCTCCTCGGCCGGGATGACGAGCTTGCCGTCCAGGTGGCCGCACTTCTTCGGGGCCACCTGGTCCTCGATATGAATCCCGGCGACCCCGGCGGCCTCGAAAGCCGCCACGGTCCTGATCACGTTCAGCGGGTTGCCGTACCCGGTGTCAGCGTCGGCGATCACCGGGATGTCCACGCAGGCCGCGATCCGGCCCGCGTTGCCGGCCATCTCGGTCATCGTCAGCAAGCCCACGTCCGGCCGCCCGATCAGCGCCGCCGACGTCCCGAACCCGGTCATGTACACCGCCGGGAACCCGGCCTCCTCCACCAGCCGCGCCGATAGGGCGTCGAACGCCCCCGGCGCCACGACCAGCTCCGCCGAATCCAGCAGCGCCCGCAGCCGGGCCGCCCCGCCCGGGCGGCGCGTCAACCGCGCCGTCACCGGATGCCCCGGACCTGCCGCGCGGCGGCCGCAGTCATCGTGCGCATCCGCGCCTCCCTCCCGGCACAGCCGGCTAGCGGACCTGGCCTCGCCTCATGATGTAGAGCGGAACCTTACCGCCGGCCGGACTTGCCCTGCCGGCCAGCCAGAGCCAGCTGCCACGGAACGTTCAGGTTACTTACAGGTAATATTCGGCAGGTCACCAGGCTCGTCGGTGATGCTTCAACTGGTTCCTCCTGGCGCCGCCTGGCCGCGGCCAGCCCGGGAGGCGCCCCAGAGCGCGCGCCGCCGGGCTAGGCCCTCTCCCCTGCAGGCATCCTGGCCCGGCGGGGCGCCATCACCCGGGCTGGCTTTATCCCGGGAACCGCGGCCCCCGGTCCGCGCCCGGATGACCCGGGCGCCCGCCCGGCCGGCAGTCAGCTAGGTCGCGCTGACCGAGCGGGCGGTGGGAGCCAGCTCGCCGGAGTCGATGCCGAACGAGATAATGCGCGTCGGCTGGATGCGGACGATGGTGTCCTCGAACCGGTCGCCGAAGGCCTTGCCTCCCGACGGGATCACTGTCGCGGTCCCGCGCACTTCGATCATGCGTGGCTGCCATGGCGGCAGCACGTCGTCGATCACGATGCTGGCCCGGCCAGTGCGCTGCACGTCGCGCAGCTTCTTGGTCTGGCTCATCCGCAGGCCGCCCACGTCGATGGCGTCGTGCTCCGGGTTGTACCGGAACGACGTTGGCACCACGTGCGGCTGCCCGTCCGGGCCGACGGTCGCGATCCGGCCCAGCCGCTGCCCGGCGAGGTAGCCGAGCTCGTTGTCTGTGAACACGCTCATGCCCGGCTAACCGGCTGGCCGGCCGCGGCATTCCGGCGGAGGTCATGCCCCGGGACCGTCGGCCGGGCGTATCACCTCCCGGTGAGCGCGCTGCCGCCGGCCGCGGCGGCTCCGGCTGCCGCCGGTCCGGTAGCTGCCGGGCCGCCCGGGCGCGGAGACGCCGGATATGCCAGGGTTGCATCATGGCCAGTACCGGGCCGCGGCGGCACGGCCAGCCGGGCTTACCGGGGTGACAGAGCGCAAGCCGCCAGGGACCAGCTTCACCTCGTGGATTGACCAGCAGATCAGCGAGGCAGCGGAGCGGGGCGCCTTCGACAACCTGGCCGGGGCCGCAGGCCGATCCCGGACCGCGGAGAAGAGGATCACGGCCAGGCCTGGCTGCGCGACTACGTGCGCCGGGAGGGTGTGCCGGCCGAAGAGCTGCTGCCTGTCCCGCTGCGGCTGCGCAAGGAGACCGAACGGCTGGCCGAGACGGTGCAGGCGCTGGATTCTGAGCAGCAGGTACGCAACGTGGTCGCCGAGCTGAATAAGCGGATCATGGACTGGCGCCGGATCCCGGTCGGCCCGGCGGTATTCGTGCCGCTGGCCGATGCGGAAATGATTGTCAGCAACTGGCGAGCAGGGCCGGGCCACGCCGGCCCCAGGCCCGGCCGACGCCGGCCGCGCGGCGGGAGATGCAGGACCGGCGCGGCATCGATGGTGGCACAAGCTGACCGGCGGGGTCAGGGCGGCGGGCGAGAGCGGCGACACCCGCACCGCTGAGATCCGGGTGCACGGCTTTGCGTCCGGTCATGGCCAGGATCAGCGAGATCAGCGGGCCAGCGACTTCGGGCCCGTCGCCGTGCGCCCACTCGATGTCGGTCGCCCGCAGCCGCAGGCCGGTGATCCGCCGTTTCGCCCCGATCAGCAGGTTCGAGTTCCGCCAGCTGTCGGCGATCGCCACCAGGGCGGCCTCCGGCGACTGGTGCCGCTGGCCCAGCGGGCGGCGGATGTCCTCGCCGTGCACGACGATCTCGCCGAGCATGGCCATCACCGGAGCGGGCGGATGGTTGGTGGTCGAGGTCCGGGCCCGCAGGCGGCGGACAAGCTCATCCGGGCCGATGGCGGCCGGCCGCCTGGCGCCCCTGTCCGGGCGCTACCGCCGCACCGGCCCGTGCCCGGGGGTGAAATATCCGGACTGCACAGATCCGGACTGCCAGTGCCGGTACATCCGGCGGCGGAACCGGCCCACGGCAAAGATCCCGGCCAGGCAGGTCACCAGCCAGACCATCAGGATCAGCTTGATGAACGCGAACAGTATCCAGCCGCCGCCGGACAGCAGCAGCACCGCGGACAGGGCGAGCAGCGCGAGCGGCAGCAGCCGCGGGCCGCGGCGGCGGCCGGCCCACGGCGGGACGGCCCAGGGCGGCCCGGCCCACGGCGGCCGCTGTGCCTCGGGCGGCCGGCCGGGAACGGGGCCGGGCAGGTCTGTCATGACGCGGCGCAGGTCACCGAAGGTTCTCGCGTTCAGCGCAGCCGTGATCCGCTGATCCAGCTCGCTGGTTGTCAGCCGGCCCTCGGCGAAATGGTCGCGCAGCCGGGCGGTGACCTTGTCCCGGTCGGTGTCGGAAACGCGGATGTGATCGTCCATTGCCTGTCCTCTTGCCTTCTGCTTGCGTTACTGCTCTTCCGGCTCGCTGCCCGCGTCGCCGGCCAGGATCTGGTACATCCTGCTGCGGGTCTGCTCAAGTACCTGCTCGGCGGCGCGGATCTGCCCGGGGGTGCCGGCGTGGGCCATCTGCACGATGCTGCCGCCCAGCCGGGCTGCCGCGACGAACAGGCCGGGGATCTCCCCGGGCTGGCCGTCTGCCATCGTCTCCCAGGCCGCCCGTGCCGTCTCCGGGTTCTCCGCCACGTGACGCCGGCCGGCCTCGGTGAGCCGGAACGTGCGGCGGCCGCCGGATTCCTCGGCTTCGATCAGGCCCTCGTCGGCGAGTTGCTGCAGGGCCGGGTAGACCGCGCCGGGGCTGGGCCGCCAGGCGCCGCCGCTGCGCTCCTCGATCTCGGACATGATCTGGTATCCGTTGCGCGGGCCCTCCCCGAGCAGGGCCAGGATCGCGGCGCGCACATCGCCCCGGCCGGCCTTCGGCCCGCGCGCGAAGCCGGGCGGGCCCGGCCACCAGCCGCCGGGCGGCCCGCCGAAATCACCCGGCCAGCCTCCGGGGCCGCCCGGCCGCCCGGGACCCCGGCCCCACGGCCCGCCGCGCCGGGCCTGGCCGTGCCCGGCGGACATCCAGCCGGCACCGCCCCGGGCCTGGCCGAGCAGGCCGCCGGCGCACCTGAAGATCCCGGACAGCCAGCGATCGAAGTCCCCGGCCGCCCATCCCGCTGCAGTCATCACGCGCTCCTAGCCGTACCAATCGCGATACGATCCCGATATATCGGTAGCCTACGACGGCGACTGGCCGATGGCAACACGGCACCCGCCCGCGCCACGGGCGGCAGCGCCAGGGGCGGCAGCGGTCACCGGCTAAGTTCCGGGCCGCCCTCTTCCGGGCCGCCCTCTTCCGGGCCGCCGGCTTCCGGGCCGCCGCTGGCTGGCCGGCGGCTTCCGGGCCGCCGGCTGGCGGGACGGCGCCGTCGACGTAGCTAACGGTGTTCGCGCCGATGGCCGGGATGCGCGGACCCGGCAGCACGATGCCGGTGAGGTTGAGCGGGTCGGCGGCTGATATCCGGAGCCGCTCGCCGGTGCGGCGCTGCCTGCGGACGGCGCGGAGGACGTCGACGGCGTCCGGGTGCGCGAACTGCTCGCCGCTGAAGCCGGCCACGAACCTGCCGCCGCGGACCGTTCCCCTGGCCTCCATCCGCCGGAACGCCCACAGGATCTCGCGCCAGGGCACGGCGAGGTTCTCCCTGGCCATCAGGTCGCGGAAGACCACGCCCCAGCGGACGGCGAGTTGCTCCGCGACCGCCTCCGCTAGCTCGTCCCGGTCCGCCGCGGCGGCCGGCCCGGGCAGCAGCGACCACCGCCCGGCCGGGCTGGCACCGCCCCCGCCCAGGCCGCGGCGCAGCCCGCGCCGCGCAGGCGGCCCCGGCCGCCCGCCGCGGCGCAGCAGCGACCGGACTGCCCGGAAGCCGTCCGCGGTGATCAGCCCGCGGGCCACGCCGTCCCACAGGGCCGCGGAGACCTCGCCCGGCAGCCGGCCGGTCATGGCGGCCAGGTCGGGCCGGAACAAGGCCCCGTGCTGGCGCAGCGCATCGAGTATGTCGCGGGTCCGGCCAGGCCCGGGCTCCGCGGGGGCCTGGTCACCGCGGGCGGCGCGGAGCAGCCAGGGCAGGTCGTCGCGGACGGTCAGGGTAATCGGCGTGGCCCGGGACGGGACCAGCCCGCTGCGCCGCGGCGCCGGGCCGGGCTCGATGTCGCGCACGGACAGCCGTCCCCAGCTGACCTGGCCGGACAGGCACGCCTCGTCCAGCCATTCCGGCCGGTAAGCCGCCACCCGCGCGGCCAGCACGGCGTTCTCCCACGCGCCGGCCGCCAGCTCGTAGCCTTGCAGCTGCTCGATGACGCTGAGCACGCCGAGCCGGCCTTCACGCCTGGTGCCTGCCGCGACATGCTGCCAGCGGAGCAGGAACCGGACAAAGTCCCGGGCGGTGACTGGCTCGATCTCGCGGCGCCGCCGCTGCCGGGTGTAGGCGTGGATGCGGGCGAGCAGCCGCCGGGCGCAGAACTCCTCGGCCGCGCCGCTGCTGCGAGTGAACTGCCCGCGGATGGCGAAGCCCTCGTTCTCCAGCCGGGCCAGGGCAGCCACGATGCCCGGGCCCGGCAGGCCGGTCGCCACGGTCAGCTCGGCTATGGTCGACGGGCCGCGGCAGTCCAGGTGACCGCGCAGCATCTCGGCGGCCGCCGCGTCCGGGTCGCGCCGGCCCGGACCGGACCGGGCACGGGTGATCGGGCCGCACCGCGGCGTCCGGGAACAGCGCCTCGATGGCCGGGCGGCGTTCGACCGCTGCCCACAGCACCCCGGCGGGGCCGTGCACGCTGACCGCGCGGCGATCGCGCACCAGCTCGTCGAACCATGGCCGCCAGTCTCCGCCGGGCCGGATCGCGGTCAGCGTCATCAGCAGGTCATGCAGCTCATCCGCGCCGCGCGGATCCGGCCGGACCTGCCCGGCGACCCGTTCGATAGCGGCCGGATCGAGCCTGCCCAGCTCGTGGGCCTCGACAGGCAGGCCGCGGCGCAGCGGAACCGCACGGCTCCGGCGGTCCTCGGCGGCCGCGTCGTCCAGGAAGGTGAACGGCCGCCCGGTCAGGATCTCGTGCGCCAGCACCGACGGCTCGGTGGTATCCCGCACCACGACGGTGACCCGGCCGGACTCGATGCCCCTGACCAGCTCCCGCAGGCCATCGATGTCCATGGCCTCACGCAGGCAGTCATCCAGCGTCTGGCGGACCAGGACATGATCGGGAATCTCCAGCGGGCCGGGCGCGACGTTCTCCTGGCAGGCGGCCAGCGTCGGGAAGACCGCGGCCATCAGGTCATCGGCTTCCATCCGCTGGATGGCCGGCGGGTTCTTCTTCCCGCCGCGCATCCGCAGCACCGCCAGCGACCGGTTCAGGTTCCACCGCCACCGGGCGGTGAACATCGGGGAAGTCAGCACCGCCTGCCGGACCACGCCCTCCACGGTCGCCGACGCCAGGAACTTCGGCACCCGGTCCAGCGGGAAGCTGTGCTGCGGCCCCAGCGACAGCAGGATCGCGTCGTCGCTGGCCGCGGCCTGCAGCTCGAAGTCGAAGGTGACGCAGAACCGCTTGCGCAGGGCCAGCCCGAGCGCCCGGTTAAGCCTGGCTCCGTAGGGCGAGTGCCCGACCAGCTGCATCCCGCCGGCCTCGTCGAAGAATCGTTCCAGCACGACGGTATCCATGTCGGGCAGCACTCCGAGCTGCGCGAGCCCGGCGGCCAGGTAGGCCGCGATCGTCTCGGCGGCGTCGCCGCCGAGCCCGCAGTCCGCCTTCAGCCAGCGGACCGCGGCGGGCGTCCCGCCTGCCTGCAGCCGCCCGGCCACCGCCTTCCGGACGGCGCAGACCTCCTCGGACAGCTCCGCCGTGCGGCCCGGGGCCTCGCCGTGCCAGACCGGCACCGACGGCGGGGCGCCGCCGGCATCGGCCACCCGCACCACGCCCGGCTCGATCCGGCGGATCCGCCACGAGGTGGTGCCGAGCAGGAACACGTCCCCCGGCATCGACTCGATTGCCCATTCCTCGTTCACCGTCCCGACCAGGACGCCGTCCGGCTCGGCCAGCACCCGGAAGTCGCCGAGTTCCGGGATCGCCCCGCCCGAGGTGAGCGCCGCCATCCTGGCCCCCCGGCGGCCGGCCAGCCGCCCGGTCACCCGGTCCTGGTGCAGGTAGGCCGCCCGGCGGCCGCGGCCGGTCCGGATCCCGTCCGAGAGCAGGTCGGTGACCTCCTCGAAATCCGCGGCGGCCAGCCCGGCGAACGGGGCCGCCCGCCTGGCCATGGCCAGCAGGTCGTCCCCGGCCCACTCCGCGGCCGCGCACTCGGCCACTACCTGCTGGGCCAGGATGTCCAGCGGGCAGTCCGGGATCTGCAGCGCGTCCAGCCGGCCGGACCGGGTGCCGCGCAGCAGCGCCGCGCATTCCACCAGCTCATCCCGCGATGTCGGGTACAGCAACCCGGCCGGGATGCCGCCGCGGGTGTGGTTGGACCGCCCGACCCGCTGCAGGAACGTGGTGAAGCTGCGCGGCGAGCCGATCTGGCATACCAGCTGCACCGGGCCGATGTCGATGCCCAGCTCCAGCGACGCGGTCGCGACCAGCGCCCGCAGGTCACCGCTGCGCAGCCGGGATTCCACCCGCTGCCGCCGGCCGGCCGACAGGCTGCCGTGATGCGCGGCGACCTGGCCCTCGCCGAGCCGCTCGCCAAGCTGGTAGGCGACCCGCTCGGCCATCCAGCGGGCATTCACGAAGACCAGCGTCGTCCGGTGTTCCCGGACATGCCCGGCGATCAGGTCCAGGATCTCGGCCAGCTGCCCGGCGGTGGCGACCGCGCCGAGCTCGTCACCGGGCAGCTCCAGCGAGATGTCGAGCTCGCGGCGGTGCCCGGAATCCACGATCGAGCACAGCGGCGACCCGTCCGGCGCGGACCGGCCCGCGCCCGCGCCGACCAGCAGCCGGGCCACCTGCTCGATCGGGCGCTGGGTCGCCGACAGGCCGATGCGCTGCACCGGCTGCGCGGTGAGGTGCTCCAGCCGCTCCAGCGTCAGGGCCAGGTGGGAGCCCCGCTTGTTGCCCGCCACGGAGTGGATCTCGTCCACGATGACCGTCCGGGCCGGGCCGAGCATGGCCCGGCTCCGTTCCGCCGTGACCAGCAGGTACAGCGATTCCGGGGTGGTGATCAGGAAGTCCGGCGGGCGCCGGACCATCGCGGCGCGCTCGGCCGCGGCAGTGTCTCCGGTCCGTATCGCCACCCGGATGTCCGGCGCGGTCAGGCCGAGCCCGGCCGCGGTGCTGGCGATCCCGGCCAGCGGCGCCTCCAGGTTCTGCCAGATATCAGCCGCCAGCGCCTTCAGCGGCGACACGTACACCACCTGCGGCCCGGCCGCCGGATCGGCGCCCGCCTGCCGGGCCCGGTAGATCCGGTCGATGCATACCAGGAACGCGGCCAGCGTCTTGCCCGACCCGGTCGGCGCGGCGATCAGCGTATGACGCCCGGCCGCGATCTCCTGCCAGCCGTCAGCCTGCGGCGCGGTCGGCCCGGCCGGGAACCGGCGGGCGAACCAGCCACGAACCGCCGGGTGGAACGAGTCCAGCACCCGGCCACAGTAACCCCGGCCGCCGACAGCGCGCCCCGCCCGCCGAAACTGCGCCCCGCCCGGCGACACTGCGCCGGGCCGCCGCGGCCGGCACCCCGCCCGGCGCGGCGTAACGCCGCGGCGGCCACGAACCTAGCAGCCGGTCCGGCGGATCAGGACCCGTCGCGCGAGCGGCGGGCACGCTGCCGGCCGCGCTCCTTGGCGTCGAGCACGACCTTGCGCAGCCGGACGGTGGACCTGGTCACCTCGGCGCACTCGTCCGGCGCGCAGAACTCCAGTGCCTGCTCCAGGCTGAGCTGCCGCGGCGGCACCAGCCGCTCGAGCTCCTCGCCGGAGGACTGCCGCACGTTGGTGAGCTTGCGCTCCTTGGTGATGTTGACGTCCATGTCGTCGGACCGGGAGTTCTCGCCGACGATCATGCCTTCGTACACCTCGGTGGTCGGCGCCACGAACAGCGTGCCGCGCTCTTGCAGCGCGAACATCGCGTAGGGGGTTGCCGTCCCCGGCCGGTCCGCGACCAGCGACCCGGTCGGCCGCATCCGCAGCGGACCGGACCACGGCTCGTAGCCGTCGAACACATGATGCGCGATGCCGGTGCCGCGGGTATCGGTGAGGAACTGGGTCCGGAAGCCGATCAGCCCGCGGGCCGGCACGGTGAACTCCAGCCGCACCCAGCCGGTGCCGTGGTTGGTCATGTTGTCCAGCCGGGCCTTGCGGATGGCGAGCAGCGAGGAGACCGCGCCCAGGTACTCCTCGGGCACGTCCACGGTGAGCCGTTCCACCGGCTCGTGCAGCTTCCCGTCCACCTCGCGGGTGACAACGGTCGGGCGCCCGACGGTCAGCTCGTAGCCCTCCCGCCGCATGGTCTCGACCAGCACGGCGAGCGCCAGCTCGCCCCGGCCCTGGACTTCCCAGGTGTCCGGCCGGTCGGTGGGCAGCACCTGGATCGACACGTTGCCGACCAGCTCGCGGCCCAGCCGGTCTCTTACCTGCCGGGCGGTGACCTTTGATACCACCCGGGGGGTTCCGGGGGGTTGTCCCCCCGGGCCAGCACTGCCGCGGCCGACCAGCGGCGACGTGTTCACCCCGATGGTCATCGAGATGGCCGGCTCGTCCACCGTGATCAGCGGCAGCGGCCGCGGGTCGTCCGGGTCGGCCAGCGTCTCGCCGATCATGATCTCGCCGATCCCGGCCACCGCGATGATGTCCCCGGCCGACGCGCTGGCCGCGGGCACCCGCTCCAGCGCCTCGGTGCGGAACAGCTCGGTGATCTTCACCCGCTCGATCGAGCCGTCCCGCTTGCACCAGGCCGCCTGCTGGCCGCGGACGATCTCGCCGCTGAACACGCGGCAGAGCGCGATCCGGCCGAGATAGGACGAGGCATCCAGATTGGTGACGTGCGCCCGCAGCGGCGCCTCCGGGTCGAAGGACGGCGCCGGGACCGTCTCCCGCAGCACCGCGAACAGCGGCTCCAGATCCGGTGCGTCCGGCAGGGTGCCGTCGGCCGGGCGGGTCAGCGACGCCCGGCCGGCCCGTGCCGAGGCGTACACGATCGGGAACTCGATCTGATCCTCGCTGGCATCCAGGTCCATGAACAGCTCGTAGCAGGCGTCGACCACCTCGGCGATCCTGGCGTCCGGCCGGTCCACCTTGTTGATCACGAGGATCACCGGCAGCCGCGCCTCCAGCGTCTTGCGCAGCACGAACCTGGTCTGCGGCAGCGGACCCTCGCTGGCATCCACGAGCAGCAGCACGCCGTCCACCATCGACAGCCCGCGCTCGACCTCGCCGCCGAAATCGGCGTGACCGGGGGTGTCCACGATGTTGATGGTCAGCCCGCCGTGAGTGACCGCGGTGTTCTTGGCCAGGATCGTGATGCCCTTCTCCCGCTCCAGGTCGCCGGAGTCGAGCACCCGCTCTGCCACCTGCGCGTTCGCGCGGAACGCGCCGGACTGCCACAGCATGGCGTCGACCAGCGTGGTCTTGCCGTGGTCGACATGCGCGACGATCGCGACGTTGCGCAGGTCATCGCGGGTAGCGAGTTGCGCTGTGCGGGCAGGCATGACAGCAGGCTCCGGTTTGACAGAAGGAAGGCGACAGCAGAAGCAGAGACGCCAAGAGTGCGGCTGGTTTTAGTTTATTCGTTCCTTACTCCTGAAACGCACACGCCCCGGCCGGTCTTCCGGCCAGCGCAGCGAGCCGCCGGCGGCGGGCCGGGATGCCCCTGAGCACGCCTAAGCCGCTCCGCGCACAGAGATAAGGCATCCGCCCAATGTGATCTACCCCACCTTACGGCGAACCTTAATGGTGTCGGGTCGTGACCACGGCCCGGATGCCAAGGAGGCAGCCATGCACCCGGTGATTACGCAGGACCTCGCCAGCTTGCATGTCAGGGACATGCAGATGACCGCAACCGTAGCGCGGCGTGCCCGGCGGGCACGCCGCGCCCGGCGCGGTTACCCGGCCGCGACGATCCCGTCCCTGGCCGTCCCGCGCAGCGCAGCAGTCCGGCACGCCTGAGCCGGCGCCCGGCCGGCCCCGGAAAGCGCCGGGACCGGCGACGCCGCCATCATCAGCCGGGCCGGCCCACCGGCCGCCGGCTACCCCGTTTCAACTGGTATTCCGGCTCTGGCCGGGAAAGATTCAGATAGAACAGACGTTCGATCTCGGCGTATTGTAAGTATGTGGCAGCTTACCTTCCGCCCGGCTGGCCCGCAGGCGTGCATCCGCCCGGCAGCGAGGGCTTCGAGGAGACCGCGGTGGCGTGGCTGCTGGACGTGATCCCGCCCGACTACCGCGTGCACGGGGTGCTGCGCCGGCACCCGGTCGCGCTGGCCGTGCTGGCCTGCCACCACCTCGCGGCCTGCGTGCAGGGCGCCCGGCAGGCCTACCGATGCGCCCGGACCGAACTCGGCGACGTGCTGCCGCCGCAGGGGATCGACGCGGTGCTGGCCGCGTACCGGGCCGAGGGCAGCAGGCTGGTGGCCACCGAACGCGCGGCCGACCTGGTCAGCCGGGGGCTGCGCGGCGAGGTCTTCAGCCCGCAGCTAGGAGGCTCTTAGCGCCAGCAGTGCCAGGTCGTCGGCCAGCGGGGCGTCGCTGAAATCGCGTACCGCCTGCTGGATCCGGGCCGCGGCGCCGGCCGCGTCCAGGCCGCGGCAGTCGGCGAGCAGCCGGGCCAGGCCGCCGTCATCGTCCAGCAGCCGGTAGCCGTGCCGCCGCCACGTCACCCCGTCGGACACCGCTACCAGCAGGTCACCGGCCAGCAGGTCGATGGTCTGGGCGGTGAAGCTGAGCCCGTCGATGACCCCGAGCAGGGGCTGCGTCTCGGCGGCCGGCTGTGCCGGGCCGCCGGCGCACCTGAGCAGCATCGGCGGCGGGTGGCCGGCGCAGGCGAGCGAGATCCGGACCGGGGCGGCCGGCCAGCCGGCCGGCACGACCTCGCCGTGCACCAGCGTCAGGAACCTGGCCTGCTCGCCCTCGTCCAGGACGAGGTCATTCAGCCGGCCGAGCACGGTCGCGATGTCATGCCCTTCCCGCGCCAGGATGCGCAGCGTGTGCCTGGCCAGGCTGCCGATGGCAGCGGCGGCCGGCCCGCGGCCGCAGATGTCGGCGACCACGAACCGCCAGCGGTCCGCGCCGACCGGGAAGACGTCGTAGAAGTCGCTGCCCGCCCGGCCGGCCCCGCCAGGGCCCTCGTACACCGCGGCCAGCTCGACGCCCGGGATCCGCGGCAGGCTGGCCGGCCGCGGCACCGGCTGCGGCATCCGGCTGGCGGGCTGGTGACTGGCCCGCTGCAGCGCGTTGCCGAGGGCCACCGCGGTCCGGCGGGCGATGCCCTCGGCGAGCTCGGTCACCTCGGCCGATAGCCGCCTGCCCGCCTCACCGGCCACCACCAGCATGCCCAGGCTGCCGTCCGGCCCGGCCAGCGGGAAACACCAGGCCCCGTCGGCTGCCAGCTGCGCCGCTCCGGCCGGGGCGGTCATCCCCGGCGGCTCGCTACCCGGCGCCTGGCCGGGCCCGGCGGGCGGGTCATCGACGGCCAGCGGCAGCCGCTGGCCGCGACCGCGGGCCTGGTCCGCTAGGTCCGTGTTCTCGTCGGCCGTGACCGCCGCCAGCGCGTGCTCAAGAAGCCAGGCCAGCGCGTCAGCGCGCGACTCGTCGGCGTGGCAGAAGTAGGCCGGCCGCAGCGGGCCGGCCGAATCCGCCAGCAGCACCGCGCACCAGTCGGCCAGCTGGGGCACCACCAGCTGCGCCGCCAGGGCGACTATCTTGTCCTGGTCAAGGTGGCTGGCTAGCATCTCGCCGGCCTCGCCCAGGTAGCTGACCCGGGCCAGCCTGGCCCGTTCCAGCTCGCCGAGCCGGGCGCGCTCCAGCGTGGCAGCCGACCGGTCGGCCAGGTCTTGCAGCCGGGCGGCATCACGCTCGCGGAACCGGCCTGGCTCCGCGGCCGCGACCGCGAGCACCCCGGTCACCCGTCCTTCCGCCAGCAGCGGAACCGTGACCAGGGAGAGCGCCGCCTCGGCCAGGGCCCTGGCCGGGCCGGCCGCGACCGTAGCCGAGCTCACCGCCAGCTGCGCCAGGCCGGGCCCGCTGGCCGGGCCGGTGCCGGCTGCGGCGCGCACCTTCAGCTCGCCGTCATCGCCGACCGCGAGCAGGTAGGCGGCGTCCGCCGTCATCATTGCCCGGGCGGCCTCGACCGTGTGGCTGAGCAACTCGTCGTAGCCGAGCCTGCCGAGGTTCCGGCGGGCCCAGATCGGCAGGCTGACCGCCGGCGGGTGACCGGCCAGCAGGTCGTTGTCCCTGGCCGGCTGCCCGGGGTTACTGACCGGCTGGCCGGGGCCGACCGTCCCGGCCGCCGTCAGCATGCCAGCGGCTGCCCGCCGGGCCGGGCCGGGCGGGCCGCCGGCGGGTGAGCTGGCTGTGTCGCCGGACGCGCCAGCCGACCTGTCACCGGACCCGTCGAGGCCGGCGATGCCCAGCCGGAACCACACCGCCTTGGCTGTGCGCGCGTACGTGACGCCCCAGGATGAGGCCAGCTCGGACGGCAGCATGAGCCCGCGGCCGCTGGTCCGCTCTTCCTCGGTTATCTCGCCGAGCTGCGGATCGGGAATCAGCTGGACCGGATGACGGTCAAGCACCACGACCTCTACCGCCCCGGCCGCCAGCCGGCAGGTTACCTGCACCGGCGTACCCGCGTGCACCACCGCGTTGGTGACCAGCTCGCTGGTGAGCAGCACGGCATCGTCGACTAGCTCGCCCGGCCCGGTGGACCGGCCGGCTACCTGCCACGTCCGGAGTGTGTCCCGGACGAAGCGGCGCGCGGCGGCGGCTGCCGCCGGTTCAGGCTGGTATGCCGCGGTCGCGACGAGATCATCCCGTGCCTGCACGTGCCCTCTTGACTGCCTGTCGCTCGGTCAGCCCCGGCGGCCGCCCGGCCGCAGCTCACGGCCGGGTATCGCAGGAGCCTCTCCGCCCACGTCGGAGGCGGCCATGCCCATCGTGGCAGACTCCGCGGTGACGTCACAGGCAAAGCGCTCAGTCCGGGCCGGCCGCCGGGCGTGACCAGCCGTTGCCGGCCACATATTCCCGGACAATCCTGGCCGGAACGCCGGCTATCACGCACTGGCCGGGAACCTGTCCCCGGACGACCGAGCCCGCCGCGACGACGACGTTCCGGCCGATGCAGGCGCCGGGCAGCACCACGACCCCGGCACCGAGCCAGCTGCCGGACCCGATGGAGACAGCGGCATTACGCGGCCACTGGCGGCCGATCGGCGTCTCCGGATCCTCGTAGCCATGGTTCTGGTCGGTGATGTAGACATACGGCCCGGTGAAGACGTCATCGCCGATCACGATCGAGTGGTGCGCCACGATATGGCTGCCGCGGCCGATCACGCTCCGGTCGCCGATCCGCAGCACCGGGCTGGCGCCCAGGTCGTGCCCGGGCAGCATCCCGGCGCAGAGCGTGACCTGCGCCCCGATCATCGTCTCGGCACCGATCTCGATCCAGGCTTCGCCGTAGACGGAGCCGGTCGGGAACGCGATCATCGACCGGGGGCCGAAGGCCGCGAACCTCCGGCCGGCCCGCGAGTCGGCGGTAATCATCGCCGACTGCTGCACCGCCCGCCAGGCTTCGTGCACGAGGCCGGCCACGGCCGCCCGGCACCGGCCGCGCAGGGCAGCTCGCCAGCGGGGCATGGCCTGGCTAGCCGTCCGCCCGGCCGGTCACCGGGCCTGCCGCCGGGCTGACCAGCGGACCGCGCGGACGGCCGGCCGCAGGGCGGGTCGCAGCGCTGGTCGCGGCGAGCTGGCCGCACGCGCCGTCGATCTGCGTTCCCCGCGTGTCGCGGACGGTCACCGGGATTCCGCGGGCAGCCAGCCTGGCCTCGAACTCGCGCATGTCCCGCGGCCGCGATGCCGTCCAGCGGGATCCCGGGGTGGGATTGAGCGGGATCAGGTTGACGTGCGCCAACTGGCCAGCCAGCAGGCCGGCCAGCGCGTCCGCCCGCCACGCCTGGTCGTTGATGTCCCTGATCAGGGCATACTCGATGGAGACCCGGCGGCCGGTGGCGGCGGCGTAGGCCCAGGCGGCGGCCAGCACCTCGGCCACCGGCCAGCGCCTGTTCACCGGCACCAGCTCGTCCCGCAGCTCATCGTCGGGAGCATGCAGGGAGACCGCGAGCCGGACCGACAGGCCTTCCCTGGCCAGCCGCCCGATGGCCGGGACCAGGCCGACGGTGGACACCGTTATGCCGCGCTGGGAGATGCCGAGCCCGTCCGGAACCGGGTCGGTCAGCCGGCGCACGGCGGCGAGCACGCGGGCGTAGTTGGCCAGCGGCTCGCCCATGCCCATGAACACCACGTTGGAGACCCGGCCCGGACCGCCGGGAACCTGGCCCGCGGCCAGCGCCCTGGCGCCGGCCACTACCTGCGCGACGATCTCGGCGGCGGACAGGTTCCTGGTCAGGCCCGCCTGGCCGGTGGCGCAGAACGGGCAGGCCATGCCACAGCCTGCCTGCGAAGACACGCACATCGTGACCCGGTCCGGATAGCGCATGAGCACCGACTCGACGTAAGCGCCGTCGAACGCCCGCCACAGCGTCTTCCTGTCGTGCCCCGGTCGCAGGTAAGCTCGCGCTCAGCCGTCAGCAGCCGGGGCAGCAGCGCCCCGGCCAGCTCGGCGCGCAGCCCGGACGGCAGGTCGGTCATGTCGCCGGGGTCGTCGGTCAGCCGGCCGAAGTAGTGCCGGGACAGCTGGTCAGCGCGGAACCGCCGGTGGCCGAGCTGCTCGGCGGCGGCGCGCCGCCCGGCCGGGTCCAGGTCAGCCAGGTGCCGGGGAGGCCGGCCGGCCGCCGGTGACCGGGCCCGCCGCGGTGACGCCGGCCGGGCTCGCTGGCCCGGCCGGGCCTGCTGGCCCGCTGGCGGGGGCCGGAAGCGCAGCACTCGGCACCGGGCAACCCCATTCCCGCCCGGCCCGGCGGCACACCGCGGGCATAGGCCGTTGCAAACGCTTAACGATATCCGTGCCCGGTTTAGGTGACCTGCGGCGTGTCAGTAGATTTTGTTGACATGCCAACCTTGCGCAGAGGGCCCAGGGACACCAGGATAGCCGCTCAGCCCGGACGGCCCGAGATCCTGCTGGAGAGCGAGAGCCCTTACGCAAGCAGGCGGATCGTGGTCGAGCACGACGGCTCGACGACCGCCGCTTACCTGCAAGACAAGAACTCGGCGATCGCGGCCACCTGGATCGCCAACCACGGCCAGGCCCCGGCTTCGGCCGACCAGGCCAGGCTGAACTCCGGTCAGGCGCCGGTGATGCCGGCCGGGCACGTGAAGCACCCGGACGGCAGGCCGGTGCCTGAGCCGGGCCGGCTGCGCGCGACCTGGCTGGAGGAGGGCGACGGCGTCGCGATCCTGGAGGACGGCGAGCTCCTCGCCGTGATCCCGGGCTGGTCGGACATGGCCAAGGGCATGCCCGGCTACAGCCGTGACGTTATCGGCCAGACCCCGTTCGGCTGGTCGCTCGACGACGCGATGGAGGGCCTGGGCCCGCGGGTGGAGCAGGCGGCCAGGTTCTGGCGCTGGCGGGCAGACCACGACGCCTGGGCCCGCTTCCAGCAGGCCGTGCTCGGCCACCTGCTTGGCAAGCTGGGTCCCGGCGGCAGGTACTGGGACGTGGGCGGCGGCAAGGAACCGCTGGTCGGGGTTTCAGAGCGGCCGCCGACCGGTTACCGGAAATTCACCGTGCTGTCCACCATCGGGATGTGCAGCCAGCGGATGCCGGTCGTCGAGCAGGTGCTGGCAGACGTCAGCCCGGCGGCCAGGATCGAGCTCGCCATCGCGACCACGATGCCGAGCACCAATGCCGCCCGGATCTTCCTGTGGCTCGCCCAGTACCCGTGGCGGGACGTCACCTGGTTCGGCCCTGGTCACACCCTCCGCTGGTATCACGAGCCCGCCACGTTCCCGCTCGGCGGCGGGAACTCGGCCGTGCTGCTGCTCGACGAGCCAGCCGCCCTGCTCGGTCCCGAGGTCCCTGACCTGTCCGGCTTCACGTTCGCCGGCGACCCGGTGCGCTGGCTGTGGGTCGTCCCGATCAGCGAGCGGCAGCGCCTGCTGGCGCGGGAGCGGGGGTCCGCGAGCCTGCTGACGCAGCTGGCCGCGCAGCGCCGCAGCTGGGTGGTCGGCTAGCGGCTGGCGGCTGCGCCGGGCGCCGGCCAGCTAGTGGTGGCTGTGCGGGATGAAGATCGTCAGCAGGAACCAGGTCACCGGCGAGACCAGCAGCAGCGAGTCAATCCGCTCCATGACGCCGCCGTGCCCGGGCAGTACCGAGCCCATGTCCTTGATGTCAAGATCCCGCTTGATCATCGACTCGGCCAGGTCGCCGAGCGTGGCGGCCAGCACGGCCGCCGCGCCCAGGATGACTCCCTGCCAGGGCTGGCCGTGCAGCAGCCAGGTCAGCAGAATGGCCCCGCCGGCCACGCAGAACAGCACCGACCCGGCGAAGCCCTCCCAGGTCTTGTGCGGGCTGATGGCGGCGGCCAGCGGATGCCTGCCGAACAGGATCCCGGCGAAGTAACCGCCAACGTCGGAGCAGACTGCCAGCGCGACGAAGATGAGCGTCCGCTGGGATCCGTCCGGCCTGGCCAGCATCAGCGGGACGAAGACCGCGAGCAGCGGGAGGTAGGCAACGGCGAAAACGCCAGCCGTCAGATCGCGCAGGTATCCTGCCGCGCCGCCGCGGAGCCGCCAGGCCAGCAGCAGGATCACGGTGCCGACGAAGGCGGCCAGCGCTGCGCGCTCGCCGACCCAGTAAGCCAGCCCGAGCATGGCCGCCCCGCCCGCCGCGACCGGGACCACCGGGATCGCTATCCCGCGGGTCCCGCAGGCCCGGCTCAGCTCCAGCAGCGCGATTCCGACGGCGATGGCGACCAGGCCGAGGAAGGTGGCCTTCAGCGTGAAGAGAGTCAGCACGGCGGCGCCGCCGAGCGCTGCGCCGACGGCCAGCGCGACCGGCAGGTTACGGCCGGTGCGGATTGTTTTTCGCTGGCTCACCAGCCCGCCTCTGGATGACCGGCGCGCCGGCGCGATGGTTGCAAGCTAGACCTCGAGGAGCTCGGATTCCTTGCGCTTGAGCAGCTCGTCGACCTGCGATATGTAGGTATGCGTAAGGTCGTCAAGTTCCCGTTCCGCCCGGCGGCCGTCATCCTCGCCCGCGTCGCCGCCCTTGACCAGCTTGTCCAGCGAGTCCTTCGCGTGCCTGCGGATGTTGCGGATGGAGACCCTGCTGTCCTCGGCCTTGTGCCTGGCGATCTTGATGTACTCGCGCCTGCGCTCTTCGGACAGCTCGGGAAAGTTCACCCGGATGATCGCGCCGTCGTTGGACGGGTTGACTCCCAGGTCGCTGTTCCTGATTGCCTTCTCGATGGAGCCCATCGACGACTTGTCGAATGGCTGGATGACCACCATCCGCGGCTCGGGCATGTGAAAGGAAGCCAGCTGGTTCACTGGCGTCTGGGTGCCGTAGTACTCGGCCGTGATCTTGCTGAACATCGCCGGGTGCGCCCGGCCGGTGCGGATGCCGCTGAACTCCTCCTTGGCTACCACAACGGCCTTTTCCATCTTCTCCTCGGCTTCGAGGAGGGTGTCGTCAATCACTGCGGCTCCTGTGGGTCCGTCCATAGTTCCGGCGCGCCCACGGGCGCCGGCATCTTCCATGGTGCCAGGCCGGGAAGACACGTCACGCCCGGCATCGCCGCGCGGCCATCAGCCAGCAGACTGGCTAACCAGCGTGCCGATCTTCTCGCCCCGCGCCGCACGCAGCACGTTACCCTCTCCCATCAGGTCAAAGACCACGATCGGCAGGTTGTTGTCCATGCACAGGCTGACCGCGGTCGAATCCATCACGCGCAGCCCGCGGCGCAGCACCTCGCCGTAGTCCAGCTGGTCGAACCGGACGGCATCGGGCGACAGCCGCGGGTCGGCGTCGTACACCCCGTCGACCTGGGTGCCCTTGAGCACCGCCTGCGCGCCGATCTCCAGCGCCCGCTGCGCGGCGCAGGTGTCGGTGGAGAAGAACGGCGCACCGAGCCCGGCTCCGAAGATGACCACCCGGCCCTTCTCCAGGTGCCTGATCGCCTTGCGCGGGATATAGGGCTCAGCGACCTGCCCCATGGTGATCGCGGTCTGCACCCGGGTTTCCACGCCCAGCTTCTCGAGCACGTCCTGCAGCGCAAGGCAGTTGATGACGGTGCCGAGCATGCCCATGTAATCCGCGCGGGAGCGGTCGATGCCGCCCCGCGCGGACAGCGTGGCGCCGCGGAACATGTTCCCGCCGCCGACCACGGCGGCGATCTGGATGTCCTCGCGGCAGGCTGCGGTGATCTCCCTGGCGATATGGGCAACCACGTCCGGGGAGATGCCCAGTGGCTCATCGCCGGCGAATGCCTCGCCGGACAGCTTCAGCACCACCCGGTGCCAGTTCGGCTGCGGATGGGCGCTGACGGCACCCCGGTGCTCCTCGGCGGCGGCCACGTTGGTCAAATCCGCATCGCCGTTCGCTGACATGGCACCATCGTGCACGGGCCGCACCCTTCGCTCATGACGCTGCCGGGTCAGGCGTCGCCGCTATTCGTCCTGGGCTCACCCAGACTGGCCGATCTGGAACCTCGCGAAGGCGCGCACGGTGACTTTCCGCTCGGCCAGCACCTGCCTGATCGTCTTCTTCGGGTCCTTGATGAACGGCTGCTCGACGAGCACGACTTCCTTGAAGAACGCGTTCAGCCGGCCTTCGACGATCTTGGGGATCGCCTGCTCGGGCTTGCCTTCCTCGCGGGTCATCTGCTCGGCGATCCTGCGCTCCTTGGCCACGATCTCGGCCGGAACCTCATCGCGGCTGAGGTACCCGGGCAAGCTCGCCGCGATCTGCTGCGCGATGTCCTTGCCGGTCTCGGCATCAGCCGAATCGAGCTGCACGAGGACGCCCCTGACCGGCGGCAGCGCCGGGTCGGAGCGATGCAGGTAGCTCGCGATGTAGCCGCCTTCGAGCCGGGCGAACCGGCCGAGTTCCAGGTTCTCCTTGAGCGCGGCGCCGGCCTCCTCGATCACCTGCTGCACCGTCTTGCCCGGCTCCACTTCCACGCCGAGCAGGGCGACCCTGTCGGTGACCCTGGCAGCCATCGCCGCGTTCGCGATGTCGGCTGCCGCCTGCTGGAACTTGTCCGTCTTGGCGACGAAGTCGGTCTCGCAGTTGAGCTCAAGCAGCAGTCCCGCACTGGTTCCGTCCAGTTTCGCGGTGATCAGGCCGTTCGCCGCCGTGCGGCCGGCCCGCTTGTTGACGTCCTTGGCGCCCTTGAGCCGCAGCGTCTCCACTGCAGCGTCAAAGTCGCCGCCGGCGTCCACCAGGGCATTCTTGCAATCGAGCATGCCTGCGCCGGTCTGCTCGCGCAGCCTCTTCACGTCAGCGGCGCTGTAGTTCGCCATTTCCTCATCTCTCGCTTCGTCTTGTCAGTTGCGGCGCCCTGGCGGCTCGGCCGCCCGGGGCCTGCTGGCTCCGGGCCGGCCTGATCCCGGGCCGCGGGCGGTCACCGTGGGCGATCGCCGTGGGCGGCCGCTGCGGGCGGGCTGGCCGGCGCCGCTCGGGTTCAGGCCGGCTGCCCCGTCGTTCCATCGGCTGCCTGCTGCGCGGTGTTCTCAGGCCCGGCACCTTCGGTGGCAGCTGCATCGCCGGCCGGGGCTGCGTCGGCTTCGCCGGCCGGGGCTTCCTCGGCCAGGCCGGTTGCGCCGGTTGCCGTGGTTGCCGTCTCGGCCGGGGTTGCCGTCTCGGCCGGGGTTGCCGTCTCGGCCGGCTGGGCCGTCGCCGTCGCCGCCGCGGCCGGTGCCTGGTCCGGGGCCGGCGCCTGATCCGCGCCCGGCGCCTGATCCGGGGCCGGCGCCTGATCCGCGCCCGGCGCCTGGCCCGGAGCCGGGGCCTGGCCCGCGGCCGGGGCCTGGCCCGCGGCAGGATCCGCGGCCGGGGCGCTGCCCGCTGCGGCGGCGGACGGGGTGCCCGCGGCGGCCGCAGCGCCGTTGGCCACGGCGTGGCCGTTCCTGGCGGCACCGTCGCCTGCGCCCTCCAGCAGCGCGCGCTCCCACTCGGGCAGCGGTTCCTCGGCACCGAGCACGCCGTCGGCCGTCACGGCCGGCTTCTCCTCGCCGTTGGCGGCCCCGGCCCTGGCAATCAGCCCGTCGGCGACCGCGTCCGCGACGACCCTGGTCAGCAGCGCGACGCTGCGGATCGCGTCGTCGTTGCCAGGGATCGGGTAGGTGACCTCGTCCGGATCGCAGTTCGTGTCGAGGATCGCGATCACCGGGATGCCGAGCTTGCGTGCCTCGCTGACCGCGATGTGCTCCTTCTTGGTGTCCACCACCCACAGCGCGCTGGGCACCCTGGCCATGTCCCTGATGCCGCCGAGCGACCGTTCCAGCTTGTCGTGCTCGCGCCTGAGATGCAGCAGTTCCTTCTTGGTCAGCGCCGAGCCCGCGACATCATCGAAGTCGATCTCCTCGAGCTCCTTGAGCCGCTGCAGCCGCTTGTAGACGGTGGTGAAGTTGGTCAGCATGCCGCCCAGCCAGCGCTGGTTCACGAACGGCATCCCGACCCGGCGGGCCTGCTCGGCGATGGCCTCCTGAGCCTGCTTCTTGGTGCCCACGTACAGCACGGAGCCGCCGTGCGCGACGGTTTCCTTGATGAACTCGTATGCCCGGTCAATGAAGTCCAGCGACTGCTGGAGGTCAATGATGTAGATCCCGTTGCGCTCGGTGAAGATGAAGCGCTTCATCTTCGGGTTCCAGCGCCGGGTCTGATGACCGAAATGCACGCCGCTCTCGAGCAGCTGCCGCATGGTGACGACCGGTGCCATGCCGGTGTCCTTTCCTGTCGTGCGCCTGGCCGCTGGGCGGAGGCGCGGCTCGGTTTTGCTCCTGGCGCCCGTACGACCCCGCCGCGAGATGCTGATCCCGCGGACCGGTGAGGTGCGTTCCGCCGGGGAAACCTGCCTGTTTTCCGGCTGGTCTCCCTGACGGCGAGCGGACGCGCGAATTTGCCGGCGCGGCGCGTGCCTGCTGCGCACGGACTGCTCCGGCCGTGCGTAGTCTACATGCCCCCACCCCCCGGTCACTCCCTATGGGCAACCGTGCAGAGTGACATCAACCGGGTTGCCGGGATAGTCGTTGCCGGGACAATCACCGAAGACACCGAACAGCCGCCGACGGAACCGATCCCCCGCCGATCCCCGCTGATCCCGGCCTCACCCCCACCGTGAGACTCGTCAGTCACAACCGTTCAAGACCAAATGAGTGGTGAAGATTTAGCCGGTTATTGCCGGACAGATCCTAACCGCAAATGCGGCGTCACAACGGTTGGGGCCTATGTGACCGATGGGGTGGAGTGCGGGCGGGCGGGCCGGGAGACACCGGGTAGTCAGGCCCTCGGATGCGCCTGCCGGTAGGCGGCAAGCAGCCGCT
Source organism: uncultured Actinomycetes bacterium (assembly GCA_963786975.1). Taxonomy (GTDB): domain Bacteria; phylum Actinomycetota; class Actinomycetes; order Streptosporangiales; family Streptosporangiaceae; genus Palsa-506. The sequence goes on along the minus strand of CAWBBE010000005.1, from coordinate 417,543 downwards.
CGGCCGAGACGTGCGTGTAGATCTGGGTACTGGCCAGCGATGCGTGGCCGAGGAACTCCTGCACGCTCCTGAGATCTGCCCCGCCCTCCAGCAGGTGGGTGGCGGCGGAGTGCCGCAGGCCATGCGGGCCGGTGTCGGGGGCGGCCGGCACGGCGGCGATCCTGGCGTGCACCACGCGCCGGGCGGTACGCGGGTCAAGCCGGCCGCCGCGGGCGCCGAGGAACAGCGCCTGCCCGCTGCGGCCAGTCGCCAGCAGCGGGCGGCCGGCCCGCTCCCAGTGCCGGACCGCCCGTGCGGCCGGCATCCCGAACGGGACGACGCGCTCCTTGTTCCCCTTGCCGAGCACGCGCACGGTCCTGCGGTCCTCATCGATGTCGCCGATGTCGATCCCGCACAACTCGCTGACCCGGAGGGCCGATGCGTATAGCAGTTCCATGATCGCCGCGTCGCGCCAGCCGACCGCGGCGGCCGCTGGCTCCTGGTCCGGGTGCGGCCGTTCCATGATGGTGGCGGGCGGCCGGGGTCCGCGTGCCGGGAGCCCGCCATAATCACGAAACGGGGCAGCACGCCGCCGGCCGCCGGCCGCGACCCGGTCAGCTTCCGGCCGGTCAGTCCCGGCCGCGCCGGGCGCGGCGGCGCTAGCCCCGGCCGCTTCAGGCCCGGCGGCGCCGGTCCCGGCCGCGCCACTCCCGGGCGCACCAGGTCCGGCTGCGTCAATCCCGGCCGCGCCAGCCCCGGGCGCGCCGCCCCCGGCTCCGCCGGTCCTGGCGGCGTCGAGGACGGCGGCTATCTGGCCAGCGGCCAGGACCTGAGGGAGATGCCGCTGTGCCTTCGGGGTGCCGAGCAGCGGCCCCGGGTCGCTGGCCAGCCAGCCGCGGTCCAGCGCGAACGCGGTGAATGTCCGGGCCGCCGCCGCCCGGCGGGCCAGCGTGCCCCGCGCCTGGCCGGCCGCATGCTGGGCGGCCAGCCACGCCCTGAGCAACCCGACATCCAGTCCTGCCAGATCTGTCATCCCGTCGTCCCGGCATGCGTACTCGAGCAGCGACCGGATGTCGCCGAGGTAAGCCCGGACCGTATGCGGGGACAATCCGCGTTCCGCCGTGAGATGCCGGCTGAACGCAGCCAGCTGCTGCGCGAGGCCTTCCGGCAGCGGCTCTTCCACCGTCCCAGTGTCAGCCATTCGCGTGCCGTCCGCGCGCACGGCACGCGGGCGCCGCGCGCACGGCACGCGGAGGCGGCTGCCCTGGGCAGGCCGCGGCTAGCCAGCCGGCCACCGGTACGAGCCGACCAGGGTGGCGTCGGACGCAATCGGTGGCTCGGCGCAGCGGTCCCCGATCTCACGCTGGAACTCGGCAAACGCGCTGATCTTGTGCAGTGGGTTGACGTCGCCTTCGACCACGGCAACGTGCACGAAGCTCACGCCGTCAGCCAGCCGGAACGTGGCGTACCGCAGGCCACCCGGGTCATCTTGCGCGAGCTCGGCGTACACCTGCGCCGCCAGCCGCTGGTTCTCCTCCGCGGCATCGGGTCTCGTCTTGTAGCGCACGATGACTGCCTTGCTCATGATGCCCTCCGTTGGCTGATGGCCGGTGCCGGCCGTTTATCCGTACATACCGGCAGGCACCGGTAACTCATCGGCCTGGCGCAGATGAGTTCCGGCCGGCGGCCTGGTATATACAGATGGCGCGTACGCGCCGCGGCCTGGCGTCTTCGGCCCGAGCACGGTCGGCCCGTGCGCAGCCGGAAACCACGTGGCGATCAGCGGGAGTGCGATGACGGCGACGGCGACGGAATTCGCGGACGGCGACGAATTCGCGCGTCTCATCGATCCGTTCCGGCGCGAGTTGCTGGCGCACTGCTACCGCATGCTCGGCTCCGTGCATGACGCCGAGGATCTGCTGCAGGAGACGTTCCTGCGCGCCTGGCGTGCGTACGCTGATTTCGATCTGCGCCGTGCCTCGCTGCGCACCTGGCTGTACCGGATAGCGACCAACGCTTGCCTGACCGCGCTGGAAGGCCGAAGCCGCCGCCCGCTGCCCTCCGGGCTCGGCGGCCCGAGCGATGATCCGGAAGTGGCCCTGGTACGGCAGCCCGAGGTGCCCTGGCTGCAGCCGATACCCGATGCGCTGATCGGGTCGCAGCCTGGCGATCCCGCTGCCATCGTGGCCTCGCGTGGCAGTATCCGGCTCGCGTTCATCGCCGCCCTGCAGTACCTGCCCGCCCGGCAGCGCGCGGTACTGATCCTGCGCGACGTGCTGGCCTGGCGGGCGGCCGAAGTCGCCGAGATGCTGGGAGTCTCGACCGCGGCGGTCAACAGCCTGCTGCAGCGGGCCAGGGCGCAGCTGGAGCAGGCGTCGCCGGTCGAACACGAGATCATCGAGCCCGGCAACGCGGACCAGCGCGCCCTGCTCGACCAGTACGTCGAGGCGCTGCAGAAAGCCGACGTGACCGCCCTGCTGCGGCTGCTACGCGAGGACGCCGAACTGGAGATGCCGCCGCACCTGACCTGGTTCGCCGGCCGCGACGCAGTCGCCCGCTTCCTCGTTGCCCGGGCCCGCGGCGCCGGCGGTCCCTGGCGAATGATCCTGACCAGGGCCAACGGCCAGCCTGCCGTAGCGATGTACCACCCTGACCACGATGGCGCCTACCGTGCACATGGCGTGCAGGTACTCACCCTCACCTCCACCGCCACAGGCACCGTGGCGGGCACGGGCACGGGCACCGTGGCGGGCACGGGCACGGGCACCGTGGCGAGCACGGGCACGGCAATTGCCCATGTCGTGTCATTCCTGGATCCCGGCCTGCTGCCGGTGTTCGGCCTCCCGCCGGAGCTGCCGGCGGGTGGCCTGCCCTAGGTGCTACCGCGGCCCGGCCCCGGCGGCCGCGGCCGCCAAGGGCACCGGGCACCGGGCACCGGGCAGCACGCTACGCCAGGCGGTTGTCCAGCGCCCTAGCCCGTACCGCGCATGACCGGCAGCGCAATCCTGCGCTGTCAGCGGTCCTTGCTGGCTCGCCAGCCCTTGTCCGTCCGCTCGGCGAAGCCCCCGGCAGCGAGTGCGCCCAGGCACCGGATGGCTGTGTCCAGGTCCACGCCGGCCGATACGGCGATCGACGCGGGCCCGCTGCCAGCGCGCACCGGCATGGCCTCCAGGACGGCCCGGGTGACCGGGTCCAGTTCGTCGCGCGGCAACGCGGGGCCGATGCGCGGGCAGCCCAGTTCCTCGCCGACCGGCGCGACGTGCTCAAGGACATCGCGGGCGCCGGTTACCAGCACGGCGCCCCATTCCCTGATCAGCTCGTGACAGCCGGCCGACATGGCCGAGGTCACCGGCCCCGGTACGGCCATCAGCGGACGGCACAGATCGCGGGCCCGGCCGGCGGTGCTGAGCGCGCCGCTGCGCAGCGCCGCCTCGACCACCACGGTGCCGCGGCTCAGCGCGGCGATCACCCGGTTCCTGACCAGGAAGCCCGGCCTGGTCGGCCTGCGGTCCGGCGACATCTCGCTGACCAGGACGCCTTGTGCGGCGATGGCCTCGAACAGCTGGAAATGCCCTTTCGGGTAGCCATAGCTGAGCCCGCTGGCGAGCACGGCCACGGTCACTCCGTCCGCGGCCAGCGCCCCGCGGTGCGCCGCGCTGTCGATGCCGAACGCACCGCCGGAAACGACTGCCCAGCCCCGCTCGGCCATCGCGGCCGCCATTTCCGTGCTGACGTGCGAGCCGTAGGCCGTGGCGGCGCGGGAGCCGACGATGGAGACCGAGCGCAGGCAGGCGAAGCGCAGGTCGGCGTTGCCCCGTAGCCACAGCGCGACCGGGCTGGCATCGCCGAGCGCCGCCAGCTGGGTCGGCCATTCGTGGTCGCCCGGGCAGATCAGCCGGAGTCCCTGCTCGCCCCACGCGGCTATGCGGGCGGCCGCCGGCGCCTGGCCGATCCGCGCCGCCCACCGCTGCCGGGCGTGATCCAGGCCCGGGATGCCGCCGCCCGGCGGATGCCGCCCTGCCGTCAGCGCCGCGACGACCTCCGCCGCCGGGCAGCACCGCAGCAGGGCGCCAAGTACCAGGTCGCCGGGATCCGCCACGTAGCTGAGCACGGCCCTGGCCAGTCGTTCCGGGCCGCTCACGCCGGTCATGCCGCGGCCCCCAGCCACAGCCCGAGCGCGTAGCTGACCTCCGTGATCGTCGGCCTGGCCACGTTGGCCAGGTCCGCAACGGTCCAGGACAGCCGGATCACCCGGTCGACGCCGCGCGCGCTGATCTCGCCCAGGTCCATCGCCCGTTCCAGCGGCGCGAGCGCGCCGGGCGCTGGCGCGTAGCTGCGCCGTAACTCGCTGCCGGGAATCTCGGCGTTGAGCCGCCAGCGGGTGCCGCGCAGCCGGAACGCGGTCCGCTGCCTGGCCAGTTCGACCCGCTCGGCGACCACCGCGCTCGGCTCGGTGAACTGCCGGTCGCTGAGCAGTTCGGCCCGGCCGACCGGCAGGAACTCGACCTTCACGTCCACCCGGTCGAGCAGCGGCCCGGACAGCCTGGCCAGGTACCTGCGGCGGGCGGCCGGCGGGCAGGTGCAAGCTGCCCGCGACGCCGCCCGCGACGCGCCCGGCCGGCCCGGGCCGAGGCCTGGCCCGGACGACCGGGCGCACGGGCACGGGTTGGCCGCGAGCAGCAGCGTGAACCTGGCCGGGAACCGCGCGGTCAGGCCTGACCTGGCCACTACTACCTCGCCAGATTCCAGCGGCTGGCGCAGCGCGTCCAGGACATCCCGGGCGAACTCAGGTGCCTCGTCCAGGAACAAGCAGCCGAGATGCGCCAGCGAGGCGGCGCCCGGCCGGATTATGCCGCTGCCGCCGCCGACGATCGCGGCTTTCGTTGCGGTGTGATGTGGCGCGCAGAACGGCGGCTGGCTGAGCAGCGGGCCGCCGGGCGGCAGCGTGCCGGCCACCGAATGGATCGCCGTTACCTCCAGCGCGGCCGCGGGCTCCAGCCGCGGCAAGACCGTCGGCAGCCGCTCGGCCAGCATCGTCTTGCCCACGCCCGGCGGCCCGACCAACAGCAGATGGTGGCCGCCGGCCGCGCAGATCTCGGCGGCTCGCCGCGCGGTTGGCTGCCCCACCAGTTCGGCCAGGTCACGGCCGGGGATATCCGGCCGGGCCGTAGGCACCCCGACGCCGTCCGGTGGCAGCGAGCCGCCCTGCCACACCGCCACGCCCTCGGCACCGGCCGCCGGGCAGCCTTCGCGCAGCCAGCCGAGCAGCGCGCAGAGGCTGGCCACCCCGAGTACCCGGATGCCGGGCACGAGTGCCGCCTCGGGCGCGTTGTCGGCCGGCCCGATCACGGTGCCGAACCCGGCCGCTGCCGCGGCGGCCGCCGCCGGCAGCACGCCGCGGACCGGACGCAGCCGGCCGTCGAGCCCTAGCTCGCCGATGAACATCAGGTCAGCCAGGCTCGCCGGAGGCAGCGCCCCGGCCGCGCCGAGGATCGCCACCGCTATGCCGACGTCGAAGCTGCTGCCGCGCTTGGGCAGGCTGGCCGGCGACAGGCCTACCGTGATCCGGCGCTGCGGCCATGCCTCCTCGCTGTTGATGATCGCCGCCCGGATCCGGTCCCTTGCTTCCCGGAGCGCGAGGTCGGGCAGGCCCACCAGCAGCAAGCCGACCAGGCCGTTCTCGATGTCCGCCTCGATCTCGACGGGATGCCCGGTAACGCCCACCAGCGCGATCGAGTGGGCGCGGGCCAGTGGCACCTAACCCACCCCCCGGACGTGCTCCACGGTGAACTCGCCCGACGCGGACCGCAGCACGCCAATGACGTCAATGCGGATCTCGTCGAACAGGATCCCGTGCGCGATGAGCCAGCGGACGGCAAGCCGCCGCAGCCGGCTGCGCTTCTTCCGGCTGATGGCCTCCAGCGGCGTGCCGTACCTGACGCCCGAGCGGGTCTTCACCTCGCACACCACCAGGGCCCTGCGCTCGGCCGCCACGATGTCGATCTCGCCCTCGGCGCACCGCCAGTTCCGGTCGAGTATCCGCATGCCTGCCCGTTGCAGGTACTCGACGGCGAGCTGCTCGCCCTGCTTGCCCAGCACGTCCTTGGCGTTCAAAGGACACCACCTCCGGAACCGACGGTGCCGGATTCGGAGCTGCCAGGCTGAAGATCATTAACGGCTGTGGGCGACGGCTGGCCGCGCCGCGCTCCGGTGGATGACGGCGCCGGATTGTCAGTGCCGAAGGGTTAGATGCCCCGCGGGCCCGGCCTGGTGCCGGGTCGCGGCCAGATGCCAGATCCGCCCAGGCGCACCGGCCCGCTCAGGCGCGCACCGGCCCGGGTTGACGCCCGGCCCGGGTTGACGCGCGGCCCGGGTCGACTGCCCGGTGCGGGACTGACTGCCGGCCCGGACTGCCGGCCAGCGGCGGCGGCCGGGCAACGTCAGGCGAAGCCCTGCTCCTTCTCGTCCGGCAGCTGCAGGTCGCTCTTGGCGAGTTCTTCGATGTTGACGTCCTTGAACGTCACTACCTTCACGTTCTTGACGAATCTGGCCGGGCGGTACATATCCCACACCCAGGCGTCCTGCATGACGACCTCGAAGAACACCTCGCCGTTGTCGGCCGTCCGGACGTTGAGCTCGACCTGGTTAGTGAGGTAGAAGCGCCGTTCGGTCTCGACCACGTGGCTGAACAGCCCGACCACATCGCGGTACTCGCGGTAGAGCTGAAGCTCCATCTCGGTCTCATACTTCTCGAGATCTTCAGCGCTCATGCTCTCCCCTCCTGACCGGCCCGCCCTTGAGCACGGCCGGCGATGAGGTCAACCATAGGTCTATTCTCACCCAGCATCGGCCGGGTCCCGGCCACCCCGGCGACCGCATGCGGCTACCCGCCCGGCTGCCCGGCGACCGCCCAGTGAAGATCCTGGCCGTCCGGCCCGGCCGCCGGGGGCTCATCCACCCCGTCCACCGGGGCTTCATCCGGCCCGGCCGGGATCTCATCCACCCCGGCCACCGGGAGCCCGGTCAGCGGGAGCCCGGCCACCGGGAGCCTGTCCGCTCCCGCGGCCAGGATGGGGTCCGCCCGGCCGGCCGCGGCGGCCCGGGCGGCCATGGTGCCGATGACGTTGGCGAAGGAGTGCCGGTGCTCCGGGCAGGGCCCGTGCGCGGCGAGCGCGGCCATGTGCGCCCGGGTGGAGTAGCCCTTGTGCGCGGCGAACCCGTATGCCGGGTAGCGCTCGTCCAGCGCCGTCATGATCCGGTCCCTGGTCACCTTGGCCAGCACCGATGCGGCTGCCACGCAGGCGGCGACCTCGTCGCCCTGCCACATGGCCAGGGCGGGCACCGCCAGGCCGCGGACCGGGAACCCGTCGGTGAGCACGTAGCCGGGCCGGCAGGCCAGCCCGGCGAGCGCCCGCCGCATCCCGGCCAGGTTGCAGACGTGCAGGCCCAGCCGGTCGATGTCGGCCGACGGGATCACGATCGCATGCCACGCGATGGCCGATCCGGTCACCTGCTGATAGGCGACCTCGCGAGCAGCCGGGGACAGGGCCTTGGAGTCCGCGACCGCGGTCAGGCCGCCGAGCCTGGCCGGGTCGAGGATGGCCGCGGCGACCACCAGCGGTCCGGCGCAGGCGCCCCGCCCTGCCTCGTCGATGCCGGCCACCGGGGCGAGCCCGGCCCGGGCCAGGACGCGCTCGTACCCCGTCAGCCCCGCGGTGCGCCGGGGGGTGAGGCCGGGATGCCGCCATTGTGACCCGGGCATGAGCTCACCGGGACGCCCGGCGCCATTGGCGCCCGCGTGCTCGCCGCCGCAGCCGCCGCTGCAGGAAGGTCACCGGCAGTGCCCCGGCGAGGCCGATCTCGACCGGCAGGAACGGGGCCGCCGGGGTTACTGCCACCGACTGGCCGGCCATCGCCCGGTCAGCCGCGGCGGCCTTCCCGCCGTCGATCCCCGGCTGGCCGAAGGTTGCCGGGATCGGCAGGATGCGCCACCTGCTCGGCGGCCAGACGATCATGAAAGCGCGGCCGACCACCTGGCTCTCCGGGACGGTCCCGCCGCCGGGGAAGCTCGTGTGCCCGCGCGAGTCGTAGGACACGAAGCGGTGATCGCCCATCACCCACAGCCGCCCGGGCGGCACCTTGATGTCGAAATGCGACGTCGACGGCACGTTGCCGGGATAAAGGTAGGACTTCTCGTGCAGCGGCACGCCGTTGACGGTGACCAGGCCGGCCGCCGTGCAGCAAGCGACGTGGTCGCCTGGCACCCCGATGACCCGCTTGATGTAATCCTGCTGCCCCGGCGCAGTGCCGAACAGCCCGACGATCGACCGGAACAGCGGGAGCAGCGCCGAGTCGTACAGCCGGGTCAGCGGGTTGGAGCCGGTACTGGCCGGCCCGGGCAGCGGGTTCCAGGAGCCCGCGCCGTTGAAGACGACCACATCACCCGGCTGGATCGAGCGGAAATGATAGACGAGCTTGTTGACCAGCACCTTGTCACCGATGTCGAGCGTCTGCTCCATCGATGGTGACGGTATGAAGAACGCCTGGACCACGAAACTCTTGATCAGCAGGGCGATGACGAGCGCGATGACGATCAGGACCGGCAGCTCGCGCCAGAACGACCGGTGCTTCGGCTGCGGCGGCGGCAGCGCGGCTTGCTGAACTTCGTCCGGCAGGGCGTCGTCGTCCGGCCCGGCTTGCCCGGCGCCGCTGCCCTGGTCCGGAACGGCCCCGGCGGGGAGCGGCTGGCCAGGCCCGGATGGCCGGCCGGGCGCCGGATCCGGGGCCGCGGGCGGAGCGGCGGCGCCGGCCTGCTTGCCGTCATGGCCCGTCTCGGTCAAGGCCCAGTCATGGCTGCTCTGATCGTCCGTCATCGGGTTCGAGCCTAGCCCGGCCAGCCAGTGCTAACGATGCCCGCGCCGCAGGCGGCGGAAGGGCCGTGCGCGCCGGGACCGGCGATGCCGGCATTCACAGACCCCGGCAAAAGGACCGCCGGGCGCGCGGGCCCCCGCATCCCGCCGGGCGGCGCTGCCGTCGCCGGGCATAGCTTTGCGCTCTTCTCCGCCGCCGGGCCAGCCAGGCGCGGATGACCCGTTCCCTGGCCCAGGGCCCTATTGCCGGGGCGCTGACTCAGCGACCTATTGCCGGGGCCTCTCACCGAACAGGGCATTCCGCAACCCCCGCGCTCTCCGCACGGCCGGTAATCCGGCCTCGGCCACGCTGAATACGCACTTCGAGGCGCCCGCCCGCCACGGCCGCAACCTCAGCGGGTCGGGACGTCGCGACGTTCCCTGATCCTGGCCGCCTTGCCGCGAAGCGAGCGGAGGTAGTACAGCTTGGCCCGGCGCACCCGGCCGCGGCTGACGACCTCGATCCTGTCCAGCGAGGGGCTATGCACGGGGAAGGTCCGCTCGACGCCCACGCTGTAGCTGATCTTGCGGACGGTGAAGGTCTCGCGCGCCCCGCCGCCCTGGCGGCGGATGACCACGCCCTGGAAGACCTGGATCCTGGACCGGCTGCCTTCCACGACCCGGACATGCACCCGGAGGGTGTCGCCGGGCCGGAACGCCGGGATGTCTTCACGGATCTGCGCCTGCTCAAGCTCGGCAATGGCGGTGTGCATCGGTGTGGTCCTCAGTCGTTCATCACGCGCACGCCTGCAAGAGCGCGGCTTCGGTCTCTTCGGTAGGGGCGGCTTGCCCCCGGGCACGCCCCAGCTGAGTCAGCCTACGCGGAGCGGCGGCTTTCAGTGTGCCACATCTTCGCCACTGACCGGAAAGCCAGCCTCGAAGAGCAGCTGCCGGTCCCGCGCGTCGAGCTCCGTCCCGGTCCCGGCGGCGGAACCGGCGGCGGCAGCCTGGCCGGCCGCCGGGGCCTGCCCGGCCGCGAGCCGGGCGGCAAGATCCGGACGGTTGGCGGCGGTCGCCCGCAGCGCGCAATCACGCCGCCACCGGGCGATGGCGGCATGATCCCCGGATAGCAGCACCGGCGGTACCTCGCGTCCGCGCCAGACCCGCGGCCTGGTGTAGACGGGGCCCTCGACCAGTCCGGCCATCGGACCGCCGCCACCGCCGAACGAGTCGTCGGCGGCCGACTGCGCGTTGCCGATGACCCCGGGCAGCAGCCGCCCGATTGCCTCCGTCATCACGAGCACCGCTGGCTCGCCGCCGGCCAGCACGTAGTCGCCGATGCTCACCTCGTCGACCGGCATCCGCTCGCGGGCATCCTCGGCGACGCGGGCGTCGATCCCCTCGTACCGGCCGCAGGCGAAGATCAGCCGGGGCTCCCGTGCGTACGCGGCGGCCATCCGCTGGCTGAAGGGCAGCCCGGAAGGGCTGGGCACGATCAGCCTGGCCGGCCCGGCGGCGGGCACGATGGCATCCAGCGCCTCGCCCCACGGCGCTGGCTTCATCACCATGCCGGGACCGCCGCCGTAGGGCGCGTCATCCACCGAGTGATGCACGTCGCGTGCCCAGTCCCGCAGGTCGTGCACGCGGAAGACGATGTCGCCGCGCTGCGCGGCCTTGCCGATCAGCGAGACCCCGAGCGGGCCGAAGTACTCAGGAAAGATCGTGACGATGTCGATGCGCATACCGGGGCCTCCTTCCGCACGCTGGCCGCCGCCCGGGCGCATGGACGCGGGCGTCGGCGGGCCGGCTGTGACGGCGGCCGGCGGCGGCTCCGGCGCAATGCCGCGAAGTCCCTGAAATACCGTTTTTAACGGATTGCCGGGCGCCGGCCGCGGCCCGCGCGGCGCAGCGGGTCGCCGGTGACCCGCCCGGGCCGCCGCCGGGCCGGCGCCTGGCCCGGCGGCGGCTCGCGGCCCGCCGTCACCAGCCGGCGGCCAGCCGGTCTCGCAGCTGCCGTTCCGGCCAGCCGCCGCCGGGCGCACGTCAGGCCCGCCGCGGGCCAGGCAGGCCCGGCTGATCCGGCCCGGCCCGGCCGGCCGGGTTGGCCAGGTCCGGGTCGAGTAGTCCGGGTGGCGGGTCGATCAGCAGCTGCCCGGCTTCGATGTCGATCTCGGGCACGATCGGCGTGACGAACGGGATCAGCGCTTGCTGGCCCGGCGGCATGCTGACGACCAGCAGATCCTGGCCGTGATGCAGCACATCGCTGACGGTGCCGACCAGTTCCCCGGCGGTAGTGCGCACCTTCAGCCCGATCAGGTCGTGATCGTTGAACTCGTCCGGGTCGTCCGGCGGCCCCACCTCGGCCGAGTCCACCACGAGCAGCGTGCCGGTGAGGCTCTCGGCGTGGCTCCGGTCGGCGGAGCCGGCGAAGGTGACGAGCAGCCGGCCCGAGTGCCATCGGCTGGACAGCACGGTCAGCGGGCCGGCCGCGGCGGGCTCGGTCGCCAGCACCGAGCCCGCGGCGAACCGCCGGCCGGGATCATCGGTGCGGACCTGGACGGCCACCTCACCGCGTATCCCGTGCGGCCTGCCCACCCGGCCGACGACTAGCTGCATGCCCGGCTAGCGGATCTCGTCGACATCCAGCAGGTCGACCCGGACGTACTGGTTGCCGGCTAGCGAGTTGATGACCGTTCGCAGCGCCCGCGCGGTCCGCCCGCCGCGGCCGATGACCTTGCCCAGATCCTCCGGGTGAACGCGCACCTCAAGGGCCCGGCCGCGGCGCAGTCCGCGGCTCTCCACCCGGACGTCGTCCGGATATTCGACGATGCCCTTGACCAGGTGCTCCAGGGCCTCTTCGAGCACGTCAGTCCCCGCTGCCCGGCTGGCCGGCTGCCTCCGCGGACGCATCGCCGGCGGCCGGACTGGCCGCGGCCCCGGCGTCGGCCGCCGGCTCCGCTGCTGCCTGGCTACCGGCCTGCCCGGCGCCGCTGCCGGGCTCGGCCCCGGCCGGGTCCGGCTCAGCCCCGGCGCCGCTGCGGCCGGCCGTCGCGGTGGCCGGGCCGGCCTCGGGCGCTGCCTTGGCGCTGTCCGCGTCGTCCGCTGCGCTGGCCGTTTCCGGCTCAGCCCCGGCGCCGCTGCGGCCGGCCGCTGCCGCAGCCGGGCCGGCCTCGGGCGCTGCCTTGGCGCTGTCCGCGTCGTCCGCTGCGCTGGCCGTTTCCGGCTGAGCCGCGGCCGTGGCCGGGCCGGACTCCGCCTTGGCGCCGTCAGCCTCGGCCCCGGCCTTCGCGGTTGGGGCGGCCTTCGCGGTGCCGGCTGGCTTAGCGGTGCCGGCTGCCGCCGCCTTTTCCGGCTGGTCGGCCGGCTTGGCGGACCGGGCGGGCTTCTCCGCCTTGGCCGCGGGCTGCTTCGCCGCGGGCTCAGCCTTGGCGGCGCCCTTCGCCCGCCCCTTGGGGCTGGCGGCCGCGTCGCCGAGCGTCTCCTGCAGCGCTGCGGCGAAGGCTTCCTTACGGTCTTCCTTCGGGGCCGCGGTCCGCAGCGTCCCCTCGGTGCCCGGCAGTCCCTTGAACTTCTGCCAGTCGCCGGTGATCTCGAAAATCTTCCGGACCGGGTCGGTGGGCTGCGCTCCGACGGACAGCCAGTGCTGCGCGCGCTCCGAGTCGACCTCGATGAACGACGGCTCGGCCTTCGGGTGGTACTTGCCGATCTCCTCGATCGCCCGGCCATCCCGCTTGGTGCGGGCGTCGGCGACGACGATCCTGTAGTAGGGCGCCCTGATCTTGCCCAGGCGCTTCAACTTGATCTTGACAGCCACGGCTGTGGTCTTCTCCCAGCGGATTCGGGTACGGGCGGCAAGGAAACCGGGTGGGGACCGGCGGTGCCGCCCGGATGGGCGCGGCGCGGCGAGCTAGAGAGGGTCTCGCCGTGCCGACAGTTGCGGTCACATTGTGCCAGACGCTTTCCGCTGCAGCGTAATTACCGATTCGGTTGCGGTCCAAAAGCGGTCTGCCACCAGGTGCAGGGCTGCTACCTGCCCTTCTTGCCCGGACGGCCGCGACGGCCGGGCAGCGGCCCGCGGAGGCCGGGCGGAAGGTTCTGCGGCGGCCCGCCATGCGGTCCGGTCGGCAGCCGGAACGTTTGGCCGCCGCCGGGCATGCCGCCTGGCAGCCCGCCGGGGAGGCCACCGGGCAGCCCGCCCGGCGATCCGCCGGGGAAACCCCCGGCACCGTCCGCCGGACCGCCCGGCGGGGCGGCGCCGGGGGCGCCGCCGGGCCGGCTACCGGGCTTGCCGCCGGGCGCGCCGCCGGGGCGGCCGCCCTTCTGCTTCTTCTTGGCCTTCTTGGCGCCCTTCTGCGCCCGCCGCATGCCGGGCATCCCGGGCATGCCGGGCATCCCGCCGCCCATCATCTGGCGCATCATCTTCTGGCCCTCAAGGAACCGCACGATCAGGCTGTTGACCTCGCTCACCGTGACCCCGGCCCCGGCCGCGACACGGGCCCGGCGCGACCCGTTAATAATCTTGGGAGTACGGCGCTCCTGGGGCGTCATCGAGTTCACGATCGCCGCCGCCCGGTCCAGGTCCTTGTCGCTAACCTGGCTGAGCATCTCGCGATTCTGCGCGGCGCCGGGCAGCATCCCCAGCAGGTTCCCGATCGGCCCGAGCTTGCGCACCATGGCCAGCTGCTCGACGAAGTCCTCCAGGGTGAAGCCCTCGCCGGAGGCCAGCTTCCCGGCCATGGCGGTCGCCTGGTCCTCGTCGAAGGTCCGCTCCGCCTGCTCGATCAGCGTCAGCACATCGCCGAGGTCGAGGATCCGCGATGCCATCCGGTCGGGATGGAAGAGGTCGAAGTCCCCGAGCTTCTCGCCAGATGAGGCGAACATCACCGGGCGGCCGGTGAGCTGCGCGATCGACAGTGCCGCGCCGCCGCGCGCGTCGCCGTCAAGCTTGGTGAGCACCACGCCGTCGTAACCGACGCCGTCCAGGAACGCCTGGGCGGTGACCACCGCGTCCTGGCCGATCATGGCGTCGACCACGAACAGGATCTCGTCCGGATCGACGGCGTCCCTGATGCCGGCGGCCTGGCGCATCATCTCCTCGTCGATGCCGAGACGGCCCGCGGTGTCGATGACCACGACGTTGTGCAGGCGGTGCCGCGCCTCTTCCAGCGACAGGCGCGCTGCCTCGACCGGATCGCCCACGCCGTTGCCCGGGAAGGGGGCGAACACCGGTACCGCGGCGCGCTCGCCCAGCACCTGCAACTGCTGCACGGCATTCGGCCGTTGCAGGTCGGCGGCGACGAGCAGCGGGGTATTGCCCTGCTCGCGCAGCCAGAGCGCGAGCTTGGCCGCGAGCGTGGTCTTACCGGAGCCTTGCAGGCCGGCCAGCATGATCACGGTCGGCGGCACCTTGGCGAACCGCAGCCGCCTGGTCTCACCGCCGAGGATGGCGACGAGCTCCTCATTAACGATCTTGATGACCTGCTGGGCGGGGTTCAGCGCCGCGGCCACCTCTTCGCCGGACGCGCGCTCCTTGACCCGGGCGATGAAGTCCCGCACAACCGGCAGCGCGACATCCGCCTCCAGCAGCGCGATCCTGATCTCGCGGCAGGTGGCATCGATGTCGGCGGCGGACAGCCGCCCGTGCCCGCGCAGCGAGGAGAAGACCTGGGTGAGCCGGTCGGAAAGGGTCTCGAACACGTATTGGCTACCGTTCTCGTGCAGGTGCCAGGGGTCAGCGGCGCCAGGCACGGTGAATCGTTACGGCCGGCTTGCGCACGGCCTCGCGCCTGGCCAGCCCGGCGCACCGGAGCGCCGCGCTCGCCAGCACCAGGTTATCGTCTCGGCGGCGGCGCCCGGCCGGCGATGGCCGCCGCTAGTCGCCGAGGATGGCGTCCACGAACGTCCCCGGCTCGAACGGCGCCAGGTCGTCCGGGCCCTCGCCGAGCCCGACGAGCTTCACCGGCACGCCGAGCTCGCGCTGCACGGCGATCACGATGCCGCCCTTGGCCGTGCCGTCCAGCTTGGTCAGCACGATCCCGGTGACGTCCACCGCCTCGCCGAAGACCCTGGCCTGGCGCAGCCCGTTCTGCCCGGTCGTCGCGTCGAGCACGAGCAGCACCTCGTCCACCTCCGCCTGCCTGGTGATCACCCGCTTGATCTTGCCGAGCTCGTCCATCAGCCCGGTCTTGGTGTGCAGCCTGCCCGCGGTGTCCACGATGACGGTGTCGACCTCTAGCTCGATGCCCTCCTTGACCGCCTCGAAGGCCACGCTGGCCGGGTCGGCGCCCTCCCGGTCGGAGCGGACGGTCCGGGCGCCTACCCGCGACCCCCAGGTCTCCAGCTGGTCGACGGCGGCGGCCCGGAAGGTGTCAGCCGCGCCGAGCAGCACCGTACGGCCGTCGCCGACCAGTACCCGCGCGAGCTTGCCGCAGGTGGTGGTCTTCCCGGTGCCGTTCACGCCCACGACGAGCAGCACGGCGGGCCGGCCGCCGTGCCGCCCGGCCCGCAGCGACCGGTCCAGGTCCGGGCCGACCGCGCTGATCAGCTGGGCCCGGAGCAGGGACCGGACCTCCGCCGCGTCCCGGCGGCCAGTGACCTTCACCTCGGTGCGAAGCTGCTCGACCAGCTCACGGGCGGGGGTCACGCCCATGTCGGCCGTGATCAGCGTGTCCTCGATCTCCTCCCAGGTCTGGTCATCGAGGCGGTCCCGGGCAAGCAGGTTAAGGAGCACGCCGCCGAACGCGGACTGCGACCTGGCCAGCCGTCCGCGCAGCCGGACCATCCGGCCGGCCGACGGCGGCGGCGGCGCGAGCTCGGCCGGCGCCCTGGCCTCCGGCACTGCCTCCACGGCAGGTTCGGCAGGTGCGGTGGCGGCGCCCGGGCCGGCCGAGTCCAGGGTGCCGGTGCCGGCCCGGCCGGCCGCCGGAGCCTGCTCGGGCGGCCTGGGCGGCAGCTTCGCGCGGCGCGGGCGGACCACCAGGAAGGCGCCGGTGGCGACGAAGGCGACGACAACGAGGGCAAGGACGATGATAAGGGTTTCCATGACGGCCCCAGTCTTGCAGACCTTCCGCGGCTCCCGGCACCATGCCGCGGTCCCGGAACGACGCTGTGGCGTCCGGCAACGGGGCTGTGGCGTCCCGGAACGGGCCCCGGAGAGACGGGGCTACCTACGGAGTTGGCCCGGAGCGGGCCCGGCGGCGGGTCAGGCGCTTTCGCGGTCCCGCAGCCGCTGGCTGACCACGGTGGAAACCCCGTCCCCGCGCATGCTGATGCCGTACAGCGAGTCCGCGACCTCCATGGTCCGCTTCTGGTGCGTGACGATGATCAGCTGCGAGCTCTCCCGCAGTTCCTCGAAGATCTGCAGCAGCCGCTGCAGGTTCGAATCGTCGAGCGCGGCCTCGACCTCGTCGAGCACGTAGAAAGGCGACGGCCGGGCCTTGAAGATCGCGACCAGGAAGGCGATCGCGGTCAGCGCCCGCTCGCCGCCGGACAGCAGCGACAGCCGCTTCACCTTCTTGCCCGGCGGCCTGGCCTCGAAGTCGATGCCGGTGCTGAGCATGTCGTCCGGCTCGGTCAGCACGAGCCGGCCGTCCCCGCCGGGGAACAGTGCCGCGAAGATGCGCTCGAATTCCCGCGCGGTGTCCTCGTAGGCGGCGGCAAACACCTCCTGCACCCGGTCGTCGACCTCCTTGATCACGGTCAGCAGGTCGCGGCGGGTCTTCTTCAGGTCCTCCAGCTGGGCGACCAGGAAGGCATGCCGTTCTTCGAGTGCCGCGAACTCCTCCAGCGCTAGCGGGTTCACCTTGCCGAGCTGGTCTAGCAGGCGCTGGGCAGACTGGGCCCGCCGTTCCTGCGCCGCCCGGTCGTACGGCAGCGGCGGCTGGTCCTGGCCGGCCTGCGGGATGCCGGCGCCGGGTCCGTACTCGGCCGTCAGCGTCTCGGCGTCCACCGCGAACTCGTCGGCCGCACGGGCGGCGATCTGCTCGAGCCGCATCCGCCGCGAGGCCCTGGCGATCTCCGCGCCGTGCACGCTGTCGACCACCTTGTCGAGTTCCCCGGACAGTTCCCTGATCTGCTCCCGGACCGCCTTTAGCCGGTCGCCGCGCCCTCTGCTGGCCTGCTCGGCGGCCTGCCGGTCGGCGTCGGCCACCGACCGCGACTGCTCGATTGCGGTCACGGCGAAGCCCGCGCCGGCCGCTACCGCGCCGGCCAGCGCCGCCTCCCGCCCGCGCCGGATGCGCCTGGCCTCGGCCCGCTGCATGGCCTGCCGCTCCGCGGCGGCGGCGGCGGCCAGCGCGTCCGCCCGCCCGGTGATGGCCCGCAGCCGCTCCTCGATGGTGCGGACGTCGAGCCTGGCGTCCATCTCGGCGTTCCGCGCCGTGACCGCCAGCTCAGCGAGTCGGTCCCGGTTCGCGCGGGCCTCCTCGGCGGCGGCGGACGGGCCTGACTCGGCGGCCTGGGCCGCGTCGGCTTCCGCCTCGGCGGCGGCCAGCGCGTGCGCGAGCTCGGCTAGCCTGGCCCGGCCGCTTTCCCTGGCGCGCTCGGCGGCGGCGAGCCCGGCGGCCAGCCGGCCGACCTCCTCGCCCGCGGCCCTGGCGGCGCCGGCCAGGGTGCCGAGCCGGCCGGAAATCTCCGCCTCGGCGGCATCCGCCTCCTGCAGCCCGGCCAGTGTCCCGGCGGCGGCCCGGCGGGCGAGATCCTCCTGGCCGGCCGCTTCCGCGAGGTCCCGCTCGGCCCGCTGGCAGCTGTCCTCGGCCTCCTGCAGCGCCGCGGCGGCCTCCTGCGCGGCCGCCCGCATGCCGATCAGGCTCGGCCCGCCAGCCGATCCGCCGCGCGCCCAGTGCGCTCCGATCAGGTCGCCGTCGAGGGTGACCACCCGCAGCTCCGGGTGCACCAGCAGCACGCCAAGCGCGGCTTCCAGGTCAGCGGCGACGGCGACGCCTGCCAGCAGTTCCTCGACGGCCAGCGCGAGCTCGCCGGGCGCCTTGACGAGATCCAGGGCCCGCCGGGCGCCTGGCGGCAGCACCATGACGGGCGCGGCGGGAGCGGCATGATTACCGGCCGGCGGGCTGCCGCCGGGCGGACGGCCGGCCGCGATCACTAGGTCGGCCCGGCCGATTTCGCCGTCTTTCAGCGCGGCGATAATCGATACCGCGTCGTCCAGGCCGGAAACCGCGATCGCGCTGGCCGATGCGCCGAGCGCGGCGGCGATCGCGTCCGCGGCGCCGTCCTCAACGGTCAGCAGCGCGGCGAACGCGCCGAGTACGCCGCCGAATTCCTCCCGCCCGGCCAGCAGCACGCCGGACGCGTCCGCGCCGCGCGCTACCGCCTCCTGCAGCGCCTCGGCACGTGCGCCCAGGGCGGCCCGCCGGTCGCTGGCGCCGCGCTCGGCTGCGCGCCGCGCGGTGACCGTGGCGGTCGCCTCGGCGAGTGCCGCCTTGGCCCGCTGATGCGCGGCGGCGAGGTCGGCCCGGCCCTCGTCACGACCGGACACCTGCTCCTTGACCTGGCCGTGCTGCTGCTGGGCATGCTCGGCGCGGGACCTGGCCTGGGCCAGCGCCGCGGCCAGCCGGCCAGCCTCGTCCTCGGTGGCAGCCGCCCTGGCGCGGGCCGCCTCCACCTGCCCGCGCAGCCGGGCGAGCTGCTCGGCGCGGGCGACCGCCGACCTGGCATCCGCGGCCAGCTTCCGGTCGGTCTCGACCAGGCCGGCCTCGGCATCGGTGCGCTCCTGCCGCGCGGCGGCGAGCCGCTCGCGGACCTCGGCCAGCCGCTCGCCGAGGGCAGCCTCCTGCTCGCGCAGGCCGGCCGCCTCCCGGTCAAGCTCCGCCGGGTCCCGCCCGGGTGGCTGCTGGTCCGGCGGCGCGGTCAGGTGCCGGTGCCGCTCGGCCGCCAGTCCGTGCACCCCGCGCAGCCGCTCGGCCAGCCCGGAGAGCGCGAACCAGGCGTGCTGTGCGGCCGCGAGCCGCGGGGCATGCTGCTGCTCGGCCAGGTCAAGCTCCGCCTCAAGGTCGCGCGCCTGGGCGAGGCCGCGGTCAAGCACCGCCCGCCTGGCCGCGGCCGCTGCCTCGTCCGACTCGTCCCGGGCGAGCTCGGCCGCGACGGTCACGTAGTCGTCAGCGAGCAGCCGCAGCCGGGCATCGCGCAGGTCAGCCTGGATGACCGCGGCCCGGCGGGCGATCTCGGCCTGGCGGCCGAGCGGCTTGAGCCGGCGGCCGAGCTCGGCGGTGAGGTCCACCAGCCTGGTCAGGTTGGCCTGCATGGCATCCAGCTTGCGGAGCGCCTTTTCCTTCCGCTTGCGGTGCTTGAGCACCCCGGCGGCCTCTTCGATCAGCGCCCGGCGGGCATCGGGCCCCGCGTTCAGCACCTCGTCCAGCTGGCCCTGGCCGACGATGACGTGCATCTCCCGGCCGAGGCCGGTGTCGGAGAGCAGTTCCTGGACGTCAAGCAGCCGGCAGTGGTCGCCGTTGATCGCGTACTCACTCTGGCCCGACCTGAACAGCAGCCGGCTGATCGTCACCTCGGCGTAGTCGATCGGCAGCGCGCCGTCGCTGTTGTCGATGGTGAGGGTGACCTCGGCCCGGCCGAGCGCCGGCCGTCCGGCGGTGCCGGCGAACACGACGTCCTCCATCTTGCCGCCGCGCAACGGCTTGACGCCCTGCTCCCCCATCACCCAGGAGAATGCGTCAACGACGTTGGACTTGCCCGATCCGTTCGGCCCGACGACACAGGTGATCCCAGGCTCGAATCGCAGCGACGTGGCCGAGGCGAACGACTTGAACCCGCGCAAGGTGAGGGTTTTCAGGTACACCCGCCGGTTTTCCCCTCCTCAGCCGCCGCCTGCCAGCGCGGTGACCACGAGCAGCGTCATCCCCGACGCGGTGCCGCCGCCACGCCTGGCCGTGCCTGCGGGCCGGGCCGGGCGTCCCCGCCAGGGCTGCCCGGGACCGGCCAGCCTTTCCGCACCATACCGCGAACGACGTTTGTTTCCGTGGATTCGCGGCGGCTGGCCGCGATCGGGCCGGCGGGCACGACGACGCGCGCAGCATGCCGTTCCCGGCGGCGCGGGCCTGGCGGGCAGCGTCCCGCGGGGCAGGCTGGATCGCGGCTGGAGGCCGGCGGGGGCCGGCTGTGGCCCGGCTGAGGGCCAGCTGCGGTGCCGCCAGGCCCGCCGCCGGATGTTACCGGAGTGTTACAAGACCCTTGCCGGAAACGAGCATGATTTCCGGCCAGAACACGATCTCCGGCAGAACGCCTTACCCGAACCGGCCGAAAGCTTTACCTTCGCCGACCGGAACGCGGCACCGTGCTGCGCGCAGGGGTGCTTTTCTCCCAAAGGTACGAGAAGAACAGCGAGGACACCATTTTTCCGGCATCCCCGCCGTACTTCTGGCCGGCCGTGCTCGCCTAGGTGAGCGCGGGCTCGCGGACGGGAATCATCAGGTCATGGCCGACTTCCGCGGCGAGTGCATCGTTTTCTTCCTGCAGCCTGACAAGCGCAGTCTCCAGATCTCGCACTCGCTGCTGAAGGCGGCGCATCTCAGAAATCATGCGCGGATCGGGGCCGCCGACGTGGCCGAGTATAGCCTTCGCCATTGTAAAAGGTCCTCCACACTGAGTGACCAGAGTGGGCGCGCGCGCGTTCTCGCGTTAAGGACGCGCAGCATTACGCGCAGGTAACGCCTCCATGGTCCCACCGCGCGGGTATCCGGTCAAGTTGACAGAACATGCAGGTCACACGGCTGACCCAGGAAGCGCCACGGGTACCATGCTTCACCGCTCGGTGAAGCCGGTGATGCCGCCGCGCGGGGTGTCCCAGCGCTGGGTCACCCGGGTGATGCGGCCCGGCGTTCCCGGGCCGGCCAGCAGCGCGAAGAGCTCCCGGCAGTGCGCCGTGCTGCCCTCGGCGATAACCTTCACCCGGCCGTCCTCAAGGTTCTCGGCCGAGCCGACCAGGCCGAGTTCCAGCGCCCGGGCGCGAATCCACCAGCGCAGGCCAACGCCCTGGACATGACCGGCCAGCCAGGCGGTGAGCCTGGCGGGCGCATCGTGGCCGGCGGTCGCGGCGGCGCCGGCCGCCAGCGCCGGCCGGATCGTCGCCGTGCAGGTCAGCATCCGGCCCGCGGCCGGCCAGGCCGGTATCCGGCCCGGCCCCGGCCGGACCCGTTTCTGCCTCGCTCCGGCCGGTCAGGCGAGCATCCGCTGCGCCGCCGGGATCATTGGCGCTCATGTCACCACCGGGCCCGTCGCGGCCGGGGCTGGCACTTCGGGCAGCTGTACGACGACCGGTTCATGAACGGGTCCCGCCGCACCGGGGTACCGCACCGGGGGCACGGCTGGCCGGCCCGGCCATATACGGCGAGTGACCGCTCGAAGTAGCCGCTCTTCCCGTTCACGTTCACGTACAGGGTGTCGAAGGAAGTGCCTCCTGCGCTCAGCGCATCGCCGAAGACTTGCCGGACCGCGGCGAACAGGCGGCTGACCTCACCGCGGGTCAAGGTCTCCGACGGGCGCGCCCAGTGCAGCCTCGCACCCCACAGCGCCTCATCCGCGTAGATGTTCCCGATGCCGCTGACCAGCGACTGGTCAAGCAGCGCCCGCTTGATCCCGGTGCGGCGGGCACGGAGCCTGACGGTCAGCGCGGGCAGGTCAAAGCCCGGCTCAAGCGGGTCCGGCGCGATATGCGAGATGGCGGCGGGCAGCACCGCGCCGCCGGGCGCGATGGCCAGGTGGCCGAACGTGCGCTGGTCGGTGAACCGCAGGTCGGCGCCGCCATCGCGGAACGTGAACCGCGCCCGGACGTGCGCGGAAAGCGGCCGGTCCGGGTCGCCGACGGTCAGCTGGCCGCTCATGCCGAGATGCGCGAGCACCGCATCGTCATCGACCGGCATCCAAAGGTACTTGCCGCGCCTGCGCGCGCCGCTGATCGCGCGCCCGCTGAGCGCCGCGGCAAAATCGTCAGGCCCGGCCAGGTGCCGCCGGATGGCCCGCGGGTGCAGCAGCTGGACGGACTCGATGGTGCGGCCGGCCACATGCCGCTGCAGGCCGCGCCGGACTGTCTCGACCTCAGGAAGCTCGGGCACCAGCTAGCCCTGCTGCCGGGCGCCGTTACCGCCGGCCTGGCCGTCCGGCCGATCCGGCCCGCCCTCCGCGGCCGGGCCGCCCGTCGCGGCAGGCCCGCCCTCCGCAACAGAGCCGCCCGGCTGGCCCGAGCCATTCTCGGTTAGCCGGGCCGGCCTCCCTGGCGGGGGTGAAGGACTCCTCGCTGATCAGGTTCCAGGCCGCCTCGGCGGCCTGCTGCTCGGCTTCCTTCTTCGAGCGCCCGGCTCCGGAGCCGTAGGTGCGGCCGCCGATCCGGACCGATGCCCGGAACGACTTCTGGTGGTCGGGCCCGCTCTCTTCCACCTGGTACTCCGGCACGCCGAGTACCTCAGCCGCGGTGAGCTCCTGCAGCGACGTCTTCCAGTCGAGCCCGGCGCCGAGCCGGGCGGACCTGGCGATCACCTGGTCGAACAGCCGGTGCACCAGGGCATCGGCCTCGGCCAGGCCGCGATCGATGTAGACGGCGCCGATCACCGCCTCAAGCGTGTCGGCGAGGATCGAGGACTTGTCCCGCCCGCCGGTGCCTTCCTCGCCCTTGCCGAGGTAGACGTAGTCGCCGAGCCGCAGGCTGCGGGCCACGCCCGCCAGCGCGCGCATGTTGACCACGGCCGCGCGCAGCTTCGCCAGCTGCCCCTCGGGCAGATCCGGGAACCCGCGGAAGAGCGTGTCGGTGACGATGACGCCAAGCACCGCGTCGCCCAGGAACTCCAGCCGCTCGTTGGTGGGCAGGCCGCCGTTCTCGTAGGCGAAGGACCGGTGCGTCAGGGCGCGCTCCAGCATCTCCGCGCGCAGTTCTACCCCGAGGGCGCCGAGCAGGTTCGCGCCGTTGGACTCGGCAGCCTGACCATCGCGTGACGCGCCACTCACGGTGACCTCCTTCCCGCCCCGGGCAGCCCCCAAAAGCCCAGCGAGTTCCTGCCCCTCAGGAAGGAGTGATCACCTGGCGCCGGTTGTACGTGCCGCAGGTGGGGCACGCCGTATGCGGCAGCTTGGGCTCACGGCACTGCGGGCAGCTCACCAGCGCGGGCGCGGTGGCCTTCCACTGGGCGCGGCGCGACCGGGTGTTGCTGCGTGACATTCTCCGCTTCGGGACAGCCACCTCAGCACTCCTTCCTTAGCTCCGGCACGGGAGTCCCGTCCGGGATTGGCCTGTCTGGCGGCCCGGCACCCTGCTGGGCGTGGCCATGTCCGGCACCCGCGTCAGCCAGCCTGACGCCGCACTCGACGCAGAGCCCTGGGCAGTCGCCAGAGCATAGCGGCGCGAGCGGCAGCTCAAGAACAAGCGCATCCCGCAAGGCCGGCTCGAGGTCGAGCAAGTCGCCGTCCTGTACGTAGCCGTCGGCGTCAGATTCGGCCGGCGCCTCGTAGGCGAACAGCTCCTGCAGCCTGACCTGGGTCGCGGACGTCACTGGCTCCAGGCACCTGGCGCACTCGCCGGCCAGCGGCGCGGTAGCCGTTGCCGTCACCAGCGTGCCCTCGGCCACGCCCTCAAGCTGGACGTGCAGCTCCAGGTCAGCGCCCTCGGGAATGCGGACAAGCTCGACTCCCATCCCGGCTGGCGCCGGGACGGTGCGGTCCTCGGTGCGCACCGAGCCAGGGCCGAGTGTCCGCGTGTCAAAGACAAGCGGCCCCCTGGGATCGAGGCGCTTCAGGTGTCTCCTGCTGGCATATGGCATGGCAAATAAAGGCATGGTGGATGTCGGTGTCGGGCGCCCAGCCTACCGGGCGCCCTGCCGAAACCCAACTTGGCCTGCGGCGGCCCGCAGGGAGCTGCCCGCGGCTGGCGGCGGACCGCCGCCGCAGGCCGGCCCCGCACGCTGGCCGCCGGGCCGGGAACCAAGGCCCGGCCAGCATTAACGGATGTCCCGGGGCCGGTCCCGCGGCACTGGCGGCTGGTCCGTGATCCCGGGGACCGCCGCACCGTGCCGCGGCGGCCACGTCATAACCGCGGCGCGCGGGCTTGCACGCGGCCGAGTACCCGGGCGGGCACCAGGCCGCTGACGTCGCCGCCGTACCTGGCGATTTCCCGTACCAGGCTGGACCGCAGGAACGAGTACAGCGGGTTCGTGGTCATGAAGAGCGTCTCGATGCCGGCCAGGCTGTAGTTCATCTGCGCCATCGTCATCTCGTACTCGAAATCGCTGACCGCGCGCAGCCCCTTGATGATCGCCGAGATGTCATGCGCCCGGCAGAAGTCGACCAGCAGGCCGTCGAACTTATCGACCCGCACGTTGTGGTAGCCGGACAGCACGTCACCCAGCATCTCGATCCGCTCGTCGACCGAGAACAGGCCATCCTTGGCCAGGTTGGCGCCGACCGCGACGACGACTTCGTCGTGCATCGAGGAAGACCGGGTGATGATGTCCAGATGCCCGTTGGTTACCGGGTCGAATGAGCCCGGGCAGACGACGCGACGCATTAGCGATCCCTGTCCTTCGTCATGGAACCTCCGGCGGCGCCGCAGCCGGCACGGCACCTGCGGCGCGACCGTACCAGAGAGTCGCCTCGCCGTATTTCCTGGCCCGGTCCGGCAGGTACCCGTCCGGCCATGACTGCGGGCCCGATCTTGTCGCACGCTCCACTACGACGATAGCGGCCGGCGCAAGCCAGCCGGCCGCCAGCAGCGTGCCGAGCACGGCCGACAGGTCCGCGTCGGGGACCGCGTAGGGCGGGTCGGCGAAGACCACGTCACGGGCCGGGCCGCCGCCGGGCCCGCGGGCGAGGGCCGGCGCCACCCGGCCGGCCAGTACGGTCGCGCCGGCCAGGCCGACCGCGGCGATATTGTCGCGGATCACCCGTACCGCACGCATGTCCGACTCGATCAGCAGCGCGTCCGCCGCGCCGCGGGACAGCGCCTCAAGCCCGACCGCTCCAGAGCCCGCGTACAGGTCCAGCACCGCCGCGCCGCGCAGCGTGCCGCGGATCGCCGTGACGGTGCCGAACAGCCCCTCCCTGGCCCGGTCGCTGGTGGGCCTGGTGCCCTGGCCGGCCGGCACGATCAGCCGCCTGCCACCCGCCGTACCTGCGATGATGCGTGTCACCTGGCCGCCCGCCTCAGCCCCGCCCGCCTCAGCCCCGCCCGCCTCGGCCCGCCCGCCAGAGCCGCCGGCCCCAACCCCGGCAGGACCGCGCCCTGCCTGCCCGCTCCCGCGCAGGCCCAGCCGCGCAGGCCCGGCCGCGCAGGCCCGGCCGCGCAGGCCCGGCCGCACGGGACCGGGCGCCGGGCCGCACCCCGCCCGGGCCGCCCGGCGGCCACGCCGGCCCGCCCGCGCTCAGGCCTTCTCCAGGAATTCCGCCTGCTGCTGCGCCAGCAGCGCCGCCGCGGCAGCGGCGAGCGCCGGCTGGCCGGACAGCGCCGGGTCGGCGTCTACCAGGTCGGTAGCCGCCCGGCGGGCGAGGCCGATCAGGTCCTCGTCGGCCAGCAGGGTGAGCAGCTTGAGGCTCGACTTCCGCCCGGCCTGGGCCGCGCCGAGCACGTCGCCTTCCCGGCGCTGCTCAAGATCGAGCCTGGACAGCTTGAATCCGTCCAGCGTCGCGGCCACCGCATCCAGCCGCAGCCGCGACGGGCTGCCCTCGTCCGCCTCGGTCACCAGCAGGCACAGGCCCTCATGGCTGCCCCGGCCAACCCGGCCGCGCAGCTGGTGCAGCTGGGATACGCCGAACCGGTCCGCATCCATGATCACCATGGTGGTCGCGTTCGGCACGTCCACGCCGACCTCCACGACAGTGGTGGTGACCAGGACGTCTACCGAGCCGGCCGCGAAGGCGAGCATCACCCGGTCCTTCTCGTCGGCCGGCAGCCGGCCGTGCAGCACGGCCAGCCGCACCCCGGCGAGCGGGCCGCGGTCAAGCAAGGCGGCGAGGTCCAGCACCGCGAGCGGCGGCCGCCTGGCCATGCCCTGGTCAGCCAGGTCCTCGCCGGGGCCGGGCCCGTCGGCGTCTCGCCCGGCAGCGCCCTCGGCGGCCGGCTCGTCGCCGCCGATCCGCGGGCAGACCACGTAGACCTGACGGCCCTTGGCCGCCTCCTCAGCCACCCGTTCCCAGGTCCGTTCCAGGTACCTGGGCCGTTCGGCGGCGGGAACCACGTGCGTGCTGATGGCCTGCCGGCCGGCCGGCAGCTCGGTCAGGGTGGAGACCTCCAGGTCGCCGAAGACCGTCATCGCCACCGTGCGCGGAATCGGCGTAGCGGTCATGACCAGCACGTGCGGCCGGCCATCGCCGGCCTTCTCGCGCAGCGCATCGCGTTGCTCGACGCCGAACCGGTGCTGCTCGTCGACCACCACCAGGCCCAGATCGGCGAACTGTACGTTCTCCTCAAGCAGCGCATGGGTGCCGATCACGATCCCGGCCGTCCCGGAGGCGGCGTCCAGCAGGGCCTTTCGCCGGGCGGCGGCGCCCAGCGAGCCGGTCAGCAGCGCCAGCCGGGTCGCCTGCTCGGCGCCGCCGAGCTGCCCGGCCTGGCCGAGCGGGCCGAGCAGTGCGCTGATCGAGCGGTGGTGCTGCTGGGCCAGCACCTCAGTCGGGGCGAGCAGTACGGCCTGGCCGCCGCCGTCGACCACCTGCAGCATGGCCCGGACCGCGATTACCGTCTTGCCCGAGCCGACCTCGCCCTGCAACAGCCGGTGCATCGGGTGATCGAGGGCAAGCTCGTCCGCAATGGTCGCGCCGGCCAGTTCCTGGCCGATGGTCAGCTCGAACGGCAGCCCGGAGTCGAACGCCGCCAGCAGCCCGTCCGGCCGCCGCTTGCGCGGGGTAGCCGAGAACGCGATCGCCGCCCGCCTGCGCTGCGCCAGGATCACCTGCAGCACGAACGCCTCGTCCCACTTCAGCCGCTGCCTTGCCCGTTCCGCATCGCGGCGGTCCGCTGGGCGGTGGATGCCGCGCAGCGCATCGGCAAGGCCGCTGAGCTGGTGCTCCGCGCGGACGGCAGGCGGCAGCGGGTCGTCGTCGACGTCTAGCAGGTCGAGCGCCATCCGCACCGAGTCGGCGATCTGCCAGGAGGTGATGTCCTTGGTCGCCGGGTAGACCGGGATCAGCTCGGCCGCGTACTCGGCGGCCCGGACCATGGCCTCGCCGCGGCCGAGCAGCTCGTACTCGGGGTGCGAGAGCTGGCGCTTGCCCTGGAAGGTGGAGACCTGGCCGGCGAACAGCCCGCGCACCCCGGGCTGGAGCACTTTTTCCCGCCAGTCCTGCCGGCCGCGGCCGAAGAAGGTGAGCGCCAGCCGGCCACGGCCGTCGGTGACCACCGCCTCGAGCACCGTGCCGGGGCGGTTCCGCATCCTGCGCACCGAAACGGACGCGATCTCCGCCTGCACAGTGACGTTCTCGCCGTCCCGCAGCGAGGCCAGGTCGGTCAGCTCGCCGCGGTTCTCATACCGGCGGGGATAGTGCCGGAGCAGCTCGCCCACGGTTGTCACGCCGAGCGCGGCCGCGAGCCGCTTGGCCGCCTTCGCGCCGACCACCGGGCCGAGCGGGTCCTGCAGGCTCGCCATCGCCGGTCACTCCACTCCGATCAGGAGCGGCAGCCGCGCCGGGCCGCCGCCGTAGCACATTGTCTCGATCCCGGGATAACCCTCCCGCAGGTGGCCGGCGACCAGCTCGGCCAGGCCAGTCCCGCCCTCGACCAGGGTCACCAGCTCACCGCCCGCGGCCAGCAGCAGATCGGCCAGGACGATCGCCACCTCGGCCGCCTGGCCGCCGGATGCCACCAGCTCGTCCCCGGCGAACCCGAGTACCCGGCCCGGCCCGGCGGGCTCCACCCGGCCGTGCCGCATGCCCGCTGCCGCCGCCGTCATCGCCGCCACGTCCGCGTCGAAGGCGCGGAGCGGGTCGTGCACGGCCAGCGCGGCCAGCCCTTGCACGGCGGAACTGACCGGGATCACCGACACCTCGATCCCGTCGTCGCCGAGCCTGGTCGCCGCCGCCGCGGCGACGGCCGCCACCTGCGGTCCGTTCGGCACCACGATGGCCTGCTGGCCGGCCTGCCTGATCGCGGCCATCAGCCCCGGCGGAGTCGGCCGGTCACCGCTGTCGTAGCAGACGACCAGCGCGCCGGCGGCCCGAAGCAGCGCCGCCAGCCCGTCGCCCTCAGCGACCGCCACCACCCGGCGCCCCGCCTGCGGCGGGACGCCGAGGTAGCTGACGGTGATCCGGCGCGGCCGGCCCGCCCGCAACCCCTCCTCGATCGCCGCTCCGGCGTCGGCGACGTGAACATGCACGTTCCATAGGTCGCCGCCGCCCACGATCACCAGCGAGTCGCCCAGCCCGTCGAGGCGCTCGCGCAGCCCGGCCACGGCCGGCGCCGATGCCGTCAGCAGGTAGGTGACCTCGTACCCGGCGCCGGCCCCGGCCGGATCGGATCCGGCGGCTGGCGCGGTACCGCGCACCGCGGCGGCAGGCACCTCATAGGCCTCAGGCACGCGGCCGGTAACCGCGGCTACCAGCGCATCGAGCAGCACGCAGTACCCGGCGGCTCCGGCGTCGACCACGCCGCTGGCGGCGAGCACGGCTAGCTGCTGCTGAGTCCGGGCCAGCGCGACCCGGGCGCCAGCGGCGGCCGCCGTGACCGCGGCGACCAGGGTCTCGCAGCAGGCGGCCGCGGCCAGCGCGGCGGCGTCGGCGACCGTCAGCACCGTTCCCTCGGCGGGCCTGCGCACTGCCGCGCGGGCAGCAGCGGCAGCATGCGCCAGCGCGCGGGCCAGCACCTCGCCGTCGCACCGGGCGGCCGGGCCGCAGATCTCGGCCAGGCCGCGCAGCACCTGGCTGACGATCACGCCGGAGTTGCCGCAGGCGCCGAGCAGCGCGCCATTCGCCGCGGCCTGCCACACCTCGCCGTGCTGGGAGCCGGCCGGCACCGCCTCTGCCGCATCCGCCGCCGACAACAGCGTGAGCTGCAGGTTCGTCCCGGTATCCGCGTCCGGGACCGGGAACACGTTCAGCGCGTCGATCGCTGCCCTGGTCTGCGCGAGCGCGTCAGCGGCCAGCCGGCACCACTGCCGGACGACGTCACCGTCCATCGCCTCCAGCGCCGTCATGCACCCACGATAGGACCAGGCACCGTCAGCCGCGGGCAGCCAGACCCGGGCGGCTGTCTGCGGTTGCGGGAGTACCGGCGGCTCCGCCAGGACAGGTTCTGCAACCCGTTGAGTACGGCGTTCAACGGCATCGAACCCGTTAATACTGCCTTTCAACGGCATAGGATCCGCTGAGCGCGAGGCCGGCGGATAGCCGGACCGACGGACAGTAGGGCCGGCGGATAGCCGGGAGCGCCGGCGGCGGTCCGCTCAGGTTCATGCGCCCGATGGGTCCCGATGAATACTGCCGGCCGACCGGTCTGCCGGGTGCGGTTTTCCTGGCCGGATACAGGCCCGGCTCGCGTGAACCCGCGTCGGTCGGATATCCTTCGACGACCGTTCCGGCAGCGCCGGGACGACGACCTATCTGACCAGCACCCAATGGAGCGATCCCGTGGCTTCCGTCTGCGACGTCTGCGGCAAGAGGCCGGGCTTCGGCAATAACGTTTCGCACTCGCACCGCCGCACCCCGCGCCGCTGGAACCCGAACATTCAGCGTGTGCGCGCCATGGTCGGCCGGACTCCCCGGCGGCTCAACGTGTGCACGTCGTGCATCAAGGCCGGCAAGATCACCCGCTGAACCGGCCACGACACCACCGCTGAACCGGCTGCGCATCACCACCGACGGCGGCATCGCCGCCGCCCTGCCTGCGGCACCACCGCTGAACCAGCCACGTCACCACCGCTGAGCCGGCTGCGGCATCACCACCGACGGCGGCATCGCCGCCGCACTGCCTGCGGCACCACCGCTGAGCCGGCCACGGCATCCACCCCGGCCGCGGCACCACCGCTGAGCGGCCTGTGGCATCGCTTGCGGGCCGGCCGCGGAATCACCCGCTGACGGGCTGGCGGATGCGCCAGGCATGATCCACCGGGCCGATTCCCGAACCGAGCGGGAACCCCGCCCCGATCGCGCCGGTCACATACTCCTTGGCCGCCTCCACCGCGGCAGGCACGCCCATGCCCATGGCCAGAAACGACGCGACCGCTGACGCCAGCGTGCAGCCGGTGCCGTGGGTGTGCCGGCTGGCGATGCGCTGGCCGGGGAACCGGATCGCGTCCGACCCGTCGAACAGCAAGTCCACCGGATTGCCCGGCAGGTGCCCGCCCTTGACCAGCACCCAGCGTGGGCCCAGTGCGCTGAGCGCCGCGGCCGCCCGCAGCATTCCGGCCTCGTCGGTGATCTCGGCGCCGGTCAGCAGTTCAGCCTCGAGCAGGTTCGGGGTCAGCACCGTGGCCAGCGGCAGCAGGTCGACACGGACGGCCTCCAGGGTTCCGGCCGACAGCAGGCTGTCGCCGTGCTTCGACACCGCGACCGGGTCCACCACGACCGGCGCCGGCTGGGTGGCCAGCATGCCAGCCACGGTTTGCACGATGGCCGGCGAGGCGAGCATCCCGGTCTTGACCGCGTGCACGCTTATGTCGCTGAGCACCGAGGCAAGCTGGGCCCGGACCGCCTCCGGCGGCACTTCCCAATAGCCCTGCACGCCCACCGAGTTCTGCGCGGTCACGGCGCAGACCACGCTCATCCCGTGCACGCCGAGCGCGAGCATCGTCTTGAGGTCGGCCTGGATGCCGGCGCCGCCGGCCGAGTCGGAGCCGGCGACGGCGAGCACGCAAGGCGGAGTCGACGGCATCCACCCAGAGTAAGTTCCGCCGGCCGGTACCGCGATCAGCGCGCTGGCCGGCCGCTTAGCCTGCGGCGGTGCCGGCCGTGCGCCTGCGGGGCGCACCGACCACGGCCCATCCGTTCAGCTGGAATTTCTGGTCGTTCACCGGATTGCGCCGAACCGGCAGGAGGCTCCGTCGAACTTGCAGCCGGCCGGCTTTCCCGGTGTGCCGTTGGCGATAATCAGGATCCGCACCTGATTCCCGGCCGGCTGGCCCCACGGCCACGGGACGGCCGAGGCCACGCCGCGGTCAGCGCCATCGCGGGCCACCCATTTCGCGCCGGTGACCGAGTCGATGTGCGCGCCCGGGTACCTGAACGCCAGCCGCCAGCCGCCGAGGTCAGCCCGGCCGGTGATGGTGATCAGCGCGGTGAACCCGGTCGGCCAGCGCTGCATGGTCTGGTACCGCACGTCAACCGGCCCGCGGTAGCGGGACTCCGGCCGCCGGGCGTGCGACGGGGTCGCGGGCGGCCTCGCCGGGGTGATCGCGGGAGCCGCCGGGCCGACTCCGGAGCCGGCCTGCCGGTGCGCGCGGGCGCGCCCGGTGCGCCGCGGCCGGACACCGGGACTGGTCGCGGCCAGTCCGCGGCCGGCCCGCTGCCGCGGCACGGCGCTGGTGCAGGCCGGCCGCTGGCATTTCGCCGCCGGGTAGGTCGGGCTGTAGGTGAGCACCGCGTGCGGCACGTTTAGCGCGAGCCCGGCGGCGACCACGATGCCCGCGCCCGCCGACAGCCACGGCGTCATCAGGATGCCGCGGAACGAGCGGGCCCGCGGCAGCACGCGGTCTCGGCGTTGCCGCCTGGCCTGCCTGGCCTGCCGGGCCTGCCGGCCTGCCGGCAGCACGCGCCAGCCGGGCGAACCTGGTCAGCCAGCCGAAACCTGGCGGCCGGGTCGATCCGGCCGGCCGGGCAGCGCCATGGGCTCCGGCCGGCCGGGCCAGGGGGAATCGATGCCCGGAACGCGCGGAAGGCCATGACCGCACGACAAGCGCAAGCCCTGGCGCATACCAGGGCCTTGCCTCGCCTTTGCGGTGTCGTGGCATCGGGGGGTTTATACCAAGCAACTTTCCTGCGAGCTACTGCCTGAGAATGTAGTCGATCAGATGCCGCAAGTGATTGCTGCCTGTTCAGCGGAAATGATCCCATCCGCCGGCCGCGGGCGGCCTGCCGCCGTCGACGCGCACCCCCCGGCCGGCGCTGACCGTGCCGATCACCGACCAGCGGCCGGGCAGCCGCGTGCCCGCCGGGAAGGTGGCAGCCAGCGAGTGGTCCTCGCCGCCGGTGAGCGCCCAGCCGAGCCAGTCCGCGCCGCCCAGTGCCGCCGCCGCCTGCGGCAGCGCCGGGTCAGCCGGCAGCCGCGCGGTGTCGATGTCGATGCGCACCCCGCTGGCCTCGGCCACGTGGCCGAGGTCCTGCACTAGCCCGTCGCTGATGTCGATCATGGCGGTGGCGCCCAGCATTGCGGCCTGCGGCCCGGCGTCGTACGGCGGCTGCGGCCACCGGTGCGCGGCGACCAGGACCGCGGGCCGGTCATGACCGGCGGTCAGCAACGCGAGCCCGGCTGCCGAACGGCCGGGCGTGCCCGCCAGCGCGACCTGGTCCCCCGGCCGGGCGCCGGCCCTGGTGACCGGATCCCGGCCGCCCAGGTCGCCCAGCGCGGTAATCGCGATCATGATGGTGTCGGCGCTGCTGACATCCCCGCCGGCCACCGATGCCCCGGCCCGGGCGGATTCCTCCGCCAGGCCGCGGACCAGGTCGCCGGCCCATTCGGCGGACAGGTCGCCGGGCGCCGCGAAGCCGACAAGCAGCGCGGTCGCGGTGGCGCCCATCGCCGCGATGTCCGCCAGGTTCTGCGCGGCGGCCTTGCCGCCCACGTCTTTCGCCGCCGACCAGTCCCGGCGGAAATGCCGCCCCTCGACGAGCAGATCCATCGTCGCCACCACCCGGGCATCCGGGGCGCTGAGCACCGCGGCGTCGTCGCCGATGCCGACCAGCTGTGCCGGGCCGGGTGGCAGCAGCGCCCTCATCGCCGCGATGAGGCCGAATTCGCCGAGGTCCGCGACGGTGATGTCAGCCCCCCGCAAGGTCTGCTGCCGCTGCCCGCTGCGCCGCCTGCCGCGGCGCGAACCGCGCCGCCTGCGGGAAGCCGGGCCCGCTGCCCGCCAGGTCCCCTTGCGGGACTGGCGAGCCAGTACCTAAGGTAGCGTGGCGATCACACTGGCGCCCCTTGGGAGGACCGCATGGTGCACGCGTACATCCTCGTTCAGACAGAGGTCGGCAAGGCCGCCGATGTTGCCGTGCACATCGGCCAGATCACTGGCGTCATGCAGGCGGACGACGTCACCGGGCCGTACGACGTCATCGTCCGCGCCGAGGCCGACAATGTGGATGACCTGGGCAAACTGGTAGTCGCGCAGATCCAGTCGGTCAGCGGGATCACCCGCACGCTGACCTGCCCCATCGTGCATATCTAGGCGCTCAGGGCCCGGCTCGGGCGCGGCCAGCGCCGGGGGCGGCTTGGTGAGCCCTCGCGTAGCCTCCCCCGGCCAGTCAGCACCTAGCGCGGTCCACCCCGGCAGTCAGCGCCTGGCCCGGCCTGCCCGGTCACCGCGGCCTGCCCCGGGCAGCGCGGCCTGGCGCGGCCAGCCCGCCAGCGTGGCCTGCCCCCGGTCAGCCCGGCCAGCCCGGTCAGCGCGGCACCCCCCGGGCAGTCGGCGCCTGGCCCGGCCGCCCCCGGGCGGCCCGGTCAGCACGGCCTGCAGCGGTCAGCCCGCCGGCAGTGCCGGCAACGGTCAGCGGCTGGCGGGGCCCGCCCGGGCAGTCGGCGCCTGCGCGCCTGGCCCGGCCCGCCCCGGGCAGGCCGGTCAGCCCGCCAGCAATGCCGGCACCAGCCAGCGCCTGGCCCGGCCTGCCCCGTCTGCCACGCCTGCCCCGTCAGCCCCGCCAATCATGATCAATTAGCCTCCGCCCGGCATGATCAAATTAGCGGTTCATATTTGTCCGGCGGGAACCGGACGGATCTTAACCACTGTTTCACGACCCCAAGCGAAAGAGTCTGACGAGATTGGTGTGGCTTTTGTGGTTAATGTGGTTGGCGGCTAGGTCAGCTCCGCGGCCAGCACGGCAGTCCGCGGGCCGAGGCCAAGTACCGCGGCGCTGCGCAGGTCGGCTGGGGTGTCTACGTCCCGCCGCAGCCCGGGCAGCCCGGGCAGATCCAGCTCGACCGCGCCGGCCGCCCGGTGCCCGGCTGATCCAGGCCCGAACCGCGGGCAGAAGGCCGTCCCCGGACCGGCGGTGTACAGCGTCGTCCCGGAGCCGGCCGCGTCCGGCACGAACGCCTCGGCCCGCTCGCCAGCCGCCGCCAGCGCGCGGCCGATCTCGGCCGGGTCCAGGGCGGGCAAGTCGGCAGCCAGCCCGGCCCGGCCTCGGCCGGGCCAGCGCGCATCGGCGTACGCAGCGCCGAACACGAGCGCGGGGTTGAGCCCCGCGCCCGGCTCGTCGGCCACGACATGCGCACCGAGGGCAGCTAGCTCGGCCCCCGCCGCGCCGTCGTCGGTCACCACGATCACCGCGTCGATCGCCGGGCAGGCCAGCGCCGAGGCCACCGTGTCCGCCGCCATGGCCAGGGCCAGCTCGGCGCGGCGCGGCCCGGCCAGGCCGGCCAGCCGGGACTTCGCCCGGACAAGGACCTTGACGGGGATCACCAGCGACCAGCGGAGCGGCGGTGCGGGAGCCATGGGTATGATCCTGCCCGCCCGCCTACCCGGAAGCGGACACGGCACCCCGCCCCGGACACCGGACTCGCCACCGCGCACAGCCAGCCGCCCCCCGCCCCGGACACCCGACCCGCCACCGCGCACAGCCAGCCGCCCCCCGCCCCGGACACCCGACCCGCCACCGCGCACAGCCAGCCGCCCCCCGCCCCGGGCACCCGACCCGCCACCGCGCACAGCCAGCCGCCCCCCGCCCCGGG
This sequence comes from uncultured Actinomycetes bacterium, assembly GCA_963786975.1. GTDB lineage: Bacteria > Actinomycetota > Actinomycetes > Streptosporangiales > Streptosporangiaceae > Palsa-506. Next base: position 382,902 of record CAWBBE010000005.1, on the reverse strand, counting down.
CACCCGACCCGCCACCGCGCACAGCCAGCCGCCCCCCGCCCCGGGCACCCGACCCGCCACCGCGCACAGCCAGCCGCCCCTGCACCGGCGGCCGCGCCGGTCCCGCCTCGACAGCGCACCGGCCTAACCGGGAGACTGATCAGATGAGCAAGCGCGCCATCGGCAGCTACTCCCGGGGCTGGCGGGGAGTCTCGAAGGTCATCCTGCGGCCGCTGATCCCGATGCTGATGAAGCTCGACTGGCACGGGCACGAGAATTTCCCGTCCGACAGCGGCATGATCCTGGCCGCCAACCACCTGTCCTACGCCGACGTGCTAGCGCTGTCCCTGTTCAGCGACCATGTCGGCCGCTATCCGGTGTTCCTGGCCAAGTCGACGCTGTTCGACGTCAAGGGACTCGGGTACCTCATGCGCGAACTCGGCCAGCTACCGGTGCACCGCGGCCAGGCCGACGCCGCGCTCGTGCTCAAGGACGCCGAGCTCGGCCTGCGCCGCGGCGCGTGCCTGATGTTCTACCCGGAAGCGACGGTCACCCGGGACCCGGACAAGTGGCCGATGGTGGCGAAGACCGGCGCGGCCAGGCTGGCCCTGTCGACTGGCGTGCCGGTTGTCCCGGTCGCCCACTGGGGCGCGCAGGACATCCTGCCGTACGGGAGCTTCAAGCCGCATCTGGTGCCGCGCCGCACGGTGCACATCCTGGCCGGCCCGCCGGTGGACCTGTCGGCCTTCGCCGGCCAGCCGCTGACCAGCCAGGTCCTCCGCGAGGCCACCGCGGTCATCATGGCGGACATCACCCGGCTGCTGGCCGAGCTGCGCGGCGAACTGCCGCCAGCCGAGTCGTACCATCCGGCGATAGCGCGCCGCAAGGCCCGGCAGGAAATGCAGGAGCTGGCCAGGGCGCAGGCAGCCAGCGAGCAAGCAGCCAGCGCCGAGGCCGCTGGTGCCAGCACGGCCGGCGCCGAAAGGCAGGAAGAACAACAGGCAGTTATAACGGATGGTCCGGACGACTCACGCCCGGCCGGGGCAACGCCACCGTGAGAGCGGCCGTGATGGGCGCCGGCTCGTGGGGAACGACCTTCGCCCAGGTGCTCTGCGACGCGGGCACTCCGGCGACCCTGTGGGGCCGCAGGCCGGAACTCGCCAGCGCGATCAGCGCTACCCGGCAGAACCCTGACTACCTGCCGGGAATCACCCTCAGCGACGAGCTACGGGCCACCGCGGATCCCGCCGAGGCGCTGGCAGGCGCCGATCTCGTGGTACTCGCCGTGCCTTCCCAGTCGCTCCGCGAGAACCTGGCCCGGTGGGCGCCGCTGCTGCCGCCCGGGGCGCTGCTCGTCAGCTTGATGAAGGGCATCGAGCTGGGCAGCTGCGACCGGATGAGCCAGGTCATCGGCCAGGTGGCCGGCTTGCCCGCCAGCCAGATCGCGGTCATCTCCGGGCCGAACCTGGCCCGCGAGATCGCCGTCCGGCAACCTGCGGCGACGGTCGTGGCCTGTGCCGACGAGGCTGCGGCCGAGCGGCTGCAGAAGGCCTGTCATACCGGCTATTTCCGGCCGTACACCAACCCTGATGTCATCGGCTGCGAGCTGGGCGGCGCGGTCAAGAACGTGATCGCGCTGGCCGTCGGCATCTCGGTCGGCATGGGCCTCGGCGACAACACCAGGGCGATGCTGATCACCCGCGGGCTGGCCGAGACGGCCAGGCTCGGCGCGGCCCTCGGCGCGGACCAGCACACGTTCGCCGGCCTGGCCGGCATGGGCGACCTGGTCGCTACTTGCAGCTCGCCGCTGTCACGCAACCGCACGTTCGGCGAGAACCTCGGCCGCGGCCTGCCGATCGCGGAGGTCATCGCCGCCACCAGGCAGGTCGCCGAGGGCGTCAAGTCGTCGCAGTCCGTGCTCGCGCTGGCGCACCGGCTAGGCGTGGAAATGCCGATCACCGAGGTCATGGTGGCCGTGGTGCGCGATGGCCTGGCGATCGGCGAGGCAGCCGTGCTGCTGGCCAGCCGCAGCGCCAAGCCGGAACGCTACGGCGTCTGACCCGGCGGCGGGCAGCGACCCCCCCCCCCCCCCCCCCGAGCAGCGGGCGGCGGCACGGCAATGCGGCGGGACGGCACCCGGGAGGGCCAGGACCGCTGAGCCAGCACCACGGGAGACAGCATCGCGGCGCACCCCCGGCTAAGGTGATGAATCCGCGGTTCGCACGCCCTTGAAGGCGCCAGAGAGCGCGATTCAGCACCTTTGGCCGCGGTGGCGTGACAGGGAGGCAGCGTGGACGTGCAGCGGAAGATCAGGGTGGCGGTCGTCTTCGGCGGCCGCGGGCCCGAGCACGCGGTGTCCTGCATGGGCGGCGGCAACATGCTCGGCGCCATCGACCGGGACCGCTACGAGGTCGTCCCGGTCGGCATCACCCGGGAGGGCCGCTGGGTGCTCGCCGCGGACGAGCCGGGCCGGCTGGCCATCACCGGCGGCGAGCTCCCGTCGGTGGAGGCGGTCGCCGAGCCGGGCGGCCAGGTCGTGCCGTGGGCTGAGCAGCCGGGCGGGGCGCTGACCACCGCCGCGCCCGGGCAGATCCCGCACCTGCTCGGCGAGGTCGACGTGGTGCTGCCCATCCTGCACGGCCCGTTCGGCGAGGACGGCACGATCCAGGGCCTGCTGGAAATGGCCGGCATCCGCTACGTGGGAGCGGGGGTGCTGGCCAGCGCGGTGAGCATGGACAAGGAATACATGAAGTTGATCTTCAAGGCCCGCGGCCTGCCGGTCGGGCCGCACGTGGTCGTCCGGGAGCGGGACTGGCCGTCCGGCGCGGCCGGCCCGGACGCCGATCTCGCGCACCCGGTGGAACGCAAGCGGGTACTCGACGCCATCGGCGAGCTCGGCTGGCCGCTGTTCGTGAAACCGGCCAGGGGCGGCTCCAGCATCGGCACGTCGAAGGCCACCGACCTGGCCGGGCTGCGCCAGGCGATCGAGACGGCCCGGCGCTTCGACTCGAAGGTGCTGGTCGAGGCCGCCATCGACGGCGTGGAGGTCGAGTGCTCGGTGCTGGAGGGGCTGGACGGCGGGCCGCCGGACACGAGCATCCCCGGGCAGTTGCTGATCGAGGGCGGCGAGGAGTTCTGGGACTTCGAGGCGAAGTACCTGGACCAGTCCAGCGGGATGGCCATCCCGGCGCCCATCCCGGCGAAGGCGCTGCAGGAGGTCCGCCGGCTGGCCGCCGAGGCGTTCGACGCGGTGTCCTGCGAAGGCATGGCCAGGGTGGATTTCTTCTACACGCCGGACGGCCAGATCATCATCAACGAGATCAATACGATCCCCGGGCTGTCTCCCGCGTCCTATTTCCAGAAGATGTGGGAGGCCAGCGGCCTGCCGTTCGGCCAGCTCATCGACCGGCTGGTGCAGACGGCCCTGCGCAAGCGGCCCGGGCTGCGCTGACGGCGGACGGCTGACCGCCGGACGGCTGACCGCCGCGGGCGGCGAACGGCGGGGCTGCGCCGTTCGCCGCCGCCCGGCTAGCGCTTGCCTGCGGAGACTTTCTTCTCGCCGTTGACGATCGCCTTGAAATCGGACCCGGCCCGGAACTTCGGAACCGAGGACTTGGGCACCTTGATGGACGCGCCGGTGGCCGGGTTGCGCGCGGTGCGCGCCGGCCTGACCGCCTTCTCGAAGACGCCGAATCCGGTGATGGCGACCTTGTCGCCCTTGGCGACCGCCGACTGGATGGTGTCGAGCACCGCGTTCACGGCCTCGGCCGCGGTTTTCTTGTCTCCCATCCGGCCAGAAATCGCATCGATCAGGTCACGCTTGTTCATTCCTCACTCCTGCGGGTTCCCCCAACGGGAGGTCGCGCGGACAGGGAGCCGGGCTCGCGACCTCTGACGTGCCTGAAATTAGGCGATGCAGCGGCGTTGCACAAACACCGGCAAGGGAATTCGCCGCGTGTCGGCAGGATGCTAGCGATCGGCTCGCCAGCGGCACCGGTTAACTCAAGAACGATTTGTCAGGAATTTGAATACGGAAAATGGCCCGGCTCGCAGGCGGCGGCGATCCGGTCGAGCTCGGCGGTCAGCGAGGCCAGGCGGCGCGCGCACCGAGCCGGATCAGCAGCCGCTGCCTTCATCGAGTCACACACGGCTAGCAGCCTGCGCTGCAAGCTAATCCGCACGTCAGCGGGCATATCAAGGGAAGACATGTGCAGCTGGGCGGCGCGTATCCGGTCCGCGAGCCGAGCGGATTCGGCAGCGCTGAACGAGTTATCACCGCCGCCGCCCGGCTCCGCGCGGCGGGCTTGCCGCGCGGTGCCAGGCGGCCTGGCGGCGGCGGGCCCGGCGATCTCGAACTCGGCAGAAAAATAATCTGCCGCCGTCACCCTTCGATTGCCTATATGCAGAGTCAGCATTAGCCAGGGATCGGCCTCGACTATGTCCTGCAATTCGGTGACTTTACCGATCGGCAGGCATAGCGGGAATACGTCACCTTTTGTCAGCGCCCGGCAGAAGCCCGGGCTGTATTCCGGTGCGATCACCGCCGCGAGGCCGCACCCGGCGACAGCAGCGCCGGCGGATGCCGTGGCACCCGCCGTGAAGTCGGCGGTCGCGATGAGGACGGCCGCGCCCGCATAGCCGGGCGCGGCGAGCACTGCGGCCGGATCCGCCTGCCACGCGGCCGGCAGATGCTGGCCGGCCCCAGGCGTACCCGGGACCGCGCCGCGCCCCGCGCCAGGCCGGCGCAGCACCGCGCCGCGCCCGGCGATAGCTTGCCCGGTAACAGGCTGCATCGCCGGCCATGCCTCCCGGGGCGCCTTGCCGGCGCCGCCCCAGGCGCCGCCCGGGCGCCTCCCTCGGCGCGCTGCATCGCCTCCCGGCAGCTCGCCCCTGATACAAACGACGTTACCCTGCCGGTTCCGGCGGCCATGGACCGCGGAGCCAGCAGGCTAGGTCCGGCGGGCCACAGGCAGCTTTCCGGCGGGCCACAGCCCCGCAGGAAAGGCGGCCCGGTTGGCCGATCAGCGGGACCAACGGCCACCGATCAGCCAGGACCAACGTCACTAGTAGGGCGCCGGCCGGCCCGGTATGGTCGGAACCGTGAAAAGCCGTCCGATCAGCCCGGCCACACGCCTGACCTGGTCATTCTCTAAATGGTCAGGCCCTGAAATCTTGGCCCGGACACCCCTGAATTGCCCGGATCCCGAAGTCATGAGGACGCGTCCATGAAGGTAGCTGTCGTCAAGGAGGCCGCGCCTGACGAGCGCCGGGTCGCCCTTGTGCCCGAGACCGTAGCCAAACTGCGCACGGCAGGCCTGGAAGTACTGGTCGAATCCGGCGCCGGGGATGCGGCCTGGCTGGCTGACGGCGCTTACGCCGAGGCCGGGGCGAGCGTCGTGCCTGCCGCCGAAACGGCTGGTGCCGACGCGATCTTGATGGTCGGGCAGCCAAGTGAGCAGGTAATCGCCCGGCTGCGGCCCGGCCAGGCCGTGTTCGGGCTGCTGGCCCCGCTGGCCACCCCCGGGCTCGCCGAGCGGCTGGCCGCCGCCGGGGTAACGGCGGTCAGCCTCGACCTGATCCCGCGGACGCTGCCCCGGGCGCAGCCGATGGACGCGCTATCGTCCCAGGCCAATATCGCCGGGTACAAGGCCGCGGTACTGGCGGCTTCCACCTTCGGCCGGTTCTTCCCGCTGCTGATCACGGCGGCGGGCACGGCGCGGCCGGCCAGCGTGCTGATACTCGGCACCGGGGTAGCGGGCCTGCAGGCCATCGGGACCGCCCGGCGGCTCGGCGCGGTGGTGACCGCCTATGACGTCCGGCCGGAGACGAAGACCGAGGTGCAGTCGCTCGGCGCGACGTTCCTTGAGCTGAAGGCCGTCGGCCCGGCGGCCGGCGAGGGCGGGTACGCCCGGGCGCTCACCGCGGACGAGCGGCAGGCCCAGCAGGACGAGCTGACCGGGCACATAGCCCGGCATGACGTGGTGATCACGACCGCGCAGGTGCCCGGCCGGCGGCCGCCGCTGCTGGTCACCGCGGACGCGCTGAAGGCGATGAAGGCGGGCTCGGTCGTGGTGGACATGGGGGCCAGCGACCTCGGCGGCAATGTCGACGGCTCGGTCCCCGCCGAGACCGTGACCACCGACAACGGCATTACCGTGATCGGCGCGGGCAGCCTGCCGTCGACGATGGCGGCGGCCGCGTCCAGCATGTACGCACGCAACATCAGTGCCCTGCTGCTGTACATGGTGAAAGACGGCGAACTTGCCATTGATCTGTCCGACGAACTGCAGGCAGGCGTAATCATCAGCCGGGATGGATCCGTTATTCATCCGGCTCTTGCCGCTGCCAAGGCTGACCAGCCCGCGCAGGCCGATCCCGCTGGAGGTACCGCCCGTGTCGACGGCACTGCTGACTGACCTTGTCATCTTTATCCTCAGCCTGTGGATTGGCTTCGAGGTGATCAGCAAGGTCCCGGCTACCCTGCACACGCCGCTGATGTCGGCCGCGAACTCGATTCACGGCATCATCCTGGTCGGCGCCATGCTGATCGCGGCCGCCACCAACAGCTGGATCGGCTACCTGATCGCGTTCGTGGCCGCCGCGTTCGCGGCCGCCAACGTCGTCGGCGGGTACGTGGTCACCGGCCGGATGCTGAAAATGTTCCGTAAGCGGCCGACGGTCCAGGCCGCCCCGGCCGTCGAGGCGGTCGAGGCCGTCCCGGCCGCCCAGGCCGTTCCCGCAGGCCAGGCAGCACAGGACGGACACGCGTCATGAGTACCTTCGACTGGGTCAGCCAGCTGGTCTACGTGCTGGCCGCGTCCTGCTTCATCCTCGGCCTGCACCTGATGAACAACGTTGCCACTGCCCGCCGCGGCAACCAGTTCTCCACCGCGGGCATGGTGATCGCCGTCGCCACGACGTTCGCGCTGATCGTGCATGCGGGCGTGATCAGTGCCACCGGCTGGGCCGTGATGATCGTCGGCGCGCTGCTCGGCGGGAGCGCGGGCCTCTACGCGGCGCGCACGGTCCAGATGACCGCGATGCCGCAGCTGGTCAGCATGTTCAACGCGGTCGGCGGCGGCGCGGCGGCGCTGGTGGCGATCCACGACTACATTCACCTGGCCGGGCAGGTCAGTGGCGTGGCCGAGGCGACCACGATCACCACGCTGCTGGACGTGATCATCGGCTCGGTGACATTCTCCGGCTCGATCATCGCGGCCGGCAAGCTGCAGGGGACCATCACGTCGGCGCCGGTGGTCTTCCCCGGCGCCCGTCTCGTCAACGTGCTGATCGCGGCGATCGCGCTGGCGGCCGGCGGTTTCATGATCGCCACACCGAGCCTGGCCGCACTGTGGATCGTGGTCTTCGCGGCGCTCGTGTTCGGCGTGGCGATGGTGCTGCCGATCGGCGGCGCTGACATGCCGGTGGTGATCTCGCTGCTGAACGCGTTCACCGGCACGGCCGTCGCGATGGCCGGCTTCGTGATCGGGAACTGGGCGCTGATCATCGCGGGCGCGCTGGTCGGTGCATCCGGCGGGATCCTCACCAAGCTGATGGCCGACGCCATGAACCGGTCGATCCCCAACATCATCATCGGCGGCTTCGGCACCGGCGACTCGGCCGTGGCCGGGCTGCCCGGCGCGGGCGCCGGGATCCGGGCGATCGAGGCCGACGACGCGGCCATTCAGCTGGCCTACGCGTCCAAGGTGATCATCGTGCCCGGTTACGGCCTCGCCGCCGCCCAGGCCCAGCACGGCGTCGCCGAGCTTGCCGACCTGCTGGAGTCGCGCGGGGTCGACGTCAGCTACGCCATCCACCCGGTGGCCGGCCGGATGCCCGGGCACATGAACGTGCTGCTGGCCGAGGCAAACGTGCCGTATCCGCAGCTCAAGGAGATGGAGGACATCAACCCCGAGTTCAGCAGGACCGACGTGGCGCTGGTGATCGGCGCCAACGACGTCACCAACCCGGCCGCCCGGCGCGCCGGAACGGCCATCTCGGGCATGCCGATCCTGGACGTCGACCAGTCCAAGAGCATCATCGTGATCAAGCGGTCGATGGGACACGGTTACGCCGGCATCGAGAACGAGCTGTACTTCGACCCGAAGACCAGCATGTACTTCGCCGACGCGAAGAAGGCGCTGGCCGGCCTCACCGCCGCGGTCAAGACCCTGGTCGGCTAGCCGTTGGCGGCGAACTCCCGGAAGGCGGCGTAGGCCCTGGGCGCCACGCGGCTGGTGACTGGAGGGAGATTACCGCGATGAGCACAGTTGACGCCGAGCTGGAGATCGCCAGCCTGGCCGGGCATGCTGACGGGCTCACTCAGGCGCGGGAGGCGCAGGTCGGCGGCATGACGGTGCGGCGGCTGCTGCCGCTCCGGCAGCGCCGGAGCGTTGGCGCGTGGTGCTTCGTCGATCATTACGGGCCGATGTCGGTGGACGGGGTGGCGGGCATGCGGGTGCCGCCGCACCCGCATATCGGCCTGCAGACCGTCACCTGGCTGATCGCCGGCAACGTGCTGCACCGGGACAGCCTCGGCAGCGAGCAGATGATCAGGCCGGGGCAGCTCAACCTGATGACGGCCGGGCGCGGGATCGCGCATGCGGAGGAGTCCCCGGCCGCGCATGACCCGCAGCTGCATGGCGTCCAGCTCTGGGTGGCGCTGCCGGACGCGCGACGGCAGGTGGCGCCGGCCTTCGAGCATCACGGCGAGCTGCCCGCGCTCGGCGCCGGCGGCTTCGAGGTGACCGTCTTCCTCGGCGCGCTGCCCGGCGCCCGGTCGCCGGCCACCGTGTACTCCGAGATCGTCGGGGCGGAGATCGTGGCCGGCCGGGCCGCCACCGGGCCGGGCGCCGCCGGGCCGGGCGCCGCCGGGCGGGGCGCCGCCGATGCCGCGGCCAGCCTGGCCGCCGGGCGCGATGCCACTGGCCGGATCCCGGTCACGCCGTCGCACGAGCACGTGGTGTTCGTCTCGGCCGGGTCGGCTGACATCGAGGGGACGTCAGTGCGCACCGGGCAGCTGCTTTACCTGGGCACCGGGCGGGACCAGGTGACGATGGCCGCGCCGGCCGGCAGCAGGCTGTTCCTGCTCGGCGGCGTGCCGCTGGCCGAGCCGCTGCTGATGTGGTGGAATTTCGTGGCCCGGACCCCGGCGGAGATCGCAGCGGCGGCTCGCGACTGGGCCGGCGGATTTACGGAACGGTCAACGGATACGACGGTGACCCGCTGCCCGCCCCGCCGCTCGACACCGCGCTGCTCGCCCGCCGCCGTTAACGGCGAACCGCGCCCGCGGCGGGCCGATTTCCTTGATCACGGAGGATCCGGCACGTGACTGCGTGCCGGATCCTCCGTGATCAAGGACGGACGGCGGGCTGTGACCTTCACCACTGGCTGGTTCAGCGCGAGGTCGCTGGGTACTGGGGGTGCGCTGAAGACGTTCAGCTGAGCCGCAAATTCTAGCAATACGACCTGTATAGTCGTTATTTGACCTGGCCCGTCCCCCATCGCCACCGAGGAGCTTCGATGGCCCTGCCGGACTTCTTCATTGCGGGCGCGCCGAAGGCGGGCACCACCGCGCTGCATGCGGCGCTGGCCCGGCACCCGGCGCTGTTCATGTCGGCGGTCAAGGAACCCAAGTTCTTCCTGACCGACGGCCCGCCGCCAGCCCGCGGCGGCCCGGGCGACGTGGCGACCTACCGCGAGCACATCTGGCGGCGGGAAGACTACGAGGCGCTGTTCGACCCGGCCCCGGCGGGCGTGCTGCGCGGTGAGTCAACCCCGTTCTACCTGTACGACCGCGCCGCGCAGCGGCGCATCCGGGCGCTCATCCCGGACGCGAAGCTGATCATCGTCCTGCGCGACCCGGTGGAGCGGGCGCACTCGAACTGGACCCACCTGTGGTCGGCCGGGCTCGATCCCATCGGCGACGTGGTGCGGGCCTGCGCCGAGGAAGACCGCCGGATCGACGCGGGCTGGGCCGGCTTCTGGCACTACACCGCACTCGGCCGGTACGGCGAGCAGCTTGAGCACCTGTACACGGTGTTTCCCGGCGACCAGGTCATGGTCTTCCGCTACCGCGCGCTGATCGAGAACCCGGCCGGGGTGCTGGACCGGATCTGCGCGTTCCTCCGGGTACCGGCCGGCGTGCTCACCGAGGTGCCGCGGGAGAACGTCACCGCGCATCCGCACCTGACCCTGCGGCACCGTGCGCTGTCCCAGGTGCTGCGGATCGGCACCACGGCGAGCGCGGTGCTGCCCGGCCGGACCCAGGCCGCGATGACCGGCCTGCTGGAACGCCGGCTGCAGCAAGATGCCCCGCCCCGGCAGCCGCTGACCTGGGATGAGCGGCAGGCGCTGATCCCGCGGTTCGAGGCCGACATCCGGCTGCTCGAGGACATCACCGGGGAGAGCTTCGGTGACTGGCTGGCACCGCGCGGCGACTCCGGCGGGCTGGTCGGCGCCAGGCCGTCCGGGCAGCGCCAGGCCCGCAACGGCCAGCCGCGCGAGTTCTGACCAAGCCCGGCCGGGCTTGCTGCACCGAAGCGTCAGCGCAGCTCGGTGCGCAGCTCGTGCGCGCCGTCCGCCCTGGTCATCTCGTAGTACCAGCGCTCATGCCGGTCGCCCAGGTCGACGATGCTCAGGTAGCGCAGGCCGCCGTGCGGCGACTCGGCCACGCCTGCGGCGCTGACCGCGGTCAGCGCCGCAGGCTCGCGGCCGGCCGCCAGCCCGGTGCGCTCCTCGTAATTCTCCGCCGCCGTGGCGCGGCCATCGTAGTAGGCGACGATCTCGCCGCCATTGAGCCGGACCGCGCTGACCCGGACCCCGCGAGCGTCCCACTCACCGGGCCGCGGGCTCAGCGCGGTGCCGTGCCAGGTCCAGCTCAGGCCGTCAGCGCTGCTCGCGTACTCGGTTGCCATCCGGTCCGTCTGGTCCGGGTCGGTCAGCGGGTGCGTGCAGGCCCACAGGTGCCAGCCGCCGTCATGGTGCAGGATCACCGGATCCTTGACTGCCGTCTTGGCGTCGCCGGGCAGTACCAGCCGGCGGCCCCTGGGCTCGAACGCCTCCGGGCTGGCCGCCTCGAGCACCTCGACGCGCCAGTGCCTGGTGCCCGTGGTCGCGCAGCTCAGGTAAAGCCGCCAGGTGCCATCCGGGACGTGAACGAGCGCCGGGCGCTCTAGCGACTCGGCGTCCATCTCCGCCTTGCCGATCGTCAGCAGCGTCTGGAAGCGCACGCCATCGGCCGAGCGCGCCACCGTCACCGCGTACCCGCGGCCGCCCTGCCCGGGCGGCCGCCGGAGGCGGTAGGCGAGGTAGATATCCCCGTTGGCACGGGCCGCGCTGGGCGCTCCGGCCCAGGTCCCTGGCGTTGTCCCGGGCGGCTCGATGGCGACGACAGAGTGGCCAGGCTGCGGCATGGGGGCGGCCGCGCCGGGCCCGGCTTGGTAGGAGATCACACCGGAACAATAGGTCAACCGCGGGCATCCGCGCTGATGAAGGGGCCGCACGGCGCAGCCGGGAGCAGCACGCTGGGCGGGCCTGTCGCAGCGGCATCGACGCCGGGCCCGGATTCGCCGGGCCTCATTCCGAGGGCACGGAACCTGCGGCAAATGCCACCAAACCGGCAATCATCACAATAATCCCGAAAACCCGCCACGCATGGTAGCTACTCGCGATGGCAAACGTGATAAACGCACCCAAAGCTAATAAAACTATCCCGAATGCCTTCACCGCATTCCCCCACTCCCCTGGGTGCCAGCTCGCCGCTCTGCGGTCATGATCAGGCCTGTGCTGCGAGCTTCTGCACCGACATTAGCGGTAAATATCCAGGAATGGTCAAGGCAGGGCAAAATACCGCGCCCGCCCGGCCCGGCGGCGCCCGGCGGCGGCCCGCGCGATGGCTAGCCGGCCGGCGCCGCCACGGCCGGGACCCGGTCGAGGATGATCCCGAAATGGTCGCGGTAAGCGGCGAGGACCGCGCCGTCGGCCGGCAGTTCCTGCTCGGTCCTGGCGCCGTCCTCGGTGCGGATCAGCGTCCGGCCGCTGATGGAGATCCGGCCGCTGGCGGTCAGTCGCGAGCAGACCGTGGTGCGGGTGAAATGGGATTCCGGCGAGGTCTGCTGCCACCAGCAGGTGGGCCCGAAGTCAGCCAGCGCCCGCTCCCGCGGCTCGAGCCGGTACTGCGGCTGCCCGTCCCTGATGACGTCGATATCCCCGGCCCGGGCGTCAGCCACGCTCCAGTCACGGGCCCCGGCCGCGTTCCCGTCGGCGGTCCCGGCCAGGTTCCCGGGCCACTGGGCCGCCGCCCCCGGCCGGGCCTCGGCCAGCCGGAACCGGCCGGCCGGATCGTCTTGCTGCCCTCGCTCGCCGAAGCGCAGCGGAAACTCGCTGTGCTTGCCGAATCCCACGTCGGCAAGCCAGGGCCCGTCCCCGTCGGTGGTATGCACCAGCAGCGCCAGGTGGTCGAACGGCGGGCCGGGCCGGTCGTCGTCGCCGAATACCCGCGCGGCCAGCAGCCGGACGCCGAAGCCGAGCGCGCCGAGCAGCATGGCGAACGCCCCGTTGAGCTCGTAGCAGAAGCCGCCCCGCCGGCCGGACACGATCTTGCCGATCAAGTCCCCGGGTTCCAGTGAGATGGGCTCGCCCAGGTGAATGCTCAGGTTCTCAAACGGGACCGTTAGCAGATGCGCGCGGTGCAGCGCACCCAGTGCCGCCGAGTCCGCCCGGGCCGGGCGCCCGGTGCCGATCCGGTCAAGGTACCCGGCAAGTTCCTTCTCGTTCATCGTCACCAGCCTGCACCTTCAACCGGGCTTGAGGTCAACCGGAGCGCCCGGCCCGGCCCGCCGATTCCGGCCCGGTCGCGGCCGGTCAGATCAGCAGGCTGCCGCCGAGCACCAGCGCGAACGTCGTTCCGGTCAGCCAGATACCGATCCAGAGCACGCGCGGCAGGAAAGTCGCCTTAACGAGGTTCGCCGCATCACCATCCCGGCCGTCGTACCCGAAAACGCTCCGGAGGCCGGAAACCAGCAGGAACCAGGTAAGGAGGTAGGCAACGACTGTCTCCGAGCCGACGCTCCCGTTGCGGGCGAAGAGGTACAGGACGAAGCCAGCGACAGCGACGCAGCAGAACCCGAACAAATTGCGGATCATCATCAGCAAGACGCCGAGCAGGAGGATGGCCAGCCACAGCACCAAGACAATGTGCCCGATCGAGATCAGCTTCGCCGCGGCGAGGCCGAAGGCGCTGGGACCGAGGTAGCCGGCCACGCCGGACAGGACACCGGCGCCGCCCTTCGACCTCGTCAGTCCACTGCCATTCGCCCTCATCGTCACGCTCTGCACCGACCCGCCCGTACCGGAGCGGATCAGCGCATGAGTCCCTTCATGAGCCATGGTGTCGACGTGCATAAGCAGCAGCCCGGTGGGGAGCGCGACCACCACGAGTACTGCCACGCCAAGCAGCGCGGCGGTGATGGCGGATAACGGCGCCTGGGTCTGGCCGATCCGTTCGAGCATGGTATTGAGCGACGGTGCTGGCGACGATGCAAGCATCCGCGGTCACCCCCCCGGGTTCCTGCCGGGTTCCTGCCCGCCGCGCAGGCGGCCTAAGCACCGGATTGCGCACGTAGCAGGGCATCCGCCCGGATTGCGGACGATGGCCGCGGAACGCGGGCGCGACAGCGTAGTGCCGGTGCGGTGCAGTCCGGCCAGCTGCTGCGGGCTACCTTGTCGGTGAGAGTTATTAGCTGCGATTGATCGGGAATTGTCCCCGCCCGTGAGGAGTACCCATGCCCACTCGCACCGCTCGCACCGCATGGAACGGCACGCTGCAGGAAGGCTCCGGCCAGGTCGAGCTGACCAGTTCCAAGCTCGGTACCTACGAGGTCTCCTTCCCGCGCCGCGCTGCCGAGGACGCAGGCGGCTTCACCAGCCCGGAGGAACTGATCGCGGCCGCGCACTCGGCCTGCTACTCGATGGCGCTCTCGGGTGAGATCGGCTCGGCAGGCGGCACGCCGCAGGCGCTTGAGGTGCAGGCCGACGTCACGCTCGGCCCGGACCCGGCCGGCGGGTTCCGGCTGACCGGCATCAGGCTCACCGTCCGCGGCGAGGTCGACGGCCTGGACGCGGACGGCTTCGCCGCCGCCGCCCAGCGGGCCAAGGAAGGCTGCCCGGTGAGCAAGGCGCTGACCGGCGTCGACATCTCCCTGGACGCGGCGCTCGAAGGCTGAGCACGTGCATGCGGCGTGACCGGATCGTGGCGCTGGCCCGGGCCTACTGGGTAGACATCGCCTGGGTCGCCTTCATCGGGCTGAACCTGCTCGCCATGCGGCTGCTCCCGGCCTGGGAGACGGTCCCGTTCCTGATCATCTGGGTCAGCCTGACCGCGGTCTACGGGTTCCGGCTGTGGCGGCTTGGCTCCACGGTGCTGACCGTCGCGGTCGTGACGCTGGCCACCGGCGGCCTGATCGGCTGGCAGGTGCTGCGCGGGCAGGAAGACGGGGAGTACCTGGCCGAAGTCCCGCTGCTCGCGATGATGTTCGTGGTGATGGTGTGGCATGCGCGGCGGAGGCAGGCGGCCATGGCCGAGATGAAGAAGATCTCGGAGCACAACCTGCTGCTGCTTGACCAGCAGCGCCAGTTCCTCCAGGACGTCTCGCACGAGCTGGGCACGCCGATCACCATCGCGCTCGGTCATGCCGAGCTGATCGAGCATGCCGCGACGGACAAGTCGATCGCCGAGGACGCCAGGGTGGCCGTGGACGAGCTGCTGCGGATGCGAAGGCTGGCCAACCGGCTGCTGCTGCTGGCCGCGACGGACGGCCCGGACTTCCTCCGGCTGGCGCCGGTGGACGTCGCCGAGCTGCTGGTGGAGACCCTGCACCGGTGGGGCCAGGCACCGCGGCGGTGGTCACTGGGCGACCTGCCCGAGGTCACCGTGCTGGCGGACGAGGACCGGCTCACCCTGGCCCTCGACGCGCTGATCGAGAACGCCGTTGATCACACCGGCCCGGACGGGCAGATCGAGCTGAGCGCGCGGGCCGATGGCGACCAGATCGTGCTGGCCGTGTCCGACTCGGGCTCCGGCATCGCGGCCGCCGACCTCGGCCGGATCTTCGGCCGGTTCTCCCGGATCGACGTCGGCCGGAGCCGGGAGATCGGCGGGTTCGGTCTCGGGCTCGCGGTGGTCAAGGCGATCGCGGAGGCGCATCACGGCTCCGTCGGCGTCCGCAGCACGGTAGCCAAGGGCTCGGTATTCGAGCTGCTGCTGCCCGCGACGGCCGGCCTGGCCGGCGTCCCGCGGCCGGTCCTGGACGGACGGGTGGCACCCAGATAACAGGCGCGCGGGCATGCGTAAGTCTCTGGCTGCCAGGCATGCTCAAGCCTGAGCGGATCGCCGTCAGCTGACGCGGGTTATCCGGACCTTGACGGTCATCTGCCGTTGGGCCGGCCCGGCGTAGACACCCTTGATCGGCGGGACATCGGCATAATCGCGGCCGCGAGCGACGATGACGTGGCGGCGGTCCGCGAGCGAGCCATTGGCCGGGTCGATCCCCCACCAGACGCCGGTCCATGCCTCCACCCAGGCGTGGCTTTCCCCGTCGGCCGGCTGGCCGGCCGCCTCCTCCGGTCGTGGGTGCACGTAACCCGATACGTACCTGGCCGGAACGCCGGCGTGCCGGAGCATGGCCAGGGTCAGGTGCACGAAGTCCTGGCATACGCCGTGGCCCGCCGCCCATGCCCCGGCCGCCGTGGTCATCGTGTCCGTCCCGCCGCGCTCGTAACGGAGCTCCTGGCGCACGGCGCGGACGGCGGCCGCCACCGCGCTAGCCGGATCCGGCGCCTCGCGGAGCCGGGCGGACAGCCCGGTGAGCTCATCCGGCAGCTCGGTCAGCGCCGTGGGCCTGAGCAGCTCGGCGAACCGGTCCCGGGCGCGGGCGATCAGGTCCCAGTCCGCATCCGGGGGCGCCCCGTCCGGGTGCGTCTCGACGGTTGAGCTTCCGGTGACGGTCAGCTGGTCATGGGCGCCGGGCAGGTCGAACGCGACGACCTGGTTGGCCCAGTAGTCCAGATACTGCTGCTGCAGCGTCGCCGGGCAGGTGCGGACGCTGGACTCCAGGGTCGTCTGGGTGGCTGTGTCCGGCGGCGTGAGCCTGGCCTCGTTGTAGGAGGCCCGGGCCGGCTGCGAGTAGGCGAACCGGGTGACGTGCTCGACGTGCAGCAGCCAGCCTGGCCGGCCCGTCATCCGGCTAGCACCGTCCGCCACCGGGTTGGCCGCTGGTAGCTGAAGTAGTGCCGGCCGATCGCGTCGCTCGCCTCCGAGCACGCTGCCTGCAGCCGTGCCATCCGCGCTGGCAGGTCGGCCAGCAGCTCTCCCGGCGTGCCGAATTCCAGGTCCGCCCGGGCCCGGCCGAGGAGCCGGGCTGGCTCGCCGGCCGGCCGGCGGCTTCCGCCGGCCAGGCTGTCCAGGCAGTCGCCGGCGACGGTCAGCGAGGCGAACGCCGACCGCGGGAAGCACGAGTCACGCAGCAGGAAGCTGGCGACCCGGCCCGGATCGATGATCCCGCGAGAACGCCGCAGGTACGGCTCGTACCCGCGGCAGGACAGCAGCACGCTGGCCAGCGCCTGCTCGCCGGCCGCCCGGATGCCGCTGGCGGCAAGCTGGCGCGTGATGACGTCGGCACGCTCCAGCGCCCGGCCGAGGGTGAGGAAGAGCCAGCCGTCGTCCCGGCTCATGGTGGTATCGGCCAGGCCGGTGATGGCCACCGCGTGCGTCCGGACCAGGCCGAGAAACCGGTACATGCCGACGGCGCTCCGGGGCCGCCTGCGCATCTCTATTTCCACCTGGGTGGTGTTCAGTGCCTCCCACATTTCGGCTGGCAGCAGGTGCCGCACTACCATGGCATTCTCGCGCGCGGCGACCAGCGTGCCGGTAAGCGAGCACCGGC
Source organism: uncultured Actinomycetes bacterium (assembly GCA_963786975.1). Taxonomy (GTDB): domain Bacteria; phylum Actinomycetota; class Actinomycetes; order Streptosporangiales; family Streptosporangiaceae; genus Palsa-506. The sequence goes on along the minus strand of CAWBBE010000005.1, from coordinate 365,980 downwards.
TGGCCTTGTCGTAGGCGAGCTTCCGGACAACATCGTCCAGATCGGCATCCCGCTGTGCGGGCAGGCCCAGCACGGCCAGCAGCCTGGCCGCGGCCACCTGGGCCGGCTCGCCCGCCTGGCCGGTCGTTTGCTGAATGACGACCTCGAGGATGCGGGCGGTGCCCTCGGCCCGTTCGAGGTAGCGGCCGATCCAGAAGAACGCCTCGGCGACCCGGCTTAGCATCCGCCGGGCCGCCACTGCTGCTGTTGCTGCTGCTGTTGCTGCTGCTGGCCTGGCAGGTCAGGCGGCGGGCCAGCATCCGCGGCGGCGGCGGGTCCTGGCGGCTCTGCCGTACCTGCTGACCCGGGGACCGGGGCGAGCACGGCCCTGGCCGGCCCGGCGCGGCCGGCCCGTCCGCGACCACCCAGGTGTCCTTCGAACTGCCGCCCTGGCTGGAGTTGACTACCCGGGCGCCCTCGGTCAGCGCGATGCGCGTCAGGCCACCGGGCAGCGCCCAGACCGACTCGCCGTCATGCACGGCGAACTGGCGCAGTTCGACATGCCGCGGCACCAGCTGGCCGCCCTGCCATGTGGGCACGGTCGAAAGGCCGACCAGCGGCTGAGCGATCCAGGCCCGCGGCTCGGCGATGACATTCGCCCGCAGCCGGCTCAGCTCCGCGGCGCTGGCGCTGCCGCCGAGCACCAGTCCGTTGCCACCTGACCCGTCCACCCGCCTGAAAACATGCTGCCGCGGGTTCGACAGCACGTCCGCCCGCGCGCCGGAGTCAATGAGGCGCACGGTGGGCACGTTCGGCAGCGCCGGCTCCTCGCCGAGGTAATAGCGGATGAAGTCCGGCACGTAGCTGTAGATCAGCTTGTCGTCCGCGACACCGTTGCCCACCGCATTCGCTACCACCACCCCGCCGGAACGGGCGGCGTTGAGCAACCCGGGGCAGCCGACGAGTGAATCCGGCCGGAAATGCAGCGGATCGAGGAAGCCGTCGTCAATCCGGCGGTAGATGACGTGCACCGGCACCTCGCCCTCGGTGGTCCTGATGAACACCCCGGTCCCGTGCACGACGAGATCGCGCCCCTCGACCAGCTCCGCTCCCATCAGCCGGGCCAGCAGCGCATGCTCGTAGAAGGCGGAGCTGTAGACGCCGGGGGTAAGCACGACCACGGTGGGCTCGTCGACCCCGGGGGGAGCCGCCGCCTGCAGCGCCGCGAGCAGCCGCGCCGGGTACTCGGCTACCGGCTGCACCTGCTGGCCGCTGAAGAGCTCGGGTAGCGTCTGCGCCATAGCAGCACGGTTGGCCAGCACGTAACTGACTCCGGACGGGCAGCGGACGTTGTCCTCCAGGACGCGCAGCTGGCCATCGGCGTCGCGGACGATGTCGGTTCCGGACACGTGAATGCGGACCCCGTTCGGCGGCGAGAAGCCATGCACGGCGCGGGCAAAGTCCGGTGAGCTGGTGATGACCGCGGCGGGAATGATGCCATCGCGCACTACCCGTCCCGCGCTGTAGATGTCGGCGAGGAATTCTTCCAGCGCCATCACCCGCTGCGCGACCCCCCGCTGGACAAGCCGCCAGTCCGGCTCATCCAGGATCCGCGGGACCGGGTCGAGCGGGAAGACTCGCTCCTTGCGTTCCGGGTCGGACGTCAGGCCCTGGGACCGATGCGGGCCGGCCAGTGCCTCGGCCCGGCAGGCAAGGTCGTCGGCGGACAGCGCGTGCAGGGCTGCGATGACGTCCGCGTAGTGCGGGCGGGTCCGGCCGGCCGAGTCCACCGCCTCGTCCCAGGCGGCGTGCGGCAGGCCGTGCCGGGCATCGCTGTACCCGGCCAGCGGCTGGTACCCGGTCCAGCCGGACCGATCCAGCACGGGACTCGTCATCCATCGCCTCCCCCTGAAGTCTCAGCTAACGCTGTTTCCGCTGCGTATCGCCGGTGTATCGGTGCTATGAACGAGCCAGCCGGCCGGTGCCAGCGGCCCGGGGCGGCTAGCGGGACAGCCGGGCCGAGGCCAGCCGCTGGTCGCTGCCGGCCAGTAGCCAGGCGTGCAGCCGGCCTGGCGAGTGGCTGGTGACGATCTGCGGATCGGTGCCGGGCAGCACCGGGCGGTGGTACTCGAACTCGGCGCTGGCCGGCAGCCAGCCGAGCCCGGCCAGGATGTCCTCGATGGCGGACCAGTGGATGGCGTTGTTGACATGACCTGCGGTGTCGAAGTCACTCGCCCGCAGCGGCCAGGATCTGGCCACGCGCGGCTGTGGCGGTCCGGGATGCGACAGCCGCGCGGACACGCTGCGGCCCTGGGCGGCGGACCCGTACAGCTGGTGGAACGTCTCCCCCAGCGGAGCCGGGCGCCCGTCCGCCGTGCTCACGGCCGCCCAGACCGCCGTCGCCTGGATGAGGTCATCGCCGTCCGGCCCGGTAAGCGTCGTGGTGCGCTCGGCCCACCGCGGGCCGGTAGCCGAGCAGAAGGTCCGCACCGTGACCCGGTCGCGGTGAGCGGGGTAGCCGCGCAGCACGATGGCGACGCGGCGGACGAGCCAGGCGTATGGCTCGGCCCAGCCGGCCTCGGCAAGATCGTCCTCGGCGGCCTCTTGCAGGTACCTGGCCAGCGCGTCGAATCGCAGCCGGCCTGCCGGGGTAACGTCGGTGCTCCGGACCTCGCGCGGCGCGGCGGTGAAGATCCGGCCGGCGGCCGGATCAGGCGAGAACGCCGGCGTCACGTGCCGGGCTCCCCGCCGGACCGGGCGTCTGGCTGACCGTCGGGCGGCGAAACCATGATGGGCACCGCCCGGCGGTCGAGGGTCGTCCTGAGTTCGTCTTGATGCTACTGCCGCCGGGCCCAGGCCGTGATCGGCTGTCCCGGTTAGGCCGGCTGACAGACTGCCCTTCGTGCGACTCCCTCACCGCGGACCGTTCCGTGACCTGCCGCCCGAGGTCACAGTCCTCACGGCGGTCTCGTTCACGGTCGCGCTCGGGTTCGGGATCGTCGCCCCGGGCATCCCGGGATTCGCCCGCCACTTCGGCGTGAGCACCGCCACGGCCGCCGGCGTGATCAGCGCGTTCGCCCTGATGCGCGTGCTCGGGGCACTGCCGTCCGGGCGGCTGGTGGACCGGTTCGGCGAGTACCGGGTGATGTCCGCCGGCATCGCCGTGGTCGCGGCGAGCAGCATTCTCGCCGGGTTCTCCGTGTCGTTCACGCAGCTCATCGTCCTGCGCGGGGTCGGCGGGCTAGGTTCGGCGATGTTCAGCGTCAGCGCCCAGACGCTGCTGCTCGGCAGCGTTCCCGGCGAGCAGCGGGGCCGCGCCACTGGCCTGTACACCGGCGGGTTCCTGATCGGCGGCATCAGCGGCCCGGCGATCGGCGGCGTGATCGCCGCGTGGTCCCTGCGGGCGCCGTTCTTCATCTATGGCGGCATGCTCGTCATTCCCGCGGTCATCGCCGCGGCGGCACTGCGCGGCGCGCCCGCGCGGGCCAGCCGGGAGAACGCCCGGCAGCCAGGCCGGCGGTTCGCCGGGCTCGCGCGGGCGCTGCGGAGCACGGCCTACCGGGCCGCGGCGTCGGCGAACCTGGCGGACAACTTCGCCGCCATCGGGGTGCGCAGCGCCATCGTCCCGCTGTTCGTCCGAGATGTCCTGCACCGATCGGCCGTCTGGACCGGGCTCGGCTTCCTCGTGGTCGCCGCGGTCAACGCCGTGACGTTGCTGCCGGCCGGGCGGGCGGCGGACACGCTCGGCCGGCGTCCGGTCATCATCGGCGGCTGTCTCGTATCGGCCACCGGGATGGTGCTGCTGGCGCTGCTGCCCGGGCTAGCCGGATACCTGGTTGCGCTGGCCATCTTCGGCCTCGGATCGGGCCTGCTCGACGTCGCGCCCGCGGCGATCATCGGCGATATCCTCAGCGGCAACGACGGGACGGTGGTCGCGTCGTTCCAGATGGCCGGTGACATCGGCACGGTCACTGGCCCGCTGGCAGCCGGATTCCTGGTTGACACGATTTCCTATGACGCGGCGTTCGGGCTGGCCGCGGCGGTGCTCGGGCTGGCGGCATTGTTCGGGCTGCTCGCCCCGGAGACACGGTGGCGAGGCACTGAATTAGCCGGCGCTCACCAGCCGAGTTCGCGCAGCCGGTCATCGCCGATGCCGAAGTGATGGGCGACCTCGTGCACGACCGTGCGGCGTACCTGGTCGGCGACCTCGGCCTCGGTGTGGCAGACCGCGCAGATGGCCCGGCGGTAGATGGTGATCCGGTCCGGGAGCACGCCCGCGTAGTACGTGGTGCGGCTGGTCAGCGGGACACCCTGGTAGAGCCCGAGCAGCCCGGGCGGCCCGGCGTCGTGCTCGACCGTGACGGCCACGTTGCGCATCAGCCTGCCGAGATCGTCTGGCAGGTCATCCAGCGCGGTGACGACCATCTCCTCGAAGCGGCCGGGCGGTACGTCAATCACAGGCCCATTGTCGGCCCGCGGCCGCCCGGCTCCGTGATCCCGGGGGGACTATCGCGGCACGGTGCCTGAACCGGTAATCCCGAGAATCATGGCCGGGGCCGTGCGGGCTGAGCGCAAGCCGCCCGCGCCGCCGGAAGAGTCAGCCCGCGGCCGCGAGCAGCCGATCCGCCCGGGACACCAGTTCCCGGAGATTGGCCTGGGACGTTTCTTCGCGCGCCCGGTCCGGCGTCAGCCAGCGCAGCGGCGCGCCCGGGTTCTCCGCCCGGGCCGCGCCCGGGTTCCCGGTAGCCATCACGAACCGCACGTCAGCATGCTCGTGCGCGGGTTCGCCGCGGCCCGCCGGAACATCGACGATCACCACCTGCCGGAGCCGCGCGTCCGGCCACGGCGCCAGGTCGGTCAGCCCGGTCTCTTCTTCGGATTCCCGCAGCGCGATCGCCAGCGGATCGCCCTCGCCCGGATCGGCGTGACCGCCGACCTGCAGCCATGCCTGCTGCCGCTGATGCCAGCGCAGCAGCACCCGGCCGCTGCCCGGGTGCACGATCAGCGCCGACGCGGTCGCGTGCAGCGGGGCCGAGCGCAGCCACGGGTCGGCCCCGGTCTCCGCGAGCGCGCGCAGCCGGGCAACATCGGCGGCCTCGGCCTCGTCCTCGGCGTGGTAGCGGCTGAGCACATCGAGCAGCGGGCGGCTCGGGGATGACATGGGCGTGGCACTCCAGTGGCAGCGGGACGGTGATGGCGCCGGCCGGACGGGGATCAAGGGTAGCGCCCCGCCCGGCCGGGCGCCGAGCCGTCGACGCCGGCCACGACGCCGGGCTGGCCCGGCATCCTCATCCCTGCGTCTTTTCAGCCGCCCGGGCAGTCCTGATCCGCCAGAGCGTCAGCACCGCCACCGCCACGGCGGCGGAACCAAGCGCGGCCAGCGTGATCGTGGCCGGCGGCAGCTGCAGGGCGAAGATCCGGCGGGTGAGCGGGAAGGCGAACAGCAGGCCGGCCGCCGCCGCCATGCCCGCGATGAGCGTGATCCGTGCCGCGTTAAGCGGCCGGGCGACGAGCGCAAGCACCCACAGGCTGACGGCGAGCAGCGCCAGCATCGCCGCGGTGCGCGTCTGGACCACGGATGTGCCCGCCGCCGCCCTGGCGATCGCGTAGCTCGCCAGGGTGGCTGCCGCCGCGGCGAGCCCGGCCGGGATGGTGAACGCCAGGACCCTGCGGGCGAAGCCGGGACGGGCCCTGGGCGCCCCGGCGGCCAGCGCGAGGAAGAAACCGGGAACCCCGATCGTGAGGGTGCTCACGATCGTGAGATGGCGCGGGAAGAACGGGAACGGCACCCCGGCCAGGCCGACGATGACCGCCAGCACCGCCGCGTAAACGGTCTTGGTCACGAAGAGGCTGGCGACGCGCTCGATGTTGGCGATGACGCGGCGCCCTTCCGCGAGCACCTGGGGGACCGCGGCGAACGTGCTGTCAAGCAGCACGATCCGGGCCACCGACCGGCTGGACTGGCTGCCCGATCCCATCGCGATGCCAAGGTCAGCCTGCTTCAGCGCCTGGACGTCGTTGACCCCGTCACCGACCATGGCCACGACATGGCCGGCCGCCTGCAGGGCCCGCACGGCAGCCAGCTTCTGGCCCGGCCGGACCCGGCCGAGCACGCCGGCCGCCGCCAGGGCGCTGCCGACCGAGGCCTCGTCGTCGGCCAGGCCGGAAGCATCGCGCCAGCCGCCGGGCACCGGGATGCCGACCCGCTCCGCGATGGCGGCAACGGTGGGCGGCGCGTCACCGGACAGCACCTTGATCGTGATGTCCTGGTCCAGCAGGTAGCGGACGGTCGCTGCCGCGTCCGGCCTGATGCGCTCGGCGAGCACGAGCAAGGCCACGGCGGTGAGGCCGGCGGGCGGGCCCGCGCTGCCATCCGGCGCCGGGTGGCCGGCTGCGGCCGCGCCGCCGGCTGCCGCCGCGACGCCGAGCAGCAAGACGCGGCGGCCGGCTGATTCATGGTCCGCGATGGCCGCCGATACCCGGGCCGGCAGGCCCTGGCCGACGATGCCGGGTGCGCCGAGCACCCAGGTGCCTTGCCCGGTGAAGGTCACCGAGCTCCACTTGCGCGCCGAGGAGAACGGGACCTGGGCGGTCATGTCCCAGCCGGCCGGCGCCGGGCAGCGCGCCCGCAGGGCCTGCATGGTCGCGTTCGGCGCCGGATCGGCGGCGGCGATAGCGCCGATCGCCTCCTCGACTTCCGCTGCCGGGCGATCTGCTACCGGCTCAATCTCCGCCAGCTGCATGCCGGGCGCCGTGATGGTGCCGGTCTTGTCGATGCACAGCACGTCCACCCGCGCGAGCCCCTCGATGGCCGCGAGTTCCTGGACGAGGACTCGCTGCCGCGCCAGCCGGATGGCACCTACCGCGAACGCGATCGAGGTCAGCAGCACGAGGCCTTCCGGTACCATCGCGCCGACGCCCGCCACCGAGCCGCGCAGCGCGTCGGCGAGTGACTGATGGCTGCGCAGCAGCTGGCTGAGCACCAGCAGGATGCCCGCGGGCACCATGACCCAGGTCACCATGCGCAAGATCCAGTTGGTCCCCTGCTGTAGCTCGGAGCGGATCAGGCTGAAGCGCTGTGCCTGCGCCTGCAGGCGTGCCGCGTAGGCGGAGCTGCCTACGCTGGCGGCCCGGATCCGGCCGGCGCCCGAGACCACGAAGCTGCCGGACAGCACCCGGTCTCCTGGCTGCTTCGCGACTGGCTCTGCCTCCCCGCTGAGCAGCGCCTCATCAAGTTCCAGGCCCTCGGACCCGAGCACGACCGCGTCGACGACGGCCTGATCACCTGGCTGTAGCTGGATGACGTCGTCCAGCACGACCTCCGCTACCGGCAGCTCGGCCACCGCCCCGTCGCGCACCACCCGGGCGCCGGCCGCGGTCAGGATGGCCAGCCGGTCCAGCGTCCGCTTGGCCCGCAGCTCCTGAATGATGCCGATGCCCGTGTTCGCCGCCAGCACGATGCCGAACAGGGCGTCCTGCAGCGGCCCGACCACCAGCACCACGGCGAACAGCGAGCCCAGGATCGCATTGAACCGGGTGAGGACGTTCGCGCGGATTATCTGCCGGACCGTCCGGCCAGCAGCCGGAGGGGCGGCGTTGACCTGGCCGGCCAGGACGCGCGCGCGTACCTCCGGCTGGGTGAGGCCCCTTGCGGCAGCATCAGCGTCGGCTGGGGCCGACGGCGCGGGCCGCTGCGGCTCACCCCCGGGCACCGGTAGCTCCGCTGCTGACGCGTCGCCGCTCTTATACTGCGCCACCAGGCAATTCTTGACCGCGGCAGACGGAATTGCCAACCGGGCCGAAGGACCCGGCGGAGACGGATCTCCGGCACCGCGGCGTCCGCGGCACCTGCCGGGGGGCGCGTCGCGGTACGGGTAACCGCCGCCGTCACCGGCGCGTCGCGGGCTCCCGGCGCAGCTCGCGGGCAATCTGGCCGGCCCACGACTCGATCTCGGCCCAGTCCCGGAAGTCGCCCGCGGGAAGCAGCGCCGCGCCCGCTGACGTCTTCCGCATCAGCCGCCCGGCGGCGCCGAGCCGGTCCGGGTCGAGCGCGCCGAAGAAGACACGATGGCCCTCAGCGCCGATCAGCGCCTCGAACTCGGTCATCTCCCTCGGCTGCGCCGCGGCCTTCGCGTCGCGCCCCCGGGCATCGATGGCCTCGGTGCCCAGCGGTCCGCTGCTGAACAGCCACGCCGGCTTGCTCGCCAGTACCGCGCGGTTGCGCCGCACGAAATGCGCGGCTTCCTTCTGCCAGCGTCCGGCGTAGACGGCGCTGCCGATGATGAACGCGTCCCAGTCGGCCAGGTTGCCCGCCGCGGCCGCCTGGCGCGCCTCGGCCTGCAGCCCGTGTTCGCACAGCTTGCTGGCGATCCGCTCGGCGATGCCCCGCGTGGCACCATGCTTGCTCGCGTAGACCACTAGTGTCCGCATGGCCTCTCACCTTCTTGTCCCTGGCCATCCCGGATTGACGGGCCGGTTATGCCGCCCATATCCCACCATGGCGCGTCCGGGTGACCGCCTGAAGAGGCGCGCGTCCCTAGCCGCCGGGACTTTCGCCCCGATCTCGGCCGGCCTGGTCCGGAGTCGCCGGCACGGCCGCCCCGGGCCGGGCCATGACCCGGACGCCCAGCTGCTCCAGGGCACCGGACAGCCCCTGGGCGAACACCGCTAGGTCGGGAACGGCCGCCGGGTCGCCGACGATGTCAAAGTTCAGCCGGCCCGCAAACGACAGCGCGCCGACACTGACGGCGACGTTCCCCTGCACTACCCCGAACTGGAATACCTCTATGACCTGCGCGCCCGCGAAGTACAGCGGCCCGGGCGGGCCGCGCAAGTTGCTGACCAGCACGTTGACCAGGCGCTGGCGGGACATCGTCCGTACCATCACGCGCTGCAGGACACGGCCGCCGGGCTGGTACGGGGGCAGCCGCTTGCGCTCCGCGGTGGCCCGGACGATCCGCGCGAGCCGGCGGCCGGATCACGGTCGCCGACGGGCAGCGGGGCGAGCATGACTCCCACCTGGTTCCCGCAGTTCCGGTGCGCCCGGCCTGGGCACCGGCAGCCAGGGTGGCTGGTCCGGAGCCGGCGCACCCGGAGCGGGGTCCAGCAGCGCGCCGATCATGGCCATGGCCGCGACGCCGTCGGCGACAACGTGATGCAAGCGGACGAACAAGGCGGCGGTGCGGTCATGCAGCCCGGTCAGCAGCCACATTTCCCATAGCGGCCGGGCCCGGCTCAGCGGCTGCTCGTCCAGCTCCGAGCAGAGGGCCAGCAGTTCTGCCTCGCCGCCGGGGGCGGCCACGGCCCGGGTCCGGACATGCCGCCGGATATCGAAGCTGGCGTCATCGGCCCATACCGGCGGTCCCAGGCCGAATCGCGGCCGGTAGAGCACCTGACGCAGCCGCGGCGCCAGGTGCAGGCGCTGCTCAATTACGGCGCATACGGCATCGAGGCGCGGCTGCCCCGGCACATCGGCCAGCGGGGCGCGATCGAGCACGGCGAGCGCCGCGACTTGCATGGGCAGCCCGTGGTCCTCGATGCGCAGGTTGCTGACGTCAAGCGGGCTCAGCCAGTCCGGCCGGCCAGCCCCGCGGGTGTCTGCGCGCACCGAGGTTCACGCTTCCGGCAGCAGGTCATGACGCGGCTCATCACGCTCGCCGACGGCCCGGCACATCTCTTCGGCTGGCCGGACGGTAGCGTTTCGCCTGTTGCCCTGAGCAACTGGCATGGCGCCTCCTGCGTTACCCGTCCCAGTTCAAGCGTCGCGCCCGGGCGCCATTCCGCCAGGGGCCTTGGTCCCGGGTCACGCTGCGGGCTGCCCGGGCAGCCCGCCCGCCATCCGGGCCGGCGGCGATGGCACGGCCGCCGGTTGGCGTCCGGGCGGCTGAAGGAGGCAGATGAGCTACCAGGTGACAGTCACGGACGTCACGGCCCGGCCGACCGCGGTGGTTGCTGCGGCAACCACGTGGCAGGAGTTCCCGGCGCTGTGGAAGGAACTGCTGGACGAGGTGTGGGCGTGCCTGCGCGCGGGCGGGGTCCACCGCGGCTGCCGCAACGTCATGCTGTACCGGGACGAGGTGCCGCATGTCGAGATCGGCGTCGAGTTGCGCCAGCCGTGCCCGCTCACCGGGCGGGTGGTGGCGTCCGCGCTGCCGGCGGGGCAGGTGGCGGTGACCGTTCACCGCGGACCGTACGCGGGCCTGGCGTCGGCCCACCGGGCGGTGCGCGGCTGGTGCGCCGAACAGGGGCGGCGGCCAGCGGCCCGCGCTGGGAGGTCTACGGGCCGCACCGCGACGATCCGGCCGAGCTGAGGACCGAGGTCTACTACTTGCTGTCGTGACCGATGTCCGGCGCGTCGCCGGGCCGGGCCAGCGCCGGCCAGCTTGCGGCCGCCAGTGGAATTGATCAGCTAGAGGCCGTTCGGGAAATTGATCGTTACCGGGGCAATCAGCGGCTTGCCGACCTCCAGCTGGATCTGGGCGTGCGCGTTCAGCGGGATGTCGCGCGGGTTGCCCTCGTATCGTCGGCCGTTGTAGATCGCGACCACCGGCCCGGTCGCCGGGCCCACCTGATTCGGGCCGAGCGGCTGTCTCCACAAGTCGAAGAAGTCGCCCAGCGTGAACGTCCGCCGCACCGGGGATTCAATGTGAATGATGCCGTCGGCGGCGTGCGTGTGCAGCCAGTAAAAGCAGGTGCCGGTAGAGATGAACGGGCCCTGCGGGGTGTTCTGCGCCTGGCCGCCGGGAATCCCGATGGCGGCCGGAATCTGGCGCGGCGATCCGTGCACGAAAACGGTCAGGTGCGCGTGGATGTGGAAGATCGTCTGCTCGCTGGACTGGCAGCTGATCCCGTCGACGCGGTTGCCTGCCGCCGCGGTGGCCGCGCTGGCCAGCGGCTGCGCGGCGGGCACCGGGACGCCGCCCTCGGGTCCCGGGCTGCTGCCGCCGGCCGGCGGCTTGAGCGTGCCCAGCGTGCCGAGCGACGCCAGCTTGAGCTGCGGCTGGCCGCCGCCCGCGGCGCTTGAGCCCGCGCTGCCGCCGCCGCTCACCGCCAGCCCGATGCCCACCGCAGCGATGATCAGCACGACCGCCGCGCCGATGCCGGCGATCCAGTTACGCCGCCGCTTGCGGCGAGCTTCGGCGGCCCGCATCTGGGCGACCTTTGCGCGGGCTTGCTGCCTGCCTCTGTTGGCCTTGGACACCGGCTGCCTGCTCCCCATCCGCCTGGACCCCCAAGTGAGGATAGTTGGCGGCCAGGCCCGGTCTGACCGCGGCTCCGGCGCAGATCCGGCTGGGCGGTCAGCCGGCCGCGCGCCCGGCCAGGGCCGACAGGTGGTTGCTGAGCTCCCGGATCAGCGCCGACTTGGGCCGGGCGCCGACGATCTGCGCGACTAGCTCGCCTGCCACGTACAGCTGCAGCGTGGGCATGGCTAGCACCGCCCGCTGCATCGTGGTGACCGGGTTCTCGTCCGCGTTCAATGAGACCACGCGCAGCTGGCCCGCGTGCTCAGTGGCGATCTGCCTCAGCACCGGGGCCATCATCAGGCACGGGCCGCACCACTGTGCCCAGAAGTCGACTAGCACCGGGATCTCCGAGCCAAGTACCAGCTCGGCGAAATTCGCGTCGGTCACCGGGGCCACCGGGCCGGCCTGACTCGCGATTCCTGCAGACATTTTCATGCTCCCTCTGTCGTGGCCAGCCGGCCCCTTATGGCCGGCCGCCGGTCCGTTACTGCGGAGGGACCGGGGCGCGCCGGGAGAACTCGCATCGCGGGTCCGCCGCGGACCGTGCCCGCACGGCCAGCGCCTGCGCGAGCTGCGCCTGCAACTCCGCGCGCACCTGCGACAGCCGGGCGAGGTATCCGTCGACCTCGCCGAGCTTGCGCCGGTACACCATGATCGAGTCCGGGCAGCTGCCGCCGAGCGGGTTGCCCGCCCGCAGGCAGTCCACGAACGGCCGGGTTTCCTCCAGCGTGAACCCGAGATCGGCCAGCGAGCGGATCTCCGCCACGGCCCGCAGCTCGGCCCCGGCGTAGTCCCGGTAGCCATTGGCGGTCCGCCTGGGCGTCAGCAGGCCCAGCTCTTCGTAATGGCGCAGTGTCCGCGTGCTCACGCCCGCCTGCCGCGCCAGATCGCCGATCCGCATCGATCACTCCCTCGGCCTGGACGCTAGACCTTCACCTCGACGTCAACGCAAATACCAGGCCGCGCCATGCCGGCCCGGGTAACCGCGCTGGCACCTGCCGGGCGGGGCGGAACTCAGCGGGCGGCGGGCGTCTCGTACATCTGCAAGTCCAATGGCGTGATGCCGCCGGAGCTGATCGGCACCAGGTCCATCGGGCAGCTGGACAGCACCACAAGGCAGTCCTGGACCGCGCGGAAGGCGATGTAGTCGCCTGGCCCGGACGAGGCCGGGCGGGACGCCAGGGTCCCGTCAGGCTCGGCCCTGACGTCCATGAACACGTTGATGGGCTGCGGAATCGCGGCCACGTCGAGTCCCTGGCCGCGCATCGCCTCGCGCAGGTTTCCCGCACAGGACCGGTGTGACGGCGCCGCGCCGAGCAGCGCGTAGCGGGCCGGGTCGCAGGCGGCGTAGAGCATGTCATGCCACCCGGGCGAGGTGTCTTCGGCCGCGATCAGGATCGGGCGGCGGCGGTTCGTGAGCAGCGGGTCCCCCGGCCGCGGGAACAGCTTCGCGATCGCCAGCCTGGTGTGCTCCGCACTGGCGAACTCGCCCGGATCCGTCGCGGTGAACGCGAACAGGTCGCCTACCTGGCCGCCGGCCACGTCCACCACGCGGAAGGACTGGCCGGCCCGCACCGCGACGGCGCGGCCCTCGCCGCCCGGCACCCGCACTGTCTCAGTCATGCTGCCCTCCGTTGCAGGCTCAGTGCCGGCGCCTGTCGTGAAGGCGAGCCGGCGTCGATCGTCGCGGCAGCTGCCCCGGCCGGGTCCGCAGAGGGTAACGCGGACGGCGTGCACGCGCCAGGCGTGCCGCTACCGGGCAGGGAGGCTGTAAGCCAGGACGTAAGCGTCGGCGGCCATGATCGTGTCGCAGACCTCGACCGCGCGGCCCTCGCTGTCGTAGGCGGTGCGGACCAGGTGAAACACCGGGACGCCGGGGGACAGCCGCAGCGCGCGGGCCTCGTCAGGCATGGGCATCCGGGACCGGACTTCCTCGTCGAAGTGGTCCAGGGTATGCCCGGTTTCCTCCAGGCGGGCGTAGATGCCGCCGGGCCCTGGATTCGCCGCGGCGATCGGGGTACCGCGGGCGATGTCCAGCGGGATGTAGGACACCGCCGTCTCGACCGGTCGGCCGTCGAGCAGGTACCGGCGGTGCCGGGCCAGCACCTTGCGGGCAGTGCCCAGCCGGGAAGAGACGTCGCGGGACGAGTGCTCCTCGCGGATCACGATGCTGTCCACCTCGGGCCTGCTGCCCGCCTGCTCGGCCTCGGCGATGAACGCCGCCTTGCCCTGCTCCCGGTTATGGCGGGCGAACCGGTCCGAGGCCAGCCGCCGGACCGGCGGCCGGGGCCGGACGAACACTCCCCGGCCGTGCTCGGCGAGGACCAGGCCATCGGCCTGGAGTACCTGGATCGCGTTGCGGACGGTCATCCGGGCCACGCCGTAGTGCCCGACGAGCATCGTCTCGGAAGGGACCTGCTCGTTCTCGGCCAGGCGCCCCTTCTCGATGGCCTCGCGCAGGTGGTCGGCGATCTGCCGGAAAACCGCGCGGTCGCTTGTAGGGTCGAGGGTGCCGAGGACGGCAGCTAGATCGCCTGACACGAATACTCCTGTACATGTCTATACGTGTGATGTACTGGGCTACAGTAGCGCCGGAAGGGACCGCATCCGTGACAGACAGCCCACGCCACTCGGTGAGCGTCGCCGCCGTCGTGGTCGATGATCAGGACCGGGCTCTGCTCATCCGGCGACGCGATAACGGGCACTGGGAGCCGCCCGGCGGCGTCCTGGAGCTGGACGAGGACATCGCCGAAGGGCTGCGCCGCGAGGTTGCGGAGGAAACCGGCCTCCAGGTCGAGCCGTTCGCGCTGACCGGCGTCTACAAGAACATGAGCCAGGGCATCGTCGCCCTGGTATTCCGCTGCCGCCAGACCGGGGGGGCCCTGACCACGGCCAGCGAGACCGCCGAGGTCCGCTGGGCTAATCGTGACGAGGTCGCCGGGCTGGCCGACCAGGCCTACGTCGTGCGGGTGCTCGACGCGCTTGACTTCGCTACCCCGCCAGCTATCCGCGCTCACGACGGCGTGCGACTCGTCTAATTCCCTGGAGGGTACCTTGCCTGCTCATCGCTATGATCCAACTCATCTACACGAGTAGATGAGTTACTGAACGTTACCTCAGTCGACCTCGGAGCGGAAGAGACATGCGCCAGGAAGCCCTGACATCAACCCACGCTGCGGTATTCAGCCGCGCTTACGCGGGACAGCCCGGCCAGGTCCAATGTGTCCGCGCGGACCTGCGCCCGTTACTGGACGGCTGCCCCGTCGCCGCCGACGTCATCCTCTGTGTCTCTGAACTGGCCGCCGGTCCCGGGCTGTGAGGACCTTCGCTCAACTCGCCTGGCCGCCACATGGTGCTGGCCATGGGTGCACCCTCTGGCAGGTCCAGGATGCCGGTGACGTGGAAGCCGAAGTGCTGGTAGAGCGGCACGTTTCCAGCTTCGAGGATTCGAGGTAGGCGGGCAGCCCGTCCTGTTCGCACCGCCGGAGCCGCGAGCGCAGCAGGGCTGGTGAGCCCTGCCGATGATCATTACTGGCCTATGCGTCCGTCGATCCGCTCGCGCAGCAAGTCGGCGTGACCCATGTGGCGGGCGTACTCCTCGATCATGCCGACCAGCACCTCGCGCAGCGACATCGGCCCTCCGCCGCTGCCATGATGATTCTCCGGATCGTCGCCGGTGATGTCGAGACTGGGCGCCTCGGCCACAAACCGGGTGGCGAAGTCCACCTCGCCGTGCCATGCGTCCCACGCCTCCGCAACCACCCGGGGGTCGGGAACGGCGCCGTCGAAATCACCGTCACCCGAGCCGAACAGCCGGGGCACGTCCTGTCCCGACATCATCACCCGGAACGTCGCACGCTCCATCTCGGCCAGGTGCCGCACCAGCCCCAGGAGCGACATCGTCGACGGCTCGACGGAACGCCGCGCCATGGCCTCCGCATCGAGACCCGAGCATTTCATCGCCAATGTGAGGCGCTGACAGCGCAGCGATTCGGCCAGCGTGGTGCGCTCGTCGCCCAGCGCTGGCCCGGTCTCACGCGGGTCGTCGTCAGACGGCCTGCCGTCCGCGGTGAACATGTCGGCTCGCCGGGTCGTGGCCATGGCTGCAATCATCGGCGATGCGCATGGCGGCCGACAACGGATTAACGACACCTGCACTCGTGGTCAAACCGGTTCGGGCTCGCCCTTCCGGCGCATATCCAGCCGCTGCTAGCTGCGCTGCGCGATGCGGCGCGTCCTTTGCGCGGCGCAAATCCGGTCCGGCAGGCGCAGATTCAGGGCGTGCCCCAGTCGTCCCGCTGCTCGGTCCGCTGCTGGCCTGCGGGAGTCTCCCGGATGTCCGTCCTGGTCGTGGTCCGGGTCCTGTTTCCCCGCACCATGATGAACATGCTCACCACGATAAGAATGATTCCCACCAGCAGCAATATGTCGCCGGCCTTGTGGATATTGAATCCGGAAGTATGCACCGAGACAGCGAACCTCATGATCGCGCCGACGACCACCAGCACGAACCCGAATCCAATGAGGCCAAGGCCTGAGC
The DNA here is from genome assembly GCA_963786975.1 of uncultured Actinomycetes bacterium. Classification (GTDB taxonomy): domain Bacteria; phylum Actinomycetota; class Actinomycetes; order Streptosporangiales; family Streptosporangiaceae; genus Palsa-506. The sequence continues at coordinate 350,218 of CAWBBE010000005.1, read as the reverse complement.
TCCTGTTCATGGGCCCCGAGTGTAGGACGTCGGGGCCAGCCCGGGACAAGATTCCGCAAGCTGCGGCAACATCCGGCAATCCGGGCACTGCCCGGCATCGCGGCCTGCCGGGACGGCCGCAGCACACGGCCGCCCGTGCCAGCCGGGCTGCCCGCGTATGGCGCGGGAATTAGCCAGCGCCCCGGCCGGATCAAGGGGAGATTCGGCCTGCCGTGGGCCCGCCCGGGAGCCTGGCCGGGAATGATCTAGTCATGACCGGCCGGCAGGAGCGCCATAGTGACCGACACTGAGCCGTTCGCGCTGATAGTGCTGCTGACGGCAGCGGTTGGCCTGGTCGCCGTGCTGTCGAACCGGCTGACCGAATGGGTGAAGCTGCCATCCCCGGCCCTGGTCCTGGTCGGCGCGGCCATCGCGGTCAAGGTGATCCCGGCCCTGCACGCGCCGCCGGAGCAGGCGGTGCAGCGCGTGGTGACGGTGGCCCTGGTGTGCATCCTGTTCGACGGCGGCATGCACATCGGATGGTCCCGGTTCCGGTCCGCGGCCGGCCCGATCGCCGTCGTCGGCGTGGCCGGCACGTTCCTGACCGTGGCGGCCAGCGGCGCGCTGGCTCATCTCGCGTTCGGCCTGACGTGGTATGTGGCCCTGCTGGTGGCCACCGCGGTGGCGCCCACCGACCCGGCGGTGGTGTTCTCGGTGCTCGGGCAGCGGGAGATCCAGGGCCGCAGCGACACGATCCTGGAAGGCGAGTCCGGTGCGAACGACCCGGTCGGGATCGCGCTGATGGCAAGCCTCATCACCGCGGGCAGCCTCAGCGCCGGGGCGCTGGGCCAGGTCGGCGGCCAGTTCCTGGTGCAGATGGCCGTCGGCGCGGTGGCCGGCGTGGCCGGCGGCCTGGCCCTGCTCTGGTTCATGCGCCGGGTGCCGCTGCCCAGCGAGGGCCTGTATCCGCTGCGGACCCTGACTTGCGCGCTGCTGCTGTACGGCATCGCCACCCTGGCCCACGGCTCGGGGTTTCTCGCCGTGTTCGCCGCCGGGATCGTGCTGGGCGACGCGCGCGCGCCGTACAAGCGGGAAATCGAGCGATTCCATAACACGCTGGCCAGCCTGGCCGAGATTGTCGCGTTCGTCGTCCTTGGCCTCACCATCGACCTCACCGTCATCGCCCGGTCCGAGGTGTGGATTCCCGGGCTGATTCTCGGTGCGGCGCTGGCGTTCGTCATCCGGCCGGTCCTGGTCGGGCTGTGCCTCGTGCCCGCCCGGCTGAAAAGCAACGAGCGGAACTTCGTGCTCTTCGCCGGCCTCAAGGGCGCCGTGCCGATCCTGCTCGGCGGCTACCTGCTCACCGCGCGGGTGCCGCAGGCCAGCCGTCTCTACGGCATTGTCGCCGTGGTCGTCGTCTTCTCCGTGGTCGTGCAGGGCAGCCTGGTGCCCGCCGCCGCCCGGCTGCTCCGGGTGCAGATGCGCACCATCGAGCCGGAGCCGTGGGCGCTCGGGGTACGGCTGCGCGACGAGCCGGCCGGCGTGCACCGCCTCACGATCAAGGCCGGCTCGCCCGCCGACGGCCGCACCATCAACGATCTTTCCGACCTGCCCGGCGACGCCTGGGTCAGCTTCATCGTGCGCGACGGCCAGCTCGTGCCGATCAGGGGCGACACCGTGCTGCACCCCGGCGATGATGTCCTGGTGCTGGCCGACCCCGGCCTGCGCGCCAAGCTGATCACGGCCTTCGAGGGTCCGCCGGCACGCTGACCCGCGACGTTCGTGAGCATGGAGGATCCGGCAGATCCCGGCGTGCCGCGAACCGGGCAGCGTCCGGCGGGGGCGGATGCGGAAGCGGGGGCGGCTGGTAAGCAACCGGCCGGCGGTGCCCGGGCCCTGGGCCCGGGGAAGCGCGTTTCAGGTGGGATTCGCGGTGCGCCACGTCGGCTTCATTGCCTCAGGTCGCGGTGCTCAGCAGTCGTAGACGTAACCGTCAATCGAGATGTATCTTGAGATGGCCGGATGGCGCCCGAGCACGGCCGCGGTGGCAGCCGCAGAGCGCCGCGGCGGCGAACTAGCGCAGCAGCGTCGGCACCGAGAAGGGCAGGCCATGAGCGAAGACGACGACGAAGCCCGCATTGAGATGGCCAGGGAGCTGGCCCCGGGCGGCAGGCGGCAGGCGGCGGAGACGTTCGGCGGTATCGCGGCCGACGAGGGCGTCGGCGAGGACACCCGCCTGGAGGCGGCCAGGGAACTGGCCGAGATCGATGAGCGAGCGGCGGCGCAGGCCGGCTGCAGCATTGCCGCCGACGAGGGCGTCGGCGAGGACGTCCGCCTGGAGGCAGCGATGCTGGCCCGCGGCGACCGGCGAGCGGCGGCGGAGGCATTCCGCAGCATCGCCGCCGACGACGGCGTCGGCGAAGACGTCCGCCTCGAGGCGGCCAGGGAACTGGCCGAGATCGATGAGCGAGCGGCGGCGCAGGCCGGCGCAGCATTGCCGCCGACGAGGGCGTCGGCGAGGACGTCCGCCTCGAGGCGGCCAGGGTACTGGCCGAGATCGATGAGCGAGCGGCGGCGCAGGCCGGCCGCAGCATCGCCACCGACGAGGGCGTCGGCGAAGACGTCCGCCTGGAGGCAGCGATGCTGGCCCGCGGCGACCGGCGAGCGGCGGCGGAGGCATTCCGCAGCATCGCCGCCGACGACGGCGTCGGCGAGGACGTCCGCCTCGAGGCGGCCAGGGGACTGGCCGAGATCGGTAACCGATCCGCGGGCGTCCGGTAGCCATCGCCGCTGTCTCAGCGCCAGGCCCCAGGCTCACCGGCCGGAGCAGATTAGCAGCGCCCGGGACCTCCGCGATCAAGCCCGGCTGTGATCGTGGCGGATCCGGCACCCTGGAGCGTGCCGGATCCGCCACGATCACGGGTAAGCCGGCCGGCGCCTGGCGATGACCCACCGCGCAGTCCTGGTCACCAGCGGAATGGCGACCCAGCACGCAAACGCCCACTCGGTGAAGAAGGAGATCGGGATCGACACGAGGAACATGGCGATCATCGTCAGCGCGGGCAGCTGCCCGCGGGTGGTCACCGATTCCGGCGTGCCCGCGCGGAGCAGGTGGTAGCTGGCGATCTCGCGGGTCATCAGCAGCAGGCAGCCGGTGGCGATCACCTGGACAAGGGCGTAGAACGTCAGCCGGACGGCGAAGCCGCCAGCACCGGAAAGCACCCGGGTGGCGAATGGCGTGATCACCATCATCAGCAGCCATGCCATGTTCAGCGCGCCGACATGGCCGCCCAGCCTGACCACGTACCGGAATAGCCGCCGATGCGCGGCCCAGTGGTTGCCGATCACCGCGAAGCTGATCAGGAAGGCCAGGTACGCGCTGCGGTGATCCCACAGAGACGCCAGCACCTGGCCGTTGCCGGCACCATGCGGCAGTGGCAGCCCGAACACCAGCAGCGTCATCGCGATCGCCACCACCGCATCGGCGAAGAAGATCATGCGCTCCGCTGCCACCAGCTCGGCCGCCTCGGCCGCCTCCTGCCTCGGCTGCCTCGGCTGCATCGAGGCTGGCAGCCCCGGCGGCACCAGCCCGGGCAGCCTCAGCAGCCCCGGCATCAGCCCCGGCCGCCCTGGCAGCATCAGCAGCATTGGCGGCCCCGGCGGCGTGCGGCGGTACGTCCTGGTGCGGCGCGGTCACCGATCCAGTATCGCGGCGTCGGTGCCACCTTCCTCGCCGAGGATCGAGCCGATCTGCGCCACCGAGTCCGGGCGCCGTGCGCGCAGCCAGGCCAGCACGAGCACGCCGAGGATGAGCCAGGCCGCCGCGACGTACGGAGTCCACTTCAGGATGCCCGGCGGCGTCGGGTGCACCGACCCGTACAGGGCAGCGGCGAACACGATCGCGCCGATCACCGGGATGACCACGTGCACCAGCGGGTTCCAGTTCCGGCTGTCCCGGGTCTGGCGGAAGAACACGATGCCGCCGATGCACAGCATGATGTACACGACGATGATCACCAGCGTGCCGGTGGTGGCCCAGAAGTAGTAGTTGCTGAACGGCTGGCCGAACGTGGCGTCCGACAGCGGGTAGCCCATCAGCAGCGCCATCAGGGTGGCGACCACGGTCACCGCGACCGTCGCGTTGACCGGCGTCTTGAACCGGTCGTGCGTCCGGCCGAACGCCGCGGGCAGCACGCCCTCGCGGCCCATCGCGAACAGCGTCCGGGACGCCGCCGTCGCGCAGGCAACGCACACGATGAACGCCGAGCAGCATGCCGCCGATCTCGATCAGCGTGCCGAGCCAGGCGCCGACGAACGTGGTCGCGGTGGTCTTCAGCGCGACCGGGTCCGCGCCGAACTTGGCGCCGTTGTTGACCCCGAAGCCGATCGTGATCGAGTAGGTCGTCCACAGGTAGAAGACGACCGCGAACAGGGTCGCGGCGATCACCGCGATCGGGATGTAACGCCGCGGGTGGGCGGTCTCCTCGCCGAAGTCGGCCGCAGTCTCGAAGCCGATGTAGGAGGTGACGCCCGAAGATGATGCCGTAGAAGACGCCGCTGAAGCCGCCCGCAGTTGGTGTGCCCGAAGGTGAACGCCGACAGCGCCTGCCCGTGGCTGCCGCCCTTGGCCGTCGTCACCAGGTCGACGATCAGGATGATGGCGACCGTGACGATGCCGACGTACGAGCTGCACCCGGGTAGTGACCTTGATCTTGATGATCGACAGGACCAGGAACAGCGCCATCCCGATGAAGAAGAACAGGATCCACAGCTTGGGGTTCAGCCCGAGCAGGTCGGCGGCCAGGTAGCCGACCCCGACATCGTCATCGGCACGAAGCAGATGAAGCCGAAGAAGTACAGCCAGCCGGCCATGAAGCCGGCCTCCTTGCCGAGGCTGCGGCTGGCGTAGGTGTAGGCGTAGCCGGCCGAGGCCATCCGCCGGGTGAAGCCGATGACGACGAACGCCAGCGCGAGGCAGGCGATGCCGCCGAGCAGGAACGCCAGCGGCGTCGAGCCGCCGCCGGCGGCGGCGACGCCGGTGACGTTGAGCAGCATCGCCATGCCCGGGGCGAGCACGGATACCGAGATCGCGATGGCGTCCCAGAGTCGGAGCGTGCCATGCGCGAGCTGGCCGCTGCCGGCACCGGGGATCAGGTCGGGACTGGTCTTTGCCATGCCTGCTCCTCTCAATTCCGGCCGGCGGGTCAGCTGGCCGGGCGGCCTGCCCTGGGCCCGCGAGACTGCGTCCCGCGACGTCCTAACTAACTGCTCAGATCGGTAACGGGTACTCATTCCGGCATCAGGACGGTCTGCGTCGTCCAGGTCGTAGTCGAACGCCAGCGGGGTGCAGTCGCGCTCGTCCAGCCAGCCAGGAACCGCATGGTGGACCGGGTGGTCCCGGTACTCGTTCAGCGTGTCGACGTCGGGGAACTCGGTGTACAGCAGGTAGCGCGTAGCCGCGGGTGCGGGCCCCGGTGAGGTCGGTGCCGAGCCGGCACCTGGTCATCAGGCCGATCTCCCGCGGCCAGGACGCCACCATCGCGCGCAGCTCGGCTGCCTCGTCCGCGGCGCTGAGCTCGGCGGGAAAGCTGAACAAGACGATGTGCTGCACGGTCATCGGGAATCCTCAGTAGAACTCGAAGTACTCGCGCATCTCCCAGTCGCTGACGTCCTGGCCCTCCGGCGGCGGGTTCTCGGCGATGGCGGCCTCGTAGCGGGCGAGCTCGGCCCGCTTCATCTGGATGCAGGTAGTCGACGACGCCGTCGCCGAACGCCTTGCGGTAGAAGGTGTCCTCCTCCAGCGCGCCGACCGCGTCGCCAGCGACGTCGGCAGCATCGGCGCCTCCGCCGCGTACGGGTCGGCCTCGACCGGCGGCGGCGGCTCCAGCTTGCGGCGGATGCCGTCGAGGCCGGCCGCGATGTTGGCCGCCATGTAGAGGTACGGGTTCGCGGCGGGCTCGCCCATCCGGTTCTCCACGTGGCTGTTGGCAGTCACCCGGCGCGCCCTGGACCCGCACCAGCGCGCCGCGGTTCTCCACCGCCCAGCAGACCCGGTCCGGGGCGAACGAGTACGGCCGGTAGCGCTTGTAGCCGTTGACGGTGGGCGTGGCGAACAGCGTCATCGGCAGCGCGTGCTCGAGCAGCCCGGCGACGAACTGCCGCCCCGCGCCGCGACAGTGCCTCGTCCGGGCTGCTGAACGCGTTGCGCCCGTCCGCGCCGGGAGATCAGCGACTCGTGCAGGTGCCAGCCGGAGGAGAAGAAGTTCGGCAGCGCCGGGCGGCACATGAACGTCGCCAGCAGCCCGCGGCGCTGGCACATCTGCTTGACCGCGGAACGGAACAGCACCACCGCGTCGGCGGCCGCCAGCCCGCCGATCGGGCTGAAGCTGAACTCCATCTGGCCGGGGCCCCACTCGTCCTCCATCGACCGGGGCGGCAGCCCGACCGCGTCCAGGCCGTCGCGGATCGCCTCCAGCGTGCCGGTGACGCTGTCCAGCCGTACCTCGGACAGGTACTGGTAGCCGCGCTGGAAGACGCTGACCGCGGGCGGTGGCGGGGTGAACCCGGCGTTCTCCGGCGTCGATCCGGTCGGAGTCGAGCCTGGACGATGTAGTACTCGATCTCGATCCCGGCCAGGTAGTCGTAGCCGGCCGTCGGCGAGCGTCGGACAGCGCCCGGCGCATCAGGCCGCGGCCGTCCAGCGGCATCGGCGCGCCGCTGGAGAAGTAGACGTCGCAGAGCATCCAGCCGGTGCGGTCGGCCCACGGCAGGACCTGGAACGTGGCTCGGGTCCGGTACCAGCACCACGTCAGGGAACCCGGTGAACTCGTCGATCCCGAAGCCGCCGCCCGCGGCGAAGGCCGGCACGAACACCTGGTTGCCGGTGTCCAGGCTGTAGATCGCGCCGGAGAAGTCGAGGCCGTTCGACATGGCCGCGATCGCCACGTCCGGCGGACAGCGACTTGCTGCGCGGCACGCCGTGCTGGTCGACGACGACGAGCCGGACGGTGCGCAGGTCGAGCTCGCGGATCCGCGCGGCGACCTCGTCCGCCGCGGCGGACTGCTCGGCGGTGTACAGGCCGTGCCGGGCGACGAAGCCGTGCTGGCCCACGCCGCTTACCGCGTGCGAGGCTGCCGTTCGGGACGGTGCTTCCCACTGGCTGACCTCCGATCAGGGTTCGTGCGCGGTGGCCGCCCGCCGGTGCCTGCTGTTCCGGCATCCGGCGCGGCGGTCAGGTCTTCCTGGTATCGTCCCGGCGGCGGCTCATCTCGTCCAGCATGGCGACGGCGAAATTGTCCGGCTCGACGTCGGCGAGGGACAGGAACGTCTCGGTGCGCTGCACGCCGTTGATCTGGAAGATCTTGGCCAGCAGCAGCTGGCGCAGATGGGTGTGGTCGCGGACCCGCAGCCGGACCAGCAGATCGAGGCTGCCGGTGACCACGCTCATGTCCTCGGCCTCCGGCAGCGCCCGGATCGCGCGGATGATCTCGCTCAGGTCCATGCCCGGCCGCGGCGGTCACCGCGAGGTACACCACGACCGGGAAGCCGAGCGCCGCCCAGTCGATGTCCGCCCGGTAGCCGCGGATCACGCCGCTGCGCTCCAGCCGGGCGAGCCGGTCGGCGACCGCGGGCGGCGACATCTCGATCTGCCTGGCCAGGGCCCGCTGCGACTGCCGGGCGTCCATGGCCAGCGCGCGCAGCAGTGCCAGGTCGAGGTCGTCCACCTCGACCGCGGGCCTCGACGGCGAGGAGACCTCGGCCAGCTTCGCGAGGGGCGCAGAGATGGTTGTCATTTGGAAGGTAACCTATCGTCGATACCTAGTGATGTGGGCTATGCTGAATAAGCGGTGATTGTCGATTGTAAGATCGTGCGTAGCTGAGGATTCTTACAATTGTAAGATCCGGCTGTCAAGGGTCAACTTCCGCCTAGGACGGAGTCGGGCGATGACCGCAGTGACGCAGCAGGGCCTTGATCAGGCGAAGAGAAGCGGCGCTGGCACCGCGACTGGGACGAGCGGCTCGCGCGGCGCACGCACGCCCTGGGCGGCTCGCGAGATCACCGCGATCCTCTCCCTGGCCGGCGCCACCGACGTCATCACGTTCTCCGGCGGGTTCCCGGATCCGGCCACGTTCCAGACCGTCGTGCTCGCCGACATCGCCGCGCGGCTGATCGCCGACGAGCCGGGGGTGGCGCTGCAGTACGCGGCGACCGAGGGCCTGGCCAGCGTCCGGGACTACGTCTCCGGGCGGCTGGCGGCGCCGGAAGGCCAGGCGCCCGGCGCGGGCGAGCTGATGATCACCAGCGGCGGCATCGACTGCATGGAGCTGCTCGCCAAGAGCTACCTCGACCCCGGCGACGTCGTCGTCGGTGGAGGCGCCGACCTACCTCGGCGGGCTCATGGCGTTCCGCGGCTACGAGGCCGACGTGCGCGGCGTACCGGTCGACGACGCCGGGATGCGCGTCGACGTGCTCGCGGACCTGCTGGCCGGCGGGCTGCGGCCGAAGATCGTCTACACGATCCCGGACTACCAGAACCCGACCGGCCTGTCGATGAGCGGCGGACCGCCGCCAGGAACTGGTCGACGCTGGCCCGCCGCTACGGCTTCCTGATCCTGGAGGATGTCGCCTACCGCGAGCTTGGCTTCGGCCCCGGACCGCCCCGCCGCCGAGCCTGTGGTCGCTGGCGCCCGACGTGGTGCTGCAGGCCGGGCACGTTCTCCAAGATCTTCTCGCCCGGAGTGCGGATGGGCTGGGCAGCCGGGCCAGCCGAGATCATCGGCCGGCTCGTCATCGCCAAGCAGAACTCCGACCAGTGCGCCGGCGCCCTCGGCCAGCGGATGCTCGAGGAGTACGGCCGGAGCGGTCGACTGGACCGCCAGCTCGTCGGGTCCCGGGCGCTGTACGAGCGGCGAGCGCGCGCTGACTGGACGAGGCGCTGGCCGTGCACATGCCGGACGGCACGACCTGGACGACGCCGGCAGGCGGCTTCTACGTCTGGCTCACCTGCCCGGCCGGCGTCGACACGGTGGCGCTGTCGGCCGCGGCCCGGGCGCGAGAAGGTCGCCTACGTGCCCGGACGGCCGTTCTACCTGGCCGACGCGGGAGTCGGGGCCACCCAGATCCGGCTCGCGTACAGCCGGGTCGCCGACGACCTCATCGACGAGGGCATCCGCCGGATCGGCGACGTGGTCAAGAGCGCACTGGAGGGAAAATGCAGCCGACGCTGCGAGCACGGAGGACCTGAGGACGCGCGCGGAGCAGGCGGCCGCCGGATCGCTCGGGCGACGCCGCCAGCCACTTCACCACCGAGGCCCGCGGTGAGCCCGCGGGAGCCGGGCGGTACGTCAACGTGGACGCGCTGCACCCCGGTGGAGTTCCTGCCCGGGCTCGGCTTCCGGCCGGTGCTCGGCCAGCAGCGCGATGACGAACTTCGTCACCTTCGAGCCCGGCGCGCAGGCACCGCGGCACGTGCACGAGGAGGAGCAGATCGTCATCGTCCTCGACGGGGAGTTCACCTTCGACCTGGACGGCGACGTGCGCGACGATGCGCAAGGGCGACGTCGCGGTCGTCCCGTCCTGGGTGCCGCACGGCGCCTGGACCACCGACACCCACTGCCTGGAGGTCGACGTGTTCTGCGCCGCCGCGCAGCAGCCTGCTCAAGCTGGCCGAGGCGCAGGCCGCCGGCGCAGCCGCCGGACCGCCCGGCGGGGAGCAGGCCGGGGACGGGCAGGCACCGGATGCAGCGCGGCGAGGACTAGGTGGAACTCGGGCTGACCGGCCGCCGGGCGATCGTCACCGGCGGCTCCAAGGGCCTCGGCAAGGCCATCGCCGCCGAGCTGCTGGCCGAGGGCGCCGCCGTCGCGATCTGCTCGCGGCACGCCGACGAGCTGGCGGAGGCGGCCGCCGAGCTGCGAGCAGGCTACGCCACCGGCGCCGGGCCGCCGCTGCTGGCGCTGCCCTGCGACGTGACCGACCCCGGGCCAGGTCGACTGCGCTTCGTCGACGGCCGCCGCCGTCGGCGCTGGGCGGGCTCGACATCCTGGTCAACAACGCCGGCGGGGCCCGGCCCGGCCGGTTCGCCACGCTGACCGACGACGACTGGCACGACGACATCGAGGTGAAGCTGTTCTCCCAGATCCGCTGCATCCGCGCCGCCCTGCCGCACCTGCGGTCGCAGCGCCGCGCCACGGGTCATCAACATCAACGCCCTGTACGCCCGCTACCCGGACCCGGCCTTCCTGGCCTCGTCGGTCAACCGCGCGTCCTGCCTGAGCCTGTCCAAGGCGCTGTCGATCGAGCTGGGGGCCGAGGGAATCCTCGTCAACAGCGTGAACATCGGCTTCGTCGAGACCCCGCAATGGCAGAACATCCACCAGCAAGCGCGCCCCCGAGATGCCCGGCCGACGAGTTCTTCGGCCAGCTCGCCGAAGACGGAGGTGCCGCTCGGCCGGTTCGGGCGCTCCGATGAGGTCGCCGGGCTGGTCGCGTTCCTGGCCAGCGACCGGGCCAGCTACATCGCCGGCGCGTCGATTGACGTCGGCGGCGGCATGGGCAAGTCCCTTTAGGAGAGTAATCCTTCATGTGCCGTCTGCTTGGCTACTGCTCGCGCGATGCCGCGTCCGTCGCCGAACTCCTGGGCGACGGAGAGCTTCCGCGCCTTCACCAGCCTGTCCGACCTGCACGGGGACGGCTGGGGAATGGCCTGGTACGCGGGCTCGAGGCCTGCGGTCTGGAAGTCGCCCGCCCGGCGCCGGCAGCGAGCCGGAGTACGACAAGCTCGCCTGGCAGCCGCTCGGCGACCTCGGCCTGCTGCACCTGCGCTGGGCCACCCCGGGCCTGCCCGTCAGCGACGTCAACACCCACCCGTTCCAGTACGGCGACTACACGTTCGCCCACAACGGCGCCATCCACCCGCAGGAACGGCTGGGCGAGATGCTGCCGCCGGAGTGGGAGCGGCGGCTGGCCGGCACCACCGACAGCGAGCGGTACTTCCTGCACCTGATGTGGCGGCTGGCGGCGCGCGACGGGGACATGGTGGCGGCGATCGCCGACACGACCGCCGCCATCTCCCGGCGCTTCACGACCGGCAGCCTGAACGCGATCCTGCTGTCGCCGGACACGCTGTACGCGATCTCGTTCTACGACCGGTCGATGGTCCCGGCCGACCGGCTGCGGGAGCGCGGGCACGGCGAGGACCCGGACGAGGTCGCCGCCTACTTCGACCTGGCCTACCAGGTCACCGACGACGCCGTGCTGGTCGCGAGCTCCGGCTGGCCGATGCCGGGCTGGACGCCGCTGCCGTCCGGCACGTGCTGGTCACCGACCGGCGCACCCTGCGCACCGAGGCGCTGCCGCTCGCCCCGCGGCCGGAGCCAGCCGGCCCGGGAAGACCACGGGCATTATCCGGCCGCCGGCGGCCTGCGCCGCGGGGAATCCGCGCGCGAACGCCAGGATGAACACCGCGACCAGCGCGCCGAACAGGCCGTCGCGCTGCGCCCGGCTCTGCCGGACGACGGCCGGGCCTGCTGCTGCGGCTGGCGCACCCTGCGGCCCGGAGGTCACCGGACGATGGTAGCCCCCGGTTCCCCGCCGGGTGGGCGGGCGCCGGCCCGGTGCGATACCGTTGCGGTCCGATTCGAGGCACCGGGAGCTGCGCCATGCCGGATACGGATTTCACCGGCCGGACCGTGTTCGTGATCGGCGCGGCCGGCGCACTCGGCGCCGGGCTGGTCACCGCGTTCACCGCGGCCGGGGCCGCCGTGACCGGCGTCGACCAGGCGCTGCCGGCCGCCGGGCGGTCGCAGGACGGTGTGGCTTACCGGGCGGTGGACGTGCTCGACGACGCGGCGCTCGGCGCGCTGTTCGACGCCGAGCCGCCGCCGTGGGCGGTGGTCAACACGGTCGGCGGGTTCGCCGGCTACGCGCCACTGGCCGGGCTGGACCCGGCCGAGCTGGCCAGCCAGCTGCAGCTGAACCTGGTCAGCGCCGCGTTGGTGACCAGCCACGCGCTGCGCCGGATGACCCCGGCCGGGCCGGGCCGGATCGTGCACACCGCCAGCCGCGCGGCGCTGGCCACGAAGGGCTCCGGTTTCGCGTACTCGGTCAGCAAGCTGGGCGTGCTGCACCTGGTCACGATGGCGGCCGAGGAGGCCAGCGGGACCGGCATCACGGTGAACTGCGTCGTGCCGAGCATCATCGACACCCCGGCGAACCGGGCCGCGATGCCGGACGCGGACCACGCCGCCTGGCCCAAGATCCCGGACATCGCCCAGGCCTACCTGTTCCTCGCCTCCAACGCCGCGGCCCTCACCTCCGGCGCCGCCATCCCCGTCTGACCCCCACCCCCGCCCCGCCCCGCCCCGGTCCGCGGCCCAGGCCGATGCTGTTGAATGTGGCGTTCAACACGTTCTGACGGGCCCGATGCCACATTCATCACGTTGGCCTGGCGGGACTCGCGGAGAGCGCTGGGGCCGCCGGCCTGGCAGATCGGGATGTCAGGGCGGTGAACGGTACGGGCCGTGACGCTGACGTCAGCCGGGGAGGCGGGCGGTCGCGGCCCAGGCGGTGGCGCTGACCTCGATCGGGCCGGCCGGGAGCAGCTCCCGGCAGCGCTCGCGCAGCGCGGCGCGGCGGCCCGGGGCGAGCGACCGGAGGTAGCCGCCGGCCGGGCCGACGCCGAGGGTGAACGGATCCCACCACTGCTCGAAGGCGGCGTGCCGGACCAGCACGGTCAGCGCGGCGGACTGCGCGTCCCCGAGCCCGGCGCGGGCGAACAGCCGGGCCAGGTCACCTTCGCGGACGCCGGCCGAATCCGACTCGTCGCGGGCGGCCGGGTCCAGCTCGCGGGCCGCCCGCCAGAACGTGGTCAGCGGCCCGCGGCCGCCGCCGTGGTCCCACACGCAGGCGGCGACTACCCCGCCGGGCCGGGTGACCCGGCCCATCTCCCGCAGGCCGGCCACCGGATCGGCCATGAAATGAACGACCAGCTGCGCCATCGCCGCGTCGAAGCTGCGGTCCGGGAACGGCAGCTGCTCGGCCGCCGACGGCCGGACGTCCACCCCGGGCAGCCGTTCCCGGACCGCGGCGGCGAACGAGGCCGACGGCTCCACCGCGCTGACCGCGCCCGGGCCGGCCCGCCGCACCAGCTCGGCCGTGAGCGCGCCCGGCCCGGACCCGACGTCCAGCACCCGCTGCCCGGCGCGGATCCCGGCCAGGCCGGCGAACTGGACCGCCAGCGGCTCGGAATAGCGTCCCATGAACCGCAGGTAGGCGTCGGCGCTCACATCGAAGCTCACTCCAGCGAACTTACCGCCGCTGTGCCCCAGCAGCCGCACCGGCTGAGCGGGCCGGCCGACGCCGGTATTCACACCGAACTCACACGCATTCCGCGCGAAGTCCTGAGACCGGCCGCTGATGATGGTTCCCGGCAGCAGCCAACGCGCTGACCGTGGGGCTGTGCCGGTTCCCGGCAGCAGACGTTCACCTGGCCGTGCGGCTAGGCTCGGTTTCCCGGGCCGCAGCTATCCGCCCAAACCATAAGGACTGTGCGATGATCGACGGCACCAGCGGCAGGCCCGGGACCGAGACCGAGACCGGCCCGCCGTCCCGCCGCCGCCGCGGCCGCATCATTGCCGAGAACCCCGAGTGAGGGCCATCGCCGTGCTGGAATCCGGCCAGGCCGGTTCGCGGCGGCTGCGCCGCCGCAGGTTAATCATGATCGGCGTCGTCGCGCTGGCGGTCGCCGCCTCGGTCGGCGGCCTGCTCTTCGCGACCACCCTCAAGTCGCCCGCCCAGCTCGCCGCGCAGACCGCCCCGCCGGCCCAGACTCTGCTGACCGTGCCGGTGACCCACCAGGTGATCACCGGCACGGTGCTGGCCCAGGGAGTCGTCAAGCCGCCGCCCGAGGTCGCGCAGCTGTCCGGGGCGAACAGCGGCGGGGGGAACGGCGAGCTGTCGGTCGTGACGAAGGTCTTCCTCAGGGCCGGCAGCCCGGTCGCGGCCGGCGACGTGATCGTGGAGGTGGCCGGCCGGCCGCTGTTCGTGTTCCAGGGCAGCAGCCCGGCTTATCGGAATCTGGTGCCGGGTGACTCCGGCACCGACGTTTCCCAGCTCCAGCTGGGCCTGGAGTCCCTGGGCTACTCGGTCGGCGGCGACACGGGCGGCGTATTCGGCCCCGGTACCGCCGCGGCGGTCACCGCCTACTACACCGCGCTCGGGTACTCGGTGCCGACGGCGCCCGTCGCCGCCAGAACCGGCAAGGCCGGCCACAAGGCGGCCAGCGAGCCGATGGTCCCGCTGTCCGAGATCATGTTCGTGCCCCGGCTCCCGGCCCGCGTGGTCAAGGTCGCCGGGCCGGTCGGGACCGAGGCGACCGGGTCGCTGGTGACCCTGTCCATGGGCAATCCGGCCGTCGCGGGCCAGCTCAGCCCCAGCGACGCGGCGCTGGTCCGCCCGGGGATGGCCGTGACGATCACAGATCCGGCGACGAACGCCACCCGGCACGGTCACATCAGGTCAGTCGGGCAGCGGACGAAGACCAAGCACAGCATCTCCGGCGGCCTGTACCTGCCGATGCGGATCCACCCGAGCCGGCCGCTGCCCAGGTCGATGATCGGCCAGGACGTCGCGCTCACCATTACCTCGGCGCGCAGCACCGGGCCGGTGCTCGCGGTGCCCGAGGCGGCCGTCTTCGCCCGCGCCGACGGCCGGCTGTACGTGACCAAGATGACCGGAGCCCGGTCCGACGTGCAGGTACCGATACGCGTCGGGGTCACCGGCAACGGCCTGGTCGGGGTGTCGCCGATCGACGGCGGCACGCTGACCGCGGGCGACCGGGTGGCCATCGGCACGAACTACGCCCAGAACCTGAAATCGCTCCGGTGAGCCGCCAGTGACCGCCGGCACCGGGGAAGCGCCGGTCATCCAGCTGTCCGAGCTCGCCTACACTTACCCGGGGCCGCCGCCGGTCCGCGCGCTCAAGCCGATGAACCTCGTGATCAGGCGCGGTGAGCACGTGGCCATCACCGGCCCGTCCGGCTCCGGGAAGTCGACCCTGCTCAACCTGATCGGCCTGCTGGACCGGCCGACCGAGGGCACGATCGAGATCGACGGCCTGGACGTGGGCGCGTCATCGGAACGCCGCCGCGCCGCCGTGCGAGCGCACCGGATCGGCTTCGTCTTCCAGTCCTTCCACCTGCTGCCGCACCGGACCGCCGTGGAGAACGTGATGCTCGCGCAGATCTACGCCGACATACCGCGACGCAGCCGGTTCGACGCCGCGATGGCGGCGCTCGCCCAGGTCGGCCTGGACCACCGGGCCGATTCGCTGCCCACGGCGCTGTCCGGCGGCGAACGGCAGCGGGTCGCGATCGCCCGCGCGCTGGTGAACCACCCGTCGCTGCTGCTCTGCGACGAGCCCACCGGCAACCTGGACACGGCTACCACCAGCGAGCTCTCCGACCTGCTCAGCGGCCTGCACCAGGAAGGGGCGACGCTGCTGGTGATCACCCACAACCCCGCGGTCGCCGAGCGCGCGGAGCGGCGGATCACTATCCGGGACGGGCACCTGATCGAGCAACCGGAAGCCGAGCCGGCCGGGACGAACGGAGCTCAGGGTGCGGGCGGTATCGAGTAGCCGCCGCCGCGGCGGCCCGTCATCGCGGCTGCACGCACGGGATCTGGCCAGCGAGGGCCTGGCCGGGCTGCTGCAGCGGCCCGGCCGGTCGGTGCTGACCATGCTCGGCACGGTCCTCGGCATCGGCGGCTTCGTCGCGATCGTCGGGCTGTCGCAGACGGCCAGCGGCCAGATCGGCAGCACCTTCAACCGGCTCGACGCGACCCAGGTCACGGTGGCCGACACGGCCGCGGGCAAGGCCAAGGTGCCGACGCTCGACTTCCCGCCGGACGCCGACGCGCTGGTCGACCGGATCCACGGCGTCGTCGCCGCCGGGGTGTGGTGGAACGTGTCGTTCAAGCAGGCCGCAGTGAGCGCCCGGCCGCCGGCCGCCCAGGCCGGCCAGTCGGGCCAGCTGGGACTGCAGGTGACCGCGGCGACCCCCGGTGCCCTGGCGGCCAGCGGCGCCACCCTGCGGTCCGGGGTCTTCTACAACCAATTCCACGAGTCCCGGGCCCAGAACGTCGCCGTCATCGGATCCGCGGCCGCCGCGCAGCTCGGGATCACGGACCTGGCCAGCCAGCCGGCCATCTTCATCCAGGGCCAGCCGTTCACCGTCATCGGCATCATCTCCGGCGACCAGCGGATACCCCAGCTGAACCTGGGCGTGAGCATCCCCACGACCACCGCGCTGCGGCTATGGGGGCGGCCGCAGCCGAGCTCGCCCGCCCAGATGATCATCCATACCCGGCTCGGCGCGGCCCAGGTCGTCGCCCGGCAGGCGCCGATCGCGCTGCGGCCGGACGGCCCGAAGCTGCTGACCGCGACCGCCCCGACCAGCCCCACGCAGCTGCAGCACTCGGTGACGGCCAGCCTCAATACCCTGTTCCTCGCGCTGGCCGGGATCGCGGTCATCGTCGGCATGATCGGGATCGCCAACACCACGCTGGTGGCGGTGCTGGAGCGAGTCGGCGAGATCGGGCTGCGCCGCGCGCTCGGCGCGCGGCCGGTGCATATCGCGGCCCAGTTCCTGGCCGAGTCAACCGCCCTCGGCCTGTTCGGCGGGCTGATCGGGGCCAGCCTGGGCGTCGTGGCCGTGCTCGCGGTCACGATCTACCACAGCTGGACCGCGCTGCTGGATCCGAGGGTGGTGCTGGCCGCCCCGGCGGCGGGCGCGGTCATCGGGCTGCTGGCCGGCCTGTACCCGGCGGTGCGGGCGGGCACCGTGGAGCCGGCCGACGCGCTGCGCCGCTGACGGCCGGGAGGCGAGCCCATGGCGAGAGCGGCCGGGAAGGAGGTCCGGGTGAGGGAGGCGCGGCGCGGCGTCCCGGCGCGGAGCCGGGCCGGGCCGGTGCTGGCCTGCGTGCTGGCCGTGGCGCTGGCCGCCGCCTGCTCGGCGGGCCGGCCGGGCCGTCCCGCGCTGGCGGCCCGGGAGCCGCGGGCCGGCCACCGGGGGCCCGGCCGGGGGTGAATATCCGGCGGATCGGCCACGGCGGGGTCAGCATCAACGGGGGGCGCGGACCGGCCGGCGGCGGGTTCTTCTTCGTGTCCGGGGGCGGCGGCATCTTCGTGCTGCCCGCGGCGCCGGGCGGCAGCGCCGGACGGCCGAAAATCTCGCTGGGCCCGATCCCGCCGGCCAGCTCCCCGCTGGCCGTGGCCCTGCCGCTGGACAGCTACGAGCAGGTGGCGGTCCAGGAGCAGGACGCGCTGACGGCGGCCGATGACCTGCTGACCCAGCGGTGCATGACGGCGGCGGGCTTCAGCTACCCGCTGGCCTCCCAGCCCGGCGGCGGGGCGGCCAACGTGCAGTTCCTGGAGAACAGCGGCTACGGCATCGCCGACCTTACCCAGGCGGAGGAGTTCGGCTACAAGCAGCCCGCGCAGCCCAACGGGCCGGGCGGCTTCGCGCTGCCCGCGTTCGTCGGCGAGCAGAACAAGCACGGGCCGGCCTGGACCAGCGCGCTGCTCGGCTTCGTCCCCGGCGCCCGGGCGAACGCGCCGCCGCGGGAGGGCTGCCTGCAGGCCGCCAATCTCGGGCTGTACGGCAAGCTCAGCGGAGATCCCAACCCCGACCCGGTGCCGGGGATCGCCATCCAGTCGGCCCAGTGGACGCAGTCCGACCCGCACGTCCTCGCGGTGCAGCGGGCCTGGTCGGCCTGCATGGCGCGCAGCGGCCTGACCTACAAGACGCCCCAGCAGATCGCGAACCGCAGCTGGCCGTCCACGCCGACCCCGGCCGAGATCGCCGCCGCGGTGGCGGACGTGCGGTGCAAGCTGCGGACGAACCTGGTGAACACCTGGCTGACCGTCGAGGCCGCCTACCAGCAGGCGCTGATCAGCCAGAACGCGGCGTCGTTGGCCCGCCTGCAGTCGAACTTCGGGGCCCTGCTGCGGCGCGCCGAGCAGCTGCTGCGGCTTCCGGCGATCGCCGGGATCCTGCGGATCAGCCAGGGCGTGATCGGCCGCGGCCGGCTCGGCCCGGGCCCGCCCGGCCGAGCCGGCCGCGGCCAGGTCAGCTCCCGCGGCCGGTGACGCCGCCGGATCCCGCCGCCGGTGCCGGTGACCGGGACCATCACCGGTCACGTCCCGGCTGCGCGGCGGCATGCTGGCCGGACCGTGCGTTAAAAATGGGCTTGATCTTGCTGCCCGGGCGGGGCGGGACGCGGCCCCGCCCGCGGGCCAGCCAGGGAGTCCCTTTTGAGGTACTGTGCAGGCAATAGGGCCTTGCGGGGCTAAATGGCAGCAGGCCTCCCTGGCCGTGCGAGGCGCTCGGGGGACATCCTGCTGTGACCGCTGACCTGCACCACCCCGAGGCGGCCGGGGAAACCCGGCGGCCGGGCGGCTGGCGTGCCATCGCCAGCGGCTGGCGGCGGCGCGCGCCCGCGCCGGAGCGCGTCCGGACGCTGGAACTGCCGGGGCGGATGCTGCGGGTCGCGGTCCGGCCCGGGAACTCGCCGTGGCCGCCGCTGCTGCTCTGCAACGGCATCGGCGCCCGGCTTGAGCTGCTGCAGCCGTTCGTGGACGCGCTCGACCCGCGGCGGGTGGTGGTCCGGTTCGACATGCCGGGCATCGGCGGGTCGCCGCCGCCGGTCGTCCCCTACCACATGTGGACGCTGGCGCCGCTGCTGACCAGCCTGCTCGACCAGCTCGGCTACGGCCAGGCCGACGTGCTGGGCATCTCGTGGGGAGGCGGGCTCGCGCAGCAGTTCGCGGTGCGGTCACCGGCCCGGGTCCGCCGCCTGGTGCTGGTCGCCACGGCCACCGGGGCGCTGATGGTGCCCGGCCACCCCCGCGTCCTGCGGCACATGCTGACGCCGCGCCGCCATCGCGACCCCGAGTACGCGGCCGCCGTGGCCGGCCAGATCTACGGCGGCAGCCTGCGGGCCGGCCCGTCGCGCACCGGCGAGCTGCTGGGCGCGCCGGAACTCCCGGCGCCGAGCAAGGGCTACTACTACCAGCTGCTGGCCGCGGCCGGCTGGACCAGCCTGCCGCTGCTGCCGCTGGTGCGCCAGCCCACGCTGATCCTGGCCGGCGACGACGACCCGCTGACCCCGCCGGTCAACGCGCGGATCATGCACCGGCTGATCCCCCGCAGCGAGCTGCATGTCTACCACGGCGGGCACCTTGACCTCGTCTCGGAACCCGCCCGGATGGCGGCGCTGGTAGAGCAGTTCCTGAACGCGGACCGCCCTGATTGAACTAGCGGTTCAGATCCGTCCGGCGCTGGCCGGATTTTTCTTAACCGCTGATGAAAATCGGCATCAGCGGCCCAGGTAGGCGAGCTTGAGGTCCTCGCTGCGTTCTTGCGGGTTTCCCGGCCGGGCGCGGGCCTGGCTATCCCTCGGCTCCGGTCAGGATCTCCGCCAGCTTGGCCAGGTTGATGTTGCCGCCGGAGACGATGCACACGACCTTGCCCGGCCCCGCCCGGCCGGTCAGCGCCGCGGCCGGCGCCAGCGCGCCCGCGCCCTCGGCGATGATCCGGACCCGCTCGGCGAGCATGCGCACGGCGGCCGCCACCTCGCCGACGCCGATCGCCAGGGCCCGGTCGACCAGCGGCCGGGCGAGCGGCCACATGCTGTCCAGCACCCGGCGGCTGCCGGAGCCGTCCACGAAGGAAGCCTGGTAGTCGACGTCAGCCGGCCGCCCGGCGGCGAACGCGGCAACCAGCGCGGCGCCGGTCTCCGGCTCGGCCGTGAAGATCTTCGTTTCCGGCCGCAGCGCCCTGATCGCGCTGGCGATGCCGACGGTCAGCCCGCCGCCGCCGTACGGGATCACGACCGCGTCCGGGTCCGGCAGGTCTTCGAGGATCTCCAGGCCGATCGTCCCGTTCCCGGCCATCACCGCCGGGTCCTGGACCGGGTGCACGAACAGCCCGTCGACGCCCTCGACCCGGCCGGTGATGATCACGTTCCACCAGTCGTCATACGGCAGCTTCAGCACCCGGCCGCCGAGCCGCCCGATCGCGGTCAGCTTGGCCTCGGGCGCGTGCTCGGGAACCACGATCGTGGCCGGGACGCCGAGCCCGCGCGCCGCCCACGCGACTCCCTGGGCCATGTTCCCGGCACTCGCGGTGACCAGGCCCTTCGCCCGCTCGCTGGCCGGCGCGAGCATGACCGCGCTGGTCGCGCCGCGGATCTTGAAAGAGTTGATCGGCTGCAGGTTCTCGCACTTGAGGTAGATCTCGGCCGGGGCGTCCTCGACCTGCAGTCGCACCAGCGGCGTCCGGACCGCCGCGCCCTCGATCCGCTCGCGCGCCGCCTCGATCGCCGCCAGCTCGATCACAGCTGCACCGCCGTGCCCAGGCCGCCCGCCGACGCGGCGGCGACCGCGCACTCGGCCGCGGCGAGATCCTCGATAGCGAGGCCGAGCGAGCGGAACAGGGTCAGCTCGGCGTCGTCGCGGCGGCCCGCCGCGGTTCCCGCGAGTACCTCGCCGAGCTCGGCGCGGACGTGCTCCTGGCCGGCGATCAGGCCGTCGGCGATCGCGAGCCGGAATTCGCCGGCCTCGTTGCGCAGCGACTCGCGGCTGTCGCAGAACAGCGCGCTCGCGGCCACCGTGGCGGTGTCGATCTCGCGTGCCTGCGGCGTGCTCGCGCCGACCGCGTTAACGTGGGCGCCTGGCGTCAGCCAGGCGCGGCGGAGCACCGGCTCACGTGAGCTGGTCACGGTGACGACGACATCGGCGCCGCGGACCGCTTCCTCGGCGCTGCGGGCGACGGCCAGCTCCGCGCGCAGGCCGGCTGCCTGCTGCACCAGCGCGCGGGCGTGCGCCCCGGTTGGCGCGTAGACACGCACCTGGCCGAACTCGCGTACCCCGGCGAGCGCCCGGAGGTGCGCCCGGGCCTGCGGGCCGGCCCCAGGATCGCCAGCGTCCGGGCATCACGGCGGGCCAGCGCGCTGGTCGCCACCGCGGTGACCGCGGCCGTGCGGATCTCGGTGATCGCCGCGGCGTCAAGGATCGCGGTCGGCACGCCGGTCTCGCCGTCGAACAGCGTGACGAGCCCCTGATGCGCGTCCAGCCCGCGGGCCGGATTGCCGGGCATGATGCAGACTGCCTTGAGCGCGAACGCCCCGGCATCATCGCGCCGCGGCCCGCGCCAGCCCGGCATCAGCCCCATGAAGCCGGCCGCTTCCGGCGGCATCATCACCGACCGCAACGGCATGTAGGTCTCGCCGCCGGCCTGCCGGACGAGCGCGGCGGTCATCGCCTCGGCGCATGCCTCCGGCGAGAGCGCGGCCAGCACGTCGCGATGTCCGAGGAACAGGACGCGCATCAGGCGAACACCTCCTCGACGGCCGCCCGTTCGCCGCCGGTGAGCGGACGCTCAAGTGCCTCGCGGACCGGCGCCAGGTGCTCCGGCCTGCCCGGGCCGACCACGATCTGGGTGACCCGGCGGCCGGCCAGCAGCCAGCCGAGCGCGAGGCCAGCCATCGAGGTGCCGCGGGCAGCGGCCAGCGCCCGGAGCCTGTCCAGGGCGGCGAACGTCCGGGCCGCCGTGAACTCCTGGTACGGCCCGGGGCGCTGGGTCATCCGCGAGCCGGCCGGGTACGGCTCGCCGCGCCGGTACTTGCCGGTCAGCCAGCCGCCCGCCAGCGGGCTGAACGCCAGGTAGGCGACGCCGCGCTGGGCGCACAGCGGCAGCAGCTCCGGCTCGTCCTGGCGGGCCAGCAAAGAGTAGCTGTTCTGGATCGCCTGCGGCTCGCCCGCCGCCAGCGCGGCGGCCAGCTGGCCGGCGTCGAAGTTGCTCACCCCGTAGGCACTGATCAGGCCGGCTGCCCGGGCCTCCGCGAAGGCGCCGAGTGACTCCGCCAGCGGCACGTCCGGGTCGAAATCGTGCGCGAGGTACAGGCCGACATGATCCACCCCGAGCCGTTCCAGGCTCGCGCCCAGCTGCCGGCCGATCCGGTCCGGGCGCAGGCCGCTGCCCGCCCCGGCCTGCACCGGGTTGAACGTCTTGGTGGTCAGCTGCGGGTAAACCCCGCGCAGCCGGATCCAGCGGCCGATCGCCAGCTCGCTGCGCCCGCCGCCATACGCGTCGGCGGTGTCGAAGTGCGTGATGCCGAGTTCCCAGGCGGCGTCCATCAGCTCCAGCGCCTGGTCTTCGCTCAGCCCGTGGCCGAAGAACTCCGGCGCGGAGCCGACCCCGCCGAAGTTGCCGCAGCCGAGGGCGATCCGCGGGACCGTGACAGCCGAGCTACCAAGCGGCCGCTTGATCTCGAGCGCCGCGATCATCCGCCAGCGCTGCCAGGAGTTAGCATCCGCGACATTAAATCAAACCGGCAGCAGCCGGACGGCGGCGCGGCGGCGATCCCGCGCGGCCGGCGGCCGGCCGCGCGGTCAGCTAGCCGTCCCCGGGCCGGACGTTGCGGGGACGGGGATGCCATTGCCAGAATCGGCGCGTGCTGACTATCGGACTGATCGCGCTGGGCGTCAGCGACGTCCGCCGGGCGGCGGAGTTCTGGTGCCAGGCGCTGGGCTACCAGCTGCGCGAAGACGGATTCGGCGGGTGGGCGACGGTGCTCGTGCCGCCCGGCGGCGCCGGGACCAAGATTGCGCTGCAGCGAAGCCAGACCAGGCCGCAGGATTACCCGCGCATCCACCTGGACCTGCACGTGCACGATGCGGCCGAGCAGGCCGCTGAAGCGGCGCGCCTGGTGTCGCTGGGGGCCAGCCGGGTCGACTGGGACAGCTACCCGGACGACCCGGACTTCGTCGTGCTGGCCGACCCCGACGGCAACCGTTTCTGCATCGTCGACCTCGGCCACGAGCACGCCTGAAGGCGGGCGGGCAGGGGGGTGTCACCTCCGCTGCCGCCGGGCACGATGTATCAGGTATGCATCGGATGCCTCCTATCTGGTGTAGACGGCGGGAAAGGGACAGGCCAGGCAGCACGGCCCAGCCCCTTTTCGCCGGTTCGGACAGGCCTAGGCAAGGGGACGTAATGGACGCCAACAACGAGGCAGCGCACGAGACGGCCGAGTTCTTCGACGCCAGCATGCACATGATCCACATCACCGGCTTCCCGCGCCAGCAGGACGTGCTGGTGCATCCGATGAAGGCACCGAAAGCCGCACGGCTCGACGCGTGGCCGGCCAATCCGGGTGACGGGCGGCATATTTCCGGGTCATTAGCCGGGAAAGCCGCTTTCAGCACGTCCACCTTCTCGCTGGCCAACAGCGGGAACCGGACGCTGCGCTCGCCGAAACATTCGTGGAAAATCAGCCTCGACCCCGACGATGGCGGCAAGCGGCTGGCCGGCCAGGCCCGCGTCAACCTCAAGTCGATGTACAACGATCCTGCGCAGATGCGCGAGGCGCTGGCCTGGCACCTGTTCGGGCGCGCCGCCGTGCCCGCGCCGCGGCACACCTATGCGAAGCTGGCCTTCGATGCGACCTACTTCGGCCTGTTCGCCGTCGTCGAGCAGGTCGACAAGAGATTCCTGAAAGATCACTTCGGCGCGAATCACCAAGGCAACCTGTACAAGGCATATTGCGGTGATGTCGGGTGCGCGACGCTGGAACACCGGACCGGGCGTGACGGTGACGACAGCGGCCGCCAGTACTTCGTGCCGGGCAGCGACGACCACGCCTATCGGCTCAAGACCAACGGGCACGACCCCGGGGCCAGCAGCTACGACGATCTCGCCAGGTTCATCAAGGTGATCAACGGCGTGGGGCTGCCCGGCGGCACCGATCGGTTCGATACCGACGCTTTCCGCGAGTCAGTGGACGCCATCATGGACACGCGCACGTTCCTGCGGTGGGCGAGCGTCAACGTGCTGCTCGGCAGCTGGGACAATTACTTCAAGACCCCGGCCAACTACTATCTCTACAATTCGGGACGGCCGGGCGGCGCGGACGATTTCATGCACGCGCCCTATTTCACCTTCATTCCCTGGGACTACGATAACTGCCTGGGTATCGGCTACGACAGCACGCAGTGGCAGTATACCGACATCCTCGACTGGTCGAGGGATTCCCGCAGCCAGCGCCGCGACCACGGCTCCACGCACGTTCCGCTGGTGCGGAACCTGCTCCGCAACCGGGCGTACCGCCAGTACTACCTCGACTACCTGGAATACCTGATCGATAGCGAGTTCAATCCGAGAACGATCAGCGCGCTGATCGGCGCCGGTTCCGACGATGGTCTCTGGGCACGGGTCCGCCAGGCCGCCTATCTCGAATCAATGACGCCTTACGGACAGCCCTTCACGGGCCGCCAGTTCAGTAACGATGAGGTCTACTCAAGCGGCTGCCTGCAGAACGAGCTCAGGCACGGCAACGAGAAGGCGGAGGGCATCGTCCACTACGTCCGGATGCGGCGGGACAGCGCGCGGCAGCAGCTGCAGGAGCTGAGGAAGACGATACCGCGCGCCACCGACCCGGCGGCCTTCGCCGCGACCATGGGCAACGCCGCCCTGGTGGGCGTGAGCTGACGCGGCCCGCCGGGACTCAGGGGAGGCTGGCCGTGACTGCCACGCAAGTACCGCAAAAGCAGCTTGAACTGGTCAGGGAAGCGAAGGTGGCCGGCATCCTCGGCAGCAGGCTGGATCCGAGGCTGGAGGCAAGCGGCGTGCTCGCCAAGGACGGCGCGTTCTACGTCATCTTCGACAACCTGCCGCATATCGCCCTCATCGGCCCGGAACTCTCGGCGGCCGGGGGCAACGAGGTCATCGAGCAGCATCAGGGTCATCGCCGCGGCTTCGAGGACATTGCCTACGACCCGTGGTCTGACCAGTTCTATGTCCTGATCGAGTCGCTGCGCCGCGGTAACGGAAAGTACATGGCCATGGTGCAGGAATACGACGCGGGCTGGAATTACCTCGGCAGCGCGTGGCTGGACTTCCTGCTTGACCGGCCCAACAAGGGCCTGGAGGGCCTGACCTGCGTGCACCGCTTCGGGCGGACGCATCTCCTCGGGCTATGCGAGGGGAACCGGTGCGCCGGGGGCGCCGAAGGCCGCATCCCCGGCGGCGGGCGGATCCACGTCTTCACGCGCGGCCAGCACCACTGGGAGCGGGCGGGCAAGATCAGGCTGCCGGAGACGCTCCCGTTCGAGGACTACAGTGGGATCACGGTGGCGGGCGACCGGATGGCGGTGGTGTCTCAGGTCTCCTCGGCGCTGTGGGTCGGCAACCTCTCGCCGTCAAGCTGGGAGGTTACCGGCGAGGGCGACTGCTACGCGTTCCCGAGGGACGCCGATGGCGAGATCATCTACGGAACGGCCGAGGGAGTGTCATGGATCGCGCGGGACCAGGTCGTGGTGGTCTCGGACAAGGCGAAAGCGGACCAGGATCCCAGGTGCCGGTCCAAGGACCAGTCGATCCACATCTTCCGGATCCCGGCGGACTAGGGCCGCCGGGCCGGCCGGGCCCCGGTAGCCCGGCCGGCCCGGGCCCGCGGCCGGTGCACGCGCTGTTCCAGCAGCGCGTAGCCGGTGACACGGCGCTGCTCAGGCTGGCCGGGCTCCGCTTCGCCCAGGCCGGCCTCGCCGCTGAGGCGTACGCCGACACGCCTGATCAGCTTGAGCACGTGCTCAAGTACGTGCCCCCGCACTCTCGCCTGCCCATGGTCCACCTGAGCCGCGGGCTGAACATGCTGCGCGACCGCGACCGCGGCGTGGTCGAGGAGTTCGCCGGCCGCTTCGCCGGACGCCTGGCCGGCATGGTCGTGCACGACAAGTCGGACATGGGCACGCAGGCCGACCGCCTGGTGGCCGGGCTCACCGAACTCGGCGCGCGGCTGGCCCGGTGGCCCAACGGGCCCGGGCTGTTTCTCGAGTACGCGGCGGGTCATGAACCCGGCTGGTACGTCGAGGTAGCGGAGCGGCTCAAGGACGTTGACCGGGTCAGTTGCTGCATCGACGTAGGCCACGTCGGCATCCGGCAGGCCGGTGCCGGGTTCGCGCGCGAGCATCCTGACCTCAGCCTGGGGAGCCTCAGCCCGGATGACGGCAGGCTGCCCGGCCTGGTCGCGGATGTTCAGGACGCGGTGGCAGGAGTAGTGCAAGACGTGGTCGACATGACGCGCTCCATCGGGCGGCTCGGCAAGCATCTGCATTTCCACCTGCACGATGGGCATCCCCTCATCGGCGGCCTTTCCGACCATTTCACCTTCCTGATGCGGCTGCCGATCCCGTTCGAGCACGAAGGGCGCCAGTCGCTCGCCACGATGTACGGGCCGGCCGGGCTGGACGCAATCGTGGCGGCCGCGATCGAGGCCTGCGGCGGCCTTGACCGGGTGTCGTTCACCCTCGAGATCCATCAGGCCGAAGGCCGTCTGCCGCTCGGCGACGCGGCGCGGCTCTTCGGGCACTG
The DNA here is from genome assembly GCA_963786975.1 of uncultured Actinomycetes bacterium. Taxonomy (GTDB): domain Bacteria; phylum Actinomycetota; class Actinomycetes; order Streptosporangiales; family Streptosporangiaceae; genus Palsa-506. Next base: position 323,807 of record CAWBBE010000005.1, on the reverse strand, counting down.
GCGGGATACCACCAACGCCGAGCGGATGAATTACTGGCTGTCGGTACTCGCCCAGAACGCCATGCTCATGGAACAGAGCATCTAGCCCGGTCCTGACGGCGAGGCATGGCTGACCCGCGCGGCCGGTCTTGCAAGCCGCGGAGGGGTTGATAGCCTGCGATTTCTGAGCGACGGTACGGTAATCGTCGCCGTCCCCCGGAAGGTTGCCATGCCGGCCAGGAGTTCGTCCTCGGCCGCTGCTGCCGTATCGGCGCTGAGTCTGTCCCGGCGCCATGCGGCTGGTGCCCCGAGCGCCCGGGGCGTGCTCCTCACGCTGCTCGGCGAGTTCGCGCTCACCGGAGACGGGACGGCCTGGACATCGGCGGTGATCGCCGCTCTCGCCCGCCTGGGCATCGAGGAGAAGGCGACCCGCCAGGCGCTCATGCGCACTGCGGCGGCCGGCTGGCTCGATGCGGAGAAGGCGGGCCGCCGCACCAGGTGGCGGCTGACCGATAGCGCGGTGCGGCTGCTGACCGACGGCGCGGAGCGCATCTACTCCTTCATGGGCCACGCGCAGGACTGGGACGGCCGGTGGCTGCTGGTGTCAGCCCGCATCCCGGAACGCAGCCGCCGCTCCCGTCACGTGGTGCGCACGCGGCTGAGCTGGGCGGGCTTCGGCGCCCTCGGCACGGGGCTATGGATTAGCCCGCATCCGGAACGAGAGCCCGAGGCGACTCAGGTGCTTCGGGAGGCAGGCATAGCCGAGGACGCGCACGTGTTCGTGGCGACAAGATCCGGTCTGGCCAGCGTGCGTCTCATGGTGGCCGCCGCCTGGGATCTGCCCGGGATCGAGGAACAGTACGAGCGGTTCATCGAGGAGTTCCGCTCCCGCGCGCGCGATGACGTTCTCGCCCGCCAGGTCGAGCTCGTGCACGCCTGGCGGCGGTTCCCGTCGATCGACCCGGTGCTGCCGCAGGAGCTGCTGCCGGACCCCTGGAGCGGGCTGACCGCGGCCAGGCTGTTCGCCGAGCGGCACCGGCAATGGTCGGCCGACGCCCGCACGGAGTGGAAGCGCCTCAACGACGTCGGCTGAGCTGCCGGCCCGGCCCGCCCGGGCCGGGGTTGTGTCATCACCGCAAAAGAGCTACAAAGTAATGTCAGGCCTCGATCTGTTCGTCGAATAATCGGCAGGCCGGGCTGGCTCGCTGTCGAGGGGCCCGGAGGTGATCATGAGTACCGGCGCAGCAGGGCCGTTATTCGCCATACCGAGCATCGTTGCCGTCGCAGCTGGCGTCAATGCCGATGACGGCAGCCTGGTACTTCGCTCGACCGATCCGCTGGGCGCCTATCCCACCACGGTGATGCACTCCGTGCGGGCGTGGGCAGGCGTGGATCCGGACCACCCGCTGGTGGCCGAGCGCGGGCCCGACGGAGGCTGGCGCAGCTACAGCTACGGCGCGGCGGTGGCTGCGGCTGATGCGATCGGCCAGGCGCTGCTGGATCGCGGGCTGGGCCCGGACCGGCCGCTGCTGGCGCTGTCCGGCAACGGCGTCGATCACCTGCTGATGACGCTGGGGGCGATGACCGCCGGCGTTCCGATCGCGCCCGCCAGCGTCGCGTACTCACTGCAAAGCCGCGACCATGCCCGCATCCGGGCCATCGCCGAACTGATCGGCCCGGGCGCGGTGTTCGCGGACGACGCAGACCGGTTCGCCGCTGCCCTCGACGCGGTCGCCGTGGTGCCGGCGATCGTGAGCACCGGCCGCAGGCCGGGAGCGGAGAGCATCAGCGAGCTGCTGGCTACCGTCCCCGGCCGGGCGGTGGCAGCGGCATTCGACGGTGCCGACCGTGACGCGGTGGCGAAGATCCTGTTCACCTCGGGTTCGACCGGGACGCCGAAGGGCGTGCTCAACACCCACCGCATGCTGTCCGCCGATCAGCAGATGATGCGGCAGGTGTGGCCGTTCCTGGCCAGCGAGCGCCCGGTGATCGTGGACTGGCTGCCGTGGAGCCATACCTTCGGCGGCAACCACAACCTGAACATGATGCTCACCTCCGGTGGCACGCTCTACGTGGACGCGGGCCGCCCGGCGCCGGGGCTGTTCGCTCAGACGATCGCGAACCTCGCCGAGGTGCCGCCGACCATCTATTTCAACGTCCCGGCCGGGTACGCGCTGCTGGTGCCGGCGCTGGAGGCGGATCCGGCCTTTGCGGAGCGCTTCTTCTCCCGGCTGCGGGTGATGTTCAACGCAGCGGCGGCGCTGCCGGCCGCGCTGCGCGGCCGGCTCGGCGCGCTGGCGGCGCAGCGCGGCCGGCCGGTACCGGTCACGGGTTCCTGGGGCGCGACCGAGACCGCCCCGGCGGTAACCTCGGCGCATTTCGACTTCGCCGACGCCCGCTGCATCGGCGTGCCGCTGCCCGGTACGCAGGTCAAGCTCGTCCCGGCCGAAGGCGCGTACGAAATCCGGGTAAAGGGCCCGATAGTGACACCGGGCTACTTCAGGCGCCCGGATCTCACCGCGGAAGCCTTCGATCCCGACGGCTTCTTCCGTACCGGTGACGCGGTTGTCCCCGCCGACCCGGCCGACCCGAATGCGGGGCTGGTGTACCGGGGACGCATCGCGGAGGACTTCAAGCTCACGACCGGCACGTACGTGCGGGTTGGCGCCGTGCGCACGGCATTGCTGTCGGCGGCGGCCATGCTGTCCGATGCGGTGATCGCGGGCGAGAACCGCGACTTCGCTTGCGCGCTGGCCTGGCTGAATGCAGCCGAAGCGCGCCGGATGGTCGGCGAGGAACCGCAGCCCCAGGGCGAGCTGATCGTGCACGAGGCCGTGCACCGGACACTCGCGCAGGCACTAGCCGACCACAACGCCACGGCGGGGTCCGCTGCCCGCATCGAGCGGCTCGTGGTGATGGCCCGCCCGGCCGACATTGACGGCGGCGAGATCACCGACAAGGGCTACGTTAACCAGCGGCAAGTGCTCATCAACCGGTCATCGCTGGTCGAGCTGCTCTACGCGCAGCCGGCGCCAGCCCACGTGGTTGTCGCGGGAAGGATCTTGTTATGCGGTACGAGGATGTAGCGATCCCGGCGGGCTGGGCGTGGAGCTCGCCGTTCACCAAGTGGCAGGGCTCGCTGGCCGAGGTTTCCAGCCTCGACCTCGCCGCCGACGTGACCGCCCGGGCGCTGGCCGAGCGGCACGTCGACCCGGGCCAGCTGGACGGGCTGGTGCTGGGCTGGACGATCCCGCAGCCAGATATCTTCTACGGCGCCCCCACGCTGGCGGCCCGGCTGGGCGCCGGGGCGGTGAGCGGCCCGATGATCAGCCAGGCCTGCGCCACGTCAGTGGCCTGCCTGGCCGCGGCCGCCAGCGCGGTCACGACCGGCGCGGGCTTGCAGCTGGTCGTGGCCGCCGACCGCACCAGCAACGGGCCGCAGCTGTTGTATCCGGCGCCGTCGGCGATGGGCGGCGCGCCGATCAGCACGAACTGGGTGCTGGACAGCTTCGCGCGCGACCCGTGGGCAGGCACCTCGATGCTGGCCGCGGGCGAGAACGTGGCGGCCGAATCGTCGATCTCCCGCGGCGACCTCGACGAGCTGGCCGCCTTGCGGTCCAGCCAGTACGAGAAAGCGCTGGCCGATGACCGGGCCTTCCAGCGCCGCTACATGGTAGAGGTCCAGATCCCGCAGCGCCGCAAGCCGCCCCGGGTGATCGCCGCCGACGAGGGCGTGCGGCCCATCATGCTCGACGACATCAGCGCTTTGCGGCCGGCCGCCCCGGACGGGCTGCACACCTTCGCCACCCAGACCCACCCCGCGGACGGCGCCGCCGGCGCCCTGGTCACCACGCTCAGCGAGGCTCGTGAGCTGGCCCGCGGCGGCGGCGTGGCCCAAATCCTCGGGACCGGGTTCGCGCGGGTGGGCCGTAGCCGGATGCCCCAGGCGCCGGTGCCGGCGGCAATCGCGGCCCTCGCCGCGGCCGGCCTGACGATCGGCCAGATCGACGCGATGACCACGCACAATCCGTTCGCCGTGAACGACATCTACTTCTCCCGGGAGACGGGCTTCCCGCTGGAGCGGATGAACTCCTACGGCTGCAGCCTGATCTTCGGTCACCCGCAGGGCCCGACCGGCCTGCGCTCGGTCGCCGAGCTGATCGAGGAACTGCGTCAGCGGGGCGGCGGCACCGGCCTGTTCACCGGCTGCGCCGCCGGCGACTCCGGGGCGGCAGTCGTGCTCCGGGTGACAGACTGAGGGTGGCCATGCCGGGTGACGACCTGAACGTGCAGCAAGCGCAGGCCGGGGCTGGCGCGGAGGCCGCCCGGCCGGCAGTCGAGTTCCGGGTGCTTCCGCAGCGCTACCGGCACTGGCGGCTGACGTGCGATGGCCCGGTTGCGACGCTGACGATGAACGTCGACGAGCAGGGCGGCCTGGTGCCCGGCTACGAGCTGAAGATGAACTCGTATGACCTCGGCGTGGACATCGAGCTCTACGATCTGGTCCAGCGGCTGCGATTCGAGCACCCCGAGGTACGCACGGTCGTGATCACCAGCGGCAAGGACAGGATCTTCTGCGCTGGCGCGAACATCCGCATGCTGGCCACCTCACCGCACCCGTGGAAGGTGAACTTCTGCAAGTTCACCAACGAGACCCGCAACGGCATCGAGGACGCGACCGCCAGCTCGGGCCAGACATACCTGGCCGCGGTGAACGGGACGGCCTCCGGCGGCGGCTACGAGCTGGCGCTGGCGTGCGAGCACATCATGCTCGTCGATGACCGGTCCTCGGCCGTGGCGCTGCCGGAGCTGCCGCTGCTGGGAGTGCTGCCGGGTACGGGCGGGCTGACCAGGGTCGTCGACAAGCGCCACGTTCGCCGTGACCTGGCCGATTACTTCGCCACCCGGTCCGAGGGCGTCGGCGGCCGGAAAGCCGTCGCGTGGCGGCTGGTCGATGAAGTCGTCCCGCGGGCCAGCTGGGACGAGGTCGTCGCGCGGCGGGCAGGTGAACTGGCCGGGCGTTCCAGCCGGCCGTGCGCACCGGGCATTGAGCTGACCCCGCTGTCCAAGACCCGCACGGCGGGGGAGATCTCGTACCGGTACGTGGCGGCCACGCTCGACCGCGCGCGGGGGATCGCCGAGATCACGATCAGCGGCCCGGACGCCGCCGCGCCCGCGGACATCGCCGCGGTGCACGCGCAGGGCGCCGGCTTCTGGACCCTGGCGATGACCCGCGAGCTGGACGACCTGATCCTGGACCTGCGCACCAATGAGCTGGAGCTGGGCACCTGGGTGTTCCGCACCCGCGGTGACGCGCCGCGCGTCCTCGGCCACGACCGCCTGCTGCTGGACAATGGCGATGACTGGCTGGCCCGCGAGATCGTGCATTACCTCAAGCGCACGCTCAAGCGCCTGGATGTCACCAGCCGCAGCCTTATCGCGCTGATCGAGCCGGGCAGCTGCTTCGCCGGCTCGCTGCTGGAGCTGGCGCTGGCCGCCGATCGCTCATTCCAGCTGCTCGGCGTATTCGAAGAGGCCGACCCGGACGCCGATCCGGCGACGGTCACCGTTGGCCCGATGAACCTCGGCCCGCTGCCGATGGGAAACGGGCTCTCCAGGATGCAGACCCGGTACCTGGGTGACGATAAGGGCCTCGCCGCAGTCGAGCAGCGGGCCGGGCAGGCGCTTGAGGGCAACGAGGCAGAGCAGCTTGGCCTGGTCACCTTCGCCCCCGATGACATTGACTGGGACGAGGAAGTCCGCATCGCCATCGAGGAACGAGCCAGCTTCAGCCCCGATGCGCTGACCGGCCTGGAGGCCAACTACCGCTTCGCCGGGCCGGAGACCATCGAGACCAAGATCTTCGGCCGTCTCTCCGCATGGCAGAACTGGATCTTCTACCGCCCTAATGCATCCGGCGCAGACGGTGCGCTGCGCCGGTTCGGCACCGGGCAGCGCGCCGAATTTGACAGGAAGCGAGTCTGAACATGACCACGACTGCCGACTACACCGAGCGGATCCCGAACAATGTGGATCTGCACGAGGACCGCCGGCTGCAGCGTGCGCTGGAGTCGTGGCAGCCGAATTTCCTGAACTGGTGGCAGACGATGGGCCCGACGCTGCCCACGCAGGACGTGTACCTGCGCACCGCGGTGAACGTGGGCCGCGAGGGCTGGGCTCATTTCGGCCATGTCCCGATGAAGGACTACCGCTGGGGCATATTCCTGGCCGAGCGCGATCCGGGCCGGGTGGTCGGCTTCGGCCAGCACAAGGGCGAGCCACCATGGACGAAGGTTCCCGGCGAATACCGGGCCGAGCTGCAACGGCTGATCGTGATCCAGGGTGACACCGAGCCTGCCTCGGTGGAGCAGCAGCGCAACCTCGGCGCCACTGCCCCCAGCCTGTACGACCTGCGCAACCTCTTCCAGGTCAACGTCGAGGAGGGGCGGCACCTGTGGGCAATGGTGTACCTGCTGCACGCCTACTTCGGCCGGGAGGGCCGGGAAGAGGCCGAGCAGCTGCTGCGCCGGAACTCCGGCAGCGCCGAGTCTCCGCGCATTCTCGGCGCGTTCAACGAGGAGACCCCGGACTGGCTGTCCTTTTACATGTTCACCTACTTTACCGACCGGGACGGCAAGTACCAGCTCGGCACCCTGAAGGAGTCGGCATTCGACCCGCTGTCGCGCACCTGTGAATTCATGCTCAAGGAGGAAAGCCATCACATGTTCGTGGGCACGACCGGGATTGACCGGGTCGTCGAGCGGACCGCGCAGGTGATGATCGAGAACGACACTGACGACGTGGTCGGCCACGGCGCGATCCCGCTACCGGTGATCCAGAAATACCTCAATTTCCACTACTCGGTGTCCCTGGACCTGTTCGGCGGCGAGACCTCGACCAACGTGGCCAATTACTACACCGCCGGGCTGAAGGGCCGCTGGTCGGAGGAACGCCGCCGGGACGACCACCGGCTCACCGACGACGCGTTCATGGTGGACGCGCTGATCGATGGCACGATCGGCCAGACCGAGGTGGCCGCGCTCCTCGGGCTGAACACGGATCTTCGGCGGGCCTACATCGGCGACTGCCAGAACGGCGTCAACCGCTGGAACAAGATCCTCAAGGAGGCCGGCCTGCCGCAACAGCTCAGGCTGCCGCATGTCGCGTTCAACCGGCACGTCGGCGCCTTCGCCGGCATCGAGACGTCCCCCGAAGGGGAACAGCTATCGGCGGCGGAATGGTCGCAGCGCAAGGGCAACTGGCTGCCCACCGACGTTGACAAGACGTATGTCCGCTCGCTCATGCAGCCGGTATACGAGCGCGGCAAGATCGCAGCCTGGATCTCCCCGCCCCGCGCCGGGATCAACGGCAAGTCATTCGACTACGACTACGTCCACCTCAGCTGACCCGGTAACGAGGCGTCCATGAGCGATTTGTTTAACGCTTCCGAGTACCTGCTCGACCGCCGGCTGGACGCTGGCGACGGCAGCCGGCTCGCGCTGACCGGCCCCGGCGGCGAGCTGACCTACCAGCAGCTGCACCAGCAGGTGCTGCGGGCGGCCGGCGCGCTGCGCGGCCTCGGCCTGCTGCCCGAGCAGCGGATGCTGCTGTGCATGGCGGACTCGCCGGAATTAGTCATCGCCTACCTCGCCGCGATGCGGGTCGGCGCGATCCCGGTGCCGGTGTCGACGATGACGAACGCCGACGGGCTCCGCGGGCTGCTGCGCGACTCGCGCGCCCGGCTGCTCGCGGTGACCGCCGAGTTCACCGGGGTGGCCCGCGAGGCGACCGCGGGCGCGCCGGAGCTGCGCGGGGTGCTCGGCCCGGATGCTGCCCAGGATGTGTCGGGCGGGCTGCCGTGGCACGGGTTCAGCTCGTTGCTTTCCTCGGCTCAGCCGGACGCGACGGTCTACCCGACCACAGCGGACTCGCCGGCGTTCTGGCTGTACACATCGGGCACCACCGGCATGCCGAAGGGCGCGATGCACCGGCACGGCGCTATCCAGGTGGTATGCGAGACCTACGGCACGCAGGTGCTCGGCATCACGCCCGAGGACCGGTGCCTGTCGGCGGCGAAGGCATTCTTCGCCTACGGCCTCGGGAACTCCGTGCTGTTCCCGCTGTCGGCGGGTGCCGCGACGGTACTGGAACCGGCACCGGCCAAGCCCGCGGTGATAGCCGAGCGGGCGCGCGAGTACGGGGCCACCCTGTTCTTCGCCGGCCCGACGTTCTTTGCCAACATGCTGCGCAGCGGGCTGGCCGCGGATGCGCTGGCCGGCGTCCGGCTGGCGGCTTCCGCCGGAGAGGCGCTGCCGGCGTCACTGTACGAGCGGTGGACGACCCACTTCGGCGTGGACATCCTCGATGGCATCGGCATGACCGAGATGCTGCACATCTTCTTGTCCAACCGCGTCGGCGAGGTGCGGCCCGGCAGCACCGGCGTCACCGTGCCCGGTTACGACCTGAAGATCGTTGGCGACGACGGGCTCGAGGTACCCGTCGGCACGCCTGGCACCTTGCTGGTGCGGGGCGCATCGGCAGCCACCGGGTACTGGTCGCGCTACCATGCTTCGCGGCTGGTCTTCCAGGGGGAATGGCTGCGCACGGGCGATACCTACGTCCAGGACGCGGACGGTTATTACACGTGTCTCGGCCGCACCGGCGACATGCTCAAGGCGAGCGGAATCTGGGTGACACCGGCGGAGGTGGAGGCCCGGCTGCTAGCGCACCAGGCCGTCGCCGACGCGATCGTGGTCGCGGCGCCTGACGCCGACGGCCTGGAGAAGCCCGTTGCGTACGTGATCCTGCAGCCCGGCCAGGTCGCCACCGACGCCGAGCTGATCAGGTTCTGCCGCCAGGGCCTGCCGGCCTTCAAGCGACCTCGCAAGATTGTCTTTGTCAGTGAGTATCCGACCACCGCCACCGGCAAGGTCCGCCGCGTCGACCTGCGCAAGATGGCTACGGACACCGGCCTGCTGGCGAAGCCGCCGGCCGACTGACGCCCCTCGGCGGGCCGGCCCGGCTGGAATCGGACCGGGCCCGCGGCACCGGGTGATCGATGCGGCCGGCCGCTATCAGCCAATCCAGGGGCTACCGTAACGAACGCCGACCGGCCGGCGCCAAGAGCGAAAGAGGAGCGATGACACTGCACTGGACGAAGGAGGACAGCCCGCGCTGGGATGCCGACAAGCAGCGGCTGTTCGGCCCGGACGAACTGGCGTCGGTGGGCTTCGGCCAGCCTGCTCCCGGCGCCACGATCGCCGACGAGTGGTGGCAGGTCACCGACGACGACGGGACCGTCATCGGCTACGGCTGGCTGGATTCGGAATGGGGCGACGCTCAGATCACGTTCCTGGTCGACCCGGCCATGCGCGGCAACGGCATCGGCAACTTCATCGTTGACCGGCTTGAGAGCGAGGCCGCTGAGCGCGGGCTGAACTACATTTACAATGTCGTCCCGGACACGCACCCGGACGCGTCCCGGATAACGCGCTGGCTGACATCGCGGGGCTTTTCCCCGGGTACTGGCGACCTGCGCCGCCAGGTTCGCGGCAGCTAGCTGCTACAGCGCGTGTCGTCCCGCCCGAAGGCCTGCCAGCTGCTCCGCTGCCGCCAGCACCTGGTCGGTGGCGGTCACCGGGCAGCCTTTGCCGCGGCCAGCGCAGACAGCAGCTCGTAGCCCGCGTGGGCGGCGGCGATCCCGGTGATCTGGGCGTGGTCGTAGGCGGGTGCGACCTCCACGATGTCTGCGCCGATGAGGTTAAGGCGGGAGAATGATCGCAGGGTGGCCAGCAGTTCCCGGCTGGACAGGCCGCCTGCCTCAGGAGTGCCGGTGCCGGGCGCGTGGGCCGGATCCAGGACGTCGATGTCCACGGAGACGTACATGGGGCGGTCGCCGACCCGTTGCTGTATCTGTTCCACCATTCCGGCCACGCCGAGCCGTTCGACGTCGGGCGCCGATATCACCTGGAAGCCCAGATCGGTGTCCTGGGTAAGGTCGCTGTCGGTATACAGCGGGCCGCGGATTCCTACGTGCAGGCAGCCGGTCCGGTCCAGCAGGCCTTCCTCGGATGCCCGCCGGAATGGCGTGCCATGGGTGTAGGCGGCGCCGAAATAGGTATCCCAGGTATCGAGGTGGGCATCGAAGTGGACGACTGCCAGCGGACCATGCAGCGCCGAGAGTGCCCGCAGCATCGGCAGCGCGACCGTATGATCGCCGCCGAGCATCAGCACGAACCGCGCGCGTTCCAGCAGATCGCGCGCTCCCCGCTCGATTTCGCTGATCGCCTCATCGATGCTGAACGGGTTGACGGCCAGATCCCCCGCATCGGCGACCTGCTGGGCGGCAAACGGCGCTACCTGCAGCGCCGGGTTGTAGGTGCGGAGCAGCCGGGAGGACTCCCGGATGTGCGACGGGCCGAAGCGCGCCCCTGGCCGGTAGCTGACCCCGCTGTCAAATGGCACGCCCAGCACGGCAACATCGGCCTGCGCCACCGCATCCATGCGCGGCAGGCGCGCGAAGGTGGCCTCCCCCGCGTAGCGCGGTACCACGGTGGCGTCCACCGGCCCGACCTTGTCGTCGGCGATGATCCGCGGAAAAGGCTCGATCATGTCATTCCCCATCTCGCTCCTCGCCCTGCACACTCGCCGGATCGGCCGGGGTGTGCGGCAGGACGTGCGCCATCCCCCGGTCGGTAAGCGCCTGCACCATCGTTGTCGACGGCGCATTTCCTGACGCCGGCCAAACGCGGGCCAGCCCGCGCAGCGGGCGGCTGCGCGGGCTGGTTACCGCGAGAGGTCCGCTATGTCACCCGATGCGGACCACCTGGCCCCCAGTGGGGCACAGCTGCGGGCCCAGGCCCGTGGCCGGGGCGATGCTGCAGTTGGAGACGTAGAACGAACCGTGCCGCCCGGCGAGGAAGCCGGACGGGTTGAACAGCTTGCCCACGCCGAGGTGGGTGCGGTGGCCGTTAGGAGCGATCCGCACCACGTCACCCGCCGGGTTGCTGGAGGTCAGCCCGCCGGTCTGGAACTCGGTGGCGTAGAACGCGCCGTCGCTACCGAAGCCGCAGCCCTGCACCGTGGTCAGGCCGGTGGCCCAGACCTTCGGCTTCTGCCCGGGGACGATCCGCCAGACGCGGGCGTGACCGGGGGCGTAGGAACCTCCGAGCAACTCGGCGACATACAGTGCACCGTCCGGGCCCTGCGCCGCGCAGGTCGGCACGGCGTCGGGCGGGTAGTGTGCCACCGGGAAGAACGCGCGCACCCGCGTCCGCCCATGCCTCAGGACCTGGGTGAGGGTGTTGGCGCCCGCGTCCGCCACGTAGGTACGCCCGCCGGCGCGCAGCACGTTGTTGGGGTTGGCGTCGGGGAAGTCCTTTGGCGCCAGGTGAACCCGCTTGGACGTCCAGGTCCAGTCGTGGTCACCGACGCGGGCGATGCTGACCGCGCCGTGCCGCGTGCCCAGGAACAGACGGCCGAGCTCGTGCAGAGCCGCCTGGCGCAGCCTTTGCGGGATCGCGCCCTTCGGCGGCACTATGTGCGTGTTCTCGCCGAACAGCGCGAACACGCCGCCGCGCGGGGCGCGGGAGACCGAGACCAGGCCCTCCGCCGCCACCCCGCCGGCACCGGAGGCGGAGATCAGCCCGGTGACGAGGCGGTGTACGCCACCCTTGCCGATCACGTCAAGCGAGCCGGTGAGCCCGATGCAGGTCTTGCCCTCCGGGCCGCCGCTCAGGCAGGTCTTGCCGCCGCGCCCGGCCTCCGCGAGGAAGATCGCGCCGCCGGGGCCCCATGCGAGCCCGCGCGGGTTTTTCAGGTGGCTGGCGATGACCTTGAACCCGCTGCCGTGGTGATGCCCGCGGGCCTGGGCACCGGCCGCGGGCGCTACCACCATCCCCAGCGCGGCCACCAGCGCCGCGGCGGTGGCCATGCCAGTCAGGATAGATGTTTTTCTCATCTTTTGCTCCCCACCGTGCGGCACCGTGGTGGTGGTGCGGCACGCCGTATCAATTCCGGACGTCGGAGTTGCATCCGTTTCCTCGCAGGGGAGTAACATTCAACTGGCCTCCCGTGCGGGCAGATGCGGACATCATGAAGGGGCCGCTTCGTGAGATCGCGGACGTTCGTGCGCGAGGCCCCCGTTGCGACGGGATAAACACTGCCACCCGTTTCCTGATGGATATGGGCGCCAGCATTCCTAAGGATGGCCGATGCATTTCCCCCAGTCCCATAGAGTGCAAGTCCCCGCAGGCCATCCGCACTAGCGCATCAGGTCAGTCCCGTTCCCTCCACGAGTTTCCCGACATTACCATTTCGTAACCGTAGCCGTCTAGGTCTGGCGGAGGTAAAATCCGCGCAGTAGCAGACCGTTGACTTTCTGTGACAAGCGGCCATGGCATTAGGTGACCGACTTACGAAAGCCAAATGAATTACCGAGGTGCCCGCGGGATGACAGGCGCGGGAACAATGCTGGGATGCTGTCGGCGCAGGGTATTACCAGGTCCTGGCTGGCCGCCGCGCCGGTGCCTTACTGGCTGGACCGGTCGGCCCGCCCCGCGCCCGTCCGGCGCTCGGCGCCTCCGTCAGGGCCGACCTGGCGGTGCCCGGCGGGGGTTCTGCGGCCTGCGGACCGCACTGCTGGCCAAGGAGCGGGACCCGGGCCGCAGCGTCATCCTGCTGGAGGCGGACAGGATCGGCTGGGCGGCGACGGGCCGCAACGCCAAGGTGCGTCCTCACCCCGGAGCGATCCCGAGGTAGCCGATGGCGGCGGTCTCGGCTCGGCTCTCGACCCGGCCTCTTCCGGCCCCGAACCTGAGCTCCTCGTGCGGACCGCCAGGCATTGTGACAGCCTGAGTCACGATGCGTGTGGTAGAGCTCGTCCTTGCCATCGGATGGGCAGCGTTCTGGCTGTACTGGCTCGTGGCGGCCTTTTCTATGAAGAGGGGCCGCGTGCCGTGGTCCCGCGAGCTGGGTATCAGGGCCGTGATCGTTGTCGTCGTGATCCTCTTGATCCGCTTGGGTGCCTTTCGGGAGCACGGCCTCAACACGGACCCGTGCGCGCTGGCCTCGGGCTCGCCCTCTTCTTTCTAGGGTTGGGGTTCGCGATCTGGGCGCGCGTGCACATCGGGCGCAACTGGGGCACCCCCATGACACAGAAGGACGAGCCAGAGCTGGTGACCAGCGGCCCCTACCACCTGGTCCGCCACCCGATCTACTCGGGCATCCTGGTCGCCGGGCTAGGCACCGCGGTGGCGCTGAGCTGGCTGTGGCTGACCGCCGTGGCCCTGGCCGGTGTCTACTTCGTCTACAGCGCGACCGTCGAGGAGCACTACTTGACCGAGCAGTTCCCAGACACCTACCCGGTGTACAAGCGCTCGACCAAGATGCTCGTGCCGTTCATCTTTTGAGCGGGCTCGGTCGGCTTTTGCCGGCGAGGACTGCCTCGGAGCGCCGCTCGTCTCGCCTACGACGAACGGCTCGACGTGGCCGGTGCTATCCGCGTAGGACCCGCCGGCGCTGCAGTCGCCCGGCGAGGCGCATGACATCGAGTAGATCGCGGCGCGGCGATAGCCGCATCACGGGATACGGAATCACCTCGGCGGGCGGCATTATTCACCATCAGTCGGGCCTGGACCACCGGCAACATTAATTGGGATCCAGGTTGCCGGATTACCCAGATCATAGGTTTTCGGATCAACCTGGACGAGGCTCCCATCCAGGTTGGGACTCGCATCGAGTCCGAGATACAGCTCTTTGTACCGTGAGTATACGATATTCTTATTGCGGTCCTGAGGAAAGCCGTCTACACGAAAAGGCCGGCCATGATCATAAATCGCCTGGTAAACGGTCTTTTCACCGCTTATGATAGTTGCCAGGTAATGAAATGCGCAGTACTGGCTAGATGAATAGGCGATGATATTAAACACCTGCTGTCTACCCGGTGCAAGCTCTATCGTTTCCACGCTAAAATAGTCCGGATCGGCCTTGCCAGCGTGGGACACTAGGTACCGGGAGTGAGTATTCACATATTTGGCATAAGGGTCGCCGGAGTCCAGGTTAAATGACAAGCGAACGACCTGCTCGAAGGCACCTCCACCATTGGCCTGGTACAGCGCGCCGGTCCAGGGCCGCTGGCAGCTCTTGATGACCCGCATCTGAACTATGCGAACCAAGGAATCGCTTGCATTCTGGACAACAAGCTGAACATCACCAGTACTGCGAATCCCGCCCCTGCTTGAAAGCCAGCGACCGATGGCGGGAGACCGGCGGACGGAATTAAGACGCTTAAGCTCCGGGGCGCTAATCGAGAGACCGTTTTTGAATGACCAATCACTCGAGTATTCAGAATCTGACGGGTAAAGCGGGGCTTCGTAGACCACCTTCAGCGGATGTCTGCTGCCAGCAGCTGATACGCCTGACACGCTGCTGCTACCAGAATTATGAAACTCCCTGCCGAGGATGCCGCCTAGGCCTGAGGCCAGGAGGGTAGTGACCACTCCGGTCAGGATGACCGTGCCCGCGGACGCGAACCAGGCCCTGCGCTTGGTCCAGAAAGATGTCTTCTGGCCTGGTACAGGCGCAGTCCGCGATCCGCCCGCCCGTGCTAACCCGGCTTCGGCCGCCCCGGCGTGCGAGGGCTCCGCTGGCCGTACCTGGCTGGACCGGGACCCATGCTGTCCCGGTGCTCGCAGCCTGCGTCGCTTCATCCTGGAAAGACCCCCTGATGCCAACCGCGCGCTGTTCACGGCCCCTGCGCCCCCGGCAAGCGGCAGGTCAGAGAATAGCAAACAGGGACGAATATGACGCTGCTATCAGAACTGGCGATCAAGCGGATCGACGTCCGATCGCAGGCCTGGCCTGGCAGCCGCGATGCACCGGGCCTGCATGTGTGCTCGGCTGCCGCCGGATGCCTCAGCTAACAAGGGGCTGCCTCGGCTCAACCGGGATCGGACAACTGGGACGCGCAGCCAACCGGCACAGGACAGGCTCGCACGACCACTGCGGTGTTCACGCCAGCCCCGGCCTGACCCTCGCATGAGTGCCGATGACCCTCACGCAGTAGCGCCCGCTGCCGTCGGATGACGGCAGAACCCGATGACGAACCAGTGACAGATGATCAGGGGCCTGACCGCCGTGACCGGCGGTCAGGCCCCCTGACCTGCTACTCCAGTAGCCCCGACCGGATTTGAACCGGCGCTACCGCCTTGAGAGGGCGGCGTCCTGGGCCGCTAGACGACGGGGCCAGGTGAGACGCGAGCGGTCAGTGACCGCGGCGCGGACTAAGGCTAGCGTACCGGACCGGAGCCACGCCAAACGGCTGCCGGACGGGCCCGCCGGGTACCGGTCACCGCAGCCCGGCCGGCGCGCATCCCGGCGCGCAGCCGCGAGCAACTGACCGGCCGGTACGGCTACCGGCAGCCCGGCCAGGCCGCGCGCGGCGGTCTGGCGCCGGCCTGCCGGGCGCCGAACCGTGACCGGAGTCGCCGCATGTTTGGCGGTAAACGCGGTATCTACCGGCCCATGGTGACATTCATAGTGGTTCTGATCCTCGTCGGCCTCGTTGCCGGGGCCATCGCGCGGCTGCTCGTCCCCGGCCGCGACAGCATGGGACTCATTGGCACCATCCTTCTCGGGATCGTGGGTTCCTTCCTGGGCGGGTTCATCGAGAACCTGTTCCAGTTCCACCGGCTGGCGATCCACCGGTTCCACACGACCGGGATCATCGGCTCCATCATCGGCGCGATCGTCCTGCTGCTGATCCTCCGGCTCACCGGCGCCGAGCGCGGCCGGTCCCGCAGCCGCGTCTGACCGCCGCCGTCCTGGCCCGGTCGGGCGGGGCGGATCTGGATCGCCGGGGCACCTTGATCCCCGGCGATCCGCCGCCGGCTCCCCGGCCTGCCGATCCGACCGATACCCGGGCGACCCGCTCCCCCGGCCGGCCCCGGGCCAGGCCGCCTGGCCGCCTGGCCGCATCCCGTTAGCATCAGCAAATGCCTAATGTCGCTGACATCACCATCCCGGTCCGCGGCGGGAACCTCCTGGTCCAGGATGCCGGCCCGCCGGACGGGCTGCCCGTCCTGGTTTACGGCGGCAGCCCGGGCTCCCGGCAGCTGTCCCCCGCCGCGCGGCGGCTGGCCGCCGCGAGCGGCCTGCGGCTGATCGGCGTCGACCCGCCCGGTTATGGCGGATCAACGCCGCGGCCAGGACGGCTGGTCGCCGATGGCGCCGCGGACGCCAGGGCGATCGCCGAGGCGCTCGGGATCACCAGGATGGCGGTCTGGGGTATCTCCGGCGGCGGGCCGACCGCGCTGGCCTGCGCGGCCCTGCTGCCTGATCTGGCCTTCGCGGTCTGCGTGTTCGCCTCGATCGGCCCCTACGGCGAGCCCGGCCTGGACTTCCTCGGCGGGATGAGCGACGGGGCCGCCGAGGAGGTACGGCTGTTCTTCGAGGACCGCCCGAAGGCACGGGAGAACTTCCGCGCGGACGCGGCCGGGCAGTTCGAGCGGATGTCCGTGCCAGCAGGATGGCTGCAGTTCTGGGGGGACCGGGCCGAAACCGACGACGCGCACAGCCGTGAGATGGCCGAGCACCTGGCCCTGTGCTGGCGCGACGGCATGCGCGACGGGGATCAGGGCTGGTGGGACGACTGGGCCGCGTTCCTGCAGCCCTGGGCGTTCGATCTCGGCGCGATCCGGGTGCCGGTGCAACTCTGGCACGGGCAGCGAGACATCTCGGTGCAGGTCGCGCACGGGCGCTGGCTGGCCAGCCGGATTCCCGGCGCCGATGCGCATTTCCCTGCGGACGACGACCACGGCACCATCGAGGCCCGCAACGCCGCGGCCGCCTACGGCTGGCTGGTCGCCAGATCCTGACGGCCAGCCAGGCACGAACTCTCGCCCGGCAGCGGGTTCCGCTGCCGCTGGCCGCAACTCTCTCAGCTGGGGTACCAGGACTCGAACCTAGACTAACGGGGCCAGAACCCGTCGGGCTGCCAATTACCCCATACCCCATCGGACCGGGCAACTGCCGCCCGCTCGCGCCTGTGCAGCATAGCCGAACCAGCGCCCGGCAGCCAACGAGCTCACCCGCGGCCTTAGCCGCCCGCGCGGCACGGCGCGTCGCGCGGCTGACCGGGCATCCGGCAAGATCAGCAGCAGCATCCGCGAGACCGGGGAGCGTTCGCATGCCGTGGTTCGACCTGCCGCCAGAGCAACTGCCTGAGCACCGCACGCGCGCCGAGGAGCCGGCCGGGCTCGATGAGTGGTGGGCCGGGCGGCTGGCACAGGCCAGGGCGGCGGGCCGGCCGGCCGTCCTGACCCCGTACCGGCCGGACGTGTACGGGCCGATGCAGGCGTATGACGTGGAGTTCTCCGGGGCCGGCGGCGACCGCATCCGGGCCTGGTACCTGCGGCCGCCCGGGGCGGGCGACGAGCCGCTGCCGGCGGTTGTGCAGTTCATCGGCTACGGCGGCGGGCGCGGCCGGCCGGCCGATCACGCCATGCTGCCGGCCGCCGGCTTCGCGGCGTTCGTGATGGACACCCGCGGCCAGGGCGGCCAGTGGACGGTGGGCGCGACCGGCGACATCGGGCCCGGCCCGGAGTACTCGGCGGTGATGACCCGCGGCATCGCCAGCCCGGAGGACTACTACTACACCAGGCTGTACACGGACGCCGTGCTGGCCGTCGAGACCACGGCGGCCCTGCACGGCGTCGACCGTGGCCGGGTGGCGGTCAGCGGCGCCAGCCAGGGCGGCGGGCTCGCGCTGGCCACCGCGGCGCTGCTGGGCGACGCGGTGGCCGTCTGCCACGCAGACGTCCCGTTCCTGTGCGACATCAGCCGGGCCATCACGCTGACCGGCAAGATGCCGTATGCGGAGATAGCCGAGTTCCTCGCCCAGCAGGTCGACCTGGTGCCTGCTGCGCTGGACACGCTGCGCTACATCGACTGCGCGCTGCTGGCCCGCCGGATCACCGCGGACTGCGTGCTCAGCGTCGGCCTGATGGACGAAGTCTGCCCGCCGTCCACCGTGTTCGCCGCGTACAACGAGATCACCTCGGCAAAGGACATCGCCGTGTTCCCGTTCGGGGTGCACGCGGTGCCGTCGGCTCACCTGGAGACCCAGCTGGGGCACCTGCGCGGCCGGCTTGGCGGCTGACCAGCCGCAGCTGGCCGAGCCGGGCTGGGACGGCCTCCTCAGGATGACCGGGCGGCCAGGCCGATCGCGTGCTCCAGCCGGGCGAGGGTGCGGTCCCGGCCGAGCAGCTCGATGGACTGATGCAACGGCGGGGCGACCCGCCGGCCGGTCACCGCGACCCGGACCGGGGCGAACGCCACCCGCGGCTTCAGGTCGAGCTCATCGAGCAGCGCATGCTTCAGCGCGGCCTCGATCTCGTCCTGCGCCCACGGCTCGGCGCCGGCCAGCGTCGCCTCGGCGGCCTGCAGCACCCGCTCGGTGTCGGCCGTCAGCACCTTCGCGGCGTCCTCGGCATCGATGCTGAAGTCGGCCTCGCTGACCAGCAGGAAGCCGAGCAGCCCGGCTGCCTCGGTGAGCCGGGAGATCCGGGTCTGGATCAGCGGCGCGGCGGCGGCGACCAGCTGCGCCTGCGCGGCCAGCGGCGGGTCGGCGACCAGCCCGGCGCGCTGCAGGAACGGCGTGATCCTGGCCACGAAATCGGCCGGGTCCAGCGCCCGGATCTTGTCGCCGTTGATGGCCTCCAGCTTGCGCACGTCGAACTGGGCCGGGTTCCTGTTGACCCGGCTCAGGTCGAACTCGGCCGCCATCTCCGCCAGCGTGAACGATTCCCGGTTCTCCCCTGGCGACCAGCCGAGCAGGGCAAGGTAATTGCAGATTGCCTCGGGCAGGAATCCCTCGTCCCGGTACCAGTTGACGGAGACGACCCCGTTTCGCTTCGAAAGCCGCTGGCCGTCTTTGCCGAGTACGTACGGCAGGTGCGCGAAGCGCGGGAAGTCGGCCTCGGCCACGCCCATCGCGCGGTAAACCGCGATCTGGCGCGGGGTCGAGGAAAGCAGATCCTCGCCGCGGACCACGTGCGTGATCTTCATCAGCACGTCGTCGACCGCGACGGCGAGGGTGTACAGCGGGCTGCCGTCCGCTCGCTGCAGGACGAAGTCGGGCACGAACGCGTGGTCGAAGCTGACCTCGCCGCGGACCAGGTCGGTGAACGTGGTCGTGCCGTCCGGCATCCGCAGCCGGAGCACCGGCCGCCTGCCCTCGGCCTCGTAGCGGGCTACCTGCTCGGGGGCCAGGTCCCGGCAGTGCCCGTCGTAGCCGCTCGGGCCGCCGGCCGACCGGGCGGCCGCCCGCCGCTCGGCAAGCTCCCCGGTGGTGCAGTAACAGCGGTAGGCGTGCCCGGAGGCAACGAACTTGGCCGCCCAGTCCGCGTAAATCTCCAGCCGCTGGCTCTGCTGGTACGGGCCGTACTCGCCGCCCACCTCGGGCCCCTCGTCCCAGTCGAGGCCCAGCCAGCGCAGCGTGCCAAGCGCCGAGCGCACGTACTCGTCGGTTACCCGCGACTGGTCGGTGTCCTCGATCCGCAGCACGAACGTGCCGCCGGTGCGGCGGGCGAATGCCCAGTCGAACAGCGCGGTCCTGACGTTGCCGACATGCAGGTCGCCGCTCGGTGACGGCGCGAAGCGGACCCGGACGGGCTGGTTCTCAGTCACGGTCGACCACCCTATTGCTGAGCGTCCCGATGCCCTCGATCGTCACGGCAACCGTATCGCCGTGCATCAGCGGCCCGACCCCGGCCGGGGTGCCGGTCAGCAGCACGTCGCCCGGCAGCAGCGTCATCACCGCGGTGACGTGGCAGACCAGCGCGGTGATGTCGTGCAACAGCTGCGAGGTCCGGGCCCGCTGCCTGATCTCGCCGTTCACCGTGGTGGTGAGCTCCAGGTCGGCCGGATCCAGGTCGGTCTCGATCCACGGGCCGAGCGGGCAGAACGTGTCGAACCCCTTGGCCCTGGTCCACTGCCCGTCCCTGGCCTGCAGGTCCCGCGCGGTGACGTCGTTGGCGCAGGTGTAGCCGAAGATGACCTCCGGCACCCGCTCCGCGGGCACGTCCCGGCAGAGCCTGCCGATCACCACGGCCAGCTCGCCCTCGAAGTCGACCCGCTCGGACAGCTTGACCGGCCGTGCCACCGGGTCACCAGGCCCGGTAACCGCCGTGGACGGCTTCAGGAAGATGACCGGCTCGGCCGGCGGCTCGCTGCCCATCTCGCGGGCATGATCGGCGTAGTTCTTGCCGATCGCGACCACCTTGGTCGGCAGCACCGGCGCCAGCAGCCGCACCTCCGGCACCGGGTAGCTGGCGCCGGTCAGCCGCACGCTGCCGGTACCGACCCCGAACGGATGCCCGTGCAACTCGGCGATCAGCAATCCCTCGCCGTCCGGGCCGGGAGTGGTCCGCCCGCCGGAGGCGGGGCGGCCACCGCCAGCGGCGGCACCGGCCGAGCCTGCCGCGGCGCCGCCCGCGCCGTCCGGCGACGCCTCCTGGACGACGCCATAGGCGACCTCATCGTCCCGGCTGAATCTGGCGATGCGCACGTCTTGTCTCCACGGTAGGCACGGCCTGCCCCGGCAGGCTTTCTTCCCAGAGCCTACTGAGCGGCCGCCGGGAATCCCCGGCCAGGCTGGCACCGCAGCGGGCCGCTGGCCGGCGCCCGGGCCGGACCTGCTGCCCATGGCCGAGGGCCGCGGGCTGAAGGCGATGGCGGCGTTCGCTGAAGATCACGGCCCAGCCCCGCCCGGCAGCCGGGAAACACGTGATGAGCTGCGGCTGCGTGATTACTGCTGGTAGCCCTCGACCTCGGCGACCGGGCGCGCCGCGGCTTCGTCCGGGTTTTCACCGAACTCCCGCCGCGCCCGCCGCTGCCGCAGCAGGTCCCAGCACTGGTCGAGCGCCTCCTCGGTGGCCCGCAGCCGCTCCCGCTCCTCGGCGCCGGACAGCGATCCGGCGGCGAGCTTCGTGCGCAACTCGTGCTCCGTGTCGATCAGCTGGTCAATCTGCCCGAGGATCTGCTTATCGTCCATCCCGCCTACGGTAAGGGGCCAGCCCGGTAGCTGGCCGGCGGGGTCCGCCGAACTGCCGGGCGGCCTGCTGGGTGCGGTGGCACGGAGCGGTCGCGGATAGCCGCCTACACTCATGAGGTGCTTTTCGAGAAGCGCCTGCGGGACGGAATCCATGACGGCCAGATCACGCTGGCCTTCCGCCGCTGGCGGCGCAGCCAGGTGGTTGCCGGGCACCGATACCGCACCGGCCTGGACCTGGTCGAGGCCGAGGCGGTCGACGTCATCAGCCCTCGCCGTATCGACCGCGCGCAGGCGCGGGCGGCGGGCTACGCCACGGTCAGGGACCTGCTGGCCGAGCTGCGCGGCGACCCGGCGCTGCCGCTGTACCGGATCAGGTTCCGGCGGCTCGCCCAGCCCGACCCGCGAGACGAGCTGGCCAGGACCGGTTCCCTGACCGGGGACGAGGTCGCCGCGGTGACCGCCAGGCTGGCGCGGATGGACAAGGCGAGCGCCAGCGGGCCGTGGACCGGCGCCGTGCTGGCGCAGATTGCGGACCGGCCCGGCGTCTCCTCCGCCGTGCTGGCCGACGCGATGGGCTGGGTCCGGGCCGACCTGAAGCTGCATATCCGCCGCCTCAAGGAGCTGGGGCTGACGATCAGCCTGGACGTCGGGTACCGGCTGTCTCCGCGCGGCCAGGCCTACCTGGCGGCCCGGTCCGCGGACTGAGCCGCCGCCGGCATCTGGCCACGTACGGTGTACGTTTGACGGCATGCAGCTGACCCGCGAGCTGATCATCACCGCCGTGCCTGCAGCCGGCGCCGACGAGGTTGCCGGGGTCATCGCCGGGGGCGCCGGTCCGGCGGCCGGCGATGCGGCGGATTGACCACGGCGCGGCCGGGCAGGCCCGGCGGCGGCGGGCGGCCATCGGCCTATTCTGCGCTGACCCACCTGGAATGCTCGCGATGCCAGCGCGAATACGATGCCGGCCGGATCCAGGGCAGCTGCGGCTGCGGGGCGCCGCTGCTCGCCCGCTATGACCTGGCCCGGGCCGGCGCCTCGGCCGGCCCGGCGCAGATCGCCGGGCGGCCGCCTGACCTGTGGCGCTACCACGAGCTGCTGCCGGTGTCTTCGCCCGGCGCGGTGGTGAGTTTCGGCGAGGGCATGACCCCGCTGCTGCCGATGCCGCGGCTCGGCCATGCGCTCGGCCTGCCGCGGCTGCTGATGAAAGACGAGAGCCCGCTGCCCACCGGCACGTTCAAGGCCCGCGGCGCGGCCGTCGGGGTGTCCCGCGCGGCCGAGCTCGGCGTGGCCGGCGTCGCCATGCCGACCAACGGCAACGCCGGCGCGGCGTGGGCGAGTTACGCCGCCCGGGCCGGGCTGCCCTGCCTGGTCGCCATGCCCGCCGACGCGCCAGCGATCACCCGGTCCGAGTGCGCCGCCGCCGGGACCGACACCTACCTGGTGGACGGCCTGATTGGCGACGCAGGGCGGCTGATCGCGGCGGCCACCGCGGAGCGGCCCGGCTACCAGGACGTCTCGACGCTCAGGGAGCCGTACCGGCTGGAGGGGAAGAAGACGATCGGGCTGGAAATAGCCGAGCAGCTCGGCTGGCGGGTTCCCGACGTCATCGTCTGCCCCACCGGCGGCGGGGTCGGCCTCATCGGCATCCGCAAGGCGCTGGCCGAACTCGCCGGGCTCGGCTGGATCGGCCCGAAGACGCCGCGGATGATCGCGGTGCAGGCGGCCGGGTGTGCCCCGGTGGTCCGCGCATTCGCCCGCGGCGAACGCGAGACCAGGCCATGGCAGCAGGCCAGGACGGCCGCGTTTGGCCTCACCGTGCCCAGCCCGCTCGGCGGCTTTCTCGTGCTTGAGGCTCTGTACGCGACCGGGGGGACGGCGGTGGCCGTCACCGACGCCGACCTGATGGCCAGCATGCGGCAGGCCGCGCGCCTGGAAGGAACCTGGATCTGCCCGGAGGGAGCAGCCTGCTTCGCGGCCGTTCGGCGGCTGCGCGAGACCGGCTGGCTGGCCGGCCACGATGAGATCGTGGTGCTCAACACGGGCGCCGGGCTGAAATACCCGGAAACAATGCCGGCCAGCCCGCCGCTGCTGGACCGCTCAGATCACATTCCGCGCGCCGCGACGGACATAAGCGCGTTCCCGGATTAATAATCTGGATGGGACGCGGACGGGGAAGCCGGCCAGCTAAATTTCCGCCGCCGCTTAATGATGTCTTCATCTTGGGCGGGTAGACCTGTCGGAGTACGCCGGGTGCGGGGACGCAGATTGCCGGGTTTGTCATATGCGTTCCCGCAGCCGGTTTCGGGCTGTCCGCTTGCTGGGCCAGGAGGAGGGTAACCGCGTGCCGCGATCGGCGACATCCGGGCCGGAAGCTGACCAGGCTGTGTTCGTCCGGTGACGACCGGACTGCCTGCCCCGCCGGCGGCGGGCACCCCCGGCGTGACCGCCGCCAGGTACCGTGCCCCCGCTCGCTGGCTGGTGGCCGTGGTGCGGACCGCGCGGCCCCGGCAGTGGCCGAAGAACCTGCTGGTCTTCGCGGCTCCGCTGGCAGGCGAGTCGCTGGGGCGACCGCACGGCCTGGCCTACGCGCTGGTCGCGGCGGCCGCCTTCACCGCCGCCTCGAGCGCGGTGTACTTCGTCAACGACGTGCTCGACGCGGAACGCGACCGCGGGCATCCCTACAAGCGGAACCGCCCGGTGGCGGCCGGCTCGCTGCCCGCCGCGCATGCGCTCGCGGTCGCCGCGGCCTGCGCCGCGGCGGCGGCCGCGGCCGGGCTCTGGATCGGCGAGGCTGGCCTGTCGGTGGCGATCGGCGGCTACCTGGCGGCGTCGCTGGCCTACACCCTCGGGATCAAGCATGTCCCGGTCCTTGAGCTGCTGTTCGTCGCATCGGGGTTCGTGCTTCGCGCGCTGGGCGGCGCTGCTGCCACCGGGGTGCCGCCGTCCGGCTGGTTCCTGCTGGTATGCAGCCTCGGCGCGCTGATGGTGGCGGTCGCCAAGCGGTCCATGGAGCTGGCCGTGCTCGGCCCGGACGCGGCCGCGCACCGGCCGGCGATGCGCTGGTACACGGCCCCGGCACTGCAGCTCTGCCAGCGGCTCCTCATCGTGATGATGGTCATTGCCTACGTACTATGGGCATCCGGCGAGCAGGCCGGCTGGACGCGGGACTGGCACCTGGCGAGCGCGCTGCCGCTGGCCGCGGCGCTGCTGCGGTTCAGCCAGCTCAGCACCGGCGCGGCCAGCAGGCCGGTCGAGGACCTGATCACCCGGGATCCGGTAATGGCATGCTGCGAGGTCGCATGGCTGCTCATGTTCGCGGCCGGGCTAGGAGCCGGGCTGTGACGGCCAGGCCAGGAGCCGGGCTGTAGCGGCCGGGCGGTACCGGAAGGAGCCACCATGCTGGACGCCCTTGGCCAGCCCAGCCGGGTCCTGCTGCTCGGCGGGACCAGCGAGATCGGCACCGAGATCCTGGTCGCGCTCGGCGCGCGCAGGGAAACCAGCGTGATCCTGGCCGGCCGGGACGAGCAGCGGCTGGCGGCGGCCGGCCAGGCGCTGCCGTATCAGGTGCAGACGGTGAGCTATGACGCGACCGCGCTGGACACGCACGAGGCGCTGGTCGAGCAGATCTTCGCGGCTGGCGACGTGGACATCGTCATCTCCGCGGCCGGCATCCTGGTGCCGCAGGAGACGCTGGCGCACGACCCGCGCCAGGCCGGGCTGCTCGTCGAAACCAACTTCACCGGGCATGTCACGACCCTGCTGGCGGTGGCGGCCCGGATGCGGGCGCAGGGCCATGGCACGATCGTGGTGCTCTCGTCGGTGGCCGCGGTGCGGCCGCGCAAGGCCAACCTCGTCTACGGGGCCGCCAAGGCAGGACTGGACGCCTTCGCCCGCGGGCTGGCCGATTCGCTGCGCGGCACCGGCGTGCGGGTACTGCTGGTCCGGCCGGGGTTCGTGACCGGCCGGATGACCGACGGCATGCCGCCGGCGCCGATGGCCACCACGCCGTCCGCGGTCGGGGCGGCGACGGCAGCGGCGCTGGCGACGAACACGGGCACCGTGTGGGTGCCCCCCTCGCTCGCCGTGCTCGCCGGGGTCATGCGGCTGGTGCCAAGGCCGCTCTGGCGCAGGATGTCCCGCTGAGGCAGCGATGAGAGTACTGGTGGCCGAGGACAACCCGGGCCTGCGCGAGGTCCTGGCGCGTGGCCTGCGGGAGAACGGCTACGTGGTAGACGCGGCGGCCGACGGCACGGCCGCGCTGGCCTTCCTGCGCGCGTACGACTATGCGGTGGCCGTGCTCGACTGGCGGATGCCGGGCATCTCCGGCCTCGAGGTTCTGCAGGACATGCGCCGCCGCGGCGCCGCGACGCCGGTGCTGATGCTGACGGCCAGGGACGCGCCCGCCGACCGGGTCGCCGGGCTGGATCAGGGCGCCGACGACTACCTGATCAAGCCATTTGACTTCGGCGAGCTGCTGGCCAGGCTGCGGGCGCTGCTGCGCCGCCCGGCGGCGGTCCAGCAGACCAAGCTCGTGATCGGCGACCTGATGCTGGATCCGGCCGCGCGAGAGGTCCGGATCGGCTCCCGCTCGCCCGCGCTGACCGGCATCGAGCACGGCATCCTGGAGATGCTCATGCGCCGTTCCCCGGCGGTGGTACCGCGCCGGTCGATCGCGCTGCAGGTGTGGGACAACGAGGCCGATGCCCTGGGCTCGAACACGATCGATGTGCATCTGGCCAGGCTGCGGTCCAAGCTGGCCGGCGGCCGGGTGCGGATCGAGGCCGTCCGCGGCGTCGGATACCGGATCGTGGCGCGTGACTAGGCGGCCTTTCTGGCGGCTGCCGCGCCAGGTTGCGTCCGCCGTCCGGGTGGCGCTGGCCGCGACCGTCCTGATCGGCATCGTCTACGCGGGCTGCGTGGCCGCACTCGACGCGCTGCTGGCCGGCCGGTTCGTCGCGCAGGTTGACGTCCGCCTGTCCGATCATCTCGCCGACGGAATCAGCAGCGGCGTCGCCAGCCGGGCCGGCGCCATCGGCCAGGGCGGCAGCGGCAGCAGCAATCGCGGCCAGGCGGGCGGACGGACGGAACGCAGCGGCGGGGATGCCGACGACCAGGACGTCGACGGTGCCCCGATGTTCTTCTGGCTGGTGCGGCCCGATGGCACGGCGGTCACGCTCAGCGCGAGCGCGCCGCCGCTGCCGGCCAGCGCCCGGCCGGCCAGCGCCCGGCCGTGGACGGCGCAGGTCGGCCAGCATGCGTTCCGGCTTGCCGCGGCCCGGCAGGCGGGCGGCTCCTGGCTGGTGGCCGGGCAGAGCATGGCTGAGGAGACGCACTTCCAGGGTGTCCTCGTCGACGGCGAGGTGCTGGCCGCCCCGGTACTGCTGCTGGCCGTCTTCGCCGGGTCGCTGATCATCGGGCTCAGGGCGCTTGCCCCGGTCGAGCAGGCCCGCCGCCGCCAGCTCGATTTCACCGCGGATGCCTCGCATGAACTGCGGACCCCGCTGACCGTTATCGCGGCCGAGACGAACATCGCGCTGAGCAGTCCGCGCGACGCGGCCGGGTACCGCTCGGCGCTGGCCCGCATCCAGGGCGAGAGCCAGCGCCTGCGCACGATCGTCGAGGATCTGCTCTGGCTGGCCAGGTTCGACTCCAACCCGCCGCCGCCCGGCGATGAGCCGATCGACCTCGGGGTGATCGCCGAGGAGTGCGCCGGGCGGTTCGGCGCGGTCGCCAGCGCCGAGTCGATCGAGATCGCCGTGCTGGCAGGCCCGGACGTCCCGGCCGGGCGGCCAGGGCCGGGCATCCCCGCCGCGGCGGCGGGCCCGGACGCCGCGCCGGATACTGGCCGCCCGGCCGCGGCCGCCGCCGGGCTGGCCGGGCCGGGCCCCGGCGGCCGGGCGGGCTGGGCCGCCGCGCCAGCCGGCGATGGCGGCCTGGCCTGGATCAGCGCGCCGCCGGACTGGATCGACCGGCTGGCCGGCGTCCTGATGGACAACGCCTGCCGTTACGCCGGCCGGGGCGGCCGGGTGCGGATTTCCGCGCTGGCCCAGGGCAATTCGGTCAGCCTGGTCGTCGAGGACAGCGGCCCCGGGATTCCGCCGGAGGATCGCGCGCGGCTGTTCGACCGATTCCACCGCGCGACGGAGCATGGCGGCGGCGCCGGGCTCGGGCTGGCCATCGGCGACTCGATCGTGCGCTCGACGGGCGGCCGCTGGAAGATCGGCGAATCACCGCTCGGCGGCGCCCGGGTGGAAATCTGCTGGCGGCGCGCGCAGCACCGGCCGGACCGGTCGGGCTCCAGGGCCAGCGCGGCCATCGGCGGCAGTGCCGGCCCCGGCGGCGGTGGTGCCGGAACCGGCGCCGGCCCGGCGGCGAGCACCGCCCGCCAGCCGTGACGGCGCCGCGGCGATGACGGCGGCTCAGAGGATCTTGTGGATCCAGCCGTGCGGATCCGGCAGGCTGCCGAACTGGATTCCCAGCAATTGCTGTTTCAGCCGGGTGCTTACCGGTCCCGCCGCGCCGTCGCCCACCGTCCAGCCGCCGCTGGTTCCCTTGACCAGCCCCAGCGGGCTGATCACCGCGGCGGTACCGCATGCGAAGACCTCGGTGATCTCGCCAGACTCGCATCCGGCGCGCCACTGGTCGACCGAGATCCTGCCTTCCTCGGCCGGGATGCCCAGCTCGGGGGCCAGCCTCAGCAGCGTGTCCCTGGTGATGCCCGGCAGCAGCGTGCCGGTCAGCGCCGGCGTCATGATCCGGGGCCGGCGTCCGGAGCCGTAGACGAAGAACAGATTCATCCCGCCCATCTCCTCGACCCACCGGTGCTCGGCCGCGTCGAGCCAGACCACCTGGTCGCAGCCGTTGCGCAGGGCTTCGGCCTGCGCGGCGAAGGCAGCCGCGTAGTTGCCGCCCGTCTTGGCCGCGCCGGTGCCGCCCGCCGCGGCGCGCGTGTAGTCCTCCGCCAGCCAGACCGAGACCGGCCCGGCCGTGAAGTAGGGGCCGGCCGGCGACGCGATCACGGCGAACAGGTAGCACGGCGACGGCGCGCTGACGCTGAGTCCGGCGTACGTGGCAATCATGAATGGCCGCAGGTAGAGGCTGTGGCCCTCGGTGACGGGAACCCAGTCCCGGTCCTGCGTGACGAGCAGGTCGAGAGCGCGGACGAACGCAGCTTCCGGCAGTTGCGGCATGGCCATCCGGACCGCGGACTGATTGAGCCTGGCGGCGTTCTGCTGCGGCCGGAATGCCACGATGGGCCCGCTCTGCTGCCGGTATGCCTTCAGCCCCTCGAAGATCTCCTGTGCGTAGTGAAACACCGAGGTGGCCGGGGCCAGCGAAATCGGGCCATACGGGCCGAGCTGGCCGTCGTGCCAGCCGTGCTCCGTGTCCCACCGGAGGGTGATCATGTGATCGGTGAAATGCCTGCCGAACCCAGGCTCAGCGAGAATCCGGGCCCGCTGCGCGGCAGGCAGCGGGCGGGCTGGATGCACGGCGAACGGGATTTCGCCGGGTGCGCTGGCGGTCATGATGGTCCTTCCTCACTGCGGGCACGGCGCCGTTGCCGGGCCCGCCGCGGGCCACCTCATCCAGCCGGGCCCGCAGTTACCATCTTGCGCTACCCCGCCACTCGCTCGGCGATATCATCGCCGACTTCCGGGGTGGACCGCGCCGCCCAGGCGCTCTGCCGCTCCACCAGGTCATCGCCGACGGCCTGCTCGATCCTGGTCTTCTCGACGATCATCCCGAGGTGATCGCAGAGCATCGCGGCCGACAAGATCGCCGCGGTCGGGTCCGCCTTCTGCTGGCCGGCGATGTCCGGCGCGCTGCCGTGCACCGGCTCGAACATGCTGGGCGCGCTGCGCTCGGGGTTGATGCTGGCGCTCGCGGCGAGCCCGATGCCGCCGGCCACCGCGGCGCCGAGCGCGGTGAGAATATCGCCGAACAGGTTGTCCGTGACGATCACGTCGAACCGTTCGGGAGCGGTGACGAAATAAATGGATGCCGCGTCCATGTGGCAGTACTCGGCGGTCACGTCCGGGTAGCCGGCGGCGAGCCCGTCCACTGTCCGCTGCCACAGGTCGCCGGCGTGGGCCAGCACGTTCGTCTTGTGCACCAGGGTCAGCTTCTTGCGGCGCTCGGCGGCGCGCTGCAGCGCGTACCTGGTCACCCGCGCTACGCCGAATGCGGTATTGATGCTCTCCTGGGTCGCCACCTCATCCGGCGTGCCCTTCCGCAGGATGCCGCCCGCGTCGGCATACGGGCCCTCGGTCCCCTCGCGCACCACCAGCATGTCCACCGACTCGGCCCGCAGGCCGGACAGCGGCGATGCCACCCCCGGGTACAGCCGGACCGGCCGCAGGCTGACGTACTGGTCGAATTCGAACCGCAGTCGCAGCACCAGGCCCCGCTCAAGCACGCCGCTCGGCACGCTGGGGTCACCGACGGCACCGAGCAGGATCGCGTCATGCCCGGCCAGCTCGCTGAGCACCGAGCCAGGCAGGACTTCGCCGGTGCGATGCCAGCGCCGCGCGCCGAGGTCGTAGCCGGTTGTCTCGATCGTGACCCCGGTTGCCGCGGCCCGGAGAACCTTGACCGCCTCGGCGACCACCTCGGGGCCGATGCCGTCACCGCCGATCACGGCGATCCTGATGGTGCGTGCCGCCATGCGCGTACCTTACTGGTCAGGCACGGTGCGGTGGCAAGATCCGGCACCTAGCGGCGGGCGGGCCGGCGCCGGCCCGGTTACCCGGCATCCGCGGTATGCGCGGCCGCGCGGGCCCCGGCGCACGCCGGGTCAGGCGTCCTCGTCATCGAGGTCGACGGCCCGGCCGACCACGGCGCCGATCGCCCCGGTGATCTCGGTCAGCACGTCCGGCGGCAGCCGCGAGTCGACGGTCAGCACGATCAGCGCCAGGCCGCCCCTGGTATCCCGGCAGACCTGCATCCCGGCGATGTTGATCCGCTGGTCACCGAGGATCTGGCCGACGATGCCAACGATGCCCGGCCGGTCGGTATAGGTGAGGAACACCATGTGCTCGGCCGGCCCGATCTCCATGTCGAAGCCGTTTACCTCGACCAGCTTCGCCAGCTGCCGCCGGCCGGTCAGGGTGCCGCTGACCGAGACGACCTGACCGTCCGGCAGCGTACCGCGCAGGGTCAGCATGTTGCGCCAGTCCGGGCTCTCCTCGTCCGTCGTCAGGCTGACCTCGACCCCCCGCTCGCTGGCCAGCAGCGGCGCGTTGACGTAGGTGACCGGGTCCTCGACCACGTTGCTGAAAACGCCCTTCAGCGCGGCCAGCTGCAGCACGCTGACGTCCAGGGCGGCGATCTCGCCGCGGACCTCAAGCTCGACCCTGGCCGCGATGCCGCCGGCCAGCGCAGTGAAGATCTTGCCCAGCTTCTCGGCCAGCGGCAGCCCGGGCTTGATCTGCTCGTCCACCACGCCGCCCTGCACGTTCACCGCGTCCGGCACGAACTCGCCGGCCAGCGCCAGCCGGACCGACCGGGCGACCTGGGTGCCCGCCTTCTCCTGAGCCTCGTGGGTGCTCGCGCCCAGATGCGGGGTGGCCACCACGTTGCCGAACCCGAACAGCGGGCTGTCCGTGCACGGCTCGGTGGCATAGACATCGAGGCCCGCGCCGGCCACCCGGCCCTCCTTGATCGCGCTGGCCAGCGCGTTCTCGTCGACGATGCCGCCGCGCGCGGCATTGATTATCCGCATCTCCGGCTTGACCAGCCGCAGTTCCCGGTCCCCGATCAGCCCGATGGTCTCGGCGTTCTTCGGCAGGTGCACGCTGATGAAGTCGGCCTCGGCCAGCAACTCGTCCAGCCCGGCCAGGCGAACGCCGAGCTGCGCGGCCCTGGCCGCCGACACGTAGGGGTCGTAGGCGATCACCCGCATGCCGAACGCGGCCAGGCGCTGGGCCACCAGCGCCCCGATCCGGCCCAGCCCGAGGATGCCCGCGACCTTGTCCTGCAGCTCTATCCCGGTGTACGCGGCGCGCTTCCATTGCCCGGCTTTCAGCGAGGCCGCCGCCTGCGGCACATTCCGCGCGACCGAAAGCAGCAGGGCGACAGCATGCTCGGCGGCGCTGACGACGTTGGAACTCGGCGCGTTCACGACCATCACGCCTGCCTTGGTGGCGGCGTCGACGTCGACGTTGTCCAGGCCCACGCCCGCCCTGGCGACCACCCGGAGCCGCGGTGCATGCGCCAGTGCCTCGGCGTCGATCCTGGTAGCACTCCGGATAATCACGGCGTCGGCGTCGGCGAGCGCGGGCAGCAGCGCGCCGCGGTCAGCCCCGTCGGCGTACCGGACGTCGAATCCGGATTCAAGCTGGGCGATCCCGGCCGGGGAGAGTTCTTCGGCGACCAGGACGATGGTTGCGGGCACTGGGCTCCCCAGATGGGCGGCGGGCAGGCTTACCGGCTTAGTAGTCAAGATCGGCCTATGGGCGGGTATCGGCTTAACGGCGCCGATCGGCAGGTTCATACTACCGAAGCTTGTGAAACCCTTCACGAACTCTGCGGCCCGCCGGCAGGCCGGATCCGGCGCCCGCCAGCCGCGGCTGGCGGCGGCGAGCCGCCATGATCTCAGGACGGCGTAGGCGCCGCCACGTCCCCGGCAGGCACCGCGTCCCCGGCAGGCACCGCGTCCCCGGCAGGCACCGCGTCCGCGCCGGGCACGCCGTCGCTGGCCGCCGCCTGGCCCCCGGCTGGCGATCCGAAACCGGTCTCCGCATCGATCCCGGCCAGCGTCTCG
Organism: uncultured Actinomycetes bacterium; assembly: GCA_963786975.1. Taxonomy (GTDB): domain Bacteria; phylum Actinomycetota; class Actinomycetes; order Streptosporangiales; family Streptosporangiaceae; genus Palsa-506. Next base: position 292,014 of record CAWBBE010000005.1, on the reverse strand, counting down.
ACTTCGGCCGCCGTCATCGGCCGGGCGACCAGGAACCCCTGGCCGAGGCCGCAGCCCATCTCGCGCAGCAGCGTTAGCTGCTCCGGCTGCTCGATGCCCTCCGCCACCACCTCGATGCCCAGGTCATGCCCGACCCGGACGATCGTGCGGGTGAGCATGGCCAGGGTCGGATCGTGGCCCAGGCCGGCCACGAACGACGGGTCGATCTTGATGATGTCCACCGGGAGCTGCCGCAGGTACGCCAGCGACGCGTGGCCCGTGCCGAAGTCGTCGATGGCCAGCCTGATGCCGTGACGGCGCAGCTCGGCCAGCCCGCCGACCATCGGCCCGGTGCCCTCGATCAGCACCCGCTCGGTGACCTCCAGCGTGAGCGCCTCCGGCGCCAGGCCGGTGCCGGTCAGCACCGACAGCACCGACTCGCTGAACCGCGCCGCGCTCACCTGCCGCAGCGAGAAGTTGACCGACATGCCGATCGGCAGGCCGGCCGCCTGCCAGGCGGCCGCCTGCTCGCAGGCCGCACGCAGCACCCAGTCGCCGAGCGGCACGATCAGGCCGGAGTCCTCGGCCACGGCCAGGAACTCGGCCGGCGGCACGGCCTCGCCCGCCCGCGACCAGCGGACCAGTGCCTCCACGGCGGTGACGGCTGACGTGCCGAGATCGACGACGGGCTGGTAGTCCAGCCGCAGGTTGCCCTCGGTGATCGCCTGGCGCAGGTCGCTAGCCAGCTCCAGCCGCCGGACGACATCGGCGTGCATGTGCGCGGCGAAGACCTCGACCCGGCCGCCGGACTCCTTGGCCCGCGACATCGCCACGTCCGCGTTGCGGAGCAGGTAGCCGGATCCTTCCGCGTCCGCGAACGCGACGCCGACGCTGGCGGTCAGCGAGATGTCACGGTCGGCGACGCGGAACGCCGTGGCGGCGATCGACCCGGCCAGCCGTTCCGCGATGTCCACGATCTCCTGGGCGCTGGCCGCGTTCTCCACCAGCACGGCGAACTCGTCGCCCCCCCACCTGGCCACGGTATCGTGCGGCGGGACCTCGGCGCGGAGCCAGGCGCGCGGCCTGCGCGAGCAGCAGGTCACCGGCGCCGTGCCCGACCGAGTCGTTGACCCCGGTGAAGCCATCCAGGTCCAGGAAGATGGCCCCGGTCACCACCGGCGGCTCGCTGGCCGCGGCGGAACCGGCGGCCGGGCCGCCGGCCGCGGGTTCCGGGACCGCCAGCTCGGCCGGCTGCAGTTCGGCACCGAGGGCGTCCTTCGCCCGCTCCTCGAGGTACGCGCGGTTAGGCAGCCCGGTCAGGCCATCGTGGAACGTCAGGTGCGTCACCTGGCGGCGCAGCGCCACCTGGTCGCTGACGTCCCGCGCGGTGACCAGGAGCAGGTCAGCCGAGTCCGGGTAGCGCTGCCTGGACACGGTGGCCTCGACGTGCCGCCAGGTCCCGTCGGATGACCTGACCCGGCACGGCAGCCGGCCGGTAGCCGGGGTCCGGCGCGCAGCGGCATGCACCGACCGGATCCCGCCGGGCAGGTCCTCCGGATGGATGAGCTCGGCCAGCGTCATCCCGTCGAGCTTGGCCGGCGAATAGCCGTATTCGGCGACGGCCGGGCTGGCGTACCTGACCGTGCCGTCAAGATCGCAGAGCAGCACCGCGTCGGTGATGCGGTCGGCTAGCTCGCGGAACTGGCGGCCGGCCTCCTGCTCGGTGACGGACGCGGCCCGATCGCTGACCAGCAGCCCGGCGATCCTGGCGGCCAGCGCGAGGACGGCGAGGCCGGCCACGGCCACGACGGCTGGCTCGGCGGCTGACCCGCCCGCCGCTGCCCACCCGATGATCACCACGGCCGCGGCGGCCGCGGCGGCCGCGGCCAGTTGCGTTACCCGGCCGCCGGCCCGCCGGGGATGGCCGCGGGCCAGCCGGGTCACGCCGCGGACCGGACCGCTGCGGGGCAGCCAGGCCAGGCCGGACCCGGCCAGCGGCGCGACGCCCAGCAGGACGAATGCCGCTAGCTGCGTGAGCTGCGCCCAGAGCCCCGGGCTGGCGGCGTTGACCTTGGCGCCGACCGAAAGGGCGTCGCTTACCGTGACCGCGAGCAGGGCCAGGAACGGCGCGATCCCGCGGCGGCCGGCCCGGACCGCGTACTGCAGCGCCACGCCAAGCACAGCCAGGTCCGCCATCGGATGCAGCAGCGCGAGCACGAACGTGCCCGCGCCGTCACCGGACCGGTGATAGATCGATCCGAAGAGCGTGATCCAGCCGATGACGAATAGCGAAGCCGCCAGGATGTACGTATCGGCGAACCGGGCCACGGCGTCGCGCGGCAGCAGCGCTGCCGGGGTGCGCCCGGCGGCCGCCGCATGCCCGGCATCGGCCAGCGTCTCCCCCGTTCCCGCGTCGTCCCTGGCACCGGCGGCACTCCCGGCGCCTGCCGCCCGCTCCGGGCCCGCGCCGCGTCCTGCCGCGGCCAGGCCGGCGAAGCCGGCCAGCATCGCGGGCAGCGCGAGCAGCGCGAGCAGGTCACCGAAGGTGAGCGGGACGGCCGCCCCGCCGAGCGGGCCGGTGAGCGCCTGCTGGGCGACCAGCCCGGCTCCCCACGCGATCGCCACGACCGAGAACCAGCGATAGGCAAGCCGGAGCGGGGCCTCGTACCGGGCCGACCCCCGCCACAGGGCGGCGGCGGCCGCGGCAGCCGCGAGCGCCCCGGCCGCCGTTTCTGACTGGACGGCCAGGCTCATCGCGTATCGCCGGCTGGAACCAAGCGCACTGAGCCTCCTTCTTGCCCGTGTCCGCCGCCCGGAGCGAGCCCGGACGCCCCCGCGGCCTGCCGGGCGGGCGTCCGGTGCTGAATACGGTCACGGCGCTGCCGGCGCCGCGGCTGCGGTCAGCCAGAACAGTGGATTCGCCGCACGACGATGTGCAGCGGGGGTGCCGGCGTACTGGACGCGGTCTCGCAATAAGCGATGTGGACTAACTCTACGTGCCCGAGGTCACGCTTCGATTGAGGAAGGGCCTACGCCGGGCGACAACTTTGGGAACCTCAGCAACTACTGTCACAAGGTCAGCCCGGTACCGGGCCCCTGACCAGTCAGTACTCCCCTGCGATCACCTTGCGGGCCGGCTGGCCGTCGCCGAATCGTTGTATTGGATCCCGCCCGGAGCCGATCAGGCCATGCGGCTGGCCGGCCTAGCGGACAGCCGGAAAACCGCTCCCGGCCCGGGCGCCCGGGCATGGGCCGGATCGCGCGACCGGCCCGGCCCGCTCAGCGTAAGCCGCGGCCAGGCCAGGACTAGGCCAGGACTAGGCCAGCCGCTGCAGGATCAGCTCGCGGGCCCTGACCGCGTCGGCCTGGCCGTTGGTCGCCTTCATCACCGCCCCGACGAGAGCGGCAGCCGCGGCGACCTTCCCGGCCCGGATCTTGGCGGCCACGTCCGGGTTCGCGGCGATGGCCGCGTCCACGGCGGCCAGCAGCGTCGCGTCGTCGCTGACCACGGCAAGGCCGCGGACGGCCACGATCTCGTCCGGGTCGCCCTCCCCCGCCAGCACCCCGTCGAGCACCTGCCTGGCCAGCCGGTCGGTCAGCGCCCCGGACGCGACAAGACCGGCAATCCTGGCCACCTGGGCCGGCGTCACCGGCAGCTCGGCCAGCTCGGCACCGGAATCGTTGGCGTGCCGGGACAGCTCGCCCAGCCACCACTTGCGCGCGTCGGCGGGTGCCGCGCCGGCCGCCACGGTCGCGGCCACCAGGTCCAGCGCTCCCGCGTTGCCGAGCGCGGTCAGGTCCGCCTCGGACAGCTCCCACTGGGCCCGCAGCCTGGCCCGGCGGGCCGACGGCAGCTCGGGCAGGGTAGCCCGCAGCCGCTGCACCCATTCGGCCGAGGGCGCGACCGGCACCAGGTCGGGCTCCGGGAAGTACCGGTAGTCCTGCGCTTCCTCCTTGCTCCGGCCCGGCGTGGTCTGCCCGGAGTCCTCGTGGAAGTGCCTGGTCTCCTGTACCACCCGGCCGCCCGCGTCCAGCACGGCGGCCTGCCGCTCGATCTCGGAGCGGACCGCCCGCTCGACCGACCGCAGCGAGTTGACGTTCTTGGTCTCGGTGCGGGTGCCCCACCCGGCAGCCCCCCGCGGCGCGACCGAGGTGTTGACATCGCAGCGCAGCGAGCCTTCTTCCATCCGGACGTCGGATACCCCGAGGGCCCTGAGCACCTCGCGCAGCTCGGTGACGTAGCCGCGGGCCACCACGGGGGCCAGCGCGCCGGTGCCGGGCACCGGCTTGGTAACCACCTCCACCAGCGGGATGCCCGCCCGGTTGTAGTCGACAAGCGAGTAGTCGGCGCCGTGGATCCGGCCGGTCGCGCCGCCGACGTGCAGCGACTTGCCGGTGTCCTCTTCCAGGTGGACCCGTTCGATGCCGATCCTGAAGTCAGTCCCGCCGACCGTGATGTCCAGCCAGCCGTCGGTGCACAGGGGCTCGTCGTACTGGGAGATCTGGAAGTCTTTCGGCATGTCCGGGTAGAAGTAGTTCTTCCGCGCGAACCGGCACCAGGACGCGATCGTGCAGTTCAGCGCGAGCCCGATCGTTATCGTGTACTCGATCGCGGCCCGGTTGGCCACCGGCAGCGAGCCGGGCAGGCCGAGGCAGACCGGGCAGACGGCGGCATTCGGCTCGGCGCCGAAACCGGCCGGGCAGCCGCAGAACATCTTGGTCACGGTGCCGAGCTCGACGTGCGTCTCCAGCCCGATCACCGGGTCGTACCTGGCCACGGCGTCGTCGTAGGGAACTGCCGTGATCGTCCCGGTCACCGCGCCACCCTCTCGCCAGGGCCGGCCTCGCCGAGCCCGTTCGCCTCGTCAAGCAGCGGATGCCCGCGGCGCTGGCCGAGCGCTGCCTCCACCGCGGCGCCGACCCGGTACATCCGGTCATCGGCCAGTACCGGCGCCATGATCTGCAGCCCGACCGGCAGGCCGTCGTCGGGCGCCAGGCCGCACGGCACCGAGATCGCCGCATTGCCCGCCAGGTTCGACGGGATCGTGCACAGGTCGGCCAGGTACATCGCCATCGGATCGTCGGCCCGCTCGCCGATCGGGAAGGCGGTGGTAGGCGTGGCCGGCGAGACCAGCACGTCGACCTGCTCGAACGCCGCGTCGAAGTCCCGCGTGATCAGGGTGCGGACCTGCTGCGCCTTGCCGTAGTAGGCGTCGTAGTAGCCGCTGGACAGGGCATAGGCGCCGAGCATGATCCGGCGCTTGACCTCAGCGCCGAACCCGGCGGCGCGGGTCAGCGACATGACCTCCTCGGCGCTGCGGGTGCCGTCGTCGCCGACCCGCAGGCCGTACCGCATCGCGTCGAAGCGGGCCAGGTTCGACGAGCACTCGCTCGGCGCGATCAGGTAGTAGGCCGGCAGCGCGTAGCCGAAGTGCGGGCAGGAGACCTCGCTCAGCTTGGCGCCGAGCGATTCGAGCAGCTCGACTGCCTCGTGGAACCTGGCGATGACGCCCGGCTGATAGCCCTCGCCGCCCAGCTCGGTGACCACCCCGATCCGCAGTCCGGCCACGTCCGCCTGCCGGGCGGCAGCCGCCACCGGCGGGACCGGCGCGTGCACCGAGGTCGAGTCGCACGGGTCGTGCCCGGAGATGGCCTCGTGCAGCAGCGCAGCGTCCAGCACCGTGCGGGCCAGCGGACCGGGCGTGTCCAGCGAGGAGGCGAACGCCACCACGCCGTACCGCGACGAGCCGCCGTACGTGGGCTTCACCCCGACGATGCCGCAGACCGCGCCGGGCTGGCGGATCGACCCGCCGGTGTCGGTGCCCACCGCCAGCGGAGCCTCGAACGCGGCAACGGCGGCGGCCGAGCCGCCGGATGAGCCGCCGGGCACCCGGCTGAGATCCCAGGGGTTGCGGGACGGGCCGAATGCCGAGTTCTCGGTCGATGAGCCCATCGCGAACTCGTCCATGTTGGTCTTGCCGAGTATGACCGCCCCGGCCCGCCTGAGCCGGCCGGTGATCGTCGCGTCGTACGGTGGCTGCCAGCCATTCAGGATGCGGGAGCCGCAGGTCGTCGGCATGTCGGTGGTGGTGAAAAGGTCCTTGAGCGCTACCGGCACGCCGGCCAGCGGGCCGAGCGGCTGGCCGGCCGCGCGCGCGTCATCGACAGCGCGGGCGGCCGCCATCGCGCCGTCGGCCGCCACGTGCAGGAAGGCGCGCACACGGTCATCGACGGCCGCGATCCGGTCCAGGTGCGCCGTGGTGACTTCCACCGCGGACACGTCGCCCGCCGCCACCGCGGCCGCGATCTGTGCCGCCGTCATCCTGGTCAGCTCGTCGCTCATGATCAGTCCTCCGCCAGGATGCGCGGTACGCGGAAGCGGCCCTGCTCGGCGGCCGGCGCCTGGCTGAGCACGGTCTCGGCGCCCAGCGGCGGCACCACCGTGTCGTCGCGGAACACATTGGTCACCGGCACCGCGTGCGTGGTCGGCGGGACTGCGTCGGCGGCGACCTCCTGCACCCTGGCCACCGCCGTGATGATCACGTCGAGCTGTCCGGCGAACCGGTCGAGCTCGTCGTCGCTGAGCGCCAGCCTGGACAGGCTGGCCAGGTGGGCGACCTCCTCGCGGGTAATTGACATGGACGCCATCCTAGGGGCCGGGCCGGCCAGCAGCCGACGCCATTTTAACGGGGCGGGACCGGTCAGCGGGGAGCGTACGGGCCGGGTGCCGCGACGTTCGCCCGGTCATCGGCACCGGCCGTGCTGGCGGACGGCGCCGGGGTGCCGCCCGGCCGTATTGCCGGGGATGCGGGCCGCGAGGCCGGCCCTGCCCGGCGCGAAGCCGGGGTGGCCGGCCGCGAGGCCGGGGTGGCCGGCCGGGCCGGGCCGGGTGATGCCTGCAGGCCGGCTGGCCGCGGGATGCTGATCGTCCAGTCGGCGTCGGCTGGTGCCGGGGCGGCGGCCGCCGCCGGGGCGGCCGGAGCCGGCGCTGCTGCCCGCCCGCCGGCCGCCGCCCCGGGCCACCGGGCGCCGCGCAGGCCATGCTCGGCCAGCCAGGAGGTGGCCGACGCGGCGCTCAGCGGCCTGCCGAAGTACCACCCCTGCGCCGCGTCACAGCCCATCACCTGCAACGCGGCAGCCACCTCGGCCGACTCGACGCCCTCGGCCACGGAGCGGATGCCCAGGGCATGCACCAGGTCCACGATCGACCGGACGATCACCTCGTCGTCGGCGGAGGCCAGCATCCGGCCGATGAACGACGAGTCGATCTTCACTTCGCTGACCGGCAGCTGCCGGAGCCGGACCAGCGACGAGTAGCCGGTGCCGAAGTCGTCCAGGCTGAGCGCGATGCCCAGCGAGGCCAGGCATTCCGCCGCGGTGGCCGCGTGGGCCGGCTCGCTGGTGAGCACCCGCTCGTTGATCTCCAGCAAGATCGCGTCCGGCGGCAGGCCGGTCTTGGCCAGCCCGCGGGAGATCGTCTCGGCGAGGCTGGCGTCGAGCAGATCCCTGGCCGCCACGTTCAGCGACACCTGTACCGGCAGGCCGTCCTGCCACCACTGCGCGGCCTGGGCCAGGGCCAGGTCCACCACCCGCGCGGTGAGGTCGTGCATCAGGTAGGAATGCTCGACCATCGGGATGAACTCGTCCGGCCGCATCGTGCCGCGGACCGGGTGCCGCCAGCGGACCAGCGCCTCCATCCCGGCGGGGCGGCGGTCCGCCAGGAAGACCTTGGGCTGGAACTGCAGCTCAAGCTCGCCGCGGTCGATGCCGCGGCGCAGGTCACCGAGCAGCGCGAGCCGCGCGGGGGAGTTGCGGTCGGAATCGGCGACGTACCGCTCCACGCCGGTGCGGCGTTCCTTCGCCAGGTACATGGCGACGTCGGCGTGCTGCATCAGCAGCTCGAACCCGGTCGCGTCGTCCGGGTAAAGCGACAGCCCGACGCTGGCCTCGATCTCGATCGACATGCCTTCCAGCCGGATCGGCTCGGCGATGGCGGCGCGCAGCCGGGCGGCCACCTCGCGGGCCGCGCTCAGCTCGCGAACCGGCGGCAGCAGCACGGCGAACTCGTCGCCGCCGAGCCGCGCCACGATGTCGCCCGGCCGGACGCTGTGCGTCAGCCGGTGCGCCACCAGCCGCAGCAGCCGGTCGCCGGCCGGGTGCCCCAGTGTGTCGTTGACCTCCTTGAACCGGTCCAGGTCCAGCAGCAGGAAGCCGACCGCACGGCCGGACCTGGCCGCCTCGGACAGTGCCTCCTCGGTCTTGCGCACCAGCAGCTTGCGGTTGGACAGGCCGGTCAGCTCGTCATGGTGGGCCTGGTGCTCCCGCTGCACCAGGATCTCGGCATTCACGTAGACCGCGGTCAGCGGCAGCAGGAACAGCACCAGCAGCATCGGCGAGCGGTTCACCACGACGGCGATCAGCGGCGCGGCGGACAGCAGGACGAAGTTCACGAAGGCCTGGTACGGCAGGTTCGCCCGCAGCGTGCGGAAATACGGCTTCCGCGCGTGCAGCGCGACCGCGGTGCCGACCAGCAGGAAGTTGACGATGAAGTAGGCGGCCGCGGCCAGCGCCACGCTGGGCAGCCCCCGTCCGTCCGGCAGCCACGGATCGGCCGGGCCCGGGTGCAGCCTGGCCGCCGCGATGACGATCCCGGCGGCGCCGAGACCGAGGGTGAGCTGGGCCACGTTGAACGCGATCCGGTGCGGCGCCCGGCGCTTCGCCGTGCCGACTAAGGCCGTGGAGATGGCCCGCAGCAGCGCGGCGACCCCGAACCCCCAGAAGAGCAGCGCGGCGAAGCTGAACGCGACCGCGACCACGGGCGCGTCCGGTCCCGACCGGCCCGGGGTCGCGATCGGCCGCACCTCGCCGACCACGACGAGCGCCGCGATGACCCAGAACCTCGGATCGTGCGCCAGGCTATTCAGGCCCGCCAGGCCAAGCTGGCTGACCGCCCAGGCCAGCAGCACGACGCCCGCGCCCGTCACCGCGGTCATGTGGATCCAGAGCGGCGAACCGGGCCGCGGACCGATGTCCCTGGTGTCGTTCGGGTCCTTCATGGGCATCCTCACGCGCTGGGCAACCGCGGCGATAGGCGAATGCTCCTGCTGCTCTTTGAGAAGCGTACGGCGAAAACCATACTTGCCGAAGCCAATTGCATACGATCCGTTACAACCTTTCGGCACAGAAGGCCATGACCTGATCTTTTGCATATTTTCGGCGAATCAGCTGGCCGAATCAGCACCAGCCGCCTCGGCAGCACCACCATGATCAGCGGACCCGCCGCCACCCTCCGGACCGTCCGGGCCCGGCGGATCAGCCACCGCCACCGCGCGGGCCGCATCCGGCCCCCGCTCCAGCAACACGGTCAGGCCAGCCTCGTCCAGGATCGGCACGCCGAGCGAGCCGGCCTTGTCGTACTTCGACCCGGGGCTCTCCCCGGCCACCACGAAGCTGGTTTTCTTCGAGACCGAGCCTGCCACTTTCCCGCCGAGAAGCTGAACCGCCTCGCCGGCCTCGGTCCGGCTGAAACCGGCCAGGGTGCCGGTGATGACCACCGTCACCCCGGTCAGCGGCCGGGCAACGCGGGAGCCACCGGTGAAACCGGGATCCGAGAGCAGCACGCCGGCGTCCCGCCATTTCGCCACGATCGACTGGTGCCAGTCCACCGCGAACCAGTCGATGACCGATGCGGCGATCGTCGGGCCGACATCATCGGCGGCGGTCAGCTGGTCCGCGGTGGCTGCGGCGATCGCGTCCACCGAGCCGAACTCGGCGGCCAGCGCGCGGGCGGCGGTCGGCCCGACGTGCCGGATCGACAGCGCGACCAGGATCCGCCACAGCGGCCGGGTCCGCGCCTCCTCCAGGTTGTGCAGCAGCTTGGCCGCGTTCGCGCTCAGCGTGCCCTGCTTGACCACGAAGAACGGGCAGCTAGCCAGCTTCTCCGCGGTCAGCGCGAAGATGTCGCCCTCGTCTGCCACCAGGCCGGAGTCCAGCAGCGCGACCACGGCCTCGTACCCGAGCACCTCGATGTCCAGCGCGCCGCGGCCGGCCAGGCTGAACAGCCGCTCCCGCAGTTGCGCCGGGCAGGATCTGGCGTTCGGGCAGCGCCAGTCGACCTCGTCTTCCTCCCGGGCCAGCGCGGTCCCGCAGGCCGGGCAGTGCGCCGGGAACTCGAACGCGCGCTCCGAGCCGGTGCGCAGGTCAGCCACCGGCCCGACCACCTCGGGGATCACGTCGCCCGCCTTGCGCAGTACCACCATGTCGCCGATCAGCACGCCCTTGCGGGCCACCTCGTCGGCGTTGTGCAGGGTTGCCCGGTCCACCGTGGAGCCGCTGACCTTGACCGGCTCCATCACCGCGAACGGGGTTACCCGCCCGGTCCGGCCCACGTTGACCCTGATGTCCAGCAACCGGGTAGTGACCTCCTCCGGCGGGTACTTGTAGGCGATCGCCCAGCGCGGCGCCCGGCTGGTCGAGCCGAGCGCGCGCTGCACCGCCAGCCGGTCGAGCTTGACCACCACCCCGTCGATCTCGTACGCCGGATCGTGCCGGTGCTCCGCGTAGTAGCCGATATAGCCCCGCACCTCGGCCAGGCCGGGCACCACCCGGACCAGGTCGCTGACCGGCAGGCCCCAGCCGCGCAGCAGCTCGTACCAGCCGGACTGGGTGTCCGGCACGGCGGCCGGGATATCAACGGCGTCCGGGGCCGGCATGCCGGCCCCGCCTGCGTCCTCGCCGGGCACCGCCAGCCCGTGCACGATCAGGCCGAGCGGCCGGGTCGCGGTCACCCGCGGGTCCTTCTGCCGCAGCGAACCGGCGGCCGAGTTGCGCGGGTTGGCGAACGGCGCCCGGCCGGCCTCGGTCAGCCGCTCGTTCAGCTCGTGGAACGCGGCGACCGGCAGGAACACCTCGCCCCGCACCTCCAGCGTGTCCGGCCAGCCGGCGCCGGCCAGCCGGGCCGGGACGGCGGCGATCGTCTTGACGTTCGGCGTCACGTCCTCGCCGGTCACCCCGTCGCCCCTGGTCGCCGCCCGGACCAGCCGGCCACCGCGGTACACCAGGGCGATCGCCAGGCCGTCGATCTTCAGCTCGCACAGGTAGGGCCCGACGGTGTCCAGCGCCGCGGCGCTGCCCAGCCGGTCGGCCCGGGCCGCCCAGCCGTCCAGCTCCCCGGCGGAGAACGCGTTGTCCAGGCTGAGCAGCCGCTCCAGGTGCTGCACCGGCGTGAAGTCGGTGGAGATCGCGCCGCCGACCTTCTGGGTCGGCGACTCCGGGGTGCGCAGGTCCGGGTAGCGCTCCTCAAGCTCCCGCAGCTCGCGCATCAGCGTGTCGTACTCGGCGTCGGACACCAGCGGCGAGTCGAGCACGTGATAGCGGTAGTTGTGCTCGGTGATGTCGGCGGCGAGCTCGGCGTGCCGGTGCCGGGCGGCCACGTCGGCGGCGGCAGGCTCCGGCTGGCCGGCCGCGGCAGGCCCGGTCACCGGCGGCCGCCGGCGATCAGCTCGGGCAGGATCCGCGCGGCCTCGCGGCAGCCGGCCAGCGCCGCCCGCGCCCCGGCCGGCGACTCCCCGGCCAGCCCGCAGGCCGGGGTGATCACCACCTGCTCGGCCAGCGTGGTCATGGCCAGCCCGATCCGGTGCCACAGCTCGATGATCGCGGCGGCCGCGTCGCGGGGGGCCGGCGATGCCGCGGGGGCTTGCCGTTTCACCATGTCTGGATTCTTACCGGCGCCGGCCAGTATGCCCAGGCCGGCTTCCGCCGCCTCGGCCAGCCCGTCCTCGTCCTCCCGCCGGAGCAGGCTCAGGTCGAAGCCGACGGCCCCGGCACCGGATTCCCGGATGACCTGAAACGGGATTTCCCCGGCGCAGCAGTGCACGATGCCGAATGCCTTCGATGCCCCGAGTACCGTGCGCAGCCCGGCCGTGGCGCTGGCCGCATCCACCTCGGCGACCCGGTTCAGCCCGCTGGCCGTCGGGACCCGGCCGGCCAGCACGGCCGGCAGCGCTGGCTCGTCCAGCTGGAGCAGCACCGGCGCGGCCGGCACCCGCTTCCGGACCTCGGCGACGTGCGCCGCGACGCCCTCGGCGAGCGACCCGGTCAGGTCGGCCACCGCGCCCGGGTCGGCCAGCGCGGGGTTCTGGCTGCGGGACAGCTCGATCGTCGCGGCCATCGTCCACGGCCCGCACACCTGGATCTTCAGCGCGGTGTCGAGGCCGCCGGCCGCCTGCTCAAGCGCGTCGAGGTCACGCTGCCGGAACCCGTCGGCCCGGCGCTGGTCGCGGCCCGGCCGGGCGGCGAACTTCCAGCCGCCGGCGGTGGTCTCCACGGCCAGGCCGACGAGCAGCGCGGCGGTCCGGCCGGTCAGATCCGCGCCCGGCCCGCGGCCGGGCAGCTCGGGCAGGTACGGGAAGCTGGGCAGCTCGCCGAGCACCACCGTGACCGCCTCGGCCGGGTCGGTGCCCGGCATCGAGCCGACGCCGGTCGCGCTGCCGGCCGGCCAGGGGTAGGGCTGCGTGTCATGGCTCACCCGGCCAGCCTAGCTACCGCGGCCGTCAGGCCCGCGAAGCCGGCGCTGCCCCGCCCGCCGCCGGAACCACCTCGGTACCTTCACGTCATGAAAGCTGCCCTGAGGGCGCTGGCGGGCGAAGCCGGCCGACCATACTGGAACGGCCGTCCCGCGGCCCGGTCACCGTCGGCGAGCTGGCGCGGGCGAGCGCGGTCAGGCGCGGGCGGCGGCCGGCGACCGGTCGGTGCCGGTGATGGTGGCAGAGCCGAGCACGGTGTCGGAGTCATAAAGCACGGCCGCCTGTCCCCGGGCCACGCCGCGGGCCGGCGCGTGCAGCCGGATCCGCAGGCCGGGCCGCCGGCCAGGCGGTGGCCGGGCCGGCGTCGCCGTGCGCGCGGAGCTGGACCTGGCAGTCGAACGGCGCCGCCGGCGGCGGGCATCCGGTCCACACCGGGCGGCCCGCTTCGATCTGCGAGACGTCGAGCGACTCCGCCGGGCCGACGGTCACGGTGCCGGACGACCGGCTCGATGTCGAGCACGTACCTGGGCCGCCCGTCCGGCGCCGGGTAGCCGATCCGCAGCCCCTTGCGCTGGCCGATGGTGAAGCCGTAGCTGCCGTCGTGGCTGCCGATCGCGGTGCCTGCCTCGTCCACGATCTGGCCGGGCGCGGCGCCGAGCTGGCCGCGGAGGAATTTCCTGGTGTCGCCGTCGGCGATGAAGCACACGTCATGGCTGTCCGGCTTGTCCGCCACCGCGAGCCCCCTGGCCGCAGCCTCGCTGCGCACCTCGGCCTTGGTGCGATCCGCCGAGCGGGAACATGGCGCGGCCGAGCTGCTCGCTGGTCAGCACGGCCAGCACGTACGACTGGTCCTTGCCCAGGTCCACGCTCCTGGTGAGCCTGGCCGGCCGGCCGCGCAGCGGGCGCGAGCCTGGCGTGATGGCCGGTGCATACCGCATCGAAGCCGAGGGCCACCGCGCGGTCCAGCACCGCGGCGAACTTGATCTTCTCGTTGCAGCGCAGGCACGGGTTCGGCGTGTTGCCCCGCGCATACTCGTCGACGAAGTCCCGGACCACGTCGTCGCGGAACCGCTCGGCCAGGTCCCAGACGTAGAACGGGATCCCGATCACGTCCGCCGCCCGCCGGGCGTCCCTGGCGTCCTCCAGCGTGCAGCAGCCGCGGGCGCCGGTCCGGTAGGAACTCGGGTTCATGGACAGCGCGAGATGGACGCCGGTCACATCATGGCCAGCCGCGGCGGCCCGGGCGGCGGCCACCGCCGAGTCGACGCCGCCGGACATGGCGGCGAGCACGCGCAGTCGGGTCACGCCAACGAGGGTATTCGCCCCGCGGCGGCACCGGGGACGCGCGGCCGGGCCGGGCGCCGATCAGCAGCGGATCCGGGCGCCGGGTCAGCGTCCCTTGGCGCGGCGGGCGCGCTGCACCACCTCGTAGATGGCCACGCCGAGGGCATCGGTGTCCTGCTGAGTCGAGGAGTGGCCGAGGGAGAACCGCAGCGAGCCGCGGGCCCTGGCATTGTCCGCGCCCATCGCGAGCAGCACGTGGCTTGGCTGCGCTACCCCGGCCGTGCAGGCCGAGCCGGTGGAGCAGGCGATGCCCTTCGCGTCGAGCAGCATGAGCAGCGCATCGCCCTCGCAGCCGGGGAACGAGAAATGAGCGTTGCCCGGCAGCCGGTCCGGCCCCGGCGGCGGGCCGTTCAGCACCGTATCGGGCACCGCGGCGAGCACCTGGGCGATCAGGTCGTCCCGGAGCGCGGCCAGCCGCTTCGCCTCCCCGTCCCGGCGCAGCCGGGATATCTCGACGGCGGTGGCGAAGGCCCTGATCGCCGGCGCGTCCAGGGTGCCGGACCGGACGTCACGCTCCTGCCCGCCGCCGTGCAGGATCGGCACCGGATCCGCGCCCCGGCAGAGCAGCAGCGCGCCGGCCCCGACCGGGCCGCCGATCTTGTGCCCGGTGATGCTCAGCGCGGTGGCGCCGCTGTCGGCCAGGCTCACCGGCAGCTGCCCGACGGCCTGGACGGCATCGCTGTGGAACGGGATGTCGTACTCGCGAGCGACCGCGGCCAGCTCGGCTATCGGCTGCACGGTGCCGACCTCGTTGTTCGCCCACATCACGCTCACCAGCGCAACGGCGCCCGGATCCAGCTCGATGAACTCGCGCACGGTAGCCGGGCTGAGCATCCCGGCGGCGTCGACGGGCAGCCAGCACTCCTCGGCTTCCTCGTGCTCGGCCAGCCAGTTGACCGAGTCCAGCACGGCATGATGCTCGGTCGACGCGGCGAGGATCCGGCGGAGCCCGGGCCGGGCGTCCTGGCGTGCCCAGAACAGCCCCTTGACGGCGAGGTTGTCCGCCTCGGTGCCGCCGCTGGTGAAAACGACCTCGCTCGGCCGCGCTCCGCATGCCTCGGCAATCTGCTCCCGCGACTCCTCGACCACCCGGCGGGCCCGGCGGCCCTGGTTGTGCAGCGAGGATGGATTGCCGACCTGGGCCAGTTCCTCGGTCATCACGGCAAGCGCCTCGGGCAGCATCGGCGTTGTCGCCGCATGATCGAGATACACGGCGTTATCCGGTCCTGACCTGCGACCGGTGACGTTCTCGGGATATGTCATGACGGACTCAGCCTAGCCCTGCCGGGCCCGCGGGCTGCTCGCTGCTCAGCCGCCGGATCGCTGCTGTATTCCCTCGACGAGCTGGGGCACCACCGTGAACAGGTCGCCCACGACGCCGAAATCGGCAAGCTCGAAGATCGGCGCCTCAGGATCCTTGTTGATCACCATGATCGTTTTCGAGGTCTGCATGCCGGCCCGGTGCTGGATGGCTCCGGAGATACCGACCGCGAGGTACAGCTGCGGCGAGACGGTCTTGCCCGTCTGGCCCACCTGGAACTGGTGCGGATACCAGCCCGCGTCGGTGGCCGCGCGGGAAGCGCCGACGGCCGCGCCGAGCGAGTCGGCGAGCTTCTCGATCAGGGCGAAGTTCTCCGCGTTGCCGACGCCGCGGCCGCCGGATACCACGATCGACGCCTCGGTAAGCTCCGGGCGCTCGCCGCCTTCGGAGATCACCCGCTCGGTGACGTGCGCGCTCTTCGCGGCGTCGCTGACCTCGATGCCGGCCGGGACGATCTCGGCGGCGCCGGGCGCGGGCTCGGGGGTGACCGCGTTCGGGCGCACCGTGATGATCGGCGTACCGGACCTGACCCTGGAGTTCACCACGATCGCGCCGCCGAAGATCGACTGCTCGGCGATCAGGCCATCGGCGATGCCCACCGCGTCGGTGATCAGCCCGGAGCCGGTCTTGACGGCGAGCCTGGCGGCGACTTCCCTGCCCTCCGCCGTGCTCGCCAGCAGCACCGCGGCGGGCGCGGCCGCCGCGACCAGGCTGGCCAGCAGCTCGGCCTTCGGTGCGGCGACATAGTCGTCGTAATCAGCGCCAACCGCGACGTAGACCTTGGCCGCGCCGAACTCGGCCAGCCGCTCGCGGGCCGCCTCGGCGCCGTCACCGGCCCACACGACCGCGGGCTCGCCGAACTGGCGGGCCAGGGTCAGCAGCTCGCAGGTGACCTTCTTGACGGTCTCGCCGGAATGCTCGGCGAGAACCAGGATTTCAGCCATGGGTGGCAGCCTTCCGCTGGGTCCTGCTCAGATCGGCTCGGTCAGAGCCGGCTCGGTCAGAGCCGGCTTGGTCTGGTGGGCACGGTCCGGATGGCACGGTCAGATTCACGCTGGGACCGGCTCGGCCGGCCGCTCAGATGAACTTCTGCGCGGCGAGGAACTCGGCCGCCTTCGCGCCGCCGTCGCCCTCGTCCTTGACGATCGTGCCCGCCTGCCGGGGCGGCCGGCTGGCGAAGCTCACGACCTCGGTGGCGCTGGCGGCCAGCCCGACGCGGCCGGGTTCGATCCCGGCGTCCGCCAGGCTGAGCGTCTCGACCGGCTTCTTCTTCGCCGCCATGATCCCCTTGAAGGACGGATACCGCGGCTCGTTGATCTTCTCGACCACGCTCAGCACGGCCGGCAGGCCGGCCTCGACCTGGTCGTAGCCGTAGTCGGCCTGGCGGTGGATCCTGATCGCCTGGCCGTCCGTCTCCACCTTGCTGGCGAACGACAGCTGCGGCACGCCGAGCCGCTCGGCCAGCATCGCGGCGAGCACGCCCATCCTGGCGTCGGTCGATTCTGAACCGAGGATGACCAGATCGAAGCCGATCCGGCCGAGCACCGCGGCGATCGCCTCGGACGTCTGCAGGGCGTCCGAGCCTGCCAGGCCATCGTCCACGAGGTGGACCGCCTTGTCGGCGCCCATCGACAGCGCCTTGCGGATGGACTCGGTTGCCTTCGGCGGCCCCATGGAGAGGATGGTCACCTCGCCGCCGTTGGCCTCGGCGAGCCGCAGGCCCTCCTCGATCGCGTACTCGTCGAGCTCGTTGATCACCGCGTCCGCCGCTTCGCGGTCCAGGGTGGAATCAGCGGGCTTGAGCGTGCGCTCGGACCAGGTATCGGGTACCTGCTTCACGCAGACGACGATGTTCATGACCGGCGGCCGACCTCCCTCTGTCAAGCAGTACGGCCCGGGCGGGCCCATTCCGCCCGGCTTGGGCTTATCCGGCCCGGCTGGCCGGTGCCGCCCAGGATGACCATGCGGCTGGCCGGATCGGCCAGGCAGCGGCAGGTAAAGCCTGTCAAACAGGGCCGGCCCGCCGCGCACGGGGTACCTGGTCGGTCCGCGGCCGCCATATTACCCGCTAGTAGAACGCAGTTCGGTCCAGCCGCAGGCCAGCGGCTCGCAACGGCCGGGCAAGCCAGCTGGCCGGCCCGGCCGGGACAGCGGCTCGCGACCGCCCGGCCAGCTGGCCGGCCCGGCCACCGCCAGCGGCCCGGTCCGGCCTCAGCTGCCGCGCTCCGCCGCTTCCACCACGTTGGCCAGCAGCATCGCCCTGGTCATCGGGCCGACTCCGCCGGGCATCGGGGCGAGGTCCCCGGCCACCGCGGCAACATCGGGGCTGACGTCGCCGACGATGCCGGCGTCGGTCCTGGTGATGCCCACATCGAGCACGGCAGCACCGGGCCGGATCATGTCGGCGGTCAGCAGCCCGGGCTTCCCGGCGGCCACCACGACGATGTCGGCTGTCCTGGTGTGCGCGGCCAGGTCCTTGGTACCGGTGTGACAGAGCGTGACGGTGGCATTCTCGCTGCGGCGGGTCAGCAGCAGCCCGAGCGAGCGGCCGACGGTGATGCCGCGGCCGATCACCGTCACCTCCGCGCCCGCGATCGGCACCGCGTAACGGCGCAGCAGCACCACAATCCCGTGCGGGGTACACGGCAGCGGGCCGGGCTCGCCGAGCACCAGCCGGCCGAGGTTCACCGGGTGCAGGCCGTCGGCATCCTTGGCCGGATCCATCCGGTGCAGCACGCGCTGCGCGTCCAGGCCCGGCGGCAGCGGCAGCTGGACGATGTAGCCGGTGCAGGCCGGGTCGGCGTTCAGCTCGTCGACTACCTCCTCGACCTGCTGCTGGCTGGCGTCGGCCGGCAGGTCGCGGCGGATGCTGACGATCCCGGTCTGGGCGCAGTCCCGGTGCTTGGCATTCACGTAGACCCGGCTGCCCGGATCGTCGCCGACCAGCACGGTGGCCAGGCCCGGCGTGCGGCCGCGGCCGGCCAGCTCACCGACCCTGCGGGTCAGGTCCTCCCGGATCTCGGCGGCGGTCGCCTGGCCGTCCAGGATGCGTGCGCTCATCGCCGCTCATTCTGCCGCAGCTTGCCTGCTGCCGGGACCGCCGGCCGCAGCCGGCACCAGATGGACGCGGCAGCGAACGGGTTCCATGGTGTGAGGTCCCGGATCGGGGCCAGTGCGCTGCCCGTCATCAGGCGGGGAGCTGTGCCAGCTGAGGGGTTCTTGCCGGGTGCTGGAGAAGGCCGGCCGCGGGCTGCGCCAGCGGCGGCCAGGAGGCTGGCGCCGGGCCATCCGTTAGTGAAAGAAGTGCCGTACGCCAGTGAAGTAGATGCTGATCCCGGCGGCTTCCGCCGCCTCGATCACCTGGCTGTCGCGGATCGAGCCACCCGGCTCGGCGACCGCCCGCACGCCCGCGTCGGCGAGCACCAGCAGCCCGTCCGGGAACGGGAAGAACGCGTCGCTGGCGGCGGCCGAGCCGCGGGCCCGGTCGCCCGCCCTGGTGACCGCCAGCCGGGCCGCGTCCACCCGGTTGACCTGGCCCATCCCGATGCCGACCGAGCCGGAGTCGGCGGCGAGCAGGATCGCGTTCGACTTCACGCTCCGGCAGGCCTTCCAGGCGAAGGCCAGGTCCCGCAGGGTGGCCGGGTCAGCCGCCGGGCCCGCCTTCAGCTGCCAGTTCGCCGGGTCATCGCCGGGCTCATCGACCCGGTCCGCGGACTGCAGCAGCATCCCGCCGCTGACCGGGCGCCACTCCAGGCCGGCCGCGCCGTCCGGCGGCGGGCAGCACAGCAGCCGCTGGTTCTTCGCCGCGGCCAGGATCTCCAGGGCATCCTGCTCGAAGCCGACAGCGACAACGACCTCGGTGAACACCTCGGCGATCTGCCGGGCAAGGCCGGCCGCCACCACCCCGTTGACCGCTATCACGCCGCCGAAGGCCGAGACCGGGTCGCAGCTGTGCGCCTTGCGATGCGCCTCGGCGAGATCGGCGCCGGTCGCGATCCCGCACGGATTGGAGTGCTTCATGATCGCCACGCACGGCTCGGCGAAGCCGAACGCGGCCCGGCGCGCCGCATCGGCGTCCACGTAATTGTTGTAGGACATCGCCTTGCCGTGCACCTGCACGGCGGCCGCGATGCCGGGCCCGGCGCCGGACACGTACAACGCCGACCGCTGGTGCGGGTTCTCGCCGTAGCGGAGCACCTCGCGGCGGGCCCACTGCGAGCCGATGACGTCCGGCCAGCCGGTATCCAGCGCGGTCCCGTCCGGCGCGTAGCCGGAGGCGAACCAGGACGCGACCGCGACGTCATAGGCGGCCGTGCGAGCGTACGCCTGCGCGGCCAGGCGGCGGCGCTGCTCCAGGGTGAACCCGCCCGCCTGCAGCGCGTCCGCCACGGCCCCGTACATCGACGGGTCGGTGACCACGGCCACGCTGGCGTGGTTCTTCGCCGCGGCCCGGGTCATCGCCGGGCCGCCGACGTCGATCTGCTCGACGCACTCATCCGGCGCTGACCCGGCCGCGACTGCCTGCTCGAACGGGTACAGGTTGGACACCAGCAGCTCGAACGGCGCGATGCCAAGCTCGGCCAGCTGCACCAGGTGATCCGGCCGCCGGGTATCGGCGAGCAGGCCGGCGTGCACGAACGGGTGCAGCGTCTTGACCCGGCCGTCCAGGCACTCGGGGAAGCCGGTCAGGTCCTCGACCCCGGTCACCGGCAGCCCGGCCGCCGCGATCGCCGCCGCCGTGCTGCCGGTGGAGATGATCTCGACGCCGGCGGCGCTGAGTGCCTGCGCCAGCTCGGTAAGCCCGGTCTTGTCGTAAACGCTGATCAGCGCGCGCTTGATCGCTACCTTGGTCAACGGCCGAACCTCAACTTCCTGCCCTGGATGGTCCACCCCTCGCGGGCCATCCGGCCCACGGTCTCGGCGAGCAGCGACCGCTCGGCCAGCTTGATCCGCTCATGCAGGGATGCCTGGTCATCATCATCGCGGACGGGCACCGCCGCCTGCGCGATGACCGGGCCGGAGTCGATCCCCGCGTCCACCATGAAGACCGTGCACCCCGTTATCTTCACGCCATATTCCAGCGCATCCCGCACGCCGTGCATGCCGGGAAACGACGGCAGCAGCGCCGGGTGGGTGTTGATCACCCGGCCGCCGAACCGGTCCAGGAACGCGCTGCCGACCAGCTTCATGAAGCCGGCCAGCACGATCAGGCCCGGCTCGAAGGCCGCGCATGACCCGGTCAGCGCGCGGTCCCAGTCAGCCCGGGCCGGATAGTCGGCGACCCGGTGCACGAACGTGGGCACCCCGGCCCGCTCGGCCCGGGCCAGCGCGGCGATGCCGGGCCGGTCCGCGCCGACGGCGACCACCTGCGCCCCGTAGCCATCGTCGGCGCACGCGCTGAGCAATGCCTGCAGGTTGGTCCCGGTGCCCGATACGAGCACGATCAGGCGCGCGGTCATTCGGTCACCATAACGTCCGGGCCCCCCGGCGCGGCCCGGACCGGCCGGCCCGACGGGGCGGACGGCACCGCCGGGGGGAGCGCCGGGGGGGCGGCGCGGCGTTGAGGGGCCCGCGACGTATTCGCCGCACTGCGGGGCGGCGGCCGGCTGCCCCGCCCGGCAGAAGGTAAGGCCGGACCGGGCCTGCCAGGCGGCGGAAGGTGATGGAATAGCCATAGCTAGGCAACCGATCGCCGCGTCCCGCAGAGAGGAACTCGCCCTGCCTGCCGACCAGAGTCCGCCGCGGTCTCCGCTGAGCTTCCCCGAGCAGCCCGCCGGGCAGGGGCCGCCGGCTCCGCCCGGGACCGCGCCGGGGCACGATCCCGCGGAACGGCGCGGACCCGCGCCGCGACGGCCGCGCGGGACGCCGCCGAACGGCCAGCGCGAGCCTGGCCGGCCCGCTGCGCCCGCGACGCAGCAGCGCGCCCAGGTGGGTCTCGTGCTCGGGCTGCTGAGCATGCTCGGCCTGCTCGGCGTCTCGGACCTGATCGGCGTCGGTAACGTGCAGCGCTACGTCTACCTGGTGGCGTTCTCGCTCTGCGTGGGCGCAACCGCGCTCTGGCTCGGCGTGTCGGCTGTCACGCGGTCACGGCGCACCGGCACCGGACGGCCCCGCGGCGCGGTCTCGGCGATCATCCTGGGCGGCATCGGCGTCCTGTTCAGCATCTTGCTGCTCATTACCTTCGCCGTGCTGTGGAAACAGCTCTCCACCTATTCCCGGTGCATGGCTGGCGCCAACACGCCGACGGCGCAGCAGGCCTGCCGGGATCAGCTGACCCGCTCGCTGAACGCCGAGACCAGCAGAATCCGCTCGTCCCGGTAACCTCCGCCCGCGCAGCCAGGTCTCGTAGCCGTCGCAGCAGCGCCTCCAGATGGCGTCTGCGGTATCGACGTTCATCGCGGTGGAACGCCGGATGCCCGGCCAGGCCGACGTCTCGAACGGATACCGGTTCTGCGGGCCGGGCTACGGCTTCGGCAGGGCAGACGGGCCGTGGCCGGCCGCCGTGCTGCCACGCCTCGGATCCGGCTTACCCTCGCCAGCCCACGGATCCAGGTAGATCGTGTGCCCGCCGTCGTCGCCAACGGCCGCCACCGGCCCCGGCTGGCTGCCGTCACCGTGACCCGGGCCGGCCGCGGCAGCCCGGCCGACCGCAGGCCCGCCCGCGCCGGGAAGGCCGCCCGCGCCGGGAAGGCCGTCACCAGGATGGCCGGCCCCGGCCCGGGCGGCTGCCGCCCGGCGCAGCGAGAGCCAGTTGGCGAGCCCGGCGGTGACCGCGGCCGAGATGCCCACCTCAAGGATGGCCACCGCGGCGACCTGCCAGCCGGACGGGCCTACTGCCGAAAGCCGTCCGTTCCCGAGCGGGCCGCCGGCGAAGGCAGCCAGCGCGCCGACGACGCAGCCGGCCAGCGCGCCGGAGGCGAACCCCCACAGCGGGGCCGTCTCCAGCGCCGACGTCGGGGCCGCGCGGGCCATCAGCAGCCCGCCGAACGCGCCGGCCAGGTAGGGCATCGCGAGCACCGCGACTGACAGCCAGGCGGGCAGCGCGCTGTGCACCCCGGCGGGCAGCGCGGCGAGCATCGGGAAGGCAGGCAGCGGTCCCAGGGCCGAGCCGGTCGGGGCCACCATCGTGCCGGCGCCGAACGCGAACCCCGGGCCGAGCATGAAGGAGACGGCCCAGATGATCGCGTTCGGCACGTAGGCGAGCTGGGCCAGCAGCAGCAGGACCGCCCCGACGACGCCGGGCGCCAGGGCCCGGTTGACCGAGTTGAAGGTGCCGAGATGAGCCGCCAGCGAGGCTCCGGCCAGGACGCAGCCTGCCGCGACCAGCACGACCAGCGCCCCGGTGCTGCCCAGGATCACCGATCGGGCGCGCACTGAGAGTAGGCCCGCTAGCTGCCGCCAGGGCGCGAGCGCGCGGGCACCGCCGAGGCCGCCGGCGGTGCCGGCCAGCAGGAACCCGGCGATCACCGCCTGCGGCGCGGACGGCGCCGCCAGCCGTGACGCGCTGGCCAGGGCCAGCGCGCCGGCCACCAGCGCGTAGGGCACGGCCAGGGCGAGCGCGGCGTAGCCGACGTGCCGGAGCCTGGTCACCCCGCCGCTGCTGACAACCCATCGCCCGGCCCGCCAGAGCAGCGTGCCCGGCAGCAGCACCAGGCCAAGCGGCAGCATGCCGATCCGCCCGGCTCCGTGCAGGGTGAAGCCGACGTGGTGGCCGACCAGCCAGAGCGCCGCGGCGGTGCGCAGCACCCCGGTCAGGCCGAGCCCGGCATGCGGCGCGGCGATCCAGCCGGCCAGCACGAGCATGGTCAGCACCGCCAGCCCGGTGCCCGCAGCCGCCCCGGCCGCGATGGCGCCCGTGACGACCAGCGGCCGGCCCGGGCCGGTACCGGGCCGATCCGTCCCGATGCCTGGCCGGCCCGCCGCGCCCGGGCGCTGCGGACCAAGAGCCGGCGTCGTCACAATGCCCAAGCCTCGCAAGGCCCGGCCCGGGCCGGACGGAGGCGCGCCGGTGCCTGGCCGATCCGTCCCGGCGCCGGGCTTAGCGGGTATCGTGCGCCACGCCAGTCACAACAGCCTCAAGATCGGATTAGCGGTTCGGAATTGTCCGGCATGCGCCGGACAATTCCGAACCGCTAGCGAATGGCAGGAGTGAAAGGGGCCGCCTGACGGGGCGCGCGGTCAGCGGGCTTGCATGATCTCCCGGACCAGGCCGGCCGTCCCACTCGGCGTCTTGCCGACGCGGACACCGACCTTCTCCAGCGCTTCCTTCTTGGCCTGCGCGGTTCCTGCCGAGCCGGAGATGATGGCGCCGGCGTGTCCCATCGTCTTGCCCTCCGGGGCGGTGAACCCGGCCACGTAGGCGACCACCGGCTTGGTGACGTTGCGCTCGACGAAGGCCGCGGCGCGCTCCTCGGCATCGCCGCCGATCTCGCCGATCATCACGATCGCATCGGTCTGCGGGTCTTCCTCGAACGCGCGCAGGCAGTCGATGTGCGTGGTCCCGATCACCGGGTCGCCGCCGATGCCCACCGCGGTGGAGAATCCGATATCGCGCAACTCGTACATCATCTGGTAGGTCAGCGTGCCGGACTTGGAGACCAGGCCGATCCGCCCTTCGGTGGTGATATCGGCCGGGATGATGCCCGCGTTCGACTTGCCGGGCGACGCCACCCCGGGGCAGTTCGGGCCGACGATCCGGGTGGCGTTCCCGCTGGCGCTCGCATAGGCCCAGAACGTCGCCGTGTCATGCACCGGGATGCCCTCGGTGATCACGATCACCAGCGGCATCCGCGCGTCGACCGCCTCGATCACCGCGTCCTTCGTGCCGCCCGGCGGGACGAAGACCACCGACACGTCAGCGCCGGTCGCCGACATCGCGTCGCCCACCGTGGCGAACACCGGCACCTCGCTGCCGGACAGCTCGACGGTCTGCCCGGCCTTGCGCGGGTTCGTCCCGCCGACCACGTTCGTCCCGGCCGCGATCATCCTGGCGCCGTGCCTGCGCCCTTCGGAACCGGTGATGCCCTGCACGATGACCCGGCTCTGCTCGGTCAGGAAGATCGCCATCTCATGCTCCCGTCACGGCCGCTGCGGCCAGCTCGGCGGCCCGCCGCGCCGCGTCGTCCATGGTCGCCACCTGCTCGACGACGCCGATACCCGCCTCGTCCAGGATCCGCCTGCCCTCGGCCGCGTTGTTGCCGTCCAGCCGGACCACGATCGGGTGGCCGACCTGCTCGCCGCGCGCGCCGAGCATGCCGATCGCCGACACGATCCCGTTCGCGACCGCGTCGCACGAGGTAATCCCGCCGAAGACGTTGACCAGCACGCTGCGTACCGACGGGTCGGACAGCACGATCTCCAGGCCATCCGCCATCACCTCGGCGGACGCGCCGCCGCCGATGTCGAGGAAGTTGGCCGGGCGGACCCCGCCGAACTCCTCGCCCGCGTACGCGACCACGTCCAGGGTGGACATCACCAGGCCCGCGCCGTTGCCGATGATGCCGACCTGGCCGTCCAGCTTGACGTAGTTCAGGTGCTTGGCCTTCGCCCTGGCCTCCAGCGGGTCGGCCGCGGACGGGTCGGCGAACCTGGCGTGCTGCTGCCGGAAGCCCGCGTTGTCGTCCAGGCTGACCTTGCCGTCAACGGCCAGCACGTCGCCCTGGTCGGTCAGCGCCATCGGGTTGACCTCGACCAGCGTGGCGTCCTCGTCCGCGAACACCGCCCAGAGCCGCTCGGCCAGCAGGGCCGCCTGCTCGGCGGCCTCGGCCGGCAGCCGCCCGGCCCGGACGATCTCGGCCGCCTTGGCCGCGTCCACGCCGGTGAGCGGATCGACCTGGACCCTGGCCACCGCATCCGGGTTGCTGTGCGCAACCTCCTCGATCTCCACGCCGCCCTGCACCGAGCAGATCGCGACGAAGGTCCTGGCCGCCCGGTCCAGCAGGTAAGACAGGTAGTACTCCTGCGCGATGTCGCTGGCCTGGGCGATCAGCACGTTGTGGACGGTGTGGCCCTTGATGTCCATGCCGAGGATCTGGCGGGCCTTCTGCTCCGCCTCGGCCGGCCCGTCGGCCAGCTTGACGCCGCCCGCCTTGCCCCGGCCGCCGACTTTCACCTGGGCCTTCACCACCACCAGCGGGGTGCCCTCGGCCGCGAAGCCGGCCGCGATCTCGCTGGCTTCCTCCGGTGTCGCGGCGACCCGGCCGCGCTGCACGGGTACGCCGTACTCCGCGAAGAGTTCCTTCGCCTGATACTCGAACAGGTCCACTCGGGTCCGTCCTTGTCCGCTGCCCGGCCCGCGATCAGCCTGACCGGCGTGCTGCCGAAGTCTGCTGTGGTCTGCGCTGGAAGCCTAGTGGCGGATGACCCGCCGGGCCGAATCGGGCCGGCCGCGAAACGCTAGCTGACCGGCTCGACGCTGCCGAGCTCCGACCGGACCCAGTCGATGATCTCGGAGGTCGATGCGCCGGGCGTGAAGATCCTGGCCACCCCCAGCTGCTCGAGCTCGGCGATGTCAGCCTCCGGGATGATGCCGCCGCCGAACACCGTGATATCGGTGGCGTCCTGCTCGCTGAGCAGCTCAAGCACCCGGCCGAACTGGGTCATGTGCGAGCCGGACAGGATCGACAGCCCGATCGCGTCGGCGTCCTCCTGCAGCGCGGCGGCCACGATCTGCTCCGGGGTCTGGTGCAGCCCGGTGTAGATCACCTCCACCCCGGCGTCGCGAAGCGCCCTGGCGACCACCTTGGCGCCCCGGTCATGGCCGTCCAGGCCCGGCTTGGCGATGACGACCCGGATGCTGCTGCTCATGGTCTGCCTCCTACCCAGGCAGCGTAACCGCGATCCGCGGCACCGGTAACCGCTGCCCGCTCAGAGCTTCTCCACCGGTGCGTAGCGCAGCAAAAGGTGCTTGATCCCGTAGTCACCGCCGAAGTCGATCTTGGCTTCCGGGTCGTCGCCGCGGCCTTCCACCGACAGCACCCGGCCGAGCCCGTAAGAATCGTGATTCACGTGGTCGCCCGGGGCCAGCGACGGCACCGGCCGGTGGCCCGGCACGTTCATGCCCGGCCGCCGGGCCAGCCGCTCGGACGCGGGCGGCGTGGCCGCCGACTCGTCCCGCCGCCATTCCAGCAGCTCCGACGGCACCTCGGACAGGAACCTGGACTGCTTGTGGTAGGCCGGCCGGCCCCACCAGGCCCGCGTCATCGCCCGGGTCAGGTACAGCCGCCGCTGCGCCCGGGTGATCCCGACGTAGGCCAGCCGCCGTTCCTCCTCAAGCTCCCGCTCGTCGCCCACTGAGCGCTCGTGCGGGAAGACGTTCTCCTCCAGCCCGGTGAGGAACACCACCGGGAATTCCAGCCCCTTGGCGGTATGCAGCGTCATCAGCGTCACCAGCCCGCCGTGATCCTCGCCCTCCGGGATCTGGTCGGCGTCGGCGACCAGGGACACCTGCTCCAGGAATTCCAGCAGCGACCCGTCCGGGTGCTGGCCGTCGTACTCGCGGGCCACCGACACGAGCTCGTTCAGGTTCTCGATCCGGCTCGCGTCCTGCAGGTCGCTGGATGCCTCCAGCTCGGCCAGGTAGCCGGACCGGTCCAGCGTCGCCTCGGCCACGTCGGCCACCGGGACGCCGGCCGCTACCATCTCGCGCAGGCCGTCGATCAGCTCGTTGAATGCCTCGATCGACCGGGCCGAGCGGGCGGCCAGCCCGGGCACGTCGCGCGGCCGGGCCAGCGCCGCGGCGAACGTCAGCCGGTCCCGGCTGGCCAGCGCGGCGACGCATTCCTCGGCCCGCTCGCCGATGCCCCGGCGGGGCACGTTCAGCACCCGGCGCAGTGACACCTCGTCCGCCGGGTTCGCGATCAGCCGCAGGTAGCCAAGCAGATCCCGGACCTCGCGCCGCTCGTAGAACCGGACGCCGCCGACCACCTTGTAGGGCATCCCGGCCCGGATGAACACCTCCTCGAAGACCCGGGACTGCGCGTTCGTCCGGTAGAACACCGCTACCTCGCCGGGCGACGCGTCGCCCGCGTCGGAGAGCCGGTCCACCTCCTCGGTGACGAACGCGGCCTCGTCATGCTCATTGTCCGCGACGTACCCGGTGATCGGCGGCCCGTCGCCCTGGTCGGACCAGAGGTTCTTGGGTATCCGGCTGGCATTGCGGGCGACCACGGCGTTCGCCGCGCGCAGGATGTTCTGGGTAGAGCGGTAGTTCTGCTCAAGCAGGATGACCCGGGCGCCGGCGAAGTCGCGCTCGAACTCCTCGATGTTCCTGATCGTCGCGCCGCGGAAGGCGTAGATGGACTGGTCGGCGTCACCGACCACGCACAGCTCGGCCGGCCCGTCCGGCGACCCCGGCCCGCCCGGGGACGCCTCCCCGGCCGGCCACGGCGCAGATCCAGGCAGCCCGAAGGCACCGGCGGCGGAGTCCCCGTTAAAAGTAATGGGCTTGGGCGGCTGCCCGGTTCCGGCCCCGGCTAGTTCCCGGACCAGGACGTACTGCGCGTGATTGGTGTCCTGGTATTCATCCACCAGCACGTGCCGGAACCTGCTCCGGTAGGCGGCGGCGACCTCGGGGAACGCCTGCAGCAGGTTGACCGTGATCATGATCAGGTCGTCGAAGTCCATCGCGCCGGCCGCGACCAGCCTGCGCTGGTACTCCCGGTACGCCTCGGCCAGCGCCTTCTCCCGGTAGCCGGAGGCGCGGGAGCCGAACGACTCGTAGTCGACCAGGTCGTTCTTGAGGTTGGAGACCTGGGCGACCATCCCCTTCGGCGGGTGGTACTTGGCGTCCAGCTCGAGCTCGCGGCAGACCAGCGCCATCAGCCGCCGGGAGTCGGCCTGGTCGTAGATGGAGAACGAGGACGGGTAGCCGAACCGGCTGGCCTCCCGGCGCAGGATCCGGACGCAGGCCGAGTGGAACGTCATCAGCCACATCGACCGGGCCCGCGAGCCGGTCAGCGCGGCGGCCCGGGCGGCCATCTCGCCCGCCGCCTTGTTCGTGAAGGTGATCGCCAGGATCTGGGCCGGCGCCACTTCCCTGGCCGCCAGCAGGTAGGCGATCCGGTGGGTCAGCACCCGGGTCTTGCCGGATCCGGCACCGGCCACGATGAGCAGCGGGCTGCCCTCGTGCACGACGGCAGCGCGCTGCTGCGGGTTCAGCCCGTCCAGGAGGGTGTCAACTGCCGTCGCGGTCACCTGCCCCAGCGTAGGCGGTAGCACCGACGCCGGGGCACCGGAAACCGGCGCGGGCCGCCGCGGGGCGGCCGGCGGGCGGCGGGCGGGCGGCTACTCGTCCGGCACCAGCGTCGCGGTGGCCCTGGTCAGCGTCTGCTTCCGGAAATACGCGGGGTTCGCGATCTTGCAGTAGAAGTAGCCGAGCACGCCGACGATCGCGCAGATGACGGCGATCACGAACGCGCCGCCGATCTGCCAGTGGATGAAGGGCACCGTCCACATCGTGTAGTCGTTCTCGGTGGCCACGTCGTAGTCCAGCCAGACGCTCCAGCCGCCGAGGAAGAACAGGATCACGCCGCCGGCGACCGGCAGGATGCCCTGCATCCACAGGTTGCGCGCGCTGCTGGTCAGGTTCTTCCGGTAGTACCAGGCGCAGGTGAAGCCGGTCAGCCCGTAGTAGAACGCGATGTAGAGTCCGATCGCGATCACCGCGTCGCCGATGATCCCGATGCCGTTGGACATGTAGTTGAAGGCCACGTACACCGCGATCGAGATGGCGCCCATCGTGATCGTGGACACGGTCGGGGTGAGGTACTTCCGGTGCATCTTCGCGAACTGCGGCGGTATCGCCTTGTACACCGCCATCGACAGCGTGGTCCGCGCGGTCGGCAGGATCGTCGTCTGGGTCGACGCGGCCGCCGAGGACAGCACCATCAGCAGCAGCAGGTGGGTGAGGAACGAGCCGAAGCCGGAGGTGCCGAAGACCAGGCTGCCCTGGACCGAAAGCACGTCGCCCGCGTTCGCCACGTTGCCCAGGCCGTTGCCGGTGGTCCCGATCCCGGCGAACGACTGCATGGAGAGGATCACGATGGCGTAGGTGACCAGCAGGATGAAGGTGGACAGGATCGCCGCGCGGCCCGGGGTCTTGTTCTTGTCCTTGGTCTCCTCGTTAATCGCGACCGCGGTATCCCAGCCCCAGTAGATGAACACCATCAAGATGATGCCGCTGGCGAACGCGCTGAAGCTGGCGATGTGGAACGGGTTGAACCAGGACAGGCTCGGGGTGCGATGCCCGGGCGGCGCGCTGCCGGTGCCCACCTTGACCAGCGCGGTAACCGACAGCACCAGCAGCATCACCAGCTCGATGCCGAGCAGCGCCTTCTGGAAGTTCGCGGACACCTCGATGCCGCGGTAGCAGATGTAGGTCATCACGATGATCCAGAGCACGCCGACCAGCAGCACCCAGCCGCTGGTCGGGTCCGAGCCAATGCCCTTGGCGTTGAACAGCAGGAACCCGTACTGGCCGGCCACCTGGGCCAGGCTGGCCATCACCAGCACGTCGGCGACGATGATCGCCCAGCCGCCGGCCCAGCCGGTCTTCGGCCCGAACGCGCGGGTTCCCCAGGTGAAGGTGGTGCCGCAGTCCGGGTCGGCCTTGTTCAGCTCGCTGTAGCCGATCGAGCAGAGCAGCATCGGCACGAACGCGAGCACCGCCACCGCAGGCGCCTGCAGGGCGACGGCGCCGACCACGAACACCAGCGTGGCCGCGATGCTGTAGGCGGGCGCGACCGACGCGGTGGCGATGATCGTGGTGGAGACCAGGCCGAGCGCGCCCGACTTGAGGCCCTTGTCGACCTCTTGCTCCATGGACGCGCCGGTTTGCTCGGTGGTCGCCATGCTCACCCCTCCTGGCTGTAACCGGCTCCGCCGGGCCGGTCAGCGCGGTCCCCGGCGGCGGCCGGCATCGAAGTGCGACAATCCGGGCACCCGGGCACGATTTATCCGCACCCCAGTGCGACGGTTCTAGCACGAAATATTATCCGTGGGAACGATTTCAGTTGTAACAGCTCGGCATCGCCACTGGTCTCGTGGGCTCTCGCCGCTTCCGGGCTAGGATCGCCCCATGCGCATTCTTCTCGTCGGCGCCGGCGGTGTCGGCACTGCATTCGCCCGGATCGCGGCGCGCCGCAAGTTCGCCGAGCTCATCATCGCCGACTATGACCTGGCCAGGGCGCAGCGCGCGGCCGCCGGGTTCGGTGGCGCCCGCGCCGTGCAGCTCGACGCCCGGGACGAGCGGCAGGTGGCCGGGCTGCTCACCGCGCATTCGTGCGATGTCCTGATGAACGCCGCCGACCCGCGTTTCGTGATGCCGCTATTCCGGGCGGCGCTGCAGGCGGGCGCGCATTACCTGGACATGGCCGGATCGCTGTCCCGCCCGCACCCGGAAGAGCCATACCGCAAGACCGGCGTGAAGCTCGCTGACGAGCAATTCGCGCTGGCCGCCCAGTGGGAGAACCGCGGGAAGCTGGCCATCGTCGGCATCGGCGTCGAGCCCGGGCTGTCCGACATCTTCGCCAGGCACGCCGCGGACACCATGTTCAGCGACATCCGCGATGTCGGCGTCCGGGACGGCGCGAACCTGGTGGTGGCCGGCTACGACTTCGCCCCCACCTTCTCGATCTGGACGACGATCGAGGAATGCCTCAACCCGCCGGTCATCTGGGAGCGGGACCGTGGCTGGTTCACCACCGAGCCGTTCAGCGAGCCGGAGCTCTTCAACTTCCCGGCCGGGATCGGCCCGGTGGAATGCGTGAACGTGGAGCACGAGGAGGTGCTGCTGATCCCGCGCTGGGTGCAGGCACAGCGGGTCACCTTCAAGTACGGGCTCGGCGCCGAGTTCATCGAGGTGCTGCGGGTACTGCACAAGCTCGGCCTCGACTCGGCCGAGCCGGTGGCGGCCGGCGGGGCCAGCGTGTCGCCGCGGGACGTGGTCGCCGCTTGCCTGCCCGACCCGGCCACCCTCGGCGCTAAGATGAGCGGCCTGACCTGCGCGGGCACCTGGATCACCGGCACCGGCAAGGACGGCGGCCCGCGCGAGGTCTACTTGCACCACGTCGTGGACAATGCCTGGTCGATGGCCGAGTACGGCTCCCAGGCGGTGGTCTGGCAGACCGCGGTCAACCCGGTCGTGGCACTGGAGCTGATCGACTCCGGCGCCTGGTCCGGCGCCGGGGTGGTCGGCCCGGAAGCGCTCCCGCCGCAGCCGTTCCTCGACCTGCTGACCGACTACGGTTCGCCGTGGGCGTGCGATGAACGCACGCCGGTTGGCAGTTAGCCCCCGCGGGCACGGAAACACAAATCATCTGAAACGGAGGCCTCGTGGTGGAAGAGCTGCGCAACTTTATCGGCGGCCAGTGGACCGATACCGCGTTCGACAAGCGAGCCGAGCTGATTAACCCGAGCACCGGCGAGGTCTTCGCCAACGCCCCGGTTTCCGGCGACGCCGAGGTGGACGCGGCGTTCACGTCCGCTGCCGATGCGTTCGACGGCTGGCGGGACGCAACTCCCGGCGAGCGCAGCCTGGCCCTGCTGCGGATCGCCGACGCGATCGAGGCCAGGGCCGATGAGTTCGTCGCCGCCGAGTCGCGGAACACCGGCAAGCCGATCGCGCTGACCAGGTCCGAGGAAATCCCGCCGATGGTGGACCAGATCAGGTTCTTCGCCGGCGCCGCCCGGATGCTGGACGGCCGCTCGGCCGGCGAGTACATGTCCGGGTTCACCTCGTTCATCCGGCGCGAGCCGGTCGGCGTCTGCGCCGCGGTCACCCCGTGGAACTACCCGATGATGATGGCGGTGTGGAAGTGGGCGCCGGCCCTCGCGGCGGGCAACACGATGGTGCTCAAGCCGTCGGACACCACCCCGGTGTCGACGCTGCTGATGGCCGAGACGATGGCCGAGTACCTGCCGCCGGGCGTATTCAACGTGATCTGCGGCGACCGGGACACCGGCCGGTCGCTGGTCTCGCACCCGGTGCCGCAGATGGTGTCGATCACCGGCAGCGTGCGGGCCGGGAAGGAGGTCGCCGCCGCGGCCGCTTCCGGGCTGAAGCGGGTGCACCTGGAACTCGGCGGCAAGGCGCCGGTGATCGTGTTCGACGACGCGGACCCGGTGAAGGCGGCCGAGGCGATCGCGATCGCCGGCTACTTCAACGCCGGGCAGGACTGCACCGCCGCCACCCGGGTGCTGGCCGGGCCGCGGGTGCACGACGATTTCGTCGGCGCACTGGCCGAGCAGGCGAAGGCCCAGAAGGTCGGCGGCCCGGACGTGCTTGACGCCGACTTCGGCCCGCTGAACAACGCCAGCCAGCTGGACCGGGTAGCCGGCTTCATCGGCCGGCTGCCGGATCACGCGCGGCTGGTGACCGGCGGCAAGCAGGCCGGGTCCCGCGGGTTCTTCTTCGAGGCGAGCGTGGTGGACGCGCTCCGGCAAGACGACGACATCGTGCAGAACGAGGTGTTCGGGCCGGTCATCACCGTGCAGCAGTTCAGCGACGAGGAAGAGGCGCTGCGCTGGGCCAACGGGACCGACTACGGGCTGGCCTCGTCGGTGTGGACGTCCGATCACGGCCGGGCGATGCGGATGTCCAGGCGGCTGGACTTCGGCTGCGTGTGGATCAATACGCACATCCCGCTGGTGGCGGAGATGCCGCACGGCGGCTTCAAGAACTCCGGCTACGGCAAGGACCTGTCCATGTACGGGTTCGAGGACTACACCCGGATCAAGCACGTCATGTCGTCCCTGGACTGAGCCAGTCCCCGGCTGGCCTGTCCATGATCACGGAGGATCCGGCACGCGCTGACGTGCCGGATCCCCCGTGATCATGGACGGGACCGGCTCCGCGGTGACGGGTGCGACCACTGCGACAGTTGTGGTGGGGTCACGCCCGGAATCGGCCGATGGCCACCCGAGTGACCCACCCGCACCTGGTCCACCAGGTGGCTAGCGGGCATCGATGCAGTGAAAAACTTCACTTTCGCCTCGTGCGAGCTGCTGCCGCGCCCATGATGTTCCTGTCGGCGCCGCAGCGATCCGGATCGAGGGGACTGGCCTTTGTCGACGCTCGAAGAAGACCGGGGTGCCGGGGCCGGCCAGGCGGGATCCAGCGAGGCGGGGCCCGGCCCGGCGGGGCGGAACCGGCCCGGCGGGAACCGGCCCGGCGGGAACCGGCCAGGCGGGAACCGGCCAGGCGGGATCCGGCCCGGCGGGGACGCCGGGAGGCGGCCCGCCGCGACCGCGCCGGGAGGCTGGGCTCGGCCGGTGGCAGGCCGGCCTCGGCGCCGGCAGCCGCGCCGTGCGGCGGTCGCGGGCCTGGCTGGCCGGGCTGCCCGCGACAGCCCGCCGGCATTGGCTGTTCACGGCCGCGCTCGGCGGCGGCATCGTGCTGCGGGCGATCGTCATGGCCGGGTTTGCGCCGGCCGCCTTGTTCAAGCTGGACACCTACGACTACCTGTGGGATGCGGCGCACCTGCAGCCCAATCCGGTGAACCCGAGCGGCTATGCGGTGTTCTTGTGGCTGCTGCGGCCGCTTCACTCGCTGATACTGGTGGCCGGGCTGCAGCACGTGATGGGCCTGAGCATCGCGGTGATGATCTACGTGCTGCTGCGCCGCCGGGGGGCGGCGGCCTGGCTAGCGGTGCTGGCGACGGCGCCGGTGCTGTTCGACCCGGCCCAGTTGCTGATCGAGCAGCTGGTGATGGCGGACATCCTGGCGATGTTCCTGATGATCTCGGCCTTCGCCGTGCTGCTGATGCGCAAATCACCGTCGGCGGCGCGGTCGGCCACCGCGGCGCTGCTGATGGGCGCCTCGGCGATCGTCCGCCCCACCACGCTGCCGCTTGTCTTCCTGCTGGCCGGCTACCTGCTGATCAGGCGGCTGGGCTGGCGGACCGCCGGGGCGGCGCTCGGCGCCGGGCTGCTGCCGGTTGCGGCGTACGTCGCGTGGTTCGCCTCGGTGTCTGGCAGCGTCGGGCTGACCAACAGCGACGGGCTGTTCCTGTGGTCGCGGACCATGTCGTTCGCGAACTGCGCCACCATCAAGCCGCCGGCCGACCTGCGCAGCCTGTGCCCGGGCAGGCAGCCGCGGTCGCTTGCGCAGCCGGCGGCGTCTTACCGGCTGCTGCCACGGCAGTATCTGTGGGATCATCGCGCCTGGCTATGGCGGCCGCGCACGCCCGGCATCGTGCCGGACACCGCAGGGTTCACGGCGGCTAACAACGCCCGCGCGAGGGACTTCGCGATCCGCGCGATCGAGGCCCAGCCGCTCGCCTACGCCCAGGTCGTGGGGAGCGGGGCGCTCAGGGCCTTCACCCGGTCGGACCAGCTGCATTTCCCGGGTGTCCAGCCCGACACGATCTATCTCTCCGCGGCCAACCGCCGTTACATGCTCGCCGCGGTGCACGGGTACCTGGGGAGCACCGCGGGGATCGGGCCGTACCTGGGCGTGCACACCGGGACCCGCCTGCAAGAACCGTGGGCGGGCCTCATCTCGCGGTATCAGGACCACATCCATCTGCCGGGCCCGCTGTTCGGGCTGATCATGGCGACCGGGCTGGGCGGCATCCTCATCCGGCGCAGGCGCACGGCGGCGGCCGCCCTGGTCTGGACGGCGGCCGTGATCATCATGATCCTGCCGGTGGCCGAGCATGAGTACACCTATCGGTACATCATCCCGGCCGTTCCGCTGACCTGCCTGGCGGCAGCGCTCGCCCTGCGGAACAAGGAAGACGACACGCTGGCGCTGGCCGCGGCCCCGGCTGACGGCCGGCGGCCACGCACCAGCCGGCCGGAACGCCAGCCGCGCACCAGCCGGCCGAGACGCCAGCCACGCACCAGCCGGTCATGGATCCGGCCGCCGGGCCGCCGGCCGGGGGCCAGGTGCCTCAGCTGGCCATGGATCCGGCGGCCGGCCCGTCAGCCGGGGAAAAGCTGCCCGAGACCGCCGGCTGAGCCCTGGCTGCCGTCTAGCTGGCCCGCATCCGCTACCCCGTAGGATCATGAGCGTGCTGGACGACTCTGAAGTAGGCCGCATCCTGGCTATCGCCGCCCATCCCGACGACGTGGACTTCGGCTTCGGCCGGCACGGTCGCGCGCTGGACCGACGCCGGGATCGAAGTCGTCTACTGCATCGTCACCGACGGCGACGCAGGCGGGCAGGACCCGAGCGTGTCCCGGGCCGATATGGTCACGCTGCGGCATGCCGAGCAGACTGCGGCGGCCAAGCACGTCGGCGTGCACGACCTGCATTTCCTCGGCTATCCGGATGGCCGGGTGGAAGCATCCCTGCAGCTGCGCAAGGATCTGGCCAGGGTGATCAGGCAGGTCCGGCCCGGCCGGCTGATCTGCCCGTCGCCGGAGCGGAATTACGTTCGCATCGGCATCGGCCACCCCGACCACCGCGCAGTCGGCTCGGCCGCGCTTGACGCCGTCTACCCGGACGCGCGCAACCAGTTCGCCTTTCCGGACCTGCTGGCCGACGAGGGCCTTGAGCCGTGGACGGTGCGGGAAGTGTGGATCCATGGCAGCCCGGCGCCGGACCACTATGTCGATGTGACCGAGACTTTCCCGCGCAAGATCGCGGCCCTGCGCGCGCACGTGAGCCAGACCGGCCACATGGACCAGCTGGAGGAGTTCCTTCATGCCAGGCTCGCCCGGGCGGCTGAGCAGGGCGGCCTGCCGGACGGGCGGCTGGCCGAGGTTTTCCAGGTCCTCGACACCGGCTGAGCGCCGCCCGGCCCGGGGCCCGGCCGCGTACCGGCCGGGCCCCGGGCCCGCGCACGGCGGCGCCGGTCAGACCAGCCGCCGGGCAGTCGCCCAGCGGGACAGCTCGCGGCGGTTCGACAGCTGCAGTTTCCGCAGCACCGAGGACACGTGGCTCTCCACCGTGCGGACCGAGATGACGAGCTGGCTGGCGATTTCCTTGTAGGCATAGCCGCGCGCGATCAGCCGGAGCACCTCGCGCTCCCGGTCGGTCAGCGAATCCAGCTCGGTGTCCGGAGCAGGCCAGCCCCGGGCGCCCGGCCCGTGCCCGGCCGCGAATGCGTCGAGCACGAAGCCGGCCAGCCGGGGCGAGAAAACCGCGTCCCCGGCGGCGACCCTGATAATCGCGCCGGTCAGCTCTGCTCCGGAGACTGCCTTCGTGACATAGCCACGGGCCCCGCCGCGGACCACCGCGATCACGTCCTCAGCCGCATCCGAGACGGACAGGGCCAGGTACCTGACCTCCGCCGTGGCTGCCTGGCGCAGCACCTCCACCCCGCCGCCGAGCGGAAGGTGCACGTCGAGCAGCACGACATCCGGCATGGTCGCCCTGATCACGGCAACCGCGGCGACCGCGTCCCCGGCCTCGCCCACGACTTCGATCTCGGGACCAAGCTCCGCGCGCACCCCGCTGCGGAACATCTGGTGGTCATCGACGATCACCACCCGCACCGGGTCAGCCATGCCGGGTCATCTCCGCGCTAGCTGGAGCTCGACCTCGGTCCCGGCGCCGGGCGCCGCGCGCACGGTAGCGTGCCCGCCGCAGCGCTCCATCCGGCCGATGATGCTCTGCCTGATTCCCATCCGGCCGACCGGGATCGAGCTGGCGTCGAACCCGCGGCCGCGATCGCGGATGAAGATGGTCACCCGGTCAGGCTCCGCTTCCGCGTAGACCGCGATCTGCGGCGCCCCCGAGTGCCTGGCGGCGTTCACCAGGGCCTCGCGGGCCGCCAGGATGGTGGCGGAGGTGCGCTCGCCGAGTTCCATGTCGCCGACGCACACTACCTCGATCGGCACGCCATGGGTGTCTTCCACCTCGCCCGCGACCCGGGCCAGCTCGCTGGCCAGGGTAGCCTCTGCGGCGCCGTGATGGCCGTGCTGCAGCCACGAGCGGAGCTGGCGTTCCTGCGATCTGGCCAGCAGCCGGACCTGGCGCGGGTCGTCGGCACTGCGCTGAATCAGGGTCAGCGTGTGCAGCACCGAATCATGGACGTGCGCCGCGAGTTCGGCGTGCTCGTCGGCGCGGATCCGCTGGCGGCGCTCGGCATCGAGTTCCCGCAGCAGGCTCAGCAGCCATGGGGCCGCGATCACGCTCAGCCCGATGATGATCGCCGCCATCGCGGCGAGGCCGTGCCTGGCCGCGCTGAGCTGGTTCTGCGAGGCGAGGAAGCCGATGATTCCGCCGACCGCCAGCAGCCCGCCGAGCAGCCCGCGCGCCCACGCCCGCCGGTCCTGGGCCAGCCAGTACCTAACCGGACGGGTGCGGGCCAGCGGGGAGGCAGCAAGGCGGTGCCGCAGGCCAGGATCGGCCTGGTCCCAGAGGATCAGGGCGCCCGCGCCGGCTGCGACTATCGGCCATGGCACCGAGCCGAGCAGCGGGCCCGCCAGCCAAGCCAGCAGGAACAGCGCCAGCGCGAGCCCGGCGTAGACGGCGATCTGAGTCCAGTCCCGGCCGCCATCCGGCCGCCCGGCAATAGCCCCGCCGCCAGCCGGCCCGCCGGCAGCGCCCGCCTGCGGCTCAGCCCGGGGCGGCCCTCCCTGGGGCGGCTCTCCCTGGGGCGGCCCTCCCTGGGGCGGCCCTCCCTGGGGCGGCCCTCCCTGGGGCGGCTCCGCCTGGGACGGCTCGGGCACGTGCATACCGGGCCCGCGGCCATGATTCCCCGGCTGCGGGCCCGTGCTGCCGCCCGTGCCCGGAGCCGCCGGGCGGCCCTGCCGCCTGCGCGTTCTGAGCATCATGCCAGGATCGTCACACACCCGGGCCGGCGCTCGCATCAGGGCACGACCCGGAACAATCACTGAGCTGACCCCGGGGTGACCCGGATGCCGTCCGGGCTGATCCTGGCCCGGTGAGGGCTGGTGCGGCGCGCCCGGCGCACCTAGGTTTGCATCAGGCGCACCTGGTGTTTCGCGAGGAGGAGAACGGCGCATGGCAGATATCACCGTCACAGTCGACGGGGTGAGCTACGTAGATCACGTCGAACCCCGGATGCTGCTCGTCCACTACCTGAGAGATGTCGTAGGCAAGACCGGCACGCCCATCGGATGCGATACGTCCAACTGCGGCGCATGCACCGTGCTGATGGACGGCGCATCGGTTAAGAGCTGCTCGGTGCTCGCCGTGCAGGCGGACGGCGCGCAGATCACGACGATCGAGGGGATGGCGAACGGCGAGCTGCACCCGCTGCAGCGCTCCTTCCACGAGGAGCACGCGCTGCAGTGCGGGTACTGCACGCCCGGCATGATCATTGCGGCCGCCGACCTGCTCAAGGAGAACCCGCACCCGACCGACCAGGAGATCCGGGACGGGCTGGAAGGCAACCTCTGCCGCTGCACTGGTTACGAGAACATCGTCCGCGCCGTGCGGCGCGCTGCTGAGGCGGGAGTCAGCGAATGACCACGCAGACCGAGACGCACGGGACGCCGGCCGCGGAACTCGGCAAGAGCCGCCTGCGCAAGGAAGACGCCCGGCTGATCACCGGCCAGACCAACTGGACCGACAACATCGTGCTGCCCGGCATGCTGCACATCGCGTTCCTGCGCAGCCCGTACGCGCACGCGCGGATCACCTCGGTGGATGTCAGCGCCGCGCGCAGCGAGCCTGGCGTCATCGCGGCCTTCAGCGGGGCCGACTTCGCCGCCGAGCAGGGCAGCCTGCCCTGCGCCTGGCCGGTCACGCCGGACATCGTGATCCCGGCGCACCCGCCGATGGCGACCGACGAGGTCCGCTACGTCGGCGAGGCCGTGGCCTGCGTCGTGGCCCGCGACCGGTACGCGGCCGCTGACGCGCTGGCGGCCATCGAGATCGACTACGAGCCGCTGCCGCCGGTGCTCGACATGCGCACCGCGCTCGACGACGGCTCGCCGAAGGTGCACGAGGCGGGGAACAAGAGCTTCGAGTGGGTATTCGCCAACGGGGACCTCGATGCCGCCTTCCGCGACGCCCCGGTCGTGCTGGAACGCAACTACCGGCAGCAGCGGCTGATCCCGAGCGCGATGGAACCCCGGGCCGTGGTCTGCTCCTGCGTCGGCGATGAGTTCACGCTCTGGTCGGCGACCCAGATCCCGCATGTGCTGCGGGTCATGCTCGCCATGGTGACCGGCATACCGGAGCAGAACCTGCGGGTGATCGCGCCGGACGTGGGTGGCGGTTTCGGCTCCAAGCTGCAGGTCACCGCCGAGGAAGTGCTCGCCGTGCTGATCGCCCGCAGGCTGCACCGGCCGGTCAAGTGGACCGAGTCGCGCAGCGAGGGCAACATGACCGTGCACCACGGCCGGGACCAGTGGCAGCGGATCAGGATCGCCGCGGAAAGCGACGGCCGGGTCCGCGGCCTGTCGGTGGACCTGCTGGCCGACATGGGCGCCTACCTGATGCTGGTGACGCCCGGCGTGCCGCTGCTCGGCGCCTTCATGTTCCCCGCCATCTACAAGATGGACGCCTACTCGTTCCGCTGCACCGGCGTCTTCACCACCAAGATGCCAACGGACGCCTACCGGGGCGCGGGCCGGCCGGAGGCCACGTTCGCGATCGAGCGGATCATGGACGAGCTGGCCACCGAGCTGCGCCTGGACCCGCTCGCGGTGCGGGAGCGGAGCTGGATCTCCCGCGAGGAATTCCCGTATACGACGATCTGCGGCCTGACCTACGACTCGGGCAACTACGAGGCGGCCACGGCCAAGGCCCGCGAGCTGTTCGGCTACGACGCGCTCCGCCAGGAACAGGAGCGGCGGCGGGCCAGCGGCGATCCGGTGCAGCTCGGCATCGGAGTCTCCACCTTCACCGAGATGTGCGGGCTGGCCCCGTCCCGCGTCCTCGGCTCGCTCGCCTATGGCGCCGGCGGCTGGGAGCAGGCATCGATCAGGATGCTGCCCACCGGCAAGGTCGAGGTCGTGACCGGATCGAGCGCGCACGGCCAGGGTCACGAGACCGCCTGGAGCCAGATCGTCGCCGACCAGCTCGGCGTGCCGTTCGAGGACATCCGGGTGCTGCACGGTGATACCCAGATCTCGCCCAAGGGGATGGACACCTACGGGTCCCGGTCACTGGCCGTCGGCGGCATGGCGCTGGTCTCGGCCTGTGACAAGGTCATCGAGAAGGCCAGGGTCATCGCGTCCAAGATGCTGGAGGCGCCGCCGGACGACGTGGAGTTCGCGCATGGCGTGTTCAGCTCCCGGAGCGGCGCGGGCGCGACGAAGACCATCCAGGAGATCGCGCTGGCTGCCTTCGCCGCGCACGACCTGCCGGACGGCGTCGAGCCCACCATCGACGCCGAGGCCACCTACGACCCGGAGAACTTCTCGTTCCCGCACGGCACGCATCTGTGCGCGACCGAGGTGGACACCGAGACCGGGTTCGTGAAGATCCGCTCCTACGTGGCGGTGGATGACATCGGCAAGGCGGTCAACCCGGTGATCGTGGACGGCCAGGTGCACGGCGGCCTGGCTCAGGGCATCGCGCAGGCACTGTACGAGGAAGCCGTCTACGACGACGACGGCAACCTGCTCACCACCACGCTGGCCGACTACCTGGTGCCGTCGGCCGCCGACCTGCCGTCGTACACGACGAGCCGCACGGAGAGCCCGGCCGACAACAGGCTCGGCGTCAAGGGCGTCGGCGAGGCCGGCACGATCGCGTCCACGCCGGCCGTGGTGAACTCCATCGTGGATGCGCTGCGGCCGCTGGGCATCCGGGACGTCACGATGCCATGCACGCCGGAGCGGGTCTGGCGGGCGATCCAGGCCGCGCGGGGCGCTCAGCAGGCGACCGCGGCCGAGCAGCACGAGGCCCGGCAGAGCAACCAGACCCAGGGCAACAGCCCGCAGGGCATGGCCGCTGGCAGCGACGACGCACAGCAGACCGGAGGCGCGGCATGATCCCGGCCAAGTTCGACTACGTCCGGCCTTCGTCGCTGGACGAGGCCATCAGCGCGCTGGCCGGCGGCGGCGAGGACGCCAAGGTCATCGCCGGCGGCCAGAGCCTGCTGCCCTTGCTCAGGCTCCGGCTGGCCTATCCCGAGCTGCTGGTGGACATCGGCAGCCTGACCGAGCTGCGCGGGGTCAGCGACCAGGGCGGCGCGTTGCGGATCGGCGCCCGGACCACGCACTACGAGATCGTCGGCGACCCGCTCATCGCGGCTCACTGCGGGCTGCTGGCCGAGGCGGCGGGCACCGTTGCCGACCCCGCGGTCCGGCACCGGGGCACGCTCGGCGGCTCGCTCGCGCATGCCGATCCGGCCGGTGACCTGCCCGCGGTGATCCTCGCGCTGGACGCGACGCTCACCGCCCGCGGGCCGGGCGGGGAGCGGGACATCAGCGCCGCCGACTTCTTCGTCGACTACCTGACCAGCGCGCTGGAGCCGGGCGAGATCCTGACCGCGATCACCATTCCCAAGCTGGGCGACGGCTGGGGTTACCGGTACGAGAAATTCCACCGCACCGCGCAGTCCTGGGCAACCGTCGGCGTGGCCGCGCTGGCCAGGCGATCTAACGGACAAGTGGCCGAGGCCAGGATCGGTCTGACTAACATGGGGCCTGTCCCCGTCAGGGCCACGGCCGCGGAATCGGCCGTGGCCGGCGCGCCGGCCAGCCGTGACGCGCTGCGTTCGGCCGCCGCGCATTCCGGCGAAGGAACGCAGCCGCCCGGCGACCTGCATGGCGCGCCCGACTACCGGCGCCACCTGGCGCGGGTGCTGACCGGAAGGGCGCTAGCAGCGGCGGCAGGAGTCTGACAGATGGAACTTGAGCACACCTTCACCGTCCCGGTCCCTGAGGAGCGGGCGTGGGACGTGCTGCTCGACGTCGAGAGGGTGGCGCCCTGCATGCCGGGCGCCTCCCTCGACTCGGTGGACGGCGACGAGATCAAGGGCCGGATCAAGGTCAAGGTCGGCCCGATCTCGATGACCTACGCGGGCACGGCCCGGTTCACCGAGCGAGATCCGCACGCGCACATCATCACGCTTGAGGCCGCGGGCAAGGAAACCCGCGGCGCCGGCACGGCGTCGGCGACCGTCCGCTCCATGCTCGAAGGCCGCGACGACCAGACGCACGTCATCGTGCACACCACGCTGAACGTGACCGGCCGCCCGGCGCAGTTCGGCCGGGGCGTGATGGCCGAGGTCGGCGGCAAGCTGATCGGCATCTTCGCCAGGAACCTGGCGGACATGCTGACCGCCGACGGCGCCGCCGGGAACCCGGCGGCGGCCGGGCCGGCCGCGGCGGCCGCAGGCCCGGCAGCGGCGGCCGCCGCGGCAGGCTCAGCGGACACCGGGCAGCCCGGCGCAGCTCAGCACGGCCCGGCCGGGATGGCGGACGCCCGCGCGCTGCCGGTCGAAGAGCTGCACCTGGCCATCCGGTCGCACAACAGCCTGCGCCGGGACGGCATCCACACCGTCGGGGAGCTGGCCGCCCGTACCGAGCAGCAACTGCTGGCCATCGATCACATCGGCCCGGCGTCGGTGGAGGAGATCCGGCAGAAGCTCGCCGAGCGCGGGCTGTCGCTCAGCAGCGCCGGCAGCAGCACGGCCGCGGAGCAGGCGGCGGCAGGTAGCACCGGTGCCGCGGGCGCTGCCGCCGCCAGCGCGGACACGGCCGCCGCGGCGGCCGACGGCGGCGTCCCGGCCAGCACCGCGCCGGGCGCCGCGGCCGGCAACGGCGCCGCGCCCAGCCGGGCCGCGGCCAACGGCGACTCCAGCCCGGCCGCCGCGGCCGGGCTCCGTTCCGGCCCCGGCGACACCAGGCCGCCGGGCGAGGAGGCCATCGACCTGCTGAGCGTGGCCGGCCTGCCAGTGCTCAAGCGCGCGATCCCGGCGCTGGCCGGCCTGGCCGTGATCGTCGCCATCGTGCTCCGGTTCAGGCTGCGGCGCCACCGCGCGAGCCGCTAGACCCGCCCGACGAGCCACTCGGCACCCGGTGCTGAACGGCCGGCCGGCCCGCAGGCAAGGCGGCCAACGGCGGGCACGGCGGCCAGCCGGCCGGCCCGGCCCGCTATCCTGCCCGGCGTGGATGCGGAAAAATACGACCTCGCCGTGATCGGCGCCGGGATCGTCGGCCTCGCCGTCGCCCGCGAGCTGCTGCGCCGCCGCCCCGGGTCGAAACTTCTCGTCATCGACAAGCAGGCCGCGGTGGGATATCACCAGACCGGCCACAACTCCGGCGTGATCCACAGCGGCGTGTACTACAAGCCCGGCTCGCTGAAGGCCCGGCTCTGCGTCGAGGGCGCCCGGCTGATGTACGAGTTCTGCGACGCCAACGCCATCCGGTACCAGCGGTGCGGCAAGCTGATCGTCGCGCTGCGCGACGACGAGCTGCCGCGGCTCGCCGACCTTGAGGCGCGCGGCCATGCGAACGGCGTCCCTGGCCTGCGCCGGGTCGGGGCGGCCGAGATCACCGAGATCGAGCCCGGGTGCCGGGGCCGCGCCGCGCTGCACTCGCCGGCCACCGGGATCGTCGACTACGGCGCGGTGGC
Source organism: uncultured Actinomycetes bacterium (assembly GCA_963786975.1). GTDB lineage: Bacteria > Actinomycetota > Actinomycetes > Streptosporangiales > Streptosporangiaceae > Palsa-506. The sequence continues at coordinate 248,396 of CAWBBE010000005.1, read as the reverse complement.
CCGCGCGCTGGAGCAGGAGCTCCGCGCCGCCGGCGTGACCTTCGCGCTGGGCTGCACGGTCAGCGCGCTGCGCCGGGAGCACGGGCAGACGGTGATCGCGCACGCCGGCGGCTGGTTCCGGGCCGCCGCGGCCATCGCGTGCGCCGGGCTGTGGTCGGACCGGCTGGCCGTCTCGGCCGGGGCCTCCCCCGATCCGCGGATCGTGCCGTTCCGCGGCGCCTATCTCCGGCTGTCGGCCGGCCAGCCCCGGGTGGTCCGCGGCATGGTCTACCCGGTGCCGGATCCCGGACTGCCGTTCCTCGGCGTGCACGTGACCCGGCACATCGACGGGCACGTGATGCTCGGGCCGACGGCGATGCTGGTAGGCGCCAGGGACGCTTACAGCGCCTGGACGATCCGCCCGCATGACCTGCTGAGCACGCTGGCCTGGCCCGGCACCTGGATCGTCGCTAAGGACTTCTGGCGGACCGGGATCAGCGAGCTGCGGATGGCCGCCAGCCGCCGCGCATTCGTCCGGGCCTGCTCGCAGTACGTGCCCGCGGTGGCATCGATGCGGATCGATCCGGGCGCGGCCAGCGGCGTCCGGGCGCAGGCGGTCGGCCGCGACGGCCGGCTGCTCGACGACTTCGTGATCTCGCAGACGCCCGGCGCGACGCACGTCCGGAATGCCCCGTCCCCGGCGGCCACGTCGTCGCTGGCGCTCGCCGGCGAACTCGTCGACCGGTTCGAGGCAGCTACTAGCTAAAGCTAACCAGCGAAGATTATTAACGGGTCGCCCGGCGCCGGCCGCCGTCCGGCGTGGACGGGTCACCCGGCAGGCCGGAGCCTATTCGGCTATCCGGTCGGCGGCCGCCAGCATTTCCCGGCCGACCGGCTGCAGATCCACTCTGGTGCACAGCAGGCCGGTGGACACCCGCTCGACGGCGCCCCATTCCCAGATCGCGGTCGCGTCGAGGCCGGTGCGCCTGGCCAGCCAGCGGGCCCGCTCGCGGGGGTCGCCGGCCAGCAGCTCGACCGGGTCCTCGCGCATGATGATGCCCATGTCGTACTCGGCTTCGGCCAGCAGGCCGTCCGGGTCGACAAGCTTGAAAACGCCGCCGCCCGCCGCGAGCGCGTTCCACTGGTGCACGTCACCGTGCACCAGCACGGCGCGTTCGTCATCGTGCGCCGCTACCCGGCGGGCGGCGCACCGCAGCGCGTAGTCCACCGCCCGCTCCGAGCACGGGCGGTCGAGTTCCGCCCAGACCTCGGTGATGAAATCGGCGAGCCAACGGCCCTTCTCGGCACCAGTCGGCAGGCCGCAGCCAGGCGCCGGGCGCCATATCTGCCCGGCGGCCGAGCAGAGAATCTCGTGCCGTTCCCGCAGCGGCGGCGCAAGCTCGTACAGCGACCGGCCGAGCCGTTCCAGCAGCAGCGCGCCCCTGGCCTCATCTGCGCGCAGCAGACGCGCGCAGCCCTGGCCGTTGACCAGGCGCAGCACCGCGATCTCGTTCCCGGCGGCGGCACCGGCCTCCGGGACGAGCAGCTTCAGCACCGCCGCCGTGCCGTCTTCGAGCGTGGCCTCGGCGACAAAAGCCTCGGTCGCGCCGTCGTAGCGACGGCCGACGGCAATCGACCAGTCCTGCTCCAGGCTGGCGACGAGCTCCGGCAACTCGGCTAGCCATCGCGCGGCGCCGGCCGCGAGCGCCTTGTTGCGCACGACGGCAGGGACGTCAGTCACCACGCCCGCTGCAGACAGCCCCGGGCCCCGCTGCCGTACCGGCCGCCCGGCCGCCCGGCCGCCCGCGGCGGGCCGGACTGCCGCCGGGGCCGACCCGGCTGCTTGCGCGGCGGGCCAGGCTGCCGCCGAGGCTGGCCCGGCTGCGGCTCAGCCACCGGCCAGCATGGCGCCGCGCATCCGGGCGCACCGGCGCTCACGTTCATCAGCCAGAAGCTACCGCCTGCCGGACTGGCCTGTCACCGGGTTTCGCCGGCCAGGATCAGCCCGAACGCAGCGCCAGCTGAGCGCCGGCCGGCCGCTGCGGGGTGCCCGCGGCTAGGCCGCCGCGGGCCCGGCCTCACATGGCCCAGGCAGTTCCGGGCGAAATATCCGTTAAATAGCTTAATGATCTTTTTGGGGTCCGGGATTGACGCTCGGCTAGGGTGAGATCGTGGCGATCATCCGTACCGACCGGGCCCATGCCGAACGGCTCGACGCGGCGGATCCGCTGGCCGGGTTCCGGGACCGGTTCGTGCGCGACGACGAGTCGCTGATTTACCTGGACGGGAACTCGCTCGGCCCGCTGCCGGCCGCCACCGCGGCCCGGATCGACGAGGTAGTCCGGCGGGAGTGGGGCGCCCGGCTGGTCAGGTCGTGGTCCAGCTGGATCGAGCTGCCCCGGCGGGCCGGCGACCTGGTCGGCCGGCACCTGCTCGGCGCGGCGCCCGGCCAGGTCGCGGTTTGCGACTCCACGACGGTCAACTTGTACAAGCTGGCCTGCGCGGCGCTGGACGCGCGGCCGGGGCGGGACGTCATCGTCACCGATGACGACAACTTCCCCACCGACCGGTACGTGCTGGCCGGGATTGCCCGGCAGCGCGGCTGCGAGCTGCGGCTGATCAGCACCGACCTGGACGAGGGGGTCAGCGCGGACGCCGTGCGGGCCGCGGTGGACGAGCGCACCGCGCTGGTCAGCCTCTCGCATGTGGCCTACCGCAGCGGCGCGCTGGCCGACATGGCGGGGATCACCGGGCTGGTGCACGAGGCCGGCGCGCTGACGCTGTGGGATCTGTGCCATTCGGCCGGCGCGGTGCCCGTCGAGCTGGACGCGGCCGGCGCCGATCTTGCCGTCGGCTGCACCTACAAGTACCTGAACGCCGGCCCGGCGCGCCGGCCTTCCTGTACGTGCGCGGTGAGCTGCAGGACGGCATCCGCCAGCCGGTGTGGGGCTGGTTCGGCCAGCGCGACCAGTTTGCGATGGGACCCGGCTACGATCCCGCGCCCGGGATCGACCAGTTCCTGACCGGGACTCCGCCGATCATCGGCATCGCGGCGGTCGAGGAGGGGGCCCGGCTGCTCGGCGAGGCCGGCCTTGGCGCGCTGCGGGCCAAGGGCGTCGCGCTGACCGAGTTGCTGATCGGGCTGGCCGACGAATGGCTCGTCCCGCACGGCTTCGCGCTCGCCTCGCCGCGGGACAGCGCGCGCCGCGGCTCGCATGTCTGCCTGCGCCATCCGGACGCCTGGCAGATCAGCCAGGCGCTGATCGAGGCCGGGGTGATCGGCGACTACCGGACGCCGGACCGGCTCCGGCTCGGTCCCGCGCCGATCACCACCCGGTTCACCGACGTGTGGGACGCGCTCGACGCGGTCCGGCGGATAGCCGCCGATCGCTCCTATACGGGGCTGGCCGCGGAGCGCGGCCGGGTGACCTGAGGCGCGTCCGGTCCGACGCCAGGTGCGACGCCAGGTCCGGGGCGGGGCTCGCCGGGCGGGCCGCCGGGGCACTGGTCGCCGGGCGGGCCGCCCGGGCACTGCTCGCCGGGCGGGGTCCTGGCGCGCTGGTCATTCCCATTCGATCGTGCCGGGCGGCTTGCTCGTTATGTCCAGCACGACGCGGTTGATCTCGGGCACCTCGTTGGTGATCCTGGTCGAGATCGTGGCCAGTACCGTGTCCGGCAGCCGGGCCCAGTCGGCGGTCATCGCGTCCTCGCTGGTAACCGGCCGGAGCACGACGGGGTAACCGTAGCTGCGCCCGTCACCCTGGACGCCGACCGACCGGACGTCGGCGAGCAGCACGACCGGGCACTGCCAGATCTCGCGGTCCAGTCCCGCTCTGGACAGCTCGGCCCGGGCGATGTGATCGGCCGCCCTGATGATCCGCAGCCGCTCCCTGGTCACCTCGCCGACGATCCGGACTCCCAGGCCAGGGCCGGGAAACGGCTGCCGCCAGACGATTCCCGGCGGCAGGCCGAGCTCGCTGCCGACCTTGCGCACCTCGTCCTTGAACAGCGTCCGCAGCGGTTCGACCAGGTCGAACGCGAGGTCGGCAGGCAGTCCGCCGACATTGTGGTGCGACTTGATGCTGGCCGCGCCGGTGCCGCCGCCGGATTCCACCACGTCGGGGTAGAGCGTGCCCTGGACCAGGAAGCCGACCGGCGGCTGACGGCCGCCGGGACCGCTGCCGTCGCGCTGGCCGGCCTCCGCGGTGATCTCCCGCGCGGCCTGCTCGAACGCGCGGATGAACTCGCGCCCGATGATCTTCCGCTTCTGCTCCGGGTCGGTCACGCCGGCCAGCGCCCGGATGAAATCGTCGGCGGCGTCCACCACCTTGAGATCGACGCCGGTAGCGGCCACGAAATCCTTCTCGACCTGCTCGGCCTCGCCTTCGCGCAGCAGCCCGTGATCGACGAAGACGCAGGTCAGCTGATGCCCGATCGCCCGCTGGACGAGCGCGGCGGCGACCGCGGAGTCCACCCCGCCGGACAGCCCGCAGATCGCCTGGCCGGTGCCGACCTGCTCCGCGATGCGGGCGACCTGCTCGGCCACGATGCTGCGCATGGTCCAGGTCGGGCGGCAGCCAGCCGCGGCCAGGAACTGGCGCAGCACCTGCATGCCGTGCTCGGTGTGCAGCACCTCGGGATGGAACTGCACGCCGTACAGCGCCCGGGCGGGCTGCTCGGCGGCTGCCACCGGCGTGCTGGCCGTGCTGGCCGTGACGGTGAAGCCAGGCGGCGCCGCGGCGCAGGTGTCACCGTGCGACATCCAGACCTGATAACTGGCGGGCAGTCCGCCGAGCAGGACGCCGCCCGGCTTACCCGGATCGCCGGCCTGCCCGGCGGCCCGGATCGTGAGTTCCGTGGCGCCGTATTCGCCGCCGCCGGTGCGCTGCACCACGCCGCCGAGCCCGGCCATCATCAGCTGGAAGCCGTAGCAGATCCCGAGGACGGGGATCCCGGCGCCGAGCAGGCCGGGCGGGGCGGGCGGCGCGCCGGGTGCGTACACGGATGCGGGCCCGCCGGACAAGATGATCGCCCGCGGGTTCCTGGCCAGCATCTCGGCGGCCGGCATGGTGGCCGGGACGATCTCGGAGTACACCTGGCACTCGCGCACCCGGCGCGCTATGAGCTGCGCGTACTGGGCGCCGAAATCGACCACGAGGACCGTGCCCTGATGGCCGCCCGGATCGGGCCCCCACGGCCGCCGGCCGCCGGGCCCGGGTCAGCGTCCGTGCTGGCGCCGGTACCCGGGCCGGTGCCGGTATCGGTGTCAGTGTCGGTGTGAACTGGGCGCACCAGTGCCGCCTTCCCGGAGATCGGCCTCCGGGCTGGCCGGAGAGCTAGCCAGTCTAGTTGGCCTGGCCCGGAGCCTGATTGGCCTGGCCCGGAGCCTGATTGGCCTGGCCCGGGGCCTGATTGGCCTGGCCCGGGGCCTGGTCGGGGGCCTCGGGCGGCGGCAGCTGGCCAACCCGCACCCGGGCGATGCGCCTGCCGTCCATCTCGGTAACCGCGAGCCTGCGGCCGGCCACCTCGACGCTCTCGCCGTTGGCTGGCACGTGCCCGAGCGCGGACAGGACGTAGCCAGCTACTGTCTCGTACGGGCCGTCCGGCAGCTCGACGCCGGTCTGCTCGGCGAACTCATCCAGGTTCAGCAGCCCGTCCACCTCCAGCTCGCCGCCGAGCAGCCGGCGCGAGGGACCCTCGGCCACGTCGTACTCGTCCTGGATGTCGCCGATCAGCTCCTCGACGAGATCTTCCAGGGTCACGATGCCGGCCGTGCCGCCGTACTCGTCCACCACGATCGCCAGGTGCGCGTGGTCCTTCCGCATCTCCGACAAGGCGGACAGCACGGTCTTGGTCGTCGGCAGCAGCTTGACCGTCCTGGCTACCTCGCCGACCGGGCGCGCGCCGTCGGCAGCCGGGTCGAGCAGATCCCGGGCGTGCACGAAGCCGATCACGTCGTCGTAGGACTCCTGGTAGACGGGAAAGCGTGAGTACGGTGCCGCCGCGGCGGTCTTGGCCGCCTCCTGCAGGGACAGGCCGGCCGGCAGGAAGTCGACCTCCGTCCTTGGTACCAGCACCTCGCGGATCTGCCGTTTCCCGGCATCGAAGACCTCGCCGACGATGTGCCGCTCGTCCGGGCTCAGCGCCTGGTTGCCGGCCAGCAGATCCCGTATTTCCTGCTCGGTCATCACCCCGCGGCCGGCTCTCGGATCGCCGCCGAGCAGCCGGACGACCAGGTTCGTCGACCTCGACAGCAGCCAGACCAGCGGGCGGGCCAGCGTTGCGAGCCGGTCCAGCAGCGGGGCCGCGACCAGCGAAACCCGCTCGGACCGCTGCAGCGCGATCCGCTTGGGCGCGAGCTCGCCGAGCACCAGGGTGAAGAACGAGATGGCCAGCGTCACCACCACGACCGATACGAACGACGCGGCGCCCGGCGACAGGTGGTGCCTGAGCGTCGACTCCAGCCTGCTGGCCAGGGTCGCGGCGCCGAAGGCACCGGACAGCAAGGTCGCCAGGGTGACGCCGATCTGGACGGCGGACAGGAACCGGTTCGGGTCCTGCGCCAGCTTGGCGGCACGCTGCCCGCGCTTGCCGCGCTGCGCCAGCGAGCGCACCTGGCCGTCACGCAGCGAGACGAGCGCCATCTCGGCTGCGGCGAAGAAGCCGCCGATGATCACGATGACCAGGACAATGAGAATGTCCCAGCCGATGTCATTCACTTCTGGTAATCCCTGGCCTCGGCAATCGGCACGGCCGCGCGGTGTCCGGACAGTCTAGACCTGGCCGGTCCGTATCCGCGTCCGGCGCGGGCCAGCCGCGCCGGGCCGGTGGTTGCGCCGCGTGATATTGCCGGGCCGTCAGCTGCCGCGCCGGGCGAGGCTGGCCGTGCGATCCTGAGGGGACATAACGGATCATCGGATGCGGGCCGCGCGAAGGGGGCAACGGATGCCGACTGAGGTACGCCAGGATGCCGCGACGATCTCCGGCGAGCTCGCCGAGTTGCGCCAGGCGATTCATCGCGAGCCGGAGATCGGGCTTGACCTGCCCAGGACCCAGGAGAAGGTGCTCTCCGCGCTGGGCGGGCTGCCGCTTGAGGTCAGCCGCGGGCGCGAGCTGAGCTCGGTGACCGCGGTGCTGCGCGGCGCTAAGCCGGGCGCCACGGTCCTGCTGCGCGGCGACATGGACGCCCTCCCGGTGACCGAGTGCACCGGCCTGCCCTACTCCTCGCGGATCGACGGCGTGATGCACGCCTGCGGTCACGACCTGCACACCGCGATGCTCGCCGGAGCGGCGCGGCTGCTGTCCGCGCGGCAGCCGGAGATCGCCGGGAACGTGATCTTCATGTTCCAGCCGGGCGAGGAGGGCTACGCCGGGGCTCGGCAGATGATCGCCGAAGGCGTCCTGGACGCGGCCGGCGACCGGCCGGTGGCCGCCTTCGCGCTGCACGTGGCCTCGTCCACGCTGCCCGGCGGGGTCTACAGCACGAGACCCGGCCCGATGATGGCCGCCGCCGACGTGTTCGAGATGACCGTGCGCGGGCATGGCGGGCATGCCTCCCAGCCGCACCGGGCCGCCGATCCGATCCCGGTCGCCTGCGAGATCGTCACCGCCCTGCAGACGACGGTGACCAGGCAGTTCGATGTCTTCGACCCCGTCGTGCTGACGATCGCCAGCTTCCACGCCGGCACGACAGACAACGTGATTCCCGATGAGGCGAGGCTGCTTGGCTCGCTGCGCACCTTCTCGGCGGATGCCCGGGCCCGGGCGATGACCCTCTTCGTGCGGCTGGCCAGCGAGATTGCCGCCGGGCACGGCCTCACCGCCACCGCCGGGTTCCCGAGCGGATACCCGGTGACCGTCAACAACGGCGCCGAGGTGTCGTTCACGCAGCGGACCGTGACGGACCTCTACGGCAGCGGGCGCTGCCTCACGCAGCCCTTCCCGCTGACCGGCGCGGAGGATTTCTCGTTCGTGCTTGAGCAGGTGCCGGGCGCGTTCATCATGCTGGGCGCCTGCCCGCAGGGCACGGATCCGGCGACCGCCGCCTATAACCACGCCGCGGATGCGGTCTTCGACGACGCGGTCCTCAGCGACGGCGCCGCGCTGTACGCCGAACTGGCGCTGCGCCGCCTGGCCGCCGTCTGACCGCACGCGCAGGGCTCGCCCGGCAAGCCCGTGGATGCGCGCTTCGCCGGGACCATGCCCCCGGCGAAGCGCATCCACCGGCCGCTGACAGCAGGGAGGCCGGCAGCGGGCCGCCAGCGCCTCAGAGGCTGGCGACGTCGGCCTGCTTGGCCCGGACCGCCTCGGCCGCCTCCCGCAGCGCGGTCAGCTCGGACTCGGTCAGGTCCCGCTCAACTACCTGCCGCACTCCGGATGAGCCGACCGCGGCCTCGACGCCCAGGTAGACGCCGGAGATGCCGTACTGGCCGTCCACCCATGCGCAGACCGGCAGGACAGCGCCGGAGTCCTCGGCAACCGCCCGGGCCATGAAGGCCGCGGCGGCCGACGGCGCGTAGTAAGCAGACCCCGTCTTGAGCAGGCCGACGATCTCCGCCCCGCCGGCCCGGGTCCGGTCGACGAGCGCTTCGACGTCAGCGGCCGACAGCAGGTCGGCAAGCGGGCGGCCGTCCACCGAGCACGCGGACGGGACCGGCACCATGGTGTCGCCGTGCGAGCCGAGGGTCAGCGTGCGCACCGAGCCGACCGGCACGCCGAGGCGCTCGGCGACGAAGTAGCTGAACCTGGCCGTGTCCAGCATGCCCGCCTGGCCAAGCACGCGGTGCGGCGGGAACCCGGAGACCTTGGCCGCCAGCGCGGTCATCTCATCCAGCGGGTTGGACACCACGATCAGCACGGCCTCCGGCGCGTGCTTGACGACCTGCTCGGCAACGTTCCGGACGATCTTCGCGTTGACCCCGATCAGGTCCATCCGGCTCATCCCGGGCTTGCGCGGCAGGCCGGCCGTGATGACCACGATCCCGGATCCGCCGATCGCCTCGTAGCCTTCGCCGGCCGGGCCAGTGGTCTGCCCGGTCAGCTTGGTCTCGAAGCCCTGGATGGGCCGGGACTGGTTGATGTCCAGGGCAAGCCCTTCCGGCTTGCCCTCCACGATGTCGGTGAGCACTACCTCATCGAATATGTCGTATTCGGCGAGCCGCTGGGCGGTTGTCGAGCCGTAGAAACCGGCCCCGACGACGGTTACCTTTCCGGTGCGGGCCATCTGCCGTGATCTCCTTTGCTTTCTTCGCTCGTCAGCTGTCGCCGGTCAGGACCCGGCCATGGCCGAGCCCAGGTTCTCGTCGAGCGCGCCGAGGAACTCCTGCGTAGTCAGGAACGGCGTGCCCGCTCCGACGAGAAGTGCGAGGTCCTTAGTCATCTTCCCGCTCAGCACGGTATCGACGCAGACTCGCTCGAGCGTCTCGGCGAACCTGGTCACCTCGGGAGTGCCGTCCAGCTTGCCGCGGTGCGCGAGACCGCGGGTCCAGGCGAAGATCGAGGCGATCGGGTTCGTTGACGTCGGCTTACCCTGCTGGTGCTGGCGGTAGTGCCTGGTCACGGTGCCGTGCGCGGCTTCCGCCTCCACCGTGGACCCGTCCGGCGTCATCAGCACGCTGGTCATCAGGCCGAGCGAGCCGAAGCCCTGCGCGACGATGTCCGACTCGACATCGCCGTCGTAGTTCTTGCATGCCCAGACGATCCCGCCGTCGCCCTTGATCACCTGCGCGACCATGTCGTCGATCAGCCGGTGATCGTAGGTGATCCCGGCCACCTCGAACTCGGACTTGAACTCAGCCTCGAAGATCTCGGCGAAGATGTCCTTGAAGCGCCCGTCGTAGGCCTTCAGGATCGTGTTCTTGGTGGACAGGTGCAGCGGGTAGCCGCGGTCCAGCGCGTACCGCATGGTGGCGCGGGCGAAGTCGCGGATCGAGTCATCGAAGTTATACATGCCCATCGCGATGCCGCCGCCGGGGAACCTGGCTACCTCAAGGTCGATGCTCTGCTGCCCGTCATCAGGCGTGTAGGAGATGTGCACGGTGCCCGGCCCGGGAACGAGGAAATCGGTGGCCTTGTACTGATCGCCGTGCGCGTGCCGCCCGATGATGATCGGCTTGGTCCAGCCGGGCACGAAGCGGGGGATGCTGGACATCACGATCGGCTCGCGGAAGACGACGCCGCCCAGGATGTTCCGGATCGTCCCATTCGGGGACTGCCACATCCGCTTCAGCCCGAACTCCGTGACGCGATCCTCGTCCGGCGTGATGGTGGCGCACTTGACGCCCACACCGTGCTCCTTGATCGCGTTTGCCGCGTCGACCGTCACCTGGTCGTCGGTGGCGTCCCGGTTCTCGATCGAGAGGTCGTAGTACTTCAGGTCGATGTCCAGGTAGGGCAGGATCAGCTGCTCCTTGATGAAGTGCCAGATGATCCGTGTCATCTCGTCGCCGTCAAGCTCGACCACGGGATTGGTTACCTTGATCTTGGCCATGCCGTTGATTCCTTCCTCATGCCCGCGGCGTTGCGGTGGTAGAAGTGCCGGACGTGAGGCTACCGGTGCCGTGCCGTGCCAGATCAGTTCTGGGCCGGAAACACCAGGCCAGCGATCAGCAAGGCGACGCCAAGCACCGCGAACACCGCGACGTCGGCCAGCCGCCGCCGGGAAGCGAGCATGCCCGCGCTGCGCTCCGGCAGCACCAGCCTGGCCACCGCCGCCGCGAGGACGATGCCGGCTACGGCCAGCGTGCCTCCCTTGACATTCTGCGGTCCACGCCACATATAGGCCAGACTCAAGGCCACCCCGCAGATCGCGATGAGGTAGGCAGCGCCCGCCCGCTGCCGGCCGGCCTGGCCAGCCCGTCGCCGGCCCGGGCGGCCGGGCGGCCGGCCCGGCCGCGGCGCTGCTGCCCGTGGGCGGCCTGCCCGCGACCGGCCGGCCTGCGGCGCGCCAGGTCGCGGCGGGTCAGGTCGCGGTGCGTCGGCCTGCGGCGCGTCAGGTCGCGGTGCGTCGGCCTGCGGCGCGTCAGGTCGCGGTGGGTCAGGTCGCGGTGCGTCGGCCTGCGGGTGCCGGGGCTGCCCGGAGCCGGCCGCGGGGCGGCCAGCCTGCCGGGCGCCAGCCTGCGCGGAGTCAGTTCCCGGCGCGCCGGGGAGCGGCGGAGCTGGTCGCCGGCCGCCCGCCGCGGGGCCACCGGCGCCGGGCGCGGCGGTGGCCGGCCGGACAGCGGCTGGCGGGATATCGGCCGCCGGCGGGACCCCCGGTGCAGCTGACGGCGGGTCGGCCGGGGAGTCCGGGCCGGTGGCGAGCCGCGGCGGCGGGCCGGTGACGAGCCGCGGCGGCGAGCCGGTACGGACCGCCATCGCGGCAATGTCGCCGGGATCGGGCCGGGTTATCCCGGCCCGCGGGACAAGCCGGGCAAGCTCAGCCAGCCCGGCCGGCTCGGCCAGGCCGGGTAGCGCCGGTGCAGCGGGCTGCCCTGGCCCGGCTGTGCTTTCCGGGCGCGCGTGCCGCCGTGCATGGCCATCTCGCCGGGCTGGATCCGCCGGCCGGACCGATCCGCCGGCCGCATGCCTCACCGCTGGTCCAGCGGGGTCCAGGTGAGGTCTCGCGCGCCGATGTACTCACTGTCGGGGCGGATCAGCCGGTTGTCCGCGTGCTGCTCCATCACGTGCGAGGTCCAGCCGGCCATCCGGCTAACCGAGAAGACCGAGGTAAACAGGTCTGTCGGGATGCGCAGGTAGTGATACACAGTGGCAGCGTAGAAGTCCACGTTCGGGTAGAGGCCCTTCTCCGCGAAGACAACCTCCGCCATTTTCCTGGACATGCGGTAATAGGTGTCGTCGCCGGACTCGGCGCCAAGCTCCGCCGACATCTCCTGCAGGTGCGCGGCCCGCGGATCCTTGGTCTTGTAGACGCGGTGTCCGAAGCCCGATACTTTCTCGCCGCGCCTCAGCCTGGCCAGGACCTGGGTCTCGGTAGCCCCGGCAGGATCGGCGCCGCCGCTGCTCCGCATCGACTCAAGGGTCCGCATCACCTGCTCGTTGGCGCCGCCGTGCAGCGGCCCCTTGAGCGTGCCAATCGCGGCAACTACTGCCGAGTGCATGTCGGAGAGCGTGGCCGCGCATACCCGGGCGGCGAAGGTTGACGCGTTCATGGTGTGATCGGCGTGCAGCACCAGGCAGGTGTCGAGTATCTGCGCTTCCCGGTCGGACGGCGGCGTGCCGGTGATCTGCAGCAGGAAGTTAGCCGCCATGCTGGCATCGGGATCGGGCGGCACGCATTCGCCGCCCCGCCGCGCGGCGTGGTACGCGGCCACCAGGACCGGCTGCTGGGCGGTGAGCCTGGCGGCCTTGCGGGTATTCGGCCCTGGCTCGTTGGAGTCCTTGTCCGGATCGTCGGCGCTGGCCAGCGAGACCAGCGAGCGCAGCGCCTCCATCGGCTCCTGGCTGCGGGCAATCTCCGGGAGGCTCGCGTTCACCAGCTTCCCGAGCGCCCGTCCGGCTGCTATCTCGCCGCGGTAGCCAGCCAGCTCGCCGCGGCTTGGCGGCGATCCGCGCTGCAGGAGGTAAGCGGTCTCCTCGAAGGTCGCCTCCCTGGCCAGCTCGTTGATGTCGTAGCCACGGTAGAAGAGGCGGCCCGCCTGGCCGTCGATGTCGCTTAGCGCGGTGGCGGCGGCAACAACATCCGCCAGCCCTTTGGACGGCTTTTCCGCCATATGTTCCTCCTGGACGGCTCGCTCGGCAGTGTACTTCCGCGGCAGGCACATTGCCGCCCGGGTCACCCCGTACGCCCCTTACGCTCCGCTAGTGGCTGGCTGAGCCGTCATGACCCGGATCCCCGAACCCGTCGGGCCAAACACGGTAGGAACCCCTGCCCGGAGGGTAGCCCGACCGTAAGACATCAGTGGCTAGGCGGACAGGCAGGAGGACCGGGGCATGGAGGACCCATTCATCCGCATCGAGGAAAGCGGGGCGATTGTCGCACTTTGCGGGGATGTCACCACTATCGGGCGTGGCTGCGCGGTAGATGTCCGCCTCAGCGACCCCAGTGTCTCGCGGCTGCATGCGGAGATCGTCCGCCGCGGGCCCTATGCCTACGTAACTGACCTCGGATTATCAAGAAACGGCACCAGGGTGAACGGGCGCCTGGTAGCCCGCCGGGTGCTCGAGGATGGCGACGTACTCACGTTCGGCTCGGCGCGCTGCCGGGTAGGCGGAATCGCGCATGAGGACTTCGCCGCCGAGGTGGAGCTCCGCAGGTCGGCTGCGCCCGAGCTGACCCGCCGTGAACTCGACGTGCTGACGTCGCTCTGCCGGCCCGCGCTGTCGGACGAGGCGTTCGTCGCGCCTGCCACCGCACGCGAGATCGCTTCGGATCTCGTGGTCACCGAGGCCGCAGTCAAGCAGCATCTGCTGCGGCTCTACCAGAAGTTCCGCATTCCCGAGGGCACGAACCGGCGGGTCCGGCTGGCCAACGAGGTGGTCGCGCTCGGGCTCGTCCGGCCGCTGCCGCCGACCGGGCGCCCGGAGCCGTCCCCGGCGTCGCAGCCGATGCCGGGAGACCTGCCGGCTAATGCGACGATCGGCGCCGAGGTACACGACCGGCGCGCCAGCTAAGTCAGCGACGGCCGGTCCCGGTGGCATGCCGCGGACGGGGGCGCGAGGCGGCGGCGCGCGTCCGGCATTGCCCGGGCGGCGGCGCGAGAGGCGTCAGCCGACGGCCCGGCCGGCCAGCCGGACGATGGCGATCCTGGCATGGTGCACCGCGATGCGCAGCGCGTGCAGATTGCCGCTCGGCGTGCCCAGATGGTGCAACGGCCAGTACAGGGCAGGCTGCGACGCGGCCGTCGCCATCGCGGCCAGGGCCAGCGCGCAAGCACCTGCCAGCGCTACGGCCGAGGCGCCGGACGAGCGTCCCACCGCGTCGAATAGCTTGCCGAGCTGCCGCCTGGCGCCGCCGGATCCCGGGCCCAGGCCGTAACAGGCAACAAGAGCTCCCGCTCCGTAGGCGACGGCGCGCGGGAATGGGTTAACCGGCACGGCCACGATGGTGATGCCGGCCGCAATCCCGGCGGCCGCCAGGGCCAGTGGCGCGAGCAGGATGCCGGTGATCACTGACCAGGCCAGCATCACCGGATAGGTGAGCAATGTCACCGCGGAGTCGCTCGCCCGGGCACCACGCCCGGCCCGGCGCCGGGAAAGGCGGCCCTGGGTCAGGTCGGCGGCTCGCAGCGAGACGATCACCGCCAGCGCGGCCAGCGTGCCGACGACCGGCAGGATTATGCTCGCGCTTACCCCCACCAGTACCAGGGCCAGCACGAACAGCAGCCGGCTGCGGCGCCGCGCGGGCTTGCCGTCAGCCCGCCCGGCCGCCCCTGGGTAGCCGCCGCGGTCGGCCGGCTGGCCGTCCGCGGACGGCAGCGCCGCAGCCACGGCACCGGGCGGACCGTACTTGACCGCTGGCAGCAGGTCGCCGACGGCAGGACCAGCCGGATTTCCAATAGCCAGCGGCTGGGTGACATGCGGCGGGGCTACGGTGGCCGCATCCGGCCGGGCACCTCCCGGGAGGCCGTTCCAGGGCAGCCCGCCATTGCGGTTCCCGGCCACCCCGTTCCCGGCCGCCCCGTTTCCGGATACCCCTTGTCCGGGCAGCGCGGTTCCCGGCCTGCCTCCGGCCGCTGGACCCGCCCCGGGCGGGCCAGCCGGCGGAGCATGGCCGGCGCCATTGCCCCGGCCGCCATGGCTCGCCCAGTCGCCGACCGTCGGCGGCGGCGCCGCCACGGCGCTGCCAGCCATCCCGCCGCCCGCGACACCAGCGAACCCGGCGCCGCCGGCCGCTCCGGCCAGCTGCGGCCAGCCAGGCGGCCCGGCGCCTGGCCCGGTCACCGGCGCCGGCCCGGCGACGAGCCCGGCTGGCACTAGCGCTGCGACTTGCCTGGTCAGCTCCGCGGCGGTCGGCCTGCGGGCAGGATCCCTGGCCAGCGCCGCGGCCACGAGCGGCAGCAGCGGCAGCGGGCAGCCCGCCAGGTCCGGCTGCCCGTGCACGATCCGGTAGAAAATCGTCTCGAAAGTGCCGGTACCGAACGGCGGCCGGCCGGTGGCGGCGTAAGCCACCGTCGCTCCCCAGGAATGCACATCCGATGCCTGGCCGGTTTCCTTGCCCTCGATGACCTCGGGCGCGAGATAGCCGGGCGTGCCCATGAACATCCCGGTCTGGGTGATCCTGGTGGAATCCGGCGTGTGCGCGATACCGAAGTCGATCACGACCGGCTCGCCGCCGGCCAGCATGACGTTTCCTGGCTTCAGGTCCCTGTGCACGACGCCCGCCGCGTGCACGGCGGTCAGGGCGGCGGCGAGGCCGCGGCTCACCGTAGCCAGTTCCTGGCCCCGCAGCGGGCCATGCCCGCTGACGACCTGCTCAAGCGTCCTGCCCCGGACGTACCTGGTGACGATGTAAGGCGGGTCGCAGGTCACGTCCGCGTCGATGACCTCGGCGACGAACGGGCTGCGCACGCGCCGCATCGTCTCGACCTCACGGGCGAGGCGGCGCCGGGCGTTCGGGTCGCCGGCCACTGCCGGGCGCAGCACCTTGACGGCGACCTGGCGCCGCTCAGCGTCGGTGGCAAGATAGACAACGCCCATCCCGCCCTCGCCGATGCGCTCTAGCACGCGGTAGGGCCCGAACTTGCCCGGCGTCCGGTCCTGCTCAGTCATGACCGCACCAGCCTACGGATTCGGTGCGCACCCTGCGCAAGCCCGGAGCCGGAACAAGCCGATAAGTCCCGGCGCACTGCCTTGCCAGTTTTCCGCCGTCAGGCCGCAGCCGTCGGCGGCAGGCGGCCGGGCCAGACGCTCATCGATGCCGTTGGGCACCGTGTGACAGGCGCGGTGCGGTATGCGTAATGTACCGAATTGAGGCCTATTCCCCGGCTACCAGCCGGCGCAGCGCCTGAGCTGTCTGCGCGTTCTCCTCCGCGTGCGCGACCAGTCCCCTGGCCAGTTCCTCCGCCCAGGCGCCGACAGGAACGGGCTGCCGGGACAGCACGACCCCGCGGACCTCGCGGCAGATTTCAGCCACCGGGGCGCCATGCTGCATGCCGAGCGTCATGACACGCTCGCCCATCCTGACGGTGATCTTGGAGACCTGGCCGGGACGGCCTCGCATGCGGTCGGACACTGACCGCTCCCGCTCGATCGTCACCCACCCGGCCGGCAGCGCGTCGCCCAGCGACTCGGTGAGCACGCGCGCATAGACGGCCACGTCGGCGCTGTCCGCGCGGAGCGCGGCAGTGACCATGTCCAGCGAGAGACTGTCGCCAGGCTCGATCACTTGGGCACCATCCTTCGTTGCGGTACCGCTCGGCTGGGGCTAGTCATCGGCCGGCGAACGATGCCTTTCCTGGCCCATTCTCGATGAAACTGCGCATTCCTGCCCGCTGGTCCTCGGTAGCGAACAACCCGGCGAAGTTCAGCCGCTCGATCTCCAGCCCGGTGTCGAGATCGACGTCGAGACCCTCATCGATGGCCTGCTTCGCGGCGCGGAGCGCCACTGCAGGCCCGCTGGCGTAACGCCGCACCAGGCCCAGGGCCGCCTGGAGGACCTCCCCGTCGGGTACAACCTTGTCCACGAGGCCGATGGCGAGCGCCTCCGCCGCGCCGACGAACCGGCCGGTGTAGACGATGTCCTTGGCCCGGGACGGCCCGACCAGGCGAGGCAGTCGCTGGGTACCGCCGGCGCCGGGGATGATGCCGAGCAGGATCTCGGGCTGGCCTACCTTGGCGCTGTCGCCGGCCACCCTGAAGTCCGCGCACAAGGCAAGCTCCAGGCCGCCGCCCAGCGCGTACCCGGCGATGGCGGCCACCACCGGCTTCGGGATCTTCGCCACAGTGCTGAAGGCATCCTGGAGCCGGCCGGCGTCAACGGCTATCCGGCTGTAGCTAGCCTCCGCCATCTCCTTGATGTCAGCCCCGGCGGCGAACACCTTCTCGCCGCCGTAAAGCACGGCGGCGCGGATGGATTGATCCGCGGTCACCTGCGCGGCCGCAGCCGCGATCTCTTCCTGGACCTGGGCATTGAGCGCGTTCATCGGCGGCCGGTCCAGCCGGATCACGGCCACAGCCTGATCGATCTCGAGCCGAACGAACTCACCCATGCCTGGCCTCCATGCCCGAGCGACGATCCTATGCGGGCATTCTGCCTGCTCGCCGTCCGGCCCGGTGCTGCGGCCCGGCCGGCCCGGCACCGCCGCCCGGCCGGCCCGGTACTGCGGCACTTCCGGCCCGGCATGGCGGCCCGGCATGGCGGCCCGGCACCGCCGCCCGGCCGGCCCGGCACCGCCGCCCGACTGGCCCGGTACTGCGGCACATCCCCCGGCATCGCGGCCCGGCATGGCGGCCGATGAGGCCGGGCGCTACTAGCGGTGACAGTCGTGCCCGCAACTGCCGGACTGGCAACCCGGGCCGTCCCCGAAGACCCGGCAGTGCCCCAGCAGGCACGGCACCGACACGGTCAGGGCAAGGTCCACCCGGCGTGCGCGCCGTTTCCACCTGCGCGCCGGGCCGGCGGCCCGGCGATCGTGGCCGGCTGCCGCTGGCCGGGCCGCACTATCCCGGCCAGCCGGCCCAGGTAATGGCCTGCGCCCTCTGCGTCGTCGCGCCGCACGACGCCGACCCGGACATCCTCTCTGGCCCGCGCGTCGGTACTGCGGGCGTGCTGGCCCCGGCGGCGATTCCGCGCCGCCGGCGGCCGGTCAAGGGAGAGCATTACTCCCATTTGACTACCCCCCTCGGGTAAACCCCCCGGGGCGCTTGGGCCCTAGGTGACGGCCGGAGCGCAAGCGCCCCGGCTTAGAGCGTCAACGTATTGCGCAGAAACGCGAAGGGTCAAGAACTTCGCGCGTAGTTGACAGGGCGTGTCGCCCGTCGGCTAGTATCCGCTAGAACCCTTGCTAGCAGGTCAGGAGCCTGGTGAACGCCAAGGACGGTACTGCGAAGGTGCGCGAAGGTGATGGCGTGCCTGCCCGGCCGGCGCCGCCGCCATGGGGGGCGTTGATCACCAGTGCGCTGCGCGAGGCCGGGCTGTCCGCGCGCGAAGCCGCCCGCCGGGCCGGCATCAGCGAGGGTCGCTGGCGCCAGATCGCCAGCGGCTACCAGGTCGTCAGCGCGGGGGTTTACGCGCCAGTACGAGGGCCGGCCCGCACGCTCGCCCGGATGGCGGCCGTGGCCGGCCTGTCGCCGGGCCAGCTCGAGCAAGCCGGGCGAGCGGACGCGGCAGCAGCGCTGGCCGACGCTTCGACGGCTGGCTCGGCCGCCGCTGCCGACGCGATCCTGCGCCGGGTCCGGGAAATGAGTACCGAGCAGGCCCGCGAGCTGCTGGTCATGATCGCCAGGCAGCTTGGCATCACGCTGACCGCCCAGGACGACCGGAGCTCCCGCGCGGCCGAGGTCCAGAGCCGTAGCGCCGATGCCGCACCTAGCGCGCCGCGTCGGACCTGACCTCGGTAGCACACCGCCGCATAACCCCGGCAACCGCACATCCACCGGAAAGCGCAGCTGGACGTGCCGTCCAGCCACACCTGACTGGCTCGATGCCACATCCATGCCGTTGCCCGGCGACCAGCGCGCTTAGACGCCGAAAACGGCGCGTTGCGGGTCCGGGGTTCCGGGGCATGGCAGCCGGCGCGTGAGCATCTGGTGCCAGGCTCATGCGCCTCTCGTGCTGACGCGCACGGGCGCCCGGCCGGGCTGACGCGCGTGGTGCCGGCCGCGGCGAATAGCGCGAACCCTCATCCGCCCAGGAGAAAAGCGCGGAACCTCATCGCCCAGGAAAGGCCGACCTCCCCGCCCGGCCCTGCCCTAGCCCGCCTCGGCGCCTGCCCCGGCGTCATCCGGGGCAGGCACCGGCCCGGTCACTCGCCCGACGCGCGGGGCATCGACACCCGCTGCCAGCCGTTCAGGAAGCCGCGAACTTCGCTCTCGCTGTAGCGACGGTGACCGCCCGGCGTGCGGATAGATGACAGCTTTCCGCCCCGCGCCCAACGCGTCACGGTCTTTGGGTCCACCCGGAGCATGGCTGCAACCTCGGCTGGGGTGAGCAGGCGGTTCTCCGGCTTGATCTTGGTTCTCACGAGGCTGGTCCTCTCACGCTTGGGGGTAGTTGGCCAGTAACAGAAAGTAGCTGATCATCAGCGTTACTCACCGAGAGCGTTGTATCACAGGATGTCATGCCCCCCCGGCTTTTGCAGGCGTTCTACCTGGCACGGGGATAAATTTCCCGTGCCCGCCCTTGATGTCCTCGTTATGAGGACGCCACGATCACCCGGCAGGTTTACGGGCGTGGCGTGACGCGGGCTAGCCCGCTATGTCACACGAATATCGCAGCCCCGCCATCAGGCCGTCAGCGATATGGTCCGCGGTCCGCTGCAGAGCGGCCGGCGACAGCGGTTAAGTTCTGTCCGGCCCAGGCCGGACAGAACTTAACCAGTAAAATTCTCCGCTCGGTGAATTGACTCGGCTGGGGGTGGTGTTGCGGTAGATGTGCGTGGGAGTTCATCCGGGGCCGGGTGGCGCTACTGGGCGGCCGAGATGTCCGGGCAGGCACAGGCGCCAGTGGGAACCGCGCCACGCGCCCTATACGGGAGCCGGATCGGCCACCGGGCGCGTTCCGCGTCCGGCCGCCAGCCCGCCCGGCCCGCCAGCCCGGCGGGGGCACGGGGGTTGCCGGGGGCACGGGTTGCCGGGCCGTCTCAGCGCCGGGCGGCCGGGGTGCCACCCGCCGGGTTGCCGGGGCCGTCTCAGCGCCGGGACGCCACGGTGCCGGGCCGCCGGGCCGCCGGGGGTGCCGGGCCGGGGCGCGGTGTCAGCGAAGGTCGCCGTTGGTCATTCCGGCCGGGGCCGCGGGGAAGGCCACCAGGCCGAGTTCGGCGTGGCTGGCCAGCAGCCGGTGCCACGGCAGCACCCGGACGGTATAGCCGAACGGGCCGGGACCACCGAGTTCTATCTCGCCGGCGTACCTGGCTACCGGCTGGCCGCTGGCCGACCCTTCCACGGCGAGGTCGGCATAGCGCGGATCGGCGATCTCGTCCTCGTCCGTTGCCCGGCCGTAGACCACCTGTACGGCGATGTCCGCCGGGGTCAGCTCACCCAGTGCGACCACGGCCCGGACTACCAGCCGGGCGCCGGGCGCCTGTTCCCCCTCCTCCGCCTCCACGTGATCGATCCGGATCGCATGCCATTCCCTGGTGATCCGCTCCTGCCAGGCGGCCAGCTCGCGGGCGCCGCTGAAGTCGGGCTGCGCGCCGCCACCCGCGGCACCGCCACCCGCGCCGCCGCCCGCAGCGCCGCCGCCCGCAGCGCCGCCATCCCCGGCACCGCCCGCCGCGCCGCCGCCCACGGCCGCCGTCGCGCCCACGGCCGCCGTCGCGGCGACGACCGCAGCCCCGCCGCTGGCTGGCGCCCCGGCGGCTGCGCCCTGGCCGGTACCGGCCAGGGCGCGGGACGAGCGCGCGGCCGGCAGGTACAGGTGGCCGACGTAGTCGCGCACCATCCGGGTCGCCTCAGCCTTCGGACCGAGCGTGCCCAGGGTGTGCGCGACCATCTCCAGCCACCGGCGCGGCGGGCCGCCGTCGGCGGCCTCGTAGAACAGCGGCGCGACCGACTGGCTGATCAGGTCATAGAGGGCGGCGGCCTCCACCTCGTCCCGCCGCGCCGGATCAGCGAGCCCGTCGGCGGACGGGATCGCCCAGCCGTTCGCCCCGTCGTACCACTCATCCCACCAGCCGTCCCGCACCGACAGGTTCAGCCCGCCGTTCAGCGCCGACTTCATGCCGGAGGTACCGCACGCCTCAAGCGGCCGGAGCGGGTTGTTCAGCCACACGTCACAGCCTTGCACGAGCGCCCGGCCGAGGGCCATGTCGTAGTCCGGCAGGAACACGATGCGATGCCGGACCCGGGGATCGTCGGTGAACCGCACCATTTGCTGGATGAGCAGCTTGCCGCTGTCATCCGCCGGGTGCGCCTTCCCGGCGATCACGATCTGCACCGGCTGCTCCGGATCGAGCAGCAGCGCAGTCAGCCTGGCCGGGTCGTTCAGCATCAGCGTGAGCCGCTTGTAGGACGGCACCCGGCGGGCGAAGCCGATCGTCAGCACGTCCTCGTCCAGCGCGTCGCCGATCCAGGTCAGCTCGGCATCCGAGGCGCCGCGCTGCCGCCAGGAGGCGTGCAGCCGCTGCCGGGCCTCCGCCACCAGCCGGGCGCGCAGGACGCGGCGGATCTGGAGGAGCCGCCGCGGCGACGCCGCGGCGATGCGGTCCCAGGCTGGCGCTTCTGCCGCTAGGGCGCCGCCGGCCGGCTCGGCATGGCCTGCTCGGCCGGCCCGCGCACCTCGGGCTGGCCGGCGTCAAGTTCCAGTACCTCGGCCGCGACCCAGGTCGGCACGTGCACGCCGTTCGTCACCGAGCCGATCGGCACCTCGGCGGAATCGAATCCAGGCCACAGGCCAGTGAACATCTCCCTGCTGACCTGACCGTGCAGCCTGCTCACGCCGTTGACCCGCTGGGCCAGCCGCATTCCCATCACGGCCATGTTGAACACGCCGGGATCGCCGCCGGGGAAGGTCTCGGCACCAAGCTCGAGCACCCGCGCGCAGGGCAGCGCCGGATCTTCCCGGTCGCCGCCGAACTGGCTCTCCATCATCTCCCTGGCGAACCGGTCAATGCCCGCGGACACCGGGGTATGGGTAGTGAACACAGTGCCCGCCCGGCACATGGCCATCGCCTCGGCGAAGTTCAGGCCCTGGTGGACGTACTCGCGGATGCGCTCAAGGCCGAGGAAGCCGGCATGGCCCTCGTTGGTATGGAAGACCTCGGGCTGCGGGTGCCCGGTGATCTCGCAGAACTGCCTGACCGCGCGCACGCCGCCGATCCCGAGCAGCAGTTCCTGGCGGAGCCGGTGATCGCTGCCGCCGCCGTACAGCCGGTCGGTCACCTCGCGCAGCGCTGGCTCATTGCCCTCCACGTAGGAGTCGAGCAGCAGCAGCGGGACGCGGCCGACCTGGGCCAGCCAGACCTGCGCGGCGAGCAGCACGCCGCCCGCGAGCCCGACCGTTACCTGGACCGGGGTGCCCTGGCGGTCGCGGAGCAGGGCGAGCGGCTGGCCGTTCGGATCCCCGGCCGGGTAGCGCTCGGACTGCCAGCCCGGCTCGGACAGCGACTGGGTGAAGTAGCCGTGCCGGTACAGCAGGCCCACCCCGATCAGCGGCACGCCGAGGTCGCTGCTCGCCTTGAGGTGATCCCCGGCGAGGATGCCGAGACCGCCGGAGTACTGCGGCAGCGCGGCCGTGATGCCGTACTCGGGCGAGAAGTAGGCCACCGCGGGCGGCGCGTCGGCGAGCCGGGGGCTGGTCTGGTACCAGCGCGAGCCGGACATGTACTCCTGCAGTTCGTCGGTGGCGTCGCTGAGCCGGCGCAGGAACCGGCGGTCGGCGGCCAGGCTGGCGAGCCGCTCCTGCGGCACCTCGGCCAGCAGGGCCACCGGATCCTGGCCCGCCTGCTGCCACCGTTCCGGATCAATCGCGGCAAAGAGGTCAAGCGTGTCTGAATGCCATGACCAGCGGAGATTCAGCATCAGCTCGCGCAGCGGCGCGAGCGGCTCGGGCAGCACGGGGTGGATCGTGAACCTGCGGATCGCTCTCACGGACAGCGACCTTAATGCGTGCCGGGGCATGATGGTAACCAGGACGCTTGCACTCGCGCCGCTATGGGTAGCGTTGCAGGGTGATAGGCCGCATTCCGATCCTTGACCTGCAACCGGTGGTTGACTGCGGGCGGCGCCCCGCCAAGGCCGCCAGCGGAGAATCCTTCTACGTCAGCGCCACGGTTTTCCGTGAAGGGCACGAGATGCTCGGCGCGGGCGCGGTGCTGCGCTGCCCCGGCGGCGACAGCGGGCCGCTGGCTGTCATGCGCGAGCTGGCCGAAGGCACCGACCGGTACGGCGCCGAGGTCACCGTCACGTCCCCCGGGCTGTGGCATTTCCGGGTAGAGGCCTGGGGCGACCCCATCGCAGGCTGGCGCCACGACGCGGCCATCAAGGTACCGCTGGGCCTGGATACCGAGCTGATGCTGGCGCAGGGCGCGCTGCTGTTCGAGCGCGCCGCGCAGAACATCAGGCTATCCGGCAAGGGCGACCCGGCGGCCTCCCGGCCGGACCTCGGGCGGCAGGCGGCCGAAGAGGCACGGGCCGGGCTTGCGGCAGTGGCCGAACAGCTACGGGATTCTGGCGCCCCGGCTATGGACCGGCTGGCTGCCGCGCTGCGCCCGGAGGTCACCGCGATCCTCGCGGCCCGCCCGCTGCGCGACCTGATTACCCGGTCCCCCTGGACCCCGGTCACCGTGCACCGGCAGCGGGCGCTCTACGGCTCGTGGTACGAGTTCTTCCCGCGTTCCGAGGGGCCCGGCCCAGCGCAGGACGGCGAGCCGCGGCCGGGAACGCTGTGCACCGCAGCCGGGCGGCTGGACGCGGTCGCGGCGATGGGCTTCGACATTGTCTACCTCCCGCCGGTGCATCCGATCGGGACGACCGCGCGCAAGGGCGCCAACAACACGCTGAACGCCGACCCGGACCACCCCGGCTCGCCGTGGGCCATCGGCTCGCCAGCCGGCGGCCACGACGCCATTCACCCGGACCTGGGCACGCTGGCGGACTTCGACGCATTCGTCGCGCGGGCTGCCGGGCTGGGCCTGGAGGTCGCGATGGATTTCGCCCTGCAGGCGTCACCGGACCATCCGTGGGTTCGCTCGCATCCCGAATGGTTCACCACCCGGGCCGACGGCACGATCGCCTACGCCGAGAATCCGCCTAAGCGGTACCAGGACATCTACCCGCTCAACTTCGACAACGACCCGGAAGGAATCTACGCCGAAACGCTGCGGCTGCTCCGGCACTGGATGAGCCGCGGGATCAGGATCTTCCGGGTGGACAACCCGCACACCAAGCCGCTGCCGTTCTGGGAGCGGCTGCTCGCCGAGGTCGCGCGGACCGACCCGGACGTGCTCTTCCTGGCCGAGGCGTTCACCCGGCCGGCCATGATGCGGGCGCTGGCCCAGATCGGCTTCCACCAGTCGTATACCTACTTCACCTGGCGCAATTCCGCCGCCGAGCTGGCCGAGTACATGCAGGAACTGGCCGGCCCGGCGGCGGCCTACATGCGGCCGAACTTCTTCGTCAACACGCCGGACATCCTCAGCGAATACCTGCAATACGCCGGGCCGGCCGCATTCCGGGTACGGGCGGTGCTCGCCGCGATGCTTTCCCCGTCCTGGGGCGTCTACTCCGGTTACGAGCTCTGCGAGAACCTGCCCGCCGCGCCCGGCGTCAGCGAGGAGTACCTGGACTCGGAAAAGTACCAGTACCGGCCGCGAAGCTGGGACGATCCGCAGACCGCGGTGGTGAGTATCGCGCCGTTCCTGACCCAGCTCAACATGATCAGGAAGTCCCACCCAGCCTTGCAGCAGCTCCGCAACCTCCGCTTCCACGCGGCCGACCAGCCAGAGCTACTCTGTTTCTCCAAGAACTCCGGCGGCGGGGAAGCGGGCGGGCCGCCGGGCCGGGATGTCGTTCTTGTCGTCGTTAACACCGACTGGCGCCAGCCACGCGAGGCCACTATCTGGCTCGATATGGCGGCGCTTGGCCTTGACGCAAATGCGGAGTTCAATGTCACCGATGAGCTTTCCGGCGAGTCCTATCGGTGGCGGCACGCAAACTATGTACGGCTGGACCCGGCGGTGGGGCCCGCGCACATTTTCACCGTCGGCGGCTAACAGACCAGTCAAGATTCAGCAGCGCAGGAGAACGCAGTGGCCAGAGAGCCTGAGCCGGCGCCGGCCGTGGGCCCGGGGTTGCCGCCCATACCCACGGCAGAATTCCCGGTCGCGCTGAACGAGCCGGTTCCCGACTCGTTCTCCTTCGACCAGCCGCGGGATCCGGAATGGTACAAGCGCGCGGTTTTCTACGAGGTTCTGGTGCGCGGCTACCACGATTCCAATGGCGACGGCACCGGGGACGTCCGCGGGCTCATCTCCCGGCTCGACTATCTGCAATGGCTGGGAATCGATTGCCTCTGGCTGCTGCCCATCTACGCATCGCCGCTACGGGACGGCGGATACGATATAGCGGACTTCACGGCTATATTGCCTGATTTCGGCACTATCGGGGATTTCGTTGATCTGGTGGAGGCCGCGCACGAGCGTGGCATCCGGGTCATCGCCGACCTGGTCATGAACCACACCAGCGAAGATCATCCCTGGTTCCAGGCGTCGCGCAGCGACCCGGCGGGCCCGTACGGCGACTTCTACGTGTGGGCGGACACCGACGAGGGCTACCGCGACGCGCGGGTCATCTTCGTGGACACCGAGCATTCCAACTGGAGCTACGACCAGGTGCGCGGCCAGTACTACTGGCACCGGTTCTTCTCCCACCAGCCGGACCTGAACTACGACAACCCGCAGGTGCAGGAGGCCATGATCGAGGTGCTGCGGTTCTGGCTGGACCTCGGCATCGACGGGTTCCGGCTGGATGCGGTGCCGTACCTGTACGAACGGGAAGGCACGAACTGCGAGAACCTCAAGGAGACCCACGAGTACCTGCGCCGCGTCCGGGCCGAGGTCGACCGTCTCTACCCGGACCGGGTGCTGCTGGCCGAGGCGAACCAGTGGCCGGCCGACGTGGTCGAGTACTTCGGCGACCCGGCTGTCGGCGGCGACGAGTGCCACATGGCCTTCCATTTCCCGCTGATGCCGCGCATCTTCATGGCCGTCCGGCGCGAGCAGCGCTACCCGATCTCCGAGATCCTGGCCCAGACGCCGCCGATACCCGCGGGCTGCCAGTGGGGCATCTTCCTGCGCAACCATGACGAGCTAACGCTGGAGATGGTCGCCGACGACGAGCGTGACTACATGTACGCCGAGTACGCCAAGGACCCCCGGATGAAGGCGAACATCGGCATCCGGCGCCGGCTCGCGCCACTGCTCGACAACAACCGCGACCAGCTGCAGCTGTTCACCGCGCTGCTGTTGTCGCTGCCCGGATCGCCGGTGCTCTACTACGGCGACGAGATCGGGATGGGCGACAACATCTGGCTCGGCGACCGGGACGGCGTGCGCACCCCGATGCAGTGGACACCGGACCGGAACGCCGGATTCTCCGGCTGCGATCCGGCCCGGCTCTACCTGCCGCTGCTGATGGACCCGAACTACGGCTTCCAGGCGCTCAACGTGGAGGCGCAGCAGAAGAACTCCGGCTCGCTGCTGCACTGGACCAGGCGCATGATCGAGATCAGGAAGCGGCACCCGGTCTTCGGCCTCGGCAGGTACGAGGAACTCGGCTCGTCCAACCCCAGCGTGCTCGCCTTCGTGCGCGAGTACACGGAGCCGGGCGCGGGCACCGAGGGCGCCGACCAGATCCTGTGCGTGAACAACCTGTCCAGGTTCCCCCAGCCGGTGGAGCTGGACCTGCGGCGGTTCAAGGGAGTCACCCCGGTCGAGTGCATGGGCGGCGTCACGTTCCCGCCGATCGGGGACTTCAGCTATCTGCTGACGCTGCCCGGGCACGGCTTCTACTGGTTCCAGCTGCCGCCGGTGCCAGACCGCATTGAACCGATTCGCTGACGGGGGCGTGCAGATGGACATGCGGACAAGTCCCGGGCTGAGCGGCCCGCGGCAGCAGCTCGGCCTGCGACTGGCCGGCGCAGCGCTGCTCATCGCGACAGGCGCGATCCACCTGGATCTCTACCTGACCGGCTACCGGCATATCCCGACCATCGGCTGGCTGTTCCTGCTGCAGGTCATCGCGGCATTCGCGCTGGCCGCGGCGGTGCTGGCGATCCGCAGCCCGCTGGTCGCCGCGGCCGGCGCCGGGTTCGCCATCTCGACGCTGGCCGGCTACCTGCTCTCAGTGACGATCGGCCTTTTCAACTTCACCGAGGTCCGCACGACGGCCGGCATTGTGGCGGGCGTGCTCGAGGTAGCGGCGTTCGCCGTGCTGGGCCTGCTGGCCCTCTCCCCCGGCGCGGCACCGGGCGCCGCGCCCGGGCCGGCCGCAGCGGCCACCGGGCAGGCCGGGCACGAAGGACGCCCGGGCATTCGCGCCCTGCCCGGGCGGCTGCAGGCACTCGGCCCGGCGCAGCGGACGACGGCCGTCCGGGCCGTGGCCGGGCTGGCCGCCGTGGCCCTGATCGTGCTCGGCGTCGCGGTGGCCAGCGCCGGCGGCAGTACCGGGACCCCTGCTGCCAGCCAGACGCCGCCGCCCGGATCCGGCGCCGTGCTCACGATCATCATCAAGAACTTCAAGTTCTCCCCGGCCACCCCGAAGGTGAACCCGGGCCAGCGGATCGAGGTGAAGAACTCCGATTCGGTCACGCATACCCTGTCGGCCGGCCCGGCGGCCAAATTCGCCAGCGCCTTCAGCACCGGCGATGTCGGGCCCGGCCACGTCACGTTCTTCACCGCGCCGAAGCAGCCGGGCGGGTACCCGTTCTTCTGCAAGATCCATCCCTTCATGACCGGCATGCTCGTGGTCGGCCAGTCATCGGCCAGCGCGGCAGCGCTATCCTCGTTCCGGGCAGCGGCCCGCGCCCACCCGGCGGTGTACTGCGGGCAGGCGGCCGGGCCGGCCACGGCAGCCCGGCGGCCGCGGGCAGCGGCACAGGCACAGGCACAGGCAGCGTGGCGGGCCCGGATCGGCTGACCGGCCCGGACAGCCCGGACGGCCCGGGCGGCGCCGGCCGGGGCGTCCGCCAGCGGCGATTAAGCCGCGACGCGCTATCTCCCCCCCATAGCCGCACACCGGGCGCGCCGCCCCGTACGGTGGTTTACAGCCGACGGGAAGGGACACATGCCCGCAATCATTACCCTGGAGCGCTCACTCGCCACCTGGCTGCCGGCCCAGCGCTGGTATCCCGGCGGCAGCGGCACCGCTGCCGCCAATCTGGCGATCATCGCTGACATCCCGCTGGCCACCGGCGACCCCGAGCTACGACACCTGATCCTCAGCGTGGCCAGCGGCGGTGAGACGGTCAGGTACCAGGTTCTCGCAGGCGTCCGCGCACGGATACCGCAACAACTGGAGCACGCGGTCATCGGGCCGGACGGGCGCGGCCGGACGGCCTACGACGCGCTGCACGACCCGGAGCTGACCCCCGTGCTGCTGGACGGCATCGCGGCCGGGCGGGTCACGCGGCCCGCTGCGGTTCGTCCGCGAGCCGGGCGCGCCGATCGACAACACCGCGCGCAGCCTGGTGCTGTCCGCGGAGCAGAGCAACACCAGCCTGATCTTCGGCGAGTCCGCCATCCTCAAGGTGTTCCGCCGGGTATTCCCCGGCCAGAACCCGGATCTCGAGGTGGCGCACGCGCTGGCCGGGCTCGGTTCGGAGCACGTGGCCCGCCCGTTCGGCTGGATCGAGGCCAGCCTGAACGGCGGCGAGCCCGCGCTGCTGGCCATCTTGTCCGAGTACCTGCGCGGTGCCTGCGACGGCTGGTCGCTCGCCGAGACCAGCCTGCGGGACCTGTACGCCGCCGACGAGGCCGTCCGGGCGGCCGACGCGGGCGGCGACTTCGCCGGCGAGGCACACCGCCTCGGCGCCGCCACCGCCAGCGTGCATGCCGACCTGGCCACTGCCTTCGGCACCAGCCTGCTGGAGCCCGGCGCGGTCGCCGATCTCGCCGCGCAGATGACCAGCAAGCTCAAGGAGGCCTGCACCGAGGTGCCCGAGCTAGCCCGGCTGGCCGGGCCGGTCGAGGGCGCCTATGCGCAGCTGGCCAGCCTGGGCCGGCGGCTGCTGGTACAGCGGGTACACGGCGACTACCATCTCGGCCAGGTGATGCGGACCCAGACCGGCTGGGTGGCGCTGGACTTCGAGGGCGAGCCAGCCGCCCCGCTGGAACGGCGCCGATCCCGCTCTCCGGCGCTGCGGGACGTGGCCGGCATGCTGCGGTCGTTCGACTACGCGGCGCGGCATCAGCTGATCGGCCACCCCGATGAGGCGCGCCTGTCCGCGTCGGCCAGAGACTGGGTAGTCAGGAACTCCGCCGCGTTCTGCGCAGGGTACGCGGAGGTCAGCGGGACGGACCCGCGGGCCGAGGGCGTGCTGCTGCGCGCCCTGATGCTTGACAAGGCGGTGTACGAAGTGACCTACGAGGCCAGGCACCGGCCCTCATGGCTGCCCATCCCGCTCGGCGCGATCGCGGGCATGTAGCGATGGCGACCAAGCCCGACAGCGATACCGGGGTCAGCACCGGCGAGATCGACCGGCTGGTGGCCGGCCTGCACCACGACCCGCATTCGATCCTCGGCGCGCACCCGGTGGCCGGCGGCGTCGCCATCCGCGCGCTGCGGCCGCTGGCC
Organism: uncultured Actinomycetes bacterium; assembly: GCA_963786975.1. Taxonomy (GTDB): domain Bacteria; phylum Actinomycetota; class Actinomycetes; order Streptosporangiales; family Streptosporangiaceae; genus Palsa-506. The sequence goes on along the minus strand of CAWBBE010000005.1, from coordinate 219,029 downwards.
ACCTCGGTGACCGTGGTGCTCGCCGACGGCCGCCGGTTTCCCGCCGGGCACCTGCGCCAGGGCGTCTTCGCCACCACGCTGCCGGTCACCGAGATCCCCGACTACCGGCTGGCCGTGACGTACCCGGCCGCCGGGGGCGGCCAGGCGGACACCGGGCCGGGCGGGGCCACCGCCGGGCTGGACGGCGCGGCCGACCAGGCGGACGCCGGGCCGGGCGGGGCCACCGCCGGGCCGGACGGCGCGGCCGCCCAGGCGGCTGACCCGGCCGGCGAGATCCTGGTCGACGACCCGTACCGGCACCTGCCCACGCTCGGCGAGATGGACCTGTATCTCATCCGCGAGGGCCGGCATGAGGAACTCTGGCGGGTGCTCGGCGCGCACATCCGCCAGTTCCCCGACGCGGCCAGCCGGTCGGCGGCGCCGCCCCAGGCCGCGCCGCCCCAGGCTGCGCCGCCCCCGGCCGCGCCGCTCGCGCCGCCGCCGGCCGCGGCGGCCAGCGCGACCGGAGTCAGCGGGGTCAATCCGTTCCAGGAAGCCTTTGGTCCGGTCACTGGCACCTCGTTCGCCGTGTGGGCGCCGAACGCACGCGGCGTGCGGGTGATCGGGGATTTCAACTTCTGGGACGGGCACGCGTACCCGATGCGGTCGCTCGGCGGCTCGGGCATATGGGAGCTGTTCGTGCCCGGGGCCGGCGAGGGCACCAGGTACAAGTTCGACCTGTGCGGGCCGGACGGCAGCTGGCACCGCAAGGCCGACCCGATGGCGCAATGCGCGCAGCGGCCGCCGGACACCGCATCGGTGGTGTGCCGGTCGCGGTACCGCTGGGGCGACAGTGACTGGCTGGCCGCCCGGGATGCGCGGAACCCGCTGGCTCAGCCGATGAGCGTGTACGAGGTGCACCTCGGCTCGTGGCGCCCCGGGCTGTCCTATGCCGAGCTGGCCGAGCAGCTCACGCGCTATGTCACCGATCTCGGTTTCACGCACGTGGAGTTCCTGCCGGTGGCCGAGCACCCGTACGGCGGGTCCTGGGGCTACCAGGTGACGTCTTATTACGCGCCGTCCGCCCGGTTCGGCACGCCGGATGAGTTCCGGCTGCTGGTGGACCGGCTGCACCAGGCCGGCATCGGCGTGCTGGTCGACTGGGTGCCCGCGCATTTCCCGCGCGATACCTGGGCACTGGCCAGGTTCGACGGTACGCCGCTGTACGAGCATGCCGACCCGCGCCGCGGCGAGCACCCGGACTGGGGCACGCTGATCTTTGACTACGGCCGGTCCGAGGTGCGCAACTTCCTGGTCGCCAACGCCCTGTACTGGCTGGAGGAGTTCCACATCGACGGCCTGCGGGTGGACGCCGTCGCCTCCATGCTTTACCTGGATTACTCGCGGAACGACGGCGAGTGGTACCCGAACGCGCTCGGCGGCCGGGAGAACCTGGACGCCGTCGCGCTGCTCCGCGAGGTAAACGCGACCTGCTACCGGCGCCATCCCGGCATCATGATGATCGCGGAGGAGTCCACCGCATGGCCGGGGGTGACCCGGCCGGCGCACCTGGGCGGGCTCGGGTTCGGGCTGAAATGGAACCTCGGCTGGATGCACGACACGCTGGCCTACCTGCAGCACGACCCGGTGTTCCGGCACTATCACCACAACGAGCTGACGTTCTCGATGATGTACGCGTACACCGAGAACTTCGTGCTGCCGCTGTCGCACGACGAAGTCGTGCACGGCAAGGGCTCGCTGCTCGGCAAGATGCCGGGGGACGCCTGGCGGAAGTTCGCCGGGCTGCGCGCCCTGCTGGCCTACATGTGGGCGCACCCGGGTAAGCAACTGCTGTTCATGGGCTCGGAGTTCGGCCAGGCGGCCGAGTGGTCCGAGCAAGACGGCCTGGACTGGGAGGCGCTGAACGGTCCGCGCGAGACTGGCTTGCAGCGACTGGTGACGGATTTGAACGGGGTCTACCGCGCCGAGCCCGCGCTCTGGGCCGACGACTTCTCGCCGACTGGATTCGGCTGGATCGACGCGAATGACTACGCCGGCAACGTGGTGTCGTTCCTGCGGTACTCCGGCGCCGCCCGGCGTGACAGCGGGACCGCAGCCGGGCCGGGCGACGGGCCCGGGACCAGACCTGGCGGATCCGGCGGCCGGCCCGGGTGATCGCCTGCGTGGCCAACTTCTCCGGGGACCCGCACCTCAGCTACCGGATCGGGCTGCCCAGGGCCGGGCGGTGGCGCGAGGTGATCAACACCGATGCGGAAGTCTACGGCGGCAGCGGCGTCGGCAACCTCGGCACGGTCGAGGCCGTCGAAATGCCGTGGCATGGCCGGCCGGCGTCCGTCGTGCTGGCCGTTCCCCCGCTAGGCGCGCTGTGGCTGGCGCCCGAATCCTGACCGCGGCGGACGGCACCGGGCGGTCGGCGCGCCCGCATTGCGGGTAAGGGGAAGGCTATGGACGAGGAACTCGACGCGCAGGCGCCGGAGCATGAGCGGGTGCCGCCCGGCGCGGGCGAGCAGGTCGCGGCGCACTCGGCAGCCGCCGTCGTGCCGGGCCGGATGCCGGCGATCTACCTGGGCCACGGCGCGCCGCCGCTGGTGGACGACCCGCTGTGGGTGACGCAGCTGGAAGGCTGGGCCGGCGCGCTGCCGCGGCCGCGGGCCATCTTGATGGTGTCGGCGCACTGGGAGTCCGCGCCGCTGACGATCGGCGCGACCAGGGACGGCGTGCCGCTCGTCTACGACTTCGGCGGCTTTCCCGAGCGCTACTACCACGCCGAGTACCCGGCTCCCGGCAGCCCGGGCCTGGCCGCTGGGATCCGCGGCCTGCTGGCGGGATTCGAGCCGGTCGCCGAGCAGCCGGACCGGGGACTCGATCACGGCGCCTACGTGCCGCTCACCGTCATGTACCCGGACGCGGACATCCCGGTGCTGCAGATCTCGATGCCGACCCTGGACCCAGCGCGGCTGATCAGCATCGGCGCGAGGCTCCGGCCGCTGCGGGACGAGGGGGTGCTGATCATCGGCAGCGGGTTCCTCACCCACGGGCTGCCGTTCCTGCGGGAATTCCGCTTCGACGCGGCGCCGCCCGGCTGGTCCACGGAGTTCGACCAGTGGGCCGGCGAGGCGCTGGATCACGGTGACGTCGACGCGCTGGCCGCGTTCCGGCGCGCGCCGGGGGCCCGGTATGCGCATCCGACCACGGAGCATTTCGCGCCGCTGTTCGTGACGCTCGGCGCGGCCGGCGACGCCGCGCCGCCGGTTACCACCATCACCGGGTACTGGCTCGGCCTGGCGAAGCGGTCCGTGCAGGTGGCCTGAGGCCGCGAGCGCGACGCCCCGGCGCGCGGCGGCCGGCCGTCGCCGGCCCCGGCCCGGCCGGAACGCGGCCGGAGCCGGGCCGGCGCCGGGGTTACGGCGCCCAGCAGGCGTGCAGCGACGGCGGCTTGCGGAAGACGAGCCCGCGCGGCGCGGATGGCTGGCTGGCATCCAGCCGGATCCCCGGCAGCCCGCTGAGCAGCGCGCTGATCGCGGACTGCGTCTCCAGCCTGGCCAGCTCGGCGCCGGGGCAGAAATGCGCGCCGCGGGCGAAGCCGAAATTCTGCCGCGCGTTGCGCCGCCTGATGTCGAACCGGTCCGGCCCGGCGAACACCGCCGGATCGCGGTTCGCGGCCGCGATCGAGACGATGACCAGGTCGCCGCGCCGCACCCGGGCCGCGCCGAGCAGCGCGTCGGCGGTGGCGTAGCGATCGATCACGGCGGCTGACGGCTCCAGCCGGAGTGATTCCTCGACCGCGGCGGCCAGCAGATCCGGGTCGGCGGTGACCGCGCTGAGCGGGCCGGGGTGGCTGAGCAGGTGCAGGATCGCGTTGCAGATCATGCCCTCGGTGGTCTCGATCCCGCCGAACATCAGCACCGCGGCGTTCGACACCACCTCGCCCGCGGTCAGGCCGCCGGTTCCGGCCGCGGCGGCGATCAGCGATGTGCCGCCGCGGCCGATCACCTCCTCGATGCTGGCTCGCAGCTCGCCGAACGCCGCCTGGCCTGCCCGGTAAGCGGCGTCTGCGGGCCCGGCACCGGCTGCGGGCCCGGCGCCGGCTGCGGGCCCGGCGCCGGCTGCAGACGGGGGGCCGGCTGCGGAACCCGGGCCGGCCGCGCGGCGGCCGGGCCGGGCGGCTGTCCCGGTGCCCCGGCCGGAGTCGCCGGACAGGGCGGTCACCGCGGCCACGATGGCGTCGTACCAGGACAAGATCACGGCGGGATCGGTCTCGGCCAGGCCGAGCAGCTCGGCGACCACGGCCACCGCCAGCGGGCCGGCCAGCCCGCGGCGCAGCTCGGCCCGGCCGGCCGGCCTCAGCCCGGCCACCAGCCGGGCGGCCCCGGCGGCAGCCAGCTCAGCGAGCCGGGCGCTGGCTTCCGCGCCACGGAACGCCTGGCTGAACGGGTCGCGGTGGCGGCGGTGCGCCGCGCCGTCCAGCGAGAGCATCGACGGCCCGACCACCCGGGCGGTCGAGAACCGCGGGTCGTCGACGGTGAACGTCGCACTGTCCCGCATCACCCGCAGCGCAAGATCATGCCGGGTGACCAGCCAGCCGCCGAGGGCCGGCAGCCAGGAAACCGGCTCGCGCTCGCGCAGCCGCCGCAGCAGCGGATGCGGGTCGCCGGCCAGCTCGGCGATCGTCGCGGACGCCCCGACCGGGAACGAGCCGCGGCCGGCCGCGGCGCTGCTGCTGTCGGGCCTGGCGGGCATCCTGCCGACGCTACACCGCGGCCGGCGCGGCACCGGTCAGAGCAGCCCGAGCAGCCAGCGCGGGCCGGTGACCGACGCCCCGGCGGCGAGGCACCGGGAGCGCAGTTCCCGGTCCGCGGTCACGACCAGGCGCCGGCCGCCGGGCCTGGCCGCGAAGTCGGCGATCAGGTCGTCACCCGATCCCGCGGCCGCGACCGCGCTGATTCCGCGGGCGACGGGCAGCGTGGCCAGCGCGGCCCGCGCCGCGCCTTCCAGGACCAGCACGAATCGCGGGAACCAGCGTTCCAGGGCCGGCGCCGCCATCGAGTCAGGCAGCCCGGTGACACCGCGGCCGGCCAGCGCGGCCAGCTCGCCGTGCAGCCGGGCGGCGGCGCCCGGCCGGTCCCGCCACCAGCCGTCGGCTCGCGAGCCCATCACGTTCGCCACGTCCACGATGACCGTCAGCGGGAAGAGCGCCGCGCGCAGCACCGGCCATTGCGCGGCGAACCCGGGATGCAGTCCCGGCTGCCCGACCTCGTCACCAGGCAGCCAGCCGACGTCGGCGGTCTCCGCGCTCACGGCCCGCACCGGGAATGGCTCCGCGGCCTCGGCCAGCACCGACTGGTACGCCCAGCCGCCGTGATCGTCGCGGAAGATGCCGGTCACGGCTACCTGGTCAGCGGGCAGAGCGCATTCCTCGGCGGCCTCGCGCAGCGCGGCGGCAACCGCCGACTCGTGGCTGTCCCGGGCCCCGCCCGGCAGTCCCCAGGTGCCCGGATGATGACCCCACCAGCCCCGGCGCTGCAGCAGCACGGTGACCGCGCCGTCGTTTCCGGGCACGTAGGCGAGCAGCCCGGCCGCGCCGAACCGCCCCCAGTGCCGGTGCCCCTGGGCGCACCTGACCCAGCCATCACCGTCCCGATCAGCCATCGCGGCCGACGATAGCCGACCCGCGCCCGGCCGGCCCCGGCCGACCCCGGCAGCCCGGCACCCGGCTGGTAGTCCGGGCCGTGGCCGCCTTGGGTGAGCCGACAGCGCATCTACCGCAACACCACCCCCAGCTGTATCAATTCACCGGGTGGAGAATTTTACTGGTTAGGATATGTCCGGCCAGCGCCGGACAGAACTTAACCGCTGTCGATGAAGCCAGCCCAGCGAGCGGCGGTAGCCCCCGCTCTCATCGCGCGGGCGGCGTAGTCGTTCTGCATGGCCGTCCGTAACTCCGTGGCGCTGCTCGCGGTCAGCACGGTCTCCGGCGCGGCGGCCGGGATGGCCGTCCAGGCGCTGCCGTCGCAGTTGACCGCGTAGAACTTCTCCCAGTGCCAGCGCAGCGCGTTCAGCGTGGTCTGGTCGGCCTTGTCCAGCATGCTCCACATGGTAACGCACACGGACGTATAGTTAATCCATACGTCACCCCGAGTGATGACGGGTCCTCGGAGGTGTCTTAGCGTGATCATGTGACAGTTGATCATGAGTCCGGGATGCCGGTGTACCTCCAGCTTGCAGCCATCCTGCGCGCCATGATCGAGTCTGGCGAGATAGGTCCTGACCGCCCGCTGCCGGCCGTCAAGAGGCTGGTGCAGCGCTACGGCGTGGCGCAGGGCACGGCGGAAAAGGCCGTCCGGGTGCTGAAGGACGAGGGCCTGGTGCGGACGATACGGGGGAAGGGCATATACACCCTGCCGGAGTAGTCCTGGCTAGTTGGAAGTCGGAAATATCCCGCCTGACTGGCCCGGTGCCACATCCATCACGTTGCCCGCCGGGACCGCGCTGGCCGGGACGGGCCGGCCCTAAGCTGGCCGCATGGCTGAGTCGATGATTTCTGATCAGGTGGCCAGGCTGCGCCGGCGCCGCAATGCCCCGTTCATCCTGGAACTTGATCTTTCTGACGGTCTCCTCGAGGAGCGCCCGGCCGACCCGCTGTCAGCCGCGGTGCTGGCGCGCCGCCGGCTGCTGCTCGCCGACGTGATCGATGGCCTGCGCCGGGCCCGCGGCGACGGCCGGGTCAAGGCGCTCGTCGGCAAGGTCGGCGGCCGGAACATCGGCCTGGCCATGGTGCAGGAGCTGCGGGCCGCGATCGGGGAGTTCCGCGCGGCGGGCAAGCTGACGGTCGCCTGGGCGGAGACCTTCGGCGAGTTCTCGGCCGGCAACGTGCCGTACTACCTGGCCACCGCGTTCGACACCATCTACCTGCAGCCGTCCGGCGATCTCGGGCTGACCGGGATCGCGGTCGAGCGCCGGTTCTACCGCGGCACGCTGGACCGGATCGGGGTGGAATTCCAGGTTGGCAAGCGGCACGAGTACAAGAACGCGGCCGACCAGTTCACCGAGCCCGGCTTCACCGAGCCCGCCAGGGAGGCCACCGGGCGGCTGGCCGCGTCCGTCGTCGGGCAGCTGACCAACGCGATCGCGGACCGCCGCAAGATCGAGCCCGCCCAGGCCAGGGCGCTGGTCGACCAGGGCCCGTTCCTGGCCGCCCAGGCGCTGGAGGCGGGCCTGGTGGACGCGCTCGGCTACCGGGACGAGGTCTTCGCCCACGTCAGGAAGCAGGCCGGGGAGGACGCGATCCTGCTGTACGTCAGCCGGTACCGGCGCTCGCACGCGCTCGCCGAGCGGGCCCGGCGGCTGCCGGCGCCGCGGCCGGAGGCGGTCGCGCTGATCTACGCGATCGGCCCGATCAGGCGCGGGCGCAGCGGGCGCGGGCCGCTTCAAGGCAGCGGCCAGATGGGCTCGGACACGATCGCCGCCGCGCTGCGCGCCGCCGCCGGGGATAACCGGGCCCGCGCGATCGTGCTGCGGGTGAACAGCCCGGGCGGCTCCTACGTGGCCTCCGACACGATCTGGCGCGAGGTGGTGCGGGCCCGCGAGGCCGGCAAGCCGGTGGTGGTGTCGATGGGCGACGTCGCGGCGTCCGGCGGCTACTTCATCTCGATGGCCGCCGACGCGATCGTGGCGCAGCCTGGCACGGTGACCGGCTCGATCGGGGTGCTGTCCGGCAAGCCGGTGCTGGCCGGCCTGCTCGGCCGGGCCGGGGTGACCACCGACTCGGTCGCCGAAGGCGCCCACTCGGCGATGTTCACCACCAGCCGGCCGTTCAGCGAGGACGAGTGGGCCCTGGTCAACTCGTGGCTCGATCACATCTACGCCGACTTCACCGGCAAGGTGGCGGCCGGCCGCAAGCTGGCCGCCGACCGGGTGCACGAGCTGGCCAGGGGCCGGGTCTGGACCGGCGCGGACGCGCTGGCGAACGGCCTGGTGGACGAGCTCGGCGGGCTGCAGCGGGCCGCCGAGCTGGCCCGCGGCAAGGCCGGCCTGCCGGCCGCCGCGCCGCTGCGGATCTACCCGCGGGTGCGGCCGCTGGACCGGCTCCGCGGGCCGGCCTCCAGCGACAGCCGCCCGGCCGCCCGGGCCGGGCTGGCCGCCGGGCTCGGCGCGGGGCTGCTGGCGGAGAGCTGGGGGCCGGTGTGGCAGCTTGCCGCGCGGGCCGGCTTCACCCCGCACGGCCCGCTGGTGCTGCCCGGCAGCTGGACTTTTGAGTGATAGAACGGATGGCTCCCGGCAAGTCCGCGGCCCGGCTCGACGAGGTGCTCGGCGCGTTCGCATCGGGCGTCACGCTGGTCACCGTGGCCGACGGGCGGGATGACGTCGGCACGACCGTGAGCGCGTTCTGCCCGGTCTCGCTCGACCCGCCGCTGGTGCTCGTCTCGCTGATGGCCGGTTCCTACCCGGCGGAACTGCTCGGCCGGGTGGACCAGTTCGCGGTGACCCTGCTGGCGGCCGGCCAGCGGATGCTGGCCGGCCGGTTCGCGGCGGCCGGCCCGGCGCCCGGCTGATGCTGGACGGCGTGCCGCACCGGCGCGGCGAGCGGTCCGGCGCGCTGATCCCGGACGGCGGGCTGGCCGCGATCGAGTGCGCGGCCGGCCAGCGGGTTCCGGCCGGGGACCACCTGCTGGTCATCGCCGGCGTCACCGCGGTGCCGTACGTCGCGCCCGGCGGCCAGCCGCTGATCCGCTTCCGCGGCGGCTACCCGCCGCTGCGCGGGTAGCCGGCAATGGTTTGGGCCGCATTGCCCGGGCGTTGGTCCTTGCCGCTAACTCCGCGCGGGCACACATGAAGGCAGCTGCTGGGTCGTCGCGAGAAGGTCCGGGGGCGGCGGCTGCAATGGCTGGCGGGGCGGGGTTGCGGCCGCCACCCCGCCCGACGATGGCTCGGGCCGCACGCCGGGCGCCGGGCCAGCTGCTCCAGCAGCGGGCACCAATAGCGTTACGTTGGCGCGGCGTCGCCTGGCAGCAGCTGGATGCCGAATAGCAGGCGCTCGGTGTCGGAGAGATCGCCGACGATCTTGCGGACGGGCGGCGGGTGCGTCCTGACCAGCGTCGGCACGGCCACGATCTGGTCGTCGGCCGCCAGGCGCGGATTCTCAAGCAGGTCCACGACCTCGATCTGGTGCCGACCCGGCAGCCAGTGCGTGCAGGCGCGCTGGAGGTTGGCGAGCGCGCGGACGCAGCTGGGCGAGTGCCCGGTCACGTAGAGCCGCAGCGTCCAGGTCTCCTCGGCATATGCCGCCGGCCGGGCTGCATCATTGGTGCTGCCACCAGCGTCATGCGGCGGGGTCATCGCGGCGCTTCGTCATCGCGGCCAGCTGGATCTGCCCGGCGCTGAGCGGCCATGGCCAGCCGGGCCGCCTGGCCATCGGCGGCCCGGTGTTGCTCGCGGCCCGCTATCCTGCCCAGCTCGGCCTGCTGCGCAGCGAGTTCGTCTTGCAGCGCGGCGAGCTGCGCCTGTCCACGCGCGATGCCCCGCCGCAACTCCCGGGTGCGGCGCTGCTGATCCTCCTGCTGCTGCAGCCCGGCATCGCGCTCGCGGGTTTCCTGGGCGAGCCGGGCGGAGCCGGTCAGCACCCCGGCGGGGCCCACGTACACGTCGACAAGCTCGACGCCATGATCGGTGAGCACGAACTCCCGGACCTGGTTGGAATTGGCGCTGCCGCGTTGCTTGAGCACGAACAGCAGCCGGTTGCGCTCGCCGTCGGACTCGATATTGCGCAGCAGCAGCCAGGTGTCGGCCCGCGAACTCACGCCTATCGCGGACTCGATATCGTCCTCGGTCAGGATGGTGGCCATCGCAGTGATCCCCCGGGACTTGAACAGGTGGAACTTGCGGGCCAGCATCGAGGCTACCTCGCCGCGGCCCGGCCCGCTGAGGAGGCTGGCGATCCCGTCCATGACCGCGACCGCGGGCGCGTGCTCCGCGAGCAGCTCAGACACGGCCGCCAGGTGGCTCTCCAGGCCGAACTCGGTCGGCCGGACCGCCCAGATCCGCAGCGGGCCAGCCTCGGCCCAGCGCCGCAGGTTCAGGCCGACCGAGCGCATGTTGCGGATCACCTCGTCGGTGGATTCCTCGTAAAGGACCAGCAGGGCCCGCTCGCCCCGCGCGCACGCCGCGTCGATCAGTTGCGCGCCCAGTGTGGTCTTGCCGGTGCCCGCCGACCCGCTGACCAGGACGGTCGACCCCCGGAACAGGCCGCCGGACAGCATGTAGTCCAGCCGGGGCACGCCGGTGGACACCCGCTCCTCGGACGCGCCGTAGTCGAGCGAGACCGCCGTGACCGGCCACACGGAAAACCCGCCGGCCGAGATTATGAACGGGTACTCGTTGGTCTCGTGTGCCGACCCGCGGTACTTGACCACCTGCAGCCGCCGGGTGGCGACCCCCTCGTGCACCCGGTGATCCAGAGCGATCACGCAGTCGCTCACGAACTCCTCGATCCCGTGCCGGCTCAGCGAGCCATTATCGCCGCGCTCGCCGGTCACGATCGCGGTAACGGCCCGGTCCTCCAGCCAGCCGAACAGCCGGCCCAGCTCAGCCCGCACGATCGCCTGCGCGCTGAACATGCCGAACAGCGACTCGATGCTATCGAGCACGACCCGTCTGGCCCCGATGCGCTTGATCGCCTCGTCCAGCAGCAGCAGCAGCGGTTCGAAGTCGAACTCCCCCGTCCCCACTACCTCCGTCGGCTCGGCCCGGAACGCATAGATGACCAGGAGCCCGTCCCGCAGCAGCCCGTCCAGGTCGAAGCCCAGCGAGGCGAAGTTCGCAGTGACCTTCTCGGCTGACTCCTCGAAGGTAATCAGCACGCCCGGCTCGCCGTACTCCCGGGCGCCCGCGACCAGGAACTGCAGTCCCAGCAGCGTCTTGCCGCACCCGGTGCCGCCCGTCAGCAGCGTGGACCTGCCCTTGGGCAGCCCGCCCCGGGTGATCTCATCCAGTCCCGCGACACCGGTGGGGGCCTTCGGCAGCGGCGGGCCGGGAGCTTCAGGCAGCGAGGTCATCGGAGTCCTCCATGATCAGGATGTTTTGCGCTTCCCGGAGCCAAATCACTCATTTCATCCTCCTCGCCGCCACGTCCGCGGGCCAGAGGTCAGCGGGCCGCATTCGCCGGTTGTTTCCGGCCCGGCAACCTGCGTGCGAAAATCTGGTTAGCAGCCGGAGCGCGCTTGGTGCCGCCGTGACCGATAATGCGGGCGGGGCCGCGGCGCCGCGAGCCCGGCGGTAGGCCCCGGGAGGGCAGCTTGAACAGACCCGCGGAGGACAGCGCTTACGCTCTGCTGAGCGACGGCAGCACGATCGAGATCCGGGCCGCGCGGACCGGGGACTTCGACGTGGTGCGGGACATGCACGCCAAGATGTCCCCGGACAATCTGTACCTGCGCTTCTTCAGCATGAGCCCGGTGGCGGCCGAGCGCGAGGCGCGCCGGATATGCCGCGAGCCCGGTCCGGACCACGCCGCGCTGCTGGCCGTGCAGGACGGTCAGCTAGTCGGCTGCGGCAGCTACGAGCAGGCCGGCGCCGGATCCCGGTCCGCGGAGGTCGCCTTCACGGTCGCCGATGACCGGCACAACCGCGGCGTCGGCATGCTGCTGCTAGAGCACCTGGTCTCGCTGGCCCGCGGCCTGGAGTTCCGCGCCTTCACCGCGGAGACGCTGAGCGAGAACGTGGCCATGCTGCGGGTGTTCGCCGATGCCGGGCTGCAGGTGCAGCGCTCCCTGGTGGATGGCGTATATGAACTGACGTTCCCGCTGCCCGCAGACGAGGCGGACGCCACCCTCGGCACCTACCGCGATACGGTCGCCGTCCGGGAGCGGTCGGCCGACGTGGCGAGCATGCGGCCCATGCTGGCCCCGGCCTCGGTCGCCGTCATCGGCGCCAGCCGCCGCCCCGGCTCGGTCGGGCGGGTCATCCTGCACAACATCATCACCAGCGGCTTCGCAGGCCCGGTTTACCCGGTCAACCCGCACGCGGCCGAGCTGGACGGCATCCGCTGCCTGCCGTCGGCGGCGGCGCTGCCCGAACGGACCGACCTGGCGGTCATCGCCGTCCCGGCGCCAGCCGTGCTCGGCGTCGCCGAGGATTGCGGGCGGCGGGGCGTCCGGGCCCTGGTGGTGATCGCGGCCGGACTCAGCGGCCCGGCCCGCGCCGAGCTATTCGGCATCTGCCGCCACCACGGCATGCGGATGGTCGGCCCGGCCAGCTTCGGCGTGGCCAACCCCGGCATCGGCCTGGACGCCACGTTCGCGGCCCGCCATCCTGCGGCGGGAACAGCGGGCCTGGCCTTCCAGTCCACCGGCGGCACCGGCTTCGTGCTGGTGGAGCACCTGTCCCGGCTGGGCGTGGGAATCTCCTCGCTGGTCTCCTTCGGCGACAAAGACGATGTGTCCGGTACCGACATGCTGCAGTGGTGGGAATCCGACGAGGTGACAAAGCTGGGCCTGCTGTACCTGGAGTCGATCGGGAACCCGGCCAAGTTCGCGCGGACCGCCCGCCGCGTCAGCCGCACCATGCCGGTGCTCACCGTGGCCGTGGGCCGATCCGCGACGGGCAGCCTGCTGGCCGGAGCACGCGCCGCCAAGCCGGCTACCCCGCTGATCACCAGGCAGGCGCTGTGCCAGCAGGCGGGCCTGATCGCCGCCGCTAACCTCGGCGAGCTACTGGACACCACGGCGCTGCTGGCCGCGCAGCCGGTGCCCGCCGGAGGCCGGGTCGGCGTGGTGTCCAACACCCGCGGCGCCGCAGTGCTCGCCGCGGACGCGTGCGGCGATGCCGACCTGGAGGTCGCCGCCCTGGCCGGGGACACCCAGCGGGCGCTGCGGGACATGCTCGGCCGCGAGGCCCTGGTGGCCGGGCCGGTCGATACCACCGTGCTAGTTACGCCCAGCCACTTCCGCCAGTGCCTGGAGCTCGTCGGCGCCGACCCGGGCGTGGACGCGGTGCTGGCGCTGACCACCACGACCGCGGGCAGCGACCTGGTCCCCGAGGTGAGCGCAGCCCGGCTGCCGGTGCCGATCGCCGCCGCGGTGCTGGACCAGATCGAAATGGTCCGGCTGCTCCGCGGCCCGGACGAGGATTCTCCCGCCGTCCCGGCCTACGGCTACGCCGAGTCCGCCGCCCGCGCCCTCGGCCACGCCGCCCGCTACGGCACCTGGCGGGCGACCCCGCCGGGACACGTGCCCGATCTAGACGGCCTGCGCCAGGACCGGGCCAGGGAACTGGTGGCCGGCGTTCTCGCCAAGCCATCCCGGGGCGGCTGGCTGCCGCTGGCCGCCACCATGGAACTGCTCAGCTGCTACGGCGTGCCGCTGACCGACACTACAGTGGTCGCCACCGACGGCGCGGCAATCGCGGCCGCAGCGCGGCTCGGCGGCCCGGTGACGCTCAGGGCGGACGTGCCCGGCTTGCTGCGGGCCAGCGACGCCCGCGACATGCTCACCGGACTTTACGGCGCCGACGACGTCCGGCGCGGGTTCCGCTTACTGACGGAGATGTTCGGACGTCGGCTGGCAGGCGTCATTGTCCAGCCGGTGGTCACCGGCGGCGCCGAGGTGGCGATCGGCGTGCTGCACGAGCAGGTGGTCGGCCCGATGGTGCTGTTCGGACCCGGCGGCGCAGCCGACGAGGCGCCGGCTGACCACGCCGCGCGGCTGGCTCCGCTGACCGACGCCGACGCCGACGACCTGATCCGGTCCGCACGCGTCGCCCCGCTGCTGGCCGGGCGCGGCGGCGGCCGGCCAGCCGACCTCGCCGCGCTGCGGGACATGCTGCTGCGGGTCTCCCGGATGGTCGACGACCTGCCGCAGATCGCCGAGCTCGAGCTGAGTCCCGTTATCGCCCGCCCCGACGGGGTCCAGGCCGTCGACGGCCGGATCCGCATCCAGGCCGCCGAGCCCGCCGACGCCCACCTGCGCCGGCTGCCATGACGCACCCGCCCGCCGCGCCGCTGCGGATCTACCCCGGCGCGCTTCCGCGGCGGCTACCCGCCCATCGCCGGGCAGCCGCCCGCCTGAGGCCGGCGGCCCTAGTCGTTCAGGTAGGCGAGTACCGCGAGTACCCGGCGGTTGTCGTCATCCGAGGCGGCCAGGCCGAGCTTGCTGAAGATGCTCGTGCTGTGCTTGCTGACTGCCTTCTCCGAGACGAACAGCCGCTGGGCGATCGCGCTGTTCGAGCGGCCTTCGGCCATCAGCGCGAGCACCTCGCGCTCCCGCGGTGACAGCAGCGCCATCGGCTCGTCCCGGGCGCGGCGGCCGAGCAGCTTGGAAATCACCTCCGGATCCAGCACCGTGCCGCCGCCGGCCACCGTGCGCAGCGCCTCGACGAAATGGTCGTCGTTGAACACCCGGTCCTTCAGCAGGTAGCCGACCCCGCCGGCCTGGTCGGCCAGCAGCTCGCGGGCGTACAGCTGCTCGACGTACTGGGACAGCACGAGGACCGGCAGGCCCGGAGCCTGGCGCCTGGCCTCGATAGCGGTCCGCAGGCCCTCGTCGGTGAACGACGGCGGCAGCCTGACATCCACGATGGCGACGTCTGGCCGCTGGTCAAGCAGTGCGCGCAGCAGCTCGGGACCGTTGTCCACGGCGGCGGTGACCTCGAAGCCGTGCGCCTGGAGCAGCCGGGCGAGTCCCTCCCTCAGGAGGAAAGATCTTCGGCGATGACAACGCGCACGGCACCTCGATGACGACCATGGTCGGGCCCCCCGGCGGGCTGCTCACCGCGAGGATGCCGTCGAATGTACCCATCCGGCGCTCCAGCCCGAGCAGGCCGGAGCCGCTGGCCGGGTCCGCACCGCCGGCGCCGTCGTCGGTGACCTCGATCCGGAGCAGCCCGCCGGCGTGCTGCATCCGGATCTGCACGTGCCGCGCGCCGGAGTGCTTGACCGCGTTGGCGAGCGCCTCGGCGACCGCGAAATAGCAGGCTGACTCGATCGGCGGATCGAGCCGCCCGGGCAGGTCGATGTCCATCACCACGTGCAGCGGGGTGTCCAGCACCAGCGCCCGGATCGCATCGCCGAGGCCGCGGTCGGCCAGCACCGGCGGGTGGATGCCGCGGACCAGGTCGCGCAGTTCGGTCAGCGCCTTGGACGATGTCTGGATGGCCTCGGCCACCAGCGCCGTGGCCGCCTGCGGTGCGGTCGGGATAAGCCGCTCGGCGGCGCGCAGGCTCATGCCGAGCGCGACCAGCCGCGCCTGCGCCCCGTCGTGCAGGTCCCGCTCCACCCGCCTCAGCTCGGCAGCCGCGGTGTCCACCGCGTCGGCGCGGGTCTGCTTCAGCTGCTGGACGCGGCCCGCCAGCGCCGCGTCCGGGGCCGGCCCGGGCCAGAGCAGGGCCAGGGTGCGGGGGTCCAGGGCCCGCGGCACCAGCCACAACCCGAACCCGAGCAGCAGCAGGCCCTGCACGCAGGCCAGCACGGCCAGCGGCTTGTCGGTCACGTAGACGGCGCCGTACAGCATGTCCCGGTAGCGGGGGCCGGCCATGGCCGGCCAGCGGACAGCCAGCACCGCGCCGTAGATCCCGAGGCCCACCAGTCCGGCGACGGCAAGGTCCGCGGCCACAGCGGGAATCAGGATCGCTGCGGCCAGCGCGATGAGCGCCACCGCCGCCGCGTTGCGGATATCACTCCAATGGCTCGCGCCGAACAGCCAGTTCGGGCCGAGCAGCTCGACCGCGAGCCCGGCCACCGGCAGCAGCAGCAGCGCCCACGGCGGGCCGGTCCGCGCGCCCGGCTCGCCCGGTGGCGGCCCGAGCACCGCCCGGGCCAGCCGGGACTGCCGGTCCATGGTGCGCGGGAGCAGCCACAGGCCGATGGCCACGAACGCGAGCGCCTCCGGCAGGACCAGGTGGGTACGCCACGAGCCCGCACCGGCCGTCACGATGCCGTACAGCACCGGCACGTTCGACCCGTAGTTGTAGCGAAGCGCGAGGACGAACCCGCAGAGCCCCAGGGCAAACAGCGTGAACGGCAGTGCCCTGGCCGCCAGGCCGGGCGCGAAGACCACCGCGATCCCGGCTAGCAGCAGCGCCACGAACGTCGGCAGGTGATTACCCGGGAACAACCCGAATCCGGTCAGCGCGACGGGGAGCAGGAACGCCCCCCAGCCGAGACCGCGGAACAGCGTATTCGGATTCGTGCCGCGTGCCCGGCCGCGCCGCAGCGCGACGGCTACGCACCCGGCGATGTAGGCCGTAACGAGAATCGTCAGTTCCGCCATGCCGGCTCCCTCGGCGCTTCCAGCCGCGCGAGTGCGCGTCGCTGTGCTCCATCGTGGCGTCCCCGGCACGCCGCCGCCATGGGCCCGTGCCCACTCCCGCGGTAGGCATGGACCCACCGGCTCGCTAGGCGGCACGTTTCCCGCCCTGCCACACCGCGGCGATCTGCGGGACGCCGGGCCGGTAGGCGAGGTAGGCATGCGACGGAGCGCTGAGCATAATCAGGTCGGCACGGGCGCCGGTGCCGAGATGGCCGACGTCCGTCCGGCGCAGCGCGCGTGCGCCGCCCGCGGTGGCGGACCATACCGCCTCCTGCGTCGTCATCCGCATCTCGCGCACCGCGAGCGCGATGCACAGCGGCATGCTGGAGGTGAAGCAGGACCCCGGGTTGCAATCGGTCGCGATCGCCACCGTGACGCCGGCCCCGATCAGCCGCCGCGCGTCCGGGTACGGCTGCCGGGTGCTGAACTCCACGCCGGGCAGCAGCGTGGCGACGGTAGCCGACGAGGCCAGCGCGTCGACGTCCGCGTCGTCGAGGTACGTGCAGTGATCGGCCGAGGCGGCGCCGTGCCGGACCGCGAGCTGCACGCCGGGCCCGTGGCCCAGCTGGTTGGCGTGCACCCGCGGCTGCAGGCCGGCCGCGAGGCCGGCCGCGAGCACGGCGCCGGCCTCGTCCGGGCCGAACGCGCCCCGCTCGCAGAACACGTCCACCCACCGCGCCCGCGGTGCGCAGGCGTCCAGCATCGGGCCGCGGGCCAGGTCCAGGTAGCCGCCCGGATCGGCGGCGAACTCGGGCGGCAGCACGTGCGCGCCCAGGTAGGTCACCTCCGGGGTGAACTCCGCGGCCAGGGCGACGCTGCGGGCTTCGTCACGGACAGTGAGCCCGTAGCCGGACTTGCACTCGAACGTGGTCGTGCCCTGGGCCAGCAGCTCAGCGGCCAGCGAGCGCAGGTTCGACCGCAGCTGCCCGTCGGTGGCGGCCCTGGTCGCGGCGACGGTCGAGCGGATGCCGCCGGCCGCGTACGGCAGCCCGGCCATCCGGGCCGCGAACTCGGCGCCGCGCTCCCCGGCGAAGACCAGGTGCGCATGCGAGTCGACGAAGCCGGGCAGCACGGCCCGGCCCGCCGCGTCGACGGCCTCGTCCGCGGCCGGCGCCTGGGCGGCCGGCCCGGTCCAGGCCACCTGCCCGGCATCGATCACGAGCGCCGCACGGGCGATAGCCGCGAACGGGCCGGGACCGGGCTCGCGATCGTCCTCCGGCGCGTTCGTGACCAGTTCCCCGATGTTGGTGATCAAGAGGCTCACGTGCGCATCGTGCCATACCGCCGCGGCCGGCCGGTCAGCCCCGGGCGGCGCGGATCGCGGCTGACAGGGCCGCGGGGACGTCCTCGATGAGCAGGTGCCGCCCGTCGCGCACGACGTCCCGGCCGCTCACCACGACATTGCGGACGTCGGCGGCGGTCGCCGCGAAGATGACCGACTCCAGGGCGGTATCCGGCGCGGTCCCGGCGAGCCGGGGGCTGTCCAGCGCGACGGTCACCAGATCGGCCAGCGCCCCCGGCACGATCTCGCCGGCGTCCGGCCAGCCCAGGCACGCGTGCCCGGCTATGGTGGCGGCCGCGGCCAGCTCGGCGGCGGTGAAATGGCCGCGCTGCTGAGTGGCCAGCCGCTCGCCGAGCTCGACCCGCCTGGCCTCCTCGAACAGGTCAATCACGGCCTGGCTGTCGGTGCCCAGGCTGAGCCCGCTGCCGGCCGACGCCAGCGCCCGCGCGGGCCCGATCCCGTCGGCCAGGTCGGCTTCGGTCGTCGGGCAGAAGCATGCGCAGGCGCGGCTGCCGCCCAGCAGGTCGATGTCGCGGCTGGCCAGGTGGGTCGCGTGCACCACGGTCGTGCGGGGGCCGAGCGCTCCGGCCGCGTACAGCAGCCCGGCGGGCGTCATCCGGTAGGCCGCCAGGCAGGCCAGGTTCTCCGCGGTCTGCTCGGACAGGTGCGCGTGCAGCGGCGCGCCGTAGTGCTGGGCCCAGGCGATCACCGGGTGCAGTTGGTCCCGCGGCACCGCCCGCACCGAGTGAATCGCGGCGCCCGCCCTGGCCAGCGGGCCGAGCATGCCGCGGGCGTCGGCGCCAAGCGCCGCGGCCCTGGCCGCCCACTGGTCCGCGCCGCCGTCGCCGAACCGTAGCTGCGGGCCGGCCAGCGGCAGCGGCGAGCCGCCGGGGTCCAGCCCCCCGGACAGGTAGCAGGTATCCAGCAGGGTGATCCGGATACCCGCCTCGGCCGCCGCGGTGAGCATGGCCCGGCTCAGCTCGTTCGGGTCCGCGTACGGGGTACCGCCGGGGCCGTGGTGCAGGTAGTGGAACTCCCCCACGCAGGTGATGCCGGCCAGCGCCATCTCGGCATAGACCGCCCTGGCCAGGGCCAGGTAACTGACCGGGTCCAGGCGGGCGGCCAGCTGGTACATCTGCTCCCGCCAGGTCCAGAAGGTGCCCCGGCCGGCCTGGGTGATCCCGCGCAGCGCCCGGTGGAAGGCGTGCGAGTGCGCGTTCGCCAGGCCGGGCAGGGTGAGGCCGGGCAGCCGGGTGGCGCCGGGGGCGGCGGCCGCCGGGGTTCCGGGGGTGACCGCGGTGAACCGGTCGCCGGCCGCCTCGATCAGCACGTCCGGTACGACGCCCAGCCCGGGCAGCCAGGCATGCCCGGCATGCCAGGTCCTGGCGGCGGTGGCAGGCTCCGCAGGCCCGGGACCGGTCATCTGGCGGCCAGTTCCTCGAGCACGGCGGCCAGGGCCCGCACGCCGGCCTCGCAGTCGGCGGGCTCGGCGTGCTCGGCCGGCGCATGCGACACCCCGGTCGGGTTGCGGACGAACAGCATCGCGGTGGGCAGCCGGGCGGCCAGTATGCCGGCGTCGTGACCGGCGCCGGTGGGCAGCACTGGTGCGGTGATCCCGCCGGCCGCGAGCGCATGCTGCAGCCGGTCCCGAGATCCCGGTCGAAATCCACCCGCGGCGTGAACGATTCCCGCCGGATGTCGCATCGCACGCCATGGCGGTCGGCCGCATGCTCGGCGGCGGCCCGGATTTCGGCCACCCCCGCGTCGAGATCCGGCTGGTGCGGGGCCCTGGCGTCCAGCCAGGCCGACACCGCCGAGCTGATCGCGTTGACGGCCCCCGGCGTGGCGATGACCTTGCCGAACGTTGCCAGCAGGCCCCGGGAGGCGGCGGCCTGCCGGGCCGCGAGCACGGTGGCGGCGAACGGCAGCATCGGGTCGCGCCGGTCCGCCAGCCGGGTGGTGCCAGCGTGATCGGCCCGGCCGGCGAAGTCCAGCCGCCACCGGCCGTGCGCCCAGATGGCCTCCGCGATCCCGATCGCCGCGCCGCTGGCGGCCAGCGCGCTGCCCTGCTCGACATGCAGCTCGACGAAGGCGCCGAGGCTGGCCAGCAGCCCGGGGTCCGGCCCGATGCCGCCGGGGTCGAGCCCGGCCGCGGTCATCGCGCTGGCCAGGCTCACCCCGCCGCCGTCGCGCAGGTCGCGGGCCGCCGCCGGGTCGACGGCGCCGGTGAGCAGCCGGCTGCCCAGGCAGGCCAGGCCGAACCGGCCGCCCTCCTCCTCGGTAAACGCGGCGACCACGACCGGCCGCGCCGGGACGAAGCCGCGCTCCCGGAGCAGGTCGATCGCGGCCAAGGCGGACACCACGCCGAGCGGCCCGTCGAAGGCGCCGCCGTCCGGCACCGAGTCCAGGTGGCTGCCGGTGGCGATCGCCGGATGCGGCGATCCCGGGCAGTCCCACCACGCCCACAGGTTGCCGTTACGGTCACAGCTGGTGCGCAGGCCCCGTTGCACCGCCTGGTCCTTGAACCACGCGCGGCAGGCCGCGTCCGCATCCGTCCAGGAGAACCGCCGGTACCCGCCGGTCGGCTGATGGCGGCCCAGCGGCAGCAGCGAGTCCCAGAGCGGAGCGAACGGCATGGCGCCTCCTCGGCCCGCCGGGACGGTTATCACGGGCGGCGGGCAACCCCGCAATACATGATCCGCGACCCGTCGCTGTCCGCTGTGGCCGGGTCGTCGGCGCCCGGCCGCCTTTTTGCCCGGGCCCGCCCGTTACCATGCGGGGCGGCCCGGTCACTGGGCGGCGGGCCCGGCCTCGGCCATCGGGATGCGCACCCCGCGCGCGGCGGCGACCTCGGCTGCCTCGTCGTAGCCTGCGTCGGCGTGCCTGATCACGCCCATGCCGGGGTCGTTGGTCAGCACCCGCTCCAGTTTCTGCCCGGCCAGCGCGGTACCGTCGGCCACGCAGACCTGGCCGGCGTGGATCGACCGGCCGATGCCGACCCCGCCGCCGTGGTGGATGCTCACCCAGGAAGCCCCGGAGGCGGTGTTGACCAGGGCGTTCAGCAGCGGCCAGTCGGCGATCGCATCGGAGCCGTCGGCCATCGACTCGGTCTCCCGGTACGGCGAGGCGACCGAGCCGCAGTCCAGGTGATCACGGCCGAGCACGATCGGCGCCTGCACGTCGCCCCGCTCGACCAGCTCGTTGAAGCGCAGGCCGGCCAGGTGCCGCTCGCCGTAGCCGAGCCAGCAGATCCGGGCCGGCAGGCCCTGGAAGTGCACCTTCTCGCGGGCCATCCGGATCCACCTGGCCAATGCCTCGTTGGCGGGGAACAGGTCGAGCATCGCGCTATCGGTCGCGGCGATGTCGGCCGGGTCGCCGGACAGCGCCGCCCACCGGAACGGGCCCCTGCCCTCGCAGAACAGCGGCCTGATGTAGGCGGGGACGAAACCCGGGAAGGCAAACGCCCGCTGGTACCCGGCCAGCTCCGCCTCGCCCCTGATCGAGTTGCCGTAGTCGAACACCTCGGCGCCGCGGTCCAGGAAGCCGACCATCGCCTCGACGTGCGCGGCCATCGACGCCCTGGCCCGGCGGGTGAACCCGGCCGGATCCTCGGCCCGCAGCGCGGCCATCTCCTCGAACGCGACGCCGCGGGGCAGATAGGTCAGCGGGTCGTGCGCCGAGGTCTGGTCGGTGACGATGTCCACCGGGGCGCTGATCGCCAGCAGCTCGGGCACGACCTCGGCGGCATTGCCGAGCAGCCCGATCGACAGCGGCTCGGCCGCGTCCCTGGCCGCGGTGGCGCGGCGCACCGCGTCGGCGGTGCCGTCGGCCGCGACGTCCAGGTAGCCGTGCTCGATCCGGCGGGCGATCGCGCGCGGGTCGCAGTCGATGCAGATCGCCACCCCGCCGTTCATGGTGACGGCCAGCGGCTGCGCGCCGCCCATCCCGCCCAGGCCGGCGGTCAGCGTGATCGTCCCGGCCAGCGAGCCGCCGTACCGCTTGGCGGCGATGGCCGCGAACGTCTCGTAGGTGCCCTGCAGGATGCCCTGGGTGCCGATGTAGATCCAGGAGCCCGCCGTCATCTGGCCGAACATGGTCAGCCCGAGCGATTCGAGCCGCCGGAACTCCTCCCAGGTGGCCCACTGCGGCACCAGGTTGGAATTGGCGATCAGCACCCGCGGCGCCCAGTCATGCGTGCGGAACACGCCGACCGGCTTGCCGGACTGGACCAGCAGCGTCTCGTCCTGCGCCAGGCCCTGCAGCGAGCGGACGATGCCGTCGAAGGCATCCCAGCTGCGTGCCGCCCGGCCGGACCCGCCGTAGACGATGAGCTGGTCCGGGTGCTCGGCGACCTCCGGGTCGAGGTTGTTCATCAGCATCCGCATGGCCGCCTCCTGCGGCCAGCCCAGGCAGGACAGGCTGGTGCCGCGGGGAGCCCGGACCGGGCGCGGGCCGGATGGGGCCTGCGGCTGCCCGGGTGCTTGCGCCGGAGGGTGCGGGGCGTGCGGTTGCGAGGCTGTCAACGCTGGCTCCTCGTCAGGTCGGCGGCGGGATGCGCGGCGGGCCGCGCGGCCATCGCCTCATCATCTCTGGTCAGGCCCGGGAGGGCAGTGGCGGGGCGGCCGGCGGCCGCGATCCGGCGCCGCGGCCGGCGAACTTCCGGCAGCCGGCCAGGGCACCGGGCGGCTAGGCTCGGCGAATGCCCGTGAGCGCTATCACAGATGGCTTCCGGCTGGTCTACGACCGGGCCGGCGACGGGCCGCCGGCCCTGCTGCTGCACGGCTGGCCGGGTAGCCGGGCCGACTACCGGCAGGTGATCCCCCGGCTGGCCGGGCTCGACGTCATCGCCGTGGACCTGCGCGGGTTCGGCGAATCGGACAAGCATCCCCGCGACCCGGCCGAGGCGTACTCCGCGGCCGCCCAGGCCCGCAGCGTCATCGCGCTGATCGGGGAGCTCGGCCTGCGGGCAGTGGTGCTCGCGGGCTATGACATCGGCAGCCGGATCGCGCAGCAGG
This sequence comes from uncultured Actinomycetes bacterium, assembly GCA_963786975.1. GTDB lineage: Bacteria > Actinomycetota > Actinomycetes > Streptosporangiales > Streptosporangiaceae > Palsa-506. The sequence continues at coordinate 196,434 of CAWBBE010000005.1, read as the reverse complement.
TCGCGGCCGTCCGGCCCGACCTGCTGCGCGGCCTGGTCATCGCCCCGCCGCTGCCCGGCATCGGCAGCCGGGTGCTCAGCGCCGCCGCGCAGCGGGAGTTCTGGTACCAGTCGTTTCACCAGCTCGCGCTCGCCGACGGGCTGATCGACGGAAACCCCGGCGCGGTGCGCGGGTACCTGGCGCACTTCTGGTCGCACTGGTCCGGGCCGTCGTTCCGGCTGGCGGACGCGGACCTGGAGCGGCTAGTGCGGCACTATGCCCCGCCGGGCGCGTTCACCGCGTCCATCGCCTGGTACCGCGCGGGCGCGGGCGCGGTCGCCCGCTCGCTGGCCGAGCGGGCACCGGGACCGGACGGCCGGATCCGGGTGCCGGCCAGGGTGCTCTGGCCGCAGCACGATCCGCTGTTCCCGCCCGCCTGGTCGGACCGGCTGGCGGAGTTCTTCGACGATGCCCGGCTGCGGCTGCTGCCGTCATCCGGGCACTTCGTGCCGTTGGAGGCGCCGGACGCCTTCGCCGCGGAGATCCGGGCCGCGGCGGGCGGCTGACCAGCGCCGCGCCCCGGCGGTCCCGGCCGGCCCGGCGGGCTCAGCGGGCGGTCGCCGCGTCGAGCAGGACGGCGGCCGCGGCGCGCGCGGCCGCCGCGGCGGCGGGGTCGCGGTCCATGTTCCCGGCCACGCTCGCGCCGTCATAAAGCAGCTCAAGCTGCCGGGCCAGGAGCTCGGCGTCGGCGGCACCCGCCGCGTGCCCGAGTTCCGCGAACAGGCCCCGCAGCCAGGCGCGGGACTGTCCGGATACCTCGACGGCGGCGCTGCCGGGGCGGGCCTCGGCGCTGGCATTGACGAACGCGCAGCCGCGGAAGCCAGGTGCCGCGATCGACTCGCCGAGCACGTCGAACACGCCGAGGAGGCGGTCCCGGGGAGACTCGAAGCGGGCCAGGCCCCGCATGATGCGCTGCTGCCGGGTCAGGTGGCGGGCGGTGAGATAGGCCCGGATGAGCTCGTCCTTGCTGCCGAAAACGCTGTAGAGGGTCGCCTTGGCCACGCCGGCCCGCTCGATCACCCGGTCGATGCCGACGGTGTGCACGCCGCCCTCGTAGAAAAGCTCGTCGGCAGCGGCCAGTAGCCGGTCGCGCGCCGGCAGCTGAGCAGTCCTCGCTGACATGCCTTGACAATAACAGACAGGTCTGTCTATTGTCACTAGCACAGACAGACTTGTCTGTCCGTGAACTTCCGCCCGCCGTCGAAGGAAGCCCGATGCATCCGGTCTCAGCCCCTCCCGCCGCCCGCCCGGATGCCGCCCGCGCGGCAGCGGCCGCCGCCCGGCGCGCCGCGCCGGGCGGCCGGCCCGCCCGGCTGTCGCGGCCGGCCGCCTTCACGATGATCACGGCGATCTTCGTCCTGTTCGCGGCGGCGGCCAGCGCGCCGTCTCCGCTGTACGTCGTCTACCAGCGGGAGTGGGGCTTTTCCAGCACGACGCTCACGGTCGTCTTCGCCGTGTACGTGTTCGCCCTGATCCTCTCGCTGCTGGTGCTGGGCGCGCTGTCCGATCACGTCGGCCGCCGTCCGGTGCTAGCGGCAGCGATCACGCTGGAAGCGGTGGCGCTCGCCGCGTTCATCGCCGCCGGCGGCGTGCCGGTCCTGCTGCTGGCCCGGATCGCGCAGGGCATCGCCACCGGCGCCGCGCTGACCACGCTCGGGGCCACCCTGGTGGACCTGAACCCGCCGCATGCACCGGGCCGGGCCGGTGTCGTCAACGGCATCGCGCCGATCAGCGGGCTGGCGCTCGGCGCGCTCGCGTGCGGCGCGCTCGTGCAGTTCGCGCCTGCGCCGACGCGGCTCGTCTACGCGCTGCTGCTCGGCGGGACGGGCCTGGCCGCCCTGGCGGTAGCCGCGATGCCGGAGACCTCGGCGCGCCGGCCGGGCGGGCTGGCCTCGCTCGCTCCCCGGCTCGCCGTGCCGGCCCGGCTGCGGCCCGACGTGCTCGCGCTCATCCCGATCCTGGTGGCCAGCTGGGCACTCGGCGGCCTGTACCTCTCGCTCGGCCCGTCGGTGGCCGCCAGCCTGTTCGGCCTCGGCAGCCACCTGATCGGCGGGCTGGTGGTAACGCTGCTGTGCGGGACGGGCGCGGTGACGGCGTTCGCCCTGCGGGGCTGGCCAGCTGACCGGGTGCTGACCGTCAGCGCCGTCCTGCTGGCGGCGGGGATGGCGCTGACGCTGGCCGGGGTCGAGGCGCAGAGCGTGGCGCTGGCCGGCGCCGGCACCGCCGTCGCCGGGGTCGGCTTCGGCGCGTCCGCGCTGGCCTGCTTCGGCACGCTGGCCCGGCTGGCCGGGCCGGCCGAGCGCGGCGAGTTGTTCGCCGTCGCCTACGTCATCGCCTACCTGGCCTTCAGCCTGCCCGCCGTGCTGGCCGGCCTGGCCAGCACCTCCTTCGGCCTGCACGCCACCGCGATAATCTACGGCCTCGGCGTCGCGCTGCTCAGCGTCACTGCGCTGGCGGCGCAGCGGCTGCGGGTCGCGAGCCTGCGGCAGCGGCCGGGCGAGCACGCCGCCGGGCGGGATGCCGGTCCGGCCGCCAGGCGGGCGGCCGATCGCGCGGCAGCCGCCCCGATGTTGCGTACTCGGCCGTGTGGTAGGAGTGCCGGATGATCCGGGAGTGGTCCTCGGGCGCGCCCCGGTCGTGGCCCAGCCGGTACTGCTCAATGGCCAGGACCTGCCCGCCGCGCCTGGCCAGCCAGTAGGCCACGGCAGCGCCGATGCCGCCGACACCCAGGACGATGTGATCGTAGGTGCTGCTCATCGGCGTCCTCCCGCTGGAGTTGCCACACGCGCCCGGGCTGACTGCCAGTGTGTCAACCGACCGCGCGCGTCACCGGCCCGGCGCCGCGGATTGCGCGGCGGTTCCCCGGCGGCTGCCCGCGGAGCGGGTGCCGCGGCGGATCGCGCTACCGGGGATAACCGCCGCCCCGCCGGGCTCGATCTCGTTCGCCAAGGTCAAGGACTCAGCCAGGGAACGCTTCTGTTGTGAAATAGCATCGTTAACTGCATGGGCCGTGAGTTCGCGGGAAGCTGGGGGTCCCGCCAGATGGCAGGCCGTAAATCCGAGCGATCTGGTAGGATTCCCGCGTCAAGGAGGGCCTCGTGACGACGTACCTTCTCCGGCGCCTGGGACTTGCCCTCATCACGCTCTGGCTGCTCAGCGTCATCGTGTTCTTCGCCGGGCAGGTCGTGCCCGGCGATCCGGGCCGGGCGACCCTGGGTCCCCTGGCCGCCCCGGGCGCGGTGGCGACGCTTGATCACCAGCTCGGCGTGGACCGCCCGCTGCTCACGCAGTACTGGACGTGGATCACCGGGCTGCTACACGGCGACCTGGGCCTGTCATACCAGTACCGGACCGCGGTCGAGCCGTTCGTGCAGGCAGCGATCATCAACTCGGTCAAGCTGGCGGCACTGGCCTTCATCATCGTGGTGCCGCTCGGCATCCTCGGCGGGGTGATCGCGGCGCTCAATTACGGCCGGGGCGTGGACCGAGTCGTCTCGGTCAGCGGACTGTCCGCGGCGACCGTGCCCGAGTTTGTGTCCGGCATCGTGGTGATCATCATCTTCGGCGTGGAGCTGAAGTGGCTGCCGGTCACCGCGGCGGCCGGCCCCGGCGCCTCGGTGCCCAGCCAGCTCCAGCACCTGATCCTGCCGGTGATCCCGCTGGTGCTCATCCTGTTCGGCTATATCGCCCGGATGGCGAGAGCCGGCACGATCGAGGCGCTCGAATCCGACTACGCCCGCACCGCGACGCTGAAGGGCCTGAAGCGATCGGTGGTGATCCGGCGGCACGTGCTGCGTAATTCGCTGCTGCCGACGATCACCGTCATCGCCACCCAGGTCGGCTACCTGATCGGCGGCCTGGTGGTCGTGGAGACGCTGTTCAACTACCAGGGCATCGGGAACCTGATCTACAAGGCTGCCGTGGCCAAGGACTTCCCCATGTTCGAGGCCGGCATTCTGATCATCGGGGTGGTGTACATGGTCGCCACGCTCGTGGCCGACACGCTGTCCACGCTGCTGAACCCGCGGCTGCGCTTCGGGAGCGCCGAGTGACCGAGGTCACCGCGCCGGCTGCCGGGATAGCCGTCGCGCACCAGGCGGGGACAACGGCCTCGGCGCCCTGGCGGCTGCTGTTTCGCCGGCCGACGTTCGTGGCCGGCGCGGTGATCGTGCTGTTCTGGGTGGCCTGCGCGCTGTTCGGGACCGCGATCGCGCCGCACAGCCCGTACGCGCAGGAACTGCTCGCCACGAACGCGCCGCCGTCGGCGGCGCACTGGTTCGGCACCGACCAGATCGGCCGCGACGTGCTGTCCAGGATCATCGTCGGCGCGCGGGACATCCTGCTGGTCGCCTCGGTCGCCACCATCCTCGGCACCATCCTCGGCACCATCCTCGGCCTGGTGATGGGCTATCTCGGCGGCCTGACCGACATCGTGGTCGGGCGGGTGGTCGAGGCCGTGCTCGCGCTTCCGCTGGTGATCGTCTCGTTCCTGTTCATCGTGGCGCTGGGGGCCTCGCCGCTGACCCTGATCATCGTGATCGGCCTGATCTTCGCGCTGCTGATCGCCCGGACGGTCCGGTCGGCCGTGCTGGTGGAGAGCCAGCAGGACTACCTGTCCTCGGCCCGGCTGCTCGGCGAGAACTCCGCGCACATCATGTTCGTCGAGATCCTGCCGAACGTGCTGCCCGCGATCCTGGTCGAGTTCACCGTGCGGCTCGGCTACGCCATCTTCGCCGTCGCCACGCTCTCGTTCCTCGGCTTCGGCATCCAGCCGCCGACCCCGGACTGGGGCGCGGACATCGCGCACAACTACGTCACGCTCGGGGCCGGCTACTGGTGGCAGACGCTGTTCGCCGCGCTCGCCATTGCCTCGCTGGTGATCGCGATCAACCTGGTCACCGACTCGATCGAGCAGGTGCTCGCGTCATGACCGCGGAAGCCGCCACCGCGGCGCCGGGCGGCCAGGCCGCGCGAACGCGCTGCGAGGTCGAGCACCTGGACGTCACCTACCGGGTGCGCGGCCAGGACCGGCTGGCGCTGCGCGACGTCTCGTTCCGGATCGGCCGGAGCGAGTCCTACGGCCTGGTCGGCGAGTCCGGATCCGGCAAGTCGACGGTGGCGCTCGCGCTGACCAGGTACCTGCCGCGCAACGGCCGGGTCAGCGCGGGCACGATTGCCATCGACGGCATGGACCCGCTGGCCATGGGCGAGTCAGCGCTGCGCCGGCTGCGGGCCAGCACCGTGTCGATGGTGTACCAGGAACCCGGCAAGGCGCTGAACCCGTCGATCCGGGTCGGCCGCCAGGTCGCCGAGGTGTACGAGGTCGCCGGCCTGGATCGGCAAGGCGGCCCGGGAGCGGGCCGAGGCGATGCTCCGCAAGGTCCAGATCTCCGATCCCGGGCCGGGTCATGGACCGGTACCCGCATCAGCTTTCCGGCGGGATGGCGCAGCGGGCGGTGATCGCGATGGCGCTGGCGTCCGAGCCATCGCTGCTGATCCTGGACGAGCCCACCACCGCGCTGGACGCCACGGTCGAGGCCGAGGTGCTCGACCTGGTGTCGGCGCTGCGCGCGGAATTCGACACCTCGGTGCTCTTCATCAGCCACAACCTCGCGGTGATCGCCAAGATGTGCGACCGGGTCGGGGTGCTGTACGCCGGCGAGCTGGTCGAGGAGGGCACCGCCCGCGAGGTCTTCGACCAGCCGCGGCACCCGTACACGATCGGCCTGCTGCGCTGCATCCCGCGGCGCGGGCAGCGCAAGGACCACGGGCGGCTGGACACGATTCCCGGCTTCCTGCCGCAGCCCGGCCACACGCTCACCGGGTGCATCTTCGCCCCGCGCTGCCCGCTCGCCGAGGACCAGTGCCGGCACGTCCCGCCGCCGGCCTTCGATGTGGGCCCGGGCCGGACCGCACGCTGCTACCTGCACGACGCAGGCGCCGGGCATGCCGAGGAACACCCCGGCGGATGCTCAGCTGCCGGCGCCGGCCGAGGCCGCCGAGCCGATCCTGCAGGTCCGGGACCTGTCCAAGACGTTCGCGTCCGGCAACGAATCGGTGCGGGCACTGGTCGGCGTGAACCTGAGCCTGGTGCGCGGCGAGACGCTCGGGCTGGTCGGCGAGTCCGGCAGCGGCAAGACCACGCTGGCCCGGGTGCTGCTCGGGCTCATCACGCCGGACGCAGGTGCTGCCGTCGAGCTGGACGGCAGCCGGCTGGGCAGCGAGGCCCGGCGGCGGCCGCGCGAGCAGCTGAAGGCCATCCAGATCGTCTTCCAGAACCCGGACTCGGCGCTGAACCGCCGGCATACCGTGCGCCGGCTGATCGGCCGGCCGCTGTCCCGGCTGGCCGGGCTGTCCGGGGCGCGGCTGCGCGAGCGCCTGCTCGACCTGGTCCGGTCGGTCCGGCTGGAGGAACGGCACCTGGCGCTGCGGCCCAGCCAGCTGTCCGGCGGCCTCAAGCAGCGGGTGGCGATCGCGCGCGCGTTCGGCGGCGGGCCGCGCATCGTGGTCTGCGACGAGCCCACCTCGGCGCTGGACGTCTCGGTGCAGGCCGCGATCCTCAACCTGCTGGCCGACCTGCAGGCCAAGGAGCAGGTGACCTACCTGTTCATCTCGCACGACCTCGGCCTGGTCCGGTACCTCTCGGACCGCATCGCGGTGCTCTACCTGGGCCGGGTGATGGAACTCGGCCCGGCCGAGACGGTCTTCGCCGGGCCGCATCATCCGTATACCGAGGCGCTGCTGTCCGCCGTGCCGAGCCTGGACGGGCTGCATAATGAGCGGATCCGGCTGTCCGGGGAGATCCCGTCCGCGGCCGACCCGCCCAGCGGCTGCGTCTTCCATACCCGCTGCCCGCGGCGGCTGCCGGGCGGCGTCTGCGAGACAACCGAGCCACCGCTGGCGGAGGTGGCGCCCGGTCACCTGATGAGCTGCCACATTCCCCTCGACGAGCTGCGAACTCTGCAGGGCAACGGACAGCCGCCGTGACAACGGCGTGCCCCGGGCATAGATTTTTCCGATCTGCGCCAGACGGCGCGACCCTAGCGGAGGATCTCCAGTGAACGTTGATCACGGTCGGCTCGACCAGTTGCGCGCGGGCCACGGACCAGGTCGAGAACCACGTCATCGACGAGTTCGTCGCTGGGCACCTCACCCGGCGGGACTTCATGCGGCGCGGCACGGTCGTCGGCATCTCGATCCCGGTGCTGGGCGCGGTGCTCGCCGCGTGCGGCAGCTCCGGCAGCCCGGCGCCGTCCGGCGGCAGCAGCAGCGCGCCCGCCGGCGCTGCCGGGGCCACCATCAAGGCCGGGATCATCGTGCCGGCCGGCGGCGGTCAACCCGCTGACCGTCGCCGACCAGGGCGGCCTGGACATGCTCGCGCAGACCGGTGAGTACCTCTGCCTGTCCGATCAGCACCTGACGCTGCGGCCGGTGCTGGCCGAGAGCTGGAAGCCCAACGCCAAGGCCGACGTGTGGACCTTCAAGATCCGCCAGGGCGTCAAGTTCCACAATGGCGCGGCGCTCACCGCCGACGACGTCGTCTACACCTACAAGCTGCAGACGAACCCGAAGAATGCCGCATCCGCGCTGTCCGCGTTCGGCGGCGTGCTCGTGCCGTCGGGGGTGCAGAAGGTCGACGACTTCACCGTCGCCTTCCACCTGGAGGCGCCGAACGGCAACTTCCCTTACCTCACGTCCTCGGACAACTACAGCATGATCATCCTGCCGAACAGGCTACGACCCGGCGAAATGGGAGAAGTCGTTCATCGGCACCGGCCCGTTCGTGCTGAAGAGCTACACGCCGAAGCAGGGCGCCTCGTTCACCCGCAACGAGCAGTACTGGGGCCCCAAGGCGCTGCCGGCGGCGACCGAGTTCACGTTCTACAGCACGCAGACGCCGCAGATCCTGGCGCTCACCGGCGGCACGATCGACGTCATCGGGCAGTTCTCGGTTTCCGGCGGCGAGCAGTTGCTGGCCGGCGGCTACAACATCATCCGGCTGAAGTCCAGCGCGCACCGGGAACTGTCGATGCGCAACGACCAGGCGCCGTTCACCGACGCGCGGGTACGCCGGGCGATCGCGCTCACGCTGGACCGGCCCGGCATTATCAAGGCGATCTTCAAGGGCTTCGCCGACCTCGGCAACGACAGCCCGTTCGCCCCCGTCTACCCATCTACCAACACCAGCGTCGCGCAGCGCGCCAAGAACATCGCGATGGCCAAGTCGCTGTTGTCGGCGGCCGGGCACCCCAGCGGCTTCGCTACCCATCTGATCGGCAACGACGTGCAGGAAATCTCCGACTACGCGCAGATCGTGGCGCAGTCGGCGAAAGCGATCGGCGTCAACATCAGCGTGAAGATGGAGGCACAGCCGACCTACTACGGCAAGTTCACGTTCGGTAACTCCGACTGGCTGGACGCCACGATGAGCCTGGTCGACTACGGCCACCGGGGCGTGCCGAACGTATTCCTCGGCGCCCCGCTGCAGACCATCAACGCCAAGAAGGGCACCGGGTCGTGGAACGCCGCGCACTTCAGCAACTCGCAGTACAACAAGCTGGTGGGCAAGTACACCGCGGCCGTCGACCTGTCCGCCCAGCGCCAGATCGCCGGCCAGATCCAGACCCTGCTGCTGAACGAAACGCCGATCATCTACGCCTACTTCTACAACTACCTGACCGCGTCGGCGAAGAACGTGCACGGCGTCTATCCGACCGCGGTCGGCCACCTGTTCCTGACCAAGGCGACGAAGGGCTGACCAGCCCCGCGGCGCGTTCGTCGTTCCCTACGGCACGGTCAGCGCCGCGGGCATGCTCATCCTGGGCCGGCCGGGCAGCCGGGCCGGCCGGATGCTCCGTTATAGACAAGCGTGACTGACCAGACGATCGACGACGCCGCTGCGCTGGATCCCGACCTGGTCTGCGCGATAGCGGACGGCGGGGCGCTGCGGCTCGGCCCGCGGCTGCTCGGCGACGTGCAGCGGCAGTGCGAGTTGGCGCGCGCGGTGCTGCGCGGCGGCGATCCGGTCTACGGCGTGAACACCGGCATGGGCGCGCTGTCCGGCGTGCGCCTCACCGGCCCGCAGCAGCTCGCGCACCAGCGCAACCTGCTGCTCGCCCGGGCGACCGGCGGGCCGCCGTGGCTGCCGGCCGCGGACGTGCGGGCGATCTTCGCGGTCCGGCTGCGGACGTTCCTGTCCGGCGACGCGGGCGTGTCCGGGCAGCTCTGCCAGCGGCTGGCCGAATTCCTGAACGCGGGCATCGTGCCGGCCGTGCCGCGGGCCGGCGTCGGCTGCGCCGGCGAGATCATCCCGCTAGCGCACGCGTTCGGCCCGCTGGCCGGGATCGGCCTGGTGCTGGCGGGCGGCGGCGCGGCCAGGCCGGCCGCCGGCCCGCTGGCCGCCAGCGGGCTCGGCGAGTTCGCGCTCGGGCCGAAGGAGGGCATCGCCCTGCTGGCCGGGGTTCCTGGCGCGACCGCGCTGGCCGTGCGCCGGGTCGCGGAAGCGCACCGGGTCGGGCAGCAGATGACCGCGGCGGCGGCGCTGTCCATCGTCGCGGCCGGCGCATCCCGCGATCCGTACGGCGCGGCCTGCGCGCGCGGCGACGACATCCTGGCCGGCGTGCTCGGCCGGCTCCGGATGCTGACCGGCGACGGCACCGGCGCCGGGGCCACGGCCGCGCCCGCCGGGGGCAGCGGCGCCGGGGCGGCGCGGGCGCTGCAGGCGCCGGTCTCGTTCCGGGTGGCCGGGCCGGTCCTCGCTCAGCTGCTGCGGGCCGCGGGCGCGCTCACGGACGCGATCGGCCGCGCGCTGGCCGGCGTCACCGACTCGCCCGCTTTCCTGGACGGCCGGTTCGTCGGCACCGCCGGCTTCCACGGGATCGACCTCGCGGCGCACTGCGACCAGCTCACCGCGGCGCTCGCGCACGCCGCCGAGGTCTCCGCCGCGCGGCTGCACCGGCTGCTCGACCCGCGGGTGACCGGCCTGCCCGCGCAGCTGGCCGCGCACTCCGGGCCCGGATACCGGCCTGGTCACCGTGCACAAGCGCGCGGCCGGGGAGGTGCACGCGATGCGCCGGCTGGCGCTGGCGACCCCGGTCGGCCTGATCGAGACCTCCGGCGGCCAGGAGGACGTGCAGTCCTTCGGCTGGGAGGCCGCCGAGTCGCTGCGCGCCGCGCTGCGGCACGGCGCGCGGTCACCGCCTGCGAGCTGCTGGCCGGGTACCAGGCCGTCGACGCTGGCCGCCGCACCGGCCCGGCCCGGCTGCCGCGGCCTGCTCGGACTGGCTCGCCGGCCTGATCGAGCCCGATCGTCGCCGACCGGCCGTTCGGCGACGACATCGAGCGCACCTGCGGGCACCCTGGCCGGAACCCGGCCCAGCGGGCCGCTGGCCAGCAGGCGGCACGGGGGAATAATGAGTTCCGGCGGCTCGTTGCCGAGTCGTTTCTGCGCACGTCGCGCAGCCCGCTCCCGAACCGGCGACCTGGGGGCCAGACACGAGGATCCGAGGCACCGAGCGATGACGACTGCAGGCGGGGCGCGGGACGGCGCGCCGGACGAGATGCAGCCAGGCCGGTGCCCAGGAGGCTCGGCAGGCGGGTACTCAGCCCGGCCGGGCGAGATCCGGAGGAAGCGCACGGCCATCAGCACCGTGACGTGTCCGGCGGCTGGCTGCGGCCCGCCGTGTTCGGCGCCATGGACGGGCTGGTCACCAACGTGTCGCTGATCGCCGGGGTCGGCGGCGGCGGCGTGGGCGGATCGTCGCGCACGATCGTGCTGACCGGCCTGGCCGGGCTGGCGGCCGGCGCGTTCTCGATGGCCACCGGCGAGTACGTCTCGGTGTCGTCGCAGAACGAGCTGGTCGGCGGCCGAGGTCAGCAAGGAGCGTCTTGAGCTGGAGAACCACCCGGAAGCCGAGCGGCGCGAGCTGGCCGCGGTGTTCCGCGCAGCGGGGCGTAGACGCCGAACGGCCGACCGGGTGGCCCGGCAGGTCTCCGCGCACCCGGAAGAGGCGCTGCGGCGTGCACGTGCGCGAGGAACTGGGCGTTGACCACAGGACCTGCCGTCCCCGGTGACCGCCGCGGGCGCGTCGCTGGTGACCTTCGCGGTCGGCGCGCTGATCCCGCTGCTGCCCTACCTGGTCGGGCTTCAGCTCGCTGGCCGCCGCGCTGGCCCTCGCCGCCATCGCCGCGTTCGCCGGCGGCGGCCTGGTGTCGCGGATCACCGACCGGCCGTTCCTGCGCGGCGCCGTCCGCCAGCTGCTGCTGGCCGCGGCCGCCACCGGGCTCACCTACGCGATCGGCGTCGCGGTGGGCGCCGCGGTCTCCTAGGCCGGGGACGGCCCGGCCGGGCGGCCAGGCGGGCCGGCCGGCCGGCAGCCAAGCCAGGGCGGGGCTGCGGCGGCGCGGGTTACCAGGCGTCGGAGCCGAACGAGTCCTCGGCCTGGCCGCCGTTCGCCGACAGCAGCCTGAGGTCGGCCTCGACCATCATGGCGACCAGCTCCTCGAAGCCGATCTTAGGCTCCCAGCCGAGCTCATCCCGCGCCCTGGACGGGTCCGCGCACAGGTGGTCGACCTCGGCCGGCCGGATGAACGCGGCGTCGGCACACCACGTGGTCGCGCCAGTCCAGGCCGGCCGCCCCGAACGCGAGCTGCACCAGCTCCTCCACGCGTGCGTGACCCCGGTGCCGACCACGTAGTCGGCTGGCTCGTCGCGGGCCAGCATCAGGTGCATCGCGCGCACGTAGTCGCCGGCGAACCCCCAGTCCCGCCTGGCGCTGCAGATTCCCGAGCCGCAGCTGGCGCTCGTAGCCGAGCTTGATCTTGGCGACGCCGAGCGAGACCTTGCGGGTGACGAACTCGGCGCCGCGCCGCGGCGACTCGTGGTTGAACAAGATCCCGGACACCGCGAACATCCCGTAGGACTCGCGGTAGTTCTGGGTGAGGAAATGCCCGTATGCCTTCGCCACCCCGTACGGGCTGCGCGGGTGGAACGCAGGTCCGCTCGGTCTGCGGTGACTCCCGGACCATGCCGAACATCTCGGACGAGGAAGCCTGGTAGAACCTGATCTGGCCGTGGGCCGGGCTGCGCGACGCGCTGATCCCGCTGCACACCCGGATCGCCTCGAGCACGCGCAGCACGCCGAGCCCGGTCACCTCGCCGGTGAGCTCGGCCTGCTGCCACGACATCGGCACGTAGGACATCGCGGCCAGGTTGTAGACCTCGTCTGGCTGGACCCGCTCGACGGCCGAGATCAGGCTGCCCTGGTCGAGCAGATCCCCGCGGACCAGCCGGACGTCGCCGAGCAGCTGGCGGATGCTGCGTACCCGCGGGTTCGACTGACCGCGGACAAGGCCCCAGACCTCGTACCCCTGGGCATGCAGGTGCTCAGCCAGATATGACCCGTCCTGCCCGGTGATCCCGGTGATCAGCGCGCGCTTCGTCAGCAGAGTCTCCGCTCTTTTCCGGGCCAGCCAGTCGCCCCCGGGTGAACCAGGCTACGTCGCGGCAGCTTACCCACCGCGGGGGGCGCCGTGGCGCGCCTGCCCGGGATCAGCGAGGCGCGAAGTACCTGCTGGTAATGTTCGCCCCCTAGGGGGTCACGCGGGCTCGTTCCGGCATCAGCGGCGGCCAGCGGCGGATGAGGAGGCGCAACCTGCGTGAGCACCACGGATCGCCCGCTTCGCGTCGCCATGCTGTCCTACCGGAGCAAGCCGCACTGCGGTGGCCAGGGCATCTACCTGCGCCATGTGTCCCGCGAGCTGGCCGCGCTCGGCCACCACGTCGAGGTCTTCTCCGGCCAGCCCTATCCCGGAGCTTGAGCCGGGGCCGCTGCTGCGCAAGCTGCCGAGCCTGGACCTGTACCGCGAGCCGGACCCGTTCCGGACCCCCCGGCCGGGCGAGTACCGGGACTGGATCGACGTGCTGGAGGTCGCCGCGATGTGGACGGCCGCCTTCCCCGAGCCGCTCACGTTCAGCCTCCGCGCGCTGCGGGCGCTGCGGCAGCGGGCCGGTGACTTCGACGTGGTGCACGACAACCAGGTGCTCGGCTACGGCATGCTCGGCCTCGGCCGGCTCGGGTTCCCGCTGGTCACGAGCATCCACCACCCGATCAGCGTGGACCGGCGGATCGAGCTGGCGGCCGCGGCGGGCCTGTCCCGGCTGTCCAAGCGCCGCTGGTACGGGTTCGTCCGGATGCAGGGCCGGGTGGCCCGCCGGGTAAGCCCGATCCTGACCGGGTCGCAGTCGTCGAAGCGACGACATCTGCCGCGATTTCCGGGTGCCGCCGGGCAACGTCCAGGTGATCCCGCTGGGGGTGGACACGCGGCTGTTCCACCCCCGGCCCGGCCCGCGGGTGCCCGGCCGGATCCTGGCGGTGGCCAGCGCCGACTCGCCGGTCAAGGGAGTCGGCACGCTGCTTCGCGCGGTCGGCAAGCTCGGCACCGAACGGGACATCCGGCTCATCGTCGTCGGCAGGCCGGCGGCCGGCGGCCCGACCGAGCGGCTGGTCGCCGAGCTCGCGCTCGGCGACCGGGTGCGGTTCGTCACCGGCATCAGCGACCGGAGCTGGCCGAGCTGGCCGCCAGCGCCGAGATCGCCGTGGTGCCCTCGCTGTACGAGGGGTTCTCGCTGCCCGCGGTAGAGCACATGGCATCCGGCACGCCGCTGGTGGCCAGCCGCACCGGCGCGCTGCCCGAGGTGACCGGCGACGCCGCCATGCTCGTCACCCCGGGGGATGCTGAGGAACTGGCCGCGGCGCTGCGGCGGCTGCACGACTCGGCCGGCCAGCGCGAGCGGCTCGGCGCCGCGGCCTGGGACGGGTGCAGCAGCGCTTCGCCTGGCCGGCCGTCGCCCGCGCGATCGTGGCCGAGTACTACCGCGCGGCGCGGACCGCCGCACCCGGCGGCCGGCCGCCTGCCCGGCCGGCCCCGGCAGTGACCAGCCGCCGAAGGAGCCGCGCCCTGCTGACCGTTAACTTCGCCCGCTTCCCGGTCGCGGCCGGGCGACCGGGTGCTCGACCTCGGCTGCGGCGCGGGGCGGCATGCCTTCGAGGCGCTCAGGCGCGGTGCGCACGTGGTGGCGCTGGACACCGACCGCGACGAGCTGCGGCAGGTGTCCGCGATGTTCGCGGCGATGCGCGAGGCAGCGAGGTGCCGGGCGGCGGATCAGCCCGGGCGGTGGCCGGGGACGCCACCGCGATGCCGTTTCCGGACGGCTCGTTTCGACCGGGTGATCGCCGCCGAGGTGCTTGAGCACATACCGGCCGACCAGGCCGCCATGGACGAGATCACCCGGGTGCTGCGGCCCGGCGGGCTGGCCGCCGTCACCGTGCCGAGCTGGCTGCCGGAGCGGATCTGCTGGCGGCTGTCCGCGGACTACCACAATGTGCCCGGCGGCCACGTGCGGATCTTCACCCGGCCCGAGCTGGAGGCCAAGCTGGCCAGGTCCGGCCTGCGGGTGGGCGGTCATCACCACGCGCACGCGCTGCACTCCCCGTACTGGTGGCTGAAATGCGCGGTCGGCGTAAAGGATGACGACCATCCGCTGGCCCGTGCCTACCACCGGCTGCTGGTCTGGGACATCATGCGCAGGCCCGCGCTCACCAGGCTGGCGGACCGCGCGCTCAACCCGCTGATCGGCAAGAGCCTCGTAGTCTACGCCGCCAAGGGCCAGCCGCCGGAGCAGCCGCCGGGCCGGCCGCAGGCGCCGGACGACGCTCATGCCGTCGCGTAAGGCGTCCGCCGGGAACCGCGCCGCGGCGTGCCCGCCTGAGGTCCCCGGCATCCTCACCGCGGGCCAGATCCTGGCCACCGGCCGGAGCATCGCCGCCGGCCAGCAGCGAGACGGCGCCATCGGCTGGCCGGACGGCCACGTCGACGCGTGGAACCACGTCGAATGCGCGATGGCCGTCAGCGCGTGCGGGCTCCGGGATGCCGCCCGGCGGGCCTACGACTGGCTGCGCGCCGCCCAGCGCCCGGATGGCTCCTGGCCGCGGGCGACGACCGGCGGCGTAGTCACCGACCACGCCGCGGAGAGCAATCACGCCGCCTACCCGGCCGTCGGCGTGTGGCATGAGCTGCTGGTCACCGGCGACGAGGCGTTCGCCGCGGCGATGTGGCCGGTGGTGCGCCGGGCGACCGACTTCGTGCTCGGCCTGCAGACCGCGCGCGGCGAGCTTGCCTGGGAGCGCACCGCGGCCGGCCCGGCCGCCGGCTACGCCTTGCTGGCGGGCTCCGCCAGCGCGCACCAGAGCCTGCGCTGCGCGATCGCGCTGGCCGAGTTCGTCGCCGAGCCGCAGCCCGGCTGGGAACTCGCCGCCGACCGGCTCGGGCACGTCGTCGCCTGCCATCCGGCCGCATTCGCCGACAAGAGCAGGTTCTCGATGGACTGGTACTACCCGGTGCTCGGCGGCCCGGTCCGGGGCAGCGCCGGGCGGGACCGGCTGGCAGCCGGCTGGGACGCCTTCGTGGTGCCCGGCCTGGGTGCCCGCTGCGTCCGCGATGAGCCGTGGGTAACCGGCGCGGAGACCTGCGAGCTCGTGCTCGCGCTGGACGCGGTCGGCGACCGGGCCAGGGCGGTTGACCTGTTCGCGGACATCCAGCACCTGCGGCACCCGCTGGGCGGGTACTGGACCGGCTGGCAGTATGCCAGCCAGGCACATTTCCCCGCCGAGCAGAGCAGCTGGACGGCGGCCGCGATCGTGCTGGCCGCCGACGCGCTGTCCGGCGCGACCGCGGGCGGCCGGGTTTTCCGGCACGCGGCGGGCCGCTGGCCGGTCAGCCGGCCGTCCGATGCCGCCACCTGCGGCTGCCCGGAGCCGGCCGGGCCGGACCGGGCACGTGCCTCAGCCGATGCCCGGCCCGGTCCGCTCGAGCACCCGTAGCGAGCCCTCGCGGCGGACCTCGGCGAACGCGCCGGACCGCAGCGCGCGCAGGTAGACCCGGTACGGCGGCTGGCCGCCGTCGGCCGGGTCCGGGAACACGTCGTGAATGGCCAGCGCGCCGCCCGGCGAAACCCACGGCGCCCAGCCTTCGTAATCAGCCTGGGCCGCCGCATCGGTGTGGCCGCCGTCGATGAACAGCATGCCGAGCGGCGCCCGCCACAGCGCGGCCACGTCCGCTGACTTGCCCACGATCGCGATCACCCGCTCCTCAAGGCCGGCCGCCGCCAGGGTGGACCGGAAATGCGGCAGCGTATCGAGCCGGCCGGTGACCGGGTCGACCAGCCCGGGGTCGTGATATTCCCAGCCCGGCTGGTTCTCCTCCGAGCCGTGGTGGTGGTCGACCGTCACCACCAGCTGGCCGGCCGCCTGGGCCGCCGCGGCCAGGTAGATCGTGGACTTGCCGCAGTACGTCCCGATCTCGGCGACCGGCCCCGCCTTCGCGTAGGCGGCGGCGGTCTCGAACAGCGCGCGGCCCTCCGCGGGCGGCATGAACCCCCTGGCCGCCTCGGCCGCCTGCCGGATCCCCTCGGGCAGCACGTTCTGCATGACGGACAGTCTCCGCCCGCCGCGCTTGCCGCGGCGCGGCGGGTCATGCTCTACTCCGGGAGACGGCGCGCGGACGGCCGGTCCCGGCCTTGGCCCGGCCAGCCCGGCCGGAAGGAGGCCAGCCGGTGCGGGTGCAGGTGGATGCCGGCGTGTGCGAGGCCAACGGCGTCTGCGGCGGCCTGGTGCCCGAGGTCTTCGAGCTCGACGACGATGACAACCTGCATGTCCCGGCCGGCCACCTGCCCGCGGAACTGCTGGCCGCGGTGCAGCTGGCGGTGCGGTCCTGCCCGAAGGCCGCACTCCGGCTGGCGGAATAAGCGACGCCGGCCATCGGGCGCTGGGTCCGGCAGCGGGTCATCCGCCGGGATCCGGGGGCCCGCGAGCCCGGCCGTCCTGATGCCGGGGTCGCTAAGCTGCGCAGGACGAGACAGCGAGGAGATCGCCGTGGTGCGAGCCGCAGTCCTGTACGAAACCGGACCCGATGCACTGGTCGACCTGCGCGACGACGTGGTCACGATCGGACCGGGCCCGGGCGAGGTAAAGGTACGGCTCCGGGCCACCGGGGTCTGCCACTCCGACCTGTCCGTGCTGTCCGGCGTGATCCCGAACGGCCTGCCGGCCGTGCTCGGGCATGAGGGAGCGGGCGAGGTGATCGAGGTCGGCGAGCAGGTGACCGCCGTCGTCCCCGGCCAGCGCGTGGTCATCTCCTGGACGCCAGCCTGCGGCGACTGCGCGGAGTGCAACCGCGGCACCCCGTTCCTCTGCCTGGCCTACGTCGTGCCGGGGTTCAAGGTCCCGCGGTTCCGGCTCGCTGACGGCACCGCGGCGTTCGGCATGGCCGGCTGCGGCACCTGGGCGGAGGAGATGGTGGTGCCGTGGCAGGCGGTGATCGGCGTCGACGACGACGTGCCGTTCGACTGCGCCGCGCTGCTCGGCTGCGGCATCCCGACCGGCGTCGGCGCGGTGATCAACACCGCCAAGGTCATCCCCGGCTCGTCCGTCGCCGTGGTCGGCTGCGGCGGCGTCGGCCTGGCCGCCATCCAGGGTGCCAGGATCGCCGGAGCGGCCACCATCCTGGCCGTCGACCCGGTGCCCGGCAAGCACGCCCGGGCCCTGCAACTGGGCGCCACGCACGCCGTCACCCCGGATGACGCCGGCCAGGCCAGGAAGGAACTGACCGGCGGGAAGGGCTTCGACTACGCCTTCGAGGTAGTCGGCAGGTCCGCCACGATCCGGGCCGCCTGGCGGCTCGCCCGGCGCGGCGGCGACGTCATCGTGGTCGGCGCCGGGGCGCGGGATGACAGCGTCCCGTTCAGTGCCTGGGAACTGCTCTTCGACGGCAAGAACCTGCTCAGCTCGCTTTACGGCGGCTGCGACCTGCGCCGCGACATCCCCCGGTTCGTCAGCCTGTGGCGGGCCGGCCGGCTCGACATCGAGGGCCTGATCACCCGCCGGATCGCGTTCGGCGAGCTGAACGACGCCGTCAGCGCGCTCCGCGGCGGCGACGTGATCAGGCAGGTGGTGACCTTCGACTGAGCCGGAGGCCGGCCTGGTGAATTACAGTGCGGCTATGCGGGTTGCACTGTGCCAGCTGCCGGTCAGCGAAGATCCCTCGGTGAACCTGGGCCGGGTCCGGGCGGCCGTCGCCGACGCGGCCGGGCGCGGCGCCACGCTCGCCGTGTTCCCGGAGGCGACGCTGGCCAGGTTCGGCAGCGACCTCCGGTCGGTGGCGGAGACCACCGAAGGCCCGTTTAACCAGGGTCTTTCGGTGACCGCCCGCGAGCACCGGGTCGCTATCGTGGCCGGTGTCTTCGAGCCGGCCCCCGGCGGCCGGGTGTACAACACCGTGGTCGGGTACGACGCGGGCGGCGGGCTGGTCGCCGCGTACCGCAAGATCCACCTGTACGACGCGCTCGGCCAGCGTGAGTCCGAGCTTGTCGAGCCGGGCGGCGAGCCTGTCATCGGTGAGCTCGGCGGGCTCCGGATCGGCTTCCTGACCTGCTACGACATCCGGTTCCCTGAACTTGCCCGGGCGCTTGCGGCCGGCCGCGCGCAGCTGCTCGTGGTGCCGGCCGCGTGGGCTGCCGGGCTGTTCAAGGAAGAGCACTGGGTCACCCTGGTCCGCGCCCGGGCGATCGAGAACACCGTGTGGGTGGCAGCGGCCGGCCAGGTGCCCGACCCGGCCGACCCGGCGCCCGGCGTGCCGACCGGGATCGGTCGCAGCATGCTGGTCGACCCGATGGGCACCGTCCGGCTGGACCTCGGCCCGGGCCCGGGTATCGCCGTCGGCGAGGTCGACACCGGGATCACCGCCAAGGTCCGCGCCGTGCTGCCGAGCCTTGAGCACCGCCGCGAGGACATCTTCGGCAAGTCCTGGAACTTCAGCATTAACGGATAGCCAGGCGCCGGCGCCTCAGCAGGCAGCCCGCCGTGACCCGGTGCTGACCACGGCATCCTGCAAGCTGGCCAGCTCGTCGTCGCTGACCCGCTCAAGGAACCGGCGGATGGTGAGCCGCCGGTCGCCGCCGGACCTGAGCGCCTCGGCCATCAGCCTGGCGTCGTGTTCTTCCTTCGCCTCGGCGGCCCAGTACCGCCAGGCGCGCCCGTGCTTCTCCCGCCGCAGCACGCCCTTGCCGTGCAGGATCCCCATCACGGTCATCACGGTCGTGTAGGCGACCGGTCGGCGGTAAGCCATCCGCTCGCGCACGTCACGGACTGCCTGCGGCCGGCTCCCGGCCCAGATGACGTCCATGATCGCGCTCTCTAGCTGGCCGAACTCACGCATTGACACCTCCCGTGCGCCCAGCTAAGCACAGCCGCGCGGAGCCGCCCCGCGGTCGCCGCGGCGCGCGCCGCGGCAGGGGAGGAATGCTGCACCGCAGTGACGATCCGTCCCCCGGGCCGGCCCCGCTGGCCCGGCTAGCCGCGGCCGGTGGCGCGGTGCCTGCGCACCGCCCACCCGGCGACCGCGGCGAGGATAATCACCGTGATGGCGATCGCGAGACCGGTGCCGACCTTCTTCTCGATGGCCACGTAGGCGGAATCCGGCCAGGTAGCCGAGCAGGCAGTAGCCGACCCCCCAGATGATCCCGCCGATCGCGTTGAAGATGAGGAACGTCCGGTACGGTACCTGGGCCGCGCCAGCGGCCGCCGGGACGATCGCCCGCAGGATGGCGACGAAGCGGCCGATCAGGACGCCCAGGCCGCCCTTGGCCTGCAGCGTGGACCTGGCCCGGTCCACGCCCCCCGGGATCCGGCGCAGCGCCCGGGCGGCGAACAGCCGGTCGCCCATCCGCCGGCCGACCTCGTAGCCGACCAGCGGGCCGAGCACCGCGGCCAGCACCACGATGATCACCAGCCACACGATCGAGACGTGCCCGTGGCTGGCCAGCACCCCGCCGAGCACGACGGCGGCCTCGCCGGGCAGCACGAAGCCGAGGAAGACCGCGGTCTCGCCGAACACCAGCGCGGCTACCACGGCGTAGGCCGCCCAGCCGCTGAGATGGGCGAGCCCGCTCGTTATCGAGCCCAACCGGCTCCCCCTCGCTGTGCTGGCATTCTTGCGCGGGATCCTGTCTACCGGACAATCCGCCGCTGGGAACCAAACCCGGCCGGGACCAGTTCAGTGTCGTGAGCACGCCGGACCGAAAGGCCGGATGCAACGCCCTTGTGATCATGTCCGTGCCCGGCCGGGATTGTCATGATCTAGTAGGACAGCACGCGATGTCCAGTTCAGCCCGGGAAGGGGAAGGTGATGCCAGCCACGCCCCCGCCGTTCCCGGCGGTCAGCCCAGCGGGCGGCTGGGTTCGGCAGCAGGACGCGTTCACCGGGCAGATCACCAGGGACGGGTCGAGCGCATACCTGGCCGAGCCGGGGCGCTACCAGCTGTATGCCTCGCTGGCCTGCCCGTGGTCACAGCAGGCGCTGATCGTCCGCCGGCTGCTCGGCCTGGAGCAAGTGATCGGGCTGTCGCTGACCGACCCGGTCACCGGCGAGCACGGCTGGCGGTTCCCGGCCGCGCGCGGCGGCCGCGACCCGGTCACCGGCGCGCAGTTCCTGTCCGAGCTGTACCGCGCCAGCGACCCGCTTTACGGCGGCTGGTGCACGCTGCCGTGCATCTGGGACACCAGGACCCGGCGCATCGTCAGCAACGACGTCACGCAGATCACCGTCACCTTCGAGACCGAGTTCATCGGCTATCACCGGCCAGGGGCGCCGCAGGTGTACCCGGCCGCCCAGCGCCGCGAGATCGAGGCGCTCAGCGCGCTGGTCTTCCACGCCGTCAGCAACGGCGTCTACAAGGCAGGCCTGGCGGGCAGCCAGGCGGCCTACGAAGAGGCGTTCGACGCGCTGTTCACCACCCTGCAGGCGCTCGACGACCGGCTGGCCAGGCGCCGGTTCCTGCTCGGCGATCAGTTCTGCGAGGCTGACGTCCGGCTCTACCCGACGCTGGCCAGGTTCGACGCCGTCTACTACATCCACTTCAAGTGCAACCTGCGCCGGCTGGTGGACTACCAGCACCTGTGGGGCTACGCGCGCGACCTGTTCCAGCATCCCGGGTTCGGCGACACCACGGACTTCGGCTCGATCAAGCGGCATTACTACCAGTCGCAGGACTGGATCAACCCGTCCAGGATCGTGCCGAAGGGGCCATTCGTCAGCTGGCTCGAACCACACGGCCGGGAACGCCTTTCCGGCTGACGCCGGTTACCCGGGCGGCGCGGCGCGGGGCAGCCCGCCCGGGTCCCGCGCCCCCGCGGCCTCGCCCCGGGGCGCGGCTCTTGCCCGCCGTGCCCGGCAACGTGACGGGTAACCTGGGCATAGCAGAGCAGATCAGCAATCCACGGAAGAGGGCGATGTCCGCCGTGTCTTCTGAGTCTCCGCGGACATCCGCGGATCTCGTCGAGCAAGCAGACGGCCGTTCCGCTCCGGCGGCTCCGGACGGACCGGGCCGCGGCGGGCCGGCCGCGGCCGCGCCGGGCGGCAGTCATCCGGCAGGCAGTCATCCGGCAGGCACCGACTTCGGGCCGAATCAGTGGCTCGTGGACGAGCTGTACCAGCGCTACCTGGCGGATCCCGGCTCGGTCGACAAGGCCTGGTGGAACTTCTTCGCCGACTACGAGCCGGAGCCCGCCGCGCCCGCGGCCGGGCGGCCGGCCGGGACCGGCGCGCCATCTCCCGGAACGGCGCCATCGGCGGCGGCGGCAGCGCCCGCCCCAGCGCCGGCCATGCCAGACCGGCAAGCACCGGCCGCACCACCGGCAACAGCGGCATCACCGGAATCAGCCGCCCCGGCGGCACCAGCAGCCCCGGCAGCACCAGCCGCTCCGGCGGATGGCGGCGGCACGGCCGCCGCGGCCCCGGCCGGGACCGGATCCGCCGGCCGGGGCGCTCCCCGGGTGCCGGCGATCCGCCGGCCGCGACGGCGCAGCCCGCCCGGCCCGGCGCCGGGCCGGGGCCGGCCGGGACCGGCGCGGCGGCCGCTGCGGATGGCGCCACCGAGGTCCGGCTACGGGCCGGCGCCGCCCGGACGGCGCAGAACATGATCGCGAGCCTGACCGTGCCCACCGCGACCAGCGTCCGGGCCGTGCCGGCCAAGCTGCTGGTCGACAACCGGATCGTGATCAACAACCATCTCAGCCGCGGCCGCGGCGGCAAGGTCTCGTTCACCCACCTGATCGGGTATGCCGTGATCAGGGCGCTGGCCTCGGCCGCGGAGATGAACGACAGCTACGCCGAGGTCGACGGCAAGCCGGCCGCGGTGCATCCCGCGCACGTCAACCTCGGGCTGGCGATCGACACCAGGAAGCCGGACGGATCGCGGCAGCTGCTGGTGCCGAGCATCAAGTCCGCGGAGAACATGGACTTCCGCCAGTTCTGGATGGCGTACGAGGATGTCGTCCGGAAGGCGCGGACCGGCAAGCTGACCGTCGAGGACTTCGCCGGCACCACGATCACGCTGACCAACCCGGGCACCATCGGCACCGAGCATTCGGTGCCCAGGCTGATGCCGGGGCAGGGCTGCATCGTCGGTGTCGGCGCGATGCAGTACCCGGCCGCCTACGAGGGCGCGTCCGACGAGACCATGGCCAGGCTGGCGATCAGCAAGACGGTCACGCTGACTTCCACCTACGACCACCGGATCATCCAGGGCGCGCAGTCCGGCGACTTCCTCCGCCTGATCCACCGGCTGCTGCTCGGCGAGGACGGCTTCTACGACGACGTCTTCCAGGCGCTGCGGATCCCGTACGAGCCGGTCCGCTGGGTCAGGGACATCCCGGCCGGTCACGAGGACGACCTGTCCAAGGCCGCCCGCGTGCACGAGCTCATCCACGCCTACCGGGTGCGCGGCCACCTGATGGCGGACACCGACCCGCTGGAGTACAAGCAGCGCAAGCATCCCGACCTGGACATCAACGAGCACGGCCTGACGCTGTGGGACCTGGAGCGGGAATTCGCCACCGGCGGCTTCGGCGGCTCGCCGCGGATGCGGCTGCGGGACATCCTCGGCGTGCTGCGCGACTCGTACTGCCGCACCGTCGGCGTCGAGTACATGCACATGCAGAACCCGGAGGAACGCGCCTGGCTGCAGGCGCGCATCGAGCGGCCGCACGGGCGGGCCGATCATGACGAGCAGATCCGGATCCTGTCCAGGCTCAACGTCGCCGAGGCGTTCGAGAAGTTCCTGCAGACGAAGTACGTCGGCCAGCACCGGTTCTCGCTGGAGGGCGCCGAGTCGCTGATCCCGCTGCTGGACGAGGTGCTCAGCGAGGCGGCCGCCGCGCAGATGGACGAGGCGGTCCTCGCCATGGCGCACCGCGGCAGGCTGAACGTGCTGGCCAACATCGTCGGCAAGTCGTATGCGCAGATCTTCGGCGAGTTCGAGGGGAACCTGGATCCGAGCACCAGGCACGGCTCCGGCGACGTGAAGTACCACCTGGGCGCGGACGGCGTGTACACGGCCGGCAACGGCGGCAGCATCAAGACGTCGCTGGTGGCGAACCCGAGCCACCTGGAGGCAGTGGATCCGGTAGCGGAGGGAGTCGTCCGGGCCAAGCAGGACGTCATCGACATGGGCGAGCCCGGGTTCACCGTGCTGGCCGTGCTCATCCACGGCGACGCCGCCTTCGCCGGCCAGGGCGTGGTCACCGAGACGCTGGAGTTGTCCCAGCTGCGCGGCTACCGGACCGGCGGCACCGTGCACATCGTCGTGAACAACCAGGTGGGGTTCACCACCGCGCCCGAGTACTCCCGGTCGAGCGTGTACTCGACGGACGTCGCCCGGATGATCCAGGCGCCGATCTTCCACGTCAACGGCGACGACCCGGAGGCGGTCGTCCGGGTCGGCAGGCTCGCCGTCGCGTACCGGCAGGAGTTCAAGAAGGACGTCGTCATCGACATGATCTGCTACCGCCGGCGCGGTCACAACGAGGCGGACAACCCGTCGTTCACCCAGCCGCTGATGTACGACCTGATCGACGCGAAGAGGTCGACGCGCAAGCTGTACACCGAGTCGCTGATCGGCCGCGGCGACATCACGATGGAGGAGGCCGAGCAGGCGCTCCGCGACTATCAGCTGGAGCTGGAGCGCGCCTTCACCGAGACGAAGGCCGCCAGCGCCCCGGCCGAGCCCGGCGCGCTGGTCCGGCCGCAGCCGGAAGCACGGCCGCCCGCGGCGCACCAGCAGATCCCGACGGCAATCGCCGAGGAGAGCATCAAGCGCATCATCGACACCCAGCTGAACATGCCCGAGGGCTTCACCCCGCACCCGCGGCTGCAGCCGCTGCTGCAGCGCCGGGCGACGATGGTCGAGCAGGACGCGATCGACTGGGCTACCGGCGAGCTGCTCGCGTTCGGCTCCGTGCTGCTCGACGGCCATACGGTGCGGCTGGTCGGGCAGGACACCCGCCGCGGCACCTTCGGCCAGCGGCATGCCGTCATCGTGGACCGGCATACCGGCGCCGAGTACACCCCGCTGCGGCAGTTCAACACCGCCACTGTCCGCTTCCACGTCTATGACTCGCCGCTGTCCGAGTTCGCCGCGGTGGGATTCGAGTACGGCTATTCCGTCGCCAGGCCGGATGCGCTGGTGTGCTGGGAAGCCCAGTTCGGCGACTTCATCAATGGCGCCCAGACCATCGTGGACGAATTCGTCAGCTCGGGCGAGCAGAAATGGGGCCAGCGCTCCGGCGTGGTGCTGCTGCTGCCGCACGGCTACGAGGGCCAGGGGCCGGATCACTCCTCGGCCCGCATCGAGCGGTTCCTCGGGCTCTGCGCGCAGGACAACATGACGGTGGCGCTGCCCACCACGCCAGCCAATTACTTCCACCTGCTCCGCTTGCAGGCGCTGTCGCCGCAGGTCAAGCCGCTGATCGTGTTCACCCCGAAGTCGATGCTCCGGCTGAAGACGGCGACCTCGCCAGTGGCGGCCTTCACCAGCGGCTCCTTCCAGCCGGTGGCCGGCGAGCAGCCGGGCGGCGACGACGCGGCGGTACGGACGGTGCTGCTGTGCGCCGGCAAGATCTACTACGACCTGACCGCGAAGCGGCAGGCCGGCCACCTGGCCGAGACGGCGATCGTCCGGGTGGAGCGGCTGTACCCGCTGCCGGCCGGCGAACTGCTGGCGGAGCTCGCCCGCTACCCGGGCGCCACCGAGGTCCGCTGGGTGCAGGAGGAGCCGGCCAACATGGGCGGCTGGCCGTACATGGCCCTGCGGCTGCCCGACCTGCTCAGCCGGCCCATCCGGCTGCTTTCCATCCCGGCCAGCTCGGCGCCGGCCGGCGGCTCGGCCAAGGCGCACACGGCCGAGCACGCCGGCCTGATCGAGGCCGCGCTGCGCCGGGATCGTTAGCCGATGTACTTCACCGACCGCGGCATCGAGGAACTCGCGGACCGGCGCGGACCTGATGCGGTTACGCTGGGCTGGCTGGCTGAGCGGCTGCGCGAGTTCGTGGATCTCAGCCCCGAATACGAGGCGCCGGTCGACCGGCTGGCCAGCTGGCTGGCCCGCCTCGACGAGGACGAGGAGTAGCGCACCCGGGCAGCTCACGGGCCGGCCCGGGCTGGCCGGCAAGTCGAGATACATCTTGACTTTGCGCGGACACGACATATCGTCTGTATCGTGAGTATGCACGAGCAGCGCCCGGCGCCGCGCGGCGCCGGCCGGCCTGGTGAGGAAGGGAAGCACGATGTCCCGCTGGATCATCGACGCGCCTAAGACGCTCGAGTTCGACGGGGTGGCGGCCCTCCGGGTGCGGGTCATCTCGGGGACCGTGGCGGTACTCGCGTCGGACAGCGCGCCCGCCGTCGACGTCGAGCGCCTGTCCGGCCAGCCGCTGCTGATCAGTCACGAGGCCGGGATGCTGACCATTACTTACGAGGATCTCTCCTGGGATGGCCTGCTCGGCTGGCTGCGCCCGCAGCGGCACTCCGCCGAAATCACCGTCACCGTGCCGCGCGGCTGCCCGACCCAGCTCGGCGTGGTGAACGCGAGCGCTATCGTGTCCGGAATCTCCGCCCACGTCTCGGTCAAGAGCGTCTCCGGGGACATCACGCTGGACGGCGTCACCGGCAAGGTGGATGCGAAGACAGTGTCCGGGGACCTGGAGGCGCGCGGGCTGGACGGCGGGGTCAACTTCAACTCGGTTTCCGGCGACCTGACGCTGGCTGGAGGCTCGGTGCAGGATCTTGATGCGAAGACGGTAAGCGGAAAGGTCACCGCCGACGTCGGCCTGCGGGACGGCGGCGGACTGCGGGTTACCACGGTCTCCGGCGAGGTCGCCGTCCGGCTGCCGGCTGACGCCAGCGCGGAGGTCGACCTGCGGTCCACGTCCGGCCGGGTCCGGACCGGCTTTGCCGGCCTGCAGACCGCCCGCAGCCCGGGCTCGAATACCGTGGCCGGAACGCTCGGGTCCGGCGCCGGCAAGATGACCGTCACCACCCTTTCCGCGCCGGTGACCCTGCTCCAGCGAGGTCAGCCGCCCTGCCCGCAGGATGCGCCGGGCAGCCCGGCGGGTGACGCCTGATGAGCCCGGTCTTCCGGCACGGGCGGCTCCGCCTCTACCTGCTCAAGCTGCTCGATGAGGCGCCCAGGCACGGCTACGAGGTGATCCGGCTGCTGCAGGACCGGTTCATGGGGGTCTACGCCCCGTCACCCGGCACCATCTACCCTCGGCTGGCCAGGCTGGAGGAAGAGGGCCTGGTCACGCACGACGAGGCGGATGGCAAGAAGATATACCGGATCACCGACAAGGGACGGCAGGAGATTCAGTCCAGGCTGGATGACCTGGCCGATCTCGAGGAGGAGATCACCGAGTCGGTCCGGGACATCGCCCGCGAGGTCACCGAGGACGTCCGCGACACCGTGCGGAACCTGCGCGAGGAGCTGACCTGGGCAACCCGCGAGGTAAGGGACGGCAAGGAGCGAACCAGGGAGACGGCCAGGGAGCAGGCCAGGCTTGCCCGCGAGCAGGTCCGCGACAGCGCCAGGCAGGCGCGCGCCGAGCTGCGCGGCGAAGCCGGGGCACCGCAGGCCGGCCGGGACGAGGGACTGGCCGGTGCCGGGTCCCGGGCCGGCCCGGGACCCGGGACCGGGGCCGGGACCGGGGAGCAGGCCGGCCGGGACCGGGCCGGCCGGGAACCCGGCGACTGGCCAGCTTTCCAGGACTGGCCCAGCTGGACCGGCTGGGCGGGCCGCGCAGGCTGGCGCGGCTGGACCGACCCGGCCGCCAGGCTGGGGCGACCGGGAAGGCCGCCGGGCGGCAGGCTGGATCCGGGCATGGTCCGGGACCTGGAGCGGATGGCACTCGACTTCGTCAAGGAACTGCGGGCGGCAGCCTGGCATACCGAGGCCGTCGGCTCGGATGCGGTGAGCGGCCTGCGCGTCATCCTGGAGGAGACGCTGACCAGGATCCGGGACGAGATCTTCGGCGGCCCCAGTGCCGAGCCCGGGGAATCCGGTACGGCGGGCGCCGACCCCGGTACCGGAGGCCAGTCCGGGTCCGCAGGCCAGTCCGGGTCCGCAGGGCCGGCCGGCGAAGGCAGCGCCGGCCAGCACGACAGCTGACGCCTGCCCGGCGCCAGCGGCGCCGGGCGCCTCCGCTCTCCCGGATAACCGCCCCATGTCGCGGCGGCCGGGCCTGGCCGCCCGATGTCACATTCACCGGGTTGCGGCCCGGCGCCAACGGTGCCGCGGCCAGCGGTGCCGGACGGCTGCGCCGCTACAGGGTAAAGACGATCTTGCCGAACAGGTCGCCAGAGATCATGGCGGCGATGCCGTCGGCGGCGCTGGCCAGCGGCATGGTGCGGTCAATAAGGGGGCGCACGCCGGTCTGCTCGCAGAACTGCAGCAGCCGGCCGAGCTGATCCCGCGTGCCCATCGTGCAGCCGACCACGGACAGCTGCAGGAAGAACACCCGGGACAGATCCGCGGGCGGCATGGATCCGCTGGTCGCCCCGGAGATCACGATGGTCCCGCCCGGCTTGAGCGCGCGCAGTGAATGCGCCCAGGTGGCCTCGCCCACGGTCTCCATGACGGCATCTACCCGCTCCGGCAGCCTGGCCCCCGCCGGGAATGCCTGGTCCGCCCCCAGCCGCACGGCACGGTCGCGCTTGGCCTCGCTGCGGCTTGTCGCCCACACCCGGTAGCCGGCCGCGCGGCCGAGCAGGATCAGTGCCGTCGTCACCCCGCCGCCGGCGCCCTGGACGAGCACGGTTGCGCCGGGCTGCAGGCCGGCCTTGGCGAACAGCATGTGGTACGCGGTCAGGTACGCGGTCGGCAGGCAGGCGGCCTCGGCGAAGGACAGCGCGGCGGGCTTCGGCAGCAGGTTGTGCCGTGGCACGGCGACCCGCTCGGCGAACGTCCCGTCGTACCGCTCGGAGAGCAGCGAGCGAGACGGATCGAGGGTCTCGTCCCCGCCGCCGGCCGCCGCGTCCGCCACGATGGAGTGCACGACCACCTCGTTGCCGTCCTCGTCGAGGCCGGCCGCGTCGCAGCCGAGGATCATCGGGAGCCGGTCCGCGGCGAGGCCGACGCCGCGCAGGGACCAGACGTCATGATGGTTGAGCGAGGTGGCCTTTACCGAGACCGTGGTCCAGCCCGGCGGCGGCGACGGGTCGTCGTGCGCGCCGACGGCCAGGCCGGCCAGCGGGTCATCGGGCTCGATACTTACGGCAGTGACAGCGAGCATGCGTGGACCCTAGCCGAGTGCGGTGCCCGGCGGCGAGCGCGCCGGGCGCGGCCTGCGGGCAGGCGGCCGCGGGATGCGCCGGCCGGCACCGGATCAGACGGGCGCCGGGGAAGGCAAGACTGCCCGGAGATCCGTATGTCATACTGCGGTGCGGGCAATGGCCCAAGATAACCCCAGCAGGTGAAGGATCTCAGTGGATCTCACCACCTACGCTGAGCTAGCTGTGCGCCTCGTCAACTCAGCCGGAAGCGGCGAAGGGCACGATGACTCGCTCAGCAATCCCGATGCGCTCCGCGCGCTGGTCGCGGACCGCTCTCATCTGCATGGCCTGATCTCGATTAACGACATGACGGCGCTCCGCCAGCTTCGCGGCGAACTGACCGCGATCTTCATGGCTGCGGCCGAGGGTGACGAGCAGGCCGCCACCGCGCGGCTGAATGCGCTGCTCATCCGTCATCCGGTCCATCCGGTGATCTCCGGGCACGACAACCAGCGCTGGCACCTGCACCTGAGTGACGGCGGCTCGGTTGCCGACCGGTACGCGGCCGGCGCCGTCTTCGGCCTGGCCACGATCGTCACCCAGCTCGGCGCGGACCGGCTCGGAATCTGCA
Source organism: uncultured Actinomycetes bacterium (assembly GCA_963786975.1). Classification (GTDB taxonomy): domain Bacteria; phylum Actinomycetota; class Actinomycetes; order Streptosporangiales; family Streptosporangiaceae; genus Palsa-506. The sequence continues at coordinate 167,108 of CAWBBE010000005.1, read as the reverse complement.
CGCTGGCCTCATGTCACGGCGTTTTCATCGACGCCAGCACCAACCGGTCCCGGCGCTATTGCTCAGATCACTGTGCGAGCAGGGCAAATGTCACCGCATTCCGCGCCCGGCAGCGGACCGGCGGCGCAGGTTCCGCGTCAACCGCAGCAGGCTAACGGCCGCGGCAGCCGGGCACTTTGCGCCGCCGTAAATCACCAGCGGGCCGGGCCCCATATCACAGCGCGATCTCGCTCGGCCAGCCGCCTTAGGCCAGGCCAGCCACTGACACCGCAGTCAGCTGCGTTACCGAAATGACGCCAACGGGCTTCTTCTCAACCCCCGGGGCGATCATTACCATGAAGCCTACTCACGGGCCGTATGGCCCACGCACGCGGACCGGAAAGAAGGTTCGATCATGGCAGCTGAGTCGGTAGCTACCGTCACCAGTCCGGCAGACGTCGGCCTCAAGCGAGAGATGGGCCTGGTCGGCGCCACCTGGGCGTCGGAGACGTCGATCATCGGCTCGGGCTGGCTGTTCGCCCCGCTGACCGCCGCGCTGCTGGTAGGCGGAGCCGCGGTACTGGACTGGGTCATCGCCGGAGTCGTGGTGATCGTGCTGGCCCTCTGCCACGCCGAGCTCGGCGCGATGTACCCGGTCTCCGGCGGAACGGCCAGGTTCCCGCACTTCGCGTTCGGCAGCGTGGCCGGCATCGGGTTCGGCTTCTTCTCGTACGTCCAGGCGGTCACGATCGCCCCGATCGAGTGCTATGCGTTCATCCAGTACGCCTCCTACTACTGGCCCGGCCTCTTCAACGCGGACACGGATAAGATCACCGGGGCCGGCCTGGTGGTGACCGTCGTGCTGATGGCGGTCTTCACCGCGGTCAACTTCCTGGCCATGCGCATCTTCGCCAACGTCAACAGCACCATCACCTGGTGGAAGGTCGCGGTCCCGGTCCTCACCATCATCGTGCTGCTGTTCAAGTTCCACCCCGGCAACTTCAGCTCCGGCGGGGAAGGCTTCATGCCGGGCGGGATCCATGGCCTGTTCGCGGCGCTCCCGCTGGCCGGCATCATCTTCGCCTACTCCGGCTTTGAGCAGGCCGACCAGCTGGCCGGCGAGATCAAGAACCCGGGGCGCAACCTGCCGCGGGCGATCATCATCTCGGTCCTGATCGGCACCGTGATCTACACCATGCTGCAGGTCGCGTTCATCGGCGCGATGCCCGTGGCCCAGATACCCCACGGGCTCACGCACATCACCAACCCCGAGATCATCGCCGGGCCGTTCGCCGCTGTCGCCGCCCTGGCCGGGATCGCCTGGCTGGCGACGATCCTGCGGATCGACGCGTTCATCTCCCCGTCCGGCACCGGGCTCATCTACACGACCGGAACCTCGCGGGTCAGCTACGGCCTGGCCAGGAACCGGTACGCCCCGCAGATCTTCGGCCGGACCAACGCCACCGGCATTCCGTGGGTCGGGCTGGTCTTCGCGTTCCTGTTCGGACTGCTCTTCCTGCTGCCGTTCCCGAGCTGGCGCTCGCTGGTGGGCATTATCACCGGCGCGAGCGTGCTGATGTACGCGGGCGCACCACTCTCCCTGGGCGCCTTCCGCGGGCAGGTGCCGGATGCGAACCGGCCGTACCGGATGCCGGCCGCCGCGTTCCTCGCCCCGGCCGCGTTCGTCGTCGCCGACCTGCTCATCTACTGGTCGGGCTTCGAGGTGATCTGGAAGCTCGGCATCGTGCTGGTGATCGGGTACGTGCTGATCGGCATCTCGATGGCGCTCGACCCGCAGCGGCCGCCGCTGGACTGGAAGTCGGCGGTGTGGCTGCCCGTGTGGCTGCTCGGCATGGGCGTCATCTCCTGGCAGGGCCAGTTCCCCCTTCCCTCGGTACCGAAGGCGCTGCCGCCGACCAACACCTTCAACATCCCGTTCTGGTGGGACATAGTGATCGTCGCCGCGTTCAGCCTGGTCATCTACTACTGGGCGATGGCCGTCAAGCTGCCCAGGGAAGAGATGATGCGGCTCGTCGGGGCACAGGCAGCGGAACCTGATGAACTGCCTGAGGCGCCACACCACTAGGCCGCCAGCCTGGACTATGAGCTGGCCCTGCCCCGCAGTCAAAGGGGCAGGGCCAGCTGGCGTTAGCCCCGGCGCAGCGGCCAGTAGCGCGCCAGCACCCGGCCCTCGAGCTGCTCCGGCCGCACCGCGCCGAAGGTCCGGCTGTCCACCTCGCCCACGCCGGCGTTGTCCGAGGCCAGCCACCAGCCAGCCGGCTCACGCCGGATGGCCCGCTTGACCAGCAGCATGCCCGGCCGTCCCGGATGGCGCGCTATCACGAGCTGGCCGGGCCGGACCCGCGGCGACCGCCCGGTCCGCGCCCCGCGCCAGACCAGCAGCCAGTCTCCTGGCCGCAGCGCAGGCTCCATCGACCGCTCCGCCACCGCGACCCGCCATAGCGGCCACTGCATCGAGCCCTCCCTGATTGGCCTGACGCCTACCGGGTACTGTCGGAATTCCGGTACCCATGATCTGACATGAGAGAAGGAGATCAATGAGGTTGCTCGCACGTCTCCTCGAGCCGCGCGCCGTCGCGCATGGTCACTGCGACCTTCCCTGCGGCGTCTACGACCCGGCACAGGCCAGGATCGAGGCCGAATCCGTCCGTGCCATCTGCGAGAAGTACCAGCAGAACACGGACCCGGAATTCCGCGCCCGCGCGCTGCAGATCAAGGAGGAGCGGTCCGACCTGGTCAAGCACCACCTGTGGGTGCTGTGGACCGACTACTTCAAGCCCCCGCACTTCGCGAAGTACCCGCAGCTGCATGAGATGTTCAACGATGCCACCAAGCTGGCCGGGGCCGGTGGCACGAAGGGCAGCACCGATGTCGCCACGGCCGACAAGCTGCTGGCCAGGATCGATGACATCGGGAAGATCTTCTGGGAGACGAAGCAGGGCTGACCCGGCCGCTGCCCGATATCATGCTGGCCAGCCAGGGGCCGCGCGGACGGTGACCGCGCGGCCCCTTGACTGCGTAATCCGCCCAGATTCCGGCTGTCCGGGCGGCGCTGCGCCGCCCGGCCGGCCGGGCCGCAACGGCCGCGCGGCAGCGCCGCCGGGCGTGGCTGCCGGAAGCGCGCCGCCGCCCGCCGCATTCGCGCCGCGCGGCGCGTCAATCCAATGGCCCGCTAACGGTAAGTTGCAGGCAGGAGCAGGCGGCCCAGGATGCTGGCCGGCGTCGCGGGAGGGCAGACGTGACCGAAGAGACGACCGCATCGGCGACCAGGGCGGCCGCCAGCGCCACGGCGCGCGCCGGGGACAGTGTCCCCGGCGTGAGCGCGCCCGGCGTTCCCGCGCAGCCGGGCGGCGGCCGCGAGGCGCGAGACCAGGTGACGGTCTGCATGCCTGCCGAGGGGGCGTACCTGTCCGTGCTGCGTACCGCGACAGCCGGGCTGGCCGCGCGGCTGGACTTCACCCTGGACGAGATAGAGGACCTGCGCATCGCGGTGGACGAGGCGTGCGCCATGCTGCTCGGCCAGGCGGTACCGGGAACCGGTCTGGAGTGCACCTTCACCCTCGGCCGCGACCTGATGACCATCTCTGTCTCGGTGTTGAGCCAGGCCGCCCGCCCGCCCGCCAGCGACACCTTCGCCTGGACCGTGCTCTGCGCGCTGGCCGGCAGCGTCGAGGCGCTGGTGGGACCGGGTAACCGGCTCACGATCGTGCTGCAGAAGAGCCGCGAGCCATCGGGGTCGGTGTGACGGGCGAAATCGAGGTGCGGCTGACCGAGGAGTTCGATCTCCCGGTGGCCAGGCCTGCGGGCGGACGCGGGCCCGCCGACGCCGGGCCGGCGTCGGCGGACGTACTCAGCTTCCGGGACGCGACCGCCGCCGATCCTGGCGCCAGCTTCGGCACCGGCTTCGACCCTGACGTAGACGCCGATCCCGATGTAGACGCCGATCCCGACGTGGACGCCGACCCGGATGCCGAGGCCGGGGCCGGCCGCGAGCCAGCCGACGATCAGGTGACGTCGGTCGCGTCGAAGGTGCACGCGGTCCGCGAGCGTGGCCATGCCAGGGACTTGTTCGCGCAGCTCGCCGGGCTGCCCGAGGGCGACGACGAGCGGCTGCGGATCCGCGGCGAGCTGGTCGAGATCCACCTGCCGCTGGTCGAGTACCTGGCCAGGCGCTTCCGCAACCGGGGCGAGTGGCTCGACGACCTCACGCAGGTGGCCACGATCGGGCTGATCAAGTCGATCGACCGGTTCGACCTGGGCCGCGGCGTCGAGTTCTCCACCTACGCGACGCCCACCATCGTCGGTGAGATCAAACGGCACTTCCGCGACAAGGGCTGGGCCGTCCGCGTACCGCGGCGGCTGCAGGAACTAAAGCTGGCGCTGACCAAGGCCATCGGGGATCTCGCCCAGCGCGAGGGACGCGCGCCGACGGTCGCCGAGCTCGCCGCGCACCTGCAGATGAGCGAGGAAGACGTCCTTGAGGGCCTGGAATCCGCCAACGCGTACTCGACGGTATCGCTCGACGCGCCCGATTCCGGTGACGAGGACGCGCCCGCGGTGGCCGAATCGCTCGGCATGCTCGATGACGCGCTGGAAGGCGTCGAGTACCGGGAATCGCTCAAGCCCCTGCTTGAGCGGCTTCCGCCCAGGGAAAAGAGGATCCTGCTGCTGCGTTTCTTCGGCAACATGACGCAGTCGCAGATCGCTACCGAGCTCGGCATCTCGCAGATGCACGTCTCCCGGCTGCTGGCCAGGACGCTGACCCAGCTGCGCGAGGGGCTGACAACCGAGGACTAGCCGGCTGGCCGGCCGCGCCCTGGCCTGCCCGGGCGGGCCTGAGGGCTAGCTGGCCGGGCCCGGCGGGCCCGGCGGCCCGGGGCGCCCGCCGGTGAGCGCCCGCAAGGACGGCGGGACGAGCAGCGTGACGAAGCCGGCCGCCGCCAGCACGAGCGCCAGCACCCCCCAGTCGTACCGGTGCCCCTCGACCAGGTAGATGCCGACGATGCCGGTAAAGAGCTGCGTCAGCAGCGCCGGAGTCCGGCTCCATCGCCTGGCCCGGGCGAGTCCGGCGGCCACCAGCCCGAGCAGCGCGGCCGTGCCGAAGCCGATGACGGTCAGCGCGATGCCGCTGCCAGCCTGATAGGACAGGCCAGCCGCGGCGTCCACGGCGGACAGCACGGAGGCGGCGCAGACGACGGCCGCCTCGGCGGCCTGCACGGCGGCGGCCGCCCGGACCGTTGGCGGACTTTGCATTTTCATTACTCCTCGTGCCGGTCGCTACCCTGGGCCGGTGCGCGCGCTCCTGATCGTCAACCCACGGGCCACGTCGACGACCTCGCTTCGCCGCGATGTCATCACGCGGGCCCTGGCGTCCGTCGTGGATCTGGCGGTGATGGAAACACGGTACCGGGGCCACGCGACCATGCTCGCGCGGGCCGCGGCCGGCCAGGGTCACGGGCTGGTGCTCACGCTCGGCGGAGATGGCACCGTCAACGAGGTGGTCAACGGGATCGTCGGGCCCGGCCGGGCTGACAACGGCGGGATCCGGCCTGCCCCGCGCCCGGCGCTGGCCGCGCTGCCCGGCGGCAGCGCGAACGTCTTCACCCGCGCGCTGGGGCTGCCGGCCGATCCGGTGGACGCGGCCGGGCAGATCATCAGCAGCCTGTCCGCGGGGCGCAGCCGCAGCATCGGCCTCGGCCTGGCCGGCGACCGCTACTTCACCTTCAACGCCGGCCTCGGGCTGGACGCCGAGGTGGTGCGCGCCGTGGAGGGCCTGCGCGCGCAGGGCCGCCCGGCTACCCCCGTGCTGTACATGCGGATCGCCCTGCGCCAGTTCTACCGGGTGACCGACCGGCGCCATCCCGCGCTGTCCATGGACAGCGACGGAAGGCCGCCAGTCGGCCCGCTATTCCTGGGGATCGTGTCTAACACCGCGCCGTGGACCTACGTCGGGCGCCGGGCCGTGCAGACCAGCCCGCAGGCCGGGTTCGACACCGGCCTCGACATCTTCGCGCTCCGCAGCCTCCGCACCATCGGCACGGTCAGGACGCTGCGGCAGATGCTGGCGGGCGGCCGCCGTACGCCCCGCGGGCGGCACGTCGTCACCCTGCACGATGCGGCCGAGGTGACGCTCCGGGCCGACCGGCCGGTCGCGTTCCAGGTCGACGGCGAGTACGTGGGCGAACGCGAGCGCGTGACGTTCAGGGCGGTCCCTGACGCGCTGCGCGTGATCGCGTGACGCATGCCGCCGAGTGCCGCGGTGGCTCCGCCGGCCGCCCGGCCGAGCCACCGCGGCCGGCCCATCCCGGTCGCGGCCGGCCCATCCCGGTCGCGGCCGGCCGATTCCGATAGCGGCATATCCCCGGCCAAGCCCGCCGATCTCGGCATCCGGCCCGAGGCTGGTACTGCGGCCCGCGACGCGACTCCTGCCAGCAAATGTGACTCATCTGACACTGAAATCCACCCGAACCTTTGCCAAAGACCCTTGCGGTTGATCAGTTAGCTTGAGAGGCTTGTACCGCTCCCGGGGGCGGCGCGCCAGCCACGTGCCATAGCCTCCTCGGGTCGTGATTTCATGTCATGACTCGAGTGCATTTGCTTCGAGAGCAGATACGGGATGTAAGTTCCGTGATAGAGATGACATTTAAAGTTCGGGGAAAGTCGGTTTATCCTCGGCGCACGGCCTAGCTCGTGAAATCCTTCACAAGCACGACTGAGGTGACGGGCCGCTGGCCACGGCTCTGTCCTCACAGAGGAGTGGACCTCATGGACTGGCGTCATATCGCCGCCTGCCGTCACGAGGACCCAGAGCTGTTCTTCCCGATCGGGAACACCGGGCCTGCCCTGGTGCAGATCGAGGAGGCCAAGCTCGTCTGCCAGAGCTGCCCGGTGCTTGAGCCGTGCCTGCAGTGGGCGCTGGAAAGCGGCCAGGACGCCGGCGTCTGGGGCGGGCTGAGCGAAGACGAGCGCCGCGAGCTGAAACGCCGCACGACCAGGATCAGGGCTCGCGCCCACGCCTGACGGCCTTACCCGGCGGACTCTGTCCCGGTAGCGCCCGGCGGCGCTACCGGCAGGTCGACAAGCACGGTCGTGCCGCCGGCCGGGCGCGGCATGATCTCCAGCCCGCCGCCGAGTTCGGCCACCACGAGCGTGCGGACGATCTGCAGCCCCAGGCTGGTGGACGTGTCCAGGTCGAATTCGGCGGGCAGCCCGGCGCCGTTGTCGGCCACCGTCACGATGAGCCGGTCAGCCCGCCGCCGGGCGGTCACCTCGATCAGCCCGGCGGGCATCCGGCCGGCTGGACCGGACAGGCCGTGCTGGACTGCGTTCTGCAGAAGTTCGGTCAGTATCAGCGCAAGCGGCGTCGCAACGGACCCGGGCAGCAGCCCGAACGTGCCGGACAGCACCGGCGCGACATGCGCCTCGGCCGCTGACACCTCGCCCGCCATCATCGCCACCCGGCCCGCGATCTCGTCGAAGTCGACGGCTTCCTCGGGCGCCTGCGAGAGCGTCTCGTGCACGAGCGCGATCGAGCCGACCCGGCGCACCGCCTCCTCCAGCGCGCCGCGTGCCTCTGCTGCCTGCAGCCGCCTGGCCTGCAGCCGCAGCAGCGCGGCGACCGTTTGCAGATTGTTCTTGACCCGGTGGTGGATTTCCCTGATCGTGGCATCCTTGGTGATCAGCTCACGCTCCCGGTGCCGCAGCTCGGTCACGTCCCTGAGCAGGATCAGGGCACCGGCCCTGGACCCGCCCACGACCAGCGGGATCGTGCGCAGCTGGACGACCGAGCCGTTGCCCTCCACCTCCGCCTCCCTGGCCACGCGGCCGCTGGCGGTCAGCATCAGCGAGTTGTCCCGCGGGGCGTGGCCGGCGCACAGCCGGGCGGTCAGCGGGCCCAGCTCGGCGCCTACCAGGTCGGCGGTCAGGCCGAGCCTGCGGTACGCGGAGAGCGCGTTCGGGCTGGCGTAGGCGACCTTCCCCGACCGCCCGAGGCGGAGCAGGCCGTCCCCCACCCGGGGTGACCTGACTAGCGCGGGAGCCTCGCCCAGGCACGGGAACATGCCGGCCGCGACCATCTGGGCCAGATCGTCGGCGGCGCGCAGATAGGTGAGTTCCATCCGGCTCGGCGTGCGCGCGGAACTGAGGTTGGTGGACCTTTCGACCACCGCGATTACCTCGCCGTCTTTCGCGACCGGAATGGTCTCATGACGGACCGGGACGCCGTCCACCCATTCCGGGTCGCCTTCCCGGCAGATCCGCCGTTCTCGCAGTGCGACATCAAGGAACGGCCGCGCCCCGGCGGGCAGCACCGAGCCGACCACGTCGTCAGGAAAGGCGGTCGGCCCCGTTGTCGGGCGCATCTGGGCTAGCGCCACCCAGCCGCTCTCGTGCCGCAGCGGCGCCCACAGCACGAGGTCGGCAAAGGACAGGTCAGCCAGCAGCTGCCAGTCAGAAACGAGCGAGTGCAGCCAGTCCAGGCCGGCCTCGGTGAGATCCGCGTGCCGGCGGGCGAGGTCGGTCAGGGTGGGCATCTGGCCATCATCGTACCGGCCCGGCCGGCCACCCCCCCGCCGCCATGCTCGCACCCGGGACCCGCGCCCTCGGCCCGGCGACGGTGTTCGCGATATTCGCACGCCGGGGCGGGTTTCCTGGCCGGCCGGGGTAGGCCATCATGGCCGGGTAACCCCGCCAGCATGGCCGGGTAACCCCGCCAGCGGGAAGGGAATCAACCGTGCCTGTCTCCCCGGCGCTGCCAGCCGGCGCCCTGCTCGGGTTCCCCCGTCCCCGGCTGCCCAAGTACTACGGCGTGAAGCGGCAATTGCTTGAGCTGACCGGGGTGCTGGCCCCCGGTACCGCGGTGCCGCCGGAACGCGAGCTCGCCCTGCGCTTCGGCACGTCCCGCACTACCGTCCGGCAGGCCCTGGCCGAGCTGGCGGTCGAGGGCAGGCTGCTCCGCATGCAGGGTAAGGGCACGTTCGTGGCCAAGCCGAAGGTCGCCCAGGTCCTGGAGCTGACCGGCTATACCGAGGACATGCGCGCGCACGGCCTGCAGCCCAGGACCGTGATCCTGGACACCGGATACATCGCCGCCGAGCAGCAGCTGGCGGGCTATCTCGGCATCCGGCCCGGCGGCCGGGTCCTGCGGGTGCACCGGCTCCGGCTGGCGGACGACGAGCCGATGTCGATCGATGTCTCCCACCTGGCCGCGCGGCGCTTCCCCGGGCTGCGCCGGAACCTGCAGAAGAACGCGTCCCTGTACCAGACCCTCACCTCGGCGTACGGCGTCGAGCTGGCCGAGGCCGAGGAGACCATCGAGACCGCGCTGGCTGGCCCGGAAGACGCCCGGCTGCTCGGGGTGGACGTAGGGCTGCCGTTGCTGCTCGTCAGCCGGCATAGCTTCGACGCGTCCGGCTCGCCGGTCGAGTGGGCGCGGTCCTGGTACCGCGGCGACCGGTACAAGATCGTCACCAGGCTGCGCCGGCCCGGCCCGTGAGCAGCGGCGGCTGCCCGGGACCGGGCTGGTAGCGTCACGCGCATGAGCGAGGCAGCGCGGACGCCGCCGGGCGGGACCGGCCGGCCCCCCGCGCACGGCGGCGCGCACGCGGTGGCAGCCGCGTTCCGGCACGGCGCCCGGACCATGTTCACGCTGTCCGGCGGTCACGTCTTCCCGCTCTACGACGGCGCGGTCACCGCGGACCCGCCGATGCGCATAGTCGACGTCCGGCACGAGCAGACGGCCGTGTTCGCCGCGGAGGCGACGGCCCGGCTGGAGCGCACAACCGGACTCGCCGTGCTCACCGCCGGCCCCGGGGTCACGAACGGCATCAGCGCGCTAACCACGGCGTTCTTTAACGGATCGCCCGTGGTCGTGCTGGCCGGCCGGGCGCCCGACTACCGGTGGGGGGCAGGGAGCCTGCAGGAGATCGACCATCCCCGGCTGGTCGCGGCGGTCACCAAGCGCGCCTGGACGGAGCATCAGCCGGCTGCCGTCGGCGCCTCGGTCGACGAGGCGTTCCGGCTGGCCGCCGCCCGGCATCGCGGGCCGGTGTTCCTCGACTTCGCGCTCGAAGCGCTCTTCAGCCCGGCCGGCCCGGGGCCGGGCGGCGCCGAGGGCGGCAGCGACGCGGGAGCCGGCCCGGGCCGGCCGCTGCCGGTGCCGACGCCGCCGCCAGCCGCGGCGCGGGCGGCCCCGGCCGGCCGTCGGCCGGCGGCGGCCAGCGGGCCGCGCCCGATCCCGACTCGATCACCGCCGTCGCCGGGCTGCTGGCCGCCGCCGAGCGGCCGGTGCTCGTCCTCGGCTCGGACGTCTGGCAGGACCGGGCCGACGCCGCCGCCCGGCACGCCGCGGAGGAACTCCGGCTGCCGGTGATCGCCAACGGACAGGGCCGCGGCATACTGCCCGCCGGTCACCAGCTGCTCGTCACCCGGGCCAGGTCGGTGGCCTTCGGCCAGGCTGACCTGGTGATCGTGGTCGGTGCGCCGCTCGACTTCCGGCTCGGCTACGGCGAGTTCGGCGGCCGGGACGGCGCGCCGCGGGCCCAGGTCGTGCACGTGGCCGACGCGCCCGGGCAGCTCGCCGCGCACTGCCCGCTGGCTGCTTCCGCGGCTGGCGACCTCGCCGCGTTCTGCACCGGGCTGGCCGCGGCGGCCGGCTCCGTCCGGCCCAGGTGGGCCAGTTCCTGGCTGCCGCTGCTGCAGGCCGCCCGCGACCAGGCCGTTGCCGCCGACGGGGCGCTGCTGGCCAGTGCTGCGGACCCGGTGCACCCGATGCGGATCTACGGCGAGCTGGCCAGCATCCTGGCCGATGACGCCGTGGTGATCGGTGACGGCGGCGACTTCGTCTCGTACGCCGGCAAGTACGTCGAGCCGCGGCGCCCGGGCGGCTGGCTCGACCCCGGCCCGTACGGCTGCCTGGGCACCGGCCTGGGGTACTCGATCGCCGCCCGGATCGCGCGCCCGTCGGCGCAGGTGGTGCTGCTGCTCGGGGATGGCGCAGCCGGGTTCTCGCTGATGGACGCCGACACGCTGGTGCGGCACCGGCTGCCGGTGGTGATGGTCTGCGGCAACAACGGCATCTGGGGCCTGGAAAAGCATCCCATGCAGGCTCTCTACGGCTACGACGTCGCGGCCGACCTGCAGCCGCAGTGCCGGTACGACCAGGTCGTCGCGGCGCTCGGCGGCGCCGGCGAGCTGGTCACCAGCCCGGCCGGAATCGGGCCGGCGCTGCGCCGCGCGTTCGCCTCCGGCGTGCCTTACCTGGTCAATGTGGCCACCGACCCCGGCATCGCCTACCCCCGCTCCACCACCGGCATCTGACTCACCCCGGCGCCCCCACGCACCTCACCGGCCCCGGCGCCGCGCCCTCTTGTCCCGGGACCTCATGATCGTGGAGGATCATGGAGGGGCCGCCGCGGAGCTAGGCGCGCGGGTTAAGCGGGCTGCGCCGGGGCGGGCGGGGACGCGGGCGGCTGGCTGGCGCGGGCCAGGAAGCGCTCCCTGGAGACGACGACCCGCTCCAGCGTGCCGGCGCCCAGCACGTGCTCGTCGCTGTCCCCCGGCTGGCCGGCCGCCTCCTCGCGGAACGCGATGAAGCTGAACACCAGCCGGCCGCCGTCCACCTCGGTCAGCTCGGCCTCGACCAGCAGGCCGGATCCGAGCGGGCTGGCCCGCCGGTGCTCAAGCAGCACGGACGTGCCGACGGTGGTCTGGCCGGCATCCAGCTCCGAGGCGACCGCCGCGACCGCGGCCGCCTCGGCCAGGGCGAGCAGCCGGGGCGTCCCGAGCACCGGCACGTCGCCGCTGCCCAGCCCGGTCGCGGTGTCCGGCTCGCTGACGACGGCGCGCACCGACGCGTTCAGGCCCACTGAAAGCTTGCTGGTCATCTGGCTCACCCGATAACGGCGATGAGGTCGCCTTCCTGGATGACGTCGCCTTCCGCCACGGCCAGGCTGGTCAGGATGCCGTCGCCCTCGGCGATGACCGGGATCTCCATCTTCATCGATTCAAGGATGACCAGGGTGTCGCCGTCGTGCACCTGCTCGCCCGCGGTCGCCACCACCTTCCACACGTTCGCCACCATCTCCGCGCGAATCTCGGTCACGTGCACCCCTCTTTGCTCCTCGCCCGGCCGGCCACCGCCGCCAAGGTCACCGGCCCCATCATTGTCGCTGTCAGCCCGTCCCGGGACGCAGCCGGGCAATCACGGACGTGTCGTAGCCGCCGCCGGCGAACTCGCCGCTGGCCAGCAGGTCGGCGAGGAAGGGCAGGTTTGTCTTCGGCCCGGTGATCACGAATCCGGCTACCGCCTCGGCGGCCCGGGCGAGCGCCTCATCCCGGCTAGCGGCGTGCACGCACAGCTTCGCCAGCAGCGGATCGTAGAACGGGGTCACCGCATTGCCCGCCGCGTACCCGGAGTCCACCCTGATGCCGGGGCCGGACGGCTCGTTCCAGCTGATGATCTTCCCGGCACTGGGCAGGAACCGGCGCGGGTCCTCGGCGTACACCCGCAGCTCCAGCGCGTGCCCGCGGAACTCGACGGCATCCGGGTCGAAGCTGACGGGGCGGCCGGCCGCGATCAGGAACTGCTGCTCCACCAGGTCGATCCCGGTGCGCAGCTCGGTGACCGGATGCTCGACCTGGAGCCTGGCGTTCACCTCGAGGAAGACGAAATCCTGCGCCGCGGTATCGACCAGGCACTCGATGGTTCCCGCGCCACGGTAGCCGACGGCCTGGCCGGCCCGGACCGCCGCGGCCTGCATGCCATCCCGCAGGCCGCTGCTCAGGCCGGGCGAGGGGGATTCCTCGGCGACCTTCTGGTGCCGCCGCTGCACGGAGCAGTCCCGCTCGCCGAGCGCGACGACGCGCCCGTCGGCCAGGCCCAGGATCTGGATCTCGACGTGCCGTGCCCGCTCGATGTAGCGCTCCAGCAGCACGGCGGGGTCGCCGAAGAACCGCTGCGCGCGCGACCTGGCGGTGTCGAAAGCCGCGCGAACCTCGTCGGCGTTCGCGGCTGCGCTCATCCCGATACCACCGCCGCCCGCCGAGGCCTTCACCATCACCGGGTAGCCGAGCCGCTCGGCCTCGGCCACCGCCGCGGCCGCATCGGCGACTGGCGCCTTGCTGCCCGCGGCAACCGGCAGGCCGGCCCGCTCCATCAGGTTCCGGGCCGTGATCTTGTCACCCATCTGCTCGATCGCCGCAGGCGGCGGGCCGATCCAGGTCAGTCCCTCGGCGATGACCCGGGCCGCGAACGACGGGTTCTCGGCCAGGAAGCCGTAGCCCGGGTGGATGGCACTGGCGCCGGCCTGCCTGGCGGCGCCGATCACGGCGTCGATGTCGAGATAGCTACGGGCCGGCGGAGCCGGGCCGATAAGTACCGCCTGGTCGGCCTCGCGCACGAACGGCAGGCCGGCGTCGGCCTCGGAGTAGACCGCGATGGCCCGGATGCCCATCCGGCGGGCGGTCCTGATCACTCGCCGCGCGATCTCGCCGCGGTTGGCGACGAGCACCGATTCGAGCATCCCGGCAGCTTAGCGGCATCGCCCGGCGCCGGGCCCTACGGGCGGCTGAACCGGCGCTTGCCGACGGCCTCGCTCAGCGCCTCGACCACGCCGGCGTCGTACTCGAATGCGGTGTCCAGCCGGAGCCGTTCCAGCGCGGCCGCGCTGCGGTCCCGGTCGGCCGAGGCGCCGACCAGGTCGTCGAAGGCGTTGGCGGCGCGGATGATCCGGCTGCCGACCGGCGGCTCCGGGTTGTGCCCGCGAGCTGGCAGGCTCTGGCCGCGGACCAGTTCCGCGACCCGGTCAAGCACGCCGGCCTTCGCGATCACGTCCGCGCCGAGCTCGGCGATGCGCTGCTGATCCGGGCGTGATACCAGCACGGTGGCGCCGCCGGGGATCGGATCCCGCAGCGCCAGCTGCCCGATGTCGTGCATGAGGGCGGCATACTCCAGGTCAAGCAGGTCGGGCTCGCTCATGCCGAGCTCCCGGCCGACGGCCACGGCGAGCACGCTGACCCGGCGGGAATGACCGCCCTCCACGTACCCGCCCACCTCGGTGACCCTGGCCAGGGCACGGACCGTCTGCAGGTACGTGGAGCGGATCCCGGCGTACCGGCGGAACGCCAGCTGGGTGACGAGCAGCGGCACGACGAAGACGGCCAGCCCGGCAATCCCCATGGTCTCCGCGGCGAAGACGATGATTATCGCGGACGCGCCGACCGCGGCGCCGAGCGGCCACTGCACCCGCATCTCGTCCCAGAGCGCGACGCCGAACCGCGCGCCGAGATCATCTGCCCTGATCAGCGCCCCGATAACCGCGTCGACCAGGCACCCGAATATGACCAGCACAGTCATCACGACCGCGGCCAGCCACCACTGGTTGACGATCAGCTGGACGCCGGTCAGCGGGCGGAACGTGAAGGCCACGCAGGACACCGCGACCAGGCGGGACGCCATCCCGGTCAGGCCGACCGGCCGGCCTGCCGCCATGTGCGGCAGCGCGCCGATGGTCATCGCGATCGCGGTGACCGTGATGACCTGGAGCGGGGAGACGCCCGGCGGGCAGGCCGCGGGCAGGCAGCCGGCCGACGTACATGAGCAGCGCATAGGCCATCGCCCCGGCAGTGGCGATGGGCGCGGCCTCCCGGCCGCCCGGCAGGGCGAGCCTGAGCAGCTCGCCGAGCGCGATCAGGACGCCGAATGCCACCGCCGGGTGCGGCGCGACGATCCGCACGGTGGCCGAGTGCGCGATCGCGGCCACGGTCAGCATCCCGGCCGCGGCCAGCAGCAGCAGCCGCCCCGAGTCCATGGCCTGCCAGGACGACCAGCGTTCCGGGTGCTGATGGGAAGTCACCGCCGCTCCCCGGTCACAGGCTCTCGACTACCCGCAGCGGTGCCGTCGGGTCGTCGTGGTCCTGCGCGGTGACGGTCTGGTGGTCAAGCGGGGCCGCGGCCTGCTCGGGCAGTTTCCAGCCCTCCCGCTGCAGCGCCGAGATGAACGCGTCCACCAGCGCCGGGTCGAACTGGCTGCCGGACACCTTGCGGAGTTCGCTGACCGCCTCGTCCACGCCCCGGGCCCGCCGGTAGGAACGATTGGACGTCATCGAGTCGAAGGCGTCGGCCACCGCGATGACCCGGGCGAACTCGGGAATCTCGTCCGCGGCGAGACCCATCGGGTAGCCCTTGCCGTCGATCCGCTCGTGATGATGCATGATGCCGGTGAGCGCCTCGTCAAGGAACCCGATCTCCCTGACGATCTCGAGCCCGCGCATCGGGTGCAGCTGGATCGCCGCGTACTCTTCCTCGCTCAGCGGCCCGTCCTTCTGCAGCACCTTGGTGGGAACGCCGAGCTTGCCCACGTCGTGCAGCATGCCCGCGTACCTGATGGCATCCACCCGGTCCGGCCGCATGCCGATCTCCCTGGCGATCATGCCCGATCCCCTGGACACCCGCTCGCTGTGACCGCGGGTGTAGAAATCCTTCGTCTCGACCGCCTGGCAGAGCGCTTCCATCGTGGCCGAGTAAGCCCGCTGCTGCTCGGCGAACTGCCCCATCGCCCACCTGCGCCACGATCAGCGGGACGAGCACGAGCACCGCGGCGAAGGCGTAGGTGACCGTCCAGAGCGCGGCGATCAGCAGGCCGAGCACCGCGTAGCCGAGATCGGAGGCCAGCAGCAGCGTCAGGCTGGACTCCACCCGGACCCGCTCGGTCAGCCGCCCGTCCCGCCTGATCAGCTGGAGCATCCCCCAGAGCAGCCCCTGATTGGTGACCACGTGCACGGCCGCGGCCACGGCGAACGGCCAGATCGCGCCGAGACTGTGCTGCGGCAGTCAGGCGGCCCACCGGGCCGCCAAGCGCCACGTACGCGCTCCCGGCCGCGTATCCGGACACGGCGTACATGGCGCCGTTGAACAGCCGCTCGGCCAGGATCAGGTGACGGCGCAGGCTGAATACGGAGATGGCGCCCACCAGGGCGGCGCCGGCCGGGCCGAGCAGCACCACCGCCGCGAGCGTGGCCGACGAACTCGGGGACCACGCGGACTGCCGCGAGGCCAGCGGCGTCGGAGTGGAGTCGCAGATCAGGAAGAGCAGTTGCAGCACGCCAAGCACGAACCACCAGCGGACATCATGGTCACCGAGGTGCATGGGGGTGACGAGCGCAACGGCCATGGCCACCACCGCGGCTATGTACAGCCACGCGACCCTGGACACCTTGCCCATGACCCCTCGCATTCGCCCTGACGGCCCGCTCCCCGGGCACCCCTGCCCCTGCTGGCGGTCGACCCGCTGGCGCCAACATCAGCCACGCGTCGCCCTGCCAGCACTCAGAGTAACTCCAGCGGCTAGATTTGCGTAGGCTTACCGCTTATTGTGCACAATGAGTAATCAACCAATTACTGAGGGTGATCTACGTCCAGGCCAGACCGGCCTTGCGCAACGTCGGAAGGCTAGCGCGTTCGGGTGCCGCGCGGGCGGGTACCGCGCTAGCGGGCTATTCGGCGCGGAACTCGGTGATCTCGAGCTCGATCCGGACGGCCTGGATGCGGCTCAGGACCTTGGTTCGCAGCTCGGTCGGCACCGCCTCGGCGCCGCAATGCTTGTGTACCAGGCGCTTCACTGCCTCTTCGAGGCCGTATTCACGCAAGCACGGCCCGCACTCGTCTAGGTGCTGGCGAATCTTCGCGCACCCGGCGACCTCGATCTCGCCGTCCAGGTAGCTGTAGACCCGCGCCAGCACCTCGCTACAGGGCACCTCATGCGGCTTGCCGCAACTCATCTCGCGTCCTTCCCGGGTTCCTCACCCGATGGTGACGCCTCGCCGTTGCTGGCCGCCGCGGCCCTGGCCAGGCCACGTTCGGCCGCATAGTCCTGAAGCATCTCGCGCAGCTGCCGGCGGCCGCGGTGCAGGCGCGACATGACGGTGCCAATCGGAGTCCCCATAATGTCGGCGATCTCCTTGTAGGCGAATCCCTCCACGTCGGCCAGGTAAACCGCGATCATGAATTCTTCCGGGAGGGCCTGCAACGCCTGCTTGACGTCGGAGTCGGGCAGGCGCTCCAGCGCCTCCGCCTCGGCTGACTTCAGCCCGGAGGACGTGTGCGACGCGGCGCGGGCGAGCTGCCAGTCCTCAATCTCCTCGGTCCCGGCCCGCTGCGGCTCGCGCTGCTTCTTCCGGTACGAGTTGATGAAGGTGTTGGTCAGGATCCGGAACAGCCAGGCCTTCAGGTTGGTGCCCGGCTGGAACTGATGGAACGAGGCATACGCCTTGGCGAATGTCTCCTGCACCAGATCCTCGGCGTCCGCCGCGTTCCGGGTCATCCGCATCCCCGCGGAGTACAGCTGATCCAGGTACGGCAAGACATCGCGCTCAAAGCGCTCGCCGCGCTGCTCGAGTGTCTCGGGTACCGGACCCACCTCCTCCGCGATTCTCGCGGCCGGCTGACTAGGGTGCCAGCCATATAGGCCGGAGGATATCTTGCCAGGGCCGGCTGCCGTGAAGGCAGCTACCGGCCTAGTGGCTCCGCGTGGCTGGCAATCCGCTAGGGACATGCGGTGTGCAACGCGTCCCCGGTGCGCTTCATTCCGGCGCCCTGGTCAGCGCCGCAGCCGATCCCGCTTCCCCTGGCAGGCCACGCAGCGGGATGCCTCGGGCCTCGCCTCCAGCCGCCCTTCCGGCACCTTGGCGCCGCAGTCGGCGCACACGCCGTAGCTGCCCGCCTCGATCCGGGCCAGCGCGCCGACCACCTCGGACCGCTGCTGCCGGGCCACGGTCAGCATCGCCGCGGACCGCTGTGTCTCGGTGAGATTGGCGCCCGCGTCCGCCGGATCCTGCGGGTACTCCGGCGCCTGGGGCTGCTGCGGGCCGGATCCGGCAAGCACTGATATCGACCGGTCGAGTTCGTCGCGGATCTCCTCCAAGCGCTTGCGCGCGACGACGCTATCCATTCGATCCTCACCTACTCTCCGCACAGGGGCTGGCAGCACGTCAATCAAGGGGCCGCTGCCGGACCCGGGCTAAACGGGCTAAACGGGCTCAGAACAGCGTGTCGGGACTATGGCCCGAGGTTCCCCGGGACGCGGCGCTCGGTAATCTCCGCGTGCGGGCAGGCGGCTCCCCGGATGACCCCGCGGCCCGGCGCTCAGCTGCACCGCCGGCCGCCGGGCCAAAGTCATGGCCAGCCGGGTCACGGCTGCCCGGTTCAGGCTCGGCCGGCTCGATCAGCCTAGGCCCGTTGTTGCGCACCGAGTTAACTGCCGTCGAGACGGGATACGAGGCCAGCTCGCCCGCTGCGGCCGGGACTAGCAGGTCCCGCAGGTGGCCGGTGGCGTTGTTGCCGGGATCCAGCCAGTCCGCCCACTTGTCCGGGCTGATCACCATCGGCATCCGGTCGTGGATCTGGCCGAGCTCATCCGGCGCGCTGGTCGTGATGATGGTGGCCGTCCACAGCCACGCGTCCGGGTGATCATCGGGCACGGCCCGGTCCCGCCAGAGCTCGTACAGGCCGGCGAAGGCGAGCGGCCCGCCGTCCGCGCGGTGGATGTAGTACGGCTGCTTGGCCGCCTTGGCGTCGCTGCCTGGCTTGTACCACTCGTAATAGCCGTCGGCGGGCAGCAGGCACCGGCGCCGCGCGAAGGCGGCGCGGAAGGCCGGCTTGACGTCCACCGTCTCGGCCCGCGCGTTGATCATGCGGCTGCCGATGGCCTTGTCCCTGGCCCAGAACGGGACCAGCCCCCAGCGGACGATGTGCAGTTCCCTCGCCTCGCCATCCGCGCCCGGGCCGGCGTCAGGTGCCGCGTCGGCCCCGGTTCCGGCGGCCGCCTCGCTGCCGCCGCCGGCCTCGCTGTCGCCGCCGGTCTCGCTGTCGCCGCCGGTCTCGCTGCGGCGCGGACGGCGGGTAAGTACCGCATAGACCGGCTTGGTCGGGGCGACGTTGTAGTCGGGCTGCAGCGGCTCGGTGACCCGGTCGCGCTCGACCGCGAACTCCTCAAGGAGCTCGATGCGCTTGCGCGCAGAGGCGTACCGACCACACATGTTCTCTACCTTGACAGCACGTAGCAGGCTCGGGAAGCACAGATTGAGGCAGTTCATAGCCAACATCCGGGTTTGCCAAACCTGGCCGGCCCGACCAGTCCGCGCAACTGCGGGAACTGGCCGGGGGTCTGCCGCCCGCGCAGCCAGTACGCTCGCAGCATGGACAGGGGCGCTGGGCCAGGGACCGGGCCTGCTCGCGGCGGGCCCGGCATGCTGGCCGCGGCGGCGGGCGGCCTGCGGGTGGCGGCCTCCCCCGGCGGCATTAGCTCGCGGGCGGCCGTGCTGGGACGGGCACGCTGAGCCGGCGGATCGGCTACGCCGGCCTGGACGAGGACGATGTGCGGGTCCGGCCGGGCAAGGGCTCGCGGCCCAGGACCCGGCGCCGGCCCGCGCACGAGGACGCCACCGAGGCGTTCGTCGCCGCGGTCGACCGGGGCAGGTACCGCTGCTTCGTCGGCGACCGGGCGGTTACCGCGATGGGCGCGCGCGAACTCGGCCACCGCCGGGTGGTGGTGGGCGACCTGGTCCGGCTGGCCGGTGACACGTCCGGCGTGCCGGGGGCGCTGGCGCGGGTGGTGAGCGTCCTGCCCCGAACGTCGGTGCTGCGCAGGTCGGCCGATGACAGCGACCCGGTAGAACGGGTGATCGTGGCGAACGCCGAGCAGCTGGTGATCGTCTGCGCGCTGGCCGACCCGCCACCGCGGACCCGGCTGATCGACCGGTTCCTGGTGGCTGCCTACGACGCCGGCCTTGACCCGCTACTCTGCCTGACCAAGGCCGACCTGGCGCCGCCGGACGAGATCCTGGCCGGCTACGCGCCGCTTGGCCTGCGGCACGTGGTTACCGGCCGGGGCCGGGGCGCCGAGGTGGTCCCCGGCGACCTGCGCGCGGAGCTGGCCGGCCGGGCCAGCGTGCTCGTCGGGCATTCCGGGGTCGGTAAGTCAACCCTGGTCAACGCGCTGATCCCGGCGGCCGAGCGGGCTGTGGGGACGGTCAGCCCGGTCACCGGGCGGGGGCGGCACACGTCGTCGTCGGTGGTGGCGTTCCGGCTGCCCGGTGGCGGCTGGATCATCGACACCCCCGGGCTGCGCGGCTTCGGCCTCGGGCTTATCGCGCCGGACCGCGTCGTGCGCGCTTTCCCGGATCTGGCCGCCGGGATCGAGCAGTGCCCGCGCGGCTGCACTCACCTGCAGGACGACTGCGCCCTGGACGCGTGGGTGGCGGCGCAGGACGACAACGAGGCGCTGCGCGGCAGGCTCGACTCGCTGCGCAGGCTGCTGCGCAGCCGGGAGGGCGGCGACCCCGCCGGGGATACGGAGCCGAGCCGGGAAGGCGAGCCGAGCCAGCAGGATGCGCCGGACCTGAGTGAGGTGGGCACGGGCGGCGAACCAGGCCCGGATGACGAGCCGGACCTTGGCGGCGAGCACGATCAGGATGACCGGGGGCGAGGAGGCAGCCTGAGCCAGGATGACGGCGGCCCCGGCTGACGGCTGCGCCGCCGGGCGCGGGCGGGATGGCTGGTGACTGTCGCCGAGGCCGTGACGCTGATTGCGGCGGGTGTGCTGGCTGGCCTGGTCAGCGTCGTCGCCGGCCTCGCCTCGCTGGTTTCCTATCCGGTGCTGCTGGCGCTCGGGCTGCCGCCGCTGACCGCGAACATGACCAACACGGTCGCGCTGGTGTTCACCGGCCCGGGCGCGGCAGCCGGCTCCCGGCCGGAACTGGCTGGCCAGGGTGCCCGGGCGGTCCGCATCGGCCTGGTGACTGCGCTGGGCGGCGCGGCCGGCGCGGCGCTGCTGCTGCTGACTTCGCCGGGCGCGTTCGAGTTCGTCGCGCCGGCGCTGATCGCTGGCTCATCCGTGGTGCTGCTGCTGCAGCCGGTACTGCGGCGGCGTGCCACGCCGGACCGCGGCCGGCCGCGCTGGCCGCTGCTGGCGGCGGTGTTCGGCGTCGCGGTTTATATCGGGTACTTCGGCGCGGCCGGCGGGATCATGATGGTCGCGGTTCTTGCCGCCATCTTCGACCAGGCGCTGGCCAGGACCAACGCGCTGAAGAATGTGGTGTCCGCGGCGGCCAATGCGGTCGCTGCGGTCGGCTTCGCCGTGTTCGGGACGGTGCGGTGGGCATTCGTGCTGCCGCTCGCGGCTGGCTTCCTGATCGGCGGCTGGACCGGTCCGGCGATCGTGCGCAGGCTGCCCGGACCAGTGCTGCGCACCATCATCGGCGTGGCCGGCCTGGCCGTCGCGGTCAGGCTGGGCATCACTGCCTACCGATGAGGACAGCCGGCCGTCCGGCCGGCGCCCTTGATGGTTCATTCCTTCTTCCCCGGCCGGTCTATGAGCCAGCCGAGCAGCAATAATGTGAGTATTCCGGCCGCGATGCTTCCGGCGGTGACCGGGTGGCGCCATAACCAGCGGACCGGATCGTAAAGCACAGAGTGCCCGGCCGGCCCGAGTAACCAGCTATTTAACGCCCCTAATCTGTCCAGCATGAGCTTTGCCTCCAGCGCGAAATCTTGTGCGGCGAGGGAACCGTGCTAGGCGTAGTAAACCAAGGTGACGCCTGGCACCGCTGGGACGACCCGCCGGGCTGTCCTGGCAGGCAGATTACCAGAGCTGCGCGCGCGGCTGGCCCGCCATCACCGACTATGCGTACCCACCAAAATCATGTCAGCCATAAGCTCGCAAATTGCTTTCTTCATGTTGCGCTAGCCAATGATCTGAACTGCGGGCCGTTGCATTCTTGATCGCCAGAGCGCTGCCCGGCGGTATCGAATTAGGCGGCAATGCTAATTGCCGTGACGGTGACCCGTATTCACTAGTCCGGCAGCTGCCATCGCTTTAGCCTGGTCCGCCGGGTAGCCGGAGCGCAGGTACCGGGCCGGTCGCGGTGGTACCCGCTGGCCCGGTCGCGGCCGGACACGGATCGCCCGGTTTGGCGCGGGTATGCCAGCGCCGGCGGCGATCCGGTAGCAGCCAGACGTGGCCCTGGGCCGCGCGACGCGGTACCGTTTCGCGGCATGGCGGGCTATGACGATGACCTGCGTTTCGCGCACGTGCTCGCCGACGCGGCGGACGACATCACCGCGCGGCGGTTCCGCGCGGTCGACCTGCGGGTGCAGACCAAGCCCGATCTCACCCCGGTGACGGACGCGGACCATGCCGTGGAGGAGTCGCTGGGCAACGTACTGCGGCGGGCCCGGCCGCGGGACGCGATGCTCGGCGAGGAGTTCGGCCGGACCGGCTCCGGGGCGCGGTGCTGGGTGGTCGACCCGATCGACGCGACGAAGAACTACGTCCGCGGTGTCCCGGTGTGGGCGACCCTGATCGGGCTGATGGATAACGATGAGGTCGTGGTCGGCATCGTCTCCGCCCCCGCGCTCAGCCGCCGCTGGTGGGCCGCTCGCGGCAGCGGCGCCTGGACCGGCCGCGGGCTGACCAAGGCAGCCCGGTGCCGGGTATCCGAGGTGTCCAGGCTGGAAGATGCCTCGTTCTCCTACTCGGACGTGTCCAGCTGGGCGGACAGCGGCAGGCAGGACGGTTTCCTCAGCCTTTCGCGCTCGGTATGGCGGACCCGCGCCTACGGTGATTTCTGGTCGCACGTGCTGGTGGCCGAGGGCGCGGTCGACATCTCGGCCGAGCCGGAGGTCTCGCTCTGGGATCTGGCCGCGCTGCAGGTGATCGTGGAGGAGGCGGGCGGCACCTTCACCGACCTGGCCGGCAAGCCGACGCCCGACGGCGGCAGCGCCGTCTGCACCAACGGCCTGCTGCACGGCCAGGTGCTCGACTACCTCGCAGCCGCCCGCTGACCGCCAGGCACGAAGCTCCGCCGGTGCGGCATACCGGTAGGGGGTTGCCCTCGGTGGCGCTATCACCGATGCTGGACTGAAATGACATTCACAAGTTCACAAGCTCGGCCGGGATGCCAGGCGACATGCGCCGCCGGCCGGGCGGGGCGAGCTGCCGGGAATGTCGATGCTGGCCCCTGGAGGGAGTGATCGATCATGAAGGTTCGGGACGGGATGACCACCGTGGTCCTTACCGTTGGCCCCGCGCACACGCTGCGCGAGGCGTCCCGGCTGATGTCGGCCCGCCGCGTCGGCGCCGCGATCGTGAGCGATTCAGACCATTCCGGCATCGGCATCCTGACCGAGCGCGACATACTCGACTCGGTCGGCGCCGGCCAGAATCCAGACACCGAGACGGTCGGCCAGCACCGCACCAGTGACCTCGTATTCGCCGTTCCTGACTGGACGCTCGAGCAGGCCGCGCAGGCGATGGTGCGGGGGAACTTCCGGCATCTCATCGTCATCGACGGCGGCGAGGTGACCGGCCTGCTTTCCATGCGCGACATCGTCAGGTCCTGGACCTCGGCCGAGCTTCCCCCGGTCGCGACCGCCACCCCAGCCTGACATTCGCCCAGTCATCGCGCCCCAGCGACGACCTCACACATGCACCTACTGCAACGCCAGCCTCAAAAGCCGTAATTCACCAGTCGGCGAATATCAGGAGCGTATGCGACGGTGAGCGTCGTGATGCCGAAGTTCGTCCCGCCCTTGAATGCACTCACGCCGAGAC
Source organism: uncultured Actinomycetes bacterium (assembly GCA_963786975.1). Lineage (GTDB taxonomy): Bacteria > Actinomycetota > Actinomycetes > Streptosporangiales > Streptosporangiaceae > Palsa-506. The sequence continues at coordinate 143,502 of CAWBBE010000005.1, read as the reverse complement.
CGCTGTTCAGTGCGGTAGCCGCCTTAGCGGTTACGGTGAGCTTGATGTTGCTCGCGACGACGGTGCCGCGCGGGCCGCTGGCGCGCTTGAGCGAAGCGAGATTCAGGTGGAAGATCGGCATCGGCCGCCCGCCGACGATCCCGGTGAGCCGCTTCTTCTTCGTGTTGATGACGAAGTTGGTAAGCATGACCCTCTTGCCGCTGTGGTTAAGATATGCCCTCCGCCGGATCAACGGTTCCGACGAGCGTCGCCACGACGATCTGGCCACGCTGCCGGAAAATGCAGCGTCTTCTTAGCGGTTGCCGGAGCGACGGCGGTGACGGTGATGCCGGCCTGCTTGAGTGCCGCCGCTGCCGCCGGATTGACGACGACATCGGTGCTCTTACCGATGATCGTCGCCTTAGCCCGAACGTACTTGGTCGTGGCCGGCGTGCTCGAGCTCGCGCCGCTGGTTGCCGCGGTGCTGCTGCTCGAACTGCCGCTACCGCTGCCGCCGCTCGAGCTGCCGCTGCTGCTGGAGCTGCCGCCGCCGTTCGAGGTGCCGCTGCCGCTCGAGGTGCTGCTGCTCGAGGTGGTGCTGCGGCTGCTCGAGCCGCCGCCGCTCGAACCGCTGCCGCAGGCCGCTACGACGAGTCCAGCAGCCACCATCACAGCGATAGCCGGTTGTCGCGAACGACTACGTAGCAAGCCCATCTCTTTCCTCCCGAGGCTAGTTGAAGCCAATGGCGACACGTTGAGGTCGCCCGCGCCCTGCGCCTGGAGATAGGGCACGGTAGCGGTGCGCTCATTCGTGTGCGGTGTCGCCGGGTTGACCTGCACGAACTGGGCTGCCGTCCGTCTAGTTCGTGGTAAGCGCGTAGATGTTGCCTGACATGTCGCCCTCGTACAGGGTGCCGCCGGCAACGGAGGGAGGACCGAAGAACGGGCCTGTGCCGGCGAAGGTGGCCACCGATGCACCGGTCGCTGCTGAGACCATCGCGACGTTATTGCCTTCACCCACGGCGACCACGCCGCCAGAAGTAACGGTCACTCCGCCGATCACGAAGCCGCCGTCGGTGAAGCAGTGCTGCCAGATGAAGGCGCCGGTCGACGGGTTCAGGGCGTTGACGGTACCGGAACAACCGGACGTAATGTCACCGCCGACGTACAGCCTCGTGCCGTCGTACGCCGCGGACGCCTGATCACCCTGTCCAATTGTTGGGTTGCCGCCGCCAGTCGCGATTCGGGTGCTCCAGACAGGTCCGGACGCGAGCGCGTCGCGCTTGAGAGCGTAGAAGACGCCGTTCTTGTTGATCATGCCGACGAGAGGCACCGACTGCCCGCTGATGGTGCCGGTGAACAAGGTCGGTGTCGACCCGAAGTCGGGGTCAGCATCCTGCTGGTTCTGGGGCACCGTCCACATGCCCACCAAACTCAGGTTGGAAGTGGTCAGCTCGATCAGTGACGGCCCGCCAAGGCTGGCCGGGCAGTCTCCGGGGGTGCCGGTGGCGAAGTAGAGGGTGCCGGCGGCCGCATCAACCGTTATTGACCCCCATACGCCACCGCCGGTGCACCCGTTGGGGACGATGTTGTACTGGTTCTGCAGCGCACCGGTGACCCGGTTGAGCTGAAGGATCTGACCCTGCACAAGGGGGCAGTCACCGAAGGAGGCGACACCGATGTACACACTGTTGCCGAACACGGCCGGCGAGTCCCAGAGGAAGGTATCCGGGTTGCCCCCGACGTCGTACGACCACAGGACCGCGCCGGTGGCCGCGTTCAGCGCGTACAGCTTCGAGTCGCCGCCGCCGATGTACATGACCGATGTCGCTCCGCCAACCGGGACGTCCGTCGTGATCGTCGGAGTGCTCGAGATTCCGAATGAAGAGGGGTCGGTGCAGGCCGGAGTGTTCGTCCTTCCCAGGTTCGTCTGCCACGCGAGATTCCCGAGTATTTTGAGCTGCCCCGGGCCGGGCGGAGGTGGTCCGAGTTGCCAGAGTGGTCAGTGTGCAATTGTGGTCGGTGGCCGGAATCTGGTGGCCATGCCAGCTGCGGACTTGCCGGGCAGGCGGGGTTCACTAGGCCGTTGGGCTTGAAGGGGTGATCCGGGCTGCCGGGGCTTGAAAGGCCTAGCCGGGCTGCCGGGGTTGCCGGGCCAGGTGGGGCGATCTGAGCGGCAGGGCAACAAACCGACCGGCCGCCCGTGCGGCTGGGGCACCCGACGCCGGCACCCAGATATGCCGGCCGGGCGCGCAAAGCCGGCCCGGCGACCTGAGCCAGCCGGATGCCCACCGCCGGCGGACACGCAGAACCAACGCGGCGCAGTCGGCGGACGACCTGAGCCAGGAGCTAACCCGAGCTGGGCGGGCGCAAAGCCGGGCGGGCGCGGAGAGTTGCCGGGGCGGGCGGGCTGCGCCAGAGTGAGGCGGCATGCGGCTCGATGGTGCGGTGGCACTCGTCACCGGGGGATCTTCCGGCATCGGAGCGGCTGCCGCGCGTGCTCTTAGTGCTGCCGGTGCCCGGTCGCTTGTGGCCGGCCGGGATCTTGCCCGGCTGGAAGCCGTGGCCAAGGAAACGGGCGGGCTGGCGCTGACAGCAGACCTTGCGGCCGCCGGCGGGCCAGCCGAACTGGCCGCGGCAGCCAGCGAGGCGGCCGGGCTAGGCGGCATCGACCTGCTGGTCAACAACGCCGGGCTGGGCTGGGCCGGGCCGATCGGGCAGATGACGGCGGAACAGGTGGCCGGCCTAGTCGCCGTTGACCTCACCGCGCCGATCCAGCTGACCAGGCTGCTCGTGCCCGGCATGGTTGCCCGCGGGCACGGCCACGTCGTCTTCGTCTCATCCATCGCGGGGGCAACCGGGGTTCGCGGGGAAGCCGTCTACTCCGCCGCGAAAGCCGGGCTGGCATGCTTCGCGGAGAGCCTTCGCTACGAGCTGGCCGGCCGCGGCGTGGGGGTGTCAGTGATCGTTCCCGGCGTCATCGACACCCCGTTCTTCGAGCGTCGGGGCACCCCGTACGACCGGCGGAGGCCGGCTCCGCTGCCTCCGCAGCGGGTGGCAAGCGCGCTGGTCAGCGCCGTCGAACGGGAGCAGAGCCTGGTGTTCGTGCCGCGCTGGATGCGGTTTCCTGCCTGGTTGCACGGCGCGCTTCCCAGTACGTTCCGCCGCCTGGCGGCAAGGTTCGGTTAACCAGCCCGGACCACATCTGCCGCGGACCACCCCAGCCGATTCGGCCCGGCCGGCGAGACCCCCCGCATCTGCCGCCCGACGGCCGAACTGCCACCGGACCCGACAGCTTCGGTATCTCCGCACGTTTCCCGGCCGGCCGGCACCTGACCGGGCCAGGCCCGCACCGGCTCAGCCGGGACCGCACGGCCGGCCGGGAACAACCTGGCCGGGGCTGGGCCCGGCAGCATCCGGCCAGGCCGCCGACCCGCGGCCGAGCCGGTTGCTGTCGTGGACTCGGACGGCTTCGGCGGCCGGCCGGCGCGGCCAGCTGCGCACCGGTATTTACGACATGGCCGGAACGTTATGTATTTACTGCGAAATACCTACTGATCCGGAAGGGCTCAGGGCTAGTGTGCTGATCTTGGCGCCCTTGAACCGCGTGGCCGCGTCGCCGTATTTCCGGCCGGTTGCACCTGATCTGCGGCTGGGTGGCATCGCGGTCACTTTCTGCTTCCGGGGCTGCTTCCGAGGCATGGCGTGGAGGAGGACCCCTAATTGAAGCCCCTTGACTGGGCCAGGCCTAGCCGGGCAGGCGCAGCGCTCGCCGCCGGAACGGCCGGAAGTCTGCTGCTGTTCATCGCAGCCGGGCCCGCTAGCTCTGCCGCCCGGCCGCATCCGAACGCGAAGGTCGCGGTTCCGCAGGGAATCGGCGCCGCCGCGCTGTCCGGCGACCCAGTCTTCGGCAAGACCCCTCCCGGCACCAGGGAGACCGTCTCCTTCATCCTGACGGCCCGGCACATCGCGATACTCAAGGCTGACGTCGCGCACGGCATGCCGTTCGGCCCGCTGTCCGTTGGCCAGTTCGCTCGCGGCTTCGGCCAGACCTCCGCGCACGTTGCCGCGCTGGAGAGCTATCTCAGGCATTTCAAGATTCATGCGAAGGCGTACCGCGACGGACTTGACGTCATGGCGACCGGCACCGCGGGCGAATTCGACCAGGCGCTCACCGTCCAGCAGGACAACTTCCGCGTCCCTGCGGTTAAGGGCCGCAACGGCCAGCCAGGCCGGCCCGCGATGATCATCCACGGCACCACCGGCAAGCCGCTGCTGCCGCGGAACATCGCCCAGTTCGTGCTGGCCATCCTCGGCCTCACCAACTATCCGGTGGCCAGCAGCAGCGCCGTGCACGAGCCGGTGCTCGCGAAGAGCGCCAAGCCTGCCGCCGTGCAGACCGGCAGCCGCACGCCCGCTGACTTCGCCGGGCAGTACAACCTCGGCCCGCTGCAGCGGGCGGGCTTCACCGGCGCCGGGCGGACGATCGGGATCGTCACCCTGGCCAGCATGAAGGCATCGGACGCTACGTTCTTCTGGAAGCACTTGCTGCACATCGCGACGCGGCCGCACAGGATCAGGCTGATCAACGTCGATGGCGGATCCGGCAAGGTCAGCGATGCATCCGGGTCCGGCGAGACCACGCTGGACGTCGAGCAGTCCGGCGCGCTCGCGCCGGGCGCGAAGGTCGTGGTCTACCAGGCGCCGAACACCGACCCCGGCTTCCTTGACGCGTTCTACGACGCGGCCAGCCAGAACGTGGCCGATACCGTCTCCACCAGCTGGGGCGAGGCGGAAACCGTGATCGACACCGCGGTGGCGGGCGGTCAGGAGGACCCGGCCTACGAGACCGCGTTCGATGAGGCATTCCTGGAGATGGGCGCGCAGGGACAAAGCACGTTCGTGACGGCCGGCGATGCCGGGGCCTACGACGACTCCGACGAGCTGGGCAGCACGAACCTGGCCGTCGACAGCCCCGGTGACAGCCCATGGGTCACCACCGCAGGCGGTACCACGCTCGCCGGGACGATCCCGCTGACCAAGACCGACTCGGCGCACATCCGGGCGCAGCGCGCCTGGGGCTGGGACTGGCTGTGGCCGCACTTCGCGTCGTTCGCCGGCTTCAAGTCCGAGGCGCAGTTTGCCTTCGCCGAGGCAGCGGGCGGCGGCGGCGGCTTCAGCTCGGACCTCGCGATGCCGCTCTACCAGCGGCTGACGCCCGGCATTCACCAGTTCAGCGCGACGGAGTACCTCACGCCGATCGACCCGAAGCCGTTCGGGAACGTGATGCTGCCGACCGCATGGACCTTCAACGCCCACCCGTCGGTGCACACCGGCACCGGTTTCGGCCGGGCGGTCCCGGACGTCTCGACCAACGCCGACCCGTTCACCGGCTACGAGGAGTACTTCACCGGGTTCGCCGGCGATCCGCTGGAGGTCGGCTGGGGCGGCACCAGCTTCGTGGCCCCGCAGCTGAACGGCTCTACCGCGGTCATCGACCAGGCAGTCGGCCACCGGGTCGGCTTCTGGAACCCGTCCATCTACCGGTGGGCTGCGCTTCCGCACTCGCCGTTCCACTCGCTGTCCACGCCGAGCGCGGGCAACACCAACCTGTTCTACACCGGCACGCCGGGGCATGTCTTCAACCCGGCCTCCGGCCTCGGCACGCCTGACCTCGCCGAACTGGCTCGCGACTTCGCGCGCTAGGCGGGACCCCATACCCGGGCACCGCAGCCCGGGCGAGGGCCGTGCCGCACTCCGGCTGGAGTGCGGCACGGCCCTTCGCCGTACCGCGCGGCGATTTCGCGGGCCATCGGGCCGCAGCGCTGCGGACGGCCCAAGCAGGAATATCGGCGCTGCTCAGCAAGCGTGGCCCGAGTGCTGACCCGGGACTGGATCAATCGCCCAGAGGTACATAAATCCGCTGGTGAGTGGTATTTTCCTCCTTGGGGCCGCGTGAACCAGTTGGCCGAGTTGGGCGTCATCTTCATAGATGTAGGCGCTGGTTCGCGCTCCACAAGGGCGAGCCGCGGGCGCTAGATCGACCGACGCGGCGTGTTGGGAATCTTGGGGGGACTGTAGCGTGACCATCCTTGTCGCTGACATCGGCCGTTACGCGGACGGCCGGGTCGCGCCGCAAGCCGAGGTGCGACCGCCTGCCCAGGTGAGCGGCTACCGGCGCCGAACGGATGCGGCGGGCTCGGGCTACGTAGTCGCGGCGGTAGAACAGGACGCTGGGCCCTCGGACATCGCCCGGCTGGTCCAACATGCCGCTGACGGGGACCGGTGGGCGTGGGAGCGCCTGGTCGACCAGTACGAGCGGCTCATCTGGGCGATGACGCGCGACTTCAAGCTGGTAGAGAGTGACGCCAACCACGTCGCCCAGATCACCTGGCTGCGCCTGCTCGAGCACATCGATCGCCTCGAATATCCGGCGAGAGTGGGATCGTGCCTGGCGACCACCGCGCGAAACGAGTGCCTGCGCAGCCTCGCAGCGCGCAAGAAGATCGTCCTCGTGGAAGATGATGTCACGCTGAAGGATGACTTGGCGCTAGAGCCGCCGATTCGACGAACGGCTGCTCGCCGATGAGCAGGCCCACGCCGTCCGCAAGGCCATGTCCCGGCTGCCCCGGTGGTGGCAGCGGCTGCTTGAGATGCTGATGTCCGATCCACCGGATCGTACGCCGAGATATCCGACGAGCTCGGCCTTCCGATCGGCAGCATCGGCCCCACCCGCGCGCGATGCCTGGCGAGGCTACGCGTGCTGCTGCAGGCCTCCGAGGCTGCTGTTGCGTGAACCGTCGTCGCCGAGCGTATCGGCATCCACCCATCGGCCGCCCGCGGCCTCGACCTCGGGAAACGCTGCGCGTACCTCGGTCAGCAGGTCCGGCAGGAACAGCACCACCGCGGCAGGCGGGCGTTCGGCGAGCCGCGCCGGGCTGACCACGGGGACGTCTGTTCCCGGCATCCGCAGGCCTTGCTGGCGGGCGAGGCGTCGGCCACCGCGGGCAGCAGGCTGCGGTCCACTCCGGCCCGGCGCAGCAGGGCCACCGCTGGCGAAAGCGGCACCGTAACCGAGCACGGTTGTCCCGGCGGCCCGCTGGGCGACGAGCCAGTCGCGCAATCCGTCGGCCCGGGCGTGCGCGCTGCGCTCCAGGCCGCCCAGCACGGCGGGGTCACCGACACCAACCCGGGCATCCTCCGCGAGCAGCGCTCGCACCGCGCCGTCCAGCATGGCCAGGCCTGGCTGACGCCCTGGAGTCCCGGGCCGCGGCCAGCAGCACGGTGCCGCCGTAAAGCTCGAAACGCCACGCTGTCCGCGGGCTGAAACCGGCCGCGGCCAGCATCGCGGCCAGCGCGGTTGTCGAGTAGTAGGCATAGTGACCGTGCCGGAGCGCGTTCCACTGGCCGCAGCGGATGATCGTATCCAGCGAGTGGTACTGCAGCAGCAGCACGCCGCCGGCTGCCACCCTGGCCGCCCGCTCGGCGAGGGCCGCCGACTGGTCCGCGGCGTGCATCAACCCGAAACAGTCGATGACCACATCGGCCGGCTGGCCGTCCGGCACCGGCTGAACCAGCAGACCGCCAGCAGGCCAAGCCAGGAGCCGCCATGCGGGCTGCCGTACTCGGCGGATACCAGCCGCCAGGCGGGCAAGGCCGGCCGCCGCGACCCGCTGGACGGCATCGGCGGCCTGCTCGACGAGCGCCGCCAGGCTCGGCGCCCCTGGGTTCTTCGGGCACCGTGGGATCGGCCACCAGCTGGGCCAGGCCGCATGCCGAGCACAGCCACATCTGCAGCGGGTACTCGGGATCGGGGCCTACATCATCGCATCGCGGGAAATAGTCGCAGGCAGGCTGCTCGCCAAGGTCAAGCACCAGATGGCCGGCCCCACCACGACACGCCCGGCAGGCAGGCTCGCCCACGGCAACCCCCTCCTGCTCGATGTATCACCGGCACTCGGCCGGCGCTCATATTCTCATCAGCTTTCGGTTCTGGCGAGTCAGCCTAGGGGGTCACGTCTTTGTCGCACCCGTGCCGACTGTGCGGCGCCAGCCTCACGCATACATTCGTCGACCTGGGGATGTCCCCGCTCTGCGAGAGCTACGTCGCCGCGGAGCAGCTTGACGAGCCGGAGATCTTCTATCCGCTGCATGTGCGCCTGTGCGGCTCGTGCCTGCTCGTGCAGCTGCCAGCTTATGTATCCGGTGAGCATATCTTCTCGGATTATGCGTATTTTTCATCCTATTCCGACTCCTGGGTGGCGCATGCGGAGCGGTACGCCCAGGCGATGATCGGCCGGCTCGGCCTGACCGCCGGCAGCCTGGTCACCGAGGTAGCGAGCAATGACGGCTACCTGCTGCAGCACTTCGCGGCGGCGGGAATCCCGGTGCTCGGCGTCGAGCCGGCCGCCAACGTGGCCGAGGCTGCCCGCTCGCGGGGCATCCGGACAGAGGTGCAATTTCCTCGGGCCGGAGACCGGTCAGGAGATCGCACAGCGGTACGGGCGGGCCGCCCTGGTCGCCGCGAACAACGTTTTCGCTCATGTACCTGACATCTGCGGCTTTGCCGCCGGCCTGCGCGCGCTGGTCAGCGACTCAGGGCTGGTGACGCTGGAATTTCCGCACCTGCTCCGGCTGATCGAGCGGCGGCAGTACGACACGATCTACCACGAGCATTTCTCCTACCTATCGCTACTGACGGCCTCGCATGCGCTGGCCACCGCGGGACTGCGGGTGGCCGACGTGGATGAGCTCGGCACGCACGGCGGCTCGCTGCGGGTTTATGCCCGGCCCGAGCAAGCCGCTGGCGAGCCGACCGCGCGAGTAAAAGCGGTGCTCGACAAGGAGGAGTCGGCCGGGCTGCACACGGTAGCCGGGCACCAGGGCTTCGCCGGCGAGGTTCTGCAGATCAAGAGCGACCTGCTCGGGTTCCTGCTGACCGCGGCGCAGAGGGCCGGTCGGTCGCCGGCTACGGCGCCCCGGGCAAGGGGAACACCCTGCTTAACCACTGCGGCATCCGGGCGGATCTGCTGGAGTACACCGTCGACCGGAGCCCACTGAAGCAGGGCAAGTTCCTGCCCGGCACGCATATCCCGATCCATGCGCCGGAGCGTCTTGCCGAGACCAAGCCTGACTACGTGCTCGTGCTGCCCTGGAATCTCAAGGAAGAGATCCACCGGCAGCTCGAGTACGTCCGGTCCTGGGGCGGCCGGCTGGTCTTCCCGATCCCCGCGCTTGAGGTGATCTGAATGAGGTACCGACAGTGAAGGTCGTGCTGTTCTGCGGTGGCCTGGGCATGCGGATGCGCGATGGCGTCACCAGCGGACCAAGCCGATGGCGATGGTCGGCGAGCGCCCGCTGCTCTGGCACGTCATGCGCTACTACGCACATTTCGGGCATACCGATTTCATCCTCTGCCTTGGCTACGGCGCCTCGGCGGTCAAGGACTTCTTCCTGAGCTACGACGAGACCAGGTCTAACGACTTCGTGCTGGAGAACGGCGCCCGTGAGGTGAAGTTGTTCAGCACCGACATCTCCGACTGGCGGATCACACTTGTCGATACTGGCCTCAACTCGCCCATAGGCGAGCGGCTCCGCCGCGTCCGACGCTTCGTCGGCAACGAGCCGATGTTCATGGCCAACTACGCGGACGTGCTGACGAACGCGCCGCTACCCGACATGATTGAGCGGTTCGAGGCCAGCAGCGCAGTGGCCGGGCTGCTCGCGGTGCCGCCACAGTCGTCGCATCACGTGGTCGATATCGGCGACGACGGGCTCATCACCGGCGTGACTCCCATGCGGGACCTGCGCCAGTGGGAGAACGGCGGCTACTTCCTGCTGCGACCCGGGATCTTCGATTACCTCAACGAAGGCGAAGACCTCGTTGAGGACGCGCTCGTGCGACTGGTCCCGCAGGGACGCGTCCTCGCCTACCCGTACAAGGGCTACTGGTCACCCGCGGATACCGTGAAGGAACGCGTTCAGCTGGAGGAGATGTACCACGAGGGCAACTGCCCCTGGATGGTCTGGGACCCGGAGCGGTCGGGCATGGCTAGGCCGACCGGCGCCGCTCCGGCCATCCCGACCAGCAGCCCGCCGCCAGTGTTCATTCCCCCGACACGGTGATCTGCGTGCTGCCGCTGCATCTCGCACCGCCGCCGGGCACCCCGCTTTCCGTGCTCGCGATTGGCGCGCACCCCGATGACATCGAGATCGGGGCTGGCGGGATGCTGCTCTGCCTCGCCGAGAGCTACCCGGGCCTACGGGCCCGATACGTCGTGCTGACCGGAACCACTGATCGCCAGCTGGAGGCACGCAGTGCGGCCGACGCCTTTCTGCCGGGCGCGCGCCTTGCCGTCGATCTGCATAAACTGCCGGAGGGCCAGCTGCCCGCGGTCTGGGGCCAGGTAAAGGACACGCTGGAGGAAGTAGCGCAGGCCGGCCCGCCGGACCTTATCCTTGCGCCGTCGGCGAGCGATGCGCATCAGGATCACCGGACAATCGGCGAGATCGTGCCCACCGTCTTCCGCGACCAGCTCTACCTCGCGTACGAGATACCGAAATGGGATGGCGACCTCGGCCGCCCGGCGGTGTATTTCCCCTTGACGGCCGAGATCGCCCGGCGCAAGGTCGAGTTGCTGCACAAGTGCTTCCCATCCCAGCGGGATCGCGATTGGTGGGACGACGAGATCTTTCTCGGGCTGGGACGGCTGCGCGGCGTCGAATGCCGGGCGCCCTACGCCGAGGCGTTCAGCTGCGCGAAGTCCGTGATCCAGTATCAGCCGCTGCAACCTGCTGCTCTTCCGAAGGAGTGAGCGATGTGCAGCAGCCATGGCCAGGCCGCGAGCGGTGAGGCGAGCGCCGCGCCGCATCTTTGACTGGCCATGGCGTGGCTTACTTAACGCGTAGCCTGGCGAGGTGAGAGGGGTGGGCGATATGGATGCATTGTGCTCTTCCAGGTAACCGCGGCCAGGCAGGTGGGGCTTGGATGCGGCTGCGCCTGAATTCAGGGCGGCCCCGCAGCGCCTGAGTTCGGGCGCGGTGGCCGCCGCCATCCAGGTGCCGGGGTTGGGACGCGAATGAACCCCGTAGACGCGGCTGGGGACCTGGCAGAGCCGCGCTGGAGCTTTCCAGCGCAAGCACAGCGATCATGACCCGCTGACCGGCTTGATCGTCAGTCGGCCAGGCGGCAAACATAGCGCGCTGGAGTGCACAACGGACGTAAAGCCGTGGACGATGTCACGCGCTCAGGCGCACAGCAAGTGAGCACGTCAAACGGGGGTTGGGCCGAGACATGATTAGAACTGCGCCACCAAATTCACGCTCCGGAGCCCGCCTGCTGCTGAGATTGCTGGTCCTCTGCGCTCTTCTCGTCTCCCCGTTCGCCTTCGCCCAGCACGCCCTCGCCGCAACCGCCGCTGACAACTTCAACCGGGCCGACGGCAGCCTTGGCACGAGCTGGACCAAGATAAATGACGGTGGGCTGGCGATCGCCTCGCAGGTCGTGGCCGGGACCGCGAGTGCCGGGGTGACGGGTGACACCCGGAACGCGGAGAGCGTATACGAGTGATCAGTATTCGCAGGTGGCGGTCACCTCGACGCAGCTGACCGGGGGCCAGTGGATCGGGCCGATGGTGCCGGGCCCAAAACGGCGGGCGAACGCCTACTCGGTATCTACAAGTGGAACAACGGCAGCCCGAACCTGCAGTTGTTCAAGCGAAGCGGCGGAGCACCTGGACCCAGCTCGGCGGCACCTATAACAGCGGGGCGCTGTCGGCTGGGACCGAGCTGCAGGTCACCCCGGCCGGCTCGACGATCTCGTTCCTGCAAAACGGTATTCAGCGGATAACGGCCACGAACACCAGCCTGACCGCGGCGCGCCGGGCATCATGTCCTATGGCACCGGGCAGGTCGACAACTGGTCGGGCGGGGATATCCCGACCAGCTATACGGTCGGCGGGGCCGTTTCCGGGCTGTCCGGCACGGTGGTGCTGCAGGACAACGGCGGGGATAACCTGAGCGTCACCGCCAACGGCCCTTTCACCTTCGGCACCGCGCTGCCCGGCGGCGCCGCCTACAGCGTCACGGTGAAGACGAACCCGACCGGCCAGGCCTGCACGGTCTCGAGCGGCTCCGGCACCATCGCCGCCGCCAACGTGACCAGCGTCGCCGTCTCCTGCACGACCAATTCCGCCACGAGCGGCTCGGATGATTTCAACCGGGCCGACGGACCGCTGGGGCCGAACTGGACTGACATCAGCGACGGCGGGCTGGCGATCACCTCCCAGGTGGTGGCGGGGACGGTCGAGTGCCGGGCTGACCGGTGACATCCGGACCGCGGAGTCGTACGCGAGCGATCAGTATTCCCAGGTTGCGGTCACCTCGACGCAGCTGACCGGGGGCCAGTGGATCGGGCCGATGGTGCGGGCGCAAAACGGCGGGCGAAGCGCCTACCTCGGTATCTACAGCTGGAACAACGGCGGCCCGAACCTGCGGTTGTTCAAGCGAAGCGGCGGAGCGGGACCTGGACCCAGCTCGGCGGCACCTATAACAGCGGGGCGCTGGCGGCGGGGACCCAGCTGCAGGTCAAGGCGTCCGGCTCGACGATCTCGTTCCTGCAGAACGGTGTTCAGCGGATATCCGCCACCAACACCAGCCTGACCGGCGGCGCGCCGGGCATCATGTCCTACGGCACCGGCACGGTCGACAACTGGTCTGGTGGCACGCCCCGCGGGCACCTGCACGGTCGGCGGGGCCGTGTCCGGGCTGTCCGGGACGGTGGTGCTGCAGGACAACGGCGGGGATAACCTCAGCGTCACCGCGAACGGCACGTTCACGTTCGCCACCGAGCTGGCCCGGCGGGCGGCTTACAGCGTGACGGTGAAGACCAACCCGGCCGGGCAGACCTGCACGGTGGCCAGCGGCTCCGGCACCATCGCCGCCGCCAACGTCACCAACGTCGCCGTCACCTGCACGGCCAATTCCGCCACGAGCGGCTCGGATGATTTCAACCGGGCGGACGGCAGCCTGGGGCCGAACTGGACCGATATCAGCGACGGTGGGCTGGCGATCGCCTCGCAGGCGGTGGCGGGGACCTCGCGTGCGGGGTCTCCGGTGACATCCGGACCGCGGAGTCGTACGCGAGTGATCAGTTTTCCCAGGTCGAAGTCACCTCGACGCAGCTGACCGGGGGCCAGTGGATCGGGCCGATGGTGCGGGCCCAGAACGGCGGCCAGAACGCCTACGTCGGCATCTACATCTGGAACAACGGCAGCCCGAACCTGATGCTGTTCAAGCGAAGCGGCAGCAACTGGACCCAGCTCGGCAGCACCTACAACAGCGGGGCGCTGGCCGCTGGGACCCAGCTGCAGGTCACGGTGCCGGTTCCACGATCTCGTTCCTGCAGAACGGTGTTCAGCGGATATCGCGCCACCGACTCCACCCTCACCGGTGGGGCGCCGGGCATCATGGCCTTCGGCACCAGCCACGGCCGACAACTGGTCCGGCGGGGACGTGTCGGGGGCAGCTTCTCGGTCGGTGGGGCGGTCTCGGGGCTGCTCGGGCACCGTCGTGCTCCAGGACAACGGCGGCGATAATCTCAGCGTCAGCGCCAATGGAGCCGTTCACCTTCGCCACCCTGGTGGCCGGCGGCGCCGCCTATAGGGTCGACGGTGCTGACCAACCCCGCCGGTCAGACCTGCACCGTGACCAACGGCTCCGGCACCATCGGAGCCGCCAACGTCACCAACGTGGCCGTCGCCTGCACGACCACCGCAGTATTCCGTCGGCGGCACGGTCTCGGGGCTGTCCGGTACGGTGGTGCTGCAGGACAACGGCGGCGACAACCTCAGCGTCAGCGCCAACGGCGCCTTCACCTTCGCCACCCAGCTGGCCGGCGGCGCCGCCTACAGCGTCGACGGTGCAGACCAACCCCGCCGGTCAGACCTGCACGGTGACCAACGGGTCGGGCACCGTCGGCGCCGCCAACGTCACCAACGTCGCCGTCACCTGCACCACCAACGTCCTAGCTTACCGTCGGCGGCACCGTCTCCGGCCTCTCGGGCCGGTCGTCCTGCAGGACAACGGCGGCGACAACCTCAGCGTGAGCGCCAACGGCCCGTTCACCTTCGCCACCACGCTGTCCGGCGGCACCGTACAACGTGACGGTGTTGACCAACCCCGCCGGTCAGACCTGCACCGTCGCCACCGGGTCCGGCACCATCGACGGCGCCAACGTCACCAACGTCGCCGTCACCTGCACGGCCACTTCGGGGACATCCGGCTCGGATGACTTCAACCGGGCCGACGGCAGCCTGGGCCCGAACTGGACCGACATCAGCGACGGCGGGCTGGCGATCACCTCCCAGGCGGTGGCCGGAACCTCCGCGTCGGTGGTCACCGGCGACATCCGGACCGCCGAGACGTACGCCAGCGACCAGTATTCGCAGGTAGAGGTCACCTCGACGCAGCTGACCGGGGGCCAGTGGATCGGGCCGATGGTCCGGGCCCAGAACGGCGGGCAGAACGCCTACGTCGGCATCTACAACTGGAACAACGGCAGCCCGAACCTGATGCTGTTCAAGCGAAGCGGCAGCAACTGGACCCAGCTCGGCAGCACCTACAACAGCGGGGCGCTGGCCGCGGGCACCCAGCTGCAGCTCATGGTGGTCGGTTCCACGATCTCCTTCCTGCAAAACGGCATTCAGCGGATAACGGCCACGGACACCAGCCTGACCGGCGGCGCGCCGGGCATCATGTCCTTCGGCACCGGCCAGGTCGACAACTGGTCCGGCGCAAGTGTCACCGGCGGCGGGACCACCTATACGGTCGGCGGGGCCGTTTCCGGGCTGACCGGCACGGTGGTACTGCAGGACAACGGCGGGGACAACCTCAGCGTCACCGCCAACGGCCCGTTCACCTTCGGCACCGCGCTGCCCGGCGGAACACCGTACAGCGTCACGGTGAAGACCTACCCGTCCGGCCAGACGTGCACGGTGTCCAACGGCTCCGGCACCATCGCCGCCGCCAACGTCACCAACGTGGCCGTCACCTGTGCGGCCACCACGACCACGCCCGGCTCGGATGACTTCAACCGGGCCGATGGCAGCCTGGGCTCGAACTGGACCGACATCAGCCGACGGCGGGCTGGCGATCGCCTCGCAGGTGGTGGCGGGAACCGCGGTGCCGGGCTGTGTCCGGTGACATCCGGACCGCGGAGTCCTATCCGAGTGACCAGTTTTCCCAGGTGACGGTCACCTCGACGCAGCTGACGCGGGGGCCAGTGGATCGGGCCGATGGTGCGGGTCGCAAAACGGCGGACAGAACGCCTACGTCGGCATCTACAACTGGAACAACGGCAGCCCGGACCTGATGCTGTTCGGCCAGCGCGGCCAACTGGACCCAGCTCGGCAGCACCTACAACAGCGGGCCGCTCGCCGGCGGGCACCCGCTGAAGCTGATCGTGACCGGGTCCACGATCGTCCCTGCTGCGGACGGTGTCGAACGGATAGCCGTCGGTGATACCAACCTGTCCGGCGGCGCGCCCGGGCATCGTAGCGTTCGGTACCGGCCAGGCGGACAACTGGTCAGGCGGCGGCCAGCGGGCTTTCGAGGTTCACTACCTGGGCACCGACGCCAACGGCATGGCATCCTATGACGTCATCTCGGCCAACGACTCGGACGGCCCTCAGGTACTGCGAGTGCTGCGTCCCACGAACCCGGCTCCCGGCGTACCGCACAGCTTCTTGTTCGTACTCCCGGTTGAGGCCGGGCTGGGCAGCAGCTTCGGCGACGGGCTGCAACCCTGCGCGGGCTGGACGCGCAGGACCAGTACAACCTGACGATCATCGAGCCCTCGTTCGGGATCGATCCCTGGTTTGCCGATAATCCCGTCGACTCGGCTGTCCAGTACGACACCTTCATGTCCAAGGAGCTGGTGCCCTGGGCACAAAATAATCTGGCCACCACTGGCAACGAGCAGAACTGGCTAATCGGCTTCTCGAAATCTGGCATAGGAGGACAGGATCTCATTTTGCGGCATCCCGGATGTTCACCCTGGCGGCATCCTGGGACTTCCCGGCCAATATGTCGACGTACGACCAGTTCGGCGCCGATTCGGCAGCTGCCTACGGTACCGATGCTAACTTCCAGGCCAATTACCGGCTGACGACCGCCTTCATCGATGCGCACAAAGCGCCATTCTTGACTAACCCGGATCTGGGTCGGCGGGTACTCCTTGTACGGACCGATCGATTCAGATTACGACCGGCTGCTGACCTCGGAGGGCATTGCCCACTTGACAGAGACACCGCAGAACATGGCGCACCGCTGGGACAGCGGATGGGTCCCCCTGGCCTTGGCCGCCTTGCGCAGGATAGTACTAACATGCCGCCGATCCATCTGCTGCGCGGACTTGAGTTATGCGTTACCTGGACGTCGATACCGACAAGAATATTTCTAAATCGGTCTCGGCACCTGGCAATTCGGATCCGAGGAGTGGGGTTACGGCGACCCGTATGCCACACGGGAGGCGTCCGCCATCGTCCGCCGCGCGCTGCAGCTGGGAGTCACCCTTTCGATACTGCCGAGATCTACGGTGCGGGCCGCAGCGAGCGGATACTGGCCGGGCCCTCGGGAGGACCGCGAGTCGGCCTTCCTCGCAACGAAGATGGTACCCATCGTGCCGCCGCCATGGCAGTAAGGCAGCGTGCGCTGGCCAGCGCAAACCGACTCGGGGTCAGGCGCCTAGACCTGTACCAGGTGCATTGGCCGAATCCGCTGGTGCCCGACTGGACGATCATGCGCGGCATGCGCAGCATGCGGCAAGCCGGGCTGGTCGGCGAGGTGGGTGTCAGCAACTACTCGCTGCGGCGCTGGCGCGCTGCCGAGGAAGCGCTTGGCAGCCGGATCCTGAGCAATCAGGTACGATATAGCCTCTTGATCGCTCGGCAGAGGCAGCCCTGCTGCCGTTCGCCGATCGCACGGCCACGTCATCGTCGCCTTCAGCCCGCTGGCACACGGTGCTATCGGCCAGGTACCACGAGGCCACCCGCCGCTGAACCGGGTGCGGGCAACCAGTCCACTGTTCCGGCCGGAAAACCTGGAGCGCACCCGCGGCCTGCTGGAGTCCTGCGGGAGGTGGCGGACGCGCACGACGCATCTGCCGCGCAGATCGCGATGGCCTGGGTCATCCATCGCCCGGCCGTGGCCGCGATCCCCGGCGCATCGAGCCTCGAGCAGCTTGAAAGCAACGTTGCCGCCGCCGAGATCAAGCTAGCGGATGACGATGACCAGGCCCTGTGCACAGCGTCGCCCTCGAACTCTCCTACCGCCGGGCCTGACGCGTCACCGCACCGCGGTCTATCCGAGCTGGCGCGCTTGGCTAAATTCGCGTTGAAACACTCGGCCAAGGCCGGATGGTACGTGGCTAAGACGGCATGGCACGATCATAAGATAGCGGCGCCGGTAAACGATTCCGGAAACGGAATAGCGCCGCCTGCGGTACCACAATATGCCGTCAGCGTCGGCCGGCATCGGCCACGGCAGCCAGCGCCTGGCCAGCGTTCCAGTAGGCCCGGATACGCATGCTGGCGGACCCGGTACCGCCGGTGCCCGGCACCAGCATCTCGTCCTCGCTCCGGCACCGCGCCGGCTCGCCGCCGGCACCTGCCCGTCCGCTGGCGCACGCCCGGCTGAGATCCGGTTTTCCGGCCAGACGTGCAGCGGCATGCGCCTGTTACCATAAAGCGATTGCGCCCGGGCTGTATCAGGGCCGGGGCGTCTTGAGGTCAGTAGTTGCGGGGCTGGTCCCGCCTGACTTAGCTCCAAGGTGCCTCGGGCTGGTGAATAAGGTTTTCGTCACGGGTGATCGCGGCTACACCAGAGCTGTTCTGGCATCCGTCCTGCAGATGACGGCGCACCAGTTCGGCTGGCCGGACCTCGGCCGGCGCGAGGAACACGATCCCGGCGTCCTGCGCGCCGCCGCCCGGCGATATCACCAGCCGGTCCGGCCGGTGCAACGCGACTGGCTACGGCGCATAGCCGCGGCTGGGCATCGTTGTGAACAACCTCGCCGCAGCCGGACAGGTGGCCCTGGAACGTGGCGCCCCGCCGTCGCGGCTGGCGCGCCGACCTAGCACCCGGCCTGCCGATGAGAGACGTTAATGCCCCAGCCGCCCGCATGCTTCGTATGACCGCCGGCTCGCAGGGCGGTACGCATGGCGGCTGAAGCGGATGCCCGTGCCGGGACAGCCGGGCGCGGTCTGGGGGGGTCAGCGGCTAGCGGCGTTCTGGCGGCTGCGGCGCCAGGCGGCCGCCGTCTTGGCTGGGGTGTCGCGGACCAGGCGGTGTCCAGCCTGACCAACTTCGCCGTGAGCATCTACGTGGTCCGCGACGCTGGGGGCGGTGCAGTTCGGTGCCTTCAGCCTCGCCTACGTGACCTACGCGTTCGCGCTTAACGCGTCACGCGGCCTTGCCACCGACCCGCTGATGGTCAGGTTCAGCGGCACGGACCTCCCGACCTGGCGGCGTGCCGTCGCCGAGCTGCACCGGGACCGCCGCGGTCGTGGGCCTGGCCACCGGCGCCTGCGTGCTCGCGGCGGCCGCGCTGCTCGGCGGCGCGGTCAGGTCCGCCTTCCTCGCGCTCGGGCTGACGCTGCCAGGACTGCTGCTGCAGGACAGCTGGCGATATTCGTTCTTCGCGCTCGGGCGCGGCAGCCAGGCATTCCTCAACGACATCGTCTGGGCGGTGACGCTGCTTCCCGCCCTGGTGCTCCTGCGGGTGACCGGTCACGCGAACGTGTTCTGGTTCGTCTTCGCGTGGGGCGCGGCGGCGGCTGTCGCCGCCGCCGTCGGGCCGCTGCAGGCCCGGGTCATCCCCAGGCTGTCGGGCACATGGGAGTGGGTGTCGCGGCATCGTGACCTCGGGCCCCGCTACCTCGCGGAGGGCACGTCCTACAGCGCCGCGGCCCAGCTGCGCACCTACGGCATCGGCCTCATTCTGGGCCTGGCCGCTGTTGGGCTACGTGCAGGCTGCCGCCACGCTGATGGGCCCCATTCACGATCCTCTTCCTCGGGATGTCCCTGGTCACCATTCCGGAGGCCGCCCGAGTCCTGCGTCGCTCGCCACGGCACCTGCCGCTGTTCTGCCTGCTCATCAGCGGTGGACTCGCGCTGCGTCGGGCTCGCCTGGGGAGTCGTGCTGCTGGTGGCGCTACCGAGGGGGCTCGGGGACTGGCTGCTCGGCCCGATCTGGCGGCCGACCTACCCGCTGGTGCTGCCGCAGACGCTTTTCGTCATGGGCCAGGCCATGCGCCGGTCGGCGCCGGCACGGGCCTGCACGCCCTGGGGGCCGCGCGGCGGAGCCTGCGCGCGGCCGTCCTCACGTCGGCCGCCTATCTCGGCTGCGGGCTGGTGGGCGCTGTTCGCGGGAGGAGCCGTCGGGACGTGCGCGGCGCCGCCGTCGCCGACATGGATTGGCGCGCTGCTGTGCGTGGTGGCAGCTGCGCGCTGGCGCTGCGGGAGTCCGGCCACGTACCCGCCGGTCACAGCTGGTCCAGGCGTCCCGCTCATCACGTAGCCGTCGGCCGGGCTGGCAGCGGCAGCGGGCAGGCACCGTCCTCGGCGAGGTTGAGCGTGAAGACGGCATCTTACCGGCCAGCCGTGAGAATGCTCCCAATAGCATGAGGGACAACGACGGCCGACGGCCGACTGCTGGTGCGGGCGACCTCCGGATGCCACTTCCCTGACGCTGATCATCGCGACCATCCTCCGGGAGGAAGGCAGCACGGGTGTTCAGACGCACGTCCAGCAGCTGCGTCGGTATCTGGAGGAGCACGGCCACGTCACGATCGTCACACCGTTCTCGTGGGGCCGGACGCTCACCGTGCCCGTCTTCGGCGTCCGCCTCGCACTGGAGCGATGCAGCGGATCCGCGAGCGTCGCCTGGTACCGGCACTGGCACGAGGTATTCCTGCGCCAGGCGCTGCGCCGGTCCCTCGCCGGACTCGGCGATTGCGTCGTCTACGCCCAGTGCCCGCTGGCCGCCCGGGCGGCGTTGCGCGCGCGGCGTGGGCCGCACCAGCGCGTGGTCATGGCCGTTCACTTCCGGATCTCGCAGGCCGATGAATGGGTCAACAAGGAGCAGATCAAGCGGGACGGGAGCGTGTTCCGGGCGATCCGGCAGGTCGAACGAGAGGTGATCCCGCAGGTCGACGGACTCGTGTACGTGTCCAGATGGGCGCAGGACGCCCTCCTGAGCTGGCTGCCGGAGGCCGCAGGCGGTGCCCTCCGCCGTCATCGGCAACTTCGTGGCGCCACTGCCCCAGATAGCCAGACCAGGAACCGCTCGGGGACCTCGTCACGCATCGGTCACCTCGAGCCGGTGAAGAACCACCGCTTCATGCTCGAGGTCCTGGCCGAGGCCAAGCGGGCCGGACGATCCCTCACCCTGGATGTCTTCGGCGAGGGACCGCTCCGGAAGGACCTCCTGCGGCATGACCAGCTCGCTCGGCCTGGAAGAACAGGTCCGCTTCCGCGGCTTCCGGCCTGACGTGCGCGACTTCCTGCCGCGCTACCGGGCCTACGTCCACGCTTCGTACTCCGAGTCGTCATCGCTGGCGATCATCGAGGCGATGGCCGCCGGCCTTCCGATCGTGGCAGGTAACATCGGACCCATCTCCGAGCTTTGCGACGATGGTGTCGAGGCTCGGTTCTGGTCCCTCGACGACCCGGCCCAGGCGGCGGCCACGCTGATCGACCTGCTCGACTGCGAGCCGGCGCGGCTGATGGCCGCGAGCGCGGCGAGCGAGCGATTCCGCCGCGACTTCGACGCCGAGGTCCTCGCTCCCCGGCTGCGATCCTTCCTGCTGGGGCTGCATCCGTCCGGCCCACGGCGACGCTCCCATCCGGGGTATCGAATCCCCAGTGACCTGGATGTATCAGGGGCCCGTGTCGCGGGTCTTGAATTGTGGGCGGTCGTCTGCCCACCCACTCCAGTTCGTCCCGAATCTAAGGAAGCGAGCGATGAGGGTCCTCGTTGCGGATGATCGTGACTACATCAGCGGAGCCGTATTCACTCCCATCCCGTGCCCAGCCGAGCCCTGGGCCGGCGAAGATCGAACGCGGCGCCCCGGCTGAGCATCGGGCTCCCCGTCTACAACGGCGAGAACTACCTCGCCGAGTCCCTCGATGCCCTGCTTGGCCAGAGCTACGAGGACTTCGAGCTGATCATCTCGGATAACGCCTCGACCGACGGCACCGCCGATATCTGCCGACGTTACGGGAAGCAGCACCGGGATCCGCTATGTCCGCCAGCCACGCAACATCGGCCTGTCCCCGACCACAACTTCGTCTTCCAGCAGTCGCGTGGTGAACTGTTCAAGTGGGCGGCTGCCGACGACCTGTATGCCCGCGACCTGCTACGGCGCTGCGTGGACGCACTCGACGAGCACCCTAACGTAGTTCTCGCCCATGCCTGGGAAGCGGCGATCGACGAGACGGGCAACGTCACGCAGTCGCTGAAGTACCCACTCGCAACCAACTCCCCGAGGGCCCCGGAGCGCTTCCGCAGTTCCTGTTCGGAAGCAGCGGCGTGTTCGAAAGAAGCATTTTGCTCCGCGGCGGCGAGCCGTCCGGAAGTAGCGACACCGTCCCCGCAGCCTGGTCCGGGACGACAATCGCCGCATCTCCCGGCAGCGACGATCACGGCGTCATCCGGGCAGACGTCCTGCGCCGAGTCGCCCGACTCGGCAGTTACCACCACTCAGACCCGATGTCGTCTGCGAGATCGCCCTCCATGGCCCTTTCCACCTGACCCCAGACTGGCTCTACTTCCGGCGTGACTACCCTGATCGGCCTACAGCGCGTACCCGAATGTGCGGACCCGCTGCGCCGTTCTCGATCCGGGCCGGGCGAACCGGCTGCGACATCCGACTGCCCGCCTGCTCGCCGAGTACATCTGGGGTTACGTCGCAGCGATCGAGCGCGCGCCGCTCCCGCCCGCGGACCGGCGGGAATGCTACCGTCACTTGGCGCAATGGATGCTGAACCGGGCAGCTAACAAGGCACTCCCGAAGCGCTTCGGGCGGACCGAGGATAGCCTTCCGGCGACCCCGGCAACCACGCCGTCTCGATCCGCTCAGTCGTGGCTGGCCAGCAGATGAGGTTGTCGTGACCGCGTCCCGGCACACCAGGAGACGCACCCGCGCCACGGCTCCCGCGCCCAGGGTTGGCCTGTTCGGCCTCTTGGGCCAGGGCAACGTCGGTAACGATGGCTCGATGGGGGCCATGCTTGCGTACCTCAGGGGCAGAGCATCCCGACGCAATCCTGGATGTCCTGTGCTCGGCCCGGAGCAAGTGACGGCCCGATACGGCATCCCCGCGGCCCGCCTGAGCTGGTACCGCCCGGAGCGGCAGCGGGCGCGGCATGACGGCCCTCGCCGTCAAATGCCTGAAGATCGCCTGGGGATGGTCATCGACGCGGTTCGTACCGCCTCCTGGGTCCGTCGCCACGACGTCGTCATCGTGCCCGGCATGGGGGTGCTCGAGGCGACCCTTCCCCTGCGGCCATGGCAGACCCCGTACTCGATGTTCCTGCTCTGCGCTTCCGGCAGGCTGTTCGGGACGAAGGTCGCGCTCGTGAGCGTCGGGGCGAACATCATCCACCAGCGGCTCACGCGCTGGCTGATCACTGCGGCGGCGCGGCTGCGCGTTTTACCGATCCTTCCGGGACGCCACTCCAGGGATGCGATGCGGCAAATGGGCGTCGACACCTCAGGCGACGCCGTTTATCCCGATGTTGCGTTCTCTCTTCCACGTACCGCCCGACGAGCCAGGTGCCCCGGGGGCTGTCGGTGTCGGTGTCATGGAGTACTCGGGAAGCAGCGAGGACCGTCACCAGGCGGACGAGATACGTGCCTCCTACATCGAGAAGATGACCCGTTTTATCGTCTGGCTGGTCGACAACGGTCGCCCCGTAAGGTTGGTTGTGGGTGACGGGATCGACGAGCGCGTCGTCCGGGAGATCCTCGCCAGACCTGCGCGCCGGCCCGGATCTCGTCCCGTAGCGGGTCATCGCCGAGCCGGTGCCTCGCTCGGACGAACAGATGCGGCAACGGACGACCGTAGAGACGGTGGTCGCAGCGCGGTATCACACGGTGGTGTGCGCGGTGAAGCTGGCAAAGCCCACCTCGTGGTCGGAGACGCGTGCCAAGCACGACGCCCGATGGCGGACATGGGGCTGTCCGGGTTTGCCCGCCGATCAAGTCGCTGGATGTCGACCCGCCTGACCGAGCAGTTCACGGACCTGGAGAGCCAGTCGGCGCCGGTGCGGCAGACGATGACGCGAGCGCAATCCGCGACCAGCACACGCTCGTCGACCGCCAGTTCGCGGAACTGTCCGCCGTGCTGTTCCCGGCGGCTGAGTACCGTCGTCCGAGGCCGACGTGTGACAGCCTGCGACCACGGTGCTATGTGAGCGTACTCATGCCCCGCAGACCTGCAAGGAGATGATCATGAACGATGCGCCCGCGGAAAGGGTGTCGTCCCGACGAGGGCGATGGTGAGCAGACGCAGTACTACAAGAAGGACTTCTGGGAGAAAGAAAACCTAAAATTCCGCAAGCCGCACTATCGCCTTGAGAAGGCCTCGCGGATTATAAATAACCTGACCCGGGACAAGAAGCACACTCCTCGACATCGGCTGCGGCCCGGCTGCTTTGATGCATCTGCTCAACCCGGGTGTCGAGTACTACGGCATAGATATTGCGATTCAGGAGCCCGCGCCTAACCTGCTCGAAGCCGACCTGCTGAAAATCCGATCCGATTCGGCGATAAGCAGTTCGATATCGTCCTGGCCCAGGGTGTTTTCGAGTACCTGGGGAAATTCCAGGCGGCGAAATTTGCCGAGATAGCGCAACTGCTGAACGAGAATGGCACGTTCATCGTCTCGTACGTGAACTTCGGGCATCGCGCCAAGGAGATTTACTGGCCCTACAGTAACGTACAGTCCCTCGACGACTTCCGACGGAGCCTAGCGCGGTACTTCACTATGCGGAGGTTCTTCCCGGCCTCGCACAACTGGTGTCACACGGGTCACCCACCCGCGAGCCAATCCGGGCCGTCAACATGCACATAAATATGAATATTCCAGTTATCAGCCCGATGCTGGCCGTGGAATACTTCTTCATCTGTTCCGCGCGCGGCGCGGGGGGGTCCTAGACACGGCACGGCGGCGGCACCGGTCACGCGACTGCCGCGGCGGGCCTGGCAGATCCTCGTCTCACGGCCACCGCTCGCCGATCGTATGTACATAGGCTGGCTGCGTAAGGAAGCAAGTGGCGGAGCAGGTGCGGGGACGTGATGAGGGTGCGGCAGCGGGTGCTGAGTGCGGCAGCACGGTGACGCAGCACCGGCCGCCTCGCTGGATCATGGTTTCCAGCGGAGTAGACGCCGACGGCAGCTTGTGCCGCGCGCTCCCAGTGCCCCGCCTGGTCGTCCCGGCAGGTTCATAACCCGATGAGCCTGTCCGTCACTGCATTCCGCCCCGGCCGCAGGGTAAGGCTGCTGGCACCAGCAGAAGCGCGCGAGCGCTCAGTGCGACGCAGGGTTGGCATCGTGTGGGGCCTGCTGGTCCTCAACGTCCTGACTTTTTACCCCGGGGGACCGTTCCTGCCTATCCCGTCGGCGGTGGGCAAGGCCATTACCCAGGGGGCCCTGCCGGTGGCGCTACTCCTGGCGCTGAGCCTGAATCGCAGGGTCATCGTACGGCCGAACGTGTTCCTCTGCATTGTGTGCGTGCTCGTCGTAGAAGCGATCGTGTCGAGCCTGCAGACTCCGCACCTTGGTCCCATGTACCGGACCTTCCGGCTCGCTGAGTTCGTTGTCGCGCTGTGGCTGCTGACGCCGTGGTGGGGCCGCCGCGACCTGCTGCTCGTCCGCTGCCACCTGAAAGCGCTGGCGGTGGTGCTCGGCACGGTGGTGGTTGGCCTGCTGGTGGCGCCCGGGCATGCCCTCGGCGGGGGGAGGCTCTCCGGCGTGATCTGGGCGATCCCGCCCACTCAGGTCGCGCACTACGCGGCGGTCGCGACCGGGCTGGTGGTCGTGCTCTGGCTCTGCGGATAGCTGGGCGGCCGGGTCGCCCTGCTCGTTGCGCTGGCGGGCGGGACCATGCTGATCCTCACGCACACGAGGACCGCCCTGATCGCCATGGTGACCGGCATCCTGGTGGCCGGCCTGAGCCTGCTCGTGGCCAAGGCCCGGGTGCGCAAGTTCTTTGCCGTCGCCAGCGTCACGGTATCGATCGCGATCATAACGCTGTCCGGCTTCATCACCACCTGGCTGGCTCGCGGCGAGGGCAGCCACGCAGCTGACCGAGCTCACCGGCCGGACCAAGGTCTGGGGCCCGCTGCTCGCCTTCCCGCGCGACAAGTTCCAGGAGATCTTCGGTTTCGGCCTGTCGAACAGCTCGTTCAACGGCCTCCCCATCGACAGCAACTGGCTCGCCTCCTATCAGGAACAGGGACTCTTCGGGGTGACCGTCTGCGCGACGATGCTGCTCTTCCTGCTCGTGACCGCCTACTTCCAGCCACGCGGCGTGCAGCGCGCGCTCGGCCCTCTTCCTGGTGACATACTGCCTGGTGGCGTCGTTCACCGAGGTCGGGTTCACCGACGCATCGCCGTATCTCCTCGAGCTCACCCTGGCCGCCTCATTGCTCGTATCTCCCGCAGCGGAAGGCAGGCCAGATTGAAGGTGATGCCGTCCCACATGCCCCGGCATACCCTCCGCTGGGTGCTTGCTGCCTGCTTAATTGCCGCCGTAATCAGCGTGGCCCGCCTGACCTGGCTAGCGCCCGCGCATCAGCAGGACCCTCCGCGCCACCCGGCTGCGGACCCAGCATCGGCCGCCGCTGCGGGCACCGGGCCTGGCCGGGCCGCGGGCCCTGCGTCGCCCCCGGGCCGGGTGTGCGGTAACGGCGCAATCCTCAGGCGCGGGCCCGCAGCCCCTCCCCCAGGGGCGGTCACCATCCCGGCGGGCGATGACAGCGGCACTGCTATCGCGCACAGCTGGACCATGCGGCCGGATACGACGTTCTGGTTCGCACCGGGCACGCACACTCTCGGCACCGCCCAGTTCAGCCAAATCATCCCCGCTGATGGCGACAGGTTCATCGGGGCACCCGGCGCGGTCCTGGACGGTAAGGGTCACAACCACTACGCCTTCACCGGGACCGCCAGCAACGTCACCATCAAGTACCTGACCATCCGGGATTTCGGGGTTGGCTCGTCGGCCAGCACCCCGTCCGGCGACGATGCCGGCCAGGGAGTCGTCAACCACGATTCCGGCCGCGGCTGGGTGATGAAGTACCTGACCGTCAAGGACAACGCGGGTGCGGGCGTCTTCGTAGGCACCGACGGCACCCTCAGCCACTCGTGCCTGCGCAACAACGCGGAGTACGGCTTCCAGGGCCAGGGCGGCGACTCCGGGCGATTCAGCGCGAGGCACCTGACCATTAACCGGAACGAGGTCACCGGGAACAACACCTGGAACTGGGAGAGCAAGAACAGCGGCTGCGGCTGCAGCGGCGCAGACAAGTTCTGGAATGTTGCCGATGTGCGGCTCACTGACAACTACATCCACGACAACCGTGGGCCGGGGATCTGGGCCGACACCAACAACGCCAACTTCTACGTGGCGGGGAACTACGTCTCGGACAATGACGGCCAGGGAGTGATCTACGAGATTAGCTACAACCTGCGACTGGTGCACAATACCTTCATCCGCAACGCCCTGGTTCAAGGGCCGGCTATCCGCGGATTTCCGGATTCTGCGGTCTATATTTCTGAGTCTGGCGGCGACAGCCGAGTTCCGCACAGTTACGGCGCGGCCATCGATATTTCCAGCAACACGTTCACCGACAACTGGGGCGGCGTGGTGCTCTGGGAGAATGCCGATCGGTACTGCGGCAGCGGGGCGAACACATCCACCGGCTACTGCACGCTGGTCAATCCTTCGATATCGACGGTACGCAATTGTACCAACTCCCGCCTTATCGGAACCGAGCCCTACTTTCAGGACTGTCGCTGGGAGACCAAGAACGTGCTGGTCAGCGCCAATGAATTCAACTTCGACCCGGCGAAGATCGGCCCGCGCTGCACTGCAGCCAACTATTGCGGGTTCAACGGCATCTTCAGTGAGTGGGGCTCCTGGATGCCGTACAAAGGCACCGTGGTCGAAGATCACATCACATTCGGCCAGAACAACCATTTCAGGTCAAACAGCTATAACGGACCGTGGAGATTCACGGCGCAGGAGCAAGGCAACCTGGTGAGCTGGGCGGAGTGGAGGGGAGGTCCATACAATCAGGACCGGGGCAGCACCCTGAGCCGATAGAGACCGGACCCAGTGATGCCGGGCGCGATGATATTGAACATGGTGCGCATTTGATGGACGAGCAGACAGTCAAGGGCTTCTGGCAGGATCACGCATGCGGAGACGCCCAGGTGGGCGGCCTTCGGGACCGTTTCCATGGCGATTACGACAAGTTCTTCGCGCAATACGACATGTTCCGTTACCAGAACGAGCGCCATCTGCCGGAGTGCGTCGATGCCCTCAACGTGGACGGCAAGCGCGTGCTCGAGATCGGGCTGGGCGAGGGGTCCGAGTCGGAGCGACTGATCCGCCGGGGGGCACGCTGGTCCGGAGTCGACCTGACCGCAGAGTCCGTTGAGAGAGTCCGGGCCCGGCTGGCGCTGAGGGCGTTGCCCAGCGAGGAACTGCGGCAGGGCAGCGTGCTCAAGCTGCCTTTTGCGGACGACAGCTTTGACCTGGTGTTCAGCCATGGTGTGCTGCACCACGTGCCGGACATCGACAAGGCCCAGCGGGAAATCCACCGGGTCCTGCGCCCCGGCGGGGAATTGGTCATCATGATGTATGCTCGGTGGTCGCTGAACTACCTGGTGTCCATCGGGCTGATCCGCCGTGCTGTCCTGCTCGCGGCCTTCCCGCTCGCCCGCGCCGGGATCCTGAAGCCCGGCCCTGCCGATGGGCGGCTGGCCGCTCATCTCGACAACGCCAGGACGATGGGACTGTTCCGCTACCTGCGGCTAGCCGAGTTCGTCCACCACAACTCTGATGGCCCGGCCAATCCGTACGCCCTGGTATACGACCGTCGGCGGATCGAGCAGGACTTCCCGTCTTTCCGGGTCACCCGCACCTACAAGCGCTTTATGCATGCGCCGCCCTTGCCAGTACACCAACTGCCTGGCGAAACTCTCATGGGCTGGCATTTGTGGGCACACCTGGAGCCGGCTGCAGCGCGCGGCCGACTGCCTGATCAGCCGACTGCCGGCCAGCCAGGGCACGCTTACCCGCGGCGCGCAACGCCTGGTAGCCAGCGGGGTACCTGGCGGGTCAGCCCCAGATGTCGCGCAGCACGTTGAGCACGACACGTGAGCCGAGGCGGTCCAGCTTCACCGGCAGTTCCTGCATGTCCGCCAGGCTCTCGCGCACGGCACGCTGCCGCTCCATAGGGCAGATGACGAGCAGGAAACCGCCACCGCCGGCGCCCGTCAGCTTGACGCCCGACGCCCCGGCGTCGAGCGCCCGGGACACCGCCAGGTCGATCTGGTCGTTCGACACTCCCGACGCCAGCTTCCGCTTGGCCTCCCAGCTCTCGCGCACCGCGGGCCCGATCGCGTCCACGTCACCGCTGCGCAGCCGCTCGACGGCAAAGCCGGCGAGGTCGCGCAGGAGGTCGAGCTGAGGCCGGGTGGCCTCGATGTTCGCGTTCTGCTCAGCCAGAATCGAGTCCGCGCTCCGGGTGACGCCCGTGTAGAAGAGCATGATCTGCTGCTGGAGAGCCCGGCGCTCGGCCGCGGAGAGCCTCAGCTCCTCGGCGACCACCTCATCGCCCGGCCCGAAGCGGATGTCGCGGATCCCGCCGAACGCGGCGATGTACTGATCCTGCTTGCCGATGGGCTTCCCGCAGCGTTCGATCTCGATCGTGCATGCCCGCTCGGCGAGCTCCTCCGCCGATACCTGCCGTCCCTGATACGCGAACAGCGCGTGCAGCAAGCCGACGGTTACCGCAGACGAGGACCCGAGACCGGAGCCCGCCGACGGGATGTCGGCCAGCGTGGTGATCTCGACTCCGTTCGTCACGCCGGTCATCCGCATGGCCTCGCGGACGAGCTCGTGCTCGAGGTCCTCGACGCGGGAGACGATCTCCTTCTTGGAGTAGTTGACGTAGATGTCGTCGTCGAAGCGCTGCTTCACGATGACGTAGACGTACTTGTCGAGCGCGCAGTTGAGGACCCGGCCGCCGTGCTCCCGGTAGTAGCCGGGCAGGTCGGTCCCGCCGCCGAGCAGGCCGATGCGCAGGGGTGTCTGGGTGATGATCATCGTAGCGGCCCGTGCGGGCCACTCCTCCCGGGCTTGTCGGTACGCGTCGGCAGTGCCGATGTCGCGGAAGTACCCCTCGACCAGCACCGCCCGGGCCCGGCCCACCAGCCGTGGCAGCAGGTCGTAGCCGATGTCGCTGGGCGGCCTGCCATCGATCTCGTCGAGCACGGCTCGGATGGAAGGCGTACATGCCGGCGTTGGTCAGATCGGAAACCGGCTCGTCCGGCTTCTCCGCGAACCCGATGACCCGGCCGGTGGCGTCGAGTTCCACGACGCCCCCGGCCGACGGCCGCTCGGAGTGGAACACCGTCCAGGGTCGCGATCGTGTCGTGTTCCCGGTGCGCGTCGATGAGTGATCGCAGATCGAAATCCGTGAGGTTGTCGGCGTTGCAGGCCAGGAAGAACTCCTCGTCGTCGACCCACTCGCCGGTTGGCGACGAGCGTGCCGGCGCTGCCGAGCAGCTCCGGCTCGAAGACCGTGCGGACCGCTGGCGGCCCGCTACGCCCGGCCAGGTGGCGGCGTACCACGTCCGGCAGGTGGTGAAGGTTGACGAGTACCTCGTCGACGCCCGCGCGGTCGAATGCGTCGAGCCAGATGTCGAGCAAGGGCCGGTCATCGATGACCAGCATGCACTTCGGGGTGGTGTCGGTGATCGGCCGCAGCCGGCTGCCAACCCCCGCAGCGAGCAGGAAGGCCTTCACGCCCCCGCCTTCCGGACGACCCCGAGGGTGCGCATCCGCGCGTTCGCCTCGGCCAGCACCCCGTCGAGACCGTCCATGCCCTCGAGCCAGGCGGCATAGGCCGCGACCGACTCGGCCGGCGTCCGCCGCGGCTCCCACCCCAGTGCCCGCAGGGCGCTGATGTCGGAGAGAATGTGGCGCGTGTCGCCGAAGCGGTACTCGCCGGTCACCACGCCCGGCTGATCGGAACCGTACTGGCGCCTGACGATGTCGGCGAACTCCCGGGTCGTGACCGCCTTGCCGCCGCCGACGTTGAAGACCTGCCCGGCGGCGCGGTCGTCCTCCAGCACGAGCATGTTGGCGTCCACCACGTCGTCGATGTTGACGTAGTCGCGGATCGCCCCGCCATCCTCGTAGAGGGTCGGCGCCACGCCCTGCAGGTAGCTCAGGCAGAAGATGCGGCACGCACCCGAGTAGGCGTTGTAAACCGACTGCCGCGGACCCTGGACGATGCTGTAGCGGAGCGCGACGGTCGGGATGCCGTACCGTCGGCCGAGGTTGATGGCGACCATCTCCTCGCCGAGCTTCGACATGCCGTACGCGTTCTGCGGATTCGAGATCCGCTCGGGCGTGGCCTGCATCTCAAGCGGGCCGCCGCACACCGGGCAGGGGATGTCCCACTGACCCGCGGCCAGGGCCGTCTCGGGGCGCATCCCCGGTACCTGCTCGCCGTCGACCGGGCACCGGTAGAGCCCTTCGCCCATCGCCGACTGCGACGACGCCACCACGACCCGGGCGAGGTCGAGGCGCTCGGCCACGATGATCTCGTAGAGCAGGGCCGTCGAGACCACGTTCACGTCGGAGAATCGCGAGAAGTCGGGCAGGTAGTCCTGGTAGGCGGCGAAGTGGTAGACGGCGTCGACCCGGCGCAGGAGGTTCGTGACGAGATCGCGGTTGCGGGTGTCGCCCTCGTAGAAGTCGACCTCGGGACTGCAGGTACGCGGGCCGCCCGCCCCGGTGTACCGGCGGGGTCAGCGCGTCGAGCACGACGACATCGTGCCCGAGCGCGAGGAGCCGGTCGCAGGTGTGCGATCCGATGAATCCGGCGCCGCCGGTGACGAGGATCTTCATTTCTGTCGCTGGCGCCGGCGCTCGGCGGCCTCGCGATAGACGTCGAGGGTCGCCGCGGCCGTCGCCCCCCACGTGAACTGGCCGGCCCGCCGGAGTCCCTGCTCCCGCAGACGGTCCCGCCCCGGCCCGACCGCCTCGACGATGGCCCGGGCGATGGACGCCGGGTCCTTGGGATCGGACAAGACCGCGGCTCCGCCCGCGGTTTCCGGCATGGCGCTGGTATCCGAGGTCACGACCGGGCAGCCGCAGGCCATCGCCTCGAGGATGGGCAGCCCGAAGGTCTCGTTGAGCGACGGGTACACGAAGACGTCTGCCGCCTGGTAGAAGCGGACGGTCTCCTCGAGCGGGACTCCGCCGACGAAGACCACGATCTCCCGAGATGCCGAGCTCGGCCGCGAGCGAGTGCAGCTGAGCGACGTACTTCTCGTCCCGTCCGGGGCCGACGATCGCCAGCTGGCGATCCCCGAGCTCGACCGCGGGCCAGCGCCCACGCCCGCAGCAGCCCGTCGCAGTTCTTGTACGGCCACAGCGACGACACGAACAGCACGAACGGCTTCGTGACGCCGTAGGAGGCGACCTGCGCGCGGGCCGCGCCGGCGTCGCCCTGGCTTGAAGAGGTCATGGTCGACCGCCTCGTAGATCAGCTTGAGCTTGCGCGGGTCGACCTCCAGGTACTGCTCGATCTCCGAGCGCAGGCTCTCGGAATTGATGATGATCGCGTCCGCGGCCCGCGCGGAACGCGGATAGTTCATCCGGCGGTACGCGCGGGCCAGCGGCGCGATCGCATCCGGCGCGGTGAAGGCGTGCATCGTCTTCATGTGGATGACGAGCGACCACGAGATGTTCACCAGCGGCGCCATCAAGGTGTTGAAGACGTCGATGCGGCTGAGCGGCAACCGCACCGGCGAGTAGAGGTGCTCGCTGAGCGTGCGCGGCGTGCGCCGCTCGTTCGACCACGGATAGGTGATGTAGAAGACGTTCGGCCCGTAGCCCTGGTGAAGATGCCGCGATTTCGGGCTCACCAGCAGGTGCAGTTCCTCGTCGGATTCGAGTCGCTTGGCCATCTCGGGGATCACCCGGGTCCAGAACCAGTGGGCGCCGGAGGGGTTGTCCGGGTTCGTCCGTCAAGAGATTGATCGCCACGCGCATGCGTACCTGCCGGTTTCCTTCCACAAGCATCCGGCGCCCTGCTTTCGCGTCACACCGGAGCTTTGAGCGGCCGCCATGGTTCAGAACACAGTCGACGAGATAGCGTCCGCGGTCATTCGCGACTGCCGGATGTACTGCGCCAACGCGTGCATGATGGTCTGGTGCAAGTCCTCGATGATGCCGTAGTTCGTGCAATCGACATGAATGGCGACCTCGGCCATCGTCCTGGCGTCGCCTCCGTCGAATCCGGTCAGCGCGATCGTGCGCAGGCCGTGGTCACCGGCCCATTGCAGCGCGCGCACAATATTGGGCGAACGGCCCGACGACGAGACGGCGATGAGGACGTCACCCGGCCCCGACTGCGACTGAAGCTGGTACGCGAAGACGTTTTCGTAACCCAGGTCGTTGGCGATCGCCGTCAGCAGTTCGATGTTGGCGTTGAGGCTGACCACGCGTGGCGCAAGATCGGTCGCCGTCCGGACACCCTTCAGGTGATCGCATTGCAGGTGATTCGCAATCGATGCAGAGCCGCCATTGCCGCAGGAGAACACGGTGGCGCCGCTCGTGTAGGCATCGAGCAGGATGCCCGCCGCGCAGTCAAGCGCAGCGGGCTCGATCGAGCTCACTGCCCGCGCAGTCTCCTCCGCATACGCATCGAAATAGGACGCTGCGCTCGCGTGCGGCGCGGCCGGGAACTTCGCCGGGCCGCTGTCGGCTGGCGGCGCGAAGGTCATCAGATCATGGACGGAGCTCATACGGCGATGCGCTCCAGGATGAACGAGGCCGCGGCAGCGAGACTCGGGAACGACCAGACCCCCGGGCGCTCGTGGTCGTCAGGTCCTAGGTAGATCGCCGACGCTCCGACTGCCTCCGCGAGGCCGACATCCTCGGGCCGGTCGCCCACTACCCACGATGCAGTCAGGTCGAGGCTCAGCGCCGATCTCCGCGGCCTTAGCCATACCCGGCCTCGGTTTCCGGTCCTCGCTCGTGCGGGCAAATGCCCCGACTATTCCGGCGGGGTGATACGGGCAATACAAAAACAGGTCTATGTGCGCCCGGTACTCAGCCAACCGCGCGGCGATGTACTCGTGCACCAGGGCAACGTCGTCGATCCCGTACAGCCCTCGCGCGACGCCCGCCTGGTTCGTGACTACCACTACCGGGATGCCTGCCCGGTTGAACCTGGCGATCGCCTCGGGCGAGCCGTCGATAAATTCGACGCGGTCGACCGAGCCCACGTAACCATGGTCAACGATGATCGTGCCGTCGCGATCGAGAAGGATCCCGGGGCGCGCCCGCGAACCCCGGGCCCGGAATACCGCCTCAGGCTGGCCGCTTCGCAATGTGTACACGGTCACCTCGCCTAGGCAGGCACGTCGTGATCACTGCGGCCAGGGCAGGCCAGGCAAGCCGCCGGCCCGCCGGCATGGCCAGGACCGGCCACTGCGACCTTCATCACGTCCGCTGACTCCGTTCGCCGCCTGGGTAGCTCGCCACAAATCCCCCGTCATATGAGTACCGAGCAGGTAGTGGTGATACGACCGAAGCATGCCTAGACCGTATTCCGGGCGATGATGCGAGATCGGCGGCCACCGGCTGCCCGCCAGCCGCGCGCTATCAGCCCGTCGTGGCAAGTCGCGCCGGGCGAATCAGGACCCCCCCGCCGTCGTTAACCGACACCGGAGATCATCGTCCTGCGGACGGCCCTAGCCCGGACCCTCGTCGGCCGGGACGGCGAAGCCCTCTGCACCGGCACGAGGCACCTCGTCCCTGACCTCAGCACCACGATCGGCGGTCGGCGGGCGTATCTCGCCGAGGCTCTCGTCGGTCTTATCAGCCCCGACAAGCACGGCAGAAACCAGGCGCGTGCCAGCGAGCCGTATCATCTCGGCGGCGACATGAATCCTGGTCCATGACGACCGCCCGGCCGTCACCATCACGACGGCATCGGCCGCCCATGTCGCCAGGTGCTCTGCGCCGAGCGCGGGGTCGAGGGTCACCAGGGTGAGCAACAGATCCGCCGAGGCGCAGCCGTCGACTAGCTCCTTGTCCGGCGCGGGCCGATCCGGCACCGAGGCGCGGTGCCAAGGGCCGATGGGTACCAGGTCATCAGGACCGGGGATCACTACCATCAGATGTGCGTTCTGCACGCGTACCGCGCGGATCCCACGCTCCCGGGCCCCAACGAGGCGCGCCGCGGGGGCATCCCCGGCGAGATCCGCCAGCACAACCCGCCCGCCTTCCTGCGCGCAGGACACCGCCAGCGAGGCGATTGACAGTGCCGCGACCTGCAGGTCATCTACGGCTACGACTGCCAGGGCAGCGGGCCGGGCGTTTCTCGGCACCGCATCGCGCAAGTGCGCAATGATCCGCCGGCAGTCGGCGCTATGGGCGGCTGCCAGCCCGCGCCGGCCCGGCCGCCAGCGGCTTAGCCGCACGGTGCCGACACTGAGCTTGACCGGGGCGCCGAGCGCACGTGCGACGTCGTCACGCCGGTGCAGGCGGTCGGACACCAGCGCCCGGACGATGATGATGCCCATGCCAACCGCGAGGCCCGCGATGAGCCCGATGACGAGGTGGTAGAGCAGGGGCTTCAGTCGCGACCGCGCGATCGGGGCGGCACGGTCGAGAACGCCGCTGTTGTCTATCTGCGATGCGGTGGCCGTCTGGCTGGTCGCCTGGTTGGCGGCGGTGGATTGCTTAAGCACAGTCAGCGCGGCGACGGCCTGGCTGCGCTTCACGCGAAGGCGGTTCAGCTTGGCCTGCTGTGCGGATGACGGGGTCTGAGCCGACAACTGGCTGATCTGGCTGCCGAGCGACTTGACATGTTGCCTGGCCTGGCTGATCTGCTGGTCGAGCGAATTCGAGCACGAGGTTCTGCTGGGTTTCCAGCTGGTGCTTCCGGAACTGCGAGGAACGCCGCTGCCACGGCACTCGCCCGGCTCACCGCGTCGCTGCTCGACGGCGCGCTGACCGGTAATTAGTAGCACCCGGTCGGTGAGGCGACCGTGACCGTGTACGCCGCGAGGAAGCTACTCGCGCTTTGCCGCAGCCCCAGCTTGCGCACGGCGAGCCCGGCCACGGTACGGCTCTGCGCGATGGCCTGATCGTCAAGTATCTCGGAGCCCGGGGGAGCGCCGGGAACGATGTCGGTGATCAGGAGCGACGTCGAGGCCTGGTAGGTCGGGGGGGCCTGGCGTACAGCCCGAAGCCGCACAGCAACCCGATGACGGCCGCGAGGCGCCAGAACCGCCCGCTGCGCCGGATGGCTGCCCTGATGAATCCCAGGCTGACCAGGCCGGTGGCGAAATCGGCGGGCTGGTCCTCGACCGCCGTGAAGTCGTCGTGGGCCCAGAGCCGCTCGGGCCGGTCATTACTTCCGTTCAAGGACAGCACTACCGCCGGATCCTTGTCGCTCATCGTCTGGTTATTGTCGCTCACCGTCTGGTCTCCGTCGCCGTGCCGGTTAGCCGCGTCGGGCTTTTCCGATGTGCGGGCCGGGCCGGCTGCGGGAGACGGCCGGTCGTGTGGTCGGCCGGGTCCGGGTCCGCGACGAGGATCCCGGCGATCTCGCGGCCGTCGGCGGCGGCGCTGACCGCGACGCGGGCCAGTTGCTCGGCGGTCGCCGCGCCTGCCGAGACTCCCAGCACCGTCGCGTTCGTGCGCATCGTGTCAGCGACCCGCGGGGTCCGGCCGTCGACGACGGCGACGACGACGGTCAGCGCGGCGTCTGGCTGCTGGTCGACGTTGTCGTGATCCCCGACGGTGACCCGCAAGTGGCTCGAGCGTCCCGATGGCGCTGCCGACGGTACCGCTGCATGCCGCGCGACAGCGTGGCCGTGGCGTTCGGGTCCTGCTGGGGGCCGATGACCAGCGCCGTGGGGATCCCCAGGGAGGCGGCGAATGACTGCCAGCTGCGGGCCGAGCGCGAGCGCTCCCGGTCGGAGGAAAGAGAGAGCACGGCGAGAGAGCCGCCACGGCCTCCCCAGTGGTCGGTCAGAGGCCAGATGGTGCAGGGCCTTGCGCAGGCGCCACGCATGGACGACTCCGGGTTCGTAGTCCTCGAGCAGCCTCGTCCAGCCGGCTGCGTCGGATGGGTGACCGACGGGGATCGACGCCAGGACGGGAACCCCGATGGCATCCGCTATCTCGTCGCGCTCCCGCAGCCGCCGGTCGCTGCGGCCGATCGCAAGCGCGACGATGGCTCCGATCAGCGCGCCCAGCAGGGCGCCGAGCACGCCAGCAACGAGCAGGCGAGACGGGCAGCGACGTCGCCGTGGCACTCGTCGCCGGCTGCAGCACGCCGCGCCTGCACCGTGCCGGCTGCGCTGTCGGCGGTCCTGACGTAGGCGACGTAGCTGTCGGCGACAGCGTTCGCGATGTCCTCTGCCTGGGCGGCGGTCTTGCCCTGGGCGCTGATCGAGATGAGGTTGGAGGTCAGGCTCTTGACCTGAACGCGGCTGCGCAGGGCTGGCAGCGACATTGCCGGGCTCGACGTCGGCGCAGCGCCCTCGACAGGACGGGGTCGCTGCTCGCGATCACGACCTGGGTCGCCGATGTCGTGAGTGGCGGGCGGAGCGCCACGAGCGCGTTGCTCGCGAGCATCGGCGGGTTGAGCACGGTATACCCGGCGCCCGCGAGCAGGCCAAGCACGGCGAGCACGCCGACGATGATCTTGTGCCGCCGCACGATCTGCACGGACCTGCTCAGGTCCAGCGCCTGCTCGCTCATCCGGCCTCCGCTTGGATTCCCGGCGCTCCTCGCGCGAGGGCATCGGATGTGCAGCAATGATATGGCTGGCCGGGTATAGGGATCGTTCTGTCGCGGTGCCGGTATCGAGCAAACTCCAGCCGCGTACATGAGCGGCTCGTCGGGCGCCGAGCGCCCGCGGCCGAGCAGCGTGACAGCGGGAACCCGGCGCCCGAGGCCGCGTGAGTACCAGCCGAGGATCGGGTCCGTCTCGCCCCGGTGCAGGCTCCACCGCAGCTGGCCGGGCAGTTCCAGCCGGGCCGCTCCCGGCGGTGACGCACCCGGCCAGCGCAGCACCGCGCTGGTACCGTCGAGTTCCGCCTGCACGTCGGGGCCCAGGTGGAAGGCCAGGCGGAGGTCGTGACTGCCGCCGTCGATCTCAGTCCGATGATGTGCGAGGCTGCGTGACGCCCGGTCCAGCCGGACCGTGCGGCGGTGCCGGGCCGGCGGGTCGCAGCGACTGGTAGCCGTCGTGCTCCGCGGTCCACTCGGCGACCGTCGCCCGCGTCCCGGACGCCGGTCTCCCGGCCGTTCGCGTGCCGCAGCCAGAGGAACGGGCCGCCGTCACCGGACTGGTTCTGCCCGTCGAGCTCGACGGTGTTGTGCGCGATCGTGGAGCGGAAGTACGAACGCCACTCGGGCTCGCCGTGGTAGCAGTACGTGCCCGGATCGGCGAGTATGTCGACGCCGCCGTAGCGGACCTCGACGGACAGCGCGTCGGCGTGGGCATGCGCGGCGATGCTGAGATACCCGTGCGGGCCGCCGTCGCAGCGGCACCAGATCTCCGGAGCCGGGCCGCCCGCCGCGGCCTGCCCGTCCGCCGGAACAGGACCGTCCGCCGCGGCCCGCTGGCCGGCGGTGCGCAGCAGGGTCAGGCCCGGCATCGGCGAACTGCCACGGCCGCTGGCTGGGCCTGCCCGCGATCTCGCGGGGCTGCCCGGCCAGCGCGCCGATGATCGAGCTGGCCGCGTCCGGGGTGGTGCGCGGCCACCAGCCGAGCCGGCCGAAGATCGCGTCGCCGAGCGCCAGCAGCGACGGCCACCGGTTGGCCGCCGGGGCGTCGAGCAGCAGCGCGCAGCCCTTCGTCGGCGTCACCCTGCCGGGGCGGCCGCAGCCGCTCGTCGAGCAGCGCCGCGGCGCTGTCGACCATCGCGCAGAGCCGCTGCCAGGCTGGCCGGGCTCAGCGGGCGGTCGGCCGCCGCCGCCTCGACGGCGGCCAGCAGCCCGAGTTCCGCGACGAAGCACTGGTAGTCCGGTGGCGAGCTCGCGGCCGATGCCGGACGGGAACGTGTTGCGGACCAGCTCGCGCTCGAGCAGCCGGGCGGACTGCCGCCGCCAGCGGCCGCTCTCCGGGAACCACGGGAAGGCGCAGCTGGCCACGAGCTGCCCGGCCGCCTCGGCGATGACGTGGTTGTTGGCCGACGAGCCCCGGCTGCGGAAGGCGGCGAGGTACTGCTGATGCCAGCGGATCTGCCGCACCGGCGAGCTCGTCGTCCTCGAACAGGTCGGTCACGCCGGGCCAGTCGTCCAGCAGGCGCCGGATCCAGGCCAGGCTGATCAGCCGGATGCCGATCTCGATGCCGCTGGTCCAGTGCACGCCGGACAGGAACGGGTTCTCCCGCCACCAGGAGCGCAGCTGGTCGGCCACCCGGCGGGCGTACGGCTCGTCGTGGGTGAGGAACCAGGCCGTGGCCAGCAGCGTCAGGTGGTGCAGGCGGGAGATTTCCCAGACCTGCTTGATGTTGCCGGTCTGCTCCTGTGAGCGGTGGTTGATCCGGAAGGCGTAGCGGTCCGCGGGAGCCCGGTGGCCGGTCACCGGGTCGTGGAACCAGTCGGGCCGGACCAGGTCGGTCCGGACGACGCCCAGCACCTCCCACTCGCCCAGCATCAGCTGGTCGGCGGCCGCCAGCACGGCGGCCCTGGCCGCCGCGGGCACCCGCGCGGCGGTACCCGGCGGCAACACGGCGGTGAACCTGCGCTCGCCCGCCCGCGGCGAGCCCGCCTCCGGCGGCCCGGCGGCAGCCTGCTCGCGACGCACCTGCCGGCGCGACCACGCCAGCTGGACCGCCTGGTCGCGGGCGCGCCAGGCCACCTCGGCGGGCGACATCCGGGCCGCCCGGCGGGCATACCAGCTGAGCCGAGATGCGGGCGGCATGCCTACACCCGCTCCGGACGGCCGCTGCTCAGGCTCTCCCCCACCGCGATCGTCGCCCTGGTGGTGGCCAGCAGGGAATCGAGCGTGATCGGCATCGCCGCGCCGGACCGGCAGGCCTCGACGAAACTGGGCGAGCTCGGCGTGCTGGCCCTTGTCCTGGCCGCCGCGCGACTTCGCCACGGTCCGCTTCCGGCCGGCCCAGACCGCGGCCTGCCGGAAGTTATCCAGCCGGGCGCTGCGGCCGCCGGCCGCGGCGTCCAACGTCTCCTTCTGGTAGCGCGGGTTGCCGCCGGTGAGATAGCTGATGGTGCCGGTGCAGCCGTTCTCGAACCGCACGGTGGCCTGCAGGTCGCCGGCCTCCGGGCCGGCGCACGGCGTACACCTCCGCCGGGCTGCTGCCCGCCCACCAGCTGAGCGTGTCGATGAAGTGGCCGCCCTCGCCGGCGAACCGCGACCCTTCCAGATCCTCGTTGAGATACCAGCTGTCGGAGTCCAGCCGGCCCGCGTTGACCAGGTAGCGGGCCGCGGACTTGCCGCCGGGCTGGCCGAACCGCGACCGCATCTGCACCAGCAGCGGCGCGAAGCGCCGGTTGAACCCCACCATCAGCCGGTCGTTGCCGGTCTCCATGACGACGTCGGTGATCCGCTGCAGCTCCTCGCGGGTCAGCGCGAGCGGCTTCTCGACGAAGACGGCCTTCCCGGTCTGCAGCGCACGGCAGACCATGTCGGCGTGCGTGTGATGGCGGGTCACGATGAAGATGGCGTCCAGCGACTCGTCGTCGAGGACCGCATCCGCGCTGGTCGACGCCGTCGCGAAGCCGAACCGCCGCTGGGCGTTGACGGCCGACAGCGACCGGGTCGTGCCGACGTGGGTCAGCTGCGACGGTGGCGATCTTGGCGAGCTGCGGCAGCAGCATCGACGTCGCGTAGTTCCCGGCGCCGATGAAACCGATCGACAGCCGCCCGTCGCGGGTGCCGCGGGGCGCGGCGGCCCGGTCGGCGGTGAGCACCCGGCTGGACGCGCGCGCCGGGTGCGCGCCGTCGGCCGGCCGCTCGGGATACCTGAGCAGGACCCCTACCGGGTTCAGGCGAGCCGGCCGCCAGGTCGGCGTAGACGGTGGATGCCTGCTCCATCGGGAAGATCCCGGAGACCAGCGATTCCACCTCGATCTCCTTGCGGGCGATGAGATCGAGGAAGCAGTCCAGGTTGCGCCGCTCGGTCCAGCGGACGTAGCCCGCCGGGTAGTCGATGCCCTCCAGCTCGTACCGGTCGTCATACCGTCCGGGCCCGTACGACCTGGAGAAGCGGACGTCGAGTTCCTTGTCGTAGTAGGCGTTCCACGGCAGGTCCAGGCGGGTCTTGCCGATGTCGACGACGCGGGCGCGGTCCCTGGCCAGCTTCGCGGCGGTCTCCACCGGCCCGTTGGATGACCCGCCCGCGGCCAGGAAGACATGGTCGGCGCCGCGGCCGGCGGTGAGCTCGGCGAGCGCCTGCTCGACGGCCGCCATGCCCTCGTCCGCGGGCGCGGCGCACAGTATCGCGCCGGCTTCCTCGGCCTGCCGGCAGCGGTCCTCGATCACGTCCAGCCCGATGACCCGGACCCCGGACGCGATCAGCAGCCGGACCACGAGCTGACCGACCAGGCCCAGGCCGATCACGCACGCGGTGTCGCCCAGCTGGACCTCGGCACGCCGCACGCCGTGCATGGCGATCGCCCCGACGGTGGCGAAGGCCGCGTGCTCGGGCCGGACGTCCCGCGGGACCGGCACGCACAAGTTGACCGGGATCCAGTTGTACTCGGCGTGCAGGGCGTACTCATTGCCGGCTGCGGCGACCAGCTGGCCCGCCTGGAACTCGTCGGCGCCGCGGCCCGCCTCGACGACCACGCCGCAGAGCGAGTAGCCGAGCGGCGTATAGGAGTCGAGCCGGTTCATCACCTTCTTGTAGGTGGTAACCGCGCCCTGCTGCGCCACCGAGTCGATGACCTTGCGGACCTGGTCGGGCCGCGCCCGCGCCATCCCGACCATCGACATCTTGGCCTCGGTCACCTTCATCATCTCGGTGCCGGTGGAAATGAGCGAGAACAGCGACTGCACCAGGACACCGCCGGGGCGGCATACCGGGGCAGGCACGTCGAGGACGCTGAGCTCCCCGGACTTGTAGTTCTGCGCTATCTGCTTCATCCCGTCCTCTGGTCAGTAATGCGGCTGGCAGGCCCGGCCGGGACTGCGGTCGTCACGCCGCCACGCCCATGGACCGGGCGTTGCGGTACCACAGCTCCAGCGTCAGCAGCTGCCAGATCTGCTTGGACCGGTCCTCGCGGCCGGCCTCCTCGTCCTGGATCAGCCGTGCCAGCGCGTCCCGGCGGATCATCCCGGCGCCCACCAGCTCGCCGCCTACCAGCACGTCGCGGATGACCGGCTGCAGGTCACCGCGGACCCAGGCGCGCAGCGGGGCGCTGAAAGAGGCCTTGGGCCGGTGCACGATCTCGCGTGGCAGCCAGCTCTCGGCGGCCCGCTTGAGCGCGAGCTTGCCCTGGCGCCCCCGGATCTTCGCGCTGCCGGGGAGCGAGAACGCCGCCTGCGCCACGACCGGATCCACGAACGGGACGCGTACCTCCACCGAGGCCGCCATGCTGGCCCGGTCCGTGTAGGCAAGGTTGAGCCCCGGCAGGAACAGCCGCGTGTCGGCCAGGCACATGCGGTTGACCTCGTCGGTCAGCGAGTTGTCGTCGTAGACTTCGCGGTGCTCGCCGACCACCTGGCCGACGTAGCCGGCCAGCTCCGGGCTGACCAGGGCAGCCAGCTCGGCCGGGTCGTACAGCGTGTAGCTGCGCCGGAACCGCGGCTCCTCGGGCAGCTCGGCGAAGGTCAGGAACCGCTTCGCCCAGCGCGCGTAGCGCAGCCCCCGGCCGTGCACGCTGACCGGGAGGTGCTGCACGGCGGACCGCACCGGTGCGCGCACCAGGCCGGGCAGCGCGGCGTACCGGCTGGCCATCAGGCAGGCGAGATGCTTGCGGTAGCCGCCGAACAGCTCGTCGGCGCCCATCCCGGACAGGATCACCTTGATGCCGCGCTCGCGGGCCGCCTGGCACATGAGGAACGTGTTGATCGCGGCCGGGTCGCCGATCGGCTCGTCGAGCATGTCGACGATCCGGGGCAGCAGGCCGACGATGTCCGGCGAGATCTCGATCTCGTGCAGGTCGATGCCGTAGCGCGCGGCGACCTTCCGGGCGTAGACAGCGTCGTCGGGCATCGCCTCCAGCCGCTGGTCCTGCTGCCGGAAGGCGATCGTGTAGGCGTCGATCCCCGGTTCGGCCTGGTGCGCCAGCACGGTGACGATGCTCGAGTCCAGGCCGCCGGACAGGAAGCTGGACACCGGCACGTCGGACACCAGGTGGGCGGCGACCGACTCCTCGATCACCCGGCCGAGGTCGGCGGGCGGCCCGTCCGCGGCGCTGGCCGCCACCTCCGCGGCGTTCCAGTAGTGCCGCACCGAGACAGTGCCGTCCGGGCGGCAGCGGGCCCACGAGCCGCCGGGCAGCTTCTGCACGCCGTCGATGGCGCACCGCTGCTCGGGCAGCCAGTAGTAGAGCATCGACGCGACCAGCGCGCCCGGCTCGATCCGCAGCTCCGGGCCCACCGCGGCCACCAGCGCCTTCAGCTCTGAGGCGAAGATCACCCCGGCGTCGCGGCGAAGGTAGTACAGCGGCTTGATGCCGAGCGGATCGCGCGCCAGCACGAGCTCGCCGGTACGCTCGTCGGCCAGCGCGAACGCGAACATGCCGCGAAACCGGCGGAGCGCATCCGGTCCCCAGCAGCGCCACGCCTCCAGCACGACCTCGGTGTCACAATCGGTGACGAACCGGACGCCGCGGCCGCCCAGTTCCGCCCGTAGCGCCTTGTAGTTGTACAGCTCGCCGTTGTAGACGATCGTCAGGCCGTCCTTGCTGAGCGGCTGGTCGGCCGCGGCGGACAGGTCGATGATCGAGAGCCGCCGGAAGCCGAGCTGCACCGACACCCGGTCGTCCTGATGGCTCCAGGTCCCGGTCGAGTCCGGCCCGCGGTGCGCGATCCGGTCGCTCATGACGTCCACCAGCTTCTGGCCGTCCGGCTGCTGGTAGCATCCGGCGATCCCGCACACCTCAGGCCCCCTTCCGGTCCAGGACCTTGGTGCCGGTGACCATCTCCCGGTAGACGTCGAGGTAGGCGCGCTGCTGATGGCTCCAGGCCAGCTCGTGCTCGACCCGGGCGCGGCCGAGCTTCCCCATCCGGGCGCGCTTGGGCTCGTCGTCCAGCAGTGCCACGATCGCGTCGGCGTAGTCGTGCACGTCATTGGGCGGCACGTAGACGGCGGCGTCGCCGGCTGAAATCCGGGTCTCGCGCAGGTCGAACGCGACGGCGGGAAGCTCGAAGGCCATGTATTCCATCGACTTGTTCATCGTCGACATGTCGTTGAGCGGATTCTTGGGGTCTGGCGACAGGCCAACGTCCGCAGTTGACAGGATGCGGGCCACGAGCTCGTCCGGCGCCCGCCCGGTGAAGTCCACGTAGTCGGTCAAGTCCAGCTCGTCACGCAACGCCACCAGGTCGTCGAAGCAGTCTCCCGAGCCGATCAGCGTGAAGGCGATGTCCTCGCGGCCGAGCTTGTGCACCACGATGTCGGCGGCCCGCACGACGATGTCGACGCCGTCCTGCGGCCCCATCACGCCGATGTACGCGGCGAGATAGCGGCGGCCCCGGCGCAGCTCGGGGTATGCCGGACCGCGCCGCAATTTCTGCGGGTCCGGGCCGGTGCGGACGACCGTGACGTCGGCAACCGCCTTGCCGCTCCGCCGTACGGCAACGTTCCGGTAGGAGTCGTTGGTAGAGATCACGTGATTCGCGCTCCGGTGCGTCAGCAGCTCCATGGCCCGCAGTGCCTTATACGGCAGCTTCGGGCCATCGGGGAACCGGGACGCGTAGAGTTCCGGGCACAGGTCGTGGTGGTCGAACACGAACCGGGTGCGGTCCAGCGCGCGCAGCACCAGCGCGATCGGCCAGAA
Organism: uncultured Actinomycetes bacterium; assembly: GCA_963786975.1. GTDB lineage: Bacteria > Actinomycetota > Actinomycetes > Streptosporangiales > Streptosporangiaceae > Palsa-506. The sequence goes on along the minus strand of CAWBBE010000005.1, from coordinate 99,216 downwards.
GATATCCGGCGGGTTGCAGGCCTGCATCACCCCGAACCGGCCGGACCGCCGCGCCTTGACCGTCAGCCACGCCGTCGCCAGGAACGAGTAGACGTACTCGTTGATGAAGCCGACCTTGCTGCCGCCGGGCGCGTAGGGCTTGTACTTGTACAGTTCCACCCCGTCGATGACCTGATGCGCCGGGTCGCCCTCGCCCTTCGGGCATACCACGGTGACCTGATGGCCGACCGACACGAGCGCCTTGCACTCCAGCCACACCCGCCGGTCGAACGGCACCGGCAGGTTCTGCACGATGATCAGGACGCGGGTCACCAGCTGAGCCCCTCGTAGCCGGGAAGCGATTCCACTTCGCTGCCCAGCCGCCCGCAAAGGTCGATCAGGTAGCCCGGCGGGCTCGCCACCAGAGCGTCAAGCACGGCACGATCGCTCGACGAGACGATTGCGACGTCGGCCCCGCGCAGCGCGTCGGCGGGTTCATGGGCGAGCAGCCGCCTCAGGTGCGGCAGTCTCGACTCGACCTGGCGGCGGTTGGCGCCCAGCAAGCGGGCCGGATTGACCACCGGGTCGTATATGCGCACGTCTAAACCCTTACCGATGAATCGCTCGGCGAGTTCCACCTTCGGGCTCTCGCGCAGGTCATCGGTGTTCATCTTGAAGCTCAGCCCGAGCAGGGCGACGGATCGCGCGCCAGCGGCGACGACGCGGTCGACGACTTCGCTGATCACCAGTTCGTTGGTGGCCAGGGTGCCGGCCAGCAGCGGCAGGTCCGCGCCGTTCATGCGGGCCAGGTGCAGCAGCGCGCGCAGATCCTTGGGCAGGCAGGAGCCGCCGAACGCGAAGCCGGGGCTCAGATAGCTCGGTGAGATGTTCAGTACCCGGTCCTCGCAGAACAGGGACATGACCTCACGGGAGTCCACGCCGAGGAGACGGAACAGCCGGGACACCTCGTTGGTGAACGAGACCTTGGTGGCGTGGAACGCGTTGCAGGCGTACTTGAGCGCCTCGGCGGTGCGGACGTCGACGATCCGGACTGGCTGGCCGAGGAAGCCGAATATGCCGCTGACCGCGTCGGCGACCTGGGCGTCCGAGGTCCCGGCGACGATGAAGGGCGAGGCGAAGAAGTCGGCGATCCCGGAGCCCTCGCGGAGGAACTCCGGGCACATCGCGGCGCCGATGCTGATGCCGGTGCCGGCCAGGCCGCCGGTGAGCGCCGGAAGCACCACGTCCTCGACCGTCCCCGGCGGGACCGTGCTGCGGATGACCACGCTGTGCCGCCCGGCCGGCGGCGGGCTGGCGCGCAGCGCGGCCACGATGTCGTCCACGGCCCGCCGGATGAAAGCCAGGTCGGTGCCGCCGCGCGGCGTCGACGGCGTCCCGACGCAGACCAGCGATACCTCGGCCCCGTCGAGTGCGTCGGCAGCTCGACGTCGTGGCGTGCAGCGTGCCGCCGGCCACCGCCTCCGCGACGAGCACATCAAGGCCCGGCTCGGCTACCGGGCTGCGCCCGGCCTGGATCTCACCGACCTTCGCCGCGTCAACGTCAACGCCCCAGACGTCATGGCCGTTGGAGGCCAGGCATGCTGCCGTCACGGTGCCGACATAGCCGAGACCGACCACTGCAACCTTCATCGCGTCACCTCACTGGTTCGCTGCTCGTTCGCTCGCGCAGGGAGCCTGCATGCATAGGAACGCCGAGCGGTGGCCGTGATACGACAAAGCCGCGCTAGGGCCGTGATGTCGCCAGGAATTCGGTGCTGTCGACGATGAGTTACACTGTGGACTTCGTACTTAGCTACCAGCAGTCGCTCGTTACCAGAAGCTCGCCCCGCCGGATGTATCAGGACCCGGTCCGTAGCGGGTCTTGTATCTGGCGGGTCATTCCGGTACGCTCGCTGCCGGGCGGTTGCCCGCACGCCTGTCCAGCTCGTCCAAGATCCTGGGGGTTCGCTGATGAGGGTCCTCGTTGCGGGCGATGGCGGCTATATCGGTGCCGTCCTGGTCCCGTTCCTGCGCGCGGCCGGGCATGAGGTCAGCGGGCTGGACCTCGGCCTGTACGAGGGGTGTGACCTGGGACCCGCCCCGGCAGGACAGCGGCGACCGGCCGCCGCGCGACATGCGGGACACCGAGGCCGGGCAGCTGGCCGGCTACGACGCGGTGGTGTGCCTGGCGGCGTTGTCCAATGACCCGCTCGGTGACCTCAACCCGGCGGCCACGTACTCGGTGAACCTGGAGGGCACGCTGCGGCTGGCCCGGGCCGCCAAGGCGGCCGGGATCGAGCGCTTCCTGTTCGCGTCGTCGTGCAGCCTGTACGGCGCGGCCGGCTCGGCGGCGGTGGCCGAGGACGCGGAGCTGTTCCCGGTCACCCCGTACGGCGAGGCCAAGGTGCAGGCCGAGCGCGAGCTTTCGCTGCTGGCCGACGACGGCTTCAGCCCGGTCTACCTGCGCAACGCCACCGCCTACGGCGCCTCGCCGCGGCTGCGGCTGGACATCGTGGTGAACAACCTCACCGCAGTCGCGATGACGACCGGCCAGGTGCGGCTGGAAAGCGACGGGACGCCGTGGCGGCCGCTGGTGCATATCGAGGACATCAGCCGGGCGTTCCTGGCCGCGCTGCAGGCGCCACGGGAACTGGTGCACGACGAGGCGTTCAACGTCGGCCGCCAGGCCGACAACGTGCAGGTCCGCGACATCGCCGAGATGGTACGCGACGCGGTGCCCGGATCAACGCTGTCGCTCGCCGACGGCGCCGGGCCGGACCTGCGCAACTACCGCGTCGACTTCGCCAAGCTCAACGAGACCTTCCCGGATCTGGACCTGCGCTGGAGCGTGCGCGACGGGGTCGCGAGCTCGTGCACGCCTACGCCGAGCACGGCCTGACCTACGACGACTTCACGTCATCGCGGTTCGTCCGGCTGCGCCGGATCCGCGAGCTGCTGTCGGCCGGCCTGCTCGACGACATGCTGCGTCGGCAGACCAGCGCGCGGTTCCCGATGCCGGGTGCCGAGATCGCGCAGGACGCCCGCCGGTGACCGGGGCGGCGGGAGCCGGCTGCGGCCGGGCGGCCCGGTGAACGTCGAGCCGGTGGCGCGCATCGCCGGCGCGATGCTGTTCCGGCCGTCCCCGCACGTGGACGAGCGCGGCTTCTTCTGCCGCACCTTCGACGCGGCGGTGATGCGGTCGGCCGGCCTCGACCCGGCCGGGTTTGCCCAGGACAGCCTCTCCCGGTCGGCCCGCGGCGTGGTGCGCGGCTTGCACGTGCGCCGCGGGGATGGCGAGGCGAAGCTGGTCCGATGCTCGTACGGCGCGATCTTCGACGTGGTCGTGGATCTGCGGCCCGCCTCGCCCACGTACCGCAACTGGGAGAGCTTCGAACTGCGGGACGACGAGCAGGTCTCGCTCTACGTGCCGGCCGGCTGCGCGCACGGGTTCCAGGCCCGCACCGACCCGGCGGACGTGTCCTACCGCATCGACCGCCCGCACGATCCTGCCGAGGACGTGTCGATCGCGTTCGATGACCCCGAGCTGGCGATCCCGTGGCCGCTCCCGGTAGCCACCATGTCGCAGCGGGACCGGCAGGCCGGCACGCTCGCCGCCGCGGCGGGCCTGCTGTCCTGAGCGCCGGCCGATAGCCCGGCAGAGCGTTCTGCGCGCTCGCACCGTCGTTACGCTGGCAGCCCGTTCGTCTGCGCGGGGCCCGGCCGGCGCCGCGCCAGCCACGAGGCTAGCAACGCCCCGAGCAACGCTCCAGCGGCCTGCACCACGATGTCGGCCACTGCCATGTGCCGGCCATGGAACAGGAATTTCCCGGCTGCCAGAACGATGGCCAGACCCGTCGCGAGCAGCGTGGCGGGAACCGGGCGGACGAGCGGCCGCCGGGCACGGGCGAGGAGAAAGCCGACTGGGATGAAGGCCAGCAAATGAATTGGCAGCGTCAGCCAGTCCGCGGCAGAGGTGGGCGGGAAGGGCTGGACGTGGTCGGGGAGGTACAGGTAACGCGCAGGGATCGAGAGTGCGCCCGGACGGACGTAGTCGACAGCATGGCCCGGGCTGCGCACCTCGGCGTGACGGATCTTGCCCTGCCAGGGACCGCCTCCGTGCACCTCGTCGCCAAGCGCAATCTCCGCCGCGCTCCAGGTCCTCGTCGAGCCCGCCGGAAGGTGGCCGGTCAGCCGGGTCGTACCGGCGACCTTGATGCGGATGTCGCTGCGATGCAGCGCTACCTGGATGCTTGTCCAGTGCTGCGGCCGGAATACATCGCCGATGACGAACGGAGGGTTACCGGCCGCGTCTGACCCGGGACGCCGCAGCCACACGTCCAAGTCGGAGCGGTGCTGCCCGATGGCGAAATCAGTGTGCCAGAAATCGCTGGCCAGCATCATGATCGAGGCGGACTGGCCGGCCGGTGCGCCCGGATCGGCCACCAGCCGGATCTGCACGGCGCCGGATAACCGCGCGCCCGGCAGCCAGGCCGGGGCGCCAGCCGTCCTGGCCGCGTTCATGTCGCCGAACCGCAAGGATCCGCTGGCGGTTCTGGTCACCTGGTTGCGGACAATGCGCGGTGGGTCCCAGTTGAACGGGAAGTACGCGGAAACGACGAGCAGCAGCACGAATCCGGCCAGCATCACCAGGGGCACGACCGCGAAACCGCGGGCCCGCCCCCGGCCCAGGTTATGCACTGCCCTCAAGCATGGTCCGTTAACTGTATCCGGCGCTTCGCCGCTGCAGCCACAAGGCCCAGTCAAGGTAGCCGCCAGAGCAGGCAAGCACGAGGCCGATCGAGCGGGTCTGGGCCTGGGCCCGTGGGCCGGCTGGAATGGGGGTAGCTGCTGGCGAGGAGAGGAGCTGGGCGGGATGGGCGGATGGCCGGGGAACTGGGATGAGCTGATCCGGGGCGTCGGGTGCGCGATGTGCGCGCCGGGGCGGCCCGAGTCCGATGCGTACGGCGTTCGGATCCACGCGGGCAGGTACACGGATGCTTACCTGCAGCGCGCCGATGTCCAGCGCGGCTACACGGTGGTCATCTGGCGCGGCCGGCACGTCACCGAGCCAACGGAGCTGACCGGTGCCGAGGCCGCCGGGTACTGGTCCGAGGTGCTGACCGTGGCCCGCGCGCTGATCGGCCGCTACCGGCCGGTCAAGATGAACTACGAGACGCTGGGCAACTCGCTGCCGCATCTGCATACCCACCTGATCCCGCGGTTCCCCGACGATCCGCGTCCCGGCCAGCCGTTCCCGCTGCCGGCCGGGGCGCCCGCGGCGAGAATCTCGGAGGACCGGCTGCTCACCGATGCCGCCAGCCTGCGCGCCCGGCTGGGCTACGCGGGCACCGGGGCACCGTGACCCGGCGCTGACCCCGGCGGCCTCAGCCGTCCCCGTTTCCTTTCCCGTTGCCCGGCCGGTGCCCCTCGCCCTTCCCGTTCCCGTGACCGTTCCCGTGGCCGTTCCCGCTCCGCTGGCCGTGGCCACCGGGCCGCCCGGTGCCGCGGGCCTTGCCCGGATGGACCGCGGGCTGCAGCGCCCCGGTCAGCACGATCACGCTGCCGGGCGGTACCCGCCCGCCGGGCCGCACCGACAGCACCGTCCCTGGGGGCTGCCGGCCGCTGGGCTGCCAGCGCACCCGGGCCGCGAGACCGAGCCGGTGCAGCCGCCGGACCGCGGCGCTGACCGGCCGGCCGACCAGCGAACTGCCGTTGACCGCGATCAGCTGGGCCACCGGCGAGGCCCCCGCGGGCGTCCGGGACGGCACCGATGCCGGAGCGTCAGCCGTGCCCGGGCCGATCGCGCTGGCCAGCGCCAGGGCCAGCAGCACGGCAACGGCCGCGGCGACGGCGAGCGCGGCGGCGCGGCCGGGCCTGCCGCGGCCGCGGCGAGACCGGCGGTCCGGGGCCAGGCCGCGCGTCCGCTGCCCCGCCACGGCGGCCGGCGGGCTACCCTCGGCCGCCGGGCCGGCCGGATTGACCGGCTGGCCGGCCGCGATGACATCCAGGCGGTCCAGCGGATCCAGCGGCCGGGTGCCCGGACCGCCTGGCGGATCAGGCTGACCGGCATCCCGGCCCGGACCCGGTACCGGCCGCCGGCGGATCCAGCGGCCGGGTACCCGGGCCGGCCAGCAGGGCGTCGCGCAGCCCGGTCGCCCGGCGGGCGACCTGGCCGGCGTCGCCCGGCCGGGCGGACGGCTGCTTGGCCGTGAGCTCTCCGACCAGCGCCGCCACGCCGGGCGGCACGGCCGCTGGCAAGGCAGGCAACGGCTGGTCCCGGTGCGCCAGTGCCACCTCCATGCCGGGCCCGGTGAACGGCGCGGCTCCGGCCAGGCACTCGTAGGCCACGATGCCCAGCGCGTACAGGTCGCTGGCCGGAGTCGCGCTGGCGCCCGCGACGCGTTCCGGCGCCAGGTAGCCCGGCGTTCCGACCAGCATCCCGGTCGCGGTGATGGGTGCCGAGCCGGCCGCGTGCGCGACGCCGAAGTCGGTGATCTTGACGATGCCGTCGTGGCGGAGCAGCAGGTTGCCGGGCTTGATGTCGCGGTGCACGAGCCCGGCCCGGTGCGCGGCGTGCAGCCCGGCCGCGGCCTGCGCGATGACGTCCATGGTCCGGGCCGGATCCAGCGGGCCGCCGGCCAGCACGCCGGCCAGCGACGGCCCGGCTACGAACTCCATCACCAGGAACGGCGGGTGCGGCGGATCCGGCTCGCAGTAGTCGTAGACGTGCGCGATGCCCACATGAGACAGCGCCCCCGCGTGCCGGGCCTCGGCGCGGAACCGGGCAAGCGTTTCGGCGTGCTCCGCATATCCGGCCAGCAGCAGCTTGATCGCCACCGGCCGGGCCAGTACGACATCTGAGCCCTGCCATACCTCGCCGTAGCCGCCTGCCGCGATCCGGCTATCGAGCCGGTACCGGCCGGCCAGCAGCAGCGCGCTGACGGAAGACATGGACGAGCGCCTACCCACCCGGTGGCCCGCCAATCATGAAGTACACCGTGCCGCTTCGGCGTCGTCGGGGCGGCGGGCCCGCCGCCCCGACGACGCCGAAGCCAAGCCTGGATGAAGCGGTCAGCCGGTACGAAGCGAGTAGTTCTTCATGACGAAAGTCCCCAGGTGGCCGCCGGTAGAGCAAATCTCCCAGCCGAAGTCGATCTGGCCTATGTTGGCACCAGCAGAGACGTAACCATTCCTTTGCAGCCAGTGCAGCGTGGAGAGGATGTGAACCGTGCCGGCCTGCTCGTTATGGGCGAGCGAGAAGATGATCTCGCCAGTGCCATATTCCAGCACATTGAAATTCCGACCGAAGATCGTGGCTTTCCCGATCTGCCGAGCACCGCCGGTACCCCTGCCGACATTGTCGACCCAGACCATAATCTCATTAGGGCCTTTCGTGCCGTTTAGCCATATATCGTATCCGGCCTCAGCATCAAGCCCTTGAACGGCTGGCATGGATTCGGTGAACGTAGAATAGACGTGCCCGAAGCTGGAGATTGGCGGATCTACATCTTGCGGGCTGGTAAAGACTTGCATGACATCCGGGTAGGTAAGAACGGCGGTATTGCCGGCCGCTTGCTGGCTTGCCACCGACCAGCTCCCTGGGCTACGGGCCGTCAGCGTCTGAGGGCCGCACGAGCCCGGGGTACCGCAGGCCCAGCCGTTGTTGCTGACGTACGTGTTGAACCCATTGGACAGCGTTATATTCGATGCGGAGTACGGTCCGCAATTGCCGTGCAGGTCGGAAGTTACGCATGTCGAACTCGCCGAACGGACTGACGCGCCAGCGGCCGTAATCGGCGCGAGCGCGAAAAGGAGTGGTAGCCCGGCGATTAAAGTAATAGTTACTATCTTGCGCATCTGCCTGCCTCCTCGTTGCTAGGTGAAGCTGAGTGTTGCGATAACAGTCCAAGCCTGACCTGCGGCCTTATGCACGCTGCGCAATTCCTCCGGCTTCTTGCTCAGCGTCGTGCAATCCTCGGCCAAGGCGCTCGAAATGCGTCTCGGCGAGGGCCCTGCGTCGCGATGGTCTCCCGCCTAGCGAACGTCATCCTGTCACAACCATGTAACGGGCGTCAGGCATAACCGCAGAATGAGCGCAGTCGGGATGTTCCGGCTGAATCCTGCCGGGTGGCCTCCTGGCCCTAGCTGGCCGTATCTGCGCAGGCCAGTGCGGGTAGCCGGGATGCGCCGGTTAGCAGCTCGGTCATCGCCCCGCGGCCGCGGCCATCCGGCAGTGGTTACGATTTATCCGGCGTGCACCGGACAGAAGTTAACCGCTGTTGAAGGCGGGTGGAGGTCAGATGGATGCAGATCAGGCGCGGGCACGCCTGCTGGCTGAGCATGCCGAGGTGACGGGGCTGCTCAAGGACGCTGATGCGGCCGGCCAGCAGGACCGCGAGGCCGAGAACGAGACCGGCGATATCGCCGACGCCGCTCAGCCGCTGACGGCTGAGGGCATCGACGACGCCGTCGCGGCCAGCTTGCGCGACCGGCTGGCCGCGCTCGACCGCGCGCTGCGGCGGCTGGACGACGGCAGCTACGGCCGCTCGGTTCGCAGCGGGCAGCCGATCCCGGACGAGCGCCTGGACGCCGACCCGGCCGCGGAGCTCACGGTCGAGGAGGCCGGCGCTGACTCGTGAAGCGGCCGCCGGGGCGAGGCGGCCCGGGCCGGACGCCGGCGCTGCCCGATCGGCGCCCGGCAGCCTCCGGGAGGCAGCATGAACGGCGCGCAGGCCCTCATCCGCACGCTGACCGGCTGCGGCGTGGATGTGTGCTTCAGCAATCCGGGTACCTCGGAGATGCATTTCGTCGCGGCGCTGGACGCCGTCCCGCAGATGCGCGGCGCGGCGTGCCTGTTCGAGGGAACCGCCACCGGCGCCGCGGACGGGTACGGCCGGATGACCGGGCGGCCGGCCGCGGCGCTGCTGCATCTTGGCCCTGGCCTGGCCAACGGGCTGGCCAACCTGCATAACGCGCGCCGTGCCCGCACCCCGCTGCTGGCCGTGGTCGGTGATCACGCTACGTACCACAAGCAGTTCGACGCGCCGCTGGAATCGGACATCGACGCCCTGGCCGGCTCGGTGTCGGCCTGGGTCCGGCGGCCGGCCCACAGCGCCGACGTGGCCCCGGCCGCGGCCGAGGCGGTGGCGGCGGCGATGACCCCGCCCGGCGGGGTGGCAACGCTCATCCTGCCCGCGGACGTGTCCTGGTCCGAGGGTGCCGCCCCGGCGGCTGCCCTTCCGGCGCCCGCGCAGGCGCCGGTTCCCGGTGATGTGGTGGACGCCGCCGAGGCGGCGCTGCGCAGCGGCGAGCCGTGCGTGATCCTGCTGGGCGGCGAGGGCCTGCGGCGGCCGGGACTGGCGGCGGCGAGCCGGGTGGCCCAGGCGACCGGCGCGCGCCTGCTGGGCGAGACGTTCCCGGCCCGGCACGAGCGCGGCGCCGGCCTGCCCGCGATCGACCGGCTGGCCTACCTGGCCGAGTTCGCGGTCGCGCAGCTTGGCGACGTGCGCCATCTCATCCTGGCCGGGGCGCGCGCGCCGGTGTCCTTCTTCGCCTACCCGGGCAAGCCAAGCTCGCTGGTCCCCGCGGGCTGCGACGTGCTGCCGCTGGCGAGCGCCGGTGACGACGTGCCCGGTGCGCTCACCGCGCTCGCCGACCTGGTCGCTCCCGGCACCAGGCCGCTGCCCCGGCAGCCGGAGCGGCCGGCGCTGCCCGGCGGGGAGCTGACCGCCGAGTCGGCGGCCGCCGTGATCGGGGCACTGCTGCCGGACGGCGCGATCGTCTCCGACGAGGCCAACACGTCCGGCTTGTGGCTGCCCGCGGCCACCGCGGGCGCGCCCCCGCATGACTGGCTTACCCTGACCGGCGGCGCGATCGGCCAGGGGCTGCCGCTGGCCACCGGTGCCGCCATCGCCAGCCCGGGGCGCAGCGTGCTGGCGCTCGAAGCAGACGGCAGCGCCATGTACACGATCTCCGCCCTGTGGACCCATGCCAGGGAAGGGCTCGACATCACCACGATCATCTTCAGCAACCGCGCGTATGCGATCCTCGGCATGGAGCTGGCCCGGGTCGGCGCGGCCGCGGCGGGCGAGGCAGCCCGGAGCCTGCTCGACCTGTCCGGGCCCAGCCTCGACTTCACCGCGCTGGCGGCCGGCCTGGGCGTGCCGGCCAGCCGGGCCCGGACGGCGGCGGAGCTCGCCCGCCAGCTCGGGCAGGCGCTGGCGGAGCCGGGACCGCACCTCATCGAGGCCGTGGTCCCGCCGCTCGGCTAGCTCAGCAGCGTCTTGCGCACGTACCGCCCGATCGCCTCGCGCCCGGCAGGCGAGTCCCACATCTGGTGCACGAGGTCGCTGTCGGTGCCGCGCTGCGCCGCGATGCGGTCGAGCGCCGGGCCGCGGATCTGGCGGCGGGTGTGCCGCAGCGGCCCGGCGGGCAGCGCGGCCAGCTCGCCCGCTACCTCAACCGCGCGGCCGAGCACCGATTCCTCCGCGGCGGCCTCGTCGATGAGATCCAGGCCGAGCGCCCCGGCCGCGGGGTAGGTCCGGCCGGAGCAGGTGAGCTCCCGGAGCCGGCCGGTGCCCACGGCAAAGCGCAGGATCTCCAGCGCGGCAACCGGGAACGGGACTCCGACCAGCAGCTCGGTGACGCCGATGCGCCCGCGGCCCGCGTTCATCACCCGGTAGTCGCAGGCACAGGCGAGGATGCAGCCGCCGGCGATCGCGTGCCCGTTCACCGCGGCGACCACCGGCAGCGGGCCGTCGAAGACCGCCAGGAACGCGTCGCTCAGCGCGGGCAGGAACTCGGCCAGGTACCCGGCGCCGCCGTCGCTCAGCCGCAGCAGGTCGACGCCCGCGGAGAAGATGGAACCCTGCCCGGTAAGGACGGCGGCGCGGTGACCGGCGCGGTCAAGCTGGCCGAGCTGCCCGGCGAGCTCGCGGCACAAGGCGGTGTCCAGGGCATTCGCCTTGCCGTGCGCCATCCGGACCACGGCGACCGGCCCGCGGGTCTCGACGCTGATCACGGCCGGTGACTCCGGCCCCGGCAAAGCCGGGCATTCCCGCGCATGGCGCCTCCCGTTGCTGGCCAGTCCCTGCATGCACGGTACCGATAGCGTGGTCCCGGCCGGGCCGGTCAGGGGCAGCCGGATTCAGTCGCATCCAGGGAGCCGCCGGTGACTGACTTGTGCATGCAGGACGCGATCGGGCTGGCGGCGATGCTGCGCCGCCGGGAGGTCTCGGCGCGGGAGGTGATAGCGGCGCACATCGGCCGGATCGAGGCCCTCGATCCGGCCATCAACGCGGTCGTCACCCGCACGTTCGATGCCGCGCTGGCCAAGGCGGCGGCCGCTGACCAGGCGATGGCCCGCGGCGGGCCGGCCGGGCGATCGCCCGGCCGGCGATCGCCCGGCCAGATAGCGGCGCGGCCCGGTCAGAACCGGTAGAAGTGCTGGCGGATCTCGAAGTCCGCGTCCCGCCCGGCGAACGCCTCCTGCTCGGAGCGGCGCACCGCCAGGTAGCAGCGGGCCAGCAGGTCGCCCAGGCTGCCGGCGAGGAATTCGTCCTTCTCAAGCTCGTCCAGCGCGGCCGCCATGGTGGCCGGCAGCGGGCGCACCCTGGCCCGCTCCAGCTCGCCCGGCGACATCCGGACCGGATCGTGCTCGGCCGGCTCCCCCGGATCGAGTTCCCTGGCTACCCCGTCCAGGCCGGAGGCGATCAGCGCGCCGAGGGCCAGGTAGGGATTGGCGCTCGCATCGGACGCCTTGAACTCGATGTTGTAGCTCTGCTCCTCCCGCCGGTAGAACGGCGAAGCCACCCGGAGTGCCGCCTCCTTGTTGTCGAACCCCCAGGCCGTGGTCGCCGACGCCCATGCGCTCGGCTGCAGCCGCCGGTAGGAGTTGAAGCTCGGCGCGGTCAGCGCGACCAGGGCAGGCAGGTGCCCGGCGACGCCGGCGATGAACTGCCGCCCCAGCCGGGACAGCCCCCGGTCCATGCCCGGGTCATAGAGCAGGTTACGGTCGCCGGCGGTGTTCCACAGGCTGAAATGCACGTGGGCGCCGCTGCCGATGTGGTCCGGGTACGGCTTGGCCGCGAACGAGGCGAGCAGCCCGTGCTGCCAGGCCACTCCCCGTACCGTGTCGCGGAACTTCATCTGCTGGTCGGCGGCGCCCAGCGCGCCGGTGTACCGGACCGAGATCTCCCGCTGGCCCGGGCCGTACTCGTTGATCGCCTGCTCGACGCAGATGCCCTGCGCCTCCAGCGCCTGCACCGTGTCGGCCATCACCTGGTCGCCCAGGTCATGGCCGATGGAGCTGTACACCGGCGCGTGGCCGGGGGTGTCCAGCGGCACGAACCGGCCGTCTTCTTCGCGGGCCAGGTAGTACTCATTCTCGATCGCGGCCTGCACGGTGATGCCCATCGCGGCGGCCCGGCCGATCATGTCCTTGAGGTACGACCGCGGGCACGCGCCCCAGTTCCGCCGGTCGTGGCCGAGCTGGTCGCAGAGCAGCCCGGCGCTGCCCGCGGACCACGGCAGGACGGTGAACGTGCCCGGGTCGGGGACGAGGCGGATCTCCCCCACCGGCTCCATGCCCTCGACGTGCACCATCTGCTCGAGCATGCTGATCGACATCTGCGCGCGGGTCAGGCCGACGCCCTCGACCAGCTTGTGCTCAAGCTGGGACACGTGCACCGCCTTGGCCCGGGCCACCCCGCTGACGTCGCAGTACCCGAAGCGGATGAGCCTGACGCCGGCCCGGCGGGCGGCGGCCAGCACCTCGCGTTGATCCATTGCCTGTCCCTTCGACGGCGCTGGACGCCCGGGGCGCATCCAGCGCGGCGGCCGGCCTGCGGTGCGGAGGCTCACATCCTGATGCGCTTGTTGCCGGGGTCATACATCGGCCGCAGCGACGTGACGGCCGGGTAGACCGACGTCCCGATCTGGACCGTCCACTCGCCGGAATCCAGGTAAGCCTGGCTGACGGGCTCGTCAGCGTCGATCATCGCCAGCCCGACCGCGCCGCCCAGCGTGAATCCGTAGGACGCGGACCGGACGTACCCGGCGGCCAGGCCGTTCCGGCGGACCACTTCGGCGTGAAACAGCAGCGGCCCGGGATCGGTCACCAGTACCTGCACCAGCCGCCGGGTGAGCTTGCCGCGCTCCTGCTGGGCGAGCACGGCGTCGCGGCCGATGAAGCCGCCCGGCTTGTCCAGCGCGACCGCGAAGCCCAGCCCGGCCTCCAGCACGGTGTCGGTGTTGTCGATGTCATGGCCGTAGTCGCGGTAGCCCTTCTCCATCCGCAGGCTGCTCAGTGCCTTGAGCCCGGCGTGCCGCAGGCCCACCGCCCGGCCGGCCTCGGCCAGCCGGTCGTAGACGTGCACCGCCTGGCCGGCCGGAATGTACAGCTCGTAGCCAAGCTCGCCCAGGTAGGTGATCCGGATGCAGAGCACCCGGGCGAACCCGATGTCGATCTCGGCGGCGGCGCGGTAGGGGAACGCCGCGTCGGACATGTCCGCGGCGGTGACCGACGCCAGCAGCTGCCGCGATCGCGGGCCCTGGATGTTGATCTGCGCATAGCCGTGCGTCACGTCGGTGACGAAGGCGTGCGCGTCGCCGATGTGGCGGCGCATCCAGGTCTCCGCGTGCCGGTGCGCGGTGTCCGAGGCGACCACCCAGAACCGGTCGTCGGCGAGCTTGGTCACGGTGAGATCGGCTTCCAGCTGACCGCCGTGGTTAAGCCACTGGGTATAGGTGATCCGGCCGGGCTCGCCGTCCACCCGGCCGGCCGAGATCCGCTCCAGCACGCGCCCGGCATCGCGGCCCTGCACGTCGAACTTGGCCATGAAGGCCATGTCCATCAGGATCACGCCGGTGCGCGCGGCGTGATGCTCGGCCGCCCAGTAGCCGAACCAGTCCGGCCGTCCCCAGGACAGCTGGCCTGCCTCCGGCTCGGCCCCCTCGGGCGCGTACCAGTCGGCGCCCTCCCATCCGCTCACGTCCCTGAAGTACGCCCGCTGCGCCGCCAGCCGGTGGTGCACCGGCGACAGCTTGGCGCCGCGCGCCGTCCGCATGGACCGGCCCGGGTAGTGAGTCTCGTACACCAGGCCCAGCGACTCCACCGTGCGCGTCGCCCGGTACTCGGGATTGGCCTGGTAGCGGTGCAGCCGGTCGATGTTCAGCGCCGTCACGTCCACGTCCGGCCTGCCGTCGGCGATCCACTGCGCGATCACCCGGCCGATTCCCCCGCCGGTCAGGATCCCGATCGAGTTCAGGCCCGCGGCCACGAAGTAGTTCCGCAGTTCCGGCGCCTCGCCGACAATCGGCTGCAGGTCCGGGGTAAAGCTCTCCGGGCCGCAGAAGAATTTCTTGATCCCGGCTTCCGCCGATACCGGGACCCGGGCCATGGCGCGTTCCAGGTAAGGAGCCATCCGGTCCCAGTCCGGGGGCAGTTCGCCGAAGGAGAAGTCCGCGGGGACGCCCCCGACCTTCCACGGCGCGCAGACCGGCTCGAACAGGCCGAGCATCAGCCCGCCGCCCTCCTCCCGGTAATAGCCGTAGCTGGCGGGATCCTCGAGCACCGGCCAGCTGCCGTCCACCTCCTCAATCGGCTCGGTCAGCAGGTAGTAGTGCTCGGCGGCCTGCAGCGGGATGCTCACCCCGGCCAGCTCGCCAAGCTGGCGGGCCCACATCCCGGCGCAGTTGACCACGTACTCGGCCGCCACGTCGCCGCGCGGCGTGCGCACGCCGGTGACCGCGCCGCGGCGGGTCAGGAAGCCGGTCACTGCCGCGCCCTCGATGATCCGCGCGCCGCGCATCCGGGCGCCCCTGGCCAGCGACATCGTCACGTCGACCGGATTCACCCGGCCGTCGGCCGGGATGTAGAACCCGGCCAGCACGTCATCGGTCCGGGCCAGCGGGAACAGTCCGGCGACCTCGCGCGGCGAGATCTCGTGCACCTCCACGCCGCACAGCCGGTTGAAGGCCGCGACCCGCCGGTATTCCGCCAGCCGTCCCGGCTCGATGGCCAGCTCGATCAGCCCGACCTGCTTCAGGCCGGTCGCGAGCCCGGTCTCCGCCTCCAGCCGGGCATACAGGTCCCGGGTATATATCCGCAGCTCGGTAGAGGTCTGCGAGGTCGAGCCGAAGGTGGCCATCAGCCCGGCCGCATGCCAGGTCGTGCCCGACGTCAGCCGGTCGCGCTCCAGCAGCAGCACGTCGGCGATCCCGAGGTGCGCGAGGTGGTAGGCGACCGAGGTCCCGATGATGCCCCCGCCGATGACAACCACGCGGGCGCGATCGGGGATGGCTGCGGTGCCCGGCTCAGTCATGCGACGCTCGTTCCGCTCGGTCAGGGGTGCACGCAGCGCCCCGCCCAGCCGGGCATGCCGCCGCGGCACGAGCATAAGCCCAGACCAGGCCGGTCAGGCAGGCCACGCCTGCATCGCGATATCGGCCACCCGCATCAGTTCCGCCTTGCTGGCGCCGTCGCACGCCTGGGTGGACATGCCCTGGATGACGGCCGCGTAGAAGGTGGCCAGCGCCAGCGAGCCGGTTTCCTCCGGTAGCAGGCCGGCCCGCACGTCAGCGTCGATCTTCTGCGCGATCGCCTGCTTGGTCGCTTCGCGGAAGCCGCGCAGTTCGGCTTTCACGTCCTCATCCGCGGCCGTGATGTTGACCGCCCCGTTGATCACCAGGCAGCCCGGCGGATGACTCGGCTCGGTGTACTCGGCGGCGGCCTCGCGCAGCATGCGCTGCACGGCCGCGCGGGCGGTGGGCTCGGTCAGTGACCGCGATCCGTACTGGCCGTAAGTCTGCGCGTACCGCTCGACCGCCTCGCTGAACAACCTCCGCTTGTCGCCGAAGGCCGCGTAGAGGCTCGGCGGGGTGATCCCCATCGCCTGCGTCAGCCTGGCGACCGAGGTCGCCTCGTACCCGCGGCGCCAGAACTCCGCCAGCGCGCTATCGAGGGCGGCTGACCGGTCGAACTCTCGCGGGCGTCCGCGCGGCGGCGTCATGGATTAATTCTATAGCGATCGCTATGGAGATTGTCTAGGCTGACTTCCGTAGTCATCGCTACAGAATTGGAGCCAGTGCCATGCGCGCAGTCACCCAGCGTTCGTTCGGCGGCCCGGAAGTCCTCGAGATCACCGAGGCCCGGCCGGTCCCGATCCCGTCCGAGGTGCTCGTCCGGGTCCGCGCCAGCGCCGTGAACCCGGTAGACGCGATGGCCCGGTCGGGTGCGCTGCCGCTGCTCGGCGAACCGCCGTTCGTGCTCGGCTGGGACATCTCCGGCGTGGTCGAGCAGGTCGTGCCCGGCGTCACCCGCTTCCGCGCCGGCGACGAGGTCTACGGGATGCCGTTCTTCCCCCGCGCCGCCGGGGGATACGCAGAGTACGTGGCGGTGCCGTCCCGGCAACTCGCCCGCAAGCCCGCCAGCATCGGCCACGAACAGGCCGCCGCGCTGCCGATGGCCGGCCTGACCGCGCTGCACGGCCTGGCCGGCCTCGCGCACGTCGGGAGCGGCCAGCGGGTACTGATCCACGGCGGCGGCGGCGGGGTCGGTCACCTGGCCATCCAGATCGCCAAGGCCCGGGGCGCGCATGTCATCACGACGGCGAGCGCGGCGAAGCACGAGTTCGTCCGCGGCCTCGGCGCGGATCAGGCCATCGACTACCGGGCCGCGGACTTCGCCGATGTCGTGCACGACGTCGACGTCGTGCTGGAGACCGTCGGCGGCGGCTACGCAGAGCGGTCCCTGCGCACCCTGCGTCCCGGCGGCCTGCTGGTAACCGTGGTCGAACGCACCAGCGCCGTCCTGCAGGCCAGGGCCGAAGCGGCCGGGATGCGGTTCGCCGGCGTCGCGGTGGAGCCGGACTATCCGGGCCTTGAGGCGCTGGCCGGCCTGGTTGACGCCGGGCGCCTGCGCCCGGCAGTGGCATGCGTGCTGCCGCTGGCCGAGGCGGCGAAGGCGCACCAGCTCATCGAGTCCGGCCGGACCGCCGGGAAGATCGTGCTGACGGCATGAGCCGTCACCCGCCGGGCCGGCCGGCCGGGCGCGCTCCCCCGCTGGCGCGTTCGCCGCCGCGGTCAGCCAGGCCCGCTGACCAGCCAGACCCATCGACGAGCCAGAACACTGACCAGCCAGAACAGACGATCCAGGAGGAGTGAAACATGAAGATCGCAGTAGCAGGGGCGACCGGACGGGTCGGCCGCCATGTTGTCGACGTGCTCAGCGAGCAAGGACACGACGTCGTCGCGATGTCGCGTTCCGGCGGCGTGGACGTGATCACCGGCGACGGCCTCGCCGCGGCCCTGGCCGGCGCCGATGGCATCATCGACGCGGCCACCGGGCCGTCGCCGGATCAGCAGGCGGCCACGGAATTTTTCACCGCCGCCGCGCGGAACCTGCACGAGGCCGGCCAGCGGGCCGGCCTGCGGCGGATCGCGGTCGTGTCCATTATCGGGATCAAGGCGTTCGCCGGCGGCTATAACGCCGCGAAGGTCGCCCACGAGCACGCCATGCTGTCCGGCCCGGTGCCGGTCCGCATCCTGCGCTCGGCGCAGTTCCACGAGTTCGTCGCGCAGGTCGTGGCATGGGGCACGCAGGGCGAGGTGGCGTACGTGCCGCAGATGCGCACCCAGCTGGTCGCCGCCCGGACCGTCGCGGAGGCACTCGCCGACCTCGTCACCAGCCCCGGATCGTTCGCGCCGGGGCCGGGCACGGCACCGATCCTGGAGGTCGCCGGGCCGCGGCAGGAGAACCTCGTCGACATGGCGACGCTGCTCGTCAACCGCCGCGGCCCGGCGGTGAAGGTCGAAGGCGTGCGCAACCTGGCGGACCCGGACGCCCAGCTGCTGGAAACGGGAGCGCTGCTCCCCGGGCCGCACGCCACCCTGGCCGGCCCCACCTTCGAGGAATGGCTGGACGGCACGTCCTGAGCTGGCCCGCGCCGCGACGGCCCCGCACCTGACCGGCGCGGGGCCGTCGGCCGCCCGGCGGCATCCCGTCCCGGCGACGCGATGCGCGCCGGCCGCCGCCGCGCTAGCCGGGCCCTTCCTCGGAGGGGGCGCCGGCGACCAGATCCCGCAGCCGGTTCCAGCGCTGCTCGTAGCGCTGGCCGTAGCGGTGCGCCGCGCGGGCGGCCCGCTGGGGCCTGCTGGCGTAGCGCCGCGCCGCCCACCAGGATCCCGGCTTGGCCAGCCTGATCGCGCCGATGACGCCGACCAGGCCGACGACGATACCGACGACGCCGGTCGTGACCTTTCCCTTGAGCAGGCATATCACGCAGAACAGGAGATTGGCGGCGAGGACGGCGACCGACGCCCACCAGGCCGTCGTGCCGACCCGGCCGGTCAGGAAATCAGCCCCGCCGACGAGCGCTCCGGTTACCACCAGGACGCAGAAGATCGCGTCGACCGATTTGCGCCCCTCGGTGGTCCAGTACACGTCCTCCAGCTGCAGCCAGAGCGCGAACTCGTCGACGGTGAGGGCAACTCCGACCCCGAAGATGGCGGCGGCGACCTCCAGGCCGGCGCCCTGCGGCGTCGCGGATATCAGCACGATTCCGGTGCCTATGATGATCAATATGCCGAAAACCTGGTGATGAACGTGATGGCCGGCGATCCGGATATTGCCCAGTCCGGCCCCGCCGCCGCTGCCTGACCGGATCAGCCTGGTGACGGTCCTGGTGACGAGGAAAGTCACGAGTATCGCGACGAACATCCACATCATCGGCCGCAGCGATGCGCCGACGGCGATCGAGATCTTGAACTCCGAGGCGAGGACGTGAACGGCCGGGCCAGCACCGACTCGCACGGCAACCTCCCCCGCCCACCGCCTCCTGCCTGGGATTCTACGTGGCGGGCTGGCCCCCGAAGCGGCGCGGCGGCCGGGCGGCCCGCCGCGCCCGCTCGGCCACAGCGGGCGATGCACGGATCAGGGCAACGGCGGATCACCGTTGCATAACGCCCTTCTCATGCGCGGTGCGCCCGCGCATGATTGAGGCAAATTATGACCCAGACCCCGATCTGGGTCGGATCCGCCGCCCGGATGAGCGCGGCCGGCCGGGACGAAGACGTTCCGGGCGCGAGGGCCAGCCCGGTCGTCGCCGTCCCCGGCAGCGGGCGCTGGCAGCTACCTAGAGGGGTGCATGGGCAAGTGACCGAATCCAGTGGCGCGGCGTCCACCGCTTTCATCGAGGCCGACGTGCGTGAAGGCACCTACGGCGCCAAGGTGGCGGCGGTCGAGCCCGGCGGAGCGGAGTTCATCCCCCTCAGTGAGCGGCACGGCAAGCCGCTGCAGCAATTCTTGACGTGGGTGTCGCCGAACATGGAGTTCGCGACCATCTTCGTCGGCGTTCTCGGCGTCTGGTTCTTCGGGCAGTCGTTCTGGATGGCCTCGCTGGCCATACTGCTCGGTACCGCGCTCGGCTCGCTGTCGATGGGCGCGCTGGCCGCCCGCGGGCCGTTGTTCGGCGTGCCGCAGATGGTGCTGTCCCGGCTCGGATTCGGCTTCCTCGGCAACATCCTGCCCGCCGGGATCAATGCGGTCGTGGCCGGCATCGGCTGGTTCGCGGTCAACAGCGTCAGCGGCGCGTTCGCGCTGAACGCGCTGCTCGGCTGGAATTCGAAGATCTGCCTGCTGATCATCGTGCTGGTGCAGGTCGCGGTCGCGTTCTTCGGCCACAACCTGGTGCACATGTTCGAGCGCGTGGCGTTCCCGTTCCTGGTAGTGGTCTTCGGCATCGCCTCGGTAGTGATCGTGTCCAAGTCGCACCCGGGCGCGCACGTGGCCGGCTTCCCGGGCGGGTTCCTGATCACCTTCGGAGCGGCGTTCGGCTACGCGGCCGGCTGGAACCCGTACGCCAGCGACTACACGCGCTACCTGCCGAAGGACACGAACCGCCGGGCGACCGGCCTGTGGGCCGGCCTCGGCGTGTTCATCTCGTGCGTCTTGCTGGAGATAGTCGGCGCCGCCGCGGCCACGATCACCAGCGTCGGCAAGTTCGCCGACAACCCGACGGCCGGCTTCACCGCGCACCTGCCGACCGCGCTCGCGGACGTCACGCTCCTCGCGATCGCGCTCGGCGCCGTCTGCGCGAACGCGCTCAACGTCTACTCCGGATCGATGTCGTTCCTGGCGCTCGGCGTCCGGCTCCCGCTGTCGCTGCGGCGGGCCATCGTCGCGATCGTCTTCGGCGTGGCCGGCTTCTTCCTGGCGCTGTCCGGCCTGCACGACGCCGGCACCAGGTACAACAACTTCCTGCTGGTCATCGCATACTGGATCAGCCCGTGGCTGGGCGTCTGCTTCGCCGACCAGTTCCTGCGGCGCGGCAAGCACGTCGATGGCTTCCTCTTCGACCGCCGGCACAATCCCTGGGCCGGCTTCGCCGCGATGGCCATCGCGATGGCGGTCTCGATCTACTTCTTCGCCAACCAGAGCGACTACACCGGCGTCGTCCCCACGCACAATCCGCACTTCGGCGACATCGCCTTCGAGGTCGGCTTCGTGCTCGCCGCGCTGCTCTACGCGCTGTTCTTCCGGCTGCAAGGCGAGCGCAGCCGGGAGGAGACGCTGGTGATCCCCGGCGAGCAGGCTGCCGTGCCGGTGGAGTAGGGCACCGGGCCGGATGCACCCGGGCCGTAGGCTGGCGGCGTGTACTCGACGCAGGTTTCTCGTCACATGAGCGCCCCGCGTTCGGCTGTCTACCAGGCGCTCCTCGACGCGGGCGCGCTCGCGAAGTGGCGGGTGCCGGCCGGCATGAGCAGCGAGGTGCATGAGTTCGATGCCCGCGAAGGCGGCACGTTCCGGATCTCGCTCAGCTACGATGCGCCGGCCTCGACCGGCAAGTCAGCGTCGCGCACCGACACCTACCATGGCCACTTCGCGCGGCTGGTGCCGGACGAGCAGGTAGTCGAGGTGCTCGAGTTCGAGACGGCCGATCCTGAGCTTCGCGGCCAGATGACGATGACTACCACGCTTACCGAAGCGGCCGGCGGCACTGATGTGCGCGTCGTGCACGAGGGAATTCCCGACAAGATCCCAGTCGCCGACAATGAGACGGGCACCCGGATGGCCCTGGCCAACCTGGCCAGGCTGGTCGAGGCGAACTAGGGCAGCGGGCGCCTCCCGGCAGGTGACGTTTCGGCCGGGCAGCGGGGGACGCGGCCCCGGGGGCGGGCGGCTGCCGTCAGCCCGGCGCGGCGGACGGCAACAGGACTATCCCGTCGTCGTCGGCGTACAGCATGTCCCCCGGCCGGAACGTGATGTGGCCGAATGTCACGGGCACGTCGACTGCGCCGGCGCCGGCCTTCGCGCTCTTGCGCGGGATAGTGCCCAGCGCCTTGATGCCGAGATCCAGCCGGGACAGCGTCGCGCTGTCCCGGATCGCCCCGTGCACGACCAGGCCCGCCCAGCCGTTGGCGTGCGCCGCCCCGGCGATCAGATCACCCACGAGCGCCGTGCGCAGGCAGCCGCCGCCATCCACCACCAGGACGCCGCCCGGCCCGGGCGTCCGCAGCAGGTCGCGGAGCAGGCCGTTGTCCTCGTGACAGGAAACCGTGCGCACCGGCCCGGAGAAAATCCGGCGGCCGCCGAACTGGCGGAACTGGATATCGCAGACCCGCAGGCCGGGCCCGTGGGCGTCGACCAGGTCGGCGGTGGCCACACTGGCGTCGGTCATGGCTCCTCCCGGGCCGGCCGCCGGACCGTCCGCCGCCGCGGCGCCGTCCCGGGCCTAGGCCGCCAGCCTACGGACTGCCCCGGCCATGTGCACAGGCCGGCCAACGGCCGCAGAATGCTGGCTGAAGTGTGGTAGCGGCTCAGGCCGTCCCCGCGGATCTGGTGGCCGGGCGGTTCCGCCGTTCCGGTGTCACAGCGGCATTCACAGCAGCCTGCCAGCGTCGGCTTCAGCTGGCATGCAGGAAACGTCGATCTGCTAGATCTTGCCGCCGGCACCCGCGACCGGGGCGTGCGCACCGACAGGAAAGGAACGCTGATGACGGCCGATCTAGCTATCTTCCCGCTGCCCGCCGCGGCACGGCGCAACCTGGCGGCCGAGGCACGGCACTTGCATCCGGCGGCGCTGCCCCGGTGGCGCGCGCTGCTCGGGCTCCGCTGGCAGCAGCGGCTGGAGCGGGTGACCGTTTACTCGGTTGCCTACCACGATGCCGAGGAAGCCGCCGCGAACGCCGGCCACGGCCGGGGCGCGCGCCTGGCGGCACGACGGCGGGCCCGCGCGATCCTGCACCGCGCGGTCGCGGAACGGCTCGCGCTGGCCGAGACCGAGGCCGCGCTTGCGCGGCTGTCGGCCGGGCGCTTCGGCTGGTGCGAGCAGTGCGGCGCTGCTATCACCACCACCAGGCTGGCCGAGATGCCTGAGGCCAGGTACTGCCCGGCGGGTGGATGCCGGCCGCTGGCCGCCGCAGCCGCGCTGCGGCCCGCGGGTGAATGAGGCGCCGGCGCCCGGCCGGGCGGTCAAAGAGAGGTAACAAATCTGCTCTCGTAGTGTCCATCCCCCGCGACCAGGCTCGTCGTCACCATGAGGCAACTAACCGTGCGGGCGCGTAGTCACCGAGAGCAAGGAGGCCAGCGATGAGGTACCTGCTGCTGATCTGCCGGGATCCGGCCATCGAGCTGAGCCCGGAGGAGAGGGCAGCCAGGCCAGGGTGGGTCACGGCGTGGGTGGATGAGATGGAGAACCGAAAGATCCTGCTGGCAGGCGGCAGCGAACTCCGACCGCGCAGCGACGCCACCACGGTGCGGGTCCGCGGCCGCGAGGTGCTGGTAGCCGATGGGCCGTTCGCGGAGACCAAGGAGCAGATCGGCGGCTTCGACATCGTGGAGCGCACCGACCTCGACGAGGCCATCGAGGTGGCGGCCAAGCACCCGGTGGCCCGGTTCGGCTCGATCGAAGTACGGCCGTTCTGGGAGTGATGAACGCGCCCGGCGGTGCCTGCGGGCGGCCCGGCGCCCCCGGGGCCGCCCGCCGCGGTGATCATGAAGTAATGCGTGGCAGCGTCCTGCGCAGGCCGTCGTGGCCGGCGGTGGTTGTGCCGGTGAAGCCGCGCCCGGCGCGCCGTGCCCAGTCGGCGTCGGAGATCGCGCCTGGTTCTGCCGGAAGGTAGTGGCTGAGGACGAGCTCGCGGACTCGCGCGCGTTCGGCGACATCCCCTACCTGGGTGACGTCGGTGTGCAGCGCGGCCATCCGGTCCAGGGCGGCACCGGTGATGCCGTGCCGCTGAAGGTAGCTGAGGTCGGCAACGTGGTGGACGAGGATGTCAGCGCCCTGGGCGAGGGCAATCAGATCCTCGTTCACGGTGGTGTCGCCGGAGAACGCCACCGAGCCGTCCGCGTTCTCGAAACGGTACGCCAGTGCCGGCTCCGCCCGGCCGTGCGTCACCGCGACGGCGGTGACGCGGACAGCCCCGTCGTCGAAGACCGTGACCGGGACCTGGGCCGCGCCCCCGGCCGGGACCGGGACGCGGATGTCGATTCCGCGTACCAGCGCGCCCGCGTCCGGCATCAGGGCATCCAGCGGCATGACGTTCAGATGGTAGGCGTAGCCCGCCAGGATGTTCCCGACCAGGTCCGCCGTGCCCGGGACCGGCCGCTGCGGGCAGATCGTGGTCTCCCGGTGGAAAATCGCATCCCCGGCCGGCTCCGTCCCGGGCCGGGACGGCCCGTAGACGCGGACCGGCGGCAGCGGTCCGTTCTGGCCTGCCCGGCCGCCCCATGGGTAAAGGATCAGGCCGGCCAGGTCGCCGGTGTGATCGGCATGAAGGT
The DNA here is from genome assembly GCA_963786975.1 of uncultured Actinomycetes bacterium. Lineage (GTDB taxonomy): Bacteria > Actinomycetota > Actinomycetes > Streptosporangiales > Streptosporangiaceae > Palsa-506. The sequence goes on along the minus strand of CAWBBE010000005.1, from coordinate 75,458 downwards.
GGGTGAGGAACACCGCTTCCAGCCGGGAAAAATCCAGCCCCGCGTCAGCGAACGCCGACGGCGCCCCGCGGCCGCAGTCAATGACGAAAACCCGCCCCCCGGCGACCAGCGCCGAGGAGATCCCGCCGCGGCCGGCCACCGGCATCGGCGCACCCGCCGTTCCCAGCAGCACCAGCTCAGTGGCCATGCCCACTCCTTCATCCTGCTGCCCCGCAGGCGGGAACCGGGGGACGACGGCACGGCCATCAGGCCGGCCTCCGCGGCCAGCCGCCGGCGAGACGGTGTCGCCCGGTAGCGACGATCATGGCTTTGCCGTCGCGGCTGCCGTGGCCGGCATGATCTGGCCATGATCAGAGGTAGTGCCCGCCGTCCTCGCCGGCTCTGGCCGTCCATTCCACCGCCAGCACGCCGCCCGGGTCGAACACGCCCCACCCGTTATCGCGCGAGATCTCAACGAGCCCGTCTGGCCGGAGCTGCACGCTGAGCAGCGGGTGTTTCTCGTCATTGAGGGCCAAGCGGGTGCTCAGCCCCTGGCACACGACGCTGACCTGCCCCGGCCGGCCGATCACCGGCTCCAGCAGGTCCGTGATTGCCTTGCCGTCCACAGCCCCACCTTACTTCGCCGGGCCGATGCGACCTGGCCCTGCTCGCTGCCGCCGGGAAAGGTAGGTATCCGCCACCCGTCGATTAGGGCACCTGACCGATGAATCGCAGGCCGCTGTGATCGAGGCTCATGTCATCACCTTCAGAGACTGCGAGGAAGCTGGCATGACGAACTACCTGGACGCGCACCGCGGGTTCGCCGGGGTGCCCGAGGACCAGCCGGGCAAGGCCCGGCAGCGCGACCCGATGGCCGAGGAGCGACTGCCCGCATTCCGAGCGCAGTCGCACCGGCAGCGGGCCGGCGCATCCGTTGCCCGCAGATCACCGCTCCGCTGTCTCCCTGCCTGGTTGCAGCCTGGCCGTAGCGGCATGCGGCTGCCGCGATCCGGGACCGGGGGCAACCGGGTGGTGCTACGCGACGGATCAGAAGTGCTGATACGACAGGTTCAGAGCGCTGACGCCGCGCTGCTGGCCGACGGATTTGCCCGGCTCAGTACCAAGTCCCGCCAGCTGCGGTTCCTGACGCCAAAGAAGGAACTGTCCGCGGCGGAGTTGCGCTATCTCACCGACATCGACCACCACGACCACGAGGCGCTCGGCGCGCTGAGTCACCCCGAAGGCCAGGGCGTGGGCATCGCCCGCTACTTCCGGGACGCCGAGGACCCGCAGGCCGCCGACATCGCCGTCACGATCGTCGACGACTGGCAGGGCCGGGGACTCGGCACCGAGCTGCTGGACCAGCTGTCGGACCGGGCCCGGAAGGAAGGCATCCGCCGTTTCAACGCATTGGTCTCGGCCGACAACGAGGCCGTCCTCGGGCTGCTGAGCAACGCAGGCGCCGACCTTGTCCATCGCGAGTTCGGCACCCTGGAGTACGAGATCCCGCTAGTGCCCGTGGCAGCACGCGGCTTGGCTGGCTGCCCGGTCTAGGCGAGCGTGATCCGGCCAGCGCACGCAGCCTTCTTTGGCGCGGCCGACGGCTCGCCGCTACCTCCGCGGCCCCGCGGGCATTATCGTCGCCCTGCCGAACAGATCAGCTGACGCGAGCCTGCCGGAAGGAACGACGCGGCCATCTTCCGTGCGCTCGAAGGCGAGTGGTCGTCACTCCTTAGCGACCCTGACTGGCGTTAGTTCAGGCCGTCCATATCAGGCAGAATGGCTGGCCGGCCGGGTCGGCGTAGACGCGCCAGTTCGGGCCCGCGCCGTCCAGCCGGGTGGCACCGATGTCGAGGGCGGCCCGTTCCGCCGCGTCCACGTCCTGGACGGTCACGTCGAGGTGGATCTGCTGCGGGTACGCCGGATCTGGCCAGCGCGGCGCGGTGTACCGCTGCACCTGCTGGAACATCACCGGCTGCGCGCCGTCCTCGCCGATCATGGCGACCCCGTCCGCCTCGTACGTCACCGGCTTGCCGAGCAGCTCCGCGTAGAAGTGGCTCAGCGCCTTCGCGTCGGGGCAGTCGAGCATGACGCCCATCAGGGTGGTCCGCGGATCGTCCGGGCTGGCGCACAGGTCGAACGGGTGGCCGGCCGGGTCGGCCAGCGTGTGCCACCGTTCGTTGCGGCGCAGCAGGCTGGCGCCGAGCTGCTGGGCGCGTTCCGCCGCCGCATCGATGTCCGGTACCCGGAAGTCGAGATGGGCCTGCTGCGGACGGCCGGCGTCCGGCCATGTGGGCGGCACGTGGTCGGTGGCCCGTTGCAGGCCGATCCGCCAGCCGTCACCGGAATAGATCGTGATCCACTCGTCGTCGTCGTCGGGGACGCGTCGCCAGCCGGCGAGCTGCTCGTAGAACGTGGCCAGCAGGTCGATGTCCGGGGCGTCCAGCGCCACGGCCCGCAGCGAGCCGATCGCCCGCCGGTGCGTTTCGGAGGTCATGCCCCCGATCCTGCCGATCCCAGGGCCGGCCCGCCACCGGAAAAAGGGTGGACGATCCGTTCTGAACGGAGCGTGCGCGCGAGTGTCAGCGGGACGTCCGGGTGCAGGATGGTGAGGGTTTCGGCGATACCGTCGCGCAGCGAGGCCGCCGCTCCGGGTGCTTCTTGCCGGGTTGCGCAGGCCGTGGGTGGTGGCCGGCTGGTTCATCGACGGCCTGCCGCCCGGCGTGATTGGATTGTCGATCATCGCTGGACAGGTCACCCTGCGCCGGGAGAAGTTGAAAGAGCGCCGGCCGGATTGAGCTGGCCGGCCCGAGGATGCGCAGGAACCCGGATATGAGACGCAGGTCGCCGCTGATCACGCTGCTGGCCGGTGCTGTGCTCGGCGCCTTCGTACTGATCGCCAGCATGCTGGCGACCCCCGCGGCGCCGACCCGCCTGTATGGCGGCGGGACAGGCGGCGCCGGTACGGCACCTGCGGTTCCCGGTGGTATCACCGCAGCGCCGACCGCCCCGGATGCGGCGGAGCAGGGCAACGGCAACGGCAACGGCAACGGCAACGGCAACGGCAACGGCAACGGGCGGATCATCGTCGCGAACTCCGATTCCGCTGGCCGGCCCGGGAACGCTGCCGCCCGGCAATGCCGTACCAACGGGTGATCGTCACCGGCCCAGTGAGGAGATGACCATGGCCGTACAGCCGGGCGCGTCCGCGCCGCTGCCGCCGGGCCACGCCACCTCGGCCACGGCCAAGCTCGTGGTACCCAGCCTGATCGGCGCGCTGGTCGCGCTGACCCTGGGCGTCTACGGGCACCTGCATCACCCGACCGGCATAGCGGTCAGCCTGGCAGGCTTCTCCAGCCCTGGCGCGGCGAAGTCATGGCTGGCCACGACCGCCGTCCTGTTCGCCGTCGTCCAGGTGATCTCGGCCCTGGTGATGTACGGGAAGGTGCCGCGCGTCGCCGCGCCCTCGTGGATCGGCGGGGTGCACCGGTGGTCAGGCCGGATCGCTTTCCTGCTGGCCGTGCCGGTCGCGGTGAACTGCCTTTACGCGCTCGGGTTCCAGACCTACAGCACCCGGGTGCTCATCCATTCGCTGCTCGGCTGCGCGTTCTTCGGCGCGTTCACGGTCAAGATGCTGATCCTGCCCAAACGCGAACTCCCCGGCTGGCTGCTGCCCTCCCTCGGCGCGCTGGTGTTCACCGTGCTGACCGGAGTGTGGCTCAGCTCCGCCTACTGGTTCTTCGCCAACTTCGGCATCAACCGCTGAGGAGCCACGCCATGACCGAGCCCAGCGTCCCGGCCGCCAGCCGCCGTGCGGTGCTGAGCTGCGCAGGTGCCGCCTGCGTCGCGGCACTGGCCGGCTGCGAGACCTACAACTCGAACAACGGCGGGATAGCCGGCAGTTCCTCGCCGGCCGCCCCGGCCAGCCCGGAATCCGGCCGGGCTGCCCCGGGCGGGTCTCACGTGCTCGCCAGGACCACCGACGTCCCGGTCGGCGGCGGCAAGATCCTGAGCGCCCAGAAGATCGTGATCACCCAGCCGAAGGCCGGCCGGTTCAATGCGTTCACCGCGGTGTGCACTCACCAGGGCTGCATCGTCGGCAGCGTGGCCAGCGGCACCATCAACTGCCTGTGTCACGGCAGCAAGTTCAGCATCGCCAACGGCTCGGTCGTCAACGGACCGGCCACGTCCCCGCTGGCCCCGGTGCGCATCAAGGTCCGCGGCACGTCGATTATCCAGGCGTGACCGGCCCGGCCGGGCCGGGAGAAGCGCCGCAGGTTGCCCGAGGATACGTTGAGGTCGTGACCGGCCCGGTGCCAGCGGCGCAGACCACGGACGTCCGTGACGCTCGCCGCATGTTCCCGGTGACCGCAGGCCGGGCGTACTTCAACACGGCCGCGGTCGGACTGGCCAGCCGGCGGCTCGCGGAGACTTACCACGAGTTCATCGATGAGTGGACAACCGAAGGCCTCGACTACGGCCGCGGGGAGCAGGCCGCCGGCCAGGCACGATCGGCGGTAGCGAGGCTGATTGGCGCCGAGGCCTGCGACATCGCGCTGATCCCTGCGGTGTCGTCGGCGGCGGGACTGGTTGCTGCCCAGTTCGGCCCGGCCGGCCGGGGCGGCAACATCGTGATCGGGCAACGGGAGTACAGCTCGAACCACTTCCCCTGGCGTCAGCTGGCCGAGAAGGGATACGACGTCCGTCAGGTCCCTTTCCGCAACGGCGGGCTCGAACCCGAAGACGTCAGCGAGCAAGTGGACGCCGGCACGGAACTGGTCGCCTTCAGCGGCGTGCAGACAGCGACCGGCCACCGGTCCGACATTGCCGCGATCAGCGATCTCGCCCGGAAGGCAGGGGCGATCGTGTTCGTCGACGGCGCGCAGATGGTCGGGGCGCTCCCGGTCGCCCAGCACCTCCGGCACGTCGACGTGCTGGTGGCACCGGATCACAAGTTCCTGCTCAACGCGGGCCGCGGCATGGGCTTTTGCTACCTGTCACCCGCTGCGCAGGGGCGATTCACGCCGGTCAGCGCGGGCTGGAGGGCGGGCGCTGTCCCGTTTGACAGCTTCTTCGGCCCCGAGATGAACCTCTCGCCCACGGCATCGCGCTTCGACAACTCCATCAGCTGGCTCGCCGCGATCGGCAGCCAGGCCGCTCTCACCATCTTCGACGATCTCGGGCCCGACACCATCTACGCCCGCAACCACGAGCTCGCCTCCAAGCTCCGGACCGCGCTGGCCAGCGTCGGATGGGACCCGGTTGACCTGCCCGAACGGAACCGGAGCACGATCGTCAGCGTGCCGCTCGGCGCCGTTGAACCATCGCGGCTGGTCAGCGCGCTGTCCGAGCAGGGAATCAGCTGCTCGGCACGGAACGGCAACCTGCGACTTTCGATCCACTTCTACAACCACGAAGACGACATCGAGCGGCTGGTCACGACCCTCGCGTCCGCTAGCTGAGACCGGCAGCTCACGGACCGGCGTGGGCTGCCCGGCACCGTGCGCCTCGTCCGGAGTAAGTACCTGTTTACCGGCGGATTAGGGCACCTGACCGATGAATGGCAGGCCCGGCAGACCGAGGCTGAAGGTAACCCAGATCGGCAACTGCCAGGAGCTTGGCATGACGCAGTACATGGACGTTCGCAGCGGATTCGGCGGCGCGGCCGAGGACCGGCCCGGCCAGCCGATCGAGCGCGAGCAGGCGATCGAGACGACCCGCAGCGGCAGCCGCCGGGCGGGCCTCCGGCTATGGACGTGGCTGCACGCCCAGGCGCTGCTCCAGGGCACGATCGGCGGCGTGCACGACGTTGCCTTCATCGAGGACGACCGCGGGCGCCTGGCGGCCCCCCAGGCTGTCGGACGACGGCGCCGCTGACCGCCGCGGCGTCCTTCAGCGCCTGGTTCCCGGTATCGCTGTCAAGATGTCAGCGTGCCTCCGAGCTGCTCTGAGCTGGGCTCAAGCCTGCGGGCTATGGCCGCGCCGGATCAGGCCAGGGCGTGCGCTGGCCTGGCTCAGTCCCAGAGGATGGCTCCGCACGCGGCGCAGGTGCCGGTTTCGTAGTCCCGCGCGTCGGCTGGATGCGGGCACGCAGGCTGGGCCGGTGGCTCGCGCGCAGGAGGCACGGGCTGGCCGGCGCTGGCCGGGGCAGCCGGGCTGGGCACGTCCGCGGCAGCGCTCGGCGGGCTGGCGGCCGTCGCCGCGGGTGGCTGGCCGGGTGAAGCGGGCTGCGGGGCGGCAGGCATCTCGGCGGAGCGAGCCTGGCGCGGATCAGCCGCCAGGGCGTCTCCTACGTAGTACCGCAGGGCAGTCCGGATGATCTCCCTGCACCACTCAGAGCGGGTCCACCCGGCGAACTCGGGCCGCGCCAGCACCTCGTCTATCCCCGCGGCGTCAGCCTCGGAGATCTCGAGCCCAATGGGAACCCGGGCTGAAGCAGGCAGCCTCGGATGCGCCATGCACTCAAAGTACCCGGAACGGGCAGGCTGAAGCGCGAGCGCCGGCCGCGGCGGGCTGGCGGGCCTTGCAGCGCGCCCCGCCGGCGCAGGATGTCGGCGCTGGCCGGCGGGGCCCGCCGTGTCGGGCTCCCCCGGCGCGGCTAGGTGACACCGCGCCGGGTGGCGACACAGCCCAGTATCATCAGCGAACCTGATTACTAGCTGGAGGCTTGCTATACGTAACCTGGACAGTTGGTGAGTATTTGCTGATCGCCAGCCGTCCCATTCGCGTGGCCGATCATCGATAGCCGGCCGGACTTTTGAGTGCTGGACGTCCGCACCTGACCGGTGGAGCGTTCGCCGGGCCAGTTCCGTGGCTCCTGATCCGCCCCGAAGGCGCGGCGTGCGCAGGCTCGTAGCTGGTGCGGCTGGGGCCCGGTTCATGTCGTGACCGGTTTGCCGGTTCTGTTACCGGTAAGATCACGGCCATGAACCCGCTTTCAGGTGTGCTCGGCGAGGCATGGAAGCTGTACCGGGCGCATGCCGCGCATCTTCTGGTGATCGCCTTTGTCATCTACCTGGCGGCCGCGGTCGTGGCAGCGCTGCTCGCGCTGGCCGGGGGGATCTTCGGGGCGCTGCTTGCCTCCGTCGTGGAGCTCTTCGCGGCGTTCCTGCTGCAGGCGGCGCTGGTAAAGGCGGTGCAGGACGTGCGAGACGGCCGCGCTGACCTGTCTCTCGGCGGGACCGTGTCCGCGGCCGCTCCCTCCCTTTGGCCCGTCGCCGGGGCTTCGATCCTGGCCGGCATCGCGATCACGATCGGGCTCATCCTGTTCATCGTGCCCGGCCTTTTCCTCATCACCATCTGGGCCGTCATCGTGCCCGTCATCGTCATCGAGCGGTCCGGAGCGCTGGCATCGTTCGGGCGCAGCCAGCAGCTTGTCCGGGGCCACGGCTGGCATGTGTTCGGCACGCTGGTGCTGGTGTTCTTGATCCTGATCGTGGTGGACATCCTGCTCGGGCTCATTTTCGTGGCTTTGCCGGCACTGTGGCGAAGCGGGCTGAGCACCGTGGTGTCGGGAACCGTCATCGCCCCGTACCTCGCCCTTGTGGTGACGCTGATCTATTACCGGCTCAGCGGCGCGAACGGCGGGCAGGACCCGGCAGACGGCAGTTTCCGGGCGGCATAAGCCGCGCCCGCGCCGGCCGGGCGGCAGCGGCCCGCTGTACGCGGCTGCCGCCAGTTGCCGATTCGCTGAACCGTTGCCGCTGCGGCCAACGTTGCTGTAGCAGGAGGAACTGGCACGACTATCCCAAAGGGGGAATCCGGTGCTTCGTTCTACGCTCGCAGTTGGAACCGCGGCGGCCGCCGCAGCCTTATTCGGAGCCGGACCGGCGCTCGCGGCGGCCGCCTGGACCGTCGCCCCATCCCCGCCGGCCGGGCAGGACGCCTACATAAACGGCATCGCCGCCCGCACCGACGCTGATGCCTGGGCGGTCGGAAGCGTGGGCCAGCAAACAAGCAAAGTGCCCTCGCTGCCGCTCATCGATCACTGGAACGGGACGGCGTGGTCGCAGGCGACCCCGCCGAGCTTCCCGGCCACCAACGGCGTCCACCTGGGCTGGGTGAGCTCGAGCAGCGCCACCGACGCGTGGGCGGTCGGGACCACCAACCTCGTCAAGCACCCCGGTTACTTTGGCCCGTTGACGGTCCACTGGGACGGCTCGACCTGGACGAACGTGCCAGACCCGCTGCCTCTGAACCCGGGCACCGCCCTGGTCGGCGTGGCCGATATCAGTTCCACGAACGCGTATGTGATCGGCAACGAAGCCTCGGCGGCATTCGGGCTGTTCGAGCAGTGGAACGGCACCGCCTGGAACAGGCCCGCGGACCAGCCGCCGTTCCCTGAGCCCAACGGGGACACGTTCGCCGAGAACACGATGAACGCGATCTCCGCCACCTCGGCCAGCAACGTGTGGATCATCGGGACCTACCTGCAAACCGTCTACGGCAGCATATGGGACCCGTACTCCGTGCACTGGGACGGCACCGCGTGGCACCTGGTCACGATGCCGCAGGTCACCGGCGCCGTCTTCACATCGGCTGACGCGATAAGCCCGGCCAACGTGTGGGCGGCCGGCAACAGCCCGTCCGGGCCGCTCATCGCGCACTGGAACGGCACCGCGTGGACCATTACGCCCAGCCCGGCAGCCGGCACGCTCACCGGGATCACCGCCCGCTCGGCCTCCGACGTGTGGGCCGTGGGGTACACCACCGGGCCGCAGACCCTCACCCTGCACTGGGACGGCACCACCTGGACGACCGTGCCCAGCCCCAACGTGGGCAGCGCCAGCAGCCTGACGTCGGTATCCGCCAGCCCTGGCGCCGCGATTGTCTGGGCTGCCGGGTACAGCGGCGTCTCGGGCGCGGTCAACCCGCTCACCCTTAGGAACGGCTGACAGGCAAGGCCCGGGCCCGGCGTTCGGACTGGCGCTGGCCCGCGTCGCTCCCAGGTGGGCGCGGGCCAGCGCACCGGGCATGGTGGCTCAGGCGGCCGATCACACAGCCCGGCACGCGAAGCGGGGGAGAACTCACCAGCGCTCCCCCGGTGAGCCAGCTGAGGAGCGGCTGATCACTGCACGGTCAGCGAACGAGCAGTACCGTCTTGCCTGGCGGGTGCGGCCGGGCGCCGCTCTCGAACGCCTCGCGGCCCTCGCGAAGCGGGAAGACCTGGCTCACCACCGGCCGGAGCTTGCCGGAGTCGGTGAGCCCGGCCAGCCGGGAAAGCTCTGCCGCGTCCGGGGTGACCACGAAAAACACCGCGTGGATGCCGAGCTGCTCAGCGCGCTGCGCCGACGGCGGGCTGCCGAGCGTCACTAGCCGGCCGCCGCGCCGGGTGAGACCGTAGGACGCCGCAAGCACCGGCCCGCCGACCGTGTCAACGACAACATCGAACCCATCCCCGACGCCCCCGGCATCCTCGGTGAACGTCCGCGCGCCCAGGGACCGGACGAAGTCGCCCTGCCCGGCGCGTCCGGTGGCGGTGACGTCCGCGCCGAGGATCGCGGCGAGCTGGACCGCGTACACCCCCACGCCGCCGGCCCCGCCCTGGACGAGGACGCGTTCGCCCGGCCGCAGCCCGGCGTGATCCGTCAGCGCCTGCCAGGCCGTGAGCGCGGCCAGGGGCAGCGACGCGGCCTGCGCATGGGATACCGAGCGCGGCCGGTCCGCCAAGTCGGCCGCCGGGGCCGTCACGTAGCCGGCGGCGGCCCCGTTCCGGTCGAACGCGATGAGGCCGTACACCTCCGCCCCGATGGACAGTCCACGCGCGTTCTGGCCCAGCCCGCGAACAACGCCGGACACCTCGTGCGAGGGGATGACCGGCGTGCGGTCCCGGCCGTCCCGGGTGGTCCACGACAGGTCCCAGGTCAGCTCGGCGAACGTGATGCCGGCCGCATGCACCTCCACCAGGGCCTCGCCAGGCCCAGGTACCGGGACCGGGGCCTGCTCGAATACCAGCTGCTCCGCCCCGCCGCGGGCATGCGCGCGCAGCGCCATCATCGTGGCCGGGACCGTCACGGCTATACCCGCCTCCATACTTCTCCGAGTCTGCACCGTGGTTTAGCTGCGCACCAAGTCGGCCCAACTCGGGAGCTGCACGGCACCCTGGGACGCGACCGTCGCCCGGCGCTACCGATCGATGGTGAGCTTGAATTGCTGGGTTGCCTGCTGACCGGCGTCAGCCGGCGAGCCGCATGGTGAAGCTGAAGGTGCCGGCCGTGGTCGGTCTTCCGGCGAGCTCATTGCTCCTCCGGTCAGCCTTACGGGTTCGCACGAAAATGAGGCTGGCATGCTGCGGTAAAGGTGCGGCAACCGGCAGCCGTGTCGTCGCCAGGCGGCAGCACGGCAGTTCTACCCGGCCCGGCACAAGTCAACGAGTGGCCGATTAGCGAGCGTCCCGCGTCCGCCGGCCGGGCCATATGTTCGATCCGGGATATCTTAAGTGCGGATGCTCTTGGCGTTGTTATCATATCGTAACTTTTGTGCAGCCATACGGACGCGGGAACTCGGCGTCTAATGTAGCGATAAGCGCCTTACAAATTACTCTGTGACCGGGCTGGCGCAGCGGCTCGGGCCGGGGCCAAGTGCACTGGGCAACTCTAGTCCGCACAGTATCGGTTAACGATCGGGTCTGCAGGAAAGGTACCGCGCTCGTCCATGACTAACTATATGACTCAGGTCTGGCACGCCATTGGTGACGCTTTTAGCGTTCCTCTTGTACTGGGCCTGACATTGGCAATATTAATTGCGCTGACACACATCGTATCGTTTATCTGGTATAGGATTCAGCAGCGTGGCCGACGGCCACTGGTGATCCGGCTGGGTGAACGAATGGGTAATGCCCCCAAAAACTCCGCGCATTTGGCGCTGGACGGGCAGCTGCTCGCCTACCTTGCCGCGGACGGCCATGGCGACTATGTCATCGCACCGGGGGCCGGCGGCAGGGCTGCACCAGGAGTTCTGGCTGAAGCGCTGGCCCCGATCGACGGCTGGGCCGGTGCCCTGCTCCGGCTCGCCTTTACCCGTGAGCCAGCGTACGTGGTGGATGTCAACTGGTCCGATCGCGACGCGGTGCCAGCACGGCAGGCCGTGGTTCGCATAAGCCGCACACCTGGTGACCGAGTTATTACGTCCGGAACCTTCGCTGACGCAGAACATGCGGAGCTGGTAAAGGTCGTCGGATGCTTCTGCATCAGTTTCTTTCGACGACAGCCGAGGGTGCAGCGGCGCATTCCTCGCTGGGAACGCTGGAGCGAGGACATCAGCGGCTACCGCGCTTATCGTGATGGCTTGGAATATCAGCTTGACGGCATGACCAATCGTTCAGCGCACCTTCCCTTGATGATCTATCAAACGGCGCTTGACAGGTTTCATGAGGCCGCCGGGATAGAGCCCGGCAACCTGCTAGTTCAGTTGCATAGGGCAGCACTACTTGAACTTACCCAGAAATATGACAAGGCGGTTGATATCTATCAAAAGTGCAGCACTCTCTGGCCAGGGCACATAGAGACCGGGTACAGATTGCGCAACGCACTCAAGAATCTGCCAGGCCCTAATCATGACGAGTTGCTGCAACACCTCAGGAGCCTTAGGGAGCAGCTTGCACCGAATAACCTGGCAGTTGCATGGCTGCACACTTTCAGGCCGGGGCGGTGGAATTCCGGCGAGCGCCGCTACTGGCGATCCTGGCTCCAGCCATGGCTGCCTGGACGTGTCACCAAGCGAGCGACATACCGGAACGCCGTAAAGATCGGCGAACTTGTGACCGAGCTCTCTCGCTCGCTTGAGCAGCACGAAGATGCCGCTCAGGTGGCGGATCTCGTGGGGCGATTCACCAACGAGGTCCGAGGTAAGAGTGCGGAAAAGAGCAGAGAATCGAGTTTTACGCGGCTGCTCTATCCCGAGCAAGGTCATCGAGATGCATCGAGCTCCGCGCATAATCATGCGTTTCACCTGAGATCTGTTAATAATGTAGCACGGATAGACCCTCGTTATGCTCGGGAACGACGTCGTAAAATGGGCTGGCTAGCCCACTTCAATGCAGCGTGCTTCTTTTCACTTGCGATAAATCTCAAAGCGGATCAGATCCCCGAGGACTTTCGCAGTAATCCCGGGGACTGGCAAGATGATTGCGCGCGCGCGGCGATATTTGAGCTCGGGATTCTGGTGCGCGATCCACGGAATACGCTTGAACTCGACTGGCTGCGTACGGATCCGGACTTGGAGCCGTTGCGAGCAGGGCGCGTTGGAAACGAATGGCTGCGGTTCGTCGGCTTGATGGAGTGAAGCGGGCGGGCCGGAACTCATCCGCGATTCCGCGTATGGCCTAGATTGGCTGCGGGCAGAGCCGCCTGGCCCCGTTGCATGGTGGCTGCTGCGCTGGAGCGTACGGGCGCTGGCTGAGCGGACGCGTCATTTTCTGGCTGCGCGGTAGCCGAGCGCCGCCGCGAGCCCGAGCGCGCTGCGGGGGGCGTATGCGATGCGCCACAGCCCGCCATGCGCGGCCGCGTGTGCCTCGTCCTGCCAGGGATGGGGGTGCGCCGGGCCGCCGGTGTGCAGGTCATGGACGAGCAGGACGGCCATGAGCACCCTGGAGGTGGCAGGCTCGAAGACCTCGACGCCGAACCGGTGCGCGCCGGCATACGCGGCGGCCAGCGCCCGGTTCTTCATGACCGACCGGGTGCGGGTCGGCGGGGCGATGTTCATCGACACGGTGGCGCCGCCGGCCCTGGCGACCGTGGCGCGCCAGCGCTGCAGCCGCTTCGCGAGCGCATAGTTGGGACCCTGCTGTAGCACCAGGCTGTCGTTGATGCCGGGGTCGGCGCCGGGCGGGTAGGCGCGGCGGAGCAGGCGCCCGCCGGACAGCGTCCGCAACGGCAGGCCGGCCAGCTTGGCTGCCCGCGACCGGGTCGCGTAGGCACGGGCCGACTGCGCGACGGCATCAGCCGGGACAGCGAACACGTCGGTCGGTGTCGCGAGGAACGCGAGCGCGATGTTCTCGCGCTCGGCCTGCAGGCGCACGGTCAGCGCATCGGCGGCGGCGGAGACGCGCACGTTGGCCGCGCCGTCAGCGTAGGCATAGCTGCCCAGCACCAGCGGGCCGTCGAATGCGGCCAGCCAGCAGGCGACCGCGGGGATATCGCTAATCAGGTCGACGCCGGCGTGCTGAGCGATTGGCTCGTCGCTCCGTCCGGGCTGGTTACGGCCCGGCTTACTGGGCGTGACGGGGACCAGTAGCGTTCCCCCGCTGCGGTGCGCCGTGTCCAGCAGACGCTGCCAGATGGCAGGACGGGGCAGGTCGATGGCGATCACCCGGGCGCCCCAGCTCAGCAGCGCGGGCACCGGGCCCATCTCAGCGCCGGCCCCCAGCACGGCGACGGTCCGGCCGGGCAGCCGGAGCCACTCCGGATGCGCGGCCACCTCGGCGACCGCGTCCGCGCAGGACGGCTCTATCACCCCGCCGTGCACCCACTCCTGCAGCCTGCGCGACAAGGCGCCGCCGCGCAGCGCCTCGCCGTGGTAGGGCAGCGACAACTCGGCGACCGCCGCCCCGCCGCCGGGCACCGTGGCCGTTTCCAAGGACCGCTGCGCCGGTGCCGAGAGCAGCATGTCGAGTCCGGTCTCCGCACCCGCCGGTGGCACGACGCGCATCCGGCGGTGCAGCGACTCCAGCCCGTCGCGGGCAACCGATACCGCGGCGTCCTGCGATGCCAGCCCTGCTTCGACGAGGCGGCGGAAATGCACCAGGTAGCCCGTGCGCCAGTTCGCATCCCGCTCCGCATCCAGGGCCCCGGCCGGGTCGGCCCGGCGCAGCGCGTCGGCGACCACGGCGCTGCCCACCGCCGAGGTGCTCCGCCGCCCGTCCGCTGACGCCGGAAAGACCACCCCGGCGGGCCCGTCACCGCTCATCGCGCTCCTGTCGTCGCCACGAGACAACCACGCCGGGACCTGATCCCGCCACCACCAGCCGCCGCGACGGAGCCACGGCGGCCGGTGCCAGTGGATCGGGCGGGTGCCCGGCTCGCGGCTCGCACCTGCGGCCCGCTGCCGATGGCGGATGTCCCGAGGTGTGAACTGTCGGTGTGCCAGGCAGACCCGCGGCCGGGGACCTCGGCGCCGCAGCGCCTGGCGAAGGAGAAGGTACCGTGCGAATCGACAGGCTGGATCATCTCGTGCTGACGGTGGCAAGCATCGAGGCGACTGCCGAGTTCTATACGCGGGTCCTGGGCATGGAGGTAGTGACCTTCGGTCCCGGCCGCACCGCGCTGACCTTCGGGGCCAGCAAGATCAACCTCCACGAGGCCGGGAAGGAGTTCGAGCCGAAGGCACTGCGCCCGACGCCGGGAAGCGCGGACATCTGCCTCGTCGTCGATGATGACATCGCTGATGTACTCGCAGAGCTGGCCGCAGCCGGAGTCCCCGTCGAAGCGGGCCCGGTTGAGCGCACCGGCGCGACCGGGCCGATCACCAGTTGCTATCTGCGCGATCCCGACCAGAATCTCGTCGAACTCAGCAACTACCTGCTGTGAGCACCACAAGCTCCCGCGCCCGGGGAGCGTGATCGTGCCCGATGCGTGCGTTGCCGATGGCGGGTGTCAGCGGCCGAGGATGTCGCGAAGGTGCTGCACCGGCCATCGCCGGTCGAACAGCGTCGGGTCGCCGGAGTCCTCGGCGCGAAGGTGGTTGATCAAGGTTACGTAGTCGCCGAGGTCGAGTGTCCTGATCAGGGTGAGCAGGTCGGCCGCCTCGCCGGTGACGGGGGCGATCGGCGCGACGAGCCGGTCGTAGAGCTCCACGACCTGGCGAACCATCGTCAGGTGGCGCGGCCCGGGATCGACGGAGGGGAAATTCGTCGCGGCGAAGTCCTCGGTGAACACGATCGGCTCGACTGCCAGGGCCCGTGGTCCGTAGCGCTGGGCGAGATGGATGAGCAACTCGACATCGAAGGTCTCGGTGAAGGACGTCATCTGCTGGATGGCCGGGCCGAGCGCGGCCGCGTCGAAGGCCTTGAAGCCGGCCTGGGTGTCGAGCACCTGGGCCAGGGACGGGATGAGCAGGGCCCGGACGTAATGCCGGAACAAGACGATGATCTTGTCCGGCTTGTCGCTGGTGCTGTGCGGCTCGGTGACCGGCCCGTCGGCCCGGACCAGCACCGCCCCGTCGATCCCGTAACGCTGGCCGAGCGCGCCGACCACGTTGTCACCGGCCACCACCGGCGCCGCCAGCGAGCCCAGCTGGGCCAGGTTCGCGGACAGATCCGCGTCGGTATAGCAGGCTAGATGCCGGCCGGCGCCGTTCGCCCGCGCCGGGCCGGTCCCGATCGCGGCGGCCAGCCCGGCCAGTATCGATCCGCCCTTGCGGGACTGCTCGGTCGAGATCAGCCGGTCGAAGGCAGGGCTGACCGGGATGTCACCGCCGATCAGCTCAGCCAGCCTGAGCACCGTCACGCTGCGGTGGCCTTTCTCCGGGTAGCCCTCGGCCGCCGCGATGTCCGTCATGAGGTCGGCACTCGAGGGCCGGTCCGGGCATCCGTCATCGCAGGCGATGATGCTCCACGTGACGCCGGGCAGGCCGTCGGTCAGCCAATCGAGCTGGCGGACCTTGGCCCGTACGAAGTCCTCCCCGTGCGGGTGCGCTGCGCGGGGGACCATCCGGCCCGTCTCGCCGTACATGGCCCACACCACGGTCAGGTGGACCGGTCCGGTGAGCTCGTCCAGCCGCCGCCGCGAGCGAGCCGCAGCAATCGCCTCGGCCGCCACCGCCGGACCGTGGCTGCCCGCGACATCCGCCGCCGCCGCGCTGCCCTCGGCCAGCACGGAGGCCACGTCGAGTACCGCCTGGTTCTGCTCAGAGTCCGTGAGGTCGCGCACGGGCGCCAGCGTCTCGTCCATAGCCCGAGGATGCCAGGCGCCCCGGCTCCCGGGCCTGGTTTACTGCCAGGTGCTGGGGGTGAGAGTCAACGAGGACATCGACGGCGCATCGGTGGCCACGGCACGACCTGCGGATCACCGCCGTTGATTCCTGGCCGGCTGCCCGGGAGGCTATCCCCACTGGCCAGGCTGGTAGTCACCGGCGGGCTGGCGGGTAATGACGTTCAGCCGGTTCCAGGCGTTGATCTGGGCGATGAGCGACACCAGCGCGGCGATCTGGTCATCGTCGTAATGCTTGGCCGCATTCGCCCGGGCCTCATCGGTGACGCCGGCCGCGTGCTCGAATCGGTGACCCCGGCCCAGCGGGTCGCGGTCATCTTGCACGACGTCTTCGGCTACTCCTTCGCCGAGGTAGCCCGGATCACCGGCCGCACCCCGGCGGCCTGCCGCGAGCTGGCCTCCGCCGCCCGCCGCCGCATCCGCGCCGCGCAGCCCCCCGCCGCCCCGGCCCCCCGCCGGGCCGCCCTCATCAGCGAATTCAGGAAAGCCTGGCAAGCCAGCGACATCAGTGCCCTCATCGGCCTGCTGGACCCCGCCGCCACCATGACCGCCGACGGCGGCGGCCTGGTCCCGGCCGCGCTGCACCCGATCGAGGGCAGCCAGCAGATCGCCCGCTACCTGGCCGATCTCGCCGGCCGGGCACCCGGCAACCTGACCATCCTGGAACGCACCGTCAACGGCCAGCCCGGCCTGGTCGCACAGCAAGACCACGTCACCGTAACGGTCTTCGCCTTCCAGACCACCGGCCACCAGATCACCCGCATCTGGGCGGTACGCAACCCCCGCAAGCTCCGGCCCTGGGCAACCCGCTTACGCCGGTGCCACTACATCTCGATGGCCTCGAAGACCTCGACGGACCCGCCGCTGGCTAGCACCGGGCAGCCGGTGGCCTTCGCCGTCGCCTCACTCAGCGAGCCGGCCGACACGATCGAGTAGCCGCCCGCACCAGACTTGGCCCCGTCGGCGACACCGCCCGGACTTACCGTCGCGGAGTTGCCGAACGGGTTCCCCATGTCCGCAACCGAGTCGCCGAGTTCACCGAACCATGCCCCCCAGGCCTGCATCGCCTGCTCCTGCGCCGCTGGCGTCTCTGCCATCTGACCGCCGATGTAGACATACACGAACTTCGCCATCGAATTCTCCTCGCACCTGGCCGGCCGGCGTCTGCGGCCGGAATATGGACCTGACACTAGGTCCGACGGACGGGACCGCCGCGAATCGACAGACCTACCCGGCGAACACGCAGAACTCGTTTCCCTCCGGATCGGCCAGCACGTGCCAGCGGATGTCGCCGCCCGGCTCGCGCAGGACCGTGGCCCCGGCCGCAGCGAGCGGCGCCACGCCGGGAACCGTAACGTCCCAGTGGATGCGGTTCTTCACGGTCTTCGGCTCGGGCACCGGAACGAAGTCCATGGTGAGGATCGGCATGCCAGGCACGCCCTGCAGGGTGCACCAGCCGTCGTTCTCGGTGACGCTGACCCCGTACACCCCGGCCCACCACCGGGCCTGCGCTTCGGGGTCGGCGCAGTCCACCACCAGGCCGTGCAGCCGCTCAGCCGGGACCACGGAACGCAGGAACGCGCAGAACTCGCCGCCCTCGGGATCGGCCATGACCGTCCAGGTGCGCGTGCCGTGCTGCGGCTCCACGATGGTCGCGCCGAGCGCCTCCAGGTCCCCCAGGTCCCGGGCGTAAATGTCCAGGTGCACCCGGTGCTTGACGTTCTTGGCCGCGGGGACCCGGTTGACCCACATCGTGTGCTGCGGCGTCGGCCCGGTCAGCAGTCCCTCGCCGTCAGCCTTGGCCTCCCAGCTGCGGCCGAGCACGGCCGCCCAGAACGCGCCGAGCCGGGCCGGGTCGCCCGCGTCCAGGCACAAGTCCTTGAATCGCGCGATCGCCATGGGAAAGAACCTAGCCCGCCGATCTGAGGAGATACGCCGGGTCGGGAGGATAGCGGCCCGGCTCACATGCTGGCTGGTCTTCGAGGTCTTCCCCGGCCCCGGCCGCGGCCATCAGGGCACCCGAGGCTGCCGGACGGCCACTGGTGCCGGTCTCGCACGGATTAGACGATGGCGGCCCGTTTCATCCGGTCGGTCCCGGGCAGCGCAGTACCAGGACCTGCGGCAGCAATGCTGCTGTGCGTACCGGACCGGCCAGGGGCGCGCCAGGGCGAGGCTGATAGGCCTGGTGCACCTGGTCAGGTCAGCACAGGCGATTTCCGGAGACATCTCATCACGGAGACATCTCATGACTAGCCCTGATACGCCCCGGCGCATCGAGATCAACGATGGTGATCAAATGGTCACCGCTGCCGAGGTGACAACATCCAGCGGAGCCGGCGGAACCGCCCGGGCATCGCTGCACGCGGCGTCCGGGCATGTTACCCCGGGCAGCCGGGCGAACCTGGTCGATGTCGTCATGGACCTGCCCGAGGTGCAGGCCAGCGCGCGCCTGGAAGCCGCTATCCCGCTCGGCGATGGTGAATCGCTGGAACGCCTCCGGGCGCGGACCGAGGGCGCGGTCGCCCGTCCGGCCGGCTCGACCGCGCTGGTGGATGCGGACATACCAGCAGCGAGCCAGCCGGGACCCGGTCAGCAGCCTGGCGGCGAAACGCCCGGCTCGTGATATCACCATCGCCGATCCGCCGCGGCATGGCGCCGGACGGCCGGGTTGCCGGCTGGTCCGGTGGCTGGCAGGAACAGTGGTGACCAGGATCGGCACTTCTGGGTGGAGCTACGACCATTGGCACCCTGAACTGTATGCTCCGGGGCTCGCGGCCGGTGACCGGCTAGCCCGCTACGCTGCTGCCTTCGGCACGGCTGAGCTGAACAGCAGCTTCTACCACTGGCCTCGGCCGGCGGCGTTCAGCAGCTGGCGGCACAGGCTGCCCGATGGCTTCCGCCTGTCCGCCAAGGCACCGCGGGGCCTGACCCACGGGCGCCGGCTCTACGCGCCGGAGACGTGGCTGCAGCGCATCGCGGTGGGCTGGCACGAGCTGAGTGACAGGCGCGCGGTGCTGCTGGTCCAGCTCGCGCCTTCGCACGCACGCGATGACGCCCGGCTGGCCTATTTCCTCCGGCTCGTCCCCGGCTGGATACGGGTCGCGGTGGAGTTCCGCCATCGCAGCTGGCACTGCGAGGAAATCTTCGCACTGCTGGAAGCACACGGTGCCGCTTACTGCGTGATGAGCGGCGCGAACCTGCCGTGCATACTGCGAGCCACCACGGACTTCGCCTACGTGCGAATGCACGGCCCAGACCAGCACCACTTGTACGCAGGTTCCTACCCTGACGCCGACCTGGCATGGTGGGCTGACCGGATCGGGGAATGGAACGCGGCCGGGCAAGAAGTGTTCGTCTACTTCAACAACGACGGCAACGCCAATGCCGTGCGGAACGCCCGGACCCTTCGGCTCCTGCTAGATCGGTAGCCATGGACCGCCGCGACCCGGCCGGCCCGGCGAGCTGCCAGGCCGTCAGCCAGTCGGGCTCCGGGCACAACCTCGGCCGGGCCGCCCGGCGCAACCTCGGCCGGGCCGCCCGGCGCAACCTCGGCCGGGCCGCCCGGCACTGGCCGGGGAGATGCTCCTGTTGCCTAGCGCCGCTTCTCGCCGAGGCCCAGGAACAGCTCCGTGGACCTGCGCTGCGCGTAGTTCATGTCGTCCACCACGGCGGCCACCCGCCGCACGATCCGCGTAATCGCGGTCATGGCAATGCTCCTCTCTTCGCACCGGCCGCCTCTGCGGCCGTACTCTGAGCATCGCCGTAAGGCCCCTGGCGCCGCATCGTGCGAATGCCCTAGTTCCTGCCCGGTACCGGCCTTAGGCCGGGATGGCCCGGGGCCCGCGGCGTCTCGCCAGGCTGGCCGGGGAGCAAGGTCCACCATGGATGTGGATGCTGGACCATGGCGCTTCGCCCTGGCGCGGGCCAGGATTGTGGTGAGGTGTGCACGAGCCTGCCCGCAGCCTGGCGCCGGATGTTCGCACGTACCTGACCGGTGCGGTCCGCACGCGTGTCTGAGGGTCCGCCGCTGATGAATGGTGCTCCGGACAATGACCCATCCGCACGGTGAGGACGACGAGGTGACGACGCGGGCCAGCGCTGGCCGCGTACTGGGTGTGATGCTGGAACTGGCGGCCCGCGCGGGTCGTCTCCTGAACTCCAAGGGGAGAGAGGAATAGCAAGTGGAAAATACAAACGAGTTCTGGTCGAACGTCAGCGTAGTTGCTGTATCTCCGGTGGCGATTGCCGCCGGGTTCGCCAAAGGTGCCTATGACGCCTCGACTGATAATGGCGCCTTCAGCGAAGGGTTCAATGCGGCAGCAGTACCCATTATGAGAGCCGCCAAGGAATTCGGGGCCGAGCATGGTACGACCATTACCAGGGGGGTGATCACCGGTGCCGCTGGCGCGCTCGGCGCCCGCATCGTGCGAGAGGGGTTCAAGCATCTGAGAATTTGACGAGCTGGTGATGATCGCCACCTCCCCGGAGCCGGGGCCAGCAGCGCGGCGGCCCTGGCCCGGTGGCGCAGGCTCAGCAGGAAGCAGTGACCAGACCGATCAGGAATCGAGAAGCGCCGGTCACCGAGCCGCAGCTAGCCTGACCTGGGACCACCGCGGTCCGCCACCGTGCCAAAGGAGGTCTCTCATGTGTCACCCATCGTGGACGCGAGCGCTCGCCGCGACGCAGCGGCTGAGCGACCTCGCGCGGCTGCGCCGGGTCCGGGACCGGATGGACCAGGAGTACGCGCAGCCGCTGGACGTCGAGGCGCTGGCCCGCGGCGCGCACATGTCGGCCGGGCACTTCAGCCGCGAGTTCCGGCTCGCCTACGGCGAGTCGCCGTACGGCTACCTGATGACGCGGCGGATCGAGCGCGCGATGGCGCTGCTGCGCCGTGGCGACCTCAGCGTCACCGAGGTCTGCTTCGCGGTCGGCTGCTCGTCGCTGGGCACCTTCAGCAGCCGGTTCACCGAGCTGGTCGGGCTGCCGCCGAGCAGCTACCGGAGCCAGGCAGCCCGGGCGACGGCGGGCCTGCCGGCGTGCGTGGCGAAGCAGGTGACCAGGCCGGTCAGGAACCGAGAAGCGCCGGTCACCGAGCCGCAGCTAGCCTGACCGGCATGGACATCACCATTCACGCGAGCTTCCTCCCGCACGACGACCCGGACGCCTCGGTGGCCTTCTACCGCGACACGCTCGGCTTCGAGGTCCGCAGCGACGTCGGGAAAGGCAAGATGCGCTGGATTACGGTCGGCCCGGCCGGCCAGCCCGGCACGTCCATCCTGCTGGCGCCGCCGGGCGCCGACCCCGGGGTCACCGACGACGAGCGCCGGACCATCGCCGAGATGATGGCCAAGGGCACCTACGGCTGGATCCTGCTGGCCACCGCCGACCTCAACGCCACCTTCGAAAAGGTGCAGGCCGGCGGAGCCGAGGTGGTCCAGGAGCCGATCGAGCAGCCGTACGGGATCCGCGACTGCGCCGTCCGCGATCCCGCGGGCAACCTCGTCCGCATCCAGGAACTGCGCTGATCCGCGCGCCGGTAGATCAGGGCCACCTAACGGTGCGCGGACGGGAAAGGCGCCGCGCCATAACCCGTCCGCGCAGTCTGCGCCATGCACCTGGTTCGTCTCATTCTTCGGCGAGGATCTCATTGCCCAGTTCGATGCACTCGTCGCAGATATACACGCCGGGGCCGCCCACGAGCTTTCTGACCTGCTGCTGGCTCTTTCTGCAAAACGAGCAGGCGAGATCAACCGTGCCTTGTTTGCGGCGGCGCCGCTTCCCGGGGCCGACGTAGCCGTCGAGTCCTTTCCTGATGGCGGCGGTGCTCACGCCGAGGTGGCTCAGCACACGCCGGGCACGCGAACCAGGCTCAAGCGCAAGCGCGGCAAGGAGGTGCTCGGTGCCCACGTCGCCGCGCCCGGCCTGCTGGGCCGCCGCGGCCGCACGCTGGAGCGCCGCACGGGCCCCGGCCGACTCTTGTGGCGCCCGCTCGCCGGGCACGCCTCCGGCTCCCGGGAACAGCTCTCGCGCGGCGGCGCGCACCGCGTCGGCCCGCACTCCCAGCTCCTCCAGAACGGCGGCGGCTACCCCCGCACGGAAAAGCCCGATAAGCAGGTGATGGGTGCCCACCTCGGCGGCCCCGTCAGCGGCGGCCTCCCGCCTGGCCGCCTCCAGGCAGCTCCCGCAAGGTGCGCTCAACCTGCAGCTCCAGGCCTTCGGTGCGCGCCGCCTCGGATCCGCAAAGCGCTGCCTGGCCGCCTGCTTGGATACCCCTATCCGCTGGCCGATCTCGGTCCAGGAGCACCCCGCCCGGCGCGCTTCCGCCACGAACTGGCCGATCAGCTCGTCCGCGCACGAAACCAGCTCTTCGCTGACCGTCAGGGCCGCCTCGACCCGGTCGAGCGGCGCGCCCGGCGCTTGCTGGCGCACCGCTTCGGCCAGCTCCGAGACACTTACTGCGGCCACATCGACAACGTAACGTTGTCGCTATAAGGCGTCAAGCTAAGCTTGTCACTCGTTACGCGGGCACTGGCTGCTACGAAGGATGCTGGCTCCCACGGACCGCGTCCGTATTGATCAGTAACGCTCCACCAGGTGGGCACGGCTGGCCGGAAGTTCGGTCGGCGTGGGCCAGAAGTCGGTGATCCGGGCAATCCGGCCGTTTTCATCGAGGTCAAAGAAACACAGTCCCGGGTAGTGGTCACCGGCATCGGAGAACTCGATCCAGCTCGCCGCGTGGCGACCTTCCCCGATGATCCGTTCCACCTTGAGATGCCAGTCGCTAGGGAACCCGTCGGCATTGAACCGCATGTAGGCGGTGCGCCCGCGAACTCGCTCCCGGGTCTGTGGCGCCTCATATACGACCTGCTCGGCGACCAGCCCGGCAAACGTGGTCCAGTCCCTAGCCTCAGCTGCCGCCCAGTAGGCCTTTATCACCTGGTGAGCATCGTTCATAGCGGTTAACCTACAGCGGCCATGCGTCACTCACCGCGGCGGTTCTGAGCTGCGCGGCTTCGATAGCACCGCGTCTCGCTGCGGATCAGGCCGACGGACGCGGCCAACACGGCAAGCGCGATGACGATGCCTAGCGCGGGGCGCGGAGCAATCCTGTGGGTGCTCCTGTGGGTCGGCACGTATGGTCGCTGCCGCGGTCTCTGGCCAGGGTGGAGTCAGCCGGATGACACGAGGAGGGCACATACGATGGCTGGCACCCAGATCCTGAGAGCCTCCCGGATAGCCGCGGCCGGCGGCCGGGCATCGACGGCGAGTGGCCGGGGTGGCCGCAGCCGCCGGCCAGGACATCGGCTATGGATCTTGCTGAACGCTCAGGCCCTGCTTAACGGCTCGGCCGGAACTCCGGACAGCGTCGCCTTCATCGAGGACGACCGCTGGCGGATGGCCGCGCGGCGGGCCAACTGACCGAAGCAAGCGGCCGGGTCCGGATGCTTCCTAGCGGCCACGGTCGTCAAGCGTGTCCTGCACGCGCCGGGCGTCGGGGGCCCCGATGTTCTGATAGATCTCCAGGGCATGCCGGAGGTACGCGGCGGCTTCGGCAGGGTCCTGGTGCAGATGGCTGCGGCCGATTCCTTCCAGCGCGCGTGCTTCCTCAAGCGGCGCGCCGACCTCGCGGGCGATGGCGAGCGCCTGGCTATGCTGGCTGCGGGCTTCCTGGATTGCCGAGGTCTGGAGCGATACCTCGCCGAGGCTGTTCAGCGCCACGGCCAGGTCGTGCCGCGAGCCGAGGTCGCGGAACAGCTCGATAGCCTCGCCCACGCTGGCGGCGGCAGCCGGGTAGTCCCCGGTCAGCAGCTGCACCAGGCCGAGCTCGTCGAGAGCCCGGGCCTGGCCGAGCCGGTCGCCGAGGTGCCGGAACAAGTTCAGGGCCTGGCGCTGGTCAGCGGCGGCGGCAGCGTAATCCCCGGTCAGCCGCCGCACCCAGCCGAGTTCGGAAAGAGCATCGGCCTCGTCGAACTCCGAACCGACGCTCCGGAACAGCGGCAGCGCCTGCTGGAAGCCGGCGGCGGCAGCCGGGTAGTCCCCGGTCAGCAGCTGTGCCATGCCCAGGTCGGTGAGCGAAACGGCCTCCGCAAGCTGATCACCCGCGGCGCGGGCCAGGGCCAGCGCCTGCTGGTGGTTGGCGGCGGCAGCCGGGTAGTCCGAGGTGTCCGCTTGCACCAGGCCCAGGTGGTTGCGGGCGTAGGCCTGGCCGGGAAGGTCGCCCAGGTCGCGGAACAACTCGATGGCCTCGGCCAGGCTGGCGGTAGCGGCCGGATAGTCGCCGGTCAGCTGCTGCAGGAGGCCGAGCTCGTCGAGCGCGCCGGCCTGGCCGGGCCGGTCCCCGGCCTGGCGCGCCGCGGCGAGAGCCGTCTGGTACTGACGGGCGGCCTGATCCCAGTGACCACGGGCGCGCAGGAAACCGCCCATCGCAGTGGCGATCGTGATGGCGTGCCGGGGCATCGCCTCGACGGCGGCGTAGTTAATGGCCGCGTACAAGTTGGGGCGCTCGGATTCCAGCCACGCCGCCGCCTGCTGGGAGCCGGCTATCGGGGGGGCAGTGGCCGGCGGGAGGCCCGGCGGCGGGCGGCCGCCGGCCGTGGTCCAGGTGGCGATGTGCCTGGCGGCGGCCGCGGCGACGTGCGCGTAATAGTTCACCAGCCGGCCGGCGGCGGCGCGTGACTCCGCGGCATCCCCGGCGGTGGCCAGCGCACGGGCGTATTCGCGGAGCAGATCGTGCAGGAGGTAACGGCCGGGAGCGGGCTCGGTGATCAGATGATGGTCGTACAGCTCATCGAGCAGGCCGCGGGCGCCCACCGCGCTGGTCTCGTCCAGGGCGGCCGCGGCGTAGGCGTCGATGTCCGGGCCCGGGGCCTGGCCAAGCCGACGGAACAGCCGCTGCTGGACCGGGGTGAGATCGGCGTATGACAGGTCGAACGCGGCAGCGACCGACAGATTCTCCGCGCGCATGACGGCCAGCCGGTCGCGCGCCGCGGCCAGGTCGGCGGCCAGCTCAGCGCCGGTGCGGGCCGGGTGGTGCCGCAGCTGCCGGGCGAGCATCCCGATCGCCAGCGGCAGGTACCCGCACAGCCGGGTTATCTGGCCGGCCGGTCCTAGCCCGGAACGCAGGTCCGCACGGCCAGCCAGCCGGGCCAGCAGCACCGCCGCCTCGTCCGGGGTCAGCGCGCCGAGGCTGATCACCGCAGCATCCTCCAGCGCGATCAGCCGTCGTCGGCTGGTGACCAGTACCAGGCTGCCGGCCGTGCCCGGCAGCAGCGGCCGGACCTGCTCATGCCCGGCCGCGTCATCCAGCAGCATCAGGATCTTCTGCCCGGCGACATAGTCACGCCACCGGGCCGCCCGGGCCTCCACGCCAGGTGGGATGTGCTGCTCGGCGAGGCCGGCCGTCAGCAGCAGGCTGGCCAACGCGTCAGCCGGGCCGACCGGCCGCTGGCCGGGGGTGTGGGCATGCAGGGGAAGAAAGAACTGCCCATCCGGGAAGCTCCCGGCCAGTTTGTGCGCGGCGTGCACCCCGAAGGTCGTCTTGCCGATCCCCGCCATCCCGTCAATCACGCAGATCGCCGGCGCCCCGTCGTCCGCGGCCCGGCCGGCGAGCATTTCCAGCAGCCGCGCCAGCTCAGGCTCGCGGCCGGTGAAGCTGCCGATGTCACGCGGCAGACCCCGCGTCGCGGCCGCCGCTGACCCTTCCGCCGCTGCGCCGCGCCTGGCCCCGAGCACCTCCGCCGCCGGTGCCCGCCCGCGCGCCGCCGCGACGAACAGCACCCGCACCTCGCCCGCCAGGCTCAGCGCATCAGCCAGCAGCACGGCGGTGTCCTTGCGGGCCGTGCGGTTGATCCCCCGCTCCAGGTCGCTTACCGACCGAGGACTCAGGCCTGCTGCCGCTGCCAGCTCTTCCTGCGTCAGCCGGGCCTCGGTCCGGAACTGCCGCAGCAGCCCGGCGAAACTCAGCACGCCGTGCTGAATGCCGCTTCCAGGTGCGGGCGCAGGCGCGCCGCGCTGGCGTGGCCGCCGTACCAGGTGCAGGCAAGGCCCACGGCCGCGACCCGGCCCGTGCCGATGAGCCTGCCCATCGCCGCGGCCACCTGGGCTGAGCCAGGACCGCCCGGCGCGGGATAGCGAAGCCCGGCCACCTCGGCGGGGTCGATGACATCCAGGTCGAGGTGCACGTACAGCGGGCCCTCCGGCAGGTCCCTGGCATGCAGGCTGGCGACCTCGCGGCAGCGGATCTGGGCGCCCGCCAGGTAGCTGACCTCGGGCGGGTCCAGGTCCCTGGCACCAGCCAGCACGATCCGCTGCTCAGGCACGGGCCGCAGCCCCAGCCGAGCGCCGATCAGCTCGGGCCGGTAGCCCGCCAGCAGCCGCAACGGCAGCCCGCCCAGGTACCCCGACGCCGTCGTCTCCAGGGTCTGCAGGTCACCGTGAGCATCCAGCCAGACGATCCCCGCATCGATGCCAGCGCGCTGCAAACCGGCCACCGTGCCCAGCGTCGTAGTGCAGTCCCCCGACATCACGACGGCGCATTCACCCCGCGAGGCCGCGCCGGCCACGGTGCTGGCCACCGCGGCGTACAGGGCGGTGAGCCGTTCCCAGATATCCCCGGACGGCAGGTCCAGCCTGACTGCCTCCGCGGGATCCAGCGGGAAGTCCATACCAGCCAGGAATTCGTCCAGGTGATAAGGGACTTCGATAACGCGCATACCAGCACGATAGCCACACCCAGCCCGCCGCCCGCACTCACCTCATCTACCAGCTATAAAAGCGCCCCGATTACGACTCGGACCTGCGGCGCCTGATGCTCCGCACCACGTGCTGGCTAGCCAGGACGGTGTTTCGCGGCAGCGCCCGCCGCGAACGGCGCCGGGCACCGGCGCGCCAGCCGCCGGCCGCGAGAGCCTGCCCGGCGATCCCGCCGGGTCCAGTGGCGCGGAGCCCCAGGCAACGTCGAGGACGCCTTGAATGCCGGTGTCCACCACGTGCTGCCGCGCGCCGGTTGCGCGCATGACGAAGAGGTCCTCGCAGCACAGGTCCGGGTGCCGTCGGTCGCTCGAGAACGCGATCCGGCCCCCGCCAGGCGCGTACGCGGAGCCGAAGTTGTTGGTCGGCCATTTCGACGTGGCGAGCCTGGTGACTCCGGTGCCGTCGGCCCGCATGACATAGATGCTGGCCTGCGGCCGGTCGGAATTGCTGGTGAACGTGATGTGGCTGCCGTCCGGTGACCAGTTCGGCGACAATGCCTCCAGCCGCGGAGCGGTCAGCGGGCGCGCATGCCTTCCGCTGATGCTGGCCACCCAGACTTGCGCGATGATGCCATCGAACCCGAATCGGGTGAAGGCAATGCGGCGGCCATCCGGCGAGATCGCCGGGTAGAAATTGTTAGTCTCGTTGGGGGCCTCGATGAAGGGGACCACGAGGCGCCGCCGGGTGCCGTCGGAACGCATGATCCAGATCGCGCACAGGCCGTCGCCCGGCGAGCAGCGGGTGAACACGATATGCCTGCCATCAGGGGCGTACCGGGGCTGGTAGTCGCGATATCCCGGCGCATCGGAAACAAGCCGGCGCTGGCCGGTTCCGTCGGCGTTCATGATCCAGATCCGGCCCCCGCCATTCGCCAGGTTGAACCGGACGAACAGGATGCGGGACCCGCCCGGCGACCAGTCGGGCCACTGCGCCGCGATCCCGCTCGGCTCATGGGTGAGCTGGGCGAGCCCGGTGCCGGCCGGGTTCACCGCGTAGATCTGGTTGGTCACGAAGTCGGAGAAGGCAATCCTGCCGGTGGCCGGCCGGCCAGCGGCCATGGCGGGCGCGGCCGGGATCGCCAGGCACGCCGCCGCGACCGAGGCGGCCGCCGCCAGCGTCCGGAGCGCAGCTACTGCTCGTCTCATGTCGGTTCTCCTTGATAACGACGACCCGGCCATCGGTCCAGGGCACTGTCAGGCGGCCGGCCCCCAGTCGGTGAGGAACGTGTTGGCCACGCCCGTGCGCACCGCACGCAGGCCAGAGCCGTCGGCGTGCATGACGTAGAAGTACCGGCACAACCCCCGCGCCGGGCATTTCCCGTTGTACTGCAGGACGATCCGCCGGCCGTCCGGTGAGTAACTGGCGAAACCGCCTTGCAGCGGTGCCGGGCTGAAGTGAGTGAGCTTGCGCAGCCCTTTCCCGCTCGGGCGCACCGTCCAGATGTTGCTCCCGAACTGGCAGCAGTTGTCGGTGAACACGATGCGGCGGCCGTCCGGGGACCAGCCAGGCCAGAACGCCTGCAGCGACGGCCTGGTGATCCGGTGCAGGCCCGTCCCGTCGGAGCGCATCACCCACAGGGCGCTCAGCAGACCGCCCCGGTCCGCCCCGACGACGATGCGCCGCCCGTCCGGGGAGTACTCCGCGCGGACGTAGGTCCAGCGACCGCCGGCCAGCCGCCGCATCCCGGTGCCCGCAGCGTTCATCACCTCAACATCGCAGCCTGTGATAAAGCCGAGGTGATCGTCGCACCGGCTGAACAGGATGCGTGTGCCGTCCGGAGACCAGGCGGGCGCCAGGTCCGCGAAACCGGGATCGGCAGTGAGGCGCGTCTTGCCGGAGCCGTCCGCGTTCATGACCCAGATCCGGTAATCACCGCCCTGATTGCTCTCGTAGACGATCTTTGCGCCGTCCCGGGACCAGTCCGGCGCGCCCGCCGCATGGGCGGCGCCCACGTGGGTGAGCTGGCGCCGCCCGCTGCCGCCCGGGTTGATCGTGTACACGTTCGAGTGACCCGACAGGTTCCCGCCGGGAATCAGGTCCCACTGGGAGAACGCGATCCGGCCGTCGGCCTGAGCAGCCGCCGCGGAGGCCGGCGATGGCGCGCGCGCGGCGTCCAGCCGGGCCGGGCTGGACGCGGCCGCGTCAGCCCCGGCGGACAGGACCATGGCCACGCAGCCGGCCGCCAGAAACGGCGCGGCGACCCGGGAGCACGTGATCGCCCGGGGAAGCCGTGTGCAGAGCTTCATGCCTTGCTCCTAGCCTTGGTGCCTGGCCATGGCTGCCCGAGAGGCTGGAGCCGGGCCACGCCACGACGACGCTGCGCGCCGGTAAATCCCGGAAAGCTTGGCTCTGGATCCGTGAGCTTCATCCCGGCCGGCTTGATGCTGCCACCCGATCCTCGCGCCGCGACCTTACAAAAAGCTCACATCGCCCTACCGGAACCTCACACCCTCCCCCGGGCCACTCCGGATGTGGCTGCACGCCAGCCCGGAGGCCGGCCGAGCGGCTCAGTTCGGCAGGACCGTGGAATCCCGTGGCTAGCGAACCCAGAGCTGGTCGATGAGCAGCGTCTGGTAGGGATCGAACTGGTAGTTGCCGACGCGTGCGGAGAGGGCGACCAGGGCGCGCGGGTTGTACAGCGGAACCCAGGGCGCCTGGTCGACTAGCTCGCGGTCAATCCGCGCCCAGAGGTCCCCGGCGACGTTAAGATCACCGGCTTCCAGCGCATGAGCATGCGACATCTGGGCGTCGATCCGCCGATTGCAGAACTCGCTGTCGTTGAGGTTGGCCGGATTGCCCGGGAGGAAGGAGCGGCAGGCGAAGAGCGGTTCTATGAAGTCGGACGGCGCGGGGAAGTCCTGATACCAGTCGAACTCACCGATCTGGCTGTGGTCCCGGGAGTTGCCTGCCCGCTGGTAATAAGTTCCCGGGCTGATCACTCGCAGCGATGCCCGGTATCCGAGCTGGCGGAGCACCGAGACGAGGTAGCGACCGCCCGGCACGGCCGGGGTGCCGGCGCCGAAGCCGCCGGCCACCAGCGTCACCTTGGCGCCACGCGTGCCGGAGGCGCGGACAAGCTGCTCTGCGCGCGCGAGGTCGGGCGACGTCCAGCCGCCGCCCGGGCTGGCGTTGGTTGTGTAAGGGCAGTAGGGCTGATAGCCAGACGTCGCCGGCGGGAGGATCTGGCAGGCGGGCTGCGCGGTCAGGGGCCCGCCTGCCAGGTCGATCATCCGGTTCCTGTCGATGGCGTAGTTGACGGCGCGGCGCGCCGCGAGGACGCTGAACGGCCACACACGCGTGTTCAGGAAGAGCGCAAATGTGGCCGCTACCGGACCGGTGTGCAGCAGGCTGGCATACCGGGTCGCAAGCTCGTGGATCCTGCTCGCGGGGGGAGGGGTCAGGAGCACGTCGGCGTGCCCGTGCTCGACCGCGCTGACCGCCGCCTCGGGCGTGACGCTGAGCCGCACGACGATCCGGCCGGGGTAGCCGCCGGGTTGCGCCTGGCCCGACCACTGGCGGAACAGCGGGTTCCGGACCAGGATCCAGCTCTTCGGTGGCGCGAACGACTGGGTCATGTACGGGCCGGTAGCGGGAAGCTGAGCCGGGCTGATCTCATGCTCAGGCGTTCCGGCGGGGACGGCGTCGGCGAATGGCAGGGCGAGCTTGTCGAGAAACTCCGGGTCTGGCGCCGTGAGCCGGAAAATCACGGTGTTCGCCTGGTCGTTGGTGACGATCCCCGGCGCGAGGCTGCAGTGCCGGGGGACTCGTTCGCAGCGGCTGGCGCCGGCGATACCCGAATAGAAGAAGGATGCGGGACCGGTGCCGTGGTTGCTGACGAAGACCCGCTCGATGGCGCGGCGGAAGTCCTCCGGCTTGACCAGGTCGCCGTTTGAGTACTTGATGCCCTTGCGGAGCTGGAACGTGTACGTCTTGCCGCCGTCGCTGGGCACCGGCAGGGCGGTCGCAAGATCGGGTACGGGTGTGCCACCGGCGCGATCGCCGACGCGGCGGTAGCCGACCAGCCCGTCGTTGGTCATGCTGAGGATCTGCCAGAGGTAGGTGCTCCACGCGACTGCCGTGTCGGCCGACAGGCCGGGTGGCGAGAGCCGCGCGACGACCGTGAGGGTGCCGCCGCGGTGGCTGGCCAGCGACGGGAGCACCGTCGCCAGGATGTTGTGCCCTGCTACCGCGAGATCGGCCGGCTCGTTGCCCACGTGCACGAGCCTTATCGCTCCGGTCCGTGCGTCGATCCTGGCGATGCTGCCGCCAGGACTGTCCGTGACCCATGCGGCGCCGTCCGCATAGACGATGCCCGCCGGGGCGTCGCCGGCCCTGATCACCTGCGCACGGCCAGTCGCTGGATCGATTCGCAGCACCGCGTGACCCGAATCGGCAACCCAGACGCTGCCCGCGCCAACCGCCACCCCGCCCGGGGAGCCGCCGATCTGGAACGCGCGGGAAACACGGTTGCGGGACGGGTCGATGTGCAGCAGACGTCCGGTGTCCGCGCTGGTCACCCAGATCCCCTTTGGTCCGGCCGCCAGGTCAGCCGGGGCGCTGCCGAGCGGGATGGTGGCGACGACGCGGCCGCCGAGCGGATCGATCCTGGACAGCGTGCTGTCGGTCGCGTTGCCGACCCAGACCGACCCGTCGCCGAACCCG
Source organism: uncultured Actinomycetes bacterium (assembly GCA_963786975.1). Classification (GTDB taxonomy): domain Bacteria; phylum Actinomycetota; class Actinomycetes; order Streptosporangiales; family Streptosporangiaceae; genus Palsa-506. The sequence continues at coordinate 44,139 of CAWBBE010000005.1, read as the reverse complement.
ATCGCGTCCGGGCCGTTCCCCACGCGGATCGTCGCCACGACCGTTCCCGCGCCCGGGTTGACCTCGGAGACGGTGCCGTCGAGCTCGTTGGCGACCCAGATCTCGCCGTCCCCGGCCGTCACTCCGGCAGCTCCGCGTCCGACCGGGATGCGATCAATGACCTGCTGTGCCGAGTCGACCCGCAGCAACAGGTCGTCGGCACTGTCGGTGATCCAGATGGCATGCGCCGCGTAGGAGACCCCGCCCGGCCTTCCGGTGCCGGTCACCACCGCGCTCAGGGCGTTCCGGCTGCTATCGATGACGCCGACGGTATTAGGCCCGGCGGTGACGGGCGCAGACCCGCCGGCACCTCTGGACGAGCCGGTAATGAGCAGCGCCAGCGTAACCGCGAGGGTGGTTCCGGCCACGGCCGGCAGCCGCCTGCGGCGGGCCGCCCCGGCCAGCGAGCGCTCTCCGCCATCAGCCTGGGCGCGCGCACCGGGCGGTACCGCGCGGGGCGGAGGGTCAAGCCAGGCGTCCTGCGCCAGGATCGCCCGCTCGACACGCTGCAGCGCCGGGCTCGGCTCGATGCCGAGTTCCTCCACCATGGCGTGGCGGGCTGACTGGTAGGCGGCCAGTGCTTCTGGCTGCCGCCCGCACCGGTACAGCGCCACCATCAGCTGCTCTTGCCGCCGCTCACGCAGCGGGCACGCGGCAACCAGCGACTTAAGCTCGCCGACAACGCCGGCGTGGCGGCCAAGCGCGAGGTCGGCTTCGATCCGGTCCTCGATGACGTCGGCCCGCAGGTCCTCCAGCCGCGCGATCTCGGCTTGCGCGAACGGCTGATAGCTGAGGTCGGCCAGCGCTGCGCCGTGCCATAGGGCCAGCGCCCGGCGGAAATCCGCGGCCGCCTCAGCGGGCGCGTTCGCGGCCAGCGCTTGCCGCCCGTCTCCGGCCAGGCGCTCGAACAGGTTCACGTCGACCTGGTCGCCCTCGACCCGCAGCAGATACGCGCCTGGCCGGGTCACCACCAGCCGGCACCCGGTGGCTTCCTCAAGCGTCTTGCGCAGCCGCGAGATGTAAACCTCCAGGGTGTGCTGCGCACCCGCCGGAGGACGCTCGCCCCAGAGCTGGTCAACCAGAACATCGCGGGGCACGGCCTGATTGGGCCGGAGCAAGAGCATCGCCAGCAGCATCCGCTGCCTGGGACCGCCGATCTCGACGGCGCGCCCGTTGGCCCCGACCTCAAGCGGGCCGAGAAGCCGATAGTCGATCACTACCCAACCCCCCCACGCACAGTCAAGCACGGCACCGAACAAGCCGGTAGCGCTCCGGACCCGGGGAGCTGGGAGAGACCGTGACGATATGATCCCGGCCAGGTTCTTCTTAACCAGGAACACCAGCACGACGTCACGTTCGGCGGCATAGTCCGCAACAATCTGGGTGACGACAGCCCGGCGCGGCAGCTCTACCGCACCGGGCGGGCCTGATCGACGGCCGGCGCGTGTCCCTGGCGCTTGCCGGCCTTGCCGCGATTGATCCACGGCGTGTTACCCAGTGCCTGGGCCGCGACCTCAGCTTTCTCGGGCGTTTCCGCCGCTGCCGAGTCCTAGCCGCTGGCGGACGATCTGCCGGGCCAGGTTCAGGATCCCGGGGTCGTCGTGCAGGACGAAGTTGGTGTCAGCGGCCAGCATCGTCCCGTACAGCTCGAAGGCGAGCCGGTCAGGGTCCTCACCGGCGGGAAGCTCCTGCTGCTCAAGAGCGGTGGCCGCGAATCCCCGGACCAGCGCGACGAACTCGGACTGCAAAGCGGCGACCCGTTCCTTGACCGGCCCGGGGCGGGTGCCCATCTCCAGCGCCGCGGCAACGAAGAAGCAGCCACCGGGGAAGACGCGGCGCCGCAGGTAGTCGAAGAACGCCTCGCAGACCGCGACGAGCTGGGCCAGGCCGGGGGGAGCCGCCAGCGCGGGCCGCACGACTTCGTCGGCGAGGATCCGGCCGGCCTCCTCCACGGTGGCCAGCTGGAGTTCCTGCTTGGAGCCGAAGTGCGCGTACAGGCCGCTCTTGCTCATGCCGATCGCCGCGGCCAGGTTCCCGATCGACAGGCCCTCCAGGCCGTCGACGGTGGCCAGCGAGGCGGCCGCGCGCAGGATCGCGCTGCGGGTGCGTTCCCCATCCGCGCGGGGCCGCCGCTGCGCACGACCGCGCTGATTCATGGTGCCGCTCGTCATGTTGACAAGATAGCACGATCGATCGTACTGTTCGAACTTAGTGCGAACGATCGTGCTATCTCTATACGCATCGAGGGGAATCCAGTGACCACGACAACAGCCGACGTCGGCGCCATGCAGTACCGAGAGCTGGCCGCCGCCGTGCGCGGTGACCTGATCGTGCCGGGAGATCCGGGTTACGACGAGGCTCGTGCCGTGTACAACGGCATGATCGACAAGCATCCGGCTGCGATCGCGCGCTGCCGGGACACCGCCGACGTCATCAGCTGCGTCCAGTTCGCGCGCCGCCACGGCGCCGAGATCGCCGTCCGCGGCGGCGGCCACAGCGCGGCCGGGCTCGGGATAGCGGACGACGCCCTGGTCATCGACCTGTCGCAGCTGCGCAGCACCACAGTCGACCCGGACAACCACACCGTCCGTGCTGACGCCGGCTGCACCTGGGGCGACGTCGACCACGCCACCGTGGCATTCGGCATGGCTACCCCGTCCGGCTTCCTCGCCTCCACCGGCGTGGCCGGCCTGACCCTGGGCGGCGGCATCGGCTACCTGTCCCGCCGGTTCGGCCTGACGGTCGACAACCTGCTCGCCGCCGACGTGGTGCTAGCCGACGGGTCGTTCGTCACCGCCAGCGAGCACTCCCACCCCGACCTGTTCTGGGCGCTGCGCGGCGGCGGCGGTAACTTCGGCGTCGTCACCTCGTTCACCTTCCGCTGTCACGACATCGGCGATCACGGCACGATCATCGGCGGCCCGGTCCTGTACGACCTCGCCGATACCCCCTCGGTGATGCGCTGGTACCGGGAGCTGCATCCGTCGTTGCCCGAGGAGCTGAGCGGCTGGATCGGGCTGATCACCATTCCGCCCGCGCCGCCGTTCCCGGAGGCGCTATGGGGCCGCAAGGCGTGCGCGATCGTCTGGTGCTACACCGGCTCGCATGACCGGGCCGACGAGGTGCTCGATCGGGTCAAGACCTACGGCTCGCCGCTGCTGGCCGGCCTGCAGCCGATGCCGTTCAGCGTGCTGCAGAGCGCGTTCGACGGCCTCTACCCGGCCGGGCTGCGGTGGTACTGGCGGACCGACTTCTTCAACGAGATCTCCGACGCGGCGATCGACGTGCACGTCAAGTACGGCGCGCAGCTGCCGACCGGCCACTCGACCATGCACATGTACCCGATCGACGGCGCGGCCAGCCGGGTGCCAGCCGGCGCGACCGCGTTCGCCTACCGGGACGGCGGCTGGGCCGGCATTATCGCGGGCGTCGACCCCGACCCCGCCAGCGCCGGGCTTATCTCGCAATGGGCCCGCGACTACTGGCAGGAACTGCACCCGACCTCAGCCGGAGGCGCGTACATCAACTTCATGATGAACGAGGGCCAGGACCGGATCAAAGCGTCCTACCGCGGCAACTACGACCGGCTCGCCCAGGTCAAGAACCGCTACGACCCCGACAACGCCTTCCACGTCAACCAGAACATCCAGCCCGCCAGCGAGCCCGGCCCATAGGCCGGGAAGAACGTGACCTGAAGCTGCATCCCGGCCAGACCCTGCAGCTCATGTAGAACGGTGCGGCCGCGCTGATTCCCGTCCGTCGGCTCGGATCCGGGCCGGAGCCGGCCGGACGGCGCGGTTCAGGCCATCATCCTTCCCGGCAACCAGTGAGAGCAGGCGACATGAACAGCGACGCGAGGACCGGCCCGGCGACGGGTCAGGCGGACGCGCGAGGCCGCCCGGGCGGATCAGCTGAGGCGGCCAGCCCGGCGGCGCCCAGTCTGCGGCACCTGACGCGGCCGGCGTCGCTGCTGCTGATCGCAGCCGCCGGAGCATGGGCCGGCGTGGTGCTGCTGGCCCGCGATATGGGCTCGATGCCCGGGACTATGGGCCTGGGTGCCGGTTCATTCGCCGCCATCTGGGCGCTGATGATGGCCGCGATGATGCTGCCCTCGGCGGCGCCGTTCGCATCGCTGTACACGCGCACCTTCACCGGCGGCCGGGGCTCCCGGCTGGGCGCGTTCGCTTCCGGCTACCTGATCGTGTGGACCCTGGCGGCCCTGCCCGCCTACGGGCTGGCGTGGCTCGGCGGCCATCTCGCTGCGGGCCACCCCACCGCGGCAACCGTGCTGGCGGTGACTATCTTCGCCGCCTGCGGCGCCTACCAGCTCACCCCGGTGAAGGACCGGTGCCTGGCCCGCTGCCGCACGCCGCTCGGATTCATGCTCAGGCTCGGCGCCTACCGCGGGCGAACCCGCGACCTGCGGGCCGGGCTCTACCACGGCACATTCTGCCTGGCCTGCTGCTGGGGCCTGATGGCCGTCCTGGTTGCCTTCGGGCTGATGAACGTGATCGCCATGGTGGTCCTGGCCGGGGCCGTCCTCGCCGAGAAGACCTGGGCCCGGGGCGCCCGCTTCAGCCGTGCCCTGGGCATCGCCGCGCTCGCCCTCGGGATCGCAGTTATTTTCCAGCCGGGCCTCGCACCCGGCCTGCACTACACCGCCGGCACCGGCGGGAACGGAGGCATGTGATGACCGTATCAGCGCCGGGCCCGGTGGCGGATTGGCACGTCCGGGGCTCCTACTTCGAGGCATGCAACTGCGAGGCGATCTGCCCGTGCCGCAGCGTAGGCGGCCGCCCCGGCGGACCCTCCAGCTTCGGGGAATGCTTCGGCGCCCTGTCGTGGCACATCCACCACGGCCACGCCGACGGCCTCGACCTATCCGGCCTGCGGACCGTAATGTCCATCCGCTACCTCGACCGGGTACGGCCGAGCACCCGCTGGGAGGTCGTGCTCTACGTCGACCAAGGCGCCGCCGCCGGCCAGCGGGCCGCGATCGCCGACATCTTCCTCGGCCGGGCCGGCGGAACCGTCGCCCGGCAGTACGGCCCGGCCATCGGCGAAGTCCACATCGTGCGGCCGGCCCGGATAACCCTGGAGCACGCCGCGCCCCGCAAGCGCATCGGCGTCGTCGGCTACCTGACGGCCGAGGCCGAAGGGTACGCCTCCGAGCCAGGCGACGTCCGGTGCGGCATCCCCGGCAACGACCACCCCGGCACCGAACTGCATGCCGACGCGCTGCGATCAACCGACCCGGCGCTGCGCTGGGAGGTGAAAGGACGCCGCCACGCCGCCTTCACCACCGACTTCGACTACCGCTCCGGGCCCTGAGCGGCTACCGGTATTGCATCGCGGGAAAGTCCGGGTCGCTTCCGCGGCCGCCCGGCGTCAGGTCGAGGACATTCCAGATCGGCCAGATCGAGTCGACGTGGCGCGGCTCTTCGCCTTCGTCCCGGGGCGCGAACATCAGCTCGGTGGCCCACCGGTGGCGAACCCCGTCACCGTCGCGCGTGAACACATTCAGGACCGGGTTCTGCTCGCCCTCCGGCATTTCCGCGTGGTAGTCACGGTTGTAGCTGTTGTTCCGCGAGGACAGCAGCCGCAGCTGGCGCCAGCCGCGTTCCCGCGCGAAATCGCGGATCCGAGCCGGATCTGACTTCGCGACCACGACGAGGCTGAGCCAGTGAGCGAGGTGAGGAGCAGCGCCATCGAGCGAGTCGAGAATCGAGGTACACGATGGGCACGGTGTCTCAGCGAGCGGCAGCCGGGCCGTCCCGCCCTCGGCGGGACCCGGTCTGGTATCGCCCGACCAGCGCGGGAACATGAAGCTGTAGACGACCAGCGTGTCCTTGCCCGGCGCAAACAGCTCCGAGAACCTCACCTCGCCGCCCCCGCTGGCCGCCGCCTCGAAGCGGTAATCGTCCGGGACAGCGCCGCCCGGCGGGAGCGCCCGGCGCTGCGCGGCGACTCGCTCGATCGTCCGCCGCAGCTCGGTCTCCGCCTCCAGCAGCCGGTTGCGCGCGAGCCGGTACTCAGCTGACTCGCCGGGGAACTCGATGGCCGGGTCTGCAGACATGCGGCCCAGCCTAATCTGCGCCTGCGGCCGACGACGGCTGGCCCGGCCGAGGATAGTTCGTTCAGCTGGCCTGTGCGGCTGGAGCCGGGGCCGAAGCGGCTGCCACCGGTGCGAGATCATCGGGTGGTCCACGACTCCTTCGGCATGGGCAACGGTAGTTGATCTATTGGCACCGACTCGGGTTAGACAAAGGTCCCGGTGTATTCGGTCGCCTGCGTCTTCACGGGACAGGCACAGGAGAGATCTGGAGCTACCGAGGTCGGCAAGATTGCGCCGGGCCACACGCGAAGGCGCGGAAAACCGCTGGCGCCATCGGACGCCGGCACCCGACAATCGCGTGTCATGACCAGCGGCATCCACGGCGCCGGCTACGGCTGGCTCCCAGCCTGATCCGGAGAGGGAGGGCCATCAGTGTCCAGCGGGGTCGAGACCAGGACCATATCGGTCGGCAGCGGGCGTGAACTGTGCGTGGAGATGGCCGGTGAACCTGATGGAAAGCCGATCCTGGTCTGCACTGGCGAGCCGATGTCACGGCACCTGTACGGCGGGTGGATCGCCGACGCCGAGAAGAAGGGCATCCGGCTGATCGGCTATGACCGCCCTGGCTACGGCCGCTCGACCGCGAATCCCGGTTACACCGTGGCGTCGGGAGCACAGGATGTCCGGGCCATCGCCGAGGCGCTCGGGCGCGACCGGATCGGCATCTGGGGCATATCCGGGGGCGGCCCGTACGCCTTGGGGTGCGCGGCCTTGCTGCCAGACGTGGCGGTCGCGGTCGCGGCGGTGGCGTCGCTTGCGCCCTACGGTATCGAGGGCTTCGACTATTTCGCCGGGATGGGCGAGTCCAACGTTGAGGGCTTTAAGTTGTTCTTCTCCGACCCGGAGGCATCTCGCCGCGATCTGCGCGAGGCCAGGGAGGAGATTCTCGCGGCCACGCCGGAGCAGTTCGCTGAACAGCTCAAGAGCCTCCTCTCGCCCGCCGACGCCGAGGTCCTGACCGGGGACCTGGCCCGATGGCTCACCGAGACCCACAAGATCGCGCTCTCCGCTGGAGACCAGGGCTGGTGGGATGACGGAGCGGCGCACCTGACTAGCTGGGGGTTTGATCTCCGCGACATCCAGGTGCCGGTCAAGATCTGGCACGGCCGCCAGGACCGGTTTGTTCCCGTGCAGCACGGCCAGTGGCTGGCCGCCAGCATCCCTGGTGCGGAGGCTGATATCAGCGACCGCGACGGCCATCTGACCATGATCGGCCGGACCGGCGAGATCCACGACTGGCTCCTTCAGCACTTCCAGGAAGACCTCACCGACTAGAACCAGCCGTCGCGACGAACGCCAAGGTGACCACAGCAGCCTGACAGGAACGTTGAGGCGCCGGGCACTCACCGCCGCACAGCTTCCCGCCAAGGATGCCGCGCCAGTGCGCACCAAGTTGGCCCAACTCGGGCCTATCCTCGGCAGATGGGAGTTCAGGTCTGGCCGGCGACCGGGCGATGGGATGACTTCGCGTCGTCTATGGTGCCGCGCAAGCCGGGCGGAGGCGGATGCGTCTGCATGGCGTACCGCAATTCCAGCCTCGACATGCCCGGCCGTATCGCGCACATGCGCACGCTGTGCGCCAGCGAACCGGGCCCGGGGGTGCTGGCGTACGTCGACGGCAAGACGGCCGGCTGGTGCTCGGTCGCGCCGAAGTCCACCTACCGCGCCCTGGTCAACTCCCGGACGATCCCGCACGTCCAGGACGAGGATGCGTGGTCGGTGGTGTGCTTCGTGGTGCGGCCGGGCTTCCGGCGCCGCGGCCTCATGCACGAGCTGCTGGAGGGCGCGGTCGGGCATGCGCAGGCGATGGGCGCGACCGTGCTGGAAGGCTACCCGGTCGACCCTGGCAGCGAGCGCGCCGACCAGAACAGCGGTTACGTGGGTACCGTCCCGCTGTTCGAGGCGCACGGATTCAGCCGCGTCGGCCAGACCACCGGACGACGCGGCGGCAAACCCCGCTGGCTCCTGCGCCGTGAGCTTCCCTGACCTCGTTTGCTGCCTGCTCCCGCCCGTCTGCTTGGCTCCCTCAATTTCATTAGCGCCGCTAACATTCGCAGCACAGTTTCATCACCAACCCGGGCTGGCCGGAGTCATCGCCCCGGCCCGAGCAACTGGCTAACCAGCAGGTCGGCCAGCCATTTGGCGTAGGCGGTGTCGGACCAGCCGCAGCCTCCGGTGGCCCCGAAGTAGGGCTCCACCCCGGTCAGGATCCAGGCCCGGTCCACGGCCCGGCGGTGGCTTAGCCCGGCCCGCAGCGCGCCGCTGGCCTGCAGCGTGCCCACCAGGGCGTCCAGCGCTGCCCGGCGGTGACCGTCGGCCTCCGCCCGCAACTCCAGTATGGCCGGGTCGTTGGCGCCCTGCGCGGCGCTGATGACCGCCTTGCTGCTGGCGAACAGGCCCGCGCTCCACTGGGCGAACGCGGTCAGCTTGCCCCGGGGATCGGGGTCGGCGGCGATGCGCTCCCGCCAGCGGGCCGCGTCGGCTTTCTCCTCCATCTGGTCCAGTAGCGCGCGCAGGAGCGCCCCCTTGGAGCCGAAGGTCGCATACACGGTCTGCGCCGATACCCCGGCGCGCTCCGCGATGGCCGTGACCGCGGTGCCGCCGAATCCGTGTTCGGCGAACAGATCCAGGGCCACGGTGGCGATCCGGCGGCGGGTATCGGCGGCGCGTTCCTGCCGCAGCGGTGACCGGTAGCGCCGCTCACCGTGAACGTCGGTCCCCACCGCGCTCCTCCCTGCTCCAGGCTCATGGCTTGTCAATATCGTGCTCGTCAAATTCATCTTAGTAGACTCTAACGAATAGCGTATAGTAAGTCGCATGGAGCATGCGGCGGCAGACCCTGGCCCGGGTGCTACTGAGCCCGGGCAGCGGCTCGGCTCGCTGATCGGCGGCGGGTTCGGGCTGATCTACGTGGAGGTGAACGCCGGCGCCCTGGCCGGGCCGGCCGCGGCAGCCCTGAGGATCGCGGGCGGGGTGGCGTTCGCCGGGCTGGTGGCGCTGCTCGCGGCCAGGCGGGAGCCGGGCGCTCCGGCCCGCGGCGCGGCACGCGGCGGCTTCGGGCCCTGGTACTGGCTGGTGTTCGCAGCCGAGGTGGCCGCCATCGCGGCCGGCATCGCCCTGCTGAACGGCCCGCTCGACCGGCCCCGCGCCGTGGTGGCCTGGGTCTCGGTCGTGGTCGGGGTGCATTTCTTCGCCCTGGCCGCGCTCTGGCGGGTGTCCTTGTTCCGCTGGCTCGGCGCGGCCATCGCCGTGTGCGGCCTGGCCGGGCTGGCCGCCGCGGGCCTGGGCGCCTCCAGCGCCGTGGTCGCCACCATGGGCGGCGTGCTGCCCGGGGCGCTGCTCCTGGCGGCCGGCTACCAGGGCGCGATCGCGGCGCTGAGCCGTTCCGGTCGGCCGCTGGCCCGGTCGGCGCGAGAGCGCGGCCGCGAGTTCAACGGGTTCGCGTCCTAGGCCGCGTCACCGCGGTCAGCGCGCCGGACGGTTGCGGGATGATTCTGATCGAAAGGCGCGTTGAGAATACTAGACGCGACATATCGTGAGGCTTGGGCCCTGGACGGCTCCGGGCCTTGAGAGGTGAGCATGATGACCGGTTGGTACGCGGAGCGGACGAAGGACAGGCCGGCCAGGGCCATGATCGCCGTAACGCTGCTCGCGCTGCTGCTGGTGGCGGCCGTGCCGGTGGCCCTGCTGGCCGCCGTGGTCATGATGATGCTGGGATACGTCGCCGGCGGGCTCGCGCTGTTCGGCGGCTCGGTCCTCGCCGCCGCCGGAGCTGTCGCGCTCGCGGGCATGAGCGGGATGCGGCACCTGCGCAAGCTGCTCTCTGCGGGCAGCTTCCGCGTCGTGCGGCTGGACGGCAGCCAGTACACCGACGTCGCAGAGCCAGCGGGCAGCGACTACGCCAACCTCGTGCAGCTGGACCGCAGCGAGTACACCGAAGGTCGCTGACCTGGCCCTCCCGCTTATTGGGTGTATTCCGCCGCCGGACGACGCCCATCGCGGCGAACTCCGCTGCGTCCGAGACACCATAGTTGTGATGCGCGCGCAGGTCCGGGTCAGCGGACCGTGCGATGCGGTGCAGCAGCTCGGCATCCGCGCTCAGCGCGGCCAGCAGCCGCGGCGGCGAGGCGCTGCCGTCGAGGGCAAGCTCGGTGCACAGGTATCCGTCCGGCTGGCCGTAGACGACCTGCATCGCGTAGAAGTAAAGACAATCAACCATGTGCAACGCGGTCTGCCAGCAACTCCACTGCAGGCCGGCAGCTGGCACCTGCTGCCAGTCCAGATCGGCATAGCCCGCCAGGGCGGCAGCAGCCGCCCCGGCAACGGCTGGCAGATCAGCTATCTCCGTCATGTCGTCCTGCAACCTAACTCATGGTCCGGGTTGAACCACGAGACTGCAGGGGAGCAGGCCGCGGATATCGTGGCCGAGGGCCATACCGCGGGCGCATAAACCGGATGCCGGGCAGCGGCTCCAGCAGGCGGTGGCTGGCCGGAGCGCCCGGCCGAGTCCCGTTTCTGACCTGGCAGGTCAGGTCACCGGTGCGGGCCTTCAGCTACCCGGCTGAGCGCGGATCTTACGAGTATACGAAGGACGCTCAGGTAGCGGCGTGCTGCCCGGTCGCCCATCCGCGTGCGGATGCGCTCGGCGATCGCGTTTAGCAAGGGCTCGCGGACGTCGCTGTCAAGCCGCCGGCATAGCGACGTGGTGCGGAGGAGATCGGCGAAGCCGTCCCCGTCGAACCACTGAACAGCCGGGTACCACCGCACGATCGTCGGGCCGAACAAGCTGCCGGGGTCGCTGACCAGTCCCCAGCCCTCGCCTGTCCTCCGCACCTCGTCCTCCAGCGGCGGATCACCCCAGCCAGGGTTGCCGCTGGTGGGGTTCACGGACACCCGCGGCGGCGAAGAGGTCAGCGACCACGGCCCTGATCGCGGCGCCGTTGGTCACCAGGGTCTGCCGGAGCTCGGGACGGCGGGTCGCCTCTAGCGACAGCTCGTAGCGGGCCAGCTGGCGTTCCCGCCCGGTGGTGAGCCAGCTTTCGATGAGCCCGGCGGTCACGCCCGCCAACATATCCAGGTCGTGGGCGGGCAGCGCGGGCACGGCGCTGTCCAGCGCGGCGGCGCTGCCGAGCATGTCGGTGGTGGTGGTATCGCGCACATGCGCACGCGATGGGCCCTGGCCCGGTCCCTGGTCAGCTGGTTCCGCCGCGAAGCACGAGCGATGGGCCAATCCCGGCATTCACTCGGACTCCTCGGCGGGCGTACTCGACGGCCAGTGAGCGGGCGACCAGTCACCCTCCGGGTCCGTGGTTTGCCCCACCTCGATCAGATGACCGTCGGGATCGCGGATGTAGCAACGCTTCTCGTACTGGTGCTGTTTCGGCGGCGTCAGGAATTGAGCACCCCGGGCGCTCCATTCGGCGTACACGGCCTCGATGTCTTTAACCCGGATATTGAGGAAGCTGCTGACCCGGTCGGGATCGCGTGGCGTCTCCAGGATGACCGTCGGCTTGTCGTCGGTCGGGCCTCCGCCGACATTGATGACGATCCAGCTGTTGGCTAGCGCAACATTGACTGGATCCCCGGGGAAGGCCACCCTGCCACCGAGTACTTCGGTGTAGAAGCGCCGAGAGCGCTCGACATCGTCCGAGACGATGAAGTGGGTCAGCACAATTCCCTCTGGGGGCGACGGGAGCTCGGCCATCCGGGCACCTCCGCTGGCTGAGATCTCACACCCCGCTTGGCGACGGGGCCCGCGGCCGACGTTACTACGAGTTAGCGTTCGATCTCCTTTCACGTCCGCGTGGGATCCGGGCGGCGGCAGAGGCTGTGCTATGCCCACCCGAGGCACCAGCTGGGCGCGCACCCCGCGCGCAGAAGGCGTGCGAGCGCGACCATCGCGGGCCAGCAGTTGAGACCTGCGAGAGGCAGGTGTGATGACCGGCTACCACACCCGCTGGATCCGTCCGCAGGAGCAGGGCGAGGATCCGGAGCGGATCGCCATCCGCGAGGCCCTGGCCTTCGGCAAGGCCGCCTATGACCAGCGCCACGCCCTGGGTCTCACCGTCGCCGAACTCGCCGGGCAGGCAGGCATGACCGCCGAGGAGATCGAGTGTGCCGGGCTGGCGGCTTTGGCCCCCTGCCCCGAGCATCGTGCTAAGGGCGTGTGATGGGTGCTGCGATAGGGTCTGCACTCGGTGGCTGCGCGCCGTCCGCCCGGCTCGGGAGGGAATGTGATCCGCGTTCTGGTGGCTGAGGACATGCGGATTCTGCGTGACACGCTGGTAGCGGTGCTGAATCTGGAAGACGACATCGACGTGGTCGCCCAGGTGGCAGATGGCCAGGCGATCGTGCCGGCGGTGGTGGCGGACCGCCCGGATGTGGCGGTGGTGGATATTGACCTGCCCGGCGCTGACGGGCTGACCGCCGCGGCGGTGCTGCATGAGCAATGCCCGCAGTGCAGCGTGCTGATCTTGACGGTGCTGAGCAGGCCCGGGGAACTGCGCCGGGCGCTGGCGGCGCACGTCTCGGGCTTCCTGCCTAAAGACACGCCGTCCGGGGAGCTGGTGGATGCGGTCCGGCGGGTCGCCGCAGGCGAGCGGGTAATCGACCCGCAACTGGCCCTGAGGGCGCTGGAGGTTGCCGAGAATCCGCTGTCACTGCGCGAGGCTGACGTGCTGAGGCAGTTCGCGGCAGGGTCCGGGCCGGCCGAGATCGCTGCTGCGCTGCACCTGTCATATGGCACGGTGCGTAACTACCTGGCCTCGGCGGTCACCAAGCTCGGCGCGCGCAACCGGGTGGACGCGGTGCGGATCGCCGCGGAGGCCGGCTGGATGTGACCGGCGCCGCGGCTGCCGTCGGCTGGCCATGAGGGGCTCTGGACAGCACATGTGCAGACTGCATGGCCGGCGTGGTGCAGTCTGCATGCGGGTGTCGTGCCGGGTGCACGTTACGCGACGGCTGCCCGGCGGCCGAAACTGGGGACATGGGCGGCATGCAGAATACGGCGTCACCTGCCCGTCGCGCCCGGCCCGGACGCGGGGCGGTGCGGGGCGCCCGGTGATCCGCGTCCTGGTCGCCGAGGACGTCCGCGTGGCGCGGGACACGCTGGTTGCGCTGCTGGGCCTGGAGTCGGACATCGAGGTGGCCGTCGCGGTGGCGTCCGGTGACCAGATCGTGCCCGCCGCGCTGGAGCACCGCCCGGACGTGGCGCTGCTGGACATCGGCTTGCCCGGCACCGACGGGCTGACCGCCGCGGCTGAGCTGGCCGTCTGGCTGCCCGGCTGCCGGGTGCTGATCTTGACCGGGCTGGACTTCTCCGGTCACCTGGGCGCGGCCATGCGCGCTGGGGCGTGCGGGTTCCTGCTCAAGGACAAGCCGGCGAACGAGCTTATCGGCGCGGTGCGGGCGGTGGCCCGGGGCGAACAGGTCGTCGACTCGCGGCTGGCCGGCCCGGCGTGCCAGCCGGAGGGGGACCTGGGGCAAGCTCGGCAGCCGGGCCAGGGCCGGGAGGACGGGGCAGCGGGATCTCCGCGCTGAGGTCGAACCGGCCGCCGGCCTGGCTGACGGTCAGCCGCCCGCCCGCAGTGCGCACCCGGGCGGTCAGATTAGCCAGGCCGCTGCCGGTACCACCGTCGGCGGCCCGCCAGGCTGCGTAGTCGCCGGCGGCTGCCTGGTCGGGCACGCCGTCGTTGCTGACATGCAGCCGCAGCGCGCCGTCTGCGGTCGTCGCCTCGATCGTGCAGGCGGTCGCGGCGGAATGGCGCAGGATGTTGGTCACTGCCTCGCGCAGCACCGGCGCCAGCACCGCGTCCGCCACGGTCGGCAGCGGCCCGGTGCCGATATCGGCGCGGACGTTCACGCCCGCTGAGGCAAGGATCTCCCGGGCGGCGGCAAGCTCGGCATCCAGCGGCATATCCCCGCCAGCTTCGGTGACCAGCCGGATGTCCGCGCGAGCATGGGCGCAGATCCGCCCCATCTCCGCGATCTCGGCTGCTGCCCGGGCGTCGTCCCGGCCGATCAGCCGCCCGATCAGATCGGCCTTCAGCGCGATCGCGGACAGGCCCAGGCCGAGCAGGTCGTGGACGTCCCGCGCCACGCGCAGCCGTTCGGCCAGCACCGCCATCCTGGCCAGCTCACCACGCAGCGCCTCCAGCTGGCGCGCCGTCCCGGCCAGCCAGGACAGCCCGTACACCATCAGGCCGACTCCCGCGGTGACTGCCGTGACGTACAGTACGTCGGCCCATCCTTGTTGCGGCGGCTGGCCGGTCTGAGGCACCGTGGCATATAACGCTGACCAGCTGGCCACCACTGCCGCGTACCCGGCCCACCGCCACCGGCCGGGAACAAGCAGCAGGAATGAGCCGGCGGCAAACCCGACCAGGCTGATGACATAGCCTCGGAGCAGAACAAAGGGAAGGTAGACCAGCACCGTCTGAACGGCCAGCGTCAGCGGCCATGCCCGAGGCGGGCGGCCTTCCAGCGCGGGCCGGGAGTGATACAGCTGCAGTGCCACGCATGCGGCAACGCTGGCGAGCAGCGCGGCGGCGTCCCCCGGGTCAAGGTGCGCGAGATAGATGTTATTCGCGGTCCCCAACCCGAACCCGCACAAGTTCACGACCAGGATGGCCCACGCCAACCGCGGGGCGATGTCCGCTCCGGTCGCCGCAGCCAGTGGCTCTGGGCCGGGTGTCGTGCGGCGGTCCGCGGTCACCGCCCGGGCCCGCGCGACCGCGTCCCTGGCGGCCACGCCCGCCGCCTCCGTCTGCGCCCGCGCCCCCGCCGGGTTACCCGGCCAGGCCTGCTGTGCCGCCGCTGTCATCGCCGCGACGCCGGCCAGGCGCTCGCCAACCGCGGCCTGCAGGTGCTCGGCGGCCTGCAGGCGCTCGCTGGCGACCGCAAGATCGGCGAACCGCCCGCGCGCTGACTGCAGCTCCGCGACAAGATCGGACAGCCGGACCAGCCCGAAAAGAACCAGGCCGTCGTCCACGAAAACGACGACCACCCACAGGGCTCCCGACCAGGCGGGCGCCCAGGGCAGGCCGACGAGGCCCGCCCGTACCGCGACATCGGCCACCAGCAGCAAGCCAGCCAGCGGCCACGACAGCCGCCCCGGAAGCGTCAGCAGCACCAGACCAGCCAGCAGGCCCGCCACGCCCTGCGCCCACTGCCCGCCGAAGAGGGCGAACGGAACAAAGGTCAGCACGCCCTGCACGGCCAGCAACTGCCAGGTGTAGCGGCCCAGCAGCGGCCGGGTGCCGGGGACGGCATACAACAACGGCAGGACGAATAACGCCACGATGAATGGCGCCTGGCCACCTTGGTCCGAGGCGAAGGCGCCAGCCAGCTTCGCGACCAGCAGGGCGCACAGGACCGCGACGGTGATCGCGCTCGCCCGGCGGGATGCGTTGCCGCCTGTCCCGGCGGCTGCGCTGGTCCCGGTCATGCGCACCACTATGACCCGCTCCGATCTGCCCGGCAAGCCAGCCAGCGGGCACTCCCGGGCGCCGGCATGCACTCTGCACCCACCCTCAGTGCAAACACCACGCCGACCTCGTGCCCGCCGCACTAGCCGCGCCGGCCGGTGCAGTCCAAGACTTGCTGACGTGAGCGTCTGGATTCTCAACCTCGTCATCCTGGCCCTGGTGCTGGCCGCCGACCTCGGCCGCCGCAAGATCACCCCGAATCGGTTGCTACGCCCGGTCATCGCCGCGGCCATCATCATCCCGTTCTTCTTCAAGGGAGCCGCTTCCTCCGGACGCGGCCTGCTCCTGGAGATCGCCGGGCTGGCGGCAGGGGCGGCCCTCGGCGTCCTCGCCGCAACGCAGATCCGCGTCACCCATGACGACCAGGCCGGCCGCCCCGTTTCCCGGGCCGACCTGCCGTATGCCGCCGTCACGGCCAGCCGCATCTACTTCACCTACGGGCTTGTTGAAGGGCGCACGTGATGTCCGGTTTGAACGCGTCCCCTGTGGTCGTCCCTGGCCGGAGCGGCCGGCCGGGGGCCTGGTTGCGAGGACGGGCAACGCCAGCCGGCGCTGACCGGGTGCATGCCCGGCGGTGGGCGATACTCGCCGTGCTGTGCCTGAGCGTTTTCCTCGCGCTCGTCGACAACACGATTGTCAACGTCGCCCTGCCCTCGATCAGCAGGCAGCTCCACGCGACGACCAGCGACCTGCAGTGGATCGTCGATGCTTACTCGCTCGTCTTCGCGTCGCTGCTGCTGGTGGGGGGGAGCCTGGGCGACCGGTACGGGCGTAAGGGCGCCCTGCAGGTCGGGCTGGTGGCCTTCGCCGGGTTCTCGGCCTTTGCCGGGCTTTCTGGCAGCACGCACGTGCTGATCGTGGCCCGCTGCCTGATGGGCGCGGCCGCGGCCCTGATCTTCCCGGCAACTTTGGCCATCCTCACCAACACCTTCACCGACGCCAAGGAGAGAGCAGCGGCGGTCGGCGTGTGGACCGGGATCACCGGCCTCGGCGTGGCGCTCGGCCCGATCACCGGCGGCCTGCTGCTCGAGCACTTCTCCTGGAGTTCGGTCTTCTTCGCGACCATCCCCATCGCCGTGCTGGCCCTGGCGCTCGGCGCGTGGCTCGTGCCGACCAGCCGCGACCCCGCAGCCCCGCGGCTGGATCTGGTCGGCTTCGTCCTGTCGATCACCGGGGTGGCGGCAGTCGTCTACACGACGATCGAGGCGCCGGCCCGTGGCTGGCTGGCCCCGGTCACCATGGCCGGCTACGGCGCGGGCGTCGCCCTGCTGGCGGTCTTCGCGGTCTGGGAGCGCCGGGTCGGCGAGCCGATGCTCGACATCACCTTGTTCCGCAACATCCGCTTCAGCGCCGCCAGCTTCTCGATCACCGTCGCGTTCTTCGGCCTGTTCGGCTTCATCTTCTTGATCACCCAGTACTTCCAGCTCGTCCACGGCTATAGCCCCCTGTCGGCCGGTCTGCGCACGCTCCCCTTCGCCCTCGGCGTCGGTACGGCCGCGCCGGCCGCTCCGGTTTTCGCCCGCCGCCTGGGCACCAAGATCGTGGTCCCGGCTGGCCTGATCCTGATGGGCGCCGGCTTCCTCGTCGCCTCGACCCTCGGCAATGACAGCGCGTATTTCGGCCCGGTCCTGGTCTCCATGGTGTTGATGGCGGTCGGACTCGGCCTGGTCACCGCGCCGTCGACCGGTGCCATCCTCGCGGTGCTCCCGCTGGGCAAGGCGGGGGTCGGCTCGGCGGTCAACGACGTCACCCGTGAGCTCGGCGGAACCTTCGGGGTGGCGGTGGTCGGGGCCGTGTTCTCCTCGGTCTACGGCCCGCGTCTGGCCCAGCTGCTGCACGGTGCGGGCTTGCCGGCGCCAGCGCTCGCCGTCGCACGGCAGTCACCGGCGGCTGCCCTCCAGGTCGCGGGGCGGGCTCCGGCGAGCACCCACGCGGTGATCATCGACGCAGCGGACCGGGCGTTCGTCGCCGGCCTCAGCCGGGGCTCGCTGGTCTGTGCCGGTGTCGTCGCCCTCGGAGCCGTGTTTGCCTTCCTCGTCCTGCCTCGCCGGCTCCCCGGCACCCAGCCGAGCCCGCCAGCTGCGCTGGGATCCAAACCCGGGCAGATGTCCGCAGCGAAAATGAGCAGGCCATGAAATACGTCAAGCTGACAGACCCGCCGCAGGGGGTTCGCATGGCAGCGATGAGAGGCGGCACGTGTCCGCAGTTACTTCACCTATGGCGCCAGCCACGTCTTCGGCCCTCAGCTCGGCAGCTGGATGCCAGGCAACCAGCTAACCCGGGCAGAACACAGCGAAATGGAGCAACCCATGTGCGAATCCACGATCCGAGCCGACAGCCCGGTGGTGACCCTCATCAACGTGTTCACCGTCGAGCCCGAAAACCAGGACCGCCTGATCGAGGCCTGGCAGCGTTCCACCGATGAGGTCATCCGCCACCTCCGTGGCTTCGTCTCCGCCAACATCCACGCTAGCCTCGACGGCACCAAGGTCGTCAATTACGCCCAATGGGAAAGCCGGGAGTTGTTCAACAGCATGCTCATTGACCCGGCGGCTGGCGAATGGCTCCGCAAACTCGCCGAGATCGGCACTCCCGCACCCGTGCTCTGCCGAGTCGTCTCCGTCCACCACGCATCTGGGTGATCGTGCTCTTCGCAATGTCGAATAAGTGGTCGAATTTAGTACTGTTACCTGCGCCCCGAGCAGGACTCGAACCTGCGGCCTACGGCTTAGGAGGCACTCTCCGAATGTCGGCAGGCCCCAGCAGCCGGCGAGCCCATGGCGCTCCCCGGTCCACGCCCTCTCGCGTCGTTTGATGATGCGGCACCGGTGTCCGGTGAGCTGGTCAGGCCGTAGGCGACGTGGTTCGTGACCCGGTCAGCATGCGTCACGAGGTATCGGCCACGCCCTGCCAGGCGACCTCGGCGAAGCTGAAGAGCCGCTGCGGGGTCATCCGCAGCCAGGCGGTTGCCCAGTCCAGGCTGCCGCCGCGGTTCCGCACTTCGGTGATGCCGCGGACTTCGTCTGGAACGGTCGCCACCACCTCGGCCGGGCCCTCGGTGAGCATCGCGGCATGCGTGTCGTGCTCGCCCTCGAGGATGGACAGCGCGAGCCACGGATGGGCCCGGACGTTGCTGAGCCGGGCCGCGCCGCCGAGCGTGGGCAGCCAGAACGCCTCCGCGTATAGGGAGAACAGCGTCGGCGCGGCGTGTGCACGGCCGTCGGGCCGGGTGGAGGACGCGAGCGCGTAGGTCCGGCGCTCCAGGTACCCGGCCAGCTGGGGCCCGGTCATCCGCCGCTGCGGCGGGTACGCCGTGCGCAACGCCCGGCCTGCCCGGCTGAAGGACGCATCCTGTAGCCGGCCCAGCCAGGCCGCCAGGGCCTGATCGGCGGCACTGGCCACAAGCTCTTCTCGGCGGTTACTCCGCATAGGGCTCGTTCTTTCCTCGGGCGCTGTATCTGATGTTCCAGAGGTAGCCGCCGGGTCGGCAGACGAGCCGCCGTACCTCGGCTGCTGCGGTACGGCGGCGGCACCGCCACATGTCGGCTACTTTCCGCGCAGTCCGATCGGATTGCCGTCCGGGTCTGCGAGCACGCAGATGCGCGTCCCTGGTGCGACCTGACGCGGCGCGTCGCGCTCGGTGGCGCCAGCCGCGAGCACGGTCTCGCGGGCCGCGTCGAGATCGTCGACATCGGCGAAGGCCACCTGCCCCCCGCCCTCGCCGGCTGGATTGAGACCGACCTCGAAGCCGTTGATGTTGTAGCCGACGTAGTACGACTCGTCGGTGTGCGGTGAGCCCAGCAGCGCGCTGTACACGGCCTTGGCGGCATCCAGATCGGACACCGGGATCACTAGGCTACGGATCGTCGGACTCATCTTCGTCTCCCCACGGGTAAGGCGGTCACATCGCTGACCGCTGCTGCGCCGGTGGTGCCACGCTATTAGCGGATCACCGACCGGCGCTTCTCGATTCCTGATCGATCTGACGACTGCCGAGCTCAGCGCCAGCTCGTTGCTGCGGCTCAGGATGCCGGCCGACCGCGGAACGACCTGCCGGTCCGGCGAACCGCCGGTGCCTGGCCGATCCGCCCGGCTACAGCGACCAGAGCCCGGTAACGCACCAGGCGCGAGACTTCAGCGGGCGAACGCCGAGTGTGCTCCGCCGACCGGCGATCCTCCTCGGACCGGGCGGCGCGAACTGATGCCGGCTGCGGCGCAGCCGGGCCCGCCTCGAATGTCCCGGCGTGGCATCCACCAGCCATCTCAGTGGCTGGACGTGGCCTGGCATGGCGTGATGTCTGTGGTCGTTGGCTCCCCGTTTGGCTCCCCGGCTTCGTTAGCGCCGCTAACCTCCAGCAAGCGCGAGCGCCAATCTGAAACTCGCCACCGACCCGCCATGGCGACCCGGGAGCGATCGATGACCGTGAGCCCGATGCCCAGCCGCGAGGGCTCCGGGTCAGCCGCCGGGGACACCTCCAGGCAGATCCTGAGGTGCGGCGTCCCGCACGTGGTTCTGCTTGCGGACATCGCACCGCGTTGAGGCTGGTCGAATAGTGCGGGATAACCCGCAATGGCCGGCCTCTCCGGCTGGCGGCTCAGCCGCCACCCTCGACGTCGAACTCATTGCCCTCGGGGTCGGCCATCACGACCCAGCCTCCAGGAGTGGCATGACGGCGGTCGTCGATGATTCGCGCGCCGAGGGACACGAGCCGGTCGACTTCCTGATCTTGTGACAAGCCGTCTGGAAGGAGGTCAAGATGAACCCGGTTCTTCACGGTCTTCTCTTCGGGTACCTCGACGAACACGAGCCGAAGGGCACCTTGCGCCGACAGGCCGACCACCCAGTAGGGATTACCTGGCATTTCCTCCTTGACGCACGGCCACGTCGTGACCTCGCTCCAGAAACGTGCGGCCGAGGCAGCATCCGAGCAGTCGAACGTCACATTCAGAATCGAAGCGCTCAAGGTACACCCCCTCATCGCCGGGCCTTTACATACTCGCGCAGGCCCGGAAACGACACAACGCATTTGGGTCCGATCCGAGCGCACCCAACGACGGCCGTGGCCCAATCGGGCCGGGCACATCACCGACGACGGCTACGCCAGCGCGCCCGAGCATGTCTGGCTCAACCGGCCCGTTAGGGATCCCTATCGGACGGCCTGGTGACCGGGTCCGCCGTGCCGCCCACGGCTAAGGGGTGACGCGGCGTTGGCTGCGGTCCCGGGTTGACCACCAGGGCTGTGCAACCGGACCGGTGCGCTCGGGCGGCCGGCGTCTGTAGCCGCCATACAGGCCATGACCAGGCCCGAGGCCGATGAGCGCCCCGCCTAGCTTGCCGCGGACAAGGCCGCCTCGGCCTTGCGAAGATTCTGCTCGGCGTCCTGAATCCGCCAGGGTTGCAGGTTAGCCTGGCGGGCCAACATCAGAGCACGGCTCAGCAGCTCGACGGCGCGGTGAACATTCCCAGCGGCCATCTCGGCCTCGCCCAGCGCGACCAGAGCGCTCGGGATCCGCCGCGGATCGCCAAGCTTCTCGCGCAGGGCGAGCGAATGCCCCAACTGCCGCACCGCCTCTTCCGGGCGGACGTCCTCGACAAGGTAGTAAAAGCCCAGGTGCCGGTGGATCTCCGAGCGCCCGTACAGGTCGCCGCTCTCCTCCACAGCCTCGGCCAGGCCAAAAGACTGCCGGAAGTACGGCATCGCGGCGGCCCAGTCGCGGTGCAGCACCTGGAACACCAGACCCACGCCGAATAGCGCCCGTGCGGTGCCCGCCGGATCACCGATTTCCTGCCAGATGGCCAGGGCCCGGCGCATCAGCTCCTCCTCGGCGGCCACGTCCGCATCGGCCGGCGCAAGGCCGCCGACCAGCTTGGCGATGTTGCGGTAATGATGCGTCATGCCCAAGCCACTGACAGCGAAGGCCTCAGCCTCCCGGTCACCATCCTGCTCGGCCAGGGCCCGTGCTTCGCCGAACAGCCTCTCCGCCTCGGTGAATTCCCCGGTGCGGAACGCGGCCTCGGTCAATGCCTCGTTGGCCGCCGCGCAGAGCTGGCTGGCAGTCCTCCCTGACTGGATTGTCATGGACGACAGCGTATTCCGGACCTATGAACACCGAAACGTCGTGATCTCCGGCGCCGCGAGCCGAAGCGCGACGTGGCCAGCGACCTGCTGGAAGCCGGCCTGCCGCCCGCGACCTGCTCCTGGACAAGGGGTTCACCGGCAAAGCCTTCGCCGCAGGCCAGGCAGACCGCGGCACCGCCGGCCTCCTGCCGCCTGCCAAAGACCAGCGCCACCGCATGCCGCCGATCCTGCGGAAGATCATCGCCGAGTTGCGCAACCGGATCTAGACCACCTTTAAAGAGATCACCGACCAGATGCAGCTCGCCCGCCACGGCGCGCACATTTCTGAGGACTGCTCACCCGCACCGCCGCGCATACTCTCATGCGGGCATGCCTCGCAGGAGCGTAGATCAATTCACACAACGCGCCTGAGGCCGCTCATCTCGGCAAGGATCTGGCGCCGGATTGGCCGGATCCCCGTCATGTTCGTGGCGCCTTTACTTAGCCTGAGCCGTGGCGGTACCCGGGGGCGCTTGGCTCCCTGCACGGCTCCCAATACAGATCCTAAATTCGAAATTAGTACATTTAGCTGCGCCGATAGTAGGACTCGAACCTGCGGCCTACTGCTTAGGAGGCAGGTCAGGGCGGTCGCCGGACGTGGCTGGGCGTGGCCCGGCGTGCCATCCATCAGGCATGTCCGTGGCTGAACGTGGCCTGGCATGGCCTGATGCCGGTGGTCGTTGGCTCCCCGTTTGGCTCCCCGGTTTCGTTAGCGCCGCTAACCTTCAGCACGCACGAGCGCCAGCCTGAAACGCACTACTCCCGTGGCGAACCCGGGAGCGATCGATTACGTGAGCCCGATGCCCAGCCGCGAGGACTCCGGGGGTAGCCGCCGGGAGGCACTTCGGCGCAGCACCGTTCGGTGCAGGCTCGGTTTCAAGCCGGCCTGCCCGGCGACTGCCGCGCCGACAGATCGCTACGAGTCCATAGCTGGATCGAGAATGTGGCCTGGCAGCCCGTCGAGTTGACCGGTCATGCATGCGAAGAGGTTCGAGCCATCGCCAGGTATGCGGGGGTGCAGGTTCTGGTGGGCTTCGCCGCCGGCGATCGAGCACGGAGTCGGGCATCGGACGGTCTGGACCGCACTGCCGTGGGCGCGCCTTGTGCCCCCGGCCACAGCATCGATTTATGGGCAAGGGTTGCTCGCTTGCGCCCCGGCCAGCGTGACCCGACTTGTGACATGCTCGGCGGTCCGGTGTTCGTCCGGTTCGCGGACCTGCGGGTTGCTGGTCATATGGGCGAATCTGCGCACTAAGCCAGGCCTGCAGATTGCGCCAGCATGCCCATATACGCGGCTGGTGATAAGGGCGCCGGGGCGACGGCGGTGAAGATTGTTGCTGCGGCAACAGCGGTGTCATATGGCTTATGGCTCGTGCCAGTGGTGCGGCCCGGCGTTGCTGTGGATACGTTGAAGAACCAGTCGGCCCAACTGCCGGCCCCGTTGCCGCGAAAACGGAGATCTGCTCCGATAACTCACAGCCAAGGTTCTAGCGTCGTCCGCATCTTGCTAGTCACATGCCGGACGGCACACGAGTACGGCGGCGTTGCCGGCCGAACCCGCAAGGAGGACGGGGCACACTTGTCGACGGCAAAGCTGCGGGCAGGACGATAGACGGCGTCACCGCGAGAAGGGGAACTCTCATGCCGGCCATGCAGTTCGATGCGGCGATGTCACGCCGGATCGAATCCACTTACACCACCCCGGACGTCGTCGAGCAGCGCCGCATTATCATCAGCGCGCTGTCGCTGCAGCCTGGCGAGCGCGTCCTGGACATCGGCTCCGGACCCGGCTTCCTCGCCTGCGAGATGGCGTCGGCAGTCGGGGCATCGGGTTCGGTGACGGGCATCGACCCGAGCGAGCACATGCTGTCGCTGGCAGCTGAGCGGCAGGCACCAGCTCACGTCACATTCGGGCCAGGCAACGCGACCGACCTGCCCTTCGCGGACGGCGCGTTCGACGTCGTCACCTCGACGCAAGTGTACGAATACGTCGCCGACATGCCTCGCGCGCTGGCTGAGGCACATCGTGTGCTTCGTCACGGCGGGCGCTTGCTCGTCCTGGATACAGACTGGGACTCGATCGTGTGGGCCTCCTCCGACGCCGGCCGCATGCGCCGCATCCTGGGCGCCTGGGACGAGCACCTCGCCGACCCGAACCTGCCGCGCCGGCTCGCCGGGTTGATGGCGGATGTAGGCTTCGAGGTCACCGACTGCCGGGCGGTCTCGCTTCTGAACACCAGCTACGCCGAGAACAGCTTCAGCGCCGGGCTGATCGGCTTCATCACCGCGTTCGCGCCTGGCCACGGCGGCGTGACCCCGGCCGAGTCGACCGCGTGGGCGGATGATCTGACCGGTCTCGGCCGTGACTATTTCTTCAGCCTCACCCGCTACCTGTTCATCGCCTCGAAGTAGGCTCCGCCCTGCGTAGCCGCCTTACCTGTGGCCGCTACCGAACTGGTGATGCACACGGTCGCTCGCTGACCGGCGGCTGGATCCGTCATCCTAAGCTTAATCGGACGATTCGCCCGCGCCACTCGCGCCGGGCGCCGCCGAGTTTCGGTCAGGCTCATCCGATCGCGCCATATCCATCAGGAGCGACGTTCGGCACTCTTAACGAGTGACGCGCAACACCTGGCAGGCGCCTGACCTCGCCGCTTTCCTGCAGGAGTATCCCGAGCGAGGTCGGGCCAGGCGCAGTCACCCGGCCCGTCTCCAGCCAGCCGCGATCAACCAACGCAACAGTCCCCCGCTGAGTGCCTTGGCTGGTGGCTAGACGGCCAGCTTGCAGGCCGGGTTCAGCGGCACGGTGGCGGCTGACAGCACGTGCAGGTAGGTGTTCAGCGCGTGGGCGCAGCCCAGGCTCCAGCGCGCTTTCCCCAGGGAGTTGATCGCATACCCGGCGGTGACGGGCTGGTAGTTATCAGCGGCATCGACCGGGAAGTACGGGACGACGTCGACCTGGTTGTAGATCCGCCACGACACAGTACTAAGACCGCCGTAGCGTGCGGCGAAGGCCGCGTCTCCCACCCGTGGTGAGGCGAATGTCCATGCCTGCGGCTTCAGCGGCGTGTTCGCTGCCACGTCCGCGACCAGGAGCGTCGCCAGCGCGCCGCCCAGGCTGTGGCCGCACACCACTAATGGCAGCGCTGCAGGATCAAGATCGGCGGCAAAACCGGCGGCGGCCGCGTGCGCGACGTCGGCGGCAAAGGAGCTTGATGCCCGCGTGCTCTGCTGCTGGCCCGGGGCCATCGTCCCGAACGTGTTGTAGATACCGGAGAAGCCCTGGGCGACCTTTCCGCCGTCGGGAACCTGGGCGAACGGCACCAGATCCCAATGCAGGTCATCCCACCATTCCGTGGCCGTGGCCGTGCCTCGTAACGCGACCACCGCGGTCCTGGGGTCACCGCCCACGGCTACGAAACCGTAGAAAACCCGCGACTGCCCGGAACCGAAGAAGTCGGACATCTGGATCGTGCGCACCAGCGTGTAGCCAGCGGGCATGTTCTTGATCGCGGCCGGATTACTCTGACCAGGATCGCTGGCGTACTGATCGTAAGCGGCCTGAATGAACGGCCCCCAGGTAACCGCTGTCGCCGGATTCATGGTGTCAACTAGCATGCCGTGTCCTCACTTCAGCGAGCGGTTAACCGCCAAGCACGCACTGGTCAGCGCCCTCCGGGCGATTCAGTGAACTTTTTCATCCTTCCATCTCACGGGTCTGAAGGACGTGGATGGCCTTGGCGAGGTGCCCAGCGCGCCAGGGGCAGCAGCGGAGCTTGCGGAGAATGTGCCAGGTCTTGAGCTGGGCGTTGGCTCGCTCGCCGGGAGCCCGCAGCCGGGCATGAGCGCGGTTGGCGGACAGCAGCGGCCCTTCCCATCACCGCAGGTTGTGTTGTCCTGCGGCTCAACCAGTACTACGGCCGCCTCCGACGCCCACCCGGCCAGCAATCCACTTCCCGGGGTCACCGGTTATAGGACACCACGCTCCGGCAGCAACATCCGCAGGCCACCGGGCCGGGGAGGGCCTCCCCAGTTCTCGCCGCCACCCTCGATACGTTCCGCGCCCCATACGCCGGGGAGTTCCTCACGGCTGCGCTCCAGGCTCTTCGCCGCTTCCATGGCCTTCACCCCGATTACGAGGAGCCCGGCACTCCCTTGCCCGCCCAACCAGGCGGATGAGTAACGACGCCGCAGGCTTCGCGTCATGCTACGGACCGCATCGCCGCTCCCCCACACAGGGCTTTTGACGCCGGGCTCCGGCGCCGGGCGTTTCCCCCCGGCGCCGCCAGCCTGCTACCGGGCCTCCTGGCAGCTACCCGGACCGGACTTCCACCGGCAGGCGACGACAAGCTTACGAACAGCAAGATCCGCTGCTACGTCACAGCGTCACCTCCTGCCCTGCTGGGCGCACGAAAAAGGCTCACTGCACGGTTCGGAGCGGATGCTCCACGAGCTGCGATGGCATGCAGTAGGTGCAAGATGAGGATGTTCTGGGTGAGTGTGCCCTGGCAATTCGGCCCGCCAAGTCGACTGTGATGGGCCTTTTCGACTGGGATGCTGGGCCGCTTGTCTCGCGCATCGTCGATCGCGATCCGGGCCCTGCTCGCCGGGCCTGGTGTCTGGCCCGGCGAGCTGCCGTGGTGGCTGTGCGGGTCAGTTCACCGCCGAGCGCTTGAAGACCCGGATGGAGACCGCGGCGGCAAGAGCCGCCCAGCCGCCCAGAACGAGCAGGCTGAGAGCGGCATCTGCGTTGGTGTTGGTCATGCCCCAGATGTCATGCAGGCCGGCGCCGCCGTGGCCGAGCACGCCGTAGCGCAGTAGCGCCAGAGTATGCGTGGTGGGCAGGATGCGGGCGATCGAGGCGAGCCAGCCCGGGAGCGCGGTGATGGGGAACAGCGATCCGGCCAGGAACCAGGGAAGGATCGCCACTACGGGGGTGAGCCCGACGCATTCCTCCTGGGTGGGAATCCGGTTGGCCATGATCTCGGCCACCGCGTACATGAACACGGTGAAGGTGAGCACGGCGCCGAGGAACCAGCCGACCCCCGCCTGTGGTGGCGTGGAAATGGCTGCCGCGCACCACGCCGGCCACGATCAGCGCGGCGACTTGCAGCAGGCTGACCGCGATGGCAACGGCCATGTTGCCGAGCACGATCAGGCCGCGGGAGATGGGGGCGGCGAGCAGTTCGCGGCGCGCGCCGCTGGCCCGGTCGACGATCACGCCGATGCCTGCGAATGTGCAGGTGAGGGGGATGAGCAGGCCGACGGTGCCGACGATCACAAAGGTGCTGTAGTCAACACCTCCCGGCCCGGCCACGGGGATCATCTTGGCCAGCGCCGGGGCAATCACCAGGGCGAACAGCAGCGGCGTGACCAGCGGAGCGAGGACCTCGCGCGGGGTGTGGGCGCTGAGCATGACCCGGCGCCAGGCCAAGGTGACCCAGGTGGCCAGGCCGCGCGGCCGCGTCGCCGCACGCGGGTGGGTGAGTGCGGCCGCGGGCTGGGCGGTGGTTATGGCAGTCATCGTAGGTGCTCCTTTGTTCGTGGTGAGGCGGATGTGCGGTGTGGTCTGGCGAGACCACGGGGTCAGTCCGCGAGCGTGCTCCCGGTCAGCTGCAGGTAGACGTCGTCGAGGGTGGGCTTGCGGGTCGTCACGGCCTCGGTGCGGATGCCCAGGTCGGTGATGGCCGCGATCGTGTCCCGTGCCGGGCGGCTGCCGGCCGGGATGGTGAGTGTGGAGCCGACCGCGAACGCGTCGTCGGTTGCAAGTCCGCGAGCAACCATCACGGCCAGCGCAGCGGCCGGATTCTCTTCGACGCGCAACTCGATCAGCTCGGCACCCAGACCTGCGAGTAGCGCGCCCGGGCGGTCCAGGGCCACGATCGTGCCCTGATGCATGACCGCGATGCGGTCGCAGAGCCGTTCGGCCTCGTCGAGGTAGTGGGTGGTGAGCACGGTGGTCATGCCGGTGCGCCCGCGCAGCCCGCTGATCAAGTCCAGCAGTTCATAGCGGATGCGGGTGTCAAGCCCCACCGTCGGCTCGTCCAGGAACAGCACCCGGGGTTCGGACACCAGGGCCCGGGCGATCTCCAGTCGCCGCCGCTGGCCGCCGCTGAAGCTGTCCACCGTCCGGCCGATCACCTCGGAGATCCCGAATGCGCCGGCGAGTTCGGCAATCCTGCGGCCTGCAGGTGCCGACGGGATTCCCCACAGCCGCGCGTGCAAGGCAAGGTTGCGGCGGCCGCTCAGCGCCTTGTCCAGCACAGGTTCCTGGAACACCACGCTGCTGACCGAGCGGGCGGCGATCGGGTGCCTGGCCACGTCGAAACCGGCCAGCCGCGCCGACCCGCTGGTGGGCTTGATAGTGGTGGTCAGCATCCCGATGGTGGTGGACTTGCCGGCGCCGTTCGGGCCGAGCAGGCCGAACACCTCACCAGGGGCGACCTGGAAATCAATGCCGCGGACGGCCTCGACCCCGCCGTGATAGGTCTTTCGCAGCCGGTGGACCTCCACGGGTAAACATTCAGGTCCCCGGCGCGTCGCCTGTGTGCGTGGCTGGTCTGGGTGAACGATGCTGGTATGTCTGTTGCGACATTGGCCGTGGAGCCTGATCGTCATGCGCTGGTCATTCCGGACTGCGAGTGCGGGACGTGCCCGCCGACGTGGGCGCGGCGGCGCGGCAAGTCACGGCGGTTCACCGAGCCGGTGACGCTGGTGGCCGCGCTGGAGCGGGAGGACGCTGCGGCCTGGCGGGGCATGGTGGAGCGGCACCGGGAGAGCCTGGAGGAGCTGACGGGCGCGGTGGATGCCCTGATTGCCGTGACGGGGCGGGATGACCCGGGGCGGCCGGGGGCGGGGCTGGCGCTGCTGATGTTCGCGGCCGAGCTGGCGTCGGCGGTGCGGCCGGATGAGTGCCGTGGTGATCTGCCGGCCGGGCTGGTGGCAGCGTGCGAGCAGGCTGTCACCGCGGCGGCGCTGGCTGCCGCGGCGTGCCTGAGCGGGTTCACCGAGACGGTGGAGGCGCTGGCCGCGCTGCTGGGGTAGCGGGGCGGCGTCCTGGTGTCAGGTGGGGGTGGGCAGCGGCGGGCGCCAGGGGCTGCCGGACATCGCATCACGCAGGGCGGCCATGGCGTTGACGCCGCATTTGCGGGCGGTGTCGATGTAGCTGCGGATGTCCAGCCGGTCCTGGGTGACCTCCTCGCTGGTCAGCCGCCCGGAGATCTTCTGCTGTGTCTTGGCTGGCCGCAGGTCCCGCTCGCTGATGTTGTTGGTGGGCCAGACCGCCGTGTCGTAGCAGAACCGGGTCACGTCGCTGGACCGGTCCCGGCAGAATTCCAGCAGGTCCCGGCCGGGATGCTGGGCGGTTGATGACCTGGGGCCGGGAATGCGGGGGACGTCGGCGCATCCGGCCAGCACGGCGTGGCGGAACTCGCTGACCAGCGGGTCCCGCACGCGGGCGGGGATCTCAGGAAGCCCTTGGCTGTGGGCGGTGTGCCAGGCGCGGATCAGCCCGCGCAGCGTCCTCTGCGCCTGGGCAGGCCAGATAGCATCCGGCCAGGACTCGGCGGCGTCCTCAAAGTCCCGGATCAAGTGGGCCAGGCAGACCTGGTGCCCGGCCAGGTTCGCCCAGCCCTTATGGAAGTAGCAGGCATACCGGTCGTGCACCGCGATCCCGGCGAATGACGAGAGGATCCCGAACGCGGTAAACGAGCCCAGGTCCCGACCGCCCAGGTGGTAGGTGACTGCGGTCTCGGTCGAGCCGGACAGGATGTATTTCTTGCAGCCCGGCGGGGCCGCAGCGGATGGTGGTCTCGTCGAACCCGGCGACCGCGGCCAGCGTCACCGAGGTCTTGATCAGCTTGACCACCTCGGTCAGCACGGCCGCACACCGGGCCAGCATGCCGTGCACGAACCCCGCCGATGGCGCCCTCCCGCCGGTCAGGTCCGCGATCAGCTGCACGCAGCGTTCCACCGGCACATGCTGGTAAACGATCAAGTAGACGACCAGTGCCTTCAGGCCCGGCCCGTAACTGGACGGCACCGCGGGCACACCGGGTGGCAGCGTGCCAGCGTGCTCCCGGCCGCAGCCGCAGCGGACCCGCCACACGTCATGCTGGGTCACCTTGATAGCAATTTCCGGCAGGTCGTGCACCTGATGTGAGCGCTCGACACGCACGTCTGCGGCGGTGGCCAGATCCGCGCCGCAGGCGCAGCGGCCAGCCGGGCGGTGGCACTTCGTCTCATCAGGGGCATCGGCCCAGCCCGGCCAGCGGCCCTCAGCACCCGGCTGCTTCCCCCGGCCGCGCCGGGCTGCGCCGCCCCCGCGCCTGCCGCTATCCGGCGGCTGCCGGCCTGGCAGCACGTCATCACTGGACGGTGGCATCGACGAGTTCCCTGAGTTGCGGGAGATGATCCGCTCCAGCCGGGCCACCCGGCGGGCCAGTTCAGCGTTCTCCTCCCGCAGTGCCACGATCTCCCGGTCCCGGGCAGCACACGACGCACACCCCGCGGCGGGCGGCAGCAGACCAGGCACAAGCCACCATGATCAGCACATCCAGGCCGTGATCAAGTCGACACGCTGACCACGCTGGCAACACCCGCCCATGCGATCATGGCGTGCCAATCACGAGCCATGGCCAAGGAGCTGAATGTTTACCTCCACGGCTGGCCTCGCGTCGCTGCTGGCGGCGCGCAATCGTTCGGACATGGCTGTGCTCCTCGGAGTCGGACCGCCCTAACGGGCGGGAGTGGTGCTTCCGGCGACTAGGACGGATCCCCTCCTCGGAATGTGACCAGGTCAGCCGCGTGTCACGTTTTGCGGGCCTGGTACGTCTTGTTGGCAGGTACTCGCGGCGCGCAGGGGTGACTGATGACCGAGCAGGACTGGCTGGCCGGGCAGTTCGAGCAGAGCCGCCCGCACCTGCAGGCGGTCGCCTACAGCATGCTCGGCACGGTTAGCGAAGCCCAGGACGCGGTGCAGGAAGCATGGTTGCGGCTTGGCCGCAGCGACCCAGGCGCCATCGGCGACCTGCGGGGGTGGCTGACCACTGTGGTCGGGCGGATCAGCCTGGACATGCTGCGGGCCCGCAAGGCCCGCCGCGAGAATTACCCCGGCAGCTGGCTGCCCGAACCGCTGGTGGAAGATTCCGCCGGCGACGGCCCGGAACACCAGGCGGTACTGGCCGACTCGGTCGGTCTCGCCCTGCTCGTGGTGCTGGACACCCTCACCCCCGCCGAACGGCTCTCGTTCGTCTTGCACGATGTGTTCGCGGTGCCCTTCGACGACATTGCCCAGATCATGGACCGGACCCCGGACTCGGCCCGTCAGCTCGCCAGCCGGGCACGCCGCCGGGTGCAGGCCGCCCCGCAGCCAGATCGCGAGGTCGCCCGGCAACGCCGCGTGGTGGACGCCTTCCTGGCCGCCGCCCGCGGCGGCGATTTCGAGGCGCTGCTGCAGGTACTCGATCCTGACGTGGTCTTCCGGATGGATCTCGGGCCAGGCCCGCTCGCACACCCGCCGCTTGCCGGGGCCGGCCCGGTCGCGCGCCAGGTCCTGGCCACCGCGCCGCGGTTTGCGCACCTCGCCCGGCTCATGCTGGTGAACGGCCAGGCCGGCGCCCTGTTCGGCACCCGAGACGAGCCGATCGCGGTCATCGGTTTCACCATCGTGGGCGGCCGCGTCGCCGCGCTGAACCTGATCGCCGACCAGGACAAGCTGCGGCACCTGACGATCCGGCCCTGAAACCCCTGCGGTCTGGACCGGTCCCGGGGAGTCCGGGCTGCCGGGAGCGCCCGGGTGCTGGCGACCCCAGGACCGTGGTTTCCCTTGTGGCGCGATTGCGCTGTCCCTACGTTTTCTCGTGGGGCTCCGGGCCGGCCGTCGGGCTCGCGCTCTGAGCGGCGTTCGGGGCGTTTGCTGGCCGCCCCGCCCGGAGCAGCAGCCCGAGGGCCAGCAAGATCACGCCTCCTGCCGCCATGCCGATGCCTGCTCCGCCCGCGACGTCAAGTGGGTAGTGGACCCCCAGATAGACCCGGGACCAGCCCACCAGGACGGCGTATGTGATCCCCGCCGTGGCGAGCGGCCGGGTCAGGAACGGCACGAGTGCTATGGCGACCGCCAGGGTGACGGCGGTGTGGCTGGAGGGAAAGCTCGTGCCGTGCGCGGGCTGTTGGCGCAGCACCGCGCCGGCGATCGCCTCGTAGGGCCGGGGGCGGTCGGTTATGGCCTTCGCCACGTACGCCAGCGCCCATGCGGTGCCGGCGGCCGCCGCCGCGGTAGCCGCGGGCAGGGCGCTCCGGTTTCTGGCCACGATGTAGCCGGCGGTGAGCACGACGGCGGCGATGATGCCCGCTGGCCCGAACAAGTGTGAGAGCGGCGTCAGTACCGCTTCGGCGGCCGGCGGGACCTCGTTGAGAGTCCGGAACAGGCTCACATCCCGGGTGACCGCTCCTGCCTTGAGCAAGAGCGCCGCAACGCCGAACAACGCTGCTCCTAGGACTGCCAAGAGCCCAGCGGTCAAGGCCCGGGGAGCCCGGGCCGGCCGCTTCGGCCACCACCACGATTTAACCGAGATCATGGGGCAAGACAGCCTGGCGTCCGCGGTGGGCCCGGCGCCTCCGGCTGGGCGCGCCACCGGCCAGAGGGTTTGCTGCGGCTATGAAGACCAGGGCCACCGCTGCCCTGAGCGTCTGCCCTTAGCGTGGCCGCCGTGGATGGGCAGGTCATGGCCGGCCATGGTAGCGACTCACGTGGCCGTCCCTGACGGTGGCCGGCAGGCTGCCCATTGCGGGAGTGACGCGCATGCGATGGGCGCGACCGTGCTGGAAGGCTACCCGGTCGACCCTGGCAGCGAGCGCGCCGGCCAGGCCAGCGGTTACGTGGGTACCGTCCCGCTGTTCGAGGCGCACGGATTCAGCCGCATCTGCCAGACCGCCGGACGACGCGGCGGCAAACCCCGCTGGCTCCTGCGCCGTGAGCTTCCCTGACCTCGCTTGCTGCCTGCTCCCGCCCCGTCTGCTTGGCTCCCCGTCTGGCTCCCCGGGGACAGGAGCGCGAACATACGTCCTATTTTGTGACCGACGCTGAGCCACATCCAGCCACATCGGGCTACCTGGGCCGACGCGGCCCACGCCGCGATACCTTGCGAAGGAGTGACTGCTCGCAGGCAGTAAATCTTCGTGCTGAAGCTAATTTCGAAAAGAGCACTCTAACTGCACTATCCGCGCCCCGAGCAGGACTCGAACCTGCGGCCTACTGCTTAGGAGGCAGGTCCGTACGGTCGCCAGACGTGGCTGGACGTGGCCCGGCGTGGGCATCCAGCAGCCATGACCGTGGCTGGACGTGGCCTGGCGTGGCCTGGTGGCTGTGGTCGTTGGCTCCCCGTTTGGCTCCCCGGGTTCGTTAGCTCCGCTAACTCCAGCATGCACAAGCGCCGGCCTAGAACTCGCTACCTCCGCCATCGCGATCCCGGGAGCGATCGATGATGGCGGAGATCGGCCATCGCACTCTGTACGCGGTCGCGGCGTAGTCGGCCGCAAATGGCCGTGCGTCTCGCTTCTTGCTCACACGTCTTCTCACATGCCCGCTGCGGATACTTAGGGGGAGATAGGGCCGCCAGGAGGGGAACGGGCAGCGAGGAGCGAGATGTCAGGGGAATGTGCGAGCGGACCGGACTGGACCGTGGTGGACGAGGGCTGGGGCCGCAAGGCGGTGGACTTCGCGACGCTCAGCGAGCCGGCCAACTGCCGGGAGTACGCCGCCCTGCATCACATGCTCGGCGTCGACAACGGCGACAGGCTGCTCGATGTGGCTTGTGGAGCCGGCCTGGCCATCGAGCTCGCATCCGTGCGCGGTGCTGACTGCGCGGGCATCGACGCCTCTCCCCGGCTCGTCGCAGTCGCACGGGACCGAAGTCCGCAAGCCGACATCCGGGTGGGGGACATGCACGCATTGCCCTGGGACGACGGCGGATTCACGGTGGTGACGAGCTTCCGCGGGATCTGGGGAACGACTCCGGCCGTGCTGGAGGAGGTCTGGCGGGTGCTGCGCCCTGGCGGCCGAATCGGCCTGACGGTCTGGGGTCATCTCAAGGTCTCGCCGGGCGCCTGGGCGCTCACCCCGTTCCAGCTGGCAGCAGAGCCCAAGGTGGTTAACCAGGCCGCGATGGTAGCCCTCGGCCGTCCTGGCCGGGGTGAGGAACTCCTCGCCCGCTGCGGCTTCGTGGACGTGCAGCGGCGCACCATCCCGTTCGCGTGGGAGTTCGCCGATCCCGGATCGTTCGCCCGTGCACTGGCCTCGACCGGACCGGCTTACGAGGCCATCCAGCACATAGGCGAGCCTGCGTTCACCGAGACGGCAATGCAGGCCGCGACCGCTCAGGTGCGAAACGGGCTGCCGTTGCGCGCGGAAATTGACGTGGTCGGATACCTCGGCCGCAAGCCGAGATCCGAATACGACGGGAGATCACGATGACGAGGCGGCACACTGCACCGAGGGAGATCAAGATGGCGGGTGCCAGTGACATGGCCGGCGCGACCCAGTTTCTCGATCGCGCTGAAGTGACTGAGAAGGTCCAGGCCTTGTTCGACATGGACCTGGCGGAATCGGGCTTCGTAATGAACGCGTCCCGGCTGTGGGCCTACCAGCCGGAGGCGCTGGCCATGCTGTTCAGCCTGATGAGCCAGGTCGCTTCGGCGCGGCCTATCAGGTTCCGGGAACGGGGCATCCTCGTGGCCGCGTGCGCCTCGGCACTCGGTGATTCCTACTGCTCGCTGGCCTGGGGAACCAAGCTCGCGGCGAAGGCCGATGCGCAGCTTGCGGCCGGAGTACTGCGTGGCGACGACAGTCCGCTGACAGAGGCTGAGCGCGCGATGGCAGCGTGGGCGCGCCGGGTCACGAGGGACGCCAATGGCACCAGCAGCAAGGACGTGCAGGAGCTGCGGGACGCCGGCTTCTCCGATGCCGACATCTTCGCCATGACCGTGTACGTTGCGCTGCGCGTCGCGCTGTCCACGGTCAATGACGCGCTAGGGGCGCGCCCGGACGCCGAGTACCGGACGCTGGCACCGGCTCCCGTGCGCGATGCCGTCACATTCGGCCGTCCCATAGACGCAAGCCCGCAGCCGCCCCGGTAGCGGCCCAGCGTCCCCGCGATGAAGGAGGATAGTGGCTCTGACCTGAGGCTGAACAGCGGGCGGTACTGGGATTAAAACCGGTGACCTCTTCCGTGTCAGCCTGCCAGGCCGAGCCTGCGAGACGCCGAACGTGCTCGCTGGGTCGCGGAGCAGGGCGTTCAGCAACGCGTTTCGGATGCGGGGTTCGCTGCGGTATCGACCAGGGCCTCCGCCCATCTGGTATTCGGATCGTGGTCGGCGGTTCGGTGACAGGGCATCGGTCTCCTGGTCGCCTGCCCGGATGAGCCAGAACGGTGGCCGGGCGCTGTCTGCCACGGCGTAGTTTGGAGCGAAATCTTCTTCGGGGGAAGCTCCTGGGCCAGATGGTCGTCGGATCGGGCGGGAAGCCAGGTAATCGACGGCAGCCAGGAGGGCTGGCCAGCCATAGTCGCGGAAATCTGCCAGCATGTCCTCGGCGACCGGCTCGATCGGGTGCCCGGTCTCCACCGTCCGCCAGGTGCGACAGCGGCTGTGTATCAGTCGCAGAAGGCGCATGTCCCGGTAGGCAGCGCCGGGCGCGCGCGGATCGCCCCCAGGTTGACCGTGAAGTCCACCTTGTCCTTACTGTTATGGAATCGGCCTTTGCGGCCCCAATGAAAACGCGCCGATGCCTAAGCTGTCGCGCCGGATGCGCGGCGTCTCGCAGCCGTTTCCGCGCTTCCTTTCGCCCCGCTTTGCCGGTAGGGCTCACCGGCCGGCAGCGCCTGGACTCGGGCCTGCAAAACGGGGTTGGCGATGCCAGCAGCCGCGCGGCGCGCCAGCGGGACTTTGGCATGGTCGCCAGACTCGGCCTGGTACACCAGCGCCCAGGCCAGGAACTCCGGCAGGTCGCCGAGCACCGCGTGCTCGTAGAGCCTGGCCGCGGCAGGTGCGACCAGGTCGGTGTTCGCGCAGGCGGCCGTTTCCAGCTGGGCCAGGCCGATGTAGGCGGAGACCCACACGTACCGGTCTGGCACCCGATCGCAGCGGCGCCGGGCATCGGCGAGCCAGACCTGCGCGGCGCCCAGGTCACCCGCGTGCAGTGCCAGCAGCCCCAGCGCCCGGGCGGCCATCCCCTCCCAACAGGGATCGCCCAGCTCGCAGGCCAGCGCGAACGAATGTTCGGCGTCCTCGCTGGCCTCGTCCCAGCGGCCGGCCGCGGCCAGGCACTGGGCATGCAACACCTGGGGCCAGGGCAGGAACGCATTCCACCGCTCGCTGAGCGCCACTGCCGTGCTCCGCTCGGCGGCCTCCTGGGCCGGCTGCACCTGCCCGGCGAGCAGCAGCGAGCGGGCCAGTACCCCCTGCGACCACGCTTCCTGGCGGGCACGCCCGGCCTCGCGGGCCATGCCCGCTGACTCCGTCAGCAACTCCGCCGCCTCCGAGTGCCGCCCGCGGTCAGCCTGGTTCATTCCCTGGATGGCGAGGATCCCGGCCAGCAGGCCAGGATCACCGCAAGCATGCTGCGAGGCCTCGCGTAGCGCCCGGTCAGCGGAGGTGTGCCGGCCCGCCTGCACATCCACGAAAGCCAGCTCACGCAGGATATCGGCGACCAGAGCGGGCCGGTCCGCAGTGCGGGCGGCCAGCAACGAGCGGTGCAGCACCACCGCTCCCTCACCATCGGATCCCCGGACCGCGTGCACTAGGGCGCCGCCCAGGGCGCGCAGCACCTCAGCCTGAATAGCCGGGTCAGCCGCCCGCCCGGCCTCGGCAGCCGCGCGGCGCAGCGTCTCTACCCCGCCGTCAACAGCTCCCGCGTCCAGGGCAGCTGTTCCGGCCCGCAACAGCGACGCAGCGACCACCCCGGCCCGCATCCGCGGGCGCGGCGCCAGCCCAGGATCGCGAGCAGCGGACCGCAGCGCCGGCGATGGGACAAGCCCCTCACGCGCGAACAGCGCCTCGCACGACGCCAGATGCGCCAAGGCCAGCCCACCTCGCCCAGCCGCCACCAGAACCCTCAGGAAAAGCTCCTGCGCGCCCTCATCCAGCGGGTCCAGCCCGGCCGCGCGCCCCGCTGCCGCCATCGCGGCCCCGACCTCCCCGGTGGCCAGCAGGCTCAGCGCCCGCCGGCGAAGCTCCTCCCTGCCCCGGGCTGCGCAGTCCAGGCGGGCCAGCAGCAACCATGTGTCGAACCCCGGGCAATTCCGAAGCTCGATCCCCTCCAGCAGCCCCCCGCCTATGTCCTCGACCGGCAGCGAACCGTCCTCAAGCGCCCGCACATCCACCCACAGCTCGCCCGGGGACAGGCTCAGGGGATCGCCGCACAGCAACGAGGGCAGGCCGAAACTACGCCGCAAATCCGCCAGGGACCAGCGCAGCGCACCCAGCGGGTCATCCGCCTCGCCGAACAGCTCGCCCGCCAGCTCACGCCGCCCGACCGGACGTCCGGCCAGCGCCACCCGGGCCAGCACCGCCCACGACTTGAGGCCACGCGGCGGCGGGCACGGTTGCCCGTTGTCCTCAATGCGAGGAGACCCGAGCAACCGCGCCCGCCGTGTCACCGCCGTCGAACCTTAGCCCGAGACCGCGGCCGCGGCCTGGCCCTGCAGAGCGTGGACATCCGCGGTGGTGAGACCGTTTCCGCCGATGCCCCAGTCCCCACTCTTGACCTCCTCGACGATCACCCACGTGACTGGACGCAGGTTCTCGCCCTCGATCTCCACCATAGTCTCGGTCAACTGGTGGATCATCTCGCGCTTCTGCTCCGGGGTGAAGACCCCCTCGATCAGGCGCACATTAACAAGCGGCATTGCCTACTCCTTCGCTCCTTGAGCCTTTGCCTAGACCGACCATGCACCCCCGCCGTGTGACCCAGCGTGTGACGACACAAGCAGTCCGGTGCGCTTTGCTCCTTCCTGACCAACCCAGTGGGGCAGGCTGCGCACCGATATCGATCTCCGCCGCGAACCGCCGCCACACCGGCCGACCGCGGCGGCGGCTAGCCACAGCATGCCTGCAGGCGGCCAGGCCGCCGCCGTAGCTGTCGCGCTCGCGGGCATGAGCGGGATGCGGCACCTGCGCAAGCTGCTCTCTGCGGGCAGCTTCCGCGTCGTGCGGCTGAACGGCAGCCAGTACACCGACGTCGCACAGCCAGCGGGCAGCGACTACGCCGGCCTCGTGCAGCTGGACCGCAGCGAGTACACCGAGGTTCGCTGACCTGGCCCTCCCCTTACCGGGCGCATTTCGGGCCGGGTATCCGGCGGCGGATTCGGCTGGTGGTCGCAACGGTGAACTGATCCGGGTTCCGGCGGCCATTGGTGCGGGCCGCTGGCGTGCCGTCGGTCGAGTTCGCCGGTGGCGCGGCACGGCGCCCGGCCGTCAGCTGGCTGATCTTGAACCGATCTGACAATGCACGGCTCCCGGCCTGGCACCACTCGCAGAAAGTGATCGGCGCTCCCGGGGCAGACGCGGCGGCAAACCCCGCTGGCTCCTGCGCCGCGAGCTTCCCTGACCTCGCTTGCTGCCTGCTCCCCGGCACAAGAATGAATGATCTGGGCCTCCCGTCCCGTAGCGCCGCGCCGGCACTGGCGCGGGCACCTGATCGGCAGGCAGGCACGCTGCCAGCGTCACGCAACGACAACGAGACAGGCGAGTAGCGCTGCCCGGCCCCGCCGGAGCTGCAGGCGCTGCCAGCTTCCGCCCGTCTGCTTGGCTCCCCGTTTGGCTCCCCAAGGACAGGAGCGCGAACATGCGTCCTATTTCGTGACCGGCGCTGAGCCACATCCAGCCACATCGGGCTCCATCGGCCGACGCGGCCCGCGCCGCGATACTTTGCGAAGGAGTGACTGCTCGCAGGCAGTAAATCTTCGTGCTGAAGCTAATTTCGAAAAAAGTACTTTTACCTGCATATATGCGCCCCGAGCAGGACTCGAACCTGCGGCCTACTGCTTAGGAGGCAGGTCAGTACGGTCGCTGGACATGGCTGGACGTGGCCTGGTGTGCCATCCACCAGCCATGTCCGTGGCTGGACGTGGCCTGGCGTGGCCTGGCGCCGGTGGTCGTTGGCTCCCCGTTTGGCTCCCCGGCTTCGTTAGCGCCGCTAACCTTCAACAAAGCACAAGCGCCAGCCTGGGAGCGATCGATGACCGTGAGCCCGATGCCCAGCCGCGAGGGCTCCGGGTCAGCCGCCAGGGGACACCTCGACGCAGCACCGTTCGGTACAGGCTCGGGTTCAAGCCGGCCTGTCGGCGACTGCCGCCGGACAGATCGTAATGAGTTCATAGCCGGATCGTGAACGTGGCCTGGCAGCCCGTCCAGCCAACCGGTCATGCCGATGAGCGCGAAGTTGCCCCGGAGGGCAGATCTCCGACGATGGCAACCACTGACTCGGAGCGTTACCGCTTCTCGAGGGTGTAGTGGATCGTTTGTGCCACGATCTTGCCGTCCTCGATCAGGTACGAATCGACGCCGTCTCGCACCCGGACGGTGGAGTCATCGCAGGTCCACTCGAGGAGGCCCATCCTTCCCTCGGCGGCCACGTAGGTGTATTCGAACGCCCCTTGCTCCGGCAGCTCCTCGGAGAGCATCTGGGCGAGCTGCCTCACCCCGTCATAGCCCCGGAACGTGCCCCGGTTGATCAAGACCACGATGTCCTCGGAGACATTGCGCCGCAGGTCCTCGTCGAGGACCTGATCCAAAAGGCGTGTCCACCCAGTCGTTGGCCAGGTTCAGGTGATCGTCGAGCACTTCTCGCGCAGACCGGCGGCTTAGGTCCACCATGAACATCTCCCCTGCTCGCAGGTCAGATCAGCCTGCCCCTTCCCGAGGCCGCCGGGCAAGGGCTGCGGCTGGCAGCCCCGTGATGTCCTGGCTCTCGGCTTCTTGCGACGAGCGGCACGCAGGATCATCCGGATCTGCCGCCGATCGCGCTGGTAAGGGACGGCGGGCACATCAGGACTACTCGCCGTCTCGTCAGCGATGGCTCACTGCCCGTCGGGGAGGTTGCGGTTCCGGTTGTCCACCTTCTTGTAACGCCCGAGGTTCGTCGCGCTGTGCATCGCGATGACCGCGACGCCGGTTTGCCTTGCCTGTAGGCGTGTGACGGCCCGGCCGCGCGGTCGATGCTCCAGTCAGGGGCCGGGCCAGCAGCCAGTGTATGTGGCCGTCCAGCACGCCCTGGCTGCTGAGGACTGGCCGCGTGCCACGGACCTGAGCAGAAAGGCGAGTTGTGGCGCAGGTGGTCAAAAGCCGTCGCGTCTTGCACATCAGTATGCCAATTGACGTGGAATAATTGACACGAGGGCTGTGCGTTTAGCTGGTAGGGTCAATATGGGGTGCAGCACACGGGAATTCCTGATCAGACATTTCTCAATTTCAGGGGCATATTTTTTACCCATGAAGTTCAAGGTGAAATAACGCGGATGGGATGCAAAATAGTGGGTCCAAAAGTATGCGGCACCGCTGTAGGGATCATACGGAAGGTCCACCAGTATTTCACCTATATCGACGGGCCTAGCTCCGGTGTTGTAATCTAGGTAGACATGTATCCGATAGAGATAGATTGTAACAAGCAGCCCATTCTCTGGCACGGGAGAGCGGAGTAGCAGATCAAACCGATCTGCCCCGTCCGGATTCACTAGCTGGCTGACGGGAATTTTTATTACCGTCCCTGGCCGGGGATCGGTGGGCATGTTGCTGCGGTAACTTCCGGTTATCCCGAAACCGCCTTGAGTGCTACATTGTGGAATCTTAACGAATTGCTGGACGACCAGCCGGGCATCATTTATGGCAGCCAGTTGAGTTCCGGTATTCAGCAGCTTAATATCTATCTTGAAGGGTATCACCTGAGGGAGGCTATGGTTCGGTTCGGACTTGACAGCTGCGGGCGAGAGGCTTACCTCGTCGACTGTCAGCGAGGGATGGTTGTTATGCGCGTTAATCACGAGCTGGAAATACAAGAGAATCAAGCCGCCCACGACGGTAACGATGACCCCGATGACGATCGGGTGAGAACGTAGCAGTGACCTCTTCAGGAAGCCCCATTTCGAAGAATCAGTGCTTTTCTGACCAGCATCTGCCCTAGATTCAGCTTGGCGAACCCACCTGCGCAAGGTTTCCGGATCGCGTATGCCAAGTTCACTCGCCACCGCGTTGATGGCCGCCGTTTCAGATGAGTACTTCGCCCGCACCTTGGCAACCATGCCAACAGCGCTCTCACGAAATTCTGCTGCGTACCTCACCGACCGGGGTGACATTAATTTCTCTCTTCGCGAAACCGAACACACACACCCGTGGGGATCATCATAGGCTCCTCGAGGCTCCTCGCGGCATGGCATCGGCCCCTGACCAGCCATGTCCGTCTTCCTGAGGGTGCGCGGTCGTGGCCGAGGGAGTATCGCATACTTATGCGGCGTTGCTCCCAGCGAGGACGCCCGCAATTGCCGCCGTCGGAGCGTTGGCTCCTGGATGCGCAGCTGGCTGGCGAGTTTCAAGGCGGCGGCCAGGGCCCGAGCGGCTTGCCGATCTCCCACTCGTGCCCGAACGGATCGACGATCCGGCCCAGCCGCCAGCCGTGCTCATCGCAAATGGCGGACTTTTCGGTGGCGCCGGCGTCAATCGCCCGCCGCAGCACGGCGCCGGGGTCATCGGCCACCAGCAGGGTCCGGCTCGTCGCGCCGCCTATCGCGCCCGGGCTGAGTCGTCCGCTGTCCGGCCCGGCCGCCGCCACCCAGAACGCCGCCTCGCCGACGGCAAGCTGCGCGACGATGTCATCGCCCTGCCCCACCTGGTGCAGGACGCGTGCCCCGAACGCGTCCGCGTAGAAAGCGACGGCCTGGCCAGCACGCTCGACCCACAGCTCCGGCTGGATACTCGTCATCCGCCCACTGTCGCAGCTCAAGGCGGACAACGCACAGCAGGTACTGGCCGCGTGCCGAATTGCCTGCTCATGGCCGCCGAGCCACGGACGGCCGTGG
This sequence comes from uncultured Actinomycetes bacterium, assembly GCA_963786975.1. Taxonomy (GTDB): domain Bacteria; phylum Actinomycetota; class Actinomycetes; order Streptosporangiales; family Streptosporangiaceae; genus Palsa-506. The sequence continues at coordinate 2,315 of CAWBBE010000005.1, read as the reverse complement.
TGCTGCTCAATGGCGGTCCTCCGTGGACCGTCCCGAGCTATAGGGCCATCCGATCACCGGCGACCGGAACACCGCTCAGTTGAGGCCTGCGGTTGCGGCTGCGTCAGGCGGTTCGGCAACTTGGCCTGCCAGTGGCTGCCCGGTAGAAACAGCGGTATGACCGAGTTGTCGGTGGACTACACGCGCCTTGCGGGAGACCTCACGGCGCGGCCGGCCGCCGCTTGCGTCGGCGCGGCATTGCTCGCCGCCATGGCGGAGCGTTACGAAAGCCAGTGCCCGCACTGCTCGCTGGTGGAGTTCGTGCAATCTGGGGCGACCTACCTGTTCGACCTGGCGAGCGCGGCGGGTGCCGGGCAGGAGGATCGCACCGTCGCAGCCTGGGCGGTAACACCGGTCACGGTCGCGAGGCGCGACGTGTCCTATCAGCGCGGCTTCCCGTTGCCGCCGGATCCAGACGGCGTGTTAGTGGACCGGGGACATCTGATCCCTCATCTGTCCGGCGGCGAATTCGGCCCGAACATCTTCCGCCAGCACCGGGCTCTGAACCGGGCTGGTCACCTGAGGGGAGGCGGTACCGGGCGCTGGAGCGGGAGGCGGCCGCCACTCCTGGCGCCTTCTATTTCGGCCACCTCCTTTACGAAGACGACACCGCATACCCCGCGGAAATCGAGACCGGGCTGCTCCGCGGCGGGAGACTGAACGTACAGCGGTTCCGCAACAGGTTCCCGCACTGACGACCGACCGGACACTGGCCCCAGCGAGTACCCGCGCGGACTGCTGGAATCCGCACAGCTGAGGTGAGAAAGAGATGAAAATTCGCGGACGGCATGAGCGTGATTACTTCAAGGCAGCAATTGAGGTGATACCGCCTGCGCTCCAGGCAATAGCCGCTGTAGCAATCTCATTTGCCCTTACTTTCGGAGGACACAGGTTTATCCCTGACTTGGGCGGTAGCTCTTACGCTCGCTCTCGGTGTCATAACGCTCGTCGCGGCCAGTATCTGGTCCTGGCAAGCTCGGCGCCTTCTTCTCGCCCATCCAGCCAAGAATTTGAGGAATGCTAAAACTCGGCCGTTCGCTGCCGATTCGCGTCGGTGGCTTATCACTGCGCTGGCGGCCGCCTTATCCCTTGTAGCATTATCTGTTTTCCTTGTGGTACGCGGTCTAATGCCTAATCCAAGCTTTGCTTCGCCGTATGACGGCACAGACCCGGGGACATCACCTTGCGTCCACTCAGCCAAGCCAGTTCCAGGCCAGAAACAGCCAGTTCTCCACGACCTAGCAGGTCGGCCAGTAGGTTACATCCAGCTAGTCCGCTCAGTTGCATGTGCGACTATATGGGCGAGAGTAATCTTGCAGCATTCTTCTGCGGCGCGGCTGAAGGGTGATACTGCGCTCATCACTATGATTCGTCCCGGAGATAATGCGAAGGCAGTGTATCCGCTTCTTCTGCATGGAGGAACAATTGGATTCGGGAATATGCTCTCCGATTCCCCGAGTTGCGTGATTGCCCGTGTCGCAATCACGACACGCAATAATGGAAGCTCAGGACCGGAAACAGTTACCGACTGCAGGTAGTTTCCTTGCGTAAGGCTCACAGGCCAGAATGAATCCTATTCCGCTCAGTATGATGTTCACCTGATCCAGAGAGCAGGCCATGCATCGCCGCATCCGCTTCTGGCTCCCTTCTATGAAGAGCTTTGTCAAGGGGTGCGGGTCCGGGAGGCTTTCAGCGTGCGCCGGCGCTTGTCGGTGTCAACGTCGTTCGTCCTCGCGCTGCGCGCTGCGGGCGCTCCACGTTGACGCCTCCGGCGCGTCGTCGCGGTGTGGCGCCTGTTCCCGGCCCGGCGGGGTTCCTGGCAGGCGGGGGCGGGGGTAGCGTCGAGGGTGCGGGTCCGGGAAGTGGCTTGTCCGAAGGGCCGATGTCCGGGGTCAGGTCGGCCGCGCTGGATTTTAAAGTCGTCCCCGAGTGCCCTCCCGGGCCTGCGTTCTCCGTTACTGGTGCCCGGGTGGCGGCGTCGGCGACGAGCTGGCGGTAGACCACGTCGGACAGGCGCCGGCGCAGGCAGCGCATGGCCTCCATCGAGGTCTTCCCGCCGGCGAGCTTGCGCCGGTAGTAGGCCCGGCCCGGGGTGTCGTTGCGCAGCTGCACGATGCCGACCAGCACGCGATTCAGCCCGCGGTTCCCCGCGCGGGAGAGCCGGTGGCGGGTGTGCTCGCCGCTGGAGGCATCGATCGGCGCGGTGCCGGTCCAGGACGCGAAATGGTTGCGGTCAGGGAACCGGGCCACGTCTCCCACATCGGCCAGGATCCTCG
>CAWBBE010000004.1:0-639894 GCA_963786975.1 uncultured Actinomycetes bacterium | reverse complement strand
TGTTGGTCGCCCAATCCAAGGGGTTCTAGCGCCCTTAGATGGCCCTGGCGGTTGCCGATCGTCCATAGCCCATACCCTCCACCGCAATCCTTTAGCGTCAGTAAGAGGGATGTTGGCGTCGGTGAGCGTGGGTCGTTCATCGCTGTGACGGCAGTCACACGGTTACGGGGATAGTAACTATGCTTGAGATGGGATGCCCGGCGGCTTGGGCGCCGGGCCCCAGGGCGGCCCGCCGGATACCTGCGGCCGGGGAAGCGTGCCAGCGACATGCCTGGCCGGATAACGGGCCTGGGCGGGCTGGCTTCCGGTGCCAGCGGGCAGGGGCGTGGCGGCTGCGTCGGCGGGCTGCGGGTCCGGCGCCGGCCTGGGCGGCAGCATGGCCGCCGCCCGGGCGATCACCGCGGCGGCCCGGGCCATCGCATCCGCGTCCCGGGCCCGCGCATCCTCGGGCCGGAAAGGCACCGGCACGGGCCGGGCGGGCGGGGGCACGGCTGGCAGCGGCTGGGTGGCATCAGCGGCGTCTTCGGGCATGCTGCCATCCTGCCCGGGCCCGCGGATCACCGCCACGAGCATCGCCGCCAGCAGCACCGCCAGGAACACCGCGAAGGCGGTGGCGCTGGCGTTGGCCATCGCCGGGCTCATGGCCGCCACCCGTACCGCTTCAGCGCGTCGGCGGCGAAGCGGCCGATGATGCCGCGCTCATCCCCGGGCCTGGCCAGCTCGGCGATCACGGCCTCGGCGGTGCAGTCCGGGTATCCGGACTCGCGCAGCGCCTCCGCGATGACGGCCGCACGGCCAAGGTCAACCTCGAACGGCTGGCCGAAATCAAACCCGGCACCCTCCTCGGGTGAGCCGCCAGCGTCCCCGTGCTTTCCCGCTGTCCCGCCCGGCGATGCCGGCGCGGCGCCGTGCGGTGCCTCTGCGGATCCTCGCATACGGGCCTCCCCTGATCAGGCCACCACATACGTTGACGCGTGCCGGGGTGGCGTGGTGCACACGACTCCGTGCGCGCCGCCAGGCAGCGGGGCCGTCCCGCCAGCCCGCGCCTGGCTGCTGGCGAAGGCACGGATCAGCGGGTCAATCGAATATTCGAGCGGCACTTGTGCTCACGACGAAGGACTGATCACCACCGAGCGCGGTTGAGGATCATTCGTTGCCGACCGTTAGATAGATGAGGCCGGCGATTTCGCGAAGCGTTGCATCCGCCAGGTCGGTGGCGTTTTCCACGTGGTGGCGAGTCGGCTGATCCGTGGAGCCTTCCACCCACATGGTGTATGGCCCCGTCAGGACAGCGCGCGCATCATGCGCATCATGCGCATCATGTTTGTCAGCCTCGAAAAGCTGTCCTGTGTCGGTGTCGTACTCCGCGTGAATGATGATCTTCATGCAGCGGACTTTAGCGGCCGCTGCGATGCAGGTCAACCGACCCATAACCATGTGTCGCTATTGACTTATCGGCCCATTAGGACCCAGCAGCGAGAACACGCTGGTTGCCGGGAGGCTTCAGGTCCGCTTCGTGCAGTGACTTATATGTGTTCAGCACGCTCGCACGCCTGCGAAGCTGCTGGTTATCTGGCTGTCTTCGTAACGGCTGGCGGTCGTACTCAACGTACCGGCTGGCCAGCCGTGGTTTTCTTATGCTAAGACACACGCTCGACGCAATTTAGGATTGTGCATGCCGAATACCTTGTCCACGTCATGCGACCAGGTGATATTCGTTGATCAGGCCGCCGACGTAAGTCGGCCTTCGTGCGCTGTTCTAGGTGATCGACCGGTTCGGGTAGCAGTTTCAGCGGCCGCCATGCAGAGAGCGGTACGGCCTTGCTGATTGTGGCGGGTTTCGTACAGGCGCAGAATCTGCCGCAGACGGGCCGGTTCCAGCTGAAGGCACGGGTCTAGGAGTTCGCGGCGGCATTCGCCGATCCAGCGTTCGGCGATCGCGTACATGCGAGGCATGCGCACGCTGCTGGGCACGGCCCGGATTCCGGCGTCGGTAAGAACCGCTCAAACATGGAGGTGAAGTCAGAGCTGCGGTCGCGGATCATGAACTTGACCCGAAAGCCTGTCCGCTGAGGTGCATCAGGAGGTTGCGTGCCCACTGCGCGGCGGCGGCGCAGCCCGTTGTCTGGCCGGTTAATCGCGATATAGCTTGGCTTCATGGACGAGCGGGCGCACCAGGATGTCGCCGCGGCGGCGGCCGTGCATACCGAACTCGGCCGAGGGTACGACGAGGCCGTGGCCGAGGGGCTGGTCGAGAGGATCAGCTCGGAGGTCGACAGGCAAGTGGACGCCAGGCTGGCACAGCACGGTATCCAGCCCGGCCGGGCCGCATGGGCGAACGTCGCCATGGGCCTGGGCTCGGTCGGGCTGGGCATCGGCGCCACCGCTATGACGCTGCATGCCTATTCGGTCAGCGCAGTCGTACCCAGGGCAGTAGTCACTGTGGGGCCTTTGCATGGATCGGTGATGACAACCACCAGCTCGGTGGGCACCGGCCAGCTGGTCCTGGTCGCGCTGATCTGGGCCGTCATCGCGGTCATCAACATTGCCTACGCCCGCCGCCAGTCCCGCCGGCCCTGACCGCGGCCGTATCGGAGAGCAGCCCGCGGCCCCTGGCCGGGGCCCTTCGTAGCCGGGCCTGGGGCTACCTGTGCTGGATGTGGCAGTGTCCGCGGCTTCGTGGTCCGCAGCGGGCAGCCCGGAGTTAGCGGCCGCGCTCCTGGCGGCGCCGCCAGCGCTCCTCCAGCCGCCCCATCAGCCCGGATCCCGCCTGCCTGCCAGCCCGCGCGCGCCGCTGCTTGCCAGCAGCCCTGGCCTTGCCGGGGACGCGTCCGGTGGTGATGCCGGTCATCCGCCGGTAGCTGGTCACCGCCCGCAGGCTGCCGGCGAGCATGACCGCAAAGCCTGTCACTGCGATCGGGATGACATTGATCACGACGCCGGCGAGCAGCAGCCCGACGCCGACCACGAACCCCAGCCCGGCCGCGATGACCCGGCGCCTGTAGTGTACCCGCGAGCAGGCCGCAGCTATGGCGTCAGCAAACCGCGGGTCATCGGCGCGCTTCGTCTGCTCGCCGTGGATCCAGCGGTGTCCCCACAGCGGATTCTCCTTCGCCAGGCGACCGACGAGGCGGGCGATGCCCGCCGCTGCCGGCGGGCGGCCGGGCTTGGGCCGCTCGCTCGTGTCGTACTTTCTGGCGGCCAGTTTGCGCTGCCGGGCCAGCAGCGTCGCGAGTGTGACGGGAAGGCCGGGTATCCGGCGAGGTAGCAGGTAGACGATCTTGAGTAGCACCCGGCCAACCAGCTATCACCGCGCCCTGGCCGCTGGCGAAGGCACAGGTCAGCCACGCAATCGAATATTCGAGCGGCACAGGACCAACGCCCCTACTGGCGCGTACAGACAGGTCAGCACTCTGGAGTCAGGTACTGGGCGATCAGGTGGTGCCTACTCGCGGGCGGGGGGACACGGGCGGGGGGACAGTAGTGGCACTTGAGGACGAGGAAAAGGGTTCTGGCTGGAAGGAAGCTGCAGCCGCGCAGGTGACGAGTCCGGCAGACGCTGATCTGACGGCTGGGATCCGCAGGCTGCCGGTGTGGGCGTTTATCGTGATCGCCGTCGTCTACCTGGTGATCGTGCAGGGGGTCAGCAAGCTGCTGACGGCGGGACTGCATATCACTTACGCCGCCCCGACCAGGGTCAACGAGCTATGGCGCTCCATCACCGTGCCGGTGTTGGTGTCGCTGGTGTTCGTCTACGCGGTGGTGGGCGTGCTCGGCTGGTGGCGGCCGGTGTTCACTGACGACCGGCCGGTTCGCCGCTGGGTGTGGGTCATCCCGGTCATCATCGCCGTCACCGCCCTGGCCGGGATGAACTATCCGGGCCTGGGCAAGCACAGCGCCGGGTTCATCGTCTTGTTCGCGCTGTCCATGCTGGGGATCGGGTTCGCCGAGGAGGGCATGTTCCGCGGCCTGGGAGTGGCCACCTTCCGGGTCAACGGGTTCACCGAGGCCAAGGTGGCGCTGTGGACCTGTGTGCTATTCGGGCTGGCTCATGCGACGAACCTGGTCAGCGAAGGCCCCAAGGCGCTGCTCCAGGTGCTGGTCACGGCCGCTGCCGGGTACTTCTTCTACCTGACCCGCCGGGTCTCCCGCGGGCTGGTGGTCCCCGGCGTACTGCACGGCCTGTGGGACTTCGGGACGATCTCCGCCGTCGTCGTCGCGAACAAGAGCTACCTGGGTGCAGGCCTGTTCATCCTGGCCGACGTCATCATGGTGATCATCCTGGTCATCCGCCGGCACCGCATCGAACCTGCAGCGAACGCAGGTCCGGCATTGGGGGTGGTCTGATGGGCAGGATGTCGACGGGTGGCCCGGCCCGCCGCATGAGTCTGCTGACGCCGCAAGAGAGGGAGTACATGATCGCGGCGAGAGCTCCCGGTGCAGGGTGCCGACGAGCCGTTCGCAGGTCGCGTTCATGCGCGGCGCCAGATCCGTAGCGAGCTACCCGGCCCGCCGGCACCGGTCCTGGCGGCAGTCCACCACAAGTACCGCTGGGACGGCACTCACAAATCCGTAGCTCGTGGCAGGCGCTCGGGACAGGACCATAGGGCCTGCTGGCAAGTGAAGTTCGGTTCTGGCTCCATGATTTGGGAGTGTCTACCCGGCTTTGGCGGGAAGGTGGTAGCCCGAAGGCATGTAGGCCTGTGGCTGCACCGTCGCTGGCTGATGGGAGGTTGTGAGATGGCCGACGGCAAGGGCGCCGCCCTGGCACCGAGATCGCGTTCGGCACCCAGGGTCGTGGCGCCGAGGAACAAAGTAAACGTTGCCCTTCCCTTCTCGAAGATCACGGCTGAGGAGCCGATGAAGATGAAGGTGGGGGACTGGATCAGCCTGGCTGGAGTGGTGATCTCGGTCATCGGTTTCAGCGTCGTGATCTGGCAGCTCGTCCGTATCGCAAAGGCATCGGAAGCGGACCAGGCGAGCCGTCCAGAGAATCGAGAAGAGGCAGGTTAGCTTGCTGCCCGGTCTGCTTCGCGTGCATCGGAAGACCGGGTTAGCTGGGTTAGCTCGGGAATCTCTCAAAGGCCGGCCAGTCTAGCGGAAGGAGGACATTTTGTTGTCTGGTAAGGGCCCGTGAACTGGGCGCGCTCGCAGGGCGCGCTCGCAGGGACTCTCGAACCCCAGCCTCCTGATCCGCCGATTGTGCTTCGCGCACCAGCAACCTGGGCAGCCTCCATCATCGGCCCGGGTCGCTAGGGCTCCTGGAACACGTCAGGCCGTGGTCTGTGAGTTTCGTGACTAACGTCGGCATGCTACTCAAAAGCAGCATATTCCGATGTATCAGTGTGGATTACTTCCGGAGGCGTGATCGCCATGGGATTCATCCGCAACAAGCGCAGGCAGCTGCTCGTTCACTTCGACCCCGCGGGTGAATCCGTATTATCCGGGCGCGTACCCGCCAGGCGCATGCCAAGGGCGGCTGGCGCTCTCCTGGTGGCCGGTGCTCTCGGCGCGGGTCGGATCGGGTACCTACGTCCGCAACTCCACTGAAACAGTAAGCAGCCTCGGGACTTCGTGGTACGGCTCGGACGCCGGCAAGCTGCGCGCCGGGATGCGGGCTGTCGGACTGGCCGCCGACCCTGCTACCGGCGGTTGCTGGATCCTCCAATCCACCGGCGGAGTGGACGGTTTCCACGCCCCCTGGCGCGGTTCCCTGTACGGCAAGATCCCGGCTCGTGCCACCGTGACGGCCATCGCGGGCCTGCCAGACGGTTACCTCATCCTCACCTCCAATGGCGCGGTGCACAGCTTCGGGACCCGGTAGAACAGGCGCAGATGCCCGCGCTACCAGATGCCTGGTCAAGCCGTCGGGTGGCAGGAGCCAGTCAGCCGCAATGGCCGAACGCGAGTCTCTTTGGCTGGTCGGTGACCTGTGCGGACTGTCACGCTGGACCTTGCCGCGGCTGGCGGAGAATATGCGGGAAAAGTCGTGCGGCAAATGCATTTGCGCAGGTCAAGGGCATGTCAGCGGATATCTGTAAAACCGTCGGCTTAGCCTACGTTGGTTCGAACCCAACACCTGCCACCAGCAAAACCCCAGCTCAGCCTCGGTGCCGGAGATCATCCGGCACGCTAGATGCGGACGGTGTGACGCACCGTCGGCTTTGCCCGCCCGGTGCGGGCCATCACCAACCATCACATCCCTGACCTGCAGCGGCACCATACAGAAGTGATCTTGCCGGATCCCGGCACGGCAGACAGCTCCCGCGCCGGACATCCGTTTTACGGAACAGGCACGGAACACACAATCGGCCGTGATCGTCGCCGTGCAACGAGGTACTGTGCCGGTCTGTTGCCCTTGGGCCGGCTGCAGAACCGTCCCGGCACCGGCCAGCGCGGCGTCGCGCGCGGCATTCATCCGCGGGCTCGCGGCGGACATGGCGGCGCTAGCCACCGGCGGCCACCATGTCAACTTCATGGCAGCCGAAGACCCCGACCCGGCAGCGACCGGGCGCCCGTCCACGGCACGCGCGCCGGCCAGCGCCTGGCCGCGCCCAAGCGCCGCTACGCCCGGGGCAACGTCCTCCGGCTCAACCACAACATCGCACCGTAATGAGACCAGCAAGGAAATGTTCCGCAGTCAGCTGACCCGCTCAGCACGTTCAGTGGTGGAAGCTGCGGGACCGGCCGGGCCAGCGGGCACCGCTGTTCGTGGGCGCGGACGCGGTGCGCCTATGGGACGGCAGATAGCTTCCGAAGCGCGCATATTCTCCTCCTGGAGGTATCGGAGAACGCCGATCGCCTGGCGCAGGGCCGTCGGCGTCCATCCCGAACCTGGGTGGGCTGGCCCCGGTGCCGCTGTCATCGCGATCACCTCATTGTGTGGTGAGCGGCCTGGCTATCAGGCCTTGCCTCCTGGATAGGCCGCCCATGCGGAGCGGCGATGTCCGGGCGATGGAGGACGGGTGGACATCCCGGGCGCATCCCCGGCTGATCCCGGTGAAAAGCGGGTCGATGGCGGGCAAGCACGGATGGCGCACCCAGCTGCAGCCCATGCCCAGCCCGGGTACCCATCACCGGCCACCGGGGCGGTGCCGGCGAAAAGGCGGCGGCGGGTGAGTAGGCGACAGCAGATCGCTGCGAAACCGACCCGAAGATCAGCCACGGAGCCAGCACCAGCAGGTCGGCCGCGGTCACCTCCGCCTCCATCACAGACCTGCAAGCGCGTCAGTACTGCGGGCTTCCACGACACCTTGCATGGCCGCGAGGAGGCGCCGGTGCCGGTCGCCGCGGAACCCACTAGCCAGACCAGTGACCCATCATTGTTCTGCCACAGTTGGCAATCCCCTGAGCCGGGGGCCTCTGCGGGCTGATTGATCTGGGTTGGCCGGGAAGTTGTTCAGCCGGCCCGGTGTGCGGCGTGCTGCAGGGCGGTCAGTTGTTGCTGGGTGCCGATGGCGATCAGCACGTGCCCCGCCTCGATCGGGGTTTGCGCCGCCGGGTTGGCCAGGAATGTTCCGTCGCGGCCGCGGAGCGCGAGCACCAGCGCCCCAGCCGTCTCGCCGGCATTCGCTTGCTGCAGGGTGCGTCCGGCAAGCCGGGAGCCGGCCCGCACCGATACCTCCTCCAGGCGGAACTCCAGGCTCCCGTCATGCATCACGACGTCAAGGAACTCCACCACGTTGGGCTGCAATGCGGCCGCCGCGATCCGCTGGCCGCCGATCAGCTGCGGATTCACGACCCGGGTTGCGCCTGCCCGTAGCAGCTTCGGCTCCGACGCCTCGGTGCGGGCTCGCGCGATGATGATGAGGTCAGGGCGCAGTGCCCGGGCGGACAACGTAACGTAGACGTTCTCCGCGTCGGTGTTGATCGCGGTGACCAGGGCCCTGGCCCGCATGACGCCCGCCTTGCGCAGCACCTCGTCGTCGGTGACGTCCCCCTGCAGCGCTGGATGCCCGGTCGCTGCTGCCCGCTGCGGGTCGAGGTCGACCACGACGACAGCGGCGCCCTGCCCGGCCAGGTAGCCGGCCACCGAGCGGCCCACCCTGCCCCACCCGCAGACGATAGTGTGCCCGCTCATGCGGGCTATGTCACGTTCCATCCGGCGCCTTTCGAAATGCTGGCGCAGGTGACCTTCCACCAGCGATTCGAGTACCACGCTAAACGCGTACAGTGCCGTGCCGACCCCGGCGACGATCAGGACGATCGTGAAGATCTTCCCTCCCGCGCCCAGCGGACGGACCTCGCGGAACCCGACCGTGGTAATCGTCGTGACCGTCTGGTAGACCGCATCGAGCAGGCTGAATCCGAGCACGACGTAGCCGACGCTGCCGGCCACCACGACTGCGACCACCGCCAGCAGCGCAAGCTGGATCCTCCGGACATTGCCCACCAGGCAATTCTGCCCTCAGCCAGCCGGCCAGGGTCACTGCCGCCGAGCCGGGATACGCCCGGTCATGGCAGTCGCCGGGGAGAATTACCGCGCGGTCCTGCCGAGCCAGCAGGGCCCTACGCCGGACAGCCAGAACATTCCATCCGGCCCGCCCCTGGGCGTCCTTTGCTCAAGCCCGCAGGCGCTCAATGAGGCGGATCCGGCGCGGCCCGGACACGGCCATGGCCCAGCTGGCGCGAACGGCCGTCATCGCGGCAAGGCAGTGCGTGGCTGAGATGCCCGATGGCGTTCCAAAACAACGTCCCGGCAGCTTGCCGGATCGTGATCCCGCTTAGCGCCAGGTTGTGCGGCTCGGCCAGAACGTGCAGGTGCACGGGGAGCCAGAGCCCGCGGAGACTGCTGGCAGCGGTTCGCGAAGTGCCCGTTGCGCTCGCTTGCCCGCAAAAGGCCTTAGCCGACCACTGGAAGGGCCAGTGGTCAGCCCGCGGCCGTCGGAACCGATGTCATCAGCCCTCCTTGAGGATGCAGTCCTTACCGGAAGGGCCTGGCCACGGAGCTGTTGCGCGATTGCCGCTGACGGCGAGCGGTTCAGCGCGTGTGGCGCAGCCACCACAGGCCGACGAACGGCAGCACCAAGGGAACGAAGCCGTAGCCGCTGCCGAACCCGGTCCACACCGTTGCGTCCGGGAACGCCCCGGAGAACAGCTCGCTCGCCGCCCCTACCGTGATCACCCCGGCCAGCTCGGTGCTGATCGCCACGGTGGCAACCCGCCGCGAGGCAGCGTCCCCCCGGGCCAGCGACACCGTCGCGACCACGTACACGACAGCCGCGAACGCGGACAGCAGGTACGCCAGCGGCGCCTGGTGGAACTTGGTTGCGATCTGGACCGCCGAACGGGCGGACGCCGCGAAGGCGAACAGGCCATAAACAGCGACCAGCACCCGGCCGAACCCGCGGCCGGTCGACCGGGCCGGCCCTCGGCCGCCGGTCTCAGCCAACGGGACCAGCCCAGACCTGCTGCACCCGGATCACCATCACCGGCATGATCAGGAACGCCACGGCAAGCACGGCCGTGCCCGCCCGGCTCCGCTCCTCCCACCCCCACGCCACGGCGGCCGGCGGGATGACCACGCACGCCAGCAGGTACATCACGAACTCGGCCCGGGCGAAGTTCCGGTGGCTCCCGGCCATCTGAACGATGCCGCCGATGAGGAAGCCGATGAGCAGCACCTCAAGCACCGCGCCTCCCGCCAGCAGCGGAACACCGGGCGGCCGGTTGGCCAGGACAAGCCCGAAGGCCCAGGCCGCGAGCAGAAAAGCCACCGCCATGATCGCCGTTGCGTATGGACCCGTCACGACCGCGATTCTCGCATCGGTTTCGCCGAGCCGCCCACCCGCGAGACGCAAACGCACCCGAATTACCGGGCTGGCTGAGCGGGTCGGCCCTTTCGCAGGCCCCTCGAGAAGTCCGGCGACGACCCGCGTGCTCGCCTCACTGGCCCGACCTGGGAGACTGCCCCGAGCCGCGCTGCCCCGACTGTGCGAAGTCAGATTGCTGCGGCCGCTGGCTGCACGACCAGCCGAGCGCCCTCAGCGACCGCGCGGGGCGGCGCCGGCCCGGCGGTGGCGGGCGAGCCGGCCGGCCAGCCGGGCCGCTCCGTCGCCGTCGGCGTCGGCGTCGACCCGGCCGAGTTCCCAGGCCAGTTCCGCGGCGGCCCGCTCGCAGGCCAGCCCGGGCTGCTGCGGATCCTCGGCGATCACCGTGTCGACTAGGCCGTCCGCGGCCAGGTCCGGGGCGCAGATCCGCTGCCGGGCGGCCAGCTCGGCCGCATGCCGGGCGTCGCGGTAGAGGATGGCGCTGGCGCCTTCCGGGGGCAGGGCCGCCAGCCAGCCGTGCTGGAGCGCGAGCACCCGGTCGGCGGGGAACAAGGCGAGCGCCGCGCCGCCCGCGCCCTGGCCGAGCAGCAGCGACACGGTGGGCACGTCCAGGCTTACCATCTCGGCCAGGGTCGCGGCCAGTTCGGCGGCCAGCCCGCCCTCCTCGGCCTGCTGCGACAGCTCGGCACCGGTGGTGTCGATGACGGTGACCAGCGGCAGCCGCAGCTCCGCGGCCACCCGCATGCCGCGCCGGGCCAGCCGCATCGCGGCCGGCCCGGGGACGGGGGCCAGCCGGTCCTGGCCCACCAGCACGCACGGGTTGCCGCTGAACCGGGCCAGGGCCAGCACGATCGTGTTCTCCTGCAGCATCACCACCTCCACGCCGGCCGCCGCGAGCAGCTGGTGCACGCCAGGCCGGCCCGCGCTGCGGGTGCGCAGCACCGACTCCCAGGCGGGGCACGGCTGGACTTGCCCGGCGGGCGGCCGGGGCACGCTGCGCCGCCGCGCGGCGGCGACGGCCAGCACCCTGTCGACGAACCCGGCCAGCTCCCGCGGCCCGACCACCGCGTCGACCAGGCCGCAGGCGTGCAGGTTCTCGGCGGTCTGCACGCCCTCGGGCAGCGGGGCGCCGTGCAAGGTGGTGAGCACGCGCGGGCCGAGGAAGCCGATCAGCGCCCCCGGCTCGGCCGCGGTGATGTGCCCGAGCGATCCCCAGGAGGCGAACACCCCGCCCGTGGTCGGATGCCGCAGATAAGCCAGGCAGGGCAGGCGGGCCGCCCGGTACGCGCCGATCGCCGCGGTGATCTTGGCCATCTGCAAGAAGGCGGCCGTGCCTTCCTGCATGCGTGTCCCGCCCGAGGCGGGCAGCGCGATCAGCGGGAGCCGCTGCGCGGCCGCCCGGTCGATGGCCGCTACCAGCCGCTGGCCCGCCGCCACCCCGATGGAGCCGCCGAGGAAGGCGAACTCCGACGCCGCCAACGCTACCGCGCGCCCCCGGATCCGGCCCGAGCCGGTGATCACCGACTCATCCAGCCCGGTCTTGTCCCGGGCGGCGGCCAGCTCAGCGGCATACGCCCGATCCTGCCTGGCCTCGGCGGGCGGGATGTCCCAGGAACTGAACGTCCCGCGGTCAAGCAGGACGGCGAGCGTCTCGCGGGCGCCCATCGCGCCCGGCTGCCCGGTCCTGCGCGCAACCATCATGCTCCCCAATCGGCGGGCATCCCGCTCGTGACAGCGCGTCCGGAACCCACCCGGCTCCCCTTGGCCCGGGCCGGGCCCGCGTTCGCACGGCGGGCCGGCCCGGCGGACCCGTTCTGCTCCCATTGTCCTGGCTACGGGCGGGCCTAGCCAGCCTCCGCGTGCGCCCGGCCCGCCCGTGGGCGGCCCCGAAAGCCCGCCACCATGGCCGACGTGCCGGCGACGGTCCCGTAACCGCAGGGCCGTGAGTCACGGGCCGCACCCCCGGCCGGCCGCGCCGGAGATGGCCGGCACGGACTGCGATGCACGGCCCGGCCTGACGGCGGGGACTGCGTGGAGTCCACCTGGAAGAAGTCGGTGGCGAGCATCGTCGCGGCTTGCGCATGCAGGAACTGCCGCCACATCGCGTCGGTGCGGCGCAGCGGTGTCGGCGGGATCTCCAGCGCTTTGAGGATCCGGCGGATCGCAGACGCGCCGACCCAGTGACCCGGTGACCGAGCTTGAGCAGCTCACCCGGGGCTCGAACACACGCTAGTCGCGGTGACCTGCTCCTTCTCGTAGCAGCCAGGCCGTCAGGCGGCGATCTGGTACTCGTGCGTGAGCCCGCCGAGGACTTGTTTCCGGCGGATCCGGTGCTCGGCGAGGCTGATCTGCGTTGGCCGGGTGGGAGCTTGAGCCGGGCGAGTTGGCCGGAGGTACGGTGCGGCCGGGCGGTGTTGTAGTGCAGCTGGTACCCGGTCAGCACCCGGCGCAGGTGGTGCTCATTAACGATCAGCAGCCGGTCGAACAGCTCCCGGCACAGGGCGCCGACCATTCTTTTCGCAGATCGCGTTCGCTCTCTGCGCCTGCGACGGGCTGGCCCGCATCCTGACGCCCGCTGCCGTGAACACGTCGTCGAAGGAGCCGCGCGGTCAGGAGGACCATGGCGCAAAGGCCCGTGCGCGTCCTTGGCGCGTGCTGGCCCTTGCGGCAGCAATGGCTGCCCTCCAGCGTGCAATGCGGGGGCACCACGCCTAGGTTTCTGCACGCCGTGCTGGCCCGGGTCGGGTGTGGCGCGCTATCCCTGGCCGGCCGACGACTGGCCAGGCGTGGACTGGCAGCCCGGTCTCCGCGTGCTGGAGGTAGCGGTCAAGCATCACGGCCAGCGCGTGCTCTCGGTCAAGACCGCGCTCGGCGGCGGCTAGTGTGGCGCGCTGCCACGCGGCGCCGGTCTGTCCTGAGGCCGCCCGGGCAGAAATCACTTCGAGCAGCCCGTCCGCCTCTGCCGCTGCCACGCCGGCCTGGAGCAGCCCTTGCCTTGCCGCCGGCACCAGCTCGGCCACGAGCTTGGCAGCAACAAGCGTCCGTATTTGATCCCGGTGCTCGGCTGGCCAGCTCAGCTGAGCGGACAGGCCTTGCTGGGCGGCACGGTAAATATTGTGATCGGCACGCTCGAACGGTAGCGCATAGGTCCACTGCTGGTCCTGCCCCGCCAGCCACAGGGACAGGCCGATCAGGAAAGCGGCGTTGGCCAGCATGTCAATGACGGTGGGGCCGGCAGGCAGGGCCCGCATCTCGATCCGCAGATGCCCAAGAGACGCAGGGTCGTAGATGGCCCGGTTCCAGCGCCACACGGTGCCCTGGTGCAGCCTGAGCTCATCCAGGGATGGCGCCTGCCGCCCGGCGCAGCCGGGCCGCAGGTCCAGGCTTCCCACCGCCGGCGGCAGCGGCTGGCGCAGGGCCGGCAGCAGCGGCTGGTGCAGCCGGATGCTCTCGGTGAACAGCTCCAGCACGCCGCCCCGCAGCCAGCCTGTCCCGAGTGCCGTGCGGGCTAGCCGGCGGCGTGGTCCGTGGCCCTCGCGATCGTCAACCGACTGCTTGAACAGGGCGATCCGTGTCTCGTCCCAGAGCCGGTGGCCCAGAAATGTGGGCGAGTTGCCGGATACTGCCAGCACAGGTGCCGTAGCCAGCTGGACCGCGTTGTAGGTGCGCGTGAAGTCGGCCGGATCGACGCGAAGGTGCACCTGGAACGAGCTGTTTGCCCCTTCCAGCGCGACATCCTCGCTGGCCAGATCCAGCGGGTCCTCGCCAGCGATCCGGATACGAAACGGGTCCTGGCGGAGCCGCCGCAGGCCGCTGTTCAGCGCCCGGTAACGCGGCACGTCCGTTATCGCGCCGGGACCGAGGTCAGCCTGGCTGAGGGTGGGCAGAATGCCAATAAGCGCGAGCCGGCCTGCGTGGTCTTTGGCGGCGTCGGCCACGCGATCAAGCAGCACGTTCAGCTCGCCGCCGAGCGCAGCGAATGGGCGGCCGGCCAGCAGGGCCGGTGAGGCGTTGAGCTCCAGGTTGAAGCGGTTCAGCTCAACCGTGACCCGCGGGTCGGCCGCCGCGGCACGGATGGCCCGGTTGTGCGGCAGCGGTCGGGCCGCGCCGTCGACCAGGAACAGTTCGAGCTCGGCACCTATAGTGGCGGGGCCGACGCCGAAGCCAGGCCGTTCAAGCAGCTGCCCGAGCGCGGACAGGCATTGCTCGAGCCGTTCCCGGAAGCGCAGGTAATCGTGCTCGCCGAACTCTTCTTGATCTATGTCCGTTCCCATGGCCTGGCCTCACCGCATTTGGATGGGCTTCGCCCCAGGGATGTGGGTTCGCCACCCCGATTCGAAGGGCTACTGGGTGCCGAGATCCGCCGGCCGGTCAGCACTGCGGGCAGGATGCGTACGTAGCGGGTCTTGGCACCCGGTGCCCACGGATCCAGCGGCAGCTTGCGCAGGCGCGCCAACTCTGCCGGGTCGGTGACCTCTACGACCTCACCGCGGATCACCACGCTCCAGCCAGTGTGAGCCGCAGCGTCGGTGCCATCGACCTCGAACGCCACCCGGCTGCCGCGGCTCGCAGCGTCCAGTTTGGTTCCCGCGTCGGTGCGGAACACCACCATGTGGCGGTCGAGGACGAAGTTGACAGGAAATACGATCGGCCCGCGGTCGTCGACGAAAGCCACCCTGCCCAGATGCTTCTGAGCCAGCAGCTGGAAGCACTCGCCCTTGGTTAGTTCCTGCCAACGAAGCTGGTCCCCCGGTCTTTCATTCATGGCTGATGCTGAGATGTTCGCCGCCGCTTGCGAACAAGACGCTGGCGGGCGGGCGCCGTACACTGACCGCTGTCTGGATGACTGTCTCCGAGCGAGCGCAGGGCGAGCCTGGCAGTAGACAGCGCGGCACCGCAGCTGATCATCATCTCGCGACTGCCGGGATCAGCCTCCGTCGACTGCCGGCCGACGTCAGCGTGCAGGCTGATCTCCTGCCCGCCGACGCTGAACCACCATGGCTGGGTGTTGTGTACCGAGGGAGCCCGCACCGCCGCCCCTATGACGTAGGCGGCGATCTCCGCCACGGTCAGCGGCTCTGGCCCAATCAGCCGCTGGACGGGCAACGGGAGAATGTCCATGGCTCCTCCGGGCGGCAGCCGGCAGTATTACCGATAGCATCAGCCGACCCCCGGCCGAGGTCAGCGTGCAGGTGCGAAGGTCTGTTCTCGGCGGGACCTTCGTCCGCGATCGGCAACCGGCGGCGACTCCTGGCCGGGACACACCTCGCCATTGCCCGGCACCCGGCCAGGTCTCGGGTGAGCCCCGCGACGCCTGAACCCTCATCGTCGTGGCTGTTGCGTCACACGTCACGCTGCTGACCGCGGGCGAATTCCCCGGCGAGCCCAGCTGCGTTGATCCTGCCGCGATCCCTGGCCCGTACCGCTTCAAACCAATTGCACGGCGTCTGACCTGGGATTTTATAAGATTAGCTATGCCGCTTGGTAGTACTTGTTGATGAGGCCAACACCAGCTCAGAACCCGCGTGCGAGTTTCTGGCACCCACAGGCGCGCGGCGGTCGTGGCATGCTATGACGCGAAAGCGCGGATCGGCCGGTCAATCGAATATTCGAGCGGCACACATGCTAACGGCGAAGGACTGATCACCGCTGAGCGCGGTTGAGGAATCATTCGTTGCCGACCGTTAGATAGGTGAGGCCGGCGATTTCGCGAAGCGTTGCGTCCGCGAGGTCGGTGGCATTTTCCACGTGGTGGCGAGCCGGCTGAGCCGTGGAATCTTCCACCCACATGGTATACGGCCCGGTCAGGACCGCCTGCGCATCATGTGCATCATGTTCGTCAGCCTCGAAAAGCTGTCCTGTGTCGGTGTCGTACGCCGCGTGAATGATGATCTTCATGCAGCGGACCTTAGCGGCCCCGGGGATGCAGGTCAACCGACACATAACCATGGTTCGCTATTGACTTATCGACCCATTAGAGCCCAGCATCGAGAACACGCTGCTTGCCGGCGACCTTCGGATCCACTCCGTGCAGCGACTTATATGTCTTCAGCCCGCTCGCCTCGGCTGCGAAGCCGCTGGTTATGGCTGTCTTCGTAGCGGTAGGCGGTCGTACTCGGCGTACCGGCTGGCCGCCGTGATTTTCTTCTGCTAATACGCAGGCTCTACGCAATTTAGGATTGTGCGTGCCTAATACCTT
The DNA here is from genome assembly GCA_963786975.1 of uncultured Actinomycetes bacterium. Lineage (GTDB taxonomy): Bacteria > Actinomycetota > Actinomycetes > Streptosporangiales > Streptosporangiaceae > Palsa-506. The sequence goes on along the minus strand of CAWBBE010000004.1, from coordinate 623,925 downwards.
GTCCACGTCATGCGACCAGGCGATATTCATTGACAGAGCACTGGCGCGAGCTTGTCTTCGGGACGCGGTGCTGGTCGAAGTCGGCCGGTTCGGGCAACAGTTTCAGCGGTGTGGCGCTGTGCAGGAGCGGTGTGGGCCGGCCGGTGCTGGTGGTGGGTCTGGAACTAGTGGTCGCGCCCGTTAATTCGTCGGGGGTCGCTGCCTGGTAGCTGGCTGGTCCAGGCGGTTAGGTCGGCGAGGTAGAGGCCGCAGGCGCAGTCGAGGGCTTCTTGCGGGCTGCCGGCGGGGTAGCCGCTGGGCAGGATGCTGGGCTCGTAGTCGTCGTGGCTGGCCCGGTAGATCGCGAAGCCCCAGGTGTGCGCGGATCCGCCGTAGCGCAGCCGGCATAGGGGCAGGGTGGTGCCGTCGGGGAGCTCGCCGTCGATGTAGGCGAAGGCACCGCGGTAGCGCACGAGGACATTGGCAAGCTGGGGCCAGCGTTCGCGGGCGCGGGCGGTCAGGCGCTGGCGCAGCGAGGTCTTGGTGGACTCCGGTGGCTTGGCCATGGGCTCTATCGTGCCTGACCGGCGTGTCATCGCCGCTCATGATCGCTGGTTTGGGATCCTGCCGCGGACCCTGGTGATCTTGGGTGAGGAGACTGCCTTGCATGTCAGTCCTTACGTCGTGACGCTAGATGCCGCAGACCGCGCTGCGCTGCAATCGCTGGCCCGGCGGACATCGGCGCCGCATCGCCTGGTGATGCGGGCGCGGATCGTGCTGGCCGCGGCAGATGGCTTACCCGGCAGCGTGATCGCCGCCCGGCCGGGCATCTGCGATGACACCGCCCGCAAATGGCGCCGGCGGTTCTGCCGGCATGGCATCGATGGCCTGGCCGATGCGCCGCGGCCCGGCCGGCCGCGTAAGTTCGCCCCCCATGTGGTGGCCGAGGTCAAGGCGCTGGCCTGCGAACTGCCCGCCACGGCCGGGGCACCGCTAGCCAAGTGGAGCTGCCCGGACCTGGCCCGCGAGGCAGCCGCCCGCGGCATCACGCCGGCCATCTCGGCGTCCACGGTGCGCCGCTGGCTGGCCGAAGACGTGCTCAAGCCCTGGCAGCACCGCTCCTGGATCTTCCCCCGCGATCCGTACTTCGCTTTCAAGGCCGCCCGCGTGCTGGACCTCTACCAGCGAATATGGGACAGCCAGGCGCTGGCCGATGACGAATACGTGATCAGCGCCGATGAGAAACCGGGGGTGCAAGCCCGCCGGCGCATCCACCCCGCCCTGCCATCTGGGCCGCGCCGGGCGATGCGGGCAGAAAGCGAATACGCCCGCAAGGGCACCCTGGCCTACCTCGCCGCCTACGACGTCCACCGCGCCCGCGTGATCGGCCGGTGCGAGCACACCACCGGCATCAAGCCATTCACCGCCCTGGTGAACCAGGTCATGGCCACCGAGCCCTATACCTCCGCAAGGCGGGTGTTCTGGGTGGTTGACAACGGTGCCTCACACCGCAACTGGGCCGCCGCCACCCGGCTCAGTGACGCCTGGCCGAACGCGGTCATGGTGCACCTGCCCATCCACGCTTCCTGGCTCAACCAGATCGAGGTCTACTTCTCCGTCATCCAGCGCAAGCTGCTCGTCCCCGACGACTTCGCCGACCTCGGCATCCTTGCCAGCCAGATACAAGCCTTCGAGAAGCGGTACAACGCATCCGCCCGGCCATTCGACTGGAAATTCACCCGCACCGACCTCAACTCCCTCCTGCACCGGCTCGCCAGCCACGATCCAGCCACGCCCAAGCCCCTAGCGGCATGATGACCCCCGACGAATTAACGGGCGCGACCACTAGCGGTAGTTTGTTAAGTCGGGCTGTAGAGGTGCAGGCCGTGGCCTGCCGCGACCGAGTTGATCAGGGCTTGTAGCTGGGGTGGCGGGGGCCTGTCTGACCATGCCTGCCACCAGCGCTGCAGCGTGATCGAGGGATGCAGCCAGGCGCGTATCGCGCGTAATGCCTGCGGCCAGGACGGCGCTGCCGGCGGGCGCGGGGCGGCGGGTGGCCCCCCTCTCTCCGCGGGCTGGCGCGGTCCGCGGTCGCTGGGGATAGGGCGGCGGATCGGCGAACCAGGCGTCCCAGCAGAAGCTGAACGCGCAGTTGACCAGGGTCTGGTGGCGGCGGATCGCGATATCGGAGCGGACCTGGAAGTCGGCCCAGCCCAGCTCGTCTTTGACCTGCTTGTAGCTCTGCTCGATCCAGTGGCGGATGCCGTAGATCCGCACGATCTCGGCCAGGCCGGCGGCCGGGTAGGGGCTTTCGGCCTCGCGCGGGCCGCCGGGCCGGGGCAGGTTGGTGACCAGGTACCAGGTGGCCTTGGCGGGCAGCATGGCCGGGTCGGCGGTGGCCACCACCAGGCGCCTGGCACCGTCCGGTCCCCACCAGCCCAGCCTCGCGTCGGCGGCGTACCAGGTCTCGGTATGCCCGTCGCGGAAGCTGCGGGTAACCGGCCGCCAGTCCCGGGGATCGCCTGGCCCGCCCCAGGCCAGGACGCGGGCCGCGTCCACGGGGGTGTGCGCCTCCGGGCCGTAGGCCCAGGTGCCGCGGCGGGGCTTGAGGGCCATCACGTACGGCAGCCCGGCGTCGGCGAGTTCGCTGCGGAACCCGTCCTGGTCGCCGTAAGCGCTGTCCGCGCACACCGCGCGGAAGGCGAACCCGGCGTCCCGGGCCCTGATGGCCAAATCCGCGCCGATGGCCAGCTTGGTACGGAAGGCCGGGTCGTTCTTGCCTTTGCCGAAGTGCCGGGCCGGGGTGTAGGGCACGGCATGCACGGGGTAATACAGCCGTTCATCTGCCCACACCGTGGTGACGGTCACCACCCCGCTGTCGGTCTTGCCATACCGGCCCAGCCACTGATGGCCCACGTGTGCGGTCCTGGTGCCGTCCTTGCGATCCCCGCTGTCATCGATCACCAGCACCCCGCCCTCGTGCGGCGCGGTCGCCCGATCGGCCAGCAGTAGCTCCAGCCGGCGGGCATTGACCTGCTCGTGATCCCACCGGGACTCCGACAAGAAGAACTGCAGCCGCTGCACCGCGGGATGCTGCGCCCCGGCCACCGGCTCCGCCCCGGCCAGCGCCGTCAGCGTCTTGTTCCGGTCCCGCGGCGCCAGTAACCCGGCCAGATACTCCCGGAACCCCCGCCGCTGCGCCAGGCGGCCGAACATGTCATCAAACCGGGCCGCATACTCCTCCAGCGGGCCCGGAGCCGCCGGACAGGGCCGCCGTCGCGTCATCGCACACCCCCAGGGCATAGTCGCGCCATTACCCCTGCATACCGCGAGCCTGATCCGTAGTCAACAAACTACCGTTAGTCATCAGGAAAGGCAACCTGGCTACGGAAGGTGACGATCTGCTCGGAGTCGGGTGTCGCGACGTGGCGCCTAATGCCGATTACGCGTTTCACGGGTCTCAAGCGAAGGAGGCACCTGGCACTCATATCGGCCAATTCGGGCTCATGCCGCAGGTTTGCATGCTGGCTTGCGTATCGGCTGCGGTCCTCCGCGCCCGCCGGGGGTTACTGTCGAGCCGACGGCCAGTTTCCGCGGCACAGGAGGGACCATCGTCAGGTTTGACGAGCCTGTTGCCGGCCGAGAACGAGCGCCGACGGTCGCGGTGCGAGCGCCTTCGGCCCGAGTTACAGGCGGGAGGTGAGTTCGGTCACGATGTCCGCCGCTGACTGGGACTTCCTCGCGAGTGCAACGCCCTGCCCGGCCCACATCGAGAGCGCTTCGATGTCACCGGTGGTCCCGGCCATCGGCGGTGCTGGCTCGTAACGGACGATTGGTTCGCCGGAGGCGAAGTGCGCGATCACGTCGCCCGCTCCGGGCCGCTGCGCGAGTGGGGGGCGGCCCGCGGCCTGCCACGCGTCGGCGGTCGAGTTGCGCAGCGCGCGGTGGGGAGAGTCGGGCCACCCGACCGAGTACAGGTTGGGGTACCGCTGCGGATCGGTCTCGGCCGCGGCGATCAGCCGGCGCCGGTAGTCCTCATGGATCGGCATCTCCTCGGCCAGCAGGAACCGCGTGCCCAGCCACGCGGCCTGGGCGCCCAGGGCGAGCACCGCGGCAACTCCGCGAGCGTCACCGATCCCGCCAGCCGCGATCACCGGCACCGGCGCCACCGCGTCCACCACGGCGGGCACCAGCGGCAGTGTCGCGACACTGCCCCACACGTGTCCGCCGGCCTCCCAGCCCTGCGCGACGACCACGTCCACGCCGGACGCGACTGCCCGCCGTGCTTCCTCCGCAGTGCCGACCGTATGCATGACAATCCCCCCGGCGTCGTGGACCTGCTCGATGTAGCCGCTGGGATCACCCAAGAAAAACGACACGATCCGCAAGCCGGCCTCAAGGGCCTGGTCAAGGCGCCGGTGACGATCTTCGGTGAGCACGAGGTTGCCGCAAAACGGCCGCGCGGTCAGCGCCGCCGTCTCCCGAACCACGGCTCCGACGTCTTCTGACCACGTCAGCGTCACCATGCCGAGCGCGCCGGCATTCGAGACCGCCGCGGCCAGCGGAGGAACCGCAACCATGGGCGCCAGGACGATCGGCTGTTCAATCCCAAGCAACTCGCACACCGGTGTGCGCATCGCGTTCATCCCTTGCTCGGCTCGACATACGAGGTCGGCATTGACCCGGGGGACCGCCGGTCCCAGCCGTGGAACTTCGCGTAGTCGCCCTGGTCCCAGGCTTCGCGCAGTCCCGGGGTGCTCAGGTCCCAGTCCGGGCGGAACTCGGCAGTGGCAGCGCGCAGGTCATGCCACAGGTCGTAGAACGACGGGCGGCCCCAGAACCAGTAGCCGTTGTAGACGCTGTGGATGACCAGTCCCGGCTTGAGCACGAGCGTGTGCGGGATCATGGGGTTGTGCTCGGGGTCGGTGTACTCCTGGATGTCGAGGTCCTGCTGGACGATCCGGCCGGGATCGGACAGGAAGGGCCACTGGGCGCCGACCGAGGCGCGGAATTCTTGCAGGGTGTGATGGTCGTCGGTGGCGATAGTGGCGATCTGTGTATAAGCTACCGCGATCTTCGGGTAGTGCTCGGCCAGCTCCAGGTGCTGCCGGTGCTCTTTCGGGCAGTAGTTGCCGCGCGCGAGCGTCAGGATCATCGGATCCCGGCCCTGGATCTCGCTCAGCTTGCGGGCGGCGCCGGTCTGGTCGGGCAGCGAATAATCGGGGAAGGTGCCGCCGGGGACGATGTCGGAACGCACGGGATGACCGCCTCTCCTCTGCTGCCGCGGGTCCGACGTAGACGGTGCACATGTCTGTTTGCTGTCCGGACCTGGCTGTACCTGGAGGCACGTGCGTGCCCGCCGGTAGGCGTGCCCGTCGGCGCTTCTGCCCACACGTCCGCCTCGCTAGGAAGCCTCGAGCGCCGTGCCATCCTCGGGCAGCTTGCGGACCGGTCGCCCCCGGCCACCACGAAGCTTCGGACGGGAACGGCGCCTTCGCCCGGACGGTGTCTGCGATCCCCGGGCCCTCGACGAGGATGGCCGCGGCCACGTCCGCGACATCGCGGGTATCGATGAACGCGACCCTGTCGTCCCCCCGCGTGCCCGCCCAGGTTGGCGGCTCGCGCTGGTGGAGTCGGTGCGGACCATGTCCGCAAGCACGTGCGCGTCGCCGGCATCTTCTCCGAACTAACGCCTCTGTGCCGGGCACCAGGGATATCAGCACGTCAAGGGCCGCCCGGCGGCCATGAGGCTGGATGCTGGCTGAGGTCACAAGCGGCATCAAGGAGAAGGTCGGCAAGTGGTATGACGCTGCATGTCCGCTTTCCGGAGCTGCCATCTCAACGTGGATGCCTATGCGACCTGCCAAATGGGGCCCCAGGCACGCCCAGGCATACAGGCGTGGCACTCCGATGATCCTGTGACCTGCGCGAATTCAGATGAGTTCGGTTAACGGGTCGCTCTTGGCGTCCGACACCTGGTGCCGGGCCGGAACCGGGCCGACTGCTGCGGGTTCACCGGGAATTCCCCGCCTTCCCGGGGGGGTCTATGTCGCCGGTCTGAAGGCGCTGCACAACGCGATCATGGCCGAGCGGCGGCCGGTGCTGGTGCTCGGTGACTTGCGGCGGCGGCCCGCAATTGCGCCGGAGTGTGATGCCGGTGAATGAGTTGCCACTTCGATGGGCAAGCTACCACCGGCGCTGAATCCCGATCATCGCAACATCGCCTGCAGACCCGCCGTAAGCGGGGTGTGAGACCCAACCTGTGGAGGTGTCAGATGGCCGAGCTCCCACCGCCGCCAGAGGGAATTGTGCTGGCCCACTTCATCGTCTCGGACGATGTCGAGCGCTCTCGGCGCTTCTACACCGAAGTACTCGGCGGCACGGTGGCCTTCTCCGGCCCCGGAGGGCTGACCTATGTCGCACTATCCAACAGCTGGATCATCATCAATGTCGGCGGAGGCCCGACCGACGACAAGCCGACGGTCATCCTGGAGACGCCACGCGATCCCGACCGGGTCAGCAGCTTCCTCAATATCCGGGTTAAAGACATCGCGGCCGTGTACGCCGAATGGAGCGCCCGGGGTGCTCAATTCCTGACGCCGCCGAAACAGCACCAGTACGAGAAGCGTTGCTACATCCGCGATCCCGACGGTCATCTGATCGAGGTGGGGCAAACCACGGACCCGGAGGGGGACTGGTCGCCCGCTCACTGGCCATCGACTACGCCCGCCGACGAGCCCGAGTGACTCCGAGGTCACCGGAGCCGCTGTCAGCACCGTGACGCTCAGGAGGTTCGGTCATGACCACCGCGATCATCGGCACTGGAGGGCTCGGGTCGATCATCGCCCGCCAGCTTGCCTCAGGCGGCGAGACTACCCTGCGGCTGTCCAGCGCCGACAATGAGTCGGCACGAACGCTGGCTGCAGAGATCGGCCAGGCTGCGGTCGCCGCCGTCGACAACCGCGACGCGTTGCGGGGCGCCGATGCCGTGGTCCTCGCGCTGCGGTTTGCCGTGCTGAAGGGCGTCATAGACGAGATCGCCGGCCCGCTAACCGGCAAACTCGTGGTCGTTCCGAGCAACCCGCTCTCCACCGACGCACAAGGTAACGTCTTCCGCCTCCTGCCGAAAGGGCAATCCTCCGGCGAGGTTGTCGCCGGGTGGTTGCCGGCGGGGGCGCGCTTGGCCATGGCGTTTGGAACCCTGTCGGCCGATCTCCTCGAGTCCTCCCGCAACCGGTCACCGGAGCCGGCGGTCCTCTTCTACGCGACCGACGACGACCGTGCTGGCGAGGAAGTCGAGCGGTTGATCCGAACGGCCGGCTTCGAGCCGGTGAAGGCCGGCGGGATCGAACAGTCGGATCGGCTCGAGGTGGGCGGCGACCTTCACGATCTCGTGGTCGGCCCCGCAGAGGCGCGGTCATTGATCAGTGAGGCCTGATCACTCCGTCGTCCTGGTCGGGGGCACCTCTTCGGCCGGGCCTTCGCCCAGACGGTCTTGACGCGAGATCCAAATATGTGCCGATTTCTGCCCGGCAGGACTCCGGCCAATAGCCGCACCGAATGGCGGGTCGGTGCGCCCGGGCCAGAAGCTTGGCTAATCACAGAACGTGACGTTGAACATGGGCTCCGGCCCGCTGAGGACATGGCGCTGTATGCCGCGGAGAAGGCCGAGTGGCCGGGCCGCGGGCCGCTGCCTGGCTGGCGCGAGGACACGCTCAGGTGGGTCGAGGCCAACGACAAGTGCCGCCTGGACATCTTGGACCGGCTGGGCTCGGACGGCCCGCTGCCGATGCGCGAGTTGCCGGATTCCTGTGCTGTGCCGTGGCAGTCGACGGGCTGGACCAACAACCGCAACGTCTCGGTGCTGGTGGACTTCATGGTGCGGCGGGGCGAGGTCGCGATGGCCGGGTGGCGCGGGCGCGACCGGCTCTGGGACCTGGCCGAGCGCGTCTATCCGGACGACCCGATGGTCCCGGCGGACCAGGCGCGCCGCATCCGCGCCGGGCGGCGGCTCGCGGCGCTGGGCATCGCGCGGGCGCACGGGCCCCACTGCCCGGTCGAGCCGTCGGACGTGGGCGAGGCCGGCGAGCCAGCCGTGGTCGAGGGCGTCCGGGGTGAATGGCGGGTAAATCCCGCGCAGCTTGGCCAGTCGTTCTCCGGGCGGGCGGCGCTGCTGTCACCGCTGGACCGGCTTGTCTACGACCGCAAGCGGATGACAGAGCTGTTCGACTTCGACTACCAGCTGGAGATGTACAAGTCCGCCGCCAAGCGCCGCTGGGGCTACTGGGCGCTGCCGATCCTGTCCGGCGACCGGCTGGTGGGCAAGCTGGATGCCGTCGCCGACCGCGCCTATGGCGTGTTGCGGGTCAACGCGATCCACCAGGACGTGCCGTTCAGCAGGGCCACCGCCGCTGCCGTTCACCACGAGATCCGGGCGCTAGCGGACTGGCTGGGCCTGGACCTGCGGCTGCCAGCGGGGTCGTCGCGGGCGTGAGATACAGGCGCGCCTGCACGCGGACCTGAGCCAGGTCGGCGACGGTTTGGGCTACCCCGAGGGTAGGACGGCTGCGGACTTCTCCACCACGAGCTGGCAGACGTCGCGATGAATTCTGGCCCTTGAGGAGCGGTCTGCAGAGGCCAGCGCGCGCGATTGTTGCCCTGGCCCGTAGGCGGCCCGATCCGGGCACCTTCGCTCGAAGTCGTGAATGTCGCTGGGGACTCAGCTGTCGGGCGTGACCGCATCCAATCGGCGCCGAACCTCCGACGTGTTCACGCCGAGAGCGCCCAGCAGCACCGCCGCAGGATCTGGTGGTTGGAGAGTGAGGATCTGGGCCAGCACCTGCTGGGCCGTGACCTGGGTCTTCCGGCGCATTGGGCTTGACCGCTTCCTCAAGCACTTTCTTTGCCGCGGGCGTCATGCGGAGGCGATCTTTTTTCATGACGTCTCTGATCGTCGGCTTCTTCGGCACGGCGCGCATCGGCAGTGGGGGAGCGTCGGTGCCGGACCCCATGCCCAGGGCACCCAGGGCTTCCTGATCGAGCGACTCAAGGGCCTGGCGAGCTTGCTGCAGGCTCACGCCCAACACGACTTCGATCGAGGGATCCTCCAACAAGGCGAGCAAGACGTGATCGGTGCCAGTTCGGCGATCACCTCGGCGACGAGCCTCCTCACTGGCCCGCAGATAGATGGCCCAGGCGTGAAGCACCTCTGGCACAACGGATTCGGTGGTCATGATGACTCCTTGTTGTATTTGGTGTGCACGGATTGGCGGGTGACGCCCAAAGCGTCTCCGATCTGCTGCCACGACCAGCCCTTTTCCCGGGCCGACGCGACGTGGTTCGCTTCGACCCTCTCAGCCAGGCGATGGAGCGCCAACGAGGCGCGAAGCCCAATTGCCGGGTCATCCGACGAGAGATTCACGCTGAGTTTTTCGATGTCCATGCCTGTCAGTATAGACTGACATCCTTGATTTGTCAACCTAAACTGACACAGCAGATCGCCACACCGGAGTGCCCAGATGGCCGGGTCACGGACCCGATCATGCTGGACCAGAAGGCGAATCCTTGTTGCCGCAAGCGGCTGGATCGTCCCGCGACAGACCAGTCTGCGGAGGGACGCCAGATCGCGTAGGTCCCGAAGGGTGCCCCAAAACGCACGGGCGAGTCATCCGTCAGGACTGCCCCCCATCCGTCGGGTACGCGGGATACCCAATGCTGGTCCGAGAGCTGACCGCTTACCCCGGCAAGCGCGCCGAATGTCGCATCTGGGTGCGGCCGATCGGTTGAACACGCAAGGCTCGGGCAGGCGCTTGAGCGGATCCGCACTCCTGGCTCACCGGGGCGCGGGATGCCAAGAAGGCCAGAGGACAGGTGGGCGATCGCGGTGTTTCCTCGTATGGCCGGTTGCGTTGTGACGAAACGTCGCCTGTGTTCTGGTGGGCCATAATGGCCGGGTGCCGCCGAAGCCGAGGTCAGTGGATTACTGGGATGACTGGTATGCCGGCAAGGCGGCGACGCCCGCCGTCGGGGAGATAATGAACCGGCACCTGGGGTTGTCCCCGGATTTGCTGGCGGGGGTGGTCCCGGCGGTGGCGATCCCTGAGCTCATCACCGGGCTGCGGTTGAAGCCCGGCGGTATGCTGCTCGACCTGGCGTGCGGCCGGGCCGGCTACGGGCTGATGGTTGCGCAGGGCAGCGGGGCCGGGCTCGTCGGTATCGATGTTTCAGCGGAAGCGCTCGCCCAGGCCCGCGAGCAGGCGGCGCGGCTAGGCGTCGCGGACGCCCGGTTCCGCGTCGGCGATCTGACCGCCTCCGGGCTGCCGGACGGCTCCGCCGACGCGGTGCTATGCACGGATGCGATCCAGTTTCCCGATGACCCGTCCGCCGCGTACGGTGAGATCCGCCGGGTCCTCAAGGCCGGCGGGCATGTTGCGCTGACCTGCTGGGAGCCGGTCGACCGGGACGACGAGCGGTTGCCTGCCCGGCTGCGCCGGGTGGACCTCGCCGCCGGGCTGGCCGAGGCGGGCTTCACGGGAATCGAGGTCCGTGAGCGGCCCGGCTGGCTGGAGCGCGAGCGAGCCATCTGGGAAGAGGCAGTCACGATTGATCCGGGCGACGACCCAGCGCTGGTCTCCTTTCATGGCGAAGGCGTCCGCTCCCTGGAGCACTTCGCGCTGATCCGCCGCGTCCTGGCCGTCGCAACCGCGCCCTGACAAACGGCGGCACTCATCGAGCATGGGATGGCCGCCACCGCTATCAAGGCGACACGCCGGGCACGCCAGATCCAGGGGACTCGGGCAAGCTCAAGGAGGTGCGGTGGCCGTGCCGCCTGGGTAGGCCCTGATGCCCCGGTGGCGGAGTTCGATGAGGCGCGGCGGCGGATACGGTTGGGAGCCATGATGCCGGAGTCCCGAAGCGGGGAACGCCCCGTGCGGAGCAAGTTCATGCTGATCTTTCGTGGGGGCGCTGTCGCGCGGCACGATCTGTCGCCCTCGGAGCTTCAGGCTCATGTCGAGAAGTGGTATCGCTGGTCCGATGAGCTGGCTCGGCAGGGTCGGGGCAACGTCGGAACCGCACTCGACAACCCGGGGGCCGCGGTCCGGGGCCACGAGCGCGTGGTCACCGACGGCCCGTACGCCGAGTCGAAGGATCTGGTGACCGGCAGCTTGATCATCGAGGCTGCCTCCCTGGAAGACGCCGTTGACGTGGCGCGCACGTGCCCGACATACGAGTTCGGCGGTTCCGTCGAGGTGCGGCCGGTCCAGGACCATCGGAACTGACGCTCGTGGATGAACGGCCCGCTGCGGTGTCACCTACGGAGCTGGTCGAGGACCTGTTCCGGAAGGAGTACGCGCACCTGGTCAGCGCGCTGACCCGGGTCGTGGGCCCGTCCAACGTCCCGCTCGCCGAGGACGTCGTCCACGACGCGCTGGTCAGTGCCATGCACGCCTGGCGCTTCGGGTTCCCGCAGGACCCGAAGGCGTGGATCATCCGGGCCGCCCACAACCGGGCGGTCGACATCATCCGCCGGGAACAGCGCCACCGCTCGTTCCTGCCCGAGCTGGCGGCGACGACGGCGCTGACCGGCACGATCGAGGCGGCACTGGCCCCGGCCGCCGAGAGCGTCAGCCAGTTGGCGATGATGTTCGCGGTGTGCGACCCCGGCCTGAACCGCGAGACGCACGTGACACTGATCCTGCGGTGGCTGTGCGGTCTGTCTCCTAAGGAGATCGGTCAAGCGTTCCTGGTCGATACTCAGACCATCGACCGACGGCTGCACCGGGGGCGCGGCCGTCTGCGTCAGCTGGGCCGGCTGCCGGACGTGGACGACTTGCCTGACATCGGCGCCCGGCGGGATTCCGTGCTGCGATCACTGTATCTGCTGTTCAACGAGGGCTACCACGGCAGCAACCCGCAGGACCCGGTACGCCCGTTCCTCTGCGAGGACGCGCTGCGCCTGGCTGAGCTGCTGCTGGATGCCAAGGCGACGGCGCATCCGGACGTACACGCCCTGGCCGCGCTGTTCTGCTTCGACGCCGCTCGCCTGCCGGCCCGCCTCGACGAGCACGGTGTGTTCGTCCCCCTCGAGGACCAGGACCGGAGCCGCTGGGATCGGGCGCGCATCGAGCGCGGTCTGGTGCACCTCGCCGGCTCGGCCACCGGGGATCACATGTCCCGCTGGCATCTGGAGGCCGGCATCGCCTGTGAGCACGCGATAGCGCCGTCGATCCAGGAGACCGACTGGGACCGGATTATCGGCTTCTACCAGGTTCTCGCCCAGCAGTCCTGGAGCCCGATCGTGGCGCTGAACCGTGCGCTGGCCGTGGCCGAACGGGACGGCATCGACGCGGGCCGCCGCGAACTGATCGCCTTGGCCGGGGAGCGCAAGCTGTCCCGGTATCCCTTCTACTGGGCGGCCCGGGCTGACCTGGAACGGCGGGCCGGCTGCCACACCGCGGCCCGGGAGTACTACGAGCAGGCCATTGCGCTGGCCCGGAGCCCGGCCGAGCGCATGTCCTTCGAGCGGCGGATCGAGAGCATGGGAATCTCCTAGCGCGTGCCAGCTCACCGCCGAACCCGCGCCGAGCAGTGCTTGCGATCGGGTCCGCGTCGAGCTCGGCGGCGCTTGGACCTCCTCGAAATCTGGTAGAGCCGCGTCCGGTTTCGGCCGCTCCCGTTCGTCTTCCTGATGTAGCTCACAAACGACACAGGAGGAGCACCGCGATGCGCAAGATCATCAATTCCGCCTTCGTCTCGCTCGACGGCGTCACCGCAAACCCAAGCTCCTGGGCGATCTTCGACCCGGACGCAGCGGAGGAAGCCGTTCAGGCGCTGCACGCCCTCGGCGGCATGCTCATGGGACGAGGCACCTATGAGTACTTCGCCGATGTCATGCCCAGACAGACCGGGCCATACGCAGACGCGATCAACGCGATTCGCAAGTACGTGTTCTCCTCGACGCTGGAGAACGCTGACTGGAACAACTCCACGCTCATTCGCGACGACGTCGTCACCGCCGTGACCGAGCTCAAGCAAGAAGATGGTGGTGATCTCATGATGTACGGATACGGCCGACTCAGCCAAACCCTGCTCGCCCACCACCTGGTCGATGAAATCCGGTTCTCGATCCACCCGGTGCTAGCCGGCGGAGGAGCGGCTGGCGGTGGCAGCGGCAAGACGCTCCCGCTGAAGCTTCTCGGCGCAACCCCAGCGCCGAACGGCGTCGTCGCGCTCGCCTACCAGCCTGCCTCCAGCTGAGCGAAAAGGCCCGGCGCGGCCACAAGCCCGCCGGGCCTCAGCTACATCCGCGCACAAGACAGCCTGGACCAGCTACGCGCCCGCCTCGGCCAGGAGCAGGCCGAACAAGCCCAGGCCGAGGCCATGGCGCTCAGCTCCGGCGAGGCCCGTCATTATGCATGTGCGTACGGGGCGACGTCCGTGGGAAGGGCATCGGGTACCCGATTGGTGCCGGCTGAGCCTGGATACCCGGGTAATGGGAATCGCCGATACCCCTTCAAGGAGATCCTCATGAAGCGCAAGCTAAACCTCGCTCTGTGGATCGTGGCCGGAATCCTGGCCGTTGTCTTCCTCGTCAGCAGCAGCACTAAGCTGTTCGTGCCCAAGGAGAGACTGGCTGGTATGGGCGGCGCCGCCTCGAGATGGGTTGAAGACTTCAGCCCCGGTGCCCTCAAGGCCATCGGAGCCCTCGAGTTCCTGGCTGCGGTCGGCCTGATCGTGCCCGCCGCGCTCGGCATCGCGCCGGTGCTGGTGCCGCTGGCTGCTACCGGTGCGGTGTTGCTGTTTGCTGGCGCGGTGATCATGCGCCTGCGCCGTGGCGAGAGGGCAACGATCATCGTGGACCTGGTCTATCTCGCCATGGCCGCCTTCGTGGCGTGGGGCCGCTTCGGCCCAGGGTCCTTCACCCAGCTGACCCAGCGGGCCGCCTTTAGCCGGGCTCGCCGACGCCGGATGGCACCGGGAGGCCTCCCGGACCGCGGTCGACCGTTCCCTGACCAGGCTCCGGGGCGCTGATCGGACGGCTAGTTCAGGCCGGTTTGCCCGACGTCTTCCTCTTTGCGCGCATCCGTAGCGCCCGGCAAGCGCGCTGCTTGGGACGTGCGTCTCGTCAGCGTGAGCAGCGGGATCTGCCGTGCGGTTTTGGTTTGGAACTCGCCGAGCGCAGGTGACGCCGAGGCCAGTCTTGTCCACAGTTCGGCGTGCGCGGCGCCGGTGACTTCTTCAGCCAGCGCGGTGAACGTCTCAGTGCCGAGCTCGACGCCGATGACTGGGTGTGCTTTGAGGTTGTAATACCAGGCCGGGTGCGCTGACGATCCGCCGTTCGAGGCGGCGATGACGAGACGGCCGTCGGCCTGTGCGCTGTACGCGAGCGGGGTGACTCGCTCGGTCCGGGTCCTGGCGCCGTGGTGGTGGACGAGGATGATCGGCGTGCCGGCCAGGATCTCCGCCGACGCGCCCGCCGTGTGCCCGGAACTCGGCGATGACGGACTCGTTGAAATCAGTGGGCATGGCCGGTCCTCGGGGCCGGGACGTGGTAGGTCAGGTGGACGCGGCCGGCGGGGGTGCGCTCGCTGTCGATCAGCTCCAGGTCCTGGCGCTGTGCGATCCCGTCGAACAGCCCCGCGCCCGTTCCTGCTCCGACTGCGACCGGGTGCACGATCAGGCGAAGCTCGTCGATCAGCGCTTCGTCGATCAGGCTCCTGACCAGGCCGGCCCCGCCGACGACGTAGACGGCGCCCGCCGGGCTGCGATTTGAACGCGCGGAGCTCGTCGAGGTCGCGGACGATCCGTGCGGTGGGCCAGGTGGCATCGTGGATCGTCGTCGAGAGGACGAGGTGCGGGGTCTCGGCCGCGACGCGCGCGTACTCGATCTCGCGCGGGTAGGCTCGCGTCCCAGCCACTCTGCGGCGGCTGCCGGGTCTTCTCGGATCGCCGCCCAGAACGCCTCGTAGTCCGGGAAACATTCCGCCGCCGAGGACGAACGCGTCGACCGGCGGGAGCAGTTCGAGGCCATCGGCCCAGGAGTCCACCCAGTCGGCTTCCGGTCCGACCGGGGCTGTAGCCGTCGAGTGTGACCTGCATCGCTGCGATGAACCGTCGTGATGCCGCTGTTGTCATGCCGAGTCTCCCTTCTGGGTGGGGTGAGAGCTAAGCGCAACTAATGGTTGCACATCTGAAGGCCGGAGCGCAACCCAAAGTTGCGCATCGGTGATATCGTCATGGCTGTGGTTCCCGACGCAATCACCCGAGAGATCGACATCGACGCGCCCCCGGACGTGGTCTGGGCGATCGTCACCGAGGCCCGGCATCTGGCCGGCTGGTTCAGCGACGAGGCAGAGATCGATCTGCGCCCGGGCGGGGCGATGCTGCTCACCTGGCATGGGCACGGCGCCTACCGAGCGCGCGTCGAGACGGTCGAGCCGCCGCTGACCTTCGCGTTCCGGTGGGTGCTGCGCGACGGTGAGGAACCGGTACCGGGCGGTTCCACCCTGGTCGTGATGACCCTCACCGCGACGAACGCCGGGACGCGGCTGCGAGTCGTCGAGAGCGGCTTCTCGGACCTGTCCTGGCCCGAGGACGAGCGAGCCCGCTACGCCGGCCAGAACGCCGACGGATGGATCAACGGAGCTCGACGAACTGCGCGCCTACGCGGCGCGAGCTACGGGCTCGCGCCACACGCGATGACACGGGAGGATAAGGACGCCGATCGCCTATGGGCGGCGCTCGGCGATCCGATGCGGCTCCGGCTGCTCGACCTGCTGCTCGAGCGCGGCGAAGCGACGGCCAGCGCGCTCGCCACCGAGCTCCCCATCACACGCCAAGGCATCGCCAAGCACCTCCTCGTCCTTCAGCGCGCCGATCTCGTCCACGCACAACGCGCCGGCCGGGAGACGCGCTTCACCGTGCGCGACGAACGCCTCGCTCAAGCCCAGCGACAGATGGCGCGGGTCGCCTCTCGATGGGACGCGCGCCTCGCGAAGATCAAGCGGATCGCAGAGGCAGCGCACAACGCGTCGCCGCCGGCGCCGAGTGAGACCTGAGGTCACATCAACCGGGAGTTCACGCTGCAGGCAACCTGCTCATCAGCACCAGACAGCGCCAGAACAAGCCACTCAGATAGCGCGAGCATCACCCGGCAGGCACCGGAGGCCGGACGGGACCACCGGGCCGCGGCGGCGTAGCCAGGTCGAGCACGCGGCCGGGAACGACGGGAATTACCGACCTGCGTGATCGGGACGATGGTGACACGGGAAAGGGCCGCCCGACTCCAGTCGGACGGCCCGTGATCGCGGGGGGGATAAGGTACTTCAGGTCTCAGGCGCCCTTGGCGTTGTTGCCATACCGGCGGCGGAATTTCTCCACCCGGCCGGCCGTGTCGAGGACGCGCGCCTGCCCGGTGTAGAACGGGTGGCTCGCCGAGGAGATCTCGACGTCGACCACGGGATAGGTACTCCCGTTCTCCCAGGTGATGGTTCGCTCGCTGGCCCCAGTCGACCTGGTGAGGAAGGCGAAGTTCGCCGCGCGGTCGCGGAAAACGACCGGATGATAGTCCGGGTGGATTCCCTGCTTCATGATTACCGCTCCTCCCGGAATTCAACGTGGCGGCCGATCACCGGGTCGTACTTGCGGATGACGAGACGGTCAGGATCGTTTCTCCGGCTCTTCCTGGTCACGTACGTGTAGCCAGTCCCAGCGGTCGACCTCAGCTTGATGACGGGGCGAAGTGTGCTGTGACTCATACCGGGTGAACAACCAGCTAATGAAAATCATTCCCGATAGCTGGTGCTTTACGCCACGCGTCGGCTGCGCCTCAAGTGGCACGAGACCGGCTCGTCATGACCAGGCGGCCCACCCGGACTGCGGTACAAGCGCCTGGCCGTCGTTCACAGCTCGCTCAGAACGTCCGTATAATCTCGCTCAGATCGTCCGCATAATTAGGCGCTTCGTCCGATCGGGTGATGCAGAACGGTCCACCGGGGGGTCTTCGTGCCGAGCATCTTCGTTTCCTATCGCCGTGATGACACCTCCGGCGAAGCCGGGCATCTCGCTGCCGATCTTAGGAGACGCTTCGGGCGCGAGAACGTGTTCATCGACATTGACGCAATTGCACCTGGTACGGACTTCGAGACCCGGATCAACCAAGCCCTCGATGTTTGCCGCGTGACGTTCGTGCTCATCGGGCACCATTGGCTGGACGCCACTCCTGATGGGTCCCGCCGTCTGGACAACGACCGTGACTACGTGCGTCACGAGATCGCAACGGCGCTTCGTCGGCCCGACGTGAACGTGGTGCCCGTGCTGGTCGAAGGCATCGCGATGCCGGCCGCCAGCCAGCTGCCGCCGGACATCGCAGAACTCTCGAAGCGTAACGCGCTCGAGCTCAGCAACAAACGTTGGCGATATGATGTTAGCCAGCTGTGCGCCGCCGCCGCGCGCTACGACCGGTGGTACTCTCGGTTGCGGAATAGACCGCGCCTTTGGGCCATGGCTGTGGCTCCGCTGGCTCTAGCTGGAATTGCGACAGTCATCATCGCGAACAGTGGCACGAGCGGAAATCGCGCGATTCTGGTTCCGGCGACCGTCCCACCCGTGATCGGTGAGTGTACGAGCCAGCTTACCACCGCTGTAGATGGCACAGTCGGCCCGCTCGCATGTCCGGGCAATCGGATCAACACGCTGGCATGGCAGTACTATGCCAAGTTCGACCCGCTCGTCATGACGCTCGGCCGCTTTGCCACAGAGGGCGAGGTTCAGAGCACGTTGTGCAATGACCTCAAGAACAGCACTATTGCGACGATACCCAAAGAGATCGAGGCTTACCAGATGTCGGCGCGCTACTACGGTTGGCGCTTCGTTTTCTCGCCTATCGTCAATGACACGATCAGCTGCTAATGGTCTCGCGACGTGAGCCGGGTCAGGTTGCCTGTCTTGGTGCGATGGCTGAGGAGAATTTCCTGTCTACGCCGGGCGCCGGGGGTTGCGATGCGCTGGTTGATCGTGAGTGCCGACCGAGCCCGCGGGCAGGATTGCTCGCTGGCGCGGGCGCGGTGCGCCTACGGGACGGCAGATAGCTTCCGAAGCGCGCATGTTCTCCTCCTGGAGGTAACGGAGAACGCCGATCGCCCGGCGCAGGGCCGTCGGCGTCCATCCTGAACCTGGGTGGGCTGACCCCGTTGCCGCTGTCATCGCGATCACCTCATTCTGGTGAGTGGCCTGGCTATCAGGTCTTGCCTCCTGGGTAGGCCGCCCATGCGGAGCGGCAATGTCCGGGCGATGGAGTCCGGGTGGACATCCCGGGCGCATCCCCGGCTGATCCCGGTCACGAGCGGCTCGATGCGGGTGGTTGAGACCGCGCACGGCGGGCAATTGCTCCCGGCGCTGCCTGGGCACCCAAGCAGGAAGTCGAGGACTCGCGCGTTATGTCATTACTGGCAGGCGGCGACGTCATGGTCATCGCGAGTCATGTTCCTAGATCTCTCGTCGACTCCTTCGGGTAGGCTATTCAAGTAATAGAATGACTTCGCCGGCGAGGTCAGTATACTATTGAGCAGCGCGCTTAACTGACTGTCCGCCACAAATGCATATATCGTAAAGACCTTACCCACGTCGTTAGCTGTGCCGACTGTCATGGTTGCCTGCCAGCTACCGCCGTTCTGACTGGTCGCTTGCTGCAGGTTGTAGTATTTATTCTCGCCAGATCCCTGCTGTGCAAGCCAGACGGAGTAGCCAGAGGGTACGGTCATCGTCCCGATAATAGTCGCACATCGAGGTATCGTGCCATTCTGAGGCGAACTAATCATCAGGCTGTTAGGTCGCTTAAATACCCACCAGTGATTAGCTACGGAGGTGCCGAGTAATGCTATTCCTGCACCAATGATTCCGGAAATCGCACCTACCGCGGCCCAGTTAATAATCGGCCTCTTTGACCGCTTCGCCTGCTCTGTTGCGGCTGAATTCTCCATCGAACCACCCCTGCCTGTTGTGGTGACTAGCTATTTACATCCACTTATATGACGTCTCCGGCTGGCAGATGGTGCACAGACGGACGGAAGATCATAGGGGCGGTATGTCAGGTTCGCATACCACGCGCAGTGAGGACTAGACTCATAACTGACACCAAACGCGGTAAGATCGTGTAAATAAATGGTGTGCGTGCCGGATACCTTTGTCTAGGTCATGCCACCGGGCGAGATTCGTTGATCAGTCACGACGCAAGCGTGTCTTCGGGACGCGATACTGGTCAAGGTCGGCCGGTTCGGGTAGCGTTTCAGCGGCGCGGCGCCACGGACCGAGCCGCTCGAGCCAAGGGAGCCTGTTCCTGCGCGACCGGCCGGACTCGGGCGTTTAGGCGCCGGTGTCTGGCCCGGCCCCGGCGGCGCGGATCGCCACCGGGGAATCTGCAGTCCGCGCAGCCGGGTAAATAGGCGCCGGCTAGGAGCGGCTGAAATCCTTGCTGGCCGCGCGTGCGTTGGCGACTGCGGGCTCGTGGCCTGGCGCGCTGGACTACGAGTGAGCATCTGTAAGGGCGCGTTGTCACCGTAAGTCTGCCTCAGGCCGGGCGGCGCCGAGTGACCCGGCGAGGAACGCGAGCTCGTGCCGCAGCAGCTGGCTGTCGGTGTCGGTCGGCATGTGGGTGGTGCCGGACAACGGCAGGACCTGGTGCGGGCGGCCGGCCGCGAGCAGCGCCGCCGACATCCGGAGCGTGTGCGCCACCACCACGTTGTCGTCGGCCATCCCGTGAATCAGCAGCAGCGGCCTGGTCAGGCTGGCGGCCCCGGTTATGGTGGAGGACCGGTCGTATCCTTCCGGGTTCTGTTGTGGCAGGCCGAGGAATCGCTCCCGCCAGTGCGTGTCGTAGAGCGGCTGATCGTGCGGCGCGGCCCCGGAAACGGCCGCGTGGAACACGTCCGGGCGGCGGATCACGGCGATGGCCGCGAGCGCCCCGCCGTAGGACCAGCCGCGGATCCCGACCCGGCCCCGGTCCAGGTCGGGGAACTGAGCGGAGATCGCGTCGAGCGCGTCCACCTGATCGTCCAGCGGCGCGGAGAGGGTATCGCCGAACACGGCCTTCGACCATTCCGGTCCGCGGCCGGGCGTGCCGCGCCCGTCCGTGACCAGGACGGCGAAGCCTTGCTCGGCGAACCACTGGTCCTCGCAGAACGCCGCGCCGCGCGCGCGGACCACCCGCTGCATGGCCGGGCCGCCGTACGGGCTCAGCAGCACGGGGAGCCGCGTTCCCGGCTGGTACCACGACGGCAGCAGCAGGGCGGCGCGCAGCTTTCTGGCGCCGAGAGTCGAGCCACGTGATCCGCGGCTTGAGCAAGGGTTCGGCCTCGAGGCTGGCGATGGCCGCGCGGGTCCCGTCGCGCCAGGCGACGGTGACGGCGCCGCCCCCTTCGGTGCGCGAGAGCACGACGACTGTGCCGCCCGCCGCCTCGCCGTCGTGCACGCCAGGGTCCGCGCTGCACCGCGACAGGCCCTGCCCCGGCTCGTACCGCCACAGGTGCCGCTCGGTGGGGTCGCGTTCATCGGTGGCGGTGAAGTAGACGGCCTCGCCGTCGGTTCCGCTGACCCAGTCGACGTGCAGTCCGTCCGGCGTGACGGCGGCGCCGCCGACCACCAGGCGCCGGGAGCCGTCCCGGTCAGACACGGTGACCAGGTCCCCGGCACTGGTCCGCGCCGGGGTGCCGGGCGCTAGCTCGACCCAGGCGTCGTCGCGCTCGGTGTGCAGTGAGCGTCGTCTGTCCCGTGACGGCGTCGGCCGCCAGCACCATGACGGTCCGCTGGTCCCGGCTCTGCACGCTGAGCAGCGGCCCCTGGGAGTCCCACCCGGCGGCCGTCACGTACTCGTAGCGCGCCGCGGTCCCAGGTGACCTCGGTCCTGCTCCCGTCAAGCCGCAGCACGTGCAGGGTGACGTCCGCGTTGGCGGTTCCGGCCGCCGGGTACCTGACCGCGCGCGGCGGCCGCTCCGGATCAGCGGGGTCGGCGATCCACCAGCGCTGGACGGGAGAATTGTCGACCCGGGCGGCCAGCAGCCGCTGGCCGTCGGGAGCCCACCAGTAGCCGCGGAAGCGGTACATGGACTCGGCCGCGACATGCTCCGCGAGGCCGTAGGAAACGTCGTCGTGCTCCGGGGCGGCCAGCAGGCGGCCCGTCCCGTCGGCCAGCTCGGTCACGTGCAGCGCGCCGTCGGCGACGTAGGCCACGCGCTGCCCCGTCGGGTCGATCCGCGGGTCCGTCACCGCGCCCGCGGCAGGCACCGGTTCCGGGACGCCGGCCGGCTCGCGCGGGTCGTCGCCGACGCGCAGCACCCACAGCCGCCCGTCCAGCGCGAACACGACCGTCCGGCAGTTCGCGTCGGCCGAGTAGGCCACGATCCCGGCCGCGCGCTCGCGTGCCCGTTCCCGCCGGACGCGCTCGGCCTCGGGCACCTCGCCGGGACCGAAGTTCCACGACGCCGCCGGATCGGCGGCAAGCCGCTCAGGCCCTCTCCCGCTGTCCCCCGCACCCTCGGCCAGGTCCAGCCGCCACAGGCACGTGACCGGGTCCTCACCGCCCTGAGTGCGGAGGAACAGCACCCGCCCGCCATCCCGCGAGACCGTCACCTCGCGCGGAACGCCGAGCGTGAAGCGCCTGGTGCTGGCCAGCTGCCGGGGGAAGTCGTCGATCGTCACGCCAGCACTCTGCCACACGGCCGCACCGCCGCACGACGGATTAACCGGTCCCCAGGGCGCGGGCCGCGCGGCCCAGGTCACCGTCCAGCCGCTGCGCCGCCAGCCCCACCGTGCCGCAATGCTGGCCACAACCGGAAAGCCCAGCGTGACCGTCCCTCCCGACCCCCTCGGGAGCTCGCTACGCCCCGCTCCTGCCACCACACCCAGCGCTGCGGGACAGCCATACCCGCTCAATCAGGCCGATCTGCTGACCGCCAGCGGGCCCGTCGGCGTTATCGTCCGGGCAGCAGCACGCTGAGGCAGGTGACGCACCCTTCGAGTTTCTCGAATTCGCTGATGTCAACGACGATCGGGGTGAAGCTCAGGTCATCCAGGAGCCCGGCGGTACGCGGTGCGGATGCGGCGATCAGCACCCGGTCGCCGCCCAGCGGAACGACATGGCAGCCGCCTTCTTCCTCCACCGGGCGGACCGCCGGGAACAGCTCGGCTGGTACGAGCTGCGGTAGCAGCAGGAACGTACCGTCGGGCAGAGCGGTCACCGCGGACTTCAGGTGCAGTACCTCGCCCAGCGGGACGGCGATCACGGTGCGGCCCAGCGGGGCCAGCAGCGCGCGGAGCTGGCGGATGCCCTCGCCGTTGGTCCGTCCGCCACGCCCGACGTACACGGTGTGGCCGGCCTGCAGCACGTCGCCGCCATCGAGCGTTCCGGGCTCTTGGATCCGCGCGGTGCGCAGACCCAGCGACCCGACAATCCCGGCGACGCCGGCGACCTCGGCCCGGCGCGCCGGCGCGCCCGGGCGGGCCAGCACCGCTAAATCCTCGCAGACCACCACGGTGTCTTCGATGAAGACCGAGTCCGGGCAGTCCTCAGCAGCCGGTGCCTGCTCGATCATCCAGTCGCTGGCCACCAGCGCCTCGGAATAGGCCGCGTGCTGGGCCCGGGCCAGAGTCACATCCACCCGGGTGCGCCCGATGTGGGTGACGATACCCTCAGCCAGCCTGCTACTGGGTGCGCGGACCAGAACCGTGCCGTTCACGATCGCTCCCTTACCAGGTGCCAGACGTAGGCGGGTCAGTGAATACACGGAAGGTAGCCTCGTCCGGGGTCCTGCCAGGTTGGTGACTGGCGGTGCCGGGTGACTCTTTGCGTGCCTGTGAGCGTGCAATTACCAGGGGTCGGCGGCGGTATCTCACGGCTACTCACGAACAACTGCCTGGTCGGCCGCGGACGGTCCGAGGCCGGAGTACTGGACCTGCTTGGCTGCCGGGTGCTGGTCGCGTGCTTTGAAGTATCCGGCGCCCTCGATGCTGATGTGCGGGAGGAGCCGGCCGAGCCAGCGGGGCAGGTACCAGTTGTGCTTGCCCAGGCTGACCATGCGCGCGGGCACCAGCAGGCAGCGGACGACCGTGGCGTCGAGGATCACCGCGACGGCCAGGCCGATACCGAACTGCTTGACGGTCGGGTCGCCGTTGAGGACGAAGCTGCCGAACACGAACACCATGATCGTCGCGGCGGCGGTGATCACGCGCCCGCTGGTGACCAGCCCGGAGATGACCGAGCGCTTGTTGTCCTGGCCTTCTTGGACGTGCTCTTGGATCTGGCTGACCAGGAACACCTCGTAGTCCATCGACAGCCCGAACAGGACCGCGAACATGAACAGCGGCACGTAGGAGACGATCGGCACCGAGCCGTCCAGGCCGACCAGGTTGTGCAGCCAGCCGAACTGGAAGACCGCGGTCAGCACGCCGTAGGCGGCGCCGATTGACAGCAGGTTCATCACGGCGGCCTGCACCGGGATCACCACCGTGCGAAATGCGAGCATCAGCAGCAGGAAGCTGAGCGCGATCACGACCAGGATCTGGAGCAGCAGCTTGCTGGAGATCTCCGAGGCCAGATCCACGTTGCTGGCGGTGCTGCCGCCCACGTAGGCGTGCATGTCCGTGCCTTTGTCGGCCGCGGGTATCGCGCTGGAGCGCAGCGTGCTGACGAGGTTCGCGGTGGCCTGGTCGGCCGGGGCGGTGGTGGCGATCGCGTTGAAGTAGGCCGTGGTGCCGGCCTTGTCGATCTGGACCGGGGTGACCGCCGTGACTCCCGCGGTCTGTGAGACGTCCTTTTCCAGCGTCTGCAGCCGCGGGTCGGTGGCGCGCGGGTCGCTGCCCGCCGAACTGGAGGAGCCCGGTGGGCTGCCCGAGCCGCCGCCGGAGGAGGCGGCCTGCGCGGGGCTGCCGAGCGTAACCGCCACCAGCAGCGGCCCGTTCACCCCTGGCCCGAAGTTCGCCGAGATCAAGTCGTACGCCCGGCGGGCGGTGGTCGAGGTGGACAGCGCGGCGACGTCCTTTTGCCCCAGGTTCAGCGACAGCAGCGGGATCGCCAGCGGGACGAGGATCGCCAGCGCCGCCAGGCCCGCGATCACCGGGTGACTGGCGACGCCCGTAGCCCACCGGGCCCACAATCCCTGCTTCGGGCTCGCCGCGTGCCCGCGGCCGGGGTGGCGGCCACGGACCCGCAGCGCGTTGATGTGCGGGCCGGTGATGGCGAGCATCGCGGGCAGCAGGGTCAGCGCGGCGAGGACCGCGACGACGACCGCGATCGCGGCCATCAGGCCCATCGTGGTGACCAGCGGGATCCCGGCCACCGCCAGCGACACCAGGGCGATGGTCACCGTCCCGCCGGCGAATGCCACCGCCCCGCCGGAGGTCGCGACCGCCCGGGCGATCGACTCCCGAAGTTCCAGGCCGTCTTTCAGGCCGCGGAAGTGCCGCGTCACGATGAACAGCGCGTAGTCGATCCCGACTCCGAGCCCGATCATCGTGGCCAGCGTCGGCGCGACCGTGGACACCGTCGTCACGTGGCTGAACATCTGAATGATCGACAGCGTCGAGGCCAGCGCGAGGATCGCGGTCAGGATCGGCAGCAACATCGCCACCACCGTCCCGAACGTGAACGTGAGGATCACCATCGCCGCGATGATGCCGATCAGGTCGCTGGACTCGGTGGACGGCTTGGACACCTTCTGGCCGAGCTGGCCGCCGGTCTCCACCTGGATCCCGGCAGCCTGGGCGGGCCTGGCCGCCGCGTCGATGATCGTCTGAGCGTCATCGACGGACAGCGACCCCGGGCTGACCGACATGGTCACCGACAGGTACCCCGTCGCCTGGTCCTTGCTCAGCGCGGAGGCGCCCTGCGAGGTGAGCGGGCTGACCACCGAGGCCACGTCCGGCGCCTTGGCCACGTCGGCCGCGGCCTGGCTGACCGCGCTGGAGTACCTGGAGTCGGTCAGCTTCCCGCTCGTGACGTGCAGCACGATCGGGCTGGACCCGTTGGCCTGATCGGGAAACGACTTGCTGAGCGCATCGGTAGCCTGCTGGCTGTTGGTTCCCGGCAGAGTCAGGTTGTCATTGGTACTGTCGCCCAGGCGATGTGAGACGGCGACCAGCGCGATCGCCACTACGAGCCAGACGGCGAGGACCGCGAAGCGATGCCGGACACAGAACCGCGCCAGCCGGTAGAGCACACCTGTCATGACCGGGCTTCCTTCTCTTCGTCAGCGGTGACACGGCCGCAACACGGGCCTGACGCCAACGTGCCGTGCGGCCGTGACCGGTCACAAGAGGGGGATCCCGTGGGTTTTCCCTACGGTTTTCCGAACGGCGCAGTCCCTGGCGCAGCGGCCTATGGCTACTCACCGATAGCGGCTGCCAGCTGGAAGCGAGAGCGGATCCCGAGCTTCTGGTAGGCGCTGCCGAGGTGACGCTCGACCGTCTTCTCGGTCACGAACAGCGCCTGCGCGACCTCACGGTTGGTCTGCCCCTCGGCCGCCTGACGGCACACCCGCCACTCCGCCGCGGTCAGCGCGCCCGGCCCGGTCAGCTCGAGCCGGGCCGCGGCGCCCGGGCCCAGCGTGCAGCCCGGCCATAGCGCTTTCCGCCAGCGCGACCGCACCGCACTGGCCAGCAAGCATGATCGCCCGGCGCTGGGCGTCCCGGCCCTCCGTCCGCATGCCCGAGCGGCTCAGTTCCGCGCCGAGATCGGCGAGCGCATGAGCCAGCTCCAGCCGCGAGGGACTGCCGTCAAGGACCGCGACCGCCTCGCGCAGCAGCGCCAGCCCCTCGGTCCCGCCGATCGCCAGGGCCGCGGCGCGCAGTGACAGTCCCAGCGCCCCGGGCGCGCCGACCCGCCGGGCCACCGCTAGCTGCTCACGCGCTAGCCTCCCGGCCAGCTGTTTGTCGCCCAGTGCGGCCACCGCCGGGGCCGCATACGCCCTCCAGCCGCTTGGCCACCACAGCCCTCGCGCCTCGCGCCGCTGGCCGCACCACAACAGGTCCGCGACACCCTCTTCCAGGCGGCCCTGGGCGATCCGCAGCCGCCCGCGGGCGATCAGGAAGTCGCTGACGTGGGCGCGGTTGGCAATCCCGAGCGCCTCGCCGGTCTGGGCCAGGTCGGCCGCGGCATCCAGAGCTCCGCGCTCGATGTGCACGGTGATCGTCACCGCGACGAGCAGCAGCGTGATGAAATGCGACTTCTCCACCAGCAGCAGCCCGGTCTCGGCCTCGACCTGCGCATCGTGCAGCGAACCCTGCGCGAGCGCGATCGCGGCGCGCTGCGCGTGGAGGATGCCCTGCCTGGTCGCGTGGCCCTCCCGGTGGGCACGTTCCAGCGCGACGTCCAGCAGCCGGTCAGCCAGCTCATACCGCTCGCCGAGCCGCAGCGTCAGCAGCGCCAGCAGCGCGGCGTTGGACTGCGCGCTGCGCGGCAGGCCAGTCGCGAGCGCCTGCCTGCACTTCTTCCGTCGCGGCCGCGGCTGGCTCTCCCCGCAAAAGCTGCTCATAGGCGCTGTGGATGCTCGCCACGGCCTCGAAACCTGGGTGGCCCCGGGCCTGGTCCCGGAAGCGCTGCAGTTGCGCGGCGAGGCCGAGCGCGCAGCTGCGAGAAAGCCGTTGTGACCGCCAGCAGCTCAGCGCCGAGCTCGAGCGAGCGCTCCGGATCGCCCGGCCCACAACTCCCCGGCCAGCGACGACAGCGCGTCGGCTGCGGCCCGTGCCGAGCGGCCGCCCGACACGATCGCGCACCGCCCCAGCGAGGACGCCGCGTCGGCCCGCGTGGTCAGCGTGGCGCCCGAAGCCAGCGCCGCTCGCAGGTGTTCCTCGGCCGCCTCGAACTGCATCGTGGCCACCTCACATCGGCCCAGTTCGGCCAGGATCTCCGCCCGCTCCTGCTCGGCCGGGGACTCGGCGAGCGCCCGCCGCAGGTACGTGGCAGCCGCCCGCGGAGCGCCACGGTGCGCCGCGCTGGCCGCGGCCGACCTGAGCGTGTCCGACCCTGCGCTGATCCCCCGTCGGGCCGGTCAGCAGCAGGTGCGCGGTGACCCGCTCGGCCGAAGCGCCCTCCCGCGCCAGCGCCTCCGCCGCCGCGGCGTGCCGGGCCTGGCGCTCGCCGGGCGCAAGATCCTCATACAACGCCGCACGGACGATCGGGTGCACGAATCCCAGGCGCTCAGCGGGGATGAAGATGTCCGCCCGGACAAGGTCATCGGCCGCCTGCTGCGGGCGCTCTCCCCGCTCAGGCCCGACACCCGGCCGGCCAGCCGCGGCTCGCTGTCATCTCCGAGCACGGCGACCGCCCGCGCCAGCTCGGTCGCGGCCGGGCCGAGCACGGCCAGCCGGTGCAGGACGAAACGGCTCACTGCGGCCGGTCCCACGGCCTGCACCGCGTCCGCGGCAGCAGCCGACGGCACCACCCCCGCGGCGCTGAGAGCTCCGAGCAGCTCCCGCAGGAACAGCGGGTTACCGCCGGTGGCCGTGTGACACGCATGGCAGAACTCCGCCGCCGCCTCCGCGCCCAGGCGTTCGCGCGCCAGCGCCACCGCGGCCGGCTCGCTCAGCGGTCGCGGATAGATCGCAGCCGCCGAGGGACGCGAGGCCAGCTGCGCCCACAGTGTCCCCGGCTCGTCGCCCGCAGCATCCGGCGGGCGCCCGGCGAGCAGCATCGCCACCGGAAGCCCCTCGATGCGCTGCGCCAGGTAGGCCAGGAACCGCAGCGAGTCGCGGTCGGCCCATTGGCAATCGTCGACGAGCACGAGCACCGGGGCCCGGTCGGCGATGTTCACCACCAGCCAGTACAGGCTGTGCAGCGCCTCGAAGCCGACATCAGTACCGGCCGGCTGCCGCTCGTCCGGCTCGAACAGGCGCGCGGCGGGACCAGCACCACCCGCGAACAGATCGGCCTGCCCGCGCTCCTTGCTCACCACCGGCTCCAGCAGCTGGCGCACAATGCCGAACGCGAATGGCTGCTCGAGCTCGGAGCCCCTGGCCTCAAGCGGCATCATCCGCGCCCGCCCGGCCGCCGCGCGCGCCGCGCGCGCCAGCACCGTCTTGCCCACGCCGGGCGGCCCCTCGATCAGGAGCAGCGTCCCCTCTCCGGCACACGCGCGATCAAGTCCGGCGCGCAGCGCCTCAAGCTCACGCTCACGCTCACGCAGAACCCCCGTCGCGACAAACGCCACAACCCCGACGTTACCCGGCACCTCCGGTGCCTGACGAGGCAAAACCTGCGGGGAAACCCTCGGGGATCCTCCCTTGTGACATAGCAGCGCGGCCGGGATCCTTGCGCAGGTGAACTGCGTCAGCGAGGTCAACAAGCTCAAAGTCAGGCTGTTCGTCGAGGCAGTCCTCAACGAGGGGCGGCTGGAACTCATCGACGAGCTGGTAGCCGCCGACTACACGGGCCATATCCCGTGCGCCAGAACATCGGTTCGCGGACCCGAGGGCGTGCGCCAGCTAGTGTCAAGCCACCGCCGCGCCCATCCCAGCCTGTACATCAAGATCGAAGATCAGATCGCCGAGGACGACCGGGTCGTGACCCGCTGGCAAGCGACGACCATAACGTCGCACGCCCCAGTCACCAGCTCCGCCGCACGCTACGCAGGGATCTCGGTCATCCGGCTGCTGGCCGGAAAGCAAGTCGACTCGTATACCGAATGCGCGCACCTCACCTCTGACCCGGCCAGCCAAGCTTGCCAAGAAAACTAATGGCCGAGCCGGGTGCCGTCGCTTCGCCGCAGAGCTTGGGCGGCGAGATTTGCCTGATCCTCCCGCCAGCGGGGCGCGCTTGCAGGCGTCTGGGTCAGGATGTAACGTCGCGGGAGACCTTACCCAACCGGAAGGTCATCAACATAAAGTCCGCCTATGACAATCAGAACCGAGAGCCGCATAAAAATTGCCAGCAGCGTCCGTGAGGTGTGGACGTATGTCTGTGACGTGGGGCGCTGGCCGGAGTGGGCGCCAACGGTTCTCGAATGCCGGGTTCGCGGCGGAGCTCCGCTTCAGCCCGGCTCGCGGGTGGAGCAGCGGGCGAAGGCGATCCTCTGGTTGACTCGCGGCCGGAGCCAGGAGGTGACCGCTGTCGAGGCGCCCCGCTACGTGGCGTTCGCCGGGCCAATGGGTACTTCCGCGGCACGCTGGGGAATGGAACTCGAGCCAGTGGACGATAGCCACACCGACGCCAGGATGTGGATTGAGGTCGACCTCGCGGGCATCATGCGCGCGGTCCCCGGCCGCGCTCTCAAAGGCAGAATTCAGCGCGTAAGCGATCGCGAGATGGCGGCGATCAAGGCTGCGGTCGAGTCCGCTACGCGGCGAGGCGCGGAGTCCTAGATAGGGTGGCGCGGCCCTGCCGCGACGCTACCGAGATCGAGGAGCACACCGTGAGCCAGATCGACCGTAAGCGAGAGCACCTGATCGAGACATACCGCAAGAAGGCGAAGCATTACGACATCACCTCCCGGCTCTACCCTGCGCCCGGCTACCCCCAGCGGGCGCAACGCCTCCGGGCCGTGCAAGCGCTCGGCCTTCGCGCGGGTGACAGCGTGATCGACATCGCATGCGGCACCGGTCTGAACTTCCCGCTGATTGAGGAGGTGATCGGTCCCGAGGGCCGGATCGTCGGCGTCGATCTGACCGACGCGATGCTCGCCCATGCCCAGGATCGGATAGAGACGAACGGCTGGAGCAATATCAGCCTGGTGCAAGCCGACGCGGTCGACTTCGACTTCCCAGCCGAGGTCGACGCGATCCTGTCCACGTACGCCCTGTCGCAGGTGCCCGAGTGCGCAGAGGTCATCGCCCACGGCGCCGCGGCCCTCTCCGGAGGTGGACGCTGGGTCGTGCTGGATCTCAAGGTTCCGGGCAACACGCCTGGGTGGCTAGCGCAGCTCGGAACCGCAATTGTGCGGCCTTTCGCCTCCATAGATGAGTGGCTCATGCGCCGTCCGTGGGAGGCGATTCGCGCAGCCATGCAGGAAGAACTGGCCGAAATCTCCTGGACCGAGTTGTTCTTCGGAACCGCATTCCTCGCTGCCGGGTCCCGCGGCCCTGGAACCTTCGGTGTACGACCGCGGGGGAGCGGCCAGCAGTGACCGTGGGCGAGGGATAGACCCCTCTCGTATAGATCGATCGCGGGTAAATTGGCTGCGTGCCTGCCCGCGCGCTATTTCATACCGCGCCGCGCTGTGTGGAGATCAGGGAAGTCCCCACACCGCGGCCTGCGGCCGGTGAGGTCCTCGTCCGCACCTTGTGCTCTGGCATCAGCGGTGGCACCGAACGGCTGGTGTACCGCGGCGAGGTCCCTGCCGAGTTGGCGCTGGACGACACGATCGACGCGCTTGGCGGTGCCTTCTCCTATCCCTTCGCCTATGGGTATGCGTGCGTCGGCGAAGTAGCGGAGTCCGGCCAGGTGGTGTTCGCGTTCCATCCGCACCAGGACGTATTCGTGGCGCGGGCTGGTGAACTGATTCCGCTGCCTGCCATCGATCCCGCGTCCGCAACCTTGTTTCCGCTGGTCGAGACGGCGTTGCAAGTGACGCTCGATGCCGGGCCCGGATATCGCGACCGGGTCATCGTGCTCGGCGGTGGCGTGCTCGGGCTGCTGACCGGCCTGCTGTTGCAGCGCTCCGGGTGGCGGTCGCTGATTGCCGAGCCGCAGGCGTGGCGCCGTGCCATGGCCAGCCGCCTCGGCGTCACCGCCGTAACACCGGAGGAACTGGTGAAAGAGAAGGTTCCGCTGGTCATTGACGCCAGCGGTAACCCGGATGCGCCAGCGATGGCGCTGAACATGCTGGCCCACGAGGGAACCCTGTTGATCGCTTCGTGGTTCGGCACCAAACCAGTGGTGCTGCCGCTCGGCGGCGCCTTCCACCGGCGGCGTCTGATCATCCGCAGCACTCAGGTTTCCACGGTGCCGGCCCGGCTGTCCGGGACCTGGACCCGGTCCCGGCGCCGCCGGGAGGCCGTTGAGCTGCTGGCCGAACTGCCGTTGGCGCAGCTGTGCACTCATGTCTTCGCCTTCGGCCACGCAGCCGAGGCGTTCCGAGCCCTGGACCAGGGGATAACCGGTTTGATGCATGCCGTTCTTGACTACGACAGGAGTGCTGCCGGTGACCTGTGAGGTCGGGTTGAGCCGAGGCGTCCGTGCATTCCATGTCATGCCGGGACTGCCCGGGCCAGAGGGGCAACTGCATGATCATGACTACCGGATAGAGATCGTGGTGGACCGCGAGCAGCTCAACGACCGGGGCATGGTCTGTGATCTGGATGTGCTGGAAGCGGCACTGACCGAGCTGACCAGCCGGGTCGAGGGCCGCAACTTGGAGGAGATACGCCCAGCCGGGGCCGCGGCGGTCACAGTCGAGGTGTTTGCCCGCTGGGTGCATGACAGCCTCTCGCCTGCCGTCGCCGCTGCGGGCGGCGAGGCACTGGCAGTGCGGGTGTGGGAAACTCCCGTCGCGTTTGGCGGATACCACGCACGATGCTGACGCTCGGCGCGAGTACCCCGGGCGCCCCGGTCATCCTGATGGCGGGTACTGGTACCACATCGGTGACCAGCCCGGCCAGGCCGTGCGGCATGGGTACTGTGACGAGGCCAAGGTTGGGCGGCTGAACCGTTCTGCTGACATCTTCGTCTTGCTGTCATGGGAACAGTCGACCCAACGTTTCGTCATCCTCGCGGGACAGCCATATGACACTGGGCTGGGATAACCCCACAGCAGATCCCACCACGACCGTCCTGCTGCGGCACGGCGATACCCGATTGTCACCCGAACACCGCTTCAGCGGGCTGCGCGACCTCCCGCTTAGCGCCATCGGAACCCGGCAGGCCCAGGCCGCCGCCTGCCGCCTAGCCACTGGTGCCCCGATCGATGCTGTGGTCAGCTCGCCATTGCAGCGCGCTGGCGCCACCGCCGCCATCGCGGCCCGCGAACTGGGCTTGACCGCAGTCATCGATGATGATCTCCGTGAAACCGACTTCGGTGACTGGGATGGCTTTACCCTGGCAGAAATCCAGCAGCGATGGCCCGCAGCCGCGGCAGCCTGGCGGCACGACCCCGAACAGGCACCGCCGGGCGGGGAGAGCTTCGCCGACACCGCACACCGGGTAAGCCGGGCCTGTGACCGGCTGCTGCGGGACCACGGCGGCCAGACTGTCCTGGTGGTAAGCCACATCACCCCGATAAAGATCCTGCTGTGCCGGGCCCTCGGCGTCCCGC
Source organism: uncultured Actinomycetes bacterium (assembly GCA_963786975.1). Lineage (GTDB taxonomy): Bacteria > Actinomycetota > Actinomycetes > Streptosporangiales > Streptosporangiaceae > Palsa-506. Next base: position 591,712 of record CAWBBE010000004.1, on the reverse strand, counting down.
TTGGCACCCTTTACCGGCTGTATCTCGGCTCCGCCTGCATTAACGAGATCCAGTGGCACGGCCGCGGATTTGCCTCTGTCCATCGCGTCAACGACACCAGCCACCTTCCCTGACTCACCGGGCCCGGGCAGAGTGTCAGGGACTGGCGCCGGGGGCACCTCGGGCGGTGCGGCGAAGACGGACTCGTCCAGTCCGGCCAGCGGCGACGGGATCGCGGCGAGCCCGGTCAGGCGCGCACGGGTCGGCCGTCATTCGATATCTCGTAGTTCTTCGATGGCCAGCGTACTGCGAGTTGCCGTCGAAGCCGGCGGCCGGCGCCGCGGGAAGGTGCGCCGGCGCCGCGGGAGAAGATGTCACCGCCCGGCGGCCCCGCTCATCCCGGCGGTTCGGTTGCTGCGGGTCCATGGGCCGGCGCCGCCTGGGACGAGACCCTGCTGAAGGCGCCGAGGAACTGGTTGCGGAAGGCGTCCATTGGCTCGAGCGGAGCGGAGGGGCCGGGCAGCAGCCCGTCCTGCCAGTGCCAGGAGGCAATCTGCCTGAACACCGAAGGGTCGCGGGCGACGATGGAGATCGGCACCTCGTGGTTGGCCGCGGGGCCGCTGACGGCGGTGTGGGGCTGGTGGTCGCCGTACATGATGAGCACGAGGTTCGGGTCGTTCAGCTGTGTGACCCAGGAAGTGAGGGCAGTCAGCGAGTATTGGATCGACTGGCCGTAGAACTGGCGCACGGTGCCGGAGTTGCGCCAGACCGTGGCCGCGGATTCGCTCTCCGCGGGCTGACGGTCGAATATCGAGCCGTTGCCGACCTTGTTCCAGGGCACCATGGCTGGCAACGGGGCCCAGGGTACGTGCGAGGAGGTCAGGTCGATCTCGGCCATCACGGGCTGGTGGCCAGGGGTGAGCTCGTTCCGCTGGAACACGGCCAGGGTGTACTGGTCGGGCATCGGGGAGTAGCTGAAGGTTGGGCCGCGGTAGCCGACGTTGAGCCGGTTGTAGAGCTGGTCGTAGTGATAAAACTGCGTGCCGGGCAGCCAGGTCGGGCCGTCCGTGGGGTCGTCGGCGACGGTGTGCCACCCGGCCTTGTGGAAAGCGTCGCTGAGGGTGAACCGGCTGCTGGCGACGAGCTGGGCATACCGCTGGGTGCTGTCGACCCACAGCCCTGACTGCAGGGTGGAGTGGGCGAGCCAGCTGATCCCGCCGAAGGTCGGGGAGGTGAGCCAGGCGCTCTGCGTGGACCAGCCGGCGCGGGCCAGCAAGCCGGTGCGCTGGCGCAGCACGGCGTCCACTCCCGGCGAGAAGCTCGTACCCCGCACGGCGACCTGCCCGTAGCTTTCGACGACGGCGATGATGACGTCCTTGCCGCGCAACCCGGTCAGCAGGCCCGAAGCGGGGACGGTGGCCTCGGGGTCGGGGCGGTGGATGGCCCGCTCGAAACGACGCGGGTCGCTGAGCGCCGCCTGGGTGGCGCGCACCTGCGCGACGGCCAGCCCGGTGGCGCTGGCCGAGGCGACCGCGAACTCCGGGATGAGCTGCAGTGAGAAGCCCGCGGACAGCCCGCAGATGGCTGCGAGAGCAGCAAGGCCGCGAACGGCGCCGCGGCGGTGACGGGCGGCCACAGCGGTGAGGTGAATCGTTGATGCGGTGATTGTGACGATGAGCAGGATGAGAACGATCCCGACCGCGGCGAGCGCGATGTTTGTGAACGTGGTGCCGATAGCGTCGCGTACTACGCCCTCAGCCGGCCTGATGCTGACCCAGTCGCTCACCGGGTTGAACGGCCGGTCGAGCTCCTCGTAGAACACTATGTTGAGGATCTTGTCGATAGTGAGCAGGCCGGCGAGGATTCCGGCGGTAGTGGCCACGATCCGTCGCGGCCGGGGCGGCAGCACCAGCGCGGCGGCCACCAGGACCAGCAATTCCATCGGGATGCGGACAAAAGCGGCGAGGCTGAACTGCCAGGTACGGTCGGGTGCCAGCAGGTCGAGCCACACGATCAGGAGCGCAAGCGCGGCGATGGCGATCCGCACTGCCCGTCGGGTGCGCGGGCCGGCACCAGCGCGGTACAGCCAGATCACGTCGCGGCCGAACGACTCGGCCAGCAGCAGCAGCGCGGCAGCGACTGCGATCATCCCGGCCAGGCGGCTCGGCACTCCGGATGCGGCAACGGTGAGCACGATGCCCTGGACCGCGGCCACGACCTTGCGCCAGAACCGGGGCGGCAGCGGGGCGGCCAGCCACGGGATCAGCCAGCCTGCCAGCAGCAGCGCGTAGCGGGCGGCGCCGATGGCCAGCACCCACCCGCCGTAGTCCCGGGACACGGCGATGCTGAGCAGCAGGATGAGGAAGGCGTCGACCTCGCCGTCGAGGCGGCCGCCCAGCGGGGTGGCGGTGCCGGTCTGGCGCGCCACCTGCCCGTCCGCCGCGTCCAGGACCAGCGCGACGATGGACAGGGTGACCAGCGCTGTTACCGGCACCGGCCGGCTAAACGAGTCCGCAACCAGGGCCGCGACCCCGGCGATCAGTACCGCCCGGGTCAGGGTGACCCAATCTGCCGGGTGCACGGACGGCTGGTCGCTGCGCGTGCGGGCGGCGGCAAGCAGCGCGGCCGCCGCCGAACCGGTGGCCAGCCCGGCGATCCAGCCTGCTACGGCGAGACCGGCGGTGGCGGACACGACGCCGAGCAGGGCGGCTGTGGCGAGCATCCCCAGGATCGTCGCGAGCCGGATCGTAGCCAGCGCACCTTTGTCCGCGAGCGGAATCGCAGGCGGCGCGCTTTCGTCCGCAGGCTGAATGGTCCGCACCGCGCCTCGTCTCCGTAGCCATCTGCCGCCGTTCCCGATGGGGACAACGGGTCCGCGGTCACGCTGGTTCACCGCGGCCGGCCGCCGGCCCGCGATGCTACCGCAGCCGAACGGCTGAACTATGTGTCCAGCCGCCCCGTATAACCCGGTGTGGCGTTCCTGCACTCGGGTCCGGCCGGGATCGGTCCGGCCGCCCGCCGCTCCGGCCCGTCGTTGCTGCGCCTGGCCGCCGGCGTCACAGTGCTGGGGCTTCTCGGGCGGCAGGTGGGCGCGGCACCGTTCAAGGACGGGCTGCGTGCGGTCACCTGGCAGGCGGTCCTGGCCGCCGTCACGCTCACTGTCCTGACCACGGTGTGCTCGGCCTGGCGGTGGCGGGTCGTCGCCCGGGCACTCGGCGTTGGCATCGGCCTGCCAGGCGCAGTCTGCGCCTACTACCGTTCCCTGTTCCTCAACTCCGTGCTCGTCGGCGGGGTGCTCGGCGACGTGCACCGGGCGGTTACGCACGGCCGGCGCGCTGGAGACGTATCGGGGGGGCTGCGTGCGGTGGCGTGGGAACGGCTGTGCGGTCAGGTCATCCAGGCCGTGGTGACGGCCATCGTGTTGCTGACCCTGCCCTCGCCGGTTCGGCCCGCGCTGCCGTATGTTCTGGCGGGTGCCGCGGGCATAGCCGGGTGTGCTGCGCTGGTCGTGCGTGGCGCTGCTCGCCGCGGCCGGTCGCCGCTGACACGTGCCGCCCGGGCCGTTTCCGCTGACCTTCGTCACGGCGTGCTGGCCCCGGGCGTGTGGCCCCGGCTCGCGCTGGCCTCGGTGCTGGTCGTCGCCGGGCACACGGCCACGTTCGTCATCGCGGCCCGGGTCGCCGGCAGCACCGCACCCCTGGGCGAACTGGTCGCGCTGCTGATGGTGGTCCAGACCGCAATGGTGATCCCGCTGAGTATCGGCGGGTGGGGGCTGCGGGAAGGAGCCGCCGCCTGGGCCTTCGGCGCAGCCGGGCTCGGCGCGGCCACCGGGGTCACGGTGGCCACTCTCTACGCGGTGCTCATGCTGGCCGCGGTTGCCCCGGGTGCGGGCCTGCTGCTGAGAGACGCCGTTCGCCGCCGTCGCGACCAGGGACAACCGGGCGGGTCGAGACGACCCGATCCGGCCCGGCCTGGGGCAGCTGCGGCGAACAGGGCCGGCCGTCGTTGCCGGGCGCTGGCGGGGCGCTAGCCGGGCGAGCGGCCCGCGAAGTCAAGCTGGTGGGCGATATAGACCAGCTCGCCCGCGGCCAGTTGCCGGCCGCGCTCGGCCAGCCAGTCGGCCAGGTCCGCCGGTTCTACCCGGTCCTGGCGATTCCGCAACGCGTTCTGGATCGTGTTAAGGATGCTGCGCAGGAAGTAAGCCTCATCGCCGGGGTAGTTCCCATCCGGGCCGGCGCTTACCACCCAGTCCGACGACCCCGCCGCCAGCGCGGGCGCCCCCGCGGCCCGCAGGTAGGGAAACAGGCGGCGGCCCGTTCGGCTTTCCCCGGCCGGCCGGCCGTAGCGAAAGCGCTCATCCATGTCGCGGTGGTAGGCCTGCAGGATCTGGTCGTCGTGGGGGTGGCCGGGAGCGAAGATGCTCTCGCCGTCGTAGTTGATGGTGAGCCAGTAGGCGCCGCCGGGGACCAGCAACCGCAACAATCCGGGCAGGACGGCCGGTACATCCACCAGGTCCAGGACCGCGTTGGCGATCAGCACACCGGCCGGCGCCCCATGAGCGGCCTCCAGGTAACTGCCGAGCTCGGCGTGCACCAGGCGCACCCGGAGATCACCCACCCGCAGCCCATCCGGCAGCAGGTCGCTGCGCAGGCCCCGCGCGGCCGCCCAATCGCACAGCCACCAGCGAGCACAATCCAGCAGCTGCCGATCCGCATCCAGCAGGATGTACTCGCCGGCGCCGACCACGCCCCAGTCCATCAGGCGGGCCGCCATCGTCCCCAGGCCGGCGCCGACCTCCAGCACTTGCGGCGCACCCGCAGGCATCAGGCGGCACAGCTCGGCCAGCACGTACCGGTTAAGCGCCCGGTCATCCACGGTCGTCTTCGCGGCCAGGTAGCGGGCATAGTCGAGGGTCATCGAGGCTTCATCGAAAGCAAGTCATTGCTTCTCGGCTACCATCGCGAACTTGCGCACCCGCCCGCTGCCGAGCCAGTCACTCCACAGTTGATGGGCGGTGATCAGCTCGGCGGTGGCCTGCGTCCCGACCTGATCGGCGATCCGGGGTGAATCAGCTCGATAACAGCGAAGCAGCTCCGTCGCTATCGCGTGATGGGAGTCGCTGTACACCTGCCGCCAGATCACGGTCAACCCCGCCTCGCTCAGCACGCCCGTCAATTCGGCCAACTCGATGAGCCAGACTGTATCGGCGCCGGGCATCCGCGCCCGCTCCGGCTGGCTGAGCGGTCGGCCTTCCTCGACCGTGAAAGCGAAACGCCCGCCCGGCTCCAGCACCCGCGCCACCGCACCGACCAAGGCCTCCTTGTCGGGGAAGGCCAGCATCGTCTCCAGCAGCAGTACCACTTCGAAGCGGCCCCTGGGCAGAGGCGGGAGGTGAGCCCGCTCGAAGCGGCAGGGGAGCTTCCCGGCCAGTTCTTGGGCGGTGGCCAGTGCGCTGGCGGAGTGATCGACACCCAGGTAGTGGCATCCCGACTCCGCCGTGATCATCCGGCCGGGTCCGGCCACCCCGCAGCACAGGTCGAGCACTGAGACGCCGGGGCCGATCCGGGCCTGGTGAGCCAGCGTCCGGACCTCGCTCGCCCGCATGAAGCTCTGCTGGCCTGCATACTCGCCCGCCGGGTAGGCGGTCGCCCGGGCTTGCTCTAGCGCCGTCAAGGATGGTGCTGGTTGATCCTGTCTCACATCAGATCCCGCACGGTGTCAGGCCCGGCGGAGCCGGTGCCACCCGGCCCGGCAGAGCTACTTGCCGGGCCGCGCTCGTGTCGGGCGGACGCCGATCGTTTCGGGTCGAACAGCGTCCACCGCTGCTACGTAGCATCCTGTGTCAGGTATGACGAATCGGCGGCGGGTGTGGTTCAGCTCGGCCGCAGGGCGGAGGCTGGCTCGATGCCCAGGCGCTCTGGAGGCCGGAATATCGTGCGGGTGCATGTAATAGTTCCCGAGGGGTTCGACGATCCCGGCCGGCCTACCGGCGGCAATGTCTATGACCGGCGCGTCTGCGCCGGTCTGGCCGGGGCCGGATGGGATGTGCTGGTCACGACCGTCGCCGGGGCGTGCCCGGTGCCCGGCTCGGGCGCCCGCGGCGACCTGGCCCGCATCGTTTCCGCCATCCCGGACGGTGAGACCGTCCTGATCGACGGGCTCATCGCCTCGCCGGCCGCCGCGCAGCTAGTGCCACACACTGGCCGGATACGAATGACAGTGCTGCTGCACATGCCACTGGCCACCGTCCTCGACGCACACCACGATGCCAGCGCCCAGCGCTCCGAACGGGTCGTGCTCCGTGCGGCCACGGGCGTGGTCGTTACCAGCGAATGGACCCGCCGGCAGGTGCTGTCCCGATACGCGATCCCGGCCGGCCGGGTGCACATCGCCCGGCCCGGCGTCGATCGGGTCGCTGCCCCGGCGCGGCCCTTCCGCGGCCACCTGATCTGCGTCGGAGTCCTCGGCCGCCACAAGGGGCAGGACCTCCTTGTCGAGGCGCTCGCCGACCTCGCCGAGCGGGACTGGCATTGCGTGCTGGTCGGACCGCTCGACCGCGACCCGGACTTCGTCGAACAATTGCGGGCCCGTGTCACGCGCCTCGGGTACGGCCACCGCGTCCGGCTCAGCGGCGTCCTGACCGGCGCGGCGCTCAGCCACGCGTATACCACCGCCGACCTGCTCGTCGCGCCATCCCGCGCGGAGACCTACGGCATGACCGTCACCGAGGCGCTCGCGCACGGCCTGCCCGTCATAGCTGCCGCCGTCGGTGGGCTGCCCGAAGCGCTCGGCTCCGCCGCCGATGGCACCCGCCCCGGCCAACTGGTCCCTCCCGGCGATCCGGCTGCCCTCGCCGCCGCGCTCGGAGACTGGCTGGGTGACGAGCGCTACCGACACCGGCTACGGGCCGCCGCACGACAGCGGCGGTCGACCCTGCGCGGCTGGGAACAGACCACACAAGAGATAGCGAACGCACTGACCGCCCATGCCTAATTGCGTCGGCGGTCTTCGGCGGTAGCACCGCGGCCTATCGCCGATCACCTAACGTAAGCCTGGGGCTATTTCAGCGCCCGCTAAGCCAGCCGGTGGCGGCGAGGAACAGTATCGCTGCCACGACGAGGCACAGCAGCACGATGCGCACGGTTCTCCGCCCGCGTCGTACGTGAACCGCTCGGCCCGGCTGGTCCGGTGTGGTCATCGGGTTACGCCTCCTGCTGGCTTTCGGAGTCCGGGCTGATCGGGCCGGGAACTGCCGGTGTGAGTGTGCGGCGGAGCAGACGGCCGGCCGCGGCGGCGCCGCCCCATCCGATGGTGGCGAAGACCAGGGTGGTGAAGGCCAGGAGGATCAGGTTGTTGCCGAGCCGGTCGCTGATGGTGCCCCGGAGGGTCCCGCCGCCGTCCTGGTCGAACGGTCCGCCGCCTCCGATCGCGGCGACCGCGATCGACGTGTACACGAACAGGCCGAGACTGCCGGTGATGGCGGCGAGCCGGGCGATGTGCTTTCCGACGATCGGGTCACGGCCCCACAGGGTGCCAGCGGCGCCCACGATGAACGGCACCACGATCACCTGCACCAGCCGGTGCCAGGGCACGGTATTCGGCAAGACCTGGTCGAGGAACGTGAACCCGGACAGGGTCAGGAAGGTCACGGTGATGAACAGGCCGCCGAGCAGGCCGGGAATCACGACACCGGGCCGGCGAACCAGGGCGCTGGCGCCGAGCAGGACACCGATCACGAAGACGGTCAAAATCGCTGCCGCGACCCAGTCGCCGCCGCCGAGCCGGTAGCGGGCCGCCATTCCGCCGTACAGACCGATGGCACCGGCCGCAAGCACGATCATCGCCCATACCCCGGCGGCGGCCTGTCCCCATGGTGGGAGCACGAGTGCGGCACCGGCGCAGCCCAGCGCGAAGCGCATCCGCCGGATCCGGCCCTCGATGTGGCCGAGTTCGCAGAGCATGGCCTGGCCCCATTCGGCCCGTTGCGGGGACAGCAGGCCGGCCGCCCAGCGCATCAGCCGCAGCGGCGCGTCCTCGGCTGGGCCGTCCAGGAACCTCTGCGGGTTACGGCGGTACAGCGCTATGCCGATGCCCAGCAGGCACAACATAGGGATGAAGAACAGGCCACCGAGCATTACGCCTCACTCCAACGATTGTGCGGGTTCAGGGTCGTCCGGCCGGCCCGGGCGGCGGTCAGCGCCGCTACAAACTCCCGGCCAGCCGGGGTCAGTCGGTACAGATGCCGGGGCGGCCGGCTGCCCCGGCCCGGTTCCCAGGAGGTTTCCAGCAGGCCGCGGTCGGCGAGCCGGACCAGGATCGGATACAGCGAACCCGACTTCAGGTGCACCTCGGTGGTCAGGTCATAGCCGTAGCGCCACCGGGCCGGATCGGCGGCCAGCGCTCGCAAGACTTTGATCGTCTGTGCCGACGGGGGACGGTTACGCTGCATGAGCAGTAACTCTACTCATATAGCTGTAGCGGTTTTAATAAGCCCGCACCGGGCCGGTGCCCACGCTGGCGCACCCGGCCCTCGCTACATCGGCCCTGGCCCGGTGCCGACAGCGGCACGCCGGGCCGCGCCACCGCCGGCCCAGCCGACAGGCGAAGATCAACGGCTTACCGAGCGTCCGCACGCGGCCCACATCCCGCTCGGCCCGCTGACCCGCCGCCACTCGATCAGGTGAATAGCAGCGTCATAAAGGGGGGCGGCCGTTCGCAGGCGCGTGGGATATTCATCGGACAGTAGTTATTCAGCGGGCCGCCCGCGGCCTTGTCCTGGTCGCAAGGTCAGGGTGCGAAGTCGTAGAGCCCGCGTGTTTCGGTCGCGACGAAGAGGGTGCCCTGGGCGAAGACGGGCTGGCCGAAGACGGGGCTCGAGCCGACCGGGAGCGTCTTGAGTATGGCGCCGGTTGAGGCATTGATCAGGTAGGCGCCTGGAGTACGAGTGCCCGGGCAGCTGTAGGTGCCGGCGGCGAGCACGCCCGCGCTGTCCAGCGTTGGCGTGCCCATCACCGCGCACGGCAGGCCGGTCTGCCAGCGGAAAGCGCCAGTATCCGGATTGACCTGGCGAACCGACCCGCCGAAGCTGGTGCCGCCGATGGTGGCGCCGTCGCCGCCGACGTAAAGCGCGCCGCCCGATCCGTCCCAGACGGCGCCGGCGAGGCATGAGCTGAGCGCGCCGGCGGGCGCGCCGATCATGTCGGTCCAGAGTGGTGAGCTGCCGAGCGGGTTTGCGGCAAGCGCGTAAAACTTCCCGTTCTTGTTACAGGAGCCCACGTCGGCCGGTGTTCCTCCGGCCCCGAACAGGGCCGGGGAGGCGCCGAAGTCCCAGTCATGGCCGTTGCCGGCCGTTCCCGGCGCGAGCCATGCCTGGCGCAGCCCCAGCGACGAGGACAGGTGCACGATGGAAAGGGAGTTTCCGATCTGGTTGCCGGCCGGGCAGGTATTGAGGGTGGCGTCGCACTCGTTGCCTGTCGAAACCCACAGATCGCTGCCGCTGGACGAGGCTGCGACGCTCGTCCAGATGCTGCCGCCGATCGACCCGGCGGGCACCGTGTGCCAGGTGTGCAGCACCTGGCCGGTGTGCTGGTCGAGTTCGACCACCCCGCCGCGGATCAGCGGGTCGTCACAGCTGGAGGACAGGCCGACATAGATGTGGCCGCCAGCCACCGTCGGCGACGACCAGTTGTAGTACGCGTCGGCGGGCGCGCTTGCCGGGCCGATCTCGGTCTTCCACACCACGGCGCCTGTCGCGGCTTTCAGCGCATACAAGTAGCGAGCGCCAGACACGTAAACGGTGCTCGTGCCGGTGACCCGGTCGGGAAGCACCGCCGCGGTCGAGGTAATCCCGCGCGCCGGGCAGCTGACCTGCGGCTCGGTGTCGAGCTGACGACTCCACACCGTCGCGCCCGTCGCCTCCTTCAACGCGAAGAACCCGCCGCTCTGGGCGCCGATGTACACGCGCCCGGCCACCACGGTCGGGCTCGCGTCCAGCCGGGGTGCCGGCTTGCCCGTGACCGCGGGCGGCTGCCAGTGCCATACCTGGCTCGCCGCAGCCGCGTTTGACGGCGTGAATGCCGTCGCCAGGCTCACCGAGCTGTGCTGCGGACCATGCAGATACTGCGGCCAGTCAAGACCAGGCCCGGTCGCCAGCGAGGTTCCTGCAGCCGCCCCCTGGGACAACAGCAGTGCGGCAGCCAATCCCAGAGCCGCCGTGAGCGTCAATAGCCGCGGAGCAGAGCCAAGCCTGGGCATAGTGCATCCTTCGGTCGCTAGCGGGGCGGTCCGTGCGAGCCCGACATCGTTGGCTGCCGGAGGACCTTGCGCAAGGCTTTGGCGATCGAGGTCAGCTCGGCGTCGGTGAGGCCGCCTGCGAATTGTTTCTCGATGCCGGCGAGGTAGTGAGGTGCGGCGGCGCGGTAACGGGCTAGCCCGTCGGCGGTCATCACCGCGAACGCGGAGCGGCCATCGTCTGGGTTGCCTTCTTGGCGCACCAGCCCGGTGGTCACCAGCTCGGCGACGATCCGGCTGACCCGGGTACGGCTGAGCACCACCCGTTCGCCGAGCTCGCTCATGGTGAGGCGGCGCCCGGGCGCGGCGGCCAGTTCAAGCAGAACGTCGTACCAGCTCAGCGGGAGCCCGGCCGCTCGCTGCAGGGCCTGGTCGAGGCTGGGAACCAGGGCCGCGTGCACCTGCAGCAGGGCCGCCCACGCGCTGGTCGCCAGCCGGGATCTCTCGTCGCTCACCCACGAGATGCTACACCACTTGCGTGCACCCGCACCTTCTTGGTAATATACGTGCGCACGCACGCACACACATTCCAGGGAGCCGTCCATGCCTTCGCTGCTGCACATCTCAGCGTCCCCCCCGCGGCGCAGCTTGCCATCGCCCGCACATTCCTCGACGCCTTGCGCGACGAGCGTCCCGAGGTGACCATCGATACCTTCGACCTGTGGGACGGCGGGCTACCCGAGTTCGGCCCGGCCGCGGCAGCCGCGAAGATGGCCGTCTTCGCCGGCCAGGTGCCGTCAGGTGACCAGGCCGCCGCGTGGCAGGCTGCCGAGCGCACGTTCCGGCGACTCGCCGACGCCGACTATTACCTGTTCAGCGTCCCGATGTGGAATCACGGCATCCCGTACATCCTCAAGCAGTTCATCGACGTCGTCAGCCAGCCCGGCATGGTCTTCGCCTTCGACGCCGAACAGGGCTACACGGGCCTGCTCACCGGGAAGCGGGCTGTTGTCATCTACACCAGCGCCGTCTACGGCACCGGGCGCCCGGCGACGTTCGGCTCGGACTTCCAGGCCCCGTACTTCAACGACTGGCTGGCGTGGGCCGGCATCACCGCCGCCAGCGCGATTCACTTCCGGCCAGACCTCGCGACCGCCGACGCCGACGCGGGCAGGCAGGCAGCACACGCCGCCGCCCGCGAGGCCGCCAAGAAATTCTGACCAGTCCACGGCGCCCGCACCCCCGCCCAGCCGGGCCCACCGCCGACGCCCGCCCCCGCGGTCGGGCAACCTGGTGGCCTGCCGCTGATCGATGTGACCTACGACGGGACGGTAGGCGAGGAGGTTCTGCGTCGCCTGGGCGAGCTGCTGCCAGATGTTGTCGGCGAAGCGGTCGAATGTCCGGAGGAACCCTCGACGGGCCGCCGGGGCCGGGTGACATAGAGATCCGGTTCCGGAAGAAGTCTCCGCTGGACGTGGGCGACCTCGATGTCGTGATCGAGGTCCGCACCAAACTGTTCGGGCACCGTGTGCAGGACAAGCAGCGGCGGGCGGATCTGATCCGCGACCGCCTGTCGGCACTTCCTCTCGGGCAGATAGGCGTTTGGCTGATCCTCTCCGAGGGTGCATGGAGCCAGCGCTGAAAGCCCCAGAACAGCTCACGACGGCGGGCCCGTTCCAGCGTCGTGTCAGGCCCCTTCCAGCGGCGGATGCCACAGTGGCGGCGCGGTGTTCCTGATCAGCGGCCGGCCCAGGATCAGGCTCCGCTCACGACCAGGAAGACAGCCAGAAGGAGCCATGATGACGAAAGAACCCGATCCCGCGCGCACGACCGTCGACGTCCGGCAGGGGGTTCCAGCAATGACCCGAGCGAAACACTCGACGATTGCCATGGCGCGGCAACGGCGCGGCTGGCGGGGCCTGGGATATCTGGCCGCCATCGCGACTGCCGGAACCGCGATGGTCATGACTGCCGGCGGCGCATCGGCGGGGACGCACGACTCGGCATACCGCCAGGTAAACATGGTCTCCGACATTCCTGGCCTGGCCGGCCAGACCGATCCTGATCTGGTCAATTCCTGGGGCGTTTCTGCCTCGCCAGGTACCGACCAGGCGCCGGGCTCAGCCCTCTGGGTGTCAGACAACCACGCCGACAGGACCACCCTGTACAGCGCGGGCAGCACCGCGACGACGGTCACCAAGTCCAAGCTGGTGGTGACGATCACCTCTGGCGCGCCGACCGGCCAGGTGAACAACGCCGACACGAACACCAGCGACTTTGTGCTGCATAACGATGCAGGCGACGTGTCGGCTCCGGCTGTTTTCCTCTTTGCCTCGGAGAACGGTGGAATCGACGGCTGGAACCCCAAGGTGGGCGCCACGGTGACCGAGACGCCGGTCAAAAATGGCGCCAACGCAGTCTATAAAGGCCTGGCCCAGGCTCAGGCGTCCGACGGCAAGACGTATCTGTATGCCACCAATTTCCGGTCCGGCCGCGTTGAGGTTTATAACAGTGACTTCCAGCCGGCAGTACTGCCTGGCGGGCTATTCGTTGACCACCGGTTGCCAGCCGGTTACGGCCCATTCGGCATCCAGGAATTCAACGGCAAGCTGTACGTGACTTATGCCAAGCAGGATGATGGCCTGGAAGACGACGTGGCCGGGCCGGGCAACGGGTTCGTGGATGTCTTCACCAACGACGGCGCGCTCGTCCGGCGGCTGGTCACCCGTGGCGCGCTCAACTCGCCGTGGGGGCTCGCCCTGGCCCCGTCCAGCTTCGGCAGGTTCGGCGGGGACCTGCTGGTCGGCAATTTCGGCGACGGCCACATCAACGCCTACAATCCGGTCACCGGCGCGCACCTGGGCCAGTTGCACCAGCCCAGCGGTAAGCCGATGGCCATCGAGGGCCTGTGGAGCCTGCGGTTCGGCAACGGGAATGCCGCTAAGACCAATGAGCTGCTCTTCACCGCTGGCCCAGGTGGCGAGGAACATGGCCTGCTCGGAAAGATCGTTCTGGATAGCTGACCCTACCGATCTGCCGTAAGCCTCCAGGCTGGTGTCTGGCCGGGTCCGCGAGAGGGCCCGGCCAGACGCTTGCGGACAGCCGGAAAGCGCCCGCCGCCATGGTGCAACCTGACTAAGTTGGCCCGCTCAGGCAACGTGCGCATTATCTGCTGCTCGGCGTTTGGCGCGGCCATCGAGCGGCTGGCTAAGCGGGCCGCTCTGCAGCTGGTCGCGGCGAGGGCGGAGTTTGGCGCGGACCCGGTCGTGGTCAGGATGGCCGATCTCGTCAAGGATGCGCAGCGCCCGCGTCCATGTCCGGTGCGCGGTGTCGGTGTCGCCCGTGCTGTAGTGGACGTTGCCGAGGTGATCGAGCGTGTCAGCTTCGTTGTAACGGTCGGCGAGTTCCCGGCAGATGTCGAGGGACCGCTCGTAGCAGCTGACGGCTTGCTGGTGATTGCCGAGCTGGTGACGGATGTAGCCGAGGCTGTGCCAGGTGGCGGCCTCCCAGCAGCGTTCGCCTAGTTCCTGGATCCCGGCCAGGGCTCGCTGGCAGTAGGCGATGGCTTGCTGGTGGTTGCCAAGGAGGGCGTGACTGTAGCCGATGTTGTTGCGGACCCACACCTGCCCTGCCCGGTGATCTGCCGCACGGTACAGGTCGAGGGCTTGCAGGGAGTGGCTGAGCATATCGGCAGGGCGCTGTTGCCGCTCCGCCAGCACCGAGAGGCCGTTATGAATCGCCGCCTGGCTGACATGATCGCCGATCGTTTCGAATAGCTGTAGTGCGTCCCGGAATAGCGAGGAGGCCTCGCGGAGGCGGCCCGCCCTGGCGTAGCCGGTCGCGAGGCCGTGCACGGCGTGGGCCTCTCCGGCTGTGTCGCCGATGTGGCGGGCAGCATTCAGGCCGGCGTTCCATACCGTGGTTTGGTCGTTCCAGAGCCCGCGCCGCAGCAGGAAGGTGTTCAGGGCCCACGCGAGTTGCCAGGTGCGGGTGCCGAAGCCGGCTTCGGCGGCAATTCCGACGACGGCCAGCAGCGTGCCGTGCTCCGCCGTGAACCAGCGCAGTGCGCCCTCGGCCGTGGCGGGCGGGTCAATGGTGACCGATGGCTGCGGCGGGTCGAGGGCGATCGGGTCGAGGTGCGGCTGCATCAATATCGCAGCCCTGCAGGCGGTGTGCAGGTAGTGATCGAGGATCCGGCGCACTGCGGCGTCACGGACGTCTTGGCTGTCGTGCCTGTGCGCCTGTTCTGTGGCGTAGGCGCGGAGCAGGTCGTGGAAGGCGTACCGGCCGGGGGCGTGCTCGGCGACCAGGTGCACGCGGGTCAGCTCGGACAGCAGGGCGCGGGTACGGTCTGGCGGGATAGCGGCGAGGCTGGCCGCGCCGGTGAGAGCGATGTCCGGGCCGGGGTGCAGGCCAAGGAGCCGGAACAGCCGCGCCGGGCCGGCACTCAGGGCGCGGTAGGAGCACGAGAACACCGTCCGGACGTCGCTCGCGAGGTCGCCCCCGCTGAGCGGGTCAAGGGTGCCAGTGGCCTCGTGTAGCTCGCTGGCGAAAGCAGCAAGGGGAAAGCTGGGGTGGATGGCGGCGCGAGCCGCGACGATGGTCAATGCCAGCGGCAGCCGCGCGCACGCGGCGACGATGTCCTCGACCGTATCCGGCTCGCTTTCGACCCGGCCGGCTCCCAGGCGGAGGGCGAGAAGGTCAGCGGCGTCGGCCGCAGTGAGCACGTTCAGCGTCAGCGGGTACGCACCTTCGGTGACGACCAGGCCGGTGAGGTGGTTGCGGCTGGTCACGATGGCCAGGCACCCGGACGAGCCGGGCAGCAGCGGGCGGACCTGCTCGACGTCTCGTGCGTTGTCAAGCACCACGAGCAGCCGTTTGCCGGCGAGCAGGCTGCGGTACAGCGCGGCCTGGGCTGGGAGGCCGGCCGGGATCCGTGCCACCGGAATCCCGAACGCGTCAAGGAACCCGCGCACCGCCTCTCCCGGCTCAAGCGCGTGCCTGTCGGGATCGAAACCGCGGAGGTTGACATACAGCTGCCCGTCGGGGAACTGCGCGGCCACGCGATGCGCCCAATGCACGGCAAGGGCGGTCTTGCCCACTCCGGCGGTGCCCGACACCGCCGAAATGATCACAGCGGCCGGGCCCGTCGAGCCGGTCCCGGCCACGGGATGCAGGATCGCGTCGAGGCTGGCCAGCTCGGCGCTGCGCCCGGCGAAGGCGGGCACCGTCGGCGGCAGCTGCGCGGGAATCGGCGCGGCAGGCAAAGCCGGCGACTCCGTTACTGCCGGCGCCGGCGCATCGAGAGCCGGATCCTGTCGGAGGATGCCCGTTTCCAGGTCGCGCAGCAGCTGGCTGGGGCCGATCCCCAGTTCCTCATCGAGCGTAAGGCGCAACCGGTGGTATACGCCAAGCGCATCGGCCTGTCGGCCGTTGCGGTACAGCGCGAGCATGAGCTGTGCGTGGATCTGCTCATCCAGCGGATGATCGGCCACCAGCTGTTCCAGATCGGGCACCAGGTGCGCATGCTCCCCGGCGGCCAGCCTGGCCTTGGCCAAGGCCCGCTTGACCTGCAGCCAGAGCAGATCCAGCCGCTCTGCCTGCGCCTCCAGCCAGACCGGACCAGGCACATCGGCCAGCGGCCGCCCGCGCCACAGCGCCAGCGCGGACTGCAATTGCCGCGCGCCGTCGGCAGGATCAGCTGACTGCATGCCCTGCCGTAGCAGCCGCTCCGCGAGTTGCACGTCGGTGCCGTCAACGCCAAGATCCAGCAGATAGCCCGGCGGACGCGCGCGGATCGCGGCTTTGCTCCCCAGCACGCTGCGCAGGTGTGAAATATGACTCTGGAGTGTGTTCACCGCAGCCGATGGCGCCGCCTCGCCCCAGACGACATTCACCAGATGGCCGGTGCTGACGATCTCGCCACTATGCAGCGCCAGGGTGGCAAGCACCGTCTTGCGCCGAAGGCCATGCACCGGCCGCGGCCCGCCGGGCGCCATGACTTCAACCGGCCCGAGAAGTCGCACTTGCATGAGAGCCCCGTTCTGCCCCGCAAAATCGACCCCGAACTAAAGCACGAGCCGCGGCCGTCCGCGGTTCGATGGCACTCGAACCGGTTGCAGAACGTGGCAGTGGGCGAGCACGGATTCCGCGGTGCCTGGCCAGTTACGGTGCGCGACCAACCCCAAGCGCGGCCACGAACGATATGGACCTTGCCCGCCACGCAGATGAGCAGCTTCGGTCGGCTCTGGTCGTAGTGCGTCGCCGCCTCCTGGAGAACGCTGAGCTCGTCTGCGCCGAGCTGGGCTTCAGCAGCGGCGGTCATCGTGGCCGTCAAGCGCCACCGAGAGCCTCAAGCCGGTGGTGTATACCTCAGAGTTCGCTGAGTGCCCGCCTGTGGGCCAGCAATCCGCGCTGCACTTCGGCAAGGGCTGCTCGTGCCCGGTCATCGTCCTGCTCCGCCAGCGCTGTGGCCACGTGTTGGCCGAGCCGGTCGAGATGCCCGGCGACGACCTGGCGGACCTCCTCGTCGCTCATGGTCCCGGTCCAGCGGCTCGGTGGCTTTCGGCCGGACGCGCTGGGCATGCTGGCCAGCGGCGACACGCCGAGTGCCAGGTCCTGGTCCATGAGCAGCCGAGCCCAGGCCCTCAGGTCGCCGGAGAGCTGGTCGAGCACGGCGTGCAGGGCGTGCGTGCCGGGGACTCTTCGGAGAGCCTGCCTCACGTCTAGCACCACGTCGATCACCTCGCTGAGCACCTGGTTGAGCGCAACGATCGGATCGTCAGACGGGAGCGGGCTCACGCGGGCAACCGTCCAGGCCGGGGACCTCCGCACGGGTGAGGCCGGACTAGCGGGTTTCGCCATCCCGCGCTGATGGACCTCCACGTCTGTGACATCGGGCTCCTTCCGCTGGTTAGTGCGCCGGTGAGGCTCGGGCCATGGCGGCGGGCTTGTGTTCCTCGGACGAGGCGAACGCCGATCATGCAATGTAAGCCTGCCGGACCGGGAGCGCGGGTTTCATGGCGCCCCGGCGGGCTGAGCCCCGGCGGCGGTGTCCGCGCTCCGCCGCGCAGGTCATCCATTCAGCCCTGGCAGGAGCCGTCCGGAGCCTCGGCCGCCCTGGATGACTGGGCGGACGCTTCACCGTGGGCGCCGGCCGCCCGGCGCGGGTTATCCTCGCCGTCATGCCGACGTTGGTTGTTGTGGGCGCGGGGCCGAAGGGAATCGCGATTGCCGCCAAGGCGCGTGCCCTGGCGGCGGCCGGTCTTGACGTCCCGCGGGTGCTGCTCGTCGACCGGGGCGCGGTTGCCGGGAACTGGACCGGACGGCAGGGCTATACCAGCGGCCTGTTGCCTCTGGGCACGCCTGCGGAGAAGGACGTCGGTTTTCCTTATGCCGATAACTGGGGCGCGGCTTCGTCTGCGGTCACTGCGGCAATGGCGGATTACAGCTGGCAGCGGCATCTGATCGCGCATGGCGTGTATGCCGATTGGGTCGATCGCGGCCGGTTGCGCCCGACGCACCGGCAGTGGAGTTCCTACCTGCGTGAGGTCGCCGAGAGAGCGGGAGCCGAGGTCGTCGCCGGCGAGGTCGTCGGCCTGGAGGCCGACGGCGAGCGCTGGCGGCTGATGATCGAGCCGGGGGAAGCGGTCTGGGCTGACGGCGTCGTGTTCACCGGCGCTGGCCCTCCGATCGGCGTCGCGGGCCAGCCGCAGCAGCATCCGCGCGTGCTCGACGGGCGCAGCTACTGGCTGGCCAGGCGAGCGCCCGGCCAGCAGGTTGCCCAGAGCGTGTGCGTGATCGGCAGTGGCGAGACAGCAGCCTCGGTGGTCATCAGCTTGCTGGCCAAGTCGCATCAGCGTTCGACGGTCGACGTTCTGGCCAGCCGGGGAACCCTGTACTCGCGGGGGGAGAGCTACGAGGAGAACCGGCTCTACTCCGACCCCGGCGACTGGCCGCGGCTGGCCGAGTCACACCGGCGCGAGTTCCTCGAGCGCACCGACCGGGGCGTCTTCTCCCGGCAAGCCGAGGCGATCCTCAACCAGGCGCGCGGCTATCGCGCGCTCGCCGGGCGGGCAGTGGCGATCGACGCCGGCGAGCAGCAGGTTGTCGTCACCATCGAGTACGGCACCGAGCGCGAGCGTGTCGCCTACGACCTCGTGGTCGTCGCGATCGGCTTCCGGGCCCGCTGGTTCGAGGGACTGCTCGGCGGGGAGGCTCGCCGGCGGCTAGAAGGCGCGCTGGCGGGGGCCGAGCTTGAACAGCGGATCGAGATCGACCTGTCGGTCGCTGGGCTGAGCCCGGCGCTGCACCTGCCACTGGTCGCCGGGCTCGCTCAAGGACCAGGCTTCCCCAACCTGAGCTGCCTCGGCCTGTTGAGCGACCGCATCCTGCGCCGCTATGTCGCGGTGAAGGAACTGGCCAGCTCCGCTCCGGAAAGGAGGGAACTTGTCTGAAACGCCCGGCGAGGCATGGGAAAGCGACGACTGCGTCCGCCGTACCATTGTCTTGCCGTCCGCGGTGGCCGAGCGGCTGGCCGTCCAGGCCGGGCGGCGCGGCCTGTCGGTCAGCGACCTGCTAGCAGAATACGCAGAAGAAGGCCTGCGACACGACGCGGGTTAAGGCCGCAGGCAGTGCCGGGTCAAGGGGCCTGGCGACGGGCTGCGCCGGTCATGCAGATGGTCAGGACCGCCATTTGATTGAGCAGCCCATGCTGGGCCGGTGCGGCCCCGGCACCGGCTGGCCGGCCAGGGTCAGCTCGATGGCCGCACGGAGCAGCTCGCCGGTGACCGGCTTGCCGTTACCGGGTGTGGACTGGTCGAAAGCGCCGCGGTAGGCCAGCCGGCGCGCGCTGTCGTAAAGGAAGAAATCCGGCGTGCAGGCGGCGTGGTAGGCGCGGCCGGCCTGCTGGCCGGCGTCGACCAGGTACGGGAAATTCCAGCCCGCACGCCGGGCCTGCCCGGCAAGCTCGTCCGGCCGGTCGTCGGGGTAAGCATCGGCGTCATTGGTGCAGATGCCCACGACGGCCAGGTCAGGGTAGTGCGACAGCAGCGTGCCCAGCGCGGTCTCGACATGGCGGACGTAGGGACAGTGGTTGCACAAGAAGGCGACCAGCAATGCAGGCGCGGCGGTGAAGTCGTCGCGGCCGGTCATCGCGCCGCTGGTGTCGGGAAGGGTGAAGCCGGGCGCCGGCGTGCCGAGCGGGACCATCGACGACGAGACAGCCATACCGGAACCTTACCCGCGTCGGGCTGTCCGGCTTCGTGTCCGGTCTAGGCGGCGCACGATGCGTTGTGCTGCCAGCCGGTCACGATTGCCTGGCCGTCGGCGGGCGGGAACTGGGCCGCGGATGGGGAGAGGTAGCCAGCGGAGTCCCGGCCACTGCGCAGTGTCGCTGAAGAGAGGGCGGGAGTTCCTTCGCTACTGGTTCGGTGCCGGCCCGGGCCGGCGCAGAACGTCATCGCTGATCGTCGTCCAGGCGAGCAGCGCGGCCGCGAAAGACATTCCGGCGGCGATCGTCATGGCGACCGGGAAGCCGGCTGCCATTCTGGCGGGATCGGCGAAATCGGCGGCGGAAAGCCCTGCGGCAAGCGGAAGAACCGCGACCGCGATCATCTGGCCGAGGCGCGATACAGCGTTGTTAACGGCGGAAGCGATCCCGGAATGCCTCGCATCGACGCTGGCCAGCACCGTGGCCGTGATGGGGGTGATCAGCGCGGCGAGACCGATCCCGAAGACAACCATCGAGGGCAGCACCGCGGCGAGGTAGCTGTCGCCGGGGTGGATCCGTGCCATTAGCAGTAGTCCCGCGCCGGTCAGGATGGCCCCGGTGGTCAGCGGGATCCGCGGGCCGATGCGCCCCGCGATCGCCCCCGATGGGCCGGAGAGGATCAGCAGCAGCAAGGTGACCGGCAGCGTCGCGGCCCCCGCCTGAAGGGCGGAATAGCCGAGGGTGATCTGAAGGAAGGCGACGAACAGGAAGATCACGCCGCCGAGCGCCGTGTAGGTCACCAGCGCGAGCACGATGGCGCTGGCGAACTGGCGGGAGCGGAACATCTCCAGCGGAAGCATCGGGTGCCCGCTCCGCCGCTCCACGGCGACAAAGATGGCTGCGGCGGCCAGGCCGGCCACCAGCGCCGCGATCACCGCTGGGGTGAGGCCCCCGGAGGCCTGTATCAGCGCAAAGCACACACCGGCGATGGCCAGCATGGCGAGCGCCGCGCCGGGCAGATCCAGCCCGCCAGTACGCGTGGGATCCCGGGTCTCTGGCACCCGCAGAACCGCGGCTACCACGACAAACGCCCCCAGCGGAAGATTGATCAGGAAGATCGCACGCCACGACACCGCGTCAGTCAGGTAGCCGCCGGCGAGAGGCCCGATCGCGCCCGCGACCGCACCCAGACCTGCCCACGCACCGATCGCCCGGGTGCGATCATCGGGATGAAAGACCGCGTCGATGATCGCCAGGCTCCCAGGTGTCAGCAGAGCCCCGCCAATCCCCTGACCAAACCGGGCCGCAACCAGCAGCTCGATCGTCGGGGCGGCCGCGCACAGCGCGGAGGCGGCCACGAAGACCAGCACCCCCAGGATGAACACGCGACGCCGCCCGTAAATATCGCTGAGCGAACCGGCCGCCAGGACCAGCCCCGCGAGCGTGAGCACATAGGCGTTCAGCGTCCACTGCAGCCCCGCGATGCCCGCACCGAGATCACGGCCGATCGACGGCAACGCCACGTTGACAACCGTCGCCTCCAGCAGCGTCATCGCCTCGCCCAGCACCGCCACCGCCAGCACCCAGCGGCCAGCGGCCGAAGCCAGCCGCACCGAGCCAGGCGCGCCGCCCTCGTTCCCCACCAACTGCACCCTTCCTGATGCTCCTCGCTCGCCGGAGCGTTTCTCCCCTCCGGGCTAACCGTCCCAGCTCGCGCCTATGCGCGAACACCGCTCCGCATGAGTTCACCGCACCAGCTGCGGCAATTGAGGACGTTCACCCACAGTGCGGCCGGGAATTATGCGCTCTCGCGCGCGTTATCATGAGCGGTAGCCGAGAACCGAGCGGGTCGTCCGACGACTTTCCCGCGCCGTGGTCACCAGGCCACCCACCGGCGGCTCAGGGTTCGTGTGAATAGCCTGCCGGGGCCTGCCTGCGTCGATCGTCGGAGACCGCAAGTCGGCTCGGCGTTCAAGGCACCAGGCCCGCTGCCCGGGATGTTTCTCGCCCCGGCCGCGGGACTGTGCTGCATGCTGCCGTGGCCATCGTGTCCCGGCATTCCATAGGAGAAGTCTGTGGCTCGACCAGGCCAGCGCCAGACGGGCGCTCGCCGTACCGCCCGGCGGAAGCAGCGACGCGTCCACCACCACGGCGATGTCGTCCCGGTGCTCGCCCGAACCGTCCGTGAGGTCGACGCGGCTGCCCGGCGCGGCCGCGTGACGCCTGCCGTGCGCACGAAGTTCCAGGCCGTCGCCCTGCTGCTGCGGGACGAGCGTGCCCGCGTCCGGGCGGCGGCCGGAAGTGACAGCCATCGGGCCGGGCAGCTGAAGCGCCTGGACGGCGTCGCGACCATCCTCGCGGCGACCGCCGTCCAGGACGCTGGGCTATTGGCGCTGCTCGCCGAGGGCTCCGGCGTCTCCGAGGCGGCCCGGTCGCTCAGGCGGGAGATGCTGCGGGACTTCGGCATCGAGCCGGCCCGCGAAGAGCTCGCGCCTACGGAGACCGATACCGCTTCGGCCGGCTCGGAGCGGCGGATCGTGCCGCAGCCGGTGATCTCCCGGCAACTGGCGAACCCCTTTCTCGCCCCCGACTTCTCCGCCGTTCCGCGGAACACCTCCCGTCCGCGCCGCCTGGCCGGCTGGGAGCTGCTCGGCCCGCTGCTGAGTTCCTTCGAACGGGCCGGCGGGGGAGCCCCGGCGTGCATGTCGCTCCCGGCGCCGACGCAACGGTTCACCCCGGCGGGCCTGGAACTGATGCCGCACCAGGGGCAGCTGGTCGCCGCAGCCGCTGCCGGTCACCGGACATTCCTGCTCGCCGATGAGCCGGGTCTGGGTAAGACAGCCCAGGCGCTGCTCGCCGCGGAGGCAGCGAACGCCTACCCGCTGCTGGTCGTCGTGCCGAACGTCGTCAAGACCAACTGGGCCCGTGAGGCGGCCCGCTGGGCTCCCCACCGCCCGGCCACGGTGGTGCAGGGCGACGGCGAGGCTGTCGACGGATTCGCCGACATCGTCGTGCTCAACTACGAGGTTCTCGACCGCCACCTGGGCTGGCTCGGTGACTTCGGCTTCCGCGGCATGGTCGTGGACGAGGCTCACTTCACCAAGAACAAGGCCTCGCAGCGCTCGCAGAACGTCCTCGCGCTCTCCGACCGGATCAGGTCCCGTACGGACCGGCCCCTGCTGATGGCGCTGACCGGCACCCCGCTGATCAACGACATCGAGGACTTCCGGGCAGTCTGGCAGTTCCTCGGCTGGATCGACGACAGCAAGCCCCTCGACGAGCTGATGGACGCGCTTGAGCACACCGGCCTGACGCCGGCCGACCGAAGCTTCTACGCCGCGGCGCGCCAGCACGTGATCGACCTGGGCATCGTGCGCCGGCGCAAGCTCGACGTAGCCGCCGACATCCCCGCCCGCCGTATTGCTGACCTCCCCGTTGAGCTGGACGAACGGGCCGGCCGGTCGATCCGGGCGGCAGAACGGGACCTGGCCGGCCGGATGGTGGCGCGGTACAAGACCGCGCTCGCGAACCGATCCTCCGACGTCGGCATCGAGGGCATCGACCACGACCTCGTCCGCCGGGTGGCCCGGTCGGAGCTGAAGGAGGCGACGGGCGCGCAGTCCGGCGAGAACGTGTTCACCATGATGCGACGCATCGGCCAGGCGAAGGCCGGACTGGCCGCGGACTACGCGGCTCAGCTGGCCCGCAGCGCCGGCAAGGTCGTCTTCTTCGCCAAGCATGTCGACGTGATGGACGCCGCCGAAGAGATCCTCGCCCGGCAGGGGGTGCGCTTCTCGTCGATCCGTGGCGGCCAGACGCCCGCAGCGCGGCAGGCGAACGTCGAAGCATTCGTGAACGACCCGGACGTCGCGGTTGCGGTGTGCTCGCTGACCGCGGCCGGCGTGGGCCTGAATCTGCAAGTCGCCTCGAACATCGTGCTGGCCGAGATGTCCTGGACCGACGCGGAGCAAACCCAGGCCATCGACCGCAGCCACCGCATCGGGCAGGCCGAACCGGTGACCGCGTGGCGCATCATCGCCGCGCAGACCATCGACGCCCGGATCGCCGGGCTGATCGACAGCAAGGCAGGGCTCGCCGCCCGGGCGCTGGACGGGTCGGACCAAGAGGTCTCCTCCTCGGCCGACGTGCAGCTCGAGGCGCTGGTCGCATTGCTGACCGATGCGCTGCGGGCGTCTTTCGGACATGGCAACGCCCTGGGTTCCTGACCGTGAAGGTTCCCAGCCGAGACCGCGCCCGAGGACCAAGGCCTACAGGGACACCTCACGTTATCCTCGGTCCACCGGGGCTGGGCTCCCAGCCCGGGGCCGCGCATCGCCATGCAGGAGAATCACGATGCTTGTCGCCTTCTCGGTGACGCCGCTCGGAGTAGGCGAGGCCGTCGCCGAGTACGTCGCCGACGCGGTACGGGTAGTACGCGACAGCGGCCTGCCGAACCGCACCGATGCCATGTTCACCACGATCGAAGGCGACTGGGATGAGGTCATGGACGTGGTGAAACGCGCCGTGGAGGCCGTCGCGGCGAAGGCGCCGCGGGTCAGCATGACGCTCAAGGCCGATGTCCGCCCTGGGGTGAGCGGGGCGCTGGAGTCCAAGGTCGAGACCCTGCAGCGCTACCTCGGCGGCTGACCTGCCGCCGCACGCCCCGGCTAGCCCTGAGAATTCACGCCGACCATTTCCTGGAGCTGGAACCTGGACGGCAGCCCGTTCAGCCACGACCGCGAGCTGGTCATCCGGCGCACCGTTCAGGAGGTCAGATGAGCTTCGATACACCTGCCGGAACCCGTGGCGCTCGTCAGCCGTCGGGGCCTTTCTTCCGGTGGCTGAACAAGGTCATGTCGCGCCGGCTTCGCCGCAAGGGCGGCAAGATGATGGGCTTTAACGCCCTGGTCCTGATGACCGTCGGTGCCAAGAGTGGCGCCAAGCGGACCAACCCGGTCGGCTGGTTTCCCGGTCACGACGGCAGCTGGCTGATCGTCGCGTCAGCCGCCGGCGCGGCACGGAATCCAGCGTGGTACTACAACATCGCCGCGCATCCCGACGAAGTCCACATCGAGGTGGACGGCCGCACGATCCCCGTAACGGCCGAGCAGCTCCACGGGCCGGACCGCGACGAGGCCTGGCAGCAGATCACCACCGCCGCGCCCCGCTTTGCGCAGTATGAGCAGAAGACAGACCGCGTTCTGCCGGTCATCCGTCTCGTACCCCGATCAGGCAAGCCCTGAGATTTCCTGCGGTGGTGGGCTGAGCGGGGCGTCAGTCATGAAACGGCTGGCGGTACTCCCTGTGGGCCACCAACTTGCCCGTCACCGTGCGAGGCTGGCGCGCGAGCCCGGCTTAGATCAATGCCGCGCACCGGGTGCACGCCCCGGTCGAGGACGGCATCCGCACCGGCAACGCGGCCGGGCCGCGGTCACCATCCCCCATCAGGCCGCGTGAATCATCAAGGCCAGCACGTCGGTCATTGCTGCCTGCCTGGAAAGCAGGTTACTCCTTACGGACCAGGTTCGTGAATCCGGCGATCACCAGCAATCCAACGATCCAGCCGATTCCATTTAGGAACCAAGAAAGGCCGCCAATCCAGGGTGCTTTCGTAACATTGGGCGCCCAGAAGTCGCGCTCATGAAGGTTCAGTACTGGAAGCAAGGCGTCGACACTATAAGCGTAAGGGTGGACACAGGGATAGATCTGCGGCTGGCAGAGGCTACTGGCCGCCATCTGGCCGCCCTGAGGAGGGTGCGTCGGGACAAGCAGGTTATTCCGCGCGGCATAGCTGAAAGCCAACCCGCCCATGAGGGCGACCAGTATAAGAAACAATGCTGCACGTAGGGGCTTATATCCATAGCCGATCAAGGGCCTCAGGAACAATCTTGACGGATTGAGCGGGTGATATGCAGCATTCAACCTCGCTATCTGCACCTTGCGTGCTATCGCGGCGGATCCGGTACGCTCATAAAATTTCGCTAGTTGCAGGTAAGGTTGCGGCCTATCCCAATCAATAACCTTCTCCAGGATAAGACGATGTCGCTGCTTCCATTCGAGCTCCGAATCCGAACTCTCGATGGTTTCATAGACCAATCCGCTCCACAAGATTCCGCTGATGTCAGTCCGTTCTCTGCGGGGACGGGCTGGTAGCAGACCTGGACGGCGAAGCAGGCTGCCGATTCTATTCCGGGGAGGCCGGCCTCGAGCGCCTCTGGGAGTAACGTTGCGCGACGGCCAGGAAGCGAACTCGTCCTGCAGAACCGCACAAGACGACTGCCGCAAGTCTACGATTCCTGTTGCCTTCAGGTTTTGCAAGTAAATTGCCCTGTCTGCGGTAAGCCCGAAACCCGCGATGACCCAGCCTTTATTCTCTACACAGGCGCCAGAGCGCCCACCCAGTATCAGGCTCCCCGCGATCCGCGTAAGTGTGAGTTCTATTTTTCCTTTTGCGGAAAATCCATTCCTCAAGTAAAGATCCCCGCCGATGCTGGCGTAGTCAAATGCGAGCGCGAGGCCTCTGAGATGCTGGTTATTGGCTGGGCTCGGAGCTGGTGAAGATCTGGTCATGCGGAACGATCCGCGGGAACAGTCGACAAAAGATCCTATAGTTGCATTCCGGAAGACAACAGCCCCACTCGCTGTGAAGCCGTTTCTGAGCATTAGCGGTCCCGCTACGTGCGCTCGCTGAGCATCAAGCGCCTGCCCATTCGCAGCGCTCAAGGTGGCACCATCCATCTCCAGTGCATCACCGATCTCCGCTGCATAGAGGCGGATGGTGCCAGTCGCCTCGAAGCCGTGCCGAAGCTGTACGGCATTCCTGACGACGGCCCGCTCTAGAGTCAGGCAGATGCCGTCAGGGCTTTTAAGCTTTGCCCGTTCGCAAGTCAAGGCACCTGCGTGCACACCAAACATGCGCACGATGCCGCAGGCCTTAAACGTTTTTCCTGCCGACGAGCCTCTCATGTGCACTGGTCCATCAATGTGCGCGTAGTCAAGTATGAAGGCAACACGGGCAGCCCCGACCGCCGCTCTCCGCGGTTCCCCGAATGGATCGAGCTGACCCTCCACCCAGCTCGCCCCATCAATGGTCATGTCCGTGCATATCAAGGCACCCTGGACGGTAAGTCCAGACGCAGAAACCGCTCCACCCACATGTACACGCGCCAGCAGCGCGTCCCGAGTTATCGTCGCCCCCCGAATGAAAAGTGATTCCGGCAGCGGTGACTCAAATACCGTATCTTGACATTCGAACGTGCCAGCTATCGCCGCATAGCTTAGATCGACGATCGCTTTAGCCACTACATTACGCATGATGAGCGGACCGCACCGGAGATTTCTCGCAGATACATTATGCAGAAATGTGCAACCGGAAAAGTCGATGCTCGCAAGGCGTGCATTCTCTAGAATTACTCCATCGGTAAACAGGCAATTAGATAGCACCAGCACGCGCTGGACTGTTAGGTTAGATAGATCAAGCGCGCCCATGATGCGCACGCCATCGAGCTTCAGTACTTCCGGCCCGCTGGTGGACGTGCAGAGGCGCTTGATGGCCTGCGCCGATACGGTCCGGCTCTCCCATTCGCGGTCCGGCAACGTTGAAAGGTCGTGGCAATTTTCTGGCCTGCCCAATAGTACCGGGCCGCCCTTCCGCAGGTTCCGGGCAAGAGCCTTGCTTGACCTGATAGCCACCGGTCCCCCGACCTTCAGTAAATGCCGCTGGCGGGTATGCCCTAGCGTCGCACTGCCGCCGTCTTCTCCAAGAGCCTCTCGGCGATCGACACGTACACCTTGTCCTGGTCGTCCAGCAGCGGTCCCACCGTGTCGACGAAGGTACGCTCGGTCGCCGGGATCGCCCCCAACTTGAGCGCCTCGTCGGCGGGGATGTCCGGGACCCGCTGTCCGGGGAGCAATATCACCGCGCGCAACGTCACGGTGTGCTGGCTTGACCTGAACGCTGCCCGCCACGGCTCAAGCGTCGCGTCCAGCCGGGGGCGGTCGTCCTCGGACACGCTCTCGTGCACGAACACCACGCACGAGCCGGCCGCAAGCGCGTACCGGAAGCCGGGACCCTTCTCGGGGGAAAGCTCAAAGGCGCGCAGAGCTGGAAGCTTCAGCAACGGCTCGAACAAGGGAGGCGGGCTTGGCTCCCGGCCGAACCACTGCGGCTTCCGGATTGCGTCAGCGATTTCGGCGAGCTTCTCGGCACGCTCCCTGGACGCCATCTCGCTCCTGGCCGTGCCGCCACAATAGATCTCAACACCGGCGGTGACCCAGGCCAGTATGCCGGCGGACAAAGACCACAGGCCGAGCAGGCCGTATCCGCCATGACCCTCGATCCAGGAACGGTAGAAGTAGACGGCGGTCACGACGAACGCGATAATTCCCGCGACGATGGTGGCGATAGCTACGACGGCGTCGAGGCGTTGGGGGAACCGCCGGCGCGCGGTGGACACCGCCACCGCCGTCACCGCGGCCACGCAGCATCCGGCGATGGTCCACCAACCGAGTTCCTGCCAGTGCCGGAAGGCAAGCGTGCCCTGGTCGCCAACCCAGGCAACGAGAACGATCCACAGCCAGACAAGCCCGGACACCAATGACGCGGCGGAGGGCCTGACGGTATCGGTCACGACCGGCGCCCCGGACGGCCGGGCCACCGGTGACCACACCAGCGGATTTGCGATGCCTGAGGGCGCATTTCCGCGCCGGCGGACGGTGGCGGCCCGGGCGAGCATCGTCGCACCGCGAACCACGGCGAGTTCCGGCTCCGGGACGTCAAGAACCTTCCCGACCGCCTTTCTGTTCAGGGCCTGGCGGACCAGCGGGACCGCGCTTGACCCGCCCACCGGCACGATGGCTTGCAGATCGGGCCAGTCAAGGTCTGCATGGTACAGAATCCGATCGCAGATCTCGATCGTGGCATCGACGAGCGGGGCGATGCGCCGGTCGAAGTCTTCGCGGGCGCACTCTACGATCAGCGGCGCGGGCAGCCATTCCACCTGCTCGGTGACGTTTTGCGACTGGGACAGCCGCTTCTTGATGGCCTCGCAGGAAGCCATCAGCCCGAGTTCCGCCTTGCGGTCCAGCCTGGTATTCAAAAATTGGCGGATCTGAGGATACCGGCCGGCCAGTTCTTCTTTGACCGCATAGTCGAAGTCGACGCCGCCGAGTTTCGGGAGGCCGTCCCGGAGCAGGGTCTGGGCACCGCCATATCGTGAAGGGCGGAGCAGTGCGCAGTCAAACGTGCCGCCACCGAGGTCGTAGACCAATATCGGACGGTCATCCTCCACCGGTCCGAGCGTGCGGGCGTACTCAAAGGCTGCGACCGGCTCTTCCTCAAGGCTCAAGGTCCCCATGTCGAAGCCCGCGGCCTCGGCGGCGGACTGCAGGACTTTCTTTTTGGCATCGGTCCATATGGACGGCGCAGTGAGCGCCGTCCGAACGGGCTGGGTGGCGCCGAGCCTGCTGCCTTCGTCGTGGAGGAACCGCAAGATAAGAGTGACCATCTCCTCGACCGCGAAGGGACGGCCCCGTAGGTAAATCGGCTGAGGTTCGCCCACGTTGCGCTTGAAGTTGTCGACATACCCGTCGGGCCAGTTACCTGCGGTCCGTACCGCGAGACGGCCGATGTAAAACCTGTCGTCGGAACCGAGGCATATCGCCGTGGGAATGTCGTGGCGGACGTCAGCCGGTACCGAGGGGTCTTCGATCAGCCGCACGCCGTCGCTGGAGGTGGCCACACCCAGCGATGAGGTGGTCATGCCGAAATCGACGCCACAGGCCAGGATGGGCTCCGAGGCTAACGTCATGTGGTGCTCCCCCCACGAGAGACATTTAGGCGATGGCGACCTCATGGAGATGCCGGAACGCGGCGGTGTACCGTCGCCAGAGATCATCCAGCTGGCCGGCCCTGGCCCGCGCCGCCGAGAGGGCTCCGGCGAAATCCTGGCCGTCCGCCCCGGCGGCTTTCAGCTTTCGCAGTTCATCCTCGAGTCTGCGCAACTCGTCCTCGAGGCCGTCGCGATGGCGGTCCAGCGCCTCGGTACAGTCGCCAGCCACGAGACGCTCGATGGCGTTGCCGGAGCGGCACAGCGAGGTGTCCTGGAATTCGCTGTTCTGCTCTACCCAGTTTGGAGCGTCGGCCGCGAGTTCGTGAACGCGCTTTTCCCGCCACTCCTGCCGGGCCTTCGACACACTGTCCTGTACACCACCGAACCACCCGACCAGGTGCCCTAGCAGCCCTCCGACCCCGGCGCCGAGCGAGACGCTGACCGGTCCGGCAATCGGGACGAGCACCCCCCCGACCACGCCCCCGATGGCCGCACCCTTGGCCGCGAACAACGTCCCGTAGGACAGCCCGTCCCGCAACGCGGCGAAGGTCACCCCTGGCCTGTCCGAGCGGCGGTCATCGAGCAACGTGGGCGCGAGCTGATTGCGGATCTGCGTCAAGGCACGGCCTGGGCCAAGCCTTACCCCGGTGTCATGCGCCCACGCGGCGCGTGTGCGCGGCACGATGGCCCGCGATTCACGGTCCGCGTGCTCGCCGACGCTCACTATCTGGTCCTTGAAGTTCTGCAGGTACTCCTCCGGGTCCATGTGGGCGCTGAACAGCGTGGAGTCTCCGGTCACCATCAGGCGCAACTCGGCGAACCGGGCCTTCGCCGCCTCCCGCACGGTCTCGATCTGGGGTTGCACCATGGCCGCGATCTGGGCTTGCAGGCCATCCCGGAGCCGCGTCACCCGGCTGATCTCGTTGTTCAGCTCCGCAAGGCGCCGTTCGGCGGCGCGCGCGTCAGAGCTGACCTCTTCCCAGGTCGCTACCTCGGCACGGGCCGCACCGAGCATCTCCTCCAGCACCGCGCCGATGTCAACCGCGGCGGATTCCGCGCGCTCGGCCACCCGGGCGCGGCCCAGTCGGCGTATCTCCGCGAGAAACTCGGTGATTCCCGA
This sequence comes from uncultured Actinomycetes bacterium, assembly GCA_963786975.1. Classification (GTDB taxonomy): domain Bacteria; phylum Actinomycetota; class Actinomycetes; order Streptosporangiales; family Streptosporangiaceae; genus Palsa-506. The sequence continues at coordinate 561,342 of CAWBBE010000004.1, read as the reverse complement.
GCGATCCCGCTCCCGGCGGTCTTTAGTACGCAAGGCGCTGAAAGCGGTGTTCGCGGAGACGGCGATCACCGGCACGCTGGCCAGCGGCAGGCTGAGCGCCTTGCTCAGGCGCTTCCGCGCTTGCTTGATGAAGCCCTCGGGGTCGCCCATGTCGGCCTTGGAGACAACGCAGAGGACCCGTTGATCGGACCGGACGGATTTCCTGAGCACACGAAGCTCGGGCTCGGATACCGGTTCACCAAAGCTCGTCACGAATACGAGCACGTCGGCCGAGCCGATCAGCCGCTCGGTGATCTCGTTGTGTGCCTGGTTCCGGCTGTTGAAACCCGGTGTGTCCACTAGAGTCAGGCCGCTCCGCAGGATCTCGAAAGGAGCGAACATGCGGACGATCACGACCTGGTCGCGGTCGGCCGCCGGTGCGTCGGTCACAAACCTCTGTACCTGATCGAGACCGATTGACATGAGCGAGGTCTCGCCTTCTTGATCGTCGGTCGCCGACGGCGACTGCACGATGACCGCGCTTTCCTCCGCGCCCCAGGCCAGCATGGTGGCCACGCCGGTCGTGTCGTCCGGGTGATGCGGGAATACATGCCGCCGGCCGACCGCCGCACTGAGCAGGGTCGACTTGCCGCGGCCGAATTCTCCGCACACGATGGTGGCGTAGTCGTCCTTGAGGAGCCCTTCCACGGCCTCGGTCACCTGTTTACGGACTTGCGCGGTATCCGGAATCAGAAAGAGCAGTTCGTCCGCGACGGCGCGCAATGCGCCACGCGCCTGGTCGAGGTCAGCCACCGTACGACGTCACCGAATCCGAGTAGACGATCACCTGTTGCGGGCTCAGCACCTCTCCCGCGACCAGCAACCCCGGCCGTGCCGAGGACGCTATGGTACCGTCCGGATGCGCCGCATTCGATGGTATACGGCCAACTACATGATGACGGCTGACATTAAACCTGCCATCATCGACGAATTCGGACGCCCCGGCGGTTTCCAGCGTTTCATCCAGCCGCTCGATCATCCATCCGACGAGATCCCTCATATCGGACAAATCGTTCATCCCGATGGCCGCCGCGGTGTCCCGTGCTCGCAACTGGTGCCGGAGATCGGCCAGCGAGAGCACGACCGCGGTACGAACGCCCTTCCAATCCGCTTGGTCCGCGGATGCCCGGTCGCTTGTGCGCGACGCCTGCAGGCTGGAATTACGCCGCATCTCGTTGAGCCCGTCGATGGACGACCGAATAGTGGCGAAGAAGGCCGCGGTAGGGTCATCGGCCATAGGCGGCGGAATGCCGGATGCTTGCGCGCCGTAGAATGCCAGGTCGCGCGCTGCCTCACGGATCCTGCTCGCCTTTTCTTCAGGGTTCTGTCCGGGCAGCCGCACTGGTCACCGCCTTCGCGACGAAGATTGTCCGCGCTCTGACACTGTGAGTATCTCAGGGCCGCGCACGCCAGGCGAGAAGGCTTTGCGCTGACCTGACCCGGTCCAGGATGTCCTCGGCCGTCCGGGTGAGCGCAGCGACCGCCGAGCGGGTCTCGGCGTTCGTGACTCCCGCGCCGGCCCAGCCGCGCCAGTAACGGACCTCCTGGTCGGCCAGGGCCGCCAGGAAGGGCAGCGCCGGTTCTTGATCGTGCATACCCAGGCGCTGGGCGCAGCTCTCGCCAGCGCCGCCAAGGAGCCGGCTCAGCCGCGCCGTGTCCGCGCCGGACAGCATCAACCGTCCGTGGAACAGGTCGCGCCGGATCTCCATCTCGGTGAAGCCCGGTTCCTGGTCACGGATATCTGCGAGCGCGTCTTCGATCTTGCGAATGTTCGCCGCCCGGCCGCCTCCGCGACGGCGGTCCTCCCGGTCCAGCTGCCTCAGGAACGGGGCAAGCGTCTGGAGGATCTCATCGAGTTGGACGACGTAGGCCTGATGCGCGAAGTGGCCCCGGACCAGCTCACGGACGTTAGTTATGCCGCTGCGGTCGACCATTAGCCGGACCACTTCGCGCTTCGTGCAACGGGCCCGGATGTACCCGCAAGCCAGCAGCATTCCCCATGGGCCCAGCATGCCCATCAACTGCCTGCGCTGAGCCAGCGGCAGTGGTGGCTCATCCATCGTGGGACTCATGAAGTTGGCCGCGGACTCGAACCAGTCGACCCACCGCTCTGGGCAGGAGCCGGCCAGCACCTCAAGCCACTGGAACTGCTCGTCGGCCAGCATCTGAGCCCCTGCCGCCACCAGCCCGGCCACCGGAACTATCGTATGAAAGAGCTGTGCTATGTCCGGTTCGCTGGTCAGGTACCGGTCGATGCGCGGCCGTGCCACCCGCTCGAGCGGGTCGTAATCGACCGGATTGATGTCGGCGTCGTCGGCGGCCCATCGTGACCAGGACTCATCGCATCGGCTCAGCACGCCGAACGCCCGGATCGAAGCGGCCGGATCGGCGCGCATGTCGTGGCGGAGGAACCGCGACACCACGGCCTTGTCGACGAGTCCGGGATCGCGGCTGAACATGTAGAGCACCGCATTAGCGCGATCGGCCTCCTGCTGGCTCAGCAATGCGATTTCTGCCTCGGTCTTGCCCATCCGGCGGAGCGCCGCAACGGTATCCGCGTCCAGGTCATCGGCGATTATCCGCTCGGCTCTCGCGGAATCTTCACCGTAGACGCTGCCCAGACCGGGGGTATCGATGAGGACGATCTGATCGAGCAGGGGATGGTCAAGGACCACTACCACCCGCGCGATACGGCGAAGCAACTCCAGATTCGCTGGGTCGTTTGCGGTCAGCTGGCGTAGCTGATCGAGCGGCAGGTGCAGGCCGGGCCCGTCGGCGTTGTCGAGGTACAAAATGAGATCCTCCGGCGCATCGCCGCGGAACTCGGTGACGTTGAAGGTAAGCTCAAGCTGGCCGGTAGCGGCGATGTCACGGTTCAGCAAGGCATTGACTAACGTCGACTTCCCCCGCTTAATTTGTCCCGCGACGGCGAGCCGTACCGGGCTCTTCAGGTATCTGGGAGCGGCTTTGAGTTCCTCTCGGATGCTGGCTGCGGTGCCAAACGACTCAGGCACGAGTGAAGCGAGCTTGACTAGCCGGGCGGCGACCGCTGAGCGTCTGTCCTCTTCCACCAAACCCCCAACGGCAAGTCACACCGATAACATGATGCCGCGCCGAGACGATCATCGACCACCGGGTGACCTATCTCCGGCGCCAGGCGAACTGGCTATTCCCCGGTGAGGGCTTATGCGGATGAGCCCATGCCGAGAGAGTACCTAACGTCCACTATGCAATGAGGGGAGTCAGTGGGTTTGCGGGGTGCTGGTCACCTGGTGGACGGCCGGCATGGATCCTGCGCGGCGCCGTGTTGCCAGTCACTGACGGCACGGCGCGGATGAGGAGCATGAGATGAGCAAAGTCGCCGATATCAGCGAGCCCGCCAGCGACCTGGAACGCCTGATCGCGGATTTGTCGGGGTCCGGGCTGCTGGTCTTCGTTTTCGGCGTCGGCTGGTGGACCGCGCACCTGGCCGGCGCGACGGCGCCGGTGTTCCGCGGGCCGGCTGACCGGCGGTGGTGGCATGTCGAACTTGGCGATGACGCGGCGAGCTGGGTGATGGACGTGCGGGTCGATGAGATCACCGGGGTCCGGTTCGTGCGCGAGCCCTACCAGTTCCCGTCCTTCCCCGGGCGGGAATCCCTGACCGTGCAGTTCCTGGGGCCAGGCCGGGAGGCGGTGCTCTACTGCTACGTGCACGACCTGTATGACGGTCAGCGAATGCGCCCGGAGAAACTGGCGGCCTGGCGAGCGCTTCGCGAACGCTATGGCAATCGCGACGAGTCGAGAGTCGATCGAGGCGCCCTGCTGGCCCCGGCTGCCTGAACCATCGTGACCACCGGCACACGGAGTGGGCGCGGTATGCCGGGGCGCTTGCAGTCGGCCAGCATCCGCCAGAAGCGGAGGCCGCTTCTGCATGGCATCAAGTCACCCTGCCCGGATGCAGCTAGGAGCGGTCACCGCCGTCGATCCGACCGAAGTGCAGAAACGCCGTGAGTGCCGCGATCACCAGCGCCACGGCGACGCCGAGGTAGAGCGTGTCCAGCCCGCTCTTGGACTCCACCACCGCGTCCACGAAGGTGACTGCCGCCACCAGGATGATCATCGAGATCACCCTGGCCTTGAGGTCGTTGAGATCGTGCATCCTCAGCCAGCCGGGCAGCCGGATGCCTGGGCCACTGGCGCCGGTTCTGCCGATGAACAGGTCATAGAAGCCGAAGGCCGCGATCATGAGGGTCGCGCCGATCAGGAACAAGTCGGTGAGGAGGAGCAGAAATCCCAGATTATGGCTGGTCAGCTGGGGGTCGTCCACGACATTAGCCACTGACCTGACGAACACGTCGGTGCCGTAAGCAAAGGACGCCATGGCGGAGAGCACGAGAATGATCACCGGGACGACAACCACGACCCGGGACAGGCTCAGCCCTCGCTCGAAGCGTCGTCCCAGCCGTGGCCATGGGTTCTCAACCGAGGATGCGTCAGCCGGGTATCTCTCGGCGGCCGCATCAGGCTGGGACGGCCCGCCCTTGGTGCTGCCTTTAGGGGACGCCTCGCTTCCCTCATGCGGAGCATCAGCCATGCCTCATCGGACTCCTTCCCTCCCGCCAGGCACAAGCGCCCGGTCGCCACGCCGCGGTCAGTATTCCCGTGCCGCCGACTGAGGTTCCCCCGGATCGAGGAGGCATCGGCTGTAAGGAGTAGCCATGCCGGAGAAGAGACGGAAGTTCGATGCGGAGTTCCGAGAGGGTGCGGTCCGGATCGTGCGGGAGACCGGGAAGCCGATCGCGCAGGTGGCCCGTGACCTGGGGATCTGTGAGGGCACGCTGGGTAACTGGCTGGCCAGGGACAAGATCGAGCGCGGCGATGCCGAGGGCATGACCCGTGACGAGCGCCAGGAGCTGGCGCAGCTGCGCCGGGAGGTCGCTGAGCTGCGGATGGAGCGTGATGTCCTCAAGCGCGGGATGGTCTTCTGGGTGAGGGAGGCGACGCGGTGAGCCTGGCCACGTTTATCGCCTTCCAGAAGGCCGGTCACCGCGTGCCGTACGCGGTCTCGTGCCGGGCGCTGGGCGTCAGCGAGTCGTGGTTTCACAAGTGGCATGACCGGCCGCTGATGCCGGCCGCGCGGCGGCGCGCCCGGGTGGACGCCGCGGTGAAGGCGGCATTCGATGCCTCAGGCAAGACCTACGGGTCGCCGCGCATTCGCGCCGATCTGGTGGCTGCCGGGTGGCGGGTCAGCGAGAAGACCGTCGCGAAGTCGATGGCCCGCCAGGATCTGGCGGGGCGGGCGAAGAAGCGCCGTAAGGGGCTGACCCGCCCGGATAAGCGGAAGCGGCCGTTCCCGGACCTGGTGAAACGGGACTTCACCGCGCCCGCGCCGGGTGTGCGATGGTGCGGGGACATCACCGAGATACCTACTGATGAAGGGAAGCTCTATCTCGCTACCGCTATTGACCTGTTCTCTCGCAGGCTGCTCGGCTACGCCACCAGCGCCAGTCCGGACGCTGTTCTCGCAGGCCAGGCCATCAAGATGGCGGTCGCCGCCCGCGGCGGGAACGTCGCCGGAGTGATCTTCCACACCGATTATGCCGAGGTCGGCGTTAAGCCGAGGAATTGTGGCCTGGCCTGTCCGGGCGGTGCTTGCTGACCGGTTCCTCGGCTTAACGTTCCTGCGTGTGGCTAGCGTCCGTCGTATCCCCAGCGTCTGCGGAAGGAGACGGGCATGGATACGACGGTCACACGGATCGGCGCGGTTGTGGTCTCAGAGTTACGTGCGGCTGGCTACCTGGAGTCGACGATCGGCCAGTACGGGAAGACGATCAGGGCCCTTGCCCGGTATGCGGGGGAGCGAGGTGGCGTCTACAGCCCGGGGCTGGGGGCTGAGTTCGCGGCGATGACGATCAGCCCGCGGACTGGCCGGTTCAGCGCGCAGCGCCGGCTGGATTACCGCCGGCTCGTCGCCGTGTTCGACTCCTACGTGCATACCGGGCGGGTGGACCTGTCGGTTCGCCGGCGCGGCGGCGGCGGGCCGCGGCCCGGGCAGGCGGGGCTGGCGGCGCTGGACGCCGCGTGGGAAGCGGACATGGCTGACCGGGGCCTGGCGCTGGCCACGCGCGCCGCCTACGGGCGGGTGGCGCGCGGCTACCTGGTGTTCCTGGAACAACGCGGGATCATCAGCCTGGACGCGGCTGACGGCGCCAGCGTGCTGGCGTTCCTGGAGTCCCTGCTGGACAGGTGGGCAGCCTCGTCGTTGTTCTGGGTGGTGTCGAACTTCCGCCCGTTCCTGAAATTCACCGGCCGTGCCGACCTGGTCGCCGCGGTGAACCTGGCCGGCGTCAGGCGTTCCCACACGGTCATCGGCGTGCTCAGCGATGACGACCAGGACCTGGTCGTGGCCGCGTGCGCGTCGGGGGCGGTGAGCGCCCGGGACGCGGCGATCACCCTGCTTGCGCTGACGACGGGACTGCGGGCCTGCGACATCATCGCGCTGCGCCTGGCAGATGCCGACTGGCGCGGGCAGACGATCTCGATCGTGCAGCAGAAGACGGGCAACCCGCTGACCTTGCCGCTGCCCGCGCTGGTAATGGGCAGGCTCGCCGGCTACGTGCTGGGCGAGCGGCCCGGCTCAGCCGATGACCACGTGTTCCTGCGTGCAGTGGCCCCGCACGTGCGGCTGGCCGATCACGCCACCGTGCACCGGGTGATAACCGAGACGTTCCGCAAGGCGGGAGCGACCGATATGAATGCCGGGACCCGGTTCCTTCGCCACAACGCCGCGTCCAGGCTGCTGCGCGCGGCGGTCCCGCTGCCCACGATCTCGGCCGTGCTCGGCCACGCCAGCCAGGAATCGACCAGCGGGTATATGAGTGTCGACCGGGAGCGCCTGCTCGACTGCGTGCTGCCGGTTCCCGCAGGGGCGCGGTCATGAGCGGCCGCGGTTTCACCAGCGCGTTCGCAGCCGAGCTGGACGCCTACCTGGCGTTCAAGCAGAACATGGGGCACCACGGTGCTTCCCGCATCTGGTACCTGACAAGGTTCGACGCCTGGTGCGCTGAGCACGACCGGACCGTCTTCGACAAGGGCACCGTCGAGGGATGGGTGAGCGCCCAGCTGGAAAGCTCGGGCCGGTACCGGTCGTGGATGTCCTACATCCGCGACTTCGGCCGGTGGCTTCAGGCCACCGGAGCCAGCGACGCCTGCGTGCTGTCCGACCGGTGGAAAGCCCCGTTCGTTCCCCCGCATCCCTACCTGCTCAGCTTCGGGGAGATCGACCTGTTCTTCACCGCGGCTGCGGCACTGCAGTCCCGGTCTCCGTGGCGGTGGCAGGCGGTCGCGTTCTTCACGCTGATGCACTCGTGCGGGCTCAGGACCGGTGAGACCCGAGCCCTGCAGGCCGGCCACGTCAACCTTGACGACGGGCACGTCGACGTCGTCCGGTCGAAGGGGAACCGCAGCCGCAGGCTGCCGGTGACCACTCAGGTCGCCGGGGTCCTCGCCTCCTGCGACCAGGCCTCGCGCGCGCACTTCGCCGCGCGCGAGACGTTCTTCGTCTCCTCCACCGGCAACCAGGTCACCTCGGCAACGGCCGGCAAGGTGTTCGCGCGCATCTGGGACCAGGCGGGACTGGCCCGGCCCGCCGGCGGGCAGCAGCCACGACCATACGATTTCCGGCACCATTTCGCCTACGCCTGCATCGAGCGGTGGATGCGGCAGGGCAAGGACGTCGCCGCGATGCTGCCTTACCTGTCCCGTTACATGGGCCACGCGACCTTCGACAGCACCTACTACTACATTCACACCTCGCCCGACTTCATGGACGCCTATGCCGACATCACCCAGGACAGCCAGTCGCTGCTGCCGGAGGTCGGCTTCGGATGAGACGCGACCCCGCAACCGGCGCACCGGACCTGTTCAGCTGCGCCCGGGACTACCTGCACGCCTACATGCCCAAGGTCCGGGCCCTGTCACCGAAGACGATCGAGGCCTACCGGATCAGCCTGGAATGCTTCCTCGGTTACCTCGCCGAGGCCGAGCACGTCGAACGTGAGTACGTCAGCTTCGACCACTTCGACCGCCAGCACCTGAAAGCATGGCTGGCCTGGATGACAGACGAGCGGCACTACACGCCCAAGACCGTCGCGCTGCGCCTGAGCGCCGTCAAGGCGTTCCTGGCCTACGCCTGTCAGGAGGACATCACCCTCGTCGCGCTGAGCCAGGCGGCCAGGGCGCTCAAGACCCCAGCCCAGCCCCGCAAGCCCGTCGACTACCTCACCGCACCCGAAACACGGGCGATCCTCGCCGCGTTCACCGGGAACACTGCGAAGTCCCGCCGGAACCGGATGCTGCTCATCCTGCTCTACGACACCGCCGCTCGCGTGTCCGAAATCACCGGCATGACCCTGCAGGACCTGTCCCTGGCAGAACCCGGGCACGTCACCCTCACCGGCAAGGGCAACAAGACCCGCGTCGTGCCACTGACCGGCAAGACGACAGGCCACCTGCGCGTCTACCTCACCGAGTTCCACCCCGACATCGCCCGGCTCCCGGCGACACGGCCGCTGTTCTACAGCCCGCACCACGGGCAGCCCGCATCACTGTCAGCCGACACCGTCTCCGCCGTGCTCAAGCAAGCCGCCCGGGCCGCCCGCCAGAACTGTCCCTCGATGCCCGGCAACATCCACTGCCACCTGCTGCGCAAGACCAAGGCCATGGACCTTTACCAGCAGGGCATCCCGCTTCCGATCATCATGCGTCTCCTTGGCCACGAGAACGCGACGACCACCTCAGCGTTCTACGCCTTCGCAACCCTGGACATGATGCGAGCAGCCATCAGCGCAGCCACCCCCGCGATCAACTCCCCGGCCACCGGCCGGCTCAGCGAAGACAAACTACAAGCCCTCTACAGTCTCCGATAGCCCCGGACGTTAAGCCGAGGAACCGGTCAGCAAGCACCGCCCGGACAGGCCAGGCCACAATTCCTCGGCTTAACGCCGACCTCGGCATAATCGGAATTAAGCCGAAGTCGGCTTAACACCGATCGCGGCTCCACCTATACTGCTGATCATTTCACCGGCCTGTGCGCGAAACTTAAGATCACCCAGTCGATGGGGCGTGTCGGGTCATGTTTCGACAACGCCGCCGCGGAATCATTCTTCTCGACCCTGGAATGGGAGGTACTATCGCGTCATCACTTTACCACGAAGGACGCGGCCCGGGAACTCGTAACCAGATGGGCGTGTGACTTCTATAATAAGGTCAGGCGGCATAGTTCTTGTGGCATGAAATCACCAGTAGACTACGAGAATTCCGCTATAATCGAAGCAGCATAGGGAGTCCTCCACGGTTTGGGGGGAAGCTCACGACACAGTGCAGGGGTCTTCGGACCGGCTAACCATGCGTACTGCGTACCGTTGATATGTCATCAGGCTGCCAGCGCTCCAAGCGCGAGGAGAGCCCGGGCCAGAAACATGATCATGTTCAATACGTGCCCAAGTCTGGCTGGCCGGTCCCCGGTCCGCGGTGACCGGCTATGAACGCTGGCCCGGGCCGGGGCTCGGCGGCCTCACGATCGCCCTCGTGGCCCGGCGCCTGGCTGCGACCGCGCATTAAGATCACTCAGTCAGTGAGCCGGATTGACCTGCAGCAGCACGGCCATCGCGGCGCGCCCGTGCCGGGCGGGCGCGCCTGGCGCAGCCTGATCTGCGAGGAGGACGCCCAGGCCAGCTAACGGTGTTTTTCTTGTCGGATCGCACCGGATCGGTTCAGCTGCACCGGGTCCGGGTCGGTGGCGGGGAGGCCGGGGTCCTGACGGACTGGCGCGGCGAGATCTGCGATGCCCGGCCGCTTGCGGATGCCCGGCTGGTCGCCGTGGTGGCCACGGACGAGCCGGATGAGGAGGACAGGCGCCGGCGCGCCGAGCGCGACGACGCGTTCGTCTGGGGACAGCAGCTGCGCCGCGGCAGGCTGCGGGTGCTTGATCTGGCCACCGGCGAGCTGCGCCGGGTGGACGGCCTCGGGCACCGCCACGTCGTGGAGCTGGCGGCGCGGCCGGACGGGGGCGCGCTGGCGGTGATCAGCTGGGCAAGCCCGGAGAAGGATCCGGGCCTTGCCGCCAGCGAGTTGCATGTGGTCGATCCGCAGACAGGGACGGTCCGTGATCTGGGCCGGACTGGCCCGCGGGCGCGGTCGCCGGCCTGGTGGCAGGCCGGCGGCAGCTGGCACCTGGCCTATCTGGCACGGCCCGGGCCGTTCGGCGGCTACGGCGGCGACGCCGTCTATGACGTCGCCGTCTCCGCGGCTGCCGCTGGGCATCGTGACCTGACCGCGGGCATGGCTGTGTGCCCGGCGGAGCTGGCGCAGGTCTCCGGCGGCCCGCCGCTGGCCTTGTTCGCGGACGGGCTCGATACCGCGATCTGCCGGCTCGATCCCTGACCTGCTGCGGTTCCGGTGCCTGTCCGCCCGGGACGGCCTGGCCGGCTCGCTCACCGCCAGCCGCTCCGGCGAGGTGATCGCGGCGCTGGCCAGCACCTCCTATGAGCCGGTGAACGTCCATGCCGGACCGCCCGGCGGCCAGCTCGTCCGGCTCAGTGACACCCGGCCTGCCCTGCGCGCGATCAGATGGGGCACTCAAGAACGCCTGTCCTACCGGGCAGCCGACGGCCTCGGCCTCGACGGCCTGCTCATCTTGCTGCCCGGCCGCAGCCGCGCGGACGGCCCGTTCCCGCTCATCACCTGGGTGCACGGCGGCCCTCCTGCCCGGTACGCCGACCAGTTCCTGCTCGGCCCGCGTTCTCCGGCACAGTGGCTCGCGGCCGCGGGATACGCCGTGTTCCTGCCTAACCCGCGGGGCGGGGTGGGCCATGGCCGTGATTTCGCGGCGGCGGTCGTGCGCTCAGCTGGCGGCGCCGTTGGCGGCGCCGACTGGGGCGACATCGTCAGCGGGATCGACCTGCTGATCGCCGAGGGGGTCGCGGACCCGGGCCGGCTCGGGATCGGCGGGGCCAGCTATGGCGGGTTCATGGCCGCCTGGGCGATCGGGCAGACCGGCCGGTTCAAGGCCGCGATGATGGACGCCGGGATCAGCGACTGGGGCACGCTCCTGGCGACCAGCGAATTCGGGACCATGGATGCCGCGCTCGGCGGCAGTTGCGGCTGGGAGGGCACCGGCCCGCACCCGCACGATCAGGTCAGCCCGATCTCGTTCGCGTCGAAGATCCGCACGCCGGTGCTGATCGTGCACGGCGAGGACGACACCAACGTGCCGGTCAGCCAGGCGATCTACTTCCACCGTGCGCTCCGCTGGTACGGGGCCGAGCACGAACTCGTCATCTACCCGCGCGAGGGACACCGGTTCGCGGAGCGCAATCACCAGATCGACCTGCTCCGGCGCACCCGCGCATGGTTCGACCGGTGGCTTCGCGATGAAGCATCCGATGGCCGAGGATCACCGGCTTGACCAGCGGGCGCCCTGCCCTCCTCACCCAGGAGTCACAGCCTCGGTCCATGGCCGCAGCCGCGAACGGCCACGCCTGGAAACCACCCCCACTCGAACCCGCCGGACAACAGGCAACGCCCGGCACATGTCACATCACGCCGCTGACGCTTTGGTGAATAGCTACTCATAAACGGACGAGCAACGCAAAGACCTGCGCTGTGTAGACATTTTATGCCGTGTCGTTCAAAGACGGTTAGTTTCGTCCGATCGGCTGAACGCGAGGGCCCATCGCCCATTCTTGTCCGCCGCGACCGTGGATAGCGGCGGACCTGAGATCTCCAACGAGCGCCTGTGCCGGGCAAGCCTGGTGACGACAGCACCGGCTGCAAAGGACGGGATAGGTTCTTGAATCGGGATTATTGGACGGCCGCTGACCTTAGGCAAAGGCGGGTGCCGGCCCGCCCGTTCTGTGCTTGAATTAGAAAACTTGAGGCCTGGACCCCGCTTCGCCGATGTTGGTGCCCAAACCCACAATCACGGCGGAAAGCGGCAGATATGATCCCCGGTAGCGCCTCGGTTCGTCCCGTCAGGTCCCGGCAATGACCGGGATCGTGCCGAAGGATGCGCCCGGAAAGCCCGGGTTGGCCGCGCGGCGGCCCGGTCTGCCGGGCCCGTCTGCGGGGAAGCCATTTGACCATGTCGCGCGGTTAGCCGCGCTAGTCCTGGATGCGCCGCTAGCGTCGGTGGTGGTCGCCGCTGAGCGCCCATCCTCCGGGAGGACGTGTCCCGGAGCCCTGGATATAGCCGATCGGCAGAGCGCGGCCGGGCAATCGCTGTGCCAGTACGTGATCAATTCCGGGGAAAGGCTGGTCATCGATGACGCCCGCCTGGACCCGCGCACCATCGCGTGCCGCCCGAGCGAGCCGGGGAGCGTGATCGCGTGGGCCGGGTTCCCGGTCCGCGACCCGGCTGGCCAGGTCGTGGGCGCGCTCTGGGTGGCCGACCACCGGACACGCCAGTGGAGCGCGGGCGACGTCGATGTTCTCGAGAACCTGGCTGATGTCGCCGCTAGCGAGGTAGCGCTCAAGGTCGCATTACAGCAGGGCGCCCGGCGTGCCGCGCTGGCCCAGACCCTGCAGGAAAGCCTCCTGCCGCCGCGGCTGCCGAACATCCCCGGCCTTCAGGTCGCGGCACGGCATGCCGCCGGAGGGACAGGGGCCGAGGTTCTCGGGGACTTCTACGACGTATTCCCATCGGTACGAGGGAACTGGGGAGTAGTGGTCGGCGACGTTTGCGGAAAAGGAGTCCCGGCTGCCAAGAGCACCGCCCTGGCGCGCTACACCCTGCGGGCCGAAGCACACCGGCAGACACTGCCGCGCCTGATCCTGGCTGCCCTGAATCAGGGTCTGCTGGAGTGGCTTACAGATGACCCGCGGTTCCTGACCGCGATCTACGCCACCGTACGGCCGACTCCTGCGGGGGCGTCGGTCCAGATCAGCTCCGCCGGCCATCCCCTTGCCCTGGTGCACCGGGCAGACGGGCGCGTGCAGGCATTCGGGCGGCCGGGAACTCTGCTCGGCGTGTTCCCCGATCCCGAACTGCACGACTCACGCAGCGTGCTGCGAGCTGGTGACAGCCTGATCCTGTTCACCGACGGAGTTACTGAGGCCCGCGGCCAAATCAGCCGTGAACTTTACGGCGACGACCGGCTCCGCCGCTTCATCGCCGGCCTCGGCGATATGTCCGCGGCCCGGATCGCCGACGCTATCCAGCAAGCTGTACTCGCCTTCAGCGGCGCGCAAGCCAGCGACGACACCGTCGTGCTCGTGCTCAGGGTTCCCTGCCACGAAACGGACGGGCAGTCATGACAGCCCGCCATTCCAGCACATCTTCGCCACCGCGGACAGCCAACTTGGCAATGACCGGCTGACCGCCGTCCTAACGAGTCAGGCCTGCCGAGAGTAGCCGCAGATCTCGCGCGCGCTGCACCGCCGAGGAGCGATCACGGGCCTGGAGCTTGGCGTAGATGTTGCGGACGTGCGTGTTGACCGTGTTCACCGAGACGGACAGTTGGCTGGCGATCTCCGGCCGGGACAGATTGGTCGGCAGATACCGCAGCACCCTCAGCTCGCTCGGGCTGAGCTCCCCCGTCAGCGGCGATGGCTGCTGGCCTTGGGCGGCCAGGGAGGAGCCGTGCATGACGTCGAGGATGTCGGCGAGCAGCGCGGCGTGCGCCGTCTCATGCCGCGGCAGCGCCTCCAGCAACTCGCGTGAGCCCGTGATCGCGAACGGCAGGACCAGCCGGTCAGCCTCGGCGAGGCCCAGGGCGCGTTCAGCGGCCCGGTTGGCCGCGCGCTGATCACCGAGCTGCCGGTGGGCAAGCCCGGTCAGCAGATGAGTCACAACGACCGTGACGTAACCGACGACCGGTGCCGTGCCGTCCAGGACATCTTGCATGGCGGCGAGAGCCGCGGCCGGATTGCCTTCCGCGAGGCAGATCACCGCGTCGGCGTTACGGATTTCGCCCGAGCTGGCCCGTTCGTCATCGAGGGCCGCGAGACAGCCGCGGGCTTCGCCGGTCATCCCGAGGCGGGCCTGCGTGGCCAGCAGCCACCCGGTTACCTGGCTCGCCAGCGCGTGCAATCCCGCTAGCTGCGATCGCAGCCGTTCGGCCGCGGTGAACTCCTCGAGCGCCGCACGGTGACGGCCGCGGCAGGCATGCAGTATCCCGGCTGTCAGATGCAGCAGCAGCCTGATGTCCGGCCCGGTGTCTGCTTGCAGAGCTTGCACGGCATGCTGCAGCCATCGTTCGGCTTCGTCAAACCCACCGGTCCATACCAGCGTGCCCGCCAGCGTTACCAACGCGGGCGCGACGATGGGCTCCGCGCCCCAGCCGTGCCGCTCGGCGAGCGCTATCGCCTCCTGGCAACGCCGCCGGGCCGTGGCGAATGGGCGGATTTTCGACGCGAAACCGAGCTGCGCGAGGCAGCTGACTTCGAGATAGGGCCGTCCGATCTTCCGGGCCAGGGCGGCGCCCTCCCGGAGGTGACGTTCGGCGTCTGGCAGCCCCAGGGACCACGCCTCGACAGTCCCCAGATTCATCAGCGCCACTGCCCGCAGGTCACTGCCGAGCGCGATGTCCTCGTCAGACGGCCCGGTTACCGGGGAGGCCAGGAATTCAACCTGCTCGACGACGCCGGCCAGGTGACCGCGCCGCCTGGCCAGCGACAGCTTCAGCGCCGCGATCGCCACCTGAAGGCGGCGCTGGCGATCCGGCGGCACCGCCTCGGCGTGCGTCTCGGCGACCACCAGGTGCGCGGCCGCCTCGTCCAGGCGTCCCTGCACAAGGTCCACTCCCGCGCGCACCAGGGCGAGCTCGGGGGTCGTCCGCGCCCGGCGGGAAGGCCCGCAGCAGCGCCTGGATCGTCTGCGCCTGCCCGTCGAGCGTCAGGCTGAACGAATGGTCGGCGAGCAGCCGGGCCGCGCCGGGCCAGTCGCCCGCCGCCTGGGTGTGCCAGATGGCGTCGACAACCTGGCCGTACTGGGTGAACCACCCGGCGGCCCGCCGGTGCAGCGCTGGCAGTTCTTCGGGCATCGCCCGGCGCAGCTCCAGCCGCAGCAGATCCGCGAACAGATGGTGGTAGCGAAACCACGTCCGCTCGGGGTTGAGCGAGACCACAAACGCGTTCGCATCCTCGAGTTCCAGCAGAATGCGTTCCGAGCCGGGCCGGCCGGTCAGCAGATCGGCCAGTTCGCCGTTTACCCGGTCGAGCAGGGAGGTGCGCAGCAGCAGATCCTTGACATCGTCGGGCTGGCGGTCCAGCATCTCGGCGATCAGGTACTCGGCGACCGTGCGGTCGCTGCCGGAGAACTCAGCGACGAAACGCTCCGGGTCGGGGTGATCAGCCAGGGAGAGCGCCGCGAGCCGCAAACCCGCGGCCCACCCTTCGGTCCGCAAGTGCAGCAGCGCCGCCCCGGCATCGGACAGCGCAATACCCGAGGCATCGAGAAGCTCGCGGGTTTCGCGCTCGCTGAAGCGCAGATCTGCCGCCCGGATCTCGGCCAGCTCGCCTGCGAGCCTTAGCTGATGCAGCCGCAGCCGGAGATCGCGACGGGTGGCCAGCACCGCATGCACATCGCCGGCCAGGTTGGTCAGCAACCGGGTGAGCTGCGCGAGCGCATCCGGCGAGGCCAGCTCGTGCAGATCATCAATGACCAGCATGAGGCGACCATGGTGCTCTGTGAGCTCCGAGAGCACCCGGTCAACCATCGCCCGCCCATTGAAGTCAGGCGTCGCGGCCGGCGGTTCCGCACGGCCCGGCGTGGCAGCGGCCTGGCGGACCGCGCTGAGCAGGGCCAGCCAGAACTGCTGGGCGTCGTGCTGATCGCGCTTTACTTGCACCACGGCGATCCGGTGCGGCTGCCCCGGACGGTCGGCCCACGCGCGCAGCAGCGACGTCTTCCCGCTCCCAGCCGGAGCCGAGATGATCGTTACCTTCCTCGCCGCCGCGCGGTCCAAAGCGGCGAGAAGATCACCACGGCCGATCAGCTGGGGCTTCGCTCGATCCACCGTCAGCGGCCCTGCCTTTGCCTGCACCGGACACCCACCCGTCGACGACCCAGTCCTCTCGCTATCAGGCCAGCGCACGCAGTGTCAACGGCGCGTGAATCACCAGGATCCGGTGGCGACCTTTCAGCTGCCTGACGGCAAGCCTGGGCCTGTCCCGCGGGATCGGCGAAGCCGTCAGGCGCCAGGACGGCCAGGCCAGGGCGCGACGGTCGTGCAGCCGTAATCCTCGGGCGCCACGTCCCGCACGGTCTCGGCGAACTGCCATCGATGGCCCGCCACGTCCTCCATGGTGCAGTCCCGCTCGCCGTACTCCCGATCTGTGGGCGGTTCGAGCACGCGTGCTCCGTGCGCCCGGGCACGCTCGAACTGGGCACCGACGTCCTCGACCCTGACCCGGATGAGGTGCGTCACCGCATCGTCCTGTGCTGGCTTCTCGCCCCGGCGTTCAGCGACGATCACGGCCCCGGCTGCGCCGATGCTCATCTGAGCCCGGTGACTCTCGCCTATCCGCGTGCGCTCAGCGAAGCCGAACGCTGCGCTCAGCCACGCCACCGCGGCCCGCACGTCCGGATAGGAAAGGACGGGCACGACGGTCGCTGGCGGGACCGACCGGTTGGGCTTCATCTACCCGACCTTGCCAGATCTCACCGGATAGGAACAGCGGCGCACGGATGAGTCGCGCTCCCAGGATGCGGGTCAGTTGTCGTGGAGCGCGGCGCCGGTGCTGGTGGCCAGCCTGCGCATTCTCAGCCACAAGAACAGCAGGATCAACGGCACGGCGAGACCGCCGATGCCGTAGATGAGGAACGCGGCGAGGCCATGTATGTGCCCGACTAGCCAGGCGAAGTTCTGGCCGAAGAAGCCGGTGACGAAGGTCAGCGGCAGGAAGACCGTGGCCAGGACGGTGAGCTGCTCGATGGTGGCGTTCTGCCGGACGCTGACCTTCGTTTGCTCGACTGAGATCACCGCCATGTTGGCCTCCAGCACCGTGCCGAGCAGGTCACGCTGCGCCGCGACCTCCTCGTTGACCAGGACCAGGTGATCCTGGACATCACGCAGATACGGCAGCAGCGCCGGGTCCGCGGTGGCGCGTTCGACCGTGGCAACCACGCCGAGCAGCGGGTGGACGGCCCGGTAGAAGTCGGTGGCCTCGCGGCGCAGCGAGTAGATCCGTTCGGTCGGCGCGACGGCGCCGGAGAATACGGTGGCCTCGATCTGGTCGATGTCGCGTTCGAGCCCGGCCACCACGGGCGCGTACCCGTCCACCACGTGATCCAGGATCGCCCAGAGAGCTGCAGCGCTGCCCGTGGCCAGCAGTTCCGGCCGCTGCTCCAGGCGCTGCCGGGCGCCGTGCAGCTCGCTCGCCACGCCCTGCCGCACGGTGATCACGAACGTCGGCGCGAGGAACACGCTGATCTCGCCAAACTCGACTTCTTCGGCCTCGTCGTCGTACCGCGCGGTGCGCAAGATCACCAGCCGGACGTCCTGCTCGTAGCTTTCGACCTTCGGCCGCATATGAAAATTCTGCGCGTCCTCGACCGCCAGCTCGTGCAGCCCGAAGGTGTCACGCACCTGGGCCAGTTCCTCCGCGCCCGGCTCGAACAGCCCCAGCCACACGAAGCCGCCCTGCCCGCAGCGGGCAGCCGCATCCTCCAGCGACACCGCCCCTTCGCCTTGCCGGCGGCCGTCCTGGTAGTGAGCACAATCAATGATCATCTCGGGGACCCCCTTGTCGGGCAGCCGGGGCAGGCATTCGCTACCCAGCATGACGGAATCCGGCCGGCCCGCGGACGCGCGCAGAATACCCGCGCCCGGTCGGCTGGCACGGCAGCGGCGTGCATGTGGTTCATGCCGGTTCGGGGTGAGCGTCACCAGCGGCGGCCGGAGCCGGGCCGGCTGCTGGCCGGCGAAGACCGCACGCGCGGCAAACTCTGCAGCTCCTCGGGCTTGACCCGGCCTGCTCGAGTTCGAGCGCGCGACCGGCGGCCCGCTGAGGTGCGCACTGCCCGCCGCAGCGGTGAGGAGTACCTGCTCGAGCGCGGCCTGTTCCGCCGCAAGAGCACCGGGGCCGTCGTCCAGCCGGCGTATCTCGGGTTCGCGTTTCCGTACTACTGGCATTACGACGTGCTGCGCGCGCTCGACTATTTCCGGCGGTCGGGTGCGGACCCGGATACCCGGATGGCGGAGGCGGCAGCGGCCGTGCAGTCCAAGCGGCAGCCCGACGGCCGCCGGCTGCTCGACCGCATCCATCCCGGTCGCGTCCACTTCGACCTTGACGGCGGCGTGGGCACGCCGGGCCGCTGGAACACCCTCCGCGCACTTAGGGTACTCAACTGGTGGGACGGAACCGGCGGGGCTGCGCTGCCGGGCGCCGGCCTGGCGAAGTTAGGTGCGCCGGGCGCCAGCTCCCGGGTGGCGGGTCCGCGGCCGGGATAATTCTGTGTGCGCGGGGCCAGCGATGTGTTTCGATAACGCGCATGCCCCGCGACCTCATCCACCCGCCCAAGGCACGGCCAGGTGAGCGCATTGCCGTCCTGTCACCGTCATTCGCGGCGGCAGGCGCCTTCCCCGCGGTGCACGAGCAGGCGATGCGGCGGCTCATTGAGGTGACCGGGCTTATCCCGGTCGAGTACCCGACGACACGCACGGTAGGAGCGACCCCGCTAGCTCGCGCCGCCGACATCAACGCCGCTTTCGCTGATCCGGCGATCCGCGGCATCCTCGCGGTAATCGGCGGCGAGGACCAGATCACCGTCATCCCGCACCTGGAGGCGGGGCTGGCCCGGCGCGATCCCAAGCCTTTCCTCGGCACGAGCGACAACACCAACCTGCACCACTGGCTCTGGGCAAACGGCATCGCCAGCTTCTACGGCGGCTCGTCCCAGCTGCACCTTGGCCCCGGCCCCGGCGTCGATGGCATCCACGCGCGATCCCTGCGCGCCGCCCTGATCACTGGTGAGATGCTCGAGATCACAAATCCGGGCGAGTCGGAGGATATCGGGGTCGACTGGGGTGACCCGCGTGCGCTGACCTCCTTCGGTGAACGCGAGCCGACCGAGCCGTGGAGCTGGCACGGCCCGGCACGCGCAGTGACCGGCCGCACCTGGGGCGGCTGCATCGAGATCATCGAATGGATCCTCACCGCGGGGCGGTTCCCGTTCGATCCGGAAGTCCTCGATGACGGCGTGCTCATCATCGAAACCTCAGAGGAACTCCTCCCCGCGCGCAACGTTGGATGGATCGTCCGCTCGCTGGGCGAGCGCGGAATCCTCGCCGCGGTCGACGCAGTCCTGGTGGCCCGCCCGCCGGTGTCCGACTTCGTCCGCCGTCCGGCCGCGGAGGAACGTGCCCGGCTGCGCGCTGAGCAGCGAGACGTCATTGTCGATCTTGTCGGCTGGTACAACCCTGAAGCCGTGGTATGCGTCGGCATTCCGTTTGGTCACACGCGCCCGCAGTGGATCGTCCCGCACGGTGGCCTGGTGACCGTCGACGGCGCCGGGCGCCGGATAATCGCCGACTACTCATAGCAGGGCAGGTCAACCTCCGCGGCGGAGAACCAGTTCATCAGTGCGCGTGGCGCCCGGGCGGGCGCTACATGCGGCCGGCGCCGGAAGGACTAGCCAGCGGGAGGCTGTGGTTTCCCGTTCAGGATTACCGCGGCGACGCGGCGGAGGGCGCCGATGTCGTCCAGCGGGTTCCCTTCGACGATAAGCAGGTCGGCGTCATAGCCGGCGCGCAGGCGGCCCTTGTGCTTGCCCAGCCCGCAGCCCTGGGCCGCGCGCCAGGTGGCGGTGGCCAGCGCGTCGGCGGCCGATACGCCGCCGGCCACGAGATCCGCAACCGCCTCGGGCAGAACGCTGTGCGGCCGTCGCGGGCCGATGCCCCCGTCGCTGCCGGAGACCAGCCGCACACCTGCCCTGTGCATCCGGGCCGCATGGGCCTGCCGCGCCTGCCACGTCATGCCGGTGCGCTGCATGATGGCCAGGAGCGCCGCTGGCGGTGCGGAGCCGGCTGCCACGCCCAGCGTCGGGCATACCACAGTTCCGCGGGAGGCCAGCCGTTCCAGCAACCGGTCAGGCATCTGGATGCCCGACCGGGTCAGGCAGGTGCAGTGCTCGATGCCGTCAACCGCGGCGTCCACGGCCTGCTCGACCGCGGGCAGGCCGTGCGCGTGAGCGGTCACCGGTAACCCGGCCGCATGCGCCTCCGCCACCACAACGCGTAACTCTGCTAGCTGGAACTGGCAGCGCAGTGCATCTGAGCCTGGTGTCATGACTCCGCCACTGGCCATCACCTTGACCAGGTCGGCACCGCGCTCGACGCGGTCGCGCACCGCGGCCCGAAGCTGCTCCGGTCCGGTCGCCTGCCCGCCCATGTTGGCGCAGTGCCCGCCACGGCTGGTGATGGGCGGGCCCGATGCCACGATGGTCGGCGCTGCTGCCTCCGGACCGGTAACCGCGATGGCGCGCCTCCGCCAGTCCAGCACCGCAGCCCGGCGGTCTCCCAGGTCGCGAACCGATGTCACGCCGGCGGCGAGCTGACCCGCTAACGAGCTGCTGATCACCTCGGCCAGCCCGTCCTCGTCGTACTCGGGGAGCCGATCGAGGGCACCCGGCCGGCCATCACCGCAGAGATGGACGTGGGCGTCAATCAACCCGGGAAGCACCGTGGCGCCCGGGAAGTCGGCGACGTGCACATCTGCGGGCACGACCGTGGCATCCCGGCCCACGGCGACGATGCGTCCCTGATCGAGCAAGACGACTACGCCTCCTCGTGCGAGGCGCTCACCATCAAACGCGCGCTCCGCCCGAATTGCCAGCATGCCTGGCCATCGACCAGGCCGGACGGTCCCTGGCCGGCCGGGCGTCATACGTAGTCTCGCTTTTGCAGGATCCGGAGGCAGATCCATCCGGGCAGGACGGGCAGCCAGTAGGTGGCGAGCCGGTAGGCCAGGACGGCTGATACGGCGGGCCCGGGGGCGATGCCGACGCCGGTCAGGCCGGCCACGAGGGCGGCCTCGATGGCGCCGAGGCCGCCGGGGGTGGGGGAGGCGGCGGCGATGAGCGCGGCGCCGAGGTAGACCGCGCCGATCTCGGTGATCCCGGCTCCGCCGCCGAATGCCTGCACCGAGGCGGCCAGGCCGCCGATGTAGGCCAGGGTGATCAGCGCCGAGCCGCCGGCCAGCAGGGTCAGCTTGACCGGGCTGGCGGCCACGGTCCGCAGGCTGGCGGCGGCGGATCGCAGCCCGGGCAGCAGCCGGGTCGCGGCGAATCGCCTGCCCTGGCGGGTGGCCAGGACGATTCCGGTGAGCGCGGCCGCGATGGCGAGGAGCAGCAGCAGCTTGCTGGCGGGCGGCAGCTTGAAGGCCTGGGCCAGCCGGTGCCCGGCCAGGGTGAAGAAGATGACCAGCAGGATCAGGTGCGCGACGGCGCCCATCAGGGCGTTGACTCCGACGGCGGCTACGCCGGCACTGGGGGGGACGCCGTTCTTCTGCAGGAACCGGGCGTTCAGGGCCATGCCGCCGACGTTGGCGGGGGAGACCCGGTTGACGAACGATGAGGCGGCCTGGGTCAAGGTGGCGGGCCAGAACGGTACCGGGCCGGGCACGGCGCCGATCAGCGCGGCGGCGCTGGCCAGGTAGGTCAGGGCCGACGCCGCGATGATGACGGGCAGCCAGGCCCAGTGCGCCGACTGCAGGGCGTGCCAGCTGCTGCTGACCTGCGCGAGCTGCGGCAGGATGAAGTAGAAGGCGCCGGCCGCGGCGGCGATGGCCAGCAGGGTGCGGGGCCGGACCCGCTGCAGGCGGGCCATCGGCTGCCCGTCTAGCCCGCTAGCTGCGACCGTGGCGGACCTGGTTGCCGCGAGCAGGCCGTCATGGCGGGCGATGGCGTGCCGGGTGGCGGCCGACAGGGCCAGCGGCTGCAGCAGCGGCACCGCGGCCGCGAGCGCCTGGGCGCCGATGACCGCGGCGGCGGTGGACACGGCCAGGTCCGGGCCGGCCAGGATGGCCAGCGACGCCAGCAGCTCGGCGAGGTCAAGGTCTTGCTGCCGCTGCGTGGCCGCCAGCTCGGAGAAGCTGAAGTCGGTCAGCCACGGCATCGCGTCGCCGTCGACCATCACGTTGGCCGCCCGCAGGGAACGGTGCGCGATCCCGGCGCGGTGCAGCCTGTCCACCTCAGCCCACAGCCGCCGGAGGAGACCGTCGCTGATCTGCTGCGCCGGGAGCTGGCCGAGCGAGCTGCCGTCCACCCGGTCCATGGCCAGCAGCGCGGTCCCGCGGCCGGCCTTGATCACCCGGTCGATGCGGGGGACGCGGACGCCGGCCCGCTCGGCCATCACCGTGATGAGGGCCTGGTGCTCGGCCGCCCGGATGACCGAGGCCGCGGGCCAGGTGTCGCCGACGTTGCGCAGCCGGGCGTACCGGTATGCCCGGTAGAGCAGGTCGGCATCACGCTGATCTGCGCCGAGGGCCTTGATGAACAGCCGCCGCCCGTCACCGGTGACCGCCACGAACGGCCGGGAGCCTTTCGCCTCGACGCCCGCCGGGTCGACGGAGGTGACCTGCAGCCCGGCGGAACGCAGCGCGGCCGCGATCCCGGCGGGTCCGATCCGGCGGTCCGGGACGCCGAAGGCCACCAGCACGCCGGCGCCGACGGTCACCCCGGCGGCGAGCGCGAGTACCAGTTCGGCCGGCCGGGCGGTGCCGGTGATCAGCCGGGCCGCGGCCGCGGCGGCCAGCGTGATCCATGCTGCCCGGCGCCAGGGACGGCTCAGCCACGGCGCCGCGGCCACGGTAACCGCTGCCGCGGCGGCGAACAGGGCCGGGCCGGGGAACGCCGCGCTGGCCAGCCACGAGCCGTGCCCGGTAGCGGCGGTCACCGCGGGCGGGTGCTGGTCGCCGGCCAGATACAAGATGCCGGCCAGCACGGCGCCGGCCGCGGCGGCGCCCGCAGCCAGGCCGGCCAGCAGCCGGAACCGGCGATGGCGCAGCGCGGCGGCGGCGATCCCGGCGGCCGCGACGACGAAGGTCACCTGCACCAGGCCGGTCAGCAGCCGCCCGGCCGGGCCGGATCCGGTCCAGGTCACGGCCGGCCCGCCGGGACCGAGCAGCAGGCGGTGCGCCGCCGCGACTACTGCGAGCGTCCCGGCCAGCACCAGCGCGCTGACGATGAGGCGGATGACATCGCCCGGATGACGGTACCGGGACGCCGACAGGAACCGCCTGGTCTGCTGCGTGACCGGTTCCGCGGCGCCGGGCCGCTCATCGATGGCCGTCAGATCCTGGCCTGGATGGGTTTTTCCGCCCTGATGGGCCCGGTCCGGATTCATGCCGGCCTCCGTCCCCGGCCCGCGCGTTCCGGCGGGGCGACGCCAGCCGGGGGCTGCGCGCCGGCCGCCTGCTGCCGCCTGAGCTGCCGCTGCTGGAGCAGGCCCGCGATCAGGGCGGCCAGCAGGGCGCAGGATGTGCCGAGGAGGATCCCGGCAGTGGCGTCGGACAGCCAGTGGGCAGCCAGGTAGGCACGGGAGAGGCCCATCAGGACCGAGAACGCCACCGCGGCCGCGCCCCACCCGACCCGCCGCCTGCCTGCCGGAACCAGGGCGATGACCGCGGCCACGACGGTCACCGACGCGGCGACGGCGTGCCCGGACGGGAACGACGCACCGCTCGTCGCGACCAGCGACCCGGGCGGCCGGGCCCGGTCGTAGATCCCTTTCAGCGAGCCGATCAGCGCCTCCGATACCAGCACGGCCGTGGTGAAGGCAGCGAAGTGCCACCACCGGCGCCGCAGCGCCAGGAACCCGGCCACGGCGATCCGGGCCGGCAGCGTAACGTATACCAGCCCGAGAACGTTGAAGACCCTGGCGACCGCGGTGAGCGCCGGCGCCCGGCCGGAGATCATCAGCCGCAGCCACGCGTCGTCCAGCCGCTGGATGCGGGTGACCGCACCGTGCTCCGCGACCAGGACAAACACGATGGCGGTCAGCGCCACCACCGCGGCGGTCACGACGGTGGCCTGCCGGGGGCTGGCCAGCAGCGCCGCCTCATCCCGCCGGGCGGTGGCCGCCCGGGTCAGCCCGGGCATGCGGCACCCCGTCCGCACAAGGCAAGGCCCTCGGTGCGCCGGACGTAGCCGACCAGGTCCGACCGCGGCTCGAACGCCAGCGCGCTGTTGGCAGCGGCGGCCAGGACCGGGGACGCACCTCGCGCGAAGCGGAACTGGTAGGTCGCGCAGCCGCCAGGAAAGGTGTAGTAGCGAACCTCGGAGTACCGCGGGACCAGGCTCGCCCGCCGCTCGAACAGGCGCGTGCCGAGGTGGCCGGAAGGGATCTGCCGGGCGGCCGGGGTGTCACAGGCGGCGGTCAGGGTGATCGTCACCGCCGCCGCCCCGGCTCGGTCCGAGTCCAGCGAGAAACTGACTCGCCCGCTGGCGATCTCGGCGTTGCTCGGGGTCCAGCCCGACGGGAGCGCGGCGATGCAGGGCAGGAACGCCGCCGAGGGAACCGCCTGGGCCGCCAGGATCATCGCATGGCCGGTGCCGCAGCCGGGCGCGCGCACACCCGGGGGGCCGGACGGGAGCAGCAGGGCGGCGCTGAAGAGGGCGGGCACGGCGAAGATCGCGAGCATTCCCGCGGCCAGGCCCACCCGCCGGGCGCTCCAGCGCTGCAGCACGATCGGCCGCCGCTGCGGGGCGAGCTTGCGGAACTCGGCGAGCACGTCGCGGGGGTCTCGTTTCATGAAGGCGCGCAGCTGCGTCGGGCTGGCCACCCCCCGGGTGGCGGCGAACGCCTCGGCCAGCTCGGCCTCGGTGAAATAGCGCAGCGCGCGCTCATACACGCGGCCGGGGTCGGTGCGGACCGCCAGCACCAGCATCATGTTCCCCAGGTCGACCGCCTGCCGCCACGGCGACGGCCGCACCTGGACGAACATCACGTCGATCAGCAGCAGCTGCCCGCCGCGGACCATCAGGTTGCCCGGCTTGATGTCGCGGTGCGCGATCCCCGCGTCCCACAGCTGGCGGATCAGCTGCAGTCCCTGGTCGATCAGCTGATCGCCGACGTCGGCGTCGCCGATTTCCACGGCGCCGTCGAAGAACTCGGTGACCAGCAGGTACTCCCGTTCGGGGGTGATCTCCACGATGCCGTAGGGCCGGGCGACGCTGATCCCGATGTCCTGCAGCAGGCGCAGCGCGTAGTCCTCGTACTCGGCCAGGCGGCGTACGGTCTGGAACGGGTGCTCATCCTCCAGAGAGCCGTACAGGACCGTCCGCCACAGCTTGTACCAGCGGTCGGCGCGGACGTGCCCCTTGGTGTAGAGCTTGCCGAACAGGTACTGCTGCGGGTTGCTGCGGCGCACCGCGCGCGTATTAGGGCCGACCCAGCCGTCGACCCGCAGCCGCAGCGGCGTGGACCCCGCAGAGGACTCCAAGCCGACCGGCGTGATGTCGGTCACGGTGAGCCCGAGCTGGTCGCGCATGCCGTGGCGGATCGCCTCGCCGCGCCGTCCGGTCACGTCGACGTGCGCCGTGCGGCCGCGCCGGTAGGCGACCGGGAACACCTCGTTCGGGGTGAAGAAACGGAACGCGGTGACCGGGATCGCGACCCCGAGCGCCACGCCCAGCAGCAGGTCATCCAAGTGATTGACCGCCAGGTACAGGCAGGCCAGGCAGAACACGGTCACGATGACCGCGCTGGCCGCCTTCACGTACGAGCGGGGCCGTCCCGGCACGACCAGGCAGTAGGCGATGCCCATCAGGAAGAACGCCAGGATCGCGGCCGCCAGCGCCGGCGCCGAGTACCCCGACCAGCTGCCGATGATCGGCACGCCGTAGGGGCGCGGCCGCTGCACCCCGTTGTTGACCAGCAGCAGGGCGATCTCGAGGACGAACAGGCTGCACAAGAACACCAGCAGATGACGCCAGCGCCGGAACGCCATCGTCGCCGCGACCGCCGACAGTCCGACCACCGCGGCCCCCCAGCCGGAGCCGGCCGCCACGATCCCGTGGGCGGTCCGGGTGAGCCACGGCGTCCGGGCCCGCGCGAAGAACCGGAGCACCGCCGCGTTGACGTGATCATCGAGCCGCAGCGACGGCGCGCGCACCGAGACCACGATCGCGCCGGCCAGCACGACAACGACGGCGACCAGCCAGGCCGTAGTGGTGACCGAGACCGGGTGCGGCAGCGGCGGCGGCGCGCCGGTCGGGCGGCGCCGGCGCCCCGCTGGCTGCACGGCCGGACCCGGCTCCAGGCCGGCTACGCCGTCCCGCGAGGTCACCGCCTCCGGTTTCTCGGTCACCGCGCCGCACTTCCCGTCGATGTCAGCCCTGCGCGCAGCCAGCTCCGGGCTACCCGGCGCGGGTCATTCCCGCGCAGTTCCAGCGGTCCCGGCGGCAGGCTGGCCGGTCTCTGGCCTGCGCGGCGCAGCCCCGCCCGCCGCTGCATGGGCTGTGCTACCCGGCGGGGGGCGGGAACGGCGGGAGGTCCTGGCGGCATACGGCTCCCTTCGGCGGGAGGACACCAGTGCGGAAGTAGGCGGTCATGTAAGTGCTCGCGCAGCTGCTCGGGTTGAGGAACGCGGTGTGGCCGTAGCCCCGGACGACCAGCAGCCGCGCGTTGCCGAGCTGGCGGGTCATGGCGATGTCGGCCTGGATCGGGAGGAACGGGTCGGTGGTGTTGCCGATGACCAGGATGGGGCTGGTGGGGGCGTTCCACGGGCCGCTGTAGGTGTCCTGCCCGCGCACCGGCCAGGTGGCGCACGGCTCGTCCGAGGTCCACAGGTACGGCAGGGCGGTCACGCCGCTGCGGTGCAGCAGCAGGCGCTGCAGGCCGGGGTAGGCACGGGCGGGCGGGCTCGGCGCCTCGTCGCACTGGACCGCATATCCCTGCTCGGCCCCTCCGTAGCGCTGGGCGGCGGCCGCCGCGGCGGCGGGCGGCGTGCCCGGGCGGGTACTTGGCGTGCCGCTGCGCGCCGTCCAGAGCAGCTGGAGTTCCTGGGCAATCCCGGGCCAGCCGGGGGCGCTGTTGTCCGGCACGGGCGTGCTGAACGGCTGCACGAAGGAGAGCCCGAAGCTGACGGTGGTGACAGCAAAGGCATAGCTGATGGCCGTGCCGCCCACGGTGATGGGCGCCCGCCTGAGGCGGGCCAGCAGCGCATCCCACTTGGCCCTGGTCGCCGCGGGGCTGCCCGCCGAGAACGCGCAGGCCTGGGTGCTGCGCTGCCCGCAGATCCGCAGGAACGCGCCGAGCGCCCTGGCGGCCGCCTTGTCGCTGCCCATCCGCAGGTAGGTGCTCAGCCGGGGGCCCGGCCGGCCGCCGTTGGTCCAGGCCCTGGGCGGGAGGTTCCCGTCCAGCACTATCCGGCCGGCCCGGCGGGGGAACAGGTTCGCGTAGGTTGCGCCCAGGAACGTGCCGTAGGAGATGCCGAGGAAGTTCAGCTTCGGCTGGCCGAGCGCCCGGCGCAGCAGGTTCAGGTCACGCGCGGAGTCGGCGGTCGAGACGTGCCGGAGCAGCGCGCCGTTCCGCGCGGCGCAGATCTTCCCGAACTCGCGCCACCGGCGGATGTAGCCGCGCTGCTGGCCCCGGCCGACGGGAAACAAAGCGTACTTGCCGAGGAACGCGGTTTCCGCGGCCTGGCTCGCGAAGCACTGGACCGCCGTGCTCGCGCCGGACCCTCGCGGGTCCCAGCTCACGATGTCGTAGTCGCGCAGCAGCGCCTTCGGGAAGAACCCGATGAGCGCCGGGAGCTGCACTGTGCCGGCCCCGCCGGGGCCGCCCGGGTTGAAGAAGATCACGCCGCGGCTGGCCGGCCCGGTGGCCGGGTGCTCCACCAGGGCCAGCCTGATCTTCGCCCCGGACGGATCCCGGTAATTCAGCGGCGCCGCGACGGTCGCGCACGAGAAACCGCCCACCATCGCTCCCGCGCTGCCCGCGGGACACCGGTGCCAGCCGATGGCCGGCACCGGGCCCGAGGTGGCCGCGGCGCCCGCCGGGCCGGCCCCGAGCGCCGGGACGAGCACGGACACCAGGGCCGCGGCGGCAATCCCGGCGCCGGCCAGCCGAGCCCGGCGGGGGGTACCGCGCCGGATCACTCTAGGAGCGCGTAACAGTGAAAGCTTCGTCATGGAATGCTCGCCTCATAGGCGCGAACGTGGGCGTCTAACCCGGCGATGCCCGGCTTGATACGGCGGCACGGGCATGGCGGAAGTCCTGGCTATCCCGGTGCTGCCCGGCTCCATCGGCTCCCGGCCAGCCTGCGCGTCGCTGACCGTGCGGACCTGCTGGTCACTGACGGAGAGCGGGACACGATGGAAAACAGATGCTGGCATATGCCGCCTCGGCTCCGTTGCGCGCTAGGCGCCACCGAGGTCTCGAGCAGCAGCCGGGAGGAATCTCCATCTCGTCTACACGCAGATAAACGAGTACGCCTTCCTGATCCCGACGCTACGCCCCATCCGCCGGAGCCCACAAGAGAGCCGGGGGCTGAGCGGGCAGGCCCGCGGAAGGTCTACGAGCTGGCTGAGTGGCGCCGGCGCAGCATGAACAGACCCGGGACAAGCTGTGGCACCTGGCTGCGGTACCGGGGGTACTCCCGGGGGAAGGTCGCCGCCATCAGCTGCTCCTCCATGCGGATCTTGACCTCAAACACGATCAGGCCGACCGGGAAGAGCACGATCCACTGACCGATCCCGCTGAGCAGCGTGACGCCGAGCAGCATCCCGAGCAGGCCGGTGTAGATCGGATGACGTGTCACTGCGTACGGCCCGTGAGTGCGGAGCCGGTGATCGTCCTTGACCCGGGGTGCCACGCTCCACATGGTGCCGAGTGCAAACCGGGCCCACAGCGTGAACAAGGTCGAAGCGACCAGCACGGCGGCTCCGGGGACCCGGACCCACGAGCCGCCCGCGGCCAGGCCGTCAACGTGGCTGCGGCCGGCAATCGCCAGGCCAGCACACGCCACCGCCACGACAATGAGCGCTGCCGACCCGGGCTGGCTCCGGGTCCGCTCACGCGGAGCATGAGAGGCGTTATGCAGAGCATGAAGGGTGTTGTACAGCGCACCGGCCGCCCAAGCCAGCACGACCACGCCGACGCACACGGCAATGCCAACCCCCGCGAGCATGCTGGGATGCTGTGCGTACATGGGATGCCTCCTGTGGCCCTCGGTGTCCGGCCACTCCGGTCGCCTATCAAATTGATATCACTTTGATAGGCGATATGTCAAGGGCGGCGGCCAGCCGTCGCTGGAGCGCAGTTGCTCCTGCCCGCATCCCGGCGGTGACGTCACCCGGGCTGGTCATCGCCGGGCGGTGGCGGGCTGGTTCCGGACCGGCTGGCGACCGGTGGCCGCCCGCGGGCGCGCATCGGCCCGGCGCGGCCGGGCAGCCGCCCGGCGCCGGCCAGCGCGCGGCGGAGCCGGGGGCAGCATTTCGCTGCGGGACCGGAATGGGCTGGCCCGCCACGCGGGCCAGCCCATTCTCAGTGGCGCTGCTACGGCAGGGTCACCGGGCCGTGTGCCCGGATGACGACCTGGATCGCGATCGGATTCTTGGAGCATCCGTGAGTGGTATGACGGGCGACCAGCAAGCCGCTGACCGTGAAGTGCCCGTGGCCGCGGATGCCGGCATACGTGCCGCGGCCGCGGCTGAGCTTGTAGGTGCCGCGCTGACGGAACGTGCCCGAGCAGGTCCTCTTGCTGAAATGCTGACGGCTATGGGTGACCTTGTGCTTGACGCGGAAGCTGCCGCCAGGGAACTTGAACCGGTCGGTGGTATTGCCGGTCGTCACGTCGACGCCGCTGGCGTTGAACACGCCGTAGGCGACCACCGGGCTTCTGCGGCCTGACAGCGAGGCAGACACAGCCTGGAAATGCTCAGTTCCGGTCACCGCACGGTGGGAGCCGGCCGGGTGACCCGCTCCCACCGGATGCGCGGAGCTGGCCGCGGCCACCCCGGTTCCGGTGATCATCGTGATGGTGGCAGCCGCGCCGATCAGCGTGGCGAGCATCCGTCGCATTGCGCTCCCCCTTCTATGGACTAGAGGTACCAGCGTTGCGCGGACCGGCACCGCCGTCGAGGGCGCGGACGGATACGAAAATGTGGCCGCCGTGACACTGCTGCTTGCGGCTGGCCGGCCGCGGGGGCTGGCTCAGCCTGGCTGGATGCATCGCCCGCTGATCCGGGTCGGCGCGATGCGCACGTACACGTCACGGGCGCCGGGTGCCCACGACTCGAGGTACGTCCCGGCCTCAAGCTGCAGTACTTCACGCTCATCGGTGACCTTGTGCGCGTGACCATGCACCAGGACGCTCCAGCCCTGGTGCAGCGCCTCGTCGATGTGGTCGACTTCGAAGCTGACCTGGGCATCGGCGTACAGGGCCAGCAGCGTGTCCGGCGCGGTGCGGAAGATCATGGTCTTTCCGGTGACGGCGAAGCTGACCGGCAGCATCATGATCCCGTCTGCTGACGTGAATCCGACGCGGCCGATGCCGCCAGGTTCCAGCAGGTCGAAGCACTCGGCTGGGCTGAGCGTCCGCAGGGCGCGCGCATTCGCAGCGGGCTCGGGGTCGGCGGCCTCCCGGCCGGGCAAGGTTCTGAGTGCGTCCCGGCTGTACGCCGGTCCCCTCCCGGTTGTCATATAAATTCACCTCGCCGCTCGCGGGCCGTTTCGTTTCCTCAGCCTCTTCAGCCTGGCCTTGCGGCGCCACCGGGCGCTGCGGCCCGAGGTCCCGGCTGGCCGGGCCGTTCGGCCCTTGGCGACATCCGCGCGGCCATGGCCGGGTGGCCAGGCGGATCCTGGCCATGCGCAGTCCCGGGTGCTCATCGGGGTGGTTACCCGGAACATGCCGGGGAAGGTGGAATAGGGCTGAGGGCCGTGCGATGCGGTGGGCCGGCCCGCCCTGCATGGCGGGGAGTTCATGATGCCGATCGGGTACCTGTGGACGGTCGCAGCCGTGTCCTGGGGCGTGGCGTGCGCGCTCACCCGGTGGCGCGGGCTCGGCTGGTTCTCCGCCATCCCCGCGCTGGTGGTCAGCGAGCTGCCGTTCATCGTCGGCTACCTGCTGGTCGCGTCGACTGTGCTCGCGCTCGCCGACGGCGACCTCGACTCGGCGGCCGGCGCCGCCGGCGCCGTTGTCGCGCTGCTCGCCCTGGCCGGCCTCGTGGTCATCGTGCGCCGCGCGCTGCGCGCGCACGCGGCACTGGGCAACACCGGTAAGCCGGGCCGGCCGTGGGGCCGCATCCTGCGCGCCCCGTTCTTCCCCGGCCGGCTCGACGTGGTCCGGGTGCGCGGCCTGGCCTACGGCGACGGCCCGCGCCGGACGCTGGACGTATATCACCGCCGTGACCGGCCGGCCGGCGTTCCGGTCCTGCTGCACTTCCATGGCGGCGGTTTCTATTCCGGTAACAAGGCCCGCGAAGCGCGGCCGCTGATCCGGTACCTGACCAGCCGCCGCGGTTTCGTCTGCGTGAGCGCGGACTACCGGCTGCAGCCGCAGGTGACGCTGGCCGACCAGGTGGCCGACGTGCGCGGCGCGATCGCCTGGGTACGGGCTCATGCCGCGGAGTTCGGCGCCGACGCCGGCCCGCTGTTCCTGGCCGGCAGCTCGGCCGGGGCGAACCTGGCGATCCGGGCAGTGTGCGACGGCGAGACCGGCATCGCGGGCCTGATCTGCCGCTACGGCTACTACGGCGATCTCGCGCCGCGCGGTGACCTGCCGCCTGTGCTCATCGTGAACGGCGAGAAAGACCTGATGATACCGGCGGCGGACGCCCGGGCCTTCGCCGAGCGGCTCCGCGCGGTGTCAGGCCGCCCGGTCAGCTACGCCGAGCTGCCCGGTGCGTACCACGACTTCGACCTGTACGAGTCCATCCGGTCGGCTGCAGTCAACACGGCAGTGGAGCAGTTCGCCGCGAGGGTCAGCGCTTTCTCCGGCGCAAATCATCAGGACTGGCCGACCGTCCAAGACCAGTGACCGCTTGATTTCGAGCCGGCCTGGCTGACGAGGACGCAGGACTTCTCGTACGTCGGCGCGCGATGGTGACCGGGTGGCGTCAGGCGGAGCGCTGCTCGTCACGGCCGCCAGGTTCATCACGGCGGCCCGGGCGCCTTGGCCTGTGCAACGGTTGCAAAACAGATTCCCTCAGTTTCATTTATAGCAGATTTCAGCCGAGCTCATGAGCAAAAAAACTTGGATCTAATATTACGAGCCTCAGATCGGAGCTGATGACGTGAACCTCCTGACTACCAGCGCGTTTGACCTTCCCGACCGCCTCACCCCCAAGGCCGACCCGACGCTGATCGCCGGCGACGAACAGCACTTCGCGGCCATCGCGGAGAGCCTCGAGCAGTCGATCGCCGACCTGTCCCGCCGCCTCGATGCCTACCGCAAGGCGCCCGGCGGCATAGGCCAGGCGGCGATGGACCGGGACATGGAGATCCACCGGCTGACCTCTCGCCTGCGTACCCTGCGTCGCTTCGGCTTGGACCTGTGCCTCGGGCACATCGTCAGCGCAGACAACCCCGAGCCCGTGTACATCGGACGGCTTGGCCTCACGGACTCCGCGGGCCGCCGGCTGCTGCTCGACTGGCGCTCCCCCGCGGCTGAGCCGTTCTTCGGGGCGACCCACGCCAACCCGATGGGCCTGGCCAGCCGCCGCAGGTATCGCTGGACCGGCGGCCGGATCAGCGACTACTGGGACGAGGTGTTCACCCCGGACGGGTTTGCAGGGCACGCCGCGCTCGACGACCAGTCCGCCTTCATCGCCAGCCTGGGCAGCATCCGGTCGGCCCGGATGCGAGACGTGCTCGGCACCATCCAGGCCGACCAGGACGCCATCATCCGCGCGGGATCTCGCGGCGCTCTCGTCGTCGACGGCGGCCCGGGCACGGGCAAGACCGTCGTCGCCCTGCACCGCTCCGCCTACCTCCTGTACTCCGACCCTCGCCTCGGTCACCACCGGGGCGGAGTGCTGTTCGTCGGTCCGCACCAGCCCTACCTGGCCTACGTCGCCGACGTCCTGCCCAGCCTCGGCGAGGAGGGCGTGCAGACCTGCACCCTGCGGGACCTCGTCGCCGAGGGAGCCGCGGCGGCGACCGAGGCCGACCCGGACGTGGCCCGGCTGAAGTCGTCCGCGAACCTGGTGAAGGCGATCGAGACGGCCGTCCGGTTCTACCAGAACCCGCCCAGCAAGCCGATGACGGTCGGGACCCACTGGTCCGACATCAGGCTGAGCGCCGCCGACTGGGCCGAGGCGTTCGAAGCACCGGCCCCCGGTACGCCGCACAACGAGGCGCGCGAAGAGATCTGGGAGGCGCTGGTCACGATCCTGATGGACTCCCACGACGGGGACGCCCCGGCTGACCTGCTCCGCCGGTCGCTGCTGCAGAACAGGGAGCTGCGCACGACCTTCAACCGCGGGTGGCCGCTGATCGATGCGGCTGACCTCGTCGGGGACCTGTGGTCGGTACCCGCCTACCTGCGGCTGTGCGCTCCCTGGCTCAGCCCCGATGACGCTGCGAAGCTGCGTCGCGAGGACGCCCAGGCCTGGACGGTGTCCGACC
Source organism: uncultured Actinomycetes bacterium (assembly GCA_963786975.1). Taxonomy (GTDB): domain Bacteria; phylum Actinomycetota; class Actinomycetes; order Streptosporangiales; family Streptosporangiaceae; genus Palsa-506. The sequence goes on along the minus strand of CAWBBE010000004.1, from coordinate 527,749 downwards.
TGCCGCTCCTGGACGCGGCACGGCAGCGGCTCGGTGACCCGGAGGCATCACGGCGCAAGCGCCGGCATGCGGCCACTGTCGCCGCCGAGCGCGAGCGCATGGCCAGCGTCGTCGACAACCTGATTGAGGCCGCCGACGACGAATACGGCGGGGGCCTGGTGTCGATGCTGCGCGGCGAGGACTTCGCCGGCGCCCTGGTGGACGAGTCCGCACTGGCCAGCACCGACCCGGACCTGCTGGCCGGCCCGTTCGCGCACATCGTCGTGGACGAGGCGCAGGAACTGACCGACGCGGAGTGGCAGATGCTGCTGCTTCGCTGCCCGTCCCGGAGCTTCACCATCGTGGGGGATCGCGCCCAGGCCCGGCACGGGTTCACGGAGTCGTGGCCGGAACGGCTCGAGCGGATCGGTCTCGACCGGATCAGCCTGGCTTCCCTGAGCATCAACTACCGGACGCCGGAACCGGTCATGGCGGAAGCCGAGCCGGTCATCCGGGCCGTGGTCCCGGACGCCAACGTGCCGGCCTCCATCCGCAGCAGCGACGTCCCCGTCGTACACGGATCCGCTTCGGATCTGGGCCCGATCGTCGACGCCTGGCTCGCCGGGCATGCCGACGGGATCGCCTGCGTCATCGGCGATGCCGCGTTCCGGGCGACGTCCCGCGTCCGGTCGCTGACCCCGGAGCTGTCGAAAGGGCTCGAGTTCGACCTGGTCGTCCTCGTCGACCCAGAGGCGTTCGGCACGGGTATCGAAGGAGCGGTCGACCGCTATGTCGCGATGACCCGGGCGACCCGGCAACTCGTCATCCTCACGAGCTCCTGACGCCGGCCAAGACAACGCGATCGCGGGCCGGCGAACTCAGATTCTGCGCCGGCCGCCTGGTCTTCAGGCGGTGATCGGGGCGCTGCTGGGCGCGGCCGCGGTGACCTGCGGGCCGCCGTGGTCTGCGGGACTAGGCTCATCGCCATGCATCCTGGCGCCGGCCGCGGAGGCCGATCATGAGGCGGAGGGCGTCCCCGCCGGCGGTCACGCTGGCCGCGCTGGGCGGCCTGTTCGGCGTCGCTTTCGCGCTGGGCACATCAGCATCCACCGGGTCGCCGGCCAGCAGGAAGCTAGTGGCCAGCGCACCCTGGGTGGCATGGCTGCTGCTGGGTGCCCTCGCCCTGGTCATTTTCACGGCATTGTTCTTGCTCGCATTGCGGGTCCTGCACACGGGACCGGAATGGGGGCTGGCCGGCTCGGGGTCCCGCACCAGGAATTACCTGATCGTCGCGGCGGCCACCGTCACCGTGATTGCCGCCGTCATTCTGCTTCGCGGCGGCACGCCGGATATACCCGTGCGCGGCCTGGCATTCCGTACTCGTGCCGTGCTGCTGGGCGGCCTGGTCGCCAGCGTCCCCTGGCTGGCGCTCGTCTGGCTGGCTCAAGCCGAGTGCCGTGACCTGCAGGACATGCTGGGCAGCCGGGCGAGCGACAGCGCTGCGCCCGCGGCCGGCGAATCAGCCGGCCCGGCATCCGCGCTCGGCCTGCCCGCGCAGCTCATCCCGCGCTTGCTGGTGCTGTGGAAGCTGCTGGTCTCCTGCGTCACCGCGTTCGCCGTCGCGGTGGCCGCCGCGATCGTCAACTCCGGCGCGCTCCGCGTCGCGTTCATCACGGCCCACCCGGCTCGTGGCGCCCAGTTCCCACCCTCGTACGTGCTGCTCTATGGTGCTTTCTTTGCGGTGCTGCTGTCGGTTATCACGATTCCGCTCGTCGCCTCATGGCGGTCCTGCGCCTTCATGGTTGTGGAGAAGGCGCACCCGCTGCCGGCTGACGGGCAGCCAGGCGAAGACTGGTTCTCCGCCCGGGCCCGGCTGGAAAGGCTCCTGCACCTCGACGTCCCGCTGCTGCGGAACCCGCTGACCGCGCTGAGCGTCTTCACTCCCCTGATTACCGCCGCCCTGGCTGCATTCATCCCGCAACTCGGCGCGGGCTGATCCCGCCGGCCGGCCGCCCGTGCGCTACCTCTTAACAACGAACGTCAGGATCTTGTGGTCCTTGGCGAACTGAACGTCGACATGGCCGGCCGCGCGGTTGAAGCTGCCGGTTCCGCCAGTGACCGCCAGCACAGCCCGTTCGGGCTGCTGCGACTTGAAACGGATCACTCCCTGCACGGTCAGGCTGCTGCGCTTCAGCACGACCGTTACGACGCAGTCCGCCAGCGTCTGCCTGGCGTTCTTCTCCGGAATCCTCGTCAGGGTGCACACGCCAGCGTCGTGGCCGACGATCCGGAAGCCGCTGCCGGTGCGGTGCGTGGTGGTGACCTGGTCGTTGATGATCAGCTCGTCGCCCTGGGCGAAGACGCCGGGATTCGTACCCGGGACCGCGATGAACCCCGGGTCGGTGGTGCCGTTGTTGATGTCGAATGCGAAGTACCTGACGGTCCGGGCGGCGCCGGCGGTACCGGCGGCGCCGCCCGGCGCAGCGGCGAGGGCCGCGCCGGTGGTGCCGCACGCCGCCAGTGCCGCGCCGGCGGCGATGATCGCTGCTCGTCGTGCTGGCCTATTCATGGAGACCTCCCCGGGGCTCAGTGTCCAGGGACTCGCCCGGAATCGGGCCGGTACCTGGAGCTGCCGCGGATTGCGGCTGCTCAGTCACCAGATCACGGCGCGCAGCCCGCGCAGATCGGGGCCAGCCCTGATTCGCTTCCGGGCGTGCCCTGACGGCGGGAGGCTGCCCGGGCCCGCCAGCTGACGGCCAGCGCGACGGCGGCAGGTATCGCGAGTGCCCAGCCGCAGAACCCGAGCATGACGGTGACGGCCAGCGCCGCCAGCCGGGCGGCAAGCCGCACCGGGCCGCGCAGCACCCGTGCGGCAGCGGCCATGGCGCCCAGGTAGACCGCGAGGAACAGCGTCGTCGGCACGGCCACGAGGGCGGCGGTGCTGACGACCCGCAGCCCGGACAAGATGATCAGCAGCAGGCCAGTTGCGGTGACCGCGGCCAGCAGCCGGAGCACGGGCCCCGGACCGCGGCGGCCGGGTGCGACGTGCGTCAGCTGCCCGGCCATGGCCGCCGCGCCGTTGATGTAGGCGTTGGTGGCGCCGAGGGTCACTACGATCGCGGCGGCCGCGGCGATGTCCGGGCCGGCCGCGCCGATGGCGTGGGTCAGCAGGCCGGCCAGCGGCACGTCGGTAGCGGCCCGCGGCCCCAGCACGCTGATCGTGGCGACCGCCAGGCCCAGGTAGAGCGCGGTGGTGACCGCGAGGGCGATGGCCACCACACGCGGCAGCTGCCGGGACGGGTCCGCGAGGCGCGTGGTGAGCGGGGCGACGGCCTCCCAGCCGGCGAACGAGAGCATCAGCGTCGCCGCCGCGCTGCCGACCGCGAGCCAGCCGTGCGGGGCGAACGGGGCCCAGTGGGCGGCCCGCGCGGCTCCTGCCGAACCGGCGGCCGCCACGATCACCACGCCGGTCAGCAGGCTGACGAGGACAAGCTGCGCGGCGGCGCTGGCCCGCAGCCCGCCAGCGGCGAGGCTGATGACGGTCAGCAGCAGTACGGCCGCGACGGCCGCGCGGGCGAGCTGGCCGCCGCCGGTCAGGCCGGTGACGTAGCTGGCGCCGATGAGGCAGACGATCGGGGCGCCGCACACGACCCCGGCCAGGAACATCCAGCCGGTTGCCAGGCCGGCCCGCGGTGCCAGGCCGGCGGTCACGTAGCCGATCACCCCGCCCGCGGACGGGTGGTGCCGGCCCAGGGCCGAGAATACGGCGGCGAACAGGCCGGACAGGGCCAGCAGGGCGAGCCAGGCAAGGATCGAGGCCGGCCCGGCCTCGGCCGCGGCGAGGCCGGGCAACAGCAGCAGGCCGGGGCCGAGGAGCGCGCCGATGTAGAGAGCGGCGCCGCGTGAGGTCGTCAGCTGCTGCGGTCCGCCCTGGTTCCCGGATGAGTAGGCCATGGATTCACCATGCCCGAACTGGCCCCGCACGCGATGGCAAATGTGACGTCGGCAGGGCTGTCTTGCGCAACGCTATTGCGTGATCAAGGCCATAAGCTAGTTTCCATGGCTGAGCTTATTCCGGACAGGGTTGATCGTGCCATCGTGGCGAGGCTGCAGCATGACGGCCGGATCGCCAACGTCGATCTCGCGGATGCCATCTCACTGTCGCCGTCGGCATGCCTGCGCCGGGTGAAGGCACTGGAGGCGAGCGGCATCATCGCCGGTTACCGCGCGGAGGTCAGCAGGCCGCGGGCCGGGCTCGGCCTGACCGTCTTCATCGGGCTGAAGGTAGCGGGGCACTCACAGCAGACCTCGTCCCGAATCGAGCAGGCCCTGCTGGCCATTCCCGCGATCGTCGCCTGCTACCTGGTCTCCGGGAGCAGCGACTTCCTGGTGGAAGCGGCCGTGCCGGACCTCGCGAGCTACGAACAGCTGCTGCTGGGGCAGCTCCTGACGATCCCCTCGGTCATCGAGGCCCAGAGCACGTTCGCGATCCGGACGATTCTCGGCCGTGGCCCGCTGCCGCTGGACCACTGGCGGCGCTAACCGAGGCCGGCTTCCTGACGCTGACCTGCCTGGAATGCGGTCCTGCTGCTAGTGAGGCGGCGCGGCCCGGGGATCATCTACGGTGTTACGGTGGCGGTCGGGGCAGACGGCCAGATTCGGTAACGGGGGATGGGATATGTGGGCGCAGCTCATCAAGATGCGGTTGAAGCCAGGCAATGACCTGACCGAGTTGGACGCGCAGTTGCGGGCAGCCGAGCAGCCCGGTTCGGGCCTGGTGCGGTCGATAGCCATGCGCGACCAGAAGGATCCCAGCCAGGCTTACTTCCTCGTCGTGTTCGAAAGCGAGGAGCAAGCCCGCGCCCGGGAGCAGGATCAGCGCCGCCAGGAAGCGCTGCACGACGTGCGGGCAATGATGGCGGACATCTTCGAAGGTCCGCCGGAGTTCGTCGATCTGACGGTAGTGGAAGAGTGGGCGGGTTAGGCGAGCCCGGCTAGCCGGGCAGCCGGTGCCGTCATCGCGGTGCTGGGCGCACCCGGCAGTCCGCTGAGCCGGGGAGGGCAAGCTGGCTGCGCAGATAGCTGATGGCATCCGCACGAGCGCAGCAGGCTAGCCGGCCCGGGTTTCGTGGCCGGGCTCATCCGCGGCGGGCAGGCGCTCGGTGCGGTGCCGGTAGAACTCCAGCGGCTCGGGTGGCAGCGGAGTATTGCCGAGGATCAGGTCCGCCGCCTTCTCGGCCAGCATCATCACTGGCGCGTAGATGTTGCCGTTGGTGACATATGGCATCGCCGAGGCATCGACGACGCGCAAGCCGTCGAGCCCGTGCACCTTCATGGTCACCGGGTCGACGACCGACTCGCCGCCGGCGCCCATCTTGCAGGTGCACGAGGGGTGCAGCGCGGTCTCCGCGTCGCTGGCGACCCAGTCCAGGATCTGCTCGTCAGTCCCGACGCCCGTTCCGGGGGACAGCTCGCCGTCGTTGTACTCGCCGAATGCAGGCTGGTTCAGGATGTCCCGGGCGACGCGGATCGCCTCAACCCATTCCCGGCGGTCCTGGGCGGTGGAGAGGTAATTGAACTTCAGCGCCGGGTGGACTTGCGGGTCGGCCGACTTGATCTTCACAGAGCCCCGGGCGTCGGAGTACATAGGGCCGATGTGGACCTGGTAGCCATGGCCGCCGGCCGGCACCGAGCCGTCGTAGCGGATGGCGATCGGCAGGAAATGGAACATCAGGTTGGGGTATGCGACATCCTCGTTGCTGCGCGCGAAACCGCCTCCCTCGAAATGATTGGTCGCACCGGGGCCGTTGCGGAAGAACAGCCAGTTGGCCCCGATCCATGGACGGTTCTGCCATTTCAGGGCCGGCGCCACCGACACCGGGAGCTTGCATCCGTACTGGATGTACACCTCGAGATGATCCTGCAGGTTCTCGCCGACACCGGGCAGGTCGGCCGTGACGCCGATGCCGAGGCTCTCCAGCTCGCCGGAGTTGCCGACCCCGGAGAGCTGGAGGAGCTGAGGCGAGTTGATGGCCCCGCCGCACAAGATGACGTCCCTCGCGGCTACCCTGCGGACCTGCCCGGTGCGGCGCCGGTACTCGACGCCAACGGCCCGGGAGCCCTCGAAGAGAATCTTCGTGACGAACGCCAGGCATTCCACCCGCAGGTTCGGCCGGCCCATGACGGGATGCAGGTAAGCCCGGGCGGCGCTCAGCCGCCTGCCGCGGTGAACGTTGCGATCGAACGGGGCGAAGCCTTCCTGCCGGTAGCCGTTGACATCGTCGGTCAGTTCATACCCGGCTTGCTGCACCGCCTCAAAGAATGCCTTGAACAGAGGGCTCGTGGCCGGACCGCGCTCCAGCACCAGCGGCCCCTCGTGGCCGCGCCATTTCCCCCCGCCGGCCAGGCAGGTCTCCATTTTCTTGAAGTACGGCAGGCAGTGCGCGTAGTCCCATGTTTCCATTCCCGGGTCAGCTGCCCACCGCTCGTAATCCAGCGGGTTCCCGCGCTGGAAGATCATCCCGTTGATGCTGCTGGAGCCGCCGAGCACTTTGCCGCGGGCATGATAGATCCGTCGCCCGCGCATGAATGGCTCTGGTTCTGACTCATACTTCCAGTCGTAGAATCTGCTGCCGATGGGATAGGTCAGGGCAGCAGGCATGTGAATGAACACGTCCCACGGATAATCGGGGCGTCCCGCCTCGAGCACCAGGACACGGTTCCCCGGATCGGCGCTGAGCCGGCTCGCGAGCGCGCTGCCCGCAGAGCCGCCGCCGACAATGACGAAGTCACACTGCGATGCGCTCATCGGTACTTCCCCTCATCCCGGCCGCCTGCGGCCTGCTGGCGGCGACATCTGAGCGGGCGGAACTGGCGTCCGCGCGGCCGCGTCCGGTCAGCCCCACCGGATGCCCAGTGAAAGCTCGGTCGCCAATCCGGATTGCACCGAAGCGATGGCCCGAAACGCCGACCGCAGGTAAGAGCGCGCGAGCGGGTTCAGCGTCGCCGGGTCGATGAAATCGTCCGGTGCCTCGCCGCGGCGCAGCTGCTCCACCTGGTGGCCGAGGCGCAAAGCGAAGATGAAGTCAAATGCGTCCGCGAGCGCCCGCGCCTCGGAACTCTCGAGCGTCCCGGCCGCCTCGGCCGCGCGCAGCCGTTCCGCCGTCGAGGCACCGGCGACGCCGGCCGCCATCCCGGCCCAGCGCGCGAGGTCAACGATTGGTATCAGCCCGCCATGCTTGATGTCGAGCTGTCCCTTGCGTTCGCCCGAATGCTCGACCACGAAGTCGCGCAGGAATCCCGTCGGCGGGCGGAAGGACAAGGCGAGCCGGGCGAGCAGGCGCAGCAGATCGGGGTGGCTTGGTGCCTGCCACAAGGCTTCGGCCACCGGGGCGCTCGCGCCGGCCGCCCACACCGGCCGGCTGTCGATCATCACCGAGACGACGATGAGCGCCTGTTCCCTGGTCGGGTCGGCATTCAGGCTGCGGGCTGCCGCCCGCCAGGATCCGATCGAACGCGCGAACAACGGATTGGACGCGGTCGCGCCGTGCGCGTCGGGCTGTTTTCCGCACGCCCTGAGCCCGCTCTCCACGGCGCCGGCTACCCGCGTCAGGTAGCCGCGGGCGGCCGGCAGGCTTTCTCGTCCGGCCAGGCGAGCGCGCTGTCGATGTCAGAAGACGGGGCGGCTTCCCGGCGCGCCAGGCTGCCGAGCGCGAACCAGGTGAACGGAGCCGGAGGATCGCCCGCGCTGGCGACGGCAAGCTCGATGAGCCGCCGGGTCAGAGCGTCGATCACCACCGACCCGATCGCGGCGATGTGCTCGGCCGCGACGCGCGCATCATGCAAGGCGACGATCATCGAGCCCAGGCCGGCCGACACCGCGGACAGGTCCTGCACTGTCGCCGCCTGCCCGATCGCGTGACGTAGCAGGAACGGCTGGCGCGCCTCCGCCGCCATCAGGTCCGCATCGTCTACCACTCCCAGCACCTCGCCCGTCGCGGACAGCACCGGAACGTGATGCACCCCCCGCTCGAGCATGTCCAGCAGCACCTCGCCGCCGAGCCGGTCGCCGGTCACCGCATAGGCGGGCGTGGTCATGACGGCCGAGACGGGCGCGTCGGGACTGACGCCCGCCGCGACCACTCGCGAGCGGAGGTCACGATCGGTCAGAATCCCGATCGTCCCGGCGGAGCGCACCAGGACGGCGCTGGCCCCGGCTGCGGTCATCCGCTTGGCGGCCTCGCGGACCGGCTCATCAGGGGCGCACAGTACCGGCCGGGTGCGGATCAGCGTCGAGACGCGGCGCTGAATCGGATCGACATGCGGCGGCCGCTGGCCGGCCTGGGCCGCGCGCTCACCCAGGATCGCCCGGGCGACGAACCGCAGGACTTCTGGGCGGGCCAGCAGCGGGCGCACGGCTTCAGCCGGAATGCGGCAGCATTGCGTGTCCTGGCCGGCCCGCGCCTCGAAACCGGTGGGCAGCCCGGAGAGCATGGAGGCGTGGCCGAAAAGCTCGCCCGGGCCGAGCAGGTCGAGTACCCGCCCGTCGTGCATGATCTCAACCGACCCGGCCCGGACCACCCACACGTGCGTAACCGGCCCGGTTCCCTGCGAGAAGATCGTTTTTCCGGCCGGGTAGCACTCGATCTCAGTCACGGCAGCGACCCGCGCAACGTCCTGCGGCTGCATCGCGTCGAAAGGCGGATGGGAGCCGAGGAAGCCGGCCAGATCCTCCATCGCGCGTCCCTAGGCCGACTGGCCCGCGACGCCGCCCTCGGCGACGACGCCGACGGGGCGGTGCTCGGCCAGGACGCTGGCCGGGCGCCCGCGCAAGACCAGCAGGTAATAGACAGCGCCGGCACCACCGAGCAGGCCGACGAACACGAACGCTCCCCACTGGTAGTACCAGTGATCACCGCCGTACACGGCCACCCGCGGCCACGCCAGGTTCACCAGGACGCCGACCTGGAAGATCACGGCCAGCAGGTTCACCGGCAGACCCCAGCGCCGGAGCGAGAAGTACGGACCGTGGTCGGCCGTGGGCCATTTCCGGCGCACCCGGGCGAGCAGCAGCGGCCCCGTGACGCACAGGTAGGCGATGTAGAACATGATGATCGCTACCGACGTCAGCACGAAGAACGCGCGCTGGTTGCCGACATTCAGCACGAGCAGCCCGATGGTGAGCACACCGATCACCAGCGAAGGAATCAGTGGTGTCTTGGATTTGCCGTGTACCCGCGCAATGGACGACGCAAACGGGAGCCGGCTGTCGCGGCCCATCGTGAAGATCATCCGGATTCCTCCCGCATGCACGGCGAGGCTGCAGACGGTGATCGCAATCAGCGAGTCAATCAGGAAGAGGTTGCCGATGGTGCCGCCGAGCGTCGCCTTGACCAGGTAGGGCAGGCCGGAGGTACCGATCTGGGCAGCGTGGATGTTAGGCACCGACATCTCCGCGAACAGGATGACCAGGAAGCCGGCGATACCCGCGGCGGCCAGGGCGCGGATGATCGCCGGAGGGGCATGCCGCCGCGGGTCGTGCGTCTCTTCCGCGAGCGATCCGGCGGTGTCGAACCCGTACATGACGTATGCGCTCATCAGCCCGGCGACCAGGAAAGCGCCGAAATAGCCCAACCTATTAGTCGCGCCAAGGCCGAACGTGTTGAACACGATGCCCGGACCGCGGGTGATGTGGACGGCCAGCAGGATGATCAGCAGTGAGACGCCGACCAGCTCGGCGGCGACGCCGAAGTTGTTGATCCGCGCCATGGTCTTCACGCCGATCATGTTGATCATGGTCGTGAACACGACCAGCCCGGCTGCCAGGAGCAGCGCGTTCTTCGCGCCAGCCGGGGTGTCGATCAGCCCGATGTCCTTAGGGCCGCCGATGATCTCGAATTTAGCTGAGATCTGCGGCGCCACGACCTGATAGGCGACCGCCACCGCAGCGAGCGTGACGATCGAGCCGACGGTGAGGACCCAGCCACCGATCCATGAGGTGAAGGGCCGCGCGATCTGCTTCGACCATTGGTAGACCGACCCGGCAAGCGGGAATTGGCCGGCCAGCTCGGCGAAGCAGAGCGCGACAAGCATCTGGCCGAAGAGCACAGCCGGCCAGGTCCAGATGAACGCCGGCCCGCCCGAGAAGAAGCCGAAGAAGAACAGCTCGAACACCCCGGTCATGATCGAGATGTAGCTGAACCCGGCGGCGAACGAGGAGAAGAGCCCGAGCGAGCGGTCCAGCTCCTGCTTATAGCCGAACTTGGCCAGCTCATCGGTGTCGGTGCTCGGCATGGCCATGGCTCTGCTCCCCTGCGAGCGGGGCAACGATCACCCAGATGAATTCAGTATGACCAGAACGGCAGCCCGAGTGAAGCCGGCCCGCGGTCGCCCGGACGAGCCATGCGGTCTCTGCTGACTCGGCAGACGCCCGCGAAGGAGTCATTCTGGCGCCCGTGAATAGGGCGTTCGCCCGATGCGGCGACAGGAACCTTAACCGGAGGCTGAATGCGGGCGGCCAGTCAAGCGTCGCCTGCCGGCAGCTCAGCTCAGATGGGGGAACGATCGTGACGACGGTAGTAGAGGCACTGGCGGCGTGGGGGTCATACGACCAGGATGACCCGTTCCCCGTGTTCGCCAGGGTCCGCGAGGCCGGTCAGGTGCACCCGGTTACGCTGGCCGACGGGCACAGCGCGTGGCTGGTAAGCGGCTACCAGGAGGCCCGCGCGGCGCTCAAAGACCCGCGGCTGTCCAAGGATATGCACGCGGCGATGGCAGCGGACAGCGACGTTGTCTCCGAGGGACTTCCCGGCCCGGCGTTCGCCCGGCACATGCTGAGCGTGGATCCGCCTGATCACACCCGGCTCCGCCGGCTGGTGGCGGCTGCCTTCTCGCCCCGCCGGATCGACGGGCTGCGGCCCCGGGTGCAGGCCATCGTGGATGACCTGCTCGGCCACATCGCCGCCCGGGGACCCGGCAGCCGGGTCGACCTCATCGCCGCGTTCGCCTTCCCGCTGCCGTTCACGGTCATCTGCGAACTGCTCGGCGTGCCCGGGCCGGCCCGGGCCCCGCTGGCCCAGGGCTTTGCCGGGATGCTCGTCCCCGTCTCGACGGCCGCTGACTACGCACCGGCCAAGCAGGCGTCCGATGCGGTCGTGGCGATACTGGCAGAACTCGTCGAGGCCAAGCAGGCCGCCCCGGCCGACGACCTGGTCAGCGACCTGATCAGCGCACGGGACGGCGACGAGCGGCTCAGCACCCAGGAACTGCTCTCGACGATCTTCCAGCTGATCGTGGCCGGACACGACACGACCGCCAGCCTGATCGGCAACAGCGTCGTCGCCCTGTTGGGTAACCCGGCACAGCTCGCGCAGCTGCGCTCGGATCCCGGCAAGATCGGGCCGGCCATCGAGGAGTTCCTGCGCTACGACGCGCCCGTGCCGCACTCGACCTTCCGGTACGCGACTGAAGCTGTGCAGATCGGCGATTCGAGGATCCCCGCCGGGGCTCAGGTCATCATCTCGCTGGCCGCCGCCAACCGTGACACGGCCCGGTATGCCGACCCGGCGGTGCTCGACATAGACCGGGCTGATACGCGTCACCTCGCCTTCGGGCACGGCATCCACCACTGTCTCGGCGCCCCGCTGGCACGCACCGAGGGCCAGCTCGCCATCGGATCGCTGCTGCGCCGCTTCCCCGAACTGCGCCTCGCCGTCCCCGTCGCCGAGCTGCACTGGGGCCATGGCGACGGGCTCGTGCTGCGTGGCCTCTCCGAGCTGCCCGTCATTCCCGGCTCGTACAGAATTACCTAGCTGCCGATCATGGCTGTCCGAAGGGAGCAGAGACAACGCCGCCGGCCTGCCGGAGCCTCGGTTCTGCCGGGCCCGCGCAGAATCCCGGTAACCACCCAGCCGTTCACGATCAACCACCATCACGAAGGAGACCGTCATGCCTGACTTCCCGCCCATTGCCCATGTCGCCGTGACCGTGACCGATATCGAGCGAAGCACCCGCTGGTACGGCCAGCTGCTGGCGGCCGAGCCGGTGCTGGACGAGGACGAGCAGGCCGGAGGCTTTCACCACACCGTGTTCGTGATCGGCGGGGGGCAGCTATTCGGCTTGCATACGCATCCCAAGGGCGCAGGCGACGAATTCGACGAGCACCGTACCGGCCTCGACCATCTCGCGTTCGCCTGCCGCGACCGCGGCGAGCTGCGGGCATGGACCGCGCGGCTGGACGAGCTCGGCATCGGGCACGGCGGGATCAAGGACGCCCATTACGGCTCCGGCGTCTCCTTCCGCGACCCAGACGGAATAGCCCTTGAGTTCTTCGCCCCGCCCGCCTGACCCACCCTGCTAGCCCTCGCATGACCGCCAGCCGCGCGAAGCGCGGCTGAGCGGCGGGCGGCTGGTACGTTGCGGCTCGTGACAGGCTGCAAGGGCATCGCCCGCGCCCTCAGTTCGGCGCGGCTTGGCCCGCTTGACTGGGTTTCGCTGGGCGTCTTCGCAGCCGGCCTCCTCGCGGTCGCGACCGGGCTGCTGCCGGTCGCTGATGCCTCGCATACGCTCGGCCGGATCCTGCCGCTGCTCGGCTTCCTCGCGGCAGTGATCGTGCTGGCCGAGCTCACGGCCGAGGCCCAGCTGTTCGGCATCGTCGCCACCCGGCTGGCGATCATTGCCCGCGGCAGCTTCGCCGCGATGTTCGCCCTGTGCGTTCTCTTCGCGGCTACCGCAACCGCTGCGCTCAATCTCGACACGACCGCCGTGCTGCTCACGCCGGTGATGCTGGCGGTGGCCAGGCCCGCCCATATTCCGCCCGTTCCGCTGGCGATGACGACGGTGTGGCTGGCGAACACGGCGAGCCTGCTGCTGCCGGTCTCTAACCTGACCAACCTGCTGGCGATGAACCGGCTCGACCTGACCGCGCTCGGCTTCGCGGCCCGGATGTACCTGCCGGAGCTCGCGTCGGTGGCAGCCACGGTCGCTTGCCTGTGGATCATGTACTGGCGTCGCGGGCTGCGCTCAACCGATCGCTATCACGTGCCGGAGCCGTACCAGCCTCGCGACCGTGTGCTGGCCGGGCTCTCGGCGGTGGCCTGCGTGCTGTTCGTATTGCTGGTACTGCTGTCGGTCCCGCTGGCCGCCGCCGCTTTGAGCGCCGTTTGCATAGTCATCGCCGGGTTCCTGGCGCGGTCGAGGAGCTCGCTGCGCCCGGGCCTGTTTCCGTGGCAGCTGCTGACGTTCGTGATCGGGCTCTTCCTCCTTATCCAGGTCATTGACCAGCACGGGCTGGGGGCGATCCTGAGCTCCGCGGTCGGCTCGGACCAGGGGGCCGCGGGCGTGTGGCGCGCGGCCGGCCTGGGCGCAGGGTTGTCCAACCTGGTGAACAACCTGCCCGCGTACGTCGCGGGCGAGGCAGCGGTCGGCGGTGGCAGCCACGATCAGCTTTTCGGCCTGCTCATCGGGACGAACGTCGGCCCGCTGGTGACGCCGTGGGCGTCGCTGGCGACGATGCTCTGGTACGCCCGGTGCCGGGCGCAGGGACTGGAGATCTCCTGGCGCCGTTTCGCTGGCACCGGAGCGATTACGGCCATCGCGTGCCTGGCCGCTGCGACCAGTGCCTTGCTGCTGACCCGCTAGCCCGGCGGTCGCCGATCAGGGCGACATCCTGGCTGGGCTGCGCGGAGCGCGGATACGACCGGCGGCGATGGACCATGGGACGCAGATCGGCTACCGTCCCCGTTAATCGCGACTGATGGGGGGAACTGTCGATGTCACCGCGGTTCGGAGCCGCAGGCCAGGGTCCGGCGTACTCGCTGGCCTTTGTGCGGCTGAAAGACCATGCGGTCATTGCGCGGGGCGGATCCGATGGCGTCATCCGGTTCATCGACCTTTCCAGCGGCGCGACGCGGCATGAAATCGAGGCGCATCGCGGTGCGGTGCGCGCCCTTACGCCATTACCTGATGCTGGGGACGGCCGGCGCCGGCTGGCCAGCTGCGGCGTTGATTGCGCCGTGCGCGTGTGGGACCTGGACACCTTCGCCCGGGCGAGCGAGGTGAGGCTGGCCAACCCCAAGCAGGATCACGCGCAGATCACCCACGTCATGGTGGCCGGCCGGGAGCTGATAGCCGTGACGGTGGGCGCGGAGATCCAGCTATGGGATCCGGACGCGGACCACGACCCGGTGCAACTGGGACGGCCGGCGGATCAGGTCTGGTCGCTGACCACGACGATGGTTCATGGTGAGGTCCGGATCGCCGGCGGCGGCAACGACGGGCGCATCCACCTGTGGGATCCGGCGACCGGCGAGCTCATCCGGTGGTTCCCGGCCCACCAGTCCACCGTCTGGGCCCTAGCCTCGCACCACGGGGACGGCTCCGCATTGCTGGCCAGCGGCGCCGCCGATTCCAGGATCCGGGTCTGGGATCCGGCGACCGGAAGCCTGCTGCACGAGCTGGCCGGCCACTCGAGCACGATCCGTACCCTGGCCGTGGTCGGTTCCCCGGGCGGCGAGCGCCTCGCGAGCGGCAGCGCCGACTCGACGATCAGGCTCTGGGATCCCGGTACCGGCGCACCGGCCGCCGAGCCGTTCGAGGACTACCGCGGCGAGGTGTGGGCGCTGGCCCCGGTCGAGATCGGCGGCCGGCGGCAGATCGTGGCCGGGGGCGCGGAGGGCTCGCTGCTGCTGCTCGATCTGCAGACCCGCCATGGCGAGACCGTGCTGGCCGGGTCCACCGGCACGGTGTGGGCGCTGGCCACCGTCAATGTCGACGACAATGTCCTGCTGGCCAGCGGCGGCGTGGAGGGCTCGATCCGCATCACCGAGGTCAGCACCGACACCGACGTCCGCACGCTGGCCGGACATCGCAGCACGGTCCGGGCACTGGCCGCCGTCCCGTCCGCCGGAGGGTCGGCACCGCTGATTGCCAGTGGCGGCGCGGACGGGAGCGTGCGGCTGTGGGACGCGCGCCTGGGCGCGGAGGTCAAGGAACTGCAGCGTGACCACGCCGGCGAAGTCTGGTCGCTGGCCGCATTCGCCGACGGCGATGCCCGGTACGTCGTCAGTGGTGGCGCGGACAGGAAGGTCCGGATCTGGGACGCCGACGGAAGCCGGCGCGACCCGGAGCTGGTCGGCGAGCATAACGGATCCATCACCGAGCTCGCCGTGGTCACCGGGGCCGGCCCGCCGCTGATCGCTACCGGCAGCTCGTCGGGCACGGTCCGGTTCTGGCATCCGGACGGAACCGCGCCGCTGCCCAGCTACGACACTGGCGGTGTCAGCGTGACCGCGCTCGCCGCCTACCCGCACGAAGCCGGCTCGCGGCTCGTGTGCGCTCTCGGCAACGGCCGGGTCATCCTGCTTGACCCGCTGACCGGCCGGTCGGCAGGCGAGCTTGCGCAGCCGCCGAGCACGGTGCACGACCTGGTGGGCTGCCAGACGGACAGCGGCATCGTGATCATGGGAGGCTGCGAGGACGGCGAGATCCGGGCCTGGAGCCCGGCCACCAGGTCGCTGACCCACCGGATCCAGTCGGCGCACGCCTCAACCGTGCGCGCGCTCGCGCTGGCCTGGGTGGACGGACGCCCGATGGTGGTCAGCGCAAGCGACGACGGATCGATGCGCAGGTGGGATTCTCGCCGTCCTGCGTGCGTACGGGGAGAAGCAGCCACTGCGCGCACGCCCGGCGACAAAGGTCAACCCGGACCGCCCGAGCAGCGTCGATGCCCTTGAGCGCAAGGTGTTCGTGGACGCTCTTTACGACTTCCTGACGTCGCCGATGACCGACCCGCCCGTGGTCATCGGCGTGCACGGGCCATGGGGACACGGGAAGTCAAGCGTGCTGACGCAGTTGCGCGACCGGCTTGATCCGCCATCGCCGGAGCGCACCGGCGCGCCCTCGCACCGGATCGGCTGGTACGACGACGCGAAAAGGCCGCTGACACCGTCGTGGGCGCTGCGCCGGCTCAACGCGCACGCCCGCAACCCGTCACAAGACCTGCCGGGACGGCTTGAAGCCGCCGACGCCGGCGCCGGCGGCGCGGCCGCGCACAACCTCACCGTCTGGTTCAGCCCATGGATGTACCACAGCCGCGAGGAACTGTGGGCCGGGCTGTCCCAGGAGATCATCAAGACCGTGACGGGCGGCCTGTCCCATGACGACCAGGTCCGCCTGTGGTTCGAGCTGAACCTGCGGCGCTCAGATCCGGTTCCGATCCGGCTGCGGCTGATGTCGGCCGTATTGCCGCGCACGCCCATCGGCTGGGCGATCGCGCTGCTTGCCCTGTCGGCCGCGATCGTCGCCATCGGTTCCGAGGGCTTCATCATCTACCACCGGCCGGTCCTGGCCGGGGTCGTCGCGGGGCTCTCGGTCCTGTTCGTGGCCGGCCGGGTCGCCTGGTCGGCCATGCGGGGATCGGTGCTCGGCGTCCTGCATCCGCGGATGTTTCAGGGTCCGCTGGGCGGCCTGGGTACCGGTCCCGGCGGCAGCGCGCCGCCGGCCGAAGCGTCGACCGACCCGCTGCACGAGAGCCGGGCAGGCTACCTCTACCTGCTCCAGCACGATATCGGCCGGATCGTCGAGGTGGCCACCGCGGAGCGGCCGATCACGGTCTTCGTCGATGATCTCGACCGCTGCTCCTCGGAGCTGATCGGCCAGACCATGGAGGCCATCAACCTGTTCGTCAACGGCGGGGCATTCCGCCACTGCAACTTCGTCCTCGCGGTAGATCCGGCGATGATCGCCGCGCACATCGAAGCCGACCGGGAGCGCGTCATTGCCCGCATCGCGGGGGATCCGGTCTCCTATGGCGGCATGGACAACCTGGGCTGGAGCTTCATGGAGAAGATGATCCACCTGCCAGTCCGGATCCCGGAGCTGAGCCAGCGGGCGGTCGGCGATTACGCCGACTCGCTGCTGACGCAGTTCCCCGCACCCGCACCCGCGGTCGCGGTCGCGGCGCCGCCACCGGACGCTGCGCCGGCCGGCCCCGCGGAGGCCCGTCTTCCTTCCGGCGGCACGCCCGCATCCGCAGCGGCGGATCAGCCGGCCGGAGGAGCCGCTGCCGGGTCAGCCGACGTCATCAGCCTGATCGAGAGCATTCCCGAGGTAGCGCAGGCACTTCGCGAGTCGATCAAGAGGCTGCCCCGGCGCAGCCCGCGCCACATCAAGCGGTTCGTGAACCTCTGGCGGTTCTACGTCACCCTCGAGTACCGGGCGGACCAGCTCTCCGGAGACATCGACGACGTAGTGACCCGCGCCCGGCAGGTTGCCCGGTTCGTCGAGGTCGTGCTCGGCTGGCCGCAGTACCTTGACCGGCTGAGCAGGGCCACCGATGGCAGGTCGCCGATCCGCGAGCTGGCCGAGGCGGCGGGCGAGCAGGAACGGTGGCCACTCGCAGCGCGCCGGCTCAGGCTCGATCCGGAGGGCGAGCGGGTGGAAGCGCTGCGGGTGCTGCTGGCCGAAGTCGAAGTGGACGCGCTGGTGGAACTGTGCGATCGGTATCTCTAGCGGAGACCATCGGACCGGGAAGCCGCGCAGCGGTGGGCCGGCTGGAAGCCGGGCCGGGCGCCCGGCTGCTGGCCGCGGCCGCAGCGAACCACGGCTACCGGATCTACCGCAGCCGGCCATATCCCGGTCCCCGAGGACATCCCGCGGCAGGTCAGCCCGTTCCCTCCAGCCGTACCGGCTCCGGCGCGGGCCCGCCGGGGGACAGCAGCCGCAGGGCCGCGGCCGGGAACAGGGCAGCGGAGAGCAGGCCGGCGGTGAGCAGCGAGGCGCTGGTGGTCGAGTTGATCAGGCCTGCGGCGAGGCCGATCTGGGTAGCCACGATCACGAAGGTGAGCGTGGTGGCCTGCATCAGCCCGGCAATCCGGGCGCGGCGGGTGCCGACGAACCGGGTATACAGCAGCGCTGGCAGCCCGCGTACCAGCAGCAGGGCGACCAGGAACAGCGGGACCTCCGCGACCGCCGTGAGATTGCCGAGCAGGGCCTTCAGGTCGAACTGGATGCCGGTGGCGATGAAGAAGATGGGGATCAGGAAGCCGAAGCCGATGCCTTCCAGCTTGGTCTGGAACTGCGGGTGCGGGACGTGGCCGGAAAGGTCGATCATCCGTACCAGCAGGCCGGCGGCGAATGCCCCGAGTATCGAGGCGAACCCGAATCGGTACGCGAGCACGCCGAAGCCGAGCGCCAGGGTGAGCGCGGCCCGAACGCGTAGCTGCGCGCTGCGGTCCTCCAGCCGGTTGAGCAGCCGCTCCAGGCTCTCCAGCTTTCGGACCCGGCCGAGGGCCAGCCCGATCACGGCCAGCAGCGCGATAAAGATCGCGAGCGAGGCCACCCTGGCCGCCGACGTCTTCGACGCCGCGGAGAAGAACAGGGACAGCAGCATGATCGGCCCGACCTCCGCTAGTGCGGCAGCGGTCATCACGAGCTGCCCGAAACGGGTATCCTCCTCGGCCGCGTCCTTCAGCAATGGCAGCAGCAGCCCGGCCGACGTCGACATCAGCACGATCGCCAGGAATAGCGGCTGCCTGGCCAGCCCGGCCAGGCTCAGCACATAGGCGCACCCGAGGCCGAGTACCGCCGAACCCCCGAATGCCCAGCCGGCCAGCCGCCCCAGCGGCCCCCGCAGCCGCTGGACGTCGATCTCCAGGCCGGCCAGGAACAGCAGCATCCCCAGGCCAAGATCGCTCAGCACCTCGACCGGGGCGTCGATATGCACCCAGCCCAGCACCGACGGCCCGACCACGATCCCGGCGATGACCTCGAGCACTGCGCCGGGCAGCGGGATCATGGGCAGCAAGCCGAGCACGACCGGGACTAGGACGGCGATCACGGCAATGATCAGCACGCCATTGAATGAGATTGTCGGCATGCGCAACTCCAAGATCGTCCAGGCTCAGTGTGGCACGCGCCGGGCTTGCCGCCGGCGCCCGGAGTCCGGATCGGCCGCCTTGACCGGGTGTCGGGCGGGCCCCGGCCGGGGACATCGCTGTGGTGCGTCTGGTGGCCGCTCGGTCACCAGTCCGTATTTGCCGCGCACGAGGACAGGAGCATGGCATGACAACGAGAGCCGCGTTTTCGCCGGAGGAATGGAAGACGGTGCTCGAAGGGCCGCCGACCGCCGGGATGATCGTGATCACGGCGGCCCGCGGGGGGATGATCCGCGAGTCGATAGCGATGTCGAAGGCGTACGCCGAGGCGCGCGCCCAGCACGGCGAAAGCGAGCTGCTGGATGAGATCGTGGCGGCGAAGCCCGAGCTGGACCACACGAGATATCACTCTGCCGAGGAACTCAGGGACAGCGGACTCGGGCAGCTGCGCGAGGCGGTAGCGCTGGTCGAGGCGAAGGCCACGACCGTCGAAGTCGATGGCTACCGGCGCTTCGTGCTGGCGCTTGCGGGCAAGGTCGCGGCCGCGCACCGGGAGGAAGGGCAAAGCGTGAGCCCCGCCGAGGAAACGGCCGTCCAGCAGATCGCGGCGGCGCTCGGCACCGCTGGCCGGTGACAGAGCGGCAGCGGGGCAGGCCGGCGCCGCACGGCACGCCGTGCCTGCGGGGTAAGCCAGGGTGAGATCAGGTCAACCGCGATCCTGCTTGCTCCAGGAAGTAAGTGGCCTGATCGAGATCGTGGTGGCAGCGCTCCAGCCAGGCGTCGCCCCAGAAGAAGTTGCAGCTGGTCTCGGCGCGCAGGACCCGCCAGTGGGCCTGCTCGAGCAGCCAGTACACGTCGGGATCGCGGACCGAGATGCCGGTGGCGTTGCGCCGGGCCGCGTAGATGGCCTGGCTGATCTCGTCCAGCCGGGTCAGGGCCTTCTGCTGGGCCGGCGACCCGATCCACTGAGTAAAGCCGGAGCCGTGGTGCCAGCCGGTGTTCCACGCGCCGGGGCGCACGGTTACCTCACCGTGCGCGCCGTGGCGGTCGAGGTAATCGTCGATGAAGCAGGGACGGATGCCGTCGCTCTGGTTGTCGCGTACCCGCTGCAGCAGGTTCTCGTAGAAGAAGTTCCAGAAGTTAGCTTCCGCCGAGCCGTTGCGGAACCAGCCGCCGTTATCGCCATCGGTGCAGGTGGTCACCAGGGGCGGGAAGTCGCAGTGTTTCGTCCGCGCGGACACCTCGTGAATGAACCAGCCGGCCTCCATCCCCGCCTCCTGGGCATTAGAGAGTTCCCGGTCCCGCACCACGACGATGATTTCCTCGCCGCCGAACCGTGCTACATGCGGACGGTAGCGGAGCTCATGCCAGCCCATCGGGGTGACCGCTTCGACGTGCTCGCTGTCGACGAGCACGTAGCGGTAGCCGCGGCGGCTGAGAGTGGGGATGAGCTCCGCGCAGAAGCCCATCTCCGGGGGCCAGAACCCGGGGAAGCCGGTTCGGGAAAAAAGGTGCCGGCCGATTCCCAGCCAGCGCTCGAGCTGCTCGTCACAGTCGGCCCGGGGGATGAGGGGGAGCACGGGATGGTAATAGCCGGTGCCCAGGATCTGGATGATCTTGGTGTTCTGCAGATACCACAGCAGGGATCCGCAGTCGACGATGCCATAGACCCGGCGCTGAAATTGCGGACTGGCCAGGGTCTCCAGCAGGGTGCCGGAAAGCGAGAGGTGCACCCGGCCGACGTCCTCGTAGGCCCACAGCGATCGGGGGATGCGGTCCATCGCCCACAAAATCTCCCTGGCCTCCCAATCGCGGCGATCGAGGAGGTCCTCAAGGTTGTAAGCGGGCTGATGCAAGTTGAGGACCAAAGCGAAGGACACGTCGGCCATCGGGACTCCTTGGCAGCTACAGGTCGTGGGTCACGATGTCGATGGTGCGCCGGGCCAGCTCGGTGCCGTAGTCGGTCCAGATGCCCTCGCCCCAGTAGCGGTAACAACTGGTCTCGGCGGTGAGCAGGTGGAAAAGGGCGTTCCGGTAGCGGGGGTCATCAGCGGGAACGCCGTTGGCCAGGACGCGCGCGTGGAACAGCGAGCTGGCTTCGTCCATCGGGGCCAGCACCCGGTCATAGCCGCGCACCCAGGAGATATCGCTGGTCCAGCTGCCGCCCTCCATGTTGAACCGTCCGTCCTCGCCCTGCAGCTGCTTGATCACGTCGAACAGCCGGTCCGGCCCGTCGCCGGGGGCCATCCGGTCCCAGATCCTGGACTGGAACAGAGGCTGGATCACGGGAAGATCCTCGGGGCCGACGCCGGCCGAATGGAGCCGTTCAAGGTAGTCGGTGACGTTCATCGCCGGGGTCTGGGTACCCGAGCATTCCCGGATCACGTCGAAATACTTAGGCGGGAATTCGTTCATCATCACCCCGCCGTTTTCCCCGTCCGCAATCTGGGTAACTAGCGGCGGTACCTGGCGGCCGGCCAGGTCCTGCCGCGAAAGGCCCTTGGCCTCGTAGTAAGGCTGCATCTGGGCGACCAGCTTCGTGTCGCTGCCCTGGGTCTTGACCACGGCCGTGATACTGGCCACGTCACCCCGGGAGCTGGCGCAGACCAGGCGGCGAGGCAGGTGCGGATGCTGGAGCCCGCGCCCATCGGGCTGCTCTACCGTGTGCTCCTGGACCAGCACCCACTGGTAGCCGCAGTCGGTCAGGGTCTTAACGAATTCGTAGGCGACATCGGGGTGGTTGGGCAGGGCCATCTCCGAGGGGGAGAACCCGCGGACCCGGCCGAGCGCCTCCAGGCCGAAGAGCGCGGCGAAATGGTGCTGCCAGGCCCGCACGTGCAGCCGGTAGTCCTGTACCGGGGTAGACGGCGCCACGGCATGCCCCCAAGGGCAGCCCAGCCATTCCGCCGCCCGCCGGCTGCGCGCGTCTGTCGTGATGTGGGCCAGCGCGTCAAGCACGTCGTGGGCGCCCATCTGGCGCAGGCCGTGCAGCAGCGTACCCGAGTATTCGAGCATTACCCTGGGCTCCAGCCCCTCGCCGAGCAACGCGGGCACGAACTCGCCCATCCGCTTGTAGCAGCTGAGAAATACCGGGGCGTTATGGTTATCACCGATGCTGGGATTTTCCATCATCCACTGCAAGTTGCCGATTATCGGCGCCGTGTGCAGGTCAGGGCCGCCTGCCGGAATGAGCGGCTGGTGCATGTGCAGGGCGGTGGCGAAAGCACTATGCACATCGGCGAACCCGGTTTCCCCCGGCGGCCGGAAGACGGGATCAGCACCCCGAGCCCGGATCGCCTCATCGATAAGTTGCTCCGAGCCGCAGACGTTCGGCAGGCCGTCGATATACTCAGCGATCTCACTCATTGCCCTGCTCCATTGTCTTAATGCGTTTTCCGCCTACCTATTGCGGATGTTGTCATAGATGTTCACGTAGTGCTGGCCCGGCCCGCCCCAGGAGTGATCCTGCTGCATTCCGTTCTGCATGAGCTGGCGGAAGTCGCCTGGGTACGAGTACCAGAGCCCCATGGCCCGCTTCATCGCGGACTCCAGCGCCGGGTTGTCGAGCTGGTGGAACATGTAGCCGTTCCGGTCTTCCGGGCGGCACGCGGAATAATCGCGATCGAAGACCGTATCCACCAGGCCACCGACGGCACGCACGATGGGGACGGTGCCGTACTTGAGGGCCGTCAGCTGGGTCAGGCCGCACGGCTCGAATAGGCTGGGCATCACCACCATGTCGGCGCCGGCGTAGATCAGATGGGCCAGGCCTACGTCGAACCCGATTTCCAGATGGCAGTCCGGGCTATCATTCAGATGGTGCTTCAAATGCCAGAACTGATCGTTGACGGCTGGTTCGGGACAAGAGCCCAGCAAGATAAACTGCCCGCCCTGGGCCAATGTGTAGAAAATGGCGTGACGGATGAGATGGACCCCTTTCTGGCGGTCCACGCGGCCGATGTAAGCGACTATCGGCTTGTAATCCTTCCGTAACAGCAGTCGATCCCGCAGGGCATCCTTGTTCGCATATTTCCGGTCTACGCTGCCGACCGCGTAGTTCGACGAAATAAGGATGTCCGTCTCCGGGTTCCAGACGTCGTAGTCGATGCCATTGAGGACGCCGCCAAACTTGCCGCGGTGGATGTACAGGGTGTGCCCCAGCCCCATTCCCTGATCAGTATACGTTGCCTCCCTGCAATGCTCCGGCGACACCGTTGTGACGAAGTTCGAGTAAACGATGCCGCCTTTCATCAGGTTAATCGCACCGTGATTGAAGTTGTCGCTCAGCCGATCATAATCGAAGAAATGCGCGGGCCGGGCGAGGCCCGTCGCCCACAAAACCTGCTCGCCGCAGATGCCCTGGTGCCCGAAATTATGGATGGTATAGCATACCCGCTGGTTGTGCATGCCAATGTGCTGGTAGATCTCGTAGAGCAGCACTGGCACTAGCGCCGTCTGCCAGTCGTGACAGTGGATTACGTCGGGTCGTTTGCCAGACTGCAACATGAATTCCAGGGCCGCCTTCGAGAAGAAGGCAAACCTGAGCACGTCGTCAGGCGAGCCGTACAAGTGGCCCCGGTCGAAGAACTGGTCCGGTGAGTGCGGCTCGATGAAGAAGCACTTCCTCCCGTGCACGAAGCCGAACCACACCGTGCAGTGCACGAACCCACTGTACCAAGGCACCCACAGATCCTGGGCGGTGACCGATAGCCCGAAGATCTGCTCGTAGTTCATGCAGTCGTATTTCGGTAAAATAATCTCGACCGCATGGCCCCGCAGCTCCACCTCCCGGCTCAGCCCGAAGATGACCTCTCCCAGCCCGCCCGCCTGCGCGACCGGCGCGCATTCGGTCGCGACCATTACCACGAACAAGGCTGCGTCACCGTTCCCATCGCGCATCTCGTGCGCCGTTGTCTTCACGTTATAGCCAGGGCGGTCCGGTAGCCAGCCTCGGCCCCGGCTGGCGGGCGGCGGCCGGGGCGGCGCGCGGGCCGGCTGGGGCAGCATCAGCGCACCGGCCGGGATGATGCTCCTCCGCACATCAGGGCGGGTGTCCGACGGCGATCGGGCACTCCCGGACGGCCTCGCCGAGGACCTGCTTTGCCGGGATCCGGGTACTCCGTGAGTTTGCTCACTGTTGGCCGGGAAGATGCTCTTCCCAGGCGTCAAGATCAGCCGTTTCCGCTCGCGGTGGCGCGGGCCGAGGGAGCCCGCAAATGGGATCTCGACGGCCATGAGCTCATCTGCTACGTGATGGGTCACGGAGCGCTGCTACTGGGACATGGCCACCCGGACGTCGTCTCGGCCGTGCGGGCTCAGGCGGGCCGGTCGTTTCCACCCGGGCGCGTGCCACGAGCTGGAGAGCGCCTGGGCCGAGCTGGTGATCCGGCTCGTCCCGTCCGCGCAGCGAGCCCGATGCCGCGGGCGAGACTGAAACCGTCGAGCAGCTGCTCGTCCCGAAGATGGCCATCAGCTCTGCTGGCGGCTGCGAAATCTCCGCGCCGGCCGCAGGCAGCAGCCTGGCCTCATCGCCCGGCTCGTGAACGCGCAAGTTCACGGCCGGCCGCCTGAATCGGCGGGCTGAGCCCACTGGCCCGTTGCCCGGACCTGGCGCATGTGCCAGCATGTGCCCATGTCGGCGTCAACACCGTCCGATCGCTGGTGGCCGGACGAGTGGAAGCGCACCTGGACGGAACTTCTCTCCTTGTCCAAGTCCGCCGGGGCACTGATCGGCATGCCCATTCCGCAAACGCTGCCCGGGGACCCCTTCGGCGCGATCGTTGACGCCGTCCGTGCCCGGCTGATCGGCAAGAACAGGACGTTCCGGGTCAACGGGCACGACCTGACGATGATTCTCGACGACATCTCGGTCGACGGCACGGACGTCGCCCGGTCGATGGGCCAGTACGGCGAGGTCCGCATCGCCGCACGCGACATCGAATGGGCAGGTGGCCGGCTGGAGCGTGCGGAGATCCAGGCCCGGAACGTTCACCTCTGGCCAGGCGCCGCGCCGGCGCTCATCGCCGCGCCGGTGCGGTGGGAGGTGCGCATCCCCGCATCGTTCGCGTCGAGCTGGCTGGCTGCCGCGGAGCCGCGATTCGACCTGGCTATCGACGCTACCGGCCCGCATATCGGTCTTGCGGGCAGAGCGCCATGGGCGCGCGTGGAAATCGACGCGGCCGGCGAAGGACGGTCGATCCTGCTGCGGCCACGCGCCCTGCGCATCGGCAGCCGTCGCCTGCGGCTGCGGCTGCCCGGCCGCCACGTGTCCCTGTCCTCGCTGCCCAGCGATGTCGTACTGACCTCAGTTGAGCCCTATTCGGGGGGCGTCGTCATGCGAGGTTTCGTCAGCGAGTGGCGGCGATCACTGTCCCAGGACGATGTGCAGAGATTCGCCGCGGTGCTGCGCGCGGGCCAGGGGCGCATCGACATCTGAGCATGGCCGGCCCGGGCCTGTTTGCGGCAGGTCACCCGCCAGCGCCGGTCCTGACCGCGAGCGGCCCGATCGCGACTTCGTCTTCGAGGGCGCCAGCGCCCCCATCGTGTATTCGAGCTTAATAAGGTCACGGCCGCCGCGCGCTGCTCGGAAGCCAGCGACCTGACGTTGCGTAATAACAGCGGACAATATGGCTATCAATTGCTTTATGCGCCCAAAACTTTCTCGATAGCGGAATACCCCGGGAAGCCGTCTGGTGGATAGCTATCCTGTCATCAGGCGCGACTTGCAAGGTGCACAGTGCAACGAGCTGGCTGGCTACCGGCGGCCGGAGGGAATCACATGGGGGGTCGGTCGGAGACGCTGGCTGTCCGCCTGGACGCCGAGTGGGCCGCTGCTGGCCGAGATGCGAGATCCCCGGATCGCGGCCCCGGGCGCCGCGGCGCCCGATCGCGTGGGTCGCCGGCGCTGCCCCGGCCTCGTCGTTAGCCTGCCTCCGCTGATGAGAAGAGATACCAGTCATGGCACGCCGCTCCGATCTAACCGCTATGGGCACGATCGCCCCGCCTGAGGGCGGCGATGCACCCAAGACGCATCGCCAGCTGGCCTGGTGGCGGCTGCGATCCTGGCGTAAAGACGTCGATGTGCTCGCCAGGGTCCGAGACGGCCTGCAGAACCTGCCGGACAGTACGGGCGAAGCTGATGAGCCAGCGAGCGAGTTACCACGGCCGGACGAGTCAACGCCGCGGGGCGCATCAGCCGAAGCGCCGAGCCCGTCACCAGACCCGGCCATTGCGGCGATCCGGCATACCTTTGCCAGCGTCGCGGATGCCGGAGATGACGCCGCTGCCTATTTCTACGCCCGGCTGTTCGTGCGCAGTCCTGAACTCAGGGAACTCTTCCCGCCGGCCATGGATGAGCAGCGTGACCGACTGTTCCACGCACTCGGCCGGATCGTTGAGAGCCTGAGCAGTCCCGAGGAACTGGCGAGCTACCTTACGCAGCTCGGACGCGATCACCGCAAGTACTCAGTTGAGCCCGCGATGTACGAGACGGTCGGGGCAGCGCTGGTCGCAACGTTGCGTGCGTTCGCCGGCGATGATTTCACCCCTGCCGCAGAGGAGGCGTGGGTGCAGGCCTACACCGCAGCGTCCGCACTGATGATCAGGGCCGCTGAGGAACACGGCGCCGCCGCGCCGCCGTACTGGCCGGCCGAAGTGGTGCAGCACGAGAAGCATGATCATGGCGTAGCCGTGCTCACCGTAGCGCCTGAGGAGCCGCTTCGGTATGAGGCTGGCCAGCATCTGACCGTGCAGACGCCGCGCTGGCCGCACGTCTGGCGGCCGTACTCGATCGCCTGCCGTCCCCGCGAGGACGGGCTCATCCGCCTGCACGTCAAGGCCGTCCCCGGCGGATGGGTGAGCAACGCGCTCGTGCATTACACCCGGCCCGGGGATGAGATCATCCTGGGTCCGGCACTGGGCACGATGACGTTGGGCGCGGCCGGGCACCGTGACCTGCTCTGCATCGCCGGCGGGACTGGCCTGTCTCCCCTTAAGGCAATCGCAGAGCAGGCAGTCAAGGAGTCAGCCGCAGCGGACTCCCGTCGGATCTTCATGTTCTATGGCGCACGGCGCCGCGAGGAGCTCTACGACCTCCGCGACCTGTGGCGGTTGTCAGACGCCTATCCTGGTTTCCAGCTGACGCCGGTGACCTCCGATGACCCCGCATTCGAGGGCATGCAGGGCAATGTCGGCAGGGTCGCCGCGCGCTACCTGCCGCACCGGGATTGCGAAGCCTACATTGCCGGGCCGCCTTCCATGGTGCGCGAGACCGTCCGCGTGCTCACGAAGGCCGGGATTGCCCGCGAGCATATTCACTTCGATGACGCACTGCTGGCCGGCCGCAAGCGGGTTGGCAGCGGCACGTGAGCGGAATTCCCTGACCCGGCACCGGCGCGGCCGGCGGCCGGTCAGGGCGGCTTCAGCATGGCGTGCGGCGGGTGCCGGTAGAAGTTCGGCGCCTGGTCGAAATCCTGGTAATAGCGGTGGAAGACCGCGGTCGCGGACGACGCGGCCGGCGGCACGATCCAGGTCCAGTCCGCCGGGCAGGCCCGGCCCTGCCGCTCTTCCCGCTCGATGTGCTGGAGGAAGCGGACCGACTCGGTGTGATGATCGGAGATCGTTACCCCGGCGGCGCTGAACGAATGCAGGACCGCGAGGTTGAGCTCGGTCATTGCCTTGTCTCTCCACAGGGTCCGGTCGCTGGCCATGGACAGGCCCATCTGCCTGGCGATCACCGGCAGCTGGTCGTAGCGGCCGGTGTCGCCGAGGTCGCGCGAGCCGATCTCGGTGCACATGTACCAGCCGTTGAATGGCGCGGCGGGGTAACGGATGCCGCCGACGTCCAGGTACATGTCGCTGATCACCGGCACGGCATGCCACCGCAGCCCGAGATCGCCGAACCAGCCGAACTCCGGATGCCCGATCATGACCTCCAGGACCGCGTCGGCGGGCAGCTCGTGCAGCGAGACAATCCCATCGGCGTCCTGCACGAGCAGCGGGAGGATGTCGAACCGGCCGGCCGCGGCCGCCTGGCCAGCCGAGGTCCCGGGCCAGGCGGGTGACGTCCGCGTTGGCCGGGTCGCCGGTGCTGGCGCCCGCGGCGCTCCGGTAACCCGCATACCGGATGAGCTGCGAGTTGAGGATCCTCGGGCCTGGCCGGCCCGGCGCATCCGGCGCGAATACGGTGATCACTGGCCGGATCCGGCCGCTGTTCGTTGCCGCACGCAGGTGCGCGACCGACTCGGCGGCGATGTCCGGTGCCGTGGTGACCTCGCGGCGGTCGCGAACCCGCAGGCTCTGCCAGTACAGCCGGCCGATGCACCGCGAGCTGTTCCGCCAGGCGACGCGTGCGCCGAAGGCCAGCTCAGCCGGGGTATGCCAGTAGCTGCCCGCCGTCTCGATCTCGCGGCGCACGTGCCGCAGCCGCCGGTCCGGCGGGCCCGCGCGATTCTCGCTGTGGAACAGCGTGATGAACCGCTCGGCGCTAGCCAGCAGGCTGTCCAGGGCGAACGAGTCATCGCCCGCGAGCGGCCGGCCTGGCAGCACACCCAGCCCGGCGGCGAAGCCGGTCCCGGTTGCGTCCGCCGCCAGCGGGCAAGCCCGGAAAGCCGGGAACACCGGGGAATCCTCGCCCTGCGCCTGGTCGCCGGCCCGGCGGCGGGCCCGGCCGCGGCCGGGAATTCGCCAGCCGGCCCCGAGCGTGACCCGGCTCTGATTCAGGTCCATGCAGACCTCCGGGTAGTGCGGCTCCGCACGCGTCTCGTCGATGTCGTCATGGCCGGTGCGCACCAGGGCAGTTGCCCGGATGCCGGGCCGGCCCGGGCGCGGCCTTGCGCCGGCCCCAGCCGGCCGTGCTGGCCCTCGCGCCAGCCTGCTGACTCCGCACCGCCGGTCCCCGCGCTGCCTGCAGGCCGAACAGCCTGCGCGTCCGCTTCCGCATTTCAGCCGCCTTTCCGGGCATCTCGGCCGGCGACTTTCCGTCACCGGAGACTGCAGCACAAGCGTGCGCTGCCAGCCCGGACGCCCGTATTGCACTCGGCTTGACGGCTACCTTGCAGGCCGGCCGCACGCGCGCCGGGTGCGCTCGGGGCTAGGAGATGCGGCGGTCCGCGACGGGGCTCATGGTCTCTATGCGGATCCGCGCCGACTCCGCCTCTGGCACGCCGAGCCGTTCGAAGATATCCAGCGCCTGGCGGAATACGATCCGCGCGGCATAGGGCCGCTGAGTGTTGAGCGTCGATTCCGCGATGCCCTCGAGGATCTTGGCTTCCTCGTATGGGTCACCGATCTCCCTGGCCATCCGGAGAGCGGTATGGTAATGATCAAAAGCCTCGCCGTGCTGGCCGGATCCGCGGCGCACGTCGGCTATCCGGCGAAGTGCGATCACCTGCTGGGACAGGTTCCCGATCTCCTCGGCGATTGATCTCGCCTGCTGGTGATGAATCAGCGCCTCATCGTGGCACTCCGCGCTCTGGTAAATAGCGCCAATATCATTGAGCACGTCGGCCTCATTCGGCAGGTCTCCGATATCACGGTATATGGCTAGCGCCCGCCGGAAAGCAGCAAGACCTTTCTCGTAACTGCCCTTGTAATGGTGCACGCCGCCGATATTATGATACAGGATCGCCTCGTTCTGCGCGCCGCCTATCTCCCTGAATATTTCGAGTGACTGCTGGTAGCCTTCGAGCGCGTCCCGGTGGTATCCGCAATACAATTGCATTCTGCCCAGGTTGTTCAGCGTCTTGGCCTCGCCGCGCCGGTCGCCAACTTCACGGTAGAGCGAAAGCGCTGCCCGGAGGTGATCCATCGCTTCGGGATAGCGCCCGAGGTGCCAGCAGGCGATCCCGGAATGACTCAGCGTGCTGGCCACGCCGCGCTGGTCCGCGGCGTCGTGGTACAGGATCCTCGCCTCGTGGAAATAGGCGAGCGCCTCACGGGAACGGGCCGCGCGCTGGTGCGCCATGCCTACCTGGTCGAGGGCCTCGGCTTCGCCTCGCCGGTCGGCCAGCGACCGGTAGATGGCCGCCGCGTCCTCGGCCAGCGGAAGCGTCGCCTCGTGCCGGCCCGTCTGCTGGCTCACCACGCTGAGCTCAAGGGAGGCCTGCGCGATCCTGGCCGGATCGGTGACGTCACGGCAGGCCTGCAGGGCCAGCGTGTGGGACGCGATCGCCTCCTCCCAGTACGCCCTGATCTCCACGAACTCGGCCAGCACGTGGGTGAGATCGGCGCATTTCCGCTTCCATTCGTGCCTGCCCGCGTATTGCGCGGCCTGCAGGATGTTGCGCCATTCCGAGTCCAGCCAGCCGGCCGCGTCTTCCGGCGTGCCCAATGCCGGACTGGCGGCCGGCGGGTGGGCCACCGACACGGGCATCCGCCGCCGGCCCGGATAAAGTACCCGGTCAGCCTGATCGGCGGTGTGCAGGTAGTAGTCAAGCAGCCGGGCGACTGCCTGCCGCCGCTCGGGCCCGGGGTCATCATGCGCGGCGCGCACCGCCGCGTATCCGCGGATGAGGTCGTGGAAACGGAACTGGTCGGCTCCGGCCCGGGCCAGCAGGTGATGATCGAGCAGGGCAGCCAGGGCCTTTTCGGCCTCGGCGAGAGTGCAGCCGCCTAACGCCGCGGCGGCTGGCAGGCTGACATGAGCGCACGGGCTCACCCCCAGCCGCCGGAAGAACTGCTGGTGGTCGGGTTCCAGCGCGCGGTAGGACAAGTCGAAGGCGGACATCACCTCCGGGCTGGCCGCGCCTGCGCCGCCAAGCTGGGCGGGCGGCTGCGACAGCTCCCCGATCAGGTCGGCGAGCCTGGGCGGGCAGTCCTGGGCGAGCCTGCTGGCGGTGAGCTGGATGGCGAGCGGCAAGCGCCCGCACAGTCCCACGGCCACGGCGACCGCATCCTCGTCCTGGGCCCTGCCCCGCCCCGCGACCCGCCGGAACAGCGTGATCGCGTCCTCGACGGACAGCACGTCGAGGGTCAGCGTGCGGGCGCCGGCCAGGTCGGGGAGCCTGCGCCGGGTGGTAATCAGGATCAGGCACCGGCCTGCCATCGGCAGCAGCGGGCGGATCTGATCATGCCTGGCCGCGTTGTCGAGGATCACCACGACGCGACGGCGGCTCAGCTGGGCTCGCCACAGCGCGGCGCGCTCGCCGACGGTGGCAGGTATCTGGGTGGCCGGCACGGTCAGCATCCGGAGCAGCCGGTGCAGCGCCTCGGCCGGGTCGAGCGAGGGACTCCCGGGGTCGCCGGTGTGCAGGTTGAGGTAGAGCACCCCGTCCGGGTACTGCCCGGAGACAACGCGGGCGGCATGCACCGCCAGCGCGGTCTTTCCCACCCCGGGCATGCCCTCGATCACGCTGATCCGGGGGGTGTCGCCGTGCTCGCCGGTGAGCAGCCCGAGTTCCTCGCTGCGGCCCGCGAACGGCACCGGCTCGGGCGGCAGGGTGTCCGGCCGGGGCAGCCGGCCAGGGCCCTGGTCGGCGATCCTGACGGCAAGCTGCGGATCCCGGCGCAGGATGCGCTGATGCAGCTCGGACAGCACCGGCCCGGGCTCGGTGCCTTGCTCGTCGATAAGGCGGCCGCGGGTTTCCCGGTAGAGGCTAAGTGCGTCACCCGGCCTGCCGTTCCAGTAAAGAGCCGCCATCTGGTGCGCGGTGAAGGTCTCATCCAGCGGGTACTGAGCCAGCAGCTGCCGGAGCTCACCTATCAGGTCGGCATGCCGGCCAAGCTCCAGCTCGCATTCGACCCGCTGCAGGATGGCCGCCCGGCGCTCCTCTTCGAGGCTGTCCCGCATCCGCGCCACCCAGTCGCCGCGGATCCCGGCTAGCGCCTGGCCGCGCCAGAGCCCGTCCGCCTCGTGCAGCATCGCGGCCGCATGACCGTAGTCACCGCTGGCAATCAGTGCCTCCGCCTGCCGTCGCAGCCGGCGGAACTGATGCAGGTCGACCGACTCGGGATCGACGTCAAGCACGTAGCCTCGCGCGCGTCCCACCAGCCGGATGCCATCGCCGGCGGCCTGCCGGAGCGATGCCCGGAGCCGGGTGACGTAGACCGACAGACTCTCCCGGGCCTTCGGCGGCGGCCGGGTATCCCAGAGCCGGTCAATGAGGGCATCAGCCGGCACTATCGTGCGCGGCGTCAGCATGAGGATGGCCAGGACGCCTCGCGCCCTGGCCGAGCCGAGATCCTGTTGCTGCCCGGCCGACCAAAGCTCAATCGGACCGAGCGCCCGGAATTCCATGATCGCCTTGCATCTTCTACCGCCTGTGGACAAGGTCGCAGCTGGTGCGTGCAGGAGATAAGCGAAACATCCGCCGCGTTAATACCCGTTGTGGGCAGTTCTAACTCGAATCCTAAGGGAAATAGTCAGAATGGGAAAATGATCACGCTCCTCCGTTTGCAAGTAATGCAATGAAATTTGCATCGCACCTTTCATGATTCCGCTCACCGGCCTGCAATTCTGTATAGAATAGCGCATTTACGCAATGACCGGGGCCTGCCGATGGCCGGTAATGGTGAGTGACAATTGGTGCTGTACAGGCTGGCGTTGCGCGGCATGACTAGCGAGGTGCCCGTTGCTACCGGGATTTGGTGGAAGCTGCCCGTGGCGGAGAATCGGTGCCTAGGCTCATGCCGGGCAGGACGCCGCCCGGATCGATCCGAATGTCACATCCCGGGATGGATCCTGGTGTAGTTTCTCCCTCCTGAAGGCTCTGCTTGCATTGCAACTTGCAATGCAACCGATGAGGGGACCTGCACGATGAAGACTCACAATTGGTTACCGCACGTCAGCACGCGGGCCGCCGGATCGCACCGCGCTCCCCGTCCGCCCTTTACCTGGACGGTGCGCGGCTGGGCGACGCGCGGCACTCTCGTCCTGGCGCTGGCGGCGGGCGCGGCCGGCGCCGCGGCGACGGCACTGCCGGGGCATCATGCCGGGGCGAGCGCGCATCAGCCAGCGGCTGGCGCGGCCCGGCCGGTGACCGCCGGCCATGCCCTGAGATTGCCCTGGATGTACTGACCCGGCCGCCTGCTCATCGCGAGCCGTGATGGCCGGCCTGCTGGCGGACGGTGGCCGCGCAGCTGGCCTGGCCGTGCTTTTCCAGGTAGCGCTGGTGGTGCTCCTCGGCGCGGTAGAAGGCGGACGCCGGGGTGATCTCGGTGACGATCGGCCTGGCCAGCTTTCCCTGCTCGGCTTCGCGCGAGGCAAGCGCGATGGCTTCCTGCCCGGGGCTGTGGAAGAAGATCGCTGACCGGTACTGGCGGCCGAAGTCCAGCCCCTGGCGGTTCCTGGTGGTGGGGTTGTGCATGCGCCAGAAGGCGTCCAGCAGCTGGGCGTAGCTGACCCTGGCCGGGTCGAACCACACTTCCACGGACTCGGCGTGGCCGGTGCGGTGGCCGCAGACCTGCCGGTAGGTCGGGTGCCCGGTGTGCCCGCCGGTGTAGCCGGCCGCGGTCTGGCGCACTCCGTCGATCTGGCGGAAGGCCGCCTCCACGCCCCAGAAGCATCCGGCCGCGAAGGTCGCGCGCTCGGTGCCCGCCGGGCCGTCGCCCGGCAGCGGGGGAGCAGGTGCCGGCCGGGAGGCCGCGGAGTTCTGGTTCCTGAACCTGAGCATGTCAGTCCTTTCGGCGCTTGCGGCCAGCCGGCCCCGTCGAAGGCAGCACCGGCCGCGGCAGCGGCCGGGACGCAACGGCTTTCCGCCGCCCCGGATCGTCCGGGCGCCGTCATTGCTCGTTCCGGGGCCGGCCACACCAGGATTAGACCCGCGGGCGGCCGAAACGATTCCGCCGGGATCCGGCCGGCCGCGCGTGCTGGGGTGATGGCGCCGGGACGGCTTACCAGCCGCTGACGGTCGCGTGCATTTCCCACACCAGCACCTCGGCGGGCTCGCTGGCCGTCACCCGCTGCCCGCCGGTGGCGGTGAACCGTACCGCGTCCCCCTCGCCGAGCAGGCCGGCGCCCTCCAGCTGGACCGAGCCACGGGCGATGAACAGGTGCAGGAACGGTGCCTCCGGCAGCTCGACGGCGTCGCCGGGGCGCAGCCGGGCGGCATACAGCGCCGCGTACTTGTTCTTGATCCGGATCGCTGAGCCGCCGTCGTGCCCGGGCATGCCGGACGCGACCGGCACCAGCCCGCCGCGCAGCAGCTCGTCGTCGATCTCGACCTGCTGATAGCCGGGGGTGATGGAGTTCTCGTCGGGCACCACCCACATCTGGATGAAATGCACCGGCTCGGCGTGCTGCGCGCCGCCCTGCAGCCGCCAGGAGTCGTTCTTCTCCGAGTGCAGGATCCCGGTGCCGGCGCTCATCCGCTGCGCCAGGCCCGGGTAGATGAGCCCGGAGTGCCCGGTCGAGTCCTGGTGCACGAGGGATCCCTGCAGCACCCAGGTGACGATCTCCATGTCCTGATGCGGATGTGTCTCGAACCCGGTCCCCGGCGTGACGATGTCGTCGTTGTTGACGAGCAGCAAGCCGTGGTGCGTATTGCCCGGGTCATAGTGCCGGGAAAACGAGAACGAGTGCTTGGAGTCCAGCCAGCCGAGCCTGGTCTTGAACCGGTCATCGTGACGGCGCACGTCGACCGTCGGCTGCATGGGCGCGGTTGGCTGCGTCATCATGACCCCCCGGGACGGCTGGCCCGGCCATCGGCCGCTGGCCGATGGCCGGGGCGGCCCGCGCCGCCCTGGCCGATGGCGATGACCGGCGCGGTCATCGTGACGTGCAGCTGCGCGCAGTGCTGGTCAGCGATCTCCGCGCAGATGGCGGCAGCCTGCTCGCAGATGGGACTGCCGAGGTCAGCCGCGCTGAGCGCCATGATCATCTTGTACTGCAGGTCCGTAGTCATGGCCACCTCAGCCCGTCCGCGCCAGCCTGGCCCGGCTCGCTGCCGGCCATCTGTCAGTGTGCCCTGCTGGCGTGTCTGAGACCAGATTTGAAACGGGCTTCCCGGGCCGGTGCCTCCGGTCACGGCCGGCCGGGCCAGGCCGGCGCCGCGGCGGGCCGGCCGTGCTGCCGCCGGCCGCCGCACGGACCCGGGGTTATGCTCCAGCGATGGCTGACGATGTCGAACTGATCCTCCAGGTACCGCGGGACAGCACGGTGGACCGTCACCTTCGCGAGGATCCGCCGCTGAGCGTCGCCAGCGGCCGGGTGGTGATCGAGCGGCTGCCCGCCGACGCGGAGGGCAGGCTGCTGCCGCCTGCGGCAGGCGAGGTGGTGTTGTCCGTGCTGTCACCGGAGGCGCTGGCCCGGGAGGCCGATCAGGTCCGGCAGGTGATCAAGCGAGCCGCCGCCGACGGCGAGCCGCTCGTCGTCGTGGTCGAGGCGGCCGGGGAACTGCGCGAGGACGAGCTGGCGGCGCTGCTGGACGCGGCCGCCCGCACCCGGCGGGTCATGCTGCTGCGGATCCTGGCCGGCACCTGACCGGGCCTGATCGCCAGTCGCCGCGCCCGGCCGGACGGCCCGGCCGGCTAGCCGGGCAGCGCTAACGGCCGCCCCGGAAGATGGTGAAGAACACGCGCAGGATGAGCACGCAGGACTACGATCTACCGCTGAAACCGACATAATTACGCGGCTGTGATTTACTCCACATAGCCGTCCACAGCCTGTGCGTAACCTGGCCAGTGGCGCCCTGCGGGTTGCGCTCGAAGCGCTCAGAACCTGTGCAAACGCCGGTTTACCGCCGGTAGTCGGGACTAATACTGCAATACTGTAGTACTGCAATTCTGCGTGCTGGAGGACGCTTAGCGTGGCCCTGGTCAACTCATGCATCGCCGGGCGGGCAGCGGCCCGCCCGGCCCGCTGCCCGGCCGCCAGCCGCCGGCCGTGGTCGTGGCCCGGCCGTGCGCACTGCAATACTGCGCTAATGACGGCTCTCAGCGTCGCCCTGGTCAACCTCAAGCCGGGCACGGGCAAGACCACTTCGGCGGTCTGGCTGGCACATGTGTTCGCCGAGGCCGGGCACACCGTGCTCCTGGTGGACGCGGACCCTTCCGGCAGCGCGCTGGAATGGTCCGATCTTGCGGCCATGTACCCGGGGCTGCCGCCGCAGGCGGCGTTCCCGTTCCGGATCGTCGCGCTGCCGTCCCGCAGCCTGCACCGCCGCGTGCCGGAGATCGCCCAGGCGGACGACGTGGTGATTATCGACGCGCCGCAACTGGAGGACCATGAGGGCATCGCCAGGTCGGCGATGCGGTACGTGGACGAGATCCTGATCCCGTGCGCGCCGAGTCCGATCGAGATCAACCGCACCACCCCGGTGCGGGACGAGATCACCGAGGTCGCCGACCTGCGGGAGACGCCGAGCCGCTCGGCGGTGCTGCTGAACCGTTGCATCGCCCGGGCGAATTCCACCGCCAACGCCAGGGCGGCGCTGGAAGGCCTCGGCTACGGCGTGCTGCCGACGGCCGTGCCGAGGCTGGAGGTCTACGCGCAGAGCTTCGGCATGCCGATACCCGAGATGGGCCGCGACGTGTGGCGGCGGGTGGCCCAGGACCTGATCGAGCGGCCCTCCGGGCGCGGGCCGGTCTCGTCGTGACCACGGAGCAGGAGCGGCGGAAAGCGCAGATGGCGGCCGCCGCCGGGCGGCGCACCAGGACCGGTGCGCCGCCGGCCGGGCAGACCGCGATCCGGTCCAAGCCGGTCCGGGTCACCCTGGACCTGAGCCCCGAGCTATACCGTCAGCTCGCCCGGTGGGCGGATACGGCCGCGGTCGAGCTCGACGTGCCGCGCGTCGCCCTGGTGGACGCGGTCCGGGCGATGATCCGGGTCGCCGCGGAAAGCCCGGAGGCCGTTATCGAGCGGCTGCGGCTGGACCGGGAGTAGCCCGCCCGGCGGCGGCAGGACCGGGCCGGCCTGTGGGCAACGGACCATGACTCTGCGTCTGCGCTGGTCAGTGCCTTATTTCCGGATTTACCCACGGCTTGCATGCCGGTTCAAGTAAGTTCCGGGAGACAGGCGTTTCCCTGTGCCGCCTGGCGCCAGCTGGCGCCAGCTCGCCAGGTGAGCGCGGAGCCGCGCGGACTGGAGCGTGATGCCAGCAGTACCCCGTCATGCC
Organism: uncultured Actinomycetes bacterium; assembly: GCA_963786975.1. Classification (GTDB taxonomy): domain Bacteria; phylum Actinomycetota; class Actinomycetes; order Streptosporangiales; family Streptosporangiaceae; genus Palsa-506. The sequence goes on along the minus strand of CAWBBE010000004.1, from coordinate 490,848 downwards.
AAGCACAAGGCCCCCGTGACCAGGCTCGGGGCGGTAGCAATGGCCGCAGCAGCGCTCGCAGGCGTGGCTGCGGCCTTCGTGTTCCTGCCCGGCAACTCGGCGGCGGCCAGGCCACAGCATGACGCGGCTCCGGTGACTAACGCCGCATCGGACCTCACCAGATACCAGATGACCACGTCCGTGCACCGGGCCGTCGCGTCCCTGGAGACCCGCACGGCCCGGCGGAAGCATCTCGCCGCGGTCGCCGCCGCGCGGCTCGCGCAGCGCCGCGCGGCCCGCCAGCAGGCTCGGCAGGCGCAGCAGGCAGCGACGCCGTCCCCGCCGCCGAGCCCGGCGCCGGCCCGACGCCGACCCAGACACCGACGCCGGCCCCGGCGCCGTCCACCGGCGGCGGGGATGCCGCCCATTCAGCGCTCGGGGCCTGCATCCGCAACGCCGAAGAGGGCGGCAGCTACGCCTGGGGACCAGGTAACGGCGGCGGTGCCTACCAGTTCCAGATCGGCACCTGGGAAGCCTACGGCGGCGCGGCCAGCGAGTTCGGCGTGGCCGGCGCTGCTTACCAGGATCAGATATTCGACAACGCCATCGCGGCCGGCGGTGCGTCCAACTGGACGAACTACGACGGATGCTGAGCCAGGAAGATAAGCCCGCGGACTGCGCTAGCCAGCGGCCATCCGTTATGAATCGGGGCTTGTGCCTGGCGTGACCGCCGCCCAGGCGCCTTAGCGCACAGCGCGGTCCATCCGGTGGCAGCGGCCGGCTGCTGACCGCTGGATACTGCCGGAAGTCCCCGCAGCGGGGACCATCGGCCGGATCGCGCTGGCGCCTGGGCGGCTTACGATCCGGCTGAGTGCGCGGCTCCCGGCACGACGCCGCCGGCTGACGCCGCGGCCGCGGCGGGCGCCGTCAGTACGAGAGCGTCAGCGGTCGCCGGCGAGATAGGCAGCAACGACAAGAACCGCGTAGGCGGCCAGCAGGATCGCTCCGCTCAGCCGGGTGGTCCGGCCGGTTCGCAGGACGAGCGCCGGGAGGATCGCCGCGCCCCCCATCGCGGCCAGCTCAACCGGCCGGAAGCTGAGGGCAATCGGCGTGAAGGCCCACGAGATGAGGGCGACCAGGGGGATTACCAGGCCGGCGATCTGGGCGCTGGAGGCCAGCGGGATCTCGACCGCCAGCTTGACGCTGCCCCGCCGGGCCAGCAGTACCGCGCTGCCATGCTCGGTCGCGTTCCCGATGGTCGCGATGATCACGACCGCGACGAAGAACTCGGAGAGGTGCGCCGCGTACGCGAACGCCTGCAGCGTGCCGACGAGCGTCTCGCTGACGAAGGCGGTCGCGACCGTCGCGGCGGCGAGCACGCCGAGCGCGGCCGGCAGTGGCCAGCCGGTGCTATCGGGCTCCGCGGATCTCAGCATCTGCCGGTGCCGGCGCAGCGCGTACCGGGTCACGGTCACGCAGACGATCAGCAGCAGGATGGCGACCGGAACGGCGAGCTCGGCCAGCGAGCGGCGTTCCGAATTGCCGTGGAACCCCGGGGCGGCCGCGGCGAACGCGAGCACGGTAGTCAAACCGACCAGGCCGAGCGAGATGTAGGCCGACCGGCGATCGATGACGCCGGCCTGCCCGAAGAGCAGCGTGAAGCCGAGGACGAGCAGGAGGTTGCCGGCGATCGAGCCGACCAGCGACGCCCGGACGATCTCGGTCAGGCCGCCGGAGACGGCGATGATCGCAATGATCAATTCCGGCGCGTTGCCGAACGTCGCGTTGAGGAAGCCGCCGATCCCGGGGCCGGTACGCCGGGCCAGGTTGTCGGTCGCCTCGCCGATCAGCCACGACAGCGGCACCAGTGCCGCTCCGGCCAGCACGAACATCGTCAGGTCGCCGACCGCGTTGAGCCGGTCCAGGATCACGACCAGCGGCGACAGCAGCAGCAGGGCCAGCAGCGCCCGGTGAGCGATATTGCCCCCGGCCCAGCTCACCAGCCCACCCTAGCCCGGCTCGCCGCATCCGGCTCACCGGTGGCTACCAGGACGGCGGGCGCGGCCCAGCCGGGAGGCAATCCGGCGGCTAGGCGACCGAGGTGCTCGCCGTGGCCGGCCTGGTCCCGGCCCAGGTCAGGATGAACCCGGCCAAGGCCGGCTGGCCAGGACCGCCCGGCGGCCCGCGGCCGGCGGCCAGCGGCGCCGCGGCCGGCGCATGGCCAGGCGCTCGTCGCTGGTGGTGCCGCCCCAGATGCCGTCCTGGCTGGTTTCCAGCGCATATGACAGGCAGTTCAGCCGCACCGGGCAGCGGCCGCAGACTGCCTTCGCCGCGTTCACCTGCGGCAGCGCCGGGCCGGTGGACGCGATCGGAAAGAACAGCTCCGGGTCCTCGCGCTGGCAGGCGCCCTCCGACATCCAGCCCAGGGAGCCGGCGTGACCCCGGTCCGGGATGACCTCATCCCGGCTGGCCGCCCGCGCCGGCCTGGCCCGGCCCGAAACTGCATGATCTGCTCGCCTCCGCTGGCCTGCGGGCCGCTCGTTTTGTCTAATGTTTGTCTAATCGCTGTTAGAACATATGACCCCGATTAGGCATTGTCAAGGCCGCGTCGAGGGGTCGTAGAGTGTTCCTCATGTCTCCCGAGCTGCCGCCGGCCGCGCTGCGGATCGGCGAGCTCAGCCGCCGTCTCGGCCTGAGCGACCACGTGCTGCGCGCGTGGGAACGGCGATACGGGGTACTGCGCCCGGTCCGGTCAGCAGGCGGCTACCGGCTGTACTCGCAGGCGGACGAGGACCGGGTCCGCCGGATGCAGGCGCACCTGGCGCGCGGCCTGTCCGCGGCCGAGGCGGCGCAGGCCGCGCTGACCGAGGAACTGGCCCTCCGGCCAGGCGGGCCGGCCGCCAGCGCAGCCGGCCGGGACGGGCTGGCCGATGCGGCGGGAGCGCTCGCGCGCTGCCTTGACCAGTTCGATGAGCCGGGCGCGCAGGCCGCCTTCGACCGGCTGTTCGCCCGCTACACCGTCGAGACCGTGCTGCGTGACGTGATCATGCCCTACCTGCACGAGCTCGGCGAGCTCTGGGCACAGGGGATAACGAGCATCGCGGCCGAGCACTTCGCGAGCAACCTGCTGCGCGGGCGCCTGATGAGCTTCGCGCGGGGATGGGGCCATGGCGTCGGGCCAGCCGCGGTCCTCGCCTGCGCGCCCGGGGATCAGCATGACCTCGCGCTGCTCGCGTTCGGGATCGTGCTGCACCGCAACGGATGGCGGGTGGAATACCTCGGCGCGGACACTCCCGTGCGGGAAGTCGCGCGGATCGCCGCGGACACGTCGGCTGACCTCGCCGTGGTTGTCGCGGCGCTGCCCGGGCGGTTCGACGGGTGCACTGCCGCCCTGGCGCGGCTGTCGGGCATCGTCCCGCTCGCCCTGGCCGGCCGCGGGACCACCCAGGCGCTGGCGGACGCGGCCGGGGCCCGGCTGCTTACCGGAGATCCGGTCACCGAAGCGGAGTCCATGCCGGTCCCCGGCCGGAGGATGGAAACAGGCCCGGGAAGATGACCGGAATGTAAGCCGCAAAACGTCCGCAACGGCGGATAAGCATACGGTTCCCGGGTAAACGGCCATAACGTCACGTGGGATGGCCATTACCCGAACTGGCGTCGGGAGGTGAACTAGCGAAGCTCCGTGACTGGCGTCAATCCGCGTGGCGAATCTCAGCTGGCCCCTGGAGGCAATCCGCACGGCTGGCCCGAGGGCCAGTCCGTAGCGCGCCCCAGGGAGGCTAGATGAACCTGATCCCCGCTAACGGCCGCCGGGCCGGCCGCCGCGCATCCGCAGCAAGTCGCCGGCCTGCGCACTCGCCGCTTCATTAACGCTGTCCCTGCCATTCGCCATGGTCGGCGGTTCGGCCGCCAGCGCGTCCGGGGGCGCGGCCACCGCTGGCCGGCTCGCGGCGCAGCCTGGCCGGGCCCCCGCGCGGCAGGCCGCCAGTCCTGCCTGTCCGTGGCTCAGCCAGTCGCTCTCCGTTTCCGCGCGGGTGAAGCTGCTGATGGCCCAGATGACCCTGGCTAACAAGATCACGGTGGTCGAGGGGCAGGGGACCAGCGAGCTCATCTCGGCGGTCGCCGCCGCCAACCCGCATACCGTGGTGGTGATCGACGCGGGCGCGCCGGTCGCGATGCCGTGGATTCACCAGGTGGCGGGGGTCGTGGACGCCTGGTACCCGGGCGAGAGCAACGGGACCGCGCTGGCCAGCGTGCTGTACGGCGGCACCGACCCGTCCGGGCACCTGCCGGTCACGTTCCCGCAGGACCTGTCGCAGGTGCTGGCCGCTACCCCGGCGCAGTTCCCGGGAGTCGACGGCCAGGTGGACTACTCCGAGGGCCTGGACGTCGGCTACCGCTGGTACGACACCAAGTCGATTACCCCGCTGTTCCCGTTCGGCTACGGGCTGTCCTACACCAGGTTCAGCTACAGCCACCTGCGCGTCAGGACCGCGAGCCAGCGGAGCCAGGCGGCGGGCTCCCGGGCGGCCAGCGGCCAGGCGGCCGCGCAGGTCCGGGTGAGCGCCCTGGTCACCAACACCGGGCAGGCGGCCGGTGCCGACATCGCGCAGCTTTACCTGGGCGATCCGGCGGTGGCCGGCGAGCCGCCCCGGCAGCTCAAGGGCTTCCGCAAGGTGACGCTGCGGCCGGGGCAGTCCGCCCGGGTCAGCTTCCTGCTCGACGGGCACGACCTGTCGTACTGGAACGACGCGGCCGACGGCTGGGTGATCCCGGCCGGCGCTTTCCGGGTCTACCTGGGTGATTCCTCCGCCCTGGCGGACCTGCCGTTGCAGGGCAGCTTCACCGTTACCGGCAGCGCCAGCGGCCGGTAACGAGGCAGGATGACGGATCCCGGGATCGCGTGCCTTTACCCGGCGGCGATCCCGGATCCGCCCCTCCGGCCCGCGGGCACCGGCCGGGCGGTCGCGCGGTCCGCGGGACGACGAGCCGGGCCGGCTGGCGTAACTGGCCGCCGGGCCTTGCTGCATCATGGGCAGATGGGTTCCGACTTAACGGCCGATGACGGGCCATGGCAGCCCGGTTCAGCCTGCCCCCCGCTGATCCGGGCCGGGGCACGGCTGTACGCGGCGCGGCATGCCATCCCGGTGCTGGCGGCGTCCGCCCGGCAGTTATTTGCCGCCGCCGCGGCCGGCGCGCAGGATTCCGCGCGGCTGGCGGGCCAGGACACCGGCCGCCCCGGGCCAGGCCCTCGCTACCCGGGAAGATCTGGCGGGCACTGACTGGGTGCCGCGCGAATTGCCGTTCATGGTCCTGTGCCAGGTGCCCGTTTACCTGTTCAGCGTGCTGGAAACGGCGCTGTGCGACTGCCTGGAACTGGCCGCGGCCGTGCAGCAGGTGCCCGCGCCCGAGATCGTCAAGGGCCCGAAGATCGAGGGCTACCTCAAGGCACTCGCCGACGCCTGCGACGTGCCGGTCGAATGGAGCGCCGAGCTCTGGCGGGACCTCAAGCTGTGGCGCACCCGGCGGAATTCCCTGGCGCACGGCCTGAGCTTCTTACTCGATGCGGATTCGACCCGGAACGAATTCGCGCTGGAGAGCTACTGGACAGCCGGGGAGCCGCCGGGCAGCGCGCCGCTTGAGCAGCTGCTGCGGCTGATCGAGGCCGCTATCGAGGGCATTGACCTGGCGATGCGCGGCGTGATGCGGTCGCTAGCCTGAAATCTCCGGCCAGGGCCCGGAGATAAGTGGCCGGCCGGCATCTGGTGGCTGGCAGTGGTAGTTGTGCAGCGCCCCGGCGCCGCCATGGTCGCCTCCAGGCGCCCCGGTGACCTGGCCGAGGGGCGGTGCCCCGCCGCGTCCGTAAAATAGTTGACATTGACTAGTCAGTATCGGATAGTCATCTCATGACCAAATCACCCGCCCGTGTCACGAGAGGAAGAATTATGATCAGCAATCAGCCCGGCGCGGCCGCTGCCGCGGTCCGGATCCACGCCGACCACGGCGTGGAAAGGCGGCTGGGCAACTGGACCAGCGCCCGCGCCTTCCAGATCCGGGCCCGCCGCGGCCAGGTCGTGATCGACCTGCGGTCGCCGCGGATCCCGGACGGCGACATCGGCCTGGATCTGGACCTGGACCATTCGACGGTCAAGCTGCTGGTGGCCGAGGACGCGGTCATCGACCAGTGGGACCTGGCCTGGACCGGCCGCGGCCAGGTCAAGCAGGCCTGCCATCCGGGCCCGGCCCGCCCAGGCCGCCGGATCCGGCTGACCGGGCACGTCCGCGGCGGCGAGGTCCGGGTGACCAGCGGCGGCGTCGCCCGGCTGACGGCGATGGCCTCGCGCGAGTACCTCGCCGACGCCCGCCGCGCGCACGCCGAGGGCACCGTGCCGACCCTGGACGACCCGGCCGGCCGCGGCTGAGAAACGCCGCGATCGGTACGCGTGCCGCCCCGGCGGGCGGCCCGCGCAACCCCGAGGAGGAGCAGATGGACCGCAAGCGCAAGGTCGGCAACCTGCTCGCGCTGGCCGTGCTGTCGTACCTGAGCCAGCAGCCGATGCACCCGTACGAGCTGGGACGGACCCTGCGCGAGCACGGCGACGCCCGCAGCATCAAGTTCAACCACGGATCGCTGTACATGGTCGTCCAGCAGCTGGCCCGGGCCGGGTTCATCGCCGAGCAGGAGACCAGCCGTGACGGGCAGCGGCCCGAGCGGACCGTGTACGCCCTCACCGAGGCCGGCCGCGGCGAGCTGCGGGACTGGCTCCGCGACCTGGTGGAGCGGCCGCGGTACGAGTACCCGGCCTTCGTGGCCGCGCTCTCGCTGATCGCGGCGCTGCCCCCCGGGCCGGTGGCCGGCCTGCTGCGGAAGCGGCTCGGCCACCTGGCCGGGCTGCGGGACGAGGCCAGCGAGCTGATCGGCCGCTCGCTGGCCAGCGGGGTGCCAGGACTCTTCCTGATCGAGGAGGAGTACCGGCTCGCCCAGCTGGAGACCGAATCGGCCTTCGTCGAACGGCTGATCCAGCGGATCGAGGACCCGGCTACCGACTGGGCCGGCCAGTGGGCCGGCTTCCACGCCAGCAACACCCCGGGACATCCCGGGGACGGCGCCGAACATACCGAGGACGGCGCCGGACATCCCGAGAACACCCGTTACCGGAAAGGAAACTGAGATGACTACCGCCAAGACCGCCGCGAAGGCCACCGCCGGAGCCGCCGGGATGACCGCCGGCTCGGTGCTGTCCAGGGACGGCACCCGGATCGGCTACCTGCGGGCCGGCCACGGGCCGGCCGTGGTGATCGTGCACGGCAGCAAGGAATCGGCAAGCAGCCACACCGGGCTCGCCCTCGCGCTGGCCGACGAGTTCACCGTCTACCTGCCGGACCGGCGCGGCCGCGGCATGTCCGGCCCGTTCGGCCCCGGCTACGGAATCCGGACCGAGGTCGAGGACCTGGCGGCGGTGCTGGCCGAGTCGGGCGCGCAGCTGCTCTTCGGGGTCAGCGCCGGCGCCCTGGTCGTCCTGGAGGCGGCACGTACCAGGCCCGCCATCCGCAAGGTCGCCCTTTACGAGCCCGCTTTGCTGACCGACGCGGCCAGGTACACCGGCTGGATGCCCCGTTTTGACCGGGAAATGGCCCAGGGCAAGGTGGCGGCCGCGCTGATCACCTGCATGTACGGGCTGGATTTGGCGCCGCCGGCCTTCAGGGTGCTGCCGCGAAGGCTGCTCGAGGCCCTCACCAGCATGGCTATGCAAAGCGAGGACAAGAAGGCCGCGGCCGGCACGGTGACCACGCGCCAGCTCGCCCCGACCCTGCACTACGAGGGGGTGCTGCTGGCCGAGATGGCCGGAACCATCGGCGACTTCGCCGAGCTGCCCGCCGATGCCCTGCTGCTCGGCGGCAGCAAGAAGGGACCGGCCTTCCTGCGGCCAGCCCTGGATGCCCTCGGCCGGACCCTGCCGCATAGCCGGCGGATCGAGCTTGCCGGCCTTGACCACGGCGGGTCCGCCGACGTCAGCAGCACGAACCGGGGCGGCAAGCCCGAGGTGGTGGCCGAGGCGATCCGGCCATTCTTCGCCCAGCCATGATCTGCTCTCGGCGTGCCGCCGAGATACGCCGGTCGCCGTCGGCCGCTTCCCGCCGCGGAAGCGGCCGGCGGCGCTTGCCGCGGCAGCCCGGGTCAGCTTGGCGCGGCGGGCTTCGGGCCGGAGGAGCGCAAAGTGCCGAGCTTGCTCAGCAAGCCGAACCAGAACTGGGCACCGGGCACCAGCGCCACGATCGTGAGCAGGAACCCGATGAGCACCAGCGCGAGCTGCCAGCCGGAGTCGCCGTGCCGGCTGAGGATCCCGCGCTGGTCCCACCAGTTGCAGCGCGCCCCGGGCTTGGCGCAGTCGCGGACGGCTGACCAGCCGACCGGCAGGCCCGCCTGCGCCGCGGCGGACAGTTGCGCCTGCAGGTTGTCCACGCACCTCTGCAGGCCCTCGGCCGGGGTGCACGCGGTGGTCCTCGCCGCCACGTTGCTCACCGCGGCGCTGACCGCGCTGTCCGAGTAGAGGGTGCGCCCGATCGTGACCGCGTTGACGTTGAGCAGCAGCACCAGGACCGCCCCGACCAGGAGCGTGATCTTGGCGGTGTGCCGCTTGTACCAGCCTGACACGCGGTCCATGTGGTCGGCGTACCAGTGCTCGACCGAGGTGCGGAACGCGGCGATGTCGTGGCCGGCGTTCTTGGCCATCGCCTGCAGCGGTGGCTTGAGCATTGACAGCTCATCCGGCAGCGCGTTCACGTAGTTCTGGATGGGCGTCATCGTCGTCTGCCCGGCCGCATCGGGCACCACCAGGTCGACAACGGCTGCGGCGATCGACCTGGCCGGGATGTAGGAGGGCAGGCTCCGGCAGTCCCGCCACGGCCGCGCCGTGCTTGCCGCCAGCTTCGCCGGGCGGCCTTCCCTGGTGGCCGGCTTCAGCATCAGCGCCCGGCCCGAGATCTGGCCGGCCATGCCCTGGCTGCGCAGGATCGGGCTGCCGAGCAGGGCGCCGGTCGCCGACGGCACCACTGACCCCGGGGCGCTCATATCCCTGGTCTCGTGATCTACCGGCTTCACCGGCTCGGCCAGCGCCTGCGCCGCTGCCTGGTCCGCCGCCTGCTCCGCCGCCCGCGCCGCGTCCTGCAGTGCCTGGTTTCCCGGCTCGGCCTGCGCCGCCGCCCTGGCGTCGGCAGCCGGCCGGCGGCCGGAGATGAGATCCGTCAGGTCCGCATAGCTTTCTGCGGCCGAGGCCAGGTTCGTATTCGCCTTGTCGCCGTCGAATAGCTCACGCAGGCCACGTAGCAAGAACGCGCCGCGCAGCCCGAGGAAGCGCGCGATCAGCTCGGTGACCGCCGAGCTAAGGGCGGCCGTGGCGCCGAAGACAAAGGCCATCCCAATGGCGAGGTCGAGAATCCCTGAACTCGGCATGCCAATCCCCCTCATGAGCCCTGAGCGCTCGCCGGTGCCTGCTGCGATCGTCCTCCCTTTCGGCAGCGCGCGAAGCGCACTCGGCGGAAAGGGAGCCGGGATTGGCGGTCAGGTGAACGCGGCCGTAAACCACCACCGCGGCCCAGCCGGGATGGGCGCTACTATCCGGCCGGGAGGCGACCGATGACAAGCCGGGTCATCCGCCGTGGTGAGGGCCAGCGGCGCTACACCGCGCGCGGCAGCGTAATGCTCTTCAAGGCACTAGCGGAACAGGACGGCGGCGACTTCTCCCTGATGGAGCGCACGCTGCCAGCCGGCGGCCGGCGGCCGCCACCGCATCGGCACACCAACTGCTCGGAGGCGTATTTCGTGCTGGACGGCCTGGTCGCGGTCACGATCGAGGACCAGGAACTGACCGCCGGGCAGGAGGGGTTCGTGCTGGTGCCCCGCGGCACCGCGCACACCTTCGGCAACGCCGCGCGGAGCGAGGCCCGGCTGCTGGTCCTGCACGCTCCGGCGATGGACGCATACTTCGCCGGGCTGCACGACCTGTGGAGCCGCGGCGAGCCCCCGGCGCCCGAGGAGGAACGCGCGCTGATGGCCAGGTTCGGAATGGAAGCGGTCTAGAGATCCCGGTGACAACCGGGGGACTGCCCCGGCCGTCTCAGAAGGTGGCTGACCGAGGTAAAGCACGGGCCACGCCCAGGCCATGCGCAGGCTCCGGCAGCCACGGACGGAGACGGGGTGACGATGGGCACCAGGCAAGCTGCGCGCTCGCCGGCCGCCAGGCCGGCCAGCTGCCTGCTCACGCTGACCGCGGCCGGCGTGCTGGCGGTCACCGCAGCCGTCCCGGCGGCCCGCGCCCAGGCCCAGGCCCGGCGGCCCGCGGCCGGCGATCGGGCCGTGCCCGCGGCGATCTGCACGTCGGCCACGGCTAAGCACCGCAAGCTCGCGGGCCGGATGTCCCGCGACATCACCGCGGCGCTGCAGGGCCGGTCGTCGGTAGTCAGCCTGACGGTCGCCGACTCCCGGACCCGGGTCAGCTGCGGTCTCCGGCCGGGACGGCATTTCCACTCGGCCAGCGTCGTCAAGGTGATCATCCTCGGCGCGCTGCTTCGGCACCTGATGGCCGAGCACCGCCCGCTGACCCCGCAGGAGGTGACCCTGACCACCGAGATGATCACCGAATCGAGCAACTCCGCAGCGAGCGCGCTGTGGCGCGAGGTCGGCAGGCGGCATCTGCGGCGGTTCCTGCACCTGGCGAAGATGACGCATACCAAGCTGGGCCCCGGCGGCTTCTGGGGGCTGACCAGGATCACCGCCCGCGACGAGCTGGTCCTGCTCAAGGTGCTGAAGAGCAAGGACTCCATCCTGGACAAGCCATCGCGTGCCTACGCGCTGGCCCTGATGGCCCGGGTGATCCCGTCCCAGCGCTGGGGCGTCACGGCCGGCGCGCGGCCGACATGACCGCGCACCTGAAGAACGGCTGGCTGCCCGACCCGGTGCTCTGGGTGATCAACAGCATCGGCATCTTCACCGGCCATCACCGCAACTACCGGATCGTCATCCTGACCCGGGGCAACCCCAGCATGGAGTACGGCATCGACACCGTCCAGGCCGTCGCCGGGGTCATCAACCACGAGCTGAACCCCGACGCGACCGACGTGATCCCGCCGTCAGCGCGCTACCCGTCCTGGGGCATCCCGGACGAGCGCATCCCGCGGCACGCGGTGTCAGGGTCAAGCCCGGCAGCGCGCCGGTCATCGGCCGTGCCCGGCCCCGGATAAGCGATCATGGCGGCGACCGGCGAGCGGCGGGGTTCACCGGCCGGACGCTCGCTGGATCGCCGCGAAGCGCTGCCCGGCGCGGTCGAGCTGGCCGGAGATATGCGCCTTCACGTCCTCGTCCAGCGGGGTGTCCGGGCGCGCGATGAGCTCGCGCAGGACCGGCACGAGCGGCGCGTACTTGGCGGCGAGCCGGCTGGTCATCGGGCCGGTGGTGTGGATGAGGCCGACGCCGTTGTCGGTGAAGTCGGACATCTTGATCACCCGGGCCCAGGGGCTGGCGGCCAGGCCGGCCGCGACATGGTCGCGGTACTGCTGGTGGCTGTCGCCGCCCGGCGGGAAAATCACGGGGTTGGTTACGGCCGCTACCAGTCCGGCCGTGCGCGGGCCGAACTGGGCAGCGAGCGCGGCGATGGCCTCGGGCTGGCCGCCGCCGGGGGCCAGCCCGGCGGGGTGGTCCTCGACGGCGTCGTGCAGCAGGGCAGCGCAGATCACGTCAGGATCGGTGATGCGGTAGTGGCTGATGATCCGGATGGCGACGCGGAGCAGGTGGTTGAGGTAGGGCTCGCGCTGGCGGCGGTCGGCGGCGTGCAGCCGGGCGGCAAGATCCAGCGCGCGCTCGATCCGCAGCCGGTCATCGCCGGGGAAGCCGGCGATCTCCAGCGCGAGCCGCTCGCGCAGCCCGGCCTCGCCGCGGCTGGCGGTGATCTCGTGCAGCGGCATGGCAGCGAGCTGCCGCCGCTCGCCCGGTTCCATGCCTTATCAGTAGCAGACCATGGCCCGCCGCGCAGGATGGCAGGCAGGTTACGGCGGCGAGCCGTGGGCCCGGTCGCGTCAGCACCGGCCGGCCCGCGATACTCCTGGGAAAGACATGACGGGAGCCGCGGCGTGCGCATCGCAGGAGACTCATGGCCCGGTACGCGCTGCTGATCCTGCCGTCGGCTAACCGCGTCTACGCGGCTGCGTCGATCACGCTGACCTGCGCCGAGCTTGAACTGTTCAGCCGCTGCGCGCTGGACGGCCGGATCACGGAGGTATCCGCCGAGGTGATCGGCGGCGTTCGGTATGTCACGTTCGCGGCCAGCCGGGACGGCGGGGACGGCGAGGACGGGCTGTCCGGCCGGGACGCCGCGTTGCTCGCCAACCTCTCTTCGGCCTACGCGCTGTTCCAGGTGCGCGATGCCGGGGGCGACCAGAACGGCCTGCTCCGGCCGGTCGGGCTGCGTTCCCTGGACCGGTTCGATGACGACCTGATCACCATCCAGAAGTACCAGGGAAAGACCAACGAGCAGTTCACCAAGCTGCTGCTCAACGTGACCCTGCTGTCGTCCGCGTTCGCCCGCGACATGCTGGACCGGAAGTTTGCCGTGATCGATCCGCTCTGCGGCCGCGGCACGACGCTCAATCAGGCGCTGATGTCCGGGTTCGATGCGGCCGGCCTGGATCTCGACCGGCAGGACTTCGAGGCGTACTCGGCATTCATCCGGACCTGGCTGCAGCGCAAGAAGATCAAGCACCACGTGGAGTACGCCGGAGCGGTGCGCAGGAACAAGCAGGTGGTCGCCAGGCGCCTGCAGATCAGCCTGGCGGCGACCAGGGAGGACTACAAGACCGGCCAGGTCCAGCACCTGGACGTGGTCAATGCCGACACGGCCCGGGCGCCGGAGTTCTTCCCGCCGGGGACCGCCGACCTGCTGGTCGCGGACGCGCCGTACGGCATCCAGCACGGCAGCCGGTCGGCCGCCCGCGGCCGCACCCGGAGCCCGCTGGACCTGCTGGCCGAGGCGGCCGGCGGGTGGCCGGCCTGCTGCGCAGCGGCGGGGCGCTCGGTATCGCCTGGAACACCTTCGTCGCGCCCCGCGGCGAGGCGGCCGCGATCCTGGCCGGGGCCGGGCTTGAGCCGCTGGATACCGGCCCCTACCTGGCGTTCCGGCACCGGGTGGACCAGGCGATCATGCGCGACATCCTGGTCGCCCGCAAGCCCTAGCCCGGGCTGCGGGCAGCGCCGGCGCCGGCATCGGCATCGGCCTCGGCTGGCCCCGGGTCACCGCTCCCGGCCGCGGCGGCCGGCGGCACGGTGCCGGTCGCCTGCCAGAACTCGCGGACCAGCACCTGGATCGCCCCGGCGGTGGGAATCGCCAGCAGGGCCGCCACGAAGGCGCCGAAGGTCCCGCCGATCCAGCTGCCGAGCGATGCCCCGACCAGGATGGACACCAGCACGAGCAGCGGGTTGACCCGCACCGTCCGGCTCATCACCACCGGGTTGAGCACGTGGTTCTCGATCTGCGTGTAGGCAATGAACACGACCAGCGTGATGATGCCGGCCGTCAGCGAGTGCCCGGCCGCGAACAGCACCGTCGGGATGCCGGCCAGCGCGCCGCCGATCATCGGCAGGAAATCGACCAGCGCCACCCACAGCGCCCACAGGAACGGGAACGGCACGCCGAGCAGCAGCAGCGTGAAGAAGACCACCAGCCCGGCGATCAGCGAGGTCAGGAAGTTGCCGAGCATGTACCCGGTGACCGAGCGGTTGACTTCGCGCGCGATCAGCGAATAGCGCTCCGCCCGGGCCTCCGTCATGATGCCGAGCACCCCGGCCCGCATCTTCGGGCCCTCCAGCAGCAGCAGGAGCACCAGCACGAAGATGGTGAGCAGCGCGATCACCAGCGTGATGGCGCCCTTGCCCAGGGTCAGGGCCGGCTTCGCGAGGCCCTGCCCGAGGCTGGTCAGCTTGGGCGCGTTGTGCTGCACCCACGTCTGGACGTGATACCTGCGCACCAGGTGCCCGAGCCAGCCCTGGCCGTGCTGTACCTGCCGCACGTACGACGGCAGATCGCCGGCCAGGTGGCTGATCCCGTTGGCCAGCGGGTAGCCGAAAGCTACCGCCAGGCCGGCGAAGACCAGCAGCCCCCACACCGTCACCACCGCGACCGCCAGCCCGCGCCGCCGGACCCCCCACCGCTGCATCGCGAGCACCAGCGGGTTCAGCAGCAGCGCCACGAAGCCCGCGACGATCATCAGCAGCAGCACGTCCCGCAGCCGGTAGATCAGCTTCCCGGCCATCCAGACCGCGACCACCACGGCGACGGTCGCCAGGATGGCCCGCAGCGGCACGTTCCTGGATTCCGCGGCGGTCCACAGGCGGGCCCGCCGGGTGGCCGGCGGCTGATCATCGTGCACCCTGCAATCATGGCAGCCGCGGCCGCCTGCCGGGCCGGCCGACGCCGGCCAGAATCACGATGAAGGCCGTTATTAACGGGGCCCGCGAGGCCGGTGCCCGCGAAACGGCGCGCGGCAGGCTATGGTATTACGCACGCTGCGTACTGGTGCAGTTTCGAAGAGTGACATCACGGTGGTCCGGCCCGGCGACCCGCTCCGGCGGCCCGCTGATGTATCAGCCGGCGGCCATCTCCCCCCTTTATTGATAGCTGCGACGCTGCCGCGCGGCCCGGCCCGGGGATGGCCGCCGCCCGGCGCGCCGCCGCCCGCAGGACCGATCGGGGGAGGTGCTCGCCATGCCAGCGATGCTGTCCCGGCCCCGGCTGTCCCGGCGGCGGCTGCGCGAGTGGCTAAGGCGCTATCTCCCGGCCGAGCTCTGCGGAACGGTTACCGCCCTGCTGGCCGCCCAGCTAGCTTTCATGGCCAGCCGGTCGCTCGTCGTCGCCGCGGTCTGCGGCAGCATCGCGGAGACAACTGGCTATTACGCGGCCGCCATCGCTCGTGATGCCATTGCCCATTACCGGATCCACCGGGGGCGGGCCGCCGGCCGCGACGCTGGCTCACCGGTTTTACCTGCCTGCGCAGCCTGCTGGTTGAGTTCGGCCTGGCCGAGGTAGTCGACAGCGCCTTCGTCCGGCCCTACCTGCTATGGCTCTCGCCACAGCTCGTCGGCCAGCTGCAGGTTGGCTGGCTGCTGGCCAAGCTCGCTGCCGACATCGTGTTCTACACGCTCGCGATAGCTGGCTACGAACTCCATCAGCGCTACTTCATGAGACCGGACATCGAGGTGAGCCCGCATGATCCCGGCTAGGTCGTCATCCCTGCTGCGCCCGGCTTCGCTGCGGCCGGCGGCGCTGGCCGCGGCCGGCCATCGCACCCCTTACCTGATGATGGACCTGGCCACCATCGGCGGGCAGTACCAGCGGTTCAGGGCGCTGCTGCCGGATATCACCGTGCATTATGCGGTCAAGTGCAACCCCGCGCGGCGCATTATCGGCTACCTGCACGGCCTGGGCGGCAGTTTCGAGATTGCCTCCTGCGCCGAGCTGCGCATGCTCACCGCGGAAGCTGTGCCGGCCACGGACATTATCTACAGCAATCCGGTGCGGCCGGCCGCGCATATTCAGGCTGCGGTCAGCGCGGGCATCGACCGGTTCGCTTTCGACAGCGAGCCGGAGCTGCGCAAACTGGCTCATTATGCGCCCGGTGCCCGGGTGTATGTGCGCCTGGCGATGGTGCCGGCGAACAGCAAGGTGCCGAGCGAGGGCAAATTCGGCGTCCCCGCCCGGCACGCGGCCAGCCTGCTGCGGCAGGCCGCGAACCTGGGACTGCGACCCTATGGCCTGGCCTTTCACGTGGGCTCGCAGATGCAGGATCCGGCTGAGTATGCCGTGGCCATCGAGCAGGCCGGCCTGCTCGGCCGGCTCCGGGACGCCGGGATTACCCTTGAGTTCCTCAACCTGGGCGGCGGCTTTCCGGCCTGCTATCAAGACGACGTCCGCGAGCTGGCCGACTATGCCGCCGTCATCAACTCGGCGCTGGCCGCGCACCTGCCGTATCAGGTGGAACTGGCCATTGAGCCGGGCCGGGCCCTGGTGGGCAACGCCGGGGTCATGGTGACACGGGTGATCGGCGTGGCCAGCCGCGCGGGCAAGCGCTGGGTGCACCTGGACGCCGGCGCCTTCAACGGCTTCATGGAAGCGCTGGAAACCGCGAACCAGCTCCGGTTCCCGCTGGCCGACTCCCGGGCGTCGGCCCGGCGGGGCGTCTTCAACCTCACCGGCCCGTCCTGCGACAGCCAGGACACCATCATGTTCGACGCCGAGCTGTCGGCCGATATCGCGCCGGACGACCTGGTCTATATCTACGCGGCAGGTGCCTATACCACCAGCTACGCGTCTCGTTTCAACGGCTTTGACATTCCGCTGACCTATTGCCTGCCGGCCGGTCGCACCGTCCCGGACGGCGCCGTGAGCGGGCAGCGGCCGGGGCGCTTCCTGGCCGGCACTGGCCGCCGCTGATGGCCGGCCAGCGGCCGGTGAATGGCCGGCCTGAGCGACGATGAACGGACTGCGGCATTCCTGGTGCGGTTAAGTCATATCATCGGGGTCATGTGGCCACCCGCGTACTTAGCGCGGTGGCGGGCCGCAGGCGCCCCCGGCAGCGCTTCCGCCGGGCCCGCGCTGACGACCGTGAAATCGGTGGCCGCCCGAACCGCGCTGACCATCCGCTGCATCGTGGTCGGCTACGTCGTCGTGCAGGTGGCCATCTGGCACGCGTTCTACGCGGCGGATCCGCGGCGGCTGGCCGGGCCGGCCGTCGCGGTGGCCTGGGCCGGCCTGATCGTGGCCTACCTGCGGCGCGGCTGGCCAGACTGGCGCCTGGCCAGCCTCGACTCCGCCGTGCACGTGGGGCTCGCGCTCGGCTTCATGTGGTGCGTGCCGGCTGCCATGCGCGGCGATAATTCCAACTGGCTGTTCATCTTGATGGCGGGCCAGATCGTCGTCCCGGCCTGGTTCGCGCCGGGCCGGGTGCTGGCGCCGCTGGCGGTCGCGTCGGGCGCCGCGTACTGGGCCGGCGCGGTGCTGCTGCCCGGCCCGGGAGCGGCCGGCACTTCCCCGGCCGCGGCCGGCTGCCTGCTGGTCACCGTCGCCGCGGTGGCCTGGTGCGCGGCCTGGTCGCTGTCCCGGTGGGCGATCGCGGCGGACGCGGCCCTGGCGCTGGCGGACCGGGATTCCCGCGAGCACTACGTAGTGCTGTCCAGGGACATCGAGCGCCGTGAGCATGAGCGCCTGCTGCACGACACGGTGCTGAACACGCTGACCGCGCTGGCCCGGTCGGGCGGCGGCGGCTCGGCCGGCGTGGTCGGCCGGTGCCGCCATGACGTGACGCTGATGGAATACGTGCTCAGCATCCCGGCCGGGGCAGCCGCGCCCGGCCCGGCCAGCGTGGCAGCCGAGGCGGCCGGGCTGAACCCGGACCAGGCCGCCCGCCGGTCGTACGGGGGCATGGTGGCGGCCATCGAGGCAGTCGCCACCGAGATGCGGGACCGCGGGCTGGCCGTGCACGTCGAGACCGCCGGCGGCGTCCCGGCCGGGCCCGCCGGCCTGGCTGGTACCGGTGCGGCCGGGCCGGGCCGGCTGGCCGGCGCCGGTGCCGCGGCCGGCCCGGATGGCCTGGGCAGCGGCTCCGCGGCGGCCGGGCGAGGGCGGGTGCCTGCGATTCCGGTGCCGGTTGCCGTCGCGATCGCGCAGGCCGTCCGCGAGGCACTGGCGAACGTGGCCAGCCACGCGGGAACCGGCGAGGCCTGGGTCGAGATCTGCCCGCTGCCGTCGGCCGGGAATGGCGCGGCAACGGCCGGGAATGGCGCCGCGGCGGCGGATGGCGCAGTGCAGGCAGGGAACGGTGCGGCGCCGGCTAAGAATGACATGAGGCCAGACAGGAATGGCCCGGCGGCGGCCGAGCCTGGAACTCCTCCGGAGGGCATCAGGGTGACCGTGCGGGATGCCGGCGCCGGGTTCGATCCCGGCCGCGTCGATCCGTCCCGGCTTGGCCTGCGCCGGTCCATCGCCGAGCGGCTCGCCGACTGGGGCGGCCAGGCCCTGATCCGGTCGTCGCCGGGGGCCGGCACCGAGATAGTGCTCTGCTGGGCACCGCCGCCCGGCAGCGGCCGGCCGCCGGGACCGGGCGGCAGCGCCGCGCTGGCTGGCGTCTCATGATCAGCCGCGGCATCCTGCTGCCGGATGCGCAGGATTCCGAGCTGCCGCGGATGGTCGCGCTGGTCGTCGCGATCTGGCAGCTCGCCGTCCTGGTCCAGGTGCTGGGCTACATGCATTACTACCGCCAGCCGGCGGTGCCGGTCGCCGTGTGGCTCGGGCTGCTCGCGGCCGCGGCCTGGCTGGTGCCGCGGGCCCGGGCCGGCCGCTTCACCGGGGCAGACTCAGCCGCCGCGGTAGCCGTGGCGGTCGCGGCGGTCGCGATCGTCGGCTGGGATCGCAGCGGGCACGGGACGGTGGACTGGTCGGTCGTCGGATCGGGCTGGCTGCTCGCGCTCGTCGCGCTGATCCGCAGGGCCTGGGAATGGGTGGCCGGCGCGGTGCTCGTCTTCGCCGTGCACACCATCATGGCCGTGCACCTGCTGGGCGTGCATCAGCTGAGCCTGGCCCGGCTCGCCGCCGCCGCCTATACCCTCGTCGTGATCCTGGTCGTGTTCGCCGCGCTGCAGCCGACCTGGCGCACCAGCGCCGGGATGGCCGCCCGCCGCGCCGCGCTGACCAGCAGATTAGCGGCCGAGCGCGCGGCCGAGACGGCGGTACACGCGGACCGGCGGGAACGGCTCGCGCTGCTGGAGGTCGAGGCGCTGCCGCTGCTGCGCGGCATTGCCGACGGCAAGCTGGATCCGGCCGACAACGAGGTGCGGCAGCGGTGCGGGCGGCACGCGGCCACGCTGCGGCGGGCGCTCGCCGACCGGCCGCAGGACTCCGGCGGGCTGCTGGCCGAGCTTGAACCTGCCCTCCGCGCGGCCAGGGCCCGGGGCATGCCGACGGAGATCCAGGTGGTCGGTGACCCGGGACGGCCCGAGCCGGAGGTGGCCGGCGCGACCCTGGCGGCCGTGGACGCGGTGCTGACCGCGATCCCGCCGCATCCGGTGCTGCTCACCGTGCTGGCCTCCGGGGCCGACGTCGAACTCTACGTGACGTTCGACCGGGCACCGGGAGCCGCGCCGGACGTGACCGGGCTGCGCGACCAGGTGCCGCCGGGCGCACGGTGGCGTGCCATGCTCGACATCGACGACGCCGGCGCTGGCTGCCTGGAAATCCGCTGGCGCAAGGCGGTCCCGGCATGATGGGTGTCGCGAACGGCAGCGATGCCGTGACCGGCGTCACCGACGGCCCGGCCGGCAGCCCGGCCGGCGGCCGGGGCGTGCGGCCCGCCGCGGGCGGGGCAGCGACCCGCGGCATCCGCGCCGCCGGCGGCGGCCCGGCGGCCCGCGATCAGGCCGGCCCGGCGGCGCCGTGTCGCCCGGCCCGGCCGGGCCCGGCAGCGCGGCCCCCGGCGCCTGCGCGCCGCCCGGCCGCGCCGCGCTGCCTGAGGTCATCGACGTCGCGGCGGTGGACAACCACCCGATCGTCCTTGATGGCATTGCCAGCTGGATCACTGCCCCCGATGGCGGGATCCGGGTCATCGGCACCTCGTCGACCGTGGACGGCCTGCTGGCCGGGCCGGGCCGCGGCGCCAGCGTGGTACTGCTGGATCTGGATCTCGGTGACGGGACGACCGTCGAGCGCAACGTGGCGGCGATCGTCGCGGCCGGCCCGGCCGTGCTGGTCCTGGCCGCGTCCGACAAGCCGCGCTCGGTCCGGGTCGCCATCCGCGCCGGAGCCATGGGCTACGTGCTGAAAGACGAGGAAACCGCCCAGGTACGGTCGGCCATCAGGGCGGTCGCCGCCGGGCAGGACTGGATCTCGCCGCGGCTCGCTTACATCTTCGCCACCGACGACGCCACCGACCGGCCGGTCCTCAGCCCGCAGGAAACCCGCGCCCTGCAGCTGTACGCCACCGGCATGCCGATGAAATCGGTGGCCAGGCGGATGGCCCTCAGCGAGGAGACGGCCAAGCAGTACGTCGGCCGGGTCCGGGAGAAATACGCCCGGGCCGGGCGGGCCGCCCCGACCAAGCTCGAGCTGTACCACCGCGCCGTCGAGGACGGGCATCTCCCCCCGCATCCCTGACTGGATCCCCCACCGATGCGGGCCCACCCGAGACGCCCGTCCCCGAAGCCGTCGTGCGACCCAACGTTATTTCGCCGGACGGCATTTGTCTTGACCCCTTATCGGGGGTCAAGACGGCAAACGTCAGCTGCCGCCGGGGAATGCTGCGAGATAACTGCGATTTAAGCGGCCGAGGGACATGCCAGCCAATATGCGGAAACCGGAATCGGCGCCCGCAGCGGTGCCGATCCGGCGGGCGGTTAGAGGACCGCACGGTTGCCGAGGTACGGGCGCAGCACGGCCGGGACTCGCAGGCCGAGATCCGCCGTCTGGAAGTTCTCGATGATCGCCGCGAGCAGCCGGGGGGTGGCCACGGCGGTGTTGTTCAGCGTGTGCGCGAACCGCACCGTGCCGTCGGTGTCGCGGTACCTGAGGTTGGCCCGCCTGGCCTGCCAGTCGTGCAGCGTCGAGCAGCTGTGCGTCTCCCGGTACCGGGCCAGCGAGGGGAACCAGGTGTTGATGTCGTTCATCCGGAACTTGCCCGGGCCCATGTCCCCGGTGGCGCACTCCACCACCTCGTAGGCCAGGCCGAGGTCCTGCAGTATCCGCTCGGCGGTGGCCAGCAGCTCGGCGTGCCAGCGAGCCGACTCGGCCGGGTCGGCCAGGCAGATGACGAACTGCTCGACCTTCTCGAACTGGTGCACCCGCAGCAGGCCGCGCACATCGCGGCCGGCGCTGCCGATCTCCCGCCGGAAACACGGGGAAATGCCCGCATAACGGATCGGCAGCCGCTTGGCGTCCAGAATCTCGCCCGAATGCAGGCCCACCAGCGCGACCTCGGCGGTGCCGGCCAGGAAGAGATTGTCCGCGGGCAGCACGTACGTTTCCTCCCGGCCCTTCGGGAACATGCCGCTGCCGACCAGCGGCGCTTCCTTCACCAGCGACGGCACCGAGATCAGGGTGAAGTCCCTGGCCCGCAGCAGATCCAGCGCATAGGAATGCACGGCGCGCTCCAGCAGCACCATGTCGCCGGTCAGCGCGTAGGCGCGCTCGCCAGCCGCCTTCCTGGCGCGGGCGAACTCGGCCCAGCCGCGCCGCTCCAGGATGTCCACGTGGTCGAGCGGGCTGAAATCGAACTCCGGCGGCTGGCCCCAGGCCTTGACCGTGACGTTGGCCGACTCGTCGGCGCCGACCGGCGCGCCGTCCCAGGGGATGGTGGGCGTCAGCAGCATCAGCTCCTGCAGCCGGGCGCTGGTCTCGGCCAGCCTTTCCCGCAATTCGCGCAGCTGCCGGTCGGAATCCGCATGTTCGGCACGCAATTGCGCCCGGTGGTCTTCGTCCGCCTTGGCAAACTGCCGGGCGAATGCCTTTCGCCCGGCCTGTGCCTCGTCGACCTCGAACTGCAGTTTGCGGGTCAGCTGGTCGAGGTGCAGCAGCTCATCGACATCAAGGTCGATGCCCTTGACCCGGACCGCGTCTTTCACGGCATCCGGATTTTCCCGGATGAAACGCTTGTCGAGCATGTATTCGCGCCAGCCTTAAGTTGATCTTGGACATGCGTGCGTCAGCCTAGACACTGAACGCTACCAATCAGCGCGGGGTCAGCGGTTCCGTCCGGGCCAGCGCCGCGGGGCGGGCCAGCGCCCGGGGCGGGCCAGCGCTGCCGCCGGTCACCGGCCGGCCGACGCCCAGCGGCGCATCATCGCGATCCGCGCCCGGATCTGCTCCCCGGTGGCCTGCGGCAGCGACGGGCCGCCGCAGGCGCGGCGCAGGTCCGCGTGAATCACCCCGTGCGGCTGGCCGGTCCGGTGATGCCACGCCGCGATCAGCAGGTTCAGTTCCTTGCGCAGCGCGGCGAGGGTCTCCCTGGGCGCCGGAGCCGGTCCCGGGACCTGCGCCGGGGCAGGCGCTGAGCCGCCGGCCGCGGCAGTGGCGGCCGGCCCAGGTGCACCGGGACGGCCCCGTTTGAAGGAAATCGCGGTTGCCCTGACCTGGTCGGCCTGCCGCTTGCGCAGCAGCAGCCCGACCTGCTCGGGATCGAGCAGCCCGGGCAGCCCCAGGTAGTCATCCTCCTCGGCCGACGTGCCGAACTCGCCCCCGTCGTACAGCACCCGGTCGAAGTGCGCGGACGCCGCCAGCGGCCGGAACGGCCCGTCGCCGGCCTCGTCCGGGTGATCCCGCCGCCGCTGCGCCTCGGCCAGCGCGTCGTCCGGGTCCGCGTCATCCTCGCGGCGGCGGAGCACGTGATCGCGCTCGGCCTCGAGCTCCGCGGCGTACTCAAGCAGCGACGGGATCGACGGCAGGAACACCGACGCGGTCTCGCCGCGCCGCCTGGCCCGGACGAACCGGCCGACCGCCTGGGCGAAGAACAGCGCGGTGCCGACGCTGGTCGCGTACACGCCGACGGCCAGCCGCGGGATGTCGACCCCCTCGGAGACCATCCGGACGGCCACGATCCACCGGTCGGCGGAACCGGCGAACGCGCCGATCTTCCGGCTGGCGGCCGGGTCGTCGGAGAGCACCACCACCGGGCGGGTGCCGGTGATCCGGCGGATCAGCCCGGCGTACGCGCGGGCGTCCGCGTGGTCGCTGGCGATCACCATGCCGGCCGCGTCCGGCATGCCGCGGCGCACCTCGGCCAGCCGCCGGTCGGCGGCCTCCAGCACCCGGGCGACCCACTCGCCGTCCGGGTCCAGCGCGGTCCGCCAGGCCTGCGCGAGCTGCTCGGAGATCATCGGGGCACCCAGGGTGCCGCTGATCTCGTCACCGGCCCGGGTCAGCCAGCGCATCTCGCCGGAGTAGGCGAGGAAGATCACCGGCCGGACGACGCCGTCCTGCAGCGCCGGGCCGTAGCCGTAGACATAGTCGGCCGAGCTGCGGCTGGCCCCGTCGGCGTCCGGCGCGTAGGTCACGAACGGGATCGGGTTGGCGTCGCTGCGGAACGGCGTGCCGGTCAGCCCCATCCGCCGCCGGGCCGGCTCGAAGGCGGCCCGCACCGCGTCGCCCCACGACAGCGCGTCGCCCGCGTGATGGATCTCATCGAAGATGACCAGCGTGCGCCGGTTCAGCGTGCGCTGCCTGTGCAGTGCCGGGTGCGCGGCCACCTGGGCGTAGGTCACCGCTACGCCGGTGTAGTCGGCGGACGCGCGGCCCTGCGCGTTGCGGTAGGACGGATCCAGCGCGATGCCGAGGCCGTGCGCCGCCTGCGCCCACTGGTGCTTGAGGTGCTCGGTCGGCGTGACCACGGTGATCGCGGCGATCTCGCGCCGGGCGAGCAGCTCGGCGGCGACCGTCAGGGCGTAGGCCGTCTTGCCCGCGCCCGGCGTCGCGACCAGCAGGAAGTCCCGCCGCGGATGCCGGAAATACGCGGCGTATGCCGCCCGCTGCCAGTCTCGCAGCGGCAGCAGCAGTTCAGGCTTAACCGGCCGGTCGGGCGGGCTGGCTGCATCCTGGGCCGCGGAGGAGGGGGTGCGCACAGGGACGGAAGAGTACCAGCGCCGCGCCGCGAGCCGGTCCCGCCACGGCGGCTTCAGCCGCAAAGCGCCGCGGGTTTCCTTGCCCCGATCACGCCGGCGGGCAAGAATCGGAGCCGATGCGAATTACGTGATCTTTGCCAGCCTGGCCCCGGATGCCGCCTGATCCGGCTCCGTGGCCCGCCAGCCAGACCGGGAGCGTCAATGATGACCAGTCACCGTCCGGGCACCGCCGCCGCCGTCACGCTCGCGTTCCTGCTGCCCAGCCTGGGCCTCGGCACCGTCGCGCTGGCCGGCGCCGCCGGGCCGGCCTCGGCCGCCGCGGCGGCCGGCGGCGCGGCCCGGGCCGGCGCGCACTGCTCGGCCGGGGCCCGCACCCTCTCCCGGGCCCGCGATCACGTCTACCCGGACACCGGCAACGGCGGCTACGTCAGCGTGCACACCGACGTGCGCCTGGTCTACGACGCGACTTCCAACCGCTTCCTGCCGGGCAATCACGTGATCCTTACCGACCGGGCGACCCAGTGCCTGAGCAGCTTCAGCCTCGACTTCGAGCGCAGGTCGACGGCGAACCGGGCGGCGGGCCCGCGGATGAAGGTCGGGTCGGTGCTGGTGGACGGGCGGCCGGCGACGTTCAGGTTCGCCCAGCCCGCCTACCCGGATGACCCGAACGGGCCGGATGACCCCAACCCGGCGGCGCACGAGGCTTCCCAGCTGAGCCATGTCGGCGGCCCGGACCACAACCCGCTGCCGCCCGCCTGCTCGCCGGAGCTGAAGACCACCAGCTTCGCGAAGCGGAACTCGCAGAACGGGCAGCAGTGCCCGGCCAACAAGCTGGTGATCACGCCGGCCGTGCCAGTCCGGGACGGCGCGGCCTTCACGGTCACGGTCTTCTACACCGGCCGGCCGGGCGTGCACACCGACGGTGACGGCACCACCGAGGGCTGGTTCCGGTCGGACCAGCCGGCCGGGGACGGCGGCTTCGTGACCACCGAGCCGGTCGGCACCGAGGACTGGATGCCGCTGAACGATCACCCGAGCGCCAAGCCGACCTATGACTTCAGGGACACCGTCAATGCGGGCAAGACCGTGCTGGCCAACGGCATCCTGATGTCGGTTACCCGGCATGCGCCGGACGCCGGGTTCCCCGGCGGCTCGGCGACCTGGCACTGGCACTCGGCCGCGCCGGTGGCCAGCTACCTGGTCGAGGACAGCGTCGGCGGCTACCAGCTGACCAGGCGGGTCGTCCGCGGGATCCCGTTCTACCAGGCGCAGGCCAGCTCGCTGAGCAAGGCCAGGCAGCGGAAGAACCGGCGGATCATGAACATGCAGCCGGGCATCACCAGGTTCGAGGCGCGGTTCAACGGGCGGTACCCGTTCAGCTCGGACGGCGTCGTGGTCGGCCTGCCGTCGGCCTCCTTCGAGGAGGAGATGCAGACCATGATCACCTTCGCCGGCGGCCAGATCGACACCGACACGCTCTACCACGAGAACATGCACCAGTGGTGGGGCGACCATGTCACCGAGGCGAACTACAACCTGACCTTCTTCAAGGAAGGCATGGCGACCCTGGGCGAGTTCCTGTTCGGGGCCCGGACGGCGGCGCAGGCGGCCGGCGGGCTCGGCACCCCGGCGGGCCGCCGCGCCTTCCAGCGCAGCCTGGTGCGGCAGTTCAACGGGATCTACCGGAGCAAGGGCAGCTTCTGGACCGGGGCACCGTCGAACCCGACGCCGTACACGCTGTTCGACGGGAACTCCACCTACGCCCGGCCCGGCATCAGCTACATCGCGCTGCGCCAGATCCTCGGCCACGCCAGGTTCGGCGCCGCGCTGCGGCAGATCCAGCGGCAGTACGGCGGCGGGCACATCACCGAGGCGCAGCTTGAGGCCGGCTTCCGGCAATGGCTGCCGAACCCGAGCGCGGCCTGCGGTGCCAGGCTCGGGGCGTTCTTCAGCCAGTGGTTCGACACCAGCTACCCGCGCGGCGGCGGCGCGCACCGGCCGCGGATAACCGGCCCCGGCCTGGCCGGGCCCGGCTTCTACGGCCAGGGCGGCTGCACCAGGTAGGCCGCGCCGTCACCTGGGGGCCGCGGTCACCAGGGCCCGCGGTCACCTGGGGCCGCGGTCACCAGGGGCCGATGCCCCGGTTGGCGGTGCGCATCGTGCGGACGTAGCCGGCCCGCTGGAAGGCGGCCAGGTCGGTGCCGGCCGGCACGGCGAGCATCCCGCGGATGTCACCGGCCGACGCATACCCTTTCCGCACCATCCATTCGGACAGGCCGTCCAGCAGCACGCCCGCGTGCTCCGGGCCATGGCGGAGCAGCGCGGACGCGGTCATCACCACGTCCGCGCCGGCCAGCAGGTACTTGATCACGTCATCCGGCCCGTCGACGCCGGTCGTCGCGGCCAGCGATGCCCGTACCCGCCCGCGCAGGATCGAGATCCAGGTGCGCGGCAGCCGGGCCTCGGCCGGGCTGGAGAGGTCCGCCGCGGAGATCACCGCGATGGCCTCCGGGTCTATGTCGGGCTGCAGGAACCGGTTGAACAGCACCAGCCCGTCCGCGCCGGCCTCGTCCAGCCGCACCGCGATCTCGCCGGTCGAGCTGAAATGCGGGCTCAGCTTGACCGCGACCGGCACGGTCACCGCGGCCTTGACCGCCTGCAGGATGTCGATGTGCCGCTGCTCGACGTCCCGGCCGGAAATGCCCGGGTCGCCCGGCACGTAGTAGATGTTCAGCTCGATCGCCGCCGCGCCCGCGTCCTGCATCGCCCGCGCGTAGCCGGTCCAGCCGCCGGTCGTGCTGCCGTTGATGCTGCCGATGACCGGGATCTCCACCGCGGCGGCGGCGCGCTCGAGCAGGCTGAGGTAGCGGCGCGGGCCTTCGTCCTCCGCCGAGCTGGCCTCGGCCACTTCCTCCGGGAAGTAGGACAGCGCCTCGGCGAAGCTCTCGGTGCCGGCCTCGGCGAGCCGGGCGTTCCGCTCCGCCTCCTCGCGTACCTGCTCCTCGAAGAGGGAGTACAGCACGACCGCGCCGACACCCGCGCCGGCCAGCCGCCGGACGCCGTCGACCGTGTAAGAGAGCGGCGACGCCGAGGCGACCAGCGGGTTGCGCAGGGTCAGGCCCAGGTAGCCGGTAGACAGGTCCATCAGCGTTCCTTCCGCGCATCCGCGGGGAACCGGTTCGCGCCGCGGGTAGCCATCTCCTCGTAGGTATCCCAGCGCTGGTCGACAGCCTCCTGGGCCAGCCCGGCCAGCCGCTCGGCCTCGGCCGGGTCGGTACTGAG
The DNA here is from genome assembly GCA_963786975.1 of uncultured Actinomycetes bacterium. Classification (GTDB taxonomy): domain Bacteria; phylum Actinomycetota; class Actinomycetes; order Streptosporangiales; family Streptosporangiaceae; genus Palsa-506. The sequence goes on along the minus strand of CAWBBE010000004.1, from coordinate 463,943 downwards.
CAGGCTGCGGTACCGCAGTTCCCGCCGGGTGTAGTCGGTCAGCTCGATGCGCGGCCGCGGCGAGTCGAGCATGAACGGGTTGCCGCCCTCGGCCCGCAGCAGCGGATCGTAGCGGACCAGCGGCCAGTACCCGCTGGCCACCGCGCGGTACTGCTGGCCGAGCCCGTCGTGCATGTCGATGCCCTGCGCGATGCAGTGGCTGTAGGCGATGATCAGCGACGGCCCGTCGTAAGCCTCGGCCTCGCGGAAGGCGCGCAGGGTCTGCTGCGGGTCGGCGCCCATCGCGACCCTGGCCACGTACACGTAGCCGTAGGCGATGGCCTGCAGCGCGATGTCCTTCTTCGGCGTCGTCTTGCCGGCCGTGGCGAACTTGGCGACCGCCCCGAGCGGAGTCGCCTTGGATGACTGCCCGCCGGTGTTGGAGTAGACCTCGGTGTCGAGCACGAGCACGTTAACGTTGCGCCCGGTGGCCAGCACGTGGTCAAGCCCGCCGGACCCGATGTCATAGGCCCAGCCGTCGCCGCCGACGATCCAGACGCTGCGCCGGAGCAGGTGATCCGCCACGCTGCGCAGGTCGGCGACGAGCCCGTCCTGGCCACCCAGGCTGTCCAGCCGCCGTTTCAGCTCGGTGACCCGGTCGTGCTGCGCGCGCAGCTCCGACTCGCGCAACTGCGGCGCGGCCAGGATGCCGTCGGCCAGCTCGGCGCCGATCTCGTCCCGTAGCTCGGTCAGCCGCTTGCGGGCCAGATCGGCGTGCCGGTCGGCGGTCAGCCGGAATCCCAGCCCGAACTCGGCGTTGTCCTCGAACAGCGAGTTCGACCAGGACGGGCCGCGGCCGTCGGCGTCGGTCGTCCACGGCGTGGTGGGCAGGTTCCCGCCGTAGATCGACGAGCAGCCGGTCGCGTTGGCGACCATCAGCCGGTCCCCGAACAGCTGCGACAGCAGCTTGACGTACGGCGTCTCGCCGCAGCCCGAGCAGGCGCCGGAGAACTCGAACAGCGGCTTCAGGAACTGCGTGCCGCGCACCGTGCCGAAGTCCACCCGGGCCCGGTCGGCGACCGGCAGCGTCTCGAAGAACGAGATGTTGTCCCGCTCGGCGGCCACCAGCGGCTCCCGGGGCGCGAGGTTGATCGCCTTGCGTTCCGGGTTCCCCGGGGCGGTGACCGGGCAGACCTGGACGCACAGCTCGCAGCCGGTGCAGTCCTCCACGTACACCTGCAGCGTGAAGCGGGTATCCGGCAGGCCGCGGGCGTCCAGCGGAGCCGACTGGAAATCGGCCGGCGCGCTGGCCAGCAGCGACTCATCGTAATAGGTGGATCTGATCACGCTGTGCGGGCAGACGAAGCTGCAGTTGCCGCACTGGATGCAGGTGTCCGGATCCCAGTTGGCGACCAGCTCGGAGATGTTGCGCTTCTCGTAGGCCGCGGTGCCGCTCGGGTAGGTGCCGTCCACCGGCAGCGCGCTGACCGGCAGGTCGTCACCGCGGCCGGCCATCATCTCCGCGGTGACGTTGCGGACGAACTCCGGCGCGCCGGCCTGCACCATCGCGGGCAGTTCCCGGGTGGATGTCGCCCGCCCGGGCACCTCGATCTGGTGCAGGCCTTCCACCGCGCGGTCGACGGCGGCCTGGTTCTTCTCGACCACCTCTTTGCCGCGCCGGGTGTAGGTCTTGACGATCGACGACTTGATCTTGGCGATCGCCTCGTCCGGCGGCAGCACGCCCGAGATGGCGAAGAAGCAGGTCTGCAGGATGGTGTTGGTCCGCCCGGCCAGGCCGACGTCACGGGCTATCCGGGCCGCGTCGATCGCGTAGACATTGACCCGTTTGGCGACGATCTTTTCCTGGACCGGCCGGGGCAGCGCAGCCCAGATCTCATCCGGCGGCAGCGCGCAGTCCAGCAGCAGCGTCGCGCCGGGTGCCGCCCGGCCGAGCACGTCGACCCGGTCCAGCAGCCCGAAGTGGTGGCAGCCGACAAAGCTGGCCTGGGAGACAAGGTACGGCGCGCGGATCGGCTGCGGCCCGAAGCGCAGGTGCGACACGGTCTGCGAGCCCGACTTCTTCGAGTCGTAGACGAAGTAGCCCTGTGCGTAGAGGTTCTCCTCGGCGCCGAGGATCTTGATCGTGTTCTTGTTCGCGCCGACCGTGCCGTCCGAGCCGAGGCCGAAGAAGACCGCGCGGATAGTGCCTTGCGGCTCGATGTCCAGCGACGGGTCATACGGCAGGCTCAGCCTGGACACGTCGTCGATGATGCCGATGGTGAACCGGCGCCGCGGCTTCTCGCGGCCGAGCTCGGCGAATATCCCGGCGACCATGCCCGGGGTGAGCTCCTTCGACGACAGGCCGTAGCGGCCGCCGGTCACCAGGGGCATCGCGCGGTCACCGTCGGTATGCGCCTCGGCCAGCGCCGCGACCACGTCAAGGAAGAGCGGCTCGCCGCCCGATCCTGGCTCCTTGGTCCGGTCCAGCACCGCGACCCGGGCCGTGCTCGCGGGCAGCGCGTCCAGCACCGCCCGGACCGGGAACGGCCGGTACAGCCGGATCTGCAGCATGCCGACCTTCTCGTCGCGGGCCAGCAGGTGGGCCACGGTTTCCTGAACGGTCTGCGCGGCCGAGCCCATCACCACGATCACCCGTTCGGCGTCCGGGTGCCCGGTGTATTCCACGTTGTGGTAGATGCGGCCGGTGCGGCTGGCCAGGCTGGCCATCGCGTCTTCTACCGCGTCCGGCACGGCGGCGTAGAACGGGTTCGCCGTCTCCCGCGCCTGGAAGTAGATGTCCGGGTTCTGCGCGGTGCCCCGGATGAACGGGTTTTCCGGTGACAGCGCCCGGCCGCGGTGCGCCCGAATCAGCTCCTCCGGCACCAGCGCCCGCAGGTCGTCATCGGACAGCTGGTCAAGCGTGTTCAGCTCGTGCGAGGTACGGAACCCGTCGAAGAAGTGCACGAACGGCACCCGCGTCGCCAGCGAGGCGGCCTGCGCCACCAGCGCGAGATCGTGTGCCTCCTGCACCGAGTCGGAGGCGAGCAGCGCGAATCCGGTCTGCCGCACCGCCATCACGTCCGAATGATCACCGAAGATGGACAGTCCCTGCGCCGCCAGCGACCGGGCCGCGACGTGGATCACCGCGGGGGTCAGCTCGCCGGCGATCTTGTACATGTTCGGGATCATCAGCAGCAGGCCCTGCGACGCGGTGAACGTGGTGGCCAGCGCCCCGCTCTGCAGCGCGCCGTGCAGCGCGCCAGCCGCCCCGCCCTCGCTCTGCATTTCCACCACCGATGGGACGCCGCCCCACAGATTCGGCCGGCCCTTGCTCGACCACTCGTCCGCGAGCTCGGCCATCGGCGACGACGGCGTGATCGGGAAGATGCAGCAGACCTCGTTGAGCCGGTAGGCGACGGAGGCGGCTGCCTCGTTGCCGTCGACTGTGACGCGTGTCATAGTTCCTCCGGAACCATCTCGATCGAGTGCACCGGGCACTGCTCGTAGCACGCGCTGCAGCCGGTGCACTTGTCATAGTCGAACCGGTAGCGGTGCCCCACGCCGAGCTTGATCACCGCATCCTCCGGGCACGCGCCCAGGCAGCCGTCGCACTCGCAGCAGTTGCCGCAGGACAGGCAGCGCCGGGCCTCGTACGTCGCCTCCTGCTCGGACAGCCCGCCGAGCACCTCGGTGAAGTCCGCGGTCCGCTGCTCCGGCGCGGCCTCCGGCTGCTGCCGCTGGGCGGCGTCGCCGAAGTACCAGAGGTTCAGCTGGTCGAACGAGACAAGCTCGTGCTTGGGCAGGGCCTCCGGCGCGGTGTTCCGCAGCCAGGCGTCGATGTTCTTCGCCGCCTTCTTGCCGTGCCCGGTGCCGACCGTCACGGTCCGCTCGGCGGGCACCATGTCCCCGCCGGCGAACACGCCCGGGCAGCCGGTCATCATCGCGGCGGAGACCTGCACGGTGCCGTCCCGGGCGAGTTCCACGCCGGGTACCTGGCGCAGGAACGCCGTGTCGGACTCCTGGCCGAGCGCCAGGATCACGGTGTCCGCGGCGAGCGTCTCGAACCGCCCGGTCGGCTGCGGGAACCCGCTCTCGTCCAGTTCCATCGCCTCGATCGTCAGCTCCGGGCCGTCGAAGGCGGTGATCGTGCGCAGCCAGTTGATCTGCACGCCCTCGCGTTCGGCCTCCTCTGCCTCCATCTCGTGGGCCGGCATCTGCTCGCGGGTGCGGCGGTAGACGATCAGCGCGTCGTTGGCGCCCAGCCGGCGGGCTACCCGGGCGGCGTCCATCGCGGTGTTGCCGCCGCCGTAGACCGCGACCCGGCGGCCGATCACCGGCCGGTCGCCCGAGGCGACGCTGCGCAGGAAGGCGACCGCGTCCACGATCCGGCCGGCGTCCTTGGCCGGGATGTCGACGCGCTTGGACAGGTGCGCGCCGACCGCGACGAAGGCGGCGTCGAAGCCGCCGTCGCGCCGCTCGGCGTCCAGGTCTTCGACCCGGTGGCCGCAGGTGATGCGCACGCCCATCGCGGCGATCCGGCCGATCTCGCCGTCCAGCACGTCACGCGGCATCCGGTAGGAGGGTATGCCGTACCGCATCATCCCGCCGGGCTGGTCGCCCGCATCCCGGATCTCGACCTCGTGACCGCGCCGGGCCAGGTGGTAGGCGGCCGAGAGCCCGCTCGGGCCGGACCCGATGACCAGCACCCGCTTGCCGCTGCGGGTGGCCGGCGGATCGAAGGACCACTCGCGCTCGAGCGCCAGGTCGCCGAGGTACCGCTCGACCGAGTGAATGGAGACCGCGCTGTCCAGGTTCGCGCGGTTGCAGACGCTCTCGCACGGGTGATAGCAGACCCGCCCGTGGATGGCCGGCATCGGGTTGTCGGCGACCAGCTGCCGCCAGGCCTGCTCCTGGCGGCCGGCCTCCGCGTGCGCCAGCCACGCCTGGATGTTCTCGCCGGCCGGGCAGCCGGCGTTGCACGGCGGCAGCAGGTCGAGGTAGACCGGCCGCTGGTCCCGGACGGGGCCCGCCCGGGAACGTCCGTGCAGCAGATCCGGCAGCGGCGTGAGGTCGGGTCGCTCCATGCGCTTACTCCTTGGTCCCAGGCACCCCCTCAGGGTGCCGGCATTGATGACGTATGCCCAGGGGCTAAAGTCACATGCTGGTTGCACTCGGGTGACGCCGTGCTCTGCGGCCGACGCTACGCCCCCGGGCCGGGGACTTCGAGAATGCCCCCGCGCGGCGGTCAGCCCGGCTGGTCATGGCCGGGGGCCTGCTGGCCGCCCGGCAGCGAGCGCTTGATCGCGATCGGCGCGTCGGGGCTGAGCAGATGCTGCTCGCCCCGGATGTTGATCTCCAGCGGGGAGCCTTTGTCGAGCAGGTAGCGCTCCTCGTCGTGGCTGATCCGCACCCGGATCTGCCGGTCGCGGAAGCGCAGCGGGAACTCAAGGGAGTGCCAGGAGTGCGGCAGGTTGGGCGCGAAGGATAGCCGGCCGTCGTAGTCGCGGACGCCGCCGAACCCGAAGACGAGCGCCGACCAGACGCCGGCCGCGGACGCGATGTGGACTCCGTCCGAGGCGTTGCCGGCGACGTCGGCCAGGTCCATCAGCAGCGCGTACTCGAAGTACTCCAGGGCCTGCCGCTCGTTGCCGATCTCGGCCGCGATGATGCTCTGCACGCATGCCGACAAGGACGAGTCGCCGGTGGTGAGCGGGTCGTAATAGTTGAAGTTGCGGCGCTTCTGCTCTTCCGAGAACTCGTTGCCGAGCAGGAACATCGCGAGCACGATGTCGGCCTGCTTGAGCACCTGGTGCCGGTAGATCACCAGCGGGTGGTAATGCAGCAGCAGCGGGAACTTCTCCCGCGGCGTGTTGTCCAGATCCCATGACTCCCGGTTCAGGAACGTGTCGGACTGCGGGTGGATGCCGCGCTCGGAGTCGTACGGCACGTGCATGGCGGCCGCCGCGCGCTCCCACGCCTCGACCTCGCCGGGCTTCAGCGCCACCGTGCGGACCAGCGCGGCGTAATCCTCCGGCTGCTCGGCGCGCATCCGCCGCAGCGTGGCGGCGGCGAAATTGAGGTTCAGCCGCGCCATCAGGTTGGTGTAGCAGTTGTCGTTGACCACGGTGGTGTACTCGTCCGGGCCGGTCACGGCGTGAATGTGGAATTGCTGGTCGGTGCCGTAGAACCCGAGATCCTCCCAGAGCCGGGCGGTCTCGATGAGTACCTCGGCGCCCAGCCCGCCGAGCAGCCGCGCGTCGCCGAGGACGCTGGCGTACTGCCTGACCGCGTAGGCGATGTCGGCGTTGATGTGGTACTGCGCGGTGCCCTGCTGGAAGTTGGACGAGGCCTCCTCGCCGTTGATCGTCCGCCATGGGAACAGCGCGCCGCGCTGACTCAGCTCGCGGGCCCGCTCCCGGGCGCGGTCGAGCATGCTGTGCCGGAAGCGCAGCACGTTTCCGGCGATCCTCGGCTGGGTGTAGGAGAGGAACGGCAGCACGTAGATCTCGGTGTCCCAGAAGTAGTGTCCCTCGTAGGCCTGCCCGGTCAGCCCTTTCGCCGGGATGCCGCCCCCTTCGGCCCGCCAGGATGCCTGCGCGACCTGGTAGAGGTTCCACCGGATCGCCTGCTGGTGCCGCACCGGGCTGAGCCGGGTCCTGACCCGGACGTCGGCGCGATCCCAGAACCGGTCCAGGTTCGCGCGCTGGCTGGTGACCAGGCTGTCGAAGCCGTCCCTGATCGCGCGGTCCAGCGTGCGGCGGCACCGGCCGACCAGCTCGGGCGCGGGGACGCTGCGCGAGGACTGGTAGGTCGCGTACTTGGTGACCAGGATCGGCACGCCGGCCAGCGCGTCCGCGGTGACCGTGACCTCGCCGGTGTCGTCGTCCAGAGATCCTTTCGAGTGGTGCGGGCAGCTGGCGTCGATGACGTGGTCGATGCCGACGCCCAGCGTCATCCGGCTCCTGGTCGTCTGGTAGCCGACCAGGACGCGCCGGCCGGCCTGCTCGGCGGCCCGCACGTTGAGCACCCGGCGGGGCAGCACGGTCGCGATCCGCGGATCGCCCGGCTGGAATTCCGGCAGGTCCTCGGATGAGCGGGCGTCCTGGCGGTTGACCAGCACGGAGGAGATCGCCACCGCGGCCGGGTGGTCAAGCAGCGTCACCTCGAACGTCATCGCGATCAGGTGCCGGTACTCGAGCGAGACGAGCCGGCGCGAGCGGATCCGGACGTGCTTGCCGGAGTCGGTGGCCCAGATCAGATCCCGGGCCAGCGTTCCGGCCCGCATGTCGAGGACCCGCTTGTATTCGGCAATGCGCGCGGTCGGCAGGTAAAACGGCTCGTCATCCACGTAGAGCTTGAGCATTGTCGCGTCCGGCACGTTCACGATCGTCTGCCCGTTGCGGGCCAGCCCGGGTGCCGCTTCCGGGTGCAGGATCGGCCACGTCTCGTGGAAGCCGTTGACGAACGTGCCAGGTGACAGCGCCGGGCGGCCCTCCTCGTGGGTGCCGCGGACGCCGACGAAGCCGTTGCCGAGCGCGAAAACGGTCTCCGCCCGGTCGGCGAATTCGGTCGAATACCGGGCCTCGATGATCTGCCACTCGTCCGGCGGGTAGAGATCCTCCGGCGTCAAGTGGATCTCGCGTTTCAGCATGCTTCGACGGTAATCTGGCGCGCTGCATACGGACAGCCGGCCGGGGATTAATTCGGCGCGTCATTTCAGCCGGGCGGCCCGCTGCCGCGACGGCGGGCAGGCGCGCGGCCCGGCGGCTGCGCGGGCCGCGGCCCGGCCGGGGCAGCCGGGATCGGCCGGGATTCCTGCTGGCCCGGCCGCAGCTGCAGGTCGTCGCCGTAGTGCCGGATCCGCAGCGGCTTGCCGTCGGCGACCTGGTAGCTGGCCGCCGCGCCGGTGACCTCGACGCGCAGCCGCTGCCCGCGGATGAACAGGGTGAACGCCAGCCTGGTGAGCGGCTCCGGCAGCCGCGGCGCGAAGCTGGCGTTCCCGGCGGCGATCCGCAGCCCGCCGAAGCCGACGACCAGCGCCACCCAGGTGCCCGCCAGCGAGGCGATGTGCACCCCGTCGCGGGTGTTGTGCTCCAGGTCCCGCAGGTCCATCAGCGCTGCCTCGCCGAGGTAGTCGAACGCCAGGCTGAGCTGCCCGACCTCGGCGGCCAGCACGGCCTGCGTGCACGCCGACAGCGACGAGTCCCGCACCGTGAGCGCCTCGTAGTAGGCGAAGTTCCGCGCCTTCTGCTCGGCGGTGAACGCGTCCCCGCACAGCTGCATGGCCAGCACCAGGTCGGCCTGCTTCACCACCTGCTTGCGGTACAGGTCGAAGTAGGGGAAATGCAGCAGCAGCGGATACTGGTCCGGCCTGGTCCCGGCGAAGTCCCAGACCTGGTGCCGGGTGAACCCGGCGGACTGCGGGTGCACGCCGAGCGTCTCGTCGTACGGGATGAACATCGCCTCCGCGGCGTCCCGCCAGCCGGCCGACTCCTCCGTGTCGATGCCAAGCTGGCGCGCCCGGTCCGGGTACCGCTGCGCCGCGTCCGCCGCGGCCGCCAGGTTCTGCTGGGCCATCAGGTTGGTGTAGACGTTGTCGTCGGCCAGCGCGCTGTACTCGTCCGGGCCGGTCACCCCGTCGATGTGGAAGCTGCCCTCGGCGTCGTGGTGGCCGAGCGAGCGCCACAGCCGCGCGGTGTGCGTCAGCAGGTCCAGCCCGGTGCCGCGGTCGAACGCCTCGTCGCCGGTGGCGTCGACGTAGCGGATCACCGCGTCGGCGATGTCCGCGTTGACGTGGAAGGCGGCGGTGCCGGCCGGCCAGTAGCCGGAGCACTCCTCGCCGGTGATCGTCCGCCACGGGAAGGCGGCGCCGGCCAGGCCGAGCTGGGCGGCCCGGTCGATGGCCAGCGGCAGGGTGCTGTGCCGCCACCGCAGCGCGCTGGCGGCGGCCGCGGGGAGCGTGAGGGTGAGCACCGGCAGCACGTAGCTCTCGGTGTCCCAGAACGCGTGCCCGTCGTAGCCGGGGCCGGTCAGGCCCTTGGCCGGGATCGCCCGGTTCTCCGCGCGGGCGCCGGCCTGCAGCACGTGGAACAGCCCGAACCGCACCGCCTGCTGCACCTCGGTGTCGCCGTCGATCTCGACGTCGGCGCGGTCCCAGAAGTCGTCGAGGTAGCCCCGCTGCTCGGCCAGCAGCCCGTCCCAGCCGGTCTGCCGGGCCGCGCTCAGCGCCGCCCATACCTGATCGCGGACGGCCGGCAGCGAGCGCTCGCCGGACCAGCCGTAGGCGACGAACTTGACCACCCGCAGCCGCTGCCCCGGCTGCAGCACCATGGTCGCCGTGACGATGCCGCCGTCGTCGGAAGCCCGCGACTCGACCTGCACCCCGGCCGGGCCGTCGACGTGGTGGTCCATCGCCGCCGCCGACCCGCAGCCCGCTGCGCTTCGTGCGTGTGCACCAGCACCACGGCCATTTCGTCTGCGCTGTGGAACTCGCTGGTCAGCGGGTCGTCCAGGACGGCGGCGACCCGGGGGTCGCCGCCCGGCGGCGGCAGTTGCTCGTTGGCCACCAGCTCGGACTGCACCACGATCCGCGCCTGGCCGTCGAGCGGCTCCACCTCGTAGCAGATCGCCGCGATCGCCCGCTGGGTGAAGGACACCAGCCGGGCCGAGCGGACCCGGACGCCCTGCCCGGCCGGGGAGATCCACTCGGCCGTCCGGGTCAGGGTCCCGGCGCGGAAGTCGAGCACCCGCTCGTGCGAGCGCAGCTCGCCGTAGCGGACGTCGAACGGCTCGTCATCGACGAGCAGCCGGATCAGCTTGCCGTTGGTCACGTTGATGACCGTCTGGCCGGACTCGGGGAAGCCGTAGCCGCCTCCGCGTAGGGCAGCGGACGGACCTCGTAGACGCCGTTGAGGTAGCTGCCCGGCAGGCCGTGCGGCTCGCCCTCGTCGAGGTTGGCCCGCCAGCCGATGTGCCCGTTGGCCAGCGCGAACACCGACTCGGTCTGGGCCAGCAGGTCCAGGTCAAGCGCTGTCTCGCGGAGGCACCACGGCTCGACCGTGAACACTCGGCTGCCGGATCACGGCTGACCCAGCAGGTCGGCGAGGTCGGTTACCACGATGTCGGCGCCGTGCGCCCGGAGCGCGTCCGCCTGCCCGACCCGGTCCACGCCGACCACGTAGCCGAACTGCCCGGCCCGGCCTGCCTGCACGCCGGCCAGCGCGTCCTCGAACACCACCGCCTCGGCCGGCGCCAGCCCGAGCGCCCGCGCGCCGGCCAGGAACGTGTCCGGCGCCGGCTTGCCCGGCAGGTGCTCCCGCTGGGCGACGATGCCGTCGATCCGCGCCTCGAACAGGTCCTCGATGCCGGCCGCGACGAGCACGTCACGGCAGTTCGCGCTCGACGACACGACGGCCCGGCGCAGGCCGGCCGCCTGCACGGCGCGGGCGTACCGGACCGATCCCGGGTAGGCCGCCACCCCGTGCTGGCTGGATCCGCCGCAGCAGGATCTCGTTCTTGCGGTTGCCGAGCCCGTTCACGGTCTCCGCGTCCGGCGGGTCGTCGTCGTCGCCGTCGGGCAGCGTGATGCCGCGGGCGGCGAGGAACGACCGGATGCCGTCGGCCCGGGGCTTGCCGTCGACGTACTCGTCGTAGTCGGCGACCGGATCGAACGGCGCGAACGGCTGCCCGGTCCGCCTGGCGCGCTCGCGCAGGTAACCGTCGAACATCTCCTTCCACGCGGCGTCGTGCACCGTCGCCGTCTTGGTCAGCACGCCGTCGAGGTCGAAGAGGCAGCCGCGGATGCCGTCCGGGAGACCGAGGTGCACGGCGGCGCTCACCACCCGTAGATCCGGACCGGCAGCTCCTGCAGCGGCACCTGATCCGGCCCGGGATAGATGATCATCACCGGGATGTCGTCCGGATCCCGCCCCTCCAGCGCGGTGACCTGACCGCTGATCCGGGTATCCCGGTACGCCGAGCGCTGTTTCAGCGCCAGCTCGCACCGGCCGAGCTCGGCCTGGTCGCCCGCGGTCCAGATCACGTACTGGACGCCGACGCCGCCGAGCGGGTGGGCCGCGTTGCTGCCCATCGCCCGCAGGATCAGCTGGGTGCCGCTCATGCTGGTGAGCAGCGCGGCGGTGGGACTCTGGTCGGTCACCCTCAGCGCGAGGACGGCGGAATAGAAGGCAACCGACCGGTCCAGGTCGTGCACGAATATGACGACCGAGTCGATCCGGGCACCGTTCGTCATGTTGCTGGCCCTCCAGTCAGGTCACTGCCAGTTTGCTGCGTTGCCAGTTGGTTGCGTTGCCAGTTGGCCGCGTTGCCGTTGGCCGCATTGCCAGGTTGGCGTGTTGCCAGGTTGCCGTGTTGCCAGGTTTGCCGCGCCGCCCGGCCGCCCGCGCACGGTGACCGCGGTGATCGCGGTGATCGCGGTGATCGCGGTGATCGCGGTGATCGCGGTGATCGCGGTGATCGCGGCGGTCGGCCGCGGCACCAGTCTTGCCTGCCGGTGCCTCCGGTGTCTCGGCGCCCCGCCTTGCGCTGGATCGCCGGTGCCGAGTTGACGGGGCCGCCATCGGCTGGGTTAGCGTTACCGCGGATCCGTCGCCGAGCAGCAGTCCGGGAGCATGCGTTGGCTACCATCGCCGCGGTGATCGCTTCGACTCACCACCCGTTCTACTACCGGGCCAGTACCGCGCCGCCGGACCAGCGCCCGGATTTCGCCGCCGAGTGGATAGCGAAGATCACCGAGTTCCGCGAGACGCTGACCCGGGCCCGGCCGGACGTGCTCGTCATGGTCGGCTCGGATCATTTCCACCAGCTCTGGCTGGACAACATGCCGCAGTTCCTGGTCGGGCACGCGGAGCAGTACGACGCCAACTGGTACAACGAGGAACGCGAGTTCGGGCTGCCGCGGATGCTGCTGCGCGGTGACCGGGATCTATCCCGGCACATCCTGCGGGAGGGCCTGGACGCCGGCTTCGACCTGGCGTTCAGCAATGAGCTCCGGGTCGACCACAGCATCAGCTGCCCGATCATCACGCTGCGGCCGGACGCGGACCTGCCCATCGTGCCGGTCTACACGAACATCTTCGCCCCGCCGCTGCCGCGGCCCAGGCGGTTCGTCCAGCTCGGCCAGGCCATCCGCGAGATCGTCGAATCATGGCCAAGCGACCTCCGGGTGGCGATCATCGGCACCGGCCACCTGTCGCTGGAACTCGGCGGCCCGCGCCAGTTCGGCCCGACCGGGCCGGACCCCGAGTTCGACGCCAGGGCCGTCGAGTGGATCGCCGGCGGCGACATCAAGGGCTGCCTGGCCGATGTCACCCTGGACAGCCTGCACGAGCCCGGCAACGCCACCCACGGCTTCATGGACTTCATGCTGATGATGGGCGTGGCCGGCGACGGTCACCAGGCCGACTACGTGCAGACAGTCGACCTGTTCCACACCATGGAGGCATACTTCACCTGGTACCCGGACGGAGCACCGGAATGAGCAAGTACCTGGTCAACAAGTTCCTTTTCACCATCGACCGGGATCCGGGCCTGGTCGAGCGGTACCGGGACGATCCGCGCGGCACGGTCGCCTGGTGGGAGGCGGAGCGGGCCGGCCAGATACTCAACACCGCAGCGGCCGAGTGCAGCACCTGGCTGGAGTTCACCGGGCCGGAACGGGACGCCCTGGCCACGCACGACTACCCCCGGCTGTTCGAGCTCGGGGCGCATCCGTTCCTGACGCTCACGCTGTTCATCGCCATGTTCGAGCGCGACCACGAGCAGCCGCTCGGCTTCCAGCTGGACTACGCCCGTCGGCTCAGCCACGTATGCAGGCCGTACCCCGACATCGCAACCTAGCAAGCGGTGCCGCCCTGCCTCCGGTACCGCCCGGCCCCCGGTACCGTCCCAGCGGTGGTGCCGTCCCGCCTCCCGCGCCGTCCCGCCGGTGGTGCCGTCCCGCCGGTGGTGCCGTCCCGCCGGTGGTGCCGTCCCGCCTGTGGTGCCGCCCCGCCGCCTGCGCAACCTCGCGACCCCATTAACACCAAGTGTCATATCAGTCACACCAACCCCAAGATCAAACTAGCGGTTCAGATAAGTCCGGTGATAGGCGGAGGGATCTGAACCGCTAATCTGATCTTGGTGCGGTTGGGACTGATGTGGCGAATGGCGTGATTGATCGTGCCGCGAGGGCGGCTTCGGCCAGCCGGTCCGGCACGGTCGGCTGAGCCGGCAGTCGGCGCTGTGCCACCAGCCGCATCAGCCATAGCATTATCCGAGGTCGACTAAGTGGTTCAGCGCCGGCCGGTGATAGCCGGACATAGCTGAACCAGCAATGGCAGCCCTCGGCTCGCCACGCCCGCGCAGCACGCTCCGCGCCCACCGCGCCTGCGGTACGCTCCCGCGGCCCGCCCCGCCTGCGGCATGTTCGCGTGGCCCACCGCGCCCGCGGCACACCGCCGCGGGCGGCAGGGGGCCGGTGAGCGTCAGCGGCTGAGTACCACCTTGAGCGCGCCCGTCTCGGCAGGGCGGCCGAACACGTCGTACGCCTCGATGAAGTCAGCCAGGGCGAAGTGATGCGTCACGAATCGCCCGGCGTTGACCTGGCGGCTGGTGACCAGCCGCAGCAGGGTCGCGGTGGAGTACGCGTCCACCAGGCCGGTGGTGATCGTGATGTTCCTGATCCACTGCTTCTCCAGGTGCAGCGTGGCGGACTCGCCGTGCACCCCGATGTTGGCGATCCGGCCGCCAGGCCGGGACAGCTCGACGGCTAGCTCGAAGGTGGCCGGCACCCCCACTGCCTCGATGGTCACGTCGGCGCCAAGCCCGTCGGTCAGGCCGTGCACCACGCTAAGCGGGTCCTGGCTGCCGTTGTTCACCGTGACGTCGGCGCCGAACTGCTTGGCCGCCTCCAGGCGGTTGTCAGCCAGGTCGATGGCGATGACGTGGCTCGGGCTGAACAGGCGCGCGCCCATGATCGCGGCCAGGCCGACGGGGCCCGATCCGACCACGGCGACGACATCGCCGGGCCGGACGCCGCCGTTGAGCACGCCAACCTCGTAGCCGGTCGGCAGGATGTCCGCCAGCATGAGGATCTCCTCGTCGGCGATGTCAGCCGGCATCTGGTACGTGGAAAGGTCGGCGAACGGCACCCGGACGTACTCGGCCTGGGTTCCGTCGATCTTGTGCCCGAGGATCCAGCCGCCGCCGCCGAGGCACTGCCCGCCCTGGCCCACGCGGCAGTACCGGCAGGTCCCGCAGGCGGTGATGCATGAGACAAGCACGCGGTCGCCGACCTTGACGGTCCGCACGGCGGCGCCGACCGATTCGACCGTTCCGACGGCTTCGTGACCGAGGATCCGCCCGTCGGTCACGGCGGGCACGTCGCCCTTCAGGATGTGCAGATCCGTGCCGCAGATGGTCACCGAGTCGACCCGGACGATCGCGTCCGTGTCATCGATAACCTGCGGCTTCGGTACTTCTTCCCAGGACTTCTGGCCAGGTCCGTGATAAACGACGGCTCGCATGATCTTCTATCCCTCCGGTGCAAAACTCGGAACTTCAGCTTGCGCATCGCGGTGCTGTGAGTGGCAGGGCCTTAGGTCCCGGAAGGAAGCGAGCAAGGCCACGTTGCCGGGTGCGCCGCCGGGTCAGGCCGGCGGAAAAGGTGCGACTGCTGGCCGCACGGCCGGCTGCCCGCCTGGAGGCAGGACGAGCCATCGAAAGCCGCGTTAAGGATATCGGCGTCCGGCCGGACGCTGGCCATCCGGGCGACGGCCTAGCCTGCCGCATCCCGGAGGGCGGCGAGCGCCGCGGTGAAGGCCGGGAGGCGGGCGCCCAGGGCCGCGAAGAACCTGGCGTCGCAGGCCTCGACCGTGACGACAGCCCGGTTGGCGAGATCGCGGCCGGCCGTCGTCACGGCGAGTGCCCTGGCCCGCTTGTCCGCCGGGTGCGGCAGTCGCCGCAGCAGGCCGCGCTGTTCAAGTGCCCGCAGTACCTGAGAGGTCATCATGGGATCGGTGGCGGCTTGATCCGCAAGTTGCTTCTGGGTGACCAGCCCGTCGGCGGCCAGCCAGGTCAGCGATGCGAGCAGGACAAACTGGACATGTGTCAGGCCGAACTCCCTGAGCGCCGCGCGCTGGGCGGCCTGCCAGCGGTTGGTGACCTGCCAGAGCAGCAGGCCAGTGCTGTCGGCCGGGCTGGCAAAGGCCGTGGCCAGACGGCGGCCAGCTTCGGCTGCCGCCGGGCCGTGGCCAGCTTCGTCATCGCTCACGCGGGGCTGGTCTCGGCGGGGCTGGTCTCGGCGGGGCTGGTCTCGGCGGGGCTGGTCTCGGCAGCGGCCGCGAGCCGGTCCAGGTCTGGCTGCAGGCTCGCCTTCAGGCCCTTGCCGAGTACCAGCCGCCAGAACCAGCCGAGCGGGCCGGCCAGCGTCACCGTGACCCGGACCTGGCAGCCGCCGCCGCGGCCGGGCTCGACGAGATGGCGGAACGTCAGCCGGGCGCCCGCGAGCAGCGATACGTCGGTGAACTCCCGGCCCGGCACGAGCGAGCCGATGACGAACCTCACCTTCGGGCCGCCCTTGGGCTTGAGTACGCCAGTGGATCCGGTGGCGAACGGCCCGTCCAGCCGGACCCATTCGGTGTCGGTGTTCCATTCCGGCCAGGTGCTCATGTCCGCCCAGCGGGCGAAGAAGGCTGACGGCGGAGCGCTTGATGAGGTCTGGGCCTCGGCGATGATGGTCATGAATTTAGTATGCGCGCATATTAATTTTCAGTCAAGCAGGAATCCAGCACCGGGTCATGCCTGCCCGGTAAGGCCGGTCAGCCACCGAGACGCAGGCCACCGCGATGGCGGTGCCGGGCGTTGACCGCGGCCCGCGCGGGGGATCTTGGCGCTTAGCCGGAATTCGCTGGCTGGGTCAGGGTGTATCGCAGATCTTCGAATGTCTCCCCGGTGCCGGGGACGAACTGGGTCACGGTGCCGGCCACGGTGAAGCCGGCGTTCACCGCCACGTGCTGGCTTGCTGACATGCCCTGATCTATCCGCAGTTCGACGGTATTCACGCCGGGCAGGTTCAGCGCCCAGCGCGCGGCGAGCCGGGCAGCTCGGCTGGCCAGGCCCCATCCCCGCCAGCGCGGCGCGATCCCGTAGATCATCTCAGCGTTCCCCTGGCCGCGGTCGCCGAAGCCGACGATGCCGATGAACCGTGGGTCCTCTTTGACAGTGATCACGAACGTCGGGTTGTCGTGGCCGGGTTGGCCGGCCCATGATGCGAGCCATCCTGCTACCGCTTGCCCGGCGGGCACGAGCGAGATATCCGGCAGCCAGCCACCGTCGAGTTGCTCCTCCTCGATGTAGCTGATCACCGCATCGACATCCCCGGCGGCGACCGAGGGCAGGCGCAGCGTCACCGCGCCATCGGTCAGCGGTTCGGTTGGTGCTGGGAAATGCATTGTCTGCTCCAAGCGGGTGTGCTCCAAGCGGGTGTGTGCTCCAGGCGGGTGTGTCGGTCTAGGGCGCTGGCGGCGTAGTCCGGCCCGGTACGTGCTCCTGCCGCGTGCCAGCGGGCCAGAACGTGATCTTCGCCAGGCACGCCGGGCGGTCGCCCGGCCGGGACGTGGCCCCGGCCGGGACGTGGCCCCGGCCGGGACGTGGCCGTGACCGGGGACGTGGCCGTGACCGGGACGTCGCCCTGGCCGGGACAGTGTGCTGCGCCCGGGGGTGCCCTTTGTCTGGCCATACCCGGGACGTGCCAGAGCCGCCATGATCATGGAACTCGCGGCCGTGCGGAGGTCAGCCGGCGCCGAGGGCGATGAAGGACAGCCCGGTGGCTACCTGGACCGGGTCGGTGCCCAGATCCCGGCGGGCGTCGCGGAGCGCCTCGCTCAGGGTGCCGCCGCCGCGCAACGCGCGGTGCAACCTGATCATCATGCGGGCCGCCGCCTGGTCGTTGACCGGGGTTACGGCGGCCACAATCCCGGCGGTGCCCAGCGGCGCCAGGGTGCTGGTGAGGCCGAGCAGTTCGTCGGCGCCGGCCGGGGCAAGCAGGCCGGAGTCGCAGCAGGGCAGCACCAGCCGGTACGGCGCGCGGCGCAGCCGCTCGAAGTCGTGCACGGTGAGCGGACCGTCATCCATCCGCAGCGAGGAGAACAGCGGGCTGTCGGCCCGGAAGGTGCCGTGCGCGGCGATGTGCACGAGCCATGCGCCGTCGATCGCGGCGAGCACTGCCGCCGCTGTCGCGGTGCCGTCCGCGAGCACTATGGCGCCATCGGCCGCGGCGTCGCCGGCCGTGTGGCTGTCGCTGGCTGCGTGGCTGTCGCTGGCTGCGTGGCTGTCACCGCCCGTGTGGCTGTCGCCGTCCGCGAGCACTACGGCGCCATCGGCCGCGGCGTCGCCGGCCTGGCGTCCGTGGCCGGCCGCGGCGTGCCCGTTCAGGATCGCGCCGCCGGACTCGGCCGCCAGCACCGACAGCTCGCTGCCGGCCGGCCCGAGGCCGGGGCCGCGGACCAGAACAAGATCACGGCGATCCGGCGGGATGGCAGTTCGCGTGCGCAGCCAGGCGCGGGCCGAGGGCGCGACGCTCAGCACCCGGTCGCGCAGCGACGGCAGCAGCGCCCACGGCACGGCGTGCAGCCTGCCCGGCGGGACGATGACGACCGGGCCGCTGCCAAGGTGCCGGACCGCGGCGGTGCCGAGCAGCGCGCTCTCCAGCCTGCGCCCGGTTTCCGCCAGGGTGGCGAGCGCGCCATCTGGCCGGCCAGCCCGGCCGGACGGGCGGCCGTGCGCCAGCCGGCTGAGCCCGAGCCGGGCATAGTCGATCTCGCGGGCGGCATCGGCCAGGCGGCCCGCGGCGAACTGCCTGACCCGCCCCGCGCCGCAGACCAGCAGGTGCAGGTCGCCGTCGATCTCGACGATCTGGACCAGCCGGGCGGTGCCGAGTTCGTCGAGCAGCTGCGTAATGCTGAAATCCTGGCCGCCCCGGCGGCCGCTGCCGCGCGTGCGCATCACCCGCTCGCGGACGGCCGCTTCCAGCCGCAGCTGCTCGCGGGCCAGCCTGGCCGCGGGCTGTCCCTGTGCCCGGGCCTGCTCAAGCCGGCGCGTGACATCCCGGACGGCGGTCAGGTCGGCCTGCAGCTCCGCGTCATCGACCGGCCGCACCGGCGCCGCGGCCAGCGCGGTGGCCCGCCAGCGCTCGCTCCACTGCAGCAGCAGCCGCGGCTTGCCGACCTGCACGGCATACCGCTGCGCGAGCTCGGCGAACTGCGACCCCTGCCTGGTCGCACGAGCCCGCAGCTCGGTGGCGCCCAGGGTGAGCAGGTGCTGATCAAGCAGGTCGAAGCCGCGCCGGCAGGCGCCGAGCATCCGGCGCGGATTGCCCTCCGCCTCGGCGCGGAGTCCCTCCGCCAGCCACCCGTCGGCGCGCGCGGAGGCCGGCCCGGGCAGGTTCCTGGCTTTGGCTGCTGCCGCCAGATGCCGCTGCGCGGCCGGCCGGCGGCCGAGCGCCAGCGCCACCCGCCCGGCCAGCAGGCCGGCCCGGGCGGCATCGGCCGAGCCGAGCGCATCGAGGCTGGACGCGGTCCGCGCGGCCTGGCGCAGCAAGCCCGGGGACACCTGGCCGGCCGCGAAACGGGCTTGCAGCACCCAGAACGTTGCGTGCTCCCGCCACCATGGCCGCCGCTGGGACCGGAAAAGGCGCCGGGCAGCTTCCGCCCGCTGCAGTGCGGCATCCGGATCGGCCCAGGCCAGCGCGGCCTTGGCGGCGATCAGCAGCAGCTCGGCCTCCTTGGTCGCCCGGCCGCGGGTGCGCTGCAGCTCGGCCACGGCGGCGTCGGCTTCGCTAAGCGCGTCGCCGGGCAGGCCCGCCGCCCGCAGCACCGCGCACCGGTCGATGCTCAGGTCCGCTATCGGGACGCCGAGCAACTGGTACCGGCGAGCAGCCTCGCCGAGGTGCGAGAGCGCGGCGGGCAGGTCACCGGAGTGGAAAGCGGCCAGGCCCCGGTTATGCAGCGCGTAGGCTCTCTCCAGCTCCTGGCTGGTCGCGGCGAACAGGGTCTCGGCGGCGGCGAAGTCAGCATCGGCCCGGCCGGTGGCGTTCGTGTCGAGATGGACCATCCCGCGGGCGGTGAGCGCACGCGCCTCCCAGATCGTGTCGCCCGCGCCATGCAGGATCGCGACCGCCCGGCGCAGATCCTCCAGTGCCTCCCGGTGCCGGCCGACCGTCCACAGCGCGATGCCGCGCCGCTCCAGCACCCGGCCGGTCGCCGGGCCCGCGGCGCAGGACACGGCCTTGTCCAGCGCGGCCAGCCCGGGCGCGGTCCGGCCGCCGTAGAGCAGCGCTACGCCGAGCGTCGCCAGCACGTCTGCCTCGCGGTCCAGCGAGCCCGCCAGCCGGGCCAGCCGCAGGGCGGTCCTGAGCTCGCGGATTCCGGCCGTCACGTCGCCGAATTCACGCAGCACAATGCCGATGGCCTGGCGGGCGACGGAAGCGTCATAGGGGCCGGGATCGTCAGCGAGCACCGACTGGGCCCTGGCGAGGGCGTCGGCCGGGCGGGCGAGGGTGAGCGTCAGCAGCTCAAGCGTCCCCCCGGGGCTGGGGGTACCTTGGCCAGGTTCCCTCGCCATGGGAATGATGCTAAAGGTGGGCGGCTGGGTCGTCTAATGCAACACTGGGGGAGGCCATCGCCGTACGCTGCGCCCGCCGCGCGAGCCGCGCGGCCACTCACCCATACCGACAGCTACCTGGCAAAGAAGAAAAATATGAACGCTGCGCGTAGAAGAAACGAGCGGCAGCCGACAACCGTTGACATACAAGTTGACCTGATCGTCTGCGCGTTCCGCGAGAAAGGCATCGAAATTGGCGTCGCCTACACGCCGGAAGGCGGCCTCGATTTCCTCTACCAGATAGGAGTGATCCTGGTCCGTGACGCGTACCTCGGCCCGGTCTCCGAACTGCTCGGCGGCGGGACGACGCTGGACGGGCTGGTGGACGGGGTGACCCTGTTCTCGCTGGCGAAATCGAAGGCCAGGGATGCCATCGACGCCCTGGAGCGGATCGACGCGGTTCTCGGCGTCGGCGTCGCCACGCCGAACCACATGCTGTCGATCTGCCCGGTGTCCCCGTGCCCGGCGACCGAGCCGGAGCAAGTGCCGGGCGACGAGCGGCCCGACCCGGGAGTATGCGACCCCGGCGGCCGGGGAGTCCATATCTACGTACCCGATACCGGGCTGCTGCCCGACGCCGACGATCATCCGTGGCTAGCCGGGGTGACCGGCGAGCCTGATCCGCTTGCTGACGTGGGCGGCAGTTCGGTGATCAACGAGTACGGCGGGCACGGGACCTTCATCGCCGGCGTCGCGCGGTGCATGGCACCGGACTGCGCCGTCCACGTCGTCAGCGACTTCAGCACCGCCGGGGCGCTGTCCGAGGCCAGGGTAGTCAAGCGGCTGGACCAGGCGCTCGGCCTGGCCCCTGACATCATCAGCCTGTCGGCCGGGACCACCACCAGGAAGAACCTCCCGCTGCTGAGCTTCGGCGCGTTCTGGAACAGGTACCGGCAGTACAAGGGCACCGTCCTGGTCGCCGCGGCCGGGAACAACGACACCCGCCGGCCATTCTGGCCAGCGGCCTTCCCGGAGGTGGTGGGAGTCGGCGCGCTCGCGGCCAACTGGCGCAGCCGGGCGCGTTTCAGTGACTTCGGGCCATGGGTCGATGTTTACGCGCCGGGGGAGGATCTGGTCAACGCCTTCGCGACCGGGACCTATATCTGCCGCGAGCCGCCGAATATCGGGCAGGTACGGGATTTCAACGGCATGGCGCGATGGAGCGGCACGTCATTTTCCACGCCGCTGGTGGCCGGCCTGATCGCCGCCCGGGTGGCCAGGACCGGCGAGAACGCGCGCCTCGCGGCGGACGCCCTGCTGGCGCTGGCCCGCGCCCAGCCGCTGCCCGGGGTAGGGCCGGTGCTGTGGCCATGCCAGTCCGGCGGCAGCTGCTGCGATCACCCCGGCTGCGGATGCGGGGAATGCCACGGCCGGCCGGGATCCGGGCGGCCAGGGTGCTGCGGGGGGCCAGGACGCGATGGCCGGGCAGCATGCGGCTGCGGCCATCATCATGGCGGGCGGCACTGATGGGGCGGTGTGAAGGCAGGCCAGCACCGTACCCCCGGAACCGGGCAGCGCCGTGCGCGCGGAGCAGCCAGCCGCGGCCCGGCAGGCCGGCCCCGGGGCGGCCGGGCTCGCCAGGCCAGCCGACCCGGCCGCGCCAGCCGGGCATCCCGGTGCTGCACTGGCAGCGCTGCTGGTGGTGCCGTGGCGGACCCTGACGCCGGCGATCTGGTGACGGCCGCGCTGGGCGGTGACAAAGCCAGCTGGGAACAGCTCGTCCAGCGATACAGCGGGCTGGTCTGGTCCGTCGCGCGCGGGTACCGGCTGAGCGCGGCTGACGCGGCGGACGTGTTCCAGACGACCTGGCTGCGGCTGGCCGAGCATCTCGGCCGGATCAGCGACCGCAGCCAGGTCGGGGCGTGGCTGGCAACCACGGCGCGGCGCGAGGCGCTGCGGGTCGCGCGCGGCGCAGCGCGGACGGTTCCGGCCGACGATGCGGCGATGGCCGCGCTCGGTCATGTCGATGACTACACGCCGGAGCATGCCGTGCTCGACGCCGAGCAGGCGCGGCTAGACGCGGATCGCGCCGCGGCCGTCTGGCGCGCCTTCAGCAAGCTGCCGGACCGCTGCCGCGAACTGCTCCGGATCCTGATCGCCTCGCCGCCGCCTAGCTACGCCGAGGTGGCCGCCGCGCTGGGCATGCCGGTCGGCAGTATCGGGCCGACCCGGGCCCGCTGCCTGCGCCGACTGCGCGAGCGGCTGGCGGGGAAGGTATCAGACAACGCCTCGCTCGCTCTTGATGACGAGTGACAGCGACGGGAGAGCGACCGTGCACGACGAGCATGACGAGACCGGGCTGGAGGAAGAACTCCGGCGGGCCGCGGCGCGCTTCGACCCGGTTCCCGGGTCGCTGCTGCGGGCGGCGGAAGAGGCATTCACCTGGCGCACCATCGACGCCGAGCTGGCCGAGCTGGTCTATGACTCGCTCATCGACCATAGCGAGATGTCGCTCGTCCGCGGCCCGTCGGAACGCCGGCTGCTGTCCTTCCAGGCCGGGGGCCTGACCATCGACCTGGAGGTCACCAGCACGAATTCCGCGCGCGGCCTGGTCGGCCAGCTTGACCCGCCCGGGCAGGCGAACGTGGAGATCCGGGTCGGGGATGCCGCGATCGCGGTTGACGCTGACGAGCTGGGCAGGTTCCGGGCCGGTCCGGTGCCGGCCGGGCCGATGAGCTTGCGCTGCCGGGTCGTCTCGGCCGACCCGGCAGCTGCCGTGGTGACCGACTGGGTGCCGATCTGACCGCCTGGCCGGCTATCGCTCGCCCCGGCGGCTAGATGGCGCGCATCCGGTTGTTGCGGGCGGCGTGCTCGACCTCGGCGAGCCCCAGCGCCTCAAGCACCGGCGGCACGTAGTTACCGAACCGGCCGCGCAGGCCCTTCTTCATCCCGTACCAGCCGCCGACCGGGTTGGCTGGCGACCTTGCCCATGCCTCGACCGTCCCGTCCTGCGCCACCTTCTGCTCGTCGGCATTGCCGAGCGGCATCCAGTCGCCGTGCGCGCGCAGCATCGCATGCAGATCCTCGACGCAGCGCAGCTGATACCGCAGCTGGGTCGTGCCGACCTGGACGACCAGGGCCGGCGTGTCCGCCTTCTCATCACGCCACGCCTCGAACTCGGACTTGCCGGGCGGCGTGGTCAGGATCCAGGGGTCGTCGGCGGTCCCCGATCCGGCAGCATCGTTGCTCATGGTGGCGCTCCTTCTGTGACGGTCCGGCTAGCTGGCGGCTTGTGCTGGCCCGGCCCCGGTGCCGGTCCGGCGATTATGACACCGGATACATGACATCTTGTGTCATGTATCCGGGCTATCTTTGCTCTGTGCGCGCTGGCCGGCTTCTCGGGCTGGTGAGCTTGCTGCAGGCCAGGGGCCGGATGACGGCGCGGCAGCTCGCCGCCGAGCTAGAGGTGTCCGAGCGCACCGTGCTGCGTGACATCGACGCCCTGAGCTCGGCCGGCATCCCGGTTTACCCGGTCCGCGGCTGCCAGGGCGGCTTCGAGCTGCTGGACGGATTCCGCGATGATCTTCCGGCTGGCCGGTGGCGAGGCCGGCGGCGGGCTGTCCCGGCCGCCAGTGCCGCCGCCGGTACTGGCGCCGGAGCCGGAACCGGCGCCGGAGCCGGAACTGGCGCCGGAGCCGCGGCCAGCCCGCAGCGGGCGCGGATCCGGCTGTCGCCGCGGGGCCGGCGGCTGGCGGCGCTGCTCGGGCGGCCAGCCGATGTCCGGATCCGCCGCGCCGCGGCGCCCGCGGCCGGCCGCGAGGGCTGGGTAGAGGCCTCGGTGCGGACAGCGCCGGATGGCTCAGCGGTGCTCGACATGCTGGCGCTCGGGGCCGAGGTTGAGGTACTGCACCCGGCGGAACTGCGGGCCCAGGTCCGGGAGACCGCCAGGAAACTCGCCGCCCTGCATTCCGATGATGGCCAGGCCACCCGGCCACGTTAGCGTGCAGGTGCAGTTCCGCGGCCCGGCTGGCCGCCAGGCGGCCCGGGCGAACGGGCCAGAAGGCGACGGCGAGCAGCGCGAGCAGCGGGCCGGTGTTCGGGTCGGTAGCCTGTCCGGTGAGGATCTCGCCGAAGTTCTCGCCGATCACCCAGATGGCCGCGGCCACGACGACGCTCAGGATCAGGGCCGGCCGGGTCACGGCGGGCATGAACACGGCGGCCGCGATGACCGTGAAGGCGACGGCGAGCAGCACCGAGATGATTGTGCCGTGCTGCGCTACGGCGCCTGCGACCGCCTGGTCGAACCCGGCCAGCCAGCGCGGTTCCCCGGCGGCCAGGCCGGCCACGGTGGCGCGGATGCCGCCGGCGCCCGGACCGGCGCTTGCAAGATCAGGTACGCCGAGCCGCCCCACGGGGCCAGCCAGGCCAGCCGGGCCCGGCGGCCAACCGGGCTGCCGGCGGCGCGGTGCTGCTGACCACCGTCCGGGCCGCGCTGGACGCGTCCGACCTGGGCGAGCTCAGGCCAGGCGGGCCGGCCGGGCAGGACGGGGCGATCGGCGCCGCCGGACGGCTGCCCAGGCTGCCGGAGAAGGCCATGCTGGCCGGGGCCGATCTTGCCGCCGAAGGCAGATCCTGACCACGGCCGGCCCCGCGCGGGCTCGCCCGGCCGCCCGCCGCGGGCGGGCCGGCCGGTCAGGGCCAGCGATAGCTGGTGACGCTGCCGTCGGTGATGGTGACCACGCCCGCCGGGGTCGCGGCATCCCGCCAGATGGTGTAGTCGCCGGACGCGAGCCCGGGGTAGACGGCCGCGAACGAAGTGCCGCCGGCCGTCCGCCGCTCACGCACCTGCGAGTGCGTGCGCCGGGCCCCGGGTACGCCCAGCGGGCTGATCTCGATTTCCTGGCCGTCCAGTTCGGCGGGCGTCTGCAGCACCAGGGCGCCGACGCCGGGGCCGACGTCGAGTACCACGCTGCCAGCGCTGGACGGGCCGGGGATGTACTCGGTCATCGCGGTGCTCCTGCCTCCGTGGCGGCTGCCGGTAATCGTCTGAAACGGATGGAACGGCGGATCTGCGCAGGGAACCTGGCGCCGGCCAGCGCTGATGTCGCCCCGCCCGGCGGCGGCCGCAACCGGCCGGCGCCAGGTTCCGCCCCCGAACTCAGGACGGGTTGTGGTAACCGTCGTAGGGCACGCCCATGTAGGGGAAGGCGGACAGCGGCTTGTTCTTGACGCTGGTGCCGGTCAGCCCGTCGGTGACGGACGGGACGACCGCGTCGGGGACGTACTTGGGATCGACCAGCGGGACGGTCGCCCCGGCGATGGCCCGCAGCTCGATGGTCACCACGTCGTCGGTGACCCGGCGCCCATTCGGGAAGCCGGCCGGGTCGCCGCCGATCAGCCCGAGGATGCTGAACTTCTTGGAGCTCTCCGGCGTCGGCGGGATCGACGTGTTCAGCCGCAGCATGTCGGCCTGCACGTGCCCGGTGAAGTTCGTGAACCCCTTGATGATGCCGGACGGGATGCCGGTGAGCAGGATCGCCTCCAGGTCGGCGCGCGGCGTCCTGGCCTTGTCCAGCGCGGCCAGGTGCGGGAACGCACCCGGGTACAGCACCGGCAGCAGGCCGGCCAGCTCCGGATGCGCGACGTACTTCGCGAAGCGCTTGTCGTCCCTCGGCGGCGTCCTGTTCCACCGGTCCTTGTCCCCCAGCGGGACGATGACCTCGTTGAACAGCGGGTTGCCGAGCCTCGACACCTGGGTCCACGGGCCGCTGGCGAAGTGGCCGTTCTCCGCGTCGGCGCGCACCCTGGCGCGCTGCCGACTCGCGCTCGTCCACACGCCGATAGTCGGGTGACGGCGCCTGGTCAGGTGGGATATCGGCACCTGGATCGCGATGCTGTGCACGTTCAGCCGGTTGGTGGCGTTCACGCCGGGGGCGTTGTGCAGGCCGTGCGCCTTGGCGAAGACGTTGAACTGCTGCAGCGGGCGCAGGTTGCCGAGGTCGAAGATCGAGCCCAGGTCGACGTAGAACTGCTCGGCCCGCTGGCCGGCGAAGACCTTGACCCCGTGCGCCAGCGAGTGCACGGCCGGGCGGCCGAGCTTCGGCTCGTAGTCCGGCGTGGACAGGATGCCGACGTTGCACGGGGGGCAGGCCAGCTTGCGGGCCAGCACGTGCGAGCCATGGTGGTGCTCCACCCTAGTGACCTTGTAAAACTGCTTGCTGTTCCAGTTCGGGTCGCGCAGCGAGCTGATCGGCCCGGTGTTGTAGAGGAAGCTGTCCGGCGTGGTGAACCTGGTCTCGAAGCGGAACTGGTAGGTGATGTCCGCCTTGCCGTCACCGTTGTTGTCGACGTGGATCTCGTACAGCACGTCGTCGCCGAACTCGTAGAAGTTCGGGCCGCCGGCCGGCTCCTGCAGCGGGATGTAGTTGGCGATCATGGTGACCGTTCCGGGCTTATCCGGGCTGACGAACGCGTAGACGTCAGTACTGTCAGCGACCGGATCCTTGGAAATCTCCGGCGCCTCGCGATGCGAAGACATCAATTACCTCACAAATGGGCTGAAAACGTCAGGGCGTACTGCTGGGCGATCCTGGCTGCCGGGGCAGCGACAGGGATGCCGCCGGGCGGCCGGTCAGCGGCTGGCGCGGATCAGCCGCGCGGCCAGTTCCCGGTCCTGCACGCGGGTGTGGCTGGTGCCGCTGAACAGGTCGATCTCGCCGGTTCTGGCGTCACGCACGTGCACCATGACCTGCTGGTCGGTGTCGGCAGCGTCATCTGCCGCCGGATCCGCCGCGTCGCGAGCCGCGGGCTTGGCCGCCCGGGCGGTCGCGGCGAGGGCCGGGCCGGCGGTGCCGAGCGCGGTCACCGCGATGCCGGCGACCCCGGCGCCGGCGGCTCCGCGCAGCATCGACCGCCGCGACATGCTGGGCAGCGGCTCGCGGTCGTCAGCGGTGTGGCCCGCGGGCGGGCTGGTGTCATCGTGGCCAGGCATGAGAGTCCTTTCCGGAGCGATGGGCACGGTGCCCGTTCGCTCCTGCGTAAACACGGGCGGCAGTAGTGTCGCACGGTGCTCATGTGATTACGCTAAGTTATAGTGAGGCGAGGCCGGCTTTGTTGCCACGGTCGTACTTCGGGCCCGCTCGCGGCCCGGATGGCCAGGCGGCCCGCCGAGGCCAAATCGTTATAAAGGCGGCCGCCGGCCAAAGCTGCTTTCGGATGCCAGCGGCTAGCGCAGATAATGAAAAGCTCGACGTAAGATCCGGAAGTCAACGTAAGGTCCGCCAGACAGTTACCGAATTCAGTTGAGATCCGTCCCGGCCGGGACCGGCTTACCGCGTGCTGGACAACGCCCAAGCCGCTGGCCGGACGAGACTGGACTCTTGAGCAGTGACAACGCATCCGCAGCAGACCAATGTGCACGCCGAAGCGAATAGCTTTATCGGCCGTGAGCGCGAGCTCGGCGAACTGCGCGAGTTCGTCCGGGTGGCGCGCGCGCTGACGCTGTGCGGTACCGGCGGCATCGGCAAGTCGCGGCTCGCCGTGCGCATGCTGGCGGCGCTGAGCAGTGACTTCCCGGACGGCGCCTGGTTCGTCGAGCTCGGTGACGTGCAGCAGCCCGACCTTGTGGTGTCCCGGGTAGCGGCGGCGGTCGGGGTAGTGGAGGAGCGCGGCCGCCCGCTGGTGGAGACGCTCGCGGCCGCGCTCGCGCCGCGCCGGATGCTGCTGGCGCTGGACAACTGCGAGCATGTGATCGACGCGGCCGCGCGGCTGTGCCAGCGGCTGCTGGCCGGCTCGCCCGGGCTGCGGATGATCGCGACGAGCCGGGAGCCGCTGCGCGTCGCGGCGGAGGTCGTGTTCCAGGTGCCGCCGCTGTCAACGCCGCCGGCCGGCCCGCTGGGCGCCGCGGATCTGCGCCGGCTACGAGGCGGTGCAGCTGTTCGCCGACCGGGCTGCCGCGGCCTATCCCGGGTTTGCCGTCGGGCCGGCGAATGCCGCCGCCGTCTCGGCGCTCTGCCGGGCGCTGGACGGCCTGCCGCTGGCCATCGAGCTCGCCGCGGCCTGGGTCCGGGTGCTGTCGGTAGAGCAGATCGCGGCCCGCCTGGACGGCCGTTTCCAGCTGCTGAAGACCCGCGACCGGATGGCGCCGCCGAGGCAGCGGACACTGCGCGCCACCATCGACTGGAGCCATGAGCTGCTGACCGGCGGCGAGCGGCTGCTGCTGCGGCGGCTCTCGGTCTTCGCCGGCTGGTCGCTGGACATGGCCGAGGAGGTCTGCGCGGATGACAAGCTGCCGGCCGACCAGATGCTTGACCTGATCACCGGCCTGGTGGACAAGTCGCTGGTGGCAGTCGAGCCGGAGGTGCTCGGCCTGACCAGGTACCGGATGCTCGACAGCATCCGGGAGTACGCGGCGGACCGGCTGGCCGAGTCCGGTGAGTCCGCCGGGCGGCAGCTCAAGCTGCGCGAATACGCGCTGCGGGTCGCGGAGGAGTCGACGGCGATCGGGATGGGGATCATCCCGGCGCCGTGGTCGGCGCGAGTGGACGTGTTCCGCCGCTATGACATCGACTTCGGCAACGCGCTGCAGGTGCTGGGCGGGTGCCTGGCCGACGGCGACGCGGAGACCGGCCTGCGGATCTGCACCGCGCTGCGGCCGGTCTGGATCGTCCGGGGGACCTTCGCCGAGGGTGCCGAGTGGTTCGACTCGTTCCTGGCCATCGACGCGCCCGGGCAGCCGGCCGGCGTCCGCGGGCCGGCCCTGGTCGGCCGCGGGCAGCTCGCGCTTTCCAGTGACCCGGCCGGCGCGCGCCGGTGGGCCCTGGAAGGCCTGCGGCTCTGCCGCGCGGCTGGCGACGAGTTCTGGACCGCGGCCGCGCTCAACCTGCTGGCCGAGGTCGCCCTGCACACCGGCCGGGCCGGCGAGGCAGCCGCGCAGGCCGGGCAGGCGCTCGCGCTGGCGCGGGCGGCCGGCGACGGCTGGAACCAGGGCTACGCGCTCGGCAGCCAGGCGGCTGCCGCGGCGCAGCGCGGCAACCTGCGGGAAGCCCAGGAACTCGCCGACGATGCCATCGCCGTGCTGCGGGAGATCGACCAGCAGTGGGGTATCGCCAGGACGCTGCTCGGCCTCGGCGATCTCGCCCGGCTCAGAAACGACCCGGCCGGTGCCCGCGACCGCTACCTGGAGGCACTGGCGATCCTGCGGGAGATCGACTCCCGGCCGGAGATCGCGCGCTGCCTGGCCGGGCTGGCGCGTATCGCGCTGGACCAGGGTGAGCTGACGGCCGCCCGGCGGCATCTCGCCGAGAGCATCAGGCTGAGCCACTCCACCGGTTCGCGCATCGGGGTGGCCCGCGGGCTTGAGGCGTTCGCCGCGCTGGCCGTCCAGGCGGGCCAGCCTGCCACCGCGGTCCAGCTGGCGGCCGCGGCGGCGGCGCTGCGCCAGGCGGCCAGCCTGCCGCCGCTATCCGGGGCCAGGACCGAGCAGTACATCGCGCCCGCGCGGAGCCTGGGGGAGCCGGCCATCCAGCGGCTGTGGGCGCAGGGTTCCGGCCTGGCCAGCGATGATGCCGTCGCGCTGGCGCTGGACCTGACGGTGGACGCCGCGGCGACGGCCGGGCAGGCAGCGGCGAACGGGGAAGCGACGGCAGCCGGCCCGGTAGCGGGGCCCGCGGCTGCGGCAGCCGGGCCGGTGGCCGGCCTGCCCGGCCGGCCGTGCTGACGGCCCGTGAGCGGGAGATCGTCGCGCTGATTGCGGCCGGCCGCAGCAACCGGGCCATCGCCGAGCAGCTCTACATCAGCCCGGCCACGGTGGCCAGGCACGTCGCCAACATCCTCGGCAAGCTGGATTTCGCCTCGCGCGCCCAGGTGGCCGCGTGGGCCCGGCAGGGCCCCGCCGCGCCCGGCCGCAGCGGCCCGCCCGCCGCCGGATAGCGCCCGCGGCCGGATAGCGCCCGCGGCCGGGCTCCCAGGATTCTGGGAGGGTCACCGGGCGCTGCTGCTGTGATGCTGGCGGGGAGGAAAGGAGCCAGCATGTTCGCACGAACGTCGACATGGTCAGGATCACCCGAGGCACTGCAGAAGTGGGCCGACAACGCGGGCAGCAAGGTCAGGGCCTTCGTGGAGGGCCTGCCGGGGAACGCGGGCGCCATGTTCCTGATCGACCGGGAGAGTGGCACGGCGCTGACCCTGACGCTGTGGGACACCGAGGAAGCCGCCCGGGCCACCGATCAATTCGCCGAGCAGAGCCGCGCGGCGACCGTCGCCGCGACCGGCACCGGGCTGGTCGCGCGGGGCAGCTATGAGGTGGTAGCCGGCCGCTAGACTCGGCGCAGGAGATGAGGGAGCCATGCTCACCGGTCCGGCGCTCGACAACCTCGCTGCCGCAGTGGCTCAGCTCTGCCGGTCGGGACTGGACCCGGACGCCCTGCGAGCCGCGGTGCTACCGCGGCTTCGCCAGGCCGTGCCGGTCGACGCGCTCTGGTGGGCGGCCGCCGACCCCGCCACCCTCCTGTTCACCCGGTCCTATCGTGAGGAACTACCCGAGGAGTCAGGCCCGTACTTCGTCGAGAACGAGTTCCTGCGCCGCGACGTCAACAAGTGGACCGAGCTGGCCGGCGACCCGGCCGGGGTACGCACGCTGATGCAGGCGACGGCCGGCCGCCCGGCCGGCAGCGACCGATACCGGGACATCTTCGCGCCGCTCGGGCTGCAGGACGAACTCCGCGCCGTGCTGCGGGTGCGCGGCGCGTGCTGGGGCTATCTCTGCCTGCATCGCGAAGCTGCCCAGGCGGCGTTCTCGCCGGAGGAGGCACGGTTCGTGCAGCGGCTCGCCCCGCACCTGGCCGAGGGCATCCGGACTGGCCTACTGCGGCAGGCCTGCGGCCGGGAAGCAGCGGCCGACGGCCCGGGGCTGGTCCTGCTCGGCGCGGACGGCGCCGTCACCGGCATGAACCAGGCCGCCGGGCGCTGGCTGGCGGAGCTTGGTGGCCGCGCTGACGGGTCGGACCTGCCGATCGAGTTCTCGGCGCTAGCGGTCAGGCTCCGTCAGCTGGCAGTCCGCGAGCCCGCGCTGCCGCGGCTGCGGGTGCGGACAACCAGCGGCCGGTGGGCCGTGCTGCACGCGTCCTGGCTGAATTCGCAGGCCCAGGACGTGATCGCGGTGATCGTGGAGGAGGCTGCGGCGGCCGAGATGGCGCCGATGATCATGGAAGCCTACGGGCTGACGGACCGCGAGAAGACCGTCACCGGGCTGGTCTGCCAGGGCCTCCCGACCCGGCAGATCGCAGCGCGGCTGCACCTGACCACCGACACCGTGCAGGACCACCTGAAATCCGTGTTCGACCGGACTGGCGTGCACAGCCGCGGCGAGCTGGTCGCCACGATCCTGCGACGCGACTACCTGCCCCATGCGATCGCCGGTGACCCGGTCAGCCCGACCGGGGCATTCACCCGTCGGCTGACCGACTGAGGTCTCTGGTCAGTTGCCCGGCAGCAGGTCAGGAGCGCCGGCTGCTGCGGCCCGGTCAGGCCGGATCGATCTCGGCTGAGTCGCTGAGCCGCAGCTTGCGCCGGGCCCGCTCGTAGAACGTGGTGCCGCCGAGCCGGATCACGCTGGCCGCGCCGGGCCGGGCCCGCAGGTCGATCCGGTCGCCCGGTTCAATGTAGCGCGCCACCTGCCCGTCCACCTCGATGGCCAGCCGCCCGCTGGACGGCAGTATGTCCAGGGCCAGGGTGTCCTGGATGGACAGCACCACCCCCCGGTTGTACGCCGAGTGCGCCGCCGCGGGCGTGACGAGCAGTGCCTCGACCGCCGGGCTCATGATCGGTCCGCCCGCCGCGAAGCTGTACGCAGTGGAGCCCGTCGGCGTCGCCACCACGACGGCATCGGCCGCGTAGCTGACGAACGGCGACCCGCCTACCGTCAGGCTTACCCGCGCGCTGCCCTGCCCGGGGACGCGGACGACGGCGACGTCGTTGAAGCCGGTCAGCGTCCGCCCGTCGATCGTGGCGTCCACCGCCAGCCGGGATTCGGTGCTGTACCTGCGGCTGTCGATCGCGGACAGCGCGGTCGGCAGCTCGGGGATGTCAACCTCGGCGAGGAAGCCGAGCCGGCCGAGGTTCACGCCAAGCACCGGGACCTCATGGCCGTCGGCAATCCGCATGGCCCGCAGCATGGTGCCGTCGCCGCCGAGGCTGACGAGCAGGTCGCAGCACTGGCCGAGGTCGCTGGCGCGGACCGGGATGGCATTGCGGACCCGGCCGATCTCGTCGGGCACGCCGTACACCTTGGCGCCGCGTTCGGCGGCCCAGTCCAGCACCGCGCCGGTGGCCATGCTGCAGTCGCGCTCCGGATGCAGTACCAGCCCTACCGAGTGCATGCCGTCACCACCTGCCGGGCAGTGCCCGGACCGGCCGGAGCCCGCGTCGCATCATCAGCCCGCGCTCGACTCGGCCCAGATGTTTATCCCGGCCTCGACGGCGTCGCGGTCGATCGCGGCGAGCTCGTCGGCGGTGAAGCCGGTATGGCCGGCCGCGGCCAGGTTCTCCTCCAGCTGCCCGACGCTGCTGGCGCCGATCAGCACCGACGTGACCCGCTGATCGCGCAGCGCCCAGGCCAGCGCCAGCTGCGCGAGCGACTGCCCGCGGGCCCGGGCGATCTCGTTCAGCGCGCGGACGTGGCCGAGCGTCGCGCCGGACAGCTGCTCGGAAGCCAGCGATGACTCGTCCTGGCTGGCCCGCGAGCCGGCCGGGATCCCGGTCAGGTACTTGCCGGTCAGCACGCCCTGGGCGAGCGGGGAGAAGACGATGCAGCCGACCCCGTCCCGGGCCAGCTCGTCCAGCAGGTCTTCCTCGATCCAGCGGTTCAGCATGGAGTACGAGGGCTGGTGGATGAGCAGCGGGGTGCCGAGCTGGCGCAGGATCCGCGCGGCCTCGGCGGTCCGCTGCGCCGAGTACGACGAGATCCCGGCGTACAGCGCCTTACCCGAGGTGACCGCCGTGGCGAGCGCGCCCATGGTCTCGTCAAGCGGGGTGTCGGGGTCGAACCGGTGGCTGTAGAAGATGTCGACGTAGTCCAGCCCCATCCGGCCGAGCGACTGGTCGAGGCTGGCCAGCAGGTATTTCCGGGAGCCCAGGTCACCGTAGGGGCCGGGCCACATGTCGTAGCCGGCCTTGGTGGAGATGATCAGCTCGTCCCGGTACGGCCGCAGGTCCTCGCGCATGATCCGGCCGAAGTTGATCTCCGCGCTGCCGTACGGCGGCCCGTAGTTGTTGGCCAGGTCGAAATGGGTAACGCCCAGGTCGAACGCTCGCCTGAGGATCTTCCGCTGGGTGTCCAGCGGCTGCCCGTCGCCGAAGTTCTGCCACAGCCCGAGCGACACCGCGGGCAGTTGCAGCCCGCTCCGCCCGCAGCGCCGGTAGGGAGTCTGCTGATAACGGTCCTGCGCCGCCACGTAAGTCATGGCAGGAGTCTGCCACTCCCCGGCCGCCACGGCCCGTCCGGCTATCGCAGCCGCTGGTCACCCGATACAGCACCGGCGCGGGACGGACCGGCTGGCGGCGTCTAGTTCCAGGCCCTGCTCCGCTCCGCTCAGGTGCTGCAGCCGCCCGCCCACCGGGCGGCGGTAGCGCCGCACCGGAGGGCGCGGGCGGCGTAGTCGCGCTGCATCATCGTCCGCAGCTCGATCCCGTTGCCGGCGGATAACACCACGTCGGGAGCGGTGGCCGGGATCGCGGTCCAGGTCGTCCCGTCGCAGTTGATCGCGTACGCCTGTTCCCAGTTCCAGCGCAGCATGTTCAGCGTGGTCTGCGTGTCCTTGTCCAGCACCGCACCTCCTAGTTTATTCAGTACGTACTGTACAGGATGAACGTCTAATACTGATAGAACATATCTAAAGGGCGACTTGATCAGCCCGTTTCCTACAGTGGATCTTGTGGAGGTGAACCGGCGCGACCCGACGCCGCTGCATGAGCAACTCGCGGCGATCCTGCGCGCGCAGATCGCCTCCGGGGAGATCACGGACATGCTGCCGAGCGAGTCCTACCTACAGCAGCAATACGGGATATCGCGCGGGACCGTCCGCCGGACGATTGGGGTGCTGGCGGACGAGGGCCTGGTGTTCACGATCCGGGCGCGGGGTACGTTCGTCCGCTAGGTCTGCTAGGTCAGCGAATGGGCTGACAGCGGCGGTCGCGTCCGGGTGTGCCTCGGGTGCTGGCCAACCGCGGGACCAGCGGCGCGGTGGTGCGGCAGCGGATGGCGCCGCCCCACAGCCCCGCTCCGTAGGCCATGTCATCCAGTCTCCTGAGCAGCAGGTAGACGAGCGGATTCAGGCGCGGGCCGGCCCGCCGGTAGTCGATCAGGCCCTCGATCGCGGCGCCGGCTATGAGCACGTGTCGTGCCCGTCGGCTCAGCCCGGCTGCGATGGCGGCCAGCGGCCAGTAGTGCCGGGTGGCGCAATGCGTCAGCTGCTCGGCTGTGCCGCGCAGTGCAGCCAGCGTCAGCAGTGCGCCGGCTCGCACGGGGGTGTCCGCGTCCGGCATCCGCCGGATCAGGCGATGCGCTGTCCGCGCGGTCAGCGCCGCGGCGACGGCCAGCGGTACCGGCCGTCCGCGGAGCGCGAGCGCGCACGCCGCGACCGACCACGGTGCGGTATTCATCGGCGGCACCTGGCCGGGATGCCGCAGGGCCAGTTCGGCCGCCGCGGACCCGTAGCTGGCTCGCTGCGCGACCCAGCTGCGCAGGCTGGCGCGGTGGCAGTGGCCCACCCGGGCGCTGGGCAGGTAGCGCATTCGCCAGCCGGCCCGATGCAGTCGCAGGCACAGGTCGACGTCCTCGCCGAACCTGAGTTCCGCGGCGAATCCGGAGCCCACGGCCGCCCTGCGGACCACCAGGGCCGCGCCCGGGACGTATGCCAGCGCGGACAGCGGCACGATCGGTGCCTCGCGCGGGCCCATCCCCAGCGGCGACCGGACGTCCTCATACCGGTCGAGCCAGCCTGGGTGAAGCTGGGGTATGCCGACTATCCGGGGCGCGGCCAGCGCCAGCGCGGGATCGGCGAACTGTGCTAGCAGCGGACTCAGCCAGCCGGGCTGGGGCACCACGTCGGAGTCACAGAAGGCGACATATCCGGTGCTGGCGTGGCGCAGCCCGGTGTTGCGCGCCGCGGCGGGCCCCAGGTTGCGCGGATGAACGAGCAGGGTGGCGCCGTGCAGGCGGGTCACCGAGGCCACCGCGGCGCGGTGCACGGATCCGTCGTCGACGACTATGGCCGGCACGCCCGATGTCTCCGGGTCGGTGCGCAGGGAGGTCAGCAGCTGATGCAGCAGCTGCGCCCGGTCCCGTACCGGGATCACGATCGTGACGTCGCGGACGGGCTGAGCAGGCAGCCGCGGGTGCACGACGCCGATGTCGACGAGCCGCCGGGCCATTGTCGCCGTCGCCTCGTCGGCGACGGTGAACCTGCGGGGCGCAAGAATCAGTGCGGCCGGCTGGCTCAGCCGCAGCAGCCTGGGGGGCGAGCCGCCGAGCATCAGCCGGCCGTCACGGGAGCGGTGCACGTCATCGGCGAGCTCGACGGCGAAGCCGTTCGGCAGCCTGGTATCCGGGGGCGCCGCCAGCTCGAGCGCGGCGGCATCGGGCGGATGTAGCCGGGTCATCCGGTGAATCCGCCGTCGGCGTGCAGCACGGATCCGGTGACGGCGCTGGCCTCGGGCGAGCAGGCCCAGGCGACGACGGATGCCACCTCCTCGGGCTCAAGCAGCCGCTGCACCAGCTGGTGGCCGGCCAGTTGCCCGGCGTCGGTGAGCTGGTAGATGGCCGCGGTCGCCTGCAGCATTTCGGTCCTGGTGGATCCGGGCGAGATGGCGATCGCGTTCACCTCTGTTCCCTGCAAGTCGCAGGCCAGCGCGCGGACCAGGCCGAGCACGGCATGCTTGGCCGCGCAGTACCCGCCGAGGCGCCATAGCCCGCCGTGCGCCGCGGCCGAGGTTAGCGCCACGAAGCGGCCGTGCCGGGGCGGCGGGCTGCGCAACAGCGCCGGCACGGCGGCGCGCGCCAGGTTCAGTACCCCGGTCACGTCCACGTCAAGGAGCGTCCGCCAGTCCCGGTCCGACAGCTCCCATACCGGGCCGCCGCCGAGGATGACCGCCGCCGCGGCGACGGCAGCATCCAGCCGGCCGAACTCGCGCTCGGCCGCCTCGACTGCACCGGCCATGGCGGCGGCGTCACGGACGTCCGCCGCTACCGAATACACCTGCGGGAACGCCGCGGCGAGCGCGGCAAGCTGGTCCGGGCTGGCGAGCGAATAAGGCACGTCCGGGTCGTCGGCGCAGCGGTCGACCGCAACCACGGCCCAGCCGTCCGCGGACAGCCGCCGGACCACGGCGGCGCCGATGCCCCGCGCGGCGCCAGTGACCACCGCGACCGGCTGTCCGGTCATGCCTGGACACCGGCCAGCCGCCCCGGCGCAATGACCCGCCACGCCTTGATGTCGCGGGCGAGCCGGGCCGCCATCCCGGCCAGCAGCTGCTCGCCCTGCCGGGCACTGGCCCCGGCGGGGTCGCCGAGCACGCCGGACTCGCTGACCCCGCGGACGGACTTGGCGATCAGCCGGTCCAGCAGCCGCTCGATCGGTTCGCACGGGCCGGCCACGGCGCGCTCGGCGCGCACAGCCGCACCGCGAAGGGCCAGCATCATCGAGGTCTCGGCGCGCCCGGCGTGCAGGTCGCCACCAGGCGGCAGGCATGGCCACCAGGCAGCGTCGCTGCCCTCGCGACGCAGCGTGGCGACGGCGGCGGGCATGCTGGGAAGGTTGCCGCCGTGCCCGTTGATGACTAGCAGCCGCCCGGCCCAGCGCAGCATCGAGCGGCCAAGCTCCACGATCAGCAGCGACAGTGCCTCGTGCCCGATTGACACGGTGCCCGGGAAGCCCTCATGCTCGCCGCTGGCCCCGTATGGCTGGCCGGGCGCGACGAGGACGCTGGCGGCATCGGAGAGCAGCGCGACGGCTCGCTCGGCCACGTCCTGCGCGACCGCGAGATCGGTATCCAGCGGCAGGTGCGGGCCGTGCTGCTCGCAGGACCCCAGCGGCAGCACCACGAGCGGCTTCCGGCCAGCCAGGTCCGGCCAGCTCTGGTCGGCGAGCCTCGCGATCAATCTAGTCACCCGCGCCGAGATAGCCGTGCCGACGCAGGTAGCCAAGCAGTTCGTCGGCAGCCGGACCCGGGGAGAGCGGACCGAGCACTACCGGCGGGGTGCGCTGCACGAGGGCACCGGTTAGCTCCAGCGTCCGGCGCAAGGCCGAACCGGACGGACTGGCCAGCTCGCGCGGCCGGGGCCGGTACGGATGTGCGCCCAGCACCCGGATCCGCCGCGGCGCGGCAGCGGCCGGAGTGCCAGCCACCGTGATCGCGGCTTTCTCGCTGGCCAGGGTGGCCTGCAACCCGGCACGGCGCAGCCGTACCCCGGCCGCTTC
Source organism: uncultured Actinomycetes bacterium (assembly GCA_963786975.1). Taxonomy (GTDB): domain Bacteria; phylum Actinomycetota; class Actinomycetes; order Streptosporangiales; family Streptosporangiaceae; genus Palsa-506. Next base: position 426,891 of record CAWBBE010000004.1, on the reverse strand, counting down.
GACCGACACGACGGCAGGCGGCCGTACCATCAGTACCTCACGGCGACCGCCGTCGAGGCGCCGGTGCACCCGCAGCGCGCGGCCGTCCGCGGGCTCCAGCCGCACGCAGCCCAGGGCCTGAGCCGCGCTCAGCGACGCGGCCAGGAACGCCGGAAACGAGCCGGTGGCCCGGTCGGCCGCAAGGTCGCCGCACAGCACCAGGTCCGGCACTCCGTAGTGATGGCGCAAGGCCGCGGCGAGCGCGGCGGCGGATTCCTGCTCGCCGCCGACCAGGCCGGCCGGGCGCGGGGACGCCGTCCAGATGGCGGGCCCGACGCGTAGCCCGTGCGTAGCGCCTGCCGCCAGCGCATCCCGCAGCATCACATCGGCCTCGGCCGGGCCGACGGTGGCCGCTATCACCTGCGCATCCCACCGCTCCGCCAACCGCAGCGCGTGCTCCAGGGCGGCGAGCTCCGACTGGTTCGGCCCGCGGTCACGGCGGTCGGCACGCACCGCCCCGGTGAGCGGATCGACTTCGGTCTCGCGCCAGGACCAGCCAAGCGCCGCCACGATCACCGGCATGCTCCCTCACCCTCTCCGGAACACGACGCCGTCGCCGCCCGCCGGGTAGCTCCAGGAGATAGCCCCCTCGCGGTTGCACACCTGATAGCAGGTTCCGCATTCGAAGCACTGCTCGTAGTTGAACAGGATGCCGCCGTCGGCTGTGGGCACGAACAAGCTGGCCGGACAGGCATGTACGCAGTCCTTGGTCGTGCAGGAACGGCACACGTCGGAGTCGACCGTGATGTGCGCCCGTTCGCCAACCCGGAACTCGACGCTCGCCATCCGCTCGTCGAAGGACATCTCGGCGTAGCTCATCTGTCTGCGCTCCCTCACCGATATGCCCGCAGCGCCTGCCAGCCGTCCCTCGCCAGATGCCGCAGCCTGACGTTGTTGAGGCTGACCGCCCGGAAGAACTCCCTGGCCATGCCGAGCTTCGGGCGCGGGTTGGTGACGGTGAACACCTGCTCGACGAAATCGCAGGCCAGTCCCGGGTAGTCGCGCTGCATCCGGTCGGCGAGCACGATGTCGGCCGCGTTGCGCAGCCGCTTGTGGTCGGCGAGCACGAAGCTCGACTCCAGCCGCCGCCGGTAGCCGGCCAGGCCGCGGGCGGAGGTGTCGCCGGCCACGATGGCCTCGGCAGCAGCGCGGCCCGCCGCCAGCCCGGCGCCGATCGCGAAGTTGACGCCCTCCAGCCACAGCCCGGCAGCCAGGCACATCGATGCGGCGTCGCCGGCCACCAGCATGCCGTCGATGGCCAGCCGCGGCATGGCCCGGTAGCCGCCCTCGGGGATCAGGTGAGCGGAATACTCCTTCAGCTCCGCGCCCCGCAGGTACGGCGCAATCGCCGGATGCGCCTTAACGCCGGCGACGAGTTCCTCGGGCCGGATCCTGGCCTCGGCCAGGCCCTCGACCCCGACCACCACGCCCACGTTGACCGTGTCGAGGTTGGTGTAGAGGAAGCCACCGCCGGGGATCCCGCTGGTGCAGCCGACCATCTCGATGTCCAGGCCCTGGTCGCCGGTCAGGCCGAACCGTTCGTCAATCACCTCGCGCGGCAGCGCGAGAGTCTCCTTGACGCCTAGCGTCGTGTGGGCCGGGCTAGTGCGCGGCAGCAACCCGGCCTCCTTGGCCAGGAACGAGTTCACGCCGTCGCAGGCGATAACGATGCGGGCGCGGATGTCGCCGTCGGGCCGGTCGGTGCGCACGCCGGCGATCCGGCCGGCCGAGTCCCGCAGCAGGCTGGTGGCCACCGTCGAGCAGATCAGCCGGGCGCCGGCGGTGACCGCCTTGGCGGCCAGCCAGGTATCGAAGTCGGCGCGGTAAGTCGTCATCCCGTTGTAGGGCGGCCGATCCCAGGCGCTGGTGCGGTAGTCGACTGTCAGCGCCTGGGTCGGCGTCATCAGCATGGTGGCGCGCCGGGTTACCCACCGCTGCACCGGCACTTCGGTCCACCACCGCGGCACGACCTCATCGAGGATTCGCCCGTACACCACGCCGCCGTAGACGTTCTTGGCGCCGGGGAAGGCCCCGCGCTCGACTATGACCACATCACGCCCGGCCTTGGCGAGCGCCAGCGCCGCGGCCGACCCTGCGGGCCCGGCGCCGACGACTACTGCGTCGACGGTCAGCACTTCAGCCGGCATGGCTCGCTCCCTCGGGCCGGGCTGCGGCCAACCGGGGCGCCGTCCCGGTGACGCCCAGCTGCTCGGCCAGTTCGGCGAGCACCGCCGGGGCGTCGGCGACGATGCCGAGATCGGCCATGGCCGTCATCGGGCAGGACGGGTCGGTATTCACGCTCACCACGTGATCCGGCGCGCCGAGCCCGCCGACGTGCTGCGCGGCGCCGGAAATGCCGAACGCGATGTACAGCGCCGGGCTGACGGACACCCCGGTGGTGCCGATCTGCCGGTCGTAGCTCATCCAGCCCGCGTCGGTTACCACCCGGGTAGCGCCCGCGCTCGCCGCCAGCGCGGCGGCCACGTCGGCTAGCAGCCGCATGACGGCCGCGCCGTCCGCGCCAGCCGGCACCAGGCCGGCGCCACCGCCCACGATCCGGCGGGCCTCGGCCAGATCCGCCGTGCCTGGCTCTGGCTGCAGCACCTCGATAGCATCGGCATCGCAGCCGGCCCCGGCGGCCAGCGACAGCGTGCTCACCTGAACCGAGCCGGCCGGCTCGGGCTCGCCGCGGCTGCCGGGCCGCAGCGTCACCACCACCGGCCCGTCCACCCCCACCCGCACCGACAGACGGCCGTCGAGCCTGGTCACCTCCACCTCCTCTGGTGCGCACCGGACCGCGCCTGCCAGCAGCGGCCGGCCCAGGGCCACGGCCAGCCTCGGCGCGAGATCACGGCCGTCCGGTGACTCCGGCAGCAGCACCATGTCCACGCCTGCCAGCGCCTGGGCCAGTGCGCTGGCCAGCGCGGCCGGAGCGACCGAGGATCGCTCGGCCAGCCACACCCGGCTGGCCGAGCCCAGTCGGCTGGCCGCCTCGCCGGTCTCCGACCCCGCCACCAGCGCCGCGCCGCCGGCCTCGGCCACCGCCTCGTCCGCGCCGGCCGGCAGCTGGCCGTCGCGGACAATCACGACGGCCAGGAACTTGACGCCGTCCGGGATGGTCATAGCGCCACCGCCACCCGGTGTGCCTCGATCACGGCGGCGTGCGCCCGCCGCGGGGTCACGCAGTCGCCGACGCGGTGCAGCTCGAACGACGCGCCCTGCAGCTGCTGCCATAGCTCGTCCTCAGGCGCCTGGTGCAGCGCGCACACCACCCAGTCGCAGCGCCGCTGCGCGGGCTGGCCGGTGGGATGATGCAGCAGCGACAGCGTTACCCCGCCGAAGCCGTCGTCCGGTTCGCCGCCGCCGGCCGCGCCGACTACCACCAGGTCGGTGGCCTGGCGGATGCCCTTGGCATGCGCTCGCACGTTGAAGGTCTCCATGTCCAGGGTGATGCCGAGATCCTGGCCGACGACCATGCCGGCGGTGACGATCTCTACCGCGCAGCCACGGTCGGCCAGCAGCTCGGCGACACTGGTGGCCTGGTGGAAGCCGAGGTCGTCGACGACGATCACCTGCCCGGCCGGGGCGGCGCGGCCTTCGAGCACGTCGCGGACGTCCACCACCCGCGGATGACCGCCGGCCCAGTACGGCGGCTGCGGCCGCGCCCCGGTGGCCAGCACCACGGCGTCCGGCGCCTCGGCGCACAGCGACTGCGCCGTGGCCGTCACGCCCGTCCTGATCTCCGCCCCGGCGCGCTGGCACTCGGCCGCCAGGTTGCGCACCACGTCGAGGAACTCGGCCCGGGACGGGACTGAGGCGGCCACGGCCACCTGGCCGCCGGTGCGCGGCTGCCGCTCCAGCAGCGTGACCGTGTGGCCGCGCTGGGCTGCGGTGGCTGCCGCCTGCAGCCCGGCCGGGCCTCCGCCCACCACGATCACCCGTCTGCCGCGGCGGCGCGGTGCCGGGAGCGGGACGGCCTCCCGCCCGGTGCGGGGGTTCTCGATGCAGCCCAGCCAGCGGTTCAGGCCCATCCGGCCGACGCATTCCTGGTTGCAGGACAGGCAGGTGCGGATCTGCGTGGCGTACCCGGCGCGCGCTTTGGCGGCGAAGTCGGGATCCGCGATCTGCCCGCGTACCACGCCCACCAGATCGCAATGTCCGGCCGCCAGTGCGCGCTCGGCCTGGACCGGATCCTTGATCCGGCCCACCCCGATCACCGGCAGCCTGACCGCGCGCCGCATGGCGTTGGCGATGAAGAGCGCGTACCCGGGCGGGATGCTCATCGATGCCTCGATCATGAACAGCGTCGCGGTGGCCACGCCGATCGAGGTGTTGATGTAGTCGACCTGGCCGGTCGCCTCCGCCATCCGGGCCACCTCGACCGCCTCGTCGAGGGTGCTCCCGCCCTCGATCAGCTCGTCGCCGCAGATCCGCACGCCAAGCGCGCGGTCGGGCCCGATCGCCTCCCGCACGGCATCGACGATCTCCAGCAGGATGCGGGCGCGGGCAGCTAACGAGCCGCCGTAGGCGTCGGTGCGCTTGTTCGTCGCGGGCGACAGGAATCCGCGCACGATGGAGGAATGCGAGCATTGCAGCTCCACGCCGTCGAACCCGCCTTCCGCGCAATGCCCGGCCACCGTGCCGTAGCCGGCCACGATCTCGGCGATCTCGTGCCGCTCCACGGCCTTGGGTACCTCGCGGAACATCGGATCCGGCACCGGGCTTGGCGCCCACACAGGCAGCCGGGAGAACATCGACGAGGCCTGGCCGCCGTTGTGGTTCAGCTGGGCGAAAATCGGCACGTCGTGCGCATGCGCCGCCGCGGTCATCTTCCGGTAGCCGGGGATGACCGCCCGGTGGAAACCGTGGATCAGCTTCTCGTAGGGCCAGTCGGTGGGATGGGTAGAGTGCTCCTCCGTGATGATCAGCCCCACGCCGCCGGCCGCGCGGGCGGCGAAGTAGTCAGCATGCTGCTGGCTGGGCAGGCCGTCCTCGGCATAGTTGGTCAGATGCGCGGAGAACACGATCCGGTTGCGGACCACCACCGGGCCGATCCGCAGCGGCGAGAACAGGTACCGGTACCTGCTAGCCCCGCTCATCGGCTGCCGCCAGTCTCGGTGAGGACCTGGCGGGCGCGGGACAGGCCGGCCACATCCCCGGCCGCGCCGATCGCCAGCGCAACCCGGCGGCCCTCCAGCACAGCCTCAAGCACAGTCCGCGGGGCAACGCAGTCGCCAGCCCGCAGGGTGCCGGGCCGGTGCAGGTAGAGAGTTTCTTCCGGCAGCCGGTGCCCGCAATGCACCATGAACGCGCAGTCCACCGTGCGCTGCTCACCGGTCCACCGGTCCTCAAGCAGTACCTGGCCGCCGGCTACGCCGCGGAGCAGACTGCGCAGCTCGCGAGCCACGCCGGCCTGCTGCAGCCGCGAGTTGGCCGGGGCGAGGTCACCGGTGATGGCCAGCTGCGTGCCGGCGACCTGATCCTGGGTGACGATCGACACCGGCCGGCCAGTTGCGGCGAGCAGTTCGGCGATGCCAACCCCGATCGGCCCGCCGACCGGGTCGAACACCACTGCCCGTCCGGCTGGCAGCCGGTGCAGGGCCGCGGAGCTGACCAGGCCGATCAGGTCGGCTGCCTCGAGCACCCGCGCATCCGCGGCTATCTGGTAATCACGCGGACCCGGCACGGATCCCGTGGCCAGCACCACGCGCACGCCCTTGGCCAGCGCGTCGTCCATTTCGGAGGTGGTGACCTCGTGCCCCAGCGATACCGTCACGTCCAGTCGCTGCAGCTCCCGGCGCCACCAGTGCACCGCCGCGCCCAGCCGCTGCCGTCCGTGCACCAGGGCCGCCACCATCAGCATGCCGCCCAGGGCCGGAGCGCGCTCCGCCAGGCGCACGCAGTGGCCGCGGATGGCCAGCAGGCGGGCGGCTTCCATCCCGGCCGGGCCGCCGCCGACCACGAGCACCGGGTCCCGGGGCTGGTCCGGGCTATCGTCGTCGCTGCCATCCTGGTCAAGTTCGTAGCCGCTGCCGGGCTCGATGACGCAGGTGATGACCGGATTCCTGCTGTCCCGGACCATGCAGGCCTGGTTGCACAGCAGGCAGGGACGGATCCGATCCGGTGCTCCGCTGCGGCACCGGACGACGAGGTCAGGATCGGTGATCTGCGCCCTGGTCATCTCCACCAGGTCGGCGGCCCCGTCGTCCAGCGCCCACTGTGCCTGGCCGGGGTCCACCACGCTGCCCTGCAGCACCACCGGGACGGTACCGTCCAGCGCGGCCCGGATCTGCCGGCCGAGCTCCATGCCGAAGCCCGGCTCGGTATGCAGGTCGGGCCGGGTAGCCGACACCGAATAGATCGAGCCGCGCAGCACCACGAGGTAATCGACCAGCATGGCCAGCCGGACGGCCTGCTCGGCGGCCAGTTCCGGGGTCAGGCCGGCCCAGGGGGCCAGCTCGTCGCAGCACAGCCGCAATCCAACTAACCGCCCGGTGCCGAGCGGGCCCCGCACGGCGCGCAGCACCCGCTCGGTGAGCAGCAGCCGGTCCTGGCCGTACTCATCGTCGCGCTGGTTGGTCAGCCCGGACTGGAACTGGCGCAGCAGCGAGTGCTGGCCGGCGTTGATCTCGACACCATCCAGGTCGGCTCCGGCGGCCACCACGGCAGCCGCGGCGAAGCCGTCGACCAGCGCGTCGATCTCGGCGCCGGCCATCTCCATGGGCAGCTCGCGGGAACCCGCATCCGGTACCCGCGACGGTGCCCATAGCGCGGACTGGGAGAACGCCGAGGAACCCTGCATCCCGGCGTGGCCGAGCCCGGCCAGCACCAGCGCACCGCGCGGCCGGCTGGCCGCGACGGTCCGGGCCCAGCCGGGCCCGCAGTCAGCGGCCAGCGGTGCGCGTTCGTAGGGCCAGTCCGAGGGGTGCACGCTCGCTGTCTCGGTCACGATAACGCCGCTGCCGCCGGCTGCCCGCCGCGCGTAGTAGGCGACGTGCCGCGCCGAGATTTCCCGGCGCCGGCCGAGGTTGGTCTCGTGCGGCCCGAACATCACCCGGCAGGGCGCCCGGCGCGGTCCGATATCGACGGGCTCGGTCAGGGTCGTGCTCACGCGGTGACCGCCAGCGGGCTGGAGTCGCAAGGCTTCGCCGGGACACGCACCGATGGCATGCCGATCGATACGGCCCGGCTGCGGCGGGAATGATCCTTGGCTGGCCGCGGCAGTCCGCTGCGGCCAGAATCGCCGAGCGCGCTGGCGCCATGTCCCTTGACGCACTCTGGATCGGGCCCGTCCAGTGGCAGGCCGGTGAAGAACTTCGCCGCCATGCAGCCGCCCTGGCAGGAACTGAAAGCCGAGCAGGAGCCGCACGCCCCGGCTGATGTCTCGGTGCGCAATTCGGCGAACAGCGGCGCGGAGCGCCACACCTCGGCGAAGCCGCCAGCCGAACGCACGGTGCCGGCCTTGAACGCATCGTGGATCGCGAACGGGCAGGCGTAGACATCGCCGATCGGATCGATCAGGCAGACTACCCGGCCCGCGCCGCAAAGGTTCAGCCCGGGCAGCGGGGTGGCGCCCAGCGCGTTGAGGTGGAAGAAGGAATCGCCGGTCAGTATCCGGTCGCCGTGCTCGACCAGCCAGGAGTAAATCTCCCGCTGCTGGTGGTCCGTTGGGTGCAGCTCGTGCCACACGTCCGCGCCGCGGCCGGATGGGCGTAGCCGGGTGATCCGTAGCTGGGCGCCGAACTGGTCGGCCATCGCCGCGAACTGATCCAGCTGGGACACGTTGTGCCGGGTCATCACCACGGAGATCTTGAAGTTCCGGAAGCCCGCCTCGGCCAGGTTCTGCATCGCGTGCAGTGCCATGTCGTAGGAGCCGTGCCCGCGGACCGCGTCGTTGACCTCCCTGCTCGCGCCGTCCAGCGAGATCTGCACGTCCACATAGTCCGTGGCGGCCAGGCGCCGGGCGCGCCCGGCGTCGAGCCGGAGCCCGTTGGTAGAGAACTTCACGCCGACCTGGCTGGCCACCGCGTAATCCAGCAGCTCCCAGAAGTCCGGCCGTACGGTCGGCTCGCCGCCGCCGACGTTGACGTAGAACACCTGCATGGCGTGCAGCTCGTCGATCACCGACCGCATCTCGGTGGTGGTCAGCTCGGCGGGGTCGCGCCGACCGGAAGACGACAGGCAGTGCGTGCAAGACAGGTTGCAGGCGTACGTCCACTCCCAGGTCAGGCAGATCGGCGCGGTGAGGCCGCCCTTGAACTGCTCGACCAGGGTCGGTACGCGTTCGGTTGGCGCGGGCTCGCGGCTAGTCGTCATCATGGCGCTTCGTCTGGGCATGGCTGGGGGATGATCATGTCGGCTGCGGCCAGCGCGGCCAGCGCCCGCAGGTAGCTGTCGCGCCGGCTACCGGGCATGCTGGCCAGGGCATCGCGCACGCTGCGGTGGGCGCCCAGCCCGCGCACCAGCTCGACGAGACCCGGCGCTTTCAGGAACGACAGCCGCCGGGTGCCGAAATGATAGGCGAGCGCCCCGAACGGCTCCGGGCGCAGCGCGACATCAGGGTTGAGCTGATATCCGCGGCCCGGCTCGAATGGTGCGGTCATCGACATGACCCGGCTCTAGTAGACGCCGCACATTCCATCGATCGAGACTTCCTCAACCAGCAGCTCCTCGGTGATCCCCGGGTCATCCCCGACGCCGCGGTCGTCAGTGGCCAAGGTGCTGCGTGCTGCCGTGTCGGCCTGGGAACTGTCGGCTCGGGTGTCCTGCGGCACGGAATCCTCCTGGCGGTGGGCGGCGACGATAGCTGGGTGACCCGTCGGCCGGTGTCGCCCGATGCTGGTGACGGTATGAGGCGACGCGAGCCGTGTCACCATGCTTCCGGCTGTCATTGCCCCGTCCGGTTGGGCAGGTACCCGGGCACCCGGGACCGTCCCGGCCCGGCCGGGCCGGCTACCATGCCCGCGGCATCGGCCCGGGACTAGGCAGCGCGGGCTGGCAGGCAGCTTGCGGGCATCGCGAGCGGCTTCGGCCACACCGCGCAGCTTGCCGGGCCGCGGCCCGTCCGATCGGGCAGGTGCGGTCCCTGCCCGTCCGGGCCGAATGCGGTCGCTGTCGGGCGGAATCGGCGCGCGCGGGTTCCGGATCGCAGCGCCGCTGCTTAGCCTCGCCGCAACGGTGCTCCCGCTGATCGGGTACGGCCGGCTAACGCCGATTTCCACGCGACAGCTGACGCTCAGCGCGGAAACCGGCGCGGCGGCGGTCATCACGTACGGTCGCGGGCGCGCGATCCCTACGGAGAGGAGCCGGTACGTCATGCAGGTCGATGAACTGCTCAAGCCTTTCCCCATCAAGGAGTTCCACCCGTTCCCCCGGGCGCTGATGGGGCCGGGCGCGCACGAGATGATCGGGCCGGAAGCGAAGAACCTGGGCTTCCGGAAGATCCTGGTGATGACCTCCGGGCTGCGCGGCAGCGGCACCGTCCACAAGATCGTCGAGTCGCTGAAGTATCACGGCCTGGAGGTCGTGGTCTACGACAAGGTCGAGTCCAACCCCAAGGACTACAACGTCATGGACGCCGTGACGATGTACCAGCAGAACAAGTGCGACTCGTTCGTCTCGATCGGCGGCGGCTCGTCGCATGATGCGTGCAAGGGCGCCCGGATCTCGGTGGCGCACGACGGCCGCAGCGTCAACGAGTTCGAGGGCTTCAACAAGTCGGAGAACCCGAAGAACCCGCCGCATATCGCCGTCTCCACCACGGCCGGCACCGGCTCGGAGACGTCCTGGGCTTATGTCATCACCGATACCACCACCGACCCCGATCAGCCGCACAAGTACGTCGCGTTCGACGACGCCTGCGTGGCCAGCCTGGCCGTCGATGACCCGGTGCTGTACTACGACTGCCCGCTGGACTACACCGCCCAGTGCGGCTTCGACGTGCTCGCGCACGCCTCCGAGCCATACGTGTCCCGGCTGAACTTCGCGCCGTCACTGGGTAACGCGCTGTATGCCATCAGGCTCACCGCGCAGAACCTGCGCGCCGCGGTGTGGAACGGCCAGGACCTGCCCGGCCGCGAGGGCATGATGTATGCCCAGTACATCGCCGCGCAGGCGTTCAACTCCGGCGGGCTGGGCATCATCCACTCCATCTCGCATGCGGTCAGTGCCTTCTACGACCTGCACCACGGCCTGAACAACGCGATCGCGCTGCCGCGGGTATGGGCGTTCAACATGCCGGTGGCCTACCAGCGGTTCGCCGACATCGCCGAGGTCATGGGCGTAGACACGCACGGCATGACGGCGGTGCAGGCCGCCGACGCGGCGCTCGCCGCGGCCATCCGGCTGCTGCGGGACGTAGGCATCCCGGAGAAGTTCACCGACGTGACCCAGGCCAGCTACTCCAAGAACCGGCTCGGCCAGGGCCCGACGAAGTTCTACCAGAACGCCAAGACCGTCACCGGCGATGCCGCCGACATCGACCGGATCACCAACCACGTGCTCGGCGACGCCTGCACCCCCGGCAACGCCAAGGAATGCACCTTCGAAACAGTCCGCCCGGTTGTCGAGCACTCCCTCAACGGTGACCTGGACGACCTGCTCAGCTGACCGCCAGCGCCGGCCGCCCGGCGAACCGGAGGACACGTGCCTCAGCCGACCGACGAGCGCAGCCCTTTCCTGTCGATCGACGATGTCGTCAGCCGGTTCGCCGCGGCCGGGTACATCACCGACCGGCGACTGGCCACCACGGTTTTCCTGGTAACACGGCTGAACAAGCCGGTCCTGCTGGAAGGCCCGGCTGGCGTCGGAAAGACCGAGCTGGCCAAGACGCTGGCGGCCGTGACCGGGCGCCGGCTGCTCCGGCTGCAATGCTACGAGGGGCAGGACGAGACCAGGGCGCTGTATGAATGGGACTACGGCAAGCAGCTGCTGTACACGCAGATGCTGCGCGAGAAGATCAACGACGTCATCGCCGACGCCCCGGACATTCCCGCAGCGGTCGCCCGGATCGAGGCCCACGACGGCGTGTTCTTCTCCGACCACTTCCTGGTCGCCCGTCCCATCTTGGACGCCATCCGCGGTGATCGGCCGGCCGTCCTGCTGATCGACGAGGTGGACCGTGCCGATGAGGCGCTGGAGGCGGTATTCCTTGAATGCCTCGGCGAGTACCAGGTTTCGGTTCCGGAGATCGGCACCTACACGGCGAACGTGCCACCGTACGTGGTACTCACCTCGAACAACACCCGTGACCTCTCCGCCGCGCTGAAGCGCCGTTGCCTGCACTTGTTCCTCGACTACCCGGACGCGGAACGGGAGCTGGAGATCGTGCGGTCCAAGAAGACCGGGCTGCCCGAGGCGGCGGCCCGGCAGCTGGTGCAGGTGGTGCGCGGACTGCGGGAGCTACCGCTGCGCAAGAGCCCCAGCATCTCTGAAACGATCGACTGGGCCCGTACCCTGACCGTGCTTGGCGTCGACGAGATCGACGCAGGCGTGCTCGCCGACACGGTGAATATTGTGCTGAAGTACGAGCGGGATTTGCGCCGCGCGGTGGAGGTGCTGCCCCGCCTGGTCGACCCGAACCGCGAATTGCCCGCCCCGGGCCATCGCCACGGTCATGATGATGAGCACGAACACGGCCATGATGACCACGGGCACGGGCAGGCCGGGCCGGGGCCGACCAGCGACCGCGCGGCTAAGGATCAGCCAGGCCGCCACGACGAGGGCTACTACGGCGCCCCGGGTGCTGGCCCGAGCCGCCGCGCAGCCGCCAGCGAGGGCCAGGGCAGCCGGGCATTCGCAGCGCTCACCCGGCGACGGCCTGGCTAGAGCGAGCGGCATATGGTGAGCAGCCTGCACCGGTTCGTCCGCCTGCTGAGGCTGTTCGGCGTGCGGGTGTCGGTCGCCGAGGCTGCCGACGCGATGCTGGCCGCCGCCCAGCCCGGCGTGCTCAGTGACTCCGGGACGCTGCGGGCGGCACTGCGCGTGACGCTGATCAAGGACCGGCGCGACGACGAGCTGTTCGACCAGATCTTCACGGCGTTCTTCTCGTTGCGCCCGGTAGCCGACCGGGCCGGTGCCCGCGGTCACAGTCATGCGCACGACGACCTGGCCGACCGCGGCGAGCTGCAGTCGTTCACGGTTTCCGACGAGCCTGCGCAGCTCCCGCAGCAGGGGCACAGCCATGGCCAGCCGGCCGACATCAGGGACTACTTCCGCCAGCAGGATCTCGCCCAGCAATACAACCTGCACCAGGAAGCCAACAAGATCGACCTGGCGTCGGTGACCGACGAGATCGTGCTGTCCTCCGGCAGCGCGGATGGCGCGCGCGATGCTGGAGCGTCCGTGCAGCTGGAACCCGACCGGCTGCATAACCCTGGCCTGCCGGGCCGGCTCGCCCCGCCGACCGGGCACCGGGTCGACACCATGCTGACGGTGGCGCAGCAGCAGGTACTGCTCGGCTGGCTGGACGCAGCCGATGAGCAGCTGGATGAGCAGGCCCTGGCGCTGCTGCGGCGGCAGTTGGCGGGCGTCATCGATGACCTGCCCGAGCTGCTGCGACGCTACCTGGACAAGCTGGCCGGCCCGGCGGTGGAGGCGAGGATCGCCGAACGCGCGCGGATCGAGCACGTCGACGAGCGGGAGCGAGCCGAGCTGGAGGAGGCGCTGCGCCGGCTGGCCCGCCAGCTGCGCGGCGCCCCGGCCAGCCGTCAGCGCAGCACGCCGCGCGGGCGGGTGAACCCAGGCCGCACCATGCGCAAGAACATGCGCTACGAGGGCGTCCCGTTCCAGCCGGTCATCACCAGCCGTGCCGCGGACAAGCCCCGGATGGTGCTGCTGCCCGACGTGTCGCTTTCGGTGCGCGCGACCGCGCGGTTCACGCTGCACCTGGTGTACGGCATGCAGTCGTTGTTCACGCAGGCTCGCTCGTTCGCGTTCGTCGACGCGCCGGTGGAGATCACGGATCTGTTCGCCGAGCACCCGCTGGAACGGGCGCTCGGACTGGTATTCGATGGCCTGCCGGCGGGCGGGCTGCTCGACGTGGACGCCAGCTCGGACTACGGCGCGACGTTCACCCAGCTGCTGGCCGAGCACTCCGCCGCGCTGAATCGCCGCACCACGCTGATCGTGCTCGGAGACGGACGCGGCAACGGCAACGACGCCCAGCTGGACACCTTCCAGGAGATCACCCGCCGGGTGCGCGAGACGATCTGGCTGACCCCGGAAGCCCGCTACTGCTGGGGACTCGGGGCATGCGACCTGCCGCGCTACGCGGAATTCTGCGACCGGGTCCAGGTCGTGGCTGATCTCACCGGGCTGCAGCGCGCAGCCCAGCTGATATCCGTGGGGGCGACCGGGCGATGAGCGAGCCGAGCCTGATCCGGTCGCTGCCGCAGACCATCGACCCGCTTGCGGCGTGCTCGCGCGGCCGCTACGACGACCATCTCGTCAGCGTGCTCCGCGTCGAGCCACCTGACGGTGGTGCCGAGCAGCCCGGTCCCGTCGTCCGGACCGAGCACTTCTGCCTCGCCGAGCGCAGCCGCCGGATCGAGGTGAGCCACTGGCTGCTGCCCGACCAGCTCGACAACGACGTAGCCGGGATGCTCGCCGACGAGCTATTCGCGCCGGGCTGGCTGTCCGGGGTGGACATCTTCGAGCGGGTACTTACCGGCATCGTGCGTTCCTGCATCGATGACCCGCTGCTGGCCTGGGGCACGTTCTACGGCAATACCCTGGCCCGCATCCGCCAGTGCTGGCAAATACCGGAGGCTGCGCACCGCAACGGGCACACGATCAGCGAGTTCGCTCCCGTATACGCGCATGCTCTGCAGCTAATTCCGGACGGCCAGGTGCTCGACGTCGGCTCCTGCTTCGGCTTCCTTCCGCTGCTGCTGGCCGAGCGGCCGGGCAACACGGTGACCGCCTCCGACCTGTCCAGCGGAACCATGCGCCTGCTGACGACCGTGGCCGCCGCGCGGGGGCTGCAAGTGAGCACCCTGGTGTGCGATGCGGCGCAGATCCCGGTGCCGGACGACTGGACCGACACGGTCAGCATCATCCACCTGCTGGAGCACCTGAGCCCGGACCATGGCGGCACGGTGATCCGCGAGGCGCTGCGGGTTGCCCGTCATAAGGTAGTGGTCGCCGTGCCAGTAGAGCCGGAACCCACCGCCGCCTACGGCCACATTCGCGCCTTTGATTTGCGTCAGCTCGGTGAACTCGGCGCCCGCGCTGGCCATCGCCATGCGGTGCATGCATACCACGGAGGCTGGCTGGTGCTCGACGTCGGATAGCGCGGACGGGGAGGGCGCGGTCAGGCCGACGTCAGGTCCAGGCCGGTCTTGGTGGCCTTGTAGACCGCTTCGGCGCGGCTGGTCGCGTCAAGCTTGCGCATGATGTTGCGGACGTGGAATTTCACCGTGGTTTCCGACAGGTGCAGGTGCGTCCCGATGCCCCGGTTGCTCATGCCGTTCGCGACCAGCCTCAGCACGTTCAGCTCGCGGTCGGTCAGCGGTGAGCGTGCTTGCGGAGCGTGGATCGAGCGGGCCATGGCCGCGGCCGAGCGGGAGTCGAACGCGCTCCCGCTCCGGGCGACCAGACGGATTGACTGCACCAGTTCCACCGTGTCAACATCCTTGACCACGTAACCGCACGCGCCGTGCTCAATGGCGCTGACCACCAGCGCGTCGTCCACGAACGTGGAGAGCACCAGCACGCTGAGGCCGGGATACCGCTTGGTCAGCCGAGCGCACACGCCCAGCCCGTCGTTATCCGATGCGGGAGACAGCTTCAAGTCGAGCAGCACGATCGCCGGCCGGGTCTGCTCGACGACGGCCAGGGCCTCGCCGGCCGAGCTGGCCTCGCCTACGATCTGCAGGTCGTGCTCGCGTTCCAGGAGCGAGCGCAGGCCCTGCCGGAGGATCGCGTGATCGTCGACGAGCACGATCCTGACCGGGACCTCACCGGGCGGCTCCGCCCGCCCCGGCTGCACCTCACGCATCGCTACCGCGCCCCTCCGCCAGCGGCCGGCGGCCCGCGCCGCGCCCGGGCACGGGCAGCGGTATGTCCATGCGCAGCAGGACGCCGCCGGACCGAGAGCGGCGGATGGACAATGCGCCGCCCAGTTCCTCCGCCATGGCCAGCATGTTCGCCAGTCCGCGGTGCCGTCCGGACAGGTCTGCCGTGCGCGACAGCCGCAGCGCGCGGCGCAGCTGTGCCGGGTCACCGGTCCCGTTGTCAGAGACGCTGAGCGCCACTGCGCCGGCCCGGTAGCGCAGCCGGACCAGTGCGCGAGTGGCTTTGCCGTGCGCCGCCGCGTTGAACAGTGCTTCCCCGGTCCACCGCAGTATCGACTGCTCGATTTCGGCCGGCAGCGGGACCGGGCGTCCTTCCGGCATCACCTTCACGTGCAGGCTGGCGGGCCGGTGCGCGGTGGCCAGCCGCTGCAGCATGATAGGCAGCGGAACGGCCGGCTCGTCGGCGGTGCGGTGCAGCGCGTAGATCGCGGCGCGCAACTCCTCGGCCGCGTGCCGCGATAGGTCCTTGGCTGGCACCAGCCGCTCGGCGATCTGCGTGGCCGGACCGCCGATGCCCGCCAGCTCGGTCCGGCACATCTCGATGATCATGCCGATGGACAGCACGGACTGGGTCACGCTGTCGTGCAGTTCGCGCGCGATGCGGTGCCGCTCGTCGTCCAGCGCCTGCCGCTGCATCGCCGCGCCGAGCTGCCGCTGCGTCTCGGCCAGCTCAGCGCTGCGGGCGGCCAGGTCCCTGGCGTGCCTGGTGGTCGCGTCGTAGAGCTGCTCGCTGCGGCCACGCAACTGGGTAGTTGCGTGGAACAGGAATGAATTGTGCAGCGCCACCGCGGCCTGATTGGCCAGCACCCTCAACATGGCGCGATCGGTGCCGGCCACCTCCAGCCCGCCGCCCGGCTGCGCCGCGATCCCGCCGACCGGCTCCTCATCCAGGGTCATTGACACCCGGACCCATCGCTGCCCGCTGGACGGGGACTCCACCTCCCACGGACGGCCGCGCAGCACGGCTAGATGCTCGCGTACATCGGCCGTCAGCCTGCTCTCGTCGTCGATCAGCTCGCCGCCGGTCACCGCGAGAAACCGGGGACGAGCGGCGGGCAGCACCCCGTCCGCCACGGCGAACAACAGCCAGTCGGCGCGCAGGTGCGCCGACGCCGTCCGCACCACCCACTCGACCAGCGCGCGGGGACCGGCGGCGGTGCGCACCAGGGCGCGGGAAATGCCGTCCAGCGCCTGCACGGCGTCCTCAAGGCGCTCGGCGGAGCGGACGTACTCGGGGTAGTACGAGCGCTTGCCTGAGCGAAGGCCGGTCAGGATCTCCAGATCGCCGTCCGGGCGAGCGTCGCGTGCCGAGTCGGTCACCGGTCCCCTGTCATAAAGCCGCCCGGTACAGCGCCTCGAGGTCACGTTCGTCCGCTTCACGAGGATTGGTGGCCAGGCAGGCGTCCTGCAAGGCGGTCCGGGCCATCTGGGGCAGCATGTCCTCAGTGACATCGAGCGCGGCCAGCCCCTTCGGCACGCCCACCTCGTCGGCCAGTTCGCGTACCCGCTCGGCGAGGAGCAGCGCGGCCTGGCCGGCGGGCACGCCCTCGGTGCCGATGCCGGCGGCCGCGGCCAGCGGGACGAAGCGCTCCGGCCAGAGCTGGGCGTTGAACCTGATGACGTGCGGCAGCAGCACGGCGTTCAGCACGCCGTGCGGGGTGTCTAACGTGCCGCCGACCTGATGGCTCATCGCGTGCGTGGCACCGAGGATGGCATTGGTGAACGCCATGCCCGCCTCCAGCGACGCCAGGGCCATGGCCAGGCGCGGGATGGTCTCGTCCGGCCGCTGCCTGGTGCGCAGCAGGTGACGGGTGATCAGCGCGACGGCATGCAGCGCATGGTTATCAGTCAGCAGGTTGTGCGCACGGGACACGAACGCCTCGATCGCGTGCGTCAGCGCATCCAGCCCGGTGGATGCGTTGAGCCAGTCCGGCATCGTGGTGAGGAGGCGCGGGTCGATCACGGAGATCTCCGGCACCAGCGTCCGGCTGATGATGGTTATCTTGACCCGGGCCGTCGTGTCGGTGACGACAGCGAACTGCGACACATCCGCGCCCGTGCCCGAGGTAGAGGGCACCATCACGGTCGGCGGGATCGGGTGGACGACCTTGTCCACTCCCTGGTAGCCGAGGATCCGGCCGCCGTTGCCGGAAAGGATCGCTACGCCTTTCGCCGCGTCGATGCACGAGCCGCCGCCCAGCCCGACGATCACATCGCCGCCACTCCCGGCGTACTCGTGGAAGGCGGCCTCGATCTCGTGGTCCTTGGGGTTGGGGGTAACGTCATGCCACACTGCGGGGCGCAGGCCCCGCTCCCGCAGGTAGGCAACGGCCTCGTCCACCCAGCCCGCCTCGATCAGCCCAGGGTCGGTGACAAGGAACGGCCGGCGAGCACCGAGCCGCGCCGCGCAATGCCCCAATTCCGCCAGCGCGCCCGGCCCGAAGACGATCTCCGGGGCATGAAACTTCGCCAGCCGGGCCCGAGCGACGTGCGCGTCGCCCCGTCGCGGGCCGTCCAACTGGCCGCTGCTCTTCTCGCGGCTCCAGTCGGCACCAGGCCAGTCGCTCTCGATGAGGTACTGCAGTGGAATGGGCATCCAGGCTCCTGCCCCGTTATGCCAGCCAAGACCCAGACTAGGCGGATGTCAAGCGTCCGGTGTGTCGGCTTTACGGCAAGCGCATCCTAGGGGCGACTGGGTCGTCAGCACGCCGTCCTCCTGGGCGCATTGTCCCGTCCGGTTGGGTAGCTGTCCTGGTGCCTGACCTGCCGGACAATGAGCAGTATCAGATGTGCCCCGGGCAGGCAGGACCACGGCACGGCGACTTCGGGCTGGCCGCGATCGGTGGCTGCCTCGGCCGCGCAGGCGAGGGAGTGAGTATCCATGACAGTGACACTGGACCGTAGCGTCGAGGAGTTTATTGGCGTGCCGCGTCAGTTGTTCATCAACGGGCAGTGGGCTGATGCGGCGGCGGGGCGGACGTTCGAGACGCCTAACCCGGCGACGGGGGAGACCCTGGCCCGGATCGCGGAGGGAGATGCGGAGGATATCGACCGGGCGGTGCGGGCAGCGCGGGCGGCGTTTGAGGGGCCGTGGAGCCGGATGACGCCGTCCGAGCGTGGCCGGATTATCTGGCGGATCGGCGATCTCATCCTGGCGCACGTGGACGAGCTGGCCCAGCTGGAGTCGCTGGACAACGGCAAGCCGTTCGCGGTGGCGCAGGCGGCCGACGTGCCGCTGGCCGCGGATCTGTTCCATTACATGGCCGGGTGGGCTACCAAGATCGAGGGGAACTCGATCAACATCTCGGTGCCGTACATGCCGGGCGCGAACTGGCATTCGTATACGCTGCGGGAGCCGCTCGGCGTGGTCGGCCAGATCATCCCGTGGAACTTCCCGTTGCTGATGGCGGCGTGGAAGCTCGGGCCGGCGCTGGCGACCGGGAACTGCGTGGTGCTCAAGCCGGCCGAGCAGACGCCGCTGACGGCGATCCGGCTGGCCGGGCTGATCGCCGAGGCGGGGGTGCCGGATGGCGTGGTGAACGTGGTGCCGGGGTTCGGGGAGACCGCGGGCGCGGCGCTGGCCGCGCATCATGACGTGGATAAGGTCGCGTTCACCGGCTCCACCGAGGTGGGGAAGCTGATCGTGGCGGCGGCCGGGGCCAGCAACCTGAAGAAGCTGACGCTGGAGCTGGGCGGCAAGAGCCCCAACATCGTGTTCGAGGATGCGGTGGACGGCGCGGTCGAGGGCGCGGCCAACGCGATTTTCTTCAACCACGGGCAGTGCTGCGTGGCGGGCTCGCGGTTGTTCGTGCACCAGAGCCGGTTTGATGAGGTGGTGGACGGCGTCGCGGAGATCGCGAAGTCGATCAAGCTGGGTTCCGGGCTGGAGGCGGGCACGCAGATGGGCCCGCTGGTGTCGGAGGAGCAGTTCGACCGGGTCAGCGGGTTCCTGGAGTCCGGCCGGGACGAGGGCGCCACGGCGCTGGCCGGCGGCGGCCGGTTCGGTGACCGCGGGTTCTTCATCGAGCCGACCGTGCTGATCAACACGCACCGCGGGATGAAGGTGGTCCGCGAGGAGATCTTCGGCCCGGTCGTGGTCGCCGCGCCGTTCAGCGACCTGGACGAGATCGCCGCGCAGGCCAACGACAGCGAGTACGGCCTCGGCGCGGGCATCTGGACCAAGGACATCTCCAAGGCGCACGCGCTGGCCAAGAAGCTCCGGGCCGGCACCGTCTGGATCAACTGCTACAACGTGTTCGACGCGGCGCTGCCGTTCGGCGGGTACAAGCAATCCGGCTGGGGCCGTGAGATGGGCCACGAAGTACTCAACAACTACACCGAGGTGAAGGCGGTCACCACCCTGCTGTAACCAGCGGCACGCCAGCCGGGGCGGGCCCGCCAGGGCCCGCCCCGGCATGCCGTTCCGCGCTGGTTATATTCCACTCAAGAACACGAGAGGCAAGACGATGGCGGAAAGCCTGGAGCCGGACGGCTCTGCTGCGAAGGTCTCCGAGACGGAAATCGCCGTGCACTGGCGGGAGGAAGAGTATTTCCAGCCGCCGGAGAGTTTCGTGGCTCAGGCTAACGGCAGCGATCCGGCGGTTTTTGAGCGGTTCGGTGAGGGTAATTTCCCGGGTTGCTTCGGGGAGTATGCCGGGCTGCTGTCGTGGGATGAGCCGTGGCATACGATGCTGGACACGTCTGATCCGCCGTTCTGGAAGTGGTTTACCGGCGGGAAGCTGAATGCGTCGTTTAACTGCGTGGACCGGCACGCGGCGGCGGATCCGGGTAAGACCGCGGTCGTGTTCGTGCCGGAGCTGGAATCTGATGAGCATGTGCATATCAGTTACGGTGAGCTGCTGCGGCAGGTGAACGAGTTCGCCGCGGTGCTGCGTGATGACCTGGGGCTGGTCACCGGGGACCGGGTGACGCTGCATATGCCGATGGTGCCGGAGCTGGCGGTCACGATGCTGGCCTGCGCGCGGCTGGGCGTCATCCACTCGCAGGTGTTCGGCGGGTTCTCCGGTAATGCCTGCGGGACCCGGATCGCTGATTCGGGCAGCCGGGTGCTGATCACGATGGACGGCTATTACCGCGGCGGCCAGCTGATCGATCACAAGGAAAAGGCCGACGAGGCGCTGGCGGAGGCGGCGAAGCAGGGCCAGGAAGTCGGCCAGGTGCTGGTCTGGCGCCGGCATCCGGGTAAGTACGCGTCGGCGACCCCGATGGCGGCCGGCCGGGACGTGTTCGCCGATGACCTGCTGGCCGCCCATCGGGGCGCGGTGGTGGAGCCGGTGCCGATGCCGGCCGAGGCGCCGCTGTTCCTGATGTACACCAGCGGCACCACCGGCCGCCCGAAGGGCTGCGTGCACAGCACCGGCGGGTACCTGTCGTACGTGGCCGGGACGTCGCGGTACTACCAGGACATCCACCCCGGCGACGTGTACTGGTGCATGGCCGACATCGGCTGGATCACCGGCCATTCCTACATCGTGTACGGGCCGCTGGCGCTCGGCACCACCACGGTGATCTACGAGGGCGTGCCCAACTACCCCGACGCCGGGCGGCCGTGGCGGATCGCGGAGAAGCTCAAGGTGAACATCTTCCACACCTCGCCCACCGCGATCCGGATGCTGCGCAAGCTCGGCCCGGACGAGCCGGCCCGTTATGACTACCACTTCAAGCACATGACCACCGTCGGCGAGCCGATCGAGCCCGAGGTCTGGCGCTGGTACCAGTCGGTGGTCGGCAAGGGCGAGGCGGTCATCGTGGACACCTGGTGGCAGACCGAGACCGGCGGGTTCCTCGGCAGCACCCTGCCGGGCCTGCAGCCGATGAAACCCGGCAGCTGCGGCCCGATGGTCCTGGGCATCTACGCCGCGATCTACGACGAGGACGGCGCCGAGCTGCCCGACGGCAGCGCCGGGAACATCTGCATCCGCAACCCCTGGCCCGGCATCTTCCAGACCATCTGGGGCCAGCCCGAACGGTTCACCGACACCTACTACCGCAAGTACAACAAGGACCCCGCCAGCAAGGACTGGCGCGACTGGCCCTACTTCGCCGGCGACGGCGCGGTCCGCGCCGCCGACGGCTACTACCGCATCCTGGGCCGCGTCGACGACGTCATCAACGTGGCCGGGCACCGGCTCGGCACCAAGGAAATCGAATCAGCCGCGCTGACCGTCAGCGAAGTCGCCGAGGCCGCCGCCGTGCCCGTCATCGACGACATCCGCGGCCGCGTGGTCGAGGTCTACGTCTCACTGAAACCCGGCACCACCCCCAGCCCCGAACTCCAGGCCAAGGTCTCCACCGCCATCGACACCGAAATCGGCAAGATCGCCCGCCCGAAAAACGTCTGGATCGTCTCCGACATGCCCAAAACCCGGTCCGGCAAGATCATGCGCCGGGTCATCGCCTCCATCTCCAACTTCGCCGACGTCGGCGACGTCACCACCCTGGCCAACCCCGAAATCGTCGACAGCATCCGGCAGCAAGTCCAGAGCACCAAAATGGCCAAAAACGACGTACCACGCGAACTCACCGACACCGAACGATCCGAAATCGAATCATTCGGCGCCTAGCGGTGCAGTACGCGATTGACCATCCCGGCGCGGTGGCCTCGATCGTGCCGGAGAGCCCGGTGCCGCCCTAAGCGGCTACGGCAGCTTCCAGTCGACCGGCGGCGCGCCGGCCTGCTCCAGCAGGCGGTTGGCCCGGCTGAACGGCCGTGAGCCGAAGAAGCCGCGGTCGGCCGAGTTCGGGCTGGGGTGCGCCGACTCGATGCAGCGCGCGCTGCCCAGCAGCGGGGCCAGGCTGCGGGCGTCGCGGCCCCAGAGAATCGCCACCAGCGGGCTGTCCCGGCCGGCCAGCGCCCTGATGGCCTGCTCGGTGACCTCTTCCCAGCCCTGGCCGCGATGCGCGCCCGGGTTGCCCGGCTGGACGGTCAGCACCCGGTTCAGCAGCATCACGCCGCGCCCGGTCCACGGGCTCAGGTCGCCGTTGGCCGGCCTCGGGTAGCCGAGGTCCTCGCCGTACTCCCGGAAGATGTTGACCAGGCTGGCCGGCAGCCGCCGGGTCTCCGGTGCCACCGAGAAGCTCAGGCCGACCGGGTTGCCCGGGGTCGGATAGGGATCCTGGCCGACGATCAGCACCCGCACGTCGGCGAACGGCTGCTGGAACGCCCGCAGCACCAGGTCGCCGGCCGGCAGGTAGCTGCGGCCGGCCGCGACTTCCGCGCGCAGGAAATCACCCATCGCCTGGATTCGTCCGGCCACCGGCTCGAGCGCAGCCGCCCAGCCGGACTCCATCATCTGATCCAAAGGCCGCGCCGTCATGGGGAACCACTCTAAGGGCGGCAGCCCGCCAGCCGAGGCCGGAGCCGGCCACGGCGGTGAGCGGCGGGCCGCGGCGGCGGCCCTATGATGGTGCCGCTCGCTGGGCTGCCCGGGATGGGGGTTGCGTGGTCGCCAAGATCGGCCAGGACGAACCTGAGCCCGTCACCGGCTTGGTCCGCGGCCGCGGCCGCCGGGTAGATGACCTTGACCGGCGGATCATCAAGATGCTGCAGGCCGACGGGCGGCTGAGCAACACCGAGATCGCCCGGTCGCTGGAGATCACCGAGACGACGGTGCGCAAGCGGATCGCGCGCCTGCTGGACGAGCGGCTGATCAGCATCGTCGCGGTGCCGACGCCGGAGGCGTCCGGCATGCTGCTGTCGGCCATCCTCGGCGTTTCGGTGGAGCTGACCGCGATCCATTCCGTGGCCGGCACCATCCGGACCTATCCCGAGGTGCGCTACGTCGGCATGTCGGCGGGCCGCTACGACCTGATGGTCGAGGCGTTCTTCACCGATCAGGAGCACCTGCTGGAGTTCGTGACCGGCAAGCTGGGCTGCCTGCCGGGAATCACCAGCCTGGAGACCTCGATCATCCTGAAGGTGGTCAAGTTCTCCTACGAATGGGAAATCGCCTGACCAGCAGCCCATCATGAGCACGACCTGAGCCTCGCCGGGGCGTTCGAGATCCGGCACTGCAAGCCTGATGAGCGCCTCAAATACGCAGCCTGGCGGATGAAGCATTGTGTTATTCGAACCGTGCCTCTAACATCCCGATCAAGCCGAAGCCAGGCTGACCGTCGGAGGCCTAGACGGGCTCTGCCTGTCCAGCCCGGTCGGCCGGATGATCACGCCGGACCGGGCCGCGGCCTGGATCCCCTGGCCGCAGCGGATCCCGTACCACCCGCTCAGGCCCGCCTGGTGACGCCCGCCCGGCCGGCGACTCAGCCCGCCGGGGACCGGGTCAGAACTGCACGCCGCGGGTCAGCGCGCCGTCGACGAGCAGGTTGGCGCCGGTCATGAAGCTCGCCGCCGGGCTGGCCACGAACACCGCGGCCCGGGCGATCTCCTCCGGCCTCGCCATCCGGCCGGTCGGGTTCAGCGCCATGGCCTGGCCGAACAACTCCGGGTTGTGCTGCTCTATGTTCTCCCACACGCCGCCGGAGAAGTACGTGTTGCCCGGCGAGAGGCTGTTGGCCCGGATGTGCTTCGGCGCGAGCTGGTAAGCCAGCCCCTGGGTGTAGTGGATAATCGCGGCCTTGACCACGCCGTACGGCCCGGCCGCGAAGTCGATCTCCCGGCCGGACACGCTCGCGATCGTCAGGATCGACGCCGCCTCGCTGCGTTCCAGGTACGGCAGCGCGGCGTTCACCAGCCGGACCGTGCCCATCATGTCCACATCGAAGCTGGCCAGCCAGTTGGCCGGCTCGTCCGGGATGGCCAGTGCGCTGACGTTGGCCACCACGATGTCCACGCCGCCGAGCTCGGCGGCGCTGTCCGCGACCCATCGCCGCAGGCCGTCCTCGTCCGCGACATCAACGGCCCGGCCCACCGCGACGCTGCCGCGCCTGGTCAGCGTCTCGACCGTTTCGGTGACGTCGCGGGCGGTGCGCGCGCAGAACCCGACCGCGGCGCCCTCGGCGGCCAGCCCGTCCACGATTGCCCGTCCGATTCCCCGGGTACCGCCAGTCACCAGGGCGCGCAGCCCCTGCAGGCCTAGGTCCACCGCCAGCCTCCTTGCGTCACAATGCCACGGAATCTTCCCGCCGCTGCCCGGCTCGTGCTCAGCAGCGCAGCGACACGTGCGATCGGCTCAGATCCGCGATGCAGCGGACCCCGAGCAGCTGGAGGGTGCGGGTCAGCTCGGCGGCGAGGATGCCGATCGCCCGGTCCACCCCGCGCTCGCCGCCGGCCATCAGCCCGTACAGGTGCGCCCGCCCGACCAGGCAGGCCTTCGCGCCGAGGGCCAGCGCGGCGACGATGTCCCCGCCGCGCAGGATCCCCGTGTCGAGCAGGACCTCGGCCCGGTCGCCGACCGCGTCCACGATGGCCGGCAGTACCTCCAGCGGGGCGGCGGCGCGGTCCAGCTGCCGTCCGCCGTGACTGGACACGATGATCCCGTCCGCGCCGTGGTCCACCGCGGCCCGGGCGTCGGGCACGGTGTGGATCCCCTTGAGCAGCAGCGGGCCCGGCCACGCGGCGCGCAGCCAGCCGACGTCAGCGAACGTCACCGACGGGTCGAACATCGTGTTCACCAGCTCGGCGACCGTGCCTTGCCACTCGTGCAGGCTCGCGAACGTCAGCGGGTCGGTGGTGAGCAGGTTGAACCACCAGGCGGGATGGCGCGCCGCGTCGAGCACGGTGGACGGCGTGAGCGCGGGCGGGATCGTCAGCCCGTTGCGGACATCCCGCATCCGCGCGCCGGCCACCGGGGTATCGACGGTCAGCAGCAGCGCCTCGTAGCCGGCCGCCCGGGCCCGCTCGATGAGCTCCCGCCCGGCCCCGCGGTCCCGCCACAGGTAAAGCTGGAACCACCGGGCGGCCCCCGGTGCCTCCGCCGCCAGCTCCTCGATCGAGGTGGTGGCCATGGTGGACAGTGCGTACGTGAGGCCGGCCCGCTGCGCGGCCCGCGCCGCCGCCCGCTCGCCCTCATGGTGCATCAACCGGGTGAACCCGGTCGGGGCCAGCGCGAACGGCAGCGGCCAGGGCCGGCCGAGCACCGTGACGGCCGGGTCGACGGCACTCACGTCCCGCAGCGCCTGCGGGTGGAACTCGGCCCGGGCGAAGCTGCGCCGCGCCCTGCGCAGGCTTACCTCCTGCTCGGCGGCGCCGTCGACGAAATCGAACACCGCCCGGGGGAGGCGGCGGGCGGCGATCGCCCGCAAGTCGGCGATCGTGTGCGCCCGGCTGAGCCGCCGCTGCACCGGGTCGAGCGGCACCCGCGCCGGGCGCAGCAACGGCCGGAACTCTGACCACCGCGGCAGCCGCCTGGGTACCAACCCGCCCTCCTCCCGGCTCCCGCTAGTCTGTCCCGGTCCATCCGGCCCCGCAACCGGCCGGGTCGCGGTCAGGCTGCCGGGTACTTCTCCCGGTAGGCGGCGGCCGCCGCGGTGAAGCATTCCATCGGCGCCCGCAGGATGCCCGCGCCGATCTGCCCGCCGTTCTTGCCGGCCAGCCCGCCGTCGATCACCGGCGTGGTCCCGGTCCGGGTCACCCGGAACACGTCGATGCCCACCGGGGTGCCGCGGAACCCGAAGTACGGGATCTTGAAGTCCGGGTGCTCGGCCACCGTGATGTCGTACATGGCCAGGTTCATCCGGACCATCTCGGCCGCGGAGCCGCCCTGGTAAGCCTGCAGCCCGAACGCGGCCGCCTGGGCGAACCCGCCGAGCCCGGCGGTCTCCGTGATGTGGCTCTCGCCGCCGATCCACTGCACGTCGTCGTCGGTGAACCCGTCGAACAGCTTGCACGACACGTCCGGCAGCGGGCCGGGGAACCACTCGTCGCCCAGCCCGCTGACCCGGATGGCGAAGTTCCGGCAGCTGATCGTCATCGCGGTGACCACGCTGGCCGCCGGGACGTCCCGGGCGGCGTCGGCCATCGCCTTCGCGGCGGCCATCGACAGCCGCAGGAACGAGTAGTCGCTGGCGAAGAAGAACTCCAGCGCGGCCAGCGCCCGCGACCTGGACACGGTCACCGCGTACTCGATGAACTGCGGGGTCAGCGCCCTGGTCAGCAGCGTGGTCGCGGCCGTGTTCCGGCTGTGCAGCTCGTCGCCCATCCGCAGCGCCCGGCCGATCAGCGGCTTCAGCGGGACGCCGCCGGCCGCCCCGATCACGTCCTTCAGCACCGGCGCCAGGTCGTCGCGGAGGAAATCCAGCCCGCGGCGGACCTCGTCGTTGTAGGAACCGTAGTTCAGCCGGTGCCGGGACTCGCCTTCATAGAAGTTGCAGTAAGCCCGGTTTCCCCGTTTCAGATTCTCGATCACGAAGACCGGCATCGAGGCGGTGTAGATCCCGGCTACCGAGCCCACGCAGTTGTGGTCGTGGTTGGCGCCCAGCACGATCCGGCCGTCCCGCAGCTTCGCGTCCGCGTCGGCCTCGTCGCTGGCCAGGCCCTCGTAGACCGCGCCGTAGCAGATCGCCCGGCGCTGCCCGCCGTAGTACTCCGGCCACGGCAGCGGCGGCCCGGAGGTGAGGATCATGTTCGGCGTCATGCCCGGGATGGCCTGACCGGCCGGCTGGACGTCGATCAGCACCGGCTCGGCGCCGGTCATCCGCCCGACCGCCGCGGCGTTCGCGCTGGCCCGGCCGGCCGCCTGCCCGGCCGGCGCCTCGGTCACGTCAGTCACTTCCGCACCTTCCTGTCTGCAGATTCGAAACGGGGCCGTCCCGCCGCATGCCTTCCGCCAGCCGGACTGCGGCCGGCGGCTGGCCGGGCGTCACCACAGCCGGAGGTACTTCGCCTTCTCCCACTCGCCGACCACGGTGTTGTACTCCTCCCACTCCGCGCGCCGGAGCTGCGCGTACGAGCCGTGCACCGCGTCGCCGAGCACGCCGCGGGCGAACTCGCTGCGCTCGAACGCGGTCGACCGCCTCGCCCAGCGTCCACGGCAGCCTGCGCACCCCCAGGTCGGCCAGATCCTGGTCGGTCATCGTGTAGGTGTCGGTGTTCACCGGGTCGCCGGGCTTCAGCTCGCGGCGGATGCCGTCCAGGCCGGCCGCCAGCACCAGCGCGGTGCCCAGGTAGAAGTTGACCGCGCTGTCCGCGGTGCGGACCTCCAGGCAGCGGCGGTTCATCGGCAGCCGGCACATCAGCGTCCGGTTGTTGTAGCCCCAGGCCTGGTAGACCGGCGCCCAGGAGATCTCCTGCATCAGCCCGCGGGGCATCAGCCGCTTGTAGGAGTTCACCGTCGGGGACAGCACCGCCATCAGCGCCGCGCCGTGCGCCAGCACGCCGGCCGTGAACTGGTAGGCGACCGGGCTGTATACCTTCTCCCTGGCCGCCTCGGAGGCGGGCTCGCCGCCGCCGTTGATCCCGTCGAACAGGTTCCGGCCGGTGCTGACGTCGGCCAGGCTGACGTTCAGGTGGGCGCCGGAGCCGAACCCCTCCTGGAACGGCTTCGGCATGAACGAGGCGAAGCAGCCGAGCGTGCGGGCCACGTGCTTGGCCATCAGCCGGAAGATCAGCATCCGGTCGGCCATCGCCAGCGCGTCGGTGTAGCCGAAGTCGAACTCGTACTGGCCGTCGCCGCCCTCGTGGTCGAAGGAGTAGACGTCCCAGCCGAGCTCGTTGATGTACGCCACCATCGGCTCCAGGAACCGGTCGGCCAGGATCGTGGTCTCCAGGTCGTAGCCGCGGGTCGGCGGGTTGTGCATGTCCTCCGGCACCCACGGCCGGACCCCGTGCTCGGTTTCCCGCAGCACGTACAGTTCCGGCTCGACGCCCATGTTCATCCGGAAGCCGAGCGCGGCCGCGGCGGCGACCTGGTCTTGCAGGATGCGGCGGAAGTCGTGGCTGTACGGCTGGCCGTGGAAGTACAGGTTGGCCGGCGCGACCGCGTACCTGCGGTCCCACGGCAGCACCGTGACCTGGTCCCAGTCCGGGATGCCCGCGCACTCGTCCTCGTTCGGGCCGAGCTCGCCCATCCCGTCCAGCGCGCCGACGGTGTAGAGCTCCGAGCCGGCCGCGGCGTCCTTCAGGTGCGCGATCGGCACGCACTTGGACTTGGGCACGCCGTGCACGTCGGTGTAGGCGCCGAACACGTACTTAACCCCCTGGGCAGCCAGGTCCTGCTGCAGCCGGTCGAGATCGGTCACGCCTCGTTCCCCTGTCCTTTCCTGGCCCGGTTTACTGTCGTCGCTGATCATCCGGTCACCGCCTGGTAACGCAGCAGCTTGCCGTCGCCGATCGTGAGCAGCACGCCGCGCAGCACGCCCTCGCCGTACTCCGAGCCGACGTTGATGGCCGTGGTCCGGCCGATCTTCACCGAGCCGCCGGACTCGTGAATGTGCCCGTGCAGGCCGAGCAGCGGCTGCACCTCCTCGATCGCCTCCCGGACGGCGACCGAGCCGACCGGCGCGGTGACCTGCGCGCCCGCCGAGGTTTTCACCTTCAGGTCCTGGCCGAGCAGCGGCGCGGTGTCCAGCCGGGAGTTGTGCGGCGGCACGTGGATGTTGAAGATGGCCCGCTCCGGATGCTCGAGCCGGCTGGTCATCCGGGCCAGGTGCGCCCGGATCTCGTCCTCGCTGTACTCCCGGTGCGTGTCCCAGGGGGTCACGTTGGTGTATCCGGTGCTCAGCATCTCCATGCCGGGCGCGAGCTCGACGATCTCGCCCTCGACGAACCGAACCCGGCCGTCGCCGTGCGCCAGCAGCACCTCGTCGACTTCCTTCGGGTCGTCGTTGCCGGGCGCGTTATAGATCACCACCGGGCTGCCGGCCAGTTTGGTCTTGGCGTACTCGATCCACTGCTGCACGGTCCGCCGCATCACCCGGCCGAACAGTTCCTCGACCTCGTCCGGGTGGTCGACGTAGTGCTGGTACTCGTCCGGTTCCATCCGCTCGGTGTATAGCCCGCTGTTCGCGGCGCGCTGCTCGAAGTCGCCGATCGTGGCGTCGTCGATCTTCTCCTCACGGCCGTGGAACTGCGCCGCGTACCGGCCCTTCCCGGCGGTCACGATCGGCACCACGATCTTCGCGCTGATGTCGCCGCCGAGCAGCAGCGTGTCCGCGCCGTAGAAGTTCGCCGCGGCCACGAACTTCTTGAAGCACACCTGCGAGCCGTGCAGGTCGGAGGCGAAGAAGATGGTCCGCTCGGCGGCGCTGCGCGGCGGTGGCTGCGGCTTCTTGCGGAGCAGGCCCATCAGTAGGTGGCCTCCTTCTCGTCCACGTCCTGCCACCACTGCTTGCGCTCGCCGATCCGGTCCCGCAGCCGCCAGCGCGCGTTCTTCGGCTCGGTGTCGATCGCGTCGAGCAGCTTCCCAGCGCGCTCGCGGACCCGGGAGTTCGCGGCCGGGCCGAAGTCGGTGGCGGCGTCCCCGGCCCGGTCCCGGACCCGCCGCAGGTTCCGGGTGGCAGTGTGGTGGAAGCCCCAGTCCCTGGCCAGCAGCCGGGCGATCCGGCTGGTGCAGATCGCCTCCGCGTTCCCGTCGGCGCCGCTGACGTCGTGCGTGGCCAGCAGCACGCCGCTGTCGATCACGTCGGTCGTGGTCATCTCGATGATCTGCACCTTCTGCAGCAGCAGTTCCTCGATGCCGATGGTCACCGGGTGCGCGTCCAGCCGGTCGCTGACCTCGATCGTGTGGCAGAAGTCCAGCCGCTGCACGAACACGTCGACATCGGTCCCGTGGCCGGGGTGGGTAAAGCTGTACCTGGTGCCCTCCATCGCGGTCAGCAGGTCCCGGTCGATCACGTAGCCGCGGGCCTCCAGGAACCGCCGCATGCCCTTGCGGTGCTGCTGCGGCACGACGAAGTCGATGTCCTTGGCCGGCCGGCCGAGCCGGTCCATCACCGGGCCGGGCTCCGGGCAGTGCAGCCGGATGCCGGCCGAGCCGACCACCCGCAGCGTGACGCCGGCCCGGCCGGCCTCCGACACGATCGAGACCGCCTCGGCCTGCAGCCGCTGCCAGGATTCAGCCTCCGCAGGGCTAGTCGTCATTCGATCGGGATCTGCTGGAAGGCCAGGCTGATGTCGATGCCGCGGCGCTTGCGGTACGCCTTCGCGCCCAGGTACCAGGCCGTGCCGGCCACGATCGCGGCCAGCGTGATCCACGCCTCGACCGGCATCTTGGACGGCTTGATCAGCGGGCCGGCCGCGTTCGGGTCCTCCCAGAGCAGCCAGAACGCGACCGCGAAGAACGCCGCCGAGATCGCGCCGGCGGCCGGCATCACCGGGATGCCGAGCACCCGGAAGTTCCTGGCCGGCGACGACGCATACAGCGACTTGCGCAGCCAGGGGAACAGCACCGCGGACACCATCACCGCGCCCCAGACGACCAGCAGCACCTCGATGAAGGTAAGGAAGGCCACCGCCTTGAACGCGATCAGCCACATGAAGACGACCGCGCCGCCGGTGGAGATGCCGATCGCGACAACCGGCGTGTGCGTCGTCTCGCTGACGAAGCCGAGCTTGTCCGGCGCTACCCGGTCGAACGACCAGGCGATCATGCTGCGCGTGGTGTACGCCATCTCGGCCGGGATCCAGAACCAGATCCAGGCCGCGAACGTCGCCAGGATCACGCCGGAGAGCAGCACGTTGTGGCCGAGGATGCCGGCCAGCACGGCGAACCACGGCGCGGTGGAGGTGGTCGCGGCGGTGGCGCCGGTCAGCGAGTTGTACGCGACCGCGCCCTGGAAGGTGTAGCCGAAGTCCTTGTTCGACAGCACCGCGAACAGCGCGATGACCAGCCCGGTGGCGACCACCGCGCCGATCATGCCGAGCAGCTGCGAGCGCCGTACCTTCTTCACCTCGCCGCCGATGCCCACCGACTGGACCGCGCCGAGCAGCGGCAGCAGCGGCCAGATCAGGAATTTCGCGCTCTCGCTGAAGCTGGTCGGGGCAGGCACGTAGCCGCCCTTCTGCGCCGCCGCGATCACCTTCCCTGAGTGCAGCCCGGTCAGGTGAGTCAGGTTCGAGTTGAAGCCGGCCCGGCTGCCGAACAGCATCACCACCGCGATCACTGCCAGCCCGGCGACCGCCACCACGAACAGCACCCGCTGCACGGTGAAGTAGCGGCGGGTGCCGGAGATCAGCAGCGCGCCGGCCACCACGATGATCAGCGTGCCGATCCAGAACACCCCGGCCGGCTTGGCCACCGTGGCGCCCCAGCTGGTCAGGGTCGAGTTCCCGGCCACCGTGCCGACCGCGCCGAAGAAACTGGAGAGCCCGACCTGCACGATCAGCCCGGCGGCCAGCGCGGCGTAGTAAAGCAGGATGATCGTCTCGACCACCGACATGACGAACGCGACGCCCGGATTGATCGTCCGGGACAGGAACACCTACACCCCGCCGGACCGCGGGAAGACGACCGACCAGCAGTAGAACGCGGCCGCGACGAAGATCATGCCGGCCGCGGCGAGCAGCGTGGAAATCCACGGCTGGGCGCCCGGATACAGGCTGGGGCCGTAGTACTGGTTGTAGGCGATCGCGATGCCTACCGACACCAGCCCGACGTTGAAGATAAACACGTCGAGGGTGCTGCCGACCCGGACCAGGCCGGATGCCTTCCGGGAGAACACGCCTGGAGCGCTCGACGTGCCCGCTGTCACGGCCTCGGCCATCGTGCCTCCTGCGGGGGCGGGCGGATGCGATGGAGCGTAAGACAGCGCAGGTTCGGACGTCAATGCTCTGGCGGTCAAATTGATCGAATATCGACTGGGATAATCCGCGGGGCGTCGATATTCGATTTAACTTGCGGATATGCTGGCCGGCCTGGGGGCAGCCCCGGCGGAGGGCCGGCCGGGCGGCGGGCGGAGGCGGCGGGCGGCTGGTCCGGGACGTGGCTGCCGGGGCATGCGAGACTGGCGGTATGGCCGATCAGCTGAAATGCCTGGTCACTGGCGCGTCGGGGTACATTGGCGGGCGCCTCGTCCCGGAGCTGCTCGGGGCCGGTCACGCGGTCCGGTGCATGGCGCGGGATCCGGGCAAGCTCGCCGACCGGCCCTGGTCGGACGCGATCGAGATCGCCCGCGCGGACGTGGCGGACCAGGCGGCGGTGCGGGACGCGCTGCGGGGCACCGACGTGGCCTATTACCTCATCCACTCGCTCGGCACCGGGGCGTCGTTCGAGCAGAGCGACCGGGACGCGGCCGGCACGTTCGCCGCCGCGGCGCGGGCCGCCGGGATCCGCCGGATCGTCTACCTGGGCGGCATCATCTCCGCGGCGCCCGGGGAGCTGTCGCCGCACCTGCGCTCCCGCGCCGAGGTCGGCGACATCCTGCTGGCCAGCGGCGTGCCGACGGCCGCGCTGCAGGCCGCCGTGATCATCGGCAGCGGGTCGGCGTCGTTCGAGATGCTGCGCTACCTGACCGAGCGGCTGCCGGCCATGGTCACGCCGAAGTGGGTCAGTACCCGGATCCAGCCGATCGCGGTCCGGGACGTGCTGCGCTACCTGGTCGGCTCCGCCGGGCTGCCGGCCGGGGTCAGCCGCCGGTTCGACATCGGCGGCCCGGACGTGCTCAGCTACGCCGAGATGATGCGCCGCTACGCCGCCGTGGCCGGGCTGCGGCCCCGGGTGCTGATCCCGGTGCCGCTGCTCACGCCCCGGCTCTCGTCGCTGTGGGTCGGCCTGGTCACGCCGGTGCCGGCCGCGCTGGCCAAGCCGCTGGTCGAGTCGCTGCGGAACGAGGTGGTCTGCGCCGAGCACGACATCGCCGGGTATGTCCCGGATCCGCCGGAGGGCCTGGTGCCGGTGGACCAGGCGATCTCGCTCGCGCTGCGGCACAGCCTGGACGGCGACGTCTCCACCCGGTGGTCGTCAGCCGCCACCCCCGGCGCGCCGAGCGATCCGCTGCCGAGCGACCCGTCCTGGGCCGGCGGCTCGCTGTACGTGGACCGGCGGGCCCACGTGGTGCGCGCCGAGCCCGGCGCGCTGTGGCAGGTCATCGAGGGCATCGGCGGCGAGGCCGGGTGGTACTCGTTCCCGGCCGCGTGGGCCGTCCGCGGGCTGGCGGACCGGCTGGTCGGCGGCGTCGGGCTGCGCCGGGGCCGGCGGGACCCGCGCCGTCTGCTGGTCGGCGACGCGCTGGACTTCTGGCGGGTGGAGGCGGTCACGCCCGGGTCGCTGCTGCGGCTGCGGGCGGAGATGAAGCTGCCCGGGCTGGCCTGGCTGGAGCTGTCCGTGCGGCGCGACAAGACCGGCCGTACCGTGTACACCCAGCGGGCGATCTTCCGCCCGCGGGGGCTGGCCGGGCATGCCTACTGGCGGGCGATATCGCCGTTCCACGGCGTGGTCTTCGGCGGGATGGCGCGCAACATCGCCGCGGCAGCCGAGCGGTCCGGCGCCGCGGCGGCCCGGCCCGCTCCGCCGGCCCAGCCCGGTCAGCCTGGTCCGGCCGGTCAGCCTGGTCAGCCTGGTCCGGCCGGTCAGCCTGGTCCGGCCGGTCAGCCTGGTCCGGACGCCGGCCGGACGTAACCGGAGCAGGGTCCGGGCCGGGCGTTGCGGCTGAGCCGATCGGGTAGCCAGGCGGCCGAGCCGAGCAAGCCAGGCGGCGGGCGGATCTGGCTCAGCCGATCGGGCAGCCGGGCTTCGCCGTGGCCTGGCCCGAGTTGCGGCTGACCCGCAGGCAGGACTCGTCCACCGCCTCGAACGCGCTGGCCGGGATGCCCTTGAGCAGCGAAACCAGGCCGTCCGGCCAGCGCGGGAAGGCGCTGCCGCCGAAGAACCAGTTGCTCCCGTTGTCGGCCAGGATCAGCCCGTAGTGCTGCATCTCGCGCAGCACCGCCTTGGCGTCCTTGCAGTACCTCGTGCTGGCGCGGTGGCAGAACGCCGGGACGTCGAAGCTCGCCTTCAGCCGGAACCTGGCGCCCATCGGCGGCAGCCGCCTGCTGGCGCTGCTGCCCGCCTGGTGCCGGGCCGGCCAGATGAAGCGGGTCCGGGTCCGGTCGGCGGTGAACCGGATCGCGTGCGTGATCGGCGTGTGCGTGCGGACCGCGGCCCGCACCTGCCGGTAGCTCAGCAGCCCGGGCAGGATCGGCAGGCCCGCGGCGTCGGCCGAGGTGTGCCCGCTGGTGCGGAGCCGGTTGGACCGCAGGTTCCAGATCGCGCCGGAGCCGGCCCTCGGCCGCTTCGCCGAGTACCTGGCGTCGAACAGCTCGTAGAGCCGGCAGGTGCGCGAGTTGACCATGATGGCGTGCCGGTCGCCGCCGGCGTTCCGGCCGCCCTCGATCCGGGTATCCGGCCCGAACGGGTAAGGGCCCTTGTTGCTGTCGGCGGCGTAGCCGAACTTGACCCGGACCAGCGGGTGCGCGTTCGTGACGATGTTGTACGGCATGCCGTAGGGGTAGCCGCCCGGATCCGGGCCGAAGTCCGGGTGCAGGAACGTGTGCGCCGAGTCCATGCTCTTCATCCAGGCCGCGCTGCGCGGGTTCACCGGCAGCTTGGAGATGTCGGTGTTCCAGACGTTGTCGGCCGGGAACATCGGGCAGCCCGGCGCGCCAGGCACGGTAGTCCGGGCCAGCCGGGCGGGGTGCCCGGACGATGCCGTCTGGGCCGCCCCGGCGGCGCTGCCCCCGGCGGCCGGCCTGGTGCCGCTGGCCGGCCCGGCGGCCCTGGCTGGCGCGCCGCCGGCCGGCCTGGTGCCCCTGACCGGCGTCGCGGGCTGCGCCTGCGCGACCGGGCTGGCCTTGACCGGCTGCGCGGCGCTGCCGGGCCCGGCCGCGGTGCCGCAGGCGGCGAGCAGCGCCAGCAGCAGCACCATCGCGGTGGCCGCCGAGGCCGCCGCGCGCCCGCCGCGCGGTGCGTGCATCTTCCTGCTGATCGTCCTCGTCGCGTTCATCGCCGAACATCCTGGCACGCCCGACCGCCCGGGATCAGCCGATCCGTGGTACCTCGCCCTGCCGCCTCCCCGCCACCCCAGCCATAACCCGTTGAACGCCACGTTCAACGGCACCCAACCCGTTGAACGCCACGTTCAACGGGTTGCCGGGCACCGCCGGGGCAGACCGGACCGGGACGAATCGGGCGCCGCTGCCGCGGCGAATCGGCTGATCCTGGGTGCACACGTACGGTGGTCCGGTCACGAATGCCATCCGGGCGCCAGGCGTTGCCAGCCGGCGCCCGACGATGCTGCCGGAGGTGCGATCGCCGTGGGCCCGCCGCGGACCTCGCCGGATTCAGTCCTGTTCAGCACCTACAACGTGCTGAACCTGTTCGCCGACGACTCGCCAGCCGGGCGCGAGCACTACCGGGTGATCGTCGAGGTCATCCGCGGCCTCGGCGCCGACGTGCTGGCCGTCCAGGAAATCCGCGGGCCCGATGGCCGGTCGGCCCGGGCCGGGCTGCGCCGGCTCGCCGAGGACACCGGCATGCGCTGCCGGGTGCCGGGCCCGGCGGGCGGCGCCGGGCGCACCGCGCTGGCCACCGGACAGCGCGGTTTCCACGCCGGGCTGCTCTGGCGGGACGGGATCGAGGCCGTGCCAGGCTCGTTCCGCGGGTACGGGAAGGGCAACTTCTGGCATTCGCTCGCCTGCGTCACGCTGGATCTGGGCGGCCCGCTAGCCTGGCACGCCGCCTTCCACGCGACGCCGTTCGGCCGGCTGCTGCGGGCGGACCAGAACGAGCGGCTGGTCGCTACGCTGGCGAGCCTGCCGGGCAGCCGCGCGGCGCTGGTCGGCGCGGACTGGAACACCGAGTGCGCGGACCGCGTGCCGGACCCGGAAACCGGCGAGTGGCGCCTGTACGAGCCCCGGGATCCCTACGCCGGGATCGGCTGGTTCGGCGAGCTCATCCACCAGTGCGAGTGGGATTATGACGAGCGCGGCGTCCGCGGTCACCGAGCCGACCGCCGGCCCGGTGACGTGCTGTGGGCGGGCGGGCTGCGGGACGCTGCCGCGGTGCTGCGGGCGCCGTGGCAGGCGACGACCGGGCATCACCCCGATGACTCCTACGGCAGGCACGGCATCTCGCGCCGCATCGACGCCATCCGGGTGACGCAGCGTGTCATCGGCGCGCTCCGCGGCCACGCGGTCGAGGACACCGAGCTCACCAGGCGGGCCTCGGATCATCTCCCGGTGACGGTGGAGTACCTTCCGTCCGCCTTCGCCGCGACCTAGGGCTCCGCCGGCGAGCCAGCATGCCGGGCGCCGGGCCCGGGCGCGGCTGGCAACCAGCCCCGGCGGGTGCGGTTCCGTGGTGCGATAGCCATACCGAAGCGCGTATCTGCCGGCACAGCGCGCAAGGCACCGGGTATGCCGGGCGGCGAGCGGGGAGCAGCTTGATGGAGATACCAGCCAGCCTGCCGGAATGGCCGGACGGAGCCGACGCCGCGGTCGCGCTGACCTTCGACGTCGACGCCGAGGCGCCCTGGCTCGGCGAGGGCCCGGAGTACGCGAGCCGGCTGACCATGCTGTCCCAGGCACGCTTCGGCCCGGCCCGCGGGCTCGGCCGCATCCTGGACATGCTGGCCGCGGAGGGCCTCCCGGCCACCTTCTACCTGCCCGGGCATACCGCAGACCAGCACCCGGCCGCCGTCGAGGCCATCCTGGAGCGCGGTCACGAGATCGGCCATCACGGGTACCAGCACCTGCAGAGCGAGCGGCTGGACGAGGCGGGCCAGCGCGCTGAGCTTGAGCAGGGGCTGACCGCGCTCGGCAGGCACGGCGTGCGGCCGGCCGGCTACCGGTCTCCGGGCTGGGAGCTGACGCCGGACACGCTGGCGCTGCTGGCCGAGTTCGGCTTCGGCTACGACAGCAGCCTGATGGCCGACGACCGGCCGTACTGGATCCAGGCGGGCCGCCGGCGGCTGCTTGAGCTGCCGGGACACTGGAGCCTCTGCGACTGGCCGTTCTTCGGGTACACGTCCTTCCACGGCGGGCTGCTGACCGATCCGGCCGTGGTCGAGCGGATCTGGCTGGAGGAGT
This sequence comes from uncultured Actinomycetes bacterium, assembly GCA_963786975.1. GTDB lineage: Bacteria > Actinomycetota > Actinomycetes > Streptosporangiales > Streptosporangiaceae > Palsa-506. The sequence goes on along the minus strand of CAWBBE010000004.1, from coordinate 389,862 downwards.
TCGAGTCGGCCCGCCATGATCACCGGCTCGTCACCTACACGATGCACCCGGAGGCCATCGGCCGCGGCTACTGCATGCGGATGCTGGAGCGCGTCGTCGCGGCCATGCAGGACGGCGGCCGGACCTGGTTCACCACGCATGCCGAGATCCTGGCGATGGCCGGCCCCGGCGACTAGCTGACCTGTGCCAAGAGGCGTGGCTGCGGTGTGCACTGAGGATATCGATGATCATTGTGTGACGAATGAAGTGGAGACCCTCGTGACCCGCCCGCTGGCGAGAACCGATGACCGGCTGAAGCGCGCGGGCCTGGCACCGTAACGGCCAGAGACCGGCTGAAGCGCGCGGGCCCTGGCACCGTGACGGCCAGAGACCGGCTGGCCGGGCCGACCTCACACCGTGCGCCTCGTCAGTCACACACGTTTCAAGATCAAATTTGCGGTTAGGATTTAGCCGGTTATCGCCGGACGAATGTTAACCACTATTGCGGCGTCACAGCGGACGGGGCCCATGTGACGGGTGGGGTGGAGAGCCGGGCGGGGGCGGCGGTGCCGGTGCCTGGCCGCCGGGACGGGGGCGGCGGTGGCGGCGCCTGGCTGCGGGGCGGGGCGGGCGGTGACCGCGGTGCGGCGCCTGGCTGCCCGGGGCGGTGACGGCGGTGCTGGTGCCTGGCTGCCGGGACGGGGGCGGTGCGGCGCCTGGCTGCGGGACGCGGCCGGGCCGGCGGTCACGGGGACCGCCGGCCCGGCTGTCACGCTGTAACAGCGCCCGGCCGCTCCGTGCTCAGCGCACTGCGCTGCCGTCGCGGCCAGCTGCCACCGCGGTGGCCGGCACCGCGGTAGCCGGCACCGCGGCGCCGGCCCGGCCGGGCTGCTGCGCCGCCAGCTGCCAATGGCCACGATGATCACCAGCAGCGCGCAGATGTCGAAGATCGTCGCGGCACCGAACGCGCTGGCCATGCCGTGCGTGATGGCGTCCCTGGCGCGGGCCAGCCCGGGGCCGGCCGCGGCGGCGCCGCCGGTCGCCGATCCGTAGACCGTCACCAGGATGGCCAGGCCAAGCGAGCCGCCGACCTGCTGGGTGACGTTCACCATGCTGGACGCGGCACCGGAGTCCTCCGGCCGAACCCCGGCCAGCGAGGCCATGGTCAGCGGCACGAACACGACCCCCATGCCGCCGCCGAGCAGCAGCATCGGCCCGAGCACGCCGGACAGGTAGCCGGCCGCCGGGGTGATCCGGGCCAGCCAGGCCATCCCGGCCACTACCGGCAGCAGGCCGGCCACCATCAGCGCCTTGGCCGGGAAGCGGGCGAGCAGCCGCGGCGCGGCGCGGGACACGGCGAAGAGCATCGCGGTCATCGGCACGAACGCCAGCCCGGCCCGCAGCGGGCTGAAGCCCAGGATGTCCTGTACGAACTGGGTCAGGAAGAAGAACATCCCGAACATGCCGGCCACCAGCAGCAGCCTGGCCAGGTAGGAACCCGACCGGCCGCGGTGCGCGAACAGGCGCAGCGGCGTGATCGGCTGCCTGGCCCTGGTCTCGGTGACCAGGAACAGGCCGAGCAGGACCGCGGCGGCGCCGAAGGAGGCGAGGGCCAGCGCGTCGTGCCAGCCGCTGGCCGCGACGCGGATGAAGGCATAGACGAGCACGGCCATCCCGCCGGTCGAGGTCAGCGCCCCGGCGATGTCGAACCGGCCGGGCAGGCGCGGCGACTCGCTGAGGAACCGGGGGGCGAGCAGCAGCACCGCGACACCGATCGGCACGTTGACGAACAGCACCCAGCGCCAGGACACCCACTCGGTGATGATGCCGCCGAGCACCAGCCCGAGCGACGCGCCGCCCATCGCCACGGCGGTATAGAGGCCGAGCGCCCTGGTCCGCTCACGGCCCTCGGCGAAGCTGGCCGTGATCAGCGCGAGCACGGCCGGCGAGGCGATCGCGCCGCCCGCGCCCTGGACGGCCCGCGCGGCCAGCAGCCACGCCTGGCGAGGTGGCCAGGCCGCCGGCCAGCGAGGCGGCGGTGAACAGCGCGATGCCCGCCATGAACACCCGGCGCCTGCCGAGTATGTCGCCGGCCCGGCCGCCGAGCAGCAGCAGCCCGCCGAAGGTGAGCGTGTAGGCGCTGAGCACCCAGGACAGGCTGGGCGCGGAGAAGTGCAGGCCGCGGGCGATGCTCGGCAGCGCGATGTTGACCACCGTCAGGTCGAGGATGATCATCAGCTGGGCGCCGAGGACGATGGCGAGAGCCACGCCGCGCTGGCTGCGGCGGCCCGGGTCCCGGGACGCCCGGGTTATCGTCTGCGGTATCGACGTAGTCGACATGTTTGCCTTCCTGGAGAACGCTGGAAAGTACATTGGCCGGCTGGCCAGGCCGGCGGCCCGATGGGCTACGATTGAATCGGAGGTAGCCTCCGCTAACTATACGGAGGATCCCTCCGCTTCGCAACCCGGGGACAGGTGAAGTTCCGATGAGCGTTACCGCGGAGAAGCGGCAGCCGGACGGCGGCACGCCGCGGCCGATGCGCGCCGATGCACGGCGGAACTATCAGGCGCTGGTCAGCGCGGCCAGCGCGGCCTTCATCGAGCACGGCGCCGACGATGCGTCGCTTGAGGAGATCGCCCGGCGGGCCGGAGTCGGGATCGGCACCCTCTACCGGCACTTCCCGACCCGGCAGGCCCTGCTGGAGGCGGTTTACCGCGACCAGGTCGAGGCGATGTGCGCCAGGGCAGACGAACTGCTCGGCTCCGCGCCACCCGGCGAGGCGCTGGCGGCCTGGCTGCGGGGGCTTGTCCAGTTCGGCCGGACCAAGCGCAGCCTGACCTCGGCCCTGCTCGCCACCATGAACAAGGACTCCGAGCTGCTGTCATCCTGCAGCGCGATGATGCGGCAGTCGGCGGCCGCGCTGCTGACCCGCGCGCAGGACGCCGGCCTGGTACGGCCGGACGCCGACCCGGCCGACGTGCTCCGGATGGTGCACGGGATCAGCATGGTCGCGCAGCATTCGCCGGCCGACGATGGGCAGGCGGACCGGATGATCGGGCTCATCATGGACGGCCTGCGCTATCAGCCGGCCGGGTGAACGGCGGATGCCGCGTCAGTCCGTGCCGCACCGCGCCGCGGTGCCCGACGGCGACCGCCCGGGCGCCGGCCTGGTGCCGTTTATCCCGGCCGGCCTGCCCGTTCCCGCCATCCCGGCGTCCGCCGGGGCGATGATCTTCGACCAGTCGGGACGGCTGCTGATACTCAAGCCGACCTACAAGTCGGGCTGGACCATCCCCGGCGGCGTGATGGAGGCGGACGGCGAAACGCCGTGGGCTGCCTGCCGCCGGGAAGTCCGCGAGGAGTGCGGGCTCGACGTCCGGTCCGGGCGGCTGGCCTGCGTCGACTTCCGCGCGCCCCGGCCCGCCCTCCCGGCCCGGTCCGGCAAGCCGGGCAAGCCAGCCAATCCCGGCGGCATCCGGTTCCTCTTCGACTGCGGACGGCTGGCCGACGAGAGCTTCGCCGCCGTGGTGCTGCAGCCCGCGGAGATCTCCGAGTACCGGCTGGCCCGGCCGTCCGTCGCGGTGCAGCTACTGCGGAAGCCGATCCGGCGCCGGGTCGATGCCGCGCTGCGCGGCGGGCCGCTGTGCTACCTGGAGAACGGCAGGCCGGTACCCGGCGTCGGTCCCTGACCGGGCCGTCCGTGACCGGGCCGTCCGTGACCGGGCCCGTCCGTGACCGGGCCCATCCTGACCGGGCCCGTCCGTGACCGGGCCCATCCTGACCGGGCCCGTCCCTGACCGGGCCCATCCTGACCGGGCCCATCCTGACCGGGCCCATCCTGACCGGTCCGTCCGCCGCGGGTCAGCCGAGGTCGCCGAGACCGCGGAGGTAGGCCGCCTGCCCGGCGTGCTGGAGATCATCGGAGATCACGCTCACCAGCCGCACGCCGAGCGTCACCGGCGGATCCCAGCGATCGTCCACGATCCGGTCCAGGTCGGTGTCGGCCAGGCCGTCGACGTAGCGGAGGGTCTGCTCGAAGACCGCGTCGAAGTAGCCGGTCAGCAACTCGCCGGAGGCCACCCGGACAGCGCCGACCTGGCTGCTGTCGTGCCCGTAGCCGGTATCCGCGACGTCGAACGGCAGGCCGAAGCGCGCCACCCAGCCCTTCGCTGTCCAGGCTTGCTCGGCGCCCGCCACCCCGGCGACGTGATCATCGGTGACCCTGGTCAGGTGCCAGATCAGCCAGGCGATCGAATTCGCCTCGGCCGCCGGGCGCCAGGACAGCTGATCGGGCGACAGGCCGTCCACCGCCTGGTGCACGACCTCGCGGATCCGCCCGAAGGCGTCGGCAAGCAGGTCAGCTGTCGTCATGCGAGAAGCTCCGTTCAGATGGGTTCCGCCAGATGGGTTACGCAAGTCCGCACCGCCTGTCAGTAAGCTAGACCAGATCAGAGTCCCCTGGACACGGCTCGGGCCTGCTGCCGCCAGCGGGCTCAATCTGGCGGTTCCGCCAGCGGGATGATCGCCGGGCCGGCCGCGCGGCCGGCGCCGGGCGAGGGGAGCAGCACGTAGTGCCCAGGACTGACGATCGTGCGCCGCTGCGGGTGGCGCTACTCGGCTGCGGGGTGGTGGGCTCGGAGGTCTTCCGGCTGCTCCGGGAGCAGGCGGAAGACCTCGCGGCGCGCGCGGGCGCTCCGCTTGAGGTAGCAGGCATCGCGGTCCGGGACCCCGGCCGCCGCCGCGGCGCGCCGGACAGCGCGGCGCCGGACAGCGCGTTGCTGACGACCGACGCGATGGGCCTGGTGAGCCGCGCCGACGTGGACATCGTTATCGAGCTGATGGGCGGCATCGAGCCTGCCCGGTCGCTGCTGCTCGCCGCCATGCGGGCGGGCAAGTCCGTGGTCACGGCGAACAAGGAACTGCTGGGCCGGGACAGCGCCGCCCTGCATCAGGTGGCCAGGGAGACCGGCACGGATTTCTATTACGAGGGCTCGGTGGCGGGCGCCATCCCGCTGCTGCGGCCGCTGCGCGAGTCCCTGGCGGGCGACGCGGTGCGCAGCGTGCTCGGCATCGTCAACGGGACGACGAACTACATACTCGACAAGATGGACAGCTCCGGCGCCGATTTCGCCGACGCGCTCGCCGAGGCGCAGGCGCTCGGCTACGCGGAGGCCGACCCGACCGCCGACGTCGAGGGCTTCGACGCGGCGGCGAAGGCCGCCATCCTGGCCGGGCTGGCCTTCCACACCAGGGTCACCGCCGCTGACGTGCACCGGGAAGGCATCGGGTCGGTAACGGCCGCGGACATCGCCAGCGCCAGGGCACTCGGCTGCGTGATCAAGCTGCTGGCGATCTGCGAGCGGTGCGATGGCGGCATCTCGGCCCGGGTGCACCCGGCGATGATCCCGCGGGTGCACCCGCTCGCCGCGGTCCGCGGCGCCTACAACGCCGTCTTCGTCGAGGCAGAGTCGGCGGGCCGCCTGATGTTCTACGGTTCCGGGGCAGGCGGCGGCCCGACGGCCAGCGCCGTGCTCGGCGACCTGGTGGCCATCGCGCGCAACCGGATCGCCGGAATCCGCGGCCCCGACACGTCGACCTACGCCGAGCTGCCGGTGCTGCCGATGGGCGATGCGCTGACCCGCTACTACGTCGCGCTTGACGTGGTCGACCGGCCCGGCGTGCTCGCCCCGGTGGCCGAGTCGTTCGCCCGGCACAACGTGTCGATCAGGGCCGTTCGCCAGGAGGGCAGGGGCGAGGATGCCAACCTGGTCATCGTGACGCACACGGCCCGCGAGGCGGAGCTGGCGGCGACGGTGGCCGAGCTCGGGGCGATGGCCACGGTCCGCGCCGTGGACAGCGTGCTGCGGGTCGAGGGCGAGGAAGGCGAATGAGTCCGGGGCACGCGGCGGCCGGAAGCTCCGCAGCCGGAAGCGCGGCGGGCGGAAGCTCCGCAGCCGGGCAAGTGGCGGCCGGAAGCTCCGCAGCCGGGCACGTGGCGGCCGGAAGCTCCGCAGCCGGGCACGCGGCCGGCCGGACTGCGGTGGCCGGGACCGCGGCGGCCGGGCGGTGGCGCGGCGTGATCGGCGAGTACGGGGACCGGCTGCCGGTGCCGGCCGGCAGCCCGGTGATTACCCTCGGCGAGGGCGGCACGCCCCTGCTGCCCGCGCCGGCCCTGTCCGCGCTGACCGGCTGCGAGGTCTACCTCAAGGTCGAGGGCGCGAACCCGACCGGATCGTTTAAGGACCGCGGGATGACCGTGGCGGTGAGCATCGCGGCGGCCCAGGGCGCCACGATGGTCATCTGCGCATCGACCGGGAATACCAGCGCGAGCGCGGCCGCCTACGCGGCGCGGGGCGGCCTGGCCAGTGCCGTCCTCGTCCCGCAGGGCAAGATCGCGATCGGCAAGCTGGCTCAGGCGCTAGTGCACGGCGCTCGGCTGCTGCAGGTCGACGGGAACTTCGACGACTGCCTGAAGCTCGTCCGCGAGCTGGCCGAGGGCTACCCCGTCGCGCTGGTCAATTCCGTCAACCCGGACCGCCTGCAGGGCCAGAAGACGGCCGCGTTCGAGATCGTCGAGGCGCTCGGCGACGCGCCCGATGTGCACTGCCTGCCGGTCGGCAACGCCGGCAACATCGCCGCGTACTGGCTGGGGTACACCGAGTACCTGGCCAGCGGCCGGGCGACCCGGGCGCCGCGGATGCTCGGCTTCCAGGCCAGCGGCGCCGCGCCGATCGTGACCGGCAGGCCCGTCCCGGCGCCCAGCACGATCGCGACCGCGATCAGGATCGGCAACCCGGCGTCCTGGCGGCTTGCCGAGGCCGCGCGGGATGAGTCAGGCGGGCTGATCGGCTCGGTCACCGACGAGCAGATCCTCGCCGCCTACCGGCTGCTGGCCAGCAAGGAAGCCGTGTTCGGGGAACTGGCGTCCGCGGCCGGCGTGGCCGGGCTACTGCGGGCGCACGCGGCCGGCCAGGTACGGCCCGGCTCCGTGGTGGTCTGCACGATCTCCGGCAACGGGCTCAAGGAGCCGGGCCCGGCGATCTCGGCCGAGCCGGAACCGGCGACGATCCCGGCGGACGCTGGTGCCGCGGCCGCGGCGCTCGGGCTTGACCGGGGCGGGCCGGACAGCGGGCGCCAGGGCAGGCCGAGGCCGGCCGCCAGCGAGAGCCCCCCGGGCGGCTAGCATCCAGGGGGCTCGCGCTGAACGGCTCGCGCTCAGCCGGATCGCGCTCAGCCGACTCGCGCCAGGGCCGTGACCGGGCGGCTCGCGCCAGGGCCGTGACCAGGCGGCTCGCGCCAGGGCCGTGACCAGGCGGCTCAGGCAGCGACCGCGGACCGCGCCGCAGCCGGCTCAAGCGCCAGCTCCAGCACCTCGCGGACATCGCTGACCGGGTGAATCGCCAGCTCCGCCCGGATCTCGGCCGGCACGTCGTCCAGGTCGGGCTCGTTCCGCTTGGGGATCAGCACCGTGGTGATGCCGGCCCGGTGGGCGGCCAGCAGCTTCTGCTTCACCCCGCCGATAGGCAGCACCCGCCCGGTCAGCGAGACCTCGCCGGTCATCGCCACATCGGACCTGACCAGCCGGCCGGACAGCAGCGACGCGAGCGCGGTGGTCATCGTCACCCCGGCGCTCGGCCCGTCCTTGGGCACGGCACCGGCCGGCACGTGCACGTGCACGCCGCGGTCCTTCAGGTCGCCGACCGGCAGCTCCAGCTCGGCGCCGTGCGACCGCAGGTAGGACAGCGCGATCTGGGCGGACTCCTTCATCACGTCGCCCAGCTGGCCGGTGAGCGTAACGGCGGTCGTGCCGGTCTCCGGGTCGGCCAGCGACGCCTCGATGAACAGCACGTCACCGCCGGTACCGGTGACCGCCAGGCCGGTCGCCACGCCAGGCACGGCCGTCCGCTCGGCTGATTCCGGCGTGTGCCGCGGATGCCCCAGGTAGCCGTGCAAGTCGGCCGGGCCGACCGTGACCGGCAGCGTCGCGGTGCCGCCGGCCAGCTGCGCGGCGATCTTCCGCAGCACCCGGGCGATGCTCCGCTCCAGCGCCCGCACGCCGGCCTCGCGGGTGTACTCCGCGGCCAGCCGCCGCAGCGCGGCGTCGGCGACCGTCACGTCCCCGGCGTCCAGGCCGGCCCGCTCAAGCTGCCGCGGCAGCAGGTGATCCCGGGCAATGGTGACCTTCTCGTCCTCGGTGTAGCCGTCGAGCGTGACCAGCTCCATCCGGTCCAGCAACGGCTCGGGGATCGCCTCGGCCACGTTCGCCGTCGCGATGAACAGCACGTCGGACAGGTCGAGCTCCACCTCGAGGTAATGATCGCGGAAGGTGTGGTTCTGCGCCGGGTCGAGCACCTCAAGCAGCGCCGCGGTGGGGTCGCCCCGGTAGTCCGTGCCGAGCTTGTCGACCTCGTCCAGCAGGATCACCGGGTTCATCGAGCCCGCCTCGCGGATGGCCCGCACGATCCGGCCGGGCAGCGCGCCGACGTAGGTGCGCCGGTGACCGCGGATCTCCGCCTCGTCCCGGACGCCGCCGAGCGCCACCCGGGCGAACTTGCGGCCCATCGCGCGGGCCACCGACTCGCCCAGCGAGGTCTTCCCGACGCCGGGCGGCCCGGCCAGCGCGAGCACCGCGCCGCTGCGGCGGCCGCCGACCAGCGTCAGGCCCTTCTCCGCCCGCCGCTTGCGGACCGCGAGGTACTCGATGATCCGGTCCTTGACGTCACCGAGCCCGGCGTGGTCCGCGTCCAGGATCGCGCGGCTGCCCGCGATGTCGTAGGCGTCGTCGGTGTGGGTGTTCCACGGGATCTCAAGCACGGTGTCCAGCCAGGTCCGGATCCAGCTGCCCTCCGGCGACGCGTCCGAGCTGCGCTCCAGCTTGGCGGCCTCCTTCAGCGCCGCCTCGGCCACCTTCTCCGGCAGGTCAGCCGCCTCGATCCGGGCCCGGTAGTCGTCCTCCTCAGAGGCCGGCTTGCCGTCCAGCTCGGCGAGCTCCTTCCGGATCGCGGCGAGCTGCTGGCGGAGCAGGAACTCGCGCTGCTGCTTCTCCATGCCCTCACGGACGTCGTTCTCGATGGTCTCGGTGACGTCGAGCTCGGCCAGCTGGTCGCGGGCCCACCCGGTCAGCCGCTCCAGCCGCTGCTCGGGGTCGGTCGTCTCCAGCAGCTCGGTGCGCTGCTCAAGCGTCAGGTAGCTGGCATAGCCGGCGCTGTCGGCGAGCGCCGACGGGTCGGTGAGCCGCTGCAGGAAGTCGACGACCTGCCAGGCGCCCCGCTTCTGCAGGATCGTGGTGGCCAGCCCGCGGTACTCACGGGCCAGCTCGTGCGCCCGGGCCGACGGCTTGGGCTCCTCCGCCACGGTGGCTTCGACCCAGAGCGCGGCGCCGGGGCCGACGGTGCCGACGCCGACCCGCACCCGGGACAGGCCGCGGATGACGGCGGCGGGCTCGCCGCTCGGCAGCCGCCCGATCTGCTCGACCACGCCCAGCGTGCCGACCGCCGAGTACTTGCCGTCCAGCCTGGGCACCAGCAGCACCCGGGGCTTGGCGTCGGCGCTGTCGGCCGCGGCCGACGCCTGCGCGGCCTCGATGGCAGCGCGGACCTCCGAGCCCGAGGTGTCGAACGGCACCACCATGGTCGGCAGCACCACGGAATCGTCGAGCGGCAGCACAGGCAGCGAGAGGGTTTCGCTCATCAGGTTCACTTCCCTGGTCGATTACTTGCTTACAGTCGTCAAGCCACCGGTGCCGCGGTTTGTTTCCGGTAGCCGTTCGCGGTCAGCGGACAGGCTCCCGGCGGGCTGCGGGACAGGCACCGGCTGCGGGACCGGCACCGGCTGCGGGACCGGCACCGGCTGCGGGACCGGCACCGGCTGCGGGACCGGGACCGGCGGCCCGGCAAGGCGGCGCAGCGCGACGAAGCTGACCACGGCCCCGGCCGCCACCAGCGCGACGGTGACCAGCAGGCCGGCCTGGTAGCCGTCCAGGAACGCGCCGGACGCGGTCGCGCCGTGCTGCAGCGCGATGCCCTGCCTGGACCGCAGCACCGCGCCGATTACGGTGATGCCGAGCAGGCCGGACACCTCCCTGGAGGCGTTGAGCACCGCCGAGGCGATCCCGGACCGCTCCGGGGGCATCGTGCGCATCAGCGCGTCGGTCAGCGACACGTTGAGCCCGGAACCGACCCCGATCAGCAGGAATCCGGGCATCAGGCTGCCGTAGGTCGCGCCCTGGCCGAGCTGCCCGACCAGGTAGACGCCGGCCGCCACCAGCACGAGCCCGAACGCGACCGTCCGGTGCGCGCCGATCCGCGCGGCGAGCGGACCGCCGAGGCCGGCGAACAGGGCCATGGCGAGGGCCATCGGGACGAACGCCAGGCCTGCCAGAGTGGGCGAGAAGCCAAGCACGTCCTGCAGGTACAGCGAGGTGAAGAAGTAGATCCCGAAGATCCCGAACGCCCACAGCATCATCGTGGCGATGCCGCCGCTGAACACCCGCGAGCGGAACAGCGACACCGCGACCATCGGGTGACTGGCGTGCGACTCGATCGCCACGAATGCGGCCGCGGCCGCGGCCGAGACCGCGAAGGCGCCGAGGATCAGCGGCGAGGTCCAGCCCTTGTCGTGGCCCTCGATCAGCGCGTAGGTGAGCGAGAAGAGCGCGGCGGCCGAGGTTGCCAGGCCGGGCAGGTCGAGCCTGCGGACGACGGAATCGTCGGCCGACTCGCGCATGCTGACGGCGCCGATGACGAGCGCGGCGACCCCGACCGGCACGTTGATGAAGAAGATCCAGCCCCAGTGCAGGTGCTGGCTGATGAAGCCGCCGACCAGCGGGCCGAGGGCCAGCGCCAGCGCGCCGATGGCCGTCCATGCGCCGACCGCCCTGGTCCGCTCTTTGGTGTCGTCGAAGGTGGCCACGATGATGGCCAGCGTGGTGGGCACCAGGAGGGCCGCGCCGAGGCCTTGCAGCACCCGGAAGCCGATCAGCACGCCGCCGCTGCCGGCCAGCCCGGCGGCCAGCGAGGCCAGGGTGAACACCGAGAGGCCGATCAGGAACAGCCGACGCCGGCCATACACGTCGGCGAGCCGCCCGCCGACCAGCAGCAGCCCGGCGAACACCAGGATGTAGCTGCTGACCACCCATTCCAGGCCGGACACCGACAGGTGCAGGCTGCGCTGGATGGTCGGGATCGCGACGTTGGTCACGTTGTTGTCGAGGTAGCTCATGAAGGTGGCGAGCGCCACCGCCACCAGCGTCCACCAGCGTCTGGGCATCTTGCTCTCACTCCTCTTGCTCGGCATGCTCCTGCTCCGCATGCTCATGTACGGCGTACCTGTACGACTTACGTATACGTTGTACATGTACCTAGCACAGGCTGCCTTGTACGATGTATAGTTGTCAAGTGAATTCCACCCGGGCACCTGACGAAGCGGACAAGACGCGGCTCAGCAAGGGCACCGTCGTCCAGCGCGCGCTCGCGCTGGCCGACGCCGACGGGCTGGACGCGCTGACCGTGCGGCGGCTCGCCGCCGACCTAGGCGTTACGCCGATGGCGCTGTACTGGCACTTCCGCAGCAAGGAAGATCTGCTGACTGGAGTGGCCACGCAGATCTGGACCGAGATAGGCACGGACGTCGACCCGGCGGCCAGCTGGTCACAGCAGCTGCGAGGGCTGCTGGAATCGCTGATCCGGGTACTGCGAGACCACCCGAGCGCATCTCAGCTGCTGCTGACGGGGGAGAAGAACAACGACGCGGCGCTGCAGGCCATCGAGGTCACCCTGGACGTGCTGCGGCGCGGCGGCTTCGATCCCGCGGCGGCCAGCGAGATCGCCCGCAGTACGCTGTGGACCGGCCTGATGCTGGTGATGAGCGAGCCTGGCTTCGACCCGGCGCTGACCGAGGACGAGCGGATCGAGCAGCAGCGCCGCAACCGGGTCCGGCTCGCGATGCTGCCGCCCGAGACCTACCCGCGGCTAGTCGAGGCAGCCGGGCCGATGACGGCCTGCGACGTGCCGGAGTACCACACCCAGTTCGGGATCGACCTGTTCATCGCCGGGGTCGAGGCGATGGCAGCCCGCCAGTAGCGCACCGGCCCGGCGGGCTGACCCGGGCTCGTGCGCTGGATCGGGCCGCCGGGCCGGGATGCTTCCGGTCAGGCGCCGGGACCCTCCGCCGCGGGGTCGGCCGGGATGGCCAGCTGCAGGCAGATCAGGCCGCGCAGGTCGAGCCAGGCACGGCCGGAGTCGGTCACCAGGCGGAGCACGACCTCCGCGCATTCCGGGCAGCGGGCGACCATCCCCGGCGCGTTGGCGTAGACGACGCTCTCGGCCACCGGCCCGCTATGCCGGCAGTGCGCGCACCGCCCGATGGCCGTGGTGACGTCCACCCGGAAGATCTCGCTCAGCGCGCCGGCCAGCGCGTTGCCGTCGAGAACTGGCTGGCTCATCCTGGACCTCCGCTGCTGCTGCCGAATCGTTCCGTCTTGATGCGCCGTGCGTCGTGGCCGATGTCCACCAGCAGGTTCGCCGCGGCCTCGACGAATCCGGTCGGGCCGCACACGAAGACCGCGGGCCGCCGGCTGGCCGGCCACCCGGCGGCGCGCAGCAGGCCGGCGTCGATCCGCCCGGGCGGCCGCGGCGACCCGGGCGGCGCCGTGCGGGTAAAGGCATAGGTCACCGCCAGCCCCGGTTCGTCGCGCGCCCGCCGCCGCAGTTCCTCGCGATAGAGGATCGAGGCCGGGTCGCGGACTGAGTAAAGCAGCTGAAACGGAGACTCATCGCCGGCCGCCGCGCGCGACCGGATCATCGCCATCAGCGGGACCAGGCCGGAGCCGCCGCCGATGAGGTAGACCAGGTCGGCCGCGCCCGGCTGCCAGACGAACCAGCCGCCGACCGGGCCGCGCAGTTCCAGCTTGTCCCCGGCGGCGAGCTCCCCGGCCAGGTACGGCGAGACCTCGCCGTCCGGTATCGGCACCACGGTCAGCTCAAGCCGGTCGCCGGCTGGCGCGGACGCGATCGAGTAGGACCGCTCCGTCGAGTACCCGTCCGGCGCGGTCAGCCGCAGGTCGACATGCTGGCCGGCCACGTGGCCGGGCCAGCCGGGCACGTCCAGGACGATCGTGCGGGCGGCCGGGGTCTCGTCGCGTATCGCGACAACGGCGCCGACCCGCCAGGTCAGTCGCCCCAGTACCGCTGCTCGCGCCATGGGTCTCCGTAGTTGTGATAGCCGGCGCTCTCCCAGAATCCGGGCTCGTCGGCGTCCAGCAGCTGGATGCCGTTGACCCACTTAGCGGACTTCCACAGGTACAGGTGCGGGACGAGCAGCCGGGCGGGCCCGCCGTGCTCCGGGTCGAGATCCTGGCCGTCATAGCGGTAGGCGATCCACGCCTGGCCATTCATCAGGTCCTCGACCGGCAGGTTCGTGGTGTAGCCGCCGTAGGAGCCGACCAGCGCGAACTCGGCCGCGGTCTCGATGCCGCCCAGGATGGCATCCATTGAGACCCCGGCCCACCTGGTGCCGAGCTTCGACCACTTGGTAACGCAGTGCAGGTCGACCGTGATGTCCTCGCCCGGCAGCGCGCGGAACGCAGCCCAGTCCCAGGTTTGCTTGCTGCCGCCCTCGGTCACGATGCTGAACTTCCACGAATCAAGGTTGACCCGCGGCGTCGGCCCGGCGGACAGCACCGGGAAATCCTCGACGAGGTACTGGCCGGGCGGCAGATCCGGCCGGGACGATCGGCGCCGCCCGCCGAAGCCGCGCGAAACGATGCTCATCTGAGATCACCTCTGCCCCCGATGCTACGGGCCAGGGCCGCCTGGCGGCAGCTCGCGGGCGGGTAAGTAGTCGCGATGACGTTGGCCAGCGGCTGCTCGCCGGCGCGGCAGCGGCATGCGGGTGACACCGGCCGGCCGGCGGCGAGCGCCGGGACCCGCAGGTCCCGGCACCCCGCGGGTCAGCGCCGGGACCCCGGGCCAGCGCGGGACCCCGCGGGTCAGCGCCGGGACCCCGGGTCAGCTGAATGCGGCGACGATCGGGGCCAGCCGCAGCACTTCGTCCGGCCCGGTCAGGTCGGGCAGCGACACGAACACGGTGCTGACGCCCCGGTCGGCGAGCAGCCGGTACCGGCCGACGTGATCGGCGGGCAGGCCGGCATGGTGCCGCCGGGCGAACGCCGCGGCCGTCGTCCGGCCGCGCAGCCGCTCGACGATCGACCCCACCTGCTCCCGGTCGGCGCCGACGACCGGGATATCCAGCACGGTGACCGGTACCTGCGCGGGATCCCGGCCGGCTTCCCGGCAGTGTGACCGCAGCACGGCCAGCTTGCGGTCGAGCGTGTCGAGGTCGGACGGCAGGTTGCAGCCGTCACCGAGTCGCGCCGCGATCCGCAGCGTACGGGCTTCCCCGGAGCCGCCGACGATGATCGGCACCGGCCCGGCCGGGCGCGGATAGCAGGTCGTCTCCGGCAGCGACACCCGCTGTCCGTGGTAGGCCCTGGTGCCCGGCTGCCAGAGCGCCCGCATCGTCTCGATCGCCTGCTCCAGCTGGTCGAGCCGCCCGCCGGCGGCAGGAAAAGGCAGCCCGAACGCGGCGTGCTCCCGGTCCCACCAGCCCGCGCCGATACCGCAGAACGCGCGGCCGCCGCTGAGCGCGTCAAGGGTGGCGACCGCCTTGGCCAGAATGCCGGGGGCGCGGAACGTCACCGGGGTGACCAGCGTGCCGAGCCGTAGCCCGGTGGTCAGGCCGGCCAGCATGCCGAGCGTGACCCACGGCTCGGGAATCGGCTCCCAGGCCCGCCCGGCCTGCGGGATCTGGATCAGGTGATCCATCAGCGCGATGCCGTCGAAGCCGGACTCCGCGGCCGCGCGAGCCACCGACGCCAGCCAGCCGGCCGGATCGTCACCCCAGGGAAACCGGGAGATCTGCAGCACGAAGCCAAGCCGGGCGGGCTGCCGCCGCTGATCGCCGGCCGCCCGCCCGGCGCCCGGGCTGTGCGCGGGCTCGATTATCGCCGGGCCGGCGCCGGCCTCGGCCACGTCGCTGGTGCCCGGGCCGGCCGCGGGGTCGGGGCCGGCCGCGGGTCGGGGCCAGCCGCGGGGTCGGGGCCGGCCGCGGGGTCAGGGCCGGCCCGCAGCACCAGATCCCAGCCCTCGGCGGCAATCTCGCCGGTGACCGCGCGCATCCGGCGCAGTTGCGCGTCGAGGACCGCGGCCGGCACCGGCTGGTCGCGGGCCCGATTCCGGTCCCGGCACACGGCCGGGCTCGCGGTCAGCAGCACGGCGACGGCCGGCAGCCCAGCCCGCCGGGCGGCCTCGAGCTGGCTGCGGCGCCGTGCCGCGTCCTGGCCGAGGGTGTCGACCACGGTGGTCAGCCCCCGGCCGAGGCGCGCGGTGACGATCTGGTCCAGCAGCGCGAAGGCGTCGGCGGATGCGTCAAGATCGTGCTCGCCGCTGCCCACCACGCTGCGCAGCCAGTCGGCCGAGATCACCTCCTGGGGCCGGTATCGCCGCGCCGCCCAGCTGGACTTTCCCGACCCGGCCGGGCCGATCAGCACGACCAGGGCCGGGTCGGGTATGACCGCGGCCGAGCCGGGATCGGCCGCGGTCACCGCAGCCGCCTGAGCCCGAGGTAGCCCGGCCGGACCAGAGCGAGGTCGGCGCACTGGCATCAGCCTGGATCCGGGGCCGGGCCAGCCGGGCCGGGGGCCAGGCCGAGCGGATCGTGTGGCGGGATGGCCGGGCCGGGAGCGGGGCCGAGCGGACTGGCAACCGGGCTGGCCGGGCCGGAAGCCGGACTGGCCGGATTGTGTGGCGGGACGGCCGGGCTGGCCGGGCCGGGAGCCGGGCTGGCCGGATTGTGTGGCGGGACGGCCGGGCTGGCCGGGCCGGGAGCCGGGCTGGCCGGATCGTGTGGCGGGACGGCCGGGCCGGGCGCCGGGCTGGGCGGGTCCAGGCTGCGGCTGAGCAGGCCGCGCAGCCGCAGCCGGCCCCGCGCCGGGGTCCAGCGGTGCCGTCCCCGCAGGTGCACGTATGACCAGCAGATGGTGTTGAAAAGCAGGTCAGCGGATTCCGCCGGGTCGTCGGCGATGGCCGCGACCGAATGATCGATGCGGCCATCCTCGAAGAGCCGGGTGAACGGCTCGTTAAAGTTGATCTTCGCGGCGGTGGCCCGGTGGAAGACCATGTCGGAGGCCAGCAGCAGCGGCAGGTGGGCGTCAATGACGTCAAAGAGCGCGTCGATCGCCCGGTCCAGGCGCTGCCGCGCCGTGCCGGTGCCGACCATGGCCGGCCACATGGCCTGCCGGTAGTCCTGGCCAAGCTGGCCGAGCAGCGCGGCGACCAGCGCCTCCCTGGACGCGCCAAGCCGCCAGGCCGTCACCCGGGACAGCCCGGCGGCCTCGGCCACCGCCTCGATGGTCAGGCCTTCCCAGCCGTCGTCCCGCAGCACGCGAGCCGCCGCGGCGAGCAACCGCTCGTCCTGCACCGGGGCCTCGTCCGGGGTGGCATCCGGCCGGCCTGGCGCCTGCTGGGCCGGCGCCTGCTGAGCCGGCGTCCCGGGCCGCGGCGTGTCACCCATCCGCCGATCGTAGCCGGTCTGATCCGGGCGAGAAACAGCCCATCCCGGTTGACGTAACATCAATGTTGCATAATGCTTAGCACCAGGGAGTCTTGCTGACGCCGGCGCCCGGCCGGGTCGCCGGGCCCGGCGCCAGGAGGCGGCGGACGGCACGCGGCAGGCAGCACGCGGCCCCGGGCGAGGCGGCCGGACGGAGCACCCTAGGACGGGGCGCCGGGGAACTGGCGGCCAGGACGGAGCGGCAGGTTGAACCGGTACCACCAGCGGCTCTGCCGCTCCCCGGGCTGGGCAGCGTACGTGGCGGACAAGGTCGTGCCGCGGGTGCTCGACGGCGTGCCGCTCGGTGATCGCGTGCTTGAGCTCGGGCCCGGCTACGGCGCGAGCACCCGGCCGCTGGCCGAGCGGACGAAATCGCTGACCGCGGTGGAATCGGATCCCAAGCTGGCCAGCCGGCTGCGGGCGCAGCTCGGCCAGTCGGTGGCCGTGCTCCACGGCGACGCGACGGACCTGGCCTTCGGGCCCGCGACGTTCACCGCCGCGGTCTGCTTCACGATGCTGCACCACCTGCCGTCCGGCGACGCGCAGGACAGGCTCTTCGCCGAAGCAGCCAGGGTGCTCGTGCCCGGCGGCGTGTTCGCCGGGACGGACAGCCAGCCCAGCTGGCGCTTCCGGCTCATTCACCTGGCGGACACGTGCAATCCGGTGGACCCGGGAACCCTGGCCGGCCGCCTGGCCGCGGCCGGCTTCGGCCAGGTCAAGATCGACACCAGCCATGGCGCCGTCAGTTTCGTCGCGCAAGCCAGCGCCCGCTGAGCAAGCCAGCGGCCGTTGGGCAAGCCAGCGGCGGCTGAGCGGGCGGCTGCCAGCTGACAAGGAGGGATTCCGATGTTCAACCAGCCCGGCTGCTACTACTGCGACAGGCAGCGCAACGGCCAGGACCCGCCGCCCGGCGGCTGGCTCATCGACAACGGCGACTGGCTGGTCGGCCACGGCCCGGCCGGGATGTGCCTGGCCGGCAGCCTGCGGATCGAGTCGAGGCGGCATTTCACCGACTTCGCCGAGATGACCGACGCCGAGGCCGCCTCGTTCGGCCGGCTGCTGGCCGGCCTGTACCGGGCCGCCCGGCCGGGAACCGGCGCGGAACGCATCCACCTGGTCTCGACCATGGATTTCCAGCCGCACTTCCATGCCTGGCTCTACCCGCGGGCCGCCGCCGAGCCGCGCCGCGGCACCACGTTCCTCAACCAGGACATGTCGTGCGCGCAGGCCGACGCCGAGGCGGCCGCGGCCCGCATCCGTGCTTGCCTTGCTGCCAGCGGCTAACGTCGAGTCATGTCCGCGCAGCTAGAGATCACGTCCAGGGTGCTGGTCCCGGCCATCCCCGAGCGGGTCTGGCAGGTGGCAATGGACTGGTCCCGGCAGCGCGAGTGGATGTGGGCGACGCAGGTCCGCGGCGGCACCGGCACCGGCGCCGAGGTGGTGGCCCGGACGGGCATCGGCCCGGTTGGCTTCGCGGACACCATGGTGATCACCGAGTGGGATCCGCCGCGCCGGTGCGTCGTCCGGCACACCGGCCGGGTCGTCCGCGGCCTCGGCATCTTCGAGGTCTTGCCCGGCGGGTCGCAGTCGGAGTTCCGGTGGACCGAGCGGCTGCAGCTGCCATGGCCGCTGTCCGGCGTCATCGGCCGCTGGGCGATAGTGCCGGTCGCGCGCTGGGGCCTGAGCGCTTCGCTGCGCCGCCTCGCGCGGCTGCTTTGACCCGGCCGCGCTGACCCCGGCGCCCGCACTGGCTTGCTGCCGGATAGCGCAGCCGCGGGGCCCGTGGCGGCACCAGGCCACTGTTCACCAGGCGGCGATTCCGCCTGACGCGGCGGTTCCCGCCGCTACCCCGGTCAGCGCCGCCAGCGTGAGCCCGCCGAGGGAGGACAGGTCGTAGCCGCCTTCCTGGATCAGCACGACCGGCCGTCCGAGCCGGCCGAGCCGTTCCCCGGCGGCGCGGTACCCGGCGCCGGATACCCGCAGCGGGCTCTCCGGATCGGCCTCGGCGGCGTCCAGCCCGAGCGAGACGACCAGCGCGTCCGCGCCCCGCCCGGCGGCCTCGGCGCAGAGCACGTCCAGCGCCGCCAGCCAGCCCTCGTCGCCGGTGCCTGGGGCCAGCGGCAGGTTCCGGTTGGCGCCCGCGCCCGGGCCGGCCCCGGTCTCGTCGGCGTAGCCCGCGTAATGCGGGAACCAGCCTGCCCCCGGATCGACGTGCAGGCTGCCGTAATAGACATCCGGCCGGCCGTAGAAGATCGCCTGGGTGCCGTTGCCGTGATGCGCGTCGATGTCGATGACCGCGACCCGGTCCGCGCCGGCCTGGCGCAGCGCCTGCGCCGCGACGGCCGCGTTGTTCAGGTAACACGAGCCGCCGAAGGCGCCCGGGCCGGCATGATGGCCGGGCGGCCGGCAGAGCGCGTAGCCGGCCGGGCTGCCCGCGGCCACCAGGTCGGCCGCGGTCAGCGCCGCGTCCACCGCCGCCCGGATCGCTGCCCAGCTGCCCGGCCCGACCAGCGTCATCGTGTCGTAGCAGAACCGGCCAGCCCGGCCGTGCGCCGCGGCGGGCGACCGCAGCGGCAGCCCGGCCAGCAACCCGGCGGTCGGGAAGACGTACGGCACTACCCGGTCGCGCCCGTACCCGGATACGTAGCCGCCCGCCTCCCACGCTGCCCAGATTGTGCGCAGGTGGTCGACCAGCACCGCGTCGTGCACGGCCAGCAGCACCTCGTCGCCATGCGGCACGGCCGGCACCACGGCGGCCCCGGCCGCGAGCAGCGTGGCCAGGATGACCTCGGCCCGCTCCGGCACCTCGGTGCCCGGCTCGCGGACGCCCAGCCATACCTCGCCGCCCGGCTCGTGCCGCAGGCATGCCTCGCTCCACACCACCGGGATAGCCAGCGCCTCGTCCGGCCTGACAGCCTCGTCCGGCCTGACAGCCTCGTCCGGCCTGACAGCCCCGTCCGGCCTGACAGCCCCGTCCGGCCTGACAGCCGCGGCCGATCCGCCAGCCCGGCCAGCATCAGCCGGCCGGTCAGCCCGGCCAGCATCAGCCGGCCCGTCAGACCGGCTCGCATCAGGCGGCATCGCCCCCGGCGGCATCAGCGACGCCCGTGCTGCGACATGATCGCTGCATGACCAGAGCAGCTGACCTCGGCATCCGGATCGGCCTGCTGCCCTCCGGGCCGGCCGGATCGGTCACCGACGTGCCCGGGGCCGGCGTCGGGCACGCCACCGTCTGGCGGGACGAGCCGGAGCCGCCGGCCGGCCGGGGCATCGCCAGGACCGGGGTTACCGTGCTGGATCCCGGCGGGAACCTGTTCCGCAGCCCGGTCCCGGCCGGCGGCGCGGTGCTCAACGGGGCCGGCGAATGCACCGGGTTCCTGGCGGCCGGCGAGTGGGGGCTGGCCGAGACGCCGGTCTTCCTCACCTCCACCATGCAGGTGGGCCGGGTCTACGACACGGCCTGCGAGCTGCTGATGGCCGAGGAGCCGGCCATCGGCACCGAGGACGTGATCATCCCGGTGGTGGCCGAATGCGACGACAGCTTCCTCTGCGACCCGCGCCGGATGCAGGTGACCGCCGCGGATGTCAAGGCCGCGCTCGACGCGGCCCGCGCGTCGGCCGGCGGCCCGCCGCCTGCCGAGGGCGCGGTCGGGGCCGGCACCGGGATGAGCTGCCTTGGCTACAAGGGCGGCATCGGCAGCGCGTCCCGGGTCGTGCCGGCCGGGCATACGGTCGGCGTGCTGCTGCTGGCCAACTTCGGCGAGCGGGACCGGCTGACCATCGACGGGCTGCCGGCCGGGCGGCTGCTGCCGCCGCCCGCCGGGCCCGGGCCGGGAACCGGGGCCGGGGCCGGAACCGCCCGGAAGCGGCGGCCGAAGCCGGCCGGCTCGTGCATCGTGGTCGTGCTGACCGACGCCCCCCTCGACTCGGCCGCGTGCGCCCGGCTGGCCCGCCGGGCCGGTCTCGGCCTGGCCAGGACCGGCTCGACCGGGCACCATGCCAGCGGCGAGATCTTCCTGGCACTGGCCACCGGGCTGCGCGCGCCGCGCGGCCGGGCGGCGGCCGGCGGACCCTCGGTTCCACCAAATGGTCTTGATCCTTATTTTGCCGCCGTGGTCGAGGCGACCGAGGAAGCCGTGCTCAACTGCCTGCTCGCCGCGCCGACGGTGACCGGGCGGGACGGCAACACCAGCCACGGCCTGCCGGCCGGCCAGGTCAGCGAGATGCTCCGCGCGGCCGGGCGGGGCTGAGCCGGCGGCTGCCCGCATCAGGGCGGGGCGGGCGCGGCTGGCGCGGCTGGCTCGGGTACCGCGGCGGCGAGATGGCAGGACACCATGCTGCCGCCGCCGGGCAGCGCGGCCGGCAGCACCGGCAACGCGGCCCCGGTGCAGCTGTCCGCCACGCCAGCCTCCGCCGCCGCGCCCGATGCCAGCGCCGGGCAGCGCGGGTGGAAGCGGCAGCCGGCCGGGATCCTGGTCGGGTCCGGCGGCTCGCCGGTGAGCACGACCGGCGGCAGCGGCGACTCCGGGCAGCACCGACATCAGCGCCCTGGTGTACGGGTGCCGGGGACTGGCAACACCTGCTCCGGCGTGCCCACCTCGACGATCCGGCCCAGGTACATCACCGCCACCCGGTCGGCGATGTTCCAGGCCAGGCCGAGGTCGTGGGTGACCACGAGCGCGGACAGGCCGAGGTCGTCGCGCAGCTCGAGCAGCAGCGCGAGGATCTCGCCGCGCACCGAGGCGTCCAGCGAGGCGACCGGCTCGTCGGCGACGATCACCGGCGGCTCGCAGCACCAGCGCGCCGGCGATCACGACCCGCTGCCGCTGCCCGCCGGACAGCTCGTGCGGGTAGCGCTGGAAGAACCGCTCCGGCGGGCGCAGCCCGCAGCGGGCCAGCGCGCCGGCCACCCGGGCCTCGCTCGTCGCCGAGCATCCGTGGATCCGCAGTCCCTCGGCGACCGCGTCGTACACGGTGTGCCGGGGGTTCAGCGCGCCGGTCGGGTCCTGCAGCACGAGCTGGACCGCCCGGCGGTAGCCGCGCAGCGCCGCGGTCCGGTAGCCCAGGGCCGTGCCGCCGGTACCTGATCACGCCGTCGGTCGGCCGCTCCAGGCCGAGCAGGGTGCGCGCCAGCGTGGTCTTGCCGCAGCCGGACTCGCCGACCAGCGCGACGATCTCGCCCGCGGCGATGTCCAGGTTGACCCCGTCGACCGCCCGCGCGGCCGCCGGCCCCGGCCGCGGCCGGCGAACCGGACCGCGACGCCGGCGGCCGACAGCACGGGCTGGCCGGCCTCGCCGCGGCCGGCCGGCCGGGCCGGCGGTCATCGTCATCCGGCTGCCCCGCCAGGTCATGTCCGGAATTACCGGAACGGACGGGCCGTGGTACTCACGCGCGCCACCCGGTCGCACCCGGATGCAGGCGGCAGCGCGGCCTGGCCCGGCCGGCCACAGCTCGGTGTGCAGGGACGAGCACCCGGGTTCCGCGACCGCGCAGCGCGGATGGAACGAGCAGCCGGACGGCACGTCGGCCGGGTCCGGGCGGGTCGCCGGGCAGGCCGCGCGGGCGCAGCCGCGACGCCTGGCGTCCCCGATGACCGGGAACGCCCAGGCCAGCGCCTCGGTGTAGGGGTGCGGGCGGCGGTGAAGACCTGGTGCGCGGGGCCCTCCTCGACGATCTGGCCGGCGTACATCACGGCCAGCCGCTCGCACGTCGCGGCAGCACGGACAGGTCGTGGCTGATCATGATCATGCTGATGCCGCGCTCGCGCGACCAGGCCGCTTGATCAGGTTCAGCACCTGGGCCTGGATCATCACGTCCAGCGCGGTGGTCGGCTCGTCGGCGACGATCAGGTGCGGCGAGCAGGCCAGCGCCATCGCGATCATGACGCGCTGCTTCTGCCCGCCGGACAGCTCGTGCGGGTAGCTGTCCGCCCGCCAGCCGGGCAGGCCGACCTGGTCGAGCAGTTCGCCGGGCGCGTTTCGCCGGCGGCGGCCGGGCTGACGCCCTGCTCGTGCAGCAGGATCGGCTCGGCGATCTGCTTGCCGATCCGCTGCACCGGGTTGAGCGAGTGCATCGCGCCCTGGAACACGATCGACGCGCCCGCCCAGCGCACCGCGCGCAGCTTGCCCCAGCTCATCGTCAGGATGTCCTCGCCGTCGAAGCAGGACCTGACCGGTGATCTTCGCGGTGCGCGGCAGCAGCCGCAGCACCGCTGCGGCAATCGTCGACTTGCCGCAGCCGGACTCGCCCGCCAGGCCGAGCGTCTGGCCGGCGTCGCAGGGCCAGGCTGACGCCGCGGACGGCCGGCACGTCACCGCCGGCGGTCCGGTACGTGACGGCCAGATCGCGCAGCTCGATCAGGGCCATCAGCGCTCCCGTAGCTTGGGGTCGAGCACGCTTTCCAGCGCGTGCCCGCACAACGTGAAGCCCAGCACCACGATGATGATCGCGACGCCGGGCGCGATCAGCCACCACTGATTGCCCGCCGAGCCGCCGCCGGTGAAGAAGGCCTCGTTCAGCATCTCGCCCCAGGACGGCCGGAGCGGGTCGCCGAGGCCGAGGAACGACAGCGTGGTCTCGGCGAGGATGGCCCCGGCGACGGTGAGGATCGTGTTGGCCAGCAGCAGCGGCATCACGTTCGGCAGCACGTGCCTGGACATCAGGTGCCAGTGCCCGCGCGCCGAGGGCGCGGGACGCGCTCGAGGTACGGGCGGGTCTCGACGGCGAGCGTCTGCGCCCGGATGAGCCGCGCGGTGCCCGGCCAGGAGGTGACGCCGATCGCGAAGATGATCACGCCGAGCGACGGCCCGAGCGTGCGCGGCCAGCACGATCGCCAGCGGCAGGAACGGCACCACCAGGAACCAGTCGGTGACCCGCATCAGCAGGTTGTCGGTGACCCGGCCGAAGTGCCCGGCCACGATCCCGATGACCGCGCCGATCACCATGGACAGGAAGGTGGCGGTAAACCCGATCAGCAGCGAGATCCGGGATGCCCCAGATCAGCACGGTCAGCACCGAGCGGCCGTCGGCGTCGGTACCGAGCGGGTAGTGCCAGCCCGGGCCGGCGTTGGCCGGATAGGTGGCGGTGGCCGCGTTGAGACCGCTGGAGCTGGCCAGCAGGGGCGCGGCAAGTGCGACGGCGACCATGACCACGAGGATGACCAGGCCGATCATCCCGCCGCGGTCCTTCCGGTACTCCCGCCAGAACCGCGCCAGCGCCCGCCGCCGCCGCGCGCTGGCGATCTGCCGGGCGGACGGCACCGCGGCGGGGGTAGTGGCGGCAGGCGCGCTCATGCGTTCCGCACCCGGGGGTCGAAGGCCGTCAGCAGCAGGTCGCCGATCACGTTGGCGGCGATCACCGCGGCCGAGAACAGCAGGAACGTGCCCTCAAGCACCGGGTAGTCCGGGGCATTAAGCGCCTGGAATGACAGCTGCCCCAGGCCCGGCCAGGAGAACACGACTTCGGTGGTGATCGCCCCGGAGATCACGAAGCCCAGGTTCAGCATTATCAGCGTGATCGACGGCAGCAGCGCGTTGGGCACCGCGTGCCGCCGCCGGACCAGGTCATCGCGCAGGCCCTTGGCCCGCGCCGTGGTGAGATAGTCCGACCCGAGCTCGTCGATCAGCGATGATCGCATTACCAGCGAGTATTCCGCCAGGTACACCAGCGTCAGCACGATGCACGGCAGGGTGAGGTGCCAGAGCAGGTCGGCCAGGTTGGCCAGGCCGGCGCCGCCGCCGGCCGGGTTGTGCATGCCTGCCGTGGGAAACAGCGCGATCTTCGAGGCGAACACGATCAGCAGCACCATGCCGAGCCAGAAGTCCGGCATCGCGTACAGCGTGTTGCAGACCGCGGTTGAGGTTCTGTCGAACGTGCCGCCCCGGTTCCATCCGCCGCGGATGCCGATCCACACGCCGATGATCGTGGACAGCACGGTGGAGGTGCCGACCAGCAGCACGGTGGGCCACAGATGATCCATGATCAGCTGAGCGACCGGCTCCTGGTTGACGAACGAGCGGCCGAGGTTTCCGTGCAGCGTCTGCACCAGGTAGTTCCAGAACTGCTGCGGCAGCGGCAGGCCGAGCCCGAACGTCTTGTTGATCGCCGCCAGCTGCGATGCGGTGAGCGCGTTGTTCCTGGTCAGGTTCTTCGCCGGATTAGCGGGCAGTACCCGGAACAGGAAGAAGTTGCAGACCAGCACGAAAAACAGGGTCAGCAGCGCACTGCCGATCTTGACCGACAGGACCCGGGGCAGGCCCGATGATCCGCGTGCCTCCGTGGCAAGATGATCATGCGCCTCGAGCCGCGCCCCGGGCTGGAGGGCGGTCACCTGGCCGTTATTCCCGCTCGTCCGCGGTCGAGGTCCGGCGCCGCCTGGCGAGCAGCAGCGCGCCGCCGCCGAGCAGCACGACCAGGGCGATGATGCCGCCGATCATCGGCGCGCTGATCCCGGATCCGCCGCCAGATCCGCCGGCCGCGGCCTGGCTGCCCAGGCCGGTGATGTGCTGGCAGCCGACGTTATGGTCGGTCAGCGACGGGCTGGTGCCCACTGGCCGGATGCACCGGTAACTCCACCAGGAGACCTCCTGGTAGAGCAGCAGCCCGTCGGGCTTGTCCGGCTGCGGCGCGTAGCCGGTGAACAGGTCGCTGCGGTAGGCCTGGGTGTCGTTGTAGTAGTAGAGCAGCGAGTACGGGTCATCGGTGTAGAGCATTTGCTGCATCTGCCTGATGACCTTGGCGCGGGCCGCCCCGTCCAGGGACTTCTGCTGCTCGTACATCTGGTCGTACGCCTTGTTGCAGTAGAAGCTGTCCGACCAGCCGGGCGTGTACTTGCCGTTGGAACCGACCGACCGCTGGCCGCAGGTCATGACCGACAGCTGGAAGTCCGGATTCGGCTCGACGCCCCAGCCCCAGACGAACATGTCGTAGTCGCCGTCCCCGATGACCTGGGTGAGCTGGCTGTCCGACATGAAGGTGGTGGTCACCTTGATGCCGATGGCATTCATCCAGCTCTTGAGATACGGCGCCGCCTGGCTTTCGGTCGGCGACTGGTTGCGGATGAACAGCCGCAGGCTGAGCTGCTTGCCGTTCTTCACCCGGATGCCGCCGGGCCCGGGCTTCCAGCCGTCCGCGGTGAGGATCTGCTTGGCCTTCGCCGGGTCATACGTGTACGGGGCCGCCGGGCTGTAGTGGAACTGGGGGTAGATCGGCGGGATGACCGAGGTGCCCGGCGAGCCGGTGCCCAGCAGCACGCGCTTCACCAGCTGCGGCAGGTTCATCGAGTAGCTGATCGCGTGCCGGACGTTGATGTCCTTGAGCGCCGGGTTCCCGTTGCCGATCGGATGCCCGGACACCGTCGCGGCGCCGTTGTTGAATGCCAGCTCGTCGAAGTTCCCGGACGGAGCATTGTTGAGCGCCACGCCAGGCGCCCCCTTGAGCGACTTGTACAGCAGCGTGGTGAGGTTCTCGGCGAAGTCGATGCTGCCGTTCTTCAGCGCGAACGACTCGGCACTTGGGTTGTCGAACTTCTGCACGATCAGGTTCGAGATGCCCGGCTTGCCGCCCCAGTAGTGCGGGTTGGCCTTCATGGTGATCGACTGGTTCTCGGCGTACTTGGTCACGATGAACGGGCCGGAGCCGACGGGATTGCTGTTCGCGAACGTGCTGACCTTGCTCTCCGGCACGTTCTTCCAGATGTGCTCGGGCAGGATCGACACGATCAGCCGGTTCATCCCCGGCGTCGGCTTCTTGACCTTCATCACCACCGTGTACGGGCCGGTGGCCACCGCGCTGGTGATGTTCGCGACATAGGCGGTGTTGTCGGCCAGCTCGGTGGAGCCGGGGCGGATGTCCCTGGTGAAGGTGTAGGCGACGTCCTTGGCGGTCAGCGGTACGCCGTCGGACCACTTGACGCCCTTCCTGATGTGGTAGGTCCAGGTCAGGCCGTCCGGGGAATGCGACCAGGAGGTGGCGAGCCGCGGCGACGGCGAGTAGTCCAGCTGGCCGTAGTCCATCAGGTTGTCGTAGATGAGCCCGTAGATCTCGAAATCCTGCTGCGTGAAGCCGACGAACGGATTCAGGGTGTCGACGGCGTCGGTGTTGCCGATGACGAAGGTCGACGGCGCGTGCGAGGCGGCCGGCGACGCGCTCGCCGACGGCGAGCCGGTCGCCGTGGCGGTACTGCCTGCGGTGGCGGCGCTGACGGGCATGAGGCACACGCCGAGCGCGACCCCGGCGGCCGCCAGGCGCCTGCGGATCCGTCGGGCCGGCCTGGAATCTGGTCCGAGCAAGGGTCTCTCCCCCCAGGTCAGGCAGTCGATCGTGAAAGATCGGACGGCCGCAATGCCGGCGTGTGCACGTATTTATAGACCTATCTGCCGCTGCGGTCTATGCGTAGCGGCGAGCGGTTCGGCGGCCGTGGCCAGCCGTACCCGGCGCTAAGGTCCATTTCATGGACGGCCCGCCCCCTCTCCTCCCGCCAACCTCATCAAACACGCAAAACCTGCCAAACCCAAAACCCACGCAAGCCTCCTCAGGCCCGCGTCCCCCGCAGGCCCCGCGTGTCCCTGTACTACGGGAACTCCACGGCACGGCCGATGTGGACGGCTATGCCTGGATGCGCGACCCGCAAGAGCCGGCCCTGCGGGACTACCTGGCCGCCGAGCGCGCCTACTACGACGCCCGGACCCGCCCGCTGGCGGAGCTCGCCGGTGAGTTGTTCCGCGCAGCGGCCGGGCGGACCGCCCGCCAGGCCGAGGACTCGGTCAGGTGGACGTGCCGAGGTTATGCGTACTGGACCAGAATGCCTGAAGAAGGCGAAAATCTACAGTTCCTGCGGATGAAAGCCGGAGAAAGCACCGAACAGCTGCTGCTGGACGAGAACATCGTGGCCAGCGCCACCGGCTTCGCCGACATCGGAGTCCGCGAGCCCAGCCCGGATGGCGCGCTACTCGCCTGGTCGGCGGACACCAGCGGGGCGGAGTTCTACCAGCTGCGGATCACCGACCTGGCGACCGGGCAGATCCTGCCGGACCTGGTGCCGCGCACCTGCCCGGGCAGTGCGTGGAGCGCGGACTCGCGTTACCTCTTCTACCTGGTGCCCGACGAACTGCATCGCCCTTATCAGGTCTGGCGGCACCGGGTCGGCACCGCGGCCAGCGCTGATGTGCTGGTGCTGACCGAGGACGACGCGCGCTTCGAGGTCGAGCTGCGCACGTCGCGCAGCGGCGCGCTGGCGATCATCACCTCGGCCTCGCGGGACACCACCGAGGTAAGGCTCATCCCGATGACCGATCCGGAACGCGAGCCGGTCATCGTGGCCCCGCGTCGCGCGGGTACCGAGTACCGCGCCGACCACGCCAGCGGGCCGGATGGCGGCGAGCTCTACCTGGTGACCGACGACGGGGCGGCCGAGTTCCGGCTGATGCGCGCGCCGTTGTCCGGGCCGGCCAGGGAGCACTGGGCGCAGCTGGACTGCCCGGCGGTAGCCCCGGCGCGGGCGGACACCCGGCTGCTGCGCTGCGATGCGTTCGCCGGCCACCTGCTGCTCACCCTGCGCCGCGGCGGTGCCCCGCTGCTGGCGATCACCGACACCCGCGGCGGCAGCGTGCGCGAGGTGCCCGCGTCGGTGCCGGCCGGCGCGATCCGGGTCGCGCATGCCGAGGACTACCACGCCCGGACCGTGATCATCGCCGAGGAGTCGCTGACCGAGCCGCCCGCCTGGTCCGAACTTGACCTG
The DNA here is from genome assembly GCA_963786975.1 of uncultured Actinomycetes bacterium. Classification (GTDB taxonomy): domain Bacteria; phylum Actinomycetota; class Actinomycetes; order Streptosporangiales; family Streptosporangiaceae; genus Palsa-506. The sequence goes on along the minus strand of CAWBBE010000004.1, from coordinate 361,535 downwards.
GTCACCGGCCGGCTCACCGAGGTCAGGCGCCAGCACGTGCCCGGCTACGACCCGGCCGGCTACGTCACCGAGCGGCTGCACGCGACCGCCGCGGACGGGACGCGGATCCCGGTCATCCTCGCCCGCGCGGCCGGCACCCCGCTGGACGGCAGCGCCCCGTGCCTGCTCTACGGATACGGGGCCTACGAATCCTGCGCGGATCCCGAGTTTGACATCAGCCTGCCGTCCCTGCTCGACCGCGGCGTGGTCTACGCGATCGGGCACGTGCGCGGCGGCGGCGAATGCGGCCGCGACTGGTGGCGCCGCGGCAGGCTGCGCGCGAAGCCGAACACGTTCGACGATTTCGTCGCGGTGGCCGACTGGCTGGCCGGCGACGCGGCTGGCTCGCGGGCGCTCGTGGACGGCAGCAGGATCGTGTCCCGTGGGCTGTCCGCGGGCGGGCTGCTGCAGGCCGCGGTCTACTCCCGCGCACCGGGTCGCTGGCGCGCCGTGGTGGCCGAGGTGCCCTTCGTTGACTGCGTCAACACGATGCTGGACCCGGGCATCCCGCTGACCGTGAACGAATGGGATGAATGGGGTGATCCCCGGGACCCGGACGACTTCGCCTGCCTGCGTGCCTACTCGCCGTACGAGAACCCGCCCCCGGGCCGCCGCCCCGACCTGCTGGTGACCGGCGCCGTCAACGACCCGCGGGTGCTGATCCACGAGCCGGCCAAATGGGTCGCGCGGCTGCGGGAGACCGACACGGCCGGCTCGACCGTGCTGCTGCGCGCCGAGCTGGGCACTGGCGCCCACACCGGCCCGTCCGGGCGGTTCGCGCGGCTCGCCTACGAGGCCGATGTGCAGGCGTTCGTGCTGAACGCGATGGGCCTTTCCGGCCGCTGACCGGGGCGCCCAGGCCGCGGCGGGATAGCGGGAATGCCGGGCCGATATCAGGGGATGAACGGGCCACGGGGAAGGGAAGGGGCGATGGGGGCAACGGTTCTGCTGGTGGAAGATGAGCGGAAGCTGCGCGAGTTCGTCCGGTCCTACCTGGAGCGGGCCGGGCACACGGTGGTCTCGACGGGATCGGGCGCGGAGGCGATTAGCCTGGCCCGCTCGTCCGCGCCGGATTCTGATCATCCTTGACCTGGGGCTGCCCGACGTGCCCGGCGAGGCGGTGGCCCGGGAGGTCAGGGCCGCGGGACCGACTCCGATCCTGATCCTGACGGCCAGGAGCAGCCAGGAGGACCGGATCAACGGGCTCGAGCTGGGCGCCGACGATTACGTCACCAAGCCGTTCAGCCCCCGCGAGCTGGTGCTCCGCGTCCAGGCGATCTTGCGCCGCGCCGCGGCAGCTACCGCTGCCAATGACGTGACCAGTTACGGTGACGGGTCGCTGGTCATCGACCGGCCCCGGCACGAGGCAGTGGCGCACGGCTCGCCGCTGGAGCTGACCCCCACCGAATGGGGCATCCTGCTGGCGCTGGCCACCGTGCCCGGGCGGGTCTACTCGCGGTTCGAGCTGATCAACCGGGTCCGCGGGCATGAGTTCGATGGCTACGAGCGCACCATCGACTCGCACGTGAAGAACCTGCGCCGCAAGGTCGAGGATGATCCGGCCAGCCCCCGGGTCATCCAGACCGTGCTGGGCGGCGGCTACCGGCTCGGCCTGAGCCGGGATGACTAGGCCAGGCCGCCGGAGCCGGATCGGGACCGGGACCGCGCACGGCGGCGCGCTCAGCCGGCCCGCAGGGAACCTTCACCGCATCTACACACCGCTTGCAGCCCGTCTGCAAATGCGGCCGGTGTGCTGACGTGCGGGCCAAGGGCGTCGCCTGAGGCCTGCCGGCCGTACCCGGTCAGCCGGGTACGACCGGATTCCTCTCCCTGGGGGGCGGGAGGAACCGCGCCTCCTCATGCGAGGCCGGGCTGGCGCTCCAGGCGACGCCCTGGCCTGCGGCGAGAATGGCGCCCGGCGGCCGCAGCCCCGGCCCTGTGGTGGCCCGGCAATGCCGTAGTTTTGCGGTATCCCGCCGGATCTGCCCGCCCTACCGTTTGGCCATTGCCAGCCGAGACGGAGGGACGAGCGGCGATGACGACTGGACAGGAAGCCGGCCAGCGCTTCATCACGGCGCTGCGCGCATCGGATTTCGCCGGCATCGGTAACTGCCTGAGCCCCGCCGTCCGGGTACAGGCGCTGCTGCCCGCGCGCGCCGTGGCGGCCGAGGGCCGGGAGGCAGCCGTCGCGCTGCTGCGGGGCTGGCTTGACGACGAGGCCGGCACCATAACCGACGCCAGCGCGGACATCGTCGGGCAGCGGCTGCACCTGAGCTACCGGATGCGGCTGGATACGGCCGACGGGCCGCAGGTCATGGAGCAGCAGGCGTACTGCGATGTCATGGCCGACGGCATCAGTTCCGTCCGGTTGCTCTGCTCCGGCCATACGCCAGCGCAGCCATCCGGGCGACCAGTCCCGCCGTCCGGGCAATAGCAGGTTCCGTGGCCATCGACGCCGACGCCTGCAGGGCGTTGGCGCACCGGCCGGCTGCCTACGACGGCGGATCGCGGGCCGGCCAGGCGGCGACCCGGCCGGTGATGCAGCAGGGCGGCTTCAGCAGGCTCGGTCGCGCCGCGGGAACGCCGCTCAATCTCGGTTACGATGCGGGCCCCGACGCTGGGCTGGGTTACCGGCGCTCGGTAGGGCACGCTGGTGAGATGGGCGGTTCACTGGTCGGGCGGGAGACCGAGTCGGCGGCGCTGCGCGGCTTCCTGCGGTCCGCGCGGGCGGGCGCCTCGCCGGTCGTCTTCGTAGCCGGCGAGGCAGGCGTCGGCAAGACCGCCCTGGTAGAGCACGTTCTAGAGGAATGCGGGCTGGCTGAGCGCGGACTGCCGGAGCCCTGGCAGGCCGGGTGCATTACGGCCGAGCCCGGGCAGGCTGAGCACGGCGTGGCTGCGGCGGGCGGCCTGGTGCTGCGGGGCCGGGCAGCCGAATTGAACTCGGCGGCATACCAGCCGGTCGCCGAGGTGCTACGCCCGGCGCTGGCCAGGCTGCCCGGCCCGGCGCCCGGCATCCTCGCGGTGATCTTGCCCGAACTCGGGCCGCCGCCGCCGGAAGTCCGGCTTGCGGCGGCGGCCCAGGCTGCCTGCGCGGCGCTGGTCCGCGCCGCGGCCGGCCTGCTGGCTGTGGCCTTCATCGACGATCTGCAGTGGGCGGATCAGGCCACCCTCGACCTGCTTCCCGCGCTGGCCGACGCGGCGCGCGGGCAGCCGGTGCTGCTGGTGGCCTGCTACCGGAGCGACGAGCTGCCGCGCGATCACCGGTTGCGGCCGGTCCGGGCCGAGTTGCGCCGCCGTCAGCAGCTGGCCGAGATCAGCCTCGGGCCGCTCGATGATGCCGCGATCAGCGCGATGCTGACCGCGTTGCTCGGGGCAGTGCCCGAGCATGATCTTGCTGCCGCCGTCGCCGGCCGGGCCGACGGCATCCCGTTCGCCGTGCAGGAACTGGCATTCGCGCTGCGTGACGGCGGCCGGCTGACCTACCGCGGGCCGGCCGCCGCGCCTGCTGGCACCAGGCCGGCCCTGCAGGGCAGCCGGGTGGTGCGGGGCAGGTCGGGCTGGCGGCCGGTGCGGGCGCCGCCAGCGCGGCCGTTCCCGACGGCGTGCGGGAGGCTGTCCTGCTGCGCACCGGCCGGCTGCCGCCGGCCGGACGATCCCTGCTCGAGGCCGCCGCGGTGGCGGGCACCGAGTTTGACGTCGACCTCGCGGCCGAGCTGGCCGGCCAGCCCGCATGGTCGGACCTGCTGGCCGGCACCGGCCTGGTCACCGAGGCCGCAGGCGCCCGGGCTGCCTTCCGGCACGCGCTGACCAGGGACGCCATTTACGCTGACATCCCGTGGTCGCGCCGCCGCGAACTGCACCGTCAGCTGGCGGGCAGGCTGGCCGCGGCCCGCGGAAACCATGGTCTGGTAGCCGCCCACCTGCTGGCCGCGCGGGATCTCGGTGCGGCCCGCGGGGCCCTGCTCGCCGAGGCAGCGGAGCATCAGGCCGTGCACGCGTACCGGGACGCGGCCCGGGCGCTGCGCAGCGCGCTGGATATCTGGCCGTCCGGAGCGCAGGAAGCGGCGCGCTTGGGTGCCGTGGCCGACTTGGCGCACTGCGCGGAGATGTGCGCAGATCACGCTGGAGCCGTCGCGTTGCGCCGCGAGCTCGCAGACTCCTGCCAGCGGGCTGGCGACCAGGCAGGTCTCGCCGTAGCGAACCGCAGGCTGGCGCTCGTGCACGAGATGCTCGGCCAATGGGACGCGGCACTGGCCGCCCGGGAGGCCGCGGCCAGCGCATTCGCGGCGGCCGGCAACCGTGCCGAGGCTGCCGCGGAACGGCTGGCGGCGGCCGCCCATCTGCGCTCGGCGGCCGCCTTCTCCGCCGCGCTCGACCTGCTGGCCACCGCCCGCGCGGACGCGGAGGCGGCAGGCCGGACTGACCTGGCGCTGCGTATCGACGGCCATCGCGGCAACGTGCTGGCCCGGCTCGGCCGGTCCGCGGAGGGAATCGGCGCGATCCGCGGGGCGCTCGACCGGGCACTTGCCCGGCCTCCCGGTGAGTCGCTGACCGGCGCGGCTGCCGAGCTCCAGCAGCGGCTGGCCGATGCGCTCGAGCACGCGGGCGACTATCGGGCCGCGACGGCTGCTTATGCCTCCGCGTACCAGTTCTGCGATGCGCACGGCGATGCGGCCACCGGCCAGGTGTGCCGGGCTTGCGTCACCGTCGTCCTGTTTTCGCACGGCCAGTGGAACCGGGCGGCTGGCATCTGCGCCGACGTCCTCGACTCGGCGGCCAGCCCGCCGCATGCGCGCGCGGTCAGTTCCGGGATGCTGGGCCTGATCCTGGCCTGGCGCGGGGATACCGTCCAGGCCCGGCCGCTGCTGCTGGCGAGCAGGTCGATCGCCACCAGGATCGAGCTCGCCGCCATGGAATTGCTGTCCGGCTGGGGGCTGTGCGTGCTCGATGACGCGGTTGGGTCGTATTCGGCCGCGGCCGATCGCGCGGAGCTGATGCTGGCCCGCTGGCAGCAGACGGAGGAGCGGCATTACACGATCCCGATCCTGCAGTGGATGTCGGCGTTCTTCGCCGAGCACGATGCGGCGGCGCAGGTGCGGGCGTGCGCGGCCGCGCTGGCCAGGATTGCCGAGCTCACTGCGCAGCCGGAGGCGCTGGCCGCCCTGGCCCATGCGCTCGGCGAGACCGCGCTGCTGGATGCCGGGCCGCGCGCTGCCGCGCCGGAATTGCTGCGGTCGGTCGGGCTGTTCGGCCCGCTCGCGCTGCCGCTGGCCACCGCGACGGCGCAGCGTCGGGCCGCGGCGGTCCTGATCCAGGCCGGCCACCAGCGGCGCGGGACTGGCCTGCTTACCGCGGCGTACCAGGCCGCAGGCCGGCTGCGCCGGCCCGCTGCACGCCCGGCTAGCGGCGGAACTCGCCGCCCAGGGCGAGAGGCCAGCGGCCCGGATCGGCGCCGGCGACGCCGTGACCGCGTGGGCAGCGACCGGGGATGCTGACGGTGCCGGGGGAGCAGGCGGCCCGGCTAACGTCCGCGCGGCGGCCGGCCCGGCTAACCCGCGCCCGGCGGCCGGCCAGCTGGCGGGCCGCGCCACGGCCGGCCTCTCGCCGCGGGAGCTTGAGGTCATGCAACTCGTCGCCCAGGGCAACACCAGCCGTGAGATCGCCGGCCAGCTGTTCCTCAGCCCGCGCACCGTGGAAATGCATGTCCGCGGCGGCATGCTCAAGCTGGACTGCAAGACCCGGGCGGCGGCCGTCCGCCGGATCACCGAGCTGGGCTTGATCGCGGAGCCGGCTGCGGACTAGCCGGCCCGGTGCACCGGGCCGCCGGCTGCTGCTCCGAGGTACCCGGGCGGGGTTAGCGGAATACCCGGGTGGGGTTATAGAAATACCCCGCAGGGGTTTATGCATCATCCTTGACAATGCCCGCGCGGTGTTAGTCCTGACGTCGGCAGCGCCTAGTGCAGGCGGCGGCCGGTGGCTCGGTTACTAGTCGAATCCAGTTCCGATTCGAAGCTCTGGCCAGTGGTGAGCCAATAACTGCCTTGTGTCCATAAGCGGCAGCCAATACTATTCTGCTGACATTGACTTCGGTGGCCAGGGCTGAAGCCGGCCGTATGTCAGCGGCTGATACGCCGCTCAGGTGGCGACATTCCGGCGCCTGCGGACCGTACGGCGGCGGGCCGCCGGAAGCTGGTGCCTGGCCAGGCGGATCGTGGTGACTCCGGGGAGCGCCACGCCAGGAAGGGATGCCGCGATGAGCGACGCCGCCGCCCGGAGCAGCTACACCTGGCTGAGCGCGAAGACCTGGCTGAGCGGGACCAGCTGGCTGGGCAGCACCAGCTGGCGGAGCGAAACCAGCTGGCGGAGCGAGACCAGCTGGCAGGTACCCGATACCCGGCGCCGCCTGCAGCTCGCGCTGGCCGCCGGCTGGCTTCTCGACGCGGTACTGCAGTACCAGCCGATGATGTTCACCAGGGCGTTCGCCCGCATGCTAGCGGCCTCGGCCGACGGCAACCCGGCGGTTGTCGCCGGGCCGATCACCTGGTCAGCGCGCATCATCGGGCAGCATGTGGTGGCGGCGAACTCGGCGTTCGCCACCGTCCAGCTGCTGCTGGCACTCGGGATCGCGCTGCGGCCAACGGTCAAGATCGCGCTCGGCGCCTCGATCGCATGGTCGCTGGCCGTCTGGTGGCTCGGCGAGGGACTCGGGTCCGTGCTATCCGGGACGGCGAGCCCGGTCAGCGGAGCACCCGGAGCGGTAATCATCTACGCCCTGCTCGCGGTCCTGCTATGGCCGGTCCGGACCGACCGCCGGTCAGCGTTCGCCGCCGGGTGCTCGGTCGGCCCGGCAGCGGCGCGCGCGATCTGGCTCGTGCTGTGGGGCAGCCTCAGCTGGCTTTGCGTCCAGCCGCCGATGCGGTCACCGCGCGGGCTGAGCAGCATGATCTCCGCGGCGGCGGCGGCCGGCCAGCCGGGCTGGCTCGCAGGTATCGACAGCCGCGCCGCCGCGCTACTCGATCAGCATGGGCTGGCGGCGTCGATCGTGCTCGCGGTCACGCTGGCGGTGGTCGCTGCGGGGGTCTACCTGCCGCCGCCAGCGGCCCGGGCGGCGATCGTACTCGCGGTCGTCGTCGCCATCGCCATCTCGCTGGCCGAGGCGCTCGGCGGCATCCTCACCGGATCGGGCACCGACCCGGACTCCGGCCCGCTGCTCGCCCTGCTGGCCATCGCCTACTGGCCGGGCGATCTGCGGCCCGGTCAGCGAGATGCAGGTGTTCCCCGGCCCGGACCTGGCAGCGGGGTTGCCGGGGCGGCCCGCGGTGACCGGGAGGCCGGGGCATGACCGGCCCGGCCCCGCTCGGCTACCTGCTGGCCGCCGTCATGATCATCACTGCCGCGTACTGCGTGACCAGGCTGCTGGCCGCGCGCCTCACCCGGCGGCCGACCGCACCCGACGCGGACATCGTGCACGTCGTGATGGGCGTGGCCATGGCCGGGATGCTGGTGCCGCGGCTGAGCTGGCTGCCGGCCTGCGGCTGGGAGGCGGTATTCGGCATCGCCGCCGGCTGGTTCGGGTGGCAGATCCTGCTGGCCTGGCACAGCCCGGATCGAGCCCGCGGCGGTCGTGTCCGGGCCGCGCACCAGGCACCGCACCTGCTGGCGTGCGGCGCGATGCTGTACATGTTCCTCGCCGTCTCGCCCGGCGCGGCGGGCGCCACCGGTCCGGCCATGAGGGGATCGGCCGCTATCGGCGGGCAGTCAGCGGTGGCCATCCGTTTCCCGTTGCTGGCTTTTGTATTTGCGTCTGCCCTTCTTGGCTACGTGGTCTGGGTCACTGACCGGCTGCCGGCCCTGGCACCGGTATCAGCGCTGCGGCAGGCGTCCGTCGGTGCCGGAACCTGGCCGGGCGCCGTGCCGCATCCGCATGCGGCGCCGCATCGGCAGGCGCCGCATCGGCATGGCACGCCGCTGTCACCCAGGCTGGCGGCATGCTGCGAGATCGTGATGGGCGTCACGATGGGCTACATGCTGATCGTGATGCTGTGACCAGCCCGGCCTTCGGACTAGTGGTTCAGATTTGTCCGACTGTCGCCGGATAGATGTGAACCGCTAACGTGATCTTGGTGCGGTTGAGCTGCCGCCCGCAGCCGGACGCAGCAGTGGCCGGGCTGCGGGCGCAACTGGGCATCGAGCGCGTCGGCGCCCAGGCCGTCGAGCAGCCCGGCCAGGAAGGCGTGGTTGATTCCGCACACCAGTTCAGGTTCCTGCGCGGCGAGCGGATGGAACGGGCAGTTGCGCAACTCCATCTCGGTAGGCGCGGGCCGCACGGGCTCGAACCCGTGCCCGGCGAGGATCGTCTCGGTGATGGTGAGCGCACGCTCGGCGCCCAGCCGGCCGGGCCGGAGCCGATTGCGCTCGGCCGCCCCCGCCTGCTGGCCGCGCCGCCGGGCCGAGCGCATGGCCGCTTGCCGGGATGTCTCGCCTGCTGACTCGGTGCGTACCGCATCGAGCAGGATGCCCGCGAGGATCTCGTGCCGCCGCTCCGGGATCGTCACGCTGATGGCGGTCCCGGCCAGTTCGTAGACCTTGGGTGTGCGGCCGACCTTGCGGATCCCGGCCGGCGGCCGGTAGCGGGCCGACAGCAGTCCGGCCGCGACGAGCTTGTCCAGGTGATGCGCGGCGAGCTTGCGGGAGATTCCGGCGCTTGCGGCCGCCTCCTCGCGGGTGACCGGCCGGTGCGCGTGCCGGACGTAGCCGAACAGGCGGCGGCGCTGCTCATCGCCGAGCGCGGCGAGCGCCGTGATCGATGCGTCGCTGCCCAGCTCACCTGAACTGATGTCCACCGTTTTACGTTAACGCCTACAGGCGTAGGTGTAAAAAACCGAAGTCTGTCCAGTCACCGGACTTGACTATGCGGAAAAATAAGACCAACATCTGTTGGTGTAATCGCGGCGGGGAGCTGACATGGCGGCACGGATACCTGGCAACGGGCGCGGGCCGGGCAATGCCGTGACCGCCGTCGCCGCCGGGCCGCATGCGGCGGCCTGCCGGATGCGGCGGCCGGCCCGGATGCGGCGGCCGGCCCGGCCGCGGCTGTCAGCGCAGCCGCCGGTACCAGAACCCCGGCGGCCGGTTCCGGCCAGTCTCCGCCGGCGCTGCGCGTCGTGCATGACGGGAACATCGTCGACGTAGCGGCGGCGCAGCGCGCTGCGGCGGACTTCCTGCGGGCCCTGGGCATGGACACCAGCACGGAGAGCCTGCGTGATACGCCGCGGCGGATGGCCAGCGCCTATGCCGAGTTGCTGCGGCCCAGCCCGTTCAACCTGACGACCTTCCCCAACGACGAGGGCTACGACGAGCTCGTCCTCGCCCGGGCCATACCGGTGCACAGCGTCTGCGAGCATCACATGCTGCCGTTCATGGGCGTGGCCCATGTCGGGTACCTGCCCGGTGAGCGGATCCTCGGCCTGTCCAAGCTGGCGCGGGTGGTCGGCCATTTCGCCCGCCGCCCGCAGGTGCAGGAGCGGCTCACCAAGCAGATCGCCGACTGGCTGACCGAGCAGCTGCAGCCAAGAGGCGTCGGGGTGGTGATCCAGGCGGAGCACACCTGCATGACGTTGCGCGGCGTGCAGGCTGCCGGATCGACCACGGTGACCTCGACGATGCTCGGCACGCTGCGGGCCGACGGGCGGTCCCGGGCAGAGTTCTTCACCCTGGCCGGCCTGTCCTGGCGCCCGGGGCTGGCCTAGCATCCTGGCTGGCCTGGCGCCCCGCCCGGTCCGGCATCCCGGCCGGCCTGGCGCCGGCGCCGCGGCGCCGCTGTCCGCTGGCTTGCTCCTAGGATGACGGGATGACTGAGACTTCATCGGGCGGTTTCCCCGTCACGACCGCGCTGGAGCTTACCGGCATGACCGTCGAGCAGAATCTCGGCGTCGTGTTCGGCCTGGTGGTCCGCAGCATGGGTGTCGCGAAGTCCCTTGGCGCCGGCTTCAAGGCGCTGCGCCAGGGCGAGGTGACCCAGTACACGGAGCTGCTCGAGGACAGCCGCCGGCACGCCATGGACCGGATGATCGAGAATGCCAGGCTGCAGGGCGGCAACGCGGTCATCTCGATGCGCTTCGACTCATCCGAGATGGGCCAGCAGCTCACTGAGATCGTGGCCTACGGCACCGCTGTCGTCGCCCGCCCGGCGTAGCCATGTCGCAGGGCCAGCCGGGCAGCCCGGCCTCGCGTTTCGGCGACGCCGACCGGGACCGGCTGGTTGCCGTCTTGCGTGAGCACTATGCGCTGGGCCGGTTCGACCTCGATGAGTTCAGCCGCCGGGCCGAGATCGTGCTCGCCGCCGGATACGCGGCCGAGGCCGCCGCAGCGCTGGACGGCCTGCCGCCGCTCGACCCGGCCAGCCTCGGAGCCGAATCCGGCAGCGGCCCGGCCACCGGCACCCGCCCCGGCGCTGGCGCCGGCCGCTGGGGACGTCGCAGGCACGGACAGTCCGCCGCGCCAGCCCCGGGCTGGGTGCCCACGACCGAGCGGTTCCGCGATCCGAGTTCCGGCACCGTCATCCGGGTCTGGATCGACCCGGCCGACCAGAGCAGGCATTACATACCGGATACCCAAGCAGGGAGGTAGCCATGGCAGGCACCAATCCGCTGGACGCCCTGTTGCCGGGCGGCCAGGCGCAGGGTCAGTGGTCTCTCGACCCGGCCAGATCCAGCGTCGAGTTCAGGGTCAGGCACTTCTGGCACGCGATCACCGTCCGCGGCACGTTCGAGCAGCTTGAGGGCGCCGGCACGGTAGCGCCGGACGGTTCGCTCTCCGGCCGTCTCACGATGCAGTCCGGCTCGCTGACCACCAAGAACAAGCAACGGGACAAGCACCTGCGGTCCGCCGACTTCTTCGATGCCGAGCATCACCCCACCGTCGTGCTCAGCGTCACCGAGGCGACGCCGGCCGCCAGCGGGGAGATCGCCATGCGCGGAACCCTGACCGCGGCCGGCCACAGCGAGCCGGTCAGCTTCACCGCGCGCGCCGAGGATATCGGTCCCGGCGCCGTCACGCTCCGGGCCGAGCTCGTCGTGGACCGCACCCTCTTCGGCATGACCTGGCGCCCGCTTGGCATCGCCGCCAAGGAGGCGGCCGGCTCCGTGGTTGCGCGCTTCAGCCGATCCTGACCTGCCGCAGCCGGCGCTATTCAGGTCAGCTGCGCCCGGGCAGCCCGAACGCGGCCGGATGCAGCCAGCGCGCGATCGCTGCGACCGCCGCGGCGTTACGCGGGCCGGGGGTGAGCTGGTCATAGCTCAGCGGCAGGATGCACCCGTGCCGCACCGCCGGCAGGTTCCTGGTAACCGGGCTGGTCTCCAGGAACTGCCGTTTCTGCCGCCAGGTCGGCGTGCCGTAGTCATTGATGATGATGCACTCCGGCCTGCGCGCCACCACCTGCTCCCAGGACACCGACGTCCAGCTCCGCCGCAGCCCGGCGAAGACGTCCGTGCCCCCGCCCAGCCGGATCAGCGCGCTGGGCATCGCCAGCCCCGGCGCGGTGAACGGGGCCGCCTCGCCGCTGTCGTAGACGAATACCGGTACCGGGCGCAGCCCAGTGACCTTCGCCCGGACCGCGGCCACCTGCGCGCGCATCGAGGCGATCAGCCGCCGGGCCCGGGACCGGACGCCGAAGATCGTGCCCAGGCTGGTGAGATCGGCGTAGGTGCCGCCGATCGAGATCTGCGCAGTGCCCGGCCGGACTCGGCCGCAGGACTCGCTCAGGGCCAGCGTCTTGATCCCGAACCGGGCCAGGTAGCCGGGCGTCAGCCTGGTACCCGCTTGCAGCCCGTAGTCCCATCCGGCGAGCAGGAAGTCGGGGCGTACCCCGAGCAGCGACTCCAGCGTGAAGTAGTCCGGCGACACATCCCTTACCCGGCGGAAGGCGGCCAGGTACTGCGCGGGTACCGGCTGGCCGGCCGGCCCGTCGCCGGTCACCCCGAAGTCGCCGGCCATCCGCCCCGCCAGGCCGAGGGCCAGCATGTCTTCGGTCGCATTGATGTCGTTCGACACGGCCCGGGCCGGCGCCCGGTCGAACGTGACCGGCGTCCCGCAGCTGCGCACGGTGACCGGGTAGCCGCCGGGCCGGGTAGCGCCGGGCGGCCGGCTGCGCAGCCGGGCTGGTGCCGCAGGCAGCCAGGAGCAGCGCAGCGGCCAGCGGCCAGCAGGTCAAGGACATTTTCTGAAACGGGGCCAAGCGGCGTTCAGGCCGGCCGCCGAGGTAACTCAATGACGGTCCTCTCTGTCCGCGCGCCCGGCTCAGTCCGGGTGCGCAACTCGGCCGGGTGCGGTTCGGCCGGGTGCGGTTCGGCCGGGTGCGGTTCGGCCGGGTGCGGTTCGGCCGGGATAGCCGGCCCGGTCCGGCCGGGCAGCAGCAGGCCGCCGGGGCAGCAGCTGCGGGGTGCCGTTCTCGGGGTGAGTGATGATGAGCACGTCGGCGCCATAGACCGCGCGGATGATCTCCGGGGTGATCACCTCGGCAGGCGGCCCGGCGGCGGCCAGCCGGCCGCGATCGAGCAGGTGCACGGTGTCGCAGAACAGGCCGGCCAGGCTCAGGTCGTGCACGGCAGCGAGCACGGTGATGCCGAGGCCGGCGACGAGTTCCAGGATCTCGGTCTGGTAGCGGATGTCGAGGTGGCTGGTCGGCTCGTCCAGGATCAGGTGGTCGGCCTGCTGGGCCAGCGCGCGGGCGATCAGCACCCGCTGCTTCTCGCCGCCGGACAGGGTGTGGAAGCTCCGGCCGGCCAGGTCGCCGCAGCCGACCCGCTCGATCGCGTCGGCCGCGATCTCCCGGTCGCGGTCAGCGTCTCGCTCGAACGGGCCCTTGTGCGGGGTACGGCCGATCATGACAAGCTCGGCGACGGTGAAGCCGAACTCGACTGGGCTCTCCTGGGCGACGACCGCGATCCGCCGGGCCGCCGCCCGCGGCCGCAACTGCACCAGGTCGGCACCGTCCAGCAGGATCTGCCCGGCGGCCGGGCGGTGCACCCGGTAAATGGACTTGAGGATGGTGGACTTCCCGCTGCCGTTCGGCCCGAGCAGCCCGGCGAACTGCCCGTCCTGGACGCGCAGGCTGATGCCGGAGACGATCGGCCGGCCGCCGATGTCGACGCCCAGGTCCCGCAGCTCCAGGCTCATCCGGCCGCCCCGTTCATCCGGCCGCCGCGTTCATCGGCCGCCGCGTTCATCGGCCGCCGCGTTCATCCGGCCGCCCCGTTCATTCCGGTGCCCCGTACAGATAAGGGCGCCGCCGGATCAGGAAGATCAGCGCGGGCGCGCCGATGAACGCGGTGATCACGCCGATGGGCATCTCCTGCGGTGCGGCGATCGTCCGGGCGAGCAGATCAGCCGCCGTCATGAACGCCGCCCCGGCCAGCGCCCCGGCCGGCAGCACCCGGCGGTGATCGGAGCCGACCAGCAGCCGGGTGATGTGCGGGACGACCAGGCCGACGAACCCGATCACGCCGCTCACCGCTACCGCTACCCCGGCGACCAGCGAGGTGGCGATGTAGAGATTCCGGCGCAGCCGGTGCACGTCGACACCCAGCGAGGCGGCCGCTCCCGGGCCCATGGCCAGCGCGTTGAGCGAGCGGCCCTGGCTGACCAGGTAGCCGACGGCGGCCAGCAGGCAAACCGCGGGGATCGGCAGCTGAGACCAGGCGGCCAGGCCGAACGAGCCGAGCAGCCAGAACAGGATCGACTGGGTGGCCTGCGGGTTGCCGCGGAAGATCAGGAAGCTGGTGATCGCCTCGAAGAACGCGGCCATCACCACGCCGCACAAGATGAGCTGGGTGGGCGCGAGCGTGCCGCCCTGCCTGGCTACCGCGAACACGGTTGCCATCGCGACCAGCGCACCGATGATGCTGCCCGCCGAGACCGCCCACAAGCCGAGCGAGGCGAAGGCGCCGAACAGCAGCACGGCCGTGGCGCCGACGCTGGCCCCGGACGAGATGCCGAGCAGGTAGGGATCGGCCAGCGCGTTGCGGACCAGGACCTGTACCACGGTTCCGGCGGTGCTGAGGGCGGCGCCGACGACAGCGGCGAGCAGCACCCGCGGCAGCCGGATCTGCCAGATGATCTCGTCGTCCACGGTCGCGGCCGGACGGCCGGCCAGGTGATCGAGCAGGACGTGCCAGGCCGCAGCCGGGTTCACCGGCACCGAGCCGATGCCGACTGCCGCCGACATGACTATCAGCAGCAGCAGCGCACCCCCGGCCAGCACGAGCGGCAACGCGGCCCGTTGCCCGGGCGGGGGGTGACCGGTTTCGTCCGCGGGCGGGGCGTGGCCGGGCGCGCGCGCCAGCGGGGCGTGGCCGGGTTCCTGCCCGGGCCGGCCCTGATCAGTTCTGCCGCTGCCCGGTGCGGCTCCGGCGTTGCCGCACACCGGCGTGGCTCGGCTGCCTGCAGGCACCGCCCCGTCACCTGCGGGCAGTGCCGCGCCTGGCTCGCCCACGAACAGCCCTTCCGCCGAGGACCACATTCGCCGGTGCAGATCAGGCGGCCGGACTCATCCCCACGCGGGGGCATCACCGTTGCGGGACAGTGCCGGCATCTCACCGGCTTCGCTGCGGGCTGCACCACTCCGGCCAGCAGGCCAGAGCGCTGCTGACACTACGGTCGGCAGCATCTCCCGGTCAAGCCTGAATAGCTAGATACCTGTGCAGTTAAGCAGAAATTCGGCCCGGTCGTCTGCGATGATCGGTGCGTGCACCTGGTACCGGCCGATGTCGGCCATCGCGTGATCGACGGGGAGCGGGTCTGCGCAGCGCTCGGCGCGCTGGCCGGATGCGGGGACGTGACCGGCTGGGCGCAGCGTTTCAGGCTGCTGGCCGACCCGGGCAGGCTCACGCTGCTGCTGTGCATCCACCGGGCCGGCCCGATCAGCGTGACCGACCTGGCGGTCGCGGCCGGCCAGAACGACAGCACGGTCTCGCAGGCGCTGCGCCTGCTGCGGGCCGGCGGCACGGTCGCCGCCCGCCGGGACGGCAGGATCGTCCGGTACCGCCTCACCGACGACCGCACCGCCGCCTTGCTCGACCAGCTCCTCGGCCAGGCGGAAGAGCATGCCCAGCCCGGGAACCACGGGCAGCGGGACCACGCGGCACGCTGAAGCCCCAGGCCGGCGGTCCGAGGCGGCTGCCGGGGCAGCGCGGCCTGCCCGGCCCGCGCAGGCCGGCCGACGACGCGCCCGGGGTTGCCCGCACCGCACGACGCGCCGGGCCTGCCGGAGTCCCGGTTCTCACCAAAAGCCAGGTGCGCAGCTGCTAACCTTCCTCCAGCTCGCCTCGGTCACGGGGCCGGGCTTTCCCGGCTTGGCCGCATATGCCCCCAAGGGTTTTGCGTTCGTCCGGAATTCCAAATTGCCCCGGATTCGTTTTGGTGATCCGAACGGAAGTATTGGAGTGGTGGATACGCCATGATTGCTTCAGGCAAAAATAAGGATACATCAGACATCATCCCCGGCTTGGCGGCGGACCGAGTTATGTCCTGGCGGAAGAGCTCATGGAGCTCGTATAACGGCAGCTGCGTCGAAGTGGCCGGGCTGTCCGGCGATTTGATCTGCATGCGTGACACGAAACAGCACGAGACCGGGCCAGTACTGGCATTCAACCGGACTGAGTGGAACGCATTCCTGTCGAAAGTAAAAGCCGGCAAGCTCAATTTCTAGTCCCACCTCGGATAACTCCAAGGTCCAGCTGAGCCCGCGCAAATCCCTGGCGGCCAAGCTAGCCAGCGGGCCGGCTAGTGGAATCGAGCTGGCCGATAGCTTCCCTTATCATCTGCAGAGAATTCGCCGAGCTCAGTGCCCTGCTACGTAGCGCAGTAAATGCAGTCTGGTACCGGTAAGTATCCTCTTCCGCTTCGACATAGTCACTGCCAGTCAAGTGCTCAGCCATTACTATGTCGTGCAGCGGTACGTCGTGAACCTGCGGAAACTGCATGTAGGTGAATGCGCCCGTAGTGATCAGCTGACCACTCTCCAGCGGCATAACTTGTACCGTGACATTAGGCCGCTTGGCCCCCTCAGTGATATGCACTAGCTGATCGCGCATCACCGCGGCGTCACCGAGCCGCCGGTACAGCACCGACTCGTCGATGACGACGGCCAGCGTGAGCGGCGGTTCACGGTCCAGCACCCGCTGGCGCACCAGCCTGGCCTCGACGCGGCGGTCGATTTCGCCAGGCGGAGCAGAGAACATTTGATGCCAGCACATCATGACGGCGCGAGCATAGTCGGCCGTCTGCAGCAGTCCGGGAACGACCTGCGGATCCCAGGCCCAGACCGATTGCGCCTCAGCTTCGGCATAGAGAAAGGCGGCGTGCTCCCCGGGAAAGGTGGCTGCGACAGCTTCAAGGCGGCCCGTCCCGCTGGACTCGCTGGCCAGCGCGAGCAGGCCCTCGCGGTGAACGTCGGCGACGCCATAGAGATCAAGAAGCCTGAGCAGGTCGGCTGGCTTGATGCCGGTGCGGTGCAGCTCGATGCGGCTGATCTTGGAGGCGGACCAGCCGAGGCGGTCGGCAACCTCGTCACCAGTGAAACCGGCGCGCTCGCGGAGCCGGCGCAGTTCGGCGGCGAGCCGACGGCGACGGACGGTCGGGCTGCCATGAGCGGGCACCCGTCCGGCTCCCCTCGGGATCAGGCATGTAGCTGGAGTATGACTCGATTCGCCAGCGGGCCCGCTTGGGTTTCACCGGCGTGTGACTCAACTGCAGTGTAGGGGCGTCATTGATCTTGTGTGAAGGCTCGCGGGCTAATTTCAGGTGCAAACATCGGTGCACCTTGCACTTTACCCGATCCTGTCGTTCACTTAATGGTGAAGGCCAATCCCCTTGGGGAGGGGGGCCGCGCCATGATCGGCGGGCGGAGTAACCAGATGGTGCTCCTGCCTTTTGCCTCTGGCGATCGGCCCGGACTCGCTCGCTCTGCCGGTCATGCGCGGCGCGCCGGTCATGCGCCCGGCACCGGTCACGCGCACGGCGCCGCCGTGCCAAGGTGCTCGCACCGACGGGCCCGCGCGCCGCCAGGCGAGCACCGATTCAGGATCGCGTCGGCCGCCGCGGCAGGTTCGTGATCCTGCTCCTGACACGACGCTGGGCCGACGGTTAGGCCCCGCCAGCCCAGCAGATAACCAAGCTCCGTCCGAACGACAACTACATCCAGGAGTCAAGGCATGATCCAGAGTACCTCTGCACTGGGCAGATGCAAGGGGCCCGCAGCCCGTTTTACCTGCGGGATGAGCCGTGACCCGATCCCGATCCCGGGCCCGGCGCTGGCGCGGCGGGAAAGCGAGGTGCTGCCATGACCACGCTGACCACCATCGCCTGGGCGGTATTCGCCGCGGTGATCGCCTGGGGAGTCACCATGTGGCGGGCATCTGCCGCCATTGCCCGCCTTGAGTCGCGGTGGCGCAGGGAGCTGCGCCGGTCCCAGGACGACGTGGCACGCGCCCGGGCCCACGCGGCCCAGCTGGCGCAGGACGCGGCGGCCTGGGCGGCCGGCTGCAAGCAAGGCCGGGACGACGTGATCGCGGTCGTCCCGCTGATTGCCGCGGCCCAGGAACGGCGACCGGATCCGTACCGGAAGCCGCACTCTGCGCACTACACGATGCCGCGGTCGGCGCAGTACGCGAAGCCGCGCCTGGCCACCGCCGATACAACCGAGGGTACCTAGCCGTTGCGGCGCTCCCCTGCCGGAGTACGGGAACCCGGCGGGGAGCGCATTCGAGACGGCCGCTGACCGGCCATGACCGGTAGCGGCCTTTTTGCTGTCCGGGCCGCCGTACTGTCCGGGCCGCCGTGTGGTCCGGGCCGCCGTGCTGGTCCGGGGCGGCCGTGCTGGTCCGGGCGGCCGTGCGGGTCCGGGCGCGCGCTGGACCGGGGCGTCTCCGGGCTGGAAGATCAAGGCAGGACGCCGCCGCGGTGGCGGCCAGGAAGGTGGCGGGATGACCGTGCTGAAGGCGGAAGCCGACCCTGCCGAGGTCGGATTCGACCCGCGGCGGCTACCGCGGATCGACCGGCATTTCGCCCGATATGTCGATGAGGGACGGCTGCCCGGCTGGCTGCTCACGGTCAGCAGGGATGGCCGGCTCGCGCACGTAGCGGGCTATGGCCGCCGGGACGTTGAGGCCGGCCTGCCGGTGGAGACCGACACGCTGTGGCGGATCTACTCCATGACCAAGCCGGTCACCTCGGTCGCCGCGATGATGCTGTACGAGGAGGGCGCCTTCGGGCTCACCGACCCGGTCAGCGACTTCATCCCGTCGTTCGCGGATGTCCGCGTCTATGCCGGTGGCTCGGACATCAGGCCGGTGCTGGTACCCGCCGCCGAGCCGGTGCGGATCTGGCACCTGCTGACGCACACGGCCGGGCTCACCTACGGATTCCACCGGGTGCATCCGGTGGACGCGCTATACCGGGCTGCCGGGTTCGAGTGGGGCTACCCGCGCGGGCTTGACCTGGCCCAGTGCTGCGATGTCTGGGCCGGCCTGCCGCTGCTGTTCCAGCCCGGTGCCGAGTGGAATTACTCGGTGGCGACCGACGTGCTCGGCCGGGTCATCGAGGTGGCATCCGGGCTGAGCCTGGACGAATTCTTCGCTGACCGGATCTTCGGCCCGCTCGGCATGACCGACACGGCCTTCCACGTCACGCCCGCCGACGCGGGGCGGCTGGCCGCGCTATATACCCGCGGGCCGGATGGCAAGGCGGCCCGCCTCGACGCGCTGGCCAAGGTGGCGGACGCCCGCCCGCGCTTCCTCGGCGGTGGCGGTGGCCTCATCTCGACCGCCGCCGACTACCACCGGTTCACGCAGCTGCTCCTCGGCCGCCCGGGCAGCCCGGCCGGGGAACTGGACGGCGTGCGGCTGATCGGCCCGCGGACGGTGGCGTACATGACGCGCAACCAGCTGCCCGGCGGAGCGGACCTGGAGACCTTCGGCCGCCCGCTGTACGCGGAAGCGCCATTCCGCGGCATCGGGTTCGGTCTCGGGTTCGCCGTGGTCACCGATGCCGCGGCCGGCATGGCGATCTGCTCGGAGGGGGAGTACTCCTGGGGCGGCGCGGCCAGCACCGCGTTCTGGGTAGATCCGGCGGCCAGGCTGACCGCCTCATTCTTCACCCAGCTACTGCCGTCGAGCAGCTATCCGATCCGCCCGCAGCTGCGCCAGCTCGTGTACCAGGCGCTGACCGACTAGGCGGACGGGGTACGGCGCTGATCCTCGGCGGCGGTGGCGGCGGCGGCCGCGCGCCTGGCGGCGGCTTCCTTCCTGAGTTCCCGCAGCCGGTAGATGATGAACGCGGCGACGGTGATCACCAGGATGGCCACGATCGCATAGCCGCCGATCGCGATGTAGCGCGCGATGCTGTGCCAGGCGCTGCCTGCCGCATAGCCGGCCAGCGTAATCGCGGTGACGTAGACCACCGTGCCGAGCAGGCTGAGCGCGCCGAACTGCAGCACGGGCACCTCGACGAAGCCGGCCACCAGCGAGGTGAAGGCCCGGATCACTGGCAGCGCCCGGCCGATGGCCACGGCGAACTCGCCGCGGCCGGTGAAGAAGTCTTCGGCCCGCCGCACGTCAGCCTTCGAGATCAGCAGGTACTTGCCTACTCGCTCAACCGTGTCGCGCCCGCCCAGCCTGCCCGCGCCGTAGGAGACGAACGAGCCGCACAACTCGGCCAGCGATCCGACGACGATCACGAGCACCACGTTCAGGTGCCCCTGGTACGCGAGGAAGCCAGCGAAGCCGAAGGTGATTTCCGACGGGATCGGGATGCAGCACGCCTCAAGGAAACCGAGGATTGCGATCGCGCCATAGCCGGCCTGACTCAGAAGGCTCTCCATGGCTCCCTGTTGTACCGCATCCGCGCCACTGACCCGGACATCACCGCGAATTGCAGGCCGCCTATGCTGCGATGAGGCGCCAGCCGGACACGGAGCCAGCCGGACACGGAGGCAGACATGGGCTTGATGGACAAGGTCAGGGCGCAGGCCACGCAGATCGCGCAGAAAACGCAGGAAACGGCCCGTGACAGCAAGATCAAGTTTGACCAGGCGCAGGCCAAGCGGCGCGGCGATGTCATGCTCCGCAACCTGGGCGCCGTCGTCTACGCGGAGCGGACCGGGCGGGGCACCGGGGACAGCGCGGCCGAGATCGACCGGCTGGTGACGGAGATCACCAGTCACGAGGCCGAGCACGAGATCAGCCTGGCCCGGGAGCCAGCCGACCAGGCCGGACCGGCCGAGTCCCCGGCTGCGGCCGAGTCCCCGGCTGCGGCCGGCTCCCCGGCTGCGCCGGAGTCCCAGGGCTCCCCGCCCGCCGCAGCCGAGCCATCCGCTGCGCCGCCCGCGGGGGAAACCGGGGAGTTCCCGCCTGCGGCGCCATCGTCACCGCCGGGCGCGCCCCCAGCCGAGGGCTTCCCGCCGTCAGAATCCGCCGGCTTCCCGCCGGAGGCCGGCTGATCCAGATCCCGGCCGCCAGCCCGGTCCGGGCGAATCGAATCTTGGCCAAATCCGGGAATCCGCTTTACCCGCGCGGCTGCCCCGCGCTGGCGGGCGTGGCTCAGCCTGGCCCGGGCCCGCCGGGATCCGCGGCCCGCGCAAGCCCGGCGGGCGCCCGTCGTGGCCGGATCGGGCTACTTGCAGGCGTCCTGCGCGGCTGTCCGGCGCTGGCCGGGCGTGGCTGGGCCCGGCCCGGCCGAGCCCTGGCCCGCGGAACCCGGCGGTGAGCCGGTGACCTGGTGCCCGGCCGTGCCAAGCACGATCCGGATCCTGGCCAGCCTGGGTACCTGCCGCAGCGTCGCGCCCGGCAGCACCTTCCGGACGAGCCGCGCCGACGCGATCATCCCCGCCGGGTACTCGATCAGCGTCCGGGCGATGTCGCTGGCCGGCCAGGACAGCCCGGCGCCGTGCACGGTGAAGCCGAGCTGGGCCAGCTGCTGGCCGGTGCTCGCCGACAGGCCGCCGATCAGCGTCCCGTTGTAGACGTCCAGCGACACCTGGCTCCGCTTCAGCCTCGGCCGCGTGCTGCCATGCTGCCGCTTATGCGACGGCCTGACCAGCGGCTGGTCTGCCTTGAGCGTGGCGAAGAGCCTCGCCGCCGCCTGGCTGTCCCATTGCACGGCCAGCTGGCCGGTCGGGGTCAGGTAGTTCGTACTGGCGAGCGGCACGGTGGTGAACGCGACCCGGCTGGCCGAGATACCGCGCAGCTGATCGGCGAGGCTGGTCACGTTCAGCCGCTGGTCCACCTTGACCGCGGCGGAAGCCGCGCTGAGGAAGGACGCCAGCCGGGCCGGGTTCGCGAGGGTGCCCGAGCTGATTGCCTCGCTCAGCATCGAGGAAAGCAGCTGCTGCTGGTCACTGATCCTGGCCAGGTCGGACAGCGCGAACGAATGCCGGTCCCGGGCGAACTCGAGGGCCGTCAGCCCGTTCACGTGATGCCGGCCGGCCGACAGGTGCAGGCCGCTGTACGAGTCATCCACCGCGTAGGGCAGGCAGATATTCACCCCGCCGAGGGCATCGATCACTTTCACGAACCCGAGAAAGTTCACCTCGATGTAGTCGTTGATGGTCAGCCCGGTGTTATGTTCCACCGTCTGCACCATCAGCTTCGGACCGCCAAGGCCGAACGCCGCGTTGATCTTGTTCATGCCGTGCCCGGGAATGTCGACCCAGGAGTCGCGCGGCAGGCTGACCACCGACACGCTGCTGTGATCCGCGGGCACGTGGACGATCATCATGGTGTCGGAATTGGTGCTGACGGTGCTGCCCACATGCAGCCTGGCCTGCTGGTACCTGGTCAGGCCGGACCGCTCGTCGACGCCGGCGACCAGAATGTTCAGCGGCCCGCTGGACGGCGTCCCGGCGGTGCCCGCGTCAACCCGCCCGATATGGCCGTTGACGTAGCTGCTGACCGCCCAGGCGCTGCCGGCGATCAGCAGCACGAGCGCCGACGCCGCGCCGCACACGACGGCCAGCGCGCGCTGCTGCCGCGCCTTCCGGCCGGCCGAAATCCGGGTCATCAGCTGCTGCTGGGCGACGGCCGGACGGCCGCGGCGGCGCGCGCCGGCCGGCCGGGAAGCCCCGGCCGGATAGTGGCCCGGCCTGGGCCCCGGCATGTGCCGCGCATCACCTGAATCCGCAGACCAGCCACCCTGCCCGCCGGGCACGGAGCGCCGTCCCCCGAGCGGCAGATCCGCACCCGGCGCGCCATCGTCGCCGCTACTCATCGGACACCCCCCGGCTTCCGTCTTCGTAGGCTAGCGCGAGGCACCCGGGGCCAGTGCATTACGCGCCGGGCGGGTCCGGATCCCGGGGCAGGCCGAGGATCCGCTCGCCGATGATGTTCAGCTGAATGTCAGTGGTCCCGCCGCCGATGGTCAGCGCCCTGGTCAGCAGCACCTGGCGAGCCCACTGCGGGCCGCTGGGCGCACCAGACAGGCCGACCGGCGGCCCGCCGGGCCCGCCGAGCGCGCCCTCGGCGCCGGAAACCGACCAGCACAACTCGGCGACCCGCTGGGCATGCCGCATGCCGAGCAGCTTCCTTACGCTGCCGGTGGCCCCCGGCTCGGTTCCGGACAGCTGCTTCAGCGTCACCCTGGCGCCCAGCAGGTCGATCGCGTGGCCCTCACCGGCCAGCGCGCCGACCTGGCCGAGCGGCAGCCGTCCCGCCGCGGCCTTCGCCACCTCGATCAGCTCGGCGACGCCGGACCCGAATGTCCACGACCTGGACAGCGACACGCGCTCGTTGGCCAGCGTGGTCCTGGCCACCCGCCAGCCGCCGTTCAGCTGGCCGACGACGCAGTCATCCGGCACGAAGACATCATCCAGGAATACCTCGTTGAACAGCGAGTCCCCGGTGATCTCGCGGAGCGGGCGCACGTCAACGCCGGGCGCCGACATGTCCACCAGGAAGTACGTGATCCCGTCATGCCGCGGCGCCGCCGGGTCGGTACGGGCAACGCAGATCGCCCACGCCGCCTCCTTGGCCAGCGAGGTCCAGATCTTCTGCCCGGTCAGCCGCCAGCCGCCGTCGGCCCGGACCGCGCGGGTGCTCAGCCCGGCCAGGTCAGAGCCTGCGCCGGGCTCGCTGAACAGCTGGCACCACAGGAACTCGCCGCGCAGGGTCGGCGGCAGGAACCGGTCCTGCTGCGCGGGCGTCCCGTACTGAATCAGGGCCGGCACCACCCAGGCGCCGATGGCCAGCGCCGGGCCGCGTACCCGGGCCGCGCGCATCTCCTGGTCGATGACGAGCTGTTCCAGCGGGCTCGCGGCCCGGCCCCACGGCCGGGGCAGGTGCGGCACCACCCAGCCGCCGGCCGCCAGCCGCTCGGTCCGCTCGGCGCCGGCCAGCGCGGCGATCTCGGCCAGCTCGGCGCGGATAGCCGCGCGCACCGCGGCGTCACCGTCCGGAAGTTCCACCTGGACGGGCCTGCGCACGCCGGCCATGGCCAGGCCGGCGACCCGCCGCGCCCACTCATCCGACGGGCCGAGCAGCGCGCGCAGCGACATCGCCCGCCGGTAGTAGAGGTGGGCAGCATGCTCCCAGGTGTAGCCGATGCCGCCGAGCACCTGGATGCATTCGTGCGCGCACGAGACCGCCGCGTCGAGGGCCACCACGGCGGCCACGCTCGCGGCGAACTCGCGCTGGCTGCCGGGCGGCGCGCCGTCCGCTGGCCCGCCAGCCGCCGGGGTGCCGGCCACCGGGCGGTCCGGCGGCGTGCGGGCCGCGTCCCAGGCCACCGCGGCGGCCTGCTCGGCCGCGGTCAGCATCCACGCGCACCGGTGCTTGACCGCCTGGAACTGGCCGATCGGCCGGCCGAACTGATGACGGATCCTGGCGTGCTCAGCGGCGGTCCTGGTGGCCCAGTCGGCGAGTCCGGCCGCCTCGGCGCCGAACAGGATCGCGGCCAGGCTGGTCACCGCGCCGCGGTCCAGGCCGGTGAGCAGCCGGTCGGCGGGCACCGTGAGCCCGGCCAGCGCGGATCCGGGCCACGGGCCGGGTGAGATCCAGGCTGTCCAGCCGGGTGATCTGCAGGCCCGCGGCGTCGATGGCGGCCCAGATCTCGCCGTGCTCGGTATGCACCCCGGCGATGACGAGGTCAGCCAGGCTGGCGCCGAGCACCGGCGCCGCCTCCCCATCGACGATCAGGCCGCCGTCCGGGCCTGCCCGGCCGGTCAGGCCCGGGGCCAGCGAGACCGCGCCGGCCGCGGTGCCGTCGGCCAGCCCGGCCTGCAGCTTCCCGGTAACCATGCCGCCGGCGGCGGCCAGCACGGCGCCGGCCAGGACGGTCGGCAGGTACCCGCCGGGGACGAGCGCCCGGCCGAGTTCCTCCAGTGCCACGGCAAGCTCCGGCAGGCCGTAACCCTGCCCGCCGTGCTCCTCCGGCAGGTGCAGGCCGAGCAGGCCCTGCTCGGCCAGGCCCGGCCGCAGCGACGCCAGGTACCGCGCCGACCCGCCGTCCGGGCCGTCCGCGGCGGCCCGGACCACCTCGGCCGGGGAGTTGCGCTGTGCCCAGCCCCGGACGGCCGCCGCCAGGTCCAGGTGCTCCTCGGTGAGGCCGAGCGTCATCGTTCACCTCGTTCGCCGTGGTCCTGGCATCACTCTAGAACGCCGGTCGCCAACACTCCTAGAACGAGATTCGGTTTTAACGGCAGGACCGCGCCAATCAGCAGGCAGCAGGCTCGCCGCCCGGGTTACCCGGGGGTAGCCGCCCTGGTTACTCTCGGGTAAGATAAGCTAAGTTACTGACCAGTAGGGCGCGCTCTAGGACAGCCAGAGGCGGGGATGGGGCACTACAAGAGCAACCTGCGTGACATCGAGTTCAACCTGTTCGAGGTGCTGCAGCGGCAGGACCTGCTGGGCACGGAGCCGTTCGCCGAGATCGACGAGGAGACCGCCCGCGGCATCCTGGACGAGGTCAACCGGCTGGCCACCGGGCCCATCGCCGAGTCGTTCGCCGAGGCCGACCGCAATCCGCCGGTGTTCGATCCCGCCACCAGCTCGGTGCGGATGCCCGATGGCTTCAAGAAGTCCTTCCCCGCCTTCATCGACGCCGAGTGGTTCCGGCTGGAGCTGCCGGCCGAGCTCGGCGGCATCGCGGCGCCGCGCTCGCTCTGCTGGGCGGTCGCCGAGCTGATCCTGGGCGCCAACCCGGCGGTCTGGATGTACGCGAGCGGTGCCGCCTTCGCCCGCGCCCTGCTGCTGATGGGCACGCCGTACCAGCAGCGGTTCGCCGAGCTGGCGGTCGAGCGCAGGTGGACCGCGACCATGGCGCTGACCGAGCCGGACGCCGGGTCCGACGTCGGTGCCGGGCGGACCCGCGCCATCGCGCAGCCGGACGGCACGTGGCACATCGAGGGCGTGAAGAGGTTCATCACCAGCGCCGAGCACGACATGGCGGAGAACATCTTCCACCTGGTCCTCGCCCGGCCGGAGGGGCACGGCCCGGGCACCAAGGGCCTGTCGATGTTCCTGGTGCCCAAGTACCTGGTCAGCGAGGACGGCACGGTCGGCGAGCGCAACGGCGTCTACGCCACCGGCGTCGAGCACAAGATGGGCCTGAAGGCCTCGACCACCTGCGAGCTGACCTTCGGCGGGTCCCGCCCGGCGGTCGGCACCCTGATCGGGGACGTGCACGACGGCATCAGGCAGATGTTCGTGATCATCGAGCATGCCCGGATGATGGTCGGCACGAAGGCGATCGCGACGCTGTCCACCGGCTACCTGAACGCGCTGGATTTCGCCCGGACCAGGGTGCAGGGCGCGGACCTCACCCAGATGCTCGACAAGGCCGCCCCGCGGGTGCCGATCCTGGCTCATCCGGACGTCCGCCGGATGCTCATGCTGCAGAAGGCCTACGCGGAGGGGATGCGGGCGATGATCCTTTATACCGCGACCCTGCAGGACGCCGAGCAGGTGGCCGACGCCAGCGGAGTGCCCGACGAGGAAGCCGCCTGGCTCAACGACCTGCTGCTGCCGGTTGTCAAGGGCGTCGGCTCGGAGCGCGCGTACGAGATGCTCGCGCTGTCCCTGCAGACCCTGGGCGGATCCGGGTTCCTGCAGGACTACCCGATCGAGCAGTACGTCAGGGACGCGAAGATCGACAGCCTGTACGAGGGCACCACCGCGATCCAGGGCCTTGACCTGTACTTCCGGAAGATCGTCCGGAACGAGGGCCGGGCGCTGCGGTCCCTGATCGGCCAGATCACCGAGTTCGCCGCGGGAGACTCGGGAAACGGGCGGCTCAAGGCCGAGCGCAGCGCGCTGGCCAGGGCCGCCGCCGACGTGCAGGGCATCGTGAACGCGATGCACGGCTTCCTCGGCGGCTCCGCCGGGCAGCCCGCCGAGATCTACCGGGCCGGGCTCAACACCACCCGCCTGCTGCTCGCGCTCGGTGACCTGGTGATCGGCTGGCTGCTGGCGCGGCAGGCCGAGATCGCGCTGGCCCGGCTGGACGACCCGGACGTTGCTGATCGCGGGTTCTACCAGGGCAAGATCGCCGCCGCCCGGTTCTTCGCCGCCAGCGTGCTGCCCCGGCTGACGGCCGAGCGCGAGATCGCCGAGGCCACCACGCTTGACCTGATGGAGCTGCCGGCCACGGCGTTCTGACCCGGAACGGCGCGCCGGGGCGCGCGGATCCCGGATCGGCCGGGGCCCTGACCGGGATCGGCCGGCCCGGGCACGCTGACCTGCGGGCCGGCTACAGCTCGTACTGGATGGCCACGCGATCGCGCATGATCGGCTGGACGGACTGCTCGATGACTGCCTGGGTCGCCGGATGGTTGCGATAGGCGGCGTAACTTGCCGCGTCCTCGAAATCGCCGACCACGGCGAAGTCGAAGTTGCCCTCGGCCAGGCCCGCATCCGGCCCGACATGATATGCGCAGACCCCGGTCATCAGCGGCCGCAGGGCGCGTAATTCGGTTGCCACCCGCTTTTTCTGCTCGGCGGTGGCCGCGGAAGTCCAGGCGAACAACGCGACGTGCCTGATCATCGTGATCCCTCCACCAACCCGGGCCTCAGCCCCAGGCCAGCATGTTCAGCGGATCCTCAAGCATCGCGCCGATATCCCTGAGGACGGCGGCCGCTACGTCTCCGTCGACGATGCGGTGATCGAAGGACAGCGCAAGCGTAGTCACCTTACGGACCGCAAGCTGGCCGTCATGCACCCATGGGGCATCCTTGACCCGGCCGAAAGCCAGGATTGCCGTCTCTCCCGGCGTCAAGATCGGGGTGCCGGTGTCGATCCCGAAGACCCCCACGTTGGTGATGGTGATCGTGCCGCCGGACAGGTCGGCCGGCGACGCCTGGCCGGCCCGGGCCGTCTCGGCCAGGTCGGCCAGTGCCCCGGCCAGGGCCGGGCAGCGTGAGTGCCTGGGCGTCCTTGATATTCGGCACGATCAGGCCGCGGTTGGTGGCCGCCGCGATGCCGAGATTGACGTAGTGCCTGACCACGATCTCCTGGGCCGCCTCGTCCCAGGATGAATTGATCATGGGCTGCCGCGCGACGGCTACCAGCAGCGCCCGGGCCACCAGCAGCAGCGGGGACAGCCGCAGCCCGGCGAAGTCGGGCAGCGCCTTCAGCCGGGCCGTGGCCGCCATCGTCTCGGTCATGTCGATCTGCAGGAACTCCGTGACGTGCGGAGCGGTGAACGCGCTCGCCGTCATCGCCGCGGCGGTGTGCTTCCGCACGCCGCGGATCGGGATCCGCTCTTCCCGGGACACCGCGGCGACCTGGGCGAGCCGGGCCGGTGCCGGGGCGCCGGGGGCAGCGCCGGCCTCCGCGGCCGACAGCACGTCGTCGCGGGTGATCAGGCCGCCCGGGCCGGTGCCGGAAAGCTCCGGCAGATCCACGCCCAGGTCCCTGGCGAGCTTGCGGACGGGCGGCTTGGTTAGCACCGGCGGCCGCCCGGCGTCGGCTGAGTCACCGGCGCCGGCGGCTACGTTGAGGCTGGTTGTGGTTCTTGCCGTGGCGGTGGCGGCCGGAGCCGGCCCCGGGCTGGCGGCAGGCTTCCGCGTGCGGCGTGTCGTGCCGCCGAGCTTGACGCCGTAGCCGACCAGCACCGCCTGGCGTTCCGGCTTGGGTACCAGGGTGCCGTGGATGCCCGGCTCGGTCCCCGCCTCCGCGGGCGGGGCGGGCACCAGATCCTCAGCCGCCGTGCCGGCCGCGGCGGACGCCCCCTGATCGGCGGGTGCGCCGTCCGCACCGGGGCTGACGTCGACCGAGATGATCGGGGTGCCCACGTCGGCGGTGGCGCCCTCGGCCACCAGCAGCCCGGCCACCACGCCCTCAAACGGGCAGGGCAGTTCCACGACCGCCTTGGCGGTCTCGATCTCGACGATGATCTGGTTGATCGTCACCCGGTCGCCGGGCTTGACGTGCCACCGGACGATGTCCGCCTCGGTCAGGCCCTCGCCGACATCGGGGAGCCTGAACTGCTTCAGCTCTGACATGCGACCTCTCAGTAGGCGAAGGTGCGGTCGACGCCGTCCAGTACCCGGTCCAGGTCCGGCAGGTAATGCTCCTCAAGCCGGGAAGGCGGGTACGGGGTGGAGTAGCCGCAGACCCGCAGCACCGGCGCCTCCAGGCGGTAGAAGCATTCCTCGGTCACCCGGGCGGCGATCTCGCCGCCCAGTCCGCCGCTGATCGCCGCCTCGTGCACGACCACGCAGCGGCCGGTCCGCCGGACCGACGCGAAGATCGTCTCGGTGTCCAGCGGCGCGAGCGACCGCAAGTCGATCACCTCGACGGAGCGGCCGTCCTCGGCCGCGGCGACGGCCGCCTGCGCGCAGGTCCTGACCATCGGCCCGTAGGCGAGCACGGTGACGTCGGTGCCGCTGGCCAGCGTCCTGGCCTTGTCCAGCGGGACCGCGGACGCCACCGCGCCGGCCAGGTCCACGTCCGCCTTGTCCCAGTAGCGCCGCTTGGGCTCGAAGAAGATCACCGGGTCATCGCAGCTGATGGCCTGCTGGATCATCACGTAGGCATCCGCCGGGTCGCCGCAGGCCACCACCCGCAGCCCGGCAGTGTGCGCGAACAGTGCCTCGGGCGACTCGCTGTGATGCTCGACCGCGCCGATGCCGCCGCCGCACGGGATCCTGATCACCACCGGCAGGCTGACCGTGCCCAGCGAGCGCATCCGCATCTTGGCCAGCTGGGAGACGATCTGGTCGAAGGCCGGAAAGACGAAGCCGTCGAACTGGATCTCGCAGACCGGCCGGTAGCCGCGCAGCGCCAGCCCGATCGCGGTGCCGACGATGCCCGATTCGGCCAGCGGGGTGTCCACCACCCGGGCCTCGCCGAAGTCCTTCTGCAGCCCGTCGGTGACCCGGAAGACGCCGCCGAGCTTCCCCACGTCCTCGCCCATGATCAGGACCTTGGGGTCGTCCTCCATCGCCTTGCGCAGGCCCTCGTTCAGCGCCTTGGACAGTGTCAGGCTGGTCATCGGGCTTCCTCCTCCGGCACGAAGGAGTCGAGGTAAGCGGCGAACTGCCGCCGCTCGGCCTCGATCAGCGCGGTCGGCTCGGCGTACACGTTCTCGAAGATCGCGGCCGGATCGGGATCCGGCATCTCCAGGCAGGACCGCCGCACCCGCGTGCCGACCTCGGCCGCCTCGGCGTCGACATCCTCGAAGAACGCCCGTCGGCCAGCTCGGACCGGATCAGGTACGCCTTGACCCGCTCGATCGGGTCCTTCAGCTTCCACGACTCAAGCTCGGCGGCCAGCCGGTACCTGGTCGGGTCATCGGTGGTGGTATGCGCGCCCATCCGGTAGGTGAATGCCTCGATCAGCGTCGGGCCCTGCCCCTCCCGGGCGGCCTGCATCGCCTTCCTGGTCACCGCCAGGCAGGCCAGCACGTCGTTACCGTCCACCCGGACCCCGGGGAAGCCGAAGCCGTGCGCCCGCCGGTACAGCGGGACCCGGCTCTGGCGCTCCAGCGGCTCGGAGATCGCCCACTGGTTGTTCTGGCAGAAGAACACGACCGGCGCATTCGTCACCGATGCCCAGATGAAAGCCTCGTTAACATCGCCCTGGCTGGTCGCGCCGTCGCCGAAGTAGGCGATGGCCGCCTCGCCGTCCTCGCCGACCGCGCCGTCCCGCTGGATGCCCATCGCGTAGCCGGTCGCATGCAGCGTCTGGCTGCCGATGACGATCGTGTACAGGTGGAAGTTGTGCGCCTTCGGATCCCAGCCGCCATGGCTGACCCCGCGGAACAGCTCAAGCAGCTTCACCGGATCCAGCCCGCGGCACCAGGCGACGCCATGCTCGCGGTAGGTGGGAAACGCCATGTCCGCTGGCTGCAGCGCCCGGGCCGAGCCGACCTGCGCCGCCTCCTGGCCGAGCAGCGAGGCCCAGATCCCGAGCTCGCCCTGGCGCTGCAGGGCGATCGCCTCGAAGTCGATCCGGCGGACCAGGACGAGATCCCGGTACAGGTCCTTGAGCTCGGCCACGGAAACGTCCAGCGGGTACGCGGGGTGCTCGACCCGCTCGCCTTCGGGGGTGAGGAGCTGGATGAGTTCCGCGGTGCCGGCCTGGCCGCCGGGGCCAAGCGGATCCGGTACGGCGCCGACCGCACCTTGAGTATTGACGGCCACGTGCCACTCCTTGTACCCAGGGCCGGTCGCGGAGATCACCGTTGACCGGCCGGTCGTCCGTCCCGCTGTGACAGTACCCGCCCGCGGCGGGGGTAAGTGAACCAGTACGCTGCCTAGCGTGGCCAGAGTCGTCGTCGACGTGATGCTCAAGCCGGAGATTCACGATCCGCAGGGCGAGGCGATCGCCAGTGCCTGCCGGCGGCTCGGGTTCGGCCAGGTTCTCGGCGTGCGGCAGGGCAAGCGGTTCGAGGTGGAGATCAGCGGATTGGCCGACGGCGCGGCCGTGGCGCGGATCGCCGAGCTCGCGGCCGAACTGCTGGCGAATCCGGTGATAGAGGAATTCGAGATCCACGCTCGGTAAATTTCCCGCTGCGGCCCGCGGGAATGCGCTGCGCTGCCCGGGCCGCCCGCCGGATCCGCCGTGCCCTGGCCTGGCCTGGCGGGATCCGGCCGCTCCGGCAGGCGGCGGGACGGCGCCCGGCCCGGCTGAATCGGGGTCGCCCGGGGCGCTGAATCGGCACTGTTCGTCCAGTAATCACCTGAAGTCATGATTACCGCGGTCCGGCACGGGAAATCTTTCACAATGTGAGCGACGGGATTGGTAAAGGCAGGGAGTAGAGGTACGGATGCGTACTCGGGTGGAACGAGCCGAGGAGGCGACCGTCGACGTCAAGTTCTGCCTGATGTTCCCGCGTGAAGCGCTCAGCGTGCCGGTGATGCGCCGGGTGCTGGGCGACACCCTGAGCAGGCTTGGCGTCGATGAGGACTGCATAGGCGAGCTGCTGCTCGCGGTTACCGAGGCTTGCACGAACGTGCTCCAGCACGGCGGCCCCAGCCACCGCTACGAGGTAGTGGCCAGCATCGGCGGCGGCGGCTGCGTGGTCGAGGTGCTCGACAGCGGCCGCGGCTTCGATCCGGGCAGGCTGGCCACGCACCGGCTGCCCGCGCAGCTGTCGGCGCGGCACCCTCGGTTCCGCCGCCGCCAGCTTCCGCACGCCGCGGGCGACCGGCAGCCGGCCACGGTGACGCTGGCCGCGCCGTCGGCGGCCCGGGTGGTGCGGAACCGGTTCTCCTGGGCCAAGCGCGGCGCGGACGGTGACCTGATCGCGCAGCTGCCGGAGTCGGGCCGGGGCATGGCCATCATGCGCGCCTGCGTGGACAACGTCACGCTGAGCAGCGGCCCGGGCCGGGGTACCGTGGTGTCGCTGCAGAAGCGGCTGGAATGGCGGCGGGATGCCCCGCTCGCGCTGGCCGAGCGGGCCCGGCTGCGGGACGTCGGCTGAGCCGGCCTGGCCAGCGGCACCGGCTGAGCAGCCCGCCTGCGCCGCTCGCTCCGCCCGTTCCGCCCGCTGAGCCGGTACCCTGCCTGCATGCCGTGCCTGCTGCGTTCGCCGTACCGGCCGGGACGCTGATGACGATGCGGGTGGGAGTCATCACGTTTCCCGGATCGCTGGACGACGGGGACGCGGCCCGGGCGGTCCGCCGGGCAGGCGGCACGGCCGTCCCGCTCTGGCACGCGGACAACGACCTGCGCGGGGTCGATGCGGTGATCCTGCCCGGCGGTTTCTCCTACGGGGAC
Organism: uncultured Actinomycetes bacterium; assembly: GCA_963786975.1. Classification (GTDB taxonomy): domain Bacteria; phylum Actinomycetota; class Actinomycetes; order Streptosporangiales; family Streptosporangiaceae; genus Palsa-506. The sequence continues at coordinate 329,288 of CAWBBE010000004.1, read as the reverse complement.
TACCTGCGCTGCGGGGCCATTGCCCGGTTCGCGCCGGTGATGACGGAGCTGGTGCCCGCGGCCCGGGCCGGGCTGCCCGTGCTGGGGATCTGCAACGGCTTCCAGATCCTCTGCGAGGCGCACCTGCTGCCCGGCGCGCTGACCCGCAACAGCGGGCTCCGCTTCATCAGCAAGGAGGTCCGGCTCCGGATCGAGAATTCCGCGACGCCATGGACCAGCCAGTACGCCGACGGCCAGGAGATTACCGTGGTGCTGAAGAGCGGCGAGGGCGGCTACGTGGCCGGGCCGGCCACGCTGGCCGATCTCGGCGCGCACGGCCGGGTGATCGCCAGGTACGCCGGGACCAACCCGAACGGCTCGGCCGGCGACATCGCCGGCATCTGCAACGACGCGGGCAACGTCGTCGGCCTGATGCCGCATCCCGAGCACGCCATCGACGCGCTCACCGGGCCGGGCGCGGACGGCCTCGGCTTCTTCGCCTCGGTCCTGGCCGCGCAGGCCGGGACGGCCCGCTGATGACCGCGCAGGACACGGTGGCCAGGGCGGCGGCCACCCCGCAGCGGCTGCAGCCATATTCGGAACTCGGCCTGACCGGCGCCGAGTACGCCCGGATCCGGGACATCCTGGGCCGCCGGCCGACCGACGCCGAGCTGGCGATTTACTCGGTCATGTGGAGCGAGCACTGCTCCTACAAGTCGTCCCGGGTGCACCTGGGCCAGTTCGCCGATAAGGCGCCGCGGGCGGCAGCGCTGCTGGCCGGCATCGGGCACAACGCCGGGGTCGTGGACATCGGGCAGGGCTACGCCGTCACGTTCAAGATCGAGTCGCACAACCACCCGTCCTACGTGGAGCCGTTCCAGGGCGCGGCGACCGGCGTGGGCGGGATCGTGCGGGACATCCTGGCGATGGGCGCCCGGCCGGTCGCGGTGATGGACGCGCTCAGGTTCGGCCCGGCGGACGCGCCGGACACCCGGCGGGTGCTGCCCGGGGTGGTCGGCGGCATCTCGTTCTACGGAAACTGCCTCGGCCTGCCAAACATCGGCGGCGAGCTGGCCTTCGACCCCTGCTATGCAGGCAACCCGCTGGTCAACGTGCTGTGCGCGGGGGTCATGCGGCACGATGACCTGAAGCAGGCCGCGGCGACCGGGCCGGGCAACCAGGTGGTGCTGCTCGGATCGCGGACCGGCCCGGACGGCATCGGCGGCGCGTCCGTACTGGCCAGCGCCTCGTTCGGCGGAGCCGGCGAGGGCGCGAAGCGGCCCAGCGTCCAGGTCGGCGACCCGTTCATGGAGAAGCTGCTGGTCGAATGCTGCCTGCAGCTCTACGCGGACGGCCTGGTCGTCGGCGTCCAGGACCTCGGCGCCGCCGGGGTATCCTGCGCCACCACGGAACTGGCCGCCGGCGGCGGCACCGGCATGCGGGTCAGCCTGGAGTCGGTCCCGCTGCGCGACGCCGCGCTGGGCCCCGCCGAGATCCTGATGAGCGAGTCCCAGGAACGCATGATGGCGATCGTCGAGCCGGCCAACGTCGGTCGCTGCATGGCCGTCTGCGCGCGGTGGGATGTGCCCGCCACGGTTATCGGCGAGGTCACCGGCACCGGCAGGCTGGAGATGACCTGGCACGGCGAGCAGGTCGTGGACATCCCGCCGGGCAGCGCGGCCGACGACGGCCCGGTCTACCACCGGCCCGCGCGGCGCCCGGCCAGCCAGGACGAACTGGCCGCGGACGACCCGGCCGCGCTGCCCCGCCCGGCTGACGGGCCGGGGCTGCGCGCCGCGCTGCTTGCCTTGCTGGCCTCGCCCGACGCGGCCGACAAGGCGTGGGTCACCGAGCAGTACGACCACTATGTCCGCGGCGACACCGTGCTGGCGGCACCGCAGGACGCGGGCCTGGTCAGGATCGACGAGCGGACCGGGCTGGGGATAGCGCTGGCTACCGACGGGAACGGCCGGTACGCCCTGCTGGATCCGTACGCGGGCGCCCAGCACGGGCTGGCCGAGGCGTACCGGAACGTGGCCGTTACCGGCGCGCGGCCGCTGGCGGTTACCAACTGCATGAACTTCGGCTCGCCGGAAGACCCGGCCGTGATGTGGCAGTTCGCGTCGGCGGTGCGCGGCCTCGCGGATGCCTGCGCCGCCCTGGGCGTGCCGGTGACCGGCGGCAACGTGAGCTTCTATAACCAGACCGGCGGGGCGGCGATCCACCCGACGCCGGTGATCGGGGTGCTCGGCGTGCACGACGACATCCGGCGCCGGCTGTCGGCCGGCTTCGGCGAGGCCGGCGCCAGCGTGCTGCTGCTCGGCCGGACCGAGGCCGAGTTCGGCGGGTCGCTGTGGGCGCATGTGACACACCGGCATGTCGGCGGCCACCCGCCCGCGGTGAACCTGGATGCCGAGCGGCGGCTGGCCGCGCTGCTCGCCGCCGGGGCGGCCGGCCGCATGCTCGCCGCGGCGCACGACGTGTCCGACGGCGGGCTGGCCGTCGCGCTGGCCGAGTGCTGCCTGGCCGGGCGGGTCGGCTGCACGGTCACCCTGCCCGGGGATCCGTTCACCAGCCTGTTCAGCGAGTCGGCCGCGCGCGCCGTCGTCGCCGTCCGGCCCGGCGCTTCGGCGGGCTTCGCGGATCTGTGCGCGGAGCACCAGGTGCCCAGCGCGGTGATCGGCGCGACCGGCGGCCCCGGCCTTGGCGTGACCGGCCTGTTCAGCATCTCGCTGGACGAGCTGGCCGCCGCGCACGGCCAGACCCTGCCGGCGATCTTCGGCTGAGTCCGAGCGGGCGGGCCTGAGCGGGGCGGCGTCAGTAGGCCGTCTTAAACGAGACCGCCTGCCGCCAGGCCGCGGATGAACCGCATTCGCTCAGGGCGACACCGGATTCTCCGGGCTGGCCGCCGAGCGGCACCTGGACGGCGGTAAGGCACCGGCCATCCGCGGCGTTGCGCAGCTGCCAGTTGTCCCGCCCGGCCGTGTCCTTGCCGACGAACTGATGCCGCCATCGCTGGCCGCGGCTCAGGTCGCACCTGGCCAGCGTGGCGCCCGATGTGCCGGGGGCGGCCGGCTCGGCCAGGCACCGGCCGTCCGGGACGTAGATCAGGATGTAGGTCCCGCCGCCCATCTGGTCGGCCGTCCATTCCTCGGCCGGCAATGCCTGGCCCGCCCGGCCCGAAGCGGTGAACGCCAGGCCGGTGGCCGACATGTGCAACAGCGCGGGGACCGGCCGGGAATCCCGCCGTGGCGGGCCCCGATTGACCAGGCCGACGGTCACCGCGCTGATCACGTTCCGCGGCAGCGGCGCGGCGGACTGCCGCCTGGCCCGGGCCGTTCCCTGGGTCAGCAGCAGGACCGCGACAACCGTCGCGGCCGCGACGATGACCCCGGCGGCCCCGGCGATCCTGACCGCCTGGGAGCCGCGGGAACGCCGGGCACCGATACCGCGCTGGCCTGGCATACCGAAGCATTACCGCTAGCAGGCGCGCGCTGCCAAGGCCTAGCCCGGAAAATGAATAAAACCATGCGCCGGGTGGCGCTGCCCCGATGTGAACGGCGGCGAGCGCCGGGGCGGTGCCGGCGGCCGGCTACCGTCGCAGCGATGCCGATGCGACGCCTGGATCCGCAGCGCCTGCTCGCCGCGGTCAACGAGCAGCGGGCCAGGCTCGGCGGCGCGGCCTGGACTGGCCCGCTGACGGCCGGCGCGCTCGGCGACGGCTGCGTCAGCGCAGTGGCCGAGGCACTGGATGCCGGCCTGCCGCCGTGCCGGGAGGCACTGCGCGCCGCCGTGATGCGCCTGCTCGACCTGCTCGCGGCCGGTGCGCCGGGCCGCGCCGTCGAGGTGCGCGTCCCGCCATTCGCGGCGATCCAGTGCGTCGAGGGTCCCCGGCATACCCGCGGCACCCCGCCGAACGTGGTGGAAACCGACGCCCCGACCTGGATCCGGCTCGGCACCGGACGGCTGGCCTGGGCAACTGCCGCCGCCGACGGCCTGATCAGGGCCAGCGGGCCGCGCGCTGACCTGGCCGCTTACCTGCCGTTGCGGGCTGGTGACAATCCGGCCGGCTGATCCGGCCGGCCGGGCCTGGACGCCGGGCCGGGCTGGCGGACCGGGCGACTTGGCGGCCGCCAGTCAATAGACTGAATGGGTGATCAAGCCCGATGGCCGGCTGACGGCCGAGCTCGATCCGGGGGAGCAGCCGCGGGATGCCTGTGGTGTCTTCGGCGTCTGGTCACCCGGCGAGGAAGTCGCCAAGCTCGCCTACTTCGGCCTGTACGCGCTGCAGCACCGGGGCCAGGAGTCGGCTGGCATAGCGGTCAGCGACGGGCGCAGGATCGTGGTCTACAAGGACATGGGCCTGGTCCCCCAGGTGTTCGACGAGTCCGTGCTGCATACCCTGCGCGGTCATATCGCCGTCGGCCACTGCCGGTATTCCACCAGCGGCTCGTCGGTGTGGGAGAACGCCCAGCCGACGTTCCGCGCCACGCCGTCAGCGAGCCTGGCGCTTGGCCACAACGGCAACCTGATCAACACCCTGGAACTGGCCGCGCTGGTCGATCCGGCGGCCGGCCGCGGCGGTAACCGCGCCACCACCGATACCGACGTGCTGACCGCCCTGTTCGCCGGCGCCGCCGGAGATCACCTGGCCCCGGCGGCAGGCCAGGGCGAGACGGCCATCGAGGAGTCGGCGCTGGCCGCGCTGCCGCTGGTACGCGGCGCGTACTCGCTGGTCTTCATGGACGAGCGGACCCTGTACGCGGCCCGCGACCCGCAGGGCTTCCGGCCGCTCGTCCTCGGCAGGCTGGCCCGCGGCTGGGTGGTGGCCAGCGAGACCGCGGCGCTGGACATCGTCGGCGCGACCGTGGTCCGGGAAGTCGAGCCCGGCGAGCTGATCGCGATCGATGAGTCGGGGGTGCGATCGCGCCGCTTCGCGCCGTCGCGGCCGCGCGGGTGCCTGTTCGAATACGTCTACCTGGCCAGGCCGGATACCACGATTGCCGGGCGTGGCGTGCAGGCTGCCCGGGTGGAAGTCGGCAGGCGGCTGGCAGCCGAGTACCCGGTCCCGGCTGACCTGGTCATCCCGGTACCGGAATCAGGCACCCCGGCCGCGATCGGCTATGCGGAGGCCAGCGGCATCCCGTACGGGCAAGGCCTGGTCAAGAACTCTTACGTGGGCCGCACGTTCATCCAGCCGAGCCAGACGATCCGGCAGCTCGGCATCCGGCTGAAGCTGAACCCGCTCCGGGACGTCATCGCCGGCCAGCGCGTCGTCGTCGTCGACGACTCGATCGTCCGCGGCAACACGCAGCGCGCCATCGTCACGATGCTGCGCGAGGCCGGGGCGGCCGAGGTGCATGTCCGCATCTCCAGCCCGCCGGTGACCTGGCCGTGCTTCTACGGCATCGATTTCGCCAGCCGGGCCGAGCTGATCGCCGGCAGCCTGTCGGTGGAGGAGATCAGGGCCTCGCTCGGCGCCGATTCCCTTGGCTACGTCTCGCTCGAAGGCCTGACCGCGGCGACCACACTGCCCGCTGACCGGCTCTGCCGGGCCTGCTTTGACGGCAATTACCCGATCCCGGTGGCCGAGGCGGAGCGAGGCAAGCACCTGCTCGAGGGCGCCGCCGCGGCCAGCGCGGCCGAGGCCCGATTGTGAGCAACGGCCCGGACTACGCCAGCGCTGGCGTGCACATCCAGGCCGGCGAAAGGGCCGTGGAGCTGATCCGCTCGGCAGTCGGCCGCACCGTCCGGCCGGAGGTAGTCGGCGGGATCGGCGGGTTCGCCGGGCTGTTCGACGCGTCCGGGCTGGCCCGCTACCGGCGGCCGCTGCTGGCCACCTCGACCGACGGCGTCGGCACGAAAGTGGTGATCGCGCGGCGGCTGGACCGGTACGACACCGTGGGCATCGACCTGGTGGCCATGGTCGTCGACGATCTCGTCGCGTGCGGGGCCGAGCCGCTATTCATGACCGACTACGTGGTCTGCGGCGCGCTCCGCCCGGAGCGGGTGGCCGCCATCGTCAGCGGCGTGGCCGAGGGCTGCGTGCGCGCCGGCTGCGCGCTGGTCGGCGGTGAGACCGCCGAGCACCCCGGGCACCTCGGTCCTGATGACTTCGATCTGGCCGGTGCCGCGACCGGAGTAGTGGAGGCCGAAGATCTGCTCGGCCCGGACCGGGTCCGGCCCGGCGACGTGCTGATCGCAATGGCCTCGTCCGGACTGCATTCCAACGGGTTCTCCCTGGTCAGGAAGATTATTGAGGACCAGGCCGGGGAACTGCCGCTGGACGCGGTGCCAGCCGCGCTCGGCCGCCCGCTGGGCGAGGAACTGCTGACCCCGACGCGGATCTACGCTCGCGACTGCCTGGCCCTGGCTGATGCCTGCGAGGTGCACGCGTTCGCGCACATCACCGGGGGCGGGCTGGCCGCCAACCTCAGCCGGGTGCTGCCGCCGGGCGCCGATGCCGTCGTCGACCGCGGCTCGTGGCGCCCGCCGCCGGTGTTCGGCCTGCTGGCCGAGCACGGGCGGGTGGCCGCGGACGCGATGGAGCAGGTGTTCAACATGGGCGTGGGGATGATTGCCGTCGTCGCGCCGGGACAGGCCGACCGCGCGCTGGCGCTGCTCGCCGCGCGTGACCTGCCCGCATGGATAGCTGGCCAGGTCAGCGTGGGCACCGGGAGAGCGCGCCTGAGTGGCAGCCATGGCTGAGCGTGCGCTGGCGCCCGTCAGGACCGTGCGGGCGACAGCCCGGCCTCAGCTGCCGGAGGTCCTGCTCATCCGGGCCGGCGAGGTGCCGTTCTGGCGTGGCGTCCGGTCGGCCATGCCCATCTCGCCCAGATCGTCATCCAGGTCTTCCTCGTCGTCTTCGTCACTGTCGTCGTCATCGTCGGAGTAGCGGTCGGCGAGTTCCGCGTAGGCGGCTTCCGACTCGGAATCCTGCTGGTCCGTGACGACACCCAGCTCAGCCCGCAGCCGGTCAAGATCCGTGCCGCCGCTGTTGTACTTGAGCTGGCGTGCCACCTTGACCTGCTTGGCCTTGGCTCGGCCGCGCCCCATTGGCTCGACCCCCTCGAACGTACGGGGCCCGGTCAGGCCCCTGGTCACCGCACCGATTGTGCTGTCTTCACTGCGCTGTGCTGTTTAAACTGCGCTGTGCTGTTTAGCGCTCACGCTGGGCTGCTAGGCGCTCGCGCTGGCGGGCTTGCTCGCACAACAGACAGACCCGACGCCTCTCCACCGCCTGGGACACGACGCGTTCCTGCCTCCGTACGGACATAACCGTACCTGGTTTACGCGCCTGGCGCCTCCGGGCAGCCCGGACGCGGCTGGTCAGCCCCGGAGCCAGATGCCGCGCAGCCGGCCTACCTCGGACATCCGCCGCTCGGCGAGCCGGTCAGCGGCCACCGCGGGCGGTACGCCCTCTTCGTCGGCCAGCGCGAGAATCTTCCTGGTCGTGTCGAAAATCTGCGCTGCTCTCGACTGCGCCCGGTCGAAGCTGAAACCGGCCAGTTCGTCCGCGACCTGGATCACGCCGCCGGCGTTGACCAGGTAATCCGGGGCGTAGACGATGCCCCGGTCGGCGAGCTGCTTCTCGATGCCCGGATGCGCGAGCTGGTTGTTGGCCCCGCCGCAGACGATCCTGGCCCGCAGCGTGGCGACCGTGCCGTCGTCAATCGACCCGCCCAGCGCGCACGGCGAGTAGACATCCACCGCCTCGGCGGCCAGCTCCGTCCGGCTCGCGGCCACCGCCACCGCCGGGTGCTCGGCGCGTATCCGCTCGACTGCCCCGGCATCCACGTCGCAGATGACCACCTGCGCCCCGGACGCGACCAGCTGCCCGACCAGGCGGCGGCCGACTTTGCCCACGCCCTCGACCGCGACCCGCCGGCCCGCCAGGCTGGCCGCGCCCCAGACGTGCTCGGCGGCGGCGCGCATGCCCTGGAAGACGCCGAAGGCCGTCAGCACGGAGGAATCCCCGGCCCCGCCGTTGGCGACCGTCCGGCCGGTCACGTGCCTGCACTCGCGGGCGACGATGTCCATGTCCTCGCTGTAGGTGCCGACATCGCAGGCTGTTACGTAACGCCCGTTCAGCGACTCGACGAACCGGCCGTAGGCACGCAGCAGGGCCTCGGACTTGAGCCGGGCCGGGTCCCCGATGATGACTGCCTTGCCGCCGCCGAGATCGAGTCCGGCCAGCGCGTTCTTGTAGGCCATCGCCCTGGACAGGTTGAGCGCGTCGGCCAGCGCGGCGTCCTCGGTCGGGTACGGGTAGAACCGGGTACCGCCGAGCGCGGGCCCGAGCCTGGTCGAGTAGATGGCGATGATCGCCCGCAGCCCGGTTGGCGGGTCCTGGCAGAACACCACCTGCTCATGTCCGGAATGGCCGCTCGCGCCGAAATCCGGCGGCTGCGGGACTGCGCCGCCCGCCGCCATGCTTGCGTGCGCGCTGCTTCCTTGCACACTCCCGAATACATTCGTCACTGCAGTGACTCCCGGCTCGGTCCCGCGTCCTCGTTGAGGCGGGTTCTGGGGAACAGGGTATGCCGACGGCAGGTCATCCCAGCGTGGGTGGTGACGATCTCGTTAGCTGGGGGGCTTCTCCCAGTAGGCCAGGGCATGTCACGATTTGGGCATGTTGCCGTGTGCTGCCTATCTGCGGGTTTATGAGCCGCTTTCGGCGTTCCGGGCGGCGGAGCGCGCGCACTGGACGGCATATGCGGCCTCACCGGAACGCCCGCGCAGGGCCAGCTCGCTGGCCGCCGAACACGCCGAGTCGCTTCGCAGGCTGATGGCCGTACCGCCGATCGTGGCACCGGCGCAGGAAAGCAGGCACGCATATATCCGGTGGGCCGACGGCATTACCTATGTATGCCCGTGGCAGACCAGGCTGCGGTCCTGGCTGGCGCTCAGCAGGCTGCGGGCCACCGCCGGGCCGCTGCTGTCCGATGCGTTCGTGCCGCGCCAGGCCGAGCTGGCGGCCGAGGAATTCGCCCGCTGGGAGAGCCGGAAAGGACCACCCCGCGTCTACATAAAGACCAGCGCATGGTCGGTGCCGCTGTCCTGGTTCGTGCCATTCGCGCCGACGGAGCGATGGCTTGTCCTCGGCACTCCGGCCGCCGGGGACCGGCGGGGCCCGGCTACCGCTGCCGCGACCCGCGCGCTGGTCTATGCCACGACGATGTCCCAGGCGCGCAGGCGGGTGGCCCGGTCGCTGGCAACGGCGCGCAGGCTGTCGGGCGGCCGCCTGGCGGAAGCCGGGCCCGCGGTGGCGGCCCTGCTGCGGGTCGGCAGCGAGGCCGAGGAGATAGGCCGGTGGCTTGAGGAGTTCCATCCGCACTCGCTGGTCGAACTCGACTACGGAGGGCTGGTACAGCTGCTGGGCGACGAGGCGCTACGCAGCGACCAGTCGGCCGCGGAGGTCTCCGCGGCACTGAATGCACTGGCTGGCAAGGAACTTGAGCTAGCCGCCGCGATGCATCAGCGCCTGCGTGCCCGGTGGCGCGCGCTGGAGGCGATCGAGCTAGGTAGTTAAGGGAGGGGGATGGACTTTTCCGAATCTGCCCGTTGCGACGTTCCGTATAGCTAGAATCACGCAGCGTGACTCAGATCAGTGGAGCAACGGGGTAACTCAGCACAGAAACTTTGCTCCGGGTGGTCGACTTGTCACGGCTGGTGATGGCAATATGGTCTCTGAGTAGACCATATGGGACATCCACGGCAGGCTCCCCAACGGAGCCAGGAACCGCAACAAACGCAGGATCGCAGTACCGGTCCAGGAGGAGAGGCCGTACACATGTCTGCACGCACACCAGAAGCCGAGCCGCTGCTGACACCGGCAGAGGTCGCGACAATGTTCAGGGTGGACCCGAAGACCGTGACCCGATGGGCAAAGGCGGGAAAGCTGACGTCCATCCGCACGCTCGGCGGTCACCGCCGGTACCGGGAGACAGAAGTTCGCGCTCTGCTCGCGGGGATCCCGCAGCAGCGCTCGGAGTAGCACCTGGCCGCTTCCTGGCGCGATGAGCGTTAGGACAGCCGTGGCGGCGCGCGATGAGCGCGCTGGCGGCGGCCAGCAGGGGTAGCAGGAATAAAGGAATGCAGCAGGGGGGTCGGCCCCGGTGGCCATGTGCCGCGCAGGGGGGCATAGTTCAGGGAACTGGCAAGCAAGCCGCGGTTCCATCGGACGTTGCCGGGGTCGATCCGGCCCACCGGGGATGCGGGGGCAATCCGGCCCGCGGGAATCGCCAGAACAGATCTGGCTCACCGGAAGATCCTATACAGAGCGTCGCAATTCGTAATTATAAAGCGACTTCTTGTAATCACCGTTGCCATGCGGATCGGTCAGCAATACTTGTCGTCATGCCCTCCGACCGGGACTGACGACGGCGGGCAGGCGCTCGTGCGGCACCCGGCGCGGGCTAGCAAGCGAAGCCGGCCGCAACCGGGCCGACCGCAAGTACAGCCAGTACGCGCAGCCAGCAGCATGCAACTTAAGCACCTAGCACAGTGATTGCAAGCACCGTGGCACGGGTCGGCCGTGTCACAGCGAACGGCCGGTGACCACATGGGTGCGCCCGGGGGGGCCCGCCAGCTGGACGGAGCGTGCCGTCGCTTGGAGGGGAGGACCGCACCATGCGTGATCCGGATCTGGTCGAGCGCGCACAACGTGCTGCGATGGCGCTGGAGCGAGCGTGGGATCGCTTTCGCACCTCGCACGGTCTCGGCGCAGAACCGCTGGCACCAGTATCGAGCTACGTCGGCTACTCGCTTGAGGAGCCGTGGGGCGAGCCCCGGGTTGTGTTCGGGGTAGCAGCGGAGGAGGCCGAGAAGCTCGCCGCGCTGCTGAACGGTCACGACTGTGGCGGCCGGCCAGCGCCGGGCAGGCCAGCGGTCGCCAACGGGCGGCTGGCCGGCCTCACGGCGGCCGCGGAAATCGCCCGCGCCGCGGCCAGCGCGCGGCTTCAGGTTCCTAGCCAGCCCCCGGCCTCCGCACGGGACCGGCTCAGGAACGGGCGACCGTCCGCGGCGCCGGGCCGGCCGGGAGACTCGCGGTCCGCGGAGGACTCGCCGCGATCCAACGGCGCGCCGCGTTCCGAGGGCGCGCCGCGTTCCGAGGGCGCGCCGCGTTCCGAGGGCGCGCCGCGTTCTGACGGCGCGCCGCGTTCTGACGGCGCGCCGCGTTCTGACGGCGCGCTGCGTTATGACGGCGCGCTGCGTTATGACGGCCCGTTAGGAGCGAACGGATCGCCGCGTTCTGACCGATCGCCGCGTTCTGATGGCGCGCTTGGTCCTGACGGCGCGCTGGATCCTGACTACGTGCTGGGATCCGACGGCGCGCTGGATCCTGACGGCCCGCTGGATCCTGACGGCGCGATGGGATCTGACCGCGTGCTGGAATCTGACGGCCGGTCAGGAGCGGACGGATTGCCGGGATCTGATGGCCGGGCAAAGGGCAGCGCGGCGAGTAGGGCCGGCCAGGACGCCGCGGACCTTGCCGACGCGCTGGAACGGCCGGCATCCGGGCCGGCGCCAGACGCGAACCCAGCCGGGCCGGACCGGCCGGCTTCGCCGGTCCGGCCAGCGCCAGCCACCGGGGCACCCCCGGAAGACCGGCCGGATCTGCCGGGCCGCTCGGACGCGCTACTCCAGCCAGACTCACCGAGCTGGCCAGACGCGCCAAGCTGGCCAGACACGCCGAGCTGGCCAGACACGCTAAGCCGTTCGGACATGCCGGGCGGTTCGGACGTGCCGGGCGGTTCGGGTCTGCCGGGCGGTTCGGACGTGCCGGGCGCTTCGGGTTTGCCGGGCGGTTCGGACGTGCCGGGCGGTTCGGGTTTGCCGGGCGGTTCGGACGTGCCGGGCGGTTCGGGTTTGCCGGGCGGTTCGGGCGTGCCGGGCGGTTCGGGTCTGCCGGGCGGTTCGGGTCTGCCGGGCGGTTCAGGCGTGCCGAGCCGTTCGGACCTGCTGAGTGGGGCCTCGCCTGCCGCCACGGGTAGCGGGCTGATGGCGTTCCGGCCCGGTGCCGCGTCGCTGCCCGGCGACTCAGCTGAGCCGGACCCGTTCGCCGCCGAGCAGCGTGCAGCAGGCGGGCAGCTGCCTCAACGGCCGCGATCACATCGGCACGCGATGCTGCGACCGCCCCGGCGCAATCGCGGCAGCGCCGACGCGGAAGCCGACCCGCAGCCGCCGGCGATGCAGTCACCGGCGCGGCAAGCGCCGGCCGCGCGGCCGGCTGGCGGGCAGCGGCATGCCAGCGCCGGCGGGGATGGTGGCGAACTGGCCGCGATGGCCGGTGATCTGGCCGGCTGGGCCTCAAGTGAGCTGCCGGGTCAGGCGTCACGCCAGACGGCTCCGTGGACACCCACCTACCGGGAACCCGGCGACACGGATCCGGCGGGCGGCAATTCCTGCCGGGACAAGGTGATTTGAGGCGGCGGACTCAGCTTGCCCTCAGGTTGGAGGCGCATCATTCTGCCGGGCGCGAATCCGCTCTCGCGTCCGCAGGACTGGAGGGAGCTGAGTTCGATGGCCGATTCATGGGGTCCGGCGGGAACGGCCGGGCCGGCCCGGGGGCCGCGCCGCCCGCGCCCGCTGATCATCGCCGGCGTGGCGGTAGCTGCGCTCGGCTCGGGAGCCGGCGTCGCGTTCGCGGCGACTTCAGGCGGCGCCTCGCCGGCGGCGGCGCATGCGGTCGCGGCTTCGCCGTCGCCGGCGACGGCGCGTCCCGGCCCTCCCGGACGGATGTTCGGCCGACCTCACTTTCCGTTCGGCGGCCCGGGGTTCTTCCGGGGGCCTGCCGGGCTTATCGGCGGTGCCATCGGCGGCCCCGGGCTCTTCGGCGTGGTGCATGGCCAGGTCGTGGTCCCTAAGGCTGGCGGCGGCTATCAGACCGTGGACATCCAGCAGGGCACGGTGACCGCCGTGAGCAGCGCGTCGATCACGCTGAAGAGCGCCGACGGCTTCACCAAGGCCTACAAGGTGACGAGTTCGACGCTGGTCAACGCCCAGCGCAGCGGCATCGGATCGATCAAGGTAGGCAATAAGGCAGTCGTGTCCGCCACCCAGCGCGGCAGCACGGCTACCGCCAGCCGGATTACCGACCTGACCCTGCTGCAGCAGGCCTGGCAGCACGGGAAGCAACGATTCGCCGTACCGCTGCCCTCGGCCACCCCCCGCGGGACCGCCGGGTAGCCGGTCTAGTCGCATGGTGCTGGACCGGCGAAGACCGATCCAGCCGGCCCGCCCGGCCGCCCGGCCGCCCGGGGCAGCGGAGAATGTCCGACCCCTGCGGCACAATCGGCTCGTGCGGGTCGCGGTGGTGGCGGGGGCCGATGGCTCGGCCCTGCTGTGCGAGCTTGCTGCGGACGGCAGTCCGCGGGACGGCCCCGTTTCAAATAAAGATCTTTCCGCTGCGGTGGCCAGCTACGAGCATTCGGGTCCGGTGCGGTGGGTGTGGGCTTCCGGGACGCGCCTTTACCCGTTGCTGCTGCGGGCGGGCGTGCGGGTAGCAAGGTGTCACGACGTCCAGCTGGTAGAGCGCCTGCTGGTTAGCCGGGACGGGCCGCAGCCCGGTCCGGGATCGCCGGTGCTGGCCGGCCTGGCGGCGGGCCAGCCGGAGACCGGCGGGCCGGCGCAGGCGCAGGCGCAGGCGGCGCTATTCGATGCCGCCGCCCCGGCCGGTCCGGATCCGGCCTGCTTGCTCGATGCGCTGATAGCCGCGCATGCCGGCCAGCTGCGCCGGATCGATGCCGACGAGCGTCCTGACCGGTTCGGGATGCTGGCGGCTGCCGAGTCCGCAGGCGGCCTGCTCGCGGCCGAGATGAGCTTCGCCGGGCTACCGTGGCGGGCCGAGGTGCATGACTCGCTGCTGGCCGGGATGCTCGGGCCGCGGCCGCCGGCCGGGATGGCCGGAGCCAGGCCCGCTCGGCTGGCCGAGCTCGCCGCCCGGATCGACGAGGCATTCGGCGGCCGCCGGGTCAATCCGGACTCGCCGGCGCAGCTGATCCGCGCCTTCGCCGTGGACGGCGTCCGGGTGCCGTCGACCAGGTTCTCCGTGCTCCGCGATCTGGATCACCCGGCCGCGGCGCTGCTGCTCGAGTACAAGGAACTGGCCAGGCTGCACGCCGCGCACGGCTGGGCCTGGCTGGACAGCTGGGTGTCCGGCGGCCGGTTCCGCCCGGAGTACGTGGTAGGCGGGGTGGTATCCGGCCGGTGGGCATCCCGCGGCGGCGGCGCGCTGCAGATCCCGAAGGTGCTGCGCCGCGCGGTCGTCGCCGATCCCGGCTGGGTGCTGGTGGTGGCTGACGCCGCGCAGCTGGAGCCGCGGGTGCTCGCCGCGCTCGCCGGTGACCGGGCGTTCGCGCAGGCAGCCGCCAGCGGCGACCTTTACCTGGCGCTGGCCGGCGCGTTCGGCGGCGACCGGGCGAAGGCCAAGGTAGCCCTGCTATCCGCGATGTACGGCGGGGCCGGGGGCGAGGCCGGGCAATTGCTTGGCGTGCTCAGGAGACGGTTCCCGCTGGCCTCCGGATACGTCGAGTCGGCGGCGCAGGCTGGCCAGGAGGGCCGGGTGGTCAGGTCCGTCCTGGGCAGGGCCTGCCCGCCGCCGTCCGCCGCGTGGCGGGCGCTGACCGAGGAGTCAGCGGATCCGGACAGCGAGCGGGACCCGGGCGCGGGCGCCGCCGCACGGGCCCGGGGCCGGTTTACCCGGAATTTCGTGGTGCAGGCGAGCGCGGCGGACTGGGCACTGGTGCTGCTCGCCGGACTGCGGAGGCGGCTGGCGCTGATCGCGGTGCCCGGCGGGAACGGCCTCGCCTGCGCGGCCCGGCCAGCGCCGCCGGCCGCTGGCCCGCCCCCCTTCCGGGGCCGCACCTGGTGTTCTTCCAGCACGACGAGGTTATCGTGCACTGCCCCGAGTCCGTGGTGGAGCAGGTGCTCACCGCGATCGCCGAGGCCGGCCAGGAGGCTGGCCGGCTGGTATTCGGCGCGACGCCGGTGCGGTTCCCGCTGACGACGGCGGTCGTGAGGTGTTACGCCGATGCGAAGTGAGCGGCCCGGCGGGCCGCCGGGAGTGGGCTGCCGGTAGCGGGCTGCCGGACGGCGGCTTACGCGCTCGGAGTGCCCTGCGCCGGCGCGATCTCCGCGGTGCAGTACATGCAGCGGCGTGCCGCCAGCGGTATCTGGCTGAGGCACTCCGGGCACTCCCGCTCGGTGGCTTCCTGCGCCTTCTCCGACATCGCCAGCAGCTTGCCAACCGGGACGACGACGAAGAAGTAGACCACGGCAGCGATGATCACGAACGAGATCAGGGCGTTGATGAAGGCGCCGTAGCGGAAAGTGCTGTGGTTGACCGTGAAGGTCAGCCCGGAGAAGTCAGGCTTCCCGCCGATCGCGGCGATCAGCGGCGTGATCAGGTCTGCGACGAGCGCCGTGACGATCGCGGCGAAGGCGAGGCCGATGACGACGGCGACCGCCAGTTCGACGAGGTTGCCGCGGAGCAGGAACTTCTTGAAGCCACTCATGATCTTGTCCCTCCCGTACTGCGATTGGCCCGTACGAGCCGAGCTTGCGCGGTCCCCGCTGGCTCCGGGACGGCTATACGCTATCGACATCAGATACCACATGCTGCAATCCCGCACAGCATGTCACGCGGGCCAGTGATGGCGCTGCTGCCATCAAGGCATGCGGCTAAGGCGCGGCGGTAACCGCCACGGTGAGCCGCGCCGCGCGGATGCCAGCCAGGTACCGCCAGGATGGCTGGCAATCCGGCGGCCGATCGTCAGGCGTCCGCCGGTCGCTTGCCGGGCGAGTGGAGCCAGCCGAGCATGTCGGCCGGCGCCAGCTGAGCCGCCCGCACGTGGTAGGCGGCGATCTCCTCGTCGCTGAGAACTTCACGTCCGGCGCCGGACGTGCCGCGGCGGAAGAATGCGGCGTTGCTCTTGAGGATGCCGGCGGTGGGGACGAGCCTGTCCGCGCTGCCTTTCATGCCCTCGAACGTGGCTGCCTGCACGAGTGCGGGCCAGACCTGCTCAGGGACGCCTATGCCGAGCCACTCACCGATTCGGCGCAGCTGGCCATCGAGGTCGGCGGCCAGGTCGTCGTAATGAACGAGCATCACGTTTGGCTCGTGGCGCCTGGCCCAGGCGTCGGACAGGTGCCACATGAGGCCGGGCAGCGAGTCGAGGTCATCGCGCGGGTGTGAGCTGACGATCCACGGGATGGCGTCGCCGCTGATGTAGGCGAGCAGCCAGTCGTGCAGCGGCTTGCGCGGCGCGGACGGCGTGGTCGGCTCGGCGGCGCCGGTCAGCGCCCGGATCTTTGCACGGTCAAGGTTATTGCCCTGGTGGTAGAGCGAAACGGCCGTGTCGAGAGGATGGCGGGCCGTCACGATGTAGCTGGCGCGGGGGTCCAGCGGAATGCCGTCCAGCGGCGTATGCGTCTTGATGAAGCGCCGGTGCCGCTGCGCGGCGAGCCGGGCGTACACCTGCTCGCGCGGCTCGATCAGGTGATCCAGCCACGGCGAGAGCTCCGCGATCGGGGCCGGGAGCTCAGCGGTCTGGAAGATCAGCAGAGCGCAGATCGTCTGCACCCATGTCGTCCCGGTCTTGGACCGGGTGCTGATCACGATGTCGCCGTCCCGGAAGGGGAAGCCAAGCCACCGGCTGCTGTCCTCTTCCGGTGATTGATAACGGTACGGGGTACTGGCCACCCGACGAGGCTAGCTGCTGGCCGGCCTGCGGGTTCAGCGCCGTGACCATGCCGCGCACCCGGGACAGCGATCTACCGCTGTCGTCGCTAGCCCGGAGAACTCCACCGGGCCCGGAATCGCTCGATGACCTGATTCGCCTCATCCTCCGGAATCTCGACCAGCTCATCCGTAGACTCAGCGCGCTTCCACTCTACGATAATCGAAGTGAATTGCCAGCTCAGGTCCCGCTCAAGTGCCTCATCCTGGAAACCGCCGTCATCGAAAGTTCTACGACGGGCCAGGCCAGCCGGATCCTCGCGAGAAGCTCGGTGATCAATAATCGCGTAATACTTAGCTTGCTCGGCCATACGATCAGTAACCATCCTTCCGATAGTTGGTGATGGTTTCAACGTCTGCGGGAACGTGGACTTGGGATGTAACTGTTTCCTGGAAAGACTCAAGTTCCGGGCGCTCTGCACTCGGAGCTGCCCTCGTTCTTAGCCTCTCGTAGGCGCCGTGGGTTAATTGCTTTGCATGGAAACTGTCGGCGGTGTGGAACTGCACTTCGAAGATCTGGCCGCTCGTTGCCAGCCAGCGAGTGTTGACTCCTTTGTATTCGACGTCACCCCAGTAATTTCGGCAAACTGTCATTTCATTCCCTCGGGCTTCCAGGAGCTCACATATATTCTCGTAGGTGTCCACATAGCTACTTTTATCACACTGGTATGTGTACCTGACCGTATCGGCCATCCGCCCAATGATCTCTGTAATGGATCGCTCAGGCTTCGCCCGCAACTCGGTCGCGACCTTCTCCTTGAATCGCTCCATACCTTTGAGCCGATGCTCCAGTCCGACGAGACGCGTGCCTGGTACCTCGCTTTCTATGGTCCGCAGCATTCCGGTCAGTTTGAGCTCGTTATCGTTGACCCGATCGAGCCCATGCTCGGCTGCAAGATTCTCCTCGGCGTTGAGATATTGGCGGGGACCATCTCCGCGCCAGGAGCCTTCCTCGTCGGTTGACCGATCGACTGGAGGTCGTTGCTCCGCTGGCCAGTTTCCCTGGTGGCGCTCCCATAGGCCTTGCAGCCGCGGTAACTCCGCGCGCCACTGCGGGCTGGCGGCGCCGGCCGGAGCGGACGGCGGGCCAGTTTCGTCGCCGGTCTCGAACGCTTTCATGTTGACGGGTTCCGGCCGTGGGCTGCCGTCCGCGTTCCGGGACGATGAAGGATGCCCGTCAGCCAGTCCGTTGAGCCGTTGCCGTAACGCGTCGTCCTGACCCGCGGCCGGCTTGCCGTCGATGCTGGGCACATCCCTGGATCCCGGCATCTGCTCGTCCTCGGCCTTCCGCGCGCGGGCAATGCCTCATGGTAGGACTCGGCGCACCGCCGGAAAGGCACGCCGCCAGAAAGCCGTCAGAAAGGTACGCAGCCAGAAGACGGCCAGCGCTTCCTCATCCGTCGCGCGACTCACTTGCGGCGGCGCTACCCTCGGCAAATGGCTGCATCGTCCGTGACCGGATCCGACGCCCCGTTCGTCGGCCGCGAACGGGAGCAGGCGGTCCTGGACCGTTGCGCGATCGCCGCCAGGAGTGGTGAGCCATGCGTAGTTTTCATCGAGGGACGTGCCGGGGCAGGAAAGTCCTCGCTGCTCAATAGGTTCTTGCAGAGTCTTCCCGGTACCCGCGTGATCCGCGGCAGCGGGGCGGAGCCCGAGCTGCCGATGTCTTACGGGCTGATCGGGCAATTGCTGGCCAGCGCTGAACTAGGTGCGCGTGCAGCGCCGCCGGCATCGGCCGACCACCTGGTCGCAGGTGCCGATCTCGCCATGCTGCTTGGCCAGGCCAGCGGCACCGGCGGCCTTGTCGTGCTGGCGATCGATGATCTGCACTGGGCAGATCCTGGATCCGCAGCAGCGTTGCTGTTCGCATTGCGCAGGATGCACGGCGAGGCGTTCCTCGGCTTGCTCTCCGTCAGGCCGGCCGAGTTTGGCCTGCTGGGCGGCGGATGGGGCCGTTTCGCGGCGGGCGACCACCGGGCCACCAGGCTGCGCGTTGGCGGCCTGACCGTACCCGAGGTTCAGTTGCTGGCGTCGGCGATCGGTGTCGGCGAACTCTCCTACCGAGCCGCGTCCCGCCTTGTGTCGCACACCGGAGGCAGCCCCGGCTACTGCCGTGCCGTGCTGGAGGAAGGCCCCGTCGAGTCCTGGGACGACCCTGGCGACCCCGTTCCGGTTCCGGATCAGCTGGCCGCCGCCCTGCTAGCCGGCCTCGGCACGCTGACACCGCCAGCCCGTGCGCTGGCCGCCGCGGCCGCCATCATCGGCCGCTCATGCAGCCTGGCAATGGCGGCCGCACTGGCCGGCCTGGATGATCCGGCGCCCGCATTGGACGAGCTGGCCAAAGCGGGACTGGCCGCCGAGCAGGTGCGCGGGTCAGGTAGCAGGTTGCTGTTCGCCGATCCGCTGGCTCATCGTGTGATCTACGACGAGACCGGGCCAGCCCGGCGCCGGCGGCTGCATCTGCGGGCGGCCGCGCTTGCCGGGCACGACGACGCGCTGCGGCACCGGGTTGCCGCCGCGGCCGGTCCCGATGCACCGCTGGCCGCGGACATCGAGGCGGCCGGCTGGCGAGCGGCAGATTTCGCGGCAGGAGCCGGCGTTGCCTGCCGGGCCCAGCTGATGCAGGCGGCAACCTGGCTGGCGCATGCCTCGGTCCTCAGCCCGAGGCCGGCCGATTCTGCCCGGCTGATCCTGGATGCCGCGGACGTCCTGCTCAGCTGTGGCGCGGTAGCCGAGGCCGAGGCGCTCGCCCCGCGGGTTGCCGAGACCGCACCCAGCCCGCGGCGCAGCGTGATCCTCGGCCAGCTCGATCTGCTTGCGGGCAGGCTGGCCAGCGCGGAAGCGATGCTCGCCGATGCCTGGCAGGCTCATGACCCGGCGCTCGACCCGCAGGCCGGTGCCCAGGCCGCCACCGGCCTGCTGGCCTGCTGCCTGAACTCAGGGCTGCTCAGCGAGGCGGTTGAATGGGGGGAGCGCGCGGCCGCCGGGGCCGGCGCCCGGCCCGCTGGTCCTGCCCGGCCCGCTGGTCCTGCCCGGCCCGCTGGTCCTGCCCGGCCCGCCGACCTCGCGCGCCGCCAGCACGCCCTGTGTGAGCTGTCGCTGGCGCTCGCCTACGCCCAGCGCGGCCAGGAAGCTCTGGCCAGACTGGAATCCTGGCCGGCCTGCGGTGCCGAGGTTCCGCTCAGCCAGACCGATTTCCTAGTCGCCCGCGGGATGGTGCGGGTCATCCTGGAGGATCTCGAGGCTGCGGTGACCGACCTGTCGCTGGCCGCCGGCGGCTCCGTTCGGGCGCGGCAATCCGGTATCCGTGCCGGTGCCTGGGATACCTGGCCGAAGCCGAGTACCGGCTTGGCCGCTGGGACGAGGCAGCACGGCACGCGGAGCAGGCTGTCACGATTGCCGGCCAATCCGGGAGCATCGCCGACTTCAGCTTCGCGCACGCGTTCGCTTCGCTCGTCCCGGCCGGGCGGGGTGCGTGGGACGTCGCGGCCGCGCACGTAGACGCGGCAGGCGATGCGGCGCGCGCAGCCGGCTCAGGCCTGGGGATCACCGCCTGGGCAGCCGCGCGGGCGGGTCTGGCCGCGGCTCAAGGCAATCATGAGGAGGTGCTCCGGGCCGCGGATGCAGTGCGGCGCACCGGGCGTGCCGGTGCGTTCGGCAGCCTCGGTATCCACGACTGGCGGCCGTTCGAGGCCGATGCCTTCATCGCGCTGGGCCGGCTTGACGATGCCGGCGCGGCCCTCGCTGAGATCGACGCATCCGTCCCCGCGCCGAGCCTGCCGCCGCCCCGGATACCCGCTGCCCGGATATCCGGTGCCCCGATATCCGCTGCCCTGATATCGCCGGCCCGGATAACGGCAGCCCGGCTGCACGGCGAGCTGGCCGCGAGCCGCGGCGACTCCGCGAGATCGGCACAGGTTTTCTCCGCCGCCTGGGAGTACGCACGCCGGGCGGACCGCCCGTTGCTGCTCGCCCAGCTCGAACTGGCCGAGGCCAGGCTGCTTCGCCAGACGGCGCGGCGGGCGGAGGCTATCGCCCGGCTCCGCTCGGCCCGCGGGCGGCTGGCCCGGCTGGGCGCGCGGCCGTATGTGTCGGCATGCGACCAGGAGCTCGCCGCATGCGGCGTCCAGATCAGGCCCGGCGTCAATCATTCCGCCGCCAGCCATGCAACAGCCGGCCATGCAACGGCCAGCGATGCAACGGCACGCCATGAAACAGCCAGCCACGCCGCAGCCAGCCTGGCCGCCACCGGCCATGGCTCATCCCCCCGGGAATCGCTTGGCCAGGGATCGCTCGGCCTGACCGCCAGCGAACTGGCCGTGGCGCAGCTCGTCGCCGCGGGCCGCTCTAACCGGGAAGCCGCGGCAGAGTTGTACGTCAGCATCAAGGGAATCGAGTTTCACCTCAGCAATATCTTCACCAAGCTCGGGATTCGCTCCCGCCGTGCCCTGGCCGAATGCCTCGGCGACCATCCGGACGCCGCGGCGCCGCAGGCGACGAACCACGGTCGCTACCTCAGGCCTGAGGACATAGCCAGACTCCGACAGCGATAACTGGGGCCAAAACTAGGGCTGATGCTAGGGGTGGCGCTATCGAAAGATTTGCACTGACCGGCGAAGATTGCCGCGGCGCTGTTTCCCGCTACGGCGCCTGCCGAGTGCTCGCCAACACAGCTGTGGGCGGTGGCGACAGGCAGCAAGGGTTGACGGGACGGCACGGAGCGCGGCTCCGGCCAATTCGAGAGGCGGACAAACATGATCTGCTCGCAGTGCGGCAGCAACGTCGCCGCAGGGTCGGCTGCGTGCTCCAATTGCGGAGCACGGCAGCCCGGCAACGCAGGCCACGGAACTGGCCCTCAGCATGCCGCTGGAGCAAGCGGGACGTCAGCGGCGGCAACTGCCCCGGTATTCAGCTTCGACGCCAAGCGCTGGTCACGAGATGACCAGATTGTCGGCGTTGCCTCGCTGCTGCTGCTGATCTCGCTGTTCCTGCCGTGGTACACGGTCAGCGCCGGTCCGATCAGCGCTTCGGCAAGCGGCACCACCGGGCACGGCTACCTGTGGATCGTCTTCATCATTGCCCTGGCGGTGGTGGCATTCCTGATTCTCCAGGCCGGGTTCCAGTCGCTGCCGTTTAACCTGCCGGTCAGCCCGGCGCGGCTCTTGCTGGGCCTTACCGGCATCAACCTGCTCCTGGTGCTCCTCGCTTTCCTGTTCAAGCCGGGAACGGGAGACGGCTTCGTCAACATCTCGGTGGGCTGGGGCTTCGGTGCCTTCCTCGGGCTCATCTGCGCCATCGTCGCCGTCGTCCCGCTAGCGCTGCCGATGCTGCGGGCCAGGACCGCAGCCCGCTGAGCCGCTAACCAGCCGCCGCCAGCCAGCCGCCGCCAGCCAGCCGGCGCACCTGGCTGGCGCTGGCGGCCACCCGAGCGGGATCGCTCATCGGGCCGGTGCGCGGCCCGGTTTGCTGTCTGGGCAATGGTGTACCGGCCGCCCGCGCCGGACCCAGCGGATCTCCAGCAGGCGGCTGGCGTGGTAGGCAGGAAGCATGGCGCACGACGGCGGGACGGCCCGGTGAGCGGCGACAGCTTCGCGGTCAGCGTCCGCGGGGCGGCGATCCCGCCGGATGACCTTTCCTGGCGGTTTTCCCGTTCGCCGGGCCCGGGCGGCCAGTCGGTGAACACGACGGAGAGCCGGGTCGAGCTGTCCTATGATCTCGCCGGGTCGGACGCGCTTCCGCCCGCGCTCAAGGAGCGGGCGGTTCAGGCGCTGGCTGGCCGCCTGGTGAACGGCGTCGTGACGGTGACCGCGTCCGAGCACCGCTCCCAGCTCCGCAACCGGCAGGCGGCGGCGGGCCGGATGTCGGCGCTGCTGACCGAGGCGACCGCCCCGCCGCCGCGCCGGCGCTGCCCGACCAGGCCGAGCCGGGCGGCACGCGAGCGCCGGCTCGCGGACAAGCAGCGCCGCGCTCAGGTCAAGCGGCTGCGCCGGGCCGGCGACGACTAGCCGCCGGGCCGCGGCTCACAGCGACGCGTACACGGCGTCGATCAGCGCCCGGTTCCTCGGGTTCTGCCAGCGCGGGCCCATCTGGCTGGTCACGTACCCGAACGCGAGCCCGGCGTCCGGGTCACAGAAGCCAACCGACCCGCCCGCGCCGAAATGGCCGAACGCCCGGCCGCCGGGCCCGAACGGCCGCTCCGGATGCGTCAGCTGGAAGCCGAGCCCGAACCTGGACGGCCGCCGCAGCACCAGGTCATCGCCGTATACCTGCTCGGCAGTGGCCGCGGCAAGCGGGCCGGCTTCGACCACCCGGGCGCCGCCGGCCACGCCGCCGCCCGCCAGTGCGGCGTACACCCGCGCCACGCCGGCCGCCGTCGCGTGCGCATTGGCCGACGGGACCTCACCGGCCCGCCACTGCTCGGTGTTGACCAAGCCGAATCCGGACAGGCCGGCCGGATTCGCGTAGGCCAGCCAGGTCATCAGCTGGGCATCAGGAAGATCAGCTGAAACGGGGCCAACGGGCGACTGGCCTAGCCATTGGAAATCGGCCACCCGGTGATGCTCCCGGGGCGGCAGTCCGATGTGAACGTCCGCATCGAGCGGCCCGGCCACCTCCGCGCGCAACAGGCCGCCGGCGGTCTGGCCGGTCACCCGCCTGATCAGCTCGCCGGCCAGGAAGCCGAAGGTATTGACGTGATACCCGTGCGCCGATCCCGGCGGCCACCAAGGCGGCTGCGCCGCCACCGCGGCAGTCATGGCGGCCCAGTCGAACTGGCTGCCTTCGGGCAGCCGGTCCCGGACCGCGGGCAGTCCGGCCTGGTGACTCAGTAACTGCCGGACAGTGATCCGGTTCTTCCCTGCCGCGCCGAACTCCGGCCAGTACCTGGCGACCGGGACGTCCGGGTCCAGCCTGCCCTGGCCGGTCAGCCGGGCCGTGCACGCCGCCATCATTCCCTTGCCCACGGAGAACACGTTGACCAGGGTGTCCCGCTGCCAGGGCCGGCTGCCCGCAGCGTCCGCCCGGCCGCCCCACAGTTCGGCGACGACGGTCCCGTCCACCACGACGCAGACCCCGCCGCCGGTCTCGCCGCGATCGGCGAAATTGGCCGCGAACTCCTCCTGCACCGCCGCGAACCGCGGATCGCACTGGCCGGACACCCGCCCTGGGGCTGGCCTGCCTGCGGCCGGCTCCTCAGCCATTGGTCTCCTCAGCCACTGGTCTCGTCAGCCACTGGTCAGTTCCGCCAGCTTGAGCACCGTGTTCCAGTTGCGCGACGTCGCGGTCACCTTGAGCCGTTTCTCCACGAAGTTGTTGGTGAGCTTGGTGTCCGCGGCCCCGGCCGGGCACCAGAAGAACGCCTCGGCCCCGCTGATCCAGATCTGGTCAGGGTCGAAGGACATCGCCTGCATCGCCTCGGTCGCGTCCGCCTCGGGCGCAGCCGACAAGAACGCGACGAAGAACCGGGACGGGTTCTCCGGGCCGTCCGGCAGCGGGCTGCGCCGGATCACGTCGGCGAGTTCGCCATGGGTCCTGATGACGACCTTTACGTCCATGCCGAACTGGCCGGCGATGCCCTCCGCGATGGCCCGCGCTAGCGTTTGCGGAGACTGCCCGGGCGCGCTGAAGACGGCGTTACCGCTCTGCAGGTGGGTGGTCACGTCCGCATAGCCCAGACTGCCCAGGAGTTCGCGCAGCGCCGCCATCGGGACTTTCTTGCGCCCGCCGACGTTGATTCCCCTGAGCAAAGCCGCGTATCGCATCGTGATTGAACCGCCCTCGTAGTCGCCGGCCAGCTACCAGCCAACGCTCTCATGGCGGTACCGGATCAAGACTCCTGGCCCGGCGGTATCCTGCGGCGTTCCCCCCGCGTTGCCCGCCGCGTTGCCCGTGCCGCGTTGCCCCGCCGCATTGCCTGTCGCGTTGCCAGCGGTCCCGGACGCCGTCGGGCGGCGGACCTGGATCTCGGTGCCGGCGGCCGGACCTCGATCGGTGCGGCTGGCCGGAAGTGTCGGCAGCGGCTGCTATACCTCAGGCGTGACCTCGGGCGGTGGCGTTCGGATGGGAGTTTGCACGCTTGCGCTCCGCCCGTCTGATCGACTGGCCGGATGGGAGCCCGTGATGCAGGAACCGCAGCCGGATCCAGCGCCCCAGCACATGCGATTGCACGTTGACGGCCCGTTCTCGCTGGACGCGGCAGCGGCCTTCGGGTTCGGCCCGAACACCGGCCGGCCCAAGCCGGACGAGCACCTGATGCGCCTCGCCTTCGTCACCGACGACATGGAGCACCAGGCCGGAGCCGTCCTCAGGCAAGAACGTGGCGGCAGCCTGCTGATCGAGATCAGTGGCGTTCCTGATCCGTCGCCGGCCGCCGACCAGGTGCGCCGCATCCTCTCCGTCGACCGGCCGGCCGACGGCTGGATCGAGGCCGGCCACAAGGATCCCGTGCTCGGAGCGCTGCAGGCGCGCCATGCCGGGTTGCGCCCGGTGCTGTTCCACTCCCCGTATGAGGCGGCAGCGTGGGGGATCATCGCGCAGCGGCGGCACCGCACGCAGGCGACGGCACTACGCCGTCGGCTGTCGGCGGAACTGGGGCGCCCGTTCGAGCTGGCAGGCCAGACCGAGTACGCCTTCCCGCTGCCGGAACGACTGCGCCTGCTGGCGGCCTTCCCCGGAATGGAACCCGCACGGGTTGCCCGCCTGCGGGGCGTCGCCGAGCGGGCACTCGGCGGCGAGCTGGATCCGGGCCGCCTCGCGGCACTGGAGCCAGAGAGCGCGCTGGCCCGGCTCCGGGCTATCCCTGGGATCGGGCCGGTCTACGCAGGCCTGATCCTGTTGCGCGCGGTGGGCGTCAGCGACGCGCTGACGCTCGGAGAGCCTCGGCTGCCGTCCTACCTGCGGCACTACTACCAGCTACCGGATATCCCCGGCGACGATGCGATCCGCCGGCTGGCCGAACCCTGGCGGCCGTTCCGCACCTGGGCCGGAGTGCTGATCAGGGTAGCGGGAGACGCGGACGGCGTGGCCTGGCAGCCAGGCCCGCGGGAAGGCGCGCGGCGACCCAGCCGGGCGCCAGCCAGCTAGCGCCGCAGGCCGCGCCCGCCTGCCCGCCGGGCCCGCCGCCGGGCAGCCGTGCCAGCCCGCCGGGCCGCGGCCGGGCAGCCGTGCCAGCCCGCCGGGCCGCGGCCGGGCAGCCGTGCCAGCCCGCTCGGCCGCCTGCCCGCCGGGCCGCGGCGGCAGTCGTCCGCCAGGCGGCGGAATTGCGTGAGGCTGGGGAACTCTGCGGTGCCTTTTGTTCATTGTGGCGATGATCGTCCTGAACTAGCCTTTGCTAATGGGCGATCAGCGCCGAGGCAAGCACATGATTCGGGGCTGGCTGCATGCGGGCGGCCGGGCGGTCGTCGGCCGGGCTGGCAGCGGCCGGCCGGCCTATTGTCGCGCCGGGGCATGCGCGGCCACGCTGGTGATGGCAGCCGCGGGCGCGGTGTCAGGCGTCACGCCGGCCGCGAGCGCCTCATCGGGCAGATACCTTGCCGGGAGCGCGAACCCGGCTTTCTCGTCAGGTGCTGATGCCACCCCCGGCTCGAACTCATCGAGCCTGGGCGTCACGGCGGTTCCGGCGGCGGGCAGCGTGCTGAACCAGGCCGGGATAACCCGGAGCAGCGCTCGCCGGGTCTGCCGCCAGCCCAGTCCGGCCAGCGCCCTGGTGACCCGGTCCGCGCAGCCGGCAGCCCGGCCACCGGCCGCGGTGATCCGGGTCGACCAGGTCGGCTATCCGGCCGCCGCGCCGAAGCTGGCCGAGATCATGACGGCGGCCCGGCCGGCCGCCGGAGCGCGGCGCCCCGGACGGCAGCGCCCGGCTGGCGGGCCCGGGCGGCCGCCGGCGCCGCGGCGGGCCGCGAGTGCGCGGGGTACCGGGCCGCGCTGGGTGCTGGTGCGAGCCGGAACCTGCGCGATCGTCGCGTCCGGGGTCGCCAGCCACGATCTTGGTTCGTGGAGCAGGCGGTACTCGCAGGTGTGGGCGGTCCGGTTCTCCGCGGTGCGGGCCGCCGGACGATACCGGATCGGCCTGGCCGGGCACCCGGCGGTCGCGTCGCCCTGGTTCGAGATCGCCCCGCCCGGCCGGCTCTACGCGCGGCTGCTGGCCAACGCGCGCTCGTTCTACCGCGATCAGCGTGACGGCCCCGACTTCATCCGTACCCCGCTGCGGACCGCGCCCGGTGATCTCAACAGCGAACGCGCCAAGACCTACCGGACACCGCACGTCGACGACAACGGCAACTTCAAGGGCAGCCTGGCCAGGTACGCCACCGGCGTGACCATCAACGCATCGGGCGGCTGGTTCGACGCCGGCGACAATCTGCATTTCGTGGAGACCACGAGTTACACCGTGGCAGCCTTGCTGCAGGGCATCGTGACATTCCCCGGCCAGCTGGGCCGGACCGCGCGGACCAATTTCGGCGGCGAGGCACGATTCGGTCTCGACTTCCTGCAGCGCATGTGGAATGAGCGGACGAAGACGCTTTACTACCAGGTCGGCACCGGCGAGGCAAACAACTATTACTTCGGTGATCACGATATCTGGCGGCTGCCGCAGGCAGATGATCATTACAAAGGATCGAATCCGCGTTACGTGTATATCCGGCATCCGCCCGTCTTCAGGGCAGCCAAGCCAGGCGCGCCGATCAGCCCCAACCTGGCCGGGCGGCTGGCCGCCGACTTCGCGCTCTGCTACCGCGTTTACCGCGGCACCGATCCTGCCTACGCAGCCCGCTGCCTGCGGTCGGCGGAAACCGTCTACGCGCTGGCCAGCCCGCACTGGAAGGGCAGGCTGCTCACCGTCGCGCCCTATGACTTCTACCCGGAGACAACGTGGCGCGATGACATGATGCTGGGCGCCACCGAGCTTGCGCTTGCGCTGAAATCCGCGGGCAGCCCGGGCGACTTGCCAGCCGGCCTGCCGGTCCGGTCTGCGGCCGCCTACCTGCGCGACGCGGCCGCCTGGGCCAAGGCGTGGATACACGGCCCGAGCGCGTTGTCTGACACGCTCAACCTGTACGACGTCAGCGCTCTGGCCGACTACGAGCTCGACATCGCCATCAAGAATCAGCATGTCAGCGGGCTGTCAGTCACCCGGGCGGAGCTGCTGGGGAATCTGCGCGATCAGCTCAGGAAGGCGATCGGGATCGCCGCGAAGGATCCGTTCGGCTTCGGGTTCGCCTGGGACCAGTGGGATACGACCGCGCATGGTGCCGGGCTGTCGGTGATGGCGAACTCCTATGATGCGCTGGTGCACCGGCCGGTCTTCGCGGCCTGGGCGCAGCGCTGGCTGGACGACATCCTCGGCGCCAACGCCTGGGGCGTCTCGCTGATCGTGGGCGACGGCACGGTCTTCCCCGATTGCCTGCAGCATCAGATCGCGAACCTGGCGGGCTCGCATAACGGGAAGCCGCCGGTGCTGGCGGGCGCGGCGGTAGAGGGACCGAATTCGTTCGCGGCAACCGGGACCGTGCCCAACATGCGGCGCTGCGTGGCCCGCGGGCCCGGCAACGTGCCGTACTCGGCATTCCGCGGTCATCATGCGGTCTTCGCCGACAACGTGCAGTCGTACTCGACGGTCGAGCCGGCCATCGACCTGACTGCAATGACCCCGCTTGCGTTCGGCTGGCAATATCACGCCGTGAATGGTCTCGCCAGGGCGCAGCCATAAGCATTCCGGACGCGCTATACGCCGCCCCAGTCACAAGATCAGTTTAGTGGTTAATATTTGTCTGGTTATTGCCGGACAAATATTAACCACTAAACGAGCCCGTTCCTCAGTTGTGACGGATGAGGCTGGTCCTCGCGCGTGTGATGCGGCGGGACGCCTGGTCCTCGCGCGTGTGGGGCGGCGGGGACGGCCGGCCCTCGCGCGGCCGTGGCGGGCCGCCGCCATAGGCTCGGCGGAAGGCGCGCCGCGAGCGCGGTGGCGCCAGCGTGACGGGAGGTTCGATGCCTGATCGGCTGGATGGGACGGTTGCGCTGGTTACCGGTGCCTCAAGCGGGATCGGCGTGACCACCGCGGTTGAGCTCGCCCGGCACGGGGCCGCGGTGGCGCTCGCCGCGCGCCGGGCCGACCGGCTGGATGATCTCGCGGCGCGGATCCGGGCCGGGGGCGGCACTGCCGCGGTGATCCCGGCCGACGTCAGCGATGAGGACCAGGCCCGCCAGCTGGTCGAGCGCACCGTGGCCGAGCTCGGCCGGCTGGACACGCTGATCAACAACGCCGGGCTGATGCTGCTCGGTCCGGTCGTCGGCGCGTCGCTGGACGAGTGGCGCCGGATGGTCGATGTCAACCTGCTCGGGCTGATGTACTGCGCGCACGCCGCGCTGCCGCACCTGCTCAGCGCCGCGAAGGACAGTCCGCGGGAAGTCGCCGACTTGGTCAACATCAGCTCGGTGGCCGGGCGGATCGCCCGCAACGGCAGCGCCGCTTACAACGCGACCAAGTTCGGGGTCGGGGCGTTCAGCGAAGGGCTGCGGCAGGAGGTGGCCGCCCGGCATGTCCGGGTCTCGGTGGTGGAGCCCGGCGTGACCGAGACCGAGCTGGCCGGCCATAACCGGCCCGAGGTGCTCGATCAGATGAACCGGCGATTCGGCGACATCAAGCGGCTGCAGGCCGCCGACATCGCCGAGATCATCGGGTTCATCGTGACCAGACCGCAGCGCGTGATCATCAACGAGCTGATGGTCCGGCCGACCGAGCAGGAAGCGTAGCGGTCCGGGCGGACCGCTACTTCGGGGTCACGCTTGAGCTGTTCCGGCCGCGTGCTGCCGATGCGCGGGGGGCGGCGGATACCGCGGGCGGCGGCTAGGGCCGGCCAGCCTGACGCGGCTGGTCGCCCCGCCGCGGGCTGCGGCCGGCCCCGGAAAAACTCGTACCGGGCTGGCCAGCGCCGTAGCTGCGTGCGCCCGGCCGGCTGGTACCGGACCGTCCCGCGCCGGACCGGCCCGCGCCGGACCGGCCCGCGCCGGACCGGCCGGTGCGGCGCGGGCTCTGCTGCGGCGCGGCCGGCGGACGGGACGGGACCGCGGCAGGCTGGAACGGCGTTCCCGAGGTGGCTATCTGCCGCACCACGTCGTGTCCGGCCTGCACGTCGTTCCTGGTGGCGGTCAGCCCGGCCGCGTCGTGCATGCGGCCGACGTCGCGCGCCTGCGCGTGGTCGACCAGCGCCACCACCATTCCGGTCGCGCCGGCCCGCGCGGTGCGCCCGGACCGGTGCAGGTAGTCCTTGTGATCGTTGGGCGGGTCGAAGTGGACGACGAGCTCCACGTCGTCAACGTGGATGCCGCGGGCGGCAACATCGGTGGCGACCAGGACCCTTGGCTGGCCGGCCGCGAACGCATCCAGCGCCCGCTGCCGCTGGTTCTGGTTCAGGTTCCCGTGGATGGCGACGGCATCGACGCCGGTCCGGCGGAACTGCTTGGCGAGCCGGTCCGCGCCGTGCTTGGTGCGGACAAAGAAAAGCGTGCGGGCCGCGGCTGGCGATCTCCGCCGCCACCGGCACCTTGTCCTGCGCGGAGAGCACCAGCACGCGATGCTCGGCCGGGCCGCCTTCGGGCACCTCGGGAGCCACCGCGTGCACGGCCGGGTCGCTGAGATAGGCATGCACCAGCTGGGCGACACCGCGGTCGAGAGTCGCCGAGAACAACATCCGCTGGCGGCCGGCCGGGGTGGCGTCGAGAATCCGGGTCACCGCGGGCAGGAAGCCGAGATCGGCCATGTGGTCGGCCTCGTCGAGCACCGTGATGTCCACCTCGGCGAGGGTCACCGCCCGCCGCTCCATCAGGTCGATCAGCCGGCCGGGGGTGGCTACCACGATGTCGACGCCGCGCCGGATCGCGTCGATCTGGCGGCCGATCGGGGCGCCGCCGTAAACCGTGGTGACGCTGACGCCCAGGGCCCGGCCAAGCGGCGACAGCACATCGGCCACCTGCTTGGCGAGCTCGCGGGTCGGCACCAGGACGAGACCGCGCGGGGCCTTGTCGTGCTGCCGGCCCGCCGGGCCGGCCAGCCGGGTGAGCATCGGCAGGCCGAAGGCCAGCGTCTTGCCGGAGCCGGTCTGCGCGCGGCCGAGCACATCGCGGCCCGCCAGCGCGTCCGGCAGGGCCCGGGCCTGGATGGCGAACGGCATCTCGATGCCGCGTGCGGCCAGCGCTTCGACCAGCTGGCCGGCCAGGCCGAGCTCGCGGAAGGTCGTCGGCTCGGGTTGCGGCACTGCCAGCGCGGCCGTCAGCGCGCGGTCGAGCTCGGTGGCCTGGTCATCGCGGCGGACGGCGAGCCGGTTGTCGCGCCGGACGGCCGGGCCGTTCCTCGCGGCATCACCGCCCCGGCGGCGGGGCGGGCTGCCGCGGCGGCGCGAGCCGGGCGCAGCGCGGCCCGAATCGGCCGCACCGCGGCGCGGGGTGACCGCATGACGATCAGGACTATGGGGCATGAATGAACTCCATCAGCAGTTCGGGGCCGCGTAGCGGGAGGAGATCTCGGCGACGGCGGCGGACCATCGGGCCCGCCGGGAAGCGAACTGCTCACAGAAGCGACCACGCGGGCAACTCGCCCGCGGGAGTGGCGGCAACATGTGCCGCTCTCGTGTGAACAGTACCAGCAGGCAAGATGTTCCGCTTGAACGGGCGCTAGCCGCCCGGGCACGGTAGCGTCCTACCCGAACCGTGGAGTGCATATGGCAGAGCAACCCCTGATATCCGTACGCGGCGAGGTCATCCTGGAGGTCGACCCGGAGATCGCGCGGCTTGAGGTGAGCACCGTCGCCCGGGACGCCGAGCGGGCGCGCGCTATGCAGCTGCTCGAGGACCGGGCTGCCACCGTCGATAAGATCCTGGGCAGCTTCCCTGATGCGATCGACCGGGTCGAGACGCCGGGACTGCGGGTAAGCCCTCAGCTCAACAGCTCTAAGGCGCCGTCCCACGTGGCTGGCTACGTGGGCGTGGTGCGGCAGACCGTGGCGGTGACCGAATTCGACCGGATCGGCGAGCTGATGGCCCAGCTGGCGGCACAGGAACTCACCGAGGTCGGCGGGCCATGGTGGGAACTGCGGCCGGACAGCGCGGTGCACCGGCGGGCCCGGGCGGCGGCCGTGGCCGACGCGGTCCGCCGGGCCAGGGACTACGCGGGCGCGCTCGGCAGCGAAGTAGCCAGCCTGGTCGAGCTGGCCGACGCCAGGCTGCTGACTGACGGGGGTACCCAGGGAGAGCACATCCCCAGGTTCACCGCCAGGCTGCCGCAGCGGACGAAGGTAGCCTCGCCGGAAGAGTTCGCGTTCGACCTGTCGCCGGTGAAGCAGACGGTCCGGGCCACGGTAGAGGCAAGGTTCAGGATCAGCCCGCCGGACCTGGGCCGGGTAGCCGACGGCCCAGCCGACTAGGCTGCCGCCGGGCCTGGCCTGGGCCGGCCGATCCGCCCGGGACCGGCGGCCCCGGGTCAGCCAGGACCCGGGTCAGCCGGGCCCCGGGTCAGCCGGGACCCGGGTCAGCCGGGACCCGGGTCAGCCGGGACCCGGGGTAGGAGCCGGGCCGGGCTCAGGGCGCGCTGGTGCCCGAGCGCCCGTAGGCATCCTCAAGCCGGACGACGTCTTCCCGCCAGCCGCGGGCCGCGGTCGATGACTCCACGAATGTCACGTCAGTGATGGCTGTGATCCGGTGCAGGACACCAGGCGGCAGGTGGATGGTGTCGCCCGGGCCGAAGCGCTGCTCGGTCAGCTGGTCGGCGGCCGGGCCGTGCAGCATCAGGGCATCACCGGACAGCACGCTGATCGTCTCCTCCTTCTCCCGGTGATACTGCAGGCTCAGCGAGTGCCCGGCCTCGACGTAAATGATCTTGCCTACGTATTTGCCCTCCACGGCGGCGAAGATCAGCTCGTGCCCCCACGGCTTGTCCTGCCGGGCCGCACGGTAGATCTCGGCCTGCGGAGCATGCGCGGCCGGGCCGATGGTGTCCTGCGTCACCGGGCCTCCCCTGAGCTGAATGTGATGGCGATGTCATGGCGCAGCACGATCCTACGTTCCGGGGCGGGATGAGCCCGCTAACAGAGCGTCATGACACGCCGGCGCAGGAGGCATGCCGGTCGCCGCCCGGCGGGCGGGGAGGCCGGCCGGCGCCCGGTTAGGGTGAGACCGGTCGGCGGCCAGCTTCGGGCTGCCGGGCAGCGCCCGTGGCCCGGCGGTGCCGGGCGCCCCGGCCGGCCGCGGCGCCGCGGCGCCGGCCGGCCGTGACGGCGGACACGACGACGTTGCTCAGGTACGAGCGCAGGGTCTGGTCGAAGGCGCCGCCGCAGGTGATCAGGCGCAGCTGCGCGCCGGGAACCGGCCCGTAAACCGCGGCCGTCGGGAAATGGGCTTTCGGGTAGGCGCGAATCGAGATCACCTTGAAGACGGCGAGGGTTCCGTCGGCGCGCCGCACGTATACCCGGTCCCGCGGGCGCAGCTGGCGGAGCCGGAAGAACACGCCGGGACCGCGGTAGGAGTCGATATGGCCGGCGATGACCGCCGGGCCGATGGCCCCGGGCGGCGGGCTGCCGGTGTACCAGCCCGCCACCGCGGTGCTCGAAGGTACCTGCAGCCCGCCGGACCGGGTGATACCGAGCCTGATCAGCCGGGTGCGCAGGCCGATGGCCGGGATGACGAGCGCCACCGGCCGGGCGGCCGCGCGCCTCGCCGATGCCCGTGCCCGGCTATCCGTCCGCGCCGGGGTGCTTGCCTGCGCCGGAGCGGCAACGCGGCCGGCCGGCGCCGGTATCGCGGTCGGCCGTCCCGGCAGCAGCGGCCCGCGCCCGGTGTGGCCAGCCTCGAGCAGGCCGGCCGCACCGGTGCCGGCCGCGAGCAGGCCGCAGGCGAGCGCCGCCGCTGCGGCCGGCCGGCCACGGACTCTGCCCATTTCAGCGTTCTCGGGTCACCGCAGGCGGTCGCACGACGGCGGCCGCGCGCCAGGAATGGCGGCCGGGCCTGCGCAGCAAGGCGGCTCCGGCCAGCGCCAGGGCCAGGCCGGCCGTCAGCACGGCCAGCCATGGCAGCAACGGCGCCCCGGGCCGCGGCGCCGTGCCTCCGAGCCCGGTCCGGACCGCGCCCTGCGGGGCGACCTTGCTGCCAGCGGCGTCCTCAAGGCTGGTGATCGACAGGTGACCGGGGTGATCGAGGACGACGAGCGTGTGGATGCTGCCGGCCGCGAGCGTAACCGCGGAAGAGGCCTGCTGGGTCGGGCCCGCGGCATGTACCGTCCAGTTGCCTGGCGTGACCACCTGATACGAGCTGATCCGCGCGAACCCCTCCCGGCCTGCCAGCACCTGCCGCCCGGCGGACACGGTCACCCGGTGCTGCTGCAGCGACGCCTGGATGACCCGCACCAGCGCCTTCCCGGGCGGGGTGGTCAGCCGGTCCCGCATCACCTGCAGCCGCAGCCCGGACAGCGGGCCCATCCCGGCCACGGTGTAGGCGTCCCCGGCGGTTACGTTAACGCTGGTGGACAGCACCGGCTTGGACCCGGCCGCAGCTCCGGCCGACCGCATGGCGACCGTGTAGTCGCCGGCCCGCACGCTCTGGTACGGGGAGACGGTGCCATAGCTGACGTGCTTAAGCACGATTATCGCGTGTGAGCTGCCGAACGAGTACAGGTACACGTCGACCGGGGGAGTGTTGGGGGACAGGTGGGCCAGCCTGAGCCAGCCGATGCCATGGTGCGCAGGCCTGGCGGAGGCGGCGCCGGCAGCGGAGGCGGCGGAGGGCCCGGAGGTAACGGCCGAGGCCGCGGTAGCGGCGCGCCCGGCGGTAACGGCCGAGGCCGCGGGGGCGGCAGGCGCGGTGGTAACGGCGGAGGCGGCGGAGGCGGCGGACGCTGCCGGAACGGTACAGCAGAACAGGCCGAGAGCGAGGCCGGGCGCGGCGAGCGTCCTCGCCAGCCGGGACCTTAAGGGCATTGTCATAGATCCTCTTTCCTTTCCTTGTCTTCCTCTGTCCTGGGCTGGCGCTGACGCTGGCCCGGGTAATCGGCCCGGTTAGGGACTGGCATCGGTGCTGGCGCCGCCGGCGCTGAGCAGCCCGAGCGGACTCGGGCCGGCAAAGCCGATCTGCACCGCGGGCTGGCCGCCGGCCGTGACGGCGCGCAGAGTCGCGGCCAGGTAAGGCGGCCGCTGCGCGCGCAGGAAAGCCAGCACGGAGCGGACGAACCTGGTGTCTGCCGGACTAGCCGGGCGACTGCCAGCAAGCCGACTACCGCTGGCGCCGGTGCCGCCACGGCCGGAGCCATGGCCGGCCGCAGCACTAAGGGCGCCGCGCCGCGGCGAGATCTCGGCCAACCGGAGCGGCGTTCCGGGGGCGGCGCCCGGCCCCGAGTCGCTGAAGCTGATGATGCGCAGCGCGTGCTGGTGGGCCACGGCGGCGAGCGTGGTCAGCAGCCTGGCGTCCACCTGCCCGGCGGCCAGCTGGTTCCTGGCGGCGCGGCTGACCAGGATCTCCTTGTTACGCACCAGCTGAGCGCCGGCCGCCTTGCGGGCCAGCAGGTCGGTGCGCAGGGCATTCCGGTAGGCGACCGTGCCGTCGGGCGCGACGACCCGGATCTGGATGCGGGTCTTGCCGAGGCCGAAGGCAGCCACCACGGCCGGCGCATACACGCTGGCCAGGCGGCTGCCGAACAAGCTACGCAGGGCCGCTGTCGCTACCACCACGTCAGATCCGAGCGGATCCTCGGCCGACGGCCCCAGCGTGAGCAGGTTCGCGGCCGGCATGCCCGCGGCACGCAGCGCGTTGCACATCGCCGGATCGCAGGACACGATCGCGCTCCGGCTGACCTGGCCGGCCAGCCATTCGGCGGCCTGGCGCCGGACCACCGCAGCGGCGGCAGGGTGGCCTGAGGCGGCGCGGGCAGGCGCGCCGCGGGCGTTCTGCGGCGGCATCCGGATGATGCCCGCCGCGGATAATCCCACCAGCCCGGTGGCGATGGCCAGCACGGAACTCAGCAGGCTCAGCAGGCCGATGCGTGGCCGTCTGCTGCCGGAAACGCCGTCACCCGGCAGTCCCGTGCCTGGCCGCGCATAGCCGGAGGCAGCAACATCCAGCCATTCGGAGTCCGACCGTGCGGCATCCAGCCATTCGGAGTCCGACCGTGCGGCATCCAGCCATTCGGAGTCCGACCGTGCGGCATCCGCCGGCAGCGTGGCGTCGCCAGTCGGGCCGGCATCCCGGGCCGGGCCGGGATCGGCAGGCGCGTGCTTCCCGGTCAGGTCACGAGACCGCTGGTAGCAGCGCTCCGCCTCGGCATAGTCGCCCCTCGCCTGGGCCAGGATGCCCAGCCGGTGCTGACTGCGGGATGCCGCTTCGGTATCCCCGGCATCAGCGAACATCTCCAGCGACTGCTGGTAGCGGAATTCCGCCTCGATCAGGTTTCCCCTGGTCTGAGCGATCTTGCCGATCTCATGAATCCACCCGGCCCGCAGTGGCGAGTCCGGCGGCAGCCAGGCGAGTGTCTCCTGGACCAGGGCAGCCTCGTGATCAAGCTCGCCCCAGGCGTGCAGTTGCGCGCACACCATCTCGGTGATGACCCCGGCCCGGGCGTTATCGCCCGCTTCGCGTAAGTGATAGCGGGCTTCCAGCAGGTCGTGCAGATCCGCTTGCCGGTCCTGTGGCCAGGCGGTGGCCCGCCATTGCCAGTACTCCGCAGCGCGGCGGTGCGCGCTGATGATCTCGTCGCTTCTGCGCGCGGCGGCCAGGTCGCGATGCAGCGCGCCGGCGATCTGCCGGTCGACGAAGACGGCCGCGACGTCTATGCCCGCTGGCCCGGTTCCGGCGACGAGCCGGTGCGCCTCCAGCATCCCGGCCTGCTCGCACTCGGAGATCAGGCCGGCCAGGCCGGCCGGGGCGTGGAAAGGCGGGACGGGGCCTTCAGCCACACCTGACCCAGGCGCACCGGAGCCCTCGGCCGCACCGGAGCCCTCGGCCGCACCGGAGCCCTCGGCCGCACCGGAGCCCTCGGCCGCACCGGAGCCCTCGGCCGCACCGGAGCCCTCGGCCGCACCTTGGCTGGTCCCCGTCATGCCATGCGCAGCCGGGGCGGGCGGCACCTGGGCAGGCAGGAATGTGGCAGGCTCAACGGGGACAGCTACCCCGGCCGCGTCCGGCTGGCCGATCTGGAACAGCAACGCATTGCGCCCGGCAGGCTCGCGGTAGACAGAGGCGCCGATCAGCACCCGCAATGCGGGACCGGTCAGCTGACCGGGAATGCCGTCCGGCCGGCTCCGCCGCGGCGGGGCGCGGTGCCTGGCCTGCCGTGCGGCGCCAGGCGGCATGCTGGTCACGCTGCCTCAGCTCGCAGCCTGGCAGTTCCAGCACCCGCAGCAGTCGCTTTTGCCGACACAATGCCCCCTCCTCGCAATACGGGGCAGCAGCGATACGACGGATATATAGCACGGCCGAGGTCCCTTGCGTGCAATTTCACGGGAGCTGCCGGGCATATTAAAGCCGACGGAGGGTGAATGTAAGAAAAGCTGTGGTAATAGCCTGCTATAGGTAGCTGCTGTAGATTTATAACCATGTGCCGTAACTATTTTCGCAATGCGGTATAAACCTTGCGAATAGAACAATTACGGACATGATGGCTGATCGCCGCAGCTTGCCGCGATGGCGTCCGGGGTGCATGCCCGGCCACCGGACTTTCGCGGAATCGCCGCGCCCGGCCAGTCGGCCCGAGCGCGGCTCGGCCGGCGGCTGCCGCTCGTCCTGGACCTGGACGGTGGCCGGCCGGCCTGATGCCGGTCAGCAGGGGCACCGCCGACACCGTGTTCGCCTCGCGGCTAGGGGCGGTAGCGGAGGCGGTGGTCAACGGCACCCGGGAACGGCTGAAGATAAGCCGCGATCCCGATTGCCGGTGGGCTTACTACGACCATTCCCGGAACAAGTCACGCTCCTGGTGCCCGATGGCCGCATGCGGCAACCGGGCCAAGGCCAGGGCCTTACCCGCCCGCGGCCGGTAACAGCTGACCGAGCGGCTGGCCAGCGCGGGCAGATTGCCGAGCGCGGGTGACCCGGCCCGGGTCACCCGCGCTCGGTTATGGCGGCCCGCACGGGGCGGGCCGCCATTCTTGTGCGGCCGGGTAGATCAGAGCGGGCGGACCTGCTCAGCCTGCGGGCCCTTCGCGCCCTGGCCGGCGGTGAACTCGACGCGCTGGTTCTCCTGAAGACTGCGGAAACCGTCAGCCTGGATCGCGGAGTGGTGAACAAAGACGTCAGCGGTGCCATCGTCGGGGGCGATGAAACCATAGCCCTTGTCGGCATTGAACCACTTCACGGTGCCCTGAGGCATGTACTCTCTCCTACTTGAATGATCTCCGGGTTCCACGGATGAGGATCCCGGGTTGCCCGCGGCAACGTGCCACTTTAACTGAAGGCCGGCCTGCCGTTGTTCCCGGTAGCCCGCTGCCGATGCGGCAGACGTTGTCACGTGTGCACGAAAAAAAGTCTTCCGGCTGCAACCAGCCTCATCAAACACCATCCAGCGGCCGGCTGCTCTGATTATCGCCAGTTCGGTCGCTATCAAGACGCTGACCTGCCCGCTTACCACGACTGGCGGCCGCAGCTGGCCGGGAAGCGGAACTTGTCCGCGGCCGGCGGCGGCTCGTAAGGTAGCCGGGCATGGACGCGGATCAGGTCATGAGCTGGGTTGCCGCGTATGAGCGCGCCTGGCGCACGCCAGGAACGGACGCGCTGGCCGGCCTCTTCACGCCAGACGCGACCTACCGGACGGCACCCTATGAAGAGCCGGTGGCCGGGCTCCCGGCGATCGGGCGCCGGTGGGAGGCCGAACGCGCCGGGCCGGACGAGGTGTTCCGGATGGAATGCGAGCTGGTCGCGGCCGATGGCGACGTCGCCGTGCTGCGGGTCGAGGTCTGGTACGGGGATCCGGTGCAGCAGGAGTACCGCGATCTGTGGATCGTCCGGTTCGCGCCGGACGGACGATGCGTCGCCTTCGAGGAATGGCCGTTCTGGCCTGAGCAGCCGTACTCGGCCCGTCCGTCCGCGAACCCGGAATGATCTTCTTACGGCGGGCCGGCCGGCCGGGGCCGGCCAGCATCGCGGCGATCACGCCAATCGCCCCGGCCAGTGTCGCGCCGCCTGGGCCCGCCCCGCCGAGTGCCCCGGCGCTGTCCAGCGAGCCCGCGCCGCGGCGCAGCTCATCGGCCCAGCCTGTGCCGAGCGGCCGCAGGCCTGGCACCGATGAGGCCAGGTCATCCGGCAGCCCGGCGGCGGAAAGGCATTCCCCGGCCTGGCTGGCGGGCAGCGAGTTGAACCACCGGTACCCGGCGTCGAGGCGGGCTGCCGGGCTGATCCGGCCGATCACCCGCAGCCGGGAGATGCCGCCGTCCGGGAACGCGTCCAGCCGGATCGACGTGACCGGCTGGCCGTCGGCCGGCGGCGGGACGGCCAGCACATGCCGGGTGTCCGGCTGCAGCCTGGTCCGGCCGAGCAGCGGCTTCCAGGCCGCGGAGTCCGCCGCCGGAGCCGGCCCGGGCCCGGCATAGGCATGCACCGCGATCTCCGCGGACGCGTTGTACCTGAAATGCGCGGTGTCCACTATCAGCTGGCTGACCTGGCCGCCGAACGCCAGCCGGAGCACCGCGAAGTCGTGCCCGCCGTCCCGCCGCCGCCGGGTTTCCCAGCCCTCGCCCATCGACCGCGCCGTGTCCGGCCGGATCAGCAGCCCCGCCGAGGTGTAGAAGTCGTCGCTGCTGGCCAGTACCGCGCCGCCGTGCCGCTGGCTGGCCAGGTCAATCGTCAGCCCGTCGAGCTCGCGGGGGTCGGGCACGACATGGCCGCACGCCCGCAGCCGGGCCACGCCACCGTCCGGGAATACCGACAGCCGCAGGTGCGTGTACCGATGGCGATCACGCACCGGGAGCACATTGCGGGTATCGGCGGCCAGCGCCGACCGGGGCGCGATCGGCACCCAGCCGGCGGCGGACGCGGCTAGCTCGGCCGGACCCGGGTATCCCTCCCAGCCGCCGGCCTCGACCAGGCAGGACTCGGGATGGTTCCCGGTGAAGAAGCTGGTGTCGATCTCCGCCGAGGTGATCACCCCCGGCGCGCCGAGGCGGATGATCGCCCAGTCGTGCCCGGGCGCGCGCCGCCGCCTGGTCTCCCAGCCGTCGACGATCTCACCGCGGGGCCCGTAATGCCCCGGCTCGAACGCGGCCGGCGCCGGGTTCAGCAGGTTTTCCTTCTCCCCGAACGACTCGTCGCTGGCCGCGAGCACGCTGCCGCCCAGCCACCGCGACGCCAGGTCAGTCTCCGGCCCGGCGGCGGCATTCAGATTTTTAACGGGGTCTTCCATCGGACTCTCCTCGCGCTCCGCACCGCGGCCCGGCGGCTGTCCCGGGCCCCTACCCGGCCGGCCTGGTCAGCAGGCGCCCTAGCGGCCGCCCCGGGCCAGCGGCTTGCCGCGCAGCATGGTGCCGCGGACCACGCCGGTCAGCGGGTGCCCGTCATATGGCGTGACCGGGTGCCGGTGATGCAGCCGGCCCGGGTCGACGACGGCGGGCTCATCCGGGGCGAGCAGGCAGAAGTCCGCGTCGTAGCCGGGCGCGATCCGGCCCTTGCCGGCCAGCCCGGCCAGCGCAGCCGGCTGCTCCGCCATCCACCGGGCGACATCGGCCAGCGTGAACCCTCGCCATCGCGCCTGGGTCCACACCAGCGGCAGGCTGAGCTGCAGGGAGGAGATGCCGCCCCAGGCGACGCCGAAGTCGCCGGTGCCGAGTTCCTTCATCGTCGCCGTGCATGGTGAGTGATCGGAAACCACCAGGTCGAGCACCTTGTCCCGCAGGCCGGCCCAGAGCAGCTCGCGGTTGGCCGCTTCCCGGACCGGCGGCGAGCACTTGGCCGCGGTGGCGCCGTCGGCGATCTCTTCCGCGGTCAGCGTCAGGTAGTGCGGGCAGGTCTCGGCGGTCACCCGGACGCCGTCGGCGCGGGCTGACGCGATCATCGGCAGCGCGTCGGAACTCGACAGGTGCACGACGTGCGCCCGCCCGCCGGTCGCCCGCGCCGCCTCGATGACCTGGGCGACCGCCAGGTTCTCCACGCCGCGGGGATGCGCGGCCAGGTAGTCGGCATAGCCGCGGCCGCCGCGGTGCGAGATGGCCGCAGCGGCTTCCGCGCTTTCCGCGTGCACCAGCAGCGGGGCGCCCAGCCCGCGCAGCAGGCGCAGCGCCGCGGTCAGCTGGCGCACGCCGACCGGCGGGAACTCGGCTGACCCCGAGTCGGCCAGAAAGCACTTGAAGCCGAGCACGCCCGCCCCGTGCAGCGCCGCCAGCTCACCGGCGTTGCCGGGGATGACGCCGCCCCAGAAGCCGACATCGACCGCGCACTGGCCGCGCGCCGCCCGCCGCTTGACGTCGAGAGCGCGGACGCTGACCGTGGCCGGAACGCTGTCCACCGGCATGTCGACCAGCGTGGTGATGCCGCCGGCCGCCGCTGCCCTGGTCGCCGAGGCAAATCCCTCCCACTCGGTGTTGCCCGGCTCGCAGACGTGCACGTGCGTGTCGACCAGGCCCGGCAGCAGCACCACGTCCCGGCCGGCGTCGATCACTCCCCGGCCGGTCTCGAACACGCCCGGGCCGGATTCCCGCGCTTCCCGGCCGGTATCGGCTGCGCTCCGGCCGGTCTCGAACTTGACCCGGCCGGTCTCGACTGTGCCCGCCGGTGAGTCACGCGCCGGACCTGCGGTCTCGGCCAGCGGCCAGACGGACGCGATGCGCCCGCTGCTGATGCCGATGCCGCACGCGGTCTCGGAGCCGTCGACGATGGCCCGGGCGGCCCGGATGACCAGGTCGAAGTCCGCGCTCACTCAGCTCCGCCGGACTGGTGCGCGGTGGCCGGCCGGGCGCTCCGCGGTGGCCGCCTGGCCCTCCGTCACCGGGGCCGGGCGCTCCGCGGTGGCCGCCTGGCCGGCTGGCCGCTCCGCCCGCCCGGCTGGCCGCTCCGCCCGCCCGGCTCGCCGCTCGACCTGCTTCGCAATGCCGTCGAGCACGCAGTCCAGGCCGAACTCGAACCGCTCGTCCCTGGTCTCCTCGGCGTCCGGATCAAGGTTTTCCTCGACGATCCGCAGGAAGTGCGAGAAGCGGCCGTCCGCCGTCAGCCGCCGGTGCCATTCGGCCATGCCCGCGGCTGCCTCCGCCCGGTCGAAGCCGCTCCGCTCCAGGTCCCGCTGCGCCCGGATCTCGCGCAGCTCCCTGAGCGCGGCGCCCATCACGTAGGTGCTCACCGTCCCGAGGATGTTCAGCGCCGTGGCGGTGCCGAGATGCAGATCCTCCAGCGCCGCCAGCAATTGCTCGAGGTTAAGCAGCGTGTTCGGGCCTAGCGGCGGGCGGCCGCCGATGAAGTCCATCACCCACCTATGCCGCAGCAGCATCGCCCGGTTCTCCCGCGCCGTGGCCTGCAGGAGCGATCTCCAGTCGCCCGGCGGATCAGGGATCAGCACCTCGCTGATCAGCGCGTCCAGCATCAGGTCGAGCAGGTGCTCCTTGTTCGCCACGTGCCAGTACAGCGACATCGTGCCGGCCTGGAGCACCTGCGCGATCCGCCGCATGCTGACCGCGTCGGCGCCGTCCGCGTCGGCGATGGCGATGGCCGCGTCCACGATCTCGGCGCGTGACAGCGTCGGCGCGATCCGGCCTCGCCCGCGGGCCTGCTGACCGCGCCCGGGCCGGCGCGCGGACTGGGCGCGCTCGTGCAGCAGCCGGTGTGCCCGGTCGGCATGACCGGCGGCCTGCGGGCCGAACGGCGGCCAGAGATCATCCGGGTGCTCCATCCGCTTCCCCCTCCGCATCCTGGCCTGACGCGCATCCGGCGACATTCCTAGTACAGCGTACTAGGAAGCGTGGCGCGCATTCCATGATCACGGAGGATCCGGCCCGCTATGACGCGCCGTATCCTCCGTGATCATGGAGCCTGCCGGCCAGTGCGCCACCGGGTGCCTAGGCTGGCAGCGGGAGCAGCGACACCCTGCTGGCGGCGCACTTCTACGGCGGCTCCTTTGTCTGCCACTACCTGCGCGACGCGCACTCGGTGCTGCGCGTGCACGCCCTGGACGGCGCGCACGTGCGCGATATCCCGCTGCCCGGGTTACGCCGTCAGCTGCACGCGGCTAACACGCCGGCGTTATGGCTCCGGCTGACGATTGCTGCCGAACCCGTCCCGCTTGATGCGAGCGATGAAAGAGCGCCAGCTGCTGGCCGGGAAGGTGATGATACTGCCAGGGTTTCCCGAGCTACGTACCGCGATTCGCTCGCCGCCTGGCGAGACCTCGACGCATGCGCCGCCGTTGCAGTACGTGCTACGCAGCCACTGAGCCGTGCCGGACTGTCCCCCTGCCACCGTGTCCTCCAGGTGCTGATCAAGAGCATCTGCCCGGATTGCCGCCAAATGATGCTAAGCACGGATAATTAGTTCTTGTCAACTAATCACCGCGTGACGGTAGCGATTTTCGTGGCCAGAGTTCCTGATGACACGGGTGAGGGGGCAGCCGTTGTTACGGCTGGCCCCTCCAGAATCGGCGCCTCAATAGCTGGTCATCGTCACAAGCCGATCGAAATCTCCATGCTTTATTTTGGTGACAAATGTGTCCCACTCGGACCGGCTGTATCTCAAGATAGGGCCATCTGGATTCTTCGAGTCCCCGATGAAGATCGCTTGGTTGCCTGGCGCTACTCGCACGCAGCTGCCACCGTTGCAACCTTTCGCGACGCGCCAGCGCAAATTATCGGAACTGGCCAGATATGATGAAGTCACCAGCTATATTTCCTTCCTGTAAAATGGCCGTAGATACTCGATATGACCGAGTGTTGTTAGCCAGAATGCGTATTCTTGATCTTAGCGATCAAGCTTAGCGAGTCACGCGGGCTCA
Source organism: uncultured Actinomycetes bacterium (assembly GCA_963786975.1). GTDB lineage: Bacteria > Actinomycetota > Actinomycetes > Streptosporangiales > Streptosporangiaceae > Palsa-506. The sequence continues at coordinate 285,636 of CAWBBE010000004.1, read as the reverse complement.
GGGCCGCGTCTCGCAGATACTCCAAGGTCTCGCGGTAACGTGCGATCTCCGTCGGGCGCTCTTGGTAGAAATGACTCATTAGGCCTTCAACATAAATTAGATCAGGAAGTGAAGAATCGGCAAATTCCAGCAAAGTAAAGTCACCATCGGCGCTCGCGAGCGCACCTGAGGTAAACGGAATGACCTGGACGGTTGCCTTCTCCGCGCGCACGCTCTGCAGGATCTTGTCAAGCTGGGCACTCATCACCTGCGCTCCTCCCACCTGGCGGAGCAACACGCCTTCGTCAAGCAGCGACCTTAGCCGCGGACGATTCTCCTGCTCCAGTAGCTGCTGACGGCGCAGCCGCGCCTTGACCCTGTCGTCAAGTACGCTCGGATCAATCTTTGGATTGACCCCCTTGATGATGGCCCGCGCGTAATCCTCGGTCTGCAGCAGCCCGTGCACGAAGTACATGGAGAAGTGGATGAGCGCCGTGGCCTGTTGCTCCAGGCCGAAGTAGGGCCTTAGGTTGGCATCGTCGTATTGCGTCCACCAGCCTGGCTCGCGGGCCTGCCGGGCAAGGTTCATGAGTTCGGCGGTAGCGTCGTCGTCTACGCCGTAGAGCTGGCACAGGTCCCGGACGTCGCGCAAGCTGGCGTGTCGCGTCGCCGTCTCGATTCTGCTGATCTTGGTGGCCGAACAGAGCAGTTTGTCGGCGACATGATCAACGGTCAGGCCGAGCCCATTGCGCAGTTCCCGCAGGCGAAAGGCGAGTTCGCGCTGGCGCACGGTGGGGTTTGCCTCTGCCATGCCCGACCCCTCCGGGACGTAGTCCTGCGTTCGAGCCGGAGCGCCCGACAGTACTTATGCCAGGTGGCGTGGCGATAGCCCCACGACGATCGCCATTGGCAGTTGCCAAGACCCGTGCGCGACATGCTAACACGTCGGGGCCATCGGCGGGGATCCTCGGCCGCGACTTGGGAATCCGTGAACGAGCCGTCCCGTACCTGCCGTGAACAGGTAAGACTCTAGGGCGGCAACGGCCAGACGAGGTCCGGGACTGGCCGGCCGCTGCCCCGGGCTGGCCCGGCTGCGCGGGCCAGCCGCGACTGGCGCTGCCGGGGAGGATGATCGACTATTGCCATAGGTTATCGCCATTGGCAATTGCCAAAGCTTATGCGACGCTATATGTGCGCTACCTCACAGGGAGCCCCGGCGAAAGATCACCGGGCCGCGACTCGTGGGGCAAGAGAGGAGGCTGCGAAGGAAGGGGCAAAAGGGAAAGCTGGGCACTGCGAGCGCCGTTCGCGATCGACCGGGCAATCATGCCTCCGTGCCCGTAAATGACTCTGCCGTAAATGACTCTGCCGTAAATGCCAGCACGGCCGATGTTGCCGCATCGACCGTGCCAATGACAGAAACCCCGCCGTGCTCCGGAAGGGCTGTTGTCGTGCTTCATGTTACCGGCAACCGCGCTGGATGCAAGACCCGCATCCGGCCCGGCCTGCGGCTGCCTGGCAGCCGCCCGGTGACGAGGCCCACGGCCAGGCGCTTCCGCGAACTCGCAACCGATGGCGATGCGAAAGGAGGTGCCGAACATGTTCGTCGTTCATGGAACGCCGCAGACCGTGGAGTCCGTCCGGACGGCCGTCGTGCTATTCGCCGCGATCTCCGTGATCTTCTGGAAGACCCTGCTGAAGATTGTCCTTACGGTCGCCGCGATAGTGGTAACCGTCCTGCTGACATCCGGCGTGATGCTGATCTACCAGGGCATCCACCATTAGCCAGGTAGCTGGAGCCGGCCAGCCGGGCGCCGTACCGGATATGCCGGCCGCCCGGCCGGACAAGGCAAGCCAGCGGCGCGCACGGCCGTCAACGCGGACGCCCGTGCGCCGGCCGTCAGTCAGGAAACGTGCAGCGCGTTGTCGTCTTCCAGGAAGCTGGTGACGTGCCCGATCAGGGTCTCCTGGCCGGTGAACTTCAGCGTGATCCGCTGCCCGGCGTACCGCGCCAGCGAGAACGAGTGCTGGTGGTAGCCGGTTGCCGCGCCCTTGTTGGAATACCTGGCCAGCGTCCCGGGCACGGTTCCGGCGGAACCCAGCACCCGCAGGGTGAGCGTGTCGGCCGCCGGGCCGCCGGCGTCATCGGTCTGCACGTCGAGCCAGAACGAGAACGTCGCGCGCTGGCAGCCGGACGGAATCGTCACGGTCTGGGCCAGCGTGTCGGTGTGCGTGACACCGTAGCCGTCCAGCCACGCCAGCTGCCTGCCGGAGTGCGCGGGCAGCTGCGCGTTGGCCTTCGTCAGCACTTGATGTCCGGCCACCCAGGGCAGCACCTTGCGGCGCTCGAAGCCGCGATTGCGCAGCAGCTGCCTGGCCGGGCAGCCAGCCGCGGGTGCAGCCGCGGCGAACGCCGCCGTGCCATCCGGGCTGCCCAGCCCGGTGGGCCCGTCGTAACCCGGTCCGGCCGTGCACAGGTAGCTGCCCGCGCAGCTGCCGTCGGCGCCGGACGTGACGTCGAACAGGCGGCCGGCGTGCGCGTACGGGTAGGACGACGGGTAGCTTCCGGCCGCGGGCGGGCCGGCCAGCGCGTACACCGATGCGATGATCGGCGACGCGGCGCTGGTGCCGCCGGCTCCCAGCCAGCCGTGCTGGTCGTAGCTGTCGTAGACCGCGACGCCGGTGTTCGGGTTGGCGACGGCGGCGACGTCGTTCTCGGTCCGCATGGCGCAGCCGGCGTCGTCCTGCCAGGCCGGCTTGACTTCCTCCGCCGAGCAGCCCGAGCCGGTGCCGCTGCCGTGCCCGGCCTCGTCGGCGCGGCTGGCGCGGCTGGCGCGGCTAGCGCGGCTGGCGTAGCTGGCGTGGCCCCAGGCACGCTCGGTCCAGCCGCGCGGGCCGGATGCCGGCCGCAGCGTGGTGCCGCCGACGGAGATCACGTACCGGGACGAGGCGGGATAAGAGAGCCGGTAGCCGACGTCGCCTGCCGAGGCCGTCACGGCGACGCCCGGGTGCCGGTAGTACTTCGAGTCGAGGGTCCGGTCGACAGCGGATTCCGGCGCGCCGTAGCTGTTGGACACGTACTTGGCGCCCATGCTCACTGCCGTGTTCACCGCCGCGCCGAGACTGGCTGGCCGGGCGTTGCGCGCCTCGACCAGCAGGATGTGGCAGTTCGGGCAGATCGCCGAGACCATGTCGAGGTCCAGCGATTCCTCGGTGGGCCACCCGCTGAGCCGCGCCGGCCGCGGCAGCGGGCCTGCCTTCCCGTTCTGGTTGACCTTCGTGAAGCAGCCGGCGCCGCAGCCAGGCAGCCCCCAGGCGGCACGATAGGCAGCCAGGTCGGACGCGGCGGCCGGGTCGTCGAAAGCGTCTACCACGGCGACCGTCTGGCCGCGGCCGGCCGTCGATGACGGGAGCTGGTAGGCGCTCTGCAGGCTGGCCGGCCCGTAACCGTCCGTGGCCGGCGCGGCATGCCCGCGCAGCCTCGCCTCGGGGCCGCGGCCGGCTCTGCTGCCATCCAGCGGGCGGGCGCCGTGCCCGGCAGCAGTGCGGATGAGGACCAGGCAGGACATCCGCCCCGGCCTGGCCGCCGCGCATGCGGGCCGGTAGTCCGGCACAGCCGAGTCCGGCGGATGTACGGCCGGCCGGTGCGCGTGCGCCCGGGTGCTGACGGCGGCCTGGGCGGCGGCCGTCCCGGGGCCGAACGCCAGCGCGCTAACCGTCAGGGCAGCCGCAGCGAGACTGGCCGTGACCGAAGATCGCACGAGATGTTCCTCCTTGGCCGGGGACCTGGCACGACAGGCCTGACCGGGGAGGATCAGGCATCAAGAGCCATGTTGTCCGGTTGGCAGGAAGCCCGTGATGCGAATATGTAAACGTATAGATACGGACTGTTACAGGCAGTCCGGGCTGGTATGCCGGGCCGGCCCGCCGCCCCCAGATGACGGCGGCCACGTTCAGAACGGCAACGGGGCGGTGCCGAGTACCTCGATCCGGTCAATCTCCGCAGCCGGGACCGCCCTCGGGTCCGCGGACAGCATCGTCTGCCCGGCCCGCTCGTCGGACATCAGGCCGAATGCCACGTCGGACGCCAGCCTGGAATGCGGCGGCGCGGCGTGCTGGGTGCGGAATCCGTCCCGCTCGCTCCGCCCGCTGACCAGCCGCGCCAGCCCGGCTAGCGGATCCAGGACCTCGATCGGGTAGTCCGTCCCGGCCAGCAGCCGCGCCCCGGCCGCGGCCAGCGCAGCCCACGGATACGCTGTCCGGGCCCGGTCTGGCCCCAGGGCCGGACCGACCTGCGGGACGTCGGTCACCGCGAACGACGGCTGCAGGCAGGCGACGACACCGGACTCGGCGATCCGCGCGGCCAGCCCCGCGGACTGGACGCTCGCGTGCTCGATCCGCGGCGCGGCGGCGGCCATCGCGGCGGCGTCGCCGCCCCAGGCCAGCTGGTAGGCGTCGAGCACGGTCTCGATGCCCCGGTCGCCGATCGCGTGGGTCGCGATCCGCCAGCCGCGGTCGGCTAGCGGCTGGATCCGGCGGGCCAGCTGCGCCGCGGTCAGGAAGAGGATGCCGTCGCCGCCGCTGTCCTCGAAGTCCCGGCACATCGCGCAGGTCCGCGGGCCGAGCCAGCCGTCGGCGTAGAACTTGACCCCGTCCAGGCTGACCCAGCCGCCGGTGTCCGACCGGCGGGCATCAAGCTCGGCCAGGCTCGCCTGCCCGGCCAGGCCGCTGGCCAGGTAGATCCGCACCCGGGCTGGCAGCGGCCCGGTCCGCTGCAGGCTGGCCAGCGCGCCGGCGTACCACCAGTGCCGCATGCCCATCTCGGTGATCTCCACCAGCCCGGTGCCGGCCGCGCGGGCGAGACCAGCGCGGAGCCTGGCCGCCAGCTCGCCCGGCGGCCCGGCCGGGGGCGGCTCCAGCACGTCCATCGGGGACGTGTCCATGCTGGCCACCCGGCGGTGGAAGCCGGCCACCGAGGAGCCCTGCCACGGCAGCGGGACGCCCGCCGCGTCGGTCAGCAGGTGCGTGTGGCTATCGGTGAAACCGGCCACCGCGCAGCCGGCCACCTGCGTCGCTGTCACGTCACCCATGATCGCAGCCGCTCCCGTCAGGGGTGATCGCGCGCATCCAGGGAAAAGTGGCTAGCAGGCACGGTCAGCCGGGCGGCGGCACGGGCGGCGGCGGCCTGGGCGGCCGTGCGGCCGGCGTCACGCCGGCCGGGGCGGAGGACATATGGCTGAAACGGATGGTCCGGTGCGATTGCCGGCGGCTGCCCAGGCGCCGCTCCCGGCCTGGCTGGAGCCCGAGCTCGCCACGCTGACCAGCGACCGGTTCTCCGGTCCCGGCTGGATCTTCGAGCGGAAGCTGGATGGCGAGCGCTGCCTGGCGTTCCGCGACGGCCCGCGGGTGCGGCTCATGACGCGCAATAGGAAGGAGATCACCGGCACCTATCCGGAGCTGGCCGCGGCGCTGGCCGGCCAGCCGGACATCAACTTTGTCGCCGACGGCGAGATCGTCGCCTTCGAGCGCGGTCGCACCAGCTTCGCCCGGCTGCAGCAGCGGATGCAGGCGAGCAGCCCGGAGCCGGAGCTGATCAGCCGCGTCCGGGTGTACTTCTATCTCTTCGACCTGATGTTCGCCGGCGGCCATGACATCCGCGCGCTGCCGTTGCGCGAGCGGAAGTGCCTGCTTCGCGAGCTGGTTACGTTCGGCGGCCCGCTCCGCTTCACCGCACACCGCAACGGCGACGGCGAGGCGTACTTCCGGCAGGCCTGCAGCCGGGGCTGGGAAGGGCTGATCGCCAAGCGGGCGGACGCGCCGTACCGGGCCGGCCGCAGCCGGGACTGGCTGAAGTTCAAGTGCGTGCACGAGCAGGAGTTCGTGATCGGTGGCTGGACCGATCCGCAGGGCACCCGGGCTGGTTTCGGCGCGCTGCTGCTCGGCTACTACCTGCCGGACGGCCGGCTGGCGTACGCCGGCAAGGCCGGCACCGGCTTCGACGGGCGGACGCTGGCCAGCCTGCACGCGACCATGGCCCGCCTGGAGCGGCCGCAGCCGCCGTTCGGTTACGGTGAGCTGCCCGCCGCGGCCGTGCACTGGATCGAGCCGAAGCTGGTCGCGCAGGTCGGGTTCACCGAGTGGACGACCGCTGGCCAGCTGCGGCATCCAACGTACCTCGGCCTGCGCGAGGACAAGGACCCCGCCGAGGTCGTCCGCGAGGAACCCTGATCTGGCCCGGATGGCCGCCGGCCGCCCCGGCGCCGCCGTTTCTTGATCACGGAGGATCCGGCTCGTCAGCGCGTGCCGGATCTTCCGTGATCACGGGGCAACTTGCTGGCGCGACCGAGAGATCCGGCCGGAGCCTTCGTCATAGCAGGCGTAAGCCATCCCGGGCAGCAGCCCATCCGGGCATCAGCCCATCCGGGCGTAAGCCCATCCGGGCGTAAGCCCATGGTGGGCGCAGCTCCGTATCGATGAGAGGAACATCCCATGCCAGCTCCAGTGGTGCATTTCGAGATCCGGTCGGCTGACCCGGACGCGACCAGGTCGTTCTACGGCAAGCTGTTCGGCTGGACCTTCCCTGACGGGGGCATTCCCGGCTACAGCTACGTCGACTCGGGTGTCGAGGGCAGCGTGCCCGGCGGAATCAGCCCGCTGCAGGGCGGCGGGCCGCTGGTGACCTTCTTCGTCGGGGTGCAGGACGTCGCGGCTACCCTGGAGGCCGCCGCCGCGCAGGGCGGCCGCGTGGTACAGCCGGCCGACCTCGGTGCCCGGGGTGACCTTCGGGCTGCTGGCCGACCCGCAGGGCCAGGTCGTCGGAGTGGCCAGTCAGGACGCCTGACCTGTTCCGGGCGAGCCCGGACGAGCACCGGCCGGGCGGCCGGCTGGCCAGCGCGGGCCGGCCGCTGGATGGGCGGCAGACGGGAGGGCGGCGCCGATGACCGCTTCAGCCGAGCCTGCCGACCTGGTCGCCCGGGCGGTCGCCGGCGACGACGCGGCGTTCGCCATTCTCATCCAGCCGCACGAGCGATCGGTCTTCCGGCACTGCTATCGGATGTTCGGATCGGGAGCCGATGCGGAGGACGCCACGCAGGACACCCTGGAAAGGGCCTGGCGCCGGCTGACGACGTATGACGGCTCGGGGCCGTTCGGCGCCTGGCTGCACCGGATCGCGACCAACGTCTGCCTGGACGGGCTGCGGCGGCGGCGCGCCCGCATCGGGCCGGGCGGATACGGGCAGCCGATGCAGCCGGGCGCGGCGCCAGCGCCGCCGGATCCCGAGCTGGCCTGGGTCGAGCCGGTCAGCGACGCGGAACTGGCCGGCGTCGGCGACCCGCAGGACGAGCTGGTCCGCCGGGAGGAGATCAGCCTGGCCTTCGTCGCCGCGCTGCAGCGCCTCGCGCCGCGGCAGCGGGCCGCGCTGCTGCTGCACGACGTGCTGGGGTTCAGCCATGCGGAGGTCTCCGACGTGCTGAGCGTCAGCACGTCGGCCGTGAACAGCCTGCTGTCCCGGGCCCGCGTGCAGGCCAGGGAGAGTTCCGGCGCGCCGCAGCCCGATGTCACCGATCCGCGAGTGCGGCGGCTGCTCGAGCGGTACGTGCAGGCCTGGCGGCTGGCTGACATCGACGGGTTCGTCCGGCTGGTCACCGAGGATGTCTGCTTCTCGATGCCCCCGATGAGCATGTGGTTCAGCGGCCGGGACGCGGCGGCCTCGTTCATCGAGGACGAGATCTTCAGGCCGGCCAGGCCAGGCGGCATCCGGCTCGTGCCCGGCTACTGCAACGGGCAGCCTGCCTTCGCCACCTACGCGCCGGACGCCGGCCGCCGCCTGGCGGTAAACGGCCTGCAGATCCTGCAGCTGACCGAGGTGGACGGCAGCCCGCTGATCAGCGCGCTGGTGTCCTACCGGGACGCCGCCATCGCCATCCGCTGCGGCCTGCCCGAGTTCACCAGCTAATCCCCCGCTCCAGCTCATTCATAAGCCGGCCGGCCGCCGCCCGCGCTGCCCGTGTCTCGCGGGCCTGGCTGGTACCCCAGCCGCCGGCTAGCCGGCCGCCCGCGCCAGCGCCGGGCACCGGCCGGCGCCCCGGGCTGGTTAATTCCGTTGACTCGGTGAAGTTAGGAGCATTAACTTCTTAGGAACTACTAGTCACCAAGGAGTTAATCATGGCAACGGATATCCGGGCCGGACGGAGGCCCTCGACCGCGCTGTCCTGGCGGCGCGCCCTCACCACGGTCCCTGCGCTCGCGGGGATTGCCTACGCGGTCTCATGGCTGGCTGGGCTCAGCATCTTCGCCTCGTCCGGCACCGTGCGGACCACCGGCGCCAAGGTCCTGGCCGCGGACGCCGGGCACCAGGCCGCGGCGACCACGCAGTTCGTGCTGACCGAGGGAGCGGCCGCGGTATTCCTCGCTGTGGTGGTGATCGCCATCGGCCGGGCCGGCCTGCGCATCGCCGACGGCGAGACGGCCTGGGCCGCTGACGGCCGGGTTGTCTGGGCGGCCGGGACGGCCAGGGCAGCCTGGGTCACGATGGCCGCGGGTCTCGTCGCGGTCGTCATCTCGCTGGTGCAGTTCGTGCTGGGCGTGTACCTGACGTCGTCGGTGGTGCCGGCCGGGCACTCCGCAGCGGCCGGGGAACTGACCAACGCGATCAGCCGGCTGGACGGGGTGAAGATGCTCGCGCTCGCGGCGGCGGCCCTGGCCGGTGTCGCGGTGGCCCGGCGTGCGCCGGCACTGCCTGGCTGGCTGTCCTACGCCGGGATCGCGCTGGCCGTGGCTATCGTCGTGTCCGGCCTCGGGTACCTGCTGCTGGTCGACTCGCTCGCGCTGGCCGCATGGGTATCGCTGCCGCTGCTGCTGGTGTGGGTAACCGGATCCGGGATCGCGCTCGGCCGGGCCGGCCGGTAGGCTCCCGCCGTGCCGCGGATGGGCCTCAACACCGAGCGCGTCATCGCTGCCGCGGCGGCGGTGGCCGACGAGACCGGGCTGGACCGGCTCACCATGGCCGCCGTCGCCAAGCGGCTCGGCGTATCACTGCCGGGGCTGTACAAGCACATCGACGGCCTTGACGGGCTCCGGCGCGACCTGGCCGTGGCCGGAGTGCGGGATCTGACCGCGGCGATGACCGCGTCCGCGTGCGGCCGGTCCGGCCGGGACGCGCTGCACGGGATCGCGGCCGCCTACCGGTCCTATGCTGCGCTGCACCCGGCCCTGTGCGCGGCAAGCATCCGGGCGCCGGCGCCCGATGACGCCGAGCACCTGGCCGTTGGCGACGCCGCAGTTGGCACGCTGCGGGCTGCCCTGGACGGCTACGGCATCACCGGCGACGACGTCATCCACGCGATCCGCTGCCTGCGCGTGGCCCTGCACGGGTTCGTCTCCCTGGAGGCGGCCGGCGGGTTCGGCCTGCCGCAGTCGGTCGACGAGACGTTCGCCCGCCTGATCGACTCGCTGGACGCCACCTTCAGCCGCTGGGCAGCGCCAGCAGCGAACCCGGCCGGCTGACCGGGCACGATGCCGCCGCTGGTCCGGTCAGCAGCCGCCCGGCGGCCCGGGCACGCCCGGGCCGGCGGCCGGCTGGTCGACCTCGCCCACCGCCGCGGTCCGCAGTACGGCGCCGAGATGAACGACGTACCACGTGCCGCGCCAGGAGATCAGCGAGGCGATCCCGAACGACCGGAGCCGGCCGTGCACGCGGTACACCACCCGGGCGCCGGCCACATGCCAGTAGCCGATCGAGTTGGCGCAGACGCCGGGCACGATCCAGGCGGCCTGGGCCGCGGGGACGATGACCCGGACCAGGGTGGCTCTTTTCGCCGCCGCCCCGAGCAGGTGGTGCGCTGCGGTGACATCCAGCCGGAAGTCTGCGTAAAGCCGGTCATGCCAGTCAGCCGCCGGATAGGGGATGGCCTTAACCTGCCGGTACGCGGGCAGCGGGAAGAAAGCCGGGCGGCCGGATTTCGCCTTCCCGGTCTGTACCGCCGCCCACAGGTCGGTCATCGCGGCGCGGAAGGCAGCGACGTGCGCGCTCGGGGATGCCCTGGTCTGCGGCCGCCGCCCGGCGCGTGGCGCCACCGGCAGCGCGCTGGGTGACGGGCGGCGGCGCGGGACCGGCGGAGGGGCAGCGACCGACGCGGGTGCGCTGGCCGGCCTGGCCGCGGGTGAGGTCCGCAGTTCGGCTTGGCCGGAGCCGCGCGCGGCCGGTCGCGGCGCCCGGCCGCCCGTCGCGCAGCCAGCGAGCAGCAGGCCAGCTCCGGCCAGCAACGCCAGGGCAAGCCCGGCCCGAGCGCCCGGCGTGGCCTGCCCGGTCCGGCGGCGGGCTGCGCTACCGCGCGGCGACCACGGCGATAAAGTCACGTGTCCATCCGATGCGGTACTGGTTAGCCGGGCGGACCTGGCCAGCGATAGCGGCCCGCAGCCGCCCGCCCGGCTTCCTCGCGATGTCAAGCTGCACCCACTCGGGGTTGATGTCGAGTTCCATCGCCACCCGCGCCCCGGCGCGGACCAGCGCGCCGGCCAGGTCAGCCGGGGACGCCGACATGCTACCGGCGTAGCTGAGGTTGCCTGCGGCATTCTCGCCCAGGGCACTGCGGGCGACGAACTCGCCGCCGGTAATGGTGGCGCCCCACTGGCCCCAGTGCCGGGCCGCGGCACTGACCCGCCCGTGGGCGACCAGTAGCGTCAGGTTCTGCCGCACGCTGAACACCGCCTCGCCGGGCCGCGGCACGCCGCGACGCCAGGCTCCGATGCTGGCCTGCCCCGACCGGCTGATCACCAGGCTGGCCAGTCCGCGCCGCAGCCGGCTGATGACGTGGCCTTCCTGCTCGTACCCGCCGACCCCGGCCGACAGCTTGAATCCGCCGTTGAAGGCGGCGAGCAGCCGGCGGCGCTCCCGGTGACCGATGCGCGGCCCGGCGCGGACCGCGGCGAGCGCTGCCGGTCCCGGGTCCTGGCTGCCGCTGTGCAGCAGATAACGCACCGGGCCGCGGAACCTGGCCAGCGTTACCCAGTTCCCGTCCGGCATCCGGATATGCCGGACGACCGCTTCGGGCCTGACAGCGGGCCTGGTGGCGGCGGGCGAGGAGGCCGGGCCGCCGGATGCGGTGGCACCGGGCCCGGCAGCGCCGGATGCGGTGGCACCGGGCCCGGCAGCGCCGGATCCTGTACTGGCCGGACGGGCCGGAGCCGGATCCGGGGCGCAGGCCGCCAGCGCGACCGCGCCGAGCAGGGCACCGGCGGCCAGGCGTACGCCGATCATGCACCTTCCCTCCGTGACGCGTCAGCGCGTGCGTATTGTGCTCGGATCTGCGCCAGCGCGTGCGTGCCGTCCGGCCAGGACGAGAGCGTGCGATCGCCGCATTGCCGGTCGGCGGCCAGTGGATCCGCCACTGACAAGGCCCAACGGCCGAGCGGCGCGGATGGTTGCGCCGGCCGCACTCGTCCCGGAAGGCTCAGCGGCCGGCCAGGGCCTGGTAGGCGGCCGCGATCAGGTCGGCGCAGGCGTCCAGCGGCAGCACCGTGCTGTCGATCTGCAGGTGGTAGAGCGCCGGATCGTCGATGTCGGCGGCGTAGAGCCGGCGGACGTACTGCGCGCGGGCGCGGTCGACCTCGGGCAGCCGCTGCCGGGCCGTCGTCCGCGATCGACGTCCTCGATCCGGGCCGCCTGGGCGATCCGGGCCTCCGCCGGCCCGAACAGCCGTACCCGCAGCACGTCCGGCTCGCTGCTGGAACGCGGCGCCGCCGGCCCGGCCGAGGATGACCGCGCCGGTCCGCCAGCGCCGCGCGCATGATCGCCTCGGCCTGCTCGCGGAACAGCGTCGGCGTCGTCGGCGGCGGCACGGATGCGCCTCCGGCGGCGCGGCGTCGGTGCCGGCGCCGAGCACGCCGCCGGCCAGCGGCGCGAGCACGGTCAGGAACCGGTCGGCGCAGCGACCGGCGGATCTCGCCGCCCTCGGCCTCCTGGCACGGACACGTGCAGCTGCGCGGCGACGTGCGAGCTGATCGCGCGGTCGAGCAGCGGCAGGCCGAGCCGCCTGGCCACGTCGCGGGGCGATGATGCTGCCGCCGGCGCCGTAGCCGGCCGAGATCGTCACGCCGGGCATCTAGTGCATCCCTCCGGGAGCGAGCGGAGCGGCGTCAGCCCCGGCGCCGGGCGACGCGTCGCGGCCGCCGCCGGCTGGGCGTTGCTGGTCCGCAGCTTGACCTGCCTGATGAACAGGGCAGCGATGACGCTGAGCATCGATACCGGCACTGCGACGAGGAACAGCCGGTCGATGGCGTGCGAGTAGGCCTGGATGATGCCCTCGTGCAGGGCCGGATGGGTGCTGCTTGAGCGCGTTCAGCGCGTCCGGGCTCTGGACGAGCTGGGCGACCTTGTCGCCGCCGCCGGCGCAGCGCCGCGGGCGGCAGGTGCGCGGGAACTCGGCGGCGATCCGCGCGGTCAGCACCGCGCCGAGCGCGGACGCCCCGATCGCGCCGCCCATCGAGCGGAAGAACGTCACCGACGATGTCGCGACGCCCATCTGCCGCATCGGCACGGCGTTCTGCACGACCAGCGTCAGCACCTGCATGAACAGGCCGAGCCCGGCGCCGAAGACCAGGATGTAGAGGCTGACCACCGCCAGCGAGCGTGTGCGCGCCGAGACGGGTGAGCAGCACCAGCCCGACGGTGACCACGATCGTGCCGGCCAGCGGGAACCAGCGGTATCTGCCGGTGCGGGAGATGTAGAGGCCCGAGCTGATGCTCATCGACCAGCAGGCCGACCAGCAGCGGCAGCAGCAGCAGGCCCGACTCGGTGGCCGAGACCCCGTGGACCAGCTGCAGGTACTGCGGCAGGAACGCCAGCGCGCCGAACATCGCGATGCCGCTGACGAAGGCGATGATGTTGGCGACGGTGAAGATCTGCATCCGGAACAGCTCGAGCGGCAGGATCGGCTCCGGCGCCAGTCGCCTCCCGGAGCACGAAGCCGACCAGGACCAGCGCCCCGAGCACGAACAGCCCGACGATCTGCCACGATCCCCACGGGTAGTCGGTGCCGCCGGACTGGGTGGCGAGCAGGATGCAGGACACGCCGGCGACCAGCAGCAGCGCGCCCCACCAGTCGATCTGCACCTGCCGGGTGCGCATCGGCAGCCGCAGCACCCGGTTGGTGACGATCAGCGCGGCGATGCCGAGCGGCAGGTTGATGTAGAAGATGTAGCGCCAGCTGAGGTTGTCGACGAAGAACCCGCCGGCCAGCGGCCCGACGACGCTGGCGACGCCGAAGACGGCGCCGAAGTAGCCCTGGTAGCGGCCGCGCTCGCGCGGCGGGATGACGTCGCCGATGATCGCGAAGACCAGCGAGATCAGGCCGCCGCCGCCGATTCCCTGCAGTCCGCGGAAGGCGATCAGCTCGTACATGTTCTGCGACGCGCCGCACAGCGCGCTGGCCACCAGGAACACGACGATGGCGAGCTGGAAGACGCGCTTGCGGCCGTACAGGTCGCCGGCCTTGCCCCACAGCGGCGTCGAGGCGGTGCTGGCCAGCAGGTAGGCGGTGATGACCCAGGACAGCAGGTCGCTGCGGTGGAAGTCGCCGACGATCGTCGGCAGCGCGGTCGCCACGATCGTCTGGTCGAGCGAGGCCAGGAACATCCCCAGCATCAGCCCGGACATGATCACCAGGATCTGCCGGTGGGTGAAGCCGCCCTCCCCGGCCGGGCCCGCGGCGGCCGGGCCCGCGCCGTCCGGGCCTGCGGCGGCCGGGGCTGCGGCTGCGTCCGCGGCGGCCGGGGCTGCGGCTGCGCCCGCGCCGTCCGGGCCCGCGGCGGCCGGGCCCCGGGAGGCCGGGTCCGGGGAATTCATGTCGTGGCTCTCCCCTGCTCGGTGACGATGTACCGCCAGGCGGCGGCGAGGTCGTTCCCGGCCTCCCCGCCCGGCCAACGTGCTTGGTTGTGGTTAGCAAAGCAAATGCTTTCACGCCGGCGGGCAGGCCGCACCTCCGCTACCAGTCCCAGTGGTGGCCGACGACGGTGTGCCCGATGGCCCGCCAGGTACCGGTGCGCGGGGAGTCCCTCGCCCAGGGCGATTTCCGCGCGCTCCAGGTCGGGGCGACCCGCGTCCCGCGTGGCCCGCCGCAGCGCGCAGCCGCGAGGCCGCGTCAGGCTGCCGGGGTGACTAGCCCGGCCAGCAGGGTGGTCAGCTCGCGCCGGTAAGCGTCGCCGCTCAGCATCACTTTAGGTGTTCCCGCTGGGGCCGAATATCCTGGGCTGGCGAAGACCTGCGTCGTGCGCCTAGAGACGGCTGTCTGCAAGAATAGAGTTACGCACGGGGCTGCCTGCGACACGGTCACGCGGTGCAGCGTTTCCGGGGAAAACGCGTAGCTGGAGCCTTGCCGTAGCCTGAGCGTGGCCAGCGGCCGCAGGCCCGCTGTCCCCACGTGACGTAGCCGCCAGCCGAGGTCGGGGCTGACGGTCTCCTCGTATTCGATCATTGGCGTGCCGGTACGGTCCGGCTGGTACAGCTCCATGTCGTAGCCGCCGCGGATAACGCTCGATACGAATCCGAATCGGTGGTTGTGCACATGCTCGACGCCAATGTCATCGCCTGGCCACCAAACGTGGACGCGGAGCATGAAAAGCGGCAGCGCATCAATCAGCGCTAGTTTCTTAAAGCCCAGCGGATGGCGGAAGGAGCGAGCCGCGCAAACCCCGACTATTGTCTGATCCGCGCAGATAGCTGATATTAATTTGGCGAGGCAGCCGGGCCGGGCAACCTCGGCAACGGTATCAAGCAGGCAACCTGAGGCCTCCTCACCAGGCGCGAGTCGGCCAACGGCAGCATGCAGCAAATAGCTGACATCATTGTATGTCAGGCTCATATCGGGCTGGCTCCGGGCATTAGTGCGGTACGGTGCTCGCTGTTTACAGCAGAACGCCATCCTAGCGATCCGGCGCGATTAACGCTGGCAAACCGGATGCGCATCCGGCTGGCCAGCCTAGGCATTCAGGGGATGTGCTGGAGTATATCGCTGGCATGGGCCGTGGCGGACGGGCGCCCTGACCGCGGGCTGCCCCCCGGCTGCTACCGGCGCCGGCCCCGCAGCACCTGGGCGGCGAGCCGCCTGAAAGATCAGCTGAAACGGACGGCCCGGCGCCGGTGCGCTTTCCAGATATCTGGAAAGCGGGCAGGATCCGTTGACCTTCCGGCGCGGCCTGCCGCATTCTCGTCTGGCCAGGCAGCCCCTGGCGCGGGCCGCGCCCGGCTATCGGGCCGGCCCGCCGCCGAAGGAAGGTGTCGTGATGGCCGATCGCAGCGATGCGCTGCGCCGCCAGTCCAGAGCTCCGCTGCAGTCCCGCCGCCGGCGGCGCTGGCTGGCAGCGGCCGGCCTGGCCGGCTTGTGGGCGGTCCTGCTGGCCTATACCGGCTCGCTGGTGGCCGGCACTGCGCTGCTACTGCTGCTCGCGGTCTTCGTCACGCTCTGCGCGGTGGCACTGCACGGTCTGGGCATGACGCGGGAGCACCCGTGGGTGCAGCGGCTGGCCGCGCGGCCGTGGCGGGACGGCAGGGACGTGCTCGCGCTGGCCCTGCGGAACCTGGCCGAGGTGTTCGTCATTACCCCGACCGGCTCGCTGCTCGCGCCGAATGTCATCGAGCTGCGGATGAACCCGGACGACTTCGCCGCACTGACCGGGATGATTGACCTGGCGCTGGTCAACTCCAGCGCTACCGAGGCCTACCAGGCGGAGGTGGCGGCGCGGGCCGCGCGGCTCGCCATCGCCGGCCCGGTGCAGGCGTTCGTGGTCGGTGACCCGGGTGTCCCGGCCGGCCGCTACCAGCTCAGGCAGGGCAGGCTGCCGGATCCGGCGCTGGCCGGCTATCCCGTGCCCGGGTTCGGCTATGCCGCCGCGCCCGTTTACGCCGCGCCCGGGGCCGATGCCCAGCCGGGATATGCCGCGCCCGCTTATGCCGCGCCGGGGGCCGATGCCCAGCCGGGATATGCCGCGCCCGCTTATGCCGTGCCGGGCGCCGATGCCCAGCCGGGATATGCCGCGCCCGCACCCGCGCCGGCCGCTGCGCCTGGCGATGCCGTGCCGGGCGTCAGCGATCCCGCCTGGCAGCCGGCCGAGGCCTTCGCGCGTGCGAGCGACGGGCGCACCCAGCTGGAGCCGGACGCGGTCCGTACCGCCGGGCTGGAACAGCTGACCGTCGCGGAGCGGGCTCCGGTGCCGCTGCTGCGGCTGGTCACCGGCGGCTCAGTCGCGGAAACCCGCAGCTCGGGGGCCAGCGCCGGCCGCGGCACCGCGGCGGAACTGCGCCTGCCGGATGAGCCCACCGTGTCCCGGGTGCACGCCAAGTTCACCTTCGCCGACGGGCAGTGGTGGATCACCAGCCTGGGGCGGAACGGGCTCACGCTCAACGGCGCGTTCCTGGCCGATCAGCACGCGCTCAGGGACGGCGATCTGATCCGCTGGGGGTCGCGGCCGGACGCGCTGGCCTCCCGGGTCGAGATCGGCTGACCGGCCGGACTTCGCGCTGGCCGGCGAATACTATCGTGACAGGCAACGCAGGTTCCGCTGGATGGTTCGACGACGCGCCGGTCTCGGGGGCGATGGTGAGTGGCGAAGGGCCAGCTCGTCATCTGGTCAGCCCGGCAGCGCGAATGGCTGAACTGCCCGCCCGGTGAGATCACCTGGCTGGACCGGACGCTGCTGAGCGCGGGCAAGGACCCGACCCTGCACCGCTCGCCGCGGTGCGCCGGCTTCCGTTACGTGCATTACCGGTGGGAGCTGTTCAGCAGGGATACCACGCACAAGGTGTACCTGGCGCCGTTCGCCGCCGAGTCCGCGGTGGACTACCGGGCGGTGCAGGCCAGCGCCCGGCACGTGCTGCCGATGGCGCCGGCTGCGTACGAGACCCTGCCGGTCCGCCTGGAAGACGGATCGTGGCTGGTCAGCGTGGGGAAGTGGGTCCTGCCGCTGAGCATCGACGTCCCGGTGGACCGGCGCGACAACCCGACCAGCCCGCACAGCAGCGACCAGCCGCATACCCAGCAGGAGCGGCAGCTGGAATACGGCGCGGCCGCCGCCGGCGGCAAGCCGCCGCGGCCTGACGCGGCCGCCAAGGTGCGGGCCTATTTTGACCGGAACGACAAGGCCTGCCTGGCCATGGCCTACTACTACCAGCAGTTCATCCTCGGTGCGGTTGCCCCGCAGGAGGTGCCGATGGTGGAGGTGGCCATCGCGCTGGACCTGAACGGCGAGGGCACCGTCTCCGACTATAAGAAGGAACTCCAGCGCCGCATCTGGAACGAGCAGCGTCACCAGCGTGACCTGGCCGGGTTCCTGCTCGCCAACGGGCTGATCAGCGCGGCGGATCTGGAGCGGGCCAGCACGGCCGCCAACGCGAACGAACGCAACGGCCGCAGCCAGATCGCCCGGGAACGGCTGCGCTACCGGCCGCGGAAATAGGCCGCCACTGGCCGGCCAGGGGTCACGAAATTGCCTCCGGGACAGGCCCGGCGCTGGCCGCCGGACGGCGGCGGCCGCCGGGTACCCGCGCCGCTAGCACGGCAGCGCCGACCGAGATGACCGCGAGCCGGGTGCTGGACAGCGGCGGCCCGGCCCGGGTGAGGCTCGCCGGTTACCGGATTCCCGGCACAGCTCGTCGTGCCGTCACTCTCCGGTCTCGCCGCCGGCCAGCTCGCTGGCGATGTCGAGGTGGCCGATGTGCCGGGCGTACTCCTGCAGCAGGTGGAACAAGATCCGCTCGAGCGACGGCGGATCGGCCCCGTCCCACCGGTCACCCGGCTGGCCGATGTCGGCCAGGTCATGGGACTCGACGATGGCCCGGGTGCGCGCGGCCTGCGCCTGCAGCGCCGTTACCAGCTCTTCGAGGTCCCGGCCGGCCGCGACGTGCCAGCGGCCGTCCTGGCTGTCGGCCCAGGGATCGGCCACATCGCGCCCTTCGAAGCCCCATTCAAGCCACCGCATCTCGACATGGCTGAGGTGGTTGAGCAGCTCGATCGGCGTCCAGCCGGACGGCAGCCGACTGCGCCGCAACTCGCTGCGGGGCAGCGCCTGCAGCTTGCTCACCAGCTGGTAGCGGAAGTAGTCGAGGTACCCGAGGAAGACCGCGGCCGGTGCGGAGACCGGCGTGGTGGGCTCGGGGAACGGCACGCTAGGCACGGCAGTAAGCCTGCCGCATCGCCCGCTGCGCCGCTACTCCCGGCTCACCCCGGCGAGCGGCTGGCGGCGGATGCGGGAGGTATCAACTCGCGGCCGGCCACCTCCGCCTAATGACGGATAATCCGCTCGTTAGTCACCAGGAGTAGTCGCATGACGGCAAACACTGTTCCGGATTTCCGCGCGGCCCCGCCCGCGCTCGGCCTCGTGCAGGAACTCGGGCCACTCGGCAATCTGCCGGGCAACTGGGCTGGCCACGGCTTCAACCTGATCGCCCGCCCGGATTTCGAGGGCGACAACGACATCTTCCTCGAGCTGAACCCGACCGACGAGCGGCTGCGGTTCAGCGCGATCGGCGGGCCGATCCCGAACCGCGGCTCCCAGATGGATGACATCGAGCTGTTCGGCGTGCACTACCTGCAGCAGATCAATGACCAGGACACCGGCGGCGCGATCCACATCGAACCCGGCGTCTGGCTGAACGTCCCGGCCACCACCAAGCCTGCCGACCCGGCGACCGTTGTCCGGCTCGCGACCATCCCGCACGGCACCGCCGTCACGGTGCAGGGCACCTCGTCCCAGCTGACCGGGCCGCCCGTCTTCGATCACGCCAACACCGTGCCGTTTACGGCCGGCGGTGCCGAGCCGCCGCCCGGCACCGCCAACACGTTCCCCGAGTACAACCTCAGTAATCCCAGCAAGTTCCGGACCACGCCCACGCCACCCCAGGTCACCCAGGCTGCCGTGACGAACCCGAACTCGGTGCTCGCCGCCGCCATGGCCGGCCAGACGGTTACCGCGACGACGGCGCTGCATGTCTCGACCGTCAAGAACGCCGCGAAGCACACCGCCGGCGGCGCGGAGAACATCCCGTTCCTGCGGACCAACGCGGAGGTCAGCCACGTCAGCGCGACCTTCTGGATCGAGACCGTGCAGTTCCCGGCGCCGAATGACGGCCGCCAGTTCCTGCAGCTCCAGTACACCCAGACCGTGTTCCTGGACTTCCTTGGTCTCAGCTGGCCGCACGTCACCGTGGGCACGCTCAAGAAGGTCAACTGAGCCAGCGGCAGCCGGGCGTGCGGCGATCTTGCCCGCCGGCCCGGCGCGGCCGCAGCCGCCGGATGAGGCGCGGGTCAGGAATGCCGCCCGGCCCGCGCCCCCGCCGCCGGCGCCGCCATCGGCGTGCCCGGCCGGTACATCTGCGGCGGCTTGTGCCCGGCGGACTGCCCGCCATCGATCGGGAGCACGGCACCGGTGATGAACGACGACTGCGCCGAGCACAGCCAGAGCACGGCGCTGGCCACCTCGGCCGGCTGGCCGGTTCGCCGCATCGGCGTGGACAGCCCGGCCTGCCGCTGCGCTTCCTGGCCGGCCGCCACCAGGTGGTGCGTCAGGATCGGGCCGGGCGCCACCACGTTGACCCGGATGCCCTGGTCGGCGTAGTCCAGCGCGGCGACCCTGGTCAGGCCGATGATCCCGGCCTTGCCGGCGACGTAGGCGGCGAGGTTCGCGGTCGCCTGCAAGCCGGCCACCGAGGCCATGTTCACGATCGCGCCGCCGCCGCCTGCCAGCATGGCCGGGATCTGGAACTTCATCCCGAGGAACGTGCCGCGGATATTGGTGGCGATGCCCCGGTCGAACTCGCCGACGTCGATGTCGGCGAGCGGCGCCGGCATCGGCCCGTCGGTGGCGTTGTTGAACGCGGCGTCGAGCCGGCCGTAGGCCGAGATCGCGGCGTCGACCAGCCCGCGCATCGAGTCCGCGTCCGCGACGTCGGCCCGCACCGCGGTCGCCCGCCCCCCGGCCGCCTCGATCCGCTTCGCGACGGTCTCCAGCGCCGCGATGTCGCGGGCGCCCAGGACGACCGCGGCGCCGGCCGCCGCGAAGGCCTCGGCGGTAGCCGCGCCGATTCCCTTACTGGCGCCGGCCACCAGCGCCACCCGGCCCTGCATCGGCAGCTCGCTCATGGCCGCTCTCCTCTCGCCGCTACGACGACGTTAGGCAGCTAATCGTAAGATGTCAAACGGTTAGATATCTATCAACAGTGCCGCCTGCCCGGGAAGGGGTGATCCTGCCCAGGCCGGTGCCGCCGGTCAGGCTCGCGGTTGCGCGGTAGCGGCCAGGCTCGCGCCGAGCACACCGCAGCAGACGCAGGCCGCGCCGGCCAGCTGCAGCACGCTGGGCCGCTCGCCGAGCACGGCGGCGGCGAGCAGCATCGCGGCGGCCGGCTGCAGCAGCAGCAGCAGCGAGGACACCGCGAGCACGGTGGCGACGCCCGCCCCGACGTCGGCGATGACGTGATTCCACAACACGAGATCGACGGTGAGAAAGACCCCGGCCAGGACCGCCCCGAGGTGCGCAGCCAGCCGCCGGGGACCGCGCCGCCGCCGTTCCGCCACGGCCAGCGCGGCCAGCACCGGCAGCGCGAGGAAGCACCGGTAGAAGACCACGGTGACGGAGCCGGTGTCGGCCAGCTTGACCAGGATCGCGGAGGCGGAGATGCACGCCGCGCCGAGGCCGGCCAGCAGTACCGGCCGGCGCCCGGCGGCGGCCGGGCGGCCGGCCCGGCCCGCAGGCTCCAGGTCACCGTTCGGCGGCCGCGGGCCGCCGGCCGCCCGCGCCTCGTTGCCGGTAATGACCGTCCTGGCGTACGGTACTGACATGCCGTCAACCCTACGAGAGCGGCCCGACAGGAGTCAAAGCGCTTTTGATGCTGACCAGCTCGAAGCGCTGGCGGCCTGCGTGGAGCTGGTCAATACCGGCCGGTCGGGCGCCGCCGACGAGCTGACCCTGCCGGACGTGGAGTCATTCGGCCGCCGCTACGCGTTCCACGGACGGGCGGCCGAGGCGGCGGACGTGCCGCGGCTGCGCGAGCACCGCGCCAGGCTGGACGTCATTGCCGAGGCCTGCGAGGCGGGCCGCCATCCGGCCGCCGTCGAGATGATCAACGCGCTGCTCGCGAAGACCGGGGCGATCCCGCAGATCGTGGCGCACGACGGCCGCGGGCCGCACATTCACGCATCGCGGCCAGACGCCCTGATGGCCGACCGGATAGCCGCGCACATCGCGATGGGCCTGGCCGGGCTCGTGGTGGCCGGCCAGAGCGGCCGGCTGCGCAGCTGCGCGTCACCGGCCTGCCGGGACATCTTCCTCGACCTGTCCCGCAACTCATCCCGCCGCTACTGCGACAGCCGCACCTGCGGGAACCGGCTGCACGTGGCCGCCTACCGAGCCCGCCGGGCGGCGGTCGGCTAGGCGGCGTGATCGCGGCGGGCTGCGGCGCCTGTCCGGTATCGGCGGCCGCGGTCGCGGACGGCCCGTGGCGGTGGCCACGGGCCGTCCGTTCCGGATGTTCTTTGATCTACCTGACGTGGATGACGCGTTCCATGCCGAGCCGGGTGTGGTCGCGGCCGTCCTGGGTTTGCATGAAGCAGGCCAGCACGTACCAGCCGCGGTGCCGGACGGTCAGCTGCTGGTAGGCGCCGTGCGAGAGGGGCCCGGCGAAGGTGCCGAACCCGGTGGCGTGCCGCTGGGCCTTGCCCTGCTTGCCGGCCTTCAGCAGCCGGGCGACCTTGCGGGCCTGCCGGTGGTTCCGGGCGGTGGCGAAGACGATCATGTGCACCAGGAAGCCGTGGTTGGCGAACCGGACCAGGTCACCGCGGTGCAAGGTGCGCGGGCCGCGGAAGCCGAACTCGATCGCGGCGATGGTCGCGGCCGGGCGGGGCAGCGCCGCCGGGTGCGCGGCCCGGGCGATGGTGAACGGGGCCAGCGGCGGGCGGCCGTTGCCGGACACGTCCAGCGCGACGTAGTTCCCGGCTTTCAGGCTGGCCTGGATCCGGCTGGTGGTGCCCCGGCTGACGTCGGTGTCGGTGACGATCGACCCGGTGCCGTCCAGGTTGTTGGGATCGGCGGCGGCCTTCGGCAGCACCTTCAGGAACTGCTGGAAGCTCACCCCGGGATCGAGCCGGACGAAGATCGGCGAGCCCTGCCGCTCATGCGTGACGGTCGACACGATCTGCACCCCGCCGGACTGCAGCGCGCCGCCGACCGTGATCTTCTTCCCGTTCATCGCCACCGTGATCTTCGGCAGCGCCGCGTGCGCGGCCGCCGCGGTGGCCGCCCTGGCCTGGTACGGCCGGGCAGTGGACGCGCTGGCTGCGACGGTCGACACCGCGACGGTCCCGGCCAGGACCGCGATGCTCGCGGTGGCGAGGTAACGCTTGTGATGCATGATGATGTTCCCCCTCCTCGGGCCGGCCCAGGCCGGCCCGAGCCGATTACGGGATCTGACCAGTAACTTGCGGATCGTGCTAAGCGGGTGCCGTGTTACAGATGCACCGGGCCGTGCGCCTTGATGATCTGCTCCCAGGAGACCGGCGGCTTGCGCTGCGAGCACTTGCCGCTCGCGGTGCGGGCACCGATGGCCAGGATGCTCAGCCGGTACCGGCCGTGGCCGCGGATTCCGGCGTACGCGCCGGTGCCGTCCTTCAGCTTGTACGTGCCGTGCAGCCTGACCGTCAGCAGGCAGGTCCTGGGGTTGACGGACTGCTTGCCGTGCCCCTTGGAGTGACGGATCCTGAACGTGCCGTTGGGGAACGTGACCTTGTCGGTCTTGTTGCCCGCATGGTCCACGCCGCCGGCCGTGAACACCCCGGATGCGATGATCGTGCTGTTCGGCGACGTTGGCGACGTGGTCATGAGCTGGAAGTGCTCGGTCCCGGAAGTCGCGGCGCGGACCGCCGCGGGGGCCGCGGCGGCGGCCAGCCGCGGCGTGTGATGGGCGGCCGGCCGGGCGCTCGCCGCGGCCAGGCCGGCCCCGCCGGTCATCGCCGCCGCCAGCGCCGCGCCGGTGATCAGCGTCGCCAGTGACCTGGTGCGTGGTGGGCTGAATTGCATGGGTCCTCCTGACTGACTGGAGCACATGCGCCGGGCACACCGCACCGCGGGCGCCGGCGCTGCCCTCCTCCCCGTATCGCGGATGCGCGATACCCGAGAAGGTAGGCCGCCGGCGCGGCGCCCGCCTCCGGGGAATTACTGAACTTTGCCGCCGAGGCCGGCCGGGGCGGCGAGCTGCACGGCCAGCTCGGTCCGCGAGCGGATGCCGAGCTTGCGGTACACGGCGGCCAGGTGGCTCTCCACCGTCCGCTCGCTCAGGAACAGCGCGTTCGCGACGTCGCGGCTGCGCGCGCCGCGGGCGACCAGCATCGCGACCCGCGTTTCCCGCGGCGTCAGCCTGGTAACCGGCGCCCCGGCCGAGACCGGTGCCTTCTCGCCGCAGGCGCGCAACTCGGCCGCGGCGCGTGCGGACCATCTGCCCGCGCCCGCGTACTCGAAGATGTCGCTGGCGCGGCGCAGCGCGACCCTGGCCTCCTTGCGCTGGCCGCCGCGGCGCAGGCCGGTGCCGAGTACCAGCCAGCTGCGGGCCGACTCCAGCCGGGCCGCGCCGTCATCGTCGCCGAGCGCGTCCCGCAGCTCACCCAGGTCCGCGGTGCCGAGCAGGACCCGGCACCGGACCGCGGCCAGCCTGGCCCACCGCCGCCCGCAGCGCTCGGCGCCCGCCGCCAGCCAGTCGGCCAGCGGCGCCGCGGCCTCGCCCTGGCCGCACGCGGCATAGGCCTCGATCAGGTCGGAGATGCACGGGATCAGCGCCGGGTCGGCGACGCCGCCGGCCAGCACCAGCTGCACCGCCGGCGCCAGCCGCTGCACGGCCTCGGCCGGCCGGTCCGCGGCGAGCGCCGCGCCGCCCAGCGCCGCGGCCGTGGCCACCCGGATCTCGGCAATCCCGAAGGCGCGGTCGGCGACCAGCCGGAGGGCTTGCTCGGCATGCTCGCGCGCCTCGGCCTCGCGGCCCAGCGCGGCCTCGGCGGCGGCCAGTTCGTACAGCGCCTCGGTCTGCTGCATCAGGTCCCCGAGCTGCTCGGCCAGGGCCAGCGCCTCGGCCGCCGGCGAGTAGGCGACCGTCGAGCCGGCCCACCCGCCGTTCCAGCTCCGCCCGGGCCACCAGCGCGTGCACCAGCATCCACAGCCCGCCGCTCGCCCGGAGCTCGGCGGTCGCGCCGTCCAGCAGGTCACGGGCGGTCTCGTAGCGCTCCAGCCACCACAGCGGCTGGCTGAGCATGATCATCGCGGTGGTGTTCCCGGCCGCGCTGACCGCGACGGCGGCCCGGTCGGCCAGCTCCGCCGCGGCGGTCGTGTGCCCCGCCATCACCAGCACGTGCGCGACCCGGAACGACACCTCGAACGGCTCGACGCCGTGCCCGACGAGTTCCCAGGCCCGCTCGGCTACCGGCAGCGCGGCCGATACCCGGTAGTCGGTGATCAGGCCCGGCAGCTCCAGCGAGTACAGCCGGGCCGCCCGGCCCGGGTCGACCGGCGCTACCCGCCGGGCCGCCGCCTGCAGGCCCGGCGACCGGCGGCCCTCCCGCCAGAATGCCAGCTGGGCGAGCTCGTGCTCGGCGTCGGCGAGCACGCACGGGTCATCGGTGCGTGCCGTCACCTCGTCGAGCAGCGAGCGAGCCCAGGCTGCCTCGCCCGCCAGCAGCGCCGCGGTGCCCGCCGCCAGCAGCCGCGCCGTCCCGGTTCCGGCATCCGGGCTCAGCCGCGCGGCGCGTGCCAGCGCCCGGGCTTCGGCGACGTGCCCGCCGCGGCGGCGGGCCAGCGCCGCCGTGCGCTCCAGGCCGGCCGCGACCTGCTCGTCCGGCGCCGGGGCGGCCAGCGCGCGGTGCCAGGCGGCGCGCTCAGGCTCGGTTCCGTCCAGCGCGGCGGCCAGCGCCGCGTGCGCCGCCCGCACGCTGGCGGCCGGCGCCGACTGGTACACCGCGGAGCGCACCAGCGGGTGCCGGAACACCACGAGGTCACCGCGGATCACCGCCAGCCCGCTGTCAACCGCCGGATCCAGCGAGGCCGCGGTTCCGGTCACCGCGGCAACCGCCGCGCTGGCGATCTCCAGCCTGGCGGTCCCGGCCGTGGCCAGCACCACCAGCGCCTGCCTGGCCGCGGGCGGCAGCGCGGCGGCTTCCGCGCCGAGCGCCCGCTCCAGCCGTTCGCTCACCCGCAGCGGCCCGGGCGACCAGAGCCGCTCCCCGCCCCATGGCGCGCCGGCCATCCGGGCGAATTCGGTCAGCGCCAGCGGGTTGCCCTCGGCAGCCGCGACGACGCGGCCGCGGGCAGTGACGCCCAGATCCGGCGCGAGTTCCCCCACCAGGGCCCGGGCGTCGGCCTCGCCCAGCGGCGGGATCTCCAGGGTGGGCAGCCAGCTCGCGTCGAATGCGCTCGCCGCGCCCGCGCGAACGGCGAAGACGAAGCCGGCCGGCCGCTCGGCTAGCCGCCGGGCGGCGAACAGCAGCGCGCCGGCGGACGCCGCATCCAGCCACTGCGCGTCGTCGATCAGGTACAGCCGGGGCCTCGACTCGACGCCGGACGCCAGCAGCGAGGTCACCGCGACGAACATGGCCAGGGTGTCGGGCGCGGCGACCTCGGATGCGGCATCGGCGAGCGCCAGCACGGAGCGCAGCGTGTCGCGCTGCCGGGCCGGCAGCGCGACCAGGCCGGCCAGCAGCGGCTGCGCCAGCTCGGACAGGCCGGAGAACGCCACCTCCGACTCGGACTGCGTCCCGTAGGCACGCAGCACCTGTCCGGCGCCCGGGCGCCCGGGCAGCTCGTCCAGCAGCGCGGACTTGCCGGCTCCGACGTCCCCGGTCAGCACCAGCGCGAAGCCGAGCCCCCGGCCTAACCGCGCCAGCAGGCCGTCCAGGCGGTCCAGTTCCGCTTTCCGGCCGACCAGCATGAAAGTGAGACTACAGCCCGTCGAAATGCCGCATACCGCCCTATCGGCCGGTGCGGCCGAGGATCCGGGCGGCGTTATCGTGCAGCACCTGGTTCAGCACGCCGGCCGGCAGGCCGAGGCCGTCAAGCTCGTCGAGGCAGCGTTCCGGCGTGAAGAACGGGTAGTCGCTGCCCCACAGGAACTGCCCGGCCAGCCGGCCGCGCAGTTCGCTGATCACTTCCGCCGGGATCCGCCGCGGTGACCAGCCGGAGATATCGATGTACACGTTGGTCTTGTGCAGCGCGACGGCGGCCAGATCCGCATGCCAGGGCCAGCCGAAATGCGCTGCCACTACGGTCAGGCCGGGAAACGCCGCGGCCACCGGATCGAGCTTGAGCGGGTGGGCGTAGTCGATCCGGATGCCCTGGCCGCCGGGCTGGCGGGCACCGATCCCGCTGGTCCCGGTGTGGAACAAAGCCAGCAGGCCATGCTGCTCGCATGCGGCGAAGACCGGCCAGTAGGCGGGATCATCGGGCGAGAACGCCTGCAGCGACGGGTGGAACTTCACCCCCCGCAGCCCGAGGGCGGCGATGCTGGCCACCTCGGCGACGGCGGCCCCGCCCTTGTGCGGGTCAACCGAGCCCAGGCCGGTGAAGGCGTCCGGATGAGCGCGGCAGGCGGCGGCCACGGTCTCGTTCGGCACCCGCGGCCGTCCCGTCGCCGTCTCGGCGTCCCAGGCCAGCAGGACCGCCTGTACCCCGAGCTGCCGGTACCTGGCGGCCAGCTCATCCAGCGACTGCCGTTGGGCCGGTGACCGGAAATACGCCTCGGCCGCCTCGAGATAGCCGCCCATGCTGCCGTCCAGCCAGTCCGGGGTCGGCAGGTGCACGTGGAAGTCAATGGCGCGAGGCGGCACCGGCTCATCGTAGCCGCGGGGCAGCCGCGGGCCGGGTGCCACCCGGCAACCCGCCGGTTAGCCGCCGGCCGATGCTGGATGTTCGCTATGAAGAATTCTCCGGCCCGATGCAATCTGCGCGGCCGGCCACGAGTCAGAGAGGGTGTAATGCCCGGCAGGCCCGGGCCTGCCGGCGCTGGTGATCCAGCGGAGCGATGCAGCGCTTCCGGCGCGCCGCCTGGCCCGGCGTCAGCCGGTATAGCGGTGCAGGAAGGCGAGAGTCCGCAGGTTGAAGTCGTCGACGTTCTCGTAGATCGGCGCATGCGCGCAGTCCTCGAAGACGACGAGATCGGTATCCGGGATCGCCGAGCTGAGCGGCCCCGCGAATCGGGTCGAGGTCACCAGGTCATGACGGCCGAAGGTGAGCAGGGTCGGCGCCTGGATCGAGCCGAGTGCCTCCCTGCCGTCGTGCGCCAGGACGGCCCCGGACTGGCGGAGGAAGGCGTCCACCGGCGGCATCGGGCGGCTGCGCACGAAGTCAGCGAGGGAATCGACGTACTCCGGGCGGGCGGCGTACAGCTCGGGGGTGAGGCACCAGGGGAAGATTCCCTTGATGGCCATTTCGGCCACGCTGCCCATGCCTTCCGCCATGATCTGCCAGCTTTCCGCCACCGCCCGCAGGAAGGGGTCGGTATCCGGCCAGGCGCTGTGCAATGACAGCGTCCTCACCTGGGCCGGGTACTTGGCCGCCAGCCACATGCCGGTGGCCGCGCCCAGCGACAGCCCGAAGATATGGGCACTGCCTGTTCCGGCGGCCTGCATGAACGCGGCGACATCCTCGGCGAGCAATTCGGTGGTGTAGGTGCCTTCCGGCTTGCCGGACAGGCCAGCGCCGCGCAGGTCCACGCTGAAGCAGGTGAAATGCTTGGCGTACTCGGCCACCTGGAACGCGTAGCAGGCCTGGTCGGCCGCGAGGTACGGGATGAGCACGAGCGGCTCGCCCTCGCCCTGGACCTCGTAGTTGATGTCAATGCCATTCGCGTGAACCGTCGGCATCGTGGATCCCTCCCGTAACCTGGCAGCCGTTGGCCGGCGGGCTGCCGCAGACTCGATAGTGCCCATCATGGGCATTAGCCGGAGGCGGGGGAGTACACCGGCTGAACCGCTGCGAGTCCGGCCGCAAGGCCCCGGCGGCCGCCAGCGGCTGCGGCCGCCGGCCGTCCGCCGGGTCAGCGGGTGGCCGGGCCGCAGAACGCGCGAATCGCCCGGACCAGCGCGTCGGCGTAGCCGCGAACCTGGGCCAGGTCGACCCACTCGTCCTCGGCGTGCATCCCGCCGCCGGCCCGCACACCACCGTCGGTACCCCGGCGGCCTGCCACAGCGCAGATTCCATCCAGTACGGCGCCCCGACCGGCCCGGGCTGGCGGCCCAGCCGCGCGCCCAGCGCCTCGGTCAGCAGCCCGGAAAGCGCCGCCCCGGCCGGCCGGGCCGGATCGAACTCCCACGCCTCCCGCGACAGCAGCAGCGCCGCCTCGGCCTGCACCGACGGGTCGCCGGCCCGCATCGCCGAGAGGACGGCCTGCACCTCGGCCAGCGCGGCGGAAGACGCCTCGCCCGGCACGGTCCGCCGCTCGACCACCGCGAACGCCGTGTCCGCCAGCACGAACGGCGACGTCCCGCCGCCGGCCACGGTGGTCATCATGGATCCCGTGCCGGCCACCGGATGGGCCGTCCCGGCGGCCAGCTGCGCGTCCCGCTCCTCTACCGCGGAGATCAGCCGCCCCAGGTGCGACACGGCGTTCACGCCCAGTGCGGCCTGCGACGAGTGCGCCGCCTGCCCGGTGAAGGTGACCTGGACGACCGCGTACCCCCGGTGCGCGACGGCCAGGTCGAGCCAGGTGGGCTCGCCGATCAGGCAGGCGTCCGGCAGCCGCCCGCGGAGGAACTCCAGCACCGTCTCGGTGCCGACGCTGGCATGCTCCTCATCGGCGACCAGCGCCAGCACGATGTCCCCGGCGGTGCCGGCCGCGGCGGCCGCCTCCGCGGCCGCGACCATCGCGGCCACCCCGGCCTTCATGTCGCACGCGCCCCGGCCCAGCAGCCGCCCGCGCACCCGCCCGCCCAGCACCCGGCCGGCGAACGGCTCGGCCATCCCGGCGACGCCGACGGTGTCCAGATGCCCGTTCAGCAGCAGGCAGCGGCCCCCGCCAGTGCCCGCATGCCGGGCGACCAGGCTCGGCCGGCCGGGCGCGCCCGCGGCAGGCACCAGCTGCACGCCGAACCCGGCACGCTCGAGCCGCTGCGCGAGCAGCCCGGCGACCGCGGCCTCGCCCGCGGCACCCGGCACCAGCGCCGGATTCACGCTGTCGGTGCGCACCAGCTGCATCGCCAGCCCGACCGCCGCCGCCGCCGTCACGCTCCCGACCACCAGCCCAGTCCATCACAGCGCCTAGCCGGCGGCGAGCCGCCGCCGCGCGTGCTCTTTACTGCCCGGGCCAGGGCTGCCAGCCTGAACCAGTGATAGCGACGGTCAGGTACTGCATGACGCCAGCGGGCCGGGTCGCCTATTCGACCGCCAGCGCCGGCCCGCCGCTGCTCTGCGACACGGGCTGGGTCACCCACCTCAGCGCCAGCCGCCGAGGAGGTCGAGGCACTGAACCGGCTGCAGCGGGCAAGCGCGTCGGCCGACGTGGCCGCCCGGCTCCTGGAGGTCTACTACGAGACCGACATCAGCGCGCTGCTGCCGGCGATCCGGGCCCGGACGGCGGTGCTGCACCGCGAGGCGGATCCGGCCACCGGCTTCAGGCTGGGGCGGGAAGTAGCCGCGCTTACCCCGGCGGCGACGCTCATCCCGCTGCCGGGATCCGGCCATCTGTTCTACCACGGTGACTGGGAGGCGGTGCCGACCGCGATGCTCGGCTTCCTCGCCCGGCCCGCGGCCGCCGGACCGCGCCTCACCGGCCGGGAACTGGAGGTGGCCAGGCTGGTCGCCGAGGGCCTTACCAATCACGCCATCGCGGTGCGGCTGTCCGTCGCGCCGCGGACGGCGGAAGCGCACGTCGAGAACATCCGGCGCAAGCTGCAGGTGCGCTCGCGCGCCCAGATCGCGGCCTGGGTGACCGAGCGCCGGCTCCGCTCCGGGGCGCCTCGGTAGTTCGCCGGACGGCGCGGTCAGCCGGGCGGCCCGGGACGGGCAGGCCCCGGCGGATCGCCGGTAGTTCACCCGATTGCGGTCCGGAACCCGGCGATCTTAGCGTCGAGGCATGTCAGATGCCCCCGCCCCCGCCCCCGCCCCGGCCCCGGTCCCGGTCCTGGCTGCGGCCCCGGTCCCGGCCCGGCCGGCCACGGCTGCCCGGCGCCCGGCGCCCGGCGGCGTTGCCGCGGGCCTCGGTCTGCTGTACGCGGCCGCCGGTTACGTGTCCTTCCTGCTGGTGCTCGGCTACGCGATCGGCTTCTTCGCCGGCCGCGGTGTGCCGAAGGGCATCGACTAGGGCCCGCGCTCCGGCTGGCCGCTCGCGGTGGCGATCGACGCTGCGCTGCTGTTGCTGTTCGCCGCCCAGCACACGGTGATGGCCCGGCCGTGGTTCAAGCGCCGCTGGACCCGCATCGTGCCGGCGCCGGCCGAGCGGGCGACGTTCGTGCTGTGCGCGAGCCTGGCGCTGGCACTGCTGTTCTGGTTGTGGCGGCCGGTCCGCGGCACCGTCTGGGCCGTGTCCGGGCCGGGTGCCGCCGCGATACTGGCCGGGTACGCGGCCGGCTGGGCGGTCGCCGTCAGCTCCACGTTCCTGATCAGCCATCCTGATCTCTTCGGGCTGCGGCAGGCCTACCTGCACGCTCGCCAGGCCCGCTATAGCCCGCCGCCGTTCACCGAGCGCGGTCTTTACCGGTGCATCCGGCATCCGCTGATGGCCGGCTTCGTGGTCATCTTCTGGGCGGCCCCGGTGATGACGCTCGGGCACCTGCTGTTCGCGGCCGCTGCGACCGGCTACATCCTGGTCGGCATCACCTTCGAGGAACGTGACCTCAGGCTGCAGCTCGGCCAGGCCTACAGTTCTTACCAGGCCCGGGTGCCCGCGCTGATCCCCGCGATCCGCCCCAGGTCCGGCCCGGAACCAAACCAGAGAAGACGTCATGAGCGGTAGCGAGGCAGCCAGCAGGGCCAGGCCCGCCAGGCCAGGCCGGCCAGCCGGCCGGGCCGCGTGATCACCGCCGGCCGGTATTTACTGCCGGAGGAAGGCCAGCACAGCCAGCACCCGGCGGTGGTCTTCGGCGGCGGGCGCCAGGCCCAGCTTGCTGAAGATGTTCCCGACGTGGGTCTCGACGGTCTTGGGCGACATCCACAGCTGGCCCGCGATCGCCTGGTTGGACCGGCCCTGTGCCATCAGCCCGAGCACGCCGTGCTCGCGCTCGGTCAGCATTTCCAGCGGGCTGTGCTGCCGCGGCCGGGCCACCAGCCGGGAGACCACCTCGGGGTCGATCACCGACTCGCCCGCGGCGACCCGGCGGATCGCGGCGGTGAACTGCGGGATATCGGCGACCCGCTCCTTCAGCACGTACCCGATACCGCGCGGGTCGTCCGCGAGCAGGTCGAAGAGCAATTCGGTCTCGACGTGATGGGACAGCACGACGACCGCCGTGCCCGGCCACCGGCGGCGGATCTGCCGCGCCGCCTGGAGCCCCTCGGTGGTCTGCGTGGGCGGCATCCGGACATCGGCGATGACGACGTCGGGCCGTAGCGCGCCGACCAGTTGCAGCAGCCGCTCCGCGTCCGCGGCGGTGCCGGGCACTTCCAGGCCGGCGTCGCGCAGCACCCGGCTCAGCCCCTCGCGAAGCAGCACCGCGTCCTCGGCGATGACCACCCGCAGCGGCGCGGCGGACGCGGTCACCGGCACGGGATCTGCGCCTCCAGCCGGGTGCCGCCGCCCGCCGGGCTGTCGATCTGCAGCGCGCCGCCCACCGACGCGACCCGGTCCGCCAGGCCGCGCAGCCCGGATCCCGCGTCCGGCCGCGCGCCGCCGGCCCCGTCGTCGCTGACTGACACCACGATCTGGCCGTCCAGCCGCCGGATCTCGATCCGGGCGTTCGCCGCGGGCGCGTGCTTGGCCACGTTGGCGAGCGCCTCGGAAACCACGAAGTAAGCGGTCGCCTCGATCGGGCCGGGAAACCTCCCGGCCGGCACGGCCACGATCGTGGCGGCCACCATCGACCGCTCGACCAGCGCCTGGATCGCCCCGGTCAGCCCGATCTCGGTCAGTACCGCCGGGTGGATGCCGCGCGCCAGTTCGCGCAGCTCCACCAGCGCCTCGCGGGCCTCCTTGGTGGCTGATTCGAGCAGCGATTCCAGGCCCGGGTCGATCCCGGCCGCCCGGCTGCGGGCCATTCCCAGGGCCAGGGCCAGCGTCACCAGCCGCTGCTGGGCGCCGTCGTGCAGGTCACGTTCCAGCCGGCGCCGCGCGGCGTCGCCGGCCGCCACGATCCGCGCCCGCGAGGCGCGTACCTGCTCCAGCTGCGCCTCGATCTCGGCCTGCAGCCGGGAATGCTCTAGGGCCAGGCTGGCCACGGCGGCCGTCACCCGGATCAGCTCCGGCTCGTGCCGCAGTTCCTCGTCATGGATGAGCACGGCATTGCCGGCCGTGTCCAGCGGCGTCACCATCCGGCCGCGGGCCAGCTGCCCGGGGTCGGCCGGCTGGCCGCTGGTGTCGACGTGGCGGGCGTGGCCGGGCGCCCGGAAGGCAAGCTGCAGGGTAGGGTCGCCGAGCGCCTGGGCCAGCGCGTCCCTGAGTCGGCCCGGCGGCGGCCCCGGCTCAAGGCTCACCAGCGCGGCGCCCACCGCCCCGCGGGCCCGGCGCGCGCCGAGCAGCCCGGCCGCGTACGCGGCCGGCGGCGTTATCAGGATCAGCGGGCCGACGCCGTAGAGGACGAAGCCGGAGATCGGCAGGTGCACGTTCGAGTCGACCTGTAGCAGCACGATGTAGGCGGCCACCGGCACGGCGACCCAGATGAGCCGGGTCATCGCGCGCCGTGCGTAGCCGCGGGCCGTCCGCCAGTGCTGCGCGATGAGGCCGACCACCAGCACCGTGATGCAGGTGCCGATCACGCTGGTCACCCAGCCGACGGTGTTGTCCAGCCGGTGGGAATCGTCGACCAGCAGCAGGTTAGCCGGGCATGCGGTGCCGCAGCCGTTCGTGCGCGGATTCCAGAACAGCATGCCGACGACCGTGTTGCCGAGAGTCCAGGCGTAGTTCCCGGCGACCACCACGCGGTCGAGGCGGCCTCGCAGCCGCCCGTAAGGCCAGGCCAGCGCCAGGTGCGTGAGCGACGCCTGGTACAGGCTCGCGGTGGCGTTGCCCACCGTGAATGGCACCGCGGCACGCACGTTCGTCAGCGAGAACGCCAGCCAGGCATAGCCGGCCACGGTGAAGAGCAGCCCGATCCGCTCCCCGGGATGGCGCTGCCAGGCGACCATGCCGACGGTCAGGTATGCCAGCAGGACCAGCGTCGATACCAGCACGACGACCGATGACACACGCGGCGGCGGCCAGCTGTTGACATAGAACGTGATCACGTTGAAGGCGGCCGCCGCGACCATTCCGGCGAGCAGGGCGGCCCGCAGCCGGCCGCTCACGGCGGGCCGTCCGCCAGGAAGCCGCGCACCGCCACCCCGGACAGCTCGTCCTTCGGCAGGAACCCGGCCGCCGGGCTGGCCGCGATCTGGCCGCCGTAGTCGCTCGCGTCCCGGGTGGACGTCAGCACGATCACCGGCCGGTGCTCCTGGCCGGCCAGCCGCCTGGCCACCTCGAAGCCGTCGGAATCGGGCAGCTGGATGTCCAGCAGCACGAGCCGCGGCCGGACGATCCGGGCCTGCCGCGTCGCCTCGGCGCCGCTGGCCGCCTCCGCGACCGTGAACCCGGCCGCCTCCAGCATCGTCCTGGCGAGCGCCCGGAAGCCATCGTGGTCGTCCACGACGAGGATCGCAGCACTGGGTGGCACGGCTTCAGTGTCACACCAGCGGCGCACGGCGGCATCGGGGCTGGCCCTGACTCTTCGGGCGCACGCTGGCGCGCCGGATGCCGGATCTGCGAGGGTTGCATCGTGGCCAGTACCGGAGCGCGGGAGCTAATCCTGTTCCGGCACGCCAAGTCAGCCTGGCCCGATGTCGCCGATCATGAGCGGCCGCTGGCCGCCCGCGGCCGCCGGGATGCCCCGGCCGCGGGACAGTGGCTGCAGTCAGCAGGCCGGGTGCCCGACCATGTCCTCTGCTCCACGGCCAGCCGCGCCCGCCAGACCTGGCAGCTGGCGGCGGCGGAACTCGATTCCGCGCCGCCGGTCAGCTTCGACCAGCGGGTGTACGGGGCGGCAGCCGGCGGGCTGCTGGATCTGGTCCGCGTTACCGGGCCGGGGACGGGCCGGCTGCTGATCACCGGGCACGACCCGGCCATGCAGGAACTGACGCTGGCGCTGGCCAGCGCCCGGGCCGGCGATTCCAGCGCGCTGACGCGGGTCCGGGCCAAGTTCCCGACCGCGGCCATCGCGGTCCTGGAGTTCACTGGAAAGTGGCAGCAGTTGCGGCCGGGACAGGCCCGGCTGACCGCCTTCGTGACCCCCCGGGACCTGCGCGCCTGACCGCACTGGCCGGTGAGCTCGGCCGGTCGTCCCGCCCGCCCGGCCGTCACCGGCACGGGCCGCCGCTGGCCCGGTCAGCGCCCGGCGAGCGACACGCCGGTGGCCACGAACCGGGCCTCGATGGTCGCGGTCAGCTCCTGCGGGACCGGATCCAGCGATGGCGCATCCGGCTCCCGGCTGCCGCCTGCCCGCATCGCCCGGGCGCTGGTGACCCCGTACCGGGCGCTGTCGCCGCCGCCGAGGAGGCCTGCGTCGGCGATGTGCTCGACGCTATGCAGCGAGCCGCCGAGCGCGGCGGCATAGTTGCCGGCCTTGCGGATGGCCGCCTGGATGGCCGCGGCGCGGACCTCCGGCCAGGCCGGGTTGTCCCAGTCGACCTGCCAGGCAGCGCCATGCAGGCTGAGCATCTCGTGCCCGGCGAGAATGGCGCCGAGCCGGTCGAGCATGTCGAAGTCCCGGACCGCGATCTGCACCGCCACGGTCGCGGTCACCTGCCCGGTCCGCTCGTAGCGCCCGGTCTCCTCGTTGTGCTGGCCCTCCGCATGCGTCGTGGCTGACTGCGCCGACCACGTCAGCGGACGGCGCTCGGTGTCCGCGCCGAGCGCCACCCCGCCCAGCCCGGTCAGGTCGGCGATGAGGCGGTCCAGGCTGGCCGCGGCGGCCTGCAGCGCCGCTGCCTTGGATCCCTGGGATACCTCGATCGTGCCAGGCAGCGTGACATAGTCAGGCGGCACCGTCTGCCGGGCGTCACCGCGGACGGACAGGAACGGACCGGTCGGATCGCTCATCGGGCCTCCTTTCGCCGGCCGCGCGCGGAGCCGGTCCGGCAATCGTCCTGCGCGCCAGGTGCTGCGGCGACCAGGGAGGTTAAGGCCGGCCGGCGCCGGGATAGGGCGTCTGCCCGATGCGGCCGGCCTTGTCATCCGGCGAACCTCGATAGTACGGGCGGCAGCAGGCGGCCTCGCATCGAGGAGGACCCATGCACCCGGCGTCTGCAGAGCCCGGCTGCCGGGCGGTTCAGGGCAGGCCGGCATCTGTTGCCGCCCGGCGACCCGCCAGCCGGGGTGATCTCAGGTGACCCCCGCCCTGCCGCTGCGAGCGGGCCCGCTGGCGCAGTGTCCCGATTGCGGAACGCCGCTGGACGGCGGGCCGGTCATGTACCGCTGCCAGGCCTGCCGCCAGGGCGTGCAAGCAGC
This sequence comes from uncultured Actinomycetes bacterium, assembly GCA_963786975.1. Taxonomy (GTDB): domain Bacteria; phylum Actinomycetota; class Actinomycetes; order Streptosporangiales; family Streptosporangiaceae; genus Palsa-506. The sequence continues at coordinate 250,012 of CAWBBE010000004.1, read as the reverse complement.
CGACGTGGACACCGAGTACCGCGCCCCGGGGACGGAGATACCGCATGATGCTCGGGCCGCGGACCTCCGGCGGGGAGCCGGTGCCGGCCAGCGCGCCGGCGGCTAGATTCCGGATAACCGCCCGGCGGCGCTGGCTCATGCCGTAATTTGCGTTATCGACCCGTTATGCCCATGACCAGAGGTGGGACGATGTTCTTGCAGGCAGGGATGCGCATTGCGGGCGCGGGCGCGGCGCTCGCCATGGTCACGGCCGGCTGCGCCGCGCCCCGGATGGCCGCCGCGGCGCAGACGATAGTGCCGGTGGCAGCTACCCGCGCCGCCGCCCGTCCGGCCGCCGCCGTCCGTCCGGCCGCGCGGGCCGCGCAGGCAGCGCCCATGCACAAGGCCGGAAGCGGTCGTGCGGCGCAGCCGGCCGGGCCGCGGCTTGGCGTCTACGCGACGGGCATGCCGCGTTCTTACCGGCCGGTCACGAGATTCGGCGCGGCGGTCGGGCACCGGCCGTCGATCGTGCTGTTCTACAGCGGGATCGGCGAGCATTTCCCGGCCAGGTTCGCCGGGCAGGCCCATGCGCATCATGCCCTGCCGCTGGACCAGATCGAGCCGACCGGCGTGTCCATCCGCGGGATCGCCGCGGGGCGCTATGACGCTTACTTCAAGTCGTATGCGGATGAGGTCCGGTCCTACCGGCACCGGGTGATCATCGGGTTCGCGCACGAGATGAACGGCCCGTGGTATCCGTGGGGCTGGACGCACGTGTCCCCGCGTACCTGGGTGCGGGCGTGGCGGCACGTGGTGCGGGTCTTCCGCGGCCAGGGCGCGAGCAACGTGACCTGGCTGTGGACCGTGAGCCACGTTCAGGACGGGGCCCCGTACCGGGATTACTGGCCGGGCGCGCGCTACGTGAACTGGGTGGGGATCGACGGGTACTACGACACGCCGAAGGACACGTTCGGCGGCATATTCAACCGCGCGCTGGGCCAGGTGCGGCGGCTCACCGCTGACCCCGTGCTGGTCTCGGAGTCGGCCATCGGCCAGGTGGCCGGGCAGGCGCGGAAAATCCCGAACCTGCTGCACGGGGTCCGCAGGAAGCACCTGCGCGGGCTTGTCTGGTTCGACGTGGCCCAGCACGGCGGGCTGACCAGGCAGGACTGGCGGCTGGAAGGCCACCGGCGCGCGCTGGCCGCGTTCCGCAAGGCCGTCCGCCGTTTCCGGTGAGCTGGCCGGACGCCCGTAGCCGCCCGGCGGACCGCGCCATGACCGGCAGCGGGGAACCTGGCCGGCCTCGCCGGTGTGAGATGGCTCTCCAGTCCCGGCCCTGCCGATGACCGGCGGATTCTGGCCAGCCGTGTAGATCTGAGCAGGTCAGACCCCGTTTTCCCGGGCCACTGACCCGGGCCGGGCAATCTCGCGGCCGAGTGGTTTGGGTCAGTTGGGTTGGCGTTGTGCCGAAATTCAGTTAGCGTGGCCGACGCATTGCCAGCTGACTACTGAGGAGCGACTCATGAATACGGGGGGTAATAACGCGCCAATTGCTGAATAAGAACAGGCGGCCCCGGCCAAGCGTGATTCCAGCACGTGGCCGGGGCCTTTGCATGGCAACGAACCTCGGAGGTAACTAGCCATGGCATTTCTAAGTATCGCAGCTGCCGGCGCCGCGAAGACCATGATCGCGGTCACGGTTTCGCTGCATCCGGCGGCAGCGCACCACGGCAGCCATCACGTCACCGTCCGGGCTGGCGACACCCTCAGCTCGATCAGCAAGCACGAGTACGGCCGCGCGGCCGACTGGCCCGCCTTGTGGTGGATCAACCAGCACCGCGTCGATAACCCGGCCACGATCCGGGTGGGGCAGCGGCTCCGCCTGTCGAGCTGGCACAAGGTGCAGCCGTGGCTCACCCGCGCCGCGCTGGCGGCGGTCCCCGCGCCGGCGCCTGCCGCGGCCCTCGCCCCGCAGTCTGCCAGCCCGGCGGCAGCCGGCCCGGCAGTTCCCGCGCAGTCCGCGGCGACCTACAGCGCCGCGTCGGGCAGCTTCCAGAGCTGCGTGATCCAGGCCGAGAGCGGCGGGAACGCCCAGGCGGTCAACGCCTCCAGCGGCGCGGGCGGCTTGTACGGCTTCCTGCCGTCGACCTGGCAGTCGCTCGGTTTCTCCGGGCTGCCGGAGAACGCGTCTGTCTCAGCGCAGAACGCCGCATTCGCCAAGGAATACGCGCAGTCCGGTACCGGTGCGTGGGCGCCTTACGACGGGTGCTAGTTCGCCCGATGAAGGAGCCCCGGCCCGTGCGGGCCGGGGCTCCTTCATCGCATTAGCGGCCGGCGTTACCCGGCATGGATCTGCCGGCGATGACGGCGCTGGCCAGCGCCAGCAGCGGCACCGTGGTCAGCCCGGCGGGCAGGCTGAATTCGCTGGCCAGGAACCCGATGGCGGGCGGCCCGAGTAGAAAGCCGGTGTACCCGAGCGTCGAGGCGAGGGCCACGCCGCCAGATCCGGCGAGCAGTCCCGCCCGTGCCATCGCCGCCGGGAACATGTTGGCCAGCCCGAGCCCGGCCGCGGCGAATCCGGCCAGCGCCAGCCAGATGTCCGGGCTGAGTGCCGCGGCCAGCATGCCCGCGCACGCGATCAGCCCGCCTGCCACCAGGACGCGGGCCTGGCCGCAGCGCTCTAGCAGCGTGCTGCCGGACAGCCGCCCGGTGGCCTCGGCGAGCGCGAAGGCGGCGTAGCCAGCGGCAGCCAGGCCCGCGCTGGCGGCCAGGTCCTGCCTGAGGTGCAGCGCGCCCCAGTCGCCGATCGCGCCTTCCCCGTAGGCGGCGCACAGGGCGATCAGCCCGAAGACGCCCACAACCCGTCCGGTTCGCAGCATCCCGCGCCATCCCCGGTAGCGCCCGCTGGCCGCCCGGGAGGCGCCGTCCGCGGCCGGGGCGGGCGGGCCGCCCGGCGCCGGACGGGCGCCGGAGTCCGGCAGCAGCGCGCTCCCGGCGACCGCGGTGACCACCAGGCCGGCCAGGGCGATCAGTAACAGGTGCCGGAGCGGGGACAGGTGCGGCGCGAGCAGGCCGCCGAGGCCCGCGCCGGCCAGGCCGCCGAGACTCCATGCCGCGTGGAAGGACGGCATGACGGGCCGCCGCAGCGCCGCCACCAGGTCGACGGCCACGCTATTCATCGCCACATTGGGGCATCCGTACGCCGCGCCGAACACGAGCAGCGTGAGGCCCAGCACGGTCGCGGCATGCGCAAGCGGGGGGAGCAGCAAGCTGACCGAGAGCAGCGCGCAGGACGCTACCGTCAGCCGGCGGCTGCCGAACCGCCGGCACAGCGCGCCGGCGATCAGCATGGTGGTGACCGCGCCCGCGGATATGCCGAGCAGGGCAAGGCCGAGAGCTCCGGCCGAGGCGCCGGTCTGCTCCTTGACGGCCGGCACCCGGACCGCCCAGCTCGCGAAGATAAAGCCGTGCACAGCGAAAATCCCGCTGAGCGCGATCCGCTGCCGGGTCACCCGGGCCCGGGCCGGCTCGGGGCCAGCCAGTCCTCCACGGTCCCGGCATCCTCGCCGGCGTCTTCTGACGCCTGGCTGCGAAGCGCTGGCTACCCGGTTGGCGAACCGCTGCCTGGCGGGACGAGGTGCGCCTTCAGTTCGTTTCGTCGGCCTCTCCCGGCCTCCGCGGCGAGGCGGCCGTATGGTGCGACGTGCCCGGACTCCGGCTCGCTGAACGGGCCGGGCTGGCCGGCTTGATCACGCCCGGCGCCGAGCTCAGGCTGCCGGAAGGTGCCGGGCTGCCGGAAGGTGCTGTGCTGCCGGACGGTGCCGGGCTGCCGGACGGGCTCGGGCAATCGGTGGGTTGAGGGCTGCCGGCCGGGCTCGGGCTCGGGCTGCTCGCCGCCCGCTGGCTGCCGGCCGGGTTAAGGCTGCCAGCCGGGCTGGTGCTGCCGGCCGGGTTAGGGCGGCCGGCCGGGCTGGTGCTCCCGGTAGGAGTCGGGCAGGTAGTCGGGCTCGGGCTGGCGGTCGGGCTCGGGCTGGCGGTCGGGCTCGGGCTGGCGGTCGGGCTCGGGCTGGCGGTCGGGCTCGGGCTGGCGGTCGGGCTCGGGCTGGCCGCGGGGCTCGGGCGGCCGGCCGGGCTGGTGCTGGCGGCCGGGGCCGGGCTGGCCGCCGGGCTGGTGCTGCCGGCCGGGCCCGGGCAACCGGCCGCGCTCGAACCGGCCGCCTGGCTGGCCGCCGATGAGGTGGGCGCCGCGCAGGATGCCGAGGCTGGCGGCTGGTGAGCCGGCCCGCCGGGCAGCGGGCCGGCCAGGCCCGTCCCGCCGGAGGACGCGCTCGGGTGATGGCCGCTGCCCCCGGTCCCGGCCGTGGCGCTCGCGGGCCCGTCACCCTCCAGGTACCTGATGGCCGCGGCCGTTTGCAGAATCGCCTGCTTGGGCAGCGGGGCCAGCGCGACAGCGCCTGCTGCCGCGCCGAAGGCGGCAACGGCCAGCACGGCGGCCCAGCCCAGCCGCGCAGGCTGCCGCCCGTGCGGGGATCCGGGCCGCGCCGCGCCGAAGCTTTCCCGGACCGCTACCGGCACCGTCTTCAGCCACCACAGCATGGACTGCAACCAGCCCAGCATGCGCCTGGCCATCCCGGCCGGCACGGCTAGCATCCACGCGACAGGCACCGGGTGAGGCCTCGTCACCCGGGCGCGGATCCGCTGCAGGCCGTCGTCGGCGGGCTCGACCGAGTCTGCTGCCGCGTGCAGTGCGCGGCGCAAGATCTCGTCGTAGTCCCGATCGCGCTGGCTCATGCCTCTCGTTCCAGCACCGTACGCAGCGATGACATGCCGCGGGCGGCATGGCTCTTGACGGCGCCTCTGCTAATCCCCATCGTCGACGCGATCTGAGCCTCTGACAAGTCGCCGTAATAACGGAGCACCAGCGCTTCGCGCTGCCGGGCGGGCAGCGCGCGGAGTGCGGTCACCACCGCTGAGCGCTCCAGCCGGGCGATCGCGCCCTGCTCGGCGCTTGGCATATCCGGCGGCGGTTCCGGCATATGCCGGTCAACGACCGCGCGGTGCCGCAGCACCGAACGGGACCGGTTCAGCACCGACTGCCGCAGATAGCACAGCGCCTTCTCGGCGTCCCTGAGCCGCCGCCAGCCGTCGTGCATCGCGATGAACGACTCCTGCACTACCTCCTCGGCGGTCGCCACGTCGCCTACCAGCAGTGCCGAAAGCCGTACCAGCGCCCGGTAATGCCCGGCGTACAGCGCGGTCACCGCGCGGTCGGCATCCCGCTCAGCCTGAACCGAGCCCAGCGCGCGTGCCGCCAGGGGCTCGGTCAGCTGAACTGGGGGGCCGGGAACGTCGTCAGCCTCTGCCGCCGTCATCACGGATCAGCCCGGCTGGTCGCTGGCGCCGGACCAGCCTCGCCGCGCGCGCTGCTGCCGTCAGTCCGCGCTGAACCGCTGAAGATCACCCTGCCGCGTCCCCCCGGGGGCTCCCGTCCCAGGCGCCGGTCAGAAAGGACGATCGGGACGGCCCACATCAAAAGGCCATACTATTCACAGTGCTGCAAGCGCGGTCAATATCTAGTTCCAGGACGCCCGGGGCCAGCGTCAGATGCACAATGCCGGGCATTGCGCGCCGCCAGCGGGCATGAAAGATCATCTGGAACGGGGCCGGCGGCGCCGGTGCCACGGCACGGCCGGCGTAGCCTGGGCCAGGTGCGGATCCGCCCGCCGTTAGCCATCGTCTTCCTGGCCGTTGCGCTGGCCGGGTGCGCGACCGCCGCCCCGGCGACTCACCCGGCCCCGGAGCGCTCAGATTCCAGCCCGGGCATCCCGGGCCCGGGCCATGGCCCTGGCCATGCCCGGCCGGACATCACGCTGGCTTTCGCCGGGGACGTCAACTTCGCCATGCGCACGAGGAAGCTGCTGAAGCACCCGGCCAGTGCATTCGGCCCGATCTCCGCGGTGCTCGGCTCCGCCGACTTCACCGCCGTGAACCTGGAGACGGCCGTCACCTCGAGGGGCACGCCGCAGCCCAAGCAGTTCCACTTCCGGACCACCGGGAAGGCCTTCACCGCGATCCGCGCGGCCGGCATCGACCTGGTCACGATGGCCAATAACCACGTGCTGGACTACGGCCAGACGGGCCTGGCGGACACGCTCGCGGCGGCGAAGGCGGCCCGCTTCCCGTATGTCGGCATCGGCGTGAACGCCCGGGCCGCCTGGGCGCCCTACGTCACCACGATCAACGGCACCAGGATCGCGATCATCGGGGTTTCCCAGGTAGCCGAGCTGGCCTCCTCCTGGGTCGCGACCCGGCACCGGCCGGGCGAGGCGAACTCGATCAACACCCGCCGCACGCTCGCCGCGGTCCGGGCGGCAAAGCGGCACGCCGATGTCGTGATCGTGTTCATGCACTGGGGCACCGAGGGCCAGCCCTGCCCGGACCCGGACCAGCTGGCGCTGGCCCCGAGGCTGGCGCAGGCCGGCGCGAGCATCATCATCGGCGCGCACGCCCACACGCTGCAGGGCTCCGGCTGGCTCGGCCGCACGTTCGTCGCCTACGGCATGGGCAACTTCTTGTGGTGGGAGCACTCCTACAGCACGGCCACCGGCGTGCTCAAGCTGACCCTCCGCCCGGATGGCCGGCCGCTGGCGGCCAGGTTCATCCCCGCCGTGGTCTCCGGCACCGGCCAGCCCGTCCTCCGGCACGGCGCCAGCGCCCGTCGCGCGGCCAGGAACTACGCCCGCCTCCGCGGCTGCACCGGGCTTTCCGCCACCCGCGGCTAGCCGGCGCTGCCCGGTTGCGGCCCGGCGGACCAGCCAGAACTTGGATAACCAGGCGGCCGCGCGGCAGGTTGCCGTAGCTTGCGTTATCGAGCCGTTATGCCCATCGCTGGGGGTGTGCCGACGTGACGATGACCTTGCAGGCCGGAGTGCGCATCTTAGGCGCTGGCATTGCGCTTGCCATGCTCACGGCCGGATGCTCCGCGCCCCGCCAGAGCACCGCGGCGCTCCCGGCCGGGCCCGTCACCGCCGTGCCCGCCCCGGCGAGCCAGCCGGCTCGCGCCCGGCCGGCACGCGCCGGGCGGGCCCGCGCCGGTCATGCGGTACCCAGCCACCCGGCCGGAGCGCCAACGGCACCCGCGCGCGGGGCCGGGCAGCGCCGTACCGGCAGCCATCCGGCCGGCAGCCATCCGGCCGGCAGCCATCCGGCCGCCGGTCATCCGGCCGCCGGTCATCCGGCCGCCGGTCATCCGGCCGGCGGTCGTGCGGCGCAGCCGGCCGGGCCGCGGCTTGGCGTCTACGCGACGGGCATGCCGCGTTCTTACCGGCCGGTCACGAGATTCGGCGCGGCGGTCGGGCACCGGCCGTCGATCGTGCTGTTCTACAGCGGGATCGGCGAGCATTTCCCGGCCAGGTTCGCCGGGCAGGCCCATGCGCATCATGCCCTGCCGCTGGACCAGATCGAGCCGACCGGCGTGTCCATCCGCGGGATCGCCGCGGGGCGCTATGACGCTTACTTCAAGTCGTATGCGGATGAGGTCCGGTCCTACCGGCACCGGGTGATCATCGGGTTCGCGCACGAGATGAACGGCCCGTGGTATCCGTGGGGCTGGACGCACGTGTCCCCGCGTACCTGGGTGCGGGCGTGGCGGCACGTGGTGCGGGTCTTCCGCGGCCAGGGCGCGAGCAACGTGACCTGGCTGTGGACCGTGAGCCACGTTCAGGACGGGGCCCCGTACCGGGATTACTGGCCGGGCGCGCGCTACGTGAACTGGGTGGGGATCGACGGGTACTACGACACGCCGAAGGACACGTTCGGCGGCATATTCAACCGCGCGCTGGGCCAGGTGCGGCGGCTCACCGCTGACCCCGTGCTGGTCTCGGAGTCGGCCATCGGCCAGGTGGCCGGGCAGGCGCGGAAAATCCCGGATCTCCTCGGTGGCGTCCGCAGGTATCACCTGCGCGGGCTTGTCTGGTTCGACGTGGCCCAGCACGGCGGGCTGACCAGGCAGGACTGGCGGCTGGAAGGCCACCGGCGCGCGCTGGCCGCGTTCCGCAGCGCCGTTCGCGGCTTCAGCTGACCGAGCCCGTGGCCGGGGCCAGCCCGGGCTGCATGCCGTCCGGGCTCAGAACCAGCTGGTAACGTCTTCGCCGCCGGGCAGGACGTCCGCGAGGCTGATCCGGACGCGGCGGCGGGTTACCTCGGTGCCCTGGCCGAAGGAGGCGAGCATGCCGCTCCCGGCCGGTCCGGGGATGACGTCACGATAGCGCTGCCTCAGGGTCTGCTCGGCCAGGATGACCTGCGCGAACGGGGCGCGGAGGACCTGGATGACCTGAGCGCCGCCGCGCATGTGCTCGCGGACGCGCGGCTGGCCTCCGACGCCGAACTTCTGCCATTTCCTGGTCCCGACCAGGTAGAGCAGGCACGGCTCGTCGCGGCGGCCCTCGTGACTGCGCGATCCTGGCTCCGGCCCGCAGCTGGCACAGTCGGTCGTGCCCAGCCGGAGCTTCGCGACAACGCCGCAGGCGTCGTGACGGCCCCAGGTCCCGTGTGAGTGATACGCCGCCCGCATCCCCATCCACGGCAGCCCGTGCACGTCGGTGGCGACGATGGTCCAGCCGGGCCGGTCGCGCCGGCGCAGTTCCTCGGCGAGCGCCAGGTAAGAGCTGGTTTCCGTGCCGCCGCGCACCGGTATTTCCGCGCCGGCTGCCAGCCCGAGGAACTGCCGGGCCTGCCCGGCCAGGCCCGGGTCGCCGTCAACCCGGCCGAGGAACGCCTGCCCGGCCGCCGTCACCGTGCTCCCGGTGCTGCGTTCGTCCAGGCAGACATGGCAGCGCGTGGTCCAGCCAGCCCGGCTGGCCCGGGTGGCTCCGCAGCGCCGGCACTGGTAAATCTGGATGGGCGCCTCGCTGGGCTGGTCCGCCACCAGCTCTAGCTGGTCAGCCACCAGCTTGTGACACGCCAGGCACTGCAGATGCCAGGCCGTGTCAGGGCCGCGCGCGACAGCGCCAGGGCCGGACAGCGGATCAGCGCAATTCACGCATTGGCTGATAATAATTTCATTTGCCTGCCGTCGCGCCATAAGGGTGGGACGCTGAACGGCTCCCCGCGGGTTACGCCGCCGCGTCATCCGTTCATTACGGTTAGTACCGCTAAAGATTGGCCGTCCGCTGCTGGGCGCCGCCTGTTCTTGCGCGGATCCCGCCTGTTCTTGCGCGGATAACCCGGTTCCCGGCACCCCGCGATTCCGGCTCTAGGCGGCGAGGCCCCGGCTGAGTACGGTGACCGCGGTGGCCGCCTTGTAGAGTTCGGCGGCGATGTAGCGGCCGGGCTGCAGTACCCAGGTCGGCACGCCTAGCAGTCGCAGCTGGCAAACTGCCGGCCCGTAAATGTGGTCCTGCGCGATGAGCACCACGAGGCCGGCGTCCCGTGCGACGTACTTGTGGTTCCGCGGCGCCCGCCGGGCCGCGGCGAGATTCTCGAGTTCCTCCAGCAGCGCATAGTCGGCTCCGTGCAGGCCTCGCCGTATCGACCACACGTTGTTGGCCGAACGCGTGATCAGGTCCAGGTGATGCCTGGCCGTTGCCCCTGATGCAGCCAGCCGGACCCGGGTGATGGAGCCGAATGCCCCGGCGGAAACCCGCACCTGCCCGAGCACGGCACTCACGTATGCATCCGGCGCCCGGTCGTAGACCGTGCCCTCGGCGAGGCCATGTGACACCGCGTCCATGTCACCGAGCACCAGCAACTGCGAGGCGCGCGCCACGGCGGGAAGCTCGGCGGGAAGCGGCAATGCCTGCAAAGATCCACCTGGCACCATTTCAGGCATCCCTTCCTCGGCCCCAGTTCAAGAACGTATCCCGCAGCGGGCGAGAACCGCAGGTTGCCGCGCCGTTGCCGCCGCATCCTGGCTGTCCGCAGCGGCCTCTGGCTCTCATCCGGGGTGCGCTCGCATGCCGAATGTCCCTCCGCCCCGTTGCCGCCCTGCTTCCGCCCGGTAACGGTGCTGTGAACTATGCGCCATCTGCGTGATGCACGCCGGTAAGGCGCCGTTCGTGCCGGACGGCGGGGAATGCCCGCCTCGCCGGGGCGGCCGCCGGCCCGGAGCGCGAGCGGGCACGCTAGTCTCGCGGGCCCTGGCTGGCGCGCAGATGCTGTGCGCGTCACCGCCGTCATGATGCTGGCGCGTACAGTCCTGCTGACGGTGATTCCCCGGACTTGTATCGAGGCACTATGACCACGACCCGGCTGTTGCTGGCGCCCTTGCGCCCGGCTGCCCGCATCCTTACCGGATCCACGTATGTCCTGCTTGGCTTCGACGCCCTGCGGGCGCCTGGCGCGCGCGTCGATCAGGCGGCCACGGTGCTGGCCGCAGTCCGCAAGGCGGTTCCGCTTCCCGCCGACGACACGCTGGTGGTGCGGGTGAACGCCGCCGCGCAGGTGCTGGGCGGCACGCTCCTGGCGCTCGGCCGGGCCCCGCGCCTGTCTGCCCTGGTCCTGGTCGGCTCGCTGATTCCGACCACCCTGGCCGGGCACTCCTACTGGACGATCGAGGACCCGGCCGCCCGCAAGCTGCAGCGAATCCAGTTCCACAAGAACATGGCCATGATCGGCGGGCTGCTGTTCTGCGTGCTCGACCAGCCCAAGGGGTGTCCATAGCAGCACAACACCAGCCCGGGCCGAGGATGCGCCGCGCGCAGGTCCTGGCGCGGCTACCGCATCTTGGCCGCGGCTTCACTCAGGGGCTGATCGCCGACGGGGCCGGCCGCGTCTGGGAGAGCACCGGGCAGTACGGCCAGTCGGCGCTGCGCCGGTACCGGCTCGGAGCCGGGCAGGACGAGGAGGCCGCGGCGGTTCCGCCGGAGTTCTTCGCCGAGGGCATCTGCCGGGCGGGCGACCACATCTGGCAGCTGACCTGGCAGGAACGGGTGGCCATCCGCTGGCGGGTGGCCCCGCTGACGCTGCTGGAGACCGTGCCCTACGACCGCGAGGGCTGGGGCATCTGCGCGGCCGGGGACTGGATCGTGACCAGCGACGGCAGCAGCGAGCTGGTCCGTCGCGATCCGCGCACGCTGGAGCCGTTCGGGATGGTCGTGGTGCGCTGCGGCGGGCGGCCCATCCGGGGCCTGAACGACCTGGCCTGGTCCGGCGGGCTGATCTGGGCCAACGTGATCGGGCGGCGCTACCTGGCCGGGATCGACCCGGGGAGCGGCCAGGTGGCCGAGATCGCGGACGCCCGGCGGATCGCCGAGCGGCACCGGGGCGATCCCCAGGCGATCATGAATGGCATCGCGGCGCTGCCCGCCGCGGGCGAGTTCCTGCTCACCGGCAAGGCCTGGCGCCACATCTACCACGTCCGCCTCGCTCCGTCCCGCCCGCACCCCGCCCCGGACCGGCTCCTCAGTCCCTGACCAGGTACGACCAGGCGACCGAGGCAAATTGTGATCAGCTTTTTACTACTCCGTCCCGCCCGCACCCTGCCCGGACCGGCTCTTCAGTCCCTGACCAGGTACGACTAGACGGCCGAAGCAAATTGTGATCAGCTTTTTACTCAAAGTAGGAACGAGTGCTTGTGGGGCAGCTCGCCTGCAGGTCAGGCTGTTCTCATCGGCCCGGAGCGGCTCACATCGGGCGTGCGGCAGCGCCGGGAGGAAGCGCGGGAGTGCCAGCGGAAAGTGCGGCAGTGCCAGCGGAAAGTGCGGCAGTGCCAGCGGAAAGTGCGGCAGTGCCAGCGGAAAGTGCGGCAGTGCCGGACGAAGCCAGATGACCGGCATGATCATGATGCTGAGGCGGGCCGCGCTCGTGCTTGCCGCTGCGGTGCTGCTTGCCCCCGCCGGGGCCACAGCCAGTGCCCGGGCGGCCGGCGTCAGTGCTAACGCGGCGGGCCGGTCACCCCTTCCGGGCCAAGGGAGGCCGCTAGCCGGGCAGGCGAGGCCGCTGGCCGTGCTGGCGGGCGGGTCGGCCGCCGGCCTGGCGGGCCGGTCGGCCGCCGTGCCAGGGCGCTTCCAGCCGGCCTCGGCCAGCTTCCGTTCGGCCAGGTCGGGTGTCGTGCTCGGCGCGGTGGGCTGCCGGCCGGGTCGTTCGTGCCAGGTGCGGCTGGCGGCCACGACCGATGGCGGTGCGCGCTGGCACTTCATCGGGGCGCCTGACGTCCGGCTGCGGTATCCCGTGCTGGCGAACGGCGCGGGCAGCGTCGTATTCGCCAGCCGGCGGCACGGGTGGTGGCTGCAGGGCCCGCGGCCGTGGTACACCCGCGATGGCGGCGCGCACTGGCGCAAGCTGGCGCTCGGCGGGAACGTCGAGACGATCGCCGCCGCTGCCGGAACCGCGTACGCCCTTGTCCTGCCGCGCATCAGCGGCCGGCCCGCGGAACTGTTCCGCAGCCCGGCGGGCCGGTCCGCGTGGACCCGGGTCCGGCATGTCACGGCCACGGCGGGGATCCTCGCGGTGACCGGCCGGGCGGCCTGGCTCGGCGGCGGCGATCACGTGTGGGCCACTGCGGACGGCGCGCGCTGGCACCGGTACCCGTTCCGCTGCCGGGGGACCCGCTATCAGCTGGCGGGTATCGCCGCGGCCAGCGCGGCCCGGGTCTCGTTCCTGTGCATCGACACCACCAGCCCCAGCACGGCCACCGAGGGCATCGAGGTGATGAACTCCGCGGACGGCGGCCGGACGCTGCGCTTCGCCGGGCGGCACTGGGTCACCAGCAACGGCGGGCTGATCGCCGTTCCGCGGCACAGCACGAAGCTGATCACCTTCGCCACTGCCACCGGGTTCCCGAACTGGCTCGGTTATTCGGCCAACGGCGGGAAGACCTGGCGACGGGTTGTCTCCTCCACCGCCAGCGCCGACTGGAACTCCCTTTCCTACGTGAGCCGGAAGGTGGGCTGGGTACTGCTCTGCGGGATACGGCTGCTGCGCACGTCGGACGCCGGCCGCAGCTGGCACCGGGTCAGCTTCTGACCGCTCGCCGGCCGGGCTCGTTCGCCGGCCTGACGGAAACCGGGGCATCGCTCATCAGCCGCGTCGCGCTTCCAGCACCGCGAGGTCGCGCACCAGGTAGCGGTGCTCGCATTCCGCCGTCATCACCACGCGCAGGCAGCGGCCAGCCGAGCGCGATTCCTCGGGGTAACCCGGCACGGGCGCCCGGAGCAGATCCGTTCGAGTTCGCTGTCGGTGTCGGTGAGACCGTCCACAATGCCGCGCACCAGCGCCATCCAGCCGGCTCGGTCAGCACCTCCGCGAACGACGGGCGCGCGTCGAGGTCGATGCCGAGCGCCGCCGCGTCCGCGGGCGGGTAGGGAGTATGGGTGACGCCGAGCCGGTGGTACGGCATCGGCTCGGCGAGAACGGTGCGGCTGCCCAGGCGTCGGTGGCTCGCCCAGGCGTCGGTGGCAAGGACGAGATGGCGCAGCGTCTCGGCGAAGGACCACTCGCCGTCGACCCGCTCGCTGCGGGCCGCCTCGGGCAGCCGCTCGGGCCGGGCGGTCGTGTCCGCCCAGATCCGTTCGACCAGGTCCCACATCGCCTGGTAGTAATCGGCCGTTCGCATCTCCCGGAGTTGCACGCGTACCGGGTGCCGCCGGTCGAGTTCGGCCGCCACGAACGCGGTGACGTCGACGTCGTTGACGACGAAGCGGCGGCCAGTGGCGGACTGGCCAGCGCAGGAAGGAGATCGCGCTGACGGTTACGCCGGGTTACAGCGGGTGGGTATCGGGGGTGGCGGTATGGCTGCGGCCTGATGGCGTGGTCCAGGTAAAGGTCCCGGGGGCGGTCTGCTCGACTTTCCAGCCGGCGTGATGCTTGAGCAGGTGGTCGGTACGGCAGAACCCGCCGAGGTTGCAAGCGCAAGTCAGCCCGCCGTCGTCGTAGGGGATGGTGTGATCGAGGTCGGCGCGCCACGCAGGCTGCCGGCAGATGGGGTTGCGACAGGTCAGGTCGCGGGCGGTGATGTAGTCATGCAGCCGGGGTGGCGGGCGGTAGCCGGAACCGGCGGCGGTGTGCGCGCAGCCGCCCGCCGCCGCGTCGGCTGCCGCGGCGCCGCGTGCGCGGGCGGCCGCTCGCTCTGCGGCGCGCAGCGCAAGGTGCAGGATCCGGCCCGGCGGACCGGGCCCGGGACCCGTCCGGGCGGTCAGCAGCGGCGGCGGGTGCGCGGCGAGCTCCTCAGGGATGGTCAGCGTCACACGGCCGACCAGGCCTATCCCGCCCGACATCATCCGCGGGTCAGCGGTTGGGCCCGGCGGCCTGTCCGGGCCGCGGGACCGCGGGCGGGGGATACGGGTGACGGCCAGGGCGGTGCCCCGGGAGGTAGTCACGATGATCCGCCATTCGGCGGCCGGGTCGCGTGCCGCGCATCCGGCAAGGTCCCGGGCCTGGGTGGCGGTTAGGGGGCCAATCCAGCCCAGGTGGCCAGGCATCGGGCTGAGGCCGGCGAGCACCCGCCAAGGCAGCGATACATCCAGCAGCCCGGGCAATGGGCCGCCGGGGCGGGAGGCGGCGGCCGGAACAGCCGGGGACAGATCCGGCAGGGCCGGCCACGCCGGGGCTGGCCGGCCGTCGTCATCGTCCTGGCCGCGCGAGTCGGAGTCGCTCCCGGCTGGGACGTCATCCGGGCAGGCATCGTCGTCGCCATGGGGAGCGTCCTGGTCCCCTGGCGGCGGCACGTCATCCCCCGGCGCGTCCGGTGACTGGCCGTTGCGTGGCTGGTTCGCGCCGTTGCGTGGCTGGTTTGCGCCGCTGCGCGGCTGGTTCCCGCTGCCGGGATCACCGCCGTTACCGCCGGGCAGCCCGGACGTGATTCCGCGATCAGCGCCCCGGCTGCCGGGTGGTCGAGGCGATTCCTCGCCAGGTTTGCCGTCGGGTGATGGCTCGCCGGGTGGCGGGTTGCCGGGTGGCGGGTTGCCGGGTGGCGGCTCGCCGGGTGGCGGCTCATCGGGTGGCGGGTTGTCGGGTGGCGGGTTGTCGGGTGGCGGCTCATCGGGTGGCGGCTCGCCGGGCGGAGCGCCATTGCCGGGCGGGATCAACGGCAGGGTGCCGAGCAGCAGGCCGAGGTAGACCTGAGCGCACAGCAGGTCGAGTGGGCCGCCGGCGCCGGAGGTTTTCATCGCCCGGGCCATCGCCTTGATCCGCGCCATCGCAGCGGCCGCGTGGATCGCTGGCAGCCGCTGCCCGGCCAGCGACGCGGTGTTGTCCTCGTCCGGGTAGAGCACGACCTTCGCCCGCCGCTCGGCTTCCTTACGGCGCTCCTCCGCGCCGGCCGGGTCGGCCGCGATGACCGCGCGACGCAGCGCGGCGCGCAGCATCCCGGTGGTCTGCCCGCCGGCCACGGGCAGCACTCTGTCTTGTACGGCGCGGGCTACCTCATCGGAGAGTGCGGCGGTGGCCTCGGCGATCAGCCGGGCCCGGGAAAGGTCGATCGCGCCGACCGCCAGCGCCTGGCCGGTCGCGGCCAGCCGCCACTGCAGCGTGACGGCGAGGTCGGTCCACCACGACGCGCCATAGTGCGACATGGTCAGTTCCAGCGCGACCTCCGCTGCCGCCGATCGCGTGATCTGCCGCGGGCAGCCGTCACTGCCAACCTCGGCGTCCTTGTCGTGGGCAGCGGCGCGGGACGCGATCTGCGCAACCGCGGCCAGTTCGCGAGCCTGAGCCCAGGCTGCGATCCGCCGCCAGGACCCGGCAGACGCCGCCAGGCCGGCATCATCTAGGTCGGTCGGCCGGGCCAGCGCCAGCCAGGCGGCCAGATCCGGACCGGGGGCCAGCCGCTCGGCCACCCGGCCGACCAGAATCGCGGTAGGCAGCCGATTTGAATCCTCCTCCGGCCCGGAGTCTTCCTGGCCCGAGCCATCCGGGCCGGGGCAACCTGGCGGTAGGTACCCCAGGCCCGGGTTCCCCGAAACAGCCCTGCCCGGGTCGGAGCCGCCCAGGTCAGGGCCGCCCAGGTCAGGGCCGCCCAGGTCAGGGCCGCCCAGGTCAGGGTCAGACGCGGGGAAGCCGGCCTCGCCCATCGCCGCCAGCAGCGCGCCGAAGTCCAGCTCCCATGACCACGACAGTCCCTGTGACGCGCTCGCATTGGCCATCTCCGCTGGCATCGACTCACCTCCTCGGCGACCGTTGGCCGGTGCATCTACTTAGATAACAGTAGCGAGAGACTCCGACAAAATGACGAGTAAGTGGAGTCAGTATTCGAATTAATTCATAGAGCGGGTGCGGCAGGCGGCAGAGCAGCACCAGCAGCTCCCGCTGTCGTTCTGTGACGACAGATGCCTCCGGTCGCCGCGCTGCCTGCGGGGGCCTCCCCCCCGGCTTTCCGAGATGCCAAACGGCCGTTCGATGCCGGCACCAGGCGGCCGACGTCAAGACACAGCCCACGCCGCAGTCGGCCGCGATCGACGCCGCGGAGAAGCGGCCGCCGAGCGCAGGCTGCGCTCTATCCTGCAGATTCCCGATCCCGCGCGCACGGCCGCTCTCGGCGCCAGCTTTGAGGGAGTCCTGCGCAACTGGTCGATGTCATGGGCGCCGGGCGAGGAAGGCCTTCTCCGGGATTCGGCGATGTACTCGGTGATCGCCGCGGAATGGAGCGCTGTCCAGGACCGAATGGCCGCGCGGCTCGCAATGGCCGGCTGCGCGAAGGCCCGGCGGCGGCCCCGAAGGACCGCCCGCCGTTTCCCCGGCCGTCAGGAAGCGGCTGACCTATCCCTCCGCCGTTTCCCTGGCCGTCAGGAAGCGGCTGACCTATCCCTCCGCCGTTTCCCCCGCCGCCAGGAAGCGGCTGACCTCGGACACCAGCCGCTTGCGCTGGGTGCTGAGCGGCGCGAGATGCCCGCCGGCGATTAGCACGAGCCGGGAGCCCGGGATCAGGGCGTGCATCTGCCCGGCCAGCGCGACCGGGGCGATCCGGTCGGATCGGCCGTGCACGATGAGGACCGGCGCGGCGATCTGGCCCAGCCGGGCGGTGCAGCCGAATCTGGTGGTGGCGTCGAACTGGGCCTTCATGGCGGATCGCGGCTGCCGGTGACGGCTGCGCAGCATCGGAAGATCCGCCACGGCCATCCCGGCCCGGACCAGCCACCGCGCCCCGGCGGCGCGCGGGCTGGTGGCGACCAGGACGAGCCGGTTCACCCGGGCAGGCCAGGCGAGGGCCAGGGCCATCGCGATCCGCCCGCCCATCGAGATGCCGAGCAGGTGCGCGCTGGGCAGGCCCAGCCGGTCCATCAGGCCAGCGACGTCGGCGGCCATCTGCTCGATCGGGTACGGGCCGGCAGGCTTCGCCGAGCGGCCCGTGCCGCGATTGTCGACCGCGATCACCCGGAACCGGGCGGCCAGCGGCCCGGTCAGCCCGCCCAGCTCGGACACGTCCAGGCCGAGGCCGCCGAGCACCAGCAGCGGCGCGCCTGACCCGTGCGACTCGTAGTACAGCTCAACGCCGTCCACGGCAACCACCGGCACCCTGGCATCCTGCTCCGGCGAAGAAGCCACGGCAACCACAGCCACGAACCCGCGATCGTCGCCGCTCACCGCCGGCCGCTCACCGTGGGCCGCCGCGCATGGCGGCGCGCCTGACGGCCAGGCAATGAAACTCCCAAGAAAACCTAAAGAGAAACTAATGCAAGCCTGAGTGCATCATGAAAATCCTGAGAACTGGCCGAACTGCACTATCTGCCCGGATAGCCAGACCCTAAAATCCTCGGCAGCCGGGAGATCGGGCAACCTGGCCAGTGAATGTGATCTTAGGAGGAAAGTCATGCGACCATCCAGGCTGCTGATCCCGGCGGCCGCGGGCTTCCTCGTCTTGTTCAACGCGGCTTTTGCCGCGGCCGGAACCGGCGGGGTGTCGCCGCCAGCCGGCGTGGTGTCTTCGGTGCCCGCGTCGAACACGCCGCACCTGAAGCCGACCGCCGACAGCCCGCCGCAGCAGATCCGCCAGCTCGTGCAGTGCGGCGGCACCATGTACGCGGTGGGCTCGTTCACCGAGATCGTGCAGGGCGGCACCACCTACACCCGGAACAACATCTTCAGCTTCAGCGCGACCGCGCCGTACACGGTTACCTCCTGGGCACCGGACGTGGTCGGCTCGACCGGCGACACGGCCGGCTACAGCGATGCGATCAACACGATCGCCTTTAACGGCAGCAATTGCGCCGACGCCTATATCGGCGGTGAATTCCACTCGATCAACGGCAGCACGGTGAAGAACATCGCCGAGATCAGCACCACCACCGGCAACGTAGTCAGCGGTTTCGGCAGCAACGCCAGCGCCGCGGTGGACACTCTGCTCGGCGCAAAGGGTCACATCCTGGCTGGCGGGTATTACAAGACGATTAACGGCAGCACGGCGAATCCGTATATGACCAGCCTGAACCCGACCACCGGCAAGGACGACGGGTTCGTGCACCTGAGCATCGCCGGGCAGTACAACTCCAGCGGCGCGACCAGGGTCTACAACCAGCAGTTCAGCCACAGCGGGAACCTGGATCTGGTCGAGGGCGACTTCACCTCGGTGGGCGGGCTGCAGCGGGAGCAGATCTTCATGCTGAACCTGGGCGGCTCGTCCGCGACCGTGACCGGCTGGACCTCGCCGCAGTGGGACGGCAGCGAGTCGCAGGCCCAGTCGCAGTACCAGTGCGTGCCGAGCGAGGCGTTCTACCTGCAGGCGGCGGCGTGGTCACCGGATGACTCGACCGTCTACATCGACACCACCGGCTACCACGCGAACGGCGCGCCGACCGGGCAGACGCCACGCACCGGGCTGTGCGATGCCGCCGCATCATTCCCGGCGACCCAGGCCTCGGTGCACAGCAACTGGATCAATTACACCGGCTGCGACTCGCTCTACGCGGCAGCGGCCGACGCCAGCGCCGCTTACTTCGCCGGGCATGAGCGGTTCTCGATGAACCCGGACGACTGCGACGCGCTGGGCTCGGGCGCGTACAACGCGCCCGGCATGGAGGGACTGCAGCCCAGCACCGGGAAGCTCTACGTCAACTCGGCGGGCACGGCCGGCTACTATAGCCGGGCCCGCGGGCTGGGCGCCGACGACATGCTGCTCACCAGCGCCGGGCTGTGGATCGCCAGCGACAACCTGGACGGCAGCGAGACCTGCGGCGGCACGTCGAACCTGTCCGGCATCTGCTTCCTGCCCTACGCCGGCTGATGCCGCCGGCCACGGTCTTACCGCGGCGCGGGGCCGGCGGTGGCGAGCATCGCGGCCGCGTGCCGGGTGCGGACGCCGAGCTTGGCCAAGATGGCGGACACGTGGTGGTCGACGGTCTTAGCGGAGAGGACCAGGCGGGCGGCGATCTCCGCGTTGGTGCGCCCGGTGCAGATAAGGTCCAGGATTTCCCGTTCGCGGCGGGTCAGGCCGAGTGGATGCTCACGGGTGGCCGCTTGCTGGCCGGCCGGGATCGAGCGGATGCCCAGCTTGCGCATCGCGCGCCGGACGATGCGAGCCGTGGCGGCAGCGCCGAGGCCCTGGCAGATGTCCAGGGCCTGGCGCAGCGCGGGTTCCTCGGATGAATCGAGCAACGCGAGCGCCGCGTCGTAGGGGCAGCCGATCTCGTTCCAGAGCTTGGCCGCGTTCCGCCAGTCGCCGTCGAGTTGCAGCTGGTACGGCTCGGCGAGCCCGCGCCGCGGGTCGCAGCCTGATCCGGTCCGGCGCAGCCAGGCGGCTGCCTCGCCGCGCAGCCAGGGGCTGGCCGCATCCGCTGCCTGGTCGGCAAGCTCGGCCTCGTGGCGCGCGGCGCCCAGTTCGCCCGCCAGCCAGCGCGCTTCCGCCCGGCTCAGCCGCGCAGGCACCGCGTACCCGGGATCATCGGTGCCGTCCGCGGCGGCCATGGCGTCGTCCAGGCACTCCCAGATGCCGGGCTCGCCGCGGCGGGCCCGGATCCTGCCGAGGGTCTGCAGCGGAATCATCCGGTTCACCGGCGAGGCGAGCATCCGCCGCAGCACTACCCCGCTGAGCATGACCGCCTCGTCCCACCGTCCCAGCCGGTCCAGCGTCGCGGTCCGCACGCCCTGCAGGCAGCAGAGGTAGATGCCGAGGTCATGTTCCTCGCAGTAGGCGGCGCCGTCGCGGTAGTACTGCCCGGACTCGGCATAGCGCCGGCTGCCGCAGCTCAGCTCGTGCAGGTTCGTATAGGCGTATCCGGCCTCCGGAGCCGCGCCGTGATCGAGCGCCACGGCCAGCGCCTGCCGGAGCAGCGGCTCCCAGCCATCCCCGGCCGACCAGGCTGCCATGGCCTCGACGGTGAGCGCGACACTCTTTACCCGGGACGAGCCGACCTGCTCGGCGATCTCCCGGGCTTGCCGGGCCAGCGCGATCGCCTCGCCGAATCGCATGTCTGCGACCCGGTCGCCGGCCACGCCGACATAAGCATTGGCCAGCTCGACGGTCGGTCCGAGCGGCTCCAGGGCCCGCAGCGCGTCAGCGCAGGCGACGGCCGCCGCACGGCCACGGCACAGCCGCCACAGGGCACTCGCGCTGCGGCGCAGGGTGTCGCCTTCGCGCAGCCGGTCGCCAGTTGCCCGCCACAGCCCAAGCGCTTGCTGGTAGGCGTCCACGGCGGCCTCGGGGCTGTCGATCACGCGCAGTTCATCGCCCAGGTCGTCATAACGGGCGGCGAGCGCCCGGGGCAGGCTCGCCGGCGGCGACCCGGAGTGCCCGCTCGAACTGTGCGGCTGCCTCGCGATGCGCGCCAAGCTCCGCGGCCCGGTGGCCGGCCAGGGTGGCGTGGTGCAGCGCGGCGGCCCCATCGCCGGCTGCCTCGGCGTGGAAGGCCAGCCTGGCGTGATCTTCGCAGCCGGAGTCACGCAGCGCGGCCAGGATGCGGCCATGGATGGCCAGCGCGGTGCCCGGGGATCGCCTCTTCCGCCGCCCGGCGGGCGATCTCATGCCGGAACCGCAGCGCCGCCCCGTCTGCGACCAGCAGGCCAGATTCAGCCAGCTCATCCACCATCTCCGGTGAGGTGGCGGTGGCCCGCTCAAGCAGCCACGGCTCGACCGTGGCGCCGATCAGCGCCGCGGTATAGAGCACGCCGCGGGCTTGCTGTCCCAGCCGTGCGGCACGGGCCAGCACCGCGTCCCGGGCTGACTGCGGCACCCGGTCCAGCCCGGTCTGCATCACCTCCGTGACATAGAAGGAATTCCCGCCGGTGACCCGGTACAGCTCGGCGGCATCCAGGCCGCTGCCGGCGGCCATGATCTCGACGGCCCCCGGCGACAGCGGCGTCAATTCGATCCGCCGGGTACAGCGCTGCACTGCCAGCTCGCCGAGAGCCACCCGCAGCGGATAGCTCGCCGTCAGCTCATCCTCCCGGTAGGTCGCCACGATCAGGACCGCGATCTCGCGGATCCGCCGGGCCAGGAACCGCAGCAGATCCAGGGTCGCCTCATCTGCCCAGTGGATGTCCTCAATGACGATCACGCGCAGCCCGGGCCCGGCCGGCCGAGTTCGGCCAGCAGCGCGGTGAACAGCTCATCCCGGGGGGCCTGCGCCCCGTCCAGGCGAGCCAGCCTGCCGCCAAGCTGGCCGGCGATATCAAGGAACGCCCCTAGCGCCCGCGGCGTGAACAGCCCGTCGCAGGCCCCCCAGTACCAGCGCGCGTCGGGCAGGTCGGCGGCGAACTGCTCCAGCAGCGCCGACTTGCCCACCCCGGCCTCCCCGGCGACGAGCACTACCCGGCCCCCGCCCTGGCGGGCCTCGTCAGCGTAGCCAGCCAGCAGGGCCAGCGGCAGGTCCCGTTCGTGCAACACCATGCCGCCAGTGTCAGTTAGATCCCAGCCCGGGCGCAATCCGCGCTCATCACGGTCGATGCTGGTGATCGGTGAGATGCGTGACCGGGCCGAGGCTGGCGGGCGAGACCGGCGGCGGCTTGGGGCTGAGGCCGGAATCGAGTACCCGGAAGGTCCTGGCGTCCACGACGAGGGACAGGTACCGGCCAGTCGGCGCTGCCGCTCCTGGCGGGCCAGAGCCGTTCGCCGTGAAATGCCCCCGCAGCGTTATCAGGAACACCCGGACGCTGCCGGCGCCGGGGATGAAGTCACCGGGCGTCGCCGAGGTGAGCGCCCTCGCATGCGTGGTGAGCACCGCCGTCATCCACGACGGGGCAGCGTCGCCGGCGGCTTTCGCGGCCCGGCCGGCTAGCCCGGTTAGCCGCGGGACCGCCGCCGGCGGGACCGGCGATCCAGCCGCGGGCAGCGTCCCGGCCGGCGCCGGGACCGATCCCGCCGCGGCCCGGGACGCTGCGCAGCCCGCGGCCGCCAGCCCCGGCAGCACTGCCACGACGCAGGCCAGCGCCGCGGCCGCACCGGCCGGCGGGCGGGCGGCCGTCAACTTACGCATGGCGCCTCCAGTCCCTTGCACCCAGTTGGACGGCCGCCGCGCCCTGCCGGTTGCATGCCGCGGCGGGTCGTTCTGCCCGGGATTTACGGATCTGAGGTATCTCCGGGGTCCCGGCGTGCTCCGTATGGTCATGGCTGATTGCGATGAGCCCGGCTGGCTCGCCCCGGCAGGCCACGTCCATCCATGGCCCAGGGATCCCGCCCGCTGGGGTGACCTGTCGGACTGCCAGCTGTGCGGGCTCACGATGCTCCAGCTGTTCATCAGCAGCCCGGCCTGGGTAGTCCGGCGGGTCGAGCACGTCACCTTCCTTGACGAATGCACCATCCGCCGCGGTGTCAGCATCGACTACGTTTCCCCGCCCAGCGCCGTGACGCTACGGCGTCCCGGCGGGCAGCACGTACAGGTGCTGCCGCTCGCCATCATGCGCCGCAAGAGCCTGGTGAATTTCGACCTTCGTGATCACGAAGGCGGAGCGCTGCCGTTGCTGGGCCTCCGCCAGAATCAGGCGCTGACGTTAGCCGTGCTCAGGGCGTGGGCGGCAGCCACCCTAGCCGAGCATTCTGCTGAGGCTGTGTCGGGTGAGGCGGACGAGTTCCTCGACGATGTCGTGGCCGGCGATCAAACCGAGCTATGGCATGCCTTCAACCGCATGTGGGCGGCGGCGCCGGGCACCCAGCTGGAACGCCTTGGCACGGACCAGCACTTCCGCGTCGTGCTTGACCGGCTGGCCGACAGCTTCGTCCTGTACGGCCTGCACGACGGGCCCGCAGGCGAAAGGCGCGTGGTCAAGTTCTCTTATGATGAACCGCTGACCCTGCGCTACGCCAAATCAAGCTACAAGCAGACACATGACAATGCCGGGAAATGCAAGGAAGAATACGAGAACACCACGCTACGGCCACTGGGCTGGACGGCGCTGCGCGCAGCGATGGGATTTTCAGCTACCCGGATAGAATTTCCGGTGCCCGCGGCGGAACTCGCCGCCAGCTTCCACTTCGAAGTTTCGGCTCCGCCGGAGGTTTCGATCGTCAGGGCGGCGCTCCTGGCGGGCCGTACCGGGCCCAAAGATAAGGCACCCGCGCCACCAGCAGACGGACAATTTAATGGCCCGGTGAAGATGAAGAACCGGCAGCAGCGACGTCCGTCGTTCGACTCGATCGGCGGCGGATACCCCACCGTGGACCTGCATGTCGCCGACGTTCCATACGGTTCCAGGTCGCGGGCCAAGGTGGAGGTCGAAGCGCGCCCAGGCGGCTGGTTCGCCACCGCCGTGTTCTCCTCCTGGCTCTCCTCGGCCATTCTGCTGTTCGCCTACCTGGCAAAACCGAAGCTCGGCGCTGGCTCGGCCCTCATGGTGTCCTTCTCCGCCGGGCTTGCCGCGCTGCTGGTGCGCAATGACCCGCACCGGCTGATAACCAGGCTGCTGTCCAAGGTGCGGCTACTCGCGACATTCGGCGCGCTGCTCGCGGTCGCCGCCGCCGTGGTGCTGGCATTTGGCGATGCCCGGGCCGCGCATCACTGGCTGATCTTATTGTTCGGCGCGAGCCTCATCCCCGCTGCGCTCATCTCAGCGTCCTGGCTCCTCACGCTAAGTCGTTCCCTTCGGGGCGATCCCAAGGAGTCACCATGGGAGCACCATAGGCCGCGGTACAGCAAATCCGATTCGCAGGATCCTGACCACGGTAAACAGCTGGCGGACGAGAGGCGGCATGAGACGCTGGCGCGGAAAATGGAGGAAGCTGGCGATCCCTACTACTGGGCGTATAAGAAACTTGGCTTTTGCGATCCCGCCATTCGGGTGGCCTCCGGCGAGAGCGAACGGCAGATCTACCTGTGGGACAATGCCTTCGCTGGTGTAGTCCATCGCCGACTCGGCAAACATTTCCGGGCGGTCACGACGCGGAGTGTCAACGCTGACCGTGGATCTCAGCAGGCGCGGGTGCCCTGCTCGCACCTGGACGGCGCGGGCCGGCCAGCGGTGCCCGATGGCCGGCGATGACGCTGCGGAGACAGCGGCCGGCGCGTCATCCGTTGTCCTCGCCGGGCGCGACGTCGAGTTCCACCACGTCGGTGTCGGGACGGGTGGCCGCGCGCCGGCCACTCGCTTTCTGCCAGTAGGCCTCCTTGCCCAGCAACGACTCACCGAACCGGTCGAACTCGGCGATCACCTTCTGCGTTGCCGCGGTGACCGCCTCGCTGGTCCGCTCGCCCAGTTCGGTCAGCTGCCGGGATACCTCCAGCTGGATGTGGGCGGCGATCTCGTCGGTCGCCAGGGCGCGGATTTCCCGCTTCGCCTCGCGCACCGCGGCTCGCAGGTCCTTCGTGGCGGCGTGAGCTTCGCGGACCATCTCACGGCACTCGGCAACCGCCGCTTCGAGCCGGTCGAGTTCGGTCACGGCATCCTCCTCGCTGGCCGGCGCGTCCGGCTAGCTGCCAGTCTCGGCCGGGAGCCGGCCTGAGCGCAACGCGGTGACGGACTGGCCAGCGGTCGGTCACCGACGATGACCTGCTGGCGGCCGCCGGCCAGCCGTCAGGCGGGCACGGCGTCCTGCCTGTGCTGCTCGGCCCGGCGCAGGCCGTCAGCGAACAAGGAGGTGTCGAACCAGGTCGGGAACGCCCTGGCCAGCCGGCTCGGGCCGAGCATGCGGGCGTGGCCGTTGGCCACGAGCTCACGGAACGGGACGAGCCCGGCCAGCCACCGCTGCAGCTGCCCGGTGCTGGCCTCGATCGCCAGGTCGATGTCGTAGCCGGGGTCATCCCGGCACACGCTGATCGCCCCGTGCTCGATTGCGAGCCAGCCTTCGGCGGCGCCCGGGCCGGTCAGCTTCACCTGCAGGACGGTGCGCTGCTTCGGCAGTTTCGCCGGGATCGCGTGCTGGTGCAAGCGCCAGAGCAGGGACAGGCCGTCGCAGTCCGCCTCCTCGGGATCCCCGAAGATCCACTCGGCTGCCCAGTGCCCGATCGCCCAGATGATCGGGGTCACCGATTCCCCCGCGGGGGTCAGCGTGTAACGTCCTGGCCGGCCGCGGGGCCCGGGGGTGCGGCGGACGAGCCCGCGCCGCTCCAGCAGCCGGAGCCGCTGCGCGAGCAGGGTCCTGCTGATCCGGGGGATGCCCCGGTGGATCTCGTTGAAGCCGCTGGCGCCCACCATCAGCTCGCGGATGACCAGCGGCATCCACCGGTCACCCAGCACTTCGACGCCGACCGAGATCGGGCAGTAGTCCGCATAGCGCGCCATATGCCCATGATGCCGGGCCGGCCAGCCCCGGGGTAGTACGGATTTTGTACCCAGCCCGGCGCTGTCAGCGCAGGCTGCACGGCTGCTGCAAGCCGCCGGCGCCCGGTTCGCCCGGTCAGCGGCGGCCGGCGCCGGTACCGGACCGGCACTCGTCCAGCGCGCGGCCGCGGCCGCAGGCTCGGTACCGAGGCGCCCGCCGCGGGGCCAGGAAAGAGGAAGCGTCATGAGTACGGCAACGGCGCGTGCGGACCGGTCGGTCATCAAGGCGCGCCAGCAGAAGACCTGGGCCAGCGGCGACTTCGCCGTCGTGGCCGCGCGCATCGTGCTGGCCAGCGAGCTGCTCGCGGAGGCGGCCGACCTGCGAGCCGGCTGGGATGTGCTCGATGTCGCGTGCGGCAACGGCAACGCCACCCTGGCGGCGGCCCGCTCCGGCACCCACGCCGTCGGCATCGACTACGTTCCCGAACTGCTCGAGGGCGGCCGCGGGCGGGCGGTGGCCGAGGGCCTCGATGTCGAGTTCCGGCTCGGCGACGCCGAGGACCTGCCAGCGCAGGACGCGTCGTTCGATGCGGTGCTGAGCGCGTTCGGGGCCATGTTCGCGCCCGACCACCAGCGGGCCGCCGGCGAGATCATCCGGGTCACCCGCCCCGGCGGCACCGTCGGCCTCGCCTCGTGGACCCCGGACGGGTTCATCGGCGAGATGTTCCGCGTCATCACCCGGCACGTGCCAGGGCCGCCCGGCGTCGCGTCGCCGCTGCTGTGGGGCACCGAGCAGCACCTGGCCGGCCTGTTCGGCGCGGCAGCGGCCGACGCCAGGTCCGCGGAGCGCACCTGTACCTGGCGGTTCACCTCGCCCGCGGAGTTCGTCGCGTTCTTCCGCCGCTGGTACGGGCCGGCCCTCAAGGCATTCGAGGCGCTCGGCGAAGACGGCCGCGCCGCGCTGGCCGCCGACCTGACCAGCCTCGCCCGCCGCTGGGACCGGAACGACGGCGGCAGCGTCGCCATCCCGGCGACCTACCTGGAGACGATCCTCACCCTCCGCTGACCGGCGGCACGGAACCCGGCCGGCATGTATTTGCAGCCCGGCCCGGCCCCCTTCAGCACAGGAACGAATCGAAAGGGGAAGGGACATGGCTCACAACGTGGACGGAATCTGGGAACTCGTGCAGAGCAACGGGTTCAGGGTGCGGGTGGACATCGCGCAGGCACGGGATCCCCGCGGCGGCCTCGCCGACGGGGGCCTGCACGGAGCCGCCAAGGAACTGAACTCCAGCGGGGCCGAGCTGGCCGAGGCCAATCTGTCCGGCGCGCTCAGCGGCAATTCCTTCGAGTTCGTCGTCGCCTGGCCGAACGGCGGCGAGGGCCAGTACACCGGCAACTTCGACGCGGGCGGGAACCTCTCCGGGGTGACGTTCGACATAGCGCACCCCACCAGCCAGGCAACCTGGTTCCGGCAGGTGCCGCAGTTCTGAGCCGACGCCGCCCGGCGCCGCCGGCGCTGGCTTAGCCGGCGCCGAAGCAGACGAAACCGGCCGCCGTCTCCCGCCGCATGGCCGTGGCGAGGGCGGCGGCCGGCCCGGTGCCAGCCATGATCGCCTGGTGGTAGCCGACCATGGTGGCCATCGCGGTATCGTCGGCGACCCTGGCCACGCTGGCCACTACGGTCCCGGCGCCTGCCGTCAGCAGCGCCGTGACCATGCCGAACGTCTCGTCGCCGGGGCGCACGTCGGTCAGCCCGAGGTCGCAGGATGACAGCACCACCATGGACGGCGCGCGGTCGGCCCGCTGCAGGTCATAGCCGAGCAACGGGCCGCCGGCCAGCTCCAGCGTGGAGCACAGCGCGTTCTCGGCCTGGTGCAGGCCATGCGCGGCGAGATGGGCGATGGCCGCCGTGCCGAGCCCGGCCAGGGTCGCGGCCGGCGTCGCGGCTGCGCCGGTAAGGACCGAGGAGCCCGGCCGCAGCGCGGCGATCGCCTGGACCTCCGCGTCGCCGCGGTCGTTTCCCGGCCCGGCGACCAGCAGCGCGGCGGCCTGCGGCCCCGGGCTGCCCGGGCCGCGCTGGCCGGCCGCCCGAGCCGGCGCCTGGCGGTGTGCCATCCGGTGGCCGACGGCGCCACCGTCACCGGCCGTCCCGCGCAGCCGGGCAGCACCGCCCACGGCACCGTGGTCAGCACCCCGGCCGGGACCACGACCAGGTCGCGGTCGCCCAGCTCGGGAAGCAGCGGGCTGAGCACCGCGGCCGCCAGCGCGGCGGCATCCTGCCGGGTCGCGGCGGCAACGGCGTCGGCTACCCGGCCGGGCAGCGCACGGCCGGCCTGGGCATCGAGGTCAGCCCGCAGCCGCAGCACCGCCTCCCCGGCGGCGGCGTAGTCGCCCAGCGACCGCAACGAGGCCGAGCCGTCGACCACGACCAGCGCTCGCAGCAGGAGCCCGTCTTTCAGATATATAACGAGGCCAGCGTCGCCGGTCTGGTCCCGCACCGCGGTGAACGGGACCGGCGCCGGGGCCGGCCCGCCGCGCTGCCCCGGTGCCGCCCATGACTGCTCGCGGACGGCGCGCTGCAGCGTCTCGACCCGGGCGCGCAGCCCGGCGGCCGGCTGGCCGGCCAGTTCCCGGGCCCGCAGCGTGTGCCTGGCCTGCCGTAGCTCCTCTACGGCGGCCGCGGCGGCCGGGTCGTCCGGCGGCCGCAGCGCGGGCAGCAGCAGCGCCTGGGCCCGGGCGCGTTCTGACCACCGGTACACGGCGGCCGGCGACCCGCTGGCCAGCGCCGCCGCGAGCCCGGCGCGGGCCAGGTCCTGCCCGTGCACGGCGGCGCCGGTCTGCAGGTCGAGGCAGCCGAACTGGGTGCGGTGCCGGTGCAGCGCGGCCATCCCGGCCAGCAGCTGCCGGGACGCCTCGTCCCGCCGCCCGGCCGCCGCGGCGAGCTCGGCCCGGGCCAGCCGCCACAGCAGCCGGGTGTCCAGCCGGTCGACCGGGCCTGGCGGCCCGTGCCGGGCCGCGATCCGGGCGGCCCGGCCGGGCTGGCCTGTCCTGATCAGCGCGCGGGCCGCTACCAGGCCGGCCACCCGGGCGTCTTCCGGCAGGCCCAGCCTGGCCAGCCGCCCGGCCAGGGCCTGCGCGCCGCCCGCGATCGCGGCCAGCTGGCCGGCCCCGGCGTGGCCGGCGGCCGGGTCATCGGCGGCGGCGTGTCCGGCGGCCGGCTGTCCGGCGGCCGTCGCGAGGTCGGCGCGGAGCTCGAGCAGCGACGCGAGCGCGGCCCGGCGGGCGTTGTCGCGGCCCAGGAACCGGGACCTGGCCAGCCGGGCCCACTGCGCGGCGGCACCCGGGCGGCCGCCCAGCAGCGCGGCTTCCGCGCGGACCTGCACCGCATCGGCATAGGTGTAGCTGAGCCGCTGCGCCGCGGCCTGCTCGACCGCGCCGGCCAGCTCGCGGTCGGCCGCGGTGAACAGGCCGGCCGCGACCAGGGCGCGGGCCCGTTCGACCGCGAGCGCGGCCAGCCGGCCCGGCGCCAGCAGCTCGTAATCGGCCCGGGCGGCCGCGAACGCGCCCAGCGCGGACGGCAGGTCGCCGGCCAGCACGTCCATGCAGCCGAGGTTGACCCGGCTGAGCGCCGCGTGCAGGGCGAGCCGGTGCCTGGCCGCGACCTGCCCGCAGCGGCGCAGGTCGGCCCGGGCCAGCCGGATGTGGCCGGCCTCCAGGTGCACCAGGCTGCGGTTGTTGAGCGCCTTGACCAGGTCCAGCGGGCTGGATTGCTCGGTGAGCAGGGCCACCGCCTCGTCGTACTGGCGCAGCGCCAGGTCGTTGCGGCCGCTGCGCTTGAGCAGCAGGCCGCGCTGGGCGAGCAGGACCGGCCGCTGGGCCGGCCGGATATGCCGCTCGGCCTCGTCGAGCAGCCGGAAGCCGGCGTCCACCCGGCCGCGTTCCGACTCGGCCCAGGCGAGGCTGATCAGCAGCCGGCCGCGGATCTCGGCGACGGCGGGGACGTCGCCCGCCGCGTCCGGCCCGATCAGCCGCAGCCCGGCGCGCAGCTGCCGGACGGCGGCGGCCGGCCGGCCGTTATCGCTGGATGCCAGGGCAGCCGCGTGCATCCGGGCGGCCCGGTCGGCGAGCGGTGCCGGGCGCACGTCAGAGGGCGAAGGCCGGCGTGACCACCCGCGGGGCGGCACCGTCCGCCGCCGGGTGCACCAGCAGCTGCGCGATCCCGTGCGGAACGCCGTCGAAGGCGAAGCGTCCCGCCGGGTCCGCGGTCACGACCCGGGGCGGGTCCGGCTCCGGCACCCGCAGCTCGACCGGCAGCGCCGCGGCGGGCGCGAGCCAGCCGTCGATGCGGACCAGGCCGTCCGCCCGGTCCGTGACCGTGATCATCACCGCGCGGCTGTCCGCGTCGAAGGTGATCGTGCGGGTGCGCTCGCTGCCGCGGGCGCCGGACCCGACGGCCAGCTGCTCGGTCAGCCGCGCCACCTCCGCGTCCACGGCATCCAGCGCGATCGCGAACGAGACCCGCTCGTCCAGGTCGGCCGGAGGCGGGTCGAGCAGCGCGTAGATCCCGGCCAGCCGGTCCAGGACCGCCTGGTCCTCATCATCCAGCGGAAGGTCGGCAGGGCTCGTCATCGTCCGCTCCAGCCTGGGTCGGCCTGCAGCATCTCGCGCAGCTTGGCCAGGCACCGGCCGCGGGTCGGGCCGATGCTGCCGATCGGCATCCCGAGCGCCTCGGCCACCGTGGCGTAGTCGGGCCGGGCGACGTGCGCGACGATGCGCAGCAGCTTGCGGCAGCGTTCCGGCAGCCGCTGGACGTGCTGCCACAGGACCTGGTCCCGCTGGCCGGCGAGCAGCTGCTCGCCCGGGCCGGGATCGGGATCGGGCACCGACTCCAGCAGCGCCGCGCCATCCGGCGCGGCCCGGCGGGACAGTTCCCGCACCCGCCAGGCCTCCCGGCGGGTCGCGGTGATGAGCCAGGAGGTCAGCGCCCGCGGCGAGCGGATTTCGTGCAGCCGCCGCAGCAGCTCCAGCCAGCTGGTCTGGACGACATCGGCGGCGTCGGCGGCCGCGAGACCCTCGCCCCGTGCCACATGCCACAGCAGCGGGTTCAGCTCCCGCACGATCTCGCTGAGCGCGGCGGTCTCGCCGCTCCTGGCCCGCTCCAGGCACCCGCCGACGCGCGCCGCGCGGTCGGCCGCGGCGTGACCGGTGCCGGCCCGGCCGCTACCGATTGTCACAACGGTCATGCTACGGCCCGGCAGCCGGCTCCGGGAGTACCTGGCTGGCGGGCAAGCTGGCGGCCAGCCTCCCGGCGGTGACGGCCGCGGCGAACGAGGTGCCGCTCCACCACGCGTACCCGTCGCCCGGGGCCGGTGCCGCGATGGGGTCGAACCCGGGGCGCGGATCCTCGGAACTTTTGGTGGTCAGCGGCATGATGCTGAGGATGTTCGTACCCTTCTGCCAGTCCGCGACCCACGGCCCGGAGTTGCTGTACGGGGCACGCTCGGTCGGCGTGCCGAGCGCGCCGACGCTGAGTACCGATCGCTTCGAGTCATAGCACAGCGCCGGCTCGGCGGCGAAGGCCGCCGGGTAGACCGGGCGCTCGGCGCCGTCGTTACCCGCCGAGGCGACGATCCGCACCCCGAGGCCGGTCAGCTTGCTGATCGGCAGCCTGAGCTTGTCCAGGTCGCGGTCACCGGGATCGGCCTGGCGGCCGAAGGCCATCAGCACGATGTCGGCGCTGATCCGGGCGCCGTCGCCAACGTTGATCTCGGGGTTGTCCGCCAGCCAGGTCAGTGCCCCGGCGGCATCAGTCTCGCTGACCTTTCCGTAGCTGTTCATCACCCGCATGGACAGCACCTGCGCATCAGGCGCGGTCAGCCGGATGAGCCCGGCGATGAACGTGGCATGGCCCCAGTGGCTGCCGAAGTGCCCGGTCGCCAGCGGGTCGTCAAGCGCCGGGGCCGGCCAGCCGAAATCCCTGGCATCGAGGACGAACGGCGTCCCGTCGCTGCCGGGCAGCCAGTCATGCGCCTGCACTCCGCTGTCCAGCAGCGCGATCACCGGCCGCCGGGGCAGGTTGCGCCACGGCGGGCTGTCCTGCATCTCGTATGACGGTGCGGGGAGCCAGGCGATGGTCCCGTGCCCGCTCTTCTTCCCGCTGGCCGAGAACAGCTCAGCGCCTACTGCGCTGTGCTCGACGGTGCCAGCGGTGTACTGCCGGTCGGTCCCGGTCATGACTGCCTCCACGGTCAGGATCGCGGCGGCGGCTGCCGCCAGTAGCTTGGTGGCCCCGCCGCTCGCCGAGATACATCAATAGTCGAGTGCGTTTGCGTCCGCTGGCCAGTCCCGCGGGCTGGCCTGGCCGGCCGGCGTGGCCGGCGGCTGGACGCACCGAGGCCGGTTCCAGGGTCCAGTAGCAGCGCAGTCTGCGCCGGGCCGTCCGTTTTAGCTAATGATCTTCAATGCCCTGTCGCCTGGTGCGCCGGGCTTGCGGGCTACCAGCCGGGCCCCCGATCTGGCCTGGCTAAGCGTAGGGTGTCAGAACCGATTTGGCCGCCCATGATGCGATACATTCGGTGTTTGCAGAATATCTCAGGGTGCTGGCAATGGCTGGCCCCGTGCCTGGCCGTCACGGGGCGAATGGCCAGAAGCCATTGCCAGGGTAGGCCGTTACAGGCCCGGTGAATTGGCCGTCAAGGTTGGTACGGATACGGGTGGAGCCACGCAGAGCCGGGGACGGTGAGCCCGCGCTGCCACGGCGGCGCGAGCCTGACCTGACCGGCCTGGCCTCGTTCACGCTGGATTCCCGGGGCCGGGTCGCCTCCTGGTCGGTGACCGCCACGCAGCTGTTCGGGCACCAGCCGCATGCGGTAGCCGGGCGTGACGTCTGCGACGTGCTGCTGACCAGCCCCGGCCAGCGCCAGCTGGTGGCGCACGCGCTGGCCGAGGTCGCCGCGGGCCGGGTCTGGATCGCGACCGTGGCCGGCGGCGAACTGGGCGAGGGACGGTTCGCCATCCGCTTCGAGCCGCTGGCCGAACTGGGCGGCGGCGCGCTGGCCATCGTCCAGCATGTATCCCCGCAGCCGGTGCCCAGCTGGCTGAGCCAGGCCACCGCCAGGATCGGCAGCACGCTTGACCTCACCCAGACCGCATGCGAGGTCGCTGATGTCGCGGTGCCCTGGTTCGCCGAGGCGGCGGTCATCTACGCGGCCGAGCGGCTGCTCGCGGCCGACGAGCTTTCCTCGCCCGGGACCGGGCACGGGCCGGTGGTCAGGCGGCTGGCGGCCCGGCTGGCCGGCCAGGACGCGGAGCTGACCGACAGCCTGCTGCGTCCCGGCCAGGTGCTTGCCTTCGCCGCGGGCACGCCCAACTCCCGCGCGATGCAGACCGGCGGCCCCGTCCTGTTCGACAAGCTGGACAACGGGACCATCGAGCGGTTCGGCCGCCGTCCCGGCGGCCGGGACCTCGCCAACAGCTACACCTCGTTCCTGACCATGCCGCTGATCGCCCGCGGGATCGTGGTCGGGTGCGCGACCTTCGGCCGCACGCCGGCCAGCCCGGCGTTCAATGCCAGTGACATCACGCTGGCCGGCGAGCTCGCCTCCCGGGCCGCGGTGTGCATTGACAATGCGCGGCTGTATCACCGGGAACGGCGGACGGCGCTGGCGCTGCAGCGCGGCCTGCTCCCCGGCCGGCCGCAGGTCCCGGCGGGCATGGAGGTCGCGCACCGTTACCTGCCGGTCGGCGCCAGCGTGGTCGGCGGCGACTGGCACGATATCGTCTCGCTGCCGGACGGGCGCGCAGCGCTGATCGTCGGTGACGCGATGGGCCATGGCCCGGAGGCGGCCGCCGTGATGGTGCAGCTGCGCACCGCGGCGCACATGCTGGCCGGCGTCGACCTGCCGCCCGGGCAGGTGCTGCACCGGCTGGATGAGATGGCCGCCGGGATGGTCGCCGCGCCGTTCGCTACCTGCATCTATACCGTCATCGACCCGGCCGGCAGCTCCTGCGTGGCCGCCCAGGCCGGTCACCTGCCGCCGGTGCTTGTGCTGCCCGGCGGCGAGACGCAGGTGCTCGATCTGCCGCCCGGCCTCCCGCTCGGCCTCGGCGCCGAGTCCTTCCAGGCCACCCGGGTCAGCCTGCCGCCGGGAGCCACCCTCGCGCTGTACACCGACGGGCTGGTGGAGAGCCGCGTCCGGTCGCTGGACGACGGCCTGGCCGCGCTGCGGGAAGCGCTCAGCGCCGCCCTCGCCGGGCCGTGCGCCGGCCTCGGCGCTGCCTGCGAGACCGTCATCGAGGCGCTGCGCCAGCACGGCGAGGACGACATCACGCTCGTGCTCGCCCGCATCCTGCAGTCCGGTGCGGATGAGCCGGCCGCGCCCGGCCGGCTGGACGGCGGCAAGCCTGCCGACGGCGAGCCGGACGGCTAGCTGTTGCGGGGCATGACGTTCGGGACAGGCCGGCCGGGTTGAGGTAGCGCCGTTCCGTCCGGCTGCTCGCACAGGGATGGGCGGCGTTGACACATTCCGATATAGGCATATTATGGCGCGATGGCACGAGCGGCGACGACCTCGGACGCGATCAACGCGATCGCCGAACCGCGGCGGCGGGAGATCCTGGTGCTGCTGCGGGGCGGAGAGCGGCCGGTGACCGACTTGGCGCGGGACCTGGGGATGACCCAGCCGCAGGCGTCCAAGCACCTGCGGGTCCTCCGGGAGGTCGGGCTCGTGCGGGTCCGTGGGGCGGGCAGGCAGCGGCTGTACGGCCTGGACGCCCGCGGGCTGCGGCCGGTCCACGAGTGGGTGGGCGGCTTCGAGCGGTTCTGGAGCGAGAGCTTCGACCGGCTGGACGAGTACGTGCAGGAGTTGAAGCAGGCAACGCAGGAGGGACCACACGATGGCGACGACCAGTAGCGGCGGCGAGCCTGCGCACGCGACCGCGGACCGCGAGATCGTGCTCTCCCGGGTGATCGGCGCCCCGCGGGAGCTGGTGTTCGAGGCGTTCACGCGAGTCCGGCACCTGTCGCGGTGGTGGGGACCGGAGGGCTTCACCACCACGACGCGGTCCTTCGAGTTCCGCGTCGGCGGGGACTGGGACTTCGTGATGCACGGGCCGGACGGGACCGACTACCAGGAGTGGATCACCTGGCGGGAGATCGTCCCGCCGGAGCGGATCGGGCTGCTGCACGGCGAGTCCCGCGACGACCCGAACGCCTTCGAGTCGGTCCTGACCTTCGAGCCGGCCGGCGAGCAGACCCGGATCGTGATGCGCGCGGTGTTCCCCACCAGGGAACTCCGCGACGAGGCGGTGGAGAAGTACCACGCGATCGAGAGCGGCGAGCAGACGCTGCGCAACCTGGCGGCCTACGTCACGGAGGTCGCCCGGGAGCGGTCCGCGGGCCGCGGGCCGGCGACCGCCGGCGAGACCATCACTGAGCAGGAGACCGGGCCGGAAGGGACGGTGCGCTGATGGCCGGGAAGGTGTTCTTCAGTGTGACGATGTCACTGGACGGCTTCATGGCGCCCGACGCCGTGCCCGTCGAGTACGTATTCTCGCCCGAAGGCCAGCACGACCCGAGGGTCCAGCGCTGGATGACGAAGTGGTCGGAGCTGCAGGCGTGGCTGTTCCCGCAGCGGTGGTTCCGGGAGAACCTCAAGCTCGGCGAGGGCGGCGAGGAGGGACTCGACAACGACATCGCACGGGCGACGTACGAGCGCACCGGCGCGAGCGTCATGGGCAAGCGGATGTTCGACGGCGGCCAGCTGGCATGGCCGGAGGAGGCGCCGTTCCACACCCCGGTGTTCGTTGTCACCCACGCCAAGCGTGACCCGTGGGAGCGGCCGGGCGGCACCACCTTCCACTTCGTCAACGACGGCATCGAGAGCGCGCTGCTCCAGGCCCGCGAGGCCGCCGGCGGCCGCGACGTGCGCATCGCCGGCGGCGCCGAGACGATCCAGGAGTACCTGGACGGCGGCCTGATCGACGAGTTCTCGATTACGCTCGCGCCCGTGCTGTTCGGCACCGGCATCCGCCTGTTCGACCGCGTGGACCCCGCCCGTCTCGCGCTGGACCAGGCCCGCACGGACGCATCGCCCCGGGTGACCCACCTGACCTACACCGCCGTGAAACGCTAGCCCGCGTTCCCGCAAACGTCCGGCCCTCATACAGCTAGCAGCCGCGCTGCAGGAACACCGCGTTGATGGTGGCGCCCCACTCGTAGGCGACGGCGCCCGGCCACGCGGACAGCGGCAGCGGGGCGCTGACCGCGTAGATCCTCCCGCCGAAGCAGCGGCTGAGCCGCAGCTCGGCCTGGGTGATCTGCGGCGTGATGGCGACCAGCGTGATCGAATGCCAGTGGTACCGGCGCGCCAGGCGGCCGGCGAACTCCGCCTCACCGCGGGTCGTCGGCGGGCTCGGGTCGAAGCAGATGAACCTGACCCGCGGTACCTTCGGGGCGCAGATGCTGCCGTGACCCCAGCGCGGCGAGCCGCGGGAGATCACGACCACCCTGGCCCGGTGCGCCCGGGCCAGCTTCAGCGCGGTAGCCAGCCGGCCGCCGGGCCCGTTCAGCATGACGATCGCGGCTACCCGCGCGGGCATGCCGCGGTGCGGCCAGACGAATAACCGCGCGGTCCCGAAGCCGACTCCGGCCAGCAGGATGAGCAGCGCGCCGACGACGCACCACCGCCACCGGACGCGGCGGCGGCCGGCCAGGCGATCAGCCATCCACGCATCATGCCCGCCATGCCGGGTCAGGGAC
Organism: uncultured Actinomycetes bacterium; assembly: GCA_963786975.1. GTDB lineage: Bacteria > Actinomycetota > Actinomycetes > Streptosporangiales > Streptosporangiaceae > Palsa-506. The sequence goes on along the minus strand of CAWBBE010000004.1, from coordinate 213,714 downwards.
GTCGCAACCAGGAAAGACATGGTTTCTGCTGGGCGGCATGCGCGGTGCGCCCCGGCGGGTGATCCGGTCTGCGCCGCGGCGACGTACCCCTGCTGGCAGCTTCCGGCGGAGCGCGCTGGTGCAGGAGGCATGGTGTCGGCGACCCTTTCCCAGGTACGCCCCGCCGGGCCGGTCACGGCCCGCGCCGCGGCGAAACCATGGACGGGCGCCCTGCGCCGCGCTAGCGTCCAGAACGTGGGGGGGACGGACGCGCTGCTGGCGGCGCGCCTGGCGGCCGGAGACGATCACGCTCTCGCGGAGGTCTTCGACTGTCTCGGGCCTGCCGTGTACGGCGCTGCGCTGCGCGTGCTCGGTGCGGACGCCGCCGCGCAGGACGTGGTGCAGGAAGTGTTCGTCGAGTTGTGGCGGCATCCCGGCCGGTACAACCCGGCGGCCGGCAAGCTGCGCACCTATCTCATCGTGCTGGCCCGCAACCGGGCGGTGGACGTGGTGCGCAGCGACCTGCGCCGGGTCGCCCGGCAGGAGCGGCACTACCGGCTGACCCCCGCGCAGCCGCGTCCTTCGCCGTGCGACGAGGTGGCCGCCGCGGAAGCGGCGGGCCTGGTGCGGGACGCGGTCCGCCTGCTGCCCAGCGACCAGCGCCGGGTGGTCGAGCTCGCCTACTTCGACGGGCTCTCCTACCGTGAGGTGGCCGTCGCCGCCGGCATCCCGGAAGGCACCGCCAAATCGCGGCTTAGACTTGCGCTAGCCAAGCTGGAGACCGTGCTGGACCGGCAGTTGCTGGAGTCGTCATGACCGCGCCAGGGCCCGAGCCGGCGGCGCTGCCCGCCAGCCTGCGCGAGCGCGTGCTGGCGGCCTCCCGGCAGGCCCGGCCGGCCCGGCCGGCGCCCGAAGCCGCCGAGATCTCTCCCGCCGAGGCGTTCGGCCGCGCGGCCGACGCCTTCTACGGGCTGCTGTGCGCGCTGGATGACGCGGACTGGCGGCGGCCGGTGCTGCGCGACCTTGACGTGCAGGGCCTGGTGGGGCACCTGACCGGGGTCGAGGAGGACGTCCAGCGCTGCCTGGCCGGTGATCCCGCGGTGGCCGGGGCAGAGCACGTCGAGTCCACCCAGCCCGCTGCGCTCCGCCAGGCCGGGAGCACGGCCACGGCGACCCGCACCGAGTGGCGTCAGGCCGCTGACAGGACGCTGCGGCTGGTCAGCGAGCACGCCGACCAGCGCGCCGCGGTCGCGGTGCACCGCATGCAGCTGCCGCTTGACGCGCTGCTGATCGCCCGCGCGTTCGAGCTGTGGACGCACGAGAACGACATCCGGCGCGCCGCCGGGCTGCCCCCTTCGGTGCCCGACGCGTCGACGCTGCAGCTGATGACCGGGCTGGCCGCCCGGCTGCTGCCGCAGGCCGCGGTCCGCACCGGCCTGCGCGATCCGGTCAGCGTGCGGCTGGTGCTGACCGGCCCCGGCGGCGGCGCCTGGGACGTGGCCGTCGGCGATCCGGCGGCCGATCCGGTCGCCGTCGGCATCGTCACCGACGCGGTCGGGTTCTGCCGCCTGGTCGCCAACCGGGCCATTCCCGCCGACCTTGACCTGCATGTCACCGGCGACGCCGCGCGGGCCGCCGGAGTGCTCGCCGCGGCGTCGGCACTCGCGCTCGACTAACTAACCCGCACCGGGTCGGCCCGGGCGGCATTCCCGGTGATCCGCCATGGCGGCCGGCGACGTATCCCGGCTAGCAGCCGCGCGACATAAGGCGCGCGGAACTCTGGTAGGGGGTACAGGCAATGAGCGTGCTGGTGACCGGCAAATTCCACGGCGATACGGGCAAATTCCGGCAGGCCCTCACCGACCGGGCCGGGGAGTTCGCGAAGATCTCCGACATGGCCCGCGCGGCGGGCGGGATTCATCACCGGTTCGGGATCGGCGACGGGTTCGTCGTGATCGTCGATGAATGGGAGACCGCCGGGCATTTCCAGCAGTTCTTCGCCGACCCCGGCCTGCAGGCCTTCATCGGCTCGATCGGCGCCGACCCGGCCCCGCCCGAGATCACCGTCGCCGAGGCCGTCGCCTCGCCGGACCAGTACTGACTCGCGGGCCAGGGAGGGAGCTCACCATGAGCGACGACGTCAAGATCAAGACCATCATGCAGGTATACGAGGCATTCGGCCGCGGCGACGTCGGCTTTATCCTCGACGCCGTCACCGACGACGTCGACTGGGCGTCCGAGGCCAGTTCGGCTGGCGCCCCCTGGTACGGGGTCCGGTACGGCAAGGACGGCGTGGCGGATTTCTTCACCGCGTTCGGCTCGACCATGGAGGTCGAGGAGTTCACGCCGGTTTCGCTCGCCGCCAACGACACCGACGTGCATACCGTCGTCCGGTTCCGGGCCAGGTCGCGCGGCACCGGCAAGACCGCGGCGATGGAGCTGCACCATTTCTTCACGTTCCGGGACGGCAAGATCGCCTACTACCGCGGCACCGAGGACACCGCCCAGACCGAGGCAGTCCTGCGGGCCTGAGGCTCAGGCCGGGAACTGCTCGTCGCCCGTCGGCTCTAGGTGCGCTACCTGGTTCATGGCCTGGCGCAGCCGGGCGAGCTCCCAGTACATCTGCCGGCGGGCCCGGTTCGAGTTCCCCAGCGGCTTATGCTCCGGGAGGCTGTGCCAGGGGTTGTAGCGCAGCACGTCAGCGAACGCGAGCTGCTCGTCGGAGTCGAACCGCTGGGCCGCCAGCGTCAGCCGCGCCACCGGGATGTACGGGGAGAGGCGCTCGGGCCATTTGACGGTGGCGTCCTCGATCGGCATCAGGTGCGCGTCGGTCTGCACCTGCACCATGAAGTCGAGGCTGCACGGCCCAGTCGCAACGGTCCTGATCATCGCGTCCCGCAGGTAGTTCTCCGCCGGGCGCACCGGAATCCTGGTCCCGGCCGGGGACCGCGGCCGCAGCGAGTACTGGACTGCCTGGCCCTCGCCGAGCAGGAAAGGAACGTTGCTGTAGTACTGCACCTCCAGCGGGTTCGCGTGCATGGGCGAGTAGAGCAGCTGCATGAACAGGTGCAGCAGGTGCGTGTCGCCCGGATAAATGGCGTAGGCCAGCGGCGCCTTCGCGCGCACCCACCGCTGCAGCTTCGCGTTCTCGCGGATGTTCGGGGTGACGAAACTCGCCGGGCTGACCAGGATCAGGTCCTGGGTGAACTGCTCGTCCTCCATCAGCTTCGGCCCGGGCACGCCCATCACCTTGATCCCGACGGAACACTGGCCGAGATCCTCGATGTCCGGCGGGGCGTACGGGCCGGGCCCGGAGAAGCGCACCCAGGCGGGATAGGCCCGCGGCTCCGCGAACAGGCCATGCCGCAGGTTCGCCGGCAGGCCGGGCAGCACCGAGAACTCGCCGCGCAGCACGCCGAAGGTCTTGGTGTTGCCGAACCGCTGGGCGGCACCCGGGAGCCAGTTCTCCCTGGTGAACTTGGTGAGCTCGTCGATGATCTCGCGGGTGCAGCGCTCCTCGCCGGGCAGCAGCCGCTCCTCGGCCAGCTTGAGATGCTCGTCGGGCCGCCTGGAGTTCTGCAGCGCCTGCGCGAACTCGAACAGCGGGGGCCTGAGCCACCGGTCGAACTGCGGGCGGTACAGGAACTCCGCCCGCCGCTCCAGCCGCCATACCCACAGGAACAGGTCGCTCAGCGGCCTGAGCACCAGGAAGGTAGCCAGCCCGCCAGGGCCCCGCAGGGTGTCCGTCAGCCGCCTGAGCTGGCCGGCCAGCGCGGTCCGCATCACGATCCTCCCGGTCCGCGGCGCCTTCGCACGGCTGCCCGCGCGCGGTGCCTGGTTACCTTCAAGCGGTGAAATCCAGGGCGAAGTCGAGTACGTGGCGACGGCCGAGGAAGACCAGGCCGAGGAAGACTCCCGGAGCTATCTCGCGGATCTCGTCCCGGACCCAGTGCGCGACAACGGACGTCTTCGAGTAGTCGAGCACGATGCACGGCTCCCCGTCGTACCAGCTGTCCTGCTTGTAGACCTCGGCCTCGATCGCCAGGATCGCCAGCGGCGTCAGGATGTTCTTCAGCCGCGCCGTGCGGGCGTTCACCACTTTCCCGCGCCAGGCGAGGGCGTAGCACAGGTATGCGGCCAGCCGGGCGCCGAGCCCGCCGGTGCCGATAAGCATCGTCCCCCGGCTGCGGCCGTTCGGGATCGCCCCCACCCGCCCGGAGCCGAATATCTTGCCCAGTTCGCTCTTGCTGGCGGGGATCAGGGTCGGCGGGTCCGCGGTGCTGATGTCTGGCATGTTCCCTCCCGGCTAGTGCCTGCTAAAACAGAGTCTGCCTGGCCGCCGCTGATACAGCTCGCGGCTGCGCCGGTACGGCCCGCGGCCGTCACCGGTATCGCCACCCGGTGCACGGCTACCTCGCCGCAGGCCGGCGAAGCGCGGATTCCGGCAGCCGGGCCAGATAGCGCATGGCCGAGATGCCGGGCATGAAGAAGTAAGCCCCGCCGCGGGTCCGCACGAACCGGGGCAGGCCGCGGTACCGGCGGCGGACCGGGCGGGCCGGAACGGTGAAGGTCGCGCCGGCCGGGTGACGGCCTCCGGTGAGCGGATCCGCGTCGTCGTACAGGCCGTCGAAATTCGGGTTGTTCAGCCAGGTGTGCTGCACGAACTCGAACTGCCTGGACAGGCTGGCCGCCAGGCAGATGAAGTACAGCCCGGTCGGGCCAGGCGCCGTCCCCGCCGGGCCCGTGCCCGGCACTCCCGCGGCCGGCCGCAGGGCCGTAACTGCGCCCGCGGCGCAGCAGCCGGTGCAGGTCACTGGCGTCGAGCGAGGCGGCGGGCTGCGCGTCCAGTGAGTCGCGCGGATTCGCCCGGCGGATGTGCGCGCCGATCGGGCAGGCCAGCCCGAGCGGGTCGGAGTGGTAGCCGAAGTCGTTGTCCAGGCTGAGCGCCGGGACGTCCCGGCCGGGCGCCTCGGCCAGCGGGGCGCCGCTGGGCCACCGGCCCACCATCTTCGCGGCCAGCGTCACCCGCCCGGCGGGATCCTCGGTGCCGTCCGGCCGCCTGGTGACCTGACCCAGGTACCGCCAGAACCCGTCCACGTCCTGCTCAAGCTGGCGCAGCACCAGGTACGTGCCGTTGCGGCCCAGGTCGACCTGTCCGCTCCCGGCCGGGTCGGGCAGCAGCAGCCGCCCGGGATCGTCGGACGACGGCAGCAGCGGCCGGTCGGTCAGCTGGCCGCGGGCGTTCGGGTAGCCGAGCACGAACTCGCCGGCCGGCACGGTCCGCCCGGCGCCGGCCGCCTTCGGCAGGCCCGCGATGACCGGCTGGGAGATGCCGTCCCGGAACCCGAACGGCTCCTGGCTAGTCAGCTCGATGGTGTCAAGCTCGGTGACACCGCTGATGCCTGCCCCGGCCAGCCGCCGCAGCAGTTCCGCCTGCCGCCGCTCCAGGATGTCGGGCCTGGCGGCGTAGAGCAGGACCAGGCCGTCCGGCGGCGGCCCGGCCGGACGGCCCCAGGCCCAGTACCGCGGGTCGGAGTCGTCGACGTCGCCGAGGAACCGGCTCCGGTCCGGGGCGGTCAGGCCGGCCAGGAACTCGGCCGAGAACCCGGCCATGGCCGGGTCCGGCAGGCCGAGCCAGGCCCAGCCCGGCGGCGGTGAACGCGACCTGCAGCGCGCTGTCCGCGGCGAACGGCGCCGCGGTCGTGACCTGGGCCAGCAGCCAGTCCAGCAGGGCGTGGCCGGCGCCCGGCGCGGCCGCGGTGAACAGCGTGAACCGGGCGTGCCTGAGCCCGTTGTACCCGCGGGCGAGCAGGCCCTGGATGTCGTCGAGGTCGAGCTTCACGGCCACGGTCGCCTCACAGGTTCACAGCAGCGAGAGCCATTGCTCGGCCTGCACCGGGTTCATCTCGCCGCGCAGGCCGGCTCGGATCTGGGCGTTGTTCTCGATATTGTCCGCGGTCAGGCTCGGATAGGCGGAGTACCACACCGGCACCGGCACTTGCCGGGCGCGCAGGATGTACTTGAACGGCTGCTCGTACCTGGCTCCGCCCCAGAGCAGCCAGCGGGTCGGCGGGTAGCCGACGGCGTTGCTGAACGCGGCGTTCAGCCCCCACCAGACCTTGTCGATGAAGTCGTCGTTATAGGCCTCGACCGCGCCGTCGTAGTTGCTGGCGAAGGTCATCCGCCGCCAGCCGTCGAGCGGCACCCAGCGGGCGAAATGGATCGTCTTGATCCCGGCCAGGCTGGCGTGGTTGTACACGTGCCGGACCGCGTAGTCGATGGCGAACATGACCGCGCGGATGGTCACCAGGCGCAGCAGCCCCGGCTTGATGAAGCCGACCACGGCGAACGGGTTCTGCGCGGTGAAATCCTCGTACTCGGCCAGCTCCTGAATGTGCTGCAGCGTCGGCCGGCCGGTGAACGGCCGGTCCCGGAGCTCGGCCAGCCGCAGCAGCACCGCCCAGGCCGGCAGCACGATGACCAGCGCCGGCGACAGCGCCAGCAGCGCCAGCGGCACGGCTACCCGGTGCACCGCCTCGCGCACCCGGAACGACAGGGACGGCGGCGCCGGCGGCCGCATCGCCCAGCTCAGGTCGGGCCGCCCGGCCACGTAAGCCTGCAGGTCCCGCCGCACCCCGGCCGCGTCCCGGCCGGTCCAGTCGCGCTGGTCGAGGTAAGACTCGAGCGCCTCCCGCAGCTTCGCCTCCTGGCGGATCTGGGTTAGCCCGCGCCCCACCGTGTTGACGTAGACGGCGCTGGCGGCGACCAGGTGCTGGCGCAGCCAGCCGATCCGGACGCGGCGGTGCGCGGCCGGGCCCGGGTAGCCCGCGGCGTACCCGAACGCCTGGTCGATCCCGTCGCCGGCCACGTCGGCCAGCTCGGCCAGGTGGCGCCGCAGCGGCGCGTCCACCTCGGTCATCAGCACCAGGCTGGCCGGGATGGGCTGGCCGTCCAGATCCGCCGTCTCCTCCAGCAGGTAGAGCCTGGCGAAGTGCAGCCCGCGCATGCGGGCGAAGTCGAACGGGCCGTCCGCCAGGCCGTCCCGCGCGGCCCCGGCCAGCCAGTTGCGGAGCCCGGGTACCTGGCCCGCGGCGACCTCCGCCCGGATAGTCACGCCGAGCTGGTGCGGCACGCCCGCCCTCCTCGCCCCGGGTCAGTCACGGCGCGGTCACCGGGAACTCACCGGCTGCCACGGCTGGAACGCGTTCTGCACGCCACGCAGGGCCGGCCGCAGCTGCGGGTAGTGCCGCAGCACGACATCGATCATCGACGTCTGCTGCACCCAGGCCAGGCCGGCTGCCGTGTAGATCTCCGGCGTGAAGTCCTTGGTGAAGTACCGGTCGCTGTTCAGCCGGCGGGACGCCATCAGGATGAAGATCCGGAAGGCGGTGTCGCTGAAGCCGAAGCCGCCGGCCTCTTCTCGGCGAACATGCCGACGATCGTGTCGACCGAATCGACGTCGTGGTAAAGCCGCCGCAGCGCGGCGAGCTGGCCCGGGTCGTCGGTCAGATCCTCGAAGCTGCCCGCCGGCTCGAGGTGCAGCAGCCGCCGGAACTGGTTGTAGCGCGGCACGCCGAGCTCGCGGCTGCGCAGGATGTCGGTGGCCGCCACGTCCATCAGCCGGTCGTTGTCCGGCCGCTGGAACTGCTGCAGGAAACGCGGGAAGTTGTTCAGCACGAGCGCGCCGGGATGGGCGGTGCCGAAGCTGTAGATGGCATCACCGAGGTCGATGGCCTCGGTCACCTGCTGCGCATTCGGCCCGGCGATCTCCGGGAAGGTGTGCTCGGCGATGAGGTGGTCATCGGCGGCGGAGCGGAACGTGTAGTCGTCCGGGATGAGCGGGTGCATCCGGTAGACGATCGAGAATTCCTCGGTGAGCGAGTATGGGACGCCGTAATGGTCCTGCTCCGATCCGGGGATTCCGCTGATCACCTCGCTGCTGCTGATCCGGCCGAGCAGCTGGCGCGCCCGCTCCCCGGCGATGCCCCACCAGTTCGCGCGCAGGGCGGTGACCGTCGTGGGGTGGGCGAGGATGGCGGGCGTCCACTCCACGGTGTGGATCTTGGCGATCAGCGCCGCGATGACCAGCCGGGCCCGCTGGTAGAGCTCCTCGTCGCCCCACTGCGGGTAGCTGGCCCGCAGCGCGTCGGCGACGGCGTTGTGCTCCCGCACGAACAGCGTGCTCATCATGTTCAGGCCCAGCCACCAGCCGGGGGTGAACGCCGGGCTCAGCGCCGGGTCGTCCGGGAAGACCAGCCGGTTGTCGGCGCCGATCACCAGCTTGCCGTCCGTCCCGCTGCGCCGCGGCAGCTGGTCCCCGGCGGTGGTGCCGCCGCCGTACAGCTGCGATGCGTCCCACCATGGCGTCTCGGTGTTCAGGAACGTCTGCGGGCCTCCGTCGCCGACCGCGCGGGTGGGATCGGGCAGCGTCTTCAGCACCCGCAGCGGCGGCTGCGGCCACGGGTCATCCGGGGCCAGCGGCAGCTCGAAGAAGTGCTGCGGGTCACCGGCGCCATGGCTGAACCAGTCTTTGACCATGAACTGGATCCACGCGGCAGCGAGCAGGTTCAGGCTGGTCGCCGGGATGAACTCGCGGCGGGTCAGCAGTTCCCGGCTGACCTCGCGCGGGCTCGGATCCAGGATCCGGTCCGGTTCTTCCCGGTGCCCCCAGCGCAGCGGCACATTACGGCCGAAGCGCGTGCCGGCCATCCCCATCGCCGGGCTGCCGAGGTCGTTGTAGGCGCCGTCCGGCGTCCTGGTGGTGCGGGTCTCCGGCGTCGGCTCCGGCAGCCTGGGCGTGCCGCCCGGCGGCAGCGTGTTCGTGTCGTACAGGTTGCGCTGCCGCAGGATATTCCGCAGGCCGACCAGGACTAGCAGGCCGAGTGGCTTCGGCAGCTTGTCCCAGCCGAATTTCCGGTCGGCCGCCTGCGCGGACCAGTCGTACAGCCGCCACCACGGCGTGTTCCGGTAGCCGCCGCCGGATCCGGCGGGATCAGTCATGGAAGCACCTCTCTCGCTTCGTCAGTACCGCTCTCGCTTCGTCAGTACCGCGTCCGCAGCCGCGGCCGGCAGCAGCAGGCCCGCGCCGGTCACGCCCGCGCCCGGCGGGCCGCGAGGTACGCGGTGACCGCGAGGCCGGTGTTGACCGCGGAGATCAGCGTGAGCGGGACCGCCACCGGTGGCTTCACCCGCCCGCTCAGGCCCAGCGCGGCCACGCTCGCGGTATCGGTGGCATGGATGATGACGGCCTCGGCCAGCACCCGCCGGCCCGGTTCCCCGGACAGCGCGACGAGATCGAACCCGATCAGCACGGTCCGCACGCCGAACATCCGCAGCCCGTAGACCGCGGCATTGTCATCCGCCGGCGACTCGCCGAACCGGCGGATGATGAAACCCGGCGCGAATAGCGCGACGGCGCCATTGACCACCCGGATGCCCGCGAGGGCGTAGCGCGCGACCGGTCCGGCGCGGGCTATCCAGGCGGCCGGGTTCTGGCCTTCCGCCGGAGACCCCTGGTTAATATCCGCATTGGCAAACATGGTCCCCCATCGGCAAGCAGGATTCCCGTCGATGCTCACCTGGCGAATTCCGCCGGACCGCCTCGGTGAGGCCCTGGAAGTCCACCAGTATTCCGCCGGCCGTGCGCCAGGGCCAGCCATTCAGGGGACTCGGTTTTGTGCCCATCCGGTTAGCCGGCCAAGACCATAATCGCCGCTGGCCGGGCCGGATTCTGGCCGTTACGCATGCGCGGCGGCGGCTGACACGGCGAGCCAGGCGACCGGCGGGTGCCGGATGTCGGAGTGCGCGCCGGAAAATGACGACTGCGTCGTGTTGGCGATCACGGCGGACCCGTCGACGCGGTAGAAGGACCCGGGCGCGAGCGAGTAGGCCGTGCCGGGCTGAAGCATGACGAGGCTGCCGGCCGGGGAAACCCCCTGGAATCCGTCGGCTCCCATGCCGCCCCACTGGCTGGCCGGGTCGCCGGCGGCCTCCGCGTCCTCCTGGGCCAGGAACGAGGCCTTGGGATACCAGATGCCGACCGCGTAGTCGTACTGGCTGAAGGTGGCCACCAGCGGGCCGTGCACGCGGTTGGCGTACTGGTTCAGCGCCCCCGCCGTGCCGAACGGCATGTTCTGCAGGTGCGCGAACGACCAGTGCGAGAACGCGCCCTGGATGAGGCTCAGCGAGGCGACCGGGCTGGCGGCTGCCGAGCTGATGCCGCTGAGCGAGAACGACACCAGCCGGGCGCCGAAGCTATGCCCCATCAGGTGCACCCGGATCCCGGGCGCCTGCGCGTGCAGGCGTTCCAGCAGCGGGCCGAGTCCCTTGGCGCCGATGTCGCCGGCCCGGGCCTTCATCTCGAAATACGAGGCCACCCGCAGCGCGTCCTTGGCGCCGTTCCAGATCTTCCCGAAGATGTCGTCGATGCCCTCGGCTGCCCCGCCGGGCGGCGCGCTGCCGACCAGGTCGGAGATGGACGCGTAATCGCGCTGCGGATCGTCGGTGCGCAGCAGCGCGGTCTCGCCGGAATCCTCGGCCGGCTGCTGCCCGCCGGGAACCAGGGTCTGCAGCAGCCCGTGGAACTGCGCCAGCCGCGCCTGCTGGGTGGCCTGCGGCTCGACGCCGACCCCGGCCGTGCCCGCGTCGATGAGCTGCCCCATCTGCTGCACGGTGGCCGGCTGCCCGGGGTCGTTGAACGACGTCTTGAGCGTGTCGGCGATCTGCTGGCCGGACAGCGCCGCGTCGGCGGCGCCGGGCCGGCCGGCCGCCACCGCCGCGGCCACCTGCGCCGCCGCGGCCGGCGGCGGGTCGGGGAACCACAGCGACGGCCAGATGAGGCCGGCGAATCCGACCGGCCCCACTCCCGGCGCCTGCCTGGCGGCCGCCGCGACGAGCGGGAACATGGCCTCGTACAGCGCGTGCGCGCCGCCCGCCGAGCTGCCCCAGCCGTGGCTCATGAAGAACAGGTCGGCGACGCCGGAGGCGGCGACCTCGGCGAGGAACCCGGCGGAATCCGGCGATGTCAGGTTGCCGGACTTGTCGAACGTCAGCTCCCAGTACGGGTGGCCCGCGATCTGGTCCATTTCTTCTCCTTGGCTGCCTTCACTGGCGGCGCCGCGGTCGCGCCGGTCACGCGTTCGCTAGCATCCGCATCAAGTCGACCACGCCGGCGCCCTGCGCGTAGCGTTCCCGGCCGAGGTCGGTGGCGTTCTGGGTGAGCAGCGCCTTCACGTCCCTGGGCCGCCCGATGAATTCCGGCCGCGCCGAAAGGAACGCGGCGATCACGCCGGAGACGTGCGGTGCCGCCATCGACGTGCCGGACTGCTCGGCGTAGGTCAGCAGCGGATCCGCGGTGCCGGGCGGCAGCGTGTCCAGGCCGGCCCGGGAGCGCACCGCGCCGGTCGCCGCCGAGGTTATCCATTCACCCGGCGCCACCACGTCCGGCTTCATCCGGCCGTCCAGCGTGGGGCCCTTGCCGGACGTCCAGGACACGCCGAATACGTGCGGCGCATCGCGGTGCGTGGAGCCGACCGCGATGCAGTCCTCGGCGTGCGCCGGCTCGGTGATGGATCCGAGCATGGCCATCGCGTCCGCCGAGTCCGGTGACTGCCCGCCGCCGCCGTTTCCGGACGACACCACCACCATGACCCCCGAGCTCACCAGCTGGTTGACGGCCTGCGATAGCGGCGACTGCCCGGCGGCGTAGTGCGCGGGATCCCACTGGCAGCCCAGGCTGATATTGACCCCGTGCACGCGGAGCACGCTGGGGTCGATGTTCACCTCGGTGCGCAGGTACTCCAGCGCCGCGATGACCGCGGCGGACGAGGTGATCCAGACCCCCTGCCCGCTGCGCCGCAGCACCTTGAGGCTGACCAGCTCGCAGTCCGGTGACATCCCGGACAGCTTGTCCACCCGCGTGCGCGGGACGAACCCGCCGCCGGCCGGCGGCTCGTCCGAGGCGGCGACGTGCGGCGGGTGGCCGTCCGGCGCCTGGCCGGCGATGATGCCGGCGACGTGGGTGCCGTGCCCGTTCTGGTCGGTGAGCGGCGCCGCCGGATCGGGCGGCGGGTCTCCGGCGAGCCGGACCAGCCCGGTGAAGTCACGGTGCAGCGCAGCGGTGCGCACCGGCTGCGGGCCAGTCACCGCGCCCGCCTCGACGGCCAGCTCAAGCGCGCTGAAATGCGGGTGGCAGCCGTCCACGCCCGAGTCGATGACGGCCCACACGATGCCGCGGCCGCGGGCGTTATAAGAGCGCCAGCCGGCATCTGCCTTCACGGTGGGCGCCGACCGGTCAATCTGCGGGTAGAGCACGTAATCAGGCCATGCCTTGAAGATTGCGGTCGGCGCGCCCGGGCCCCCGGCGGACGCCTGGTCCCACCGGATCAGACCCAGCAGCTGGCGCCGGGTCAGCATGCACTGGTACAGCCTGGCCGTCACCCGCCGCAGGCCGGCCGGAACAGCGGGATACCCGGGGCCGGCCGCGGGCGCGCCGGCTCCCGGCTCCGGGCCGGGCGCCGGCTCTGTGCCGGGCGCCGGCTCTGTGCCGGGCGCCGGCTCTGTGCCGGGCGCCGGCTCCGGTCCGGCCCACTGCGCATAGCCGTCCGTCCACAGCTGGAAGAACTTCCTCGTCACCGCCTCAACGCCGCCCGGGTACCGGACGTTCAGCTCGACCAGGATGGGCACCGGCTCGTCGGCCGGGCCGCCTTCCGGTCCGCCCGTCCCGCCCGTCCCGCCCGGGGCGCCGGGGGCTGCCCCTCCCGGGGCCGGCGGCAGGTGCAGATCCCCGACGATCCGCGAGCGCGCGCGCCCGCCCCGCTCTAAAGCCATCAGAACGCTCCCCCTCGGAGTGGCCAGGACGCCGAGGCGGCCGGCCAGCCTAGGCCCGCGATGCACGCTGATCGCAGCCCGCCTCATGATCCCGCCGGGTATGCCCGGATGCTACTCCTCGCGTCCAGAGCGCACCAGACCGCGCACAAGCCCCGCACAAGTGAATCGGATTGGCGCCGGGACCTTCGGCACTGCCCGCCGCATCCGGCCGCAGCGCGAAACTAAGAATGGCATCTTCATCTGTACCGGAAAGGGTGACGTGTTCATCTGTACCGGAAGGGTGACGTGCACGAGGTCATCTACCCGCAGGAGGCGGCACGGCACTAGCCGCCCGGCGGCCGGCCGGCGGATCCGCACCGACCGCCAGCCTGCCGCCGGGCGCCCGCACCGTCGCCTCGGGTCCCCCCGGGACAGTCGGCACAGCGGGCTAACTTAAGCAGGCTGACCACCTGCTCTTCGTTGACCGCGTGACCGGCCGTCAGCTCGGCATCCCACGTCTCGCGTGCGATAGCTGCCTCGGGCCGGAGCCAGGAACCGCTCCAGCAGGCTCGCGTCGGTTCGGGAACGGGCAGCCGCACGCTCGCACTCGTTACCCGCGTCACTGCCCAGCCGCGGGCGCACCGGCCGGTAAGGCGCGGGACCGGGCCCGTGCCGCCCGCCGGGCGCGCAGCACGTGCCACCCGTGCGGAGCTATCGCGATGACCCCCAGCCCGATCATGGTGACAAGCGCATAGCGGGACACCAGGTTCGCCGCGGCTACCCCGCTGGAGCCGAGCAGGTAGCCGAGCACGGCGAGAAACGCGGCCCATCCGGCCGAGCCGATCAGGTCGCAGACGGCGAACGGGATGATCCCCAGGCCAGCCCATCCGGCCGCGGCGTAGACCAGCGGCGTGGGCACCGGCAGGAAGGCGGACAACAGCACCGCGGCCCCGGCGAACCTGGCGCCGCGGCGCTCGGCCCGGCGGGCGAAGTCGGCGGCCTGCCTGCTGTGCCGGGCCAGCATCTGCACGATCCGGTGCCCCCACAGCACGCCGGCCCACCAGAACAGCAGGTCGAATTTCATCATCCCCGGTAGCGCCGCGGCGACGACCACGGTCAGCTGGAGCTTGCTTTCAACATCGGCGAAAGCGCCCGCGGCCACGACCGAGGAAGTGGAGCCGGACAGCAGCTCAAGCAGCACCGGGCGGCTGGCGATCAGCCCGGGCGTGAGGGGGATCATCGCGAGCCCGTACAGCACGCTGAACGTGATCCCGGTCAGGCAGAGCAGATCCCGGGTCCGTGGCCGCCCGTGCCAGGGACGCCACCCGGGCGTTGCGCCGGCCGGCGGCGCGGCAGCGGACTGCGCGGCGGCCGACGGCGCGGCGGCCGACTGCCCGGCAGCCGGCGGCGCGGCGGGCGGCAGCACGCCAGCCTGCCGGCGCAGGCTGGGCAGGCCAGCCGGTTCCGGCGAGTCCAGCGCGGTCATCCGGCACCTGTCCTGCTCGTGCCCCGCTCGTTACGGAGATCCTGCCGGTCCCCGTGCCCGCTAAAACAGGCCGCAAACAGCATCAAGACGGTCCCCGCGGAGCTGCCCGGGCCGGCCGCGCAGTCGCCAGCTCCGGCCGTGGAGCTGCCCGGCCGACGGCGAGTTGCCCGCCCGGCGGAGAGCTGCCCGGGTCGGCCGGGCTCAGCTGCCCGTGCTAGCGGTGAGGTGTGCTGGCCAGGCTGGCTGGCTGGCTCAGGCCTGCTTGCTGTCCAGCCGCTGCAGCAGGTCATGGGCTGCGAGCTCGACTTCCTTGTGCCGCCATTCCGCGGCCCGGTACTGGCACGCGATGATGCCCATGCGATGGATCCGGCGGAAGTCGCCGTAGACGAACGCGTACCTGGCCTTGGTGTGGTCGCGGGCACCGTCAGTGAGCCCGAGATGCCATCGGGCGTACTCGTCCCACGAGTGCGACTCCAGGAAAGCGTTCTGCTCCCCGGCGCCGGGCTGGACATCGCCCCAGTCGCTGACGAGCACGTACTGATGGCTGTCGATGAGCCGCTGCGCGTAGGCCACAGCCTCCTGGTTGACCGAATACGAAGCCATCACAGCATTCTGCCGTGGCGCTGCCCGGCCGTGCCGCCCGACAACCCGCTTGTACGTGATGGCGGCCCGCCCCATTCCGCCGTCATGAGGTCTCCTGCGGGGTCATTCCTGGCGGCCCTTCATCAGCGGTTAAGAAGTGTCCGGTCCTGGCCGGATTTTTCTTAACCGCTAAAATTCGTCGATTGGTGAATTGTGATTGTGGTGACTGGTGTGAGGGAGGATGCGCGAGGGTCGGCAATCTGGGTGGCGGCGGGCGGCCCCGGGTGCGCGCGGGTCGGCAACATTGGTGGCGGGCGGCCCGGGCGCGCGGCCGGCAACCTGGTGGCGGCGGGCGGGCCGGGTGCGCGCGGGTCGGCAACCTGGTGGCGGCGGGAGGCCCGGGTGACGGGGCTTGCGGCGGCCGGACGGGTGCGCGGGCGGCTGGCGGGGCGGTGATGATGGGAGTGGTGGTATGCGCCGGCTGATCGGAGGGCTTTATGCGGCCCGGCCCGAGGTTCCCTGAGCGCCCGCGGGTCCCTGAGCACGCGCGGGTCCCTGAGCGCCCGCGGGTCCCCGAGCACGCGCGGGTCCCCGAGCACGCGCGGGTCCCCGAGCGCCAGCGGGGTCCCCGAGCACCCTGAGCGTCCGCGGTTGCCGGAGCAGGCGGCGCAACCAGAGCAGGCGGCGCAACCAGAGCGGGCGGCGCAACCTGAGCGGGCAGAGCAGCCGGGGCGCGCGGCCAGCCCGAGCCGGCCGGAGCGCCCGGAACTGCTGGCCGCGCCGGGCGACCTGTTCGCCTACGGCACCCTGCAGTTCCCCGGCATCCTGAGTGCCCTGCTGCGCCGGATACCCGGTCACGCGGCCGGGACAGTGGCCGGCTGGCGGGTCGCCGCCCTCACCGCGCGCAGTTACCCGGGCATGGTCCCGGCCGGCCAGGCGGCCGCTGCCGGCGTCCTGCTGACCGGCCTGACCCTGGCGGAGTGGCGGCTGATCGACACCTACGAGGATGACCATTACGAGCTGCGGCAGCTGACCCTGACCGACGGCCGGCCGGGCTGGACCTACGCCTGGGTGCACCATGCCGACGTGGCCGGCCACGACTGGTCGGCGCCCGATTTCGCCGCCCGGCACCTGGCCGACTTCACCCGGCGCTGCCGGGCCTGGCGGCAGCAGTATGACGCCACCGGCCGGCCGGGCCGGGTCACCGGCCAGCAGCTGGATCCGGCCAGCGTCCGCGATGATCGTGGCCGCTGAGAGACAATCAACGGCATTTTGAAACGGGGCCTGCCGGGCCTGGTGTAATACTTTGGTGCGCACGCAATCGGCCGGTGTGCTGAGACCGCGTCCCTGGCTGGCCGGTCCGGAAAGCTGCGAGAGCCCAGGGTTGTGCTGATGAGTTCGCTTGCTCCCCCGTTGCGGCTGGCCGAGGCCGTCGGCGTGCTATCGCTGGCGACCGACCTGGCGATGGGCCAGCCGCTGGAGCACGGGCTGCGCACCGCGGTGCTGGCGGTCCGGACGGCTCGGTCGTTAGGCCTGCCCGAAGACGATCAGGTGACCGTCTACTACACCGGCCTGCTGCATTTCGCCGGGTGCACGGCGGAGAGCATGATCGACGCCGGGTTCTTCGGCGACGAGCTCGCCGCGCGGCCGCAGATGCTGGCGGTGCAGCTGGGATCCCGGCGGGAGCTCGTCACCATGGCGGCCCGCACCGCGCACCAGGGAAAGGCGCCGCTGACCCGGGCGGCGGCGATGGCGAGGTCGGCAGTCGGCGGCATCGCCGAGTTCAAGAAATGGGCGGCCAGCCATTGTGATGTGGCCCGGCTGCTCGGCGCCCGGATGGGCTTCTCCGCGGATATCCAGCTGGCGCTGCGGCACCTGTATGAGCGCTGGGACGGCAAGGGCATGCCGGGAGAGCTGCGTGGCGCGGAGCTGCCGCTCGCGGTGCGGCTGATGCAGGTGGCGCAGGACGCGGACATTGCCTGGCAGCGCGGCGGAGCCGGGCACGCCAGCGAGGTGCTGGCCGACCGCGCCGGGTCGGGGCTGGATCCCGCCGCCGTGGCTGCCTTCCGCGCACTCGGCGAGCATGTGTATGACGGCCTGGACGCGCCGTCCATCTGGGCGGACGCGCTGCTCGCCGAGCCCGGCCCGCAGCCGACGGTGGGCCCGGACCGGCTGGACGCCTGCCTGTCCGCGGTCGCTGACTTCGCCGACCTGAAGAGCATGTGGACCGTCGGGCACTCCCGCGGCGTTGCCCAGCTGGCCGGCGAGTCGGCCGTGGTGGCCGGGCTGGACCCGGCGGACGTGCTGCAGCTCCGCCGGGCAGCGCTGGTGCACGACATCGGCCGGGTCGCGATCCCGGTCGGCGTGTGGGCCAAGCCGGGGCCGCTGACCCGCGGTGAGTACGAGCAGGTGCGGCTGCACGCTTACCACAGCGAGCGGGTGCTGGACGTGGCTCCGGGGCTGCGCCCGCTGGCCCGGCTGGCCGGGTCGCACGGCGAGCGCTGTGACGGGACCGGCTACCACCGCGGCAGCCGGGCCGGTGACCTGCCGTTGCAGGCCTGGCTGCTGGTGGCGGCGGACTGCTACCAGGCGATGCGGGAACCACGGGCGCACCGGGAGGCGCGGTCGGCGGCGGTGGCGGCGGATGAACTGTGCCGGGACGCGGAGGCGGGCAGGCTCGCGCCGGAGGCAGTGCAGGCGGTGCTGGCCGCGGCGGGCCAGCCTGGCCGGCCGCTGCGCCGGCCCGCCGGGCTGTCGGAGCGCGAGTGCGAGGTGCTCGGCCTCATCGCCCGCGGGCTGACCACCAAGCAGGTTGCCCGCCGGCTGGGGATCACCCCGAAGACCTGTGACCACCACATCCAGCGGGTTTACGCGAAGGCCCAGGTGTCTACCCGGGCCGGCGCGACCTTGTTCGCGCTGGAGAACGGCCTGGTCAGCCCGGTCTGACCAGGCCGGGGGTTTTCCACTAGGGAGTTTTCCCGACTGTCCGCGGGCGCCCGGCGGCGCCTAGCGTCTGGCGTTAACGCAGCCCAGCAGGAGGGGAGGTCATGGTGCTGAAACTGCTTCCGGCCCGGCTGCGTCGCGGCCCGGTGGCAGTTTCCCCCATGGCCGATGACACGCCGGCGCGGCCAGCCCGGGGCCGTGCCAGCCGCCGGGGCTAGCCATGTCATCACCGGCCGGCGAGCTGCCGGTACGCGCAGCTGCCAGGCAGCTGTGCACGGCTGAGATAACGGCCGTGCTGGCCGGCCGCAGGCTTTACCGGATGGACGCCATCGGCGCCGGGGCGACCGTGAACACGATCCTGTGCTACACCGCGATCCTGGAGCCGCTGGAACGGCTGGCACTCGACCAGATCGGCGCCCGCTCGTTCGGCATCTGCGCCCGGGCCGGGATGCTCTACCAGCAGGCCCTTGACCTGCTGTCCGAGCTGCCTGAGCTATAACAGGCGGCCGGCTGACGCAGCCGGCCAGCGCAACCGGGGAACGAGGATCCGCCAGCTGGCGGATGTCTGCGTCCGCCTCCGGACGGCAGTCTTTCCGGGTCACCGCATCCTGCGCTGACCCGGAAAGGAGACTGTCTTGTCCGCCAGAACCAACGCCGGCGTGCGTGTGGCACCGCCGAGTCAGGCTGCCGCCAGCCGCGGCGGTCCCGGCCAGCCCGCCCGCCTCGGCCTCGCCCTGGCCGTCATCGCCACCGCCCAGCTCATGGTGGTGCTCGACGCGACGATCGTGAACGTCGCGCTGCCCCATATCCAGCGTGCGCTCAGCTTCTCCGGCACCGGCCTGGAGTGGGTCGTCAACGCTTACGCACTGACCTTCGGCGGGCTGCTGCTGCTCGGCGGCCGCGCCGGGGACATCCTCGGCCGGCGCCGGGTCTTCATCGCCGGCATCATCTTGTTCTCGGCGGCCTCGCTGGCCGGCGGGTTCGCCACCACGCAGGCCTGGCTGCTGACCGCGCGCGCCATCCAGGGCGCCGGCGCGGCGATCGTCGCGCCGACCGCGCTGTCGCTGGTCACCACCACGTTCCCGGAAGGCCAGTCGCGGAACCGGGCGATGAGCGTGTACGCCGCGATGAGCGTGGCCGGCGGCGCGGCCGGCCTGATCGCCGGCGGGCTGCTCACCAGCTACGCGTCCTGGCGGTGGGTGCTGTTCGTGAACGTGCCGATCGGCATCGTGGTCGCGCTGGCCGCGCCGCGGGCGCTCGCCGAGACCCGGCGCAACCGCGGCCGGTTCGACCTGCCCGGCGCGATCACCGGCACCGGCGGGCTGGCCGCGCTGGTCTACGGCCTGTCGAACGCAGCCACCAGCCCGAACGGCGTCTCGCACTGGGGCGACACCAAGGTGGTGGCCTCGCTGGCCGCTGCGGTCGTGCTGCTCGCCGCGTTCGTGCTCACCGAGCTGCGCAGCAAGCACGCGCTGCTGCCGCCGCGGATCTTCGGCAACCGGGACCGGACCGGCGCATTCGTGATCATGCTGTGCGTCGGCACCGCGCTGTTCGGCATGTTCTTCTTCCTGACCATCTTCGTGCAGTCCGTCTGGGGTTACAGCGCGCTCAAGACCGGCGTGGCGTACCTGCCGATGATGGCCGCGATCATGGCGATGTCCGGTGCCAGCGCCCAGCTGATCCCCAGGATCGGTGCCCGGCCGCTGCTGATCACCGGCTCCGCGGCCGCGGCCGGCGGGATGTTCTGGCTGTCCAGGATCAGTGAGCACAGCCACTACGTCACCGGCCTGCTCGGCCCGACCCTGGTCGCCGGGGCCGGCCTCGGCCTGCTGTTCATGCCGCTGACCCTGGTCGCCCTGTCCCGCGTGCATGACGCCGATGCCGGGGTCGCGTCCAGCCTGCTCAACGCCGGCCAGCAGGTCGGCGGCTCGATCGGGCTGGCCGTGCTCGGTACGGTCGCCTGGACCGCGGTCGCCAACAGCGTCCGCAGCCAGCTGACCGCCGCGGCGGCCACGGCGGCCAGGGCCGGCCATCCGGCGCACGCGGCGGCCGGCCAGAAGGTGCCGGCCGCGATCTATCAGCACGCGCTCGCCACCGGGTTTTCCCGCGGGTTCGAGGTGTCGGCGGGGATCGCGCTGCTCGCGCTGATCGTCACCGTTGCCGCGATCCGGATCCGCCGGGCCGACCTGGCCGGCACCGAGGCGCCGTTCGGCGCGTGACCGGGACGCTAAGGCGGACTGGCCGGGAGTCCCGCGGCTGCCGCCGGGCGCGTGCGCCCGGCGGCGAAGCGGGCCTCGCGGCCGGGGTGCGCGCTCGCGGCCGGGATTGCCTGGCGAGCCGTCCGCCCGGCTGGTCCGCGGCCCGCGGATAACCCGGACTTCGACAGCTGACGCAGGGTCAGCCGATCAGCGGCAGCCGGGGATCGTCGTGCCGGGCGCGGCCGGACGCGGCGCGGACCCAGGCCAGGTCGTCGGCCAGGCCGGCAGGCCCGGCACGTACCGGCGGGCGATCAGCTCGTCCAGGATCGCGGCGGTCATCGCGATCCCGGCGGGGGTGGCCAGGCAGCCGCGGCCGAGCGCGTCGGTGAGGTCCAGCCCGTGCACCACGGCCTCGACGACCCGGCTCGGCACGAACTCGCCGAGCTGCATCAGCGCGTAGTACCCGGAGCCGACCGCGGCGGGCGGGGTAGCGCGGGACTCCTCGATGGTCTGGCTGAAGGTCTCGTGCAGGACATCCGGCATCTCGGCCGGCTGCCTGCCCTCGACCATCGTGTAGGCGTAGTTGTAGACGACCGGGGCCACCTCCGAGCGCGGGAAGATGAAGAAGCTGACCCGGTCCCGGCCGACCTGGCCGTCCTGCTGGCTGGAGATCAGCATCCGGGTGAGCCCGATCGAGATGTCGAAATGACCGGCGAGCTCGAACAGCGTCCACGGCTGCAGCGTGTCGTCGACCGGCCTCAGCAGGGTCGGGGCCTGCCAGTCAGCCTCGGTCAGGCCGCGGAACGCGTGCTCCACCTGCTGGAGCTCGGCGTCAAGCGTCTGAATCGCATCCTCATAAGCGCTCATCCATACCTCCAGTTCCGCTACCGACATCGGAGTCCGCTGCCCGGCCCGCTGTCAATAGCCCGCAGCAGCGTTCCGGACCGCGGCCGCGGCGGCGGCGGAGTCAGCCCCGGGGTGCGCAGGACGAGCATTAAACTAGGCGGTCATGCGACCGCCGGCCTGGCCGCGGCGTACTCGGAGTGCTGCTGCTATTGCTGATAATGAGGATTCTTGGCCAGGTTGGTAGTCAAACTCGGATCAAGCTCTATTGCCAGCGGGAACGGGCTCGCGCTGGATGTGATTGCCGGTTTGATTAACCAGATCGCAGCGGCGCAGCGGGCTGGCCACGAGATACTCCTGGTTACTTCCGGAGCCGCCCGGCTGGGCGAGCGCCTGCTCGCATTCGAAGGGCCGACGGCTAGCGCCGCTCCTGCCCTCCGCGGGCTCGTCGAGGCGCTGCAGTCCTCGATCGCCGCCACCGGGGGCCCGGCCGCCGCGGTGCCCGCCCAGGAGATCAGGACCACGCTGGGGCGCTACGACGGGTCCGCCACCCCGCCGGGCGCGCTGGGCGTGGCGCTTCCGGCATCGGTAGGCCAGCCCGCGCTGATGGCGCTGTACCGGCAGCTGGCCGCGGCGGTGGGCGTGGAGGTTTGCCAGATCCTCGTCTCGAAGAGCGATCTGGGCTCTGCGCGCGCGATGAGCGATCTCGGGTTCCTGCTCGGCGCCGCGCTGGACCGTGGCCTGCTGCCGGTCATCAACGGTAATGACGCGACCGAGCCGATGGCGGAGCTTGACAATGATCAGATTGCGGTTGCCGTCGCGGTCGCTGCCGGGGCAACGCGCTTGCTGTTCCTGACCGACGTCGGCGCCGTGTACCGGGACGCCACGCTGACCGAGCGCATCGCCAAGCTGACCCCTGACCAGGCCAGGTCGGTGCGGGTCTCGGCGCCCGGCAGCGGCCGCGGCGGAATGCGGTCGAAGCTGAGCGCGGCCGCGCGCGCCGCCTACTGCGGCGTCGAGTGCATCGTCGGCGCGGCCCGCGAGCCGGATGTGGTCGCCCGCAGCCTGAATCCGCGGGCGAGAATGGGTACCGTCGTGCGTGCCGCCGGGCGGCAGCTGGAGCCGCACGAGCGGTGGATCGGCGGCATGGCATACTCGGTCGGCTCGATCTGCATCAACCGGGAGGCGGAGTCGAGCCTGCGGACCGGCAGCACGCTGTTCCTGTCCGGCATCAAGCGGCTGGCCGGCCAGTTCGCGCCCGGGTCGGTCGTCGAGCTCGTGGACGTCCGGCATCCAGAGCGCCTGATCGGACGCGGCTCGGTCGCCTTGTCGTCAAGCATCCTGCTGCTATTGCGCGCGTTGTCATCGGACGACGTGGCGAGCGTCATATCCGTGCTGTTCCGCATGCGGCATTCGCTGGCGGCGGGTGATCAGGCTGCCCCGGCGTACGCCGCGGCGAGGTCGCAGGCAGCGTGCCCGGACGAGTTCGAGGACAGCCGCCAGCTCGCTGGCAGCACCGCCGCGGCTCGTCAGGCCCTGGCCCAGCTGCGAACGTTCTCGCTGGATACGGTGTTCGAGCTGACCGATTCGCTGATGCTGTCGCAACCGCGGTTGTGCGCCGCGATCCTGCTGGACGGAAGCTTCCGGCTCGGCCGCCTCGATCCGGACTCGGCCGCGCGTCGCGCGGTTCATGACATCCACGCCATTCACCGGGACTCGCTGGTGGTCTACGCCGGGAACTAACCCGCCGGGCAGGCCGCCGACCAGCCCGGGCGGGCCGGGGAGTTACCGGCGGCGCAGCCCGGGCTGATGACGTTTCCGCAGATCAGGCCGCACGCCATGGACGTATCATAAAGCGCGCCCGGGAAAATGCTGGCCGTTCTTCCCAGCACGCGTTGCGAAGCGAGGGATAATTCACTATGGCGGGGATACTTATCGTCGGCAGCGGCGTCGTTGGCCAGGCGACCGGCCGGGGCCTGCATAAGGCCGGCCATGACGTGGCGTTCGTCGATGTTTTGCCGGATAAGGTACGGCAGCTTCGCAGCGAAGGATTTAATGCCCAGGCAAGCGTAGTTCTCGGCGAATTACCGACGTTCGTCTTTCTCGCGCTCCCGACACCGAGCCTGGGCCGACGGTATGACCTGGCGGCCTTAGCCGACGGCGTGGCCGCGGTCGGCCGCGCCATCGCGGACTCCCCGGCCGTGCACACCGTGGTCGTGCGGTCGACCGTCCCGCCTGGCACCACCGAGGATCTGGTCCGGCCGCTGCTGGAGGCAGCGTCCGGCAAGATGCTGGGCAGCGGCTTCGCGCTGGCATGTAGTCCCGAGTTCCTGCGCGCGGCTTCCGCGGACGACGATTTCCGCAATCCGCGGATGACGGTGGTCGCGTCCCGCGACGCGCCAACCCGCAAGCGCCTCGGCGACCTGCTCGCGCCGTTTGGCGGCCAGTTGCGGTTCTTCGAGAACCCGGCGACGGCCGAGTTCGTCAAGTGCGCGCACAACATCTACAACGCGGCAAAGATCAGCTTCTGGAACGAGATGTGGCTGGTGGCCGGCAGCATCGGGATCGATCTGGCGGATGTGTCATCCACCGTCGCGCTCTCCGCGGAGGGATCGTTCAACCCGCAGTACGGGATCAGCGGCGGTACCGCCTACGGCGGCGCCTGCCTGCCCAAGGACACCAACGGCTTCCTGGGCTTCGCGGCTGATCTCGGCCTGGCCATGCCGCTGCTCGAGGCCGTGGTCGACACGAACGAGCGGCTCGCCGGCCGTGCGATCCCGGCGCTCGCGGGCCGGCCCGGTGCAGCATGAGCGTCGGCGGGCGCCGTCGGGCCGGGTTCTGCCGCCTGCTGGTGGCAGATGGCAAGCGCGGCATTAGGAGCCGCCGTGCGCGGCGGCCTTCGGCGTCACGACATACTGCCGCAGGTAGAGATCCCGGAAGGTGACCGGCCCGCGCGGGCCGGGCGAGTTGTCGATGTTGATGCCGGTCTCCGGCATCGACAGCAGCTTGAACCCGTCGAGCAGCCGCGGGGTCGAGTTCCAGAAGGCGCCGGTCCCGGCGTAGCCATCGAGGAACCGCCCGGCCGCAGCGGAGTCCTCCGCGATCACCGCGGCGGCCAGGCCGGACGTCTGCCGGTTGGCGATCTCGGCCGCATCGGCGGCCGTATCGGCCGGGGCCACCGTGATCGTTGCCTCGTTGCCGTCGTCCAGCGCCCACTCATGGCCGAGATCGTGCGCGTGCGGCGGGTACGCGGCGGTGACGCCGAGCCGCGCCGTGACCTCCGTGATACGCGGCATCATGGCCGCCCAGACCGGGCGCTGCACGAGCAGCAGGTTCAGCCGGTTACAGACCCCGAGCCGGTCCAGGCTGGCCTCGATCAGCCGGGCGGCCAGCCGCTGATCGGCGGACTGGTCGATGTAGATCACTGCCCCGCCGTCCGCGTGCGCCAGGGTCCGGACGCCGTGCAGCGCGGCTTCCCGCGCCAGCGCCCGGGTGCTGGCCCCGCTGCCGCGGAGAATGACCAGCGGCAGCAGCCGAGGCTGCCGCACCAGCTGGAAGGCGGCCGAGCGGTCCCGGACCCGGATGAGCTGGATTACCCGCGGGTCGATGCCGGTGTCCCGCAGCGCGGGGGCGATCACCTCGTCGAGCAGCACTCCCGCGGTCCGCAGCGCGGCTGAGCCGGTGCGCAGCACGCCCGCATTCCGCGACTTGATGAGCTGAGATGCCATGTCGAGCACGACGTTGGGCCGGGCTTCGAAGTTAGCCCCGATGACGCCGACCGGCCTGCGCAGCTCATGCAGGACCAGGTCTCCCGGCAGGTCCCTGATGTACTGCCGCGGTTCTCCCGCGGCCAGCCCGGCGAGGGTGCGGAGCTGGCCGGACATGGCCCGCATGCGCTCTGCACCAAGCAGCAGCCGGTCGATAAGGGCGCCCGGCAGGCCCTCGGCCCGGGCGGCGCGGACATCCTCGTCATTGGCGGCGGCCACCGGCGCCGCGCACTGGTCCAGCCGCGCCGCCATGGCCAGCAGCGCCGCATCAAGGGTGTCCGCTGGCCGGGATCTCAGCTCCCCGGCCGCCTGCTGGGCGGCCTGCGCCGCTACCGTGACCGCGGTCAGCGGCTCCATGTCAGCACGAGTCATAGTGACCAAGGCTAGGCGAACGGGACACGCTGCTCAGGCCGCGGTGACCGGGGCGAAGCCCGGGGCGCCCGGCTCGGGCCGGAGCCGGGTGGCGCGGGCCACGTAGCTGATGGCGTGGTACCACCCGGCCAGCAGCAGCAGGTCGATCAGCTGCGGCTCGCTGAACTCGGCGGCCAGCCCGGCCCAGAGCTGGTCCGGGACGTCGGCGGTGTCGTGCAGCGCGTCCGCGGCGGCGATGAGCAGCCGGTCGCGGGGGGCTGGCCAGCAGTCATCGGCCGGCTGCCCGCGGGCCAGCGAAGCCACCTGGGCATCGGTGAGCCCGGCCCGCCCGGCGAAGAAGGCCACGTGCACGCCCCACTCGTATTCGCAGCCGGTCCGCGCGCAGGTACGGTCGATCACGATCTCGCGGTCGCGGAGGGTCAGCGAGAACTGCCGGCCGAGCTGGTAAGCCCCCCAGGGATGCATGGCCGCGGTCATCGTCAGGTTCCTGGCGAACAGCCGGAACAGCGCGATGGGCGGTGCGCCGGCCGGCATCATCCGGCGCAGCAGTTGCTCGGCCGCTGGCTCGTAGGGCGGCCGCAGCGGGGCGATCCGGGGCACCGGCCCGCCGGGCCCGGGGGCCGCCGGGCCCGGGCCTTTCAGCTTCGGGCCGTTCAGGTACGGGCCGTTCAGGTACGGGATCTCTGGGCACGGGACTCTCCAGGTTTCGGATTCAGAAACGTTGTTCCCGGTATGCTAGCGTTGCGGATTCAGAAACGGCAAGCGTAATGGGAGCCGATGACCGGCAGGGCGGGTGACCGGGAGCGGATGGCCGGGGTGCCGCGGCCCGGCCGCCCGGTGCGCGGCTCGGCTACCGGGCGCCCGCTGATGGCCGCGCTGGATCTGCTCGGCCGCCGCTGGGCGCTGCGGGTGCTCTGGGAACTGCGGGCCGGCCCGGTCGGCGCCCGGGATCTGCGGGACCGGTGTGACGGCATGTCCAGCAGCGTGCTGTACGAGCGGCTCAGGGAACTCTCCGCGGCCGGCCTGATCGGCCGTGACGATGACGACCGCTATCAACTCACCGCGATCGGGCGGTCGCTGAGCGCGGCGATCGCGCCGCTGGACGAGTGGGCCGCCGGGTGGGCGGCCGCCCGCCCGGCAGCGGCCGGTGCGCCGGCCGGCGCAGGCGTCCTGGATGATCGGGTAGCAGGCAGGCCGAGTCGCGTGAGTCTGTACCCGAGCCAACAGGAGCCGTCGTGACCGAAGCCCATGCGGAGCTGTCCGGGCCCGGGCAGCGCCGCGACCAGCAGGCCAGCGGGGATGGCGGGGAACCCGGCCAGCGCGGGAACAAGTGGTGGACGCTGGTTGCGGTCTGCCTCGGCATTCTCATGCTGCTGCTGGACATCACGATCGTGAACGTGGCGCTGCCGGACATCCAGCAGGCGCTGCACTCGAGTTTCTCCGACCTGCAGTGGATCGTCGACGCCTATGCGCTGACCCTGGCCGCGTTCCTGCTGACCGCGGGCAGCATCGCGGACATGTACGGCCGCCGCCTGCTGTACCTGGTCGGCCTGGCGGTGTTCACCATCGCGTCCGCGCTGTGCGGCTTCGCCACGACCACGCTGATGCTGCAGCTGTCCCGGGCCGTGCAGGGCGTCGGCGGGGCGATCATGTTCGCCGTCTCGCTGGCGCTGCTGGCTGACGCCTTCCGCGGCAAGGATCGCGGGATCGCGTTCGGGGTGTGGGGCGGGGTGACCGGCCTGGCGGTTGCCATCGGCCCGCTGCTCGGCGGGGTGCTCGTCTCCGGCCTGTCCTGGCGCTGGATCTTCTTCGTGAACGTGCCGATCGGCGTGGTAGCCGTGGTCATCGCCGTGCTGAAGGTGACAGAGTCCCGGGCGAAGCAGGTCAGCCGGCCGGACTGGGCCGGCTTCGCGTTGTTCACGGTGGCGCTGTCCAGCCTGGTCTACGGGCTGATCGAGTCGAACCAGCGGTCCTTCACCGACCCGCTCGTGCTCAGCTGCTTCGCCGTGGCCGCGGTGCTGCTCGTCGCGTTCGTCATCGTGGAGCGGTACATCGCGCACCCGATGTTCGAACTGAGGCTGTTCATGCTGCCGACCTTCAGTGGCGGCTCGGTCGCCGCATTCGGGCTCAGCGCCTCGATCTTCGCGATGCTGCTCTACCTGGTCCTGTACCTGCAGGACATCCTGGGCTACTCGCCGCTGGGCACCGGCGCGCGGCTGATGTTCCTGTCCGGGGGCACCCTGCTGACGGCCATCGTGGCCGGGCGGCTGTCCTCGCGGGTGCCGGTCCGGCTGCTCATCGGGCCCGGCCTGATCCTGGTGGGGGCCGGCTTGCTGCTGATGCGCGGGCTCGACGCGGGCTCGACCTGGACCCATCTCATCGCCGGGATGATCGTGGGCGGTCTCGGCGTCGGCCTGGTGAACCCGCCGCTGGCCTCCACGGCCGTCGGCGTGGTGCCGCCACCGCAGGCCGGCATGGCGTCGGGCATCAATTCCACCTTCCGCCAGGTCGGCATCGCCACCGGCATCGCCCTGCTGGGGACGCTGTTCTCCAACAACGTGAGCGACGAGGTGCGGACCCGGATTGCCGCGGTCCCCGGGCTGTCCCAGCAGGGCCCGCGGATCGCCACCGCGGTGCAGTCCGGGCAGATCGGGAACGTGATCGGCAGGCTGCCCGCGCACGCCAGGCAGGCCGTGGGAACGATCACCCGGGCGGCCTTCACCACCGGCCTGAACGGGATCCTGCTGGTGGCGGCAATCATCGCGCTGGTCTCTGCGGTGGTATCCCTGGTCGCGATCCGCAGCAAGGACTTCGCGCCGCAGCAGCGATCCTGACCAGGAGCCCCCGGCCTGGCGCGGCCGGCGATACTGGCCGCATGCCCGCGGGACTGGTGGTGCCGACGCTGCCGCCGGCCCATTCCGGCTCCGCCCGTTCAGTCTGACCGACCTGGCCCTGGTCCGGGCGGCATCGCGGGACCCGCATATCCCGCTGATCACCACCGTGCCGGCGTTGTGCACCGAAGCCGAGGGCCGCCGCTTCATCGAGCGCCAGTGGAGCCGTGCCGAGCACGGAGCCGGCTACTCGTTCGCGATTGCCGATGCCGCCACCGACCGTGCGGTCGGCCAGGCCGGGCTGTGGCTGAGGGACATCGGCGGCGGCCGGGCCTCCGTCGGATACTGGGTGGTCGCATCGGCCCGCGGCCGCCGGGCCGCCGCCCGCTCGGTCACCGCAATCAGCCGCTGGGCCTTCGCCGAGCTGCGGATTCCGCGTCTGGAGCTGTACGTCGAGCCATGGAACACCGCGTCCATCCGGACGGCCGAGGGGGCCGGCTTCACCCGGGAGGGCCTGCTGCGCAGCTGGCAGGCGCTCGGCGGCCGGCGCCGGGACATGTTCATGTACTCGCTGCTCCCGGCCGATGGCGCCGCCCGCGCCCGGCCGGGCTGACCCGGCCAAGGGCCCGCGCTGGCCTGCGACAATGGCCGCCGGCGCTGGCCGGCGGCACTGGCATTGGTATAGGTACCGGCACCGATCGATGACACGAACACGAGGGCGACATGACACTGGTCGACAACGCCGTCTACGTGGACGGCCGCCGCACCGCCGACCCGCGCAGCCTGGACGAGACGTACGAGCTACTGCGGCAGCGCAGCGGCATGGCATGGATCGGCCTGTACCGGCCCGACGCCGACGAGATCCGCTCGGTGGCCCGCGAGTTCGACCTGCACCCGCTCGCCGTAGAGGACGCCGTCACCGCTCACCAGCGGCCCAAGCTGGAGCGCTACGGGGCGACCCTGTTCACCGTCCTCCGCCCGGCCCGCTACCTCGACGCCGAGGAGGAGGTGGAGTTCGGCGAGGTGCACGTCTTTACCGGCGACAGCTTCGTCGTCACCGTCCGCCATGCCGAGGCCCCGGACCTCGGCCGGGTC
This sequence comes from uncultured Actinomycetes bacterium, assembly GCA_963786975.1. GTDB lineage: Bacteria > Actinomycetota > Actinomycetes > Streptosporangiales > Streptosporangiaceae > Palsa-506. The sequence goes on along the minus strand of CAWBBE010000004.1, from coordinate 184,811 downwards.
CGCGACCGGCTGGAGCGGAACCCGGAACTGCTCCGGCTCGGGCCCGAGGCGGTGCTCTACGCGATCCTGGACCAGGTCGTCGACGAGTACGCGCCGGTTGCCGCCGGGCTGGAGAACGACATTGACGAGATCGAAGACCAGCTGTTCAGGGGCGACCCGGCGGTATCCCGGCGGATCTACGAGCTGTCCAGGGAGGTGATCGAGTTCCAGCGCGCCACCCGCCCGCTGCTCGGCATGCTCAGCTCGCTCGAAGGCGGGTTCGACAAGTACCAGGTGGACGTGGAGATGCAGCGCAGCCTGCGGGACGTGCAGGATCACGTGATCCGCATCGTCGAGCGGGCCGACTCCTTCCGCGCGCTGCTGCAGAACGCGCTGACCGTGCAGGCAACGCTGGTCGGCCAGCAGCAGAACGAGGAAATGCGCAGCCTCACCGAAACCAGCCTCGCGCAGAACGAGGAAGTCAAGAAGATCTCCGCGTGGGCCGCCATCCTGTTCGCCCCGACGCTGGTCGGGACGATCTACGGGATGAACTTCCGCAAGATGCCCGAACTGCACTGGCCGCTCGGCTACCCGCTCGCGCTCGCGCTGATGGTCGTCACGTCCGTCACCCTGTATCTCGTCTTCAAGCGCAGGAGCTGGCTGTAGCGCGACGTCCCGGCTGGCGGACAGGCCAGTAGATTCACCGCGCGGCGGGACAGCCCGGCGCGCCAGGCAACCAGTTCAGTGACTTCTCGAAGTGCACGGTGGTGCCGTCGCGCCCGTTGCCGGTCAGGCTCAGGTTCTCCACCACCGCATCCATGATCTTCAGCCCGCGGCCGTGCTCGGCCGTCGGCGGGGGCAGCCCGGCCGCGGCCGGCCCGGCCGCCGGGCCGTTCCCCGCATTTGCCACCTCGATGATCGACCGACCGTCCCTGGCGGTAGCGCGCACCTGGTAGTCGTCACCCGGCCCGGCGTGCTGCACGACGTTGGCGCATGCCTCGCCGAGGGCCAGCGCGATGTCGGTCCGCGTGTCGGGAGCCACGCCGAGGATTTCCAGGCAGCCGTCAAGGACCTGGCGGCCAACCGGCACGCTGGCCACATCTCGCGGCAGCGACAGCACCATGCTGATCTCCATGTCATCACCTCCGGGCTCGCGGTCGCAGGCCCGGCCAGGGCCCCGGAATCAGCGCTCTACCCCGGAGAAGGTCATCTACTCGGCCGGCCGCCGGGAGCCAGGCGGCGTGGTACCGCCGGCCGGCTGCCTTCCGCGCCGCGAGCCCCGGCGGCTAGCCCGGGTAGAACGGCGCCGGGTCCGGGACCTTCACCCGCGCCCGGTAGGCGAGCTGGTCGTCCGGCTCGGCCCGGGCCGCCCGGTCCGCCGCCACCGCCCGGCCGTACTGCGCGACCTCCTGGCTGGCCCGCGCCTCGTCCCAGCCGAGCTCCGGCGCCATCAGCGCGGCGGCCCGCCCGGCCACCGCCAGCCCGGCGTCCCTGGCCTCGATCGCGATCCGGGTCCGCCGGGCCAGCACGTCATCCAGCCGCACCGCGCCCTCGTGCGTGCACGCGTAGACTATCTCGGCCGCCAGGTAGCCGCCGGAGCCGCCCAGCGGCCGCCCGAGGTCCGGCCGCGCGCTGATCAGCTCCAGCAGGTCATCCACGCAGCTGCCGTACCGGCCGAGCAGCCGTTCCAGCTGGCTGGCCGGCAGCCCGCAGCCGGCCGCCAGCCGCTCCCGGCCGGCCCAGCGCGCCGCGTACCCGGTCGCGCCGAGCAGCGGCACCTCATGCGTGCGGGATGGCCGGACCGCGCCGGACCCCGGCGCCGCCCGGGCCGCCAGGTCCCGGGCGGCGGCGTCGATCAGGTCCCTGGCCATCACCCGGTACGTGGTGAACTTGCCGCCCGCGATCACCGAGACCCCCGGCCGGGAAGTGTGCACGGTATGCTCGCGGCTCAGCTTCGTCGTATCGCCGGCCCCGCGGCCGGCCGCGACCAGCGGCCGCAGCCCGGCGAACACGCCCTCGATATCACCGGCCCCGATCGGATCGGCCAGCATCCGGTTGACCATGCCGAGCAGGTAGCCGATGTCCGCCCGGCTGGCCGCCGGATGGCCGGGGTCATACGGCCACCCGGTGTCGGTGTCGCCGATCAGCCAGTGCTCCCCCCACGGGATCACGAACAGCACGCTCTTATCGGTCCGGGTGAGCAGCCCGGTGCGCATCCGGATCCGGTCCCGCGGGACCACGATGTGCACGCCCTTGGACGGCCGGACGGTGAGCGCCGCCTGCCCGTCCCGCTCCCCGGCCGCGCCGCCGGTCCAGGCGCCGGCCGCCAGCACCACGTGGCGGCCGCGGATCAGCAGATCCGTCCCGTCCAGCAGGTCATGGGCCCGGACGCCGGTCACCCGCCCGCCGCCGTCTGCCGCCAGCCCGTCCATCCGGATGTTGGTGGCCAGCGCCGTGCCGTGCGCGGCCGCGGTCCTGGCCAGTACCGCCACCATCCGCGCGTCGTCTTCCTGCGCGTCATAGAACTGGACCGCGCCGACGAACGCATCCGGGTTCAGCGCCGGGGCCAGCCGCAGCGCCGCCGTCCTGGTCAGGTGACGTGCCCGCGGCACTGCCTTCCGGCCGCCGATGCTGTCATAGAGCAGCAGCCCGGCGCCCACGTACGGCCGTTCCCAGCCGCGGTGCGTCAGCGGCCAGAGCAACGGCACCGGCTTGACCAGGTGCGGCGCCAGCGTGGTCAGCAGCAGGCGGCGTTCCCGTAGCGCCTCGCGGACCAGCCCGAAATCCAGCATCTCCAGGTAGCGCAGGCCGCCGTGGATGAGCTTGCTCGACTTGCTCGACGCGCCGGCCGCGTAATCCCGCGCCTCGATCAGCGCGACCGACAGGCCCCTGGTCGCCGCGTCCAGCGCCGCGCCGGTCCCGGTCACCCCGCCGCCGACCACCACGATGTCGAATACCTCGCTGGCCAGCCGCTCGCGCGAGCGCAGCCGGTGCCGGGGGCTGAGCGCGCTCGGGTCAGCCGGCCGGATCGTCATGACAACCCGCCGTCCGGGCCGGCCGCTTGCCAGCCGGCCAGCGACCGCGCCAGTACTGCCTGCCAGCTGAAACGGATCTTCGCCCGTGCTGTCCTCGGCAGTCCTGGCTGTACCCGCCGGCCAGCCGCGAACGGCAGCTGCCCGAGGGCCGCCAGGTCCCATTGCCCGGTGCCGAGCCCGGCCAGCGCGGCGGCGCCGAGCGCGGTCGCCTCGGTCACGGCCGGCCGTTCCAGCGTGATGCCCGCCAGGTCAGCGATGGCCCGCAGCACCGAGTCGTTGCGGCTGAGGCCGCCGTCCACCCGGATCAGTTCCAGCGGCCCGGCCAGCCCGTCGCGCACCGCGTCGATAGCGTCGGCGACCTGGTGCACGACGCCGAGCATGGCGGCCTCGGCGATATCGGCCCGGGTGCTCGACGCGCTGAGCCCGGTGATGTCCGCCCGCGCGGCCGGCTCCCACCGCGGCGTGCCGAGCCCGAACAGCGCGGGCACGCACCAGGGCTGAGCCTCGCTGCCGGTGATCGCGCGGCCGGAGATCACCGGCCATTCGCCGTCGGCCAGCACGCCGAGCCGGCGCAGCCAGGAGACCACCGCGCCGGCGTTCGGCACGAACCCTTCCAGCGCGTACCCGGTACCGGCATCGAGCTGCCACGCGCAGCTGGCCACTACTCCCGGCGGTACCGAGGCCGGCCGCGACATCCCGGCGTGGCACCACAAGAACGCGCCCGTGCCGAGAGTCAGCTTCGCCATCCCCTCGGTCCAGCAGCGCTGGCCGAACAGCGCGCCCTGCTGGTCGCCGATCGCGGCGGCGATGACTGCGCGGCCGCCCAGCACGGCCGGGTCGGTGACCGCCAGCCGCCCGGCAGTCGGCCGCACGGCGGGCAGCATCCGGGCCGGAATCCCGAACAAGTCGAGCAGGCCGGCGTCCCAGCCCAGCGCCGAGATGTCGAACAGCATGCTGCGGGCGGCCATCGACGGCTCGGTGACGTGCGCGGCGCCGCCGCTGAGATGCCAGGTCAGCCAGCAGTTGACGTCGCCGAACAGCAGTTCCCCGGCCTCGGCCGCCGCCCGCGCCCCGGGCACCTCGTCGAGTACCCAGCGCAGCTTCGACGCGCTGAACGCGGCCTCGGCGGGCAGCCCGGTCCGCGCCCTGATCAGTTCCTCGTGGCCGGCCGCCCGCAGCTGCCCGCAGCGGCCGGCCCCGCGGCTGTCCCGCCAGCTGATCGCCGGGTACACCGCCTGCCCGGTGGCCCGCTGCCATACCACGAACGTCTCGGTCTGCGCGGCCAGCCCGATCCCGGCGATATCCGGCCAGCCGGCCTGCGCCTGGCGCATCGCATCGCCGATCGCGGCCAGCACGCTGGCCAGGATTTCCCCGGCGTCATGCTCGACCCAGCCGGGCGCCGGCAGCGACGCCGTGACCGGCCGGCTGGCCGCTGCCACGGTGCGCAGCGCGCCGTCGAAGACCAGGCACCGGCTGGACGAGCTGCCCTGGTCGATCGCCAGCAGGAAGGTCCGGCCCATCAGCCGGCCACCGCGTCCGGCGGCACGGGGTCCGGCGGCACGGCATCCGGCGGCACGGCGTCAGATGGCACTGGCGGCCCGCAGCACCTCGCGGACCTGCCCGGCGACCGACGGCCCGCCCGGCAGCCTGCCCTCGAATATCGCGCCGCCGATGGTGAATCCCCACGCCCCGGCCGCCGCCAGCGTCTCGATCTGCGCCACGCTGGCCACCGACCCGGCCGCGATCACCGGCCCCGCCGACGCCTGTACTACCGCCCTGGTCAGCTCGGCTACATCCGCGGTCGGGTGCCGGTAGGCGAGCAGGTCCAGGCCGGAAACGCCGTCCAGCGCGGTGATCTGCCGCGCGCTTTCCGCGATCTCGGGTATCTCGCCGGTCAGCACGCTCGGGTGCCCGATCACCGTGCCGGGGAACGGGCAGTACCGCACCGGAACGCCCGTCAGCACCGCGCTGCCCTCGACCGGATGCGTGCCGCCCAGCACCCAGTCGACGCCGATCCCGGCCGCGGCGGCCAGCGAGCGCAGCTCGGCTTCCTTGCTGGTCGACACTACTTCCAGCATGACTTCCAGCCCGTCGTTGCGGGCCTTCACGCAGACGTCGTGCAGTACCTCTGGCGGCGGCCCGATGTCCTTGAAGCCGACGTACCGGAGCCCGGACCCGCGCAGTTCCTCGTAGACCGACAGCGCGTCGTCGACCGTGCGGTCGTGGTGGGTCAGCATGAACACGAACTCGATCACGGTCAGCTCCCGGGAGTGGGGGTGATGGGCGCGGGCAGCAGTTCGCCGATTCCCTCGATGACGTAGTCCGGCCGGACCGGCGAGCCCGGCCAGCTCGCCGCGCGTGGTGGCCCCGGACAGCACCAGCACGCTGGTCATGCCGAGCGAGCCGCTCATCGCCACGTCGGTAGCCAGCCGGTCGCCGACGATGGCCGCGGCGTCCGGCGGCGCGTCCAGCCGCCGCAGCAACTCGGCTGCCATCTGATCGCCCGGCTTGCCCATCATCGCCTCGGCCCGCGCCCCGGTGCAGGCCTCCACCGCGGCGAGCATGGCGGCGCAGTCCGGCCAGCCGCCATCCGGCGTTGGGCAGAACGGGTCCGGGTTGGTGCCGACGATCGCGGCACCGAAATGCCGGACCGCGCGGTAGGCGAGCAGCAGCTTCGCGTAGCTGAAGGTCCGGTCGAACGACACCACGACGACCCCGGCCGCGGCCGGCTCGGCGGTCACCGTGATCCCGGCCGCGGCTAGCGTCTGGTCCACCAGCGGCTCGGCGACGGTGAGCACGGCCGCGCCGGGGTGCCGCCGGGTCAGGTACGCGGTCAGCACGCTGAGCGGGGTGACCACGTCGGCCTCGGCCGCCGGGATGCCGAGCCTGGACAGTTGCCCGGCGTAGCTGGCAGCCGGCCGCAACGGGTTGTTGGTCAGGAAGACCAGCCGCGAGCCGTGCTGCCGGATCCGGCTGACCGTCTCCGCCGCCCCGGGCAGTAGCGAGTCGCCCAGGTAGACAGTGCCGTCAAGGTCAAGCGCGTATCCCTGGAAGTACCGGTCCGGCCGCCGGATATCCGCCGTGCCCGTACCGCCCGTCAGGCCGGCCCCGCCGGTCAGGCCGGCCCCGCCGGTCAGGCCGGCCCCGCCGGTCAGGCCAGCCCCGGCGGTCCCGCCAGTCGGGCCGGCCTCGCCGGTCGGGTCGGCCTCGCCGGTCAGGCCGGCCTCGCCCGTCAGGCCGGCCCTGCCCGTCAGGCCGGCCCCGGCGGTCACGCCGGCCCCCAGCCGGCATGTCAGGCTCGCCCGGTGAGCACCGCGGCGTCGGCCAGGATCTGGTCGATGTCGTCGTCCGTCCAGCAGCCGAGCAGCATGGCCAGGTCCGCCACGCCGAACCGGCGCCGCAGCAGCCCGCAGTTGGCCACCGCCCAGCGCGCCTCGTCGTCACCGACCGGATCGGGCAGGTCACCGAACCGGGCGGGCAATCCGGCCGCGGTCAGCGCGGCGGCCAGCTCGGCCGGGCCGGTCAGCATCTCGCCGATCATGTCGTCGTGGGCCGCCCAGCCGGCCCGCAGGCCGGCCAGCGGATCGCGGCTGGCCGCGAGCACGGCCAGCTTCCGCGCGTAGTCGGCGAAGCACTCGGCGGCCATCGCGCCGTCGGCGTCGATGCCCTTGAACGCGGCGCCGATGGTTTCCCTGGCCAGGTCGGCGTCCGGCAGGCTGACCGGCCGGCCCAGCGCCCCCTCGCCCATCCGGCGCCGGACATGCGCCCAGGTAGCGGCGGCCACGATGCTGGCGACTCCGACCTTCGTGCCGTGGTAGCTGCCATCGCGCCCGCGCGCGGTGTCGGTCATCTCCAGCAGGTGGCTGATCGCGTGCTCCATGCCCGAGCTGGGCGCGGTCGAGCCAGCCACGCCCATCGCGATGCCGGAGAGCGTCAGGATGCGGGCCAGCTCAGCCAGGCTGGCGCCGTCATCCAGGCCCGCCGCCAGCGTGAGCATCCGCTCGCCGTGCCGCCGGCTTAGTCCGGTGACCGCCGGGTCGTAGGACCGGTCGGTGCCGACCAGGCTGGCCAGGTACCAGTCCGCGGTCGCGCTGAACATCGAGGCCAGGTCGCCTGCGCCGGCCCGGTTCAGCGCCACCGGGGCCGCGCTCAGGACGGCCGGATCGATCAGCATCGTGTCCGGCCAGCGGGACGGCGAGGTGCGCTTGACGCCATGGTGCAGCAGCACCGAGAACGGGTCGGCGTAGCCGTTGACGCTGGTTGCCGTCGGCACGACGACCAGCGGCACGGCGTCGCCCGCGGCGGACTTGCCGATGTCCGTGATCGTCCCGGATCCGATGGTGACCACGCAGCCGGCTCCGCGGACCGCCCGCCGGGCCGCCGCCACGGTCGGCTCGTCCGCGTGCACCTGGCCGCCCGCCGGCCCGAGGGTGACCCATTCGACGGCGAAACCGCGGCCGATCACCTCGGTCGCCGCGGCCCGCAGGTCCCGGCCGGCCACGGTCATCGGGGTCGCGGCGGCCAGCACCACTACGCCCGCGCCGGACCCGGGGAACTCCGCGACCGCGCCGGCCAGCTCGTCCAGCGCGCCGTCGCCCTCGATGACCCTGCCCAGGCCAAGCGACCGCAGCCGGGCGGCACCGGGCGAGGCGGCGAGCTCACCGCGCAGGCCGTCCAGATCCAGCATTACTTCAGTCATCGGATCACGCTAGCGCTCCCTCGGCGCCGTCGTAGAGCGCGCGGTACTGTGCATAACGCTCGGCGTACACCGCCCGGGCCGGCTCCTCCGGCAGGTAGCAGCGCGGCGCGACCTGCACGGTCCTGGCCACGGCGTCGGCGGCATCGGCAAACGTGCCGGCCGCCAGGCCGGCCAGGACCGCGGCGCCGAGCGCGGTTGGCTCGGCGGCCAGTACCAGCTGGATCGCCCGGCCGGTGACGTCGGCCTTGATCTGCAGCCACAGCTCGCTGCGGGCGCCGCCGCCGACCACCCGGATCTGCTCGCCGCCCAGGCCGAGCGCGTCCAGCCGGCCGAGCACGTCGTTCAGCGCGAACGCGCAGCCCTCCAGCACCGACCTGGCCAGGTGCGCCCGCCCGTGGTTCATGCCCAGGCCGCCGAATACGCCGCGCATCCGGTCGTTCCACCGCGGCACGGTCGCACCGGAGATCGTCGGCAGGAACAGCACGCCGTCCGCGCCGGCCGGTGCCTGCGCCGCCTGCGCGAACAGCCCGGCCTGGTCGGTGCCGAGGATGGCCTCGGCGCACCATAGCGTGCAGCCGCCGGAGACGAAGCCGGGGTTTTCCACCAGCAGCAGGCCGGTGATCGCGTGCGCATGGGTTTCCACCACCCGCCCGGCGTCGAAGACCGGGCTTGCCGCGGTCACCGCCACCGGCTCCGCCGTGCCGGTCACGTCCGCGACCAGCCCTGGCGTGATTGCGCCGGCCCCGACGCAGGCAGCGTGCTCGTCGCCGGTCCCGGTCACTACCGCGCACCCGGCGGTAAGCCCGAGCTCGGCCGCGGCCGCCGCGGTCAGCGTCCCGGCGACCTGCGCGGACGGCCGGATCTCGGCCAGCAGCGCGGGATCGAGGCCGGCCGCCTGCAGCATCCCGTCGTGCCAGCCGCCGGTCCGCACGTCATACAGCAGCGTGGACGAGGCGTTGGCGTGATCCTGCGCCAGCACGCCGGTGAGCCAGCCGAGCAGGTAACCGCCGACCGGCGGGAACGATTTCGCCTGGCGGAAGCTGCCCGGCTCGTTGTCGCGCAGCCACATCAGCTTCGGCGCGACATGCGACGCGTCGGCGTTCAGCCCGGTGGCGGCGAAGATGTGCGCGGTGCCCAGCCGCTCGGCCAGTTGCGCCGCCTGGCGCACCGCCCGGCGGTCCAGCCAGATGATGGCCGGCCGCAGCGGGCGGAGCTTCGCGTCGACCGCTACTACCCCGTCCACCTGGGACGCCAGCCCGAGATGGGTTACCTGCGAAGGCCGGACGCCGGTATCGGTCATCAGCTGGCGGACGGCCAGGGTAAGGCCGCGGGTCCAGCCGGCCGGGTCCTGCTCGGCCCAGCCGCTGGCCGGATGGCTCATCGCGCAGCCGTGCCCGGCCGAGCCGATGGTCCGCCCGCCCGGGTCGAGCAGCACCGCCTTGACGCTCTGCGACCCGACATCAGCCCCGATCAGGTAGCCCAAGGCTTCTCACTCCCGGTCCACCGTCTGCTGCCAGGCGGCATCGGCCCGGCCCAGGCAGCACCTGGATCCCGCCAGCCGCAGCATTCTCAGCGCGGCGGCGGCCAGCGCGGCCAGCTTGCCTTGCCCCGTGCCGCGCCACCCGCCGGATGGCGCGCTTGGCGGCACCGGGCCCGGCATCAGAGGCCTTCGTTAATGAGCCGGCAGGCCGACTCGTACTTCGCCCGGTTCCTGGCCTTCAGGTAGAACGCGCCGCCGATCCCGATCAGCACCACCAGCAGGTCGATCGGTCCGAGCCACACCGCGTAGTGGTATCCGCTGCCGAGGAACAGGATGTTCTTGAACAGCAGGTAGATCACGACGACCTGGGCGAGGAACGAGATTCCGGGCGCCACCATGGTCTTCCACCAGTGCACGTCAGCCGGGTGCTCCCTGGTGAAGTAGATCAGGATGCTGAGCGACACCAGGGCCTGCACGGACAGGATGATGATCACACCCATCACCGCCATCAGGCCGTAGACCTGAAGGTAGGCGATGTGCAGCGGGTCGCCGGTGCCGACGAACACGGCGAAGCCGAGCACGATCAGCGCGGCGATCACCGACTGGGTGACCGACGCGATGTGCGGGCTCTTCCACTTCGGGTGCGTCCGGCCGAGCGCCCTGGGCAGCAGTCCCTCGCGGCCGAGCGAGTAGAAGTACCGTGCGGTCGTGTTGTGGAACGCCATCCCGCAGGCGAACGAGCCGGTGATGATCAGGAAGCTCATGATCGAGCCGACCCAGTGCCCGGCGATCGCGTTCGCCGGGGCCAGGTAGAACTCCGCGGAGTTGTTCTGCGCCTGCGCCTGCGCCGCCTGCACCGACGAGTACCCGGCGAACGGTGCCCAGCTGGTCAGCGTGTAGAACACGCCGAGCCCGATCACCGATATGTACATCGCCCGCGGCACGATCTTCTTCGGGCTCCTGGACTCCTCGCCGTAGTTGGGCGCCATCTCGAAGCCGACCCAGGACCAGAACGCGAAGAAGATGCCGATGCCTGCCGCCCCGGCCACCAGCCCGTGCGCGGCCGGGAAGCCCTTGAACGCGTTCACCGGGTTGAGCGCGGCCAGCGGCAGGCCGCCGTGCGCGAACATCACGATGTCGAAGAAGACCAGGATCACGACCTCGCTGATCAGGGCGCCGGCCAGCACGATGGTGGACAGCCGCACGTCGAACCAGGCGAGAATCGAGATCAGCGCCACCATGCCGAGCGCCAGCCACGGCCAGGCGATGTTCGTGCCGTACTGGGCCAGCTTGATGTTCAGGAAGTAGGCGAACCCGCCGCACAGCGACGCCTCGAACACCGAGTAGGCCAGCACCGCGCCGAACCCGGTGCCCATTCCGATCTCCCGGCCCAGGCCGTGGCTGATGTAGGAGTAGAAGCCGCCAGCCGTGGTCTTCTTCCTGGCCATCGCGACGTAGCCGACCGAGAAGATGGTCAGCACGATCGCCGCGAACGCGAACCCGGCCGGGGTGCCGACGCCGTTGCCGAAGCCGACCGAGATCGGCGTGTTGAACAGCATCGCCGAGATCGGCGCGGCGCCGGTCACGGTAAGGAACAGCACTCCCCACAGGCCGATCGCGTTCTTGCGCAGCTTGGGGACGTCATCGCGCTGCGAGACATCAAGGCTCTCCGCGAGGCGCTCAGGCATGCTGCCGGGGCCGCCGGTGGGGCCTTCGCTAGTGGCTCCTGTTTGCTCTCGGATGTCCGACATGCAGCCAGCCTCCTCAGTGGGCCGGGCCTAGTGCCGAGCCCTGCACGGCAAGGCACAACAGGGGATATCACCGGCGGTTCGCCGGACGGCATTACGGTCGGACCCATGACGGCAGCCTGCGGCGGCCGGCCAGAGTCCGGCTAGCTGGGATATCTCGGCGGCAGACATAGCGTGTCGAGCTCGCCCGAGGCCGCTTAACAGCGTCATCGGCACGCTCCTGTCGCCCGCCGGACCCCGACCGTAACATGACGTTTTCTGGGCTGACAAGACTTTCGGTCAGCAGAAAACGGGCTATATCTCTCTCTTGACTATTGGGTCCTACCGATCAATGATTTGGTCTGTTATGGGTTGTGAGCCGACTGCCCCAGCGGGCTGCCGCTGGTCACAAAGGCGGGGCGATGCACGACTACGACGTCTTCAGCATGCAGTCCAAGGCCGAGGTGCTGGCGAAGTCCCGCGAGTACTGGAATCCGGGCAAGACCGACTTCTGGGCCGAGACCGGTGTCGATCTGGTCATCGACCGCCGGGAGAGCTATTTCATCTGGGACATGTCCGGCCTGCGCCTCATCGACGTGCACCTGAACGGCGGCACCTACAACCTGGGGCACCGCAACCCGGAACTGGTCGAGGCCATCACCACCGGCATGGAGTCCTTCGACATCGGCAACCATCACTTCCCGTCCAGCGCCCGGGCGGCGCTGGCCGAGGCCCTGATCCGCTCCGCGCCGCCCAACCTCGCCAAGGTGGTCTACGGCAGCGGCGGCGGCGAGGCAATCGACATCGCGCTGAAGACTGCTCGCCACGCCACCAGGCGGCGCAAGGTCGTGTCGATCATCAAGGCGTACCACGGCCACACCGGGCTGGCCGTGGCCACTGGCGACGACCGGTTCTCCCGGCTGTTCCTGTCCGACCGGCCGGACGAGTTCAGCCAGGTGCCGTTCAACGACATCGGCGCGATGGAGGCAGCGCTGGCCGGCCGCGACGTGGCCGCGGTGATCATGGAGACTATCCCGGCCACCTACGGCTTCCCGCTGCCGCTGCCGGGTTACCTGGAAGCGGTCAAGGCGCTCTGCGAGCGGCACGGCACGCTGTACATCGCCGACGAGGTGCAGACCGGGCTGATGCGCACCGGGGAGATGTGGGCGATCACCAAGCACGGCATCGAGCCGGACATCCTGGTCACCGGCAAGGGACTGTCCGGCGGGATGTACCCGATCGCCGCCGCGATGGTCAGCGAGCGGTGCGCGGGCTGGCTCACCGAGGACGGCTTCGCGCACATCTCCAGCTTCGGCGGCGCGGAGCTGGGCTGCGTGGCCGCGCTGAAAACCCTGGAGATTTGCAGCCGGCCGGAAACCAGGTCGATGGTGCACTACATCGCCGACCTCATCGGCCGCGGCCTGCGGGCTATCCAGGCCGGATACCCGGACTGGTTCACCGGGATCCGGCAGAACGGCGTGGTGATGGGCCTGGAATTCGACCACCCGGAGGGGGCGAAGTACGTCATGCGGCAGCTGTACCGCACCGGAGTCTGGGCGATCTTCTCGACCCTGGATCCTCGCGTGCTGCAGTACAAGCCCGGCCTGCTGATGACCCCGGAGCTGTGCGAGGAACTGCTGGAGCGGACCGAGGCCGGGATCGGCCGGGCTTACGCCGAGGTGCGGCGCGGTCCGGCCGGAGCCGGCCATGACGCCGCCTGCCATGACCGCCGCCGCCGCCGGCCCGGCCGTCAGCCCGGCCACCGCGACCTACCGGGCCAGGCAGATGCTGGCCCGGGCGCACTGGGCGGCGGGCGCGTTCGCCGAGTACGACCGGGCGTCGGTGCTGCGGATCGCCGCGGCGGTCGCCACCACCGCGCACGGGCAGGCCGCCCGTTATGCCGACTGGGCTGTCAAGGAGACCGGGTTCGGCGTGGTAGCGCACAAGATCAGGAAAAACGAGGCGTGCTCCCTCGGTGTCTTCGAACGCTACCGGGATGAGGACTACGTCAGTCCCCGCGTGGACGCGGCCGCCAAGATCGTGTCGCTGCCGCGGCCGGCTGGCGTCGTGCTGGCCCTGACCCCGTCCACGAACCCGGTCTGCAGCGTGTTCTTCAAGGTCATCCTGGCGCTGCTGACCCGCAACGCGATCGTGGTCAGCCCGCACCCGATGGCCCGCGACTGCTGCGCCGACGCGGCCAGGGTGCTGGCCGCGGCCGCCACCGAGGCCGGCGCCCCGGACGGCGCGATCCAGGTCGTCGAGGACGTCACGGTTCCGCTGATCGAGGCGCTGATGGCGGATCCGGTGACCAGCGTGATCGTGGCCACCGGCGGCACCGCGGTGGTGCGGGCCGCGCACCGGTCCGGCAACCCGGCGCTCGGCGTCGGCCCCGGCAACGTGCCGGTGCTGGTCGACGCCACCGCGGATCTGGCCGGGGCAGCGCAGCAGATCACCGAGAGCAAGGCGTTCGACAACTCGGTGCTTTGCACCAATGAGTCGGTGCTCATCGTCGAGGACGCGGCGTCCGCCCGGCTGGTCACCCAGCTGCAGCGCCAGCACGCCGTGCTGCTGGACGAGGCCGGCCGGGACAAGCTGCGCGACTACCTGTTCCCGGCGGGCAGGCTCAACGGCGAGGCGATCGGCAAGGACGCGGCCTGGATCGCCGCCCGGGCCGGGCTGCGGGTGCCGCCGCGGACCAGGGTGCTGCTTGCGCCCTTTGACCTGGTGCTGCCGGAGGAGAAGTTCGCCAGCGAGAAGCTCTGCCCGGTGCTCGGCCTGGTCCGGGCTGAGTCGGCGGCCCGCGGTATCGAGGCCGCCCGCGCCGTGGTCAGGATCGGCGGGGCCGGGCACTCGGCGGCCGTGCACAGCCATGATCCGCAGACGATCATCCGTTTCGCCGAGCGGGTCCCGGTGCTGCGGGTGGCCGTCAACGCGGGCAACAGCACCGGCAGTTCCGGCCTGGACACGAACCTGCCGCCGTCGATGACGCTAGGTACCGGCTTCGCCGGGCACAGCTCGATCGGCGACAACCTGGAGCCCCGCCACCTGGTCAACTGGACCAGGGTCGCCTATCACGCGGCCGAGGCCGCGCGATTCCACGATTTCGGCGGGATCACCTCCGGTCAGCCGCCGGCCGGCCCGGTGCCGGCCTATCCGGTGGCATCGAACCTGGCTGAGGCCGGCGTCCCGGCGCGGCTGCCGGCCGGCCCGGCCGTCCCGGATCCGGTCCGGGAGCAGCTCCGGGCGCTGATCATCGAAGAGCTACAGCAGCTCATCAAGGGGTGAGCTGATGGCCGAGCTGCGATCGTTCATCTTCCTTGACCAGCTGCAACCGCAGACCATGTGCTACCTGGGCAGCTGGGTGCGCGGCCGCCCGCCGCGGCTGCGGATGGCCGCCCAGGTGATCGAGATCGCCCCCGGCCTGGACATCGAGCCGCTGACCGATGTCGCGCTCAAGGAGGCCGACGTGCAGGCCGGCATCCTGGTGGTGGAGCGCCAGTTCGGCTACCTGGAGCTGCACGGCACGAACGACGCCGTGCGCGCGGCCAGCAGCGCGGTGCTCGCCGCCCTCGGAGTCGGCGCGGACACCGCCACCCGGCCGCAGGTGCTGGCGGCCAGGACGATGACCAGGATCGACGCCCAGCACGCGTTCCTGGTGAACCGGAACAAGCTCGGCTCGATGGTGCTGCCGGGGGAGTCGCTGTTCGTGCTGGAGCTGCAGCCGGCCTCGTACGCCATCCTGGCCGCTAACGAGGCGGAGAAGGCGGCGCAGATCAAGATCGTGGACTACCGGATGATCGGCGCCACCGGCCGGGTCTACCTGTCCGGCCGAGAAGACGACGTCCGGCAGGCCGCCGAGGCCGTTACCGCCCTGCTAGGCGACCCGGCATGACCGCCCCGCCGCCCCCGCCGTCTTCGCCGCCCCTGCCGTCTTCGCCGCCCCTGCCGTCTTCGCCACCCCCGCCGCCCCCGCCTTCGTCGCCGCCCCCGCCGCCCCCTCCCGCCCTCGAGGAGCTCCGGGCCCTGGTCCGCGAGGTCCTCGCCGAGTTGATCCGCCCAGCCGCGGGTCAGCCGAACCCGTTGAACTCCTTGTTCAACGGGTCAGAACCCGTTGAACGCCATGTTCAACGGGTTGAAGGCGGCAAGCCGGCTGGGAGCGGGGTGGCGGACGTGAGCGGAGTGGCGGACGTGAGCGGAGTGGCGGGTGTGAGCGAGGTGGCGGGCGTTGGTAGAGCGGCGGGTGTGGGCGGGGCGGGGGCGGGCACTGGCGTGGTGCCCGCGAACGGTGCGGCGGGCAGCACGGGCGGCGCGGTGCGCGTGGGCGGAACGGCGGGTGTGGGCGGAGCGGGGGCGGGCACTGGCGTGGTGCCCGCGAACGGTGCGGCGGGCAGCACGGTGCGGGTGGTGCGGGTCAGCACCGACGAGGAGTTGCGCGCGTTCGTGGCCGAGGTGCTGCGGCTGTCCGGCGACCCACGGCAGCGACGGGACATGCTGGCCGGGCGACTGCGGTTCACGCTGGCCGGGTACCCGCCGCCCGCGAGCCAGCCACCGCATGCCAGTCAGCCACCCGGCGCCGGCCTGCCACCGGACGGCAGCCAGCCGCCCGGCGTCAGTCAGCCGTACGGCGCTGGCCGGGCGGCGGGCGGGGCAGGCGAGCCGCCGGGCGGCGTCCCGCCGGCGGTCCGGCGGGTCGACAAGGGCGCGGTGACCGAGCGGGCCGTGCTGGCCGCGGCCCGGGCGGGCGAGCGGCTTGTGCTCGGCCCGCGTGCCGTGCTGACCCCGCTGGCCAGGGACAAGGCACGGGCGCTCGGCGTCCCGGTGCAGAAGGAGCGGTGATGCTGCAAGCAACGGTCGTGGGGAACGTATGGTCCACCAAGCGGGTCGACGGGCTGCCCAGCGGCGCGTTCCTGGAGGTGGAGGTGACCGGGTCCGGTGACCGGCTGGTCGCCTTCGACGTCCTCGGCAGCGGCCAGGGCGAGCGGGTCCTTGTCGCGCAGGGCTCGGTCGCGGCCGGCTGGCTGCCCGGCAAGCCCCCGGTTGACGCGCTCATCATCGGGGCGATCGACGAGCCGTCGGCGCCGCCTGCGGCCGCCCCGGCCGGGCCCGGCAAGAGCCGCCGGGACCGGCCATCGAAGATCCGTTAAATAAACGCCTGTCTGCTATCCGGCACTCGCCGGGGCGAGACCGAGAGGAAGAATCAGATGGCACAGAACGCGCTTGGCATGATCGAGACCAAGGGCTACGTAGCTGCGCTGGCGGCCGCCGACGCGATGGTCAAGGCCGCCAACGTGGTGATCGTCGGGCGGCAGGAGGTCGGCGACGGGCTGGTCGCGGTCATCATCAACGGCGACGTGGGCGCGGTGAAGGCGGCCACCGAGGCTGGCGCGGAGACCGCGTCCAGCATCGGCGAGCTGATCTCGGTGCACGTCATCCCGCGGCCGCACGCGGACCTCGGCAAGCACTTCGTGGTCGCCGAGTGAGCACGCCGGACGGGCCCGGCGCGCCAGCCGCACCGGGCCGGCCAGCCATCCCGGGCGCACCGGGCGCTCCGCAGGGCGCCGCCAGCCAGGCCCGATGACCGCCGGCCTGACCAGCATCGAGCTGCGGGTCTACCTGCCGATCGCCACCCTGCGGCGGCAGTTCGCGGCCTACCTCGGCACGCCGACGCGGGCCCGCGGCTACCCGCCGCTGGAAGGCGATCATGCCCTGATCGTCGAGGTCGCACCCGGCCTGGCGATCGAGCGGGTGACCGACCTGGCGCTGCGGGCGGCGCCGTCGGCCGAGCCGGGGATCCTGTTCGTGGAGCGCCAGTTCGGCGTGCTTGAGGTGCACTCCCGCGACGCCGCCGACGTCGAGAAGGCCGGCCAGGCCATCCTGCACGGCATCGGCCGCGAAGCCGCCGACCAGCTCGCGCCGCGGCTGCTGTACAGCGACGTGATCGAGGACGTGACCGACCAGCAGGCCGTGGTGATCAACCGGTCCCGGCAGGCGTCAATGCTGCTGCCCGGCCAGTCACTGCTGGTCTGCGAGATGGCGCCGGCCCTGTTCGCGGCCGTGGCGGCGAACGAGGCGGAACGGGTGGTGCCGGGGAACACGTTGGTCGACGTCACCATGATCGGCGCGTCCGGGCGGGTCTACGTGGCCGGCCCGGCCGACGGCGTGGGCCGGGCCCGGGCCGAGATCGAGCGGCTGCTGGGCAGCATCTCCGGACGTGCGCAGTGACCGGCCGCCAGGCGGGGGACGGCCGCCGGGCGGGGGACGGCTGCGACGCTGCGGCCGGCCAGCCGGGCGCCCAGACCCCGGCGCAGATTCTGCTCGGCTACGACCCTTTCGCCCGGGCCGCGCTCGGCCCGTTCGGGTTCTCCGCGGATGCCAGCCTCAGGCTGCTCAGCCTGTCCGAGAACGCGACCTACCGCGTCGATGACCCCGCCGACGGACGGACCGCCGTGCTGCGGGTGCACCGGACCGGCTACCACCAGCCGGGCGCGGTGGCCTCCGAGCTGGCCTGGCTGCAGGCGCTGCGGCGGGACGCCGGGCTGGCGACCCCGGCCGTGTTCCGCGGCGCCTGATGGCCGGGAGGTGGTGGACATCGAGATCGGCCCGGTCACCCGGCAGACCGTGCTGTTCGAGTGGCTGCCGGGCGCCGAGCCGGCCGAGGACCAGCTGGCGGAGAAGTTCGGGCTGCTCGGCGAGATCTGCGCCCGGATGCACCAGCATTCCCGGGGCTGGGCCAGGCCCGCTTCGTTCACCCGGTTCCGCTGGGACTTCGACTGCTGCGTCGGCCTGACCCCCCGGTGGGGCCGCTGGCAGGACGGCATCGGAGTCGGCCAGGAGGAACTGGACACGCTCGGCCGGGCGGCCGGGCTGCTGGCCGCACGACTGCGCAGATTCGGCACTGGACCGGATCGGTTCGGGCTGATCCACGCCGACATGCGGCTGGCCAACCTGCTGGTCAGCGGGCCGGTCATGCATGTGATCGACTTCGACGACTGCGGGTTCGGCTGGTTCCTTTTCGACATTGGAGCCTCGCTGAGCTTCATCGAGCACGACCCCCGGGTGCCCGCGCTGTGCGACGCCTGGGTACGCGGCTACCGCAGCGTGGCGCCGCTGGCCGCGGCTGACGCCGCCGAGATCCCGACGTTCGTGCTGCTGCGGCGGCTGCAGCTGGTCGCCTGGGTCGGCTCGCACCGGTTCGCCGACGCGGCCCGCGAGCTCGGCGCGGACTTCACCAGGGGCGCCTGCGACCTGGCCGAACGGTACCTGGGCAGCACGTCGGAGACTTCGTAGGCGCCCGCCCGGGGCGCCGCTGATCGCTATCGATCGCTTGAGTTGAGGAGGCTGGATGTTCACGTCAATCAGCGGCCGGTCGGTGCTGGTAACCGGCGGCACCAAGGGCATCGGCAAGGGGCTCGCAGCCGGGTTCGCCGCCGAGGGCGCCCGGGTAATTATCACCGGCCGGGACGCCGGGCTGGGCGAGCAGACCGCGGCCGAGCTCACCGGCGCGGGCGGCGGGGCCGTGCGGTACGTGGCCGGCGATGTCAGCGACCCGGCGAGCTGCGCGGCGGCGGTCGCCGTTGCCCGCGAGCGGCACGGCGGGCTCGACGTGGTGTGCTGCAACGCGGGCATCTTCCCGGCCGCGCCGCTGGACGAGATGACCCCGGCCGAGCTTGACGACGTGCTGTCGGTCAACCTCAAGGGCACCTTTTTCATGGTGCAGGCGGCGCTGCCGGCGCTGCGGGAATCCGGCCACGGCCGGGTCATCGTCACCTCGTCGATTACCGGGCCGGTCACCGGGTTCACCGGCTGGACCGCCTACGGTGCCAGCAAGGCCGGCCAGCTCGGCTTCATCCGCTCGGCGGCACTGGAGTTCGCCCGCAGCGGCATCACGATCAACGCCATCCTGCCCGGCAACATCGCCACCGAGGGACTGGACGGCATGGGCCCGGACTACCTGCGGTCGATGGAGGCGGCGATCCCGATGCGGCATCTCGGCACGGTGGCGGATATCGCGAACGCGGCACTGTTCTTCGCCACCGACGAGGCCGCCTACATCACCGGCCAGACGCTGGTGATCGACGGCGGCCAGATCATCCCGGAATCGCTGGAGGCCATGGGGTGACCGGGCTGCCTGCGGCCGGCCACGGATCGCCGGCCGGCCGCGGATCGCCTGGCCGGCCCGGGCTGGCGGCCGGTCGAGGACGCCAGGCTGCGGCTGCTCGACCTGATCTCATCCGGCGCGCTGCGACCGGGGGACCGGCTCGGCACCGAGCGCGAGCTTGCCGCCCGGCTGTCGGTCAGCCGGTCCACGCTGCGGCAGGTGCTCGCGGTGCTGGCGCAGGCCGGCACCGTGCGCCGGGTGCCCGGGCGGGCCGGCGGTACCTTCGTCGCGCACACCAAGGTGGACCGGGATCTCTCGGTGATCGTCGGGCTGCCCGAGTACCTGCGCCGGCAGGGCTTCGTGGCGGGCACCCGGGTGCTGTCCGCGACTATCACCGGGGCCAGCGACATGACCGCCGCCCAGCTGGCGTTGCCGCCCGGCGGCCTGGTACTCGACATCGCCCGGATCCGGCTGGCCGACGGCATCCCGATCTCGCTGGAACGCGTCCAGCTGCCGGCCGAAACGTTCCCGGGACTGCTAGAGCTGCCGATGGGCGGCTCCATCTACGAGCTGCTCGACAGCCGCTACGGAATCCGTCCCGAGGATGTCGTCGAGCACCTGGAGGTGGTCGAGGCCAGCGATGAGGAGGCGAGCCTGCTCGGGGTCAGCGCCGGCACGCCGCTGCTAGCCATCACCCGGACCTCGAGCACCGCCAACGGGACGCCCTTCGAGTTCTCCCAGGACCTGTTCCGGGCAGACCGGACCCGGGTCACGTTCCGGACCAGGGCGGACCGGGCCCAGATCGTCCGCCGCGCGGCCAGCGAGCGGCTATCCGACCTGCCGCCACCCGCCGCCGGCGGCTGACCGCCGCCCATTCCGCCGCACCCGCGCCGCGCTGGCCGCCGAGCCTGCGCCGCGCTGGCCGCCGCGCCCCCTCAGCAGCGGTTAACTCTTGTCCGGTCCTCACCGGACAGATCCTAACCGCAAAGTTGATCTTGTGATTGGTGTGATTGGTGTGATTTTAGGGGCGTGGAGGGGGCGGGCCTGCCGGTGGCGAGGAGGCGTGGAGGGGGCGGGCCTGCCGGCGGCGAGGGGGCGTGGAGGGGCGGGCCTGCCGGCGGCGAGGGGCGTGGAGGGGGCGGGCCTGCCGGCGGTGAGGGCGTGGGGGAGGTGGGCCCCATAGTGGTGAGGGGATCGGACGCTTGCCACGGGCGGCGGCGGCTACTGGAGGGCGGCCCGGCGGTAGGCCCGGGGGGTCAGCCCGAACCGGCGCTTGAACGCGCGGCTGAAGTGACTCTGGTCGTAGAACCCCGCCAGCAGCGCGATCTGGGCGATGCCCTGATCCGTGGCGGTGAGCCGCCCGGCAGCCCAGTCGAGGCGCAGCCCGCGGACGTAGGCGCCTACCGGCATCCCGTAGTGCAGCCGGAAGACCCTGGCCAGGTGAACTGGATGAACCCCCACCGCCGCGGCGACCCCGGCCACGCTCAGCTGCTCGCCGGACCGGTCGTGCAGGAGTTCCCTGGCCTGCCCGAGCCACCGCGGCGGCCGCCGCTCGATCCCGACGCCGGGCTCCCTGCGCAGCCTGGCGATGAGCGCGAGCAACTCCAGGATCAGCCCTTCGACGGCGAACGGGGTGACCTCGTCGGGCGCGCCGAGCTCGCCGGCGGCGCGCCGGGCCACCGCGGCCACCACAAGGTCGCGCATGTGGTTGACCTCGCCGAGCACCCCGGCGAACGGCTCGAGGAGCTCCAGCCGGGCCGGGTCGGGCTGGACGGTCAGGACCTCGGCACCAGCACGCTCGAAAAGGTTGCCGTGCGGCTCGCCGGGCGGTTCGGTCAGCACCGTCGCCGCCGGGCACGGCCGGCTCGCCCGCCGCATCAGCCCGTCAAAGGAGCCGTTGAGTATCACCGCGACGGTCGCTCGCTCGTGCGTGTGCAGGGGCAGCCTGAGCAGCGGCGGGAACCTGACCCGGGTGACCAGGAACCCGTCCACGTCGACGCCGCGGGACTGGCTGCTGCCGAGCGTGACAGGGACATACCGGCCGGTCATTTGCACCTCCCAGCCTGCCGCCACAGCGCTCCGGGGTTGGTTCCGTGCTAATCATTTCGCTTCGTGCAAGACGACTCGCAGGCCAGGTGCTCATTGTGAGAGCCGCAGCAGCAGATGTCGAACGACGGGAGGGCAACGATGCCAAGGCTGAGAAGGATCACGGCGGCGCTCGCGGCCGCGATGGTAATGACTGGCGGCGCACTGCCCGCGGCGGCCAGTGCGCAGGCGGCCGCGGCTGGCCAGGCCGGCCGCAACCCGGTCACCGGGCGGGTAGCCGGCCGTACCTACGTGCTGCTCGGGCCCAGCGTGTTCGGCGTGACCGTACAGCAGGACCCGCTGGCCTACCAGGCGATCAGGCGCGCGGACGGGACGGTCCGCGGCCGGTGGAGCTATCACTACTACGAGGCCGGGCAGGAAACCACGTTCAGCGGCCCGGTCAGCTGCCTGACTGTGAGCGGCAACCGCGCCTGGATCGGCGGACCGATCACCGCGTCCAGCGATCCGGGTCAGGTCGGCATGGGCGCCTGGTGGCAGGTAGCCGACAACGGCACCGGCCGACACCCTGTCACGCCAGACCAGACCACCTTTGCCGGCATCGGCACGCTGGCGCAGACGCAGGCCTACTGTGACACCGCGCCGGCTCCGCACTTCATCTTCGACGTCCAGCTCGGCGGCGTCCGGGTCAGCGACGGATAGCCAGGAATCCATACCGGTTCGGATCTGTCCGGCCTCGCGGAAGCGGACCCAGTTCTCGTATCCCACGGCAGCGCCACGCAGTGGAGCATGAATTCTAAGTTGATCTTGTGCCGTCGCCGCCGCCGGTCAGCGCACCCGGTCGGCGGGTCTGATCAGCGGGTCCGGCGCTGCCGGTACTCGGCGATCGCCGCCCGGTGGTCGACCAGCGGGGCCGGGTAGCCGAGCCTGGCGCGGGCGGCAGCGTCAGGCTCGTGGATGGAACTGGCAGGCAGGCCGGCCAGTTCCGGCACGTAACGCCGGACGTAGTCGCCTGCCGGGTCGAACCGCCTGCCCTGCACGGTCGGGTTGAAGATGCGGTGCGGATTCGTGTCCGTGCCGGTTCCAGCCACCCACTGCCAGTTGAGCTGGTTGCAGGCCAGGTCCCAGTCGAGCAGCTGCCGCTGGAAATGCGCCGCGCCGAGCCGCCAGTCCAGGTAGAGGTCCTTGGTCAGGAACGACGCGACGATCATCCTGGCCCGGTTGTGCATGAAACCCTCGGCGGCGAGCTGGCGCATCCCGGCGTCGACCACCGGGTACCCGGTCTGCCCGTGCTGCCAGGCGGCCAGCGCCGCGTCGTCGTGATTCCACGCGTCGCCGCGGCTCCGGTAGTCCTCCCGCCAGGCGGTCTCCGGCCGGGCGGCCAGCAGCTGATGGAAGAAGTCCCGCCAGGCGATCTGCCGGACGAACGAGGCCCCGCCGGGCTGCCCGCCGAGATAAGCCGCGACCGCGGCCGGGGACAGGCAGCCAAGGTGCAAGTACGGGGACAGCCGGGACGTCCGCCCGGCGCCGAGGTCGTCCTGCGCCATCTGGTATTCCGTCAGGTGATCCGCGGCCCACCGGCGCAGCGCCGCGCGGCCCGCCGACTCGCCGCCGCGGATCGTGATCTGCCTGGCCGGCGCCGCGCTGGTCAGGTCAGCCAGCTCCGGCAGCGTGCCGCAGGCGAGCCGGCCCGGCAGCCGCAGCTGGCGGGGTGCCGGGGCGCGCTGCCGCCGGGGCGCCTCCAGCCAGCGCCGGTAATAGGGCGTGAAAACCTGGTAGGCGTCCCCGCCGGGTGGCGTGATCGCGCCAGGCCCGACGACCGTGATGCCGGGATGCTGGCGCACGGTCAGGCCAGCGCCCGCCGCGGCCTGCCGCAGCCTGGCCAGCCGCCGGGCGGCGTATCCGGACACGTCCGTGGCGATGTGGATCCGGCCGGCGCCGGTGGCGCGGGCCGTCTCCATCACCTGGCCGGCCCAATCGCCGCGCCGGACCACCAGCGCGCTGCCGCGTGACCGCAGGCTGCGGTCCAGGTCCCGCAGCGATTCCAGCAGGAAGCCGAGCCGGCTGGCATGCCCGCGGAAACGGGCCAGCAGCGCGTCGTCGAACACGAACAGCGGGACGACATCCGCCGAATCGGCCGCCGCGGCGGCCAGCGCCGGGTTGTCGGTGACCCGCAGATCCCGGGTGAAAATCACGATTGAGCAGCTCATCGCGCCTCCGCTCGGCAGATGTGGCCGGGCCTGCCGGTCAGCTGCCGCCGTCCGGCGGGTCGAAGACCGGCAGCGGTCGCGGCGGGACGGGCGCCGAGTGGACGATCGACGTGGTCGTCCGGCCATGCGGGGTGAACTGGTCCAGGACCGGCTCCAGGTCGTCGATCGTCCGCAGGTAGAGCTTCATGAAATAACAGTCCTCGCCGGTAATCCGGTAGCACTCGGTGATTTCGGGTACGTCGCGGGCCAGCCGGGGGATCACGTGGATGTCCCGGCTGCCGGGACTGACCCGGACGATGGCGCAGATCGAGTAGCCGAGCGCACGGGGGTTCACCTCGGCGCGGTAGGCAAGCACGCCGTCCTCCTCCAGCCGCCGCATCCGGTCCGCGACGGCAGGCGCGGACAGCCCCACCCGGCGGCCGAGTTCGGCGATCTTGAGCCTGGCGTCGGACTGCAGCTCGGAGAGAATGCGGCGGTCAATGAGGTCCATCGATTCGAAGGCATGCCTGGTCAAATTCATCCGTTCCAGCGAATGTTTCATCGAGACTCCGATGTTTGGGCATTCTGGAACGAAGCCTACCTTCATATCCTAAGAAGCGTGAATTGCCTGCAGCCGCCGCCTGCCACCTTGCGGCCCGAGCGGGCGGCGGGTCCCGGCTGTCCACCGTGGGGGCCGTCGAGTTTCTCGGCACGGTGCTGCTGGCCGCGGTCGGGGCGCGGACCGCGCGCAACGCCGTCGCGCTCGCGCTGACCGTCACCGGGGTCGCCGTGATCACCGACATCCGGCTAGCCGGGGAGCCGCTCGGGTTCGCGTTCGCGTTCGTCAACTGCGCGCTGTTCATGCTGTACGTGATCCTGGGTCACAAGATCGCCAACGCCGGACCGGGCAGCGGCCCGGCCGGCGGTGGCGCAACCGGCGGGATCGACCGGCTGGCGGCCGCGGGCGTCGGGATCTGCTCGTCGGTCATCCCGTATGTCACCGACCAGCTGGCGATGGCGCGGCTGCCGCGGGCCACGTTCGCCCTAATGCTGGCGCTGCTGCCGGCGTTCGCGACATTGACCGGCGCCGTCGTGCTCGGCCAGATCCCGACCGCCGCCGACCTGGCCGGCATCGCGCTGGTGGTGGCGGGGGTGGCGGTGCACCGGGCCGCGGCCGAGGACCGCCCGGCGGCGGCACCGGATGCCGGGGGATGCGTGCCCGGTATCCGGCGCCGCCGCTGACCTGCCGCGTTCAGCCGCTAGAACCGCGGCGACGTGGTCGCGGTTGCGATCTTCATTCCGGGAGTGAAGGCAGTTGTGTTAAGCGCGTTGTCCAGCGCGTTCGCCCCATCCGTCGTCAGGTGCACGCCGATCCGGCTGACCCTGACCCGGTGCCGCCCGATCCGGACCCTGGCGTGGGAGAAGCTGAGCTTCGCCACCGTCACGCGCTCGTTAAGCGCGCTGACAATCGCGCTGAGCCGGTGGTGCGTCAGGCTGATGATGAACTTGCTCAGCTTGATCGCCTGGAAGCTGGACGTGCTGATGAACAAGATGCCGCCGCGGTGCTTGATGCTGCCGGTGAGCCTGCTCGGGTTCACCCGCCCGCCGGTTATCGGGAACGTGAACTTGATCTGCGGGTCAACCGTCGAGCCGAGCAGCGTCTCCGTACCTGGCGTGGTCGCGAACGTCACGATGTTGCCCTGAAGCAGGGCCTCGGCGAGGCCGCTCACGGTGGTCAGGGACGTCGTGCCGCCGCGCAGGTGCACACTCGTGGCGTGCGTCGCCGCCGGGTGCGGTGCCGTGGCCGATGCCATGGCCGTTGCCGGGGCCAGCAGCAGGCCCGCAGTGGTCGTGATGGCCGCGATCCGCAATAGCGCTCGCATGTGGTCTTCCTTCCTGGCCGCGCCCGCGCGCAGCCTCCTTTGCCGGTATTTTGCCTACGTTTTGCCTACCTAAGGCAAGGGATACGCGGAATGGATCAACGTCGAGCCGCTCACATGCCCGGGCAGGCGGCCCGGCGGGCCCGTCGCGGGAGGCACGGGCGGCCGTTCATCGGCCGATGGACCTGCGTTGCCTGGCCTGGCGGGGCTGCGCGGCCTGACCCCGGTGGCCCGCGGGGGCCTGGGCTGGCGGGGCTACGGGGCCTGGCCTGGCGGGGCTGCGCGGCCTGGCGCGGCGTGGCCTGGGCATTCACGGTGCGGCAGGGCGGCCGCCGTTTAGCCGCGAGCTATCCGGTGACTAGAGGGGGCGGCGTCTAACGGAAGGAACTCGCCATGATGGTCCTCCTGCTCGTCCTGCTGCTTGCCATCATCCTGGCCGGCCTGGGGTTCGCGATTCACCTGCTGTGGTGGATTGCGCTGATCGTGCTGGCGATCTGGCTGGTCGGTTTTCTTTTCCGCGCGGCGGAGACGGCCGGCAGCCGACGCCGTCGCTGGTATCGCTGGTAGCGGCGGAAAGCCGAAGGAAACGGCAGAAATCGGTGCCTGCGCCGGATGATGCGGCCTGCCCGAGCCAAGCATGGCGCCCGGGTTATCGCGGGCGCCAGCGGACGCTGCTTGTCGGCCGGCGTAGTCAGGGCCCGCCGGCCGGCAAGCAGCCCGATCGCCGCCTGCCCGGGCAGCGCGAAGGACGACGACTGCCCGGGCGGGCGGACACACTCCGCCGGGCGAGCTGGCCGGGCGATCTCCGCCGGGCGAGCTGGCCAGGCGATGCGGGCAGGCAAGCCCGGGGAAGCGGAGCCGCCGGCTGACCTGGGATGATTACCGCTTCAGCGGCGGCACGGCCGGCGCGATCGCTGCCTGCGGCGCCGGCGCCGGGCCTGGCGTGCGGCGCTGGTCAGCGCTGACGACGCCGAGCTCGACATGGTGGGGCGCAGCACCCACCCCTACGGCAGCGACCCGGACGATTGCTTCATCGACGTTGCCTGGTGGGTCAACCAGGAACTGCTGCATCACAGCACCGAGATCGCCCTGCTGCGATCTCTACCGGGCGCGGCGAGGCTGACCCCGGCCTGCCCCGGGCGAGGCTGACCCGGCCCGCCGGGCCCGGCCCCCGGGCTGGCTGACCGCCGCCCGGGCCGGGGCCGTTCCGTCAGCCCCGGGTGATTCCGGCTTCGTCAGGCCGGACGATCGTTCCTGGCCTTGTTGCTGTTGCGGTTGCGCAGCTTCCTGGTGTCCCGGAGTTCTACGAACGGCTCCTGGTCGGCCGGGACGCCTGCGGCCATCGCGCGGCCGCGCTCAAGCTCGGCGTTGAACTCGGCGCCGAACAACACGGCGATGTTGGAGATCCAGAGCCAGACGAAGAAGACGATTACCGCGGCGAGACTGCCGTAGACCTTGTTGTAGTGCCCGAAGTTCGCCACGTAGAGGGAGAACAGGCCGGAGGCGATGAGCCAGCCGAGCACGGCTAGCAGGCCGCCGGGGCTCACCCACCGGAACCCGTGCTTCGCGTTCGGACTGGCCCAGTAGAGCAGCGCGAGCATCAGGCTGACCAGGATTAGCAGGACCGGCCATTTGGCGATGTCCCAGACGGTGACTGCGGTCCCGCCGATTCCCAGCACCTGCCCGACGCGGGCGGCGAGCCCGCCGGTAATGACCACCATGAGGGCGGATACCACGAGCAGCACCATGAGCACGAGCGTGACACCGAGCCGGATCGGCAGCGTCTTCCAGACCGGCCTGCCCTCGGGCACGTCGTAGATGGCGTTCGAGGCTCGCATGAATGCCGCCGTGTAGCTCGACGACGACCAGAGCGCCGCCGCCATCGCGGCGATGGCCAGCAAGCCCGCGGTGGCGTGCCCTCGCTGCAGGTGATGGACCGCGGTAATCAGCGTTGCATGGACCTGGCCGGGTACCGCGGCGGCGAGATTGTTGATGAGTGGCTGAGTGGCCTGCTGCCCGAGCAGCCCGAGCAGGGACACCAGGAACAGCAGCCCGGGGAAGATCGCGAGAACCCCGTAGTAGGTGAGCGTCGCTGCCCGGTCGGTCAGCGCGTCGTGCTGGAATTCGCTGACGGAGCGCTTTGCGGCCGCGAGCCAGGAGCCGCCGCTGAGCTCGGTCGGAGTCTCGGGCACGGCAGGCTTGCCGTCTGTCTTCGTGCCGGGCTGGCCGGCCGGTGGCGCAGCGCCAGCCAGCTTCGTGCCGGGTCCGCCGTCGGGTGCGGTGGCGCGTTTCCCGTTACCGGCCGGCGGCCCGTCCTGGGTGCTGCCGCGCTTGCCAATCATCTGCTCAACTCTCCGCTCTGCCGCCCTGGCATTTGCTCGCTCACCGGCGGCGCGCCCGGACGACGAGCCAGCCGGCCAGCAAGGCACCGCCCACCGCCACGGCGAGCAGCACCTGGCGCTGTTGCATCCGGCCCGCTGCCTGCGTCGTGGCCCGGCGGACGGGTTCCGGGGCGGCACCGCCGGCCGAACTCATCCGGGCGGTCGCCTGCCCCTTCACCTGGCTAGCCGTTTCCTTCAGCTGGCTGGCCTTGTCCGAGACGTGCCCGGCCACCTCGGCTGCCTTCTGCCTGGCCCGGGCAGTCACGTCGGCTTTGGCGACTAGTGCCCCGACCGTCTCCCCGAGTTCCGCTCGCGTCCGCTCGATTTCTCCGGTCAGCTCTTCGATGCCTTCCGGCGGCGCAGCGCTGGGCGGCCCGGCAGGGCCGTTGACTTCCGTCATCGGTGCGCACTCTCCTTGATTTCCTCGACGTCGGCCTTGACGCTGCCGACCGCGCGCTCGGGGACGGCCGGCGTGGCCTTGCGCAGCTGCCCGCGGGCGAGCAGCGCAGCCACCCCGGCGGCAGCCAGCAGGCCGGCGCCGACGATCAGCGCCGCGAGCCAGGCGGCCACCGCCGTGGCCAGACCGATGATGGCGGCCGCCAGCAAGCAGCCGAGCCCGTACAGTGCGAGCAGCCCGCCGCCGCCGAACATGCCGATGCCAAGGCCGGCCCGCTTGCCCTTGCCGGTCATCTCCAGTTGCGCCAGCCGCAGCTCGTCCCGCGCCAGCCGGGTCACCTGCTCGGACAGCTGCCGCACGAGTTCGGAGGTCGAGCTGTCCGGTGCGCCCGCCGCCCGGGCGGTCGTGGTCTCACTCATCAATGGCCCCCTTCCAGGGATGGCGCACTACCCGGCAATGACGATTCCTAACGCCGGCGGACTCGCCTTGACCCCGGCTGCCTCCCGGGCACGGGAGAATTGCCCCGCGCCGTCGCCGGGGCAGGCCGTGGGATGTTTAGCCCGGCGGACGGGCAGGAGGCCGCCCGCCAACCCGCGCGACGATCTCCGCGGCCAGGTCACGCAGCTTTATGTTCCGGTTGTTCGAGGCCCGGCCGAGGATCGCGAAGGCCTCGTCAGCGTCACAGCGTGACTCGGCCATGACAATGCCGATCGCGCGGTCGATCACAGCCCGCGATTGCAGCGCCTGCTCCATCTGAGCAGCGAGGTCACGAGCCTTCGAATAGCGGCTCGTCACCACGATGGCGGCCGTGGCCGGGGCCGTGAACAGCGACAGCAGCAGCTCGTCGACCTGGTCGAAGCCGTCGGTCTCGCGGCTGGACAGGTTCAGCGCGCCCAGCGGGCGGCCAGCCCAGCCGAGCCCGGCGGAAAGGTAGCTGCGCAGGCCCATCGCCTCGGCCAGGCTGGTGAAGTCCGGCCACCGCTGCTTTGCCTCCTCCAGGTTCCACCGGCTGACCTGCTGATGCCGGGCGGCGTCCAGGCAAGGCCCGTCGTGCAGGGCGTACTGGCGGCGATCCATCTCGTAGGTCTCATCGGAGCTGGCCGCGATCGTGCTCGGCTCGGACTTCTCACTCAGCACCGTGACGCTCGCCGCATGACACCCGGGTACCAGCCGGAGGATGAGCGCCAGGATGCTTTGCAATGCCTCCGGGACTGACTCATGCTCGGCCAGCGCCCTGGCCAGCTCGGTGAAGGACGCGACCGCATCGGAGTACCGGTCTGCCAGCTGCGCGGCGCCGCCGGCCGTAGGCACCTGCGCCGCTCGCTCCGCTGTGCCCGGCGGTTGCGCCGAAGGCTCTTGCGTTGCCGTCATCATGTTTCCCTTTGCGCCCGGGTGCGGCTCATGTGCCCGCCGTGGGCATACCAAACCGCCCTGCCGGGACAGACCGGCGCCAGGCCATCCGTTAATCGGCGTGGTCGAACGGCTTCGCCGCCGTCATCACGTCTCGGCCAGCATGCTCGCCCGCAGCCGGGTGAGTGTCGCCGCCAGCAGCCGGGAGACCTGCATCTGGGACACCCCGAGCTGGGCGGCGATCTCAGCCTGGGTCTGGTTGCCGAAGAAGCGCAGCAGGATCAGCCGGAGTTCCCTCGGCGGGAGGGCGTCTAGCAGCGGATGCAGGGATTCGCGATCTTCGACGGCGTCCAGCGCATCGTCGGCGGCGCCCAGGCTGTCGGCCAGCGTCCGCGTCTCGTCCGGCCCGTCCGGCATGCTCAGCGAAAGCGCGTTGTACGCCGCGGACGCTTCCCGCAGGCTGGCCAGATCTTCCCCGGACAGCCGCAACTCGGCGGCAAGCTCCCCGGCGGCCGGCGGCCTGCCCAGCCGCTGCGTGAGCGCGGCGACGGCCAGGCTGAGCTCAGCCCGCCCTTCCTGCACCTTGCGCGGCACCCGCACGGCCCAGGTCTGGTCCCGGAAATGCCTTTTCACCTCGCCGTTCATCATCGGGCGCGCATAGGCGAGGAAGTCATGCCCGCGCAGCGGGTCGTATCCGTTGATGGCCTTGACCAGTCCCACCAGCGCTGACTGTTCCAGGTCCTCAACCGGCTCGCCGCGGTTGGCATACCGGCGGGCGATTCGCCGCGCCAGCTTCATGTGCTGCGCCACGATGCGCGCCCGGATGACCTCGCAGCGGGGATCATCGGCGGGCAAGTCTTGCAGCAGGCCGAGCAGGCGCTCGGTCTCGCCGTCGGTGGTGCCGCCGGTGGCTGGTTCCGGGGCAGGCAGCGAGTCGGCGGAAGGCACTGGTCGTTCCTCTCGGAACCATCAGGAAGCACCGGGCCACGCAGGCCGGGATAGCTAGCTGTGGTGAGCGACCTCGTTGCGCCGCGTCCGGGCCGGACGGCCGCGCGCAGCCTCAGCTTCCCGCCTAAAGGCCCGCTGCTGGACCCCGGTGCGACTCCTAGGGTAAGCGCCGCCGGGCCGGATGCAAACGCGGACGCGCGTTTGCGGCTCGGCTGCCCAGGTAACAGGGGATCAGGCGATGACCGGCCAGCGGCTCCGCCACCAGGCAGACCGTGAACTCAAGGAGAGGGCGTGCCGGGATGGGCACCAGTTTGCTGCCCGATATACAGGGCCTGGATCCGGCCGTCTACGTGATCCCGACCGATGCCCCGGAGGCTGACGGCACGCTGAGCTGGGATTCCACCACGATGGTCAGCGTAACCGCGCGGGCCGGAACCGAGCATGGCATCGGCTGGAGCTATACCGCCGCGGCGGCCGCGTCGGTGGTGACGGATGTCCTGGCCGGCGCGGTGGTCGGGCTCAGCGCCGCGGATGTGCCCGGGGCTGCTGCGGCGATGGCACGCGCCGTGCGCAATATCGGCCGGGCCGGCATCGCGGCCATGGCGATCTCCGCAGTCGACATCGCGCTCTGGGACCTGAAGGCCCGGCTGCTCGACTGCCCGGTCGCCGAGTTGCTCGGCCGGGTGCGCGCGGACGTGCCGATCTACGGCAGCGGGGGCTTCACCTGCTACCGCGAAGAGCAGACCCGCCGGCAGCTCGCGGCCTGGGTGCAGCAGGACCGGATCCCGCGGGTGAAGATCAAGATCGGCGAGTCATGGGGCGGCAAAGAACGCCGGGATATCGAGCGCGTCGCGCTCGCCCGGGACGTGATCGGGCCGGACGCTGAACTGTTCGTCGACGCCAACGGCGGCTATGACGCCGGGCAGGCGGTGCGGATGGCCGCCAGTATGGCCGATTTCGGCGTCACCTGGTTCGAGGAACCGGTGTCCTCGGACGACCTGGCGGGCCTCGCCACCGTCCGCCGCCAGGTCGAGCCGGACGTAGCGGCCGGCGAGTACAGCTGGTCGCTGGCCGACTCGGCTGGCCTGATCGACTCCGGCGCGGTCGACTGCCTGCAACTCGACGCGACCAGGTGCGGCGGGATCACCGAGTTCCTGCGCGGCGCGGCGCTGGCCGCCGCGCACAGCACCGCGGTCTCGGCGCACTGCGCGCCGAACCTGCACGCGCACGTCGGCGCCGCGGTCCCGAACCTGCGCCACGTGGAGTACTTCCATGATCATCAGCGCATCGAGCGGCTGTTCTTCGACGGCGCCCTCGATCCGCGCGGCGGCGCGCTGACCCCCGATCCGGCCCGGCCCGGCCTCGGCATGGAACTTAGGACCGCGGATGCCGAACGATACCGGCGCGGCTGACCACAGCGCGGCCGGCCGGGGCGCGGCCGGCCGGGGCGCGGCAGTTGCGGCTGGCCAGGGGCCGCCGGCGCAGAACTCCGGGGACGACCGCGACGAATCCCGGGCCGAGCGCGACGACCGCAACCTGGCCGAGTTGCTGCAGGAACTCCGGGTGGCCGGCCTCGGCGTGCAGGTCCTGTTCGGCTTCCTGCTCTCGCTCCCGTTCACGAACCGGTTCACGACGCTGAGCCATGCCCAGCGCCAGCTCTATATCGCGACCCTGATGCTGGCGGCGCTGGCAACCGCGCTGCTGCTCGGGCCGGTCGCCTACCACCGGCTCGTGTTCCGGCAGCATCAAAAGGAGCGCCTGGTCCGGGCGGCCAACGCGATGGCGATCGGCGGCCTGGCCACCGTGGGCCTGGCCATCTCCGCCGCGGTGCTGCTCGTCACCGGCTACGTCGACCGCGGCCTGCCCGCGGCGGTAATCACCGTCGTCACGGTTTCCCTCTTCGGCGGCCTCTGGTTCGTGCTGCCGCTCGCGCATCGCGGCCGGCCGGAGGAGTAAGCCTGCCCGCGGCGGGTACCCGGCAGCTTCAGGCCCGCCGGGTTGCCCGGAGCCCGGCAAAGGACCCGTTCGGGAAGCGAGACATTGAAGGCGGACAGCGTGGATCATGGCGCGGGCGGAGACCAGGCGCGCGCTCCGTTGCATGCCCTGCGTGACTACGCGCTGCTCGCGGACGGGGAGCGCGGCGCCATCGTCGGGCCGCGGGGAGAGATCGTATGGATGTGCGCGCCGCGATGGGAAAGCGACGCGGTGTTCGCGACCCTCATCGGCGGCGCTGGCACGTACGCGGTCACCCCGGCGGCGCGGTTTGTCTGGGGCGGCTACTACGAGCCGGGCACGCTGATCTGGCGCAGCCGGTGGGTCACCGACGAGGGCGTGATCGAGTGCCGTGAGGCGCTGGCGATGCCCGGCGACCCGCACCGCGTCGTGCTGCTGCGCAGCGTGCTGCCCGGCGATGCCCCCGCGCGGCTCCGGGTCCGGCTGGATCCGCGCGCGGAGTTCGGCCGCAAGAGCCTGCGCGCGCTCGGCCACCCCGGCGCGGGCCGCCCGGGTGCGGGCCGCCCGGGTGCGGGCCGCCCGGGCGCGGATTCGTGGACCGGCCGGGTCGGCGGCCTGTTCCTGCGGTGGTCCGGCGATCTCAGCGGCGCGAGGGCCATCCGGGCAGGCCGCGGATCGGCGCTTGCGGTTGACCTGAACGTGCCGCCGGGCACCCGTAACGACCTCGTGCTCGAACTATCCGACCGGCCGTTCGGCCAGCCGCCGCCGGACGCTCGCCTGGCCTGGCGGACGACAGCGGAGGCCTGGGCGGACGCCGTGCCGCCGCTCGGCGGCGTGACCGCCCGGCGGGATGCGCGGCAGGCCTACGCGGTGCTGCGCGGCATGACAACGTCCGGCGGCGGCATGGTCGCGGCGGCCACCACCAGCCTGCCGGAGCGGGCCGAGGCAGGCCGCAACTACGACTACCGCTACGCCTGGATCCGGGACCAGTGCTACGCAGGACAAGCGGTGGCCGCGGCAGGCCCGCTGCCGCTGCTTGACCAGGCCGTGAGCTTCGTGTCGGACCGGCTGCACGCGGACCGGGCCGGGCTGGCGCCGGCTTACACGGCCGGCGGCAGCCGGGTGCCGGACCAGCGCCGGCTGGACCTGCCCGGTTATCCCGGCGGCTTTGATCTCGTCGGCAACTGGGTGAACCAGCAGTTCCAGCTCGACGCGTTCGGCGAGGTACTGCTGCTGCTCGCGGCGGCCGGCCTGGCACGACAGGCTGGACTCAGCCGCGCGGCAGGCAGCCGAGATCGCGGCTGACGCCATCGCCGAGCGCTGGGCCGAGCCAGACGCCGGGATCTGGGAGATCGACCCTCAGCCCTGGACGCACAGCAGGCTGACCTGCGCGGCCGGGCTGCGCGCCGCTGCCCGGTCCGCCGCGACGCGGTCGCAGGCCACCCAGTGGTCTGCGCTCGCTGACGTCATCGTCGCCGACACCGCGAAGCACGCGGTGCACGCGTCGGGCCGCTGGCAGCGCTCGCCGGCCGACGAAGGGCTGGACGCCGCGCTGCTGCTGCCCGCGATCCGCGGCGCGGTCCCCGCCGATGATCCCCGCACGCTGGAGACGCTGCGCGGCTACATCGCCGAGCTGACACAGGACGGCTATGCCTACCGGTTCCGGCACGACGACCGGCCCCTGCAGGACGCCGAGGGCGCCTTCCTGCTCTGCGGGTTCGTGCTGGCTCTCGCCCTGGCGCAGCAGGGCCACCACGTCGAGGCAGCCCGCTGGTTCGAGCGGAACAGGGCGGCATGCGGCACGGCCGGGCTCTACGCCGAGGAGTACGACGTGGCCGAGCGCCAGCTCCGGGGCAACCTTCCGCAGGCCTTCGTGCACGCCCTGATGCTGGAGTGTGCCAGCCGGCTCGACGCGCCCTGGCCGCCGGAATGACGAACGCCAGCCGGAAGGACGAACTGAGCGACGGATGAGCAGAAATGCTCAAGATGAAGGAGGACTGACGTTCCGATGACCGAGACCGTTGTCATCACCGGCGCGAGCGCGGGAATCGCCCGCGCCACCGCGCGCCGCTTCGGCCAGCGAGGGGCGAACCTCGGGCTGATCGCCCGGGGACGGGCGGGCCTGGCCGCCGCCGTGCGCGATGTCGAGGAAGCGGGCGGGAAGGCCCTGGCGATTACCGCTGACGTCGCCGACTACGACCAGGTCGAGGACGCCGCCGGTCAGGTGGAGGAGTTCTTCGGCCCGATCGACGTGTGGATCAACGTCGCGTTCTCCTCGGTATTCGCGCCATTCGGCGAGGTGTCGGCGGCAGAGTTCCGGCGCGTCACCGAGGTCAGCTACCTGGGATTCGTGCACGGGACGATGGCAGCGCTGAACCGGATGAAGGCCCGCGACCGCGGCACGATCGTGCAGGTCGGGTCCGCTCTCGGGGCCCGCAGCATCCCGCTGCAGTCGGCCTACTGCGGCGCCAAGCATGCGATCAACGGGTTCACCTCGTCGCTGCGATGCGAGCTGATGCACGAACACTCGGGCATCAACGTGACCGTCGTGCAGATGCCTGCCGTCAACACGCCCCAGTTCTCCTGGGTACGGTCCAGGCTGCCCAACCACCCGCAGCCGGTGCCGCCGATCTACCAGCCAGAGGTCGCGGCCCGGGGGGTGGTCTTCGCGGCCGATCATCCGCGCCGCAGGGAATACTGGGTCGGCGCGTCCACCGCGGCGACCATCCTGGCCAACAAGTTCGCGCCCGCCCTGCTGGACCGGTACCTGGCCCGGACCGGCTATGCCGCCCAGCAGACGGCGGAGCGGGTGGCGGCGGGCAGGCCGGACAACCTGTGGCAGCCGGTCGACGGTCCCGCCGGGCAGGATTACGGCGCGCATGGCAGCTTCGACGACCGGTCGCACGGTCGCAGCCCGCAATTGTGGATGTCGCAGCACGCCAGGCTGGTCAGCGGGCTGGCGGCCGGATCGGCGCTGGCCGGCGGCGTGCTGGCGGCGAAGGCGACCCGGTCCAGGTGACCAGCCAGGCGGCCCGGGGGCTACGCCTGACCGGCGCGGGCGGCTACGCCTGCCGCAGCCGCATCCGCAGGCGTACGGTGGTGCCGGCCCGGCCGGAACGCATCTCGACCAGGTCGCAGACCTGATTGACAACCCAGAGTCCCTGGCCGCCAAGCACGTCGAGGGCCGGGCGCCTGCGGCCAGCCAGCGGGTCGGTGATCCGGCCCTGGTCGTGCAGCTGGCAGATGAGGTTGTCCGCCGTGCGCCAGACGTACAGCGTGCCCCCGGCCCTGGTATAGCGAAGCGTGTTGGCCGCGATCTCGCTGACCGCAAGAACCAGGTCGGCAGTGCGGGCGGCGGTTAGCCCGGCCTGCGCCGCGTGCCTGGCGACGAGATCACGTATCGCGCGCAGGCCGGTCGCGTAGCGGATCATGGCCGCGCGGGACGGCGGATCGGGCAGCGGCGTGTCACAGCCAGGTGGCAGGTCGTCGGGTCCCTCGTACTCGCGGCTCGGCTGGCTGGCGCCCTGGCGTAGCAGGACCGGATGGGTTCGCCGGGCATCGCCGATCACCGACGGGGCCAGGGACGCCGTGTCGTACGGACACAAGATGGTGACCGGCGCGCCGGCGAACGCCTGGTTGATCAGCGCCTCATGCCGGGTGGTCTCGCGTAGCTCATCGGCCGAGCGAGCTGGCCAGGCGGGCTCCCCGATATACCGGACGGGCCGGCCGGGTGCGCGTCGACGAAGGAGCTCACCGCCGGGATGATCCGCGCCGGGTTGCGGCCCAGGGTTTCCATGTCGGCGAAGGCGAGCTGCCCTTCGGCCGGCCCCAGCTGGTCACGCAGCAGATCGCCGGCCGCGCCGGGTACGGCGACCAGCACCGGCTCCGCCTGCGCGAGGCCGGCCTGCACGAATGTCACCAGGGTGGCCAGATACTCCTGGCTGCTCCGGTACAAGAGCGCCAGATGAAGAAAGCCCGTATCGGCGGGCGTCGGGTCGGGCATCATGGTGCCCCGTAGAACCCTCCCTCCCTCGGGCCGAGCGCGCTGGGCAGGCGCTGCTAGCGTCAGCGGTCAACAGAATGCTACGCGCGGATCCCGTTCCCGGCCGTCCGGCCGGGCCGCGCGGCGCGTCCGGCCGGGCCGCGCGGCCCGGCTCACGGACCGGGAGCCCGGCTGGCGGGCATACGATGAGCCTGTGTCACTGCCCCGGTCCGGGGCCTATTCCACGGGAGGCAGGTTGGAAGGACTCCAGCTGTCGACCGAGCAGCGGGCCGACATCGTGATCGTCACCGTGCGCGGCGACCTTGACGTTGTCACCAGCGGGCAGTTCGACGAGTGCCTGACCCGGGCGCGCCGGTCCAGCAGCCGGATAATCCTCGACCTCGCCGCGGTGGACTTCCTGGACACCAGCTGCCTGGCGGTGATCGTCGGTCACTGGAAGAAGCTGGTCGCGGCCGGCGGAGTCCTGGCGCTGGCCGGTGCGCGGTACCGGTACACGAAGGCACTATGGATCACCGGGCTGGCCGACCGGCTGCCCAGCTACCCGAGCGTGCAGCAGGCGACCAGCGCCATGCAGGCGGAGCCGGCCGCGCTGGCCGGCGAACGCGCCGACGCGGTCGGTGACGCCGCCGCCGACGGCACCGTGCCCCGGTAACCGGGGCAGGCACCCGCGCGGCCCGGACGCGGTCACAGGCACTTGCCGAATACCTCCGTGAATGTCGCGCAGAAGGCAGGCAGATCCTGCGGGCGCCGGCTCGTCACGAGCACGCTGCTGCCGTTCTCGCACACGACAACCTGCTCGTCCACCCAGGTGGCGCCGGCATTCCACAGGTCGGTCTGCAGGCTCGGCCAAGACGTAACCGTGCGGCCGCGGACGGCATCCGCCTCGATGAGCGTCCACGGGGCGTGGCAGATCGCCGCTACCGGCTGGCCGGCCTCGATGAAGCCGCGGACGAACGCGACGGCGTCGGCGTCGGTGCGCAGCTGGTCCGGGTTGGCTACGCCACCTGGCAGCACCAGGCCGACGTAGTCCCGCGGGTCAGCGGCCGCTGCTGGCACGTCGACCGGCATCTTGCCAGCCCGGTCGAGATGGTTGAACAGCTGGATTTCCGGCTGCGCCGGCGAGACAAGCACCGGCCTGCCGCCGCTCGCGCGCACCGCCTGCCACGGCTCGGTCAGCTCGGCTTGCTCTGTCCCCTCGGCCGCGGCGAGAAAGGCCACGGACGCGGACGGCCACGATGTCATGCCAGCTCCCTTCGTCGAAGGGAGCTGGCCGTACC
Source organism: uncultured Actinomycetes bacterium (assembly GCA_963786975.1). Taxonomy (GTDB): domain Bacteria; phylum Actinomycetota; class Actinomycetes; order Streptosporangiales; family Streptosporangiaceae; genus Palsa-506. Next base: position 147,372 of record CAWBBE010000004.1, on the reverse strand, counting down.
CCCGGCCACGGGGCCAAACATGCCAGACTAATGATCACATCCCGCAGGGTGTTTGCCGGACGCTGCGAGCGGTAGTGGACAAACGAAGCCAATAGATAGGACTTGCGCCATGCCGCACCCTCCCGGGCTCGACAGCGAGATCTCCGGGCTGACCGCGCGCCGCGGCCAGCTGCGGCAGGCGGCTGCGCTGCCCGGCTCAGACCTGCGGCAGGTGCTCGATGCCGCGTTCGCCGAGCTCGACGGAGCGATCGAGGCACTCAGCACGATGCGGGCGCGGGCCGCTGACGAGCCGGCCGCGGAACCGCTGGCCGGCGGCCTGCCGGGGGACCGGCGGCTGCTGCACGCGGTCTTCCAGGAGGCGCCGGTGCCGCTGTTCCTGCTCGACCGCGACGGCACCGTCCGGCGGGCTAACCGGCGGGCCGGCCACCTGCTCGGCTTCTCGCCGGGGTACGCCACCGGAAAGCCCTTCGCGGCTTTCATCGAGATGCCCGCGCGCGCGGCCACGGCGACCCAGCTGGCCGCCGCCCGGCGCACCGGCAAGGGCCGCCAGATCCAGTGCGGCCTGCTCGGCGAGGCAGGCACCGTGCCGACCGTGCTCGATATCAGCCCGGTCAGCCTGGCGGGCGACCCGGACCAACTGGTGGTCGCCGCTACCAGGCACGGCTCGGCGGCGCAGCGCCCGGGCGGGCAGAAGCTGACGGGCAAGGCCGCCGCCCAGGACAGCGCGATGGTGCGGACGGTTACCGGCCGGCTGGACCTGCTGGGCGCGGCGACCAGGCTGGTGCTGGAGAACGCCACGGTCAGCGAGTCCGTCATGCTGCAGCGCTGCGCCCGGCTGCTGGCCAGCGAGCTCGCCGCCTGGGTCATCGTCGACGTGGAGCGCAAGGGGCTGCTCCGGCGCCAGTTCGTCATCGGGCCGCAGGACGAGGCGTCCGTGGAGCTCGCCCGCTCGATGGCAGGCGCCGACCCGGAGCGCGGGTCAGCGCCCGGTCAGGTGCACGAATCCGGCAGCTCGCTGCTGATCGCGCACGTCGAAGACGGCGGCCTGCTGGGCGCCGGGTCCGACGGCATCCCGTTCCTCGCCCGGCTGGGCGCGACCTCCATGCTGACCGTCCCGCTGTCCGACGGAGAGCGCTCCTACGGCGCGCTGACCCTGGCCCGGGAGGCCGGCGGGGCCTACTTCGGCACCGCGGACGTGGGTATCGTGGAGGAGATCGGGGAGCACCTGGCCCTCGCGATCAGGGTGGACCGGATGCTCCGGCAGCGCGCGGACGTCACCGACGCGCTGCAGGCGGGCCTGCGCCCCACCGAGCTGCCCGCGGTGCCGGGCGTCGAGATCGCCGCGACCCACCTCGATGCCACCGCCATCCCCGGCCCCGGCGGCGATTTCTACCACGTCTACCGCACCCCGGGCGGCTGGGGCGTCGCGATCGGCGACGTCTGCGGCAAGGGCAAGGGCGCGGCGTCGGTGACAGCGGCGGCCCGGCACGCCATCAGGGTGGCCGGGCACTGGTGCCCGGATCCGGCCGAGGTGCTGCGGATGGTCAACGAGATCATGCTGGCCGAGGAGTTCGGCGGCCGGTTCGTCACGGCGGACGCCGCGCACCTGCGGTGGCAGGACGGCACCCTGCGGGTGACCCTCGGCAGCGCCGGCCATCCGCTGCCGGTGCTGGTCAGGCCGGACGGGCGGGTGCAGACCATGAACGGCGGCGGCCTGCCGCTCGGCATCTTCCCCGACTCCGGCCCGCAGGCCCAGGACCTGGAGCTGTCCAAGGGCGACCTGCTGTTCTTCTATACCGACGGGCTGACCGATGCGCGCAGCCTGCAGCAGACCTCGTTCGAGGACCGGCTGACCGACGAACTCGCCGCGCTGGCCGGGAAGCCGCCCGCCGAGGTTGCCGCCCGCATGCAGGCGGCAGTGCTGGAGTTCTGCGCCGGCGAGTTGCGCGACGACATGACCATGCTCGTGCTGCGAGCAGGCGACCCGCCGGGAGGGTGACCGTTAATCCGGTAGAGCGCGCTATCCGCGGGGCGGACCGGGTACAGCAGCGCAATCGGGCCGCCGCGTTCGTTTACGGCGTCATCAAGAAGTTCGGCGACGACAACGGCGGCACGCTGACCGCGAGCCTCGCGCACTCCGCGTTCCTCTCGTTGTTCCCGCTGCTGCTCATCCTGGTCACGGTGCTCGGCCTCGTGGTGTCCGGTAACCAGGCGCTGTACAACGACGTGCTGCACGCCGTCGCCAAGCAGTTCCCGGCGGGCGGCGATCAGCTGACGAACATTTCCGAGCTGCGGCGGTCCAGCACGATCGGGCTGATCATCGGGCTGCTCGGGCTGCTGTGGGGGGCCACCGGCCTGGCCCAGGCGGCGCTGTTCACGATGGAGCAGGTCTGGAACCTGCCGGGCCCGGCTCGGCCGGGATTCCTGCCCAGGCTCGGCCGCTCGCTACTCTTCCTGGTCGTGCTCGGCGTCGGCATCATCGTCACCACGCTGCTGACCAGCCTGGACACCTTCGGTCACAACGCCGTCGTGCTGGTCGTGCTGGCGGTCGCGGCGGCGGTGCTGGCCAACGTCGGGCTGTATTTCGTCAGCTTCCGGGTGCTGACGCCCAAGGGCGTGCCGAGCCGGGCGCTGCTGCCCGGCGCCGCATTCGGCGGTGCCGCCTGGACGCTGCTGCAGGCGATCGGCAGCTACCTGGTGCACCACTTCCTGCACAGCAGCTCGGTCTACGGCGTGTTCGCGACCGTGCTCGCGCTGATCGCGTGGATCTCCCTCGGCGTGCAGCTCACCGTCTACGCGGCCGAGGTCAACGTGGTGCTCGAACGGCGGCTGTGGCCGCGCTCGATCATCCAGCCGCCGCTGACTGAGGCGGACCGGGCCGCGCTGGCGCTGCAGGCACTGCAGAACCAGCGCCGGGACGAGCAGCAGGTGCTGGTCTCCTTCACCGACCGCCCGCGCGGCACCCGGCGGGGCCGTGGCACGCCGCGAACGCCCGGGGAGATAGCGCCGCCGGCCGGGCCAGGCAGGCGGCCAGCGGAGCCCGGCGACGAGGGCGAGAAAAACCCTTAAGACTTAAAACGGGCAGTGTGGCGCCAGCGCCCGCCGGCCCGCCCGATCAGCCCCGGCGGCACGCTCGTGCTCATCGTGATCATCATCCTCATCGTCCTGCTGCTGCGCAGGCGGTGACCCGCATTCCGGTCCCTGCCGCGCCGGACATGCGCCCACGTTTGCCGTAGGTCGACGCGGGTAGCGGGGCAGACCTGCCCAGCCGATCCGGGGCTGCGGCGTAGGTGAGGAGGTCGGCGGACATGACGGATACCCGGGCCGCGCAGTCATCAGGACGGAATCTGCTGGACGAGCTGGATTCGCGGATACCGACGACCTTCTACTGGTACCTGGCGGTGCTGGCGTGCGTCGGCGGGTTCCTGTTCGGCTACGACACGTCCAACATCGGCTCGGCCCTGCCCTTCATCCCTTATCACCTATCGAGCTTCGCCACCGGCTACCTGGTGGCCGGGGCATCCCTGGGCGCTGCCGCGGGTGCCATCCTCGCCGGGCCGCTGACCGACCACTTTGGCCGCAAGTCGCTGCTCATCACCGACGCGGTGATCTATGCGGTCGGGGCGCTGCTGTCCGCGTTCACCGTGAATGCCCCCATGCTGCTCGGGTCCCGTACGCTCATCGGGCTGGCCATCGGAGCGGACTCTGCGATCGCCACTGCCTATATCGCCGAGTTCGCGCCGCGGAGCCGCCGAGGCCAGCTGAGCATCATCCAGCAATGGATGATCACGGTCGGGATTCTGGTGTCCTACCTGGTGGCCCTGGTCGTGCTGAAGTCCGCGCCGAACGACGCCGGCAACCTGGACTGGCGGCTCATCCTCGGACTCGGCTCGGTCCCGGCCATCATCGCCGTAGCGCTGCGGGCCCGGATGCCCGAGTCCCCGCGGTGGCTCATGCAGCATGCCCGCTACGCCGATACAAGCAAGGCATTCGGCCTGCTCGGGATGGAAGTCTCGGAAGAAGAGGCACGCCAGGCAGCGGACGAGCTAGCCCGGATCGAGCGCGCCCGGAAGCAGAAGACCCAGTGGACCGCTGGCGTCCGGCGGGCGCTGATCATCGTCTGCGTCTTCTTCATCTTCCAGCAGATCACCGGCATCAACGTGCCGTTCTACTACGGCCCGAAGCTGCTGTCCACGTTCTTCCAGGGCGGCGGCAGCGCGGTCGACGCGGCCATCGCGGGCGTCGAGGCAACGGCCATCCTGGGCGCGGTCAACGTGATCGCGACCTACTTCGCCTTCCGCTACATCGACAAGCTTGGCCGCCGCCCGCTGGCCATCTGGGGTTATCTCGGCATGGCGGTGTTCATGCTGTTCGCTGCGGCGGGCGTGGCCTTCCTGACCGGCCTGCCGGAGACCGTGGTCGTCATGGTCGGCTTCTCCTTCTTCATCACCTCGTTCGCGATCGGCGTCGGCGGGACGGGCTGGCTGATCCAGGGCGAGGTGTTCCCGACCGCAGTCCGCGGCCGGGCCGCGGGGATCGGCGCCACCGTTGACTGGCTGGCCAACTTCGCGATCATCGAGGCGTTCCCGGTCTGGACTAACGGGATCGGGCTGAGCTGGGTAATGGTGTGCTTCGCGGCCCTCGCGATAGTCGCGATGGGCTTCGTGTACCGGTTCCTGCCCGAGACGAAGGGCCTGTCGGTGGAGGAAGCCGTCGGAGTCTACGAGCGGGCCGCCGAGGCCAGTCCGCTGCCGGCGCATGTCGGATAAGCGCGCGCCAAGCCGGGCACCGGCGTGTTCACCGACCCCGAGGAGCCCGATATCGACCGTTCCCAGTACGACAGCGGGCACGGTCCGTGCCTGGACGCGTTCCGCGATCAGCGGGCCTACCGGATCGATTCCATTGCCGACGAGCGGCGCTGGCCCGAGTTCACCAGGGAAGCAGCCGCGCACGGCATCGTCGCGATCTTATCGACGCCCATCCTCGCCCGCGGCGAGGGCATCGGCGCGCTCAACCTGTACTCGCGGACGTCGGCCTTCGATGACGAGGCGGCTGGCCGGGTAGCCGCCTTCGCCCGCCAGGCGGCGATCGTGCTGGCCAACGCGCAGGTGTACTGGGACGCCAGGCAGCTGAACGAGAACATGCATCAGGCAATGGTGTCCAGGTCGACAATCGACCAGGCCATCGGGATCCTGATGGCGGATGACGGCAGCACCCCGGACGTGGCGTTCCAGCTGCTGGTGCGGGCGTCGCAGCGGGAAAACCGGAAGCTCCGCGACATCGCCGCCGACATCGTCAGCCGGGTAACCGAGCGCAGGTAACCCCCGGATACGGCCTGAAGCCCGGCCGATCAGCCCGCGTCTCGGCCAATGCTGGCAGGCCCGATGGCGCGTATGCTGGAGCAAGTCCTGAGTTGGCCACTTCCTCCGGTCCTTGCGGGATCCGACTGGCTCACCGATACCAGTCAGGAGCGATCCGGTGGCGAGCAAGGCAGCGGCGATGGCCGAGGGACTCAGCGCACTTTCCCGGTTCTTCATCGACGACGGTACGTTAGGCGACACGCTGCTGCGGGTCGCCCAGCTGGCCTGCGAAGTATCTCAGGCCGATATGGCCGGTATCACCCTGCTGGCCGACGGCAAGCCAGCCACGGGAGCCAGCACCGATCCCGGGGCTTCCGATATCGATAGGTCCCAGTACGACAGCGGGCAAGGGCCAGCCCCGGACGCCTTCCGCAGTCAGCAGGCCTACCGGATCGATTCCATCGCCGCCGAAGGGCGGTGGCCTGATTTCGCCGAGGCTGCTGCCGCTCAAGGCATTATCGCCGCGTTATCGCTGCCGATGGCCGTTCGCGGCGCGGGCATCGGCGTGCTCAGCCTGTACTCGCGGACGTCGGCCTTCGGCGACGCCGCTACCAGGCAGCTGCAGACATTCGCCGGCCAGGCGGCCGTTGTGCTGGCCAACGCGCAGGTGTACTGGGACGCCAGGGAACTGAACGAGAACATGGAGCAGGCGATGCTGACCCGGTCGGCGATCGACCAGGCCATCGGGATCCTGATGGCGGACGGCGGCCGCACCCCGGACGAGGCGTTCCAGCTGCTCGTGAGCGCGTCGCAGCGGGAAAATCGCAAGCTCCGCGAGATCGCGGCCGGCATCGTCAGCCGGGTCGCCGAGCGCAGGGTGTCGGCGTAGCCGGGCCGGCTGGCCTGGCCGGCTGGGCGGGCCGGCTAGGGCGATCCGGTGCCGCTGGTGATCGCTCGACCGGCAGCGTCCCGTTCAGCCGCAGTAGCCGGAGGAGCCGGCGCACCGCCGGGCTGGGAGCGCGGAGCACTAGCCCGCCGCCGGCCTCCCGCGCCTCGGCGGCGGCCCGGATGAGCAGCCCGATTCCCATCGCGTCGATGAACTGGACGCCGGCCACGTCGATGATCATTTCGGCCTGGCCGGCCAGCACTTTATCGATCGCGCGCCGCAGCGCCGGCCCGGCCAGCAGGTCCGGCGCGGCCCAGCCCGGCCAGCCCGGTCCGGATCAGCCGCGCTCCCATGGCGCGGTGTCGCCCATCTTCTGGTAGTACTTCGCCAGATGGCTTTTCACCCGGTTGATATCGGAGTGCGGCAGGTCCACGCCGCCGCGGGATCCCTGGATGACGTTCCCGGCCGCGATGACGCCGCGCGGGACGGCGACCAGCCTGCCGTTGACGACATCGGCGATCAGCAGCTTGTACGCGGTGAAGTTGTCCTTGTTCCCGGCGTCGTACCACACGTGCGCGTCCCGGTATTCCGCGTTCGGCTGGTCCTCCGCCTCGGCCCATTTTCGGACGCGCTTTTCCGCCGCGGCGCCGTCCCACTCGCGGCCCCGGCCGGCCAGCGGAAGATCCTGGAATGCGGTGACAGCCATCTTTGCTCCTCTCCCGGAGCGCCCGGCAGACCGCGCCTCGCGACCGCCGCTGCGTCGCATGCCGTTCGTGTCCATCCCGGCTACCCAGCCAGCGGCGCACTAACCGGTCCCGGAGATCAGGCTCCGCCGCCACGGCGACGCCGTGCCTGGCCAAGCAGCCGCGAAAACTCCCGCAGCAGTCCGTTTTAGCCGTAGCAGCAGGGTAACTAGCGGCTCACCGGCCAGCGCCAGATGGGAGAAAACGCCATGTCCCTGCCCGCCTGCCAGCAGCGGATCCTCGACGGGATCTCCGGAGCACTGCAGGCACGCGATCCGAGGTTTGCCTCGCTGTTCTCGATCTTCACCAGGCTCACCCGGCACGAGCCGATGCCCCCGCGTGAGGGACTGGACGGCTCCGGCAGGCTGCGGCGCGCCATCCGCGGCCTGCGGACAATGTGCAGCCTGCGGGAAGTTCGCCGGCTGCGGCCGTGGGCCCGGCTGCGCCCGATCATGCTCGTCCCGGTAGCGCTCGCGGTCATCGTCGGCTTGCTGGCGCTGAGCCCGCTGGCCACCAGCTCGCGGGTATGCGGCCCGGTGCCCGCCCTGCACGTAACCGCGCATCAGCCCAGCCAGGCCAGCAGCTGCCGGGCCGCGCGGGCCAGGTCAATGCCTGATTCGCGCCGGTGAAAGGTCCCCGATGCGACCGGCTGGCTCCCGCGCCGGCCCTGGCCGCCATTCGGCCTGCAGCCGGGATGTTTGGCTGCCCTGCTGGCGGAGAACTGAGCTGGCGCACCGCGCCAGCGGTTGCGGAATGAGACTGATCCGAGGAGGCCGGCAAGTGGGCCAGAACCATTCAGCTTAGGTCATGAGCATCGGGCAGGCGGGCCAACCGCGGGGGGCAGGCATTGCCAATAGCACCGGAATAATTTAGTCATTTGGAGGTCGCGATGCGTTTCGGCGCGGTGTTGCTCGTTGTCTGGCTGGCTATCGGTGCCATCGCAGGTGGCCAGCGTCATTACTACCACGGGCCAGTCAACAGCTGCGTGAAAGCCGGCACGATCGCCTTGACGATTGTCGCTGGCCCGCTGAACTACTTCGGCGTCAACCCGAAGACCTCCTGCTCGGCCCCGAAGCCGAGCACGTAGGCAGCGGAGCAGCCCGCCGCGGCCGGCCGGCGGCCGGGCCGCGGGCGCGGGATCAGACGGCGTGCCGCGGCCGCCGCCCGGATCCCGGCAGGCACCGCCCGATGAGCGTTACGACTGCTCGATGAAGGGATAAGGCATGAAAACCGCTACTGGGCTGACGTTAGTGGCCATCGGCGCGATTTTGGCGTTTGCCGTTCACGCCCACCTGCGCGTGCTGAACGTGCACGTGGTGGGCTGGGTGATAATCCTGACCGGGCTGGTGGGCTTCTTTGTCCCGCGCGGCGGATACGGCTGGCTGCGCAGGCGGGTGCTGGTCAAGCGGGGCCCGCGAGGGCCGGTCGTGCAAACTGTCGACGAGACCCGGCTGCCGCCCTACCTGCTGAATCCCGAGGTGCCGGAGGCGGACGAGGTAGTCGCCAGGTACGAGGCCGGCGCGGAGCCGGGCGGCCCCCGGCAGCCGGTAACCGAAACGGTAGAAGAATACTTCGAGGAATGACGCTGGTCCGGGACAGCGGTCAGCGAACCAGGGACGGCGTCCGGCTCGCTGACTGGTTCCTCACCCGCGATCGCTGCGCCGGGAAGGCCGGTTCTGACCGCCTGCGCGGCCGAACTGGCCCGCTCTGGCCGGCCCGGCCTGGTGAATCACTTCCCGCTGCGCGGGTACGGGGCTGCACATGGCCACCGAAATCAGGGAAACCGAGCGAAAGTACGAGTTTGAGCCCGGAGCCGTGCTGCCCAGCCTGCAGGATCTGCCCGCGGTCGCCGCCGAGTCCGCGCTGGCCGGGCAGAAGCTGACGGCCGACTACTACGACACCGCCGGCCTGCGTCTCGCCCGCAGCGGCGTCACGCTGCGCCGCCGCCGGGGCGGCAAGGATCCGGGCTGGCACCTGAAGCTGCCGCTCGATGGCGACTCGCGCCGGGAGATCCAGCTGCCGCTCGGGCGGAGCCGCCAGGTGCCCGCCGAGCTGGCCGGCCTGGTGCGCGGGTACGCGCGCGGTGAGGCGCTGCAGCCGGTGGCCACGATCACCACGTCGCGCACCGGCAGCGCGCTGCTCGGCGAGGCGGGGGAGTCGCTGGCCGAGGTGACCACCGACGACGTCTCGGCGCAGACCATGGGCGAGTCGGCCACCCTGATGCGCTGGCGCGAGGTGGAGGTGGAACTGACCGGCGGTGGCCCCGGCTTGCTGAGGGCCGCCGACAAGCGGCTCAGCCGTAGCGGCCTGCGCCCGGCCGGGTACCCGGCGAAGCTGGCCCGGGCGCTGGCCGGGCAGCTGCCCGCGCCGGAACCCGGGCAGCTGCTGGCACCGGGCTCCGCGGCCGGCGACGTGGTGCTGGCGTACGCCCGGTCGCAGGCCGCCGCCGTGGCGTCACTCGACCCGATGGTCCGCCGCGGCGAGCCCGAGTCCGTGCACGACATGCGGGTCGCCATCCGGCGGCTGCGCAGCATCCTGAAGTCAGCGGCGAAGACCATGGGCATGCCGGGCGTGGCCCGGCTCCGGGCCGAGCTGAAATGGCTGGGCGGCGTGCTCGGCGAGGCCCGTGACATCGAGGTCCTTGAGCCGTACCTGCAGTCCGGGCTGGCGGAGATGGACGTCGAGCTACTGATGGGGCCGGTCCAGGCGCGGGTCAGCGCCTACGTTGCCCCGCGGGCCGCGTCGGCCCGCGGGGCGCTGCTTGAGGCGCTGGACTCCGAGCGCTACTTCGGCCTGCTGAACGACCTCGACCAGGCGCTGCGCGGCCCGCTGCCCGGCGCGATGGCGGGCAGGCCTGCGTCCGGCGTGCTGCCGGGCATGACGCGCCGGGCCCGCCGCCGGGTGCGCCGCCTGGCCCGCCGGGCCGGCCGGGGCCGGCCGGGCAGCCCAGGGAGACCGCCCTGCACGAGACCCGCAAGGCAGCCAAGGACGCCAGGTATACCGCCGAGGCGGCCAGCCTGACCGGCCGGAAGAAAGACGGCCGGCTGGCGGCCCGGATGAAGAGGCTGCAGTCGGTGCTCGGGGACCATCACGACGCGGTGGTCGCGCGGGACACCACGCGGGACATCGGGGTGCGGGCACACCGGGCGGGCGAGAACGCGTTCGCCTTCGGCGTCCTGCACGAGCGCTGCCAGCGCGCCGCCGACCGGCTCGAAGAGCAGGCCAGCGCGGAGCTGGCGCGGGAATTCGGGCCCGCATACGGCCGCTGGGCGCACTAGCCCGCAGGCCTGGCCCGGCGCTGCCAGCGGCCTCCGCTACCGGATCCGGCCCGCTTACCTGGCCTTGCCCGCCGGGTCGTCGGTCTGCCATTCGCCGCCGTGCCGCCTGCCATGGCGCCGCTGCTTACCAGGGGGGTCGGCGTAGTCCGGGTACATGCTCTCCGCGGTGCGGGAGGTCCTGCTGGTCAGCGACCGGGTCCGGAAACCGACCAGGGTGCCGAACGAGTAAATCGCGGCAGCGAACAACCCAATGACGACGATGTAGATCCACCACATGCCGGACATCCAATCCGCTGACGGGCCGGTCCCTGCTGGGCCGGCGGTCCCCGCCAGCCATGCCTTCTTCTTCTCGTCCTACCCCGCTTGAGCCCGGCAAACATGCCCGCCAGGCCATTCGCGGGGCGCCGCGCCCGGCGCATCCCGGTGCCCGGCGCCATTCGCCGGGGCGGGCGCCAGCGGCCGAGTTTGACCGCGCCTTTCCAGGGCAATGCGAGGGGGACCAAAACCGAAAGCAGGTGATTCTCGTGTCAACCGGAACCATCGTGGTCATCGTCGTCGTGATCGTCGTGGTCGCCGCGGTAGTGGTCATGGCGATGGCGGCGGCGCGCCGTCGGCGGCTCCAGCAGCGCTTCGGCCCGGAGTACGACCGGGCCGTCGGCGAGCACGCCAGCAAGCTCAAGGCCGAGGCCGAGCTCTCCGAGCGCGAGCGGCGGGTACACGAACTGGACATCCGCCCGCTTACGCCTGCGGCGCGGGCGAGCTACGCGGCCCAGTGGGCCGGCCTCCAGCAGCGGTTCGTCGACGAGCCCGCCGAGGCAGTCGCTGCCTCCCAGGTGCTCGTGGTCACCGTTATGACCGAGCGCGGCTATCCGGCAGACCATCGTGACCAGGTGCTCGCCGACCTGTCGGTGCAGCACGCGAAGACGCTCGACCACTACCGGGCCGCCGAGAAGATCAGCGAACTCGCAGCCGCCGGTACCGCATCGACCGAGGACCTGCGGCAGGCCATGATCCATTATCGTGCCCTGTTCCGTGACCTGCTCGGCGACCAGGCCGAGGCAGCGAACGGCCAGGCGCCGGAAACCACCGCCGCCGGACCGGCCGGCGCCGCCGAGCCGGCCGGCGTTTACCAGGCCGACGCGGACGAGCCAGGCGCTTACCAGCCAGCCGCCGACGGCGAGCCCGTCGGCGAGAGCCGGCCGGAGACCCCCGTGCAGCGGACCCAGAGGAGCTGACGTCATGACATACCCAACCGGCAGGACACGCCCCGACCAGATGGTGCGCGAGGATGAGCCGGGCGCGGCGCAGGACGACCCGATCGTGGTGGACCGGCAGCTGGCCGATGACGACCAGATCGTGCTCGGCACGGACGATGCGGCCGCCGGAAGCGGCATCGCCGAGTCGGCCGGCCCGGCCGCTGCCCCGGCGGCCCCGGCGGCCGGCCAGCCAGGCACGGCGGCTGGCCCGCAGCCGGGCGTCGGCTCGGCCAGGGTGGTCACCGACCTGCCGCCGCAAGGCGGCGGCCAGCCCCGCTCCGTCCCGGACCCGGCCGCTGGCCAGCCCGGCTCCGGCCCGGCCTGGCCGCAGGACGCCGGCCCGGCCGCCGCGGCCCCCCCGCCCGGACCCAGCGCTCGCTGGCCGGAGATCCAGTCGATGTTCGTGGACGACCCGCGCGCGTCGGTTGAACTGGCCGCAGGCCTGACCGACGACAGCGTCGAGGCGCTGATCGGATCTTCTCAAGGAACGGCAGCACGCGCTGCAGTCCGCCTGGCAGGGCGGCGGCGCCGGCACCGAGGATCTGCGGACCGCGCTGCAGGGCTACCGGGCCTTCTGGAAGCGCCTGGAGGACTTCTCCGCGCAGGCCTGAGGAACGCAGCCCCGAACCGATCCCAGCTGGCGGGCGCCTACCCGGCGCCCGCCAGCTGCCTGCCCGGAGCCAGGCCAGGCCGGAGCCAGCGCTGCCCGGAGCCAGCCAGCTGCCTGCCCGGAGCCAGGCCAGGCCGGAGCCAGCGCTGCCCGGAGCCAGCCAGCTGCCTGCCCGGAGCCAGGGCGGCGGGGCTAGGCCAGGCCGGGGCTGAGGCCGCCGGTCCCGCTCCCGGCGCCGGCCGGGACGACCAGCACCGGGCATGGCGCCTTGCGCAGCACGTACTGGCTGACCGTGCCGAGCAGCAGGGACATGCTGCCGCGGCTGGCCAGCACGATGAGCTGCGCGCGGGCTTCCCTGGCCGCCTCGACGATCTGCCGTCCGGCGATTCCCGCCACCACCCGCAGCTCCACCCGGTCGGCCTGCTTGCCGAGCGCCTCGATGACGAGGTTCCGCAGGCTTGACTCGGCGGCGGCCCGCTCATCGCCGCCAGTGCCCAGGGTGGCCACCGGCTGGCCCGCCGGGGCGCCGAGCGTGCGCTCGGCGCTGTAAGCCATCACGACGATCAGCGGCGAGCGCCGGTAGCGTGCCTCCTGCGCGGCTAGCCGGATGGCCGCGCGGGAAGCCTCGGTGCCGTCGACGCCGACTACCACGCTCATCGCCCGTCTCCTCCTCGCCAGGGACTGGTCACGTTGCAGCCGATCGCGCTCATGTCGTCCGGAGCCTGCGCTGCCCGGGAACCTCGGCGTCGCTCGCGTCCTCGGCCGTCAGCGGCTGCGCGATGGATTCGAGGCTCCGCCGTTCCGCCCTGACCCCCAGGAATAGCTCGGCTACCCCGCCGAGAATCATCAGCACCGCGCCGATCGAGAAAGCCAGCACGGTATCCGATACCTTTCCGGTGCTCACCAGCGTGGAGAAAACCAGCGGGCCGCTGATGCCGCCCGCCGCGGTGCCGATCGCGTAGAAGAATGCGATGGCCAGCGCCCTGGTCTCCATCGGGAATACCTCGCTGACGGTAAGATACGCCGAGCTCGCGCCGGCCGAAGCGAAGAACAGCACGACGCACCAGCACAATGTCATGGTCGTCGCGGTCAGCAGGCCGGCATCGAACAGGTAGGCGGTGACCAGGAGCAGCGCGCCGGAAATGAGATAGGTACCGGAAATCATCGGCCGCCGCCCGATGACGTCGAAGAAGCGGGCGAGCACCAGCGGGCCGATGAGGTTGCCGGCCGCGATCACCGCGAAGTAGTACCCGGGATTGGTCTTGACTCCGAAGAACTGGGCCAGGATCTGGGCATAGCCGAAGGTGATCGCGTTATAGAGAAACGCCTGGCCGATGAACAGCGAGAAGCCGAGGACGGTGCGCCGGGGATACCGCCGGACCATGGTCCTGGCGATGGTCACGAACCCGATGGTCTTGCGCTGCCTGATCGTGATCGACTCCCTGGGCTCGGCCAGCTGCCGCCCGGTATCCCGTTCGACCTTGTCCTCGATGTCGTCCACCAGCTGCTCGGCCGCCCTGGCGTGCCCGTGGATGAACAGCCAGCGCGGGCTCTCCGGCACGTTCCGCCGGACCAGCAGGATGACCAGGCCGAGGACCACCCCGACGCCGAAGCACAGCCGCCAGCCGACATTGACCGGCAGGTCATTCGTGGCCGGCACCGTCAGCAGGGCACCCGCCGCCGCCCCGGCCCAGTACGTGCCGTTGATGATGATGTCGATCATCCCCCGGTGCCGGCTCGGGATCAGCTCGTCGATGGCGGAGTTGATCGCGGCGTACTCGCCGCCGATGCCGAAGCCGGTCAGGAACCGGAACAGGAAGAACCACCATGGCGCGAACGACAGCGCGGTCAGCGCCGTCGCCGCCAGGTAGACGCCCAGGGTGATCATGAACAGCTTCTTGCGCCCGAACCGGTCGGTCAGCCAGCCGAAGAACAGGGCGCCGAGGCAGGCGCCGAGCACGTACACGGCGGCGCCGAACCCGGTGATCTGGCTCTGGGTGATGTGAATGCCGCTGCCCGGCATGCTCATCTGGCCGGAGATGTTCCCGACGATCGTGACCTCGAGGCCGTCCAGAATCCATACCGTGCCGAGGCCGATCACGATCATCCAGTGCCATCGTGACCAGGGCAGCCGGTCCAGCCGCGCCGGGACCTTCGTGCTGATCCTGCCGGTCACATCCTGATCGCTCACCGGACGCCTCTCTCAGCTCGGCGGCAGCTCCAGTGGCCGGGCGCCGGCGGCGGCCGGCGGATTCCTCGGACAGGTGGCGCTGCCTGGGCGGTTTTCCGTGCGGTTGGGCAGCTACCCCGGCACCGGCGGTTAATCCTTTCCTGGCGCCCGGGATCCGGCATCGGCCTAGCCCGGCAGCCAGGGCGAAGGTGTAAACCGGATACGGACGGGAAGTGGCGTATCCCGGGCCTGCATCACGGCCGGCCCGGGACACGCCGGAGAACTTCTGAGGCCGAATATGCATAAGCCACCGCCAACCATGACAACCAGCGATGACTGGCGCGCCCAGGGCGCCTGCCAGGACGCGGATCCCGAGCTGTTCTTCCCCCTGGTCGCGGCGGGCCCCGGGCTGATCCAGGCGGCCAGGGCGAAGGCGGTCTGCGCCCGCTGCCAGGTCCGGGCCGAGTGCCTGCGGTTTGCCATGGATTCGGTCCAGGACCACGGCGTCTGGGGCGGCAAGACCGAGGAGGAACGCCGGGCCTTGCGCCGGGCCAGGAACCGGCGGGCCCGGTACGACCTCGCCACCGCCGAGGGCCGCCCGCAACGGCCGGCCCGGCAGGCCGGGCCGGATGACTCAGCCGGCGAAGAGCCTGGCGACCGCCGCCCGGGGCAGTGCGGGGCTGCGATGGCCGTCCCGGCCGGTCATGTCCTCGTTCGCGGCCAGCGCGTTGGCCACGGCTTCCTCGGTGCCCTGCACCACCGCGGTGTAGAAAGGATCAAGAAAAGCCCACGGGATGAAACGGAGCCGTCCGTAGCCGGGGCCGGCCGTCCCGGCCAGCGCATCGGCGGCGCTGAGAAAGGCGCCCGGGTTGCCGGTGGACAGCGCGAGGAACAGGTCGCCGGAGAAGTGCGAGCCCGCGGTGCCGGTGCGGGCCAGGCCGAGGGTGACCCGGCGGGCGAGCGCCTGGCACTGGCCGGGCAGCAGCGGCGCGTCGGTCGCCACGATCACGATCACCGATCCGGCGCCGGGCGGCGCGGCGGACTGCCCGGCCATCGGGTCGCCGCCGGGCAGCAGCTGGCCGACCGGCCGGCCAGCCAGCATGAACTCGCTGCGGGACCCGAAGTTCGCCTGCACGAATACGCCGACCGCGTAGCTGGCACCGGCGTGCCCTACCAGCCGGGACGCGGTGCCGGAGCCGCCCTTGAACCCGTAGCAGCTCATCCCGGTGCCGCCGCCGACGGAGCCCTCCTCGACCGGCCCGGGCGCGGCCGATTCCAGCGCGTCGGCGGCGGTCTGCCCGGTGACGTGCGGCGAGTTGATGTCGTTCAGGTAACCGTCCCAGGTCTCCGCCACCACCGGCAGCAGCCACGCGGCCGCGGCCCGGGGGTGGTGCCGGACGGTCCACCCGACGATCGCCGCATGCACGGTCCCGACGGCGTGCGTGTTGGTGATGGCCACCGGGCCGGCCATCGTGCCGGATTCCTCGATCCAGGACACGCCGGTCATCTCGCCGTTGCCGTTCTGCGAGAAGAAGCCCGCTGCCACCGGGTCGGCGGCGCCGGCCGCGCCGCGCGGGTGGATCGCGGTCACCCCGGTGCGGACGGACTGGCCCTCGATCAGGGTGGCGTAGCCGACCTCGACGCCGGGCACGTCGGTGATCGCGTTCCACCGGCCGGGCTGCCCGCCGAACGGTATGCCGAGGGACCGGGCCCGCGGCCGCCGGCCGGCGTGGCCGCGTGCGGGTCGTCCTGGTTAACCGAATCCAAGTTCCGGCGCCTCCCGGGCGGCTACTCAACGTGGTTGACAGCGTATATTTCGTAACTGTATGACATAGCTCACTTCGCCAGGAAAGTAATTTTCATGACGGTAACTTCGCAGGTGATGGGCCGGGTTTCCGGGCGGATTTCTAGCTAATCCGCCTGAATCATGTGATATAGCTCATATGGTCGTTGTCCGGACTTCCGGTGGCGGCACCTCTGTCTTTAGGCAAGGTTGAGGAACTACAGCACCCAGCGTGCGTGATGATCACCTCCGCGTGACCTGCCGCCCTGACCCGCGTCACGTCCGCACGCCGCCGCCGTGCCCCCCGAGGGCGCAGTGGTGCCCTGGGTGAAAGCCGAGCGCGGTGCGCGCGCCCGACCGAAGGTACCTCTTGCCCCCCATCAGCACCCCCATCCGAACGTGCACGAGATTGACCATCGCAGTAGCGGGCTCGGCCATCGCCCTGGTGGCCGCCGCATCCAGCGCCCAGGCCGCAGCCCCGGCCAGCGCCCAGGCTCACTCCGCCAGCCAGGCAGCCAGCACGGCCAGCCCGGCGCATAACGCCGCCGCCGCGCTTGACGGCTCCGCTCAGCGCATCACGCTGACGGCGGCGAGCCGCCAGCATCGGACACCGCGCCAGATCGCCAAGCGGATGCTGAAGAAGCACTATTGCCCGGCCTACCAGTTCCCGTACCTCAACAAGCTGTGGAAGCGGGAAAGCGGCTGGAACGTGCACGCGGAGAATCCGTACTCAGGCGCCTACGGGATCCCGCAGGCCATGCCCGGCTCCAAGATGGCCAGCGCCGGACCCGACTGGCAGAGCAGCGCCCGCACGCAGATCCGCTGGGGACTGCACTACATCAGGGCCAGATACCACTCGCCGCGCCGTGCCTGGCTGCACGAGCTCGCCACCGGCTGGTATATCCCTAACCAGCCGACCCCGCTAGGCGGCTAGCCGCCAGGAGTCAGGCCAGCGGCCTGCGCCGCACCGGCTGGACCGTCCCCCGGACCACGGGACGGTCCGGACTGGTCCGGGGCAGCCCCGGCGGCGGCGGGCCGGTCAGCGCCGGATCCTGGCGCCGCCCGGATCATAGAGCGGCGCGTCCTGCCGGGTCGCCGGGTAGCGGTCCCCGGCGACCTCGACCACGAAGTCGCGCTGGTCCGCCAGCGCGGCCGGCAGGTACGCCGAGAAGATCGTCCGGCGCACCGTATAGCCGTACCCGGCACTGCGCACGCCGGCGGCCAGTCTCCGGCCGGCCGGTTTCCGGCGGGCCGCGTCCCCGCTGCCCGCGTCCCCGCTGCCCGCGTCCCCGCTGGCCGCGTCCCGGCCGGGCAGCGTCAGCAGCTCGCCGCCGTGCATGACCACGCCGGCCCCGGTGCTGAACCAGCAGAGCCGCTCGGCCGGCCCGGCCGCCCGGATCCTGCCCAGGGCCGGCCCGGCGAGCAGCCCGGGCTTGTCCGGGCGGACCGCGGCGCCGAGCCCGGCGGCGTACGGATTGTCGTCCGCCTTGATGTCCGCCGGCCAGGCCGGGTACTGCTTCTCCAGCCGCAGCGAGTTGACCGCCCGGTAGCCGACGTCCCGCAGCCCGGCGTCCGCGCCGGCCGCCAGGATCCGCTCGTACAGATCCGGCAGGTACTCCGGCGGCCCGTGGAACTCCCAGCCGAGCTCGCCGCGTGCGGCCGGCCCGCAGCGCGAGCACCGGCGCATGGCCGAGGTCGATCCGCCGGGCGGTCAGGTACGGCAGCGCCGAGTTGCCGATGTCGCTGCGGGTCAGCCGCCGGGCGATGTCGCGGGCTTGCGGGCCGTAGAGGCCAAGCACGCCGAAGCCGGAGGTGACGTCGCGGATCATTACCGAGCCGTCATCCGGCGCGTGCCGGGCGATGAACGAGGCGTCGTGGCGGCCCGAACCGGCGCCGGTGACCAGATAGAATTCGTCCGCCGCCAGCCTGGTCACGGTGACGTCGGCCTCGATCCCGGCCCGCTCGTTCAGCAGCTGGGTGCAAACCACCCGGCCGGGCGGCACGTCCAGGTCGGCGCCGGCCAGCTGCTGCAGCAGCGCGAGCGCACCGGGGCCGGTGATCTCGTAACTTGCCGGACGAGGTCAGGTCGATCAGCGCCGGCCGCCGCCCGGACGGCACGGTGCTCGGCCCCGACATAAGGCCACGCGTTGCTCCGGCCGAACGTGAGTTCCTCGCGCTGCCCGGCGCTGGCCGCGAACCAGTTGGCCCGCTCCCAGCCGAACTTCGCGCCGGGCACCGCGCCGCGGCCGCGCAGGATGCCGTGCAGCGGGCTGCGCCGCTGGCCGCGCGGCGCGGCCAGCTCCCGGTTCGGGTAGCCGACCTGGTAGTAGCCGGCGTACGCCTCGATGCAGCGCTGCTCCAGGTAGGCCGGGACGCTGTGCGGGCGGCCGAACCGCCGCAGGTCGAACGGCCACAGATCGATGCCGGGATCGCCGTCGATGATCCAGGCCGCCATCGCGTGGCCTGCCCCGCCCGCCGCGGCGATGCCGGCCGAGAACCCGCAGCAGTGGAACAGGTTGCGCGGCTGCCCGGTGACGCCCATCAGCGGCTCCGCGTCGGGCGAGAACGGGATCGGCCCGTTCACCCAGGTCCTGATGCCGAGGTCAGCGGTGACCGGGATCCGCTCCGCGGCGGCCCCGGCCAGCGGCCCGAACCGGTCGTGATCCGGCGGCAGCAGCTCGGGTCCCAGGTCAGCCGGAATGACCGCGCCACGGCGCCCGGGTGCCGTCCTCCCAGCCGCCGATCGCCAGCCCGCCCGCCTCCGGCTTGACGTAGATCCGGCCGTCCGGATCGCGGAGCGTGGGCAGGTCCGCGGGCAGGCCGTCGATCCGCTCGGTGACCACGTACTGGTGCTCGACCGCCCCGACGGCTACGTCCGCGCCGGCCAGCCGTGCGGTCTCGGCTCCCCACATCCCGGTTGCGTTGACGACAACGTCGCACTCGATCTGGCCGAGCTCGGTGCCGACAGCTGCCACGCTCGGCCCGTTAATGATCAGGCTGGTTACCCGGCAGTGCTGGATGATCCGGGCGCCGGCGGCCCGCGCGCCGGCCGCGAAGGACTGGGTGAGCTGGCTGGGGTCGGCGTGGCCGTCCGACGGCACCCAGGCCGCGCCGCGGATGCCGTCGGTGCGCAGCAGCGGGAAGAGCCGCCGGCCTCGGCCGGCGAGATCAGGCTGGCCTCGAAGCCGGAGGCGGCGGCCGCGGTCACCAGGCGCCGGAGCTCCGTCCAGCGATCGTCGCTGGCCGCGACCCGGATGCTGCCGACCGGCCGCCAGCCGGTCGGGTAGCCGGTTTCCCGCTCCAGGTTCTGGTAGGTCGCCGTGCTCAACCGCATCAGCCGGGTCAGGCTGGCCGAGCCGCGCAGCTGGCCGACCAGCCCGGCCGCGTGCCAGGTACTGCCCTCGGTCAGCCTGCGGCGCTCCAGCACGGTCACGTCGGTCTTGCCCCGCCGGGCCAGCTGGTAGGCGATGCTGCAGCCGACCACGCCGCCGCCGATGACCACGATCTCGCTGCGCGCAGGCAATTCCATGCTCGCCATCCTGCCTGCGGGCGGGGCAAGTTTCACGGCCCGGACCGGCGGCGTTCACCTGGGCGGAACGGACGCCGCCGATCATGGTGCGCATGGCACCCGGACGTGCGCCGGCCGGGCCGGCGCCAGTGGCGCGCCGTCGCTGCTCCGCCGGCCCGGCCGGGCCGGCGCGACGCCGCCCGGCCAGGTGCACGTGCAGTTCGGCGCGGACGCGGCCAGCCAGGCCGTGGTGTCCTGGGCCGCCCCGGCCGCGGCAGCCAGGCCGCGGCTGAAGCTCGGCCGGCCAGGGCCCGGCTTCGGCGCCGAGATCCCGGCCCAGGAGCGGGTCTACACCGAGGCACTGACCGGCGAGACCGTGTTCACCTACCACGCGCGGCTCGATCACCTGCCGGCCGACACCTTCTTCGTCTACGAGGTGCTGCACGACGGGGCGCCGCCGGTGGCCGGGATGTTCCGCACCGGGCCGCGCGGCCGGTCCAGGGGCTTCCGGTTCACCAGCTTCGGCGACCAGTCGGTGCCCGCCCCGGTCGGCCGCGGCCGCGGCCCGGCCTCGCCGAACGCCGGCTACATCGTCGACGCGGTGGACGCGCTCGACCCGCTGTTCCACCTGATGAACGGCGACCTCTGCTACGCCAACATCAGCGATGCCCCGGTTGCCACCTGGACCTCGTTCTTCACCAACAACATGCGCTCGGCCCGGTACCGGCCGTGGATGCCGGCCGCGGGCAACCACGAGAACGAGGTCGGCAACGGGCCGCAGGGCTACCTCGCCTACCAGACCAGGTTCGAGCTGCCCGGCAACGGCTCCGCCCCGTTCGCCGGCCACTGGTACGCGTTCACCGTCGGTCCGGTCCGGGTGATCTCGCTGCACAACGACGACATCTGCCTGCAGGACGGCGGGTTCAGCGGACTGCGCCGCGACAACGTGCCCGGCTACCGGGCCCGCGACGACAACCCGTACATCAGCGGGTACAGCCAGGGGCTGCAGCGGGCCTGGCTGGAAAGCGAGCTCACCGCGGCCAGCGGGGACCGCGGGATCGACTGGATCGTGGTCTGCATGCACCAGGTAGCGATGTCGTCGGCGCACTTCAACGGCGCGGATCTCGGCATCAGGCAGCAGTTCCTGCCGCTGTTCGACCGCTACGGCGTCGACCTGGTGGTAGCCGGGCACGAGCACCATTTCGAGCGGACCTTCCCGGTGCGCGGCACGCTGCCCGGCGCCGCGCTGCTGACCCCGGCGCCGCGAGGCAGCGACCCGGCCGAGATCGACACCAGGGACGGCACCGTGCACATGATCATCGGCGGCGGCGGCCACCCCGCGCCGACCCCGGCCGGCCGCTTCGGCCGGCCGCGCGACGGGGTGCTGATCACCGGCGTCGGACCGGGAGATCCGCAGCACCAGCGGGCCAGCATCATCACGACCGAGCCGGCCCCCTGGTCCGCCTACCGGGATACGTCGACCCCGTACGGGTTCGCGTCGTTCGACCTGGAACCCGCCGAGCGCGGCGGCACCACCTCCATTACCGTCACGCACTACGGCGCGGCGGCCGGCTCCGCCCGCTACTCGCCGCTGGATACATTCGTCATGCGCAAGCCGCTGCGGCAGCATGCGGCCGGGGAAATCACCGAGAAGCTGGCGCCGGCCCGGCGCTGACTCCCGGATTCACCGCAGCGCGGCCATGCCCAAGGCGGTCTGCCGTGCCCAAGGCGGTCTGCCGCGCGCTGGACCGGCTCGGCCGGGCGTGCGTACCGGTGGCTAGCCTGGAGCTGGCGCCGCCGAGTAACCAGGAGATGAGATGCGCCGCATTGTCTGCCGGGAGTTCGGCGCGCCGGACCGGCTGATAGTCGAGGATGCGCCCGATCCGCGGCCGGGTCCGGGCGAGGTGCTGGTCGGCGTCCGGGCCGCGGGCGTCAGCTTCGTCGACGGGCTCATCGTCGGCGGGTCCTACCAGCTGAAGCCGCCGCTGCCGTTCACGCCCGGCCTGACCGTGGCCGGCCAGGTGCTCGGGGCCGGCGATGGCGTGCCCGGCTGGCCGGCCGGGCGCCGGGTGGTGGGCTGCTCGCTCGCCCTCGGCGGCTATGCCAGCCACCGGGTGCTGCCCGCTCAGGCGATCGTGCCGCTGCCGGACGCGGTGCGGTACGAGGTGGCGGCGACCGCGGTGGAAAGCTACGCGACGATCCTGTTCGCCCTGACCAGGCGGGCCACCCTGCGGCCGGGCGAGTGGGTGCTCGTGCTCGGGGCCGGCGGCGGGGTCGGCCTGGCCGCCGTCGACGTAGCCAGCTCGCTCGGCGCGCGGGTGATCGCGGCCGCCTCCAGCCAGCCCAAGCGGGCGGCGGCGATCAGCGCCGGGGCGGAGGCGGTGATCGATTACCAGGCCGAGGATCTGCGGGCCCGGGTGCGGGCGCTCACCGGCGCCGGCGCCGACCTGGTGGTCGACCCGGTCGGTGACCGGTTCGCCGAGCCCGCGCTGCGCAGCCTGCGCGATTGCGGCCGTTACCTGGTCGTCGGCTTCGCGGGCGGCGCCATCCCGCGGCTGCCGCTTAATCGGGTGCTGCTGGAGAATCGCACGCTGGTCGGGATCGACTGGGGCGCGTGGTCCCGCCGGGATCCGGCAGGCAACCAGGCGCTGGTGGCCGGGCTGCTGGACAGCGTGGCGGCCGGGCGGCTGCACCCGGTCACGCCGGCGACGTACCCGCTCGAACGCGCCGCCGAGGCACTGACCCGGCTGGCCGGACGGCGGGTCACCGGCAAGCTGGCCCTGCTGCCGTGACCGCCCGTCCCTCCCGGCGCTGACCGGACCGGGTGCCCGGCCGGATCGCGCGCCGGGTCGGCGGCGTGCCGTGGCGGTCTGCCGCGGCAGTAAACTCACCTGGTCAGCGAGGTACCGGCGAGCGGCGTTCGGCTACCGGCGGCCGGGTCAGCGGCCTTGTCCCGGGGCCGGCGTCCCGCCTCAGCGGTCACCGGGCCCGCACCTGGCCAGGCAACGATTGCGCTTTCATCAATTAGCATTCCTACCTGCCGCCACCGCAGCATCATCGCGGTCTTCCCGGCGCTTAATGAACATTTAATGATGGTCATCATAATTTACATTCCGTTGACATGAAAAACGTCATCCTCGGGTAGCTTGAAGCTGCTACCAATAGCGTGACAGGGCACATCTGAAGGAATGCAACTTTCGCCGCAAGGCGGGATTAAGGGATGAGTGACATGAGCAGAGCATCCACTTCGCCGGCGTCCGGCCGGCCGCCGGCCCGGCGCGCCGCGCCCCGGCCGGCCTACCGCGAGCAGGCCCGCTCCTACAGCCGGAAGACAGGCGCCTGCCAGAGCTACCGCCGGGCCGTCGTCGACGCGCTCCCGGTCCGCGCCGGGCAGGTGGTGCTCGACGTGGGCTGCGGCACCGGGCTGTGCAGCGGCCTGCTGCAGGAGAAGGTAGGCCCCGGCGGCGCCATCGTCGGCATCGAGGAGTCGCCGGAGATGGCCGAGGTAGCCCGCGAGCGCGTCGCGGCCGAAGGCTGGGACAACGTCACGGTCGTGCAGGCGCCGGCCGAGGACGCGCAGATCGAGGTCACCGCGGACGCCGCGTTGTTCTGCGCGGTGCATGACATCATGCAGTCCCCCGAGGCGCTGCGGAACATCCTCGGCAGGCTCCGTCCCGGGGCGTACGTGGCGGCCGGCGGCGGCAAGTGGGCCGCGCCCGCGCTGGCCGCCATCAACGTGCCGCTGACGATCATGCACGCCCCCTACGTACGGAGCTTCAAGGGCTTCCGCCGGCCGTGGCGCCATCTCGAGCAGCTGGTCGAGGAGGTCAGCGTCCGCGAGCTCGCGCTGGGCAGCGGGTACATCATGACCGGCCACACGCCGGTGCAGGCTCCGGGCTGACGGACCCGGCCTGGCGCGGGCACCCAGGGCGGTTTCAGCGGGCCGCGGCCACCGGGGCAGCCCCGCCGGGCTGGCCGTGGCCGCGCGCACTGCCCCGGCCGGCCGCGACGACCGACCAGCACGCGTCGAGCAGCACGCTGGCATACAACTGCGGCGCGGTGACGCAGAATCCCGTGATCGGCGTCCACCCGGTGCACCGATGCGCCCGGGATCGCGCTGGCCAGCTTCAGCTGGCGGCTGGCCGGCACGATCCGGTCCCGGGTCGTGACGACGACCGCGGCGGGGACGTCGACCTGGCCGATCCAGGTGTCCGAGCTGAACTCGCTGACGGCCTGGACGGCCGCCACGGCGGCGGCGAGCGAGGTACGGCGCAGCTGGGCACGGGCCCAGGCTGCGGTGGCCGGATCGTCGACCTTGCCCAGCAGCATCAGCCCGGGGACCTCGGCACCGGCCAGCCGGAGAACCGGGTTCCAGCGCGCCGCGGCGGCCATCGCGGGCAGCGCGAGAGCAGCCATTTTCTCGGCCGGCGACCCCCGGCCGCTGCCCGCGGTCGAGCACAGCACCAGGCCGGACAGCAGCCGGGCGTGCCGCCGGTACAGCAGCTGGGCCACCATTCCGCCCATGGAATAGCCGACCGCGGTGAACCGGCGGATGCCGAGGACCCCGGCCAGCGCGGCTAAATCGTCCGCGCAATCGGCCAGCCGGAACCGCGCCCCGGCGCTGCCGCCGTCGCCGTGGCCGCGCAGGTCGGCGGCGACGACCCGGAAATGCCGCGCGAGCGGCGCGAACAGCATTCCCCAGTTGAGCTCGGCCGTGAACGTCACGCCGTGGATCAGCATCAGCGTCTCGGCGCCGGCCGGGCCGGGGCAGTCCCACACTCGCGTCGTGCCGCGGCCGGGCAGTTCCACCCGGAAGGTACCCGGCGCCGCGGCGCCCGCCGCCTGATCCGGGCTGGCCAGCATGGCGGGCGCGAGCTTTCCGGCCAGCATCGTGCGCAGGACGCTCATCAGTTCCCTAGGTAACTCGAATACGTCACCAAGGGCCAGAGCGACGTCCCTGGACCGCCGGGCTGCGACCGCGCCGCCGGTCAGGCCAGTTGCTCCGACCATACGCTCAGCGGACGGCCCGGGCAACGGAATGCCGATCCGGCTAAGAATGATCTGGCCGGGAATGATCTGGCCGGGACAGGCGGCCCGTTGCCGCTGGTGACGGAGGTCCCGCGGATGCGGGGCCCAATTGCCCTGCCGGCGGCTGGCCCCGCGCCGCCACAATGGTTCCGGGAACTGCCGTTAATCATGCCGGCGTGCTGGTGCTAAAGCGTTCGCGGATGCGCCTGAGCACTGCTGGCTGAGGCAGGCCGAAGGAGGCAGGCTGATGGTAAACACCGCAGACGTGCAGCGCTACGCCGACGTCATCATGGCCATGATCAAGCAGGATCAGGACAGCGGGCAGGTCCCCCGTGAGGTTTCTTCATGGGACGAACTCGATGACAGCGTCGACACCGACGACTATTACCGGCAGGCCCTGCTGCCGGTGGGCACCCGGGCGGCAACTGACCTGCACGACGCCGTCAACCACGAAGTCACCCGGCGGCTCGCCGGAGCGCAGGGCGGCCCGTGGATGGTGACCTGGACGCCCGCTGGCCGGCCGGCCATGGACATCGGCCGGGCGATCGGGTACGCGACTCAGGCCGAGGCCGAGGAGATCGGCCGGGAGTACCTCGCCCGGCATGGCGGCACATATCACGTTCACGTCGGCTGACGGCCCGGGTGGGCATTACGCCTGACACGTCCGCAGTCAGCACATACGGTAGGTCCCGGGCCGGTCTGCGGCCCCGGCCGCCGGCCCCGATGACGAGCGAGCGTGACCATGAAGACCAGCGACCAGGGTGCCGCCCGGGACGACGGCGCGGCCCGGCGGGCCGGCTTACCGAGACGCAGGTTCCTGGCCGGCGCGGCGGGAGCGGCCGGCGCGGGTGCGCTGGCCGCGTCGGTAGCCGCCCGGCCGGCCTCGGCGGCCAGGCTCGGTGCCGCGGCGCCGCCGTCCGGCGGCCTGCCCAGCCTGGCCGAGGTGTGGCAGTGGGAAAACCAGCTTGTCCGGTTCGGTACCCGCTACACCGGCAGCAGCGGTCACGCCGCCTACGTGGACTGGCTCGCCGAGCGCCTGTCCAGGGTGCCCGGGTTCACCCTGCGGACCGACCGGCTGACCTTCAACCGCTGGCTGGCGCGTGATTTCAGCCTCCGGGTTGATGCCCCGGCGGCCGCCGGCAAGTCCGGCCCGGTTCCGCTCACGTATTACTTTCCCTATTCCGGCCAGACGCCTGCCGGCGGCATCACCGGCAATCTGGTCGACCTCGGCGTCGTCCCGCCGGCCGGCGCCCTGTCGCCGGGCTCCGGCTACACCGCGGCATTCTGGGCGCCGGCCCGCGGCGGGATCGCCCTGGTGCGGACCCAGCCGCCGGTGTTCTCGCTGGACAGCGGCCAGGTCGCCACCGGCGGCTATCAGCCGGGCAGGACCTCCGCGCAGGCGGCCGCGGACTACACGGCGTACGCGGCCGCGGTTACCCATCCGGCCTGGCAGGGCATCCTCGATCCGGTTCCGCTGCTGGACGCGAGGAAAGCCGGGGTGCTCGGCGTGGTCTGCGCCTGGACCGGGCTGCCGGACGACGAGGTGGTCAACCAGTACAACCCGTTTACCACGCCTTATCCGGCGGCATCCGGCCTGGCGACCGCTGCCGACCCCGGCTGCCCGGCGGTCTGGGTCGGCGACTCGGCCGGCACCCGGCTGGCCGGGCTCGCCGCCAGCGGCCAGGCGACCGCGACGCTCGTGCTGACCGCGGACGTCACCGCGGGCGCCGCGACCGAGACGGTCTGGGGCTGGCTGAAAGGCTCGGGGAACACCGGCCAGAACATCATCATCAACACCCACACCGACGGGCCGAATGCCATCGAGGAGAACGGCGGGCTCGGGCTGGTCGCGCTGGCCAGGCATCTGGCCGGGCTCGGCTCGCGCCGCCACGACATGTATTTCGCCCTGGTCACCGGGCATTTCCAGCTGCCGCAGTTCACCCGGGCCATCCCGGACCCGCAGCGGGCCGAGGTGGGCAGCGACGCGATCAGCGTGTGGATGCTCGACCACCCGGGCATCTACCAGGCCGCCGCGCTCGGGGTCACCGTCGAGCACCTCGGTGCCACGATGTGGGCAGCCGACCCGGTGACCGGCCGGTACGCACCCACCGGCGGTGCCGAATGGGGCACCACCTACACGATGCCGCGGAACATCCTCAGCCTGGCCAACGCCGAGCAGGCCGCGTACCTGGCCGCGGTCCGGGCGGTCAGCGCCAGCGGCTGGCCGGACTATCCGGTGGCCACCGTGCGGCCCGGCGCGATCCCGCTTTATCTCGGCGAGGGAGCACCGCTGTACGCCGCCGGGCTCGGCACGGTCTCGCTCTGCCCGCTGCCCAGCTACCTGCTGCAAGCCGGCGACGCGCAGCAGCCGCAGCTGCTGGACCTGGACAAGATCGACAAGCAGCTGATGTACGGGCAGATCCTTGCCTTCGCCCGGACGATCGAGGCTCTCGACGCAGCGCCGCCATTCGCGCTATAGCCGGCCCTGGATTACTGCCGTTCAGCTAACTGAGCCGGTTACGGTTCGAAAGTTACCGCATTGACGAAATAGAACGGCGCCCCGGTGTTGTCATTGCCCGCGAGGACCAGTTGCTAGCCGGGCCGGCGCCAGGTGCAGAAGAAGGAGCCCGCGGCAGCCTCACAATGGTCGAAGCTCCATCCGTCGGCGGCCTGCCACGTCCGGGTGAAAAGCGCATTCACCGCCTGCAGCGCGGCACGCCGCGCACGTTCTCGCCGGTCGATCCTTGCTGTTCGAGCGGCCAGCTAAGGGTCATGAACGGTCACTCCCGGCTGGCTGGGTGCGTCTGGCTCAAGGATCGCACAAGCGCGGCGGCCGCGCCGGGCCAGCCAGGGCGGCGGTCTGACCGGCGGCATGGCGTGGTACCCGGCGATCCTGGGCAAGTAGGGCAACGTGCGCCGAGAAGGCTCGGCCCGGGACGGAACAGGCGCCGGCCTGATCACGTTGATTCCCGGCAGCGCGATCCGTGCGGAACGCCAGGCACCGTGCAGGACGAAGGGGCTCGCCATGGTTGACAGTCAGCGCGCGGCAGACGGCACCGCTGGTGGCACCGCGGAACTGCATCCGCTGCAGATCGAGGCGAACGGGATCAACGTGATCACCGACGCGCAGCGCAAGGGCAGCCCGCGGGACCTGTTCTGGCCCTGGTTCGCCGCGAACGTCTCGGTGCTCGGCATCAGCTACGGCGCGTTCGAGCTTGGCTTCGGCATCTCGTTCTGGCAGGCGGCCGCCGCCGGGCTGGTCGGCATCGTGATCTCGTTCCTGCTCTGCGGGTTCATCGCGGTGGCCGGCAAGCGCGGCTCGATGCCGACCATGGTGCTCGGCCGGGCGGCCTTCGGGGTGCGCGGCAACAAGCTGCCGTCCGCGATCTCCTGGCTGCTCACGGTCGGCTGGGAGACCGTGCTGATCATCCTGGCCACGCTGGCCACCGCGACCGTGTTCGACCGGCTCGGCTGGGGCGGCGGCACGGCCACGAAGGTCATCGCGCTGATCGTGGTGACCGCGCTGACCATCGCCGGCGGCGTGATGGGCTTCGACTTGATCATGCGCATGCAGACCGTCATCACCGTGGTGACAGCCGTGCTCACGGTGGTCTTCGTCGTGCTGGTCGCGGACAAGATCCACTGGAGTACCGTGTCGGCCATCCCGTCCGGCTCGACCGAGAACCTCATCGGCGCGCTGGTGTTCACGATGACCGGCTTCGGGCTCGGCTGGGTCAACGCCGGCGGCCGACTACTCGCGTTACCTGCCGCGGAGGTCCTCGGGCCGCGGCGTGATCGGCTGGACGACGTTCGGCTCGTCGGTGGCGCCGATCTTCCTGCTGCTCTTCGGGCTGCTGCTGGCCGGCTCTTCGGCCAGCCTCAGCAAGGCGATCGGCCTCGATCCGATCGGGGCGCTGGCGGCCCTGCTGCCGACCTGGTTCCTGATCCCGTTCGTGATCGTGGCGGTGCTCGGGCTGGTCGGCGGGGCGGTGCTGGACATCTACTCATCCGGCCTGGCCATGCTCACGCTCGGCGTGCCGGTGCCGCGCTACGTGGCGGCCCTGATCGACGGCACGATCATGGTCCTCGGGACGATCTACGTGGTGTTCATCGCCGGGAACTTCCTCGGCCAGTTCGAGGGCTTCCTGATCACGCTCGGCGTTCCGATCGCCGCCTGGTGCGGCATCATGCTCGCGGACATCGCGCTGCGCCGCCAGGACTACGCCGAGGCCGAGCTTTACTCGCCGGCCGGCCGTTACGGCGACGTCCGGCTGCTGCCGATCGGGATCGTGGTGGTCAGCACGGCCATCGGCTGGGGCCTGGTGACGAGCACCGCGGCCAGCTGGCTTAGCTGGCAGGGCTACCTGCTCGGGCCGGTCGGGCTCGGCGGCAAGGACGGCGCCTGGGCGTTCGCCAACCTCGGCGTGCTCGTCGCGCTGGCGATCGGCTTCGTGGTGACGCTGGTGTTCAGCCCGCCGGCCGTGCGGGCCCAGGAGTCGGCGCCGGTCCTCGCGCCGAACTCGGCGTGATGGCAGCGGCCGCCGCTGAGGTCACTCCGGACGTGGCCGGGCAGCCGACCCGGCCGCTGCTGGCCGTCATCGACATGCAGCGGGTGTTCGGCGAGCCGGGCAGCGACTGGTTCGCGCCGCGGTTCAGCCGGATACAGGGCCCGGTCCGGCGGCTGGTCGACGCGTACCGGCCGCGAGTGATCTTCACCAGGTTCATCGCGCCGGCCAGGCCGCCGGCGCCTGGCGGCGGTACTACCAGCAGTGGCCGTTCGCGCTGCAGCCGCCCGATGCCCGGATCTACCAGCTGGTGGACGAGTTCGCCGGGGAGGCGGGCCGGACGCTGGACGCCGCGACGTTCAGCAAATGGGGCCCGGAACTGGCCTGCCTCGTCGGCGGCGGCGCGGGCGTCAGCGGCGGCGCGGGCGACGGCGCTGGCGAGCTGGTGCTCGCCGGGGTGTCGACCGACTGCTGCGTGCTGTCCACCGCCGTGGCCGCCGCCGATGCCGGCGTCGCGGTGCGGGTCGTGGCCAACGCCTGCGCCGGCGTCAACGACGAGAGCCACCTGCAGGCACTGGAGATCCTCCGGCTCTACGCCCCGCTGATCGAGGTAGTCAGCCTGAACGAGATCCTGGAAGAGGCCGGTGCGGACTAGCGGGCCAGCGTGGCTGGCTGGGCGGCCGGCCCGGCGATGGACCCGGGCGACTCCTTGACGGCAGGCAGCCGCGCGGCGGGGGCGCTGTACGGGCTGGCGATCGGGGACGCGCTCGGGATGCCCACCCAGTCGCTGCCGCGGGACCAGATCGAGGCCAGCTACGGCCCGCTGCTGACGGCCTTCGAGCCGGCCCCGCCCGGCCACCCGATCGCGGCCGGGAGGCCGGCCGGCACGGTCACCGACGACACCGAGCAGGCCGTCCTGCTCGCCGGGCTCGTTATTGACTGCGGCGGCAAGGTCGACGCCGCCGAGTTCGCCCGGAGGCTGCTCGGCTGGGAACAGTCGATGCGCGCCCGCGGGTCGCTGGACCTGCTCGGCCCGTCCACGAAGCGGGCGATCAGCGCGCTGCTCGGCGGGGCGGACATCGGCCAGGCGGGCCGGTCCGGTGTCACCAACGGCGCCGCGATGCGGATCACCCCGGTCGGCATCGCCGCGCCGTCGGCCGACCTCGGCGGCCTGGTCGACCGGGTGGTCGAGGCCAGCCTGGCCACGCACAACACCGGCGTCGCCCTGGCCGGGGCAGCCGCCGTCGCGGCGGCCGTCAGCGCCGGCGTCGACGGGGCCACGGTCCGGGAAGCCACCGGGCTCGCGGTCACCGCCGCCCGGCGCGCCGCGCGGCGCGGGCACTGGGTAGCCGCCGCGGACGTGGCGGCGCGGATCACCTGGGCGACCGGGCTGACCGCGGAACTGGCCTGGCCGGGCGGGCCGGACGCCGGCGCCGTGATCGACGCGGTGTACGCGCTGGTCGGCACCAGCCTGGCGGCGCAGGAATCGGTGCCTGCCGCGTTCGCCGTGCTGGCGGCCAGCCCGGACGATCCGTGGCTGGCGTGCCGGATCGCCGCCTCGGCGGGCGGCGACTGCGACACGATCGCGGCGATGGCCGGCGCCATCGGCGGCGCGTGCCACGGGCCGGCGGCTTCCCCGCCGCGGCCCGGGCCACCGTGGCCGAAGTCAACGGGCTGCGGCTGGACGACCTCGCGGCCGCCCTGCTGCAGGTCCGGGCCACCACGGCCGGGCCCGCCACGGCCGGGCCCGGCGCGACCGGGCGGCCGGCCACATGACGCCCCGGTTCTCGCGGTTGCTGCTCCTGGGCAACGTGGTCATCGACATCGTGCTCGACGTGCCCGCGCTGCCGGTGCGCGGCGGCGACGTGCTGGCGACCGGGACGGACATGACCGCCGGCGGCGGCTTCAACGTGCTGGCCGCCGCGGCCCGGCAGGGACTGCGGGCCGCCTACGCGGGCTCGCTCGGCAGCGGCCCGTTCGCCGCGGCGGCCCGCGCCGCGCTCGACCGGGAGCACATCGAGGTGCTGCAGCGGCCGAAGCCGGGCACCGACACCGGGTTCGTGGTCGCCTTGGTGGACGCGGCCGGGGAGCGCACGTTCGTCACCAGCCCCGGCGCCGAGGCCGCGATGACCGGCGCCGACCTGGCCGGGGTCCAGGCCGGCCCCGGCGACGCGGTCTACCTGTCCGGCTACGGGCTCGTGCACCCCGGCAACCGGGCCGCGCTGCTGGACTGGCTCGGCCGGCTGCCCGCCGCCACCGCTGTCTTCGCCGACCCCGGCCCGCTCGTGCACCTGATACCGGCGGCGGCGATCGACACGGTCATCGCCAGGGCCGGCTGGTGGACCTGCAACGCCGCCGAGGCCGAGCGGCTGACCGGCCACGCCGACCCGGCCGCCGCCGCCAGCGCGCTCGCGGCCAGGGCCGGGCGGCTCGCGGCCGGCCCGCCCGCGGCGGGCCAGGGCGCGCCCCGGATCCGGGCCGGCCATCGAGACCGGCCGGGCGGCCAGGCGGGCCAGCGCGGAGTTCTGGTCCGGGCCGGGCCGGCCGGGTGCTGGCTCGGCCGGCCCAGCGCCGGCCCGGTGCACGTGCCGGGATTCCGGGTCGGCGCAGTGGACACGAATGGCGCCGGTGATGCCCACGCCGGGACGTTCATCGCGGCGCTGGCCGGCGGCGCGGCCGAGATCGACGCCGCGCGCACCGCGAACGCGGCCGCCGCGCTGTCGGTCACCAGGCGCGGCCCGGCCACCGCGCCGACCGCAGCCGAGCTGGCCGCCTTCCTGACCGCCGCCTGGCCGGTTCCTTGATCACGGAGGATCCGGCATGTCCCAGCGAGCCGGATCCTCCGTGATCAAGAAACCTGGGGGCTACTTGGGCGGCTTGCCCGGAGCCGGCCGGATCGGGGCAATCGGGAGGGTGGGATGCCGCCGCGGGCCGGACCAGAGCGACGGCACCGCGTCCACCGCCGCGGCCACCGCATAGGCGGCCCGCTCGTAGTTGACCCGCCAGCCGACGAAATCCGGCCAGGCCTGCTCGGGATCGCGCTCGATCGGGAAGTGAACCTTCTCCATCCGGGTGACCGCGTCCAGGAAGTCCGGGTAGCCGAGGCTGATCCCGGCGTCCGGATCCGGCGCGTCCGGGACGTCCAGGCCCATCGCCCCGGCCACTTCGGTGAAGCACAGCAGGCCGCTGCGCAGGCACAGCCGGGCCGCCACGGTCGGCGCGGCCTCGGGCGACAGCGCGAGGTAGAGCGCGGCGGAGTCGAGCACCGCGAGCAGCGCGGTCACCCAGGAAGACAGCGGCTTGGGGGAGCGGAACCGGACCAGCGACAGGTAGGTGGCGTGACTCTCCGCCACGTCCGCCGCCCATCGCTCCCACCGCTCGTACAGGTCCGGCAGCGTGTTCACGGTCGACATGCCCGAGCCGAGCGCGTAATGCGTCCTGGCCAGCAGTTCCGGTCCCCAGGACGGCACGCCGGCCCGCGCGTTCAGCAGCGCGACCTCGTTCTCCCTGCGGTTGAACGCCGAGTACAAGGTCGGCAGGTAGGCGATCTGCAGGGTGACGGTGACCAGGCCGGTCAGTGCCGCGGTGTCCAGGATCACCTTCTCGACCGCGCCGTGCGCGTCGGCCGAGCCGAATGCCCACAGCGCCGGGCCGTCGGTGCTGAACGCGGTAGTGATGTTCGTCGTCAGCGGCCAGACGAGCAGCGCGTATCCGACGAAGAAGATGCCGAGCCAGGCGCCCAGCTGGCAGAGCAGGATCGCGGCGGCCTGGGCGGCAAGAATACGGTCCCGCCGCCGGTAGTCGGATATCGGCCCGGTGATCGTCCGGAACGTGCCGTTCACCATACGGTCGACCGTCCTGGTCAGCCAGCTGCCGATCGGCCTGGGCACGATGAGGGTGCCGATGACGCTGACCGCGGCGGTGACGACGAGCAGCGCGCCGGCCCCAGCGGCGACGTCGCGGGCGGCGATCGGGATCACCATGCGCTCTCCTGTTGATGCGGTGAATGCCGAACTTACTTGGCCGGCCTCATCCGGTCAGGCCGAGGAGTACCAGACCGGCCTTCAGCCGGTCACGAGGCGGTCTGCAGCAGGTTCCAGGGTGCGGCGGGAATGCGTCGAACGCCGTACGCCGGGCCGGCCTGCGCCTAGCATTGCGCCGAGGCATTGCCGTAGACTCGCACGAGCTTGGCGCATAGAAGTATCAAATATCGGTACAAAGCGGCTTCTGTCGCGGCTGTGCCCGCCCGCGCAATGCCCCCCCGCTCGCGGTCGCGGCGCGGAGCGTGACCGGAACTCAGACTTCCTTCCTGGGGGAATTAGATGCACTTCAATCGCTGGATCCGGCGCTGCGGGGCCGGCCTGGTGGCCGGCACCGTAGCGGCAAGCGTGCTCGGGCTGGCCGGGCCGGCCCTCGCCGCAGGCGGGCCGGTGTCCACGCATCCCGCCAGCGGAACCCCCCAGCTCGCGCCGACCGGCAGCACCGAGCAGGTCCGGCAGCTGGTGCAATGCGGCGGCACCATGTACGCGGTCGGCAGCTTCACGTCGATCAAGCAGGGCAGCACCACCTACAGCCGGCATAACGCGTTCAGCTTCAGCGCGACCTCGCCATACAAGATCACGTCGTGGAACCCGGACGTGAACGGCACCGTCAACACCGTCGCGTTCAACGGCACCGGCTGCAAGAACGCCTACCTGGGCGGCCAGTTCAGCTCGGTGCACGGCGGCAGCGCCAGGAACATCGCCGAGGTGAGCACGTCCACCGGCGCGATCAACTCGGCCTTCGCGCGCAGCGCCAACGGCAAGGTGGAGACCATGCTGGTGGCGCACGGTCACCTGCTGACCGGCGGCTACTTCACCTCGGTCAACGGCAGCGGCAACCGGTACCTGGTCAGCCTCAGCCCGACCACCGGCAACGACGACGGCTTCGTCCACCTGGGCATCTCCGGCAACTACGTCAGCGGCCAGGCGACCAGGGCGTACAACCAGCAGCTGAGCCACAGCGGCAACTTCGACCTGGTCGAGGGCGTGTTCACCTCGGTCGGCGGCCAGCACCGGCAGCAGATCTTCATGCTGAGCCTGACCGGCAGCAGCGCCGCGGTGACCGGCTGGACGTCGCCGGAATTCAACGGGGCCTGCGTCAACTCCGAGTCGTTCTACGTCAAGGCCGCGTCCTGGTCGCCGGCCGACGGCACCGTGTACATCGCGACCACCGGCTACCACCCGCTGGGCGGGCCGATCGGCGCCACCGGCCGCACCGGGCTGTGCGACGCGGCGGCCGCCTTCCCGGCCAGCCAGTCCTCGGTCGCGCACCGGTGGGTCAACTACACCGGCTGCGACTCGCTGTTCTCCACCGCGGCCGACACCAACACGGCCTACTTCGGCGGCCACGAGCGGTGGTTCGACAACGGGCATGACTGTGACGCCGCCGGGCCCGGCGCGGTCAGCGCGCCCGGCATGGCCGGCCTCTCGCCGTCCGGCGGGATCATCTGGAATCCGACCCGGGCACGCGGCCTCGGCGCGGACGACATGCTGGTCACCAGCGCGGGCCTGTGGGTCGCCAGCGACAATGACTTCGGCTCCAGCCAGTGCGGCGGCGTCGGCGGTCACGCGGGCATCTGCTTCCTGCCCTACTAGCGGCGAGGGGCCGGCGCCGGCCAGCTTCGGCTGGCCGGCGCCGCCGGGCTGGCCCGCGCGTCCGCCAGCCGGTAAGCCCGCGCCGGGTGCTACAGCTGGCCGACCGCCGTTACCCGCAGCACGGCCTCGCCTGCCTCGGCGGACGCGGGCAGATCGACGATCACGCTGAAGCCCCAGTCGTGATCCCCGGCCGGGTCGTCGAAGATCTGCCGGACGGCCCACTGGCCCGGCTGCTGGTCGATGATCAGCAGCCCGGGGCCGCGGGCGTCCGGGCCAGTGCCGATCGCATCGTGCTCGTCGAAATAGGGCT
Organism: uncultured Actinomycetes bacterium; assembly: GCA_963786975.1. Lineage (GTDB taxonomy): Bacteria > Actinomycetota > Actinomycetes > Streptosporangiales > Streptosporangiaceae > Palsa-506. The sequence goes on along the minus strand of CAWBBE010000004.1, from coordinate 112,359 downwards.
GCAGCGCCGCGGCCCAGGCGGCGGCGTCCCAGCCGGACTCCGCGTCCAGGTCGCCGAGGTCGTGGTAGCGGCGAAGCGCGGCCAGCTCGACCCGGCGGAACAGGGCGTTGCGCACCAGCACCCGGAACGCGCGCGGGTTGCCGGTGACGGCGGGCGGCCGGTCATCGGCCGGGGCGGGCCTGGCGGCCTCGGCGGCCGGGTTGCGCAGCCGTTCCCATTCGTCGATCAGGCTGGAGTCGACCTGCCGGACCAGCTCGCCGAGCCACTCGATCAGGTCGGTCAGCTCCTCGGTCCTGGCCTCCTCCGGCACGGTCTGCTTGACCGCCTTGTAGGCGTCGGCGAGGTAGCGCAGCACCAGGCCCTCGGACCGCATCAGGCCGTAGAAGCCGACGTACTGCACGAAGGTCATCGCGCGCTCGTACATGTCCCGGGCTACCGACTTGGGCGCCAGCTGGTGATCGGCCACCCACGGGTGTCCCTGCCGGTAGATGTCGTACGCGGCCTGCAGCAGATCTTCCAGCGGCCGCGGGTAGGTCACGTCGGAGAGCAGCTCCATCCGCTCCTCGTACTCGATCCCGGCCGCCTTCATCTCCTCGACGGCCTGGCCGCGGGCCTTGAACAGCTGCGCGGCCAGCACCTGGCGCGGGTCGTCCAGGGTGGCCTCGATGACCGAGAGCACGTCCAGCGGATAGCCGGGGGATTCCCGGTCGAGCAGCTCGATCGCGGCCAGTGCGAGCGGCGACAGCGGCTGGTTCAGCGCGAAGTCGAACTGCAGGTCGACGGTCAGCCGTACGGAGCGGCCATCGGAGTCGGGCTCGGCCAGCCGCTCGACCACGCCGCCGGCCAGCAGCGCCCGGTAGATCGCGATGGCCTGGCTGATGTGCCGCCGCCGGGCCGCCGGGTCCTCGTCGTTGTCGGTCAGCAGGTGCCGCATCGACTGGAACGCGTCGCCCGGGCGGCTGATCACGTTGAGCAGCATTGCGTGGCTGACGGCGAAACTGGACTTCAGCGGCTCCGGCTCGGCGGCGACCAGCCGCTCGAAGGTCGGCTTGCCCCAGGAGACGAAGCCGGGCGGCGGTTTCCTGCGTACCACCTTGCGCCGCTTCTTCGGGTCATCGCCGGCTTTCGCGAGTGCCTTCTCGGTCTCCACCACGTGCTCCGGGGCCTGCACCACGACGGTGCCGAGCGTGTCATGCCCGGCCCGGCCGGCCCGGCCGGCGATCTGGTGGAACTCGCGGGCCTGCAGCAGCCGGGTCCTGGTCCCGTCGTACTTGGACAGCGCGGTGAACACCACGGTGCGGATCGGCACGTTGATCCCGACCCCGAGGGTGTCGGTGCCGCAGATGACCTTGAGCAGGCCGGCCTGCGCCAGGGTCTCCACCAGCCGCCGGTACTTGGGCAGCATCCCGGCATGGTGCACGCCGATGCCGTGCCGGACCAGCCGGGACAAGGTCCGGCCGAAGCCCGCGGTGAACCGGAAGTTGCCGATCAGCTCGGCGATCGCGTCCTTCTCCGCGCGGCTGCAGACGTTGATGCTCATCAGCGCCTGCGCCTGTTCGATGGCGGCGGCCTGGGTGAAGTGCACGACGTAGACCGGCGCCTGGCGGGTGGCGAGCAGTTCCTGCACGGTCTCGTGCAGCGGCGTCATGGCGTACGAGAAGGTCAGCGGCACCGGCCGGTCGGTGGAGCGGACGATGGCGGTCGGCCGCCCGGTGCGCCGGGCCAGATCCTCCTCGAACCGGGCGACATCGCCGAGCGTCGCCGACATCAGCACGAACTGCGCGCCGGTCAGCTCGATCAGCGGCACCTGCCACGCCCAGCCGCGATCCGGGTCCGCGTAGTAGTGGAACTCGTCCATCACGACCTGGCCGGCGTCCGCCGCCGCGCCGTCCCGCAGCGCGATGTTGGCCAGGATCTCGGCCGTGCAGCAGATGATCGGCGCGGCGGCGTTGACGCTCGCGTCGCCGGTCATCATGCCGACGTTGGCCGGGCCGAACATGTCGCAGAGCGCGAAGAATTTCTCCGAGACCAGGGCCTTGATCGGCGCCGTGTAGAAGGTCCGCCAGTCATGCGCGAGCGCGGCGAAATGCGCGCCGGCCGCAACCAGGCTCTTGCCGGATCCGGTCGGCGTGCTGAGGATCACGTTGGCACCCGACACGATCTCGATCAGGGCTTCTTCCTGCGCCGGGTACAGGGTGATCCCTTGCTTCGCGGTCCAGCCGGCGAACGCCTCGTAGAGCGAATCCGGGTCCGCGGTGTCCGGCAGCAGATCGGTCAGGAACTCGATGAATCCTTCTCCCTGGTGGGCAGGTGCCGGGCCAGGAACTCCTCGGTGCGCCGCCAGGCCCGGGCGGCAGGCTCGGCCATGTGGAACATGGGCGCCATCCGGTTGTGGAAGGCGTGCCCGGCGTCTTCCTCGACGTGCATCTCCACGTGCGGCTGCCCGGCTGCGGCCGCCTCGACCTTGGCGACCTGGTCCCGCGGGATATACGGGTCGCTGCCGCCGAAGTGCAGCTGCGCCGGGCTGCGGATCTGCCCCATCGCGTCGGTGTTGTCGGGCAGCAGCGAGCCGTAGAAGGAGACCATGGCGCCGAGGCTGGCCGCCGCGGCGTCCACCTCGGCCTGCGCGGCGACCAGGTAGGCGATCGAGCCGCCGAGGCAGAAGCCGATGATGCCGGTGCCGCCGGTGACCTCGGGCAGCGCGGCCAGGTGGTGCAGCGCGGCGGTGGCGTCGGCGACGCCCTGGGCGGCGTCGAAACGGGAGCCGACGTCCAGCGACTCGGCCAGGCCCGCCTCGTCGTGCCTGGCCTGGTGACCGGGCTTGATCCGGAAGAACAGGTCGGGGGCGGCGACCACGTAGCCGAGCCCGGCCAGGTCCTCGGCGACCGCCCGGATGTAGTCACTGACCCCGTATATCTCCTGGATCAGCAGCACTCCCGGGCCGTTGCCGGACTCCGGCAGCCACACGGTGAGATCCATGGTCGCGGGTTCCCCGGGAGCCACCGGGCAGGACTCCACTCTCGATTGCATATGCCTCAGATTAGCGGCGGATCCGGCCTGTCCGTGCGGCGCGTCTTGCGGTAGACAGGTGCTCGTGCAGACCGGCGTGGTGTTCCCGCAGACTGAGCTCGGCGCCGATGCCGGCGCCGTCCGTGCCTATGCCATCGGGGTGGCGGGACTCGGGTTCCGCCACCTGCTGGCCTATGACCATGTGCTGGGCGCCGACCCGGCAGTGCACCAGGGCTGGGACGGCCCGTATGACATCAGCACCACGTTCCATGAGCCGCTGGTGCTTTTCGGCTACCTGGCCGCGCTGACGTCCCTTGAGCTGGTTACCGGCATCATCATCTTGCCGCAGCGGCCGACCGCGCTGGTCGCCAAGCAGGCGGCTGAGGTGGACCTGCTGACCGGCGGCCGGTTCCGGCTCGGCGTCGGCCTGGGCTGGAACGCGGTGGAGTACGAGGCGCTCGGCCAGAGCTTCGCCGACCGCGGGGACCGGATGACCGAGCAGGTGGGCCTGCTGCGGCGGCTGTGGACCGAGCGGGCGGTCACCCACGCGGGCCGCTACGAGCGGGTGACCGGCGCCGGCCTCGCGCCGCTCCCGGTGCAGCGGCCGATCCCGGTGTGGTTCGGCGGGCAGTCCCCGCGCGCCTACCGGCGCACCGGCCGGCTGGCCGACGGCTGGTTCCCGCAGGTGCCGCCGGGCCCCCGGCTGGACGAGGCCAGGTCGGTGGTCGAGGCGGCGGCGATCGAGGCCGGCCGTGACCCGGCCGAACTCGGCATGGAAGGCCGGGTCAGCTGGGGGGAGCGCGGCGCGGAGCGAGTCGCCGAGCGGGTGGCGGGCTGGCGCCAGGCCGGCGCCAGCCACGTGTCGGTGAACACCATGGGCGCCGGGCTGGCTACCGTAGATGATCACCTGGCCGCGCTGGCGGACGTGGCCGGGGCACTAGGCCTGGCCGGGCCTCAGTAGGCCCCGCTACCGGGCGATGGCGCTACCCGGTGCCGCGCGCAGCGATCCAGGCAGCCGGGTGCGCCGGGCTCCGGGCTGGCGCCTGCTTGTCCCGCGCTGCCGGGGTGACCTGGCGGCCGGCCGCGCCCGGGGCCGGGCGGGCCCTGCTACGCCGGATTGCCAGACCCTGGTGACAGCTCAACATAGGAGACGCCGGGCATCGGCAGGCTGAAGCCGAGTTCCAGCTCGCCGGTCCCGGCCGGGTGGATGGCCGGCCGGGTCAGCTCATCCAGCGTGTTCGCCTCCCGGAGCAGCTGCCACTGGCGGGCGTCCGGCCAGTCAGCGGTGCCGCGCATCCGCTCCCAGGCCGCCACGACGTTGGAGTGCGCCGCGTCGATCCGGTGATGCGTGACGGTGTACGCGGTACCGCGAGCGGCGGCGACCCGCAGCCGGATCTTGCGCTCAAGCAGCGGGTCGCCGTGCATCTTGGCCTGGTCCAGGGTGGAGTTCCAGACCAGGACGCCGATCTGGCCGCGCTCGCCGCGGGCGGCGAGCGCCTCCACCAGCCCCCACGCGCCGTCACCGGCGATGTCGACGGCCAGCTCAGTGCCGCCGAGCCGGGCCAGCAGGGCCAGCGCCCAGAACCGCGGCTTGCGCAGGTTCCCGACGGACAGCAGGCCGAACCCGCCGTGGAAGAGCTCTTCCGGCGGGCCAAGTTCCTCGAAATGGTCCGAGGCGACCCAGTGCGACAGCGCGCCGACCCGGCCGAGTGCCGACCGCATGCCGCGGAGCAGGAACGCGGCCGCGAAGACCGTGTCGCCGACCCGGTTGAAATGCGTCGGGGTGGTGCCCCACTCCGTCCACCAGATCGGCAGCTGCCCGCGGCCGTGCCGGTCCAGCGCGGGCCGCAGGTCCAGCGGCGAATTCCCGTAGGTGTGCGTGGACAGGAAATCCAGCGGGGCGCCGGAGGCGTCCAGGTGGCTGAGGAACTCCTCGATCCAGCCGCTCGCCGCGGAGGCCGGCCCGCCGATCCGCAGGCCCGGGTGCACCGAGCGGACCGCGGCCGCGGTCATGTCGTAGAGCCGGAAGTACTCCTCCGGCGTGCCGGACCAGAACACGTCGAGGTTGGGCTCGTTCCACACCTCGAAGCTCCAGTTGTCCAGCACCTCGGCCTGGCCGTACCGGCCGATCAGCTGCCGGACCAGATCCCGCACCAGGCCTGCCCAGCGGTCCCAGTCCTTCGGCGGCGAGATCACGGCCTGGTACCCGAACACCGTCCGGCCCGGATCCCGGGCCAGGTCGCGCGGCATGAAGGAGATCTCGACGACCGGGCGCAGCCCGGCCGCGAGCAGCAGGTCGTAGACCCGGAACACCCCGGCGAAGTCATGCACCGGCCGGCCGGCCGCGTCCTCCCGGTACACGCCGAGTTCGTCGCCGAGAATGCCGTGCGCGCGGACCGTGCGGATGCCGAAGCAGTCGCGGGCGATCCGCAGCGCGCCGAGCAGTTCCTGGCCGATCACCCGGCCGCCGACCGTGTCCTCGCGCAGCAGGTGGCTGAGGTGCTCGGAGCCGATCATCGGCTCCCAGGGCCGCGGCAGCTCGCGCACGGCGCGGCGGCCGACGGTCACGGTGACCCGCCCGGTGGCCCGCTCGTCCGGGGCCGCGGCGACCGGCTCGGACAGCGGCCCCGCGGCGGCGATGCTGCTCATCGCCGCCACCGCGTAGTAGGCGGGCCCGGGCCCGGTCAGCGCGGTATCCGCGTACGGGCCGGCCGGGACCGCCAGCACGTCGCCGCCGCCGTGGTCCAGCGGCTGGTACGGCCCGCGCGGCCGGGCGGCCCGGTGCACCAGGTAGCCGGCCGCGCCGGGCACCGGCTCCCAGTCCAGCATCACGTGGCCGCGGCCCGGCGTGGCCCGCAGGCCGGCCGGCGGGGCGAGCGAGCCGCGCTGCGGCGGGCGGCTGGCCTGCGCCGCGCCGCTCCGGTCCGGGCCGTTCCGGTCCGCGTTGCCGCGGGCCGGGCTGCGCGGTGCCGCGCCGCGCGGGCCGAGGCGCTGCTGCCAGTCGGCCCGTGCCGCCGCGGTCCGTTCCGGCTCGGTCATTTCGTGCTCCTCTCGCAAAGTGGCTGCCGGGCGCGGCGCGGCGCGCCCGGGCGGGCGGGCGCGCCGCGCTTGCCTGGTGGCCGGGTGGCGGGCTGGCTAGTGCTCCGGGGCCACCGAGAACCGCTCGGCGCGCAGATACCGGGCGTCCACCTGACCGACCTGGTCAGCCGGCCAGCGCTGCTGGCCAGCGAACGCGCTGGCGGCCGGGGCGAATGCCACGGCAACGGCGGTAACCGCCGCCGTGCCCAGCGGCGCGGCCAGCGCGCCGCGGCGGGTGAACCGGATTCTCATCGTTGGCCTCCGTCAGCGGATGCGGGGGATCGGCCGGATGGCGGCGCGCCCGGGGCGGCGGCCGGCCCGGCGGCGGTGCGGCCGGCCGTATCCCGGGCCGGCCGGGGAGCGAACGGATTCGGCAGCGCGGCCAGCAGCCGCCTGGTGTAGGGATCGGCCGGCTGCCGCAGCACCTGCCGGGTGGGCCCGCGCTCGACTACCCGGCCGGCGTTGAGCACTAGCAGGTCGTCGGTGACCAGCCGCGCGCTGAGCAGGTCGTGGGTGATGTACAGCAGGCCGACGCCGCGCTCCGCGCGGAGCCGGTTGAGCAGCCGCAGCACGCCCGCCCGCAGCGACACGTCCAGCATGGAAACGGGCTCGTCGGCGACGATCAGCTGCGGCTCGCTGGCCAGCGCGTGCGCGATGATGACGCGCTGGCGCTGGCCGCCGGACAGCTGGTGCGGCAGCTTCTCCTCGAACTGCCGGGCCGGGGTCAGCCCGACGGTGCCCAGCAGCTCGCGGACCCGCTCGGTGACCTCGCTGCCGCCCAGGTCCAGGTAGTTGGCGACCGGCCGGGCCAGTGTGTAGCCGATCGTGTGCAGCGGGTTGAGCGCGGCGTAGGGATCCTGGAACACCATCTGCACGTGCTTGCGGAACTGCCGCAGGCCGCCGCGGCGCAGCCGGTCCACCCGCAGCCCGCCGAAGCTGACGGTGCCGCTGCTCGGCCGGTCCAGGCCGGTGATCAGCCTGGCCAGGGTGCTCTTGCCGCTGCCGCTCGCGCCGACCAGGCCGACCGCGGCGCCGGGCGGCAGGGTCAGCGACACCTCGTGCAAGGCGGTCACCGGCGGCTCGCCGCGGTGCCGGGGGGCGTATACCTTCCCGGCGCCGGCGACCACCAGGCCGGCCCGGCCGCCGCCGGCCGGGTCCGGTCCGCCGCGGCGCCGCCGGCGGCGGCTGGCCGGGCCGCGCCCAGGCGGGCCACGCCCGGGCGGGCGGCTGCTGCCGTAGCACTGGCCGCGGCCGGTCCGTAATCCAGCTTTGTGTTGTGCCTGGTGCGGCCGGCTGCCCAGCTGCCGCTGCGGTCATCGGCTGGCATCGGCCGCCTCCCTCGCTGCGACGTGGCAGGCGGCGCGCCCGCTGCCGAGCGGGACAAGCCCGGGGTCGGTTTCCTCGCATACCCGCTCGCTCAGCGGGCAGCGCGGCACGAACGCGCAGCCGCCCGGCGGCATGGACAGGTCCGGCGGCGAGCCCGGGATGCCCTCGATGTGCACCGCATCGGCCCGCGGGTCCCCGTAGCAGCGCAGCAGCGCCTGGCTGTACGGATGCCGGGCGCCGGCCAGCAGGCCGGCCGCCGGCTGGTCCTCGACGATCCGCCCGGCGTACATCACCAGCACCCGGTCGGTCGCCTGCAGCACCAGCCCGAGGTCGTGGCTGATCAGCAGCGCGGTGAAGCCCGCGCTGGCCTGCAGTTCCCGGATCGTCGCGAGCACGGCATCGGCCACGATGACGTCCAGCGCGGTGGTGGGCTCGTCGAAGATGACCAGCCGCGGATCCAGCGCCAGCGCGATCGCGATCGCGGCCCGCTGCCGCATGCCGCCGGACAGCTCATGCGGGTAGCGGCGCAGCGCCGTCACCGGCAGCTGCACCCGGTCCAGCAGCTCGGTCGCGCGGCGCCGCACCTGGCTCGCCTTGACCGGCCCGGTGCTGCCCTTGTGCGCCCGCAGCACGTCGTGGAAATGCGCCTCGACCGTGCGCACCGGGTTCAGCGCGTTCATGCCGCTCTGCAGCACGAGCGCGAAGCCGCCGCGGCGCCGCTGCCGCAGTTCCTCGCCCCGCAGCGACGTCAGGTCCTGGCCGGCGAAGCTGATCGTGCCCGACTCGAGCCGGGCCGGCGGCCGGAGCATGCGGGTCAGCGCGTAGCCGAGCGTGGACTTGCCGCAGCCGGACTCGCCGACGAGGCCGGCCAGCTCGCCTTCGGCCAGGTCGATGCTCACGTCCCGGACCGACCAGATCCGGGTGCCGCGGGCCGGCTGGTAAACGACGTTGAGGCCGCTGGCCCGCAGCAGCGGACCGGCCGTCACTGGCCTGGTCATCGCTGGCTGAGTCATCACTTCTCCCGCAGCGTCGGGTTGGACAGCGCGTCAACGCCGAAGTTGATCAGGGACAGGGATGCCGCGAGCAGGGCGATGCACAGCCCCGGGGCGAGCACCAGCACCCACTGGCCGGTGAGCAGCGCGCCCGAGTTCTGCGCCCAGTAGAGCATCGTGCCCCAGCTCACCGTCGTCGGGTCGCCGAGGCCGAGGAACTCCAGGCCGGCCTCGCCCAGCACCGCGGCGGTCGCCGCGGCGAAGAAGTTGGCCGCCACCAGCGAAGTCATGTTCGGCAGCACCTCGCGGAACACGATGCGGTGCAGCCGCTCGCCGCCGAACTGGGCCAGCGAGATGAAGTCCCGGCTGCGCAGGGTGGCGGCCTGGCTCCGGATCACCCGCGCCCCGGTGGCCCACGCCGTCACCGTGATCACCACGATGATGACCTGCACGCCGCCGCCGGCCAGGTAGACCGCCAGCACGATCATCAGCGGCAGCGCGGGAATCGCCAGCGCCAGGTTCGTCACGAACATCAGCACGTCGTCCGTGATGCCCGGCAGGTAGCCGGCCACCAGCCCGACGACGACGCCGATGACCGAGGCGAGCGCGCCTGCGCAGAACCCGACCAGAAGCGAGATCCGCGCGCCCCACAGCAGCTGGGAGAGGGTGTCCTGGCCCGAGCCGGTGGTGCCGAGCAGGTGCGCGCCGCCGGGCGGCAGCGCCTCGCCGAAGCTCGCGTCGGTGGGCGAGTACGGCGCGATGACCGGCGCGAGCAGCGCCGCCAGGATCAGCGCGCCGAGCACGACGAGGCCGATCCTGGCCTTCCGGTCGGTCCACAGCGTGCCCAGCACCCGGCCGGCGACCACCGCCGCGCGCGGCGTTCCCGGCGCGGCCGGGCCGGCGGCCCGCGAGAGCGAGCGCGGGGCGGTCATCGGCGTACCCTCGGGTCGAGCCAGGCGTAGAGCGAGTCCACCAGGAAGTTGGCCACGAGCACGCTGACGGTGATGACCAGGAACAGGGCCTGCAGCAGCGGGTAGTCCCGGTTGGAGATCGCGTTCGCCAGCAGGTAGCCGACACCCGGGTAACCGAACACGTACTCGGTCAGGATCGACCCGCTGACCACCAGCCCGAGGGCGAGCGCGAACAGCGTCATGTTCGGCAGCAGCGCGTTCCGCGCCGCGTACCGCAGCGCCACGGTGCGCCCGCGCAGCCCGTTCGCCTCGGCGAAGGTCACGTAGTCCGCGCCGAGCGTGTTGATCATGTTGTTGCGCATGCTCAGCACCCAGCCGCCGAGCACCGACGCGATGATCGTGAGGGCGGGCAGCACGCTGTGGTAGGCGGCGTCGCCGATGAACTGCAGGCTCGCCTGCGGCGAGGTGGCCGCGCCGTACGCGCCCTTGATCGGGAACCAGCCGAGCGTGAAGCCGAACAGGAACAGCAGCAGCATCGCGGTCCAGAAATACGGGAACGCGGCCGTGAACGAGGACCCGACGGTGGCCACCGCGTCGAGCACCCGGCCGCGGCGCCAGGCGGCGAGCACGCCGAGCAGGGTGCCGGCCGCGAAGGAGATCACGGTGGCCGTGCCGACCAGCACCAGCGTCCACGGCAGCGCCTGGCCGATCAGGCTGGCGACGGACTCGGGGAAGTAGGTGTAGGAGACCCCGAACCTGAACCGGGCGATGTCCGCCAGGTAGCTCCCGTACTGGGAGATCAGGCTCCCGTGCGGCAGGCCGAGCATGGCCTGCACGGCCTGCCGCTGAGCCGGGGTGATGCCGCCCTGGCCGGCGAACTTGGCCAGCGCGGCATCGGCGGGCGAGCCGGGCATCAGCCGCGGGATGAGGAAGTTCAGCGTGATCGCCGCCCACAGCGTCGCCGCGAACATCGCCGCCCGGCGGGCTAGATATGGCACCGGCCAGTCCCTTCTCGATCCTGCTGCCTGCGGCCTTGTCGCTGGTGGCAGAAGCCGGTCAGCCCGCCGCCAGGTGCGTGATGATCATCAGCGGCGTTGACCGGTCCGGCGGCGGCGAGCCGTACGGGGCCGGCGGCGCGTACGGGTGCGCGGCGTCCGGCCAGCCGGTGAAGCTCTTCGTGGTGTACTCGCCCCAGGTGGCGCCGTAGAACAGCGCGACCACCGGGACCTGCGTGACCATGGCGTGCTCCAGCGCGTACACGTCGTGCTTCTGCCGCGCCGGGCTGGTCGTCGACTGCAGCGCGGTCAGCAGCCGGTCGGTCGCCGGGTTCTTGTAGCGCTCGAAGTTGCTCGCGGCCGACTTGCCGACCGGGGCGGTGAGCGAGCTGCTCAGCAGCCCGCTCAGGTCGAGGTACGGGTTGCCGCTGCCGCCGAAGGCGCCGATCGCCGCGTCGAACTGGCCGGTCTGCAGGTCGGTGTTGTAGGCCGCGTACTGCGGGGTCTGGATCTGCACCGTAATGCCCAGTTTGCTGAGCTGCTGCTGGATGACCTGCGCCCCCTGCAGCCAGTCGGTGAAGCCGCTGGGCGTGATGATCGTCATCTTGACCTGCCCGGCTGGCCCGGTCAGCTTCCGGCCGGCCAAGTGGTAGCCGGCTCGCGCGAACAGCGCGGCCGCCCGCTTCGGCTGGTACGGAACCTGCCCCTGGCCGGCCAGCGACGGGTCCAGCCAGGCCCGCAGGCCGGGCAGCAGCAGGCCGCTCTGGCTGGCGGGGTGCACGTACCCGTCCTCGGCCTTCTGCGCGATGACGGACTTGTTCAGGCCGTCGGCGAGGGCCTGCCGGAACGCCTGGGAACTGTACGGGGCCTTGGCCAAGTTGAGGTACAGCGCGATCGTGCCGCCCGGCGGGAACCAGAACCTGTTGTGTGCCGGGTCCTTGGCTACCCAGGTGTGCCGGATGTCCGGCACGAACACGCTGGCCCAGCTATAGCTGCCGGAGGACAGCTCCAGCTGCGAGCTCTGGTTGCCGGTCAGCGCCGGGAAGACGAGCTGGCCGACCTTGGCCTGGCTGGCCTGCCAGCAGTCGGTGTTCCTGGTCAGCACGTACTGGTTCGGGTTGAAGGACTGCAGCTTGTACGGGCCGGAGACGACCGGGTGCGGATTAGTGAACGTCACCGGGTTGGCGATCTTGGACCAGACATGCTGCGGCACGATCAGCGTCTGGGCGATGGCCTGCGCGAACGGGACGTCGGGAGAGCTGAACCGGAAGGTAACGGTGTTACCGCTGGCGGTGACCGAGGCCAGGTGCTGCCAGGCGCCTGCGCTGTCCAGCGCCGCGTGCTGTTTCAGCAGCCTGAAGGTGAAGACGACGTCGGCGGCGGTCAGCGGCTTGCCGTCGCTCCACCGCACCCCGCTGCGGATAGTGAACCGCAGCGTCTTGTTACCGGAGAAGCTGTGCCCGGTCGCGAGGAACGGGGTGTACGCGCCGTTCAGCGGGTTCACGTACTCGAGCGGCTCGTACATGTAGGGCGTTCCGCTGCGCTGGTTCGGCGAGAACGGGCTGAAATCGTCCTGCAGCGTCGGTGATCCGTTGTCCACCGCGATGGTCAGCGATCCGGTGCCCGCGGTGCTCGCGCTCCCGGAATTCACGGCGCTGCTGCAGCCGGCCACGGCAAGCATCGCGGCAGCGGCAGCTGCCGTGATGGCCGCCCGGCAGCGACGGGGCTCCGTGTTGGCGCTCATCTGGCTAGCCTCCTTCTGGTTGCTAGCCCGGCGGGTCAGCCCCCGGTTCCGCCGAGCCGGTCGCCCCCTGAGGTCGCCCCCTGAGTCGGCCCCGTCTGCTGGCCGCCGCCCCGTTACCCCCGCCTCTGGACCGGTAATCAAACTGGCTGTCCGGCTCCTCGCAGCCGCAGCTGCCGCGCAGCTCCATCCGGACCGGCAGCTGCAGCGCCCGCGACGGCAGGTCCGGGTGGCTGATGCGCTCCTTGATCAGGTTCACCGCGGTCTCGCCTAGCTCGCGCATCGGCTGGACGACCGTGGTGATGCCGGGCCGCAGGTGCTCGCCGAGTGATATCCCGTCGAAGCCGGTGAGCGCGACATCCTCGGGTATCCGCAGCCCGGCGTGCTGCAGTTCCCGCATCACGCCGATGGCAGTCTGGTCGTTCGCGCACACCAGGGCCCTTGGCACCCGGTCGGCGGCCAGCAGCTCGGCGGCGGCCCGGCGGCCGCCGTCGGTGGTGAAGTCCCCGTGCGCGTCAGGCCGCCGCGGATCGGTCATCCCGCGCCCGGCGGTCCTGGACCCGGCCGTCCGGCCCTGGGCCGTCCGGTCCGCGGCTGTCCGGCCCTGGGCTGTCTGGTCCGCGGCTGTCCGGCCCTGGGCTGTCTGGTCCACGGCTGTCCGGCCCTGGGCTGTCTGGTCCACGGCTGTCCTGTCCTCGGCTGTCTGGTGCTGGGCTGTCTGGTGCTGGGCTGTCTGGTCCGCGGCCGTCCGGTGCTGGGCTGTCCGGTGCTGGGCCGGTCTGTCCTGGCCTAGCCCGCGCTCGGTCATCGCCCGGCGGAAGCCGTCGAACCGGCTCGCGGAGTCGGGCGAATTCGGCGGGCCGGCGATGAAGCCGATGCTCTCGTAACCGTGATAGTCGGCCAGATGCGCGGTGACCTGGTATGCGCCGGCCTCGTTGGCGACCGACAGATGATCGAGCCGGTGGCCGGCTCCGTGCAGCTCCGGCTGCGCGGCAAGCACCACGACCGGGATTCGCATCGCGATATGCGCAAGCATCCGGACCGGCACGGTGTGGGCGAGCACGACCAGCCCATCGCACCGCCCGGCCACGCCGAGCACCAGGTTGATGTCGTCGCTCTCATGAGTGGCCGCGATGAGGACCGCATTGCCGCTGCGCCGGGCGGCGCGCTCCATCCCGCGGATGACCTCGTCATACCAGTAGGTCGCGTCGCCACGGTTGATGTCTTCGTCCCCGACGAGATCGGGGAAGCACAATCCGAGCACGCCGGTCCGGCGGGCAGCGAGATCCTTCGCGGCCCCGCTCGGCACGTATCCGAGTTCGGCCACCGCGGCGAGTACACGCTCCCTGGTCGGCGGGAGCACCCGGCCGCTGCCGGCCAGCACTCTCGACACGGTGGCAGTCGACACGCTGGCGCGCTCCGCGACCTCGTACACCGTCGGGGTAACGCGCATCCGCCTGATCCTCCGCCGCCTATGATGTATGCGCTTACGTAAGCGCATACATCATGCTAGGGCAGCGTTTGGGACCTGTAAACCCCGCGCGGGCTAACGCTTCAGCGCCGGGCCGGGACCGTCGGCCGTCGGCACCGTTCCACCAGCAACACCAGCCACAGCAGCCACAGCAGCACCCAAGACTCGCTTAGTGGTTCAGATCCGTTCGGCCATCACCGGACAAAAGTTAACCGCTGATGAAATCCGGTGCGGGAGCCGGATTCGGCGGCCGTGACGGATGATGCGCCGAGGCCGGGTGCGGTGAGCCGGAAGTGGCAGCGAGTGGCGGAGCCGGGCAAGTGGCGAGGCCGGGCGGGGCGCGGGGCCGGGCGGCGGGCGGGGCGGGGACGCTGGTCAGCGGAGGCGGCGGAGGAACGGGTCGGCGGCGGCCTGGCTGGTGACCCGGATGCGGGCGTCTACCGCGAACACGCCGTCCGACCGGGCGATCACCGGGTTGAGGTCGAGCTCGGCTATTTCCGGCAGGTCATCGGCAAGCCGCGAGACCCGGAGCAGGGTGTCGGTCAGCCCGGCCAGGTCAACCGCCGGAGTACCGCGGTGCCCGAGCAGCAGCGGCGCGGCCCGGATCGATTGGATCATGCTGTTCGCGTCCGAGCCGGTCAGCGGCGCGAGCCTGGCGCTGTGATCGCCGAGCACCTCGGTGGCCACCCCGCCGAGCCCGAACACCACCAGCGGGCCGAAAACCGGCTCTTGCACTACCCCGATGATCACTTCGACGCCGCCGGTGATCATCGGCTGAACGAGCACCCCGGCGAGCTGGTCCCCGAACTTCGCGGCGAGCTCGTCGAACGCCCGCCCGGCGTCGGGCGGGCTGCGCAGGTCAAGCCGGACCGCGCCGGCGTCGGTCTTGTGCAGCAGGCCAGGGACATTGGCCTTCATCACTACCGGGCCGCCGAGCTCGGCGGCGGTCCTGGCCGCTGTCGCGGAGTCGCTGGCCAGCTGGGTATCGACTAGCGGCAGGCCAAAGCGGCGCAGCAGCTGGCTTGTCACCGCGGGCGGCAGCCAGCCGCCGCCCGGCAGTTGCGCAAAGAACGAGGCGATCAGGGAGCGCGCACCGGCGGCGTCGGTGTGGTCGAGGTCGGGCACCGTCCCGGCGGGGGTGGCGACCCACTCCCCGTATTTCGCCGCCCGGGCCAGCGCCTTGGCGGCGCTCTCCGGGTAGGCATAGGCGGGCACCGGCGGGTCCCCGTCCCCGGTGCCGGGAAGCAGCCGCACCGCTTCTGACTGGCCGAGGAGCACCGCCGCGGACGGTACCGGCAGGGCCGCGCAGATGGTCGGCACAAGGTCGGCGACCGCGGTCGGCACGATCAGCGCGAGCACCGCGTCGACGCCCTTGTCATCGGCCACTGTCTCCAGGCCACGGCGGAACGCCTCGGCTGAGACGCCGGCGCCGGTATCCACCGGCCCGGCGACGGCGGCACCGGGCGGCAGGATCTCGCGCAGGTGCTGCTGCGCCTGGCCGGTCACCACATGCACGTCCATGCCCGCCTCGATGCACGCGTCGGCGGCCAGCACCCCGGCCCCGCCCGCGTTCGAGAAGATCGCTACCCGGCGGCCGGCCGGCAGGGGCTGGGCGGCGAGCTGCGCTATTACGTCGAGCATCTCGCTGAGCCCGGACGTGGCGATGATGCCGGCCTGCTCGAACAAGGCCTGCCTGGTGATCAGCGGCGCGGCGATGGCAGCGGTATGTGACGCCGCGGCACGCTGCCCAGGCGCAGAGCGTCCCGCATGCACGGTCACGATCGGGATTTGCTTGCCGACCCTGCTGGCGGTGCGGCCGAACTGGCGCGGGTTTCCGAACGACTCGAGGTACAGCACGGCAAGCCTGGTCACGCCGTCCTGCTCCCACCAGGTCAGCATGTCGTTACTCGATACATCCAGCTTGTCGCCGACCGAGGCGAACGAGGAGACGCCGACGCCGAGCTGGGACAGCTGTCCCAGCAGGGCGACGCCGACCCCGCCGGACTGCACAGTGACCCCGGCGCGGCCTGCGGTGGCATGCTCGACCGCGAACGTGGCGTCCAGGCCGATGCCGGGCACGGCTATGCCGAAGCAGTTCGGGCCGACCAGGCGCATGTCATGATGGCGGCAGGTGGCCAGGATCTCGGCCTTGCGCGCGGCGTCGAGCCCGGAAGTGATCATGACCAGGGCCTTGATCCCCCGTTCGCCGCACTCCTGCACGACGGCGGCGACGACGGGGGCCGGCACCGCGATAACGGCAAGATCAGCTGGCTCAGGCAGCTCCGCGATCGACCGGACGCACCGCAGCCCGTCGATCTCCCCGGCGTGCGGGTTCACCGCATAGACATTGCCGGTGAAGCCCGCGTCCCGGATATTCCGCAGGATCGTCCGGCCGATCGAGTCCTGCTTGCGGCCCGCTCCCGCCACTGCCACCGAGGCCGGGTTCAGCAGGTGCGTCAGGCTGGCAACCTCGGCCCGCTGCGCGCGTCCCGCTACTGCCTCCAGGTACTGGCTGGCCTGGCCGAGCGCGGCCTGCCGGGGAATCGGGATGGTCAGCGCCACCGCGCCATCCGCCCAGTGCCGCAGCACCCCGAGCCCGGCGTCGGCGAGTACCCGCAGCATCGCCGCGTTGTCAGCCAGCGTCTTAGCGGTGAAGGCAGTCAGCTGGCGGATCCGGGCCAGCGATACCAGGTGCTCCAGCAGGAGCGTCGCGACACCCCGGCCGTGCATCTCGTCCTGGACGGCGAAGGCGACCTCGGCCTCGCCCGGAGTATCGGTCGGCTCGTAGCTCGCCGCGCCCACGATCTTGCCGTTCCGGATGGCGAGCAGCGCTGCGTGATCCGGCCCGGCCGGCCGGCAGAGCCGCTGCGCTTCCTGCTCGGGAGCGTTCTTGCCCAGGCTGAAGAACCGGAAGTAAAGACTTGCCGGCGACATCGACTGGTGCATGCTGCGGACACCGTCAAGGTCATCAGGGCGCGCCGCCCGGATCTCGACGGTGGTGCCGTCGGCAAGCAACGCGAAGACGCCGTCGGCCGGTGCGGGCGCTTCCGGGACGGCCGCCGGGTGCCCACCGCGGACGGACGCATCCTGCCCGGGTACGGATGCCGCGTCCATGCCTAGGTTCGGGCAGGCACTGTGCTGCAGTCGGCCGGATCCCCGGGGACGATGCGGGCGTACGGCCCGGGAAGCACCAGGGCCACATGCCCGGTAGCCAGCCACCTGACGATGTACGGCGGCGAGCCGTCCTCGTTCCGGAGCCCGATGACCAGGCCAATCCGGTCAGGATCGCCATCCTGGATCAGCCGGTCGCCGGCCTGCGCCCTCATTGCCTGCCTCCTCAGCTCCAGCCGGCGGTGTCCCCGGCCGGGCATCAATCCCGGACCTGCCTGACGCCAGTGTGCTGCAGCCAGCCGGCCACGACTCAGGGCCGAAGGTCCCTGGATCTCCGGGTCGGCGGTCCCGTCCCGGGCCGTTACCAGGCCGGGCTTGCGGCGTCGCCATCGTGGGCTGCGGCACCGTGACCTGGAATGTCCGGAAGGGTCTCGATCAGGCGGAAGCCGGTGACCAGGTCGGCCTTGATCGCGATGATGTCGTCCTTGGCGCCGGACGCCCACGGCTGCAGGATCTCCTGGTAGCGGTCGATATCAGCGGCATCGGTGACCAGCCTGGCACCGCCGACGACGACGACGCTCCAGCCGACCCGGCGGACCGGGTCGATCCAATCGGCCTCGAACGCGACGATGGTGCCGATGCCGTCTACCGCGGTAGTGATGGCGGAGGACTGGCCAGTGCGGAAGACGATCTGCTGGCCGTCCATGACGTGATTGACCGGCCGGATCGCCGGAAGCGCGCGATCGGTGAAGACCACGCGGCCGAACGGCACGGCACCGAGCAACCTCAGCGCCTCCTCGCGAGTCAGCTCGCGCTGGCGCCGGGTGCTTGTCATCAGCCCACCTCCCATCAGCTCAGTCCAGCAGGTCCGCGGGCCGGCGGCGGGCAGTTGCCGCGGCCGTATGCGATCGGCCGAACTGAAACAGCATCTGCGGGATACCGGGCAGCGCGAGCCGGGTGCGGATCTCATCACGAATGCCCGGCAACTCCAGCGGCTGGGTGTGCAGGCTCGCGAACACCCACCGGCTCGCCGCGCGCAGCAGTATCCGGTGCAGCGCCTGGCCGGCCTGCATCCATGCGGCCGGATCGTCGGCCACGGTGACCAGCACCGCGGTCGCGGGCGGCGGGCCGCCACCACCGTCGAGAAGGCCGAGGCCGCGGCCGAGATCGAAGTCACGCTGGGCAAGTTGCCCGGCAGCCGGCCGGGTTCGGCTGAGGAACGCATACCCCGGTACGCCATCGCGGCCGCCGCTGCCCGGTGGCCGCGTCCAGCGGCGCACTTCGGCCCGGACTGCCGCGTCCCGTCGCTGCGCCTGATCGGCAGTGGCCACCAGTTCCGCAAGCTGCCGGTAGCTGGCGGGCTCGTCAATCATGATCAGCGCAGCATGCTCGGCGACAGCGTCGCTCCGCAAGGCGGCCAGCAGGCCGTCCGGAATCGGCTCGGTGCTGAACGCACCCCGGTGCGTGTGCCGTCGCGTCAGCGAGGTCAGCAGCTGCCGCTCGTCGGCGGTTGCCGGTGCCGGGAGGCCGAGGCGTACCTGCGCGAGCAGGCCCGGCCTGGCCGGATTCGGCAGCAGCCGGACCGCTGGCCGGTACCCGACCTCGTGGATGGCCAGCCGCAGCCCGAACAGCGCCGCTCCGCAGCTGACTACCGCTTCCCGCCCAGTCGGATCGGTCCGCGGCAGGTCGCGTTCATGGTCGACATGCAGCTCCAGCCATTCCGGGCCGGGCCGGAACCGCCAGGGCTGGGTATTGTGCACGGACGGCGCCCGGGCCGCCCTGGCAACCAGGGCCGTGATCAGGTCAGCCGGAATCGGCGCCTGCTGGTGGCTAGTATTCCGTGCGGCTGTCTCAGTCATTTATCTCACCTGCCGGTGGGCTAATTGCCAGCGTGCACAGCCCGTGAAAACCCCGACAGTGCCGTTCGCCCTGCCCGGTTGTGCCCTTAGGCCCGACTGACAGGGTCGAAAGACCTTAACCGGGCAGCAAGCCACCGGGTTGGCAGGTAGCGAGCGAGCGCTTGCCGATCATGAATGTGTCCGTGGCCGGCCCCGGCGGCGGGCCGGATTCCGGGCGCAGCGCCCGGCAGCGCAGGAGGCGGTCGCGGTGCTCGCGGTGAGCTGGGACACCATCCGGCTGTTCCTGCACGTGCTCGCCGCCACGATCTGGGTTGGCGGCCAGCTCACGCTGGCCGCGCTAGTCCCCGCGCTGCGCAGACTCGGGCCCGAGGCCGCCCGGTCCGCGGCCAGGCGGTTCAATCAGGTCGCCTGGCCGGCGTTCGCGGTACTCGTGATCACCGGCAGCTGGAACATCATCGCGATCCGCGGCCAGGTAACCGGCAGCTACCGCACGACGCTCACCGTCAAGCTGGCCGTCGTGGCCGTCTCAGGCGTTACTGCATGGCTGCATTCCCGTGCTCGCAGCACGGCTGGCCGCGCCGTCTTCGGCGCGGTGACCGGGGCGAGCGCGCTGGCCGCGCTGTTCCTTGGCGTCTTGCTGGCCGGCTGACAGCCTGGCCGGGTGGCGTGGCCGGCCGGAAAGCGACCGACCAGCAGCGACTGGCCGGAAACGGACTGGCCGGAAAGGGACTGGCCGACAGCCGGCCGACGGCACGCCAGCACCCGCCATGGGAACACTGCGCTGTCGGTCGCGGCGCGGCGCGGATATTCCGTCTTGGCGACGGTGGGTCTGGCGGCCAGGCCTACAGGCCGTCCATCTCCCGCTCCTCCGCGGCGCTCGCTCGACCCCGCGCTGCTGGGCGGCGATCGTGCCCGGTAGCTCAGCGTCCCTGGCGGGTACCACTAGCTAGATTGCCCGATCCGGCCGCCTGCCGGTAGGGACGTATGGCCCGGCTCGCGGGCCCTTTAGTCACCGATGCGGGCAGCAGCCACAGCCCGCGGTCATTGCCGGGCTGCCGGTCATTGCCGGGCTGCCGGTCATTGCCGGGCTGCCGGTCATTTGCGGCCCTCCTGTCGGTGCCGTGGGTGGATCGGTGATCATCTTCCGGGCAGGGCGGGGCGGAGTCCGCCGAGGGCGAGCATGGCCAGGGCGATGAGGGGGGCCGGGTTGTGGAACCCGAACGCCATCCGTGTGATGACCCTTATCTTGGTGTTCACCGATTCGATCAGGCCATTGCTGAGCCCGTGGTCCAGGGTCGCGTGGATGCTGGTTAGGTGCTTGCGGATCTTTTTCCCGAGTTCGGTGAATTCGGGGATGCGGCAGCGGGCGGCCCAGGACAGCCAGCGAGTCAGGGCGTGCTTGCCTTCTTCGCCTTTGAGCCTGAACGCTGTCCGCAGCCCTTCTTTGAGCAGGTAGGCACGATAGAGATAGGGGTGGGTCTTCTCGATCCAGGCGAGCTTGGCTTCCTGGCGGCCGGTGAGGTTCTCGGGGTTTTTCCATAGCGCGTAGCGAGCGTGCTTGAGGTCCCTGGCGTCGCCGGAGGACAGGCGGATGGTCCGGCTGCGGTGCCGGACCGCGGTGATGGCACCGGCCTGGCGGGCGGTGCGCCAGACCTCGCGGCGGACCTCATCGAGGGCGCCGGTGGCCCAGGAGATGACGTGGAACGGGTCAGCGCACAGGACGGCCTGCGGCGCGCGGGCGGCGGCCTGCCCGGCGATCCAGTCCGCGCCGTCGGCGGACAGGTGGGTCAGCAGCCCGGAGCGTTCCTCGCCGAGCTGATCGAAGAAGGCGTGCACGGTCTTGGCCTCGCGGCCGGGCGCGGCCCAGATCAGCAGCCCGGTGTCGTGGTCCACCACGACGACCAGGTATTTGTGGCCGCGCTTATAGGAGATCTCGTCGATCCCGATGCGGCGCAAGCCCGCGAGCCGGTCGGTGGCCGCCGTTGCCTCGGCGGCCACCCGGGCGATGATGGTGCCGGCGGTCCGCCAGGAGATCCGCATCAAGGCGGTGATCGTGGTCTTCGAGCATGCCGCCGCCAGCCACGCGACCTGGTCGTCGAAGAACCGGGTGTGCGCGGCGCCGTGCCTGGCCCAGGGCACCGCCGCGGTGATCACCCCGTGTACCGGGCACGACACCCGCGGGGCATCGGCCTCCAGCTGCGCGCGGACCGTGCCCAGGTCCAGCGCCCGCCAGCGGCGCCGCCCCTGCCCATGGTCGTAGCGGGGCCGTTTCTTCCCGCAGATGCCGCACCGGTGCGCGAGCCGCTGGTGCGGGCGGACGTGCACGATGAGCCTGAGTGCCAGGCCCGGCGCCATCACCGCCGTCCTCCTCGTGCCAGTCCACATCCTCGATGACGGTGTTCTCGCAGCCGAGCAGATTCGCCCATAGCCTGGATGAACGCACGCCGTTCCCCTTCCGGTGGCGCCTGTGAATTCGACACTCCAGACACTACGGACGGGGACGGCGTGCCCCCGGCAGCCGCCTATTTCCCCTGCGCTCGTTTCTTTTGCTTCTGGCAGCCTTAATCCGGCGCTGGGCGGCGGCTGGTGTCCAGGCTGGCCGCAGGCCACCCCGAAGGGGCCGCAGGGCCTTGACACCAGCCGTTCCCAGCGCATCCTGTCCAGGCTGGAAGCAAAGACCCTGACACTGGCGAACCAGGCCGCCGGGAACCGGCGCCAGACACGACACCCCCCCGGCAGCTCCCGGCCAGCCCGTTTCCGCTGCCCAGCACCGCCTCCCGCCCTCGGCCCCCATCCCAGCCACCCACGGAACCGGCAGGGGAGCCTCATTTGCCGGGCTGCCGGTCACGGCCGGGCCTGGTCTTCGAGGCGCAGCGCGAGCTTAGGGCAGAGCCGGATCGCCTCCCTGGCTTCGCGCTGCGGGCGACCGGTCAGGACCGCGTCGCTGATCATGGGGAAGCCCCAGTCGTCGAGCCGGATCAGCTCCGGCAGGACCTCAGCGCAGAGCCCGCGGCCGGCACAGGCGATCGGGTCGACCAGGAGCCTGCGGCCGGCCTTCATCGCTGCCTCGCCGGGGGGACCGGCAGCACCGGGGAGTCTTGCCCGCAGCACCAGCCCCGTGCGTGCCGCTCGATTTCCGGGCCGAAGGCGGCGAGCGCGCTGCGGACCAGCCGCACGGTGCCGTCGGGATGGCTGCAGGCTCCGCGGCCATCGGCCTGCCCGAGCCAGCGCCGCAGCAGGCTGAGATCAGATGTGCGGCCTTCGGCGATCCGCTGGAACTGCCCGGCGATGGCGTCGAGCCCGAAAATGCATGGCCCGCACTGGCCGGCTGATTCATCCGCCAGGTACCGCACCACCCTGGCGGTCTCGGCCAGCCCGCAGCTGCTGCCGGGCAGGGCCGCGATCAGGCCGGCCCCAACGCCTGCGCCCAGCGGCGCCAGGCCGGCCGAGGAAAAGGGCAGCGGTGCCGCGGCGGCCGCGCTGACCCAGGTGCCGAAGTAGCCGCCGAGCAACAGCGCCTGCAGCGGCACCGTAGGGCCGCCGGCCAGGCCGAGCACCTCGCCGACGGGGGTGCCGATCCCGATCTCCAGCACGGCGGGCTCGCGGACCGCTCCCAGGACGGTTACCAGCATCGAACCCGGCTCGGCGGGCGGACCCACCGCGCGGAACCAGGATGCGCCGTAGCGGGCGATGAGCGCGACATGCGCGAGCGTCTCGACGTTCTGCACGAGCGTCGGCCGCCCGTCCAGCCCTCGGTCGGCGAGCCGCGGCGGGCGCCTGGTGGGGGTGGGGATACCGCGGGAGATCCAGTGCACGACCGCGCTGGCCTCGCCGCCGACGAACCGGTCGGCGGCCGTGACGACCCGGATCCGGACCGGATCGGATCCGGCCGCGCGCCGCTCGGCGACCGCGTCATCGACGATCTCGCGGACCGAGTGATGCACCACGATCACGACCCGGCTCGCGCCCACCATCTCGGCGGCGATCACCGCCCCGTCGAGTACCAGGTGCGGTGAACGCGCGAGCAGGATCTTGTCCTTGGCGCTGGCGGGCTCGCCTTCGGTGCCGTTGGCCACCACGACAGGGGCGTACCCGGCAGCCACCGCGGCGAGCTTCCGCGCGGCCGGGAACGCGGCGCCGCCCCGGCCGCAGAGCCCGGACCGCCCGATCTCCTCGATCAGCGCCGCCCGGCGTGCGCTGCCCCGGCCGGCCAGCGGGAGCCGGCCGTACCGGGCTGCATGGTCAGCCAGGCTGGCCGGGCCGGCCGCAAAGCCGGCCGGCAGCAGGCGGGGCAGCTGGCCGGCCGGAGGTGCGCTGGTCAGCCCGCCGGCGTGCCGGGGGGCGCTGGTGGCTCTCATAACAGCAGTGTCCTTTCCCTGGGTTTGCCGCGGCCATGGTCGGCCAGCAGCTGGCTCGGGGGAGTGGTGTGCCGGACGGATTGCAGCAGCCGGGCCACGACGGCGGTGGCCACGGCTACGGCCGATCCCCATTCGATCAGCGCGACCCACCAGATCCGCAGGTCGTTTCCGGCGGTCAGGGAATGCGCGAACGCGACCGGCCAGGCGAGGTAGGCGAGCCAGTGCACCGCCCGCCAGGCCCGGTAGCCCAGGCGCTGTCGCGCCAGGCTGGTCAGCAGCACGGCGCCGCCGAGGTCCACCGCCAGCGTGCCGAGAGCGATGGCGAGCGTCCGGTACGGGGACGCGAACGGGATTAGCGTCGCTGCCCAGCCGATGGTGACGAACGGATCCAGGATCGCCGTCACGACGTGCAGCGCGAGGAACGCGACCGAGAACAGAGCCAGCGTCCGGTGCAGCTCCGCGATGGCGAACCTGGGCCACCTGCGCGGCGCCGAGCCAAGCCGCGCTGCCACCCCGAGCACCAGCACGGCGGTGAACGAGACCAGCAGGGCAAGGCCGCTGGCCCGGGACACGAACCACAGGCCCGGCGAGCCGGCCACCGCGGCAGCAGCGCTCATCTCGCACCGCCGGGATGCCGCGCACCATTTTTAACGGGGTCGTCCGGCGGGATGTCGATACTGCCGTCCTCATCCGGCCAGCCGCTGGTGCACAGCACGTTTCCAGCGCGGGAGACAAGCCTGGCCGGCAGCCGTGCCGCGGTCAGCCAGTCCGCGGCCTGTTCGCCGCCGACGATCGCTGCCGTCGCGGCTGCGTTGGCGCCGGCGCAGCTAGCCGCGGCCACGCTCACGGTCTGCCAGCAGCTATCGGCCGGCCGGCCGGTCCTGGGATCCACGATGTGGTGCATCACCTGGCCTCCCTGGCGCCAGGTGCGGCAGGTCGTCGATGACGTCGCTACCGCGCCGCGTGTCAGCCGGATCCGCTGGGTGCGCGCCCGGCCTGCCGGATCGGGCGTGTCGGCTACCAGGATCGGCCAGCCGCCGTGCGGCGGCTGGCCGGCGACCGCGATGTCGCCGCCGAGGCTGACCAGCACGCCGCCGGCTCGCCCGGACGCGGCGAGTGCTGCCCGGACCGCCCGGTCGGATCCCAGGCCTTTGGCGGTCGCGCCGAGGTCGAGCCGGACGCCGGCGGGCAGCCGGAGCAGCGCCCCGTCGAGCCTGACGGCCTGCCATCCCGGCACCGTGGCCGCCCGGCCGGGCGGCGCGGGCAGGTCCGGACCGATCGCGGCGAAGTCGCGGTCGTAGCCCAGGGCGGCGATCGCCTCGCCGACGGTCGGGTCGACCAGGCCGCCGGTCCACCTGGCGGCCGCCAGCGCGACGCCGATCGCCTCGGCCAGCCCGTCGCTGAGCATGAAGAGGCCGCCTCCGGCGCGATGCAGCCAGGAAATCTCGGAGTCCGGCCGGAACCGGCTGGCCTGCCGGTCCAGCTGGCTCAGCACCCGGTCGACCGCGGCCAGCGCGACGTCGAGACTGTCCGTCGGCCATACCGCGACCCGGGCCGTGGTACCGAGCGCGTCGCGCTCGGCCACCGCGACGGCGCGGTCGCCGGTGCTGACCCGCCGCCAGGACGCGGCCGCGGTCTGCACTGCCAGTGAGATAGTCATCGTCATCAGTTGTCGTGGTAGGCGGGTGCGTGCCGGACGTGCGTGACGACGGTCTTGCCGTGCACCGTGCGGGTGGTTGTCATCGTGGTCACGCCCGATGCGCTCGTCGTCGCGACGGTGTGACTGACCGACGGTCCGCCCGCCGTGCTTGCTGCCTTGGTGCCGGCCCCGGCCGGGCTCGCCGTCGCTGCCGCCGTTGTCGCGGCGGGGAACGCCTGGTGGGCGAGGGCCACCGTGGCGGCACCGGTGCCGGCTATCAGCGCGGCTGCCGTCCAGTTCGACATCCGCCGGACGTGCCGGATGCCGTCGGCGCGGGCTGGCGCCGCCGGGCCTGGCTGCCAGGCCGGGCCTGGCTCCCGGCCCGGTCCTGCCTCCCGGCCCGGTCCTGACTGCCAGGCCGGGCCTGCCTCGCGGTCCGGGCCTGACTGCCAGGCCGGGCCTGCCTCGCGGTCCGGGCCAGCCTGCCAGGCCGGCCCGGAGCCCGCGGCCTGGCCTGATTCCGCGGCTGGGCCTGACTCGCCGAATCCCGGCAGCGGCACCCGCCCGTCGCTCGACTCCCGATCGGAATTCATCTGCGCGTTCCTTCCTGCTGAGATGCGGCCGGGACGGTCCCGGCAACCCGATCGTGCACGCGCAGTGATGAAGCGATCATGTGAGGCAGGTGAGAGCTCTCTCATTTTCCGGCATTCTTCCCGGGCCGCCGCGGCTCTCATCGTTTTGACATCTGACGCTGCGTAGTCTCGCCCTATGCGGGTGCTGGTGATCGAGGACGAGGTGCGGATGGCGCGCCTGCTCAAGCGGGCGCTCGAGGAGGAAGGGCACGCCGTTGACGTGGCTGCGGACGGCCCGGACGGCCTGTGGATGGCGACCGAGAACCGCTATGCGGCGATCGTGCTCGACGTCATGCTGCCCGGCTTCGACGGCTTCGAGCTGTGCCGCCGACTGCGGGCGGCAGGCGTCTGGGTGCCGGTGCTGATGCTCACCGCGCGAGATGAGATCGGTGACCGGGTCCGTGGCCTGGACGCTGGCGCTGACGACTACCTGGTCAAGCCGTTCAGCCTGCTCGAACTGGCCGCCAGGCTGCGCGCGCTCGCCCGCCGGGACGACCGGCGCAGGCCGGCCGTGCTGGCCGAGGGCGACCTCAAGCTGGATCCGGCCAGCAAGCGGGCGTGGCGCGGCAGCAGCGAGCTGCAGCTGTCGCCCAAGGAGTTCGCCCTGCTTGAGTTCTTCCTCCGGCATCCGGGCCGCGTGCTGACCAGGACGCAGCTGATCGAGGCCGTCTGGGACTTCGCCTACGACGGCACTTCCAACGTCGTCGACCAGTACGTGAAGTACCTGCGCCGCAAGGTGGACGTGCCGTTCGGCCGGCATGACATCGAGACGGTCCGGGGCATGGGTTACCGGCTCCGCCAGGCAGAGCCGGAGTAGCAATGTCGATCAGGCTCCGGCTAGCCGTCGTTTTCGCGGTGGCCGCCGCGATCGTATTCGCCCTCGGCAGCTGGCTGTTCGTGGCGACGCTTTCGGCCTCGCTGCTGAACTCGATCGATGCGCAGCTAGCGACCCAGCTTGGCCAGGCTGGGCGGTACGCTCCGCAGGAGGACAGGCCGGCCGCCTCGGTGGCGAGCCGCCCGGCGCCCGGCGAGTACGTGATCCAGGTCGTCGACCAGTCTGGCCGGGTCGTTGGCCACAGTGCAGATGCCGGCACGGTACCCATGCTCACCGCAGCCCAGCTAGCGGAAGCCAGGAACGGTCGGCTGGTGCTGACCACCAGCCAGCAGGAGGGCGAGGGCGAGCGCGTGCGGGCAGCGCCGCTCGGTGGCGGTCATCGCGGCTGGGTCGCAATCGCCGGGGTCTCACTCGAAGCATTCAACGGCACCCTGGCCGATGTCACTCGGAGCCTGCTCGTCGCGGGCGCGATCTTCGTGGCGGCTGCCGGATCCGGGGCATACTGGCTCGCCCGTGCCGCGCTGTCCCCGGTAGAACGGCTGCGCCGGGAGGTGGCCGCGCTCGCCGAGCGCGATCAGGCGGCTGGCATCCAGGTGCCGCGGACCCGGGACGAGATCGCCTCGCTGGCGCAGACGATGAACGAGCTGCTCGGCCGGCTGCAGCGGGTGCTCGCCCGGCAGCGGACGCTGGTCGCCGACGCCAGCCATGAGCTGCGGACCCCGCTCGCCGTGCTCAGCGGCGAGCTGGAGCTGGCCGGCCGCCCGGGCCGGACCAGGGCGGAGCTGGCCGCCGCGGTGTCGCGGGCCAGCGAGGAGGCCACCCGGCTGGCCCGGCTTACCGCGCAGCTGCTGGTGCTCGCCCGGAGCGACGAGGACAAGCTACCGCTGCGGGCGGAGCGGACCAGCATCCGGAAGCTGCTCGGCCGCAGCGCGGAGCAGGCGGCCAGCCGGGCCGCCGCGGCGGGTATCTCGATCGAGGTCCAGGCACCGCCCGGGCTGGCAGCGGATATCGACCCGGACCGTATCCGGGAAGCGGTCGACAACCTGGTCGACAACGCGCTCAGGTTCGGGCCGGCCGGAACGCAGATCACGCTGGCCGCCCAGGCAGCCGGCGACGATCTAGTGCTTTACGTCAGCGACCGGGGTCCGGGTTTTCCGGCCGACTTCCTGCCGCATGCATTCGAGCGCTTCCGGCGCCCGGACAGCGGCCGGGCCCGCAGCGACGGGGGCGCCGGGCTGGGGCTGGCGATCGTCAGCGCGATCGCCCGTGCGCACGGCGGCCGGGCGATCAGCCGGCAACCGGCCCGGCGGCGGCGCCGTGATCACGCTGGAGCTGCCCGGATTGGCCGGCCGGACACCGGCCAGGCCGCCCCGGCATCCGGCCTAGTTTCCTGCTCGTCAGCCGGATGCCTCCGGCACCACGCCTCGTAGGCAGCCACGGCGGTGGGCAGGGTGGGAAAGAGCCGGTCCGGCCCGATCCTCTCGGTCAGCCCGAACGCCTCCAGCCTGTCCAGCAGGTCGTGCTTGACCCGGGCCAGCGCGAAAACCGTCCCCGCCCTGGCGAGTTCCTCGCGGACGACCTCCACCGCCTCCAGCGTGGTGAAGTCGACGTGCACGTTCGCCTCGACGTTAAGCACGAACCAGCGGACCGGGCAGCCATCGTGACCGGCGGCGGCGAGTGCCCGGTGCATGAAGTCAGTGGCGTTGGCAAAGAACAGCGGCGCGTCGTAGCGATACACCACGAGCCCCGGGATCGTCGGGGTGCCCGGATAGTCTTCCACGTTGTGCATGCCGGCCAGCCCGGGCACCCGCCCGAGCACCGCGGCATGTGGCCTGGCCACCCGGAGCAGCAGATCGGCCACGGATAGGCCGATCGCCAGCAGGACGCCGTACAAGATGTCGAACGCGAGCACTCCAGCGCAGGCCACCACGGCCAGCAGGCTCTCGCTGTACCGGAAGGTAAGCAGCCGCCGGAAGGTCGTGATGTCGATCAGCCGCAGTGCCGCGTAGATGACGATGGCGCCGAGCGCGGGCACCGGAAATGTGCGAGCGCCGGCCCGAGGAAGAGCAGGACGGCAACCACCGACGCCGCGGTGACCAGCGAGTACAACTGAGACTTGCTCCCGGCGGCGATTCCGAGCGCGGTCCTGGTCGCGCTGCTGCTGACCGGGAAGCCGCGCACTAGGCTCGATGCGATATTGCCGACGCCGAGGGCGAGCAACTCCTGGTTGGCCTGTACGTTCTCGCCGCGGCGGGCGAATGAACGTGCGGTGAGCACATCATCGCTGAAGCCCACGATCAGCACACTGAATGCCGGCAGCAGCAGCTCCCGCAGGTCGGCCGAGTGAATATCGGGGAGCACCGGGACCGGCAGGCCCGCCGGGATCGGCCCTACCACTGCGACCCCGCTGCCCGGGCCGAGCAGCGCCACGGCCACGGTGGCCGCCGTCATGGCCACTAGCGTGCCCGGCGCCTGCGGCCACCGCCAGCGCACCACGATGAGGAACGCCAGGACCGCGGCGGCGACCAGGACCGAGGCGGGCCGAACGCGGCCGAGCTGGCCGAGAAATGAGGTGACCTGCGCGACCGGGCCCTCTCCGGTGACTGGCACGCCGGTCACCCGCCCGAGCTGCCCGGCGATCATGATCAGTGCCACCCCGGCCATGTAGCCGACAAGCACCGGCCGGGACAGCAGGTCAGCCACGAAGCCGAGCCGCAGCACCCAGGCGACCAGCGACAGCAGGCCGGTCAGCAGCGCCAGCGAGGTCGCGAGCAAGGCGTAGCGCGCGGGCTCGCCCGCGGCGAGCGGCCCGATAGCGATCGCCGTCATCAGCGCGGTCGTCGCTTCCGGGCCCTCCGACAGCGACCGCGACGAGCCGAGCAGCGCATAAACCACGAGCGCGGGAAGCGCCGCCCACAGGCCGGCCACCGGCGGCAGGCCGGCCACGGTCGCATAGGCCATGACCTGGGGCACCAGGTAGGCAGCCACGGTCAGGCCGGCCACCAGGTCGCCGCGCAGCCAGGACCGCTGGTAGCCGCGCAGCAGGTTAACACCGGGGGTCATTCAGGTTACATACCCGTAAACTGCGATATCTGGTCATCTGAGCGCGCGCCTTCGCCGCGGGACCTGCCGGGCCCCGCGGCGGGGGACCGGCGGCCAGCGCCAGTGCCGGGGATCCGGACTTTAGGCCCTAGACCGCAGACCATGGCCTCTACCTTTTCTCCGGCCCGCCGCGGATGCTGGTAGCAACGCTGAGCGGCTGGCCATGCCGGGACGCTGGCATTCCGGGCGCCCGGCGCTGCCGGGCGCCCGGTCAGGCCCGCCGGGCTGCCGCCGGGAGCGGGGCAGGAGTGACTGGAGGCGAGACGTCATGAAACTGATCACTGCGGTCGTCCGGCCGGAGACGCTCGACGAGGTCGTCCGGGTGGCGGCCGGAAAAGGCGCGCGCGGGATGACCGCGACCCAGGTGCTCGGCTTCGGCCAGCAGCACGGGCGCCTGGATACCCACCTGGGTGAGCACCCGGGCCCGACGCTGCTGCCCAAGGTCCGGCTGGACATCGTCGCCAGCGACGACGACGCTGGCGTCCTGCTTGATGCCATTGTCAAGTCGGCCCGAACCGGCGGCATAGGCGATGGCAAGATCTGGCTGACCTCAGTGGAGTCCGTCGTCCGGGTGCGCACCGGCGAGCGGGATTCCCGTGCTGTCTGAGCCGGATGAGACTGACCTGGCCGGGCCGGCCGCGGGCGGGATGCTGCTGGCCGGCCGGTACCGGCTGGACGCCCGGCTGAGCGAGGAGGGCGGCTCGTCGATCTGGAAGGCAGCCGACGAGGCGCTGGCCCGCCCGGTTACCGTGCATATCTTCACGACGGGATTCCGCCGGGCCGGCGAGGTCGTGGCGGCGGCCCGCGCGGCGTCCCGGCTGACCGATCCCCGGCTCGTCCGGATCTTCGACGCCGATGACCGGCCCGGGCATCCCGGCATGGTGGTCACCGAATGGCCGCACGGCAGCCGTCTCGACGATCTGCTCGCGGCCGGCCCGCTCGGTCCCCGGCGGGCCGGCGAAATCATCGCCGAGGCCGCTGACGTCCTGGCGGTCGCGCACGCGGCCGGGCTGGCGCACCTCTGCCTTACCCCCGGTTCGCTGTGGTGGGATACCTGCGGCGACGTGAAGATCAGCGGCCTGGCGACCGCGGCGGCGCGGACCGGGGTGACCGCCGCTGACCCGGCCGCCGCTGACACCAGGGGCCTGGCCAGGCTGCTCTACGCCGCGCTCACCGGCTGCTGGCCCGGCACCGGGCAGACCTCCCTGCCGGCTGCCCCGCGCCAGGCCGGGCGCACCTGCAGCCCTGGTCAGGTACACGGCGGGATACCGCGCGACATCGACTCGGTAACGTGCCGGGCGCTGTTCGGGGAAGCCATCGGCGGCTGGCCGCCGATACTCAGCCCGGCACAGCTCTGCGCGGAACTCGCCGCGATCGGGTGCGCCGTACGGCCGCCGCTGACCCAGGCGCCCGGCCCGGTCCGGTCGCATCGCCCGGCCCGGTCGCATGGCCCGGCCCGGTCGCATGGCCCGGCCCGGTCGCATGGCCCGGCCCGGTCGCCGGGCCCAGTCCCGGCCCGCACGCTGAAGATGACGCCAGCAGGCCCGGGGCCAGCCAGCACTGCACCAGCCGGCCCGAGGCCGGCCAGCGCCAAGCCGGCCAGCGCCGAGCCGGCCAGCGCCGAGCCGGCCAGCGCCGAGCCGGCCAGCGCCGAGCCGGCCAGCGCCAAGCCGGCCAGTACGGTGCTAGCCAGTACGGTGCTAGCCAGCACGACGTCGACCAGCGCCGAGCAGGCCAGCACGGCGTCCGCCAGCGCCGAGCAGGCCGGGATGGCGTCCACCAGCACCGGGCTGGCCAGGGCGGGACAGCCGGCCAGCGCGGGGCAGGCCGGCCCGAGATCGCCCGGCCGGCGGCGAGCTGACCTGCAGCCCGCCAGCGTGGGCTCTGTTAGCACGCGCCCGGAGGCCACCGGCCTGGACGCCACCGGCCCGGACGACACGGGATCGGCCAGCACCGGGCCAGTTGACGCGGGGCCGGCTGACGCGGGGGCGGTCAGCGCAGGATCGCTCAGCGGGTGGCCGCTGGCCCCGGATCTGGCCGGGCCGGCCCGGTGACGCCTGTGCTGCCGATGCCGCCCGTCCGGCCCATCCCGCCTGGCCGGCCAGGCCCGGCTGAGTCACCCGGCCTGCCCGTCACGCCTGGCCCGGCTGGCTCGCCGGGCCTGCCCGCCCCGGCGGTTGCGCCGGCCGGCCCGGTCCGGCGCAACCGCCGGGCCGGGCCGGGCGGCGCCGCGCCGCCGCGCCCGCCAGCCAGGCCGGGACACCTGGGCAGGGTGCCTCCGGGCGCGGTCAGGGCAATGCTCGCGGTGGCCGTCGTGATCGTCCTGGCCGCGATCGCGGCCGGCGGATGGCTGCTCACGCGGAACATGACCGCGCCGCACGGCGCCGCCGCCGGGCCCGCCGCGGTGCGGGCGCTCAAGCCCGCCAGCGCGGCCACGTTCGATCCTTACGGCACCGGCCAGGGCGGTAGCAGCCAGCTCGGATACCGGGCGATCGACGCTAGCCCGGCCACGTACTGGCATACCGAGTGGTACACCACGGCCAGATTCGGGAACCTCAAGCCCGGCACCGGGCTGCTCGTCGACATGGGCCGGATGGTGACGCTGGCCGATGCCCGGATCACGCTCGGCACCGCGCCCGGCGCCAACTTCCAGCTGCGCGTCGGCAATTCCGCGGCCGCCCTGGCCGACCTGCGGCCAGTAGCCAGCGCGGCCAGCGCGAGCGGCCGGGTCAGCCTGCGGCTGCGCACCCCGGCGGATGGCCGTTACGTGCTCATCTGGTTCACCAGGCTGCCGCCGGATTCGTCCGGCAGCTACCAGGCAAACGTCTACGACATCAGGCTGTCCGGCCGGCCCTGAGCGTGCTGCACGGCGGCGGCGGCCGGCCCACCTGGACGAGGCGCTCGGTGCGCCAGGAGCCGGTCTCGCTGGCAGGCTGGACCGGCATCGAGCGTGCTCGCAACCGGCCGGCCGCGGGGTACCGGCGGCCGCCTCGTGCTCGTTGGGCTGGCCTCGTGCTCGTTGGGCTGGCCTCGTGCTCGTCAGTGCATGGACGTAACAGCAGGTGTTCCCGGGCACTCAGTGCCCGGGAACACCTGCTGTTGCAATAATTCCGGGTTCGTGCAGTCAGCCGGCGGCGGGCTCCGCAGCCATTGCCCTGATCTCGGGAGCAGCTGGCTGGCCCGCTTCCGCCGTGGCGGTCTGCCGGGGGACGATCAGCACCGGCCGGGTAGCGGAGTGCAGCAGCCGGTGCGAGACGCTGCCGAACGGAAGGTGCGGCATGTCCGTGCGCCCGCTGGAGCCAAGGACCAGGATACGGGCATCGTGATCGTCCGCGGCGGCCAGGATGTTCCTGGCAATGTGGCCGAATTGAGCCTCGCGGATCTCGCCGTCAGCGGTGATCCCGGCGGCCTTCAGGTCAGCGACGATCTCGCTGACGACCTGCTCGCCCGCGCCCTCGTGACAGTCAATCTGCATCCGGCCCCAGCGGCCGGAGGCGAACTCGTGTACGTGCAGGACCAGGACGTGGTCACCGCTGTCGCGGGATAGCTCGCGTGTCATCTCGGCGGCAGCGGACACATGACTGCTCGTGTCGACGGCCAGCACGATGGTCTTCTTCATCGCTCCTCCTCGGGGGATCGCCGCTTCGTGCCGACTGCTGGGGAGCCCGCCCTTCGGCCGGCCGGGGGGTTAGCCTCTAGCCACAGCATCCGGCCTGCGGCCGGGCCTGCCTAGGCCCAAAGGTCCTGACCGGGCGGGCTGATCGTCATGCGCGGCCACAGCTGGCCGCAATGACCAGGAGAAGGCGCACCCGGCGAGCTGACCCGGAGCGGCTCAGCGCGCGGTGGCGGCAGCGACCTCGGCTCCGGCAGCCACCAGCCCCGGCCGGCTCTCCCGGTAGTGGTGGCCGCAGAACCACAGGTCGACCGGGGCCGGGCGGCCGTCGGCGGGCGGCATCATGACGAACATCGTCGGCTTGGCCGAACAGCAGCAGGCCCGCTCGGGCCTGGCCGGCTGGCTGCCCGCGGCGGCTGAGCGCGCGGGCCGCTGCATCGCAGTGATTCCGGCGGCGTCGCTGTGCTGGCTGTTGGCTGACATGACGGCAGCTTCGCACGCCGGCCGGCTGGCCTGATAGGGCCAAAGTCCCCTAATGGCGGCGGTCAAATGTCCCGGGCCGCACGGGCCCGGTTGTCCCGGGCGGGACGGCCAAGGCCAGGAGTTCGTCAACCCGGTTCGGGCAGGCCAGCACGGTGATCGCCGCCGGGCTGCCGTCCAGCCGCGCGATGATGCACCGCGACATGGTGCTGACCATGATCGACCGCGCCACGCTCGTGGTCTACCCGTACCTGGACCGGCAGCTGTGGTCGTGGTCCATGACCAAGGGCGACGGTGACGTGCTCAGCAACCGCCGCCACCGCAGCCAGTGGGACGCGCTGGCGGCCGCGCTGGCGGCGGATAAGGTCACCATCATGTCCACCGATGAGGACATCAGGGGCGCCGAGCGCGAGCAGTGGGATGCCGGCCAGCGCGGCATGACCTGCCCGATCGAGCGCGATCCCGGCTAGCCGGGTAACTTCGGCCTGGCCGCCCGGGCACCGGGGGAGAGGGAGCACCGAGATGGACCTGCACGGACGGAACCTGCTCAAGGAGACCGATCTCACCCGGGCGGAGTTCTGCCACCTGGTCGACTTCGCCGCCCGGCTGCGCAAGGAAAAGCGCGGCGGCCAGCGGTCCGGCCAGCGGTCCGGCGGCTGGCCGCAATATCGCGCTGATCTTCGAGAAGGCATCGACGCGGACCCGGTCGGCCTTCGAGGTGGCCGCCCACGACGAGGGCGGGCACGTCACCTACCTCGGGCCGGAGGATTCCCATCTCGGTCACAAGGAGTCGGTCAAGGACGCGGCCCGGGTACTCGGCCGGATGTTCGACGGCATCGAGTTCCGCGGGTTCGCCCAGGAGTCGGCCGAGATCCTCGGCGCGTACGCCGGGGTGCCGGTGTGGAACGGGCTCACCGACCAATGGCATCCCACCCAGATGCTGGCCGACGTCCTGACCATGCAGGAGCATGCGGGCAAGCCGCTGGCCGACGTGTCCTACTGCTACCTGGGCGACGGCCGGAACAACACGGCCAACTCGCTGCTGGTGACCGGCGCGCTGGTCGGCATGGACGTGCGGATCTGCGCTCCCGGTGAGCTCTGGCCGGCCGCGGCGGTGCAGGACATCGCCAGCGAGCTCGCGGCCGCGTCCGGCGCCAGGCTGACCGTGACCGCCGACACCGCCGAGGCGGTGCCGGGCGCCGACTTCCTCTACACCGACGTCTGGCTGTCCATGGGCGAGCCGGAGGGCAGCTGGGGCAAGCGGATCGACCTGCTGCTTCCGTACCAGGTCAATGCATCGATGATGGCGGCCACCGGGAAACCGGACGCCAGGTTCATGCATTGCCTGCCCGCCCTGCACAACCGCGACACCGAGATCGGGCGGCGGATCCTGGACAGCCGCGGGCTGGCCGGGCTGGAGGTAACCGAGGAGGTGTTCGAGTCGCCGGCCAGCGTCGTCTTCGACCAGGCCGAGAACAGGCTGCACACCATCAAGGCGCTGATGGTGGCGACGATCGGGGAGCCCGGATGAGGATCGTCGCCGCGCTGGGCGGTAACGCGCTACTGGAACGCGGCGAGCGGCCCGACTCCGGCATCCAGCAGGGGCACGTCGAGAGCGCGGTGACGGCGCTCGTGCCGCTGGCCCGCGACCACGAGCTGATCATCACGCACGGCAACGGCCCGCAGGTCGGGCTGCTGGCGATGGAGAGCGCCGGGGATCCGGCGCTGTCCCGGCCCTATCCGTTCGACGTGCTCGGCGCGCAGACCCAGGGCATGATCGGTTACTGGCTGGTGCAGGCGCTGCAGAACGCGCTGCCTGGCCGGCTGGCCGGCTGCCTGGTGTGCCGGACCCTGGTCAGCGCCGACGACCCGGCGTTCGCCGATCCGGCCAAGTTCGTCGGCCCGGTCTACGACGAGGCCAGGGCCCGGCAGCTGGCCGCGGACTACGGCTGGCAAATCCGCCGGGACGGCACCTCCTGGCGCCGGGTGGTGCCATCGCCGGAGCCCGTCCGGCTGCTTGACCTGCCGCTGATCAGCGAGCTGCTGTCGGCCGGCGCGATCGTGGTCTGCGCGGGCGGCGGCGGCGTGCCCGTTACCCGGGATGCGGCCGGCGCCCTGCACGGCGTCGAGGCCGTCGTGGACAAGGATCTGGCCGCGGCGCTGCTGGCCCGCTCGCTGCACGCGGAGGCATTGCTGCTGCTCACCGACGTCGAGTCCGTGCAAGAGAATTTCGGAACGAGCCGGGCCCGGCCGATCCGGCGCGCGACGCCCGGTGAATTGCGGGGCCGGCCGTTCCCGCCCGGCTCGATGGCACCGAAGGTCGATGCCGCCTGCCGCTTCGTCGAGTTCACCGGCGGGATGGCGGGCATCGGGCGGCTGAACGACGCCGAGGCGATAGTGCACCGCAAGGCCGGCACGATCATCGCCCGCTAGCCGGACCGGGCTGCGCTGCGCGCGGTTCGGCACCCGTTGAACCTGGCGTTCAACGGCACCTGGCCCGTTGAAACCGGCGTTCAACGGGTTAGCACCGGGGTGCCCGCTAGCCGGGCCGGGCTGCCCTGCGCTGCGCTCGGTGGCCTCGGCTGGTCAGGGCCAGTCGGGGGCACCGGCGCTGAGGTCCAGCAGCCGGGTCCGGGTCGCCTGCAGCCGGTTCACCACGACAAGCAGGAACCGGTGCGTCAGCTCGTAGCCGAAGGCGGGGTCAGCCGCGCACATCTGGCGGACCGCGGGGCCGTCGACCTCGAAGGCCTGCGTGGGCCGCAGCGTGATGGCGCCGAGCCGCCACTGGTACGGCGGGTACAGCCAGGACCAGCCGACGACGTCGCCCATGCCCAGCGCCTCGATGACGACCAGGCCGCGCCCGGGGACGTGCATGTCCAGCGCCACCTGCCCGGCCTGGAGAAGCCAGAACCGGTCGGCGGTGCCGCCCTCCTCGAACAGCCGGTGCTTGGCCGGCAGCCTGATGTGCCTGGCCGCCCCGGACAGCGTGGCGACGTAGTCGTCCGGCATGCCATGAGTGAAGTGGTGGCCGGCCAGTACCGGCGCGATCGTGCCGCTCATGTCCGCTCCCCTCCGACGCCCGTCCGCCGTCATGCCTAGCCTGGCGCTTGCGGCCTGCGATGTCACGGGCAGATGGCCCTTGCCGCCGGGGACTTTCGGCCCTGCCGTGGCTGTCCGGCAGCGCGCCGGAGCTCCGGCTTTCCTGCGGTGACCTCGGATCTCCCGGGGGACTTTGGACCCTCCCCGGGGGCCGGCTGGTGCGCGATCATGGTACTGGTGCTGAAACCGGACTGTTCGCCGCGGAAGGGAAAGGGCCGATGTACAAGAGCCTGCTGGTGGCCGTGGACCACTCAGAGATCACCGAGCGCGTGCTCGCCGCGGCCCGTGATCTGGCTGCGCTGTCCCACGGCGAGGTGTGGGTGCTGCACCTGCGCGAGCGCGAGGTCATGCCCCGGGCCGGGCTGATCGCGAACGAGTCGGCTGACGATGCCCAGGCCGCGGTCGACGCCGCCGTCGGCGAACTGAGCAAGGCCGGGATCACGGCGCACGGCACCGTGCGGAACACGATTTTCGGTCATGCTGCCCGCGAGATCATCGATGACGCGAAGGAACACGATGTCGACGTCATCGTGATGGGATCGAGGGGCCGCGGCGACCTGGCCGGGCTGATGCTCGGCAGCACCGCGCACAAGGTGATCCACCTGGCCGACCGTCCCGTGCTCGTGGTCCGCTGACCGCGGCTCGCGCAATGCCGCGGCGCCCGGCTTTCGCCGGGCGCCGCGGCATTTGCGCTGGCTATATGGGCTATTGCTTCGGGTGGCCGGCCGGCTCGGGCCTGGCCGGCGGGCTGGCCGAGGCGTCGGCCGAGTGGTTCCAGGACCGCCAGACCAGCCGGTGTACCGGGATCAGCCGCGGGATGTCCCGCAGGCCGGGGATGAACGGGATGAGCAGCAGCAGGATCGTGCCGA
This sequence comes from uncultured Actinomycetes bacterium, assembly GCA_963786975.1. Taxonomy (GTDB): domain Bacteria; phylum Actinomycetota; class Actinomycetes; order Streptosporangiales; family Streptosporangiaceae; genus Palsa-506. Next base: position 75,239 of record CAWBBE010000004.1, on the reverse strand, counting down.
GGCCGGTCAGGTAGACCGCCCAGACGTCCACGCTGGCGGAACTCTGGAACGGCGATACGTGGTACCACATCTGGAACAGCCACAGCCAGGGCTGGCCCGGGTAGCTGCCGGTCTCGTTCATGACGCCCCACTGGTCACCCGTCAGGTGATACTGGGTGGCCAGGTCGCCGTAGTAGCCGCCGTCGGCGATGAAGAGCAGCGGCTTGGTGAAGTCGGTGCCATAGAACTGCCGCTGGGCCAGCAGGTCGGTGTCGAGTGAGCCGCTCCTGGCCATGGCCAGCTCGGACGACATCATCACCGGCACCGGCCCGGCCGCCGGGAGGTTCAGCCGGCCGTTGCTGAACGGCACCCGCTTGGCGCCCGGCGCCGTCGCATTGGCGTACGCGGTCGCCCACTTCTGCTGCTGGGCCGGCGATGCGGCGTTGTACGTGCGCAGCGCCGCCGCCAGGGCCGGAGTCGTGCTGGCCATGCTGGACAGCGGGGTCAGCACGAAGTCCTTAGCCGCGTTGACCGGCTGGGTGATCCCGGCCAGCTTCTGCCAGTTGACCGGCCCGACCTGCTGAACGCCGTCGGTCCCGTTGTTGTACGGCGGCCCGTAGGCGGCCGCGCCGGCGGTCCCGTTCAGTTCGGTGGCTGCCGTGTAGACGAGGTCGACGGGCGCGATCTTCCCCCAGGTCTGCATGGTCACCGGCGGCACGTTAGGCGAGGACAGCACGGCGGCCATGACCAGGGTCAGCGCACCGACGACCACGGTGGCGATGGTGCCTTCCTTGAGGATGTCGTAGCGGCGGTTCGGCCCGCGCCACGGCCCGGCGTCGGCGGCCGCGGCCGCCTTGCGGGCCGCCCGGCCCCGAACCGGCTTGGCCGGCAGCGGGCGGCTGACGCCGCGGACCCGGACCAGCAGGACGTGCGCGCCGATGAGCGCGACCAGCACGGCCGGCATCAGCACGATGTGCCACATGAGCATCTGGCCGAAGTTCATCGTGTTCCAGATGGAGCCGAGGCCGACCGCGTTGAACGCGTCCTTGCCGTTGCTGGCGATCCACTGCGAGTCGAAGTTCTGCTGCGCTAGGTAGCCGGTGAAGGCGGTCACCACCGACGCCATGAAGGCGATCACGCCGGTGATCCAGGTCATCGCCCGGCGGCCGCGCCAGGCCGCCATCCAGAACTTGCCCCACAGGTGGATGACCAGGAAGGCCATGAAGAGCTCGACGCTCCACAGGTGCAGGCTGTTGAAGTAGTGCCCGACCACGTTGGTGTGCCACCAGTCGGAGCCGCCGAGGGCGAGCGCGAAGCCGGAGGCAATCACGATGCCGAGCGCGGCCAGGCTGGCCACGCCGAACACGTAGATCCAGGAGGCCACGTACGCGGGCTGGCGGTCCGGCAGCAGCTTCTTCGGCGGCAGCACCCTGGCGGCCGTGGTGCGTACCTTCGCGGTCCACATGCCTTCGTCACCGGGTGCGGCGGCCGCGGCCGCGGCCGCCGGATCCGCCGCGTCCGTCCCGGCGGCTTCGGCGTCGGCGGGCAGCGCGCGGGAATGCGGGAACCTGATCAGCAGCGCCAGGCCGAAGATTACGATCATCACCGCGATGACCAGCAGGTTCGCCAGCGAGATATCGATGAACGACCAATGCAGAAAGGTGCCGGGGCTATTCAGGTCGATGGCCAGCGGGCCGGCGTGCAGGGGCGAGGAGTGCATGGCGGTCTCCTAGATTCGGCAGTCAGATCGTTAGCGCACCCGGTGCCCGGTGCGGCTGGATCGACAGAAGACGCTGCGCATACTCAATATCCGCAGAGTGATCTTCAGAAAAATACACCCTGCCAAAATGCCAGCGGGCGGCCCTCCCGGAGGAGGGCCGCTCGCCCTGTCATCAAGGGACCTTCGTCCCGATTAGGCCGTCGTGGCCGGAACCTTCTCGGTCAGGTGCGGGAACACCTCGGCGGCCGGCGAGACCCGGCGCAGGTGGGCGTAACCGAGCGCGGACAGGATCAGCAGCAGGCCGGCCGGCGAAGGCGACGATCGCGCCCCAGAGGGCCAGCTGGCCCATCTTCCCGAAGGCGTAGGCGCTCAGCAGCATGCTGCGCAGCGTCGTGCCCTTGAACATCGTCTCGACCTGGGCCTGCAGCTTGACGTTGTTCGGCTGGGTCAGCGCCTTGCCGGACAGCTGCGCGTAGGTCTGCCCGCCGCCGATCACCTTGAGGTGGTTCGCAATGAAGTGGTCGGCGTAGACCTCAGCCTGGGCGCCGGTGGTCATGAGCTGCCCGGCGTACTGGTGCATGGCGGCGAATTCCGGCGCCTTGATGGCCGGGCTCCCGTTCGCCGGGAACACAATCTTCTGGGCGGCTAGCTGGTTGTGCACCTGGCTGTCCACGAACGAGTGACCCCATAGCATGAGGCCGCCCGCGGCCAGCAGGATAATCGCCAGGACGAGGCCGACCGTGGTCGCCAGCGCGTCAAAAGTCCTTCTGCGCATCGCAGATTCCTCCTCGAATTGGCCGGGCCCGTTGTCCGGCGTTCGTTACTTTTATTGACTGTTCACATAATCTCCCGGTGCAGACGCCGGCCGGCAGGGTCGCCCGCCTCTCTGTCAGGGGACCTCTGGCAGGTTGTCGCTGCCAGTGGACCCGGGCGCACCCGTCATCGCGCATCGTGCGGGCGCGCGCTAAGGTTAAGATCGCCTTCGGAAGCTGAGCCGCAGGAGCCGCTGGTTGGACTCGCCTGGATCACGCCCGCTCTTGCCGCACCTGCGCCTCGATGACCTTCTTGCCGAGCTGCAGGCCCGGCTGCAGACCGTGCTGACCACCCGGGACCGGGTGCACGCGCTGCTCGAGGCCGTCGTATCGGTCGGCAGCCACCTGGATCTTGAGGTCGTGCTGCGGCAGATCGTCGAGGCGGCGACCGGCCTGGTGAACGCCCGCTTCGGCGCGCTCGGCGTGATCGGGGAGGGCGGCAGCCTGGCCGAGTTCATCCCGGTCGGCCTGGACGAGACCCAGATCGCCGCCATCCACCACTGGCCGGAAGGGCGCGGCCTGCTCGGGGAGCTGATCACCAACCCGCGGCCGCTGCGGATGCAGGATATCGCCGAGCACCCCAACTCGTTCGGCTTTCCGCAGGGGCACCCGCCGATGCAGTCGTTCCTCGGGGTGCCGGTCCGGATCCGGGATGAGGTCTACGGGAACCTCTACCTCACCGAGAAGGAGCACGGCGGCCAGTTCGACGAGGAAGACGAGGCCGTCGTCGTGGCGCTGGCCGCCGCGGCCGGCGTGGCGATCGAGAACGCCCGGCTGTACGAGGAAGCCCGCAGGCGGCAGCGGTGGCTGCAGGCCAGCGCCGAGGTGACCCGGCGGCTGCTGTCCGGGGCCAACTCCGGCGCGGTGCTCGACCTGGTGACGCAGCAGGTGCTGGAGATGTCCGGGGCGGACCTGGCGGTGCTCGCGCTGCCCGCCGGCGAGCGGTGGGAGCTGCTGATCAGCCACGCGGCCGGCCAGGACTCGGCGAAATCACACGGCCTGCTGCTGCCCGAGGCGTCGCTGTCCGCCGAGGTGCTGCGCACCGGCGAGCCGGTGACAGTGGAGGACTTCAGCCAGGACGAGCGGGTCGCGCTGGTCGCCAAGGAGCAGATGGACCTCGGGCCCGCGGTGATATTCCCGCTCGGCGGGCCAGGCAACGTGCGCGGCGTGCTCACCGTCGGCCGCCGCCCCGGCGCGATGCCGCTGACCCACGCGGCGATCGAGATGATCGGCTCGTTCGCCGCGCAGGCCGGCATCGCGCTCGAGCTGGCCGAGGCCCGCCGCGACGCCGAGCAGGTGACGATGCTGCAGGACCGGGAGCGCATCGCCCGGGATCTGCACGACCTGGTCATCCAGCGGCTGTACGCGACCGGGATGTCATTGCAGGGCGCGCTGCCGCTGATCGCGCGCCCGGAGGTGGCGGACCGGGTCAGCCGCGCCGTAGACGCGATGGACGACACGATCGGCGAGATCCGCTCGGCCATCTTCGCCCTGCAGGCGCGCGATGACCTCAAGCAGCCCGTTTTCCGGGAGCGGATCCTGGATGTCGCGTCGGAGATGACCGGGCCGCTCGGGTTCGCGCCGTCACTCAGCCTGTCCAGCAGGCTGGACGACCACGTGCCGGCCGGGATCGGCGACCAGGCGCTGTACGTGCTGCGCGAGGCGCTGTCCAACGTGGCCAGGCACGCCGCCGCCAGCCGCGTCGACATCACCGTCGCCGCGGATCCCGACCTGACCGTGCTGGTCAGGGACGACGGCGCCGGCCTGCAAGGCAGCACCCGCCGCAGCGGGCTGGCCAACCTGGCCGAGCGCGCCAGGCAGCTCGGCGGCACGCTCCAGGTCGGCCCGGCCGGCGACCGCGGCACCGAGCTGCGCTGGCAGGTCCCGCTGTCTTCAGCCGGCCCGGCTCAGGCACTGGCCTGAGCCGGCCGGACCACCCGGTCAGCCTGGCCGCGGAGGGCGTCCTGCCCGGGCCGCGGACGGCGGGTTCCGGCCGTGGTCAGCTCGCCGGATGCTCCCGTTTGGGATGGTCCTGATCCTCGAAAACCCTGGCTGCGTACGCCGCCGCCTGCGTGCGGCGCTCCATCCCGAGCTTGGCGAACAGCGCCGACACGTAGTTCTTGACGGTCTTCTCGGCCAGGAACATCCGCTCGCCGATCTGCCGGTTGGTCAGGCCCTCGCCGATCAGCTCTAGTATCCGCCGCTCCTGGCCGGTCAGGCCGGACAGCGGGTCGGCGCGGGCCGCGGTGTCCCGCATCCGCCGCATCACCATGCTGGCCGCCTGCGGGTCCAGCAGCGACTGGCCGGCCGCGACCGAGCGGACCGCGCCGACCAGGTCGGTGCCCCGGATCTGCTTGAGCACGTAACCGGCCGCGCCGGCCATGATCGCGTCGAAGAGCGCCTCGTCATCGCCGAACGAGGTGAGCATCAGGCAGGCGACCTCGGGCATCGCGGACCGGATGTCACGGCACACGTCGACCCCGTTGCCGTCCGGCAGCCGTACGTCGAGCACCGCGACATTGGGCCGCAGCGCCGGGATCCGGGCGAGCGCGGATGCCGCGGTGCCGGCCTCGCCGACGACGACAATGTCCGGCTCGGCCTCCAGCAGCTCACGAACGCCGCGGCGGACTATCTCATGATCATCAAGCAGGAATACGCCGATCTGGCCCGGGCCGGCCCGGCCGGCGGCGGCTGGACGGCATGCGGCTGGGCTGCGCCGTCCGGCTGGCTGGCGCCGCCCGGCTGAGCCGGGGTCTCCGGCTGGCCCGGGGCTGCGCCGTCTGGCCCGGGCCCGGCTAGGGGGTTCATCTGCGGCTGGCACCTTTTGCTCGGATCCGCGCTCGTGCTGCGCGGATTGCCTATCGACAGCATTGCCGAAGGTAACGCACGGGCGCCACTATAAACTCCCGGCTCACAAAACGGACAGGGCCCTTGGTCCCGGCTGCGGCGCTAGCCGGCCGGGTCAAGCGCCCTGGCCGGCTGGTCGATCATCGCGCCAGCATCCCGCCGCGGTGACTGGCTGCCTGGCGGCCCGTAGCCGAACCGGATGATGATCTGCGGACATTCCGGCCACGGCCACCAGCCGGTGCCGGGACGGTCGATATCGCGCAGCTCGATCGGCTGGTAGAGGAAGGACGTGACGACGCCGTTCCTGGTCGCCGCCAGCAGCACCCGCTGCAGCGCCTGCCCGGCCCGCAGCCAGTCGGCCGGCTCGTCCCGCGCCGTGGAGAGCACCGCGAGCTGCGGCTGCTCCTCGAAGCTCGCCGACGGGCGGCCCACCGCGGGCGCGGCGTAACCGAGGTCGCGGACCGGCGCCGGCGCCCGGGCCGGGCGGCTGCCCAGGGCGCTGGCCGGCACGCCGTCGTCACCGGACGTGCCGATCCACTGCCCCAGCTCGACCCGGTGCTCGAAGTTGGCGGCCAGCTTCTGGTCCGCCGCCGCGGCCAGCTCCAGCACCGTGGCCGCGTCAGCGGCACTGAGCATGCGCAGCGAGGCGAATTCGAAGCCGGCCTGCTGCTCCAGGCCGATCTGCACCGCCTCGGGGAGCGGATGCCCGGAGAACGGGACCCGGCTGGTGTGCCGCAGCTCGATCGCGTCGAACATCTCGCGCTCCTGCGGCGTGGCCGGCGGCCGTCGGCCAGCTGCACGGATGCCAGCAGCGTCGGCTCGCCGTCCGGGTCGGGCAGCGGCCAGACCAGCGGCTTGGCGCCGAGCATCCGGATCGCGAGCCGGAGGTTGAACAGGGCCGCGCCGCAGCTCAGGTGCAGGGCCCGGCCGCGCGGGTCGGCGACCCAGAGCAACCGGTCCGGGTCGCCGTGCACCTCGATGACGTCGCCGCTAGTGCGGAACCGCCACGGCTGGGTGTTGTGGATCGAAGGCGCCGCGCCGGCCGCGCCGACCAGCCGCCGGACGATGCCATCGTCCGCCAGTGACCTGTACATTCCCGCACCCCCTCAGGTGCTTTCCTGGCCGCCGGGCGGGCTGAGCCGCCGCGGATTCAGCCTGCTGCCCGGCTGGCTAGAGCCGCTCGCCGACGATGACCGCCAGGTCGACCAGCCGGCAGGCGTAACCCCACTCGTTGTCGTACCAGCCGAACACCTTGGCCAGGCTGCCCGAGGCCTGGGTCAGGCCCGAGTCGAAGACACACGAGGCAGGGTCGCCGATGATGTCGCGGGAGACCAGCGGGTCGGTGCTGTAATGCACGATGCCGGCCAGCGGGCCCGCCGCCGCCTGCTCGAACGCGCTGTTGATCTCGGCCGCGGTCGCCTCGCGGGTCAGCACCACGGTGAGGTCGGTGAGCGACCCGTCCGGCACCGGCACCCGGATCGCGGACCCGTCCAGGCGGCCCTTCAGCTCGGGGATGACCAGGCCGGTGGCCGCGGCCGCGCCGGTGGTCGTCGGCACCATGCTGATCGCTGCGCTGCGCGCCCGGCGCAGGTCCTTGTGCGGCCCGTCCAGCAGCATCTGGTCACCGGTGTACGCGTGAATGGTCGTCATCAGCCCCTGCTCCAGGCCGAACGCGTCGTTCAGCACCTTCGCCATCGGGGCCACGCAGTTCGTCGTGCAGGACGCGTTGGAGATCACGTCGTGCCGCCGCGGGTCGTACTCGGCGTCGTTGACCCCGATCACCACGGTCAGGTCCACGCCCTTACCAGGGGCGGACATCAGCACCTTCCGCGCGCCGCTCTTCAGGTGCACGGCCGCGTCCTCGCGGCCGCGGAACAGGCCAGTGGACTCGATCACGATGTCGGCGCCGAGCTCGCCCCAGTCGATTGCGGCCGGATCGCGGCTGGACAGCACCTTGATCGGGGTCCCGTCGACGCTGATCGAGTCGTCGGTGTGCGTTACCGCGGCGCTGAGCCGGCCGTAGGTAGAGTCGAAGTCGAGCAGGTGCGCGAGGGTACGCGCGTCCGTGATGTCGTTCACGGCGACGACCTGGATATCACCACGCTGGATGGCCCGGCGCACGAAGGTGCGCCCGATGCGCCCGAAACCATTGATCCCGACACGGACGGTCATGACATTTCCTCCAGGCTGTGGGCGCAGGCATCTGCTGCCAACGCGGCTGGGCCCCAGTTTTGCCGGGTTGCCCGACCGGCCGGTACGGGCGTTGGCCACCTAGCCCCGGGTCTTTGGGCCCTAGCCGCGGGTCTTTCGCCCCTACCCCCGTCCCCACCCGGGTAGGGACGCTCCGATGGACGGACATGTCGGAACTGATCGGAGCACGGAGCTATGGCCGGATACGCGGATGCTTTCAGCCGGAGCCTGGCCGACCCTGAGGGGTTCTGGGGCGAGGCCGCAGCGGATATCGACTGGTACACCAAGCCGACCGCGGTGCTGGACGCCAGCGCCGCGCCGTTCTACCACTGGTTTCCCGGCGGCGTAATGAATACCTGCCACAACGCGGTGGACCGGCATGTCACCGCGGGCCGCGGCGACCAGACGGCCATCATCTACGACAGCCCGGTGACCGGCACCAGCCGCCAGATCACCTACCGCGAGCTGCAGGCGGAGGTGGCCAGGCTGGCCGGCGTGCTGCGCGGGCTCGGGGTCGGCAAGGGCGACCGGGTCGTCATCTACATGCCGATGATCCCCGAGGCAGTGATGGCGATGCTGGCCTGCGCCCGGATCGGCGCGGTGCACTCGGTGGTGTTCGGCGGCTTCGCCGCCAACGAGCTCGCGATGCGGATCGAGGACGCGACGCCGAAGGTGGTCATGTCGGCCTCCTGCGGCATCGAGGTCAGCCGGGTGATCGAATACAAGCCGCTGCTCGACAACGCGATCGAGCTCTCCGCGCACAAGCCGGGCCACTGCGTCATCCTGCAGCGCCCGCAGTCGGCCGCCGCCATGACCGAGGGCAGGGACATCGACTGGCAGCAGGCGGTCGCGGGCGCCGAGCCCGCCGACTGCGTGCCGGTCGCCGCTACCGACCCGCTGTACATCCTGTACACCTCGGGCACCACCGGGAAGCCCAAGGGAGTTGTCCGGGACAACGGCGGCCACGCCGTTGCGCTGCGCTGGAGCATGCCAAACATCTACGACATCCATCCAGGCGAGGTGTTCTGGGCGGCCTCCGACATCGGCTGGGTGGTCGGGCACTCCTACATCGTCTATGCGCCGCTGCTCACCGGCGCCACCTCGGTGCTCTACGAGGGCAAGCCGGTCGGCACGCCCGACCCCGGCGCCTTCTGGCGGGTGATCTCCGAGTACGGCGTGAAGGCCCTGTTCACCGCGCCGACCGCGTTCCGGGCCATCAAGAAGGAGGATCCCGGTGCCGAGTACGTCCGCAAGTACGACCTGTCCGGGCTGAAGATCCTCTTCCTGGCCGGCGAGCGGCTCGACCCGGAAACCTACCGGTGGGCGGGCGAGATGTTCGGCATCCCCGTCGTCGACCACTGGTGGCAGACCGAGACCGGCTGGGCCATCGCCGCCGACCTGATGGGCCTGGAGCCGCTGCCGACGAAGCCGGGCTCGCCGACGATGCCGGTGCCGGGCTTCAACGTCCAGATTCTCGACTCGGATGGCGAGGAGGTCCCGCGCGGCACCACCGGGGAGATCGTGATCAAGCTGCCGCTGCCGCCGGGCTGCCTGACCACCCTCTGGGGTGACGACGACCACTTCGTCCAGTCGTACCTGACCGCCTTCCCGGGTTACTACCGCACCAGTGACGGCGGCTACCGGGACTCCGACGGCTACCTGTACGTGATGGGCCGGACCGACGACGTGATCAACGTGGCCGGCCACCGGCTGTCCACTGGCGAGCTTGAAGAGGTGCTGGCCAGCCATCCCGATGTCGCCGAGTGCGCGGTGATCGGGGTGCACGACGCGCTCAAGGGCCAGATCCCGCGCGGGTTCGTGGTGCTCAAGGCCGGCTCGGGCATTTCCGCCGACGAACTGCGGGCGCAGCTCGTCAAGCTGGTCCGCAACCAGGTCGGCCCGGTGGCGGCGTTCCGGAATGTGGACGTCGTGGCCGCGCTGCCCAAGACCAGGTCCGGCAAGATCCTCCGGAAGACCATGCGCGGGATCGCCGACGGGCTGGATGAGAAGGTGCCGTCGACCATCGAGGATCCGGCGGCGCTGGACGCGCTGCGGCCGGTGCTGCGGGGCGACAGCTGAGCCGGTCCGCGCACCAGGCAGTGCCGTACTGCCCGACGGCATCAGGCCCGCGAAAACGCGGGCCTGATGCCGTCGGCTCGATGCCGCCTGAATCCCGGGCGGCCGCTCCTACCGGACGACGACAACCGGGCAGGCCGCGTGATGAGCCACCTGAGAACTCACCGAGCCCATTAGCAGGCTGGCGAAGCCGCCGGCCCCGCGTGAGCCCACCACAACCAGGTCGGCGTCGCGGGACGCATCAACGAGTGCCCCGGCCGCAGTCCCGCTGACCGCGCGCACCGTCACTGATGCGGGCTTGTCATCGCCGGCCTGGCTGATGACCTTGTTCACTAGCTCCTGGGCCGACTGCCGGGCCTTCTCCCGCTCAGGAACGTCCTCCGGGTAGGCAATCGGGGTGCCGGTCCACTCGCTGGCCGCGATCTGGTGCACGGCCAGGACGGTAAGCGGTCCGTGCCGCAGCGCGGCCTCTTTAACTGCCCAATCGAGTGCTTTCTGAGAGTGTTCTGAGCCATCTATACCGACAACAACTCCGGACATCTGGCTCCTCCTTCTGACGGGGCCGCCACCTACAGGCGGCCAGGGTCCCTATCAAAGTCTGGCGTCTATTCCGGCCGGCCGGAAGGGGCATTGGATAACGGGTCATGGGCCGTTGGTCCCCAGCTGCTCTGCCGGTGCCGAAAAAGCGCCGGATCTGGGAAGGTACACCCATGGGCGGCTGCCCGCGAGGGCCGCCGCCGGCTCAGGGCGCCGGACGCCGGCGAACTGGCGCCGGGCCGCTGGCCGGGCCTGGTCAGCCGGGCCGCATCGTGCCTTCCCGCAGGTACCGCTGGTGCCACGAGAGTGCCTCGCCGAGCAGGTGCGGGGTGTGCTTGCCCGGCCCGGTGGCGGTGGCCCGGTCGAGGTAGTCCAGCAGGGCCGGCTGGTAGTCCGGGTGCGCGCAATGCTCGATGATCTGGCGGGCGCGCCGCCGCGGCGGCAGCCCGCGCAGGTCGGCCAGGCCGCGTTCGGTGACGATGACGTGCACGTCGTGCTCGGTGTGGTCGACGTGGCTGGCCATCGGCACGATGCACGAGATTGCCCCGGCCTTGGCCGTGGAGGGAGTGAGGAACATCGCGACGTAGGCGTTGCGGGCGAAGTCGCCGGACCCGCCGATGCCGTTCATCATGGAAGACCCCATGATGTGGGTGGAGTTCACGTTGCCGTAGATGTCGGCCTCGATCAGGCCGTTCATCGCCAGGCAGCCGAGCCGGCGGATCACCTCCGGGTGGTTGCTGATCTCCTGCGACCGCAGGATGATCTGGTCGCGGTACCCGGCGAAGTTCGCGTGCAGGTCGGCGATGCCGTCCGCGCTGAGCGAGAAGCCGGTCGCCGAGGCACTGGTCATCGTGCCGGACCGGAGCAGCCGCAGCATGCCGTCCTGGATCACCTCGGTGTAGGCGGTCAGCGGCGGGAACGGGCCGCCCTCGAACCCGGCCAGCACGGCGTTGGTGATGTTGCCGACGCCAGACTGCACTGGCGGCAGCGTGGCCGGCAGCCGCCCGCGGCGTACCTCGTGGGCCAGGAAATCCAGCACGTACCCGGCGATCAGCTCCGGGTCGCCGTCGGCCGGCCTGGACGGCGGGCTGTAATCCGGCTGGTCAGTCGGGACCACGGCGATGATCTTCTCGGCCGGGCAGCGCAGGTAGGGCCCGCCGATCCGGTCCGCTGGCCGGAGGATTCTGGATCGGCGTGCGGTGCGGGGGCAGCGCGGTGCCGTAGTAGATGTCGTGCATGCCCTCCAGTTCGATGGGCTGCCAGGAATTCACCTCGAGGATCACCCGGTCGGCCATGTCGATCCAGGTCGGGTTGTTGCCCACCGAGGAGGACGGGATCAGCGCCCCGTCCGTGGTGATGCCGGCCACCTCGACCACCGCGACGTCGAGGTGGCCGAAGAACCCCTCCGACACCATCTGCGCGACGTGCGACAGGTGCACGTCCACGTAGTCGAGCAGCCCTGCGTTGATCTTGGCCCGGCTCACCGGGTCGGACTGATAAGGCATCCGCAGGTCGATCCCGTCGACAGCGGCGAGCGCGCCATCCAGTTCGGGCGCGGTGGACGAGCCAGTCCACACGCTCACGGCGAAGTGATCACCGCGCGCTGCCGCCTCGGTCACCCGGCCGACCAGCGCGGCCGGCACCGCCTTCGGGTGGCCGGAACCAGTGAAGCCGCTCATCCCGACGTGGTCGCCCGGCGCGATGAACTCGGCGGCGTCCCCGGCCGTCATCACCCGGCCGGCGACAGCCTGGCAGCGAAGCCGCGACCAGTCGGTCATCGTTATGCTCCCGCCCGCACCCGCGCGTCACGACGGTCCGCGGCCGGCCGCCAGGGACCCCGGCATCATCGGTCAGACCTCAGCGTACGGTCAAGTGGCCCGGGCCCGGATCAGCCGCCTGATCAAGTCCGGTAGCCCCGTCACGGCAGGCCCGGGGCACCAGCGGCGCGGGACGTTCGGCCCTACCCGGCCGGCCCCCCGCAATCTAGGTTCGACATTGTATCGGCGGGCTCGGCCGGAAACCCGAGAAGCTTGCCTTCCGGCGGGGTACTCACCGGAGGGCGGGGACAATTGAATTTCGCCCGCAAGGCCCGCGGCCCCGATTGTAACAGGCCGGCGGGTAGTCAACCAGAAGCTGACCAATCGGCATTAGTGAGGTGGCGTGTAAATGGACTTCGACCTGACGGATGAGCAAGAGCTGATCCGCGACACGGTGCGGGAGTTCGCCCAGGCCGACGTGGCGCCGATCGCCGCTGAGATCGACCGCAATCATCGTTTCCCGGTCGAGCTGCTGCCGAAGCTGGCGGATTCTGAGCCTGCTGGGCGTGCCTTTCCCGGAGGAGGTGGGCGGCGCCGGAGCTGACTACCTGAGCTACGCGCTCGTGATCGAGGAACTGTCCCGGGTCTGCGGCACGACCTCGGTCATCGTGTCCGGCCACACCTCCCTCGGCACCTGGCCGATCTTCACGTTCGGCAACGAGGCGCAGAAGAAGCGCTACCTTCATGACCTGACCGCCGGCCGCAAGCTGGCGGCCTTTGCGCTGACCGAGCCCGCGGCCGGCACGGACGCGGCCGCGGGCACCACTACGGCCGTGCTGGACGGGGACGAGTACGTACTCAACGGATCGAAGATCTTCATCACCAGCGGCGAGTACGCGGACGTCTTTATCGTCACGGCGAAGACCGATATGACGCATGGAACACGCGGGATCAGTGCGTTCATCGTGGAAAAGGACACTCCCGGGTTCACCGTCGGCGAGCCGGAGCGGAAGATGGGAATCCGCGGGTCCAGCACGCCGCCGCTTTACTTCAATGACTGCCGTATTCCCAAGGAGGCGCTGCTTGGCGGGGAGGGCAACGGGTTCAAGATCGCCATGCAGACACTCGATGGCGGCCGGATCGGCATCGGCGCGCAAGCCCTCGGCCTGGCCCAGGGAGCGCTCGACGCGGCGGTGGCCTACGCGAAGGAGCGGGTGCAGTTCGGCAAGCCGATCTCGAGCCTGGAAGCCATCCAGTTCATGATCGCCGACATGACCACCGAGATTGACGCCGCCCGGCTGCTGGTCTATCGCGCCGCCTGGCTCAAGGACAACGGCCGTCCGTATGCCGCGGAGTCGGCGATGGCCAAGCTCTACGCCTCGGAGACCGCCACCCGGGTAGCGGGCCATGCGATCCAGATTCACGGCGGGTACGGCTTCACCGAGAGCTATCCGGTGGAGCGCGCATACCGGGACGCCAAGATCACCGAAATCTACGAGGGCACCTCCGAGGTGCAACGCATGGTCATCGCGAAAAACGCTTTCCAGTGACAGTAATGAGCTACCGGAATGCTCACCTAGTACGCCGCGGATTCGAGGAGCGTGAATTGTGCCTGAGCTAGCATACGCGGATATCAAGATCGGTGATGAGGCGTCGTTCGCCAAGACGATAACAGAGTCCGATATCGTGAATTACGCCGGCCTGACCGGGGATTTCAACCCGATTCACATCGATGCCGAATATGCCCGGCAGTCAATGTTCAAGGAGCGGATCGCGCACGGCATGCTGGTATCCGGGCTGATCTCGGCGGTGCTGGGCATGCGGCTTCCCGGGCCGAATTCCCTTTACCTCGGGCAGGACCTCAAGTTCAAGGCCCCGGTCAAGATCGGCGATACCGTCACCGCCGTGGCCACGGTAACGGACAAGCGCGATGACAAGCGGATCATAACGCTCAAGACAACGGTGTCGAACCAGCATGGCGAAGTGGTCATCGATGGTAGCGCGGTGGTTAAGAAAATGGGTCTGTGACTCGTGCGCGAACATGCCGGGATTGCGATCGCGGCAGCGCCGGTTCCGGATACCTGGATGACCTTAGCCAAGGAGGATCGTGATGAGGATTGTGGTCGCCTATAAGTGGGCCTCGGATCCGCAGGAGGCGACCGTGGGCGCCGACGGCAGCGTGGACTGGAGCCGGGCGAAGCCCGGTATCAGCGACTACGACCCGGTGGCGATCGAACTGGCGCGCGGTCTCGCCGCGGCGGCCGGCGGCGAGCTGATCGGCCTGTCCGCCGGGCCGAAGGGCGCCGGGGTGCCGATCGCCTGCAAGGCCGCCCTTTCCCGCGGCCTGGACCGGACGGTCGTGGTCGAGGACGACGCCCTGCTGGGGGCGGGGACGTCCGGGCTGGCCGCGGTACTGGCCGCGGCCGTGCGGCACATCGGCGACGTGGACGTCGTCATCACCGGCGATTCCTCGGTGGACGTGGCCGCGAAGATGGTGCCGACGGTGCTGGCCGGCCAGCTCGGCTGGGCGGCTGTGGCCGAGGTTACCGCGGTATCCGGGCAGCCCGGCGCGCTGCGCGTGGAGCGTGCCGTACCGGGTGGCGTGCAGGTCCTCGAGATCTCCGGCCCGGCCGTGCTGGCCGCCTCCGCGGACGCCGCGGTGCCGCGCGTCCCTGGCATGAAAGACCTGCTCGCGGCGGGCAAGAAGCCGGTAGAACATCTCACCGCCGCCGACCTGGACAGGCCGGCCGGGAGTGCGACCGTGACGGTGCAGAGCACGTCGCGCCCGGCCCGCAAGGCCCGCAAGGGCCAGATCCTGGACACTGCCGACCCGGCTGCCGCCGCGGCCGAGCTCGTCGCGGCGCTGCGCGGCGCCGGAGCGCTGTGACCAGCCGCAGCATGAGAGAGAGGACTCGACAGTGAGCGTGAATGCCTGGATCGTCGTCGGGGATGACCCGGCGATAGGCAACCTGATCACGGTCGCCCGCTCGCTGGGCGGGCAGGTCGCGGCGGCCGTCGCCGGACCGCGGCCGGTCGCCGAGAAGATTGCGGCGAGTGGCGTGGACAAGGTCGTCTGGTGCGGCGCCCAGGGCGATGCGCCGGTGGAAGCTTACGCGGCCGCGGTCGCGGACGCCGTCGCGGCCGACCCCCCCGGCGTCGTGCTCGGCGGCCGCAAGCCGGGCGAGCGGGTGCTCCTCGGCGCCGCCGCGGCCCGGCTGCAGGCGGCGGTGCTGACCGGGGCCAGCTCGATCTCGGCCGATGGCGATGATGTCATCGTGGTCAACGCCGTCTTCGGCGGCATCGCCGAGGAGACCGTCGCCGTCTCCGGCCCGGTTGCGCTCGTGCTCGAAGGCGGCCAGGCACCGCCGGCCGGCACCGCGGTACCGGTCGAGGAACTCGCCGTCGCCCCGCTGGCCGTGAAGGTGATCGAGACCAAGGCGTCGGCGGTCGACCAGGCGGACATCGGCGCGGCGGCCCGCGTGATCGGCATCGGCCGCGGCCTCAAGGCCCAGCAGGACCTGGCCCTGATCGAGACCCTGGCCCAGGCCGCCGGGGCCGAGATCGCGTGCTCCCGGCCGGTGGCCGAGGGCCTGAACTGGCTGGGCAAGGAGCGCTACATCGGCAGCTCCGGCCTGCACATCGCCCCGCAGATCTACTTCGCCATCGGCATCTCCGGCCAGCTGCAGCACATGGTCGGCGTGCACGGGGCGGAGACGATCGTGGCCATCAACTCGGACCCGAACGCCCCGGTATTCGCCGAGGCCGACTACGGCCTCGTCGGTGACCTCTACAAGCTCGTGCCGGCCATCACCGGCGCGCTGAAATGACGGTGCGACATGCCAGAAACGGCTGAACCCGACTTCGATGTCATCGTTGTCGGCGCCGGCGTCGCGGGCTGCGTCACCGCCTACCAGCTGGCCCAGCAGGGACGCTCGGTGCTGCTGATCGAGCGGGGGGAGTCGGCCGGATCGAAGAACCTCTCCGGCGGCGTCCTGTACTCCCGCGGCATCCAGCAGGTCTTTCCCGGGTTTCTCGACGAGGCGCCGGTAGAGCGCCGCATCACCCGCAACTACATCAGCTTCCTCAACGCCGAGAGCTCGGTCGCCATCGACTACAAGGACGCCCGGCTGGCCGACCCGGTCAACGCCGTCACGGTGCTGCGCGCCAAGCTCGACCCGTGGCTGGCCGGCCAGGCCGAGGAGGCCGGCGCCGTTTTCATGCCCGGGGTACGGGTGGACCGCGTGCTCACCGAGGACGGCGCGGCCGGCCTGCGGGTCGTCGGGGTCAAGGCCGGTGACGACGAACTGCGGGCCAGCGTGGTGGTGGCCGCCGACGGGGTGAACTCGTTCGTCGCCAAGGAGGTCGGGCTTCGCCCCCAGGAGCCGCTGAACCACCTGGCCGTCGGCGTGAAATCGGTGGTCTCGCTGCCCCGGGACACCATCGAGGCACGGTTCAACCTGACCGGCGACGAGGGCGCGGCCGTCGCCGTCGTCGGCGACTGCACCGAGGGAGCGGGCGGCGGCGGGTTTATCTACACGAATACCGACTCCCTTTCCATCGGCATAGTCGTGCGCCTGGACGACCTCACCGCCAAGAAGAAGGTCGTCACCGACATCTTCGACCATTTCCTTGAGCACCGGTTCGTCGCGCCCTACCTGGAGGGCGGCGAGCTGGCCGAGTATGGCTGCCACCTGGTCGCCGAGGGCGGCATGGAGATGATCGGCGAGGTCGTCATGGACGGCATGGTCGTCGTCGGTGACGCGGCCGGGCTTACCCTGAACACCGGCCTGACCGTACGCGGGATGGACCTGGCCGTTGCCTCGGCGGTGGCCGCCGCCGGCGGCATCGGCTCCGCGCTGGAACGGGGCGACACCTCCAAGGCGGGCCTGGCCGGGTACCGGGAGAAGTTCTTTGCCTCCTACGCCGGCCAGGACATGAAGACGTACGCCAGGGCGCCTGCCTTTCTCGAGCTCGAGCGCATGTACCAGCATTACGGCGAGCTCGCGGCCAACGTCCTGTACGGCACATTCAACCTCGATACCAAGCCTCGCCGGCATCTGCTGAGCGTCGCCCGGCGGGCGCTGAAGCATTCGCCGGTGAAAAAGCGGCAGCTGGTCAGCGACGGCATAGCGGGGGTGCGAGCGCTATGAAACCACTGTCCATCCCGGAGCGGCTGGCGAAGAACCGCTTCAACCTTGATGAGGAAGAGTCACACATCGAGGTCAACCAGGAGATCGCCAAGGCCACCGGAAGCGGCAAGGCCATCGTCGCCTGCTGTCCGGCGCACGTGTACGCCGAGGAGCCCGACGGGACCATCTCGGTGGAGTACGCCGCCTGCCTGGAGTGCGGAACCTGCCTCGCCGTCGCCGCTCCTGGTGCCCTGACCTGGCATTACCCGCGCGGCGGGTTCGGTATCCAGTTCCGCGAAGGGTAGCTAACGAAGGGAAGCACAATGTCTGTCAACGAGCGAGATCATGCGCCGCGGGACGCGGCCAGCCCCGCGGAGCCGCCGGCCGCCGGCCAGCAGGCCAAGACGGCCGCCGCGGCCGCCGAGCCGGACGTGGCCGGGGCAGCCGAACCGCTGGATTCTGTTCCTGCCCGACGCGGCGGTAGGCACGCTGCGCCGGTTCCAGCCGGACTCCAGCGTGGTGCGCTATTGGATGGAGCTGGCCCGCCGTCCCGGGGCCGTGACCCGGCGGGCCGGGTCGCTGGCCGGGGAGCTCGGGAAGATCGCGGTGGGCACCTCCAAGGTCGAGGCGCCGCGCCGGGACCGCCGCTTCTCCGATCCCGCGTGGAAAGAGAACCCGCTGCTCAAGCGCGCCGTTCAGGCGTACCTTGCGATCGGGCAGGCGGCCGAGGGCCTGCTGGCCGACGCCGAGCTGGACTGGCGCGACCAAGCGCGGATGGAGTTCCTGGTAACCAACCTGATCGCCGCGTCCGCGCCGAGCAACTACGCCGCGATCAGCCCGGTCGCCTGGAAGGCGCTGATCGACACCGGCGGCATGAGCGCCGTCCGCGGCGTCCGCGCGCTGGTCTCGGATATGTCCAGCGCCCCGCACATCCCGACGATGGTGGCGCCGGACGCGTTCAAGCTCGGCAAGGATCTCGCGATCTCGCCCGGTGCCGTGGTGCTCCGCACCGAGGTCTTCGAGCTCATCCAGTACGAGCCGACCACGCCCACGGTGCACGCCTACCCGATCGTCCTGGTCCCCCCGATGATCAACAAGTTCTACATTACCGATCTCGCGCCCGGCCGCAGCATGATCGAGTTCTTTGTCGCGCAGGGCTACCAGGTGTTCGCGATGTCCTGGCGCAATCCCGGCAAGGAGCAAAGCGACTGGGACGTGAGCACCTACGGCAGCGCGGTGCTGGACGCGATCGGCACGGCTCGCAGCATCACCAAGGCGCCGAAGGTCAACATCTGCGGGATCTGCGCCGGCGGCATCACCTCCGCGATGGTCGCCTCGCACCTGCACACGGTCGGGCAGCTTGACCAGGTCGCCAGCCTGTGCCTGGCGGTGACCGTGCTGGACCAGTCCAAGGCCGGCATGGCGGTGGCGCTGATGGACAAGACCACCGGCACCGCGTCCGTGCTCGCCTCCCGGACCAAGGGCTACATGGACGGGCGGTCGCTCGCCGAGGTGTTCGCCTGGCTCCGGCCGGACGACCTGATCTGGAACTACTGGGTCAACAACTACCTGCAGGGCAAGCCGCCGCCCGCGTTCGACATCCTGTACTGGAATGCCGACACCACCAGGATGCCCGCCGGGCTGCACCGCAACTTCATCGAGATTGGCCTGACCAACGCGCTGACCAAGGCGGGCGAGGCCAGCATGCTCGGCTCCAAGGTCGATCTCTCCCAGATCGACGTGGACAGCTATATCGTGGCCGGCATCGCCGACCATATCGTCCCGTGGCCGTCGGCCTACCGCAACACCCAGCTGCTCGGCGGCAACCCCCGGTTCGTGCTGTCCACCAGCGGGCACGTGGCCTCCATGGTGAACCCGCCGAGCAACCCCAAGTCGACCTACCGGATCGGGCCATCCAACCCGCCCCTGCACGAGGACTGGCTGGCCGACGCCGAGACGATACAGGGCAGCTGGTGGACGGACTACACGACCTGGCTGGCCGACCGGAGCGGCGGCATGAAGCAGCGCCCGCGCACGCTGGGCAGCACGAAGTTCCCGCTGCTGGGCCCCGCCCCGGGTACGTACGTCTTCGGACGGTGAGCCGCCGCAGCCGGCCGCCGGGCAGCTCCGCGACCGGGCCGCGGCCAGTGCGCCGCGACCCGGCCGCGGGCTGGTGCTGAGGGTCCCGCGGGCCGACTCAAGCCGGGCGCCGGCGGCGCCGGGCGGGCGTAACCGGCCTGCCCAGCCGGTATGGACGCGGGGGAGGCCGGCTGCGAGAATGCGCTGAGAGCCGCCTCGGCGTCCAGCCCTCGCGCCACCAGGCTTAGGCGGCTTTTTGCTTCCGGTAGCGAAAGAACACCAGCAGATGAAGTCAGGGGCCGCTGCGAGATTCCGTTATGCCGGGCTCGCCAGCGCGGGTGTCACCCGTGCCCACGCCGCTAGTCCCGGGCTGGCCGGTGCGGGTGCCGCCGAGGCCAGCAGCGCCCAGGCCAGCAGCGCCCGGGCCAGCAGCGCGGCAGCCCCCGGTTACCGCGCCCCCGATCACGAGGGCGGGATCACCAGCGGCGGCGCCGGGATCAGCCGGGCGCCATTCGGCGGGCCGCACCTGCGGGCCAGGGTGCTGCCGTTTGCCGTCGTCGCCGTTGTCGCCGAGCTGAGCCTGGTGCTGCCGGGCGGCATCCGGTCGGTCCCGGCGGCGGTCGTCAGCCTGGTCCTGCTCGCGGCGACCGGCGCGGCGTTCCTGCTGCCCTGGG
The DNA here is from genome assembly GCA_963786975.1 of uncultured Actinomycetes bacterium. Classification (GTDB taxonomy): domain Bacteria; phylum Actinomycetota; class Actinomycetes; order Streptosporangiales; family Streptosporangiaceae; genus Palsa-506. The sequence goes on along the minus strand of CAWBBE010000004.1, from coordinate 55,439 downwards.
CGCGGCTGCCGGGCTGGGCATCGGTGCTCGTGCCGCTTTGCTATACCGGCTCGGTGCTCGCGCTGGTGCTGGCCGCCGGCGCTACCTCGGGCGTGGGCATCGTCATCCTGATCCCGCTGATCTGGACCGCGCTGTTCCACCGCCGGTGGGAATCGGCCTGCGTGGTCGCCGCGATCGTGACCGTCGAGGTCATCGTCTCTGTTACCCCGGAGCCGGCGGCTGACCTGGTGATCGTCCGCCGGGTGGCGCTCTGGGCCGCGCTCGGCGCGCTGATCTCGATCGCCACGCACGGCCTGCGCGACCGGGTCCGGCGGTCGCAGCGGGAAAGCGCCGAGCTGGAGAGCCGGCTGCGGGAGCTGACGGTGCTCGCCGACCGGGATCGCATCGCCACCGATTTCCAGGACCTGGTCATCAAGCGGCTGTTCGCGGCGGGCTTGTCACTGCAGGCGGCGGTGTCCATGACGGCCAGGGGCAGCGTGGCCAGCCGGATCGAGTCCGCCATTGACGATCTTGACGAGGCGATGCGGCTGACCAGGCAGTCTATCTTCGACCTCAGGGCATCCAGCCGTGGTGGCGGCCTCCGGCAGGGCATCCTGGATCTCTGCGGCGAGCTGGCGGCGGCCGGTGGCAGCTCACCCGGGGTCATTTTCAGCGGGCCGGTCGACGATGCCGTCCCGCCCCGGACCGGGCAGCAGCTGCTGCAGCTGCTGGGCGAGGCCCTGGCGGTGATCGGGGGGTGGGCCCGGCCGGCCCGGGTGGAAATCATGGCCGGCGATGGTGTCCGGCTGATCGTCGAGGGAACCGGGCCGGCCGGGCCTGCTGCCCAGCCCGGCGGAGCCGAGCGGCGCGGCGCCGGCGATGCCAGGCTGCGCGAGATGACCGGCCGGCTCGGTGCCGAGCTCGACATCGAGGAGATTCCCGGCGGTACCCGCTTTGCCTGGCGGCTGCCGGTGAGCTAGCGGCCGGCCCGGCCTGCCGGGGTCATTAGGCCGGCCCGATCGGTGACCAAAGTCGGCCCGCACCGGGCCGGAGTCCCCTGCCGCCGCGGCGCCGTAACCGCGATCCTGAAGGTGCAGCATCCGCCGCCTGGCAGAGCCGGCAATTGGCCCGTTGACTTGGCCGGTGTCGCTCGCGGCGGATGCTGCCTCAAGCATTCTCCCGGCTAGTGGTGCGGCATCAGCCCGTGCTCGGGGAACACGGCCATCCGGGTGGCCATGATCGTCTGATCCACCGGGTCCGCCGGGTCGAAACCGGATTCGAAGCTCCGGTACCGCGCCTCGGACCCGTCGGTCATCCGCTCCGGCGCCCGGCGGCCGGTGCGCCCGGCCGCGTACTCCCGCCAGCCGGCCGGGGTCCACGCCGCCGGATCGATCGGGTGGCCGGCCGCCTCGGCGAGCAGGTGCGTCCAGGTTCTCGGCACGACCTGCAGGAGCTCGTAGCCGCCGCCGCCGGTGAACAGCCAGCGCCCGCCCGCCACCTCGTGCGCGAGCAGGTGGATCGCGGCGTGCGCGGCGCGCTGCGCGTCCACGGACAGTTCCAGGTTGGCCAGCGGGTCCAGCCAGTGGGTGTCACAGCCATGCTGGCTGACCAGGATCTCCGGCCGGAACGCCCGCAGCAGCGGCGGTACCACCGCGTGGAAGGCCCGGAGCCAGCCGGCATCCCTGGTGCCGGCGGGCAGCGCGACGTTGACCGCGTAGCCGACCGCCCTGCGGCCGCCGGTTTCCGACGGCATGCCGGTGCCGGGGAACAGACTCGCCGGGCTCTCGTGCAGGCTGATCGTCAGCACCCGCGGATCATTGTAGAACGCGGCCTGCACGCCGTCCCCGTGATGCACGTCGATGTCGACGTAGCCAACCCGCTTCGCGCCCGCGGCCAGCAGCCAGGAGATCGCGATCGCCGGGTCGTTGTAGACGCAGAACCCGCTGGCGTTCGCGCGCATCGCATGGTGCAGGCCGCCTGCGATGCTTGCGCCGTGCTCGGCCTGGCCGCCCCAGACCGCCCGCGCCGCGGCCAGCGTTGCGCCCGCCACCAGCGCCGATGCCTCGTGCATGCCGGCGAATACCGGGTCATCCTCGGTGCCGAGGCCGAAGCCGAGCAGCGTGCCGTCCGGCAGGTCCAGGCCCGCCCGCCGCACCGCCGCGATGTAGCGCGGGTCGTGTACCAGCTCAAGCTCGGCGTCGGTGGCGGGCTCCGGGCGGACGACCGTCACGCCGTCCTGGTCGAACAGGCCGAAGGCGCGGGCCAGCGCCATCGTCAGCTCGACCCGGACCGGGGCCATCGGGTGGCCGAACCCGAAGTCGTAGCCGGCCAGCCGGTCATCCCACGCGACGTGCAGCGTGCAAGGCATGCGCTCATCCTGCCAGCCGGGTACCGGACCCGGCCACCGGCGTCCGGTCCGGCCAGGCCGCGCGCATCCGCTGGTACTGGCCGCCCGCCGTGATCAGCTCCCGGTGCGTGCCGCGCTCGGCCACCTGGCCGCGGTCCAGCACCACGATCTCGTCCACCTGGTCGAGCCCGTCCAGGTCGTGGGTGATCAGCAGGGTGGCCCGGCCGCTGGTGGCGGCGAGCAGGTCGGCGGCCAGCGCCTGCCGGCTGGCCGGGTCGAGGTGCGCGGTCGGCTCGTCGAGTATGAGCACGGCCGGGTCCGCGAGCAGCGCCCGGGCCAGCGCGAGGCGCTGCCGCTCGCCGCCGGACATGGCGACCCCGTGCGGGCCGGCCGGAGTTTCCCAGCCACCGGGCAGCGACTGGATCCACGGCAGCAACCGGGCGCCGGCCGCCGCGCGGGCCAGCTGCTCGTCGGTCGCGCCCGGCCTGGCCAGCAGCAGGTTCTCCCGGATGGTCGCGTCGAATACGTGCGGATCCTGCGGGCAGCCGCCGATCAGCGTGCGGACGTCGTCGGACGCGTAGCCGGCCAGGTCGTGACCGTCCAGCGTGGCGACGCCGGCTGTCAGGTCGCGGAACCGCAGCAGCACGGCGGCCACCGTGGACTTGCCCGCCCCGGCCGGGCCGACCAGCGCGATCCGGCGTCCCGGCGGCAGGTCCAGGTCGATTCCGTTGATCGCCGGACGGCCGCCGGCCTGGTAGCGGACCTGCGCGCCGCGCAGGGTGACCGTGCACCGCCCGGCCGGCAATGGCCGTGCCCTGGCCGGCTCGCTGACCGGGTCCGGGGCGTCCAGGATCTCGGCGATCCGGCCGGCGCTGGCCCGGGACTGGCCGAGCTGGATGGCGGCGGCCGGCAGCATGGTGACCGCTTCGAAGGCAGCCAGCGCGGTCAGCGTGACCACCGCGAGCGGGACCCTGGTCAGCGCGCCGGAACCGGCGGCGGCGACGCCCGCCAACAGCACCAGCCACAGGGTCAGCCCGGATGCCGCCGCGGTCAGCCCGGTGCCCAGGCCAGCGGCCGAGGCAGACCGCCTGGCCAGCCTGGTCAGTTCCTCGTCGGCGGCGCTGGCGCGGGCCAGCGCGGCGTCCATGGCGCCGAACGCGTGCAGGTCGGCGGCGCCGGCCAGCACGTCGGTGACCGCGGTGCCAAGCTCGCCGCGGGCCGGGGCGGTGCGCTTGGCAGCCTGGCTGGCGCCGCGGGCGGCCAGCCACGGGACCGCGACCCCGGCCAGGAGGAGGCCGCCGCCGAGCACCAGCCCGGCCGGGGCGAACAGCAGCAGGCTCGCGCCCGTTGCGCCCGCCCCGACCAGGGCGGCCGTCAGCGGCGGCGCGATGCCGCGGATGAACAGGTCCTGGGTGGCGTCCACGTCGGAGACCAGCCGGGCGAGCAGGTCGCCGGACCTGAAGGCGCCCAGGCCGCCTGCGCCAGCCGGGCCAGCCGCCGGTAGATCGAGACCCGGACGTCGGCGAGCACCCGGAAGGCGACGTCGTGCGATGCCAGCCGCTCGGCGTACCGGAAGACGCCGCGGCCGAGGGCGAGGGCGCGGACGGCGACCACGGCGACCGAGATCGCGACGATGTTCGGGTGCAGCGAGGCCCGGGCCAGCAGGAACCCGGACACGGCCAGCAGGGCAACCGCGCAGCCGGTCGCGGCGGCGCCAGCCAGCACGGCGGTCACCAGCTGGCCGCGCATCGGCCGCGCCAGCCGCAGCAGCCTGAGCAGCGGGTCAGGCTGCCTGGCCGGAGCCGGGGCGGCGCTCACGGTGCGGCCGCCAGCGCTCCGGCCGGGCCGGCCGCTGGCCGGGCGGCGGCCGGCGCCGTGAGCCTGCCCTGGTCGAGTACCAGCATCCGGCCGGCGCCGGCCGCCAGCTCGCCGCGGTGGGTGACATGGACGACGGTGCGGCCGGCCGTCAGCGTGTCCAGGGACTGGCGGACCTGCCCGGCGCTGACCGGGTCGAGGTGCGCCGTCGGCTCGTCGAGCAGCAGCAGCGGAGCGTCCCGCAGGAAGGCGCGGGCCAGCGCGATCTGCTGCCGCTGGCCCGCGGACAGCCGCAGCGCCCGCTCGCCGAGCCGGGTGTCGTAGCCGTCCGGCAGGGCCTCGATGAATCCGGCCGCGCCAGCCAGCCCGGCCGCGCGCGCGACGGCCTCGCTGCTGGCAGCCGGCTGGCCGAGGGCGATGTTCTCGCGGGCGGTGCCGGCGAACAGGTAGGGATGCTGCGGGATCCAGGCGATCTGGGCCAGCCAGGCCGCGGCCGGGATCGCGGCGAGCCCGGCCTGGCCGGCCTCGATCGTGCCGCCGGACGGCTCGGTGAACCGCAGCAGGAGGGCGAGCAGCGAGGTCTTCCCCGCACCGCTCGGGCCGGTCAGGGTGATGTGCTCGCCGGGGCTGATGACCAGCGAAACCCGGTCCAGGGCGGGCTGGTCACGGCCTGGGTAGCTGAGCGTCACCGCGGCGAAGGTGATCGCGTCCCGGCGGAGGTCGGCCGTGGCGGCCGTCGCGGCCGGCCGCTGCGGCGCAGTGTCCGCCGGCCGCCCGGCGCGGCGCTGCCGGGCGGGCCGCCGGGTGCCCTGGGCCGGCCCGGTGCCGCCCGGCAGCGGGGTGGCCAGGATGCCGAATGCCCGCTCGGCGGCGGCGGCACCCTCGGCGCTGGCGTGAAACTGCGTGCCGATGGCCCGCAGCGGCAGGTACGCCTCGGGGGTCAGCAGCAGCACCAGCAGCGCGGTCTGGTAGCTCATGTGGCCGGCCAGCAGCCGCAGCCCGACCTCCACCGCGACCAGCGCGGTCGCCAGCGTGGCAGCGAGCTCGAGCACGAGCGCGGACAGGAAGGCGACCCGCAGCGTGCTCATCGTCGCCCGCCGGTGCGCGTCGGTCACGCTGGCGATGACCTCCGCCTGGTGGCCGGCCCGGCCGAACACCTTGAGCGTCGGCAGGCCCTCGACGACATCGAGGAAATGGCCGCCGAGGCGGCCGAGCAGCACCCACTGCCGTCTCGTCTGCGCCTTGGTGTGCAGGCCGACGAGGACGGCAAAGACCGGGATGAGCGGCAGCGTCACCGCGATCACCACCGCTGACACCCAGTCGGCGAGGCCGACCCGGACCAGGACCGCGATAGGCACCAGGCAGCCGAGCACCAGCTGCGGCAGGTACCGGGCGAAGTAGGCGTCGAGCGAGTCCAGCCCCCTGGTGGCCAGGGTGGTGATCTCGCCGGCCTGCTGGCCGCCCAGCCAGGCCGGGCCGAGCCGCAGCGCGTGCGCGGTCAGCCGCCGCCGCAGCTGGGACTTGATGGTCGCAGCCGCGCGCAGCGCCGTTACCTCGCCGCCGTAGCTGGCGCCGGCCCGTGCCGCGAGCACCGCGAGCAGCGCGAGCAGCGTGCCGGACAGCGCGGCGATGCCGGTACCGGCCGCCGCGGTGGCCAGCGCATGGGCCAGCAGGCCGGCCTGCGCCAGGATCAGCCCGGTCCCGGCCAGCCCGAGCCCGACGGTCAGCAGCAGGTAGCCGCGCGCCGCGCTGGCGTACCGCAGCAGCCGCGGGTCGAACGGCCGCACGGCTGGCCGGGGCTGGCCCGCTGGTCCGGCCACTCCCATTCCGGCACTCCCATCCCGCGCGATTCCGGTGTCGGTGATTCCTGTACCCGCGATTCAGGTTCCGGCGACTTCCGTCCCGGCGATTCCGGTTCCAGTGGCTCCGGCCGGAATCGCGGGCCGGGCCAGCCGCCGGCCGAAGATCCAGTATGTCCCGCCCGGGCTCGGCAGCACGACCGGGGTGAAGATCACCGCCACCCAGGTCATCGCCGGCGGCGCGTAGTGCGCCGGGGACGCCGTTTGCCTGCGGGCCACGAGAATGGATAGCCGGATCGTCAGCGGAACGAAGATGAAATGATAGCCGGTGGTAATTCCGGATTGCCACCTTGAAAGGTCGAGCGCGGTCAGTCCAGACCCTCCCGGCCGGGCGGCCAGGCAGGCTGCGGGCAGCCGCCGGACTCATGATCAGGCAGATCAGAATGATCATGGCCGATGAAGGGGCCGACTGACCCGGCTGCGAAGGACGTTGGTCCTCTGGCCCCGCCCGGGTAACCAGACGAGGATCGGGAGCAAGGTGCCCGAAACGGGCGCAGGGCGGAAGGAACATCTGATGACCGCGACGCAGCAGGACAGCGCGGGAAAGCTCAGCGGCCGAGTGGCCCTGGTAACCGGCGGCACGAGCGGCATCGGCGCCGCGATCAGCCGCGGCCTGGCCGACCAGGGTGCAGCCATCGCGGCCGCCTTCTGGGGCTTTAATGACCGGGCCGAGCAGTTCCAGGCCGAGATGAAAGCCGAGTACCCGGACCGGGTGTGCACCCTGCACGAGGCCAACAACGCCATACCCGAGGACTGCAGGCGCCAGGTCCAGGAGGTCATCGACCAGCACGGGCGGCTGGACATCCTGGTCAACGACGCCGGGATGACCATCGACCGCACCGTGCCCAAGATGACCGACGGGGACTGGCAGAAGGTGATCGACGTCAACCTGTCCGGCACCTTCTTCGTGTCGCAGGCGGCGCTGCCGCACATGGTCGAGCGCGGTACCGGCCGGATCATCAACATCTCCTCGCTGGTCGGCGAGATCGGCAATATCGGCCAGGCCAACTACGCGGCGTCCAAGGCCGGGCTCTTCGGGCTGACCAAGACGATGGCCAAGGAGGCCTATTTCCACCTGGCCCGGGCCAAGGTGGATTACGCGGACGGAATCGGCCTCACCGTGAACGCGATTACCCCGGGCTTCGTCGCCACCGAGATGGTCGCCGCAATGCCCGAGGAAGTGCTGGCGCGCTTCCGCAAGACGATCCCGGCCGGCCGCCTCGGCAGGCCCGAGGACATCGCCCGGGTGGTGGCCTTCCTGGCCGCCGACGAGGCTTCGTACATCACTGGCCAGATCTGGTCCGTCAACGGCGGACTGGACATGTGAGAGGAATGTCATGACTGAACGTCCCGATGTCGTCGTGCTGTCCGGCACCCGGACCGCGATCGGCAAGTATGGCGGCGGCCTGGCCGGCGTCCCGCCGTGCGACCTGGCCGCGACGGTGGTCCGCGAGGCAGTGCGCCGGTCCGGCGTCGATCCGGCGGACTTCGGCCACTCGGTATTCGGCAACGTGATCCACACCGAGCTCAGGGACATGTACCTGAGCCGGGTCGCCGCCGTCAACGGCGGCCTGCCGGTCGACGTGCCGGCCTTCACGCTGAACCGGCTGTGCGGTAGCGGCCTGCAGGCCATCGTCTCGGCGGCCCAGATGATCATGCTCGGTGATATCGAGACGGCGGTGGCCGGCGGCGCGGAGTCAATGAGCCGGGCCGTGTACTGGATGCCGTCCATGCGCTGGGGGCAGCGGATGGGGGACACCAAGGCCATCGATGCGCTGGGCGCGCTGAACGACCCGTTCGACGGCTGCCACATGGGCGTCACGGCCGAGAACGTGGCCACCGACTACGGCGTCTCGCGCGAGGACCAGGACAAGCTGGCGGTGCAGAGCCACCAGCGGGCCGCCGCGGCGATGGCGGCCGGCTACTTCACCGAGCAGATCACGCCGGTCCAGGCGCCGGCCAGGAAGGGCACCGTCGAGGTGGTGGCGGACGAGCACGTCCGGCCGGACGCGAACCTGGAAGGCATGGCCAGGCTGCGCCCGGTGTTCAGCAAGGACGGCACCGTGACCGCGGGGAACGCCTCCGGGATGAACGACGCCGCCGCCGCGGTCGTGCTCGCCAGCAGTGATTATGCCAGCAGCCACGGGCTGCGGCCGATGGCCCGCCTGGTGGCCTACAGCCACGCCGCGGTCGAGCCGAGGATCATGGGCATGGGCCCGGTGCCGGCCGTCCGGAAGCTTCTCGACCGGTCCGGCATGAAGCTCGACGACATCGACGTGTTCGAGGTGAACGAGGCGTTCGCGGCCCAGGCGCTCGCGGTGGTCCGCGAGCTCGGCCTGCCGCCGGAGAAGACCAACCCGAACGGCAGCGGCATCTCGCTGGGACACCCGATCGCGGCCACCGGCGCCCTGCTCACCGTCAAGGCGCTCTACGAACTGCGGCGCATCGACGGCCAGTTCGCGCTCGTCACCATGTGCATCGGCGGCGGCCAGGGCATCGCCGCGATTTTCGAGCGGCTGTAAGCAGTCCGGTCGCCCGGCAATGCCGGGCGACCGGTCGACAGGAGGTTGTTCTACATGACCAGCGACGAGACAGCGCGGGAGGCCGCCGAGGCCGCGGCGGCGGCGCTTGCTCCCGAGTCCGACCTGCTCGCCTCGCTGGACGCGGCGGGCTTCGGCGAGGCCACCCGCGCCGTGCTCGCCCGGGCCGCCGGGTCGCCCGGTGAGGTGGCCGCGGCCGGCCTGCGGTACTGGGTCAGCGTGGCTAAGATAGGGCCGTCAGCCGCGGCGCGCTGGCTCGGCATGGACGTGACGCCGGCCGTCCCGGTGGCGGACGACAAGCGGTTCGCCGACCCGACGTGGCAGGACAACCCGGCGTACTTCGCCATCCGGCAGGCGTACCTGGCCAGCCAGCAGCTGGCTGAAGACGTGCTGGCGGCCGGCGCCGGGGACGACGTGGCCGACGCCAAGGCGAAGCTCGCCGCCGGATTCCTGCTGGACGCGCTCGCGCCGACGAACTTCCTGCTGACCAATCCGGCCGCGATCAAGCGCGCGCTGGAGACCGGCGGGTCGAGCGTGCTGGCCGGGGCCGGCAACTTCGTCAGCGACCTGCTGACCAATAAGGGCCAGCCCCGCCAGGTGGACACCCGCCCGTTCCGGATCGGCGAGAATCTCGCCGCCACCCCGGGCCAGGTCGTGTTCAAGAGCGACCTGATGGAGCTCATCCAGTACACCCCGCAGACCGCCAAGGTCCGTGCCGTCCCCGTGCTGGCCAGCCCGCCGTGGATCAACAAGTACTACATCATGGATCTCGCGCCGGGCCGCAGCTTCCTGGAGTGGGCGGTCCAGCATGAGCGGACCGTGTTCGCCATCTCCTATCGCAACCCGGACGCCTCGATGAGCGGCGTGACCCTGGATGACTACCTGATCCACGGCCCGCGGCAGGCGCTGGACGTCATCGGGGAGATCACCGGCGCGCCCAAGATCGACATAATCGGGCTGTGCCTGGGCGGCGCGCTGACCGGCATGCTGGCGGCCTATCTCAGCGAGAAGGGCGACGACCGGCTCGGCTCGATCACGCTGCTCAACACCCTGCTCGACTACAGCGAGCCGGGCGTGCTCGGTACCTTTACCGACGAGAAGACGGTAGCGGGCCTGGAGCGGCAGATGGCCGAGAAGGGCTACCTGGACGGCGCCGATATGGCCGGCACCTTCAACATGCTGCGGGCCAACGACCTCATCTTCAACTACGTGGTGTCGAACTGGCTGCTGGGGCAGGATCCGCCGGCCTTCGACATCCTGGCCTGGAACGGCGACAGCACCCGGCTGCCGGCCGCGATGCACTCGTTCTACCTGCGCAGCCTGTACCTCCGCAATGAACTGGCCAAGGGCGAGATGGAGATGTCCGGCCAGCGCCTGTCGCTGGCCGACGTGACGAACGATACGTACGTGGTAGGCGCCATCAACGACCACATCGTGCCCTGGCACTCGTCCTACAAGACCTGCGAGCTGCTCGGCGGTACGGTCCGGTACGTGCTGTCCAGCGGCGGTCATATCGCCGGCATCGTCAACCCGCCGGGCCCGAAGGCCTGGTACGAGGCCACCGACCATGCCCCCGCGGACGCCGAGACGTGGCGTGCCGCCGCCGCCAAGCACGCTGGCTCGTGGTGGGAGGACTGGACCGCCTGGTCTGACGCGCGGGCCGGCGCCCGGGTCAAGCCGCCCGCCATCGGCAGCAAGCAGTATCCGCCGATCGGGGATGCCCCGGGCGAGTACGTCCAGGGCTGAGCTCGGCTCCCGCCGGGCGGCCGCCCGCCCGGCGCCCGCGCGCTTGACGAATCTACCGTTTGCTTGATATAGTTAGCAAGAAGGGCGAGGCAGGACCTATAGGAACACCGGAACTTTTGGAGGAGGAGCTATGAACGAGAGCCGCACGGTGGGCAAGGAAATGCAGGACCAGATCCTGACCACGGTCCGGATGAGCCAGGCCGCGGTGGTCGAGGCGCTGCAGACCTGGGCGAGCGCAGTCCAGTCGATCACGCCTGACCTGCCCGATGTGAACGTGCCCTTTACCGACAAGCTGCCGAAGCCACAGGATCTCATCAAGAGCGCCTACGACTTCGCCGAGCAGCTGCTGGCCGGCCAGCGGAAATTCGCCGAGGAAGTGATTCAGGCCACGGCGCCGCTGCTGGAGCACGGCGAGGCCAAGAAGGGCGCCAAGTAACCGCGGCGAGCTGACCGCGGTGAGCTGAGCCGCAGTCCCGATCGCGCGGCGAACCAGATCCTGGTTCGCCGCGCGATCGCTGTGTGCTGGCCGCCGGCCCGGCCGCTGAGCTGGGGCCCAAGGTCCTCACCATTCAGGCCGCATTGCTCCTGACTGCCCGGCCGCGACGAGGCAGCCTGGTAGTGAGAGCTATGAACCGGGAGGTGAGGCGGATGGCAGACGCGGCAGCGGCCCCGGGCACGCGCCGGATCGTGGTCGGCGTCGATGACTCCAGCGGCCTGAACGCCCTTCGCTGGGCTGTCCGCCAGGCCAGGAAGACCGGCGCGCAGCTCGTCGCCGTCCGGTCCTGGACGCTCAGCCTGCCCCGGCACGGCGGTACCCGCCACCGGCGCAAGCGGCGTTCTCCGACTGTGCTGGTGTTCGCGGGCAACGAGCAGCGCGAGGAATCTGCCGAGATCGTCCGGCAGGCGTTCCGCAGCGCGATCGGCGGTATCCCGCGGGATGTCGTGCTGACCATCGAGACGCCCGAGGGCGACCCGGGCGCGGCGCTCGCCGACCTCGCGATCGCCGACGGTGACCTGCTCGTGGTGGGCACCGAGCCACACCGGACCGCGCGGCGCCTGGTGCACGGCTCGGTGAGCCGGTACTGCACCGCGCACGCGCACTGCCCGGTGGTCATCGTCCCGGCCGCTGGCCGGCCGCGCCGCACCGGGCCGGACGAACCGCCGCGCCGTCCGGCCGCCGCACCGGCCCGACTGGGCCAGTCGGCCAGGAGGCAGCCATGAGAGCACAGGCCGGGGACCGGCTGGTGCTTCCCGGCAGCCCCGGGCGCGGCGGCCTGATCGTCGGCGTGCTCGGCCGGGACGGGGCACCGCCCTATGTGATCAAGTGGCACCGCGACGGCCACATCGCCATGGTCTTTCCCGATGAATATGCCCGGATAGTACCCGCGGGGCACCCGGCCGGCACCGACCTGGAGTCCCCGTCGGGTCAATGAGAGCGCCAGCACCTCCGGAGCAGGCAGCAGCGCAGATGGGAAGGCAGCGGAAATGTCAGAACGCGAAGGCAGAGGTCCCCGCATCGTGGCCGGAGTCGACGGTTCGCCGTCCTCGCTGGCCGCCCTGCAGTGGGCAGTCCGGCAGGCCTGGCTCACCGGCGGCACCGTCAAGGCCGTGATGGCGTGGCAGTACCCGGCCACCGTGACCGGCTACGGCTGGGCGCCGGTCGTGGTGGTCGAGCCGGGCGATTACGAGGAGAACGCGCAGAAGGCAATCGCCGAGGCCGTCGCCGCGGTGGACACCGCGGGGCATGACATCCCGATCAGCACCTGGGTACGGCAGGGCAACCCGGCGCAGGTCCTGATCGACGCCGCGGCCGGCGCTGACCTGCTGGTGGTGGGCAGCCGGGGGCACGGCGGCTTCGCCGAGGCGCTGCTTGGCTCGGTGAGCATGCACTGCGTGCATCACGCCCCGTGCCCGGTGCTGGTGATCCGGCCCGGCACGAAGGGCAGGGCGGAGGGCCCGGCTAGCCGGTGAGGGCGGACGCCCGCGCGGCCGCGGGATCCTGGCCCGGTCCCGGTTCGGCCCCCCCCGCGCCGACCACCACCACCGGGCACCGGGACCGGCTCAGGCAGGTCCTGATCACCGGGCCGACCGACAGGCCGCCGGCATCTCGCGGGCGCGCGGTTCCGAGCACCAGCAGGTCGGCCGTGGCCGCCCGGGAAATCAGCACGCGCTCGGGTATCCCCTCGGCCAGCTCGGTACCCACGCCGGGCGGCGGGACCGGGCCGAAGGCCGCGGCGATGGCGGCGGCCAGGCCGCCGTACAGCTCGGCCCGCGCGTCCCCGGGTTCCGGGTGGCCCTCGCTGTAGTTCGCGTACGGAGCGGGCCGCACGGACGGATCCCAGGCGCAGACGACGCTCAGCCGGGCGCCGCGGCGCCCGGCCTCGTCCGCGGCCCAGCGCAGTGCCGCCACCGATGCCCTGGAGCCGGTGACGCCAACCACGATTTCCTGCTGCGCGGTCATGGTCATCACTGTCTCCTTCGCGGTCCGATTGGATTCGGGCAGCCGGGATGATTGCGCCCGGAAGTTAAGTCTGGCCCGGCCGGGCTGGCCTGGATAGGGCACAAAGTCACTATCGGGGTGAGGGACTTATGTCCTGGCCGGCATAGTTCCAACGCCCCTGCCGCGGACAGGCCGGACAGCCGATGCTTTAGTCATGCGGAATGGCCGGATCGGAGGTGCCCCGATGGGGCGGATGACGCGGCTGGCACGGAAATCCGGCCTGGGCCGCAGCCAGCTGCGCCGCCGCAGCGACATCCTGGAGATCCGCGTTTTCGCCGGGCTGCTCGCCGTCTTGCTGGTCTGCGGCCCGCTGCTGGCCATCGGGGTGTTCCGCTGGGCGGCCCAGGCGGGCGCCAGGGAGCAGCACAGGCAGCAGTCCTGGCGGCTGGTCACCGCGACCCTGCTGCGGCCGGTGCCCGGTGACGTGATGTACGCCGGCGGCGGCTGGGCGCAAGCCCGCTGGACCGCGCCGGACGGGCAGACCCGGCTCGGGGACGTCCCGGTGCTCGGCACGGACTGGGCCGGCCACACCGTCCGGATATGGGTAGACGGCAAGGGCTGGCCGACCGGGTCGCCGCTGTCCGCCCGGCAGCTAGCCGACCGCGCTTACGGCGCGGGCATACTCGCGGCTGCCGTCCTGGTCACGCTGCTGGCCGGGGCCGGCTGGCTGGCGCACTACCTGATCGACCGGCGCCGCCTGGCCGGCTGGGATGCGGCCTGGGCCGTGATCGGGCCTAGCTGGACCAGGCGCGGCCAGCCGTAGCGGTGCCCGCCACCGCGCGGGGCCCGCGGTCCCGGGACCAGTAACGGCCCGCGGCGTCAGGCCAGCACGGCGCGGACCTGGCCGGCGATCTCCACGTCCTCACGCGCCGTTATCACCATGGTGCGGACGCCGCCGGGCGACGCGGAGATGTCGGCGTCACCGGTCGCCGCGGCGTTCCTGGCCGGGTCGACCGCCACGCCGAGGAACGCCAGCCCGGCCGCCGCCTCGGCCCTGACCTCCGGCTGGTGCTCGCCGATGCCGCCGGTGAAGGCCAGCACGTCCAGCCCGTCCATGGCGGCGGCCATCGCGGCGATCTCGCGGCGCAGCCGGTGCGCATGCACGTCGATGGCCAGCCGGGCGGCGTCGCTGCCCGCCGCGGCCGCGCGGCGGACGTCGCGCATGTCGCCAGAACCGCCGGGCAGCCCGGCGAGCCCGGCCAGCCCGGCCGAGTGCTCAAGCCCGCTGGACAGTTCCGGCACGCTCAGCCCGCCCTGGCGCAGCAGCCAGATCAGCAGGCCGGGATCGACGCTGCCGGATCTGGTCGCCATGACCAGCCCCTCCAGCGGGGTGAACCCCATGGTGGTGTCCACGCAGCGGCCGCCGCGCACCGCCGCCAGCGATGCCCCGGCACCCAGATGACAGGTCAGCACGCGGATCCGGTCCAGATCCAGGTCGAGCAACTGGGCGCTGCGGCGGGCGGCGTAGCCGTGTGACAGGCCGTGGAATCCGTACCGGCGCAGGCCGAAGCGCGCGGTCCAGTCCGCGGGCAGCGCGTACCGCGCGGCAGCCGCCGGCATCCCAGCATGAAACGCGGTGTCGAAGCAGGCCACCGCCGGCACCCCGGGCAGCGCCGAGCGGGCCGCGCAGATCCCGGCCAGGGCGCGCGGCTGGTGCAGCGGCGCCAGGTCGGTCAGCCCGGCGATCGCCTCGATCACCGAGTCATCGAGCACGGTGGCCCGGGTGAACCTGCTGCCGCCGTGCACCACCCGGTGGCCCACCGCGCCGATGCCGGCCAGCCCGCCGATGAACTGCCTGAGCTGGCCGGCGTCCGGGCGGCCGTCCCAGTTGTCCAGCTCCAGCGCGGCGGTGACCGCATCGTCCGGGCCGAGCACGCGCAGCTTGAGGCTGCTGGATCCGGCGTTGACGACCAGGATGCTGGTCACGGCGAAGCGGTGGCCGGCGACCAGCTCCAGTCCCTGACCTCCGGCAGGTCGTCGCCGTGCTCGCGGGTCCAGGCATGGTGCCTGGCCCGGGTGTCGACCATCAGCTGGCGCAGCCAGGCCGCCGAGTTGCTCAGGCCGGGCACCCGGTCGATCACGTCCATCACCAGGTGGAACCGGTCCATGTCGTTCATCACCACCATGTCGAACGGCGTCGTGGTGGTGCCTTCCTCCTTGTACCCGCGGACGTGGAACTGGTCATGCGCGGCCCGGCTGTAGGTCAGCCGGTGAATCAGCCACGGGTAGCCGTGGTAGGCGAAGATCACCGGCCGGCCGGACGTGAACAGCGCGTCGAACTCGGCGTCGCTCATCCCGTGCGGGTGCTCCGAGGCCGGCTGCAGCCGCATCAGGTCGACCACGTTGACCACCCGGACCCGCAGCCGCGGCAGGTGCTGGCGGAGCAGGCTGGCGGTCGCGAGCACCTCCAGGGTCGGCACGTCGCCCGCGCAGGCCAGCACCACGTCGGGCTCCTCGCCGCCGTCGCTGCTCGCCCACTCCCAGATCCCGGCCCCCCGAGTGCAGTGCAGGACGGCCGATTCCATGTCCAGCCAGTCCGGCGACGGCTGCTTGCCGGAGACGATCACGTTCACGTAGTCCCGGCTGCGCAGGCAGTGGTCGGCCACCGACAGCAGCGTGTTCGCGTCCGGCGGCAGGTAGACCCGGATCACCTCGGCCTTCTTGTTCATCACGTGATCGATGAAGCCGGGATCCTGGTGCGAGAACCCGTTGTGGTCCTGCCGCCATACGTGCGAGGTCAGCAGGTAGTTCAGCGAGGCAACCGGGCGCCGCCACGGCAGCCTCCGGCTGACCTTCAGCCACTTCGCGTGCTGGTTGAACATCGAGTCCACGATGTGAATGAACGCCTCGTAGCAGGAGAACAGGCCGTGCCGGCCGGTCAGCAGGTAGCCCTCCAGCCAGCCCTGGCAGGTGTGCTCCGACAGGATCTCCAGCACCCGGCCGTCGGCGGCGAGATTCAGGTCGACCGGCAGCTGCCGTTCCTCCCAGGTCTTGCCGGTGACCTCGAGCACGGCGCCAAGCCGGTTGGACTCGGTCTCGTCCGGCCCGACGATGCGGAAGTTGCGGCTGGCGGCGTTGAGCCGCATCACGTCGCGGAGCATGTCACCGAGCACCCGGGTCGGCTCGGAGGTCCGGGATCCGGGTGCCGGGACCTTGACCGCGTAGTCGCGGAAGTCCGGCAGCACGAGATCGCGCAGCAGCTGGCCGCCGTTCGCGTGCGGGCACGCGCCCAGCCGCCGGTCCCCGCCCGGCACGAACCGCAGCAGCTCATCGCGGGGCCGCCCGGCATCGTCGAAGAGCTCGGCCGGCCGGTACGAGCGCAGCCACTGCTCCAGCTGCCGCAGGTGCGCAGGGTTGGTCCTGACCTCGGCCAGCGGTACCTGGTGCGCCCGCCAGGTGCCCTCCACCGGCAGCCCGTCCACCTCGGCTGGCCCGGTCCAGCCCTTCGGGCTGCGCAGGACGATCATCGGCCACCGCTGGTCCAGCGGCCGGGCCTGCCCGGGGGCGGCCCTGGCCTGTTCCTGGATGGCCCGGATCCGCGCCACCGACTCGTCCACTGCCGCGGCCATCTTCTGATGCATGACGGATGGTTCGTGGCCGGTCACGAACACCGGCTGATAGCCGTACCCGCGCAGCAGGGCGTCCAGCTCCGGCTCAGGGATCCGCGCCAGCACCGCCGGGTTGGCGATCTTCCAGCCGTTCAGGTGCAGGATCGGCAGCACGGCTCCGTCACTGGCCGGGTCGAGGAACCTGCCGGAGTGCCAGCCGGTAGCCAGCGGCCCGGTCTCCGCCTCGCCGTCGCCGACCACGCAGGCCACGATCAGGCCGGGGTTGTCGAACGCGGCGCCGTGCGCGTGCGAGAGCGAGTAGCCGAGCTCGCCGCCCTCGTGGATCGAGCCGGGGGTCTCCGGCGCCACGTGGCTCGGCACCCCGCCAGGCCACGAGAACTGCCGGAACAGCGCCCGCATCCCGGCCGCGTCCTGCGGCACGCTCGGGTAGACCTCGCTGTAACTGCCCTCCAGCCAGCTGTTCGCCAGCGCGGCGGGCCCGCCGTGACCCGGTCCGATGACGTACATCATCGGCTGCTGGTGCAGCACGATCGCCCGGTTGAGGTGCGCCCAGATGAAGTTCAGGCCGGGGGAGGTGCCCCAGTGCCCGAGCAGCCGCGGCTTGATGTGGCCGGGCTGCAGCGGCTCGGTCAGCAGCGGGTTGCCGGTCAGGTAGATCTGGCCGGCCGCCAGGTAGTTGGCGGCCCGCCAGTAGGCGTCCAGCGCGGCAATGTCAGCGTCGGTCAGCGGCTGCTGCCCGGTTGGCGTCATCGGATCCTCTCCCTGGCGGGCTGACCGGCCTGGCGGGCCTCGCGGGTCGCGGCCTGGCGGGGCACGGCCCGGCGGGTCACCGGTTGCGGACCACCACCACCGGGCACTCCGCGTGGTTGACGCAGTGCACGCTAACCGAGCCGGTCAACATCCCGGTGAACGCGCCATGACCGTGACTCCCCACCACCAGCAGGTCGGCGTTCCTCGACTCATCGATCAGCACCTCAGCCGGATGCCCGTAGGCCAGCTTGGCCTCGACCGCGGCGGCGGCGGCCGCGTCCGGGATCGCCTTGCCGATCGCGTCAGCGAGCTGGGCGCCCATCACCCGCTCGGACTCCTCCCGGACGGCCTCCGGCGCCACCCCGACCGGCGCGACGCCGGCCGCCGCCGGGTAGTGCCAGGCCAGCACAGCCCGGACGGTCGCGCCGGTCTTAGCGGCGTAACGGCTCGCCCAGCTCAGCGCGGCGATGGACCCCGCCGAGTCATCCACGCCTGCCACCACTATCTCTCGCGTACCGCTAACGTCAGCCATCGCAGTTGCCTCGCTCTCGTGTGTGCCCCATGCCGTGCGCCCGGCAACCGCCGCGGCCGTCTCGTCAGCGATGAAACGCCGCCCCGGCCGGCCAGGTCCAGGGCCCTTGGTCACCGCGCCACCACCGCCCAGACTGGCAGCCTACGGTGATCACCGGGACGTTGGGCCCTAGGCTCGCTCAGGCTTTCCTCTGACCATGGTGGCAGGACGAGCCGGGGAGCACCGCACTAGGCCTCCCGGCGGTGGAG
This sequence comes from uncultured Actinomycetes bacterium, assembly GCA_963786975.1. Taxonomy (GTDB): domain Bacteria; phylum Actinomycetota; class Actinomycetes; order Streptosporangiales; family Streptosporangiaceae; genus Palsa-506. The sequence goes on along the minus strand of CAWBBE010000004.1, from coordinate 37,554 downwards.
GTGACACGTGGAGGTGCTATTAGCCGGCGCCGGGGTGATCGGCACGGTCTACGGATCGCAGCTGGCCGCGGCCGGCCACCTGGTCTCGGTGCTCGGGCACGGCCGCCGGGCCGGCCAGGTGGCCGGTACCGGCCTGGCCGCGGTCGACGTGGCCACCGGGACGCGGACCGTGTCGCCGGTGCGGGTGGTCGACGGCACCGATCGGACCCGTTACGACCTGGTGCTGATCGCGGTGCGGGCGGAGCAGGCTGGCCCGGTGGCCGGGTCGCTGCCCGACCTGCGGGGCCGCCCGGCATTGCTGTTCTTCGGCAACAACCCGGCCGGCCGCGCGGCGCTGCCGGCCGGCCTGCCCGGCCCGGCGCATCTCGGCTTCCCCGGCGTCGGCGGAACCATGGCCGGTCACGTCGCCCAGTACGTGCGCATCAGCCGGCAGCCCACCACCTTGCAGGCCGGCGGCCCGGCGGCCATCGCCGGGTTCGCGGCCGCCATGTCCGGCCGCGGGTTCCCGGTGACCAGGACCGCCGACATGGACGGCTGGCTGGCGTATCACGCGGTGTTCGCCGGGTCGGTCGCCGCGGCGCTGTACCGCTGCCAGGGCAGCGCCGCCGCGCTCGCCGCCGACCGGCCGACGCTCACCCTGATGTGCCGGTCGATCGAGGAAGGCTTCGCCGCGCTGGCCCGCCGTGGCGTCTGCGGGCTGCCGCGCAACCTGCGGCTGCTGCACCGGCCGGCCCTCCGGCCGGTCGCGGTCCGGTACTGGGCGCGGGCGATGCGCTCCCCGATGGGCGAGCTCTGCTTCGCCGCGCACTCCCGGCATGCCGAGGCGGAGATGCGCGCCCTGGCCGCCGCCGCGGTGAGCCGGGCCGGCGACGCGGCGGAAACCGCGCACCTGCGCGAACTGCTGGTCTGAGCCCGCGGCAGCGATTACCCAGTCCTGGCCGGCCCGGGCCGCTAGTCGTCCAGCACGTCGGCGAGCGGGCGGCGCGGCGCGGCCGGCACCGGCAGGCCGTAGCCGATCCGCAGGATCATCTGCGGCTGCTCGCACCCGCTGCGGGGATCCCGGACCTGCCAGGCGTCGGCGGTTTCCAGCGGCTGGGTCAGCGGGCACGCGTCGATGCCGCGGTCGGTGGCGGTCAGCAGCACCCGCTGCAGCGCCTGGCCGGCCCGCAGCCAGTCCACCCGCTCGCCGAAGTGCATGGACAGCACCGCCAGCTGCGGCACCTCCTCGAACCAGTCGTGGCCCAGCGGCGTCAGCCGGCCCATGGTGAAGTCCCGGACCGGGGTCGGCCCGTCCGGCGAGCGCGGGCCGAGCGCGTCGTCGGGTATGCCGTCGGCGTCCCGCGCGCCGCCGGCCCACTGGGTCAGCTCGGTGCGATAGCCGGCCTCCGCCAGCTGGCCGAGCTCTGCCTCCTGCACCAGCTTGAGCACCCGGACCGCCTCATCGTGATCGAGGATGTGCAGGATGGCGCCTTCCAGCCGGGCCGCCTCGGCCAGTTCGGCCAGCACCCCGGCAGGCACCGGCCGGTTGCTGAACGGGCGCCGGTTGGTGTGCCGCCGGCCGATGGCCGCATACAGGTCACGCTCTTGCAGCTGCGCCCGGTACGGCGCGGCCAGCCGGACCGTCGCGAGCAGCAGCGGCTGGCCCGGGTCGGGCAGCAGCTGGACGGCGGGCTGGCGGCCGGCCACCGCGGCCGCGAGCCGGATGTTGAACAGCGCCGCCCCGCAGGCGATGTGCACCGCGCGGCCCCTCGGGTCACCGAACCGCAACACCCGCCCCGGGTCGGCTCGTAATTCAATGGTCTGCAGCTGGTGCCGGACCCGGAACCGCCAGGGCTGCGTGTTGTGCATGGACGGCGCCGCGGTCGCTGCTTCCAGCACGTCGGTGATCAGTTTCCCGGGCAGCTCTCCCAGCCGGGGCTGCCGCGCTCCCGGCCGCGCTACGTCGCGCGAGTCTGATTGCGCCATATGACCACAATCGCGCTAATGACCAGGTGGCCATAGGGGCGAAGGTCCCGCCCATGCTGCGGCAATCCCGGCCAGGTCAGGCCTTAGGTCCGCGCTGCCGGGCGGCCTCCGCGGGGCCGCCGGGCGGGCCTTGCGAGTTGCCCGTTGGCGCCCGGACTGTCCGTGTATCGTGGGCTCCGCTACGCCTTGCGCCGACGACCCAGCCTTGACAGGTTATGTGGCAGCATTGGCGCCCGCCCCGCCAGGCGAAACCACAGCTGGATAGGAGTTCTCATGTCGGTTGAGTTCGGCGGTGACTCTGCCGAGGTCTGGTCGCTGGGCCAGGCGCCGCGGGCAGCGGACCGGCAGGTGATCACTAACCTGTACGACACGTACGCTGCGCACCTGTTCGATTACTGCTCGGTAGTCCTGGGTAACCCGGCGGCGGCCGCCGATGCGGTACAGGACACGCTGATCGCCGCCGACTCGCTGACCGGCAGGCTGCGGGATCCCGACCGGCTCCGGGTGTGGCTCTATTGCATTGCCCGCCGGCAGTGCCTGAGCGAGCTGCCGCGCGGCTCCGAGACGCTTACCCCGGATGAGTTCTTCGAGGGGCTGCCCGGCCCGGCTGCCGAGGACACCGCGGAGTTCGAGTTCGCCGACGTCGACGCCGAGGCGCTGGCGAAGGAGACCCTGCTGGTCGTGACGGCGGCCCTGGACGGGCTGTCCGGCGCGGACCAGGAGGTTGTCAGCCTGGTGTACCGGCACGGGATCGGCGGCGCCGACCTGGCGGCCGTGCTCGGGACCTCCGGGCGCCGCGCGGAGGCGCTGGTGGCCGGCGCGAGTACCCGTTTCGAGGACTCATCCGACGCGGTGTCCGTGCTCCGCGCGGGCTGGGCGTCCTGCCCGGTGCTGGAGAGCATCGTCGGGGAATGGGACCCGGTCTCGCCGCAGCTGACGCCGGAGCTGCGCAAGCGCCTGACCCGTCACATCACTTCCTGCGACGACTGCTCCAGGAGCCGCGGGGACATCTTCGGCCCGGAGCTGCTCGGTGCCGTGCCGCTGGCGGTGCTGCCCGCCGAGCTCCGCGAGCAGATCACCAGGACCGTGTTCGACACCGAGCCCGGCTCCTACCGGCGCAGCGTGGCGCGGCGGGTCGGCAAGCTGGGCGACGACGGCTTCCCCGTCCAGGACCATGCGCGGCGTAACCTGCCGAAGGCGATGGCCGCCTCGGCCGCGCTCGTCGTCCTGGTTATCGGCGGCGTCACGTTCCACAAGCTCACGTCGGCGTCGGCGACCGGCTCCAAGCCGGCCGCGGCGGTGGCCACCCGGACCCCGGCGTCCGCCGCGCCGACCAGCGCCGCGGCCAGCGCGCCGGTGATCCAGAAGGGCCATAAGCACGCGCCCAGGCCGTTCCCCGGCCAGCTAGGGCCGACCCCGACCCCCACCCCGAGCGGCTTCCTGCCGGTCCCGACGCCGACGCCGACCGAGCCGTCGCCGTCGCCGCGGCCGACGCATTCCAGGAAGCCGACGCCGACGCCGACGCACAGCAGGAAGCCGACCCCGACCCCGACGCCGACCCCGACCACGCCGACGCCGACCCCGACCACGCCGACGCCGACCCCGACCACCCCCACGCCGACCCCGACCACCCCCACGCCATAGCCGTAGCCCGCCCCGCGGCAGCGGCTGGCCGGCTGCAGCCGGCCGCCGGGCGCGGCAGCAGCTGGACCAGGCCGGCGGTGAGTACCGTCAGCCCGGCCAGCAGCACCGGCGAAGGGCTGCCCCGCATCTGTTTTTGCTTGCTATGGCCTGGGCTCGAAAGTCCACGCCTGGTTAGGATTGATGGGATCACCAGTGCTCGGGTCAACAGTCTTTGCGGTAACTAGCTTTTTCCTTACCGCTGTCATGCCGACTCCGCTCTTGAACGGACGGTTATTGTCCACCCTTGCGCGCAAGACGTATCGCGGCCCATCGAAACCAGCGCCTGCCTGAATTGCCCAGAGCATCGGATTAGCGGAGAGCCACGCATGAGTTGAATCGACATTAAGATACTTGGTGCCATACTTAATGTGATAGGTGCCGTAGGCATCCCAGCTACATGAGTCATCGCCCGGACTGCACACCGCAACGAAATGCCATCTGGCATTATGCGTAGTGCTCAGCACGATCTTACCCGCGTCATCACGGATGCCTCGCCCGTAGTCGGCCACATGCTGTTGCGGTAGCGCGCCTAGCCTGATAGGCCCGTAAAAATCACCTGGGTTTGTCGATTGAAGGTTTGTCGCTGCGCCTGCTGGCGCTGCCATCATGGCGAGCGAGGCGAAACCCGCACAAGCCATGACGATTACTTGCTTGATATGCTTATTCATAACTCCCTTACTTCTTAGCTGGCTTGCCGCTGTTTGGCTTAGTGCCAGGACCCTTACCCGCTGCCATGGTATTAACCTCTTTCAGATTGCCTGCTATTTCTTGCACTGCGATGGCTGCCTTACGAAAGCTCCCGCAAGTTCAGCCATTACCTTAACGATATCCGGCGCATCAATCCCCCGCATGGCTAGAATGGAATCTTGCGGAGACACGGCGGACAATGTTTCGCCGCACTACCCGCTTGGCCAGTTTATCCGGCCCCCTGGATAGAGCGTGCACATCCGCCAGAGGCAGGATGCCCACAAGATCACTGTGCGCCAGGCAGCCGATGAGCAAGGCTGCCAGCTTCGGTCGGAGCACCAGATTTCAGCCTGACGGCTGAGCGGCTCATGCCGCGTGCTGTCTATCAGCATCCCGGCCGGAAGCCTCCGGGCTAATGGCTCGGGAGTGGGAGCCATCTAGTTAGCAGAACACACGTTCGACTGACGATGCTATGCCCTGGTCAGTTCTGGTAGCCGGATTGGGCCGCGTCCCTGCCTCACGGTACTGAGCTGCAGGAGCTGGCCATCGAGGCGTTCTACCCGGCGGACACGGCCACCGCGGCAGCGCTGCGGGCCGGGTAGCGCCCGGGGCCGGCTACTTATGCCACTGGCTGGCGAGCAGGCCGAACAGGATGTCGTCCGTCCACTCGCCCTTCAGCCAGGTGTACTCCGGGCGGTAGCCCTCCCGGCTGAAACCGGCCCGCTCCAGCAGCCGCGCCGAGCGCTCGTTCCTGGCGTCGCACTCGGCCGAGACCCGGTGCAGGCCCCGTCCGAACAGGTCGCCGAGCACGGTCCGCACGGCTTCGCTCGCGTAGCCGCGCCCCTGCCAGCCGGCTGCCAGGGTGAAGCCCAGGTCAGCCTGCATCCGGTTGTCGTGCAGGTGCACCCCGACATCGCCGATCAGGCACCGCTCCGTCCGGTTCTCGATGGCGTACTGGAACCAGCCAGGCTGCCGGGGATCACCGGCCGCGAACGCAGCCACCAGCCGCGCGGCCTGGTCCGGCGGCACCGGCGGCGCCCACGTCTGGTACCGGGCGACCGACGGATCCGACTGATAGGCCGACAGCGCGACGGCATCGCCGGGGCGGAACCGGCGCAGGATCAGCCGGGCAGATTCCAGCAGCACGATTCTTCACGGTAGCAGCGGAGCCGCCGGCCCCGCGGGCCCCGGGCGAGTGGCCGCCGTGCCCGTCCGTAGCCTCGCGAACATGCTTTCCCGGGGTTATTCCGGGCATGAGCTAAGTTTGAGAGAGAAAGTCCTGCCCCGTAGCCTGCACAGTGCAGGATCTGTTGCCGGACTGCCCGGCGAGGATCGATTTCGGTAGAGGAGGGGACCATGGCCAGTGACGAAGTCCGCGGCCGGCTGGCGCGGCATGTGCTGACCGACGGCCTGCCGCTGATCCTGGATCTGCGCAAGAGCAGCGGATCCTGGCTGGTGGACGCCCGGACGGGCGAGCGGTACCTGGACCTGTATACGTTCTTCGCGTCCGCGCCGCTCGGCATCAATCCGGCCGGCCTCGCCGATGATCCGGCATTCCTCGCGCAGCTCACCGAGGCCGCGGCGAACAAGCCGACGAACCCGGACATTTACACCGAGCATTATGCGGATTTCGTGGACGTGTTCGCCCGGGTGCTCGGCGATCAGGCACTGCCGCGCATGTTCTTCGTCGAGGGCGGCGCGCTCGCCGTCGAGAACGCGCTCAAGTGCGCGTTTGACTGGAAGAGCCGCCATAACGAGATGCGCGGCCGGTCGCCGCGGCTGGGCACGCAGGTGCTGCACCTGACCCGCGCATTCCACGGCCGCAGTGGTTACACCCTGTCGCTCACCAACACCGACCCGGTGAAGACCGACCGCTTCCCCAAGTTCGGCTGGCCGCGGATCGACGTGCCCGCGGTCACGTTCCCGCTGGAAGATCATCTCGGCCAGGTGGCGGCCGCCGAGCAGCACGCGCTGCGCCAGGCCGAGGCGGCGTTCCGCGACCACCCGCACGACATTGCCTGCTTCATCGCCGAGCCGATTCAGGGCGAGGGCGGCGACAACCACATCCGCGCCGGGTTCCTGCAGGCGATGCAGCAGCTCTGCGCCGAGAATGACGCGCTGTTCATCCTCGATGAGGTGCAGACCGGCGTCGGGCTGACCGGCACGGCCTGGGCCTACCAGCAGCTCGGCCTGGCTCCGGACATCGTGGCCTTCGGCAAGAAGGTCCAGCTCGGCGGCATCATGGCCGGCCGCCGGGTGGATGAGGTGCCGGACAACGTGTTCGCGGTCAGCAGCCGGATCAATTCCACCTGGGGCGGCGGGCTGGCCGACATGGTGCGCAGCCGCCGGCTGCTTGAGATCATCGAGCGTGATGGGCTGTTCGACCGCGCCGCGGCCACCGGCGCCTGGTTCCTCGCCGAGCTGCGGGAACTCGGCGCCCGCTACCCTGGCCTGGTGTCGAACGCCCGCGGCCGCGGACTGATGTGCGCCTTTGACCTGCCGGATACCGCCCAGCGCGACGCCTTGCTCGGCATCCTGCGGGATGAAGACCGGATTCTGCTGCTGCCGAGCGGGCCGCGATCCATCCGCTTCCGCCCGGCGCTGACCATCAGCGAGGATGAGCTGGCGGTCGGCATCAAGGCAATCGCCGGGCGCCTTGACCGGCTGGCGGCCGAGCCGCCGCACGGCAGCAGCTGACCGGCCCGGGCGGCCTGCCCGGGACGGCGGGTGGCACCTGAACAGCGTTTCCACCGGAAAGTTACTGAGGAGTAGTCAGCATGGCCAGCAGCATAGTTTCGGTCATCGGCGGCCGCCCGGCCGAGGGCGCGCCCGCGGGCACGGTCAGCTCGCCGAACCCGTCCCGGCTAGCGGACGTGGTCGCCGACGTGGCGCTCGCCGACGCCGCGACCTTCGCCGCCGCGTGCGCGGCGGCGAAGCGGGCCCAGCCGTCGTGGGCCGACGTCCCGGCTCCCGTCCGCGGCCGGGCGGCGGGCGCGATCGGCCGCATCGTCGAGGCCAACAAGGAATCCCTGGCCCGGCTGGTCACCCGGGAGCTGGGCAAGCCCTATCCGGAGGCGCTCGGCGAGGTCCAGGAGATCATCGATACCTGCGACTTCTTCCTCGGCGAGGGGCGGCGCCTCTACGGCCAGACGGTCCCCAGCGAGATGCCGGACAAGCAGCTCTTCACGTTCCGCGTCCCGGTGGGCGCGGTCGCGGTGCTGACCGCCGGGAACTTCCCGGTCGCGGTGCCGTCGTGGTACCTCATCCCGGCGCTGGTGGCCGGCAACACCGTGGTCTGGAAGCCCGCCGAATACGCCGCCGCCTCGGCCATGGCGCTGTTCGAGCTGATCCAGGCGGCCGGGCTGCCGGCCGGCGTGCTGAACATCGTGTTCGCCGAGGGCCAGCAGGCGTTCGCCGGCCTTGAGCTCGGGCTGCAGGCGGGCACGATCGACAAGATCGGGTTCACCGGCTCCACCGCTGTCGGCTCGCGCATCGGCGAGCTGGCCGGCCGGCACCTGCAGGTCCCGTGCCTGGAACTCGGCGGCAAGAACCCGATGGTGGTGACGCCGAGCGCCGACCTTGAGCTGGCCGTGGAAGGTGCCCTGTTCTCCGGTTTCGGCACCGCCGGCCAGCGCTGCACGTCACTTGGCACGCTCATCGTGCATGAATCCGTGCATGACGAGTTCCTCGCCCGGCTGACCGCGGCGGTGTCGTCAGCAGCCATCGGCGATCCGGCCCGGGACGTGCTCTACGGGCCGATGCTCGCGCCGAAGTTCGCTGACCGGTTCGAGGAGTACCTGGACTGGATCCAGCCGCATCACAAGGTCCTCGGCTCCAGCGGGACGGGCCGGATCAGCAGCGCCAGCCCCCGCGATGGCTTCGTCGGCAACCCCGAGGACGGGATCTTCTATCACCCGACGATCGTCGACGGCGTCCGGCCCGGCGACGCGCTCTTCCGCGAGGAGACGTTCGGCCCGCTGGTCAGCGTCATCACCTACGCCAGCATCGACGATGCGATCGAGCTGGCGAATGCGCCCGGCTACGGGCTGTCCTCCTGCATCTACACCAATGACCCGGGCGAGGTGTTCCGGTTCCGGCGGGGCATCAGCGCGGGCATGGTCAGTGTCAACAACTCCACGTCCGGTGCGGAAGCGCACCTGCCGTTCGGCGGCAACGGCAAGTCCGGCAACGGCAGCCGCCAGTCCGGCGTGTGGGTCCTCGACCAGTTCACCCGCTGGCAGGCGATGAACTGGGACTATTCAGGGCACCTGCAGAAGGCGCAGATGGACGTGGCCGAACTCGCCGCCGACCTGGGCTTCAGGCTCCCGGGCTGACGGCGGCCCGCGCACGGGCACGGCACAGCAATGGCGGGCTGTCCGTGCCGTGCGGGCCAGTGCGCGCGTGGCGCTCAGCCGAGCCGGTCGATCAGGTCCTGGTGCAGTTCCCAGAGCCGGTCGGGCAGGTGCCGGTGGAAGGTGCGGAAGAACTCGGGAATGTGCTCCGCCTCCAGCTTCCAGGCCTCGGTGTCGACGGTGAGCAGCAGAGCCAGGTCGGCCCAGCTGAGGTCCAGGCCGTCGAGGTCCAGCGAGCCCGGGGCCGGAAGATAGCCGATCGGGGTCGCCGTGGCCTTGGCGTCGCCGGACAGCCGCTCAATGATCCACTTCAGCACGCGGATGTTCTCGCCGAAGCCGGGCCACACGAACTTGCCGCTGGCATTCTTGCGGAACCAGTTGACGTAGAACACCCGCGGCAGCTTTGCGGGGTCGGCTGTCTGGCCGATCTTCAGCCAGTACGCGAAGTAGTCGCCCATGTTGTAGCCGCAGAACGGCAGCATCGCGAAGGGGTCGTGGCGCAGCTCGCCAACCTTGCCCTCGGCCGCAGCGGTCTTCTCGGAGGCGATGTTGGCGCCGAGGAACACGCCGTGGTCCCAGTCGAAGGCCTCGGTCACCAGCGGTACGGTGCTGGCGCGCCGGCCGCCGAACAGGATCGCCGAGATCGGCACGCCCCTGGGGTCGTCCCACTCCGGCGCGATGATCGGGCACTGGTCGGCCGGGGTGGTGAACCGGGCGTTGGGGTGCGCCGCAGGCTCGGGCGAGTCCGGGGTCCAGTCCCGGCCCTTCCAGTCGATCAGGTGCGCGGGTGGCTCGTCGGTCAGGCCCTCCCACCACACGTCGCCGTCGTCGGTGAGCGCGACGTTGGTGAAGATGCTGTTGCCCCACATGGTCGCGACCGCGTTGGCGTTGGTCTTCTCGCCGGTGCCGGGCGCGACGCCGAAGAACCCGGCTTCCGGGTTGATCGCGTACAGCTGGCCGTCCGGGCCGAAGCGCATCCAGGCGATGTCGTCCCCGATGGCCTCGACCTTCCAGCCCGGGATGGTGGGCTGGAGCATGGCCAGGTTGGTCTTGCCGCACGCGGACGGGAAGGCCGCCGCGATGTACTTGGCCTCGCCGCCGGGCGGGGTCAGCTTGAGTATGAGCATGTGCTCGGCTAGCCATCCCTCGTCGCGGGCCATTGTCGAGGCGATGCGGAGGGCGAAGCACTTCTTGCCGAGCAGCGCATTTCCGCCGTACCCGGAGCCGTAGGACCAGATTTCCCTGGTCTCCGGGAAATGCGCGATGTATTTCGTCGCATTGCACGGCCAGGGCACGTCTGCCGTGCCTGGCTCCAGCGGCGCGCCGACCGAATGCACGGCGCGGACGAACGAGTCGCGCTCCTCGATCCACCGCAAAGCCGGTGTTCCGATCCTGGTCATGATTCGCATCGACACCGCGACGTAGGCCGAGTCGGTAACCTGGACTCCGAGCTGGGAAATGTCGCCTTCCAGCGGGCCCATGCAGAACGGGATCACGTACATCGTGCGGCCGCGCATGCAGCCATCGAAGATTTCCGCAAAGGTCTTGCGCATCTCATCGGGGGGGATCCAGTTGTTTGTCGGCCCGGCGTCGTCCTCCCGCTCCGAGCAGATGAAGGTGCGGTCCTCGACCCGCGCCACGTCGCCCGGGTCGGAGGCGCAGTAGAAGCTGTTGGGCCGGAGCTTCGGGTTGAGCCGCTTGAATGTTCCGTTCTCGACCAGCAGGCTGGTCAGCCGCTCCCATTCGCTATCCGAGCCATCGCACCAGACCACGTTATCCGGCCTGGCCAGCTCCGTGACCTCGCCTACCCAGCGGGCCAGTTCCTGGCAGCTTGTCTGCGCCGGATTCCCCGGCGCCCGATCATCAACGAGTTCGCTGTACATAGCCGTCTCCTACGCATTGGACGCACCAGCGCAGCAAACAACCCACGCCCAGATCTCTTCCCTGGCCGATTTGGCCACGGCTGACGGCCAATACCCCTCGATACTGTCCGGAATCGGCGCCGCCAGGCCAGAGCCGAAGGTCCCGGTTATCCCGGGACCTGGGTCGTTTCCCGGCCGCGCTGCGCGCACACCAAGGCGCGGCGGGACAAGCATCAGGGGCTAGCGTCTTCAAGCGCCGGAAAATGCAAAATGCACAATCAAAGATGCGCCAGGCCGCCGATGCAATGATCATCGGTGCCGGCGGCCGGGAATCGCCCCGGGCCGGCCCGGTCCCGCCCGCGCCAGGCCCGGCGCCGCCCGGCAGCGGGCCGGCGCCGCTGCGCGCTCGCCGCATCAACTGCCAGCTCATGAACCGTGTGCTGCCTCACCCGGCGCAGGGTACCGCGGCACCTGCAGCTCGCCCAGCGGCGCCGACCCAGGTCCCAGGATGCCGGGACCTTCGGCTCTGGCCATTTCGCCGCAGGCCGGCCAATTTGAATTGTATTAGGCCGCATTAGGAGTCTGCCGTGAAAGAAATCCTGGACGCAATCCTCACCTCTGACAGCGAGGCCGCTGACCGAGCCGCGCTGAGTGCGCTTCCGCTGCCGGAGTCCTACCGGGCAGTCACCCTGCACCGGGACGAGGAGCACATGTTCGACGGCATCGAGGCCAGTGACAGGGATCCTCGCAAGTCCCTGCACGTGGAGGAGGTGCCCGTCCCCGAGCTTGGCCTGGGCGAGGCGCTGGTCGCCGTGATGGCCAGCGCCGTCAACTACAACACCGTGTGGAGTTCCATCTTCTCGCCGGTCTCCACCTTCGCCTTCCTGCGCCGCTACGGAAAGCTCTCCCAGCTCACCGCCCGGCACGACCTGCCGTACCAGGTGGTCGGCTCGGACCTGGCTGGCGTGGTGCTGCGCACCGGCCCGGGAGTAACCGTCTGGAAGCCCGGCGAGGAGGTCGTCGCGCACTGCCTGTCGGTCGAGCTGGAGAGCTCCGACGGCCACAACGACACCATGATGGACCCGGAGCAGCGAATCTGGGGCTTCGAGACCAACTTCGGCGGCCTCGCCCAGCTGGCCATCGTCAAGACCAACCAGCTCATGCCCAAGCCCAAGCACCTCACCTGGGAGGAGGCGGCGACCCCCGGCCTGGTGAACTCCACCGCCTTCCGGCAGCTGGTGTCCCGTAACGGGGCCGGGCTGAAGCAGGGCGACAATGTCCTGATCTGGGGGGCCAGCGGCGGCCTCGGCGCTTACGCCACCCAGTACGCGCTGGCCGGCGGCGCCATCCCGATTTGCGTCGTCTCCAGCGACGAGCGGGCCGACCTCTGCCGGTCAATGGGCGCCGAGCTGATCATCGACCGCAGGGCCGAGGGGTACAAGTTCTGGAAGGATGAGCACAATCAGGACCCGAAGGAGTGGAAGCGCCTCGGCGCCAGGATCCGGGACCTGACCGGCGGTGAGGACGTGGACATTGTCTTCGAGCACCCGGGCCGGGAGACGTTCGGCGCGTCGGTGTTCGTGGCCCGTAAGGGGGGCACGATCGTGACTTGCGCCTCCACCTCGGGGTACATGCACGAGTATGACAACCGTTACCTGTGGATGAGCCTCAAGCGCATCATCGGCTCCCACTTCGCCAACTACCGCGAGGCGTGGCAGGCCAACCGGCTGATTTCCAAGGGCATGATCCACCCCACCATGTCCGTGGTCTACTCGCTGGATCAGACCGGCCAGGCCGCCCTGGACGTGCACCGGAACCTGCACCACGGCAAGGTCGGCGTGCTCTGCCTGGCCCCCGGGGAGGGCCTGGGCGTGCGCGACCCCGAGCTGCGCGCCAAGCACCTGACGGAGATCAACCGCTTCCGGAACGTGTAAGGACGGCAGGCCATGACCGAGTCAGCGGAGCAGCATCGGCCGCCGCGAGACCGCCCATGGCTGATGCGGACCTATGCGGGCCACTCGTCGGCGTCCGAATCCAACGCGCTTTACCGCGTTAACCTGGCCAAAGGCCAGACCGGCCTGTCGGTCGCCTTCGACCTGCCCACCCAGACCGGGTACGACGCCGATCACATTCTGGCCCGCGGCGAGGTCGGCCGGGTCGGCGTCCCGGTCGGCCACCTGGGCGACATGCGCGCCCTTTTCGACGGCATCCCGCTGGAACAGACCAACACCTCGATGACGATCAACGCCACCGCGATGTGGCTGCTGGCGCTCTATCAGGTCGTCGCCGAGGAGCAGGGCGCCGATATCGCCAGGCTCACCGGCACTACCCAGAACGACATCGTCAAGGAGTACCTGTCCCGCGGCACGCACGTCTTCCCGCCCGCCCCGTCGATGCGCCTCACCACCGACGTGATCGCTTACACGGTCACGCACCTGCCCAAGTGGAACCCGATCAATGTCTGCAGCTACCACCTGCAGGAGGCCGGGGCCACTCCGGTGCAGGAGATCGCGTTCGCGATGTGCACCGCGATCAGCGTGCTGGACGCGGTGCGCGATGCCGGGCAGGTTCCGCCGGAGCGGCTGGGCGAGGTCGTCGCGCGGATGTCGTTCTTCGTCAACGCGAGCGTCCGGTTCGTCGAGGAGATGTGCAAGATGCGGGCCTTCTCCCAGCTCTGGGAGAAAGTCACCCGCGAGCGGTATGGGATCACCGACCCTAAGCTGCGGCGATTCCGGTACGGCGTGCAGGTCAACTCGCTGGGCCTGACCGAGGCGCAGCCGGAGAACAACGTCCAGCGGATTGTCCTGGAAATGCTGGCGGTCACCCTGTCCAAGGACGCCCGGGCCCGGGCCGTGCAGCTGCCGGCCTGGAACGAGGCGCTCGGCCTGCCCCGGCCCTGGGACCAGCAGTGGAGCCTGCGCATCCAGCAGGTGCTCGCGTACGAGTCGGACCTGCTGGAATACGGCGACTTGTTCAACGGCTCCGCGGTCGTCCAGGCCAAGACCGCTGAGCTGCTGGCCGGCGCCGAGGCGGAGATCGCCAAGGTGCTGGCGATGGGCGGGGTGATACCGGCGGTCGAGTCCGGCTACCTCAAAGGCGAGCTGGTTGCCGCGCATGCGGCCCGCCGCGCCCGGATCGAGTCCGGCGACGACAAGGTGGTAGGCGTCAACTGCTTCGAGACCACCGCGCCCAGCCCGCTCACCGCGGATCTGGATACCGCGGTCCAGCAGGTCGACCCGGCTTCCGAGCGGGCAGTGCTGGCCCAGCTGGCGCGGTGGCGCGGGCAGCGTGACGAGGCCGCGGCGGCCGCCGCGCTCGACCAGCTCCGGGCCGACGCGGCGGGCGGCCGCGTCAGCCTGATGACGGCCACCCTGGCCTGCGCCCGGGCGGGCGCGACCACCGGCGAGTGGTCCCAGGCGCTGCGAGATGTGTTCGGCGAGTACCGGGCACCTACCGGTATCAGCAGCGCCCCGGTGGCGGTTGCCGCCGAGCCGGGCGGGGAACTGGCCGCCGTCCGGGCGGCGGTCGCCGCCACCGCCCGGGAACTCGGGGCCGGCAAGCTGCGCCTGCTGGTGGGCAAGCCCGGCCTGGACGGGCACTCCAACGGTGCCGAGCAGATCGCCGTCCGCGCCCGTGACGCCGGCTTCGAGGTCATCTACCAGGGCATCCGGCTCACCCCGGCGCAGATCGTGGCCGCCGCGGTCGCGGAGGACGTGCACTGCGTGGGGCTGTCCATTCTCTCCGGCGCGCATGCCGAGCTCGTGCCCGATGTGCTGGACCGGCTGCGCCAGGCCGGGGCGGCGGACATCCCGGTAGTGGTCGGCGGGATCATCCCGGCGGCCGACGCCGACTCCCTGCGCGCCGCGGGCGTGGCCGCGGTCTTCACCCCCAGGGACTACGGCATCACCACGATCATTGGCCGCATCGTCGACGAGATCCGGCTCGCCAGCAGGCTGCAGCCGTGGCAGAGCCAGCAGGACAGCCTGTCCGGGACGACCTAACCGCCCGGCAGCCGCACCGCGGCCGCCGGCGGCAGGCACCCGGCCGGCCACGACCGCAGACCATGGAAGGATGGCGACACCGAGATGACCACCGACCCGGCTGTCACGACGAACCGGCTGCGTCCCCGCCGCTCCTGCCTGGCCGTGCCCGGCAGCAGCCCGCGCTTCCTGGAGAAGGCCCAGGGCCTCCCCGCAGACCAGGTCTTCCTGGACCTTGAGGACGCCTGCGCGCCGCTGGTCAAGGAAAGCGCCCGGCACACCATCGTGGATGCGCTGAACAAGGGCGACTGGACCGGCAAGACCCGCGTCGTCCGGGTCAACGACTGGACCACCCACTGGACCTACCGGGACGTGATCACGGTAGTCGAGGGCGCGGGCCCCAACCTGGACTGCATCATGCTGCCCAAAGTGCAGGACGCCGACCAGGTCCGGGCGCTGGACCTGCTGCTCACCCAGATAGAGAAGACGATGGGCTTCGAGGTCGGCCGGATCGGCATCGAGGCTCAGATCGAGAACGCCAGGGGACTGGTGAACGTCGACTCGATCGCCGCTGCCTCACCGCGGACCGAGACCATCATCTTCGGCCCGGCCGACTTCATGGCCTCGATCAACATGAAATCGCTGGTGGTCGGGGAGCAGCCACCCGGCTACCCGGCGGACGCCTACCACTACATCCTGATGCGGATCCTGATGGCCGCCCGGACCTACGACCTGCAGGCCATTGACGGCCCCTACCTGCAGATCCGCAACCACGAGGGCTACCGCGCGGTAGCCAGCCGGGCCGCCGCCCTGGGCTTCGACGGCAAGTGGGTCCTGCACCCGGACCAGATCGCCGCCGCCAACGAGATCTTCTCGCCATCGCAGCAGGATTACGACCACGCGGAGCTGATCCTGGATGCCTACGACTGGTGCACCTCTGAGGCCGGCGGGGCCAAGGGCTCGGCCATGCTCGGCGACGAGATGATCGACGAGGCATCCAGGAAGATGGCACTGGTGGTGGCGGGCAAGGGCCGCGCGGCAGGCATGCAGCGCACCTCGAAGTTCGAGCCGCCGCAGCCCTGAGCCAGACACGTTCCGCGGCCAGCACCCACCCCTACGATCAGAGCAAAGGACACCGGCGATGCAGTTCGGACGGACCTACGAGGAGTTCGAGGTCGGGGCGGTCTACAAGCACTGGCCGGGCAAGACCGTCACCGAGTATGACGATCACCTGTTCTGCCTCCTCACCATGAACCACCACCCGCTGCACCTGGACGCGCACTACGCGGAGCAGGCCACCGAATTCGGCCGGAACGTGGTGGTGGGCAACTACATCTACTCGCTGCTGCTCGGCATGTCGGTGCCGGACGTCTCCGGCAAGGCCATCGCCAACCTGGAGGTCGAATCGCTGAAGCACGTGGCGCCGACCTTCCACGGCGACACGATCTACGGCGAGACCACCGTGCTGGGCAAGTGGCCGTCCAAGTCGAAGGACGACCGGGGCATCGTGCAGGTCGAAACCCGGGGCTACCGGCAAGACGGCACCCTGGTGTGCGTCTTCCGCCGCAAGGTGATGGTGCCGACCGAGACCTACATCAAGGAGCGTGGCGGCGAGCAGCCCGGCCGGCCCGGGCCGGCCGCCTGAGCTGTTAACCGACCAGCAGATACGGAGCGCGCCATGGGACGCCTTGCACAGACCGAGGGCCTGACGGAGATCCAGCGGGACATCCTTGCCACCGTGCGGGACTTCGTCGACAAGGAGATCATCCCGGTCGCCACCGAGCTGGAGCACAAGGACGAATACCCCGCCCAGATCGTCGAGGGGATGAAGCAGCTGGGCCTGTTCGGGCTGACCATTCCCGAGCAGTACGGCGGCCTCGGCGAATCACTGCTCACCTATGCCCTGCTGGTGGAGGAGATCTCCCGCGGCTGGATGTCGGTGTCGGGGATCATCAACACCCACTTCATCGTCGCGCACATGATCGCCCAGCACGGCACCCAGGAGCAGAAGGACTACTTCCTGCCCAGGATGGCGGTCGGCGACGTCCGCGCCGCCTTCTCCATGTCGGAGCCGGGCGTGGGCTCGGACGTCGCGGCGATCCGCACCGCGGCGGTCCGGGACGGCACCGACTACGTGATCAACGGCCAGAAGATGTGGCTGACCAACGGCGGCTCGTCCACCCTGGTGGCGGTGCTCTGCCTGACCGACGAGGGCCACGACACGCCGTACCGCAACATGACCACCTTCCTGATCGAGAAAGAGCCGGGCTTCGGCGCCAACCCCGCGGTACCCGGCCTGACCGTGCCGGGGAAGATCGAGAAGATGGGCTACAAGGGCGTCGACACCACCGAGCTGATCCTCACCGACGTCCGGGTTCCCGCGGACCGGGTGCTCGGCGGCACCACCGGCCGGGGTTTCTACCAGATGATGGACGGCGTCGAGGTCGGCCGGGTCAATGTCGCCGCCCGCGGCTGCGGGGTCGCCCTCCGGGCCTTCGAGCTGGGCATCGCCTACGCCCAGCAGCGCCATGCCTTCGGCCAGCCGATCGCCCAGCACCAGGCGATCCAGTTCAAGCTGGCCGAGATGGCCACCAAGGTCGAGGCCGCCCACCAGATGATGGTGATGGCGGCCCGCAAGAAGGATTCTGGCCAGCGGAACGACCTGGAGGCGGGCATGGCCAAGTACCTGTCCTCCGAGTACTGCAAGGAGGTCGTGGAGGACTCATTCCGCATCCACGGCGGTTACGGCTTCTCCAAGGAGTACGAGATCGAGCGCCTGTACCGGGAAGCTCCAATGCTGCTGATCGGTGAGGGCACGGCGGAGATCCAGAAGATGATCGTCGGACGCCGGCTGCTGGAAGAGTACCGTATCGCCCAGTAGCCGCCGGGCCGCCCGGGGCAGCCTGGCGGCCATCGTGCCAACGTAGCCTCGCCGGCCGGAGCCGTCATGACTGATTACAACTTCCGCGGGCGCGCGGCGATCGTCACCGGAGCGGGATCCGGCATCGGCCGGTCGTGCGCCCGCATCCTGGCCAGCGGCGGGGCCAGCGTGCTGGTGGCGGACATGAACGCGGCGAGCGCCGAGGCGGTGGCAGCCGAGATCGCGGCGGCTGGCGGCATCGCCCGGGCCTGCACCGTGGACGTGGCCGACCCGGCCGCGGTAGCCGTCATGGTCGCCGCGGCCAGGGAACTCGGCCCGGTCCGGGTCGCCGTCAACAACGCGGGCATCGGCGGCGAGATGGCGCCGGTCGCCGACTACAGCATCGAGGGCTGGCGCCAGATCATGGCGGTTAACCTCGACAGCGTCTTCTATTGCATGCGCGCGGAAATCCCCGCCATGGTCGACGCCGGGGGCGGGTCAATCGTCAACATGTCCTCGATCCTGGGCAGCGTCGGATTCGCCAATTCGCCGGGTTACGTGGCGGCCAAGCACGGGATGATCGGGCTGACCAAGAACGCGGCCCTGGAGTACGCCGCCCAGGGCGTGCGAGTCAACGCCGTCGGGCCGGGCTTCATCATGACCCCGCTGGTGAGTGCCAGCCTGGACGCGGCCGCCCTGGAATTCCTGAGCACCAGGCATGCACTCGGCCGGCTGGGCCAGCCCGAGGAGGTCGCCGCGGTGGTGGCCTTCCTGGCCAGCGATGAGGCATCCTTCGTGACCGGCAGCTACCACCTGGTCGACGGAGGTTACACGGCTCAGTAACCCCGCACCTGCCTGGCTGGCGTGCCCGCCCGGGCTGGCGCCGCGCGGTCCGGCAGGCCGGCCCGGCCGGCCGCGGGCGGCGGAGGTGGTGATGAGGGCGGTGACAGACGCCGGGTTGTCGGCCATGGGCAGGTGCCCGCAGCCGGGGAGCTTCCCCGAGCGGGTGCCGGCCGGGAGATCATCGAGGTGGCGGGACTGGTGCGGCAGCAGCAGGATGTCGCGGGAGCCGAAGGCGACCGTCACCGGGGCGCCGGTGAGAGCAGGGTGAGCGAGGCGGCCGGCCGGATGCTGGCTAGCTCCAGCGCTACCCAGCCGCCGAGCGAGTTGCCCGCGATGTGCGGTGCCGCGATGCCCAGGTCGTCGAGCAGGCCGGCCACGGCTGCTGCCAGCGCAGCGGGCAGCGGCTCGGCCTCCGGCGGCATCGGCGCGGATCCGCCGAAGCCGGGCAGGTCGACCGCGAGAACGTCGAAGTGCCGGGCGAGGGCGGGGATGACGGGATCCCAGGCCCGGCGCGAGGATCCGAGCCCGTGCAGCAGCACCAGGGGGGTGCCGGTCCCGGCGGCCGTGGTGAGCCAGGCCCGCACGTCCCGCAGGCTGGCCTCATTCGCGCGGGCGAACCGCAGGTACGTTTCCTGGACGGCGTCCTCGGCATCGGCCAGCGTGCCGAGCATCCGGTAGGCGACGCCGGTGAGGTGCGTGCGGTGCCGCTCGAACTCGGCGGCGGCGGTGGTCCTGGTGTTCACTCGGTGCTCCCCGGGGACGCGGTGCGGGCCCCGTGCCGGGCGCCGGGGGCCTGCTGCCTGGGCCGCGGCCGTGAACGCCGCAGCCGTGAGTAGGACGACGCGGCCGTGCTGGCTGTGACATGCCTGCCCGGGCGCGCAGTGCCAGGGCCGCGGCCGCCGCGAGGCCAGACTTGACCTTGGCCGGGTTCTCCCCGACACTGACCTGGCCCGAGCCAGTACCGCAGCTTTCCGGCGGAAGGTGGCCCGCAGTGAGCGGACATGCGCAGCAGCAGGTGGCGCCCTACATGGCCGTCGGGCTGTCGACCGTGGTGCACGGCATCGGCAGCCGCCGGGACATCGAGCGCAACCTGCAGATCGTCGAGGACGCGATCCACGCGGCCGTGTCGATCATCGGCATCAACATGCCGGTGCGGCTGATCGCGCTCGCCGAGGGCGCGCTGACCGGGTTCACTGACGAGATCTTCGACATCCCGCACGTCACGGCGGCGCGTGACCTGTTCATCGACATCCCGGGCCCGGAGACGGACCGGCTCGCCGCGCTCGCCCGGCACTATGACACCTACATCGTCGCCCAGTGCAAGGCACGCTGGCCCGAGGTGATCAGCGAGCGCTTCTTCAACACCCTGTTCGTCATCTCCCGGCAGGGTGAGATCGTGCACAAGGCGGCGAAGAACCACCTGTGGTGCCGCGAGCGCTCCTGCGTCCCGCATGATGTCTATGACCGCTGGGTTGAGCTGTTCGGCGACGGCATCGACGCTTTCTATCCGGTGCTGCGGACCGGCGACATCGGCAATGTGGGCACGATCTGCTGCTCCGATGGCGAGTACCCGGAAGCGGTGCGCGCGCTCGCGTTCAACGGCGCCGAGGTCGTCTACCGCCCCAGCGAGGCGGTGCCGATGACCCAGCTGGGGATGGAGCCTGGCGGGACCTGGCTGCTGCAGAACCGGGCGCATGCGCATTTCAACAACGTCTACATGGTCTGCCCGAACGTCGGCCCCGTCTACGTGCACCCGAAGATGCAGCACCCGTACGACATCGCGGGCGGCAATTCCCACATCGTCGACTACCAGGGCAGCGTGCTCGGGCACACCACCTCGGGCGCGAATACCTTCGTGGCCGGGATCATCGACATTGAGGCGCTCCGCCAGTTCCGCACGATGAACCTCAACTCGAACTGGATGAAGGACCTGCGGACCGAGATCTTCCGGCGGATGTACGAGGAGCCTGTCCACCCCAGAAACCTCTGGCTGGAGGATGAGCCGCTGCGGCACGCCGACGTCGACGAGATCTACCGGGCGAACATCGGCCGGCTGCTCGCCCGGGGCAGCTTCACCGCGCCGGCCCGGATGTTCCCCGGAGCGCGGTATATCGCGCCCGGAGAATCCCCGGACGTGGACAGCTGGGAGCAGATGCGCGGCCTCTGGGCCGGGCCAGGCGAGGCGTAACGGTCCCGGTCATGGTGCGGGGCGACGCAGCTGAAGGCTAGAGCGCCGGCGCGGCCGCCTGGCCCGGCGCCGGCCGTCATGGCGCCACGACTTGTCCCTTGCCGACCACGGTGACGCCGCCACTGGACACCACGAATCCGCGGGCCCGGTCATGCTCCTTGTCCGCCCCGACCGTGGCGCCCTCCAGGACGACGACGTTCTTGTCCAGGATGGCGTTCTCGACGACGGCCCGGCGGCCGACCCGGGAGTTGTGCAGCAGCACCGCCCGGTCCACCCGGGACCAGCTGTCCACCCGGGCACCCGGCGACAGGACCGAGTTGCGCACCAGCCCGCCGGAGACGATGACGCCGTTGCTGACCATGCTGTTGATCGCCCGTCCGGTCCGGTCGCCGTCATCGTGCACGAACTTGGCCGGCGGCTGTGGCGGCACCTGGGTCAGGATCGGCCACCGGTCGTTGTACAGGCTGAACGCCGGCTGCGCCGCGCACAGATCCATGTGCGCATCGAAATAGGAATCGAGCGTCCCCACCTCCCGCCAGTAGCCCAGGTCGCGCGTGTCGACGCCGGGAACCTTGTTCTGCAGGAAGTCGTAGACGTGCGCGGCGCGCTCCCGCACCAGCATCGGGATGATGTCACGGCCCATGCCGTGCTGGCTGTCACCGTCGGCCGCGTCCTTCCGCAGCGCATCGACCAGCACATTGGTGTCGAACGCGTACATGCCCGTGGACGCGAATGCCTCGTCCGGACGGGCCGGGCGGCCCGGCGGGTCGGCCGGCTTCTCCAGGAACGCCTCGATGCTGTGGCCGTCCGGCGCGGTGTGCACCACGCCGAAGTCCGTCGCCTCCATCCTCGGCACCGGGATGGCCGCGATCGTGGCCCCCGCGCCCCACGCCAGGTGCTGGTCGATCATCTGCATCGGGTCCATCCGGTACACATGATCGGCCCCGAAGACCGCCACGATATCCGGCCGCTCGTCGTAGATGAGGTTCAGCGACTGGTAGATCGCATCCGCCGAGCCGGTTTGCCAGCGCGGGCCGAGCCGCTGCTGGGCCGGGACCGGCGTCACGTAGTTGCCCATCATGCTGCTCAGCCGCCAGGTAGTGGTGATATGCCGGTCCAGGCTGTGGCTCTTGTACTGGGTGAGGACGCAGATCCGCCGGCATCCGGCGTTGACGAGGTTGGAAAGCGTGAAGTCAACCAGCCGGTAGAGGCCGCCGAAGGGGACGGCTGACTTGGCCCGGTCCGCGGTCAACGGGGCCAGGCGGGTGCCCGCCCCGCCTGCGAGAACGATGCCCAGGACCCGTTTTCCAGTCATCTTCCACCTCCCGGTGCTCAGCCTCGGTGCCTCTTGCGTACTGCAGTTCCGGGCCCGCGCTGGGTCCGGCCGCCAGCCGCGGCCGGCGGGCGAGCCCGTCCGGAACCTCCGCGCGCGCATTCCAGCCCGCATCCGTCTAGATGCCCAAAGGCGGGCACGTCAGGCCTCCGATGGCCGGCCGGTAAGCAGTACCTGGCCAGTAGTCACGCTGCCCCCGCGGAACTGCGCCGCAGATATCCGCGCCGCGGCGTATCTGGACGGCCGGCCGGGCCTCTGCATCTATGAGGGGACTGGCTGGCAGTGCCCATCAGGAGGTGAGATCCGTGCTGGCTGTCATACCGTGCCCGGAATGCGACGTCCCGGCCGAGGTCACCGACCGCTTCTCGCTGACCAGCACCGACGGCCCCGTTGCTTGCATTGCGCTGAGCTGCATGGCCGGGCACCACTTCCGGATGCCCGCAGATCTGCTGCCGGCCGGCAGCCAGGAACAGCTGCGGGCCCAGGACTTCGTGCCCGCCCGGCCTTCGCTGGCCCGCTGACCGGCCAGGCGCGGCGCCGCTGCTGCTCCGATGCGCACGAGCCGGCGAAGTGGTTCGGCGACGACATCGAGCACACCTGCGCCAAGATCGGCGCGTCCAGCCGGGCTACCGCGAGCCTGTTCGCGATGCGCAACGGCCTGCTGCCCGACTTCGATTAACTGGCTGCCGAAGATGAGGCAACTGCCTCATGCGCCAGGCACCGGCCGCGGTTACCGTCGTGGCACAAGATCGAACCGGCAACTAGCAAGGAGCACACCATGCCTGCGTTCTCGAAGGACACCGCGCCGGACGTTCAGGATGTCGGCCCTGCGGTCGACCGCGGCGGAGAGCTCGAGGGCTACACGGCCGACTTCGTCACGATCCGGCAGGCGCATTCGCTGGCGGCCATGCTCAAGGGCCTTCCCGGCGACAGCTGCCAGTGCCCGCACTGGGGCTACCTGCTAGCCGGGCGGATTATGGTCAGCTACGCCGATCACGAGGAGACTTACCAGGCAGGCGATGCCTTCTACATGCCGCCAGGTCACATACCTGCCGCCGAAACCGGCACGGAGTTCCTCCAGTTCAGTCCCACCGACCAGCTCGCCGTGACACTGGCCGCGATGAAGGCCAACGCCGCGGCCATGCTGGCCGGCTGACAGCCGGCCAGCCGAGGCCACCCGGCGGGTGGCCCGGCTGGAGAAACGGCCGGCCATGGACCGCCACGTCAATTTCCCTCACTCATCGCGGCACCGCAACATCAGCCAGGCGATGTCCGTCCTAGAGAATGGTCCTCACCTGACGGCAGGCCAGCGGAGGGAAGTGGCCAAGTGAGCGAGGCTTTGAAAAGCGTTGGCGCGATCACGCTGTTCGTGGAGGACCTGCCCGCGGCAAGGTCGTTCTACGAGCATGTTTTCGGGCGGACGGCAGCGTTCGAGGATGACAGCTCGGCCGCGTTCAAGTTTGACAACACCCTCATCAACCTGGTTGACACCCGGGCGGCGGGCGACGTCATCGCGCCGATAGCGATCGCCAGCCCCGGCGCCGGGTCACGCTTCCTGCTCACCATCTGGGTCGATGACGTCGACGCGGCCTGCGCCGAGCTTGCCAGTCGGGGAGTGGGGCTGCTCAACGGCCCGGTGGACCGGCCGTGGGGCATGCGGACCGCGAGCTTCACCGATCCTGGCGGGCACATCTGGGAACTCGCCCAGAGCCTGGACCAGCCCGAGGGTTCGTAAAAGCCAGGCGGTACGGCGGTGGTGCGGGAGCCTGTGGTCGGGTTCGCTGGTGTGCTGCGGCGGTTGCGGGCGGAGGCCGGGCTGACGCAGGAGGAGCTGGCGGGGGCGGCGGGTGTGAGCCCGCGGTCGGTCAGTGATCTGGAGCGGGGTGTTAACCGGACCGCGCGTAAGCAGACCGCGGTGTTGCTGGCGGGGGCGCTTGGGTTGTCCGGGCCGGCCGCGGAGTTGTTCGTGGCCGCGGCGCGGGGGCGGGGCCCTGCCCGGGATGTGCTGGCGGCCGCGCCGGGGAGGGTGACGGGGGCGTTCGCGGCGGCGGCGATCCGGGGGCTGCCGCGGGATGTGGCTGGTTTCACTGGCCGGCGGGGCGACCTTGACCGGCTGGCGGAAGGGCTGGATGGCCTGGCCGCGGGCGGGGTGGTGGTGGGGATCTGCGTGATCGGCGGGATGGCCGGGGTCGGCAAGACCACTTTCGCGGTGCACGCGGCTCACCGGCTGGCGGTCGGATTCCCCGGCGGCCAGTTTTACCTGCCGTTGCACGCCCACACCCGTGGCCAGCGGCCGGTGGACCCGGCTGATGCGCTGTCCAGTTTGCTGCTGGCCGCGGGGGTGCCCGCGGCGGCGATCCCGCCGGGGCTGGAAGCCCGGGCCGCGCGGTGGCGGGATCACGTGGCCGGCCAGAAGATCCTGCTGCTGCTGGATGACGTGGCCAGCCATGAGCAGGTCCGGCCGCTGCTGCCCGGTACCGGGGGCAGCCTGGTGCTGCTGACCAGCCGCCGGCGGCTGGCGGCGCTGAGCGACGCCATCGTGGTCAGCCTCGGCACGCTTGCTCCGCCGGAGGCTGCTGCGCTGCTGGCCCGGCTGGCGGGCCGGCCTGGGCTGCAGCCCGGTGACGCCGCGGTGGGCGAGATCACCCGGCGGTGCGGGTACCTGCCGCTGGCGATCGGGCTGATCGCCAGCGGTCTGCGCCACCACCCGGCCCGGACTGCCGGCAGCGTGGCCGCGAGCCTCGCGGCGGCGGCCGGCCGGATGGAGCTGATGCGGGCGGAGAACCTGTCGGTCGCGGCCGCGTTCGACCTGTCCTACCAGGATCTCGATCCGGGCCAGCAGCGGCTGTTCGGCCGGCTCGGCCTGATCCCCGGACCCTCCTTCGACGCCTATGCTGCCGCCGCGCTGGGCGGCGGCAGCATAGGCGAAGCCCGCCGCCAGCTCGATGAGCTGTATGACCAGCACCTGATCACCGAGCCCGCCCCCGGCCGGTACCAGCTGCACGACCTGCTCCGCGAGCACGCCCGCATCATGGCCACCAAGACAGCCGCTGCCGCCGGCTCCGAGATAGCCGCCGGGCGGCTGCTGGATTACTACCTGCACGCCGCCCTGGCCGCCGGACGGCACTTCGCCACCCGCGCCCGCGCCAGCGCCGGCCGCCGGCTGCCGCCGGGCAACCCGCCAGCGCACGCCCCGGACCTGGCCACCCTCGCCCAGGCAGCCGCCTGGCTGGAAACCGAGCGGCCGAACCTGCACGCCGCCGCCGGCTATGCCGCCACCCGCGGCCACTCCCGGCACGCCATCGCGATACCCGCCGCGATAAGCGGCTTCCTCGCCGCCCGCGGCCACTGGGACCAATCCACCGCCCTCCACCAGAGTGCCCTGACCGCCGCGCGCGGCGCTGGTGACCGGCTCAGCGAGGCCGATACGCTCGGCGAGCTGGGCATCCTGCAGCGGGAGACCGGGGACTACCCGGCCGCTACCGCCAGCCTGGCCCAGGCGCTGGCGCTTTACCGTGATATCGGTGACCCAGCCGGGCAGGCCTATGCCCTCAACCAGCTGGGCTTCCTGCGCGTGGTGACCGGGGACTACCCGGCCGCCGCCGCCAGCCACCAGCAGGCCCTGGCGCTGGCCTGTCGCGCTAACGACCGCCTCACTGAGGCAGCCGCCCTCAGCCACCTGGGCCTGCTGCAGCAGCTAACCGGGGACTACCCGGCCGCGGCCGCCAGCCTGCAGCAGGCCCTGGCGCTGTGCCGCGGCCTCGGCGACCTGCCCGGCCAGGCCTACGCCCTGAACTCCCTGGGCGTCGTGCAGCAGGAGACCGGGGACTACCCGGCCGCCGCCGCCACCCAGCAGCAAGCCCTGGCGCTATTCGATGACCTCGGTCACCAGCTCGGCCGGGCCTGCGCCCTCAACGACCTCGGCCTCGTGCAGCAAGAGACCGGGGACTACCCGGCCGCCGCCGCCAGCCACCAGCAGGCCCTGGCACTGTTCGGTGACCTCGGCAACCGGCTCGGCCAGGCCGAAGCGCTGAACCGCCTCGGCGAGCTAGCCACCCGGACCGTCGGCACCCCGCAGGCCCGCGAGCAGCACACCCGGGCGCTGGCCATCGCCCGCGACATCAGCGCAGCCCCAGAAGAAGCACGCGCCCTCGAAGGACTCGGCCGGGCCCACATCCAGGACGGCAACCACGGCAAAGGCCTGGCCTGCCTGCGTCAGGCCCTCACGATCTACCAGCGCACCGGCGCACCGGCAGCCCAGCGCGTCCGGAAAACCCTCCGTGACCCGAGCTTGCCGGAAAGCACAGAACGACCCGATCCGGGCGTCATAACGCCCGCACCCGGCTGATCGTGGCTACTCAGCTGGGCTCCAGCAGCGTCTTCAGGTCTGCCCGGGTGGCAGTCGCGGTTGATCAGCGTCATCGCGGCGGCCGACGGCGGGTTTCTGATCGTAGTGGCGGCTTTCCGTACCGAGCTGGCCGGCCTGGAGCGGAGGCTTCAGGCGGTCGCGGGCGGCCGGGTGACCGAAAGCTCCGGCGGGATGCCGTGGTACGGCTCGATCTCGACGAGGGCCAGCTGGCCCGTGCAGCCCTGGCTGAGGGTGGAGGAGGGGCGGTCGGCGGTGAGCACGTTGGGGTTGCCGTGACGGCAAAAGCCCGGGTTGGCCGGGTCCGGGTCGTACCAGGCGCCGGTGGAAAGCTGGGCGACCCCGGGCCGCACCGCGTCGTCGACAGCCAGCCCGGCCAGGCAGGCGCCCCGGTCGTTGAAGATCCGCACGAGGTCGCCGTCGCGCAGGCCGCGGGCTGCCGCGTCGGCGGGATGCAGCCGCACCGGTTCACGCCCGGCGATCTTGACCGACTGGCTGTGCGCGCCGACGTCCAGCTGGCTGTGCAGCCGGGACCGCGGCTGGTTGGCGACCAGTTGCAGGCTGAAGCGCCGGGCGGCGGGGGAGCCGAGCCATTCGTCCGGTTCGCGCCAGACCGGGTGGCCCGGGCAGTCCGGGTACCGGTAGCTGCCGATGGTCTCAGAGAAGATTTCGATCTTCCCGGTCGGCGTGGTGAGCGGGTGACCCTCCGGGTCGGCGCGGAAATCAGCGAACGCCACCTGCGGCTCGCTGGCCACCGGCAGTTCGAGGCCGTCGCTTGCCCAGAACTCGTCAAAACCCGGTACTGCCCGTCCCGCGCTCAGCCAGTTTGCCCCGCCACTCGTCATACAGGTGGCGCAGCCAGTCCATCGCGGTGCGGCCCTCGGTGAAGTCCTTGCCCGCGCCGAGCCGTTTCCGCTAGCCCCGCGAAGATGGCGTAGTCGTCCCGGGCTTCGCCGTGCGGCCGGGTCAGCGCTGGCATCGGGAAAAACATCCGGTCGTTCTGCCCGGAGCCGTAGTCGTCACGTTCGATGGTCATGGTGACCGGCAGCACGATGTCGGCGTGCCGGGCGGTCGCCGTCCAGAACGGGTCATGCACCACCACCGTCTCCGGCCGGGCGAACGCCTCGCGCAGCCGGGCGAGGTCCTGGTGGTGATGAAACGGGTTACCGCCGCACCAGTACACCAGCCGGATGTCCGGGTAGGTCAGCCGCTGCCCGTTGTAGTCGTAGGCCGCACCGGGATTCAGCAGCATGTCGGCGATCCGCGCCACCGGGATAAACGCGGAAACCCCGTTCCGGCCCTGCGGCAGCCGCGGCACCGGGACCTGGGGCGCTGGCTCGCCGACCAGGGACGCGGACCCGTAGCCGTGGCCGAAACCGCCGCCCGGCAGCCCGATCTGGCCGAGCATGGCAGCGAGCACCACACCGAGCCACAGCGGCTGCTCCCCGTGGCGGGCGCGCTGCAGCGACCAGCTGACGGTCACCAGGGTGCGCGCAGCGGCCATCTCGTGCGCGAGTTCCCGGATGCGCGCCGCCGGCACGCCCGTGATCGCTTCGGCCCACGCGGGATCCTTAACGACGCCGTCTGCCTCGCCGCGAAGGTAACGGGCGAACCGCGGGTAACCGACCGTGTAACGGTCCAGGAAGCCGGTGTCGGCCAGGCCGTCGGCGTCCAGCACCTGGGCGAGCGCGAGCATCAGCGCGGCGTCGGTGCCGGGCCGCGGTGCGATCCACTCGGCCTGTGCCTCGGCGGGCGTGTCGTCGCGGATCGGGCTCACCGAGACGAACCGGCAGCCCCGTGCCCGGGCGGCGCTCACCCAGCTGCGGGCATTGTGCCGGGACACCCCGCCCGGTGACACCGCCGCGTTCTTCGGTGACAGCCCGCCGAAGGCGACCACCAGCTCGCTGTGCTCCGCGACCACGGACTTGGCCGTGGCCTGGGTGAGCAGCACGTTCACGTCGGCGATCACATAGGGCAGCAGCACCGTGGAGGTGCCGAGACTGTAGCTGTTCACGTGCCGCACATAGCCGCCGAGGCAGTTCAGGAACCGGTGCACCTGGCTCTGCGCGTGGTGG
The DNA here is from genome assembly GCA_963786975.1 of uncultured Actinomycetes bacterium. Classification (GTDB taxonomy): domain Bacteria; phylum Actinomycetota; class Actinomycetes; order Streptosporangiales; family Streptosporangiaceae; genus Palsa-506. Next base: position 9,360 of record CAWBBE010000004.1, on the reverse strand, counting down.
AACCGTCCTGCGCTGGCCCAGCCGTACGAGCCGCCGTACACCGCTTGCGCCCCGTGGTCCCGGTAGACCCGGCGCAACTCCCCGGCTAGCAGGTCCAGTGCCGTGTCCCACGGAACCGGCACGAACGGCTCGTCGCCGCGCCCCGGCGCACCTGGGCCATGGTCCAGCCAGCCCTTGCGCACGTGCGGCGAGGTGATGCGGGCCGGGTGATGCTGGGCCGAGGCGACGTTACCGATCAGCGGCATCGGCTCCGGGTCACCGCGCCACGGCCGCACCTCGGTCAGCCGCTCACCATCGCTGACCGCCTCGAATGCCCCCCAGTGCGTCAGATGGACAGTCATGCCGTCAATCGTAATCGCCCGGGCCGGCACGGCTGCCGGCGCTGACGGCTCGGCCTCGCGATCAAGTCCGGCGGCATGTGCCGGCCGGTCATCCAAGCAGGGCCGGTCGTGGAACGAGTCGTCGTTCCACGACTGTTGTGGCGCTGGACCCCTGCGCGGGAAGGTCCGTGAGGCTAGCCGCTGATAAGTTGCTTGAACGCGGGTTCGTCGCGGATCGGATCGAGGTCGGAGTCGTCCTTTGCGGTATCGCGGAACTCCTCCGACATCTCGATGGCGTGCCGGAGGTGATCGACCGCGTCACTCGTCCGGCCGCACTGACTCTCGCAGCAGGCGAGGTTGAAGAACAACATGGGGTACTGCGGAGCGACTGCGATCAGGGCCTAGACGGTCGGCGACCTCGGCGTACTCGCCCGCCTGATAAAGGGAGCGAGCGGAGCCCAGAGTTCCCAGCCGCGGGCCTCGTACGCCTGGTGCGGTCACGTCCGAAGCCGTCCTAGTCGGTTCGGTATGTCGGGCGACCACCGCTTCTAGCCGTGACGGTGCCAGGCCGCGGGGTGTGCCTCGCTGTGGTATCCGGGTGTCCGGTCGGTAGGCGGCGGCGATGGCGTCGGCTCCGCGCGGGCAGGCCCCGTGGACCAGGAGCACTCCCCCGGGGTGGTGAGCCAGGATCGCGGCCAGGGCGTGCTCGATGACGGTGGTGTCGTCCCAGGTCTGGCTGCCGGTGACGAGGAGGCGGAAGGGCTGGCGCATGGCTGGCTCCCATGGTCGGCGGATGGGTGCCTCACCCGGTAGCTGCCAGAGACCGGAGGGTGGCCGGGTTGACCGGCCGGTCGCCCGGAGGCACGATCCGAAGCGGGTGAGGCGCCGTGCACGGGCCTGAGGAGGCTTGAGGAATGGGCGAGCTTGGCGGGACAGTCGAGTACTTTTACTGGTCGGCTCGGCGGACTAGCCGTTTCATCGAAGACAACAACCTGGCGACCCCGCAGGTCAGCCGGACGATAACTAGCGGTAGTTTGTTAAGTCGGCCTGCACCTCTACAGCCCGACTTAACAAACTACCTTAGCCCCTCGCTGGGCTGGCTGCCCACGCTTTCGCGGACCGCAACTAGCACAGGCAGCCTTCGCCCCCAGATTGCCAGAACAATTGAGAAAGCCTTGGGCCAGATAGCTGTTACACGCTTCAATGCACTTGGTCCGATACAATACGCGAAGGGTACTAGTCCTGTAGTTTTTGGTGAGTTCAGAACATTTCATGTCGAGCTAGAACGTGAGCCTGCCCTAATGTTCACGGCTGTTGACTATGACAAGAAAGACCGGGGGTCGGTCGCCGTCTGTTTGTATGGAAGCATGGATAACCTCCCAGAGTATGTCCAGGCGGCTGGCCCAGGTTTCAGAGATGGATGGGTGTCATCTTCTGCGCCGGCAGTGTTTAACTTCATCAAGTCACATGGCAAGCAATTCGACGATCCTTATTTCGAAACAGAGGATATGGCGGTCGAGGCGCTGGGTATCGCGGATGGTCAAGGATTGTCGGGGGCATTTACGCGTGAACATACCGTGCTTGGGGTCGACCGGCCTTGGCAGCGTGCTTTCACCTATGGTGATGTTCCGAACGCCCAGTGGCTAGCTCGGATCTACCTCGATGTGGACTTGCTGGCGACTGAGAGCGGCCGCGAGGATGGCTTCCGCCGGGTCTTGATCGGCGCTCCGCTGTGGATTCGCACGCCCGATCCGCAAGCAGTGAGGCTCTATGCGTCAACCGATAGTCCTGACGTCGTTGAGGCCCGGCGGGTCCGTGCTAAGCGGGTCGGCGCTAGGGCTGGGAAAGTTGCGCCTCGACCTCGTGCCGATCGTGAAGAAGATGCCTCCGAGATCACACCGGCCGAGATTCACGAGGAAGAGGCGGGAGAGCAGGACTCGGAGGAGCGAACTATTGCTATCCCGTACCGGGTATACGGAACGCTCAAGGTCGGCTTTGCCAAGGGAGAGGCTGATTGGGCGATCCGTGAAGTCGCAGACGCGCCTCCGGATGATCGTGTGGATCATCTCGGTGATCCTTTTGGGCTAGTCTTTGCATGGGTCTGGAATAAGAATAAGGATGAGGCGATGATGCTGCTTTCCGACTATCTAGCTGAGTTGAGGCTGCATCATCTACTGGCGGACAAGATAGACCCACCCATTCGCCTGGACGAGGTTCTTAGTGGGCTAGAGCCTGCTTTGCCGCCCGGATTTGCCGACTACGATGAGGTAGTCACCAAGGCTCGCCGCGAACTTCGAAGATACTACGGCGCAGATCCGAACTCGTGACGATCGCTACCCATAGTGGCGCCACGTCCCGGCCGTATCCGAGAGCCATAAGGGACAACGCCAAGAGCCCGGCTTGGAGGATTACGTTGGCGAATGATCCTAGCTGATTAACGAATGCCGACGAAGTCGGTCGGCTGGACGCCGTCGGGGCAGCAAAGGACCGCCTCGATCGGGCCGTCGCTTTCCTCGTCGACGACGCCGTGGAAGATGAGCATGAACGGCCCGGCCGGCCGGGCTCCATCGAGGTGCTGGGTGAAAGCCGCCTTGGCATGCACGGAACGCACAGGTTGCACTGGTAGTTCGCCGGTGCTCGTTCCACGAGACGTTCCACGGCCTCCAGGCCGGGCCCCACCGTCTCCATCACCGAACGTAACGAGGCCTCTTGGCGCCCACGAGTCCGCGCCGAGGCAATCACCGTATTGGTTGTGTCGAGCCGCGCTCGGGTCCACGCAGGTCCGTAAGGTCCGCGGCCCGCTGACGGAATACGCCGGAACCCTGGGTGTTATCAGCCCATCACATTGCCCGCGCTCTCCGCATGGGGCTGGCGAAGGCGTGAGTAGTGCCCGAGGTCTATTTCGTTCTTGGTAAAGGGTCCGCTATACAGAACCGGATCCGCGTCGTGATCGTGGCCGCTTTCGCAAGCGTGTACCAGGGCCGCCATAAAGCGGCCGGCGACAGGAGCGTTCTTGAACTGGTTGCCGCTGGTGCCGATGGCCACATAGAACCCGGCCAGTGAGGTGCGGTCGTAGACCGGGATCCAGTCGTCGGCGACGTCATAGAGTGCGGCGTAACCAACGGGACGGGGCGGGATGCTCAGCGACGGGATTCTTCGCGCCAGGCGGAGTACCTGTGCATCCCACGCCTGCGCGGTGGGCTGGGCGTCGAAAACATCCGGGTCATCGATCCAGTGGAGGGCATCGCATTCTGGCTCCGCGCTTCCGACGATAAGCTGCCCGCCGAAGTGAGATCGGAAGTATGTGCCCAGGTCTCCGTCCGTGACCACGGGACCCAGCTCGCCTCGCGCGTAGTCAGCCGGCGCAGGCACGGAATGGACTTCCTGCCGCAGCGGGCGGGTTCGGATCCGGAATTCTCCGGTGACGCCCGCGAGATCATTAACCTGACCGGAGTACGGGCCTGCCACATTGACCACGACGGGAGACTGAATCACGCCTCCTGAGCCCAGCTCTACGCCCTGGACCCGCCCATTCTTTTGAAGGATCGCCACCACCTGTTCGCGGAGCTGAACCTCGGTCCCCCTCCGCTGCGCCGCCGCCATGAGGTTCCTCGCCGCCAGCTGCGGGTCGTCGATGAACCCGGCGTCGGGCGTGTAGTAGGCACCGAGTTCACCGTCGGCATCCACCCAGAAGGCGTCGTCCGTGACCGGCTTGGGCGGAGCGTACCGGCCGGAATCCATACCCGGCACCCGCTGCCGGATGGTCTCCGCATCCCAGCACTCGTACGGGACACCAACGCGGTCGAAGAGAGGCAGCACCCGCTCACGCTGGGTACTGCCGTCAAGGATCAGGCAACCTGACTTGATAAACCGGGCCAGGGATTCCTCAGGACGGCTGCCCAGATATTCGGCCCAGCTCTCCCAGCTGAACTTGGCTTCCCAGGAAGCGGCCACGCCCTCGAAGGTCGAGTAGTGAAAGCGGACGATGCTTGCGGACGAGCTGGTCGAGCCCGAGCCGACACCGCCCAGCCGGTCGACAGCCACCACCCGCAGTCCGGTCTGCGCGAGCTCGTAGGCGACAGCGGCACCGATGACCCCGGCCCCGATCACGACTGCGTCGGCTGTTTGCGTCACTCAGTAGTCCTCTCGGACCAGGGGCCTCGACTCACACTCACAGTATCCGCCTCCCGCGTCGCCAGCCTGCACGCGCTACCCTAACGAACGATCCAAGCCGGCCCTACCACCTCGGATGGCAGCTGACCTGTGGAAATCGCCGACTTCAGCCTCGAGCTGTTCTCTCTCGCCGGGCGTAACGCCCTGGTCACCGGCGGCAATACCGGCCTGGGCCGGGCCTTCTCGGTGGCCCTGGCCAAGGCCGGCGCTGACGTATTCGCGGTCGGCCTGGTCGAGGACGACGGGACCACCCGGGCTCTGATCGAGGCCGCCGGGCGCCGGTTCGTGTTCGAAAAGGCCGACATCACCCAGCCGGGCGTCCCAGCAGCCGTCGTGCGGGGGTGCGTGGAGGCGCTGGGCTCGGTCGACATCCTGGTCAACTCGGCCGGCATCGCGCTGCTGGCTGACGTGGCGGAGTTCGGCCGTGACCTGTGGGACCCGATGGTGTCGGTCAACCTGACCGCCGCTTTCGAGTTTGCCCACGAGGCCAGCCGGTTCATGATCGGGCAGCGGTCCGGCAAGATCATCAATATCGCGTCGCTGTTCTCCTTCCTCGGCGGGCGGCGCTCACCTGCTTACGCCGCGGCCAAGGCCGGGATCGCGGGCTTCACCAAGGCCTACTGCGACGAGCTGGCGGCCTGTAACATCCAGGTCAATGCCATCGCGCCGGGATACTTCAAGACCGCCATCACCGAAGCGACCAGTGCCGATCCCGAGGCTGACCGCCGCATCGTCGAGCACATCCCCGCGGCCCGCTGGGGGGAGGCCGCCGACCTGATGGGGGCGGTGGTCTTCCTGGCCAGCCGCGCCTCGGATTACGTCAACGGCCACGTCCTGGTGGTCGACGGCGGCTATCTCGTCCGCTGACACCACAGCTACCCGGAGAGCGACCTTCGCCATGGCCCCATCCCGATCCCCGCTGACCCGCCAGTCGATCGTCGACGCGATGACCGGGCTCCTCGGCCCGGCCGCCGTCGACACCCGCGACGAGCAGCTCAGGCAGGCCAGCGTCGACCGGTTCCGGAAGTACACCGCCGTGCACGGCATCTATGACGGGCCGATCCCGGCCGCGATCGTCTACCCCTCTTCCACGGCGGAGGTGGCGGCGGTGCTGCGGTTCGCCGAGCAGAACCTCGTCAACATCGTGCCGCGGACCGGAGGGACCGCCACCGAAGGCGGCCTGGAGACGGTGATCGAGGACAGCCTCGTGGTGGACGGGTCGCGGATGAACGCGATCCTGTCCGTCGACCCGGTGGACATGATGGCCACCGCGCAGTGCGGCGTCGGCCTCCAGCACCTGGAGGACGCCGTCCGGGCCCGGGGCCTGACCACCGGGCACTCGCCCCAGTCCAAGCCGCTGGCCCAGCTGGGCGGCCTGGTCGCCACGCGCTCGATCGGCCAGTTCTCCACCCTGTACGGCGGCATCGAGGACCTGGTCGTGGGCCTGGAGGCGGTCTTCCCCGGCGGGCAGGTGGCCCGGATCAAGAACGTGCCGCGGCGGGCCGCGGGCCCGGACATCCGCCACATCGTCATCGGCAGCGAGGGCGCGCTGTGCTTCATTACCGAGGTGACGGTGAAGCTGTTCCGCTACCAGCCGGAGAACAACCGGTACTTCGGGTTCGGTGTGGAGGAGTTCGCCGACGGCATCGACGCGGTCCGCGAGCTGATCACCGCGGGCTACCGGCCGTCGGTGTGCCGGGTCTACTCACCCGAGGACGCCCGCCAGCACTTCGCCGACTTCTATCAGGGCCGTAACGTCATCGTGCTGGTCGCGGAGGGCCCGAAGGGCATCGCCGATGCCACCGCCACAGCGATCGAGGAGCTCTTCGCCACCCGCTCCCACCAACGAGTCGACGAACAGCGGATCCGGACGTGGTTCGAGAACCTCAACTGGGGCCAGGACAAGATCGACGCCGAGAAGGCCGATATGCTCGCCCACGCCCGCCTCGGCTACACCACCGAGGTCTCCGTCGACTGGTCGCGGGCCGCGGGCCTGTTCGGCGCCGTCATGAGCCGGATCCGCGCCGAGTTCCCGCGGGCCGGTGACCTGACGATGCTCGGCGCCCATTCCTCGCACAGCTACCAGACCGGGACCAACCTGTATTTCGTCTACGACTACGAGATCAGGTGCAGCCCGCGCGAGGAGATCGAGGTCTACCACAAGCCGCTGAACGCGATCATCGTCGAAGAAGCCCTGCGGGCGGGCGGGTCGATGGTGCATCACCACGGGATCGGCAAGTACCGCACCGCGTGGGTGGCCGACGAGCACGGCAGCGCCTACTGGCTGCTGACGACCCTGAAGCAGGCGTTCGACCCCCAGGGCGTGATGAACGCGGGCACGATCTTCCCGCTGCAGCCATGAAGCCGTACCTGCTGGCCATCGACAACGGCTCGCAGAGCACCAAGGTGACGATCTTCGACGCCCGCGGCCGGGCCCTGGCCGCGGCCAGCAGGCGGCTAGCGCCGTATGACATCTCGGTGCCGGGGCATGCCGTCCACCCCGATGACGACATCTGGGAGTCCATCGCCGGCGCCTGCCGTGACGTCATGGCCGCCTTCCCCGGCGACCCCGCCGACATCGCCGCGGTGGGCCTGTGCACCATCCGCTTCTGCCGGGCCCTGCTGAGGGCCGACGGCAGCCTGGCCGAACCGGTACTGAGCTGGATGGACGAGCGGGTCGCCCGGCCCTACCAGGCGGACAACCCCCAAGTCCGCTACGTCACCACCTCCTCGGGTTACATCACCCACCGCCTGACCGGTCAGTTCACCGACACCGCGGCCAACTACGAGGGCATCTGGCCCATCGACCATGACACGGCGGCCTGGCCGGACGATCCCGCTGCCTACGCCGCCGCCGGCCTGCCGCGCGACATGCTCTTCGACCTGGTCCCCCCGGCCGGCCGGCTCGGCCAGGTGACCCCTGAGGCGGCCGGGGCCACCGGCATCCCGGCCGGCCTGCCGGTGTACGCCACGGCCAACGACAAGGCCGTCGAGGCGCTGGGCAGCGGCCTGGACGACGACGGCACCGTGCTGCTGTCGCTGGGCACCTACATCGCGGCCATGACCATCGGCTCGTCCTCATCCAGCGCGGACGGCAGCTACTGGGCCAACTTCGCGGCCCGGCCCGGGACCTACCTGTACGAGAGCACCGGGATCCGCCGCGGCATGTGGACGGTCAGCTGGTACCGGACGCTGCTGGAGGGGCCGGACGGCGGCGAGCCGGCCGCCGGGACGGCGCGCCTGGAGACGGCGCACCTGGAGGATGGCCTCAACGCGGCGGCCAGCGAGCTGGCGCCGGGCAGCAACGGGCTGCTGACCATCCCGGACTGGCTGGCACCGGGGCAGGCGCCCTGGCGCCGCGGCGCGCTGCTGGGCTTCGACGGCAGCCAGGGTCGCGCCCACATCTACCGCTCCATCCTCGAGGGCATCGCCCTGACCATGGCCAACAACACCGCGGCCATGGAACACGCGCTGGGCCGCCGGCTCTCGCCCGTGCTGGTGTCCGGGGGCGGGTCTCGTTCCGACCTGATGATGCAGATCGTCGCCGACGTCTACGGCCGCCCCGCCCGCCGCACCACCGTCAACGACGCCGCCGGCCTCGGCGCGGCCATCTGCGCCGCCGTCGGCCACGGCATCTACCCCGGCTGGGACCAGGCCACCGCCGCGATGGTCAGCCCCGGCCAGCAGTTCACCCCGGACCCCGGGGCCGCCCGCGCCTACCAGCAGATCAACCAGGTCTACGCCACCTTGACCAGTCACACCGACCCGCTGTTCCGCTCGATGGCCGACGGCCTGGCCGGCCTCGACCGCACGTGACCGTGCCTGCGGCCACCCTCACGAGGCCGTCTGCCTCAGGTCGTCGAGGCGGCTGAGGGCGCATTCAAGCGCGTCGGTGAGCCGCTTGCGGTGACCGGTGGCCAGCAGGTCAAGCACCAGGCCGGTGAACGTCGCCTTTACCAGCGACGCCTCGCGTTCGGCGTCCTCGGGCCTGATGCCGTCAGCGATCAGGCCGTCGGCGATGTCCTCGCGCCAGAACGAGATCTGCTCCGCCCGCACATCACCGGGCAGGCCGCTGACCGTGGCGTCCAGCGTGGCCGCTTCGAGACCCAGCCGGACCAGCGCCAGGTGCTCCGGACTGCGGTTGATCCACCGCCACCAGCGCCGCTGCAGCTCCGCCGTGGACAGGTGAGGTACCTGCCGCCGCCACCGCCCTTCGACTCCGCGCTGAATCTCAGCGGCCCGCCCCAATGCGGCGACCACCAGCTCGTCCTTGCTGCCGAAGTGATGCACCAGCGCGTTGACCGACACACCCAGCGCGCGGGCAACTGGCCGCAGCGACACTCCGGCGATGCCGTGCCGCCCGAGGTAGCGGACCACCTCGTCCAGCAGCGCGGCCCGTCGTTCGGGGTCAGGATGGCGTCCCATCAGACGCGCATGCGCTGGCCCGCCGGGTCGAGCACCGGTTCGGCGAGCAGTCTCGCCGGACGGCGCTGGCCGATGATCTCCACCTCGAACATCGCGCCGGGCACCGCGAGCTCGCTCGGCACGTAGCCGAACGCCAGCGAGCGCCGGCTGTAATGCGCGTACGCGCCGGACGTCACCCAGCCCACCACCGCCCCGTCGTGCCAGATCGGCTCGTCGCCGACGACGTCGGCCGGTTCCGCCGGATCGGGGGTGACGTCGAAGTAGCCGAGCGTCCGGGCCGGGCCGCGCGCCAGTTCCGCCTCCACCGCGGCGCGGCCGATGAAGTCGTGATCGAGCTTGAGCGATCGGTGCATCTGCGCCTCTACCGGCGTGTAGATCGGACGGTACTCGCGGAACCAGGTACCGAACATCTTCTCCATGCGCAGCGACATCAGCGCCCGGA
>CAWBBE010000003.1:0-212226 GCA_963786975.1 uncultured Actinomycetes bacterium | reverse complement strand
GGCGCAGCGACGCGGTGACGCTGGCCAGCGTCAACACCTCGATGCTCGCGGCCACACTGGCCGCGCAGGCCGTCGGGATCGCCGCCCCCGGTCAACCCCGCACTGTCCGGCGAGCGGATCGCCGAGCTGGTCCGCCGGACCGGATCCCGATCCTGGTCGCGGCCGGACCGGAGCTGGACCCGCAGCTGTGGTCGCGGCTGCTCGAGGGTCGCGCCAGGCCGGTATGACCGCCATCCTGGTTCTGCGGCCCGACGGCGCCCACGGCGTCCCGGCCGCCCTCGACGGTAACGCCACGGCCGGCGGTACGCCGGACGCCCGCCCGCTGACCGTGGCCTACCTGGAGGAGGTGATCGCCGGGCAGCCCGCGGATCACCTGGCCGGCGCGGACCTGCCCAAGGCGGGGGAATCTGGCCGCGTTCGTGCACACCGGGGGGACCACCGGCGCCCCGAAGGTCGCCGCGCACACGCACGCCAACCAGCTGGCCTGCGGCCGCGGGATCGCCTTGTGCAGCGGCCTGGCGGCCGGGGAGGCGATGCTGGGCGGGCTGCCGCTGTTCCATGTCAACGCGCTGATCGTCACCGGCATCGCGCCGATGTTCAGCGGCGCCCGGGTGGTGTGGCCCGGCCGGCTACCGCGACAAGGCCCTGTATGCCCGGTTCTGGAAAATCGTCGAGCACTACCAGATCGCGGCGATGTCCGCCGTCCCCACCGTCTACGGCACCCTGGCGCAGGTCCCGGTCGACGCCGACATCAGCTCGCTGCGCGTGCCGATCGTGGGCGCGGCCCCGCTGCCGTCATCGGTGCGCGAGGATTTCGCCGCGCACACCGGGCGGCACCTGCTGGAAGGCTACGGGCTCACCGAGGCGACCTGCGCCACCACCTGGACCAGGCCGGTTGAGGAACTGCCCGGGTCGGTCGGCCGCGTCCTGCCCGGCCAGCAGATCAAGGCAGTCCGGATCGGCGACTGGGTCCTGGGCCGACTGCGCCCGGCCAGACCGGGGTGCTGGTGATCGGCGGGCCCGCCGGTGTTTCGCCGGCTACGTCACCGACCCCGACCTCGGCAGCCCGGGTCAGCCGGGAAGGCATCGTCCATGACGGCTGGCTGGACACCGGCGACCTGGGCCAGGTGGACGCTGGCGGCTTCGTGTACCTGACCGGGCGGGCCAAGGATCTGATCATCCGCGGCGGCCACAACATCGATCCCCGGGTGATGAGGACGCGCTGCTGGCCCACCCCGCCGTCCGCGCCGCAGCGGCCGTGGGCCGCCCAGACCGGCACTCCGGCGAGGCCCCGGTCGCTTACGTCGTCCCGGCCGGCCCCGGGCAGTTCGACGAGACCGAGTTGCTGGCGTGGGCTGACACCGCCATCGGCGAGCCCGCAGCCCCGGCCCAAGCGCATCTACCCAGTCGACGCCATCCCGGTCACCGCGGTCGGCAAGCAGTTCAAGCCCGCGCTGGCCGCCGACGCCGCCGTCCGCGTCGTGACCGAGGTGCTGGCCGCGGCGGGCCTGGCCAACGCCCAGGTCACCGCCGCGCACGAGGACGGGCGGCTGGTCCTCACCGTGACCGGCGCCGACCCGGACCGCGTGCGCGACGCGGTCGCCGGATTCGCCCTGACCGTCCGCTGCGGGCCGGCGACGGCCCCCGGATCGCCGTGAAATGACCGCAGAAGGGACCACGACCATGAACGACCACTATCCCGCGGCCCAGGAACCTGTCGTCATCGTCGAGCACAGGCCCGGTCGGCTGCACCGCGGCCCTCCTGCTCGCCGACTTCGGCATTCCCGTCACCCTGCTGGAACGCTGGCCCCGGCCGCATCCGCTGCCCCGCGCGGTGCACCTGGACGACGAGGTCGCCCGGACCCTGGACCGGATCGGCGTCAGCGAGGGATTCCTGGCCCGGTCCCGGCCCGGCAGCGGCCTGCGCTTGCTGGATGCCGAGCATCGCGTGATGGCCGAGTTCCACCGGGAGCACCAGGTCAGCGAGCACGGTTTCCCGCAGGCGAACATGTTCCACCAGCCCGACCTGGAAGAGGTGCTGCTCGCCCGGGTCGAGGCGCATCCGCTGATCGACTTCCGCCGCGGCGCCGAGGTGATCGGGCTGGATGATGACGATGCCCCCGGCCCGCTCACCGCGGCCCCGGTCCGGGTGCACGCCCGCATCGTCGGGGACCCGCAGACACTCACCGGGCGGCTCGTGCTGGGCTGCGACGGCGCCAACAGCACGATCCGGGAGCTGACCGGGATCACCATGGAGGACCTGGGCTTCACCGAGCGCTGGCTCGTGGTCGACATCCAGGTCGAGGACGGCCTGAATGTCTGGGACGGGGTGGAGCAAATCTGCGACCCGGCCCGGGCCGCCACCTTCATGCAGGTCACCGGCGACCGGTACCCGGTGGGAGTTCCGGCTGTTCGACGGCGAGGGCGAAGCCGGCCTGATCACCCCGGCCGCCCTCGGCCGGCTGCTGCAGCCCTGGACGGGGCGCAGCGACCTGGCGGGCCTGGAGATCATCCGCAGCGCCAGCTACACCTTCCGCGCCCGGCTTGCGTCCCGCTTCCAGGCCGGGCGGGTTTTCCTGCTGGGGGATGCCGCCCATCTCACCCCGCCGTTCATCGGCCAGGGCCTGGCGGCCGGGCTGCGGGACGCCGACAACCTGGCCTGGAAACTCGCGCATGTGCTCACCGGCCGGGCCGAGGCCTGCTGGCCAGCTACGAGGCCGAACGCCGCCCGCACGCCAGGGCGCTGATCAAAAAGGCCGTCCGGGTCGGCTGGACGATGACCGGGGGCCAGGACCGGGCCGCCGCCGTCCGCCGGATCGCCCTGGCCGCCGCGGTCCGCAGCGACCGCATCTGCGAGTTCATGGGCTCCACGGCCACCCCGCGGCTCAACGCCGGCGCGCTGCCAGCAACCCCCGCGACGCCTTCTGCCGTCCGGCATTCCCCCCGCGCTGCGGGTCGGCGGCCTGATCCCAACCCGCTGGTGTCCACCGGTGACGCCCAGCCCGTCCGGCTGGACACGATCCTGGCCGGACGCACCGCCGTGCTGACCGCGCCCCGAAGCCGGACTGACGGATTTCTGCCGCCGACACGGCCTGGTCCTGGCGCGGATCAGCCGCACATCCGGTACCGGCACGCCCCCAGGACCGGGCGCCCAGCGTGACGCCGGCTGGATCGACGTCCGTCTCGCCGGCGACGCAGCGCCCGCCGGCATGCGCGCCCTGGCAGCCGACCCGGCGCTGACCGTCCTCGTCCGCCCGGACCGCGTCGTGGCGGCGGTAGGGACCCGGTCCCGGCTGCCGCGCCTGCCCTGGTACATCCCGGCCGCCGCCGGGCCGGAGCGCCCGCGCCACGGCGCCCCCGGCCGCTCATCCCGGATCCGCCTCTCCCGTCACGACCACCCCCTAGGAAGTTCCCATGTTCGTCACCATCTCGCGGCTGCTGGCCCCGGCCTGCCTGCTCCCCGCCGCCGGCAAGCTGGCCATCGCGCTCACGGGCTGATCAGCCCGCTGGGAAGCATCACGGTCGGTTCGGGCCAAAAGAAGATCTTTTATCAGAACGAGCCGTGGTGGTTGAGTCCGTATTCGTGAACTGAAGGAGGAGGCTATGAGCGCCGAAACGATCGGATCGGCCGCGGCAGACGCCGTCGCGGCACCGTTGGACCTGCTGCTCACCGACGCGGCGCTCGGCGTGCTGAACCGGGTGAACCCGGGCGGCTCCGGGCTGCGGCTGGCGGCGGCGCTGGCCGCCCGGCCCGGGCTGGTCGCCGGGAGGACGCGGAACCTGCTCGGGGAGCTGGCGCGCATCGCCGCGGGCACCTCGCAGATCGAGCCGTCCCGGCGGGACCGGCGGTTCGCCGACCCCGGATGGGCCGGGAACCCGCTGCTCCGCCGGGTGCTGCAGGGCTACCTGACGGCTGTCCAGACCGCGGAGGGCCTGGCGCAGGACGCGGACCTGGACTGGGCTGACAGGGAACGGGCCGGTTTCGTGCTGGCCAGCGTGATCGACGCGCTGGCGCCGAGCAACAACCCGGTGCTCAACCCGGCGGCGGCGAAGGCGGCGATCGACACCGGTGGCGGCAGCGTCGTGGCGGGCCTGCGGCACTTCGCCGCCGACATGACGAGTCCGCCGCGGATACCGTCGATGGTGGAGCCGGACGCGTTCCAGGTCGGGGCGGATCTCGCGGTCACGCCCGGGGCGGTGGTGCTGCGGACCGAGGTGTTCGAGCTGATCCAGTACCGCCCGGCCACGCCCGCCGTGCGGCAGGTCCCGCTGCTGATCGTGCCGCCGACGATCAACAAGTTCTACGTGACCGACCTGGCCCCCGGCCGCAGCCTGGCCGAGTACCTGGTCGGCAGCGGCTTGCAGGTGTTCGTGATGTCCTGGCGCAACCCGGACTCCCGGCACGCCACGTGGAACTTCGGCACCTACGGGCAGGCAGTGCTTGATGCCATGGACGCGGCCGCGCGGATCACGGGCAGCGAGCAGACCGCGGTCACCGGGGTCTGCTCGGGCGGCATCATCGCCGCGATGGTGGCCGCACACCTGGCGCACACCGGCCGGCAGGACCAGATCGCCGCGCTCACGCTGATGGTCACCGTGCTGGACCAGTCGCGGGCCGGCCTGGGCAGCGCCGTCATCAACGAGCGGAACGCACGGCTGGCCGCGGCCGCATCCGCCGCCCGGGGCTACCTCGACGGGCGGTCGCTGGCCGAGGTGTTCGCCTGGCTGCGCCCGAATGACCTGATCTGGAACTACTGGGTCAACAACTACCTGCTCGGCCGCACGCCGCCGCCGTTCGACATCCTGTCCTGGAACGCGGACACCACCCGGATGACCGCGGGCCTGCACCGCGACTTCCTCCAGCTGGGCGTCACAAACGCGCTGACCCGGCCCGGCGGGACGACCATGCTCGGCTCGCCGGTGGACCTGTCCGCCATCGACCGCGACAGCTACCTGGTCGCCGGGATCACCGACCACATCTGCCCGTGGCAGAGCTGCTACCGTTCCACCGGCCTGCTAGGCGGGAACAAGCGGTTCGTGCTGTCGACCAGCGGGCACATCGCCGCGATGGTGAACCCGCCCGGCAACGCCAAGGCCAGGTACCAGGTCGCCAAGGACTGCCCGGAAAACCCGGCCGGATGGCTGCGGCGCGCCGAGACCTGCCACGGGTCCTGGTGGCCGGACCACGCGGCCTGGCTGGCCGAGCGGTGCGGGAAGGAAACGACCGCTCCCGCCGAGCTGGGCGGCGGCGGGCTGGCGCCGATCTGCGACGCGCCCGGGACGTACGTCCATGACCGCTGATCCCGGCCGCCGCGAAACGGCTTGGGGCAGGCGCCGCCGGGGCGTCCTGCGGCAAGTGCTTCCGGCCCGGTCGCGCCACGTCGGCCCGGCCGAACGAATCCAGATGCTGACCGTGGGCGGCCGGGTGCTCCGGGTTGCCACCCGGGACGGGAACCCGGGCCGGCCGCCGCTGCTGCTCTGCAACGGGATCGGCGGCCGCCTGGAGCTGTTCCAGCCGTTCGTCGACGCGCTGGATCCGCGGCGGGGCGTCATCCGGTTCGACATGCCCGGCATCGGCGAGTCCCCGGCGCCGGTCGTGCCCTACCACCTGGCTGCGCTGGCGCCGCTGCTGACCGGGCTACTCGACCAGCTCGGCGTCGCGCGGGCCGACGTGCTCGGCGTCTCCTGGGGCGGCGGGCTCGCGCAGCAGTTCGCGCTGACCCGGCCAGACCGGGTGCACCGGCTGGTACTGGTCGCCACCGGGCCGGGCGCGCTCATGGTGCCCGGGCACCCGAAAGTGCTGCTGCGGATGCTCACACCGCAGCGTCACCGCGACCCGGGGCACGCGGTGGGCATCGCAGGCGAGCTGTACGGCGGCAGCCTGCGGGAGGACCCGGTCCTGGCCCGCGAGCTGCTGCACTCCACAGCACGTCACGGCCCGCGCCGGGGCTACTACTACCAGCTGCTGTCCGGCATCGGCTGGACCAGCATTCCCCGGCTGCGAAAGCTCCGGCCGCCCACGCTGATCCTGGCGGGCGACGACGACCCGATCATCCCGCTGGTCAACGCGCGGATCATGCACCGGCTGATCCCGCACAGCCAGCTTCACGTCTATCACGGCGGCCACCTCGAGCTCGGCGCCGGCGCCGAGCGGCTGGCGCCGGTCGTGGAGGCGTTCCTTGATACCGATATCACCCCCGAGGGGAGCCGACAATGACAGAGCCGACGAGCACGCATCTCGGGGAGGCGCTCGGGACGGACTTCTTCTCCGTCCGCGAGCAGTTCACCGACGAGCAGTGGTCACACTTCATCACCGTCCGGAAGTTCGTCGACGAGGAGGTGGTGCCGGTCATCGGCGGGTACTGGGAACGCGCGGAGATCCCGTGGCCGCTGGTCCGGCGGCTGCCCGAGCTGGACATCGTCGGCGAGGACATCAAGGGCTACGGGTGCGCCGGGATGAGCCCGATGGCGTGCGGGCTAGTCACCATGGAGCTGCACCGCGGCGACGGCAGCCTGGGCGTTGTCCTCGGCGTGCACGCGGGCCTGGCCATGACCTCGATCGCGATGTGCGGCTCGGAGGAGCAGAAGGCCCGCTGGCTGCCTGACATGGCGCGGATGGACAAGCTCGGCGCCTTCGCGCTCACCGAGCCCGACCACGGCTCGGACTCGGTCGCCCTGGGGACCTCCGCCCGCCGCGACGACGACAGCTGGGTGCTGAACGGCCGCAAACGGTGGATCGGCCTGGGCACCGTCGCCGACCTGATCGTGGTCTGGGCCCGCAATGCCGAGGACGGCCAGGTCAACGCGTTCGTCGTGGAGAAGGGATCACCCGGATACCAGGCGCAGGTCATCGAAGGGAAGGTGTCGCTGCGCTCGGTGTGGCAGGCCGACATCACCCTGGACAACGTGCGGGTCCCGGCCGGGAACCGGCTGCCCGGGGCGCGCTCGTTCAAGGACACCAGCCGGGTGCTGGCCACCACCCGGAGCACCTGCGCGTGGGGGGCGCTGGGCCACGCCACCTCGGTCTATGAGACAGCGCTGCGGTACTCGCTCGAGCGGCGGCAGTTCGGCAAGCCACTGGCCAGCTTCCAGATCATCCAGCAGCGGCTGGTGACGATGCTCGCCGACCTGACCGCGATGCAGCTGTTCTGCCTGCAGATCGGGCGGCTGGCCGAGGCGGGACGGCTGACCCCCACCGTGGCCGGGCTGGCCAAGATGCACAACACCCGCAAGGCCCGCGCGATCGCCGCCGACGCGCGCGACATGCTCGGCGGCAACGGGATCCTGCTCGACTACCAGGTCATGCGGCACATGACCGACCTGGAAGCGATCCACACCTTCGAGGGCACCGAGACCATGCAGACCCTGATCGTCGGCCGCGACATCACCGGCATCGCCGCCTTCGCGTAGCAACGCTGACCTGCTGCCCGCGCTGGGCGCCTCCGCCAGAGCCCGGGCGAAGGCGGCGAAGTCGCCGTCGGTGAGCTGGTCCAGGTCTTGCCGTGGTCAGGCAGAGCCAGGGCCAGCGCGGGTCGCAAGAGCAACCCCGTGCCGTTTCTTGGTGGCGGTCATCACGGCGCCTCTCCCCGCCAAGCCCCTCGGCTCAGCGTGATCGGGCCGGAAACACCGTTAGATCGGCTCTGTCTCACTTTCGGTGGTGACGGCGTGTCTCTCGTCACCGGTACCTCCGCCCCCCGCTCGCACGATGCAGGAAAGCGTAGCGCGGCCACTCTCCGGCGGCCATGCGCAGCCAGAGTCCTTCCCTGCCTGGCGGCGCATAGGCGCCGCCGCCTTGACAGGAGTCAGGCCTGAGCTGGGTCAGCCAGGCGCGCCTGAGTGACGGCGGATGCGGTCAAGGGCGCCTCGGAATGTCCTCGGGTAGTGGGTCGAGTGCACCTGCACCGCGGTGCCGCCCGACGCTGTCTTCACGGTGCGCACGTACGCGGCCACCAGCCCGGCGCTAACGGTTCGTGCGGAATCCCTCGAAGACTTCCTAGCCGCGGTGAGCATCGGTGCCGCAGGTTCTTCGCGGGCCCGGCCTGCGGGATCACCCCGGTAAAGGGTGAGGCCGGCGGCTTCCGCCCGGTGCAGTGTGGGTCATATAGGACAACGTGATGGTGATAGGTGAGAACTGCATGAGAATGCTGTGCGGCGGAGAGCCGCAGGACGGCGCAGCCGCAGGCTGCCCGCGCTTCGGCAGGATCAGCCTGCGCATCCTCCGCATGGTGCGCAAGGCGCCTTGACCATCCCGGTACCCGGCGAGGACCGTTCAACTGCTGAGTACTGATGCAGCACCATGGAGGCGTTCGCTGCCGATCCTCCACGCTGTGTGCCGCGCTGCGGCGTTCAGTCTCGCCAACAGATGGCCAACAGACGATCAATGGCATGATCGCCACGTCGGGTGATCATGCCATCTACCTGGGACTACTGGTCGGGGTGGCCGGATTTGAACCGGCGGCCTCTTCGTCCCGAACGAAGCGCGCTGCCAAGCTGCGCCACACCCCGGCGACCGCCCGTGCAGTCTAGCTGATTCGCGGAACCAGCGTGAGCAGCGTGGCTTCCGGGCGGCAGCAGAACCTGGCCGGCGCCCACGGCGAGGTGCCGAGACCGGCCGAGACATGCAGCCAGGGGCTGTCCGGGCCGTCCGGTACGGCGGGGTGCCGGTGCAGCCCGCGGGCCCGGGCGGGCTCGATTCCGCAGTTCGTCACCAGCGTGCCGAGCAGCGGCAGGCAGACCTGGCCGCCGTGGGTGTGCCCGGCCAGCAGCAGGTCGAAGCCGTCCGCGGCGAACTGGTCGAGCACCGCGGGCTCGGGCGAGTGCAGCAGCCCGAGATGCAGGTCGGCGGCCGGGTCGGCGGGCCCGGCGATGAGGTCGTAGCGGTCGCGCTTGACGTGCGAGTCGTGCACGCCGGCCACCTCGATGTCGAAGTCCGCCGCCTTGATCCGGCCCCGCCGGTTGTTCGCGTCCAGCCAGCCCGCCGCCGTCATGCCCGCACCGAGTTCCGCCCACGGCAGGTCGGTCTCATCACGGCTGTGGTCGACCGCACTGGTCCGCCACAGGTAGCGAGCCGGATTCTTGGGAACTGGCGAATAAAGGTCATTGGAGCCGAAGACGAAAACGCCGGGACGGTCAAGCAGCGGCCCGAGCGCTTCAAGAAATGGCTGAACGGATTGCCGGTGGGCGATCGAGTCCCCCGTGTTCACGACCAGGTCCGGCTCAAGGGCGTCCAGCGACCGGATCCAGGACATCAGCCGGTGCCGCCCGGGGGTCAGATGGGCGTCGGAAATGTGCAGCAGCCGGAGCGGCTTCGACCCGGCAGACAGCACCGGGACGTCGTAGCGGCGCAGCACGAACCAGTTGCGCTCGACGATGGCGGCGTATGCGAAGACCGCACCGCCAGCTGCCGCGGCGATCCCGGCCAGGCCTCGTGGTCGCATCCATTCATGGTGCCATGCGGCGCCGGGTGGGCTGGCCGGTCAGGCCGGATCCGGCAGGCGGCAGGATGGCGGCATGACCGAACTCAAGCAGCGGCTTCGCGGTGATCTCACCGCGGCGATGAAGTCCCGTGACGAGGTCCGCACCCGGACCCTGCGGATGGTGCTCACGTCGGTGGCCAATGCGGAGGTGGCGGGCAAGACCGCCCGCGACCTCAGCGACGACGAGGTGCTCCGGGTGGTCGCCAGGGAGGCCAAGCGGCGGCGCGAGGCCGCCGAGGCGTTCGACGCGGCGGGGCGCCCCGGCCAGGCGGCCGCCGAGCGGGCCGAGGGCGACGTGCTCAGCGGCTACCTGCCCGCCCAGCTTTCCGATGCCGAGCTGGCCGGCCTCGTGGCCAGGGTGATCGCCGAGACCGGCGCGTCCGGCCCGGCCGCGATGGGCCAGGTGATGAAGGCGGTCACGCCGCTGGTAGCGGGCCGGGCCGAGGGCGGCCGGGTGGCCGCCGAGGTCCGCCGCGGGCTGGCGCGCTAACCGCCGCAGGCGATGACCTGAAGGCGGTCAGGCCTCCGGCAGCCGCGCTCCGTTCCCGCCGCCGCCGTTCCCGCCGCCGCCGTTCCCGCCGCCGCCGCCGTTCCCGCCGCCGCCGTTCCCGCCGCCATTGCCGTTCCCGTTTCCGCCGCCGGGGCCACCACCCCCGCCGCCGTTCCCGCCACCGCCGCCGTTCCCGCCCCCGCCGCCGTTCCCGCCACCGCCGCCGTTCCCGCCACCGGGGCCGGGCTTGGGCGGCTTGGGCGGCTTGGGCGGCTTGGGCGACGAGACCCCGGTGCCCAGCTGGTAGAACGTGCTGCCGGGCGGCACGGGTACGAAGTTGGCGATCGACTTGCCCAGGTCGGCATGTTCGAACGTCAGCTGCCAGATCTGCCCGGCGTTGGCGCCGAAGACCTCGCCGACGCAGCCGGCCCGGTAACACGAGCCCGGGTAACCGCTCATCGGATGGCTGATCGGGCCCTTGGGATTGAACATCGAGACGTAGCCCGCCAGCCGGGGCGTGTACCCGCCGAACGCGGCGAAGTCGAAGTCGTTGGCGGTTCCGGTCTTGCCCGCCTGCGGGATGACAACCCCGTTCCGGGCGACCTCGTCGCCGGCCGCGGTGCCGGGCGAGACCATCACGCCCTGCAGGATGTGCGTCGCCGCGTCAGCGACCTGGGGAGAGAGCGCCCGGTGGCAGTTGGCCGATTTCACCGGCAGGTGGCTGCCAGACCGGTTCACGATCGCGCCGATGGCGATCGGCGCGCAGTACTTGCCGCGGGCCGCGACCGTCGCGTAGGCGGCGGCCATCGTCATCGGCGACACGTTGACCGAGCCGAGCGTGAACGAGGGGATGTCGTCCGCCGGGTACTGGTAGCCGGCCGACCCTGGCTTCCCGACACCCTTGAACAAGGACTTGCCGTCAGCACGGTGGACGCCGAGGCTGGCCGCGGTCTGGACCACATGGCACAGCCCGACCTTCAGCTCCAGGTGCGCATAGAAGACGTTGATCGACTCCGTGGTCCCGTTATAGAGCGTGAAGGTGCCCGCGCCCTTGCCCTCGGCGTTGTTGACGTTGAAGGGACCCGTCTGCCGGCCCTTGCAGTCGGTGTAGCCGGTCAGCGTGGACGGTGACACGATCTTCTGGTTGAAGCCGAACGGGACGCCCTGCTTGAGCGCGGTCAGCAGGGTGAACAGCTTGGACGATGAGCCGGTCTGCACGCCGACGCCGCCGTTGTACCTGCCGTCCACCGCGTAGTCGATGTTGTCCCGTCGTCCCCCGAACCCGTACGGGCGGTCGACCGCGATCGCGCGTACCTTCCCGGTACCCGGCTGGATCAGTACCTCGGCGGCGGCGTTGCCCGCCGGGTTGACCGCCGACGGCGGGGCCGGGACCATGTAGCTGACCGCGTGCTGGGCGGCGTGCTGGTCCTGGCGGTTCAGCGTGGTGTAGATCTTCAGGCCGCCGGTGTCGTTCAGCTGCAGCCACGCCTGGTGGTAGGCGGGATCGTGCTGCATCACGGACAGCACGTAGTCGCAGAAGAAGGCCGCGTGCTTGGCCGACCGGCTGGTGCAGCCGCTCTGCAGCGCGTGGAAGGACGGGTGCAGGCCGAGCGGGGCGCGAGCGGCGGCCTGCGCCTCGGCCTGCGTGATGTAGTGCTGCTGCGCCATCTTCGCCAGCACCTCGTTGCGCCTGCTGATCGCGTTACCGGGAAACGCGAGCGGGTTGTACTGGGCCGGGTTCTCCACCATGCCGGCCAGCAGCGCCGCCTGGGGCAGCGTCAGGCGGCTGGCGGTGGTGTGGAAGTAGCGCTCCGCCGCCAGCTGGACGCCGATCGCGTGATTGTCGAAGTACGCGGCGTTGAGATAGGCGGCGAGCAGCTGGTTCTTCGTCAGCTCGTGCTCGACCTTGATGGCTATCCGGAGCTCGCGGATCTTCCTGCCCGGCGTGTCCCTGATGGCATCCAGCCGCTGCTGCGGTGTCTTCGCGGTCAGGATCAGCGCGTTCTTGACGTACTGCTGCGCGATCGTCGAGCCGCCCTGGGTGGGGTTGTGCCGCACGTTGCTGATCAGTGCGCGGAGGGTGCCCTTGAAGTCAAGCGCGCCGTGCTGGTAGTACCTGGCATCCTCGATCGCGATGATGGCCTCGCGCATCAGCGGCGAGATCTTCCCGAAGGGCACCGGGACCCGGTCGATATTGTCCGGGTAGTAATAGGCGATCAGGTGACCATGCCGGTCCAGGATCTCCGAGCGAACCGGCAGCAGGCCGAGGTTCGGCACGGCGAGGTTGTTGAACTTGCTGGCCGCATCGCGGGTCAGGATCCCGATGCTGCCCACGGCAGGCAGGGCGAGCGCCGCGAAGAGCAGGCCGGCGACCGCCGCCATGACGAAAACCCGGCCAGCCGCGCCTATCCGGGCGCGGCTATCTGATGTCAGCACGGGATCAGGGTACGCTGGCCGCCGCCGCGCCCTGGCCACGATGATGAAACCGCAGCTGGCAGGGGGGTGGACAGCCCAGATCCGGTCGGCCGGCCGCAGCCGTGACTAGTCACGCCTGCCCGTATAGCTCATGCGGACTATCCTCGAAATGGGCCCGACAGGGTCTAGCGCTCAGGCCCGGACTTCCGTAAGTTACCTTTTCGCAACATGACACCGGAGCCTGGCGCTGCCGCCAGCGGCTCCTACCCGCCAGTGAACGCCGTCCGGCGTGACGACCCTATGCGGACGTGACGATCAGGAGGAGTTGGGCCAACATGTGGATCACGGACTGGACCGCGCGCGCCGCGTGCAAGGGAACGGACCCTGACGAGCTCTTCGTTCAGGGGGCGGCGCAGAACCGGGCCAAGCTGATCTGCCGTGGCTGCCCCGTCCGGACCGAGTGCCTCGCTGACGCGCTCGACAACCGGATTGAGTTTGGTGTGTGGGGTGGCATGACCGAGCGTGAGCGGCGTGCGCTGCTGCGCCGCCGCCCGGACGTGGTTTCCTGGCGCGACCTGCTGGAGAACGCGCGCAATCAGTATGAGCGCAGCGGCGACGAGCTTGTCGCCAGCTGAGCGCTTGGTTGCCCCCGGCTGAGCATCTGGCCGGCCCCGCCGCGGCGTAGCGGTTACCCGGCGCCGAAGCTTTCCCCGATCACCGCGAGCCCGGCCAGGTCATGCACGTCCTCAGGCTGGGCGGGTACCTCGGTGACCGGGACCAGCGGGTGCGCGGCGGTAAAGCGCCCGGCGAGGCGCCGCTCGGCGGCGACAAGCTGCATCCGCTCCGCGTGCAGCCTGAGCGCCGCGGTGGCCAGCTGGTACGGTGCCCGGCCCGGCTGTGCCGGGGCGCCGGGATGCCCGTCTGGCCGGACGTTACCCCGGCCGTCGTCGCGAGGGCCGTTATCGCCGTTCTGGCCGCCGGCGGGCTGCAGGCTCTCCGCGGCGGCCAGGCTGCGGGCCGCGGACAGCCGCGCCGCGGGCGAGCGGTGCACCCGGTTGACGACGAGGCCGGCCAGCGGCATCCCCTCGACCGCGAGCCGCTCCACGAAATACGACGCCTCCCGCAGCGCATCTGGCTCCGGGGCGGCAATGACGAGGAAGGACGTGCCCGGCGCGCGCAGCAGCCGGTAGGTGTACTCCGCACGCTCCCGGAAGCCGCCGAACATCGTGTCGAGCGCGGTCACGAACGTCTGCGCGTCCCGGAGAACCTGGGCGCCGAGTATTTTGGTCAGCGCCCCGGTCACGATGCCGAACCCGACGTTCAGCATCCGCAGGTACGCCCGCCCGCCCACTTTGGCCGGCGCGGTGAGGAGCCGGAGCAGCCGCCCGTCGAGGAACCTGCCGAGCCGCTGCGGTGCGTCAAGGAAATCCAGCGCGGACCGGCTCGGCGGCGTGTCCACCACGATCAGGTCCCACTCGTCGGATCTGCGCAGCTGCCCCAGCTTCTCCATCGCCATGTATTCCTGGGTGCCGGAGAAGCCGGAGGACAGCGACTGGTAGAAGGGGTTCGCCAGGATCTGGGCCGCCCGGTCGGGGTCGGCATGGGCCTCCACGATCTCATCGAAGGTCCGCTTCATGTCGAGCATCATGGCGTGCAGGCTGCCGCCGGTTCCGCCGGTTCCGCCGGTGCCCTGCGGCCGGCTCGCCGCGGCCGCCCCGGGCACCGGCCGGGGCGTGTTGTCCAGCGAGGACAGGCCCATCGACTGGGCCAGCCTGCGAGCCGGGTCGACGGTGAGCACGACGACATGGCGGCCGCGCCCGGCGGCCCGCAGGCCGACCGCGGCGGCCACGGTGGTCTTCCCGACGCCGCCGGATCCGCAGCAGACGATGATCCGGATGCGGCGGTCGTCGATCAGCCGGTCGACATCGAGCGGCGGCGGCGCGGCCGGTGTCATCAGGCCGCTCCCTGGTCCCGGAGCGCGGCCGCGATCCGGTACAGCCCGGCCAGGTCGATGCCGTCGCTGATCATCGGCAGGTCATACCGGGGCTGCCCGGCCGCCGCCAGCCGGCGCCGCTGGGCGCGCTGGCCGGTGGCGGTCCTGGCATGCTCCACAAGCTCGGCGGCTAGCGCCGAGGCGAGCAGGCGGCTGTCATCGAGCCCGGCGGCCTTCAGCCCGAGGGCAAGCTCGTCCTCGTCCACGGATCCGCTCGCCGCCGTGCGCAGCTGGGCCGGCGGCAGGGCCAGCGGATGCACCATGTTGATCATGATGCCGCCGGGCTGCAGGCCGAGCCCGCCGAGTTCCGCGATCCCGTCCAGCGTCTCCTGTACCGGCATCTCCTCCAGCACCGTGACGAAATGCACCGCGGTCTCCGGTGAGCTGATCACCTTCTGCACCGTGTCCGCGTGACCATGGATCGGCCCGACCCGGGCGAGGCCGGACACCTCGGCGGTCACGTTCAGGAACCTGCCGATCCGCCCGGTCGGCGGCGCGTCCATGACAACCGCGTCGTAAACATGCCTGCCGCCCTCCCGCCGCCGGGTTGCCTCGGCGGCCTTCCCGGTCAGCAGCACGTCACGCACCCCGGGCGCGATCGTGGTGGCGAAGTCCACCACGCCGAGCTTGGTCAGCGCCTTGCCGGCATGCCGCAGGTTGTAGAACATCTGGAGATACTCCAGCAGCGCCGACTCCGGATCGGCAGCCAGCGCGTACACCTCGCCGCCGGGCCGGCTGGCAGTAGCCGGGGCGATGGCGACCTTGCGCTCCTCGTAGGGCAGCGGCGGGCAGTCGAAGACCTGCGCGATACCCTGCCGTCCCTCGACCTCGATGAGCAGCACCCGCCCGCCGCCGGAGGCCAGCGCCAGCGCCAGCGCCGCGGCCACGGTCGTCTTCCCGGTTCCGCCCTTGCCGGTGACGACGTGCAGCCGCACGCCTTCCCAGTCTGTGTCCCGCGCGCCCACGCCATGGAGGGTATCCGCGTCCGCGCACTAGGTCGCCGCGCCCCGCCAGCACGCCGGGCAGGTCACTAGGCTGGGGCGAGGGAAATTGGCGTGCAGCCCGGGAAGAGGTGTTCACGGTGCTCGAGGGTCTTTTGGTCGTCCTGGTAATCCTCGTGGTGGCGGGCCTGATCGCGACCGGCCGCGCGATGCGCGTCGTGCAGCAGTACGAGCAGGGCATCGTGTTCAGGTTCGGCAAGGTGCTGCCCGGCACGCGCGGGCCCGGGCTGCACCTGATCAGGCCGGTCGGCGACAAGATGCAAAAGGTCAACATGCAGATCATCGCCATGGCCGTTCCGGCGCAGGAGGGCATTACCAGGGACAATGTCAGCGTCCGGGTGGATGCGGTGGTCTATTTCCGCGTCGTCGACCCGATCAAGGCGACCGTGAACGTGCAGAACTACATGTTCGCCGTCTCGCAGCAGGCGCAGACGTCGCTCCGCTCGATCATCGGCCAGTCCGAGATGGACCAGCTGCTGGCCGAGCGGGCAACGGTCAACAAGGAGCTCCGCCGGATCATCGACGAGCCGACCGAGGGGCCCTGGGGCATCCGGGTCGAGCGGGTGGAGATCAAGGACGTGAGCCTGCCCGAGGGAATGAAGCGGTCCATGTCGCGGCAGGCGGAGGCAGAGCGGGAGCGGCGGGCGCGGATCATCACCGCGGACGGCGAGTACCAGGCGTCCAAGCGGCTGGCCGCGGCCGCGAACGTGATGGCGCGCGATCCGGCCGCGCTGCAGCTAAGGCTGCTGCAGACAGTGGTGGAGGTGGCCGCGGAGCGCAACAGCACGCTGGTCATGCCGATCCCGGTCGAGATGCTGAGGTTCTTCGACAAGCTGGCCCCGGCCACGCCCGGCAGCGAGAAATCGGCTGCGGAATCGGCGTCGATGGCAGACTTCGGCGACGAGGCCGTGGCCGAGGCGGAAGCCGGCGCGGAACTCGGCGGCGCGTCCGCGGCGCCGCTGGAGATACCCGATCTCCCGCCAATCCCCGAGATCGCCGCCGATCCCGGCGAACCGGTGCGCGCGATCGGCGAGGCCGCGGCGGCCGATGCCGGGCGGCGTACGCCCCGCGGGCCGATGCCGGGCCGGCGTACGCCCCGCGGGCCGATGCCGGGCCGGCGGAGGATCCGGCCGCCGATGATGCGCCGGCTTACGCCTCGCCGGCCACGCCCGCGGATGCGGCGCCCGCGTATACCCGGCCGGCCGATGAGCGGCCCGCCGATGCCGTGCCCGCCGACGACGGGCCGGGCATGACCCGGGTGATGCCCTCGGCCGGCGACGGCGCGTCGGCCGACGACCCCCCGGCCGACGACCCCCCGGCCGTGACCGAGACGCTGCCCCCGGTCGGCGCCGATCCGGCCGCCGCCGGGATGCCTGGCACCGGTGCGACCGGGCCAGCCCAGGGCGCGGCGGCCGCCAGCGGAGGACGGCCAGCGGGACCCGGCGGCCAGCGGGCGCCCAGCGGCGGACGGCAAGCAGCCGGCGTAAGCCCGCCGCCAGCCCGGAACCGGACACGGACCCGGGCCCGTTCGCGGAACCGGAAGCATAGCGAGTTCCCGGACCGGGGAGCACGAGACTGCGGCAGCGGCCAGCCCCGCTAGAGTCGGGTCATGCAGAAGTGGGAGTACGCAACGGTGCCGTTGCTCGTCCATGCGACCAAGCAGATCCTGGACAACTGGGGCGATGACGGATGGGAGCTGGTAGCCGTCGTGCCCGGCCCTAACCCGGAGCAGCTCGTCGCCTACCTGAAGCGGGGCAAGCAGTGACCGCCGCCGCCGGGGACGGCGCGCCCGACGAGAGCTCCCCGGAGGCGCGGCTGGCCGCGCTCGGCCTCACCCTGCCGGCGGTGGTGGTACCGCTGGCGGCCTACGTGCCGGCCGTGCGCACCGGGAATTACGTGTACACCGCCGGGCAGCTGCCCTTCGTGGACGGGGTGCTGCCCGCGACCGGAAAGGTTGGCGCCGGGATCGACGCCGCGGCGGCCAGCGCCCTGGCGCGGATCTGCGCGCTCAACGCGCTGGCCGCGGTCGCCTCGGTGACGGGCGGGCTGTCGGCGGTCCGGCGGATAGTGAAGGTGACCGGGTTCGTGGCCAGCGCCCCCGACTTCACCGCGCAGGCCCAGGTGGTCAACGGGGCGAGCGAGCTGCTGATCGAGGTCTTCGGTGAGGCTGGCCGGCATGCCCGCAGCGCGGTCGGCATGGCCGTGCTGCCGCTCGATACCCCGGTCGAGGTGGAGCTGATCGCCGAGGTGCGGGGCTAAGCCGGACCGCAGCCAGGGGCACAGGAGGCTTGTCGTGGCAGGTTCCGCGGACGGCGCGGCGATCCGGCTGCCTGGCAGGCCGGCCGGGCATGCTCTTGACGTGCTGGCCGGGCGCGTGCGGCCGGTCACGCCGCGGGACGCGGCAACGGTTATGCTGCTGCGCCCGGCCCGGCGGGCCGCGGACGGCACGCGGCCGGCTGACGGCGTTGAGGTCTACCTGCTGCGGCGCAAGCCATCGATGGCGTTCGCGCCCGGCGCGTTCGTCTTTCCCGGCGGCTCGGTCGACGACAGGGATGCCGACGAGCAGGTTGCCTGGGCCGGCCCTGGTGCCGCCGAATGGGGCCGGATCTTCGACGCGCCGCCGGAACAGGCCCGCGCGCTGGTCTGCGCCGCGGTCAGGGAGACCTTCGAGGAGTCGGGCGTGCTGCTGGCCGGAACGTCCGCCGACTCGGTGGTAGCCGACACCACCGGCGCAGACTGGGAGACCGACCGGCAGGCGCTGCTCAGCCGGTCGCTCTCGCTGGCCGAGATGCTCGCCCGGCGCGGGCTGGTGCTCCGGGCCGACCTGCTCAGGCCATGGTCGCGGTGGGTCACCCCGGTGGTCGAGAAACGCAGGTTCGACGCCAGGTTCTTCGCTGCCGCGCTGCCGCGCCAGCAGCGCACCAGGGACGTCGGCGGCGAGGCGGCCGAGGTGACCTGGGCGCGCCCGGACGATGCGATTGCGATGGGGCGCAGGAAGGAGATCGTGCTGTGGCCGCCGACCGCGGTTAGCCTGGCGGAACTGGCCGCCTGCCGGGACGTGACGGCCGCGCTAGCGCCGCGTCAGGTAAGGCCGGTGCTGCCGGAGTCGAGCATCGCGGGCGGAGCGGTCTGGCTAACGCTTCCGGCCGAGCTGGGCTATCCGCTTTGACCGCCAGCGAGGACGCCGGCCGGGGCGGCGGTGCCCGGCCGCGGCCCGGCATCGACGGCTCGGGCACGCCGCGGGCGCGCTGCGTGCTGGCCCCGAACCCGTCGCCGATGACCCTCGACGGCACGAACACGTGGCTGATCGCCGAGCCCGGCTCGGCGACCGCGGTCGTGGTGGATCCGGGCCCGGACCACGAGGGTCACCTGCACCGGGTGCGGGCGCTGGCCGCGGCGGCCGGCCAGCGGCTGACCCGGATCCTGCTGACGCACGGACACCGGGATCACTCGGCCGGCGCCGGCGGCTGGCCGAGCTGACCGGCGCGCCGGTGCTCGCGCTGGATCCCGCGCACCGGCTCGGCGCCGAGGGGCTGCGGCCGGCGACGTGGTCACCGCGGCGGGCTGCGAGATCCGCATTATCGCCACGCCCGGCCATACCGCCGACTCGGTGTCGCTGCTGCTGCCCGCGGACGGCGCGGTGCTCACCGGGGATACCGTGCTCGGCCGCGGCACCACCGTGATCGCCCGGGACGGCAGCCTGGGTGACTACCTGGGCTCGCTGGACCGGCTGCGCGCGCTCGCCGATGCCGCGCCGCTGGCCGCCCTGCTGCCCGGGCACGGGCCGCTGGTGCCCGACCCGGCGGCGAAGCTCGACTTCTACATCGCGCACCGGGCGGAACGGCTGGCCGAGATCGCGGCCGCCGTCGCGGCCGGCGACCGGACGCCCGCCGACATCGTGGCGCGGGTATACGCGGCCGTGGACCGTGGCCTCTGGCCGTTCGCGGAGTGGTCCGTCCGGGCCCAGCTTGCGTATCTCGCGGACCGCGGCCTGAGGCTGCCAGCGCCGGGCAGCGGGTCAGCAGCAGACGGCGGGCCCGCGGCAGACGGCGGGCCCGCGGCCGACGACCGGCCCGCGGCGGGCGGCGGCTCAGCGTGATCGCTTGCGCAGCCGCTCCGGCTCGATCAGCAGCACGGACTTGGCCGCCAGCTGCAGCCAGCCGCGGGCCGCGAAGTCGGCCAGCGCCTTGTTCACGGTCTCCCGCGAAGCCCCGACCAGCTGCGCCAGCTCCTCCTGGGTGAGGTCATGGCTGACCTGGAGCCCGTCCGCCTGCACCGTGCCGAACCGGTCCGCCAGGTCAAGCAGGGCCTTGGCCACCCGGCCGGGCACGTCGGTGAAAACCAGGTCGGCCATCACGTCATTGGCCCGGCGCAGCCGCTGGGCGAGCGCCTGGAGCAGATGCAGGGCCACGTCAGGACGGCCGTTCAGCCAGCTGCGCAGGTCGTCATGCGCGAGCGCGGCGAGGCGGCTGTCGGTGACCGCGGTCGCGCTCGCGGTCCGCGGCCGCGGGTCGAAGAGGGACAGTTCCCCGAACATCTCACCGGGCCCGAGCACGCTCAGCAGGTTCTCCCGGCCGTCCGCCGCGGCCCTGGTCAGCTTGATCTTGCCATCAAGGATCACGTAGAGCTGGTTACCGGAGGCTCCCTCGTCGAACAGCCGCTCGGCCCGGGCGAGGTCCACGATGGTGACTCCGGCCTGCAGCGCGGCCGCGCTGTCGTCGTCCAGCGCATCGAACAGCGGTGCCCGCCTGAGCACGTCATCTGCGTGATCCACGGTTACCTCCCCGGCTGTGTCGCTGCTCACATTAAGTGTCGCCTATTTGTGACCGGTCGGCATCAATGTCCTAGTGGATCTCCGATGAGCCGAGCCTCGCCTGGCACGCGATGATCTCGGCCTCGGCGTCGGCCTTGCCCACCCAGGTGGCCGTCTCTACCTGCT
The DNA here is from genome assembly GCA_963786975.1 of uncultured Actinomycetes bacterium. Lineage (GTDB taxonomy): Bacteria > Actinomycetota > Actinomycetes > Streptosporangiales > Streptosporangiaceae > Palsa-506. The sequence continues at coordinate 191,912 of CAWBBE010000003.1, read as the reverse complement.
TGCCGGGCTCCAGGGCCTTGTAAACCTCGAAGAAGTGCTGGATCTCAAGGCGGTCGAACTCCGAGACATGGTAGATGTCCTGCAGGTGGGCCATCCGGGGGTCGGTAACGGCGACGCAGAGGACCTTATCGTCGGCGCCCATCTCGTCCCGCATCCGGAACATGCCGATCGCCCGGCAATGGATCAGGCAGCCGGGGAAGGTTGGCTCGTCCAGGATCACCAGGGCGTCCAGTGGATCGCCGTCGTCCGCCAGCGTGTTCTCGATGAACCCGTAGTCAGCGGGGTACCTGGTCGAGGTGAACAGCATCCGGTCCAGCCGGATGCGCCCGCTTTCATGATCCATTTCGTACTTGTTCCGCTGGCCTTTCGGGATCTCGATGACCACATCGAATTTCACGATTCCGCTCCTTGCGCGCGTAGATGATTGACTCCGTTGCCAGGATCAGCATCTCGCGAGGAGGGGTCGTGACGAGGGGAGGGGTCGCGGCGAGCCGGCTCCGGCAGGTCGCGGTGGCGATCCTCGCGCTGCTGATCGTGACGACCATGGCGGCCGGCGGCGCGGTGGCGCACCTGCTGCCCGCCCGGCTGGCCCGCTGGCAGGTACCGAGGGTGGCCGGGCATCAGCTGGCCGCCGCCGGCCAGGTACTGCCCGCGGCCGGGCAGGCGTCCGGGAAGGCCGTGACGCCCGGCGGCCTGGCCGCCCGGCTGTCCGGCACCCTCGGCTCCCCGGCGCTCGGCTCGCATGTCGCCGCGGTCGTCGCCAGCCTGCCGGCCGGCCGGGTGCTGTTCGCCCGGGCCGGCCGCTCGCCGTCAGCGCCGGCCTCGACGGCCAAGCTGGCCACGGCGGTTGCCGCGCTGCAGGTGCTCGGGCCCGGCGCCCGGTTCAGCACGCGGGTGGTGGCAGCCAGCGGGCGGTCCGCCATCGTCCTGGCCGGCGGCGGCGATCCCGACCCTGGCGGCCCGCCATCCGCCGGCCACTGACTACCCGCAGCCGGCCACGCTCGCGTCGCTGGCCGCGCGGACGGCCCGCGCGCTGCGCGCCAGGCATCACGCCGCGGTGCGGATCGGCTACGACACCTCGCTGTACTCCGGGCCGCTGCTCGCGCCGTCGTGGCCAGCGAGCTACCTGGCCACCGGCAACGTGACCCCGATCTCGCCGCTGGAGGTCGATCAGGGCAGGCTGACCGCCGGCGGGTCGCCGCAGGATGCCGATGACCCGGGCAACTTCCGGCCGCGCTCGCTCACCCCGGCCGCGGACGCCGCCCGCGCGTTCGCCGGGCTGCTGGCCGCCCACGGGATCCGGGTGCACGGGCCGGTGCGGCCGGCTTCCGCGCCGCCGGGCGGCGTCACCATCGCCCGGGTGGTCTCGCCGCCGCTGGCGCAGATCGTGCAGTGGATGCTGATCGAGAGCAACAACGTGATCGCGGAGAACCTGGCCAGGCAGGTGGCGATCGCCGCGGGCCGGCCCGCCAGCTTCACCGGCGCGGCGGCGGCGGTGACGGCAGCCGACCAGCGGCTTGGCGTGCGCGGCATCCGGCTGGTGGACGGCAGCGGGCTGTCGCCCGCGGACCGGATCACGCCCTGGGCCCTAGTCCAGCTGGTCGCGCTGGCCGCCCGGCCGCCGGATCCGGGCCTGCGGCCTGCCCTCACCGGGCTGCCGGTGGCGGGATTCTCCGGGACGCTCGCCCCGGGCGGGAGCGTCTTCGGCGCTCCCGGGCCGGCTGCGCTGGGCGTGGTGCGGGCCAAGACCGGCAACCTGACCAGGGTGGCCACGCTGGCCGGAGTGGCCTATGCCAGCAATGGCCAGCTGCTGGCCTTCGCTTTCATGGCCGACCACATTCCGAAGAACGGGCTGAGCCAGGCCGGCGGCGCCATCGACAAGCTCGCCACTGAGCTCGCCGCCTGCGGCTGCCACTGACCGGCCGGTCCCGGCCGCGGGCCGCCGCCGGGCAGTGCCTGCGGCGAAGCCCCCCGCCCGGGCACGTACGGTGGAGGGGTGAGCAGCGCACAGATGATCGACTGGGATGTGGCCACCTCCACCGGCGTCCGCTGGGCCAGGCCCGGCCCGCAGGTCAGCCGGGCCGAGGCCAGGAAGGTCGTGGCCGAGCTGCGCGAGCTTGCCGCAGCCGTGCAGGAGCCGGTACGCGAGGTCACCGGGCTGGCCGGCGCCGGCGGACGGCGGCAGCGTCGCGGTGGTGGACCGTCCCGGCTGGATCCGGGCCAATGTCGACGGGTTCCGCGTCGTCCTCGACCCGCTGGTCGAGCACCTGCAGGAACGGGCGGCCGCGCCGCAGGGCTCGGTCATCACCGCGGTCGGCTCGCGGGTCACCGGCATGCAGGCCGGGCTGATCCTGGCCTACCTGGCAGGCCGGGTGCTCGGCCAGTACGAGCTGTTCCTGCCGCCCGACCCGGACCTGCCGGAAAGCACCGCCCCGGCCGGGCGGCTCACCCTCGTCGCGCCGAACATCGTGATGGTCGAGCGGGAACTCGGCGTTGACCCGCATGATTTCCGGCGCTGGGTCTGCCTGCACGAGGAGACGCACCGGACGCAGTTCACCTCGGTGCCCTGGCTGCGCCCGTACGTGCAGCAGCAGATGACCGACTTCCTGCTGGCCTCGGACCTGGACCCGGCGTCGATCCTGGAACGGCTGCGCTCGGCCGCGGACGCGGTAGCGGGCGCAGTGCGCGGCGGTGACGGCGAGAGCCTGATCGAGGCGATCCAGAACCCCCGCCAGCGGGCGATCCTGGAGCGGCTCACCGCGGTGATGACGCTGGTCGAGGGACACGGCGACTACGTGATGGACGCGGTCGGCCCGAGCGTGGTGCCGTCGGTCGCCCAGATCAGGGAGCGGTTCACCGCACGGCGCGGCAGCGCGGGCCGGATGGAGCAGGCGATCCGCCGGATCCTCGGCATCGACCTGAAGATGAAGCAGTACGAGCAGGGCGCAAGGTTCGTCCGCGCCGTCGTCGATCAGGCGGGCATGGCGACCTTCAACAAGGTGTGGGAATCGCCGGAGTCGCTGCCGTCCAAGGCCGAGATCGCCAGTCCCCGGAGCTGGCTGGAGCGGGTGACGGCGGCAGCGCAGCCGCGAGCTGACCAGCCGTGGGTCCCGATCCGGCGGTCGCGCAGGTGCGGCTCGCCGTCCGGCAGGCGCTGGCCGGCCTGGCGCCCGGTGATCTCGTGCTGGTGGCCTGCTCCGGCGGCGCCGATTCGCTCGCGCTGGCGGCGGCCGCGGCCTTCGAGGCGCCCAGGGCCGGCCTGCGCTGCGGCGGCGTCACCGTCGATCACGGCCTGCAGCCGGGCTCGGCCGGGCAGGCAGCCCGGGTGACCGGCGCGCTGGCCGCGATGGGCCTCAGCCCCGTGCAGGGCATCCGGGTCAGCCCGTCCGGGCCAGGCGGCCCGGAGGCGGCGGCCCGGGCCGCCCGCTACGCCGCGCTGGGCGATCTGGCCGGCCGCCTGGGCGCGGCCGCCGTGCTGCTCGGCCATACGCTCGACGACCAGGCCGAGACCGTGCTGCTCGGCCTGGCCCGCGGGTCCGGCGCCCGGTCGCTGGCCGGAATGCCCGCCCGCAGCGGGCGCTACCTGCGCCCGCTGCTCGGCCTCCGGCGGGCCCAGACGGCACGGGCCTGCGCGGCACTGGGGCTGCGGCCATGGGCGGATCCGCACAATTGCGATCCGGCGTACGCCCGGGCGCGGGTCCGGCACCAGGCGCTGCCCGCGCTGACCGCCGCGCTCGGCCCCGGCGTCGCCGAGGCCCTCGCGCGCACCGCCGGCCAGCTGCGGGCCGACGGGGAGGTGCTGGATGCGCTGGCGCAGGCCGAGTCGGCGCGACTGCGAGATCCCGACGGGGCACTCGATGCCGGCGGCCTGGCCGCGCTGCCCGCCGCGATCAGGACCCGGGTGCTGCATGCCGCGGCCATCGCGGCCGGCTGCCCGGCCGGCGCGCTGACCGCCCGGCACGTGGCCGGGCTCGACGCGCTGCTGACCCGGTGGCACGGCCAGCGCTGGGCGGACCTGCCGGGCGGGGTCCGCGGCCTGCGCAGGTGTGGCAAGCTGACCTTCTCCGCGGGGCCGCATGCGCGGGTACCGGAGAACGCGGAGAACGCGGAGGGCGCGGGTGGACGCGAAGGACGTGGGCGCCGACCTTGACGACGTGCTGATTACCCCGGAGCGGCTGCAGGCCCGGATACGGGAACTCGCGGCGCAGGTCGACGCCGACTACGCCGGCCGTGAACTGCTGCTCGTCGGGGTGCTCAAGGGCGCCGTCATGGTGATGGCCGACCTGGCGCGGGCAATGCACCTGCCGGTGCAGATGGACTGGATGGCGGTGTCCTCGTACGGCTCGGGCACCAAGTCTTCCGGGGTGGTGCGGATCCTCAAGGACCTCGACGCGGACATCACCGGCCGGCACGTACTGGTGGTCGAGGACATCGTCGACTCGGGACTGACCCTGTCCTGGCTGGTCGGCAACCTGCGATCGCGCCAGCCCGCCTCGCTGCAGGTCCTGGCCATGCTCCGGAAGCCGGCCGCGCTGCAGATGGACGTGGCGGTGGCATACGCGGGCTTCGACATCGACAACGCCTTCGTCATCGGCTACGGCCTGGACTACGCCGAGCGGTACCGGAACCTGCCGTTCATCGGGACGCTCGCGCCGCACGTCTATGGCGGGGAACACATCCCGCGATGAAATACGTTTAGCTTGGGGAGAGGGCCGGCCAGAGCCGATGCGCGTCGGGCGGTGCCTCTCGCGGGCCCGGCCGCAGCCGGTCCGGTGTACCGTCAAATATCCCTGCGCATCAGCCGGGAAGACAAGGAAGCCGCGCGTGGTCACTGGGACGCATGGCACTCCCGCCGGGGGTCGGCGGGAAATGACGCTCGTCAGGAGGGACCGGCCCCGGAACTGCGGGGTCGTTCGTCGATGGATCTGAAGCGCTACTTCCGCGGGCCGTTCGTCGCCCTTCTCGTTGTCGTGATGCTGTTCTTCTTCGTGTACAAGTACGCGAGTTCAGGCACGTCATACAAGCCGGCCAGCACCTCCCAGGTGATCACCATGATCCAGCGGGGCGAGGTGAAGTCGGCGCTGCTGATCGACAACCAGCAGACCATTCAGATCACCCCGGTGCACGGGCAGCCGCTGCAGGCGAGCTGGGTTGGCAACCAGGGCACGGAGCTGGCCAACCTGCTGCAGCAGCAGGTCAAGAACGGGAAGCTGCCGCAGGGTTACAACGTCCAGGTACCCAAGGGCAGCTCCCTGCTGGCGCTGATCGTCGGCTGGCTGCCGTTCCTGCTCGTCATCCTGATCTTCTTGTTCCTGCTGAACCAGATGCAGGGCGGCGGCTCGCGGGTGATGAACTTCGGCAAGTCGAAGGCCAAGCTGGTCAGCAAGGACACGCCGAAGACGACTTTCGCCGATATAGCGGGGGCGGACGAGGCCATCGAGGAACTGCAGGAGATCAAGGAGTTCCTGCAGAGCCCAGGCAAGTTCCAGGCCATCGGCGCGAAGATCCCGAAGGGCGTGCTGCTGTACGGCCCGCCCGGCACCGGCAAGACGCTGCTGGCCCGTGCGGTGGCCGGCGAGGCGGGGGTGCCGTTCTACTCGATCTCCGGGTCTGACTTCGTGGAGATGTTCGTCGGCGTCGGCGCCTCCCGGGTGCGCGACCTGTTCGAGCAGGCCAAGGCGAACGCTCCGGCGATCGTGTTCGTGGACGAGATCGACGCGGTCGGCAGGCACCGCGGCGCGGGCTTCGGCGGCGGCCATGACGAGCGCGAGCAGACCCTGAACCAGCTGCTCGTCGAGCTGGACGGCTTTGACACGAAGGGCGGCGTGATCGTGATCGCCGCCACCAACCGGCCGGACATCCTGGATCCCGCGCTGCTCCGCCCCGGCCGGTTCGACCGGCAGATCGTGGTCGCGCAGCCGGACCTGGTGGGCCGCAAGGGCATCCTGCGGGTGCACGCGCGCGGCAAGCCGATGGGCCCGGACGTGGACCTGGACATGATCGCGCGCCGGACCCCCGGATTCACCGGTGCCGACCTGGCCAACGTGATCAACGAGGGCGCGCTGCTCACCGCCAGGGGAAACATGACGCAGATCGCGATGGCCTCGCTGGAGGAGGCGATCGACCGGGTCACGGCCGGCCCGAAGCGCAAGAGCGTGCTGCTTTCCGAGAAGGAACGGAAGATCATCGCGTATCACGAGGGCGGCCACGCGCTGGTCGGCCATGCGCTGGCGAACGCCGACCCGGTGCACAAGATCACGATTATCCCGCGCGGCCGGGCCCTCGGCTACACGGCCTCGGCGCCTACCGAGGACAAGTTCCTGGTCAGCCGGGCAGAGATGATGGACCAGCTGGCCATGCTGCTCGGCGGCCGGACCGCGGAGGAGCTGGTATTCCACGAGCCGACCACCGGCGCCGCCAACGACATCGAAAAGGCGAGCTCGATCGCCCGCGGGATGATCACCGAGTACGGGATGAGCGAGCGGCTCGGCGCCAGGAAGTTCGGCACCGGGGACGGCGAGCCCTTCCTCGGCCGCGAGATGTCGCACAGCCGGGACTACTCCGAGGAAATCGCCTCCGCCATCGACGACGAGGTGCGCAGGCTCATCGAGTCCGCGCATGACGAGGCGTGGGAGATCCTAGTCCAGTACCGTGACGTGCTGGACAACCTGGTGCTGCAGCTGATGGAGCACGAGACCCTGTCCAGGGACCGGGTGCTCGACATCTTCAGCCCGGTCCGCAAGCGCACCACCCGCGGCTCGTACACGGGCTACGGCAAGCGACTGCCATCCGACCGGCCGCCGGTGCTGACGCCCAAGGAAATGGCCCTGACCGGCGCGGACGGCGGTGCGCTGCCCGCGGCCGGCAATGGGCAGGCGCCCGGGTCCGGTACCGACGGCCCGTCCGCGATCGGCGGCCCGGGCGCCATCGGGCCGGGTACCATCGGGCCGCTTGGCCCGGGCGCGCCGGCGTCTGCCCGCAAGCCGGACGATGGCCCGCGCGGCGGGGCGCATTGAGCGGCGGGATCGACCTTCCGCGCATCGAGCGCGCGGTACGGGAGATCCTGCTCGCGATCGGCGAGGACCCGGAAAGGGACGGCCTGCGCGATACGCCGGCCCGGGTCGCGCGCGCCTGCGCGGAACAGTTCTCCGGGCTCGGGCAGCGCCCGGAGAGCGTGCTGACCACGGTATTCGACGCGGGTCACGACGAGCTGGTGCTGGTCAGGGATATCGACGTGTACGCCACCTGCGAGCACCATCTGATCCCGTTCTTCGGCGTCGCCCACGTCGGCTATATCCCGAATCAGAAAGGGCAGCTCACCGGCCTCTCCAAGCTGGCCAGGCTGGTAGATCTCTACGCCCGGCGGCCGCAGGTCCAGGAGCGCATGACCAGCCAGGTCGCCGATGCCCTGATGAGCGTGCTGGAGCCGAGCGGCGTGATCGTCGTGATCGAGGCCGAGCACCTGTGCATGGCCATGCGCGGAGTTCGCAAGCCGGGGGCGAAAACCGTAACCTCGGCGGTCCGCGGCAGCTTCCGGGACAACGAAAGTACCCGCGCGGAAGCGCTGAGCCTGCTTGTCGGCCGACGGACCAGCTGACACCGTCCCGGCGCCGGCATTGCGCTGTTTGCCCGCGCCGCAACCCGGCGATGACTACGCTGATTGCCCGTGCTCAGGGGCTTGACCAACTTGTCTGAGATGACGGAACGCAGCGGGCCGGCGCAGGCCGCGACCGTAGCGGGCGGCGACGCGCGGTCCGCGCGGCCGTCCGCGGCGCGCCCGCCGGACCGGCGGCATCAGCGCCGGTGGGTGCCGGTGGTGGCCGGCTGGCTGGCGCTGCTGATCGGCCTGGCCGACGTCATCGAGGGCGCGGTTCCCGGCCTGTACGCGCACTACCGGCTGCACCGGCTCGGCGACCTGGCGCCCGGCACGCTGACCAACCTGACCCGCACCGCCGACGTGATCACCGGCCTGCTGCTGCTGATGCTGTCGCACGGGCTGCGCAGGCGGAAGCGCCGGGCCTGCCAGGCGGTGATCCTGCTGCTCGGCGCCAGCGTCATGATCCACCTGGCGCACTACCCGCATGTCGGCCGGGCGGTGGTGACAGCCGCGCTGCTCGCCGTCCTGGTCTGGTACCGGCGCGAGTTCTACGCGGTCGGTGATCCGCGCACCCGGTGGCGCGCGCTGGCCGTGCTGGCCGGGCTGGTGCTGGCGGACATCGCCATCGGGCTCAGCTTCATCACGCTGACCAGGGGCCTGGCGACCGACTACGGGTTCATGCAGCGAGCGCAGTCAGTCGTCTACGAGCTGCTCGGATTCTCCGGCCCGGTCAAGTTCGGGCCGGAGGGCCACGGTGATCTCTTCGGCCTGCTGACCAGCGCACTCGGCCTGTTCACGCTGATTGCCACCGCGTACGTGTTCCTGCGGCCGGCCGAGCCGCCCGGCCGGCCGGGCGGCCGGGACTCGGCCAGGATCCGGGAACTGCTCGACCGGTACGGCGAGCAGGACTCGCTCGGCTACTTCGCCCTCCGGAATGACAAGAGCATCATCTGGTCGCCTACCGGCAAATCGTGCATCGGCTACCGGGTGCTGTCGGGGGTGATGCTCGCGGCCGGGGATCCGATCGGGGATCCGGAGGCATGGCCGGGCGCGATCCACGCGTTCCTGGACGAGGCGGCGCGCCATGCCTGGGTGCCCGCCGTGGTGGGCTGTGGCGAGCTCGGCGCGGAGGTGTGGTGCCGCGAGGGCGGCCTGACCGCGCTCGAGCTCGGCGACGAGGCGATCGTGGACGTGGCCGGCTTCTCGCTGCAGGGCCGGGCCATGCGGAACGTCCGGCAGATGGTGACCAGGGTCTGCAAGCACGGTTATGTCGCCGAATTGCACCGCACCGGCGACTTGTCCCGCGACCAGATCGACAACCTGGTCAGGCAGGCCGACTCGTGGCGCGGCAGCCCGACCGAGCGGGGCTTCTCGATGGCGCTCGGCCGCGTCGGCGGGCGCGATGACGGACGCTGCGTGATCGTGACCGCCACCGAAGACGGCGTGCTGCGCGCGATCCTGCACTTCGTGCCGTGGGGATCGGACGGGCTTTCGCTGGACCTGATGCGCCGCGACCGCGCGGCGCAGCCGGGCCTGAACGACTTCCTGATCGTGCAGACCATCTCCCGCGCGCCGGAGCTCGGGGTCCGCCGCATCTCGCTGAACTTCGCCGCCTTCCGGTCCGCGCTCGAGCGCGGCGAGCGGATCGGCGCCGGGCCGGTCCTCCGCGCCTGGCGCCGCATCCTGCTGTTCATGTCCCGGTGGTTCCAGATCGAGTCGCTGTACAAGTTCAATGCCAAGTTCTGCCCGGACTGGGTACCCAGGTTCATGGTCTTCCCGAGCACCAGGGATACGCCGCGGATTGGCCTGGCAGCGCTGGAAGCGGAGGCATTCCTGGTCTGGCCGAACCTCGGGATCCGGCGGCTGGCCCGCAAGCTGGGGCTGGGCCGGATGCGGCGGCTGGGACGGTTACGCCCTGGCGGGCCGCGGTCACGGCCGGGCAGCTAGACCGTAGATTGACGCTCATGGCGGCGGCAGCGGCAGGATCCGGTTCCCGGCGCCCGGCCCCCGGCTGGCCGGGCTGGCCGGCCGTGCCCGGGTTGCCCGGCCCCGGGCCGGTGCCTGGTGATGGGCGTGGTCAACGTCACCCCGGACTCCTTCTCCGATGGCGGCGAATGGCTCGCCCCCGGCGCGGCGGTCTCCCGCGGCCTGCAGCTCGCCGCCGAGGGCGCGGACATCATCGACGTGGGCGGCGAGTCGACCAGGCCGGGCGCGAGCCGGACCCCGGCGGCGGAGGAAATGCGCCGGGTCGGCCCGGTCATCTCGGAGCTCGCCGCGGCCGGGCTGACCGTCAGCGTCGACACGATGCGCGCCCCGGTGGCGGAACTAGCGCTTGCGGCCGGCGCCAAGCTGGTGAACGACGTGAGCGGCGGCCTCGCCGATCCCGGGATGTACCGGCTGGTCGGCGAGGCCGGGGTGGCTTACGTCGTGATGCACTGGCGCGGGCACAGCCGCGGCATGCAGGACCGGGCCCGCTACGGTGACGTGGTCCGGGAAGTCCGCGGCGAGCTGCGCGAGCGCGTCGACGCGGCAGTCGCCGCGGGCGTCGATCCGGCGCTCATCGTGATCGACCCGGGGATCGGCTTCGCCAAGCTCGCCGAGCACAACTGGGCGCTGCTGACCCGGCTGCCGGAAGTCGGCCGGCTCGGCGGCGGCCGCCCGCCGTTCCCGGTGCTGGCCGGCGCGTCCAGGAAGAGCTTCATCGGCCGCCTGCTGGCCGCCGATGACGGCACGCCGCGGCCGTTCGCCGGTGCCGATGACGCCACGATCGCGCTCACCGCGCTGGCCGCCGCCGCCGGGGCCTGGTGCGTGCGGGTGCACGCGGTCCGCGGCAACGCCGACGCGGTCCGGGTGGCGGCGCGCTGGCGGGCGGCCGGGACGGGCGGCGGTGAGCCGGCATGACCATGGACCGGATCACGCTGCGCGGGCTGCGGGCCCGCGGCAGGCACGGCGTGCTCGAGCACGAGCGCCGGGACGGCCAGGAATTCATCATCGATGCCGTGCTGTGGACCGACACCAGGGCGGCGGCGGATGCCGACGAGCTGTCCCGCACCGTCGACTACGGTGCGCTGGCCCGGCTGGCGGCCATCGTGGCCGGCCAGCCGGTCCGGCTGATCGAGACGCTGGCCAGCCGTCTCGCCGTCGCTTGCCTGGCCGACCGCGGCGTCGCGGAAGTGGAGATCACGGTGCATAAGCCGCAGGCCCCGATCCCGCATCCGTTCGATGACGTGGCCGTGACGATCCGCCGGAGCCGCCGGTGACCGGGGCCGGGGCCGCCGGGCCGGGGCGGCCGGTCCGCGTGGTGCTCGGGCTCGGCAGCAACCTCGGCGACCGGCTGGCGAACCTGCAGGCCGCGGTGGACGCGCTGTGCGGGCCGCCGGGGCTCGGCTTCCTGGCGGTATCCCCGGTGTACGAGACCGCCCCGGCCGGCGGGCCCGCCCAGCCGGACTTCCTCAATGCCGTGCTGCTCGCCAGCACCGTGCTGCCGGCCGCCGCCGTGCTGGCCCGCGCGCACGCGGCCGAGGCGGCCCGGCACCGGGTCCGCGAGGTGCCCTGGGGCCCGCGCACCCTGGATGTCGACATCGTCAGCTACGGCGAACTGACCAGCGATGACCCGGCGCTGACGCTGCCGCACCCGCGGGCGCACGAGCGGGCCTTCGTGCTGGTGCCATGGCATGACGTGGATCCCGGGGCCAGGCTCGCAGGCTACGGGCGGATCGCGGACCTGGCCGCGGCGGGCGCCGGGCTGCGCCGCGCGCCCGGCATGCTGCGGCCGCCGTGACCGGGCGCTGCCCGCGGCCGTCCGGGGCGGTGCGCTGGTGACCCCGATCAGGCCGTGGCCGCTGGTGGTGGTGACCGTCTGCAGCGCCGCGCTGGGCTGGCTGGTGATCCGGCAGACCTACTCGTCCTTCCCGCCGCTGCCGTGGACCGCCGTGCCCGCCCTGCTGCTGCTCGCGGTGGCGGAAGCCTGGAGCGGCCGGAACGTCCGAGCGCGGATTGCCGGGCGGCCGGGCGCGAAGCCGCTAGTGCCGATCGCGGTGGCCAGGATGGCCGTGCTGGCGAAGGCCAGCGCCCTGGTCGCGGCCATTTTCGGCGGGCTGTCCGTCGGCTTCCTCAGCTATCTGGGCGGCCTGCTGGCCAAGCCCGCGCCCCGCGCCGATGCGATCACCGCGGCCGCGACGGTCATTGCCGCCCTGGCCCTGACCGCCGCGGCGCTTTACCTCGAGCGCTGCTGCCGGGCACCCGATCCGCCGGATGACCCGGACGAGGAGTGAGCAGGTCACGCTCCGGGGTGCCCGGGCCCGGCCGCGGATATGCTGAGCCTCGCCGTCCGGTACCGGCGAGGACTGGAACGAGATGAGCGATGATGACCCGCGCGGCCCGGCCGCCGCGCCAGCAGGCGATCCCGCGCCGCACCCAGCGCGGCTGGGCGTCGGCGTTATCGGCGCGGGCCGGGCCGGCAGCGTGCTGGCCGCCGCGCTGGGCCGGGCCGGGCACCGCGTGCTGGCTGTTTCCGCGGTCTCCGACGCATCCGTCCGCCGGATCCACAGGAACCTGCCCGGCGTGCCGGTACTGCCGCCCGACGAGGTCCTCGCCGGGGCGGATCTGGTGCTGCTCACCGTGCCCGACGACGTGCTGCCCGGCCTGGTCGCCGGGCTGGCCGCGGCCGGGGCGCCGCTGCAGGGCCGCCTGGTCGCGCACGCCAGCGGCCGGCACGGCCTCGCCGTGCTGGCGCCGGCCGCCCGCCGCGGGGCGCTGCCGCTCGCGCTGCACCCGGTGATGACCTTCACCGGCAGGCCGGATGACATCGACAAGCTGGCCGGGATCTGCTTCGGGGTGACCGCCGCGGAGCCGCTCCGGCCGGTGGCAGAGGCGCTGGTGGTGGAGATGGGCGGGGAACCCGTGTTCATCGCCGAGGAGCTTCGCGGCCTCTACCACGCCGCGCTCGCGAGCTCGGCTAACCACCTGGTAACCCTGGTTGTCCAGGCGGCGGACCTGCTCCGGCAGGCCGGGGTGGCCAATCCGGGCCGGATGCTCGGGCCGCTGCTGTCCGCCGCGCTCGACAACGCGCTGCGACTCGGCGACTCGGCGCTGACCGGGCCGGTGGCCCGCGGCGACGCCGATACGGTGGCCAGTCACATCCAGGCCCTGCGCGGCTCGTCACCGGAAGCCGTCGCCGCCTACGTCGCGATGGCCAGGCTCACCGCCGACCGCGCGCTGGCGGCCGGGACGCTCGCCACGGCGGACGCGCAGCGCCTGCTGGACGTGCTGGCCGGGGTTCCGCGATGACGCCCGTCCTGGCCCGGACCAGGGACAGCCTCGCGGTGCTGCGCGGCGGCCTGCCCGGCCCGGTGGTGCTGGTGCCGACCATGGGCGCGCTGCACGACGGCCACCGGGCGCTGCTCCGCCGGGCCAGGCAGATATCGGGGCCCGCCGGGACGGTCGTGGTCTCCATCTTCGTCAACCCGCTGCAGTTCGGGCCGGGCGAGGACTTCGGCCGCTACCCGCGGGCCCTGGACCGGGATGTGGCCGTCTGCGCGGAAGAGGGCGCGGCGGTAGTCTTCGCGCCGGACCACGGGCAGATTTACCCGGTGCAGCCCATGATCACCGTCGATCCGGGGATGATGGGCCGGCTGCTCGAGGGAAAATCCAGGCCGGGATTCTTCAACGGCGTGCTGACCGTAGTGCTCAAGCTATTCCAGCTGGTCAGGCCCGACGTGGCGGTCTTCGGCGAGAAGGACGCGCAGCAGCTCGCGCTGGTCCGGCGGATGACCGCCGATCTCGACCTCGGAGTGGTGATCGCGGCCGTGCCCACCGTCCGGGATTCCGGCGGCCTGGCGGTATCCAGCCGGAACGCTTACCTGTCCGGCCCGCAGCGGGCAACGGCGCTGACGCTGTCCCGCGCGCTGGCGGCCGGCCGGGCGCACGCCGCGGACGGCCGGGCCGGGATCCTGGCCGCCGCGCAGGCGGAGCTCAACCTGGCCGCCACCGCAGATCCGCCCCTGCTGGCCGACTACCTGGCCCTGGTCGATCCGGCTACGTTCGGCGACGCGGCCGACGACTACCGGGGCCGGCCATCCTGCTGGTGGCCGGCACAGCCGGATCCACCAGGCTGATCGACAACGTGCCGCTGCTGATCGGCGCCCCCGGGTCTGACCAGCCCGGCCAGGGAAGATGAGGTGAGGTCGCCGTGCTGCTGGCGATCGACGTGGGCAACACCAATACGGTGCTCGGCATCTTCGATGGCGATGAGGTCGTCGAGCACTGGCGCATCGCCACCGTCCCGGACCGGACCGCGGACGAGCTCGCCGTCATCCTGCAGGGACTGCTGGCGCAATGCACCCTGCCCAAGGAGCCAGACCTGACCGGCATCGCGCTGTGCTCCACGGTGCCGTCTGTTCTGCATGAGATGCGGGAGATGTTCGGCCGGCACTACGCCAGCCTCCCAGCCGTCATCGTGGAGCCCGGCGTGAAGACCGGGGTGCCGGTGCGGATGGACAATCCGAAGGAGGTCGGCAGCGACCGGATCATGAATGCCGCCGCCGCCACGCACCTGTACGGCGGCCCGGCCATCGTCGTCGACTTCGGCACGTCGACCAACTTCGACGCGGTGAGCGCGCGCGGCGAATTCGTCGGCGGCGCGCTCGCGCCGGGCATCGAGATTTCGGTTGACGCGCTCTCCCGGCGGGCGGCGCAGCTGCTCAAGGTGGAGCTGGCCCGCCCGAACCGGGTCATCGGCCGGAACACGGTCGAGGCCCTGCAGTCCGGGATCATCTTCGGCTTCGCCGGGCAGATCGAGGGCATCGCGCGGCGAATGGCACGGGAGCTCGCCCCGGGCGACCCTGACTCGGTCACGATCATCGCCACCGGCGGCCTGGCGCCCCTGGTCATCGACGAGGTCGGGCTGATCGACGCCTACGAGCCGTGGCTGACGCTGATCGGGCTGCGGCTGGCCTTCGACCGCAATACCGCGGACGGCTAGTAATCTCGGGCAGATGACAGCGGATCAGGCCAGGCCCGGGCCGGCTGGCGAACGGGGCAGTGACCTGCCGGAGCAGATGCAGGTGCGGCTGGCGAAGCTCGACGCGATCCGCGCGGCCGGCGGCGACCCCTACCCGGTCGGATACCCGCGCACCGCGGCCATCGCCGAGGTGCGGGACCGGTTCGGCGGCCTGGCGCCGGGCGCGGCGACGGGGCAGCGGGTCGGCATCGCCGGCCGGGTGATGCTGTCCCGGACCAGCGGCAAGCTGTGCTTCGCCACCGTCCGGGACGGCACCGGCGAGCTGCAGGTGATGATCTCGCTGGACCGGGTCGGCGAGGAAGCGCTGGCCGCCTGGAAGCGGGACGTGGATCTCGGCGATCACGTCGGGGTGACCGGCGAGGTCATCTCGTCCCGCCGTGGTGAGCTATCAGTGCTCGCTGACTCGTTCGCGATCACCGCCAAGGCGATCCGGCCGCTGCCGGACAAGCACGCTGGCCTGGCTGACCCGGGTTCGCGGGTACGGCAGCGCTACCTGGACCTGATCGTCAACCCGGAGGCGCGGCGGATGGCCGGGCTGCGCGCCGCCGTCACCAGGTCGCTGCGCGAGGAACTGCACCGGCGCGGCTTCCTTGAGGCAGAGACGCCGGTGCTGCAGGTGGTGCACGGCGGCGCGAATGCGCGGCCGTTCGTCACCCATATCAACGCCTATGACCTGGATCTGTACCTGCGGATCGCGCTGGAGCTCTACCTCAAGCGGCTTGTCGTCGGCGGCATCGAGAAGGTCTACGAGATCGGCCGCATCTTCCGTAACGAGGGCGCGGACGGCACGCACAACCCCGAGTTCACCATGCTTGAGCTGTACGAGGCCTACGCCGACTACAACTCGATGGCGACGCTGACCAGGGAGCTGATCCAGGCGGCGGCGCGGGACGCGCTCGGCGGCACCGTGCTGCGCAGGCCCGATGGCTCCGAGCACGACATTGGCGGGGAGTGGCAGCACAAGACGGTGCACGAGGCCGTGTCCGAGGCGCTCGGCGAGGAGGTCACGCCGGACACCAGCGAGGAGCGACTGCGCAAGCTGGCCGCCCGCGCGGACATCCACCTGGAGGCCGGCTGGAACCGTGGCCAGGTGCTGCTGGAGATGTACGAGCACCTGGCCGAGCGCCGTACCGTGCGGCCCACGTTCTACCGGGACTTCCCGATCGAGGTGGCCCCGCTCACCAGGGCGCACCGCGATGACCCCCGGCTCGCCGAGAAGTGGGACCTGGTGGCGTTCGGCGCGGAGATCGGGACCGCCTACTCGGAACTCGCCGATCCGGCCGAGCAGCGGGCCCGCTTCACCGCCCAGTCCCGGCTGGCGGCCGGCGGCGATGCGGAGGCCATGCGACTGGACGAGGATTTCCTGCGGGCGCTGGAATACGGCCTGCCGCCGACCGGCGGGATGGGGATGGGGACCGACCGGCTGCTGATCATGCTCACCGGCGCGAGCATCCGGGAGACGATCCTGTTCCCGATCGTCCGGCCAGAATAGGGCCGGGCGGGCGGGAACAGGTCAGCCGACGATCCGCACCGCCCCCACGTAGTCGCTCCAGAAGATCGGCTGGATCTGCACGTCCTCCCCGGTCTGCGGCGCGTCCAGCATGAGCCCGTCGCCGACGTACAGGCCGACGTGGCTGATGTCGGGGAAGAAGAACACCAGGTCGCCCGGTTCCAGCTGGCTCCGCGAGACATGCACGCCCGAGTTCCACTGCAGCCCGGTGAAATGCGGCAGGCTGATCCCGACCTGGGCATAAGCCCACATGACGAGCCCGGAGCAGTCGAATACATCCGGCCCGCTGCCGCCCCAGACATAAGGGTCACCGCGTTTCGTCAGCGCCCACCTAAGCGCCTGCAGGCCGATCGAATTACCATCGGGGATCTTGACGTCGGGATACTTGCCGGTCTGCTTGAAGACATCCATGGCCTGGGCGAATGCCGTGCTATTCAGCACGTTCTCACGGCGCTGGATCGCCTGCACCCTGGTGTTCATCTGGGCGGCGAGCACGGCGGCCTTACCGGCCTCCTGCTGCGCGGTCAGCCGGGCCCGCTCGGCGGCAGCCTCGGCCGAGGCCAGGTCGGTGACCTTGTCGCCGTCCTCCCGCTGGATCTGGAGCATGATCGACGCCCGGTTGGCGAATGCCTGCGGGTCGCTGCTTTGCAGTAGCTGCAGGGCCGGGTCGAAGCTGCCGTTCATATAGCCCTGGGCGGCGATCTGGCCGACCGCGGCCTGGCCGGCGCTCAGCTGCCTGGCGTCCCTGCGGGCGGCCTCGCTGGCGATCCTGGCCTCGGTCTTCGCCTCGGTGAGCTGGATTTTGAGCCCGTCATACTGCTCGCTCAGGCTGTCGATCTGGTTGGCCAGCCTGGTGGCCCTGGCCAGCAGCGCTTTCAGGCTGGCTGGCGTGCCCACGGGCGCCGCGCTGGCGGAGACGGCCGGCAGCGCGAAACTGGCCAGCGTGGCCATCCCGGCCAGCATCGCAGTGCGGCCCCATGCCCGGCGTGACCTGCTGGCGGGCAAGCGCTGCACGTGGAGTCTCCTCTCCTGGGCCGCCTACCGGGTTAGCTGACGGGTTCGGAGACTAATCGAAGCAAGACCCGCCGCGAACCAAAACGACAGAAGTTTTGGACTTTGCCGCTGAGTCAGCTGTTGCAGGTTTTACCCCACTGCCGGTAACGGCCGTGCTGTTATACTCCCCGGCCCGCAGGCGGCATTAGGGAAAGTCATGTCTGCGCAGGTCACGATGCGGATAACCAGGACTGCGCGGCCGGCGTGATCTGAATGTGATTCGCCATGCGGCGGGCCGTCGAGCGGCGGCTCTGCGGCACTACGTAATTGCTTCGTAACACGATGTCGGGATCCAGTGAATTACCAGCGAGAACAGGCCGGCCCGCATCAGAGCAGCCGCAGTTGCTGGCCTGCGGGCCGGCTGCGCCGGGGCGGCGACGGCCGGTCCAGCAGTTCCGGATCGATAGCGGCCAGGAACGGCGACGGGCCCGCCGCCGCCCGGCCGCCATGCCTCGTGCGCCGGGCGGCGCAGCTCAGGAACAGCCGGTCACGCGCCCTGGTCATGCCCACGAACAGCAGCCGCCGCTCCTCGGCCAGATCGGCCCCGGCGGCCGCGGCCGGGCCGGGGATCCAGAGCGGGAGCAGGCCCTGCTCGCAGCCGGCCACGAAGACGGCACCGAACTCCAGGCCCTTGGCGGCATGCAGGGTCGCCAGCGTGACGGCGCGGGCCCGCGGATCCGGGGCGTCCGCCACCGCGCCCAGGGCTATCTCGGTCAGGAACAGATCCAGGTCACCGCCGCAGCGGCAGGCCAGCGGGAGCAGGACCTGGCCAGCCGACCGGATGTCGATGGCCCGGGAGCGGCCCGGGCCCGGCCCCGGGCCGCCGCCGGGGCCGGCCACCGCCAGGCGGCGCACTGCCGCGCGGAGAACACTGGCAACCGGGTCGCCGCCGCCCGCCGCGGCCGCCCGCCGCATCTCCCTGACGATCTCCGCGACGCCCGCCCGGCGCTCCAGCAGATCATGCGAGATCTTCTGAAACGGCAGCCCGGCGCGCGCCAGCGCCCGGCCGAGCGGGCCGGCCTGGGCGTCGGTCCGGTACAGCACGGCCACCTCGGACAGGTCGATCCCGTCCTGGCCAGAACCGTCCGAGCGGCCGCTGTCCAGCGAGTGGAAGGACGACCCGCCGAGCAGCCGGTCGATGGCCGCAGCGATCCACGCCGCCTCGGCATGCTCGTCGGCCGCCTGGTGGAACAGGACCGGTGCGCCGCGCGCCGCCGCGGCTTCGAGACGGCGGTCAGGCACCAGCGTCGCCGGGGCTATCGCCTGCAGCGCGGCGGTGACGATGGCCCGGCTGGCCCGGTAGCTCCTGGTCAGCTGCCGGGTGGTGGTGGCAGCGAAGTCGGTGCTGAAACGCAGGAAGAAGCCCACGTCGGCGCCGCGGAAGCCGTAGATGGCCTGGTCCGGATCCCCGATGGCGGTAAGGCCGCGGCCGTCGCCCGCCAGCAGCCGCAGCAGGTCGTACTGGGCCGCGTCGATGTCCTGGTACTCGTCCACGCTGATCAGCGGCCACCGGCCGCGCAGCCGGCCGGTGAGCGCAGGATCGCCGCGCAGCAGCGCGACGGGCAGCTCGATGAGGCCGTCGAAGTCGACCAGGTTGCGGGCCAGCAGCTCCCTGACGAGCAGTTCCCGCTGCGCCGGGTCGGCTCCGGCGGCGGCCAGCAGCCGCCTGCCGCCGCGCGCGGATCCGGCCAGCTCTGCCGCCACCCCCAGCCGGGCGGCATCATCGGCGACCTGGAAATCGCCGGCCAGCCCGGCCTGCTCGTGGTGGTCCCGCAGGATCATCAGGCCGAGGCCGTGGAAGGTGGTGACGGCCGCCTGGCCGGCCTGCCGGGCAGCGGCGGCCCGGGGCGGGGCCAGCGCGGCCAGCCGCTCGCGCAGCTCCCGCGCGGCCCGCCGGGTGAAGGTGATCGCCAGGCATGACTCCGGAGCGGCGCCGCGCCCGGTGATCTGGTGCGCGATCCGGTAAGTCAGCGTCCGGGTCTTGCCGGTGCCCGGGCCGGCGATGATCAGCAGCGGCCCGTCGGCCAGCATCGCCGCGCGCTGATCAGGATCGAGCCCGGCCGCCGGGGTGCGGCTGCCCGGCAGCCGCTGGCCGGCAGGCCGTCCGGCGGCGGCAGGCTGCTGACCCGGCCGGGGCGGCGGCACCGCGGCCGGCCGCGGTGCCTCGAATAGCGCCGCGGGCTGATCGAGCTCGCCGGGATCGAATAGCCGCACCGTGCCGTACTCGCCGTCGTACCCGGCGGCCCGCCGCACCTCGCCGCGGCGCAGCCGGGCGATCGCCTCGGCCAGCAGGCCGCCGCCGGCCCGGCCGAGATCGCTCAGCGGGATGTCGCCGAGAATGCCGAGTTCAGGGCCGAAAACGGCAACCAGCCGGCTCACCTCAGCGCTGGCTTTCTTGCTCTTCGCGCCCGTGGCCAGGATTTCGCCGACAACCTGCGGAAGCTGTACCAGATTGGTGAATCGGGCCGCGCCCGGCGGGCGATAGCCGGCTGGCCGGTCGGCAAGCTCGGCAACCCGGTGCAGCACGCCGACCGTCACCTGCTTGCCGCACTCCGGGCAGTTCCCGCCGCGGGATCTGGTCTGCCCGGGCGCCAGCCGCACGCCGCACTTCCGGTGGCCGTCCAGGTGGTACTTGCCCTCCTCCGGATAGAACTCGATGGTGCCAATCAGCCCGTCGCCGGTACGCAGCGCACCAGCCATCGCGAAGTAATCAAGGCAGGTACCGAACGTGGTTGCCTCCCGGCCGAGCATCGGCGGTGAATGCGCGTCCGAGTTGCTCATCAGCCGGTAGGCATCGAGCGCGGAGCACATCCAGTTCATCGGCGGATCCGAGGAGAGCCCGGTCTCGATGGCGAAGACTTCTCCGGCCAGATCCGCGTAGCAGTCCGCGATCGAATCGAAGCCCGATTTGGAGCCGAGCACCGCGAACCACGGCGTCCAAACATGCGCGGGAACGAGATAACAGCCGGGACCGCCGCCGAGGGTGATCTCGAGCAGATGCCGCGAGTCGAGCCCGAGGATCGGCCTGCCGTCCGACGCCAGATTCCCGATCTTCGATAGTGCGGCAGTGATCCGGTCAGCCGCGCCGAGCGTTGGCGCATACAGAAGGTGATGAACCTTCCTGGTCTGATCGCCGCGCCCGGTAGATCGTGGAGATCTCAGCCGACAACATGAAGCGGACCTGCTGATCGCAGCTCGGCGGCGAGATCCGCCGTACCCGGTCGGCGATCTCGGGCCGCAGCCTGAAAAGGCCCGGCTCGGCGGGAATTAGCTTTTCCCTCAGCTCCTCGGCCCAGGCCGGGTGGGTGAAATCGCCGGTGCCCACAACAGTGATGCCCTTGCGCAGTGCCCACCAGGCAAGGTGCTCTATGTCGCAGTCCCTACTGCAGGCACGGGAGTACCTGGAGTGGATGTGCAGGTCGGCATGGAACAAGCTGTCGCGGTCCGCTCTGAAGGAAACACTGCCAGGGCGCTGAGCCGGGTCCGATATTGCCATGACCGGCGGGGCCGGATGCGCCGTTCCGGGAGGCTCCCCAGCGTGACCGCGGCCAGGCCGATGCGTGACAATGCGAAGAGAGTTGCCGCCTGGCGCCGCGGACGCCGCCGCCGTAGCCTGGCCAGACGGCCTTGACGGAGGACGACGCTATGCTCAGTGACCTGGCCGTGCTCACTCCGCCGCTTGTTGTCTGCGCTGCTTTGCTGATCGCCATCTGGGCGTTCCTGCGGCATGAGATGGGTACTCGCCGGCGCGCCGCCGATGCACCGCCGTCTTCCGATATTTCGGCCGACGACCAGATCTTCGATCCCGGAATCGGTGCGCATGCTGCGTCGCCCGATGCTGACGCTGCCAATGACGAGCAGGCGGAAACTGGGCAGGATGGTTGCCGGCCTCGTCAGTAGTATGTGCCGGGCCAGAGAGTCGGCTTCGCAGGCATTGTCTAGGCGGCTCAGACGCTGATTACGGAGAGTTACTGCTACCTTCCAGAATGCCGTCATTCACGCACTAGTCGCAACTCGCGGCGCGAATCGCGGTAACCTGAATTGTCAGATGCAACGGTTCTGGTATATGTTTGGCAAACCTAAAATGCTGGCTGCAGCGGAAGGGCTGGATCTCATGGCAAGGAAGATTACGACGACGGTCGTCTGCGACCTTCCCCACGATGGCGAGGTCGAGAGTAAGGAGACAGTTTCGTTCTCCTTTGAGGGAACTGCGTACGAGATCGACGTGTGCACTGCGCACGCCAAGGAACTGCATGACAAGTTCGGCGCATACACCGGGCACGCAAGGCGCGCTGGCACTGGCGGCCGGCGGCGCCGGGCGCGCACCGGCCCCGGCCGGGAGCGGAGCGCCGAGATCCGGGCCTGGGCCCGGCAGCGCGGCCACAAGGTAAGCGAGCGCGGCCGCATCCCGGCGACGATCATTCAGGAGTACGAGGCCGCTCACTAGCAGCGTGCCGGGGGATGGCGCGTCCGGCCAGCGCCGGCCGCTGCCGCCCCGGCCCGCTGATCGCTCGCAGCGCAGTTCCAGTCAGCGGCGCGCCGCGCGTCAGGTGCGCGCGGCGCGCCGCTGACGGATCCCGGAGGCCGCGTTCGCTCGCGGCGTACCCGGGAACACCTCGCAGGGTGCCCTAGGTTGGATGGGGGTGAACGCCTCGCGTCCGGGGAACGTTTTACATGTGCGACATATCGCATGGGTAACGTCGCACGGGTAACGTCGTCCGGCGCGCGGGCTAGCATGCGGAAGGACGGGGCAACGCAGATTGCCCCCCGACCGCTCTGTGAGGGAGCGACGAGATGTTCGAGAGGTTCACCGACCGGGCGCGGCGGGTTGTGGTCCTGGCTCAGGAAGAGGCCAGGATGCTCAACCACAACTACATAGGCACCGAGCACATCCTGCTCGGCCTCATCCATGAGGGCGAGGGCGTGGCCGCCAAGGCGCTTGAGTCGCTCGGGATCAGCCTGGAGGCCGTGCGCCAGCAGGTGGAGGAGATCATCGGGCAGGGCCAGCAGGCCCCGTCCGGGCACATCCCGTTCACCCCGCGCGCCAAGAAGGTCCTCGAGCTGTCGCTGCGCGAGGCCCTGCAGCTCGGCCACAACTACATCGGCACCGAGCACATCCTGCTCGGCCTGATCCGCGAGGGCGAGGGCGTCGCCGCCCAGGTGCTGGTCAAGCTCGGCGCCGACCTGAACCGGGTGCGCCAGCAGGTCATCCAGCTGCTGCACGGGTACCAGGGCAAGGAGCCGGCCGCGGCCGGCGCGCCGTCCGAGACGGCGCCGTCGACCTCGCTGGTGCTCGACCAGTTCGGCCGGAACCTGACCGCGGGCGCGCGGGAGGGCAAGCTCGATCCGGTGATCGGCCGGGAGAAGGAAATCGAGCGCGTCATGCAGGTGCTGTCCCGGCGCACCAAGAACAACCCGGTGCTGGTCGGCGAGCCCGGCGTCGGGAAGACCGCGGTCGTGGAGGGGCTGGCCCAGAAGATCGTCAAGGGCGAGGTGCCGGAAACCCTCAAGGAGAAGCAGCTCTATACGCTGGATCTCGGCGCGCTGGTGGCCGGCTCCAGGTACCGCGGTGACTTCGAGGAGCGGCTGAAGAAGGTCCTCAAGGAGATCCGGACCCGCGGGGACATCATCCTGTTCATCGATGAGCTGCATACGCTGGTGGGCGCCGGCGCCGCCGAGGGCGCGATCGACGCCGCCTCGATCCTGAAGCCGATGCTGGCCCGCGGCGAGCTGCAGACGATCGGCGCGACCACCCTGGATGAGTACCGCAAGCACCTGGAGAAGGACGCGGCGCTGGAGCGCCGGTTCCAGCCGATCCAGGTGGCCGAGCCGACCATCTCGCACACCATCGAGATCCTCAAGGGCCTGCGTGATCGCTACGAGGCGCACCACCGGGTGTCGATCACCGACGACGCGCTGGTCGCCGCGGCCCAGCTGGCCGACCGCTATATCAGTGACCGCTTCCTGCCGGACAAGGCGATCGACCTGATCGACGAAGCCGGATCGCGGATGCGCATCCGGCGGATGACCGCGCCGCCGGATCTGCGCGAGTACGACGAGAAGATCGCCGACGTGCGGCGGGAGAAGGAGTCGGCCATCGACTCCCAGGACTTCGAGAAGGCGGCCGCGCTCCGCGACACGGAGAAGCAGCTGATCGCGAAGAAGGACGCCAGGGAGAAGGAGTGGAAGGCCGGCGACATGGATCTGCCGGCCGAGGTGAACGAGGAGCTGATCGCTGAGGTCCTGGCGACCGCGACCGGGATCCCGGTCTTCAAGCTCACCGAGGAGGAATCCCAGCGGCTGCTGCGGATGGAAGATGAGCTGCACAAGCGGGTGATCGGCCAGAATGTCGCGATCAAGTCGCTGTCCCAGGCCATCCGGCGGACCAGGGCCGGGCTGAAGGACCCGAAGCGGCCTGGCGGCTCGTTCATCTTCGCTGGCCCCTCCGGGGTCGGCAAGACGGAGCTGTCCAAGACGCTGGCCGAATTCCTGTTCGGCGACGAGGACTCGCTGATCCAGCTCGACATGAGCGAGTACATGGAGAAGCACACGGTGTCCCGGCTGTTCGGGTCCCCGCCCGGTTACGTCGGCTACGAGGAAGGCGGCCAGCTGACCGAGAAGGTCCGCCGCAAGCCGTTCTCGGTGGTGCTGTTCGACGAGATCGAGAAGGCCCATCCGGACATCTTCAACTCGCTGCTGCAGATTCTTGAGGACGGGCGCCTCACCGACGCGCAGGGCCGGGTGGTCGACTTCAAGAACACCGTCATCATCATGACCACCAACCTGGGCACCAGGGACATCTCCAAGGGCGTCTCGGTCGGGTTCGGCACCGCGAACGAGTCCAAGGGCTCCTATGACCGGATGAAGACCAAGGTGAACGAGGAGCTGAAGCAGCACTTCCGGCCGGAGTTCCTGAACCGGGTGGACGACACGATCGTGTTCCACCAGCTCAGCCAGGAGGAGATCGTCACCATCGTGGACCTGATGATCGCGAAGGTGGACGAGCGGCTGAAGGACCGCGACATGGGCATCGAGCTCCGCCCGGCGGCCCAGACGCTGCTGTCCGAGCGCGGCTACGACCCGGTGCTCGGCGCGCGGCCGCTGCGCCGCACGATCCAGCGGGAGATCGAGGACAACCTGTCCGAGAAGATTCTCTTCGGTGAGCTGAAGGCCGGCCAGATCGTGATGGTCGACGTCGAGGGCAGCGGCCCGGAAGCGCAGTTCACCTTCAACGGCGTGGCCAAGCCCGAGGCTGTTCCGGACGCGCCACCAGCGGCGATCAAGAGCAAGGCGGGCGCCGCCGGCCCGAGGCAGCGCGCGGCAGCGAGTAGCACCAGCCGCCGCCAGCACATACGCAGCCGGCCCGCACCCACCGGGTGCGGGCCGGCTGAGTATGCGGCTAGCTGCCAGGCAGCCAGCCGGGCAGCGCGAACCGGCCGTCCGGCAGCGGCTCGGCCAGGCCGTCGGCCACCAGCCCGTCGAGGGCACGGGCCCGCTGTTGCTGGTCAGGCCAGGCCGCGTCGAGCTGAGCTGGCTGCACCGGCCGGGCGGCGTCGCGGATCACCCGCAGCAGGCTGCCACGGCACTGCCGGTCGCTGCCCTCGTAGCGTGCCGCGGCGGGCGACCTGGCGCCCGGCGGGCTGCCTGCCCGCCGCCAGGCGCATTCCGGCGCGAGCGGGCAGCTTGCGCACCGCGGCCGCGCCGCGGTGCAGACCAGCGCGCCGAGTTCCATCACGGCGACCGACCAGCGGGCCGCTTCCCGGCACCCGGCCGGCAGCAGCGCCTCGGCCAGCCTGGTCTCGGCCGCGGACGTGGCGCGCGGCGGGAACTCCTGGCCGCGCACCAGCCGGGCGAGCACCCGGCGGACGTTCGTGTCGAGCACCGCGTGCCGCTGCCCGAAGGCGAAGCTGGCGACCGCGGCGGCGGTGTAGCCGCCGATGCCGGGCAGCGCTGCCAGCGCGGGCAGGTCGGCCGGCACCCGGCCCGCGTGCTGCTCGGTGATGATCCGGGCGGCGGCATGCAGCCGGAGCGCGCGGCGCGGGTAGCCAAGCCGGCCCCATTGCCGCACCGCCTCGCCCGGCGCGCACCGGGCCAGCGACCGCGGGGTCGGCCAGCGGGCCAGCCATGCGTGGTAGGCGGGCAGCACGCGCGCCACCGGCGTCTGCTGCAGCATGACCTCGCTGACCAGGATTGCCCAGGGCGACGCGCCGGGCTGCCGCCAGGGGAGTTCCCGCGCATGCGAGGCGTACCAGCTCAGCACCGGCGCCAGGTACCCGTTCTCCATGACGGGGCCGATCCTGGCACAGCCACCGGGCCGGACCGAAACTGGCATCCCGCGCAAGTACTGCGACCTGCGGTAATGCCATGGCAAGGGGCCGGCGGGTCGGCGTCTGGCGAAGGTACGGCTCTTGCATACTCAGGGCATGGGGGATATTACTTTCCGTTACAAGAAAAAGGAAGAGAGGCTGGCGGCTACCTACTGGCGGCGGCGGTTCTTCGCCCTGGTCGGCGGCCTGGCGATCTTCGCGCTGCTGGCCTGGTCGGTCTCCGGGGCGATCGGCGGGGTGAAAACGATGAGGCCGGCCGCCAGCGTGGTCACCGGCCACCAGCACCGGCCGGCCGGAAGCGGTGGCCGGCCGTCCGGGAGCGGCGGCCAGCCAGCCGGGCGGCCGTCCGCGGCGCCGACTGCCGCGCCGTCTGCCACGCCGTCCGGGCCGGCCGGGCATCATCCGGCCGGAAAGCACCATCGCGCGGCCGGCCCGCATCCGGGACGCAAGGCCAGGCGGCCATCGCGGCCGAAGGGGCGCACGCCGCCGAAGCGGCCGGCCGGGCCGGCCCGGCCGGCCCGGCATGGCCGCGGCCGCGGCAGTCCGCGGGCCTGCGCCAGCGGCAACGTCGTGCTCAGCCTGTTCGCCAGCCAGGTCAGTTACCCGGCGCACGCCAGGCCGGTATTCGACGTGGACGTGGTATCCACCAAAGGCAGGACCTGCACCTTCAACGTGGGCGCCAGGTCCCTGGCGCTGGTGATCCGGGCGGGCCGGGACCGGGTCTGGAGCTCGGCCGACTGCCCCCAGGGCCGGAAATCGCTCTTCACCGACCTGGTCAGGGGGGTACCCACGGTGCTGTCAATTGCCTGGGACCGCCGGACCTCGTCGCCTGGCTGCAGGCTGGCGAGGGCCGCGGTGCCCGCCGGGATGTACACCGCAACCGTGACCAGCGGGCCGCTCGCCAGCAACCGGGAGATCTTCCGGATCCGGTGACCGGGAGTTATGCGTAGCGCTCGAGTATCGACGACTCGGCCAGCCGGGAAAGGCCTTCCCGGATGCCCCGGGCATGGGACTCGCCGATGCCGCTCACCTGCTGCAGATCCTCGACGCTGGCCGCGAGCAGCTTCTGCAGCCCGTCGAAATGCTCGACCAGCCGCTCGACCGCGAGCCGTGGCAGCCGCGGCACCTTGGCGAGCAGCCGGTACCCGTGCGGGCTGACCGGGTGGTCGAGCGGGTAAGGCTCGCCGAGTCCCAGCGTGGCGGCCACCTTCGTGACATCGAGCAGCTCGTCAGGGGACAGCCTGCCCAGATCCGCGAGCACGGTGTCCATCGCCTGCCCGCGGGCGCGGCCGGCCGCGGGCACGTAGTCGAGCACGAGCAGTTCGCGTTCGGTTGTGGTGCCCGCTACCAGCTCGTCGAGCTGCAGCGCGAGCAGCCTGCCGCCGGTGCCAAGCTCCACCATGTAGCCCTCGATCTCGGCGGCGATACGGCGCACCATCTCCAGGCGCTGCGCCACGGCGGTAACGTCCCGGACCGTCGCGAGATCCTCGATTTCCAGGGCGGACAGCGCGCCGGAGACCTCGTCGAGCCGGAGCCGGTATCTCTCCAGCGTCCCCAGGGCCTGGTTGGCATGCGACAAGATGGCGACGGAGTCCTCCAGCACGTGCCTGGTGCCGTCGATGAACAGGCCGATGGTCCGCATCGACTTGCTCACGGCCACGACCGGGTATCCGGTCTGCCGCGCGACCCGCTCCGCGGTCCGGTGCCGCGTCCCCGCCTCGTCCGTCGGCAGGGCGGGATCCGGCATCAGGTGCACGGCGGCCCGGACGATGTTGTCAGCGGCGCAGTCGAGCACGATCGCGCCGTCCATCTTGGCCAGCTCGCGCAGGCGGGTCGCCGAGAACGGGACCTTGAGCTCGAACCCGCCTGAGCACAGGCCCGCGACCACCTGGTCATACCCGAGCACGATCAGCGCGCCGGTATTTCCTCGCAGGATCCGCTCCAGGCCCTCCCGCAGGGCCGTCCCCGGCGCAAGTGCCGTGAGGGCTGCCCGGCGGCGCTCGTCTCGGCCCTGGCTAGCTGTAGGCACTGAACCCCCGGGGATGAGGGACTACTGAACGCATCCACTCTATCGGCGGCTCAGGAGCAGCCGCCGGCTACTGGCGCACCGGGCGGACCTGGCCGCCGGCTACTGGCCCAGGGCCGCGGCGAGCGCCTCCCGGATGTCGGCGGCCTCCCTGACGTCAACCAGCGGGCCGTCGGCCGCCCGGGCCGGGCTGGCGCCGTTGCCGGTGCCCGCGGCACGGCCTGCCGTTCGGCCAGCGCCGGCCGCGGGGAGCCCGCCCGAACCACGCGGGACGATCGCGGTGCGGAAACCCATCCGCTCAGCCTCGGCCAGCCGCCGCTGTATCCCGGGGACCCGGCGGATCTCGCCGGCCAGGCCGACCTCGCCGATGGCGACCAGGTGCGGGGGCACGCTCGAGATCCGATGTCGCGCTGGCTACCGCCAGCGCGACGGCCAGATCCACGGAAGGCTCAGTAAGCCTGACTCCGCCCACGGTCGCGGCGTAGACATCCTGTTTGCCGATCGGCACGCGGGCCCGCCGCTGCAGGACGGCAAGCACCATGCCCACCCGCGCGGCATCCAGGCCGGATGTCACCCGCCGGGCCAGGTCCGCGGTCGACGCGCAGACCAGCGTCTGCACCTCGGCGACCAGCGGACGGCGGCCCTCCAGGGCCACCGTCACGCACGTGCCGGGTACTGGGCCGTGCGCCTGGGAGAGGAACAGCCCGCTCGGATCGGCCAGCCCGATCAGGCCGTACTCGCCCAGCTCGAAGCAGCCGATTTCGTCGGTGGGGCCGAACCTGTTCTTCAGCGCGCGCACCATCCGGAGCTGCGAGTGCCGGTCGCCGTCGAAATGCAGCACGACGTCAACAAGGTGCTCCAGCGCGCGCGGCCCGGCTATCGAGCCGTCCTTGGTCACGTGCCCGACGAGCACCGTGGTCAGCGTCTGCTGCTTCGCCACCTCCATCAGGGCGGCGGTCACCTCGCGGATCTGGGTAACCCCGCCGGGCGCGCCGTCCACGCCGGCCGCATTGATGGTCTGCACCGAGTCGACGATCAGCAGGCCGGGGCGGACCGCGTCGACATGGCCGAGGACAGCGGACAGGTCGGTCTCCGCGGCGAGGTAAAGCTGATCGCTGATGGCCCCGATCCGGTCAGCGCGCAGCCGTACCTGCGCAGCCGACTCCTCGCCGGTGACATACAGGACCGGCCCGGCCCCGGCGGCGAGCGCGCCCGCCTCAAGCAGCAGGGTGGACTTGCCGACGCCAGGCTCGCCGGCCAGCAGCACCACCGCGCCGGGCACCAGGCCGCCGCCCAGCACCCGGTCAAGCTCGTCGAGGCCGGTCGGCCGCGCGCCGGCGCTGCTGGCATCCACATCGGTGATCGGCACGGCGGCGGCTGATCCGGAAAAGGCCGGCTGCCCGGCCCCGTCCGGCCAGCGCAGGCCCGCCCGCCCCGGTGCCGGAACGCGGGCCTCGGTGACCGTGCCCCAGCCCTGGCACTCGCCGCACCGGCCTGCCCACTTCATGCTCCGCCAGCCGCATTCCGAGCACTGGTAGAGCACGGCGGCAGCTGGTTTTCCCATGGCTGGCACAGTAGCGGCCGGTGCCGACAGTGCTGGCTTGCTGCTGGGGCGCGCGCAGGGCGCACGCGCAGCCCAGGCCGGCATAGGCTGGCCACGCGGATATCGCAGGCTGGAGCGGATCTGGACAGTAGGGGAGACGCCTTGGGCCGCATTGCACCGGCTTCGGGTGCGCTGGTGGCACTATCCAGTGCCTCGGTCTTTCCCGAGCGGACGCCGGACGCTTTCGAGACGGCCGCCAGGCTCGGCTATGACGGCGTGGAGGTCATGGTCTCGCTTGACCTGATCAGCCAGGACGTGGAGGTCCTGCGCAGGCTGTCGGACTACCACCAGGTTCCCGTGCTGGCGGTGCACGCACCGTGCCTGCTGGTTACCCAGCGGGTCTGGGGCCGGGAGCCGTGGGGCAAGCTGAACCGGGCCAGGGAGGCGGCTGAGAAGCTGGGCGCGCGGGTCGTCGTGCTGCATCCGCCGTTCCGCTGGCAGCGGGAGTACGCGCGGGAGTTCGAGGCCGGGCTGGCCAGCATGAGCGAGGAAACCGACGTGATGTTCGCGGTGGAGAACCTGTACCCGCTGCGCGCGCGCGGCACCGAGGTGGCCGCCTACGCGCCGCACTGGAATCCGGTCGAGCTCGACTGCCGGCACGCGACGCTGGATCTGTCGCATACCGCCGTGTCGGGTTCCGATGCCATGGCGATGGCCACTGACCTGGGTCCCAGGCTGGCGCACGTGCACATGGCTGACGGCACGAAGGCCGGCCTGCCGGACGAGCACCTGGTGCCGGGCCGGGGCGGCCAGCCGTGCGCGGAGTTGCTGCAGCGGCTCAGGGCCACCGGCTATGCCGGCGTGGTGGTGCTTGAGGTAAACACGCGGCGTGCGCTGGCCGGCGAGGAGCGCCAGGCGGACCTGGCCGAGGCGCTCGCCTTCACCCGGCACCATCTCGGCCAGTACGGCCCGCTGGCGCCGGCTACGCCTCCAGGATCAGCGTCACGGGACCATCGTTGACCAGCATGACCTTCATGTCTGCGCCGAACACGCCGGTCTGCACCTCAGCGCCGAGACCGCGCAGCGCGGCGGCGAACGCGCCGACCAGCGGCTCGGCGACCGGCCGCGGCGCCGCCGCCTGCCAGGTCGGCCGCCTCCCCCTGGCGGTCTCCGCGTAGAGCGTGAACTGGCTGATCACTAGCAGCGGCGCCCCCGTATCCGCGCAGGACCGCTCACCTTGCAGGATGCGGAGATGGTAGATCTTGCGGGCAAGTGCCGCCGCGACCGCGGCGGTGTCCGCGTAGGTCACCCCGACGAGCACCACGAGGCCCGGCCGGGCCAGCGAGCCGACGATCTTCCCGGTAACCTCGACGCTCGCGGTACTTGCCCGCTGGACCACAACTCGCATGAGAAGGCATTCTTCCGTTCATGACGCCAGACAGCACGGGCC
This sequence comes from uncultured Actinomycetes bacterium, assembly GCA_963786975.1. Lineage (GTDB taxonomy): Bacteria > Actinomycetota > Actinomycetes > Streptosporangiales > Streptosporangiaceae > Palsa-506. The sequence goes on along the minus strand of CAWBBE010000003.1, from coordinate 161,385 downwards.
GGCCCGGATCTTGCCATGCCTGACCGGGAAGGCACGCTCATCACCGTTGCCCCGACCGGCGCCGAGTCGGACAAGGCCTCGGTGCCCGCACTGCCGGTGACCCTGGACGAGCTGGTCACGACCGCGAAGGAGTGCAGGGCCGCGGGCGCCGCGGTGATCCACGTCCATATCAGGGACGAGAACGCGCGCCCGACGCTGGATCCCGGCAGGCTGGCCGACACGGTCCAGGCCCTGCGGGAAGGCACCGACCTGATCATCCAGCTGTCCACCGGCGGGGCGGTTACGGACGGCTTCGGCCCGCGCCTCGCCGTGCTGGACGCCGGACCGGACGCGTGCTCGCTCACTTGCGGCACGGTGAACTTCGGCGACGAGGTGTTCGCCAACCCCTGGCCGTTCATCCGGCAGCTCTACGCCAGGACGAAGGAACTCGGCGTGGTGCCCGAATTCGAGCTGTTCGACATGGGCCAGGTGGCTACCTTGCACCGGCTGCTTGATGAGCTTGGTCCGCCGCACGGCGGGCATGTGCACTGCGACCTGGTGATGGGGGTGCCGGGCGGGATGCCGGGCAGCGCCACGCAGCTGGTCCAGGCGGTGGCCGCGCTGCCGCCGGGCGCGACCTGGTCGGCGACCGGCGTCGGCAGGACGTCAGTGCCGGTGCTGTTCGCCGCGCTTTCGGCGGGCGGCCACCTGCGGGTCGGGATGGAGGACACCATCTCGTTCGCCCGCGGCCGCCTGGTGACCGGCAACGCCGAACTGGTCGAGCGCGCGGCCGCGCTCGCCGGGCTGGCCCAGCGGCCCGCGATGACACCGGATCAGGCCCGCGCCATGCTGGGCGTGTCCGGCGCCCGCAAGCCCGGGCGGGTAGTGACAGCCGCTGATGGCTAGTGACAGCCGTTGAGATTCGCCGGCCGGCCGAAGCGACTGGTTCTCCGGCCGTAGATCGTCACATGCCCTGTTTCGGGCGGCCTGCCGCTGGTGGTCGTGGCCGGCCGGTTGCGGCGAGTCAGGTGCCAGCCTGGTCCCTTGCCGCAGCACGCTGCTGCGGCGCGTCGCCGGCGGTCAGGTCGCGCTGGTACCAGGTGCCTTGCTTACCGCCGATGTGGGCCGGATCGGCCGGGCCGACCGGCACGAATCCGGCCTTGGTCAGCACCTTCTGGGACGCGGTGTTATCGCGGGAGGTGGCAGCCCGGAGCGTGCGCAGCCCGTGCCGGGCCGCCGCCAGCCGGCACAGTTCCCGTACGGTCGCGGTGGCCAGGCCGCGGCCGGCGGCGTGCTGCGCGACCCGGTAGCCGAGTTCGGCAGTGCCGTCCTCAAAGCGGTACAGGTTGAACCGGCCCAGGACTGAGCCGTTTTCGGCGACGAGCACGTAGTAGGCGCCGGCGCCGGCCTCCTGCTCGGCCAGCATGGCGCTGTGCTGCTCGGGGAACTGGTCGAAGAACTCCTCGCCGCGGTCGGAGACGGCGGCGGCAAAGTAGGAGCGGTTTGCCAGTTCGAAGGCCAGGACCGCCGGGGCATGGCCGGGATGCAGCCGCTGCAGCTTTGGCACGGCCCGAGCCTATCCAGTTGGCCAGTTGGCGTGCCGGTGCGGCCTTGCCGGTGGCGGGCTGGGCCGGGCGGGCTGGCCGCGTGGCGGGTGGCCGTGGCGCCGCTGGCCTGCGGTGCTGAGCTGGCCGCGGAGCGGAATGCGTGCGGCGGCCAGGAGTTGCCACACGGCGGTGCTGGCCCGTGGGCGGTGACCTGACCGGCGCGGCCAATGTGGCCAGCGAGACTCGATGGCATGAGCGGTTGCCACCGAGTTTGCCAGCGGCGGCAGCGGTGGCGAGACTGGAGGAATGAGCCCGCCAATCGTCAACTCGATAGGAAGCTTCGTTCGCGAGCAGCGCGAACAGGCCAAGCTCTCCATCCGGCAGCTCGCCCAGATCACCGGAGTGTCCAATCCGAATCTGAGCCAGATCGAGCGGGGCCTGCGCAAGCCGAGCGCGGAGCTATTGCAGCAGATCGCGAAGGGCCTGCGGATCTCGGCCGAGGCGCTGAACGCGCAGTCCCGGCTCCTGGAAGACCGGCCGGACGTCAGCGTCCCGAGCGTGGTACTCGCTGATCCCGACCTGACGGAGCGGCAGAAGCAGATGCTGATCGAGCTCTACGAGGCGTTCCGCAAGGAGGCGGTGCTGGCCGCTGCCGCGGATGCCGCCGACGACGCCGGGCTGGCCGACGACGCCGGGCCTGCCGACGACGCCGGGCCTGCCGATGAAGCCGGCCGGCGCGGAGCGGATGGTTCCGAGCCCGGCCGCCAGCCGATAGCCTGACATCGTGATTTTCAGCAACCCGGGCGCGTACTCGGCGCTTAGCTGGCTCTTCGAGGTGCTGGCGATAGCCGCCTTCATTGTCGAGGCATGGGCCTTCATCGACGCTCTCCGCCGGCCTTCCCAGGCGTTCGTGGCGGCAAGCAAGCAGACCAAGCCGCTGTGGCTGATCATCCTTGGCGTCGCGACCGCGATCGGCCTGGGCACCGCGGCAAGTACCGGCTTCGCGGCCATCGGCATCCTGTCCGTGGCCGCCTTCGTCGCGGCAGCGGTCTATCTCACCGACGTCCGGCCCCGGGTCAGGGGATTCAACGGCGGGTCGACCCGGCAGGGCCCGTACGGCCCCTGGTAGCTGACGCACTAGGCTCATGGCCCGTGAGCGAGACCCAGTGGCGAACGCACCGGCTTGAGCTAGCCGACCAGACCCTGCGCGAATGGGATGCCGTGGTGCTCGCGGCGTCGCCGGACGGGATCGTGCTCGACCGGTCGGCCTTCTATCCTGGCGGCGGCGGCCAGCCGCCGGATCACGGCGTGCTGCTCTGGGGCGGCGTGCAGACCAGCATCGCGGGAGTGCGGAAGGGCGACGATCTCTACCTGATCCCGGCCGACGGCGATCCGGTCCCGCCGCCGGGCACGGCCGTGCGCGGCGCGGTGGCGGACGAGCGGCGGACCGCGCTGATGCGCACTCATTCCGGGCTGCACGTGCTCTGCGGCGTCGTGTTCAGGGACTTCGGCTCGCTGGTCACCGGCGGCAACATGGAGCCCTATGCGGCCAGGATGGACTTCGACCTGCCCGAGGTGCCGCCCGGGTTCAAGGAGACGGTCGAGTCGGCCTGCAACAAGGAGATCGCCGCCGGGCGGCGTATTGACGTCCGGGTGCTGCCGCGGGCAGCGGCCTTCGCCATTCCGGACATCATCCGTACCGCGATCAACCTGGTACCGCCGGACGTTCCCGAGGTGCGGATCATCGACATCGTGGGGCTCGACCAGCAGGCCGACGGCGGCACGCACGTGGCCACCACCAGCCAGATCGGCCGGATCGAGGTCGTCAAGATCGAGAACAAGGGCCGGGGCTTCCGCCGTCTCCGGATCCGCATCACGGGCTAGCCGCGGCACCGCCCGGCCCGGATCGATGCCCGGTATCCGGACCGGTCCGGTGCTCAGAAGGACGTGAGCAGGAGCGCAGCCGGAACCGCGACCAGCAGGCCGGCCCCGGCACAGACCAGCGCGCGGGCGGCCGCGGACAGCCCGGGCGCCGGCCGCAGCAGCCGGGCAACGCGGACCGCCACATCGCCGCTGTCGCCGCTGTCACCGCTGTCACCGGCCGGACGGCCGCTGCTGGCGGCGGCGAGCGCGCCGGACGGCACCGGTGATCCGGCCGCGCCGACCCGGATCAGCGCCGTCGCCAGTTCCCTGGCCGGCCGATGCCGCAGCGCGTGATCGTCGGCGAGCATCTCGACCAGCAGCGCCACCGCGCTCTCGGCCCGGCGGGCGACCACGGACCAGCGGAACGCGCGCAGCAGCGCGGCGAACGGCAGCAGCACCAGGTCATGCCGCTCCCGCAAATGAGCCCGCTCGTGCGCGAGGACGGCGGCCAGCTCGGCCTGGTCCAGCAGCTCCAGGGTGCCCGCGCTGATCACGATCCGGGAGCGGAGACCGGGCACGCAGTACGCGGCCGCCGCCGGATGATCGACCACGAGCGCGCCGGGTACCTTCGGGTCGCCGTGCGCCAGCAGCGTGAGCAGATCCCGCTGCCGCCGCCGGGCGCGCAGCACCGCCGCGAACGCGGCCAGCAGCACCCAGCAGAGCAGCGCGAGCAGCACCAGCGCGGCGGCCACCGACGCCAGCCTCAGGTCGGCGAGCAGGCCGGCGCCGGGGCCGGAACGCCGTGCCGCGCAGCATGTCCGCCGCGACCGCCAGCGCCGCCCGGATCACTCCCTGGTGCGCCGCGGCGGCCGGCCCGGTGGCCGGCCGGGCGCCGAGCGCGCCCAGCCCGGCCAGCGTGCCGACCGCGGCGAGGCCCCAGCCGAGCCCCAGCGCCTGCCAGAGCAGGATCGCCGCGGCCGGGGACCGCCCGGGCCAGCTAGCCGAGGCAAGCGCGGAAGCGGCCTGGACGCTGCCCGCGGCGACCACGGCGAGGATCAGGACTGCGGGAGGCACCGCCGGTCAGCCTTCGGCGGCGGCTTCTGCGGGATCTGCCGCACCGCCTGGATCCGGCGCTGCCGGGCTGGCCAGGGCCGGGCGGTCAAGTGCCTCCAGCGCCCGGCGCAGGGCCCGGGCTTCCGCGCCGGACACGCTGCGGACGAAGCGGGCCAGCGCCGCCTGCCGGTCACCAGTCTGGTCAAGCGCGTTCAGCATGAGCTCGGTGACATACGCCTCCCGGCTCTCCGCCGCGCGGTAGCGCCACGCCCGGCCGTCCCGCCCGCGCCGCGCGAAACCCTTCTTGGCCAGCCGGTCGAGCACTGTCATCACGGTGGTGTGCGCCAGGTCACGCTCGGTCAGCTGCGCGCTGACCTGGCGGACCGTCAGCGGCTCGGGTGATTCCCAGAGCACGTCCATGATGGCGCGTTCGAGTTCGCCGAGCCGGTTCACGGCGCTACTTTACCCGCGCGGGTAAGCCTTGAGTAGGGCCCAGCCTCCGGCCCCGGGCTAGGCTCGGCGGATGCGGCTGTTAGCTATCCCCGGCGACATCACCGTTCAGCGGGTCGACGCGATCGTCAATGCAGCGAACTCGTCGCTGCTCGGCGGCGGCGGCGTCGATGGCGCGATTCACCGCCGCGGCGGCCCGGCGATCATCGCGGCCTGCCGGGCGCTGCGGGCCGGCCAGTATCCGGACGGCCTGCCGGCCGGGCAGGCGGTCGCGACGACCGCTGGCGACCTGCCCGCCCGGTGGGTGATTCACACCGTCGGCCCCGTCTACGCCGCCGGGCAGGACCGCTCGGCGGTGCTGGCGTCGTGCTACACCGAGTCGCTCCGGGTGGCCGCCGGGCTCGGCGCGCGGACGGTGGCGTTCCCGGCGATCTCCGCCGGGGCCTACGGCTGGCCGGCCGGCGACGCCGCCCGGGTCGCTGTCCGCGCCGTCACCGCCGCCGCGTCGGGCCAGCCGGGCCCGCTGCCGGAAGAGGCCCGCTTCGTCCTGTTCAGTGACTTCCTGCTGGCCGCGTTCGCCGCGGCGCTCGAAACCCGGCCCGGCGAGTAGCCTGGAAAAGCGCCAGGACAAGCCCAGGAGGACAACGGTGTCCGAAAGCTCCCCCCGCTTCCGCTCGATCCTGGACCAGTTCGCGCCCTACCAGCCGGGCCGCAGCCCGGCCGGGCCGGACGGCAGGTCGTTCAAGCTCTCGTCCAACGAGTCCCCGTTCGGCCCGCTGCCCTCGGTCGTCGAGGCCATCGCCGCCGCGGCCGGGCAGGTCCACCGGTACCCGGACAACGGCGCGGCGGCGCTGACCGACGCGATCGCCAGCCGGTTCGGGGTGCCGGCCGCGCACGTCGCGGTCGGCTGCGGCTCGGTCGGGGTGACCGGGCAGTTGCTGGAGGCGGTCGGCGAGCCGGGCGCGGAGATCATCTACGCCTGGCGCTCGTTCGAGGCCTATCCGCTGCTGGTCGACCTGGCCGGCGCGGTTTCGGTGCGGGTGCCGCTCAGCGACCAGGCACACGACCTGGAAGCGATGGCCGCCGCGGTCACCGCGGAGACCAGGATGATCTTCGTCTGCAACCCGAACAACCCGACCGGCACGGTCGTGCACCGGGCCGCGCTGGCGGCGTTCCTGGACCGGGTGCCGCCCGGCTGCCTGGTGATACTCGACGAGGCCTACCGCGAGTACGTCAGGGACAGCGACGTGCCGGACGGGATCAGCCTGTACCGAGACCGGCCCAACGTCGCCGTGCTCCGCACGTTCTCCAAGGCGTACGGGCTGGCCGGGCTGCGGGTCGGCTTCATGGTGGCGCACGGGCCGGTGGCCGCCGCCGCCCGCAAGACGATGCTGCCGTTCACCGTGAACGCCATCGCGCAGGCCGCCGCCATCGCCTCGCTGGCCGCCGAGGGCGAGCTGCTGGACCGGGTGGACGCGGTGGTGAAGGAGCGCGACCGGGTCCGCGGCGAGCTGCTCGCGCAGGGCTGGACGGTGCCGCCGACCGAGGCCAACTTCGTCTGGCTGCCGCTCGGTGACGACACCGCCGATTTCGCCGCCGCCTGCGAGCGCCGGGGGATCAGCATCCGCCCGTTCGGCGCCGAGGGCGCGCGGATCTCGGTCGGCGACGAGGAGGCCAACGACGCCCTGCTGGCCGTCGCGCGCGAGCACCCGCGCCGCCACTAGCTGCCTTCGGATTCTTAACGGATCCCCCGGTGCCGGCCCCGCCATCAGGGATGATCCTGGCTCGCGGTGATCTCGCTTACGCTGGCCCGGTGAAGGTCTACGTGATCCACGAGAACCCCGGCTGGTACGCGCCGCTGGCGGCGGCGTTTGACGCCGCGGGCGTGCCGCACGAGCAGTGGCTGGCCGGCGACGGGGTGCTCGATCTCGGCGCGGTGCCGCCGGACGGGGTGTTCTGGTCCCGGATGAGCGCTTCCGCGCACACCAGGGGGCACCCGCACGCGAAGGACCTGACCCGCGGCCTGCTCTGCTGGCTGGAGTCGCATGGCCGCCGGGTGGTGAACGGGCGCCGGGTGCTCGAGCTGGAGATGAGCAAGGTGGATCAGCTGACCGCGCTGCGCGCGGCGGGCTTCGACGTGCCGCGGACGCTGGCCGTAGCCGGCCAGGCCGAGCTGCCCGCGGCGGCCAGGAAGCTGCCGGTCCCGTTCATCGGCAAGCACAACCAGGGCGGCAAGGGCCTCGGCGTGCGGCTGTTCGCCAGCCACGACGAGTTCGACGCGTACCTGTCCTCGCCGGGCTACCAGGCACCGGCCGACGGGGTGACCCTGCTGCAGGAGTACCTGCGCGCCGCCCAGCCGTTAATAACCAGGGTAGAGCTGGTGGGCGGCGAGTTTATCTACGCGATCACGGCTGACACCGCCCGCGGCGGTTTCCAGCTCTGCCCGGCCGACGCCTGCGCGATCGGCCAGCCGCCGGGCGACGGGCTGTTCGCGCTGCGGGCCGGCTTCGATCACCCGGTGATCGGGCGGTACCTGGAGTTCGCCCGCGACCAGGGCATCGAGATCGCCGGGTTCGAGTTCATCGAGACGGCAGACGGCCGGCTCGTCACCTACGACGTCAACACCACCACCAACTACAGCGCCGCCATCGAGGCAGCCGCGCCCCGCGCGGCGCTGCCCGCGGTGGCCGGGTTCCTCGGCGGCCTGCTGGCGAGCGAGAAGGAAAGAGGGAACTCCTGATGCGGTTCGGGTACTGGATGCCGATTTTCGGCGGCTGGCTGCGTAACGTCCCGGACGAGGGCATGTCCATCGGCTGGCCGTACATCAGGGATTCTGGCCACCGAAAGCGAGCAGCACGGCTTCGAGCTGAGCCTGATCGCCGAGCTGAACCTGAACGACATCAAGGGCCACCGGGCGCCGTCGCTGGACTGCTGGACGGTCGCGCCGGCCATCGCCGCGGTGACGCAGCGGCTTGAGCTGATGCTCGCCGTCCGGCCCAACTACCACTCGCCGGCGCTGACCGCCAAGGCGCTGTCCACGCTGGACGTGATCGCCCCCGGGCGGCTGTCGCTGAACGTGGTGTCGTCCTGGTGGAAGGACGAGGCGGCGCAGTACGGCGCGCCGTTCGACGTGCACGACGCCCGCTACGCGCGCACCCAGGAGTGGCTGGACGTGGTGACCCGGCTGCTGCGCGAGGACACCGTGACGCACGACGGCCCGCTGTACCGGCTCGACGGCGCGATCTGCGAGCCGAAGCCACCCGCGCTGCCGGACGTCTACATGGGCGGCGAGTCGCCGAAGGCCAAGGAGGTGATCGCCGCGCAGGCGGACGCCTACGTGATGCACGGCGACGCGCCGGAGGTCATCGCGGCCAAGGTCGCCGACCTGAGCTCCCGCCGGGCCGCGGCCGGCCGCCGCCGCTGATGTTCGGCGTGTCCGGGTACGTGATCTGCCGGGACACCGAGGCCGCGGCCCAGGCCGAGCTCGACCGGATACTCAACGTCCGCTCCTCGCCGGAGGCCTATGCCTCCTACCAGGACTTCGTCGAGGGCTCGCAGCTGGAGTCGCGAGTCTCGGTGGAGGAGTACAGCGTCTCCAACCGGGGCCTGCGCAGCGGGCTGATCGGCACCCCGGACCAGATCATCGACCGGCTCCGGGCCTACCAGCAGGCGGGCGTCGGGCTGATGCTGCTGCAGTTCTCACCGCAGCGCGAGGAGATGGCCAGGTTCGGCCAGTCGGTGATCAGCCGCTACGACGGCTAGCCCGGCGGCTCGCGGTCCAGCTTTTCCACCACCAGCCGGTAGAACTGGCGGGGGCGGCCGGGCTGCGGCGTCCGGCTCGGCGGCAACGGCCAGGCCAGGCCCTCCTCGGCCAGCGTGTGCAGCAGCCGCCGGGCCGTCCGCGGCGTGACGGACAGCAGCCGGCTCGCGGTCTCCGCGTCCACCGCCAGCCCGGCCGGGCTGGGCGGCAGCCTGCCCGCCAGCCGGGCCAGCGTGTCCAGGCCGCGCAGGCTGCCCGCGGCCCCGGCCGGCTGCCGCGGCGCCGGCACCAGGGCGTGCCCGCCGGCGTCCAGCGCGAAGTTCCGGCCGCCCGGGGCGCCCGGCCCGGCCGGCGTCCTCACCAGCACGGCCCTGGCATGCGCCTCGGCCTCCTGCGCGGTGCGGCCGAGGCCCACGCCGGCCTCCAGGCCGACGCCGAGCTCCGCCCGGGCCCGCTCGATGAACGGCGGCTCCCGGAACCCCTGGGTGGCCGCCGCCATCGAGCCGCGGGTCGCCACGACCAGGAAGCTGTGCTCGCCGGTCGGGCTCACCGTCGCCTGGATCCGCTGCGCCTCCTGCACCAGGAACCGGTTCACGGTCAGCCGCAGTTCCTCCCGGGACTGCCGGGGCACGCCCCGCCGGGGCGCGGCGTCCCGTAACGTCGGCACCTCGACCACGGCCACCGCGAGCTGCGCGTCCTCGAGCCTGCGGCACCAGCCGAGCAGCGCCGCGGTGCGCAGCGCCGAGCGGACCGCGCCCGGCGTCGGCCGCAGCGCGAACACCGGCACCCGCGCGGCGGACAGCTTGCTGGCCACCGACGTCAGGCAGGTGAAGGCCGCGGACGTCTGGCCGCGGCGCCACAGCCGCTCGTGAAACGAGGCAAGCGCGGCCGCGCTGCCCGGTTCCGGGTGCACCTGCACGTCCCCGGCCGGCAGCCCGATCTCGCCGTATGCCTCATCGACCTCGGCCCGGTCAAGCACGTCCACGCTGGCCCTGGCCAGATCCGGCCGCGGCTCGCCCAGGCTGGCCCGCAGCAGGGCGGCGTAGAGCGCGCTGCCGCCGACCGGGACGCAGGTGGCCGGCCTGGTGAGGACGCCTGCCCGCTGCGCGTATTCCTGCGACACCCGGCTGGCGAACAGGCAGACGTCGATCCCGGCACCGAGCCGCAGCACCTTCTCCGGCGCCTCCTGCTCGTCCCGGTAAGCGGCGGCGACCAGCCGCCTGGCCGGCAGCGGCCCGTGGCCGGCCTGGCCCGGCGGGCCGGCTGCGGCCGGCCCGGTCAGCATGATCCTCTCGACGAGGTCGTAAGGCCCGACGATGCCGATCGTCAGCTCGCCGGACGCGTTCGGTGTGCTGGTCACCCGGAATCATGCCCGGTGGCAGCGTTCCGGCTTGCGACTCGCGCCATATCCCGTCCCATCCTCAGCAGCTGGCGCCGCGAGATTTCCCGGCCTCTCATTTCGTAGCGCATCGGGAGTATCTCTGAAAGAGGTAATTATCGGGTGTTCTGGTGACAAGCGCTATCGGCGGAGTGCGAATCGCCGGCGGAAAGGCCGGAGCCGGGTCAATGCGGGGACGACAGCGCCCGGGCCGGCGGCTTTAGCCGATGATCTCCGCGGTAATGTCCGCGCCGAGCGTGCTCAGCCGGGCGGCCACCGCGGAGTGCCCGCGGTCGATCAGATAGCCGGGCGACACGATGGTCTCCCCCTCGGCCGCGAGCCCGGCCAGCACCAGCGCGATGCCGGTGCGCAGGTCATGCGCGGTCACTTCGGTCCCCTTCAGCACCGAAGGGCCGTGCACGAGCACCACGCTGCCGTCCACCTCGACTTTCGCGCCGAGCTTGTTGAGCTCGCCCACCAGCGTGTAACGCCCGTCGAAAATGGTTTCCCTGATGTAGCTGGTGCCGTCCGCCAGGCAGCTCAGCGCCATGATCGGCGACTGCAGGTCGGTGGCGAAGCCCGGATACGGCGAGGTGATCACGTTGATCGGGCGCAGCTGCCGGTCCCTGCGGACCTGCAGGATGGCGCCCTGGGTGGCGAACTCCACGCCCATCTGCTCCAGCTTCCAGCGGACCACGCCGAAATGCTCCAGCGACGCCCCGACCAGGCTGAGCTCGCCGCCGGTGATGGCGGCGGCCATCGCGAACACCGCCGCGTCGATCCGGTCCGGCATCACCGTGTGCTCGACCGCCCGCAGCTCGCTGACCCCGCGGACCGTCACGAACCCGGTGCCGCCGCCGGTGATATGGGCACCCATCTTGGTCAGGAACGCGATCACGTCCAGTACCTCGGGCTCGAGCGCAGCGTTGTCGATCACCGTGGTGCCCGGCGCCAGCGACGCCGCCATGATCAGGTTCTCGGTGCCGGTATGCGACGGCGTGTCCAGGTACAGGTGGGCGCCGCGCAGCCGGTCGGCCTTAATCCGGATCTGGCTCTCGCCCTGGTCGACCGTGGCGCCGAGCCGGGCGAAGCCCCGGTAATGGAAGTCCAGGTTGCGGCTGCCCAGGTTGCAGCCGCCGATGCCCTCGATGACCGCCTCGCCCAGCCGGTGCAGCAGCGCGGGGACGAACAGGACCGACGCGCGGAACTGGCGGGTGATCTCGGCCGGCAGCACCGGGCTGGTCAGCTCGGAGGCATCGACCACCAGGGTCCGCTCGGCCTCGTGGAACTTGACCACGGCGCCGACCGCCTGGGCGAGCTCCACGGCCCGGCGGACGTCCTCGATCGCCGGGACGTTCCGCAGCACGGTGCGGCCCTTGGCGGCCAGCAGCGAGGCAGCGATCATCTTGAGCGCGGCATTCTTGGCGCCCTGCACGAAGACCGTGCCCTGCAGCTGGTTGCCTCCACGCACGCGGTAGCGAGTCTCGGGACCGGTGTTCATCGGGGCAGAGCTCCTGTCGGTCGGGGTGCGGGCGCCTGGCCAGAGGCCGGACGCGGCCTGGCCGGCGGCCGGCCAGGCGGCGGGCTGCCCGGTAGAGGCGGGCGGCCCGGTCCATGTGCCGTCCAGTATCCCACCGCCCCCAGGTTCCCGGACCATCCCCGCAGTGTTACGTAACGTAGCCGCTTAGCCCGTTGCGGTCACGCACCCGGCCCGGCCAGTCGTCATTCCCAGCGCCGGCCGGTGAGCCGCTGGTACGCGGTGATGTACCGCTGGCGGGTGCGTTCTACCACGTCAGCGGGTAGCGGCGGGGGCGGCAGCGGGCCGTCGCGGTGCCAGCCGGAGTCGGCTGAGGTCAGCCAGTCGCGCACGTACTGCTTGTCAAAGGACGGCTGGCTCCGGCCGGGTGCCCACTGGTCGGCCGGCCAGAACCTGGACGAGTCCGGGGTGAGCACCTCATCGGCGAGCAGCAGCCGGCCGGCACCGTCGAAACCGAGTTCGATCTTGGTGTCCGCGACGATGATTCCCCTGCTGGCGGCCAGTTCAGCGCCGCGCCGGTACACCTGCAGGGTGATCCGCTCCAGCTCAGCGGCAACGGCGGGGCCGGCCTGCTCGGCTACCACGGCGGCCGGGATATTCAGGTCGTGCTCGCCGCGCGGCGCCTTCGTGGCGGGGGTGAAAACCGGCTCGGGCAGCCGGGAGCCGTCGCTGAGCCCGGGCGGGAGTGAGATTCCGCACACTTTGCCCGTCCGCCGGTAGTCAGCGAGCGCCGATCCGGTCAGGTAGCCGCGGGCCACGCATTCCACCGGCACCATGTCGAGCCGCCGGCAGGCCATCGCCCGGCCCTCGAACTGGGCCGGCACCGGCGCCTGCACCAGGTGGTTCGGCACCAGGTCGGCGAGCTGCCTGAACCACCAGAGGGACAGCTGGGTGAGGATCCTCCCCTTGTCCGGTATCGGCGGGTCCAGCACGTGGTCGAACGCGGAAATCCGGTCGGTGGCGACTAGCAGCAGCACGCCGTCCGCGGTCTCGTACAGCTCCCTGACCTTGCCCGAGTACAGGTGCTTCAGGGCCGGGCCCGCGGCCGGGTCCCGCTCAGCCGTCATGTCAGCCGCTCCAGCCGGCCGAAGACCGGCCCCAGCCTGGCCACGTACCGCTCCGGGCGGCATGCCTCGTCCAGCCGGGCCTCGTCCAGCGGCTGGCCGCGCTCGGCGGCATGCTTGCGCAGCGTCTCGCGGAACTGCGTGCCATGCTGCCAGCTGTCCATCGCGGCGGCCTGCACCAGCGCGTACCCGTCTTCCCTGGACATCCCTGCGGCGACCAGCTCGAGCAGCACCGCCGAGGTGTAGATCAGGCCCCGGGTCTGCGCCAGGTTAGCGCGCATCCGGGCCGCGTCGACGACCAGCCCGGTGACCAGCCCGGTGGTCTGGGCCAGCAGGTAATCGGTGCCGATCGCGGCGTCCGGCAGCGCCACCCGCTCGGCGGACGAGTGCGAAATGTCCCGCTCGTGCCACAGCGGCATCCCCTCCATCACCGGGGTGACCTGGGCGCGGATGATCCTGGCCAGGCCGCAGATCCGCTCCGAGACGACCGGGTTCCGCTTGTGCGGCATTGCCGACGAGCCCTTCTGGCCTTTCCCGAACGGCTCGGCCAGCTCGGCCACCTCGGTCCGCTGGCCGTGCCGCACCTCCAGCGCGACCGCCTCGCAGGCGGTCGCGGTCAGCGCCAGAACGCTGACCCATTCGGCGATCCCGTCCCGGAACACCACCTGGGTCGCGACGTCGGCCGGCCGCAGGCCGAGCTGGCCGAGCACCCGGGTCTCGATCGCCGGGTCGATATTGGAGTAGGTGCCGACCGGCCCGGACAGCTTGCCGACGGCGACCGCGGTCCTGGCGCGGAGCAGCCGGTCCCGGCAGCGCGCCAGGGCGAACGCGAAGTCGGCGACCCGGTGGCCCCAGACGTCCGGCTCGGCGTGGATGCCGTGCGTGCGCCCGGCGCGGATGGTGCCCCGGTGCGCGAGCGCGTGCTCGCGCAGCGCGGCGACCAGCGCGGTGCACCTGGCGGCCAGCAGGTCGGTCGCCTCGGCCAGCTGCAGCGCCAGAGCCGTGTCCAGCAGGTCGGACGAGGTCATCCCGAAATGGACGTAGGCGGCGGCCTCGCGCGGCGAGGTGTTGTCCGCCCACGCGGACAGGAACGCGATCACGTCGTGGCCGGTGACCGCCTCCAGTTCCGCGACCGCCTGCGGCGTCGGCGGCGGCGCGGCCCGCACCGGGCCCACGCTGCTGGCCGGCACCGTCCCGGCGGCGGCATGCGCTTCCAGCACCAGCACCTCGATCTGGCACCACAGCTCGTACTTGTGCTCGTCGCCCCAGACCCGGCCCATCTCAGGCAGCGTGTACCGCTCGATCATGCCGTCTATCCTGCCGCAACGTCATCGGCCGGCTCCAGCCGCTGCTCCGCGACGATCATGGCGGCGAGGATCGCGGTGAGCAGTGCCAGCTGGGCCGGCAGCCCGGCCGACAGCCCGGCCCCGACGGTCGCCGCGGCCGCCGCCGCGGCGGCCATCCGCACCCTGGTCCGGCCGATGCCCAGCAGCCGCCGGAAGGCGATATCTCCGGCCAGCACGGCCGCGGTCCCCGCCGCCAGCGCGATCGCGGCAGCGGCCGGGCCGGCCGGCGGCGCGATCGCGGTGTGCGCGATCGCCTGCTCGATCCCGGCCGCGACCGCGACGATGCCGAGCAGCAGCGGGGTGTGCGCGTAGAAGTAGGCATTCAGGATCATCCCCGTCCGCTTGCTGCGGCCGGCCCTGGTCAGCGCCCGCTCGGCGCGCTCGTCCTCGCTGCCGCCGAACAGCGCCCACCAGAGCGCCGCGGACAGGGCGAGACCGAGCAGCGACACCGCGACCAGCTCGGCGGTCAGCCCGCCGACGCGAGTGGCCAGCCGGGACGCGCCGATCCCGACGGCCGCGCCGGACTCGCCGAGCGCGACGATGACCAGGGCGGTGTGCCGTTCCACGATGTGCGCGGGCCGCAGGCTGAACAGGCCGCCCGGATGCACCACCAGCGGCGAGCCGAGCTGGACCACGACGGCCAGCACCCACAGCGCATAGGCGGCCGGCCGGTGCGCCCCGGCGGGCCTGGACACGATCCCGGCGGCGATGATCAGCAGCGCCGAGGCGATGCTGAACGGCGCGATCCGCAGGATGTTCCTGTTCACCCGGAAGTACAGCGCGGCGTGCACGATCACCACGACCAGGTAGCCGAGTCCGAGCGCCACCCCGTCCCGGCTGAAGCCGGCCGGGATCGCCAGCCCGGCAATGAGCAGGCCGGCCATGCCGACGAGCAGCAGCAGCCGCTCGGCAGCGCCAGTCGGCGGGCAGGCGTTGGTCAGCCAGGCGTATCCCGCGTACATCCACCAGATCAGGGTGAAGATGAGTAGCACCTGGGCCAGCGCGGGCAGCGTCGCGTCGTCCGCCAGCAGCGCGGTGAGCTGGGTCAGGGTGAAGGCGAAGACCAGGTCGAAGAACAGCTCGATGGTGGTGACCCGCGGCCGCGGGCCGGGCCGCTGAGCGGAGCTCACTATCCGCGTTCCGCCGCGATGTCGGTCCGGTACCAGCCGCCGCGCATCCTGATCAGGCTGGCGGCCTGGTAGGCGGCGGCGCGCGCGGCGGCCTGGTCCCGGCCGGTGCCCAGCACGTTGAGCACCCGCCCGCCGCTCGACCTCAGCAGGCCGGCCCCGTCCGCGGAGGTGCCTGCGTGCAGCACATAGGCGCCGGGCACGCGGGTAACGTCGGCCAGGCCGCCGATCCGGTCGCCGCCCGCTGGCGCGGCCGGGTAGCCCTCCGCCGCGATCACCACGGTGACCGCCGCGCCGGGCGCCCAGCCGAGCGGGCCGGCGCCGTCCAGGCTGCCGTTCGCCGCCGCGTCCAGCAGCCCGGCCAGCGGCGTGACCAGCCGGTCCAGGATCACCTGGGTCTCCGGGTCACCAAACCTGGCGTTGAATTCCACTACCCGGATCCCGGCCCGGGTCAGGCACAGCCCGGCGTACAGCAGCCCGCGGTACGGCAGGCCGCGGCGGCGCATCTCGTCCAGCGCGGGCTGGATGACGGTGCCGAGGACCTCGTCGGCCAGCCCGGGCGGCGCCCAGGGCAGCGGGGCGTAGGCGCCCATCCCGCCGGTGTTCGGGCCCGCGTCCCCGTCGTTCGCGCGCTTGTAGTCCTGCGCGGGGAGCAGTGGCAGCGCGGAGGATCCGTCCGCGAGCGCGAAGACGGACACCTCGGGACCGTCCAGGAACTCCTCGATGACCACGGCGCCGCAGCCGGCCGCGTGCCTGGCCGCCTCCCGGCGGTCCGTGGTGACGACCACGCCCTTGCCGGCCGCGAGCCCGTCCGCCTTCACCACGTACGGCGGCCCGAACGCGTCCAGCGCGGCGCTGACCTCGGTGTCGCTGGCGCAGGTGCGCGCGGCCGCGGTCGGGATGCCGGCCGCGATCATGATCTCCTTGGCGAAGGACTTCGATCCCTCGATCATGGCCGCGCGCTGGCCGGGCCCGAAGCAGCCGATGCCGGCCGCCCGTACCGCGTCGGCGGCGCCGGCTACCAGCGGCACCTCCGGGCCGATGACCACGAGGCCGGCGCTGATCCGGGCGGCGAGCGCGGCGATCGCCGCCGGGTCGGCCGGGCTGACGTGATGGACGTCCGCGAGCTGGGCGATGCCCGGGTTGCCGGGCGCGGCATGCAGCTGCGTCACGCTGCTGTCGCGGGCAAGTGCCCGGCAGATCGCATGCTCGCGGCCGCCGGAGCCGACTACCAAGACCCGCACCCGGCTGAGCCTAGCGGTTCGCCGGGCGGTGCGGTCAGGCCAGCTTGCGCAGCTGCAGGGTCTGGTCCCGGCGAGCCCCCACGCCGACCGCGGCGACGGGCGCGCAGATCATCTCCTCCAGCGCCCGGACGTAGGCCTGGGCGTTGCGCGGGAGATCGCTGAACTCCCTCGCCGCGGAGATGTCCTCCGGCCAGCCGTCCAGGTACTCATAGACCGGGACGGCGTGATGGAACTCGGTCTGCGTCACCGGGATCTCCGCCATCCGGGTGCCCGCCACGTCATAGGCCACGCAGACCGGTACCTTCGGCAGGCCGGACAGCACGTCCAGCTTGGTCAGGAAATAGTCGGTGATCCCGTTGACCCTGGTCGCGTATCTGGCGATGACGGCGTCAAACCAGCCGGTCCGGCGCTCCCGGCCGGTCGTGACGCCGTATTCGCCGCCCGTCTTGCGCAGCCACTCGCCCTGCTGGCCGGTCAGCTCGGTCGGAAACGGGCCGGCCCCGACCCGCGTCGTATAGGCCTTGACGATGCCGATTACCTTGGTGATCCTGGTCGGGCCGATGCCGGACCCGGCGCAGGCCCCGCCGGCGGTGGGCGAGGACGAGGTGACGAACGGGTACGTGCCGTGGTCGACGTCGAGCAGCGTCGCCTGGGCGCCTTCGAGCAGCACGACCTGCTGGTCGTCGAGTGCCTTGTTCAGGATCAGCCCGGTATCGGCCAGGTAGGGCCGCAGCTGCTGGCCGTAGGCCAGGTACTCGGCCGACACCGCGGCCGCGTCAATCCCGCGGCGGTTGTACACCTTGGTGAGCACCTGGTTCTTCTCCCGCAGCACCAGTTCGAGCTTCTGGCCGAGAATCCCGGGGTCGAAGAGATCCTGCGCGCGGATGCCCACCCGTGCCACCTTGTCGCTGTAGGCGGGCCCGATGCCGCGGCCGGTGGTGCCGATCCTGGCGCTGCCGAGGAACCGCTCCGTCACCCGGTCGAGCGCCCGGTGATGCGGCATGATCAGGTGCGCGCTCGCCGAGATCAGCAACCGCTCGCAGGACACCCCGCGGGCCCGCAGCCCGTCGATCTCGCCGATCAGCACACCCGGGTCGATGACCACGCCGTTGCCGATTACCGGTATCGCGTCCGGTGACAGCACCCCGCTTGGCAGCAGGTGCAGCGCGTAACTCTCATCGCCGATGACGACCGTGTGCCCGGCGTTGTTGCCGCCCTGGTAGCGGACGACATAATCCACGCTGTCGCCGAGCAGGTCGGTCGCCTTGCCCTTGCCCTCATCACCCCACTGGGCGCCCACGATCACAATGGCCGGCATCGGGATCAGCCGGGCTCAAGCGCGTCCGCCGCGGCCGGGCTGCTCTCCCGCAGGAAGCCGGCGCAGCGCTCGGCCTCGTCGTCCTCGCCGATGGCCGCGGCGGCGGTGCCGAGCATGTGCAGGGCCCGCAGGAAGCCGCGGTTCGGCTCGTGCTCCCAGGGGATCGGGCCGTATCCCTTCCAGCCGGCCCGGCGCAGCTGATCAAGGCCGCGGTGGTAGCCGGTCCTGGCGTAGGCGTACGCGGCGACCGCGTCACCGGCCGCCATCGCCCGCTCCGCCAGCGCCGCCCAGGCCGCGCAGGACGCCGGGAACCTGGCGGCGACGCTGGCCGGGTCGCTCGCGGCCCGCAGCGCCGAGCTGGCCTCCTCATCGCCAGGCAGGTAGGTGGGGGCCGGCCCGCCGAGCAGATTCTCATACGTCATGGCAGCCATCCTGCCGCCTGGCGGGCTGACTGCCTGCAGGCGGGCCGGCCAATCCCGCGGTCGGCCCGGCCTGCCGGTCAGGTCAGCTTCGTGCCCGCGGACTGCAGGTCCTCGCAGGCGCGCACGATCCGGGCGGTCATCGCCGCCTCGCCCGCCTTGCCCCAGGCGCGCGGGTCGTATGCCTTCTTGCTGCCCACGTCGCCGTCGACCTTGAGCACGCCGTCGTAATGGGCGAACATGTGCCCGGCGACCGGCCGGGTGAACGCGTACTGGGTGTCGGTGTCCACGTTCATCTTGACCACGCCGTAGGAGATCGCTTCCCGGATGTCCGCGAGGTCGGAGCCCGACCCGCCGTGGAAGACGAGATTGAACGGCTTGTCCTGGCCGTACTTCCGGCCGACCGCATCCTGGATGCCGGCCAGCACCGAAGGCCGCAGCTTGACGTGCCCGGGCTTGTAGACGCCGTGCACGTTGCCGAATGTGGCCGCGAGAATGTACCGGCCGCGCTCGCCGAGCCCGAGCGCCTCGGCGGTCGCGAGCGCGTCATCCGGCGTGCTGTACAGCTTCTCGTTTATGTCGCCGACGACGCCGTCTTCCTCGCCGCCGACGACGCCGATCTCCACTTCCAGCACGATGTGCGCCCGCGCGCACTCGTCCAGCAGCCCGGAGGCGAGCTGCAGGTTCTCGGTCAGCGGCACGGCCGAGCCGTCCCACATGTGCGACTGGAACAGCGGCTGCTCGCCGCGTGCCACGCGCTCCTGGGAGATCCGCAGCAGCGGGCGGACGAAGCCGTCCAGCTTGTCCTTCGGGCAGTGGTCGGTGTGCAGCGCGATCTGCACCGGGTACCGGTCCGCGACCACGGCGGCGAACTGGGCCAGCGCGACCGAGCCGGTCACCATGTCCTTCACCGCGGCGCCGGACAGGTAGTCGGCGCCGCCGGTGGACACCTGGACGATCCCGTCGCTCCCGGCTTCGGCGAAGCCGCGCAGGGCGGCGTTCAGCGTCTGGCTCGACGTTACGTTGATGGCCGGGTACGCGAAGCCTTGCTCCTTCGCCCGGTCTAGCATCTGTGCGTAAACCTCTGGGGTTGCGATCGGCATGTCAGTTACTCCCGGTTGTCGTCGTGGCGTTCCCTAGTATCCCCCCAACCGGTACGGATCAGCGGCGGCCGGCCCGGGCCAGTTACCGGCGCTCTTGGTTCCGGCGCACGTTGGCCGGGCTAGTCTCGCTGCATGGGACGTCATGATGCCGATCCCAGGGAACGCCTGCGGTACGTGATTGTCGCGGTAGTCGTGATAGCGGTGATCGCCCTGATCCTGGTGGGGATCTCCGCACTGCATGACCTGGCCGGGCACTAGCTCAGCCCGGCCACGGCCCGGCCCCGGCCCGGCCCGGCGTCAGGTCGGCCAGGTCGTAGGCTGCGCGGTATGCCAGCCCCCGCCCGGTGACCTGCCCGCGGGCACCGCGATCCACGATGACGGCAACGCCGACCACCTCGGCCCCGGCAGCGCGGAGCGCGTCCACCGCGGTGAGCACCGAGTTGCCGGTGGTCGAGGTGTCCTCGACCGCGAGCACCCGGCGTCCGGATACGTCCGGGCCCTCGATCCGGCGCTGCAGGCCGTGCGCCTTCTCCGCCTTCCGCACCACGAAGGCGTCCAGGATCCGGCCGCCGGCGGCCGCGGCATGCATCATGGCGGCCGCCACCGGATCGGCGCCGAGGGTCAGGCCGCCGACGGCATCGTAGGCCAGGTCGGCGGTCGCCTCGAGCATGACCCGGCCGGCCAGCGGCGCCGCCCGGCCGGACAGCAGGACGCGGCGCAGGTCCACGTACCAGCTGGCCCGCTGGCCGGAAGACAAGATAACGTCGCCGGGCACCACGGCCTGGCTCCTGATCAGGGCGAGCAGGTCATCGCGGTCGGTCACGGAAGCCGACCCTATCCCGCCGCGCCGGGACCGGCCCGGTGGCGCCCCTGGCCGCGAGCCGAACTGCCCGGCCTGACATGCTTTGCGCCGAGTCACGCTGCGGCTGCATGGTGAGTACGTACCTGATCCGAGCTATTTGTCACGGCAATCACCGGACGCTGGTAACGTCCCAATCGTCAACGGAAGGGCGGTGTCGCATGGATCGTTGCGCGCTGTTCGTGGATGCGGGCTACGTGCTCGCCGATGGCGCAATGGCCGTCCACGGCACCCGCCACCGAGACTCTGTTTCCTGGGACTATTCCGGCCTGCTCAAGTTCCTGTCCGGCCTTTCCCGGGACCGCAGCGGCCTGCCGGTGCTGCGCTGCTACTGGTACGAGGCAACGGTCGAGGGGCGGCGCACCGCAGAGCACGATACCCTCGCTGACCTTGCCGGGCTCAAGCTGCGGCTGGCCCGGCTGCGGCCCGGCCGCCGCGACGGCGTCGAGACCGAGATGCATCGTGACCTGACCACGCTGGCCAGGAACGGCGCCATCAGCGACGCCATTCTCGTCAGCGCCGAGGAAGATCTCGCCGAGGTTGTCGCGGAAGTGCAGGATCTCGGGATCCGGGTAATTCTCGTGCATATCACGGCGGACGGGAACCGCGCCACAGCCAGGCTGCTGCGGCAGGAGTGCGATGACATTCTGGAGATCGGCAGCGCGCACCTGCGCCCGTTCGCTGACCTGATCGCCGGCGCCGAGCCCGCCCGCCGTGGCGACGAGTACCCGGCCGGCGCCTACTCCGGACGGCCGATGGCCAACGGGCACGGGCCGGCCATCGGCGCGGTGACCCGCCAGGGTCTGCCCGCCGCCGCGCTGCCCGCGCCGCCGCCCAGCTACCCGGCCCCGGTCGTCACCGAGCCGCAGCGGCCCGCCCAGCCGCCGGCTGGCGTCCGCCCGGCCGCGCGGCAGGAGCAGGGCAGCGAGCCAGGCCAGCAGCGGGACCAGCCCGGCGGAATCGAGCCGGGCGGAATCGAGCCGGACGGAATCGAGCCCGGCGGAATCGAGCCCGGCGGAACCCGGCCGGGCCCGGCTGAGCCGGGCCAGGCCCGGCACGACCAGCCGGCCGGCCCGCAGCACAGTCACCCGCAGCCAGCCCGGGCGCCGGGGCTGCATGCGGCCGCGCAGGACCAGGCCGCCGGGGCAGCCGCACCGCTCGGCGCGCCCACCGGGCCAGGTCCTGGCCCGCAGGCCCCGCAGCACGACGCGGGCCGGCCCGCCGCGACGCAGCGTCACGGCGTGGGCGGCGGTACCCGGGGGTACCCGCCGCCGGGTCCGCCACTGCCCGCTGATCTTTACCCGGTGACGGCGGATTACCCGCGGCCGGCCGGGCAGTACCCGGACGGCTCGCACCCGCCCGGACGGCACCCGGACGGGCAGGACCCGGACGGGCTGGACCCGGCCGGGCCGTACCCGGCCGGGCCGTACCCGGCTGGGCCGTACCCGGACGGACGCTACCCGGCCGGGCCGTACCCGGGCGGACAGTACCCGGCCGGGCCGTATCCGGACGGCCCCTACAGCGGCCCGCGGCCCGCGGAAGCCCAGCCGCCGGTGCCGCCGCCGGTTTCCGTCTCGCTCGCCGACGCGGTGCAGGCGGCGCATGCCGAGGGCATCGCCTTTGGCCAGGAGGTGGCGCGGGACGCGCCGGCCCTGTGGCTTGAGGCGGTGCTCGCGCGCAAGCCCCGGATGCCGTCTGACCTGGAAGCCAGGCTGCTGCAGGGCTCGGCGCTGCCGATCGACTCGCTGCTGCACGACGAGGTCAGGCATGCGCTCAGGCGCGGCTTCTGGGACGCAATGGAGCGGTCGCGGCGATAAGCCTGCCGGCGCGGCGACCGGTAGCCACGCCGTGCGTTGAAAGCCCTGTCCGGGTGGGTACGGTCTGTATCGTGCCTGTTTTGAGCCGTGAGGAATTTGACGCCATAGAGTTCGACGCCGCCTTCAGCGGCAATCATGAAGCCGCCGCGCAGCGGATGAGCAGACTTGCCGTCACCGGCACGCAGAGCCCGTCCATGCCGCGGGCCGAGGCGTTCCTGCGGGCCGGTGAGCAATGGCTGCTCGCCGACGATCCGGCCGCGGCGGCCAGCGGGTTCCGGCTTGCGCTGGCCGACGGCGGCCCGGTATTCGTGGATCCGAGAGTTCCGCTGTCCCGGGCGCTTTTCCTGCTCGGCAAATCGGCCGAGGCGCAAGCCCTGATCACCGCGCTGAAGGACGAGGGACGGCGGGATCCGCGGGCGTGCGATCTCGTCGCCGAGGTCCTGGTCGAGCGTTCCGACCTGAGCGGCGCCCTGGACTGGGCAACGGCGGGCGTGCAGCTGTGCCTGCAGCGCGAGGACGGCCGGGCGCAGCGCTCCGGCCTGCGGTCGGTGGGCCCCGATTCCGCCGATGACGACCGGGCCGAGCTGCGGATGCTGCTGAGCCTGCGGTACCGGATCCGCAATGACCTCGGGCTGCCCGAGGACGACTACGACAAGCTGCTCGACGAGCCGCCCGCCGGGGAGGCCGGCCCCGCGACGGCGGCGGCACGGCCGCCGGGCGGCCGGCCCGCACGGTCAGCGAGTCCGACTCCGGATCGAGGTCGACGAGGACCTCGTCCCCGTCGCCGATTTCACCGGACAGCAGGCCGCGGGCGAGCTGATCCCCGATCGCCGACTGGATCAGCCTGCGCAGCGGCCTGGCGCCGTAGACCGGGTCGAAGCCGGTGACTGCCAGCCACTCGCGGGCGGCGGGCGTCACGGTCAGCGTCAGCCTGCGGTCCGCCAGCCGCCGGGTCAGCCTGGCTACCTGCAGGTCGACTATCTCGGTGAGTTCCTCGGTGGACAGCGCGTCGAAGAGGATGACGTCATCGAGCCGGTTCAGGAACTCCGGCTTGAAGGTCGACCGGACCACCGACATGACCGCCGTCCGCTTGGCGGCATCATCCAGGGCCGGGTCGGCGATGTGCTGTGAGCCGAGATT
The DNA here is from genome assembly GCA_963786975.1 of uncultured Actinomycetes bacterium. Lineage (GTDB taxonomy): Bacteria > Actinomycetota > Actinomycetes > Streptosporangiales > Streptosporangiaceae > Palsa-506. The sequence goes on along the minus strand of CAWBBE010000003.1, from coordinate 138,381 downwards.
GGAGGTGAGGATCAGGATGGTGTTCCGGAAGTCGACGGTGCGGCCCTGCCCGTCGGTGAGCCTGCCGTCATCGAGCACCTGCAGCAGGATGTCGAAGACTTCCTGGTGTGCCTTCTCCACCTCGTCGAGCAGCACGACGCAGTACGGCCGCCGCCGGACCGCCTCGGTGAGCTGGCCGCCTTCCTCGTACCCGATGTAGCCGGGCGGCGCGCCGACCAGCCGGGCGACCGAATGCCGCTCCGAGTACTCGCTCATGTCGATCCGGTTCATCGCGCGCTCGTCGTCGAAGAGGAAGTCGGCCAGCGCCTTGGCCAGCTCCGTCTTGCCGACACCAGTCGGCCCGAGGAACAGGAACGAGCCGGACGGGCGGTCGGGGTCGGAGATGCCCGCCCGGGATCTGCGGACCGCATCGGATACCGCCTGGACGGCGCGGGCCTGGCCGACGATCCGCCGGCCGAGCTCGGCCTCCATCCTGAGCAGCTTGCCGGTCTCGCCTTCCAGCAGGCGCCCGGCCGGGATGCCGGTCCAGGCCGAGACCACGTCGGCGACATCGTCCGGCCCGACCTCCTCCTTGACCATGGGCCTGGCATCGGGCGCGGGCTGGGCGCCCGCCCCGGACGCCTCGGCCTCGCTGGCCGCCTGGGCCGCCGCAGCGGCGATTTCCCGCTCCAGCGCCGGGATCTCGCCGTACATGAGCCGCGACGCGGCCTCGAAATCGGCGTCCCGCTGAGCCCGGTCGGCCTGCCCCTTCAGGTCATCCAGCCGCTTCTTCAGGTCGCCGACCTTGTTCAGCCCGGCCTTCTCCCGCTCCCAGCGGGCGACCAGCGAGGTCAGCTGCTCCTGGCGGTCGGCAAGGTCGGCGCGCAGCCGCTCCAGCCGTTCCTTACTGGCCGGATCGGCCTCCCTGGCCAGGGCAAGCTCCTCCATCCGCATCCGGTCCACGGACCGCTGCAGCTCGTCGACCTCGACCGGCCGGGAATCGATCTCCATCCGCAGCCGGGACGCCGACTCATCGATCAGGTCGATGGCCTTGTCCGGCAGGTACCTGGCCGTGATGTAACGGTCGGACAGCGTCGCGGCAGCCACCAGCGCGGCATCGGAGATCTGCACCTTGTGGTGCGCCTCGTAGCGGCCCCGCAGGCCGCGCAGGATCGCGATGGTGTCCTCCACCGTCGGCTCGCCGACGAAGACCTGCTGGAACCGGCGCTCCAGGGCCGCATCCTTCTCGATCCGCTCGCGGTACTCATCCAGCGTGGTCGCGCCGACCATGCGCAGCTCGCCGCGGGCCAGCATCGGCTTGAGCATGTTGCCGGCGTCCATGGCGCCCTCGGCCGCGCCTGCCCCGACGACCGTATGCAGCTCGTCGACGAACGTGATGACCTCGCCGGCGCTCTGCTTTATCTCGTTCAGTACCGCCTTGAGCCGTTCCTCGAACTCGCCGCGGTACTTGGCGCCCGCCACTATCGCGCCCAGGTCCAGCGCCACGATCCGCTTGCCGCGCAGGGACTCGGGCACGTCGCCGGCCACGATCCGCTGGGCCAGGCCCTCCACCACCGCGGTCTTGCCCACCCCCGGCTCGCCGATCAGCACCGGGTTGTTCTTGGTGCGCCGGGTCAGCACCTGGATCACCCGGCGGATCTCCGCGTCCCGGCCGATCACCGGATCCAGCTCGCCGTCCCTGGCCCGGCGGGTGAGGTCGATGCCGTACTTCTCCAGCGCCTGGTAGGTCCCTTCCGGATCCTCCGTTGTCACCCGGGCGCTGCCGCGCACCTGCTGGAACGCGCTGACCAGCTCGTCCGGGCCCGCGCCGGCCTCGCGCAGCAGCGTGGCGGCCTGGCCGCCGTCAGCGGCCAGGGCGGCGAGCAGGTGCTCGGTCGAGACGTACTCGTCCGACAGCTGCCTGGCCCGCTTGGCCGCGGTGGCCAGCGTGGTAAGCAGCTGGCGCGAGGTCTCCGGCGCGCCGACCGTCGTCCCGGCCGCGCTCGGCAGCCGGGCCAGCAGTTCCTCGGCTCGCTTGAGCACGGTAGCCGGGTCGGCGCCGACGGCCCGCAGCAGCGGGGCCGCCGTGCCGCCGCTCTGCTCGATCAGCGCCGCGAGCAGGTGCAGCCCGTCCACGTTCGGGTTCCCGGCCGCGGCGGCGCGCTTGACGGCCTCGGACAGCGCCTCCCTGCTCTTGCGGGTCAGCTTGTCATCCATCGCCATCTGTTCTGTTAACCCCTTCGGATGTCGTTCGCTGGGTGCTGGCTGGCCGGGCCGGTGCCGGGCGGCGGCTGGCCGGCCGCGGCGGCCGGCGCCGGGGGCGCTGGCGGCAGCCGCCCGGGCTGGCCAGGGTGCGGCGTCCCGCTGCCCGCCGGGCGGACCGGCACCAGCGCGCCGCCGCTGCCGGAGTTCCTGACCAGGCCGGCCAGCCGGGCGGCGACCGCCCGGGTGGACTCGAGCTCCGCGCGCAGCCGGGCGATCTCGGCCTGGATCTCGGCCAGCCGCAGCCGGCTGCGCCTGCTCTCGTCCTCCAGTGCCAGGATCCGCTTGATGCCGGACAGGTTGATGCCCTCTTCCTGGGAAAGCCGCTGAACCTCCCGCAGCACGAGGATGTCGCGGAGCGAGTAACGGCGGCCGCGGCCCGCGGCCCGGCCCGGGGAGACCAGGCCCATCCGGTCATAGGCGCGCAGCGTCTGCGGGTGCAGCCCGGAGAGCTGGGCAGCCACGGAGATGACGTAGACCGGCGAATCGTCGGAAAGCTCGAACTCGTTGATCATGTCATTCACCGGCCAGCCTCAGCTGGCCTTCGCCCGGCGCAGCAGGTCTTCCCTGGGGTCCCGGTCCCCGGATGCCTTCCGGAAGGTCTCCAGCGCGTCGCGCTCCTCGTCGTTCAGCTGCTTCGGCACCTGCACGTCCACGGTGACCAGCAGGTCGCCCACGGTGCCGTCCGGGCGGCGGACGCCCTTGCCGCGCACCCGGAAGGTGCGCCCGTTGGGGGTCCCGGCCGGGATGCGCAGGTTCACCGGCATCGCCCGGTGGGCCGGCACCTTGATCTCCGCGCCGAGCGCGGCCTCGGAGAACGTGACCGGCACGGTGATCGTCAGGTTGTGTCCGGTCCTGGCGAACACCGGATGCGGCGTCACGTGCACCTTCACGTACAGGTCGCCGGCCGGGCCGCCGCGCTCGCCGGGCGCGCCCTTGCCCTTGAGCTTGATCCGCTGGCCGTCGCCGACGCCGGCCGGGATCCGGGCCTGGATGGTCCTGGTACTCATCGCGCGGCCGCTGCCCGAGCACACCGGGCAAGGGTCATCGACGACAAGCCCGCGGCCCCGGCAGGTCCGGCACGGCTCGGAGAAGGCGAAGTTGCCCAGGTTCTTGCTGGCCTGCCCGCTGCCCTCGCAGGTGGGACAGACTCTCGGCACGGTTCCGGTCTTCGCCCCGGTGCCCATGCACGCCTTGCACGGCCCTTCGCCGGCCAGCCGGAGCGACACGGTCGCGCCGTCGATCGCGTTGCCGAAGGTCAGCGACGTCTCGGTCTCGATGTCCGCGCCGCGCCGCGGCCGCGACTGGGTGCTGCCGGTGCGGCCGCCGAAGACGCCGCCGAGCAGGTCGCCGAGCCGCCCGCCGGTGCTGCCGGGCTGGCCGCCGAACAGGTCACCGAGGTCGAACCCGAACCCGCCCTGGCCGCCGGGCTGGCCCGGCATGCGCATCCCGCCGCTGCCGAACAGCGACCTGGCCTCGTCGTACTCCTTGCGCCGCTTCTCATCGGACAGCACGTTGTACGCCTCGGAGATTTCCTTGAAGCGCTCCTCCGATGACGCGTTGCCCTTGTTGGCGTCCGGATGATACTTGCGGGCGAGCTTGCGGTACGACTTCTTGATCTCGTCGGGAGAGGCGTCCTTGGCGACGGCAAGGACCTTGTAGTAATCCTTCTCAAGGAAGTCCTTGGTGCTCATCGGCCACTCCTCGTCCGGTCAGTCAGGATCATTTGCGCGCGGCGGGCCGGCGTCGGCCGCGGCGTCCCGGGCGGCCTCCGGGGGCGGCCCGGATCCCGCGTCCGCAGCGTCGTGGTCGCCGGATCCGGCCTGGTCACCGGGCTCCGCCAGGTCACCGGGCTCCGCCAGGTCACCGGGCTCCGCCACGGCCACCCTGGCCGGGCGCAGGATCCTGTCGCCGATCTTGTAGCCGGGCTGCAGAATGGTCACGCACGTCGGCTCGGTCACGTCTGCCGAGTAGGAGTGCATCAGCGCCTCGTGCAGGTTCGGGTCGAACGGGTCGCCGTGCTCCCCGTAGCTGGTCAGGCCGAGCTTGCCGGCCGCCGCCTCGAGCGACTCGGCAACCGACTTGAACCCGCCGGACAGCTCCTCGTGCTCCCTGGCCCGGCCGATGTCGTCCAGGATCGGCAGCAGCGCGGCCAGCACGTTCGCCAGCGCCTGCTCCCGCACCGCCACCCGGTCCCGCTCAACCCGCTTGCGGTAGTTCGCGTATTCCGCCTGCAGCCGCTGCAGGTCGGCGGTGCGCTCGGCCAGCCGGGTCAGCGCGGACGCCTCCCCGGCGGCCGGCCCGTCACCGGGCTGGCCGGCCTGGCCCGGCGAGCTGCCCCGCTGGTCATCGCCGTCGGCCTGGTCCGGCGCGGGGCCAGGCGTCCCGCCCGGCTTCGACGCGGCGTGCTTGCCAGGCCGGGCGCTGGCCGGCTCCCCGGATAGCGGCGAGCCGGCCCCGCGCAGTGGCGATTCGGCACCGTGCGGGGAGCGGGGCTGGGCCGCGCCGGGGCGGCCCGGATCCCGGACCTGCCCGGTCTCCGGGTCGATGCGCCGCCGATCGCGGATCACCGGCCCGGTGCTCTCCTCCTCTGGTGACCTCATCAGGCGGCGCCACCCTCGCGCTCACCCGGCTTCTCCTCGTCGACGATCTCCGCCTCGACCACGTCGTCATCGGCCGATGCCGGGTGCTCGCCGTCCTGCTGGCCGGCCTGCGCCTGCTGGGCCTGCTCCGCCTGCTGCGACTGGGCGTAGATGGCGGTGCCCATCTTCTGGCTGACCTGGGCGGCGTGCTCGGTGGCCACCCTGATCGCCTCGGTGTCGGTGCCTTCCAGCGCCTTCTTCAGGTCGGCGACGGATGCCTCCACCTCGGACTTGATGTCGTCGGGGACCTTCTCGGCGTTCTCCGCCAGGAACTTCTCCGTCGTGTAGGCGAGGGTCTCCGCGCGGTTGCGGACCTCGGCCTCGTCGCGGCGCTGGCGGTCCTCCTCGGCGTACTTCTCCGCATCCGCCATCATCCGCTCGATGTCGTCCTTGCCCAGCGCGGAGCCGCCGGAGATCGTGACGGACTGCTGCTTGCCGGTGCCCAGGTCCTTGGCCGAGACGTTGACGATGCCGTTCGCGTCGATGTCGAAGGTCACCTCGATCTGCGGGATGCCGCGCGGCGCCGGCGCGATGCCGGCCAGCTCGAACATGCCGAGCTTCTTGTTGTACGCGGCGATCTCCCGCTCGCCCTGGAAGACCTGGATCTGCACCGACGGCTGGTTGTCGTCAGCGGTGGTGAAGATCTCCGAGCGCTTGGTCGGGATCGTGGTGTTGCGCTCGATCAGCTTGGTGAAGATCCCGCCCTTGGTCTCGATGCCCAGCGACAGCGGGGTCACGTCCAGCAGCAGGACGTCCTTGACCTCGCCCTTGAGCACGCCCGCCTGCAGGCTCGCGCCGACCGCCACGACCTCGTCCGGGTTGACGCCCTTGTTCGGCTCCTTGCCGCCGGTCAGGTCCTTGACCAGGTCCACCACGGCGGGCATCCGGGTGGATCCGCCGACCAGCACGACGTGGTGGATCTTGTCCAGACCGACCCCGGCGTCCTTGATCACCTGCTGGAACGGCGCCTTGCAGCGGTCCAGCAAGTCCGACGTCATCTTCTGGAACTCGGCCCGGGACAGCTTGGTGTCCAGGTGCAGCGGGCCCTGCTCGGAGTGGGTGATGTAGGGCAGGTTGATCTGCGATTCGGTCGAGCTGGACAGCTCGATCTTGGCCTTCTCCGCGGTCTCCCGCAGCCGCTGCAGCGCCATCTTGTCCTTGGACAGGTCGGTGCCGTAGCTGTTCTTGAAGTCCTTGACCAGCCAGTCAACGATCCGCTGGTCCCAGTCGTCGCCGCCCAGGTGGTTGTCGCCGCTGGTGGCCTTGACCTCGACCACGCCCTCGCCGACCTCGAGCAGCGAGACGTCGAAGGTACCGCCGCCCAGGTCGAAGACCAGGATGGTGGCCTCGGTGTCCTTATCCAGGTGATAGGCCAGCGCCGCCGAGGTCGGCTCGTTGATGATCCGCAGCACGTTCAGGCCGGCGATGGTGCCGGCCTCCTTGGTCGCCTGCCGCTGCGCGTCGTTGAAGTACGCGGGCACCGTGATCACCGCGTCGGTGATCGTCTCGCCGAGGTAGGCCTCCGCGTCCCGCTTCAGCTTCTGCAGGATGAACGCGCTGATCTGCTGGGCGGAGAACTTCTTGCCGTCGATGGCGACCGACCAGTCGGTGCCCATCTGCCGCTTGACCGAACGGATCGTCCGGTCGACGTTGGTCACTGCCTGCCGCTTGGCCACCTCGCCGACGAGCACCTCGCCGTTCTTCGCGAAGGCCACCACCGAAGGCGTGGTGCGCGAGCCCTCCGCGTTGGCGATAACCGCTGGCTCGCCGCCTTCCAGAACGGCGACGACAGAGTTGGTGGTACCAAGGTCGATGCCTACCGCACGTGCCATGAGTTAGTCCTTGCGTGTGATCGTTAGCCGGAGGTCTGAAGATTGAGCCTTGACGACGCAAGTTTGCCATCAAGGCATGCTCAAGTCAAATGAGTTGAGCCAATCGCGCTCAACTTTTCCGCAAGGTCCGCCCGCGCCGCCGCTGCAGGCCGCTGACCTGGAGATATGCCGCCGTCCGCTATCCGGTCCGGCGGGCCCTGGCGGCCGCCGGGGCAGGCCGCAGCCCGGCGCTCAGCCGCAGCACGAACCGGTCCGGGGCGCCGTCCAGGACGCCGCCGGCCGGGTCATCATCGCCATCGCGGCGCACCACGTCGGCGGCCGGCCGCAGGATGTCCCGCACCACCAGGCCGGATAGCAGGCTGACGGCGGCGAACCGGCCGAGCAGGACCGCGAAGTACTGCCCGGCCGAGATGCCGCCCGGCACGCCCGGCCCTTCGACGATCGTGATCAGGTAGGCCCAGATGCCGAGGAAGTAGGCGATCTCGGCGAGCTGCCAGACCGCATAGGAATACAGCCGCGGCCTGGCCAGCACCACGAGCGGCGCGAGCCAGATCACGTACTGCGGCGACCAGACCTTGTTGAACAGCAGGAATGCCGCGATGACCAGGAAGCACAGCTGCGGCAGCCGGGGCCGCCGCGGCGCGGCCAGGGCCAGCAGCCCGATCGCGGCGCAGGCGATCCCGAACAGCGCCAGCGATACCGCATTGATGCCGCCGACCGGCAGGCCGCCGAGCACCGGCCAGTGCTCGGTCTCGAAGAAGTACCAGATGGATCCCCAGTCGGCGCCCCGGGCCGAGTTGAACCGGTAGAACGTCGCCCATCCGCCCGGCGCCGCGATGGCGACCGGCAGGTTGACCGCGAGCCAGGCCGCGGCCGCCGACCCGGCGGTCACCCAGAACGCCCGCATCCGGTCCGCCCGCAGGCAGAGCAGCAGCAGCGGGCCGAGCAGGAAGACCGGGTAGAACTTAGTGGCCACGGCCAGCCCGAGCAGGATCCCGGCCGTCGCGGCGCGGCGGCCCGCCCACGCCGCCAGGCCCAGCGTCGCCAGGCTCATCGCGATCAGATCCCAGTTGATGAACGCGGCCAGGATCACCGCGGGCGACAGCGCCACCAGCAGCGCGGTCCACCGCCGGGCGGGCCCGGCCAGGTACGCCGTCGCGAGCACGGCCGCCACGGCGAAGATCACCAGCAGCGCCGCGGTCACGTCGAAGAACTCCCGGCCCCTGATGGCCGGGTCGCTGATTGGCCGGACCACCCAGGCGACCGCCTGCATGGCCGCGCCGATCAGCACCGGGTACTCGACCGGATGGCCGAGGTAGGGAACCTGGCCGGCGGCCAGGTGCTCGGTGAAGTACAGCGGGTAGATGTCGGTGTAGCAGTGCGCCTGGTACTGCCCGATGCTGGTGTTCCAGGCGCCCGCGCGGCAGGCCGCCTTGCTGACGAAGGCAAGGGCGCCGCCCGCCAGCCCGGCGGCCAGCAGGACGGGGACCGAGCCGGCCAGCACCGCCAGCCGGGCGGCAGGCCCGGTCCGCGGCCCTAGGCCATCCTCAGGTGTGCCCGGCCGGGCCATCTCATGCTCCGTCATCAGCTGTCAGCCGCCAGAATCCGCCGGCCCTGGTCTTCGCCCGGGCTGGGTAGCCAGTGCCCCTGGTCAGGCTAGCGGTCCCCGGCCACCCCGGCGGGCCGCATTCGCGCCGCCCGGGCAGCCGGAACCCGTCCGGGCCGGGCCGGCGTACGCTGGCACCGGCGCAGGGCCGGCTACGCGCCGGCCTGGCGCCGCGGGAGGAGAGACTCGGTGGCTCTGCGGATCGTTATTGGCCTCGTCATTACCGTGGCGGCACTCGCCGTGGCCGGCCGCCGGCTGTGGTGGCTTGACCGGCTGGCCATGTCCGGGCAGCCGGCCCCGGAGCGGGTGCAGGCACTCCGCGAGCACCCGGGCCGCGGGGCGGGAACTCAGGTCACCGAGGTATTCGGGCAGCGCAAGCTGCTGAAGTGGTCGGTTCCGGGGATCGCCCATTTCGTCACGTTCTGGGGCTTCATCATCCTGATCCTGACGATCATCGAGGCCTACGGTGACCTGTTCAGCAAGACGTTCGCCATCCCGGTGATCGGCCACTGGGCGGTGATCGGCTTCGCGGAGGACCTGTTCGCGGTGGCCGTGCTGGCCGGCCTCGTGACGTTCGCCGTGATCCGGCTGCGCAGCGACCCGGCGCGGGCCGGCCGCAAGTCCCGCTTTGCCGGGTCGCACACCGGCGCCGCCTGGCTCGTACTGCTAATGATCTTCCTAGTCATCGCGACGCTGCTGCTGTACCGCGGCGCGCAGATCAACACCGGGGACTTCCCCTATCCGCACGGCGCGTTCGCGTCGCAGCTCGTCGGTCACTGGCTGCACCCGCTCGGTCACGGGGTGAACAGCGGGCTGGAGACCGCCGGCGTCCTCGCGCAGATCGCCGTCATCCTGGGCTTCCTGGTCTTCGTCACCTACTCCAAGCACCTGCACATCTTCCTCGCGCCGCTGAACGTGCTCTTCTCCCGGCGGCCGGACGGGCTGCGGGCACTGCAGCCGATGCGCTCCGGCGGCAAGGTGCTCGATTTCGAGGAAGCCGACCCGGACACCGACGTCTTCGGCCTCGGCAAGGTCGAGGACCTCAGCTGGAAGGGCATGCTCGACCTGGCTACCTGCACCGAGTGCGGCCGGTGCCAGTCACAGTGCCCGGCCTGGGCGACCGGCAAGCCGCTGTCCCCGAAGATGCTGATCCTGAACCTGCGCGACCACGCGTTCGCCAAGGCGCCGTACCTGCTGGCCGGCTCCGACGAGGAGCGCGAGCAGGTCGCCGAGGCGGTCAAGGCCGAAGTCGAACGTCCGCTCGTCGGGGACTCGGCGGCCAATGGCGTGATCGACCCGGACGTGCTCTGGTCCTGCACCAACTGCGGGGCCTGCGTCGAGGAATGCCCGGTCGACATCGAGCACATCGACCACATCACCGGCATGCGCCGGCACCAGGTGCTGATCGAGTCGGCGTTTCCCGCCGAGGCCTCGTCGATGCTGAAGAACCTGGAGAACAAGGGCGATCCGTGGGGCATGGGCGAGTCGCGGCGAACCGACTGGATCGGCGAGCTCGACTTCGACGTCCCGGTCGTGGACGGCCCGATCGGTGCCGACGTGGAGTACCTGTTCTGGGTCGGCTGCGCGGGCGCGCTCGAGGACCGGGCGAAGAAGACCACCAAGGCCATCGCCGGGCTGCTGCACACCGCGGGGGTGAACTTCGCCGTGCTCGGCCCGGCCGAGACGTGCACCGGCGACCCGGCCCGGCGGATGGGCAACGAGTTCGTGTTCAGCATGCTGGCGCAGCAGAACGTCGAGACGCTGAACGAATCGGGCGCCCGCAAGATCGTGGCCAGCTGCCCGCACTGCTTCAACACCATCGCCAACGAGTACCCGCAGCTGGGCGGCAACTACGAGGTCATGCACCATACCCAGGTGCTGGCCCGGCTGGTGGCCGAGGGGAAGCTCACCCCGGTCACGCCGGTGCACGAGAAGATCACCTACCACGACCCGTGCTTCCTCGGCAGGCACAACAAGATCTACACCGCGCCGCGGGAGATCATGGAGCAGGTGCCGGGGGTGCGGGCGCAGGAGATGCACCGGTGCAAGGAGCGCGGGTTCTGCTGCGGCGCCGGCGGTGCCCGGATGTGGATGGAAGAGCGGATCGGCAAGCGGATCAACACCGAGCGGATCGACGAGGCGCTCGGCACCGACCCGGACACGATCTCCACCGGCTGCCCGTACTGCATGGTCATGCTGGGCGACGCGATCAGCGCGAAGAAGAGCTCCGGGGAGGCCAAGGAGTCGCTGGAGGTGGTCGACGTGGCCCAGCTGCTCGCGCGCTCGGTCCGCCCGGCGGCCCCGGCCTGCCGTCGGCCCCGGCCGCCGCCGCCGGCGAGCCGCCCGGTCCGCCGGGCCGCCCGGCCGGCGGAGCCGGGCGGCCCGGCGGCCGCCGGCGGCAGCGGCCTGGCCGCTGGCCCCGGTGCGGCCCCGGATGCTGGAGCCCGCGGCGGCTGGATGGATTCCCGGCGGGCCGAGTCGTTCAGCGACGGCGTCTTCGCCGTCGCGATCACGGTGCTGGTCTTCAACCTGCTGCCGATCGGCGCCGACACCGTAACGTCCGGGCAGCTGACCAGGGAGCTGGTGCATTCCTGGCCGCAGTACGCCGCCTACGCGATCAGCTTCCTGACCATCGGGATCATGTGGCTGAACCATCACACGCTGCTCTCGCAGGTCACCCGGGTGGACCGGCCGCTGCTCGCGATCAACCTGTTCCTGCTGATGGGCGTGGTGGCGATACCTTTCCCGACCGCGCTCATCGCCGAGCACCTGACCGGGCCATCCCGGGCCGGCGGGTCGGTCGCGGCGGTGATCTACGGCATTGCCATGATCGTGATCTCGGTCGGCTATTCCGGCATGTGGCTGTACATCGCGGCGCACCGGGCGCGGCTCGGCGCGTCCGCCCAGATGCGCTCGCCGCGCACGGCCAGCCTGCGGTTCACCGCCGGGCTGGCCGGCTACGTGGCCGCCACGCTGCTCGCGGCCTACGTCTCGGCGATGGTGTCGCTCGCCCTGTACGGCGCGATCGCGGTCTACTACCTCTTCGATCACCTGCCACCGCCGGACGGCGGGCAGTATCCGGCGGGCGCCGGGGAGGAGTCAGCCGGCGCGATGAGCGACTCCTTCTGACGCCCGCACCGCCCGCGCGGCGGGTATCAGGGCGTAGTCCGGGCAGGCAGCCAGATGCGCACCCGGGTGCCGCGGCCCGGCCATGACTCCAGCACCGCCTGCCCGCCGTGCGCCCGGGCGATGGCCTGCACGATAGACAGGCCGAGCCCGCTGCCGGTCCCGCCCCGGCCGGCCGTTCCGCCGCCGCCGGCGCCGTCCGCGGGCGGCCCGCCCGCCTGGCCGGCCATCGCGGCCGGCCCGCTCGGCGGCGCGGTGGAACCGGTCGAAGGCCCGGGCCGCGTCCTCGCCGGACATGCCGGGGCCGGCGTCGGCCACCTCGATCAGCACCCCGCCGCCCGCCTCGCCGAGCCGGACGGCCGCCGGGGTGTCCGGCGGCGTATGCGCCCGGACGTTGCCCAGCAGGTTCGCGAGCACCTGCCGGATCCGCGGCTCGTCCACCACGGCGACCAGCCGCGGCGGGGCCTCCGCGCGGACCGGGCGGCCCGGCTGCACCGCGATGGCGTCGGCGACCGCGTCGCGTACCACGCCGGCCAGGTCAGTCTCGGCCAGGTCCAGGGAGGAGGTCCGGTCCAGCCGGGCGAGTTCAAGCAGCTCGGCGACGAGCGTGCTCATCCGCTGCGCCTCCTGCTCGATCCGGCGCATCGCGCTGGGCAGCTGATCCGGGCCGAGCGCGCCCTGCCGGTAAAGCTCCGCGTAGCCGCGGATCGTGGTCAGCGGAGTGCGGAGCTCATGGGAGGCGTCCGCGGCGAACTCGCGTACCTTCTGCTCCGAGCGCAGCCGCGCGCCGAAGGCCTGCTGAATCCGGTCCAGCATCGTGTTGATCGCCGAGCCCAGCCTGCCTACCTCGGTCCGGCCGCCCGCCTCCGGCATCCGCGCGGTCAGGTCACCCTGCGAGGTGATCTCGTTCGCCGTGCTCGCCATCTGGTCCAGCGGCTCAAGGCCCCGGCCGATCAGCCACTCGCCGCCGATCGCGAGCAGCGCGATCAGCGCGCTCCCGGTGATCAGCTCGGCGATGACGAACGCGCGTACCTGCCCGGTCACCTCGCTGACCGGCCGGCCGACCACGAGGATCGTGCGGCCGGCACCAAGGCCGGCGCTGGCGCCGGAGATCAGGATCCGCCGTGCCGCGGCGCGGAACAGCACGCCGTTTCCCTCGATCTCGAAGAGCGCGCGGCCCAGCTGAGCGGTGAGCTCAAGGCGGCTCATCCCCGCTACCGCGGCGGCCAGCGCGCGGGTCTCCGTGGTGGCGCTGGTCACCAGCCTGACCGGGCCGGCCCGCGGTGCTTCCTCCACCGCCGCGTAGCCGCCGGTGTTGATCGCGAGCTGGGCCGGCCGCCGGGTGGCCGCGGCGGCCAGGCTCGCGTTGAAGTTGCCGCTCAGCCGCTTGTTCAAGACGATGGTGCCGACCACGCCCATGACCAGCAGGAAAATGGTGGTCACGCCGATCAGCAGGACGAGCATGCGGGTGCGCAGCGACAGCCTTTTCTGGCGCTTCATTCCCGCAGGCGCCGATGATGGCCCTGATCCGGCCGCAGGCTGTATCCGACCCCGCGCTGGGTATGGATCAGCGGCGGCCCGAGCGGGTCGAGCTTGCGGCGCAGATAGCTGACATAGGTCTCGACGATCTGGGACTCGCCCGCGTAGTCCCAGCCCCAGACGTTTTCCAGCAGCTGCGCCCGGGTGAGCACCCGGCCCTGATTGCGGATCAGGTAGGCGAGCAGCCGGAACTCAGTCGGCGACAGCTCGACCGGCAGGCCGGCCCGGCGGACTGTCCAGCGTGCCTCGTCCAGTTCCAGGTCGCCGGCCCGCAGCAGGCCGGCGTCCGCGGCCTGGTCCGGGCCGGCCGTCCGGGACGCGCGCCTGAGCACCGCGCGGACCCTGGCTACCAGTGCCTCCACCGAGAAGGGCTTGGTCACGTAGTCGTCGCCGCCGATCGCCAGCCCGGTGACGGTGTCGGACGAGGTGTCCCTGGCGGTGAGGAAGATCACCGGCACCTCGTTGCCGGCGGACCGCAGCCGGCGGCAGACCTCGAAGCCATCCAGGTCCGGGAGCAGCACGTCGAGCACGATCAGGTCGGGCTGGGCCGCCTCGGCCTGCCGCAGCGCGTCCTTGCCGGTCCCGGCGGTAGTTACCGAGCAGCCGTGGAACTTCAGCGCGACCTGGACCAGCTCACGGATGTTCGGCTCGTCGTCCACCACGAGTACCCGGGGGATACGGTCGTCAGCTGGCATAAGGCACCGGGCTCATTGTCGCTTCGCGAATCGCCGCGGCAGCGGTCAGCAGCTGCGACGGCGTAATGCCTGATGAGGTTACCCGCGGTGGCGGGCGGGCGGTCGCCCGGGGCTGCTGACCACCGGCCGGATCACGGCCAGCCGGATCTGATGCGCGCCGCTGACCACGGGCCCGGCCACGAGAACCGGCTCGCCGCCGGCCGGCAGGGCGGCTCCGGCGGAGGCGTACCAGCGGGCACCGCGGCGGCCGCGCCGGGCCGGATGCTGATCGTTGCCGGGGAGCTGGTGATAGCTGTCCATGACGGCCACGATGCCGCCGCGGCCTGGGACATCGGCCCGCGATTCCTGGGAGCTGGCTGGGAACAGCCAGCGAACTCGCGGCCGGGCGCCGGGCGGGACTCACCGCACGCTCGCCGGACGCCGGGCGCCGGGCGGGACTCACCGCACGCTCGCCGGACGCCGGGCGACGTGACGGATGTGGCGCCGGGCGAGTCAGAACCCGTTGAACGCCGTGTTCAACGGCATAGGACCCGTTGAACGCCGTGTTCAACGGGTTGGACGGGAGTGCCGGGAGACGCCTCGCACGGGGAATCCCGCCTCGGGCCTGCTGGCTACATCCGGTCCGGCACCGGGATGCCGAGCAGCCCCAGCCCGGTCACCAGCACCCGCAGGGTGAGCGCGGACAGCGCGAGCCTGCTCTGCCGGATGGACGGCTCGGGCGCCTGCAGCACCGGGCACTGCTCGTAGAACGTGGTGAACGCGCTGGCGGTGTCGAAGAGGAAGCCGGCCAGCTTGTGCGGCTCGGCCGCCGCCGCGACCGCGCGCACTGCCCCGCCGAACCCGAGCAGCTGCAGCGCAAGCGCGCGCTCGGCGGCCCCGGTGACCAGGATCGGCCCGGCGGCCTGGTCCGGCTGCTGGCCGGCCCGGTGGAAGATCGACCGGATCCGGGCGGTGGCGTACTGCAGGTACGGCCCGGTGTTCCCGGTCAGCCCGAGCATCCGGTCGAAGTCCAGCATGTAGCTGGAGTCCCGGGCGACGGACAGGTCACCGTACTTGAGCGCGCCGATGCCGACTGCCTCCGCGATCCTGGCCCGCTGCCCAGGGTCGTCGTAACGGTCCCTGATGACCTCCCCGGCCCGTTCGACCGCTTCATCGATCAGCGTGATGAGCTTGACCTGGCTGCCCGACCTGCTCCGGAACCTCTTGCCGTCAGTCCCGGTCACCATGCCGATCGACGCGTGTTCGGCGCTGACCTCGCCGGTCAGGAAGCCGGCCTGGCGGGCGACGGCGAACACCATCGACAGATGCAGTGCCTGCTCTGACCCCACCACGTAGAGCAGGCGGTTCGCCTTCAGGTCCCGGATCCGGTACCGGATCGCGGCAATGTCAGTGGTGCCGTAGCCGTAGCCACCATCGCTCTTGCGCAGGATCAGCGGCAGCGGCTTGCCGTCCCGGCCGGTGAAGCCGGGCGGGAACGCGCAGAGCGCGCCGTCGCTGATCACCGCCACGCCGGATTCCTGCAGCTCGTCGCAGACGTCGGCGAGCATCGGGTTGTAGAAGCTCTCGGGCGCCAGGTCCGCATCGGTGAGCGTGACGCCGAGCCGGGCGTAAATCGTGTTGTAGTACTGCTTCGTGTCGCTGACCAGCAGGTCCCACAGGCGCAGCGTCTCCGCGTCGCCGCCCTGGAGGGCGACGACCCGGCGCCTGGACCGCGCGGCGAAGGCGGGATCGGCGTCGAACTTTGCCTTGGCTGCCTGGTAGAAGGCATTGATCTCGCCGGCCGCCAGCTGATCGTGGGCGGCGGGCTCACCGATATCAAGCAGGTGCTCGAGCAGCAGGCCGAACTGGGTGCCCCAGTCCCCGATGTGATTCGCCCTGATCACTTCGTGGCCGAGATACTCCAGCACCCGTACGATCGCGTCGCCGACCACGGTGGTGCGCAGGTGCCCGACGTGCATTTCCTTGGCGACATTCGGCGAGGAGTAGTCAACGACGACCCGCTGCGCCTGGTCCGCGCCGCCGACGCCGAGCCGCGGGTCATCGAGCAGGCTGGACGCCTGCCCGGCGATCCAGTCGTCGCTCAGCGTGAGGTTGATGAACCCCGGGCCGCTGACCTCGGCGTTCCCGAGCACCGGAGTTGCGGCCAGCTGCCCGGCCAGCTCGGCGGCGATCTCGCGGGGCGGCCTGGCCCGCCCGCTTGCCCAGCGACAGCGCGACGTTGGCCTGGAAGTCGGCGAACTGGGATGGCCGGATCAGCGGGTCACTCCCGGCATATCCGGCGCCGAGCACCGCGCCGATGGACTCGCCGACCAGCCGGGCGAGTACCTCCTCTGGATCGGCCATGCTGTCAGCCTATCGGCCCGCGGGTCAGGGCCGGCGCAGGAAGTGGCCGCCACGTCCGGGACCGATCCGGGCCCGGATCTGCTCGGTGATCCCGCCGCCGGCCAGGCTCGCGGCGAGCGAGCATGCCGCGGCGATGGCGCGGGCCCTCGCCGCCCCGTGCGCGATCACGACGGTACCCTCCAGCCCGATCAGGGCGGCCCCGCCGTAGCTCTCCGGATCCAGCCGCCCGGCCAGCTCACGCAGGCCGCGGCGTTGCAGCAGGGCGCCGGCCCGGGCCACCCGGGAACCATTCAGGGCGGCGCGCAGCTGACCGGCGGTGAAGGCCGCCGCGCCCTCCAGCGTCTTCAGCGCGACGTTGCCGGTGAAGCCGTCGGTCACGATCACGTCCGCCCGCCCGGCCAGCAGGTCGGTGCCTTCGACGTTGCCGGTGAAGCCGATAGGCAGCCCGCCGTGCGGCGGATCCGCGTCCAGCAGCTCATGCGCCCGCCGGGCCAGCTTGTTGCCCTTGCCCGGCTCGGCGCCGATCGTGAGCAAGCCCACCCGGGGCTCGGCGATGCCGTAGGCCGACCGCGCGTAGGCGACGCCGAGCTGGGCGAACTGGACCAGCATCTCCGGCTTGGGGTCGGCGATCGCGCCGGCGTCCAGCAGCAGCGTGGGCCCGGGCGCGGTCGGCAGCACCACGGCCAGCGCAGGCCGCAGGACGGCGGGCACCGGCCGGAGACGCAGCCGGGCGGTGGCGACGATCCCGCCGGTCGGGCCGGCCGAGACCACCGCCGCGGCCTGGCCGCGGCGGACCAGCTGGCAGGCCACCGCGATGCTCGACCGGGGCCGTCGCCGGCTGGCCAGCGCCCCCTCATCCATAGCAAGCGAGTCATCGGCCGCGACGATCGGGATATCCGCGAGCGCGCCGTGCCGGGCGAGCAGCGGACGCAGCAGGCCGGGCCGGCCGGTGAGGATCACCGGTATCCCGTTCTCGCGGAGGGCGCGGACGGCCCCGGCGACGATCTCAGCCGGGCCGTGATCACCGCCCATCGCGTCCACCGCGATCACCGCGCGCGGCGGGCCGCCTGGCCTGCATGCTGCCCGGCGCAGGTGGTTCCGCCGGGCGAGTCAGGATGCCACCATCGGCGCGCCCGTTGGCCCGTACAGTGTCCGCATGCGCTAAGCCTCTCACCGCCGGGGCGGCCGCCGGCCACGGGTATCCATGGCACGGCAGTGAGCCCTGGGACATGTGAAAAACGCGCTCCCCCGGGGTATGCCGAGATTGCCTGGCGGCGGGTACCGGCGGAATCCCCCGGCCGGGAGCGGCCACGTAGAGAACCCCGGGCTCTACCTGGACGTTCTTGAATCGTGATCTTTTTGTGTTGCTGCACGCTGCCGGCCGGCCAGGCAGCTGCGTCTCAGGGATATACCGGCACCGGCGGCGGGTGGCCGCCGCCAGGCCGCAGCAGCGCGGCGCGGCTTCCGGCCGCCGCCGCGACCGGAGGGAGATGCGTGACCGGAATCCAGCAAAACGTGCCTGACAGCCCGCTGGCGGGCCGCCGTTTCCGCGCGTACACGGCGAAGCACCTGGACGCGCTCACCGCGCGGGCCGGGCTGGACGCTGCCCAGCGGCTGGCGGTCCAGGCCGTCGCCACCGTCCTGCCGTTCCGCACGAACGCGTACGTGGTCGACGAGCTGATCGACTGGTCCGCGGCCCCGGACGACCCCATCTACCGGCTGGTCTTCCCGCAGGCGGACATGCTCCCGGCAGCGGACGTCCGCAGGATCGCCAGCCTGCTCGCCGGGGGCGCGCCGGACGACGCGGTCCGGGCCGCCGCGCACCAGGTGCGGATGCGGCTGAACCCGCACCCCGCCGGGCAGCTGGAACTCAATATTCCCGAGCTCGCCGACGGGCCGGTGCCCGGAATCCAGCACAAGTACCCGGAGACCGTGCTGGTGTTCCCCAAACAGGGGCAGACCTGCCACGCGTACTGCACCTACTGCTTCCGCTGGGCGCAGTTCGTCGATGAGCCCGGCCTCAAGATGGCCACCGCCGATGTCGACCGGGTGATCGCTTACCTGCGGGCGCACCAGGAGGTCACCAGCGTCCTGATCACCGGCGGTGACCCGATGATCATGGGGGCGCCGGTACTGCGCCGTTACGTCGAGCCGCTGCTCGACCCGCGGCTCGGCCACATCGAGTCAATCCGGATCGGCACCAAGTCGCTGGCCTACTGGCCGCAGCGGTTCATCAGCGACCCCGACGCCGGCGACACGCTGCGGCTTTTCGAGCAGGTGACGGAAAGCGGCCGGGCGCTGGCCTTCATGTCGCATTTCTCGCACCCGCGCGAGCTCGAGCCGCAGGTACTGCGCGACGCGGTGGCCCGGATCCGGTCGACCGGCGCGGTGATCCGGACGCAGGCTCCGCTGATCAGGTCCATCAACGATGATCCGGCGGCCTGGTCCGGCATGTGGCGGTCACAGGCCCGGATGGGAATGATCCCGTACTACATGTTCGTCGAGCGGGACACCGGGCCCCAGGATTACTTCGCGGTTCCGCTCGCCCGCGCCTGCGAGGTGTTCCGGGAAGCCTACCGGAGCGTCTCCGGCCTGTGCCGGACGGTGCGCGGCCCGTCCATGTCGGCGACGCCTGGCAAGGTATGCGTGGACGGCGTCGTGGAGGTGGCCGGCCAGCAGGTGTTCGCCCTGCACATGATCCAGGCAAGGGATCCGGAGCTGGTCGGCAGGCCGTTCTTCGCCCGGTTCGACCCGGACGCGGTCTGGCTGTCCGACCTGGTGCCCGCCTTTGCCGCCAGGTTCCCGTTCGAGGCGCCCCCGGACGAGCTGCCCGGCCTGCTCGGCCCGCCGATGCTGGTACCGGTGAGCTGACCGCCGCCGGGTTTTCACCCCCGCTACGGGCACGGCCCGCCAGGACGAACCTGGCGGGCCGTGCCCGTTCCGGACGCGGGACGCGCCGGGTCAGGCCGCCGTCTGCGCCGACTCGCTCGATGCGGCCTGCCCGGCCAGGTCAGGCCGGGCCCGGCCCGGCCCGGCGGGCCGCTCGCGCCGCCTGATCGCGAAGCAGCTGGCCGCGCCGATCAGCAGCAAGGCGACCGGCATCACCATGGTCGCGCGCATGGCGTCCACGTAGCCGAAGGCGAACACGTCATGAGCGATCCGGCCGACCTCCGCCGCCAGGCTGGCGGGCAGGCCGGCCTGGTGCCGGAGGCCGCCGTTCTGGCCGGCCCCGACGTGAATGCCGTTCCGGGCCGAATTGCCGATCTCGGTGACGAACTGGCCGCGGACCCGCGGCGGCAGCGCGGCCGAGCGGGCCGTGGCCTGGCTGGTCATCGAGGCCACCAGCCGGTTCTGCAGCAGCGCGCCGACGGCGGCGGTGCCGATGACCAGGCCGACCTGCCGCACCGTGTTCAGCACCCCGGAAGCGGCGCCGGCCATCCGCGGGTCGATGTTCCGCATGGCCACCGTGATCAGCGGCGCGAACGTGCAGCCCATGCCGACCCCGGCCACGATCAGGGGCAGCAGGAAGCTCGGCCAGCTGGAGTCCGGGCGGGCGATCAGCGCCATCCAGCCCATCCCGACCGCGAACAGGGTCAGCCCGGACATCAGGATGTACTTGCCGCCGATCTTGTCGGTCATCCGGCCCGCCACCGGGGCGACGAACATCGAGACGAGCGAGGCGGGAGCCATCGTCAGGCCCGCCTTCAGCGCGGAGAAGCCGAGTACCGACTGCAGGTAGATGGTGAACGGCAGGAAGATGCCCATCATGCCGATGGCCAGCACGCCTGATACCCAGTTCACCACCGAGTAGTTCCGGTCGCGGAACAGCGCGAACGGCACCAGCGGCTCACGCTCCTGGGTCAGCCACTGCACCAGCGCGAAGGCCGCGAGCAGCACGACGCCGACCGCGAGGACGAGCGGGATGCTGACGAAGGAAGTGATCTTCCCCCAGTTGTACCGCTGCCCCTCGACCAGCCCGTAGCAGATGGCCAGCAGCCCCAGGCTGGCCAGCGCCACGCCCGGGATGTCGATCCGGTGCCGGCGGCCGAGCCGCAGGTCGGGGATGATGACGGGGGTGATCAGCAGCACCAGCAGGCCGATCGGCAGGTTCACGTAGAAGATCCAGCGCCAGTCGAACGCGGTCACCAGCAGCCCGCCCAGGGTCGGCCCGGCGATGGTGGCTACCCCGGCTACCGCGCCCCAGACGCCGAACGCGGCGCCGCGGCGCTCCGGCGGGAAGGTATTCGTGATGATCGTCAGGGTCTGCGGCATGAGCATGGCCGCGCCCAGGCCCTGCACGGCGCGGAACCCGATCAGCCAGCCCGGGCTCGGGGCCAGCCCGCACGCGGCCGAGGCGGCGGTGAACACCGCGATGCCGGTCATGAACATGATCCGCGGCCCGATCAGGTCGCCGAGCCGTCCTGCGGTGATGACCAGCACCGCCAGCACCAGCGCGTACGCATTGATCACCCAGAGCGCGTCATCGAGCGACGCGTGCAACTGCGTGATCATGTCCGGGATCGCGATATTGACGATCGTCAGGTCGAGCAGGGTCATGAAGAACCCGAGCGAGACGACCAGCAGGACCGCCCACGGGTTCCCGTTGTACTTCCGCATGCTTCCTCCTCGCCCTCCAGCCTAGGCCCGGGTACTGACAGAATGCCTGCCCGAACCCCGTTCGGTCCGCTGGCCAGCCGCCCAGTATGCTCCGCGCATGGAACTGAACGCAGCCGCCGCGATCGTGTCCGGCGGCGCCAGCGGGCTGGGCAAGGCGACCGCGCGCGGGCTCGCCGCGGCCGGCGCCGTGGTGCTCGTCGCCGACCTCAACGAGGAACAGGGCAAATCGGTCGCCGCGGCAACCGGCGGGCACTTCGTGCGCACCGACGTATCGGACCAGGCCTCGGTGCAGGCCGCAGTCGATGCGGCCGGCGCGCTTGGCCCGCCGCTGCGGGTCGCGGTGAGCTGCGCCGGAATCGGCTGGGCGGCCAGGACCGTGGGCCGCGACGGGACGCCGCACGACCTGGCGGCCTATCGCAAGGTGATCGACGTCAACCTGATCGGCACTTTCAACCTGATGCGGATCGCGGCGGCCGCGATCGCCGGCACCGATGCCGCCGACGCTGACGGGCTGCGCGGCGTGATCGTCAACACCGCGTCGGTCGCGGGCCTCGAAGGCCAGACTGGCCAGGTCGCCTACTCGGCGTCCAAGGGCGGCATCATCGGCATGACCGTCCCCGCCGCCAGGGATCTCGCGGCCATCGGCATCCGGGTGAACACCATCTGCCCCGGCATCATCGATACCCCTATTTACGGATCCGGGCCGGCCAGTGACGAGTTCAAGGCGCGGCTGGCCGCGCCCGTCGTCTTTCCCCGGCGGATGGGCACGGCCGCCGAGTTTGCCGCCCTGGTCCGGTCGCTGATCGAGAATGACTACATGAACGCCGAGGTCATCCGCCTCGATGGCGGGATCAGGTTCCAGCCCAAGTGAGCGCGCGCCGGGCCGGGACGGCAATGAGGCAGCGATGACCGAAGCGGTCCTGGTCACGGTCGATGACGGCGTCGCCGTCGTCACGATCAATCGCCCGCAGGCCCGTAACGCCGTCAACGGCGAGGTGGCCCGCGGCCTCGCCCGGGCTACCGACGAGCTGGACGCGCGCAGCGACGTCCGGGTACTGATCCTCACCGGCGCGGGCGGCAGCTTCTGCGCGGGCATGGACCTGAAGGGATTCCTGGCCGGGGACGTGCCGACCGTGGCTGGCCGCGGCTTCGGCGGGATCACCGAGCGGCCGCCGGCCAAGCCGGTCATCGCCGCGGTCGAGGGCTACGCGCTGGCTGGCGGCTTCGAGCTCGTGCTGGCCTGCGACCTGGTGGTGGCGAGCGAGGCGGCGGTGTTCGGGCTGCCCGAGGTAACCAGGGGCCTGGTGGCCGGGGCCGGCGGGCTGCTCAGGCTGCCCCGCCGCATTCCCTATCACCTGGCCATGGAGATCGCGCTGACGGGGGAGCATGTCCCGGCGGCCCGGCTGCGCGATGCCGGGCTGGTCAGCCGCCTGGTGACGGCGGGCCAGGCGCTGGCCGGGGCGCGGGAGCTGGCCGTCCGCGTGGCCCGCGGCGCTCCGCTGGCGCTGGCCGCCAGCAAGCGGGTCATCGTGGAGTCGGCGGACTGGGCCAGGGCCGACGCGTTCGCCCGGCAGGGCGAGATCATCGGCCCGGTCTTCACCTCCGCCGACGCGATGGAGGGAGCGGCCGCGTTCGCCGAGAAGCGGGCGCCCGCGTGGCGTGGCGAGTAGGCAACAGGGATCATCGGCCCGGGCCGGGGAAACGGTCTGCGCGCGAGCCCGGCCGCGGCTGTGTAGGGTGATCCGCACGGTGCCGGATCTCCTAGGCTTTGAGGATGCCCGGCCGGCCTGACGCCGGGGAAATGGGAGTCGCGAAGATGACAGTGCCGCAGATCAGCGTTGTCGTGCCGTTCTATGACAACGAGGATCTGCTGGGTGACTGCCTGCGGTCCATCGCCGGGCAGACGTTCGCCGACCTGGAAGTCATCATGGTCGATGACGGGTCCACCGACGGCAGCGCGGCGATCGCCCAGGGCGTGGCCGCCGCCGATCCGAGGTTCCGGCTGGTCAGCGTGCCCAACGGCGGCCCCGGATATGCCCGCAACCGGGGCATCGAGCAGGCCCGCGGCGAGTTCCTCGCGTTCGTGGACGCGGATGACATGCTGCCCAGCCATGCTTACGAGCTGCTGCATCACACGCTGACCGGCTCCGGCTCGGATTTCGCCTCGGGCAACGTGCTGCGGGTCGGCCCGGCCGGCACCCACCAGTCGGCCTTGCACTCGAAGGCGATCAAGGGCCGCCGCATCGGCACCCACATCAGCAAGACGCCGCAGCTCTTCTACGACGTATCGGTATGGAACAAGCTGTTCCGGAGGTCGTTCTGGGACCGGGCCGGGCTGACTTACCCGGAAGGCATGCTCTGGGAAGATCTGCAGGTCATGACCAGGGCGCACGTGCTCGCCAGGGCCGTGGACGTGATCCCGGATCCGATCTACTACTGGCGCGAGCGGGGCAAGGGCGCGCTGTCCATCACCCAGTCCCGCACGGACATCAGCAACTTCCGTGACCGGATCACCGCGCTGCTCGCCATCGACCGGTTCCTGGCCGAGAACGCCCCGGCGAAGCTGCTCCGCCAGCATCAGCGCAAGGCGCTCGTCAACGACCTCTGGCTCTACGTCTGCGACCTTTACCGGACCAGCGACGGCTACCGCGCCGAGTTCGTCGAGCTGGCGGGCCAGTACCTGGACCAGGTCGGCAACCGGGTGCTCGGCAAGCTCCCGTCGACCCACAAGCTGGCGTTCTACCTGGTCCGGCAGCGGGCGCTGGACCGGCTCATCGAGTTCAACCGGTGGCAGGTCGAGCAGCCGGTCCGGACCATCCCGGTGCTCAGGAAGCATGGCAGGCTCCGCGCCGACCTGCCGTTCCTCGGTGACCGCTCGGCCGGCCTGCCGATCCGGGTCTACCGGCCGTACTGGCGCGAGCTGGACCCGTTCGTCCGGGTCGAGGGCCTCGGCTGGCGCGGCAGCCGGCTGGTGATCACCGGCTGCGCCTACGTGCCGTCGATCGACATCACCAAGCGCAGGCACACCTCCAAGATCGTGGTCTTGCGCCCGCGCGGCCGCCGCCTGCCGCCGATCGTGCTGCCAGCACGGTCGTTCCGGCATCCGGACGCCACCACCTGGTCGCACCAGGAGCGGTACTCCTACGACTGGGCCGGATTCGAGTGCGAGGTCAGCTCCCGCTGGTTCAGGGCAGGCAGCCGGTGGCTGACTGGTGACTGGGACGCGTTCATCCTGGTCCGCGCGCGGGGCGTGTGGCGGCCCGCCCGGGTGCACACGCCGGTGGTCGGCCCCGCTGAGCGCCCCGAGTACCTGGAGGTGGCACCGGGCATGCGGTTCGGAGCACATTGGGTCGGCCGCCAGCTGCATGTCGGCGCGATCAGGACACCCGCGGCGCTGCGCGGCTGCGAGCTGGCTAACGGGCAGCTCAGCATCGAAGTGGACATGGATCCGGCCGGGCTCGGCGCGGCCGCCGAGCTCGTGCTGGCCTGGTCCAAGGGCGCGGCCACCAGGCGGTTTCCGTTGTCCATCGACCGGCCGCCCGGCGCGGCCGCCCGGCTGCGGGCCGTCGTCGCCGTGGCCGGGCTGACCGCCGTGGCGCAGGACGCCGACCCGGCCGGGGACGCCGACCCGGCCGGGGACGCCGACCCGGCCGGGGACGCCGACCCGGCCGGGGATGCCGACCCGGCCGGGGATGCTGCCGCCGCGGCCGGGGAGCCGGTCCAGTGGGATATCTACGTTCGCAGGCCGGCCAGCAGCGGCTGGCCGTGGCCTTCCCGGCCGGGCTGGCTGAGTTCAGGTACCCGAGCGGTGACCGGGAACTGGCCGTCGAGCGGACCCCGGCCGGCAACGCGGCAGTCGTGCAGGGCAGCCTGCGGCCGGTGATCGACGAGGACACGTGGAGTGCGGAGGGTCTGCTGACGCTGCGGGGCAGCTACCCGGCGCCGGCCGACGGCAGGTACGAGGCGGTGCTGCGCCGCCGCGGCTCCACCGACCGGCACGTGGTGGCCCTGTCGCGGGACGGCGGGCGGTTCTCGATCAGCATCGACGTCGCCCGGATGCCGTCCTTCGGCCGGCTGCTGCCGCTGCGGGACGGCCGGTGGGACATCTTCGTGCGACGGGCGGGCGCCGCCGACGGCGAGCAGGTCAGCCCGGCCTACGACCATGCCAGGCTGAGCCTCGTCACCGGCGGCAAGGTCGGCATCGGGCCGAAGAACTACCGGTTCATGACGGCGGGCTACGATACGCCGCTGGTCGTGGCCAAGCCGATGCTGAAGCTGTCCGAGACCGGCCGCTTCCAGCGCAAGATTCTGCGCAGCGCCTACTACCCGCTGCAGCAGCGGCTGCCGATCCGGGACTCGGTCCTGTTCATCAGCTGGAAGGGCAAGCAGTGCGGTGACAACCCGCTCGGCATCGCCGCCGAGCTGCGGCGGCGCGGGGACGACCGGGAGCACGTCTGGGCCGTCAACGACTGGTCGGTGGCCGCCCCGGGCAACGCGCGCGTGGTGCTGCGCGGGACCGAGGACTACTACGAGGCACTCGCCCGCTCGCGGTACGTCATCGCGAACGACGACATGGAGCCGGTCTTCACCAAGCGGGACGGCCAGATCTACGTGCAGACCTGGCACGGGACCCCGCTGAAGAAGATCGGCTTCGATATCGAGCGGCCGCAGTTCATCAGCGGGACCAGCTACTTCGACCAGCTCGCGAACGATGTCGCCAAATGGGACCTGCTGCTGTCGCCGAACCCGTTCAGCACCCAGATCATGCGCCGTGCGTTCCGGTACGACGGCGACATCCTGGACTCCGGGTACCCGCGCAACGACGTGCTGCTCAGCGGCGATGCCGCCCGCGTGGCGGCCGCCGTGCGGCAGCGGCTCGGCCTGCCGGACGGCAAGCGGGTCGTGCTGTACGCGCCGACCTGGCGGGACAACCAGTACTACGCGTCCGGCCGGTACCGGTTCGACTTCCGGCTGGACCTTGAGCGTGCCTGGCAGCAGCTGGGCGACGATCATGTGGTGCTGTTCCGCGGGCATCACCACATGGCCGACGACGTCCCGGCGGGCGGCAGGCCCGGCTTCGCCCTCAACGTCACCGGCTACCCCGACATCTCGGAGCTCTTCCTGGTCAGCGATGTCCTGGTGACCGACTACTCATCGGTGATGTTCGACTTCGCCGCGACCGGGCGGCCCATGCTGTTCTTCACTTATGACCTGGAGCAGTACCGCGACAGCCTGCGCGGGTTCTACTTCGATTTCGAGGCGGAAGCGCCGGGCCCGCTGCTCGCGACATCAGACGAGGTAATCGCCGCGATCGGGAACATCGACGCGGCCGCCGGGCAGCACCGCGGCGGGTACCAGAAGTTCAGGGAGAAGTTCTGCCCGCTGGACGACGGCAAGGCCGGCGCCCGCGCCTGCGACCGGATCTTCGGCAGCTGAGCCAGCCGCGACTCCCGGGGAGCCGGCCCGCCGGGGAAGCCGCCGGCCGGAATCTGCTAACGCGTCGTAACGGTTAGTTCACCTTGGCGGCCATAAACTCGCGGTCATGCGGGGAATCCTCCGTGCCGACGACGCGACAGCGCGGAGCCCGGACAGCGCAGCCGGCCGGCGGCGATGGCATCGCCGGCCGGACTGGCTGGTCATCGCCGTGCCCGCGGCGGCCGAGCTGGCGGTGGCCGGCTATCGCCTCGGCGGCCCGTCGCTGTGGCGGGACGAGGCCTACACGATCAGCGCGGCGAGCCGGCCGGAGCGGCAGATCCTCGTCTTACTCGGGCACACCGACGCGGTGCATGGCCCCTACTACCTGCTCATGCACGTTGTCATCAGCCTGTTCGGGATATCCGCGGTAGCCATCCGGCTGCCGTCACTGCTGGCGATGAGCGTCGCGGCGGGCTTTACCGCCGCGCTGGGCCGGCGGCTCGCCGCAATCTCCGGACGGCTGCCCCCGTCCGCTACCGGGCTGCTGGCCGGCCTGCTCTTCGCGCTGGCGCCGAGGACGACGTGGTACGCGCAGGACGCGCGGCCGTACGGCTTCGTCGTGCTGTTCGCCGTCATCGCCAGCTACCTGCTCAGCCGGGCCGTTCAGGACGGCCGCTGGCGCTGGTGGACGGGATACGGCGCCGCGATCGCGCTGGCCGGCCTGGGCAACATGTTCGCGCTGCTGCTGGTGGTCGCGCACGGCGTGACGCTGGCGCTGGCCGGCCCGCGGGCGCCGCTGCGGCGCTGGCTGGCCGCGGTGGCGGCGGCCGTCATTGTCCTCTCGCCGATGATCTACCTCGGTTACCGGCAGGGCCACACGCTCGGCTGGGTTACCAGGCCGGGAATCCATGACGTCACCCAGCTGGTGACGGATCTGGCCGGCGCCAGGCCGCTCATTCCGCTGGTGGCCATCGTCGCGCTGGCCGGCGCCGCGGCCGGCTGGCGCTCCGGCCGTCCCGGCCAGCCCGCGCTGGCCATGGTCGCGCTGCCGTGGCTGGTGCTGCCGCCGGTCATCCTGATCGCGGTATCGCAGATTCACCCGGCCTATGTGGAGCGGTACGTAATCTTCTGCGTTCCCGCGCTCGCGCTGTTGTCCGCGGCCGGGCTCACCGGACTCGCCCGGCTGGTCGCCATGATCCCGGTGGCCAGGCCGCGCCCGGTGCTCGCCTGGGCGCCGACGGCCGTGATCCTGGTCGTGCTGGCGGCCCTGCTGGCCAGCCGCCAGCACCTGACCGGGCCCGCGGCCAGCCGGCCGGACAACCTGCGCGCGGCCGCCGCCGTCGTCGCGGCGCATGAACGCCCGGGTGATGCGGTCTGCTACCTTCCGCCGCGAACCCGGACCGTGAGCATCGCCTATCCCGCTCCGTTCCGGGGCCTTCGCGATCTAGCCCTGGCCAAGTCCCCGGCTGCCTCATCGACCCTGGTCGGCACCCAGGTACCGGCGCCGGTGCTGCGCCGCCGGTTCGCCGGCCTGCGCCGGGTCTGGCTGATCCAGTGGGGCGGCAAGCGGGCCGCCAGGCCGCGAGATCCGACCGGACGAGCGGAACTGGCCCTGCTCGCGCGCATGCACCTGGCCGGGCGATGGCGTTCGCGGTCAATCCGGCTCAGCTTGTATACGGCCAGGTGAGGGCGGTCAGCCAGCGCCGGCGGGGCCGGCGGCGGAAGCCGGCCAGCGCGGCCAGCCCGCGCTTGGGCGCGTAGGCGGCGAGCTTCTGCCGGAGCTTGCCGCGACCGCGGTGCAGCCGGGACATCACGGTGCCGATCGGCGTCCCCATGATCTCCGCGATCTCCCGGTACGGGTAGCCCTCGATGTCGGCAAGGTAGACGGCCACCTTGAACTCCTCGGGCAGATCCCGCAGGGCACGCAGGATCTCCGAGTCGGCGAGCCGGTCCAGCGCCTCGGACTCGGCCGACCGGGCCGGCGCGGTCAGCGGGTCGTTGCCGATCTGCCAGTCTTCGTGAAAATCGGTGCCGAGCGCCTGCAGCGGCTCGCGCCGCTTCTTCCGGTAGCTGTTGATGAAGGTGTTCGCGAGGATCCGGTGCAGCCAGGCGCGCAGGTTCGTGCCCGGCATGAACTGGTGGAACGCCGCGTATGCCTTGGCCGAGGTTTCCTGGACAAGATCCTCGGCATCGGACGGGTTCCTGGTCATCCGGAGCGCGGTCGGGTACAGCTGGCCCAGGAACGGCACAACGTCCTGCTCGAAACGCGTATCCTGATCCGGGACCTGCTGGCTCGGGCTCATCGTCGCTCCGCTCTTCGTTAACCGGTCACTCATATAGACGCAGCGGAGCGCTGTCCGGACGCGTGGTCCACGCAACTTTGCGAATACGGAACGCTTTCGCTCTTGACAACAGGTTAGTTTCCCCTTGCCTTCGTTTCCATCGCCACCCCGGCTTGGTCTTGCCCCGGCTCCTCGTGCTGGCCGCTTCCTACCCCGCTGCAGGCACTCGAACGCGGCCGCCCGGCTCAGATCCAGCCGTGGTACCACATCCTGGACAACCAGGAAGAATAGGGAATGATCCGGGCCGCCAGCACCGGGTACACGTAGTAGAAATCCGCCAGCACCGCGATCAGGTAGATGCCGGTGATGGTCGCGCCCGCCGCCCGGCGGGCCGGGCTGGCCTGGGCGTAGCCGATGAGCAGCCCCAGGCAGAGCGTGATCGAAATCACCAGGAACGGGTCGAACACCACCGCATAGAAATAGAACATCGTGCGGTGGTCGTGCCAGGCGAACCAGAACCATGGCAGCCAGCCGCCGGCCACGCCGGCCAGCACGGCCCCGGCCCGCCAGTCCCGGCGGGCCAGCCACCAGGCCAGGCAGGCAACCAGCGCGAGGATGGATGCCCACCAGATCGCCGGGGTGCCGATCGCGAGCACTTCCTGCGAGCAGCTCTTCGCGCCGCAGGCGCGGGACGACGAGACGTAGTAGAACGAGATCGGCCTGCTCATCACCAGCCAGGTCCACGGCCAGGACTGGTAGGGATGATGCGTCGTCAGCGTAACGCCGAAATCCCACATAGCCTTGTTGTACTGGTACAGCGAGTCCAGCGCGGACAGCACCGGCGTGTGATTGCCGTGCTGCGCGGCCCAGTTCCGGTCGTAGCCGGCGCTGGAGGCGAACCATCCGCTCCAGGAGGCGACGTAGGCCGCGGCCGGCACCAGCCCGAAGGAGACCGGCAGCCAGGCTGCCCGTCGCGCAGCAGCGCACCGCGCCACGGCCGGGCGTAGCCGGCCGCCCGGCGGGCGCGCGGCATCCCAGGCGATGGTCAGGCAGCCGAACACCGGCAGGTACCAGATCCCGTTCCACTTGGACGCGCAGGCCAGGCCGAGGCACAAGCCCGGCCGCCACCCGCCACCAGCGGATGCCGAGCCGGGGCCCGCGGTCATCGGCCCGTCCGGCCGCCGCCGCGGCGGCCATCCGGGCCCGGGCACGGTCCCGGTCGATCAGCAGGCAGCCGAACGCCGCGAGCACCCAGAACATCACCAGATGTCGAGCAGCGCAGTACGGCTCATCACGAACTCGAGCCCGTCCAGCGCGAGCAGCAGCCCGGCCACGCAGCCGAGCAGCGTGGACCTGGTCATCCGGCGGGCGATCCGCGCGGTCATCAAGATGGCCAGCGAGCCGAGCACCGCGACCGAGAACCGCCAGCCGAACGGGGTCAGGCCGAACAGCCACTCGCCGCCGGCGATGAGCACCTTCCCGAGCGGCGGATGCACCACGAACTCGCCGCCGGAGCCGAGAATGTGCGTGGACGAGCCGCTGGCGAGCAGCGCGTCGGCGTTCTTGACGTGATTGATCTCGACGCCGTGCCGCAGGATGCCGTAGGCGTCGCCGACGTAGTACGTCTCGTCGAAGACGATCGCGTGCGGCACGCTCAGCCGGCTGAACCGCAGGAACGTGCCGAAGGCCGTGACCAGCAGCGGGCCGGCCCAGCCCCAGAGCGCGCTGCCGGGGATGGGCGGCGCCAGCCGGCGGGCCAGCCCGGACGCCTGATCGCCTCGCCCGGCGACCGGCGGCACGGCCTCGGATGCCCTCATCGGGTGCCATCGTAGGCGCACGGGGCGTTACCGTGTGCGGCGGAGGGAAAGGCGGCATGGACAGCAGCGAGGACGACGGCGGCACCGGCATCCTGCTGATCGCCGCCGCCCCGATCGGCCGGCCGGACGACGCGTCGCCCAGGCTCGCCGCGGCGCTCAGCGCGGCGCGGATCATCGCCGCCGAGGACACCCGGCGGCTGCGCAGGCTGGCCGCGGCGCTCGGCGCCGAGCTGACCGCGCGGATCGTGTCCTACTACGACTTCGGCGACGTGGAGACCAGCGCGGGCGGCCGGGCTGCTGGCCGACCTGCGGGCCGGCCATGACGTGCTGCTCGTCACCGACGCCGGGCATGCCCGGCGTCAGCGATCCCGGTTACCGGCTCGTGGCCGCGGCCGCGGCCGAGGGCATCCGGGTGAGCGTGCTGCCGGGGCCGTCCGCGGTCACCGCCGCGCTCGCGGTCTCCGGGCTGCCCACCGACCGGTTCTGCTTCGAGGGGTTCCCGCCGCCAGGAAGCCGGGCGAGCGCGCGCGCAGGTTCGCCGGGCTGGCGGCCGAGCGCAGGACGCTGATCTTCTTCGAGTCCGCCGCGCGGCTGGCCGCCACCCTGGCCGGGCTGGCCGCGGCCTTCGGCGGTGACCGGCGCGCCGCGGTCTGCCGGGAACTGACCAAGACGCACGAGGAGGTCCGCCGCGGCACGCTGGCCGAGCTGGCCTCCTGGGCCGGCCAGCGGCCGCCGGGCCAGCACCCGCTCGGCGAGATCACGGTCGTGGTCGGCGGGCGCCCCGGCCCGCCAGGCCGCCGCGGCCGCGGCGGCCCCGCGGCCGCGGGCGCTGCGGCCGCGGCCAGCTCGGCCGTGGCCGACGTGGCCGCCGGGTCCGGTCCGGCGTGCGGCGGAATGCCGCGATCAGCGCCGTGGCCAGGGAGCAGGGGCTGGACCGGGGCGAGCTTTATGCCGAGGTGGCCCGCCGCAGGAAAGCCGCCCGCGACGGCCAGCCGCCCGGTGCGCAGCCGCCCGGCTAGCGGGCCCAGGGCCGGCCGGGTGGCCCTAGGCTGGTGACCATGTCGCCGACGACCCGCCACATCCTGGCCGCACCAGCGTGGCCGTACGCCAACGGCCCCCGCCACATCGGGCATGTTTCCGGCTTCGGGCTGCCCTGTGACATGTTCAGCCAGGTACCAGCGGATGGCAGGCAACAAGGTACTGATGGTCAGCGGCACCGACGAGCACGGCACCCCGATCCAGGTGCAGGCCGACGCGGAGGGCGTGACCGCCCGGCAGCTCGCCGACCGCTACAACCGCGTCATCGTCGACGACCTGGTCGGCCTGGACATGTCCTACGACCTGTTCACCCGGACGACCACGCTGAACCACCGGGCGGTGACCCAGGAGATCTTCACCGGGCTCTATCACAACGGCTACATCTTCGCCCGGACCGCGATGGGCGCGATCTCGCCGTCCACCGGCCGCACGCTGCCGGACCGTTACATCGAGGGCACCTGCCCGATCTGCGGCTACGACAGCGCCCGCGGCGACCAGTGCGACAACTGCGGCAACCAGCTCGACCCGGCCGACCTGATCAACCCGCGCTCGAAGATCAACGGCGAGACGCCGGTGTTCGTGGAGACCGAGCACTTCTTCCTCGACCTGCCCGCGTTCGCCGACGCCCTCGGCAGCTGGCTGCAGAGCAAGAGCGGGCAGTGGCGGCCGAACGTGCTGAAGTTCTCGCTCAACCTGCTCAATGACCTCAAGCCGCGCGCCTACACCAGGGACTTCGACTGGGGCGTGCCGGTGCCGCTGGACGGCTGGCGGGACCGGCCGGACAAGCGGATCTACGTCTGGTTCGACGCGGTGGTCGGCTACCTGTCCGCGTCCATCGAGTGGGCGCGGCGGTCCGGCGACCCGGACGCGTGGCGGGCCTGGTGGCAGTCCGGCGACGCCGAGTCCTATTACTTCATGGGCAAGGACAACATCGTCTTCCACGCGGAGATCTGGCCGGCCGATGCTGCTCGGCTACAGCGGCCTTGGCAGCAAGGGCGGCCAGCCGGGCGCGCTCGGCGCGCTGAACCTGCCCACCGAGGTGGTGTCCAGCGAGTACCTGACGATGGAGGGGCGGAAATTCTCCTCGTCCCGGTCCGTCGTCATCTACGTGCGGGACTTCCTGGCCAGGTACGACGTCGAGGCGCTGCGGTACTACATCGCGGTGGCCGGCCCGGAGAGCCAGGACACCGATTTCACCTGGACCGAGTTCGTCCGGCGCAACAACGACGAGCTGCTGGCCAACTGGGGCAACCTGGTTAATCGCTGCGTCTCGTTCGCGGCGCGGAACATCGGGACGATCCCGGCGGCCGGCCAGCTGACCGATGCCGACCGGGCAATACTCCGGCACTCGCAGGGCGCGTTTCAGAAGGTGGGTGAATCGCTTTCCCGGTCCAGATTCAAGGCCGCCATCACGGAGGCCATGCGGACGCTCGCCGAGGCCAACAAGTACCTGTCCGACCAGGCGCCGTGGAAGCTGCGCGAGTCCGACCCGGAGCGGATGCGGACGATCTGCCACGTCGCGCTGCAACTCGTTGACGACGGCAAGACGCTGCTGACCCCGTTCCTGCCGCAATCGTCGCAGCGGGTCCACCAGATGCTCGGCGGCACCGGGACCTGGTCCGGGATGCCGCGGGTCGAGGAGGTGACGGAGGACGGCGGGTCGCCGTACCCGGTGATTACCGGCGACTACGCAGCCGCCGCCCGGTGGGAGCATGCGCCGATCCGGCCGGGCACGCCGCTTGAGCCGCCGAAGCCGCTGTTCACCAAGCTCGACCCGTCGGTCGCGGACGAGGAACTGGCCCGGCTGGAGCAGGCGTGACCATACCGGCGGGCTCCGAGGCGTTCGACAGTCACTGCCACCTGGACATGATCGAGCGCCCGGCCGGGCAGGTGGTGGCGGAGGCCGCCGCGGCCGGCATCACCCGGATGATCACGGTCGGCTGTGACCTGCCCTCGTCCCGGTGGGCGGCCGCCTGCGCCGCCGGGCACGACGCCGTCTACGCGGCGGTCGCCATCCACCCGAACGAGACCACGGCCGCGGCGGCGCAGCCCGGCGGCGCCGAAGCGGTGCTGGCCGAGATGGCCGCGCTGGCCGCGCTGCCGCAGGTACGCGCCGTCGGCGAGACCGGGCTCGACTACTACCGGGACTGGTCCGATCCGGCGGTGCAGCGGGACTGGTTCCGCGCGCACATCGCGATCGCCAAGGCGGCCGGCAAGCCGCTGATGATCCATGACCGGGAAGCGCACCGCGACGTGCTGCGGCTGCTGGACGAAGAAGGCGCGCCGGAGCAGGTCGTATTCCACTGCTTCTCCGGCGATGAGGAGATGGCGAAACGGTGCGCGGACGCCGGGTACGTGATGAGCTTCGCCGGGAACGTGACGTTCGCCAATGCCCAGCCGCTCCGGGATGCCGCCGCGGCCGCGCCGGCCGAGCTGATCCTGGTCGAGACCGACGCGCCGTTCCTCACCCCGGTGCCGCACCGGGGGAAGCCGAACGCGCCCGCCATGGTTGCGCATACGCTGCGCTGCATCGCCGAGGTGAAGCAGCTTGACGTGGCCGGGCTGTGCGCGGTCATCGGCGCTACCGGCGAGCGCGTCTTCGGTCCCTGGCAGGCCTAGCCGTGGCGGCCGCGGGCCTGCTCGGGCCCGCCGATATCAGGGCGCTGGCCGGCGCTGGGCATCAGGCCGGCCAGGCGGCTCGGCCAGAATTTCGTCACCGACGCGGGCACGGTGCGGCGGATCACCGCGCTGGCCCGGCTCGCGCCGGATGACGTGGTGCTGGAGGTCGGCCCCGGGTTCGGCTCGCTGACGCTGCCGCTGCTCGGCGCCGCCCGGCAGGTGACCGCGGTCGAGCTCGACCCGCTGCTCGCGGCGGAACTGCCGCGCACGGTCGCGGCGCGCGCGCCGGGGCTGGCCGGCCGGCTGCTGGTGCTGTCCGCGGACGCGGCGCGGGTGCAGGAGCTGCCCGGTGACCCGCCCACCGCGCTGGTCGCGAACCTGCCGTACAACGCGGCGGTCCCGGTCGTGCTGCACCTGCTGGCCACGGTGCCATCGCTGCGCCGCGGGCTGGTCATGGTCCAGGCCGAGGTGGCCGACCGGATGACGGCGCCGCCCGGCAGCAGGATCTACGGCGTGCCGTCGGTCAAGCTCGCCTGGTACGCCGCGGCGCGCCGGGCCGGGTCGGTGCCCAGGAGCGTGTTCTGGCCGGTGCCGAGGGTTGATTCCGGGCTGGTCGCGTTTGCGCGGCACCCGGGCCAGCAGTCCCGGCCGGCCGGCTGCCCGCTGCGTGATGAGGTGTTTGCCCTGGTGGACGCGGCGTTCGCGCAGCGGCGCAAGACGCTCCGCGCGGCGCTGGCGGGCTGGGCAGGCTCGGCGGCGGAGGCAGAGCGGGTGATCAGGGCGGCCGGGGTGGATCCCGCGCTGCGCGGCGAGTCGCTCGGGGTAGCTGAGTTCGCCCGGATCGCGCTGGCCCGGCGGGCGCCGGGCCAGCCCGAGCCGGGCGGCTGACTAGGGAGGGGGCAGTCCGCTGGCCGCGTACGATCATGTAATCGTGACCCCAGTGACCGTCCGGGTGCCCGCGAAGGTGAACCTCCAGCTCGCCGTCGGGCCGCTGCGTGCCGACGGATACCACGAGCTGGTGACGGTGTTCCACGCCATCTCGCTGTTCGACGAGGTGACGGTGCGGCCAGCGGACCGGACCACGGTCCGGGTGACCGGAGAGGACGCGGCCGCGGTGCCGGCCGGCCGGGCCAACCTGGCCGTGCAGGCGGCGGCGGCGCTGGCCCGGGCCGGCCGCCCGCCGGGCCGCGGCGGGCCGGCCGCGGTACTGCCGCCGGGCGCGGCGCCGCAGGCCCGCGGGGCGTGGCCGGGCGGGCGGTGGCGATCGAGATCCGCAAGCGCATCCCGGTAGCCGCCGGGCTGGCCGGCGGCAGCGCGGACGCCGCCGCGACGCTGGTTGCCTGCAACGAGCTCTGGCAGGCCGGCCTGTCCGGGCCGGAACTCGCCGCGGTGGCCGCGGGAGTCGGCAGCGACGTCGCGTTCGCCCTGCTGGGCGGCACCGCCGTCGGCCTCGGCCGGGGCGAGCAGCTCACCGTGGCGCTGGCGGCCGGCAGCTACCAATGGGTGCTCGCCTTCGCGGCTGGCGGACTGCCGACCGCCGAGGTCTATGCGGCCTGCGACCGGCTCCGGGCGGCCCGGGCCGCCCGCTCCTCGTCGGTCGGCAGCCTGGTCAGCACCAGCCAGGTCAGCGGCCCCGAGGCGGCTGGCCCGGCGGCCGGCCGCGACACGCAGGCGCAGCTCAGCACCGGGCTGATGGCCGCGCTGCGGTCGGCTGATCCAGCTGCGGTCGGCCCGCTGCTCGCCAACGACCTGCAGCCGGCCGCGTTGTCCTTGCGCCCCGGGCTCCGCCGCACCCTGGCGGCGGGACGCGAGTTCGGCGCCATCGGCGCCATGGTCTCCGGATCCGGGCCGACGTGCGCATTTCTCGCCACCGACGCCGGGCACGCGCGCGAGCTCGCGGTCTCGCTGGCCGGCGCGGGGGTGTGCCGGGCGGTGGCCCGGGTGCACGGGCCGGCGCCCGGCGCAGCCGTCATCTCCAGACCGGAGCGGGGGTGAACCTGGTCAACCTGGAGGCCGCGGCCAAGGCATTCGGTCCCCGGGTCCTGCTTGACGGGGTCTCGCTCGGCGTGGCCGCCGGGGACCGGATCGGCGTCGTCGGACGAAACGGCGCGGGCAAGACCACGCTGCTTGCCGCGCTGGCCGGCACCGCCCGGCTGGACTCCGGCCGGGTCACCCGCACCGGCGGCCTGCGGATCGGCTACCTGCCGCAGAGCGAGGAACTGACCGGCCGGGTCGGCGGCCTGGTCTTCGGCTCGGTCCCCGAGCATTCCTGGGCGGCCGACCCCCGGACGCGCGGGATCGCCGGTGCGCTGCTCGGCGGCGTGAGCCTGGACGCGCCGGCCGAGCGCCTTTCCGGCGGCGAGCGCCGCCGGGCCGGGCTGGCCGCGGTGCTGTGCCAGGAGCACGACCTGCTGCTGCTCGACGAGCCGACCAACCACCTGGACCTCGAGGCCATCGACTGGCTGGCCGGCTACCTGCGCGGACAGGCCCAGGCGTTCGTCGTGGTCACGCACGACCGGTGGTTCCTCGATGCGACCTGCGAGCGCACCTGGGAGGTCGCCGGCGGGAAGGTCAGCGGCTACGAGGGCGGCTATTCCGCCTACGTGCTCGCCAGCGCGGAGCGAGCCAGGCTCGCCGATGCGGCTGACCGGCGGCGGCGCAGCCTGCTGCGCAAGGAGCTCGCCTGGCTCCGGCGCGGGCCGCCGGCCAGGACGAGCAAGCCGAAGTTCCGGATCGAGGCAGCCACCGCGCTGATCGACGGCGAGCCGTCGCCGCGGGACAAGGTGGAACTGACCAGGCTGGCCGCCAGCAGGCTCGGCAGGACCGTGCTCGACGTCGAGGACGTCTCCGTGCTGGCCGGGGACCGGCCCCTGCTCGACCACGTCAGCTGGCAGGTCGGCCCCGGTGACCGGGTGGGCGTGGTGGGCAGCAACGGGAGCGGGAAGACGACGCTGCTGCGGCTGCTCGCCGGGACGCTGCGGGCCGGCGAGCAGCCGGCCGGCGAGTCGCCGCCGGCCGGCGAATCGCCGCCCGGCCTCACCATCCGGGGCCGGGTGGTCCGCGGCAAGACCGTCCGGGTCGGCTGCCTGGCCCAGGAAGCGGGCGGCCTCGATCCCGCGCTGCGGGTGCTTGAGGCCGCCGAGCAGGTTCGCCGCAGCGTTGCGGTCGGCAAGGGCGAGCTGTCCGCCAGCCAGCTGCTGGAGCGGCTCGGCCTGGGCGGCGACAAGCAATGGACGCCGGTCGGCGAGCTGTCCGGCGGGGAGCGCCGCAGGCTGCAGCTGCTGATGCTGCTGATGGCCGAGCCCAACGTGCTGCTGTTCGACGAGCCGACCAATGACCTCGATATCGAGACGCTGACCGAGCTCGAGGACCTGCTGGACAGCTGGCCGGGGTCGCTCGTGGTGGTCAGCCACGACCGTTACTTCCTGGAGCGGGTTACCGATCACGTGCTGGCGCTGGCCGGCGGCCGGCTTGCCTTCCTCGGCGGCGGCATCGCCGAGTACCTGGAGCTGCGCGAGCGCGAGCGGGCCGGCGAGCCGGCGGCGGCCCGGCCGGACCCCGCCAGGCCGCCCTCGGCGGCCGCCAGGCAGCGGGCCGGGCAGAAGGAACTCAGCAGGCTGGAGCGCCAGCTCGCGGCGGTCTCCCGGCAGGAGGCGGAGCTCACGGCGGCGCTGGCGGCCAGCGCCAGCGACTACGCCGCGCTGATCGACCTCGGCGCCCGGCTGCGCGCGGTCCAGGCGGAGAAGGCAGGCCTGGAGGAACGCTGGCTGGAGCTGGCCGAGGAGCTGGCCGGCTAGCGGAGGTCGGCCTGCCGGAAGGCCCGGGCGATAACGCGGTAGCCGGCCGAGTTGGCGTGCTGGTTGGGCCCGCGCGGCGGCCGGGCGCACGCCCATGTCCAGGAGCAGATCAGCGCGACGTTGCGCGGCACCGGGCCGGCCGCGGGCAGGCTGACCTGGCCGGCGAAATCCGCGGTACGGAACGCGCCGGCCACGTCGGCCACCCGGGCGCCGGCCGCCGCGTAGGCGCCGGCCAGCAGGTTGTTGTAGCCGGCCGCCAGCCGCTCGCTGAGCCGCGCCAGGGCCTGGCCGACCAGGCCGTTCCGCCATTCCGCGAGCTCGGGCACGTAATAGCTCATGCCGATGACGCGGACCCGGGGGCCGGCCGCCGCCCGCAGCGTGCGCAGGATCGTGGCCAGGTTCCGGACCGCGCCCGGGATGGTGGACTGGACGCAGCGGGCGGCGCTGCCGAGGCTCGGATGGAAAATGCACGAGTTCGGGTCGTTCGCGCCGATGTCGATCGTGATCAGGGAAACCCGGCCGCGGTGCGCCCGGAGGAACCTGACCGCCGCGGCCAGCTGGGATCCGGCCCGGTAGCGGCAGATGCCACCATGGATCATCGTGCCGGTGGTCTCGCCGGGGCAGCCGAGCTTGACCAGCCGCAGGCCGGGGTGGCCGGGGCGCAGCATCGCGTATAGCTGGTCGGGGTAGCCCTGGCCGGTCGGCACGCTGGCGCCGGCCCGGTCCGGCTGGACGCCGCGGGACAGCGAGTCGCCCAGCGACAGGTAGTAGCTGGCCGCGGCGCCGGCCCGGGCCCGCGCCGGACGCGCCGGGCCGGCGCCGTGGCCAGGGCCGCCCGGCCCGCTCGCCGTCACGGCCACGATCACCGCGGCGGCGGCGGCCGCGGCCGCGGCCACGGCGAGAATCGCGGCGGCTACGCCCCGGCGCATCCGCTGTCCTGCGCGTCGAACGGCGCGAGCAGCACCCGCAGCAGTCCGGCCAGGTCCTGCTGCTCGGTGGCGGTCAGCCCGGTCAGCAGCGTCCGCTCGCGCCGCAGCAGGTCGGCCAGCGCCGCGTCGGCCACCTCCCGGCCGCGGCCGGTCAGCCTGACGAGCACGCCGCGCTTGTCCTGCGGATCCGGGCGGCGGCGGACCAGCCCGGCGGCCGCCAGCCGATCGATCCGGTTGGTCATGGTGCCCGAGGTGACCAGGGTGGCCCGGAGCAGCGCGCCCGGGCTCAGCTGGTAGGGCGGCCCCTGCCGGCGCAGCGCGGACAGCACATCGAATTCCCAGGTCTCGAGCTGATGCGCGGCAAACGCCGCCCGGCGGGCCCGGTCCAGGTGCCTGGCCAGCCGCGATACCCGGCTGAGCACCTGCAGCGGCCCGACGTCAAGATCCGGCCGCTCGGCCCGCCAGCCGGCCACCAGGTCATCTACTTCGTCCTGCAGCGGCGGGCCGAGCGCGCCGCCGCGCTGCTCGGTCATGACCGGAAGCATATCTCTTGACATCAAGAATTCACTCTAGTACACGTAAACGGATATCTCGATGTCAAGGATTCGGGAGGACGGCAATGTGGGATCCTGGCCAGTACCAGCGCTTCGCGGGCCAGCGCAGCAGGCCATTCTTCGAGTTGCTTGAGCGGGTCGGCGCGGCGGAACCCGGCCTGGTCGCCGATCTCGGCTGCGGTCCCGGCGACCTTACCGAGGCGCTGGCCAGCCGGTGGCCGGAGGCCGAGGTGATCGGCGTGGATAACTCGCCGGAGATGATCGCCGCGGCCGGGAGCCGGCCAGCCGGACGCGCCGGAGCGGGCCGGCGGCTCAGCTTCGCGCTCGCGGACCTGCGCGACTGGCAGCCGGCCCGGCCGGCCGGCGTCATCTTCTCCAATGCCGCGCTGCAATGGGTTCCTGATCACCTGACCGTGCTGGCCCGGTGGCCGGGCCTGCTGGCGCCCGGCGGCTGGCTGGCCTTCCAGGTGCCGGGCAACTTCGACCAGCCGAGTCACCAGATCCTCAGGGAGCTGGCCGGGCTCCCGGCGGTGGCGGCCGCTGCTCGGCGGTGTCCAGCTGAACCGGCAGTCGGCGCAGCCTGCCGAGTACCTGGATCTGCTCGCCAGGGCCGGCTGCGAAGTCGACGCGTGGGAGACCACCTACCTGCATGTCCTGGCGGGGCCGGACCCTGTCCTGGAGTGGTACAAGGGAACCGGGCTACGGCCGGTGCTCGCGGCGCTGGAGGACTCGGCGGCGCGGGAGTTCCTGGCCGAATACGGCGCCCGGGCGCGCGACGCCTATCCGGCCGCGCCATACGGCACCGTGCTGCCTTTCCGCCGGGTATTCGCCGTCGGGAGGCGCCGCTAGCCGCCCTTTTCCTGGAACCGCCTGGTGACCTCGGCCGAGATCTGCGGCTTGGGCTCGAGCCTGGACAGCCCGTTCCAGGCCATGTTGACCAGGTGGGCGGCGACCTCTTCGAGCTTGGGCTTGCGCGCGTCCAGCCACCACTGGCCGGTGAAGGCCACCATGCCGACCAGCATCTGGGCGTACATCGGCGCGTGCTTCGGGTCGTAGCCCCTGGCCGCCAGGACGTCGCCGAGAATGTACTCGACCTGGCTGGCGATGTCGCTGATCAGGCTGCCGAAGGTGCCGGATCCTGAGCCCGGCGGGGAGTCCCGGACCAGGATCCGGAACCCGTCGGTGTTCTCCTCGATGTACCTGAGCAGCGCCACCGCGGCGGCCTCGAACTTCTCCCTGGTGTCCTCGCCTTCCAGCAGCCGGGTCGCCATGGTCAGGAAGCGGTCCACCTCCCGGTCCACGACGACCGCGTACAGCCCCTCCTTGCCGCCGAAGTGCTCGTACACCACCGGCTTGGACACGCCCGCCTGCGCGGCGATCTCCTCGATGGAGGTGCCGTCCAGGCCGCGTTCGGCGAATAGCCTGCGGCCGATATCGAGCAGCTGTTGTCTGCGTTCCTGGCCGGTCATTCTTTTCCGGTTGGGTACAGCGGGCTGGCTTGTCACTGCTCCATCATGTCGACCATGCGGTAGGTCAGCCAATCGCGTCGGTCGGCCGCGGCGGCCGGCGCGTGGTCATCGAGCCGAGCTTGCGGGTGCTGCCGGTCTGCTTGGCGGACAGCCGGGCCTCGTCCGGCCAGCGGACGTCGTAGGCCCAGCCGAGCTTCTCGGCCAGCCAGATGCCGCGGGCCGCGATGTCGATCTGGCCCTTCAGCACGCCGTGCCTGGCGCAGGTCGGATCGGCATGATGCAGGTTGTGCCAGGACTCGCCGAAGGACAGCACGGCCAGCCAGTTGACGTTCCTTGACTTGTCCCTGACCTCGAACTCCTCCTTGCCGAAGGTGTGGCAGATCGAGTTGATCGACCAGGTGACGTGGTGCAGGAAAGCGATCCGGACCAGGCTGGCCCAGAAGAACGCGGTGACCGCGCCCGGCCAGGACATCGACCACAGGCCGCCGATCAGCGCGGGCGCCAGCAGCGAGACCGTGACCAGGGCGGGGAACCAGCGCGAGATCCCGGCTACATCGGAGTCGGCCAGCCAGTCCGGGCAGAATTTCTCCGCTGACGTGACCTCGCCGTCGAACAGCCAGCCGACATGGGCGAACGCGAGGCCCTTGGTGAGCGCCTTCCAGTCGTTCCCGAAGCGCCACGGCGAGTGCGGGTCGCCTTCCTTGTCGCTGAACTTGTGGTGCCTGCGGTGATCGGCCACCCAGGTGATCACCGGCCCCTCGATCGCCAGCGACCCGGCGATGGCGAGCGCGATCTTGAAACCGCGGCTGGCCTTGAACGACCCGTGGGTGAAGTACCGGTGCAGGCCCATGCTGATCCCCAGCCCGGAGACCAGGTAAAAGGCGATGGCCAGCACGACGTCATGCCAGCCCAGGCCCCAGCCCCAGGCCACCGGCACGGCGGCCAGCAAGGCGAGGAACGGCACCGCGACGAACAGCGCGACGAGCACCCGCTCGGCGTTGCTGGCCGGCTCGGGCCGGAGGTCCGGGCGCGGGCCGGGTGCCCTGGGCGCGGGCAGGTCGTCGCGTCGCGACGCGACGCGTTCGGTGGTAGCGGTCATTGGCGCTCCTCGCTCGGCTGCACTTCAGCGGTCGGATGACGAGCGGCTTCGCACACACCATGGTCAGGGGCCAATGCAAATACGCTTACGTAACCGTAGGCTACGATACCGTAGGTTGCGCAAGCGTTCTGCGCAATCTTTGCCGGAGTGTCGGCAGGATCACATCCGCCGGACCGCTAGCCGTGCCCCGGCGTACCGGCAATGAGCAGCGGAAACCAGCCAGAACACGGACGGCAGCCACGGAGGCGGGCGGGCCGGAAACGGTCCCGATCGGCGGTAACAAAACGAATAGTTCCGGCGCCTGGACTCGAACCAGGACAAACCAGGATCCAAAATCCTGTGGGCTGCCAATTACCCTACGCCGGACAGCCACCCCGGCTGGGCTGCCGGACGGGTCGCGCAACTACGATACCGACTTGGCGGCGCTTCTTCCGCGTGCGCCGGCAGCGTCCCGTTGCCCGCGCCGCCCGGTGCTTGCCCGCGCCGCCCGGTGCCGGGTGCACGGCGGCCCAGCGGCGCCGGGCTAC
Organism: uncultured Actinomycetes bacterium; assembly: GCA_963786975.1. Lineage (GTDB taxonomy): Bacteria > Actinomycetota > Actinomycetes > Streptosporangiales > Streptosporangiaceae > Palsa-506. The sequence goes on along the minus strand of CAWBBE010000003.1, from coordinate 96,194 downwards.
GGCCCGCGGCCCCAGGTTATGGTCGCGCTTGCCATCGCGGCGGCAGCCCACCCCTCGATCTTGCCGTACAAGTCCGCGCTTCGCCGCACGTCGACGCGGAGGCATCCGTGATATTCGTTGCCTCTGTTCCTGCGGGTGGTGGCGGGATTGTGCTTCTTGAGCGTTGCCTTCCTGAACTGCGACGGCTCGGCGTCTGCCACCGCCAGCCAGAATCTCTCCGCGGCCGCGATGTCAGCGGTCTGATGGATGTAGACCCGGAAGATGAGCCTGCTGCGATCGATCCCTGCGACGTCAAGGAAATGCAGGAAGAAGCGGACCAGGGCCGGGTCGCTGTTGATGAAGGCGACCCGGTCGCCACGGCGGTGCGGCTTGTTCTTCGAGCCCTCGCACCAATAGGCGATAGCCCCGGCGATCAGGACCTCCCGTTCGCTCAGCACGCCCGCCGCCGCGATCGCGGCGAGCCTGACGGCGTCCCGGCGCTCTGCGCGGGCCGGACGCTCGGCGGCCCAGTACCTGCGCACTGCCTCGGCATGACGTTTACGGCACTCCTCGTAGCTCAGCCGGGGAGGGCGGGGCAGGTCCCTTACCCAGAGCGAGACCGAGCTCTTGGATACGCCGAGCTCGGCCGCGATCTGCTGGTAGCCGAGGCCGCTTCGGCGGAGCTCCCTGGCGGCCTCCCGCAGCCCGTCCTTCGCGTTAGGGCGCAGCGTCCACTCCGGCGGCGGCTCGCCGCTCAGTGCGTCGTTCAGCGTCGCGTTGCTGCCGATGGCCAGCAACTGCCTGATTTCCCGGCGCGACCTGCCCGCGCGGCGCAGCGCGATCGCCTGCTGCCGTAACTCTGCGAACCCGGTTTTAGCGGCCATAATCGAACAATAATTCGACCTGCCGACAAAATCCTGGCCGGCCCGTCATCGGCCGTCCCGGGGTGGGCCACCCTGCCCTGGCGGTATCCTGCGGGAGTCCGGAACGTGAACCGGCGGGGGAGCCTCCTGCCTTGTGCCTGCACGAATGCACCTGCACTGACACAAAAGGAGCCGAGTGAGCGCGAGCGGTCCGGCCGCCGTCGTCATCCTTGCAGCGGGTGAGGGCACGCGGATGAAGACCCGTACTCCTAAGGTCCTGCACGAGATCTGCGGCCGGACCATGCTGGGCCACGTCCTGGCGACCGCCCGCGAGCTCGCGCCGGAGCGCCTGGTCGTCGTGACCGGGCAGGCCGGCGGCCAGGTGGCCGAGCAGCTCGCCGAGCTCGCCCCGGACGCCACGATGGTCGTCCAGGAGCGCCGCGGCGGAACCGGGCACGCGGTACGCACGGTGATCGAGTCGGTCGGCTTGATCCACGGCACGATCGTGGTGACCTACGCGGACACCCCGCTGCTGCGGTCGCAGACGCTGGCGGAGCTCGTCGCGGCGCATGAGTCGGGTGACGCCGCGGTCACCGTGCTCACCGCGGTCGTCGATGACCCGGCGGGCTACGGCCGGATCGTCCGGGATACCGCCGGCGGCTTCGCCGGGATCGTGGAGGACTCGGACGCCACCGCCGCCGAGCGGGTCATCACGGAGATCAACTCAGGGGTCTACGCGTTTGCCGGGGACCTGCTGGCTGACGTCGTCAAGCGGGTGCCCACCGACAACGCCAAGGGCGAGGAGTACCTCACCGACGCCGTGGGCATCCTGCGCGGCGACGGCTACCTGGTGGCCACGGCGGCGTGCCCCGATCCGGACGAGGTGCTGGGCGTGAACGACCAGGCTCAGCTCGCCTGGGCCAGGCGGGTGCTGAACGAGCGCGTGCTGGGCCGCTGGATGCAGGCCGGGGTGACCATCCACGATCCGGCTTCGACCTGGATCGACGTCGGCGTGCGGCTGGAGCCGGACACCGAGATCGGGCCGGGCACGCAGCTGGAGGGCAGCACGGTCATCGCCGCCGGGGCGAGGATCGGCCCCGGCTGCCTGATCCGCGACACCGCGGTCGCGGCCGGCGCCACGGTGATCCAGTCGGTCTGCGAATCCGCCGTGGTCGGACCCGGTACCAGCGTCGGGCCTTTCGCGCACCTCGTGCCAGGCACGACACTGGCAGGGGACGAGCGGGCAGGCTCGGCGCCAGACGAGGGAGCGCGGGACGAGTGACTGGCATCACGGCCACCGGCGAGAAGAAGCTGCTGCTCTTCTCCGGCCGGGCATTCCCCGGCCTGACCAACGACATAGCCGGCTGCCTCGGCATCGAGCCGACGCCGACCAGGCTGTATGACTTCGCGAACGGCGAGATCTTCGTGCGGTTCCTGGAGTCGGTGCGCGGCTGTGATGCCTTCGTGCTGCAGAGCCACACCGCGCCGATCAACCAGTGGATCATGGAGCACCTGATCATGGTGGATGCCCTCAAGCGGGCGTCGGCGAAGCGCATCACGGTAGTCGCCCCGTTCTTCGGTTATGCCCGCCAGGACAAGAAGAGCCGTGGCCGGGAGCCGATCTCGGCCCGGCTGATGGCCGACCTGTTCGCCGCCGCCGGAGCGGACCGGCTGATGGCGGTCGACCTGCATACCGCGCAGATCCAGGGTTTCTTCGACGGGCCGGTGGACCATCTGTTCGCGCTGCCGATCCTGGCCTCCTACATCGAGGAGAGGCTGGATCTGTCCGAGGTGACCGTGGTGGCGCCGGATGCCGGGCGGGTCAGGGTCTGCGAGCGGTGGACCGACCGGCTCAGCTGCCCGCTGGCGATCATCCACAAGCGGCGCGATACCGACGTGGCCAACAAGGTGAAGATCCTCGAGGTGGTCGGCGAGGTGGCTGGCCGGACCTGCATCCTGGTGGACGACATGATCGACACCGGGGCGACGATCGTGAACGCGGCTGAGCTGCTGTTCGAGCAGGGCGCCGCCAAGGTCATCGTGACGGCCACGCACGGCGTGCTGTCCGGATCGGCGGTGGACGGCCTGAAGAATTCCAGGATCAGCGAGGTTGTCATCACCAATACGCTGCCGATCCCGGCGGAGAAGCGGTTCGACAAGCTCACCGTGCTGTCCATCGCGCCGCTGATCGCGCGCGCGATCAACGAGGTGTTCAGCGACGGATCGGTGACCAGCCTGTTCGACGGGCAGAGCTGAGCAGCGCGGCACCGGCGGGGCCCGCGGCCTCGTCCGGCCGCGCGCGGGCCGGCGCCGCGGTCGGCTAGACTGCGCAGGAATTTTCTTACCGCTGAGGAGTCCCACCGTGTCCGAGGTACGCATCGCCGCCGAGCTGCGGGATAAGTTCGGCAAGGGCGCCGCCCGCCAGATCCGGCGCCAGGGCCGGGTGCCCGCCGTGCTGTACGGCCACGGCACGGACACCCGGCACGTCAGCCTGCCGGGTCACGACGTGCTGCTGGCGCTGCGGACCGCCAACGTGCTGATCCGGCTCGACGGGCTGCCCGGCGGCAACGAGCTCGCGCTGCCGAAGGCGGTGCAGCGGGATCCGATCAGGGGCTCCGTCGAGCACGTGGACCTGATCCTGGTCACGCACGGCGAGAAGGTAACCGTCGACGTCGCCGTGCAGGTGACCGGCGAGATCGCCCCGGACGGGCTGCTCGACCAGCAGCTCGTGCAGGTCGCCGTGGAGGCGGAAGCGACCAATATCCCGACCGGGATCGAGGTCAGCGTCGAGGGCATGGAGATCGGCGCAGCGGTGCACGCGGGCGACCTGTCGCTGCCCGCGGGCGCGACGCTGGCCGTCGATCCGGACCTGCTCGTGCTGCACATCATCGCCGCCCCGACGGCCGAGCAGCTGGATGCCGATCTCGGCATCGAGGCCGAAGAGCCGGCCGTGGCCGCGGACGGCGAGCCTGCCCCGGTGCCCGATGCCGGGCCGGACGCCGCGGCCGGGGAAGCTGGCTGACCCGGCTCCGGGGCGGCCAGGCCTGCCCGCGGTAAGCCCGGTCCCGGTGCGCACGGATGGCCGACGAGCGCTGGCTGATCGCGGGGCTCGGCAACCCCGGCCCCGAGTATGCGGGCAACCGGCACAATGCCGGCTTCATGGTCGCCGACGTGCTCGCCGCCCGGATCGGCGCGCGGTTCAAGCGGGACCGCTCGGGCGCGGTGGTAGCCGTCGGCCGGCTGGCCGGCGTCCCGGTCACGCTCGGCAAGCCGATGTCGTACATGAACCTGGCCGGCCGGCCGGTCGCGGCGATGCGGAGCTTCTACAAGATCCCGCCAGCGCGGGTGATCGTCGTGCACGACGATCTGGACATACCGTTCGGTACTATCAGGCTAAAGCTCGATGGCGGCGATAACGGACATAACGGACTGAGGTCCGTTACCGCCGCGCTGTCCACCCGGGACTACTACCGGATCCGGCTGGGCATCGGCCGGCCGCCCGGCCGGATGGACCCGGCTGCCTTCGTGCTGCGCGATTTCTCCGCCGCCGAGCGCAAGCTGCTGCCCTGGCTGGTCGACCGGAGCGCGGACGCCACGGCGGCCCTGCTGACCCGCGGCCTGGCCGCCGCCCAGAACGAATTTCACCCGGATATTTCACCACCGGATTTATCCCCGCAGCCCCGGTGATTACGGGGATATCGCGTGGTCAGAGGCTTGATGACCGCTTCGGCCGGTATGTTAACCCGCGCTTAACTGGCCTATGATGCTCAGATCGCAGGGAAAGCTGTCAACCGTCCCATTTGGCTAGGCGTCTTCCCTATGCAAGGCGGGGTGAACATGCGGCAGGCGTGGCCGGCCCGGCGGCGGGCAGGAAAGGTCGGGTGCCAGAGTGTCAGGTCAGACAGCCGTCACGGGGGGCCGGCGGGCTGACAAGGCGGTCGCTCGGCTGGCCGCGCAGAAGCCGGCCGTATGGACCGGCGGCTATCGGCGCCAGGCGATCTTGGCGGACGGCCTCTGCGCGCTGCTGAGCGGCCTGCTGGCGCTCAAGCTGCGGTTCGACGGGGACGGCAATCAGTCGAGCAGTTACCTGGCGTTCAGCCTGGGCCTGCCGCTCATCTGGCTCTGCATCGTGGCCCTGGCCGGCGGGTACGACTCCCGGTTCATCGGGGTCGGCACGGACGAGTTCCGCCGGGTGCTGAATGCCGGGCTCACGCTGACCGCCACGGTCGCGATCGCGGCCTACGCGACCAAGACCGGCATCGCCCGCGGTTACGTGGTTATCGCGCTGCCCTGCCTCACCCTGTCCGACCTGCTCGCCAGGTTCGCGCTGCGCAAGCGGCTGCACCGGCTGCGCACGATGGGCAGCTGCATGCGGCGGGTAGTGGCGGTCGGCCACACGCCGGTCGTCGCCGACCTGGCGACTGAATTGCGCCGGGAGACCTATCACGGGCTTTCGGTCGTCGCGGCCTGCGTGGCCGGCCCCGAAGGCGACTCCGAGGTGAACGGGATTCCGCTGGTCGGCGGCCTGCGCAACGTCGCCAGCGTGGTGCAGCAGTACGACGCCGACACGGTCGCGGTGCTCGCCTGCCCGGAGATGAGCGGTGTGCGGCTGCGAGAGCTCGCCTGGGAGCTGGAGAAGACCGGCACCGACTTGTGCGTCGCCCCGGCGCTGCTGGACGTCGCCGGGCCGCGTACGACGATCAGGCCGGTGGCCGGGCTGCCGCTGCTGCACGTCGACCACCCGGAGTTCACCGGCGCCAAGCAGGTCATCAAGGATGCCTTCGACAAGGTCGTCGGGTTCTCCGCACTGCTGCTGCTGACGCCGGTATTCGTGGCCATTGCCCTGGCCATCAGGCTCTCGGACGGCGGCCCGGCGCTGTTCCGGCAGACCAGGGTGGGCAAGGACGGCCGCGCGTTCACCGTGTACAAGTTCCGCACGATGGTGCTGGACGCGGAAGACCGCAAGGCGCAGCTCGCGGTCAGCAACGAGAAAGACGGCGTGCTTTTCAAGATCCGGAACGATCCGCGGATCACGTCCGTCGGCGCCAGGCTCCGCCGCTGGTCGGTAGACGAGCTGCCGCAGCTGATCAACGTGGTGCGGGGGGACATGTCGCTGGTCGGCCCGCGGCCGGCGCTGCCGGATGAGGCGGCCAGGTACGGCGATTATGTCCGGCGGCGGCTCGTCGTCAAGCCGGGACTCACCGGCCTCTGGCAGGTCAACGGCCGGTCAGATCTGTCCTGGGAGGAATCAGTCCGGCTCGATCTGCGCTATGTAGAGAACTGGTCGCTGGTTCTTGACCTGCAGATTTTGTGGAAGACGAGCTCGGCGGTAATGCGCGGATCCGGCGCCTACTGAGCCGGTCGCGGCAATACCGCTGGATGGAGCCCTGCCTGATGATGTCCGATGACGACCGCCTCGCCCGTGATCTTGCGGTGGAGGCGGGCCGGCGCCTGCTTGAGCTACGCGCGGCGGGCGGTGATCCGGGCGTCCTGCGGAAGGCTGGCGACCGGCAGTCGCACGAATTCCTCGCCGCCGAGCTGGCCAGGCTGCGGCCGGCCGATGCGGTGCTGTCCGAGGAAGGCAGCGACAGCGCCGCCCGGCTGTCCGCCCGCCGGGTCTGGATCGTGGATCCGCTGGACGGCACCAGGGAGTTCGGCGAGGCCGGGCGAACCGACTGGGCCGTGCACGTGGCGCTGTGGGAGCTCGGCGAGCTGACCGCGGGCGCGGTCGCGCTGCCCGCCCAGGGCAAGGTCCTCAGTACCGCCGAGCCGCCCGGCCCGGCGGCCGGGCGGGGCCAGGCCGCGGCCGGCGCCAGCCTGGCCGCCGGCGGCGAGCAGGGGCTACCGGCGAATCTCCGCTTCGTCGTCAGCCGGACCCGGCCTCCGGCGTTCGTCAAGCTGCTGGCCAGTGCGGCCGGCGCCACCCTGGTGCCGCTCGGTTCGGCCGGCGCCAAGGCGGCCGCGGTGATCTGCGGGGATGCCGATGCTTACATTCACAGCGGCGGGCAGTACGAGTGGGACTCCGCCGCGCCGGTCGCGGTGGCCCGGGCAGCCGGGCTGCACGCGTCCCGGATTGACGGCTCGAGACTGGCTTATAACCAGGAGCACCCCTCGCTGCCCGATATCCTGATCTGCCTGGCCCCGCTGGCCGGCCCGCTGCTCGGTGCGATCGGCTCCGCTGCGGGTGCCAGCGAGTAAGCCCGCACGGTCCGTACCGCTGGCACGGCCAGCGCAGACATAGCCCGTTCCCTATAGCCGGAGTATTTCCTGATGGCAGCGACGCGTTCCGACTACCTGCTCTCCCAGCTTGACGTCCTCGAGGCCGAGTCCATCCACGTGATGCGCGAGGTCGCGGCCGAATTCGAGCGGCCGGTGCTGCTGTTCTCCGGCGGCAAGGACTCGATCGTCATGCTGGCGCTGGCGGAGCGGGCGTTCGCGCCGGCCCGCGTCCCATTCCCCGTCATGCACATCGACACCGGGCACAACTTCCCCGAGGTGCTCGAGTTCAGGGACCGGCGGGCGGACGAACTCGGGGTCCGGCTGATCGTGGCGTCGGTGCAGGAATCGATCGACGCCGGGAAGGTGGTCGAGGAGTCCGGCCGGTGGGCCAGCCGGAACCGGCTGCAGACCACGACCCTGCTCGACGGCATCGCCGAGAACCGGTTCGACGCGGTGTTCGGCGGCGCCCGGCGGGACGAGGAGAAGGCCAGGGCCAAGGAGCGGGTGTTCTCGTTCCGCGACGAGTTCGGCCAGTGGGATCCGAAGAACCAGCGGCCGGAGCTGTGGAACGTCTACAACACCCGGATCCGCCGCAGCGAGCACATCCGGGTGTTCCCGCTCTCGAACTGGACCGAGCTTGACGTGTGGCACTACATCGCCAGGGAGAATCTGGAAATCCCGGCCATCTACTTCGCGCACCAGCGGAAAGTCTTCGAGCGGGACGGGATCCTGCTGGCGGAGAACCCCTTCATTACCAGCGCGGACGACGAGCCTGTCTTCGAGGCGAGCGTCCGCTACCGTACCGTCGGCGACATGACCTGCACCGGCGCGGTGGCCTCCACCGCGGCCAGCATCGAGGACGTGATAGCCGAGATCGGGGCGACCCGGATCACCGAGCGCGGCCAGACCCGCGCGGACGACCGGGCCAGCGAGGCAGCGATGGAAGACCGCAAGCGGGAAGGATACTTCTGATGACGGCGGCGCAGAGCGGACCGGGCACCGGCCCGGCCGAGGCAGACCGGCACATGGACATTCTCCGGCTGGCGACGGCAGGCTCGGTGGACGACGGCAAGAGCACGCTGATCGGGCGGCTGCTCTACGATTCCAAGTCCATCTTCGAGGATCAGCTCGCCGCGGTGGAGCGCACCAGCCGCGAGCGGGGCGAGGGGTACACCAACCTGGCGCTGCTGACCGACGGCCTGCGGGCCGAGCGGGAGCAGGGCATCACCATCGATGTCGCGTACCGCTACTTCGCCACGCCGCGGCGGAAATTCATCATCGCGGACACGCCGGGCCATGTTCAGTACACCCGGAACATGGTCACCGGGGCGTCGACCGCGGATCTCGCCGTGGTGCTCGTCGACGCGCGCAACGGGCTGACCGAGCAGAGCAGGCGGCACGCGTTCCTGGCGACGCTGCTCCGGGTGCCGCACCTGGTGCTGGCGGTGAACAAGATGGACCTCGTCGGTTACGATGCCGCGGTCTTCGAGCGGATCGCCGAGGAATTCACCGCGTTCGCCGCCAAGCTCGAGATCGGCGACCTCACCTTCATCCCGATCTCCGCGCTGCACGGCGACAACGTGGTGCAGCGCTCGGCGAGCATGCCGTGGTATGACGGGCCGTCGCTGCTGCATCACCTGGAGCACGTGCACATCGCCTCTGACCGGAACCTGATCGATGTCCGGTTCCCCGTGCAGTACGTCATCCGCCCGCACCAGGCCACCGACCCGGACCTGCACGACTACCGCGGCTATGCGGGCCAGATCGCCGGCGGGGTGCTCAAGCCCGGCGACGAGGTCATGCATCTGCCGTCCGGCCTGACCACGACGATCGCGCGCATCGACACCGCGGCCGGGCCGGTCGCGGAGGCCTACCCGCCGATGTCCGTGACGCTGCTGCTCGCCGATGACCTCGATGTTTCCCGCGGTGACATGTTCTGCCGGCCGCACAACCAGCCGCCCGCGGCGCAGGATGTGCAGGCGATGGTGTGCTGGATGAGCGACGTAAGGCCGCTGGCCGCGGGCAGCCGGCTGATCGTCAAGCACACCACTCGCACGGTGAAGGCCATCGTGCGCGATCTGCAGTACCGGCTCGACGTGAATACCCTGCACCGGGACGAGCAGGCCACCCAGCTCGGCCTGAATGAGATCGGCCGGATGACGCTGCGGACAACGCAACCGCTGTTCTGTGATCCGTACGCCCGCAACCGGATGACCGGCGGCCTGATTCTGATCGACGAAGCGACAAACGCCACCGTCGGGGCCGCGATGATTACCGACGCCGGATGAGATCAGCGGACCGCCCGGCACGGCGGGAAATCGCGAATTCCGGGTTTGCGGAAATAGCTAAGCCGGCTGACTCGCGCTGCTGGTCCGGGCAAGGAACTCCCTGGTCAGCAGCCTTGGCTGGCTAACAGGCAGCGCCGGACGAGAAGCGCCGCTAACCGGTCCGGATATACCGGGAATATTTCTCCCGGATTCCCCGGGTTCAGCGGAGGGTGCACCAGCTCGCGCGCATTGGTGCCAAGTCGCGGTGAGATGTCCGGCGGGAAGTTAATAATGCCTTCCTAAGCCTGCTACCAACTGTATTCGTGCAACTACGGTAAGTAGTAATTTAGGATAAGGTGGCACTCTCGCGCAGATATGGCATAATTACGTAATTCGAACGGGGGCAGAGCCCGTAATTCAAGCTGGGGGTGTTCAGTGCAGGCTGGCGGTATCCATCTATTGAGCAGGGCAGGGGTGATCGCGGCGGCGATCGCGCTAGGCGCGGGAGCGGCCGTGGCACCGGCCGTGGCGGCGTCCGGGCAGCCAGCCGCCTCGCCGGCCGGGGAAGTGTCACCGGCTCCCGCGTCCGGTACCCCGGCCCTGGCCGCCAACGGCACGGTCGAGACCGTGCGGAAGATGGTCCAGTGCGGCGGGACCATGTACGCGGTGGGCTCGTTCACCTCGATCAAGAAGGGCAGCACCAGCTATACCCGCAACAACATCTTCAGCTTCAAGGCGACCGCGCCGTACACGGTCACGTCGTGGGATCCGAACGTCAACGGCGTGGTGAACTCCATCGCGTTCAACCCGGCCGACTGCTCGAATGCCTACATCGGCGGGAAGTTCACCTCGGTCGGCGGCACCGCGGTGAAGAATATCGCGGAGATCAGCACCGCCGGAACCGGCGCGGTGGTGACCGGCTTCGGGCACAGCGCGTCCGCCCAGGTCGAGACGGTGCAGTACTACAACGGCCACATCCTGGCCGGCGGCTACTACACCTCGATCAACAACAGCACCGCGAACCCGTACATGACGAGCCTGAACGCGACCACGGGCAAGGACGACGGCTTCATCCACCTGAGCATCTCCGGCATGTACGTCTCCAGCGGCGGGACCCGGGTCTACAACCAGCAGCTGAGCCACGGCGGCACCCTGGACCTGGTGGAAGGCGACTTCACCTCGGTAGGCGGGCTGCAGCGGGAGCAGATCTTCATGCTCGACCTCAGCGGGCCGACCGCGACGGTGACCCGCTGGACCTCGCCGGAGTTCGACGGCAGCCAGCCGCAGAACGTGTCGGCCTACCAGTGCGTCCCGAACGAGGCGTTCTACCTTCAGGCCGCGGCCTGGTCGCCGGATGACTCGGCGATCTACGTCGCGACCACCGGGTACCACGCGAACGGCTTCCCGACCGGGTCCTCGCCGCGGGTCGGGCTGTGTGACTCGGCGGCGGCCTTCCCGGCCACCCAGACGTCGGTGAGCCACTCGTGGATCAACTACACCGGCTGCGACTCGGTGTTCTCCGTCGCCGCGGACAACACCAACGTGTACGTCGGCGGCCACGAGCGGTGGACGATGAACCCGAACGGCTGTGACTTCGCCGGTCCCGGCGCGGTGGCCGAGCCGGGCATGGAGGGGCTGTCGCCGGTCAACGGCCTGGCCACCTCCAACCCGCCGGTGTACACCAGGGGCCGCGGCAACGGTGCCGACGACATGATGATCACGAGCGCTGGCCTCTGGATCTCCAGTGACAACGCGCAGAACACCGACAGCTGCGGAGGGGTCCATGGCCACTCCGGTATCTGCTTCCTTCCCTACTAGCAGCCCGCTGGCTGCCCAGGTGGACGGGTCCGCGAGGCCGCGGATCCTCTACCTGGGCGGCCTCGGCCGCAGCGGCAGTACGCTGATCGAGCGACTGCTCGGCGAGCTGCCGGGAGTCTGCGCCGTCGGCGAGGTCGTGCACATGTGGCGGCGCGGGGTGGCGGAAGGCGAGCGCTGCGGGTGCGGCGAGCCGTTCGGCGAATGCCCGTTCTGGACGCTGGTCGGCAAGGCAGCCTTCGGCGGCTGGGACCGGGTGGACGTCGGCCGGATCGGCGCGCTGCAGGATATGGTCGACCGCACCAGGTACGTCCCGCTGCTGGCCGCGTCAGCAATGCGGCCGGCATTCCGCCGGGCGCTCGGCGAGTACACGTCTTATTACCGGCGCATCTACGCGGCGATCGCCGCGGCGAGCGGTTGCTCGTTCATCGTCGACTCAAGCAAGCATGCGTCGCTGGCGTTCTGCCTGAGCCGGTGCGCCGACATCGACCTGCGGGTCGTGCACGTGGTGCGGGACAGCCGCGCGGTCGCCTATTCATGGACCAAGAAGGTCAACCGGCCGGACACGGCGATGGCGAGCTACATGACCAGGTACTCGCCTGCCGCCGCGGCGGCGCAGTGGAATGCCCAGAACGGCGCCATTCAGCTGCTGGCCCGCACCGGCACGCCGGTCCTGCGGGTGCGGTACGAGGACGCCGCGGCTGCCCCCGAGGCGACCCTCCGGGACATCGCGGCATTCGCCGGGCTGGCCGCGGACGGCATGGCCATGCCGTTCCTCGGCGGCCAGGGTGACGACCGCTGGGCTGAGCTGCACGCCGCGCACACCGCGTCCGGCAACCCGATGCGCTTCAGCACCGGCCGGATCCCGATCCGGCCGGACGAGAAGTGGCGCTCCGCGATGCCCGCCGGGCAGCGGCGCCTGGTCACGGCGCTGACCCTGCCGCTGCTTGCGCACTACGGCTACGCCCGGTCGCGCGGATGACCCGCTGGCCCGCCGTGGGCGTGGTGCTGCCGACCTGTAACCGGCCTGCCCAGCTGCGGGTTGCCCTGGCCGCGGTGCTCGCCCAGGATTATCCGGGCCAGCTGCGGGCCATCGTGGTGCACGACCGCAGCGAGCCGGACCAGGGCCTGGCTGACGGGGCCAGGGTCCAGGTGGTGCGCAACAGCCGGACGCCCGGGCTGGCCGGCGCCCGCAACACCGGCGTGCTGGCGCTGGCCACCGAGCTGGTCGCGTTCTGCGATGACGACGACGAGTGGCTGCCGGGCAAGCTGCGCAGCCAGGTCGAGGCGCTGGCGGCCCGGCCGGAGGCCGAGTTCGCGAGCTGCGGGATCATCGTGGACTTCGCCGGCCACTCCAGCCCGCGGCTGGCCGGCCGGGACGAGGTGACCCACCAGGATCTGCTGCGCTCCCGGATGGCGATGGTGCACTCATCGACGTTCCTGGCCCGCCGGGAGGCCCTGATCAGCGGTATCGGGCTGATCGACGAGGAGATCCCGGGCAGCCATAACGAGGACTGGGATCTCGTGCTCCGGGTCACCCGCCGGCACCCGATCGTCTACGTGGACCGGCCGCTGGCGCGGATCGCCTGGGGTGACGGGTCGCATTTCTCCCGGCAGTGGGAGACCAAGGCCGAGGCACTGCGGTGGATGCTGGACCGGCACCCGGACATCGCGGGCTGCCGGGCCGGCGCGGCCATGGTCTACGGTCAGCTAGCCTTCGCCTATGCCTGCCTTGGCCGGCGCTCGGAAGCCTGGAAGTGGATAGGCCGGGCGCTCCGCAGCAACTGGCACGAGCGCCGGGTGCCGTTCGCGCTCGTCGTCGCCACCGGGCTGGTGCCGGGCGAGACCGTGCTGCGGCAGCTGCACGCCCGGGGACACGGGATTTGACCTTGCCGCGAAGTCCAGCAGCGGGCCGGCCCGGCGCACGGCTCTTCCCGGCGGTGCTCGCGGTCGCGGCCGCCGTCGTGCTGGCGGGCTGCGCCGGCTTCGCCACCCCGGGCGGCTCGGCCGGCGGCCAGGGCAGCGGGCCCCCGGTCCCGGTCCCGGTGCCGACGACGACGGTCGACCCGCGGACGGCCCCGGTCCCGCCGCGCAGCGGCGCTTACTTCGGGGCCTGGGTGAAGCCCGTGACGTATACCCAGCCCGACCGCATCGCCGCGGTTGACAACCTGCAGCGGCAGATCGGCCGGCGCTTCGACATCGTGCACACCTACGTTCGCTGGCTCGAGCCGTTCCCGACCAGCAGCGACCTGGCCTTCATGCGCCAGGGCAGCAAGCTCCTGCTGTCCTGGGGCGGCACCGACCCCCGGGCGATCGTGGCCGGGACCTACGACAGCTGGATCCGGCAGCGGGCCGACGCCATCAAGGCCACCGGCAAGCGGATCTTTCTGGAGTGGCTGTGGGAGATGGACCGGCCCAACCTGCGCGCGGAAGTGCATTCGCCGGCCGATTTCATCGCGGCCTGGAAGCACATCCGGGCCATCTTCGCGCAGCAGCACGTCCGCAATGTGGCCTGGGTGTGGTGCCCGACGGCGAAGGGCTTCGCTGCCGGGGATGCCGCGGCCTTCTACCCGGGTAACGACCAGGTCGACTGGATCTGCGCCGACGTCTACCCGGGACCGGGCGGGTATCGCTCGTTCGCCGAGACCGCCCGGCCGTTCCTTTCCTGGGCCGCGCGGCACCCCAAGCCGGTCATGATCGGCGAGTACGGCGTGCCGCAGAGCTACCGCCCGGCGCAGCGCGCCCAGTGGCTCAGGGCCGCCGCGCGGACGGTGCGGCAGGATCCGCAGATCAAGGCGCTGGTCTACTTCGACGGTGATCCGGCCGGGCGGCTGCCGGCCGGCCGGTACGCGCTGACCAGCGACCTGAGCGTGATCCAGGCGTTCCGCTCGGTCGGCAGGCAGCCCTACTTCAACCCGGCCCGCGGGCCGTTACGCGGGTGACAGCGCCAGCTCGCGTCAGCGGTAGCCGAGCCGGGCCAGCAGCGGCCCGGCCTCCCGCCCGACCTCGGCGGCCTGCGGCCCGGTGAGGGCCGACCGCCAGCGTCCCACCGAGCCCGGCTTAGCCTCGGCCAGCCCGGCGGCGACGGCCCGGTGCCCGGCAGGCGATGCGCCGAGGAAGCCGGCCAGCAGCCGGGCGGTGCCCGCCGGATCGCGCACCACCGACTCGTACCTGACCTCGATGCTGCGGTCCGCCGGCAGGCTGGCCAGCCCGTCCAGGGCAGCCTCGGTGAACCGCCGCCAGCACCAGGCGGAGCGCACGATGTCGGCGACCGCGACGAATTCCTGGCGGCGATCCGGCTCAACCCACCAGCGCGGATACGGGCCCCACAGCTGCCCGCCCCGGCCGCGCCGGCCGGCCCCGGCCGACGCGGCCGACAGCCATGGCTGCTCGGCATGCGAGACGGCGACATCCCGTCCGTCGCGCACGATGTGCACGAACTGGGCCCCGGGCAGCGCCGTGGCCAGGAACGGGACCACGAAGCTGTTCTCCGGGTTCTTCTCGCTGAAGCGGCGGCCGCCGTCGAGCGCGGCCAGCAGCAGCGCGGCGTAGGAGAACCGGAAGACGGCGGCGGCCCGCCGCTCGCTCCAGGACCCGTCGTAGACGCACCGGGCGGCAGCCTTGGTGAGCCTGGGCTCGAAATGGTAGGAGATCTCGGGCATCCGGCCGATGCAGCCCGCCAGGAACGTGGTTCCCGACCTTGGCGCGCCGATCACCAGGACCGGGCGGTGCAGCCGCGGGTCGAGCGCGTGCGCCGAAGGCCGCTTGCGCAGGGCCGGATCCTGCCGCCGGTCGCGGAAGTCGGATGCGAGGCCGGCCAGGCCGAGCCGGAGCATCCGCGGCAGCGTGAGGTCGGGGGATGGCGACGGAAACGAGTCGGTTGCCGGGTTCGTCATCGCGGAGTTCGTCATCGCCGCCAGCTCGGTTCCCAGCCGAGCCACTTGGCCAGCCGCTCATCGTAGGGCCGGAAGTGCTCGTCCAGCCCGGCCCGCAGCTCGTCCGGCATTGGCGAGCGCGGCCGGGCGTTGTGCCGCTCGAAGGCGGGATCACCCAGCCGCGGCAGCCGGAGGAACTCCAGCACGCCCTGGTAGGCAGGCTCCGGCGCGGTGAAGAAGTCACTGCTGTCCACGACGTGGATCCGGTCCCGGCCGACCAGCCCTTCCAGCCGTTCCAGCTGCTCGATGTACTGGCCGCGGGCCCGGTAGGCCTGGTGCTGGTGGCTGTGGCTGACGTAGGCCGGGTCGGCCATGATCCGCTCCGCCTCGCCTGCCAGCCGGCCGGGCTCAAGCTCGAGCGCCCGGGCGAAGGGCTCGGTCTCGTAGCCGCGGGCGAGCTCATGGGCGTGCGCCGAGTAGGCCCGCTCGACCGGATCCCGGAGCAGCACGAGCAGCTTCACGCCGGGCAGGTCGCGGGCGATCCGCCCGGCGGCCAGCGGGTGGAACATGTAGTACGGGCTGGACTCGAAGGTCACCGGGGCCACGCCGGGCAGCTCCCGGACGGCCCGCCGCGCGCGGGCCCGCAGCGGGAAGTGCGCCTGGTACCAGGCAGGCCCGCGGGCGTAGCCGGTGTCGAAGTAATGCACGCCCTTGTGCCATACCGCCTTGGCGACGGCGGGGTGCTGGCTGAGCGTGCGGTACATCGAGGTAGTGCCGGACCGCTGCGCGCCGACGATCAGGAAGGCCGGGAGCATCCTGGCCCGGTAGGTCAGCCGCCGGCCGTGACCGAGAGCCCGTGCGCCGCCCGTTTGACCGATGGCGAGAAGGATGAGCCGTCAGCCATATGCGCGTGCGCCTCCGAGTCCGTGCTTGCTGCGATGCCTGGCATCTGCCGCGATAGCTGTGCTTGCGGTGATTCCCGTGTTTGCTGCGTTTCCCGTGTTTGCTGTGATGGTGTTGCCTGGTGCTTGCCTCGGCCGGGTCATAGCCGCGCCACCGCGTCGGTGATCGCCGGAACGAGCCAGGCCCCCGCCTGGCCGAGCCTTGCCCCCGCCTTGTCCTGCCGGTCGGCCAGGTACCTGGTGGCCAGGTCAGCTAGGTACAGGATAGCCGTAAGCCGGGCATCCGCCGGGCCGGCCCCGAAGGGCGCGAGCAGCTGCGGCGCGCGGTCGATACAGCCGGCCGCCGCCGCCCTGGGCTCGCCGCGGGCCGGCTCGACCTCGGTTTGCAGCCAGTAATGCAGCGCGTCGAAGCCGAGCGGCACATCGCGGGTGAAGCGCTCCCAGTCCCAGACCAGCAGCCCGCGGTCGGTACTGGCCATGTTCCACGGCGTCCAGTCGCCGTGCCACGCGCCGAAGGCCAGCGGCCTGGCGCGAGCCGGCCGGCAGCGAGCCCAGCGCCGCGGCCAGCGCGCTGCGCCCCGCGCCGGGGTCCGCCGCCGCTAGCCGGCTGGTGAGCCGCCGCCAGTAGCTGCTGCCGGCCAGCGGCGCCCGCCGCAGCCCGTCGACGCCCGCGATCTCGCTCATCGCGGCCGCGAGCCGGGGCCACCGCACCGGCCGGCGGCGCAGCCATACCGGGAGCGCGCCGAGGACGAGCACGTCAAGGCCGCGCCACTGGCCGTAGTGCAGGACCTCGGGCACGGTCAGCCCGGCCAGCCTGGCCCGGCCAAGCCGGCCGAGCGCGTCGCGCTCGGCCCGGACCAGCCCGCAGGTAAGCGGGTTAATGCCGATCTTGGCGAAGCCGGCCGGGCCGCCGCGGGGGGTGAGCAGCTGGAGTACCGGCTTGCGGTTCGCCCGGGCCTCGCCAAGGTGCATGCTGACCAGCACATCGTGACCGAGCGCTCCGGCCAGGTACGACTCGATCGTGTCGGCGCCGGGCGGCGCGTGCACCCGGACCCGGCCGCGCAGCACGGCGCCGCCGAGCCCGGTAGCCAGGGCGAGCGACAGCGCCCGCGTGGCCAGCCGGGTGGCCCGGGCGCCCGGCTCGCCGTAGCGGCGCACCGCGGCCGCGGCCGGGCGGGCCGCAGGGGGGACAAGCAGCCGCGGCCGGCTCAGCCCGGGCAGCACGATGAACTCGCTGGCGCAGGGCGCCGCGGCGGCCCGCAGGCCGGCCCGGCTCACCGTCACGGAGGCCGGCGGCGGCCACAGCAGGGCGGAGACCTCTCGCAGGTAACCGGCTCTGCCCTGGCCGGCCGGGACGGGAACGGCCCGCGGCGCGGCGGCATTCACCGGGTCGGGCCGCCCGGTACCCGGGGCCCGAACTGCCGTTCGGCCAGCAGCCTGCCGAATGCCCGGACCGCCCCGGCGTGCCCGCCCATGGAGTACGCGTAGGGACGGCCGTTGCTGTCGGTGCCGTCGCCGCTGAAATAGCTCATCGCCTTGATCTGCGGATCACGGCTGGCCAGCCAGGCCGCGGCCAGCCAGGCAGGCCACCCGGCCGGGTTCCCGCCGACGCCGAACTCGCCGATGATGACCGGCTTGGGATGGCGCGCTGCCCAGTCCAGGAAAGACCCGGCGGTCACGCTCAGCGGCACCGACGGCGAGGGCGAGTAGGCGTCTGCGCATACCCAGTCGACCTCTTTGTTTCCCGGGTAGAAGGCCTGCGCGCGGCCGAGCGTGAAGCCATAGGCGGTAGGACACCAGACCCAGCTGGCATTGGTGGCGCCGGCCGCGGTGAAGATGGCCCTGATGTGATCCCAGGCAGCGATGTAGTCGGCCGGGGAATGCATCGCCCATTGCAGGTTCGCCCGGTCCATTTCGTGCCGGAATTCCAGCAGGATCGGGCGGTGCAGGCGCCTGACCGCCTCGGCTCGCTGCCGGATCAGCGCGTCATATCCGCCCGCGATGATGGTCCTGGTGTCCGGGGTTCCGCCCCAGGTGAGCAGCAGCGCCTGGCGGCTGCGGGCGAAGTGCCGGTCAGCCGCCGACGGGAACGGCGAGTCCCACGGATGGTAGACATGCACCAGGCCGAGCGGGTGGCCAAGCTGCCGCTCGAAGGCGCGGACCGCGTCGACCTGCCCCGGCGATGTGTAACTAGCCGGCTGCACGTAAGCGCCGAGGTAGGCACCGGACGCGGGCACCAGCGGACTGGCCGCCCACCGGTTGCCGTGGCCGTCCGTGCTGCCCGGCCCCGGCCGGCTGCCCGGTGCGTCCGGGCCGCCGCCCGGCGACCCGGCCGCGAGGCCTGCCTCCGTGCCCGCCGGGCCTGCCGCATCCGCATGCCGGACCGACGCGATCACCGCCGACGTCGTGGCCAGGCCGACCATGGCGGTGACCGTCGCCAGCACCAGCCTCGGGTCAGCGCGGCGGCGGGCCCGGCGCCGGGTGCCCTTGCGCCGCCCGCCGCGACGCGGGCTGCGCATCACCCGGGCAGGCCTGCTGCTGGCTCCGCACCGCGTCCGGGGCCGTGCGACGCCGGCCGAGGCGCCCTGGCCCGGCGGGGCTGCCTTCGACGTACCGGACAGCGACGATGAACACGAGCAGCAGCAGGCCGCCGTACAGCCAGCCGCTGAGGATGTCGGTGAACCAGTGCAGGGTCAGGTACCCCCGGCTGTAGCCCTCCGAGAAGGCCAGCGCGGCCACTGCCGTCCCGGCCCAGATACCCGCCCGGCGCTGACGGCTGAACTCGTACCAGAGCAGGTAGCCGATCAGCCCGTAGATGAGGACGACGCGATCACAGCCGCCCGAGGGGAACGTGCCGTGCGGGCTGCCCGGCGGGCCGGGCCGCTCGAAGGTGTGCCGGATATAGAGGGTAGTGAAATGGTCGACCACGATGGCGGCAGCCAGCGCCACCGGCGGCAGCCAGCGGTTCCGGCGCCAGGTCACCGCCAGGCAGACCGCCGCGGTAACCGCCGCGCCCCAGGTTGTCCAGGTGTCGCCGATTTTGGTGAGCCGGTTCATCACGGCGGCCCATTTGTGCATCCGGTGCGCGACGGTCCAGGTCTGGATCGGCTTGTCGATGGTGGGCCCGCCGTGCACCACCAGCAGCCCGAGCAGCGCCATCAAGCCGTATACCAGCACTGCTCCGGCGAGCACGATCAGCAGGAACCTGGCCGCGGTGCGGACCGCCGGGGCAGGCCGGCCGAACGGCCCGCCGCCGGGGTGCCGTGCCTGCTGCCCCGCCCGGCCGCGGCCGCCGCCGGGACCACCGGCCCGGCGCTGCCGGGCACGCTGCGCGCACCCGGCTCGGCCGGCCTGGCGCGCCTGGCCAGCAGCGCCCCGACGGCCAGAATCGCGGCGATACCTGCAGGCCAGAGCAGGACAAGCAAAATCTTGGTCACGTTCGGTCCCCGTCTTCAGCTATTTCCGTAGCTTACCGCCTGTCTATTGTGATGACGGATGATACCGGAGATATCAGCGCGGGCCGGAACGCTTCGCGGCGGATTTCAGCGCCCCGGCCGGGAATGCAGCGGGATCATCGCCGGGTCGTCTCATCCGCCTCCCGCGGCGCGATTCCTGGTATTCCGGTCGATAAACGCCAGGCCGGGCATAAAGGCCAGCGCGAGCGGGTGCCGGAATCGCCACAGGCCGGCCGCCAGCAGCACGCAGCCGGCCGCCACCGCCGCGGCGGCGGCGGCCAGGCTGTTCCCCGCCACCGCCCGGACGGCCAGCGGCACCGCGGCGAAGCTCGCCGTCGTCAGGGCGCAGGCGATGAAGGTGCCGCGCCCGAACGGGTGCAGGTGCACGACCGCCGCCACCTGAGCCAGCGGGGTCAGGTTGGTGATCACGATTGCCACCGCCCAGCCGATCGCCGCGCCGAGGATCCCGTACCGGGGGATGAGGAACAGGTCGAGGCCGACGTTGATGGTGACGGCCATCAGCCCGTTGGCGAGACTCCAGCTGCTGCGGCCGGTGGTGTTGAGCACCATGTCGACCTGACCGCATGCGGTGGCGAGGAGCATCGTCAGCCCGAGGACGACCATCACGCTGTCCCCGGCCCGGTACGAGTGCCCGAAGACGGCCAGCAGCTGTGGTCCGTAGATCACCGCCAGCAGGTACAGCGGCCAGGTCAGGATGACCAGCCAGGCGGTGGTCGCCTGATAGACGACGTTCGCCCCGCGCCGGTCGCCGACGGCGAACATCTCGGTGAACCTGGGCTGCGCCGCCATGCTGATGGCCGCGTTGCCGAGCTGGCCGACCACGAGGAACCGGGTAGCGGCGGTGTAGACGGCCGCTTCGCGGGGCCCCAGCATGATCGCCACCAGCACGATGTCGATCCGCTGGATCGTGATCTGCGCGAGGGTGGACAGCCCGCGGGGCGCGGTGAACCGCCAGAAGCCCCCGGCCGTGGCATTCGCCAGCCGCTTGTTTTCCGTCCTTGACTGCGGCCGCTCGACGGCTGCGGGACCCGCCGGCCGGCCCGGGCCGGGCCGCTGGCGCCCGCTGGTCCGCGGGCGCCGTGGCCGCCTGGCGGCCGGCCTGCGGCCGGCCGTCGGCGCTCCGCCCGGTCAGCATCGCCAGCGTCACCCGCCGCCGGGGCGGCCGCCTGCGGCGGATGCGCCGGAGCCAGAGCCACGCGGCGACCGCCGCCGGAATGTACGGCACGGCCCACAGCGGCGCGAGCAGGGCCACGCTGCCCGCGGCGGCGGCGGCGGTCACCGCCAGGCACTGGATCATGGACCGGCCGATCCTGTCCACCATGACCGTGGGGTGCATGTCACGGTAACCCCGGCTGGCCCCGAGGAACGTGTCCAGCAGGGTGGCGAACGGGAGCGCCAGCGCGAGCGCCCGCAGCGCGTTCGCCACCGCGCCGGGCGCTGCCCCGCCCCGGCCGAGGTGGCCGTCCAGCAGCACCTCCGACAGCGGCCCGGCGAACACCAGCATGGCCGCGGTGGCCAGCACTGACGCGATGATGACCGGGATCACCGCCGCACGCAGGATCACCGGGATCCGGTCGTGCGCGCCGAGCGATCGGAGCCGCGCGATGAAGTACACCGCGCCGGTGTAGGCACCCAGGCTGGCCACTGCCTCGATGATCAGGAAGAGCGAGGTCGCGGTGAAGAATGCGCCGGCCACCGCCGGGCTGAACTGCCTGGTCACGATCAGGGTCACGCCGAGGGTGGCGACCGCGGAGATGGCCGCGCCCGCCAGGTTGAGGGTGCCGCCGCGGGCGACCTCGGCCAGGCCGGCCCCGCCGCGGCCGGACCGCCGGGCCGGCGCCGCCAGGGCTGGTGCGGGGGCCTGGGCAGCCGGGCCCTGGGCGGCCGCGGCCGGCCCGGGCCGCTGCTGCCCGGCTGGCCTAGCCGCGGGGGCGTCACCTAGGGCATCCCCGGGAGCGGCACGTCCGGGCGCGGTGCGCTCGGCCGCGACAGTCCACGGGATTACCGGCATCGGCACGGTGAGGTCCGGCGCGTCCAGCACCGGCGCGTCCAGGTCGGCCGCGTCCAGGCCGGCCGCGTCCGGGTCGGCCGCGTCCGGGTCCGGCACATCCGGGTCCGGCGCGTCCGGCACCGGCACATCCGGGTCCGGCGTGATCAGGTCCGGGCTGGCCG
Organism: uncultured Actinomycetes bacterium; assembly: GCA_963786975.1. Classification (GTDB taxonomy): domain Bacteria; phylum Actinomycetota; class Actinomycetes; order Streptosporangiales; family Streptosporangiaceae; genus Palsa-506. Next base: position 74,626 of record CAWBBE010000003.1, on the reverse strand, counting down.
GGTGCCAGGCCGGCCGCTGCCCGGCCTGCTCCGGTTCCGCGTGTTCCGGGCCGGCCTGATCCGGCCCGGCGGCCCGGCCGTTCCCGGTCACGCCCTGGCCGGCCTGCTGCCCGCCGCTCCGGCCCGGCCTCGCCCGCGGCTGCCTGGCGGAAGCCCGTGCCATCACGCAGGCAGCCCGGCTGCGCCGGCTAGCTCAGCGGGCCCGGCCGCCTCGCCCGGCGGCAGCCGGCCGCCCGGCTGCCGCCGGGCCAGGTCACTGCGCCAGAGCAGCGCATAGGCCAGCATGGTAAAGCCGAGCGGGGCGACGACCGCGACGTAAGTGAACATGTAGACAAAGGACAGCAGCAGGACCAGCACTCCGGCCAGCCCGTACGGGCTGGTATCTCGCCAGTACCGCCAGCACCCGAAGGCGAAGAAGGCGAGGTACAGGACGGCACCGACGATGCCGTTGCAGATCAGCAGCAGCCACAGCTGGCCGTTGCCGCCGACCGGGGTCTCGCCGCAGCTCCCGCAGTTGGGCGTCGGCCCGATGGCGATCGAGCTCGGGCTGCCGATCTCCTGCCTGGTATCGCCGTACCCCAGGACCGGCGAGGCCAGTGCATCCTTCATCGCCACCGCGGACAGGGTCGCGCGCAGGTCGTTGCTCTTGCCATGCTGCAGCCGCTGGCTGATGACGCCCTGCAGCGGGGTGGCCAGCACTGCTACCACGACGACGGCGATTCCGGCCAGGATCGCGGTCAGCAGCCCGAGCTTGCCGCGCGCGGCCATCCGGACCGCCAGATAGCACGCCGCCAGCCCGACTCCGATCCACACGCCCCGGTTCAGCGAGTAGACCAGCGGCACCAGCGCGATGACCATCGCGCCGCCGCTGATCAGCCGCTGCCTGCGCGTCCCGGCCTTCCACCAGGCCACGATCAGCCAGGGCAGCAGGATGGTCAGGCTGTTGCCCCAGGCGTTGGTGTAGTCGAACGGCGCCTTTGGCCGCGGTTGCCCGCCGGTTGTCCCGAAGAGGTTCTGCACCTGCGCCAGACCGGGGTGCATGGAGGCCTGGATCTGCACGTTGGTCTGCAGGCTGTGCGGGATCAGCAGCAGGGTCGGCGAGCTGAACTGGAAGCTGGGCGCGAGCACCCCGCCGACGCCGCCGCCGATGGCGTACAGCGCGACCAGGCCGAGCAGCCAGGCGAGCTTCCGGCGGGGCAGCTCGCGCTCGGTCAGGTTGCCGGCGTACAGCAGCAGCACCGTTACGCCGCCGTAGCTGGCCGCCCTGATCACGAACGAGATCAGCCGGTGGCTGACTGCGCTGTCGACGGTTCCGGGCGCGGTCAGCAGCAGCATCGGGAGCCCGGCCAGCACCCAGATCAGGAAGAGCAGCCAGATGCCGAAGCCGGACGGCACCCGGATCCGGCGGCCGGTCCGGCGCCAGGCCAGCATCCGGGCCGCCATCGGCACCGCCAGGATGATCCACATGAAGTCGGCCAGGCCGAGCGCCCACCACAGCGGATAGCCCGCCAGCAGCGCCGTTATCGGCCAGCCGGGATGGCTGGCCAGCCAGCGCCTGGCCGGCCGCGCCGGCTGCCGCTGGCCCGCCCGGCCGAGCGCATCGGCCAGCCGGGACCGCCGGTGCCGAGGGCCGGCGCCGCGCGGTAATCGCCGGCGGGCGTGTCGCCCCCGGCGGACCGGTAGTCCCGGCGGCCCGGCTGCAGCCGGGCCGTCATGGCCCTGCCCGGTCAGGCCTGCCTGCCTGGTGCCCTGATCCAGGCTCCAGCCCTGCCCGCATAGTCAGCTGCCCCCGGCGGCCTTCTCCGCGGGATCCTCTGGCATCGGATGCGGCATCTTCTTGTCGGCCGCGGGCGTCACCGAGACATGCGGCAGCGGCCAGGTCTCGCCGGCCCCGCGGGCCGCCGTGGCGGTTGCCGCCGTCCCGGACCGCTGCGGCTGGCCCTGGCCGGGCAGGACCCTTGGCCGCGGGTCGGCGGCCGCCCGGGGCTTGGCCTGCTGGCCCTGCGCTGACCGCGGCTTGGCCTGCGCCAGGCGCGGATCCTGCTTCGCCTTGGCAGACCGCCCGGCCGCGCTGGACTTGCCGCGGATCGGTGGCAGCACCGCCGCGCCGAGCACCGCGGTCCGCATCCGGTCCAGCCGCCGGATGCTGTCCGCCGCCTCGCTCTGCGTGGTACCGGACACCTCGATCACGACCAGCGAAGCGTCGGCGAACTCGGCCAGGCTGAAGGTGTCGGCCCCGTCGCCGGTCGCCTGCGCCTCGATGACCACATAGCGAGCGTCCCGCTGCAGCTCAGCCACGATCCGCCGGGTCGAATCGTGCTGCAGGTGGTTGAGCGCGGCCGCGGTGTCCACGCCCGGCGTGATGACCCGGAGCCGGGCTACCTCGGCGGGCCGCCGGGCGACCTCGCCGACCGCGGCCGTGCCGGCCAGCACCTCGGCGAGCCCGCGCCCGTCGCTGACGCCGAGCAGGTGCGGCGTGACCGCATCCCGCAGGTCGGCGCAGACCAGGATCACGTCGGCCCGGGTCCTGGCCAGGGTGGCGGCCAGGTTGGCCGCGATCACGCTGCCGCTCTCGCCCGCCGACGTGCCGGCCACCAGGATCACGTGATTTCCGTCACCGAGACTCGATGCCACTGCCTGCGCCAGGTCCGTGAAAGCCCGGCCGGTCCTGGACCGCGGCGACACAATCGACGTCTGCGGGCTGAGCCGCTTCTGCGGGAGGCTGAACAGCACCGGCATGTCCAGGAAGCGCTCGACGTCCTTGGCCGAGTGGATCCGGCCGTCCCGGCGGTCCACGGCAAACGCCAGCACGACGCCGGCCAGCAGGCCCACCAGCAGGCCGCTCGGGATGTAGAGCAGTGGCTTGGGGTTGCTCGGCGCCAGCGGCAGCGCGGCCGGGGAGGAGATGTTGCCGGGGTTGGTATTGACCGACGCGGTAAGCGCGGAGATGCCCGCCCGGAGCTTGGCCAGCTCACTGGTCTTGGTCGCCAGCTGGGGCTTCAGGTTGGCCAGGGCCGTCGAGGTCGCGGGCAGCCCCTTGATCCTGGCCTTCAGCTTGATCACCTGCGACTGCAGCGTCTTCTGCTTCGAGACCAGCAGGGCCTGCTCGGTAGCGATCTTGCCGACGGCGGCCTGCCCCCGGACGGTCAGGTAGGCCCGGGCGAACGCCTGCGCGCAGGCCTGCGCGCCGGTCGCCGACGGCGCACTGCAGCTGATATCGAGGAACGAGGTGTTCGCCGGCACGCTCACGCTGACCTGCTTGGACAGCTGCTGCGCCGAGCGCTTGCTGTTCAGGTCCTTGGCGGCCTGCGCGGCAACGGTGGTGGACTGGACGACCTGCGCCTCGTTGTCCATGTTGACGGTGGGGCCGGTGGCGGTGCGGCTGCCCGCGACGTTGTTATTGTTGGCCGCGTTGGCGGAGACCTGCACGCTCGAGGTGGCCGTGTAGCTCTTCGGCGTGACCGCGACGTAGGCGGCCGCCCCCAGCGTGCCAAGGCACACCATGCCGAACACTATCCACCACCTGCGCCGCAGCACGGCGACGTAGTCGGTCACCTCGAATGATTCCGACCTTGGCGGGATGGCCATTCTGCAGTACTCCTCACGCTGCGCCCCAGCCCCGGGTGCGCGAGACGGCCGACGGCCGTGACTGGTAGGCGGATAGTTAAAAGCTAGATAAGAGCATAGGTCGCCAGCAGGGAAAGCGAACCCGTTCGACCCCCCGCAGAGCCTGACCAAGCTTATTACATCTCTGTATCTCCCTATTCAACTGCCGCCAACCCGGGCCGCCGGACCCGGTGTGTCCGGTATTATGGAACTTTTCACGCAGAACGCGGTCGTTGAGTCAGATCGCGTCACTGGCCGTGTGCCGCATCGTGCCCTGGCATCCGCCCAGCGGCACCCTGTATCATCGGCCGCTACCCCGCTCTCCGTGGGGGGCGAGCGCTTGACCAGCAAGGTTACGAGCGCCGAGCGGGAACCTGGGGAAGGAAACCGGCGAGATAGTGGAACGCGTACTTGTGACTGGTGGGGCTGGATTTATCGGTTCGCACCTGGTTGACCTCCTGCTCGACTCCGGCGCGACCGTGCTGGTGGTCGACGACTTCAGCCTCGGCAGGCGGGAGCACCTGGAGCGGGCCGCCGCTACCGGGCGGCTTACCGTGCTGGAGGCCGATATCCGGAGCGAGGCCGAACTCCGGCCGGCCGCCGATTTCGGCCCCGATGCCGTCTTCCACATGGCTGCGCTCCATTTCATCCCGTACTGCAACGCGCACCCGCAGCAGGCGCTGGACGTCAACGTGCTCGGCCTGGAAGCCGTGATCCGGGCAGTTCGGCCTGCCCCGCTGCGCTCTTTCGTCTTCCCGTCCAGCGGCGCGATCTACGGATTCGGCGATGAGCGCTGGCCGGAGACGACACCGCCCCGGCCAGACGAGATCTACGGCATCTCGAAATGGATGGGCGAGCAGGTCATGGCCGGGTTCCACGCCGACCGGCCGGAGGTGCGCACGGTTGTCGCCCGGCTGTTCAATACCTACGGCCCGCGGGAGACTAACCCGCACGTGCTGCCGGCCGTGATGGCGGCCATGCGGGCCGGCCAGCCGATCGCGCTGGGGAACCTCTGGCCGCAGCGCGACCTCATCTTCGTCACCGACACGGCCCGGGCCGTCATCGCCACGGCCGCCGGCCGCGGCTTCGACGTGTTCAACGTCGGCACCGGCGTCGGGACTACCATCGCCGAGGTGCTGGCCGCAATCGAGACGCTGCGCGGCGAGCCGCTCGACCTCCGCGAAGAGCCGGAGCGCAAGCGGGCCGACGACGGGCACCTCATCGCGGATCCGGGCAGGCTGATGGCTGCCACCGGCTGGCAGCCCGAATACGATCTCAAGGCCGGGCTCAGCGAGCTGCTGGCGGCGGAGGGGCTGCTGTGAGGGCAACGGAGGATCCGGCTGCCAACGGCCGGGCCGCCAGCGATCCGGGCACCGCCGGCCCGGGCAGCAACGGGCGCACGGCGAACGGCCGCGCGGGCGCCCGCCAGCCGTCCGGCCCGCGGCCGGGCGGCGCCGGGGCCAGCGCGCCCGGGCTGCCGCCGGCCCTCTCGGGTGAACTGGGCGAGGGTTACCGGGCCGGGAAGCGCGAATTCCTCGGCATCGGCCTGTCGTGCATGCCGGACGCGGACTTCGTCGGCGCGGTCCGGGAGGCCGTCCGGACCCGCGCCCGGCTGACCGTCTCGTTCATCAACCCGGATTACGTCGTCCGCGGGCACCAGACTCCCGGCCTGGTGGCCAAGATGAACGGGTTCGACGTGGTGCTCCCGGACGGCTGGGGGATCGTGCTCGGCGGGCGCGCGCTCGGGCTGCCCGTCCCGGACCGGCAGGGCAACGACGACATCTGCCCGAAGATCTTCGAGCTGTCCGCCGCCGCCGGCTTCTCGAACTTCCTGTTCGGCTGCGGCGAGGGCGTCCCGGAGAAGGCCGCGGAGAACCTGGTGGCGGCGTTCCCCGGACTGCCCATCGCCGGCACCCTGCACGGCTTCTGGGATGTCGCGCGCGGCCATCCGGGCCGTTATGACGAGGCCGACGTCGACATGATGGTCAAGACCATCAACGCCGCCCGGCCGGACATCCTGCACGTGTCCATCCCGACGCCGATGCAGCAGGACTGGGTCTGGCAGGTGGCCGGCCAGCTGGACGTGCCGGTGATCATCACCGGCGGCAGCTACCTGGATCACCTGGCCGAGCGCGTCTACTGGTACCCGCGGTGGATAAACCGGATGCGGCTGGGCTGGGCGTACCGGCTGTTCCGGGAGCCGCGGCGGCTCTGGCGGCGCTACTCGGTCGATCTGGTGACCTACGGCCGGATGATCCTGCGGCACCGGCCCGGCCAGGGCCGGCGGCCCGCGCGCTAGCCTCCGGGCGCGCTTCCTGGGGCGGGACCGGGCGATATGTTCCGGTTACGCGCCAACCTGCAGGAGGGCCAGTGCCGTTCCGCGACCTGCACGACTTCGTTGCCATCCCCCGGCTGACCGGGCTCCGGCTGTCCCCGGACGGCAGCTGGCTCGCCGTGGCCGTGCAGGCGGCAGATCCCGGCGGCAAGAAGTTCGTCAGCAGCATCTGGCGGGTCGATGCCAGCCCGGCCGCGGCCGCCCGCCCGCCGGCCCGGCTGACCCGGAGCGCGGAAGGCGACGACGGGCCGCAGTTCCTGCCCGACGGCTCGTGGCCACCGGGCAGCGCCGCACGCTGCTGTCGGCGCCCGGGCACGACTTCAGCGAGCCGCGGATCTCGCCAGACGGCCTGCAGGTGGCGTGCCTGCGCCAGGTGCACGACAGCTACCAGCGCCCCGGCGACGTGACGCTGGTCGTGGCCGCCATCGACGGCGCGGACGGCGCCGCGCCGCGGGACCTGCTGGCCGGGCTGGACCGCCGCCCGGTGGAGGCGGCCTGGGCGCCGGACTCGGCTTCGGTCTACTTCACCGCTGACGATAACGGCCGGTGCCCGGTGTTCCGGGTGGATGTGGCCACCGCCGGGATCACCAGGATCAGCACGGACAACGGCGCCTACAGCAGCCTGTGCCCGGCACCGGACGGCCGCTATGTCTACGCGCTGCGGGCGGCGGTGGACGAGCCGCCGGCGCCGGTCCGGCTCGACGCCACCGCGCCGGGCACCGGGCCGGTCAGGCTGGCTTCCCCGGCCGGCCCGGTCGAGCTGCCGGGCAGCCTGACCGAGGTGCAGGCCGCCGCTGCCGACGGCACGCCGGTCAGGGGCTGGCTGGTGCTGCCGCCCGGGGCGGCGGCCGGCTCGCCCGCGCCGCTGCTGCTGTGGGTGCACGGCGGTCCGCAGATGTCCTGGAATTCCTGGTCCTGGCGGTGGAATCCGTGGCTGATGGCCGCGCGGGGGTACGCGGTGCTGCTGCCCGATCCGGCGCTGTCCACTGGCTACGGGCACGACTTCATCGCCCGCGGCCACGGCAGCTGGGGGGAGGCGCCGTGCACGGACGTGCTGGCGATCACCGACGCGGTGATCGCGCGGCCGGACATCGACCCGGCCAGGACGGCCATGATGGGCGCCTCGTTCGGCGGCTACATGGCGAACTGGATGGCCGGCCATACCGGCCGGTTCCGCGCCATCGTCAGCCACGCCGGCCTGTGGGCGCTGGACCAGGTGTTCGGTACCACCGACCTGCCCTCGTACTGGCGCCGGCAGTTCGGCGATCCGCTCGCGCAGCCCGGCCGTTACCTGGCGAACTCGCCGAACCGGCATGCCGATGCGGTCAGCACGCCGATGCTGGTGATCCACGGGGACAAGGACTACCGGGTCCCGGTCGGCGAGGCGCTGCGGCTGTGGTCCGACCTGGCCGCCCGGGGCAAGGACGTCAAGTTCCTCTACTTCCCGGACGAGAACCACTGGATGCTCACCCCCGGGAACGTGGTCGCCTGGTACGAGACCGTGCTCGCGTTCCTCGCCCGGCACGTTCTCGGCGAGCCCTGGCGGCGGCCGGGGCTGCTATGAGGCAGGCCCCCGCGGCGCGCTGTGCCAGGCTGGGCGGATGACCCGCGCGAAGCTCGACAAGCGGCCCGCCGAGGTCGCTGCCATGTTCGACCAGGTCGCCGAGCGCTACGACCTGCTCAACGACGTGCTGTCGCTGGGCCAGGACCGGCGCTGGCGCCGGGTGGTGGCCAGGGCGGTCGGCGCGGCCGCCGGGGACCTGGTGCTCGACCTGGCGGCGGGCACCGGGACCTCGTCCCGGGCCTTCACCGGGGCCGGCGCGCGCTGCGTTGCCTGCGACTTCTCGCTCGGCATGCTGCGGGTGGGAGCGCGCAGGCCGGCTGACCCGGTCGCGTTCGTGGCCGGCGACGGCCTGGCCCTGCCGTTCCTGGACGCGTCCTTCGACGCGGTCACGATCTCCTTCGGCCTGCGCAACCTGGCCGATCCCGATGCCGGGCTGGCCGAGCTGCGCCGGGTCACCAGGCCGGGCGGCCGGCTCGTGGTCTGCGAGTTCGGCCACCTGCCCTGGCCGCGGGCGGACACGCTGTACGAGCGCTATCTCGCCGCCGCGCTGCCGGCGGTCGCCCGGCGGGTATCCGGGAACCCGGCCGCTTACGAGTACCTGGCCGAGTCGATCGCCGGCTGGCCCGCCCAGCCCGAGCTGGCCCGGCGGATCGGCGCGGCCGGCTGGTCCGCGGTCGGCTGGCGGAACCTGACGATGGGCGTCGTCGCCGTGCATACCGCCCGGCGCCCGGGCTGACCGGGCGCGGCCGGCCGGCAGGGCCGACTCGGGCCTGGCCGGGCAGACGGTTTAGACTGCCGGAGTAAGCACTTGTGAAGCTGTTCACAAGATAGTCAGGACGGGTCCGTGACCGAGCAAGTACCCCTCGCTGACGCTCCGGACATGGCATCGCGTGACATCAGTTCGGCCAGCGATCCTGCCCGCGCGCGCCGCCGTGGCGCGAGCGGCGATTCCCCGCCCGGCGGCGACTCCGCCGACGTCATCGTCGTCGGGGCCGGCCCGGCCGGCTCGGCGGTGGCCTATTACCTGGCCGCGGCCGGCCTGGACGTGCTGGTGCTGGAGAAGACCCGGTTCCCGCGGGAGAAGGTCTGCGGCGACGGGCTCACCCCGCGCGCGGTCAAGGCGCTGACCGGGATGGGCGTGCCGATCGGCGAGGAGGCCGGCTGGCCGCGGAACACCGGGCTGCGGATCATCGGCGGCGGCGGCCGGATCGAGGTCCCGTGGCCGGACCTGTCCAGCTATCCCGGCTTCGGGATGGTGCGGACCAGGCTGGACTTCGACGAGATCCTGGCCCGGCACGCGGAGAAGGCCGGCGCGCGGCTGCTGGAGGGCGTGAACGTCACCGGCCCGCTGCTGGACGACCGGACCGGGCGCATCACCGGGGTCACCGCCCGCAGCGCCGCCGCGGAAGCCGCCGCGCCCGGGGCAGCGGCTGAAGATCATGATGACCGGGTTTTCCGGGCCCGGCTCATCGTGGCCGCTGACGGCAACTCGTCGCGGCTGTCGGTCTCGATGGGCCTGCAGCGACGGGACGACCGGCCGATCGGCGTCGCGGTGCGTACCTACTACACCAGCCCCCGGCACGCGGACGACTACCTGGAGGCCTGGCTGGACCTGTGGGACGGCAGCTCGCTGCTGCCCGGCTACGGCTGGATCTTCGGCATGGGCGACGGCACCAGCAACGTCGGCCTGGGCCTGCTGAACACGAGCGCCGCGTTCGGCCACATCGACTACCGCGCGCTGCTGCGCCGCTGGCTGGCCGCCATGCCGGACGAGTGGGGGCTGCGCGAGGAGAACAGGACCGCGCCGGTCCGCGGCGCGGCGCTGCCGATGGGCTTCAACCGGACCCCGCACTACACCAGGGGGCTGCTGCTGGCCGGCGACGCGGGCGGGATGATCAACCCGTTCAACGGCGAGGGCATCGCGTACGCGCTGGAGTCCGGCGAGATTGCCGCCCGGGTGATCATCCAGGCGCTGGCCCGGCCCACCCCGGCCAGCGCGGAGGCCGTGCTGCGCGGCTACCCGGCCGCCCTGCAGGACGCCTACGGCGGCTACTACACGCTGGCCCGCACGTTCGTCCGGCTGATCGGCCACCCGGGGTTCATGAAGTTCGCCACCAGGCACGGCGTGAAGCGCCCGGCGGTAATGCGGTTCACCATGAAGCTGCTGGGAAACCTGACCGAGACCCGCGGCGGCGACGCGGTGGATCGGCTGATCAACGCAGTGTCTAAGATGACGCCGGCGGCCTAGCCGCGCGGACATGATGCTGCCGGAGACGATGCCGGGAGCCGGCGAGGAGGTGATGAGAGGCGATGAGCCTGTACGTCCCGATCCTGGTGCTCGCGGCGCTAGCCGCCGTCTTCGCCGTCTTCTCGCTGGTGATGGGCGCGCTGGCGGGCCCGAAGCGGTGGAACCGGGCAAAGCTGGAGGCCTACGAGTGCGGCATCGAGCCGACCCGGCAGCCCGCCAGCATCAGGTTCCCGGTCAAGTACTACCTGACGGCGATGCTCTTCATCGTCTTCGACATCGAGATCATCTTCCTTTACCCGTGGGCGGTCGCCTTCGACCGGCTCGGCGTGTTCGGGCTGGTCGAGATGGTCACCTTCATCGCCACGGTTCTCGTCGCGTACGCCTACGTGTGGCGGCGCGGCGGTCTGGAGTGGGACTAGCAATGGGCCTGGAAGAGAAGCTGCCGAGCGGGATACTGCTCACCACGGTCGAGAAGGTGGCCGGGTACGCGCGCAAGAGCTCGGTCTGGCCGGCCACCTTCGGGCTGGCCTGCTGCGCGATGGAGCTGATCTCCACCGGCGGGCCGCGGCACGACCTGGCCAGGTTCGGCATGGAGCGGGCATCCAACACGCCGCGGCAGGCCGACCTGATGATCGTGGCCGGGCGGGTAAGCCAGAAGATGGCGCCGGTGCTCCGGCAGATCTATGACCAGATGGCCGAGCCCAAATGGGTCATCTCGATGGGCGTCTGCGCGTCCAGCGGCGGCATGTTCAACAACTACGCGATCGTCCAGGGCGTCGATCATGTCGTCCCGGTAGACATCTACCTGCCCGGCTGCCCGCCGCGCCCGGAGATGCTGCTCGACTCGATACTCAAGCTGCACGACAAGATCCAGAACATGAAGCTGGGCGTGCACCGCGAGCGCGAGGTCGAGCAGCTTGAGCAGGCCAGGCTGCGGCGGCTGCCGCTGGCGGCGGGACTCGGCGGCCAGCCGGGCGGCCCGCGGCCCGGAGGCGGCAAGTGAGCGACGAGGCACCGGCCGGCCAGCAGCCGGATCCGCCGGACCAGGCCGCGCTGGCCGGCCGCGAGCGGCTGTCCGAGCAGGTGGCCCGCACCGGCATGTTCGGCAGCCAGACCACCGGCGACACCTCCGGCTACGGCGGCCTGGTCGTCCGCAGGCCGCCCGCGCTGTCCACCCCGCGGCCGTACGGCTCGTACTTCGATGACCTGGCCGATGACCTGGGTCGCAGCCTGGAGTCGGCCGGGCTGCCGGTCGACCAGGCGATCGAGCGCGTGGTGGCCGACCGGGGCGAGCTGACCTTCGACGTCAGCCCGGAGCACCTGGTCGCGGTGGCGACCCGGCTGCGGGATGACCCCGCGCTGGCCTTCGAGCTGTGCGCCGGGGTGTCCGGCGTGCACTACCCCGCCGACCGCGGCCGCGAGCTGCACGCCGTCTACCACCTGTTGTCGATTACCCACAACCGGCGGCTGCGGCTGGAGGCGGCCGTGCCGGACGCCGACCCGCACCTGCCGACCATGGTCGGCGTGTACCCGACCTGCGACTGGCACGAGCGGGAGACCTGGGACTTCTTCGGGATCATCTTCGACGGCCATCCGGCGCTGACCAGGATCGAGATGCCCGATGACTGGAAGGGCCACCCGCAGCGGAAGGACTACCCGCTGGGCGGCATCCCGGTCGAGTACCGGGGCGCCACGGTGCCGCCGCCGGACGAGCGAAGGGCGTACGAATGACCTCGCGCACTGATGCCGAGGCGGAAGGCCGCGTCTACAACGTCGGCGGCCAGGACTGGGACGACATCGTCGCCGCCGCCGACGAGGCCGGGGACCGGCCGGGCGACGAGCGGCTGATCGTCAACATGGGCCCGCAGCACCCGTCCACGCACGGGGTGCTCCGGCTGATCCTGACGCTGGACGGCGAGACCGTCACCGAACTCCGCCCGGTGGTCGGCTACCTGCACACCGGCATCGAGAAGAACATGGAAGTCCGCACCTGGACGCAGGGCGTCACGTTCTGCACCCGGATGGACTACCTCGCGCCGCTGTTCAACGAGACTGCCTTCTGCCTGGCCACCGAGCGGCTGCTGGGCATCACCGATGCCATCCCGGCCCGCGCCTCGGTGATCCGGGTGCTGATGATGGAGCTGAACCGGATCGCCTCGCACCTGATGGCGATCGCGACCTTCGGCCTCGAGCTCGGCGCCACCACCGTGCTGCTGAACGGGCTGCGCGAGCGGGAGAAGGTGCTCGACCTGTTCGAGCTGATCACCGGCCTGCGGATGAATCACGCCTACATCCGGCCGGGCGGGGTCTCCCAGGACCTGCCGTCCGGCGCGATCGAGAAAATCCGGGAGTTCGTCGGCATCATGCCCGCGCTGCTCGGCGACATGCGCAAGCTGCTCGACGCCAACCCGGTCTACCTGGCCAGGACGCGGAACGTCGCCTTCCTCGACCTGGCCGGCTGCATGACGCTGGGCGTCACCGGCCCGGTGCTCCGGTCCACCGGGCTGCCCTGGGACCTGCGGAAATCCCAGCCCTACTGCGGGTACGAGAGCTACGAGTTCGACGTGCCGGTGCAGCACAGCTGCGACGGCTACGGCCGCTACCTGGTCCGGATGGACGAGATGGATCAGTCCCTGCGGATCATCGAGCAGTGCACGGACCGGCTGGCGGCCCGCAAGCCGGACGACCGGGTCATGATCGCCGACGCTAAGATCGGCTGGCCCGCCCAGCTGGCCCTCGGACCGGACGGGCTCGGCAACTCGCCGGACCACATCAAGCACATCATGGGCCAGTCCATGGAGGCGCTGATCCACCACTTCAAGCTGGTCACCGAGGGCTTCCGGGTGCCGGCCGGCCAGGCCTACGCGACGGTCGAGTCGCCCCGCGGCGAGCTGGGCTGCCACGCGGTCAGCGACGGCGGCACCCGGCCGTACCGGGTGCACTTCCGTGATCCGTCGTTTGCCAACCTGCAGGCCCTGCCCGCGATGTGCGAGGGCGGCATGGTCGCCGACGTGATCACCGCCGTGGCCACCACCGACCCGGTGATGGGCGGGGTGGACCGGTAATGGCGCTCAGCGACGAACAGCGCGCCAGGCTGGCGCCGGATGCCGCCGAGATCATCGGCCGCTACCCGAGATCCCGGTCGGCGCTGCTGCCCCTGCTGCACCTGGTGCAGGCGGAGGAGGGCTACGTCTCCGCCGACGGCATCGGGTTCGTGGCCGGCCAGCTCGGCCTGACCGAGGCCGAGGTGACCGCGGTGGTCAGCTTCTACACCATGTACAAGCGGCGGCCGGTCGGCGAGTACCACGTCGGCGTCTGCACGAACGCGCTGTGCGCGGTGATGGGCGGCGACGCCATCTTCGCCGACCTGCAGCAGCACCTCGGCATCGGCAATGACGAGACGACGCCCGACGGCAAGGTCACGATCGAGCACCTGGAGTGCAACGCCGCCTGCGACTACGCGCCGGTGATGATGGTCAACTGGGAGTTCTTCGACGACATGACACCGCAGCGGGCCAGGGACCTGGTCGATGACCTCCGGGCCGGCGCCGACGTCAGCCCGTCCCGCGGCGCGCCGCGGCTGTGCAGCTGGCGGCAGGCCGCCCGGATCCTGGCCGGCTTCCCGGACGGGCAGGCGGCCGACGGGCACACCGCCGGGCACGCCAGCCTGGCCGGGCTGCGGATCGCGAAAGAGCATGGCTGGGCGCCAGATGGAGGGCAGTCGTGAGCACGAATAGGCCGGCCGCGACGGCCGGCAAGGGGGCTCTATGCAGGACGTCCCCGGCCGCTGGTGTGCCGTCCGCGACGGCCGGCGGGCCGGCCCGAGCGGACGGCAAGGGGGCTCCGGGGGGCGAAGCCCCCCGGTCTGGGGGTCCGGGGGTCGGCCCCCGGGCTAGCACAGGAGGGCAGTCGTGAGTTCGGTGCTGCTGCCGGAACTTACCGCGCGCTGGGACGAGCCCGACTCGTTCACGCTGGCGGCCTACCGGCGCAATGGCGGCTACCGGGCCCTGCCCGCGGCGCTGGCGATGAATACCGATGACCTCATCCAGCTGGTCAAGGACTCCGGCCAGCGCGGCCGCGGCGGGGCCGGCTTCCCGACCGGGCTGAAATGGGGCTTCATCCCGCGCGGCGACGGCAAGCCGCACTACCTGGTAGTGAACGCCGACGAGTCGGAGCCCGGCGCCTGCAAGGACATCCCGACCATGCTGGCGAACCCGCACGCGCTGATCGAGGGAATGGTCATCGCGGCCTATGCGATCAGGGCGGACAAGGCGTTCATCTACCTCCGCGGCGAGGTACTGCACGTGATCAGGCGGGTGCAGCTCGCCGTCGCCGAGGCCCGCGAGGCCGGCTATCTCGGCACCGACATCCTGGGCTCCGGGTTCGGCCTGGACGTGGTCGTGCACAGCGGCGCCGGCGCGTACATCTGCGGCGAGGAGACCGCCCTGCTGGACTCGCTGGAGGGCTTCCGCGGCCAGCCCAGGCTGAAGCCGCCGTTCCCGGCGATCGCCGGCCTGTACGCCTGCCCGACGGTGGTCAACAACGTCGAGACGATCGCCAGCATCCCGTTCATCGTGGGCGACGGTGCCGACGCGTTCGCCTCGCTCGGCACGGAGAAGTCCAAGGGGTTCGGGATCTTCTCGCTGTCCGGGCACGTGACCACGCCGGGCCAGTACGAGGCGGCGCTCGGCGTCACCCTCCGCGAGCTGCTCGACCTCGCGGGCGGCATCCGGGCCGGGCACTCGCTCAAGTTCTGGACCCCGGGCGGGTCATCGACGCCGATTTTCACCAGCGAGCACCTTGACGTGCCGCTTGACTACGAGTCGGTGGCCGCGGCCGGATCCATGCTCGGCACCCGGTCGCTGCAGATTTTCGACGACACCACCTGCGTGCTCCGGGTCGTGCTGCGCTGGACCGAGTTCTACCGGCACGAATCGTGCGGCAAGTGCACGCCGTGCCGGGAGGGCACCTACTGGATGGTGCAGGTGCTCGAGCAGCTGGAGCGGGGCGCGGGCAGCGAGCCAGACCTGGCGAAGCTCCTCGATATCTGCGACAACATCGTCGGCCGCGCGTTCTGCGCGCTCGGCGACGCCGCGGCCATGCCGGTCGTCTCGTCGATCAAGCAGTTCCGGGATGAGTACATAGCGCACCAGGTCCGCGGCGGCTGCCCGTTCGATCCGGCGGAATCCGCCCTGTTCGTCAGGGAGCCGGCATGACCATTCAGGCGAATGCGGACACCCCGGGGGCGCTGGCCAGGCCCGCCGACGGCGTTACCGTGACCATCGACGGCTTCGAGATCACCGTGCCCAAGGGCACCCTGGTGATCCGTGCCGCCGAGCTGCTCGGCATCCAGGTACCCCGGTTCTGCGACCACCCGCTGCTCGACCCGGTCGGCGCATGCCGGCAGTGCCTGGTGCACATCGAGGGCCAGCCGAAGCCGCCGGCGTCCTGCACCACGGCCTGCACCGACGGGATGGTCGTGCGCACCCAGCTGACTTCCGAGGTCGCCGAGAAGGCGCAGCGCGGCGTGATGGAGATGCTGCTCGTCAACCATCCGCTGGACTGCCCGATGTGCGACAAGGGCGGCGAGTGCCCGCTGCAGAACCAGGCGATGTCGACCGGCCGCGGCGAGACCAGGTTCACCGGCGCCAAGCGCGACTTCGCCAAGCCGGTTCCGCTGTCCGCGCAGGTGCTGCTCGACCGGGAGCGCTGCGTGCAATGCGCCCGCTGCACCAGGTTCGCCGACCAGGTGGCCGGCGACCCGCTGATCGAGCTGCTCGACCGGGGCCCCCGCGAGCAGGTCGGCATCGCCGACGGCGTGCCGTTCGACTCGTACTTCTCCGGCAACACGGTGCAGATCTGCCCGGTCGGCGCGCTCACCGGCGCGTCCTACCGGTTCCGGGCCCGGCCGTTCGACCTGGTGTCCACGCCCAGCGTCTGCGAGCACTGCGCGGCCGGCTGCCGGCAGCGCACCGACCACCGCCGGGGCGCGGTCACCCGCCGGCTGGCCGGCCAGGACCCGCAGGTGAACGAGGAGTGGAACTGTGACAAGGGGCGCTGGGCATTCAGCTACGCCACCCAGCCGGACCGCCTGGTGACCCCGCTGGTGCGCAACCCTGACGGGGTACTGGAGGCAGCCTCCTGGCCGGCCGCGGTGGCGGCCGCGGCCAGCGGGCTGCTCGCCGCCCGCGGCCGGGCCGGCGTGCTGACCGGCGGGCGCCTCACCCTGGAAGACGCCTACGCCTACGCGAAGTTCACCAGGCTGGCGCTGGCCAGCAACGACATTGACCTGCGGGCCCGGCCGCACTCGGCCGAGGAGGCCCAGTTCCTGGCCGGCCACGTGGCCGGCCGCGGCATCGAGGTGAGCTACGCGGACCTGGAGCGGGCCCCGGTGGTGCTGCTGGCCGGATTTGAGCCGGAGGACGAGTCGCCGATCGTCTTCCTGCGGCTGCGCAAGGCGGTCCGCAAGCGCGGGCTGGCCATCTACTCGCTCGCCGCGCTGGCCAGCCCCGGCCTCGGCAGGCTGTCCGGCGTGCTGCTGCCGACCGTGCCCGGTGCCGAGGCCGAGGCGCTCAGCGACCTGGCCGCCGCGGCCGGCCCCGCGGACGGCGCGGCGGGCCCGGCGGGCGCGGGCACCGACCCCGCGGCCGGCCAGGCCGGCGTTGCCGAGTCCGCCCGCGCGGCGGCGGCCGCGCTGTGCTTCGACGGCGCGGTCATCCTGGCCGGCGAGCGGCTGGCCGAGGTGCCCGGCGCGCTGTCCGCGGCGGCGCGGCTGGCCGAGGTCACCGGCGCCAGGCTGGCCTGGATACCGCGCCGGGCGGGCGAGCGCGGCGCGATCGAGGCCGGCGCGCTGCCCGGCCTGCTGCCCGGCGGCCGCCAGGTCACCGACCCGGCCGCGCGCGCCGAGGTGGCCAGGGCCTGGGGAACCGGCTCGCTGCCGGCCGAGCCGGGGCGGGACACCGCGCAGATCCTGGCCGCGGCGGCGGACGGCGAGATCGGCGCGCTGGTGCTGGCCGGCGTCGACCCCGCTGACCTGCCGGACCCCGCCGCGGCGCTGGAGGCGCTGGCGGCCACCCCGTTCATCGTCAGCCTGGAGCTGCGGGCCAGCGCGGTCACCGACCGCGCGGAGGTCGTGCTGCCGGTGGCGGCGGTGGCCGAGAAGGCCGGGACCTACCTGAACTGGGAGGGCAGGCCCGGGTCCTTCGGGCCGGCCCTGCAGGTCCCCGCCGTCCAGTCCGATTTGCAGGTACTCGGCGAGATCGCCGACGAGATGGACATTCACCTCGGCCTGCCGTCCGCCGCGGCGGCCAGGGCCGAGCTGGCCGCGCTCGCGCCGGCCATCGCCGCCGCGGGCTGGCCGGCCGGGCAGCCGGGTGCCGCCGCGGCCGGCCCGGCCGGCTCGCCGGTGCCGGCCAGGCCGCCGGTGCCGCAGGCCGCCGTGACCGGGCAGATCGGCCAGCTCGGCCGCAGCCACCCCGGCCCGGGCGCGGCGATGCTCGCCACCTGGCATCAGCTGCTGGACGCCGGGCGGCTGCAGGACGGCGAGCCGAACCTGGCCGGGACGGCCCGCCCGGCCGTGGCGGTCATGTCGGTGGCGACCGCGGCGGAGGCCGGCACGGCCGATGGCGATAAGGTCACCGTGGCCACTATCCGCGGCTCGATCACCGTCCCGGTGCGGACCGCGGACATGCCCGACCGGGTGGTGTGGCTGCCCGCGAACTCGGCCGGCTGCGCGGTGCGCGGCCAGCTCGGCGCGGGCCACGGCAGCCTGGTGACGGTGAGGAGGGCGGAATGACGGCCAGCACGTCGGTGCCGCAGCCGCGCGCGATCGCCGCGGCCGATCCCACGCTGGCCAGCTTCGGCCACGACACCTGGTGGCTGATCGCGCTCAAGGTGCTGGTGATCTTCGCGTTCCTGTTCATCACCACGCTGCTGACGATCTGGGCCGAGCGGCGGGTGATCGGCCGGATGCAGTCCCGCCCCGGGCCGAACCGGGCCGGCAAGTACGGCCTGCTGCAGTCCCTGATGGACGGCCTGAAGCTGCCGCTCAAGGAGGACATCGTCCCGCGCGGCGTGGACAAGCTGCTGTTCGTGATCGCGCCGGCCATCGCGCTGATCCCCGCCTTCATCAGTTTCGCGATCATCCCGTTCGGCCCGGTCGTGTCCATCTTCCATCACCGCACTCCGCTGCAGCTGGCGGACCTGCCGGTGGCGGTGCTGCTGGTGCTCGCGATGAGCTCGATGGCCGTGTACGGGATCGTGCTGGCCGGCTGGGCATCCGCGTCGCCGTACTCGCTGCTCGGCGGCATCCGCTCGTCCGCCCAGGTGATCAGCTACGAGATCGCGATGGGGCTGGCGTTCGTCCCGGTGTTCCTCTACGCGCACTCGCTGTCCACGTCGGCGATCGTCCAGGCGCAGGCGAACGGCGCACCGCTGCACGTCGGCGGGGTGATCCTGCACTACCCGTCGTGGTTCTCGGTGCTGCTGCTGCCCTCCTTCGTGATCTACCTGATCACGATGGTCGGCGAGACCAACCGGCTGCCGTTCGACCTGCCGGAGGGCGAGGGCGAGCTGGTCGGCGGCTTCCACACCGAGTACAGCTCGCTCAAGTTCGCGCTGTTCTACCTGGCCGAGTACATCAACATGATCACGGTGTCCGGGCTGGCGGCGACGCTGTTCCTCGGCGGCTGGCGGGCACCGTGGCCGATCTCCGTGTGGTCCGGCGCGAACAGCGGCTGGTGGCCGCTGCTGTGGTTCCTCGGCAAGATCGTGCTGCTGCTGTTCTTCTTCATCTGGCTGCGCGGCTCGCTGCCCAGGATCCGCTACGACCAGCTGATGAAGCTGGGCTGGAAGGTGCTGATCCCCTGCGCGCTGGCCTGGACGCTGATCGTGGCGACCATGCGGGTGTGGCGCCAGCACGGCGGCAGCCCCGCAGTGTACGTGGTGGCCGGCGCGATCGTGGTGGTGCTGATAGCGCTGCTGCTGGCCGGCGACTTCGCGGCGCAGCGCGCGGAACGCGCGGCGGCCGCCGCGGACGAGGCCGGCCAGCCGCCGGGCGGCCCGCCGGACCGCGGCGCCGGCGCGTTCCCGCTGCCGCCGATGGACCTGCCGCACTATCACGGCGTCGGCGTGACCACGGGCCGCTCACCCGGCCGGCCGCGGTTGCCCCCGGCAGCGCCGGCCCGGCCACCGTGGCGGACACAGCGAAGGAGGTCACCGGTGCCTGACACCCCCGGCCCGGCCGCACCGGCGGCCCCGTTGCCGGGCACAGCCAAGGAGGTCGCCCGTGCTTGACTTCCTCAACCCGATCAAGGGCTTCGGCGTCACCTTCCGGCAGATGTTCCAGAAGGTCGACACCGTCTACTACCCGGAGGAGAAACGGCCGACCGCGCCCCGGTTCCACGGGCGGCACCAGCTGAACCGCTGGCCGGACGGCCTGGAGAAGTGCATCGGCTGCGAGCTCTGCGCCTGGGCCTGCCCGGCCGACGCCATCTTCGTGGAAGGCGCCGACAACACCGAGGACGGCCGGTACTCGCCGGGCGAGCGGTACGGCCGGGTCTACCAGATCAACTACCTGCGCTGCATTCTCTGCGGGCTGTGCGTCGAGGCCTGCCCGACCCGGGCGCTGACCATGACGAACGAATACGAGCTCGCGGATGACAGCCGGGAGAGCCTGATCTGGACCAAGGAGCAGCTGGTCGCGCCGCTGCTGCCGGGGATGGAAACCCCGCCGCACCCGATGCGGCTCGGCGACACCGAGGTGGACTACTACCGGCTCGGCGGCTCCGGGGTGGCCGGGGCGGACCAGCCGCCTGACGGCGGCCCGGCCGGCCGGATGCCGGCGGCGGGGACACCGGCGGAGCGGGACAGTGAGCCACCCCGTGCTGCTTGCGGCCGGCGCCGCCGCCACCACCCAGGCCATCACGTTCTGGGTGCTCGCGATCGTCGCCGTGGCCGCCGCCCTCGGCCTGGTGCTGGCCAGGAAGGCCGTGCACTGCGCGGTGCTGCTCGCGGTGGTGATGCTCAGCCTGGCCATCCTGTACGCGATGCAGGGAGCGCCGTTCCTGGCCTTCGTCCAGGTGATCGTCTACACCGGCGCGGTGCTGATGATCTTCCTGTTCGTGCTCATGATCGTCGGCGTGACCTCGGCGGACTCGGTCGTGGAGACCATCAGGGGCCAGCGGCTGGCCGCCGGGGTCGCCGGGATCGCGCTGCTGGTGCTGCTGAGCCTGATCGTCGGGCAGGCGGTGATCGGCCCCGCGGCGGCCACCGGCCCGAACTTCGGGGCGACGAACGTCGGCGGCATCGCCGCCCTCATCTTCACCAGGTACGTGTTCCCGTTCGAGGTGACGAGCGCCCTGCTGATCACCGCGGCACTCGGTGCCATGGTGCTCGCGCACCGGGAGCGGACCAGCCCCAAGCCGACCCAGCGGGACCTGTCCATCCGCCGCATGTCCGGCGGCCGCCCGGCGCCGCTGCCCGGGCCCGGCACGTACGCGCGGCACAACGCCGTCGACATGCCGGCCCTGCTGCCCGACGGCAGCCATGCCCGGCTGTCGGTCGCCACGGCCGGGGCCGGCCGCGCCGAGCCAGCCGCAGTGCTGCCCGGCCGCGCGGAATCGGCCGGCGCCGGGCCCGAGGAGGCCGCGGAGCCCGTCCCGGACGCGGCGCGGCCGGCCGCCGCGGACCGGACGACGGTGCCGGACCGGACGCCGGCGACGAGGAGGAGCGGTGGTAAGCCCGGCCCACTACGTGGCGCTGGCGGTGATCCTCTTCGTGATCGGCGCGGTGGGCGTGCTGGTCCGGCGGAACGCCATCGTGATCTTCATGTGCGTCGAGCTGATGCTGAACGCGGTGAACCTCGCGTTCGTCGCCTTCGCCCGGATGCACGGGAACCTGGACGGCCAGGTCATCGCCTTCTTCGTGATGGTAGTCGCCGCCGCCGAGGTCGTCGTCGGCCTGGCGATCCTGACGTCGATCTTCCGCACCCGCAGGTCAGCGTCCGTGGACGACGCGAACCTGCTGAAATATTGACCCGGGGGCTCCGGGCCATCCGGGCCCCGGGGCTCCCTCCCGGAGGGCGCTGCGCCCCGCCGGGCCAGCATTGCAGAGAGGCTAGCCAGTGACAGGCTCAGTTGCGGGCGGGCACGCGCCGTCGGCGGCGGTCATGACGACCCTGCAGGCGGTCGGCGTCCAGCGCGCGGCGTGGCTGCTGCTGGTGTTCCCGCTGGCAGGCGCGGCGATCCTGCTGCTCGGCGGCAGGCGCACGAACGCCTGGGGGCACCTGGTCGGCGTCGCCATGCCGGTCGCTGCCTTCGGGTACGGCGTGCTCGCGTTCGTCGCGATGCTCGGCTACCCGGCCAGCCAGCGGTCAGCCGCGACCTGAACCTGTTCACCTGGATCGACGTCGGCCGGTTCCACGTGACCATCGGCCTGCTGCTCGACCCGCTGTCGATCTGCTTCGTGCTGCTGATCACCGGCGTCGGCTCGCTGATCCATATCTTCGCGGTCGGCTACATGGCCGCGGATCCCGGGCGGCGCCGGTTCTTCGGCTACATGAACCTCTTCCTGGCAGCGATGCTGCTGCTCGTGCTGGCCGACAACTACCTCGGCCTGTACGCCGGCTGGGAGGGCGTCGGCCTCGCCTCGTACCTGCTCATCGGGTTCTGGCAGTACAAGCGCACCGCCGCGACCGCGGCCAAGAAGGCGTTCATCGCCAACCGGGTCGGCGACGCCGGGCTGTCCCTGGCGATCATGCTGATGTTCGCGACGTTCGGCACGGTGTCCTTCACCGGAGTCTTCCGCGCCGCGGGCACCGCCGGGCAGGGCACGCTGACCGCGCTCGGGCTGCTGCTGCTGCTCGGGGCCTGCGGCAAGTCCGCGCAGCTGCCGCTGCAGTCCTGGCTGCTCGACGCGATGGAGGGCCCGACGCCGGTGTCGGCCCTGATCCACGCGGCGACCATGGTCACCGCCGGCGTCTACCTCATCGTGCGGTCCAACCCGATCTTCAACCTGTCCCAGGACGCGCGGCTGGCGGTCACCGTGGTCGGCGCCGCCACGCTGCTGTTCGGCGCGATCATCGGCTGCGCCAAGGACGACATCAAGAAGGCGCTGGCCGGGTCCACCATGAGCCAGATCGGCTACATGATGCTGGCGGCCGGCCTCGGGCCCGGCCGGTTACGCCTTCGCCATCGCGCAGCTGCTCGCGCACGGCTTCTTCAAGGCGGGCCTGTTCCTCGGCGCCGGCGCGGTCAAGCACGAGATGAACGACGAGGTGGACATGCGCCGCTTCGGCGGCCTGGCGAGGATCATGCCGATCACGTTCGTAACGTTCTTCCTCGGCTATCTCGCGATCATCGGCATCCCGCCGTTCTCCGGCTTCTTCACCAAGGACAGCATCATCGACGCCGCCTTCGGCAAGGGCGGCACCTCCGGGTTCATCCTGGGCTGCGCGACGGTGCTCGGCGCTGCCATCACCGCGTTCTACATGTCCCGGGTGATGTTCATGACCTTCGTCGGCGAGCGCCGGTGGGACGCTGACGCTGCATCCGCACGAGGCCCCGCCGGTGATGACGGCGCCGATGATCGTGCTGGCCATCGGCTCGGTCGGCGCGGGCGCATTCCTGATCGTGAACGACCGGCTGGCTGACTTCCTGGCCCCGGTCGTCGGCCTGCCGCCCGCCTTCCACGGGATCCTCAGCGTGCCCGGCCTGGTCACGTTCGTGCTGGTGCTGGTCGGGGTCGCGATCGCCTGGGCCAGGTACGGGCGGCAGGAAATCCCGGCCACCGCGCCCGCGGGCCGGCTGGTCACGGTCGCGGCGCGCAAGGACCTCTACGGCGACGCGATCAACGAGTCCGTGCTGATGCGGCCCGGCCAGTGGCTGACCAGGCTGTCGGTGTACTTCGACAACCGCGGCGTGGACGGGCTCGTCAACACGCTGGCCGCCACCATGGGCGGTACCTCGGGCAGGCTGCGCAGGCTGCAGACCGGATTCGTCCGCTCCTACGCGCTGTCGATGTTCGTCGGCGCGGTGCTGCTCGTCGGCGCGCTCCTGCTGGTGAGGATCTAGACCTGGTGAGGCTGCGGATCTCATGAGCACTTTCCCCTGGCTGACCGTCGCCGGCGCGATCCCGCTGGCCGGCGCGGTGGTGGTGGCCGCCGTGCCGGGTACCAGCGCCGGCCGGCCCGGCCGACCGGGCGGCCGCGCGCGACCAGCTCGTCAAGCGGCTGGCGCTGGTGTTCTCGCTGGCCACGCTCGGGGTCACGATCGCGATGGCGCTGCGCTTCAAGCCGAACGGCCCCGATTTCCAGTTCAACCAGAGCGTACCAGTGGATCCCGCAGTTCGGCGTGCACTACGCGGTCGGCGTGGACGGCATCGCGCTCGTCCTCATCCTGATGACCGTGGTGCTGATGCCGGTCGTGATCCTGGCGTCGTGGAATGACGCCGAGGGCGCTCGCCACCCCGGCCGGCGAGCCGCCGCCGCGGCGCAGCGTGAAGACCTACTTCGCGCTGCTGCTCGTCCTCGAGACCATGATGATCGGCGTCTTCGCGGCCACCGACGTCTTCCTGTTCTACGTCTTCTTCGAGGCCATGCTGATCCCGATGTACTTCATGATCGGCAGCTACGGCGTCGGCCAGCGCCAGTACGCGGCGGTCAAGTTCCTGCTCTACAGCCTGCTCGGCGGCCTGCTGATGCTGGTGGCGGTGATCGCGCTGTACGTGTACTCGGCCCGCGGCGGGCACCCGGGCACGTTCCTGTTCAGCCAGCTGACCCACGCTCACGCTCAGCCCGGTAACGCAGCGCTGGCTGTTCCTCGGCTTCTTCGTCGCGTTCGCCATCAAGGCACCGCTGTGGCCGTTCCACACCTGGCTGCCCGATGCCGCCACGGCCGCGCAGCCGGGCGCGGCCGTGCTGCTCGTCGGCGTGCTGGACAAGGTCGGCACGTTCGGCATGATCCGCTACTGCCTGGAGCTGTTCCCCTCCGCGTCGCACTACTTCACGCCGCTGGTCATCACGCTCGCGGTGATCGGGGTCCTGTACGGCGCGATCGTGGCGATCGGCCAGGCGGACCTGAAACGGCTGATCGCCTACACCTCGGTCTCCCACTTCGGCCTGATCGCGCTCGGCATCTTCGCGATGACCAGCCAGGGCCAGACCGGCGCCACGCTCTACATGGTGAACCACGGGTTCGCCACCGGCGCGCTGTTCCTGATCGCCGGATTCATGATCGCGCGGCGCCGGTCGCAGCTGATCGCCGACTACGGCGGCGTGCAGAAGGTCGCGCCGGTGCTGGCGGGCCTGTTCCTGATCGCCGGCCTGGCCGGGCTGGCGCTGCCCGGCCTGTCCACGTTCGTCAGCGAGTTCCTCGTCCTGGTCGGCACGTTCACCCGGTACGAGGCGGCAGCCGTGCTGGCCACCGTCGGCATCATCCTCGCCGCGATCTACATCCTGTGGATGTACCAGCGCACGATGACCGGGCCGGTCGCGCGAGGAGGTCACCGGCATGCCGGACCTGAAGGCACGCGAGCTGTGGGCAGTCGGCCCGCTGATCGCGCTGATCGTGGTGCTCGGCGTCTACCCGAAGCCGGTGCTCGACATCATCAACCCGGCAGTGCACCACACCCTGGTCGCAGGTGCATTCCACCGACCCGGTTCCGCCGCACCCGGCCACCGCGGCTCCAGCAGAAGGGAGCGCGCCCGGTGACCCGGATCCTCGCCGCTTCCGCCCCGCCGATTGCCGCGCCGCATCTGGAGTGGTTCCAGCTGTCCCCGATGCTGCTGGTGTTCGGCCTGGCGGTGGCCGGGGTGCTGGTCGAGGCGTTCGCGCCGCGGCCGCTGCGGCGCGGCATCCACCTGGTGCTGGCGCTCGGCGGCCTGGCCGCCGCGTTCGTGCTGACGATCGTGGTGGCCTCGTCGAAGTCCGTGTTCGGCGACGGCAGCCCGGGCCACGTCGCCGCGGTCGGGCGCGGTCGGCGTCGACCGGCCGACGCTGTTCATCCAGGGCACGATCCTCGTGCTGGCCTTCATCAGCGTGCTGCTGATCGCCGAGTCCTCGCACGAGGTGAGCCCGTTCGCCGCGCAGGCGGCGGCGGTCCCGGGCAGCGCCGAGGAGCGCGAGGGGCTGCTGGCCGGCATCACCCACACCGAGGTCTACCCGCTGACGCTGTTCGCGATCGGCGGCATGCTGCTGTTCCCGGCATCCAACGACCTGCTCACCATGTTCGTCGCGCTCGAGGTGCTGTCGCTGCCGCTGTACCTGCTGTGCGGTCTCGCCCGCCGCCGCCGCCTGCTCTCCCAGGAAGCGGCGATGAAGTACTTCCTGCTCGGCGCGTACTCCTCGGCGTTCTTCCTGTTCGGCGATCGCGATGCTGTACGGCTTCGCCGGCTCGGTCCGGCTGTCCGCCATCGCGGCGGCCGCCTCGTCCGACACCGGCAGCGCGACGCTGCTGTACGCCGGGCATCGCGCTGCTCGGCCTCGGCCTGCTGTTCAAGATCGGCGCGGTGCCGTTCCAGGCCTGGAAGCCGGACGTGTACCAGGGTGCTCCCACCCCGGTCACCGCGCTGATGGCGTCCTGCACCCTGGTGGCCGCGTTCGGCGCGCTGCTGCGGGTCTTCTACGTCGCGTTCGGCCAGCTGACCTGGAGCTGGCGGCCGGTGATGTGGGCCGTGGCGATCCTCACCATGACCGGTCGGCTCGATCGTCGCGATGACCCAGACCGACGTGAAGCGGCTGCTCGCCTACTCGTCGATCGCGCAGGCCGGCTACGTGCTGACCGGGGTGGTCGCCGCCAGCCCGGCCGGGCTGTCCGGCAGCCTGTTCTACCTGGCCGCCTACGGCGTCGCGGTGATCGGCGCCTTCGCGGTGGTGACGCTGGTGCGGGACCAGACCGGCGAGGCGGCGCACCTGTCCCGCTGGGCCGGCCTCGGCCGCCGCTCGCCGCTCGTCGCCGGGGTCTTCGCGTTCTTCCTGATCGCCTTCGCCGGAATCCCGCTGACCAGCGGCTTCACCGGAAAGTTCGCGGTGTTCCAGGCCGCGATCGCGGGCGGGGCGCTGCCGCTGGTGATCGTCGGCGTGCTCAGCAGCGCGATCCTGGCGTTCCCCTACGTCCGCGTGATCGTGCTCATGTTCTTCAGCGACCCGGCGCCGGACGGCCCCGCGGTGGTCCGGCCCAGCGTGTTCACCAGCGCGGCGGTGACCGTCGGGCGTGCTGGCCACCCTGGCCCTCGGGCGTAGTCCCGCAGCCGCTGCTGACCGTGGCCAATCATGCCGCCAGCCAGCTCTTCGTCCGCTGAGCGCGAGGATGGTGTCCGGCCGGGGCAACGCGGGAATGTCCCTGGTTACCTGGCAATGGACGTATCTTGGTCGCGGCTTGGCAATTGTCGCGCCGGCGGGCGGTCCGCGGGCGGCGCCGGGGACCGATGAGGGAGCCTGATTGATCACCGTCGTACCGGTGGAACTCACCGACGAGGCGCTGGCAGCCGAGGTCGGTCGACGGCCTCGCCCTGGTCGAGGAGGGCCTGCGCGAGGCCGCGCGGGCACAGCATGCCTTGCTGACGAAGGCCTCCGGATACCTGATGGACGCGGGCGGCAAGCGGTTCCGCGCCGCTGCTGGTGCTGCTGGCGGCGCAGTTCGGCAACGCCAGGGACGAGCGGATCGTGCCGGCCGCCGTCGCGATCGAGCTCACCCACCTCGCCACGCTGTGCCACGACGACGTGCAGGACGAGGCGGCGGTCCGCCGCGGTCATCCCAGCGCGAACGCGCGGTGGGACAACACGGTGGCTATCCTGACCGGCGATTTCCTGTTCGCCAGGGCGTCGGCGATCCTGGCCGAGCTCGGCGCGGAGGCCATCCGGATTCAGGCGGCGACCTTCGCCCAGCTGGTGAACGGCCAGATAGCCGAGACCATCGGCGCGCAGCCCGGCGACGATCCGCTCGACCATTACATGAAGGTGATCACTGACAAGACCGCATCGCTGATCGCGACCTCCGGCCGGTTCGGGGCCATGTTCTCCGATGCGCCGGCCGGGATCGCCACCAGGATCGCCACCGCCTGCGGTGCGTTCGGGGTGGCGTGGCAGCTCGCCGACGACATCCTGGACATTGCCAGCGAGCCAGCCGAGTCGGGCAAGACGCCAGGCACCGACCTGCGGGAAGGCGTGCCGACGCTGCCGGTGCTGCACGCCCTCCGCTCGGCCGGCCGCGGTGATGCCCGCCTCGTCGAGCTGCTCGGCAACGGCGAGCTGGCCGACCCCGTGCTGCACGCGGAGGCTCTCGCGCTGCTGCGGGAGCATCCGGCGATGGAGATGGCCCGGGCGGATCTGCGGTACTGGGCGGAGCTGGCCCGCGGCGAGATTCTGGCGCTGCCCGACGTCCCGGCGCGCGCCGCCTTCGAGGCGCTCTGCGCGTTCGTCGTCGAGCGCACCGGCTGAGCTGCCGTGGCCCGCCATGATCACGGCGCCGCGATAGCATGCATGCGATGAGAACCTCCGGGCGCACAGCGAACGAGGGGGCTGCGCCGTCGCCGGCGGCGGCCGGGCCGGCCGCGGCGCCCCCGCCGCCGCCCAGGAACAGCGACTTCGTGCAGTCCCTCGACCGCGGGCTCGCGGTCATCCGCTCCTTCGGCCCGGACCGGGAGCGGCTGAGCCTCAGCGAGGTCGCCCGGGCCACCGGGCTGACCCGGGCCGCCGCCCGCCGGTTCCTGCTGACCCTGGTAAAGCTCGGCTACGTGCGCAGTGACGGGCGCGAGTTCTCGCTCCGGCCGCGGGTGCTCGAGCTCGGCTACGCCTACCTTTCCGGGCTGGCCCTGCCCGACGTCGCCGCGCCGCACCTTGAGGAACTCGTCGCGAAGCTGCACGAGTCCTCGTCCATCTCGGTGCTCGACGGCCACCACGTGGTCTACGTCGTGCGGGTGCCGACGAAGCGGATCATGACAGTGGCGATCTCGGTCGGCACCCGGTTCCCGGCCTACGCCACCTCCATGGGCCGCGTGCTGCTCGCCGCGCTGAGCCCGGACGAGCTGGACCGCTACCTGGCGGAGGCGGTCCTTGAGCCGCTGACCGCCCGCACCGTCACCGATCCCGGCCGGCTACGGGAGATCATCGGTGACGTCGCGCGGCAGGGTTACGCGATCGTCGACCAGGAGCTGGAGGAAGGCCTGCGGGCGGTGGCCGCCCCGATCCGCGGCGCAGCTGATGTCGGTACCGCCGCCATCAACGTCTCCGCCCATGCCGCCCGGGTGAGCATCGCCTCCCTGCGCAGCGACATCCTGCCTGCCCTGCTGGGCACGGCCAGGGCTATCGAGGCCGACCTGCAGGCCCAGGGCCAGGCCTAGCCCGGCCCGGTTCCGCCCCCTTTCCGGCGTCCCCGGCCGCGGCCGGATGGGCGGCCCGCGCGGGCTGTCCGGCCGTCCGCGCGGGCTCGCCAGCAGGCGGCCGTAACGGGTCCGCGACGGTTCGGGCGAGTGGTTGACAGTCGCGGAGAACGCGTGGTTAAGTTCTACATTGCGTATAGTCGTACGCTAAGCGAACATCTTGCTGGGCCCGTTCCCGGACAGCCGGCACGAAGCAAAGCCGTTCGCGGCCCGGCGTGGCGGATCCCCGGGCCCGCGGGCGCCGACTTCAGAGGAGACGGAATGGACCGTCAGGGAGCGGACGACAGGATGCTGCGTGATCAGCCGATCGCGCGGCGTTCTTTGCTGAAGGGCGTGGGCGCGGGCGCGCTGGCGGTGGGAGCCGGCGGGTTCCTGAGCGCGTGCAGTTCCGGCATCAAGGGCGCCGGCGGTCCGGCCAAGGCCGGCACGATCACGATCGGGTTCATCACCCCGCTGACCGGGCAGCTGGCCGGGTTCGCCTCCGGCGACCAGTACGTGCTGAGCCAGATCAGGAGCACATCGGCTTACCAGAAGGGGTTCAAGGTCGGCGGCAAGACCTACAAGGTCAGCATCGTGGTGCAGGACAGCCAGTCGGACCCGAACCGGGCCTCGGCCGTGGCCCGGCAGCTGATCCTGCAGAACAAGGTCGACATGATCCTCACCACCTCGACGCCGGAAACCACCAACCCGGTGGCCGGCGCGTGCGAGAAGCTCGGCACGCCGTGCCTGTCCACGGTGTGCCCGTGGGAGTCCTGGTACGCGGGTCTCGGCGGTAACCCGGCGAAGCCGACTACGACCTTCAAGTACTGCACCCTGTTCTTCTTCGGCCTGCAGCAGTTCCAGGGCTGCTTCGTGCCGATGTGGAACCGGATCCACACCAACAAGGTCGTGGCCTGCATGTATCCCAACGACGCCGACGGCACCGCGTTCCGCGTCGCCTTCGAGCCGCTGGTCAGGGCGTCCGGCTACAAGGTCGTGGACGGCGGCGCCTACCAGGACGGCACCACCGATTTCAGCTCGATGATCAGCAAGTTCAAGAGCAAGCACTGCGAGGTATTCAGCAACGCGCCGCTGCCGCCGGACTTCAACACCTTCTGGAAGCAGGCGTCTCAGCAGGGCTTCAAGCCGCGGATCGCGACCGTGGCCAAGGTGCTGCTCTTCCCCGCCGACACCGTGGCGCTCGGCCCGCTGGTGAACAACATCGCCACCGACTCGTGGTGGGGCCCGTACATGCCGTACAAGTCCTCGCTGACCGGCGTGACGGCCAGCGCGCTGGCCGCCGGGTACACCTCGTCCACCGGCAGGCAGTGGGTGCAGTCGATCGGCTCGAGCTATGCCCTGTTCGAGGTGGCCAAGGAGGCGTTCACGGCGGTCAGCAACCCGCATGACAAGGCCGCGGTCGCCGACGCGCTGCACAAGGTGAACTACACCGGGATGTGCGGCGCGATCAACTTCGCGGGCGGCCCCGCGCCAGGCGTCGGGATCATCCCGCCGGTCGGCGTGCAGTGGAAGAAGTCGGGCGGCAAGTTCCCGTTCGAGATGCAGGTCGTGGACAATTCGCTGAACAAGAACGTGAAGATCCAGGCAAAGCTCGAGCCGACGAATGCCTGATGCCGCGGGGACGGCCCTGCTGGAGCTCGACGGCGTATCGAAGAGCTTCGGCCGGGTCGTCGTCGCGGACAACCTGTCGTTCACCGTCGGCTCCGGCGAAGTCGTCGGGATCGTGGGGCCGAACGGCGCCGGGAAGACCAGCCTGTTTGGCCTCATCGCCGGCGAGCTGGCGCCTTCGTCCGGCGAGATCAGGTTCGCCGGGACTCCGGTGACCAGGATGGACCAGGCTGCCAGGTGCCGGCTCGGCATCGGCCGGACCTTCCAGGTGCCCAGGCCGTTCGGGGAGATGACCGTCTTCGAGAACGTGCTCGTGGCCGTGCAGCAGGGCGCCGGGCTGCGGCGGCGGGCCAGCTACGCCGCGGCGGCGGACGTGCTGGACCGGACCGGGCTCGGCGGCGATGCCAACCTCCCGGCCGAGCGGCTCGGCCTGCTCCAGCGCAAGCGGCTCGAGCTGGCCCGCGCGCTGGCCTCCGGGCCGCGGCTGCTGCTGCTTGACGAGGTGGCCGGCGGCCTGACCGATCCGGAGGTGGCGCAGCTCGTCGCGATCGTCCGGGCGGTCCGGGCCGAGGGCATCGCGGTGATCTGGATCGAGCACGTCGTGCGCGCGCTGACCGCCGCCGTGGAACGGCTGGCCTGCCTGGCGGCCGGGTCCTTCGTCGGCGACGGCAGGCCCGCCGAGGTGCTGGCCAACCCGGCGGTCCGGGAGGTATTCCTCGGTACCGAGGTGACGACATCGCTGGCCGGCCCGGCGGCGGGCGAGCCCGGCGTGGAGGGCCAGTGAGCGAGGGCACTGCCCTGCTGGAGGTGCGCGATCTCACCGTGCATCACGGCCAGCTACGGGCGCTGTCCGGCGTCAGCCTGAGCGTCTTCCCCGGCGACGTGTACGCGATGATCGGCGCCAACGGCGCGGGCAAGTCGACGCTGCTGCGCGCGATCGCCGGGCTGCACCAGCCCACGTCCGGGTCGGTCCGGCTGGACGGCGCCGACCTGGCGCGGCTGCGGCCCGAGCGCCGGGTAGCCGACGGGATCGTGATGGTCCCGGAAGGCCGGCGGCTGTTCCCGTCGCTGACCGTCGAGGAGAACCTGCTGGTCGGCCAGTCGCACGCGCGGCCGGGGCCGTGGCGGATCGAGCGCATCTACGAGCTGTTCGGCTGGATGCGGGACCGCCGCACCCAGCGCGCGGCGCAGCTGTCCGGCGGCGAGCAGCAGGCCGTCGCGATCGGCCGGGCGCTGGTCGCCAACCCGCGGGTGCTGCTGCTCGACGAGCTGTCGCTCGGGCTCGCGCCGGTCGTGGTCCGGCGCATCTACCAGACGCTGCCCGAGCTGCTGGCCGCCGGAGTGACCGTGCTGCTGGTGGAGCAGGACGTGAGCCAGGCGCTGCGGGTCGCCTCCCGGATCCACTGCCTGCTGGAGGGCCGGACGACGCTGCAGGGGCGGCCGGCCGAGCTGAGCCCGGAGCGCATCGAAGGCGCCTACTTCGGGCTGGGCGGCCCGCTCGGCGGCCCGCCCGGGTCCCCGGGCGCGGAGCCATGAGCTGGCTCAACGCGGTCATCCAGGGCATCCTGCTGGGCGGCCTCTACGCGCTGTTCGCCTGCGGCCTGTCGCTGCTGTTCGGGGTGATGAAGGTCATCAACCTGGCGCACGGCGACCTTGCGGTCGTGGCCGCGTACGTGGCCCTTGGCGTCATCGCGGTCACGCACGTGCCGGCGGTGTGGTCGTTCGTGCTGGTCGTGCCGATCTTCGCCGGGCTCGGTTACGTCGGCCAGCGGACGCTGATCCAGGCGGCGCTGAACCGCGGCGTGCTCACCACGCTGCTGGTCACCTTCGGGCTGTCGGTGGTGATCGAGAACGGCCTGCTCCAGTTCACCTCGGCGAACAGCCACTCGCTGGACATCGGACCGCTGGTCTCCGACTCGCTGCGCATCGGGTCCCAGATCAGCATCGCCTACCTGCTCCTGGTGATCTTCATTGTGGCCGTGGCGGTGCTGCTCGGCCTGCAGTATTTCCTCTCGTCGTCCCGGCAGGGCCGGCTGATCAGGGCGGTCGCCGACGACCCGGAGGCGGCGCAGCTGTGCGGCGCCGACTACCGGCACGTATTCGGCATCGCCGCCGCGGTCGCGTTCGGCACGGTCGCGCTGGCGGGCCTGGCGTTCGGCATGTACTCGTCCTTCGACCCGACGATCGGCACCGACCAGCTGCTGCTCTTCGCGTTCGAGGCGGTGGTCATCGGCGGGCTCGGATCGCTGTGGGGAACGCTGCTCGGCGGCATCCTGCTCGGCGTCGCGCAGCAGATCGGCGCGCAGGTCAACGCGGCTGACCAGATCCTCGCCGGGCAGCTGGTCTTCCTGGTCATCCTGGTGGTAATGCCGCAGGGACTGACCAGCCGGAGGACCGCGGCATGAGCGCGGCCGGGCAGCGCGCGGCGCCGCGCGGGCCCATCCGGGTCACCCGGTCCAGGCGCTCGGCCCTGTGGGCCGGGATCGTCGCCGTGGCGGCCGTCGTGATCCTCGCGTACCTGCCCTATATCGTGCTGTCCGGCACCACGGATTTGCTGGTCAACGTGTTCATCCTGATGACGATGGCCAGCATGTGGAACCTGCTGGCCGGCTACGCCGGGCTGGTCTCGGTCGGGCAACAGGCGTTCATCGGCCTCGGTGCCTATTTCGTGCTTATCCTCGCCAACCACGGCACGAACCCGTTCGTGGCGCTGCCGGTGGCCGCGGCGGGCTGCGGCGTCGTCGGCCTGCCCGTCTGGCGGCTGGTCTCCAGGCTGCGCAGCGGCTATTTCGCGATCACGACCTGGGTGATCGCCTCGGTCTGCGAGCTGATCATCGTCCGGTTCCCGTCGCTGGGCGGCGGCACCGGCGCGCCGCTGCCCGGGTTCGCCGACCTGGATCCGACGCTGCTGACCGCATACACCTACTGGGTCGCGCTGGCCGTCACCGTGGTCGCGATCGCGTCCATCTACATCATCTTGCGCAGCCCGCTCGGGCTGGTGCTGACCGCCGTGCGGGACGACGAGACCGGCGCGCGCAGCATCGGCGCGCGGGTGTCCCGGGCGCAGCGCTTCGTGTTCGTGGTCGCCGCGGCGGGCTGCGGCGCGGCCGGGGCGCTGCTCATCATCAGCCAGCTCAACGTCGAGCCGGCCGCGGCGTTCAGCGTGCAGTGGTCCGCAGAGATGATCTTCGTGACGATCATCGGCGGCATCGGCACGATCGAGGGCCCGATCCTCGGCACGATCATCTTCTTCGTGCTGCAGCAGACCCTGGCCAGCTACGGCACCTGGTACTTCATCATCCTCGGGCTGCTTGCCATGACCGTCGCGATCTGGGCGCCGCGCGGGCTGTGGGGCCTGGCCGCCGACCGGCTGCACATCCGGCTGTTCCCGGTCGGCTACTGGCTCTGGCCGGCCCGCCGGCCGGGCCGGCTGACCCCGGAGAAGTGGCTCCCGGCCCGGGCGGTCCGGGCACCGGGACCGGCGCGGGCGCTTCCCGTATCGGGGAGAATCCGGGGCCGGCGGGGCCTGGCGGGTAGCCCGGCCGGCCCTGGCCCGGCGGGAATGCCGGCCGGGTAGTTTCCGTTTCATCCAGTGCGGCATCTGCCCGGTGGCCAGCGCCTTCAGCGCGGCGGCCGGCCGGCGGAAAACGGCGGGCAACGGCCGCTCCGCCAGTTCCCCGTAGTGACGGGGACAACCCGAGGAGGCAATGTTGGGAGTATTCGGTTTCCACAAGACGCGCATGATCACGGCCGATGAGGCGCTGCCCGGCCGGTCCTCGGCGATGCCGGTGCCGGCCCGGCACGCGGTGCTCGATGCCCCGCTGCGGCCGCCGTACCCGGCCGGCGCCGAGATCGCGGAGTTCGCGCTCGGCTGCTTCTGGGGCGCTGAGCGGATCTTCTGGCAGACTCCGGGCGTGCTCACCACCGCCGTCGGCTACGAGGGCGGGTTCACCCCGAACCCGACGTATGAGGAGGTCTGCAGCGGCCAGACCGGTCACGCCGAGGCGGTCCGCGTCGTGTTCGACCCGGCGAAGATCAGCTACCAGGACCTGCTCCGGATCTTCTGGGAGGCGCACGACCCGACCCAGGGCATGCGGCAGGGCAACGACCGGGGCAGCCAGTACCGGTCGGCGATCTTCTACGCCACGCCCGCCCAGCAGGCGGCCGCGCGGGACTCGCTGGCCGCCTACCAGAAGCGGCTGGCCGAGGCCGGGTTCGGCGAGATCACCACGGAGGTATCCCCGGCGGGCGAGTTCTACTTCGCCGAGGACTACCACCAGCAGTACCTCGACAGCAAGAACCCGCAACGGCTACTGCCCGGACCACGGCACTGGCGTCTCCTGCCCGATCGGGGTGGGCGTCATCTACGGAACGGGCGTGAAGGCTGACACAGCCGAGAGCTGATCAGTCATATAGATCGGCAGCGCGTGCCTGGAGCTACCGGGCGCGCGCTGTTGCATGTCTGGGGCCGGGCGGGTTAGGTGCCGCTGACGTAGTAGCCCTTACCGATCACGGAGTGGATGAGGCCGTCGTCGCGGAGCTTGGTCAGCGCCTTCTCGGCGGTGATGTGCGACACGCCGTGCTCCTGGCTGAGCGTCTTAACGCTCGGTAGCCGAGATGTGATGGTCCCGTCCTCGATCTGGCCGCGTAGCAACGCCGCAACCTGCAAGTACAGCGGCGTAGACGACCCATGATCGATTTGCACCTGTTCACAGTAGGTTACTGCGGGTTCCATCCTTATCCCAGGGATTCCACAAGGAACCATATGGTTCCTGCTAGGCTCGCCTTGTCAGGCTGGCGAGTTGGGGAGCTCTTGAACGAGTAGCTTTGCTTGAAAATGAAAAAGAACAAGCAAATGCTCGATTGAGTCTTCTTCAGGAGACCACCATGAATCAATGGGAAACTGGCGTAAGGGAGGGACGACGTCAGTACCTCGGTTCGCTACTTGCCTTCAGATCCAAGGCTCTTATGTTTATTGGCGTAGCCCAACGTGAAGATGAATTGCTCCTTATAGCTAAGACGGATGGACCCACACCGCAGAATGGTGCTCGCTATTCTGTTGAGTCAGAACTCTTGGGTGACATCATGGGCGTGGCTGAGGTCAGGGCGTACGATAAGGAACGAGAAATCATAATCTTGGAATGTGTCGAGCGCAGAAGACCTGACTTCTGGAAGCGCCTGGCTGAGAGTGCAACTGTAGACTCTAGCCCTCCGTCAGGAGTCATATTTACGCCGTATAAAGTAGATATAGAATCAATAAGTGCCCCGGTCCCGACGCTTGTATCAGAAGTTCCGGAGAGTATCAATGGCTGAAAATACTGCGAAGTTGGCTGAGATTGTCACTGCCACACAGCTAGCCTTCAACGCGGGGAGCAAAAAAGGGGTCCGCGTAGGTGACCGTGTCACCCTATATCGAATAGTGAAAATCACGGATCCGGCGACCAAAGAACCACTTGGAACTGTCCGAGTCCCACGGCTAGTGCTTAAGGTAAACCTGGTGCAGGACCAGTTCTGCATTGCAGATGTAATCTCTACAGATGTGGATAATCCGAGTGCCAGCAACATACCCGGATTTGGGCGACCCCTCAAGGTAACAATAAGTGAGGGGCAAACTCGGTCAGGCTCTGTCCTAGTAAAGATTGGCGAAGAAGCCGATATTCGTTCCGAAGAGTCGTCATCTTGACCATCTGCGGTGTCGGAAATTAGCGACATCTAAGTGGCTAAAGCTAGCGGAACCCTAACGGGCTGACGTGGTGCAGATGCTCGACACTTCTCCGTCCTCCTGATAGGTGCCGAGGTCTTGCCGGGGAAGATCAGTGTCAAGGGTCTGCGCCGCGAAGCGGGGACGCGCCGCAGGCGCGCCCTTGATGGTGATCATTCGCCGGTGAGAGACTGCCCGGCGCGAGGAGGACGGTCCGGCCTTCGCACGGGCGCGTCGCTGGGGGGATCGTTGCGGCCGGTACCGCCTGCCTGCGGGTGCGGGGCAGCGGTGCGGCGGCGGCGCCCGTGACCGGAGGGCTACCGCTCGCAGGTCGCGGGCAGGCTGCCGCCCCGGAGCTGCCGAGTAGCCCCGCCAGGCTTCCGGCGGCCCATCTCACGCCGCCTTATGAATTCCCTCAATGCGTCGCGATCCTGGACGGAATCGGCCAGGGCCGGGACGGCCCGGCGCGCCCGGAGGGCGTGCCCTTGAAACCGTAACGAAAGTTGGAACCGATGCTCCAACGGTGTCCTGCCCGGCTCCGCTTGATGTGCGACAGCATGGCTCCACTTGATGCGTTACATTATCTGATGACGCAGGTCAACGGTGTGTGATCGAAGTATTCAAGTGTTGGTGGCCGAGGAGGGGACGCTAGGCGCCGCTAAATAGCGGATGGATGGCCAAGCACCGTCAGTCGCGCAGCATGTGCCCGATCTGCTGTGTAGCACTCGCGAATTGCTTCAGGTAGCCGCCGACCTTGGGCATCTTCCAGAGTTGCGCAACCTGCGGAAGGGCGTTGGTCAGGGCGACTGCTTGGCTGTTCGTTTGAGCCAAGAAGTATTCGTGGCGGTGAAAGAGCCGACGCCAAATTCGCGTCCAGCTACCGCCCCGACTCAGACCGTGGGCAGCGTCTACTCCAGTCTTAAGTGCACCGGCCAACGGCACGATGCCGGTTTGGGCAACGACCCCGAGGGCCACGCTGGCCGATTGCTGGCCAGCACCGGCGAGGTCAGCCAGCTTCAGGCCCTCGTCACCGATAGCATTCCGAATCCGCAGGGCCTCGGGAGAAACCTCGGAGCGCTCCAGCATCCGGTCCAGCTCCGCCCGCTTTCGCCGGAAGGCGGCCGACTGATCGCGCACATGCCCCATCTGAGCCCAGATGTCCTCTCTAGTGGTAGCCCGCTGAAGCACCGCCGCAGTGAAGAAAGGCAAGATAAGCGGCGATGACGGCTGCTGCTGGGCAAAGACCTGGTCCGCGAGGGCGACACTAACGAGTTCGTCCTGGATCTCAGCAGCACGCTCAACAAACAGTCGACGAAAGGGCATCCGCAACGTACCAGGCAGGTACGGCACAGCTAGAGCATTGGCGATACCCTGGTTCACGTACGTGCGATAAGTGGCATCGGAAGCGAACCTCTGACGAACCTTTAACGGCGGGCGTTTAGTTGGGTCCGCCGGAGTGCTCGGAAGACGCGTCGCGTCTATGAGGACATCCAACGGCCACTTCGCGCTAGAGCTAGCCAACACGCCATCGATCAAGGTGGCCGCCCGGCGTTGAGGCAGCGGTCGGTGAGCCATCGCGGCGAGCCGGGCATCGATCCTCTTGGTGTCAAAGCACCCGTCACTCGGGAAGTCCGGGCCAAGCACAGCGCGCCATCCGTCTACCACCGCCTGCACTTCCTGGCCGAAGGCGTCATCGGATCCAGCATGAACGCGCAGGCTCTGCATCTCTGACACCCCATTGGCAGCCGCGTGAGCCGCAAGCTGGCGGAGCATCCCTCCGTTCGGGTCGGGGATGACTGTCAGCACGTCCACACCCAGTCGTCGGTTGAAATAGGAGCACGTCTATGTACGGGTTAGCTATGCAATACAGCCGGTCGAAACAGACCAGAGCGTCGATGAAGGCAGTCAGCTCCCACAGCGTGACTGGCGTAAGCGCGCTCTCGTCGAGCAGGGCCTCAATCGTCCGCAGCATCGTGCCGTCCAGGAAAGCACTATTCGCAGGGATCCGTAGGTTGTCCCGCCACGCCTCCAGATTGCGAAGCTGATCCTCCGTTGACGTGCTCGAACGTGCGATTGTGACCGGCGATCCTGGGCTGGTGGCCAGGGACCGGCAGCGCCCTGGATCGGAGGTCCCCGAGCAGCTTATAGCAGACGTTTACCGCCCAGTACAAACTCGACGTCCTGGCCGCCTATGACGCGGCGGCGCAGGCGAGAAAGGCGCGATCTTGCGCCGGGAGAGCTTGTATTCCAGTCACATCGTCGACTGGCGGCGGCCCGGGACGCTGGCGAGCTGGCCATCGGCCGGCCGAAGGGCCGCCGGCGGCTGATCCGAAGACGCGCAGATCAGCCGTCTGCGGAAAGAGAACCAGCAGCTGGGGCAGGAGCTGGCCAAGGCTCGCTTCGTGGTGGAAGTCCAGTCAAAACTGCAGGCGCTCTTGGAGACGATCTCCGAGGGCGCGGACACCGTGGACAAGTCGAGTCCGTGATCGACGAGGCGATCGCGGCCATGGCGCCGCGGATCGGCACCAGGCGGCCTGTGCGGCGGCCGGGGTGCCGCAGGCCAGCTGGTACCGGCGGCACCGCGCCAGCCCGGCACCGCCGCGGCCCGTGCCGGTGCCGCACCGCGACTGGCGCCAGCCCCGCGCGCTGGATCCGGCCGAGCGCCAGGCAATCCTGAACATGCTGCACAGCGAGCGGTTCGCGGACATCGCCCCGCCGAGGCGTGAGCGCTCCTGCTGGACGAGGGCGTCTACTGCGATCGGTGTCCACCTTCTACCGGTGCTCCGCGAGGCCGTCTATAGCAGGTATCGCGCGCGCAGGTCATCCACTCGGTCGCGTCTTGCCAGAGATCGTTACCATCGGGCCGAACCACGTGTACTCGTGGGACATCACCAAGCTGCACGTCACGGCGAAGTGACCTACTACCACTGTACGTGATTATGCGCATCTGCAGCCAGTACGCGGTCGGGTGGATGGTCGCCACATGCAAGTGCGCCGTCCTGGCCGAGAAGCTCATCGCGGAGACCTGCGCGAAGCAGCGATCGCCTGCTCGGTGCCTGAATCCATTGGGACTCGCTCCCTGGCAGCTTCGGCCCAGATGGCTTCGCCTGGGCGGTAGCCACTTCCTGTGAATTGCCAGCGTGATTCGTGGATGATGTTGTCAGCGAATGAGGGGATGCCGAGGCTTTGACGGGCTTCGGCTGTGCGATGGTCGCTGCGGGCCTGACGGAGAGAACTCAGAGTTGTGGAGTACCGGCGAGATTTGGTCAGGAAGTGGCCGCGATAGCCGAGCATGTGCGACCACTGGCGCAGGCAGAGATCGGCGTACTCCGGGCGCTGGGCAATGGCCCAGCACGCGCTGATCATTCGACGTGGGTGGTCGGGGATGGTCAGTAGGGCGAGGTCGTTCGCACTTCTGATGGGCCGGTCGGCAGTGCCAGAGACCTCGGCGCCCTTGGTGGCGTACTTGGCGATATATCCGGCGACCTGGACGTCAGCCACTGCATCGCCGTCGTGCGGGCTGGAAAGGTAGACGGGCCGGATGTCGAGCTGGCGGCCCCAGCGCAAGACAATCTGACCGGCGGGGTCATGTGGGTCGGTGACGGTGATCGCCGAGTTACTTGCTGCGATGCGGATGGCTAGATCAAGCCTCTGTGTGTCGGCCCATGCGGGCGGGGGATCGTCGGGGCCAAGCGGGCCGTCGATGCGGATGATGGCGTGGAAGTGGACCAGGCCGCGGGCCTGGTATTCGGCGATCTTGGCGTAGCCAATGCGGGCTTGTCGGCGTAGTTCAGCGCGGCTCAGTCCGGTTTGTGCGGCGAGGGCTCGCTCGGTGTAGGTGCGGAATCGTTTCCAGAGCTGGCCTGCGTGGGCGTTCCAGAGAACTGCTGCTAGGTAGTCGTAGCAGTCGGGGCACAATGGTGTGCCCAAGACCGGGTCGTCCCGGTGATGGCAGATACCACAGCCGACCGGGCGCTGATGCGGACAGGCGCCGCCGTTGCGCCGTGGCCTGCATGGCCGGGGCTTGCCGTTGTTCTCGCGGATGCTGTGGACCGGCCCGAAGCTGGGAGCGGTCAAGGTGGCGAACACTCGCGGGTGGGTGCTGACTGCCTCAGGTACGCCCTTGCCACCAGCGAGGCCGGAGAAGATCAGGTGGTAGGCGTCTTTGCGGTAGACCTCGGCGCAGGCCGGGCACCGGGTGGCTCGCCGGTTGCCGCAGGCGGTCAGCAGGTAGCCAGTCGGCTCGTTGTCGGTGTTGTACTCGTCGAGGACTTCTCCGGTGCGGGTGTCGATGGTGAGCCTGCGGCCCTGGAGGCGGATCGGCTGGGCGCATCCGCCGGTCGCGGTGACCATCTGGCGCCAGCGTGGGAAATCCGGTCGGGCGGCGCGTTGCAGTTCTGGGCTGAGGGACTCTGCGCCGCTGCTCATGCAGCCTCGCTGGGCTGTTCTTCTTCGTGCTGCTCGGGGTCTGCGACGGGGAGGGCCAGCTGCATGCCGAGCAGCGCTGCGACGCGCTGCCACTTGTCCTCGCTCCATCTGGGCGAAGCGGCTGCCTGACGGGATGCACGATCACCGCGTGCAACGCATCGCGGAGGTAGGCCCGCTTCATCGAGACAGGTAGCCCGCCTGACTCTTCCGGCTCGTACCAGTGCGCGCGGAGTGCGGCAACGTCGGTAGCGGCGGCTCTGCTAGCTCTCTCAGCCGTCAACGCGTGCTTGGCTTGCTCGCTGCGCAGTTGCCGGATTCGATCCTCCAATCGCCGGGCTGAGCCAAAGAACAGCTCGTCGGAAATACGGTCGTCGTCCCATTCGGCCCGCAGCCGGGCTAGCTTCTCCCGCTGCCGCTCAAGGTCGGCCTCGCCCTCCCAAGGCTCAGCGCTGTCACCCGTCATGGCCCGTTCTTCGAGCTTGGCGAGAACGGCCTCGCTGGTGTACTCGTCACACAGATCGCCACGCCGCCCCAGGCCGCCGCATCCCCCGGCGGCTTTGCTCGGGCAGGTGTACAGGTGCGACTTCATATCGGGATTCCGGCTGACCCGTAGCGGCGTGTTGCACAGCACTCCGTCCGGGCCGGGCTTCCCGCAGCGCAGGATGCCAGTCAGCAGATGGCTGGGCTGGCGGTGTTCGGGCGGGATGATCCCGCCGACCGTGCCATCGGGGAAGAACATCCGGCCGCGCCGTGCGTCGAAGATCGTCTTAATGGCCAGCCATTGCTCCGGGGTGATGACCGGCTCCCAGCGGCCCGTGACAGGTTCTCCGGACTCGTCCCGGACTAGCTGACCGTTGATCGCCCGCCAGCCGCACAGCCGCGGATTCGCCAAGGCCGCTCTTAGGGACCTGTCGGTCCACCTGTTTCCCTTGGATGTGCGCACATCCTGGCGCTGCCACTGATTCACGATGGAGTTCATCGACCGGCCGGCAATGAAGTCCTCGGCGGCCTGGCGCAGCAGCGGGGCTTCATCAGGGTCGAGAGTCAGCCGGTCATCCTGCCAGCCGAACGGCCGCGTTCCCCCCGGCGGCGTGCCATTCACTGCGCGTGCCCGGTGTGAGCTGCGCATCCGCCGCTGCATCTTGCGGACCTCCATCTTCGAGATGACGGCACCGAACAGGCCCATGCTCTCTACGTCCTCGCTGTAGAGATCCTTCGGGCCGCGGGCGTCGGCGTACACCCGGCCATCCTGGTAGGTGATCGCCTCTACGAACCGTTCGTAGTCGCCGGGGCGGCGGACCAGCCGGTCATCGGCGACCACGACAACACCCTGAACCGGCGACCCGTCCTGGAGCCTGCCCGCCCGGACGGCCCGGAGCATGTCCTCGAACTCGTCACGGATCACGGTGGCTTTGGCAGCGGACTTGTCGTTGTCGGTGTACTCATGGACCACGGCCCAGCCGAGGCGGTCGGCAGTCTGCCGGTTCATCGCGTGCTGATCCTGCACGCCGTGCTCGTCACGGCGGCCATCAGCGGAGATGCGGGCGTAGGAAGCGACAGGTAACGCTGCGACCGGCGGCATCGGCACTCCCAGTTAAATTATGTCCTGAAGTGCAATGCTACCACCAGCAGTACCTGCACAAGAACCCGCACGGCTACTGCCCGGACCACAGCACCGGCGTGTCCTGCCCGATCGGGCTGGGCGTCATTGCCGGGACGGGTGTGACGGCTGACCGGCCGAGATCTGATCAGCCAGATAAAGCAGCAGCGCGTGCCCGCCTGACGGGCGCGCGCTGTCGCATGTCTGAGGTCGTTCGCGGGCCGCGGCCCGCTGCCTTGGCGTCCACGCGCGCATCACCGTTGTCCAGGCCGGGCACAGCGACAGGACTCACGCCGAATTGGCTAACCCGGCGCAACGTGAGCAAGCGACCCTGGCCGGCGTGTCCCCTATGCCCTATTTTGGAAGCACAGGGTGCACTTCTGCCTACCCAGCTAACATCGCATTTTGGGTCGACTGTAGTTTCTGACCCCATGGCGAGAAGATTCCAGCGGCGGGAACTGCACTATGGCAGCCAGGAGTTCCTCGCCGTCAGCGCTTGGGCCCGGGGCCTGCCGCCCCGCCCCCGGGCCCCGGTCATACTTCCTGCCCGCCGCCGAGGACCACTACCTGACCGGCCGTCCCAGGCAGGCCCTGCGCACCAACCTCCGCCACGCCCGCGCGGCCGGGGTGACCTCGTCCCGGGTCACTTACGAGGACTGGTTCGAGGCGGTGACCTCCGTCATGCGGGCCCGGGGCGACAAGCCGGGCCCGGAGCAGGACAGGCCCGGGCCAGGGCAGCAGGTGGCCTACTACGCGACCCGGGACGCACGCGGGACGGCGCTGGCCTTTGCCGCGGCCGCCCTGTTCGGCCAGTTCGCCGTGCTGTTTGACCTGGTCAGCCGCCCCGACCTGCAGCCGGATGCGTCCTGGGCCCGGTACCAGCTGCACACCTTCCTCGTGTTCGATCTCGGCGCATCCGGGATCGAACACCTGCTCGCCGGCTCCTCCCTCCGGGAGTCGGCCGGGCACTAGTACTTCCAGCACCTGCTGGGATACCGGCCGCGCAACCTGCGCATCGAGATGACCTGACCGTCGGCGAGTGCACCGGCGTGTCCTGCCCGATCGGGGTAGTGAAGGCCAGCGGCCCCGTCGCGCCGATCCGCGCCGAGAGCTGATCCTGAGCAGCAGCGCGTGCCCGCTAGATGGGTCCGCGCTGTCGCATGTTCAGGGCCCTGCTCCGGGCAAGAGCAGCCCAGGGATTAACCGGATAGCTTGTGCTGTTGATCATCTGGATCAACGGCGGGTATAAGCAGCCCCGTGCTGTTCGTGCACGGTGCCCAGGACCGGCTCGTGCCCAGCTCGCACGCCACCTGGCTGGCGCGGCGCTGCCGCACGGCGGAACTGTGGCTACGCCCAGACGATGGACACGTCTCGATCCACAACTCCAGCGTCATGGCCCTGGCCTGGCTCCGCGAGCACGCCACTCACCGCTGAGTCCGAACCCGCCCGGCTATGCTGACTGGCCGGCAACAACGAACCCATGCGCCGCCCATGCGGCCACATCAACTACAACCTCT
The DNA here is from genome assembly GCA_963786975.1 of uncultured Actinomycetes bacterium. GTDB lineage: Bacteria > Actinomycetota > Actinomycetes > Streptosporangiales > Streptosporangiaceae > Palsa-506. The sequence continues at coordinate 31,643 of CAWBBE010000003.1, read as the reverse complement.
AGGGCCCGCGTCAGGCACCACCCGACGATGATCCGGAGGCATGGCGAAGTGACCCAGATCAGTTCAGGCCGCCTGCGGACCGCAGCGGCCGATGACGGCGCCCAGCTTCTGCGCCTTTGGGCGCTTTTGTTTGACGAGGGCGGCACGACGTCCGAGGAGCCGTGGAAGGGCCACGCACGTGAGTGGTTCACAAGGTATGTCGACGACACTCGCCATGCCCGGTTCCCTGCGATCGAGGTAGATGGCGAGCTCGTAGCTACGGCCATCGGCACCCTGGAGGTCGGCGTTCCCAACCCGCAGTGCGTCCGGGGGCGCACTGTGCGCCTCGCGAACGTCATTACCCTGCCCGAGCATCGCGGCCAGGGTCACGGAACGATCCTCGTGCTCGATGTCGTGGCTTGGGCCCGATCGATTGCTGCCGACCGTGTCGACCTCAGCGCCACTCCGGAAGGGCAGCGCCTCTACGAGAAGATCGGCTTCACGGTGACCTCAGCCCCGCGCATGAAACTCGTTCTCTAAACCGAACTTGCTGTAGATCACGCAAGCTCGGCCTAAAAGCGCGCAGCGGCGATCCAGCAGGGGCGCCTATTGGCAAATCCGTGCGGTGCCCCCGTCATGTGATCGGCAGGCTCCTAGACCTGTCGCACATCAGCTGGCAGACATGTGTCGCGGAGCTGTTGGCGGATCACGGTGATGCTGGTGGCGGCGCGGGCCACGTCATGGGCTTCTTCGATGCGCTGCGCGATGCGGGCTCGTTCGCGACAGCTCCTGCCGGATGGCTTGGCCTGGACGGGAACCGCGGCCGGCCCGCGACGGGCACGGCCGTGCCCTGTCGTTGAATAGTGTTGGCCGCCATGGCGGACTTCATTTCCTCCCTTTCTATGATCTGTTCCAGGAGAACGGGCATGTGCCGGAGATCCGCAAGAAGCTGCCTTCGCTGCTGGCCGGGCTCCGGCGGGGCGCCTTGGAGATCGGCGCGGGAACCGGCCTGACCGCCGGATCGATAGCCTCCGGCTGGAACATGCGATCGGACGGATCGTCGTAACTCGCTGCGACTGGTTCCCCGAAGTACCCGTCTGGATCGTCCATGGACTGAGAACCTACTGCGATCCTTGGCTGCGAACTGTGAGTCTGTGCCGCCGCGGCGCCGTGGGCCAGTCACGCCGGGACTTACGTCCCTGTTTGCCGGGTCTCTCCTCTGGTTGACTTGCCGTGTGCTCCTGGCCGTCCAGCGCAGCCAGGCAGCGACATCGTCAATAGTGCACGGCCGGGACGCCGGCCGGGATGCTCAGGAAGTCAGGCCGCCAGCGTGCCGGACCGCTGTGAGCCGCGATTACCCGGAACTGAGAACCGTTAGGGGCCGATATGCCGACCTATGTTTCACTCGTCAACTGGACAGAGCAGGGCATCAAGAACTTACCCGACACCATCAAGCGCGCACGGGAATTCTCCGTGCATGTCGAGAGGGCCGGCGGCAAGATCCGCGAGTTACTCTGGACCGTCGGCGAGTACGACATCGTCCATATCTCCGAGTTCGCCAACGATGAGTCGGCGGCCGCGGCCTTTCTCCGGCTCGGGTCGGCCGGTAACGTCCGCATCCGTACGATGCGGGCCTTCAACGCCGCAGAGATGGAGAGGGTCATCAACCTGACCGGAATCCGGATGGAACACGGCAGCTGGGCCTGAGCGCCCGGCCGAATGCGCTGGGCCTGGACGGCCGCCGGGGTGACGGCTGTGCTACTAACCCGGGCCGTCACCACCATCGCCGGACGGTGGCCGGGCAAACTGCGCCGCGGCCGGCCCGGCGCGATCTCCGCCGGCTGACCTCGATGATCACCACCGCCGCTGTCACGGCTGCCTCGATGACGGCCTCGAACTGCCTGGGCCTGGAATGTGGCGGGCGGCCCGCGATTGACCTGCGGTTAGTCGCCTGGCTACCCTTGCTTCTATTATGCGGGTCGCCAGACTGAGGTATTCCGGGCTCGGAATATCCCTGCTAGGCGTTGCCGTCGCCCTGCTGGTGGCCTGGCGGTTGAGCCATGCGTTGTTCGAGGTCGCCGCCGGTCTCATCTTCGTCATCCTGACCACCCTCTTGGCCGCCCGGGACGCTTGGCGTCAGACGAGCCCGGGAAGCTTGGCCTCACGCGGTGTCACGCCGGGCTCGGTCCGGCGTGCCGAAATGATGGATCCAGGCCTGCGCCGGGACATGGTGGGCATACTTCCGGCCGCTGCCATCCGGCGGATGTCTAGTACCCGCAGCCGGCGCCCGGCAGCTCCTTCGGCTGCCACAGCAAAGCCGGCCCGAAGCGCCCGGCCCCGCCGACCGAACGAAACGATCCCGCCGGATGCCACTGTCACCCTCGCCGCTGAACGGCGGTCAGCAGGCATTGATGACCTGTTCGTCGCGCTGGACGGCGAACTGATCGGTCTCGTCCCGGTGAAGAAGAAGGTGGAAGAAATCGGCTCGCTGCTCGTGGTTGACCGGGCGCGGCAGCGGTTCGGGCTCTCCGCGTCCCGGCCGAACCTGCACATGTGCTTCACCGGGGCGCCGGGAACCGGGAAGACCACGGTTGCGCTGATGATGGCCGATCTGCTCCACCGGGTTGGCTACCTGGAGAAAGGTCATCTCGTGCATGCCATGCGCGATGACCTTGTGGGGGAGTACATCGGGCACACCGCGCCGAAGACCAAGGAGGTTCTCGATCACGCGAAGGGCGGCGTGCTGTTCATCGACGAGGCCTACACGCTGTACCGCGCCGAGGACTCGAAAGACTACGGCCAGGAGTGCATCGACATACTCATGCAGGTGATGGAGAACGAGCGGGACAAGATCGTGGTGATTCTCGCTGGATACAAGGAACGCATGGATACCTTCTTCCAGTCCAACCCCGGCATGAGCTCGCGCATCGCGCATCACCTGGACTTCGCCGAGTACGAGATCGACGAGCTGCTCGAGATCGGGCGGCTGATGCTGGGCAGGTCGTCCTACTATTTGTCGGCCGCGGCGGAGACGGCATTTCGTGACTACCTGCGGCTGCGGAAGACGCAGCCCCGGTTCGCTAACGCCCGCAGCGTCCGGAACGAGCTGGAAGGTGCCCGGCTCCGGCATGCGCATCGACTCGCCGCCGATCCAGAGCGGCACTTGAGTAAAGACGACCTGATGCGCCTTGAGCCGTCGGACATCCTGCTCAGCCTCGACGGGATAACGAGCGACCTGGGGTAACTGCGGCGTCGTGGCCGTCGCCAGACAGGTGATACGCCTGCTGCGTCAACAGGCTGTGCGCCGGGATGTCCCCGCGCTGATCAGCAGCAGCGGTGGGGCCGGCCTCGCCTCGCCCGGGCCGGATTCCGGCTACCGCCGGCGGCCGAACGCGAAATAGGACAGCGGGGCGCCGCCGAGGGAGTTGACCAGCACGATCACGACGGCCCATAGCCACTTGGGGCCCCGGATCTCACTGGCCGGGCGGCGCTTGATGTCGATGAGCGCCGCCGTCTTGAGGCCGGCCTCGGCAACTCCCCCCACCACGATGAAAGTGCGGCTGCGCTTGCTGAGATCGCTCCACCGTGGCCTGGCAGCCATGACATCCCTCCGCACCCGCCGGGATCCTTGATGGCCAGCACCTTACCCCGGCCAGGCAATGGCATCCGGGCCGCGTGGTCCGGTGCGACCGAATCGATACCGCCCGGCTAGCCCCGGGCGGCGGCACCGCGAGTGCTACTCTCCTCAGGTCCGGCCGCCCGGACGGCCGGGCGGCCTCGCGGCGACAGGGTGCCAGCATGACTGACGAGACGGCTATTTCGTACCAGGCGGCAGTCCGCGGGACGCCCGTGCTGAGCAGCACCGGCAAGAACATCGGCACGCTCGAGCATGTGCTGGAAGTACCCGAACTCGATGTCTTCGACGGGATCGTGATCGCCACCAAGGACGGCCTCCGCTTCATCGACGCCGACTACGTGCAGCGGATTACCCGGAGCCACATCTGGTGCAGCCTCGATGATGCGCAGGCCGGCTGCCGCCGCCTGCTGGCACGCCGGTTTACCGGGTCGATGCGCTGGCGGACTCGGGGCACAGCCTGCACGATGTCCTGGGCCGCCTGTTCCGCCGGCCGCACTGGATTCGCGAGAATGACCAGGATGACGGCTGACGGTCCGGGACGGCGGGCACCCGGCTGCTCGCACCACCGGCGGCGCTAGCTCTGCGGGCAGGGCCGGGAATCCCGCGGTGCTGGGCCGGCCGCCAGGTGCAGGCCGGCCGGGGGCTGGCGGCGCGGCGGCGGCGAAACCGCGGCGGGCGTCGCGCCCGGCCGGATTATGACCGCCGCGAGGATGCCGGCCGCGACGGCAAGGGATGCTCCGATGCCGAACGCGAGACGGTAGCCGCCGGCCAGCGCGGCCGGGGTGGCCAGCCCGGCCGCGTGCAGGCTGTCCGCCCGCGCGGCGGCCAGCGTCGACAGGACGGCGAGGCCGAGCGCGGCGCCGGCCTGCTGCGCCGTGTTGAAGAGGCCGGACGCCAGCCCGGCGCCGCCCGGGCCGGCGCCGGACATGCCCAGCCCGGCCAGCGCGGGCAGCGCCAGGCCGCCGCCGGCGCCGAAGACCAGCAGCGCCGGGAGCAGATGCGCGGGATAACTGCCGTGCACCGGCATGCGGCTGAGCAGCGCGAGCGCCGCCGCGATCAGTGCCAGGCCGGCCAGCAGGACGGTGCGCTGGCCGAAGCGGGCGCTGAGCCGGGCGGAAAGGCCGACCGAGATCGCCCCGATCACCACCGCGGCCGGGAAGAGCCCGAGCCCGGCCGCGGCCGGGCGGTAGCCGAGCACCCGCTGCATGTACAGGGTGCTGAGCACCTGGAAGCCGAACGCGGCGGCGATCACCAGGAGCTGGGCGAGGTTGGCTCCGGAAACGTCGCGCGCGGCGAGTATCCGCAGCGGCAGCAGCGGGACGGCGGTCTTCGCCTGGCGCGCCACGAACGCGGCGAGCAGGACGACCGCCGCGACGCCCAGCCCCAGGGTGCGGGCCGAGGCCCAGCCGTAGCGGGTCGTCTCGACGATCGCGTAGATGCCTGCCATCAGCCCTGCGGTGACGCAGAACGCGCCCGGCACGTCAGCGCCGCGCGCAGCCCGGCGCCCCGGTCCGGCGCCAGCAGCCGGATGGCCAGGCCCCCCGGCCAGCAGCCCGATCGGCACGTTCACGAAGAAGATCCAGTGCCAGCTCAGGTCCTCGGTGATCACGCCGCCGGCGGCCAGCCCGATCGAGGCGCCGGCCGCGCCGACGAAGCTGTAGGCGCCGATCGCCTTCGCCCGCCGGGCCGGCTCCGGGTACATCGTCACGATCATGCCGAGGCTCACCGCGGCTATCATGGCGCCGCCGATGCCCTGCGCGAACCGCGCGGCGATCAGCAGCTCCGGGCCGGCCGCCAGCCCGCAGGCCAGCGAGGCGGCGGTGAACACGGCCAGGCCCGCCAGGAACACCCGCTTGCGGCCGATCAGGTCGCCGAGCCGCCCGGCCAGCAGCAGCAGCCCGCCGAAGGCGATCAGGTAGGAGTTCAGCACCCAGGTGACGCCGCCGGCGGAGAGGCCAAGGTCTCGCTGGATGGCCGGCAGCGCCACGGTCACGATGGTGCCGTCGAGAATGATCATCAGCGAGGCGGCGCAGAGGACGGCTAGGGCGAGACCGCGGGGTCGCCGGGCAGCGCGGCGGGCCGCGAAAGCGGTGTCTGTCATCGGAATCCATCTCCCGGTTCGTCGGGCAGCTAACCGAACCGTAGCAGATGGTTTTTTAACAGACAATCTATTAATTATCTAGGTGAGGCCTGGCGGGCCCTCCGTACCGGGCGCTCGCCGTCCGCCGGGGTGGCGAGGTGACCTGCTGCGAGCCGCACCAGCGCGGCGGTGAACGCGTCCCGCTCGGCGGGCGGCAGCGCCTGCAGGACCTCCCGGTGCACCCGGTCGGCGATCTCCTGGCCGGCCGCGGCGATCCGCGGCCGGCCTCGGTGACCGTGATGATCCGGGCCCGCCGGTCCGCGGGCGAGGGCCGCCGCACGGCGTACCCGGCCGACTCCAGCTCGTCCAGCGTGACCACCATGGTCGTCTTGTCCAGGTCGGCCAGCTTCGCCACCTCGATCTGGGTCAGCCCGCCGGGCATCGCCTTCACCAGCACGCAGTGCCCGCGCGGCGTCATCCCGATCTCGGCGAACGCCGCCGTCATCCGGGTGGCCAGCACGTGGCTGATGTGAGCCAGCAGGAAGCTGAGATCGGGATCGGTCCGCTCCGGCGGGCTCGTGGGCATAGCCGGACCATACCACAGATCATCTACATCTAGATTATCTAACAGAAACCGATAACGGCGGGCTGTCCGCCCTACGGGCTGTCCGCCGCCGGCTGTCCGGCCGCCGGCTGTCCGGCCGCCGGCTGTCCGGCCGCCGGCTGTCCGGCATCGGCCGGTTATCTGCCGGATAGTTCACTTCTTGTTCATATGCATGTCGGTAGTGCGTTGATCAGCGGAGGTACTTTCGTCACGAATGCCGGCGGGCGGGAGCAGGCCGGCGAGGCAAAAGGGGACTTGAGTTGGCCGACACCCGATCCAGTGACCTGATTACCGCGCTTGATGACGCGGCGCTGAGCAAATTCCACTTCCGCGCCGTGCTGGTATCCGGGATGGGGTTCTTCACCGACGCTTACGACCTGTTCGTCATCGGGATCGCCTCGACGCTGATCACGCTGCAGTGGAACCTCAGCTCCGGCAGGCTGGCCCTGCTGAACGCAACGATGCTCGGCGCCGCCTGCCTCGGCGCGTTCGTGTTCGGCCGGATCGCCGACCTGCTCGGCCGCAAGCACGTGTACTGGATAGTCGCGGCGATCATGGTGGTGGCCGCGCTCGGCTCGGCGCTGTCGCCGTCCTACTGGATCCTGATCGGCTTCCGCTTCCTGCTCGGGCTGGGCGTCGGCGGTGACTACCCGGTCAGCGCGGTGCTGATGACCGAGTACGCCAACCGCAAGGACCGGGGCAGGCTGGTCGGCCTGGTGTTCTCCACCCAGGCACTCGGCCTGGTGGTCGGGCCGCTGATCGCCCTGGCCCTGCTCGGCGCGGGAACGAGCAACGACATCGCCTGGCGGGTGCTGCTCGGGCTCGGCGCCGTGCCTGCTGCCGCGGTGGTCTACCTGCGCCGCAAGATGCCCGAGTCACCGCGCTACCAGGTCCAGATGCAGGGCCGCACGGAGCAGGCCGAGACCGAGATGTCCGAGTTCAGCGACGGCGCGGTGCAAGGCAGCACCGTGGGCACGGCCAGGCGCCGGATCGGGCTGCGCGCGTTCCTCACCAACCGCAGCTTCCTGGTGCTGCTGGCGGGCACGGCCGGCTGCTGGTTCCTGCTCGACTACGCCTATTACGGCAATACCATTTCCACCCCGCAGATCATCGAGCTGATCTCGCCGAACTCGTCCACGATGACGACCATCGCGATCCAGCTGGCCATCTTCGTGGTCGCGGCGGTGCCCGGCTACATCCTCGCGATCGCCCGGATGGACCGGATCGGGCACCGCAAGCTGCAGCTCGGCGGCTTCGTGATGATGGGCCTGTGCTTCGCCGTCCTCGCGCTGGTGCCGGGCATGACCACGGCCGTGCTGCCGTTCCTCGCGATCTACGGGATCAGCTATTTCTTCACCGAGTTCGGGCCGAACATGACGACGTTCGTGATGCCCGGCGAGCTGTTCCCGGTTTCGGTGCGGGCCACCGGCCACGGAATCTCGGCCGGCATCGGCAAGTTCGGCGCGTTCGTCGGGGTGTTCCTGTTCCCCGTGCTGAAAGACAACCTGGGCCTGCGCGGCACGCTGCTGCTCACCGCCGGGGTGTCGGCGCTTGGCGCGCTGCTGACGCTGGTGCTGCCCGAGCCGTCCGGGCGCAGCCTGGAAGACATCTCCGGGCACCACGACGTGGTCGCCACGGCGGAGCGCGTGCTTGCCGACTCGAGCCCGGCCGCCGCGGAGCGCGTGGCCGGCGACTCGAGCCCGCCCGCCGCGCCGGCCGCGCCGGCTGCGCCCGCCGTGGCCGAGACCTGACGTCAGGCCAGCACGGCGAACAGCACGTACCCGTAGCTGATGCTGGTCGCCGCCGGATGCCTGGCCAGCCAGGCGTCGGCGACGCTGGCCGGGAACTCGATCCGGAGCACTGCCGCCAGGTCGGCCCGGCGGTCGAAGGCCCAGCCCGAGCGCACCTCACGGCGGATCGCGCCGCGATCACGCCACCAGGCGTCGGTCTGGTCTGCCTTCCTGCGCGCTCCCTCGGCCGACGACGCGTCCAGCAGCGTGGCGAACTCGCCCCACCGGTAATCGTTGTCGACCACGACGAGGGCGCCGCCCGGCCGCAGCGCCCGCAGCACCTCGGTAAGGCCGGCGTCGCCGTTCGGCGGGAAGAAGTAGGCGAACCTGGCGTGCACCACGTCCGCCGAGGCAGCCGGCAATCCCAGGTGCTCAGCCGAGCCTGCCCTGACCTCGACGCCGGGCAGCCCGGCCGTTCTCGCCCCGGCCTTCGCCCGGAGCGCCGGATCGGGCTCGATGCCGATGACCCGGCTGGCTTCGGCGGCGTACCCGGTAAGCCAGAACCCCGTTCCGCAGCCGAGGTCGACTATGGTCCGGCCGGTCCAGGGCGCAAGGTTACGCATGGCATCTATAACGTGGCCGGCCTGCGCCAGTGCCCGGTTTTCGATCTCGTATATCCGGGGGCTGTTGCCGATGTTCGGCGCGAACCGCCAGTCCGGGAACGCCCGGCGTGCCTGGTCCGCCGCCAGCGCGGCCGGCCGCCGGTCACGGCCGGCCACCCGGGCAGCGTCCCCGACGGTCACCCGCCCATCCTGGCAGACGGCTCATCCCGGCGGCCGGCCCTGGGCCGGGCAGGCCGGCCGGGCCGCCGGCCCGGCCGGCGGCGTGGTCAGGACGACGCGCGGCAGGCGCGTGCCGGGGAGATTACTGGCTGGTCGCCCGCATGGGCGTCACCCCGGGCAGCGTGACCGTGCTGCCCTCCGCGGGGCTGCCGAGGTGCGCCCAGATCCGGTTCAGCTCGTACTGGTAATACAGCGCCTGCAGGCCGAACACGAACGCGCCGACAATGCCCAGGACGCCGTTGCAGCTCCGCTGCATTCCGGCGGCTTCCTGCATCTGGGCGATCCGCTCGCCGGTGCGGTAAATCGAGACGAATGGCGGGACGATGATAAGCGCGCCGATCGTTATCGCCAGCACCGACAGCACCGGGTTGACCTCTATCCGGGGGTCGAAGTCGCGGGCCTCGCGATTGACCTTGTACCACCAGACCAGGTGGTAGATGCCCAGCGTGATGATCGGCCAGACCAGCCAGACGAGCACGATGTTCCTGGTCTTACCCGTCCGTCCTGTCATGCTGTCCCCCCTGTGTCTGACTGGCGGCTATCGCGGTAGCCGATGCCCAGGATGAATCGTGCCGGAAATGGCATCGGCTGGCAAGATGCATGGGCAGTTAAACTAGTAACCGTTACGGCGATAACGGTCAATGTCAGGACAATACGCCGCCGCGGCCGCCCCCGGCCTGGAATCGGGCCACGCCGCCGACGGCCTCTGGATCCGCGAGCGTGGCCATTCCCCGGCGGAATTCATTGGCCATCGCGGATTCCGTTTCAAATCCGGTGCTTTCCAGCGCGGATAGCCGGTCATTGCGCAGGCATGCTTGCGGGAACGCGGATATCTCGCGGGCCAGCTGCTCGGCGGCCGCGCGGGCGCGGCCGGCCGGCACTACCCGGCTGACCAGGCCGAGCTGGAGGGCCTCGGCGGCCGGCACGGCCCGCCCGGTGAGGATCAGGTCGAGGGCCCGGCCGAGCCCGATGACCTGCGGGAGGCGGACGGTGCCGCCGTCGATCAGCGGAACGCCCCAGCGCCGGCAGAATACGCCGAGGACGGCGTCTTCCTCGGCGACCCGCAGGTCACACCAGAGCGCGAGCTCGAGGCCGCCGGCCACGGCGAACCCGGAGATGGCCGCGATGACCGGCTTGGACAGCCGCAGCCTGGTCGGCCCCATCGGGCCGTCGCCGTCAGGTTCGGCCCGGTTGCCGTCCGGGCCGCCGACCGCCTTGAGGTCGGCGCCCGCGCAGAACGTGCCGGCAGCGCCGTACAGCACCGCCGCGTGCGCGCCGGGGTCGGCGTCAAAGGCGCGGAAGGCATCCGCCAGGGCGGCGGCGGTCGGCCCGTCGACCGCGTTGCGCCGCTCCGGGCGGTCCAGGATGACGGTGGTAACCGGCCCGTCGTGGTCAACCCGGACCGCTGCGCCACGGTCAGCCATGGATGCCTCCAGTCTGGCGGGCGGCTGGCAGCCGCGGAGGGCTAGCTGACCTGCCAGGTATCGCCGCCGGCCAGCAGCGCGGCGAGGTCGCCGTGGCCTTTGCGCTGCCGCTCGGTCTCGATCTGGGCAGCCATCAGGTCGTCATAGGCGGGCCTGGGTACCTGCCGGAAGATCCCGATCGGGGAGTGCGCGAAATCCACCGTGTCGAGCCGGGACAGCGCGAACGCGTAGGACGGGTCGGGCGCGTGCTTGTCGTGCACCAGCAGCGATCCGTCGTCCGCGGCTCCGGCGGCGGTCACGGCCTCCAGCGAGCCGAGCTTGCCGAACCGCAGCCCCTGCGCCTGGCCGGCCCGAACCGCACCGGCTCGCCGTGCTCCAGCCTGATCAGCCGGTCGTCCCTGGAGGCGGCCTCGGTGACCGGGGCGAACGCGTCATCGTTGAAGATCGGGCAGTTCTGGTAGATCTCGATGAACGCGGCGCCGCGATGATCGGCGGCCGCCCTGAGCACGCCGGTGAGATGCTTGCGGTCCGAGTCGATGGTCCGCGCGACGAAGCTCGCCTCGGCGCCGAGCGCCAGCGAAACCGGGTTGAACGGGGTGTCCAGCGAGCCGAACGGGGTCGACTTGGTGACCTTGCCCTGCTCCGAGGTCGGCGAGTACTGGCCCTTGGTCAGGCCGTAGATCCGGTTGTTGAACAGCAGGATCTTGACGTTGACGTTGCGGCGCAGCGCGTGGATCAGGTGATTGCCGCCGATGGACAGCGCATCGCCGTCCCCGGTGATCACCCAGACCGACAGATCCGGCCGGGACGCGGCCAGCCCGGTGGCGATGGCAGGCGCACGGCCGTGAATGGAGTGCATCCCGTAGCTGTTCACGTAGTAAGGCAGCCGGGACGAGCAGCCGATGCCGGAGACGATGACCAGGTTCTCCCTCGGCACCTCGAGCTCCGGCAGGAACGCCTGGAACGCGGCCAGGATCGCGTAGTCACCGCAGCCCGGGCACCAGCGGACTTCCTGGTCGGACTTGAACTCCTTGGTGGACTGCCGGTCGGCGGCCAAGGGCACCAGGGTCAGCGAGGCCGGCCGGTGCGCGTCGACCGGGTCGGCGCCGTCGGCGGGGCCGCCGCGCTGGTCAGACATTCGAGATCACATCCTGGATGACGCCGGCTAGTTCGGCCGCGCGGAACGGCAGCCCGCGCACCCGGTTGTAGGAGATCACGTCGACCAGGAACCGCCCGCGCAGGACGAGCGCCAGCTGGCCGAGGTTGATCTCCGGAATCAGCACCTTGTCGTAGGCGCGCAGCACCTCGCCGAGGTTGGCCGGGAACGGGGACAGGTGTCGCAGGTGCGCCTGGGCGACCGAGCCGCCGGCCAGCCGGATCCGGCGGACGGCGGCGCCGATCGAGCCGAAGGTGGAGCCCCAGCCGAGGACCAGCACCCTGGCATCGCCGTCCGGGTCGTCGACCTCCAGCGGGCCGATGTCGGCCGCGATCCCGTCGATCTTCGCCTGCCGGAGCCGGACCATCCGGTCGTGGTTGTCCGGGTCATAGGAGATCGTCCCGGCTACGTCGGCCTTCTCGATCCCGCCGATCCGGTGCTCCAGGCCGGGCATGCCCGGGATGGCCCACGGCCGGGCCAGGGTGCCCGGATCGCGCTGGAACGGCAGGAACTCGATCTTGCCTTCCGCGTCGCGCCATTCGCCCGGGCTGGCGAAGGAGAAGTCGTCACGCAGCTTGGGCAGGTCGGCGACCTGCGGTATCCGCCACGGCTCCGAGCCGTTCGCCAGGTAGCCGTCCGACAGGATGATGACCGGAGTGCGGTACTTGACCGCGATCCGGACGGCCTCGATGGCGATGTCAAAGCAGTCCGACGGCGTGGCCGGGGCCACCACGGCAACCGGCGACTCGCCGTTCCGCCCGTACAGGGCCATCAGCAGGTCGGTCTGCTCGGTCTTGGTCGGCATGCCGGTCGACGGCCCGGCCCGCTGGATGTCGCAGACGATCAGCGGCAGCTCGACCGAGACCGCGAGGCCGATCGTCTCGGCCTTGAGGCACATGCCGGGGCCGGACGTGGTGGTCACGCCGAGCGCGCCGCCGAAGGCCGCGCCGAGCGCCGCGCCCGACGCCGCCGATCTCGTCCTCGGCCTGGAAGGTGCGGACGCCGAACCGCTTGTGCTTGGACAGCTCGTGCAGGATGTCCGAGGCCGGGGTGATCGGGTAGGAGCCGAGGAAGAGCGGCAGCCCGGACCGGCGGGAAGCGGCGACCAGGCCGAGCGACAGGGCTCCGTTGCCGGTGATGTTGCGGTAGGTGCCGGGCGCCAGCGTGGCCGGCTTGACCTCGTACTGGACCGAGAACGCCTCGGTGTTCTCGCCGTAGTTCCAGCCGGCCCGGAAAGCGGCCTTGTTCGCCTGCATGATCTGCGGTCTGGTGGCGAACTTGGACTCGAGGAACTTCATCGTGCCCTCGGTCGTCCGGTTGTACAGCCAGGACAGCAGGCCGAGCGCGAACATGTTCTTAGCCCGCTCGGCGTCCTTCCTGGTGACCTCGAATTCCTCCAGCGCCTTGACCGTAACGGACGTGATCGGCAGCGCGTGCAGCTGGTAGGCGGACAATGACCCGTCTTCGAGCGGGTTCTCCGCGTAGCCAACCTTGGCCAGGTTCCGTTTGGTGAACTCGTCGGTGTTGGCGATGATGTCTGCGCCGCGGGGGAGGTCGCCGATGTTGGCCTTGAGCGCCGCCGGGTTCATCGCCACGAGCACATCCGGCGCGTCGCCCGGGGTCAGGATGTCGTGGTCGGCGAAATGGAGCTGGAAGCTCGACACCCCGGGCAGGGTGCCCGCCGGGGCGCGGATTTCGGCGGGGAAGTTCGGCAGGGTAGACAGGTCGTTGCCGAACGACGCCGTCTCCTGGGTAAACCGGTCACCGGCGAGCTGCATGCCATCGCCAGAATCGCCGGCGAACCTGATGATGACACGGTCACGTTGCTGGACGTGCTTGGTCACAGTGGGAGGACCTCCTCCACGCGCCGCGGCCGGGCTACGTGACACGGTGACGGCGTGCGTCCTTTCATGGCTCAGTACCGGCCTGCGGCCGGGGCGTGAAGTTACGGCGAGTGAATTCTACCTACCTCACACCGCTGACGGTCTGGATCCTTACGCTCGCTGGCTGCCCGGCAGGGTCTCGCTGCCCGCCAATCTGCCAGTCAGGCTGCCCGGGAGCTAACATAGCGCGATTCTATGACAACACGCTGCTGAGGCGCGTTCTCAATGTAATAAGACGCAGTAAGGGACACGGCGGTTCATTACGGCACCGGCTGGCTGCCGCCGGGCTGGCTGCGCGGGCTGGCAGCGCGGGCTGGCAGCGGCCGGGCGGCACCCGCCCTGCCGGCGCTTTGGACAAGCCCGCCAAATGCCTTGTGGCCAGCAGGTTCTGTTTTGTCCGGCTCGGGTATCATCACTTAGAGTGCTAGATCGATCGCATTATGAAGTTCCATCGCGCTGACGAGGAGGCTGCGCGCGTATGGGTAATCAGCCAGCGAAGGGTCCCGCGGCAGACGCGATCACGGTGCCGCGGGCAGCCGCCCCCGGCGGGCCGGGGGCAACGTCGGCCGGGTCGGCTGTGGGGCCATCAGCCGAGCCGTCCGCGAGGCCCCAGGCCGGCCAGGTGCCGCGGCAGGGGCACGAGTCAAAGCGCGCCGGCGTGCGCGACGCGCTGGACGCTGTCCTGGCCAGGACCATGCTCAGCAGCCGCGACCGGCAGTTCCTGACCAGGCTGGTCAAATGGGACAAGCGGAACGCCGCCTCGGTGGTCTCGCTACTGTGGCGGGCCCGGCTGGCCGGCCGCGCTGAGGCGGCACTCACCGGGCGGCAACTCGAGGTCGTGCTCGGCGCGCTCGCTGACGCCGCTGCCTACCGTGAGTCCGGCGCCGAGTCCATCGGCTGCTGGGACTGCGAGAACTTCCCCGGTGGCCGGTGCGCAGAGCACGCCAAGGACTTTGAGCGGGCGCGGGCCTGCGCCGAGCTCGGGTCGGCGCTGGCCGCGGGCAACGGCACGGCGGCTAGCCTGCCGCAGCCGGCCGACATCGATGGCCTGCGCCAGTACAGCCCAGTGGCCTCATAGCTGACGGCCGGGCCCGGCCGCACGCTCCAGCCCGGGCCAGGCTGGCGTCTGCCGGACGGCACTGGCCACGGGCCATCCGTTCTGGCTGGTCTTGCTGACGCTGGCTGGGAGGCAGACGGGCGCGAGCAGGACTGGCCCGCAGGCCGGAGGGGTTCGCGGCGGGCGGGACTTGCCCGGGGCGGGCGGCGGGCCGGGCTGGCCGGGGGCCCGAGGCTGGCGGACGGCGGGCCGGGCTGGCCCGCGGGCGGCCGAGAGGTCAGCGCACGCGCTGCGGCGATATCAGCGGTAGTTGACGAACTGCAGCGCGAAGTCGAATTCCTTGCCCTTGAGCAGGCTGATCACCTGCTGGAGGTCGTCCTTCTTCTTCGCGGACACGCGCAGTTCCTCACCCTGAACCTGGGCGCGGATGCCCTTCGGCCCCTCGTCCCTGATGATCTTCGAGAGCTTGCGCGCGTCGTCCTGGGAGATGCCCTCCTTCAGGGCGACGCTCAGCCGGTACTCCTTGCCGGAGGGCCTGGGCTCGGCCGGGTCGAGGACCTTCAGCGAGACCGAACGCCTGACCAGCTTGTCCCTGAAGACATCAAGCACAGCGCTGGCGCGCTCCTCGCTGTTGGCCACTATCTCCACAGCGTGATCGCCGGACCAGGTGATTGATGCGCCCACGCCGCGAAAATCGAAGCGGGTGCCGATCTCCTTGGCCGCCTGGTTCAGCGCGTTGTCGACTTCCTGGCGGTTGATTTTCGACACGATGTCGAACGATGATTCGGATGCCACGGCTCACAGGTTAGTGGGTGCGGCATGGCATGCACGTCGGGAGCGCCTGCCAGGGCAGAATGTGTCCCGCAATGCTGCGCTTGGCCAGGCGTTGCGGGGTTCGGCCGGATCTCGTCCTGCCTGGTTAGGCATGGCCTGGATCGGCCGGGTCGGCCTGGGTTGGCCCGGGTCGGCCTGGGCTGGGTTGGCCCGGGTCGGCTTGATGCCGTCTGGGCTTGGTGTAGTCGTCTGGTCGGGCATGATCTGGCCGGGCATGATCTGGCCGGGCACGGCCCGGTAGCGCGTGGCCCGGTCCGGGTCGTCGCGGGGATGCCTCCGGTGGGCCCGGCGGCGGGGTGGCAGGCAGTTGCCCGGGCGCGGACGGGGGCCGGACGGCGCAGGGCGCTTGAGCCGGGGGGTTCGTCGGCCTCGGCGCTGCGCCTGCCGAGATGCCTGCCGGATACATCGCGGCCGGTCGGTCGGCGCGGGCTGGTCCGGGGTGACCGCGGGCCCGACCGTGGGCTGCGTGCCAGGCCGGCCGCTGTTTCCGCTATCCTTCACTGTGCCGTCTGGCAAGGCGGCGCACGGCAGGTTGCCCGAGCGGCCAAAGGGAGCGGTCTGTAAAACCGTCGGCTTAGCCTACGTTGGTTCGAACCCAACACCTGCCACCAGCAAAACCCCAGGTCAGCATAAGTGCCAGAGATCATCCAGCAGTCCAAAGCCAACGGTCCGCCACACCGCTTGTTTGCCCCGGCCCGGCACTGGTCATCACCGACCACCACGGCCCTGACCTGCAGTGACACCGCGCAGAGCCGATCTTGCCGGATCCCGTACCTTCGGATCGCTCCCGTGCCTGGCCCCCGTTTTACGGAACAGGCACGGAACACAAATGGCCATGATCGTCACAGTGTGATGAGGTACTTTGCCGTCCCGCCGTCCCGCCGGCCTGGGCGCCGGCCCTCGCGTGCCGGGCACTGGGCGTCGCGGTCAGCTGGTCGCGCCAAGATCATCTTGATCTGGGCGGCTTCCTGGTGGCGCGCCGGCGCCCTGGGGTTGTCCGGGGAGTAGCGTCGGTGGTGAGGCCCGGGGGTCCGGGTCCGGAAGGCCGTTTAGCCTGGTCCCTGCTGGCGCTTTCCTTCCTCGGGCGAAGGAGGCTGCAGGTGGGCGATGGTCGCGGGCTCGCGTGCCGAAGGCCGGGCTCGTGCGTGGGGTCGTATCGCTGAAATGGCAGGCGAGAGGCTGCACCGGATTCTGGCCGAGTTGTCCGCCGGGGGACAGGCTTGGTCTTCGGCCCGGCTGTGCGGGGTGTGCCCGGGGATCGCCGGGGTGAGCGGTGCTGGTGTCATGCTCATGTCGGGTGATATACCCCGGGGGTCGTTGTGCGCCAGCGACGGGGTGAGCCAGCTGATCGAGGAGCTGCAGTACACGCTGGGCGAGGGCCCGTGCGTGGATGCTTACCAGAAAGATGAGGTGGTGGGCGAGCCTGATCTGGCGGATCCGGTGACCCGCCGGTGGCTCGCTTTCTCCTCCCCCCCCGGCGCTGCTGGCAGGCGCGCGGGCAGTGTTCGGGTTCCCGTTGCGGGTCGGCAACGTGCGCCTAGGGGCGCTTAACCTCTACCGTGACTGGCCCGGTCCGCTGACCGGCGATCAGCATGCTGATGCGCTGGTCGTCGCCGACGTGGCTGCCCGCTGGGTGCTGGAGGTCCAGGCCGGAGCGCCCTTCGATGTGGTGGCCAGGGAGCTGGAGATCAGCGCTGACTTCCATTTCGTGGTGCATAACGCGGCCGGGATGGTCTCGGTCCAGGAGGGGATCAGCGTCACCGAGGCGCTCATCCGCCTGCGGGCGTTCGCATTCAGCAACGATCGCCTGCTCGCCGGGGTGGCCGAAGACGTCGTCGCCCGCAGGCTCCGGCTCGGATGAACCCGGCTCCTCCGCAGCGCCGGGCCGGGAACCGGCCGCTACTAGGATGGACACCACGGCCCGGGCTCGCTGTCGCGGCTGCCGCCTGCGGCGGGCCGCCGGGCGCTCAGGAAGGTGAGTTGAGATGACCCGGGAAGCCGACGTGGTCCGGTCGCTCGTCGAGATGGCCGACACCCTCGTTGACGACTACGACGTCGTCGACCTGCTGACCGGGCTCGCGGACCGGTGCGTGGGCCTGCTGGGCGTGTCCGCGGCCGGGGTGATGCTGGTTTCTCCCGGAGGGAGCCTGGGGCTGGTGGCCTCCTTCGAGCGAGGCGATGCGCCTGGTGGAGCTGTTCGAGCTCCAGCAGCAGGAGGGCCCGTGTCTTGATGCCTTCCGCACCGGCAGGCGCGTCAGGCACGAGAACCTTCAGGCCGGGTCAGGCCGCTGGCCGTCGTTCTCCGCTGCTGCCCTCCATGCCGGCTTCCAGTCGGCGTCCGCGCTGCCGCTGCGGTTGCGTGAGGTGACCCTCGGCGCCCTGAACCTGCTCAGCGTCACCCGCGCCCCGATGGACGAGGCGGACGTCATCGTCGCCAGGGCGTTCGCGGACCTGGCCACCCTCAGCATCGTGCAACATCGCGCCAGCGCCGATGCCCACCGCCTGAACGAGCAGCTGTCGGGTGCGCTGACCAGCCGCATCGTAATCGAGCAGGCCAAAGGCGTGATCTCCGAGCGCGCCAGCATCGATCTGGCCGAAGCTTTCTCCCGGCTGCGGGCCTACGCCCGCAGCAGCAACCTCCGCCTCACCGATGCCGCCCGGGCCGCCATAGACGGCACCCTCGAACCAGCGGCCTGGGCCCGGCCAGCCCGCCCGGGCCGCTCCTGACCACCCGGGCTGCCCGCCCGGCCAGAGGCCGTCAGCGCACCGCCAGCTACACCATCTCGACCGGCCAGGCGCCGGGCCGGAGGCGTGGGCACGTCGCTGTACCGCGAAGTCGAACTCTGCTTAGCCAGGATCCGAGGCGCAAAGAGCCCTGCAGCTGCCGCCTCAGGGCTTGGCCGCGAGGGACCCAGCGGCGATGAGATCCTGGCTGCAGGGCTGGCCGCGGCGATCGCGAGGCACAGGTCCAGCTGGGCTATCTTCAGCATCCGGGTGACGTGCCGGGTCAATGGGTCCAGCAGCAGGCGGACGCGCCAAGATAACCGGCTCGCGGCAGCGCGGCGCCCCCCGCGCCAGACCACGGGGAGCCAACCGCGCCACCCTTGAAACCAGCCCCTCAGACAGCTGCCCTTGCCGAGCGGGCTGCAATCCTGGCTGAGATGCCGTGACCCAGCCGGGACCCGCACGGCCCGGCCCGCCGGGTCCCCGGCGGGCTAGTGCAGGACCGCAGAAGTCCTTGAGGGGTTCGTGGCGTTACTGCGGTTGGTCGCCGGTGCTGGCGAGGTAGAGGGTGCAGGCGGTGTCGAGTGCCTGGCTGGGGTGGCCGGCGGGTTTCCCGTCCAGCAGGACGGCGTCGGCGTAGCTGTCGGTGCTGGCCTGCCAGATCGCGAAGGCCCAGTCGTCGGGATCGCCGAGGTACCGGATGCGGCAGAGCTTGATCGTGTCGTCGTCATCGTCGCTGAGGTAGCCGGTCAGGTAGCCGTAGGAACCGCGCCAGGTGATGGTGACTTCCTCCAGCGCTGGCCAGCGTTTTGAGGCGTGGTGGTCGACGGTGCCTTCGATCAGCTCTTTGAGGCGCCTGGACGGCACGGGCATGAGGCCATTGTCGCCTGGTGCGGCGTGCCGTCGCCATGCCTGATCTTGTTCCGGGCATTCTCGGGCGGTCAGTGCAGATCGCCTGAAGGCGGGGTCATGGTGCGCGCAGCCAGCCGGGACATCGTGATACTGGGGTCACGGCGCAAGGCGCGGCTGGAGGCGATCGTGCGGCGGTCCTCCTCGCCGCAGGCGCTGGCCAGGCGCGCCAGGATCGTGCTGCTGGCCGATGAGGGCTGGCCGAACGCCCGGATCGCCGCGGAACTGGGGTGCGCGGTGAATACGGTGCGGACCTGGCGGCGCCGGTTCGCCCGGGACGGCATGCCGGCCCTTCGTGACCGGCCCCGCAGCGGCCGGCCCAGGTATACGGGCCGGACATTAGCCTGGCGATCGTGGCCACTGCGACCTCGGTGCCGCCCAAGGGCACCTCCGCGTGGACCCATGCGCTGATCGCCGCCGAACTGGCCAGCACCGGCATATCGGCTTCCCAGGCCGGCCGGATCCTGGACGGCCTGGACCTGCGGCCGCACCGGGTCCGCGGCTGGCTGAACCGCCGCGACGACGACCAGTTCTGGGCCCGGGCCGCCGCGGTCTGCGACATCTACCTGCGGCCGCCGCCGGGCACCGTCGTGGTCTGCATCGACGAGAAGACCGGGATCCAGGCCAAGTACCGCAAATACCCCGGGCGGCCCCCGCGGCCAGGCCGCCTGGCCCGCCGGGAGTTCGAGTACGTCCGCAACGGCACCGTCTCCATCATCGCCGCGCTGAACGTCGCCACCGGGCACGTCATCACCGAGCCGGTCACCAGGAACAACTCAGCCACCTTCATCAGCTTCCTGCACCGCCTGGACCAGTGCACCGACCCGCGACTGAACATTCACCTGGTCATGGACAACGGATCCAGCCACACTTCCAGGGCCACCCGGGCCTGGATCGCCGCGCACCCACGGATCACCATCACCTACACCCCGAAGCACGCCTCCTGGCTGGACATGGCCGAACTATGGTTCTCCGTGCTGACCCGGGCACTGCTCCGGCGGGGCGAGTTCACCTCCCGCGCCGACCTCATCGAGAAGATCACCGTCTTCACGATCCGCTATAACCAGACCGCACGGCCCTGGAAGTGGGCCTACGACGCCCGCGCCGACCACGCGCGATACCGCGCCCGCCACAGCAGCCAGCAGCCTGCCCCAGACCTAGCCCTCCCGAAGGCTGCCTAACAGCCATGATCACCAGCAAACCAAACCCATCAAGAACTTCCGCGGAGCTGCACTAGCCTTTCGCCGGCCCTTCCTGCGCTTCCTGCGCGGATGCTCGATGATCGCATCCGGGGCCCGGGAACTCCTCGACCGCGCGCTGCTCCTCGGCGAGCAACATGTACGTGCCGTCCTGGCCGAATACACAAGTCACTACAACACGGCTGGCCGCACCAGGGCATAGCCCAACGCGTCCCCAACAGCGAACATGAGGCTCATCACCATCCCCTACGACCTCGACAGCGAACGGATCCGCCGAGAACCCGTCCTGGGTGGCCTGATTAACGAATACACGAGAGCTGCATGACGCCCCGACGAACCGCAGGTCAGCAGCCGGGATCCTATTTTCGAACGCGACAGGTACCGCTGGGCCACCCTGGCGATGCTCGCCGCCGCATTCCCCACCATCACCGCCGCCGTCGAGCACGCCGTCGGGCCACCGCCCGACGGCCAGATCCCGCTTACCGCAACGAAATCCGCCGGCTCTTCGCCGTGCTCGTCATCCAGCCAGCGCAAGACGCCTGGCACCGGCTCCGCTGGTCCGCCTGGCGGCGACGCCACCAGCACCGCGCCAGAACTTGCCACTACCAGCGGCAAGCCCGCGAACAATGAAGATCACGAACTCCGGTAGGATCGCTAGGCACGAATTAACCACCAGGATCGTGTTCGGGCAGGCTGGTGCGAGGCCGTGGCCCTGAGGCGCCCGTGCGGATGAACTCGGAGTGGCGCGTCCCGCCTTGCAGATGCCCAGGCCACTGCGCCGGGCGAGCGGTTAGGCCCAGCTGCCATGCTCTAACCGAACGCCAGTTTGGTCGATGATGCTGGCCATCTGTGCAGCGTTGAAGGCTCGCAGCGTGCGGGCGCGGATATTACCGGCCGAGGCGAGCTTGAGCAGGGCTGCGGCCGCTTTTTCGTCGCTGGGGAACTCGGCGACATGGATGACGTCGTACTCGCCGACGGTCCACAGCAGTTCGCGGACCGTGCCGCCACCTTTCGTGACAAACCGGGAGAAATCCTCCGCGCGCTTGATGGTGTTGGGGAAGTTCTTGATGCCTTGCTCGGTCCAGTTGATGAGAGACACATAAGTCGGCATGTCGCCCCCTAGGGATTCGAGACCGCCGGGTCAATCGTGTCCCCCATGACCCCGTAGGTCAATGGCGTGCCCGGCCGGACAGCTTGGTGGCGTCCGGAATCCGGTGTAAATCGGCGGGCGTGGTTCCGGCTTCATGGTCAGGTTAGGCGGTAGCTCTGACAGTTTCGGGGTGATCGCCGGGCTGAGCGGCGGTGACTGTGCGTGGCCGCAGCTGGGCGGGCGATTCGAGCAGGGACCGGCGCAGATCCTGCAGCAGGCGCAGGCCGTCGGCGGTCATGGTCAGGCCGCGCCAGCCGCGGGAGGCGCGGTCCAGGACGGCCCAGACGAGGGTCAGGCAGCTAGTCTCGCCGGGGAGCCGGCCGATGACCTTGACCCGGCGGCGAGTTTCGCCGAAGGTGCGCTCGATGAAGTTGGAGTGCCGGATGCGGTGGTGGCAGCACGGCCTGCTGTCCGGCCCGGCCGCCGTGCTCGTGGTCCTGGCCGTCATCGTGATCGCCGCCGCTGCCCGGCCGGCCGCCCATGCCGCCGCGGTGGCCCTACGCAGCGCGGCGCATCCGCCGCTGGCGGGCCAGCCCGCGGCAGGCCATGCGCGCGTACCGGCTGAGCGCCCGGAGCGCGCAGGCCATTTCAGCCGCACGGCGGAATACGGCCGCGCTTGCGGGCATCGAGGCGCCCCGCCCGCGCGTCAATACCTGAGGACCGAATCATCCGGACAATCACCGAGGAGAACCGATGAGCCGCGCACTCGCCATCGGGCTCGGCGCCGCCGCTCTCGTCGTGCTGTACCTATTCGCCGTCTGGAAATCGCCGTGGCGGAGCTGTTCCTGGTGCCAGGGCGTGGGTGACTGCCGCTGGTGCGACCACGGACGCAAGTACCGGCCAGGCGCCAGGACGATTGGCCGGGCTCACCCGGAGCACGCGGCTATGACGGGCCGGCCGTGAAACTGTCACCCGCCGTGCTACCGGGCTGGCGCCCGGGCTACTTGCCCCGCCCGCCGCAGGCACGCGAGCGTGCTACCTGCTGCTACTTGCCGCCCGGCCCCCAGACCTGTTGCGGTAGCAGGTAGCACAACGGCGGTCTAGGCCTGGATGCCGGGGACTGGGTCCAGACCCTGACCAGACGCCCGCCCGCCCCGCTGGCTACGGCCGAGCGGGGCGCCCCGTGCGCGGTGTGCATGCCCTGGCGGTGCCGAGCACAAGATGCCCGCTACGTGCACCAGCCGGCACGCCTGCGCGTCGTAAAGGCAGGCCCTGCGCGGCTCGTCGTCGACTCGCACCCCCGGGAGACGGGCACGGGCCGCGCAGGTTACGGGGTGGCTGCGCGTCCGCTGCGCCGGGCTGCGTGCCTGGCGGCACCGACGCGTGCCACCCCGTTCCAGCCTGGCGTTCAAGGAGCGCGGGCGGGTGCCGGGACCCCGGAACGCGCTGCGGCCGGCTCGCGGGCGGAGACCTGCAGGCGCACGGATCTCGCGGATCTGGATGGGGGCGGTGACCCGTGATGGCTGACCCGGGAAAGCATCCTGGCTATGTGCTGCTGCGCGATGGCGAATGCTGCGACGGCAAGATCTACCCCGACCTGGGGATGACCGCGGAACTCGCGGCCTGGTGGCAGCGCAACAAGGCCGCCGCTGGGGAGGTGATCAGCGTCGGCGCCATCACGGCGCTGGCGATCCCCGTGGAGACGCTGCGGACCATGTTTCCCGTCCGCGGCAAGCTTTCCCGGGGCTGGTCGGGCCGCGAGGACTGGGCCGATCCCGGGGAGCGACTGAACGCGGCCCAGGACACCCCCCAAAGGCGGGCGGGGGCCGCTCGGCGTCGGCGGTCGCCTCTCCTGGGCCGTTGTCCCGCTGGAAGATAGGATTCGGCCGGTGACCTGCAGGTCTTCCGGGCGTCAGGCGGCGTGCGTGTACTCGTTGATCAGGTCACCCAGGACAGGTTTTCGGCGGATCTGTTGCCTATCGACGTTGATCACGGTGATGCGGGCAGCGTCAGGTTCGTCGCAGGGGACGTGTTGCGCTATTCCCTGGTGCGGCCGGGCAGCGTTGTAGTGCGCCTGATAGTCGGTCAGTACGGCGCGCAGATGTCGCTCGCCGAGGATCAGCACGCGGTCCAGGAACTCGCGGCGCAAGGTGCCGACAAGGCGCTCGCAGATCGCGTTCATCCGGGGTGCCTGGACGGCGCTGACCAGGATCCTGGTGCCGGCTGCCTGAAACACGGCATCGAACGAGGCGGTGAAGTCCGGGCCACGATCGCGGATCAGGAATCTGGTGTCCTCGAACCGCTGACCGAGAGTGAGGGCTGAGGTTGCGGGCCTGTTGCACGGTCCACGCGCCGGTAGGGTTGGCGGTGACGCCGCCGAGGTGCATCCGGCGATGACCCCACAGCGGATTCTCCCGCGCCAGGCGCAGCACTAGCCGCTTGACACTCGGGGTGACCGGAGGACGGCCGGGCCTGCGCCGCCCGCTCGTGTCGTACTTTCTCGCCGCCAGCCTGCGGTGCCAGGCCAGGAGCGTCGCGGCCATGACGGGGAACACCTCGGACCAGCGCCGACGCGACACAATCCGGGCCAGCGCGGCGAACCAGGCCCGGTCCGCCGGCTCGTACCGGCCCGGCCGACCTGCCGGCGCAGCACCGCATTCTCATGCCGGAGCACCAGCACCTCGGCCGCTATCGCCCGGTCGCCGCGGAACAGCACGACGACCAGGCCGAGTATCCGGCAGGTCAGCACGTAGACGATCTTGAGCAGCACCCGCCAAGCCAACCATCACCGTGTCCAGGCTGCAGGCGGCGGTGCAGGTCAGCCGCTCAATCGAGTACTCGAGCGGCACGCTCCTGCAAGGCCATAACGCCGAGGGAGCCAAGGACTGTCAGGAAGGATACGCCCAGCGCTGCGACAACGGCCAGTTCAGCTGAGGATCACGGCGTCTCGCTAGTGGTCGTCGCAGGCCCATGGATCAAAGCGCTCAGATCGGCAAGAGAGCGCTAGGTCCCGAGAACAGGCGGGCAGCGAGGCCGACTCTCACCTTGAGTGCCTAACCAGGCGGTTGATAGCCCGCACCTCTTTAAGGCTCATGCGTGAGTCGGTATCTCCCGCGGTCGCCATCTCTGCCATGCGCTACACCGCCGGCAGCGTGTCGATGGGTGAGCGCGTCAGACTGGCATGGTACGCACAGTCAGCCGCGGGCGCTCGGCGCCTGGCAGGCGCAGCGCGCCTGGGCCAGTCGGCGGTAGGTTGTGGGACGGAGCGAGGTGTCTGAACTATGCCAAGCCCTGTTCCCGAGGCCATCCGCGCGGCCAAGACCCGCGTCGGACGGGATATCGCCACTCCCTGCCTCAAGGAGCTGCTGGCGGCCTACTACGATCCCGCGCGCGGCTTCGCTGGCGCGACCTTTGACACTCTGGGTGCCAACCCGCGCAACGAGATCAGCCGAGACGACCTGCTCGCGGTGACCCTCCTGGGCGTGCGCTGGTCGCCGTCAGCCGTCCGGCGGCTGCTCGGAGCGGACGGGAGGCAGGCCAGCGCGCTGCTCGTGCGGATCAGCTCGGTAACGAGCCTGTGGGAGGCCAGCGATGAGAGGCTGGCGGCCATCAACCCGCTGTGGGATCTGCTGACGAGGGGCTCGGACGGGGTGGGCCCGGCGCTGGCGAGCAAGCTCCTGGCCCGCAAGCGGCCACGGCTCGTCCCGATCACCGACGCGGTCATTGTCCGCAGGGTCGGGGCCATCGGGCAGACGTGGCAGGCGGTGCGGTACTGCCTCCAGGACCAGTCGCTCCGGCGGGCCATCGAGGCGCTCCGGCCGCGGCAGGCCAGAAGCGCCAGCGTGCTCCGGCTGCTTGACGTCGCCCTGTGGATGCTGCACAGCCAGTCGATGGCCGCCAAGAAGGCCCGGGACGCGGCTCGGTGACCACCAGTTCACGGCGTCTGACCGCGTCCTGTCTAGGACATCACATGCCCGACTAGGCCGGGGTCCTCCTAGTCGGGCAGGCGATCCGGTACCAGGCGGACACCCTGGGCGGCTGTAACACGGGCCAACGGTCTGGCATGCGGTCGACCTCGGGCTGATCCCGGTCGTGGTGACCGACGCCTGCGGCGGCCGGGACCAGCCAGCCATGCAGCGCGTCCTGGACAGCATCCAGTTCTCCGGCGACGCGCTGCTGACCGGAATCGCGATCATCACGCCACTGCTGGCCAGCGCTTCCCCAAGGTGACAGCGAGCCTGGCAGGCGCCAGGATCCGGCATCCGTGCAGTGCCGCTCGTTGCACCTAGCCGCATTTCGGACGGTAAGGCCCGGGCAGCAATTGCGATTGCCCGATCCCATGCGCGCAGGAACGCTCAGGTCTTCTCGGGACTACCTGGCACACGGCGCCGTTGGCAGGCGCACGATCGGCGGCTATGACAGGAGACGGCTGGCGGAGCGGGTGACCACCCCGGCCGTGCCGAACCTGCCTGCAGCCCGACGCCGGATGCCGAGGCGGCTGGCGTCGGCCTGATCAGGCGGATATTCAGCCGCCGCCGCCCGAGCTGCCGGAAGGCGCCTCACCCGGTTCAACATTGCTCCTCGAGATGGTGCGGCTGCCGCCGGACGCACGGGTGATCTCGACCCGGCGGGCCTGGGTCCTGGGCGAGAGGGGAATGGTCACATGCAGGACACCGTCGGCGTAGCTGGCGGTGAGATTGTCGGAATCCACGCCCTCGCCGAGGGACAGCTGGCGGGTGAAGGACCCCTGAGGCCGCTCGGCGACAAGGACCTGCTCGCTCTCACCGTAGCGCGGGGCGCGTTCGGCCCGGATCGTCAAGGTGCTGTGCTCAACGGTCACCTCGACGCTGTCAGGATCCGCGCCGGGCAGGTCAGCCTCGACATGGTAGCTGCCATCCTCGGCGCGGTAGACGTCCATGGGCATGCCGAGCGGGGCACGCGTCCCGGTCGCGGCCATGGAGATGAGCCGCTCAAAAGGATCCCGGAACGGCTCGAATCTGAACACTGCCATCACTGCCTCCTCGTGTGCAGCCTGCACAGAATGTCCTGGCTCGGTGGTGATCACACTGCCGGGCCCCGGCCCTGCACGCCCAGGGGTTCCGCTTCCTGCCGATCACATCCTGCTCCCGCCAGGCCAGGCAATACGCCGCCACCGCGACGGCAGCGCCGGCATTGCCCACCATCGCGCGAGCCAGTGGTTGCGAGCCAGGGCCCAATGGCCGACCCACCCGGGACCTTAGGCCCGCGCACGCCCACGGCCGCACCAGCCCAGCCAGCCCCGCGCCGTTTCCGCCGGATCCTCGGGGCCAGGCTTGATCCTCGCCTGCAGGTGCCTCCCGGCGCCACGGCGGTGGCGGCTCCCTGCTTGGCCTACGCTGCAGCATCTTCATCACCGGGACGCCAGGCGGTGGCGGCGAGCTGCAGGGGCACTCTTCTCGGCAGTGCCGAACGACCGCCGTAGCGGCATGTGAGTGTAGTGAGGCACCTGTCCGGCTCGACCGGGCCGTCCCGGCCAGGAATACGATCGGACCGGGCCTTGCTTGGTACTGGAATAGCGAGCGCTGCTGTCGCGGCTGGTACTGCCCGGTTCCGGGGACTGGGGGCTGGGCTGCCTATGGGAGGAGTGCTGGATGCGAGCGCCGAGGCTTATTCAGCTGCCGCGTAGAAGTGCAGGGAGATTACAGTTGAGATAGTTGCAGTAAACGTTTCGAGCGGTCGGCGGTAATCGGTATGCATGATCCCGGGTCTTGAAATTGGCGCTCGCCTGCTCGATGACGTAGCGAATCTTGTTGACCTGTTTGTTGAACTCCTTCTCCCAGTCCATGAGTTTACGATGGGCGGGCTTCCTGATGGGCGTGATCATGTCGTTTCCGACATATCCCTTATCGCCGATCCATCTTCCGGGATCAAGCGTCAGAAGGACCCCGGATTCACTTACTAAGGAGTTCGAAAGTAGACCGACTTTGATCTTGTGATCTGGCAGGATTGTGCCGTGCGGGATAACGACGGCCGGAAGCTTGATCACAGGACTCTTGAGGCTCTGCGGGTCCGGGCGGTGGATCAGGTCGGGGAAGGCGCGCATCCGGAGGATGTCGCCGTGGCGCTGGGGCTGCACCGCAAGACCGTCTACGGATGGCTGGCGAAATACCGCGAGGGCGGGAAAGGCGCGCTGACGGCGAGGCCGGTGCCGGGCCGGCCGCCGAAGCTGGCCGGCCAGCAGTTGTCCCGGCTGTATTCGCTGATCGCGGGCCAGGATCCGCGGCAGATGCAGTTCGACTTCGCGTTGTGGACCCGGGAGATGGTACGCGAGGTGATCCGCCGCGAATTCGGCGTCCGGCTAAGCGTGGTTTCGGTGGGCCGGCTGCTGCGCAAGCTCGGATTGTCGCCGCAGCGGCCACTGCACCGCGCTTATCAGCAGAATCCTGCGGCCGTGGAGCGGTGGAAGAGCGAGGCTTACCCGGCGATCCGCAAGGAGGCCGAGGCTGCGGGCGCGGTCATCTACTTCGCTGATGAGGCCGGCGTCCGCTCGGATTACCATGCGGGCACGACCTGGTCGCCCGTCGGGCAGACCCCGGTCGTGAAGAACACCGGGGCCCGGTACTCGGTGAACATGATCTCCGCGGTGTCCGCGAAAGGCGCGCTGCGGTTCGCCCTCTATGAGGGAAACACGAACGCCGCCACCTTCATCGACTTCTGCAAGCGGCTGCTGCACGACGCGCCGGGGCCGGTCTGCCTGATCGTCGACGGGCATCCTGCCCACCGCGCCACCGCCACGAAGGAATTCGCGGCCTCAACCGAAGGCCAGCTCCGGCTGTTCTTCCTGCCTGGCTACTCACCCGAGCTCAACCCAGACGAATGGGTCTGGAAGAACGTCAAGCACGACCGGATCGGCAAGACCGGAGTCACTAGCAAGGAAGACCTCAAATCCAAGGCCATCGGCGCCCTGCGACGGCTCCAGAAGCGACCCGGACTGGTCCGGGCATTCTTCGCCGACCCGAACCTGCGCTACATCGCCGCATAACCAGAATCAGTCGACCTACTTACGTGCCCCTTAGTAAGCAGTACGTGCCGTGCCGACGTCCGTGGTCGCGTCAGAAAGCGGTGGACGCTGGACGATGCAAGCGTCCGTCCCCACCAGGCATGGAGGCCCTATTGCCCGCCGCGCATGCAGAGTGCTACTTGGTGCCGCCATCCCTGGCCACCGGGCCCTCCCCGTGCGCCGGGTCTTCTGCGCCCTGCTTGGCCGCTGGGCCTTCCTTTGCGCCCAGCAGCGGCTTGGTTGCCTCGATCACGTTCTCAGCGAATTTCCGCTGGGAGGCGAGCAGTTGCCCGGCGAAGTCGTAGGCGCTGGCCACGAGCTCCTCGGGCCTGGGCGGCGGGATGGATGGCGTGATCGGCTGGCCGGTACCGAGCTTGTTCACCACGTCCACCACGCCGTCAATGTCCCAGGTCAGCCGGACCGCTACCCGGATCAGGTCGTGCTGCTCGGCGGAGCCGAGCTGGCCTGCCAGGGTCACGATGCCGTTCCGCACTCGTGCTGTGACCTTTGCCGGGTCCGCGAGCAGGATCTGGGCGAGCATCTCGCGGACCTCCCGGGCGATGTCCTCGTCTGGGCGGAGGAAGACGCTCAGCAGGTCACAGCGGCTCACGATCCCGATCAGCTTGCCGCCGATGCCGCCCCCGAGCTCACCGCCGGCCTCGACCACCGGCAGCCGCTTGAGGTGGCGGCTGTTCATCATCCTGGCAGCGGCTGGCAGCGTTGCGTCCGGGTGGATGGTGATGGCCGGCGAGGTCATCAGCTCACCTGCCGTCAGGCCCCAGTGCCTCTTATCGCCGGCGTGCCAGTGAAGACGGCCGCCCGATTCAAGCTGGGCCTCCCGCGCGTGCTTGTCCAGGACGCCGAGCAGGTCGGCCTCGGACACCACCCCGGCGACATGGCGGCCCAAGATCAGCACCGGCACGGCGCTGATCTTGTGCCCGGCCATCAGGACGGCGATCTCCTTGTAAGGGGTCATCCGGTCAACGGTCACCACAGGCGTGGTCATGACGTCCCTGACCCGGTGGTGCCATCGCCCGTGATGCTGCTTTCCCCCACCGCTGGCATGCGGGCCGGCGGTCACGGACGCGGCTGGCCCAGCCCGTTCCGTTGAGTGCTCCCGCGTATGGTCCTCGACGGAAGCGAGCGCCCGGGACACATCGGCCGCGGTCGCCCTGCCGTGCAAGGACTCGTAATAAGTAACGCCAAGGTGACGGACCATCGCGTCACGGTGGATATCGCTGCGTGTCATGTCCGCTCCCCCCTCTCATCCGTTACCGGGGGGTACTGCACACTCCTGCACGATCAGGATCGCTCTCCGGCCGCCGGGCTCATCACAGCCGAATGTCACGATCAGCGGGGACCTAAGTCACCAGCGCCAACCGTGGCCGCCGGGCCCGGGGCCGGCTGCGCCCAAGCCGATGCCGGTTGCCAGCGGCCGGATTATCCGCGGACTCCGTCGGCGGCCATGTCTTCCCTGGGACGGGAGGGCAGTCCGCCGGTCATCGGGTACCGGAGGAATGACGGCACGCTGTTGGCTGAGTCGTTGGGGTGGATCCGGCGGAGGCCGGGCCGGTCGAAGTCCTGCTCCCGTAATGCGTGTCCACTCGAAATAGGATCTGTGGGTGATCAGCAGGCAGGCGGGTTTGCTTGGGCCGGATGCATGGAACGTGCGCGGTCATGGTTTCGTTGGTACGACTACCTCAGCCAGCGAGACCGAAGGTCTGGTGAGCCTCACGGGGACACCCGGGGTGACGGCCAGGGAACGGAGGTGCCGGTCTTGGAGACGTCAGCGGTCCTCGCCAGCGCCGAGGACCGGGTAGTCGGCGAAGCGGTTGCCGCGCTCGAGCGACGCCATCTGGCACACCACCAGGCATCCAGCCCGGAAGAGCGCCGTAGCTACGTGCGGGATCTGTTCGGGCTTGTCGTCAGGTACGCGCAGGAGGGCGACGCCGAGCCGATCATCGCGTGGTCCGGGCAGATCGCGGCGGATCGCTTTGCGGACGGCTTCGAGATTGCCGAGATCCAGGGGATATTCAACGTCCTGCAGGAGGTGCTCTGGGGCCACGTAGCCAGCGCGTTCGCAGGCGACATGCGGATCGAGGCGCTCAGGCTGGTTAACACCATCCTTGGGGCGGGGAAAGACGCGCTGGCCAGAACCTATGTGGCCCTGGCCACCCGGGGACGCGGTCCTATGGGCGAGCAGTCGGCGGCGCCGCGGGAAGGTGGCGAGGCGGCCACCGGGGGCAGCCCGGCTGGGACTGCTGGCCTGGCGGGCGCCGCCGTCCGGACGGAAGTCGTCGGGCATGTTGGCGTCATCACCCTTGCCGACCAGGGCCGGCGCAACGCCATCAGCGCCCAGCTGGCCAATGGCGTCGCCGCCGCCTTCGGGAGCCTGCGAGCCGGCGGCGCGCGCACTGTTGTGCTCCGCGCCGCGGCGGGGATGCACGTCTGGTCGGCCGGCCATGACATCAATGAGCTTCCCCGGGGCCGGCGTGATCCGCTGGCCTACAACGACCCGCTCGAGCAACTGCTCCGCGTCATCCGCACCTTCCCCGCCCCGGTCATCGCCATGGTGCACGGCTCGGTCTGGGGCGGGGCGTTCGACCTGGTGCTCAGCTGCGACCTGGTGATCGCCGACGAGACAGCGACGTTCGCCGTCACGGCCGCCAACCTGGGACTGCCGTACAACACCACCGGGTTGCTGCATTCCCTCGGACGGCTGCCCGTCAACCTGGTCAAGGAGATGTTCTTCACCGCCGCGCCCCTCGACGCCCAGCAGGCCAGGGAATGGCTGGTGATCAACCACCTGGTGGGGTCGGCCGAGCTCGAAGGGTTCACCCTCGACCTGGCCGCGACCATGGCGTCGAAATCGCCGCTGGCGATGGCGGTCGTCAAGGAACAGCTCCGCGTCCTTACGGACTACCAGCCCATCGCGGCGCAGGTGCACGAGCGCGTCCAGGGGCTGCGGCGGGAGGCATACGACAGCAGCGACTATCTCGAGGGCCTCAAGGCCTTCGCCGAGAAACGCCCGCCGATCTTCCGCGGCACCTGACGCCACCAGCCCTGGGCGGTTCAGGTCCTCGCCTCCAGGCGCATCGCCAGCACCGCACGGCGCACTTGGACCGTCTGCGGCCGACACGCCAGTCGGGAGCCACCCCTACGGGTGCGTAACCGATGCAGCGGAACCCCGGCCCGGCCCGCCCGGGCCGGGGCCATACCGAATCCTAAATCAAGGTCCATAGGTCGGCTCAGACGCCGTCTCAGGTCTGCTGCCAGGCCCGTGAAGGATCACGGCTAGGCGTACGGATTGCAGCGGTGAAGCCACTCCCGGAGGTGAGCAGCGACATGATGATTATGCTGATGATGACGGGTGCGCATCTTGATCGCCTCCTCTCCCTGCGAAGGCTTTCTTTCAAGATATGCCGCACTTAATCTCGGTGCCAGAGGCGAAAGTCA
>CAWBBE010000002.1:0-176910 GCA_963786975.1 uncultured Actinomycetes bacterium | reverse complement strand
ACCGCCTGCCACCAGCGGTCGGCTGCTGAGCCACGTGTCATGTCCATGCTGTACCTCGCTGTGTTCGGTCGGGCGGCCCCGTCGGCGGGTGCTCGCCCGCGACGGCGGTCCTGAGGCTTCCAGCGTCCGCTCACCGGCCGCGGCAGACATCGGCCGACTGGCCGATCTGCTTGCCGCCGGCCCGCTTGCCACGGGCGTGCTGGCCGCTGCGCTCCGCCGGGCGCGGTGCGGGCTGGCGGAGTGGGTGGCGCGGTGCGGGTGGCGCGGTACGGGCCGCCGGGCAGGTGGCGCAATGCGGGCCGCCGGGCAGGTGGCGTGGTGCGGGCCGCCGGGCGGGGTGGCGTGGTGCGGGCCGCCGGGCGGTCAGCTTTCTGGCCTGGTCGCGCTACCCGCGAGCGCGGGTAACCGCGTCGACGAGCTCGCGGAGCTGCGCCGAGTTGAACGGCTTGGTGAGGTAGGCGGCCGCACCGAGCATCTTGAGGCGTTCGATGGTCGTGGGCGCGGTATCACCGCTGACGATGACGACGGGTATCTGCCCGGTGCGGGCGTCGGCCTGCAGTTGCAGCAGCAGCGCTTCGCCGCTCACGCCGGCGAGGTTCAGATCCAGCAGGATGATGTCCGGCTGCTGCTGACAGGCCAGGTCGAACGCGGTCTCGCCATCCGGCGCGGTCTGCACGGCCATCGTCGGGTCCCGGCCGAGCATGCGCTCGGCGAGCATGGTCTGCGATGGGTTGTCGTCAACATAGAGCACGCGCCGGGCGAAATCGAGATCCTCGGCGGTCGCCACCGCCTTATCGGTCAATGCAATCCCCCGTTATCAGCGTGAATCCCTCCCAGCGGATATACCAATAGCTACCATCAATGTACTCTTGGTGATCAAATTTAGTTAGCGGGCCAGGGACGCTGGTGCAGGCGGGGCCTGGATGCCGGCTGGCAGCCATTGCGAGCCCGCGCGACGGCTATGACCCCGGTGGCGTGACGGCGCCCTCCACCGCGGTGACCTCGTATAGCGCTCGCAAGAGTCCCAGCCAGCCAGCAAACCGGATCTGGCCGCGATCTTTCCCGTCAGGTTCCGCGCCCGCGCCACTGGCATGTTCGGTCCCGGTCCCGGTGCCGGTCCCGGTGCCGGTGCCGGTGCCGGTGCCGGTGCCGGTGGCGTGGCCGGTGCTGGTGGCGTGGCCGGTGCCCGAGGCGTGGTCGTGTTCCGCGAAATGGTGGTGCGCCGCGCCCGCGCCCGGGCCGGCGGGCTGCCGGGGGTCGGGTATGACCTGGAGGCGGCCGGCTGGCGGCTCGATTCTGTCCAGCACTATGCGGATCTCCACCCGCCAATAGTCGCGGGCGCCGGCCTCCGCCAACATCGGCCGTCTGGCGGATGTCTGCGCCGCCGCTGCAATCGCATGCTCGAACTGTTCTGGTCGCAGGGCCCCCGGCCCGGTAGCGAGAGCACGAACCCGGCCGGCGCCCGGCCCGTCTGAAAAGGAGACCGCCGATGAGGCAGATCGGCCTCACTTCGCCCCCCGCGTGCCCGGCTAGCCTGCCGCAAGAGCCCTCGGCGGCCGATCGTCCCTCGGCGTCCGACGGTCTCGCCTCGATGTTCGCCACGTCTGTAGTAACGCTGGCGCGACGTGCTGCCGAACTGACCAAACCGCTGCCGTGCAGTGAAAACCCGTCCCTGTGGTTCTCCGAACGTCCGGCCGACCTCGAACTCGCCAAGGAGTTCTGCCAGCAGTGCCCGCTGCGCGTGCCGTGCCTGGCAGGCGCGGTCGAGCGTGCCGAGCCGCTAGGCGTCTGGGGTGGCGAGATCTTCGATCGCGGCGTGATTACTGCCTACAAGCGGCCACGTGGCCGCCCGCCGGGCTCGGCGAGAAGCCGCGAATCCCGCGGCGCCGCGTGACGCCCGGAGCCGGGTTCGCGGTGGCGGGTGGCGCCGGGTTCGCGGTGGCGGGTGGCGCCGGGTTCGCGGTGGCGCGCGGTACCCGGTTCGCGGTGCGGTGGCGGGTGGCGCCGGGTTCGCGGTGGCGGGTGGCGCCGGGCTCGCGGTGGCGCGCGGTACCCGGTTCGCGGTGCGGTGGCGATTCGCGTGGCATGCGTGACTCCCGGTTCGCGGTATGCGCGCGCTACCCGGTTCGCCATGCTGCGTGATGCCGGTTGACGGTACCGCAGATGCCCGGTTCGGGAGTTCCTGCCGACACCGTGCCAAATGACGCATGCTACGAAGGCCGTCTCCCGGCGCGCCCGCCCACTCTGCCAGCACTCGACCTCACCCGTCACATGAGCCCCGTCCGCTGCGGCGCTGCATTTGCGGTTAGGATCCGTCCGCCGATAACCGGCTAAATCTGAACCGCTAGTTTGATCTTGCAGAATGTGTGACTGAAGAGTCGCATGGTGTGAGTCGACTGGGTCCAGTGGGATCAATGGTGGGTGAGTGGCCGGAGCGACACCGAGGGCTGGTCCTGTCCGCGCAGGCTCGCGGCTCTCGTGGTTCCCGGCACCTCGTTCGATGCACCTGAACGGTCAAATGCGCGGATGCGGCGGATTCGCTCCGTCCGGCGTTGGTGGGTAACGGTGAAGAACCGGATGAAGGCGCTGGTCTCAGCGGCCGAGCAGTGGGCCAGCGCGCGGCTATCGGTGGTCGGCTCGCCGAAAAGCTTCTGTAGCAGGCTCCATGCGCCCGCCGACCCCAGCGCGCCCGGGTCCGGGTCCGGAGTCGGGATGGTCGGGGTGGTCGGGTCCGGGGTCGGGATGGTCGAGCCCTGGGCGGGGACGGCCGGGCTGAGCACGGGAGCCGCCTGGCGCAGCATCTGCTCGTCCCGCGCTAGCTGGCCGATGCGCGTCATTTCCTCGTTTCGCAGCTCACCACTGCCCAGGTCGGCCCGGCTGATCCCCAGCCAGTCGGCGACCGCGTCGTCGAGCATGTTGCTATCTTGCTCGAACTGCCGGATAAGCATCGCCAACCTGGCCGCACGCGCGGCGCGTGCGCGAGCGGCACGTGCCGCACGTCCAGCCCCCACGGTGCGCCCAGGTCCGGTGGCGGGGCCGTTTCCCGCAGCGGGCCCAGTTCCGGCGGCGGGGCCAGGTCGGGTGGCGGGGCCAGGTCGGGTGGCGGGGCCAGGTCGGGTGGCGGGGCCGTTTCCCGCAGCGGGCCCAGTTCCGGCGGCGGGGCCGTTTCCCGCAGCGGGCCCAGTTCCGGCGGTGCGGTCAATCCCGGCGATGCGGCTAGCTCCGGTGATGCGGCTAGCTCCGGCGGCAGGAACAGCATCGGTAGTGCGGTCAGCGCCGATGACCCGCGCGCTCCGGTCCGCGGCCGGGGGCTGCGTCCTGCGCCCTGGGATACCGAGAGTCGGCGGCGCGCTAGCCTGGCAGCAACGATCGACGGTGTTCACGGCCGCATTGCCGCAGCAGGTTTGCGTCATGGTCAAGTCCTTCTTGGCGGGCTGGCGCCGGAAGCACGCGGGCCAGGTGCGGGCTTTCCGGGCAGGCCTGGTGTTGAGTCTGGCGGCCCAGTCGCTTCCAGCATGCGGCGGCGCCCGCATTGCATACATCCGCCAGCTGGCCGATGTCCTTGCCGGTCGGCGCGGACATGATGAATGTGCTGGGGACCCGCAGGGCGGGCAATTCGGCAGGAGGCCCGGCCGTTATCACGGCCGGGCCTCCTGACCTGCGCTTCTCGTGGGGGGCCATCGACAGAACTCGCTGACCAGCGGTAATGGTGTCCTGGCGGTGTCCGGTTCCCGGTTTGGCGGTGGTGGTATCCCAGTGCTCTGGGTTAGTGCCGGCCGGCCAGGGACTCTTCTGCGATCTGGGCTGAGACGATCTCGAGTTCGGTCAGGAGTTCCCGCAGCCTGTGGTGGGCGTCAAGGCAGGCACGGAGTTGTTCGGCGTCTTCGGCCCGGAGGGTGCGGGTGATGGTCTTGCCGTCTACCCGCCGGGTCCACGTGGGGTAGGGCCCGTGGAGCCGGGGCGGTTCGGCTTTGCAGTGGCATCCATCGCGCTGGCAGCGCGTCATGCGCTCGGTGATCGAGCCGGGGACGGCCAGTCCGAGGTGGCTGATCTCGGCCAGGATCTCCTTGCGGCGGCTTTCGGCGCGACTCACCCCTCTAGCATCCCCCGGACGGGACTTGACGGCAGATAGCCTTCAAGCATGTTACCGGCCGGCGGGCAGCACGGGCCAGGCCCGGACGGCTGGCTGCCTGGCGCGGCCGGGTGCCGGGCGGATACGGTGATCCGCTCGCTGCGCGCCTTCGGTGCCACCCGCGGCCTGCCAGCCTCAGCCGCGTGCCTGCTTGATTACGACGTGACCGGGGCATTTTGCGTCGCGGGCCTCCGGGACCGGGCTGCCCCGGCGCGCGGCACGTACCGCTCGTTGCTGTATGCGCTGGCCGGGGAGGTCCACGGCCCGCCGTCAGGCCGGGCGACGCCGTTCGCCGGCGCGAAGGCGCCGCCGCCTTACTCCCGGGATGAGCGGGCCGGGCTTATCTCGGCCGCCCGGGCCCAGAACGGCCTGGCGAAGCGGTCCTCGGCGCTGGCCATGGTGGCAGCGGGTATCGGGGCCGGGCTGCGCCCGGGCGAGCTGGCCGCGCTGCGCGGCGCCCATGTCGTGCGGGCCGGCGGCAATGTAGTGACGCGCGTGACCGGCCCGGCGCCCCGCACGGTGCCGGCCGGCCGTTACGGCCCGCTGCTGGAGGAACTGGCTCGTGGTGCCGGCGGCGGGTTCGTGTTCCGTCCCGGTCCCGCCGACCGGGGGTATCACAACTTCGCCAGCGGCTTCGCCCGGGGCCTGGTGACCGATCCGGCGGCACCGCGGCTGTCGATGGGCCGGTGCCGGGCCAGCTTCATCTGTGATCACCTTGCCGCGGGCACCCCGCCGGGCGAGCTGCTGGCCATCACCGGGATCCGCGAGGCCGAGTCCCTGGCCCGCTACGCACGCCACGTCAAGGGCGCCCCGTCCAAGGCCGCCCTGCGGGCCTGGGACAGGGACTGGCAGGCGCGCTGAGCATGGACGGCCGCGGACTGGAGATCCCCGGGCACGGCAGGCTGATCGACGAGGAGACCGTGGCCTTCGCCGCTGCCCTCATCGACCGCTCCGGGACCGCCGGCCAGGCCGAGGCCGCGCTGGCGCGGCCGGCCGGCCGCCGTCGCGCCCTGCCGGTCCGGGCCGTGCTCGCCGCCCTGCTCATCCTGGCGATGGACGACCGGCCGCTGCACCTGACCCTGGTCACCGACTTGCTATTCCGCCGCCTCAGCGGCGCTTCCCGCCGCCTGCTGGGCGTCAGCGCCGCCGCCCCGGCGGGCCGCCGCGGCTTCCTGGCCGCCTACCGCCGGGTCCGCTACTGCTACCACGCGATCTGCCCGGCAGCCGACCCCTCGCCACTGCCGAAAAACCGGCGCCTCACCGGGCAGGAACTCGCGGCAGCCGCACGCCCGATGACCACGCAGCAGGCCGAGGCCGCCAGGGCCCGCCTGGAAAAGCTCATCAACGCCCTTATCGAGGCAAGCGTCACGGTCCTCACCGCCACCGAGTGCCAGGCCTTCGACGGCTCGACGGGCCTGGACGCCACCGCGGTCCCGCTGTTCTCCCGCGGCCCGTCGCGGCGGGCCGGGCTGTGCGCCAGCGACCCCGACGGCGGCTGGTACGTCCGCGAAGGCGACCATCGCGACACCGAGGATCACGCCGGCCGGAAACGGACGAAGATCGCCTGGGCGCTGGAAGCCACCATGGCCCCCGCCCCGCGATCTGATTCCCGTCACCCGAACCTGGCCCTCGGCCTGGCCCTGACCCGCCCCGGGCACGACCCCGGCGGCACCGGAACCCGGGTCCTGGCCTCAGTCACCTCCCGCGGCCACCCAGCCGGGTTCCCCGGCGCCGACCGGGCCTACTCCGCCGCCATGCCCGGACGGTTCCACCTGCCCGCCCGCGCCCTGGGCTACCACCTGGTGATGGACTACCGGGCCGACCAGCTCGGCATCCAGGCCAACAGCGGCGGCGCGCTGCTGGCAGAAGGAACATGGTCCTGCCCCGCCATGCCAGGGCCGCTGATAACCGCCACCGCCGGCCACCGCGCCGGGACCATCACCAAAGACCTCTACGCCGCCCGGATCGCGTCCCGCGCCCCCTACCGCCTCAAGCGCAAGGACGGCCCCGACCACGACGGCTACCAGCGCCTGTCCTGCCCGGCCACCGGCAGCTACCCCGGAATCATCTGCCCGCTGCGCGAAACCTCGCTCACCCCCCGCGACGGGCGCGCCAAGATCCTCGATCCCCCTGCGGACCCGCCGCGGATCTGCCGCCAGAAAACCATCACGATCGCCCCCGACACCGGCGCCCGCCACCGCCAGGACCTGGCATTCGGATCCGAAACCTGGGCCCGGCGCTACGCCACCTTGCGCAACACCATCGAGGGCCTCAACGGATTCGTCAAAGACCCGGCCACGAAGCCCTCAGCCAGCCAGCCCGCCGGCGCGTCCGCGGCATCGCCGCCTGCGCCCTCTTCAGCGCCCTGCTGCTCATGGCCGCCAACCTCCGCAAAATCCGCGCCTGGCGGGCACAAGCCGCCGACAGCAAAGCCAGCAGCAGCACCCGGCGCGCACGCCGACGGCGAACCAGCCTCCGCGACCACCTGCCAGACGGCTAGCCGCCCCTGACTCCAGGCACCACCACGACCCGCCCGCAGCCAGCCACATCAACCACGCCCAGCACACCGGCAGGCGACCCGCAGGCAATCCTCACCCCCCGCGAAACAGGCCCTGCAGACCGGCAACGCCCAGCACCGGACCGTCAGACCCCCCAGCCATACTCAAAACAGGCCACCAACACAGTTCTGTCGGTACGACACCGGCAGTTCTGTCGGTAACCCGTGGGGTGAGCGAGGGGATTCGAACCCCCGACATCCAGGACCACAACCTGGCGCTCTAACCAGCTGAGCTACGCCCACCATGGCTGCAAGGCGGATTCCGCCTGGCGGCTTCAGGCATCATACCGGGCGCCCATCACCGCACAGAACCAGTTTCGCTACCCGATGGCCTCCTGAGCGGCCGGCCGTAGCCAGCTGGATGGCTGTCCGGCCTTAACGGAGCGTCCGGCCCCGGCCACCTGTCGCGCCTGCGCCCCCCGGGCCGGCGGGGCCAGAGGGGATGGTGGGACTAGAGGGGCTGGCGGGACTGGCGGGACTGGCCGGGCTGGGGGGGCCGGCGGTACTGGCGCGGCCGGGGGAGTCTACGGGGCCAGAGTGGCCGGGGGAGCTGACGGGGGCTGAGTGGCCGGCCGGACTGACGTGACTGGCCGGGCCGGGCCGGGGAGCCGGCCGCTGGCGACGTCTGTTCGGCCTGTTCCATAGCCGTCGGGCCCGGCTCACCGTGCCTGGCCGCGATCGCCCGCGCCGTTGCCGAGTCCGGGCCGGGCGGCCGTACGAATATGGTCTCGCGGTAATACCGGAGTTCCTTGATGCTCTCCCGGATGTCCGCCAGGGCACGGTGCCCGCCATGCTTTTGCGGGCTGGCGAAGTAGGCCCGCGGATACCACCGCCGCGCCAGTTCCTTGATGCTCGACACGTCCACCATCCGGTAGTGCAGGAACGCGTCTAGCTCCGGCATGTCCCTGGCCAGGAACGACCGGTCAGTGGCGATCGAGTTGCCGCAGAGCGGCACCTTCTTCGATTCCGGGACGTGCGATCGGGCGTAGGCGAGTACCTGCTCCTGGGCCTCGGCCAGCGTGATACCCGCATGCAACTCGGCCAGCAGGCCGGAATGGGTGTGCATCTCCCGGACTATGTCTGGCATATGGTCGAGTGCCTCGGCGGGCGGCTTGATGACGAGGTTGATGCCGTCGTCAAGCATGTTGAGCTGGCCGTCGGTCACCAGGCAGGCGATCTCGACGAGGGCATCGCGCTCAAGGTCAAGCCCGGTCATTTCGCAGTCGATCCAGACGAGCCGGTCAGTCATGGGCCCAGCCTAGGCCCCGGTAGCCCGGCATGCTGAATCAGCAAGCACGGGCTGCCTCCGCTGACCCGACGGGCTGCCTCCGCTGACCCGACGGGCTGCCTCCGCTGACCCGACGGGCTGCCTCCGCTGACCTGACGAGTGACCCGGCAGAGCTGACGGGCTGTCCCGGCTGGCCTGACCGGTTACCCCGGCTGGCCTGACGGGCTAGCCGCCGCGTCCCCGCCTGGTAAGTGCGGTGATGTGGTCAGGGATCTCGGCTCCGGATGGGAGCGCCGCGTCAGGCTCGGCCTGCCCGAGGCCAAGGGCAGCGGGCACCACGCCGGCCCAGAAGCCCAGCTGGTAATCCTCCGGCTCATCCTGGGCCGGGCCGGTGCGGACCTTGACCGATGCCTCGTCCAGCGGCAGCGCGAGTACGGCCGTGGCGGCCAGTTCCTTGCGGTTCGGCGGGCGTGATTCCGGCCACCGGCCCGGGATGAGCTGCTCGGTAACGGCCCGGAGGCCTGCCAGCTTGGCCGCATCGCCAGTGGCCAGCCGTCCGGTCCCGAACACGACCGCGCTGCGGTAGTTCATCGAGTGATGGAAGATCGACCGGGCGCAGACCATGCCATCCAGCTGAGTCACGGTGACGCACACGTCGCGCCCGTCCGCGGCGAGCAGCGACCGGTTCGCCGAAGAGCCGTGCAGGTAAAGAGTGTCTCCCGCCCTGCCGTAGCCGGTCGGCAGGACAACCGGCGAGCCGTCGATGATCACGCCAAGGTGACAGATCAGCCCGGCGTCCAGCACGGCATAGAGCTCGGCCCGGTCGGTCCGGCCGCGCTCCCGCAGGCGGTGCAGCGTGGTGCGGGCGGTGGACGAAAGGGAGAGGTCAGCGCTCATGATGCTCTACCGTACAAGGTAAGTGGACTTGCCAGAATATCCACTTCGCGGGAAAAGGAGATGACCACTTTGTCGCGCGCTGCCATCGAGTTCCCGCTGTCGGCTGACCGCGGACGGGATGTCCCGCTTGCCGGGCAGATCGCCGGCCAGCTCCGGTCGGGGATCTGCGACGGCCGGCTCGGGGCTGGCGAGCGGCTGCCTGCCAGCCGGGTCCTCGCGGCTTCGCTCGGCGTCAGCCGCACCGTAGTGACGGCCGCGTATGGCCAGCTCTATGCGGAGGGCTGGCTGGACGGACGGCACGGGTCCGGCACCTACGTCGCGGCGGGCGCGCCCGGCCCGGCCGGGCCACCGCGGCCGACGGCGCCATCGTCGCCATGGCGCGCGCATGCCTCGATCGCGGCTAGTTACCGGGGTACCAGCACCGACAACGCACCGCGATCGAGGAATCCCGCTGCCGCGCCGCCCGGTTCCGCGTCATCCGGTTCCGCGTCATCCGCTGCCGCGGCGCCCGATTCCGTGCTGCCTCGTTCCGCGCTGCCCGGTTCCGAGCCGCCCGGTTCGGCGTCGCCTGATGCCGCACTGCCCGGTTCCGCTGCGCGGGTTATCGAGCTACGGCCGGGCATCCCGTGGGCGGCCGGCATCGACCGCGCGGCCTGGCGCCGGGCCTGGCGGCAGGCGGGAACCGTCCCGCCGTCAGCCTGGCCGGACCCGCTCGGCCTGCCAGCGCTGCGCGAGGCCCTCGCCGCGCACCTGCGGCGCACCCGGGCGCTGCCCTGCGCGCCCGGCCAGATCCTGGTCACCCGCGGCGTGACCAGTGGCCTGGGCCTGCTCGCCGGGGCGCTGCTGCGTCCGGGCGACCGGGTCGGGATCGAGGAGCCCGGCTACCCGGCGGCGCGGGCGGTGTTCACCGCGCATGGCGCCCAGGTAGTGCCGTGCCGGGCCGATGAGCATGGCCTGGTCGTCGACGAGCTTCCCGGTAACCTGCGCATGATCTACACCACGCCCGCGCACCAGTACCCGCTGGGCGGCCGCCTGCCGGTGCCCCGCAGGCAGGCGCTGGCCGGCTGGGCCCGGGCCACCGGGGCGCTCGTCGTCGAGGATGACTACGACAGCGAGTTCCGGTACGACGTGGCGCCGCTGCCAGCGCTGT
Source organism: uncultured Actinomycetes bacterium (assembly GCA_963786975.1). Lineage (GTDB taxonomy): Bacteria > Actinomycetota > Actinomycetes > Streptosporangiales > Streptosporangiaceae > Palsa-506. Next base: position 166,946 of record CAWBBE010000002.1, on the reverse strand, counting down.
TCGGCCTGGATCCGGGCGTCGTGGTCCACCTCGGGACCACGGCCAAGACGCTGACCCCGGCCATGGGCGTGGGCTGGCTGGTGGCCAGCGGTGACCTCGCCGCGCTGATCGCGGCCGCCAAGCTGGACACCGCCGACCGGACCTCCGAGGCGTCCCAGCGCGCGCTGCTGACGCTGCTGGGCAGCGGCGACCTGGACCGGCATGTCCGGCGGATGCGCCGCGAGTACGCGCGCCGCCGGACGGCGATCGTCGCGGCGCTCGGCGACCTGCACGCCCCGGTAAGGCTGCTCGGCGACACGGCAGGATTGCACGTCGTGCTCGAACTGCCACCCGGCACGGCCAGCGAGGTAGCCGCCATTGCCGCCCAGCGCGGGGTCGCCGTCACGACGATGGCACGGTACTTCGCCAGCCGGCCATCAGCCGAAGGCCTGGTGCTCGGCTACGGCGGAGCGTCGCTCAGCCAGGTCAGCCGCGCCTGCCAGGTGCTCAGGCAGATCGTGACGGCACTCCCCGCGGCAACGGGCTCGGCCCCGGCAACGGGCTCGGCCCCGGCAACGGGCTCGGCCCCGGCAACGGGCTCGGCCCCGGCAACGGGCTCGGCCCCGGCAACGGGCTCGGCCCCGGCAACGGGCTCGGCCCCGGCAACGGGCTCGGCCCCGGCAACGGGCTCGGCCCCGGCAACGGGCTCGGCCCCGGCAACGGGCTCGGCCCCGGCAACGGGCTCGGCCGCGGCGACGCCGCGTCCCGCAGCGCCGCCTGCCAATGTGCCGCCTGCCGCAGTGCCTGCGGTCAGCCCACCCTGCTGAGCGAGCTCGCGCCAGGCCCAGGACGCTCGAAAATCTCGTCCAGGTCCGCCAGCTCGGCCTGCTCGCCGGCCAGTGCATCACGCCGGGCCTGCTCGTCACGTTCCTGCTCCCGCTCGTGCCGGGCCGCATCCAGGCCGCCGTGCCGCCGCCCGTACTGTTCGTGGGCGGAGCGCGGGGCTGGCAACTGGATGGGTACCGGTGCCGCGCGGCCGGTCAGCCGGTCGATGTCGAGCTCGCCCGGGCCGGCCGCCGTCCAGCCCGGCACCTGCGACGCGCCGAAATGGCCGCCTGCCGCCCACAGCCGGCGGCTGCCGCTGCCCGCGTGCCCGGCGGGGTAGGCCACCGGGGGCCCGGCCGGCCACTGCCGGGGGATGCCCCACGAGTCGAGCCAGTCCAGGATGCCCTGCAGCCCGGTCATCGGGCCCGCGGTGAACGGATCCCAGGCGTTGGCCACGACGCAGATCTGCACGCAGAGCCGTCCCTCCGAGTTCACCTCGGCGAGGCGGCCCGCCTCGCCGGGCACCGGCGGTGCCGGTCTCGCCCCGGAATCGGCCGCGCAGCCTGGCGTCAGCTGGGCCAGGCCCTCCGGCTCGCCGAGCAGGCGCCCGGCCCGCAGTACCGATACCAGCTGCATGATCTCTCCGCACAGCGGGTTCCAGATCAGATGGGCGGCCCGGCCGAGGTCGCTGAGCCGCTCCGCCGCGGACTTGGCCGAAACTACGGCCGGGTCCGCGCCCAGTGCCTGCCAGACGACGCGAGGGGCGCCGCCCTTCAGATGCCCGCCGTCGGCTGCCGTCCGCAGGTGCCCGGCTCCTGGCATCCATGCATCACTCACTGCACTCCCTCCGCCGCCAAGGGTCTAGACCACCGGTCTGGCTATCCCCTCTACCCTGCCTACGTCAGCCCGGGCGAATAGTCCAGACCTGGGCGAGATGCATACATCCGGCGGCCCGCTAGAGTGCAAAGCCCGAGGTGGCGGATCATTGACCGCAAGCGAACGCGAATGAGGCAGGCGAGGTAGGAATGACCAAGGACCTGAGCGTCCCGGGGATCGCCGACGGCTCCCGGCTAGCCCAGTGGATGGGGCAGCAGGGCTCCGTTTCGGATGGTGGTGATCTGGCTGGCATCGAGCTGATCGCTGGCGGGCGCTCGAACCTGACCTACCGGCTGGATTTCGGCTCATCCGCCCGGCTGGTGCTGCGTCGGCCTCCGCTCGGCCACGTGCTGCCGACCGCGCACGACATGGCCCGGGAGTACCGCGTGCTGACGGCGCTGAACGGCACCGCCATCCCGGTCCCGGCCCCGGTCGCGCTCTGCGCCGATCCGGAGATCATCGGCGCGCCGTTTTACCTGATGGAGTACGTGGACGGCCTGGTGCTGCGCAGCCGTGAGGATGGCGAGCAGGTCACTGCCGAGCAGGCGGGACAGCTGTCGGAACGGCTGGCCGGGATGCTCGCCGCGATCCACGGCGTGGATACCGAGGCTGTTGGCCTGAGCGATTTCGGCCGGCCGGAAGGCTATCTGGGCCAGGCAGCTGGCCCGCTGGCAGCGGCAGTGGGAGCTGTCGGCGACGCGCGAGATGCCCGGCTACCAGCGGCTGGTCGAGCGGCTGACGGCGGCGCTGCCGGAGACCGGCGAGGGCGCGCTGGTGCACGGTGATTTCCGGCTCGACAACATGCTGGTCTCGCTCGGTGACCGCCCGGACGATCAAGGCCGTGGTCGACTGGGAGATGTCCACGCTCGGCGACCCGCTGGCCGACCTCGGGCTGACGCTGATGTACTGGGCCGACGCAGCCGATGGGGACTGGCGGATGATCAACGTGGGGGCGGCGGTGACGGCGCTGCCCGGGTTCTTCACCCGCGCCCAGCTGGCGACCCGGTACGCGGAGCTGACCGGCCGGGATATCTCCGGCATCGGCTACTACATGGCGTTCGGCTGCTTCAAGCTGGCCGTGGTGCTAGAGGGCATCCACGCCAGGTACCTGCAGGGCAAGACGGTAGGCGAGGGCTTCGACCGGGAGGGAAAGGCAGTTCCGCTGCTGGTCGCCCGGGCGCACCAGATGCTGGACGCCGACCCGCTGGCCGCCCGGTCGCCGGCTGCCCGGTGCGCGCAGCCAGCTGGCCCGGCCGGGCCGAGGGGAGAGAGAATGAGATTGTGGGGCCCGGCGCCCCGCTCTCGCCGGGCCCCACAAGTCTTAATGAGGCCCGGCGCCCCGCTCTCGCCGGGCCTCACAAAGGATGACGCGCTCCCCGGACAGCAGGTTCACACGTTCTGCAAAGGAACATCTCCGGCGGCCAAGAATTATCGCCGGCCAGGTACATCCATCATTTTTGTAACGGATCCGCCCCGCTCAGTCACGCATCCTGCGGTTTCCGCCGGCCTGGCGACTGCCGGAGGACCCTGCGGCGCCGGGCCGGCCGCCCGGCCCGGGCAGTGAGGATCAGTCAGCCGGCTGAACCAGTAGTCAGGTCGCGCCCCACGGCGGCAAAGAAGACCTTGTTGATCTCGGCCGGGTCGGTGATCTGGAAGGCTGCCCCGCCGGTCGCCCGGGCCAGATGCCTGATGGCGGCATAGTGGCTGGACTGGCCGAAGACGTTGAAGATGAGCGCGACGCGGCGATTCGGGCCGGCGATCGCGCGCAGCTTCCTCAGCAGCCGGCCGGCGGACAGGTCGCCGACGGCGTCGTCGGCTCCGCCGGTCATGATCAGCACCGAATTGGCCTCGTTGGGCTGATAAGTCCGGACCATGTACCGGTAGGCGGCGAGGATGCTCTGATCCATCGCCGCGGGAGCACCCGGCTTGGGCCGCAGGGTCTGGTTGATCTGCTGGATCTGCTGGCGGCGGCTGATCAGCCCGACCTCGGCCGGGAGCGGCCCGAGCGGCACCAGCTCCTTGTACGGCTTGCCGCCGTCAAGGTTGCTGGCGAACTCCCACAGGCCCATCTGGGTGCTGTCGGTGAACAGGGTGAGGCCCTCGCCGGCGGCGGAGGTCATTTCCTGCTCCCTGGTCGGCCCGGCCGGCCCGGCCGGCCGGGCCATCGACCCGGAGATGTCGAGCAGCGCCAGGATGCGGATGCCGATGCGCACCCTGGCCCACGCCTGCAGCATCGTCTGGGCCACCCCCGGGATCGCCAGCTCGGTCACCCGCAGCTGCTGCCTGGCCAGCCCGAACGAGCCCGGCGTCTGGTCGGGCACGCCGCGGGCCGACCGGAATCCGGCGAACCTGACCGTGTCGGCCGTGTACGGCTGGCTCAGCAGCTTCCCGAATTCCCTGGCCGCCTGGAACTTCAGCCGGTCCGCCGTGGTCAGCACGTACGGGTAGTCGAGCTCGGGGCTTCCGTCCGCAGGGTAGCGGGCGGTCAGCGGATGAGCCGGGTGAGCCAGGTCATATTGCACGACGGACTGCTCGGAGGCGACCGTCACCGGGCGCTGGCCGGCGGCGGCCGGGCCAGCGAGACGAGCGAGGCGAGCGCCGCCGGGTTGTCGTACTGGCTGCTCACGTGCGCGCCGAAGGCGAACTGGGTGAAGTTCAGCTGGGCGGCCTGGCCGCTGCCCAGGGCGCGCTTCATCTCGATGACGGCGGCGAGCCCGGCCGCGCTCTGGGCCGGATCGGGCAGCTGGACCTGCACGCCGTCGGCGGCAGGCGGGCCGCCCGCGGATTCCGGCAGCAGGAAGTTCCAGCCGATGGAGCGGCCGAACGCGGGCAGCCTGGCCGCCACCGACTGCGGCATCGCGATCATCAGCGGCGACCGGGCCACGTTGACCCCGGTGGGCTCGATGACCTGGGCGCCGACCGGCAGGGTACGGGCCAGCTCGATCCACAGGCTCGAGTCGGGGATCCATGCGTCGATGGCGGGCAGCCCGTGCAGCGATGTCCTGCCGTCAATCATTGCCGCTGCGGTGGCCGGCTGATCCTCGGTGATCTGCACTTCGGCGCAGCGTCCGCCGACCAGGCGGTGCTGCCGGTTGAAGTACTGGGCGACCCGCTGGACGGCGGGACCGATGTCATCCGAGGCGGCGACGTTGACCAGGACCGGGTGCCGCCCGCAGGTGGTGCTGGCCAGGATCGCCTGCGTGCCGAGCGCCGTCAGCACCGCCGCCGCGACCACCACGGCCACGGTGACCAGCAGGCCGGTCCGCACGGCGCGCCGGTGCCCGGGCCGTGCCGGGCTGCCGCGTCCCGTGTCTCCAGCGCTCACCGCAGGCCTCTCTGCCGGCGGCCGGGGATGATCCCGCGGGGCTCTGCCGGGCACAAGTTCCCCCGCCCGCCGCGGGTCGCACCACCCGCCGGTTCCGGCCGGACCGACTATATCCAAGCGGCGACGTACGGATCAGGCGACTTGCACCTTTTGGCCGGGGTGCTGCCGCCAAGGTGTATTCGGTTTCGGCCGGCCGGGGCGGGCCGCCGTACCGGCAGACTGGGCGGGTGACGGACTTGATCCCGGTCAGCGGCGCGGGGGACGCGCGGCTGGCCGACTACGTCGGGCTGACCGACGTCCGGCTGCGGCGGAGCCTGGAGGCCGCGCACGGCCTGTTCGTCGCGGAGGGCGAGAAGGTGATCAGGCGGGCGATCGCGGCCGGCTACCCGATGCGCTCCCTGCTGGTCACCCGCGACAAGCTGGCCGGCCTGGCGGACCTCATCGCCGGCTGCCCCGGCCCGGTGTACGTCATCGACCCGGCGGCCGCCGAGGCGCTCACCGGCTACCGGGTGCACCGGGGCACGCTGGCCTCGATGCAGCGGCTGCCGCTGCCCGCCGTCGCCGATCTGGTCGCCGGTGCCCGCCGCATCGTGGTGCTGGAGGACATCGTGGACCACGAGAATGTCGGCGCGATCTTCCGCTGCGCGGCTGCCCTCGGCTTCGACGCGGTGATCCTGGCGCCGCGCTGCGCCGACCCGCTCTACCGGCGCGCGGTCAAGGTCTCCATGGGGGCCGTCTTCGCGGTGCCCTATGCCCGGCTGGATGACTGGCGAGGCGGCCTGGCCGGGCTCCGCGCGGCTGGCTTCCTGGTGCTGGCGCTGACGCCGGCCGCGGACGCCGTGCCCATCGCGGAGGCGCCGGCCGCCAGCCAGGTCGCCCTGCTGCTCGGCACCGAGGGGGACGGCCTGTCCGCCCGCTGGCTGGCCGCCGCCGACGCGCGCGTCCGGATCCCGATGAGCGCCGGAGTGGACTCGCTCAACGTGGCCTCCGCCGCCGCGATCGCCTGCTACCTGCTTGGCCGTTCCTGCTGATCCCGGCCAGTTTTCCGGTGCTCCGCCGGGAACTCCCGGCGATCTTGCCCGGTAAGCCGGCCGGGCCGGCGGCGCTGTCCGGGTGCGCACATCTTGCGACGGTACGATCCGGCCTAGTCAGCCCTAAATCGAGCCGCCGGTGCCGGGGAGGAACCTGTGGACGACGTCGTGCTTAGGGCCCTCGCCGAGCTGGTGCCCGGCGGGGTGCGGCGCGCGGAACTGCACCTCGACGACCGGGCGCTGCGCTGGGTCGAAGCGGGCGATGGCCATCCCGTCGTGGTGTTCGACGCGGGCCTCGGCGAACCAGGGTCGCTGGCCTGGGCAGGCGTGCTGCCGCCGGTAGCGGCGCGCACCCGCGTGATTGCCTACGACCGGGCCGGCCTCGGAGCCAGCGACCCGGCCGCCCGGTTAACCGCGGATACCGAGCTCAGCGACCTGACTGCGCTGCTCCGCGCAGCCGGCGGCGGGCCCTGCGTGCTGGCCGGGCATAGCTGGGGCGGGCTGCTTGCGCAGCTGGTCGCGTTCAGCCGCCCGGACCTGGTGGCCGGACTGGTGCTGATGGACCCGGCGCATGAGGAGACGATAGCGACCGTGCCGTGGCGGTTCCGGATCGCCGAGGCGGCCTCCGGTCACGTTGCGCTGCTGCTGCACTCGGCCGGCCTCGCCGGACGCGTGACGCGGCGCACGTCCGGCGCGTTCGCGCGCTGGTCACCGAGGATCCGGCAGCTCAGGCGCTGCTCCGGGACGCGTCGGCGGCCTGCTATGCGAAGCGGACCCAGGTCCGGATGATCAGGGACGAGCACCGGCTGCTCGCGAAGGCGCTCCCGGCCATCGCCCGGACCCGTGCGGCCTCGGCGCTGCCGCAAGTGCCGGGGGTCGTGCTGAGCGCGACCAACGGACTGCCGCCGGGACCCCGGGACGGCTGGACGAAGCTCCAGGCCGGGCTGGCGGCGGCCATGGGCGGGGCCGAGCACATCATCGTGGCGGACACCGGGCACGCCATTCACCAGCAGCGGCCCGAGATCGTCGCCAGTGCCATCATCCGCGTCATCGACGAAGTACGGCGGCAGCCCGGCCGGTAAGGCGCGGCCCGGGCCAGCCGGCCCGGCCCGGCGGGGCGAATGCGGCCCGGGCCGATCGGCCGGCCCGGCCGGCCGCTGGCTTCCTGGCCGCCTCAGCCGAGGCCGCCGGACTGGGCGACGGTGCGCTGGTTCGCGGTCCAGACGTCGATGATGAAGTCGGCGTCGGTGACGCTGGTGTGCCTGGGCAGGCCGAGCGCCGCGCCCAGCCGGGCGTGCAGCACCTCGGTGGGCAGCGTCCGCTGGGCGAAATCGGCACGCCAGTGGCAGGCCAGCACGGTCGCGTCCGCCGCCAGGCTGCCGGCCGTCCGGGAGCAAAGCTGTGCCCACGCGGGCGGCGTCAGGAAATAGCCGATCTCGCTGAGCACGACCAGGTCGAACTGGCCTTTGCCGGGCCATTGCCCGGGCAGCAGCAATTGCCGTACCTCTACGTTCGGCGCGCGGGCGGTCCGCCGCCTGGCCGCGGCTACTGCCTTGGCGTGGAAGTCCGCGGCGAGGACCATGTCGCACCGCCCGGCCAGCCCGGCGGTGACCTCGCCCACCGAGCAGCCCGGCTCGAACGCGGCCCGGTACCGTTCCTTCGGCAGGCAGGCCAGCAGCATCCCCAGCTTTCGGCGTTCATACCAGCCCGACCGCAGCTGCCACGGATCGTCGTCGCGCGCGTACATCGAATCCAGATAGCCGAGGTCGGCAGGCTCGGCCGCGGGAAGGCCCCCGGCAGGCCCGGTCACCGGAAGAACACCTCCCGCTGGTGCACCAGCCGGGCCACCGCCCAGGGCGGCAGCACCGCATCGGCGCCGGTCGACGGATCAGGCTCAAGCTGGCTGGTGAAGCACCGCACCGCCGCGCACTTGCGCCAGGCGAGAAACTGGCCTAGGCGCAGCACCACGGCCCGCGGCCAGGGCAGCCGCCGGTCGCCCGGCTCGGCCCAGTGCCAGGCCCAGATCGGCATCTCCAGATGGCGGGCCCCGGCCGCCTGCGCGACTGCCGCAGCCGCCTGCCCGACTGCCTCATGATCAGGGTGCCCGTCGAAGCGCCACGGCGACACCAGCACGTCGCGCTGCCCTACTACCGCGGCCAGGCGCCCGGCCAGCTCCGCACTTGCCGCGGCGATGCCGCCATCATCGATGCCGAGCCTGATCACCTCGCACCCATCCGCGCCGAGAACCCGCAACGCGGCTGTGCTTTCCTGGCACCGCCGCAGCCGGAGCTTCGCGTCCGGCCACATCCGCGAGCCGGGATGGCTGGCCTGGCCGTCGGTAACGGCGACGAGCACCTGGGCCCGGCCGGCCAGCGCGGTGGCGGCGAGCAGCCCGCCTGCCCCGAGCACCTCATCGTCAGGATGCGGGGCAACCACGACCAGCCGGTGCCCGGGCGGCACCAGCTCGCCGGCCGTGGCGTCCGGCATGCCGGACCAGCCCGCCCAGGCCCGCCACCGCCCGGCCGCCGTGCCCTGCCCGGTGATGACCCGGTCCTGCGGCGCGCCCGGTTCCTGGTCGGCAGGAGCGGCCGGAGTCCCGGTGCGCTGCCGCCCGGCGATGTCCCGGTCGTCCGGCGTGCCCGGTTCCAGGCCGGCCGGGGCAGCGGCGGTCATAGCCGCCATCCGGGTGCGGCTGGCCCAGTTCCCGCGGGCCCGGCGGCGGCAGCCCCGGCCCGGCCGGAGCTCAGCGCCCGGCCAAGCTCCGCGAGGTCACGCTCAGCGTGACTCTGCCGGACGAAGACCGGCAGATCCGCGAACCGCCGGGCAATGGAGACGTTCCGGCACAGCGGGCCGGCGCCGAGCGCGCGGCCGGCGTGCCGGACGACGACGCCGGCCGCCTCCTCGGCCGCCGCCCTGGCCCGCAGCGCCTGCAGCCGCGGCGGGACCGCCGGATGCTCGTCGATCCAGGCCGCCGTCTCGGCCAGCAGCGCGCGGACCGGGCTCAGCGCCGCGTCGATGGCACCCAGGTGCGCAGCGGCATGCGGGTCATCCCGGCGGGCAACGAGATCGGCGACCGCGTCAGCGAACGGCAGCGCGCCGCCGTACCAGCAGGCCGCGATCCCGCAGCCGCCCTGCCAGAACCCCGGCCGGGCGGTGTACTGACCGGGTTCGCCGAGCTCGGCGGCCGCAGCGTCATCGAACAGCACATCGCCGCTGGCGGCACGCCCCATGCCGACGGCGTGCCAGCCCTCGGTGGTGACGGTGACCGCCGGCTGGCCGACCGGGACCGCGGCCAGGCACTGCACGCCATCGGCGTCCCAGGCGGTGACGACGGCATCGGTGACGATCTCAGCGCCGGAGCACCATGCCTTGCGCCCGGTCAGCCGCACGCCGCCGGCCGCGCGCCGCAGTTCCAGCCGTGCCGTCGGCGGCTCGGCTGCCCAGGTGCCCCAGACCGAGCCGGCCGGCGGGACCGTGCCACCGAGTTCAGCCATGATCGCCAGCGCGTCGGTGTGCCCCTCGAAGAGCTTCGCCAGCGCGAGATCCTCGGCCGCGACTTCGGCCAGCATCCGCCAGCGCTGCAGCGTCCGGCCGCTCCCCGGCAGCGGCAGCTGACCGTCGCCGGCGTTCAGCCGCTGGCCAAGGCGGCGCGCGAGTTCCGCCAGCGCGGGGTCTCCGGCCGGGTGGCCCGCCGGGGCGGGGCCGGCCGGTGCGGGTTCCGCCGCCGGTCGGCTAGCCGCGCCGGGGCCTGCTGCCGCGCCGCCCGCCGGAGCGGACCCGGGGGCACTGCCGGCCGGGAAAGTGCCGGTCGCCGCCGCGGCCGAGCTGGCGTTTCCCATCTGATTCCGCTCCTCGCTGCCGTCTTTCATTTCCGGCCGGCCAGCCAGCCGAGTCCGGCGAGGTACCCGGCAAACCCGGCCGGTGCCCGGCCATCCAGCCGGGCGCTCGTCGTCACCGGCAGATCCGCGGCCCAGACGACCGGCTCGCTGGCCGCGCACAGCCGCTCGATGATCGCGGCATCCTCCGCGGTGGCCAGCGCCGGAAAGCCGCCCGCGGCCAGGTAGGCGGTGGCGGCCATCGACATGTTGGCCCCGTGCACGTGCCGGTGGCCATCCCGGGCGTCATACCTGGTGCGGTAATGCGGGCCGACATGCGCTGGATGGCGCGACCAGTCGGCAACATGCACGGTGCCGATGACGGCGCGGGCACCCAGCCTGGCGTGCGCAAGCTGGCGGACGATCCAGTCGGCCGGGACCGTGGAGTCGGCGTCGGTAGTGGCCAGCCACAGCCCGGCCGGATCGTGCCTGCCGATCAGGTACCGGCTGCCCGCGTCGCGCGCCGCGCCGACGCTGCGCAGCTGGCCGGAAATGCACTCAAGCCGCTCGAACGGAGCCGGGTCGCCGTCGCGTACCGCCTGGCGCGATCGGTCCGTGCAGGAGTCGAGCACCACCACGGCCGACACCGGCACCTCGGCCCGCGCCGCGGCGGTACCCAGCGCCTCGATGCAGGCCGGCAGCAGCAGCTCCTCGTTATGCGCCGGGATGACCACGCCCACCCGGGAGATCGCCGGGCCAAGGCCAGCGCCCGCGGCGGCGGGTACTGCCGCCCGCCGCACGTGCCGGACTGATTTTCCAGGCAGCAGCACACCGCTATCCCGTCTCGTCGGTCTCACCCCCGTGTGAGCCCGCCCGGGTTTCCCGGCAGGCCCGCGCAAGCCCCGGTCCAGGGCTCGCACCGCACTACCCGCGGTTCGGCACCGCAAACAGGAACCCCAGTTCGATGATCGGTGGCGGGTTGTCAGGGCCCGGGCGCTGACAACCCGCCACCGATCATGGAAAGCCGCCGGACCCAGCGGCCGGGTAAGGCGGCGGCGCGGGCGCTGGGTCAGGTGCCAGCGGCCGGGTTGAGGTAGGCCGCGCGCAGGCGGTGCTCGGCGGCCGGCCGCGCCCCGGCCTGGTCGAGCCCGAGCAGCGCCGCCCCGGCCACGGCCGGCACGTCCACGATCCGGATGACCGCGGCCGGGGCGCGGGCAGCCAGCTCGGCTTCGATGCTCCGGGTCAGCAGCGGATCCCGCGCGGTCAGCAGCCCGCCGCCGAGCACCACCGGAACGGCCAGCGCGGCCAGCCCCAGGCGGCGGATCATCGTGACCGCCATCGTGACGATCTCATCCGCCTGCCGGGTGACCACGTTGCGGGCGACCTCGTCCCCGTCAGCCGCGGCGCGCAGCAGCACCGGCGCCAGCCCGAGCAGCTCGGACTCGCTGATCTTGCCGTAGTGGATGCCGATCGCGACGTCGCTGACGTGCGGCACGCCGAAGTGCGCCGGCACCGCGTCGCGGAGCATTGTCCGCGGCCCGCGGCCGTCCTCGTCCCTGATCGCCCACCAGACCGCGGCCCGGCCGAGCCCCTCGCCGCCGCCCCAGTCGCCGGATATCTCGCCGAGCGCCGGAAACCGCTCCTCGCGCCCGTCCGGTGCCACCGCGACGCAGTTGATCCCGGCCCCGCAGGTGACGCCGACCCCCCAGCGCCGGATCGGAGTACCGCGGCCGTCCGCCGCGGCGGACTCGCCGGGTTCCGGCAGCAGGCCCGCCCGCAGGATCGCGAAGGTGTCGTTGACGACCGAGCAGGTCACCGCCCAGCCCTGCCGCTGCACCGCCGCGGCCAGCCGTTCCTCATCCTCCGGCAGGTCCGCGCCGGCCAGGCAGGCGGACACGTGCCCGGCCACCGGAGGGCAGCCGGCTGGCTGCCCTGCCGCACCGCCGCCGGCCGCCAGGCCGGCCTGCCGCGCCACGGCCATGACCAGATCCGCGAGCACCGCGATGGCCTGGTCCAGCCCGATGATGTGGGCGTTGGATCCCGGGCCCCGGGCGGTCCCCAGCAGCGCGCCGTCAGCGGCCACCAGCGCGACATCGGTCTTGCTGTTCCCGCCGTCGATGGCCAGCACGGCAGCGCGGGCTGGCCCCGGGCGCGTCACCGGCCCGCGGCCCACGGCAGGTAGTCCCTGTTCTCCGCGATCAGCCGGTCGGCCAGCCGCCCGGCCAGGTCGAACTGGCCGACCAGCGGGTGCGTCAGCAGCGCGGCGACCAGCCGGTGGCGGCCGCCGCGCAGCGCCGCGTCGACCGCCAGCTCCTCGTACCCGGACACGTGCCCGACCAGCCCGCGCATCAGCGGGGACAACGGGGCCACCGGGACAGGCTCGGCACCGCCGGACCCGATCACCGCCGGCACCTCGATGACCGCGTCGTCCGGCAGGAAGGGCATCGTGCCCGCGTTGCGCACGTTCACGACCTGCCGGTCACCGGTGTCGCCGACCAGCGACGCAAGCAGCGCGATGGCCGCCTCCGAGTAGAACGCGCCGCCGCGCTCGCCGAGCAGCTCCGGCTTGCGGTCCAGCGCCGGGTCGGCATACATGCCGAGCAGCCGCCGCTCGATCTCGGCCACCTGCTGCGCACGGGTGGGCTGCCCGCGCTCTGCTGCGACGACGGCGTCATGGGAGTAGAAGTACCGCAGGTAATAAGACGGTACTGCGCCAATTTCATTGGTAACGGATACCGGCAGGCCGGTGTGGCCGGCGATCTGCTCGCCGTGCTCCGCGATCAGGGCCGGCAGCCGGTCGGTGCCGTCCACCACGGCAGCCCGTTCCCAGGTCAGGTGATTCAGCCCGACATGGTCGAGCAGCACGCGCGCGGGCGGCACGCCGAGCAGCGCGGCGAACTCCCGCTGGAAGCCGATCGCGACGTTGCACAACCCGATGGCCCGGTACCCGCCGTCCAGCAGGGCCCTGGTGACGATCCCGACCGGGTTGGTGAAGTCGATGATCCAGGCGCCTTCGGCGGCACGCCGCTCGGCCCGTTTAGCAATATCAAGAACGACCGGGACGGTCCGCAGTGCCTTGGCGAAGCCGCCGGCCCCGGTTGTCTCCTGGCCGATGCAGCCACATTCCATTGGCCAGGTCTCGTCCCGATGGCGGGCCGCCTGGCCGCCGACCCGCAGCTGCAGCAGCACGGCGCCGGCGCCGTCCAGCCCGTCGTCCAGGCTGGCCGTCCAGCGCAGCGCCGCCGGGTGCCCGTAGCCGCGCATGATCCGGGCCGAGAACGGGCCGACCACGGCCAGCCGGCTCTCGTCCGGGTCGACCAGGACGACCTCGGTGACCTTGACCTGGCCGGCCAGCCGGGCTATCCCGTCGATGAGCTCGGGCGTGTAGGTGGACCCGCCGCCGATGACCGCTAGCTTCATCAGAACGCCTTCACTTCCGCGCCCGTGCTGGCGACGTGGCAGGCCACGTCGTGCCCGGGCAGCAGCCGGCCGAGTGGCGGGGTCACCTGGTGGCATTCGTCAATGGCGAGCGGGCAGCGCCAGCGGAACCGGCAGCCCGGGGCTGGATCGATCACGCGGGGCGGCTCTCCCTTGTCGGTCTCGGCGGAGACCCCCAGCGGCGCCCGCGGGTCGGGCACGGCCGAGAGCAGCAACTGGGTGTACGGGTGCCGGGGATCGGCCAGGATGTCCTCGACCGGCCCCGCCTCGGCGATCTGGCCCGCGTACATGACGATCAGGCGGTCGGCCACGTAGCGCGCGCTGGCGATGTCGTGGGTGATGTAGAGAATCGACACGCCCGCCTTGTCGCGCAGCTCGATCATCAGGTTGAGCAGGCCGATCCGGATCGACACGTCCAGCATCGACACCGGCTCGTCGGCCAGGATCAGCCTCGGCCGCAGCGCCAGCGCCTGGGCGAAGCCGACCCGCTGCCGCTGGCCGCCGCTCAGCTCGTGCGGGTACCGCTGCAGCACCTCGGCGGCCGGGTTGAGGCCGACCGTCTCGAACACCCGCTCCGCTTCCGCCCGCCGGTCCGCGGCGGACAGTTCCGGCCGGTGCAGCTTGAGGCCGCGCATGATGCCGTGCGAGACCCGGAACACCGGGTTGATCGAGCTGAACGGGTCCTGGAACACCATCGGCACCAGGCCGCGGTACCTGAGCATGTCGCTGCGCGACCGCAGCCGGGACAGCGGCTCGCCCTCGAAGTAAATCTCGCCGCCGGTCGGCTCGTAGATCCGGGCGAGCAGGCGCGCGATCGTGCTCTTGCCGCTGCCGCTCTCGCCGGCCAGCGCGACGATCTCCCGCCTGCCGATGGCCAGGCTGATGTCATCGACGGCGTGCAGCGTATGCCGCGACAGCGTGCTGCCGATCTTGAAGTGCCTGGTCAGCGCCTCGGTCCTGAGCAGCGGTCCGGCCCCGTCCGGCCGCGTGGTGGCGTCGGCCGGCCGCGTGGTGGCGTCGGCCGGCTGCGCGGCGGCGTCGGGCGGCTGCGCGGTGGCGTCGGGCGGCTGCGCGGAGGCGTGGGCCGGCTGCGCGGAGGCGTGGGCCGGCTGCGCTCCCTGGTCAGTCACCGGCCTGCCCTCCGTTCGCGTGCAGCAGGCACCGGACCAGCGTGCCGCCCGACTCGTAGAGGTCCGGGGGAGTGGTCGGGCACGCGGCCATCACCTGCGGGCAGCGCGGCGCGAACCGGCAGCCCTCGGGGGGCCTGGACAGAATCCGGCGGGCTGCCGGGGATCCCGGTGAGCGGGACCCTCGGCCCCTTGATCGACGGGAACGCGTCCAGCAGGCCGGCGCTGTACGGGTGCAGCGGGGAGTCGAACACCCGGCGGGTCGCGCCGAGCTCGGCCACCTGACCCGCGTACATCACCATGAGGTGGTCGGAGAAGTGGCTGACCAGCGACATGTCGTGGGTGACGAAGATGACGGCGAAGCCGAACTCCCGCTGCAGCTCCTTGATCTGGACCATCAGCGAGCGCTGCGCCACCACGTCGAGCGCGGACGTAGGCTCGTCCATGATCACCAGGTCCGGGGTGAACAGCATGGCCATGGCGATCATCGAGCGCTGCCGCATGCCGCCGGACAGCTGGTGCGGGTAGCTCTTCAGGTGCGCCGGGTCGATGCCGACCATCTTGAGCACCTCGGCCGAGCGGTCCGTGATCTCCTGTTTCGAGGTCACGCCATGTGCCCGCATCGCGTCCTTGAACTGCGCGCCGATCGACTTGACCGGGTTGAGCGCGTTCATCGCGCTCTGCATGACGACCGACAGGTCTTTCCAGCGCAGTGCCGCCAGGTCCCGGTCGGTGAGACCGACCATGCTGCGGCCCTTGAAGATCACGCTGCCGCCGGTGACCTCGGCGGGCGGGACGAGCAACTGGGCGATCGCGAACAGCAGCGTGGACTTGCCGCAACCGGACTCGCCGACGATCCCGATGAATTCGCCCGGCTCCAGATCGAAGCTGACGTGCTCGACCGCCATGATCGTGCCGCGGTCCAGGATGTACTCGACTGACAGGTCGCTGACCTGCAGCACGCTGCCGCCGGGGTAACCGCCGGCGGGCGGCGGCCCGGGCCGCCCTTCACCGGGCACGGCTGACACCTACCCCTCCCGGCGCCGGTGCCTTGGCCGCTTGCCGCGCCCGTCGCTTGCGGCGTGCCCGCAACGGCCGCAGGGAGGGGTTGCCGATCTCGTCGAAAGCGTAATTGAGCAGGGCGAACGCCGCGCCGAGCGCGGCGATGCAGGCGCCGGGAACGATGGCCCACAGGTACTGCCCGGTCTGCAGCGCCTCGTTGTTCTCCGCCCAGTACAGCATCGTCCCCCAGCTCACCGAGTTCGGATCACCCAGGCCGATGAACTGCAGGCTAGACCCGAACAGCACCGCGTACAGCGCGTTAGTCAGGAAGCTGGCGACGATCAGCGAGGTCATCGTGGGGATGATCTCGACCAGCACGATGTACATCCGGCGCTCGCCCCGTACCCGGGCCGCCTCCAGGAAATCCCGGTTACGCAGCGACAGCGCCTGGGCCCGGAGCTGGCGCGCGGTGTAGGACCAGCCGGTGAGGGTCAGCACCGCCACCAGGACCAGGGTCCCGGCGCCCTGCACGTACGTGGCGATGACGATGAGCAGCGGGAACAGCGGAATCACCAGCAGCACGTCGGTCAGCAGGCTGAGCACGCCGTCCCACGCCCCGCCCAGGTAAGCGGCGGCGACGCCGATCAGCACGGCCACGCCGGTGGACAGCAGCCCGACGCCGATCGCGATGATCAGCACTTGCTGGGTGCCGTACACCGTCTGGGCGAAGATGTCCTGGCCGAGGGCGGTCGTGCCGAGTAGGTGCTGCGCCGACGGCCCGAGGCTGCGGGGGTAGATGGTGGCGGTCGGGCTGTCGTGCGCGATCACCCCCGGGAAGAGCGCGACCAGGAAGAACAGGACCAGCAGCACGGTCCCCGCGGTGGCCTTGCGGTTCGACCGCACCGCTCGTCCCAGCCGGCCCAGGCCCTGGCTGCCCCGCCTGGCCCGCGGGCCGGGGCCGGCGCCTGTTCCGGCAGGCCCGGCGGCGTCTGCACCGCTGACGTGGGCGGGGGCAGCATGGCCATGGCTAGCCCTCCGCTCTGGTGCGCGGGTCGAACACCGCGGTGGCGATGTCGGCCAGCAGGATAGCCAGCAGGACGGTGACCGTGATCAGCAGGAACAGGGCCTGCATCAGCGGGTAGTCCTCGTTGTTCACCGCCTGCAGCAGCATGTAGCCGACGCCCGGGTAGTTGAAGACGTACTCGACCAGGATCGCGCCGCCCACCACGAAGCCGAGCGACATGGCGAAGCCGGTCAGGTTCGGCAGGATCGCGTTCCGGGCCGCGTAGTCGAGCATGATGCGCCTGCCGGGCAGCCCCTTCGCCCGCGCCATCCGCACGTAGTCCTCGGCCAGCGTGGTGATCATGTTGTTGCGCATGATCAGGATCCAGGTGCCGATGGTCGTGACCAGCAAGGCGGTCGCCGGGAGCACGGCATGCTCCAGGACATTGCCGATGAACGCCGGGCTGAGCGACGGCGTCATCGTGATATCGAACCCGAACGCGGCCGGCAGCCATTGCAGCCGGACGGCGAACACCAGGATCAGCATCAGCCCGATCCAGAAGTAGGGAATCGCGGTGGTGATCACGAAGACCGGCGGCACGATGCTGTCCAGCTGGCCGCCGCGGCGCCAGGCAGCCACGATCCCGATGCCGGTGCCCAGCACGAACGCCAGGATCGTGGTGATGCCGACCAGGCCCAGGGTCCACGGGATCGCGTCCAGGATGACCCGGCCAACCGACTGCGGGTAGAAGTACAGCGAGGTGCCGAACTTGCCGGTGGCCACGTCGCCGATGTAACCGAAGTACTGCGCGACCAGGCTCTCGTGGGTGTTAACCCCGAACGCCAGCTCGAGCGCCTTCAGCGCCTGCGGGCTCACCGGACCGCGGAACTTGCCCATCATCGCCTCGGCCGGGTTGCCGGGCATCAGCCGGGGCAGGAAGAAGTTGAGGGTGAGCGCGGCCCACAGGGTCAGCGCGAAGAAGCCCAGGCGGCGCAGCACGAACCTCATGTCGTTGCCCTCCCGGTTCTCGTCCTCATCCCCATCATCCTCGGCGTTCCCGAGCTGACCAGGCGCCGCCGACCGGGCGGCCCGGGTGCGCTACGCCCGCCGGACGCGGCGCACCCGGGCCGCGGGCGCACCGGGGTGCGCCCGCCTCAGCCGCTACTTGGGCGCCAGGTGCAGCATCATCTGGCCCCAGTCCGGGTAGTTGTACGCGGCCGGCTGGGCGTACGGGTTGCCCTGGGTGACCCATCCGGTAAAGGTGCCGGTGTTGTACTGGTACCAGTCGACCTGCTCGGTCACCGGGATCACCGGCACCTCCTTCAGCATCACCTTCTGCAGCTGGTTCACGATGCTGTGCTGGGTGGCAGCACTGGTGGTGGTGGCGTAGGAGTTGATCAGCGCGTCGGTGGACGGGTTGCTGTAGCGCTCCCAGTTCGACCCGGCCGGCTGCCCGATCGGCGCCGAGTTGCCGGAGAACAGCCACTGGCGCAGCTCGTAGTACGGCGTGGGCCCGCCGGTCTCGCTGCCGTAGGCCAGCTGGTAGTTGCCGTTGTAGAGCGCCGCCTGGTAGGCCGGGGCGGCCAGGTTCTTCGGCGTGAGCTGGATGCCGACCGCCTTGAGGTTGGTCTGCAGCACGTTCACGGCCGCGACCCAGTCGGAGAAGCCGCCGTTGTTGATGATGCTGAAGGACAGCTTCTGGCCGCCCTTGGCCATGATGCCGTCCGAGCCCTTCTTGAACCCGGCGGCGGTCAGGGTGGCGATCGCCTTCGCCGGGTTGTAGGCGTAGTTGCTGCCGAAGCCCGCCGCCTGTGACGTGTCCAGCCAGCTGGTGAACGTCGGGGTGACGATGCCCGCCTGATTCGAGGCCGGCTGGTAGCCGTACTCGCCGATGGTGGCCGCGCGCTGCCGGTTGACCGCGTAGGCCATGGCCTGCCGGACCGCCGCGTTCTTCAGGATCGGGTTCTTCAGGTTGATGAACATCGACACGTTGGATACCGGCGGGAACCAGTAGTGGTTGTCGGGGCTCTTGGACAGGTAGAACTTCTGGATGCTCGGGATGAACTGGCTGCCCCACTGCGCCTGGCCGGTCGCCAGGTAGGTGTTGGCCGTGTCGTTCGTCGTGAACGCCGGGTAGTTCACGGTCTTGAGCTTCGGCTCGCCGGGCTGCCAGTAATGCGGGTTGGCCTTGAAGGTGATGTTCTGCGGGGTGCATGGGCTGACCGTGAAGGCGCCGGTGCCCACCGGATGCGTGTCGGGGTACTTCACCGGGTCGGCGACGGTTGACCAGATGTGCTGCGGCACGATCCCGACCTGGTCGGCGATGTAGTAGAAATAGGTCACCGCCGGGGCCTTGAAGGTCATCACGACCTTGTCCGAGCCCTGCTGGGTGACGCTGGACAGCACCGACCAGACCGAGTTGATGTCGAGTGCCTTGAACTTCTTCAGCAGGTTGAAGCTGAAGACCACGTCGGCGGCGGTCATCGGCTTCCCGTCGCTCCACTTGACCCCGTTGCGGATGCTGAAGGTGAGCGTCTTGTTGCCGTTGCTGTAGGTCCATTTCGTGGCCAGCCACGGCGTGGCCTTGGCGCTCTGCAGCGTGTTGACGAACGCCAGCGGCTCGTAGACGGGCCCGAGTGAATACTGGATGTCCGACAGGTTGTACGGGTTGAAGTTGCAGGTCCAGAGGCTGCCGCTTTCGTTGGAAATGGTCAGCACGCCGCTGGGGCCGGATGCGTTGCCGTTGCCGCCGCTGCTGGACGAGCTTGTTCCGCATGCGGCGGCCAGCAGGCCGGATGCGATGATGACCCCGAGCGTCTTGAGGCGTCTCATTGCGGTAGCCCTTCGATGAATGGTCCGCGTACCTGATGGCCGGGCGGGACTGCCCGGCCGGGTGCGCGGGTGCCGAACGGTGACCGGCCGGTGCTGCTCACCGGCCGGGGGGCACGTAGCGGATCTTTCATGCCATAGTGCCCTGGATCATGGTGCGGTGGTAGGCGGCATCCCGCCCCGCATCGGTGGCCAGCGCCACCGCGCCGAGCAGCGGGGCGTCGTAGGGGAACTGCGCGACGACGAGTTCCGGCGGGAACGGGACGCCTGCGGTCAGCGCGTCCTCCAGCCGCGGCCGGATCCGCTGCCAGGACCGGACCATGCCGCCGCCGACGGCGATCCGCACCGGGTTGACGCAGATCGCGAGGTTGACCAGGTGATATGCCAGCTCCGCGGCGAAGCTGCTGAGCAGCCTGTCCAGCCCGGGATCGCCCGGGCCGGCCGCGAAGACGTCGGCCGCGGTCATCGGCCCGGATCCCGGGCCGGCTGCCTGCCGGGCCAGGCCCTGCCCGCTAACCCTGCCTTCCAGCGGTATCCGCTGGTCCAGCGCGCGGCCGACGTCGGATACGGCGCGGAGGTTGTAGCCGATCTCGCCGGCTGCGCCATTGCCGCCGCTGACGACCTCGCCGCCGATGACGAGCGCGGCAGCGAGGCCGGTGCCCAGGTTGAGGTACACGCCCGGATCACAGCCCTGCAGGGCGCCCCAGCGCAGCTCGGCCGCGGCCGCCGCCTTGGCGTCGGTGGCCATCCGGATCTCCGTCCCGGCGAACGCCGCCCGCAGCTCGCGGCCTAGCGGCAGGGACTCCCAGCCGTCGATGGCCGGGGCCAGCTCTACCCGGTCCTCGAAGGGGATGCCGAAGGTGGCGGCTCCGACGGCGGCCAGCTCGGCCCGCGGCGCCGCGGTGGCCAGCAGATCGTGCGCGGCGCGGATGCCCCGGTCGAAGATCGCCCGGGCGCGCGGCTGGCCGGCCGGCCAGGTTCCCGGGGCGGTGCCGGAATCGGTGCCGACCGTCGCCGACGCCAGCCGGTTGCCCGCCAGGTCGCATACGGCCATGGCGATCTTCGTGCCGCCGAAATCGAGCCCGAGTACCACGGCGGAGTTTCCCACCATGACCTGCCAGTTCCGCCGAGGGACTTTCCGGCCAGCTATCGCCCGAGCTATCGCTCAAGATAGTTAGGACAGTATCCTAACTATCGTGAACGGAAAACCGCCGTGGCCGAAATGTGACCAGCGCGCCCGGCTGGACCTGATCTCGTTCGGCTCGGTGTTCCTTGAGCTCGTCCTCGGGCATGTGCGGGAGCTGCCCCGGCCCGGCGAGGAAGTCTTCTCTGACGACTTCGGGATTTCCTGCGGCGGCGCCGTGACCAGCGCCGGCGCGGCCGTCCGGGCCGGCGCGCGCGCGGGCGTATGCACCATGCTGGGCGACGACCTCGGCTCGCGCGTGGTGGCGGAATACTGCACCAGGGCAGGAATCGAGCTGTCCCCGTCGGCGCGGGTGCCGGGAAAATCGGCCGGCGTGTCAGTCGTGCTGAACTTCGATGGCGACCGGGCCTTCGTCACGCACCTGCCGCCGCGGCCGGCCGGCGAGCAGCCAGCGGTCGAGCTGTGGCGCGAGGTGCTGCACCGGGAGCGGCCCCGGTGGTGCTACCTGCATGTCGGCGAGGGCGTGACCGGTTTCCTGCGGGACGCCCGCGAGCTGGGTGCCAAGGTCGTGCTCGACGTGTCGCTCGGTGACGAGCGGTACCGCGAGGCGGTCGCCGACTGCGTCCCGCTGGCTGATCTCTTCGTCCCGAACGAGGCTGAGCTGCTGCGCCTGACCGGCGCGGGCACCATCGAGCGGGCCATCGCGGCCGCGGCCAGGTGGGGCACGCCGATGGTGCTCAAGCGCGGCGCGGCCGGCGCCCTGATCGTCAGCGGTGGCAGGATGACCGAAGTTACCGACGGCGTCCGGCAGGTGCGCGTCCGGGACCTGACCGGGGCCGGGGACGCCTTCGCCGGGGCAATGATCGCCGCGCTGCTGCATGGTGCCGCGCTCACCGAAGCGGTGGCGGCAGCGAACGCGGCCGGCTCGGCGGCGGTGCGCCGGCTTGGCGCGGTCGGCGAGCTTGACCTGGCGGCCATCGCGCTGGGCGCACCGCTGCCCGGCGAGCCGGGCCCGCTGCCTGGCCAGTCCGCCGGGCTGGCCGCGAGGCGGGCAGAAATGGAGCCGGACCGATGAGAGGGGCGGTGCTGGCATGAAGCTGGCTATCCTCGGCGGCGGCGGCGTGCGCATGCCCGCGTTCGTCCGGGCGGTACTGGCCAGCCGGCCGGGCAGTTTCGATGAGATCTGCCTTTTCGAGCCGGACGCCGCGCGCCGGGACACTATCTGCAGGCTCGCTGCCGAGCTCGCCGTCGTCCTCGGCCACCCCGGCGTGGTCCGGGTCTCGGCAGACGCCGCTGAGGCGTTCACCGGGGCGGATTACGTGTTCTCCGCGATCCGCGTCGGCGGCGACCGCGGGCGCGTCATCGACGAGGAGGTCGCGCTGCGGCGCGGCATCGTCGGCCAGGAAACCACCGGGCCGGGCGGCTGCGCGATGGCGCTGCGCACGATCCCGGTCGTGCTGTCCTACTGCGAGCTGCTCAGCCGCTGCGCGCCGGACGCCGTCCTGATCAACTTCACCAACCCGGCCGGCCTGATCACTCAGGCCATCTCCGCGCAGGGAAAGGTGCGGGCGGTCGGGGTCTGCGATACGCCGGGCGGCACGCTGGCGCACCTGGCGGCGTTCCTGGCCGCGGGCGGCGGCGCGGCGGGCGGCGGCGCGGCGGACGGCGGCGCGGCGGACGGTTCCGGCGTCGCCGGCGTCTATGCCGGGCTGAATCACCTCGGCTGGGTCTGCTCGCTGCGCGCTGACGGCCGCGAGCGGATGGGCGAGCTGCTGGCCAGATTCGAGGAGCTGCAGCGCTTCGATGACCGCTTCGCCGCCTTTGACCCGGCGCTGGTGCGCCGGGTCGGCGCGATTCCGACCGAGTACGTCTACTACTTCTACGACTCCAGGCGCTACCTGGACGGCGTCGCCCGGGCCGGGGTGAGCCGAGGGCAGGACGTGCTGCGGCTGAACGATGAGCTGCTCGCGCGGCTCGCGCGGGCATTCGCGGACGACGGGGTGGATGCCGCCTGGTCGGCGTACGACGAGCTGATGGGGGTCCGCCGGGACACCTATATGCGGACCGACATGCAGGGCGACAGCAGGCAGGGCGAGGCGCGCGCCCGGCGCGCCGCGGCCGGCCCGCCGGGCATCGGCGCGGCGCGGGTGGGCGGCTATGAGGGCCTCGCACTGCGCGTCATCGACGGGCTGGCCGGACGCGGCAGCCAGGACGTGATCGTTAACATCCGCAACGGGACGAGCCTTGGCTTCCTGGACGCCGGCGACGTGGTGGAGGTTCCGGCCCGGGTCGGCGCTGATGGTATTTCGGCGCTGCCGGCGCCGGCCCTGCCGCGATCGGCCCGGGCCCTGATCGAGCAGGTGAAGGAGTACGAGCGCGGCACTGTCGAGGCCGCGATGACTGGCGACGCCGGCCTGGCCGGGGTAGCGCTGGCCCAGCATCCGCTGGTTCCCGGCATCACCGCGGCCAGGGAGCTGATCGGCGAGTACCGGGAACGGCATGGTCCGCATCTGGCCTACCTGCGAGATGGGGGAGGATGACGGGGGAGGTGGCCGTGACGGTGATCTCAGCAGGCCCGGCCCGGGCGGCTCCGGCCGGCGGCCAGGCGGCGCGGCCGCAGCTCATCCGGGCGCTGAACGAGCAGCTGCTGCTCAGTCAGATCCGCCGGCTCGGCCAGTGCTCGCGTGCCGAGCTGGCCCGGCTGTCCGGGCTCTCCAAGCCCACGGTCTCGCTCGCGCTGGCCAATGTGGAGCGCTCCGGCCTGGTCCGGATCGCCGGGCAGCGGACCGGCGTGCCAGGCCGGTCCGCCCGGCTGTATGAGGTCAGGCCCGATGCCGGATTCGTGCTCGGCCTGGACATCGGCCTGCAGTACCTGCGCGGCGCGCTGGCCGACCTGACCGGCGAGATCCGGGCCAGGGCGTCGGTCCGGGCCCGCGCGTCGGGAATGACCGGCCGGGTAGCCGAGCTGATCCGGCTGGCCGACGCGCTGTGCGCCGAGGCCGGGCTGGACCGGGCGGCCGTTACCCAGACGGTGATCGGCAGCCCGGGAGTCTACGACCCGCGCCGCAATGTCATGGCGCTTACCGGCCAGCTTTCCGGCTGGAGCCGGCCGGCCGTGCTGGCCGGCCTGCGGGAGGCCTTCGGCCAGCACCTCATCGTGGAAAATGACGTCGATGCCGCCGCCCTGGCCGAGCAGGCGCTCGGGCACGGCCGGGATTTCGGCAGCTTTGCCTTTGTCTGGATCGGCACCGGCATCGGCATGGGCCTGGTGCTGGACGGCAGGCTGCATCGCGGCGTGCACGGGGCGGCCGGCGAGATCGCGTTCATGCCGATCTCTGAGGGGCACGGCACAGACCCTGGCGATGCCAGGAGACGCGGAGCGCTGGAGGCGGCGGCATCGGCATCGGCCGTCGTGCGCGCCGCCCGCCGCGCGGGCATGCGGGGACCGGTGTCCGCCCGCCGGGTGTTCACCTCGGCGGCGCGCGGTGACCAGCGGGCCGCCGAGGTAGTGGCGCAGGAGGCCCGGCTAGTGGCCAAGGCCGTCTGCTCCGTGATAACCGTGGTCGACCCCGAGCTGCTGGTGCTCGGCGGCGGGATCGGCCAGGCCCCTGGCTTCGCTGCCGCCGTGACGGCGGAACTCCGCCTGCTGGCCCCGGTGCTGCCCGAGGTCCGGGTCAGCGCGCTCGGCACGGATGCCGTGGTGGACGGCTGCCTGGCATCGGGCACGGAGCTAGCGTGGCAGCAGCTGACCGCCCTGCTGCCGTCGGCCGACGGCAATTCCGGCGGCTGACGGCCTGCCCCTCAGCCGGGCTGCACCCGGTTACCCGACGCCGCGGCGAAGTACTGGCTCGACTCCGGCCGCCACAGCAGGATGACCGCGCCCAGCCCGGCCAGCCAGATGAGCAGGCTGAACGCCAGGCCCACGCTGGCGTGCGGGCGGATCAGGGCGATCAGCACGAGCAGGGTGTTCACCGCGAAGAAGGCGGTGCCGGTGACCCTGGCCCAGCTCTTCCCGGCGCCGTTGGCCCGGGCCATCCAGAGCCACAGGCCGATCCCGACCAGCCCGAGGAACACCGCGAAGACGATCAGGCCTACTTCCGCGTTATGCACCTGGTTCGGGGTGAAGGCCGGATTTGCCTTCTTGATCGCGGTCTTCAGGCTGCTGATGGTCACCAGGCCCACGAACAGGTTGACCACGCTGAGCGCCGCGCCGGCGTACATGAGCTTGACCGCCATCCGGACCGGCGGGGGCTGTGCTGGCTGCTGAGGCTGTTCCGGCATCTGCCCGCCGGACGGATACGGCTGGTACATGAAGTGCTCCGATCACGCGTTACGTCAATCATCATCGCCGGCGTTGGCATGAGCCGAGTCATGCCAACGGCTGAATTTGGGCATCCCGGCACGGATTGTCTCCCGGCCCAGCAGAATCATTCATCATGGCCGCCTGCCTAGTCTGCCGGGCGCGCCGGGCCCGATGGCCCGATGGACGCGATGGCCCGGCTGACGCGCCAGTCGCGTACCGCAGGTAGCATCGGCCTCTGCCAGCTGGGCGGTCGCTGCCCCTCACCGCAAGTAATTAACGGCGAAAGGTAGTGCGAATGGAAACGGTTCGTTCCGGGGGGGATGTAGCCGGCCGGGTGCCGGAGATCCGGGGCAACCGCGATATCCAGTGCGATGTCCTGGTCGCGCTGGCGGAGTGCCGGAATCACCGGAAGTGGTTCGCCGGTTTCGCCGGACCGTATCTGGGTGACAGCCCGGTCGAGATCGGCAGCGGCCTGGGCGACTATGCGCGCGAGTGGATCCCGCTAGTCAGCAGCTTTACCGCGACCGATGCGGATCCTGTGCTGCTGCTTGAGCTCAAGAAGCAGATGGCCGCCTACCCGCAGGTGACGGTGCGGCAGATCACCCTGCCGGCCGCCGACCGGGCCGAGCACTCCTGCCTGATCGCATATAACGTGCTCGAGCACATCGACGAGCACGTCGAGGCGCTGCGCAGCATGGCGCGGCTGGTCCGGCGCGGCGGCCATATCGTGCTGGTCTGCCCGGCATTCCCGTTCGCGATGAGCCCGGTGGATATCGCCACCGGGCACGTCCGGCGCTACACGAAACGCTCGATGCGAGCCGCGCTGACCGCCGCGGGCCTGGAGATCGTCGAGGTCAGGTACGCCAACTCGGTCGGGCTGCTCTGCTACTACGCGTTCACCAGCCTGCTCAAGCGGACCCCGGCCGAGGGCGGCACGATGAAGTTCTACGACCGCCTGGTGGTGCCCGTCGTCCGCATCATCGAGCGCATCATCGTGCGCCCGCCGTTCGGCCAGTCGGTGCTGGCGGTGGCCCGGGTGCCAGCCCACGGCGAGCGCGCCGGGAAGCCCTGACCCGGCCGCCGGTCATTCGTTGCGGGCGGTTTCCGGCCCGGTGATCCGGTTGAGCAGGGGCAGGGTGGCCGCGATGATCCCGAGGGACGCGGCCAGCCCGGCAAGGACGATGAGGTAGTACCCGGGCCCCGGCGGCCGGAGCGAATAGTGCAGCTGCGAGGTGAGGAACAGCTGGGCGGCCGCGAACCCGGCGGCCGTCGATATCACCGCGACGACCAGCAGCGGGACCGCGCTCTCCAGGGCGACTACCCGGCGCAGCACGCCGAGCGGGGCGCCGGTCAGCCGCAGCAGGCTGAACGGGCGCTTGCGATCGGTCAGCCCGCCGGCCACGCTCGCCGCCAGGCTGCAGCCGGCGATGGGCAGGCTGACCAGGATCACCACGTTGGCCAGTTGCTGCTCTCCGTCGAGGGTCGAGTTGAACGGATTCTCGCCGATCGGGGTGACAGGATAAGCCTGATAGGGATAGGCGGCATCGAGGACGGTCCGCACCTGCTCGATCACCGGCGCTGACCCGTTCGTGCTCACGGCGATCGCCTGCACTCCGAGGTGCGCGACGCGCTGCGGGGAGACGGCAGCGGCGGCCCAGACGTAACCGGCCTGGCTTCCCTGGCCCGGGACCCCGAGACCGCCCCTGGTGATCGCGGCGACCGCTGCCCCGGTCGAGCAGCGGCCGAGCGCCGGGGTGCGGGCGAGCTGCGCGCAGGAAACCAGGCTCGCCGGCCCGCGGAAGCCGTGCCCGAGGTTGACCTGGATGCCGAAGGGATTCGCGTGAATTTCGGTCACGCCCTGGACGCCTCGGATCGAGTGCAGCTTCGCCAGCACCACTGCCGGGACGGGGGGCACGGCGCCTGGACCCCGCGCAGCGAACAAGAACTGGTCGACCAGGGTGTCCCTGGCCGGCGTGCCCTGGCTGGCCGGGCCGCGGTTGAAGTCCATCGTGGTGATCACGCCGACGGACACACTGGTGACGAACAGGGCGAGGATGAGCCCGCTGATGGCCCGGAACCCGGCCCGGGGATTGTCGGCGAGCCGCCGCGCGGCGATCAGCGCGGCGGGCCTGCTGGCCCGCCGGGCCATCACCCGGGAGCCGATCATGGTCAGCCACGGCCCGGCGATCACCAGCCCCGCCATGATCAGGAAGAATCCCGGCAAGTATGCCTCTATCTGGCCGTTCGTGGTCGCGGGACGCCCGACGCCGGCAAAGAAGATGAGCTCACCGACGCCGGCCAGCAGCGGGATGACCCGGTAGGCGCTCGGCGGCCGCGGGGTGACGCGCCGGCTGACGCCGAGCGGGGAGATGTGCACCCGCCGTAGCGCAAGGCGCGCCGCGACTGCGGCCGCTACCGGGACGCCGACCGCGACCAGCAGGATGTCGGCCGGGCTGAGCGACAGGTCGCGGGGAAAGAACGGCTCGCCGGTGAAGGGGATCGCCGCGGCCGGGGCGCGGAGCAGGAAGAACAGCCCGAAGCCGGCCGCCGTGCCGGTGATCGCCGCGACGGTCGACTCGACGGCGGAGATCACCGAGATCTGCCGGGGTGCGGCGCCGGCCAGCCGCATCGCAGCGAAGCGCTGCTCGCGGCGTGCCGCCGACAGCCGGGTCGCCGCGGCTATGAAGATGAGCACGGGGAACAGCAGCGCCAGTGCGACGACCGACAGGATGAGGTCGATCCCGTTGGCGTTGACGCCGACGTTGAGCAGGCAGTTATCCGCACCGCAGCTGCTGGGCACGGTGCTGGCGATGCTGGTGACCTTCTCGGCGGCGCGGATGCGGGAAAGCTGGCTGGCGGTGTGGCCGATGATGATGATCAGGGTGTTCGGGGCCGGCAGCGCTGCCGGGCCGATGATGCCGATCTGGCGTCCTGGGAAGCGATCGCCGAGCTGGCTGGCCGGGGTGGAGCGGAGCAGCCGGGCCAGCGCCGGTGAGGTGTAGAACTGCCCGGGCCCGGGCACGCGCGGGATCCCGGGCGGGAGCGGTGAGCGGGGCCCGGTGGCGGCGACATCGACCCGGGCGATGAGCGGGCCGCCGAAATCATCGGCGCTGAGCAGCCACCACAGCGGGTCCGGCGCCGGCGCGGCCGTGCCCGCGGGCGTGCTCCCTGGACCGGCGGACGACCGGCAGGCGAGCTGGTGCCGGCCACCCCGGTGCTGAACCATGCGTACCGGGCGTTCTGCGAATTGACGGCGTTGACGCCGGCCAGGGTGATCAGCAGCATGCCGACTCCCAGCGCCACGGCTAGCGCGGTGATCGCCAGCCGGACACCGGACTCC
The DNA here is from genome assembly GCA_963786975.1 of uncultured Actinomycetes bacterium. Taxonomy (GTDB): domain Bacteria; phylum Actinomycetota; class Actinomycetes; order Streptosporangiales; family Streptosporangiaceae; genus Palsa-506. Next base: position 138,909 of record CAWBBE010000002.1, on the reverse strand, counting down.
CGGCCGCCGCGCAGGGTCAGCCGCAGGCCGAAGCGGATCATGAGCCGGCCCGGTCCGGCGAGAGCGAGGTCACCTTGCCGTCCCGGACGATGACCTCGCGGCGGGCGTAGGCGGCCACCCGGGGCTCGTGGGTGACCAGGACCACGGTGGTGCCCTGCTCGCGGGCGGCCGCGGTCAGCAGCTTCATGACATGCTCGCCGGTGAGCGAGTCCAGCGAGCCGGTCGGCTCGTCGGCGAACAGGATCTCGGGCCGGGCGACCAGGCCGCGGGCCAGCGCGACCCGCTGGGCCTCGCCGCCGGATAGCTCACCGGATCTGCGCTGCTCCAGCCCGTCCAGGCCGAGCCGCCTGAACCACGGCCGGGCATCGGCCAGGGCCGCGGCCCGGCGAGCCCCGGCCAGCAGCAGCGGCAGGGCGACGTTTTCCTCGGCGGTCAGCTCCGGAACAAGCTGCCCGAACTGGAAAACGAACCCGAACCGGTCGCGCCGCAGCGCGCTGCGCTCGGTCTCGCCCAGCGCGTCGACCCGGCGGCCGTCAAACCAGACCTCGCCGGCGTCGGGGGTCAGGATGCCGGCCAGGCAGTGCAGCAGGGTTGACTTGCCCGACCCGCTCGGGCCCATCACGGCCAGGATCTCCCCGGCGGCCACCGACATGCTGGCACCGCGCAGCGCCGGTGTCTGGCCGAACGACAAGACCACGTCCCGTGCCTCGATCAGGCATCCTTGCGGGGCGGACGCGGCGGAAACGGCGGCCGCGCTGACCGCGCTGCCGGGCGGGGTCACCGGTCACTCCCGGGGCTCGTTTCCGCCGCTGACGGGCGCACTACCTGCGCCAGCGCGCCTAGCCGCGCCGCGGTCATGTCGATCCAGCGCAGGTCGGCTTCCAGGTGGAACAGGCCGTGATCGGCTAGCAGGCCGTCGATTAGCTGGCCGTCCTGCTTGAGATCGGTCAGCTCGCGCATCCGCTGCAGGTGGGTGCCGCGCTGGGCGTCGAGGTACTGCTCGGCCGGGCGGCCCAGCATCAGCGCCAGCACCACCTTGGTAAACAGCACGGTCTGCAGGTGCGGTTCGGCCTCGACCGGCTCCGTCAGCCAGGTCTCGAACTCGGTCACGCCCGCCTCGGTGATGACATAGCGCTTGCGGTCCGGCCCGTCGCCCGGCTCCTGCCCGGCTATCACTTTGCCGTCCCGGGACAGCCGGGCCAGGGTCGCGTAGACCTGGCCGAACGACAGCGGCTTGCCCCTGCCGAAGTAGGCGTCGTAGTCGCGCTTGAGGTCATAGCCATGACTCGGCTCACGCTCCAGCAGACCGAGCAAAGTAAGGGGAACGCTCATGACCGTGAGCATACGCCGGACGTATACACTCCGTCTATACCCTCAGCGAATCAGTTTCAGCGCAAGATCACCCCGCCCCGCTCCCGCCCGCCCCGCTGTCGCCCACCACCCGGGCCGCCGGCCGCTACCCGGTCCCGGCCCGCCAGCAACCCGTTGAAACCGGAGTTCAACGGGTTGGGTGCCGTTGAACTCCGGTTTCAACGGGTTGGCGGACGCCGCCTGCTCTGCCCGGAACAGGATGAATCGGACACAGCGGACGGGCTGGGCCAAGGTCAGGGCAGGGTCAGGGTCAGCCGGGCCGGTAGACGGCGACCCCGTCCGCCCGGTAGCTGAAGCGGAACCCGGTCGCCGCCAGATAGCGGCTGACGGCCGGCCTTGGCCGGTTCCACTCGATTACCCAGCCGATGCCCATCCGGCTGGCGTCCAGCCGGGCGGCTGACTGCTGCTGCGGCGAGCTGCCCAGCCCGCGCTGGGCCGCGATCAGCCGCCGGTAGAAGGCGTGCGCGGTGATGGCGGCGGCGGTCGGCGCCGGCACCCAGGAGGTATAGGAGATCGCCCGCGGATGACCGTCAGCGGTCGCCAGCAGCAGCGCCCTGGCCGAGATCGGCTTGCCGTACAGCGGCAGGCCGCCGCGCAGCCCGAACGGGAGGTCCAGCACGATCGAGCCGGAGCGGTCAGCGGCGATCGGCCGGTCAAGGGCGGGCACCGCAGCGGGCATCGCGGCGCGGAAAGGCTGCCCGGACCAGCCGGCCTCAAGGGCTGCCAGCGGAAGCAGGATAACCGCGAGCAGCATGGCCGCGGCCGCTGGCAGGCGGCCGCGCGTTCGGACCCGGGCCGGAGGTCGCCGCGGCTGGCCAGCGGCCCCGGTGGTGTCCGGCAGCGGAAGGTGACGCGCCCCCGCGCCGATTGGCCGCCGACGGTCACCCGGCCCGGCTACGGCCAGCCAGCGGAGACCGCGCAGGCCGGCCACGGCCGGCCGCAGCTGGCCGGACAGCCAGTCCACCGCCGCCCCGGCCAGCAGCGCGGCCGGGACCAGGCCGGTCAGGGCCAGCCGGTCCGCCTCACGCAACGCCGACATGCCCGGAATCCGGATGAACCAGGAATACGGCAGCGCCAGCGACACCCGCGCGCCGTCCCATGTCCCGGCCAGCGGCAGGTACTGGCTGCCGCCGATGCGCAGGGTGCTGCCGAGTGCCAGGGCCGCGCAGCCGAGCCAGCAGCTGGCCAGCAACCAGGCGCTGCGCCGCCGCCGGGAAACGGCCAGCCCGGTGATGGCGAGGGCGGTCAGCGCCAGGCCGAATACCGGCACGCCCTCAGTTGGCTGCTGGTACTGATCGGCCGCGGGCAGGCCGGGCAGCCCGAAGCCGGCCAGCCGCGGTGATGGCCCGAACAGCCCGGGCAGCTGAGCACCGTAACGGCCATAATTGGCCGCGAGTAAGTGCGGGCTGGCGCTCGCGCCACCCGCAGCGGCCTGCTGGGCCATGGCGGCCAGCTGGGGACTGGCGATCAGGATCGCGACCAGGGCGCCGAGCGCCAGCAGGGCGAGCCGGGCCAGCGGGGCGGGCCCCGCCGGGCGGCCCGGGCGGCGAGCCAGCCACGGGATGAGCACCGTAACGGCCAAGATCAGCGCCATGATCGCGGATTCCTGGTTTACCAGCAGCGATGCGCCGAGCACTGCGCCCAGGATGACAGCCTGGCGGCGCCCTGGCCGCCGCCGCAGCCGGACGGCGGCTTCCATCGTCATGGGCAGCGCCAGGGTTCCCGCCGCGATGTTGAGGTGATACCAGTCTTGCCAGGCCAGCATCGACGACAGCCCGAACAGCGGGCAGGCCGCGATCGCGCAGGCCGGCCGCAGCCACAGCCGCGCCGCCCGGTACATCAGGTAGCAGGCCAGTCCCGGCATCGCGACCGTCAGCAAGAAGAAAGAGGCCACCGGGCCAGCCGCCAGAGTGACCGGGGCCATCAGCAGCCCGGCCAGCGGCATCGTCGTGTCGAACCCGAGCTGGATCCCGGCAGGCGCGGCCAGCTGCCGGGTGAACCACGGATTGGCTAGGTGCACGACCTGGTGTGCCACCCACCACAGGTCCCAGATGTAGCTCGACAGGTCCCGGACGGCCGGCACCCGGCCGGTCAGGTACCCGGCCCGGGGCCAGGTCGCCGCGATCCCGGCGGCCAGGTAACACCCCAGCAGCGCAAGCTGCCGGGCTACTGGCCGCGCCGCCAGCCGGCCCGGCTGGCGCCGGCCCGCAGCCCGCGGCCCGCGGCAGCTCGCCGCCCGCGGCCCGCGCCCGTCCGGCACCCGCCCGTCCCCCGCCGCCCGCGGGCTGTCCACGACGTCCGGCTGTGGCGGCCGCGCGAGCGGCACCCGGTGGGGCGAGCCGAGCAACCGGGTCGCGCCTGATCGCGCGCGGGCCTGGTCGGCTGTCGGCCGGCCAGCATCATTCGCGCCGTCGGCTGGCTTATGCCCGTCATCGCCTCTCGTGCGGATCGCCCCCTGCCCTGTCCCGCGTCCTGCGTTCCGGCTTCGCGTCCTGCCTTCCGCCGAGCTTCGCGCCCCGCGCGGTCCCGCGCAGTCCCGCGTGCTGCGTTCCGCCCTGATCCCGCGCCCGGCGGCAGATCCCGGTCCCTGTGTTCGGCCCGGTTGCAGCGTCCCGGCGCGGTCCCGCGTCCTGCGTTCCGGCTTCGCGTCCTGCCTTCCGCCGAGCTCCGCGCCCCCGCGCGGTCCCGCGTGCTGCGTTCCGCCCTGATCCCGCCCCGGCGGCAGATCCCGGTCCCTGTGTTCGGCCCGGGTCCCGCTCCCGTTGCCGGTGGCGGGGTCGTGCGTGCTGTGTTCGGCCCGGGTCCCGTCCCCGTTCCCGGCGCCGGCGTTCCGCCCGCCGGCGTCCCCCCTCGCGGCGCCCCGCGCCGGAGTGCCGAGCAGGGCCTTCCTGCTGGCCGCACCCGCCGGGGCACGCAGGCCCGCGGCCAGCACCGGCTAGAGTCCAGACGTGGCGCTGCGGGAGGAGACCGGCCTAAGCCTGCCGCCCAGGCGGCTGATGGGCTGGGAGATCTTCGTAGTCTTTGCCGTTTCACTAGGCGCCAGTGGCCTGAACGCGCTAATCGAGCTGATCGGATCCCTGACCGCGCCGCAGGCGCTGCGTCAGCAGCACGCGCTGCTGGTCGGCACGCTGGCCCCGGGCCGCCCCCTGCTGGACCTGATCCTGCAGCTCGTCGGCGTCGCGCAGGGACTAGCGCCGGTGGCTCTTGTCATCTACCTGATGGCGCGGTCCGGCGAGACCCCGTCGGACATGGGCCTGGACGCGAGCCAGCCGGCCAGGGACGCCGTCCGCGGCGCTGCGCTCGCCGCCCTCATCGGCGGCACCGGGCTGGCCCTGTACCTGACCGCTTACAAGCTCGGGATCAGCCTGAACGTCGTGCCGGAGGACCTGCCAGCGATCTGGTGGCGGATCCCGGTGCTGATCCTGAACGCCGCGCAGAACGGCATCCTGGAGGAAATCCTGGTCATCGGGTACCTGCTGCGCAGGCTGGATCAGCTGGACTGGAAGCCGTGGCACGCGATCTTGTTCGCCGCCGTGCTGCGCGGCTCGTACCACCTGTACCAGGGTTTCGGCGGGTTCCTCGGCAACGCCGCGATGGGCATCATCTTCGGGATCCTGTACCGGCGGTGGGGGCGGGTCACGCCGATGATCATCGCGCACACCCTGATCGACACGGTCGCGTTCGTCGGTTACGCCGCGCTGCACGGCAAGGTGTCCTGGCTGCCTTAGCTAATCCTGGCGTCCGGGCCGCCCGCCTTCGCCGTGCTCGCACCCGCGAGAGCGGGCAGCGACCGGCCATCGGAGGATCCGTTAATCCTGGTTGCCGGTTTTACCGGTTTGCCGTCAGCGGCCGAGACCTTCGATCACCAGCGCGCCGGGCAGCCGGCCGAGCACCTCGCCGGGGAGCGACAGCTTGGAGCGCCGGACGCCGCTGCCGACGACCACCCGCGGCGCCGCGGCGACCGCCGCGTCCACGAAGACCGGCCAGCCCGGCGGCAGCCCGATCGGGGTGATGCCGCCATACTCCATGCCGGTCTCGGCGACAGCGAGATCCACCGGCGCGAACGACGCCTTGCGGACATCAAGGTGGCGGCGGACCACGCCGTTGACGTCGGCCCTGGTCGTGGCGAGAATCACGCACCCGGCGAACCTCGGCTCGCCGTCCCGGCGGCCGGTCACGACCACGCAGTTCGCCGACTCGGCCAGCGCCACGTCATACCGCTCGCAGAACGCCACGGTGTCGGCCAGCCCGGGATCGATCTCGGCGACGCCGACGGCGTCCGCCGGCAGCGAGCCGTCGGCCGCCGACAGCGCGGCGGCCACGCCCGGGGCCAGCAGGTCGGGCCGGCCGAGCGCGGCCACGGTAACAAGGCTGCCGATGCTCATGGTCACCCGGGAAGTCTAGGACCAGGCGGGTGTAAGGTCCGGATGACTCAGCACATTGACTCGGCCGGGCAGCCGGCCTTGAGTTCGCGGTTCAATCCGTTACCGGTGGTGGCCATTGCTTGCGGATCTTGCGCGCGCTTCGCTCGGGGCGCTGGCCGCGGGCGTGCTGCCCGGGTACTTCTGGGCAGGCTTCCTGCGCCCGGCAGGCGGCCTGGGGGAGCGGCTGGCGTACTCCGCGGCCATCTCGATGGCGACCGTGCCGGTGCTCGCGGTGATCCAGGCGCGCCTGTTCGCTACCGGCGTCACGCTGCTGGTGGCGATCGTCGCGATCGCGGTCGTGCTCGGCTCCGGCGCGCTGGCCCTGGCGCTGCGCGGGGCGCCGCGCGGGGCCGGCCCGGCGCTGCCCCGGCCCGCCGCGATCCGGGACATGCCCACGCTGGTCCTGCTCGCGGCCGGACTCGGGCTGGCGCTGGCCCCGGCACTCGGCGTCACGGCCCGGTGGTGGCTGCTGCTGGCCACCCTGATCACGCTCGCCGCCGCCGGGGCGCTGGCCGCGGTCAGGACCGCGGCCGCGGAACCCGGGACCGCGGAACCCGGGACCGCGGAACCCGGGGCCGCGGCGGCCGGGCCAGGGCAGGCCGGGCCAGGGCAGCCCGGCGCCGGGCAGGCTGGCGCCGGGCAGGCGGGGGCTGGCCGGGCGCGGCCGCCGGGCATGATGCTGCGCGAGCCGGTGCTGGCGGTCATCCTGGCCCTGACGGCGGTACGCGCGTACGCCGGCCCGGTCCGGCACGACTGGCCCTACCTCCGCGGCAGCGACCAGTTCTCGCACGCGGTGATGGCCGAGCAGATGCTCGCCCACGGCGGGTACGCCAGCTACCTGATCTACCCGCCGGGATTCTCGTCGCTGACCGCGGTCATCTGCCGGGTATCCGGGCTCAGCCCGCTGGCGCTGTTCCCGGTGCTCGCCCCCGCCCTGCTCGTGCTCACCGCCCTGGCCGCTTACGCGCTGGCCACCAGGCTGTGGGGATGGGAATACGGGCTGGCCGCGGCGGCACTGTCCGGGCTGGTGCTGCGCGGACCGTACGCGAGCTTCGCCGAGGGCCGCTACCCGGACCTGACGGCCGCGTACTTCCTGCTGGTCATGCTGATCGCCGCGGTGGTCACGCTGCTGGCGTCGCCGTCGGCCCGGTCCGCCGCGCTGGTCGCCGTCACCGGCGCGTCCGTGGTGGCATACCACTCGGTGGCGAGCCTCTATCTCGCGCTGCTGCTGGCTGCGCTGGCGGTGGCGGCCGGGGCGTACCTGCTGGCGCGCCGCCGGGATCCGGATACCCCGCGGCTGGCCCGGGCGCTGGCGCTCGGGCTGGCGTCGCTCGGCGTGCTCTCGCTCGGCTATGCGGCGTACACCTACCTGCCGGGCAAATCCGGCGCCGGGCCGGCGGGGCGTCCAACGCGGTGAGCATCGCGCTCGGCAGCCAGCCGGTGCTCGGCGTGCCGCACGTGCTGACGGCGCTGTCGTCGTCGGTGGTCTGGCTGGGTGTCCTCGGCCTGGCGGCGCTGCTGGCCGGGATCCGGTACCTGCGCCGGCCCGGCCAGGTGCTCATCGCGGCGACGCTGGTGCTCTGGTGCGCGGCGATGTACGCGGGCAGCCGGACCGCGGCGGATGGCTTCCCGCAGCGGTTCGAGCGGGATCTCGGCGGCCCGCTCTCGGTGCTCGGCGCGCTCGGGGCCGGGCTGGTGCTGCAGTCGCTGGCGGGCGCGCGCTGGCAGGCGGCCGGCCGGGCAGCCCGGCCAGCCGGGCGCGCTGCCGCCGGGCTGGCCGCGCTGGCTGCCGCGGCGGTACTGCTGATAACGGGGCTGCAGGCGTTCCGGGCATTGCAGGCGGACACCCACCCGGTGCATAGCGGCATCCTGGATCCGCAGGTCGCGGCGGCCGGGGCGTGGCTGCGGCAGCACAACAACGGCGGCACGATCATCTCGACCCCGGCGATGAACTCCGGCATCACCAACCGCGCCGTGCTGGCCATGGGCGGGTACACCGGGCTGCAGTCCTACAGTGCGTTCCGGATCGCGCATCCCCGGTCGCTGCCGACAGCAGGCAAGGCGCCGCTGCTCGATTCCCGGCAGGTGCTGCTGCACCCGGCCAGCTGCCAGGTGGACGGCATCCTGGCCGACCAGCACGTCAGGTACATCGTGCTTTACCGGTTCGGCCAGGCCGCCGACCTGGCCGGCTTCCGGTCCGACGCGGCGCGGTACCGCCGCGTGTTCGAGAACCCGTCGGTGCTGATCTACGCTCCGCTGACCGCCAGGGACCGGCCCTGCCTGACAGGTAATCCCGGGCCTGCCGGATAGCTGACCGAGCCGTCCACCAGCCCTGCGTGATCCGCCCCGAGCCCGGCCCGGTGGATAGGGTGACCTCGTGGGGGCCGATGGCGACCGCGCAGCGGCGACAGCGCATGGGTTCTTGCCCTCGCTGACGAGTTTCATCGGCCGGGCCGGTGCGGTTGACGAGGTCGCCGGCCTGCTGGCGGACGGCCGGCTGGTGACGGTGACGGGGCCGGGCGGGGTGGGCAAGACCCGGCTGGCCGGCGAGGTGGCCCGGCGGGTAGCGGGCGACTTCGCTGACGGGGCGTGGCTGGTGGAGCTTGCGGCCGTCACGGACCCGGCGCGGGTGCCGGCCGCGGTAGCCGCGGCACTTGGGATCAGCGAGCGGGCCGCGGAGGCGGTGTCGGATTCGCTGGCCAGGGTGCTGGCACGGCAGCAGCTGCTGATCGTGCTGGATAACTGCGAGCACGTCATCGCCGCCGTGGCGGGACTATGCGGGGCGGTGCTTCCGGCCGCCGATGACGTACGGATCCTGGCGACCAGCCGGGAGCTGGTCGGGGTGGCCGGGGAGACCCGGTACCGGTTGCCGCCGCTGGCGCTGTCCGGACCCGGCGATGCGGCCGCAGGGTCTGATGCGGTGGCCCTGTTCGCCGACCGGGCCCGTCAGGCCGACCCGCACTTCACCCTGAGCGGCGAGTCCGGCCCGCTGGTGGCGCGGCTGGTGCGGCGGCTGGACGGGATGCCGCTGGCGATTGAGCTGGCCGCGGCACGGGTGGAGGCGCTCGGCGTGGCCCAGTTGCTTGACCGCCTGGATGACGGGTTCCGGTTGCTGGTCGGCGCTGACCGGCTGGCGGCGGCCAGGCACCAGTCGCTGGCGGCCACCGTTGAGTGGAGTTACCAGCTGCTGGGCGGCGAGGAGCGGGAGGTCTTCCGCCGGGTCTCTGTGTTCCCCGCGGGATTCACGCTGGAGGGTGCCGAAGCGGTGGCCGGGCCCGCGGCCGGGCCGGTGGTGCTGCGCCTGGTGGACTGCTCACTGCTCGTCCCGCCGCGGACCGGGCCGGATGGCCGGGCCCGTTACCTGATGCTGGACACCTTGCGTGCGTACGGGGCGGGACGGCTAGCCGATGCCGGGGAAATGCCCGCGGCGGCTGCCGCACTGGCGCAATACGCGCTGCAGGTGGCGGAACAGGCCGCCGGAACGCAGGCCAGCGCGGGAGAACTGGACGCTGACCGCTGGCTGGACGCCGAGGATGCCACCATCCGCCAGGGTCTTGGCTGGGCGCTGGACCATGACCCGCACGCCGCTCTCCGCCTGGTGATCTCCCTCGCGCCCTGGTGGAAGCTGCGTGGCCGCCTCCTGGAGGGTTACCCGCTGCTGCGCGACTCCGCCGGGCACGCCGCACCAGGCAGCGATGAGTGGTGCGCCGTGCACTACTGGCTCGGCCAGGCTGCTCACGCCATCGGCGAATTCGCACTGGCCGTCGAGTACTTCGACGCCGTACGTGACGGCGTGGCGGACCGGGAACCCGCCCCCGTGCTCGTAGCCGCGCTGGCAGGCCGGTCGGTCGCCCTGGTGAACCTCAACCGGGTCGCTGAGGGAATCGAGGACGCCCATCGCGCGGTGGCTCTCGGCCGGGAAATCGGCTACCCGGCTGGGGAAGCGCTGGCGTTGCAGAACCTCAGCCTCGGCACGTACTACTCAGGTGACCCGGCGGCGGCCCTGGCCTGGGCGCGGCGAGCCGAGCGGATCGGCCCGGCGGGCATTCCCGGCTGGATCGCCCGGCGCGGCAACGATTTCCTCATACTGGTCTTGCTCGAAGCCGGCGACGTGGCAGGTGCCTGGCAACGTTGCACGGATGGGCTGGCTGAAGCGCGGCGGGCAGGTGACCGGCGCAGCCAGGCATCCTGCCTGGGCCGGATGGCGGACATGGACCGGCTGGCGGGCCGCATTCCCGAGGCGGGAGCGCATCTGCGGGAATCGCTTGAGATTGCGACCCAGATGGGCGATCCGACCGGCCTGCTCAACTGCCTGGACAGCTGCGGGCACCTGTGCGCCGCGACCCGGCGCTGGGCCGATGCCGTGACCTTGTGGGCCGCCTACGCGGCCCGGAGCCAGGACGACGGCATCATCGACGTGCCGCAGGATGCGAACCGCCGCCGGGCACCCCTGCAGCAGGCCCGGCAAGCACTGGGCCGGCCAGGACCCGCGCAGCCGAGCAGCGCGGCGCGGCGATGGGCATAGCCATCGCCGCTGAGTTCGTCACCTGCGGCCTGCTGGCATCCGCCACCGCCGCTCCGGCCGCCTTTGCCTCGATCCCGTACGGCCAGAGCGGCACCGCCCCGGCCCGGCAGCTGCCGCCGACCACCGTCCGCGTGATCGCCTCGGGTGGCATGGCTGCCTGGCAGATCGCGCTGATCGCGCTCGGAGCCGCACTGGCCGGAGCCGCCGCGGCCGCCCTGCTCAGCCGGGTCCGCGCTGCCCGCCGGGTCGGCTCCGCAACGACGGCATGACGCGGGCCCGCGCGGCCGGTGCGGCGGTCTGGCGGTACGACAGCTTGGGGGCGTCCTGGACCCAGGTCGGCGGCCCTGCTGATGAGATCGTCGCCGTAGCTGCGGGCTAACAGACCTGTGCATAGGCCGCCAGGCTGATCCCGGTCTGGCGGCGCCGGGTCTGGCGGCGCCCGGTCTGGGGGCGCCCGGTCTGGGGGCGCCCGGCCTGGCGGCGCCCGGCCTGGCGGCGCCCGGCCTGGCGGCGCCCGGCCTGGCGGCGCCCGGCCTGGCGACAGCCAGGCGGCGCCCGGCCTGAAGGTGGCCCCCGCCGGTTCTCACCGGAGGTGGCGCGCCGCGGCTCGCGGGCCCTTGTGCTGATTGGCCGTTCAACTATTCTTCGATCATGGAATCAGGCTCCCTGAGCGAGACCATCCCCGGAACGGGCCTTGACGCGGCTACCGCCACCGCCGCCGATCTGCAGCGCGCCATCACGTCGGGCCAGCAGACCTCGGCCGGGCTCACCGCGTTCTACCTGGCCAGGATCGAGCGGCTGAATCCGGCCCTGCGCGCCGTGATCACGGTGAGCGAGTCGGCCGCAGCCGACGCGGCCGCCAGTGACCAGGCCAGGGCCAGCGCCGGCGGCCATCCCCCGGCCGCCGCGGCCGGCCCGGCCGCGAACGGGGCCAGGCCGCTGGCGGGCATCCCGGTGCTGATCAAGGACAACGTCAGCGTCCGGGGCATGCCTGCCACGGCCGGCTCGCCGGCGCTGCGCCGGCGCCGAGAGCGGCGATGCCTTCCTCGTCAGCGGACTGCGCGCGGCCGGCGCGATAGTCCTGGGCAAGGCGAACCTGTCCGAATGGGCGAACTTCCGGTCGCCCCGGTCGAGCAGCGGCTGGAGCACGCTGGGCGGCCAGGCGGTCAACCCGCACGGAACGGGCCGCAATCCGTCCGGCTCAAGCTCCGGCTCGGCCGTCGCGGTCGCCGCCGGGCTCGCCCCGCTCGCGATCGGGTCGGAGACCGACGGCTCGATCATCAGCCCGGCGAGCGCCTGCGGCATCGTCGGCGTGAAGCCGACGCTTGGCCTGGTCAGCCGGACCGGCATCGTGCCGATCTCGCCGGCCCAGGACACCGCGGGCCCGATGGCCCGCTCGGTCGCCGACGCGGCCGCGCTGCTCGGCGCCCTGGCCGCCCCGGATCCCGCCGACGCCGCGACCGGCCGGGCCGGCCGCCAGCCGGACGACTACGCCGGCTACCTCGACCCGGCCGCGCTGGCCGGCGCGCGGCTCGGGGTGTGGCGTGACGGCTCGGCAGCGGCCGGGCCGGCCACGGTGGCGCTGCTGGATGCCGCGGTGGCGCTGCTGCGCTCCCGCGGTGCCGAGGTCATCGACCCGGTGGCGTTCCCGGACGCCGACAAGATCGGCGAGCCGGAGTTCGCCGCCCTGCTGCACGAGTTCAAGCATTACCTGAACGCTTACCTGGGCGCGCTGCCGGGCAGCCATCCGGGCTCGCTTGCCGAACTGATCTCCTTTAACGCTCTTAACGGATCCGCCGTGCTCACTGTCTTCGGCCAGGAGCTGTTCGAGCAGTCCGAGGCGACCAGCGGCGACCTCGCGGACGAGGCGTACCTGGCGGCGCGGGGCGAGGCGAACCGGCTGGCCACGACCGCGCTGGACGGGGCGCTGCAAGCGCACAAGCTCGATGCTGTGCTGGCGCTGAGCGGCAGCCCGGCATGGCTGACCGATCACGTGCTCGGCGATCATCATGTGTTCGGCACGTCCGGGCCCGCCGCCGTGGCCGGCTACCCCGCCGTCTCGGTGCCCGCCGGTTTCGTCTCCGGCCTTCCGGTCGGCGTCTCCTTCATGGGCCCGGCCTGGAGCGAGCCCCGGCTGCTCGCCCTGGCCTACGCGTTCGAGCAGGCCAGACCGGCCGGGGACGCCAGCACGGCGGTTGCTCGGTAGCCTGGCGTTCATGGAATCCTGGCGCTCCGCGAGCGTTCCCGATCTGCCCGGACACGGCCTGGAGCCGCGGATCTGGGACACTGCCAGCGGCCAGCTCGCGGCGGCGGCAGCCGGCCGGAGGGCAACTCTCTACGCGTGCGGGATAACCCCCTACGATGCCACTCATATCGGGCACGCGGCGACATTCATGGCCTGGGACCTGCTGGTCCGCGCGTGGCGCGATGCCGGGCATGAGGTCAGCTACGTGCAGAACGTCACCGATGTCGATGACCCGTTGCTGGAGCGCGCGGCGAGGGACGGCGAAGACTGGCAGCACCTCGCCCGGCGCGAGATCGACCGGTACCGCGACGACATGGCGGCGCTGCGCGTGCTCGCTCCGGCCAGCTTCGTCGGGGCGGTCGAGGCGCTGGCCATCATCGAGCGGTTCAACCAGGCGCTGGCCGGCCATGGCGCGCTCTATGACCTGGACGGCGATGTGTACTTTGCCCGGTCGTCGGATCCGGCCTTCGGCACGGTGTCCGGGCTCGACCCGGCCACCATGATCGAGCTGTCCGCGGAGCGCGGCGGCGACCCGGCCCGGCCCGGGAAGAAGGATCCGCTGGACGCGCTGGTCTGGCTCGCGGCCAGGCCGGGGGAGCCGTGCTGGGACTCGGAGTTCGGCGCGGGCCGCCCCGGCTGGCACGTTGAGTGCGCGGCCATCGCGACGGAGTACCTGGGCGCCGTGTTCGACGTCCAGGCGGGCGGGACCGATCTGGTGTTCCCGCATCATGAGCTGAGCGCCTCGCACGCCCGGGTGGCGGCGGGCGGCGGCCCGGTGTTCGCCCGCCGCTATGCGCATGCCGGGATGGTGCGGTTCGGCGGGGAGAAGATGTCCAAGTCGCTGGGCAACCTGGTGTTCGTGTCCGCCCTGCGGGCTGCCGGGGTCGACCCGATGGCGATCCGGCTGGCGATCCTGGCTAACCATTACCGGCAGGACTGGGACTGGACCGATGCGGGACTGGCCGCCGCGGCGGACCGGCTGGCCCGCTGGCGCCGCGCCGTGTCCGCGGACGCCGCGGTGCCGGCTGCGGAAACGGTAGAGCCGGCCGGGGAGGCCGCGGTGCCGGCTGCGGAAGCGGCCGCGGAGGCCGCCGAGGCCGCAGTGGTGCTGGCGGCCGTGCGCGAGCGGATGGCCGATGACCTGGACGCCCCCGGCGCGCTGGCCGCCGTCGACCAGTGGGTGACCGCGGTGCTGGCCGGCTCGCCCGCGGCCGGCGCGGCGCTGGTCAGGGACACAGTCGATGCCCTGCTTGGAGTCGCCCTGTAGCCGGGCGCCTTGATGCCTCGCCGATATCGTGGTATCTCTGCGGTATCGCAGGCAATATCTCTGTGCCGTGCCTGCCACATGATCGCTATCTGCGCCGTACGGGGAATGCCATGACTACATCACCGCCTGACCCGGACGTTCCTGACCCCGCAGAGACTTCCGCGGCGGGCGCGGCGTCCCGTCCTGCCGGAGCAGCGGATCCTGCCGGAGCAGCGGCTTCTGCCGGGGAGCCGGCTCCGCTGCTGGTGCCGTACCGGAGGAAACTGACCTGGGCCCGAGGCTGGATCCCATCGCGGCGGCCGACGACCCGGTGAGCCTGCTGGTCCAGGCCGTCGGCCAGCTTCCGGCGGACCAGCGTGATCTGGTGCTGACCTGGCTGCTGCGGCAGCGCCCCGGACTGTCCCGGCAGTGGACGCTCGGCGTGCGGGCCAGCCAGCACGCCGCGGAACTGCACGCCCTGCAGCTTTCCGCGGCCGGGCAGCCAGGCCGCGGGATGCCGCCGACCGCGCAGCAGGTCGTGCCGGTCAGGTTCCCCGCGCAGCAGCATGCCCAGCTGCGGGAATGGTGCGCGGAGCACGGTTTCTCGATGGCGACCGTGATCCGTGGCCTGGTCGCCAGATTCCTGGAGAGTCAGCTGCCCGAGCGCAACTGAGCGGGCCGGCGCTGGGCGGGCCCGGCCCTGGGCGGGCCGGCCCTAGGCGGGCCGGCACTCAGCGGGCCAGCCCGGAGCGGGCGGGCGCTGGGCGGGCCGGTACCGCGGAAGCGGCGGCACGCGCAGTGGCGGCGACCTGCGGTGCACAGCAGCCGGCGCCGGCCCGCCCTCGGGCGGGCCGGCGCCGGCCTGGGTTCCGCGCTAGCTGGAGAACTGGTAGATGGTTGTCGAGTTGAATGCCTGGCCGGGCTTCAGCTCCGTGGACGGGAACTGCGGCTGGTTCGGCGAGTCCGGGAAGTGCTGCGTCTCGAAGGTGTACCCGGCGCTCTGCCGGTAGATGTGGTTGCTGATCCCAACCAATGTTCCGTTGAGGAAGTTACCGCTGTAGAACTGAACGCCGGGCTGGTCGGTCCATACGGTCAGCTCGCGCCCGCTCCTCGGGTCCCACGCGTGCGAGGCCAGCCGCAGGCCGAACATGGTCGGACCGGTCTTGTTCAGTACCCAGTTGTGGTCGTAGCCCTGAGCGATCAGTAGCTGCTGGTTGTTCTGGTTGATCCGCGAGCCGATCGTGTGCGGCGTCCTGAAGTCGAACGGCGTGCCGGCGACGGGCACGGTGCCGTTCGGGATCTGGGTGGCGTTGGTGGTGTTGTACTTGTTGGCGTTGATCTGCACGAGCTGGCCGTAGGTCGCGCCAGAGGCCTCGCCGGCCAGGTTGAAGTAGTTGTGGTTGGTGAAGTTGATCACCGTGTTCTGGCCCTTGACGGTGGCGTGGTAGTGCATGAACAGCTGGTTGCTGTTGTTCAGCGCGAACGTGACGGTCAGCGTGAGCGTGCCCGGGTAGCCGGTGCAGTTGCAGCTCGGCTCGAATGCCGAGCCCTCGTCGCCGTTGGGGCTGACCAGTGTCATGGCCACCGCGGCCGCGCCGCGGACATGCACGATGCGCGCCGACCAGATGTGGTTGCCGAAGCCCACGAACCCGCCGTGCAGGCTGTTGCCGTTGTTGTTGATAGGCAGGGTGTAGGTCTTCAGGCCGTTCGACTGCTGCAGCTGGAACGTGCCCTTGGCGATCCGGTTGCCGTACCGGCCGATGGTCTCGCCGAAGTACGGTCCGCCGCCGGCCGGCGGTGGCGGGCTGTCTTCGCTGACATAGTCCTTGAGGGTCTTGAAGCCAAGGATGACGTCGGCCCTCTTGCCGTTGCGGCCGGGCACCGTGATCGACTGCTGGGTGGCGCCATAGGTGAGGATCCTGACCCGCATGCCGCGGCAGCTGGTCAGGGTATAGCGGAAGACGCTCGTCAGCTTGCCGGTGTACGGCTCGACGGCCTTGCCGAAGAACTGCTTCGAGATGCTCGGGCGGCAGCCGCCCGCCGTTGTCGCGGGTGCCTTGGCCATGCCGAGCGCACCGACCGTGCCGAGCGCGACGGCTGCCGCCGCGCCGATGCGGACCGCTTTGCGGGCAGCCAGGCGCCTTGAGGCGTTGAGCATGAATACTCCCTTCGATGCGGGTGACGGAGGCGGATCGACGTGCCGTGCACGACGCCGATATGACCCCACCACCGGCATTGTGAGCGCTCACATCCGGAAAAGCACCCCGTTGACAAGAAAGAAAATTTCCGACACCTTGGCACATTCTTGGTTCTGTTCGGCCCATCTGGGGCATAGGCGCAGCTTGAGGCAGTGACCACATGCCGCCGTAGCTGGATTGGACGGCGGCAGCGCTACAGAAGTCTGACCTCTTGGTCAACATCTCCGCGCTGCGTCCCGGTAACACCAGCCGCCGCGCCTGTCCAGCGGCGGCGCTGGCCCCGCCCGTGCCCATGCAGCGGCAGCGCTGGTTCCGTCGCGCGGTGGAGTGCGGCCGGGGCGAGCGGTGGAAGCGTGGCCGGGCCGGCCTCCCTCATGGCGCTGGCCTGCCCGGTTTCGTCTGCAGGCGGCGCTGGTCCCGGCGCGCACCGGGAGCGTGGCCCGGGGCCCGCGTCCCCGTTAGCACTGAGCCGGCCGGTTCGTCTATAGGCAATCTGCCGCTGTGCACGACGCTGCCACGTCATCCTGACAATTCCGCAGGCAGTGCCCCTGCGGCGGATCTATGCCGCGCCCCGGATCCGCCCCGCCGGGCCAGGAACCCGGGCCAACGAGAGTTGTCCCCAGCCCACTAAGAAAACCGGGTGACCCAAGGCCACGCCGCTCCGAGGCTGGCCGCATGACAGAAAACCTTCCTCCGGAACCAGCATCCTCGTCCGGTCAGCCGTCGAGCCCGCCGGCTGGCCCCGTCGGCGCGTCCCGCAAGTCGGCGAGCCCACCCGCCAGGTCGGCCAGCGCGTCCCGCAAGTCAGCTGAGCCGGCCCGACAGCCAGCCGGCGCATCCGGCCAGACGGCGAGACCGGCTACGGACACGCCTGGTCGGTCAGCAGCCTTGTCCGGCAGGTCGCCGAACCCGATTGGCGAATCAGTCGGCGAGTCGCCGAGCGGGTCGTCCGCCGGGTCCTCGCGCAGGCCGCCCGGCTCATCAACTCGCCGCCCGGCCCGGCCAGCCGGGGGTCCGCCGGCCCGGCGCCGTCAGCGGGCCGGCCCGGCTGACCCCGCGATGGCAACGCCGCGAGTCCGCGTCGATTCGCCGTCCGGAATCCTTGCCGTCGTCCCTCACCTGCTGGGATTCCGTCCGAGCAACAGCATCGTGGTGATCGGGCTAGCCCCGCCGCGCGCCCGGATCAAGGTTGGCTTCCGCTATGACCTGCCGGATCCGCCGGACGCCGCGGCGGCAGCGGAGATCGCCAGGCATGCGATGGCGATACTCGCCCGGCAGCGGATCACGATGGCAGTCGGTGTTGGCTACGGCCCCGGGTCACTAGTCACGCCAGTCGCCGACGCGCTCCGCGCCGCGGCCGGCCGTGCGCGGCTGACCCTGCGCGAGGTACTGCGCGCCGAGAACGGCCGCTACTGGTCTTACCTGTGCAAGGACCCTGCCTGCTGCCCGGCAGAGGGAGTGCGGTACGACTCGGTGGCACATCCCGCCGCCGCCGCGCTCGCCACCGCGGGCCTCGCCGCCTACCCGGACCGGGAATCGCTGGCCCGGACCCTGTCGCCGGTCAAGGGGACGGACGCCGAGTCGATGAGTGCCGCCACCGAGCGGGCACTCGCCCGGGTTGCGGTCCTGATCGGGGAGCAGCGCAAGTCAGGACAGGGCGGGGACCTGCTGCGGCTCGTCGTGGAAGACGGACGCCGCGCGGTCCTTGAGGCGATCGGCACGTACCGCGCCGGCGGCCAACTGGACGGCGACGACCAGATCGCCTGGCTCAGCGTGGTGCTCACCGATCTGCGCGTGCGAGACGATGCGTGGGCCCGGATGGATCCGGACCACCGCGAGGCGCACCGGCGGCTGTGGACCGACGTCGTCCGCCGGGCGTGTCAGCGCTATGTCCCGGCACCAGCATCGCTGCTGGCGTTCACCGCCTGGCAGGCCGGCGAGGGCACGCTGGCGAACATCGCCATCAAGCGCGCCCTGGACGCGGATCCGGACTACTCGATGGCGCTTTTGCTCGGCGATTTGCTGGACGCGGGGGTGCCGCCGTCGGAGGCCCGGCTGCCGATGACGCCAGAAGAGGTTGCCGAGAGCTACGCCCGGGCCGAGCAACCCAGTTGAGCTGTGCTGGAGTCCGGCTCGGCGGCGGCTTCTGCATGCCGAGCCCGGGGGCGCTCGGACATGCCAGGTGGATGTGCGCATCGCTAGCCGTCGGCGCCTGGCGACGTGCACATTCATCAGGTCGCGCCGGACCGGACTGATCCTGCCGGGCACCGGGTTCCTGAAGCCGGATCAGCCGCGTTCCGTGACGTAGAAACCCTTCCCCGCGAACGGGCACGATCAGCCCCCCGTCCCGCAAGGTGGCCAGGGCATGCACCGCCCCGCGCCTAGCCACCCGTACTCCTGAGCCAGCGTAACGATGCTGGCCACACGGACCAGAGCGACTGTTGCCCGATGGGCAGGGTTCAGCGGCTTGCGTGCGAGGTCATGCCGTTAGACGTGCTCATCCGCCCGTTGCGGCCACGCTGGCCGCCGGATCGCCCGCGGGCGATGAGCCGGGCATCGCCGCCGCGGGCATGGCGGCAAGGAGGCGGCCTGCCGGGTACCGCAATGCGGCCGGCGGCAGGCCCGACGACCGCCCGCTGAGCAAGACCCGCAGCGTGCCCGCGCCCTGACCAGGTGCTGGCGCGGCGTCGGCCATGGCACTCCCGGCTGCTGGCTGGCTGGCGCGGCTCGCGGGCGCGGGCGCAGGGTGGTTCGTTGCTGCGGAATCAGGAGTGCCGTGAGTTTCGCGGGTGCCGTTGGCGGCTGCCGCCACCCTGCGCAGCGCCTGCGCGGCAACGGCGGCCGCCGAGCCGAACAGCGCGGCGCTAGGCAGGGCGCCGGTGATCAGGTCAGCGGCCAGTTCGTACTCGGTGCAGCCGAGCACTATCGCGCCGCAGTCGGCCGGTGTGCGGGCAGCCGCGTCGGACACAGCCGCGCTGGCCGCGGCATCGTGGCCGGCGTGGATCGCATCGGCTAGCCCCGGACAGGCAACCTCGGCGACCCGGGCCCCGGCGGCGAACTCGGCGATGAGCTGCCGCTGGTAGGCGCTGCCGGTGGTGGCCGCAGTCGCCCAGATGGCGACGACGCTGCTAGCCGCTGCGGCCGGCTTGATCGCCGGCACGGTACCGACCACCGGGATCGACGGCTCGAATTCCGCTCGCAGCGCCCCGAGCGCGTGCACCGAGCCCGTGTTGCAAGCGAAGACGAGCACGTCAGGCCGGTAGACCGCGGCAGCGCGGGCACAGGCCAGCGAGCGCTGCGCGATGTCGGCTGGTGTACGGGCTCCCCATGGCATCCCGTCCGGATCCATGGCTAGCACCAGGTCGGCATCCGGCCGGAGCGTGTGCAACTGCGCGGCGGCAGCCAGCAGCCCGAGGCCAGAGTTGAGCAGCGCGATCCGCATGCGCCAACTCTAGAAGCCAGCCTCGGGCAGGCGTGACCGGCCGGCCATGGTGATCATTCGCTGAGTTCATCATCCTGACCCAGAGGGTGGTACATCAGTGGTTAAGTTCTGTCCGGTCCCTGCCGGATTTTTCTTAACCACTAAAATTCGCCTATTGATGAATTGAATTTTACGGGAATGGTGTTGCAGTTGATGTGCATGTGGTCGCGGCCGGGCTGGGCAGGGGATGGCAACCGCGGTTAGCGACTGGCCTATAGCGCGCGGGACCGGACTGGGCGCCAGAACCCGGCCAGAGGGTTCGGGGCGTGAGCGGGCTGGGGTTCGGGGTGGCTGAGCCAGGTTGGGTTGGCCGGCGTGAGGCGGGTTGGGTCCGCGGGCGTGACCTGGTTTGGGTTCGCGGGCGTAGGCCGGTTTGGCTTCAAGGGTCGAGCCGGCTAGCTGAGGGCGGGGAGGCCGTCGATGCTGACGGCGTTGAGCTCGGCGCGGTAATCGGCGAGCTGCTCGGGAGTGCGCTTCTCTGACCAGCGGCTGAGCAGGTCACGCTCTTCGGCAAGCTCCATCACCGGCACGGCGTAGCCGCACGAATCGGCGATGCGGTCGAGTTCGGAGACGATGATCGCCCGCCGGTTGCCGCGTGCCGCGCCGCGTGCCGCGAGCTGGCCGGCCGGCCTGTGGCTGTTGGAGTGCGGGCCGTTGGGGGTCCAGCCGTCCGCGAGCCGGCCGTCCGCGGGCTGGCTGTCTGCGGGCTGGCTGTCTGTGGGCTGGCTGTCTGTGGGCTGGCCGTCTGTGGGCTGGCCGTCCGGGAGCTGGCCGGTGCCGTCGCCGAAGTGCGCCGCGAGCGGCAGCCAGTCCGGGTCCGCTGGCAGCACCACCCGGCCGGTGCCGTACAGCCGGACAATCTTCGGAGACCGGTCGAACGAGCAGAACATGATCGTGATCCGGCCGTTCTGCCGGAGGTGCGCGATCGTCTCCGCGCCGCTGCCGGTCAGGTCAAGGTAGGCCACCGTGCGCGGTCCGAGGATCGCGAACGTGTCCCGGTACCCCTTCGGCGACACATTGACGTGGCCGCCGTCCCCGGCCGCCGAGAGGCATGGTGCGGTCGCTACGAAGAAGATCGGCTGAGCCAGGATAAACTTCCTGAGTCGGTCGTCCAGCTGGGCGTACACCTTGGCCATATTCTCCTCCTGACCGCATTCTGCGCAGAAGGCCGATGTGGCTGCGAGCCCGGGGAGGGCGTTGTGACTGACGTCACCGAGCGGGCGGAGAAACCGGCCGCGCACCGGGCCGCGGTGGCCCGCCTGCGGGCCGACTACGCCGCGATCCCGGCGGGCGGCCGGGTCCGCGTCGCCAAGCGCACGTCCAACCTGTTCCGGTTCAGCGGCGGCCAGGGCAGCCCCCGGCGCGGCGGCGCCTCGTCGCCGGGGCTGGACGTGTCTGGCTTCGGGCAGGTGCTCAGCGTGGACCCGGACCGGCGCACCGCGGTCGCCGGGGGCATGACCACCTACGAGGACCTGGCCGACGCGACCCTGCGGCACGGTCTCATGCCGCTGGTCGTCCCGCAGCTCAAGACGATCACCATCGGCGGCGCGGTCTCCGGCCTCGGCATCGAGTCCAGCTCGCTGCGCAACGGCCTGCCGCACGAGTCCGTGCTGGAGATGGAGATCCTCACCGGCGACGGCCGGGTCGTCACCGCCGCCCCCGGCGGCGAGCACGACACGCTGTACCGCGGCTTCCCGAATTCCTACGGCACGCTCGGCTACGCGCTCAGCCTGACGATCGAGCTTGAGCCGGTCAAGCCGTTCGTGCACCTGCGGCACTTCCGCTTCGGCAGCCCGGAGGCCTGCATGCAGGCGGTCGCCGCGATCGCCGCCGACGGCAGTTACCAGGGGCACCGGGCCGACTTCACCGACGGCACGGCGTTCGGCCTGGACGAGCTCAACCTGACCGTCGGATCGTTCAGCGACGTGGCGCCGTGGCGCAGCGACTACACCCGGGAACGCGTCTACTACCAGTCCGTCCGCGGCCCGCACGAGGACTTCCTCACGATCGCCGATTACCTGTGGCGGTGGGACACCGACTGGTTCTGGTGCTCACGGCCGTTCGGGGTGCAGCGCCCGGTCATCCGGCGGCTCTGGCCGCGCCGGTACCGCCGCTCCGACGTGTACCGGAAGCTGGTCGCGCTGGACCGGCGGCTCGGGCTGTACTCGGCGCTGAACGCCCGCCGCGGCGCGCCGCCGCACGAGAACGTCGTCCAGGACGTGGAGATCCCGGTCGAGCGCGGCGCCGAGTTCCTGCGGACCTTCGCCGCCCAGGTCGGGATGAGCCCGGTCTGGATGTGCCCGCTGCGGCTGCGCAGTGCTGGCCCGGGGGGGCACGGCGCTTCCCGGGGACACGCCGGACCCGGAGGGCCCGCAGCCCCCGGCGACGGGCCGCCGTGGCCGCTGTACCCGCTGCAGCCGGACCGGGTGTACGTGAACTTCGGCTTCTGGGGAACCGTCCCGCTGCCGCCGGGGGCGTCCGATGGCTATCACAACCGGCTCGTCGAGAACGCGGTCACCGGCCTTGGCGGGCATAAAGGGCTGTACTCGACATCTTTCTACCCGGAGGAGGAGTTCTGGGCGCTCTATAACGGGCCGGCCTACGCAGCGCTCAAGGCTGAGTACGACCCGGCTGGCCGGCTCGCCGGCCTGTACGAGAAGTGCGTTCGCGGGCGGTGACGAAAGGATCAGGGGCTATGGCACTGGCCGAGGTATTCGAGAAAGTCGCGGGGCCCGATGCCCCGGTGGAGTTCCACGCCTACGACGGCAGCACGGCGGGCGCGCCGAACTCGCCAGTGAAGATCACCGTCCGCTCGCCGACCGCGGTGTCCTACCTGGCGCAGTCACCCGGCGGCCTGGGGCTGGCCCGCGCGTACGTGTCCGGCCACCTCGACGTCGAGGGCGACATGTACGCGGCACTCGCCCGGATGCTGCAGGCGCAGCGGATGGACATGGATTTCGCCGAGCGGCTCCGGCTGCTCCGCCAGCTCGGCGGGCCGCGGGTGCTGCTGCCGCGGATACCGCCGCCGCCGCAGGAGGTCAGGGTCAACCGCCGGTGGCTGTCCGGCCGGCGGCACTCCAAGGCCAGGGACGCAAGCGCGATCTCGCACCATTACGACGTCTCGAACGTTTTTTACGAATGGGTACTCGGCCCGTCGATGGCCTACACGTGCGCCTGCTACCCGGCCGACGACGCCACCCTTGAGGAGGCGCAGTCCTACAAGTTCGACCTGGTCGCCCGCAAGCTCGGCCTGACGCCCGGGATGCGGCTGCTCGACGTGGGCTGCGGCTGGGGCAGCATGGTGATGCACGCGGCCCGCGAGTACGGCGTCCGCGCGCTCGGCGTCACGCTGTCCGAGCAGCAGGCGTCCTGGGCGCAGCAGGCGATCAAGGATGCCGGGCTGTCCGAGCTGGCCGAGGTCAGGCACCTGGACTACCGGGACGTCACCGAGACCGGCTTCGACGCGGTCAGCTCCATCGGGCTGACCGAGCACATCGGCAAGTCGCAGCTGCCCGGCTACTTCTCGTTCCTCTACGGCAAGCTGAAGCCCGGCGGCCGGCTGCTCAACCACTGCATCACCAGGACGGACAACAGCGAGCCCGCCCGGCGCCCGGACGGCTTCATCTACCGGTACGTGTTCCCGGACGGCGAGCTTGAGGCGCCCGGCTACCTGGTCTCGCTGATGCACGACGCCGGCTTCGAGGTACGGCACGAGGAGAACCTGCGCGAGCACTACGCCAAGACGCTGGCCGGCTGGTGCGCCAACCTGGACCGGCACTGGGACGAGGCGGTCGCCGAGGTAGGCGAGGGCACCGCGCGAGTATGGCGGCTGTACATGGCGGGCTCCCGGCTCGGGTTCGAGCGGAACCAGATCCAGCTGCACCAGGTGCTCGGCGTCCGGCTGAAGGCGAACGGCGGGTCGGGCATGCCGCTGCGGCCGGACTGGGAGCAGGCGGCCAGCGCCGTCCGGTAACTCCCGGCGCGAGTCCGCGGCCGGCCGCAGCACCACTGCGGCCGGCCCGCACCCGCCACGTGCCGGGGCCGCGTGGCGGGCCAGGCCGGCGCCCGGCCATCCGTTTCGGATCTTCATGGTCTTCCGCCGGGTGCCCGGCCGGCCGCTGGCTGCCGGTAGCTGTCGGCCACCGTGAACGCGAGGTCGAGCGCCTGACTGCGGTTGAGCCGCGGGTCGCAGGCGGTCTCGTAGCGCTGGTGCAGGTCAGCGGCGGCGATCTGGTGGCTGCCGCCGACGCACTCGGTGACGTTGTCGCCGGTGAACTCGATGTGGATGCCGCCCGGGTGGGTGCCGAGGCCGCGGTGCACCGCGAAGAAGCCCTGTACCTCGTCGAGGACGTCGTCGAACCGGCGGGTCTTGTGGCCGCTCGGCGCCTCGAACGTGTTGCCGTGCATGGGGTCGCAGACCCAGGCGACCGGGGCGCCGGCCGCGGTGACCGCGCTGACCAGCGGCGGCAGCGCGGCGCGGATCCGGCCCGCGCCCATCCGGGTGATCAGGGTTAGCCGTCCCGGCTCGGCGTCCGGGTTCAGCCGCTCGATCAGGGCGAGGACGTCGGCGGGGTCAGCGCCGGGCCCGATCTTCACCCCGATCGGGTTGCGGATGCCGCGGGCGAACTCGACGTGCGCGCCGTCCGGCGCCCTGGTCCGCTCGCCCACCCAGAGGAAATGGCCTGACGTGCCATAGGGGAGTCCGGTCCGGGAGTCGATCCTGGTCAGCGCCTGCTCATAGTCCAGCACCAGTGCCTCGTGACTGGAGTAGAGCTCGACCGAGCGCAGCTGATCAGGGTCGGCCCCGCAAGCCCGCATGAAGGCCAGCGCCTGATCGATCTCGGCGGCCAGCCGCTCGTACCGCTGCCCGGCCGGGCTGCGCGCGACGAAGTCCTGATTCCACGCGTGCACCTGGTGCAGGTCCGCGTAGCCGCCGGTGGTGAAGGCGCGGCACAGGTTCAGCGTGACCGCGGAGCAGTGGTAGGCGCGCAGCATCCGGCCCGGGTCGGGGGTGCGGGCGGCCGCGGTGAAGCCAAGGCCGTTGATCGCATCGCCCCGGTACGCGGGCAGTTCGGTACCGCCGCGGACCTCGGCCGCCGCGGACCGCGGCTTGGCGAACTGCCCGGCCATCCTGCCGATCTTGATGACCGGCACCCGGGCCCCGAAGGTCAGCACGACCGCCATCTGCAGCAGGGTCTGCAGCTTGCCGCGCACGGCGTCGGCGGTGCAGCCGTCGAAGGTCTCCGCGCAGTCGCCGCCCTGCAGCACGAACGCCTCGCCGCGGGTCACGGCCGCGAGGCGGTCCGTCAGCGCATCGCACTCGCCGGCGAAGACCAGCGGCGGCTGCCGGGCGAGCTCGCGGGCCACCACGTCGGCCTGGGCCTGGTCGGGCCAGGTTGGCTGCTGGGAGACCTGCCGTTGCTGCCAGCTGGGCCGGCCGGCCATCGGGCCGAGCGCGGGGCCCGGCAGCGGCCCGGAACCAGCTCCCGGGCCGGGCCGCGTCCCGGCGCCGCCTGGCGGCCGTGGCTGCTGGCCGTCCGTCGTCATGACGCCGGGCCGGGGATCGGCGCACTGGTGAAGATCACCATCCCACGCTACGCGCGGCCGGCTGGTCACGGCTTCCTTACAGTCAGGTTGGAGAAGTACGCGGGGTACCAGCCGCCGGTCTCGATGCCCGGTAGGCCGCGGGCGAGGGTGGAGTCGGTCCGGCTGGTTACCTCACGGCCGTCGATGCTGGCCCGGATCGCGGTGCCGGACACCGACAGCGACAGGGTGTGCCAGCTGCCGGCGGCGAACGGGGCCCGGCCGTGGCTGAGCGCGATGGTAGTCGCGGGCTTGAGCTGGCGCTGCCCCGAGATGGTGTCGGCGGCGGTGCCGCCCTTGCGGATCTTGAGGGTGAAGGTGCCGTTCGTGCTGGCATTGAAGACGTATGCGTCGTAGCTGCCGTGGGAGGCGGACTTGGCGTGATAGCGGCCGATCAGCCCGGCCGAGCCGGGCTGCGGGAGCCTGACGTCCACACTGAGGACGTAGTTGGCCCAGTTGTTGCCGATGATTGCGTAAGGATGGCGCTGGCCGCTGTCGACCCACAGGGTCGGCCTGGCGGGCGTGGTCTGCTCCGCGCAGGTGGTGCTGCCGTCCGGGGCGTGGCACGGGGCCAGCTCGAACGAGCCGTCCTGGGCGGCGAGCATGGCCGGCTCGCCGTGCCCGGCAGACAGGCCGTTGTGATAGGGGCGCGGCAGCGGGCGGGCCGCCGGACCGCTCGCCGTACCCTTGCCCTGGCCGGTCGTGGTGGTGAGCGAGTAGACGTACCCGGGCCTGATGGCCAGGGTGAACTTCCCGTTGACCGGCCTGATATCCGGCCCTCGCACGAACCACCGGGCCGGGCCGCCGGTCGAGCGGGAGAAGTCGCTGGACCACACGTGCACGGTCCGGCCGGCCAGCCCGTCGCCGCCGGTGACGGTGAACCTGGCCCGCTGGTACCGGGTAACGTCAGCGGTGGTCTCGATGATGGTCGACCACTGGTTCCGGGTGCTGCGGACCAGCGTGACGTAGGAGCCGTCGGCGCGCCGGCCCTGCAGGTAGCCGCTGGCGGAATTGACGTACCTCCAGCCGCCCGGGTTTCTCGCCGTCGGCGGCGAGACGAACTGGGTGATCTGCGCGATCGCCCACGTCATCGCGTTGACGTGATAGCTGCCTGACCACGGCTGCTTCGCGGACAGCAGGCCGCGGTTCTCATACGGCAAGGCGGCGGCCGGCATCGAGTCGATGGCCGGCCACGTCAGCACCCCGGTCACTCTGGCGTCGATATACTCACGGGTGAACGCGCGATCCATCGCCGGGGCGCAGGGCGAATGGCAGCCAGATTGCGCCCCGGCGTCCATCGCGCCGAGCTCGCTGGCCCACAAGGGCTTTCCGGACTTCCGTGCCGCGCCGGTGCTGGTGCATCGGGTCCGCGGCCCGCGGCCCCCGGTCCGCCGACCGCAGTTATTGTGCGCGCCCATGATCGCGACGGCCCGGCTGGCCGGGTACTCCCAGCTGAAGCGGTTGCTGGCCAGGCCGCTGTCGCCGGCCACGATCCGCACGCCGCCGAAGCCGCCCGCGTCCAGCGCCGCGCGGAGCCTGCGGTACCAGCCGCCATTGCCATGATGGTCCCGCTCGTTCCAGCCGCCCAGGTAGCTGACTGTGAGGTCGTGCCGCCGGGTGCAGCCAAGCCAGCCGAGCAGGTACCTGATGTCGGCGCTGGTGAACAACGATCCGTTCCTGCCCACCCAGCCGGGCGCGCCCCACTGCAGGCCGTACAGCTTCAGCCGGGGATTGCGCGTGACGGCCTGCCGGGCGATCGCGAACTCGTATCCGGCGTCGCAGTTGATGTCCCCGGCCGCATGCTGCACGCTCGGCTCGGCTCCGTCCGAGGAATTCCCGTCACCGCCGATCTCCAGCTTCAGCAGCTGCAGCGACGCCCCGTAGCCAGGCTTGAACAGGTAGTCCAGGATCTGCGCCCGCTGAGCCGCTGGATAGTCCTCCAGGTACCTCGCGTTGCCGCCGCCGCCCAGGATCGCGCCAGTGCCGTCGTACCTGCGCGCCCCGCCATCGCCGTCAACGCGGATGGCAGTCACTGGCACTGCGCTGCTGGTCGCCGGCGCCGCGCCGCCGGCCGCCGCTGAGGTACCGGCCGGCACCAGTGCGCCGCTGGCCGGCCCGCTGCTGGCCAGTAACGAGAAGTACACCGCCGCCGTCGCCGCGATCGTCCCCTTCACTGCGCCGTCTCTCCTGGCGCTATCTCCGCCAGTACCCCGTCTCGCCGCAAGATCAACAATTGCCGCCATGCTAACAGCCAAATGACACGATACAAATCCACCTGGCACGATACGGGCCCGGGACAAGGGCTCAAACTGCCGGATGCCGGCTGGCTGGCCTGGCCGGCTGGCCGGCCCGGCCGGCCAGCGGCTCGGCCGCCCGACGGCTGGCCGCGCCGGTGGCCGGGAATGGCGGCTCCGGTACCCGCACCGGGCTACTGGCCGGGCACTGGCCAGCTGGCTAGCGTCGGGCGATCATGGTGCGGCTGACGGCTGCCGACGGCGGCGGAGCAGAATGGCGGGATGCAGGAGCCAGCGAAACCGCCCCGCCGTGACATCGTGCTGCTTGGCTCGACCGGGTCGATCGGCACCCAGGCCACGGACATCATCCGGCGCAACCCGGGCCGGTTCCGGGTAGCCGGCCTGGCCGCAGGCGGCGGCAACCCGGGCCTGCTGGCCAGCCAGGCGCTGGAGTTCGGTGCCGAAGTGGTGGCGGTCGCCAGGGACAGCGCCGCCGCCGACCTGCAGCTAGCGGTGACCGCGCAGGCCGCGACGCTGGGGCTGGCGGCCGGGCAGCTGCCGAAGATCCTGGCCGGGCCGGACGCGGTCGCCGAAGTGGCAGCCTGGCCCTGCGACATCGTGCTGAACGCGGTGACCGGCGCCGTCGGGCTGGCCGCCACGCTGGCCGCGCTGGACGCCGGCCGGGTGCTCGCGCTGGCCAACAAGGAGTCGCTGATCATGGGCGGCCCGCTGGTGACGGCGCGGGCCGCGCCCGGCCAGATAGTGCCGGTGGACTCCGAGCACTCCGCGATCGCCCAGTGCCTGCGCGGCGGCAACCCCGATGAGGTCGGGCGGCTGGTGCTGACCGCGAGCGGCGGCCCGTTCCTGCACCGCAGCCGGGCCGAGCTTGGCGATGTCACCCCGGAGCAGGCGCTGGCGCATCCCACCTGGGACATGGGCCCGCTGGTCACGATCAACTCCGCCACGCTGGTCAACAAGGGGCTTGAGCTAATCGAGGCGCACCTGCTCTTCGGCATCGGGTTCGACCGCATCGAGGTCGTGGTGCACCGGCAGTCGGTGGTGCACTCCATGGTGGAGTTCACCGACGGTTCCACGATCGCCCAGGCCAGCCCGCCGGACATGCGGATCCCGATCGCGCTGGCGCTCGGCTGGCCTAGCCGGGTAGCCGCCGCGGCGCCGGCCATCGACTGGACCGCGTCGCACACCTGGACGTTCGAGCCGCTGGACGCCGGGGCCTTCCCCGCGGTCGCGCTGGCCCGGCAGGCCGGCCTGGCCGGCGGCGCTGCCCCGGCCGCCTACAACGCGGCGAACGAGGAATGCGTCGATGCGTTCCTGGCCGGCCGCATCCAGTTCACCGGGATCGTCGATACGGTTGCCCGGGTAGTCTCTGAGCATGACGGTTCCGGCCGGGACGCCGTGACGATCGAGGACGTGCTCGCCGCGGATCACTGGGCGAGGGACCGCGCGCGCGAACTGACGGGAACGGGGCCCCGCGGCTAGCCTGACACCGTGCGCGGGACACATGGGAGCCGGGGATACCTGAGAGCACCGGGGATACCTGAGAGCAGAGAGGCGGCCGGATGAGCCTGTTGCTTGGCTGGGTCATTTTCGTGGCCGCGCTGCTCATCTCGATCATGCTGCACGAGGCTGGTCACTTCGCCACCGCCAAGAAGTTCCACATGAAGGTGACCCAGTTCTTCGTGGGCTTCGGGCAGACGATCTGGTCACGCCGGAAGGGCGAGACGGAGTACGGCGTCAAGGCGCTGCCGTTCGGCGGCTTCGTGAAGATCACCGGCATGACGGCGCTGGAGGATGTCGATCCGGTCGACGAGCCGCGCTCGTTCCGCAGGCAGCCTGGCTGGCAGCGGGCGATCGTGCTGGCAGCCGGGTCTTTCATGCATTTCGCGCTCGCGTTCGTGCTGCTGATCGTGCTGGCGGTGGGGATCGGGCTGGCGAGCGACAACACGACGAAGATCGGCACGGTCAGCAACTGCATCCCGGCCACCGTGACGGCCTTCAACAAAGGAACGTGCCCGCAGGGCGCCCCGCCGTCCCCGGCCAGGGCGGCGGGGATCCGCAACGGCGACAAGATCGTCGCCATCGCCGGCACCCGGGTGCGCAACTGGACGCAGCTCGGCGCGGCCATCCGGGCACAGCCGGTGGGCAAGCCGGTGGCCATCACCGTGCTGCGCAGCGGCCACCAGCTCGTGCTGCACGTGGTCCCGGCGCAGGTCACCGGTCGCAACGGGGCCTACATCGGAATCGGGAACGCCGCCACCTTCCAGCGGCTCGGCCCGCTGAGCGCGGTGACCTACGCCGGATCCACGTTCGGCCAGGTGCTGTCCGGCTCGGTCACCGCGGTCGGGCACCTGCCGGCCGCGATCCCGGACCTGTTCGCCAAGGACCGGGCGCACACGCCGGCCGGCCAGGTGTCCAGCGTGGTCGGCGTCGGCGGCATCACCGCCCAGGTGGTCGCGGCGAAGGACAGCTGGAAGATCAAGGTAGCCTACGTGCTGCTGATCATCATCTCGCTGAACATCTTCGTCGGCGCCTTCAACCTGCTGCCGCTGCTGCCGCTGGATGGCGGCCACCTCGCCGTGGTCATCTACGAGCGGGCCAGGGCCTGGCTGGCCAGGCTGCGCGGCAGGCCCGACCCCGGCCTGGTGGACATGCGCAAGCTGGTGCCGGTCAGCATCGGCGTCTTCGCCGTGCTGGTCGGGTTCGGGCTGCTGCTGATCACCGCTGACATCTTCAATCCGATCCATATCGTGCAATGAGCACCTCCGGTGCCATCAGCGCGGTCCACCCGAGTCACTATCGTGCGATGAGGCGATCATCTTCATGACTGTCGATCTTGGCCTGCCGCAGCTCCCGCCTGAGCCGCTCGCGCCGCGCCGTAAATCCCGCCAGATCATGGTGGGCAAGGGCCGGCATGCGGTCCCGGTCGGCGGCGGCGCCCCGGTATCCGTCCAGTCGATGACGACGACGGTGACCGCGGACGTCAACGCCACGCTCCAGCAGATCGCGGAGCTGACCGCGACCGGCTGCCAGATTGTCCGGGTGGCCGTGCCGTCGCAGGACGACGCCGACGCGCTGCCCGAGATAGCGCGCAAGTCCCAGATCCCGGTGATCGCCGATATCCACTTCCAGCCGAAGTACGTGTTCGCGGCGATCGACGCGGGCTGCGCCGCGGTCCGGGTGAACCCCGGCAACATCAAGGCGTTCGACGACAAGGTCGCCGACATCGCCGCCGCGGCCCGGGATGCCGGGGTGCCGATCCGGATCGGCGTGAACGCCGGCTCGCTGGACAAGCGGCTGCTGGCCAAGTACGGCCGGGCCACCCCGGAGGCGCTGGTCGAGTCGGCACTATGGGAATGCTCGCTGTTCGAGGAGCACGGCTTCACCGACATCAAGATCTCGGTGAAGCACCATGACCCGGTCATCATGATCAACGCCTACCGGCTGCTCGCCCAGCGGTGCGACTACCCGCTGCATCTGGGCGTCACCGAGGCGGGCCCGGCGTTCCAGGGCACGGTCAAGTCGGCAGTGGCGTTCGGCGCGCTGCTCGCCGAGGGGATCGGCGACACCATCCGGGTATCGCTGTCCGCGCCGCCGGTCGAGGAGGTCAAGGTCGGCGCCGCGATCCTGGAGTCGCTCGGGCTGCGCGACCGCGGCCTGGAGATCGTTTCCTGCCCGTCCTGCGGGCGTGCCCAGGTGGACGTCTATACCCTCGCCGACCAGGTGACCGCGGCGCTGGACGGGCTGGACATCCCGCTGCGGGTCGCGGTGATGGGCTGCGTCGTCAACGGTCCTGGCGAGGCGCGGGAGGCCGATCTCGGCGTCGCCTCGGGCAACGGCAAGGGCCAGATCTTCGTCAAGGGCGAGGTGATCAAGACGGTGCCCGAGTCGCAGATCGTGGAGACCCTGATCGAGGAGGCCATGAAGCTCGCCGCCGCGATGGAGCCCGCGGACGGCTCAGCCGCCGGGTAGCCCGGTCCGGAGCCGGATGGCCCGGCCCGGGCGCTTGGCCAGGGCCTGTTCCGGGCGCCGGGTGCCCGGCCTCGGGCCCTTCGCCCGGGCCTGTTACCGGGGGCCGGATGCCTCGCCCGGGCGCTTGGCCCGGGCCTGTTCCGGGGAGGATCGCCTGGCCTGGGCGATGGCCCGGCCGGCCTGGATAGGCCGGGCCTGGGCCGGCCGGGGCCTGCCTGCCTAGCCGGGCTCGCCGTCCGCGATCACGAGCTCGCCGACCCGGTCGGACAGCAGCGTGCGCGCCTCGGCGGGCAGCTGGCTGTCGGTGATCAGGGTGTCGACGTCGTCCAGGTCGGCGAAGGAGCTCAGGCCGACCATCCCCCACTTGGTGTGATCGGCGATGGCCGTGACCCGGCGAGCTGAGTGCACGAACGCCCGGTTCGTCTCCGATTCCGCCAGGTTGGGCGTGGTCAGCCCGGCCGCCGGCTCGATGCCGTGGCAGCCGATGAAGAGCAGGTCGAAATGCAGCGACCGGATCACCAGGTCGGCGATCGGGCCGACCAGGGCGTCGGACGGCGTCCGCACGCCGCCGGTGAGGATCACCGCGGACCGGGCCGCCCCGCCGCCGGCCGTCCTGTCGCCC
This sequence comes from uncultured Actinomycetes bacterium, assembly GCA_963786975.1. Taxonomy (GTDB): domain Bacteria; phylum Actinomycetota; class Actinomycetes; order Streptosporangiales; family Streptosporangiaceae; genus Palsa-506. Next base: position 106,990 of record CAWBBE010000002.1, on the reverse strand, counting down.
TCCATCAGGCTGGCCGCCCGGACGGAGTTTGTCACTACCGTCAGCCGGGGAATATCGCGAAGGTGCCTGGCCAGTTCGAAGGTGGTAGTGCCGGCCGAGAGCGCGATCGCGGTGCCGGGGGTAACCAGGGCGGCTGCCGCCTTCGCGATCGCTTCCTTCTCTGGCCGCTGCAGCACGGACTTGGCGTCGAAGCCCGGCTCGTGGCTGCTCGGCACGCCGGGCAGCACGGCACCGCCGTGCACCTTCTCGATCAGCCCGGCCCTGGCGAGCACCTCCAGGTCACGCCGGATCGTCATGTCTGAGACGCCAAGCCGCTGGGTCAGGTCGCTGACCCGTGCGCTGCCCGCGCGGCGGACATCCTGCAGGATCAGCGACTGCCGGTGCTTGGCGAGCATTCCCCGGCCTTCCCGCACCGCGAACAGGCAATGTGCCTGCGCTGCCCGGCGCTGGTCAGGACGTCAGTATCACATGTTCGTATCTGGTGAGAGTTGTTCATTGACGATCAAGTCTGTCTGTTCTAGCTTATGGCATCACAGCTTTGTTGTTATCGAGCGGGCAAGCGTGTGAGCGCTCACAATGGACCGTGCGTCCTGCCAGTCAGGTCGCGTCGGCCGGCCTGGCGCCACCCGCCCAGCGGTCGGCTGCGGCAGAGCACCGGACAGCGCCGTCGATGCCCGGCCGCATGCGGATTCCCGACGGACAGCCACGAGACAGGAAGTCAGGTGGCCATGAGCGACGGCATCGCTGGCCGGCCCTCGATGGCCAAGATCCAGGCTTCCGCCCGGCAGTGCGCAACGACGCGGCCAGCTGCCAATGGCGGGGGGCTCGTCATCATCCCGGGGCAGGCAGCCCGGCACGACGTGGGGCAGCGTTCTGTCCCGAGGAAATGATCCGGAGGTCTTGCAATGGACAAAGTCGATCCCAAGGTCGAAGAAGCAGTCGAAACTCTCAACATGAAGGACGGGCCGACCCGCCGCCGCCTGCTGCAGGGCACCGGGCTGGTCAGCGCCACCGCGGCGGCGTCCGCGCTGCTCGCCGCCTGCTCGTCCAGCGGCACCGCCTCGCCCTCGTCCTCGACTAGCGCTGCGGCGGGCACGGCCGGCAACTTCCCGAAGACCCCGCCGTGGAAGTTCACCTTCGTCAACCACGTCACGACGAACCCGTTCTTCGTGCCCACCCAGTACGGGCTGCAAGACGCCGCCGCGCTGCTCGGCATCCCCAAGCCCTCCTGGACCGGCTCGGCAGACTCGAACGTGCCGCAGATGGTTAGCGCGATGCAGTCGGCGATCTCGGCGGGTGCGAACGGGATAGCGGTGGCGGTGATCAGCGCGACGGCCTTCACCACCCCGACGTCCAAGGCGATGAACGCGGGTATCCCGGTCGTCTCGTACAACGCCGACGGCAATGCCCCCAGCGATCCCGGAACCAACCGGCTGGCCTACATCGGCCAGGATCTCTTCGCGTCGGGCCAGGCCCTCGGCCAGCGGATCGTGGCGGCCCCGGCGATGGCCAACGGCGGTGATGCGGTCGGCTTCATCGCCACGCCGGGCGCGTCGAACATCCAGCCGCGCATCGACGGCGCCAAGTCCGCGATCAAGGCCTCCGGCAAGAGCATCAACTTCACCTCGGTGACCTCGGGTGCCCAGCTGCCGCAGGAGAACACCACGATCAATGCCTACATCCTGGCGCACAAGTCCACCCTCAAGGGCATCTTCGCCGTTGACGCCGGCTCGACCCAGACCGTCGGCGCGATGATCAAGAAGTACAGCCTGCAGGGCAAGGTAGCGTCCGGCGGTTTCGACCTGACCCCGCAGACGCTGTCGTCGATCAAGGGCGGCTTCCTGGACTTCACCATCGACCAGCAGCCGTACCTGCAGGGATTCCTGCCGGTCATCGCCCTGTACATGTTCAACCTCTCCGGCGGCCTGGTGGCGCCGGCCGAGACCAACACCGGGCTGACCTTCGTCACCAAGTCCAACGTCGGCACCTACCAGAACACCACATCGAGGTTCGAGGGCTCGACGACCGCGCAGAAGCTGATCCCGCGGTCCGGCCCGATTGCCTAAGCGGCTAGGCAGTTGCCCGGTGAGTTGCAAGGAGGATCATCGAGGCTAGGACGTGCAGGCTGCGGGCGGCCGGGCTGCATACGGCAGACCGGCCCCCGCTGCCTGCAGGTAACCCGCACGAGGGACAGAACGGGACGGCGCTGTGAGTGAAACTGCCGAACGCAGTCCAGGGGTAGTGAGTCCCGCCGATGGCGGACCGCGATCCGGCCACATCTGGGCACGTATCCGCCGCGGCCTGGTGATCTTCGCCGAGCAGCGCGAGGCGACGGTGTTCATCGTCGTCGTCGCGCTGGTGGTCTACTTCCAGGTCGCCGCGCCAGCTTTCTCGACCAGAGACAACCTCATCAACATCTCCCAGATCACGGCCCCGGTCGCGATCATCGCCATCGGCGAGGTGCTGCTGCTCGTCTGCGGCGAGATCGACCTGTCGGTGGGATTCATCTTCGCCTTCTCGCCGTTCCTCATGCACTACCTGATCGATTTCTACGGCGTCCCGGCGCCGCTGGCCATCCTGATCTCCCTGCTGATGGGCATCGGCGCGGGCGCGGCCAACGGGTTCATCACGATCGTGCTGCGTGTGCCGTCGTTCATCGCCACGCTCGGGACAGGGTTCGTGCTCTACGGGATCATGCTCATCACCTCCAATGCCGTGCCGGTGAACATCCCGCCCAAGGCCGAGGGGATCGGGCACTGGGTCGGCACCTATGCCTGGGCCGAGATCACCTGGGCGGTCGTGCTCGTGATCATCTTCCATATCGTGCTGACCCGCACCCGATGGGGCCTGCACACCATCGCGACGGGCGGCAACATTCTCGGTGCCGCCGAGGCCGGCATCAGGACTGCCAACATCAAGATGGGCGCCTTCATGATCACGGGATTCATGGGAGCACTCGTCGGGATGCAGGAGGCGTTCCGCACCGACTCGATCGACCCAAGTTCCGGCGGGTACCAGCCGATGTTCTACGCGGTGGCCGCCGCCGTCATCGGCGGCACGGCGCTGGCCGGCGGATCCGGCACGGTCATCGGCGCGTTCCTCGGCTCGCTGGTGCTGGCGATCCTGACCGACGGATTCAACCTGCTCGGCATCAGCGCCAACCCGTTCTTCGTCATCCTCGGCGCGGCAATCCTGGTCGCCATGATCGCGAACGTGCAGCTGGCACGGCTCCGAAGGGGAGGCAAGGCCTGATGACCGCGGAGATGCAGGAAGAGGACGTCCTGCGGGTCGAGCACATCAGCAAGCGGTTCGGCGCGGTGACGGCGCTCACGGACGTTAACCTGCGGCTGGCCAAGGGCGAGGTACTCGGCCTGATCGGCGACAACGGGGCCGGCAAGTCCACCCTGCTGAAGATCTTGTGCGGCTTCCAGCAGCCCGACTCGGGGCGGGTCGTGCTGCGAGGGGAGGAAGTGACGTTCAAGTCCGTCGACCATGCCCGCTCGCTCGGGGTGGATGCGGTTTACCAGGATCTCGCGCTCATCAATGAGCTCACCGTGTACCACAACATGTTCCTTAAGCGCGAGAAGGTGCACTGGCCGCTGCTGAACAACAAGTCCATGCGCCGCCTGTCGAGGGAATACCTGGCGAACATGGGGGTCGGCATCCCGTCGGTCGACGTGCAGGTCGCCAAGCTGTCCGGCGGGCAGCGCCAGGCCATAGCGGTGGCCAGGTCGGTTTACTCCGACGCGAAGATCCTGCTGCTGGACGAGCCGCTGGCCGCCATGGGCGCCAAGGAGGCGGCGATGATCCTCGACCTGGTCCGCGACCTCAAACGCCGCGGCGAGGTGTCCACCATCATCATCGCGCACAACTACGGCCAGGTGCTCGAGGTATGCGACCGGGTGAACCTGCTCCAGCATGGCGAGATCACCCTGGACAAGCGCAGTGCGGATACCTCGGTGGCGGAACTTACCGACCTGGTCGTGGCCGAGTACCGGGCAGCGCTGGAGGCGCGCCACCGCAGTGCATGAGGCCACCGCGGCGCCCGTCGCGGTCTGGAAGAGCGGCGGGCACCTCGCCGACGGGCGCGAGATCATCTACTTCGATGAGGCACCCGGATCCGGGCGCGCGCTGATACCCGATACGCGTGACCTCGGCGGCGAGCCGGAGCCCGGTGCCGCGCCGCAGCCGGGCCTGCGGTGGGATCCGCTGGTCGGCGAATGGGTGGTGATAGCCGCCCAGCGGCAGGGCCGGACGTTCCTGCCGCCGCAGGAGCAGTGCCCGCTCTGCCCGTCCCGGCCGGGACGGCCGACCGAGATACCCGCCGACGACTACGACGTGGTGGTGTTCGAGAACCGGTTCCCCTCCCTGTCCGGCGCGCGGCCAGCCGGACCTGATGCCGCCGCTGCTCCGGCCACGGCCGGCGGCGGCCCGGGCGTCGGCGGGGAGCCCGGCGGCTGGCCGGGCGGCGGCGGCCCGGGCGCGGAGGCCGGCGGCTGGCTGAGCGGCGACGGGCCGGGCGGGGATGACCTGCTCACCGCGCGGCGCCCGGCAACCGGCCGCTGCGAGGTGGTCTGCTTCACCGCCGATCATGACTCGGCCTTCGCGTACCTGACCCCGCGCCGGGCCCGCACGGTGGTGGAGGCATGGGCGGACCGCAGTACCGTGCTCGGCGCGATGGACGGCATCCGGCAGGTGTACTGCTTCGAGAACAAGGGCGAGGAGATCGGCGTCACGCTGCATCACCCGCACGGCCAGATCTACGGATTCCCGTTCGTGACCCCGCGCACCCGGCAACTGCTCGGCCAGGCCGCGGCCTATGCCCGCGGCGGTCACGGCAACCTCTTCGACGATGTTGTCGCCAGCGAGCTGTCGACGGGCACCCGGGTGGTGGCCCGCAACGAGCACTGGACGGCCTTCGTGCCCGCCGCGGCGCGCTGGCCGTACGAGGTGCTGTTCTTCCCGGCTTCCCGGGTTCCCGACCTGCCAGCCCTGGGCGGCGCGGCCCGCGACGGCTTCTGCGAGATCTACCTGGACGTGCTGGGGCGCTTCGACGCGCTCTTCGGCGCTCTGCCGCCGTACATCGCGGCCTGGTATCAGGCACCATCCGGCGCCGCCGCCGCCCGGAGCGAGTTCGGGCTGCACCTGCGAGTGATGTCGGTCCGGCGGGCGCCGGGCAAGCTGAAGTATCTCGCCGGGACGGAGTCCGGAATGGGAGTCTGGATCAACGACGTGGTGCCGGAAACGGCGGCGCTGCGGCTTCGCGAGGCCCGGTGAGCAGGCGGCCGGTTTCCGGGACTCTGAGCGCGCAGTCGGCTTCCGGGGCGGCCGGCAGGCGGGCGCCTTCCGGGACCGTGAGCGCGCAGTCGGCTTCCGGGGCGGCCCGCATGCGGGTGCCTTCCGGGACGGTCCGCGTGCGGGCGCCTTCCGGGACGGCGAGCAGGCGGGTGCCTTCCGGGATGGTCCGCTCGCGGCCGCTGGGCCGGCCGGCTGTCCTGCGGCTGGCCGCGCCGCCGTGAGCAAGACCGCGGCAGACTGGGCACGCGATTGCGCGGCCTGGTTCGCCGAGTGTTTCCGGACGGCTCCGGCAGGTGCCTGGCTGGCACCCGGCCGGGTCAACCTGATCGGCGAGCACACCGACTACAACGAGGGCTTCGTGCTGCCCTTCGCGCTGAGCCGGGGAATCCTCGCGGCGGCCGGCCGCCGCGAGGACGGCATCGTCGAGCTGCTGTCCCGCCAGGCACCCGGCGGCAGCATTGCCATCCGGATCGACTCGCTGGCGCCCGGCGCGATTCCGGGCTGGGCCGGGTACCCGGCCGGCGTTGTCTGGGCCCTGCGGGCGGCGGGCCATCCGGTGCCGGGCGTCAGCCTGGCCATCGACTCCGACCTGCCGCGCGGCGCCGGCCTCTCGTCATCGGCCGCGCTGGAATGCGCGGTCGCGCTCGCGCTGAGCGACCTGTACCAGCTGGCCGTGCCCAGGTCCGAGCTGGTGCTGATCGCCCAGCGGGCCGAGAATGACTTCGTCGGCGTGCCGTGCGGGATCATGGATCAGTCTGCGTCGCTGCTCTGCCAGCCAGGCCAGGCGCTGCTGCTCGACTGCCGCACATCCGAGACGGCCGGAGTCCCGTTCGACCCGGCCGCGTACGGCCTGGAGCTGCTCGTGATCGATACCGGCGCCCGGCGCGAGCTGGCCGGCGGGGACTACGCGAGCAGGCGCGGCGAATGCGAGCAGGCCGCACGGGCGCTGGGGCTGCGGTCGCTGCGGGACATCGCGGACGCGGCGCAGATAGCCCGGCAGCTGACTGGCCCGCTGGCCCGCCGGGCCAGGCATGTCTTCACCGAGAATCAGCGCGTCGGCGAGACCGTGCGGCTGCTGCGGGCCGGCCAGCTCAGCGCGGTCGGCGCCCTGCTCACGGCCTCGCATGCTTCGCTCCGTGATGACTTTCAGATTTCCTGGCCGGAGGCGGACGCGACAGTCGATGCCGCCACCGGGGCGGGCGCGCTGGGCGCGCGGATGATCGGCGGCGGCTTCGGCGGCTCGGTGATCGCGCTAGCCGGGGCGTCCGATTCGCCACGGGTCGGGGCGGCGGTCACCGATGAGTTCGGCCGCCGGGGCTGGCGGCCGCCGCGATTCCTTGACGCGACGCCGTCGGCGGGTGCGCACCGCGTAATGACCGGCCCGGCCGGTGCCAGTTAGCCCGTTTCGCCCGCCGCCCGCACCGCGCCCGCCGCCCGCGCCGCGCTCGCCGCCCTCGCCGCGCTCGCCATCCGCGCCGCGCTCGCCGCCCTCGCCGCGCTCGCCGCCCGCGCCGCGCTCGCCATCCGCGCCGCGCTCGCCGCCCTCGCCGCGCTCGCCGCCCTCGCCGCCCTCGCCGCGCCAGCGTCGCCCGGGCTCGCCCGGCCCTTCGCCCGCCATCCGCGCCGCGCCAGCTTGGCCCGGGCTCGCCCGGCCCTTCGCCCGGCGCCCGCGCCGCGCTAGCGTCGCCCGGGCTCGCCCGGCCCTTCGCCCGGCGCCCGCGCCGCGCCAGCCTCGCCCCGGGCTCGCCTCCCCTCGCCGCCCAGGCTGGTGTGGTGTGGCAGGGGGGTGCAGTATCAGTGGTTAAGATCGAGCCGGTCTGAGCCGGATAAATGTTAACCGCTAAGAATCCGCAGCAGGCGAATGGGGGCACTGTGGTGTTTCCGCGGCTCCTAGCGCCGGGTGATACTTGACCGTCACGTTGTGAGCGATAACAATCACTTCACGTGTCGCCCAAGATAGCGGCGGACCCGGCCGGAGGGGAGGATTGACGTGGCGCCTGCCGGGACCCGTCATGCGAGCCTGACGGGCACGGCCCGGCCGCCGGTGATGGCGGACGTCGCCAGGCTCGCCGGGGTTTCCCACCAGACCGTCTCGCGAGTGCTGAACCAGCATCCCAACGTCAGGCCGCAGACCAGGGAGAAAGTACTCGCGGCCATCCGCGAGCTGGCCTACCGGCCGAACGCCGCGGCGCGCGCGCTGGTCACCCGGCGCACCCACACGCTCGGCGTGATCAGCTTCGATACCACCCTCTACGGCCCTGCCTCGATGCTCTACGGCATCGAGCGGGCGGCCCGGCACGCCTATTTCGTCAGCATCGCCAGCCTGCCCGCGCTCGACCACCGCGGCGTGCTCGACGCGGTGGACCGGTTCCTCGGCCAGGCCGTGGAGGGAATTATCGTCATCGCGCCGCAGACATCGGCGGTGGCCGCGCTCAACGGCGTGCCCGCGCACGTCCCGCTGGTCGCCGTCGGCTGCGGCACCAGGGCGCAGATTGCCTCGGTCGCGGTGGACAACGTGGCCGGCGCCGCCCGCGCTACCCAGTACCTGCTGGATCTCGGCCATCAGACCGTCCATCACGTGGGCGGGCCTGGCTCCTGGCTGGATGCCCGCGAGCGCACCGAGGGCTGGCTGCAGGCGGTCCGGTCGGCGGGTGCGGCCGAGCCCGAGGTGCTGGCCGGGGACTGGTCGTCGCGGTCCGGCTACGAGATCGGCCACCAGCTCGCGCAGACGCCCGACGTGAGCGCCGTCTTCTGCGCCAATGACCACATGGCGCTCGGCCTGCTCCGTGCGCTGGCCGAGCGCGGCCGCCGGGTCCCCGAGGATGTCAGCGTCGTCGGCTTCGATGACATCCCGGAGGCCGGGTACTTCCTGCCGCCGCTCACCACGGTGCGGCAGGACTTCGGCGAGCTTGGCCGGCGGGCCCTGCGCCTGCTGGTGGACCGGATCTCCGGGTTCGAGACGGCGGGCTCGCGGCTGCCCGTGGTGCCCGAGCTGGTGGTGCGGTCCAGCACCACCCGGTACCGGCGTTGACCGCCGTCCTCGCCAGGATTGGACTGCCAGCCTTGGCCAGCCAGGAAGGGTATTAACGGATGCTTTGGGCCAGTCATGCCTGTTAGCGTTAACAACCCCGATGCGTGCGTTATCGGCGTGGACTTCGGGACATTGTCCGGGCGCGCGCTCGTCGTCCGGGTGCGCGACGGCGCGGAGCTCGGCACCGCGGTGCACGAGTACCGCCACGGCGTCATGGACGACACGCTAGCCGCCACCGGCGAGCGGCTGCCGCCGGACTGGGCGCTGCAGGATCCGGAGGATTACCGCGACGTGCTCCGGCATGCGGTGCCGGCCGCGGTCAGCCAGGCCGGGATCGACCCGGGCCTGGTCACCGGCGTCGGCACCGACTTCACCGCCTGCACGGTGCTGCCGGTGCTGCAGGACGGCACGCCGCTGTGCCAGCTGCCCGGGCTGGCCGGCTCCGCGCACGCCTACCCGAAGCTCTGGAAGCATCATGCCGCCCAGCCGCAGGCGGACCGGATCAACGCGCTGGCGCATGAACTGGGCGAGCCGTGGATCGCCAGGTACGGGGGCAAGATCTCGGCGGAGTGGCAGTTCGCCAAGGCACTCCAGTTGCTCGAGGAGGACCCGGGCAGCTACGCCCGCGCGCAGCGCTGGATCGAGGCGGCCGACTGGATCATCTGGCAGCTGACCGGGACGGAGACCAGGAACGCCTGCACGGCCGGGTACAAGGGCATCTGGCAGGACGGCCACTACCCGTCCCGCGAGTTCCTGGCCGCGGTCGACCCGCGGTTCGCCTCGTTCGCGGCCGGCAAGCTGGCGCACCCGGTGCTGCCGCTCGGCACCCGGGCCGGATCGCTGACCAGCCAGGCGGCCGACTGGACCGGCCTGCCGGAGGGGATAGCGGTGGCCGTCGGCAACGTCGACGCGCATGTCACCCCGCCGGCCGCGGGGGCCACCGAGCCCGGCCAGCTCGTCGCGATCATGGGCACCTCGACCTGCCATGTGATGAATGGCGCCGGGCTGGCCGAGGTCCCCGGCATGTGCGGCGTCGTCGACGGCGGGATCGTGGCCGGCCGCTGGGGTTACGAGGCCGGGCAGAGCGCCGTCGGGGACATCTTCGGCTGGTTCGCCGACCACGGCGTCCCGGCGGCCTACTCCGACGCCGCCGCGCGGCGCGGCGTCTCGGTACACGAACTGCTGTCCGCCGAGGCCATCGCGCAGCCGGCCGGCGCGCACGGCCTGATCGCGCTTGACTGGATGAACGGCAACCGCAGCGTCCTGGTCGACCACCACCTGTCCGGGGTGATCGCCGGCCTGACCCTGGCCACCCGGCCGCCGGACATCTACCGCGCGCTGATCGAGGCCACCGCGTTCGGCACCAGGGTCATCATCGACGCGTTCGAATCCGCCCGGGTGCCCGTCACCGAGCTGGTCATCGCCGGCGGGCTGATACGGAACGAGGCCATCATGCAGATCTACGCAGACGTGACCCGCCGGCCGCTCAGCCTGATCGGCTCGGAGCAGGGCCCGGCACTCGGCTCGGCGCTGCATGCGGCGGTGGCCGCCGGGGCCTACCCGGACGTCCCGGCCGCGGCCCTGGTGATGGGCCGCAAGCGGTCCGGTGCCTACGTCCCCGACCAGGCCAGCGCGGACGTCTACGACCAGCTGTACGCCGAGTACGTGACGCTGCACGACTACTTCGGCCGTGGCGGCAACGAGGTCCTGCACCGGCTCCGAGGCATCCGGCAGCGGGCGCTGAGCAGCCCGGCGGCCCGGCGATGACGGCCGGCGGACCGGCGATGGCGGCTGGTGACGTGATCAGGGAGATCCGCCGCGAGGTCTGCGGGCTGCACGCCGAGCTGGTCAGGAACGCCCTGGTGGCGTGGACCTCGGGGAACGTGTCGGCCCGGGTGCCGGGCACCGACCTGATGGTGATCAAGCCGAGCGGGATCGGCTACGACGACCTGACCCCGGACTCCATGGTGGTCTGCGACCTGGCCGGCCACCGGGTGGCGGGCCGGTTCAGCCCGTCCAGCGACACCTCGGCGCATGCCTACGTATACCGGCACATGCCCGCGGTCGGCGGCGTGGTGCACACCCACTCGGCCTACGCCACCGCGTGGGCCGCGCGGGGCGAGCCGATCCCCTGCGTGATCACCGCGATGGCGGACGAGTTCGGCGGCGAGATCCCGGTCGGCCCGTTCGCGCTGATCGGCGGCGACGAGATCGGCCGCGGCATCGTCGCCACGCTGGACGGCCACCGCTCGCCGGCCGTGCTGATGCGCAGCCATGGCGTGTTCACCGTGGGGCGGACCGGCCGGGACGCGGTCAAGGCGGCGGTGATGTGCGAGGACGTGGCCCGCACCGTGCACCTGGCCCGCGTGCTCGGCGCACCGGAGCCGCTGGAAGCGGATCAGGTAGACGCGCTGCACCGGCGGTACAAAGATCATTACGGGCAGCGCTGACCGGGCCGGTGGCAGCCGCCCGCGGACATCCGTTTCAGAAGGGGCTTTTCCATGACCGACCGCAAGCCGCGCATCGGGATCCTGGGAATCATGCAGGACCTCTATGACGAAATGATCCCCGGTATAGCGCAGCGGCAGGCGGGCTACGCTGCCGAGATCGCCGCGCACCTGGCCGACGTGGCCGAGTTCATCCCGGGCAAGCCCATCAAGTACCGCGAGGACGCGGAGCGCGAGATGCGCGAGTTCGAGAACGCCGGCCTCGACGGGGTCATGGTCGTGATGCTCACCTACGGCCCGGCCATGCGGGTCGCCCGGCTGCTGTCCGAGTCGCGGCTGCCGCTGCTGATGGCCAATATCCAGCCCGAGCCTAACGTCACGCCCGCCTGGGACATGGCCGACATGACCTACAACCAGGGCGTGCACGGCGCCCAGGACACCGCGAACGCGATGGTCCGCGCCGGGCGGCGGTTCGCCGTGGCGACCGATGACTGGAAGAGCGCCGGGTTCCGCGCCGACGTGGGCCGGTGGGCCCGCGCCGCGGCCGCGGTCACCGCGTGGAAGTCGCTGAAGGTGGCCATCTTCGGCTACGCCATGAACGACATGGGCGACATCAGGGTCGACGAGAGCGCGCTGGTCAGGAGCCTGGGCCCGGAGATCCTGGCGGTCGCGCCCGGCGACATGTACCGCGGGATGCTGGCGGTGACCGGCGAGCAGGCCGCCGAGGTGATCGCGTTCGAGGACGCGAACTTCGAGATCGACCCCCGGCTGTCCGCCGCGGAGCGCGAGGACCATGCGCGGATGCAGGTGGCGATCGAGCAGATCCTGATCGGGCGCGGGTTCGGCGCGTACACCGCGCACTTCGACGCCATCGGCGAGGACGGCAGGTTCAGCAGGCTGCCGCTGGCCGCCGCGTCCAGCCTGATGGCCAAGGGCTACGGCTACGCCGCCGAGGGCGACGTGCTGACCGCCTGCCTGGTGTCGGCCGGGCACACGCTGATCGGCGACGCGCACTTCACCGAGATGTACGCGATGGACTTCCCGTCCGACTCGATCCTGCAGAGTCACATGGGGGAGGGCAACTGGAAGATCGCCCGCACCGACCGGCCGGTGAAGCTGATCAAGCGGCCGCTCGGCATCGGCAAGCTGGCGGATCCGCCGACGTTCCTGTTCCAGTACCAGCCCGGGCCGGCCACGCTGGCCGCGCTGGTGTCGCTGGAAGGCGAGCGGTTCCGGCTGGTCGTAGCCGAGGGCCAGAACCTGGACAGCCAGGAACTGCCCGCGCTGGAGATGCCGTACGGCCAGTTCCGCCCGGCGTCCGGGGTGCGCGCCTGCCTGAACGGCTGGCTGCGCGCGGGCGGCCCGCACCATGAGGTGATGAACCTCGGCCATCGCGCCGCGGACTGGCAGGTGTTCTGCGAACTGGCCGGGATCGAGTTCGTCCAGGTCTGACCGCTCAGCCTGGGCCGGCCCGGGCCGGGCGGGGACTGGCAAGCTGCCCGGGTCGGGCAGGATTGACCCATGAGGAACGTTCTGCCCGGCCGGATCGCCGCCGCCCTGGCCGCCCTGGCCGCCGTGTCCGTCGCGGTGGCCGGCTGCTCCGGCGGATCACCGCAGCCAGCGTCGCGCCCGTCGGGTGGCACGTCGCCGGCGGCGGCCACGTCACCGGCCGGCCCGGGGACGGCCACCGGCACGTCGCGGCTGCGCTGGCACCAGTGCGCCGGGCTGGCCGGGCGGCTGCGCTGCGCCAGCCTGCGGGTGCCGCTGGACTACCGGCACCCGGCCGGCCGGAAGATCACCCTGGCGCTCTCCGAGGTGCCGGCCACCGCCCCGTCCGGCCGGCTCGGCGCGCTGCTGGTCAACCCGGGCGGTCCCGGCGGCAGCGGCCTCGACCTGGCCGCCGGGGTGGCGGGCGGCCTGAATCCGGCGGTAGCGGCCAGGTACGACATCATCGGGTTCGACCCGCGGGGGGTTGGATCCTCGGTCCCCGCGCTGCACTGCGACCCGGCATTCTTCGCCGGCGCCCGGCCCGACTACATCCCGGCCAGCAAGGCCGCCGAGCAGGTGCTGATCGGCCGGGCCCGGGCATATGCCGCCGACTGCGAGCGGAAGTACGGCTGGCTGCTGCCCCACCTGACGACACGGGACACCGCCCGGGACATCGACTCGATCCGGGCCGCGCTCGGCCTGCGCCAGATCAGCTACTTCGCCTACTCCTACGGCACCTACATCGGCCAGGTGTACGCGACCATGTTCCCGAGCCGGGTCCGCCGGATGGTGCTGGACAGCACGGTCGACCCCACCGGGGTGTGGTACGCGGACAACATCGGCCAGGACTACGCGTTCCAGGGACGGCAGGACGCGTTCTACTCCTGGGTCGCCTCGCGGGCCGGCATCTTCGGGCTCGGTACGACCAGGGCGCAGGTGAGCCGGGCCTGGTACCAGGCCCGGGCGCGGCTGGCCGCCCATCCGGTCCGGATCTCCGCCGGCGTGCGGATCGGCCCCGACGAGTTCGACGACACATTCCTGGCCGGCGGCTACTCGAACGGCTTCTGGCCGGCCCTGGCCGACGCGCTGGCGGCCTACCTGCGTCGCGGCAGCACCACCGGGCTGGCCGCGGCCTACCAGGAGCAGGGCAGGCAGCATGAGAACGAGTTCGCCGTGTACAACGCGGTGGAGTGCAGCGACGTCAGCTGGCCGCGCAACTGGGCCAGGTGGGACGCGGACACCAGGAAGGTGTACTCAACCGCGCCGTTCGAGGCCTGGGACAACGCATGGTTCAACGCGGCCTGCGCGTTCTGGCCGGTGCACGGGCCGGCCCAGCCGATGAAGATCGGCGCCAGCGGGCTGCCCGGCATCCTGATGCTGCAGGGCACGCTGGACCCCGCCACCCCGTACGCGGGCGCGCAGCGGGCGCACCGGGCGCTGCCGTCGGCCCGGATGGTCGTGGTCACCGGCGGCGGCAATCATGGCCAGTCCCTGGCCAGCCCGCCCAACGCCTGCGTGAACGGCTACCTGAACCGCTACCTGGCCACCGGGGCGCTGCCGGACCGGCCGGGACTGGTCAACGCCACCTGCCCGGCGCTGCCCCCGCCGTCGGCGCGCTGACCCGCCGCGGCCGGCCAGCGCCGCGGCCAGCGCCGGCCGGGCACGCCATCGCGGTGGTGGCGGCGCCGTGTCCGGTGCCCCCGCGGTCATGCAGTTACCCTTGGGAGTGTGCTGCGCACAAGGACGTGGAAGTCGTCGTCGCTGCGGCTGCTGGATGACAGCGATCGCGACGAGGCGCTGCTGATCTGCGACCGCGATCCGGTGACGAACGTCTTTGTCAGCGCGCGGCTGCGGTCGGCCGGACTTGACCCGGGCAGGCTCGGCGCCCAGCTATGGGGCTACTCCGACGGCGGCCGGCTCACCTCGCTGTGCTACTCGGGCGCCAACCTGGTGCCGGTGGCGGCCACGCCCGGCGCCGTCACTGCCTTCGCCGGGCGGGCCCGGCTGCAGGGCCGCCGCTGCTCGTCGATCGTCGGGCCGGCCCCGGCCGTCGGCGAGCTGTGGAGCCTGCTCAAGCCGAACTGGGGGCGCCCGCGGGAGATCCGGGCGGCGCAGCCGGTGCTGGCCATCTCCGGCCCGCCGCTGGTGCCCGCCGATCCGCTGGTCCGCGCCGTCCGCCCGGGCGAGCTTGACATCCTGCTGCCCGCCTGCGTGGACATGTTCACCGAGGAGGTGGGGGTGTCCCCGGTCGGCATGGACGGCGGGGCGGCCTACCGGGCCCGGGTGATGGAGCTGATCAGGGTCGGCCGGTCGTTCGCCCGGATCGAGGATGACCGGGTGGTGTTCAAGGCCGAGGTGGGCTCGGTGACCCCGCAGGTCTGCCAGGTGCAGGGCGTCTGGGTGCCCCCGGATCTGCGCGGGCGCGGTATCGCCGCGCACGGCATGGCCGCGGTCGTGGCCATCGCGCTTGAGCGCATCGCGCCGGTCGTGACCCTCTACGTCAACGACTTCAACATCCCGGCGCGCGCCGCGTACCGGCGGGTTGGCTTCACCGACGCAGGCGCGTTCATGTCGGTGCTGTTCTAGCTAGCGGCCCGGTCTAGCCGGCCCGGCGGCCGCCGGACCGGGCGGTGAAATGGGTGCAGCAGGTCTCGCTGGACCGCCAGCACTCGGTACACCGTTACCTGAGATCGCTGGAGCGGGCGGTGGTCGGCTATCAGTGGAGCTGGCCGGACGGCGGGTCCTGACCGGGCTCGACGCAGACCAGGCCCCATGGCTGGTCCGCTACCCGGGTCATCACCAGGGTCGCCTGCCGCGAGCCGGTCAGCCGCAGCCGCCGCCGCAGCTCGCCGACGTCGCCGGCCAGCCCGCGACGGCGGACGTCCACGGCGCCGATGTCCAGCGCGCGCAGCCTGGCCGTCAGCTGCCTGGAGTTCCATGGCGCGGAGTCGATCACCCGCAGCGTCCGCGCGAACGGCGTGCGCACCGGGCGGCTGGTGCACAGGAATGCGATCTGCCGGTCGATCTGCGTCGCGCCCAGCATCCGGGCCAGCTCCTGTACCAGGCCGGCCCGGGTAACCGCCGGATTCGGATCCAGCAGGAACTCGCCCGGCTGCCGGACCTCGACCGGCTGGCCGGCCCGGGGCGTGAGGGCGTGCCCGCCGGGCAGGACGGTGGCCCGCCGCGCTGCCCCGGCCAGCGCCGGGGACCAGGCGACCGCCTCCTTGAGATCGCGCCCGACGGCGACGAACTCCAGCTCCCAGCCGTCCGGTACCGCGTCGTGCGGAAGGCCGGGCGCGGCCTTGATCCCGACCTGCCGGATCCGGTCCGCCAGGCCGGTGCACCAGCCGAGCGGCGGCTCGCTGGCCCCGGCCCGCAGCCGCCGCCGGCAGGCCCGCCGGGCCGGGTCGATGAACACCGCGTCGAGGCCGGCCAGGTCGATGTCGCGGACGTCGCCCAGCACGGTGCGGACGTGGCCGGCCACGCCGCAGGCCTCGCAGTTGGCCCGGGCGACCCGCAGCGCGAGCGGATCCCGGTCGACCGCGAGCACGGGCCTGCCCTCGGCGAGGGCAATCAGGTCCCCGCCGATCCCGCAGCACAGGTCGGCCGCGCTCGCGGCGCCGGCGTAGCGGGCAGACCGGTGCCGGGCGGCCAGCTCGCCGGACGCCTGCTCCAGGCCGGGCCGGGTGAAGTACATCTGCATCGCCCGGCTGAATTTGGCCGCTGCCTTCAGCCGGAGTTCATGCTGGGCGAGCCCGGCCGCGGCCAGGTCCGCCGGATAACGCTCGCGCAGCCTGGTGCCCAGCCGCAGCGCGTCGCCGGCGGTCACGTCCTGCTGCCCGAGATACCCGAGCAGTTCCTGCCCGGCCGGCCCGAGCAGCGCCTCGAACCTGGCCACCGGGTCCCCGCCCGCGGCGTCCCCGCCCGCGGCGTCCCCGGCCGCAGCCGCGACGTCCCCGGCACCAGCCATCCGCGCAGTCTAGCGATCCGCCAGCCAGTTCCCTGATCGCGGCGGATCCGGCCGGTAACCGCGGGCCGGATCCGCCGCGATCACGGAACCGGGGCCGGCCCGGGATTGGCCCGCGCCGCCGGAATATTCGGGTGACCAGTGCCGTCAGGATTGTTAGGCTCTTGGCCCCTGTGCCATCCCCGAACGCCATCGAGGTGATGAACCATGCCCTCGGCCAGCGGCACCCAGCGCGGAGCCCCGGCCAGATCCCGTCCAGCGGCCGGTCCGGACCCGGCCGCCAGCACCGACCCCGTTCTCGATGCGGAACGCGCCCACCTGCAGTCAGCGCGCAAGTTCCTGCGGCTGATGCGCGAGAACGTCCTCTCCCTCCGGGCACTCGGCGGCGATCCGGTCTCCGAGGAGTACCTCAAGGCCGACTTGTACCGGCGGGCCGAAGCCCTGCATGACCTGCCGGACACGCCGCTGTTCTTCGGCCGGCTCGACTATTCCGCCCGGGCACCCTGGCCCCCGGGCCCGGCCAGCCCGGCCGGCCAGCCCCCGGCCGGCCCCCGGCTGCCGACGCGGACATCGGCCGCGCCCTGCCCGGCGAGCAGTTCCACATCGGCCGCCGCCATGTGCACGACCCCGATGGCCACCCCGTCGTGATCGACTGGCGGGCGCCCGTGTCCCGGCCGTTCTACCGGGCCAGCCCGGCCGAGCCGATGGGCCTGGCGCACCGCCGCCGGTTCGGGTTCTCCGGCGGAGAGCTGACCGCCTACGAGGACGAGGACTTCACCCGCGGCCGGCCGCAGTCGCCGGCCGCGGACGTGCCGGTCAGCCGGATCCTGATCGACGAGATCGAACGGCCGAGATCCGGCCCGATGCGCGACATCGTGTCGACCATCCAGCCCGAGCAGGACGACATCGTCCGCGCCGACGCGGCCCGCACGGTGTGCGTGCAGGGCGCACCCGGTACCGGCAAGACCGCCGTCGGCCTGCACCGGGTCGCCTACCTGCTGTACGCGCACCGGGAGAAGATGAACCGCGGCGGCGTCCTGGTGGTCGGCCCGAACCGGGCGTTCCTGTCCTATATCGGCAACGTGCTGCCCGCGCTCGGCGAGCTCAACGTCAGCCAGGTGTCGGTCACCGACCTGCTGGCCACGGTGCCGGTCCGGTCCGCCGACTCGGAGGGGGCCGCCCGGATCAAGGGCGACGCCAGGATGGCCGGGGTGCTGCGCCGGGCCCTGTGGGAGCAGCTCGGGCCGCCAGCCGAGGCGCTCATGCTGGTCCGCGGCTCGCGCCGCTGGCGGGTGCCGGCGGACGAGCTCGCCGGGCTGGCCGACGAACTGCGGCAGCGCGGGGTCCGCTACGGGACCGGCCGCGAGATGCTCTCGCACCGGATCGCGCACGTGGTGCTGACCAGGATGGAGGCATCCGGCGAGACCTGCGATGACCGCACGCACGAGGCGGTGCGCCGGACGAAGCAGGTGCGCGCGGCGGTGGACCGGATCTGGCCGAAGGCCGACCCGCTGCGGCTGGTGCTGCGGCTGCTGTCGGACCCGGACCTGCTCGCCCGCGCGGCCGGCGGCGTGCTCGATCCCGCCGAGCAGGCCGCTATCTCATGGTCAAGCCCGCCGCGCGGGCCGGGCTCGGCCCGCTGGTCGCCCGCCGATGCCGTCCTTATCGACGAGGCGCGCGACCTCATCGAGCGCACTCCCAGCCTGGCGCACGTGGTGCTGGACGAGGCGCAGGATCTCTCGCCGATGGAATGCCGCGCGATCGGCCGCCGCTGCGCCACCGGCTCGGCCACCGTGCTCGGCGACATCGCCCAGGGCACCACGCCGTGGGCCACCCCGAGCTGGCAGCAGCTGCTGGCCAACCTGGGCAAGGACGACGCCGGGCTGCGCGTGCTCGACACCGGGTACCGGGTGCCGCGCCAGATCCTGGATTTCGCCAGCAGGCTACTCGGGCACATTGCTCCCGGACTTGCCCCGGCCCGCTCCGTCCGGCAGGAGCCCGGCTCCCTGGTGATCACCCGGGCGCCGGGCAGCAAGCTGCCCGGCGCACTGTCCGCGGCCTGCGCCGACGCGCTGGGCCGGCCGGGCTCGGCCGCGGTCATCGCCGCCGACGACCAGGTTGCCGAGATTTCCGCGATGCTCGGCCGGTCCGGCCTGCCGCATTCCGTGCTCGACGCCGCCGCGGTCGCCGGGGAACTCACCCTGGTGCCGGTCACGCTGGCCAAGGGCCTGGAGTTCGACCAGGTCATCGTCGTCGAGCCGGCCCGGATCGCCGCCGCGGAGTCCCGCGGCCTGCACCGGCTCTATGTCGCGCTCACCCGGGCGGTGTCCCGGCTGACAGTCCTGCACGCCGAGCCGCTGCCCGCCCCGCTGCGCTGACCCCGCCGTCCGTTACAGCTCCTTCAGCACCGACGTGACCAGCGCGGCGGAGTCGTCAAACGACAGCGCCGTGGCCCGCAGGTGGTTGAAGAACACGTTGTAGCGGTCCACTTCCTCGACGTCCTCCAGGTAGAAGGCGCTGGTCAGATCCTCCAGGTACACGACATCGGTGTCGATGCGCTCGGGGAAGACGAGGATGACGAACGGCCTGCCCATGGCCGGGTGGGCGCCGGCGCCGAACGGGATCACCTGCATCGCGACGTTTTTCAGGCTGGACAATTCCAGCACGTGCTCAAGTTGCGCACGCATCAGCTCGGTGCCGCCGACCCGGCGCCGCAGCGCCGCCTCGTCCAGGACAGTCCACAGCATCGGCGGCTCGGCCCTGGTCAGCGCGGGCTGCCGGGCCATCCGGAGGGCTACCCGGCGCTCGACGTCCTCCTGGTTGCCGTTCATCGTGCCGGCCTTGATGATCGTCCGGGCGTAATCCTCGGTCTGCAGCAGGCCGGGGATGAGGTTGACCTCGTACACCCGGATCTCGGACGCCGCGCTCTCCAGTCCCACGTACGTGGCGAACTGCGGCTGGATGGTGTCGCTGAACGCATGCCACCAGCCCTTCTGCCGGGAGTCGCGGGCCAGCTGGACCAGGCTGTCCCGCTGCTGGGCGGGCACGTTGTAGAGCTCGAGCATGTCCCTGACGTCCCGGGGCGATACCGACACCCGCCCGGTCTCCACCCGGCTGATCTTGGACGCCGAGCATTCCAGATGCTCGGCCACTTCCTCGCACGTCAGCCGGGCGGCCTCGCGGAGCCTGCGGAGCTCGAGCGCAAGCCGGCGCCGCCTGACGGTCGGACTCTGCTCAGTTGCCATGTGTCACCCCCCGGGGGCGATCGGATGCGTGACGTATCGGGCTTGAGATTCAGATATTGCCATCATGCGGTCACGTCACGGGCCAGTAATGTGCCCCGCGTGGTCAGGTGTAAGCCTGGGCCCAGTGTGACAATGCCGGCCTGATTGCGTCCAGTGCTCACCGCCGCACAAGATGCGATTTTCTTAATGCATGTTGCATCTAGCATGTTGGGGGATGCATCCTAGGCATAGCACGTTTCACTCTGCGCTGCCCAACAGCTACTGAAGGTGACTTCATGACGATGGAAACCCGGCAGGCCCCCGGGTCGGCCGAGCTCTGGCACGCGTACCTGGACAGGCTTGAAGGGCTCGCCGAGGCGCTCGCGCGGCACGGGCTGCGGGCGCGGCTGACGACGCCGGCCGGACGGGTGCCGAGCCTGCATGTGGTCAACCCGGCCGCCGCGGCGCTGGCCGAGGATATCTACGCCGGGCCCGGCACCGATGGCGTCTGGTGGTTCTGGTGGTCGTGGGCCGAGCGGATCGCGGTCAGTGATGACCTGCCTGCCGCGGCCAGCCGGATCGGCCGCGTTCTCGCGGCCCGCGGTTAGCGGCGGGCAGCCTTGCGCGGCGAGCGCAGGCCGGCCGGGAAGCCGGGAAAGGCCACCGTGCGCCCTCGCCAGCCGGCCGCCCTTATCGCCGCCGCCACGACCTCGCGCCCGCCGAACTTCCGGATCGCCGGGCTAGCCGCCGCGACCAGGCCCAGGTAAGCCGTCGTGACCCGGTCCTCCAGCGTGAGCGCGAGCGACATGGCGGCCGCCGCGCCGCGCACCGGGCGCGGCAGGCGGTAGGCCGCCGCGGCCGCCACCGGCGTCAGGCCGGCCGACCGCAGCATCGACTCGATTGCATCCCGGGCGACCTGGTGGGCGATCCAGTCACTGGTCGCGGCCGTCAGCGCGGCCCCGGTCAGGTGCGCGCCGGCGACGCCGTAGCCGTAGACAGCGGCATGCTCGGCGGCCAGCGCTGCCTGCAGCGCTCCGGCCTCGGCGGCGGTCAGCGTCAGCCGCGTGCTAGCCCTGGTCATCGGCGTCAGCCACCCTTGGCGGCCGACAGGGCGCCGACATGGGTTGCCTCCGCGGCCGCGATGCTGGCCATCAGCTGCGCGAGCGACGGGGATACCGCGGCGAGGTCGCGGAGCAGGCTTGCCGCCGCGGCCCGCTCGGCTCCCTGCAGGAACGAGATCGCCCCGGCCCGGCCAGCCGCCCGGCCCGGCCCGGCCGCGGCCGCCCCGGAGCCGGCCGGGGACGCAGCGGCGCCGGGCGAGCTGCCCGGGGGCACGATCAGCCGGGACCGCAGCGCGGTGAGATGCAGCCGGTGCTCGGCCCGCAGCGGGCGCAGCGCGGCGGACAGGCTGGCCAGGTGGCCGATGACGGCGTCGTAGCGGGCAATCATGAGTTCCTCGGCGGCAATGGCCGCGCGCAGCACCGCCACTTCGGGGGCCGGCCTGGGCGGCGCGGCGAGCGCGCCGACGCCCTGGCAGCTGGTGACAGCCAGTAACGGCAGGCTCGCCGCCGTCGCGGCGAGCACCGCCCGCCGCGAGCTGCCCGCTGCCGGGCCATCCGCCGCCGCCGGGCCTGCCGCCGCCGGGCGGACCGCCGGGCCGCATCCGGCGACCGCGCCATCCGGCCCGGAACCTGCCGTCCCGGAGCGTACCCGCACCCAGTCCTCCCGCTAGTCCGCCGCCAGATCTCTCCCCGGTGGCATCCAAGCATGTCACGGCCGGTCCCGCCGCCAGCGGCCGCGCGGCGGGCCCCGATGACCGGCCGGCCGGCCCGCCGCGAGACGCGCCCGGCGCGGACGGGCACGATCAGGTACCTGATCCCCGTTAGGCTAGATGACCGGACAACAGCACAGGTCGCCGGCGAGGAGGTCGTCATGCACGGTAGCTCCCGTCGCAGTCCGCCGCGAGCGCCCGCCAGAGGCGGTCCGCCGGCCGCGGCCGGCCCGGCAGCCGCGCAGCAGCTTGCCGGGCTGCTTGAGCCCGTACTCCGCGGGTCAGGCATGGACCTGGAGAATGTCCGGATCACCGCGACCGGCCGCCGCCGTTTGCTCCGGGTGGTGGTGGACGCGGACGGCGGCGTCAGCCTGGACGACATCACGCAGGTCAGCCGGGCGCTGTCGGCCGAGCTTGATGCCACCGGCGCGATGGGCGAGGCCCCGTACACCCTGGAAGTCACCTCGCCCGGCGTCGACCGGCCGCTGACCGAGCCACGGCACTGGCGAAGGGCCTCGGGCAGGCTGATCCGGGCGGCCCTGACCGCACGGTCACAATCTGTAACGGATGGTCGGGGGCGGGCCGGTACCGTAGAAGGCCGGGTGCTCGCCGCCAGTGATCACGCGGTAGTCCTGGAGGTGGCGGGTGAGCAGCGGGAATACGGCTACGCCGAGCTAGGTCCGGGAAAGATACTCCTTGAGTTCGGCCACGCCGTGAGCGGCCCAGACGGGGGGAAAGCAGATGGACATTGACCTGAGTGTCCTGCGCAGCCTGGAGGCCGAGAAGGACATCTCGATGGACCTGGCCATCAAGGCCATCGAGGACGCGCTGCTCGTCGCCTATCACCGCACCGACGGCACGCCGCCGACGGCCCGGGTCGAGGTGAACCGGGGCAGCGGGCACGTGACCGTCTGGGCCGCCGAGACTGCCGAGGACGGCGCGGTGGTCAGGGAATACGACGACACGCCGGACGGCTTCGGCCGGATCGCCGCCACCACCGCCCGGCAGGTGATCTTGCAGCGGCTGCGCGACGCCGAGGACGAGCTGACCTTCGGGGAGTACGCCGGCCGCGAGGGTGACGTGGTCGCCGGGGTGATCCAGCAGGGCCGGGATCCGCGCGCGGTGCTGGTGGATCTCGGCAAGCTGGAGGCGATCCTGCCGCCGACCGAGCAGGTGCCCGGCGAGCGGTACGTGCACGGCGAGCGGCTGCGCTGCTACGTGCTGCATGTCCGGAAGGGCTACCGCGGTCCGTCGGTCACGCTGTCGCGGACCCACCCGAACCTGGTCAAGAAGCTGTTCGCGCTGGAAGTGCCGGAGATTGCCAGCGGCGCCGTGGAGATCGCCGCGATCGCCCGCGAGGCCGGGCACCGCAGCAAGATCGCGGTCATCTCGCACCAGCCGGGCGTGAATGCCAAGGGTGCCTGCATCGGCCCGATGGGCAGCCGGGTCCGCAACGTGATGACCGAGCTGCATGGCGAGAAGATCGACATCGTCGATTTCTCCCCGGATCCGGCTCAGTTCGTCGCGCATGCGCTCTCGCCCGCCCGGGTTTCCCGGGTTGACATCATCGACCTGCAGGCCAGGGTGGCCCAGGTGATCGTGCCTGACTACCAGCTCTCGCTGGCGATCGGCAAGGAGGGCCAGAACGCGCGGCTGGCCGCGCGGCTGACCGGCTGGCGGATCGACATCAGGCCGGACCGCAGCCCGGCGACTCCGGCCGGGGATGCCGCGGCCGTTCCGGCCGGGGATGCCGCGGCCGCCCCGCCCGGGGATGCCGCGGCCGCTCCGGCGGCGGACGCCGCGGGCCGGCCGGGCGCCGCCGCGGCCGGGACCGGCGCGGCCGGCGACGGTGGCGGGCTGGGTCCGGTGCCCGGCGCCGCCGGCGCGCAGGCACGGTAGGCTTAGTACCAGAATGGCCAGGCGGCCCCCGCAGCCGGTCCGGTCCGCGCCAGCGATCCGGATGTGTGTGGGATGCGGAGTCCGTGCGGCCAAGTCTGACTTGCTTCGTTTGGTGGCGGCCGGGAATGAGGTTGTTCCCGACCCGCCGGCGCGACAGGCTGGCCGGGGCGCGTACCTGCATCCCAGCCAGGAATGCCTGGAGCGGGCACGGCGGCGCCGGGCGATTCCGCGAGCGCTGCGCTTGCCGGGGCCGCTTGGGACCGGCATGATCGCCGGGTATCTTGGGTCGTTGCGGCCCGGCGGCATTCAGCCGGGGCAAGGCGGGCAGACAGAAGGCATGGACGGCAGCAGTGCCGGAGAAAGCAGGCTGAGATGGCAATGAGCGCCCGATGAGCATGCGGCGATGAACAGCACAGGCTGACGCCGGACGGAGCACGCGCTGCCCCGGACCGGCTGACTGGTCCGGATGATCCGGACCGAGTAGAGGGAGCGCAGTGGCGAAGGTCCGGGTTTACGAACTCGCGAAGGAGTTCGGCGTAGAGAGCAAGGCCGTGATGGCCAGGCTTCAGGAAATGGGCGAGTTCGTTCGCTCGGCGTCCTCGACGATCGAGGCGCCCGTCGTCCGCAGGCTCAAGGAAGAGCTCGCGGCCCAGCAGCCAAAGCAGGCACCGGCGGCCAAATCAGGAAATCAGCGGTCCGCGGAGCCATCGGCTGCCGCGGCTGCGGCCATCCCCGGCGACAGCTCGAACGGCCATACCGCGGCCGCCGCGCCGGGCGCCGGGGTAACGGCCCGTGCGCCGGCTACCGCGCCGGCCGCCGAGACGCCCCCGCCGGCCGCACCGGCGGCACCGCCGGCCGCCGACCCGGGCCGGCGACTGACCGAGCCAACGTCGCCGCAGGTGGCAGCGCCGCATGCGGCAGCTGCCCCGGCGCCGCCGGAAACGGCTGCCCCGGCCGCCGGCGGCCCGCCAGCGGCTGGCCAGCCCGCCGCCCGCCCGGCCGCCCGGCCGCCCGGCCCGCGGCCGGGCCCGGCCGGCCCGCCCGCCAGCACGCCGCGGCCGGGCGGCCCGCCCGGCGGGCAGCGGCCAGGTTCCCGCGGCGGGCCGAGGCCCGGGCCGCGGCCGGGTAACAACCCGTTCAGCTCCAACGCCAGCGGCATGGGCTCCGCCCCGCGTGCCGCCCGGCCCGGCCAGCCCGGCGGGCCGGCCCCGGCGGGCAGCGCCGCGGGTGCCCCGCCCGCCCCGGGCCAGCCCGCCGCCCGGCCGGGCGCGCCCGGCGGCCCGGGCAGCCGGTTCGCCGCCGGCCCGGCCCGGGCGACCAGGCCCGCCCCGGCGGCCCGCGGCCAGGCGGCCCGCGGCCCAGCCCCAACAGCATGCCGCCCAGGCCGGCCCCCAGCCGTGGCCCCGGCGGCCCGGGCGCGGGCGGCCCAGGTGGCCGCGGCGGCCCCGGCGGTACTGGCGCCAGGCCAGGCGGCCGCGGCGGCCCCGGCGGCGGTGCCGGCGCACGCGGCGGTCCCGGCGGCGGCCAGCGTCCCGGCATGGGCCCGGCCCGCCCGGGCGGCGGCGGCCGCGGCCGGAGCGGCACCCAGGGCGCTTTCGGGCGCCCGGGTGGCAGGCCTTCCCGCGGCCGGAAGTCGAAGAAGCAGCGGCGCCAGGAGTTCGACAACATGCAGGCGCCGTCCATCGGCGGCGTGCAGGTACCGCGCGGCAACGGCCAGGTCATCCGGCTGTCCCGGGGCGCCTCGCTGAGTGATTTCGCGGACAAGATCGGGGTGAACCCGGCCTCGCTCGTGCAGGTGCTGTTCCACCTGGGCGAGATGGTGACGGCGACCGCGTCAGTCAACGACGAGACGCTCCAGCTGCTGGGCGCCGAGCTGAACTACACCGTCCAGGTGGTCTCCCCGGAGGAAGAGGACAGGGAGCTGCTGGAGACGTTCGACATCGAGTTCGGCGAGGACGAGGGCGGCGAGGCCGACCTGGTGCCACGGCCGCCGGTCGTCACGGTCATGGGCCACGTCGACCACGGCAAGACCAAGCTGCTCGACGCGATCCGGCACACCAACATGACGGCGCACGAAGCGGGCGGCATTACCCAGCACATCGGCGCCTACCAGGTCGACACCGTCGTGGATGGCCAGGAGCGCAAGATCACCTTCATCGACACCCCGGGTCACGAGGCCTTCACCGCAATGCGGGCCCGCGGCGCCGAGACCACCGACCTGGTGATCCTGGTCGTCGCCGCGGACGACGGTGTCAAGCCGCAGACCACCGAGGCGCTGAACCACGCCCAGGCGGCCGGCGTGCCGATCGTGGTCGCCGTGAACAAGGTGGACAAGGAGGGTGCCGACCCGCAGCGGGTCCGTGCCCAGCTCACCGAGTACGGTCTGGTCGCGGAGGAGTTCGGCGGCCAGTCCCTGTTCGTCGACGTGTCGGCCCGGCAGGGTACCGGCATCGAGGCGCTGCTGGAGGCGGTCGTGCTGACCGCGGACGCCGAGCTTGACCTGCGGGCCAACCCGCATCAGCAGGCCCAGGGGGTGGCCATCGAGGCGCACCTGGACAAGGGCCGCGGCCCGGTCGCAACGGTGCTCGTTCAGCGCGGCACGCTCAACGTCGGCGACTCGATCGTCTGCGGTGAGGCCTACGGCCGCGTCCGGGCGATGCTCGACGAGAACGGCGACCCGGTCGCCGATGCGCCGCCGTCCCGGCCCGTCCAGGTGCTCGGCCTGACCGCCGTGCCGGGCGCGGGCGACAACTTCCTGGTCGTTGACGACGACCGGGTGGCCAGGCAGATCGCCGAGCGGCGCGAGGCGCGCGAGCGCAGCGCGATGTTCGCCCAGCGACGTCCGCGGGTCACCCTGGAGGATCTGGAGTCGGCGCTCAAGTCGGGCCAGCGCGAAGAGCTGCTGCTCATCATCAAGGGCGACGTGTCCGGTTCGGTCGAGGCCCTGGAGGACGCGCTGCTCAAGATCGACGTAGGCGAGGACGTGGTGCTGCGCGTGATCGGCCGCGGCGTCGGCGCTATCACCCAGGACGACGTCAACCTGGCCATCGCGTCCGAGGCGGTCATCATCGGCTTCAACGTCCGGCCGGCCGGACGGGCCGGCGAGCTCGCCCAGCGCGAGGGCGTGGACATCCGCTACTACTCGGTCATCTACCAGGCGATCGAGGAGATTGAGGCCGCGCTCAAGGGCATGCTCAAGCCGGAATTCGAGGAGGTCCAGCTCGGCACCGCCGAGATCAGGGAGATCTTCCGGGTGCCGCGGATCGGCAACGTGGCCGGCTGCATCGTCCGCAGCGGAACCATCACCAGGCACAGCAAGGCCCGGCTGGTCCGCGATGGCGTGGTCGTCTCGGACAGCCTCACGGTCGACTCGCTCCGCAGGTTCAAGGACGACGCGACCGAGGTGCGCGAGGGCTTCGAGTGCGGCATCGGCGTCGGATACGGCGACATCAAGGTCGGGGACGTGATCGAGACGTTCGAGATGCGCGAGAAGCCGCGCGCCTGGCCGGGCCAGGGCTGACGTGTACGTGGGCGCCCTGACGCTGGACGTGCTGCTCGGCGACGTGCGCTCGCTGAAGCAGAAGCGGTCTGCGGTGCGGCCGCTGGTCGCCGAGATCCATCGGCGCTACCCAGCGGCCGCGGTAGCCGAGACCGGCTATCTGGAGCTGCACCGGCGGGCCGAGATCGGCGTGGCCGTGGTCGCCTCGACCGCCGCGCACTGCACCGACGTCCTGACGGCGTGCGAGCAGTTCGTCGCCGGGCGGCCGGAAATCGAGCTGCTCTCGGCACGGCAGCGGCTGTTCAACGAGGAGGAGTGATCGACTCATGGACGCAGCCCGGGCACGCAAGCTCGGCGGCCGGATCGCGCAGATCGTGGCCGAGATGCTGGAGCGCCGGATCAAGGATCCACGGCTCGGCTTCGTCACCGTCACCGAGGCCCGGCTGACCAATGACCTGCGCGAGGCGACGGTGTTCTACACCGTCTACGGCTCGGCTGCGGAGCGGGAGGGCACGGCGGCCGCGCTGGCCAGCGCGGTCGGCGTGATCCGGTCCGAGGTCGGCCGCCAGACCGGGCTGCGGCACACCCCGTCGCTGGAGTTCAGGCCGGACACCGTGCCGGACAACGCCAGGAACATCGAGGAACTGGTGGCCCGGGCCCGCGAGGCGGACGCGGCGCTGGCCGCGGCCAGGGAAGGTGCCCAGCCGCCGGCGACCCGGATCCGTACCGCAGGCCGGCCGCTGACCCTGACCCTGACCCTGACCCTGATCCCGCTGAGTCCGGCCCGGCGGGCGCAGGCTCCGCTGACCTCGCGGCCGGGGGCCCGGCCGGCGGCCCCCGGCCGGGCGGGCCGGCCGAGCGAGCGGGCTCGGCCCGGCCAGCAGGGCGGCCGCACCCCGAAGATGATCGTCTAGCCGAAACCCGGGCACCCGGAGAGCGTGGCGCGGGATACTCGCGGTCGTGACAGCCGAGCACGCGCAGGTCCGAGGCGATGCCGCCCTACCGCAACCCATCTCAGACGGCCACGCCGGCGCAACTGCAGCCGGACTTGGCGGGCCTGCTGCCGAGACGCCGCCCGGGCCGGTCCCGGAGGCGTGCTGGGCCAGCGCGGCTGACATCCTGGCCACCGCGCGCGAAGTCTGCCTGGCCTGCCACGTCCGGCCGGATGGTGACGCGCTCGGGTCGATGCTGGCCATGGCTCACGCGCTGCGCTCGCGCGCCGGATCGGCCGCCCAGCGGATCATTGCCTCGTTCGGCGACCAGCCTTTCGAGGTGCCCAGGATCCTGCGCTTCCTGCCCGGCGCCGACCTGCTCAGCCCGCCGGAGTGCTACCCGCAGCGGCCGCAGGTGATGGTCACCTTCGACGCGGCGAGCAGGGACCGGCTGGGCATCCTCGAAGGCTGCGCCGAGCGGGCGGAGCAGCTGATCGTGCTCGATCACCACGCGTCCAATACCAGGTTCGGGACGCTGCACCTGATCGACCCGTCCGCGGCCGCCACCGCGGTGCTCGCGCACGAGCTGATCGGCCGGATGGGCATCCGGATCAGCCGGGAAATAGCGTCCGGCTTGTACGCGGGGATCGTCACGGACACCGGCTCGTTCAAGTACGCGAGCACGTCGCCGCGGGTGCACGAGATCGCTGCGCAACTGCTGGCGACCGGCATCGAGCCGGCCGCGATCTCGCTTGAGCTGTGGGACAGGGCGCCGTTCGGGTACCTTGGCCTGCTGGCCAGCGTACTCGGGCGCGCCGTGCTCGAGCCGGAAGCCGCGGCCGGCCATGGCCTGGTCTGGACGACCGTCAGCCGGGCCGACCGGGCCGCCCACGGCCTGTCCCTGGACGCGGCCGAGCCGGTGATCGACGTACTGCGCCGCACCGAAGAGGCGGACGTGGCGGTGGTATTCAAGGAAGACGACGACGGCCGGTGGCTGGTGTCATCGAGATCCAAGGGCAAGGTGGATGTCGGCCGCGCGTGCACGCTGGCCGGCGGTGGCGGCCATCGCGGCGCGGCCGGTTTCACCGCGTCCGGCACGGTCGCCGACGCGATGGCCGGGCTGCGCGAGCATCTCGCCGGCGGGACTGGCCGGGCGGACGGGACTGGCCGGGCGGACGGGCGCCGGTGAGCACCGCGAGCGGGCTGGTCATCGTCGACAAGCCGGCCGGCCTGACCTCGCACGACGTGGTGGCGCGAATCCGCCGGCTGGCCGGCACGCGGCGGGTGGGGCATGCCGGGACGCTCGACCCGATGGCTACCGGGGTGCTGGTGACCGGCGTCGAGAAGGCGACCAGGCTGCTCGGCCATCTCGCGCTGACCGAGAAAGAGTACTCGGCCACGATCCGGTTCGGCCAGGCTACCGACTCGGGCGACGCCGATGGCGAGATCATCTCGTCCGCGTCCGCCGCGGGCGTTTCCGCGGCTGCGCTGACTGCCGTCCTCGCCGCGCTGACCGGCGAGATCGAGCAGGTCCCGCCCGGCATCAGCGCCATCAAGGTGGGCGGTAAGCGCGCCTACCGGCTGACCCGCGAGGGCGCCCCGCCCGAGCTTCCGGCGAGGACGGTGACTGTCCGCGAACTCACCCTGACGGCGGTCCGCCCGGCAGCCGGGCTGCTCGACGCGGACGTGCGGGTTACCTGCTCCAGCGGTACCTACATCCGGGCGATAGCCCGGGACGCCGGTACCGCCCTCGGCGTTGGTGGCCACCTGATCGCGTTGCGGCGTACCAGGGTGGGCCCGTATACCGAGGACATGGCCCGGACGCTGGCCGGCCTGACGGACTGGCTGGACGTCATCCCGCTGGCCGAGGCAGCCGCGGCGGTTTTCCCGCGGCGAGATCTCACCGCGGACGAGGCGACGAAGGTCGCGCACGGCGCCCGGCTGCCGGCCGTTGGCGGCGGCAGCGGCCCGGTGGCTGCGTTCAGCCCTGATGGCATGCTGGTCGCGCTGCTGACCGAGGAGGCGGGGCAGGCTCGCTCGCTTGCGGTGTTCATGCCCTGATGAGCCCGGTGCGGCCGGGGCCGGCCCGGGCCCATCAGGGCGCAGGCCGGTGCTGCCGTGGCCGCCCCGCGCCGCGCGTGGCAGGCTGGGAACACCGCTAGACACCGCCGGACCGGCTGGAAGGGAACGCACATGCAGCGGTGGCAGGGCCTGGACGAGGTGCCGGCGGCTGGGGCCGGTCGGTCGTCACCATCGGCGTCTTCGACGGCGTGCACCGCGGGCACCAGCGCATCGTGCAACGGGCCGCCGAGCTCGCCGCCGGGCTCGGGCTGCCGGTCGCCGTGGTCACCTTCGATCCGCATCCGGACGAGGTCGTGCGGCCCGGGACGCACCCGCCGTTCCTGGCCACCGCCCGGCGGCGCGCCGAGCTGCTGGCCGGCCTCGGCGTCGACGCGGTGCTGCTGCTGCCGTTCACGCTGGAGTTCTCCCGGCTGGGACCGGACGAGTTCGTGCAGGCGGTGCTGGTGGACCGGCTGCACGCGGCCAGGGTCGTGGTGGGGGACAACTTCCGGTTCGGCCACCGCGCGGCCGGGGACGTCGCGCTGCTCGGCGAGCTCGGCGAGAAATACGACTTCACCGCCGAGGGAGTGACGCTGCTGGCCGACGAGGGCGCGACGATCTCATCCTCCGGCATCAGGCAGCGGCTCGCGGCCGGGGACGTGGCCGCCGCGGCGCGCGATCTCGGCCGCCCGCACCGGGTGGACGGCGTGGTCGTGCGCGGGCAGCAGCGCGGCCGCGCGCTCGGCTTCCCCACCGCCAACCTGGATACGCTGCCGCATACCGCGATCCCGGCCGACGGGGTATACGCGGGCTGGCTGGCCAGCCTCGGCGCGGACGGCCGCGAGCAGGAACACTGGCCCGCGGCGATCTCGATCGGCACCAACCCGACGTTCGACGGGCGAGAGCGCACCGTCGAGGCGTACGCGCTGGATCGTGACGACCTCGACCTGTACGGCGCGCGGGTCGCGGTCGACTTCGCCGACTGGCTGCGCGGCACCGTCCGGTTCGGTTCGGTGCCCGAGCTGGTGGCGCAGATGCACCGGGACGTGGCCGAGGTCCGCGCCCGGATTCCCGGCGGCTAGCGGCGGCGCGCCGGGAGCGGCGGGCCGCGGCGGGCCGGCTTCGCCGGGACGGGCAATCCAGGCCGAACTGCGTGCTAATCTTGCTCTCGGCCGGCTATCCGGTCTCGTCAGCTGTGCCCTCAGGCGGCTGGCTAAGCGGAGGCGCCCGCAGGCTACTGCACGGCGGCTCCTGCCCCGGCAGGTCCGATACGCAATCCGCCGGAGCGTCCTGTACCGGGTTCTACATGAAGAGGAATCAACGTGCCGCTTACCACCACGGTGAAGAAAGAGATCATCGCCGGGCACGCGACCAGTGAGGGTGACACCGGATCGCCGGAAGTCCAGGTCGCGCTGCTCACCCGGCGGATCAATGATCTGACCGAGCACCTCAAGGTGCACAAGCATGACCATCACAGCCGCCGGGGCCTGCTGCTGCTCGTCGGGCGCCGCAGGCGGCTGCTGAAGTACCTGTCCAACGAGGACATCACCCGCTACCGCGCGCTGATCGAGAAGCTCGGCCTGCGCAGGTAGGTGGCGCGCGGATAGGCACCTGCGCGGGTAGATTAAAGCAGTGGCAGGCCGGTAACAGCGTGCCACCGACAACTGAATACCACGAAGGAACGACGTCCCGCGGCCCCGGCCCGGAGCGCTCAGGGCGCCAACGGGCCGGTCCTCGGTAGTGGTTCTCGGGTCAGGACACGCTCGCGCTTACCGGCGCGGCGCGCCCGGGCCGAGGGCTTCGATCGAAGACCGGCCAGCCAGCACGGCTCGAAGCCGGTGCATGGCGCTCCGCTGGCGGCGGGCAGACGCGGGACCTCAGTCAAGGAGGTCACCCGTGGAGGGTGCGTACACCGCCGAAGTCGTCATCGACAACGGCACGTTTGGCGTACACAAAATCAGATTCGAGACCGGCCGGCTGGCCCGCCTGGCGGCCGGCTCGGCCGTCGTCTACCTGGACGACGAGACCATGGTGCTTTCGGCGACGACCGCATCGAAGAAGCCGAAGGAGAACCTGGACTTCTTCCCGCTCACCGTTGACGTCGAGGAGCGGATGTACGCGGCGGGCCGGATCCCCGGCTCGTTCTTCCGCCGGGAGGGCCGCCCGTCCGAGGATGCGATCCTCACCTGCCGGCTGATCGACCGGCCGCTGCGGCCGTCGTTCACCCACGGGCTGCGCAACGAGGTGCAGGTCGTCGAGACGATCATGGCGCTGCATCCCGAGCACCTTTACGACGTCATCGCGATCAACGCGGCCTCGCTCTCCACCCAGCTGGCCGGCCTGCCGTTCTCCGGGCCGATCGGCGGCGTCCGGGTCGCGCTGATCAAGGGCCAGTGGGTCGCGTTCCCGACCAACTCGCAGCTCGCCGAGGCCACCTTCGACATGGTGGTAGCCGGCCGGGTGCTGGATGACGGCGACGTGGCGATCATGATGGTGGAGGCCGAGTCGACCCCGAGCACGCTGCGCCTGCTGGCCGATTCCGGCAGCGGCGCGGTGCGCCCGACCGAGGAGACGGTGGCCGCCGGGCTGGAGGCGGCGAAGCCGTTCATCAAGGCGCTGTGCGAGGCGCAGCAGGCCATCGCGGCGCACGCCGGCAAGGAGACCGCCGATTACCCGGTCTTCGCCGACTACAGCCAGGACGTCTTCGACGCCGTGGCCGCGCAGGTCTCCGGCGAGCTCGCCGCCGCGCTCACGATCGCCGGCAAGCAGGAGCGGGATGCCGAGACGGACCGGGTCAAGGCGGTGGCCAAGGAGAAGCTCGCCAGCCAGTTCGAGGACCGCGAGAACGAGATCAGCGGCGCGTTCCGGGCGCTGACCAAGAAGCTGGTCAGGCAGCGGATCATCGCCGACGGCCTGCGTATCGACGGCCGCGGGCTGACCGACATCAGGCAGCTGTCCGCGGCGGCCCGGGTGCTGCCGCGGGTGCACGGCTCGGCGCTCTTCGAGCGCGGCGAGACCCAGGTGCTCGGCGTCACCACGCTGAACATGCTCCGGATGGAGCAGATGATCGACACGCTCAACCCGGAGCGCACCAAGCGCTACATGCACAACTACAACATGCCGCCGTACTCCACCGGCGAGACCGGCCGGGTCGGCTCGCCCAAGCGGCGCGAGATCGGCCACGGCGCGCTCGCCGAGCGCGCGCTCGTCCCGGTGCTGCCCACCCGCGAGGAGTTCCCCTACGCGATCCGGCAGGTCTCCGAGGCGATCGGCTCGAACGGCTCGACCTCGATGGGGTCGGTCTGCGCGTCCACCATGTCGCTGCTCGACGCGGGCGTCCCGCTGAAGGACATGGTCGCCGGCATCGCGATGGGCCTGATCCACGAGGGCGGCGAGTACGTCACGCTGACCGACATCCTCGGCGCCGAGGACGCGTTCGGCGACATGGACTTCAAGGTGGCCGGCACCAAGGACGTGATCACCGCCCTGCAGCTGGACACCAAGCTGGACGGCATCCCGGCATCCGTCCTCGGCGCGGCGCTGACCCAGGCCCGCGAGGCCCGGCTGGCCATCCTCGACGTGATGCGCCAGGCGATCTCCGCTCCCGCCGAGATGAGCCAGTACGCGCCGCGGATCATCACGGTCAAGGTCCCGGTGGACAAGATCGGCGAGGTGATCGGGCCCAAGGGCAAGATGATCAACTCGATCCAGGATGACACCGGCGCCGAGATCACCATCGAGGACGACGGCACCATCTACATCGGCGCTACCGACGGCACCTCGGCCGAGGCCGCCCGGTCCGCGATCAACGCGATCGCCAACCCGCACATCCCCGAGGTCGGCGAGCGGTTCCTCGGCACGGTGGTGAAGACGACCACGTTCGGCGCCTTCGTCTCGCTGCTGCCCGGCCGGGACGGGCTGCTGCACATCACCCAGATTCGCAAGCTGCACGGCGGCATGCGGATCGACAACGTGGACGACGTCATCAAGGTCGGCGAGAAGATCCAGGTCGAGATCCGCGAGGTCGACGACCGCGGCAAGCTGTCGCTCGTGCCGGTCGAGGTCGTCGAGCGCGAGGCCGCGGGCGAGGATCTCGGCGGCCATGATGACCGCAGGCCCCGTGGCGGCGACCGGGACCGGGACCGCGGCGGCGACCGGGACCGGGACCGCGGCGGCGAGCACCACCGCACCAGGGAGCGCCACCGGGGGCCGCGCAACTCATGAGCAGCCAGAACGGACGGCCCGCGGGCAGCGAGCACACCGTCACCCGGACCGTCCTCCCCGGCGGGCTGCGCGTGATCACCGAGTCGCTGCCCGCGGTCAGGTCCGCCGCGTTCGGCATCTGGGCGGGCGTCGGGTCCCGGGATGAGGGCGCTGCCCATTTCGGCGCGACGCACTACCTGGAGCACCTGCTCTTCAAGGGCACCCGGCGGCGCACCGCGCTGGACATCTCGGCGGCCATGGACGCCGTCGGCGGCGAGCTGAACGCGTTCACCGGCAAGGAGTACACGTGCTATTACGCGCGGGTGCTCGATGCCGACCTGCCGCTGGCCATCGACGTGCTCTCGGACATGGTCACCAGCTCGCTGATCGAGCCGAAGGACGTGGACGCCGAGCGCGGCGTGATCCTCGAAGAGATCGCCATGAACGACGACGATCCGACCGACACGGTGCACGAGGCGTTCGCCGCGCAGCTGTTCGGCGACACCCCGCTCGGGCGGCCCATCCTCGGCAGCGTCGACTCGATCAACTCGATTACCCGCGAGGAGATCGCCGAGCACTACGCGGCCAGGTACACGCCGGACAACCTGGTGATCGCCGCGGCCGGCAGCCTGGACCACGCGCAGGTGGCCGACCTGGCCGGCGGCGCGTTCGCGGCCGCGGCGGCGCGGGCCACCGGCGCCGCGCCGGTGCCGCCGCGGCTGGCCGGCCGGGATTCCGGCGGCGACCCCGGCACCGGGGTACGGCTGATCTCGCGCGGCATCGAGCAGGCCAACCTGGTGCTGGGCTGCGCGGGCCTGTCCCGGACGGACGACCGCAGGTTCGCGCTCGGCGTGCTGAACGCCGCGCTCGGCGGCGGCATGTCCTCCCGGCTGTTCCAGGAGGTGAGGGAGAAGCGCGGCCTGGCTTACTCGGTTTACAGCTTCAGCTCGCAGCATGCTGACACCGGGATGTGGGGCGTCTACGCGGGCTGCCTGCCCGCCAAGGCTGATGAGGTGCTGGCCATCTGCCGGGAGGAGATCGCCAAGGTCGTCGACGGCGGGCTGACCGACGGCGAGCTGGACCGCGGCAAGGGGCAGCTGCGCGGCTCGATCGTGCTGGGGCTTGAGGATCCGTCGTCGCGGATGAGCAGACTCGGCAAGGCCGAGCTTGTCTATCCCCGGCTGGAGCCGGTCGAGGAGATCCTCGCGTCGATCGAGGCCGTGACGCACGACGAGGTGCGCGCGGTCGCCGCCGAGGTACTGGCACGGCCGAAGGCACTGGCCGTAGTCGGCCCGTTCGACGACGCGGACGCGTTCGCCGCTGCCGTCGGCTGACCCCGGCCCGGTCCCTGATCGCGGCTTATCGGCCCGCGTCCGGCCAGCCGGAAACTCCGTGGTGCGGGAATCCCGGTGCCGCGCGGCGGGAGTTCGGGCAGGCTGGTAGCCCGCGGTGAGGAGGCCAGTGATGATCAGGGTAGGCGTGCTCGGCGCCAAGGGGCGCATGGGCTCAGAGGTGTGCCGGGCGGCTGGCGCCGCGGCGGACCTGGAAGTGGCCGCCGCGGTGGACGAGGGCGACGCCCGGGATCCGCTGGCCGACTGCGACGTGATAGTTGATTTCACCCATCCGGGTGCGGTCATGGACAACCTCCGCTGGTGCATCGAGCATGGCCGAAACGTCGTCGTCGGTACCTCCGGCTTCGACGACGGGCGGCTGGCGGCGGCAGCGGAATGGCTCGGGCGCGCCCCGGGCGTCCGGGTGCTGATCGCGGCGAACTTCTCGGTCGGCGCCGTGCTGATGATGCGCTTCGCTGCGCAGGCGGCCAGGTTCTTCGAGTCCGCGGAGGTCATCGAGCTGCACCATGCGGGCAAGGCGGATGCCCCGTCCGGCACCGCGGCCAGGACGGCCGCGCTGATCGCCGCCGCCAGGTCGGCGGCGGGCCTGGGCCCGTCTCCGGACGCGACGGTCACCGCGCTTGAAGGTGCCCGTGGCGGCGTGCTCGACGGCGTGCATGTTCATTCCGTCCGGCTGGCCGGCCTGGTCGCGCACCAGGAGGTGCTGCTCGGCGGGCACGGCGAGATTCTGACCCTGCGGCACGACTCGCTGGACCGGGCCTCGTTCATGCCGGGAGTGCTGCTCGGCATCCGGCGGGTCGGCTCGTTGCCGCCCGGGCTGACGTTCGGCCTTGAGCGGCTGCTCGGCCTGGACTGACTACACTTGGACCGGAGGGCGCGGGCAGCGGGCCGCCATTTCCGGCCGGCGGGCATGCGCGTGGCGCCGCGGGGAGACGAGATGCGGACCTTGCTCAACCTGATCTGGCTCGTGCTCTGCGGCTGGTGGATGGCCATCGCCTACGCGGTCGCCGGGCTGATCTGCTTCATCCTGATCATCACGATTCCGTTCGGCATCGCCGCGTTCCGGATCGCCGGCTATACCTTGTGGCCGTTCGGGCGGACGATCGAGGCCAAGCGGGGAGCCGGCCTCGGTGCCCTGATCGGCAACATCATCTGGGTCGTGCTGTTCGGCTGGGAACTGGCGATCGGCCACCTGGTGGCCGGCGTCGTGATGTGCATCACGATCATCGGGATCCCGCTCGGCCTGGCCAGCTTCAAGATCATCCCGATCACGCTGGTACCGCTCGGCGTGCGGGTGATCCCGGTCGACGAGGCATACCGGTAGGCCGGCCGGGCTCAGCTCGGCGCGGTCCTGGCCGCGGCCGGAGCGCTGGTGGCCGCCGAGGGACCGGCGGCGGCCGGGCTGGTCGTGGCCGGGCTGGTCGTGGCCGGGCTGGTGATGCCCGGGCTGGTGGTGCCCGGGGACGGGGTCACCGGCGGCGAGATGACCGGCAGCGGCCCGCCGATCGGCGCCGTGTCACTGGCCAGATGGCGCTGGATCTGGGCGGCGGTGCCGCCGAGGCCGGCCACGGTGATGTCGTCCCACGCCTGGAGCTGCCCGGTGGCCCGGTCGAAGTACAGCACCGAGCACTCGATCGGGGTGGGCGGGCTGGCCTGCAGGGCACGCAGCCCGGCGCCGCCGGTCGAGCCCTGGATGAACAGCCGGGTGCCCTTCGACAGCATCCAGGTGACCCGCCGGTGGATATGCCCGGCCAGTACCAGCGGGACCACGCCCGCCAGCGGCGGCGCCGCCGCCGGGTCATGCACGACGGCGATCTCCGGGCGCGGATCCGAGGCCAGCGCGGCCGCGGCCAGCCGCCGGCCCATGGCGGCGACCGAGGCTTCCCCGGCCACCTGCACGTCCAGGTTCGGGGTGAACCGCGGGTCGCCGGCGCCGATGATCCGCAGGCCGTCGACGGTGACGGCGCGGCCGGACAGCACGATCGCGTTGCGCTGCCGGGCGACGGCCCGCTTGGTGGCGCGGGAGTCATGATTGCCCCGGATGAACACGTAGGGGATACGGAAGGTGCTTATCTCGCGGGCGAGGCTGTTCTCTGGTGCGCTGCCGTGGTCGGTGAGGTCGCCGGAGTCGATGATGAAGTTCACCGCGAACTGGTGCGCGATCGAGTGCATGATGCTCCACGCGGCCGGGTTGTCGTGGATATCGGAGACGTCAAGCACCCGGATCGTGCTGGGATCGGGCTGGTAGACCGGCAGGGTCGAGGTGGCGGCATACAGCCGGGTCACGTTCGTCACCAGGGCGGCGAGTTCCTGCCGGTAGAGGCCGAACCTGACCGCGATCTCCTGCACGTTGCCGACCAGCGACGGAGCGCCGGTAAGCAGGCCGGTATAGCGGGGCTCGAAGATGGACTTAGGGTTCCAGGTCGCCGCGGCGGCCCCGCCGGCCGCGGCCAGCATGATGATCGAGATGCCGCCGGCCAGCAGCGCCGTCGTGACCCGCCGGAAGACCAGCAGCCCGAGCGCCACGGCTCCGGCCGTCACCGCGATAAGGCTGCGTATCGCCACCGTGACGACGCCGTGCCGCAGGTCGCGGGCGGCCTGGTCGGGCAGTCCCGGCAGCCGGCCCGGGTCAGTCAGCAGCCGCTTGACCGCCTGCTCGTTGAGCTGCTGGACGTTGACGTTCAGCCGCAGCGGCCCCTGGTGGCTCGCCAGCTGCAGCGTGCCGAGCGGCGGCACGCTGATCACGGTCTGCCCGGACAGCGCAGGCTGGATCGCCATCTGCGTGCGCACCGGGCCGATCTGCGCGCTGGCGCGGCCGCCCAGGACCAGGCCAAGCCAGCCGCCGGCCAGGGCCACGAGCACGACCGCGGCCAGCCACCCGGCCAGCGCGAGCCGCCGGTGCGCCGCGAGCCGCCGGCCCGCCTCCGGCCGGCCTCGGTCAGCCGTCCGGCCGCTGCCGGGATCGCCCGGATGGCCGCGGCGGCCGGCCTCGGCATGCCGCTGAGCGTTCGCCAGGCCTTCACCAGGCACACCCTTCCCCGGGTGCGATCGGGGTACTCGCCGCCGGCCGGGGCTCCCGGTTCCGGCGGTGATTCCCGGGTCCGGCCGTGACCCAGGTTCCGGCGGTGATTCCGGCTCGGCCCGGGGACCGGCTGGCCGGGGCGGCCCGATCTGGCATACCGTCGGGCTATGTGCCGCAGCATCAAGACCTTGCGTGAGCCCTATACCGAGAACGTGACCGACGACGACGTGCGGGCCGCCGCCCTGCAGTACGTCCGGAAGGTGAGCGGCTTCCGGACGCCGGCCCGGCACAACGCCGAGGCGTTCAGCCAGGCGGTCGACGAGATCGCCGCCGCCACCCGGGCCCTGCTCGGCCAGATCGAGGTCCGGTCGCCGGGGGCGGCCGCAGCCGCCTCGTAGCGCGTCCCCGCCCGGCGGGTGAGCTGGCCGGCCAGCTAGGCGGTCCGGGTCTCGCTCGCGGCCTGCAGCCCGAGCTCGGCGACCGAGACCTCGCGCATCTTGAACTTCTGCACCTTGCCGGTGACGGTCATCGGGAACTCGCTGGTGAACCGCACGTACCGCGGGATCTTGTAGTGCGCGATCTTGCCCGTGCAGTAGGCCCTGATCTGCTCGCCGGTCAGCTCGGCGCCTGCCCGCAGCCGGACCCAGGCGCAGAGCTCCTCGCCGAATCTCTCGTCCGGCACGCCGATCACCTGGACGTCCTCGATCAGCGGATGGGCATAAAGGAATTCCTCCACCTCCCGCGGGTAGACGTTCTCGCCGCCGCGGATGACCATGTCCTTGATCCGGCCGACGATGTTCAGGTACCCGGCCGCGTCCAGCACGGCGAGATCGCCGGTGTGCATCCAGCGAGCCGAGTCGATCACGTCCGCGGTCCGCTCCGGCTCGTTCCAGTAGCCGAGCATCACCGAGTACCCGCGGGTGCACATCTCCCCGGGCACGCCGCGCGGCAGTACCAGGCCGCTTTCCGGGTCGATCACCTTGACCTCGACATGCGGATGCACCCGGCCGACCGTCGACACCCGCCGGTCCATGTCGTCATCCGCCCTGGTCTGGGCCGAGACCGGCGAGGTCTCCGTCATGCCGTAGGCGATCGTCACCTCGGCCATGTTCATCTCGCTGACCACCCGCTTCATCACCTCGACCGGGCACGGCGAGCCGGCCATGATGCCGGTCCGCAGCGTCGACAGGTCGTAGCCGGCGAAGCCGGGCAGGGCGAGCTCGGCGATGAACATCGTCGGCACCCCGTACAGCGAGGTGCACCGCTCCTGCTGCACGGCGCGCAGCGAGGCAGCCGGGTCGAAGCCGGGCGCCGGGATCACGATGCAGGCACCGTGCGTGGTGACGGCCAGGTTGCCGAGCACCATCCCGAAGCAGTGGTAGAACGGCACCGGGATGCAGACCCGGTCCTGCTCGGTGTAACGGCACATCTCGCCGATGAAGAAGCCGTTGTTGAGGATGTTGTGGTGCGACAGCGTCGCGCCCTTGGGGAAGCCGGTCGTCCCGCTGGTGTACTGGATGTTGATCGCGTCATCAAAGGAAAGCGTGGCGGCCCGCGCGGCCAGCAGCTCAGCCGGGCCGTCCCCGGCCTCGCCTGCGCCCCCGCCCCCGTCCCCGGCGCTGCCTGCCGCGAGCT
This sequence comes from uncultured Actinomycetes bacterium, assembly GCA_963786975.1. GTDB lineage: Bacteria > Actinomycetota > Actinomycetes > Streptosporangiales > Streptosporangiaceae > Palsa-506. The sequence continues at coordinate 67,161 of CAWBBE010000002.1, read as the reverse complement.
CGTCCCACTCGGCGGTGCCGATGAAGATCACCTGCGCCAGCTGGTCAAGATCCCCGCGCACCTCGCCGATCATCGCCCGGTAGTCGCTGGTCTTGAAGCTCTCCGCGCTGACCAGCAGCCTGATCCCGGACTGCCGGAGGACGTAGCCGAGCTCGTGGGTGCGGTAGGCCGGGTTGATGTTGACCAGGATGGCGCCCATCCGGGCGGTCGCGTACTGCAGCAGCACCCATTCCGGGCAGTTCGGCGCCCAGATGCCTACCCGGTCCCCGGTCTCGATCCCCGCCGTGAGCAGGCCGGTCGCAACGGCGTCCACGTCACCGTCCAGCTGCCGGTAGGTCCACCGGCGGCCGGACGGCACGTCGACCAGGGCCTCCTGCTCGCCGAAAGCAGCGGCGATCCGGCGCAGGCTGGCGCCGATCGTCTCGCCGAGCAGCGGGTGGGACGAGGTCCCGTGGCTGTAGGACAGCTGAATCGGACCGGGCATGACGCGTCCTCCGGGATCGAGTCACACCATCGTCCCCGTTTCGGCTGCCGGTGGGAAGTTCCGCGGCGAAGGCCGGCCCGGCCGCGATGGTGCAGCGAGGGCGGTACCGGGGTTACTGTCAAGGTAAACACGCATTTCAGCGTCTCCCCGCCGGAGTGATCATGGGGATGTGGATTGTCTGGCTGATCGTGGCCGCGGCGCTCGGGGTGGCCGAACTGGTCACGATGACGCTGGCGCTCGGCCTGATCGCGGTCGGCGCGCTGGCCGCCGCCGGGGTCGGCGCCGCGGGCGGGAACGGGTTCCTGCAGTTCGGCGCGTTCATCGTGGCGTCGCTGGCCGGGCTCGGCGTGGTCCGGCCGATCGCGATCCGCCACATCAAGCAGCCGCCGCTACTCAGAAGCGGGACGTCGGCCCTGGTCGGCCGGTCGGCGGTGGTCGTCGAGGAGGTCACGGCGCACGCCGGGCAGGTGAAGATCGGCGGTGAGCTCTGGTCTTCCCGGCCCTATGACGAGACCCTCACGATTCCGGTGGGCTGCACCGTCGACGTCATGCTGATCGAGGGTGCAACGGCCCTCGTTTATCCACGGGAGTAACAGTGGGACTGGAATTGGCTGTGCTGGTCGTCGCCGTCGTCATCATCGCGCTGGTGGCGATGATGGTGACGAAGACGGTCCGCATCGTGCCCCAGGCGCGGGCACGCAACATCGAGCGATTCGGCCGCTACCGCAAGACGCTGGAACCGGGGATGAACTTCATCATCCCGTTCGTCGACCGGGTCAAGCCGCTGATCGACCTGCGGGAGCAGGTGGTGGCCTTCAAGGGGCAGCCGGTCATCACCGAGGACAACCTGGTCGTGCACATCGACACCGTGCTGTTCTTCCAGGTCACCGACCCGCGCGCGGCCGACTACGAGATCGTCAACTACATCCAGGCGATCGAGCAGATCACCGCGACCATGCTGCGCAGCGTGATCGGGAACATGGACCTCGAGGAGACGCTGACCTCGCGCGACAAGATCAACACGATGCTGCGCGGCGTCCTTGACGACGCGTCGGGCAAATGGGGGCTCCGGGTCACCCGCGTCGAGATCAAGGCGATCGACCCGCCGAAGAGCGTCATCGACGCGATGGAGAAGCAGATGCGGGCCGAGCGGGAGAAGCGCGCGGCGATCCTCACCGCTGAGGGGGTCCGGCAATCGAAGATCCTCACCGCGGAGGGCGAGAAGCAGAGCCAGATCCTGCGCGCCGAGGGCGACCGGCAGGGCCAGATCCTGCGGGCGGAGGGTCAGGCTGAGGCGATCGGCACGGTGTTCCAGGCCGTCCACGACGGGGACGCGGACCCGCAGGTGCTCGCCTACCAGTACCTGCAGACCCTGCCGCAGCTCGCGCAGGCGCAGGGGAACACTTTCTGGGTGATCCCGAGCGAGGTGACCACCGCGCTGCGGACGCTGAGCACCGCATTCGGCGGCCCGGCGGAAGGCGCTGGCACACCGGGCGCGGACGGGCCAGCCGGACGGGCCGTGCCGCCGGGCGGCCGCATCCCGCTGGCGGGCGGCGCCGCGGCGCTGACCGGCGACGCGGCGACGGCCGGCCCCGAGCCGAACGGGGAAGCAGCCCGGGTGGCGGACGCGGCCCGGGCCAGGGAAGCCGCCCGCGCGGCGGAGGTAGCCAGCGCCCGGAGCGAGGTAGACCGGGTGGAACGGGAGGTAGCCGCAGTGCAGCGGGAGGTAGCCGCCGCGGAGCGAGGCACCGGTCACGCCGGCGACCAGGAACTGGGCGAGCCAGCCCGCGACGTCAGAACCTGACCGCGAGCCCGACCGTTAGCAGCGCGCCGAACGCCAGCTGCAGGCGGCCCGTCTGACCCAGGGCGGTGATCAGCCGCGGACCTGACGCGCCGGCCCGCACCAGCCGGACCGGCGCCAGCGCCAGCGGCACCGCGGCGAGGGTGAGCAGCGCCAGCGGCCGCACCGGCGCGATCGCCGCGGCAGCCGCGAACGGGACCAGCGCACAGCCCGTGTACAGCATCCTGGTCCGCTGATCGCCGGCCACTACGGCGAGCGTCCGCTTCCCGGTCGCCGCGTCGGTCGGGATGTCGCGCAGGTTGTTGATGACGAGCAGGGCGCAGGCCAGCAGCCCGACCGGCACCGCCGCCGCCAGCGCCAGCCAGGCCACCCGGTCCATTTGCACGAAGGCGGTGCCGGTCACCGCGGCGAGCCCGAAGAACAGGAAGACGGAAACCTCGCCGAGCGCCCGGTAGCCGTAGGGCCGGTCGCCGCCGGTATAGAACCACGCCGCGGCCACGCACAGGCCGCCGAGCAGGATCAGCCACCATGAGGTGACGGCGGCCAGCACCAGCCCGGCCACGCACGCCGCGGCGAAACAGCCGGCCGCGGCCGCCAGCACCTGGCGGGGCCGGGCGAGCCCGGAGCCGACCAGCCGGACCGGGCCGACCCGCTGCTCATCGGTGCCGCGGACGCCGTCGCTGTAGTCGTTCGCGTAGTTGACGCCGATCTGCAGGGCGAGGGCAACGAACAGCGCGAGCACAGCCCGCCAGGCCGACAGCCGCCCGTACCCGACCGCAACTCCGGTGCCGACGACCACCGGCACGATCGCGGCCGGAAGCGTCCGCGGGCGGGCACCCGCCACCCAGTCCCGTACCTGCGCCACGGCCCGCCTTTCATCGCTCGCCGGCCTCTCAGCCTAGCCGTCGCGGCGATCATGCCAGCCCGGGTCAGCGGGATGCGGTGCCGGACACGCTAGCTGGCGATAAGCGGGCGGCCGGCGGCAGCGCCCGGTTGGCGGCGTCGGTGATCAGGCTGACCTGCCGGGCGTCCAGCCGCTCAGCCCGGTGCGCCCTGGCCTGCTGCCGCAGGTACTTGCGGAGCCTGCGCCCGCTCAGCACGTCGACGCCGAGCAGGCTGACCACCGTCCACGGAATCGTCGGCCCGTAGACGGCCATCGCCGGCCGGACGCCGACCTCGAACTTGGCTGCCTGGCTCAGCAGGCGGCTGGCCTGCGCGGCCTCCCAGCGGGCATGCTCCAGCCGGTGCCGCTGGCTGAACGGCCCGTGATAGATCTGGGCGCCGGTAACCGCGCGCACCGGCAGCCGGCGATCCCACCGCTCGGAGTCCAGCGCGTACACCCCGGCCGGGCCGATCACCAGATGGTCGATGACCTGCTCGCTGCCGGGGATGGACCGCGCGTTGAGCGTCACGTACCCGTTCAGCCGGAGGATGGCCAGGCGGCGCCGGGACCGCCGCTGAGCCGAGGAAACCCGGGCCGCGGCCGGGATGACCGCCGACGTCTTCGAGCGGTAGATGATGTCCGCGATGGTGACCAGCGCGGCGGCGGTTACGCCGAGCCGCCAGCCGGCCCAGATCGCGGTGACCGCCCCGGCCACGGCGGCAGCGACCGCGCGGCCGATCCAGATGGGCATCCGCGGGTCGCCGGAGAGGCCGGACAGCAGCGACCGGGCGGGCGGGGCAATGCTGGCCGGTGCCTGCTGATCCGGTTCCCCGGCCGGCCGCGGCGACGCAGCCGCGCGCAGGTAAGGCCAGGCGTCCCGATCCACGTCCCTCAGCGTAACCGAATGCATACCGAAAGACGGTGGGATTCGGGGTGCCGGCCGTGCTGGACCCCAGCCGTGCGTGCCGTCTACTGTTCGGTAACGTGACCGAAATCCACGACCTGACCGTGACCGGGCTTTCCGCCGCGATCCGCGCGGGCCAGCTGTCGCCCGTCGAGATCACCGAGCATTACCTGCAGCGCATCGAACGGCTGAACGAGCAGGTGGGCGCCTTCTACACGGTGACAGCCGAGCTTGCCCGGGACCAGGCCGCCGCCGCCGAGAAGGCCATTGCGAGCGAGCTGCGCGAGGCCGGCGGGCTCGCGGGCCTGCCGCCGCTGACCGGTATCCCGGTCCCGGTCAAGGATCTGAACATGGTCGCCGGGGTCCGGCTCACCTACGGCTGCGCGCTGCTCGCCGACAACATCGCGACCGAGGACGACAACGTCGTGGCCGCGCTCCGGGCGGCCGGCGCGGTGCTGACGGGCAAGACGGCCACCCCGGAATTCGGCCTGCCCTGCTACACCGAGACCAGGATCGGGCCGCCGGCCCGAACACCATGGGATCTGAGCAGGTCGGCGGGCGGATCCAGCGGCGGGGCGGCGGCTGCGGTGGCCGCCGGGCTGGCCCCGGCCGCACAGGGCAGCGACGGCGGCGGGTCGATCCGGATCCCGTCCAGCGTCTGCGGGCTGTTCGGCATCAAGCCGTCCCGCGGCCGGATCTCCGGCGGCCCGCTGATGCCTGACCTGGCCGGGCTCGCCACCGACGGCCCGCTGGCCCGCACCGTCGCGGACGCGGCGGTGCTGCTGGACGCGATGACGGGCAACCACCCGGGCGACATGTACACCCAGCCGCCGCTGCCGGCCGGCCAGACGTTCGCCGCGTACGCGGGCCGCGATCCGGGCAGGCTGCGCATCGGCCGGTCGCTGCAGCATGCGGTCGGCGGCGCGGAGGTGCACCCCGATTGCGTCGCGGCCTACGAGGACGCCAGCGCGCTGCTGGCCAGCCTGGGACACGACGTCGAGGACGCGGCGCTTCCGTTCGGCCCTGACGTCGTGCCGATGTTCGAGATCCTGTGGTACTCGATGGCTACGCTCGCGCCGGTCGAACCGGCGCAGGAAGCCGAACTGCTCCCGCTGACCAGGTACCTGCGCCGCCGCGGTCAGGCGGTCAGCGCGCCCGAGTTGTTCTTCGCGCAGGCGTACCTGCAGGCCGTGGTGCGCAATGCCATGAAGATTCTTAACCGGTACGACGCGGTGCTCAGCCCGACCCTGGCCTCGCCGCCGGTGCCGGTCGGGTATTTCGATGAGGTGGAGCCGGCCGAGAATTTCGAGCGGCAGAAGCGGTTCACCCCTTACACCGCCCTGTACAACCTTTCCGGGCAGCCTGCCGTCAACGTGCCGCTGCACTGGAACGCCGACGGGCTGCCCATCGGCGTGATGCTGGCGGGCCGGATGGGCGAGGAGTCCACCCTGATCTCCCTTTCCGCGCAGCTGGAGGCGGCCCGGCCGTGGCCGGACCAGCACCCGCCGATCTGGTGACCCGGCGCGCCGGAATTCGTTAGCCGTGACGTCTTTGCACGCTCTAGCGCGCGACAACGAATCCGCAACAGTTGTGCACAGGAACGGGGCGGGCAGCGGGGTGGTGATTTCGGGGTAATGTGGCTAGCCCGGCTCCAGCGCGGGCAGGTAGATAGGACCCATGGACCGAGAACGCCGTATCTGCACCGGCTTACAGCGGCCCGCCGGCGACCGTGAGCACGCGATTCCCGTGCTCGGGGCGCGGCCGGCGCTGGCAGGCGCGATCATGTACCAGTGACAGAATCTGAGCTGATCCGGCGGGCCGAGGCGGCCGGTATCGCACACCACTATCAGGACTGGCGCGGCGAGGAAGTCGCGGTGAGTCAGGAGGCCCTTACCGCGATCCTGGTGGCGGTCGGCAGCGGCCGCGACAAGGGTGCCGCGAACCGGGCCCGGGCCGGCGCTGCGGCTGACGAGAGCTCCATTGCCCCGGCTCCGGCCACCCGGTCCTGGGGCTTCGCCGTCCAGCTGTACTCGCTCCGCTCCCGCGCCTCCTGGGGCCATGGCGACCTGCGTGACCTGGCCGACCTGGCCGCCTGGAGCGCCCGTGACCTCGGCGCCGGATTCGTGCTGGTCAACCCGCTGCACGCGGCCGAGCCGCTGCCGCCGGTCAGCCCGTCGCCCTACCTGCCGATGACCAGGCGGTTCACCAGCCCGCTCTACCTGCGGATCGAGGACATCCCGGAGTACCAGGAGCTGACCAGCGACCAGCGCGAGCACATCGACGAACTGGCCGCGCCGCTGCGGGCCAGCAACGCCACCAGCGAGCTGATCGACCGGGACGCGGTCTGGACCGCCAAGCGGGCCGCCCTGAAGATCATCTACCAGGTCTCGCTGGGCGATAGCCGGCGGGCCGCTTACCGGCGCTTCCGTGAGCGGGAGGGCATCGACCTGGAGTACTGGGCCGCCTGGTGCGCGCTGGCCGAGCTGCACGGGGCGGACTGGCGCAGCTGGCCCGATGAGGCACGGAATATCCGTTTCAGCAAAGAAGGCAGTAAGGGCGGCCCGCTGGGCCCGGCCGCGGGCTTCCACGCCTGGCTGCAGTGGCTCGCCGACGAGCAGCTGGCATCGGCGCAGCAGGCCGCGCGGGCGGCCGGAATGCCCATCGGCCTCATCCATGACCTGGCCGTCGGCGCGCACCCCGGCGGCGCGGACGCGTGGACCCACCGGGACAAGATCGTTAACGGGATCCGCGTGGGGGCGCCGCCGGACGGGTTCAACCAGCTCGGCCAGGACTGGGGGCAGCCGCCGTGGAATCCGCGGCGGCTGGCGGAAGTCGGCTACCGCCCGCTGCTGGACCTGTTCGGGGCGTCGCTGCGGCACGCGGGCGGCCTCCGGGTGGACCACGTGATGGGGCTGATGCGGCTGTGGTGGGTGCCGGAGGGCATGACCCCGGACCGCGGCGCGTACGTGCGGTACGACCACCGGGCGACCGTGGGCGCGCTGGCCGGCCAGGCCGCGCGGGCCGGCGCGCTGGCGATCGGCGAGGATCTCGGCACGGTGGACCCGTGGATCCGGGAGTACCTGGCCGACCGCGGCATCCTCGGCACCAACATGCTCTGGTTCGCCAGCGAACCGGACGGCTCGCCGCTGCGCCCGGAGCACTGGCGGGCCGGCTGCATGGCCACCGTCGGCACGCATGACCTGGCGCCGGTCAGCGCGTTCCTCAGCGGCGAGCAGGTGACCGTACGGGCGCGTCTGGGCCTGCTGAAACTCTCCGAGGATTTGGAACGGCAGGACGCGGAGCAGCTGATCTCCCGTTGGCTGGATGCGCTCGCGGCGGAAGGACTGATCGCGCCGGGCGCGCGTCCCGGCCATGCCGAGTTCACCGTGGCGTTGTACGCCTACCTGGCCAGGACACCCGCGCAGCTGATCAGCGTCTCGCTGGCCGACGCCGTCGGCGACTGCCAGGCGCAGAACATGCCGGGCACCGACGAGGAGTACCCGAACTGGCAGATCCCGCTGTGCGACGACGTCGGCTACAGCGTGCTGCTGGAGAGCCTGCCGGGGCTGCCGCTCGTCCGCGCGGTCGCGGCGGCAGCAGCAGGCAAGCCGCCCAGCGTCGTCTAGGCCGGCCGCCGGTCAGCGGGCCGCGGCGTCGCGCTGCTGACAGCGCAGCGCGCGGGCGACGTCGTCCCGGCCCTCGGCCAGCAGCCGCCGCAGCCCGGCCGGCGGATCCTCGCGGGCGATGTACTCGTCGGTGGCCGCGATCGCGGCCGTGGTGATCATGTCCCGCGGGTAGGCGTTCTCCGCGAACCACTGCGCCATATCCGAGGTCCAGTCGCGCCAGATCTGCCCGACTATCTCGAAGTAGCGCCGCGCGTAGGGCTCGAGCAGCTCGGCGTGATCATGGTCAGGGTCGGCGAAGCCATCCAGCGTCGCGCGGAACACGGCATTCGTCAGCTGGCCGCTGGTGAGCTGCGCCCAGGCAGCCTGCTTGGCAGCCGGGTCGGGGATCGAGGCGGTGCAGGCGGCGGCATGCCGCTGGCCCGCGTCGGTGCGGTCCCGGTCCAGCTCGGCGTCGATCTCGGACTGGCCAGCGGCGCCGCGGCTTACCAGCCGGCGCAGCAGCAGCCAGCGCAGCTCGGTGTCGACGGCCAGCCCGTCGATGACGACGGAGCCGGCCAGCAGCCCGGCCAGCAGCGAGAGGTCGGCCAGCGTGGTGGCCACCCGGGCCAGCGCGCGGGCGTAGGCGAGCTGACGGTCGGACCCGGGCTCGGCTGCCGTCAGCCGCTCGCGCAGCCCCGCGGCCAGCCGCTCCAGGCCGCCGCCGCGCCAGGCCGGATCGGCATACCGCCGCACCGCCGCGGCCGCCTGCGCCAGCACCGATTGCAGCACCGGGATGTCGGCGATCGAGTCCAGGCTGGACAGCGCCAGGCTCAGGTAGTCGCGGGCGGCCAGCTCGGCGTCCCGGCACATGTCCCATGCCGCCGCCAGGCACAATGCCGCAGGCAGCGGGTCGGCGAAGTCGCCGATACCGGCGACGAGCGCGCGCAGCGAACGGTCGTCCAGCCGGATCTTGGCGTAGGTCAGGTCGTCGTCGTTGACCAGCACCAGATCGGCCCGCCGCTGGCCGGCCAGCGCCGGGATCTCGGTGCGCTCGCCGGCGATGTCGGTCTCCACCCGGCCGCGCCGGATCAGGCCGTCGCCGGTCCGGTCGTACAGCCCGATGGCGATCCGGTGCGGCCGCAGCACCGGGTGGCTGGCGGCCGCCTGCTGGACGACGGCGAACGAGGCGTACCTGCCCTCGGCGTCGGTCTCGTACTCCGGCCGCAGGGTGTTGACCCCGGCCGTCTCCAGCCACTGCTTCGACCAGGACGACAGATCCCGGCCGGAGGCTGTCTCCAGGGCGGCCAGCAGGTCGCCGAGGGTGGCGTTGCCCCAGGCGTGCTGGGCGAAGTAGGCGCGTACCCCGGCCAGGAAGTTGTCCCGTCCGACGTAGGCGACGAGCTGCTTGAGCACCGCCGCGCCCTTGGCGTAGGTGATGCCGTCGAAATTGCCCTCGACGGTTTCGATGTCCGGGGCGTCCGCGGCGATCGGGTGCGTCGACGGGAGCTGGTCCTGCCGGTATGCCCACGCCTTCCACGCCTGGGCGAAGGTGGTCCAGGCGTTCGGCCAGCGGGTGGCTTCCGCCTGCGCCACGGTGCCCGCCCAGGTGGCGAAGGACTCGTTCAGCCACAGGTCATCCCACCAGCGCATGGTGACCAGGTCACCGAACCACATGTGCGCCATCTCGTGCAAGATCGTCTCGGCCCGGCTCTCCCGGGCCGAGTCGGTCACCCGCGACCGGAAGACATAGTCCTCCAGGAACGTCACGCAGCCGGCATTCTCCATCGCGCCGGCCTTGTACTCGGGCACGAACAGCTGGTCGTACTTGCCGAAGGGGTACCGCACGCCGAACGAGTCGTGGAAGAAGTCGAAGCCCTGCCTGGTCACCTCGAAGATCTCGGCCGGATCCAGGTAGGGCGCCAGCGACTCACGGCAGTAGATGCCGAGCGGGATGCCGTCGTGGTCGGCCCGGACCACGTGATAGGGCCCGGCCGCGACCGCGGTGATGTAGGTGGACATCGGCGGGCCCGGCGGGAAATGCCAGCGCTGGATGCCGGGCCCGGCCGGGGCGGCGGTCACGTCCGGCGCCATATTCGAGATCACCAGCCAGGTGTCCGGGCAGGTCACGGTGAACTCGAACCGGGCCTTCAGATCCGGCTGGTCGAAGCATGCGTAGATCCGGTGCGCGTCGAACGTCTCCAGGTCGGAGTACAGGTAGACGCCCTTGTCCGCCGGGTCGGTGAACCGGTGCAGCCCCTCGCCGGTGCGTGAGTACGCGCAGTCGGCGACGACCGTGAGCTCGTTGGCTGCGGCCAGGCCGGTCAGCGGGATCCGGTGCCCGGTGAAGTCTTCCCCGGTGACCGGGCTGCCGTTCAGGGTGATCTCGCGAAGCTCTGGCGCGGTGAGGTCAATGAACGTCGAGGCCCCCGGGCTGGCGGCGCGGAAGATGACGGTGGTCCGCGACCTGAAGGTCGTCTCGCCGCCGGTCAGGTCAAGGTCGACATGGTACGACTCGACTTCTATCAGTCGGGCCCGGTCGCCCGCCTCGTTGCGGGTGAGGTTGCTCGGCACAGCGCGTGCCCCTTCCGTGGGCTGGCAGTCTCGGCATGATCCCATGATGCCCGCCGGAATGCCCAAGCCCGGCCCCCGGTTGTCAGCTCTCGGGATGCCGGGCCGGCTGGCCTTGCCTGCGGTTCCGCGTCCACCGCCTGACCAGATGCTTCCCCCGCCCGGTCCGGGCCGCCGCCTAGGCCGGCGTCCCGGATCGCCTCCGGACGTGCGCCGGCGCTGGGGATGCCCTACCCCGAGGAGAGCGCATGACCGAGCAGGAACGCACCCCGGTCGATTTCTGGTTTGACCCGCTATGCCCATGGGCGTGGATTACCTCGCGATGGCTGCTCGAGGTGGAGAAGCTGCGGCCGGTGGTGCCCCGCTGGCACGTGATGAGCCTGGCCGTGCTCAACGAGAACAAAGCGGACCTGCCGGAGCGGTACAAGGAATCGATGGCCAGGGCCTGGGGCCCGGTCCGGGTGTGCATCGCGGCGGAGCAGAAGCTCGGGCCCGAGGTCCTCGGCCCGCTGTACACCGCGATCGGCAATCGCTTCCACCACGAGAAGGCCGAGCGGAACCGGGCGACCATCGAGGCCGCGCTGGCCGAGGCCGGCCTGCCCGCCGAACTGGCGGCGGCGATGGACTCGACCGAATACGACGACGCGCTGCGCGCGTCGCACTGCAGCGGAATGGACCGGGTCGGATACGAGGTCGGCACTCCGGTGATCGCCGTTGGCGACCTGTCCATCTTCGGGCCGGTCATGTCCCCGATTCCGCGCGGCGAGGCCGCCGCCAGGCTCTGGGATGGCGTGCTGCTCATCGCGGGCACGGACGGGTTCTTCGAGATGAAGCGGAGCCGCACCAGGGATCCGGTCTTCGACTGATGCCGCGGGCGGGCGCTACCGGCTCGCGACGGTGAGCCGCCACCGGCATCGTGTCCTGATTTCCAGGAAGTGCAGGCCGGCGTCATGGTGGGCCCAGCTCACGCCCTGCCCCGCCATCCCGCTCCGGTGCACGTACCCGTGGCCGCCGCGGCCCGGACCGTGCTGGCTGACGGCGAAGGTCCCGGGCGTCCCGGCGCCGGTGCAGTCGTAAGACCAGGCGAGCTTCCAGGTGCCGGTCCCGCCGATGGTGAACTGGCTGGTATTGGCGCTGCCAAGCCCGATGTACGTGTCCAGGATGCGGGCCGGGGCCGACGCGCGGACCCGGGGCACGCCGCTGGCGCTGCCAGGGCCCGGCTGGCTGCCGCGGGCGGCCGGGCTGCTGGCCGCCGGGCCCCGCCTGGCCGGGCGGGGCCCGGCCAGGCTGCCGCCGGCGCCTCCCGGTTCGCTGCCCGCCCGGTCCGCCGCGGGGATCGCCGGCTGCCTGGCCGGCGCCTGCTGGGCCACGGCGGTGCCGGTGTTCCTCGCGATCGGAGCCGTGGCGACCGCGACCACTGTCACGGCGGCAATGACCATGAAGAGACCAGTGACCCAGGCGGTGGAGATCGCGATGAGCTTCAGCGCGCGCCGTGCCCGGCCGCGCAGGGCCGCGTTCCCGCCGATCGCGGCTGCGTGCTCGGGAACGCGGGAGGGCCTGGGATGCATCGCGTACGGAGACTGATGAGACATCCGCTACCTTCAGGTGCATGCTCGGTTCTGCTACGGAAAGTGATAAGCAGCTGTCGTCACTCATCGGGAGCGTTGTATCACGAAATGAAATGACGCCCGAGGGTTACCCGCGTTTTGCCTGCTAAATGGCTTGCGTTAAGTCAGCTCCGTGGGATTGCAGCAGAGGAGCCGGTGGATCCACTCGGTGCATGTGTGGCATGTAGTCGAGTTTTAACTATTTGTCAGCAACTATTCCTACAGCGGGTAATCTCCTGGAACGGAATCAGCGACCGCCCGGTGCCGCGCGAGGGCGCCTGGGCGCTGCCCGCGGGCCGCCAGTGGCCGGCCGCCTTCGCCGCGCGGCGATGAGCGAGGATGGCTGGCATGCGAAGTAATTACATCGGCGGCGCCTGGACGGCTTCGGCCAGTGACGCCGGAATTGACGTGGTGAACCCGGCGACCGAGGAAGTCATCGAACGGGTTCCGGCCGGCCATCCCGCAGATGTCGACGCGGCGGCCGGCGCGGCCCGGGCCGCTTTCCCCGGCTGGGCCGCGACGCCGGTGGCGGAGCGGGCCAGCCATCTCGACGCGGCACGGGAATTGCTGGCGGCGCGGGCCGATACGGTATCGGCGGTTATTGCCGCCGACATGGGCTCGCCGATCGTCTTTGCCCGCAAGGTCCAGGTCGGCACTCCGCTGGCGGTGCTCGCCAGCTACGTGGAGCTGCTTTCGTCCTACGACTTCGGCGGCGAGCGGGTGGGCAATTCGCTCATCGTGCGCGAGCCGGCGGGCGTCGCGGGGGCGATTACGCCGTGGAACTACCCGCTCTACCAGATAGTGAACAAGGTCGCCGCCGCGCTCGCCGCCGGATGCCCGGTCGTACTGAAGCCGAGCGAGGTCGCCCCGCTCGCGGCTTACGAGCTGGCGGCCATCTTCCACGAGACGGGTCTCCCGGCCGGCGTATTTAACCTGGTCAGTGGAACCGGGCCGGTAGTCGGCGAAGCGATCGCGGGGCACCCGGGCATCGACATCGTGTCGTTTACCGGTTCTGCGCGGGCCGGGACCAGGGTGGCCGAGGTCGCCGCGGCGACCGTCAAGAGGGTCACGCTGGAACTGGGCGGCAAGTCAGCGAACGTCATCCTGCCCGACGCGGATCTTGCTACCGCCGTCAAGGTCGGGGTGGCCAAGGCCTTCACCAACTCCGGCCAGACCTGCAACGCGCTGACCCGGATGCTGGTGCACTCCGGCAGCTACGACGACGCGGTCAGCCAGGCGGCCAAGTACGCGGAACGCTATCCCACCGGTGATCCCCTCGCCGAGGGCATCCGGCTCGGCCCGCTGGTCTCGGCGGCTCAGCGGGACCGGGTGCGGGGGTATATCGAGCGCGGCATGGCCGAGGGCGCGCGGCTGGCGGCAGGCGGCGCGCAGCCGCCAGCCGGACTCGCCGTCGGCTATTACGTGCAGCCGACGGTCTTCGCGGACGTCACCCCGGATATGACCATCGCGCAGGAAGAGATCTTCGGGCCGGTGCTCTCGGTGATTCCCTACTCATCCGAGGACGAGGCAGTCGAGATCGCCAACGGCACCCCCTACGGCCTGGCTGCCGCCGTATGGTCAGCGGACCAGGACCATGCCGTTGCCATCGCGAGGCGGCTGCGGGCCGGGCAGGTCGAGGTCAACGGCGGCGCGTGGAACGTGGCCGCGCCATTCGGCGGGTTCGGCCAGTCCGGCTACGGCAGGGAGCTCGGCGCGTACGGCCTTGAGGAGTACTTGGAGGTGAAGGCGCTGCAGTTCTGAGCGGGTCTGCCAGACTGTCGTCCGTGCGCGTATACCTAGGATCCGATCATGCCGGCTACGAGCTGAAGGCCCGTCTGGTCGAGTGGCTGACCTCCGCCGGGCATGAGCCAGTGGACTGCGGGCCGGGCAAGCTAGACGACACCGATGACTATCCGCCGTACGTCATGCGCGCGGCCAGCGCCGCCGTGACGGATCCCGGCAGCCTCGGGATCGTCATCGGCGGAATCCGGCAACGGCGAGCAGATCGCGGCGAACAAGATTCGCGGCGTGCGGGCGGCCCTGGCCTGGAACGAGGAGACGGCGCGGCTGGCCCGGCTGCACAACGACGCGAACGTGCTCAGCCTCGGGGCGCGCGAGCAGCCGATCGAGCAGGCGGTGAGCTTCGCCCGGGCATTCATCGGCACCGCGTTCTCCGGCGCGTCACGGCACGCCCGGCGGCTGAAGATGATCTCTGACTACGAGGAAACCGGAGAACTCCCGCCGCTGCCCGGCGGCTAGCGGCGCCGCCGCCGCCGTCGGCCGCGCCGGCCTGCCGGAGCGGGCTGGCCGGGCTGGCCGGGCTGGCCGGGCGGCGGGGAGGCGGCGGCTGGTGCCTCGCGGGCTGCCCCCTGGGCAGCTGCCGGATCTGCGCGTCCGGCCGGGCCCGCCGGGGGAGCCGGGTGCTCAGCCGCAGCGGGGTCCGCCGCGGTCCTCGAGCCCGGATGGCCATCGGGCCGGGCGGGGCCAGCCGATCCCGGCCGGGCTGTGCCAGCCGGGTTCGTTGTCGGGGCGGGGGCAGCCGATCCCGGCCAGCCGCCGGCCGGGCCGTGCCAGCCGGGTTCGTTGTCGGGGCGGGGGCAGCCGATCCCGGCCGGCCGGCGGGCCGGGCCGTGCCAGTCGGGTTCGCGGGCTGGGCGGGGCCGGATGATTTCGCCGGGCCGGCCGGATGAGCGCGGCCGGGTGAATTCGCCGGGCCGGCCGGATGAGCGCGGCCGGGTGAATTCGCCCGGCCGGCCAGCCTGAGTCCCTCGTCGGCCGCGGCTGCCCGGGCGACATCCCCGGGGAGGGGCCGGGATACGTCCCTGGCCCGCATCGCGGAATCCACCGTTACCTTCATCCCTGACATCACGGCCTCCCGGTTCAGTCTCGCACGGGCGGCAACCCGGGCGCCGTTCATGATCGCGGAGGATCCGGCACGTCAGGGCATGCCGGATCCTCCGCGATCACCTACTGCCGGTTTGCGCGGCAGACTAGTTGACAGCATCTGGAGCAGGCGCTAGGGTCTGTCCCACAAACTGGTCTGGGGGCAGGGACATGCAACGCGGGAACCTTGCGATGGCGGCGGCGAGCTACACCTATCTGAGGGGCCTGTTCGGCATTCCGGCAGGCGCGCTGTTCATCCTGGCGGCACTAGTGAACCGGGGAGTTGCCCCGCTGTGGGCGTTCCTTGCCGCCGTGGCGGTGCTCGGGGCGGCATGCCTGCGCATCGCCCGCTTCTACAACGAGAACTACGGGCGGCTCAGCCCGTCGGCGAGTCAGCAGGCCCGGGGCACCGTCGCAATCATCGCCGGGGTTGCGGTGCTGGCCGGATTGTCGCTGCTGTTGCGCAGCCGGGCTGGTTGGTCCCTTGACCTGCCCGTCAACGCCATCGCCGTCGCATTCGCCCTGGTCATGCTGATCTACTACGCGATCGGCGTCGGCCTCAGGGCGCACCACGTGATCATCTGGGGCGCGCTGCTGGTAGCGGGCGCGCTGCCAGTCTGGAATGGCGCGGACCCGGGCAACGCCGGACTGGTGCTGGCCGGAGTCGCGGTCATGGCGTGCGGGGCCTTCGACCACCGGCTGTTCGTCCGCACGTTCGGTTCGCCCGGGGCCCTGGACCGCGAGGATAGCGATGCCGGAGCCTAGGCCGGAGCTGATCCTTGACCGGCTGATCCACGAGCCGGGTCGGCTGGCCATCCTGACGGTGCTCTCCGCTGTCAAAGATGCCGACTTCGTCTTCCTGCAGCGCGCGACGGGGCTGACCAAAGGCAACCTTTCCAGCCACCTGACGAAGCTGGAGGAAGCCGGCCTGGTAGAGATCAAGAAGCAGTTCGTCCGCAAGAAGCCCAACACCAGCGTCACGCTGACCGCGGTCGGCCAGCAGCGAATCGCGCACCACTGGGAGCAGCTGGAACGCCTGAAGAATCTCGCGGCGATACCCGCGCGGCAGATAACCGCCGAGCAGTGACACCGGGCCCCATCGGGAGTTCGCCCGGTCACGGCCGCGGGCTGCTCCTGCACGCGGGACTGGCTAGAAGATCATCGGGCTCCAGGGCGGCGGATCCCACGACATGGCCGCGGAAAGCTCGGCCACGGCTCCTGGCCTGACCTCAGTGACCAGCCCGGCGCGGGCCAGCGCGCCCAGCCTGGTGCCGCCCAGGTACGCGGCGCCGAGCGCCTGCACCGGCAGTTCGATGTCGGCTGGCGCAGATGTCCGGTGACAGCTCGCCCGGCCGGCCGCCCCGCCGGCCGCCGGGCCGGCCTGCAGCCGCCACCGGCCGGCATTCCCGGGCAGCAGCTCGTCGGTCACCTCGATGACGACGTCGGCCTGGCCGGCATACTGCCGCTGGCCGAGCGCCCGGCCCAGGTCGACCAGGCGGATCCAGAGCCCGTCGGCGAGCTGGGTACGCGCCCGCCGGACGTCGGCGAGCAGGTAGAGCAGCGGGTCGTCGACGGGCCGCAGCCGCGCCTTGACCTCGTCGACCAGATCCCGGTTCAGCAGGTCGGCCCAGAGCGCGATGGTCGCCGCGGGATCGAGGGAGATCAGCTCCCGGACGTTCAGCGTGCCGTCGGCGATCCCGTGCTCGTTCCAGCTGGGGTTTACCGAGAAGAGCGCATAGCCGCGCGCCCCGGCGGCGTCCTCGGCAATCACGCACCGGAGCGGGCTGGCGCCCTGGCGCCAGTAGTCAGGGTCATGCAGCACCGACCGCCACCAGCGATCATCCCTGGCCAGCATGCCGGGACGACCAGGAACAGCCTGGTCGTGCACCTTGGCCAGCTCCGCCCGGGCCACCTCCGGCTCCGCCTGGCGGAGCTGCACGTCGCCGTCCCCGGCCGCCGCTTCCCGGCCGGCCAGGGCCAGCGGGTCCATCCGCCCCTCGCCCCGCCTGACGGTGAGCCTCGCCTGCATCGAGGCCATGCCGTAGCCGTACCGGCCGTAGATGCCCGGCTCTGACGCAAACAGCGCCGCGACTGCCTCATTGCCTTCGGCGACATCGGCAAGCTGCCGCCGCATCAGGCTGGACAGGATCCCGCGGCGCCGGTACGACGGCAGCACGCTGACTGCGGATACCCCGGCCACCGGGGCCATCGCCCCGGGCAGCGCCATCTGGAAGCTATAGGCGCACGCGGTGCCCACCGGGCGGGCGCCGTCGAATGCGGCCAGGCTGCGGTCGAACTCGAACGTCGTCCGCTCATGCTCGCGGGCCGCCTCGGACGGCCAGCTCGAGTTGAACGCGTGCTCGCCGACTTCGTAGAAGGCGGCAAACTCGTCTTCGCGGACGGGCCGGATCGGATAGCGGTCGGTCATGCTGGCATTCGTACCCTACCGACGGCGATGATCGCTAATAGTTATCTGTCCAGGCGGGAATGTGCCGGGACGGCCGCATGCCGATAAGGTGCGGCCAACATGGTTTCCCGCGTCCCGCGCCAGTTCCGCGCTGTGCAGGCAGCAGCGGCGCGAGCGCGCGGCCTGATCCGGCGGCAGTTCATCACCAGGAACCGGCGGCTTTCGCTGGTCCTCGCCGCCGTCACGGTGGGCATCGGCATCGCCGGGGTGCACGTCTCGCACTCGTGGTTCTCGCCCGGGGTAATGATCTTGCCCATCCTGGCCGGCGGGCTGCTGCTCTGGCCGCGCGCGCTGCTGATCTTGTTCGGTGTGGTCGCGGTGATGCTGGCCTACGACGTGATCGACGGCCGGGCAGGCCCCGGCATCATCGCGACGATCGTGGTCACCGCGGCCTTCGCGCACGTGCTGGCGAGAACCCGAGCCAAGCTGGGGGTGCAGGGCCTGCGCGGGGACCAGATGCTGATCGACCTCCGGGACCGGATCCGGGCCCAGGGCAAGCTGCCGGAACTGCCGGACGGCTGGCGATCTGCCTCGGTGCTGCAGCCGGCCGACGGGGCATCCTTCGGCGGGGACTTCCTGGTGTCCGCATGCGACGGCAAGACCCTTGAGCTGGCGCTGGTAGACGTGCCGGGAAAGGGGATCGACGCCGGCACCCGCGCGCTGCTGCTCTCCGGCGCGTTCGGCGGCCTGCTCGGCTCGGTGCCACGCGGCGAGTTCCTCGCCGCGTGCAACGCGTACCTGCGGCGCGGCGGTTCCGCTGAGGGCTTCGTTACCGCCGTGCACCTGTCACTTGACCTCGCAACGGGTGACTACGTCGTTGCCTCCGCCGGGCACCCGCCAGCCGTCCATTTCGACGCCAGCGCCGGCACCTGGCGGGTTACCCAGGCACGCGGGATCGTCCTCGGCGTCGTGCCGGATCTGCGCAGCGTCCCCGAGCAGGGCGCGCTCCGGCCGGGCGATGCGCTGATGCTGTACACCGACGGGCTGGTCGAGGCGCCGGGCCGGGACATCGACGCCGGCATCGACCGGCTGCTGGGCGAGGCAGACCGGCTAGTCGCCTCCGGGTTCGGCGCGGGCGCGGGAAAGCTCGTCCGGTCCATGCAGGAAGGTGCGCGCAGCTCGGATGACTGCGCGCTAGTCGTTATCTGGCGGCCTTGACCTGATGCTCCCGGGGCCGGCCCGGGCGCCGGCCTGCAAAGCCCGGTTAGCAGCGGCCAGCCGGATATGACATTCACGTCAGCAGCTAATTGCGATGGCTGCAGTTCTTGCTTCCGGTAGCCGGAGCAAAGAAGGCGGTCCCACGAGGCCGGCCGACCGAATAGGATCCGTGCGTAACGGCACTGACCTGCGGCGGTGCTGACGATAGGCGACACGGACGTCATGTGACGCAGACGTCAGAATTTATCTCCAGGAAATGCGACGTCGGCGTCAGGTGACGTGGCTGTCATTGTTCCTGGGGGAAAAGCGACGGCATCGTCAGATGACGTCGTTGTCATTATTTGCAAATTCATCAGAACTATGCAGAAATAGGGACCGTGACGCGCGACGGGACGCGAATGGGCGGCAGCCATCCGGCGGCAGCCACCCGGCCGGACGACCAGACCGCCGGTGCGGCTGGCGGAGCCGCGGCCACGCCTCGGACCGCCGGCGCGGCCGGGGCTGATGCGGCCACGGGCGGCGCAGCCGGGACCGCTGCGGCCACCGGCGGCGCAGCCGGGCCGGATATCGCCGCGGCGATGGCCGTCCGGGCGACCGGCGAGAACTTCCCGGTGGCACTGCGGATGCTGCCAGCGCGCTACCGGGCGCACCTGATGGCGGTGTACGGCTTCGCGCGGATGGTCGATGACATCGGCGACCAGGCGCCGGCCGCGGAGCGATCGCGGCTGCTGGACGAAACGGAGGCCAGCCTCGGCCGGCTGTACGCCGCCACCGGCGAGCCAGGTCCGGATGCCACCGGCCAGGAAGGGACCGGGCCGCCGGGGCCGCCCGGGCTCAGCGTGATCCGGGCGCTCGGCCCCGCCGTCAGCCAGTGCGCGATCCCGCAGCAGCCATTTCTCGACCTGATCCAGGCCAACCGGCAGGACCAGGTCGTGACCAGGTATGCAAAATTCGACGACCTGCTCGGCTACTGCAGGCTGTCCGCCAATCCAGTCGGCCGCATCGTGCTGCACGTGTTCGGCGTGTGCACGCCCGCCCGGGCCGCGCTCTCCGACCAGATCTGCACGGCGCTGCAGCTTGCCGAGCACTGGCAGGATGTCGGCGAGGACTTCCGGGCCGGCCGGATCTACCTGCCCGGCGAGGACATGGCCAGGTACGGCTGCGAGGAGGCCGACCTGGCCGCGCCGCGGGCACCGGCCGGGCTGCGCGCCCTGATCGCGTTCGAGGCGCAGCGGGCCCGCCGCATCCTCGACGCCGGCGCGCCGCTGGTCGGCACGCTGCGCGGGTTCGCCAGGGCGGCGGTAGCCGGATACGTGGCCGGCGGCCGCGCGGCACTCGCCGCGATCGCGGCCGCCGATCATGACGTGCTCACGGCCACCCCGCTGCCGCGTGGCTACCGGACGGCGGCAGAGTTGCTCCGCTGCTACGCGACGGGCCGGTGACACGGTGCACACCAGTTCGCCGGCGGCCGTCGAGGTCCGGGTCGCGTACCAGCATTGCGAGCAGGTCACCAGGACGCAGGCGAGGAACTTCTCCTACGGCATCCGGCTGCTGCCCGCGGCCAAGCGCCGTGCGCTGTCCGCCGTCTACGCGTTCGCGCGGCGGGTCGACGACATCGGCGACGGGCCGCTGCCCGCCCCGGACAAGCTGACCGCGCTCGCCGCGGCGCGGGCCAGCGTGGCCGGCCTCGCCGGGCCGGGCACGGACGCCCGCCGGGACCCGGTACTCGTCGCCCTGGCCGACGCGGCCCGCAGGTTCGAGATCCCGCTCGGCGCCTTCGGCGAGCTCATCGACGGCTGCGAGGCGGACGTGCGCGGAACCCGGTACGCCACCTTCGGCGAGCTCGAGCACTACTGCCGGTGCGTGGCCGGATCGATCGGGCGGCTATCCCTCGGCGTGTTCGGCTGCCAGGACACCGCGGTGGCCGCGCCGCTGGCCGATGCGCTGGGCGTGGCCCTGCAGCTGACCAACATCCTGCGCGACATCCGGGAGGACTTCGGCAATGGCCGGGTATACCTGCCGGCCGAGGACCTTGACCGCTTCGGGGCCGTGCTTGTTCCCGGTGCCGCCGCGGAGCTGCCGGCCGGCCGCAGGCTCGAGGATGTGGTCAGGTTCGAGGCCGACCGGGCCCGCGGCTGGTACGCCACCGGACTGCGGCTGATGCCGCTGCTGGACCGGCGGAGCGCGGCGTCCGCCGGGGCGATGGCCGGTATTTACTTCCGGCTCCTGGCGCACATCAGCGCCTCGCCAGCCGCCGCGCTGCGGCGCCGGCTGTCGCTATCCACCGGGGAGAAGGCGATGGTCGCGGCGAGGTCGCTGGCCGGGCTGCCGCCAGCGGTGCCGCCGCCCCGGCCGGCGGTAGCGCCATGAGCGCCGCGGACAGCGAGGACATCAGCGCCGCGGCAAGCGCGGCCATGAATGACGAGGCCATGAATGACGAGGCCATGAACGACCCGGAAGGCGATGCAATGAGTACGGTTGCGGGCAGCCCGGCCAGGCCCGGCGGCGCGGGCACGCAGGCCCCGCACGTCGTGGTGATCGGCGGCGGCCTGGCCGGGATCGCCGCCGCCATCGCGCTGCGCGAATCAGGCATCGGCGTCACGCTGCTGGAGGCCAGGCCCAGGCTGGGCGGGGCGACCTGCTCGTTCAGCCGCGATGGCCTGACGATCGACAACGGCCAGCACGTCTTCCTGCGCTGCTGCACGGCCTACCGCGGCCTGCTGGCCAGGCTCGGCATGACCGGGTCGGCGCCGGTCCAGGACCGCTTCGACATCACCGTGCTCTCCCCGCGCGGCACCGCCAGGCTGCGCCGGACCGCGCTGCCCGGCCCGCTGCAGCTGGGCAGCGCGCTGGCCAGGTACTCGCTGCTGCCGCCCGCCGAGCGGCTGCGGGTAGCGCGGGCGGCGCTGGCCATGCGCTTCGTCAACCCGGCGAAGCCGGACACGGACAGCCGGCGGCTCGGGGACTGGCTGGCCGCCCGCGGCCAGAGCGAGCAAGCACGCCGGAAACTCTGGGACCTCTTCACCGTCTCGTCGCTGAACATCGCGGGCGACGATGCCAGCCTTGCGCTGGCCGCCACGGTGGTCCGGATGGCGCTGCTCGGCGCCCGGGACGCCGCCGACATCGGCGTGCCGGCCATCCCGCTCGGCGAGCTGCACGGGACCGCGGCCTTCGGGCTGCTCCGGCAGCTCGGCGCCGAGGTGCGGCTGGCCACCAGCGCAGTAGCCGTCGAGCAGCAGCCAGCGGGCCGGCTGAGCGTCCGGGCCGCGGCCGGCCCGATCGCGCGCAGTTCTCGCTGGCCGCCGACGGCGTGGTGATCGCGGTGCCGCCAGGTCCGGCGGCCCGGCTGGCGCCCGCCGCGGCGGGCTCGGCCGGCTGGGCCGGGCTCGGCTCGTCGCCGATCGTGAACGTGCACGTGATCTACGACAGGCGGGTCACCCGGCTGCCGTTCGCGGCCGGAGTGGATTCCCCGGTGCAGTGGGTCTTCGACAAGACCGCGTCGGCGGGGGTCGGGGCGGGCCAGTACCTGGCGATATCGCTGTCCGCCGCGGACGACTACATCGACGTCCCGGCGGCCCGGCTGCGCGAGCGGTTCGTGCCCGCGCTCGCTGAGCTGTTCCCCGCGGCCGGGGAAGCGCGAGTCACCGATTTCTTCGTGACCAGGGAGCGCCAGGCGACGTTCCGCCAGGCACCGGGCTGCGGCCGGCTCCGGCCGGCTGCAGCCACCGGCCTGCCGGGGATCGTGCTGGCGGGCGCGTGGACCGACACCGGCTGGCCGGACACCATGGAGGGCGCCGTGCGAAGCGGGCTGACTGCGGCGCGAGAACTGAGACGCGGCCTGGCCTGGCCGCCGCGCCGGGAGCATGGCTCCCCGGCGGGCGAGCAGGCGCGGGCCCGGGCAGGAGCGCCGTCATGACCGCAACCATTCCGGCTGGCGTTGAGACCGCCCGTGACCTGGTCGGGCCCGCGATCGCCGCGGCCGTCCGGCGGCTCAGCCCGGATGTCCGGTCGGTGGCGGCCTATCACCTCGGCCTGGCGGAGGCGGACGGCCAGCCGGCCGGTGCCGACGGGCGGCCGGGCGGGACCGGCAAGGCGCTGCGGCCCGCGCTTGCCCTGCTGTCCACCCGGGCGGCCGGCGCCCCGCCGGAGCGCGGGGTGGCAGCCGCGGCGGCGGTGGAACTCGTGCACAACTTCTCCCTGGTGCACGACGACATCATGGACGGCGACACCGAGCGCAGGCACCGGCCGACGGCCTGGACGGTGTTCGGCGTGGGAGCGGCGATCCTGGCCGGGGACGCGCTGCTGGTACTCGCCCAGGACATCCTGCTGGAAGGCCCGGCGCCGCAGGGACTCTGGGCGTCCCGGTGCCTGTCCGCCTCGGTGCAGCGGCTGATCGCAGGCCAGGGCGCCGACCTGGCCTTCGAGCGCCGCGATGACGTCACGCTGGAGCAGTGCCTGGCCATGGCCGGGGACAAGACGGCGGCGCTGATGGCCTGCGCGTGCAGCATCGGCGCGATATACGTCGGCGCCCCCGCCGAGCTGGCGATGGGCCTGGCCGGGTTCGGCGCGCACGCCGGGCTGGCGTTTCAGCTCACCGATGACCTGCTCGGAATCTGGGGCGCGCCGGAGGTGACCGGCAAGCCGGTCCGGTCCGATCTGCGGACCAGGAAGAAGTCGCTGCCGGTCGTGGCCGCGCTGACCAGCGGCAGCAAGCCGGGAGACGAGCTCGGCGCCCTGCTGACCAGCGCCGATGCGCTCAGCGAGGACGACCTGCTGCGGGCCGCTGACCTGGTGGCGGCGGCGGGCGGGAAGGCATGGGCAGAAGCGGAGGCCGACGTGCAGCTTGCCTCGGCCGGCCAATGCCTGGCCGAGACGGACATGCCTGCCGACGTGCGGGCCGAGTTCGCCGGGATCGCCGAGTTCATCACGGCGCGGCAGAGCTGACGGGGTGATAACGCGGCCGGGCCAGACCCGGCAGAGCCCGGCCAGCCGGGCCGGGCAACGCAGGACAAGGCAGAGCAGGACCGGACAGGCGAATCCGGCCGGCCGCGGGAAGGCGGTGACAGCGAGATGACGGTGACGCAGGCACGAGCCGACGGGCAGACGGCACCGGAAGCCGCCCGGGCGGCACTCGACCGGGCCGTCCGGTACCTGCTCGGCCAGCAGCACGCACCCGGCTGGTGGCAGGGCGAGCTGGAAACCAACGTCACGATGGACGCAGAGGACCTGCTGCTCAGGGAGTTCCTCGGCATCCGGACCGAGGACGAGACAGCGGCTGCGGCCCGGTGGATCCGATCCCGGCAGCGGGCGGACGGCACCTGGGCCAACTGCTACGCCGGCGACGCGGATCTTTCCACCACGGCCGAGGCGTACGTCGCGCTGCGGCTGGCCGGGGACTCGCCGGCCGCCGATCACATGGCCAGGGCAGCGGGCTGGATCCGCGCCGCGGGCGGCATCCCGGCGACCCGGGTCTTCACCCGGATCTGGCTAGCGCTGTTCGGCCAGTGGTCCTGGGACCAGCTCCCGGTGATGCCGCCGGAGCTGATCTACCTGCCCGGCTGGTTCCCGCTGAACGTGTACGACTGGGCCTGCTGGGCCCGGCAGACGATCGTCCCGCTGACGATCGTCGGCTCGCTTCGCCCGGTCCGGCCGCTGCCCTTCGGCCTGGAAGAACTCTGGCCAGCCCCCGCGAAGGCAGCCGCCCCGGCGAAGGCAGCCGGCCCGTCGGCCGGCGGCTGGTCCGCGTTCTTCGGCGGCCTCGACCGGATGCTGCGCAGCTACCAGCGGCATGGCGTCCGGGCCCGGCCGGTCCGGGCCGTCCGGACCGCGGCAATCCGGCGCTGCGCGGAATGGATCATCGCCCGGCAGGAACTGGACGGATCCTGGGGCGGGATTCAGCCGCCCTGGGTGTACTCGCTGATGGCGCTGCACCTGCTCGGCTACGGCCTGGACCATCCGGTGATCAAGCGCGGCCTGGCCGGCCTGGAGCGGTTCACCATCTGGGAGGATTCGGCGGACGGCCGGATCAGGCGGCTAGAGGCATGCCAGTCGCCGGTCTGGGACACCGTGCTGGCGATGATCGCCCTGTCCGACGCGGGCCTGCCGGCCGACCATCCCGCGCTGGCTTCCGCCGCCCGATGGGTGCTCGACGAGGAAATCCGCGGGCCGGGTGACTGGCAGGCCCGCAGGCCAGGGCTCAGCCCGGGCGGGTGGGCCTTCGAGTTCGACAACGACGGCTACCCGGACATCGACGACACGGCGGAGGTGCTGCTCGCGCTCGGCCGGCTCGGGCCGGCCGCCGGGCCCGGGGCCGCCGCGGCCACCGAGCGCGGCATCCGGTGGATGACCGGCATGCAGTCCAGGGACGGCGGCTGGGGGGCCTTCGACGCGGACAACACCAGGAAGGTCGTCACCCGGCTGCCGTTCTGCGACTTCGGCGAGGTGATCGACCCGCCGTCCGCGGACGTAACGGCGCACGTGGTGGAGGCGCTCGCCGCGGAGGGCCGGGCGGGCACCAGGGCGGTGCGCCGCGGCGTCGCCTGGCTGCTGCGGGCGCAGGAGCCGGACGGCTCCTGGTTCGGCCGGTGGGGCGCGAACTACGTGTACGGGACCGGCGCGGTCGTGCCCGCGCTGATCGCGGCCGGGGTCAAGCCCGGCAAGCCGCCGATCCGGCGGGCCGTGCAGTGGCTCAGGGAGCACCAGAACCCGGATGGTGGCTGGGGCGAGGATCTGCGCTCTTATGCCGATCCCGGCTGGGCGGGCCGCGGCGAGTCCACCGCGTCGCAGACCGCGTGGGCGCTGCTCGCGCTGCTGGCCGCGGGGGAGGCCGGGCGGCCAGGCCGACGGGCGGCCAGCCGGCGACGGGCGGCCAGCCGGCGGGCCGGGCGCAGCCGCGGCAGCGGGACGGGACTGCGTGCCGCGCGGCATCCGCTGGCTGGCCGCGCACCAGCGACCGGACGGCGGCTGGGACGAGCCGCAGTACACCGGCACCGGGTTCCCCGGCGACTTCTACATCAACTATCACCTGTACCGGCTGGTCTTCCCGGTCAGCGCACTCGGCCGTTACCTGGCGGGTGCCGGATGAGCCGCCAGCCGGCCCCCGCGGGCGCACCCGCCCGGCCGAGCGGAGGAAACACGATGAACAGGCTGCTCGTCTGCTCGCCGCTCCGGCTGGAGGCGCGCGCGGTCCGGCGCGGCATCGGCGCCGACGGCGACGTCCGGCAGACCGGCTACGGGCCGCGGAAATCGGCGGAGCAGGCGGCAGTACTCCGCCAGATTCCGTTTGGGATGCTGGCGATCGCCGGTACCGGAGGCGGTCTTACCGGTGACCTGTCACCTGGCGACCTCGTGGTAGGAACGCAGGTCAGCGACGGGCATACGGTCGTCAGCTGCCCGTCAGCGCCGCTGCTGGCCGGCGAGCTGCGGCGGGCCGGGCTGCGCGCCAGGTCCGGCCAGGTCGTCACCGTGGGCAAGCTGGCCCGGGGTGCCGAGCGGGACCGGCTGGCCGGCACCGGCGCCCTGGTCGCCGACCTGGAATCGGTGCCGCTGCTGGCCGCGGCGGCGGACCGGCCCGCGGTCGTGATCCGGGCCGTGTCGGACACGCCGCAGCGGCCGCTCGGCCCGGCAACGCTGGCCGGCGGCATCGCGGCGCTGCGGTCGCTGCGGCTGGCCGGGCCCGCGCTCGCGCGGTGGGCCGCGGCGGCCGGGCGGCGGCGCGTCGTGCTGGCCGGGCCGCGGTCGTTCTGCGCCGGCGTGGAACGGGCGATCGAGATCGTCGAGCGGGCGCTGGACAAGCACGGCCCGCCGGTCTACGTGCGCAAGCAGATCGTGCACAACGTCCACGTGGTAGCCGGCCTGGAACGCCGCGGCGCGATCTTCGTCGATGAGCTCAGCGAGGTGCCGGACGGGGCCGCCGTGGTGTTCTCCGCGCATGGCGTGTCGCCCGCGGTGCGCGACGAGGCGGCCCGGCGCGGGCTGGACACCGTCGACGCGACCTGCCCGCTGGTCGCCAAGGTGCACGTGGAAGCCCGCCGGTTCGCCGCCGACGGCTACCTGGTGGCGCTGATCGGGCACGCCGGGCACGAGGAGGTCGAAGGCACGCTGGGGGAGGCCCCGGGCGCGGCCGTGCTGGTGCAAAACGGGGCCGACGTGGCCAGGCTGCGGCCCCGGGATCCCGGCAAGGTGGCCTACCTGATGCAGACCACGCTGTCGGCCGACGAGGCCGGCGGGATCGCCGGCGAGCTGCTTGACCGGTTCCCGGGCGCCCGCGGGCCGGGCAGCGACGACATCTGCTACGCCACCACCAACCGGCAGCTCTCGGTCCGCGCCGTGGCCGCCGAATCCGACCTGGTGCTGGTCGCCGGATCGGCCAATTCGTCCAACTCGCTCCGCCTGGTGGAAACCGCGGAGCGGGCCGGCAAGCCCGCCTACCTGATCGACGGCGCCGGGGACATCGAGCTCGGCTGGCTGGCCGGGGTGTCGACGATCGGGCTGACGGCCGGCGCCTCGGCGCCCCCGGCCGTAGTCGACGAGATCGTCGCCGCGCTGGGCGGCCTCGGCCCGGTCGAGGTCACCGAGCGCGTGATCGCCACTGAGAATATCCGGTTCGGCCTGCCCAAGGAGGTAAGGCAGACATGACTATGCCGCTGCGCCAGAGCGTCCGGGTGGGCACCTACCTGATGCGCCAGAAGCTGCTCCGCCGGGCGAAGTTCCCGCTGCTCGTGGAGCTTGAGCCGCTGTACGCGTGCAACCTCAAGTGCGCCGGCTGCGGCAAGATCCAGCAGCCGGCCAGCCTGCTGAAGCAGCGGATGCCGGTCGAGCAAGCGCTGGCCGCGATCGACGAATGCGGTGCGCCGATGGTCTCCATCGCCGGCGGCGAGCCGCTCATGCACCCGCAGATCGACGTGCTCGTCGCCGAGCTGATCAAGCGGAAGAAGTACGTGTTCCTGTGCACGAACGCGCTGCTGATCCCGAAGAAGCTGGACAAGTTCAAGCCATCCCGTTACTTCGCCTGGGCGGTGCACATCGACGGGCTGGCGCAGCGGCATGACGAGTCGGTCTGCAAGGACGGCGTCTTCGACGAGGCGGTCGCGGCGATCAGGGAATGCCAGCGTCGCGGCTTCCGGGTGACCACGAACACCACGTTCTTCAACACCGACACCCCGCAGACCGTGATCGACGTGCTGGACTACCTCAACGACGAGCTGCGCGTCGACGAGATGATGATCTCCCCGGCGTACGCCTACGAGAAGGCGCCGGACCAGGAGCACTTCCTCGGCGTGACCGAGACCAGGGAACTGTTCCGCAAGGCATTCGGCGGCGGCAACCGGCAGCGCTGGCGGCTCAATCACTCGCCGCTGTTCCTGGACTTCCTGGAGGGCAAGGCCGACTTCGGCTGCACCGCGTGGGGCATCCCGTCGTACTCGCTGCTCGGCTGGCAGCGGCCCTGTTACCTGATGTCCGACGGGTACGTGCCAACGTACAAGGAGCTGATCGAGACCACCGACTGGGATGCCTACGGCCGCGGCAAGGACCCGAGGTGCGCGAACTGCATGGCGCACTGCGGGTACGAGCCGTCCGCAGTGCTCGCCACGATGGGGTCATTGCGGGAGTCAATCCGCGCTATGCGCGGGTCCTGACCTCACCTTAGGTATCCTCCCGGTTACGGGCAGGCACCGCCGGCCCGGCAGCAGCCGACTGACGGGCCGGGAGGAACCTGATCATGACGCCGCCCGGGAATCAGCGGATCGCAGGCCGGCCGGTCGTCCCCGGGCAGCCTCCCGCGCCGACTGCGGAAACGGCCGCGGCCCGCGCGGCGGAACCAGGTGAACCAGCTGCCGCGCAGGCCAGCCAGGTGGCCGGGCCGCCATGGCTGAGCGCGATCCCGGCAGCGGTCACTCTCGCCGTCGTGCTCTGGGGGATTCAGCGGC
The DNA here is from genome assembly GCA_963786975.1 of uncultured Actinomycetes bacterium. GTDB lineage: Bacteria > Actinomycetota > Actinomycetes > Streptosporangiales > Streptosporangiaceae > Palsa-506. Next base: position 38,872 of record CAWBBE010000002.1, on the reverse strand, counting down.
CGTCGTACTGGCGGGACGAGGCGGCCACGCTGGCCGCGGTACACCGGTCATTTGCCGCATTGTTACGTTTGCTGAGCAACAATGACGCCGTCCACGGCGTCTATTACATGATGATATGGGCAGATGCGCGACTGGCCGGGACCGGCGAGCTTGCCACCCGGCTGCCGTCGGCGCTGGCCATGGCGGTGGCCGCGGCCGGGGTGGCGGCGATAGGCCGGAGGTTAATCTCGCCCCGGGCCGGGCTGTTCGCCGGGCTGATCTTCGCGGTGCTGCCCGAGGTCAGCTGGTACGGCCAGGACGCGCGGTCGTATGCGCTGGTGACTGCGCTGGCCGTGGTGGCGGGCTACCTGCTGGCCCGGGTGCTCGGCTGCACCGGCCCGCGGCGCCGCTGGCTGGCCGGCTACGCGCTGGCGCTGACCGCGGCCGGCCTGGTCAACATCTTCGCGCTGGCGCTGATCCCGGCGCACGGGCTGACGGTGGCGCTCGCGCTGCGCGGCCAGCCGGGCCGGCCTGACCGCCGCGCGCTGCTGGCCGGCTGGCTGGCCGCGGCCGCCGCGGCCGTCATCGCGGCCAGCCCGGTCATCGCGCTGGCCTGGGCACAGCGCGGCCAGGAGCGCTGGCTCAAGCCGCCGGGGCTGCGCACGCTGGCGGCCCTGCGGTACCTGGTCGGCCCGCCGCCGCTGGCGGTCGTCGTGCTGCTGGTCATCGGCGGCGGCATCGCGGTCAGCGCGGCGGGCGGCCGGGCCAGGTCCCGGGCCGACTGGCCGGCCAGCCTGCCGGCGCTTTGCCTGCCCTGGCTGCTGCTGCCGGCCGCGATACTGCTGGCCGGGTCGCTGATCCAGCCTGTCTACACGCTGCGCTACGTGCTGTTCAGCCTGCCGGCCCTGGCGCTGCTGGCCGGCGCGGCGCTGGCCGCGCTCGGCCAGCGGCCGGCACCGCCGCCCTGGCCGTCGTGGTACTGGCCGGTGTCCCGGCCCAGGCCGGCGTCCGGCGGCATGCCGCGCACGGGGACAACATCCGGCTGGCCGACGCCATCGTGGCGGCCGCCCGGCAGCCCGGCGACGCGGTCCTGTACGCCGGCGCCGATGCCCGGAACCTGGCGGCGGCCTATCCCGGCGGGCTGGCCGCGCTGCGCAACATCGCCCTGGCCCGCCCCCCGGGCCCGTCCGGCACGCTGGCCGGCAGCTACCTGCAGGCCGGCGCCGTCCGCGGCCGGCTCGCCGGAGTCCGCCGGGCCTGGGTGGTCGGGATCGGCGCGGCCCGCCCGGCCCGGCTGCCGCTGCTGCACGGGCTGCGCTTCCAGCTGATACGCGAGTGGCGGCCGAGCGACATCTGGCTGCTGCTCTACCGGCACCGGGACCGGCCGTACCGCCGGCTCCGGGAGCCGCGCCGGACGCGCCCCGCGGCCGGGACCAGGGGGCTGCCATGAGCCGGGAAGCCGCCAGCCCTCCGCGCAGCAGCCCGCGGCCGCAGGCCGGCTCGCTGCTGCCGGTTAGCGCCCGGCGGGCCGGCGGCGTCCTGCGGTACTGGCCGGCCGGGCCTGCCGCCGAGCCGCCGGGTGCCCAGCCGCCGTCGGCCGGCCAGCGGGGCGGCTTCGCGGCCGGGCCGCTGTGGATGCGCGCGATCCCGCCGGCCGTGACGCTGGCGGTCATGCTGTGGGGCATCCAGGGCTCCTCGTACTGGCGGGATGAGGCCGCGACCCTGGCCGCGGTGCACCGGTCGTTCGGCAAGCTGATCAGCATGCTGGGCAACGTCGATGCCGTGCACGGCGCCTACTACATGATCATCTGGGTGGTGGTGCGGCTCGGCGGCACCGGCGAGTTCGTCACCCGGCTGCCGTCGGCGCTGGCGATGGCCGCAGCGGCGACCGGGGTGGCCGCGATCGGCGGCAGGCTGGTCTCGCCGCGGGCCGGGATGTTCGCCGGGCTGGCCTTCGCGGTGCTGCCGAAGATCAGCTGGTTCGGCCAGGACACCCGCTCGTATGCCATGGTGACCGCGCTGGCCACCGCGGCCAGCTACCTGCTGGTCAGGATGCTTGACGCGGGCGGATCGCGGCGCCGGTGGCTGGCCGCCTACGCGGCCTGCCTGGCCGCGCTCGGCCTGGCGAACATCTTCGCCCTGCTGCTCGTCCCGGCGCACGGGATCTCGGTGGCGCTGGCCGGCCGGCAGGCGCGGCGACGCGCTGGCCACGCTGCCGCGCCCTCGCTCGCCAGCTGGGCGGTCGCGGCCGGCCTGGCGGTCGCGGCGGTCAGCCCGCTGATGGTGCTTGCCTTCAGCGAGCGAGGGCAGATCGGCTGGATTCAGGATGCCCAGAATGACGGACTGTCCAGCGTCCGCCAGCTGGTCGGGCCGCTCGCGCTCTTCGAGCTGGTGGTCCTGGTGATGGCGTGCGGCATCATGCTCAGCGCCCTGCGCGGCCCGGCGGCTGTCGTCGCGGAATGGCCGCCGCGGCTGCCCGTGCTCTGCGTGCCCTGGCTGGTGCTGCCGCCGGCCGCGCTGCTGGCCGGCTCGCTGATCCAGCCCCTCTACACGTTCCGCTACATCCTGTTCTGCATCCCCGCGGTAGCGCTGCTGGCCGGCACCGCGCTGGCCGCGCTCGGGCGGGTGGCCGGCACCGTGGCCCTGGTCATGATGCTGCTGGCCGGGTTGCCCGCGCAGCTGGCCGAGCGCGGCCCGGACGGCCACGGGGACAACATCCGCAGCCTGGACCGCGTCATCGCCGCGAACGCGCGTCCTGGTGACGGGGTGTATTACCTGGATGACGGCGCGCGCGCCTTCGATGCCGCCTACCCATACGGGCTGCCGATGCTGCGGGATATCGCCCTGAAGCAGGGGCCGGTCGAGGCGGCGAGGCTGCTCGGCCGGAACGTCGCGGGTACCCGGCTGCACGAGGCGTTCAGCCGCGTGCGCCGGATCTGGATAGTGCAAGTCGGCGCCCTTGCGCCCGTGCCGATGCTGCGCAGCATGTCGTTCCGGCTGGACCGGCGATGGCACGTCAGTGACATCTGGCTGCTGCTCTACGTGGACAAGGCCGCCGCGCCCGGCCCGGCCGACCACGACCGCGTGTTATGCCGCCCGGAGCTGGTCTTATGTCCCCGCTGAAACGCGTTCAGGCACCTCTGCGGCGGTTCCCAGGATCCGTTCAGGGTAGCTCGCCAGTATCGGGGCTGGCGCACGCCGGTGCGCCCGGCGGCGGCGCCGCGGCAGCCCGGCGCGCGCCGCCATCGGCCCGCCCGGGCTACGGCACCGGCAGCGGATGCCGCAGCGCCGTCAGCGCCAGCAGCACGATCGCGCAGGTCCAGCCGAGCGGAGCCACCGACACCGGCTGCCCGCCGCCGCTGACCTGCTCGGGCAGCGCCCCGTCCGCGGTGCGGTGGGCAGCCAGCCAGTCCAGCCACGACGTGGCCGCGGCGGTGCGGCCAGACGCGGCATCGTAGAGCGCGAAGAACCCGGTCGCCGGGGTCCACGCGGCGGTCCGGTCCCCGCGCCAGGTGGTACCGGGCAGGATCCCCCCGTCCGGCAGCGTCAGCGCCCGCGCCGCCCGGGCCGCGGCGGCCCCGACCGCCGGGCTGGCCGCCTCGAACGGCGGCCCGAGGAAGGTGACCGCGGCATCGGGGCCGTTCAGCACGGAGTCGGCGGGCAGGCCGGCCTGCCGGGCGCCGGTACCGGTACCGAACAGGGCGAACCATGCCTGACGGCCGCCGATCGTGTCCGGGAACCGGTCGAAGTCCGGTTTGAACGCAGTCTCCGTCGCCCGGTCCAGCCGCGTCGCTGACGGCCCCCACCGGCGGGCGTCGCTGACGTCATCGAGGCTGGCCGCCAGCCGGATGGCGGCATGCAGGCCGGCCAGCAGCGGGGCCGCGGTGCCGATCGTCGGCTGGGTCACCCGGTCCTCCCAGTAGTCCGGGGATGGCAGTGGCAGCCCGCCGGGGGTCAGCGCGGCGATGGCCGCGCCAGCCGCCCGCCGGACGGCTGGCCACAGGCCGGCCAGCTCACCGCGGACCGCGGCGGCGCCGGGCTGCTCGGCGTACCAGACCCAGACCGCCCACGGGAACCAGCCGTCGTCGTCAAGCTCCGGCGACAGCCCGGTCCGCACCGGCGCTCCGGCCAGCGTGTACCGGCCGGCGAACCTGCCGTCGGGGTCCTGCACCCTGGCCAGGAACCGCAGGATGCGCAGTGCCTCGGCGAAATGGCCGGTGGCCGCGAAGGCGGCCGCCGCCCAGCTTGAGTCGCGCGGCCAGGCGTATTTCCAGCGCCCGTACCACGCCGCGGCCATCGCACCGTCCGGCTGGGTCAGCAGCCGCAGGTCGGCGAGTGCCCCCCGGGCCAGCTCGCGCTCCGCCGGGGTGCGGCCGGGCACCCGGCCGGCTGCCAGCCAGCGCCGGTCGGCGGCGCCGGATGCCACGCCGCCCGCCGCGTCCGCGAGCGCGGGCTCGGCCGGTACCGCCCGGATGCCGCCTGGTGCGGCGTGATCCGGGGTGATGCCGCTGAGCAGCAGCCGGGGCGGCGGGGCCGCGCAGCCGGTGACGGCGCCGGCCGTGACGGCGAGCACCAGGACCCCGGTGAGAACCCTGGCCAGCCTGGTCCTTGGATGCATGCACCGCCGTCCGGTCCGGGCATCCGCGGCCGCCGGCCGGCCAGCGTGGCGGATCGGGCGATCGGTCACCTCGGCAGGTGGTCGCTCGCGGGATTCCGCACCCTGGACCAAGCGCGGCCGGGCTGCCCGGAAGCTTGTGGCAAGTTTTACCGCGAGCTTACCTTATTTCATGATCACGGATGATTCACGGCTGGTCGGCGAATCACCCGTGGTCATAGTTATGCAGAATTTTCCGTTTACGGCTGGCCGCGCGGCAATCGCCATGCTGGGAATACCGGGTAATATTCATTGTCGGGCTTGCCCGGCGCCTATAGAATTACCGGGGCGAAGATCATTGGCGGCAAGATCGGGCCGCGTCCCCCCGTTCGCCGGGCGGCGGACTGCCCGGTGCATTCAGGCCGGCGTCAGGACAGGCAGGAGGATCCAGCCATTCACACCGGGAGCGGGCCTGCAGACGGCCGGCCCGGGCGGCCCGCGGCCCGCGCGGCGCTGGCCGGGTTCGCCGCGCTCGCGGCGCTGGCCGGCGTCATAGCGGCCGGCGTCGTGCTCACCAGGCACAGCCTGAGCGATGTATCGGCAGCCGCTGCTGGCTCTCCGCAGCCGCAGGTCACGTCGCAGCCGCCGGGGTCAGCCGGGGCGGCGCAGCCCGGCCAGGGCGCGGGCGGCCGGCCCGGCGGCAGCGGCGCCGGGCCGGCCGCCGCCCCCGGGACGCCTGCGGCCAGTCCCGGCCCGGGCCGGACGGCAGGCGGGCGTCCTGGGTCATCGCGGAAAACAACCGGTTAGGCACCACGGCGTGGAAAATCCTTCATCCGAAAGGCCGCATCGCCGGATTCGCTAACCGGACCTATGCCCGGCAAGGCCAGCGGGTGACGCTGTATGTTTCGACCGGTGCGGCCGCCTTCCGCGCCGAGGCATTCCGGATGGGCTATTACCAGGGCACCGGCGCCCGGCTGATATGGACGTCTGCGGAAATAGCCGGAAAGCGCCAGGCACGGTGCCCGGTGACGCCCGGCGTCAACATGGTGGCATGCGACAACTGGCGGCCCTCGGTGGCCTTCACGGTGTCCGCCGCGTTCGTGCCCGGCGACTACCTGATCAAGTTAGCGGGCCGCGGCGGCCAGCAGAGCTACGTGCCGCTGACGGTCTGGGATCCGGCCAGCAGGGCCGCCTACGTGGTGCAGAACGACGTGCTCACCTGGCAGGCGTGGAACCCGTGGGGCGGCTACGACTACTACCAGGGCCGCGGCTCCTGCCCGGCCGGTGAGTACCCGCTGTGCTCCAGGGCCCGGGTGGTGTCCTTCGACCGGCCGTACGGGTCCGAGGACGGGTCGGGGAACTTCCTGAAGCTGGAATACCCATTGGTCCGGTTCGCCGAGAAGCACGGGCTGGACGTGACCTACGCGACCGACGACGCGATTGCCGCGCATCCGGGGTTCCTGCTGCATCACCGGGCGCTGCTGTCCCTCGGCCACGACGAGTGCTGGTCGCTGGCCGGCCGGGCCGCCGCGGTGGCCGCCCGCGACCACGGCGTGAACATCGTGTTCTTCGGGGCCAGCCCGGTTCTCCGGCACGTCCGGCTGCGCGGCTCGCCGCTCGGGCCCGGCCGTGAGGAGGTGGACTACCGGGACGCCAGCGCCGACCCGCTGGCCGGGAAGGCCAGCCCGCTGCTGGTCACCGGCAACACCTGGGGGTCGCCGCCGGCCAGCTGGCCGGAGAGCGGCTTCGTCGGCGAGATGTACGCGGGTTTCCTCGAGCCCGGCCGCCAGGTCAGCCTGGTGGTGGCGGACGCCTCGTCCTGGGTGTTCCGCGGCACCGGCCTGCGGAACGGCTCAGCCGTGCCGGGAGTGGTCGGCGCGGACGTCGATCACTTCTATGCCGCGATGGTTCATCCTGCCGACGACCAGGTCCTCGCGCACTCGCCGATCCCGCTCGGCCTCGGCCAGACGGACCTCGGCCCGTTCTACTCGGACATGACGTACTACACCGATTCCCGCAGCGGAGCCGGGGTGCTGGATACCGGGACGACCGGCTGGATTCCCGCTCTCGGCCACGCCCGCAGCGGCTGCGCGGCCGGCCGCTGGCCTGCGCCCGCCCGCCGGAGCGCGCTGCGCGGCCACGGCCATCCAGCGCATCACCGGCAACATCCTGCGCGCCTTCGGCCGCGGCCCGGCCGCCCGGCGGCATCCGTCCGTCGCCAACTGGCACCAGGTGACGGGCCAGTGAGCTAGCGGCGGGGAATCGCCTGCTCGGACCAGACGACCTTGCCAGCGGTGGTCCGGCGGGCGCCCCACCGCTGCGCCATCTGGCTGACGACCTGCAGCCCTCGGCCGCGCTCGTCCTCGTTGCCGGGATTGCGCAGCCTGGGCAGCGCCGCGGAGTTGTCCAGCACCTCGCAGACCAGCCCGCCCTCCAGCACCAGGCGCAGCCCGATCGTGCCCTGCGCGTACCTGACCGCGTTCGTGACCAGCTCGGACACCAGCAGCTCGGTGACCGGGATCAGGTCGGAGAGCTCCCAGCGGGTCAGCGGCCGCCGGATCAGCCCGCGTGCCCGGCGGGCTGACGTCAGCTCGGGCGGCAGCGTCCAGCTGACGTGCCGCTCCGGCGCGAGCCGGCTCAGCCGCGCGATGAGCAGCGCGATGTCGTCGCGCTGGTGATCCGCGTAGACGCTGGCCAGGGTGGCCCGGCAGAGGTCCTCCAGCGGGCGGCAGGCGGCGCCGGGGCCGTATATCTCGCGGAGCAGCCGCAGCCCCTCGTCGATGTCGCGGTTCCGGTTCTCCACCAGCCCGTCGGTGTACAGCACCAGCAGGCTGCCATCGTCGATCTTGATCGACCTGCTCTGGATGGGCCCGGTGCCGACGCCGAGCGGCGGCGCGGGGGAGACGTCGAGGAATTCGGTGGTGTCATCCGGCCGGACGAGCAGCGGGGGCAGGTGGCCGGCCGAGGCGACCTCGAGCGTCCCGGACACCGCGTCGTAGATCGCGTAAACGCAGGTGGCGAAGTGCGGCTCCCGCTCGCCGAGTTCCTGCATCAGCTCGTTCAGCTGCTGCAGGGTCTGCGCGGGCGGCATCTCCAGCATGGCCAGGGTGTGGATCGCGGTCCGCAGCCTGCCCATGGTGACGGCCGCGCGCACGCCGTGCCCGGCGACGTCGCCGACGACGAGCGCGACCCGCCCGCCGGGCAGCGCGATCGACTCGTACCAGTCGCCGCCTACCTCGATCATCTTGCTGCCCGGCAGGTAGCGGTGCCGCACCTGGACCGATGACGGCGCGGACAGGCCGGTCGGCAGCAGGCTGCGCTGCAGGGTGAGCGCGGTAGCGCGCTCCCGGCTGTACCGGCGGGCGTTATCGATGAAGATGGCCGCGCGGCTGGCGAATTCCATCCCGGTCTCGGTGTCGTAGGCATCGAACCGGCGGTAGTCCTCGCCGCGGGTGCAGACGAAGAAGCCGAGCGTCACATCCCGCGCGATCAGCGGCAGCAGCAGCATGGACGTGCCGGCCAGCAGCTTGGCTACCGGGCGGCGCAGCCACGACGTGGCGATCCGGGTGGCATTCGCGCCGCCGAGGCTGGCCTCGCGGACCGGCTGGCCGGTGTCCATGCACCGGGTATAGGGCGTGCCCGGCGGGTAGCGGAGGATCTCGCCGGTCGGGAAGGCCGCATCCCAGCTGGGATCGCCGTCGTCGTAGGCCACCGCGAGCCGCCGCAGCAGATGGGACCCGTCCGGCGATTCCATCGGCAGCTCGTCCCCGGCGACCAGGCTCTCCAGCACCAGCAGCCCGGTCGAGTTGGCGAAGTGCGGGACCATGATGTTGACGAACTCGCGGGCCAGCTGGTCGATGTCCAGCGCGCCGCCGATCCGCTTGAAGGCACCGTCGAGCAGCGCGTGGCGCATCACGGCGGGGTCGAGGAACCGCCCCTCGGACGGCGGCGGGATGCGCAGCAGCGCCAGCGCGGCCAGGCTGGGGTCGTTGGACCGCATCGGCTGCAGGGTGACCACCGAGTCGACATGCCCGCCGGGACCAGTCAGCAGCGTCAGCACCGCGGTGCCCTCGCGGTCGGCCAGCGCCGCGCTGAGCAGGCCCTCCAGGGTCGCCGCGTGCGCGGCAGGATCAGCCAGCAGGCTGCTGATCTCGGCGCCGAGCAGCGCATCGCGCGGGAAAGAGAGGATATCCGCCGCGTTACGGTCATGCTGGATGATGCGCCCGCTCTTGTCGATGCCGAGGATCAGCGTCCGCGCCGATGCGTTCGACAGGAGCGCTGACATCTCGGTGGTAATACCGGACGTCACGGCAAGCGCCCCCTTCCGCTGCAGTCGTCGGCTGATCAACCAATTATGGAACAGGTCCGCTCATATTGAGAAAGAACGGGCTGCTGGCTTAGCGTGTCCCGGGAGTCCCCGTGCCTACCAGGCGGGCTCAGCCCGCTGCGAACGTGCGTCAGCGAGCTTCGCGCGACCCCCGCGGCTGCCCGGCCGGCCTGGATATCTTGGCAGGTCCGGCACGGAAAGGCGAGGAGGAGGAATGACTGCCGGGCGGGCTGGCGTGATCGTGGCGGGAGCCGGGCCGACCGGACTGGCGCTCGCATCGGAACTAGCGCTGGCCGGCCTGCGCTGCGTGGTACTCGAGCGGCGGAATGGGTTTCGTGAGGATTCACGGGCGATCTGCCTGCACGCCAGGAGCATGGAAATGCTCGACCTGCGGGGCCAGGCGGATGCATTTACCGACGCCGGGCTCGCGGTCCCGTCCTTTCCGCTCGGCCCCAGCGGCGCGGCGATCAGATTCGGCCGGCTCGATTCGGATTTCCCGTACCTCCTCAACCTGCCGCAAAGCAAGATCGAGAGCCTGCTCGCCGCCAGGGCCACCGGGCTCGGGGCGGAGATCCGCTGGTCATCCGAGATAGTGCGGGTCGAGCAAGACGACGCCGAGGCCCGGGTGACGCTGGCCGACGGCCGCACCGAGCGGGCCGATTACCTGGTCGGCTGCGACGGCATCCGCAGCTTCGTCCGGCGCAGCCTCGGCATGCCGTTCCCTGGCCTGCCCAACCCCGGCTCGGTGATCCTGGCCGACCTCCGCCTGGACGGGCTGCCGATGAACGACGCCTACGGCGAACTGTCCGATAACGGCATGCTGCTGGTCTTTCCGTTCCGCGACGGGACGTGCCGGACGGTGCTCTACGACTACCAGCGGGCCGGCCTGCCGGTGACCGAACCGGTGACCCTGGACGAGGTGCGCAGCAGCCTGCAGCATGTCACCGGGCAAGATTTCGGCCCCAGGGACATGTACTGGTCGGGCCGGTACCGCAGCGAGAGCCGGCAGGTTCCGGCCTACCGCAGGGGCCGGATCCTGCTGGCCGGAGACGCGGCGCACACGCATTCGCCGGCCGGCGCCCAGGGCATGAACACCGGGCTGCAGGACGCGGTGAACCTGGGCTGGAAGCTCGGCGCCGCGGCGTCCGGCTGGGCGCCGGGCTGGCTGCTTGACTCCTATCACGCCGAACGGCATCCGGTCGGCGCCGCCGTGCTGGCGCTGACCGGGCGGCAGTTCCGGCTCAACACGGCCAGGACGCCGCTGCGGCGGGCCGGCCGCTGGGCAGCGCACCGGCTGATCGCTCCGCTGCCGCCGGTGCAGTCGTGGCTGGCCAGCACCTACTCGGGAGTCGCGATCCGGTATCCGGCCGCCCCGGCCAGCCCGTTCCGGCCGCAAAATGACTCGGCTGGCACGCACCGGCTAGCCGGAGCGAGGCTGCCGCGCGGCCGGCTGACGCTGCCGGACGGCGCCGGCGTGCGGTTGTATGACCTCTTCCGCGAAGCCAGGTTCGTGCTGATTGAGACGGCCGCGGGCCCGGCCGTCGCAGCCGGCGGCCAGGCCATGCCGGGCCAGGTCAGGCTGGTGCGGTACCGGGACTGCGCGGGCCCGCGGCTGCCGGCCGCCCTGCTCGTCCGGCCGGACGGGTACATAGCCTGGGCATCCGGCGAGCGCGACGCCGCCGCGCGGGCGGCCGGGGCACGGGCCGCCATGGCCGCATGGTGCAGCCCCGGCTGACGGCCGCGCTGGCCGGCCGGGCCGCGCTGGCCGGATCTGGCCCGGCGGCAGCCGGTCAGCCGTGGTTGACTTTGCCCGCGCCGGCCGGCCGCGCGCTGGCCCGCGCACTCCCGGCCAGGAGGATCACCATGCACCGGCGACCGCGGCTGACCGTTCTCGGCAGCCTCAACATGGACATCTCGGTCTCCGTCAGCCGGCTGCCCGGCCCCGGCGAGACGGTCCTGGGCGGCGGGGCGGTCATCGGGCCCGGCGGCAAGGGCGCCAATCAGGCGGTCGCGGCGGCCCGGCTCGGCGGTGCCGTGCGAATGGCCGGCTGCGTCGGAGACGACGGGTTCGGCCGCCAGATCACGGCCGCGCTCGCCGCCGAGGGCATCGGCCTGGCGCCGGTGCGGACCGTCCCCGGCTGCGCCACCGGGCTGGCGCTGATCACCGTTGACGCGGCCGGCGAGAACATGATCACGGTCGCCCCGGGCGCGAACGGCCAGGCCGGGGCGCAGGAAGCCGCGGCGGCGCTGGCCGGGCCAGCCGACATGCTGGTGCTGTCCGCCGAGATCCCCGCCGACGTGCTCGCCGCGGTGCTCGGCGGCGGTGCGGCTGGTGGCGGCGGTTCAGCGTCCGGCGGCGGTGCGGCGGCAGGCGGTGCGGCGGCGTCCGGCGGCGGTGCGGCGGCAGGCGGTGCGGCGGCGTCCGGCGGCGGTGCGGCGGCAGGCGGTGCGGCGGCTGGCGGGCGTGCGCCGGCTGGTGGAGGCCCGCGGCGGCCGCCCTGCCTGCTCAACCTCGCCCCGGTGCCGCCGGAGGCGGCGACGCTGCTGGCGGCCGGGGTCGACTGGCTGGTGGTCAACGAGTCGGAGGCCGCGGCGCTGCTGGGCCTGCCCGTGGCCGGCTTGCGGGATGCGGCGGATGCGGCGGCCGGCCTCGCCGCCATGGGCGCCAGGCACGCGGTGGTGACGGCCGGCGCGCAGGGCGCCGTGCTGGCCGGCCAGACGGCCATCGAGACCGTGCCCGGGTTCAGCGTCCGCAGCGTTGATGCCGTCGGGGCTGGTGACGCGTTCGTGGCCGCGCTCGCCGTGACGCTGGCCGCCGGAGTGCCCCCGGCCGCCGCGCTGCGCGCCGCCTGCGCGGCCGGCGCGACGGCGACTACCAGCCAGGGTGCCCAGGCAGCGCTGCCGAGCCCGGCCGGGATCCGGGCCGCCACCGGCGAGCGCTGGCCAGTGCAGCCTGGCTAGGACCCGGCAGCCGTCCCGGCCCGGTCGGGTGTCCCGGTCGGCTCGGTCCGGTTATGCGCCCGCCGCGCTGCGGGGCGGTCATGACGCAGCTGATACCTCAGGCTTCGCCGACGCCGGAGCGTCTCAGGAGTCCTTGGCCGGCTCGCCGTGGCTGGCGTTGGCCCGGCCCCGGCCCCAGTAAGCCTTCGGCGAGACCTGGCTCGCATCGATACCCCGGCCAGCCAGCACGTCGCGGAGCCGCGCGACCACTCGCGCCTCGCCCAGCAGGTAGGCATGCCCGCGGCCGGCCGGCAGTTGCACCTGCCCGGTGGCAGCCGCCAGCATTTCCGGCTCGCCCGCCGGGCCGCCGGCCCGGTGCAGCCACGTGATGTGCGTGCTAGCCGCGGCCCGCAGGTCCTGCTCGTCCTCGGGACTGGGGACCTCGAGCAGCGCCCGCGCCTGGGTGCCGAAGGGTAGCGACTCAGCCATCCTGAAGATCGCGGGCAGGGCTGACTCGTCGCCGACGAAGAGGTGCCAGTCCGCGCCCTCCGCTGTGGTGATCTTCCCCCGCGGCCCGATCGCCTCGATCTTGTCTGCTGGCCGCGCCGCCCGCACCCAGCGCTCGCCTGGACCGTCCCCGTGCAGGACGACGTCAAGCGTGATGATCCGGCTGGCCTGATCCAGGGCACGGATGGTGTAACGCCTGCGGACCGGCCGGTTGCCGTCGACGCCGACGAGCAGCATCACGTCCTGCCCGGGCAGGTAGCCGAAGCTGGCAAGCTGCGGCGCGGTGAGCCGCAGCCGTCGCACGTGCGGCGTCAGCAAGACTGACTCGGTGACCTCCAGCGACATCCGCGATGTGCCCGCCAGCGGTCCGGCCAGCTCGGCGAACGGGTCGTCCAGCGCCGCGGTTGATATGTCCGGCACGGCATTAGCCATGAGCAGTAAGCCCTCCGCGGTCAGCGATAACGGTACGGGCGGCAGCCCGCGGACAATGTCAACGCCGCCGGGCTGCGGTAGCTTCCCCGGGCACCTGCCCACATGAGTGGTTAACATTTGTCCGGCATACACCGGCTGTATCTTAACCGCTGAGTTGATCTTCAAAACGGCTGTGACTGTAGTGGCGCTCGACCAACTGTGGGATTGAGTCTAATCCGGCTTGACGAGCCGAGGGTCGGGCGGCTGCCCCGGCCAGGCCAGGTGCCCCGGTCGGGCCAGGAGGTCTAGCCAGGCCAGGAGGTCTAGCCAGGCCAGGAGGTCTAGCCAGGCCAGGCAGGAGGCCCGGTCAGCCGGGCACGGCCTGCGGGCCGGCCACAATGGTGCGCATGCCTGAGCTATCGAATCCTGCGGGGCTGCATGAGACGCCTGGCTATCACCATGTGACGACGGTCGACTCGGCGCGGCTGGTGTTCCTTGCCGGGCAGTGCCCGCTAGATGCGGATGGCAACCTGACCGGCCCGGGCGACCTGCGGGCTCAGGTCGGGCAGGTAGTCAGCAACATCAAGATCGCGTTGGCGAGCGCCGGGGCGGCGCCGGCCGACGTGGTCCGCACGGTGATCTATGTCGCCTCGGCGGAGCAGTCGGATTCTCGCGGCGGTCTGGCGCATCCTGCGCGAGTCATCGATTGCGGCAGCACTGGATTCGGCGAGCACCCTGCTCGGCGTGGCGCAGCTCGGCTTCACCGGCCAGCTCGTCGAGATCGACGTGACTGCCGCGCTGCCCGGCTGATTCGCGGGCCGAAGCTCCGGCCCAGCCGGGTGGCGCGGAATCTGGCCGGGGTCGCGGGCCGGGCCTGCCGGGTGGCGCGGAATCTGGCCCGGGATCCTGGCCGGAGCCGCTGGCCGGGGCCAATGGCCAGGCCGCAGGGTCGGCGGTTCTTGATCAGCCGCCAGTCGCCCGGGAACCCAGACGGCGATAAGGTGAGCAACCAGGTCTGGGGTGGTATGAGGAGTGGCTGTCAGTGCCTCGGGAAGAGTCCCTCATCGGCTCCATCGGCGTTCTCACCATCGGCACGCGAGGTTCTCGCGGCCCCGGAGAAGTGCTGGTCAAGATCCGTGGCGGGTCCGAGTCTTACATCGCCTGGTCGCCTGAGCCGATAGCGAAGGGCGCCACGGTGCTGGTCATCGAGTCGCACGGCACCCGGTCGGTGGACGTCAGCGAATGGACCGATCCGACTGGCCCGCTGCCGGATGAGCCGGGCGACCGGTGGGCGTGATGCGGCCCGCCGGCGAACACGATGCGGCCGGCCAGCTGATGTGGCGAGCGCTGGCGCGCTGACAGGCAGTCCTGATGAGACGAGTAAGTAATAACCGCCCGGGGTAATTCTCCCGGCAATTCGACGGAGATGAGACATGTTCGGTTACCGCGTTCCAGCGCCTGACGAAGCAATGCTGGTATCCGGCGGCAGGTACGGTCGCAACGGCGCGCCGTTCCGCGTCGTGACCGGTCACGGCGCCTTTATAGTCCCGTTCATCCGCAAGGTTCGTTTCCTTACCCTTGCCATGTGCGAGGCCGAGGTCGCCGAGACATGCGTGACAAGGCAGGGCATCTCGCTGAATGTCCGATCGGTTATCGCCTTCAAGGTCGGCAACGATGAGGAGAGCATCGTCAACGCGGGCCAGCGGTTTCTTTCGGACCAGGATCAGATGTCGACGCTGACCGGCCGGATCTTCGCCGGGCACCTGCGCTCGATCATCGGCTCGATGACGGTCGAGGAAATCGTCACCGAGCGGCAGAAGCTGGCCAGCGAGGTGCTCGACGGCTCGAAGGCGGAGATGGTCAAGATCGGCCTCACCGTTGACTCGCTGCAGATCCAGTCCATCGACGACATGAACTCCGGCTACATCGACGCAATGGCCGCGCCGCACAATGCCGCGATCCAGCGCCAGGCGCAGATCGCCCAGGCCCAGGCGAACCAGGCCGCCGCCGAGGCGCAGCAGGAGTCACAGCGCAAGCAGGCCGAGTACACCAGGCAGACGTCCGTGGTGCAGGCGCAGTACAAGGCGGAGGTGGACAAGGCCCAGGCGGAGGCCGCGCAGGCGGGGCCGCTCGCGCAGGCGCAGGCGACGATGGGCGTGCTGGCCGCGCAGACCGAGCTGGCGCACCGGCAGGCCGAGCTGCGGCAGCGGCAGCTCGTCGCCGAGGTGGTCAGGCCCGCGGAGGCGGAGGCGGAGAAGGTGCGCATCCTCGCGCAGGCGGACGCCCAGCGGGTCAAGTTCCAGGCCGAGGCGGCAGCCTCGCACCAGCGGATCGCCCTCGACCGGATGCTCATCGACCAGCTGCCGCAAATCGTTCGCGAGGCGGCAAGCGGCCTGGCCGGGGCGAACGTGAGCGTGCTCAACGGCGCGGACGGGCTCAGCGAGATCGCCGCCGGCCTGGTCGGCCAGGGGCTGACGATCCTGGAGTCGGTGAAGAAGAGCCTGTCCGGGTCGGCCGACCTGGCTATCGCCGGCTCAGCCGATCCGGACCAGGCCGACGGGCAGCCCGCGGCCGGATAGCTGCCCGGCCCGCCGTCGGCTGCCAGAGTCTTATCGGCCACCCTGCCCCGGCTAGCCCGGGCAGGGTGGCCTTTGCACGTTCCTGGCCAGCTCCGCGCGTCCAGGTACCGAGCCATCCCGATCGTGCCGCTGGACGCCGCGCCGCGCGAACCCCGTCGTGGCGGGCGCCCTGCGTCGCCGCGCCCGCCGGCTGGTGGCGCCGCGCCCGCCGTGGTGCTGCGCGACCCGCCCGGCGGCCGCCGGTTACCCGCCAGCTATATCCCGTTTGAGCGCTAAAGCTGATACTAAATTATCTTGTACTCATATTGATCACGGGAAAAATACATATAACTGAAGACGACTATGTCCAGCAACATTGAACTGATTAATCCGAGGTAAACTCGGACATTTATCGGGGCATTATTGATGGTCCGGAAATTAATTCACTGAATTTGCTGGAACGCGTCAACCGCATTGACTGGGAGCACGTCATCCTCGTGTAAGTCTGGTCAGCCGCGAAGACGCCGACCCGTGTGCCGCTCCTTACAACAAGTAATCAGATGACTACCCATGGTAAGGTGTCGACAACTGGCTGACAGGGCGGGAGCACAAGGAGTAACAGCCAACATCGTTTCCAGCCGCGGCCGGCCCGAGCTCTACCGCCCATGCCACCGAGATGGTGGCCGGCCCAGCAAACCACAGGAAGGAATCACCATGCGCAACCGCTTTACACGGGGGCTCTGCGTGGTCGCGGCCTCGGCCGCGCTCACCACGTCCCTCGGCCTCGCGGCGGCCGGCGCCGCGAGCGCATCCACGCATCCGCACGTCACGAAGAACGCGACCACGGTCTGCGGCAGCCTCTGCACCGACATCTCCAACGCGGCGCTCGACAACACTGGGTTCGGCGCGTTCCTCATGAACGCCGTCGGGGGCGCCAGTGGCACCGCGATCAACATGCGCCGCGCCGGTAACGCCAAGGTGAACGAGGACTTCACCGGCGGCTTCGTCGGCTTCCTGGGCCAGTTCTGCGACAACGACGGGGGCCACGGACTGGACGGCACCTCGTACGTCTGCGTCAACTATCCGCCCTTCTGGGACGTGTTCGAGGCGAACTTCGCGCCGAACAGCAACGAGAGCGGCAAGTGCGTCGGCGTGGGCAGCAAGAGCATCTCGCAGCCCGTCCGCCTGGTGCCCTGCGGGGCCACCACCCGGACCCTGTTCGTCGGCGACAGGGCGAACGGGCTCGGCGGAGACTGCCGGGTTCCCGGCAACTACTGCCCGTGGGTCGCAGCCAGCGACACCTTCCTGTCCCACCCGCTGGCGCTGACGGTCAACTCCAGCAGCAGCAACCCCGCCAACCGGCTCTCGGTCCAGCGCGAGAACCTGTCCGGCGGCGTGGTTAAGGACACCCAGCAGTTCACCACGGATCCGGGCCCCGCTTTCTGAGGCCAGTCCGGATCGAAGGCAGCGGCATCCCCGTTCTGAACGGGGATGCCGCTGTCGTTTCCGGCCCTCCAGGGCGCCCGGGAACCGCCGCCCCGGAGCCCGCCGCCCTGGAGCCCAGCCGGAGCCCTCCGCCAGCCGGAGCCAGTCCCGCCCGCCCGGACCGCCGGGGCCGGGACTGGTAGACAAGCTGGATGCGCCGACTCACCGAGATAGCACCGGGCGTGCTGGTCGCCACCAGCGAGATCTTCATTACCACGACGACGGTGCTGACCGGCCGCGACGGCCAGTGCCTGGTCATCGACCCGGCGGTGACAGCCAGTGAGGTGGCCGCCGTCGCCGCCGAACTCGCCGCCGCCGGTTTGCGCCCGCAGGCCGGGTTCGCCACCCACCCGCACTGGGATCACGTGCTGTGGTCCCGCGACCTCGGCGACGTGCCCAGATACGCCGCGCCCAGGGCGGCTGCCGCCGCGGCCGCCGAGCGTGACGGACTGATCAGCGGCATGCAGGAGACGGCGCCCGGCCACGACCTTGCCCTCCTCGGCCTGCTCACCGCCCTGGCGCCGGACCAGCAGGCGATCCCCTGGGACGGCCCGCAGGCGCTGGTGATCACGCACGACGGCCATGCGCCCGGCCACAGCGCAGTGTTCCTGCCCGGCACCGGCACGCTGATCGCCGGCGACATGCTCTCCGACGCGGAGATCCCGCTGCTCGACCTGGCCGGGCCCGATCCGCTCGGGGACTACCGCGCCGGGCTGCGGCGGCTGGCCGCGCTGACCGGTGTCCGGCACATCGTGCCCGGTCACGGCAGCGTGGGCGACGCGGCCGAGTTCCGCCGCCGGGTAGCGGCCGACTTCGGCTACCTGGATGGCCTGGCCAGCGGCGCGGCCAGCGCCGATCCCCGGCTCACCCTGGGCTGGCTTCGCGAGCCGCACGAAATGCAGCTCGCGCACGCCCGCGGCTGACGCCGCCAGCCGGACCCGGCCAGAACCCCGCCGCTCCCGGCCGGTTCCGGTACCCGGCCGGTTCCGGTACCCGGCCGGTTATGGGCGTCCGCCCGGAGCCCGGCGCGAGCGCAGCCCGGCCAGCAGGCATACCGGGGCGAGGGCCAGCGCCGCCAGGGCCCAGGCCAGCCCGAAGCGCTCGGCCAGGACTCCGGCGGCCAGCGGGCCGATGCCGCCGGTCAGGCTGGCCGCGCTGGTCAGGGTCACCGCAACGCCGCTCTCGCCGGGCAGGCTGCCGTAGAGACCGGCCTGCAGCACCGGATACCAGGGCGCGGTGGCGATGCTCAGCCCGGCCAGCACGACCAGCTTCGGCCAGAACCCGGGCACCAGCAGGAAGCCCGGGTATGCCGCGGCCGCCACCGCAGCGCTCGCGGTGAGCACCCGGCGGCCGTCCGTGTGCTCCAGCACGCGGACGAGCGCGGCGTCCCCGGCCAGGCCGGCGATCAGCCGGACGGCAACGCCGAGTGCCGCCTGGGCAGCGGTGGCGTGCACGACGTCCACGAGGTAGATGGCCAGGAACCCGGTGAGCACATCAAGCAGCAGGTCAGCAACCTGAAGCAGGACGAGCCACCGGATGACGCCAGGCTGCCGGAGGGCATCGCGCACCCGCCGGACGGCACTATCCCGGCCCGGATCGCCGGGATCAGCGTCGCCCCGCCGGGCGGCCAGGCCACGGTCCGCGCTGCCCGCCTCTGGCCGGCCGCCGTCTGCTGCCGGTCCCGGGCCTGCTGCCGGTCCCAGCCGCAGGGCCGGCCGCGGGCCGTGGCGGGCCACGCCTAGCCAGGCCAGCGCGGCGCAACCGGCCAGCACCAGGTACGCCGCGCGCCAGCCGCCCCCGGCGGCGAGAACGGCGATCAGCAGCACCGGCCCGGCTACCGCGCCGGTCGAGCCGGCCAGGTTCCAGCGGGCCATGTGCTGTTCCTGCCGATCCGGGCCGGCGTCCATCAGGCCGGACTGGGTCAGGCTGACGAATGCCCCGGAGGCCGGGAAGAACGCCACGAACGCGATCAGCAGCGTGCTAAACGACTGCGCGGTGGCCGCGGCTAGCAGTGAGCCGATGAACACCAGGCCGCCGGCCAGCACCGCGACCCGCTGCCGCCTGCCGTGTCCGGCCAGCACCCCGAGCGGGAGTTCCAGCAGGCTGCCGAGCAGCAGCGGCACCGCCGCGAGCAGGCCGACCTGCGGGTAGCTCAGCGTCAGGCCATGCCGGATGAGCGGGAACGCCGCGCCCTTGACTCCGTCGACGAGTTCGTCGGCGAACTCGACGGCGAGCGCCGCCGCGAGAACCGCGGCCCCGGTCGCCGCGGGCCGCCGGGGCCGGAATGTCGTGCGTGTCACGAGTCGTCCTTCCCTGTCTAACCGGCCAGGTCAGACAGGAAGGGCGGGCCGCGTGCCGCAGGATCAGGTCAGCGTCAAAGGAATCCCATGACGGCGATGTTACGGGAGGGGCCGGCTGGCTGCCACAGGCATCGAGCCCTGATGATCACCGGCAGCCAGCCGCCAACGGGTCGCGGATACCCCGGAACCGGCGGCATCGGGTGTACGGCGGCGCATATCGGGGCATGCTCGCCGGTGCCGCAGCCGACGCGGAGTACGCGCCGGCGCTCGGATTCCCTCGGCCCGGCCGGCCCGACGCGGCTTGCCGCCGCCCGGCTTCCCTCGGAGGCTGACCTTCGTAACTGGCACCGAAAATCCGCAGCCTTGCTGGCATGGCTGGGCATGCTCGGTGGAGAATCCTCCGGCGAGTCGCTCATGGGGCCAGGTAGCAGCACGAGCCCGCCGTCACGGAAGGTGCTGGTGAGTGATGCCCAACAGCGCTGAGCTGTCCGCTTCCGAGCGGCAAGCCGAGCTGTCGGCGCTGGTCACGCTGGTACAGCGGCGGTACAGGGCGACCATCGTGGGAGCCTCCGCGTTCTACCATGAGCGCGAGAAGGGGGTCTTCCGGCTGGACCGCGCCGCCGGTTACAGCTGGGTGGCACGGATCTTCCCGCGGGCGTTCAGGCCGGAGCGGATCGAGGGCGACGCGGCCGTCCTTGACCTGATGGCACGCGAGGGCATCCCGGCCGAGCGGGTGGTGATGGCCGCCGGCCGCTCTCGGGTGGTGTCGCTAGACGGCCGGTGCGTGCTGGTTACCCGGTTCATCCGCGGCGGGCCGCCGAAGCTGACGCCCGCGGCGCTGCGATCGCTGGGCGAGATTCTCGGCCGGATGCACGCGCTGCCGACGGCCGCGGACGGTGACGGGTACCTGTCCCGGCCCGCGGCCGCGTTGCCCCGGGACGACATTGACTTCGGCCTGGCCCGGCTGGCCTCGGTCGACGGCCGGGTGCCTGGGCCGCTGGCAGCGTCTTACCAGCGGCTGAAGCTGGCGCTGCTGGCGGCCGACGGGTGCGAGCAACTGCCGCTCAGGCTGGTACACCTCGATTACCAGCCGGGCAATGTGCTGCGCACGCCCGGCCGCCGTCTTGTCGTGTTCGACTGGGACGGCACCGGCCTGGGCCCGGCGGTCGCCGCGCTCGGCGTCCTGCTCTACGGCTGCGCGTTCGGCTCGGTGGCGGGCCGGCCCGCGCCGCCGGATATCACCCGCGTCGATGCCGTGCTGGCCGGCTACTCGGCGCGGCGCCGGCTGTCGGCCGCAGAGCTTGATCATCTAGGCCACGCGATCCGGTTCCGGCCGCTGGCCATCGCGGCCCGCGAGCTGGCCGCGACCATCGGGCGCGGCGAGACCGTGCTGAAGCCGGGCTGGTGGTCAGGCTGGCCGCAGTCCGACGAGATAGCCGCCCGCGCCCGCCAGGCAGCGGCGGCCATCGCGGCCCAGCCGTCCGGGGCGTGACGGCCCGGGGCGCGGCCGTCCGGGCGCAGCCATCCGGGGGCGCAGCCGCCCGCGAGTAAGTAGCTCGCCGGGACCGCCGCGGCGGGCGCGAAGCACGGCGGCGATAACGTCGGCGAGAGCTCAACACGGAGGTGCTCAGGCGCGATGCATGATGTCGAAGTCCGCGCGTTCCAGGCCGGCGACGGGGCGGCCTGCGCTCGTGCCTGGCTCGATGCGGCCCGCTACTACGTCGCCCAGGATCCGAGCAGCTTCCAGCTGCCGGCCGAGGCGGGCCTGGCCGACTGGTTCGAGCGCGAGGACGGCGGCGGCCTGCCGCTGCAGCGGCTGGTCGCAACCGCGGGCGGCCAGGTAGCCGGGTTCGTCGTGGCGACCCTGGAGGGCCCGCTGCCGGACGCCCGGTTCCAGCTGCTCCGCGCGGCCGCGTGCACGTGCGTTTACGTCGGCGCGCTGGCGGTCGCCGAGGAGTACCGGCGGGCCGGCCTGGGCACCGCCCTGATGTCGGCCGTTGAGAAATGGGGCCGGGAACAGGGCGCGACGCTGGTGACCCTGGATACGAACATCCGCAGCCCGTTGTCGGTGCCCTTCTACGAAGACCGGATGGGCTATGTGCGGCACGGCCTGATCTTCCGCAAGAACCTCTGATACCCCGGCCAGCCGCGCGCCCGCGGATACCCCGGCCAGCCGCGCTCCGGGATAACCCGGCCCGGCCACGCCCGCGAGGTGCCGCCCGGGGCCGGCCGGGTCAAAGCCACCTAGTAACCGTGTCGAATGCGCTGGCCAGCGGCATCCCCTCAAGCCGGGCCAGTTCCCCGTCCGCGATCAGCGCCCGGGCCAGGTCGACAAGGTCCGGCGTCGCCGCCTGCTGGGCGCGCAGCGCCGGGCCATCCGGGGCGCCGCGGAGCTGCCAGATCGAGCAGAGCAGGGTCTGCCAGGAATCGAGCGGTCCGCTGATCGGCCCTTCCCAGGCAGGCCAGCGCCGGGCGATGTGCGCGTTGATCAGCGGCAGCTGATCGAGGCCGAACCAGAGCGGGTCCTCCGCCGCGTAACTGACGTTCCCGATGTGGCAGTGGTTGATCGCGGCAGTACACAGCAGGCAAGGCCGTAAGCTCGTGTAGAGCGTGTGCCGCGGGTAGCACCCGGGAGCCAGGCCCGCCATCGCGTTGATCTCGGCATGCGCCAGGCTCGTGCCCGCGAGCTGCCCGGCCGGGGCGGCAACCTCGGCCCGCCGGCTGCGCCCGCGGCTGACCACATCCCCGCCCGGCGCCACGATCAGCGCGCCCACCGGGGCGCTGCCAGCGCGGAAGGCTTCCCAGCCAAGCTCGAAGCACTCTGCCCAGAGCGGCGGAACCTCGCTCCAGCGCATCGCGGTGATCCTCGGGTAGCAGCAGCATGTCAGTCGCTATTCCGATAGTCCCTAATCGAGGCTGGCACCGCCAGTGACTAGCCTGCGCTTAGCGCGGCCTTCCGCGCAGCGTCTTGGGCCTTCGACGGTAAGCGCCGCCGCTGCTCCCGAAACGCCCTGGACTGGCTCTGACGTGCACATTTGCCGCTGCCGGACGTGTGCGGGCCGCCATGGTTCAGGTACCGTATAGCTGTTCCCATCACGTGATCATAGTTCGGAGTCCTGGTGCGGCACCGCTGCCCGGGCAGACGTCCCGGTCAGATACCCGGCGCCTCATAGCGTCTAGCAGCATGAATGCACCTGGATCCGTGTGACACGCCGCACGGGGATCGTTCCGGGCTGCCGGACAGCAGAGATGGTAGACATGCGATGTGGCAGCGGAACCAGCCCCGAGAGCGGGCTGGGAGTCGTTCGCCCGGCGCCGGCGTGAACCAGCGCCGGTATGAGGCGGTCCGCGCCTACGTGCTCGAGGGCGCGCCCCTGGCCGAGGCCGCCGCCCGGTTCGGGTACTCGCCGTCGGCGCTGGCCTCGCTGGTCCGCGACTTCCGCGCGGGGAAGCTGGCGCTGTTCGCCGGGCCGCGCAGACCCGGCCGCAAGAGCGCGCCGAAGAAGAACGCTGCCCGCAGCCGGGTCATCGAGCTGCGCCGCCAGGGCCTGTCGGTCTACGAGATCTCCGCCCGGCTCGCGGCTGAGGGCATGCCGCTCAACCGCACCGGGGCCGGGCAGATCCTGGCCGAGGAAGGCTTCGGCCGGCTGCTGCGTCACCCCGAGCCTGAGGCCAGCGTCAGCCCGGCCACGCCTGGGCGGGCCACGAACCTGCCCCCCGCCAGGGTCATCGACTTCGCCGCCTTCCCCGCCACCGCCAGCACCCGGCTCGCCGGGCTGCTGCTGGCCGTCCCCGACCTGGTCGCCCTCGACCTGCCCGCCCTGGCCCGCAAAGCCGGCTACCCGGGCACGAAGGTGATCCCCGCCGTCTCCTGGCTGCTGTCCCTGCTGGCCCTCAAGCTCACCGCCACCCGGCGCGTCAGCCACGTCGACGACCTGCTCGACGATCCCGCCAGCGCCCTGTTCGCCGGGCTGGCGATCCTGCCGAAGAAGTCCGCGCTCACCAGCTACTCCTACCGGCTGTCCCACGACCACCAGCACAGCTTCCTGGCCGCCCTCGACGCCAAGATGATCGCTGCCGGGCTCGCTGGCAGCGACGAGGGGATCTTCGACCTGGACTTCCACGCCGTCATGCACTGGGGGAACGACCCGGCGCTGGAGAAGCACTACGTGCCTGCCCGGTCCCAGCGCGCCCGCTCAGTGCTGACGTTCTTCGCGCAGGACTCCGGAACCCACAACCTGGTCTACGCCAGCGCCGACATCTCCAAGGCCACCCAGAACCGGGAGGCCATCGCGTTCTGCGACCACTGGAAGGCCGTCAGCGGCCGCGACCCGAAGATGCTGGTGATGGACCAGAAGGTCACCACCCAGCAGGTCCTTGGCGAACTCGACGCCCGCGGCGTCAAGTTCCTCACCCTGCGCATGCGCTCACCCGCCCTGGCCCGCCACATCAGCAGCCTGACCAGCAAGGACTACAAGACAATCACCCTGGACCGGCCCGGCCCGCACAACCGGCCCCGCGTGCACGAGGACAAGGCCGTCACGCTGACCAGCTACCCCGGCACCGCCCGCCAGCTCGTCGTCACCGGCCTGGGCCGCGACGCCCCCACCGTGATCATCACCAACGAGCACCACGCCACCGTCAGGAACCTGATCAGCCAGTACGCCCGGCGGATGACCATCGAGCAGCGGCTGGCCGAGATCATCAGAGCCTTCTGCGCCGACGCCCTGTCCTCCACCGTCAACCTCAACGCCGACCTCGACATCATGCTCTGCGTCCTGGCCCAGGCCCTGCTCGCCGCGTTCCGCGCCCGCCTCGGCACCGGCTACGCCGCCGCCACACCCGACACCCTCCAGCGGCGCTTCCTCGACAGTTCCGGAACAATCAGCCTCAGCGGCGACGCCATCACAGTCAGAATCGACCGCCGCGCCTACTCACCCGTGCTGCGCCAGGCCAGCCTCCCGCCCGACACCACCGTGCCCTGGTGGCACGGTCGCCGCCTGCACTTCGAGTTCAGCTAGCCCAGGGCCGAAGAAGCTGCGTGGAAATCGGCGTTAGCGCTCGCGTTCGGCCCGAGGGGCGCGGAGGTGACTGCGGAATCCGGACAGCGGCCCCAGGTGGTGCAGCTTGTCCGGGTTGATGACCGAGCGGACGGCCTGCACGGCGCCGTCGGCGATGTCCAGGCAGAGCACGCTGACCAGCAGCCCGCTGGAGTCGTAGCACATCGCGCCCGGCTGCCCGTTGATCTCGGCCCGGCGCAGCGTGACGCCAAGCTCACGGACCTGCGCGCTGAGGCTGGCGACCAGCCGCCGGACGTTGTCGCGGCCCATGATCGGGCGTGGCCACGACGGGCGGGTCCCGCCGCTGTCGCCGTAGACCACCACGTCGGCCGCCAGCAAGTCGACCAGGCCGGACATGTCCCCCTCGCCCAGCACGGCGAAGAACCGGGCGGCCAGCTCGTCGCGCTCCCGGCGGGACGCCTCGAACCTGGGCTTGTGCTCCGCGACGTGCTGCCGCGCCCGCCGGGCAAGCTGGCGGCAGTTGTCCTCGCTCCGGCCGACGATGGCCGCGATCTCGGCATAGCCGTAATCGAAGACGTCGTGCAGCAGGAAGACGGCCCGCTCGGTCGCGCTGAGCCGCTCGAGCAGCAGCAGGAACGCCATCGATAGCGAGTCGGCTTCCTCGGCGTGCGCGGCCGGGTCCGGGGCCGGCGGCCCGGTCGCCACCGGGCTTAGCGTCACCGGCCTGCTCGCCGTGCTGCCGCCAGCCGCCGCCCCGGATGCCATCGCGCCGGTCAGCACCGGCTCGGGCAGCCATGGCCCGACGTAGGACTCGCGGCGGCTGCGGGCGGAGCGCAGCTGGTCGATGCTCAGCCGGGTAGTGACCGAGGACAGGAACGCCTTCGGCGACTCGACGGCGGTTCCGCCGGCCACGACCCGGTGGTAGCGCAGGAACGCCTCCTGGACGATGTCCTCCGCGTCCGCCGCGCTGCCCAGCATCCGGTAAGCGATCGAGAACATCAGCGGGCGCAGGCCCGCGAATGCCTCGGTCACGCTCACCGTACCGAGCGTACCGATCGCTCGGCGGCCTGCCCGGCCGCGCTCATCCCGGCGGCGGCCTGCCGGAAGCCCTGCCGCCAGCTCGCCCAGGCGGGCGCCCAGTCCAGCTCCGCCCTGGCCTTGGCATTGGACGAGCCGCGGACCTGGGTCAGCATCGACACGCCGACCTGGCCGGCCGTCAGCCGGGCCAGCCAGACGGGCACGTGCACCGGCGGCTTGGCGCCCAGCACGTCCGCCAGGTAGGGCAGCCAGTCGGCTACCCTGGCGGGCTCGTCGTCGACAATGTTGTAGACGCCGCGGCTGCCGTGATCGAGCGCGGCGACAGTGGCGGCGGCCGCGTCGTCCACGTGAATGAAGGACCAGACTCCCGCGCCGTCTCCGGCCACCGGCATCTTGCGCTTGCGAACCAGCCCGAAGAAATCGTCGGATGCGCCGGGGCCGTAGAACGAGCCGTACCTGAGCACGATGCCCTGCACCGGCGACGCCTGCGTCACCGTGGTCTCCAGGTACCGGATCGCGGCCGCAGTCTGCCGCTGCCCGGCCGGCGGATCTGCGTCCAGCGGGTCCGCCTCGGTCTTGACCGGGCCGCCCGTGCGGCTGTTGGTCCAGCCGCTGAAGCTGGCCACGATAATCCGGCGGGCGCCGGCTGCCTTGGCCGCCGCCAGCAGGTTGTCGGTGCCCTGCGTGCGCAGCTGGTTGGTGACCGCGAACACCCGGTCGAAGCGACGCGGGTTATCCAGCGTGCCGATCTGCGTCATCTGGTGGATCACCACCTCCGGCCCGGCCCGGCCGACCGCCTCGCCGACGGCCATCGCGTCCAGCCCGTCCAGCACGGCCGGCTCCGCGCCGAGCGCCCGCAGCTGATCGGCTTTGGCCGGGCTCCGGGTGGTGGCGACGACCTGATGGCCGGCGGCGACCAGCTGGGGTACCAGCCGCTGCCCGATGACGCCGGTCGCGCCGGCAACAAACACGCGCATGACATGCTCCTTTTCCGCAGATTGCGTGATGTGGTCGCCCTCTCAGACGACGCACCCCGGCGACCTGTGACACCCGGCGCCAGAAAATCACGCGACCGCGGAGACGACATGATGATCAGGTGGACGACGTGCTTGCTGACCAGCTGCGGGCCATGCCGGCCGCCGCCCGCCGGCGGGATCTCGGCTGGGCCCGCCGGGCTAGCGGCCCCGCGCCTGTGACCAGCGCGGATGTCCCGTTATAAGGTCAGCACGGGAAGGAGAGCAGCGGGGGATGCGAGTCACGCTGGCCAGCGACGCGGGCACGCCGGGCTGGCCGAACGAGGACTTCGCCGCCGTCGCGCCCGGTGCCGCCGTGCTGCTGGACGGCGCGACCCAGGTGCCCAGGGACGCCGACAGCGGCTGCGTGCACGGCGTCGCGTGGTACGCGCGCAGCCTCGGCGCGGCGCTGCTCGCGGAGATCCTCGCTGGGCCAGCCGCGCCGCTGGCCGACGCGCTGGCCGCCGCCATCGGGCAGGTGCGCGCCCGGCACTCCGGCAGCTGCGACCTGTCCAGCCCGCGTACGCCTTGCGCCACGGTCACGGCACTGCGCCGCGGCGGCGACGGCATTGACTACCTCGTGCTGTCTGATTCGACCGTCGCGGCGGACCTGGCCGGCGGCCGTGCGCCGGTGATCATCACCGATGAGCGGCGCGCGGGCCGCTACCGGGTAGCCGCGGCCAGCCCGGAAGCCGCCAGGAACAGCCTGACCGGCGTCTTCCCGCTGGCCGGGCTGCGGGGCGTCGCGCTGCTCAGCGACGGCGCGGCCCGGCTGACCGACCACTACGGGCTGATCTCCTGGCCTGCCGTCGTGGCCCTGCTCCGCGAGTCCGGCCCCGGCGAGCTGATCCGCCAGGTCCGCGCCGCCGAGGCGAGCGACGCCGACTGCTCGCGCTGGCCGCGGCACAAGCCGGGCGACGACGCCACCGCCATCTACTGGCGCCTGGCAGGCTGAGATCGCGCTACTGGCCGGCGGACCGGGCGGCGACCAGTTTCGTCCGGCGCCTGGCTAATCAGACCCGGGCCGGTTCGGGCGTGGCGCCGAGCTCGCCGGGACCCTGGCGCCGGACCATCCGTTTCAGATCCGGGCTGTGCTGCTTTGCGTGATCGGCCGCCGGCGGGCCTGACCTGGGCGCCGCTGGCTGGCGTGCAGACTAGTACCGTGCTCATCCCGCACAGCATGGGAGCAGGTGACGGTGGCCGATCAGGATGACGTCCGGCGCATCGCGCTGGCGCTGCCGGAGACCAGCGAGGCGGCGGACCGTTCCGGGTTCTCGGTGCGCAACGGGAGCAGGCAGAAGGGCTTCGCCTGGACCTGGCACGAGCGCGTCACGCCGGGGCGGCCGCGGCTGCCGAGACCGGACGTGCTGGCGGTCCGGGTGGCCGGCCGGGCGGAAAAGGAGATGCTGCTCGCTGCCGACCCGGCGAAGTTCTTCACCGAGCCGCACTACAACGGTTTTCCCGCGGTGCTCATCCGGCTGCCGGCGATCGGGGCCGAGGAGCTGGCCGAGCTGATCACCGACGGCTGGCGCTGCCAGGCACCGCGGGCGCTGGCCAAATCGTTCGAGCGCAGCCGGGGCCGCTAGCTGACCTCACCAGTTGCTGCACCGCCGCCGGACCTGCTTTCCTGGCGCACTCGCCCGGCCAGGCTCATCCGCCTAGCTCCGGGCCGCATAGCCGGTGATCGTAAACGACATCCCGGATGTCCCTGATGGCCCGGTCCAGCTCGTCGATGGCGTGGCTGACCTTGCCCGCGCCGTGGTGATCGCCGATCAGGTACAGCGCGGCCTGGAGATCCAGCCCGGCGGCGAAGAGCCGGTGGATCACGATGTCGTTGAGGCCCCTGGCGATCCGGTCGTGATCTTCAGTGAGGTACCGGGTCAGCTCGGCCGGGGCGGCGTCGCCGCTTGCCTCGGGCCAGCAGTCGCGGGGCGGGAGTTCCATCGGGTCATCCGGTGGCGGCATCGTTGCCGAGGCAGCGGTGGGAGACGTGATTGATAACTGGCGCATCGCGAAGGATCCTTGCTCCTGCCTGGCCTTGACGGACCATGCCGCAGGCCTTAGCGGCGCAGCCGCCTGCACCCAGCGTTGGCCTGCTGCAGGCTGATACGGGCACTTATGTTCAGTAGCGTACGCCCTTGTCACGATCTGGCTAGATGCCCGGCGGATAAGATAACGGATCGATCACGTCATATTCTTCTCAACTACCTTGGTGCGATGTTTAACCCCGGGACCGGACGCGGCTTCGGGACGCGCTGGTCGTCGCCGCCCGCGGCGACGACCGCGTTACCGGCGCCGCGCTGACCGGCCGGGCGGTCAGCGCCGCCGGGCGTAGCTGACGTTGATGATGCCGATGATGATCCAGATCAGCACGACGACGAGGCCGGCCGGGCTGCGGGTGTCATGCAGCAGGGCAATGGACGTGACGCCGCCGATTGCCATCGAGCCGAGGCCGAGGGCGATCACTTCCCGGGACGAGCGGGTTCCGGTGCTCAGCTGGCCGTCCCCGCCGCGCTGCGCGGGCAGGCCGGCCTGCTGCCTGGGCAAGCCGACGTCCGGCATAGGCACATCGGCGCGCTGCCTGAGCCTGGCGTCCACCCGCTTGTCGATCTCGTCGCCGATACGCTCAACCAGGCCCTCGGCGACCGCGCGGTCGTAATCGCGGCCGAGTTCCCGGTGCGCTGCTGCCGAGGCGGCGATATCCTCCCGGGCAACCTGGTCCATGCCGACAAGATACATCTCGACAGCTGATAGGTCTATGACACGGAACGCGATTCACCGCCGGTGAGCACGGGGGAGCGGCCGGCACGTCCATGTGGCATGGGCCGCCCGGCACGGCTTCACCGGGACAGCGCCGCACTCGGCCGCCATGGCACTCCGGGTTTCCTGACCGGCCGGCTCGGATGACCTGGGCCTCGATGCCCGGTTCCGCACAGCTTGCGTTGCCGTGGCGGCCAGCGTCATGCTCGGCGGGTGCGGCATGCAACGCAGGAAGACCTCGATCGCGTAGCGGGGCTGCTGGCGGAGCTACGTAAGATCGCCGGGTTGCGGGAGCGCAAGCGCGGTTATTTCACGCGCGGTTCCCGGGCGTTCCTTCACTTCCACGAGGACGCCGGCGACCTCTACGTTGATGTCAGGCTCGACGGCGCGTTCCAGCGCTTGAAGGTCACCACCCCCGACGAGCAGGCCGATCTTCTCGCACGGCTGCGAGAAGCGGATGGCCGGGGCGATCCGGATCAGTCCGCGGGCAGTGCCCCGTGACCCGGCTGCCGGCTGACCCAGGTGTTACCCCGTCGTTGTGATCGGCTGGCAACGTGCATGACCGCTCGATCGGACGCAGCGGGCACGAGCCCGGAAACGGGCCTCCTGAAGATCGTCTAGAGATCGATGATCATGCCCTTGACCTGGGCCAGAGCAAAAGAGCGGGCGAAGGGAATCGAACCCTCATGACCAGCTTGGAAGGTCGGTGGCGCGATGCCGCCCGTGAGCTGCGGAACCGTCTGTCCAGGTCACACGGTTGCGAGTACCCATGAGTCACCGTGACTGACCTTTGATCACCCTGGCACGTGGCACGTGTGTGGCACGCGCTAGGGCGCTCCGATGGCAAGCCGACCCGGACCGCAGGGAGCGCCAGCGATCGAGGACCGGAAGCGGCGCGGCAGCATGACCTACTGCTTAGGAGGTCTTCGGCCTGGACGCGGTGATCTGCCGAGTCCCAGATCGGTAGCCATGTTGGCTTCTCCGCGAGTGACCGTGAGTCTCCCTGGTTCACCGTCCGATCGGGCACGCAGCGGGCATGGCACCTTTATAGACCGGGTCGCGCGGTCAGTCGGCCCGAGTTCACAGCCGCGGTGAACGTGGCGTAGTCGCGCTCATTCTGGTCGCCGTAGGTGGCGGAGAAGTCCGCGACTGCCCGGTCGAAGGCGTCACCCTTGCCCAGGTAGGAGGCGATCGCGATGCGGTCGCCCCAGCGTGCATGGGCGCGGGCGAGGGTCGCACCGCAGATGCGCGCGTACACGGTGGCGCCTGGCACGAGCAGCCTTTCCACGTCCGCGCCGCCTTTCCAGTCGTGGAATTGCCGTAAGTAATAGTCGCGGGTCACCCCGTCCAGGCCCCTGATCCGCTGCCAGCCCAGGAAGATGTCGGTCGCGGCCTGCATCAGCCGCTGGCCGGTCACCACCCGCTCGCCGTGGTGGGCATACCGGCTCTTGCCCACGAACCGCTCCAGTACGGATTCTTGTGCCTCTTTCACCTGCAGGAACAGCGGGTCGTTGTGGTCGCGGCCCATCAGCAGCAGGATGTAGCAGCGGGTCCCGACGCTGCCCACGCCGACGATTTTGCGGGCCGCGTGGACATAACTGAACTCCTCCAGTGGGTGGCCATGGCGGCCGAGGGTGTGCCGGTAGGAGGCAAGCAGCTTCTTGATCAGCGGGGTGGGGTCCTGCCATTCCGACCCCGGCACGATCAGGTCCTCGACCGGGACGATCAGCGGCGGATCCGGTACGATCCGCAGCTCACCGCCGAACTGGCTTGCCCGCTTGGCGTACACCCGGGTGCTGTCGTGGGTGTATGCCTCGGCCACATGCCGCTTCGCCCGGCGGGCCTCCTTCTTGTCCAGCCGCTTGACGCGCACCTCCTGGCGGAGCAGTTTGAGCAGCATCCCGGCTTCCAGCTGGTCATACCAGGCGTCCAGGGTGCCCTCCCCAGCGGCCTGGCGCATCCGGCCCCGGTACTCAGCGACCCCCGCCATAACCACCGCGCGCCGGTCGGCCGGTGAGAAGCCGCGGAAGCGTCCCATCACCTCGAAGCTCGCCGCCATCCGCTTGACGTCCCACTCCCACGGCCCGGGCAGGGTCTCGTCAAAGTCGTTGATGTCGAACAGCATCCGCCGCTCGGGCGTACCGAACACTCCGAAGTTGGACAGGTGCGCGTCTCCGCACAGCTGCACGGTTATCCCCGACTCCGGGGTACCCGCCAGGTCGGCCGCCATGATCAACGCGGCGCCCCGGTAGAACGTGAACGGCGAGACCAGCATCCGCCCGTACCGGATCGGCACCAGTTCCGGCACCCGGCTAGCCGCCTGCTCTTCCAGCAGCGCGACCGGGTCCGGGCGGTCTGGCCTCGGCTCCCACCGCGCGTGTGCCTCCCGCGGCACCTGCGCGCGGGCCGCCTTCCCCCTGGCGACCCGCTCCGCAACCGTCAGGTGTTCACGCCTCCACCTGGCCATGGACGGGGAGACCGTCGGCCCGATGGCTTCCGCCTGCCCTGTCCTGGCCCGGCGCACGCTCATCACGATTCCCGCCTCCGACCCTGCCCATATCCCGCCCTGGAGCGGCGGCTGCCACCCACGGGCCGCTGCCCATCGATAACCGTCATCCGGCACCTCCAGCAGACACAGGCACACCGCCGCCCCTGCTGTTCCTAGTCTCCCCCGTTTTCCGCATAGGCGCCAAGATCCGTGCGAGCGGGCGGCGGGTCTAGGCTCGGCGAAGCCGATCGCATGCGACGCGACCGCAGGGAGCGGCCTAGACGCGGTGACCGAGAGCTGGACACTGGAGCGCTGAGGAAGACTACAACACCAGCACGGCCGCGTGACCGGATGAGCATGGCTGATCAGTGGCGAGCTAAGGCGTGGGGCCGGCGCGCGCCGGCCGGGCCTCCCAAGGCAGAGGCCGAGCGCTGGCACCGCCTTGAAAAAAGGTAAAGATAGTTCTCACCAACTGAAGCGTCCAGGCATGAAGCGTGCATGGCGCGTGCACGGCGCACGTCAGGCTCCCGGTAGCTATGCAGTCCCTAGACGTCGGAGCCGACGGTTTTACAGACCATCACAGCTCAGTTCAGTGGTGCCATCTTGACCTGGGCGGACAACGTAGCCCGGAGACCGCGCAGCTGGGATCGTCCCACATATATCCCATGCGCTGTTCGGAGCCTCGTCCGCTGCGGTGGGCAGTCGACAGGCCATCTGATCCGTAGATACCTGTCTGCCGTTCAGCGGCGTCCGGACCCGTTCGCGAGCTGGCATGATCGCTAGTCGCCTGTCCGTATCTGTTCGCCTGGCGTGGGAAGTCGTTCGCCCGGATGGCTCCCAGGTTGGCTCCCAGCGGCACGTAGCGGGCCCGGCCTTATTGGTCGGGCATTGTGACCGCTGGCGGATCCTCACTGCTGGGCGCTGGTCGTCGTTGCTACAACCCGGTTGGCTAGGCCGGGCAGTCGTGGCATGCTTGACGAAGGGGAAGGGGCTGAGATGGCTGCACCTGTGAGGAACCGGGCAGACCTTGCCAGGCGGATGGTAGCAGAGCGGGGTCGGCCCATAGCATTAAGACCACGGCTCCTGTCCTTCTTTCTGTTCGACGAGCGTAGTTCGCAGCGTGAAGTCGCATCATTCGTCAATAAGGAGTTCAGCTGGTTGGACAGCTTGGCACGTAGCTCCAATATCCTCCTGTTTTTCTTCAGCGAGACCGCGCCGGGCCACACGAACGAAAAGGACGATGTGATCATTGTTAAGGGGAGCGCAGGGAGGAGCGCGAATCCAAGCCTTGACGTTGCGGCCAAATTTGGCATTAGCCCTGATCAGCTACCCGGAATTGTGTTTTTCCGCGATCTTGATTTCGAATCAAAAGAATCGCCTCAAGGTATATATTGGCGGATCCCGGCCGAAAGCTTCCGGGAGGATCGGGATATTCTTGAGCACGAAATCGCGCACTTGTTCTCTCTGGTGCAGGCCGCTCGACGTAACTCGGCTGACACCACGTCAATGTTCAACGAACTTAACAAGGCGCTTGGGAGAATGCGGCGTCTTGATACTAACGAAGCCTTTATGACGCTCATCGGGAGGGGCCTTATTCAGGTCGTAACGTATCCCGGTAAGCTAATAGAGGCGTTCATAATTGCCTTTGGCCAGGGGGCCGGCGGGGCGGCCGCTAGCAAATTCGCCTGAAGGACCGGCCACGGGTGAGCACAAGGACGCGCTGCCCATCCAGGCCTGTCGCTTGCTGCGGCCCTGAACATCTGTTCCGCTTGCTCTAGGGCAAAGAGGTCCGTCCAGCGGCACAACTAGTACGGCAGCAGCCATTCACTTACTGACCAGGGTGATCTCGGTGTCTTGGGTGAGCCTGGCGCGGTGATGGTACCAGCGTGAGCGGGCCTGGTGGCGGCGTCTCCAGCCGGACCAGTGGTCTGCGTGGCCGGGCGGGCTGGGCCGGGCGAGGGCTGCTGTGAGCAGGCGGCTGATTTCGGGGACGGTCAGCGGGATCATCCCGGGATCGGGCGGCGGCGGCTGGCCGGGCCTGGACGGCGGGGCGGCCTGGGTGTCGGTGCGGTCGCGGAGCTGGGCGGCGGTGATGGCGCAGATGGCCAGTGCGGCCATCACGAGCATGGTGTGGCGGGCGATCGCGGTGTAGAGGCGGACCTGGGACTGGTCCAGGCCGAAGCAGTCCTTGCCGAGCTCGAAATCCTCTTCCACTGGCCATCTGAGCCCGGCGGCGCGGATCAGCCGGCTCAGCGTGGCTGGCTGGCCTTCGGGCACGTAGCAGTAGTGGAAGGCCAGCTCGCCGGACCTTAGGTGGCGGCGGACCAGCAGGTGATGGCGCGGCGAGGCGGTGCCGATCCAGGCCCATGCATACCAGCGCTCGCCCTTGGAGCCTTTCCCGGCGGAGCGGGTTTCCCAGCGGCGGCTGTCGCTGAGCATCTGGCTGGCGGCCTGCGCGCAGGTGAGCGTGATCCCGCGGGCCAGGGTGAGGCGGAAGTTCGACGGGATCCGCAGCACGTAGCCCTGGCCGTGTGCCTCGAAGAATTCCCGCAGCCTGGTGCAGCTGCCGTAGACCTCGTCACCGCAGGCGAAATCGAACCGGATGCCATCGGCGGCCGCGTCAGCGCAGATGTCAATGGCCAGCTGCCCTTTGGTGCGGAAGGCCAGGCCTGGCGGCAGTCCCATGGCCGCCGATTTCACCGGGTCGCTGATGTGCTCGGCCGGTATCCACTGCCGGGCGCCGATCAGCGCGTGTCCGGTGTCCTGCCGGATATAGGACAGGTGAACGGTGCTGATCCCGTTCGCCACCTTGCCCGCGCCCGCCCCGAGCAGCCCGCCCCGAGCAGCCCGCCCCGCCCGTCCCGGTGACCGGCATCGACTACATGGCGCTGCTCGACACCGACCACGACACCCGCCTGGCCGGCGCCGCCATCAGCTTCGCCGGCCTCGCCGGCCTCGCCGGCCCGCCCGGCCCCGGGCAGCTGCCCGGCCAGCTGACCATCGACGAAGCCATCGCCCAGGAGGCGCAGTGAGTATCGAGAAACTCCAGGCTCATTATGGTTTTACCCGGATGCCGTTCCGCCGGGACCTGGCGCCGGGCATGCTGCACCGCCACGCCGCTCACGCCGAGGCCGCCGCCCGGATCAGCTGGTGCATCAGCGAGCACGCCCTCGGCGTGATCACCGGGGAAGTCGGCGCCGGGAAAACCGTGGCCCTGCGCGCCGCCCTCGCGTCCCTGGACGCCTCCCGCCACACCCTCATCTACCTCGGCAACCCCTCCGTCGGCGTCCGCGGCATCAACCACGCCATCGTCGCCGCGCTCGGCGGCGTCCCCAAAACCCACCACGCCACCCTCACCCCCCAGGCCATGGACCTGCTGGCCCGCGAGCACGCCGAACGCGGCCGGATCCCCGTCCTGGCGATCGACGAGGCGCACATGCTCGAGCCCGCTCAGCTCGAAGCCATCCGCATGCTCACCAACCACGACCTCGACCTGTTGACTGAACTACCGGGACTGTCCTCCCAGTTCAGCGGACAGGTCCGGGCGGGCGGCGTTACGGTCCCGGACCATGATCGGATCGGGGGAGTCTGGCCGGGACCTTGCGATGATCGCGGTCCTGCGGGCCGGGGCGCTGCTGGCGACCGGCGATCCGTGGGAGCCCTGGCGGCTGGTCGATCCGGGCGGTGAGAAGGTCCAGCCCGTCGCGGATTACCTGAAGGATCTTCAGGCTGCGGGGCGGGCCGCGGCGACGCAGCGTTCTTACGGCATGGATCTGCTCCGGTGGTTCCGGTTCCTATGGGCGATCGATGTGGCCTGGGACCAGGTGACCCGGGCCGAGGCTCGTGACTTCGCCCGTCGGCTGCAGCTGGCCGACAAGCCTGCCCGCGTGCTGCGCAGGGCGAAGCCCGTTTCGCGGACGGGCACGGCGGGGGCACCGAACCCGGTCACCGGTAAGCCGTCGCCGGGTCCGGGGTATGCGCCGGCGACAGCTGCGCACTGCGAAACCGTGCTGCGGCACTTCTACGACTTTCATGTGGATGCCGGAACCGGCCCGATCGTCAACCCCTTCCCGCTAGACCGGGGCCGCAGGGGGCGGGGCGCGAACGCCCACCGCAATCCGATGGAGCCGAACCGCACGCAGCGGTCCGGGCAGTTCCGGCCCCGGCTGCAGCAACGGCCCCCGCGCAGCATCCCTGATGAGAGGTTCAACGAGCTGTTCACGCAGCTGCCGTCGCTGCGGGACCGGGCGCTGGTGGCGTTCTGGGTCTCCACCGGCGCGCGGGCATCGGAGCTGCTGGGCGCCCGGCAGGCCGACGCCGATCCTGGCCAGCAGCTGATCACCGTGATCAGGAAGGGGACCCGGGCGATGCAGCAGCTTCCGGCATCCCCGGACGCGTTCGTGTGGCTGCGGCTCTACCAGGCGCAAACCCGCGGTCTGATCCCGGCGGGACGCGATGAGCCATTGTGGTGGACGCTCCGCCGTCCGTTCCGGCCCCTGACCTACCATGCCGCGCGGGCCATGTTCACCCGGGCCAACGCCGCGCTCGGGGCGAACTGGACGCTTCACGACTTACGCCATACCGCCGCATACCGGATGGCCCGCGATCCGGACATGCCACTCACCGACGTGCAATGGGTCCTCGGGCACGCCCACCTGTCGACCACGCAGATCTACCTGTCAGCCCCGGCCGAGGAGGTGATCGCCAGCATCATCGCGCACCACGCCCGGCGTTCTGGCCGCACCAGTCCGCCGCCGGGCGGGAGTCAGGTGCCGCTGCGATACCGGGCGGAATCACTGGACATCCTGTTCCGCCGGGACCAGCCATGACCAGCGTCAAGGGCCGGCACCGTCACGCCGACCCGCCGCTCGCCGCAGCCAGGAAGCCCGATCCGCCGGCCCAGCAGGCCGAAGACGCCGCCGGGCTGCTGATCCGCTTCCCGCCCCGCGCGAGGCCGGCCACGTGGCCAGCTACCGAGCAAACACGCGAGCAGGTCCTGGAGCGCCTCTTCGCACCTCCGTTCCTTCCTGATGCCAGCCCCAACAGCCAGGCCGAGCGCCGCCGCGGGCTGCGGCGGACGCTGGACTGGCTGTCCGACCGGCCCGGCGTCACCTGGCAGGAACGCTGGAGTGCCAGCGGAGCCGAAGCCGCCGCGGGAACCGCGGCCTGGCGGGCGCAGGTGATGGACTGGATCCGCTCAAAGGAGATCGGATTCACCGAGGATTCCTACCTCAACCTCGGCGGCGCCCTGCGGACCTTAATCTGCGCTGATGTGATCCGCCCGTCCTTGCGCTGGCTCACCGCCCACGCCACGGTCCGCTACCTTGCCGCGGACATGGCCCGGCTGCGCGACCCCGGCGCATTCGCCGAGCTGACTGCGTTGCTCAAGGACGGCACCGAGCAATCGATGGACATGCTCCCGCCTGCAACCAGGATGGAGGTCTTGTGCCGGATCGCCACGATCATGGCAGCGAAAGGCGGCGGTGTCCGCGACATTGTCGCCGGCGACTGCCTGGAGTTGCTCGAATGCATCTCCAGGGAAGGGCCCGGCAACCGGCGCATGCGCAACAACCTGAGCTTCTACCAGGCGCTTCACACCCTCGGCGTGTTCCCCGACGACGCCCCCGGCACGGCGCGGGTGTTCCGCACCCGCGGCCAGCTGACGATCGAGGAACTCATCGGCCGCTACGACATCGCCTGCCACCCGGTCCGGGATCTGCTCGTGGACTACCTGCGCGAACGCCAGACCGGGCTCGACCACAGCAGCCTTCGCCACCTTGCCTACCAGCTCGGACGGCTGTTCTGGAAAGACCTCGAACTCCACCACCCCGGCATCAGCGACCTGCGGCTCACCCCGGCGGCCGTGGCGGCCTGGAAGAAACGGGTCCAGGTGGTCACCACCAAAGGCGGCACCCGGCCCCGGGCCGGCGCGCTGAACTGCCTGACCGTCGTGCGTGCCTTCTACCTGGACATCGCGCACTGGGCGACCGAAGACCCGGCCCGCTGGGGGCCATGGGTGGTGCCCTGCCCGATCCGCCTGGAGGAGGCATCCCATGCCAAGGAACGCCAGCACGTTAAGTCCCGGATGGACCAGCGCACCCGCGAGCAGATGCCGGTCCTTCCCGTCCTGGTCGCCACCGTCGACCAACGACGACGGGAGACCGGGCAACGGCTGGCAACCGCCCGGCAGACCGCGCCGGGCCAGGAACTCACCAGCGCCGGCCAGCGTCTCCGGCGCTCCGCCACAACCCGGCACGCAGGCGCCCGGATCTGGGCCGAGGACCCGCAAACAGGGCAGCGCCGGGACCTCACCCTGGAAGAACACCGAGGATTCTGGACCTGGGCGACCGTCGAAGTACTTCGAGCCACCGGGCTGCGAATCGAGGAGCTGACAGAACTCAGCCATCACAGCTTCGTCCAGTACACCCTGCCGTCTACCGGAGAGCTCATTCCGCTCCTGCACATCGCCCCGTCCAAGACCGATACCGAGCGGCTCCTGGTCATATCACCAGAGCTGGCCGACGTCCTCTCGGCGATCGTGTCCCGCATCCGCGACGCCAGCGGCGCGGTCCCGCTCGTGATCGACTACGACCGGCATGAGCGCACCTGGAACCCGCCCGCGCCACTGCTGTTCCAGCGCCGCCTGCGAGTTGAGAACCGGCCCATCACCGAAGGCGCCATCCGCGGCATGCTCAAGGACGCGCTCGCCGACTCTGGCATCACCGACGCCAGCGGCCAGCCCCTCATCTTCCGCCCCCACGACCTGAGAAGGCTCTTCATCACCGACGCCATCATGAACGGCATGCCGCCGCACATCACCCAGCTCGTGGTCGGGCACAAAGACATAAATACCACGATGCATTACAAAGCGGTATATCCCGAAGAAGTCATCAACGGTCACCGGGCATTCATCGCCCGCCGCCGGGCGCTACGGCCCGGCGAGGAATACCGCAGCCCCACCGACGAGGAATGGGAGGAATTCCTCGGCCATTTCGAACGCCGCCGCGTTGCCCTGGGAACCTGCGGCAGAGCCTATTCGACCAGCTGCATACACGAGCACAGCTGCCTGCGGTGCTCCCTGCTCCGCGTTGACCCCCAGCAGCGCTCCCGGATCCTCGAGATCCGCGACAACCTGCTCGCCCGCATCGACGAGGCCCGCCGCGAGGGCTGGCTCGGCGAAGCCCAAGGACTCAACGTCAGCCTGGCCGCCGCGAACGCCAAACTCGCCCAGGTCGACGGGCTCATCGCCCGCCGCAGCGCCGGCACCCACCTCGGCATGCCCGCATTCACCGGCACCGCGGGCCGCAGCATCACCAGCGCCGGGGAAGCACGATGACCACATCAGACCTCCCGGATGCCGCCGCGGGCCTGCGCTGCGGGCTACTGCCCGCCACGAAGCCGACGCCGGGAACACTGCTCAATCAACCAATCTGACCAATTTGTCCAAGTTC
>CAWBBE010000001.1:0-875357 GCA_963786975.1 uncultured Actinomycetes bacterium | reverse complement strand
GCCCAGAGGCCATTTCCCGGTGCGGAAGTGGCCTCTTTCACCGTCGTACAGCAGCGAAGTACAGCCACGCCTACATCCGCCGGCGGCTGACCCGGAGCCGGTCGGGTGATGCCAGGATGTCCCGGCCGGTGGCTTGACGGGGCGGGCCGGGATTCGCGGCTACGTGTCGTGCAGGACCGGAGCGCGGTCCTTGGGTTCCTCCCAGGCTTCCTGCCTGCCTAGCGCGGTCAGGTCGAGCAGCGTGTAGAGGCTGGGGGTGTACTCGTTGCCCCGCCCAAAGGTCGAATAGGTATGGAAGATCTCGTTGCCATCGCGCAGGAAACAGCTGTGACCTGGCATCTCGGTCGACCGCTCGCCGCCGAGCAAGCCCGGTTCGGGCCGGTAGTTGTAGGACACCTGCCCCCTGGTCTTATCCAGCGTGACCTGGAAGTCGTAGTTGAACTCGCTTCCATGGGAGGAATACCAGGGCAACGTCCAGCCTCTGCTCACCCGGTAGGCCTCAAGCTTGGCCAGCGGCGCCCGGGACACCAAGACGAAGGCGGTGTCCCGGGCGCGCAAGTGCGCGAGCAGCCCGTCCGAAAACTCATCGACCGCGTTCGTGCACGACGGGCACGCCGCATCCCAGTCGGGTCCGAACATGATGTGCTGGACGATCAACTGTCGGTTGTCACCGAACAGCCCAGCCAGCGTCGCCCGCCCTGCGGGCCGTCGAAGACGTAATCCTTCTTGATCCTGACCATGGGCAGCCTGCGCCGCTCGGCGTTCAGCGCATCGCGCCTGCGGGTCTCATTCTTCTCCTCGGCGAGCAGCCGCAACCTGGCTTCAAGCCACTGCTCATGCGACACAACCTCGGGAAAGGCCATCACTACCTCCTCACCCCGCAACGGTTCCCCGGCCATGGAACCTCATGCGGTCGCCGCATCGAGCAGCAAACCAGGACGCCCGGGTGACGCGCGCCAGCAGCTCACGAAAGTTGAGACCGAACCGGGCGCGGAAACTCATCGCTGCCGCGCCCGTTGCATGCCCGATCGGACGGTGATCACCGGTGAATCACGGTCGCTCAGGGCACGCCATAGAGGCCTCCACCTGCGGCGAGGCAGGTCAGGGAAGCGAAGCGCTGAGGCAGAGCCACGATCTCGGTGAGTTGGCTTCGGAACGAAAGGCCGCGCGGCAGCCCAACCCTGGCCGACGGGCCGGCCGGGAGGCTGGCGGGCCGGCTGCCCGTATGCTGGTGCGCGAGATGGCGACCCAACCAGCTGGGCCTGCCGGGTGGACGAGCCAGCAGCTGCGCCATGTCGCGGGGGTCTTCCGGCAGGACCGCAATCCCGCCGCGCGGGTATACGAGAGCCTCGGATCGGACTTTTTCCTTGCGCCCGCGCCTGGCTGGCTGAACCTGGGCCTGTGGCAGGGGCCGGGTTCGGCGGATGCGGCCGGGGCGGCCTGCCGCAGGCTGGTGCGGACCGTGGCATCGGCGCTGCCTTCCGCGGGAGTGATCCTCGACGTCGGGAACGGCCTCGGCACCCAGGATCCGGTCATCGCGGAAGCCCTGCGTCCGCGCCGCCTGATCGCGCTGAACATCACCGAATGGCAGCTGTCGGCCGGCCGTGAGCGGCTCCGCGAGGCAGCGGCGCAGCCAGTGGCAGGCGACGCCACCCGGCTGCCGGTCGCCAGCGGAAGCATCGACGGCGTGATCAGCGTGGAGGCGGCCTTCCATTTCCGCTCGCGCCGGGCGTTCTTCGCCGAGTGCTACCGGGCGCTGCGGCCCGGCGGGGCGCTGAGCATCTCCGATATCTCGACCGAGCGCCGGCAGGCCGGTCCTCTCGAGTTGCTGGCCGGCGTTACCCAGCTGCGCATCTTCGGGCTTCGGCCCGGTGCGGCCATGACCGCACGCGAGATCGCCGATGCCGCCCGGGCGGCCGGCTTTACCGCCGTCGAGGTCACCATGTGCGGCGACCGTGTCATCGCCCCGGCGCTGCGGCTGATCGGGCAGCGGCTGAAGACAGCGCCCGGCGCGCCAGCCGGGCAGCGGGCTGCCGCCCGCGTGCTGCTCTGGCAGGTTGAACTGCTATGGCGGCGCCGGATCATCGAATACGTGCTGATCCGGGCCATCCGGCCCTGAACCAAGCCCGGCAGCACCCGCCGGGCGAAGTACGCCAGTTCGCGAACTGAATCTGGCCGCCGACTGCCGTGTGCGTGCCCCGCGCGCGGGACTTGCCGCAGTTAATGGGGCCTGGTTCGCTAGGTGGCAGATAGCTCGCAAGGACGACAGTACGACCGGAGGCGCCAGCATGGCCGCAAGCAACCGCCCGGCCGGAACCACGCTGGGCGACCCGGCGGCCGACCGGGTCGCGCCGTTTGCCTCGTCATGGCGGCGGGCGCACCTGACCGTGGACGAGCGGATAGCCAGGGGCCGGGCTGCTCGCGTTACGGCACCACGGGCTGGCCACGGCCGGTGGGTACCCGCGGCCGACCGGCCGGACCCGATAGCGCTGCTGGAGGAGCAGGGGGAGTCACGGGTACCGCACCTGGTCCCGATCCGGTACGGGCGGATGCTGGCCTCGCCGTTCACGTTTTACCGGGGCGCCGCGCTGATCATGGCGGCCGACCTGGCGACAACCCCGGTGTCGGGGGTGACCGTGCAGGCGTGCGGTGACGCGCACCTGTCGAACTTCGGCCTGTTCGGCACGCCCGAGCGGCAGCTGATCTTCGACATCAACGACTTCGACGAAACCCTCCCCGGTCCCTGGGAATGGGACGTCAAGCGCCTTGCCGCCAGCTTCGAGATCATGGGACGTGACCGGGGCTTCCAGCGGGCCGACCGGCGTGCCATCGTGATGGCCGGGGTCGCTGAGTACCGGAACCGCATCCGCCAGGCCGCCGGGATGGCGACCCTGGGCGCGTGGTACGACCAGCTTGAGGCCGGCGTGCTGCTCAACCTGGTCCGCCAGGAAACCAAGGTCAAGCGGGTCAGCAAGAAAGAGGCCCGGGCTTTCGAGCGAGACGTGCAGCAGGCGCATACCCGGGACAGCACCCGGGTGTTCGCCAAGCGGGCCGGCCATATCGAGGGCGAGTTGCGGATCGTCGCCGACCCTCCGCTGATCGTGCCGATCGAGGACATCATCGTGCCGGGGTCGGAATGGGAGAACTCCGAGCCGCTGATCAAGAAGCTGCTCAGCTCATACCGGCGCACGCTCGGTCACCATCACCACCCGATTGAAGAATTCCGCTACGTCCACTCCGCCTACAAGATGGTAGGCGTGGGCAGCGTGGGGACCCGCTGCTACATCATGCTGATGGTGGGCCGCGACCACAACGACCCGCTGTTCCTGCAGGTCAAGGAGGCGCAGGCCTCCGTGCTCGAGCGGTTCGCCGGCACCAGCACCTATCGGAACCACGGCGAGCGGGTGGTGGCCGGGCAGCGCCTGATGCAGGCGGCGACCGACATCTTCCTTGGCTGGGTCCGGATAAAGGGGCTCGACGGCGTCACCCGCGACTACTACGTACGGCAATTCCACGACTGGAAAGGCGGCGCGGACGTCGACAACCTCCTGGTGCCGGGCGCCAGCCTCTACGCGCGCATCTGCGGTGCCACCCTCGCCCGTGCGCACGCCCGCTGGGGCGACCGGATCGCGATCGCCTCTTACCTGGGCAAAGGGAACGCCTTCGACCGCGCGATCGCGGACTTCTCGGCCGGCTACGCGGACCAGAACGAACGGGATTACGCGGCCTTCACCGCGGCGGTGGAGTCGGGGCGGCTTACCGCCCGGACCGGCCTGTAAAGGGGTGCTCGGCGGGCCGCCGCGGGCGGCCCGCGCTCACATGAAACTCGCAGCGAAGTCACATCTGCCGCTGACCGTGATGTGGTCGGATGACGGCGAGGGCAAGGGAGCGAGGCGATGGCTGACCTGGCGGCAGGCCTGCCCCCCGATCATGGGGGGCTGCTGGTGGTCGACGACGAGCCGTTCCTGCGCGATGCGGTCGCCGCCTCGCTGCGGTTCCTCGGCTTCGAGGTGACCACCGCGCAGACCGGCACCGAAGCGCTCCGGCTGGCCCGGGACCGCCCGTTCGATCTGGTCGTGCTGGACGTGATGCTGCCCGACACCGACGGATTCGAGGTCGTCCGCCGCCTGCGGCTGGACGGCTGCCGGGTGCCGGTGATCTTCCTGACCGCCCGCGACACCCAGGCCGACAAGGTAACCGGGCTCACCCTCGGCGGCGATGACTACATGACCAAGCCGTTCGGACTCGAGGAGCTGGCGGCCAGGATCCGCACCGTGCTGCGCCGCACCCGCCCCGGCGCGGCCACCGGGCCGGTGCTCAGGTTCGCGGACGTCGAGCTGGACCAGGACGCCTACGAGGTCCGCCGGGCCGGCCACCTGGTCGACCTGTCACCCACCGAGTTCCGGCTGCTGCGCTACCTGATGCTCAACCCCGGGCGGGTGCTGACCAGGGCGCAGCTGCTGGACCACGTGTGGGACTACGACTTCGGCGGGTCCAGCACGGTGGTGTCGACCTATGTCGCGTACCTGCGGCGCAAGCTGGCCTGCCACGGCGCCGACCTGATCCACACCCAGCGCGGCATCGGCTACAGCCTGCGGCTGCCCCGCCCTGGCGCCCTGGCAGGCTCCGATGGCGGCTAAACGGCCGCGCAGGCCTCAGCTCCGCACCCGGATCCTCGCCGCCGTCTTGTCGATCACGCTCGTCGCGCTAGCGGCCTTCGACATCGCCGCGGTCACCGCGCTGCGCGGATACCTGCTTAGCCAGACCGACGAGCAGCTGCAGACCGTCGTCAGCCCGATCCTGGGTCCGCGGCTCCGCGCGCTGGTCCAGCAAGTCCAGACCAGAAAGGCCCGCCTGCTGCCCGTCCCCGGCCAGTACTACATCGCGTTCGTGCCCCCCCGCGGGCGGATCCTGGTCTTCGAGAAAGCAGGTCCCGGCGTCATCTCGCCAGCCAATCGCTCGTCTTGGTCCGCAGCGACCGTGCATCGCGTGCCCCCCCGCGCGCAGAAGGTGATCACCACCCGCGGGCGCGTCCCGTTCCGCCTGCTGTCCGTGCCCGCTGACGGCGGCACCCTGGTCGCCGGCACCAACCTCAGCCAGGTCAACAAGACAGTCGGCCGGCTTCAGCTGATCGTCATCGCCGGCTCCGTCGTGGCTGGCCTGCTCGTCGCGCTGGGCGTCGCCTGGGTCGTCCGCCGCGGCCTGCGCCCGATCGAGACGATGGCCACCCGGGCCGACCGCATCACCGCCGGCGACCTGACCGACCGGGTCAGCCCGCACGATCCCGGCACCGAGGTAGGCCGTCTCGGGGCGGCGCTCAACGGGATGCTGGCCCGCATCGAGGCCTCCGTCGAGGAGCGCGAGGCCAGCCAGGAACTTACCCGGCGGTTCTTCGCCGACGCCAGCCACGAACTGCGCAACCCGCTGGCCTCGCTG
This sequence comes from uncultured Actinomycetes bacterium, assembly GCA_963786975.1. Taxonomy (GTDB): domain Bacteria; phylum Actinomycetota; class Actinomycetes; order Streptosporangiales; family Streptosporangiaceae; genus Palsa-506. The sequence continues at coordinate 869,921 of CAWBBE010000001.1, read as the reverse complement.
CGCGCCAACGCCGAGCTCTACCAGCAAGGCGTGCTGGCCGACCGCGCCCAGGTGGACGAGGCGATGCGGCGGATCGCGCTGGAAGCTCAGCGGATGAGCAGCCTGGTCGACGACATGCTCCGGCTGGCCCGGCTCGACCAGCACCCCGGCCAGCGGCGCGACCCGGTCGACCTCACCGGCCTTGTCACCGAATGCGCCGAGCGGGCCGTGATCGCCGACCCGCGCCGGGCCTGGCAGGCAAACGTTGCGGCCGGCCTCGGGACGGTCGGCGACGAAGAGCTGCTGCGCCGGGCCGTCGACAACCTGCTCGCCAACGTGCGCGCCCACACCCCGGCAGGCACCGTGGCCAGCATCACCGCGTACGGCCGCGACGCTACCGTCATCATCGAGGTCAGCGACGACGGGCCCGGCGTCCCGGCCGACCAGCTCGGCCACATCTTCGACCGCTTCTACCGCGCCGGGCCCCAGTCCTACCGCCCCGGATCCGGCCTGGGTCTCGCCATCGTCACCGCGGTCGCCAGTACCCACCAGGGCACTGTGGCGGCCGCGCTGAACGATCCGCACGGGCTGCGCATCTCCCTCACCGTTCCCGCCTGCGCCCCCGCCACCCCGGCTGAGCCGCCGCCCGGGCTGAGCCGCCCGGCTCCGTCAGGATCAAGGAGTGGTTAAGAGCTGACCGCCCAGACGGACGGACCCGGACCACTGAGTTGATCTTGTGACGCGGCTTGCCGTACGCCGGCCGCGGCTTCCGGCTTACTGGCCACGGGGCTTAGGCGGCCGGGGCCGCCTCGGCCGGCCGGGCCGGGCCGGGCGGGCTGGCCGGGCCGGCCGCGTGGCGGCCGCGGGCCACCCGGAACCCTTCCTGCGGCTGGTCAGCGAGCGGCTGGTGCACGTCCGCCGGTGCCGCTGGCCGGCGCCGCAGCGAGACGTGCCTGCGGCCAGCCCTTCGATGTGTTCCTGATGCCATCTGAGCCTCCCCTTGCGCCGTCGGCCGGCGCTGCCCGGTCCACTGCGTCAGCTGCCCGCTCCGTGCACCCCAATCACCTATTAGACGCGCGCCGCACGGTATCGGAGGACCGTCATCACCCGGAATGCCGTTTTCCCAGATCAGCGGCCGTCGAGCAGCGCCTGATCGCCGAGCGCGGCGCGCAGCTTCAGCCGTCCCTCATGCAGCCTGCTCTTGAACGCGGCCTGGCTGACGCCGGCGATCCTCGCGGCGTCCCGGTTCGGCAGGCCCTCGATGTCGCGCAGCACGATCGCGGTCCGCTGGGCCGGCGGCAGCGCCGCCAGCGCCGCATCGAGTGCCCGGCGCAGCTCGGCCCGCTCGGCCTGCCGCTCTGGCTGCCCGGCAGCCGGCGCCGGGAGCTGCAGTGCGTCATCGACGGGCACGGTGGCGGGCTGCCGGGCGCGGCGGGCCAGCGACCGGCTGGCCTCGTTGACCGCGATCCGGTAGAGCCAGGTGAAGAAGCTGGAGCTGCCGCGGAACCGGCCGATGCCGCGCCAGGCGCGCAGCATGACCTCCTGGGCGACGTCTTCCGCCGCGGCACGGTCGCCGAGCAGCCGCCAGAGCACCGCGAACAGCCGGTCCGCGTGCGCACCTGCTAGCTGCTCGAACGCGGTCACGTCGGCGGCCCTCGCGCGGGCGATCAGGCTCGCCTCGGTGGCCGGGTCATCCGGGCGCTGGCCGGCGGCCGGGGCCGCGTGGCCGGGCCGGGGCGGCTGGCCAGCTCGGGCCGGCCAGGCCGGGCTGGCCGGATGGCGGCCGGGTCACCTGCCGGGCGACGCAGCCGGCGCGGCGCCGCTGCCGCGATCCCCGGCCGCGGCGCGGACCCGGTCGAATATCCCGGCCGGGGCGCGGACCGGCTCGCCGTCCTCGATCGCCGGAATCAGCCGCAGCAGCGCGCGCATCGCGCGCAGTCCGCGCCCGCAGTCCGCGCACTGCCCGGCGTGCCGGCCGAGCCGGCCGCGGGCACGCGGGCCCAGGTCACCCTCCGCGTAATGCGACAGGTGCCGCTGGGACCACTCGTGATCATCGCTCAGCAGGGACATGGGTGCCTCCGGTGGCCGGCCGGGCTTCAGGTTAGCCCGGCTGGCCCGGCGCCGCCTGCCCGGCGCGGGCGGGCCGGGCCCTGGCTACTGCCCGGGCCGGCCGCCCGCGGGGACAGCTGGCCCGGTCAGCCCTGCGGCTGATCGGCTGGGCCGCCGGCTCGGCCCCGGCCGGCTCGAAGGCCAGCGCGCACGAGTTAATGCAGTACCGCTGGCCGGTCGGCCGCGGCCCGTCGCTGAACACGTGGCCGAGGTGACCGCCGCAGCGGCGGCAGACCACCTCGGTGCGGCGCATGAACAGGCCGTGGTCGGGGCGCAGCTCGACGGCGCTGGCCACGGCCGGCTCGTAGAAGCTCGGCCAGCCGGTGCCCGACTCGAACTTGGCATCCGAGCTGAACAGCTCGGCGCCGCAGCCGGCGCAGCAGTACGCGCCGTTGTCCTTCGTGCGGACGTACCTGCCGGTGAACGCAGGCTCGGTGTGAGCCTGCCGCAGCACCGCATACTGCGCCGGGGTCAGCTCGCGCCGCCACTGCTCGTCCGGCTTCTGGATCTCGGCGGCCGCCGCAGGCTGGCGGCGGGCCTTCGTATTGCGCATGGACCTGGTCCTTCCGGTTCTCGGCTTACCTCCAGTTAGACCCGCGGGCCGGGAAATCGATTGGCCCTGCGCGGCCCGTTCATCATCGGGCTTATCCGCATCGGCCAGCTGGTCAGCCCGGTGGTCGCAGCCGGCCGAGCAGCCGCGGCAGGTCGATGATGGCGAACCGGACCGAGGAATCGCTGCAGCCATAGGGCAGCACCACCAGGTCGCCGTGCAGCAGCGAGCCGCACGAGTAGACCACGTCGGGCACGTAGCCATCGCGCTCGGCATCCTCGGCGACGAGCAGCGGTTCCGGCAGCGCGCCGAGCAGCCGCCCGGGGTCGTCCAGGTCGAGCAGGATCGCGCCGATCGCATACTCCCGCATCGGCCCCACGCCGTGCGTGAAGACCAGCCAGCCGGCTGGCGTCTCCAGCGGCGAGCCGCAGTTGCCCAGCTGGACGAGTTCCCAGGGCCGTGCGGGCTCCTGCACGGTGGCTGCCTCGCCCCAGCGGCGGCCGTCCGGCGAGTACGCGATCGCGTTCCGCTCCCGGTCCCAGCGGGACAGCGCCGCGTAGCGGCCGCCGACCCGGCGCGGGAACAGCGCCATGCCCTTGTTGCTGGCCGACTGGCCGACCAGCTGGGAGATGGCGAAGCTGCGGAAGTCCGTGGTCTCGATCAGGTGCGAGGCGACCCGGCGGCCGTCGAATGCCGAGTACGTCGCGAAGTAGACCGGGCCGCTGCCGTCTCCGTCATCGAACCGGACGAACCGGGCGTCTTCCATGCCGTGGCTCTCGGCCGGCCCGCTTGGCCACAGCACCCGCTCGGAAATGGCGTACCGCGGGTCGAATTCGACCTCGTAGTTGGACGCGGCCAGCCAGCGGACCCAGTCCACCAGGGCCACCGAGTCGCCGCGCAGCACCTGCTGCAGGGCCAGCTCGGCGATCGCGGCGTTGAGCTCGTCCATGCCGAACCTCGGCGGCAGCAGGCTCCAGAGGAACTGCGCGTTCTCCTCCTCGTGGCCGAGCTCGGCGAGCTTCGCCTGGAAAAGGCTCCGGTGATAGGACACCGGGCGGGACTGCCCGGTGTCCGGGAACCGGCCCGGCGGGTCGATGCTGATCTCGCCGTCGCCGCTGACCGTGCCGGTCCGGAACTCGATGCTGGACAGGTGGCCCTCGCCGACCGCCCGCAGGCTCAGCACGAACCGGATCTGGCCGGCCGCGCAGCCGGCCTGGTCGGGATGCGCCACGATGGACGGGTTGAACAGGGCGGCGGCCTCCAGCGCGTACTGCTGGGTGAAATACGCCCCGATCAGGCGCCGCCGGGCGCAGCCGACCTCGATCTCGCCGCCGAGCCGGTAGGCGACCAGCCCGAAGTTGCGCTCCAGGGTCTCCGCCAGGTCGCGGTACCGGCCGGAGAACCTGGCCATCGTCCTGGCCAGCGCGCGGTCCGCCTCGTCCTCGCTCATCGCGAGCACCCGGTCGATCACGGCCATCGCCCGCGACTCGCCCCTGATCAGGTTCTCCTGGCCCGGCACGAAGAGCCGGCTCAGCGTGCGGGATGGGTCCGGCCGCAGCCGGTGCCGGGTCCGGGTCGCCAGCCCGCCCGCCGAGCCAGCGCCAGTCACCGCGATGCGGCGATCAGGCGGCGTCCGTGCTGCAGTACGGAGATCATCGCGATGGTCGACTCGGCGCCCTGGTTGCCGTTACGGCCGGTGGCGGTAAGCCCGTCGCAGCCGCCGCCGGTCTCCTCGTCGAGCAGCGGGACGCCGGTGTCGTTATCGCCGAGGAACCAGGCCACGCATATTTCCACCGCCGCCAGCCAGCTCGCGTCACCGGTGACGGCGGCCGCCCGGGTGCAGGCGTCGGCCAGCGCGGCCACCTCGATCGGCTGCTGGTCGAAGGCCGGCCGGGGCTCGTCCGGGCCCCAGCCGCCGACCGGCACCACGGACAGGTGGCCGTCGCGGATCTCGCCTGCCAGCAGCCATTCCAGCATGCGCAGACCGCCCTGCAGCACTTTGTCATCACCAAGCCTCTCACCTGCCACGATGACTGCCTCGGCAACCGCACCGTTAGCGTAGCTGAGCCGCGGCGCCGGCCACGGCCACGCCGCGTCCGCGGCCGGCCCGCCGATCGTCACGGCCGCGCTGGCCAGCAGGCTGAGCGCGCCGTCATGGTCCGGCCAGCCGTCCAGCACCTCCGCGGCGCCGAGCGCGGCGAAGGCCATCGCGTGCGGCCACGGCGACCTGGCCAGCGTGCCCTGCGTGAACCGGGCCAGCGATTCTGCCCGGATGCCGGCGGCCGGCCCGCGCAGCGCGGCGGTGCCGAGGCCCCACAGGGCACGGCCCCAGCAGTCCGCGTTGCCGGGCTGGTCATGCCAGCGGCGGTCGTAGCCGAGGCGGTTACGGAACCTGCCGTCTGCCGCCTGAGCCTGCGCCAGGAAGCTGAGGTAGCGGTGCGCCATGGCAACGAGCTCCGCTGGCGGCGCTGGCTCCCGGCACACCACGATCAGGCCGCGGGCCACGTCGTCGACGCAGTACCCGTGCTCGTACCTGGGCACGATGCCGTTGGCATGCTCCAGCAGGCCGATCTCGTCGGTCATCCGCTCCAGATGCCGGAACGGCGCGGCAGGGCAGGTCATAGCGTTGCTCCTCATAGCGTGACCCCCGCCGGGGTCCTGGTGAGCGCGGACGCGAGCTCCCGGTAGCAGGCCGCTACGGCCGGCCACAGCAGCTGCGGCGCGATGTCGGCCGCCCGCCTGCTCATCCGCCCGGCCAGGCCGGGCTCGGTGAGCGCGCTGCGCAGCGCGGCGGCGATGCTGGCCGGATCCTTCCGCTCGATCAGCAGCCCGGCGCCGTCGCTGAGCAGCTCGACGGCGTGCGGGAACCTGGTCGAGATCACCGGCTTCGCCGCCGTTACGGCCTCGATCAGCACCCCGGAGGTGACCTGCTCCACCGAGTCGTAGGGCAGCAGCACGACATCCGCGGTGCCGACGAGATCGACGAGCGCGCTGACCGGCAGGTACCTGCCGTCGAAGTGCACCGTGTCGTCGACTCCCCGGGCCCGCGCCAGGGCCTGCAGCGACTGGCGGTAGGCCTCGCCGCTGCGGGCCCGCACCCGCGGGTGGGTCTGGCCAGCCACCGTGTAGTCCACCGCCAGGCCGGCCCCGCGGAGCAGGGCGATCGCCTCGATCGCGTGCTCGATTCCCTTGCCCGGCCCCAGCAGTCCCCAGGTCAGCACCCGCGGGCCGCCGGCCGGCCGGCGCGACGACGACCTGGCCGCCAAGGTGCCAGCCGCGCCGTGCGGTACCACGAAGACCTTGTCGGGGCTGGTGCCGTACATGTCCAGCACGCGCGAGCGGCCGGTCTGCGTCATCGTCACGACCGTGCCGGCCGCCGCGATGATCTCAGCGAGGACCATCCGCTGGTGATCCGTCGGATCCGCCAGGACGGTGTGCAGGACCACGATGCTCGGCACCGTCAGCGCGGTCAGCAACGGGATGAGTTCCGCGCCGTCCCGGCCGCCGTAGATGCCGTATTCGTGCTGCACGATCGCGACGTCGAAGTCATCGATAACGCCGACCGCCGCTGCCGCGCTCGCGGCCGAGCCGTTCACCAGGTCATGCACGACCAGCGGCGAATTCCGCGGTGCCGGCTCATCGATTACCCGCACGACGCCAACGCTGTCGCCTGGCTCCGGAAGGTGCGCAAGCAATGCCGCGCTGAACGTCGCCAGTCCGCACTGAGTCGGCGGATAGGTACTGAGCAGGGCGTAATCCGTGGGCATGATTAGCTCCTTTACCGGCGCTCGCTGGCATGACGACATGGCGGGCAAGCGCATCATCGGATCGCAGGATGCCGCTGGGCAGAGTTAGAAAATGCCGCGCCTCGCAACGGCACGGGCAGCCGGGCGGCGGCTCGCCGGGAGCCTGGTTTCCCGGCCTGAATTACCTGGCGGGCCGCTCACCGCGGCCGTGCCATGGCCAGCTCAGCAGGCCCGCTGAGTCGGTCGGCAAGCTGGGCAGTGGCTAGCCGCCAGCTGCCGCCTTGCGTAGTCAACGTACCCTCCCCAGGGATAGCCGACTGCGACACTAATTTCCCCCGCAGCCAGCGATATACGGCCCGGACGATTGACGATTGAACTGGCCATCCGGGATCGTATGCTGGCCCGGCGAGATGCTTACCCGCGTGGTCCGCGGTTAATCACCGATAGCGACAATTAAGCACCGCACCGCACGGTTAGTTGCCACTCCGTTAACATTCCATGGCCCCGGCCGGTATTCCGGTAATCCGGGGCCAGGCGGATACGCCGACGGGGAGTGCGCGATTCCGGCGCGCGAATCCCGCGGCCGCTCACCCAGTCCGGGGAGCGGCCGCGGGATTCACCAGCCGCGGGATTGCCGCCGTGGTGCGGCGGCCGGCTGGCTAGCGGACCGGCGCGTGATGCTCGACCGGCCGGACTGGCTCCGGGACGGATTCCCTGGCCAGCTTGCTCGGCCACCAGATCCACCGGCCGATGTCCAGGTTCAGCGCTGTGACGAGCACCGAGCGGACGACGAGGGTGTCCAGCAGCACGCCGAACGCCACCGCGAATCCGAGTTCGGCCAGGAACGTCACCGGCAGCGTGCCGAGCACCGCGAACGTGCCGGCCAGCACCGCACCGGCCGAGGTGATCACGCCGCCGGTCGCCGCCAGCGCGGTCAGCGCGCCGCGCCTGGTGCCGTGCCGCTTCGCCTCCTCCCTGACCCGGGTCATCAGGAAGATGTTGTAGTCGATGCCGAGCGCCACCAGGAACACGAAGACGAACAACGGGAACGAGGTGTCCGCCCCGCCGAAGTTGAACAGGTTGTTGAAGACCAGCGCGCTGACACCGAGGGCAGCGCCAAACGAGAGCACGACGGTCGCGATCAGCATGACCGGCGCGACGATCGCCCGCAGCAGCAGCGCCAGGATGAGGAAGACCACCACCAGGATGGCCGGGATGATGACCAGCCGGTCATGCGCGGCAGCGCGCTGCACGTCCAGGTTGATCGCCGTGTTGCCGCCGACCAGCGCGTCCGCGCCGGGAACGGCGTGCACGGCCGACCGCACCCGGTCGATCGTCGTGTAGGCGGCCTGGCTGTCCGGCGGCACGGTGAGCGTGCCTTCGAGGTAGGCATGGCCGGCCTTCACCGCGGGCGGCGTGACCGCGGTGATCCCGCTGGTTCCGCTGAACGCGGACCTTAGCTGCGCGGTCTTGGACTCGTTGCCGACCACGATTACCGGCTGCCCGGCGCCCGCCGGGAAGTGCCTGGCCAGCACGCTCTCGCCGACCACCGAGTCCGGGTGGCCGCGGAAGGACTCGGCATTGGTCAGGCCGCCGGCCTTCAGCCCGGTCAGGCCGAGCGCCATCGCGCCGAGGACCAGGGCGGTGGTCACCCAGACGATCCGCGGCCGGGAGGCGATGCGCCGGCCGACCCGCGCCCAGAAGCCGCCGGTGGTCGGCTCGGCCGAGCCGAACCTGGGCTTGGCCGGCCAGAACACCCAGCGGCCGCAGGTCACCAGCAGCGCCGGGAGCAGCGTGATCATGGCGAGCAGCGCGACGCCGACGCCGATGGCCAGCACCGGGCCCATGCCCTTGGTCGAGTTCAGCTCGGCGATGACCAGAACCAGCAGGCTGAGCATGACCGTGCCCGCGCTCGCGATGATCGCCGGGCCGGCCCGGCGCAGGGCCACCGCCATCGCCTCGTGCCGGTCCTCGTGGCGGCGCAGTTCCTCCCGGTACCGCGCGGTCAGCAGCAGGGCATAGTCGGTGCCGGCGCCGAAAACGAGCACGTAGAGGATGCCGGCGCTCTGCGCGTTCACGGTCAGGCCCGCGTGCTTGGCCAGCAGGTAGATCAGCGCTTCCGCGCTGGTCAGCGCGACGCCGGCCGAGATGACCGGGAGCAGCCACAGCACCGGGCTGCGGTAGGTGATCAGCAGCAGCACGATCACCACGGTCAGCGTGGCGTACAGCAGCGTGCTGTCGATGCCCTTGAATGCCTTACTCGAGTCCGCCGCGGTGCCCAGCGGCCCGGTGATGTGCACGCTCATGCCGTTCGCGCCGTTGGTGGCGACCGTGCGGAGCGAGGTGGCAGCCGTGCCCGCCTGATTCCAGCCGTTGTGACCGAGGTTGACCGGGACGACGGTCTCGATCGCCTGGCCGTCCCGGGCCGGGATCGGGCCGGCCACCTGGCTGGCCAGTACACCTCGCTGCCGCGCGAAGCTGCGCGCGTCGGCGGCCGCCTTGGCGCGGTCGGCCGCGGTCAGGCCGGACGCGCGGTCGTACACCACGACCGCGGGGAACACGTTCGGGGACAGGAACCTGGACTGCAGGTCCAGAACCTTAGTCGACTCGGCCCTGGCCGGGAGCCACGACGACGCGTCGTTCTTCTCCACGCCCATCAGCTTGCCGGACAGCGGTCCGGCCAGTGCCACCACGATCAGCCAGAAGGCGAGCACGAACCACTTGGTCCGGCGCCCGGCGGGCAGGCTCGCGACTGCGCTGACTTTGCTCATCGGATCCCCTAGATCGGTGACGGACGGCTCCCCCGCCCGTCTTCCTGGTCATCTGACTTGCCCGCTCTGCGGTACTCATCGGGCAGGCCCGCACTTTCTGATTATCGGGACCGCCAGCCAGGTGTCAAGATATATCTCGTTAACTTCCGCTTCCTGGCCGCTGCCGTCCCCGCCGACCGTAGGTTCACGCCGTCCCGCCGGTCAAACTATTTGCCCCGGCCCGGGCGTGGCTAGGCTCGGTAGCCGGATGGCCGGGCCGGCGGCCCGGCCGGCGGAAGGAGCAGATCATGGCGGAGCCGGCCGCGCCGGACGCACCCGGGACTAGCCTGACCGACCGGGTCCTGGCCCAGGTGCGGGCGGACCGCCCGCGCACCGCGGAGCTGCTGACCGCGCTGATCCGGCACCTGCACGAGTTCGTCCTGGAAACCAGGCCCACGCCGGACGAGTGGCGCTACGGCCTCGACTTCCTGGCCAGGACCGGCCGGTTCTGCACCGCTGACCGGCACGAGTTCATCTTGCTGTCCGACCTGCTCGCGCTGTCCTCGCTGGTCGACCGGCTGAGCAACGAGGGTCCCGGCACGCCGAGCACCGTCGAGGGGCCGTTCCACACCGCGGCGCCGCCGCGGGAGATGGGAGCGATCATCGCCACCGGGGCGGAGTGGGAGCGCGGCGGCTGGACCGTGCTGCACGGGACCGTGACCGGCCCGGACGGTGCCCCGGTGGCCGGCGCCACGATCGACATCTGGCAGTCCGACGACCGCGGCCGGTATGACGTCCAGGACGCGGCGCAGGCCAGCGCAACCTGCGCGCGCTGCTGGTGACCGGCGACGACGGCTCGTACCTGGTACGGACCGTGCGTCCGGCCAGCTACCCGGTGCCGGTGGACGGCACCGGCGGGGAGTTGCTGCGGGCACTGCACCGGCACCCGATGCGGCCCGCGCATATCCACGCCGAGGTACGCGCGGACGGATACCGGCCGCTGATCACGCACCTGTTCGTGGCCGGCGACGAGTACCTGGACAGCGACGCCGCCTTCGGCGTCCGCGACGGGCTCATCCTGCCGTTCACCCGGCAGGATGACCCGGCGGCGATCGCGCGGCTCGGGATGCCGGGGCCGTTCTTCGACGTGCCCTTCGACTTCCGGCTGGCCGCCGGGCGCCCGGCGGCCGGCCGGCCGGCCGGCGGCTAGCGTGCCGGGAGCTAGCGGGCCGGCGGCTAGCGCGCGGCAAGCTCCGGCACGAGCAGCTCGGCGATCTGGGCGGCGTTCAGCGCCGCTCCCTTGCGCAAGTTGTCGCCGCAGATGAACAGGTCAAGCGCGGCATGGTCGTCCATGCTCTGGCGTACCCGGCCCACCCAGGTCGGATCGGTCCCGACCACGTCAGCGGGCGTCGGGTACTCGGCACCAGCCGGATCGTCCAGCAGCACGACGCCGGGCGTGCCGCTGAGCACCCGCTGCGCTTCCTCCCGGGTGACCTCGCGGTCGAATACCGCATGCACGGCCACCGAGTGGGTGGTCACCACCGGCACCCGGACGCAGGTCGCGGACACCTTCAGGCCCGGCATGCCGAGGATCTTGCGCGATTCGTCGCGGATCTTCAGTTCCTCTGATGACCAGCCCTCGCCCCGGACCGAGCCCGCCCAGGGCACCACGTTCAGCGCCAGCGGGGCGGTGAACGGCGCGAGGCTGCCGAGCGCGCCGCGCAGGTCGCCGGCCCGCTGGCCGAGGGACCGGTTCCCGGCCACCTTGCCCAGCTGGTCGTAAAGCGCGTCCACGCCCGCCTGGCCCGCTCCTGATGCTGCCTGGTAGGAGGCGACGACGAGCTCGCGCAGGCCGAACGCCCGGTGCAGCGCGGCCATCGGCACGATCAGCGAGAGCGTGGTGCAGTTCGGCACCGCGATGATCCCCCTCGGCCGGATCGCGGCCTGGCCGGGATTGATCTCGGGCACCACGAGGGGGACCTGCGGGTCCATCCGGAACGCCCCGGACTTGTCGATCACCACCACGCCGTGCTCAACGGCGACCGGCGCCCAGGCGGCCGACACCTCGTCGGGCACGTCGAACATGGCCAGGTCGACGCCCTCGAAGACATCGGGGGTGAGCCCGAGAACCTCGGTTCGCCGGCCGCGGACCGTCAGCCGCCGCCCGGCCGACCGGGGTGAGGCGACCAGCCTGATCTCGCCCCAGACATCATCCCTGGTGGACAGGATGTCGAGCATGACCGTGCCGACCGCGCCGGTGGCGCCGACGACGGCCAGCACCGGCCGGGCGCGATGGCTGGCGTGCTGCCGCGAGGCGGTCACCGGCCCGTCCCCCCGTAGACGACCGCGGCCTCCTCGCCGGAGCCGAGGTTGAACGCCGCGTGCGCCGCGCCCACCGCCACGCCGACGTCGTTCTCGTCGACCACGACCGAGATCCGGATCTCCGAGGTGGAGATCATCTCGATGTTCACCCCGGCCTCGGCCAGCGCGCCGAAGAAGGTGGCGCTGACGCCAGGATGGGACCGCATCCCGGCCCCGACCACCGAGACCTTGCCGATCCTGTCGTTGTAGAGCAGCGAGTCGAAGCCCACCTCGTCCTGAAGTTGCCGCAGCGAGGTCATCGCCGCCTGGCCGTCCTCCCGCGGCAGGGTGAACGAGATGTCGGTGCGCCCGGTCGCGGCGGCGGAGACGTTCTGCACGATCATGTCGATGTTGATCGCCGCGGCGGAGATGACCCGGAAGATCCTGGCCGCCTCGCCGACCTTGTCCGGCACGCCGACGACGGTGATCTTCGCCTCGCTCCGGTCATGCGCGACACCGGAAATGATCGCCTGCTCCATCTCGCTGCTCTCCGTTTCCTGCCGTGGCGTGCTGGCGACCCAGGTGCCTTCCCGGTTGCTGAAGGATGACCGCACGTGAATCGGGATGCCGTACCGCCGCGCGTACTCCACGCAGCGCAGCATCAGCACCTTCGCCCCGCAGGCAGCCATCTCCAGCATCTCCTCGTAGGAGATCCGCGGGATGCGCCGGGCGCCGGGAACGATGCGCGGGTCAGCGGTGAACACGCCGTCCACGTCGGTGTAGATCTCGCACACGTCGGCGCTGAGGGCGGCGGCGAGCGCGACGGCCGTGGTGTCCGAGGCCCCCCGGCCGAGCGTCGTGATGTCCTTGGTGTCCTGCGACACGCCCTGGAAGCCGGCCACGATCGGGATGGCGCCCGCCGTCAGCGCCGCCTGGATCCGGCCCGGCGTCACGTCGATGATCCGGGCGTTGCCGTGCGCGGAGTCGGTGATCACGCCTGCCTGCGAGCCGGTGAACGAACGGCCCTCCAGGCCGAGGTTGGCGATAGCCATGGCCAGCAGCGCCATCGATATCCGCTCCCCGGCGGTCAGCAGCATGTCGAGCTCGCGGCCGGGCGGCAGCGGGCTGACCTGATTGGCCAGGTCGCGCAGCTCGTCAGTGGTGTCGCCCATGGCCGACACCACGACTACCACCGAGTCGCCGGCCTTCCTGGCCGCGACGATGCGCTGGGCTACCCGCTTAATGCCGTCGGCGTCGGCTACCGAGGATCCACCGTACTTCTGTACGACCAGGGCCACAGGTCGCCGCTCCTTTAGTTCCGGCTGCTGGCAGGCGTCCCGATGAGTCTATCCAGCGGACGGCGGCCGCGGTCCTGGCTCGGCTGCGCGGGGGTCAGCCCGCGGTGCTCTCCTCGGCCACGTCCAGCCGGGCATGCGCGACGACCGCATGCAGCGCCCGCATGGCCGCGCCGCCGTGCAGGCCCCAGTGGTTGACGTACGAGTACTGCCACCACCACAGCGCCTCGGAGGACCGGCCGGCCTCGTAGTGCTTCAGGCCGTGGATAAGGTCAGCCGCCACCGCCGCCAGATCATCGGACAGCCGGAACGGAGTTGCCCGGGTGTCCGCGTAGGGATCGAAGAGCTCGGCATACTCGTCGCAGTCAAGCAGCCGGGCGGCCAGGCCGGTGCGGAGCAGGTCAAGATCGGGATCGGCGCCGACGTCGGGCTCCCAGTTGCCGGGCAGGATGACGTCCTTGCTGGCGCCGAGCTTCGCCCCGGCCAGCATGATCTGGGCCACCTCGAGCAGCAGCAGCGGGACGGTCTCCTCGCCGCCCTCGCCCCTGGCCAGGGCGGCCATCCCGTCCAGGTAGTCCTGCGCGTTCCTGGCGATCTGGTTCGCGAGCGGGCGCCAGTCCTCACCCGGCCTGGCGGCCGTGTCCCGGTCCTCGCCGGCGCTCACCATGACCCGCCCCGCGCCAGCGGAAATCCCGGGTCCGGTGCCCTATACATCGATCAGCCTCCGTCCTTCGAATGCGCGTCCAAGGGTGACCTCGTCGGCATACTCGAGCTCGCCGCCGACCGGCAGTCCGCTGGCGGGCCTGGTCACCCGTATCCCGAGTGGCTTGATCAGCCGGGCCAGGTATGTCGCCGTGGCCTCGCCTTCCAGGTTGGGGTCGGTGGCGAGGATCAGCTCCGCTGACGGTGCCGTCCGCCAGCCGCGTCATCAGCTCCCTGATCCGCAGATCTTCCGGGCCGATCCCGTCGATCGGGCTGATCGCGCCGCCGAGGACATGGTAACGGCCGCGGAACTCGCGGATCTTCTCAATCGCCGCGACGTCCTTCGGCTCTTCCACCACGCAGATCACCGCCGGATCGCGCCGCTGGTCCCGGCAGATCCGGCATTCGTCATCCTCGGCCACGTTGGCGCAGGTGCGGCAGAATTTCACCCGCTCTATCACCTCGAGCAGCACGGCCGAAAGGCGGCGCACGTCCGCCGGGTCAGCCGTCAGCAGGTGGAACGCGATCCGCTGCGCGCCCTTGGGGCCGACGCCCGGCAGCAGGCCGAGTTCGTCGATGAGGTTCTGGACGACGCCTTCGTACACGTCAGGGCCCGCCCGCGGATCCGGTGCCCGGCCCGCTGGGCGGCCCGGCGCCCGGCCCGGAAGGGCCGGGGAACCCGGGCAGGCCGGGAATGCCGGGCAGGCCGGGATCGCCGCCCGGCGCGCCGCCGAAGCCGGCCGCGAAGGGGCCCATCAGCTGCTGCTGCAGTTCGCCAGCCGCGCGGTTCGCATCGCGGACTGCGGCGAGCACGAGGTCGGCGACCGTTTGCGCGGACTCCTCCGGGCTGGCCGGGTCGATAGCGGCAGCGTCGATGCTGAGATCCACCAGCTCGCCCTGCCCGTTGACGACGGCGGTCACGAGACCGCCGCCTGCGAGCCTTCCACTTCCGTGTCGGCCAGTTCCTCCTGCGCGTTCAGGAGCTGTTCCTGCATCTGCTGTGCCGCGGCAAGCAGTTGCTGCATGTCCAGCTGACCGCCAGGATCCACGTTTCGCCCCATCTGCTGTCATCGCCTGCACGGCGGGCTCGCGGATTACCGCGCGCCAGGTAGCGCCACGGCAACCGCCTGTCGCCTCCGAGCCTAAGCCTGCCCGGGTACCGCGGCGGAACCGCATCGCCGGCCGGCCGCCGGCGGCTGGCCCGGCGGCGGCCCGGCTAGCCGCCGAGTTCCTCGATGACCTTGCCGCCTAGCTCGCGCTCGATCAGGTCCATGCCGGTCAGCGAGTCGCTGCCGGTGCCGGGCGCGCCGTCCGCGCCGTCGTACGGGTCAGGATCCTCGGGAAAATCCTCGCCGGGCGGTGCCGGCCGGTCCGGCCGCCGGGTCGGCTCCGCGCGGCCTGCGGCCAGGCCGGCCGGCGCCTGCTGCTGCCCGCCGCGGTCCGGACCGCTGCCCGGGCTTGCTGTCCCGCCGTGGCCGCCGTGGCCGCCGGGCCCGCCGTAGCCGCCCGGGCCGTGGCCGCCTGATCCGGCCGTCCCGGCCGCGGCCCTGATCTGCGGGGTCAGGCCGAACATGACCTGCAGCACGCGGGCCAGGTCCTGGTCGCAGCCGCTGCTGGTGAAGCCCTTGGCCTCGCCTTCCCTGGCGAACCTCAGGGTCAGCACGCCGTCGGTCAGCGATTCCACGGTGGCGTTGCCGAGCAGCAGCCAGGCCACCTTCCGCTCGCGCTTGACCGCCTCAAGCACCTCGGGCCAGCGGTCGCTGATCGATTCAGGGCCGTCGCCGGCCCTGCTGGCCGGCTGCGCGGCACCGGCCGGCTCCCGCGCGCCGGCGGGCTGCCGGGCGCTGGCCGGCTCCGCGCGCCGGCGGGCTGCTGGCGGTCCGCGGCGCGGTGCGCGTCATCGGCCTGCTGCGACGCGGCCGCCCGCCGGGAGGCGCCGGCCAGGCCGGCGGCCTGCGGCGCGCCCGCGCCAGGACCGCCCGCGGTCGCGGCGGCGCCGGAACTGGCTGCCGCGGGCTGGGCGGGACCAGCGGCGGCCGGGCCTGCCGCGGTTGCGAGCTTGTGCTCCAGCGCTTCGAGCCGCGCCATCATCGCCCGCTCGCCGGTCGCCGCGGCCGGCAGCAGCACCTGGGCGCACATCAGCTCGAGCAGGAGCCTCGGCGAGGTCGCGCCGCGCATCTCCACCAGCCCCGCGTTGATGACCTCCGCGGCCCTGGTCAGCCGGGCCTGGCCGAACTCCGCCGCCTGGTTGCGCATCCGCTCGACCCGGTCGGCCGGGGCGTCCAGCAGCCCGGTCTCCCCGGCGTCCGGGACGGCGGCGAGCACGATCAGGTCGCGCAGCCGGTCCAGCAGGTCAGCGGCGAACCGGCGGGGCTCGTGCCCGCCTTCGATCACGCGGTCCACGGCGTGGAAGATGGCCGCGCCGTCACCCGCCGCGAACGCGTCGGTGACCTCGTCGAGCAGGCCGGCGTCGGTATGGCCGAGCAGGGCGATCGCCCGCTCGTAGGTGAGCCCTTCGGGGCCGGAGCCGGCCAGCAGCTGGTCCAGGATGGACAGCGAGTCACGGGCCGACCCGGCCCCGGCCTGCACCACCACCGGCAGCACGGCCGGCTCGTACCCGACGCCCTCGCTGGCCAGTATCTCCTCCAGCAGTTCCCGCAGCACGCCCGGCGGCACCAGCCGGAACGGGTAGTGATGGGTCCGCGACCTGATCGTCGGGATGACCTTCTCCGGCTCGGTGGTGGCGAAGACGAACTTGAGGTGCGGCGGCGGTTCCTCGACCAGCTTGAGCAGGGCGTTGAAGCCGCCGCCGGTCACCATGTGCGCCTCGTCGATGATGTAGATCTTGAAGCGGGCGGAGACCGGGGCGTAGAAGGCACGCTCGCGCAGGTCCCTGGCATCCTCCACGCCGCCGTGCGAGGCCGCGTCGATCTCGATCACGTCGATGCTGCCCGGGCCGGACGGGGCCAGCGCGATGCACGATGCGCACTTGCCGCACGGGTCAGGCGTCGGGCCCTGCTCGCAGTTCAGCGACCGCGCCAGGATCCTGGCGCTGGAGGTCTTGCCGCAGCCGCGCGGGCCGCTGAACAGGTAGGCATGGTTAACCCGGCCGCTGCGCAGCGCCTGCCGGAGCGGCTCGGTGACGTGGTCCTGCCCCTTCAGCTCGGCGAACGTGGCCGGCCGGTACTTCCGGTATAGCGCCAGCCGGATTGCCGGAGCCGCTGGCTGCGCTGGATCCGCCGGGGCGGGACTGGGGACGTCGGCTGCCATGACCTCATCCTTACCAGGACGGAAGGACCCCCCGCACACCCGCCAGAGCCCGCGTACCCTTGCTGCCTTCCGGCCCTGGGGGAGTTGGCGGGATAAACGCCGTGCGAGGGGTCTGCCGCCCAGTCTAGCCAGCCGCCGGAGGCGGTTGTCCCCGATCCGGGCAGGGCGTCCCGATCCGCGGCCGGCCGCCCGGGCGCCGGCCCGGGGCGATCCGCGGCCGGGCGTCCGGTACCAGCCGGAAGTCGGTAGGCTGGCCGACGGAGGATTCGCCTAGTGGCCTAGGGCGCACGCTTGGAAAGCGTGTTGGGGGCAACCCCTCAGGAGTTCGAATCTCCTATCCTCCGCCACCTCTGACCTGCTGAAACACCGATCATTGGCGTCGACAGGCTGGCGCCTTGAGGTGCGCTGGTCTCATTTGTTGGTCTCAGTTTCGACCTTCGAACGATGTTTCTGCCGGATACGTCCCAGCTGTTTTGCCAGGTCACAGTAGCCGTGAACGCGCCTGAACAGAGAGGCGCACGCCGCCAAAGCGTGCGCCCTACAGTTCAGGGCCGGCCGGGACCGTCCGCGACCTGGGGTCATCGCGGCCTGGCCCGCGCGGCGCCCCACGGCCGCCGCCACATCTGATCGCGCGCTGGGCCAGCCCCAGAAAGGCGCCACCCCATCGGGCGTCACATCGACGCCGAGCAGCGGATGAGGACCGCAGTGGCGGTCGTGCCGCCGTCATCGCCGCTTTCGCCGCTCGTGGGTCCGCCCTCACGTGCCCACAGTCGTCCACGTGCCGGCGAGGATCGCCGTCCGGTCGCCGCAGGGGTCGTGGCCGGCCGGGCGCAGGGTGAGCGTCTTGCCGTCGCCAGCGACTGAGTACGTCCAGTTCCACAGCGGATCGGTGTCCGCGCAAAAGCCACCCTGGTCGTTTTGCGGGTACGGCGGGTAGTCGATGGAGGGGCGCATCTGCATGCTCCCGCCCGGCCGGTAGCCGACGTCGAAGAGCGCTCCACCGCCGCTTGGGTCGCCCAGCTGCCATCCCGTCGGGCCGATCTGGAGGCGCCAGCGGCCGGCGGGCGGTGGCTGGTCCGTGGTGGCTTGCTTCACGTCGGCGGGGGTGACGACACGGGTCCATGTGCCGGCGAGCGCGGCGGGCGGGGCGGCCGATGCAGCTACCGACGCCTTCACCGTGTCGGTGGCCGTGCGCCCGTCGGGGGTGAATGCCCGCACGGTGAAGGTGTGCTCGCCGGACGTGAGGAACGAGGTGACGAGCCAGTTGCCGTCACGGCCGTAGAAGTAGGGCGTTAGGGTCTCGACCCAGCTCAGCCTGCCGTCAATCAGGTAGTCGACCTTGGAGATGTGCCCGGCCGGCGTACTGGCGAAGGCCTGCCAGTGGATCCGGTGCGGCAGGATGGTGTGCCCGTCGAGGGTGGAGGTCACGGTCACCCGGGCCGGTGACGGGCTGGGCGGGGCGGTGGCGGCGTGCCCTGACGAGCAGCCAGCGGCGAGCGCCGCCGCGGCCAGGAGCCCGAGCGGGGCAAGCGGGCGGACGCTACGAGATGGACGGTTCATGTTCTCCTCCTTGTGTTGTGCACTGCGAAGCCGGGGCATTAGGGAGCGGCCTGAGGGTGTGCGCCTGGGGCTGATCGGGTGAAGGTGCCGTTCCAGAAGCTGTTGCGGTTGGCGCACTGGCGGTCGCTGACGGCCCGGACGGTCAGCGTGTGGCCGTCGATCGACCAGTGGTAGATCCCGTCGCCGGCGGTGTCGCGGCAGAATCCGCCCTTGGATGCGTGCGGGAAGTTGGGAATCTCGTTGCCGACGACCAGCCGGCCGCCGGGCTCGAAGCGAACCTGACCGACGGTCAGATCGTGAGCGGGGCCGGTGTAGCGGGCCACGCCGTCGGCGCCGATCCGCACCTGCCAGGTCCCGGCCGGGACAGGGACCCCGTCCGCCGGGTTGCGGAAGCCCTGGGTGCGGGCGACCTCGGCCGCCGTGACGGTCCGGGTCCAGCGGCCCAGCACCCGACGCGGGATGCCGCGTGCCTGCGCCGACACCACGGCGGCTGCGGCAGTCGTCAGGTGGCGGCCATCGGTGAGCGTGACGTCGACGGCGAAGATGTGCGAGCCGGAGCCCAGAGTGCCAGGCAGCAGCAGATTCCCCCGGCCGGCGAACAGGTAGGGCGCCGTTCGAGCGAGGTGCCTGAGCTTCCCGTCGATGAAGAACCGCACCGATGCGACGCCACTGCCTGGGATACCCGGCACGCGTGCCTCCCAGCGTGTGGGCCCGGTGAGCTCGGCCCCGTCGGCGATCGATGAGCTCGCCCGTGCCCGAGGGGCTGGCGTGGCTGCTGGGCTGGGCGCGTTGGCCTGCGGGCCGCAGCCGGGCACCGCTGCCATCGCCACGGCCGCGGCGGCTACCACCGTTGCGAACGTCAGGCGCGATCGGGACACGGGACGAGATTGCTGGGAGGCACTTGACCGCGCCTTGCAGAAAGCTTGCTGCGGTCCTAGCGTCTAAGCGTCTTCCCAGGTGGGGTAGGGATGAGGTTCTGTGTCCTGGGCCCGCTCGAGGCGTACGCGGACGGGCGCAGCGTGCCGGTGGGTGGCGGGCGCCAGCGGGCCCTGCTGGCGCTGCTGCTGGTGCACGCCGGTGAGGTTGTCTCGCGGGACCGGCTGATCGAGGAGCTGTGGGCCGGGAATCCGCCGCCGGGCGCATCACAGAGCCTCGACGCCTACCTCTCGCGGATGCGAAGGGCGTTCCGCGAGGCGGGCGCGGGCGACATACTGGCGACCCGCGCCCCGGGCTACGTGCTGCACGCCGAGGAGACCGACGCGCGGCGTTTTGAGGCGCTGGCGGCCGAGGGGCGGGAGGCGCTGGCCGCGGGCCAGGCCGGGCGGGCGGCGCGGGTGCTCACCGAGGCGCTGGCGCTGTGGCGGGGTGCCGCGTACGCCGAGGTGGCCGATGAGCCCTGGGCGCGCGCCGAGGCCGGGCGGCTGGCCGGGCTGCGCCTGTCGGCGGTAGAAGACCGGATCGAGGCCGAGCTGACGCTGGGGCATCACGCTGCGCTGGTGCCCGAGCTGGAGCTGCTGGTGTCGCGAGAGCCGACCCGGGAGCGGCTGACGGGCCAGTTGATGCTCGCGCTGTACCGGTCGGGGCGGCAAGCCGACGCGCTTTCGGCCTACCGGGCGGTGCGCCGCTCGCTGGTCGAGGAGCTGGGACTGGAACCCGGCCCGGAGCTGAGGCGGCTGGAGGCCGCGGTGCTGGCGCAGGACCCGGCCCTCGAGCTGCCTCCGAAGCCGGCCCTCGACCTGCCTCCGAAGCCGGCGCTCGATCCGCCTCCCAGGCCTGCCCCGCAGCCTCCCTCACCGGCCGCCGCGCCGCCGCCGGTCCCTCGATGGCGCAGGCCCCGGCTGGTTCTTGCCGCTGTCGCGCTGCTGGCCGCGGCGTCGGCCATCGCCGTGGTCGTGCTCACCGGTGGCGAGGCTGGCGCGCGCCGCGCGATCATGGCTGACGGCGTCGGTGCGCTCGACCCGGTCACCGGCCAGGTCGCGGCCAGCGTGCCCGTCGGTTCCGCGCCGGCCGGCATCGCCGCAGGCGCGGGCAGCATCTGGGTGACCAACGGGGCGGATGGCACGGTCACCCGGATTGATCCGCACGGCCCTCATGTCGATCAGACCCTGATCGTCGGCAGCTCCCCGGCCGGGGTCGCCTACGGGGCGGGCGCGGTCTGGGTCGCGAACGCACTGGATGGCAGCGTCTCCCGGATCGACCCACGGGCCAACCGGGTGGTTCAGACGATCAGCATCGGCGGGCGCCCGGTCGCGCTGGCAGCCGGCGCGGGCGCGGTATGGGTGGCCGACGCGGGCGGTGACGCGGTCGTGGCGCTCGACCCTGGCAGCGGGGTACCCCGCAGGTCCGTTCGGCTGCAAGATTCTCCGGGCGGGGTGGCGGCCGGGTTCGGCGCGCTGTGGGTCACCGAGCCGCTGGCGCACAAACTGGTCCGGATCGATCCGGTCAGCGGAGAGATCCTGGCCGAGATCGGGGTCGGCGCCGGCGCCGGGCCGGTCGCGGCGGGCGGCGGCGCGGTGTGGGTGGTCAACGCGCTGGACGGGACGCTCTCCCGAGTGGACCCCACGCGCAACGCCGTCGCCTCGACCGTGCCGGTCGGGGACGCGCCGACCGCGGTCGCGGCCGGCGCGGGCGGCGTCTGGGTCACCGACGAAGGCGCCGGAGCGCTGGTGTCGGTGGATCCCCGGACGGGGACGGTCCGCCGCCGCGACACCGTTGGCGCGGCACCCGCCGCCGTGACCCTCCTCGGCCAGACCCCCTGGGTCGCCGCGGGCGCGCCGGCAGGCCGTGAGCACCGCGGCGGAACGCTGCGGGTGGAGTACTCAGCCATCCAGGTACTCGACCCCGCGGACCCGAACGACGTGCACCCCGCGATCTGGCGGGCGACCGGCGACGGGCTCGTGGCCCTGGCGCAGGCCTCCGGCGCCGCGCAACTCGTCCCCGACCTCGCCACCGCGGTGCCGGTGCCCACCGACGGCGGGCGCACCTACGTCTTCCGCCTCCGCCCCGGAATCCGCTACTCGACCGGCGTGCCGGTCCGCGCCTCCGACCTGCGCCGCGAGCTCGAGCGGCTGTACGCCACGAACAGCCAGGCCGCCTTCTTCTACTCGGCCCTGCAGGGAGCGGCGGCATGCACGCAGCGGCCCGCTGCCTGCGACCTGTCGCGCGGGGTCATCACCGACGACCGGACCGGCACCATCATCCTCCGCCTGACCCACCCCGACCCGGACCTGCTGTTCAAGCTGACGCTGCCGGAGGCGCAGGCCGGTGCCGCCCGGAACGCCCCGCGCGCACCTGGCCACCCGGCCGGTCCCCTCCACCGGGCCCTACCGGGTCGCCCAGCTCATCCCCGGCCGACGGCTGCTGCTCGTCCGCAACCAGCGTTTCCGCGAGTGGTCCCGGGCGGCCCAGCCCGACGGCTACCCCGACCGCATCGACATCCGGATGGACAACAGCCCCAGCCAGCGGGTCCAGGCGGTCCTGCGCGGCCAGGCCGACCTAGCGCTCGAGATCGGGTCCACGAACCTCGCGCCGCTGCGCACCCGGTTCGCGTCCCAGTTGCGGCTCGACACGCTGCCGGACACCAGCTTCCTGACCTTCAACGTCCGGCGGCCACCGTTCAGCAACGTGCTGGCCCGCCGCGCCGTGAACCTGGCGATCGACCGGGCGGCCGTCACCCGCCACCTCGGTGGCCCCGGCCTGTCGATCCCCACCTGCCAGGTGCTGCCACCCCACTTCCCCGGATACCAGGCCTACTGCCCCTGGACCCGCAACCCGCACGACGGACGCTGGTACGGGCCGGACATCGTACGCGCCCGGGCGCTGGTCCGCGCGTCGGGAACCGCCGGGGCGGCCGTCGACTTCATCCGCCCCAGCAACGACCTCATCGCCACCGCGGCGACCGGCGCGCTCGTCTCCGCCCTGCGCGAGATCGGCTACCGCCCGCGGGTGATCAGCGGCGACGCTCAGTTCTACCGGCGCCTGGGCAACCCGCACGGACTGTGGGACATCAGCGACGGCGAGTGGGTCGCCGACTATCCCTCGCCCGGCGAATTCCTCGACTACTTCCTGTCGTGCGCGAACTACCACCCCGGCGACCCGGCCGACCACCAACGGCGGCGGGTTCTGCAACGCACGGTTCGACCGCCTCGTCGGGCGGGCCGAGACGCTCCAGCTCACCAACCCGGCGGCCGCACAGGACATCTGGGCCAGGGCCGATCGCCTCGCCGTCGGCCAGGCCGCCTGGGTGCCGCTGGCGAACACCGGCGATGCCGAACTGCTCTCCCGCCGGGCTGGTCACTTCACCCTCGACGCCGATGGCCTCCCGCAGATCGACCAGCTCTGGGTGCGGTGAGCATGCTGTCAGCGGGCCGGTACGCAGCACGGCGAGCACAACACGTCCGGCCAACCCGAAGGGATACTGACATGCCTGCTCACAACCGCTTCCTCGAAGGGTCCTTCGCCCCGGTGACCGAGGAGATCACCGCGTTCGACCTGCCGGTCACCGGCCGACTGCCGGCAGGTGCGCACCGTGCGCTCGGACGGGCCGGTGTAGCGGACTAGCGTGGCTAGCGACGGGAAAGCGCCGACGCCGTCCGGCCCGGCGTGGTTGGCCAGGCCCACGAGCACGAACTTGCACGCGCTCGACGGCTGGCCGCCGCGGTAGGCGAGAACCGGGGCCAGGTTGAGCGCCCACGAGGTCGCCTCGACGCTCACCGGGCACCTCCCGGCACCCTGGCCGCTCGCCAGGCCGCACATATGGGTCTGGTCTCAGTTCTGGTCTCATTCACCCCCGTCCGCAGCCGTTCGCCGACGGCCGCCTGGAGCGAAGCCGAGCAGGTCACGGACGGTGGCGGCTCCCGGCGGACGCTGGCCAACCTTGTTGGAAAGCGTGTTGGGGGCAACCCCTCAGGAGTTCGAATCTCCTATCCTCCGCCACCTCTGACCAGGCAATACGCCAGGCCGCTGATGCATTCGGCCTGAGCCTGCGAGGCTGCGTAGTCTCATTCGTTCTACATATATCAGTATAAAACGCCCAAAAATGCAGGCACACGCATCTGAGTGCGATTGCGGTCCCGGCAACCGAAAACGCCGGGCTTCAGAGGTCCCGCTGTGCGGTCACCCGGCCGGACCCGGCGGCGGCGGCGAGGGGGTGGTAGTCGCGCTCGTTCTGGTCGGCGTAGGCGGCGGCGAATTCGGCGATCGCCTGGTCGAAGACGTCGGAGCGGCCGAGGTAGCTGGCGATGGCGATACGGTCCCCGGACCGGGCGTGCGCCCGGGCCAGCTTCCAGCCGCACAGCTCGCCGTAGGCCCGCATGGCGGCGGGGGCCATCGCCGCGATGTCAGCGGCGCGTTTCCAGTCCCGGAGGTGGCGGATGTAGTAGTCGTGTGGCGTGCGTCGGGGCCGGCCGGGCTGCGCTGCCAGCCGAGGAAGATGTCGCTGGCGGCCTGCATGAGCCGCTGCCCGGCGACTACCCGCTGGCCGTGGTTGGCGTATTGGCTTGTCCCGGCGAAGTCCTCCAGGACCGGACTGTTCCGCCTCCTTCACCTGCAAGAACAGCGGGTCTGAATGGTCGAGGCCGAGCACCAGGACGATCCAGCAGCGGGTCCCGACGCTGCCCACGCCGACTACCTTGCGGGCCATGTCCGCGAACTCGAACTGCTCCAGCAGGTAACGGCGGTCAGTTTCCAGGGTGCGCCGGTACCCGGCGATCAGGCCGGTGATCTCGGCTTCCAGGCGCGCCTGGTCCGCCTGCGCGGGGATCAGGTCGGCCAGCGGCACCACCAGCGGCGGCTCGGGCACGATGCGCGGCCTGCCGTCTATCAGGCGAGTCAGCTTGCTGAGCGCCTGCAGGCTGTCCCGGGTCCGCGCCTTCGCCACATCCTGGTCCGCCCGCTTCTGTTCCCGGCCGCGGCGCTGGCCCGGACCCAGGCGTGGCGGCGAGCGCAGCTGGGACTACCGCTACACCTGGCTGCGTGATTCGGTGCTGACGCTGAACGCGCTGCTGGCCGGCGGCTATACCGACGAGGCGCTGGCGTTCAGCGACGCCGTGTTCCGGGCGACCGCCAGGCAGGCCAGCTCCCGTGAGGCTGAGGCGACCATAGCAGCGTGTCCGGAGTCATCCTGTCTGGTGTCGCTATCGCCGGGGTTTCTCCTGCCCGCGCATGACACGCCGGGAGACAACAGGGACACTCAGACGATGACCGGCCTCCCGGCACCCACCCTGTACCACCGATGGCTCGGCTGGCGCGCCCCCGCCATGCGGCGTGCCATCACCGTGCTCATTGCCGGGCTGATCGTCGCTGTTGTCCTCCTGCCGTTCGTGACCTGGGGGCTGGCACTGACCGGCGGCTGGGACGCCGCCGCGCTCACCTTCCTCCTGACCATCTGGCCGATCATTGTCCGAGCCGACAGCTCACGCGCGGCGCAGCTCGCCGCCCGGGAAGACCAAACCGAAGGCTCGGCCAGGGCGCTGCTGGTCGGGGCCGGCGTCGCCAGCCTGCTGGGGGCGGGTTACGCGCTGCACCTGGCGGGGCAGCACAGAGGCGCATCGCGGGCGCTGCTGATCGGCGCCGCCGTGCTGACCGTCGTGCTGTCGTGGACGCTGATCAACACCGTCTATACCCTGCGTTATGCTGACCAGCACTTCCGGTCCAAGCCCGGCGGCATCGCGTTCGGCACCGAAGACGGGCAGCAGCCCAGCTACCGCGACTTTGCCTACGTCGCCTTCACGATCGGCATGACCTACCAGGTGTCCGACACCACGCTGCGCGATCCCCAGATCCGGCGCAGCGTGCTCACCCACGCCGTCCTGTCGTATGTGTTCGGCGTGGTCATCGTCGCAGGCTCGGTCAACCTCATCTCCGGGCTGTTCCGCTAACTCCGCCAGACCCCGCCACCGTGAGCAGGCCGTCGCACAGGCGCCGGAGGGCCGGGAGGGGCTGCCGCGAGGGTGGGTAACGCTCAGCTGGTGGCGGCGATGGCCAGGTAGGCGAGCGTGATGGTGAGGGCGAGCAGCGCGGGTGCCATCTCCTTCGCGGAGTCCAGCGCCCGCCGGTGGGTGATCAGGGCACCGATCAGCAGCAAGACCATCCCGGCGGCCGCGGCGACGCCGAGGGGATGCCACCACAGGCCGATCAGGACGCCTGTGCCGGCGGCCACCTCGGCGACCCCGATGAGCCGGTAGCGGTGCCAGGGGATGCCGAAGTGGGCGGCTGACTTCTGCATCTTCGGGTAGCCCAGCAGCTTGGCCGAACCCGGGAGCAGACAGGCCGCGGCGAGCAGGAGCGACAGGGCGGTGAACATGGTAAGCCTCCGTTGAGTAGTCGGGACGGGTGGTTGATTACGTCGCGGGACGGGGGATCATCTGGCTGGCGCGCGGAACGGGAGCGGCCGGGACGCTCCAGGGCAGGCGCGGCAGCCGGCCCCGGGTGGCCACGGCGGCGATGACCCGGTCGGGCCGCACGATGATCGTCAGCCCCGGGCCGCCGGTCAGCGCCTGGAAGCAGGCGGCCCCGTCGCCGTCGTCAAGGCAGACCTCGGCCCAGCCATCAGCCGCCGGCGCGCCCGCGGCCGCGCCCGGCGCTGCGCCAGCCGCGTCGCTGACCTTCACCAGGAGGAGACGGTGGCGGCGGCACAGGTCCACCAGTTCCGCGCTGGGCTGCTCCGCGGTCAGCACGGCCGTGCGTCCTCTCAGCACCGCATCCAGCCGGACCGGCGCGCCCTCACCGGCAGTGGCGCCGTCACTGATCGGTACGTCTGCACGGATCGACACGAGCGGGTTGGCGATCAGGCCGCCGGGCCGCACCGTGGCGGGTGTGCGGGACGTCAGGAGCGGCGGGCGCTGGTGCAGCGCCCCGGTCTTCAGCCGCGGGGTGGCGGTGGACGCTATGGCCTCGCAGGCACGGTCGCTGCGGACGGCTGCGGCCAGGGCGATCCTGCGGACCGCGGCGGCCCGGTCCTGGCCGCCGGTCATCGCCCAGCCGATCCGGATTGCCTTCTTGATCATGGCGCGGGCGTGGGGGCGGCGTTCGGTGCCGTAGGTGGCGAGCAGGTCCTCGCCGGCCTGGCCGGTCAGCACGTGTGCGATCTTCCAGGCGAGGTTGTCGGCGCCGACGACGATGACGCCGTCACTGCCGGCGTGTGCCTTGGCGCTGGGTTGCTGGTCGTTCATGGTGGTGGTCCCTCTCAGCGGTTCGGGATGGTTCGGGACGGTTCGCGGGACCGTTAAGGCAGCGCGCGGATGGTGAGGGGGAACCCGGCGAGGGCCTCGCGCACCCCGTTCGAGTCGGCGCCGGTCACGGTTATGACGGGCCGTCCGTTCTCGTAGGCGGCGGTGACTTGCGCTCCTGGCTGGCCGGCCTCAGCCAGGACATCGGCGGCGGCGCGGGCGGCGGCGTCGGTGGCCAGCGCCGGTTTGTAGTGCTTGCCGATGGCCGTGACCGGGATCGCCTCGATGGGGTAGATCCGCTTCGGGCGGGCGGCGTGCTCGCCGATGGTGGTGTCGGCCCAGGCCAGGAGTTCCGCCTCGTCGAACCGGCCGGGGTCGGCAGGGACGACGTAGGCCACCGGGACCTCGCCGGAGTGCCGGTCCGGGCGGCCGACGGCCGCCGCCGCGGCGACGGTGGGGTGGCGGAGCAGTGCTTCCTCGATGACCTGGGGATCGATGTTGTGACCGCCGCGGATGATGAGGATCCTTGGCGCGGCCGGTGAGGTAGACGAAGCCGTCCGCGTCGATGCTGCCGAGGTCCCCGGTGTTCAGCCAGCCGTCGTGGACGATGTCCCCGCGGCTTACCCGGGGGCCACCTGCGCCCGGGTCGGTGACGTAGCCGGCGAACACGGCAGGGCCGCCGATCACCAGCACCCCGGTCTCGCCAGGGGCGCAGTCAGCCCACGACCCGTCACCGTCGGCCCGGACGGTCTTGATCTGCTGTCCGGGCAGGACGCGGCCGGCCGACCCGGGCCGTTCCTCACCGGGCCGGGTGAACGTGGTGGCGCAGGTGGCCTCGGTCAGCCCGTAACCCTCCAGCAGGCGCCGGCCCGTGTGGGCAGCGAAGGCCTTGCGCACCGCCGACGGCAGCGGAGCTGCGCCCACGATGGGCAGCCGCAGGGAGCTGATATCGGCGTCCACCGGGACGTCGGTCAGGGTGCGGTAGACGGTGGGGACGGCGGACATGGCCGCGATCCGGTAGTGCTGCACGATCTTCCAGAATCGGGCGTACAGGGCGCGGTCGCGGTAGCCCGCCGGGCCCGGCCACACCACCCGGAGGCCGGCGAACATCGGGGCGATGCCGGTGACGAGCAGCGCGTTGACGTGGAACAGCGGCAGCCCGGCCAGCGCCGCTTCCCCGGCCGCCAGCCCCGCGGCCTTCGCGATGCCGCGGCCGCAGGCGAGCTGGTTGGCGTGGGTGTGGGCGGCGATCTTCGGGGCGGCGGTGGTGCCGCCGGTGTGCACGAAGGCGGCGAGGTCTCCCGGCTGGGGCAGGCCGGCCGCCAGGTGGCCGGGTTGCTGCCCGGCGATCACCTCGTCCAGGTAGGCCACGGTGAGGTCCGGGCGGGCCAGGCCGCCGGCTGGCAGGACCGGCGGATCCCCGCGGGCTCCGTCGGGCCGGAGTGCGAGAACGGTGGTCACCCCGGCGCGGCGGGCTACCGCTAGCATCCGCCGCCACAGTTGCTCGTCCAGTTCCGGGCCGGCCGTCACCACGACGCGGGACTGGGCCCGGCGGATCAGCCCGGCCAGGTGGTCGTCGCTGA
The DNA here is from genome assembly GCA_963786975.1 of uncultured Actinomycetes bacterium. GTDB lineage: Bacteria > Actinomycetota > Actinomycetes > Streptosporangiales > Streptosporangiaceae > Palsa-506. The sequence continues at coordinate 841,908 of CAWBBE010000001.1, read as the reverse complement.
GGGTGGGGTTGACCGGGGCGGCGATCCCGGCGGCCTGCGCGGCCAGGGTCGTGGCGTACAGCATCGAGGTGTTGGGGGCGCTGAGCGTGACCGCGTCGGGCCGGCGTACCCCGAGCGCGGTCAGCGCGTTGGCGATCTGTGTCACCGTGCCGGCCAGGTCGGCGTAGGTCCAGGCCAGGCAGCGCGTGTAGGCGCTGGGGTCGGGGATCCATTGCGTTGCGACGCTGTCGGGCCAGGTGCGGGCGGCGTCCAGCAGCAGCTGGTAGGTCGAGGCCGGCTGGGGGAGTATCTCAGAAGCGTTCATGGCGTCGTCCCGATGACGGTGTTGTGCTGGGTGCCGAGGTTCAGCTGCCCGTCGGCGGAGGCGATCGTCGCGGTGATGACGTCGCCGTCGCGCAAGTACCGGGGGTTGTGCGCCTCCCGCTGGAAGAACAGCCTCCACCGGGTGGCGGGCGGCAGCAGCCCGGCCAGCTTCACGGCGGCCTTCGCGGGTGCCTTGAGGGCGGTGCCGCCAGGCGTGCCGGTCAGCAGCAGGTCCCCGGGCGCCATGGGCTGGAACCGGGACAGCAGCGTCAGCGCCTGCGCCGGCGCGACGATCATGTCCGCCACCGTGCTGTCCTGCCGCACCTGGCCGTTGACCGACAGGGTGAGTCGCAGCGAGTCCAGTTCCGCCAGGTCGGCGGCGTCCACCAGGGTCAGCCACGGGCCGGCCGGGGTGAACGTGGGGTAGGACTTCGCCTCGTAGAACTGGGTCTTGGTGAGCTGGATTTGGCGGGCGCTGACATCGTTGGTGACCACCAGGGCGGCCACGTAGCTAGCCAAATTGGTGTCGGTCACCGTGGTGCCGGCCGGCAGGCCGGCGCCGATGACCAGGCCGAGTTCGACCTCGTAGTCGAGGAAGGCGACCCCGTCCGGCCGGAGGATGTCCCCGGCCGGGCCGGTGAGCGAGTGCGAGGCCTTGCGGAAGAAGGCCGGGGGGACCGTGCGTGGGTCCATGCCGGAGTCCAGGGCGTGGGAGCGGTAGTTCACCGCCTGGGCCACCACCCGCGCGGGGGCGGTCACCGGGCTGAGCAGCTCGGCGGATTCGGCCGGGACCGCATCGTCCGGCGCCGCGGCGGCGGCCGCCTGCGCCGCCTGGACGGCCTCGTCCAGCGCGGTCCGGTCGGTGAGCAGTTCGGCTGTGGTGGCGGCGGGCAGGCCGAGGCGCATCAGGCCGGCCGGTGTCATCACCCACCAGCCGTCCGCGGTGCGGGCCAGGTTGGCGCTCATGAGCTCATCGCCTTCACCAGGCCGCGCAGCGCGGCGAGATCGATCTCGTTGCCCTTGTCGCGCAGCGCCTTGATCGCCGCCACGGCGACCGAGGGGTCGCGGGTGCCGGTGAACTCCGCGGTGGCTTTCGGCCCCCACTGTGAGAGCCCGCTGACCGACAGCGGCGCCCAGCCGGGCTCGGCCGTGCAGTCGAACACGTCGCCGTCGGCGTAGTGCTCGAACATGAGCCGGTCGCCGTCGCGCCAGTAGTCGAAGATCTGGCTGCCCTGGATGTGCCGACCCAGGCCCCACGCGTGCCGGTAGCCGCGCTCACGCAGGAACTCACCGCTCGCTGCCACCTCATCCAGGTCGGTGAGCTGGTAGGCCGAGTGCACGTAGCCGGTGCGCGGCATCAATGCCATCGCCAGGGTGTGATGGTCGGTGGGGACGCTGCCCTGGTCGCAGCGGATGAAGGCCATCGCCGGGCCGCGGTCGCGCTGCCCGTCGAGGTAGAGGAAGTCGCTGACGATCAGCCCGAGCGTGTCCAGGTACCAGTCCAGCGCCGCGCGGAACCGGGTGCTGCCGAGAACCACATGCCCCAGCCGCTGGATCTCCGCCGACCTGCGCTCGGGCCGTTGGGTACCGTTGACCCGCACCGGGCCGGGCCCGAAGTTCAGCGTCAGCGGCGCACGTTCGGGCAGCGCCGGGAACTCCGGGACGCCGTGGACCACCCGCACCGGGAACCCGCTGGGGTCGCGCATCACCACGACGTGGCCGCCCGAGTGCGCGGTGACTGTCCCGCCCCTGCCGCGGGCGAGCCGGTCAAGGTCATCGCGGGCGGCGGCCCGGTAGGCGGTGCCGGCGAAGCGGGAGTGAGGGCCGCGGCGGACGACCAGGCACGCCGGGCCGGCCCGCCGGCCGCGCAGCAGCAGGGTCTCCGGGGTCCGGTCGGCGACCGTGAAGCCGAAGTCGGTGCCGAACCGCTCGGCCGCGTCCAGGTCCGGTTTCTCGAACTCCAGCCACGCCAGGCCGGCCACCTTGATCAGCGGGTTCTTCGACCGCCCGGGGTGCTCCGCGGGCCGCGGCCCGGTTTCGCTGTGCAGCGACCGGTGCGGATCTTCCCGTGGTCCCCGGGACGCCGGGGCCGGGGCCGGGCTCAGATGTGCCGTCATGATCGGTCCCTCACTCTCCAATATTGATAGTTCCATCAGTCTTGCAATCTATCATCAGTTATGATTACCATCGTGTCAAGAGCTGGCCTGGCGGAGGTCAGGGCCTCCGGGGCCCAGGGGCAGCGAACGAAAGGAAACGTCATGCTCAAGTCACTAAGCACGTCCCTGATCCTGCGCGGCATCCTCGCCTTCGCCGTCGGGATCATCGCGCTGGCCTGGCCCAGCGTCACGGTCCTCGCACTGGTCATCCTGTTCGCCGTGTACGCGTTCATCGCTGCTGGCCTGCAGGCCATGCAGGCGTTCAGCAGCCGCAACGCCGGTCCAGTCGTGGGGCACCTGCTGCTCGGGCTGCTCGACCTGGCCGCCGGGGCGATCGCGCTGGCCTGGCCGGGGCCCACCGCGCTCGTCCTGGTGCTGATCGTGGGCAGCTGGGCCGTCATCACCGGCGTGTTCGAGATCTTCGCCGCGTTCCGTGCCGGCGAGGCCGCCGGGACGCGGGCACTGTTCATCCTGGGCGGGCTGGTCTCGGTCGCGTTCGGCGTAGTGCTGTTCGCCCGCCCCGGCATGGGCGCGATCACCCTCGCGCTGCTGTTCGGCCTGTTCAACCTGATCTACGGAGCCTGGACGTTCATGCAGGGCACCGAACTGCGCCAGACCGGCAAGACCCTGCAGTCCGCCGTGCCGCAACGGACCGTGGCCTAAGCCAAGCCCGGTCGCCAGCCTGAGCCACCGTCACAACGGTCGGAGCAGGTGTGGAAAGCGTGCTGAAAGCACCGCCCATGACATCACGCAGATCCCCGGGCAGGCACCGGACCTGGGTACCCAGAGCGACTGCCGCTCTGGGTACCTTCCGCCCGGCCAGGTCATCTCCGGGCCGGATCCACAGGTTTCCCGGCTGGGCTGCATTAACCGGCAGCAGCCCGGGGGTCCGGCAATCGGCTGCCCGCCACCGGGCACAGCTGGCCCGCATACCCCGAAGACGTCTGAGTGCGCGCCGTGACCTGCTAGCCGGCGCCTGCGGCGGCGAACAGGCCCAGGGCGCATGTTCAGCGGGACGGTCACGCTCCCGGCCCGATCACCGCGGCCGGCCCCGTACAGCAGCAGGCAGCGGGATGAAGGCGTCAAGCCGCCTCGCTGCAAGGAAGAAGCCAAGGCGCAGCAGGCCAAGATGCGCATCGGCTCCGCATCACGTACAATCAATTCTGTGATGTAATATCAGTACTGATGAAAACTATCCATCGAGATGGTCTTGAGCGACGGCCAGCGGCTGCGGCCACGGGCTGGCTATGACCGGGAACGTGGCCGCTAATGTGCTCGGCGGAACGGCAGAAGGGGCAGTGATGGCAGAGGCGGCAGCGGGGGCCCCGCGGGTATCGCGGCTGGACCGGCGCAAGGCCCGGACCCGGCAGGCTCTCATCGACGCCGCGGTGCGGCTGATCGCCGAGGGCCGCGGGGACCGGGCGAGTATTCAGGAGATCACCGAAGAGGCCGACATCGGCTTCGGGTCGTTCTACAACCACTTCGACAGCAAGGAGCAACTGTTCCAGACCGCCGCGGAAGAGGTGCTGGAACGCTGGGGGCAGATGATCGACCGCGCCAGCGCCGGCATCACCGACCCGGCGGAGCTGTTCGCCGTGGGCACACGAATCACCGGGCGGCTCGGCTGGACCCACCCCGACATCGCCGGGTTCCTCACCGGCACCGGCCTGAACATCCTGGACATCCCCACCGGCCTGGCGCCGCGCGCCGTGCGCGACATCCAGGCCGGGCAAACCACAGGCCGGTTCACCGTGCCGGATGCCGAGATCGCGCTCAGCGCCACGGCCGGCGGCATGCTCGGGCTCTTGCGGATGTGCCAGCGGCACCCGGAACGCGTCACAGAGACCACAGTCGACCAGCTCACCGAGGCCGAGCTCCGCCTGCTTGGCGTCCCCGCTGACGAAGCCGCCCGGCTCGTCGCCCTCCCCCTCCCGGACACTGGCACGTGGTAACACCCCTGATGCCGTCGGCCGCGTTCGAATCTCCTATCCTCCGCTCTTCTGACCAGCGGCGATGCGTCGCCCGGCACGGCAGGCGGCAGCGCCGGGAAAGCGGCAGAGCCGGGAAGCGACATGCCGCTGGGAGACTGGCTGGTCCCGGTCCGCTACCCGCGCAAAGATGCCTCCTTCCGGCAAGCCCGCACGACCCGCCCAGCTGGGGCGCGGTCGCTGGATGTGGCCGGTCAGATGCTCCACAGGGCCCCGGTGGGGGACAGGCGGGCGGCGCGGATCGCCGGGAGCAGGCCGGCCAGGGCGCCGATGAGCACGGCGGCGGCGATGCCGCCGGCCCACGCCGCGGGCGGGATGACGGTGGCCCAGCCCTTGTGCCGGGCGTAGACGGCGGTGGCCGCCGCGCCGGCGCCGACGCCGGCGATGCCGCCGATGGCCGCGAGCAGGGTCGCCTCGGACAGGAACTGGATGCGGATGTGGCCCTTGGTCGCGCCCAGGGCGCGGCGCAGCCCGATCTCGGAGCGGCGTTCGAGGACGGAGATGACCATGATGTTGGCCACCCCGATCGCGCCGACCAGCAGCGCCACCGCGCCCAGGCCCAGGAACAGGGTATTGAACGCCTCCTTGGTCTTGAGCTGGGCGGTGAGCGCGGCCGACGTCTGGGACACATTCACATAGGACGGGTTTTCCGGGTTGGCCTGGGCGGCCAGAAGGTTGTCCACCGCCCGGACCTGGCTGGTGGCGGCCTTGACGTAGATGGTGGAGGGATGCCCGTCGAAGCCCAGGTACTTCTCGGCGGCCGGGTAGCCGATCAGCACGCTGGAGTCGATGTCGGGGGCCAGCACCGCGGGCTTGAGGATCCCGGTGACGTAGCACCACATGCCACCGGCCCAGATCCGCTCGCCGGGCCAGATCCGGTCGATGCCGATCCGCTGCGCGGCCGCCGCGCCCAGCACGCAGACGGGTTCCCGGGCCGTGGCGGCGTTGAGGAACCTGCCGTGCGCGAGCGAGGTGCTGGCCACCCTGGGCAGGCCCAAGGTGGCGGCGTCCACGCTGAGCGCATTGGTTTCGATCGGGTTGATGTAGGGGGACTTGTAGGCGGTGACACCGTTGACCTGCCCGGTGTCTTGCACCGCCGTGACCCCGGGCAGCCGGGCGATCATCCCCGGGGCGGGCGTGGGCAGCTCGGCGGTCCGGCCGGCGAAGGTCTGCCCGTTCTGGACGGTGAGCAGGTTGGTCCCCAGCGCGGCGATCTCGGCGTTCAGCCCCGCCGCCGACGAGGACGACAATCCGAGCACCGCGACGATCGCGGCCACCCCGATCGCGATCCCCAGAGCCGACAGCGCGGCGCGCAGCTTGCGGGTGGCCAGCCCCGCCGCGGCCAGCCGGGCCAGGTCGGCGATCCGCAGCCGGGCCGGCGCTGGCGCCGCGGGCGCCGGCCAGCCCGGCCCGGCGGCAGGCATTGCCGTGGTCATCGGCCCGGCTCCGGCCCGGCCCGCGGGCGGGCCACCAGCCACTCGCCCGCTTCGCCGCTGTCGGCGGCGATCCGCCCGTCGAGCATCTCGACCTGCCGGCGCGTCCGGGCGGCGATGGCCTGGTCGTGGGTGACCACCACGATCGTGGCCCCGCGGGAGTTGAGGTCTTCCAGCAGGTCCAGGATCGCGGCGCCGGTGGCCTGGTCCAGGTTCCCGGTCGGCTCGTCGGCCAGCACGATCACGGGGGAGCCGGCCAGCGCCCGGGCGATCGCGACGCGCTGCCGCTCGCCCCCGGACAGCCGGGTGGGCCGCACGGACAGCTTGTGGCCGAGCCCGACCCGCTCCAGCGCGGCCGCGGCCCGCTCCCGGCGCTCGGCGGCGCCGTATCCGGCATACAGCAGCCCGCCGGCCACGTTGGCCAGCGCGGTCTGCTGCTCGGCCAGGAAGAACTGCTGGAACACGAACCCGACCGACCCGGCCCGCAGCCCGGCCAGCTGCCGGTCCGACAAGGCGGCCACGTCCAGGCCGGTGACCCGCACCGTGCCGGAGGTCGGCTTGTCCAAGGTCCCGGCCAGATGCAGCAGCGTGGTCTTCCCCGACCCCGACGGGCCCAGCACCGCGACCAGCTCCCCGGCTCTCACCGTGAAGCTCACCCCGGCCAGCGCGGTCACCGGCGGCCGGCTCGGGTAGATCTTGGTCACCGCATCCAGCTCCAGCACCCTTCCCGGGCGGTCGGCCAGGGACGGGACCGGGCCAGAAGGCACGGCCGGCGCGCCGTTCATGACGTCGGCACTATGACGCGCTGCCCGGCGGCCAGGCCCGGCCCGGTGACCTGGACCAGTCCGGCCGCGTCATCGAACAGGCCCGGTGTCACCCGTACCAGGCGATGCCCGCCGCCTGGGCCGACGACCTCGACCGCATACCTGCCCGGCCGGGCCACCAGCGCTGCCACCGGCACCGCCAGCACGTCGCGCACCCGGCTGGTGGTGATGTTCACCGTCACCGGCGCCTGGTCCAGGTGCCCCGCCGTCCCCGGACGGCGCAGCCGCACCTGCACGCTGATCTTCGCCGAGCTGCCATGCCCGGTGGCGACCCTGCCGACCGACCAGATCACCCCCGGCGTCACCGACCCGTCCGGCAGCGTGATCGTCACCGGATCGCCCTTGGTCACCTCCGACTGGTCGGCGGCGTCCAGGCTGATCGACACCATGTGCCGGGCGGAGGTCGCGGAAAACACCGGCCCCCGCGCCGCGCCGCCCAGCGACGCGCGCACCGCGGTCACCCGCAGCGCCCGCGGCTGGAACACCGCCTGCTCCAGCGGCAGCGTCCCGGTCCGCTCCAGCCCCAGCTTCGCCTGCAGCCGCTCCAGCCCGTACCTGGTGTCCCAGGAGAAGTAATCCCAGCCCAGCGCGGCGATATACGCGCTGCCCGAATACCCGAGGGCCACCAGGTCACGGTTGAGCTGGGCCACATCCGCCCCGCGCATTCCCTCCGCCAGCTCCCGCCAGGCCGGCACCCTCCCGTACAGCAGGTACGCCGGCACGCCGTTATCGGTCCGGTAGAGGACCTGGCCCTGCCGGACCACCCGGCCTGCTCTTGGCAGCCAGGTGAACCTGGCCGACGACCCGGAAGAGCCGGACGACGGCACGCTCACCGGGTAGGACCCGGCATACCCCAGCGTCGCGCTCAGCGTGGTCTGCGCCGACAGCGTCTCCCGCTTCACGGTCTGCGTTGTGGTGCCATACAGGCTGGCGGCGTTCCCCGAACCGGACGGGCCGCGGGCGCCGAACCGGGCCGCCAGCCACACCGCGCTCGCGGCCAGCACCACCACCACACCCGCCACCGTGACCGTCATCCACCGGCGCCGGCCTCGCCGGTCACCGGGCCCGGCGGACTCGGCACGTCCGCTTGTCGCCGGTATTGCCCTGGCACTCATGGCATCTCCCTCAGGGCCGTTCCGCTTCTCGTTGTCCGCGGGCGACGGTTCCGTCAACTTGAGCCACTGTTCAGCCGGGCCGCCCCGGGCGGCTCAGTGGGACTCCTATGCCTGGGGGCAGCATGCGGTTGCATTCGTTCATCTTGTTTTCGGTCTGCATCGAATTCGGGTCGAAGCCGTGCACGTGGACCAGATTGAAACCCCAGCCTGCGGTGGAGTCGTAGGTGGGGTCGGGCCAGTTCGGTACGCCGTGGGAGCGCATGCACCGGGCGTATCTCAGCATGGCGTTCAGGTCCTGCTGCGACTGGGCCTGGGTCTGCTGGCCGCCGTCCGGGAGCAGGTGTGCACAGCCGTTCCGGGCCGCCTGGTACTGGGAACTGCTGACCCCGAGCTGCTGCAGGCTGACCTTAGGCAACCCGCTGGCCAGCTCATCGCTGCTGCCGGGGTCGGGGTATTTCGGCACCCCGTGCGAGCGCATGCAGCTGGCGTAGTTGATCCCGATCTGGGAGTTCGCTGACCTTCCCACACCCGGTCGAGCCGGCCGAACCGGTGGATGACGGGCTGCGGCCGCAGGCCGCCAGCAGGGCCAGGGCGGCCGTGGTGATGATGGCGGCCGCGGTTCGCGCTGGCCGCGGCCGTGCCCGCGGTGGCCGGCGCAGGCCGCGAGGCTGTCGTTCATCATGCCTCCTTCGGGGCTGAGTGGCGGCTGCGCCTGGCTGCCGGTGCGCACCGGGACTCGCTGGTTTCTCTTTCATGGGCTGCTCCGTCCGGAGTGGTCCGCGGCGCCGCGGCCCTCCCCGGTCTAGCAGGCAGCCGATGACACGCAGCCGAACACTGGTTGTTAGGCGGATGTCATCCGGGCGGGCGCACAATGTGCAGGTGCGGGTGCTGGTCGTGGAGGATCACGTCGCGCTGGCCAACCGGATCGGCGAGGGTCTGCGCGACGCCGGGTTTCGCCGTCGACGTGGTCTACGACGGCGCGGCAGCGCTGGAGAGCACGGCCAGCACCGACTACGACGTGGTCGTGCTCGACCGCGACCTGCCGGCCGTGCACGGCGACCGGGTCTGCCGCGCGGCTGGTGCGCGACGGCTCGCCCAGCCGCATCCTGATGCTCACCGCGGCCGCGGACGTCGAGGACCGGGTCGACGGGCTGGAGCTGGGCGCCGATGACTACCTCGGCAAGCCGTTCGCGTTCCAGCGAGCTGATCGCGCGGATCCGCGCCCTGGGGCGGCGCGGACCCGGCTCGCCCGCGGTCGTGCAGCGGGGCGACCTGGTGGTCGATCGCGCGCGGCACCGCGCCAGCCGCGCCGGCATCCCGCTGACCCTGACCCGCAAGGAGTTCGGCGTGCTGGAGTGCCTGGCCGGCGCGGACGGCGCTGCGGTCAGCGCCGAGGAGCTGCTCGAACACGTGTGGGACGCGCACGCCGACCCGTTCAGCAACACGGTCGCGGTGACCGTCGGGCGGCTGCGGCGCAAGCTCGGCGACCCGCCGCTGATCGAGACCGTCGTCGGCGTCGGCTACCGGCTGTGAGAAGCCACCTCAGCGCCCGGTCGCGGCTGACGCTGCTCTACGCGTCGCTGTTCGCGCTCGGCGGGGCCGCGCTGGTATTGATCACCTACCTGCTGGTCGCGCACACCTTGCACAGCACGACGACCGCCAGGATCCCGCGGCGGGTCCAGCAAGCGATCGAGCAGTGCCTCGCAGGCGGCGCAGACCGCGGCCGTGCCCAGCGTCATGCAGAAGTGCGCCGCGGTGTATGCCAACGGCGTCCAGGCCGGCGCCTCCGCGCAGCGCAGCACGACGCTCACCCACCTGCTGACCTACTCGCTGCTCAGCCTGGCCGGCGTCACGCTGCTCGCCGCGGTCGCGGGCTGGATCGTCGCCGGACGCATCCTGCGGCCGGTGCACCGGCTCACCGCAGCTGCCCGCGCGGCCAGCGAGCAGAACCTGTCCCAGCGCATCGCCCTGCAGGGCCCGCGCGACGAGCTGCGTGAGCTCGCCGACACCTTCGACACGATGCTCGAACGGCTCGACCGCGCGTTCACCAGCCAGCGGCAGTTCATCGCCAACGCCAGCCATGAGCTTCGCACGCCGCTGACCGTCATGCGCACCGCGATGGACGTCGTCCTCGCCAAGCCGGAGCCGACGCGCGACGAGCTGGTGTCGATGGCCGCCGACGTCCGCCAGGCCGTCGATCACGCCGAGCGGCTCATCGAGGCACTGCTGGTACTCGCGCGCAACGATCAGGCGCGCGCCCTCACCGACCCGCTGGACCTGGCCGCCGTCGCCGAGGACGCACTCGAGGGACGTACCGCCAACGGCATCACGACGACCACCACGCTCGACGAAGCCCCGGTGACCGGCGACGCAGTGCTGCTCGAACGGCTCGTCGCCAACCTGCTCGACAACGCCGAGCGCTACAACATCGCGGGCGGCACCGTCGCGATCTCGACCACCACCGACGACGGCGACTCCGTCCTGCGCGTCGTCAACACCGGCGCAGGTCGTACCCGCCGACCAGGTCGAACGCCTGTTCCTGCCGTTCACCCGGCTCGACGACCGCACCCGCCACGACGGCTTCGGTCTCGGCCTCGCCCTCGTCTCATCGATCGCCGCCGTGCACGGCGGCACCGTGCACGCCACCGCCGTCCCCACCGGCGGCCTCGACATCACCGTCCGCCTCCCGCGACGCGACAACGCCGCCACCCAGCCTCGCCCGCCATCGTGACCAGCAGGTCTCAAAGTGCGAACCCGGCAGCGGCCGTCCTCGACGGGCGCTACCCCAGCTGGTCGCGGCGGCGGGTCAGGTAGGCGGTCTCGGCGGTGTTGCCCGCCAGCTCGATGGCTTTGCCGTACGCCGCGCGCGATTCCTGGCTGCGGCCCAGCCGGCGCAGCAGGTCGGCGCGGGTCGCATGGTAGGCGTGGTAGCCGGCCAGCGTGTCCGCAAGACGGCCGACGGCCGCCAGTGCCGCCTGCGGGCCGTCAATCTCGGCGACCGCGATGGCCCGGTTGAGGGCGACGACCGGCGAGGGGTCGAGGCGGACCAGCTGGTCGTAGAGGGCGACGACCTGCGACCAGTCGGTGTCGCGTACGTCGCGGGCGGAGGTGTGCACGGCGCTGATCGCCGCGAGGATCTGGTAGCGGCCCGGAGCCACCCCGGCGGCCAGGCGCTCGCGCACCAGCCGGTGACCCTCGGCGACCAGCGCCACGTCCCAGGCCCCGCGGTCCTGCCCGGCGAGGGTGACCAGTTCGCCGCTCGCCGAGACCCGGGCGGTGCGGCGGGCCTCGGTGAGGAGCATCAGTGCCAGCAGCCCGGCCACCTCACCGTCGGCCGGCAGGAGGGCACGGATCAGGCGAGTGAGCCGGATCGCCTCGGCGGTCAGGTCATGACGTACCGGATCGGTGCCGGGGCCGGTCGCCAGGTAGCCCTCGTTGAAGACGAGGTACAGGACGGCGAGCACGCCGGAGACGCGTGCCGGGAGATCCTCCGCGGACGGCACCCGGTACGGGATGCGAGCCGCCTTGATCTTGGCCTTCGCGCGGGTGATCCGCTGCCCCATGGTGGTCTCGGGCACCAGGAAGGCGCGGGCGATCTCGGGCACGGTCAGGCCGCCGACCATGCGCAGCGTCAGCGCCACGCGGGTCTGCAGCGCGAGCGCCGGGTGACAGCAGGTGAAGATCAGCCGGAGCCGCTCGTCGTCGATGGCGCCGGGAGGCTCGGGCGGGTCGTCGTCGTACACCAGCTGAGCCTCCTTCTGCTTGTCCCCGCGCTTGTTCTCGCGCCGGATCCGGTCGATGGCCTTGCGGTGGGCGGTAGTGGTCAGCCAGGCGCCGGGGTTGGGCGGCACGCCATCGGCCGGCCACCGCTCGACGGCGGTCGCGAACGCCTCGGCCGCCGCCTCCTCGGCGATGTCGAGATCACCGAAACGCCTGGTCAGGGCGGCGACCACCCGGGCCCACTCCTCGTGGTGGGCCCGGGTGACCGCCTCCTCGACGTCGATCACAGGAACGGCCGCACCTCGACCTTCCGATCGCAGACCTTCGACGCCTCGGCGGCGAGCCCGAGCGCCACATCCAGATCGGGGGCCTCCCACACCCAGACGCCGGCGAGGTACTCCTTCGACTCCACGAAAGGCCCGTCGCTGAACACCGCCTGCCCGCCCCGGTCGTCGATGACCGTGGCCGCGTCGGTGTCCGCGAGTCCGCCCGCGAAAACCCAGTAGCCCCCGGCGATCAGTCGTTCGTTGAACGCGCTGATGGCAGGCTGCCTGTCGGTGCTGCCGGGATTGCTCTTGTCATCGATCACGGAAACCAGGTACTGCATCTGAAGATCATCTCCTGTGGTCCGGGGCGCCCCCTCGCGGGCAGCCGCTCACCCCTGCTACGAACACCTCCGCCCCGATCCGACACCACTCCCGGGATTTCATTCAAGGACTTTCCGGTACCGGGCCGGCCAGCGAGGATATCGGAGTATGTGCACCGATAGCAGGCCAGCCAGCCAGCCGTACTACCCGGATCCGCAGGTGCTGCACGACTTCGAGCCGGGCGTCGTGTTCGATCTCGAGCCGGTCGACTCGGTCACCGTGACGACCCTGATGGACAACGTCACCGACCGGCTCATGCCGGATCAGGGGCCAGCCCGCCGCCCGCCGGCCTGGACTGGCGGCCGGCGGCCGGCCGCGACCATGGCAGGCGGCACCGTCCCGGATACGCTGCTGGCCGAGCACGGGTTCTCGGTGCTCGTGACCGTATCCAGGAACGGTTCCCGGCACCAGATCCTGTTCGACACCGGAACCAGCCCGGACGGGGTGACCGAGAACATGCGCCGCCTGGAGATCGACCCGTCCGGCATCGAGGTGATCGTCTGCAGTCACGGGCACTTTGATCACACCACCGGGCTGGACGGCCTGATCCGGCAGCTGGGCGCGCGGAACCTGCCGGTGCTCATCCATCCGGATTTCTGGCTCCGCCGCCGGGTGGCCATTCCCGGGCGCGACCCGGTGGAGATCCCGGCGACCAGCCGCCGGGCGCTGGCCGGCGCCGGGTTCGACGTGATCGAGGAGGGCCACACCAGCTTCCTGCTCGACCGGTCGGTGCTGGTGACCGGCGAGGTGCCGCGCACCACCGGCTACGAGCCTGGCTTTCCGCCGCAGCAGGCCTGGATCGGCGGCCGCTGGCAACCGGACCCGCTGGTGCTCGATGAGCAGGCGCTCATCGTCGACATCAGGGGCAAGGGGCTGCTCGTGATCACCGGCTGCGGCCACGCCGGGGTCGTCAACATCTGCCGGTACGCACGGCGGCTGACCCGCGAGCGTCCGCTCTACGCGCTGATCGGCGGATTCCACCTCAGCGGCCCGGTCTTCGAGCCCCTCATCCCGAGGGTCCTCGATGACCTCGGCGCGCTCGCGCCCGGCGTCATCGTGCCGGCGCACTGCACCGGCTGGCGGGCCCAGCACGCGCTGGCCGCCCGGTTCGGCGATGCGTTCATCCCCAACACCGTCGGCACGCGCTTCGAGCTCTGACCGGCGCAGCGCGGGCAGCAATACAGTACTTACTGCGTAATGTACTTACGGCATGCAGTAAGTACTGCGCTGCTCGCCGGGGCCCGGTGCTACGCCGTGCGCCGGACTGCCTCGGCTGGCGGCAGCCGGGACGCACGCCAGGCCGGGGCCAGCGTCACCAGCAGCACCGCCAGGTAGATCAGCCCGAGTACGCCGCCGACGCTGGCCAGGTCGATGCCGAATCCTGGCCGGGAACCGCTTTGCCGGTAGAACATGTACCCCATGCTGATCCCGGCGACGATGCCGACGGCCGCCCCGATGGTGGCGCTGACCGCGGATTCGCTCAGCAGCCCGAGGATGATGCTCCGGCGCTGGTACCCGATGGCCCGCAGGATGCCGATCACGGCCCGGCGCTCCGTCACGACGCGGCTGGCCACGATGCCCAGGCCCAGGATGCCGACGACCAGGCCCATCCGCATCAGCACGTCGATGACCAGGATCAGCGCCCGGCTGGCCCGGTAGGCCCGGTCAGCGAGCGCCCGGACCGGCACGGCGGCCACGCCGCTGGCCAACGACAGCCGCTCGACGGCCCGGGCCACCGCGGCGGCCCGGGCCGGATCCCGGAGGCCGAGCAGCGTGGTCGCGCCCCGCGGCGCGGCCCGGAACGGGACGAAGGCGCGCGCGGTCCCGAACACGCCGTCCAGCAGGCCGGCCGGCGGCGAGCCCGCGATGGTGAACGTCACCGGCCCGGCGCTGCCCTGCAGGGTGAGCCGCTGCCCGGGCGCGCCAAGGTCGGAGATGATCAGCGACGGATCCCGGAGCACCGCCGCCCAGGCCGCGCCGTCGGTCCTGAACCGGCTGTCCCGCGCCGCTAGCCGTACCGGCGGGTGCCCGGCCGCGCCGCGACCCACCTGCAGCAGCGGGACGGAGCTGCGTACGCTGCTGGAGAACGCGTCGCTGCTGGTCACCGGGCCGGTATAGCCGCGGCTGGGCAGCGTGACCGACCGTGTGACATCCGCTCGCACGGCTTCCGGCAGCCGGATGACGGCCGAGCCCGCCGACTCGATCCGCACGTCGTAGCCGTTCCCGAACTGCTGGTAGTCCGGCCGGTCAATCACGTAGAACACCGCAAACAGGGTGAGCATCGCGACCACCACCGCGAACATCCCGGTGCTGAGGCCGGTGCGGACCGGCCGGCGGGACAGGTAGGCCAGCGGCGGGCGCAGGATGGCCCGCAGCCCGGCCGACGCGCTGCCGGTCAGCCCGACCGCTGTCTCGGCGATCTGCAGGTTGGCAGCGGCCACGATCGTCAGCCCGAACACCGACGTGAGCGCGGCCGCCACGAAGGCCAGGATGAACGCGGTCGGGTCGGCGCCCGCTTCGGTCGTGCCGATCATGACGAGTGACCACCCGGCGAGGGCCAGCCCGGTGAGCGTCAGACGGCCGCGCGGCGGGAGCCGCGGGCGGGCCAGCGCCGAGGCCGTCAGGATGAGCAGGATCCCGCCCGCGAGCCGGGGGAAGTAGGGCGGGACCAGGGCCGCGCAGCCGATGACCGCGCCACCCGCCAGCCGGACCCGCCGCGGCCAGCGGCGCGCGGTGCGGGCGGCCGGCGGCTCGGGCAGGTCGCGGATCGCCGCGGCGGCGGTCATCCGGGCGGTCCGGCGGGAGGCGGCGAAGATAATCGCCAGCGCCACCACCGCACCGGTGGAAAACGCGGTCACCAGCGTCGGCCACCGCAGCGCGAAGGAAAGCCGCGAGTAGGAGTCCGGCCCGGAGTACGCCGCGAAGACGTCGCCGAACCTGGCGGCCACGAGCCGCCGGCCGCAGCCCCGGCCACCGTCCCGGCGACTCCGGCCACCAGGCTGTACAGCGCTCCCTCGGTCACCGCCAGGCCAGCTAGCCGGGCCCGGGTCAGGCCGAGCGCGCGCAGCACGCCATGCGGCGGCCAGGCGCTCCTCGGCGAGCATCCCCATCAGGCTGGCGATGAGCCCGGCGCCGACCGCCACCACCAGGGCGCTCATGCCGAGCAGCATGAACCTGAAGATGAGCGATCCGGTCCTGGCGTTGCCGATTTCGCTGGCCTTGGCCTGCTGCACCTGCAGCGGAACCGGTGAGCCGAGTGCCGCGACCGCGTCCCGGACGACCGGCGCGGCCCGGCGGGCGGCGGCGAGGCTGTCGCCGATCCCGCCGGGGGCGGAGATCCAGACCACGTTGATCAGGTTCGTGCCGGTGATCCGCTGCGCGGTGCGCAGCGGCGCGAACACCGCCGGGCCCAGCGTGTAGCCCCCTGGCCCCTGCTCCCGGGCGATCCCGGCCACCCGCAGGTCCGCTGCGGTGCCGCCGGCCCGGCTGCCAGCGGGCCCGGCGGCGCCCAGCCGTACCCGCACCCGGTCGCCGGCCCTGGCGCCGAGCTCGTCCGCCAGTACCTGCGACAGCAGCACGCCGCCGGGCGACAGGCCGGGCCCGGTAGTCCGGCGCCCGGTGGTCAGCCGGTAAGCGCCGAACGGTGCCTGTGACCGCGGGTCGAACCCCACCAGGCTGATCGTCGCCGCCCGCCGCGTGCCGAGGTCGGAAACGGATGCGGCCAGGTCGATTCCCGCCGCGACGCCGTCCGTCACCCGGCCGACGGCCGGCCCGGCCGCCAGCCGGGCGGCTATGCCGGGCGGGAAGAACCCGCCGCCCGCGGTCACGGTCAGGTCCACGAAACCCCAGTTCCGGACCGCAAGGTCGAGCGAGGTGGCATCGACCGAGTCGGCCGCAACGAGGGCCGCGGTGATCGCCGCGGTCCCCGCCATGAGGCCGGCCACGACCAGCCAGGCCTGGCCTTTGCGGCGGGTCGCCTCGCGGATGGCCAGCCGCCCGAGGTGCCGGTGCCGGAGCGCGAAGATCGCGACGGCCCCGTAGCCGGCCACGAACAGGCCGGCCGCGGCGAGCATCACCGGGCTCACCGGGCCTTCGCCCCCGCCGCCTGGCCCGGCGCCGCCGGCTCGGCGCGCCCGGCCGGGACCGGCCCGGCGCTCGTGCCCGCGGCGTCGATCCGCCCGTCGCGCATCCGGACTATCCGGCCCGCCGTGGCCGCGATCAGCGGGTCATGGGTCACCATGACGATGGTCTGGCCCTTGCCGTTCAGCCGCGTGATCAGCGCCATCACCGCCGCGGTGGCCTCGGCGTCGAGATTCCCGGTGGGCTCGTCCGCCCACACCACGGCCGGGCGGTGCACGAGCGCGCGGGCCACTGCCACCCGCTGCTGCTCGCCGCCGGAGAGCTGGCCGGGCCGGTGCCGGGCCCGGTCAGCCAGCCCCACCAGGTCAAGCATCTGCATCGCCCGGTCCCGGACCTGCCGGCCACGCACCCCCGCCAGCAGCAGCGGAAGCTCGACGTTTTCCGCCGCGCTGAGCACCGGCAAGAGATGGAACGCCTGGAACACGAATCCCATGTTCCTGGCCCGGTACGCGGTCCGCTGCCGGTCCTTGCCCGCCGCCAGGTTCCATCCGGCTAGCAGGATCTCCCCGCCGTCGATCGACTCCAGGCCGGACAGGCAGTTCAGCAGCGTCGTCTTGCCTGACCCGGAAGGTCCCGTGATGGCCACGATCTCGCCAGCCGAGATATCGAGGTCGACGCCCTTGAGGACTGCCACCTCGCTGCCGTTGCGGTAAGCCTTCCGGACGCCGCGAGCGCGTACGATCACATCCATCAGCCCAGCCCTTTCGCGCTGACGTGCCCATGTCGTGCACGCTAGGGCCGCGACGTGCGCCCGGACACCGGGCTAGCCGCCGGGCCGGGTGTGGCTGGCCGCCGTTACTTCTGCGGCATTTCCCCCGGCTGGCGCAGGCCGGCGTCGCGCAGGAACGTCAGGACCGCGGCTACCCGCCGGTGCACCGAGCTGCTCGCTGGCCAGGTCGAGCTTGGCGAAGATCGCGTTGACGTTTTTCTCGATCGACGACTCGGACAGGTGCAGGTTCTGCGCGATGCCGGCGTTCCCGCGGCCCTGGGCCATTTCCTGCAGCACTTCTAGCTCGCGCGGGGTGAGCCGGGCCAGCGGCGACTCGCGCAGCCGGACCCGCCGGGTGACCAGCGCGTCGACGACCTGCGGATCGATCACCGATCCGCCCGCCGCTACCTCGCGCAGCGCGGAAAGCAGCTGGCGTAGGTCACCAACCCGGTCCTTGAGCAGGTACGCGAGCCCCGCGGTGCCGTCCCGGAACAGCTCGAAGGCGTACGACTCGTCGGCGTACTGGGAGAGGATCACGACGCCTACGCCGGGAGCCGTCTCCTTTATGCTGTGCGCCGCGTCGATGCCTTCCATGGCGGGGCCGGCGCTCTGGCCGGCCGCCGGCCGGCCGGCATCCGGATATCGGTCAGTACCGCATCGGGCCGGGCGCGGCGCACCGCGTCCAGCAGTTCCGGCGCGGAGCCCACCGCGGCCTGCACCGTGACCTGGCCGGAGTCTTCCAGCAGCCGCCGGGTGCCCTCCCGGACCAGGTAGTTGTCGTCGGCGATGACGATGCGCAGCGGCTCAGTCATCCGCCGCCGCCATGCCCGGGCCTGCGGCCTCAGCCGTCGCCAGCGGGACCTCGGCGCGCAGCGTGGTGCCGCGGCCTGGTCCGCTGTCGATGCGCAAGACTCCGTTCACGATGGATATCCGGTCGGCCAGGCTGGCCAGGCCCAGGCCCCGGACGCCGGCCGGGTCGAACCCGCAGCCGTCGTCCCGGACTTCCACCGCCAGGCTCCCGTTCGGCTGGGTCAGCGCGACGAGCACCCGGCTGGCCCGGGCGTGCTTGACCGCGTTGGTCAGCGCCTCCGCGACGACGAACCAGGTGGCGGCTTCGACGTGCTGCGGATAGCGGACGCCGCGCAATGCGGTGTCGGCCTCGATCATGACCTCGACCGGCAGCCGCGCGGCCTGGGCCTCGATCGCCTCCAGCAGTCCCTGGTCGGCGAGCACGGGCGGATGGATCGTGTGCGCGAAGTCGCGCAGGTGACCGAGCAGGTCGCCCAGATCCCGCTGCAGTTCGGCGAGCGAGCTCGTCGGCCCGCTGGTCGCCGCGGCGCAGCCGCTCCCGGGCCAGCGCCAGCTTGGCCGTCAGCACCACCACGTCCTGCTGGACGCCGTCGTGCAGGTCCCGCTGGATGCGCTGCCGCTCGGCGTCCTGGGCCAGCGCCACCCGGGCCCGCGAGGCGGTCAGCTCCGCTGCCTGCTGGCGTATGGTCGCAAGCCGGGCGCTTAGCTCCGCGGCCAGGTGCAGGTTGCGCACGGCCGTGGCGGCCTGGCCGGCCAGGCTGGCCAGCAGGCGCCGGTCCTCGTCCAGCAGCGGCCCATCCCGGCGGGGGCCGCACTCGATCTGCCCGAGGACGGTCCCGGCGCTGGTGAGCGGCACCACCAGCGCCGGTTCAGCCACGTCCGCCGGACCGATCCCGGCCGCGCCGGCCAGCGGCGCGGAGCCGCCCGGTGCTCCGGGGTCCAGGCGCACCCGGGCCCATTGCAGACCGAGCCCGCGGCGGATCGCGTCGGCGAGCCTGGGCAGCGTGTCGGCCGGCCCGGGTGCCGCTTCCAGCATCGAACCGAACCGGCTGAGCACTTCGTAACTGTCCAGCCGGTCCCCGAACACCCACCGGTCCGCCAGCCGTTCCAGCCTGCGCTGCACCGGCTGAAACGCCAGCGTGGCCGCTACGGCCAGCAGGACCGCCGGCCCGGCCGACAGGACATGACTGGCCAGCAGCCCGAGGGTGGCGGCGGCGGCCAGGTAAGCCACCGTGATCACCAGCCACAGCGCCCGGTAGACCACGGACCGCCGGGCCGACTGATCGATGCCCAGGACCCCCTGGGACAGCGGAAGGACCAGCGAGCCAAGCACGAGCACAACGCCGAGCACCCAGAGGACGAAGATGGCCACGTCCTCGAACAGGCTGGGCTGCGGGGCGGCCAGCGCAACCGCGACGAGCGCTCCGAAAACCACCATCGCAGCCACCGCACCGACCAGCAGGAACCGGATCCGGCGGCGGTCCTCGGCAGCCGACCGCCGGTACCGCAGGTACAGCATGATCACCCCGAGCACGGTCAGGGCGGTGAACGCGTGGTGCAGGCCGACGACGGCCGGTTCGGCCGGACGGGCAGCGGGCAGGTACAGCGGGCTCGCGATGGCAGGCTCACCCGCGTAGCCGAACAGATCCGTGGGCGGCGCAGGGCTGGTCATTTCCACCAGCAGCGGCAGCGCCACCGCCATGGCCGCAGTGCTGCGGAGCACCCAGCGCTCGCCCCGCCGCTGCGGGATCCCGGTGGGGAACAGCCCGATCAGCCCGATCCCGGCGACGACGCTGGCGTTGCTCGCGATCTCCGCTGCCACCACCACCAGCCAGGCTGAAAAGCCAGTCATGGCCGGCAGCCCGTCCCCCAGGATGTCCCCGAGGCAGACGCTCAGCATGAACGTCGCACCGCACGCGAGCAGCCAGGCCGCGACGCGGTTGCCCGGCCGGCGGACCACGCCGATCAGCCCGGCAGCGTAGAACGGCCCCGCCGGGCCGACCACCACCCAGCCAACGCCGGCCGGGTTGCCCCGGGCCAGCTCGATCGCGATAGCCGCGGCCATCGCGCAGCCGCCGACGGCCGCCAGCACGATGCAGACAGCCCGCATAGGCCCAGTGTGACCTGGCCGGGCGCGGCCGGATAGGAGGAGGGCCGCACTGCCGGTGGCGGGCAGCCTTACCCCGGCCCGGCGGCTAGCACCGTTTCCGGCCGCCCGCTGCGGTCCTAGCGTTCGCAGCGTGATCCCGGACGAGGAGCGATGAAAGATGATTGGTAACGAGGCTGCCACCGTCGGCTCACAGAACGTGACCGGCATCCCCCGCACCGGGCTGCGCCGGGTCGCCTTCCGCGGCTACCGCTGGCTGCTGGCCGGATTCCTGCTGCTCGGGGTGGCCCAGATCTTCCTGGCCGGGCTGGGCGCCTTCACGGTAACGACCGGGCCGGCGGTACCGACAGCGCCTTCGCCCCGCACCGCGCGGTCGGGTTCACGCTGGGTGGCATCGCGCTGCTGATCCTGCTGCTGGCGGTGATCGCCCGGCCGGGAAAGCGCGCGATCACCGCGTCGGCGATCCTGGTCGTGCTGACGTCCTTCGTGCAGAGCCTGCTCGCCGGCCTCGCCGATGACCACGCGCTGTACGGCGGCCTGCACGCGCTGGACGGGCTGCTCATCCTGGGCATCGCCGCCGCCCTGTACGCGTCGGCCCGCCGACCGCGATCGTGACCGGCCCGGCCATGACGGCCAGCGCGGAGAGCCACCCGGCCGATGCGCGGGCCGCGACGCGGACCGCTCCGCCGGGACCGCCAGGTAACCGGCGCATCGACGCCTGGTGGGCCGGGACGGTGCTGATCGCCGTGGCCGGGGCCGTGCTGACCGTGGTCGCCTGGAGTGGCCTCAAGCCGAACGACGCCTTCTCGAACCTGGGGGCCGCGGTCGCAGCCGCCGGGTATGCCACCATCGGGGCGCTGATCTACCGCCGGGTGCGCAACCCGATCGGCTGGCTGCTGCTCAGCGAGGGAGCCGGCCTGGCCTTCATCTGCCTGGCCTCGGCCTACGCGGTGGCCGGGGTCACGGTCCACCCGGGTGCGCTGCCGGCCGCCCGGCAGGTCGGCGCGGTGGCCGAGTGGGCCTTCTTCCCGATTGTCGCGGCGCTGGCCCTCGCGCTGCTGCTGTTCCCGTCCGGCACCCTGCCGTCGCCGCGCTGGCGCCCGGTCGTGACATTCAACCTGCTGGCGATGGTGGTACTGCTGGCCGGCTTCATCGTGGTACCCCGGCCGGTGGGGCTGCCGGCGCCCGGCGGTATCTCGCTCATCTACCGGAACCCGTTCGCCGTCCCGGCCGCCGGCCGCCTCCTGCCCTCGGTTCCCTTCGACAACTTCAACTCCCTCACGCTGCTGTCGGTGCTGTTCCTGGGCGCGGCGGCGGTGTCACTGGTGCTGCGCTACCGGGCCGGCGGCGCCGAGCTGCGGCGGCAGCTCAACTGGGTGGCGCTGGCCGGCGCCGCGTTCGCCCTGCTCCAGCTGGTCGCGATCGTGGGGATAGTGGCGGATCACGGGAAGATCCCGGTCGTCACCGCCGCCGCGTACCAGGGGACGGCCATCATCGCGCTGTTCGGGCTGCCGGCCGCGATCACGGTCGGGATCCTGAAGTACCGGCTGTACGAGATCGACGTCATCATTAACCGCACGGTCGTCTACGGCCTGGTCTCGGCCGGGCTCACCGGCGTGTACGCCGGCATCGTGCTGGGCATCGGGGCGCTGGCCGGGCAGCGCGGCCCGGTGCTGACGGTCGCCGCGGCCGTCGCGGTGGCCCTGCTGTTCCAGCCCGCCCGGCAGCGGGCCCAGCGCATCGCCAACCGGCTGGTGTACGGCGAGCGGGCCACGCCCTACCAGGTGCTCGCCGACTTCGCCCAGGACATGGCCGGTCAGCTGGACTTCGACGTAGCGCTCGACCGGATGGCATCCGTGCTGGCCGGCGCGGCAGGCGCGGTGCGGGTCGAGGTCTGGGTCCGGGTCGGGGCGGAGCTGCGGCCGCGGGCGACCTGGCCGCGCGGATCCGACCCGCCCGCGGCCGTCCTGGTCACCGGCGATGCCGGGCTGCCGGCCTTCAGCGCGGCGACCCGGGGGATCGCGGTCCGGCACGGCGGCGAGCTGCTCGGCGCGCTGACCGTGCAGAAGCCGCGGAACGAGCCGGTGTCCGCCGCCGAGGACAAGCTGCTGGCGCACCTGGCGTCGCAGGCCGGCCTGGTGCTTCGCAACGTCCGGCTGACCGCCGAGCTGCAGGCCACGATCGATGACCTGCGGGCGTCCCGGCGGCGGCTGGTGCGGGCGCAGGATGAGGAGCGGCAGCGGATCGAGCGGAACCTGCATGACGGCGCCCAGCAGCAGCTCGTCGCGCTGACGGTCCAGCTCAGCCTGCTGGAGGAGGCCGCCGCGGACCCCGGCGAGGTCAGGCTGATCTCCGGCCGGCTGCGGACCGGGCTGCGCGCGGCGGTCGACGACCTGCGGGCGCTGGCCCGCGGGATCTACCCGCCGCTGCTGGCCGACCAGGGCCTCGGGCCGGCCCTGCGGGCGCAGGCCGGCCGGGCCCCGCTGCCGGTCCTGGTCGAGGCCGACGGCATCGGCCGGTACCCGCGGGAGACCGAGGCCGCCGTCTACTTCTGCGCCCTGGAGGCGCTGCAGAACGTCGCCAAGTACGCCCGCGCCTCCCGGGCCACCGTCGCCCTGTGCTGCGCCGGCGGCCAGCTGGAGTTCGCGGTCACCGACGACGGGGCCGGCTTTGACGCCGTGAGCGCCGGCCATGGCACCGGCCTGCAGGGCATGGCTGACCGGCTGGCCGCCGCCGGGGGCACCCTGCGGATCAGCTCCGCGCCCGGTCTCGGCACCACGGTCAGCGGCAGCCTGCCCGTTCCCGAGCCGGCCATGACTGGTCGCTAGCGGGCGCTGAGCAGCACGCCGGCCATGACGGCCCGCTCGGCCGACCGGTTCTGCCAGTCGTGCGGGACGCCTGGCTGCTGTACCACCGAGTCCCCGGGGCGCAAGGTGATCTCGGACCCGCCGACCACGAGCACCACTTCGCCGCGCAGCACGGTGACGTAGTCCAGCGTGCCGGTCGCGTGCGCGTCCTGGAAGTCGCCGCCCGCGGCGTCCGGGCCGCCGGCCTCGCCCTGGCCGTCCTGACCGCCGCCCTCGTGGCCGGCCCCGGCCGCGGCGATCTCGACGATCCGGAAGCAGGAGCCGCCGGGCGGCGGCTCCAGCTGCCAGGCCCGGGTCGAGGTGTCCGTGCTGGCCGCCCGTGGCGGAGTGGCGTCCGTTACCCAGAGTTCGGTGGTGACGTACCGGCCGGCCCGGATGACGACCGGCGGCTCGCCCTGCCGGATGATCGCCGGGTCACCGTTCTCGTCATAGCCGGTTACGACTCTGTTCATGGCTGCTCCTCCGGGACGATGCCAGCGCGGCGGGCGGCTAACGGCGGCGGCCCGGGCGGCCGCGCCCCGGTGCCGGATAACCCCGGGAACATCATCCCGTACCGCCGGACGGCGCCCGGCGCAGCCGGCCCGCCGGCTCATAGCAGCCGCAGAAGTTCCGCCGGCGTCCGGCAGAGCCTGGCCCGCGACGCTGTCAGTAACAGCCGGCCGGGACGAGGCCGGCCCTATCGACGGAGGTATGCACCGTGAACTGGCTATGGCTGAACATCCCGATGGGCGTCCTGGCGTTCCTCGCCATCGCCGGCATCCCGATGTGGCTTGTCCTCAGGCACCCGGATGAGCGGCCCGGCCAGGCCGCCACGGCGCGGCCAGCCACCGTCCCCGCGCGGCCCGCCATGGCCAGCCGGGCCACCGCCCGGCGGGGCGCGCTGCGGGCAGGGATCTCGGCGACGCGCTGATCCCGGCGGGCGGCCGAGGCAGCCGGTGTCAGTGCCGGCAGGCCCGCACCGCCCGGCGGGCGGCCGGCGCCGCGTTCCACCGGACTGCGCCGGCCAGATCCCGGACGTGCTCCCGCAGGCTGTAGTCCGGCCGCGCGGCGCCCTCCGCGATCGCCCGGTCCAGGTCGTGGCCGCACTGCTCGAGCACGGCGGAGAAATCCCGCCGCACGGGCTCCAGCAGGTCATAGCCGAACGAGCGGTGGATGCGGGCGAACAGCGGGCGGTAGAGCCTGGCCCGCTCGTGCAGGCCGGACGAATGCGACATCGGGTTCTTCGGCCGCCCGCGGATGTAATCGGGCAGCAGGCCGGCGAACGCCTCGCGCAGGATCCACTTCTCCTGGCCGTCGCGGACCTTGAGATCCATCGGCAGCCGCATGGCCAGCTCGACGAGCGGCAGGTCGAGGAACGGCACCCGTGCCTCCACCGCGCAGGCCATGCTGGTGCGGTCGACCCGCTGCAGCTCGGTGCGGCACAGGTTACGGATCTTGTGCTGGAATAGCCGCCGCGCGCCGCCCGGCCCGATCCGCTCGTACATGGAATAGCCGCCGAACAGCTCGTCGGAGCCGTCGCCGGTCAGCACGACCTTGATGCCAAGCTCGTGCACCCGGCGGAACAGCGGGACGGACACCACGGCGTTGATGATGTCGCCGTACTCGGTCAGCTCGGACAGCCGGATGGCCTCCTTGATGTCGTCCAGCCGCAAGTCACCCGGCCGCAGCTCGATAACCTCGTGCGGGATGCCGAACTCCGCGGTCAGCCGCCGGGCGTGCGCCACGTCCTCGCTGCCGGGAGCGCCGATCGTCACGGCGACGCAGTCGGGGTGCATGTCCTGGGCGTGCAGCAGCACGAGCGAGCTGTCCAGGCCGCCGGACAGGATGACCCCGACGGTCAGGTCGGTGTCCACCCGGACCCTGACGCTGTCTTCGAAGGCGGCCCGGACGAGCTTCGCCGCCTCGTCCGGATCCTCGATCTGCGGCAGGTCCTGCCCGGGCCCCAGCGGGCCGGCATACGGCACGAGATCGGGCCCGGCGGCCGGCTCGGCCCAGCCATGATGCCCCGGCGGCACCTCCGTCACCGGGCCGCCGGCCGGCACCAGCGCCTTGATCTCCGATGCGACCAGCAGGCAGCCGTTGCTGCGGGACCAGTACAGCGGCTTTACCCCGAGCGGATCCCTGGCCAGGTAGACGCAGCCTCCGGCGCGGTCGGCGATCGCGAGGGCGAACTCGCCCCGCAGCCTGCGCACCGCGCCCTCGCCCCACTGCATGAACGCGGTCGACAGGACCTCGGTGTCGCAGGCGGTGCGGAAGTCACGGCCGAGGACGGCAAGCTCGGCGCGGAGCTCGCGGTGGTTGAAGATCTCGCCGTTGAGGCAGAGAACCCACCGGCCGTCGGGCGATACCCACGGCTGGACCGCGCGCCGGCGGTCCACGATCCGCAGCCGCTGCGTCCCGGCGAGCAGGTCGTCAGCGCACAGGGTCTCCTCCACCTCGCCGCGCTGCGCAAGCGAGCTCAGCATCTTGCGGAACTCGCCGGCGTCGGCACCCGGGCCGAGGATGAGCGCAATGCCGCACACGGTTACCGGCCGCCCATCTCCGCCTCGAAGCCGCGGCGCAGCCCGGCCGCCGCGGCCGGGCTGATGCACACATGCCAGGCCTGCCCCTCGTCGATGACATTGATGTCTCCCGCGCCCTGGCGGTCGAGCAGCAGCGATTGCAGCGTCCGGTGCGCGTCGAACCGCCGGAACCAGGAGATCTCGATGTCCATCGCGTAACCGGAGCAGTGCGAGCTGGGCTGCATGGCCGAGTAGCCGAGCCTGCGCAGGTGCCGCTGGTGCGCGACGCTGCGCACCAGGCTGGTCACCCACAACGGCGGCGTGCCCGCCGGCGCGGCCGCCGCGAACTCGGCTGCGAGCTGGTTGAGCAGCACGACCGCCTCCGGCCGGGTGCGGCTGAACCGCAGGCCCGCGGTGCGCGGGGTCCGGTCCGGCAGCGCCCGCCGTTCCGCCGAGCGTGCGGCCCGGGTCAGCAGCGCCTCGGCCTGCCGCCGGTAGCGGAATCCGAGCAGGCCATCCCGGCGCAGCGGTTCGAGGTCAACCAGGTCGGCGGAGCCGAGCACCGCGCCATCGGTCGGGTACATCGGCAGCCGCCCCCACCACATGGCATCGATCTGGGCGAACAGGTAGATGCGGATGATCGCGAGCAGGTCGGCGGCCGAGCTGCGGCTGCTCGGCCGGAAGCTGCGGACCTCGGCGGCGAGCTGGCGGACCGAGCCGGCCAGCCCGTTCGGGGTCGCGGACAGCACCGTGGCAAAGTCCGGCTCGCCGAGCCGCTCAGCCAGCACCGCGCCAGCGGCGGCCGGATCATGAACCCCGCCGCGGCAGGCCACCTCGGCCAGCAGATCGGTGACCGCGCCACGGTAGGCGACGACGTCGGCGCAGCGGGTGGCCGGATCGACACTAGTCAGCCACATCGTGGTGAGCACCCTCCCAGGAATTTCAACGCTGTCTGACAGCGACTGCACGATGGCTGAGCGTAACAGCGCAGCAGCGCGATGTTGCCGCTTCGCGCACGCCCGGCTCCGCGGGAACCGGCTTTTCCGGTCACCGCGGGCGATGGCATCGGCTGCCAGCTGGGCATATCGAGTGGATCCGGCAGCGCAGATAACTGCCGCCGTGAGCGCCCCGCGGGCCGCCCGCAGTGACGGGATTGTCGGCAGCGGGCCTTGCCTGCCTGATCTAGACTTCGGCTGTGATCTTCAAGCAGGTCGGAGAGGGACGCCCCTATCCCGATCATGCCCGGAGTTCGCGCGAATGGGCCGAGATACCGCCCCGGCCGGTCCGGCTGGACCAGCTCATCACCACCAAGAACGTGCTTGACCTGCAGCAGGTGCTGGCCCAGGACTCGACCTTCTACGGCGACCTGTTCCCGCACGTGATCCGCTGGCGGGGGGAGCTCTACCTCGAAGACGGCCTGCACCGGGCGCTCCGCGCGGCCCTGCATCAGCGCCTCGTGCTGCACGCGCGGGTCCTTGAGCTGGACTAACGGGCGCCGGGCGGCTATGCCGCGGTTGCCTTGCTGGCGGTGGAGGTGGGATTTGAACCCACGGAAGACTTGCGCCTTCACACGCTTTCGAGGCGTGCGCCCTCGGCCACTAGGCGACTCCACCGCCGCTGAGCCTACCTGACCGGGCCCGGCCCGCGCTGCGGCCCGCCGGGGCCCGGCCGCCGGGTCAGCCAGGCCGGCCGGAGTCCCTGAGCCGCCCGAAGAAGTCGCGCAGCAGCGCGCCGCAGTCACCGGCCAGCACGCCGCCGATCACCTCCAGGCCGCCGCCGAGCCTGCGGTCGTGCAGCGGATCCCACACCGACCCGGCCGCGCCCGCCTGCGGGTCGGCGGCCCCGAAGACCAGCCGGCCCAGCCGGGCGGCCAGGATCGCGCCGGCACACATGGTGCACGGCTCGAGCGTGACGACCAGCGTGCAGCCGGCCAGCCGCCAGTCGCCCAGCGCGCGCGCGGCGGCGCGGATCGCCACGATCTCGGCATGCGCGGTCGGATCCCGGTCGGCCTCGCGGCGATTGCCCGCGCCCGCGATGGCGGTGCCCGCCGGGTCCAGGATCACGGCGCCGACCGGCACGTCGGTGCCGCCGGCCGCGGCGGCCTGCGCGATCGCGGCCCGCATCGCGGGCTCGAAGGAAGCCAGGTAACCGGTGGTCATCGGGCCCGCCGCCGCAGGCCGGTCAGCTGACCGGGCCGATGGCGACGTCAAGCGCCCGCTCCAGGGCCGGCCCGAAGCCGAGTCTCCTGGCGATGCTGGCCAGCACCTCATCGGGGAACAGGTCGAGATCCCCGGCGAGCGCGCCGAGCTCCATCTCGTCCATGCCCAGGTCAGCGAAGATGGACAGGTCACCGACCGGCAGCACCTGGTCCAGGTCCTCGTCATCCGGGACGGGGATGTCCAGGTAGTCGAGCACCTGGCGGGCCAGCGGCCAGTCGACCGAGGCGGTGAGGTCGGACAGGAAGACCGACACCTGCCGGCCGAGCACCCGCAGGGCCACGAAGAAGTCGTCGCCGACGGCCGCGAGCCCGATCGTGCCGCCGACGCTCGGCTGCTGCCGCAGGGCGTGGATGAGGCTATCCAGGTGGGCGGTGAACGCGGCGGGCAGCACCGCCGCCTCCCATATGTCATCCTCGCGGTAGACGACGACGGAAAAGTCGCTACTGCTCAGCTCGGTCATCGTCCACCCCACCGGCGCGGCGTCCAGGAAAGGAATGGTGTCAGATTCCGGCGGCGGCCGTGCGCCCTTCGACCCCGGGACGCGGTGAGGCAGTGACCGATGCGGGCAAAGCTGCTACAGGTAGGCAAGTTGAACGCACTCACCGTAGCCACTCAGCGCCAATCTATCCCCGCAAATGCTCGTCTGCACCAATTTTCCCGGCCGTTGGCAGCGTGGCCGGACCATATGCGGTCGCCAGTCGGCTACCTTGGTGTTTCCGGCTGGCGGAGATTGGCCTGGAAATTACCCTGGGTTAAGCTACGTCCAACGGCCCGTGTCAGTTGTTCCATACCCGGCGGGAGGTGAGTATGAATTTGAAGAAGCTTATCCAGTGGGCGATCGTCATCTTCATCATCTACTACCTGGCGACCCAGCCAGTCGCTGCCGCCAACATCCTGCACTCCGGCGTCAACGTGCTGAAGTCCGCCGCTAGCTCACTGGCCACGTTCGTCAACTCCCTCTGACGCCATGATGACGCCATGACACAGGCGCGCGGCCGGTCCCGGCCGTCCGGGCCGGCCGCGGTCGACCGGTACCTGCTGCCGCGCGAGCGCGAGAAGCCGATCATTACCGTGCGCAAGCATCCGGCCGTGCTGATACTCCCGATTACCCTGGCCGTGGCCGGGCTGGTCGTGGCGTTCCTGCTCACCGCCACCGTGCTGCGCAGCAACGCGCCGGCCCGCGACCTGGTATGGCTGCTCTGGGTCGGGCTCGCGCTGAACCTGATCTGGCAGGCGACCAACTGGGCCGTCGACTACTTCGTGGTGACCTCGCAGCGGATGATGCTGACCAGCGGCATACTCACCCGCAAGGTCGGGATGATGCCGCTGGGCAAGGTCACGGACATGAGCTTCCAGCGGACCTTCGCCGGCCGGGTGCTCGGCTACGGCGAGTTCATCGTCGAGTCGGCCGGCCAGGACCAGGCGCTGTCCACGATTCCTTACCTGCCCTACCCCGAGCACCTCTATCTCGAAGTCTGCGAGATGCTCTGGCCGGCGACGACACCGGACTGCAAGATGTGCAACGGCAGCGGCAACGTGGTGCTGGCCGAGGAGGGCAGGCTGCGCGCCTTCACCTGCCCGAACTGCGACGGCTCGGGCAAGGCCCCGCCGCCGTCGGTCAGCTTCGAGGACGACATGGCCGATGGCGGCGCCAACCCGAACACCGACCCCAACGAGGACTAGCCGCGCCGCGGTGCTTTGCCGCGTCTCCGGCCGCAGGAGTACCCTGAGTGCCGGCCGTCAGGTCGCCAGGAGGCTTCGCCTAGTCCGGTCTATGGCGCCGCACTGCTAATGCGGTTTGGGTTCGCGCCCATCCGGGGTTCAAATCCCCGAGCCTCCGCTGAATGAAGCCGGGACCCCGCGCGGTAGCGCGGGGTCCCGGCTTCAGGCGACCTTTGACGCGTCACCGGCACCAGCCCACCCGTCTTCAACAGTGGTCACACGCTGGCCGCCGGGCCGCGAACTTTACTCCCGTGAGATGCTGCAATGACCTCGCCAATGCACGCTAACGGCATCATGCTGGTTGCTTGCCGGACACAACCCACTTGGGGGGGGCACCGTGAACGAGGGCCAGCTTAACCGCGCCCGCATCATCGTCATCCTGATCTGCGCAGCGGTCATCGCGGCCTTCGCGTTAGCGATGACCGGCTGAACCACGAGGCTAGCGCGCCTCGATCACCGTGTAGTCGCCGCGCGCGTAGGCTTCCCGGATCCGGGTCTTGGCGAACTTGCCGACGCTGGTCTTGGGCACCTCGGCGATGAACGACCACCGCTCCGGAAGCTGCCAGCGGGGCATCCCGCAGCTGAGGAACTCCCGCAGATCCGCGGCGCTGACCGACGCGCCGTCCCGGATCACCACGGCGGCCAGCGGCCGCTCGCCCCACTTCTCGTCCGGCACCCCGATGACCGCTGCCTCGGCGACGTCGGGATGGGCCATCAGCGCGTTCTCCAGCATCATCGAGGAGATCCACTCGCCGCCCGACTTGATCACATCCTTGGCCCGGTCGGTCAGCGTGACGAAACCGAGCCGGTCGATGGTCCCGACATCGCCGGTGCGCAGCCAGCCGTCGCGGAACTTGCCCGGGTCGTCGTCCCGGTAATACGCCCCGGTGACCCACGGGCCGCGGACCTCGACCTCGCCGACCGCCTCGCCGTCATGCGGCAGCAGCGCGCCGCCGTCGCCGACCAGCCTGCCTTCCAGCGCGCACATCAGCCGGCCCGCGGTGTCCCGGTACTTCCAGGCCTCATCGGCCGGGGTCCCGGCCGGCGGGTGCGCGACGCTGCCCAGCGGGGAGGTCTCCGTCATCCCCCAGGCCTGCACGATCCGGACCCCGAGTTCCTTTTCGTAGGCTTCCTGCAGCGCGTGCGGGACCGCGGAGCCGCCGACCGGCACGATCCGCAGCGAGGACAGGTCACCGCCATGGGCCCGGACGTGCGTCAGCAGCGCGGTCCAGATCGTCGGGACCGCCCCGGCCAGCGTCGGCCGCTCGGCCTCGATCAGCCGGACCAGCGGCTCGGGATGCAGGAACCGGTCCGGCATGATCAGGTCCGCGCCCGCCAGCACCGCCGCGTAGGCCAGCCCCCAGGCGTTAGCGTGGAACATCGGCACCACCGGCAGCACCTTGTCCCGCTCGGACAGCCCGAAGACGTTGCCCGTGCAGATTCCCAGCGAGTGCAGGTATGTCGAGCGGTGACTGTAGACGACGCCCTTCGGGTGCCCGGTCGTCCCGCTCGTGTAGCACATCGCGGCGGCCAGCCGCTCGTCGATCTCGGGCCAGTCGAAAGAATCGGGCTGCGCCCCGAGCAGGTCCTCGTAGGAATGCACCGCGGGGCCGTGGCTGGCCAGGGCGGCCAGCGCCGGGCCATCCGTTTCACCCTGTTCTCCGGGTTTGCCGGTGATCAGTACGTGCCGGACCGCCGGGGCGTGCGGGAGCACCCGCGCCAGCAGCGGGACCAGCGTCGCGTCGGCGATGATCACGTCGTCGCCGGCGTGGGTGGCGATGTAGCCGATCACCGCGGGATCCAGCCGCAGGTTCAGGGTGTGCAGCACCGCGCCCATCGACGGCACCGCCAGGTAGGCCTCCAGGTGCTCGGAGTTGTTCCACATCAGCGTGCCGACCCGCTGGTCGCCGTCGACGCCGAGGCTGCGCAGGGCATTCGCCAGCCGGGCGGCCCTGGCGCCGGTCTCCGCGTAGGACTGGCGCCGCGTCTCGTCCCCGGTACAGGTCACGACCTCGCGGTCGCCGTAGGCCGACGTGCCGTACCGCATCAGCGACGTCACGGTCAGCTGCACGTCCATCATCGTGCTGCGCACTGACAACCTCCTGCTGTGCACGCCGGCCGCGGTCCAGCGATGCGCCGGAACTGCCGCTGGCGGCTGGAATTGTCCCTGGGTGGATAGTGCCACGCCGGGCGCCTGCACGTCACTGCGCCGGCCTCCGGAAACTCGCCGCCCGGCCGCCGGCCGTCACTCGGCCAGCAGCTCGGCGTCGATCCGGAGCTTGGCCACCGCCCGCGATACCGTGCTCTTGACCGTGCCGAGGCTCACGCCGAGCGCGGCGGCGACCTCCGCCTCGCTCATGTCCTCGTAGTAGCGCAGCAGCACCGCCGCCCGCATCCGCTGCGGCAGCCGGTCGACCGCCCGCCGGAGCGTGTCCTGCAGGTCGCTGCCGGGGCCAGGGTCAGCGGCCGGCCGGTCCGGGATCTCGTCGGTCGGGTACTCATCGAGCCGGCGGCGGCGCCACCAGGAGATGTGCGTGTTCACCATCGCCTTGCGCACGTACCCGTCCAGGGCCCGGGTGTCCTCGATCCGGTCCCAGGCCTGGTAGGTCTTGGCCAGCGCCGCCTGGACGAGATCCTCCGCGTCGGCCCGGTTGCCGGTCAGCAGGTAGGCGGACCGCAGCAGCGAGCGGCCCCGGGCGGTCACGTACTCGCGGAACCCGTCGTCCTGGCCGCCCCGGACGTCCCGGGCGGGATGGGCGTCCCGGGCGGGAAGGGCGTCCCGGGCGGGAAGGGTGCCCCGGCTGCCATCGCCGTGCTGGGGATCCGCGCCGGATGGCATGCTCAGGCGGCCGGCTGGCTCCGTCGCCGTCCCGCTGCCGCGGCGCACCGGGCCGCCTGGCCCGCCCCCGTTAATGCGCGATCCAGTCACCTAGTGATCGCCCCCCGACGCTCACAGGTCCCACCGTACCCAGTAACTGGCCGTCAGCGAGCGAGCCGGGGTTGTAACGGCGAGCCGGTCGGCAAGATATTGACAGATCGTGGCACTATTTCGGCCTCGCCACAAAGACGTATATGTATGACCTCCGGCGGGAAGGTCACCGAACCGCTTGACGTGGGACCGTGTGAATACGCATGGTCATGGGGCTGGGACTGACAGTCCATGGAGGATGGATGCTGGACGCTCGCGCGGGGCACGCGTGCTGCGATCGCGGCGTGGGCGCGGATGCGGGAACGGCGGCGCGCATCGCCCGCCGCCGGCTGCTGAAGGCCGCGGTGTTCCGGCCCGCTGAATCCGGCGGCGGTCCCGGGACCGGCGGCGGCGCCCAGGCCGCGTTCGCGACGTCCGGCGAGCTGCCGCGCGCGGTCACCGGGACGATCATCGACGTCAGCCCCCATTTCCTGGTGGTGAGCCACGGCGACGGCCAGCAGCGGCTGGCGCTCACCCCGGACGCCGCCGCCTGGCGCGGCCGGCCGCTGGACCCGGCCGCGCTGCGGCCCGGCGACCGGGTCGTGGTACGGCTGCACCGGACCGCCCGCGGCGTGGCCGACCGGATCTGGGCGAACATCGGCCGGGTAACCGGCACCATCCTGGAGCGCAGCTCCGACGGCCTGCTGGTCGACGAGGGCACGACCAGGAAGCGCCAGTTCGTGACCATCCCGCCGCGCGCGTTCGGCCGCATCCAGGTCCGCTTCCCCAACCTGGAGCCCGGCTACCTCATCGACGTGATCGGGCTGCGGCGCGGCGGCGTGCTGGAGGGACTGGTCCCGGCTACCTACCAGCCCGCTTACCGCGTCGCCCAGATTCCCGTCCCGGCGCTGGTCAGCGGGCACGTGCCGGACGCGATCAGCGGCTCGGCGACCTGGCACGAGCCGGCCGACGAGCCGCCCGGAGTGCTCGGCCTCGCCTATCCGGCGCTGGACCCGGAGATCCCGTGCGCGGAGGGCCACGGGGTTCCCGCCAACATCCGGCTGCCTTACCTGTCCATCGGCAGCGTGTTACTAGTCCGCAATGACTGCACCGGCAGTTCCTGCGCGCTGCCGGTCACCAGCTGCGCCGCCGTTGCCCGGCTGTTCAACGACCGGTGCGTCACCTGCGGCACCTCACCGCGCGGCCGGGTTGCCGACCTCACCCAGGCGAGTTTCGTCGCGCTCGGCGGTGAGCTGGAACGCGGCTGCTTCAACGCGACGATCACGATCGGCGGCTGACCGTGCCGCTGCCGGAGGTGGTCCGAGAGGTCCAAGTGCCGCTGCTGGCGGCGCTACTGCTCGGCGGCTGCGCGGCGAAGCTCGTGCACATGGTCCGGATGCGCTCGATCGCCGCGGCGCTCGGCCCCACCGCGCTGTTCCCGGTGCATCTGCGCAGGCCGGCCGCCATCGCCATGTGCGGCTGCGAGCTCGGGCTCGGGGTGGGGCTGATCCTCACCGCCGGGACCATCGGCCGCGGCGCGCCTACCAACGCCGTGCGGCTCGGCACCGCGTTGCTGTTCCTCGTCGCCACCTGCGCCCTGATCGAGCTCCGCGCCTCCAGGCCGGACCTGGGCTGCGGCTGCTTCGGCGACTTCAGCACCGCCCCGGTCAGCGGCCGCACGCTGGCCAGGTCGGCCCTGCTGGCGGTGGCCGCGCTGATCACGGTCGGGCTAGGGCCGCTGCGGCCGCCGCAGCCTGGCGCCGCGGCCGTGCTGCCGCTGGGAATCTTCGCCGCCGAGCTGGCGCTGATCGCCGCGCTGTCCCCCGAGGTCGGCGAGGGACTGATCCGGCTCGGCTACTCGGAGCCCTGCGAGCTGCGGATCGTCCCGGCCGAGCGGACGCTGGCGTCGCTGCGGCGCAGTTCGCAATGGCGCAGGCATGCCGGCCTGATCACGTCCGACCAGCCCGCCGACATGTGGCGCGAGCTGTGCTGGCGGTACGTGGTCTTTCCCGGCGAGGCGGCCGGCCGGCCGGTCGAGCTGGTGTTCGCCGTGTTCCTGCGCGAGCACCGGCCCGCCATCCAGGCGGCCATGGTCGACGCCGCCACCGGGAGGGCCATGTCGTGGCCGCCCGGCCCGGTGCGCCCGGCCGGGCCGGTACGCCCGGCCGCCGGGCGGGAGCAGGCCGGCCGGCTGGTGCGGACGCCTGCCCCGATGCTCTCCGCGCCGACCGATCCCGGCCTCGGCATACCGGCCGTGACCGGCCAGGCCGGTCACGGCGGCAGGCCGGCCGATTGTGCCGAGCCGGCCTGCCGGGCCGGGCGGCAGGCCGCACGATCTGCCGGTTTCTAGGGAGCTCTAGGACTAGCCGTAGATGACCCGAGACAGCCGCAGACAGCCGGCCGGATGCCGCGGGCGGCCGCGGGACGGCGGGCGGGGACGGCCGCGGGCGGCCGCGGGGACGGCCGCGGGCGGCCGCGGGGACGGCGGCGGGACGGCGCGGGACCGCTGTTCGTCAGGCCGGCTGGGCGCGCAGGAAGCGGCCGAAATGTGGCACGGTGAAGGCGATCAGCCCTCGCTCCGAGCTGTAGATCAGCCCCTTCTTGATCAGGCTGTCCCGGGCCGGGGAAACGCTGGACGGCTTGCGGCCGAGCTCGTCGGCGACCTGCGCGGTCTGCACCGGCTCGTCGCCGAGCACCGCCATCGCCCGCATGTACTCCCGCTCCGCCGGGGTGGCGCGCTCGTACCTGCTACCGAAGAAGCCGACCGCGAGCTCTCCGGCCGCCAGCGGTCCGGCCACCTTGACATCGGCGGCGGTCACCGGGCTGCTGGCCGCGACATCCCAGGTCACCTTCCCGTAGGCCTGCACGAAGTACGGATACCCGTCGGCCGCCGCGTACAGCGCGTCCAGCGCGTCCGGCTCGAAGTCGGCGCCTTCCCGGCGGGCCGGCGCGAGCAGCGCGACGTCGGCGGCGTCCCGGTCCAGCCGGTCGATCGACACGTACCTGAACAGCCGCTCCGAGTAGCTCTTGCTCGCGGACAGCACCGACGGGAGGTGCGGCAGCCCCGCGCCGACCACGATCAGCGGCCCGCCGGACTGGGACAGCTCGTGGCAGGCGGCGCAGAGCGCGGACACGTCCGGCGGCTGCACGTCCTGCATCTCGTCGATGAACAGGGCGATGCCGACGCTCAGGTCGGCGGCGACGGCCGCGGCGTCGGTCAGCAGCTCGGTCAGGTCGATCTCCAGGTCGCCGGAGTCGGCCCGGCCGCGCACCGCGGGCACGTCGATGCCGAGCTGGGCGGACAGCGATCCTTTCGGCGCGGCCGGATCGCGGGTCGAGAACGCCTTGAGCACGCCGAGGAAGTGATCGATCCGGTCCGGCGCCCGGTGCCGCGGCGCGAGCTCGCGCACGGCCATGTGCAGGGCGCCGGCCATCGGCCGCCTGATCGACTGCTCCGGCCTGGCCTCGATCTTGCCGGTGCCCCAGAGCCGCTGCATCGCCATCGACCTGAACGCGTTGAGCAGCACGGTCTTGCCGACGCCGCGCAATCCGGTCAGCACCATGCTGCGCTCGGGGCGGCCGCGCGCGACACGTTCGAGTACGACCTCGAACTGGCCGATTTCGCGATCGCGGCCGGCCAGCTCCGGCGGACGCTGGCCGGCGCCGGGCGCGTAAGGATTTCGCACTGGGTCCACGCCATAGCAGCCTATGGGGTGATCTAGCGCTTTCCTTAGATTGACTTAGAAAGCGCTACCGGCGTGTCGCGCTGCGCCGGAGCCCGCGGCCCAGGGTGGCTGCGTCCTGGGCCGCGGGCCGGTACCGCTAGTGCAGCAGGCGGAGCGTGTTGGTCGCGTCGTCCACGTAGTAGACGCCGCGCCCGTGCCGCTTCACCGCCAGGCCGAACAGCGCGCCGGCGCCCGGCGGGCTGCCGGAGCTGTCCAGTTGCCGGGTGGCGATCTGCGCGCCGCCCGGCGTGATCTCGATGATCTTGCCGTTCCCGCCGTTGACCGTGAGCACGTGGCCGTTCGGCGCGATGGTCAGGCCGAGCGGCGTGTTCAGCGCGCCGTTCCTGGTCACGGTCACGCCGGTGCCCGCGCTGGTGACCCGGGCCAGCGCCGCCGGGATGGCGGCGACCCGGTTGCTGACGCTGTCCGCGACGAACAGCGTGCCGTGCCGGCCGAGTCCGACCCCGGTCGGGCCGACGACCAGCGCGGCCGGGTCAGTGCGCTGGGCGAAGCCGGATCCGATCCTCGTCGTGGCCAGCAGCCGCGGCGCGTGGTGCCGCCGGAACCCGAGCGTCAGCCGGAGCACCGTGCCCCGGCGCACCACCTTGCCCTTCGCCGCGACGGTGCCGTTCAGCACGTTGGTGACGAACAGGTCGGCATGGCGGCGGCCCAGGTTGACCGACGTCATGTCCCACGGCCCGTTGATCCCGTTCCCGGCGAAGGTCTCCCGGACCCGGCCGTGGCTGTCCAGCACGATCAGGCAGCCGGCCCTGGCCGTCGGGGACATCCCGTTCGTCGTCGGCAGGCTGCCGACCACAACCCAGCCGTGCACCACGGCGAGCGCGGTGGTCAGCCCGATGCCGCCCGGACAGGAATTCGCGCCCAGCTTGGCCATCGTGATGCGCGCGAACTTCTTCAGGTGGCCTCTCGGGCTGACCTCCACGATCGTGGTCCCGGTGCCCTGCAGGTTCGCCTTGTTGTTGAAGTTGCTGATCAGCACGTCGCCGCGGTGCAGCCGGCCCTGGCTGTGCCGGATGAGGACGGTGCCGTACGGGTTGACGTCCCCGTTCCGCGGTACCGTCGAGCCGATCGTCCTCAGCTTGTGGAAATGCCCGATGAAGGATGGCGGCGAGTGCGCTGCCGCGCCCGCCGCTGGTGCCATCGCCAGCCCCGCCGCCGCGGTCATGCCCGCGGCTACGGCCGCGGCGGCGGCCCTGTGGATCACCGACATCAGCGTGCTCCCTTCCATAAGGACCGTCGCGGTGGCCCAGGGCCGGGAGCAAGGCAGCCGCAAGCATGCCAGCCACGTCGCGCCGGTCCCCACCACGCGCGCTGCTTCCCTCTGTAACGGCAGCGTCACCCGCCAAGTTCAAGCGGAAAGGCATTTAAAACGGGAACTTCAGTGGCGGCATGGCGGCCAGCAGTAATTCTGCGCCGGAGGCGGCCAGCGCCGCGCCGGAGGCGGCCAGCGCCGCGCCGGCGGTTTGGGGAACGCGCGAGACGGGCCCGGAACCTGGCGGGGCGCTCGCCGGGCGAGCGCTGCGGGGCCGCCGGGCGGGCGAGCCGGGCGGGCCGGGGACGGGCCGCCGGACCGGCCGGGGGACGGGCCGCCGGACCGGCCGGGGGACGGGGCCACTAGTCCCTCGGCCGGCCCAGCGGAGACCTCCACCTAGGAGGTTGCCCGCGCTTATATGCACGTACGGTGCGCTGGCCGGGTTCAGCGGTAGCGGGAAATCGGGTGAAAATTATCGCCGGCGGCCTGACTCGGACTCGTTCAGCCTGGCCAGGAAGGCGTTGTAGGCGGCGAGATGCTCGTCGTCGTCGATCCCGCCACGGCCCGACCAGTCGCCGGCGGCCGGCTGCCCGTCCGCAGCGAGCTGGCCGCCGGCCGACTGGCCGCCGGCCGGCTGGCCGGCCGCGGGCTGCCCGGCCGCAGGGCCGCCAGCGGCCGGCTGGCCCGTGGCTGCTGTCGGTCCGGCGCCGGGCGCGGTGTGGGTAGCGACCAGGCTGGCCATGCTGCTCCGGCGGGCTGCCTCCAGCCAGCCGCGCCCGGTCGCGGCCGGCCGCTCGTCCCGGCTCCAGGCCAGGAAGACGAGCATCATCAGGGCGAACATGATCGCGTCGCCGCCGACCCACATGATGGCGCCGCCCCAGTGCAGGTCCTGCACGGGGCCCGGCGCCCAGGCCGGCCGCGGGCCGACCGGGATTCCCGGCGTGCCGTCGTTGCCGTAGCCGAGCACCAGTCCGGTGAACGTGTCCACCGGCATGACCAGCACCAGGATGACGAACCTGACCGGGTAGGAGAGCCGCCAGCGGATCGGCTCGCGGCCCACGATGGGCAGGAAGAAGAGGTAGCCGATCAGCAGGAACGCGGCGTGCTCGGCGTTGTGCACGGTCTGGTTGGTCTCCACCAGGTTGGCCAGGGCAGTCAGGTGCGCCGCGGCGATCGCCCCGGCGTACGCCAGGAAGCCGAGAACCGGCCAGGTCAGGAAGCTGACCGCCGGTGACCGCACGACCCGCTTGGCCCAGGTGTGCAGCGGGTTCCTGCTCGCATGCAGCAGCAGCGTGACCGGCTGGCCGACGATCAGCAGCGGCGGGGCAATCATGATCAGCATCAGGTGCTGCACCATGTGATCCCAGAACAGCACGTCGTCGTAGGTGCCGATGCCGCTCTGCGTGGCCACGACGACGACGGCCAGCCCGCCGAGGAACATCGCGGTCCGCCACCACGGCCATGGCCGGGCCGGATGCCGCCGCGCCACCCGCACGGCGCCCCACAGGTACAGGCCGGCCGCGATCACCACGAAGCCGGTGACAACAGGCGCGAACTGCCAGCGGCTGACGGCCGCTTCCCAGCCGAACGGGGGCAGCATGTGACCTCCTCCAGCAGGAGCCTACTCAGCCGCCCCGAGCCGCCAGCCTGGCACTACCCGCCACTGAGCCCGATCCGCTGCCCCCGGCCGTCGCGGCCCCGCGACACCACCCCGGCGGCGCGATGCCCGCCCCCGCCAAAGCGGCGCCCTGGAAGCTCCACCCTGCCCCCACCAGTCACACCAGCCTCAAAATCCTCAGGATCAGAATAGCGGTGCAGATTTGTCCGCCAATCACCGGACGGATCTTAACCACTGACTCAGTTCCGACCGGGGCAGCGGCGGCAGTGGCACCGCGGTCGGCGCGACGTCGTGATGTGAGAGGCTAAAGTGGCCCGGGGCCAGCGATGGCCGGGGGTGCTATGGAACTCTGCGGGCCAGTCCCGGACCAGCAGGCGCTGCGGCGCCCGCGCCCGGGCGAGCCCGCAGCCAGGAGGGTTCGCCTAGTGGCCGATGGCGGCGGTCTTGAAAACCGCTAGGGCTGGTGACAGTCCTTCCGGCGGCCCTTCGGCCGTCGCACGCGATCGGCTACGCCGACCCTGGACCCGGCAGCCACTCACCTGGTTCTGGCGCCTACGAGGAAGGCCGGGACAGGGCAGTTGATCGGGAACGTTCAGCCGCCGATCTCCTAAGCTGCTAGGTGTCCGCAAGAACAGCCATTCAGACAGCCAGGAAGCATACGGGTCATGGCTAACCAGCACTTCGGGAATATCGGCGACGTCTGGAAGCATGTTGTGCTGGCCGAGGTGCTGCAGCGAGAACCTCCAGCCTGGTATGCGGAGACTCACGCAGGCTCAGGAGTTTATGCGGTTGTCCGCAGCGGAGGCGAGAGTATGGCTTCCTGCGTTTCCTGGAGGTCGCTCCGCGGTTCCCCGTTCTGGCCCGGTCGCGATACCGCGCAATCGCCGCTTCCTACGCCGAGAGCGACCGTGGCCTGTACCCGGGCTCCGCGCTGCTGGCGATGACCATGCTCGGCGATGCCAGCTCGTACCTGCTGTGTGATCTGGACCGCGGGGAGCGTCGCTGACCTTCGTGGCTGGTCACGTGAACTCGGCCTGCATCACTGCGAGATCGCCGAAGCCGATGGCATGGCGGCCGTGGCCGCACGGCTAGGCGACGAAACTCGCAGGCCCGGGCTGGTGCACATCGATCCGTTCGATCGGCATGCCCGGGCGCCGGGCGGGTACTCCGCGCTCGAGCTTGCCGCCCGCGCCGCCGACAGCGGCACCGGGCTCGTGTACTGGTACGGCTACGACGAACCCGGCGCGCAAGGCCGGGCGCGCAAGCAGCTAGCCGCGCTGACCAGGGCGCCGCTGTGGTGCGGCGAGGTGACGGTGACCGGCGCGAACGACTCCCTGGCTGATCTTGACCATAGCGCGACGCTATGCACGTTCGGGATCATCCTGGCCAACGTGCAGGAAGGCACGGCCGATGCCTGTGCGGCACTGGGCAACGCCCTCTCCCACGCATATGCCGACGCCGTACTTCCCGACGGCGCCCCGGGGGACCTAGCCTTCACAAGCAGTACGAGCGGCGAGCCCGGCAACCAGACTTAGGCTCGCGGGATATGTGCGGGATGACAGCAAGGCGTGGGAGCAGACGACGGCCGTTCGCGCAGCTAGACTGCCGCAAGGCCGATAGCGCCAACCCGGTCTTGAAAACCGCTAGGGCTGGTGACAGTCCTCGTGGGTTCAAATCCCACACCCTCCGCTCAGATCAGCAAGACTATCCCCTGACCTGGGATCATTCAGACCAGAGCTTGCCTGTTCCGGCCCGCGCGCATGCAGTCGTGCCCGGCTCGCGGCGGCTGTGTGCGGTCTCACCGGCGTCATGCCGCGCCCGGCGACGGCCTCACGCCACGCGGTGCCCGGTCGGAAGTACGCTGCCGGTGATCCCGTGACTTGTGAGCCCGCAGGTCGGCGCGGGCCTGGTCGGTACGGGGGCCGGGGGGAACCGGGCCATAATCGGTACTGCCGCGCCGTTCGCCTTCGAGGGCGTGACCGCCCGGCCCCGGCCGGGGCGGCAGCTGCCCGCGGGAGCGTCTCTGTTTCGTTGAGGTGACCACCCCGTCCGACAAGATGCCGAGCGCCGCGACTACGGCAACCAGCGCCAGGAGAATCAGCGGGCCAGTCTCAGGGTGTGGGGGATTGTGATCGCCGCTCCCGGATCGGAGATGATGGCGACCCACATGGCGGCGGCGGCTGCGATCAGGCAGATGGCCGCCTTGGCGGACGCCCTGGCCAGTGGCCAGCGGCGTGCCGGGGCGGGCGGGCGCTCCGGCCGCTGCGGCGGCCGGTCGGCGTGCGGCCCAGGTCGGCATAGGTCCGCGCGGTGAGCGCCCGGCCCGCTCGCGCGTCAAGTTCGTCCCTGGTCGCAGCTGGCGACGCGTTCTTCAGCGTGTCGATCACGTAATCGCGGTCGGCGTGGCACGCCCTGAGCCGGTCATGGCCTGCCGCTGCCGGGCTCCGACGTGCCGCCCGGCAGCGCAGCAGCGGCCGCATCGGCCGGGACTTTGGCGATGAGGACAGCCAGATCTGCATCAGTCCGCGCCATCGACCGCCCGCCAGCCCGCGAGGCAGTTCGCCACTGCAGCCGCGCTGTGCCATACGCCTCAAAGCGTCATTCAGCGATATCGACCTCACGAGTTCACCGGCCTGAACGTGGGTTCAAATCCCACACCCTCCGCAAAGACCAGCAAAAATGATCCCTGACCTGCGAGCATGCAGCGACAACGGGACGGTCGCTGCGGGCGGTCACACCGACCCCGACCAGCTGAACATCGAGCCGACCGTGCTGGTCGACGTGCCGGTCGACTCCCCGATCATGCAAGAGGAGGTGTTCGGGCCCATCATGCCGGTGCTGGAGATCGACTCGGTCGAGAAGGTCATCGACTGGGTCAACGACCGCCCCCGGCCGCTGGGCCTGTATGTCTTCACCGAGGACGAGGACATCGCGGAGCGCATCCTGGAGGCAACCAACTCCGGCGATGCCTGCGTGAACGACTGCTCGGTACACCCACTGGTGCCCGAACTGCCCTTCGGCGGGCCGGCCACTCCGGCATGGGCAA
Source organism: uncultured Actinomycetes bacterium (assembly GCA_963786975.1). Classification (GTDB taxonomy): domain Bacteria; phylum Actinomycetota; class Actinomycetes; order Streptosporangiales; family Streptosporangiaceae; genus Palsa-506. Next base: position 800,077 of record CAWBBE010000001.1, on the reverse strand, counting down.
ATACCACGGCCGGTGGGGCTTCGAGTCCTTCACCAACGCGCGCGGCGTGCTCTACCACAGTGCCCGGATCGACCCCGGCGTCAAGTACCCGCCCTATTCGGAGCACACCCGCGAGCGCGCGGCCATGCAGAAACTGCTCTAACGGGCCCGTGCGCAAAGTTGTGACGGTCTCGGCCCTGGCGGCGGCCGGATGGCCTGCTCGCGCGAGCACCACCACGTGGACCGGCCGCCGACCGTTCCATGCACCATCGGGGCGCCGTCCCGGGGGCAGGTGCCGCCCGGGCGGCGGGCCGCGATGATGTCGCCGGTGTGCGCGCCGCCCTTGGCCATGGCGGACTTCAGGACCGACTTCAGCGCGCGGTAGAGGCGATTGAGCTGCGCGGAGGAGAGACTGTCGACCCGCGCCAGGGGTGAAACCTTGGCCTGCCAGAGAATCTCGTCGGCCAGCAGGTTGCCGACTCCGGCGATCTTGGACTGGTTGAGCAGCCGCGCCTTGACGGCGATCGTCCCCTTTGTGATCAGCGCGCGGAACTCCGCCTGGGTGACCTGCGCGGCGTCCGGCCCGAGCGCGCCGATGTTGGGGTTGAGCCGGACCCGTCCCAGCCGGCGCGGGTCGAGGAGCACCAGGCTGCCGCCGTCCGCAAAGGTGAGGGTGAAGCGGCGCCACTCCGCACGGCGCGGCCGGGTGTCGTAGCGGTACGGATCGCCGCCCTCGGCCACGGTGCCGTCCGGGCCCGTGACCACGATACGGCCGCTCATGCCCAGGTGGATGCCAAGCTCCGGGCCGACGGGCGCGGCCGCGTCGCCGATCCCGGAGGTCTCAAGCCACATCGTCTTGCCGCGCCGGTGTGCGGCGATGAAGCTGCGTCCTGTCAGTGCGCTCCGCAGCTCCCCGGGTGAATGGGGGCGTCCGACGTAGCTGTCGGAATCGTCGACGTCCACGATGCGCCGGTGCAGTGCCTGCTCAGCGATCAGGCTGCGGGCAGTCTCAACCTCGGGAAGCTCTGGCATTCACCCGTCCTACCCGCCCGCCGACCGGCACCCACTACCCGCCCGGTCATGACCGTACTCTCTGCGGTACGGGCACAAACGATCACCCCGGGAAAGAGGTCGCCACCATGACCGAGCCGAAGACGTACACGCTGGAGGCGCCGGGCGCCGTGCTGCACTACGACGTGCGGGAGGGCGGCGGCGCGGGGCATCCGGTCCTGCTGCTGATCGGGTCGCCGATGGGGGCCTCCGGCTTCGCCGCCCTGGCCGGGCAGTTCGCCGACCGCACGGTGGTGACCTACGACCCCCGCGGGACCGAGCGCAGCCAGCGCACCGACGGCCAGCCGCCCGGGTCCGAGCCCGCCGAGCACGCCGGGGATTTGCGCCGGCTGATCCAGGCGCTGGACGCCGGGCCGGCCGACGTCTTCGGCAGCAGCGGCGGCGCGGTCAACGCGCTGGCCCTGGTGGCCAGCCATCCCCGGCTGATCGGCACCCTGGTGGCGCACGAGCCGCCCGCCGCCCGGGAACTGCCGGACCGCGAGCCCGTGCTGGCCGCGTGCGCCGGCATCCGCGAGACGTACCAGCGCAGCGGTTTCGGCCCGGCGATGGCCACGTTCATCGCGCTGGTCAGCCACCCGGGCCCGATCCCGCCCGGCTTCCCCGGGCAGCCCGCCCCGGATCCGGCCGCTTTCGGGCTGCCCGCCCACGACGACGGCTCCCGCGACGATCCGCTGCTCGGACTGCACATGACCGCCTGCGCCGGCTACCAGCACGACTTCGGCGCGCTCCGCGCGGCACCCACCCGCATCATCCCCGGCGTCGGAACCCAGTCCGGCCAGATGCTGGCCGGCCGGGCCGCCGTAGCCGTGGCCGGGCGGCTCGGCAGCACGCCGGTCACCTTCCCCGGCGGTCACGACGGCTTCGTCAGCGACCCCGGCGCCTTCGCCGCCGTCCTGCGCACGGTCCTGGACGGCTGAGTCCGCAGGTCAGGCCGCGCCGGCGCACTGGCATCGACGCCTGCCCGGCTCACCTCCCTGGCGGCTGGCCCGGCGTGCTGCCGCCGGTGAGCAGCGTGGCGAGTCCGCGGGTGAGCCCACTGCGGCCTGCGAGCGAGCGGATGGCCAGGAGGGCCCCGGCAACGTAGGGCGCCGCGGTACCGCCGGCGTCGTGCCGGATGACCAGACGCTCGTCGGCCTGCGCGAAGACGATCTCTGTGGAGACGACGAAGCTGGGCAGACGGAGCGAGTGGACCTGGGTACCGGCCACGGTTGCCCCGCGCGCCGGCTGCCCGCCGTGTGCATCGACCGGTACTTCGGTGACCGGCTGCCCAACCTCCGCGAGTAGCTCAGCCAGCTCCATCGCGGTGCCGCTGGGGGCATCGCGCTTGCCTGCCGATGAGTAGTCGATGATCTCCCAGTGCTGCAGGTGCCTGGCCGCGAGCAGCGCGGCGGCCTGGACCATCGCGGCGGTGACGGAGAAATTGCCCGAGGCGATCACCGGAATGTTCCTGTCTCTGGCCAGGCCATCGATATGAGCGAAATCCGCGGCGGTCAGCCCCGATGAGCCGATGACGACGGCGACGCCGCCGGCCAGCGCGGCCAGCACGTTGCCGCGCACCGCCTCGTGGGAGGTGAAGTCGACAAGGACATCGACGCCATCGAGCGCTTCGGCGACAGCTCCATGCACAGGGACGCCGATTGGCTCACCGCCCCAGGCCGTGCCCAGGTCAAGCCCCGCGGCGGAACGGGATACCGCGGCCCCGAGCCTCAGGTCGTCTGCCCCGAGCACCGCGCACGCGACCGCCCGGCCGGCCCAGCCGGTCGCGCCGGCAACGCAAACGCTGATCATCTGGGTTCCTCCCCGGAAGCAAGATCAGGCTACCGCGCGCGGCCCAGCCCGGGATCGGCAGAGCTGCTGCGGATAGGTCGCCCGCACTGCGGGCGGCCTGGGCCGCATGACTTGCCGAAGTGCCTGGTAAGGCTCGTGCTTGCCCTGACGATGAGCCGGCTGCTCAGGCCGCGGGCTCGCGGTGTGGCAGCTTCCAGCCCGGACGCGGGAAGTGGCAGGTGTAGCCGTCTGGGTAGCGCTGGAGGTAGTCCTGGTCTTCGGCCTCGGCCTCCCAGAAGGGGCCGGCCCCGCTGATCTCGGTGACGACCCTGCCGGGCCAGCGGCCGGAGGCCTCGACGTCGGCGATCGTGTCCGCGGCGACCTGGCGCTGCTCGTCGGTCGTGTAGAAGATCCCGGAGCGGTAGTCGGAGCCGGTGTACTTGCCCTGACGGTCCCTGGTCGTCGGGTCGTGGATCTGGAAGAAGAACTCGAGGATGTCCCGGTAGGAGATCCGGTCGGGATCGAACACGATCTCGACGGCCTCGGCGTGGCCGGGATGGTTGCCCTCGGTCGGGTTCTCGTTCTCCCCGCCGGTGTAGCCGACGCGGGTGGAGATCACCCCGTCGCGGCGGCGGAGCAATTCCTGCATTCCCCAGAAGCAGCCCCCGGCCAGGATCGCGGTCTCGGTGTTGTCCGTCATGGCGCCCCTTCCCCCGGCGTTCGCTGCCAGCATAGGTCGGGGACGTCGCCGAGTTACTCCGCCGTGCGGCGGGGCCACCGCGCGGCGGGCCTTGGTGGCTGTGCTGGTGCCGGGATCGGTAGGTTCTGAGGATGGTAGCTGGCGAGCCGGGGGTAGTGGCGGGGCGGAAGGGACCGGTCATCGTCGCGGGCGTCATTGGCGGTGTGGCCGGGGCCGCGCTGGCTGGTCATCGGGGCGCGAGGGTGGCCGGCCTGGCTGCGGCCGCTGGAGCGGCCGGGCTGGCCGTGTCCGAGGCCATGGCCCGGGCGCGGCAGCGTCCCGGCGAGATCCCGCCGTTGTGGCAGCGGATCGCGACCAGTGCTGCGCTGGTTGCCCCGCTCGGGTGGGCGGCGGGCCGGGTATCCGGCGCCGGGCCAGTCGCGGTCGGGGCGGTGACCGGCGGCGTCGGCGGCCTGCTCGGGATCCGCCCGCAGAAGGTGCTGCTCGGGCCGCTGTTCGGGGCCGGGGTCGGCCGGCTGCTTGCGTCGTGGCGACGCCCGGTGCCGGCGTCGGTGGTCGCCGCCACCACGATGGCGGCCTACCGGGTGGCGTCGTCGCTGGTTTTCCGGGACGCGCAGGTGAGCCTGCTCGCCGAACGGGTCCAGGCGGAGGATCTGCCGTTTGTGGTGCCGCGTGAGGCCCGTTCCCGGTACGTCGGCACCGGTTACGTCCGCGAGCTGGCCGGGGTGCTGGGCGGCCGCTACGTCGCCGATGCGCCTGACGTCGGCATCGTGGCCTCGGTGGATGAGCTGGCCGGTCCGCAGTTCGACCCGGCGGGCATCGACCCGCGGGTGCGTGAGTTCTATGAGCACACCACGCGGTTCACTCTCGACATCGTTCCGCAGTGGCGGCTGTGGGTGCGCCCGGGCTACCTGCTCTACCGGACCGCGGTCGCGCGCCCGCTGGGGCAGGCGAACGTGCCGATGAATCAGCGTGAGACGCAACGGGGCATCCGCAGCCGGATCGACACGATCACCCCGGCCGGCGCCAGCGTGGTGGCGATCCGGGGCTGGATCCGGTCGTTCACCGATACTGACGAGCCGATCTATGTCGGCATCTACACCACCTACCGGCACGGCGGCCGGGGGTACGTCAGCGTCGGTTTCCCGCTACCGCAGGCCAGCTTCACCGCAACGCTGCTGCCACGTGCCCGTCCCGGTGGCGGCCTGGTACTGACCAGCCGCAGCGACCTGGATCAGCCCGGCCATTACCTCGCCTACATCGACCCGGCCAGCCGGGAGCTCACCGTGCTGGCGATCCGGGGCTTCGCCGAGCAGCTCGACGTCTACGTGCAGGACGGCGAATTGCGAGCCGAGCACGCGTTCTCCATCTTCGGGCTGCCCTTCCTCGTGCTGCATTACCGGATGCACCGCAAGCCCGCGCCCTAGCATCACCGGCTGGCCTGTTCCGGCCGCGGCGCACCGGCTGACTCACGGGCAGGCAGCTCCGGCCAGCACCTCGATTCTGGTGGTGGTCTGCAGATGGTATTCCTGCCCGGCCGCCCGGTAGAACACGTCGACCGACCGGGCGGTGCCTTTCCGGCCGGCCGGCTTCAGCACCAGGACAAGGTTGTACTGCGTCCCGCGCGAGTGCGGGATGACCGCGCCTTCGGCGCGCTGCCGCCGGGCCCAGTGCACGCCGGGCGGCAGCTGGCGGGCAGGCGGGTAACCGCGCAGCACGCCGTACAGGCTGCTGCCGGTGACGGGGACGGCATAGGCGGCGAGGATGCGAAGGCCGTGCGGGTCGGTCAGGGCGACCCGCTCGATCGTGGCCGTGCCTCCGGTGTTGGTGAAGGCGTCAAGGCCATAGGACAGCACGCCGCCAGGGCCGACTGGAGTGCAGAGCGCCCCTGGCTCGCCGCCGCCGCCGAACGGCCCGGTGTTGACCGCGTTAGCCGATGAGCACGCGGCGAGGAGGGCCAGCCCGCAGGCCAGCCCCCATCGCCGCAAGCGCCTAGCCGAGCCCGGCAACGAGCCGCTTCGGCGTACCACCAGGGTTATCGTCCGTTCCGCAAAGATCCCGGCTCTGGCTGAACGTGAAGTCCAGCGCGGCACTGGAGTTGTACCCGGTGTGCGCCGACAGGTCGAGGCCGATCGGCCCGCTCATTTCCACGCCGGTGCTGTAGGTATATGCCGAGGAACTGACCTTGTTAAATGTCGAGCCTGCCGAGAACAACACGCAGTGGGTCGCGGCCGGAGTGCCGAAGGACGCATTCTGGGCGCCGCCCGCGAACGAGGTGGGCTGGGTCTGCTGCCCGCCGCATTCAACGTCGTAAAGGCCGTAGACGAAGTTGGTGCGGAAATGGGTGCCGCTCACGCCAGACACTTTCGGGAAACCCGTCGAGCTGCTGAGTCCGCCGCTAATGCTGTATGTGCCCGACGCGCCCCAGCCGCCGACGGTGCCCTTCACTCCCACTCCCAGGCTGGAATTCTGCCCGACGGAGTAGGTGAACTTCATCGTCACGCCCGGCACGTGAGACCAGACCCCGCCGACGGTGGTCAGCCGGTCCCCGAAGCTCTTGATGAAATGCAGCTGGCCGCACTGGACGCGCGGCGTCGTCCGGGCCGACCGGCCGCCTGCCCGCAGCCGCAGGTTCGCTGTCTGGGACGCCGCCCCCGCCCGGGCCGGCCCGAATGCCGCCCCATGCGACGTGGCCACGAGCTGCCGGTGGAAGCTGAACGCGCCGAACCCGGCCGCGCCGGTGGTGATGACCTCCAGGTTGACGGTGCCCCGGTTCGCCAGGGTGGCCAGCCCGCCCGGCCTGGCGACCCGGATCGTGTACCTGCCCGAGGCCGAGGTAACCGCCGACCCTACCCGCCTGGTGGGGACCACCTGTCCGGGTTTGACCGCCGCGATTACCCGCTGACGGGGCCAGGCGATGAGGGTCACCGGCCGGCCACGGCATGCCCGGTGACCCCGCGCACGCTACCGTGGACGACGAGCGCGCGGCCGGCTGCCGACGGAGCGGTGGCCGCCATTGCCGATGGCGTGGCCAACGCCAGGCCTAGAACCGGCACGCTGGAGGTGATGATCAGGCGGGTGAGGCGAGGGCGCATTACCCCTCCAAACGGTGGACATGCCGCCTGCCACTCCAATGCGGCGGGCGCGCGAATGACGGCACGCTACAGTGTGGGCGCCTGATGTGAAAGATCAATCCATCGGCCGGAACGGAACTCAGCTGGCGAGCCGGATCCGGGCACCGGCCGGCGCCCTGGTCAGCGTCCTGCCCATGGGCAGCGACTCGGTTGGCCGGCTGGCCCGGACCGGAAGGAAATCTGCATGAGCGAAACAGCCGTTTACGCCGGGCTCGGCCAGGATGCCCGCGACCGAACGCACACCCTGTTCGCTCAGACGATGGGCTATGTCGCGGTCACCGCCGCCCTGTTCGCGGCGGGCGCCTACCTAGGCCGCGATCTCTCCTACACCCTGGGCTTCGTCTGGTTCATCGCCGCTTTCGGGTGCCTGATCGGGATGAATTTCACCGTACGGCGATCCCGCCCGCTGACGGTCGGCCTGCTGGCCGCCTTCGGGCTGCTGATCGGCCTGGCGATGGCGCCGGTGCTGCTGTACTACGCCGGCACGAACCCGCAGGCACTGTGGAACGCAGGCGGCGCCACGGCGCTGTTCATCGCCGGGTTCGGGGCGGCCGGTTACGCCACCCGGCGGGACCTTTCGGTCATCGCCCGGCTCTGCTTCTGGGCGCTGGTCGCCCTCATCGTGTTCGGCATCGTGCTGATCTTCGTCCACATCCCGGGCGGCTGGGTGATCTACTCGGTGATCGGCCTGGTGATCTTCGCTGGCTTTACCATGATCGACTTCCAGCGGCTACGGCGCTCGAAAGACATCAGCTCCGCGCCTCTGCTGGCCGCCTCGATCTTCCTTGACGTGCTCAACGTATTCCTGTTCTTCCTCCGGATCTTCTCCTCAAGTAGCAGGTAACGGCGGGCGCAGCCCATCGCGTGCCGCCCGCCGCCTGCGCGGCGCTAGGGCAGCGATGCCAGCGGACCGTGGCGGCGGGTGCCGTTCTCGGTCCATGTCACCCGCGCGGAGCCGGCCGCCAGGTCGGCTTCCAGCACTGCCTCGTCGCCACCGCATACCCATCTCATGGTGATGCTGGACGCGCTGCCGGAGCAGGTCAGGCGGCCCCCGAACGCCGGGTGCGTGTTCCGGAACCGGATGAGCCGGCCGAGCGCCCGGACGACGGGCCTGGCCAGGCCGGTATCGATCTCGGCCGGCGTGTAGTAATGCCGGTTGACATCGCGGCCGACTCGCGTCCTGGCCAGCAGGTCCATGTCGTTAGAGCCTGCCAGCAGGCCGACGTAGTAGACCTGCGGTGTCCCCGGTGTCCAGAACTGCAGCGCCCGCGCGAGCAGGTAGCGGTCATCATCACGGCCGAGCGCGTCATAGAACGTGCAGTTCACCTGGTAAAGGTCGACGTTGGCCGCGGTGGCGCCGGTTGCCTGCCGCGATGTTCCGCCGCTGTTGGCGTGGATCGTCTGTACCAGCCGGGTCACCTGGCCGGGGGCGAGCAGTCCCGGCCTGGTGCGGTCGGCGGCGTCGGGGCCGACGTCGATGACGCCGATCCCGTCGTGGGTGTCGAGCACGGTGATGGCATTGCGCGGCCGCCGCCGCAGCCAGCTGAGCAGCGGGCTGGCGTCCGCCGCCGTCAGCGCGTGCAGGACCAGTGGCGGCAGGGCGAAGTCGTACACGTAGTCCACCCGCCGGGCGATCTCTACCTGGCGCAGGTAATGCGAGTGCACTTCGACCAGGACTTCCAGGCCCCGTTCATGGCACCACGCGGTGACCTCTTCGATGAAGGCAAACGTCTCCGGGGTCATGAACGATGTCAGGCCGGGGGTCTTGACCGCATAGCCGACGGCATCGAGGCGGACGTGGGCCACGTGCGCCTCGGCGAGCTTGTCGAGGATGCGGAGCAGGTAGCGGCGGGTCGCCGGATGGCGGACGTCGACATCGACTTGCTGCGGCGTGAAGGTCGTCCACACCAGGGCCTGGCTGCCATCGGCGAGGGCATACGGGGTAAACGGGAGGCCCGGGCGCGGCCGGTACAGCCGCGTCAGCGCGTCCTCGGTGGCACCGGCGGGAAACACCGTGCCGTAGGTGAGGAACATCCCGGCGAATTGCGAGGCCCGGCCGTTAGCCAGCCAGTCCTGAAACTGCGGCGACGACGAGGAGACATGATTGACGATCATGTCCGCCATCACCCGGTGCTCGGCGGATAGCGCCGCTATGTCGTCCCAGCAGCCAAGACGCGGGTCGACCTCGGCGTGGTCCTGCGGATCGAAGCCCGCGTCGGCTCCGTCGAAGGGGCGGTAGAACGGCAGCACGTGGACTCCGCCGAACAATCCGCGCAGCGGCCCGCTGAGCAGCGCGCGCAATCCGGCCAGGTCGCCGCCGAACCGGTCCGCGTAGGCGATCAGCCCGACCGTTGAACGCATGCCTCTCCTCATCACCGCCTGGGCCTAGCTTCCCAGCCCCGCGCAACCGGCAGCGTATCCGCCTGGCGGTCCCGGCCGCCGAGGGCGGCAGATGCCACCGCCGATGCTGCCGCGGCGCGATCATCAGCCGGTATGGTCGGCGCATGGCCAGCCCAGGTGACCTTGACCCGAGCTTCTCCGGCGACGGGAAGAAGACGATCAACTTCGGCGGTACCGACGTGGCCCGCGTCGTGCTGGTGAAGCCCAACGGGAAGATCATCGTGGCCGGCGGCGGCGCGGCCGCGAGTTCCTTCTGCGTCGCGCGGCTGCGCACCAACGGCGCGCTCGACACCACGTTCGGATCGGGCGGCAAGCGCGTGATCGACTTCGGCGGTGCCAGCGAGTCCGCCTACGGCGCGGCGCTGCAGCCGGACGGCAAGATCGTCCTCGCCGGAGACTCTGACCTGCGGGTCGCCGTCGCGCGCCTGCACCCGGACGGCGCGCTCGACACCACGTTCTCCGGTGACGGCAAGAAGACTTTCGCCTGGGGCGCGCTCAGCCGCGCCATGGCCGTGGTGGTGCTGCCGGACGGCCGGCTCCTGCTGGCCGGCTTCTCCGGACCCGAGGGCGGGGACATCCAGGTCGCGCGGCTGAAGTCGAACGGCGCGCTGGACCCGACGTTCGGCACCGGCGGCAAGGCCCCGGTCGACTTCGGCGGCGACGACTTCGGCCTCGCGATGGCGCGCCAGGCCAACGGGCGCATCCTGGTGGCGGGCCGGTCATCCGCAGGCGGCGCCGTGGTCGCGCGGCTGCGGGCGAACGGCACCCTGGACCCGGGCTTCGACGGCGACGGCCGCCTGACGCTGCCGGGCGGCGGCAGCGTCAGCGCCGTCCTGGTGCAGCCGGACCAGAAGATCGTCGTCGCGGGCAACGCGGACGGAGACGAGACGATGACCGTCACGCGACTGCACCCGGACGGCTCGCCCGACCTGGGGTTCGCCGGCACCGGCACGACGACGATCGACTTCGGCCCGCTCGATGACCTGGCCGGCGGTGCCGTGCTGCAGCCGGACGGCAAGATCGTCGTGGCCGGTTACACGCAGGCCGACGAGGAAGTCGCGGTCGCGCGCATCAATGGCGACGGGTCCCTGGACGCCGCGTTCGGCGCCGCCGGGAAGGCGACCGTCGATTTCGGCGTCGCCACGTTCGGCAACGCGGTCGCGCTGCAGCCGGATGGCCGGATCGTCGTGGCCGGCCAGGAATCAGGCGCCGACGACTTCGCGGTGGCCCGCCTGCTGGGCTGACTCAGCCTGCCGGCTGCACAGCGTGAACGTCGGATGGTGAAAGAGCAGGCCGAGAGGCCAGAACAGCACCCAGATGACGAACTGGATCCAGGCGCCGGCCGACGCCCCGGTTGCTGCGGACACGGCGGGCAGCTTGCCCTGGCTGCCGGGCGGCGGGCCGACGGCGATGCCGATGAGGATGTATCCCAGGATCAGCATGCCGATCTTGCTGAACAGGATGCGGAGGAACGCCACGCCAGCTCGCCTCCCTTCCTGGCCACCCGGCCAGCACTCACGCCACTGACCGAGCCGGGAACACATCTGCACGACCCTGGACGATTCGCCTGATACTACTGGTCACAGCGCCCAGGACCGTGGACCAGGAGAGCGTGTTGCCATGATCGCCAGCAGAAAGCTGCTGCCGGCGGAGCCAGCGGGCGCGGGCCGGGAGGGGACTGCTGATGCCTGATTACTTCGACCTCGGCGGCTACGCGCGTCCGGTGACGACCGCGTCGGCGCTGGCCCGAGCGTGGTTCACCCGCGGGCTGCTGTGGGCATACGGGTTCAACTACGAGGAGGCCGCGCGGTGTTTCGAGCGTGCCATCGCCGCCGACCGGGAATTCGCGCTCGCGTACTGGGGACTGGCCTACGCGCTGGGCCCGAACTACAACAAGCCGTGGGAGTCGTTCGATCCCGTCGACCTGTCATCGTCGGTCTCCCGCGCGTTCGCCGCGTCAGCGGCAGCTGCCGCCCGGGCACCCGGCGCGTCCGCCGTCGAGCGCTCGCTCGTGCAGGCGGTGGCCGCGCGGTACCCGGCCGCCGAGCCGGCCGGTGACTGCTCGCCGTGGAACGTGAGCTACGCAGACGCGATGCGCGAGGTATACCGGGCCCATCCGGACGATCTTGATGTTGCCGCGCTGTTCGCGGACGCGCTGATGAACATCACCCCGTGGGCGCTCTGGGACCAGGCGACCGGCGAGCCGGCCGCCGGGTCGGGCACCATCGAGGCCAGGCACGCGCTGGAGCGGGCGCTCGCCCGCGCCGATGGCCAGCGCCACCCTGGCATCCTGCACATGTACATCCACCTGATGGAGATGTCGGCCCGGCCCGAGGACGCGCTGTGGGCCGGTGACCTGCTGCGCGACCTGGTCCCGGACGCGGGCCATCTCCGGCACATGCCGACGCACCTGGACATGCTCTGCGGCGACTACCGGCAGGTGGTCGCGTCCAATACCGCCGCGATCGCCGCGGACCAGAAGTTCGTCGCCCGCGAGGGCACGATGAACATGTACACCCTGTACCGGGCGCATAACTACCACTTCAAGATCTACGGCGCGATGTTCCTCGGCCAGGCGCAGGCCGCCCTGGCGACCGCGGACCTGCTTGCGGCCGCGATCCCGGCAGAGCTGCTCCGGGTGGGCACCCCGCCGATGGCCGACTGGCTGGAGGGCTTCGTGCCGATGAAGATGCACGCGCTGATCCGGTTCGGGCGGTGGGCGGACATCATCGATGCGCCGCTGCCCGGCGACCAGGAACTGTACTGCGTGACCACGGCGATGATGCTGTACGCGAAGGGCGTGGCCGGTGCGGCCACCGGGCAGATCGGCGACGCGCTGGAGTACCGCGACCGGTTCACTGCCGCCGCGCAGCGCGTGCCCGGGTCGCGCATGGTCTTCAACAACAGCTGCAACGACATTCTCCGGGTAGCCGCGGCCATGCTGGACGGCGAGCTGGAGTACCGCCGGGAGAACTACGATGCGGCCTTCGCGCACCTGCGGCATGCCATCGAGCTGGACGACGGGCTTGGCTACGACGAGCCGTGGGCCTGGATGCAGCCTGCCCGGCACGCCTATGGTGCCCTGCTGCTCGAGCAGGGCCGGGTCGGCGAAGCCGAGGCCGTGTACCGGGCCGATCTCGGCCTCGACGACACCCTGGCCAGGGCCTGCCAGCATCCGGGCAATGTGTGGAGCCTGCACGGCTACCACGAGTGCCTGGTGCGGCAGGGCAGGCACGAGCCGGCCGGGATCATCGAGCAGCAGCTACGGATCGCCAGTGCGCGCGCGGACGTGCCGATCAGGTCATCCTGCTACTGCCGGTCTGCCGCCGTCAGCTTATCCAGGCCGAGCGGGCCATGATGTCCGCCGCGACGTGCACGGCCACCTCCCGGGCGGGCCCGCCGAGCAGGCCGGCGGCGTGCCGCAGCTGATCCCGCCGGACCGGATCCGGCTCGCGCTGGGCGGCTTCGTCGAATGCGGCGGCCAGCCGGTCGATCAGGTTCGCCGGCCCGGGCCACTGGCCGACTTCCTCGCGGGCAGCGGGCGTCACCTTGAGCACGTACCAGAAGCGCGGGTCCCCGCCCGTCTCCGTCTTGCGGAAGTCGACGTACGTCGGGTCCATCGCATCGAGCGACCGGGCCACCGCGGACAGCTCCAGGCCGGTCCGCTCGGCGATGTCGCTGACCGTGACCATGTAGCTCTCCTCAAGCAGCGCCACGGCCGCGGTAAGCACCGGCAGTTCCCGTGCTCCCCAGGTGTCTTTCACTGCGTCCCCTGCCTCACCGTCTCGGCCTGTACTCGCCTGACCAGCGCTGTTGCCGCGTCTATGGATCTGCCGATCACGTCCCCCGGCGAATGTCGCGCTATGCCGCACAGCTCCTAGTCTCACCCGGAGCAGCCTCGGCCGCACCGCTAAGCGCTTATTTGCGCGCTCCGCGGCCAGGCAAGCCCGTCACCGACCAGGGCCGCGAGCTCGAGATACGCGTCGGCCGCCGCCCGGCTCAGCTGGTCAAGCTCGACCTCGGCACCTTCCTCCAGGTGCGCGTCGTACGGAATCCTGGTCACCGCCCGGCACCGGGCCGCGAAATGCTGCTCGAGGCGGTCCAGGTCTACCGTGCTCCGGCTGCTCGGCCGCACGATCGAGAGCACGACGACCGCCCCTTGCACCAGATCCCGGTAGGCATGCGCGGCCAGCCAGTCCAGGGTGGCGCTCGCGCTCCGGGCGCCGTCCACTGATGGCGAGCTGACCAGCACTATCTGGTCCGCGAGGCGCAGCACGCCGGTCATCGCCGAGTGCAGCAGGCCGGTTCCGCAGTCGGTCAGGCAGATTGAGTAGTAATGCTCGAGGACTCGCGAGACCTCGCAGTAATCGTCCTCGCTGAAGGCGACGGACACGGTCGGGTCGCGGTCCGAGGCGAGCACCTCGAGCCTGCTCGGCGCCTGCGAGGTGAACGCGCGGACGTCCGCGTACCGCTCGATCTGGCCGCGCTCGTTCAGCAGGTCCCGCACGGTCGCGGCGGTCTCCAGCCGGACCTTGTCGGACAGCGTGCCCCGGTCCGGGTTGGCGTCGACCGCGATGACCCGGTCGCCCCGCAGCGAAGCCAGCGTCGCGCCCAGCCCGACGGTCGTGGTGGTCTTGCCCACCCCGCCCTTCAGGCTGAGCACGGCCACCCGGTGATGGCCGCCCGCGACCGGCGTGCGAATCCGGCTGACCATGTCCCGGCGGCGCAGTTCGGCCGCTGACTCCGGTGCCCGTAGCAGCCCGGCGCTGGCCCGGTAGAGGATCCGGCGCCAGCCCGGCGCGGGCGCCCGGCGCCTGCCGGGCAGCAGGAACTCCGGGGTGAGGCTGTCCGTCGATTCAGCGGCCGGCTGGCCCTGGCCGGGCGGCTGGCCGCGGCCCGGCTCATAGTCAGCCGGGGCAACGGCAGCCAGCGCCGGCGTGGCGGCGGCGTGGGCTCCGCGCGGCCCGGCCGCCGAGACCGTACCAGGGGGATGCCGCAGCTCAGGCGGTGCGTATGCATCCGGCGGCGCGGGCGGACCTGCCACGGCAGGCGGATCCGCCTGCGCAGTTGAATCGGCCAGCCGGTACGGATCCGGCGCCGCATACGGATCGGGCGCCGGATAGGGATCCGGCGCGGCATACGGATCCGGCGGGAAGTAGGACTGCCCCGACGAGTAAGGATCGGGCGGCAGGTACCCGGCGGCCGGCCCGTAGCCGTTACCAGGGCCGTAGCCGTTACCAGGGCCGTAGCGGTCAGCGGGACGGTAACCGTAACGGCCGGCTAGACCGTGGCTGCCCGGCGGGCCGTAACCACCAGCCGGATCGAGCGGATCGGCCCCGTACGGCTCGGACGCATACCCGCCTGGCGACCCGTATGTGCCGGGCGGGAAGTATTCCCCGGCTGGCCCGTCGGCCGGACCGGGACCGCTACCCGGAGCAAGACCCATGCGCGGATCAGGGCCAGCACCCTGATCAGGGCCAGCACCCTGACCGGGACCAGCGCCCGGATCGCGGCCTGCGACCGGATCATGACCAGCCGCCGGATCGGGACCCTGGCCGGCCTGCGGGCCAGCGCCGGCGCTCCGGCCGGCGCCGGGATCGTAATCGCCGCCTGGCGCACCGGGATCCGGCGCGCCCTGCGCGGCCGGCCCGGACCCTAACCCGCCGGGCCGCCCGGATCCGGCCGGCCCACCGGAACCGGCCTCCGGCTGGCGGCCGGGCCGGATGCCGGAATCAGCTGGATCCGGCGGACCCGGATCTCCGGAACCGGGCAGGCCCGGGAAACTCGCCCCTGGCTGCGCTGTCCCCGTCCTGGCCTTCGCGTCCTCGCCCGGCTCGCCGGGCGCGGTAATGGCCGGCCCTAACGAATCACGCGACGCGTAAGGCGGCTGCTGCCCGTACAGCCGCCGGGCGGCACCGTTGGTCCCGGCCGGGCCGGCTGTCCCGGGCGAACCGGAAGCTCCGGCGCCCCCGGCCGCCGCAGCCCCGGGCGCGGCAGCCCCCGCCGCCGCAGCCCCGGGCGCGGCAGCCCCCGCCGCGGCAGCCCCGGGCACGGCAGCCCCGGGCACGGCAGCCTGGGACCGCGGCCCGCCAGGTTCGCTGGCGGCACCGAGGGCATCGCGGTCACGCCGGTCGTGTTCCTGGCCGGCCGCCCGGTCCTCATACTCACTGGCCAAGGTCGCTCTCCTCGCGCCCCCGGAGGGGCATGCGTGCCAGCATGAGCTGGGCAGACTGCACTAAGCCGAGCCTAGGCCAGACGTTCGCCATCGGCACCACGGCCAAACGTTTTGCATCCGCGCGGTTACAACATGCGCGCCTTCGTCATCACCGGGCCCGGCCGGGCCGGCGATCCAGCCGCAGCGCGCCGGATCCGGGCCCCTGGATGCAGCGCGGCCGGATGCTCGGACAGACTAGGGACATGAGCGACCAGACGAACTCTGAACGGGAACAGCAGGGCAGGGTGGTCGTGGTCGGCCCCGACGGTGCGAGCATCGAGGCCGACGGCGGCCAGGCATCTGCCGAGCGCCCTGTTACCGAGATGGTGGAACAGCCGGCCAAGGTGATGCGGATCGGCAGCATGATCCGCCAGCTGCTCGAAGAGGTCAGGGCGGCGCCGCTGGACGAGAAGAGCAGGGCCCGGCTGAAGCAGATCCACCAGAGTTCGATCAAGGAGCTGGAGGATGGCCTGGCGCCGGAGCTGATCGAGGAACTCGACCGGCTGTCGCTGCCGTTCACCGAGGGCGACGTGCCGAGCGAGGCCGAGCTGCGGGTCGCGCAGGCGCAGCTGGTCGGCTGGCTGGAGGGCCTGTTCCACGGGATACAGACCACCTTGTTCGCGCAGCAGATGGCCGCGCGGGCGCAGCTGGAGCAGATGCGCCGGGCGCTGCCGCCAGGCGTCTCGCCCGGCATGCCCGGCATGATGCCCGGCCAGGACGAGCCGCCGCCCCGTGGCTCCGGCCCCTATCTGTAACGCGGAGCCAGCGACCGGCCGGCCAGCATCCCGGCTACCAGAAGGTCCGGCGGCCTCCGGCGGCGCCGGGCATTCCTATCTGAAACGGGCAGCGCCGGGTCAGCGCAGCCGGCCGAGCCAGTCAAGCGCGTCGGCGAAGTCCGCGTCGGCCGTCCCCGGGCGTATCACGGTCAGGCCGCCATCGCCCCGCGGGTAACTGCCGAGGAACCGCACGTCGCTGCAGACCCTGCGCAAGCCCATCAGCGCCTCGCCAACGCGCGCCTCGGCTACGTGGCCTTCGCAGTCGATCGAGAAGCAGTACCGGCCGAGGCCTTCCCCGGTCGGGCGTGACTCGATCCTGGTCAGGTTGACCCAGCGGACGGCGAACTGATCGAGGATCTCCATCAGCGCGCCCGGATGGTCGTCCGCCAGGAAAGCCACGACCGACGTGCGGTCCGCCCCGGTCGGCGCGGCAGGCGGCCCCGGCAGGCTGACCGCCACGAACCTGGTGACCGCCCCGGCCCGATCGTGCACGTCGCGGGCGAGCACCGCCAGGCCGTACACGGTGGCGGCGAACTCGCCGGCCAGCGCGGCGTCGATCTGGCCGTCGGCCGCCTGCCGCGCCGCCTCGGCGTTCGACGAGGCCGGCCGCCACTCCGCGTCCGGCAGGTGCGCCGCGAGCCACTGGCGGCACTGCGCCTCCGCCTGCGGGTGCCCGCTGACCACCTTGATGTCGGCGATCTGGGTGCCCGGCCGGGCAAGCAGCCCGAAGGTGACCGGGAGCAGCACCTCGGCGCGGATGATCAGGTCCTGCCCGGTGGCCAGCTCGTCCAGGGTGGCGGTCACCGCGCCCTCCACCGAGTTCTCGATCGGCACCACGCCGCGCTGGGCGGCGCCGGTCCGGACCGCGTCCAGGGTGGACGAGATGGTGGCGCACGGCACGGCCGCCGCCCCGGCGTCGAGCACCCGCAGCGCCGCCTCGGTGAACGTGCCCGCGGGACCGAGGTAAGCGCAGCGATCCGGCATGCCCCTCATGATGACAGCCCGGAGAGCCCGGCACGCGCGGTGCCCGCCGGGTTACCCTCAGCTGGCCCTCGGAGCGACGCCCGCCGCCATGGCCACAGCATCATCACGAGCGCCACGATAACGGCGAGCAGGACCACCGGGGTAATCCCGTTCCTGACCACCGGGCGCAGCCAGCCGAGCCCGCCGGGCAGCACGATCCCGCCGCGGGCAGGCAGGTAGCCGACGGCCAGCACGGTGGTACGGGCAAGCAGCAGCCAGTCCAGCCGGGACCACGGCAGCAGCGCCAGCAGCGCCCAGCCGAGGCCGTCGTACCAGGGCAGCACGTACGGCCAGGCGAGCAGCCAGGCGAACGCGACGGCGAACACCGCGGCCACGGGCAGCCCGGCGGGAAGGAAATAGGCTCCCCGGAAACCGGGCCCGGCGGCCTGGCCGGCCCGGGCTCTGCGGCCGGGCCCGGATCGGGCCCCGCGGCCGGGTCAGCACCAGGCCCCGCGGCCAGGCTCGCACCCGGCCCCGCGGCCAGCCCGGCACCGGGTCCCGCGGCCGGGTCAAGCGCGCGGACCGCGCGCAGCAGCAGCGCCAGCAGGGCGAGGGCGAGCACGATCGCCGCCGCCTTGACCACGTCCCCGGCGGTGCCCTGGCCGGCCACCAGCCGGAACGCGAAGCGGACCGTCCGCCACGGCGAGCCGATGGAGACGTAGCTCCCGGCTCGCAGCGCCGGGCGCAGCGATCCGGGCCCCCACACCGCGACCGCGGCCCCGGCGGTCAGGCAGAACCCGGCCGCCAGGCCGCCGAGCAGCACCAGCGGCTCCGGCCAGCCGGCCGTCCGTCCGGCCGCCGGCCGCGGCCGGCCGGACCGCTGCTGGCGCCGCTGCTGCTCGCGCCGCCAGTGCCAGGCCAGCAGGCACGCGATGACCAGCCCGGCACCGGCCAGCGCCATCGTTACCTTGACCGCGAAGCCGAGGCCGATCAGCGCGCCCGCCGCGGCGGCCGCAAGCGCCTGCCGGGGAAGGCTGGCACGGCTGGGCCCGTTAAAAATCCCGGTGCTAAAAACCGCCACGGCGGCGACGGCGAACACGATCGCCTGGCTGTCCACGTGCGCGCCGGCGACGAGTACCTGCAGCAGCAGCGGGTTGGCCGTCCACAGCAGCGCCGCACGAAGCTGCCTGCCCCGGTCGCCGCGCGCCATCCGGTGCAGCAGCAGCCCGGTCATGGCGAAGGCCAGCACGTTCAGCAGCGAGAGGACGAAGACGGTGAGGCGGACGGAGGTCCCGCCGACGAGCGAGGCCAGCGCCTGGCCGCCGGTGGCCAGGCTGCCGTAGTCCGAGGGACTCGTCCGCCAGTCCTGGACGGCCCGCGCGACCGGATCACCGAGCCTGGCCAGCGCCGCCGGGGTAGTCGTGTAGGGGTCGTGGCCGGTTATCACCATCCGGCCGTAGGCCGCGTAGCTGAGATGATCGGAGGAGCCGAACGGGGGCACCAGCGCCAGCGCCGCGGCCAGCACGATGCCGGCTGCCAGGATGATCCGCGGCGATACCGTCCAGCCCCGGCGGGCCGCGTACATGGTCAGCGCCAGCCCGGCAGTCCCGGCGGCGATCGCGGCCACGGTCATGACGACCACCAGGTAGGGCGACGGGCTGATGCCGAGCGACCACGGCGGCTGCCCGGCCGGGCCGGGCAGCGCGGGCTCCATCACCGACGGGCCGCACACCGCGACGGCGAACGTCAGCGCGACGCTGGCCGCGCTGGCCGCTAGCCCCAGCCGCCCGGTGCGCCGCAGGCTGGCGTCCCGGTCGCCGCCGGGGCTGGGACTGGCGGCCTGGACCGTCATCCCCGCGTCGGCGGTGCCGGCTGCGTAGGCGGTGCCGACCCCGTCAGTGACGCCGGGTGAGCCTGGTCAGCCGGACCAGCGGGGTGCGCCAGTGACGCCGGGTGCGCCGGGTGGGCCGGCCGCGTCAGGTCAGCCGGGCCGGCCGGCGACGCCAGGTGAGCCGTACCGGCCGGGTGCGCCAGCCGGGCCGGCCGCGAGCCGGGCTGCCGGACGGCCAGCGCCCGCGCGACGTCGGCCAGCTGGCGGGCCCGGTGCAGCTGGGCACGCCAGTCGGTGCCGGTCGCCCGGTGCGCGAGCGGGACCTCCACCTCGGTGACCCGCAGGCCTTTGCGGAGCAGGTCGATGGTGAGCCCGGTCTCCGCCCCCCAGCCCGCCGCGAGCGGCCGGGCCGCCTCGAAGGCAGCCCGGGTCAGGCAGCGCTGGCCGTTCAGCGGCTGGGCGGGCCGCCATCCGGTCGCGCGCTCGATCCCGGCGCCGGACAGGCCGACGACCAGGCCGTGACCGCCGTGCCGTTCCCGGTTGCTGAACACGGCGATCGTCATGTCCGCCTGGCCGGACCGGACCGGCCCGGCCAGCGGTGCCGCCGCGGCGGCGGACTCGGCCAGGTCCGCGTCGAGGAACAGGAGATGCCGCGGGCGGGTCCGGCCAGCAGCATCAGCCCCGCCAGCTACGCCGGCATCACCAGTCACGTCGGTCCCGCCAGCACTGCCAGCGCCTCCGGCATCACCGGTCACGTCGGTCCCGCCGACACCGCCAGCGCCGCCGGCACGGTCAGCCTCGCTGGCATCCCTGGCCCGGCGGGCACCGTTGGCCTCGTTCGCCTCCAGCAGCAGGACTGCCTCCGCCCCCGTTTCCATCGCCGCCGCCTTGCCCCGGTTGCGGGCATGCCGCAGCACCAGCGCGCCCGCCCGCTCGGCGGCGGCGGCGGTCCGGTCAGCAGAGCCGTCATCGACCACGATGACGATGTCCACGCCGGGCAGGCCGGCCGCCGCGGTCACGGTCGCGGCAATCCGGTCGGACTCGTTGCGGGCAGGGATGACGACGGCAACGTCACCAGTCGGCTGCATGGCAGCGATCCTAGTGCCGCCGTCGATGGCGGCGGTGCCGTCTGGTATGGCCGGCGGCTGGCCTAGGAGCCGGCCATGGTGGCGGTGTCGTCGAGCACGGTGAATACGGACTCCAGCCCGGTCAGCTGCAGGACCTTCCTGATCGCGGGGCGCGGCCCGGCGAGCTGCAGGTCGCCGCCGCCGTCCCGGGCCCGGCGCTGCGCCGCGAGCAGCACGTTCATGCCGGTGGAGTCGCAGAATTCCACCCCGGACATGTCCACGATGATCCGTGCGGCTGCCCCGTCGGCCATGACCGTGGCCAGTTCGCCGTGTAGCCGGGGGGCGGTGTAAAGGTCGATCTCGCCCGTTACCGACATAATGGTGTGATCGCCCTGAGACCGGCACGAGACCTTAAGTTCCACGTGCCGCACCTTACCGCCCGCGGGCGCCGCCGACTAGATGGCTACGCAGAGCACGCGGCCAATCTGCTCCCGGTGAGCGGCCCGGTGCGCCAAGCTGAGGCAGGACCAGACGCGATGAAGGAGCCGGAGTCCTCGGATGCATTCTCGACCAGATCAGCAGGACAGGCAGCGGGAGCGGCTAACTGTGCCCGGGCGGGGGCCCCTGCCGTCACGGCCGCAGCCCGCGGCGGCGGTACCGGCGAGCGCGCTCGCCGCGAACCGGGAACGGCTCGCTCCGGCCGGCGCGGTGGCGGCGCAGGACCGGCCGCCGGCCCGGCCGGAACCTGCGCCGCCGGAGGCCGGGCGGCTGCGGGAGCACCTCGAGGCGGTCCGGCTGAACGCCGAGGGAGCCGCGTCCTGGGTGCAGACCAGCGGGCAGTATGCGCGGCTGCTCAACCGCGACGGAGTCGTGCCGGTGACGGCCCGGTTCAGCGCGCGCGACCTGGCCTTCCTTGCTGAGGCCAGGACGGGGATGCTCGGCCTGGCCGAGCTCGGCCTGCGCCTCATCGAGCTGCACCAGCCGCTGGATCCCGCCGAGGTCAGCAGCGCGGCCGCGCCCGTGCAGCGGTGCCGCAGCTGCATGTGGCGCTGGCCCTGCCCGACTTTCCGGACCCTCACCGAGGTGCTGTTCAGCATCCGGGCCGACTAGCGGACCGGGCGAGCGGTCCGGCTGGCCGGTTCGCTGGGACTGGGCAGTCCCGGGGCCGCCAGTCTGGTCGTACCTTGGAAGCATGGGACGAATACTTTTCCTGATTGTCGCCGCGCTCGTGGTGTTCATGATCGTTACGTGGATCGTGCACACCCTGCTCTTCCTCTTCTGGGTGGCCCTGATCGCGGTGGCCGGCATCGCCGTGTTCCGGCTTGCCCACTGGTCGTCGGGACGCCGATCGCGTACCTAGCCGGCCCGGCGCGGCCGGCCCGGCCGGACGGGCCGCGCCGGTCAGCTCGCCGGGGCCAGCTCAGGCTGCCTTGCCTCTGTTGCCGCAGCGGCGAGCGGAGCTGAAGCGGCCAGGCCGGCTGCCGCCAGGCGGCCGGCGCCAATACCGGCTAGCTCCGGGCGGCCGATAGCGATGACCGGCCTGGCGGGCTGGCTGGCCGCGGCGCCGGCCCGCTCGGCGACTGGATCCCGGCCGACCGGGCAGGCCATGCAGCGCGGGCCGCCGCGGCCGCTGCCCAGCTCGCTGCCGGGAACCCGGATCACCTCGATGCCGGCTGCCTCCAGCCTGGCGTTGGTCTCAACGTTGCGCTCGTGACAGACGGCGATGCGGCGGTCGATCGCCAGCGCGTTGGCGCCGTCGTCCCACTGCTCCCTCGGTGCCGTGAGCGGGTCGAGCCCGGTGCCGATGACCTGCAGCCGCTCGATGCCTATCGCCTGCGCCGCCGCCTCCAGGAACGGCTGCGGCCGCGATACCCGCAGCCCGTTGCCCGCCTGCGGCGTGATGGTGTGCGCGGTCAGCGTGAAGGCCAAACCCGGATACATGATCACCGTGTCCACGTCGACCACGGTGCACACGGTGTCCAGGTGCACGGCCGCCATCGCCTGCCCGATCGGGACGGCCAGCACCGTATGCGCGAGGCCCGCCTCGAACGCGTGCCGCGCCAGCCGCTCCAGCCCCGCCGGAGTGGTCCGGTCACCTACCCCCACGGCAAGCACGCCGGGTGCCAGCAGCAGCACATCGCCGCCCTCAACCTGCTCAAGCTGCGGGCCGTAGAGCCTCTTGGTACCCGCGAACCTGGGGTGATGACGGTAGATCACCTGGACCAGGGCTGATTCCCGGCGCCGGGCCGGCGAGGCCATGCTGGTGACTGCGGCCCGATCCCCGATCCAGACGCTCGAATCACGGCTGAACAGCAGGTTGGGCAGCGGGTCGATGACGAAGTCATGCCGGTCGAGCAGCTGGAATACCACGCCACGGCCGATCCTGAGCTCGGCCGGGGTCAGCCCGGCGATCAGGACCTGGGTGAGCGTCTCCGGGTCGAGGCCGTCCAGGTGGCCGCGAATCTGGTCCGCCAGCTCATCGCCCAGCCTGGCACCGCCGAGCGCGCTGCCGATCGCCTCGTCCCTGGCCGACTGGTACTCCAGCGCATCCTGCAGCAGCTCGGTGATGTAGAGCACCTCGACGCCGTGCGCGCGGAGGGCTGCCGCGAGCGCATCGTGCTCCTGCTGGGCCCGGCCCACCCAGGGCAGCGCGTCGAACAGCAGCCAGTCCCGCCGCCGCGGGGTGATCCTCTTCAGTTCCAGTCCTGGCCGGTGCAGCAGTACCGATCGCAGCCGGCCGACCTCGCTGTCCGCGCCATGCGTGTGACTCACTATTTCCCCCGGCATTCCCTGCCGTGCCCCCGCGCAGCAGTTCCCCTGCACCGGAGTATCACCACTTCTCCCGCCGATTACGCATCTCAGCAGGTCACGGAGCAGTAATAGCCGGTCACGGCCGGCAGGCGGCGCGGCCGGCCCGCTGCGGGCATGGCGCCGCCAGGACGGCCCAGACCGTAGTCCCGGGGCTCTCCGCCCGGACCCCCCAGCGGTCGGACAGGCGCTCGACAATGCCGAGGCCGCGGCCGCCGATGGCGGACAGGGACGGCGGCTCCGGGTGCGGCCGGGTCGGGCCGCCGCCGTCGCTCACCGCGATCTGGACCAGCCCGTCGTCCATCAGCCAGGCGACCTGCAGCCACCGGCCATGCAGCGGCCGGGCGTGCAATATCGCGTTGCTGAGTAGCTCGCTCATCACCAGGGCGGCATCCCCGATGGCGGCCTCGAACACCCCGGCGGCAACGAGATCCGCGGTTATTCGCCGACGGGCGACGGCTACGCTGGCAGGATCACATGGCAGGAGCACGACGCTCGACTCCCTCACCTCCCTGAGCACCGCCCCGATGCCGGCCAGCCAAGAACCAATCATCCGCGTGCAAGAAATGCCCAGCCAGGACGCCATGGAAACGCCCGCGGGCACCTTCTGCCTCACGAGTTGACCGGTGACGATCGCAGGCCGGTGCCAGCCAGGCCGCGCGGCTACGATGAGCAATCCACGGCCGCGGCCGGTTCCGCCGCGGTCAGCGTCCTGGCCGCCGGCGTCCGGTCCGGCCGCCGTGGTCAGGGGTCCGGGGCGGCGCGGTCAGCGGGTACTGTTCCCGGCCAGGAGAGCGTCTCGATGACCGCCGGACCGGAAGATCCGCCGGGAAGCCGCTGGACAGGATGAGCTGATGGATCGATCAGGCCGGAACGGAGGCGACCAGCCGGCGCCTGCCACGGCCGGGATGCTGGATGCGGCCGGACCCGGCCCCGGTTCCGCCGCCCGCGACGGTGCCGCGGGCCCGGCGGGCGGCGCTGCGGGGAACGCCATGGCCGAGGACGGCACGGCCGGAAACGAGCCACTGCCGCCCGGCGGCACGGCAGCGGCGGCCGGATCTGCCGCGGGGACAGCAGCGGCGGCCGGCTGCAGCCAGCGGCCGGCTGCGCGCGCTGGCCGGCCGGCCGGTGGCCCGGCATCTGGCGCTGCTGGCGTGCTACCTGGCCGCGGGGATCGCGGCGACCTGGCCGCGGGCGCTTTATCTCCCTCGCGGCCAGCTGCCGGAGACCTCGGATGTCGCCAGCTACGTCTGGGACCTGTGGTGGGTGCCGCGCCAGCTTGTCCACCTGGGCAACCCGTGGTTCACCGGGCATATGGCCGCGCCGGTCGGGATCCAGCTCGGCTTCGACACCACCATGCCGCTGGTCGGCGTGGTGATATCCCCGGTCACGCTGCTGTTCGGCCCGGCCGCCTCGTTTAACCTGCTGACGATCGTGATGCCGGGCCTGCTGTGCTACGTGATGTACCGGGCCGCCCGGCTGTGGCTGCGCTCGCAGGCCGGCGCGATCGCGGCCGGCGCGTTCTTCGGCCTGTCATCGATGCTGGCCGAGCAGGACTGGGCGCATCTCAACATCGTGGCCGGCACCCTGTTCCTGCCCATGACGGTCGAGGCCGCGGTCCGGCTCCGTCGCTGCCCGGGCCGCCGTCAGGCCATCATCCTTGGCCTGGTCCTCGGCGGCTGCATCCTGGTCAACCAGGAATCCGCGGTAATGGCCGCTATCCTCGCCGCGTTGCTGCTCGTCCCGTGGCTCATCCGGCATCCGGCCGCCGGCCGGCTCGTGCCGCTGGCCATTGGCGCCGCGGTCGCGCTGGTCATCGCCAGCCCGCAGCTCATCGCGATGGCCCAGCAGGCCAGGTCCGGCGGCACCCTCATCGATAGCCACTTGCTCGCGGTCACCAGCAAGAAGTACGGCGTCGGGATCGGCGACCTGTTCGCGCCGGCCCAGCGGGTCGGCTACTACGGCCTGCACCACCTGGCGGCGGCATCCGCATCGGCGAACAACCACGGGCCCACGGCCGAGGGCATGCCGATGTTCGGCCTGGTGCTGACGGTCCTCGCGGTGCTCGGCCTGGCTGTCTCCTGGCGGCGGCGCAGCGCCTGGCAGCTCGCCGCGCTGTGGCTGGGGTGCGCGTGGCTCTCGCTCGGCGCGACGCTGTACATCGTCAAGGTCCAGCACGTGCCCTTCCAGCAGATCTGGAATGGCGTGCGGGTGTCGCCGGTGATGCCCTACACCTGGGTGATGCGGCTGCCGGTGCTGTCCGGATTCCGCGAAGCGGACCGGTTCGCCATCCTCGGCCTGGTCGGCGCCGCCCTGCTGGCCGGCGCGGCCGTCGACTGGCTCCGCTATCACGCCAGGCCGGCCATCGCCGCGGTGGCTGCGGTGGCCGTGCTGGCCGTGCTGGAGGCGGGCTACTCGACCGGCCCGCCGCAGAACGGGGTCATGCCCGCCGCGCTGCCGGCCCTGGACGGACCCATCGCCGCCGACCATTCCGGCTCGATCGTGCTCGATATCCCGTTCGGGCTGCGCGGCGGGATACCGGAATACGGCAAGCAGCTCGCCAAGCCCCCGCTGGTCATCGCCACGGCGGACGGCCACCCCCGGGCGATCGCCTACACGTCCTGGGTGCCGGAGACAACCCGCAGGAAGATCGCCGGGCACCCGTTTTACGCGCAGCTAGTCCGGGCGCAGTCCGGGATTCCGCTCGCGCCGCGGCAGAACAGGGCCGGGAACCAGATCACGCCGGCCAACCTCGCCGCTGCCCGGCAGGACCTGCGCGGGCTCGGCATCGGCTGGGCGCTGGTCTGGACCCGGCACCCGAGCCCTCAGGTGGACGTTTACCTCAGGGCGACCGGGTTCCGGTTCGCCTACCGGACAGACGGCGCCATCGTGTTCCGGTTCGCTGGCCGCTAAGGAACGCCGGCCAGCTGCCGCACCTGCCGGAGCATCCTGCCCGCAGAACTTGGTGGTTAAGATATGTCCGGCCAGAACCGGACGGAAGCTAACCGCTGTCGATGGCCCCGCCCGGCTAGCTGCCGCGGTCGGCGGCCGGAACTGGTTTCGCGTCGCCCAGGATTCCCTCGGCGGCCAGGCCGCGCACGAGACCGCGCAGGCCGACAGGCCGGCCCGCTCCTCCGGGGTGAGCGAGCCGAGAATCCGGGCCTGCCGCGACTGCCAGGCCCGCCAGAGCTGGGCGGCGATCGCGCCGCCTTCGCTGGTCAGGTACAACCGGACGTAGCGCTGATTGCCCTCATCCCGGCCGCGCCGAATCCATCCCTTGCGCTCCAGCCCGGCGGCCAGCCGGCTCACCGTGCTCTTCTCCAGGCCCAGCAGGCTGCCAAGCTCCCCCTGGGCGATGCCGCGGGCCGCGACGAGCTCGATCAGCGCCCGCGCCTCGGAAGGTGACACCACCGCGCCGTTGCCCGCCGCCGTAACCTGGGGGTCCTCGCGCCCGGCGCCGTCCAGCAGGCCTTGCGGCCCCGGCCCGCCGGTGAGGGCAGGGCTCACCAGCATGAGCAACTGCGCGAGGAGGCGCTCAAGCTCGGTATCGTGCGGTGGGTCATTCACAACAACAGTTGTATAGCACAACCAGACGGGGGTACAGTCGCGTCGTGACAGTTGCTCCTTACAACTCATGGTCATGGCCCGCAGCTGCGCCGCAGGCCGGCAGCGGGACCGCGCGGCCGGCCCGGGGCGGGCCGGTTCGGCCGGCCCGCAGCGGGACCGCGCGGCGCCGACCGCCCGTCCCGGTGCGCGATGCCGCGCGCCTGGCTGCGGGGGCCGGGAGCACCTGGTGAGCGACGACAGGCGGCTCAGCGCGCCCGGCCGGCTGGTGGGCGGGGCTGACATCTCGACCGTCGGGATCATCTCGGGTGAGCTGCCGGATGAGCCGCTCGCCGAGCTGGCGGCAAGAAGCGGGCTGCGGCCGAGCGCCGAGCGGCCGGCGGTGTTCGTCTACCTGAAGCAGCTCTGGCAGCGGTCGGCACTTCATCATGGCCTTCGCCACCGCGCGCAACATCGCCATGTACACCGAGGCCAGGCTCGGCCAGCTGTGGCAGGTACTGACCCCGCTGCTCAACGTCGGGTCTACTTCCTGATCTTCGGCGTGCTCCTGCACATCAACCGGGGCATCCCGAATTACCTCGCGTTCCTGGTCATCGGGCGTCTTCGTCTTCAACTTCACCCAGCGGGCGTTCATCTCGACCTCGAACGTCATCACCGACAGCCTGCCGCTGATCAGGGCGCTGCAGTTCCCGCGGGCCGCGCTGCCGCTCGCCTACGTGATGATCGAGCTGCAGCAGATGCTGCTGTCGATGGTGGTGCTGGTCGTCATCGTCCTCGCCAGCGGGCGAGCCGGTCACCTGGTACTGGCTGCTGGTCATCCCGGTCCTGCTGCTGCAGACGATCTTCAACGTCGGCGTCGGGCTGTTCGTCGCCCGGCTCGGCTCGCAGGTCAACGACTTCAGCCAGCTGCTGCCGTTCCTGCTGCGGACCTGGCTGTACCTGTCCGGGGTGCATCTTCAGCATCGCGACGCTGAGCCTCAGGACGCACCGCTGGATCATGGCGATCCTGCAGCTCAACCCGGCGGCGCTGTACATCACCCTGTGCGCAACGCGCTGCTGCTCACGCAGCGGAAGAGCCAGCCGGGCGCCAAGCCGTACGACGGAGCCCGGTGTCATATCTGGAACACCCTGGGCACACCATACGTCGGGGCCCGGCGCACGTACCAGTACGACAGCGCGCACTGCCACCGCTACGCCAACCCGGCACACTTCTGGTACTACGCCGTCGGCTGGGCGGTGCTCGCCCTGCTGGTCGGCTTCTTCTTCTTCTGGCGGGCGGAGGCGAAGTACGGCCGTGGCTGAGCCCATGGTCGTCGTCGACGACCTGCACATCGTCTACCGCGTCTACGGCGCGGGCGGTGACCGCGGCACGGCGGCGACCGCGCTGCTGCGGATCATCGGCCGCAAGACCCGGGGCTCGATCCGCGAGGTGCACGCGATCCGCGGCATGTCGTTCGTCGCCTACCGCGGCGACGCCGTCGGCGTCATCGGCCGGAACGGATCCGGCAAGTCGACGCTGCTGCGGGCGATCGCCGGGCTGCTGCCGCCCGAGCAGGGCAACGTCTACACGCACCGGCGAGGCGTCGCTGCTCGGCGTCAACGCCGCGCTGCTCGAAGACCTCACCGGCGAGCGCAACGTGGTCCTCGGCTGCCTGGCCATGGGCATGACGAAGCAGGAGGCCAAGGACAAGTACCAGAGCATCGTGGACTTCTCCGGCGTCGGCGACTTCATCGACCTGCCGATGAAGACCTACTCCTCCGGCATGGGCTCCCGGCTGCGGTTCGCCATCGCCGCCGCCAAGAGCCACGACGTGCTGCTCGATCGACGAGGCACTGGCCACCGGCGACGCGGAGTTCCGGGTCAAGAGCCACGCCAGGATCGAGGAGCTGCGCGAGCAGGCAGGCACGGTCTTCCTGGTCGCGCACAACCTGGAGGAGGTCGAGATGACCTGCAACCGGGTGATCTGGATGGAACGCGGCAAGATCGTCGAGGCAGGGCGAGGACGTCATCGGCATCATCGACCAGTACATCGACGCATCCGGCGGCGCGCCGGTCGCCCGCGACCCGGAAACCGGCCAGCGGCTCGGCGGCATCCGCAAGGTGGCGGCCAAGAACTGACGGTCCCCCCGCCCGTCCTTGATCACGGAGCCTTCGGCACGCTCTGGCGGGCGCCGGCCGAATCCTCCGTGATCAAGGGAACCCCGGCGGCACCGGCCGCACCGGAGCCCGCCACCGCAGCGGCGCAGCAGAGCTGGACCCGCATCCTGGTCCCGCCGCCGGGCCGGCGGTCGCGGCGACCTCGGCGCCCTGGGCCCGGGCGAGCTGCCGCACGATATACAGCCCGAGCCCGATCCCGCCGAACCTGCGGCGGTCGCCGGTCTCGCCCTGCACGAACCGCTCGAACACCCGCTCACGGTCGGCGGCCGGGATGCCGATGCCCTCGTCATCGACGATGACCTCGACCCTGTCCCCGTCCCGCCGGGCCCGTATCGTGACGTTCCCGCCCGCTGGCGAGTACTTGAACGCGTTCTCCAGCAGCTGGCCGACGATGATGTCAGTCGCCATCGGATCCCCGTAGGCAGCCGGAAGCTCATCGGGTATGTCAGCCGTGAGGGTATGCCGGTCGGACAGCGGGCGGAACGCGACCGCTGCCCCCGCAGCAGCCCGGCCAGGTCGAACGGCCCGTTGCTGACGGCCAGCTGATCAGCGCCGGCCCGGGACCCGAGTAGCAGCTGCTCCACCAGCCTGCCGAGGGATCCGGCCCGCTCCGCGATCGTCTGCACCGCGCTGCGCCGGTCGGCGTCGGCCAGCTTGTCCCAGCGGCTGGCCAGTGTGCTGGCGAAGCCCTGCACCACGGTGATCGGCGTCCGCAGCTCATGACTGGTAGTGGCCAGGAACAGGTCCTTGGCCTCCTCGAGCTCCTTGGCCGCGGTGACGTCGCGGAAGTCGACGACCTTCTCGTCCCGCCCGTTCAGGCCGGTGCACAGGATGTCGAGCCAGCTGCCGTTCTGCAGCCGGTGGGTCAGCTTCGCGCCGGGCCCGGGCAGCGGGAACGGCAGCGGCTTGCCGATCACCTCGTCGGCAGGCAGGCCGGTCAGCCTGCTCGCGGCCGGGTTCCACTGCCGGACCAGCCCGCCGCCGTCCAGCACCGCGATGCCGTCCGCGCTGGCGTCGATCACCGCGCGCTCGTGCGCGCGCTGCCTGACCACGTCCTCGAACGCAGTCACGTTTGACAGCGCCACGCTGGCGTGCCCGGCCAGCAGCTCAAGCAGCTCAAGCTCGACATGGCCGACCTTGCGCCTGCTGTACAGCGCGTACAGCGCGCCGTAAGGACGGCCGGCCACGTGCGACAGGCTGAGCGTGATCGTATGCAGCCCGGGCAGCGCGGACCAGATCAGGTCGTCGAAGCCACCCGATTCGCGGGTTGCCATCATCACCGTCTTGCCGGACCGCATCAGCTCGCCGACCATGCTGGTGTCCAGGTCGGCGGTGCGGCCGCGCAGCCTGGCCGGCAGGCCGTCCATGCTCACCAGCCGGAGCCTGCCGCCATCGATCAGCACGAACCCGCCGGCGTCGGCGCGGGTCAGCTCGCGGAGGCTGGCCGCGATCCGGTCCAGCACCGCCTCCAGGTCGAGATGGGCGTTCATGTCGGCCACCACGTCGCCGAGCCTGCGCACAACCCGGGCCCGCTCGGCCATATAGTGCCGGACCGCGTCGTCCTCGCCCGCCTGATGGCAGATGTTCACCCAGCCGGCCAGCGCACCGTCGCTGACCAGCGCGCTAGCGTCGATGCGCAGGTCAAGCACCCCGCCGTCCTTGCGGATCCGGCGGGTGGCGAAGGAAATCTGGCCGCCGCCGCTGACCCGCTCAAGTACCGCGTTGTGCTCCGCCTTCAGCTCTTCCGGGATCATCTGCGGCTGCCGGCCGACGGCCTCGTCCGCGGTCCACCCGAACAGCCGTTCCGCGGCCGGATTCCACAGCAGTACCCGGCGGTCCGGGCCGAATGCCATGATCGCGTCGGCCGCCGAATCGAGCACCGCGCGCGCCGTCGCGTCCAGCCGGTCCCGGCTGCCGGTTACCGCGAGTCTCAGGCCCACGACCACATGATCGCACCGCGCGGCGGCCCCTGGTCAGCGAAGACAAGATGCCGGCCCGCCAGGCCGGCACCCGGAGTAAGCTCTTCCCTCCGGCCGGCTGGCCGGAAGCCCGGAAGCAAAGCCGTCCTTCCTGTCCAGCCCGTCTCACCAGACCTGGCTCAGCACCCGGAGCACGTTCCCGCCGACGACCGCCTGGATATCGGCGTCCGGGTAGCCGTGCTTGACCAGCCAGCCGATGATGTTGCCGAAATTCTCGGTCGGGTTCTCCAGCCCGGCCACGTAGGGCACCTTGTCGAACGCCGGCGCGGCGAGCGAGTGCACTCCCAGCTGGGCCGCGAACTCCCCGTGGAAGCCGACGTGATCGCCGTACAGGGTGTCCGGCCCGAAGGCGACATGCTCGATCCCGACCAGGTCGGCGCAGTACGCGAAATGATCCATCACGGACTCGATCGAGTGCCGCGGGTGCGCCGCCGACAGCGTGGTGTGCGGTGCGGCCTCGAGGCCGATCACCCCGCCGCCGCGCGCGCAGGCGACCAGCACCTCGTCCGGCTTCATCCGCGGCGTCGGCCATACCGCCCGCGCCCCGGCATGCGTGATGAACACCGGCTGGCTGGACGCCTCGAAGGTATCCAGGCAGGTCCGGTCGCTGGAGTGGGATACGTCGATCGCGAGGCCGAGCTTGTTCATCCGGCCGACCGCACGCCGGCCGAATACGGTCAGCCCGCCGTCGCCCGGCTCCTTCAGGCCGCTGCCGAGCGAGTTGGCCTCCGAGTAGGCGATGCCGATCTGCCGCACGCCGAGGCCGTACAGGATGTCCAGCCGGTCGATCTCGTTCTCGATCGGCGTCGCCGCCTCCATGCCCAGGACGATGGCCAGGTGGCCGGTGTCATGCGCGGCCAGGATCTCGGGCACGGTGCGGGCCACCCGCAGGTAGTCCTGGTGCGCGAGGTCGCACAGCCGCATCCCCAGGTCGTAGATGGTGTCGTCCCATTTCCACGCCGACTTGCTGGTCACGCAGCCGGTGCCGTCCATCAGGTTGTCGAACACGGCGGTCAGCCCGGACCGGGACAGCCCCTCGTACCCGGTGTGCTGCCGGCCGGTCCTGATGTAGTCGCGCACCTGCGCCATGTCCCGGGGGAAGATCACCGGGTGGTCGTGCAGGCTGATCACCACGCTGTCCCGGAGCAGCCGCCCGGCCCGCTCGGCCTCCGGCTCGGTCAGGCCGAGCGGGTACCCGGGCACCCGGCCGACCTCGTCGGCCAGGTCGAAGACCTCGTAGTCATCGTCCGGGGCCAGGTAGGAGTAGGACTTGTAGCCTTGGTAGGGAGCGTCCGGCATCAGCCGATCCTCGCAATCCCGGCATCAGCCGGTCGTCGCCGTCAGGGGGAACAGCACACCAGGGTTGAGCAGGCCGGCCGGGTCGAGCGCGGCCTTGATCGCCCGCATCGCCGCGATCTCGGCCGCGGGCCTGGTCAGCCCGAGCCACCGGGCCTTCGCCCGGCCGATCCCGTGCTCGGCGGACACCGACCCGCCGTGCGCGGCGGCCAGCCGGGAGACTGCCTCGTCGGCGGCATAGTCCCCCGGCTCCGGGCCGAGCACGTTCACGTGCAGGTTCCCGACGGCGATATGACCGAACGCGATCACCGGCCAGTCCCGGCCGCCGGCTGCCTTCCGCACCACGCGGTCAAGCTCCGCGCGGAACGCCGCCAGCCCGGCCACCGGCACCGCCACGTCCATCTTGTGCGGGATTCCGCTGGCGGCGATCGCCTCGGTGATCCGCTCCCGGTAGGCCCACAGCGCGGCCCGGCCGCGGCTGTCCTGCGCCATGGCGGTGTCCGGCGGCAGCCCGGCGCCGTCCAGGCCGGCTGCCGACGGCGGGCCCGCTATCTCGGCGAGCAGGTAGCCGGGATACCCGCGGCGCAGCGGCGGCGCCATCCCGGCCCGCTCCGTGACCAGGTCCAGGGCCGCCGCCTCGAAGTACTCGGCGGCCCGGATGGCGGGCGCCGCCGCCCGGATCCGGGCGTACAGCGCGGCCGCCTCGGCGATCCCGGCCGCCCCGGCCAGCACGACCGCGGCGACCGGCTCGGCGGGCCACAGCCGCAGCCGGGCCGCGGTGATCACCGCCAGCGTGCCCTCGCTGCCGGCCAGCAGCTGAGCCAGGTCATAGCCGGCGCTCTCGGCCGGCAAGCCGGACAGCCTATCTATAACGGAGGAATCCGGCAGAACTGCCTGCACGCCCAGCAGCTGTGCGCGGGTGGGCCCGTACCGGATGCCATGGATGCCGCCGGCGTTGGTCGCGACTGTGCCGCCGACCGTGGCGGACTCCCTGGACGCCAGGTCCACCCCGTACTCGAACCCGGCCGCCGCGGCGTGCGCGCGCAGCGCGCTGATCGTCACCCCGGCCCCGGCGGTCACCTGCCCGGCGATGGCATCGACCGGTCCCAGCCCGGTCAGCCGCGGCCGACAGTACCACCACGCCGCCGCCGCGGCCTGCCGCGCAGCCCGGCGGCGGGACCGAGCCGCCGACCAGCCCGGTGTTGCCGCCCTGCGGCACCAGCGCGGCGCGATGCGCGGCGCAGCAGCGGACCACCTCGGCCACCTCGGCCACCGAGCCCGGCCGGACCACGCAGCTGGCAGTTCCGTGGTACCGGCGCGTCCAGTCGGTGGCGTAGCCGTGCACCAGGTCCGGGTCGGTCAGCACCTGCGGCTCGCCGACGGCATCGGCAAGTTCCGCCAGCAGGCCGCTCATGATCCAAGCCTCACATGCCGGCCGGCCGCCGGAACCGGCCGGGTCCGGC
Source organism: uncultured Actinomycetes bacterium (assembly GCA_963786975.1). GTDB lineage: Bacteria > Actinomycetota > Actinomycetes > Streptosporangiales > Streptosporangiaceae > Palsa-506. The sequence continues at coordinate 766,907 of CAWBBE010000001.1, read as the reverse complement.
ATGCGTCCAACGGGCATGATGATGAACATGCTCCGGGCCGGGGCCAGCGCCCGGTCCATCCTGATCGCCGCCGCCTGCGCGGTCGTTCTCAGCGCGTGCGGCAGCACGCACGCCACCAGCGGAGGGTCGGCGGCAACCGCCGCCCAGCCCGCGTCGAAAGTCTCCCTCGTCATCCAGGTGGCGGCCAGGCCGGGCGCCGCGGCGCATCGCTGGACGCTGCGCTGCGACCCGGTCGGCGGCACGCACCCGCATCCGGCGGCGGCCTGTCACGCCCTGCTGCACGCGAAGCGCCCGTTCGCGCCGCTGCCCGAGCACCAGATGTGCCCGATGATCGTGGCCGGCCCGAAGACCGCGCACATCTCCGGCACCTGGTTCGGCAAGCGCATCGACACCAGCTTCAACCAGCGCGGGTGCGGCAACCTCCGGTGGAACAAGATCGGTCAGGTCTTCAACTGACCGGGCCGGGCGGCTAACCGGACGCCATGGATGCGCGGTTCGCGGGGCCAGTCACGGCAGCGGACCGCGCATCCGCGGGCCGCGGCCGGGCGGCAGCCGGCCGGGCGCCGGCCGGGGATGCCGCCCGGCTTACTTGAGCAGCCTGGACATCCTGCGGTCGGCCAGCGGCTTGCCGCCGGTCTGGCAGGTCGGGCAGTACTGCAGCGCCGAGTCGGCGAACGAGACCTCGCGGACCGTGTCGCCGCACACCGGGCAGGGCTGGCCAGCCCGGCCGTGCACCCGCAGCCCGGCCTTCTTCTCCGCCTTCAGGTCGCCCGCGGCCAGGCCGGATGACCTGGCGACGGCTTCTTGCAGGGTAGTGACGATCACCGCGTGCAGCCCGGCGACTTCATCCCCGGACAGGCTGGCGGCCAGCCGGAACGGCGACATCCTGGCGGCGTGCAGGACTTCGTCGGAGTAGGCATTGCCGATGCCGGCGATGATCTTCTGATCCCGCAGCACGCCCTTGATCTGGGTACGGCGCCCGGCGAGGATCCCGGCCAGCGTCGCCGGCCGTGAACGACGGGTCCAGCGGGTCGGGACCGAGGGCCGCGATGCCGGGCACGGCGGCCGGGTCGGCGACCAGGTACACGGCGAGGCGCTTGCGGGTGCCGGCCTCGGTCAGGTCGAACCCGGCCCCGTCGGTGAACCTGACCCGCAGCGCCAGCGGTCCCCGGCCCGGCCTGGGCGGCTCGGGCGGCTGCTTTTCCCGCCATCGCAGCCAGCCGGCCCGGGCCAGGTGGGTGATCAGGTGCAGCGCCCGCCGGGCGGCCGGGATCGCGCTCGGTGACCAGGTCGAGGAATTTCCCGAACCGGCCGGTCGCCGTGATCGTCCGGCCGGCCAGCGCGGTCAGCGCCGGGTCGTAGGTCTTCAGCACCGCGAACTCCGCGACGTCGGCGCGCTCGATGACGCGGCCCACGGCTCGCTCCCGCAGGTCTGCGGCGAGCGCCTCTACCTCTGGAAGTTCCGGCACGCGTCCAATTCTGCCTTGTGCCGGCCAGTACCCGCGCTGACCGGCCGGCCGCGGCCTTCCGGCCGGGTCAGCCGGCCCGGCCGCGGTGCTCCGGCCAGCCGGCCGCGCGCCGGTCAGGCGGCCGACCAGGTGCGCCTTGATGGCCGGCCGGGACGCGAACACGAGCAGGAACAGCGCTTCCCTGGCCAGCCGCTGGGGATGCTGCCCGGCCAGGATCGCGCGGCTGCCCTGTACCGCGACCAGCGCGGCCGCGGCCCGGATGGCGAGTTCCGCGGCGGCGGCCCGGGCGGCTGGCAGCTGCTCGCTGGTCGCCACGTCCAGGTCCGCGCGGCACGCGGCGAGCTCGCCGTCGAGCGGGCTGCCGCCGATCAGCGCGCAGCACCGCCCGGCCACGCCGAGTGACAGCGAGCCGTTGACCCGCAGCGCCATCGCATCCCTGACCAGCCACTCGCGGTGCGGGAGCACGGCCGTGACCTGGCCCGCGGCCACGAAATGCCGCTCGAACCTGGCTGCGCCCGTGCCGCTCGCGTTGACCGCGACCAGCCGGAACGGCTCGACCGCCAGGGTGGGCCCCGGCTCCGCGGGCAGCAGTGCCGTCACGATATGGCCCTGCTCGTCCCGGGCGGCAGCGAGCAGCGTGTCGATCATGCCCCAGCCGGTCACCCATGGCGAGGTCCCGTCCAGCCGGTAGCCGCCGGGCACCGGGGTGGCCCGGAGCAGCGGCGCCCCGGGCTGCGCGCCGCCCAGCGCGATCCCGGCGCGGTGCTCGCCGCGGCAGAGCGGGCCGAGCCAGTCGGCGCGCAGCCGCCCGGGTGCGGCATTCACCGCCCGCACCGCGCCGTGATGCTGCAGCCAGACGAACGTCGTGGCCAGGCAGCCGCCGGCCAGGATCTCGATTACCCGGCAGAACCCTGCGGTGTCGAGGCCGGCCCCGGGCCCGGCAGCCAGGCCGTAGAAACCCGCCGCGGCCAGCAGGTCGAGGTGACCGGCCGGAATCCGGTCGCTGGCGTCGGTATCGGCCGCCGCCGGAAACAGTACGTCGGCGGCGATCTGGCTGGCCTGCTGAGCCGCTGCCGCTGCCGCCTCCACCAGACCATCCTGCCAGTTGCGGCTCGGCGGTCCGGCCGACTCTCTGGCCGCAGGTAAAATGCGCCGACCATTGATTTGGAGTGCCGGTGACAGGGAACCTCCGGGCGCTTAGGCTGCGGGCCAGCGCACCGTGCGTCCGGGAAAGGAGGAAGACCAGGCAACCTGGTGTGGGCGAGGAGGGATTTGAACCCTCACGTCCTTTCGGACACACGGACCTGAACCGTGCGCGTCTGCCGTTCCGCCACCCGCCCTGGGCGAGGCAGTCAGGTTAGCACGTCCTCAAACTGCCCCACGTCGCCGATACGATCGGATGCAAGCACGGGAAGGAGGTGCCCCGGTGGGAGTTCTGCAACGCTTCGAGCACCGGCTCGAGGGGATGGTCGAGGGTGCCTTCGCGCGAGCGTTCAAGTCCGAGCTGCAGCCGGTCGAGGTGGCCAGCGCGGTGCAGCGCGAAATGGACGACCGCGCCGCGATCGTCGCGCAGGGCCGCACGCTGGTGCCGAACGACTTCGTCGTGGAGCTTGCCGATACCGATCACGAGCGCCTTGACGTCTACGCCGACAGCCTCGGCATCGAGCTCGCGACGCTGGCCCGCGATCACGCCAGGGAGCAGGGCTACTCCTTCGTCGGGCCGGTACGGATGCGGTTCGAGGGAGTGCCCGACCTGACCACGGGAACCTTCCGGATCCGCTCCGGCGTTATCCGGGGCACGACGGTGGAGGACGGCGAGATCCGCAGGCCGGCCAGCGACCTGCCGCACCCGCCGGGCAGCTTCACCGGCGCGCCGAGGCTGCTTGTCTCCGGCCCCGAGCCAGGACCGGACGGCAGCACGCAGCGCACCTACGAACTCAGCGCGCCGCTGACCATCCTCGGCCGGGGCACCGACTGCGATCTGCGTCTGGTCGATCCCGGGGTGTCCCGGCACCACGCCGAGCTGCGGGTCGAGGACGGCGAGGTGGTGCTGGTCGACCTGGGCTCGACGAACGGCACCTTCGTCAACGGCCAGCCGGTACGGCGCGTGTCGCTGACCGACGGCACCCGTGTCACGCTGGGCCGGACCACGCTCGTCTTCCGCCGGGATGGCATTTACTGATACTGCGGCGATTCCATGAACGATCCGGCGCCGGGCACGCCAGTGACGAGCCGAGGCAGCGACGGCCACGAGGACTCATGACCAGATGAACGCGCTCACCCTCACCCTCATCAGGCTGGCGTTCCTTGCCGTCCTGTGGCTGTTCGTCATCGCCGCCGTCGGGGTGGTGCGCACGGACCTGTTCGGCCCGTCGACGACCGGCCGCAGGCCGGGCCGCAAGCGGCAGCAGCCGCGGAGCAAGCCCGCCCAGCCGGCCGAAGCCGGCCAAGCCCGCCCGGCCCGGCCGGGCCAGCCGGGCGGCCCCGCAGCAGCTGCTGGTGACGTCCGGGAACCTGGCCGGCACGAGCATGGGCCTGGCAGATCAGCAAATCACCATCGGTCGGGCCGATGATGCCACCCTGGTGCTGACGGATGACTACGCTTCGACCCGACATGCCCGGCTATTCCCGCAGGATGGTCGGTGGATTGTCGAGGATCTTGGCTCGACCAACGGCACCTACCTTGACCGTCAGAAGGTGACCCAGCCGACCCCGGTGCCGGTCGGCGTGCCGATCCGCATCGGCAAGACGGTCCTGGAACTGCGCAGATGACACTTGCACTCCGCTACGCGGTCCGCTCCGACGTCGGGCTCCTCCGGGAAGGGAACGAGGACTCGGCCTACGCGGGCCCGCGCCTGCTGGCCATCGCCGACGGCATGGGCGGGCACGCGGCCGGCGAAGTGGCCAGCGCGGTCGCCATCTCGGCGCTCGCCGGGCTCGACCACCCGATACCCGACGGCGACCTGCTCGATCCGCTGGCCGCCGCGGTCGCCGCCGCGAACACCACCCTGCACGAGATGAGCGTGGCCGACCCCGCGGTCGAGGGCATGGGCACCACGCTGACCGCGATGCTCTGGCAGGACGCGTATGTCGCGCTCTGCCACATCGGCGACTCGCGCGCCTACCTGCTGCGTGACGGCGACTTCTACCAGATCACCCGCGACCACACCCTGGTCCAGTCGCTGGTGGACGACGGCAGGCTGACCCCGGAGGCGGCCGCCACCCATCCGCAGCGGTCGCTGCTGATGCGGGCGCTGCGACGGGCGGACCGAGGCCGAGCCGGACCTGTCCGTGCGCGAGGCCCGGGTCGGCGACCGGTACCTGCTCTGCTCGGACGGGCTGTCCGACGTCGTCACCGAGCAGACCCTGCACAAGACGCTGGTGCACCATCACCGACCCGGACGAGGCCGTCATCCAGCTGATCGAGCTGGCCATCCGCAGCGGCGGCCCGGACAACATCACCTGCATCGTCGCCGACGTGGTGGACACCGCGGCTGACCCGGCCGCTCGCCAGCCAGGTATCGGTCATCGCGGGCGCGGCCTCCAGCAGCGACGGCCGGGCCCCGGTCCGCACGGACAGCCCGGCCGGGCGGGCGCACCAGCTCACCCAGGTCGCACCGCAGCCGGTGACGACCGCGGAATTTGACGGTCACCCCGCGCATGCCGCGCAGGCGGACGCCGGGCCTGACGACGACGAAGAGGACGAAGACGAAGACGGGGACGAGGGCAGGTGGGCCCGGCCACGCTGGCCGGTCGTCACGTCCATCCTCGTCGTGCTGCTGCTGCTGGTCGCCGGCGGCGGCTACGCGGCCTGGCGCTATACCCAGGGCCAGTACTACGTCGGTGCCGCCGACGGCCAGGTCGTCATCTTCCGCGGCGTGAACGAGAACGTCGCCGGGATGAGCCTGTCCAGCGTTTTCTCCGCGGACCAATATCCCGATGTCCGGCGTCCCGGCCAGCGACGTGCGGCAGATCCAGGCCACGATCCTGGCCGCCGGGCTGGCCGATGCCCAGCCGCATCGTGCTCAACATCCGGCATGACTACGTGTGCCAGCAGGCGTTCGCCGCGGTGCAGCGATGGCAGGCGGGGAAGCCGAAGCCCGCGGAAGGTCAGGAAGAAGGTGCACGGCAAGACGGTGGTGCGCACGATCACCCCGCCGTACCGGCCCAGGCCGCCGGTGCCCGGCTACTGTCCGACCGCAGGGGGGAGCCGGGTGACCGCCGTCACAGCGCACTCCGGGGCGCCGGCGGTGCCGGACGAGCCGGTCCCGCTGCCTCGCGGCAGGCGCAGCACCGAGCTGCTCATGCTCATCTTCGCGGTGGGCGTGGTGCTGGCCGCCTACGCCAGCGCCGGGCTCGGGCTGAACGGCAAGCTGCCGGCCGGCCTGATCGAGTACGGCGTCGCCTTCGCCGTGCTCATGTTCGGCGCGCACATCGCCGTGCGGAGGCTCGCGCCGTGGGCGGACCCGCTGATGCTGCCGCTGGCCGCGCTGCTGAACGGCCTGGGCATCGTGATGATCTACCGGCTGCAGGAATCGGGGCGGGGCGGCAACCCCGGCAACAAGATCAGCACGATGAGCCCGTCGACGACTGCCTACCAGGTGATGTGGAGCGCGATCGGCATCGCCGCCTTCGTCGCTGGTGCTGGCGGTCATCAGGGAGCCCCGGGTGCTGCAGCGCTACACCTACACCCTGGGCGCGCTCGGCCTGCTGCTGCTGGCCATCCCGGCGCTGCTGCCCGCCAGGCTCAGCGAGGTCAACGGCGCGAAGGTCTGGATCATGATCGGCGGATTCTCGATCCAGCCCGGCGAGTTCGCCAAGCTCGCGCTGGCCGTGTTCTTCGCCGGCTACCTGGTCGCCAAGCGGGACGTGCTCGCGCTGGCCGGGCGCCGCGTGCCTCGGCATCGACCTGCCGCGGGCGCGCGACCTCGGCCCGGTGCTCATCGCCTGGGCGGCCAGCCTGCTCATCCTGATCTTCGAGACCGACATCGGCACGTCGGCGCTCTTCTTCGGCCTGTTCGTGGCGATGCTCTACGTCGCCACCCAGCGGACCTCGTGGCTGCTGATCGGGATCGGCCTGTTCGTCGCCGGCGACGTACGCGGCCGAGCAAGCTGTCCAGTCACGTCGCCGAGCGGTTCAGCATCTGGCTGCACCCGTTCGCCGGCAACAACCCGACGCACTGCATCCTTCCAGCTGGTGCAGGGCCTGGAGGGGATGGGCTTCGGCGGCGTGCTGCGGCACCGGCCTCGGCCACGGCCAGCCGTTCCTCACCCCGCTGGTGCAGAGCGACTTCATCATCACCGCGTTCGGCGAGGAGCTCGGCCTGACCGGCCTGATGGCGATCCTGCTGCTGTTCGGCCTGATCGTGCAGCGCGGCCTGCGGGCCGCCATCGCTGGTCCGGGACCCGTTCGCCAAGCTGCTGGCCGGCGGGCCTGTCCTTCGTGCTGGCGCTGCAGGTCTTCGTGATCGTCGGCGGGGTGACCGGGCCTGATCCCGCTGACCGGCGTCACCACGCCGTTCCTGTCGCAAGGCGGCTCATCGCTGGTGGCGAGCTGGGCGCTGATCGGGCTGCTGATGCGGATCAGCGATACCGCGCGGCGGCCCGCGCCGCAGCCGATCCAGGACGAGGGCATGACCCAGATGGTGCGGGCGCGGCGTGATGAACCGCGCGCTGCTCCGGCTCTCGCTGGCCTGCCTGGCGATGTTCGTCCTGCTGCTGATCAACGTGAACTACGTGCAGGCGTTCGAGTCGACGCGCCTGGCGACCAGGCCGGCAACGTCCGCGTCTTCGACCAGCAGTTCCAGTACAAGCGCGGCTCGATCAGTGGCCGCAGGCGGCGGCACCGGCGCCGGTACCACGATCGCCTTCTCCCGGCTGATCAAGGGCGGCAACACCTACCGGCGGTTCTACCCGGCCGGACCGGTCTACGCGCCGGTTACCGGCTACGACTCGATCTTCGGCGCGACCGGCATCGAGGGCGCGGAGAACAAGGTGCTGGCCGGCACCGACCCGCGGCTGGCCGTGCACAACCTGATCGACCTGGTCACCGGCAAGCCCAAGCTGGGTGCCACCGTCTACCTCACCATCGAGCCCGAAGGCCCAGCAGGCCGCCTACGCCGGCGCTGAAGTCCCTGGGCAGGCCGAGCGGGCTGGTCGCGATCGACCCGGCCACCGGCGCGATCCTGGCCATGGCGTCCTACCCGACCTTCAACCCGAACCGGTACGCCACGCTCAACGGCACCAGGCTCGACCGGATCGACCGGCAGCTACCGGCACGATCCCCGCCAGCCGCTGCTGAACCGGGCCATCAACGAGACCTTCCCGCCCGGCTCCACGTTCAAGGTGGTGACCAGCTCGGCCTGGCTGTCCGGCAGCCCGAGCTCGCCACCCCGCGACGACCCCGGTTTTCGCTCCCCAGGCGCTGCACCTGCCGAACGGCAACTTCCTGCACAACGACGCCAACGAGATCGTGCGGGAGCGGCCACCCGCCGCTGATCCAGGCCTTCTACCTGTCCTGCAACACGCGCGTTCGGCAACCTCGGCATCAAGGTGGGCGGCCTCGGCGCTGCACCGCCAGGCCAACATGTACGGCTTCAACAACGCGCGGCTGACGATCCCGCTGCCCGTCTCGGCCAGCACGTACCCGCGCGGAGGCCGACCCCGCCCTCCGCGCATCTCCGCGATCGGCCAGTTCAACGACCAGGTGACGCCGCTGCAGGAGGCGATGATCGCGGCGGCCATCGCCAATCACGGCACGCTGCTGACCCCGTACCTGGTGCAGCAGGTCAAGGCGCCGGACCTGACCACGATCCAGAGTGCCCGGCCGTCGGTGCTGTCCCGTCCGGTCAGCCCGCAGGTGGCAGCCGAGATGCAGACCGATGATGATCCAGGTGACGCAGAACCCGGCCGGCACCGCGTACGCCACCGCCGACCTGCCGCGACGCTCGAGATCGCGGGCAAGACCGGCACGGCGCAGAACGGCGTCAACAACCCCCTGGACGACGCGGTCTTCACCTGCTTCGCGCCGGTGGGCGTCAACAACCCGCGGATAGCCGTCGGCGTCATAGTCAAGGGCGGCGGCTTCGGTGCCGACGCCGCCGCCCCCATCGCCGCAGCAGATCATCCAGGCGTACCTGGGGATGCAATTGAACGGCGCACCAGCCCGGCCGCGGACATCCGCTGGGGGCGGGCAGATCACATTACCGGGCGGCCGACAGCGGCCGTCCGCCGGGCAGCCACACGATGACGCAGGACGGTAACTTCAAGTGCGAGACATGACCCAGCCACGGCTGCTCGGCGGCCGCTACGAACTCGACGGGATCGTCGGGCGTGGCGGCATGGCCGAGGTCTTCCGGGCCCGCGACATCCGTCTCGATCGCATCGTCGCGGTGAAGACGCTCCGCGACGACCTGGCCAGGGACCAGACCTTCCAGGCCAGGTTCCGCCGCGAGGCGCAGTCGGCCGCGTCGCTCAACCACCCGTCGATCGTCGCCGTCTACGACACCGGCGAGGACATGGTCGGCGCCACCCCGGTTCCCTACATCGTGATGGAGTACGTCGACGGCCGGACCCTGCGCGACCTGCTCCGCGAAGACCGCCGGCTGCTGCCGGAGCGGGCCCTGGAGATCACCGACGGCGTGCTGCGCGCCCTGGACTACAGCCACCGCAACGGCATCGTGCACCGGGACATCAAGCCCGGCAACGTGATGCTCACCCGCGCCGGCGACGTCAAGGTGATGGACTTCGGCATCGCCCGGGCGGTCAGCGACTCGCAGGCCACCATGACGCAGACCGCGCAGGTGATCGGCACCGCGCAGTACCTGTCGCCGGAGCAGGCCAGGGGCGAGCGGGTGGACGCCCGCAGCGACCTGTACTCGACCGGCTGCCTGCTGTACGAGCTGCTCACCGGCAGGCCGCCGTTCACCGGCGACTCGCCGGTCGCGATCGCCTACCAGCATGTCCGGGAGCACCCGGTGCCGCCGTCCCGGGTGGATCCGGAGATCCCCGGCTGGGCGGACGCGATCGTGCTCAAGGCGATGGCCAAGGATCCGGCGCGACCGGTACCAGTCCGCCGGGGAGATGCGCAGGACATCCAGCGCGCGCTGTCCGGCATGCCGGTGGCCGCGCCGACCCGCACCGAGCTTTACCAGGGCACCCGGCGAATGGGGCAGGGCACCATGCAGGCGGGTCCGACCAGCGCGATCCCCGCCTACCGGTACGGGGCGGACGACGAGCAGCCGCCCGGCAAGCGCCGGCGGCTGCTGGCTGTGGATCGCCATTGGGCTGGCCGCGCTGCTGGTTCTCGGACTCGGCGGCTATGCGCTGCGGTACGCGGCCGGCGACGGCGGGAAGATCTCGGTACCGGACGTCGTCGGCCTGGGCCGGAAGGCGGCTGAGAAGAAGATTACCGAGGCGAAGCTGCAGCCTGTGGTGGCCACGCAGGCGTCCAGCAGCACGCCGCACGGCAAGGTGATCAGCACCAAGCCGACCTTCGGCACGCTGGTGGCCGCCAACAGCAAGGTCAAGCTCCTCATCTCGTCCGGGCCGGCCAAGAAGACCGTGCCGGGCGTGGTCGGAGAACAGGAACTGACGGCCGAGAACAACCTGCAGAACGCGGGCTTCAAGGTCGCGACGCCGAAGACCGATCCGACATCGACCAAGCCGCAGGGGACGGTGATCAGCCAGAGCCCGGCCGGCGGGGCCTCCGCGCGGGCGGGCAGCACCGTCTCGATCGTAGTGTCCGGCGGCGGCGTCAACGTGCCAGACGTCGTCGGCGATACGGTCCAGACGGCGGTGCAGAAGCTGACCGCGGCCAACCTCACTTACAAGATCACCACGGTCCCGGCCAACCCGGGGACGGCGCCCGGCACCGTTGTCGGGGAAAGCCCGTCGGCCGGCAATACCGTTGCGCCGCAAACCCAGATAACGCTCTCGGTGGCGCAGCAGAGCAGCTCGCCGCCGCCGACCTCGCCGCCGCCGACGACGCCGACGCCCACGACGACCTCGCCGTCACCGGCGCCCAGCACGTCGAATACCAAGGGCAAGCCGACACCCAGCACGCCCAGCGCAAGGGCAAGCAGGGCCCGGCCTTAGCGCCGGGCGCCGACATCGCAGGAGGGCTTGCACCGCTCGGGGGCGACGGCGCAAGCCCTCACCTTGCTAGTCGGCGGCCCGGCGGCCGGCGTTACGCTTAGTCGTGATAGGCCTACCATGCGCAGGACCCGCGCGAGGCGGGCCGCGCGGCCGGACTGGCCGGGCCGGGCCGGTCCCGGCCGGGCCGGCCGCGGGCACCCGCCGGAGCAACTACGCTTACGGCCAGAGGCCCGGCTGGCTGCACGGCGTTCCGCGGCAGCACGTGCCCGGGTGGCGAGACCGACCAGGAGACGACCGTGCCCAAGTCCCGTGTCAGAAGCAAGGCGGTCTACACGCCGCCGCCAAGGTCAGCCAAGGCCCAGGTCAGTCCGCGCTGGCTGGTGCCGACGATGCTCGGCTGCCTGCTGATCGGGCTGGCCTGGATCTCCCTGTTCTATGTCACCAGCGGCAACAACCCGGCGCAGAGCGCCATCGGCAGCTGGAACCTGGTGATCGGCTTCGCGTTCATCATCGCTGGCGTCGGGCTCGCCACCAGGTGGCGCTGACCCGCTGACCGGGGCGGCGCCCCGGCCGCGGCGCTGGCGGCGGGGCGCGGCCGGCCTGGCCGCGCTGGGGTTACCCGGGCGCGTCAGCCGGACAATGCCGCGGCCGCCAGCTGGTGGTCCCTGACCATGACGGCGGCCACCAGTGCCGCGATGATGGCCACGGTGGCTCCGGCCTGCACCAGCATCCGCGCCTGCGGGCTGTTACGTGGCGCGTAGGCATAGGCGGCAGTGAGCGCTGCCCCGATCACCAGCCCGCCGACGTGCGCCTGCCAGGCGATGCCGGGCACGGCGAAGCTGATCACCAGGTTGAGGACGATCAGGGTGACGATCTGCCGGTTATCAAGCCCGAGCCGCCTGGACACCACGAACCACGCGCCGAACAGGCCGAAGATCGCCCCGGAGGCGCCGAGCGCCTCGACGTTCGTCGGGCCGGCCAGGTAGTAGAGCACCGAGCCGCCCAGTGCGCTCGCCAGGTACACGCTGAGGAAGCGCAGCCGGCCCAGCAAGCGCTCGAGCGCGGGGCCGACGAAGATCAGCGCCCACATGTTGAACAGGATGTGCGCCGGGCCGAAGCCGCTCAGGCCGGGCTCGTGCAGGAACGCGTTCGTGATCAGCCGGTACCACTGGCCATCGGCGACGCCGCCGTTGGTCAGCGTGGCATTCCCGATCACCGACAGCTCATCGACGATCCTCGGGTAGATCCACTCGGTCAGGTAGAACGCAACGTTCAGACCGACGAGAATCCACGTGACCAGGGCATTCGCAGCCGCACGGCCGCCGAAGACGGTGCGCGCCGGCCGGTTCCCCCGGTTGCCCTCACGGATGCACTCGACGCACTGCTGGCCGACCGCCGCCGAGCGAAGGCAATCCGGGCAGGCCGGCCGGCCGCAGCGCACGCAGGACACGTAGGTCTCCCGGCCCGGGTGCCGGAAGCAGGTGGGTGCCGTCGTGTCAGGCTGGGTGCCTGGCCCGGGCGGGACAGCCATGTCAGTTATCCCGCGGACCCCGGCGCATCGCCGCCGCCCTCGATCGTGACCGACTCCAGGACGACGTCGGTGACCGGGCGGTCGTTCCTTCCGGTCACCGTCTTGCCGATCTGGTCGATGACCTCGGTGCCCTCGATGACCTCGCCGAAGATGGTGTGCTTCCGGTTCAGCCAGGGGGTCGGCACGGTGGTGATGAAGAACTGCGAGCCGTTGGTCCCGGGGCCCGCGTTCGCCATGGCGAGCAGGTACGGCCGGTCGAACATCAGATCCGTGTGGAACTCGTCGGCGAACTTGTAGCCGGGCCCGCCGGTTCCGGTGCCGAGCGGGTCACCGCCCTGGATCATGAAGTCCGGAATGACCCGGTGGAAGATCGTCCCGTCGTAGAGCTTCCCGCCGGGCTGCCCGGTGCGCGGGTCGGTCCACTCGCGCGACCCCTCGGCGAGCTCGACGAAATTCCGCACGGTCTTCGGTGCCTGGTCGGGGAAAAGCCGGACGACAACCGTTCCGTGGTTCGTCCGCAACGTTGCAGTGAGCGTATTCGTCATGGAAAGAATCCTCGCACGGCCAGAGCAGTGCACCGTCCACCGCGCCGCGGGCTCATCTGCCCTCGTCAGTGGTTAAGATTTGCCCTGCTGTAGCCGGGCAAATCCGAACCGTTAATTTGATCTTGTGGCTGGCTCGTGACCGGCCGCGCCCGGGTCCCCCGCGTCCAGGCGGCGGCGGTGAACCGGCAGAATGGTTGACCGTGCCAGTCCGGGGAAGTGTGTCAGGCGGAATAACTCTCGCGGAGGTAGAAATGTCGCTACTGAGAACAAAGAACGGCCCCGCCGCTGACCCGGTGGGCAGCGCGGGCAGCCGGGCGCGGGAGAAGGCCGCCCAGGCCGCCGCCCAGGCCGCCGCCCAGGCCGTGCCGCTGGCGAAGAGCGCAGGCGCCGCGGCCAGGCAGAGTGCCGACGAGCTCGCCGCCCGCGCGAAGCCGCAGGTGCACCGGGCCCGCAAGTGGGCCGCCCCGCACGTCGAGCGGACCGGCAAGGCGGTGGAAGAAAGGGTCGCACCGCAGGTGTCGGCCATGATGACCAAGGCCGCCCGGCGGCTGGATCCGGAGCCGAAGTCGTGGCGGCGCTCCCGGCTGGCTCGCGGCATCGCGCTGATAGCGGCGGCGGCAAGCGTCTCCGCGGTGGTCGCGCTGGCGCGCAAGCAGCGCCTGCAGGCGGACATCGGCAGTACCGGGACGGACGCCGCTGACCCGGTGGACGGTACCGGCGAGCACGCCGCCCCGGCATCCGACGCATCCGCCAACGCCGACGTCAACGGCCGGGTCCCGGCAAGCTGACGCCGGGACGAGACGACCGCCGGGGCCCGGGTTGCGGCCGGGCCCGGCTGTGATTTTGGTCATACCCGGGAAAACGATCTTCCGCTATTCCCGGGCAGGCGATCTGCGCCGCCGTGCTGCCATCACCCGGCCGGCATGTTCCGAGAGCTGCCGGCGCTTGCCTGGCGCGCATCCGGCACAATGCCCATGTGCTCCTTCATGACCTTGTCCGCACGTCAGCGGCCGTGGCCGGCGTGCAGGCGAGGCGGGCCAAGATCGACCACATCGCGGCGCTGCTGGCCGCGGTGCCGTCCGGCGAGGTACCGGTCGCGGTGGCGTTCCTCTCCGGGGAGCTGCGGCAGCGCCAGATCGGGGTTGGCTACGCGGCGCTGAGCGGCCCGTTCCAGCCGGCCGCGGCAGCCGCCGACCAGGCTGGCCGGCCCGCGGAGCCGGGCCTGACGCTGACCGACACCGACGCGGCCTTCGCGGCCATCGGGGCGGTTACCGGCCAGGGAGCCCAGTCCGCCCGCCGCCAGCTGCTCGCCGCGCTGCTGCGCAGGGCCACCGAGGACGAGCGCGCATTCCTGGTCCGGCTGGTGGCCGGAGATCTCAGGCAGGGCGCCCTGGAGGGCGTGATGACCGAGGCCATCGCGCGGGCCGCCGGTGTCCCGGCCGCCCTGGTCCGCCGCGCCCACCAGCTCGGCGGGTCTTTGCCGGAGGTAGCCCAGGCCGCGCTGGCCGGACCCGGCGGCCCGGATCCCGGCCGGGCGGCGGCGGCGCTGCGGTCCTTCGCGCTGCAGATAGGCCGGCCGGTACGGCCCATGCTCGCGGCCGCCGCGGCGAGCATCGGCGCCGCCATGGACCGGATATCGCCGGCCGCGGTGGAATGGAAGATCGACGGAATCCGGATCCAGGCGCACCGCGATGGCGCCGAGGTTGCCGTCTTCACCAGGACGCTCGACGACATCACCAGCCGGGTCCCGGAGATCGCCAGCGCGGTGCTCAGCCTGGACGTACGGGCGGCGGTGCTCGACGGGGAGGCGGTCGCCCTCTACCCGGACGGCCGGCCCCGGCCCTTCCAGGTCACCTCGGCCCGGGCGGCGAGCCAGGACGGCGGCGGCCGGCTGGCCGCGGACCTGCCGCTGACCCCGTTCTTCTTCGACCTCCTGCACCTCGATGGCATGGACCTGATCGACCTGCCCGGCAGCGAGCGCAGCGCCCTGCTCACCCGGATCGCGCCGGCCGCGGTCGTCATCCCGCGCACCGTCACCGGGGATCCGGCCGCCGCCGAGGCCTTCTTCATCGATGCCGTCGCCCGGGGCCACGAGGGCGTCGTGGTCAAGTCGCTGGACGGCTCGTACGCAGCCGGCCGCAGGGGCAGCGAGTGGATCAAGGTAAAGCCGAGGCACACCCTTGACCTGGTGATAATCGCCGCCGAATGGGGCCACGGGCGGCGCCGCGGCTGGCTGTCCAACCTGCACCTGGCCGCGCGCGACCCGGCGGCCGCCGGCGGTCTCGTCATGCTGGGCAAGACCTTCAAGGGCCTGACCGACGAGATGCTCGCCTGGCAGACCGCCAGGCTGCTCGAGCTGGCCGACCCGCCGCGCGCGGCCGGCCAGGCGGGGACGAGCCAGCACGGCGTCGTCCGCGTCCGCCCGGAGCTTGTCGCCGAGATCGCCTTTGACGGCGTTCAGGCGAGTTCCCGCTACCCGGGCGGCGTCGCGCTCCGGTTCGCCCGGGTGCTGCGCTACCGGACGGACAAGGATGCCGCGGAAGCGGACACCATCGATGCCGTCCGGGCCGTCTGGGGCAGCGGCGCTGACGAGGCTGAGCAGCCAGCCGGAGACGAGCCAGACGGGCCAGCGGCCGGCTAGGCAGCGGCAGGCACTGGCCCTGGCCAGCTCGTTTCAGCTGGGCTTCCTGCGCGCCGAAGCGCCGGCCAGGGTCCGCGGCGTGGCCAGGCCGGCCGCAGGCCGCGGCCGGGCGGCGCGGCAGCCGCGCGTGCAGCTGGCGGAGCGCGCCGATAAGGTTGGTCAGCCGCCGTATCGCGTCCGGGCCGCGCCGCCGCGCTCCGGCCAGGACAATCATGGAAACGGCCGTTGCGAGCCGAGGAGCTTCCATGAAGACGGTATGGCGGGATGATTCAGGCGGCTGGCGAACCACCTTGCGCGGGCGCCAGGTACTGGCCGACCCGCGGCTCAACAAGGGCACCGCCTTCAGTGACGCCGAGCGCAGCGCGCTGGGCCTCACCGGCCTGATCCCGCCCGGGTTGCTGACCTTGCCGCAGCAGGCCGCCCGGATACTCGCCCAGTACGCCAGCCAGCCGACCGATCTTGCCAGGAATGTGCTGCTCACCGAGGTGCACGACCGCAACGAGGTGCTCTTTTACTACGTGCTCACCGAGCACCTGCGGGAAATGCTGCCGATCGTCTACACCCCGACCGTGGGGCAGGCCATCGAGCACTTCAGCCACGAGTACCGGCGCCCGCGCGGCGTCTACCTGTCCGTTGATCATCCGGAGGTGATCGAGCGCTCGCTGCTCGCTCCGGGGCTCGGCCCGGATGAGGTCGACCTGATCGTCGCGACCGATGCCGGGGCGATTCTCGGCATCGGGGACTGGGGCGCGGGCGGCATGCACATCGCGGTCGGGAAGCTGGCGGTCTACACCGCTGCGGGCGGCATAGACCCGAATCGCGCGCTGCCGGTCATGCTCGACGTGGGCACCGACCGGCAGAGCCTGCTCGAAGATCCGCTCTATGTCGGCAACCGGCACCCCCGGGTTCAGGCTGCGGCATACGACCGCTTCGTGGACACGTTCGTTGATACCGTCAGCAGGCTGTTCCCGCAGGCGCTATTGCACTGGGAGGACATCGGCGTCAGCAATGCCCGGCGCCTGCTTGAACGCTACCGGGACCGGCTGCTGACCTTCAATGACGACATCCAGGGCACCGGCGCGGTGAACCTGGCGGCCGTGCTGGCGGCGATCAGGGCCACCGGCACCAGGCTGCCCGGCCAGCGGGTCATGATCTTCGGTGCCGGGACGGCCGGGACTGGCATCGCCGGCCAGCTGCTCGCGGCGATGACCGGCGATGGCATCACCGCCGAGCAGGCAACCAGGCGGTTCTGGCTCATCGACCGGGCCGGCCTGATCACCAGCGACATGCCGGGGCTGACCGACGGGCAGCGCCGCTATGCGCGCGACCCGGCCGAGGTGGGCAGCTGGCGACGCGACGCGGAACTCGGCGGGATCGGGCTCGCCGAGGCCACCCGGCGAGTACATCCCACGATCTTGATCGGCACCTCCACCCGGCCCGGTGCCTTTACCGAGGAGATAGTCAGGGAGATGGCGGCGCATGTCGAGCGGCCGATCATCTTGCCGATGTCGAACCCGACCGAGCTCGCCGAAGCCGTGCCCGCCGACATCATCCGGTGGACGCAGGGCCGCGGCTTCGTTGCGGCCGGAAGCCCGTTCGGGCCGGTCTCCTACAACAAGATCACTTATGTGATCGGGCAGGCGAACAATGCCCTGATCTTTCCCGGGCTGGGCCTCGGCGTGATAGCCGCCCGGGCCGCCAGGGTGACGGACAACATGCTCGCCGCCGCGGCTCATGCCGTCTCCGATCTCGTCGACACCTCGCACCGCGGCACGCCGCTGCTGCCCCAGGTGGAGGAACTGCGCGAGACATCGGTCGCGGTCGCGGTCGCGGTCGTCCGGGCCGCCCGCGCGGACGGCGTGGCCACCGCGCAGCTGGACGGCGACCTGACGGCCCGGGTGCGGGAACTGATGTGGGAACCGGCCTACTGGCCGGTCCGGGCGGGCTGACTGCTTCCCCGGAGCAGTCGCGGCCCGCCAGCCTGGACGCCCGCCGCGGCCCGCCCGGCCTGGACGCCCGCCGCGGCCCGCCCGGCCAGGGCGCCTGCCAGCCGCTTCGCCCGGGCCCTTGGCTCCGATCATTTCCGGTTATAGCGTCCATACCGCCACATCTTTGCCCGGGGCGCTGCCAGGCCTCTTGGCTGGCAACGCGGGTCACCCCGTCGCAGAAGAGAGCCGAGCCAATGCGATCATTCCGAGTTCGGGCGCGGGCCGTCCTGGCCGTATCCGCAGCCGTCGCCATCATGCCGCTGGCCGGCGCTACCGGGGCGCTGGCCGCTGCCGGGCGGGCGGGCCACACGGCAGCAGGCCGGGCGGCAACCGGGCGGGCGGGCGCCGTTGGCGGCCAGCGGCTGCCCCGGCGGCTGTACGCCCCCTATTTCGAGACCTGGACGTCATCGAGCATCCCGGTGGTGGCCGGCAAATCCGGGGCGCGCTACTTCACCCTCGCGTTCCTGCAGACGCCGAGGAAGGGCTCCTGCACTGTCGCCTGGAATGGCGACCGCAAGCAGGCCGTCCGTCCCGGCGGGCGCTATACGCACGGAATCGCCAGGCTCCGCTCGATGGGCGGGGACGTGATCCCGTCCTTCGGCGGGTTCAGCGCTGACCAGGCCGGCACCGAGATAGCCGACTCGTGCACGAGCGTCCGGAAGATCGCGAGAGCCTACGAGAAGGTGGTGACCGCCTACCGAGTCACCCGGCTCGACATGGACGTCGAGGCCAGGTCGCTGGGCAGGCAGGCGGCAATTACCAGGCGGTCCGAGGCCATCCGGTTGCTGCAGCGCTGGGCGGCCAGGAAGCACCGCCGGGTACAGGTCATCTTCACCCTGGGCGTCGAGCCATCCGGCCTGCCGGCCAACTGCCTGGCCGTGCTGCAGAACGCGGTCGCGCACGGAGTCCGGGTCAGGGCAGTGAACATCATGGCGTTCGACTATTACAACAGCAACTCCGACTCGGACATGGGCACCGAAGCACTACAGGCGCTGCGCAGCACGCACTGGCAGCTCGCCGCGCTGTACCCGGCGGCGGGCGCCCGGCGGCTGTGGGCCATGGAGGGCATCACGCTGCTGCCCGGCATCGACGATTTCCCCAAGAAGACCGAAGTCACGTATCTCAGCGAGGCGCAGGACGTCGAGCATTTCGCCCGGGCGCGCAGGCTGCCGCTGATCTCCATCTGGGCCATCCAGCGCGACAACGGCCGTTGCCCAGGCAAGATCGACAGCAACTCCTGCTCCGGCATCAGGCAGCCGAGGTGGGCATTCAGCCGGCTGCTGGAGGGTTACCTGGCCCGGTAGCCGCCCGGCATGCGGACGCGGCCAAGCATGCCCCGTGCGGGCGGGCTGCCTCCTGCGTCCCGCCCGTGCTGGCCCGCCCCGTGCTGGCCGGCCCCGTGCTGGCCGGCCCTGCCGCGGTCTAGCTCACTTGAAGGACTGCTCCCAGGCCTGCAGGCCCGTCCTGAACGCGGCAATCGCGGCCGGGTGACCCTCCAGCCGCCAGCGCTGGTGATGGACCCCGTTGTGCTGGTTGATGTCGAACCAGTTGATGCCGCGGATGCCGTACCTGCGCATCCCGTCGAACAGGCCAGGGATCTTGGCGGCTTTCCCGGCCAGCTGGCCGACCGCGGTCTCGGTGATCATGACCGGCTTGGTGGTGAACCTCCGCAGGATCTTGATAGTGCTGCCGAAGAGGCTGTGGAACGTGTTGTGGACGGATTCGTAATACCCGTCGATGCCGATCATCGAGACATACTTACCGCCCGGCCAGATCGGGTGCAGCGCCTCGGAACGGGTGAACTTATGCGAGATCTGCCAGACCCAGGTGATTTTCGCGCCGGGGACCTTCGTGATCTCCCGGTAGACATGCCGCCAGGCCCGCCGGAACGTGCGCGCGCTGCGGTGCGTGAAGCCCCATCGGTACCAGCGGCCGTCCATCTCGGGCGCGAACGAGAGCATGACCTGGCTGTGCGTGCCGGCCAGTGCCTTCCCCAGCCGCTTGAGGTAGCCGTCCCCGCGCCCGGCGATGATGTGCTTCAGGCTGATGTCCCGCGGCTCGAGCTCGAGCAGCGACGCGGCGCCGGCGGCCGCGGCCTGCTCGACGGCGCGGGCCGGCGGCTGGGCGCCCCAGTTGAAGTACCTGACGGCCATATTCGGCTTCTGGCCGACTGCCTTGGTGAAGGAACTGACGTCGGGGGTGATGGCGCCGAGGTAGGTCTTGCTCACCGGGGCCACCTGCACCGACGCCGCGGTGACCGGCAGCACGTCCTCCTGGTTGAAGGCGTAGAGCGAGGCACCCACTCCGCCGAGCACCGGAAAGAGCGCTACAACAAGGGCAATAGCCGCCGCCCGGCCAGCGCGTGTACTCATGCCGCAAGCTCCTTCGCGAACTGGTCGTCATGCAACTTGACTTCGACTTTCTCCCGCGTCACCCAGTGCTGCCTGGCGCAGGTGGCTATCCCGTAGAACCTGATCTGCCGCAGCACGAGCAGATACCACAAGGCAGCGGCCGGCAGCAGCAGCACGCCGCCCAGCTTGCCGTACCAGCGCTGGTCGCTCCGCCGCACGGTGGCGATCCGGATGGCGATCGCGCACGGCCAGGCGATCAGCGCGATGCCGCTGGCTATCGCCAGGTTCCTGGTCGCCGGCCAGGCCAGCGGGATGACCATCGTGATCGCGACCGACGTGAAGAACGCCCAGAGCGTGTAGACGACATAGAGCCAGCCGTAGGACATGACCGGCAGGTACCGGATCCGCCAGAACGTGCGGATCGTGGACGCCCGCATCCACCGTGTCCACTGGCGCAGGTGATGCGAGACGGTTTCCGGGTAGACCGGCATGCTCACCGCGGACGGCTGGTGCACGGCACGGCCACGGCAGAGCGCGAACATGGTCAGCGCCGTGTCATCACCCAGCGTGACCGGGCAGCCGAAGAAGGTCTCGCCCAGGTAGGCGGGCACCACCTCCCGGATGAGATCCGCCCGGTACAGCGAGAATGCTCCCGGGTTGATCAGGACATTTCCGCGTGCCTTGCTCTGCGCGGACATGGCGAAGAGCTGGAACGCAATGGAGCGCGCGCTGATTGCCCGGGTGAGGATATTGGTGTCGTAATTGAACGCGGTCTCCAGCCCGGCCACCGAAACGATCCGCGGATCCGCAAAAGGCTTAAGGCCCTCGTCCAGCGCACAGCAGTCAAGCGCGGAATCCGAGTCAATGGTCACGAAGACGTCGGCGTCGTGGTCGCTGGTGAAGGTCACCGACTGGGCGTGTTTCTTCCCCGCGTTCTGCTGGCGGACCCAGGAGAACCGCACGCCGGGCGGATGGTGCGCCTGCCACCATTCGCGGACCTCCCGGTAGTCCTGCGCCGACCCGTCATCGACGACCTGGACGTGATCAGGCAGCCGGGTCTGCATGAACAGCGCGTAGATGGTGCGGTCCAGGATGGCGGGATCCTCGTTGTAGACCGGGATATTGACCGTCACCCAGAGCCGGTCGAGCTGGGCCTGCTGGCGCCGGGTGACCGTGTACGGCTTCTCCAGCCAGGCCAGCAGGAGCTGGGCCAGCACGAACGCCAGGGCAAGGCTCCAGGCGGACACCATCCAGGGATCGGCGAAGAGATGGGTGCCGAGCCCGGCGTCATGCAGCGCGACCGAGCCCCCGGTGACGATCACTAACGGGACGACGGCGAGCCCGCGTAGCGGCCTGAACGTGACATCCGGGATGTCGTACTCGTGCGCTAGAGATCCGTAACCGACTTCTTGCGGCGGAAGAAAAGGCGGATTCCGGTAACTATCAAGATGACGAAAGCCCCCGTCGTCGCGAACAAGATCCAGAGCACCGGGGCGAAGGACGCGTGGGCCGACCTCATCATGTCCTCCGGCAGTGAGCAGGGCGGCTAGCTCATCATCGAGGCTGGGAGCGCCGGTGGACAGCTCGGCCAGGGCGCCGAGTCCCTCGCGCTGCTGCACCGCGAAGGACTCGCGGAACGCATCCTGCTCCACAGGGAGCGCACCTCCATGTGCGGATCGATGGCCGCAGTGCGTGCAGAAGCTGCGACAGTTCGTTCGGCGCCAATGCCCGGGGCACGGCGACAGTGGCGGGATACATCGCGGGGTGTCAACGTTACCGGTCTGCGTAGATAGTTCCGGGTGCAATCACGTAACTAGCGGGTGACCTGCGGGCCTGCCGGCAAATTTCGTGGTAAGACGTGCGAATCGGGCACTGCGGAGCAGGCCGGGCCCATGCGATGCGCTGCCATGGTCCGGCCGGATTCGCCGTCCGGCGAGGCTGAGTGCTGCAACGCCGGCGCTGGCACCCGGAGCGTCACCTGGCCCGGGCCGGCGCGGCAGCCGCCCGGGCGCCCTGCCCGGCCGGGCGGATCAAGGCAGCCTCGGCCACCGGCAGCCGGGGCAGGCCAAGCGGGCGCCGGGCCCATGCTGGCAGCAGCGATACCGCCGCCGCGGCCAGCACCCCCGTAAGGCGCCCGGGCATGCGGCGGCGCCGCCCGGTCAGGACACTGCGAGCCCGATGATGACGGCGGCCATGATCCCTAAAATGGCCACGATCGCCAGCCGCTCCCACGCCGCCAGCGGGCCCGCGTGCCCGGGCCCTCGTTCCCCGCGCATGTTAATTCCCCCGAAATGCCACCACCCGCGCGCGCCCGCACGCCAGCGGACCGCTGCTGGGCCGCGGTGTCCCGTGCGGCGGCCCGGCCGCGGCCGGGCTGCCGCACGGCCCCGCGATTCCCCCTGCCGTAATTCCCTGCCGTAATTCCCCGCGGCAAGTCCCCGGGTCCCCGATTCCGCACCGTCGCCATTCTTCGGGCGGCACCTTTATGCGCCCGGGTACCGGCCGGTGCGGCCGAGCATAGGCCGGCCAGCGGCCGGCTGCCCGGCAAAGCCCCGACCTGGCTATTGTTAAATGCCCGCGGCGGCTACCGGCCGCATTGAAAGGTCCCGGCGAGTCCGGCTGATTCGGCACATTTCCCTGGCACCGCGGCCGGGCAATTCGCCGGATCCGCAGCCGGGCAATTCGCCGGGATCCGCGGGCGGGCAATTCGCCAGGATCCGCAACCGGGCAATTCGCCGGCCCGCGGGCGGGCGCGGATTGTGGCAGGGTGACTGGCATGCCGAGTGAGTACCGGCTGTACGGCGACCTCGCTGCCTGGTGGCCGCTGATCTCGCCGCCGGCCGACTACGCGGCGGAAGCCGGGTATTTCGCCGCCCTGCTCCGGTCCGCGCCGGATCCTGTGCACGAGGTACTGGAGCTGGGCAG
Organism: uncultured Actinomycetes bacterium; assembly: GCA_963786975.1. GTDB lineage: Bacteria > Actinomycetota > Actinomycetes > Streptosporangiales > Streptosporangiaceae > Palsa-506. Next base: position 744,361 of record CAWBBE010000001.1, on the reverse strand, counting down.
CGGTGGCGGCAGCAACGCCCTTCATCTCAAGGCGTCGTTCGCCATGACCCTGGTCGATCTGTCCGCCGGGATGCTCGGCGTCTCGCGGCGGCTGAACCCGGACTGCGAGCATCAGCAGGGTGACATGCGCACGCTGCGCCTTGGCCGCGGCTTCGACGCCGTGTTCGTCCATGACGCCGTGGATTACCTGCTCACGGAGGACGAGCTGGGCCAGGCGATGGGCACCGCATACGCGCACTGCCGGCCGGGCGGCATTGCCATCTTCGTGCCCGACCGGACGACGGAGAGCTTCCAGCCCGGCACCGACAGCGGCGGCAGCGACGGCTCGGATGGCCGCGGCGCCCGTTACCTGGGCTGGACATGGGATCCGGATCCCGCTGACAGCTGGGTGCAGACCGCGTACGCGTTCCTGCTCCGGGACGCCAGCCAGTCGGTGCGGGTCGTGCATGAGACCCACCGGCTCGGCCTGTTCAGCCGCTACCGCTGGCTGCGGCTGCTGGCCGAGACCGGCTTCGAGGCGAGCAGCGTGATCGAGAAGACGGCCGGCCAGCCCGCGCCCGGCCCGGCGGGACCCGGCCCGGCGGGACCCGGCCCGGGCGCGCCCGGCGGCGAGCCGGCGCCCAGGGAGATATTCATCGGCCACCGCCAGTCGTAGCCGCACAGCCAGCCGGTGACCGGACCGGCCAGCCGGTGACCGGACCGGCCAGCCGGTGACTTGACCGGCCATCCGGTGACTGACCGGCCAGCCGGTGACCGGACCGGCCGGGCGCCGGGGACATCAGCACCATAACTCCGGGCCAGGGCCGCCAGGGAGAATCTCGCCGGGCCCGGTCAGGGCTGCTGACCAGACCGGGCAGCCTCGCGGAGTCGCTGATTGGAGGCGGCCGCCTGCCGGCCGTCGATCTCGAAGCCGAGGTAACGGCAGCCGGCCCGGACCGCGGCGACGCCGGTGGTGCCCGAGCCGCTGAACGGATCCAGTACGACGACGTCGGGGCCCGCCCGCCCGTACGCGCCGATACACCGGCGGGGCAGTTCCTCCGGGAAGCGCGAGTAGTGCTTCGCCCCGCCGACCCGCTCGCTGGCGAACTCCCAGACCGACCCGACCGGCGGGCTGGCCCGGAAGGAGTGCTGCTCGCTGCGGGCGAACAGGTAGATGGCCTCGTGCTGCCGGTGCGGCCGCCGGCAGCGGCCCTCCGGCATGGGGTTCTTCTTCCGCCAGATCACCTCGCCGCGGAACAGCCAGCCCGCGTCGGACAGCGCGACCACCAGGCGGTAAGGCAACGCCAGCAGGTTGCCGTAGCGCAGCCATGCCTCGCCGGGGTCCAGGAACGGCCGCCGCCGGTGCCGCGGCTTGGCGTAGGCCGAGTTTCCCGGGTCAAGGCAGGCCCTGGCCGGTCCCAGCGTGCTGTAGGCATGATCAGCCGACCGCCAGTTGACTGGCGTGTTGTAGGCGTCGCCGAGATTGATCCAGAGCACGCCGTCGCGCTTGAGCTTGGGCAGCAGCGCGGCGAACGCATCGGCAAGCTCGGCTACGTAGCGGCGCGGGTCTGCCTCGACGCCGTTGCCCGCCGAGGTCCGCTGGCCCCAGTAGGGCGGGCTGCTGATCACGATGTCGATGCTCTCGTCGGGCAGCGCCGGGATGAGCGCGCGGCAGTCCCCTGCCACGACGGCGTCCGGCGGGAAGCCGCCAAGCCCGCCATCGTCCACAGCAATCCCCTGCTCAAGCCGTCGCCTGAGCACACCATAGGCCAGTCCGGGCCGCGCGCCCGGCAGCACGCCTCATCCGCCGGTGATCACGGAGGATCCGGCATCCCAGGACGTGCCGGATCCTCCGTGATCACGAACTGGGCAGCGCCGGGCGGCGCCGGGCGCCAGCGCGAGCAACTGACCGGTCAGCCAGCCCAGCGCCTGCCCGCCGATGCCGCGGGCGCGGTCAGCCGCCCGGATCCGGAGGTCGAATATCGGCGTGGGATCGCCCAGGTCGAAGTGCCGGATCAGGCCGACGCGCTCGTCCCCGGCAAGGATCCAGCAGGCGCGGGCCGACGCGCTGTCGTAGTAGCCGCCGGCCACGCCGGCCCGGACCGGACCCGGACCCGGACCGGACCCGGACCCGGACCCGGTCCCGGTCGACGGGCCGGAGTGAAACGGCCACGGCCGGCCGGCCAGGAACCGGCCAGCAGTTCCGTCTCGGCCGGGGTGAAGCGCTGATACCGGATCTCGGCGGGAGGCGGGGCCACCGGATGACGGCACTGCCCGGACACCGGCCATTGAATTCTCCGTAAATCCGTGTAATCATGCGGATGTACGGAGGAGCAATGCCGCCTGCTGATCATGATCATCCGGTCAGCCCGGAGCGAGTCGCCGCGGGCCGGGCTGGCGTGCTGCCGGCCGATGAGGCCGGGCGGCTGGCCGGGCTGCTCGGCATGCTGGCCGACCCGGTGCGATCACGGATCCTGTTCGCCCTGGTGTCGGCGGGCGAGCTGTGCGTGGGCGATCTTGCCCTGGTGCTCGATGCGACCGAGGACCAGGTTTCCTACGCGCTCAAGATGCTGCGGCTGGCTGGTCTGGTCAGCTTCCGCAAGGACGGCCGGATGGTCTTCTACCGGCTGAGCGACGGCTTCCCGCACCCGTTGCTCGAGCACTGCCTGCGGCAGCTGCTGACCATCGCCGCACCGGACGCCGCGGCCTCCGGCGGCGGAGCCGATGATGCGCGCGATTGACGCGCTGGGTCACGCGCTGGCCGTGGCCGGCTCGATGACCTGGCAGATCCTGTGGTCGCTGATACTCGGCTTCACCCTGTCCGCGATCATCCAGGCGGTGGTCCGCCGGGAGACCGTCGCCCGGCTGCTCGGCAATGACCGGCCGCGGGCGCTGGCGCTGGCCACCGGGCTGGGGGCCGCCTCGTCGTCGTGCTCCTATGCGGCCGTGGCGCTGGCCCGCTCGCTGGTCCGCAAGGGCGCCAGCTTCACCGCGGCGCTGGCGTTCGAGATCGCCAGCACCAACCTTGTGATCGAGCTCGGCATCATCCTGGCGCTGCTCATCTCCTGGCAGTTCACGCTGGCCGAGTTCGTCGGCGGCCCGATCATGATCGTGCTGGTCGCGGTGGCGTTCCGGCTGTTCGTCCGCGGGCGGCTGATCGCTGCGGCCCGGCAGCAGGCGGAGCTCGGCCTGGCCGGCTCGATGGAGGGGCACGCCGCGATGGACATGAGCATTGCGTCCGGCGGCAGCCTCCGGCGGCGGCTGATCAGCCGGGATGGCTACACAGCGGTCAGCGGCATCTTCGTGATGGAATGGGCCGCCGTGATCCGCGACATCGCGATCGGGCTGCTCATCGCGGGGGCGGTCGGCGCGTGGGTGCCGGACACCTTCTGGCAGCGCCTGTTCCTGACCGGCCATCCGCTGGCGGCCAGGCTGTGGGGCCCGATTATCGGGCCGGTCATCAGCCTGCTCAGCTTCGTCTGCTCGATCGGCAACGTGCCGCTGGCCGCGGTCCTGTGGAACGGCGGGATCAGCTTCGGCGGCGTGGTCGCCTTCATCTTCGCCGACCTGATCATCATCCCGATCCTGGTCATCTACCGGAAGTACTACGGGACGAAGATGATGCTGGCGGTGCTCGGCATCTTCTACGTGACCATGGTGATCGCCGGCTACATCGTGGAATTCCTTTTCAGCTGGCTCGGGCTGATACCGGCCGAGCGCGCGGCCAAGGTCACCGGCACCGGCATCACGTGGAACTACACCACCGTGCTCAACATCGTCTTCCTGCTGCTGGCCGTGGCGCTGCTGACGCGCTTCTTCCGCTCCGGCAGCGGCCCGATGCTGCGGATGATGAACGGCAGCCCGGAATCCAGCGAGCACGAGCATGCGCACGGGGCGGCCAGCCCGCGCGGCACCGGCCATGAGCCCGGCCATGAGTCCGGCCATGAGCAGGCCGATCCGGCCGCGGGTGGTCACGTGCACTGGCCGCACCCGCCACCTGGCGCGGGTATAACGGAGCAATGACCGTGCGCGCCCCGCTGGCGGCTGTCCCGCTGGCCCTGTTACTCGCCGTGGCGGCCGGCGCGTGCACGACGTCGGCCACCGCAGGGCATGCCGCCAGCCGGACGGCACCGGCGTCCACGGCACCGGCGTCCACGGCACCGGCGTCCACGGCACCGGCACCGGCGGTGAAACGCACCTCGCCGCCGGCCACGCTCGCGCACCTCGGCCGGCCGGGCTGCCATCCGCCGTCGCCGACGGACGTCAGCGGATCCGGCTTCCGTGAGGTGCAGGGCACCGGCCGTGGCGTGATTCTCTGGGGCCTGCTGTTCTTTGCCCGCGCGCAGGTCGGCAAGCAGGAGAAGATCGTCTGGCGGATGACCGGGTCCGGACCGATCATCAGGCTGACCGCGATCGGCCCCGGCGGCGGGCGGCACCGGCTGGCCTGGGGGCCGGAGCCGCACGGCAGCAGCACCTGGAACCGGCCGGGACAGGAATGGGGCGCCGGCTACCAGTTCAGCCGGCCCGGCTGCTGGGACCTGCATGCCGTCCGCGGGAAGGCCACCGCTGATGTCTGGCTTAACGTCGCAGCCTGACCGGAAGATCATTAGCTGAAACGGGCCGCGCCGCCCGCATGTTGCCCGCTCCGCGGTGGCTCCGGGCACCGGCCGGAGCAAGCGTCCCGCCGCCGGTCCGGAGCCGGGGTCCGGTCCGGAGCCGGAGCCCGGTCCGGAGCCAGAGCCGGTTCAGAGCCAGAACCCGGTCCGGAGCCGGAGCCCGGTCCGGAGCCAGAACCGGTTCAGAGCCAGAACCCGGTCCGGAGCCGGAGCCGGGTTCAGAGCCGGAGCCGGGTTCAGAGCCGGAGCCCGGTTCAGAGCCGGAGCCCGGTTCAGAGCCGGAGCCGGGTTCAGAGCAGCTCGGCGAGCCAGCGGCGGGCAACCTGGCCTTGCGCCGCCTGAAACGCTCGCACCGTCGGCAGCCCGGGTGGCGGCGGCTGCAGCGCGTCGCAGGTGAGGAAGCCGGCCATGGCGCAGAGGATCGCGGTGATGCTTTCCCGGCTCGCGCGCTGGCCGGCCCTGGACATGCTCAGCAGGCCGGGCAGTTCCGGGCCGCCCTGCATGGCGACGCTCGGCGCGAACAGCACCAGTTCGGCGAAGGCCGCGCCCCGGCAGGCATGCGGCCAGTCCACGATGACCAGGCCGCGGTCCTCGGTGATCAGCAGGTTGTCCGCCCTGATGTCGGCGTGCAGCAGGGTGCGGCCGGCCGAATGCTCCGCCCAGCCCGTCTCCAGCTCGGCTAGCTGACCGAGGTGCGCGCGCGACCAGGGATCGAGGCCGTCCCGGCCGGCTGGCCCATGCTCGCCCGCTGGCCCATGCTCGCCCGCTGGCCCATGCTCGCCCGCTGGCCCATGCTCGCCCGCTGGCCCGGTCTGCCCGGCCAGCGTCCGCCAGCCGGTGAACATCGCTCCGTGCACCTCGGCGAAGGTGCGGACCGGGATCGGGGCCGGCGTCAGCGCATCGGCCAGCCGGTCCAGCATGGCCATCACCTGCGCCAGGGCCGCGGGCTGCCAGGGCAGTCCCGGGTGCCGCCCATCGATATCTTCCAGCACGAGCGCGAACCAGGGATCGAGGTCCACCGTTCCGCGCAGCCGGGGGGCTGGCACCTGCCTGGCCGCGACGAGCGGCTCGAGCGCGGCCAGGTGCTGCGCCTCCCGCCGGTGCATGCCCGGGCTGTCCGGGTTCGCCGCGGCGGACACTGCCTTCACGAACCAGCGCGCGCCGTCGGCGCAGCGCAGCCTGGCCGCTACTCCGGGGCTGAACCCGCCGGGCTGCGTCCGGGCCGCCGTTACCGGCGCGCCGCAGATGTCTTCGATGGCCGCCCGGACATGCTGGGGGACGTCCTCCCAGGCAACCCGGATGCCCTCAGCGGCTGGCCCGGTCATGCCAGTCGAGCCTGCCGGATCCCGGGCCGGCGCGGCAAGGGTTTACCGCTGGCCCGGCCCGGTCAGCCCTGCCGGGCCCAGCGGGCCGGCTAGCGGCCGAGGACGACGCCCCCGTTCGGCGACAGGACCTGGCCGGTGACCCAGCCGCCGTCCGGTCCGAGCAGCCAGGCGACCAGCGAGGCGATCTCATCCGGCGTGCCGGGCCGCCCGACCAGGGTCTGGCCGGACCGCTGCGCCAGCACGTCGTCGTTCAGCCGGCCGCCCAGAACTCGGTGTCGGGGACGAACCCAGGCGCGATCACATTGGCCGTGCCCTGATGGCCGCCGAGTTCCCTGGCCAGGTCAAACGCCCAGGCGTGCAGGGCGGCTTTCATGGCGCCATACGGGCCGCCGCCGCTGCCGCGCATGGCCGCCACCGAGGACAGCAGGACGACCCGGCCGGCCTGCGCCTCCAGATCCGGCCGCAGGGCCTCGACCAGCAGGACAGCGCTCAGCACGTTCGATTCGAACGCGGCCTGCCAGCCTGCCCGGATGCTGTCCAGGCCATCGCCGCCGGCCGGGGACAGTCCCCCGGCGGCTGCCACCACGCCAGCGCACGCCCGGCCGGCCGGCTGGAGGCCGGCCGCTACCGACTCCGCCCCGGACGCGGTCGAGACGTCCGCCGTGATGACGTCGATCAGCCCAGACCCGGCTGCCACCTCGTCCAGCGGCGCACGGCGCCGCCCGGCCACGGTGACATGCTGCCCGCAGCCGGCCAGCCGGGCCGCCACCGCGCGCCCGATCCCGGTACCGCCGCCGCTCACCACTACCGTCCGCACGGAACTCATGATCGCAACCTTGCCATTGCCGCCCCCGCGGCGCCCGCCCCGCCGGCCGCCTCGCCCGGCCGCCTCGCTCAGCCGCCCCGCCCAGCCGCCCCGCCCAGCCGCCTCGCCCAGCGCCCCCCGCCATCCCAGATCCCGCCCGGGCCCGGGCCGGCCGCCCGGCCCCCGGCCCCGGGCCCGGGCCCGACTCAGCCCGTTGAACGTGGCGTTCAACGGGTCAGGACCCGTTGAACGCCACGTTCAACGGGTCCTGACCCGCTCCAGGTGAGATTGGGCGGGGTCCGGTGCCCGCGCGCCCGCTGGGGCACCGGCTCTCCGCCGGGTTCCCGCCCAGCGGGCGCTGTCCTCGGCGTCGGGCAGGATGGGTGCCATGAAGGACTGGGTGGCCTGGCACGGCGCATACGACGACCCGTCATCGGCGCTGACGGCGCGCCTGGAGCGAGTCAGGGAACATCTGCGGCTGGCGATCGGCCAGCCGCCGCCGGGGCCGGTCAGGCTGGTCAGCCTGTGCGCCGGCCAGGGTCGCGATGTCATCGGCGCACTGCGGGGCCACCCTCGCCGCCGGGACATGACCGGGCTGCTGGTCGAGTCCGACCCCCGCAACGCCGGCCTGGCCCGTGCCGCCGCCGCGGCGGCCGGGCTGTCCGGGCTGGAGGTCCGCGAGGCGGATGCCGGCCGTCCCGAGTCGTACGCCGACGCCCTGCCCGCCGACGTGCTGCTGTTGTGCGGAATCTTCGGCAATGTAAGCGACGAGGACATCCACCGCACGGTGGCCGCGGCGCCGGCCATGTGCGCCGCTGGCGCCACCGTCATCTGGACCCGGCATCGCCGGGCGCCGGACCTGACTCCGGCCATCCGTGACTGGTTCGCCGCCAGCGGCTTCGACGAGGTCGCGTTCGACGCGCTGGAGACAGCCACCCTGACCGCGGTCGGCGTCGGCCGCCTGAACCGGGCCCCGCGCGCAGGGCTGCCGGACGGGCCGCTGTTCACCTTCCGCGACACCTGACGCGGTCCGGCCGCGCGGGCCGGCTCCCCGAGCACGTGATCACGGAGGATCCGGCGCGCTGGGGCATGCCGGATCCTCCGTGATCATGAACGGCGCCGCCGTGCTGGGCGGGCCGGAGCGGCTGCCTGCCGGGCTAGGCGCGGCAGAGGATCTCACCGTGCGGGATGAGGAACCAGCCCTCGGCACTGGCCGCCCACCGGCGCCACGCCCCGGCCAGGCGCCTCAGGTCCTGTTCGGTCGCCAGCCGGTACCCGACGGCGTGCTCGGCGAAGTCCGACTTCGTCACCCGGTCGGCCCACAGTCCGCCCCACCAGCTGCGCTCATCCGGGGCGGCATAAAGCCACAGCCCGGCCGATGCGCGAATTTCGGTGAAGCCGGCCGACCGGGCCCAGGCGAACATCCGGCGGCCCGCGTCCGGCTCGCCGCCGATGGCCCTGGCCACTTGCCGGTAGAGCGCCTGCCATTCGGTGAGCTCCGGATCCTCGGGGAACCAGAACATCCCGCCGTAGTCCGCGTCGCGCGCAGCGACCGTGCCGCCGGGGCGGCAGACCCGCCGCATCTCGGTGAGCGCGGCCACCGGGTCGGTCAGGTGCTGCAGCACCTGGTGCGCGTGCACGACATCGAAGGCAGCATCGCGGAAGCCCAGCCGGTACACGTCGCCAGCGCCGAAGCTGACGTTGCGCAGGCCCTGGCGCGCCGCCGCCGCCCGGGCCGCGGCCAGCGGCCCGGGCGCGGCGTCAATCCCTGCCACCGCGCCGTCCGGCACCCGGCCGGCCAGGCCAGCGGTGATCGTGCCAGGACCGCAGCCGACGTCGAGGACGCGCGCCCCGGGAGTCAGCGTCGGGAGCAGGTAGCCGGCCGAGTTCTCGGCGGTCCGCCATCGGTGCGACCGGAGCACGCTGTCGTGGTGGCCATGCAGGTATGGCATCCGCGCGTCGGGCATGCCGCCAATGATCTACCCGGCGGGCTGCCTGGCCCGCCAGCACCCTGGCCGGGCGGCACCCTGGCCGGGCGGCGCCACGGCCGGCGTGCCGGTTTACGGCCGGCCGATTTACCGGGGCATCTGCCCGGCTGGCGGCAGGCCGGAATGCGCACCCGGCTGCTTCACGGAAATGCGGTGGCGAGGGACATTGATCAGGTCCGGCCCGGTTAAGGATCCTGTGCCTGAGTCCTGGCTGAATTTCGGCCGTCGCTATTGTCACGGCAGCGCATGCGAGTCTTCAGCTGAATTTCGGCCGTCGCTATTGTCACGCCAGCGCATGCGAGTCTTCAGGGGATGACTTCCGGCCTGGCGGCCCGATTCTGCGGCGTAGTCACAGGAACTGTCACAGTGCGGTCAGCATTATCGCTGCGGGCCGCGGATATGGGGCCTGGACGCGGGACGCACCCGGCCGGTTCCGCGCTGCTACCGCCAGTGGCAGCGCGCTCCGGCCGAGGCCGTCTACGGTGGCCGGTCCAGCGGGCGACACGCGGCCGGCGGTGATCGGCATTCCGCCGCGGACTAGGTGTCGCCATGGCCTTGCGGGACTCCGGAGAGTAAAAGCTACTTAACCACTAGGTATTGGTGTTGACCAGGAACGATGGAATTACTGGCGGTTTCAGGGCCTGGCGCGGCCAGTCAGCCGGGGCGGCAGGAGGCGGCCCGGCGCATGTCCGCGCATTGTCAAAGATTCCGGCGTTCCGGCTACCACCAGGTCTCATTTCCGTTAACGTCCAACGCTGTTACCCCGTTGCTGCCCACTACCACACAGGACAGGCAGCTAACCCGCCGAGTCTCTGGTTACGGCCAGAGAGCCGGGGACCCAAGTATCCCCGGGGTGAATCGGCAGGCCGCGCTTGCGTCAGCGGCGCCGGCCCGCCGTAGGGCTCCTCCGGCCCGAACCCGTCAGCTAACCCGGTAGGCGGCCTAGGAGAGGAGTTCGACGTGGAGCGCTCGCCCCACGGCCGGCACACTGCGGGTCAGTCCTGGCAGGCTAGTGCCAGTGCCAGAAAACGCAAGAGATCGAAAGCGGGCCGCGGCACCTGGGTAGCCGTGCTCGGGTCCGCCACCGCCCTGATGGCGGCCGCCCTGACCTTCACCGGCGGCGGAAAGCAGTTCATCGAGTTCGCCGCGAATAACAACAACGCGCCGCTGCTCGGGTCCTCGGTGGCAAGCATGGCCAACCTCAAGTCGGAAACCGCCCAATTCGGCCACCTGGGGATTGTCCGCACCTATTACACTGGGCTGCCCGCCGCCAACGCATGGACGACCGGACTGCCCGCCGCCAACCACTCGGCGGTCATCGTGAGCTTCAAGGCAAATCCATCGGAAATCCTGTCCGGCGCTGCCGACGCGACGCTCTCGCATTTCTTCAACACCGCGCCCACCGGGCACCCGATCTACTACGTCTACTATCACGAGCCCGAGGACAACATCGCGGCCGGCCAGTTTACGGCGGCCGCTTACAAGGCGGCCTGGGCGCGCGTGGTGAAGCTGGCCGACGCGGCGCACAACCCGTGGCTGCACTCGACCCTCGCGCTGATGAACTGGGACCTGGAGAAGGGTTCCGGCCGCAACTGGAGGGACTACCTGCCGGGCGGCGGGATCATCAGCACCCTGGCCTGGGATGCCTATCCGGTCGGCAGCGCGGTCAACAGGAACCCGCAGCCGACGCCGCCGGCGGACTTCATGGGCCCGTGCATCGCGGCATCCAAGAGCGTCGGGCTACCGTACGGGTTCGCCGAGTTCGGCCTGTCCACCACGACCGGCCGGCCTGCCTGGATGAAGCAAGTCGGCAATTACCTGATGAGCAGCGGCGCGCTGTTCGGCAGCCTGTGGAACGGTGACGCGGAGTTCCCGACGCTGAAGCTCACCGACCCGGCTTCGATAGCGGTGTGGCGGAGCTTCGTCGCCCGGTCCGGAACCGGGGGAAACCCGGGCCCGTCGCCGACCCCAACGTCCACGGCCACGCCGGCGCCCAGTCCCAGCCACAGCACTCCGCCACCGCCGTCCGCGTCCGGCCCGGCGGTCGCCGGGCTCGCGGCCAGCCCGGCGAAGCTGACCGCGGCGGGCCAGAACCACGTCGCGATCCGCTTCTCGATCAGCCAGACCGCCGACGTCACCGTGCTCGTCCTGGACAGCCAGGGCAACGTGGTGCGCAAGCTGGTCAGGCCGACGCACGGGGCGGGCAAGCTCACGATCCCGTACTACGGCTACAACGGCGGTGGGCAGCGCATCCCGGCCGGGAGCTACAACGTCCTGGTCGTCGCCAGCAACTCGGGCGGCAGCGGAACGGCCGAGACGCCGCTGACGGTCAGCGGGCCGTGATGTGAAACGTCCCGGGTCCCGTGGCCTTCCCTGGCCGCGTCACCCGGGACATGACCGGACCAGCGGGGGCCGCGCCCGGGCGCGGCCCCCGCTGCCGTCCCGGCTCGCCTGCCGTACCGCCAGCTGTCCGGGCTCGGCGGGTCTGGCTGATCAGCGCGGGGCGGCAGCCGGCTGCTCCGGCTGACGGCGGGCAATCCTGGCCGCGTAATAAATCAAGATCAGTGCGCAACGCTGGCCGGCCCGCGCGCCAGTCCGGCCCGCGCCTCGCAGCCGCCGTCTCCGGCCCGGGCATAGGATCTTCGTATGCCTGCCGCAGGCGACCTGGCCGCGTTCGCGGTCACCGCGTTCATCATCATCGTGATTCCCGGGCCCAGCGTGCTGTTCATCGTCGCGCGGGCGCTCGCGCACGGCCGCAAGGTCTCCGTTCTCACCGTCGCCGGCAATACCGCCGGGGAGTACGTGCAGGTGATCGCCGTTGCGTTCGGGGTCGGCCTGGTGGCCGAGCGGTCAGTGACGATCTTCACGGTGCTGAAGCTGTTCGGCGCGGCCTACCTGGTGTATCTCGGCGTGCAGACGTTCCGGCACCGGCGGTCACTCGCGGCGGCGCTGGCCCCAGAGCCGGAAGCCCAGCCCGCCCATCGCTACTTCCTGCAGGGTTTCGTCGTCGGGATCTCCAATCCCAAGACGGTGATCTTTCTCGTCGCCATCCTGCCCCAGTTCGTCACCAGGGCCAGCGGGGCGGTCCCCGCGCAGATCCTGCTGCTCGGGCTGGTCTTCTCGGCCATCGCGCTGGTCAGCGACAGCATCTGGGGGCTGGCCGCCGGAGCGGTGCGATCCTGGTTCGCCCGCTCCCCGCGGCGGCTTGAGCTCGTCGGCGGCGTCGGGGGCCTGTCCATCGTCGCGATCGGCGTCGGCCTAGCCCTCACCGGCCGGAAGGACTGAGCGGGCATCCCGGCACCGGCCGGCAGAGGCGGGCATCCGTTAGCGGTTACGATCCGTCCGGCTGGGACCGGCTCAATCTGAACCACTGGCTGTGCGTGACTGATCGCGGGCGTGCGGGGTAGTATCAGTGTGACTAGCTAGGTCTCCACCGGAAGGCCGGGTCATGTCCGGCGTGATGATCAGCCCGGTTGCCGATCCCGCGGGCGGCCCGCCGCGGCAGCCAGGCCGCAGCGTCCGGCCGGTCGTCGGCGTGCTTGCTGACGGTACTCCCTGCTACGCGCCGATCGGCGAGGTCATGACCGATGACGCGCTGGTCTGCTGCCATCTGTGCGGCCGGTGGCTGCGCTCGGTCACGGCCCATCTCAAGGGGCACGGCTGGACCAAGGACGCCTACTGCGAGGCGTTCGGGCTGGAACGCGGCCAGCCCCTGGAGGGGCCGGCGACCCGCAGGCTGCGGGCCGCCGCGCTCGCGTCCCGCCTGGTCTTCGATCCCGCCATCCGGTCCGGCAGCGCGACCGGCCGGCAGCGGGCCAGGACCGGGGAACTGGCCCGGGACGCCGCAGCCGCCGCCACCGGGCGCCGCCTGCCGGAGCAGCGCCGCCGGAAGGCAGTCCGGGCGCTGACGGCGATCCCGCCCGCTGCGATCGCGCAGGCGAACCGGGAACGCGGCGACCGGCAGCTGGCCGGCCTCGCGGCCACGGCGGCCCGGCAGCAGGGCTACCCGGATATCGGGGCGTTCGTGCTCGCCCGGACGCGCGACGGGGCCAGCCTCGCCGCGATCAGCCGGGCGGCGGGCCTGCACAAGGACTGGCTGTCCCGCCACCTCGGCCGGATCGACCCGGCGGCCGCAGCGGCGGCGCGACTCGGATCCCGGGAAGGGCAGGATGCCCGGTGGCGGCCGGCGCTGCGGCGGCTCGGCTTCGCGGATGTGGCCGGCTTCCTGCATGACCGGCACGTGCTGCGGCACCGGACGGTGAATGCCATCGCCGCCGAGGTGGGGATGTCGAATCACGCTGTCGCGGCTGCGCTGCGCAGGCACGGGCTGTGCACGGTGAGTCATGCCGCCAAGCGGCACTCGGCCGCCCAGCGTGCCACGGCGGTGGCGGCGAGCCTGGGCTTCGGCAGCGTCGCCGGGTACGTGACCGAGCGGCGGGCGGACGGGTGGACCTGGCGGGCGATGGCGGCTGAGTCCGGGCAGCCGGAGTCATGGCTGCGGCGGGCGGCCCGCTGCCCGGTTGCCTGACACCGCGGGCGGGCCGGCCGGCTGGCGCCTGATGATCTCAGGCCGGGCCCGGTCGCTCCGTGCCGCTGGCTGCGGGCCGGCGCCGGTCTCGCCGCTGGAAGCTGCGGACGGGATGGGCGATCGACCGTAGCCAGCCGAAGTTGATCGGAGCGGGCGGGCCGGCCGGGAAGCCAAGCACCCGCTGCCTCCCGGACGGGTCGATGGGGAAGCCCGCGGCGCGCTGCCGCTCCTCGCCAGTCCAGGCATCCGCGCCCGGTCCCCAGACGCCGACGACCCGGCCTCGGGTGCCCGGGTCACTGGCCGTCTTGCCGCTGGCCATGTGCCACCTCCGGGTGGCTGGCTCTGCCAATGGCAGAAGGTTGATGGCCGGCCTGCCGCCTGTCATCGCCTGATTACAGCATGACGTGACCGCTCGGCGGTGCGCAAGGCCCGGGCCAGCCCGGTCTCGGTGCGGGGCCGGTCTCGGCGCGGGCTCGTCTCGCCGCGATCTCGGTCTGGCAGTACCGTCGAGATACAGCTCGCAAGTAGGAGGCGCAAATTGGGTTACGTGCTGACGGGCGCCATTGTCCTAACGGTGGCTTTCGCCATCGCGGCGGTCCGGCACGTGCACCACGAAACGCGCCGCGACTATGGCCCGTCCGTCATTGTCCGGAGAGTGCGGAGAGCCGCGCCCGGGGATCCGTGCATCTGCGGCGGCACGATAGGGCGGACCTCGGGCCAGCCGGATGATCGCCTCGGCTGCACCGCATGTGACCGCTCGTGGACCAGCGACGGGCGGCGGATCGTCCGGCGCTGACCAGCTGAACGGATACTGCCTGACGGGCAGCTGACCATGACCAATGACGCCGTCCTGTTCCTGGCGGTCACCGCGCCGGGCGGCTGCCGGTTCCGGCGTCCGGGCCGGGGCTGGCGTCAATGATCTGCCCGAGCATCTGCCGCAGGCCGGCAAGGTTCTGCGGGCCTAGTACGGCCTGGAGTTCCCGCTCGATGTCGGCAAACGCGGCGAGCGCCGCCTCGACCGCCTGCCAGCCGCGGGCGGTAAACTCGATGATCTTGAGGCGCTTGTCGGCTGGATCAGGGCGACGCGAAACGTAGCCCTTGGCCTCCAGATCCTGCACGAGCTCGGACATCGCCTGCTTGGTGATCCCGGCCCGCCTGGCCAGCTCGGCCAGGGTGATTCCGGCTGGCGGGATATGCGGCATCACGGCGTTGTACGACATCCGGTGGTCGCCGAATCCGGCCGCGATCAGCCGCTCGTGCAAGCGCCTGGTGATCGCACCGAGAGACAGGCCGAGGAGCCGCGCGAGCGGCGGGTCGGGAGCTGACTGGCCCATGACCCCACAATAAACGTCAGGCCCCTTGACGATACGGCGGGAGCGGGAAATACTGGTCAGGTAGCCTGACGAATATGGGAGGGCGAGATGCCTCTTAGCAGCGGCCTCAACCACGTCGCGTTGCTCACCGCCGACCTCGGCCGGCCCGCCAGCGCGCAGGGCATGACTGTCCGGGCCCTGCTCGGGCAGGCGGCCGCGAGCAGCGATGCTGGCGCCATGCGGGAGGCGGTCGACCTGCTCTTCAGCGGCGCGCCGGACGCCCTTTCCGCCGACGATGAGTATCAATTGCGGCACCAGGACTATGTCATGGAGATGCCGCAATCCGGCGAACGTGTCTGCGGCCGGGACGCCATGCGTGCTATGCAGTCGCATTACCCCAGCCCGCCGGCCATCACCGTGCGGCGCGTTACCGGAGCGCACGGCGTCTATTTCATCGAGGGCACGAACGACTACGGCAACGCGGTCTCGCATGTCGCCGCAATCTGGGAACTCGACGCTGCCGGGCGCATCATCCGCGACACCCGCTACTACGCCGAGCCGCTCCCGGCAGCGTCCTGGCGCAGCGAGTGGACCGAGCCAATCTAACGGCGGCCGCGGAAGGTCCTGCGCAGATCCTCGACCCACTGGCCGGGGATCTCCCAGGGGATGAAGTGCCCGCCGTGATCATGGGCGGTCAGGTTGACATGGTTGTACCACGCGGCCCGGTCGCTGTTAAGGAAGTTCTGCACGCGCTGGTCGGTGGTAACGCCTGGCGGGTTCTCGTACCCGACGAAGGTTATCCCGGTGGGTGCCTCGATTACCGGCCATCGGTCGTGAGACGGGACCCAGGGGTAGCGGTTGTTGTTGGCGTAGGTGCGGATCGAGGTGCCGATGGTATTGCCTGCCCAGAAGATCGTGGCGTGGGTCAGGAGGTCGTCCTCGGAGAAGACGGTCTCGATGTCGCCGCCGTTGTCGCTCCAGCTCATCCAGCGTTCGAGAATCCACGCCAGCATCCCGGCCGGTGAGTCGCTCAGACCGTAGGACAGGGTGCTGGGGCCGAGCACATGGGCGGCAAGGTGGACGGCGAAACGCTTCTCCAGTGCCACGATCCGTGCGTGCACGGCGTCAGGCAGGCCATCCGGGATCGGGCGGCCACCGCTGAGGTCCCAGGCCCGGTCCCCATTGAACAGGCTGAGCTTCAGGCCCGAGCCGATATGAATGCCGTATAGCTCGCCGGCGTACTTGTGACCGAGTTGCCCGGTGACCAGGGCACCGACGTCGCAGCCCGCCGCCGCGTACTTCTGGTAGCCAAGAACATCGGTCATCAGGATGTGCCAGAGATCGGCGACCTTCCAGAAATTCATGTCCGGGTTATCCGGCAGGGGTGCAGAGAATCCGAAGCCAGGGAAGGAAGGAGCAATGACGTCGAATGCCTCGCTAGGGTCGCCGCCGTAGCAGCCGGGATCAGCCAGCGGGCCGATAACCTTGGACCAGTGCCAGAACGTCCATGGCCAGCCATGGGTGAGGATCAGCGGCGTCGGGTTCGGGCCGGTTCCCGGCTTGCGCATGAAATGCACCGGAACACCGTCGACCTCAGTCTGGTAATGCTCATAGGCGTTGATCGCTGCCTCCGCCTTACGCCAGTCGTAGCCGGCGTTCCAGTAGCTGACGAGCTTTTCCAGGTACTTGCGGCCGACGCCGTAGTACCCGTCATCGTTGCCGGCGTCGGCGGGCCAGCGGGTCAGCTCCAGCCGCCGGCGGAGGTCGGCCAGCGTCTCGTCCGGCACGTGGATCGCGGCCGGCTCCAGCGGAAAGGAGGCTGCCTCAGCGCCCCGTGACGGTCCATGCTGATGGTGAGTCATGCCGACCTCCGTGTGTGGCGGCCCCTCCGCGGATTAGCCGGCCAGCACGGCGGGCTGGCCAGAAGCCTGATCCATTGTCGTACCCGGCGGCGCGGGTGTCCGCGCGCGGCGGCGTGGCCGGGCACGTTGTGGCGAGAGTCTTTGGTTACTGGGGCTAGGGTCCTGACCGGGTGGGTGTCCGCGGGATGGAGGAGGTACCGTGCCGGGCCGGGAATGGGTTCGGCCGGCCAGCATGATCGCTGCGGGTGTTCTTGCGGCAGCCTGCCTCGGCCAGGTCGCGCCGGTCTCGGCTCTGGTCCGGAAGGCCTTCGGGCTCTCGCCGTTCACGCTGGGCGCCGCGATCTCGCTGATCACCCTGGTTACCGCTGTGGCCGCCGGGCCGGCCGGGATGTGGCTGCGCAACCGGGACCCGCGGCCGTGGCTGATCGCCGGGCTGGTGGTGATGGCCGTGGCCGGGGGCGCGATGACCCTGATTCCGCCCAGCCAGGCCGCCCTGATCTGGCTGCGCGCGATAGAAGGAATCGGCTACCTGCTCATCGTCGTCGGGGGGCCGGGCGCCTTGGTCCGGCAGATGAGCGGCGCGCGCAATTCGGTCGCGCTGGCGCTGTGGGGCGTGTGCACGCCGGCCGGCCTTGCGGTCAGCGCCGCGGCCGGAGGGTTCGCCGCGAGCAGGGCTGGATGGCGTGCCTGGTTCGCGGCGCTGGCCGTGCTGTGCGCGGTGCTGGCCGGCGTGCTGGCGATACTCGCCCGCGGCCAGCACGCAGGTGCGCCGGCCGGGCCCGGCCCGCTGGCCCGCCGCCGGGCCGGGCTAGCCGCCCCGCTGCTGCTGGCGTGCGGATTTGGCGCGCTGTCGCTGATGACGGTGGCGATCTTGTCGCTGCTGCCGGTCTACCTGAGCACCCAGGCAGGCCTGCCGGTGGCCGCGGCCGGCGCCGCCACGGCCGCCGCGGCGGCCGCCAGCATCCCGGGGAACGCCTGCGCCGCGGGGCTATTGCGGCGCGGGGCCCGTCCCGGGCTGCTGGTCGGCTCGATGCTGGCGTGCCCCGCGCTGGCCGCGGTGACCTTCGGCGGCGATGTGCCGCTGCCCGGCAGCATCGGGGCGGCCGCCGCATTCATCTTCGCCGTGGGCATCGCGGCTTCAGCGGCCTATGCCAGCCTGCCCAAAGTCATCCGGGTCATGGACGACCTCCCGCTGGCCAACGGCATCTTGGTCCAGCTCGGCAGCGCCGGCGCCCTCGTCGGCCCGCCGATCTTCGCGGCCGTCACCGGGCTGCGCCACTGGCACCTGGTCATTTACCTCGTGATCCCGGCCGCTGTCGTCAGCGCGGCCGCTATGTCGGCAGCCACCTCGGCCCGCTGCCGCTGAGCACACGCGCGAGGCGCCCGCACCGCTGATTCCAGGGACGCGCGCTCACCGGTCCGGCTGCCAGCGGGAACCGCTGCCACCTGGTCCGCCGGGCAGAGTGCGTGCATGTGCACGGCCGGCTTGACCAGGACGGGTTCATTGAGCGTGCGGGTTCAGGATCTGCGCCGGCCCGGGGACCGTGCTAGCCGTACTCCAGATTCGGGTGCCCGCACGATGGATCTCCCGCTCGCACGCGGCAAGCATGGAGACGCAGCTGACCGGAGGCATTCCAATGCACGCACCAACTGACAATGTCCCTGCCTCGCAGCCCGTCCTGATGAGATTTCTGGTCAGGTCATGGGAGTACCGTCGCCCCCGTCTCTGGATGGGCGTGCGCTTTGCCTGCGGCATCTTCAACGTCGTCCTTGGCGTCCTTCTGCTCGCTGCTGTCAGCCGGCTGGGGCCGCTGACTTGCCTGGCAGCGCTGCCGCTAGCGGGGGCGGCGCTGATCTTCTGGACCGTCTACCGGCTGCAGCAGGACAGCGTCCGCCGGGTACGTGAGCTGGAGCAGTCCCGGGCCCGCGTGGTGGACGACTCGGCCGCAAGGTTGCGCCGGATCGAGCGGGACCTGCACGACGGGGTGCAGGCGCAGATGGTCGCTGTCGCCATGAAGCTGGGCCTGGCCCGGGAGAAGCTCGGCGGCGCGGTCGCCGGGACCACGGTCGCCGGGACCGCGCAGGCCGACCTGGAGCGGGCCCTGGAGCTGGTCGACGCTGCCCACCGGGGCGCCAAGGAGGCCATTACCGAGCTGCGCGACCTGGCCCGCGGCATCCACCCGCCAGTGCTCGACCACGGCCTCGGCACCGCGCTCACCACCCTCGCGGCGCGTAGCGACGTGCCCGTCGAGCTGGTCATCGACCTGCCCGAGCGCGCCTCGGCCGCGATCGAGACCATCGCCTACTTCTGCGCGGCCGAGCTGCTCACCAACGTAGCCAAGCACAGCGGCGCCCGGCGTGCCACGCTGGAGGCAGTGCACCCGCCCGGGCTAGTGCGGGTGCGGGTCGGCGACGATGGCTGCGGCGGCGCCCGCATCGAGTCCCGCGGCGGACTGGCCGGGCTCGCCGAGCGGATCAGGACCGTGGACGGCATGCTGCAGGTCAGCAGCCCGCCCCACGGCCCCACCGTGGTAACCGTAGAGCTGCCGTCGCACGCCTGACCGAACCGGAGCTCCCGATGCGGATCGTGATCGCCGAGGACTCGGCAGTTGTCCGGGCGGGCCTGGTCGAGATCCTGGCCGACCGCGGCCACGAGGTGGTCGCCGCCGTCGGCAACGCCGGGGACCTGCGGGCTGCGGTGGACGAGCACCGGCCGGACGCCACGGTGGTGGACGTGCGGATGCCGCCCAGCTACACCGACGAGGGCCTGCGCGCCGCGATCGCCATCCGCCGCGACCACCCCAGGACCGGGGTGCTGGTGTTCTCCCAGTACATCGAGACCCGGTACGCGGCCGACCTGCTCGGCGCGGCGGCCGGCGGCAGCGCGGCGGGCGTCGGATACCTGCTCAAGGACCGGGTCGCCGACGTCGGCGAGTTCGTCGAGGCGCTGAGCCGGGTGGCGGCCGGCGGCACCGCGCTCGACCCGGAGGTCGTTACCCAGCTGCTGGGCGCCAGCCGCCGCACCGACGGGCTCGGCTCCCTCACCGCCAGAGAGCGCGATGTGCTGGCCCTGATGGCCGAAGGCCGGTCCAACGGCGCGATCGCCGGGACTCTCGTGGTCTCCGAGCGGGCCGTCGAGAAGCACGTCGGGAACATCTTCAGCAAGCTCGGCCTGGCGCCGTCGGACGCCGATCACCGCCGGGTGCTCGCCGTCCTCCGCTACCTGGAGTCCTGACCGGCGACACGGCCGGCACCAATCTCAGATGCCTGCTGGCTTCATCCGATGGCGTGCCACTGACGTCGTATCTGGCGCGGGGGATCCGGCTCTGAATAGCAGGATCTGGTTCTGGATGGGAGTCATCGATGAGATTCACGCGCATCAGGGTCACCCTGACGGCAGGCATGCTAGCCGCGGCCACCACCGCCAGTGCCATCGCGCCAGCGGCCGGTTCGGCCGCGGCTGAGACCGGGACGCCGGAACGGGCCGGGTCGCTGCCCGGCGGGGAGCTTTTCGGCGTGGCCGCTACCTCTGCCCGCAATGCCTGGGCGGTCGGCCAGGGCGACAACGGCAAGACGATCATCCTGCGCTGGAACGGCACCAGCTGGAAGCGGCTCACCAGCCCGACCCCGAAGGGCGGCGGCGCACTGTACGCCGTGGCCGCCACCACTGCCAGCAACGCCTGGGCGGTCGGCGGCAGCGACGGGACGCCGGGCAAGACCGAGATCCTGCACTGGAACGGCACCACCTGGAAGCGAGTGCCGAGCCCGGCCCTGAAGCACGGCGGCGCCTTGTTCGGCGTGGCCGCCACCTCCGCCCGCAACGCCTGGGCGGTCGGCTGCGCCGGGAACTGCTTCCAGGGCTTCGGCGGCATCAAGACGCTGATCCTGCACTGGAACGGCACCGCCTGGAAGCGAGTGCCGAGCCCGAGCCCGGGGGCGGGCAGCGCGCTCAGCGGCGTCGCCGCCGTCTCGGCGCACCGCGCCTGGGCGGTCGGCTGCACCGCGCTTTGCTTCCTCCACTCCGAGCGCCCGCACACGGTGATCTTGCGCTGGAACGGCACGGCCTGGAAGCGGGTGCCCAGCCCACGGCTGGCCAAGACCGGCGCGCTCAACGGCGTCGCCGCCAGCTCCGCCCGCAACGCCTGGGCGGTCGGCTGCGCTGGCCACTGCTTCGGCCCCGGTGCCACCACCAAGACGATGACCGTGCGGTGGAACGGCACCGCCTGGAAGTACGTGACCAGCCCGAGTCCCGCAGGCAACAGCGTGCTGACCGCGGTGGCCGCCACCTCCGCGCGCAGGGCCTGGGCGGTCGGCTACACGCGCGACAGCAACGCGACCCTGATCGTGCGATGGAACGGCACGGCCTGGAAGCAGGTACCCAGCCCAACCCCCGGCCAATTCAGCCAGCTAGCCGCCGTGGCCGCCACCTCCGCCCGCAACGCCTGGGCGGCCGGATCGGACCTGAGCGGGCTGATCTTGCAGCACTGGAACGGCACCGCCTGGAAATGACCCAGCCAGGTCACTGATGATCATCCGTCAGGGCCGAGGTAGGCCAGCAGGCTGTCCGCGAGGACCTTGGGTGACGCGGTCCCGTCCAGGGGGATTGCTCCTGCGGCCAGCATCTGGACCTGGAAGACAGGCCGGCCCTCGCGGATCTGCCGCCTGACGGCCGCGGCCCGGACCGGAGAGTTCGCCTGCACCGGGCCCGCCAGCCGGGTGATCTGGGTCTCGTCATCGATCGCCAGCAGGAACACCTTCTCGAACAAGTCCAGCATCTCGGCCTGGTTCCGGGCGATCCCGCAGAAGAACATGCGCCCGGCATCGCCACCAGACGCGGCGATTACCTGTTCGATCCGGGCACGGCTCCAGACCCAGCGGTGGGCGCGCAGCCAGCCGTCGTCCACGCCAGCTGGCTGCTCGACTCGCACTCCGCTGCTGTCTTGCCAGAAAGCCAGGTCATCGGCGTCGACGATGATCAGGCCACGCCGCGATAGCTCTGCGGCCAGGGTCGACTTCCCCGACCCCGGATTGCCGGTGACCAGAAAGACCCGCATGGCTTCTGCCTGCCCGGTGCCGGGGCATCATTCGCGTCGTGCGGCCATCCGCACGAGCGGCGCGGTCCTCGCGGCCTGGCGCCGCGCTATGCGGCGGTCACGGCCTACCCAGCCGTATTACCAGGCGGAACAGCAGATTCCGGGTGAAATCGAGCACCCAGAGCCCGGTTGGCCCCGCCTGCATTACTGCGGGCTCGGTGCCCTGGCCAGCGGGCACGGGCTTGCCGACTGGCACTGGCTCACCGGTGACCTGGTTGGTGGCGGGATCGATCCGGATGAGCGTCAAGGACCTTCGCAAGGCGAGTACCCAGGCTGTTCCCCTCCAAAAGAGCACTTGATAGGCGCCAGCCACGGGGATCGACGCGGTCACTGTTCCCGTCGCGGGATCAACTCGCTTCACCTGCGAGGACCAAAGCGAACCCGCGCCCGCCGCGCTCACGTCGAAGACTGCGTTGCTGCCGAACGCTCCTGCCTTCCCGGTGACCGGGTCGAGCCGGGTGATGGCTCCGGCTCCATAGGTGCTGGTCACCCACAGTGCGCCCGCGCCCGGGGTTATCCACCAGCCGCCGAGACCGACATGTATGGGCTTACCAGTGATCTTGTTGATGCGTGGCTGGATTCGCAGCAGGTAGCCGTGGTAGTCGGTTACCCATACCATGCCGCGGGCGACGGCGATGGCGTCGCCAACGCCGGGAACTGGCAGGGAGGCCGTAACCCGCCCGCGACGCGGGTCGATCCGGTAGATGCCCCGGCAGCCATAGGTCACCCACACCGCCCCTGCTCCGGCGGCGATGCCACTGCGGCACCCGTCAGGGAACGTGCCAGGAGTCCGAATTGTCCGCACTATCCGCCCGGTGGCCTCATCGACCTGGTAGGTCACGCCTATCCCCGTCACCCAGACAGCCCGGTATCCAACGGCCAGGCTCAGGGAATTGCCCTTGGGCAGGCTCGTCTGACTGGCCACCGCCAGCGTTGCCCCGCTGGCACCCGCGGTCGGCTGAGCACCAGGGCCAGCCCGCCTGAGCTGGCCAGGCGGACTGGAACCGCCGCCAAAACCCCAGATCACCGCCCCTGCTGCTACTGAGGTGACGGTGCCAACGGCTACCGCGACCGCTAGCCAGCGGCGGTGCTGGCGCCTGCGCGCCTCCCTGATCACCGCCTCCGGCTCTGTCCCCGGCCCGGCTAGCCAGATGGGCACGGCGGTCTTCATGGCAGCTGCACCGACACCTGCTCGATGATCTCTGTCAGCTCCTCCGGCCGGAACCCGTACCGCCGTGCCACCTCCACCAGCTCCCGGGCCTTGGCCACCACCGGACTTCGCTGCGGGGCGGTCCCGGTTACCGACACCCCACGGCCACGGCGGAATTCCACCAGGCCCTCCTCCCGCAGCGTCCGCAGCGCCCGGAATACCGTGTTGGCGTTCACCCCCAGCACCGCAGCCAGGTCCCTGGCGGGCGGCAGCCGCTCACCCGGACCAGCCTCGCCCTCAGCGATCGCCCGGCGGATGGCCGCAGCAACCTGCTCGTGCAGCGGCACCGGACTGGAGTGTTCGATTCCCAACGTGGCGTTGATACTACGCACATTAGCATCATAATCCCGTCCGTGTCCGCGCCGCCACGTCCACCGCCTACAGCGGGTCAGTCGACGACTAGCTGGAATCGGGCAGGCATCATGCTCCCATCGGCTCGGCAGTGACCCTGGGCACAGTGACCGCCGTGCCAGCAGCTACGGCTGCGCCAGGCTGGAAGTGATGGCCCGCAGCCCACGCACTGGCCGCAGCCGGTCAAGGTCACGCCGGACCACGCTGATGCCCGGCTGCGCTCAGCGCAGCGACAACAGCGATCTGGTCGCTAGCTTCTGGTAGGCCAGCTGTAGATCGTGATCTGGCCAAAGGGTTAGGGCAGGTCTTCGAGTTGCCGGACTACCTGGGCCAGTGGTGCTGAGGCGTCGATCACGATGGTTGCGGTTGCGCGCAGCCGCGGTTCCACCTCGGCGAGGTGCCGCAGGATAAGGGCCTTTTCTCCGGGGCATTTGCCGTAGGGGTTGCTGGTGCGGGCGGTAATCCTGGCCAGCAGGATGTCAGCGGGCGCGGTGAGCAGGGCGATGTGGTCGAACTGCGGGTAGAACTGGCCCTGGTTGGTCTTGCAGGCGGCGACGAACAGGTGGCCGTGCTGATGGCTGGCCAGCAGGCTGGCGATGGCGTCTTCGCGCCATATCCAGTCGGGAGAGCCGTCCGGCAAGGTGACCCAATGGCTCCACTGATCAGTGTCGGTGTCCACGACGTGATGGCCCCGCGCGCCGAGCACGTGGAGGGCTGCCGATTTGCCGGTGCCAGACATTCCGGTGATCAGGACCTTCGGCATGTCCTGAGATTACGGGTGCCCGCTGCCTCGGGCAGCCGGGCCTGTCCTCGGCTCGTGCTTTCGCGGCGAGACCCACCGATCTGCGTTCGCCGGCGCCCTTTGACATGGTCGGCTGCCTGGAATCTACTACCGGCAGCTACTACCGTCTCGACAAGCGGTTGCAAACCACAAGCGGAAG
The DNA here is from genome assembly GCA_963786975.1 of uncultured Actinomycetes bacterium. GTDB lineage: Bacteria > Actinomycetota > Actinomycetes > Streptosporangiales > Streptosporangiaceae > Palsa-506. The sequence goes on along the minus strand of CAWBBE010000001.1, from coordinate 720,350 downwards.
GAGCCCCGTGCTGAGGCAGGTCGCGGAGGGTGTGCTGATCCACGAGAGCGAGTTCTGCCAGAGCAACGCCGTTGTCGTGCACGGCCGGGCTGGCGTGTTGCTCATCGACCCCGGGGTGCATGGCTACGAAATGGCCTGCCTCGCGAACGACCTGTCCGATTCGGGCCAGACCGTTGTGGCAGGCTTCTCGACGCATCCTCATTGGGATCACCTGCTCTGGCACGCCAGGTTCGGCGCGGCGCCCCGTTACGGCACAGCCCGCTGCGCGGCTGCTATCCGAGATCGGCTGTCGGGTCCGCATTGGAAGGACAGCATCGCCGGGTGGATACCGCCGGACATCGCCGAGCAGATATCGTGGGACCTGTTTGGCCTCATTACCGGCCTGCCCGCCGAAACTGCGCGGATTCCTTGGGATGGCCCTCAAGCCCGGATTATCGAGCATCAGGCGCATGCCGCGGGCCATGCGGCGCTGCTGATCGAGGAGCGCGGGGTTCTCGTCGCCGGCGACATGCTTTCTGATGTCTTGATTCCGATGCTCGACTTGAACGACACCGCTGACCCGATCGAGGACTACCTCGCCGCGTTGCGGCTGCTCGAGGGCGTGGCGGGCGACGTCGATGTCCTCGTCCCCGGCCACGGGTCCATGGGCGGAGCTGATCAGGTACACGCACGGATCGACCAGGATAGGGCGTACGTGCACGCCTTGCGCGACGCCCATGTTCTCAGCGACCCGCGGGTCGGCCCATCGGCCACGTACGGCAAGGACTGGCTGCCTGGCGTGCACGCACGGCAACTCCAGGGCCTCGCCCGAAGAAGCGAGCGCGACGGGACGCCCGGCTAGCGATCGGGGTGCGACACAATGCCAAGATGGAGGACGTCGCATGCCGATGACCCGGTGAACCCGGAAGTTTGTCTGCGGTCGCTGGCGGCCGAGGCCTTACAGTGGGCGCCGCACCGGCCGCTGTTCCCGCGATCCGGCTGGCAGGCCAGCCTGGTTTGAGCTGGCGCCCACGATCGGGGGTGCCTCGGGCCGGGTCGCCGTGCCGTCCCCGGCCCAGGTTCCGGTGGGACGCAGCGGCCCGCCGTTGCCGACCCCGGCCGAGTGCTACCTGGCCGCGCTCGCGCCGGTCACCACCATCTCGATCGGAACCTCCGGCACCGTGGCTAAGGCGGGACCGGAGGAGACGGCGAAGATTGTCGCCACGGTGGCCGACAGCCTGATCGCGGTGGGTGCGCTGCCGGTCACCAGCACCCTACTCCGCGAGTTCCCCAGCAGCGGCCCAGGCTGGCACGCTGCGCTGGCGCACCGGTGGCGCCGCCGCGCCCACCAGCAGGTCGCCAGGTTCCGGGCTGCGGAGCATCGCCGGCTGGTCGTGCGGCTGCCGCTGGAGCACGCCAGGGCCGTGATCGAGAGCGTCTCCGCCCAGGATGACCTGGTGAGCATCCAGCTATACGGCCATCCGTGGGTGATGGGGGAGTACCTGCCCATGATCACCCCCTGCTTTCAGATCCGCGCCGTCGATGACGCCGGGAACGAGCACGAGGGCAGGCCCGGCGACTGGCAGGGCTCCCCCGGCCACGAGGGCAGCGGCAGCTTCTGGTTCTGGTTCTGGTTCTGGTTCTGGCCGCCCGTGCCATCAGACCGCAAGAGCATCCGGGTGACCGTGAGCACATTGTGGGAAGCGGCCTGGGCTGACATCGAGCTACCGCGATGACAACTCGACGAGCCGTAAATCCCAAGCACCTAGCCCAGCGGGCCTGCGTTTGCTGCTGGGGTCAGCACGACCAGTGACGGGACCGGGCCCGGATGTCTGAGATGAACCGAGCCGAGAGGCGAGTGCGAGACCTGATCTACCCGTACTCGACAGCGTTCGCCATCTGGTGGCGTCATTCTGCCCGGTACCGGCGCCTGCCTCATGTGATCACAGGCACGGGATTTTCATGTCCGCTGCGAGGGCGCCAGGGCCCGGCGGCGGAAACAGTCATATATGCCCGGCCAGTATCCTGCCAGGGTGAGCGACCACGGATTCTGGGCGGTGCAGAGCCTGGTCACAGAACCGGGCCCGGCTGCGGCCGCGATCGACCGGCTGCCGTCCGGCCTCGGCGCGCTCCGCGCGGCGAGCCGGCAGCTGGTGTTCCACCACTGGGCCGACGGCGATTGGGCGGAGAACGGCATCGCGCCGGAGCGGATCAGCGAGATCGACACCCGGTATGCCGCAGCGATGTTCGCCCGGCTTGGTGAACTCGCGGACATCCCGCTGTCCGCTGCCCGCCAGCCCAGGCAGCGGCTGGTCGGCTGCTGCCGGGATTTCACCGTGCTGTTCGTCGCCATGGCCCGGCACAAGGGGATCCCGGCCCGGGCCCGGGTCGGCTTCGCCGGGTACCTCATTGACGGCTGGCTGATCGACCACGAGATCGCCGAGGTCTGGGACGGACCGGCCGGGCGCTGGCGGCTGGTCGAGCCAGAGATCGACGACGGCCACGCCGACCCGGCCGGCGGGGCCAGCTTCGACGCTCTTGACGTCCCCGCCGACCGCTTCCTGACCGGCCCGCGCGCCTGGCAGCTAGCCCGCTCTGGCGCGGTCGACCCGGAGCGTTTCGTTATCGACCCCGGCCTGGAGAGCCCCGCCACCCGAGGCTGGCCCCAGCTCCGGCGCAGCCTGGTGCACGATCTCGCCGCCCTGAACAAGGCCGAGATGCTGCTCTGGGAGGACTGGGGCGTGCCGGACTCGCACACGGCACCGGGGCCCGGCGAGCTGCCGGTCCTGGATGAGCTGGCCACCCTCACCGGGCAGCCCAGCCCGCCGCTGACCGGCCTCCGGTCGGCCTACCGTCGCCCGGAGTTCGTGGTACCAGACACCGTGACCACATACAGCCCCGCCCGGACCGATGTCCCGGCGGTCGTCGACGTCAGCGCGGTGGCCCGGGCAGCCCGCTGACCGGCGCTTTGGCAAGGCTGGCCGCGGCGCGACCCGGCGGCATCGCACGCTCCGGCGTGGCTGCCGTCCCATCTGGACCGCGACCTCACGCCGGGCACCCGCAGCTCTGGCGGTGAACCTCACGCCGCCTTACGAACCTCCGCAGCACATCGCGATTCGTCCACGGAATCGGCGAGGGCCGGACGGCCAGGCGCGCCCGCAGGGCGTGCCGGAACTGAAGCTGATCTCGGGGATCGATGACCACTCCCGGCTCTGCGTCATCGCCACCGCCATCCGCCGCGCCACTGCACGGGCGGTCTGCCGGGCGTTCATCACCGCGTTGCGGACTTACGGGATACCCGACGAAGTGCTCAGTGACAACGGCAAGCAGTTCACCGACCGGTTCGGACCACCATCGTGCACCTGAGCATCGGCGGATGGCGGATCAAGACCGTCCCGTCCCGGCTGTCGGCCGTTGACCTGGCCCGGCTGCGCCACAACGGCGCCCGGCCGGCAGGACCGCCTCCCGCCGGGAACGCGCCCGGAGCGCTGGCCGCGACCAGCGCTGCCGCAATCCCGCCTGTCCATCCGGCGGAAGGTGTCCAGCCGCGGCGGCATCCAGGTCGCCCGCCAGCGCATCCAGGTCGGCTTCAGCCACGCCGGCCAGACCGTCACCGTCGAACTCGGCGACACGACCCTGTGGGTCATCGGCCAGCACGGCGAGTTCGTCACCACGATTCCCCGCACAGGCAACGGCGAGATCACCAGGTTCAAGGCCTACGGCACCCGGCAGCCAGGATGATCAAGTCCCCGCCCCTCCCGGCTTCCCGCCCAGCACCCTGGCGACCATCGCCGCTCGCTCCCGCTTGCCAGTCGCATCGAGCAGGACCAGCATGGCCGGCAATGGCAGCACAGGGATCGGCCGGCCACTGACGATGATCCGGTCCACATGGTCCAGGTCCGGCGTGGCGACTACCACGTCGCCCGCTGGGCCTACAGCCTCCACGCCCTCCAAGATCTCCACCTCGACGCCGTGGACCACGGCCAGTGCCCTCCGGACGGCACGCACGTCGCCGCGATCCCAGCAGGCATCGTCGCTGACTACCGCATCGCGCAGTCCGTCGGCCATCTCGGCCGCGGCCGCGTGATCGACCAGGAGATCCAGGTCCCTGGGCTCGACCGGCAAGCCATGCAGCGCCAGCGAGGCGCTGCCGCCGACAGCCCACCTGCCACGCCGGACAACGGGCAGCTCGCCCAGGGCCTTACGCCACGCCGGTGCTGATCCGGTCACGGCGACCAGCCTCCCACGCCGATGTCGCCCCTTCCCGCTGCCTTCTCGATCCTGACGGGCCGTTCATGAACCGACCACCAGGCGCCCCCATCCGCATTGATCCATCCGGCGACTAGGCATAGCCGGGCTACGACGCGAAAATCGTGCCTAGAACCCGTCAAGCATCACCTGAAGCTGATCCGTCAACGATCACTTGGGCTTAGGCACGAAGGCAACGAAGTGTGTCTGGATCGCTGCAAGAACACACCCTTGGGGAAAGCGGAATGTGGTCGAGCAGACGATGAGATCCGGGCGCGGGTAACGTCGTCATTCGCAGCGCGGGACGACAGCCCGGAAAAAGTCCTTCGGAGGTACATGGTGAGCGACACGAGCACGGGAAACGGCAAAGTCGTCGTGAACAGGTCGATGTCACTCGACGGGTTCACCGCTGGTCCCGGCGACGCGATGAACTGGATCTTCGAGTTCATGGGGCCGATCGAGGACGAGTTCCCGGAGATCATGGCGGCCACCGGCGCCATGCTCGTCGGCCGGCGGACCTACGAGGTGGGTAGGCGTATGACCGAGAATCCGGACGAGGTCACCCCTGCCTACGACGGGGGAGCTGAGTTCGTCCTCACCCACGAGCCACCGGACCCGCCGGACCCGGCGGTCACGTTCCTCACCGGTGATATCGGGGAAGCCGTCGCCACCGCGCTCCGCGCCGCGGGCGGCAAGAACCTCGAAATCCTCGGCGCCGACGTAGCCGGTCAGTGCCTGCGGCGGGGACTCGTGGACGAGATCATGGTGTACGTCCTGCCGGTCCTGCTCGGCGACGGGACTCGCTTCTTCTCCTCCCCCGGCCTCGCCAGGATAGACCTGGAACCGCTCGACAGCACACGGTCGGGAGCCGTCACGATCCTTCGGTTCCGCGTCCGCAAGTAGTTCCCGGCTACGTCGTATCAGGTTGTTACTGCCGCTATAGCCGCTCCCCGGTGTGGTGCCGGGCGTGCCGGGACGGGCGGTCGACTCGCGGCGGGTAGCGGGAAGTTCACCGAACTCTGGGCTGTGCTGCTCAGGCCGGATTGGCGCCGGGCCGGATTTATCGGGGTCGGTGCTGTTGCCTCATCCGGGCCAGTCGAGTTGCGCGCCTGGGATGGCGAGCTGGCGACTGTGAGCCTCGGCCGCTGCGCGGCCGGCCGTGTCGCCCCGCGGGTAACGGAAGATCCGGCCCGGGAAGACGACGAAGTTCTCGGCGGGAGATTCGAAGCTCGCATACCAGCCGGGCTGATCGAGAGCATCGGCGAATGCCCGCGCCAGTTCTCCTGCTTCGGCTTCGTCTGCTTCGAAGTCCAAGGTGGTCCAGTGCCCGGCTGGTCGGGCGTGGTGCCCTGTGGCTCCGGCTGACGAGTTTGACGCCGCAGCCGGTGCTGCGGTTGATCAGCAGGTAGGGGTGAGCCGTCGTGGGCCAGCGCGCGTGGCGGGCGTGCAGCCACCCGCGCAGGTGCCTGGCGGTGAGCCGGTCCAGCGGGCGCGGCGGCGCTGTGGGACGACGACTGGACCTGCATCGGCGGACCGGCCGAGCTCGTGCACAGGGTCCTGCGCCACCCTGATCTGCAGGCGAGGCCGGTGGCCGTCGGCCAAGACGTCACGCCACCAGGGCACCAGACGTTCTGACGGGCCGCCCTGCCCGCGATGGGCATCGAGCCCCGGGGATGCCTTGTGCGCCGACGCCGCCGTGGCCCGTAGGGCCTAAATGCGGCAGGTGGCGCCCAGGCGCGCAACGGTCCCCGGAAGGGCCCGCCCGGTGACCGGCCGGAGTCGCGGCGCGTCCGGATCAGCGTCTTCCTCGCGGCGCTTACCAAGATCGGCGGCCAGCTTGACGCCCGGCATCTGGCGCGCTACTGGGGCTGCACGTTGACCCCCGCCGCAGCCCGGCATTAACTGGCACCTGCCCGGAACGCTGCCGTTGTCCGCCAGTGCCGCCGCAGAGGAGCAACCATGACAGAGGCTCAGCCCCGCGACGATTTCGCCAGCTTCCCTGCGCCCGCCGAGGGCGTTCTGGTGACGTTGTTCATCACCGTTCGCAAGGTCGCGCGATCGCGGGACTTCTACTCGCGCGTCCTGGGCGGCACTGTCATCCTGGATGAGAACCCGTGCACTGTCAGGCTGTCCAACTCGTGGATCATCATGAATCCCGGCGGGCCGCCCACCCCCGACAAGCCAGGCATCTCGGTGGTTGACTACCAGCCCGGCGACACCACCTCGATCTTCTTGAACTTGCGGGTCGCTGACATCCAGGCCTGCTACCAGGAGTGGAAGGCGAAGGGGGCAGAGTTCGTTACGCCGCCGATCGACCGCGGAGCGGAGATCCGCTGCTACCTGCGGGACCCGGACGGATACCTCATCGAGGTCGGCCAGTCCACCGGCCTGCTGCACGGCAATCTCGCCGCAAAGCGCCCGGAGGACCTCCCTGGCTGAGCGCTGTCAGCACGCGCGAGGCGCTCGGCGAATCATCCCAGGTCTGAGTCATGACCCTCCGTCCTTCCGGCAGGCGCCGATTCCTGGCGACTGGGCGCCGCGTCTAGGGTGGGCCAATGACCGGGCCAGGGATCAGCGCGGGGCCGCCGCGGTGGGATGCCGTTGATCTTATCGGCGTGTGCTTTGACGGCATGGGCCGCCGCGGTGGCCAGGCACGGGCGCCTGCGGCACTGCGGGACGCTGGGCTGGCGGCGGCCTTCCACGAGCGGGCGCGCCTGACCCCTGACGTCATCGTCTCAGACCCTGATCCGGTGCGCGGGCCGTCGGGGTTGCTGAATGAGCGCGCGCTGCTGGAAATGCTGGACGTGCTCTACGGCCGGGTGCGAGGCTCCCTGGCCGCGGGCCGGTTCCCGGTGGTCTATGGCGCCGACTGCTCGGTGCTGCTGGCAGCGGTGCCTGCGCTAGCCGACATGACCGGAGATGCTGGTCTGGTGTTCATCGACGGCCACGAGGATGCCACACCGATGGAACTGTCGGCGTCCGGCGAGGCCGCCAACATGGAGGTGGCCTTGCTACTGGGCCTGACCGGCCAGCAGGCGCCAGAGCCGCTGCTGAGCCGGGTAGGGCTGCTGCGGCCGGACGCGCTGGTCATGCTGGGGATGCGCGATGACTCATACCGCCGCCAGATCGGAGTGGCCACGATCGCGGGCCGGGTCCGGCTAATTCCCGCCACCGACCTGCACGCCGATCCGGCAGAGGTCGGCCGCCAAGCCGCCGGGCAGGTCGCCTCCCAGGCTCCCAGCTGGTGGCTGCACATCGACTTCGACGTGCTGGACCGCGAGGAATTCAGCGCCTGCGGCGCTGCGGGCGAGGTCATGCTGCCCGGTGGCCTGTCGTGGGCCGAACTCGGCGCCGTCGCCTCATCGGCTTTGGGAGCCAGCGGCATTGGCGGGTGGAGCCTTGGCGTTTACAACCCTGACCTTGACCCACAGGGACGATCCGCCCGGCGCATCGTGAACCTTATGGCTGGCGCCACAAAGAACCGGACCTGACAAACTGGCTCTGACGGCGTCCTGGTCTGCTGCATCTTCCTCGGCAGGGCCGCCGGGTTCGTGTCAGATCGCGGGCGATGTCGGCGGCGTGGAGGGCGACGGGCGGGAGTGACCCGGGGTCGGCGGTCATATCTGCCTGTTCCGTTCCGCGATCGCTTCGTAGACCTGCTCGAAGACCGGGTACAGGCCACCGGGTGCGCCGACCGCGCGCGCCGCGATGATCTACCAGCACGCCACCGCCGAGGCCGACCAGGCCATCGCCGCCGCGCTCGACCGGCGCATCGAGGGCGCAAAGACGGCCCACCCTGATGGCCAGGACGAGGCGACGACGGCACCGGCGGCGTAAGCGTAACCATCCGGCGAGAGGCGGTGCCGGGGCTAGGTTTCAGGTATGCCTTCGATCGACGACATCGCGGCGGAGTACGTAGAGCGGGCTGCTGCTCTGGACCCGTACTACGCCACCTACGCCGGGATAGCGGGGCACGACCACGAGCTGGCGGATCTCGGTGCTGACGGGTTCGCCGAACGAGCCGAGCTTGATCGCTCAACCCTCGCGGCCCTTAACGCGGTCGAAGCCCCGGAGCCGCGCGACGAGGTCGCGCGGGCCGCGATGCGGGAGCGCCTGGCACTGGCTGTGGAGTGTTACGACGCCGGGGACACCACCAGCAAACTCAACACCATCAACAGCTGGGTGCAGATGGTGCGCGAGGGCTTCGACCTTATGCCCACCGACGGCGAGGAAGTCGCGGCCAACATCGCTAAGCGGATGGCCGCGGTGCCGCGGGCCTACCGCCAGTTGTCCGCGACCTTGCTCGACGCGGCCAGGAATGGCCGCTCCGCGGCCAGGCGGCAGGTCGAGGAGGTCGCCGTGCAGTGCGCGGATTGGGCCAAGCCGGGGGATTCCTTTTATGCAGGACTGGTCGAGCGGCTGACCGCAGTCCCGGACTCGCTGCGGGGGGAGCTGGACGTGGCCGCGCGCGCGGCCACGGCTGCCACGGCCGAGCTTGGCGCCTTCCTCGGCCGCGAGCTGATGCCGCTGGCCAGGGACAAGGATGCCTGCGGGCCTGAGATCTACGCCCGGGCCTCGCGGCACTTCCTCGGCGCCGCCGTGGATCTGCGGGAGGCCTACGCCTGGAGCTGGGACGAAATCGCCCGGCTGCGGGCCGAGATGACACGGGTCAGTAACCTGGTCCGGCCCGGGGCCACCGTGGAGGAGGCCATGGCGATTCTGGACGAAGACCCGGCCCGGCGCGTCGAAGGGCGCGAGAACTTCCGGGCCTGGATGCAGGAACAGGCCGAGCGCACCATTGCGGAGCTGGACGGGACGCACTTCGACATCCCGCAGCCCGCGCACCGGATCGAGGCCGCGATCGCCCCCACTAACGACGGAGGGATCTACTACACCGGGCCCTCTGAAGACTGGTCCCGGCCCGGGCGGATGTGGTGGTCGGTGCCGGACGGCGTTGAGGCCTTCTCCACCTGGAAGGAAGTCACGGTCGTCTACCACGAGGGCGTTCCCGGCCATCACCTGCAGATATCGCACGCCATGGCGCAGAGGGACAGCCTGAACCGCTGGCAGCGCATGTCCTGGGTATCGGGCCACGGCGAGGGCTGGGCGCTCTACGCCGAGTGGCTCATGGGAGAACTCGGATACCTGGACGACCCGGGGGCATATCTGGGGATGCTCGACAGTCAGCAGCTGCTCGCCGTCCAGGTGCCCCTGGACATCGGGATGCACCTGGAACTGGATGTCGCAAGGGGCACCGGCTGGCGCGAGGGCGAGCGCTGGAATGCCGAGATCGCCTGGGAGCTCCTGCGCGCCCACTCCAGCTGGGATGAACGGCAACTGCGCTCCGAGCTACGCCGCTGCCTCGGCATGCCGGGCCAGGCCCCTTCGTACAAGCTCGGTGAACGGATCTGGCTACAGGCCAGGGAGGATGCCATGGCACGAGCCGGAGGAGCCTTCAGCCTGAAGGACTTTCACGCCAAGGCACTCAGCCTGGGCGCTATGGGTCTTGACCCGTTGCGCGAGGCGCTGGCCCGCGTCTAAGGACGCGGGCCGGTGCCGTGCCCGCGGTGCGGCGGCCTGACCGGCCATGTGCACTGATATTACAAGCGTACTGTTGCCCATCTGGTACACGCCCAGCGACCGTGCCGGCCGCCCGGCCGCTGAGGGCATGTTCACTGTCGCCCAGCTCGCCGACCGGGGGCATCCACCCGATGACCGACGACGAGATCCGCGCCGTGACCGTGGGCCGCGCAGTGCGATCGGTGAACCTGCTCACCGGGTGCGAGGCCACCCTCTCCACGGCGCGGACGGCGACTGGTCACTGCTGGGCCTCGGCGACCGCCCGGTCGTCACGCAAACGGTGAACGGACCTGGGTGCTGTCCTAGATTTCGGTGGTGGCTTCAGCCCTGCCGTCTTTGACGGCGGCCTGGAGGGCGGCGTAGTCGTTTTCGTTCTGGTCGGCGTAGGTTTCGGCGAAGTCGGCGATGGCCTGGTCGAATTTGGCGGAGCCGCCGAGGTAGGCGGCCAGGGCGATGCGGTCGCCGGAGCGGGCGTGCGCCCGGGCGAGGGTCCACCCGCACAGCCGGGCGTAGATGGTCATGCCGACGGGGAGCATCATCTCGATCGGCACGGAGAATTTCCAGTCCCGCAGCTGCCGGACGTAAAAGTCGCGGTCCACCCCGTCGACGGGGTTGGGGACGCGGGCCCAGCCGAGGAAGATGTCGCTTTGGGCCTGCTGCAGGTGCTGCCCGGCGACGACCCGCTCGCCCTGGTTGTTGTACTTGCTGCGCCCGGCATAGTCCGCGAGAACCGACGGCTGGGCCTCCTTGGCCTGCAGGAACAGCGGCTCGTCGCCGTCGGCGGCGTCCATCAGCAGCACCCAGGCGCGGGTGCCGACGCTGCCGACTCCGACGACCTTGCGGGCCATCTGGACCAGGGTGAACTGCTCCAGCAGGTGCCGCCGGTCAGACTGCAGGGTGCGCCGGTACTTGCCGAGCACGGCGCGGATCAGCTTGTACAGCGCGTCGGCCTGCACATCGGCGAAGACCTCTTCGACCGGGACGATCGTCGGCGGTGTGCTGATGATCCGCCGCTGGCCGTCGACCACGGTGGTGAGCTTGCCCAGGGCCTGGGTGCTGTCGCGGTGTGGGCCTTGGCCAGCAGCTTCTCGGCGGCCTTGAACCTTTTCGCATCGACCTGAGACCGGAACTCGCCGAGGGCGGGCTCGATGTCCAGGTGCGCATACCAGACGTCCAGCAGGGGCTGCTGCGCGAATCCGCGCATCGCGGTGCGGTAGCCCTCGGCCGCCGCCAGGGTGATCTTGCGGCGGGCCTTGGCGGGGAACCCGCTGTCGCGCCCGGCCACGGCGAAGCTCGCGGCCAGCCGCTTGACGTCCCACTCGAACGGGCCGGGCAGCGTCTCGTCGAAGTCGTTAACGTCGAAGACCAGCCGCCGCTCCGGTGACGCGAACGCGCCGAAATTAGACAGGTGCGCGTCCCCGCACAGCTGCACCCGCAGACCTGAGGCGGGCGTCGTGGCCAGGTCGGCCGCCATCGGCAGCGCCGCCCCCCGGTAGAACGTGAACGGCGAGACCAGCATCCGCCCGTGCCGGACCGGCACCAGTTCCGGCACCCGCGACCCGGCCTGGCCCAAAAGCAACCCGACCGGATCCCGCGACCCGCCGGGCCGGAACTCGGCGTGGGACGCCAGCGGCGCCACCGCTCTCGCGTCCTTCCCGATCGCGACCCGGTCCGCGCGACTCAGCTGTCCCGCCGTCCCGGTCTGCGCCGGGCCCCGTAGGGTCGTCACCGTCATAGCCACTCCCTCCGGGCCGCAGCGGGGCGATGCTCGCTGGCCTGTACGCACCATGGATGGCTCCGCTGGTGCTAGTGCCAGGCAATCACGCCACGCAGGCGCCGGGGTCCCCCGACGGGGGTGAACCACGGCAGCCGCGTGGTGGGGGGTCGTTGCTGTATTTCCGCGGCCGAGTTCGGATGGACGGGTTCGCAGACCTGCCGTTCGTTCGATTTGCCCGGTTCTACTCGGGTCCTGGTCGCGGCGTAGGTCTTGGCCAGGCCGTCAGGGATAACCTTCGGCCCTGCGCCGTTCGCCGGCGGGCGTCCTATAGTCCCACCGACGGAAGACCCGTCACCGCTCTAAGCAGCCGGGAAGTGCCTGAGCGCTAGTGGGTCGCATTTACCTCGCAGGCACCCTGAGCCGATCGAGGGAGATCACGATGCCACGGATGTTGCGACGCGCAGCGGTTGTGGGAGCCACCGCCCATGTGGCGTCCCGGCGCGGCCAGGCCAAGGCTGAGGCAGCTCAGCAGGAGGACGCGGCCGCCGCGCCGCCGGCCCCATCCGCCCAGGTTGAGGCCCGGCCCCGGCCGCCGCGCCGGCCGGGGACCCGTACGGCGACCTGATGAAGCTCAAGGAACTCCTTGACGCCGGTGCCTTGACGCAGGCGGAGTTCGACGCGCAGAAGCAGAAGATCCTCGGCGCCTGATCACCCTGGGGCACCATTCCGGGTCCGGGCTGCTGCCCGGCGGACACATTGTTCATCGTCATCTGGGTCGCATTCCTGGCCCGGGAGGAGAGCGCGGACCGTGGGGCATCACCAAGACGAGGCCGAGGAGGAGCAGGTTCCGTTCCGGCTGGAGGGCGCTTCGGGGGCAGGCGGTCACATCGTGGTGACTGCGGCCAAGCGCCGGTGGCTGGCATCGCGCCCCGCTGCCCGGACGGTGGCATTCCCGCAGATAACCTCCCCGGGCTCTGCGGGCCGCTAGGTCAGGTGTGGATCTTCTGATGCTGGGCCAGCATCTCGACGAACTTCTGGATCCGGCGCGCCCGGGTTTCCGGCTTCTTGGCGTCCTGCACCCGGTAGAGGATCGAGTACCGGTTCTGGCTGTCGAGAGTCGCGAAAAACTCGGCTGCGGCGGGGCTGGCCGCCAGCGCCACCGCGAGGTCTTCGGGCACAGTGGCGGTCTTCGACCCAGCGTAGGCGGCATCCCAGCGGCCGTCCGCCTTTGCGCGCTCGACCTCCGCCATCCCCGGCGCCCGCATCCGCCCCTGCTCGATGAGGGCGTTGACCTTCTCCCGGTTGACCTTGGACCACTTGCTGCGCGGCGTGCGGGGGGTGAATCGCTGGAGCCAGCAGGAGTCGTCGAACTTGTCCTTCTGGCCGTCGATCCAGCCATAGCACAGTGCCACGTCGAGAGCCTGAGCGTAGTCCAGGCGGTCCCCGCCGCAGCCCTTCTTGCGGAGCTTCAGCCAGATCCCCGGACAGGTGGAATGATGCGCCGCGATCCACTCCTCAAAGGCCGCAGCCGACGCGAACTCGATGACCTCTTCCTCGCGAGCCACGCCGTCAGTGAATCACAAGACACCCGTGGCTGGAGCGTGAGCCGGCCAGGTGCGGGATCACATGCTGGCGGGACGGCAGCTACCGCCGTAGTATCGCGCCTCCCCGACGTCAACCCGGATCTGGTAGCCGCCCGGTTACCAGAGGTGATCTGCTCTTGGCCTGGGCAGGTGCCCTGCTGCCGCCGCGGGTGCAGGCGGTGCGGACCCGGCGGCGCTGGTTCGCGGGCTTGCGGAAGGAATAGGCCTGGCGGGCTCCGAGGCGACACTCGGGTGGCTCCGCCGCCGCGCCGAGAGTGGTCTCGACGGCTTCGTTTCCGGCGACAGCCGAGGCCCGACGGGCCCGGTGGGGGTCGATCTACGAGCGTGATCCGGTCGTAGACTGCCCGGCCGGTCGGCCGCCAGAACGCAGCGATCATGGAAGCGATGGCCTGGGTGTATAAATACTGCGGATTGGCTTGCGACAGACCGCAGACCGCGCCGAACTGCAATATACATCCCTGAACGACGTTCAGCTTCGTTTATTAGAATTGGTCCTTTGTTGAATACCTAAAGCTGTCATGACCGTTCAAGGGATGGCGTAGAGCGAACAGCAGGATGGCTTGAAGCAAGATGTGCATAAACCCGGGATATGTATGGACCGAGCGCGGTCCGGGATTTAAGATGACTGTCATCGTCAATTCGGTAAACGGGACTGGCGGACTCAGAAAGCATTGGACCGCATAGCGCGGCAGCATGCGGACAGCAGCGGGAGAACCGGGGAATGGCAGCGGCAGGCGACGACAGGGGACGCGCGGGCGTGGTTCCTGCGGGCCGCAGGTCGCGGCAGCCGGGCAGGCGGCAGCGCAGGGTGGAGTTTTCCCTGACTGATGAGGAGTTCGGCGAGCTGGGCACTGCGGCTGCGCGGGCCGGGCTGGCCAGAGGTGCGTACGCGGCCGAGGCGGCGCTCTCGGTTGCCCGGGGCTTGGCGTGCCCGGCGGATTTCTCCGCTGCGGCAGGCGCTGGGTGAGTTCGTCCGTGCCGCCGGGCTGGTCCGCAGGATCGGGGTGAACCTGAACCAGGCGGTAGCGAAGCTGAACGCTACCGGGCAGCGCTCCGGTGACCTTGTTCCGTGCGCCGCGGAATGCGCCCGCCGGGCAGAACGGCTCGATACCGCGGCGGAAGAAATCCGCAAGAGACTCCGGTGATCGGAAGCTCAGCGATCCGCGCGGAGAGCGTGCCGGAGGGCTGATCTACTACTTGTTCGGGCCGGGGCGGCGTGAGGAGCACACCGATCCGCATCTTGTCGCCGGATGGCGGCACCCGGCCGAGCTGGAGCCGCCGCTGCGACCTGACGGCAGCCGCGATTTCCGCCGGCTCATCGGGCTGCTCCAGCAGCCCCATGCTGCCCTCGGACCGCGCGGCTTCAGCCGGCCCGTCTGGCACTGTGCGGTCCGCGCCGCCCCGGAGGACAGGATGTTGTCCGATGATGAGTGGGCTCAGATCGCCGGGAACATCATGCACCGGCCTTGCCTCCCGCGGCCAGGAAAACGATGCCGTCCGCTCAGGCCGCCGCAGCACGCCGCGCGGCCGAGTATCTGCATGCGGCGGCCAGCGCTGCTTGCGCCAGCCCGCTTCAAGATGCTGACCGCACGGGCGACCAGGAGCACGCCGATGCCGAGGGACACCATCGCCTCGATCATCATCAGCAGCTTGGCCCACCGCTTGATCGCGGAGACATCGGTGAGGCCGAACGCCAGTGGCGGTCCAAAGGGCGGGCATAGGCGCGGTTGGCGGATTCCTGCGACTCGGCGATCACCTCGGGCTCAGGTGGGCACCGCTGCGGGGTCACGGTTGGCCCGGGGAGCTGGTCGCTCGTGCGGCAGTTCTCTGGTGAACCCGAGCGAGATGAGAGCGAGGAGGGCAGCAGCCAGGAGCCCGGCCTTGAGCGATCGGAGCTGTGCCGACTCGTAGTCCTCGACGAGTGCTGCTGTCGTCGTGGCGTCGAGACCGGCCTTTTTCGCTGCGGCGTCGATCTGCGTGGCGGAGGCGAAGTTGGTGCTGGAGCCCGCCGCCACCCCCACCTGGGCCGACACGGCGGCGCTGATCCGGGGGTCGTGCTCGACGTTTGAGATGAAGGTGCTGGTCAGGCCGATCAGCACGATGGCCCCGATGAGCGCCACCCCGAGCGAGGAGCCGAGCTGTTGCCCGGTGTACTGGAGTCCTCCGGCCTCGCTGCGGCCCGACTCCTCGACCGAGGACTGAACCACGTTGCCCAGCTGGGAAATCATCAAGCCCATCCCGACACCGAGCACGGCCATTCCGATGGCGAATCCGGCGCTGGACAGTGTCGGCTTGATCGTCGCGAGCAGGACGAGGGCACCGGCGAGGGTCACGATCAGGCCGCTCTGCACGATCGCCCGCACGGGAAAGCGGTTCGACAGCCGTGAGCCGATCGCCGAGGTCGCGAACATGGTGATCGAGATGGGCAGCATCTTGATCCCGGTCTCGAGGGCGCTCAGCCCAAGGACCAGCTGGAGATAGAGCGGAACGACGAAGAAGATCCCCATGAGGAGGAGGTTCTGGCTGAACATCCCGATCAGCCCCGATCGCACCGGGGGGACCCGGGCGAGTGAGAGATGGACCAGCGGGTCCCGGTTCGTGGCTTCGCGATGGCGCTGCCAGGTCACGAATCCCCACAGCAGGATGCCGCCAGCGGCGAGGACGAAGAGGGTGAGCGAGAAGCCGAAGATGGTGACCGGGGAGTTCTTCGGCTTGACCCACCCCCAGGTACTCGACTGGAGAACTCCGAAGACGAAGACCCCGAGGCCGGCGGCCGACAGCACAGAGCCGATGATGTCGAGCTTCGGAGCAGGATCCGGGCGAGGGGCATCCGTCACCTTCCGCATCATGATCAGGATAAATGCCGCAATGAAGACCTCGCCGACGAACACGACCCGCCACGTGAGCACGGTCGTGGCCCACCCGCCTACGATCGGGCCGACCGCGATCCCCGCACCAGCGACTCCGCCGATGACCGCGTAAGCGGCCTTGCGCCGGGACCCCGCGAAGTTGCCGGCAATCAACGCCGCGAGCGCAGGAAAGACCAGCGACGCGCCGATGCCCTCGAGCACCGACCACCCGAGGGCGAGCACAGCCACCGACTGGGACAGCGCGGTCAGCGCCGAGCCGCAGGCGTAGATGATCAGGCCGATGACGAACGCCCGGCGGCGGCCGATCATGTCGCCGATCTTGGCCCCGGTGAGAATGAGCATGGCCATGACCAGGCAGTAGAGGGTGATGACCGCCTGGATCGTGGTGACCGTGGTGTGGAAGTCGCGGACCAGCGCGCTGATCGAGACGTTCATTACAGACTGGTCCAGCACCATGAGGAACTGCGCCGTGGCCAAGGCGACGAGTGCCAGCCAGCCCTTGCTCGCCGTGTCGTTGTCCACGTTCCCCCCTTGGTGCTGCGCACCGTTGCCCGGAGCCGGTCGTCTCCGAGAGCCTCGGTGGGTCATCGTTGTCAGGTATCGCCCGCCCGAGCATGAAGGCCCGGGTCGCGCGAACTCACTCAACGATGTAGCCGCTACCGCCCTGGGTCAGTCGGTGATCTCAGATGTCGCGCTCGGCGGTGAGCCGTCCTGATGTGACGGCGTCGACGAGGGCTTGGTGGTCGCGTTCGTTCTGGTCGGCGTACGCTGCGGCGAACCGGGTGACGGCCTGGTCGAAGACATCGGAGCCGCCGAGGTAGGCGGCGATGGCGATCCGGTCCCCGGAGCGGGCGTGCGCGCGGGCCAAAGCCCAGCCGCATAGCTCTCCGTAGAGACGCATGCCGCGCGGTATCAGGGCCTCGATGGCGATGGAGTATTTCCAGTCGCGCAGCTGGCGGATGTAGAAGTCATGGGGTTTGCCGTCCAGGCCGTCCTCGTTGCGCTGCCAGCCCAGGAAGATGTCGCTGGTGGCCTGCATGAGCCGCTGCCCGGCGACGACCCGCTGGCCCATATTGGCGTACTTGCTGGCGCCGGTGAACCGGCTGAGCACCGACGCCTCGGCCTCCTTGACTTGCAGGAACAGCGGATCGGCTCCGTCGCGGCCGAGCATCAAGATGATCCAGCAGCGGGTCCCGACGCTGCCGACGCCAACGACCTTGCGGGCGATGTCGGCGGGCTGGTACTGCTCGAGCAGGAACCGGCGGTCGGTTGCCAGCGTCCGCCGGTACTTGGCGATCAGGCCGGTCAGCTGTGCCCAGAAGGCGGCCATGTCCTGCTCCTTGGGCAGCAGCTCGTCGATCGGGACCAGCAGCGGCGGGTCGGAGATGATCCGCGGCCGGCCGTCCACCATGCGGGTCAGCTTGGCCACTTCCTGCATGCTGTCCCTGGTCCGCGCCTTGGCCATGCCCTTGTCCAGCATCTTGCGCTGCCGCGCCTTCATCTGCGAGTCGAACTGCGCCCTCAGCTCGTCCAGATCCGCATGCGCGTACCAGACGTCCAGGTTGGTCATCCCGGCGAAAGTCCGCATCGCCTGCCGGTACCTGGCCACCGCGGCCGTGACGATCTCGCGGCGGTCCTTGCCGCCGAACCCATTGCCGCGAGCCGCGACCTCCAGGCTGGCGGCCAGCCGCTTGACGTCCCACTCCCACGGGCCGGGCGTCGTCTCATCAAAGTCGTTGACATCGAACACCAGCCGCCGCTCCGCCGAGCCGAAGATCCCGAAGTTCGACAGGTGCGCATCGCCGCACGCCTGCACCGCCAGCCCCGACACCGGGGTGCCCGCCAGGTCGCTGGCCATCGGCAGCGCCGCCCCGCGATAAAACGTGAACGGGGACACCATCATCCGGCCCCGCCGGATGGGTACCAGCTCCGGCACCCGCGACTTCGCCTGCTCCTCCAGCAACCCCACCGGGTCGGGCCGGCCCGGCGGCGGGTCGAACACCGCATGACTGTCCCGCGGCACCGCAGCCCGTGCTTCCTTACCCCGGGCAGCACGCTCCGCCGGGGTTAGCCGCTCCAAGCCCGAGTCCAGCTGATACCGCTGCGTTTCCCGGGCCGCAGCCCTAGCCGTCAGCACACTCATCTCCGGTTCCCTTCTCCGCGCTACGCGGCACGCCAGCGGCCCCGGACTAACACACCATCGGCGTTGTGACCCGCGATCGGCGATCACCTGCTGTCCATCACCGCGCACGCTAAGACTCATGCAGGCGGCCGGGCATCACCTGCGGGCCAGATTCACCTAGGTGGAAACGGCCCGGCCCCGGGACCGGGTGCACCGCGGCCGGCAATAGCGAAAGGTCGCTGCCGCTGGATGAAGTCGCCGCGCGGCCTGCTCGTGGATGGCCGCGTCCTTGCCCCCGGAAACAGGTACCGCGGCGGCGGCACGCTGACACCACCTAGGTGAAAGCGACGGGCAGGTGGTGACGGGTCACCTGCCGCCGCGGAATCGTCGGTTCGTGTACAGCCCTCGGAAGAGAGGGCTGCACAGCCCAGGCGGAGGAGGCCCGGGTCTCGTGCCAGCGCATGCATAGCCTGCCCCCGGGACCACGGCCCCGGAGCCAAGTCAACAACGGCAACTCCCGGCGTGAAGGAGAAGGAAATGTCACTCGCGGCTTCGTCATCTTCTTATCCCCTCTTGAACATTTTCTGGACGATTCTCGAGGTATTCCTGTGGGTGATCTGGCTCTGGATCCTCATCACGGTGTTCATCGACATTTTCCGCAGCCCCGATTTGTCCGGCGGGGCCAAGGCCCTGTGGTTCCTGTTCGTGCTGTTCATCCCGCTGATCGGTGTGGTGGTCTACTTGATCGCCCGCGGCGGCTCGATGCACGAGCGATCGGTTTGGTAGCCCAGGCAACACGATCAGGCCTTCCGCGGTTACGCCCGGCAAGCCGGTTCCGCTTTCTCAGTCAGGCGGCGATCCGGTGCCCGCTGCGCCTGAGGTCGCGGTCCCTGGGGTTGCCGGGCGGCCGTCAGGTAGCGGCCGGGCCAGCGCCGCCGCCTGCGTCCGATCTTTGCTGGCGGCCGCGCTGCACGGCGCTCAGGAGCACTCGTAGGCCGGCACCCAGGACCGCGAGGTCGCCGAGCATCTGGACGATGAGCACTACCCGGGCTGCCTCGGATTTCGGGCTGATGTCCCCGAAGCCCACTGTTGAGAAGACGGTCACCGTGAAGTACAGGGCGTCGGTGCGGGTCAGCGGCTGGGTGAAGGCCGCCGCGGAAGCTCGTTCCATCACGAAGTACGCCGAGGCGAACAGCAGCAGGTAGAGGGGAACGATCAAACCCAGCGCCGCGACTGCCTGCACGCCCGGGTAGCGCGAGCGGATGATTTTTCTGACCTGCCACACCATGACGCCCGCGAAGACCAGCAGGCTGGCCAGCAGGCGCACCGCCGTGTCGGCACCCCAAGGCCGGTCCAGCGGAAGCAGGTAGTACAGAACCACCAGCACCGTAGCGGACAGGAGGCTGCGCAGCACCGCCCGGACAATGAGACGCCGTCGCTTTGCCCGCGGCAGTTCCTGGTAGGAATCACCAGCCATGCTCACCCCCCAGGGCCGGGCCTACGGCGCCCTGGCCGCTCACGCCGCCGGGGCCGGACGGGCAGGTGCCTGTGGCGCCGCTTTGGCGGCGTGCTTCTGCAGCAGGTCCGCCAGGAACATAAAGATGATGGCGATCCCGACACCGGCGAACGTGAACAGGATCCGCCGTCCCTCGTCGGTGAGGTTGGACGGGTGGGGAATATCCGCGGCGATCAGGATGGCCCCGGCCATGGCCGCGGTGTACCAGGCGTAGTTGACGGTGTGGATCGACGCTGCCAGCGCGACCAGGAGGACGATGATCACTTCGAGTGCGGTCCTGTTGCCGACGGCCAGCAGGACGAGGGCGGCCACTGCGGCGCCCACTACCGTGCCGGCGATGCGCTGCTCGGCGACGAGGGCGGATTGCTGCAGGCTGGGCTTCATGGCAATGATGGTGGCGATCGGCATCCAGTAGGCGTTAGGCAGCTGCAGCCCGAAGGAGATCGCGACGGCGATCGACAGGACGGCGGCCCGCATCACCGCGAACAGGATCAGTGGCCGGGTCAGCGGCCTCGGCGAGATGTCCCCGGGGATCTCGGCCATTGGCTGCGGCTGCGCTGTCCGCCCGCGCACCAGCCACATGATGAAGGCGGAAGCGATCCACAGCGCCGACCCGGTAAGCCAGGCCAGCGACTGCTTCCACGGTTCGGTGTGGATCAGGCCGGACCGGAAGGAACCCGGCAGGCCGAAGGCGACGAGAGTCGGCAGGCCGAGGGCGATGATGAACCAGACGTTGAGAAGATAGGCGGCGACGAATCGGTGCAGGCCGTACGTCACCGCCAGCCCGCCTAGCAACGTGGCCACGAAGGCGGCCAGCACCACGAACCCCCAGGCCCCGCCGCCGATGCCGAACCCCAGGGCCGTCAGCAGCGCACCGGCCACGGCGACCACGGCCAGCCGGGGTACCCGGTAGCCGTAGTTCCCGCCGGGGTCGCTCACGGCCGCGA
Organism: uncultured Actinomycetes bacterium; assembly: GCA_963786975.1. Taxonomy (GTDB): domain Bacteria; phylum Actinomycetota; class Actinomycetes; order Streptosporangiales; family Streptosporangiaceae; genus Palsa-506. The sequence goes on along the minus strand of CAWBBE010000001.1, from coordinate 699,767 downwards.
TCAGCGCGCCGAAGATCGCAGTGAGGAAGTACCTCCGGTCCGCAGGAAGCACGCCCACGACAATCAGCAGCCCCAGGACGACCGCAAAGACAACGCCTCTGCGCAGGTTGAATCCCTGCCGGTTGAGCTGGAATACCTTCGTCACCTGGCTCACGACTCACCTCTCAACACCTTGGCCTTGGACCGGCGAAGCGACAGGATCTGCGCTTGTGGCCGGCCGGTCCTGCGGGCGACCAGACGGGCGACCGGCTGAGCGGCGGTCCTGGTGGTGGCCATGACGATCTCGGGTTCATCCCGCCCGGGCACTGGTCACTGGCATTTGCCTGCTGCGGCACTCTGCAGGTTGCCGGCCGAGGTCTTCACTTGCGTGATCGATGACACGACCGCTGCAACCGTGGTCAGGGAAGGCTGGCCCTTCGCGGACTTGATCGCGGCCTGCAGGCCGGACAGCGAGTTCTTCAGCGCCGTGGTCTGCGACGGGTACGCGGACTTCGCTTCGCTGGCGAACGTTTTCGCGTCGCTGCTGACTTTGCTCACCGCGGTGCTCACTGAGCTGAGGTCATGGATATTGACAGTGATATTGCCCAGGTCGTGGACCGAGGTCTTGAGCTGGCTGGCGGCGGTGCAGTAGGCCGGCTTGCTGCTGCCGCTGCATCCGGCGGCCAGCCCGGACAGGACCAGGACGGCGGCCGGAAGCAGCAGCCATCTGCGCGTGCCTGGCCGGTAGGTGACTCTCATGCGTCCTCCACAGTGCTCGCAGTCCCGGTCCGGGCAAGGCGAGATCGCCATGCCCGGGCCGGGGAACCGGCGGGTCAGCTGACTTCGGTGGCGGCTTCCTGGACGGCCTTGTCGACGTCCTTCGCGCTCACGTCCAGCTCCTTGGCAACATGCTTCTCGGCCTTCAGCCCGGCCTTGTCCACGGCCTGCTGCAGCGTGCTCTCCCCGACGATGACCAGGGCGGCCTGCCCGGCGTCGATGATGTCCCCGAACTCCTTGACATCAGCGCGGGACATGCCACGCCACAAGTGGCCGCCCACCCCGCCCACGGCTGCGCCGACGGCCGCGCCAGCGATGATCGCAGGCGGGAACAAGATGCCGACGACGGCACCGACCGCTGCGCCGCCCCACGCGCCGTGCCGGGTGGCCGTCTCATCCTTGTTCACGTGCACCTTGCCCGCGTCGTCCTTGGTGACCACGGCGGCGTCGTAGGTGCCGACCGCGCCGGCCGCATGCAGGTCCTTGACCACGTCGTAGTCGGCTCGCGCCGCCGCCTCGCTGGGGTAGGTGCCGATGTAGATGAATACCGCATCGGGCTTCGCCATTGTCCTGTCCCTCTCCTTGCTCGCCAACCCGGTACAGCTGGCGCCTTGCGCCCTGTCGCTGTCCCTCACCGGGCACGCTAAGACTCAGGCAGGCGACCCGGCATCACCTGCGGGCCGGATTCACCTAGGTGGAAACCTGCCCGGGCCTTGGACCGGTGCACTGCGGCCAGCAATAACGGCAGGCCGCTGGCGACGACGCTGCCGCTGAATGAAGCAAAGGCCGACCCTGCCCTGCAGCGGACCGTCCCGTCTGGGGTGACGCGGCCCGGCAAGCCGGTTCCGCTTTCTCAGTCAGGCGGCGATCCGGTGCCTGCTGCGCCTGAGGTCGCGGTCCTTGAGGTTGCCGGGCGGCCGTCAAGTAGCGGCCGGGTATGTGCGTCGGCGCTCGTCTCCTGACGGACCGCTGGCAGAGGAGGGGCTCCATCGCTTCGGCCATGATCGCCGCGGGCCAGCCGGACGTGGAGGCGCGTTCCTGGCGGGGGCTCATGGACGCCGGAACAGCAGCCGTGCAACCTGCCGGAACGGCACAATCAGGTACACCGCGATACCGAAGTACACCGCCACCGCCACTCCTGGCAAAACGAGCCCGATGAGGATCGCGATCACATACCCGGTCACCACGGGCAGGAGTTTTCGTCGCGGGCCCTGGATCTCATCGCCGTCTCCTTGCGGTGAGTAGAGGTGCTCGCGCCGCGCATACGCATCCAGCGCGGACCCCAGGAAGCGGATCGCCAGCAGCGTCAGCCCGTAGACCGTGACCGCGACACGTTCGGCGCCTGTGTTGTGCAGGGCGTCGGCGACGAGCCGGGTCGGGAACGGCAGGAACGCCACCACGAGCAGAACGAGCAAGTTGATTTGCAGGAAGATCGGATCTGACCGCGTGAGCCGGTCGGTCAATGCGGTGTGGGCCAGCCACGCGGCGCCGATCGTCAGGAAGCTGACGGCGTAGGCCAGGTAGGCAGGCCAGGCGTGAAGCACCTGCTCCAGCGGTGTGCCCGGCGGATGAACCGCGATGTCCAGTACGAGCAGCGTGGCGGCGATGGAGAACACGCCGTCGCTGAAGGCCGCCAGCCGGTCGGTACCCGAGGAACCGGCGCCCACGCGGCGGGTCCGCGTCATCTGGCACGGCACTATCTCCTTCGCTCGGTCCACGGTGGCCGCCCCGAGAGAGGCAGGCCCCCGATCCGGCGACCGGGTAGCACGCGCCTAAGCCTGCCCGACCGGCAGCGGTGATGCCACGCGCCCGGGCCGGCAGGTGAGCCCCCGGACGGGCGTTCAGGCCCGGGGCCTGTCCTGGCAGGAGCTTCCCCCTAGGTGAATTCGGGCGGTAGGTGATGCACGGGTCACCTTCCTGGGCGTGAGCCTGAGACCGTGACGCAGCGGCCGGGTAACGGCCGAGGCCAAGCTGAATCGCCTGGCAAGGGATGCCAGCGAAACTGGAGGAGGTTGGCATGTCCGGGACCGGTAGCACGTTCATCCTGGTAGCGACATATCCGGATGAAGCAACAGCACGGGAGGACTACCAGGTCGTTAAGGACGCTCACGCGGCGGGCCTGGTGGGTTCCTACGATGCGGCTGTGGTCACTAAGGACGCTAGCGGCAAGGTCCATGAGAATAAGGACGAGACGGCCACCCGCCATGGTGCCTGGTGGGGCGTTGCCGCCGGGGCGGCGGTCGGGGTTATCTTCCCGCCGGCGGTCCTGGGGGCGGCCGCGGCCGGTGGCGTGGTCGGCGGGGTCACCGGGCACCTGTCCAAGGGAATGTCACGCTCGGACGCGAAGCAGCTGGGGGACTTCATCGACCCGGGGCAGGCTGGGCTTGTTGTTGTCGGCGAGAGCAAGGTCGAGGACGCAATCAAGAACGCGGTGACCAGGGCGGAGAAGCAGACAGCCCAGGAGCTCGGCGTGGATCCGAAGGACATCGACAAGACTCTGCAGCAAGCGGTCAAGGAGATGTAACCGCAGGCCGCTGTCCTACCGAGTTGGGCGAACCGTTCGGCTTCCTTTTCGAAGGTATGGAGATGGTGCCCGACTCAGCGTAACCGCGTGCGCCCGCGGAGGAAGTTGATCAGAGCGATCGCGAGGAACATTCCGCCGATAAGCGACAGGATCTGCGCTTCTGGCCGTCCGGTCCGGCGGGCGATCGCGTGGGCGACTGGCCGGGCGGCCACCCTGGTCCAGCCGGTCAGGCCCACCTGGCCCATCGCCACGAAGTTCCATTTCGCCATCTGAGGCGTTCCTTCCTGATCTCGCCTGGCCACGGACCCGCCGCGGGCGGCGTCACGTCGCCCAGGGTGAGCTTGACGCCTAGCAACGGCGCGGCCGTGGCCATGGCGAACTCGCGGTTTCATCCGGCCGGGTGCTGGTCACTGGCATTTTGCCTTTGACGGCACTTTGCAAGTTGCTTGCCGAGGTCTTCACGTCCCCCTGCTTGCTCGCCAACCCGGTACGCTGGCGCCTTGCGTCATGTCGCTGTCCACCACCTGCTATTCATCACTGCGCACGCTAAGACTCAGGCAGGCGACCCGGCATCACCTGCGGGCCGGTTTCACCTAGGTGGAAACCGGCCCGGCCCTAGCGCCTGGAAACCCAGGTGGCCGGACTGAAGATGCGGAAGACGGCCGTCGCCAATGGGGAGGAGGTCTGCAAGCGGTGGGGACGCGCCGCCGTGCCACTGAGCAGGGTCCGGCGAGGGCTTGGCATGACAGGCCCGCAGGCACGACGGGTGTCCGCCGCCCGGGTCACGGCCACTCGCGAGCGGACTTTCCGTGCGAAAGCCGGCCGAAGGGGAGGCCTCCCGGGCCTCTGCGGACATCACGGACAGCAGGCACCCAGTCAAAGGACCTTTGGCCTGTTGAACTCATGCTGAGCGGCCACCAGGATTGCAATGTAACAAAAAGGTGCAGGTGATGCTGTCCCAGACCCTGGCAGCAGGAGTTCTTGGCCGAGGGAGCGCGATGGGGGCCGGTGTTGCTGACGGCTCGGGGCCGGTCCTGCTCGCGACGAAACTGCGTCCGCCGGCGGTGCGCGATCAGGTCGTTGCGCGTGAGCGGCTTCTGGAGCCGCTTCGGGCCGGGTCGGGTCTGCGGCTCAGCCTGGTAGCATGCCCGGCGGGTTACGGGAAGACCACCCTGCTGGCGGAGTGGCGGGCGGCTGAGGCGGCGCGGAAGCCTGTCGCGTGGCTGACGCTGGACGAGGGCGACAACGATCCTGTGGTGTTCTGGTCCTATGTGATCGAGGCGCTTCGCAAGGCCTGCCCGGCGGTCAGCCTGCCGACGTCGCCGCAGATGGTCGGGGCGGCGTCCATCGTTGAGATGGTGCTGCCGCGCCTGGTGAACGAGCTGGATGAGCTGGGTGAGGTCGCGCTGATCCTGGACGACTTCCACCGGCTTTCCGGCAACGTGGCCCGCGAGAGCATCGCCTGGCTCGTCGATCACGCGCCGCCCACCTTCCAGCTCGTGCTCTCAACCAGGACTGAGCCGGGCCTTCCGCTGGCAGCGCTGCGCGCGCACGGTGAACTGCTGGAACTGCGCGCCGGCGATCTGCGGTTCACCTCCAAGGAGGCGGACGCGTTCCTGAACGGCCGCCTCGGGCTGGGCCTGACGCCCGGGGATGTCGAAGGCCTGGTGGCGAAGACGGAGGGATGGCCGGCCGGGCTCTACCTCGCCGCGCTCTCGCTGCGGCACGCTGGCGACCGCCATGCTTTCGTGCGCAGATTCGGCGGCTCGAACCGTCACGTGGTCGATTTCCTGGTGACCGAGGTGCTGCAGGCGCATGAGCCGCCGATTCAGGCGCTGATGCTCCGCACGTCGGTTCTCGAACGGCTGTCCGGCCCGCTGTGCGACGCCGTGCTCGAGCAGGACGGCACGGCCGCGATGCTCGACGCGCTGTCGCGGAGCAACCTGTTCCTCGTCCCGCTCGACGACGAGGGCGGGTGGTACCGCTTTCACCACCTGTTCGCCCAGCTGCTGAGGGTGGAGCTCGAGCGGTGTGAGCCGGGCCTGGCCCCGGCGCTGCACCGGCGCGCGTACGCCTGGCACCGGGATCACGGGACGGCCGGCGAGGCGATCGGGCACGCGATCGAAGCCGGGGCTTTCGCCGAGGCCGCCGAGATGATCCGGGGGCCCTGGATCAGCTACGCCAACACGTGCAGGTATGACACCGTCCTGGCCTGGCTGCGGCGGCTCCCCGAGGAGATACTGAGCGGCGACGTTCATCTGCTTCTGATCAAGGCGTGGGTGCTGTCGCTGTCCGCCAGGCAGGATGAGGCGGCGCGGGCCATCGCGGCGGCCGAACGGCTGGGCGATCTGGGCGCGGGGCCGCTGCCGGACGGCTTCAGCTCGGCTGAGGCGAGCCTGACGATGCTGCGGGCCTGCTTTCCGTGGGGAGATATCGGCGCCCAGCTGGAAAATGGCCGCCGGGCAGCCGAGCTTGTGGGCCCGGGGTCGCCTTGGCGGCCATTGGCATGCTGGGCGGCCGGCATGGGCCTGTACTTCCGGGGTGAGCCTGACGAGGCCGACCGGTGGTTCGCGGAATCGGCGGCGCTGGCGCCCGCGAGCGCGCAGTGGCTGGCTGGCGAGGCGTCGCTGGCTTACCGATCGTGGATCGCCGGCGAGCGGGGGCGTCTTGAACAACAGCGGGCGCTGGCCGAGACGGCAGCCGAATTCGTGCGGGAACACGACGCCGAGAAGCTCATCGGCGCGGCTCCACTGGCGCTGGGAGTATCGCTCGCGGCGCGCGGCAGGCCCGGGGAGGCACTGCCGCTGACCGAACGCGGCGTCGCCCTCTCGCGGACCTTTGGCCAGCCCATCCAGCTGGCGAATGCGCTGCTCGGCCACGCGCCGGTGCTGCGGGCCCTGGGCGAGCACAAGCGTGCCGCGGATGCGATAGCCGAGGCGAGATCCGTCCTCGAAGCCTGCCCGGATCCGGGGATCCTGGCCGGGAGGCTGGCTGCCCTCGACCGCCCGCCGCAGATCAGCCGCGTCCGATTCGCAGATCAGGAGCTGACGCAGCGGGAACTCCGGGTGCTCAGGCTGCTGCACGGCGATCTGTCCGAGCGGGATATCGGCCGCGAGCTGTATGTGGCCCACAACACGGTCCATAGCCACGTCAGGTCGATCTACCGCAAGCTCGGCGTCTCCTCGCGGGCCGACGCCCTGCGACGCACCCGAGAGCTCAGACTCCTCTAGCCATACGCCTCGCTACCCGCCATACGCCAGTGAGGTGCCCGCCCGGGGCGGTGACACGGCAAAAGCGGTTCGTTGCTGGTGCGGTGGGCTCCTGAGCCGGGGATCTCCTGACGTTGTGCGCGCGCTTCACCTAGGTGGAAACGGCCGGCAGGTGGTGACACTTCACCTGCCTGACTGTGAGCGTGCACGTGATGGACAGCGACCGGGCACGAGGCAGACGATACCGGCTGGTTCTTCGCGGCGAGCTGAGCGAGCCATTCGGCTTCCTGTTCGAGGGGATGCAGATGGACTGGGTCGCGGGCACGACGGTGCTGACCGGCAGCGTGATTGACCAGGCGCATCTGCACAGGCTTATCCAGCAGACTCAGGAGCTTGGCCTTGAGCTCATCTCCATCCAGCCGGCGGGCGAGGGGTCAGATGAGACCGAACATCCGGCTAGCTGACCGCGGCCTGGGCCGTGGCACGGCGGAATGAGGAGTTGGCCCGGATGACGCTGCGTGAAGGCAGCCGGACATCATGTTCCTCTTCCGGGACAACCTCGGCTGGGGCGAGGCCGGCTGCTGCGGCGCTGAAGAAGGGCCAGGCCGGCCTGATCGCCGTCTACTCGACCAACATGGCCGACCAGGACGACCGCGACCACAAATCGCTTGTTGATGCGTCGCATCGGAACGGATAACCGCCGAACCCGACAAGGTAAGTTCCCGGCCGGCCAGCAGTGTCAGGAGCAGAAGGCGATGACGGGTGTACCGCGTGAGAGCCTGGTCACCGAAGGAGTCCGCAGCCTGGAGGTGCGCTGGATCTTCCCAGGCCAGATGGAGGCCGCGGTGGCCCGGTGGTTCGGGCGGTTCCCGGCCGGGACGGAGTCACGCCAGGACACCTACCTGCTGGATCCGCAGTTGCCCGGGTTGTCGGTGAAGGTCCGCGGGGGCGGGGCACTGGAGGTGAAGGTGTACCACGGCAGTCCGGGAATCCTGGAGGTGGCGGGCCGCGCCCGCGGTCACATGGAGTTCTGGCAGAAGTGGTCCTTTCCCGTCAGCCCGCTCAGCCCCGGCAGCAGCGACCCGCCCGGCTGGACGCCGATCCGCAAAGGGCGGCGCATCAGCCGCTTCTCACTGGCTAGCGGGCAGATCGTGGCGCGCGGCCCGGGGCTGGGCCGGGAGCCGGGGTGTGAGGTGGAACTCACCGAGGTCCACAGGAGCGGCCAGCGCTGGTGGACCCTGGGATTCGAGGCGACCGGCCCCGCCAGCCTGCTGCGCAGCGAACTCGAGGCCACCGCCGCGCTCGTGTTCGCCCAGGCCCTGCCCGGTGGTGTGGAACCCGCCCCGGATCAATCCAGGTCCTATGCTCAGTGGCTGGGCCAGCGGCCGGGCACCGACAGGAACGCCGGCGCCTGAAGACTGTCGTCCCGCTGCCCAACTGACGGGCCTGACCTTCAGCGGCGCCGGTCCAACGAGAACCCCCGAGGCGGCATTACCGCCGCCGATCACATGGCAGGGCTCGGTGCAGCTGGCCATCCTGCAAGTACCGCGTTTCTCCAGTCTTCTGCGCCTGGAGTGCGTGCGCTGCTCGCTGCCATATGTAGGGTCGCAGCCGGCCTGCGGCCTGTTCCTCGGTGCAGAACTCGAAGGTGCGTAGTTCACCGTCGAGGAGCTTGAGGCCCGTGATCTGCTTACTGGTCAAGGTCCCGCCGTCGAAGATGAACATCAGGGAATCGTCCCAGGGGGCGTGCGGGGAGACCCAGTCGATGCAGAGCAGCCGTCCGGGCTGGAGGTCGAGATTCAGTTCCTCCTTGACCTCGCGGCGAGCAGTTGTTGCGGGCGGCTCGTTGGCCTCGCTCATCCCACCGGGCAGGTCCCAGTCGGGCTTGTACCTGGGATCGACGAGGAGGATGCGGCCCTGCTCGTTAAAGATGAGCAGGTCGGCGCCGACGCGCTTGCGGGGCTGGGTGGCATTGCCTTCGGCCAGGTGCGCCTGCCAGGCGCCTGGGTCGCGCTGGTAAAGCGGCACATCGCCGGTCACCGGCGTGGCTCCGCGAACGTCCCGGGCCGCTGCTCGCGCCCCTGCGGTGTTGCGCGCGCGGTCACGTTTGGAACCAAGTAGCGTCGGATCGTGACTGAGTCCTCCTCGCTGTTGTGTGCAAGTTGCGGCAGGCCGCTGCGTCTTGGCGCTGTCTTCTGTATGGGTTGTGGTGCCTCTGCACCTCGGGACCAGGAGGGTTATTCAGCTGGCCGCGTAGAAGTGCAGGGCGATTACGGTTGAGATAGTGGTGGTGAATGTTGCGAGCGGCCGGCGATAATCGGTGTGCATGATCCGCCAGGTCTTGAAGTTAGCGATCGTCTGCTCGATGACGTAACGAATCTTGTTCACCTGCGTGTTGAATTCCTTCTCCCAGTCCAGAAGCTTGCGATGGGCGGGCTTCCTGATGGGCGTAATCATGTCGTTTCCGACGTATCCCTTATCGCCGACCCAGCTGCCGGGGTCAAGGGTTAGCAGGACCCCGGATTCACCTAGGCAATAGTTGTCGTGGCGACTTCCGTCGATCGCGTCGGAGATCCATGCGAGGCTTCCGCCGAGTGTGCAGGCGACCTGGACGTTCATGCCGGTGGTCTTATGCTTGCCGGAGTACAGCTCCGGATGCGAGGCCCATGACCAGCACGGCAGCAGGGTGCCGTCCACGATGTACTGCGTCCGCCCGTCAAGCTCGTCAGCCGTCGGGACATATTCCCTGAGTACCTCGCCCAGCAACGGCGTCATTCCCGTAATCGCGCGGCTGATCGTCGGCTGGGACACCCCGTAAGTCTCCGCCAGTTCTGCCTGGACCCGATTGCGGCGCATATAGGTCAGCGCCACGGTCACGGACTTGAACAGTCCCAGGATAGGCGGCCACGGCCTCCGGCCGTTCGTCGTTTCAGCGTGGATCATCGTGCATAGGTCCACGATGCTTTCCCGGGAAAAACCGGTGGTAGAATACATGTCAGGCGGCTCGTTTTTTGTGAGTTTGAGTGTGGTAACCCAATTCTCTCAATAAACGGGCCGTCGTTTCATTTCAACACGCCGGGTAGGCGTTAGTCACGCCCAGCGTGAATAAGCCTCCAGGAGTGCAACATTGGAGCTGTCCCACCTGCTGAACTACTAATGATTGGGACTCTCGGTCCGCTAGTCACGGCATTCTGCACCGAGCTAGGTAAACGTCTCGGCGGTGGTGTCGCAGACTGGGTATCACGTGTGCGTCTGCACTACAAGCGGGACGATCCAACCAAGGCGCTCCTTCGAGTCGGCGAGGGTCGTGCGGCGATCGTCATAGAGCTTGACGATGATCTCTCGGATCAAGCAAAGCTCGCCCTGATCGATTTGGACATTAGTCACGGGGGTCCGGGGATCGCGGCGTGGCCGTGAAATGATCTGCGGCGTGCTGCCCGTGACGCCGTTTAATCCTTGGGCCTGCTGAGCCCGTCATTAGTCTGGCGCCGGGGGCCGGTCGGAGGGTTGCGGACTGTTGCTGCGAGCACGCCGATTAGAGTCTCGGTTCCCTCTTCGCGCCCCCCGGGCAGCCTCACTTTAACCCCCGCGCGCAAGAAGGGTGAGGCCGGCTGATGGCGGAGCAGGAGCTGGATCAGGCCGAGGAGGAGCCGGCGGAGCTGGTGGCCCGGGCGGCTGCGATTGACGTGGCCAAGGACTCGGGAATGGTGTGCACCCGGGTGCCGCATGAGTCGCGCAGCGGGCGGCGGGTGCAGAAGGTATGGGATGTCACGGCGAGGTTCGCCGCGGTGACGGAACTGGCTGATCACCTGAGGTGCGAGGGAATCGAGCGAGTTGTCCTCGAGGCCACCAGCGACTACGTGCGAAGTGAGGGTGCATGAGTTCAAGTGGGAGGCGCTGTTGGAGGTCCGGCTGGTGCCGGAGGCGTGGTACCCGGGCCAGTGCGCGTTGGCCTGTCTCCGCCTCGGCGTGCGTCGCGGGTAACTGCGGGGTGCGAAGCCCGGGGTAGAAGCCGAAGCGGCCCGTGTTCCATCCGGGGGCCGCAGGCGAGGAGAAGACCGGCGGGAGGCTCTGGCTTCCCGGCCCTGGGGCGGCGTCCAGCTGTCTTGGGGTGATGGGTGAACGTGAGTGAATCTCTGATGACGTCTCGTGAAGGTGACCCCCGCCGATGGGATGTTCCAGCGGGGCCGTAGGGACTGGCCGTGGAAGAGCGGCGGGTGCCGGCCGGAGGATATTCGCCGGCCGGGAGCGCACCACCGTCCCCGGGATAAAGGAGGCGCCCTGCCCGGTCGCGTCTTGCTCATGTGCAACACGACAACCCCGTTGGGGTCCGGCCGCTGGTGGCCGGAAGGCCGACCGTGAGGGAGGCTGAGTTCCCCAGCGGGCGCAGGATGACCCAAGAAGCCAAGGCCGGCGGCTGAAAGGCAGCAGGAAACCGGGGCCGCAGGACCGGTGCCCTCCACCGGATGGTTTCCCGGATAACTGGCCGGATACGGGCTGGTGCCCGGCCCGAAAGGGAGCTGACGTGGGTCAGGTGAGCCTGTGACGATCAGGTGAACGGAGACGCCAGAACCGATGGGCAAGTTGGGCACCCTTGCGGTGAACGGACCTGAGGACGATGTCCTGGACTGGGGCGCTGTGGACTGGCGCCAGGCCGAGGATGACGTACGGCGGCTGCGGCAGCGGATCTTCACGGCGAGTCAGGCAGGGGATCTGAAGAAGGTCCGCAATCTGCAGAAGCTGATGCTCCGTTCCCGCTCCAGCGCGCTGCTGAGCGTGCGGCGGGTGACGGAGGTCAATGCTGGCCGCAAGACGGCCGGGGTCGACGGACGAGTCGTGCTCGGGTCCTGGGAAAAGGCCGAAATGGCTTCCTGGCTCCAGCACGGCGCGGCTGCGTGGAGGCCCAGGCCGGTTAAGCGGGTATTCATCCCCAAGGCAGGCGGAAAACGACGCGGGCTCGGTATTCCCGTGATCGCCGACAGGGCGCTGCAAGCTCTGGCGGTGAGCGCGCTGGAACCCGAGTGGGAGGCCCGGTTCGAATCCCGGTCGTATGGATTCCGGCCGGGCCGCAGCTGCCAGGACGCTATGCAGGCCGTCTTCGTGACCACGCGCGGAGCGGCCTGCAAGCGCCTGTGGGCGCTGGATGCCGACTTGGCCGCCGCGTTCGACCGGATTGATCATTCCCGCCTCCTCAGCCAGCTCGGCACGTTCCCGGCCAGGAAACGGGCCGGGCAGTGGCTGAAGGCGGGAGTGCTCGATAAGGGCCGGCTCGCCCCGACCGAGCGGGGCAGCCCGCAAGGCGGCGTGATCAGTCCCGTGCTGATGAACGTGGCCTTGCACGGGATGGAGGAGGCCGCCGGGGTCCGGTACATCCTTTCCGGCAGCAACGCCGGGACGGCGAGACCGGGCTCACCGGTGCTGATCAGGTACGCCGACGACGCGCTCGCCCTGTGTCACTCACGTGAGCAGGCCGAGCAGGTCAAAGCGCGGCTGGCCGCGTGGCTGGAGCCCAGGGGCCTGTCTTTCAACGAGGACAAGACGGCCGTCGTCCGCCTCGATGATGGGGTGGACTTCCTGGGATTCAATGTCAGACGCTACCGCGGCAAGCTGCTGATCAAGCCGGGCAAGGCAGCCGTGAAACGGATCAAGGCGCGGCTGACCGCCGAGATGAGGGCCCTGCGCGGGCACAACGCGCAGATGGTCCTCATCCGGCTGAACCCGATCATCCGGGGCTGGTCGGCCTATTACCGGCACTGCGTGTCCGCCCGGGTGTTCAACGAGCTGGACAACCACGTGTGGAAGCTGACTTACAAGTGGGCGAACTGGACGCACCCGCACAAGGGAAAGCGCTGGATCGTCGGCGAGTACTTCGGCGCGTTCAACTCCTCCAGGCGAGACAGGTGGGTGTTCGGCGATCGCGAGTCCGGCGCCTACCTGCTCAAGTTCGCCTGGACGAAGATCACCCGGCACACGCTGGTCAAGGGCTGGGCTTCACCCGATGACCCTGCGCTAGCCAGCTACTGGGCGGCCAGGCGGCGACGCGGGACACCCCCGCTCGACCCGCCCAGGCTGCGGCTACTCCAACGGCAGCGCGGGCACTGCCCGCTCTGCGGCGAACTACTGCTGCACGCCGGCCAGGAGCCACAACACCCTGACGAATGGGAACAGTGGATCACAGCCGTCCGCAAGGCGACCCGCCACCAGGCGATCAGCCTCGATGCGGAACCCGGGAAACCAGGCGGACCCGCCGTCTTCCGTCTCATCCACACCCACTGCCGACGCCGCCTCCCAGACGGCACCAGCAGTGAGCCAGCAGCTTCGCAATCTTGACCTGCACGCCTTCAGGGCTTGCCCGAGCCGGTTGCCTGGAAAGCGGGCACGGCCGGTTCCGAGGGGGCGGCGGCGCGGCAACGCGCCGCCGCTACCCGACTGGCGCATCTGGTTCTACCTGCTCGAAGCCGCCGGGCTGCAGGTGTGGCTGGTCAACGCGCGGGACGTGAAGAACGTCCCTGGCCGGCCGAAGACGGACAAGCTCGACTCCATCTGGCTGTGCAAATTGAACGAGCGGGGGATGCTGCGGCCCTCGTTCGTGCCGCCGGAGGAGATCCGTGACCTGCGGGCGCTGACCCGGCTGCGGACCACGCTGACCGCCGAGTGCTCCCGCCACAAGCAGCGCGCCGAGAAAATCATGGAAGACGCCCTGGTGAAGGTGTCAGCGGTCGTGTCGGACCTGTTCGGCAAGTCCGGGCGGGCGATGCTGCGCGCGCTGGTGGCAGGCGAGCGCGACCCGAAGGTGCTCGCCGGGCTGGCGCTGGGCCGGCTGCGGCCGAAACAGGCGTTGCTGGCTGAGGCGCTCACCGGACGATTCCGGGACGTCCACGCCTATGAGATCGGCCTGCTGCTGGACCTCGCCGGCACCCTGGAAGCCAGGATCACTGAGCTGGACGGCAAGATCGAAGCGCACCTGGCGGCACTGCCCGGCGTGCCGCCGGCCTGCGCTTCCTGCGGCCTGATCGGCGGCGGGCACGCCCCGGGCTGCGACAACCACGGCGCCCGGCTGCTGTCACTGGTGCAGCGCCTGGATGAGATCACCGGGGTCGGCGCAGTCACCGCCCAGGTCATCATCGCCGAGCTCGGGCTGGACATGGCCCAGTTCCCGACCGCCGGGCATGCATCCGCGTGGGCGAAGCTCAGCCCGCAGACCATCCAGTCCGGCGCCAGAACCCGGCCGGGCAAGACCGGGAAAGGCAGCCGGTGGCTGCGCGGCGCGCCCGGCGACGCCGCGATGGCCGCCGGCAAGACCGATACCTACCTCGGGGAACGCTACCGGCGGATCCGCCGCCGCCGCGGCAAGCAGAAAGCCATCGTCGCCACCGCCCGCGCCATCCTCGAGATCGCCTACCTCCTCATCAGCAACCGGGAGACACGATTCTGCGACCTCGGCGCCGGCTACTACGACCGGCTCGACCCCCAGCGCCAGACCCGCAACAAGATCCGCGAGCTCGAACGCCTCAACCCCGGCATGAAGGTCACCCTGGCCGCTGCCGCAGCCTGACCATTCACCGCCACGCACACAGGCCCTGCAATCAGGAGCGGCGAGGACACACCCCGTAACTCACCAGCTCAGACCACGCGCCCGGCTTCAAGCCACCATCCCGTGCTCCCGCATGCCAGGTGACCATTGGTTATTTCCGGTTAGGAGTGAGGCCGTTCGTGGTCACCGCCTCAGATGGAACGTGGAGGCAGGCGCATGGCTGCCAGCAGATGACGCGGGTTGATTGCTCGGTGGGGAGCTTCACGAGCCATGACCGTAGTTGTCCCCACGTCATGGCAGGTATGTGCGCGCCTCCGCTGGTCAGCATCAGATCCGTAGAGATCTGCAGGCACGTCCCCCATCGGCTCATATGCTGTTGACCTGCTGGAACGCTGCTCAACGATGCGCTATGACTGGCGGCGTTGAGCGCTGCTGTAAGGCCAAAATGAGGCCAAGAGGGCCGGGAACCACCGGTCGGCTGGCCGCGAGCTGACCGTCAACTCACGCTTGACAGTCAACTCGCGTTACGAAGCTGTCTATTCTTAATGTCGTGAGTGCGGCTTCGATCGCTCTGGTCGGTGTAGCAGTCGGTGCGATCCTTACCTTCGGCCTTGGCCAGATCGACGCGCGGCTTCGTCGTCGGCGTCAAGGACGCACGGCCGCGCGGCTCATCTGGTTCGAGTTGATGTCAGCCCGGGCGACAGTGAGGAAGTTGAAGAGCGACGGGGCGTGGGTCGGTGATCGCCCCTTTCTCAAGCAAGCCTGGGACACCCAGCGTGAGGCGTTCACGGAGGTTGCCGACAATTACGCGTTCGCAGTGGTTGGCCTTGCTTACAACGAGCTGGCGACCCTTGAGCGTGCCTACGACTATCTGGTCAGGCTTGAAATGCTTGAGCACGAGGGAGCCAGTCCGCAGGCGTTAAAGGCCGTTGAGGCCAGCGGCCCAAAGGCTCCGTCCTCGCTGTCTGAAACCCTGCTTCGACGCGCTCGAAACGGCGTTGGTGCAACTCGATCGATACAGCGGACTGGCCAAACAGCCAGTAGATTACGCCGAACTCGACAAACAGTCTGGTTTGAGCCGTTAGCGGGCCACCGACCGCTCTGCGGACGCGCTCGTTCTGGCGCTCCTCGGCCGCCGTCCCGCAGTGTCCGCCTGAGACCTCGGGTGACCGGCTACGGCAGTCCGGCGCTGCCCGCGAGTACAGCGTCAGCCGCCCCCGTCAACCGCTGCTTTACGCGCGGTGCCGGTGCCGTTCGGCACGTAACGGCGGGCCACCACCGGCCCAGGGAAGCGGGGACGGCCGCCAGGCGTCGGCTCGCCGCGCCCGTAGGGCTTCCGCCCGGCAGGACGCGGCCTTTGCCGACGCCCCAGCGCGGGCAGTTCCCCGTCATTTACCGCTGGGGTCGTCGCCCTGGTGGTCATCGTCACGCCGTTCTCTCGCGCCCGGGCCACCGGCTTCCGGCACTCCCGCGTGCACGGAGCAGTGGACTTGACAAGGGGCGGCGGCCCTTAAGCTGTCCGGCGATCGGGCGGCCCCTGGCCTGCCCGCACTAGCCCGATGTGGGTCGCCGCGAGGGTTCCCTTGTCAAGTCCGCTGCGGCCTGCCCGCGCGGCGCGCGTCAGCGCGCCCTTGACGCCCTGACCCGGCTCAACAAGCTTCTCGGCGGCCAGGAGTGAACCGGCGCTGTGGTCAACCTTGGTGGTCAGGAGCCAATTTCAAGATCCGTACCAGCGTGTTTTGCCTGGTGGTGGAGCTAGCGAGACTCGAACTCGCGACCCCCTGCTTGCAAAGCAGGTGCTCTTCCAGCTGAGCTATAGCCCCGTGCTGCGGCGATCCAAGGGTACCCGGGCGGCCTGCCCGCCGTCGCCTGCCGGGCCGGACCAGGGACAGCACCAGCGCCGGAACCGCCCGGCCCCGGAACCGGCACCCGGGCCGGTTAGCCGCCCGGCGCAGATGCGCCGGGCGCGGAACCCGCGGCCAGCAGATCGGGGAGTTCCGAGACGCTGCCGAGCACATGGCTGGCCCCCGCCCGGCGGAGCCGCTCGGTGGTATGCGTGCCGGTCAGGACGCCGACTACCGCGCCGGCCCCGGACCGCCTGCCGCTCAGCACCCCGCTCTCGGTGCCGTGCGCGACGACCGCGTCGCGGACGTCATCGACGCCGAGCCGGAGCATGGCGGCAAGCATCAGATCCGGCCACGGGCAGCCCCTGGGCACCTCGTCGGGAGACAGGGCCAGGTCGATCCGGTCCCACCAGCCCAGGGTGTCGATCACCAGGCCGAGCAGCCGCTTGGAGAATCCGCTGATCAGGCAGACCCGCGCGCCGGTGCCGCGCAGCTTATCGATCGCCTGCTCGGCGCCCGGCATGGCTACCACGCCCATCCGGGCGACCGCGGCGCGGTACGAGCGGTCGAACGCAAGCTGCGCGGCCTGCGCCCTGGCCTGGCTCTCCGGGAACAGGCTGCGCAGCACCCCGATGGTCGACTGGCCCCTGGACCGGTGCACTGCGGCCATGCAACGCGCGTACGCGGTGGTCCCGGTTACCACGCCCTGGGTGGCGATAGCCTCGGCATAGGCACGCTCGACCATGCCGTTGTCGGTGACCGTCGTCCCGATCAGGCCGCAGCAAACGAGCGAGACCGGCCGGGTATCGCTCACCTGATCGCCTCCATGCGTGCCGGGCCGGCGGGCCGACGCGGGGGCTAATCGTCGCTCGTGGTTGCTTCAGTCCATAGGTCAAGCTCGGCCCGGTCTGCCTGGACCTTCCGCCAGACAGCCAGCACGCCGAACCCGACGAGGGCCAGTATGAGCAGCTTCTTCACGGGTGCGCACCCTCCACCTTCGGCACTGGGGCCCGGCCGCAAGCAGTGGCCGGACTCCCTGGAATGCATGCAGCCTAGCAAGCCGCCGGGTCAGCGGGGCCGGGCAACTCTGGCCTCGTCCCAGACGGGTTCCGGTGCCTCATAGACACCGCCATCGGCGCCGAAAATCAGGAACCGGTCGAACGAGCGCGCGAACCAGCGGTCGTGCGTAACGGCGAGCACCGTGCCCGCGTATGACTCCAGGCCTTCCTGCAGCGCCTCGGCGCTGGCCAGGTCCAGGTTGTCGGTCGGCTCGTCGAGCAGCAGCAGCGTCGAGCCGGCCAGCTCCAGCAGCAGGATCTGCAGCCTGGCCTGCTGGCCGCCGGACAGCGTGCGGAACGCCTGCCGGGCGCACGACTGCAGCTCGTACCGCGCGAGCGCCGCCATCGCCTCGTTGATCAGCATCGCGTGCTCGAACATGAGGATGTCGAGCGGGCTACGGCCGTCCAGATCCGGGCGGGCGTGGGTCTGCGCGAACCACCCCGGCGTCACCCGCGCGCCCAGCCTCGCCACGCCCGTGTGCGCAACCGGCTCCCCGGCCAGCAGCCGCAGGAAATGCGACTTGCCGGATCCGTTGGACCCGAGCACGGCCACCCGCTCGCCGTACCAGACCTCCAGGCCGAACGGGCGCATCAGCCCGGTCAGCTCCAGCTGCTCGCAGATCACCGCGCGCTTGCCGGTCCGGCCGCCGCGCAGCCGCATCCGGACGTTCTGCTCGCGTGGCGCCAGCTCCGGCGGGCCGGCCTCCTCGAACTTGCGCAGCCGGGTCTCGGCGGCCTGCAGCCGCGAGGCCATGGCGTCGTTGTACGACGCCTTCTGCCGGTACATCCGGACCAGTTCCTTGAGCTTCTCGTGCTCCTCGTCCCAGCGGCGGCGCAGCTCCTCAAGCCGGTCGATCCGGTCCCGGCGGGCCTGGGCGTAGCCGGCGAAGCCGCCGCCGTGCACCCAGACGTTCCGGTCCTCCACCGTGATGATCCGCTCGGCGCAGTTGGCCAGCAGCTCACGGTCGTGGCTGACCAGCAGCACCGTCTTCTGGGTGGCCGCGAGCTGCTGCTCCAGCCAGAGCTTGGCCGGCACGTCCAGGTAGTTGTCCGGCTCGTCCAGCAGCAGCACCTCGTCCTTGCCGCGCAGCAGCGACTCCAGGACCAGCCGCTTCTGCTCGCCGCCGGACAGGGTGCGCACCTCCCGCCAGCGGCAGCGGTCGAACGGCGTGCCCAGCGCCGCCACCGTGCAGGCGTCCCAGTGCACTTCCGCGTCATAGCCGCCCGCGTCGCCCCATTCGGCCAGGGCCGCCGCGTACCGCAGCTGGGCGGGCTCGTCGTCCCGCTCCATCATCACCAGCTCGGCGGCGTCCAGCCGGGCCGCGGCTGCCCGGACCCGCGGCGGCGAGATCGAGACCAGCAGGTCGCGCACCGTGGAGTCGTCCCGGATCCCCCCGACGAACTGGCGCATCACGCCGAGCCCGCCGCTGGACGTGACCGAGCCTTCCTGCGGGGCGAGATCACCGGCGATCATCCGCATCAGGGTGGTCTTGCCCGCGCCGTTGGGGCCGATCAGCGCCGCGGTGATGCCGTCGCCGACCCGGAAGGACACGTCATCGAGCAGCTGCCGCCCGTCCGGCAGGGCATGGCTTAGGTGCGCGGCCTCGACATGACCCACGACACTCCCCGTTCCGCAGACGCCCTGCATGGCCGACAATAGCCGGATGGACCCCCAGGGCTTCAACCCGATTTCCCGGCTGCGCGCGTCCGACGCGGACCGCGATCGGGCCGCCTCGGTGCTGAACGAGGCGCTGGCCCAGGGCAGGCTGACCGCGGAAGAGCACTCGGAGCGGCTGGACGCGCTGTACGCCGCGAAGACGCACGCCGATATCGTCCCGGTCATCGATGACCTGCCCGGCGCGTCTGCGCTGCCGGCGGCCGGGGCCGGATCGCCGAGGCCGGCCACGCTGGGGCGGCGGCTGACCGCGATCTTCGGCGGCATCAGCAGGAAGGGGCGGTGGCATCCGGAGCCGGAGACCAGAATCCTGGCCGTGTTCGGCGGCGCTGATCTGGACTTCAGGGAAGCTGACCTGCCCGCCAGGGAGATCACGGTCAACGCGGTGGCCGTGTTCGGCGGCGTGTCGATCACGGTCCCGCCGGAGATGCGGGTCGTCGACAGCGGCAGCGCGGTCATGGGCGGCCGGGAGATCGCCGGCGAGAGCACCGAGTCGTCCGCGCCGGATGCGCCGGTGCTGCGGATCACCGGCACCTGCGTGTTCGGCGGTGTGGATGTCAAGCGCAAGGACCGCCCGGGCAGCGGCCAGGGCCGGCCGCGACTGACGTAGCCGGGCATCCGCCCGATCCGCCCGGCCGCGCCCCGGCGGGCCGGGCCGCGAATCCGCGGGTTATGCCACCCGGCGGCCCGCATGCACGGCCCGGCGCCGGACCGGGTCGGCGAGCGCGGCCGAAAGCTCGTCCACCGCGGCCAGCGTGTGCGCGCTGACCACGGCGTCGCAATAGGGCCACGCGGCCGCCATCCCGCCGGCCAGCGGCTGATACTCGGCACTCTTCGTCCTGGGATTCACCCAGATTATTTTGAACGCGACCAGCGATAGCCGCTCCATCTCGCGTCGCACGAGGCCAGGATCGCCGGTGTCCCAGCCATCCGAGATGATCACGACAACCGCGCCGCGGCCGAGCCCGCGGCGGGCGTAGGAGTCGTTGAAGTCGCGGAGCGACTCGCCGATCCTGGTGCCGCCCAGCCAGTCCGGCGCCGCCTGCCCGGCCTGGGCCAGCGCCAGCTCGGGCCGGGACCTGGCCAGCGCCGGGGTCAGCCGGGTCAGCCGGGTGGCGAAGCTGAACACCTCCGCGCTGGCGCCGCCGGCCGCGCAGTACAGCAGCTGGATCATCGCCCGGGCATACGGCTCCATCGAGCCGGAGATGTCGCAGAGCACGACCAGCCTGCGCTGCCGCCAGGCCGGCGCCCGGCCGATCAGCCGGACCGGATCGCCGCCGGTCCGGCGGGCCTGGCGGAGCGTGGACCGCATGTCCACGTGCGGGCCGCGGCGCCGCCGCGACCGCCGGGACCGGCGCTGCGGCACCGCCAGCGTGATCTGCCGCATCAGCCCGGCCAGCTGCAGCAGTTCGGCCGGCGTCAGCTCGGCGAAGTCCTTGGCCGCCAGCCGCTCCGCGGCGCTGCCGAGGAACCGGTCCTCGACGACGTGCCCGGCGTCACCGGGATCGTACTCCGGCGGCTCGGCTGCCTGCCCGTCTCCCGGCCGGGGCAGCGCAGCGTGCTGCTTCGCCGCCTTCGCCGCGCCGGCCAGCATGTCCTCCGCGGTTCCGCGGGACCGGGCAGGCTGCCGCACCGGCTCTCCGGCGGGCCGGCCCGGCGGGCCGTCCAGGCCGCCGAATACGGCGCTGAAGACCATCTCCAGGGTGGCCAGGTGCGCCTGGCTGGACACGAGTGTCGCGGCCGCGCACCAGTACAGGGCACGCGGCGTCGGCGGCCGGGCCAGCGTCACCGCCTGCGCGAACCGCTCGCACCGGCCGGGGCCGACCGGCAGCCCGGACGCCCGCAGCGCGGCGCCGAACCGCGCGGCGACCTCGGCCAGGTCATCAGCCACGGCGGCCTGCGCCCGCGGCGGACCCGGCAGCACAGTTGGCGGCCGGCCCGGCAGCACAGTTGTCAGCCATCGTTGCTGACCAGCGAGGCGTACCCGGCCGCGCGGGCGGCGTCGAGGTCCTCGGCGTACTTGAGCACGGCGCCCGCGGTCTGCTCGGCCGACGCCTCGTCCAGCTTCTCGGCGCCGAGCACGTGCAGCGCCGCAGTCCAGCTGATCGCCTCGGCGATGCCGGGCGGCTTGGCCAGCTCAAGCCCGCGCAGCCGGGCAACGCCGGCCGCGACCTGCCCGGCCAGCGGCGCGGCGGCGGCGGGCACCCGGCGGCGGATGATGGCGGCCACCCGGCCGGTCGCCGGGTAGTCGATCCAGTGGTAGAGGCACCGCCGCTTGAGCGCGTCGTGCAGGTCCCTGGTCCGGTTCGAGGTGAGCACCACGACCGGCGGGAACGCCGCGCGCCTGGTGCCGAGCTCGGGGATGGTCACCGCGGACTCGGCGAGCAGCTCGAACAGGAATGCCTCGAACTCGTCGTCGCCGCGGTCCACCTCGTCGATCAGCAGCACCGCCGGCCGCGGCCCGGGATGATCGAGCGCGGCGAGCAGCGGCCGCTGCAGCAGGTACTCCGCGCTGAACAGGTCCGACTCGCGCAGCGTGCCGCCCTGGGCCTCGGCCAGCCGGATCGCCAGCAGCTGTCGCGGGTAGTTCCACTCGTACAGCGCCTCGGCAGAGGTCAGGCCCTCGTAGCACTGCAGCCGGATCAGCGGGGTGTCCAGCGCGCGGGCCAGTGCCTGCGCCGCCCCGGTCTTGCCGACCCCCGGCTCGCCTTCCAGCAGGATCGGCTGGCCCATCCGCGCGGCCAGGAACAGGCTGGTGCCGAGCGCCTCGTCGGCCAGGTAGTCGGCGCCGTCCAGGGCACCGAGCAGGGTGCCGACATCGGGCAGCCGCTCCGCGAGTCCGCTCATCCCCGGCCGCGGCCCTGCTCGCCGGCGGAAGGCTGCCTGGACCCTGGACCGCGCACGCACCTCATCTGCCCATCATGCAGCAGGTCCCGCAGTGGCCGGCCTGCGGTCACGGGATGGCCAGGTCAGGACGCAGCGGGCGGCCCTGCAGCGCGCTCCACACGGCGGCCGGGGTGAGCGGCATGTCGGCATGGCGGAGGCCGAACGGCGACAGCGCGTCGAGCACCGAGTTGACCACCGCGGCGGGCGAGCCGACGGTGGCCGCCTCGCCGATCCCCTTGGCCCCGATCGGGTGGTGCGGCGACGGCGTGACCGTCGCGCCGAGTTCCCAGGACGGGCACTCCACCGAGGTGGGCAGCAGGTAGTCCATGAACGAGCCGCCCAGGCAGTTGCCGCCGGAGTCGAAGGCGATGACCTGCATCAGGGCCATGCCCACCCCGTCGGCCAGCCCGCCGTGCACCTGTCCCTCGACGATCATCGGGTTGATCTGCACCCCGCAGTCGTCCACGGCGATGAACCGGCGGACCTCGACCACTCCGGTGCCCGGATCCACGTCGGTGACGCAGATGTAGGCGCCGAACGGGAACGTGAGGTTCGGCGGGTTGTAGACGGTCTCGGCGCTCAGGTGGCCCTCCACGCCGTCCGGCAGCTCCAGCGACCCGTGCGCCGCCATCGCGATCTCCGCGATGCCCCTGGCCTTCTCCGGGTCGCCGCGGACCTGCCATTTCCCGTCCGCCCAGGCCAGGTCGTCCGGCGATACCTCGAGCATGGCGGCGGCGATGATCCTGGCCCGCTCGCGGACCTTGCGCGCGACCACGACGGCCGCCGCGCCGGAGACCGGCGTGGAGCGGGAGCCGTAGGTGCCGAGGCCGAACGGGGTCCGGTCGGTGTCGCCGTGCACCACGTCGACGTCGTCCGGGGCCAGGCCGAGTTCCTCGGCGACAATCTGCGCGAAGGTGGTCTCGTGGCCCTGGCCCTGGGTCTGGCAGGACACCGCGAGCACCGCCTTGCCGGTCGGGAACACCCGCAGGTCGGCGCCGTCGGCCATGCCGAGGCCCAGGATGTCCATATGCCTGCGCGGGCCGGCCCCGACGCCCTCGGTGAAGAAGCTGACCCCGATGCCCATGTACTCGCCGCGCTGGCGCCTGGCCGCCTGCTCGCGGCGCAGCTCGGGGTACCCGGCGATGTCCATGGCGAGCCGCAGCGCCCGCGGGTAGTCACCCGAGTCGTACTCCCAGCCGGTCGGCCCGGTGTAAGGGAACTGCTCGGGGCGCAGCAGGTTCTGCATCCGCAGCTCGGCCGGATCCGCGCCAAGCTCGGCCGCCAGCAGGTCGACCAGCCGTTCCACCAGGTAGACGGCCTCGGTGATGCGGAACGAGCAGGCGTACGCGACCCCGCCCGGCGCCTTGTTGGTGTAGACGGCCGTCACCTCGCAGTGCGCGGCGCGCAGGTCGTAGGACCCGGTGAACATGTGGAAGAACCCGGCCGGGAACTTGCTCGGCTGGGCGGTCGCGTTGAACGCGCCGTGATCGGCCAGCACCCGGGCCCGCAGCGCCAGGATCCGGCCGTCGGCGGTGGCGGCGATCTCGCCGTGCATGTGGTAGTCCCGGGCGAACGCGGTGGACATCAGGTTCTCGGACCGGTCCTCCACCCACTTGACCGGCCTGCCCGTCACCATCGAGCCGGCGATCGCGCACAGGTACCCGGGATAGATCGGCACCTTGTTGCCGAACCCGCCGCCGATGTCCGGCGACACGATCCGGATCTTGTGCTCGGGCAGGCCGGTGACCATCGCGTACAGCGTCCGGTGCGGATGCGGGGCCTGCGTGGTGGCCCACACGGTCAGCCGCCCGGAGACCGGGTCCAGGTCGGCCACCGCGCCGCAGGTCTCCAGCGGGGCCGGATGTGACCGCGGGTAGAGCATGTCGCGGGCCACCACCACGTCCGCCGCGGCGAAGATCGCGTCGGTCGCCGCCTGGTCGCCGGCTTCCCAGTCGAAGATGTGGTTGCCCGGCTGCCCCGGCAGGTCGTCCCTGATCACCGGGGCATCCGGGTCGAGGGCGCGGGCGGCGTCGACCACCGCGGGCAGCGGCTCATACTCGACGCTGATCAGCTCAAGCGCGTCCCGCGCGGCGTACCGGTCGGTGGCGACGACGAACGCCACCTCCTGGCCCTGGAACCGGACCTTGTCGGTGGCCAGCACCGCCTGCACGTCCGCGGACAGCGTCGGCATCCAGGCCATGCCGCGCGCGGCCATTGACTCGCCGGTGATGACCGCCTCGACCCGCGGGTGCGCCTCGGCGGCCGCGGTGTCGATGGACAGGATCCTGGCGTGCGGCAGCGGGCTGCGCAGGATCGCACCGTGCAGCATCCCGGGCAGCGCGATGTCGTCCACGAAAGTGCCCTTGCCGCGGATGAAGCGGGCGTCCTCCTTGCGCGGCAGCGAGCCGTAGGCCCCGGTCACCCGGCTGCCTCCGGCCCGGCATCGGCGTCCCCGCCGCGCCCGGCCTCGTGCTCGCTGGCCCACAGGACGGATCTGACGATGTTCTCGTAGCCGGTGCACCGGCAGATCTGGCCGGACAGCGCCTCCCGGATCTCGGTGGCCGACGGGCGCGGGTTACGGTCCAGCAGCCACCGGGCGGTGAGCATCATGCCCGGCGTGCAGAATCCGCATTGCAGCCCGTGGCATTCCGCGAAGCCCCGCTGGACCGGGTCCAGCTCGCCGCCGCGGGCCAGCCCTTCCACCGTGCGGACGCGGTGCCCGTCGGCCATCGCCGCGAGCACCGTGCAGGACTTCACCGGCGTCTCGTCCAGCCACACCACGCACGCGCCGCAGTTAGAGGTGTCGCAGCCCCAGTGCGAGCCGGTCAGCCGCAGCTCGTCCCGGAGGAAGTGGATGAGCAGCAGCCGGGGCTCGATCTCGCGGGTATGGCTGGCGCCGTTGACGTGCACCGTGAGCTTCATGTCAGGCGCCCGGCGCCGGGCCGGGCGGGCGGCCGGGCGCCGGGTCAGCCGGGCGGCCGGGCGGCATCGCCCGCGGGGCGTCCGGGCGCTGCGCCCGGCGCAGCGCCAGCCGCAGCGCCCGGGTGGTGAGCTCGCAGGCGAGGTGCCGCTTGTAGTCAGCCGGGCCGCGCTGGTCCGCAGCGGGCCGGCAGTGCTCGGCGGCGAGCTGGCCGGCCCGGGCGAAGCTCGCCTCGGTGGCCGGGCGGCCGCGCAGGAACTCCTCGGCCTCGGCGGCGGCGAAATGCTCCGCGCCGACGGCGGTCAGGCCGATCCCGGCGTCCGCGATAGTGTCTCCGTCCAGCCAGATGGCGGCGCCGGCCGCGCCGACCGGCCAGTCGCCGACCCGGCGGGCGACCTTCGCGTAGGCGCTGCCGCCGCCCGGCCTGACCGCGATCCTGATCTCGGTCAGCAGCTCGGCGGGGCCCACCACGGTCTCGTACGGGCCGGTGTGGAAGTCCCTGGCCGGGACCGCCCGGCTGCCGTCCGGGCCCTGGATGACCATGCTGGCCTTCAGCGCCGCGAAGGTCGCCGACAGGTCCTCGGACGGGTCGGCCTGGCAGAGCGAGCCGCCGACGGTGCCCCACAGCCGCACGATCGGGTCGGCGATCACCCGCTCGGCATCATGCAGGATGGCGAAATGCCGGCCCGCCGCGGCGGACTCCAGCAGTTGCGCGTGCCGGGTCAGGGCGCCGATCCGCAGTTCACCGTCCGCCTCCGTAATAAAGGAAAGCTCGGTCAGCCCGTTGACGTCGACCAGCGTCTCCGGCTGCGCGATCCGCAGCTTCATCATCGGGATCAGGCTGTGCCCGCCGGCCAGCACGCGGGCCTCGGGACCGTACCTGACCAGCAGCGAAAGCGCGTGCTCGACACTCGTCGCCTTCTCGTACTCGACGTGTGCCGGAACCTGCATGCGCCCTCCCTCGGCTACGCCACGCCTGCTGAGTTTACGAGCCGCCCGCGGCGGACAGCGACGGCGCATGCCGCTGGCCGGGTGCGTGATAATCGACATTGTCATGACACTTACCCAGCTGAACGCGTTCGTGCTGGTGGCCAGGCTCGGCTCGGTGACCGCGGCGGCGAACGCGCTCGGCGTGAGCGAGCCGGCCGTCTCGCAGGCGCTGTCCGCGCTGCGGGTGCACCTGGGCGACCCGCTGGTCAGCCGCGGCGCCGGGGGGATGACGCTGACCGCCGGCGGTTCCCGGCTGCTCGCCACCGCATCGCAGATCGTGGTGCTCGGCGCCGAGGCGCACGCCGCCGTCCGCGCTGCCCAGGGCGCGCCGGACCAGCTGCGGCTGGTGGCCACGCCCGCCATCGCGGAATTCGTGGTCAGCCCGCTGATGGAGGCGTTCACCCGGCGGTTCGCCGGCTCGGTAGAGGTATCGGCCGGAGTGGCCGCGAGCAACGAGATGGCGGTGCTCGTCGCCAACCGGCTGGCAGACGCGGCGATCGGCCCGGACGTGCCGCGCGATCCGGCCCTGCCGGTGGTGACCGAGCCGATCTTCCGGTACCGGCTGGTCGTCGTCACGGCCGGCAAGTCCAGGCTCCGGGGCAGCGCCAGCCAGTGGCGCTGGCTGGTGGATCCGTCTGGCACCGACCCCGGCAGCGACACCGGCCAGCTGCTGGCCCGGCTGCGCGTGCCGGAGGACAGGATCGGGGTGTTCCCCAACCAGACCGCCGCCTGGGCCGCCGCCGCGGACGGGGCCGGGGTGGCCCCGGCGGTCGAGCACCTGGTCGCCCAGCAGCTCCGCCGCGGCGAGCTGTCGCTGGTCGAGCTGCCCGGATCGCCGATGGACGCCTGCTGGCACGTGACCATGCTGGAGCGCCAGCACCGCAGCACGACGGCCAGCTCGCTGCGCCGCTTCCTCGGCACCCCGGAGGCCATGCGGCTGATGCGCTCCCCGGCCGCGGGGGTGCCGCCGTCGCGGTTCCGGCCGCCGGTGTACGTGACGATCTGGAGCTGACCGGCCGCCGGGCGGCCGCCGGGCGAGCTGCTCAGCGGCCGGAGAAGCGCAGGCCACGGGGCATGCGGGACGAGTTAAGCAAGAGCTTATTCGCGCATTGCGGCGGGTGCTGGCGGGGCCGATAGTGGCGGATATCATCGGCGACGGTGCCGGGCGGCCCGTCCGAAGGCGGGAGCATGCGCCATGCGGATCGAGTCCAGCGGGCACAGCCAGGGCAATCCGCGGCTGTATGAGCTGGTCGAGCACTCGCCGAAGACCGGGAAGAGCCCGACCGTGTGGGCCTGGCCCGAGCTGATGGACTACCTCAAGATCGCCGGCCAGCCGGTGTCCGGGCCGTGGCCGCCGCACCAGGAACCGCGGCCGGATCCCGAGGAGGACACGCTGCCGGTGGCGGTAGCCGACCCGGAATCCGCCCGCCCCCGCGGCGATCCCGGGCCCCCGGTCCGCGCGCCAGGCGCGCCCGAACCTGCCGCGGGGGGCGAGCCGGTGCCCCCCGCGGCAGGCCAGCCCGGGTCCGCTGCGGGCAACTGACCGCGGCCCAGACCCCAGCCAGCACACGGAGGATGGTATGTACCCGTCTCGGTTCCGGTACGAGGCGCCACGCAGCCTCGAGGAGGCGATCAGCCTGCTGCGCGCGGGCGGCGACGAGGCGAAGGTGCTGGCCGGCGGCCAGAGCCTGATCCCGCTGATGAAGCTGCGATTCGCGTCGCCCGAGCTGCTCGTCGACATCAACAACCTGCCCGGGCTCGGCTACCACCGCGCGGATCCCGATGGCACGCTGCGGATCGGCGCGCTGTGCCGGCACGCCGAGCTGGAACGCTCGCAGCTGCTGGCGGGCACCCAGCCGACCATGGCGGCGGCCGCGCCGCTGATCGCCGACCCGATCGTGCGCAACCGCGGCACGCTGGTCGGCTCGCTGTGCCACGCCGACCCGCAGGGTGACTGGGCGTCGGTGGTGCTCGCGCTCGGCGGCTCCGTGGTGGCGCAGGGTCCGGGCGGGCGGCGGGCCATCCGGGTCGCCGATTTCGTCACCGGGCCATTCCAGAACGTGCTGGAGCCGGACGAGATCGCGGTCGAGGCGGTCATCCCGCCGCCGCAGGGCGCCCGCGCGGGCGGCTATCTCAAGCTGGAGCGCCGGGTCGGCGACTTCGCGACCGTCGGGGTCGCGGTCGCGGTGGAAACCTCCGGCGGCACCGTGGCCCGGGCCGGCATTGCGCTCACCGGCGTCGGCGGGTCCACCATCAACGCGGACGCCGCCGCCGCGGCGCTGGTCGGGAAGGCGCTGTCCGGGGAGACCATCGGGCAGGCGGCCGGCCTGGCCGCGGAGGCGGCCCAGCCGAAGACCGATCACCGCGGCAGCGCGGACTACAAGCGGCACATGGTGCGCACGTTCGTCACGCGGATCCTGGACCGCGCGGACACCCCGGCGGAGAGGGCAGCCTGACATGACCACGGTTTTCGACGACCCCGGCGAGCAGGTCAGCGACGTCCCGGTCCGCCGGATCAAGTTCTCCATCAACGGCGTGAAGAAGATCGCCGAGGTGGAGCCGCGGCTGCTGCTGTCCCACCTGATCCGCCGTGGCGCCGGGCTGACCGGCACCCACATGGGCTGTGACACGACCAGCTGCGGCGCGTGCACGATCCTGGTCGACGGGAACGCGGTGAAGTCCTGCACCATGCTCGCCGTGCAGGCGGACGGTCACGAGATCAGCACTGTCGAGGGCCTGGCGACGGCCAGCGAGCTGCACCCGCTGCAGGAGGGGTTCCGGGAGGAGCACGGCCTGCAGTGCGGCTTCTGCACCCCGGGGATGATGATGGCCGCCAAGGCGCTGCTGGACCGCAATCCGGATCCGACCGAGGACGAGGTCCGGTGGGCCCTGTCCGGCAACCTGTGCCGCTGCACCGGCTACCAGAACATCGTCAAGTCGGTCCTGTGGGCCGCCGCGAAGCTCAGGGCCGGCCAGCCCGCTGACACCGAAGCCGGCTGACCAGACGGAGGATACGACGTGTCGCAGGCACTGGACGAGATCAAGATCGGCGGGCTGGGCGCGAGCCGGAAGCGCGTCGAGGACAACCGGTTCATCCGGGGCACCGGCAACTACACCGACGACATCACGCTGCCCGGGATGCTGCACATGGAGATCCTGCGCAGCCCGCTGGCGCACGCGCGGATCAAGTCGATCGACGCCAGCCGCGCGTGGCAGGTACCCGGCGTGCACCTGGTGCTCACCGGCGAGATGATGGCCACCCGCAACCTGGCCTGGATGCCGACGCTGTCCTACGACACGCAGGCGGTGCTGGCCACCGACAAGGTGCGCTTCCAGGGCCAGGAAGTGGCCTGCGTCATCGCCGACGACCCGTACATCGCGAAAGACGCCTGTGAGCTGATCGACGTCGATTACGAGCCGCTGCCGGTGATCGTCAACCCGGTGCAGGCGGTCGCCGACGGCGCGCCGGTGATCCGCGACGACAAGGAAAACCAGCACGACAACGTCATCTATGACTGGGAAGTCGGCGACGCCGCCGGCACCGAGGAGGCGTTCGCGCAGGCCGACAAGATCTCGAAACTGCGCCTGCACTACCCGCGCTCGCACCCGTCCCCGATCGAGTGCTGCGGATCGATCGCGGACTTCAACCGGTCGACGTCCAAGCTCACGGTGTACATGACGACCCAGGCCCCGCACATCATCCGCGCCGCGGTCGCGCTGGTCGCCGAGCTGCCCGAGCACATGATCCGGATCATCTCGCCGGACATCGGCGGCGGCTTCGGCAACAAGGTGCCGGTCTACCCCGGCTACGTCTGCTCGATCCTGGCCTCGATCCTGCTGGAACGCCCGGTCAAGTGGATCGAGGACAAGTCCGGCAACCTGATCTCCACCGGGTTCGCCCGCGACGTCTACCTGGACGGCGAGATGGCGCTGCGCAGCGACGGCAAGATCCTCGCCGTCCGGATGCACACCGACGCCGACCACGGCGCGTTCTTCTCCGACGCGCAGCCGAGCAAGTTCAAGATCGGCCTGATGCACTCGGCGTTCGCCTCGTATGACATCCCGGTGGCGCACCTGACCGCACGCGGCACCTACAGCAACAAGGCACCCGGCGGGGTGGCGTACCGGTGCTCGTTCCGGGTCACCGAGGCGATGTTCTTCCAGGAGCGGATGATGCAGGCCGCGGCGACCGACCTCGGCATCGACCAGGCCGAGTTCCGGCGGATGAACTTCGTGGCCGACGACCAGTTCCCGCACCGCACCCCGTTCGGCTTCCTGACCGACTCGGGCCAGTACGGCAAGTGCCTTGAGGTCGGCCTGCAGGCGGTCGGCTACGAGGACTTCCTGCGCCAGCAGGCCGAGGCCAGGGCCCGGGGCAGGCTGCTCGGCATCGGCATCTCCACGATGACCGAGCCGCTAGGCGCCGGGAACAGCCGTGAGTACGACATCCTCGGCATCAAGATGTTCGACTCGGCCGAGCTCAAGGTGCACATGACCGGCAAGGCCATCGTCCGGACCGGCGCCCGGGGGCAGGGCCAGGGGCACGAGACCACCTGGGCCCAGATCGTCAGCCACGAGCTCGGCATCCCGGCCGAGGACATCGTGGTCGAGGAGGGCGACACCGACACCGCGCCGTTCGGCATGGGCACCTACGCGTCCCGCAGCACGCCGGTGGCCGGCGCCGCGGTCTCGATGGTGTCCCGCAAGATCCGGGCCAAGGCCAGGAAGCTGGCCGCGCACCTGCTGGAGGTGTCCGAGGAGGACGTCGAGTGGGAGCTTGGCCGGTTCTATATCCGCAGCGCGCCCGACCGTGGCGTGACCATCCAGGAATGCGCGATGGCCGCGTACAGCAACATGCCGGACGGCATGGAGCCCGGCCTGGAGAACACCGCCTACTACGACCCGCCGAACCTGACCTGGCCGTTCGCCGTCTACATCGTCACCGTGGAGGTCGACCCGGAAACCGGGGTCTGGGACGTGCTGAACATGGTCGCGGTCGATGACTGCGGCATCCGGATCAACCCCATGATCGTCGAGGGGCAGATCATGGGCGGGCTGACCGAGGCCTACGCGATGGCGAACATGCAGTTCATCACCTTCGACGCCGACGGCAACTGCATCGGCTCCAACTACATGGACTACCTGCTGCCCAGTGCCTGGGAGACCCCCGGGTTCGAGCTGCACAGCGAGGTGGTCACGCCCTGCC
Organism: uncultured Actinomycetes bacterium; assembly: GCA_963786975.1. Lineage (GTDB taxonomy): Bacteria > Actinomycetota > Actinomycetes > Streptosporangiales > Streptosporangiaceae > Palsa-506. The sequence continues at coordinate 669,165 of CAWBBE010000001.1, read as the reverse complement.
CGCACCACCCGATCGGCGCCAAGGGCATCGGCGAGTGCGCCGCGGTCGGCGGCCCGGCCGCGTTCGTCAACGCGGTCATCGACGCGCTCGGTGGTACCGGCGTCCGGAACATCGACATGCCGCTGCTGCCGGACCGGGTATGGGAGGCCATCAGGTACCACCGCGACATCTCCGGCGCGCCGCCCGTGCGCGCGGATGACTGAGGGAAGTCAGCACATGGATGGCTGGAGCGTGCTGGAGCAGGCCAGCGAGCTGAGACGGCGCGGGCAGCCGTTCGCGCTGGCGACCGTGGTCTGGCGCCAGGGCCCGTCGTCGGGCCAGCAGGGCTCCCGCGCGATCATCACCGCGGACGGCGAGCTGCACGGCTGGATCGGCGGCGCCTGCGCGGAGCCGGTGGTGCTGCGCGAGGCGCGCCAGGTGATCGCCGCCGGCCTGCCGCGGCTGCTGCTGCTCGGCAGCCCCGAGCAGTTCGCCAGCACGGTGCAGTTCGGCGGCACGGCGCCGGGCGGCGGCACGGCTGAGCACCGCGCGGTGCCGGACGGCATGGTGCTGGTGCCGATTGCCTGCCAGAGCGAGGGCGCGCTCGAGGTCTACATCGAGCCGGTGCTGCCGGTACCGCGGCTGGTGGTCGTCGGCCGCTCGCCGATGGCCCGTACGCTGACCGACCTGGCCGCCGCCCTGGACTGGAGCGCGGAGCTGATCGACGGCGCTGACTTCTCCGCGGCAGCTGCGGACGAGCGCTCGATGGTGGTGATCGCCACCCAGGGCCACGGTGATGAGGAAGCGGTCGAAGAGGCCGTCGCCGCCCGGCCGTTTTACCTGGGTCTGGTTGGCTCGCAGCGCCGCGGGGCGGCAGTACTCGGCTATCTCGCCGACCGGGGGGTGCCCAGGGAGCAGCTGGACCGGGTCCGGGTGCCGGCCGGCCTTGACCTCGGCCGCACCTCGCACCGGGAAATCGCGGTCGCGGTGCTCGCCGAGCTTGTGCAACTGCGGGCCGCCGGGGCGGTGACGGCCGCGATCGCGGGCGCGGCGGAACCTGCGGAGGCGGTGGATCCGGTCTGCGGGATGACCGTGGCAGCCGGGCCGGCCAGCCGCCCGCTGGCGCACGAGGGCGTCACTTACTACTTCTGCCGGGCCGGGTGCCGGCGGGAGTTCGAGCAGAATCCCGCCGCCTACGCGAGGAAAGAGACCCGATGCTGATCAAGAATGACTTCGAGGTCGCCGAGCCGGTCGAGAAGGTGTGGGCGTTCTTCGGGAACATCCCGCAGGTGGCGGCCTGCCTGCCGGGTGCCGAGCTGACCGACGACCTCGGCGGCGACAAGTACAAAGGCGGGGTGGCCGTCCGGATGGGCCCGGTCCGGCTGCGGTTCGCCGGGACCGCGGACATCACCGAGCGGGACGAGCCCGGCAAGCGGATCGTGGTGCACGCCAGCGGCGCCGAGGAGAAGGGCCGGGGCCAGGCGAGCATGATCGTCACCGCGACGCTGGCCCGCTCCGGCCGCGGCACCAACGTCGCCGTGACCCAGGACCTGCAGCTTTCCGGCGCGGCGGCGCAGTACGGCCGGGGCATGATCTCCGACGTCAGCGCCGTGCTGATGCGCGACTTCTCGGCCAACCTGCAGGACCGGATCGACCGGGCCGAGCGCGGCGAGTCGCCGGAGCAGCTCGCCGCGGCAGCGGCCGAGGCGAAGGGCTTCACCGTCGGCCTGCGGGCCGCGATGATGGCGCTGCGCCGCGTCTTTCGCCGCTTCTTCGCCCCCTACCAGGCCGCCAGCTGAGGAGAACGAACCATGGTCCTGTGGTGGATAGGCAACGCCGTGCTGCTGATCGTGATCCTGCCCGTCGTCATCTTCCTGCTGAACCGGGTGCTCGCCGCGGTCGAGCGGATCCGGGGAGCCACCGACGAGATCCTGGCCGGCGGCGTCGCCCTGGTCGGCGAGCTGAACGGCGTGCCGGAGGCACTGGCCACGACCGACCGCACCGTCAGCGAAGTCTCGGTCGGCGCCGTCCGGTACGCCGGCTCCGTCGCCAAGCTTCTCGGCTGAGCAGAAAGGACAACCGGCCATGCCAGCAGCAGCCTGGGCGACGTTGATCATCGCCGCGCTGATCATCGGCATTACCGCAGTGGGCCTAGTGCGGGTCATCTTCCACCTCAGGGCGGTGCGCGGGACGCTCGTCGCCACCACCGGCGGGGTGCAGGCGGTCGCGCAGCTGACCAGCACGGTGCCCGACCGGCTTACCTCGGTGAACGCGAGCCTCAAGCCGGTCCGGGACTTCTGCGAGACGGTCTGATACCCGCCGGTCCGGGCACATCGGTTTCGGGCAAAGGAGCCACTGATGCACGCATACGCCCTCGCGCAGGCCGCCGGGGACACCACGAGTCATACCGGCTGGATCGTCGGCTACACGATCGGCATCGTGATCGCCGGAGTCGTGGTCGCGCTGGTGGTGCCGATCCTGCTGCTGGCCCGGTCCATCGGCAACGAGGCGCCGAAGATCAACGACGCGCTGACCCAGGCGGTGCACAACACCGAGCCGCTCGGCGCGCTGCGCACCACGATCGAGCACGCCACGATCATCATCGGCGGCCTGCAGCGCGGCCGCACCCGGCTGGGAGGTTAGCCATGCACGCCGTGGCCATGTCGTCCACCGAGCACACCCTGTGGGTAACCGCGATCATCGTCGGCTTCGTCGTGGTACTGGCGGTCGCGGCGCTGCTGAGCGTGCTCATCTACCTCGTGAAGATCATTGACCGGCGGGTCGTCACGGTGCGGGACACGCTGCGGGCCGCGGCGGCCAACACCTCGGACACCGTGCTGATCCCGCAGGTCGCCGACGGCGTGGAGGCGGTGCTGGCCGAGGGGCTCAAGCACCACCTGTTCCTCGGCCGGGTGCTCGGAAAGGTGAAGTCATGACCACGCTGGTCATCCTGACGGTCGTGGACATCCTGCTGCTGGTGGCCGGCCTGGCGTTCTACCTGTACTGGGTCGGAACCCTGCTCACCCGGATCGCCGGGAACCTGGAGGAATGCGCGGAGATCGTCCGGACGATCGTCGGTCACGCCCGCCTGATCGGTCCCGGGGTGGAGCACATCAACCAGACCGGCGGGGTGGTGGCGGGCGCGCTGCCGCTGCTCTACGGGATGGCCGAGGAGATCGTCACCGACGTCACGCCGGCTGCCGAGCGGCCAGTGCGGCCGGAGACCGCCCGGCCTGCCTCAGGCCAGGCGCCGGTCGCGGCTGCATGACGCCGTCGGCTTCGCGCCGCGACGGTAGGCGTCAGGCGGCCGGAGACCCCGCTGGCGGGACGGTGCCGTTCGGGGGCCGGTGCCGTCCCGCGGTCAGCCGGGGCGGGCAGCGGGGCGGGCAGGTGCCGGGGCGGGGCAGGTTCCTTGATCGTGGCGGCTATGCGACGGAGCCGTCCGGGCCGCGGCGGGCGACCGGGCCGGCGGTGGGTGCCGTGTACTCGCCGATCCACTCGTCCTTCCAGGCCTGCTCGTACTGCTGGGAGTTGCATCGCGGCTGGTAGACCGCGATGAGCTCCCGGGTTATCTGCTCCCGGTGCGGCCGGCCGCCGCCGGGCACCTGGTAGGTGCAGACGTAGACCTTCCAGCGCGATCCGGCCCGTCGCACCCAGCAGTGCGCGCGCGGGTGCTGGAAGGGGAATCGCTCGGCCGCGAGGTCATCGCAGTGGCCCACGTAAATGACCGCGTACCGGCCGGGCCGGGTTTCCGGCTCCGGCTTGTACGCGATGGCGTAGACGGCCGCGGCGGCCGGCGGGGTCCAGCCGCCGAGCAGGCGCGGGCCCTCGAACGGGTAGCCCGCCAGCGAGCCGAGCCGGATCACCGGTGGCCGCCGGCATCCTGGCCCGCGCCGGTCCCGGGATCCCCGGCGGTCACCGGATCCCCGGCCTCGCTGACGGCCTCGGTCCGGGTGACCGGCCACCGCGGAAGCCCCGCGTTCGCCACTGCCCGGCTGAACTCAGCGGTGGCCTTCTCGATCGCCTCGGCCTGGCTGCCGGCCTGGACGACCAGCCGGGCGCCGTAGCGGCTGGTGCCGATCCCGGTGGCGATGCCGGAACTGGCCGCCACCGCATCGGCCAGCTCGACGATTTCCTCGCGGGAGAGCACCCGGTCGCCTTCGGCCTCGATGCCCACGCTCCATCTCACCGGGTACTCCTCACTCGGCCTCGGCCTCGTCATCCAGGGTCTTCGGGGTCACCCGGGCTCGGCGCGGCAACCCAGGTGACCGGGCAGGCCCGGCTAGCCAACGTTCGGCAGCAGCGTGGCCAGTTCTTCCAGGCTATTCAGGTCGTGGCCGGATAGCAGCAGGTCAATATGCGGAGCGGCCGCCATCATGCCGAGCGTGCTCGGCCGGAAGTCCTGATTATCGCCTTTGTGCGGGTTCATCCAGACGACCCGGTGGCTGAGCCGGGAAAGCCGCTCCATCGCGGTGGCCAGGACGCCCGGATCGCCTCGGTCCAGGCCGTCGGAGCAGATCACCACCACCCCGCCACGGCACAGGCCCCGGCGCCCCCAGTCCCGGACGAAAGTGTCCAGCGAGTCGCCGATCCTGGTGCCCCCCTCCCAGTCGAACACCGCCTTGGCGGCCAGCTCCAGCGCGTCGTCCGGCCGGCGGTGCTGCAGCGCCCTGGTCACCCGGGTGAGCCTGGTGCCGAAACAGAAGACTTCTACCTTCGCCGTCGCGCGCCTGGCCGAGTAGGCGAACTGCAGAAGGCTCCGCGAGTAGTCGGCCATCGAGCCGGAGATGTCGAGTATCAGGATCAGCGGCCGCAGCCGGAGCCGCCGCCGCCGCCAGAACAGCCCGGCCGGATCCCCGTGCATGCGCATCGACTCTCGCAGCGTCCGGCGCAGGTCCGGGACCGGCCGGAGCGCGCGGCCACGGTGCGCCGGGTACGCCGCCTGGGCGGGGTGAGCCGGATCCGGGTCATGATCCGCCGCAGTGCGGCAAGCTCCTCGGGCGTGCAGGCGGTGAACGACTTGTGCCGCAGGACTTCGGCGTCGGAAGCCATCAGGCCCAGCATCGCCTCCTCCCCGCGCCCCTCGCCCGGCTCGGCCGCCGGGACCTGCAGGACGGCCTGCGTTTCCGCCGCGGTCTTCGCCTTGATCGAGAGCAGCTCCCGGACCGGATCGCCGGCCGCCCCGAGGAAGAACCGCCGGAACGCGGCGTCGTAGACGGGAATGCCGTCCCGGCGGGTGACCAGCGTGGCCCGCCCGGCCCAGTAGAGGTCCAGCAGGTCGGTCGGGTCCAGCGGGACCAGCGCGGCGCAGTAGGTCAGCACGTCCCCGGAGCCCACCGCCAGCCCTGCCGAGCGAAGCTCCCCGGCGAACTCCACCAGTACGCTGACAAGGGGGGCACGCTCAGGCACCGGACGTGATCTCTTCCAGGTTGTCCCGCACGAGCTCCAGGTCGTCACGCTCTTTCACGACCGCGCCCAGGGTGTCCTGGGCGACCCGGGCGTCGAGCTCGGTCTCGCCGAGGAAGTCGAGCGTCCGCACCCAGTCGATGGTCTCCGCGACCCCGGGCGGCTTGGCCAGGTCAAGCTCGCGCAGCCGGCTGACCGCGGCGACCACCTGCCGGGCCAGCGCGGCGGGCACGCCAGGCTCCCGGACAAGGACGATCTCCACCTCGCGCTCGGCGGGCGGGTAGCCGATCCAGTGGTATAGGCAGCGCCGCTTCAGCGCGTCGTGCAGTTCCCTGGTGCGGTTCGATGTGAGCACGACCATCGGCGGGGTCGCCGCCCTGATCGTGCCGATCTCGGGAACGCTGATCTGGAAGTCGGAAAGGACCTCGAGCAGGAAGGCCTCGAACTCGTCGTCGGCGCGGTCGACCTCGTCGATCAGCAGTACGGCCTGGTCTCCGGCGCGGACTGCCTCCAGCAGCGGCCGCTCCAGCAGGAACCGGGGGCCGAACAGCTTGTCGACCGCCTCGGGATCCGCGACCTGGTGCTCGGACAGCGCCCGGATGTGCAGCATCTGGCGGGCGTAATCCCATTCGTAGAGTGCCTGGCTGGTGTCGATGCCCTCATAGCACTGCAACCGGATCAGCTTCCGGCCGAACGCGGCGGCCAGCACCTTGGCGACTTCGGTCTTGCCCACCCCGACCTCGCCCTCCAGCAGGATCGGGCGGTTCAGGGACAACGATACGTAGAGCGCGGTGGCTAGGCCGCGGTCAGCCAGGTAGCCGCCCTGGCGCAAGATTCCGGTGAGCTCACCGACGGTCTTCGGGCCGCCGCCCGCCCAGCCTCCCCGCGGGCCGCCGCCGGAATCGTCGCCCGTCAGCGGGACTCAGCTGACCCGAAGACAAGGTCCCGGACGCTCCCGCTCCCGGCAGCCAGCTTGCCCTCGCGCTCTAGCCTGGCCCGCCACGCGGTCCGCAGGTCGCCTTCACCATCGGCCCCGGCCAGGCCGTCGAAGCCCACGTCCGCCATCCGCTGGCAGGACTTCGTGCTGCCCGCCTCGTCCAGGTCCGCGCTGGTCTGACCCTGCGCGCTCCACACTCCGCGAAGCACTTCGAGTGCGTCATCCGGCTCTCGGCTCATCCAGGTACCTTCCGGCCAGTGCTGCTGTCCTAGCCTGACTTTAGGTCCTGCTGCCCGATGCGGCGACTGCTGATTAAGGCTTCTCTTATGGCCGTGCGTGCCGCGGCGGCGTCCCGGGCTGCGCGGGGCCGGACTGCGCCATGCCGGGCTGCCCGATCCGGGTCTGCGCCGGTTCGGCCTGCGCCGGTTCGGGCCCGGGCCCGCCGAGTATGCCGTCGATGGTCTGCAGCAGCTCGCGGACCCGGATGGGCTTGGTCAGGTACGCGTCCGCGCCGGCCGCGATCAGCCGGTCGATGTGCCGCCGGGTGGCATTCGCGCTGAGGATGACGATGGGGATGTTGCGGGTGGCGGGATCGATGCGGAGCTCATGTATCACGTCCTCGCCTGGCATGTCGGGCAGCCGCAAATCCAGCAGGATCAGGTCGGGGCGGTGCTGGCGGGCCAGGTCGAGGGCCACCCCGGCCAGCATGGCCGGGATAAGGGTGGTCGACGGCCGCTGCCTCAGCACCTGTTCCACCAGGCGGAGGTTCTCGACCATGTCCTCCACGTAGAGCACGGTCTTCGCGGCCGGGTAGGACCGGCTGGCGACGATCGGGTCGTGCCCGACGGCGGACTGCGTGACCGCGACCGGCTCGGCGGCCGGGATATCGATCCAGAAGACGCTGCCCTGGCCGGGAGTGCTCGTGACGCCGGTGGAGCCGCCCATCGCGCCGATGACATGATGCGACAGGGCCAGGCCGAGCCCGGCGCCCTCCTCCCCGGCCTGGGCGGCGTCAAGCCGCTCGAACGGCACGAAGAGCCGGCCGAGCTGATCTTCGGCGATCCCCCGGCCGGTATCGGCGACGCTGATCCGGATCCGGTCGCCTGGCTGCTGGCCGATGCTGACGGTCACCATGCCGCCCGGGTAGTTGTACTTGATGGCGTTGGACAGCAGGTTGATCAGCACCTGCCGGAGCCGCTGCCCGTCGGCTGCGGCGTACAGGCTGGCCGCCAGGTGCGGCGCCGGGTCGAGGTGCACGCCGCGCGACAGGGCCAGCGGGCGGATGAGCTCAAGCGCGTCGGCGATCACGTCCTGGACCGGGACCGCGTCGATGGACAGCGATAGCTCTCCGGCATCGCCGGCCGAGATGTCCAGGACTTCGTCGAGCAGCTGGAGCAGCTGCCGGGCTGCCTTGAGCATCATCGACATCCATTCGCGGTGCTCGGCGGTGATGTCGCTGAAGCTGAGCAGCTCGCCGAAGCCGAGGATGGTATTGAGCGGGGTGCGCAGCTCGTGATTGACCCGGGACAGGAAGTGCTTCTTGACGGCATTGTCGGCGCGGAGTGCCTCGCAGTCGGCCCGCAGTGCCTCGTTGGCCGACTGCAGCTCGCGTGACCGGCCGACGATCTCGGCTTCCCGCTGCTCGGCGCGAAGCTGCAGCTGGCCGGCGAGCAGCTGCTGCTCGGTTTCGTGTTGCCTGACCCGGACGACGCCGGTGATGTCCTCGACCGTGTGGATGACGTAGGCAAGCTCGCCGGCCATGTCGAATACCGGCGAGTTCATCCGGCTGCGGTACCGGACCTCGGTGCCGCCCCCCTCGGCTTCGGTCAGGCTGACCTGGTGCTTCTGCACGGTCATGGTCTGCGGCACCCGGTCCCGGCAGACCTGGTTCAGCGAGGATTGCAGGTCTGCCGCCTCGGATGCGCCGGCCTCCGGGGAGCCAGCGGAGCCGCCCGGGGACACATCGAGGACGCTCCGCCCGACGATGTCCGGCCGGCTGGCCGCCGTCTCCCGCAGGTAGGCATCGCTAGCCGCGACGATCATCATGTCGGTGTCCAGGACCAGGTAGGAACCGGGCGCTGACTCGAACAGCGCCCGGAAATCAGGTTCCCGCCAGCCCTGCGCCGGTGCGGTGATTTCCGCGTCCGGCTCGCTGCCCGGACTGCCCCCGGTTGTCACGATAAGAGTCCTCTCAGTGGTTCCGGTGGTCCCCGGCGGCGCAGGATGCGTGATCGCTGCGCCGCGCCGCCCGGCAGGCCAGCGCGCGGCCTGGCTTGTCGCGGCCGGCCAGCGGGATGCTCGCCGGGCGCTTGTATACCCATAGTTATGCGTTTAATACAGAGAGTAACTCAGCGTGGCCGCCGGACTCACCTGCCGATGCCGGCGCGGCGGTGTCAGGACGGCGACGCGGACAGCGCCGGCCGGGAACTGCTGCGGGCAACGGCCGGGCCTGCGGCCCAGGCGCCGCCAGGCGCCGCCGCGGACCCGGCCGCGGCAGGACCTGCCCGGGGGAAAGCTCAGCTGACGATATTCCGCAGTGCCTGGCCGGCCAGGTGCCGGGCGGCTTGCCCGGCCACGAACTCGGGCGCGCGCCGGGCGAACGCGTACGTGTCGCCGCCGATGTGCGGAGTGATCAGCACGTTCGGGAGCGACCATTCCGGACGGTCAGCGGGCAGCGGCTCGACATCCGCGACATCGAGCGCAGCCCTCAGCCTGCCCGCGGAAAGCTCCCTGGTCAGCGACGGCGCGTCAACGACCGGCCCGCGGGCGACGTTCACCACGAGAGCCCCCGCGGGCAGCGCCGCGAGCACCTCGCGGCTGACGATCCCGCGGGTTTCCGGGCTGAGGGCGATGCAGATGACCATGATGTCCGCCGCGGCGGCGAGCGCGGGCAGGCGCGCCAGCGGGGCCACGCCATCGCGAGCCGTGCGAGATGCCCGGGCGATCTCGGCACCGAACGGCGCCAGCCGCTGCTCGATGGCCTCGCCCATGGCGCCGTAACCCACCAGCAGGACACGCTTGCCGTCCAGCGTGTCCGTCCGCATGTGCCGCCAGGACCGGCGCTCCTGCTGCGCGACGAAGGCAGGGATCTGGCGGAGGCTGGCCAGCACCAGGCCGACGGCAAGCTCGGCGGTTCCTTCCTCATGGTGCAGCCCGCGCCCGTTGCACATGACCGCTTGCGGCGGCACCGCGCCGAGCACGTCGTCCACGCCGCTGCTGAGGCTCTGCACGACCTGGATTCGCGGCAGCCGGCCGATCAGCGCGACGCTGGCGCCATCGCCCATGTAGGGCAGGCAATAGAACGTGACGTCGCGAAGGCGGCCGGGATCGGTCTCCCCGTAACGCAGTACCGCCGCGTCGGGCAGGCGCTGCTGGACATGATCGGCGACTCCGTCGGCCGTCGGCAGGAGAAGGGCCATTGCGTAACGGTATTCCCCGGCACCCGTGCCCAGTCAGACCACCCGCCAAGTCCCCCGGTCGTGTCCTCTTAGGTGTCGAGCAGCGCCCCGGGCGCTGTCGCCAGTTTCCTGCCGCCTGGCCTTGGCCGCTGCTGTTGCTGTCACCGTTGCTGTCAACTCGGCGCACGCCGTCCGGTAGCGAGGACGACTATCGTGCTGTCGTGCATTTACCGCTGACCGAGGCCGGGCATGAGTGATCAGCTGGGCAAAGAAGCGCCGTCAGAAACTGCGCAGGCATGGGACAGTGTGCGCCGGGTCCGCGAGCCGGTCGCCTGGATCCTCCTCGTTGTCGCGGCCATCGCGGTACTCGTCAGCGCCTGGCAGCTGTTTGGCCTGCCCGGTGCCCCGGTTCCGGCCGGTCCCAGCCCGGTCGCTGTTACCGGTTCCAGCCCAGTCCCTGCCACCGGTCCCAGCCCAGTCCCTGCTACCGGTCCCAGCCCAGTCCCCGCTACCGGTCCCAGCCCAGTCCCTATTACCCGTCCCAGCCCAGTCCCGGTAACGACCTTCGGGTTGCGGGCAGCGGTCGTGGCGCCGCAGTTTGTCGCCGGTGGCCTGTTCACGCTGCCGGTAGTGTCGGTGATCCTGGTAGCGTTCGCGGGCGGTTTGACGGACCATGCCCGTCAGGTGGTGCGGACCGCGGTATCGATTCAGGCCGTCACGCTCGGCCTTGGCGTGCTCAGCTGGCTGGGTGCCCTTAGCGCCCACCTACGGCAAGGCGTCTGGTTCATCTTCGACGCCACAGATCTCGCTGCCGTGGCGGCCGCGCTGATATTCACCGTCGCGGTGCTTCGGTCGCAGGCGTTGCGGCCGCTGACGCCGCAGTTCGATGATTTCGGGGAAGACGACGAGGATTTCGGGGAAGACGACGAGGCCCGCTAGTCGGCTCAGATGACCTGAAATTCGGGCGACGGCTCTCGGCCATCTTCCTGATTGGTGCCGATCCGTCACGAGCGGGTGCCGTGCCTGGATTCAGTGCTTCCTTGTGATCGTTGGCTGCGAGAGTCAGGGCCTGGTGAGGTGGACGAATCTGGGTCCTCATGCGTGTATAGAGCGTGGAAGAGGTCCAGAGCGAGTTCGCGGAGTTCTACGCCGCGGCCTGGGGTGTCCGTTGGCTCTTAATATGGCTCTTAAATGATCTTGCTCGCGGCAACTGGGCTGGGCTCCGGATCCGCGGAAGCCCTCCTGGGTTGCCGCCATCGCGCACGCAGGCACGGCTGGTTCTTCCGAGGGCCCGCCTTTTCTAGCCGGCCGCGAGCCGACGCGAGCTGTGCACTGGGTGAGCCGATGCCCGCTCGTGCAAGACTTCTGGCGCGAGGTCCGCACCGTTAGGCCAGGTGATCGTCCCGATCTCCGGGTCGACTCGGACTTGTGCGAAGACCTCGGGGTCGTGCAGCGGCGCGAATACCCCTGCCCAGTCCCGTATATAGGACAAGTCCACGTCGCCAGTCAGCCCGTCAGAGAACGTCAGCCTGAGCCGGTAGGGGCCCAGGACCTCGACGTCAGTCACGTCATGAAGGGCCGTAGTCACAGGTCAATCCTACGTCAGCGGGGCAATCGGCCGCGGAGGCTGATGCGCCTCCACAAGCGCCCAGTCATCCAGAAGTTCAGCCTGGTGAGTCTGAGCCCACTCGAACACCTGGCCCACCACGCGGGCCGGCAGCGCTCCAGCCAGGAGAGTCAGCGGATCAATCCCGATCGCCGCTTCCTGTCCGCTGTAGCGCGCGTGGAAGTGCGGGGGAGCATGATCGTCAAAATACATGGTGATCACGATTCCGAGGAACGCGCTGATGCGGGGCATAGCTCCGTATCATGCCCGGCCATGGTGCTCCAAGTGGCGGCTTAGCCCATGGCTACTCGGAGCCCTTGGCCCTATATTTCGCCGCCCGGCCGCGGAGATCCTCAACGGCTTCTGGCCGGGCGCAGTCACTACCGTAGACGGACAAGCCGCGCTCGGCCCACCAGAGCGCTTTGCCATAGTCGTGCGCTTTCTGCTGGCGAATGGCCATCTGTCGGTAGGTCTCTAGCAAGGGCACCCGTCCCCATTTGGCGACGCAGGCTTGCCGGATCGCGTCCATCTCAGCGTCATGCTGGCGGCATGCCTGGTCGTACTCGGCAAGCGCCGAGGCGAAAGCGTTGCGGCACCGGTACAAGATGGCTTCCAGCTGCGCGAACATGAAATGGCGGTCCAGGATGTCCTGTTCGCCGGCGAGGAGCTGGCGCAGGTAGGGGATGGCGCGGATGTCATCATTGGGCAGGCCGCCCATCCAGGTGAGGTCGTAGGCGTCATCGGCAGCATCGGTGGCGAGCGCGTCCGACAGGGCGGTGCGCATCCGTGACTGCGGCGGCGGGGGCATCGGAGGGCGCCGGAGCCCGAAGTCTTCCGGGTCGTGGTTCAGGAACACGCCGAGCATCCCCGGTCCGTCGCTGCGCATGCCGCCGCCGGTGATGACGCCCGCAAGGGCGATAGGCATGCCCTGGGTCCGCTGCTGGGCAAGCAGGCCGGGCCGGTATCTGCGTGCGTTCTCGCGCGAGAGATATCCGGTCTTCAGCCCGTCAATCCAGATCGCTACTGCATCGCGGTCATAAGTGTTGTCATCTTCCGCGACAAGCACCGCACAGATGTCCACGCGGACATGGTCTTCTCCGGGCCGGGCTCCGGCCAGGCACCACAGGTTGTCCTGGTAGTGGGACTCGCCGACTACTTCCAGGCTCTCGCTGCCTTCTAACAGCGCAACCTGCATGCCGTTCTGCATCCAGCCTGGCCTCTCGTCAGCTCGGTGCGCAGACTGAGCAACAGGACTGTCGCGCTCGCTGTCACGACCCTTACGGCGGAAAATGCTCATTCTGCTGCTCGCTCCTAACCGTACGAAGGCGCACATTGCAATCCACAACGCTACTGATACACCCGTGGCCAGACTCCGGGTTGGCGCATTTAGCCTGACAACACTGCCCATGCTGCTCGTTCATGCCAAACCGGTGCAAGCAGGCACCGGGTTCAGAGTCGATGGGACCGATCGCATCGCGCCGCCGCCTCTGGGCGGGCGCGGCCGAGCGGCGGCAATTGAGCGCAAGGAAGAACGCCATTCGGTCAGGGAGGGTCGCCTGCGAATTAGCGATCTGCACAATGGGCAGCCCGGCAGGAGTATGTCCTCGCTTCCTCTGTTATCGGCGGACTCTCACTGCTTGGCCAGGGCTACGGGCCGTAATTTCATTGTAACTGGTCAGGTGCCTGAATGGTCTTGATCAGGTAGCGATGGGCATCCATGGCTCGCCCTCGGCGAGCATGACAAGGGCGTCGAAGAAGCCGAGGCCGTGCTTGGCGGCGGTGGAGAGATAGCTGCGGATGGCGCAGAATTGCCGGGCGCCGGTGAGGGTCCGCAGACACCCGGATACCTTCTGTTTCAGCTTGGCCATGCGGATGTCGCGCTCGGTTCCGTTGTTGTCCGGGGAGACCCGGAAGTCCCTGGTGAACCGCAGGTAGTCGTCCTGGCGGTCCAGCAGGCGGCGGGCCAGCGCGTGGTGCTTTTTCATCAGCGCGGCTGGAGCGGGCCGCGGTCTGGCTGGCCCCGATCAGGGCGGCGGAGCGGAAGGCGTGGATCTGGGCGGCCATCGCGGCCGGGTCCGCCACGTCGCGGCCCTGGCTGATCGACTCGCTGACCAGCTTTGCATCGCGGTGAGCGCGTCGGCGGCCTGGGTGGCCCAGCACCATCGGCCCTCGGGGGCCAGGTCGGTGACGGCCTGCAGTTCCCGCCGCGCATGCGCGCAGCACAGCTGGTGGCCCGCCGCGGTGTAGCTGTCATACGGCGCCCAGGCGTCGTGCACGGCGACCCCGCCGAACGAGGGGAGCACGCCCATCGCCTCGATCGCCTGCCTCCCGCGCCTCGGGTGGACCATGAGCAGGGTGTACTTGCCGGTGCGGGCGCAGTGCACCCAGTGCAGCCGCCCGTCCACCCGGAACCCGGTCTCGTCGAACCCCGCCACCGTCGCTGCCGGCGATCTGCTCGCGGGCATGCTCCAGGAACCCGCCCAGCCGCCCGGCGGCCCGCGCGGTGAGCGCGGCGACCGTCCCGGACGACAGCGGCACGCCGAACAGCTCGGCCAGCGCCTGCGCCGTCCGCTTCTTCGACAGGAACTGCCCGATGTACAGGTAGACGATGACCGCGGCGATCCGCGGCCCGTACTGCACCGGTGCCTCCGCGCCCTCCGGGGCCGCGGCCTTGGTACGCAGCCCGCAGGCGCATTCCCGCTCGATCAGCTGATGCTCGGTCACCTCAGCCCTGACCGGCGGCAGGTCGAGCACCTGCCGGCGCTCTACCCCGGTCACCGGCCGTCCCGCCAGGCCTGCCCCGCAGCGCCCGCAGCAGCCCGGCTCATGCCGGAGCTCCCGGTCCGGCCTGGCCACCTGCGTTAACGTCTGTCCCTTATGCCCGTCCTGCCCGCCCGGCCGGCGCCCGCTCTTCTTCCGCAACGACCGCGGCGCCGGCTTGTCAAGCCCCTCACTGGACGGCGGCTTCGAGGAGTTCTGCGGCGTCTGCCTCAGCCGTGCCTCAAGCTCAGCGATCCGCTCCCGCGCCCGCTCCAGCTCCGCCCGCGTCTCCGCCAGCTCCGCGCGCAGCGACACCACCAGCGCCGCGAGCACCTTTCCTACGCATCGGACATGCCAAAGACTGCCGCCTCAGAGCGGACAACTGCGGGCAGGGTCTGCGTGACGTTGGCCGGCCTCACCACTCCGGCATAATGCGCCATGTGCCTGTCATGTCGCTGCTTCTGGTGCAGCGTCGCGTTTCAGGAGGGCTTGCATGATCTTTGCTGATGGCATGGTCCGCGATTTCGGCGGCTGGAGGATCGCCTCGCAGGCGGGTATGACCTGGAACGGAAATGCCGGGCCGCAGTGCTCGCGGTCGGGGTCCTCGCTGGGCAGCATGAGCCCCTGACGGTGTTCGAGCTTCTCGCGGAATGCCTTGCTTTGAGCGGCGAGATCCTGAATCCACTGGGCCATATCACCGATGTCCGCACCGAGGGCCAGGGTTAGTTCCTCGTGTTCGATCTGGCTGGCGGGGATGGGCTCGGCGGAGTGCAGCGGTTCGATGTGCTGATTGGGGCGGCGCCTGCGTAGTTCGGTGTCGGCGGCGATGGCCACGTGCCGGGATGCCGCGGTGGCCTGCTCCCATTCGCGGCGGTCGTGCATGGCCTGAACGAAGGTTTCTTCCTGCTGGCGGTACAGGTTGGCCATGGCCTGGTACGAGGCGGCCCTGAAGTCGTGCCCAGCGGCGCGCTGGTGATCGTATTGCTTGCGGGCGGCTTCAGCTTCCACCTCGGCGCGTATCTGTTCCTGCTCTGCGTTCTGCGCGCCGAGGCGGAGCAACCGTAGTTCCTTGCCGACGTGCCGGGGGGCCCACTGGGTCTCGGCGGTGTAGGCGTCGCGGATGAGCCACAGGCGGCCATCGGGCATGCCGCGGACATCCGGGCCGTCGGCTGGCTCGAGCGCGCGGAAGGCCTCGTGCCAGGCGGTGCGCATGTCGGGGGAGTCGCTGGCGGGCTCGGGGCCGATGGGGTCGTCCGGGTGGTCGTAGCCGTACATCTCGCGGTACGCGGCGATCGAGGATGCCTTCTGCTTCCATTCATGCCGGGCGACCGACTGTCCGGGGACCGGGCCGAGGGCGGTGACGGCCCAGGGTGGCGTGTGCTCGGCAGCGAACTGGCCGAGGCGCTGCTTGCGGTCGTCCATCATTGCCGCGATCTCGGTGAGGTACGCCTGGCGTTCGGGGTCGGCCAGGACCGGCACCCGCTCGGACCATGAGCGCTGCGGTTGCGGTAGTAGTGGGTAGATGCGATGCCGAATGCGGGCGTCGACGACGCTGGCTATGTCTCTGGCGCCGGTCAGGTCGCGGGACTCGATGGCTGAGCGGGCGACCTCGCCGGGGTCAAGGCTGGCCAGTTCTGCCGTCCGCAAGGTCCGGAATAGCCACTTCGCCTGGTGTGACAGTCCGGGCCGGTACTGGGGCGGGAGGGCTGACAGGAGCAGGGCGCGGTAGCGGTCGTTCTGGGCGTCCCGGGTTTCCGCAGTCCAGATCACGTTCAGGGTTCCGAGATGGTCGGCATTGGACAGGTTGCGGTTCCATGTCTCGGACGCCGAGAGCTCGGAACCGTCACGTGCCAGGACATCGGCGAGCACAGCGACCTGCTCCCGCAGATCCGGGCTGGCAGGCCCGGGAACGAGCTGTGCGGGCAGAAATCCCCGCAGTTTCTGCTGGGCGAGCCGGTAGCGGTCCAGTTCGGGTGCCGGGCGAGTTCCGGGCTGCGGGTCCGCTTGTCGGGCCGGTGTGGTGAACACGAACGCCATGTTGTTCTGGGTGCCGCGGGTCATCGCTGAGTACAGCCATTGCCGATCCTCAGTGCCAGTGACCAGCGTTATCCCGGTGTGCACTGTGCCGCCTTGCGCCGAGTGCCCAGTGACGGCGTATGCCAGGTCACAGGACTGGTAGCCCGGATAGGGGAACGTCTGGGCGGTGAAACGCCGCCTCCCAGTGGCAGGGTCAGCATCGATAAGACGGCGGACCATGACGCCGTGTTCGGTGATGGCCTCGATCCGCAGGATGTCGCCGTTGGCCAGGGCCCGGTCAGGCTCACCAGCCTGGATCGCGTGGTCGTTCTGGCGGCAGATGATCAGGTCACCGGCCGATGCATCGGCGCCCTCGGCTATCCGCACGCTGCGGCCGCCGTCAATCAGGCCGAGGTGGATCAGGTCGTCGCGGATCCGGGTGGACAGCTCGCGGCAGCGCGCCCAGTCCGCAGCGGTCAGGATGACGTCCCGGCCGGCCAGGTATCTGGCCACGTACGCCCTGGCGGCCTGGTCCATGGCCTCGTCCGGCGGGGCGCCGAGGATGCGGCCGTGCTGGTCGTAGTCGTCCAGCGCGGTCGTGTCCCCTGGCGCAGGCGCAGTGAGGCTTGCCGCTCCCACTGTGCAGTGAACCGGACTGGCTCGGCGAGCCGCACGTAGCCGAGCCGGTTGGCGAGGAGCATCATCGCGCCGCCGCCCTCGACGGCTGCGAGCTGCTCCTGGTCCCCAGCGAGCACCACCTTGCAGCCATTTCGCGCGGCATGGCTGACGAGCGCCGCCAGTGGGCGAAGGAGACCATTGAGCCCTCGTCCACCACGATCAGCGAGCCCAGCGGGATCTGGCCGCGCTTGAAATCGGCCAGCAGTCGGGTGGTGTTCGCCGCGACCTGCACGCCTGCCTTGCGAAGCTCGTTGGTGGCGTTCTGGGAGGTCGCGGTCCCGAACACCTGACCTGAGCTGCCGCGTGTCAGTGCCCAGGCTTGCGCAGCGGCCGCGAGGGCGCGGGTCTTACCAGTGCCTGCCGGGCCGACGATTACTTCGACGGTGCGTTCGGAGGTCAGGACGTGGTAGATGGCGGCGGCCTGGTCGAGCCGTAGTCCGCGCTGCGTGACCTGGCCGCGTGTGTCGTGCGCGCATTCGTATAGCTGTGCTTCCAGCAGTCCTGCGTCAGCGCCAAGGCGTTCGGCTGCCAGCTCGCGCGGTAGGCGTGGTGCTCCTTGTGACTGGGCCTGGGCGAGGAGTTGTTCCTCAGTGGACAGCTGCGCGGCGGTGGCGTAGCGCGTGGTGCCGGGCCGGGTGTAGATGCTGCGGCCGTCCAGTTCGCGGCGCAGCGAGCCGGGCAGCGACGGCCGCTCCGGCGCCTCCGTGCAGACGACATCGCCGATGTCACCGGACAGAGCCTCGTTAGCCAGACCGACCAGCAGATCTTGCGCAGCATCAGGTGTCATTTGTCGTGTCTGCGCGGGCATCACCAGGGCGAGCTGCCTGACCAGCTCGTGCCTCGTCCAGGTGGGCTTCTTCTCCGACACCTGTGTTAGGGCCTTCTGAACTATCCGGACCCGCGCCTCAGCAGACAGCTGGCCGGCCGGTACCGGCGCGCCTGGCTCACGGTCACCGCGATCTGCTGCCGTTGCCGACTGATCTGGGCCACGCGCGTTCGATACCGCCGGGGCGATACCGGCCAGCTCGCCGCCGCTCGTGGCGTCCCACTGCCTGGCGAGGGCGTCCCAGTCGATCTCGCCGTCGTGCTTGCCTTTGCGTGACTGGAGAGTTGCGTCCTTGGCGATGTAGTACAGCTCGCGTGAGTTCGGCGCGCGGCCGTGCCTGCGCTCCCAGGCCCGGGCGAGTTCGCGTTCCTTCGCGTGCACCTGGACGGTGCGTTTGGAGTAGGCGTCCATCTGCGCCTGCGTGACGCCTTGGATCTCGTTGCCGCGCCCGTCAGGCCTCGGAACCCACTGCACGCCGAACTCGCGCGTCAGCTCGCACTCAACCGCCGTGGCGGCGACCGCCTGCAAGGCGCCGATGATGCCGCGCAGGCAGGCCGTGTCCAGCGCCCGCCACTTCCCGTCGCTGACGGTCCGCACGATCCGGGCGATCTGGTTGTGGGCGTGATCCTGGGGATCGCCGTCCCGGCTGGTGCCCTGCAGCCACGAGGACACGACCAGGCCAGCCTGCTCGAACCGGCCCATCGCCCGGCCGTCCACCTGCGTGCCGTGGTTGCCGGTCCGGGTCACTCCGGCCCACCGCTGGGCGTACCGCAGCGCGGCCCGGTTAGCCCGGTGCAAGACCTCCTGGAACCGTTCCTCCCGCCCGGCCCAGTACGCAGCTGCCCGCTTGTCCCCGGCCAGCCGTGCCCGGCGGGCATTTTCCCGGATCGAGGCGTGCAGCACCGAGATGGACTTGGAGAACGAGACCGTCACGTCGGTATAAGCGGCGGGCTGACGGGTGGCCTGCGCGGCCTCGCGCTCCAGCTCGATCAGCCGTTCTGCCGTTCCATGCGGCACAGCGGCCCGCAGCTGGGCCAGGTGGTCGGTGTACTTCGCGTAGCTGCCACGCGCTCGACCGAGCTTGGCCCCGGTCCGCGGATCTACCTGTTCGTAGACCGCGTCATACGGCTTCCGCTCGACTATCTCGCCCTCAGCCAAGCCCAGTGCGGCCGCGCCGGGACCCCACCATCGGCCCGGTGGCTCCCCACTCTGGGCAGCGTTGATGTAGTAACCGCCTGTGCTCTGCTCGGCGGCGGCCTGGCCCTGGTTCTTCCATACGTAGCCGAGGTCGTAGCCCTTGGCGACGGTGACGACCACGGCCACCGGCTACCTCCCTCACTGCCAGCTGCGCCGCGGAGCTGACCATGCTCATTCGGATAATGCAACGGTCTGTGCGGCTAAGGATCATGGTGACAAGGAGGGCGCACAAGATCAGGAAGCTAGGGAGAAGGGGGGAAACAGGGCAGGCATAAACAGGGCAGTGAGCAGGGATTACGGGATTTCGAGGCAATACAGGAGAAACGACGGTCCTTAAGGTCCTGTGCCAACGAATCTGAGCTATTGCCAGCGCTTCTGAGCCATCTTTGGGTTTCTGCCGTCCAAGTCGAGCCGCTGAGGGCGAGACCGGTGCAGCGGCGGGGCTGAAAATGGGGATGCCCCGGATGGCCATCCGGGGCATGATCGCCGTGATGGACAGGGACGAGATCACCGCGGAGGTCGCGGCCCGGCTGGTCGCCCGACAGTTTCCGCAGTGGGCAGGGCTGCCTGTTGTCCCGGTCGCGCTAAACGGATGGGACAACACCACGTTCCGGCTGGGCGGCGAGTTGTCCATTCGTCTTCCCAGCGGCGAGGATTACGTGGCACAGGTCAGCAAGGAGCATCGGTGGCTGCCGGTCCTCGCTGGCCAGCTGCCGTTGCCCATCCCCGAGCCGGTAGCCCTAGGGCGGCCCGCAGCGGGGTTCCCCTGGCCATGGTCGGTCTATCGCTGGATTGAGGGCGAGCCTGCGTGCTTGGGCCAAGTCGCAGACCTGGCCGCCTTCGCTTCTGACCTGGCTGGGTTCCTGGCCGCGTTGTATGCCATCGACGCCAGCGGCGGGCCGCCGCCTGGGTGGCACAGCGCCTTCCGCGGCGGCCCGCTGACTACCTGGGATGAGCAGGCCCGCATGTCCATTCACCTGCTGGCAGCGGATATCGACGCCCGGGCCGCCATCGGTGTATGGGAGACAGCACTGGCCAGCCCATGGCAGCAGCCGCCGGTGTGGCTGCACGGGGACGTGAGCGCCTCAAACCTGCTCCTCACCGGCGGGGCCCTGCACGCGGTCATTGACTTCGGTTGTGCCGCGGTCGGTGACCCGGCCTGCGACCTGGTGATGGCCTGGACGTTCTTTTCTGGCGAGGCCGCCGCCGTGTTCCGGCGCGGCCTGCCCTTCGACGAGGCCACCTGGATCCGGGCCCGCGGCTGGGCCCTGTGGAAAGCGCTCATCACCCTCAGCGGCGAAAAACAAGGCGGTGATGGTGGCGAGGCCGCAGCCCGCCGGTTCGGCTGGCGCTACAGCCCATGCCAGATCATCGGCCGCGTCATCGCCGACCACGCCCGGGCGAGCGGGAACTGAATCCGCCGTGCTCCGCCGCGCTCCGCCGCGCTGGGCACCGCGATGGTGAGGCCCCCACCGGTTTCGGCCTGCAACGGCCCACTGGCTCAGATTTGCTGGCAGACGAGCGCCCGCAGCAGCCACAAGCGCTTGCCACTCAAACTGAGCCACCCAGGTCAGTGGCCGCGGATGGCTCAGATCCGCATAGGACACTTGACAGGGCACAGCAAACGTAAGCGACCTGAAGCCGACGTGGGACTGGGGTTGCCGGGTCAGTAGCCTGGTCGCGCCTACCGCACTGGGACTTCGTAGACGAGCGCGTAGCGCTCCACCGGGATGATGATGTCGGCCGTCTCGACTGGGCGCTCGGCAGTGCGGTAGGTGCGGGCGATCGTCAGGACCAAGGCGCCCGCCTTGGCCTTCAGCGGGCCTGCCTCGGTGGCCAGGGCCGGGCGGGCGCTGACGGTTTCCTCGGCGTGGGTGACCTGCTGGTCGATGACGACCATCCGCTCGACGACGCCACGCCCGGCGTGCGGGCCTTCCTCGGGGAACATGACCGCGGTCCCGCCGGTCAGCTCTAGCGGCTCCCAGCTGACGGACAGCATCACCGGCTCGCCGTCGGCCAGGAAGGTGTACCGGCTGCGCATGGCCGGGTCGCCGGCCGTGGCGTCGAGCCGGACGGCAATCGCCGGGGTCATAGAGGCGCGCTCGCTGGAGCACTCCCAGGTACCAGGGCGGCCCGCGGCGGTCATCGCGGCGCGGAATGGCGAGCCGCCCTGGCGGGTGGTGTACCAGGACCGGGTCAGCCGCTGCATCTCCGGCCGGTGCCGCACGTACGAGCCCGACCCGGATTTCGCTTCGACGAATCCCTCGGCGACTAGCAGCCGGACGGCTTCGACGGCCACCCGGTCAGAGACCTCGTACTGGCGGGCCAGCTCGTGACGGCTGGGCAGCTTGCCGCCAGGGGGCAGGTCACCATCGACGATGGCACGGCGCAGATCATCGGCGATTACCTGATAAGTGGGCGGAGGCACGCGCCAAGCTTGACGAAGGTGAGTACTCAGGTGCAAGCTGAGTACTCAGCTTTGTGTCGGCGGCGGGAAGGAGAAACTCAGAATGGATACGTCCGTCACCTTCCCCGGCCTGCCTGCCATCGTGCCATCAGCACGCCGGTTCGTGCGCGGCGTCCTGGCCGGAACGCCGCGCGCGGACGACATGGAACTGATCGCCGCCGAGTTAGCCAGTAACGCGATCCGGCACACTCCTTCCGGCTATCCGGGCGGGGAGTTCACCATCACTATCCGCACCGGTACCGGGTGGGCTCGGATCGATGTCTCTGACATCGGCACCGGCGAGTGGCACCCGCAGCCGGGCGACAGCGATCCCGGCGCCGAGTACGGCCGCGGACTGGCCATCATCGTCGCCGTCGCGGACAAGTTCGGCCACGATGTGCACGCCGGCGGCCAGACCTTATGGGCAGAAGTCGCCTGGCCAGGCACGGACCAGGCATAAGCGCGAACGTGGCTACTCGAAGATGGCGTCCATTGCTTCGGCTCCGCGAGTCAGCACCGGCCGGAGTTCCCGGCGGTAGATCACCTCGGTAGTGCGCGTACTGGAGTGCCCAGCCAACCTGGCGATCTCCTCGACCGGCGTCCCGTTGGCCGACAGCAGGGACACGAACGTGTGCCGCAGCTCCTGCGGCGCCCATCCTCGGCCGAGACCTGCGGCGTCGGTGATCTCCCGGAACTGGCGCCGGATGTTCGCCGCATCCAGCGTCGTCCCGGTCTGCGAGCTGAACACCAAGCCGTGATCATGCCACGCGCCGCCCGCTGCGAGCTGGTCGGCCGCCTGCTCCTTGCGATGCGCCCGCACCGCATCGACGCTCGCCTGCGGCAATGCGAGGGTCCGGCGGGACTTCCGGGTCTTCGTGTCGCCGCTCTGGCGGACCGAGCGCCACACGGCCACGCTCGGCGGCGCCGGAGGGATCGCATCGGGCTGGCCGTCAAGATCGACGTGCTCCCAGGTCAGCGCCCGCGCTTCCTCGGTTCGCATCCCGGTCAGCAGGCACAGCGAGACGTACGCGCCAAGGCGGTACTTCTTCAAGTCGCCTGCCGTCTTGAGCAGCTTCTGCGCCTGGTCCAGCGTCAGCGCCTGCGACGGCCGCCCTGCCTGGCCCTTCGGGGAGTCGACCAGCGCTGCGACATTCCGGCGCACCAGGTCGCGGCCCTCGGCATGCCGGATTGCGCGGGTCAGCGCGTTGTGCGCGATCGCCACCGTTGCGCTGGAGCGATCCTTGCCGAGCACGGTCAGTGCGTGCCGCACATCGTGCGCGGTCAGCTCTCGCAGCGGCGCGTGGCCGGTGAGCTCCAGGACCGGCTTGAGGACATGCCGGTACTTGGTGACGGTTGCGGCCGACCGACCGTCGAGCCCGTCGCGGAGCCAGTCGTCGATGGCCTGCCGCACGGAGTACGCGGCGGGCGACCGCACTCCGACGGCGATCTCCTCGCGGAGCTCCCGGAGCTTGTCACGGACCTCGGTCTTGGTGCGGCCGCGGACGGTGCGGCGCCTGCGCTTGCCGTCCGGGGAGTAGCCGAGCGACACCGACGCTACCCAGTAGCCGTTGGCCTGGTCGAAGTAGACGCTGTCCTCGCCGCGCCCGCGTCGCTTGACTGCCATACGGCAAGGCTAGCGTTAGGCTCTGACATTGGCTCTTGCGCCGAACTGGTCAGACCAGCAATATGGCCTTTGACCTGGGTGGGCCTGGGAGGACTTGAACCTCCGACCTCTTCCTTATCAGGGAAGCGCTCTAACCGGCTGAGCTACAGGCCCTCGGGGGTGGCGGCCGGAACCGGAATACCGTGCACCGCCGGGACAGATTACCGCAAGCGCCGGCCGGTGCGTCAGTCGGTCTCCTTGAGCGTGACCTCAATGCCGCCGGCCACATGGGTGACGAGGTTGTAGATCACCGCGCCGACGGTGGACAGCGCAGTGATCAGGATCACGTTCACCGCGCCGATCAGCATCGTGTAGCCGAGCACCTTGGAGGCGGAGAACCAGTTGCTGGCCCGCACGCCGGAGGAGTTCTTGCCGGAGGTGACGCTGGAGACCGATGTCTCGATCGAGTGGAAGACACCGAGCTTGGACAGCACGTAGTAAAGCCCGGCGACTGCGACGAACAGCACGACCCAGCCGACGAGCGAGATCATGAAGCTGAACTTCATCACCGACCAGGGCTCCAGCCTGATCACCGCGAGCTGGGCGCGGCGCGGCGGCAGCGCGCCGTTCTGGGCCTGCCTGGTCTGAGCCTTGGAGACCCTGGCCACCCTCGGCAGCCTGGGCGGCTTGGGCAGCTTGGGGGCCTTTTTCGCCTTTCCCGGGCTGGTCACGGCCCCGAAAGGCGAAGTCATCGGGCCGGGATCCGGCCGGCGGCGTGGTGACCGCAGCCGGATACGGCGGCGCCATCACGTTCCGGTCGGCTGCGGCGCCAACCTCGTCGGCCAGCGGTGGCAGGCTCCCGCTTGCGGACGGCGCATCCGCCAGCGCGGACTGCTGGTCCTCGGCGGGTGCCTGATCTCGGGCCGCCCCGTCGGGCAGCCACGACGGTGGCTCCACGCGCTGATCCACGTCGTCCTCCTCCGGAAACTCGCCTGTCATGAGGTTATCCCCAGATGACCTGTCGTGGTCCGCGAGAGCCCGACCATCATCCGCGCCCTCACCTATTAGACGCGGCTGACCCCCGCTGCGTTGCGTCTGTCGATCTATGGCCATCCTGTACCCCCCGCGACTCGTCGTTACCGGGCTTTACCTCGCAACAGGACTCCCAGCGCACCTTACTTGCTAATTCTCGGTACCCGGCCCGGCTGCGCCGGGCACATCCGGGTCCGGGTCATCCGGGTCCGGCGCAACTGCGCCCGCCCCGGCTGCCGTCTCCGCAGCAGATCCGGCACTCCCGGCCGCCGGCTCGCCGACGTCGGCCGCACCGGGATCATCGTCCACGCCGTCCCCGGCGCCCGCCTCGACGACGGCTGCCGCGGACTCCGCGTTCCTGGCGATGGCGACCAGGCTCTGGCCGTCCGCCAGGTTCACCAGCCGGACGCCCATGGTCTGCCGGCCCGACAGCTTGATCTCGGCGGCCGAGGTCCTGATCACGCCGCCGGCCGAGGTGATCGCGAACACCTCGTCCTCAGGCCGGACCATCAGCGCTCCGACGAGCTCGCCCCGGGTCTCGACGATCCTGGCGGTCAGCACGCCGCGGCCGCCGCGGCCCTGGACCGGATACTGGTCGGAAGGCGTTCGCTTGGCGTAGCCGCCGCCGGTGGCCACCAGCACGTCAGCGCCCGCCCGGACCACGTGCATGCCGAGCAGCTCGTCACCGTCGGTGAACCGCATCCCGATGACGCCGGACGTGGCGCGGCCCATCGGCCGCAGCGCCTCGTCGCCGGCGCGGAACCTGATCGCCTGCGCATGCCTGCTGACCAGCAGCAGATCCTCCTCCGGCGAGACCAGCCGGGCGGCGATCACCTCGTCGTCCTCGCGCAGGTTGATCGCGATGATCCCGCCCGCCCGCGGCGAGTCGAAGTCGGTCAGCCTGGACTTCTTCACCAGCCCGGAGGAAGTTGCCAGCACCAGGTAGGGGGAGACGCCGTAGTCCCGCAGCGCCAGCACCTCCGCGATGCGCTCGTCGGGCTGGAAGGCCAGCAGGTTCGCGACGTGCTGGCCGCGGGCGTCCCGGGCCGTGTCCGGCAGCTCGTAGGCCTTGGCCCGGTACACCCGGCCCTTGTTGGTGAAGAACAGAATCCAGTGGTGGGTGGTGGTGACGAAGAAGTGCTCGACGATGTCGTCGGTCCGCAGCTGCGCCCCGCGGACTCCCTTGCCGCCACGGCGCTGCGCCCGGTACAGGTCCGTCTTGGTGCGCTTGGCGTATCCGCCGCGGGTGATCGTGACGACGACGTCTTCCTCGGCGATCAGATCCTCGACGGACATGTCGCCGTCGTAGGCGATGATCTCCGTCCGCCGGTCGTCGCCGTACTTGGCGACGATCTCGGCAAGTTCGGTACCGACGATCTGCCGCTGCCGCTCCGGCGAGGCGAGGATGCTCTCGTAGTCGGCGATCTGCGCCATCAGCTCCTCGTACTCGTCCACCAGCTGCTGGCGCTCCAGCGCGGCGAGCTTGCGCAGCTGCATGTCCAGGATCGCCCGGGCCTGGATCTCATCGATATCGAGCAGGTCCATCAGGCCCTGCTGCGCGGCCGACGCCGAGGCACTGGCCCTGATCAGGGCTATCACGGCATCGATCTGGTCGATCGCCTTGAGCAGCGCGCTCAGGATGTGGGCCCGCTCCTGGGCCTTGCGCAGCAGGTACCGGGTCCGCCGGACGATCACCTCGATCTGGTGGGTGACCCAGTACCTGATCATCTGGTCCAGCCGCAGGGTGCGGGGAACCCCGTCGACCAGGGCCAGCATGTTGGCGCCGAAGGTCTCCTGCAGCTGGGTGTGCTTGTACAGGTTGTTCAGCACGACCTTGGCGACCGCGTCCCGCTTCAGCACGATCACCAGCCGCTGGCCGGTCCGGCCGCTGGACTCCTCGCGGACCTCGCTGATGCCGCCGACGCGGCCGTCCTTGACCAACTCGGCGATCTTCACCGCCAGGTTGTCCGGGTTGACCTGGTAGGGCAGCTCGGTGACGATCAGGCAGGCGCGGCCGCGGCGGTCCTCCTCCACCTCGACGACGGCGCGCATGGTGATCGAGCCGCGGCCGGTGCGGTAGGCCTCCTGGATGCCGCGGCGGCCGACGATCAGCCCGCGGGTCGGGAAATCCGGGCCCTTGATCCGCTCGATCAGGGCCTCTAGCAGTTGCTCGTCCGTCGCCTCGAAGTTCTCCAGGAACCACTGGACGCCGGACGCCAGCTCGCGCAGGTTATGCGGGGGGATCTTGGTCGCCATGCCGACCGCGATCCCCTCCGAGCCGTTGACCAGCAGGTTAGGGAACCTGCTCGGCAGGACCGTCGGCTCCTTGGAGCGCCCGTCGTAATTGTCCCGGAAGTCGACGGTGTCCTTGTCGATGTCCCGCAGCATCTCCATGGCCAGCGGGGCCAGCCGGCACTCGGTATAGCGATGCGCGGCGGCCGGGTCGTTGCCGGGCGAGCCGAAGTTGCCCTGGCCGTCCACCAGCGGCATCCGCATCGCCCACGGCTGGGCCAGCCGGACCAGCGCGTCGTAGATGGCGCTGTCACCGTGCGGGTGGTACTGGCCCATCACCTCGCCGATCACGCGGGCGCACTTGGAGTAGCCGCGCTCGGGCCGGTACCCGCCGTCGTACATCGCGTACAGGATGCGGGTGTGCACGGGCTTCAGGCCGTCCCGCACGTCCGGCAGCGCACGGCCCACGATGACGGACATCGCGTAGTCGATGTAGCTGCGCTGCATCTCTATCTGGATGTCAACGGGCTCGGTACGGTCGTGCCCTTCCGCGGGGGCGTCGGGCGTATTCACGTCGGTCACTTCGCGTCTCTTCTCAGCCAGTACCAGTTACCCGATCCCGGCGGATATGGCGCCCGGTCCAGCGCCGGCCCTTGGTGATCATGGGAGAGCCGGCAGGCCGGGATGGATCCTGTCTCGGTCAGATGTCCAGGAACCTGACATCCTTCGCGTTGCGCTGGATGAACGCGCGGCGCAACTCCACGTCCTCGCCCATCAGCACGCTGAACAACTCGTCGGACTGGGCGGCGTCGTCCAGCGTGATCTGCCGGAGCACCCGCCGGGCCGGATCCATCGTGGTCTCCCACAGCTCGTTCGCGTTCATCTCGCCGAGTCCCTTGAACCGCTGCACGCCGTCGCGCGGCCTGGGGTCCCGCTTGCCCTCGGCGATGCCCGCCTCGATCACGGAGTCTCGCTCCGGATCGGAGTAGGCGTAGCCAGGCGGGTTCCGGCCCTCCCACTTGATCTTGTAAAGCGGCGGCTGGGCCAGGTAGACATGCCCGGCCTCGATCAGCGGCTTCATGAACCGGAACAGCAGGGTGAGCAGCAGCGTCGTAATGTGCTGGCCGTCGACGTCGGCGTCCGCCATCAAGATGATCTTGTAATACCTGAGCTTGGTGATGTCGAATTCTTCGTGGATGCCGGTGCCCAGCGCGGTGATCATCGCCTGGACCTCGTTGTTCTTCAGCACCCGGTCGATCCTGGCCTTCTCGACGTTAAGGATCTTGCCGCGGATCGGCAGGATCGCCTGGAACTTCGGGTCCCGGCCGTTCTTGGCCGAGCCGCCTGCCGAGTCGCCCTCCACCACGTAGATCTCGCATTGCACCGGGTCGCCGGACTGGCAGTCGGCCAGCTTGCCCGGCAGCCCCGAGCCGCCCATCAGGTTCTTGCGGGTCAGGTCGCGGGCCTGGCGGGCCGCGATCCTGGCCCGGGCCGCCTGGGTGGCCTTGATGATGATGGCCTTGGCCTCGCCGGGATTGCGCTCGAACCAGTCCCGCAGGTGGTCGTTGCACACCCGCTGCACGAACGACTTGGCCTCGGTGTTGCCCAGCTTGGTCTTGGTCTGGCCCTCGAACTGCGGCTCCGCGAGCTTCACGTGGATGATCGCGGTGAGGCCCTCGCGCACGTCATCGCCGGTCAGGTTCTCGTCCTTCTCCCGCAGCATGTTCTGCTCGCGGGCGTACCTGTTCACGATGGTCGTCAGCGCCGCCCGGAAGCCCTCCTCGTGCGTGCCGCCTTCGGCGGTGTTGATCGTGTTCGCGAAGGTGTGCACGGACTCGGAGTACGAGCCGCTCCACTGCATGGCGATCTCGGCCGAGATCCCCTGCTCCTCGCCGCCGAAGTCGATGACCGACGCGTGCACGGCCTCCTTGGACGC
Source organism: uncultured Actinomycetes bacterium (assembly GCA_963786975.1). GTDB lineage: Bacteria > Actinomycetota > Actinomycetes > Streptosporangiales > Streptosporangiaceae > Palsa-506. The sequence goes on along the minus strand of CAWBBE010000001.1, from coordinate 641,113 downwards.
ATTCAGGTAGCGGACGAAGTCGGCGATGCCGCCCAGGTAGCAGTAGCTGGCGATGTGCGGCTCGCCGTTGATGTGATCGGGCCGCTCATCGGCCAGCACGATCGCGAGGCCGCGGTTGAGGAACGCCATCTCCTGCAGCCGGCGGGACAGCGTCTCGAAGGACCACACGGTCGACTCGAAGATCTCCGGATCCGGCCAGAAGGTGATGGTCGTGCCGGTCTCCTCGGTCGGCTCGCCCCGCCGCAGCTCGGTTACCTTGTCGCCGCGCACGTAAGACTGCCGCCAGGTGTAGCCGTCCTTGCGGACCTCGACCTCGAGCCGCGCGGACAGCGCGTTGACCACCGACACGCCGACGCCGTGCAGGCCGCCCGAGACGGCGTAGGACTTGGCATCGAACTTGCCGCCCGCGTGCAGGGTAGTCAGCACTACTTCCAGGGCGGGGCGGTGCTCGACCGGGTGCTCATCCACCGGGATGCCGCGGCCGTTGTCCCGGACCCGGACACCGCCGTCGGCGAGCAGGGTCACCTCAATCCGGTCGCAGTATCCGGCGAGTGCCTCGTCTACCGCGTTGTCGACTACTTCTTGAACGAGATGGTGCAGCCCGCGCTCGCCGGTAGAGCCGATGTACATGCCGGGGCGCTTGCGTACCGCCTCCAGGCCCTCGAGGACCGTGATCGAGCGTGCGTCATACGACAAAGTGGAAGCTCCTCCTGAAACGGACACCGCGGGCGGCGCCTGCCCCCGCCGCCGTCCGCCTCGGTGCGCTTACCATTTTACCTGGGAGCACCGTCAGGCTCAGCCGTACGTATCACGCGGCCCGCGGCTATCACGCGACCGCCACTGGCCGGGCCGCCGCGGCGCGGCCGGGCCGCGCACTTTCACCCGTTTTACCGCGCCGTCGCCAAGCTCGGCGTTGACCCTGCGCAGCAGGGTGGCGGCGAGCAGCCGGACCTGCGTCGCCCAGGCCGTCGAGTCGGCCGTCACGGTCAGCTCGCCGTCGGCGAGCCCGTCCGGCCGGGTATGCGCGGCCAGCTCCGGGCCGACGATCTGCTCCCACCGGCCGAATACCGAGCCCGTCGCGGCCGCCAGCCGCCATCCGCGCGCGTCGAGCAGCCCGGCGATGGCCGTGTTCAGCGGCTCCGGATCCTCCTTGTGCGGCCGGCCCCGCGCCGCACCGGCCGGCGGCCCGGCCGGGCGGGCGGCCGGGCGGCCGGGCCAGTTCCCCCTGGCCGCCGCGTCCGCCTTCGCGGCCAGCAGGGCCTCGCGGGCAAGCTGCGCACGGGCAGCCGGATCGGCGGATGGCCGGGCCCGCTCAGGCGGCTCGGACGGCTCGGACGGCTCGGACGGCTCGGGCGGCTGCCCGGCCACCCCGTCCGGATCCCGCTCAGGCACGGCTGATCATCCCGTCTGCCACGGTGAACCTCGGGCCGGCCAGCACTGCCGGGACGTCAGCGGTGACGGCGGCGGTCACGAGTACCTGCTCCGCATCGCCGACCAGCAGCGCGAGCCGCTCCCGGCGCCCGGCATCCAGCTCGGCGAAGACGTCGTCGAGCAGCAGCACCGGATCCCCGCCGCCCGACCTCAGCAGCTCGTAGGCAGCCAGCCGGAGCGCGAGTGCCAGTGACCATGACTCCCCGTGGCTCGCGTAGCCGCGGGCCGGCAGGTCGCCGATCCGCAGCTCGAGATCGTCCCGGTGCGGGCCGACCAGGCAGACGCCGCGGTCAAGCTCGGCCGTCCGGGCCGCCGCCAGCGCTTCGGTCAGCACATCCTGGCAGCCCGGCGAGGCTGCCGGGCGGCTCGCCCGGGCCGCCGAACGGCTGGCGGTACGTCATCCCGGTCGCGCCGTCGTCCCCGGACACCGCCGCATATGCCTTCGCCACCAGCGGCCGGATCGCGGCTACCAGGGCCAGCCGGGCGGCGGTCAGCTCGGCGCCCGCCCGGACCAGCTGCTCATCCCACGCATCGAGCGCGGCGGGCGGCCCGCCGCCGCGGGCCCGGGCCGACTTCAGCAGCGCGGTCCGCTGGCGCAGCACCCGGTCGTAGTCGGCCCTGGTGCCCGCGTACCGCGGCGCGGTGGCGACCAGCAGGTCATCGAGGTAACGGCGGCGCTGATCGGGGTCGCCCTTGACCACGGCGAGATCCTCCGGCGCGAAGAGCACGCAGCGAAGCGTCCCGAGCACTTCGCGCGGGCGGGATAGCGGCATCCGGTTCAGCCGGACGCGGTTCGCCCGGCCCGGGTTGATCTCGATCTCCACCAGGCTATCCCTGGCATCCGACGTGACCATCGCGCGCAGGATCGCGCGCTCTGCCCCGCGGCGGATCAGCGGCGCGTCGCTGGCTACCCGGTGGCTGCCCAGCGTCGCGAGGTAGGCCGCTGCCTCGACCAGGTTGGTCTTGCCCTGCCCGTTGAGTCCCAGGAAGGTGCTCACGCCGGGCGCCAGGCGCAGCTCCGCGGACGCGTAACTGCGGAAGTCGGTGAGCGCGAGCCTGGTGATGTGCACGGCAGTGCAGACTACTGGCCGGCCGGGGCGGCGGCGGCCCTGACGTGGCCGGCCGCCGGGGCGGCCGGGCCGGCCGCCAGGCCGGCTGCGGGCCGGGCCATGCCTGTCCGCCGGGCCCTATCCGCCGAGCCGGATCGGCATCAGCAGGTACCGGTAGTCCGGCTGGCCGTCCGGCGCCGGCTTGCCGGTTATCAGCGCCGGCTTGCCCGGCTCGGTGAACGAGATCCTGGCCATGTCGGAGTCGATCGCGGCCAGCCCGTCGAGCAGGTACTGGGGGTTGAAGGCGATCGACAGATCGTCGCCCTCATAGCTTGCCTCAAGGATCTCCACTGCCTGCGCCTCGTCCCCGGTTCCCGCCTCGAGAACGAGCTGGCCGGGCGTGAAGGCGAGCCGGACGGCGGTGTTGCGCTCGGCAACGAGCGCAACCCGCTTGACGGCCTCGGCCAGCTGGCCGGTGGATATCTCGGCGACCGAATTGACGTGCGTCGGAAGCAGCGCCTGGTACCGCGGGAACTCGCCGCCGAGCAGCCGGGTAGTCGTGCGCCGGCCGGCCCCCTCGAAGCCGATCATCCCGTCCCCGCCGGATCCGGCCTCGCCGGGCAAGGCCAGCGCGATCGAGACCTCCGCGCCCGAGGTCAGCGACCGGGCGGTGTCGGCCAGCGCCCTGGCCGGCACGAGCACCGCGGCGGAAAGCTCCGGCCGCGCCGGGGACCAGCGCAGCTCGCGCACGGCGAGCCGGTACCGGTCGGTCGAGATCAGCGTGATGGCATCGCCCTCGATCTCGATCCGGACGCCGGTCAGGGCCGGCAGGGTGTCATCCCGGCCGGCTGCCGTCGCGGACTGGCTCACCGCGGAAGCGAACGCGTCACTGCCCACCGATCCGGCCGCGGGCGGCATCTCCGGCAGCGCCGGGTACTCGTCGGCCGGCATGGTCAGCAGCGTGAAGGTAGAGCTTCCGCAGGTGAGGATGGCGCGCGCGCCATCAGAGGCGATCTGGACCGGCCGGCTCGGCAGGCTACGGCTGATCTCGGCGAGCAGCCGGCCGGAGACCAGCGCGCTGCCTTCCTCCTCCGCCGTCACCGGCACCGTGGCCTGCGCCGACACGTCGTAGTCGAAGCTGGACAGGGTGAGCTCGGCGGCCGCATGCAGCCGCATCCCGGCCAGCACCGGGACGGTCGGGCGGGCCGGCAGCGCGCGCGCGGTCCACGCCACCGCCTCGGCCAGGACATCACGTTCTACCTGGATCTTCACAGGAAGCTGCCTCCCGGTCTCGGGACCTGCCAGCGGCCGGCCCGGCTTACCGGGCGGGCTGCCTGCTTGGTACTTGGTATCTCAGTGAAATAGTGAAACGTAGTAGTCATAGGGTCGGTGGACACTGGGGAAATCGGACGCTGCCGCAGGTCAGCGCGGGTGCGGGCGTCCACAGCGGCTGTGCCGGGCGGCGGCTGTGCCGGGCCGCGGCTGGGGACACCCCGGTGCCGCCAGCCGGTTGCCCGGCGGTTACCCCCCGGCCAGCTCAAGTTGTCCTCCGATTGTCCCAAGCGCGTCCACAGGTTTGTCCACAGCCTGTGCGCACTGATTGTCGCGCGGGGCACGGTTATGTAACCGTTCACCCGGACCGGGCCTGCTGTTTGATCCGGTTGGTCAGCTCGGTCACCTGGTTATAGATGGACCGCCGCTCGGCCATCAGGGAGCGGATCTTCCGGTCGGCGTGCATCACGGTGGTGTGGTCGCGGCCGCCGAACTGCTGGCCGATCTTCGGCAGCGACAGATCGGTCAGCTCGCGGCACAGGTACATGGCGATCTGCCGGGCGGTGACCAGGACGCGGGACCGGGAAGTGCCGCAGAGGTCATCGATGGACAGCCCGAAATAGGAGGCGGTCTGGCCCATGATGGTGGCGGCGGTGATCTCCGGCCCCTGTGCCTCGGGGATCAGGTCCTTCAGCACGATCTCGGCCAGCTGCAGGTCAACGGACTGGCGGTTCAGGCTGGCGAACGCGGTGACCCTGATCAGGGCGCCCTCGAGCTCGCGGATGTTGGTGGAGATGCGGCTCGCGATGTATTCGAGCGCCTCCGGCGGGGCGTTGAGGCCTTCCTGCACCGCCTTCTTGCGCAGGATGGCGATGCGAGTCTCCAGCTCGGGCGGCTGGACATCGGTGAGCAGCCCCCACTCGAACCGGCTCCGCAGCCGGTCCTCCAGCGTCACCAGGCGCTTAGGCGCGCGGTCGCTCGAGATCACGATCTGCTTGCTCGCGTTGTGCAGGGTATTGAAGGTGTGGAAGAACTCCTCCTGGGTGCCTTCCTTGTTCTCCAGGAACTGGATGTCGTCCACGAGCAGCACGTCAACATCGCGGTAGCGGCGCCGGAAACCGTCCTGCTTGCCGTCCCTGATCATGTTGATGAAGTCGTTGGTGAACTCTTCCGAGCTGACGTACCTGACCCGGACGCCCTGGTAGAGGCTCTGCGCATAGTGCCCGATGGCGTGCAGCAGATGGGTCTTCCCCAGCCCGGAGTCGCCGTAGACGAAGAGCGGGTTGTATGCCTTCGCCGGGGCCTCGGCGACCGCGACGGCCGCGGCGTGCGCGAACCGGTTGCTGGATCCGATGACGAACGTCTCGAACGTGTACTTCGGGTTCAGCCGCGCCTGGCCCGGCCGCGGCGCCCCCTGGCCGGGCGCGGCCTGTCCGGGGATCCCCGGCGGCCGCGGCCGGCCGGTAACCGGATCCATCCCGCCGGGCATGTCGTGCTCCGCCGCCCGCCTGCCGCCGATGCCGGGGCCGTCCGGCGGCCCGAGGCCGCCCGCGGCCTGGTCGGCGGCAGGCGGGCGGCGGCGGCCGGTGAGGCGGCCGTCGCCGAACTCGGGCATCCGGTGGTCCATTTCCATGTCGTGCTCAGGGCCGGGCCCGGCCGCGGATGGCTGCTGCTGGCCGGCCGTGGCCACGGGCATGGCCGAGATCACGGCCGGGTCGACGGTCACGGCGAGCTGGATGCTGCGGCCGAGTTCCCTGGACAGGGCATTGGTGATCAGCGACCGGAGCCTCGTCTCGAGCTGCTCCTTGACGAATTCGTTCGGCGTCGCGATCAGCGCCGTGTTCTCGACCAGGCCGAGCGGCCGGGTGAGCTGGAGCCAGGCGCGCTGGGCGGGCTCGATGTGCATTTCGGCGAGCTCGTCCAGGGACCGGGCCCACACCTCCGCGAGGTCTGCCTCGCTCATCGACCGTTCATCTCGCGCCAGCCCCCACATGTGTTCAACAGGTTTTTCCACAGGATGTGCACGTCGTGTTTTGCCCTGTGGCCGCTCCTTTGCGCCCCCGCCGGGCGATGACTCGGCGGTCAACCAGCCCTCGCGGATCCAGCGCCCGGGACCGCTATCCACAGCCTAGGCCCCGGCTCCTGTGTGCGAGGCGCAAATAGCGTTGTTGTGGGGGGCCCGCGACGGTCTGCGACGGGTGCGCCGATCCGGCCCTGCCGGGCCGCGGGCACGGGTCCGTTTGACCACCACCGGCCGGTCCGCGTAACGTTCATTGGTCCGGTCACCCCGGCGCCAGTTTCGCCTGTGCTGAAACGGGCCGGGCTCTGGCGGAGCCGGGCCCCGGCCCCGTCTGTAAACCTGCACCGTCAACTGGAGCCCCAGTGAGCAAGCGCACGTTCCAGCCGAACAACCGACGCCGCGCCAAGACGCATGGGTTCAGGCTGCGCATGCGCACCAGGGCCGGGCGGGCCGTGCTGGCCGCGCGGCGGCGCAAGGGCCGCGCGCGGGTCAGTGTCTGAGCTGCGCGGATACCAGCTTTCCCGGGCGAGGCAATGCTTCCCGCGGCGGCCAGGATGCGGCGGAGCGCCGAGTTCGAACAGGCGGTCCGCCGCGGCCGCCGCGCGGGCCGGCCGCTGCTGACCGGCCACCTGCTGGTACGCCCCGGCCACGATGATCCGGCCCGGGTGGGCTTCGTGGTCAGCCGCGCCGTGGGTGCCGCGGTGGTGCGGAACCGGGTCCGCCGGCGGCTCCGTCACCTCGCCCGCGGGTACCTGGGGTCGCTTCCTGGAGGTAGCCTGCTTGTGGTACGCGCCAATCCCCGGGCGTCGACCGCACGCCAGGCGGATCTCGCCGCCGAACTCGACCTGGTGCTCGGCAAACTGCTGCGGCGGCAGGGCGGAACGTAGCGTCGGTGATGACAGGACAGCGGGAGGACAGGGCCCGGCCGTCGGCCGCGGCCCGGCTGATGGCCGCGCTGATCGGCGGATACCGGCGCTTCATCAGCCCGCTGTTTCCGGCGCGGTGCCGGTTCTACCCGTCCTGCAGCGCTTATGCCCTGGAGGCGATCCGGACACATGGCGCGCTGCGCGGCGGCTGGCTAGCGCTAAGGCGGCTGAGCCGGTGCCACCCGTTCCACTCTGGTGGTCTTGATCCGGTGCCGGCCCGCAAGCCGGCGTTGCCGCGACGAGGCGGCGGACGTGCACTGTCGATGAGATCACAAGGGAGCTAGCTGGTGAACCCGCTTAACCCGCTCTATGACGCGGTCGCGTGGGTGCTCTCGCGCATCTACGGCGTGCTGAGCCCGATCTTCGGCCTGACCAGCGGATGGACCTGGGCGCTGACGATCGTGCTCCTCGTGGTACTGATGCGGCTGATCATGGTGCCGCTGTTCATCAAGCAGATGCACACCACCCGCCGGATGACCGCGCTGGCACCGCAGATGACCGTGCTGCGCAAGAAGTACAAGAACGACAAGCAGACGCTTAACCAGGAGATGATGAAGCTCTACCAGGAGGCGGGCGTCAACCCGCTGATGGGCTGTCTCCCGGTCGCGGCTCAGCTGCCGATGTTCTTCGCCCTGTTCAGCGTGCTTAAAGCGATCGCCGAGTGGAAGCCCGGTCAGCCCACGAAGTACGGCATGTCGCACGCGATGGTGGCCAGCGCCCAGCACGCCAAGATCCTGGGCGTGACGATCGCGGACAAGTTCCTGGTCCGCCGGCACCCCGCTGCACGTGCGGATCGTGATCCTGCTGACCGTGATAGTGAGCATGGTGACCACCTACCTCACGGTGCGGCAGAGCATGAAGCGGGGCATGATGCCCGCGGCCACCCCGGACAACCCGATGGGTCAGTCGCAGAAGTACATGGCGTACATCATGCCGTTCTTCGCGCTGTCCGGGCTGTACTGGCCGTTCGGGCTGGTCCTGTACTGGGTGACGACGAACCTGTGGACGCTGGGCCAGCAGTACGTGCTGTTCATGCGGTACCCGCAGCCGCTCCCGGCCGGCCCGGCCGGGACCGTGCCGGCGGTGGGAACCGTGCCGCCGAAGCTGGCGCTGCGGCCGCCCGCGGAGGCCAACGGGTCGGCCGGGCCGGCCGCCGGGGCCGGCTCCGGGGGCCGTGGCCGCGGGTCGGACCAGCCGTCTGCTGGCAAGCCGTCTGCTGGCAAGCCGTCTGCTGGCAAGCCGTCTGCTGCCGCCGGCGGAGACAAGAAGCCCGGCCGGGCGCCCCGGCAGCCGTCTGCTGGCAAGCCCGCCAGCGGCGCGGCGGGTGCTGCGGCCAACGGCAAGGATTCCGGCAGCGGCGGCGGCGTGCTCCGGCGGCTGGGAAAGGGCCGGGCGGAGCCGGAGCCGGCCCCGGAGACACCCGAGGTTAAGCTCGTCAGGCAGCAGCGGCAACGGCAGTCGCGTAGCAAGCGCTCGGGCAAGCGGTAGCGCGAGCGGCCGGGATTCCGCAGGTTGCAGAAAAGGTCGACCCGACAGTAGGAGGGCCCGGTAGTGACGCAAGGGGAGAACGCGGTCGCCGAGCCGTACGGAGCAGCCGCAGAGCGGTATCCGGCTGACGATGCCGCCGCCGAGACGGCTGCGGTGCCAGCGGACGGCCCTCCCGAGGCCGGGCCCGCGGCGGAGGAAGAGCCGGCCGGCCTGGCGGCTGCCGACGTGGACCTGGCCGATCTGGAGCTCGAGGGCGAGATCGCCGCGGACTACGTAGAGGGCCTGCTCGATGTCGCTGACCTGGACGGCGACATCGACATGGACGTGGAAGGCGACCGGGCGCTCGTGTCAGTGGTCGGAGCTACGCTCGACGAGCTGGTCGGCTCCCGCGGCGAGGTGCTCGAGGCGCTGCAGGAACTGACCAGGCTGGCCGTGCACCGGCAGACCGGCGCACGGACCAGGATCATGCTGGACGTCGGCGGGTACCGGCAGCGGCGCCGGGCCGAGCTGACCGAGGCGGGCCGGGCAGCGGCCGACGAGGTGCGGCGCACCGGCGTCGCCAAGAAGCTCGGCGCGATGAACCCGTTCGAGCGGAAAGTGGTGCACGACGCGGTCGCGGCAGCCGGGCTGCGGAGCGAGTCGGAAGGCGAGGAGCCTGACCGGCGGGTAGTCGTCCTGCCGGGCAGCTAGGCCTCGCCGGCGGCCGGCGGCCGGGCAGCCGCCCGGGCCGGCCCGGCCGATGCCGGGATGCTGCCGGACCGGGCACCGCCTGGTCCGGGCACCGCCTGGTCCGGCACTGCCTGGTCCGGCATTGCCTGGTCCGGCATTGCTGGTCCGCGTACCGGCGAAAGCCCACGCAGCCCCCGCCCGCGGGCGGCCTCCGGGACGGCCGGCCGAGCCGGCCGGAAAGTCAGGGTCGAGTGCCGATGTCCATGCCCGAGGAGCCGGCCCCGCTGCGGCGGCCGGCCGCGCCGCTGGCTGCCGTGCCGCCATCCCCCGGCCCGCCGCCGCCGGCCGCCGCCGAGATTTTCGGGCCCGCGCTCGGCCTGGCCGAGCGGTACGCCAGCCTGCTCGCCGGACCCGGGGTAGAGCGCGGGCTGCTCGGGCCGGCCGAGGCCGCGCGCCTCTGGGAGCGGCACCTGCTCAACTGCGCGGTGATCGCCGAGCTCGTGCCGCCCGGCAGCGCGCTCATCGACCTCGGATCCGGTGCCGGGCTGCCCGGGATCGTGCTGGCGATGCTGGTACCGGACGTTACTGTCACGCTGCTGGAGCCGATGGCCAGGAGAGCCGAGTTCCTCACGGAATGCGTTCAGGCCCTCGGCCTGGGCAACGCGGCGGTACTGCGGGGCAGGGCCGAGGAACTCGCCGGCCGGCTGGCCGCGGACGTGGTAACCGCGCGGGCGGTAGCGCCGATGCATAAGCTGGCGGCTCTCGCGGCCGGGCTGGCTAAGCCAGGCGGCCTGGTACTCGCGATCAAGGGAGCCGGGGCAGCGGCCGAAGTGAGCCGCGCACGGCCGGAGCTGCGCCGGCTGGGCGTTCGGGACGTGCAGGTTCTGCGTGCCGGACGCGGTAGGGTCGATCCGGCTGCGACTGTGGTCCGGTTCACCGTCGGGCAGCCCGCGGTCAGGATCCGGCGCCCCGCCGGTCCTGCTGCCGATGGGCTGGGTCCCGGCGGTCAGCGCCTGGCCGGCCGTGGCGCTGGGCGGCCGCGCGGCGCTCCGCGCCGGGCCGGCCACGGCCGCAGGGGCCGGGGCTGAGCGATGGCCGTGGCAGGCTGCTCCGGCCGGGGCGGCCGGGCTGCGGCACCGGGCCGGCGGCACCGGGCCCGGCGGCACGGCCGGAGCGCGGTGGCGGGAACGGAGCTGGAGCGGGTGCAGGTTCGTGCGGCAGGCCGCCGGGAGGAGAGGATCGCGATGATGGCGTCAGTGCCGGGCCTGGGATGGCCGGCGCAGCCCGCCGGGCGCGACCCAGCGGCGGGTCAGCAGGAAGCCGGCGGGCCGGCGGTGCTCCCGGGCAGCGCGGCGGTGCCCGGGTCGCCCGGGGCTGCCGCCGACCGCGGCGCGGGCCAGCGCGGGCTCGGCTGGCCCGCGCACCGGGACCGGCCGCCGCCGGCCGCGCCTGCCCGGCCGCCGGCCGCGCCTGCCCGGCCGCTGGCGGCGCCTGCCCGGCCGCGGGCCGGCCGCGACCTGCCTGAGCCGGGCTGGCCCGGCGGTCAGCAGCAATCCGCACCCCCGCGGCCGGCCGCGGAAGTCCGGCCGGCTCTGGTTTCACGTGAAACCGGCATGGCCGGCGTTCCAGCGAGCACCGCGCGAAGGCGGGAGGGCGAGGCCCAGATGGCGGAGGACCTGGCGCGCGGGCGCGGCCGCCGGATCGGTCATGCCGGGCATGCGGCGCCGGCTGGCCGGCCCGGGCCCGCTGCCGCGGGCGGCGCTCCTTCGCAGCCTGGCCGGAACCCGGCTGCCGGGGAGGACTCAGTGCCCGCGGGGCCCGGGGGGCTCGGCGGCCATCCCCGTCCGCCCGGTGGGCATCGCCGCCGGGACGCCAATGTGGACCGGGTGCCGCAGCCGGCCCAGCCAGGTGACACGCCGATTGCGCGGGCGGCCCAGGCCGCGCTCGTGGCGAGGTCTGGCGGCCCGGCCTGGCCGCGGCCCGCCGCCTGCCGGATTATCACGATCGCGAACCAGAAAGGCGGGGTGGGCAAGACGACGTCGGCGGTGAACCTGGCGGTCAGCCTCGCCATGCACGGCTGCCGGGTGCTCGTCGTGGACCTGGACCCGCAGGGCAATGCCTCCACCGCGCTGGACGTCGATCATCACACCGGAACTCCGTCCGTCTACAACGTGCTGGTCGAGGACCGGCCGCTGAGTGCGATCGTCCGCCCGGTGGCTGGCCTGCCGCAGTTGTACTGCGCCCCGGCGACCATCGACCTGGCCGGCGCGGAGATAGAGCTGGTCCCGCTGGTCGCGCGGGAATCGCGGCTCAGCCGCGCGCTCGGCGGTTACAGCACTTCTGAGCTTGACTACATCATCATCGACTGCCCGCCGTCGCTCGGCCTGCTGACGGTGAATGCCCTCGTCGCCGCCCCGGAGGTGCTGATCCCCATCCAGTGCGAGTATTACGCGCTCGAAGGGCTTGAGCAGTTGCTCCGGACCGTGAACCTGGTGAAGAGCCACCTGAATCCGGCCCTTTCCGTGTCCACCATCCTGCTGACGATGTATGACGCCCGGACCCGGCTGGCCGCTCAAGTGGCGGACGAGGTACGGGAGCATTTCGGCGGCATCGTTCTTGCGTCCGTGATCCCGCGGAGCGTCCGGGTTTCGGAGGCCCCGAGCTACGGGCAGTCGGTGATGACCTACGATCCTGGCTCCAGCGGGGCGGTGGCCTACCTTGAGGCCGCGCGGGAGATGGCGTACCGGGCAACCCCGGCGGTGCGGTGAGGCTGGCGCTGGCTGGCTTATGCGGTACGGCCGGTGGTGCCCCGCCCGCAGCACGGCCGGTAGTGCCCGCGGCACGGCCGATTGCGCCTGCCGCAGCGCCGCTGCTGGCAGGATGGATTCCGCAGGGAGCGGCCGGGCTGGCAGCAGCGGCCGGACCGGCAGCAGCGGCCGGACCGGCGGCCGCAGCGCAGGTGGTCCGGCTGGTGGCGCGCGGCGGCCGGGTTGCGGTGGCAAGCCACGGCGGCCGGGGCGCCCCGCCGGCCGGCCCGGCTGGCGGATCCGGCCGGGCGCGGGGCGCCGGCCGGGCGCGGAGACTTGAGAGAGGCGAGGCAATGCCGCAGCAGAGGCGGGGACTGGGTAAGGGACTCGGTGCCCTGATCCCGACGGCGTCGGCCGCGGACGCGGCGGAATCGGCCGGCGCAGCCGCCGGGCGCGTCCCGATGGCCGGCCTGGCCGGGGCCGGGCCGGATGAGGCAGGCCGGGTTGGCGCTTACTTCGACGAGGTGCCGGCCGGCGCGATCACGCCGAACCCCCGGCAGCCACGGCAGGTGTTCGACGAGGACGCGCTCGATGAGCTGGCCGACTCGATCCGCGCGGTAGGCCTGCTGCAGCCGGTGGTCGTCCGGGCGGTCATGCCGGGACACTACGAGATCGTCATGGGCGAGCGGCGATGGCGAGCCTGCGAGCGGGCCGGCCTGGCCCACATCCCGGCGATCGTCAGGCGGACGGCCGACGATGACCTGCTCCGGGACGCGCTGATCGAGAACCTGCACCGGGAACAGCTCAACCCGCTCGAGGAAGCCGCCGCGTACCAGCAGCTGCTTGATGACTTCGGCGCGACGCACGAGGATCTGGCCCGCCGGGTGGGCCGGTCCCGGCCGCACATCTCGAATACCCTGCGGTTGCTCCAGCTGCCGCCGGAGGTCCAGCGCCGGGTCGCGGCGGGCGTGCTGAGCGCGGGCCACGCCCGGGCGCTGCTGGCCGTGCCGGATGCTGGCGCGCAGGAACACCTGGCCCGCCGGATCGTCGCGGAGGGCCTGTCGGTGCGCGCGGTAGAGGAGATCGTGGCGCTGGGCGCCCAGCCCGCCAAGCCGGGCAGGCAGGCCCCCGCGAGGCCGCCAGCCGCCCCCGCGCTGCGGAAGCTCGCTGACCGGCTGTCGGATGTCTTCGACACGCGGGTCAAGGTGGAACTCGGCCGGCGCAAGGGGAAGATCGTGGTGGAGTTCGCGTCCATCGAGGATCTTGAGCGGATCGTCGAGGCGATGTCACCCGGCTCCGTCCAGCCCAGGAGCGCCTGATCGCGCTGCCGCCCGGCGGCCGGCGCGGGCGGCCCCGCTCGGTGACCGCGGGCCGGACGCGGCCAGCAACCGGTGCCGGGCCGAGCCCGAGCGCTCCCCGGCAGCGGGACCCGGCGGACCCGGGTCATCCCGGGCGCAGTCGGGGTAGCGTTTCACGTGAAACGGCGATCAGGCCGCGCCGCCGCGGCCGCTCGCCCGCCGGCCGGCCAGGGCCGCGCCGCCGCCAGGTCCATGACCAGATTTCCTAACGGGCCAGGCGGCGCCAGCCGGGCACGCCCGGCGGGCCGGGCATCCGGCGCCAGCCTGGCGTGCCGGGACGGTGGCCGCGGAAGGGTGCGAGCGCCTGGCCCGGCCGGCTAGCGCAGGCTATGCCCGCCAGGCCCGCCGCATGCCGGGAGCCCCGGCCGGTCGCGGTGCCGGGCGCGGCGTCCGGCACGATGTGCAGGCGGCGCCGGGCTCGCACTGGCCGCTAGCCCGCGCCGGTCACCGTGCGAACGGCAGCCACGAACGCATCTACCTCCGCCTCGGTGGTGTCGAATGCCGTCATCCAGCGGACCACGTTCTCGGCGGCGTCCCAGACGTGAAAGTCCCAGTCGCGCTGCAGCGCGCTGATGTGCCCGGCATCCAGGGCGGCGAACACCGCGTTGGAATCAACCGGATGGCGCAGCCGCACTCCGGACAGGTCGCTGATCCCGTCGGCGAGCCGGGCGGCCATCGCATTGGCATGACGCGCGCTGCGCCGCCACAGCTCGTCCTCCAGCAGCGCGAGGAATTGCGCAGCGAGGTACCGCATTTTCGACGCCAGCTGCATTTGCTGTTTGCGCTGAAACGGCACCACGGCGGCTAGCTCGGCACTCATCACGATGACGGCTTCCGCGCCGAGCGCGCCATTCTTGGTGCCGCCGAAGCTGAGCACGTCCGCATGCGCCGCGATGTCCGCGAGCTGGCAGCCGAGCCGGGCCGCGGCATTGGCCAGCCGCGCGCCGTCCAGGTACAGCCGCAGGTCATTGGCCCGGCAGAATCCGGCGAGCTCGGCCAGCTCCGGCAGCGTATAGCAGGTACCAAGTTCCGTCACCTGGGCAATGGCGACAGCGCGCGGCTGAGCGCGGTGCTCATCCCCGCGCCCGGCCAGCCGGCTGGCCACCAGCCCCGGGGTCAGCTTCCCGTCCGGCGCCGGGACCTGCAGCAGCTTGCTGCCCAGCACCCGCTCGGCAGCGCCGCATTCGTCGACGTTGAGATGAGAGCTCTCCGCGCAGATGATCGCCTCGAACGGGCGGACCAGGAGGCTCAGCCCGAGGATGTTGGCGGCCGTGCCGTTGAAGACGAAGTACACGCCGCCGCGGGCGCCGAACTCCGCAAGCAGCCGCGAAGTCGCCAGCGCGGTCCACTCGTCGCCGCCGTACGCTGGCACCCGGCCCGCGTTCGCCTCGCCGACCTTGCGCAGGACGGCATCGTGGATGCCGGCGTGATTGTCACTTCCGAAGCTACGGTAGGCCGTCATCCGCCGAGCCTAGCGATCATCCGGCCGCCTCCCTGGACTGCCCGCCGGGCGGCCCGGGCCGGCCTGAAGGTGTCGGCCGGACGGGCCGGCCGTGGGTACCATATGCGATGACGGGACGGCCCGGGCCACGCCGGTACTGCCGGCATCCCCGTCAGTAGGGCCGCCGTCACGAACACGGGAGTGTCAGGTGTCGCGTCGTCTTGCCAGTATCACCCTGGACAATCTCGATGACCTGCCGCCGAAATGCCGCCGCTGCGTTTTCTGGGAGCTTGACCCGGTGAGCCACGCCCGGGCAGTCGAGACCGGGGATTCTGCCCTGGAGAAGGAATCGTGGGTCTCCTCCGTCCTGCTGGAATGGGGCAGTTGCGGGAAGATAATCTACGTTGACGGCATTCCGGCCGGATACATGCTCTATGCGCCACCGCAATATGTGCCGCGTTCGGTGGCCTTTCCGACCAGCCCGGTCAGCGCGGACGCGGTTCTGCTGATGACCGCGCATGTGCTCGGTGATTTTGCCGGCGGCGGGCTCGGCCGGATGCTGGTGCAAGGCGTGGCCAAGGACATGACCCGACGGGGCGTGAAAGCCATTGAGGCATTCGGCGACCTGAGATGGCAAGGGCTCTCATGCGTCGTTCCCGCGGATTACCTGCTGGCCGTCGGCTTCAAGACGGTCCGGCCGCACCCGCACTACCCGCGGCTGAGGCTGGAGTTGAAGACGGCCCTCTCCTGGCGGGAGGACGTGGAGGTCGCACTGGAGCGGCTGCTCGGCTCGATGAGCCCGGAGCGCGCCTTCCGGCTGGCCTAGCCGCCAGCATGCTGGGCCCGGCGGACGCTGGGCCCGGCCGGCGGCTGTACGCGGCCGGTAAGCACAACGCCGGACAGGCCAGCCAAGACGTCAATGATGATTGGGCTGGCCCGTGCTCTCCGCGCGCTGGCTCGACGGGTCGCCGCTGGTCATTACTTACCCGCAGCCGATAGTGCGGCCAGCTACTCACTCGCCAGCGTGGCATTGAAATCAGTGAACCTGGCTGGCGGCACCGGCCGCCAGCCACGCTAACCATGGTCAGATGAACTCGGCCAGCTCACGGAGCAGGGCGGACTTCGGCTTCGCGCCGACGATCTCCTTGACGACCTCGCCGCCGGAGAACACGCTGAGGGTCGGGATGTTCATGATCCCGTACCGCTGCGAGGTCACCGGGTTCTCATCCACGTTCAGCTTGACCACGTCGATCTTGTCGGCGTGCTCGCTGGCGATCTCTTCCAGGACCGGCGCGACCTGGCGGCAGGGCCCGCACCACTCGGCCCAGTAATCCACGATGACCGGCTTCTCGCTCTTCAGCACGTCAAGCTCGAAGCTTGCGTCCGTCACCTTCTTGGTTGCGCCCACAGTGCGCACTTCCCTTCGTTCCTAGCTTGGCGATATGAATGATCGGGACCTGCCGCCTCAGGATTCGGTATCGGCCAGCCAGCGCTCGGCGTCCAGGGCTGCCGCGCAGCCGGTGCCGGCGGCTGTCACTGCCTGGCGGTAGGTATGGTCCACCACGTCCCCGGCCGCGAAGACGCCGTCGATGGCCGTCCGCGCGGACGGCTGCTGCACGAGCAGGTATCCGTCCGCGTCAGTGGCCAGCATCCCGGTGAACAGCTCGCTGCGCGGATCATGCCCGATGGCGATGAAGATGCCGCTGACGTCGAGCGTGCTCTCCTCCCCGGTCTTGACGTTGCGGAGCTTCAGCCCGGTCACCCGGTCCTCGCCGATCACCTCGGTGGCCTCGCTGTCCCAGGCAAACCGGACTTTCGGGTTCGTCATCGCGCGATCCTGCATGATCTTCGAGGCGCGCAGCGCGTCCCGGCGGTGGATGACGGTGACCGAGCGCGCGAACCGGGTCAGGAACGTGGCCTCCTCCATCGCCGAGTCGCCGCCGCCGACCACGGCGATGTCCTGCTCGCGGAAGAAGAAGCCGTCGCAGGTAGCACACCAGGACACGCCGTGGCCGGAAAGCCGCTTCTCCCCGGGGATGCCGAGCTCGCGGTAGCTCGAGCCGGTCGCGATGATCACCGCCTTGGCCAGGTAAGTGTCACCGCCGGCCCGGACCACCTTCGGGCTGGCCGTCAGGTCGACCTCAGTCACGTCGTCAGGGACGAGTTCCGCGCCGAAGCGCTCGGCCTGCTTGCGGATCGCGTCCATCAGATCCGGCCCGAGCACCCCGTCGGGGAAGCCGGGGAAGTTCTCGACATCGGTGGTGTTCATCAGGGCACCGCCGGATGTCACCGAGCCCTCGAAGACCAGCGGGCTGAGCCGCGCGCGCGCCGCGTACAGAGCCGCGGTGTATCCGGCCGGCCCGGACCCGATGATGATGACATCCCGAACCTCGGTCACTTCTTGCCCCTCTTTCGTTGCATCGGCGTCAACCGATCCTAGGGCCCGGAGATTCCCGGCTGACCGGGATCTCAGCCGGCCGCTGGCAGGCTCGCCTGGGCGATCAGGTTGCTCTCCGACGATGAGCAACCGGGCCCGACGACGAAGACCCGCGAGCCGCCAGTGCCGCCCGCCGGGCCGGCCACGACGATGACCGTGGCCGGCCGGCCCTGATAGCGGCCCACGTCCACGAGCAGCACCGTCCGGCCCGCGGAGACCCGGGTCACGCACCCCTGCAGGGCACCGACCGGGATGCCCCGGAACGACTGCCCGGACTGGCCGTGAACGGCTGGCGCGGAATGCGCGCCGGGACGGTTCGAGATGGCGGGGCCATGGAACTGGGGCGGGCTGCGCACCGGGTGCCGCAGCGCGGCGGCCGCCTGCGAGGTGAGCTGCTGCTGGGTGAAGTTCGTCCTGGTCGAGACCGGCGTGAAGGTGACCGCCTGGCCGGCCTGGCGGTAGTGCAGCACCGGGCCGCTGACCCGGGCCGGCCGGGGGACCGCCGCGTTGCCGGCCGCGCCGGAACCGCCCGCCGCGCTGGAACTGGTCGCTGTCTGGCCGGCCGGGCCAAGCTGGCTGATCCCGTAGGCGCCGCCGGCGATGACGGCGGCTGCGGTCGCGACGCCCAGGGCGCGGACCGCGAGCTGCGACCGGAGCTCGGGCAGGCGCCAGCGCCGGCTGCCGCCTGCCCGGCCGGCGGCGTGCCGCGACTGGCGCCGGGCCGGTTCAGCCGGCTGCGGCGCTCCCGGCCGGGCGCCCGCGGTGGCCAGCGCCGGCCTGGCCGCCTCAGCCATCAGCGCCGCCTGGATCCGGGCGGTGACCTGGTCCGGCATCGGCCGGCGTCGGCGCGCTGGCCAGCAGGGAAGTGACCTTGGCGAGGTCCTCGTCCAGGGCCATGCAGCGCGGGCAACGGGCCAGGTGACCCCGGATTCGCGCGGTCTTCCGGCGGCCGAGGTCCCGCTCGCGGTACCTGGCGAGATCCTCCGCGCCGATGTGCCGGGTCATGGCTGGTCGTCACCCCCTCCCTGCGCAGGTGAGACGTTCCCGGCGGCTGATCGGTTCCCTGCCGCCGGGACAGCCGGGCCGGCTGTCCCGCGCAGGTGCGCTACCAGCGGCAGCAGCCGGGCCCTGCCCCTGGCGCAGCGGCTCTTCACGGTGCCCGGGGAAATCCCGAGTATCTCGGCGGCGTCGGCCACCGGATAGCCGAGCATGTCCACGAGTACCAGCGCTGCCTGCTGGTCAGCCGGCAGCGAGTGCAGCGCGGCCCGGACATCGATCGTGGTGTCGCTGGCCGAGGACGGATCCGGGATGGCTCGTCCCAGCGCCAGGCTGTCCAGCGTCTGCTCGTCGGTGCGGCCGGCCACCGGCCGCGCGGCCCTGCGGCGCAGCCGGTCAAGGCAGGCGTTGACGACGATCCGGTGCAGCCAGGTGGTGACCGCGGAGTCGCCGCGGAAGCTGTCCGCCCGCCGGAAGGCCGAGATCATCGCGTCCTGCAGCGCGTCGGCGGCCTCCTCGGGATCCGCCAGGGTACGCATTGCGACAGCCCACAGCCGGTCACGGTGGCGCAGGAACAGCTGGCTGAACGCGTCAGGTTCGCCCTGGACGTGCCGCCGGAGCAGCTCGGCATCGGGCGGCTGTCCGTCCGGCGCGACGCCCGGCCCGGACCGGGAAGGCTGCGCCTGCGGCCCGGCCGGCTCATGCGGTTCCGTCGCCGTCCTCCCCTCGGCCTCCGCGGGCGGCCGCCGCACGGCCAGGCCGGCCTGGCTGGCCCTGGCGCTGGCCCGGGCCGGCCTGCGGCCGCGGGCACCGATCAGCCCGAGCCTCTCATGATGATGTTGAAGATCTCGGCCTCGTACTGGTTCTTCGGCCCGCCTGCCTGCGGTGGCAGCCGGGTGAACCAGATGAGCACGTACCGCCCGGTGGCCGCGGACCGGGCCTGGAACGTGTGCGTTCCGCTCAGCCCGTTCGCCTGCGCGACGGTCTTGAACGTGCTGAGCGATGCCTGGCTCCGGCTGCCGTCGTTGCCCACCTCGATCGCGACGTCGGCACCGGAGGTCGGCCCGAACTGGACGGTGGCCGAGCTCAGCTTGACCTGCTTGCCCATGTCAAGGAGCAGCCCGGAACCCGTCTTGAGGCCGCCGAACACCGGATTGCCGAGGTAGAACTGGGTCTGCCACGCGGTGTCCGGGTTGCCGTCGATGGCCAGGCCCGCGTGCGAGCTCGTCTCGTCGAATCCGCGCGCACGGCGCGGGGTAAGAAGCAAGGTCGATGGGCTCGCTGACGGCCGTGCCGCGGCGCTAGGGCGGCCATGCCGGGCGGCCGGGTGCCCGGGCCGCAGCACGAGCGCGGCCGCGGTCACCGCGGCCACGACGGCCAGCACCAGCACGGTAATGACGCCGACATTGACCTTCGACACCGGCGGCCGGCCGCCGGACGCCGGGTACCGGGTCCGGTCACGCTGCCCGGACGCGACTCCGTCAAGCGGCCAGTGCTCGCCGTCCCTGGCCGCCATCGGGCCGGTCTGGCCGAATTGCATGGCTCTGGCCGGCGGCCTCGGCGGGGCGGCCTTCGGCGGCAGGGCGGGCGGGATGGCCGCCGCCAGCGCGCCCGCCAGCTGCCCGGGCGTCGTTAGTGCCGTGCCGCCCCGGCGCTCCTGCTGGAACAACGCCCGGCAGGTGATGTCATCGAGAGCCGTCGGGACACCGGCGCGGACCTGCCTCGGGCTGCAGGGCTGCCCGTCGGCCATCGGCGCGGTCGGCAGCATCGCGCCGTCCGGGCCGGGCCAGAGGCCGGTCAGCGCGGCGTAGAGCAGCCTGGCCAGCCCGCGGGTGTCGGTCAGCGCAGGATCGTCGGCAGTCGTGCCGGTCAGCGCGGCGTCAATGCCGAGGCCGACAACCTTGACTCCGCCGCCCGGCGTCCACCGGAGCGACCCGGGGACCAGGCAGAGATGCGCAAGCCCGGCGGCGTGCGCCACCGATAGCGCGGCAGCGGCCTCGGCGACGATCTGCGCGCCGCGAGCCGGCTCCAGCGGGCCTGCCGCCACCAGGTCGTCGAGCGGCTCGCCGGCCGCCCACTCCATCACGATATAGGCGCGGTCCCAGTCATCCTCGACATCGAACACCTGGGTGAGCCGGGCATCCGAGAGCCTGCTGGCGGCCCGTGCCGCCATGACCACTTCCCGGATCCGGGGAAAGCCGGGCGCGAACGTGAAAACGGTGACGGCCCTGGCGAGTATCTCGTCAATGGCCTTCCACGCAGCCCAGCCACCAGCTGCGGCGATCCGGTCTTCGAGCCGGTAGCGGCCGCCGAGCCGGGTGCCGGGCTCAGAGATGAACGTGCTCATTTGGTCGCATCAAGAGCGGGCCAGGCCCTCGACCTCCTTTCCGAGCCTCGTGCAGTCAGCCGGCCGGGAGTGCATCCTGGCGCTGCACAACATGCTAAAGGGCCGATGGCGCTCGCAGCGGGCCGCGCACCGTACCATCGCAAACCGTTACCTCCGAGAGACGTCAGGGCGAGCCGGTCAGCCGCGCAGCCGCGCGGTGACCATCGAGCTGAGACCAGTCAGCTCGGCGACGCCGAACGCCTTGGCGAAGAGCACGTAAAGCAGCAGCGCGCCGCTGCCGCTCAGCATGACAGTAATCAGCGCGGCCAGCGTTCCGGCCGGCACCACCGCGCCGATCATGACGGTCACGGCGGCCGCGAAGAGGACGCAGGGGATGGCGGCCACGTGCATCTTGACCAGGCTGACGCCGATCCGCCTGCCGTCCAGGCCGCCGATCCGCCTGCTCAGGATCCACCAGCCCGCCACCGCGCCCACCAGGTTCGCGGCGCCGAAGCCGGCCCCCAGCCCGGCTACCACGTGCGTGGCGGGCAGCACGGCCAGGGCAATGAGGTTGGCCGCGATGTTCACTGCCATCGTCAGCAGGCCGATCAGGGCCGGGGTGCGGCTGTCATGCAACGCGTAGAACACCCGCAGCAGCAGCTGGAACAGCATGTACGGGACCAGCCCGAGCGAGAACACGGCGAACACCTCGCCCAGGTACCGTGCGTCGGCGAACGACATGCTGCCGTAGCCGAGCAGCACCTCGGCCAGCGGCGGCCCGAGCATGGCCAGCACCAGCGCCGCGGGCACCACGATCACGGATGACAGCCTGACGCCGGTCGAGAAATCCCCGCTGACCAGCCCGTACTTGCCGTCAGCGGCATGCGCGCTCATCCGCGGCAGCAGCGCGGTGATCACTGAGATGCCGACGATCGCGTACGGCAGCTGGAAGAGCAGCCAGGCGTAGCTGTAGTCGGTGTACCCCGACCCGTGCAGATGGTGCGCGCGCACCGCGGCCGCGTTCGCCACCCGGGTCGTGACCAGGAAGGCAACCTGGGTCGTCGCGACGTAACCGAACATCCAGCCGGCCATCCGCCGGATCTCCGCTACCTCGGCCCGCCGGAAGTCGAACCTCGGGCGCCAGCGGAAGCCCACCCTGCGCAGCGCGGGTATCAGCGCCGCGGTCTGCGCGACGATGCCCAGCGTGGTGCCGATGCCCAGCAGCTGCACCTGGGCGGGGGAGATCGTGGCCGTGTTGAGGTTCAGGCCCGCGGTGACCATGAACAGCAGGCCGACGGCGATGACCACCACATTGTTGATGACCGGCGTCCACATCGGCGCGGCGAAGTGCCCGCGGGCGTTGAGTATCGCCCCGGCCAGCGAGGTCACGCCGTAGAAGAAGATCTGCGGGATGAAGAAGTACGCGAACACGACCATGACGGACCGCTCGGACCCGTGCACGGCCGCGGCGTAGAGGTCGACCAGCGGGGCCGCGGCGAGCGTCGCCACCAGCGTGATGCCGGCCAGCGCCACCGCGCCCAGCGTGAACATCCGCTGGTCATATGCCTGGCCCCGGTCGGCATCCCGCTTGGCCGCGCTGACCAGGAGCGGGACGACGACACTGGTCAGGATGCCGCCGAGGGCCAGGCTGTAGACCACATTCGGCAGCGTGTTGGCGTTGTTGTAGGCATCAGCCAGGGTGCCGGCGCCGAGCGCGTAGCCGAAGACCGCGGTGCGCATGAAGCCGGTGACCCGCGATGCCAGCGTGCCGAGGGCCATGACGCCGCTGGACCTGACCAGGCTGGCGTCTGCCGCGGCCGCCGCGCGCCCGGCCGCCCCGGCCGCATCCGGGGCCGCCGCGTCCAGGCCAGCGGTCTCCGGGCCGCTGCCGCTGTCAGCGGCGGTCGGTCCTGCCGGGGGCGCTGGCGTACTCATCCGGATCCTCCGGTGGATGCTTGTCATCGGCGCGGTCAGTCACGACGGTATCGGCTCTTCCGGCGACGCCGGGCCGATCTGGCGGGTCAGCGCCGTCCGGACCGGTGCCGTCGGCGTCCGGTTCCGGCTGCTCGCCCCGGCCGCGGGTGAGGGCCCGCCGGGCGGAGGTGATCGCGAACACGCCGAGCGCGGCGCCGATGATGACGAGCGCGAGCGTGCCGAAATGCGTTGCCTGGACCGTCAGGGCCACCGGGCGCCCCGGCAGCGGCGCGCCCCCGGGCGTGAGCAGGCTGAGCCCGATCGTGGTGGACCCCACCGTGGCCGCGCGGACGTGCAGCTTCAGCGTCACCTCGGCGCCGGCGTTCACCTTCACCTGGGGCGGCGGCGAGCTGACGGTTATCTGCTCGCCGCTGGGGATGGTCACCTTGACCCGGACCCGGACCGGGTAGCGGAGGCCGTTGGAGATGGAGACCGGCAGGGTGCCGGACAGGCCGCCGAGCGTGACCCGGTTCGGCCCGATGATCATGACCGAGCTTTCCTGCCGGGACAGGTACGCCGAGATCCGGGCCAGCCGGATCTGCGCCTGCCGCCCCCGCTTCCCGCCGCCGCGCCACTCCGATGACTCCACGGCCAGCACCGCGGCACTCAGCGCCTGGTCCGGCTGCAGCCGGATGCTCTGCAGCAGCGCTGCGCGCCGGTCCAGCCCTCTGACCCTGCGCAGCAGCGCCAGCCCGAGCTCGTCCCTGTTCGGCACCGGCCGGAGCGTGCGGGGCACCTGGCCCAGTCCTGGGTCAGCGTCGGCTAGCCGGGGCAGGCTGACCGGCTGCAGCCATGGGGCGGTTACCGTGTCGGCGAGCAGCCGGGTGGCCAGCCCGGCAGGCGGGTTCCACTG
The DNA here is from genome assembly GCA_963786975.1 of uncultured Actinomycetes bacterium. Classification (GTDB taxonomy): domain Bacteria; phylum Actinomycetota; class Actinomycetes; order Streptosporangiales; family Streptosporangiaceae; genus Palsa-506. The sequence continues at coordinate 618,126 of CAWBBE010000001.1, read as the reverse complement.
CCGCGGCGGCGCGACCACGATGGAGCGGACGAGCGCGGGCCGCTCCGCGGCGATCATGGCGGTCTCGGCCAGGAAGCGCTGGGCGACCGCGAAGGATGCGCCCGGCGGTGCCGCGCCGTGATTGGCGGTGCCCAGGATCTGGGTCAGCGTGTCGTCCGCCAGCAGCACCTGCATTCTCGGCCCGACCCCGGACGGGGTCGTCGTTACCGCGCTGGGCGTGAAGGTCTGGCTGGGCGATGGCGGCATCGTCGAGCTGCCCAGCAGCACGGTGCTGATCCCCTTGACGGCGAGGCTGTTCAGCACGCCGTAGCTGGCCAGCCCGTCGGCCGGCCAGGCCAGCCCGGCCAGCCGCTGCGCGGCGTCCTGCCCTGTTGCCGGGGCGGCCGGCGGGGTGAAGTCCCGGCCCAGGATCTGGCCGGCCGTGGCGCGGCCGGCCGCGAACGCGCGGGCCAGGTCGTCATCGAGGCCATGGCGGGACAGCGCAGCCACGTCGACGTCCGCGAAGGGGGTGACGAAGACCGGCTGCCCGGCCGTGGCCGACCGCACGCTGGCCAGCCAGCGCTGGGCCGCCTGGCTGGCCGGACGCTTGCGCGGGTCCGCGCAGGCGGCGGTCGCCCCGGACTGGTAGGGCCCGGTCATGATCTTCGCGCTGGCCAGCAGGGCCGGGTCGATTGCCCAGGTCAGATGCGCGCTGTCGGCATAGGGCTGGCCGGCCGCGAGCAGCCCGGACAGCCTGCCGCCGGTGCCCAGGCTGGTAGCCAGGCCGTTGGTCAGCAGGCCCTGGCAGGGGGTCTGCTGGGGCTGGCCGATCAGCGGCCAGATCCAGCCGATGTGCTGGCGCACCGGGTTGAGCGTGCGCCTGCCTGGCCAGAAGGGAAGGAACGTCCGGCTGGTGACCAGCGCCGCGCCGGCCGCGTTGTCGGCCTCGGCAGCCAGCGGGTAGACGCCGAACAAGGTCAGGCCGAGCTGGCTGGCCCGCAGCCGGATCCGCCAGCCCGCCGTCGCGTGCGGGCCGAGCGGGCCAGGGATGGACGTTACCGCGCCGGGCACCGGGGAATCGGCCCCGCTGGTCGTGCCGTCGGCATAGACCTGCAGGCCGTCCCGGCTGCTGATCGCCGTCCGGGACGACCGGAGCCGCACCGTCATGCCCCTGATCGGCGCCCGGGATGTATTCGTGACCGACCCGGTCACCGTTACCGGCATGCCGGGCGTCAGGTACGCCGGGCTGACCGACCTGATCGTGAGCGATACCGGCAGCCCGCCCGCGGGCTGCCGGGCCGCCGGGGCGGTGGCGGCGGCCGCCGCCGGGCCTGCCGCCGTGACCGCGATGACCGCTGGCATGGTTGCCGCGGCCACCGCAACGATGGCTGCCGCCATCGCGGCCGGGCGCCTCACCAGGGCTCCGGGACCACGCTGGCCTGCAAGAACGAAGCCAGCGCCGGGCCGCCGGGGCGGCCGGGGCGGTCGCCGCGCGGCCTGGCTGGCGCCAGGGTCGGCCGGGTGCAGGCGGGGCACGGGCGGGGCATGGCCGAAATGCTATTGCGGCCGGCCGGGTTCCCGGGGCCAGGCTGGAGGCGGCCGTTTCCAGCCGGCCGGCCAGCCGAGCTGGCTAGCCGGCCGTAGCGCGGCGGGCGGGCTGGCAGCGTCCTTCGAGCGCCCTTCACGGATTCCTCCGGGCTCCCCGGGTTTCCCTAGCTTACGTGCAGGACCTACCCTCAATGCCCGTGCCAGATTCTCCATCGCTGCGGCCGGAGCAGCGGAAGGCCGCCGCGCGCCTGCTCGCCGCGACGTCGCCGGCCGCAGCCGAGCTAGGCCACCTCTTCGCCCGGCATGGTCACGCGCTTGCCCTGGTCGGAGGTTCCGTCCGGGACGCCTTCCTGGGCCGCCCCGCTGGTGACCTCGACCTGGCCACCGACGCCCGGCCGGAGCGCGTGCTCGAGCTCACGGCTGGCTGGGCCGACGCCACCTGGGCGGCCGGGATCGCTTTCGGCACGGTGGGCCTGCGCAAGGGCGGCGCGGTCGTGGAGATAACGACCTACCGGAGCGAGCATTACGTGCCGGAATCCCGCAAGCCGGCCGTGAGTTACGGCACCTCGCTAGAGGCAGATCTGGCCCGCCGCGATTTCACCATCAACGCGATGGCGGCGCGGCTGCCCTCGTACGAGCTGGTGGACTTGTTCGGCGGGCTGCGCGACCTGGCCGCCAGCCGGCTCAGGACGCCGGGCCGGCCGGAGGACTCGCTGGCCGACGATCCGCTGCGGATGCTCAGGGCCGCCAGGTTCGCCGCCCAGCTCGGCTTTTCCGCGACGCCTGAGCTGGCCGCGGCCATGACCGGGCTGGCGCCGCGGCTGGTCCCGCCGAAGGTATCGGCTGAGCGGATCTCCGCCGAGCTGGCGAAGCTCATGCTCGCCGCCGACCCGGGCGGCCCGTCCCGCGGCATCGCGCTGCTCGTCGACACCGGCGTGGCCGAGTATGTGCTCCCCGAGGTGCCCAGGCTGCGGCTGGAGGCCGACGAGCACTTCCGGCACAAGGATGTCTACCGGCATTCGCTGACGGTGCTGGAGCAGGCCATCGGCCTCGAGGGGCGGTACGGCCTGCGGCGGGATCTGGTGCTCCGGCTGGCCGCGCTGCTGCACGACATCGGCAAGCCGAGGACGCGGTCGCTGCTGCCGGACGGCCGGGTTGCCTTCCATCACCATGAGGTGGTCGGTGCCCAGCTGGCCAGGTCGCGGCTGGCCGCGCTGCGATTCAGCAAGGACACGGTGGCGGACGTAGGCCGGCTGATCGAGCTGCACCTGCGGTTTCATGGCTACGGGTCAGGCGAGTGGACGGATTCGGCAGTCCGCAGGTATGTCACCGACGCAGGCCCGCTGCTCACCCGCCTGCACGCCCTTACCAGGGCGGACTGCACGACCCGGAACCAGGCGAAGGCGCACCGGCTGGCCCGGGCCTATGACGACCTGGAGAAGCGCATCGCGCTGCTGGCCAGCCAGGAAGAGCTAGCGCAGCTGCGGCCGGACCTGAACGGCAACGAGATCATGCAGATCCTCGGCATCGGGCCGGGGCCGCAGGTCGGCAAGGCCTACACGTACCTGCTGGAGCTGCGGACGGAACACGGGCCGCTCGGCCGGGAGCGCGCCACTTATGAGCTGCTGCGCTGGGCGGCGGGCGAAGGGCTCGCCGGGCCGGATGCGGCTGGTGGCTGACGGCTCAGCATCAGGTAGCCCGCCGCGGCCAGCAGGTAGCCGACCGCCACCACCGCCAGCATCGGGTAGGACTTGCCGTCCGCCGGCATGAAGACCGCGGAGACCGCGGCGCCGAGCACGAACGTCGAGTTGTACAGCATGTCATTGATCGAGAACACCCGGCCGCGGTAGTCGTCATGAACCTCCTGCTGCAGGATCGTCGCCGTGCAGATCGCCACCCCCTGGGCGGCCAGGCCGAGCGCGAAACCGATGATGAGGAACGGAACCTGCCGGAACGACACGCCGAGCAGGCCGGTGATGACGCCGCCGGCCGCGAGCAGCGCGGCGATCCAGGCTGACTTGGCCAGCCGCCGGGTCGCGGCCGGGGTCACCAGCGCCGCGGTCCCGTAGCCGGCCGCCGAGGTGGCGACCAGCAGGGAGAAATGGCTGAGCGCGGTGTCGCCGCTGGCCGACGGGTAGAAGTAGTTGCGGTACAGCAGGACCGACATCAGCAGCAGGATCCCGTAAAGGAAGCGGTGGCTGCCGGTTGCGGCCAGCGCCGCCGCGGCCTGGCGGCGCCTGCGGACATGCCGGATCCCGGCCGCCAGCCCCGCGACCACGACCCTGAGGTCATGGATCACCCCGGCCCGCCAGGTGCCGTCCGGCGCGCTGTCCGGGCCGAGCTGGCCGCGGGCTATCCGCAGTGCCGCCGCGCCGGCGGCCAGGTAGCACGCACCCGCCGCGAGCAGGGTGACCGCCGAGCCGCGGTGGCCGCCGCCGGTGGCGTAATGCAGCGCCAGGCCGGCCAGGCCGCCGGCGAACGCCACGATGGTGCCCGACGTGGGCGCGACCGAGTTCGCCATCACCAGCTTGTCCCCGGCGACGACATGCGGCAGCGCCGCGGACAGCGCGGACAGGAAGAACCGGTTCACGCCGAGCACCGCGAGCGCGCCGAGATACAGCGGCAGCCCCAGGGTGCCGGATCCGATGAAGAAGGCCGTCACGGCGACGAACGCCGCGCGGATCACCGCCGACCAGAGCAGGATCTGACGGCGCGACCAGCGGTCGATGAACACCCCGGCGAACGGGCCGGCCAGCGAATACGGGAGATACAGGACGGCGAATGCCTGCGCGGCGGCTAGCGGGTTGGGGAAAATCTGCGCGGAGAAGAACACGTAGGCGGCGAGTCCGGCGTTGAAGATCCCGTCACCAGTCTGCGAGATGAGCCGGGTGGCGAACAGCCGCCGGAAGTCCCGCTCGGCGAGCACGATGCGCAGGTCGGCAGCGAACTGCCACCGCATCGGTCGGGCCGCCTGCTTGCCGCGGCGGGCTGCCAGGATGGGCACGCCATCAGCCTACGGCGGATCCGCCCGGGCCAGTTCCTGCCGCCGGGGCGGCGCGGCCGACTGCCCGGGCCGCAACGCGTCCCGGGCAGTCCGGCGCCAGGCGGTCGTCGTGCCGCGCGGGCGTCAGCGCTCGACTTCGCCGCGGATGAACTTGTCCACCAGATCCCGGGCGGCGTCGTCGCTGTACTGCACGGGCGGTGACTTCATGAAATACGAGGCGGCCGACAGCACCGGGCCGCCGACGCCGCGGTCCTTGGCGATCTTGGCTGCCCGGACCGCATCAATGATCACGCCCGCCGAGTTCGGCGAGTCCCAGACCTCGAGCTTGTACTCCATGCTGAGCGGCACGTCACCGAATGCGCGTCCCTCCAGCCGGACATAGGCCCACTTCCGGTCATCGAGCCAGGGCACATGGTCGGAGGGGCCGATGTGCACCGCGGCCTTCTCCATCTCATGCGGGATCTGCGAGGTGACGGACTGCGTCTTGGACACCTTCTTCGACTGCAGCCGCTTGCGCTCCAGCATGTTCATGAAGTCCATGTTGCCGCCGAAGTTCAGCTGGTAGGTGCGCAGCAGCTCGACGCCGCGGTCCTCGAAGAGCTTGGCCAGCACCCGGTGCGTGATCGTCGCGCCGACCTGCGACTTGATGTCGTCGCCAATGATGGGAACGCCGGCCTCGGTGAACTTGGCGGCCCAGTGCGGGTCCGAGGCGATGAACACGGGGAGCGCGTTCACGAACGCGACGCCGGCGTCGATCGCGCACTGGGCGTAGTAGCGATCCGCCTGCTCGGATCCGACCGGCAGGTACGACACGAGCACGTCGGCCTGCGATTCCCGCAGCGCTGCCACCACGTCGACCGGCCGCTCGTCGGACTCGGTGATGATTTCCTGGTAATACTCGCCCAGGCCGTCCATGGTGGGGCCGCGCTGGACGGTGATGCCGGTCGGCGGCACGTCGCAGATCTTGATGGTGTTGTTCTCGCTCGCCACGATGGCCTCGGCTATATCACGGCCGACCTTCTTGGCGTCCACGTCAAACGCGGCGACGAACTCGATGTCGCTGACGTGGTACGGGCCGAACCGGACGTGCATGAGGCCGGGCACCCGGCTGGCCGGATCCGCGTCCTTGTAGTACTCGACGCCCTGGACCAGCGAGCTCGCGCAGTTGCCTACGCCGACGACCGCTACCCGTATCGAACCCATGCGGATTACTCCTTATCTCCTGCCGCTCGGCGGCGCATGCCGCCGGCGCTAGCCAGCGGTGCCCGCCGGGCCGCTTTCGGTGGGACCCCCGGGGCGGCGGCCGGACTCGGCGTCCGACTGCCGCTCCGAGGCGATCAGCTCGTTTAGCCAGCGGACCTCGCGCTCGACCGACTCCAGGCCGTGCCGCTGCAATTCAAGGGTGTAGCTGTCGACGCGCTCCCGGGTCCTGGACAGGCCCGCGCGGAAACCCTCCATCCGCTCCTCGAGCCTGGACCGCCGGCCCTCGAGAATCCGCAGCCTGATGTCCGCCCGGGTCTGCCCGAAGAAGGCGAAGTGCACGCCGAACCCGTCGTCTTCCCATGCCGCCGGCCCGGCCTGCGACAGCAGTTCCTGCAGGCGCTCCTTGCCGTCAGCGGTCAGCCGGTACACGATCTTCGACCGTCGGCCGGCCAGCGGCTTCGGCGCGCCGGGGATCGCGTCCTCGGCAATCAGGCCGCTGGCCAGCAGCCCCTTCAGGCAGGGATACAGCGACCCGTACCCGAACGCGCGGAACGCGCCGAGCACGGCATTGAGCCGCTTGCGCAGTTCGTAACCGTGCATCGGTGTTTCGTGCAGCAGCCCGAGCACGGCGAGCTCGAGCACGCCTGAGCGCTGACCGCTCATGCCCGCCTCGCTTTCCTGCTGCCCTGGGGACTAGCATCCAGGCGTTTCTGATGACCCGGCGCTTGCAGTGTCTCACTCTGATGTATCGAACCGATACATCGCAAAGATATGTCCTCTTCCGGCAACGCGCAACCCCGTGTTCATCAGGCGTTCCGCCAGCACCGCGGTCACTGCGGTCACCGCGGGCACCGGCGGGCCGATTGCCGGGGCCAGGCCGCCCGCCCGCCTGCCCGGCCGGCCGGACCGCTGATCCGGACTCGGCCTGAGCGCAGTTCCGACGTAACCTGTCGAGCATGAGGCGATCGATCGTCGACTACGGTCTTGCGCGCCGCGCAACGCTCGCGTCCGTGTTCGCTGGACGCACGACCGTTACCGATGTTTGCGATGCCCACCCGTACCTGCTGCGGGCCGCGAAGTTCCACGGCGAGCCCACCGATACTGCCTGCCCCATCTGCAGGAGGACCAGGCTCACCCATGTCACGTACGTCTACGGCGACGAGCTCGGGCGCTATGAGGGACGCGTGAAGCAAGGTCCGGAATTGGCCGAAATGGCCATGGAATACGGGGAATTCCGGGTCTATGTCGTCGAGGTCTGCCAGAGTTGCTCCTGGAATCATCTCGCGTCGTCGTACGTGCTCGGCACTGGCGAGCAGCCGGCCCGGCGCGGCCGGAGGGCCCGGGCCGGCGAGTAGGCGAGCTAGTCGCCACGCCAGTCGGCCACTTTTCCGAGGCCACGCGGGCGATGCGGATGGGAGTCGGCTCAACGCGCCGGGAGGATGCCCAGCCGCCGGGTACCGTGTCCCCGGCGGGGACCATTGCTCGCCGTGACTGCTTACCCCGATCAGCGAGGACGCGTGAGTAACCCAGACTTCGCCGAGCCGTACTGGCAGCTGCCAGAGGCCGGCCGCGGCTACCGCCAGGGCCAGGACGTGCGTCCCCCCCGCGGTCGCGGCGACCGGCAGCGCGGCGGCGATCGCGGGGTTCCTGGCCGCGCGGACTTCCGGCCGGATTCGCGATGGCCCGATGATCCGGACCGGCCGGGCCGCACGGGCCGCCCGGGCCGGCGGCGGCGCCCGGCCCGCCGGGATAGCAAGGCCGGCCCGGCGGCGGCACCCGGCCGCTACGACCCCGTCCCGCCTTCCTGGCGTGACGGCGGCCAGGAAGGCCGCGGCGCGCAGCAGGGCCGCGGCGGGAACGGCTATCCGGCCCGGACCGGGGCCAGCCCGGCAGCCGGGCGCGGCGGCCCGGACCGGTCCGGCCGCGGCGCCCTGAGCGGCCCGGCCGGATCCGGCGGCCCGGCCGGCGCTAACGGCTACCTGGGGCCGGGCGGATCCCGGCAGCCGGGCCCGGCAGGCCCGCCCGGCGGGCAGCGCGGCCGGGGCCGGCGCCGGCGCTGCGGCATACGGCGCTCCGGCTGGCTACCCGGGGCCGGACGGCTACCCCAGGCCGGCCGGCTACGGCGGCCCGGCCGGCTACCGCGCGCCGGGCGGCCGCGGCGCCGCCGGACTGCGCGAGCGGGCCATCGACCGGACCGGCATCCGCGAGCGACTAGCCGACCGGCGCGGTGACTCCGGCGGCCCCGGCGGCCGCGGCGGAGGCCGGCCGCCGCGGCGGAGGGGAAGCTGGTGGCGCCGCTGGACGTGGCGGAAGGCGCTGGCTGTCCTGGCCGCGGCGGGTGCCGTCATGATGGTGAGCGCCGTGGCGGTCGTGGCGGTGGCGTACTCGCACACCCCGGTGCCGACCGCGATCTCCGAGGCGGCCATCCAGCAGTCCTCGGTCGTCTACTTCAGCAACGGCAAGTCCCAGGTAGGCACCTTCAGCACCGGGACGAACCGGCAGATGCTCACGTCGAGCCAGATCCCGCAGGTGCTCAAGCAGGCCGTGATCGCGGCCGAGGACCGGCATTTCTACTCGGAGGGCGGCATCTCCCCGACCGGCATCATGCGGGCCGCCTACGAGGACCTCACCGGCGGCCAGTTCCAGGGCGGCTCGACGATCACCCAGCAGTTCGCCAGGAATTACTACGCCGCGATCGGGACCAGCCAGACGCTCAGCCGCAAGGTGAAGGAAATCTTCGTCGCGATCAAGCTGTCGCACGAGAAGTCCAAGGACTGGATCCTCACCCAGTACCTCAACACGATCTTCCTCGGCAACAACGCCTACGGCGTCGGCGCCGCCGCCCAGACCTACTTCGGCAAGCCCGCCAGCCAGCTCAACGTGGCGCAGTCCGCGATGATCGCGGCCATGATCAACGAACCCGGGTTCTTCGACCCGACCCCGCACACGCCGGGCTATGCGCCGCTGGTCGCCCGCTGGAAATACGTGCTCGGCAACATGGTCAGGGACGGCGCGATCACCCCGCGGCAGCAGGCCAGGGCGGAGGCGAAGTTCCCGAAGATCGCCAAGGGCCAGCTGAACAGCGGCTGGACCGGCTACCGCGGCTACATCATGGCAGCGGTAGAGGCCGAGCTGCAAAACCGGTATCACTACTCCACGCGGCAGATCTTCACCGGCGGGCTGAAGATCGTCACTACCTTCAGCCAGCCGCTGATGCGGGCCCTCTACCAGACAGTGGCGCAGGAAAAGCGGGCGATGGCGGCCGGCGGCCGCGCGCTGCCGGCCTACGCGCACATCGGCGCCGTGCTGCAGCAGCCGCGAACCGGCGCCATCCTGGCCATGTACGGCGGCCCGAACTACGGCCTGACCGGGCGCCACTGCAAGCGGATCGACTGCCAGTACGACATGGCGCTGCAGAGCAGGAACCAGGTCGGCTCCTCGTTTAAGCCCTACGTGCTCGCGACGGCGGTCACCCAGGGCATGAACGTGCAGACCAGCGTGCTCAACGGCTTCGCCCCGCTGTGGATACCGCCGGACAGCACCCCGGCCGACCGGATGACCCTGTCCAGCACCGCCCGGCCCGCGGACCCGGTCGGCTGGTACAACCTGCCCGACCCGAGCGAGAACTACGGCCCGATCACCGTCGCCAAGGCCGCCGCGGTCTCCTCCAACTCCGCCTTCGCCGACCTGGCCCACCGGGTCGGCACCGCCAACATCGTCAAGATGGCCCGGGCATTCGGCGTCGACGCGAAGGCCTCCGGCCTCGACAACGAGATCGGCGGGGTCGGCATGGCCCTCGGCCAGGCATCGCTGACGGTAGCCGAGCAGGCCAATACGTTTTCCACCCTGGCGGCCGGCGGCGTGGACACCACCCAGCACGTGATCAGCAAGATCACCTCCGCCACCGGCGCAGTCGTCCCGCGGAAGATCGTCCGGAACTCGGTGCTGGAGCCGGGCCAGGCCGCCGACGTCGACTATGCGCTCTCCTTCGACACCCAGCCGGGCGGTACCGCCTACCCGAACGCCACCATGAGCGACGGCCGGCCGATCATCGGCAAGACCGGCACGACGAACACCGCGCAGTCGGCCTTCTTCATCGGCGGCATCCCGCAGTACACCCTGGCGGTGGGCATCTTCACGCAGAATCAGTCCGATCACACCAGCCAGACGCTGAACGGCCTCGGCGGCCTGAGCCAGGGCGGGTTCGGCGGCACCTGGCCAGCGATGATCTGGCACTCGTTTGCCGAGAAGGAATTCGCCCGGCTGCCGGTCCGGCAGTTCCCGGCACCGCCGTTCACCGGCAGTAAATGGGTCCAGGTCCTGCCGCCCCCGAAGCACCAGCACCACCAGCACCACCCGGTGCCGACGCCGGTCCCCACCCAGGTCCCGGCGCCGACCCCGAGCCCGACCTGCAGTCACTTGTTCGGGCACGGTTGCCCGCCGTCACCCACCACCCCGGCGCCCACGCCGACCATCCCCACGCCGAACCCGACGCCCACCACGACCTGCACCCCGGGCCAGCAAGGGTGCCGGCCGGGCCGGGGCTAGCGCCCGGCCGGACGGCCGCCGCGCGGGTACCGGGACGGCGCCGGCTCAGCTCAGCAGCTCAGCTCAGCAGCTCAGCTCAGCAGCTCAGCTCAGCAGCTCAGCTCAGCAGCGCAGATTCAGCCCGCCAGCTGACCGCGGAGCCAGCGGATGTCCGCGGCCGGATCCGGGGTCTCGCAGATGACCGGGGCCCCGGCGGCCCGCACCACGCCGACGATGAGCGCCGGGTCGATCGTGCCGGAGGTCAGGCCCGCGTGCCTGTCCCGGCCTGAGCCGAACTCGTCCCGCGAGTTGTTGCAGTGCACCAGGTCGATACGGCCGGTGATCGCCTTGACCCGGTCCACGATGTCAGCCAGGTCCTCGCCGGCCGCGTTCGCGTGACAGGTATCCAGGCAGAAGCCCACCTCGCCGGCCCCGCCGCCAAGGCCGGCGGTGACGGCATCCCACAGCCGGGCGATCGCCTCCAGGCTGCGGGCCATCGCGCCGTCACCGCCCGCGGTATTCTCGATCAGCATCGGCAGCGGCCGCTCGATCCGCTCGATCGCCTTGCGCCAGCTGTCGTAGCCCTGCTCCGGATCCACCCCGGCGGTGACGTGCCCGCCGTGCACGATCAGCCCCTTCGCGCCGACGGCCGCCGCGGCCGCAAGCTGCTGGCTGAGCAGCTTCCGGCTGGGAATCCGGATCCGGTTGTTGGGCGAGGCGACGTTGATCCCGTACGGGGAGTGGATGTAAGCGTCCACCCCGGCGGCGGCGAAGGCCGAGCTGATCTCGGCCGGGTCGCGGTCGCCGGGGAACGTCGGGGCCTTCCAGCCCTGCGGATCACCGAGGAAGAACTGAACTGCCTCGGCGTCCGCGGCGAGCGCCGCCGCCAGCGGGTCGCCGTCGTGGAGATGAGCTCCGATGCGCACCATGCACCGAGCCTAGTGCGGGTCCTTCCCGGCCCCGCCCGGCACCCGCTCCCGGCCCGGCACCGCCCCCGGCCCGGCCCGGCATCCGCCCGGCCCGGCACCCGCCCGGCCGGGCCCGGCACCCGCCCGGCCCGGCTGCGCTGGCCCCGGCCGCGCTGGGGGTGTCGTCTAGCTGAAGCCGCCGTGCGCCAGTCCGAGGCAGATCCCGACGAACGCCGGCACCACGCCGGCCATCAGCAGGATCCGCTCCACTCTGCTGACCGAGATCATCTGCACGCACAGGCCGACCACCAGGGCGGCCAGGCCGAGCACCGTGGCGGCCAGGTGCAGCCGCACGATCAGGCCGGCCGCGAACGCGATGAGGCCGGCCAGCAAGGTGAACGCGGTCAGGCCGAGCTGCACCGGATGCCGGCTGCCCGCGGTGCTCGCGGCCTGGCCGGACCGGGCGGGGCCGGACTGGCCGGCGCCGGCCTTGATCGTCTCAGGCACGCTGCCACCCCCTCGGAGGGTGCTTCGCTGCTTATCCGTCAACCCGGTGTCTTCCCCCCGGCAGCGGGATGGAATCCTGCCGCCGGTCACGGACGGCGCGCGGTGCGGGCGGCGTCCGCCCGGCCTGGCGCTCCCCGCCCGGGCCGGGCAGCGTGACAGATGCGGCACCGGGCCAGCCAGGTGAGGCTGAACGCTACGGGCAAGCCGCTGCGTCCGGGGTGGCCGGCCCGGATGGCGGAGTCCGGCACCGGCCCCGGGCGGCGCGCGGTGCCGGGGCGGGAGCTCGCGGGCAGCCTCCGTTTCAGAAATGTTGCCGGGTTTTTATCGCTGGCAGCCCGCCCCGTGGTCCCTGGTAAACTGACTCGGCTGCGCACGACTGCCATCCCGGCGTCGCGCGGCTCCTCCTGTCACGGAGAGACCGTGACCGCGTCAGTCCAGAGGAGGCAGGTAAAGCGCATGCGCCACTACGAGATGATGATCATCCTGGATCCCTCGCTTGAGGAACGCACCGTCCAGCCGTCACTTGAGCAGTTCCTCAAGGTGATAACCACGGCCGGCGGCAACGTGGACAAGATCGACGTATGGGGCCGCCGCCGGCTCGCGTACGAGATCGAGAAGAAGTCCGAGGGCATCTACACGGTCATTGACCTGACCGCCGAACCGGACACCGTCAAGGAACTGGACCGCCAGCTGAACCTGAACGAGGCGATCCTGCGGACCAAGATCCTCCGCCCCGACGCCCACTGAGCTGACCGGCGGCCGGGCTGAACCGCGCCGCCAGGCCAGAACCCCACCCACCCGAAAGACCGGGAGCACCCCGATGGCAGCAGGCGACACCGCGATCACCGTTGTCGGCAACCTCGTCGCCGACCCCGAGCTCCGATACACCCCCACCGGTCAGGCCGTGGCCACCTTCCGGGTCGCCTCGACCCCCAGGTTCATGGACCGGCAGACGAACGAGTGGAAGGACGGCGACTCGCTGTTCCTGTCCTGCAATGTCTGGCGGCAGGCGGCCGAGAACGTCGCGGAAAGCCTGCAGCGCGGCATGCGGGTCATCGTGCAGGGCCGCCTCCGGCAGCGCTCCTACGAGACCAAGGAAGGCGAGAAGCGCACCGTCTACGAGGTTGAAGTGGACGAGGTCGGCCCGTCGTTGCGCAACGCCTCCGCCAAGGTCACCAAGTCGCAGCGGTCCACCGGCGGGTTCGGCGGCGGCGGCGGCCAGGCAGGCCCCGGTGGCCAGGCAGGCCCCGGTGGCCAGGGCGGGTATGGTGGGGGCGGCGGCCGCCCGGCTGACGACCCGTGGGCAACTGATTCCCGCGGCGGGTCGGCGGGCGACGGCGGGTTTACCGACGAGCCCCCGTTCTGACGTTACGACCGGCGGGCTGGTCGGCCGGCTGATCAGCCGTTCGCCCCGTTAAGACGACCATCCCCGCCCAGGCGGGGCTCTGCTAAGGAGCACCACGATGGCCAAGCCACCGATTCGCAAGCCCAAGAAGAAGGTCTGCCTGTTCTGCCAGGAGAAGATCACCCACGTGGACTACAAGGACACGGGGCTGCTGCGCAAGTTCATCTCGGACCGCGGCAAGATCCGGGCCCGGCGGGTTTCCGGCAACTGCACACAGCACCAGCGCGACGTCGCCACCGCGATCAAGAACGCGCGCGAGATGGCGCTGCTGCCGTACACGAGCACGGCACGCTGATGCCGAGGGAGGTCGCGGACCGATGAGCGGTACGCCGATGAAGCTCATCCTCACCCAGGAGGTCGACGGCCTGGGCGCCCCTGGCGAGGTGGTCGAGGTAGCGGGCGGCTACGGCCGCAACTACCTCGTCCCGCGGGGGCTGGCGATGCGCTGGACGCGCGGTGCCGAGAAGCAGATCGAGTCGATCAGCCGGGCCCGCTCGGTCCGCGAGATCCGCGGCATCGACGACGCCAAGGACGCGGCCAGCAGGCTCGGCTCGCTGACCGTCCGGCTGGAGCGCAGGGCAGGTGGCGGCGGCCGGCTGTTCGGCTCCATCTCCCCGGCCGATATCGCCGCCGCGGTGCTGGCCGCGGGCGGGCCGGAGCTTGACAAGCGCCGGATCGAGATCAAGAACCCGATCAAGACGGTCGGCGCGCACCAGGTGGCAATCAGGCTGCACCCGGAGGTCAGGGCGACGCTCGAGGTCGAGGTCGCGGCCAGCTGAGCCGGCTGCCGCGGCTGCCCGCCCGGCGCCGCCGCCGCGCTGTTACTCGGCAGCGGCCGGGCCGGCGCCTGCGCTGCCGCCCGCGGCCGGGTGATAGCCGGGCAGGCGCCTGGCCAGCTCAGGATCCAGCTCGGCGATCATCGCCCAGATCCTGGCCAGCCGGTCCTGCATGGTTGCGTCCGGCCTGGCGGAATGCGGTGCCAGGAAGTCCTCGGCCAGCTCGTCGATAGCCTCGCCGAGCCTGGCCAGCCGCTCGCCCGCTGTCGAACACATATCCGAACAGTAGGCGGGGCGGGCGGTCGGCGGCTGCCAATTTACCAATCCGTGCATCCCGGCCGGCCGGTGCCGGGAGAGCCCTGGATCCGGCCAGGGACTGGCTGGCCGCGGCACGGTCGCGGCACGGTCGCGGCCCGCATGCGAGGTTCCGCCGCAAATTCCCGATGTGGATAACTCCCCGTGGCTGTGGACTACCGGACCGTGTGCAACTTTTTCTTGCGCACATGCAGTGGACGGCATAACCGCTGGCAGATGCCCTGCCCAGGCCGGCGCTGGCCATTTCCACAGTTGCGTCCCCATGCTGCGCACAGCGCCTGCGGCGTGTCTGCACAGCCTGTCCACAGGCCTGTGCACAGAGCGAGTGGACGCCGGAACCCGGTGCCGAGAGACTGTCGGAGCCGTCCGGTAGAACGGAGCTGACCGCCCGCGCTGGCGCTGCGGGAGCGCTCACCGGCAAGGGGGGAGGTGGCATCTAGTGAGCGTCACAGAGATCGCACCCCGGGACGGGGGATTCGAGCGGACTCCGCCGCATGACATTGCCGCTGAGCAGTGCGTGCTGGGCGGGATGCTGTTGTCGAAGGACGCGATTTCCGACGTTCTCGAGGTAATCCGGCCGCAGGATCACTACCGGCCGGCGCACCAGCTCGTGCACGAGGTGATCCTCGACCTGTACGGCCGCGGCGAGCCCGCCGACGCCGTCACCGTCGCGGCCGAGCTGACCAAGCGCGGGGACATCGGCCGGATGGGCGGCGCCCCCTACCTGCATACGCTGATCGCCTCGGTGCCCACCGCGGCGAACGCCGGCTACTACGCGAGGATCGTCCGGGAGCGGGCCATCCTGCGCCGCCTGGTCGAGGTGGGCACCAGGATCGTGCAGCTCGGCTATTCCGGCGACAGCGACGCGGACGAGCTGCTCGACCGGGCCGAGGCCGAGGTCTACGGCGTGGCCGACCGGCGGGTCAGCGAGGACTACCTCGCCCTGTCCGAGATCATGCCGGGGGCGCTGGACGAGATCGAGGCGATCGGCAGCCGCGGCGGCGCGCTGACCGGCGTGCCGACCGGGTTCACCGATCTCGACGCGCTCACCAACGGGCTGCACCCGGGCCAGATGGTAGTAATAGCGGCCAGGCCGGCCCTGGGCAAATCGACTCTCGCTCTGGATCTTGCCCGGGCGGCGTCGGTGCGGCACGGGCTGACGGCGGTGATCTTCAGCCTGGAGATGAGCCGGAACGAGATCACCATGCGGCTGCTGTCAGCGGAGGCGCGGGTGCCGCTGCACTCGATGCGGACCGGCCAGATGGGAGACGAGGACTGGACCAGGCTGGCCCGGCGGATGAGCGAGGTCGTGGAAGCCCCGCTTTTCATCGACGACTCGCCGAACATGTCGATGATGGAAATCCGGGCCAAGTGCCGCCGCCTCAAGCAGCGGCATGACCTGCGGCTGGTAATCATCGACTACCTGCAGCTGATGAGCTCGCCTAAGCGGGTCGAGAACCGGCAGCAGGAAGTGTCCGAGATGTCGCGCTCGCTGAAGCTGCTGGCTAAGGAGCTCGACGTCCCGGTGGTAGCGGTCGCGCAGCTCAACCGTGGGCCCGAGCAGCGCACCGACAAGAAGCCGCTACTAGCTGACCTGCGCGAATCCGGATGCATGACCGGTGACACGACAATTCTGCGGGCAGATACGGGAGCGCCGATCACATTCAGCGAGCTCATCTCCGGCGGACACGAAGGCATCGCCGTCTGGTCGGTCGACTCACGCGGTCTTCTGGTTGCGGCACCCATCACCAGCGTCTTCGCGTCTGGCGTCAAGGAGGTCTACCGCCTACGGCTCGCATCTGGCCGTGAGGTGAAGGCGTCGGGAAATCACCCATTCCTGACCCTTGGCGGCTGGCGAGCCCTAGACGACCTGGCCCGGGGGGACCGGGTCGGAATACCCCGCCGGATACCTGAACCCATCGGAGCCGGCCTGGGCTGGTCCGAGCACAGGCTAGGCCTGCTCGCTCATCTGATCGGGGACGGCTGCGTGTTGCGCTCCCAGCCGTTGCACTACACGTCGAATGATCCGGACAACCTCGCCTTTGTCGAGGCAGCGGCGCGCGCGGAGTTCGGCATCACCCCCCGGCGGGTGCAGCAGAAGACATGGTGGCACACCTACCTGCCCGCACCGTTCAGGTGCGCGCGCGGGCGGCTGAACCCGCTGCATGAGTGGTTCCGTGAGCTGGGAATCGAGGATCTCAGGTCGTACCAGAAGCACATTCCCGCTGTCCTGCACTCCGCCTCCAACGACGAGGTGGCCATCTTCCTGCGGCATCTGTGGGCCACCGACGGGAATGTCACCGTTCCGCGTACCAAGACTGCGCCGAAGGTCTACTACGCGACGTCCAGCCGGGAACTCGCCGACGGAGTCGGACTGCTGCTGGCTCGATTCGGGATAATCGCCCGCCTGCGCCAGGTCACGAAGGCCTTCTACCGGCCCTGCTACCACGTGATCGTGGCGGACGGCCCCAGCTTGCGCATCTTCTGCCGGAAAATTGGCGTGCACGGCAGGCGCGGCAAACTCGTACCCGGGCTGCTCGCCTTCATCGAGGGCAAAGTAATCAATACGAACGTGGACACACTGCCGATCGAAGCCTGGGGACTAGTCAGGTCCGAGCGCGGCCGAGCCGGAGTGTCAGAGCGCCGCCTGCAGGCCGCAATCGGCACCCACTACTGCGGAACCGCCCTGTACAAGCGCTGTCCCTCCCGCGAGCGGTTGCTGCGCTGTGCCGACGCGCTCAACTCGGACGTGCTACATGCAGCCGCGAGCAGCGACGTCTACTGGGACCGAATCGTGAGCATTGAGCCGCTTGGCGCCCAGCCGGTGTTCGACGCGACAGTGAAGGGCACGCACAATTTCGTTGCCGACGGGATCCTGGCTCATAACTCGATCGAGCAAGACTCTGACATGGTGATCTTGCTGCACCGGGAGGATGCCTACGAGCGGGAGTCGCCGCGGGCGGGTGAGGCCGATTTCATCGTGGCCAAGCACCGGAACGGGCCGACCGCCACGGTGACCGTGGCGTTCCAGGGCCACTTCAGCCGGTTCGTGGACATGGCGCCAGGCTGACCGCCGCACGGCGTCGCCGTGATCATGGCGGCGCCGGCCCGGGTGCGCACGGGCGGTCGCGCGGCTGTCAGCGCTGCCCGGCCGGCGTTCCCGCCGCCGCGTCGCCGGGTAGTTCGACGGTGACGGAGATCGCCTCGCAGAGCTCGACGGTGCCGTGCTCCAGCGTCCAGCCGGTGACGTGACCGCCATGTGCGTGGTCGGCGCTGAGGAAGTGGAAGTGCGGGCCGACCATGTTGATGCCGGCCAGCTGCGGCGGGCAGTGGAAGCCGGCCAGCGTCCCTTCGATATCGCTGCGCGTCGGCAGGCTGTATTCGGCGAACGTCTCCGCGAGCGGCCGGTACGGGCGATGCTGGCGCCGGCGGCGCCAGCCGTGACGCTGCGGAAGGCCCCGGTGATCCTGATTCCCCAGATCCGGCCGCTCAGGTCGACCCGCGCGGCGAGCCAGCCGGGCAGCCCGGCCGAGTCGAGCCCGTCATCGACGCGGTACGAGGAGCCGGGCCTGAACTGCATCGCGGTGGCATACGGGGTGGTCGCGTCGCCGGGCAGCAGGCTGGTGGAACCGTCGTATGCGGTGCGGTAGGCCCGGCCGTCGAGAATGATCAGCTCGCCGTCGTTCCGGTCGAGTGCGCCGAGGCCGAACCCGGCCCGCGCGACGACCTGGCTTATCGTGCGGATGCCGTCATACTCGCCGGCCACATAGGCGGCCCGCACGTTGGCGTTGTACAGGGTGGTCATCGATGATCTCCGTTCGTATCGTGGCCGGCCCGCGGGGGCTGCAGCGCGGCTGGCCGGCTGCCGGGCCGGACGGGAGGCGCTGCCCGGGCTACCGGCCGCCCGCTTCCCTGAGTTCCGGTGCCGCCGCTTCGCGGAGGAGGAGCGCGGCGCCGATGCCGAGCACGCACAGCACCGCGCAGACGCTGGCGGCGGTGTCCCAGCCGGTCACGAACTGCGAGGTGGTCGGCCGGGCGGAGGTGGGGACCGCCAGGGCCACCACGATGGCGATCCCGGCGGCGCCGCCGAGATACCGGGCGGTGTTGTTCGCGCCGCTGCCCAGGCCCGGCTGGCTGGCCGGCGCGGACGAGACGGCGAGCTGGCCGAGTGCCGCATTCGTCAGCCCGGTGCCGAGGCCGGTGACCACCATCCCGGGCAGCAGCTGGAGCCAGCCTGCCGCCGGCGACAGCCGCGATAGCCACAGCAGCCCGAGCATGCAGACGGCAAGCCCGAGGACCAGCCGGTGCCGGGTGATCATCCGCTGCGGCAGCCGGTGCGCGTGCCAGGAGACCACCGCGCTGGTAGCGGACCACGCGGCCAGCAGCACCGAGCTGGCCAGCGCCGACCAGCCGAGCGCCCGTTCCAGGAAGCTGGGTGCGTAGCTCATCAGCGCGATCGTGCTCAGGCCGACCACCAGGGCGCCCATCAGGGAGTTGAGGAACGCCGGCCGGCGCAGCAGCCGCAGGTCGAACATCGGCTGGCGGTGACGCCATTCGACGACGGCAAACGCGACGATGCACGCCAGCGCGGCGGCGAGCAGCAGCACCGTCGGGGCCGCCGACCAGCTCTGCCGGCCGGTGATCAGCGCCGCGGTGAGCGCCGCCATGCCGCCGATGAGCGTCGCCGCGCCCGCCAGGTCGAACCCGCGGCGCCGTGGCGAGCTGGACTCGGCGAGCCAGCCGGCCCACAGCACCACCAGTCCCTGCAGCGCCGCCTCGAGCCAGTAGGCGGCGCGCCAGTCCCCGGATCGGGCCAGCACGGATGACAGCAGCGGCCCGGCGGCTATCCCGCCGCCGAGCGTGGCCGCCCAGATCCCGGTGGCCCTGACCCGCTCATGGCCAGCCGGATGCGCATGCCCGATCAGGGCCAGGGCCGCGGTGAGCACCGCGGCCCCGGCCACGCCCTGGGCGATCCGCGCCGCCACGAAGATCGCGATCGACGGTGCCGCGGCGGCCACTGCGGTACTCGCCGCCGCCGCGGCCAGCCCGGCGCGCAGCGTCCGCCGCCGCCCGAGCTGGTCGGCTATCGCCCCGGCGGTCAGCAGCGCGGCCGCCAGCCCGAGGCTCATCGCGCTGAGCGCCCAGGTCCGCCAGACGACAGAGGCGCCGAAGCTGGCCGCCGTGTCCTGGATCGTGGGCACCACCGTGGTGAAGTCAACGAGGATCAGCAGGGTGGCCACGCCGGTGACGGTCAGCACGGACCTCGGCCGCCGGGTATGGGCAGGTGACCGCGGGGCCGGCCGGCGATCCGCCATGGTGATCATGACACCTCCAGTTCAATGAATGAACCGAGCATAGCAACCTTGGTTCAATCAATGAACTGAATATCGGGTACGATGCGGTCATGCTGGGCAACACCTATTCAGGCCAGGACTGCGCGATCGCGCGGGCCCTGGAAGTACTCGGCGAGCGGTGGACGCTGCTGGTGCTGCGCGACGCGCTCTACGGCGTGCGGCGCTTCTCCGACTTCGCCGAGCATCTCGACATCCCGCGCGCGGTCCTGACCGACCGGCTGCGCAAGCTGGTGACGCACGGCCTGCTCACCCGGGCCGCAGCCGGCAGCGAGGGCGGCGGAGTCAGCTACGAGCTGACCGAGGCGGGCCGGGCGACCTGGCCGGTGGTGCACGCGCTTGCCCGCTGGGGCGAGGCATGGGTACCCGGGTCGGCCGGGCGCGCCCCGCGCGTGTTCAGCCACGCCCGCTGCGGTACCCGGCTGGACCCGGCCGGCTGGTGCCCGGCCTGCGAGGTCACCCCGGAGGTCGCCGACGTGGTCACCAGCAAGCAGGTGCTGCCGTCCGCGCCGCGCCGGACCGACCGCGTCGCCGAGGTGCTGGCCGCGCAGCAGCCGCACCGGATGCTGTCGCCCATCTGACCGCGGAAGCCAGGCTGCCCGCTCAGCCCAGCCCGGCGAACGCGGCCGCGATGGCGTCGCGACCCGCGCCCCGGGCGATCAGCAGCCGCAGCAGCACCCGCGCCTGGTACGGGTGCACGAAGCCGCCGCTGACCAGGCCGCGCGCGCGTAGGTCACGCTCCGAGCCGGGCGCCCCGTAGGTGGCCTCAAGCACGGGCCCCGCTCCGGTCCGCGAGGTCAGCACGACCGGGATGGCGGACGCCAGCTTGCCGAGCGGCGCCGCCAGCCAGGCCGGCACGTGACCAGCGCCGAACCCGGCCACGACGAGCCCGTGATGGGTGCGGGCAAACTGCTCCAGCGGCAGCCCGTCGTCATCGAGCGTAATGGTGTACAGCCCGACCCTGACCGCGGCCGCGGCATCCCGGGTGACGCCGGCCACCAGCGCGCGGCGCGGCATCCCGGTGAGGAACCGCGGGACCTGCTCGACGACATGGCCGACCGGGCCGACGTCGGCAGACGCGAACGCCGCCGTGCTCGTGCTATGCGCCTTGCGGACAAATCTCGCAGCGTGGATCTCATCGCTGAATACGACGAGCGCGCCACGGCCGCGCGCGCCGCCGGATGCGGCGACGCGGACGGCCGCGAGCAGGTTCGCCGGCCCGTCCGCGCCGGGCAGCGTCGGGTTCCGCATCGCGCCGGTCAGCACGAACGGCGCCGCATGCGGCCACACCGAGTCGGCCAGGAAGGCGGTTTCCTCAAGCGTGTCGGTGCCCTGGGTGAGCACCACACCGCGGGCGCCGCCGCGCACCGCGCGGCCGGCCTCGGCGGCCACGTCGAGGATGTCGCCGAACGACAGGCTGGCGCTCGGCACCGTGGCCACATCCCGGACGTCGATCTCGATGCCGTTCAGTCCGCTGGCGCCGTCAATGAGGTCGCGGCCGGTCAGCCGGGCAACCACGCCGCCGCCGTCCCGGCCGGCCATCGAGATCGTGCCGCCCAGCGCGAAAAGCACGATGCGCGCCGCCTGGCGGCGGCCCGTGCCGTCGCCGGAGGCCGGCGGTTCACCAGCTGGCATGGGCCGCATCTGAGCCGCTCCGACTACGCTCGTCCTGATCGTTACCATCATCATCGCGCATGCCAATTCGCCGTACTGGCTGGCTCCGGAGCCGGCCCTGGGCGGCGGAGGCCCCGTAAAAATGATCATTCATGAACCTGGCCTGGGCGGCAGCGCGCAATCGGCGTGGCAGGCGCGGCGGGCGGGCCGCCCGGATCCGGCGCGGGCGCCCGGGACGCTGCCGGGACGGTCCGCCAGCGGGCTGGGTGCCGTAGAATGTTCCGGCACCAGCGCTCGTAGCTCAACGGATAGAGCATCTGACTACGGATCAGAAGGTTGGGGGTTCGAGTCCCTCCGAGCGCGCCACCCGTAGCCCCAGGTCAGGGTCACATTCAGCATCGTGAGAGATCACCCTGGCTGGTCTCGTAAGACTGAGCTCTCTGACAATTTCTCACAACCGCTCTAGGCCGTCTTGTCGCGCGCAGGCTTGCCCTGCTGGGTCTTGTGGATCTTGGCTAGCGCGGCGCGGTCCTGGTTCAGGTCGTACCGTAGCCAGCACAAAGGCCACAGGCCAACCTCCCGGTTGGTCAGCCATTGCTGCCGAAACTGCTGCCTAGCCACCAGACAAGGGCTGCGTGGCGTTCCTGCGCAGCGCCAGCCCCGGCACCACCGCTACCATCCGGTTCGCCCTGGCGGCAGGCATACCCGTATGGCTTCACCGGCAGCCATGACCGGCGCCCTACGGTCCGGGTTCCGGGGCAAGCCCAGCACCGGTGACTCGGCGCGTGCGATGGAACGCGAGGGAAGTGATCGGGTAAAGCTCTGTTAGAACTGGGCCTTGAGTTCATCGATCTCGTGCACCCGCTCCTGGAGCTGGGCGTATGCCGGGTGCTCGCGGATACGGCCTACGGCCCAGCGCAGAACCTCCGCGCGGCTGTTCGCGATGCCCGCGGTGATCAGGGTGTCCACGGTCGCCAGATCAGCAGGCCCGAGCCGGGTCATCACGGCGGTGAGTTCCTCGCTCACTTCATCCGGTGACTTAGCCTGTCCGCCGCGGCCTCCGATCCTGAGCATGGGGCCATGCGACGCGGCCGCCCCGCCCGGCCTGTCCGGGCGGAACTCGACCCACCCGATGAAGCGGGGCAGGTGGTCGCGCACCTTCATGATCACCGCGCGGTTGGCCTCCTCGAACGCCTTTACGGTCTCCTGGTCAGCTTCCTTGCCCGCCGGCCGACCGGTCCGGCTGATGAAGGCCCGGATTGCGGTCTCTCCCGGCTCGACCTGCGGATCGTCGCCGTATTCCAGGACCTGGACCCGCTCGATCGCGCCCTCGGGGAAGGCCGATCTCAGCTGCTCCTCGATGCGGTCCGCCGCTGTTCTCTCCATGTCATCCTCCACACGTTGCCCGTCTACCTCGGATTACATGTAGAAGCAGCGTAACACGTGTTATTCGTGCAACTAACGTAAGGCGGCTGTGAGGGCTGGACGAGGCTGGACAGCCGTGATCTTGCCACGGAGGCGAAAATCTGCCACCGGAGTGAGGCGCCTCCGGTCCGGCATCAAGGCGGCCGTTCAGTCACCCGTTTGCCCGTCGATCGACTCGCGCATCAGATCGGCGTGCCCGTTGTGTCGCGCGTACTCCTCGATCATGTGCACCAGGACCCACCGCAGTGACACAGGATGCGGGAGCTGCCAGTCAGCGTGCGTCTCGCTTAGCGCTGCCTCTGCACCGCTGCTGAGCTGTGCCCGCACGACGGCGCGGGACCGGTTAACCCCATCCGTCCACAGGGCCCGCAGGTACTCGCCGGAGTCGAACGCTGCGCTGTGCCAGTTCCACTCCGGGTCCGCCTGGAAGTCCACACTGGCCCATGGCTCGGGAGCCGGTTCACCGGCCACCACCTCGGTGAACCAGGAGTCCTCGACACAGGCCAAGTGCTTGAGTAGCCCGCCCAGCGTCATCGACGAAGGCCGCAGCGCCACCCGCAACTGTTCATCGCTCAACCCCCGGCACTTCCACTCCAGCGTCGCCCGCTGATAGTCGAGAAAACCGAGCAGCGTCGCGACCTCGCCACCTTCAAGGGGCGGTTCGGGCCGCCCATACTCGTCAACCATCACCTCAGCCACGAGCCGAACCCTACCGATGACGGCAACCCAGTACATCCTGGCCGCGATCTAAGGCAAGACGCCCGCCAGTCAGCGAGTTCTTCGGTAACCCGCTGAAGTCGTCGGATCATCAATCGGCTGGGCGCTTGCCGATGAACTCCTTATGTGCCGTGTCGAAATACTTTGCAAGCTGAATATCTCTATCAGAGATGCGATGTCCGATATCCCACGTCGTGAGATACACCCTGAGCGTCGCCCAGATATTTTCCCATCGTGGATGATGGATCGCAATATCGCAGCCAGGGGCGACTTCACTCATAAAACCGATCGCATCTCGAAAATTCTTAAACTTGTACTCGCGAAATAGCTCCGTCCGGACAGTATCGGGCTTTTCAGGCAGCGGGCTGACAACCTTCCTCCACTGCGACAGGGTGCCTTTGAGCGCAATCTCAAGGCTTTCATCGCTGATAGGATCTGGTGTCTCCGGCGGTGGAACAGGGTACGGTCCAGCCGAATCCTGCGCAACTGGGGTCCCGGCAACGGACTCTAGCCTGCTCTGCAGGAGCTTTATGTCATGATCCCAATACGACGTGCGTATCTCTATCGCTTGCCTATCGAACAGGTCCGAGATCGATTCCGGCAGCTTGTGCTTGGGCGGCACCCCTGCCTCGCGGACCAGCACAGGAATTACTTCCTTGTCCTGACCCAGGGCCTGCTCAATTTCCTTGCGAACCCAATCGTTCTCTTCGTCAATACGTCTCCCGCCCCATTGATCGCTAACCCGTATCCACTCAGGCCCGGTAATAACCAGCACGGCTTTTGCGGACTCTAAGGCGGAGCTAATCCGGGACGGCCACCTTGCCCCGGGCTGGATCGACGACGTATCCATAAAGATCGCCTCGTCCCCGAACTGGCCAAGAAGCGTCGTCCGTAGACGCCCGGCCTCCGCCGCACTGTCTTCTCGCCGGTAGCTGATAAAGATCGACGGTTGCATCACCATCTCCCTCTGAAGGTTCGCTACATGCCAGCACGACGTACCACGCTACATGCGCCGACTGCGCTGGCGTAAGTAGCCATCTATAAGCCTCGCTGAACCTGCGGCCGGAGGCCCGTGCGGTCCGGGCTAAAGGCCCGCTGGGCAGCGCATCCAGGCGCGAGCTTGTTCAGCATGATTGGCCACGTGGCTTTCCAGCCCGGCGATGTCTGCGGTGTTCAGCGTGAGGTTCATCTGGTGGCGGGCCCGGGCGGCGATGAGCGAGTCGAACGGATCAGCCCGGCTGGCCAGGCCCGGCCGGGCGGCTAGCCAGGAGGCACCGAACGTTCGCGGCCGGGCCGCCTATCGTGCTTCCAGCACCGCCAGATCGCGGACCGCGAACCGGTAGTGCTCGATCTCCTCGTCCATCACCACGCCGAGGCACTCAGCCACGGCGCGCTCTTCCTCCGGGTAGCCGGGGGCGGGCGGGCGCTGGCAGCCTCGTCCGAGGCCGGCATCGGTCAGGCCGGCGACGATGCGCCGTATCACGGCCATCCGGTCCGCGCGGGCGGCCAGGATCTCGGCGTAGCCGGGCTGCGCGGTCAGGTCGATGCCGAGCGCGGCCGCGTCCGCGGGCGGGTACCAGCTCTGCGGCAGGCCGAGCGGGTGGTAGGGCATCGGCTCGTCCAGCACCGTGCGGCTCGCCCAGGCGTCGGTGATGAACACCAGATGGCGCAGCGTCTGCGCGAACGACCACTCGTCGTTCACCTGCTCGGTCAGCGCCGCCGCGGGCAGCCGCCCGGCCCGCCCGGCCGCGTCCGCCCAGAGCCGTTCGATGGTGTCCCACATCGCGCGGAAGTCGTCGGCGTCCTGCCCCTCGCGGAACTGGACCCGCTCCGGGTGCCGCCGGTCCAGTTCGGCGCTGACGAAGCCGGTCACGTCGACGCCGTTGACGGTGACATTGCTGAGGTAGCCGGAGATGCTGACGTCGGCGAGCCAGCCGTCCCGGATCGTGACGCCGGTCAGGTCACAGTCGGTGAACCGGGCGCCGCGGAGGTCCGCGACATCAAACCGGGCTGCCCGGAACTCGGTGCTGCCGCCGCCGTCGCCGGCGCTGAACCGGTGCGGTCCGAACTGCGCGTCCATCGGGCCATGCTGCCACTCCGGCAGGCGGCCTACAAATGCACCCAGCGCAGGCTGGCGAAAGCCGCAAGCAGCAGGGGCGCGCGATACCAACCGCGAACCTGGCCGCGAGATTCGCCCACCGCGGCCGGGCCGATAGCCTGACGACGGCAACCGTGACGGCAACCGCGGCAACTGCAGCCGAGCGGCAGGCCTCGGGGACAGCGATGGCGCCAGGGGCGCTCTCGGCGGCCACACAACTCACCGGTTCTGACAGCACGCTTCGCCGCCGGGCGGCATGACGCGCTCCGGCCGGGCCGGCTGGGGTCGTCAGTAGCTCAGCTGCTCATCCCAACCGGTGCCGCGCCCTTCGGGGGTGAGGTCATACCGGTTCCACAACGGCTCGATCGTGCCGACGTGGCGGGGTTCTTGCCCGGGATCAGCTGGTGCGTAGAAAAGCTCCGAGCCCCAGAAATGGCGGATCGTCTCCCCGTCGCGGTGAAACACGTTCAGCATGGGTTGCTGGCTGCCGTCCGCGGTCTCGGCGAGGTAGTCGCGGTTATAGGTGGTGCCGGCCGAGGACAGAAGTCGCAGCCGCCGCCAGCCGCGTTCGCTAGCGAAGGCGAGGATGCGCTCTATCGGCGCCTTCCCGGCGACCGCGAGGTTGATGCGCTGGGAGACGTGCCCTGCCGCGCCGTCAATCTGGTCGAGCAAGGCGGTGCACGACGGGCATGGGCCCTCTGCGAGGGGCAGCAATGCGGTTCGCCCGTCCCGGGGGCCCGGCCGATCGTCGTCTGGGTCGCGCGGGAACATCATGCTGTAGATCACCAGCGAGTCCTGGCCGGGTGCGAACAGCTCCGACAGCCGCACCTCGGCAGGCTCGCCGTCCGGCCCCTGCGCATGAAAGAAGTAATCCTGCGGCACCACCCCGCCGGGCGGCAGTCGCCGCCTCGCGGCCGCCACCGCCTCCGTGACACGGCGCAATTCGATTTCCTGCTCGAGCAGCCGGTTCCGCGCGGCCCGGTACTTGGCTGACTCTCCGGGAAATGCGATGGC
Organism: uncultured Actinomycetes bacterium; assembly: GCA_963786975.1. Classification (GTDB taxonomy): domain Bacteria; phylum Actinomycetota; class Actinomycetes; order Streptosporangiales; family Streptosporangiaceae; genus Palsa-506. The sequence continues at coordinate 591,735 of CAWBBE010000001.1, read as the reverse complement.
CATGGTTCACTGCTAGGGCGGCCACGCGGGGCGCCAGCCGGTGTGCGGGCCCGGAGCCATCGGGGGCAGGTCAGCCTTCGCTGATGCCGGGCGATCTCCTGGCTGTGCCGCTGGCGAGTGCCCCGCCATAGGCGCCAAGCACGACGCCAGGGATCGGTGCGATGAAGAGAACGAGATAGATCAGGTCGCCGGCCTGGCCAACGCTCATCTCGACCAGGTACTCGTGCCGGAGGCCTGGCGGGATCACGACGCTGTTCGGGTCACAGGTTTCGCACCCGGCACCGTTGCCCGGCGGCGGGCTCTGCAGCGGCACGCGGTGCGGGAACAGCGCGATCGTGCCGAGCGTGAGCGTAACCAGCAGCAGGCCGCCGGCCGCTGCGGCGCACAGCGCGGCCACGCAGCCCTGGGCGGCTGGGTCCAGGGCTCCCGGCCGGCCGTCCCGGCGGGCGGATCGCGCCGCAACGAAGCCCGTCGCCAGGGGTACCGCCAGCGCGGCCAGCCACCAGCTCAGCGCGCTGGCCAGTCCGTACCAGCCGGCCAGCCAGGCGGGCGGGTGATACGGCTGGCCGAACGGCTCGAGCGCGTACAGCACCAGGGCGGTGGCTGTCCCGGTCCCGACGCCGATCGGCAGGCACCAGCGCGAGACCCGGATCCGCTGGGAGGTCAGGATGAACAACCCGGCCAGGTAGCCGGCGATGACCAGCAGTAGTACGACCTCGATGGCCCAGATGCCGGGAACGAACGCGAAGTACGCGCCGAGCCTGGTGCCATCGCGGGCCCGCGCGGCCTTGGCCGCGACCAGCGCGAGCACGACTACGTAACCGCCCGCGCGCACGGCCCGTGGCGGCCAGCCGCGGCCGGCCGGGCCGAAATAACGGCGGACCGCCCACGGGATCGCGGCCAGCATTACCAGGGTGACGGCGACGTACATCCGATTGACGGGCAAGGCAGAATCCGACGACTGGCCCGGCCAGCCGATCCGCACCAGGCCCGCCGCCCCGGCGGCAAACGCCAGCACCCGTACGACCCTTTGCATCAGGACCTCCCGCACCACCAGCCACAGGCCGCCACCCAGCCAGGTTGCACGGCCCGCTCCGGCCGGGATCTCAGCCGCCTCGGCCAGCACGGCCGCTGTCCAGTCGCGACGGGCCGCCGGAAGCAGCCGGGCCGAGTACCCCAGCAGGCCTGCCAGCGCTCGCGTGCCCCGATCCATCAGGTTCCCTCCGCTGGCACCCGCGCAGGCCAGCGGAGAATCCCGGGGCGGCGAGTCATGACGTCAAACTCTACCTAGATAGAAACCTGGCGTCCACCCTAGGCCGGAGAACTTTCGATGGCGTCCCGGGCTTGCCCTAGCCAAGCTGACGGCCAGCTGGCCCGGTGCTACCGCGGCGCGGTGCCGAATCGGCCGATGCCGCCTCAGGAAACCCGGTCCTGAAGGCGAAACAGCGCGGCTGGCCGCCGCTGCCGAGTTCCGCGCCACTGACCTGCCGGAACCGGTGAGGGCGGCAAATTGCCCGAATTGATGGGAATTATCAAAGATCGATAGTCTTGTAGCTATCTGACATCATGTTTTCTCGATTCCTTGTCAGGGACATCCGACCCAAGGGGGGCAGGAGTGAAAGCAAGATCGTTGTTTGCCGAAGGACTTGGTACCGCATTGCTGGTGTTCTTCGGCGCCGGGACGGCAACGTTGACCTTCGGGCTCAAGATCGCGGGGACCAGCGTGTCGGCCGGGGTGGTCGCCACGGCGCTGGCGTTTGGCCTGGTGCTGCTCGTCCTGGTCTACGGAATCGGCCCGATCTCCGGCTGCCACGTGAATCCCGCGGTCACGATCGGCTTCCTGATGGCGCGGAGGATAACGCTCGCGGACGCCCTCGGGTACTTTGCTGCGCAGATCATCGGCGGCATCGCCGGCGCGGCCGGGCTCTATGGGATATTCCGCCTTGCCTCCCACTATCAATCCAGCGATGGCCTGGGCGCCAACGGGTTCGGGGCGTCCTCGATGATCGGCGCCAACGCCGCAGGCGCCTTCCTCATCGAGGTAATCATGACCTTCCTGTTCGTTTTCGTGATCCTGGCGGTGACCAGGCGGGCAACCAACGCCGCGGTAGCCGGGCTGGCCATCGGACTGACCCTCACCCTGGTCCACCTCATCGGCATCCCGTTCGACGGGACCTCGGTCAACCCGGCCCGGAGCATTGGCCCGGCGCTGTTCGTCGGCGGGACCGCGCTCAGCCAGCTCTGGGTCTTCATCCTCGCGCCGCTCGTCGGGGGCATCGCGTCGGCCCTGGCTTACCAGCTCCTCTACCCGGTCGGGGAGGCGGAGGCGTCCGTTGAGCCCGCGCCCGAGGAGCAGTCCTGACGGCGCACTGGCGGCGATGAATACGTAAAGTAGTTGAACGGTAGGCTTGTGTAGTCACTGGGTAGGTCTCCTGAGAGCGGCGCGCAAAGGCAGCCGCGATCACGGGGCAGGAACGCACAGGCGATGCCGAATGAGCTGCTGGGCGGGTCAGCGCGTCGCGTCGTGGCCGTAAGCGTGGCCGTAGTGGCGGTGATCGCTGCCGCGGTGGGCGTGACGATCTGGCGCTATGAGGCTGCCATCGCCAGCTCGCATGTGGCGCTCGACGCTCACGGTGACGCCGTCCTGACCACCAGGCTGGTCGCGACCTTCTGGCACCAGCGCGAGGCGATGCATGAGTACTTCTTGACGCCATCGCCGGCGATATTGCGAGAGATCAACGGCCAGGCGGACCAGTTCGCGGCTACCGCTGCCACGCTGGCCATAGGCGAGTCGGCGGACGAAGCCCGATTCCGGGCGCAGGCAACGGCCGAGAACGCGGCGTTCCTGACCCTGTTCCGGCGGGTACAGGGGGCCGCCGGCACCACGCTGGCGCGGGAAATCCGGGCCACCTCGCAGCTTGGCGCCGCCGAAGCCAGCGTGCTTGGGCCGCTGGGCCGGCTCAATGCAGCACAGCAGCGACGCGCGAATACGGCGCAGGCGGCGGCGTCGTCGGCGGCCAGCCAGGCACTCGGGATCGGGCTGGCCGCGGCCATGCTCGCGGTCCTGGCCGGCATCCTGTTCGCGCTATTCGCGCTCCGGCTGCTTGGCCGCGCCTTGGAGCGAGAGAAGGATCTGACCGCAGCGTTCCGACGGCTGAGTGGCCTGGTTGCCCGGCTCCGGGCCACCTCCGCAATTCTCGGCGAGGTCACCGGCGAGCTCCGGCTGGCCGCGAAGAACGCGGCGGCCGTGACCAGCGAGCAGTCCTCGGCGGTCGCGGAGACGTCCGCGACGATCGAGGAACTGGCGACGACAGCAGGCTCGATCGCCGACAACGCACATGCCGTGGCAAGGGCGGCTGAGCGGACCGGCGACACGATGCGCGACATGCAGGAGAAGGTTGACACGATCGCCGCCCGGGCGCTCTCGCTCGGCGGACGCGCCCAGAAGATCGGCGAGATCCTCGAGCTGATCAACGACATCGCCGGCCAGACGAACCTGCTCGCGCTGAACGCCGCCATCGAGGCAGCCAGGGCCGGGGACGCCGGCCGGGGATTCGCCGTTGTCGCGGCCGAGGTGCGCAAGCTCGCTGAACGGTCCGTCCACTCCACCGACTCGATCGCCGCGATCATCACCGGCGTGCAAGACGAGACGAACGCGACGATCATGGCCACCGAGCAGGGCACGCTGCAGGCCCGCGAGGTCAGCGAGCTGATGACGTCAACGGCGGTAATGCTGGAGGAGTCGATCCTCGCGACCCAGCAGCAGAAATCGGCCGCTGACCAGGTGGACAGCGCGATACAGCAGATCCGCGAGGCGGCCGATCAGCTTGCCGCCGAGCAGACCCAGTGGTCGGCCACCGCCGAACGGCTGGACACGCTGGTAGTCGAGCTTGACCGGGCCCTGCGTGAAGACGGCGGCGCGAGCAACGGCGGGGCGGGCCAACGCGGCAGGCGCGGCGCACACGGTGACGGCGGCGCCGGTGGTGACGGCACAAGTGGTGACGGCCCGGGAACGGCCAGCCCGAGCAATGGTGATGGTCGCGGAAGCCGCTCGTGAGCGTCTACGTGCGGCTGCGGGCCGGCCCGGAGGAATTCGCGATCCCGGTCGGGCAGGTGCTGGAGGTCGCCGAGCTCGGCGAGATCGCGTCCGTGCCCGGGACGCGGCCGGAGCTGCTCGGCGCACGGAACCTGCGTGGCCAGATCCTGCCGGTCATCGACCTTGCCCGGCTGCTGGGTGTAGCCGGGCAAGCTTTCCCCGGCCAGCTGGTCGTCGCCGAGGACGGAGCCCGCCAGGCGGCCTTCGCTGTTGACCAGGTGAGCGGCGTCGGCGAGCTGGGAGCTCCGACCGAGGAGACGGTATCCGGCCTGCTGGCGGGCGCGATGCTGGCCGGCGGCGGCCTCATCGGGGTGATCGACGTGCCGGGGGCCTTTGACTGGCTGCAACGGGCTAGCCCGGAGGCCATGGCGCACGCACCGCCGGAGGCGGATCCGTGAGCGGGCTGGATGACGAGCTCACCATCATCTTCCGCGACGAGGCAGCCGGGCGGCTCGACCAGATGGAGACGGCGCTGCTGGCAGTTGAGTCCGGGGACGCGGGCATGGAGTCCGTCGACTCGCTGTTCCGCAACGCGCACACCATCAAGGGCGCTGCCGGGATGCTCGGCCTGGATGATATCTGCGCGCTCGCCCGCGCCGTCGAGGAGGTACTGGCCGCCGTGCGGGCCGCGGCGGAGTTCCAGCCTGCGCTCGCGGCTCCGCTGCTGCGCGCGACTGCCGTGCTGCGCGCACAGGTTTCCGGCGCGGCGGAGCCGGTAGACGAGGTTATCGATGATCTTGGCGCCGCCGCGGCGGCGCTCGCCGGCGGCGCAGGCGGCGTTCCGGCCGCGGGCAACGGGAAGCCGCCCCCGGCCGCGGGCAACGGGAAGCCGGCGGCGCCGGCCCGGCTGCCGCGGGCCCGGCTGCCCCGGCGGCCCCGGCTCCAGCCTCGGGCAACCGGGCACCGGAGATCCCGGCCCAGGCGGCGCCTGCCGGGCAGCGGCCGCGGCAGCACCCGCTGCGTGTTCCGGCCGAGAAGATCGACCGCCTGCTTGACGTCGTCGGGGAGGTGATCCAGCACCGGGGACTACTGGCTCACTCGCTCGGCAGCCTGGCCGCGCTCCCGCCGGGCGTTGCCGATGTGCTCGGCGGCAGCGACCGCATGCTTGACGAGCTCAGGGACACCGCGATCGGGCTGCGGACGCTGCCGCTGGAGGCGATCACCCGGCGCCTCCCGCTCGCGGTCCGGGATCTCTGCCGCGCGGCCGGAAAGGAGGTCGAGCTCGTTGTCACAGGCGAGCGCACCGAGATCGACCGGGTAATCCTGGAAAGCCTGTACGACCCGCTCGCCCACCTGCTTCGCAACGCGGTGAGCCACGGCATCGAGCCGCCAGCCGAACGCGCGCAGGCGGGGAAGCCCGCATCCGGCCGCATTGAGGTCCGGGCCGTGCCGCGCGGCAGCCTGGTCGAGATCGTCGTCGCCGACGACGGCAGAGGGGTCTCGCCGGAGGTGGCCGAGCAGGCCAGGAAAGAAGGATCACTCGGGGACGTGCTCGCCCGGGCCGGATACTCGACCGCGCCGGAAGTGACCGACCTGGCCGGGCGCGGTGTCGGCCTCGATGCGGTCAGGAGCTACGCGCGATCGGTCCGGGGCAGCTTCGAGGTCCGCAGCGCGCCCGGCCGGGGGATGGAGGTAGTCCTGCTGCTCCCGCTCGCCCTCGCGCTGCTCGAGGTGCTGCTGTTCGAGCGGGCCGGCGCGGTTTACGGCGTGCCGCTGGCCGCGGTCGAAGAAGTCGTGCTGGTGACCGAGACGCTCACGCTTGAGGGCCGTTCTGCCCTGGAGGTGCGCGGCCGCCCGCTGCCGGTCGCCGACGTAGCCGCGCTCACCGGCACTGCGCCGGCGAGCAGCACTGCGCCGCTGGCCGGCCCGGCGCCGCTGGCCGGCCCGGCGCGCCCGGCCGGCCGCGCGGTCCCCGCACTCGTAATCTCGGCCGGCGGCCGCCGCTGCGTCGCCACCTGCGACGCGGTACTGGGCAAGGAGGAGGTGGTGGTCAAGCCGCTGAGCCCGCTATTCGGCGGCATCGAGGGATACCTGGGCGCCGCGACCCTCGGCGATGGCCGGATCGCGCTTCTGGTTGAGCCCGCCATGCTCACCCGGCGCGCCCGGCGCCGCCGCCAGTGCCGGACCAGGCCAGTCCGGCCGCACCGGCCGCGGTCCCGCAGGCCGGGCCGGCCGAGCCGCCCAAGGTACTCGTCGTCGAGGATTCCTTCACCGTCCGCGAACTACAGCGCAGCATCCTGGAGGCGGCAGGCTATCCGGTCGTGACCGCGCAGGACGGCCGCGCCGCGCTCGCTGCGCTTAGCCGCGAGCCGGAGATCGCGCTCGTCGTCACGGACCTTGAGATGCCGGGGCTGGACGGCCTCGAGCTGACCCGCGCGATCCGGTCCGGTACGGCCTTCTCGTCGCTGCCGGTGGTCATCGTCACCTCCCGGGGCTCCGACGAGGACCGCCGCCAGGGCATCGATGCGGGCGCAGACGCTTACATGGTTAAACGGGCCTTCGATCAGCAGGCCTTGCTCGCCGTGGTCGAGCGCCTCGTCGGCCGGTGAGCAGATGACGACTCAGCGGGTGCTGATTTGCGAGGACTCCCGTGTGTACGCGATCGCGCTGATGCGGGTGCTGGAGTTCGATGGGGACATCTCGGTCACCGCGGTCTGCGGGACCGCCTTGGAGGCGATTGCCGCCCTGCCGCGGGCCAGGCCGGATCTGGTGACCATGGATCTTGAGCTGCCCGGCATGGACGGGCTGCGGGCGGTCGAGGAAATCATGAGCTACCGCCCGGTGCCGATCCTGGTGCTCTCCGCGCATGTCGGAGCCAGCAGCGCCAAGGCCGCGGCGGCGCTTGCCGCTGGCGCGCTCGACGCGGTCGCCAAGGATGACCTCGACTTGCGCGATCCGGCTGGCCCGGCCGGAGCCGCCCTTCGCAGCCGGGTCAAGATGCTCAGCCGGGCACACGTGATCCGCCATCTGCGTGCCGCGCTCAAGGTCGGCTCCGGCCCGGCCGGACCTTCCGGCAATGGTCTCTCCGGCGCTGGCTCTGCTGGCTCCGGCCGCCGGGTGTCAGTGATCGGCGTCTGCGCGTCGACCGGGGGCCCGCAGATGCTGGTCCGCATGCTGGCGGCGCTGCCCGCTGACTACCCGGTACCGATCCTGGTCGTGCAGCACATCGGCGCCGGGTTCGCCGGCGAGCTGGCCCACTGGCTGGATCAGACGGTGCGGCTGCCGGTCGGTATCCCTAGGCAGGCCTGCGGGCTGGCCCGGGGGCCTGGATCGCGCCGCCGGGCGCGCACCTCACCCTCACGGCCACTGGCCAGCTGCGCCTCGACCGGCGCAGCGTCGTCGGCCATCATCGCCCGTCCGGCGATGCGCTGTTCGCGAGCATCGCCGCGGTGGCCGGGAAAGCTGGAGTCGCGATCGTGCTCACCGGGATGGGCGCTGACGGCGCGGTCGGCGCGGCCGCGGTGCGCGCTCGCGGCGGCCTGGCGATCGCGCAGGACAAGGAGTCGTCGGCCGTTTTCGGGATGCCGAAGGCCGCCATCGATCTCGGCGTCGAGGTCGTCTTGTCGCCGGCTGCCATCGCCGATTTCCTGCTGGGGCTGCGGTATGAGCCGTTGCTGGTGCCGCGGTGACGAGTTATCTCGCCGAGATCACGGACATCGTCCGGCGCAGGGCCGGGATCGTCCTGCCGGCCGCGCGCGAGACGGCGATCCTCGCTGCCGCGCGCCGCGCTGCGCCGGGCCTCAGCCCGGCCGACTTCCTGCGCGCGGTATCGGATCCGGTACGCGGCCGCGGCATCGTGGACCGGCTCATCGACGAAGTGACGGTCGGCGAGACGGCTTTCGTGCGGGACCGTGGCCAGCTCGGCACGATTCCCTGGCCCGGCCTGCTGCGCAGCGCCCGGGCGGCCGGTGCCCGGTCCGTCCGGGTATGGAGCGCGGCCTGCGCAAGCGGCGAGGAGGCATACACCCTGGCGCTGCTTGCCGACCAGGCCTTCGGCCAGGAAGAAGTCCCGGTCGATGTGCTCGGGACAGACATCTCGGCCGCCGCGCTCAGGGCAGCGGCGGCCGGCCGATACCGCGAGCGAGCGGTGCAGCTGCTTGAGCCGTCCTTGCGGGACCGGTACCTCGACCGGCAGGGCGATGGCAGCTACCTCGTCGGCCAGCGCCTGCGCGGCCTCGTCCGCTTCGGCCGCCACAACCTGGCCGGTGACCCGTTCCCGCCGCTCGGTGAGGCTGGCTTCGACCTCGTTGCCTGCCGGAACGTACTCATCTACCTTGAGCCGCTGCTAGCCGGGCGGGTCATCGAGTCGCTGCAACGGTCGGTGCGCCCTGGCGGCATGCTGATGCTCGGCGCGGCGGACGCCCTGCTGCGGGCAACGCCGCGCAGCAGCCAGCCGGCCCGGCCGCCGGATCCGGCCCGCCCCGGCCAGCGCTCGTCGGCCCGGCCGCCCGCAGGCCGGCTGCCCGTGCCGCGCGAGCTGCCCGTGCCGCGCGAGCAGTCCGTGCCGCGCGAGCAGTCCGTGCCGCGCGAGCAGTCTGTGCTGCGCGAGCAGTCCGTGCCGCCCCGGCCGGCCAGGCCATCCGGGTCAGCTAGACCGTCTCAGCCTGCCGGGCCGTCCCAGCCGCGTGCGGCCCGGCTCGCCGCAGCGCTTGCCGCGGCCGGCCGTGGCGACCGTGATCAAGCGCTGGCCTGGACCGCGGCGCTGATCGCGGGCGACCCGCTCGACGCCGACGCGCATTACGTGCACGGTCTCGTGCTGCTGGCGGAGGGCCAGCCGGCCGGGGCAGCTGCCGCGCTGCGCCGCGCGCTTTACGCCGACACCGCGTTCGCGCTGGCGGCATTCGCCCTCGGCCGGGCCTACGACGAGATGGGCAACGGGCAGGCCGCCCGGCGAGCCTATGCGCAGGCCCTCCGGACGCTCGACCCGGATGACCGCAGGCACGAGCCGATGCTGCAGCAGGTCGACATCGGCGACATCGCCGCCGCCTGCCGGGCACGGCTGGGCGACCGGACATGACGCCGCGCCGGGACCGCGGATTCAGCGAGAGCCGGGAGCAAGCTCATGACTAGCACTGCGCACGACGGATCACCGGGACGGGTCCTCGTCATCGAAGACGACCCGGTGGCGGCTCACTTCGCGATGCGGGTGCTGGGCAAGCGCGGCGGGCTCGAGGTCAGGCACACGCCAGACCCGGCCGTTGCGCTCAGCCTCGCGCGCTCGCAGACCTGGGATCTGGTGCTGACTGACGCGGAGCTGCCGGGCATGACCGGCCTGGAAATCCTGACCGCACTGCGTCGGCTTTCGCCATCGCTGCCGGTCGCCGTGATCACCGCGCACGAGTCGCTCGACACGGCGATGCAGGAGCTGCGGGCCGCCGCCGACGAGTTCTTGCAAAAGCCGGTCCGGCCTGATCATTTCCTAGCCACCGTTACGGCCCTGGTCGCCAGGGGCCGCGCGGCCCGGCTGGCCGCCAGCCCGGCCGGGTCTGCCGCCGGCCCAGCCGGGTCTGCTGGTGGCCCGTCTGGGTCTGCCGCTGGCCCGTCCGGGTCTGCCGCCGGCCCGGCCGGCCCTCCCGTCGGCCCGTCCGGGTCTGCTGGTGGCCCGTCTGGGTCTGCTGGTGGCCCGTCTGGGTCTGCTGCCGGCCCGTCCGGCCCTCCCGCCGTGCTCGCCATCGGTGCGCACCCGGGTGATGTCGAGATCGGCGCGGCCGGCGTCCTGCTCGTGCACCGCGGACTCGGCCACCAGATCGCGATCCTGACCCTCGCCCCCGGCGACCGCAGCGATCGCGGCGACCGCTTGTCCGGCGGCGATGCCGGCCAGCCGCGCTCGCGGGCAGGCGAAGCCGAGCTGGCAGCGCTCGCGCTCGGCGCGACCTTGTACCAGCCGGATCCGCCGGGAAGCCCGGATCCGGCGGGCCAGCAGGCCACCCCGGATCCGGCAGGCCAGCAGGCCACCCCGGATCCGGCAGGCCAGCAAGCCGCCCCCAATCCGGCGGGTCAGCAGGGCACGGTGGCCGGTGATCCGCTGGTCAGCGCGATCGGCCGCGTCGTACGGGCGGTGCGGCCGGCCGTCGTCTATACGCATTCACCGCATGACGATCGCCAAGATCACCGCGATGTGCACCGGGCGGCCCTGGCGGCGTGCCGGGATACCGGGAGTGTTTACTGCTTCCAGTCACCGACCGCCACCATCGACTTCCGGCCGACCCGCTTCGTGACCATCGACGATCAGCTTGTGCGCAAGCTGCTGGCGGTCAATGCCTTCGCCGCACGGCAGCGGGCGCTGGGATACCCCGAACAGGACCTGATCGAATCGACTGCCCGCTACTGGTCGCGCTTCACCGGCGGGCGCTACGCCGAGGCGTTCGAGGTGATCCGCGAGTCCGCGGCCGTTTCCGGCCAGCCGGCCCCGTTTCCGGCCCGGCAGCCCGCCGCGAGGACTGTTGACCCTCGCGGCGGTCGTTCAGGCCAGCTGAACTGGATTCGCCCGCGACATCGCGCACCGGGTGTGCTGCCTTGAGGAAGGCGGATCATCGAGGACGCGCCGCCTGCAGAGCCGGTCACCGAGCCGAAGGACGGACGCACGCAGCGCTTCCTGCGCTTGATCATCGCGGTCGGCCGGCTGTCACCACCGGCCGCCCCGGCCCGGGCACCCAGCTCCGGCCCGGGCACCCGGCTCCGGCCCGGCCACCCACCTCGGCCCGGCCCGGCCACCCACCTCGGCCCGGCCCGGGCGCCCACCTCGGCCCGGCCCGGGCCACCCGGCCCGGCCCGGCACCCCGGCCGCCTCCAGGCAGCCCTCTTTTCGCGGCTCCGGCCCGCCCTTTCGTTACGGGTTAGGTTTCGTCCGGTGATAGCCGGACTTTTCTCAACCACTAAGATGATCTTGAAAATATTGTGGCTGGAGTGACGTGTGGTTCGACGGCGCAGTGCCGCTGGCGCGGTGCGGTGACATGGGTGCGGCTGGAGTGACGAGGTGCGGCTGGCACAGTGCGGCTGACGTATCGCGGTAGCGCGGGTGCCGCTGGCGCGGTGCGGTGACATGGGTGCGGCTGGAGTGACGAGCGGTGTGGCTGGCACAGTGCGGCTGGCATGGTGCGGCTGGCGTATTGCGGCTGCCGCGGGAGCCACGTGGCCGGGTGTCGACGGCCCGATGGCCGCCGGAGCCCATCCAGGCCGTTCCGGGTCACCGCCGCCAGGCGGGGAGCCCAGGCGCTATCCGGTCAGCGTTCGGTACTATCGTTAGTACAGCGTTCAACAGTTTTATGACACCAGCCAGCCGCAGCCCAGCCAGCGGGAGTGACAGTGCGCGAGCCTTCCACGGTCAGGCCGTCGGTCGCGGTGATCGGCGGCGGCTACGGCGGCATCCGGGCGGCCAAGTCCCTGGATGACCTGGCGGACGTGGTCCTCGTCGAGCCCAGGGACGCGTTCGAGCACAACGTCGCGGCGCTGCGCGCGCTAGTGGATCCGTCCTGGCTGCCGCGCATCTACCTGCCCTATGACCGGCTGCTCGGCCACGGCCGGGTACTCCGCGACCGGGCCGCGAAAGTCGATGGCGGCCGGGTCATGCTGGCATCAGGGGCCGAGATCCGAGCCGATTACATCGTGCTGGCGACCGGGTCGGCCTACCCGTTCCCGGCGAAGAGCGACGTCGATGCCGCTGCGGCCGCGCACGCCCGGGTGCGCGCCGCCCACGCCGGGCTCGCCGCCGCCGACAGCGTGCTGCTGGTCGGGGCCGGGCCGGTGGGCATCGAGCTGGCCGGCGAGATCAAGGCGGTCTGGCCGGGCAAGCGCGTGACGCTCATCGACGCGGCTGACGACATACTCGGCGAGCGGTTCCGGGCAGAGCTGAAGGCGGAACTGCGCCGCCAGCTGGCCGCCATCGGCGTCGAGCTCATGCTGGCCAGCCCGCTGCGGTCAGCGCCGCCGACCGCGCCCGCCGAGCCGGGAACGTTTACCGTGGTCACCAAGCCGGGCGCGGAGATAACCGCCGGCATCTGGTTCCGCTGCCACGGTGTCCGCCCGGTTAGCGACTACCTGGTCGGGGACCTGGCCAGCGCACGCCGGCCGGACGGCTTCATCGAGGTTACCCCGTACCTGCAGGTCGCCGGCCAGGACAGCGTCTTCGCGCTCGGTGACGTGTCCGCCGCCGACCACAATATGGCCGGGATCGCCGGGCGGCAGGCCGACCTGGTCGCCGCCAACATCCGCGCGCTGATCACCGGCGGCGACGGCATGACGCCGTACCAGCCGTCGTCGCCGGCCATCATCGTCCCGGTCGGCCCGTCCGGCGGCTCGGGCCAGCTCCCCGGCACCGGCGAGCTGGCCACCCCTGAGCGTGTCGCGGAGGTCAAGGGGCGGGACATGATGGTCGGCAGGTTCAGCGAGTTGCTCGGCGTGACGCCGCCGCCCGCCGCGGCGGCCAGCCGGAGCTGACCGTCGGCCAGGGCACCGGCCGGACCGCAGGCTGCGGCCCGGGCTGGCGCGAAGGCCAGGGATCGCGGCCCGGCCGGTGGTCGACGCGGGCCTCGTTGCCTCCGCACCGGCGAGTACCCAGGGACGCGGGCGCCGGGGTGCCGGACATCAGCGTGCCGCCGGCCCCCAGCGCGGCCCGGATCCGGGCCGCTGCCTCGTCGCGCCGCGCGGCTGCCGCGGGTCCGGCGATCAGCCTTGCGTGGCGGCCTGCAGGCTGTCGCGCACGGTCCGGGTCAGCGGATGATCCGGCGGCAGTTCCCGTTCGCAGTCGGCCAGGGTGCGCTCGAAGATGACGATGGCGTCGGCGTGCCGCCGTGCGGTGTAGTAAGCATGGGCGAGGTTGCAGCGGGAAATCAGGGTGTCCTCGTGATAGGGCCCGCGGACCCGCTCGCAGTCGGCGGCCGTGTGCTCGTACAGCGGGATGGCGTCCACCATCCGGCCCGCCGAGTGGTAGACGGCGGCGAGATTGCCGCGGGCGGTCAAGGTGTCCGGGTGGTCCGGCCCCTGCAGCCGTTCCCGGTCGGCGAGGGTGCGCTGGTACAGCAGGATGGCGTCCTTCGGCCGCCGGGCCGTGTGCAAGGCGGCGGCCAGGTTGGAACGCGCGGTCAGGGTGTCCGGGTGGTCGGCGCCGAGTGCCCGCTCGCGGTCGGCGAGGGCCCGCTTGTAGAGCGAGATGGCCTCCTTCAGCTTCCCCGCCGACCGGTACGCGTGGGCGAGGTTGCCGCGGGACGTGAGGGTGTCCGGGTGGTCGGCGCCGAGTGCCCGCTCGCGGTCGGCGAGGGTGCGCTCGTACAGCGGGATGGCGTCCTGCAGGTTCCCGGCGGCGTGATGGGCAGCGGCGAGGCTGCCCCGCGAGGAGAGCGTGTCCGGATGATCTGGGCCGAGTACCCGGTCCCGGTCGGCCAGCGCGCGCTTGAAGACGGGGAGCGCATCCTGCGGCCGGCCGGCCGAACTGTAGGCCAGCGCCAGGCTGCCGCGGGAGCTCAGCGTGTCCGGGTGGTCAGGCCCGAGTACCCATTCCAGGCCGGTTACCGTGCGCTCGTACAGCGGCACGGCCTCGGCCGGCGCTGGCCGCCAGGCAGGCGCGGGCCAGCTCGCCGCAGCAGGACAGGGTCTCGGGATGCGCGGGGCCGAGCCGGCCTTCCCGCTCCGCCAGGCACCGGCGGTGCGCGCTGATCGCCTCGTCCGGCCGTCCGGCGTTGTCATAGGCGGCGGCAAGCTGGTCGCGGGCGGTCAGCGCCTGCGGGTGCCCGGGGCCGAGCACGCGGTCGATGCCGTCGATCATGCGCTGCCAGTAGCTGACCGCCTGCTCGCTCAGGTCGGCGCTGGCCAGGCTCTGGCCGGCCTGGAAGAGCACCGGCGGGCTGTCCGCGGCCAGCAGCAGATCGCCGGTGCACCGGTGCAGGCTGGCGGTGTTGTCGCGCAGCGCCTGGGCCAGCGCGGGCTGCGTGTCCCGGTCCGGCCAGGCCTGGAACAGCGCCTCGGCGGCGGCCTGGGCTGCCTGCCTGAGCACTGCCGTCGGCAGCATCCCGCGGACGGTCGCCTGGACCAGGGGGTGCACTCGCACCGTACGCTCGGCGCTGGCCGGGTCGATGGTGACCACGCCGAGCCGGGCCAGGTTGTGCAGGGTGCCGCGGGCCTGCTGCCCGTCGGCGGCGGTGCCGCTGCTGGGGCGGCCGGTGATGAACTCGCACACCGGCTGGCTGGTCAGCACCGCGCCGGGGATCCCGTTGGGGTCCAGCAGCGAGGTCAGGGCCAGGGCCGGCCGGGCCAGCCCGGCCGGGGGCAGCCGGTCGGCATAGTCCAGCGACAACGACCAGGTGACCGCCGTGACGGCCGAGTAACTGCCCGCGGCCGGGACCGCCAGGCGGCGCTGCCGCTCGGCGAACCGGCTGCGGTAGCTCCGGCAGTCCAGCCCGCAGTCGGCCATCAGCGCGGCGGCCTGCGCCAGTGCCAGCGGCAGGCAGCGGAGATCCTCTACCAGGTCCAGCGCCTCGATCCGCTGATCCGGATTGTCATAGAGGCTCGCGGTCAGGAAGCTGAGCGCCTCGCGGCGCGAGAAAGCCCCGATCTGGACGACCCGGCGCCCCTGCCCGGGCATCGCCGCGTCGTCCCGCCGGGTCGTCACGAGTACCTGCCCGGCCGGCCCGTGCGGCCAGAGGCCGTCCAGGTCGGCGGGATCGGCCAGGTCATCGAGGACGACGAGCCACGGCCGGCTGGTATCGCTCAGCCAGGCCAGGAACCGGACCGCGGCCGTACCCGGCGCAGCGCCGGGCACGGCGGCGCCGACTTCGCGGAGCGCCTCCGCGTAGCCGGCGATGACGGCGTCCCGGCCGGATGCCGTCAGCCATACCAGCAGTTCCACCGCGCCCGCCCGCCAGGCCGAGTGGGCCAGCGCCGCGGCGAGCTGCGTCTTGCCGGTACCGCCCATCGCCGCCAGCGGATCCGGGCTCCCGGCGTCCGGCGCGGTTCTCAGCACCGTGACCTCCCCCGGGCTGAGGGCGGCGGCAATCCCGAAGCCGGTCTCCGGCCGCGGGCTGAAAGATCCGGCCAGCGGCGGCACGACTCCCAGCCTGAACGGCCAGGGCATCTTCGGCCCTCCCGCGGCGGCAGTCTGCTGGCCGACGACCTGGCTGCTCATTTCTCGTGACCACCAGCCCTCCGCGCGCCGCGGCGACCCCCGCCGGCCTGCCGTTCCGGATGCGAATTGTGTGACGACATTGCAGAGAATAGACAGGGCGGCGGGTTAAGTCCCTGGGCCCCGGGATCTGGTACCGATGGCAGGCGGCGGGCTACCGGCCGTAACGGCGGCCTGGCCGGTCAGGGGCCGGCGCGACCGCGGCCAGGCGCCGGCCGCGCTGCTCGCCGGTGACCGAGGCCAGTTGCGCCTGCGCGCCGAACGGCCGCCAGCGCGCGGTCAGCCGGACCGGCTGGCCGGCCGCGGGGCGGACCACCAGCCGGGCGATCACCCGGTCGGCAGCCTGGTTCCACCATGCCGTGCCGTTAATCATGGTGTCGGTGACCCAGCGGACACGGGCCAGCCGGATCCTCAGCAGGCGTCCCGCCCGGAACGCAACCCGGCCGCCCCGCAGCCCGCGGTCGCGGTCGTCGCTGAGCAGCGGCCAGCGGCTGATCTCGTCTCCGACGCTGGCCAGGGCGACCGTCACGGCCCGCAGTGCGCCGCGCCCGGCGGCATTGCCGGGGGCCGCGGTGGCGGGCACCGCGGCGGCCAGCCGCCGCGGGTAGCTGCCGACGGTGTGCACCGGCGTCACCCGGCCGGCGCAGGACGCGTTCTCGGTGCCAAGGCCGCCGGGCCGCCGGACGAACCGCCGGTAGATCGACAGGGCGCAGCCGTTGTTCGCGTCCTGCCCGGCTACGTGCGTCAGGTTGGCCAGCGTGACCAGCCGGGCTGACCTGCCCAGCTGGCGGGTGACCAGGGTCGCGCCGTGCTGCCGCGGCGTCAGCGAGTCAAGCGTGCCGGACAGCACGAGCACCGGCAGCCTGGCCGGCACCAGCGGCGGCCGCCGGACGATCGGCCGGTGGCGGCGGTGCGGTGACGGCCACCGCAGGCAGCCGCTGTAGGCCTCGGTGTACTGGTCCAGCGACGTCCACTGGGCCAGGCTGAACGGGGCGAACGTCCGGGGCGGCTCGCGCCGCAGCGCGGCGCGGTACTGCCTGGCGCGCTCGGCGAGCGGCGCCGTCCGGCTGAACAGCTGCACGTAGTCGGTGCAGGCGACGGCGAAGTACAGGCCGTCGCTGAACTCCGGCAGCCCGTAATTGGTGTCGTCGAACCCGAGCGACAGCGCGGATATCCGCAGCAGCGGCGCCGCGTCGCGATGCCGCAGCAGGGCCCGTGCCGCGGCATCCAGGTCGCGGTAGACGACCGGGTCGAAGCCGGCGTTGTTGACCAGGTTGACCAGCGTGCCGATCGTCACCGTGAGCCGGCCCCTGGTGCCGTCGGCTGTGGTGGTCTCGCCGCTGACCGGCGCCCTGGCCAGCCGGGCCGCCAGCGCGGAGATCCGGCCCCAGGCCGGGCCGCTGGTGGCTGCGGCGCAGGCAGCGGAGCGGCGGCAGGCGGCGTCGAAGGCCCGCCGGGCCGTCGTGACCGTGGTGGTGTACCACGGGTCGAGCCCGAGCACCTGGTAGGTGGAATCCAGCGTCACCGAGCGCAGCAGGCCCGGGTAGCGGGACGCGAACACCTGCGCGAACCAGCTGCCGTAGGAGTCGCCGTAAAGATCCACCCGGCGCAGCCGCAGCGCGCGGAGCACGCCGGCCACGTCCCGGGCCGAGTAGGCCGTGTTGAAATCCTCGGAAGCGTGCACCCAGCCGCCGCCGCGGCGGTAGCGCCATCGGTGGTTGAGCCTGCCGCCGCACGCGCCGACCAGCCGGTTGAAGCGCCGCCCGGACTGGTGCGAGCCGGCCCGTTCCAGCGCCGGGCAGTCGACCGGAGTGGACGTGCCGGTGCCGCGCAGGTCGATCAGCAGCAGGTTCCTGGTCCGTGCCAGCGGCCCGATCATCGGCAGGTAGTTCTCCTCGCTGCCGGTGGAGGCGAAGCCTGGTCCGCCTTCCACCGCGAGGATCGTCCCGGCCGCCGTGCCGCCGCTGGCTGGCAGCCAGCGGAAGCCGATCCGGATCCGCGGGCTTGCCGCCGCGGCGGCATAATCCAGCGGCACGGCGAGGTGACCGCAGAAGGTGAGCGGGGCGCGCGCGCACCTGCGCACCGTGCCGCGCCCGAGCCGGATCACCGCCGCGGCGTGCTGCCCGGATGCGGCGGCGGCGGGCCCCGATGCGCCGGCCGCGGGGGCCGGGGCGGCGGCAGGGGACCCGGCGGCGGCCGCCGGAACCGGCGCGGCGGCCGCGAGCGCGGCGGTAAGCCCTGCCGCCGTCAGGACCCCGGCCAGGCGCGGCACGCAATGCCAGCGCGCGCCGTGGTCCCTCCGGTCAGCCACACCGAAAGCGTAGGGCCGCGACCGCGCCGCCGCCAGCATCCATCCGGCGCCGGCCGGCTGGCGTCCGGCCCGGCTGGCGTCCGGCCCGGCGTCGCGCCCGCCCGCCGCGCAACTGATCGTTGACGCATTAGCTGATCAGGAATAGTGTCCGGCTGCCTGCGAATCGTAAAGGGGCGGCGATGTTGAGCTTCGGTGTGACCTTCATGGCCGATCCGCCGGTCACCGATGTGGTCGGCAAGGCGGTGCTCGCCGAGCAGAACGGCTTCAGTCACGTCTGGCTGTGGGACAGCCACGTGCTCTGGCAAGAGGTTTACCCGATCTTCACCCTGATCGCGGCGGGCACCACGGCCATCCACATCGGCCCGTGCGTGACCAACCCGGTGACCAGGGATCCGACCGTGACGGCAGCGGCGATGGCAACGCTCAACGAGATCTCCGGCGGCCGGATGGAAATGGGTATCGGCCGCGGCGACTCGGCGCAGCGGGTACTCGGCCGCAAGCCGGTGCCGGTCGCCGCGCTGGAGCAGGCCGTCGGGGAGATCCGGGATCTGGCCGAGGGACGCGAGATCGAGCTGGCCGGCACCCCGGTCCGGCTCCCGTGGTCGGAAGGCCACCGGCTGCCGGTCTGGGTCGCCGCCTACGGGCCGCTGGCGCTGCGCTGCGCCGGGCGGGTCGCGGACGGCGTCATCCTGCAGCTCGCCGACCCGTTCATCATTGAATGGGCACTGCGGTACGTGCGCGAAGGCGCCGAGCAGGCCGGCCGGGATCCGGCCGCCATCCGGGTAATGGCGGCGGCGCCCGCCTATCTCACCGACGACCTCAAGCATGCCCGCGACCAGGTGCGCTGGTTCCCGGCGCTGGTCTCCAACCACGTGGTCGACCTGGTCAAGCGCTACCACGATGCGGAACTGCCGGGCGAGCTGACCGACTACATCGCGGCCAGGGAGCGCTACGACTATGCCCATCACGGCCGGGCCGGGTCGGATAACGCGGAGTTCGTCACCGACGACGTGGTGGACCGGTTCTGCGTGCTCGGCAGCGCGGCGGAAGTGCGGGCGAAGCTGGCGCAGCTGCAGGACCTGGGCGTGCACCAGTTCAACATCTACTCGATGGTGGACGACCCGCGGGCGCTGATCCGCGGCTTCGGCGCCGAGATCATCCCGGCGCTCGGCGTCCCCGGCTAGGAACCGCCGCCGGGCGGGATACTGGGACACAGGCAGCGCAGTCGAGAGGAGCTCACCGATGCGAACCGTGCGCGCGGCGCTGATCCAGGCCCATGCCAACATGTCCAAGCAGGCGGCGGTGGACAAGCACATCCCGATGATCGCCGAGGCGGCCAGCCAGGGCGCGCAGGTCGTCGGGCTGCAGGAGATCTTCCACGGGCCCTACTTCTGCGCCGAGCAGGACGCCAAGTGGTATGACACGGCCGAGCCCGAGGACGGCCCCGTCGTCAGCCGGATGCGGGAGGTCGCCCGCGAGCACGGCATCGTGCTGATCGTGCCGTGGTACGAGGAGGAGCAGCCCGGCGTCTACTACAACAGCGCCTGCGTCATCGAGCGGGACGGATCCATCGTGGGCAAGTACCGCAAGACGCACATCCCGCATGTCGGGCCGTGCTTCTGGGAGAAGTTCTACTTCAAGCCGGGCAACCTCGGGTACCCGGTCTTCGACACCTCGGCCGGCCGGATCGGGCTGATCATCTGCTACGACCGGCATTTCCCGGAGGTCGCCCGCGAGCTCGGCATCAAGGGTGCCGAGATCGTCTTCAACCCCTCCGCCACCGTCGAGTCGCTGTCCCGCTACCTATGGGAGCTTGAGCAGCCCGCGCACGCCGTCGCCAACGGCTTCTGGATCGCGGCCAGCAACCGGGTCGGCACCGAGCCGCCGCTGTCCGAGCACCAGTTCTACGGCTCGTCCTACTTCTGCAGCCCGCGCGGCAAGATCATCGCCCAGGCGTCGGCCACCGACGACGAGGTGCTGGTCGCCGACCTGGACCTGGACGAGATCCGGGAAGTGCGCAATACCTGGCAGTTCTTCCGCGACCGCAGGCCGGAGACCTACGGCGAGCTGGCGGCGCAGCTGCCATGACAACGCTGATCAAGGGCGGCACGGTGATCACCGCCACCGACATGTCCCGCGCCGACGTCCTCATCGACGGGGAGAAGATCCAGGCCGTCGGCACCGGCTTCGGCGAGGCCGGCACGGTGATCGACGCGGCCGGGAAGTACGTCATGCCGGGCGGGATCGACGTGCACACGCACATGGAACTGCCGTTCGGCGGCACCTTCGCCTCCGATGACTTCGCCACCGGCACGGCCGCGGCGGCCTGGGGCGGCACCACCACGATCGTCGACTTCGCCGTGCAGGGCTACGGCGAGAGCCTGTCCGCTGGCCTGGACGCCTGGCTGGCGAAGGCCAGCCCGAAATCGCACATCGACTTCGGGCTGCACCTGATCGTGCGCGAGATCAACGAGCAGATCCTGCGCGAGATGGACACCATGATCGACCGCGGCGTGCCGTCGTTCAAGCTGTTCATGGCCTACCCGGGCGTGTTCATGCTGGACGACGCGGCGATCTTCCGGGCGATGAGCCGCACCGCCGACAACGGCGGCCTGATCATGATGCACGCGGAGAACGGCGGCGCTATCGACGTGCTGGTCCAGCGCTACCTGGCCGAGGGCAAGACGGCTCCGGTCAACCACGGCCTGACCCGGCCGTCGTCGATGGAAGGCGAGGCCACGCACCGGGCGATCGCGCTGGCCGAGCTGGCCGGGGTGCCGGTCTACATCGTCCATCTCAGCTCCCGCGAGGCGCTCGCCGCGGTCCGCGAGGGCCGCGACCGCGGCGTGCCGGCCTACGCCGAGACCTGCCCGCAGTACCTTTACCTGTCGCTCGATGACCTGGCCAGGCCGGGCTTCGAGGGCGCCAAGTTCGTCTGCTCGCCGCCGCTGCGGCCCGCCGACCACCAGGCGGATCTCTGGCGCGGGCTGGTCACCGACGACCTGCAGGTGGTCTCTACCGACCATTGCCCGTTCGACTACAAGGAGCAGAAGTCCCTCGGCGCGGACGACTTCTCCGCGATCCCGAACGGCCTTCCCGGCGTCGAGGACCGCTACACGCTGCTGTGGGACGGCGGCGTGGCGGCCGGCCACATCACCCCGATGCGGTTCGTCGAGCTGATCGCCACCGCCCCGGCCCGGATGTTCGGGCTGCACCCGCGCAAGGGCACGCTGGCGCCCGGCTCGGACGCCGACGTCGTCGTGTTCAACCCGTCGGCCCGCCGGACGCTGTCCGCGTCGACGCACCACATGCGCGTCGACTACAGCTGCTACGAGGGCCGGTCCGTGTGCGGCGTTCCCGAAGTCGTGCTGCAGCGCGGCAATGTGCTGGTCCGGGACGGGAAGTTCCTCGGCACCCAGGGCGCGGGCCGGTTCCTGGAGCGGAGCAGGTTCGGGCCGGGGCCGGGACCGGGGTCCGGCGGGCAGGCCGGGCGCCCGGCCGCGAGCGCCGGCTAGAGGCGGGGGATGGTGGCTGCGGCAGCTTCGGTGCGCGGCGGTCCCCGCATTTCTTCCAGCCAGATTTTTAACGGGGCCGTCGGCGTGCTCGTGCTAGCGGCGCTGGTGGTGCAGTCGGTGCTGAATGTCCGTTCCGGCACGGTGCCGGTGCCGGTGCGGTTCGTCCGCATGTTCAGCTTCTTCACGGTGCAGAGCAACATCCTGGTCGCGGTGGCCGCGTTCTCGCTGGCCGTGGCCCCGGCCAGGGACGGCCGCTGGTGGCGGGTGCTGCGGCTCGACGCGCTGGTCGGCATCAGCGTGACCGGCGTCGTCTACACCACCGTGCTGCGCACCCAGCAGCAGCTGCACGGCTGGGCGCTGGCCACCGACGCCGTCTTTCACTACGCCGTGCCGCTCGCCGCGGTGGCCGGCTGGCTGGCGTTCGGCCCGCGGCCCCGCTGCGACGCCCGGACGGTCCGCTGGTCCCTGGCCTGGCCGGTCGCGTGGCTGGCGTACACCCTGCTGCATGGCTACGTGACCGGCTGGTATCCCTATCCGTTCATCGACGTGACCAGGCACGGCTACGGCATCGTCACGCTCAACGCGGTAGCCGTCGCCGTCGCGCTGGCGGTGATGGCCGCCGCGTTCTGGCTCGGCGACGCCTACCTGCCCGGCGGCCGGCCGCGGCGGCCGGCCCGGTCGTTACCGGCCCGGTCGTTACCGGCCCGGCACGCAGGCGGCGGGCCCGGCAGGTCAGCCGCCGGGTGGTCAGTCGTCGGCTTCGCGGCGGCCGCGATCACCGACGAACATGTTGAGCAGCCACCCGACGACGCCGACGATAATCGCGCCCCAGAAGGCCGCCCAGAATCCGGTGATGTGGAACGGCAGGGACAGCTTGGCGGCTACCCAGCTGGTCAGCATGAACAGCAGCGCGTTCACCACGAGGCCGATCAGCCCCAGCGTCAGCACGTAGAAGAGGCAGCCGATTATCTTGATGATCGGCTTCAGCACCGCGTTCACGATGCCGAAGATCAGGGCGACCACGATGAGCGTGGCGGCCTTCGACAGCGTGGTGGCGGCCAGCAGCTGGATGCCGGGAACGACGGCGGTCGCGACGAGTAGCGCGGCCGCCGTGATAAGCACGCGTATCAGGGCCTTCATGCGCTAATCCTGGCACGGCCGCTTCCCGGCGGGCGCCAGTCGCACGGCCGCCCCACCCCGCCGGGCCGCGCCGGAGCTGCGCTCGGGCCTCAGCCGTCAGTGCATGTCGGCCGTTGCGTTGTCGGACGTCGGCCCGGAGCGGTGGTTCAGCGCCGAGCGCAGTTCCCAGATGAACGTTGCGCACGTCAGGCATACGGCAATGCTCAGCGTCACCCAGGCGGCAGTTCCATCCAGCAGTATCCAGCTGGCCAGGAGAACCGTGCTGATGCAAGCGCAAAGCTGCGTCAGCGTGCTCCGCTGGCCCGGCTTGGCCTGCTGGCCCGGCTTGGCCTGCTGGCCCGGCGTGGCCTGCTGGCGGCTGAAGCGGCCGCCAGCCAGCGTGAGAACTGCTGCCAGCGTCCCGCCGGCGATGGCTGCCCAGCACAGGACTTCCAGTAAAACGGACATAGCCACTCCAGCCGGGGCCACCAGCACACCAGACGGCCTCTGCCGAGTTTACCGCGCAGGCCGGCCGGGAGGGAAACAGCGGCTTTGCGCCTTTCCCAGCACCACCGGTCACCCTCTGCGGCGAACACGATGACCACGGCATGCCCGAGCGGGGCGGCGCCAACTGCCAGGAGACGCCGTCGTCCGCGGGCGGACGCGGACAGCGCAGGCAGCGGCGCCCGGCAACGTCTTCCCAGGGCGCATCCGGGCCGCATGCCACTGCGCAGGCACCGGGCACAGCGCACTGGCCCGGGACATCGGCACACACCACTACGCTGCGTTCCGTAGCTGATCCTGGTAACTTCACGGAGGCGGATGAATGCTGCCTGACCTGCGGGCAAGCTGCCGACGTCTTCTCCTGGCTCGCGCTGTCTCGGGATGTTGTGCGGACTCAGTGCGGACCGTCCCGGCCCGGCGGGATCGGGTTGGGACGGGCCCCGAACACGGGTTCGTAATTCGTTGAGCGCTTCATGACCCTCTGCGAAGATGTGGCCGGTGGGATGGGACGCACTCGAGCAGTGGGATGACGACGTCGTTCGCATCGAACCGCTCACTGGCGGAGTTGGCGTCAATGAGGTGTGGAGCGTGCGCGTCAACGGGCACCTCGCGGTCGGTCGTCTCGGCCAACGCAGCGACGCTGACCTCGCGTGGGAGACCGACCTGTTGCGACACCTCGACCGTGCAGGGATGCCGGTGCCGGTGCCGATCCCAACCACGGACGGCCGGCACTTCGCCGACGGTCTGGTGGTGATGACCTACCTGGAGGGCGGATCGCCCGAGACCGAAGCCGACTGGCGTCGCGTCGCCGACACACTCCGCCAGCTGCATCGGTTCACGCACGGCTGGCCCCAGCGCCCGGGCTGGCGATCGTCGACCGACTTTCTGCACGCCGAGACCGGGACGAGGGTCGACCTCGGCGCGATGCCGCCTGAGGGTGTCGTTCGATGCCGGGCAGCGTGGGCGCGACTCACCGGCCGCACGACGTGCGTCGTCCACGGCGACCCCAACCCGGGCAACATCCGCATGACCGCGGATCGCGTCGCGATGATCGACTGGGACGAGTCGCACGTCGACGTCCCCGACCTCGACCTGGCACTGCCGCACAACGCCGCCGGTCTCGACGACGACGCGTGCGACATCGCCGCGCAAGCGCGGGCCGCATGGGAAGCCGCCGTCTGCTGGGACCCCAGCGGGACCGACCAGTTCGCAGTCAAGCGGCTCGCCGAGGTTCGAGCGGTCTGAGCAGCAGCGAATCGACAGAGCGCACCTAACGCTGCACGATCGCGCACGTCGAGCTGCCGATCAACGCGCCTAGACAACGTCAACCATCAACCGGCGCAGGACATCAAGATCAAGTGAACTACGACACGGACTACTACGGGGCTGGTGTCCGGTGGGTGAGAAGCAATTATTGCAACCCTAAAATGATGAACCCGAGCCTGGCCCTATTCAACGCCGTACCGGAAGAGACTAAGCACAGGTCAGGGCGTGTGCCGATGAAGCGCCGCTGGCGAGGGCAGGCGGGTAGTTACTTGTGCCGGAAGTGGCGGTGCAGCATCGTGACCAGCGAGTACATGTCACCGAGGCACATCCGAGGGCACATCCGGGGCAGATGAGCCCTCGCTGACCGTGAAGAAGGCGTTCATGGCCTTGCGGCCGCGATCGTCAGCGTCCGGCATCAGATGGGCGTATGTCTCATAGACCGTTTTCACAGCATCCCCGAGCCATGCTGCCACGGACACGATATCGACCCCGGCAGCCAGCCACGCCGATGCAGCAGTGTGCCGCAGGGCATGCATGCCCTGATCACGTGCCGGACGTCGCTTCTGTCCTTTCTCGCGCCTTAGAGTGATCCCGGCTTTCTCCTGGGCAGGCCACCATTGGGATTCCCTGAATCTTGTAGCATCCATCGCCCGCCCGCCCGGCCTTGTCATGATCAGTACGAAGGTGACCGGATCGCCGTCCGGCGTTCGCCACGGCAGGGTCACGGCGCGCGGCGGGTACTGGCGGATGTGTTCGGTCAGGAGCGGAGCCAGCGCGTCAGGGAGCGGTACATCGTGCTCCTTGTCGTTCTTGACTGGGGCGAAACACAGCACTCCAGTGACGATGCGGACCTGGCGGTGCACGTGGACGACTGGACTATGGCCGAGGAACACGACGTCATCCACGGCCAGGCCGAACATCTCACCCTGCCGCATCCCAGTTCCAGCACCGAGATAGGGCAGCACCGCATACCGGCCCGGAAGAGCGCGTGCCATGCCTGCTACCTGTGCGAAGGTCCACGGCTGGGCCTTCTTGTCCTCGGCTTTCGGACGAGTCACCGACTGGGCTTGGGTGGGGTTCCGGTTGATCAGGCCATCGTCGATCGCCGCGACGTAGACCGACGAGACGTCTCTGATCACCTGCCGTTTCGAGCTGGCCGCCAGCTTCATGCCAGAAATCCACGCCTGCGTCAGACTCGGCCGCTTAGCAAGGTCCCGCAGGGACCGGCCGCCGATGAACGGATAGACGTGCAGCCGCAGCTCACGCTCGATCCGTTCGGCCGTCATCACGTCATGTGTCCGGGTTCGCGGCCAGTCCTCAGCAAAGTCCCGGAAGGTGGTGTTAGCGTCCTTCGGATCGACATAGGAACCGTCATCTGCGGCCGGGCTGATCGTCGGGTTCGGCGGCGCGTTGCTGATTTTCTCGCCCTGGGGCTCGACGTCCGCCGTGACATCAGCCGGTGGCCTCGAATGCCTGGCCGCAGCAGTGAGCTACGCGATCAGCTATGTCTACATGGACCGCTACGTCGTCCGGCGGGGACTGAGCCCGATCACGCTGTCCGCGTGTCAGCTCCTGGCCGCCGCCGTCATGCTCGCCGTCGCCCTGGCCGTGCCCGGAGCCAGCACGCCGCATCCCAGCGCCGTCAGCGTGGCAGGCGTGGCGATCCTGGGCATCATTGGCACCGGCATTGCCTACGTGCTGAACTACCAGATCATCACCAGCGAGGGTGCCACCGTCGCATCGACAGTTACCTACCTGCTACCCGTGGTCGCGATCGTGCTCGGCGTCCTGGTCCTCGGCGAGACCATCACCGCAATGGTGCTCGCGGGCATAGCGCTGGTCCTGGCCGGTGTCGCGCTTACCCGCCATCACCCGAAAGCAGTCGCCGAGCCCTAGATCGCGTAGCCCTTTCTTGCCTAGCTGCTGGTTTGGCTTCAGGTGATGCTTGACGGTTTCTGGGGGCTTGGGCCTTCCCGCTGTTCCTGCTCGCAGGTGCCGCAGTCGTCTCCGGGTCAGGGACAGTCTGCAGCGCTGTCGCGCGCAATGCGATGCGCAGCGCCCTTGATGAACGCGACGATTCATGTGTCTCGTGCGCGATGCCCTTACGGGCAGCGCGGTAGCAACAAGTCCCAGGGTCTCCTATTGTTCGTCCATGGAGCAATCAGGACCAGACCGGCTGACAAGCCGACGACCTACATACGTCAAGTGGTTGATCTTCGGCGTGTCTCTGCCACTCCTCCCGCTGGCAGCTCGTGTGCTGGCAGCATGGTTGGACAATGCGACGCAAAGTTTGTCGTTCACTGCGCTGTTCAGCGACGGCGAGCTGCTAGTAGTCGCCACTGTCATCGCTGCTGCAATTATCGGGGATCTGCTCTTTGACTTTTCTGGTCGTAATGAAATGCGAAGTCCTACAACCATAGCTGTGTTGTGTACCTTCGCACTTCTGGTGGTAGTCATATCAGTGCTAATGTTTGGGCTAGTAACCCTCGATAACCAGAATCGCAGCGATGCGGAACAACAAGCCCAGCAAAATGCGACCGCGCAAGCCGATCAATCTGCGCAACTGGCGATTCAGTCGCAGGCAGATCAGAATCGATCCAATGCTCTATCACTACAGGCTCGGAGCTTGGATAACAAAGCCGCTGCGGCGCGGCGAAACTACGAAAAGCAAGTAACTGGAACAGGCGGAGCGCTACCTGGGATCGGTCCACTGGCCCGGGAACTAAAGAGCCAAGCTCTCTCATTGAATCAGCAATCTGAAATCGCAGGAGCCCAGGCGCGCATCCTATATCATCAGGCACTTACTCAGCGCACAAAAGCCGATCAGCTCTTGGAGAAGAGCATTACGAGCCTTGCTATTGGAAGAAAGCAAGCGGCCGTCATGTCTGTAATAATGTTTCCGGCCGCCGTGCTCACGGGTGCAGCAGCATTGTGGTTCTCAACAAAGCAGAATGAGGGGAAGCGTGACGGGGAGGAGGCTCGGCCCGGGCAGGACGCTGAGCCAGCAGAGCAGTTCGTGCTGCGCTCGCCCGAGACCCCGGAGCAGCCCGCGTCCGAGCCTGGCTTCACTTAACGGATCCTTGACGGGTAAAGCATCAAACGGACAACACAGGCCGCATACAGATCGGGCGCCTTCCGATGCCTTCCCGTGGCCTCTTCGTTGCCTTCGTTGCCTAACCTCACTTGATCCTTGACGGATCGGCTTCAGGTGATCCTTGACACGCCCAGATGTTTGTTGGTCCGGGGAACGAGCGAGTTGACGTCCCCTGGGGGTCAGAGTGGTCCTGACGCGGCGGCGGCGGTTCAGGCGGCGATGGTCAGCGGCAGGATCGTGGTGCGCTTTGCGGGGCGAGTCGTGGGGACGCGAGCCGAGTGACGGTTGGACGCACAGTACGAGATCGCGTTCAGTCCAGGACTGCCTTCACCGTTTTCGTCAGCTGCCTCCAGTGAGTCCGCTCGTGACGGGCCAAGCGGTCCGCGTACGAATGCACCGTGAACTCAAGTGGTCTGCCACCACCGAGCACGGTGGCGCTTCGCGACCAGCCCTGGCCTGGCAGGCGTCCCAGCAGGGCGAGCAGCCCATCGCGCTGCGTCCTGAACGCCTGAAACGACGAGGCGAACGCTAGCTCCCGATAGTTCGTGCTCTGGATCCAGGTAGTCGGACTGACGGCTCGTATGGTGGGGTGATCGGTTGCGACGATCGTTTCGATGGCCTCACCCCATACGTCGGCGCACGACCGTAGATGAGCAGCTATCTCGGTAACCGACCACTCGCCAGGCTCGGGGGAGGCGTACAGCTGGGCCTCGGTCAGGTCGCTGGTCAAGTCGCCCAATCGATCGGGGGTGTCGCGCAAGACGGAGAGAATTTGCTCCATCGTCATCCGCTGACGGGTCATCAGGCGCATCCTCCTGGCTGCCAGACCGCGGTCATGGCCGAATAGTGGTTCGCCGTCGCTGCCGCCGAGCAGGAAGACGAAAACGGTCCAGGTCCTGGCGCAGCTGGGCGATCCCGTAGCCGGGATTGCCAATGAAGTCTTCCACGGATGGGCCGACGCGGCCTTGGTCGCGGGTCATCCAGTCGCTGAGGTGTTGCAGCGTCTCTGCGAGTTCGGCAGCGTCGGCGACGTCGAGGTTCACTCGGGGCATCAGGACACCGACTTTGCCTGGGTGGCGTTGGCTTTGTAACGGTGGATCTCGCTGGTGGTGGTGCGAGACACGACGGCTGCGGTTTCGCCGTCGATGACGACCCGGAAGTGGTTGTTCTCGCAGGTCACGGTGGTGGTTTGCCGGCGTGGAGCATCCCGGCGTGGATCTTCTGCCGGGCGACCATCAGGCCGCCCCTGGAGGAGACCCGCCGCTGCACGGTGATGGGAGCGCCTGGCTGCGGCGGGAGCGACCGGCCCCGGTGAGCGCCGCGAAGCCGGTGGGGTGTCGCCGCAGAGCCCGCACAGCTGCATGCGTTCAGCTGCCCGGTCCTCTAGCGGTAGGGCGTCAGATCGGCCCGGGGGTAGCGCGTTTGGGTGTCGGCCAAGGTCTGCTCGTCCCAGTACGGGTCGCCCGGAGCGGGGAAGCCGAACACCGACCGCTCCCGGGGAGACGCCCGCTCGACGATCTCGAACCAGTCTGACCGCGTCGCGCGCTCGGCCCAGGCGACCCGGCCGGTCCAGCGCGGTGCCCACACGTCGTAGTCGGCGAGGAGCGCAAAGCGGGCTGATCGTTCGCCGGTCATGCGCGACCCACGGTGAAGTACGTCGGACCGAAAAGCGAACAGGGTTCCTGCCGGACCGGTCATCGAGACCTCCTCCTCGGCGAACATCCCCGCGGGGAGGTAGTTCGTGATGTCGTGATGCCCAGGGACCGGCCAGTACGGGACGCTCTGCCCGACCGACAGCGGAACGATCTTGGTAGGGCCGTCCTCATCGCCTACGTCGGACAGGAGGATCCAGCTCAACATCTGCGTGGCCGGCTCGGAGCGCTTGGGCACGACGAGGCTGTGGTTGACGAAGTCGCGGTGGTGGCGCTGGTCGTAGTCGACGGCTCCGGCGTACTTGGCCCACAGCGACGCCTCGTAGAGCCGCAGGTCGGCTGAGCCCAGGAAGCGCTCCGCCAGGTCGAGCAGGTCGGGGTGGAAGGCCAGTCGGTTCAGGTTCCACGATCGCCACGGTCCGCTGACTTCGCCGGCCCACTGGTCCGTCGCCAGCCACGCATGAGCAGCCGGGTCGGCGAAGTACTCCTCGGGCCGCGGGTAGTGCAGCCACAGAGCTTCCTGGGCCGCCGCCAGCTCGTCAGCCTCGAGGAAACCCTCGAACACCAGGTAGCCCCGCTCCCGCAGATCCGCCAAGCAACGGTCGGGCACCCTCATCCCCGCACCCTAGCCGCCCTCGCAGTTCGACCGCACCGGCATTTCGACAGTGCAGCGGTTCAGGGTCACCGCCGAACCCGCCGATTGGGCAGACACCCTCCCCGCGGGCTGCCGACGCTCCTGACCTCGCTAACCCCCGGTTGTCCAACCCGACCTGGGTACCCTGACCGCACGAGATCATCTAGCAGGAGGTGTTACGGATCATCTGACATCGATCCGTGACGCATCAACTACCAGTACGTCGGCGACCCGCCTATGGCATCGGCCACCTGCGCGAGGACCTGGACCGGTTCGTCTTCCTGCTCGGCGGCAGCGACGGCCAGCCCTTGTTCGGCCCGCACCGCATTAAACCGCACGCTAGGTAGCGTTCCCCCGGCAGCAGCTCGCTGGTGTTGCCGCGTTCTGCTCAGCGAAAACTCGTCCGCCAGACGGTTACAAGCTGCGCGATGAGCAGCAGAATGGGCCATGTGCGCAGTCGGCCGCTGTTCCTTACGTTCGCCTTGGCCGCGCTGACCTGCGCCATCCTCGCGGGCTGCACGGGAGCCAGCACGTCCGGCACGAATCGGACAGCACCTTCACCGCCCGCGCAACTCCCCGCCAGCAGCCCGCACGTCACCGGCCCGCCCGGCAGCCCCGGCAATCCGCTAGTGCTGTCGTGCGCCGCGGAGGCCTGGCCTGGCTACCCAGACCCCCCGGTGCCAGTCACACCGGGTCCGCATGACCTGGCCGTCGGGCCGATGTACTTCCCCGTCGGCCTTGCTCTTGCCACCTCCACGCCCGCCCAGTGGGGCTATGCGCCGTTCGGGCGTCACGGCAGGTTCTACAAGCTCCCCCTGGTGCTCCGGCCGGGCGCGACGGTCACCGTGACAATCGGGGCCAGCGCCCGCGGCCACGCGGTGATCGCCACCGGCTCAGCCAGGGCGACGTCGGCGACCTACCATGCTTGCCGCAAGCCGGGCGGATTCTTCGTCCAGGGCTTCGCCTTCACCCGCCCGCCGTTCCGCGGCTGCGTGCCACTCGACGCGGCGATCGGCGGCCAGGCCCGGGCCCGTCACCTCACGCTGTCGCTGTTCGCAAGATCTTGCGCAGCCTGACCTCCTCCAGCTTGGCCAGGTGCCTTAACCACCCCCGCTCCCCAGGCGGCGGCGGCGCTCTTGACCCCGGAGCCTCTGCGGCCCCGCCGGGCAGGATGCGCGGGCAGGCCAGAGGCCTGCCCGTAAGGCGCGCAACGCACACCGCGTGTGTCAAACCTGGGATTGACAGTGTTCTGGCTCGCTTGGGCTGCTGCTGGCAACGCAGTCAAGGGGAGCGGCCGGAACACTCACGGGCCTGTAAAACCATCGGCTGAGCGTACGTTGGTTCGCATCCTGTACATGCCACTAGCAGCCCACCGATGACCTTGCTGGCCTTACGCTGCATTCGCGCGGAACCGATCTTCATACGGCCAAGTCAGCCGCGCGGACCAACCCCCAGAGCTGGCCGTAGATGTCCTCGACCTGATCCGGCGTTGCGTCCGGGCGGACAGCGGCGATGATGGGATGCCCGGCGCGCAGCACCTTCTGCAACAGGTCCCGTACGGCCAGCGTCTGCCCGGGACTCCAATTGCTGGGGACATCAAGCTCGATTGTCATGATTCCTCCATTGCGACTCGCATCAGACTGATGAGGAGCCCTGG
Organism: uncultured Actinomycetes bacterium; assembly: GCA_963786975.1. GTDB lineage: Bacteria > Actinomycetota > Actinomycetes > Streptosporangiales > Streptosporangiaceae > Palsa-506. The sequence continues at coordinate 560,774 of CAWBBE010000001.1, read as the reverse complement.
CGCTGCCGGTGCGAAGCTTCGCAAGTCCAGGGTAATCCCACCTGAATGCGAAACGCTTGCCGTCAAGGGTGCAGCCTAGACACTGGATGATCGCGAGCATCGCCGCACTGTGCTGGACGACCTGGGCAGGTGCTCAACGCGCGTCTCCCAGGGCACATCCGGGGCACATGGCGTCGTGAAGTCACCGGAAACAATGAGAACTGGCGAGATGCTACTTCGCAGGTCAGAGCATATGTCGGCGAAACGCGGCAAGTGGGAGCGGGCAGGTCGCTACTTGTGCCGGAAGTGGACGAACACCCGGCCGAAGTTCTTGGAATCCTTCTCCACCCGGTGGTAACGGGCCTTGATCTCCTTCTGGTCGAGGAACCGGAGTACCCGCTTCTTGAGCTGGCCTGAGCCCTTGCCCGGGATGATCTCGACCAGCGGCGCCCTCGTCCGCTCGGCCTCATCGATGATGTCCCGCAGCGCGCGGTCGATGTCCTGGCCGCGGTTGTAGATGTCATGCAGGTCGAGCTTCAGCTTCATCTCGCGGTCTCCGATCCGCCGCCGGTGCTTCACGGTACCCGCGCGCCGCGGCATGCCGCGGTACCCGGGTGCCGCGGCATGCCGCGATACCCGGGTCACCCGGCACCGCCGGCCGGGTCGCTCCACTGCGTACGGTATTGCTATCGCTACGCTGAGCGCTGGGCCGCCGTCATCCGGCGCGCGGTGCCGCAGGACCGCACCCGGGGAGACCCGGTTGCCGGGCCGGCTCGCAGCCGAGCCGCAAACGCGTCCCGGGAGATATTCATGCGCCTAGCCAGTCCGGCGGCGGCCGCCGGAGCCGCCTTGCTCGCTGCCGCCGTCAGCAGCATGGCTGCGGCTGGTGGCGTGGCTGCCGTACCTGGCGCGGCTGCGGCTGGCAGTGCGGTTCCGGCGGGCTCGCGGGGGCTGTCTGGTGTCGGGCGGGTTGCCGGGTCCGCGGCGGGCTCGCGGCTGTCCATCGTGTCCATCCGCCCGGATCTGGTGCACGCGGCCGGCCCGCAGTCGCTGCCCCCGACGAAAGCATTCTGCGAGCGGAATTTCCGGATCGCTTGTTATCTGCCGAGGCAAATCCAGCGGGCCTACCGCGTCCCGGCGCTGCTGCGCCGCGGAATCGACGGCCGCGGCCAGACGATCGTCATCGCCGACTCCTTCGGATCGCCCACCGTCCGCCGCGACCTGAGGGCGTTCGACCGGGGAGCCGGGCTGCCCGCGCCGCCCTCGCTGCGGGTGATCCACCCGGCCGGCCAGGTCCGCCGCTACCGGCCCACCGCCAGCCGGGAGGGCTGGGCCGGCGAGACGGACCTGGACGTCGAGTACGCCCACGTGATGGCGCCGGGCGCCGGCATCCTGGTGATCGCGACGCCGACATCGGAGAACGAGGGCAGGACCGGCTTCCCGCAGATCGTCAAGGCCGAGAAATACGTGATCAGGCATCACCTCGGCAGCGTGATCAGCCAGAGTTTCAGCGCCACCGAGCAGACCTTTCCGTCCAGGAAGTCCCTGCTCAGCCTGCGCAGCGCGTATACCGAGGCGGCGCGAGGCGGGGTGACCGTGCTCGCCGCCTCGGGTGACAGCGGCGCCGCGGACGTGAAGTTCAACGGGACCACCTACTACCTGCACCGGGTGACGTCATGGCCGGACGGCGACCCGCTGGTCACCGGCGTGGGCGGTACCAGGCTGCGGCTCACCGCGAAAGGCAGGCGGGCGGCGCCCGACTCGGTCTGGAACGACACCTTCAGCCCGGCGGCTAACCAGTTCATCGACGGCGACCGGGGGCCGAATCCGCTGGCGGCTGGCGGCGGCCGGTCGGTCATCTTCGGCCGGCCCGGCTACCAGGATCACGTGGCCGCCATCGTCGGCTCGCACCGGGGCGTGCCGGACATCTCGATGAGCGCCGCCTGCAACGGCGCCGCCGACATGTACCAGAGTTTCCCTGGCCAGCCCGTCGGCTGGTACCCCACCTGCGGGACCAGCGAGGCCACTCCCGAGTTCGCCGGCATCGTCGCGCTGGTCGGCCAGGTCGCAGGCCGCCCGCTCGGGCCGATCAACTCATTTCTCTACCGCGTGTCGGCCCGGCACCTGCCCGGCATCACGGATGTCGTGTCCGGCAACAACACCGTGTCGTTCCGCCAGCACGGCAAGCTGCGCACCGTGCCCGGATTCAGGGCCAGGCCCGGTTATGACCTCGCGTCCGGGGTCGGCACGGTCGACGCCCGGTTCTTCGTCTTCGAGCTGGCCAAGGCCGCCGCGAGTTCCGCCCCCCGCGGGCGGGCTCCGCGCGGGCGCAGCGGTTAATATCTGTCCGGTCAGAACCGGAAAGATATTAACCGCTGCTGATTTCAGCGGCCGCCGTACCAATCTGCCGCCCGGGGGCCCTCGAATGGACGGTATGAACACCCGCGACATGCGCGTGCCCGAACCGGGCGCCAGCCCCGATGAAGGCGCCGGCCAAGACCAGGGCCAGGACCTGGACTGGCTGCTCGGGCGCGTGGCTCGCGGTGACCAGGGTGCGTTCGAGCAGGTCTATGACCGGCTGGCCGGCCCTGCCTACGGCCTGATCCGCCGGGTGGTCAGGGACCCGGCGCAGTCTGAGGAAGTTGCCCAGGAAGTGCTGCTCGAAGTGTGGCGCAATGCCTCCCGGTTCGACCCGGCCAGGGGCAGCGCGACGACCTGGGTGATGCTGATCGCGCACCGGCGGGCGATCGACCGGGTGCGATCAGCCAGCGCGGAGGCTCAGCGGGACCAGAAGTCGGCGGCCGCGGTCGCCGCCGCCTCCTCCGATGAGGTTGCCGACGCGGTCGAGGCCAACCTGGACCGGGAGCGGGTGCGCCGATGCCTTGATTCGCTGACCGATATCCAGCGCGAATCGATTACCCTCGCGTATTACGGCGGCTATACCTACCGGCAGGTCGCCGGGCTGCTCAACGTGGCGCTCGGGACGATAAAGACCAGGATCCGTGATGGCCTGATCCGGATGCGGGACTGCATGGGAGTGGGCTGGTGAAGCTCCTGCGGCACGACCTGCACACTCTCACTGGCGTCTATGCGCTTGACGCGCTGGAGAACACCGAGCGCGAGCGCTTCGAGCACCATCTGCAGCGCTGCCAGCCGTGCTCGCACGAGGTCCGCGGCCTGCACGAGACCGCGACCCGGCTGGCGCTCGCGGTCGCCGAGCCGCCTCCGCCGGGGCTCCGGGATCGGGTGCTGTCGATGGCGGCGCGGACTCGCCAGCACCCGCCGGTCATGGACCAGCGCCCGGTGCCCCAGCCCCGCTCCGCCTGGGTTCCCCGGCTGGCCGGAATAGCGGCGGCAGTGGCCGTCGCGGTCGCGGTGGCGCTGGGCATTACCCAGTCGGCCACGCAAGGCAAGCTAGACCGGGTGCAGGCGCAGGAACAGGCCATCGAGGCCGTGCTGAACGCGCCCGACGCCAGGATCGTCTCGCACCGGTCCTCAGTCGGCGGCACCGCCACGGTCGTTTTCTCCGAGGCCCGCCACAAGATGATCTTCACGACCTCGGGACTGCCGCCGTTGCCGGACAACAAGGTCTACGAGCTGTGGCTGATAGCGCCGGGCAGCAACCGGCCGGCCGGGTTGCTGCCGCCGCCGCGCGGCGGCCGCACGGCCCCGGTGCTCGCGGCCGGCCTGGCGGCAGGCGACCAGGCGGGCGTGACGGTAGAGGCCGGCGGATCAGCGCAGCCGACGACCACGCCTATCGTGGCGATTCCGCTGGTCGGCTAGCGCGCCAGCGGCCGGCCGGGGCCAGGCCGTCCGGCCGCGACCCGGGCATATCCCCGGGCCGGATCCGGCTGGCCCGTCGCAGGCTGGCCTTGGTGCGGCTGGCCGGTCGCCGGCCTGGTGCGGCTGGCCTGATGCGGGCTCGCGGGCCGGGCATCACGGGCATCCGGTGCTAAGGTCGGGGCCTGTGGATAGCCAGCCGGCCCGGGCGAGCGGGGCGGCCTGGGAAGCCGAGCAGGCGGTCCCGGCGCCGCTAGCGGCTGAGCTGATCGGCGGGCAGTTCCCCGGCCTGCGTGGCGCGCCGGTCGAGTTGCTGGCAACCGGATGGGACAACACCGTCTACCTGGTGGACGGGCAGTGGGCCTTCCGGTTCCCGCGCCGGAAGGTGGCGCTGCCCGGACTGCAGCACGAGATCGCCGCGCTACCGCGGCTGGCTCGGCGGCTGCCGCTTCCGGTGCCGGTGCCCGAACTGATCGGAACGCCAGCCGGGGACTTTCCGTGGCCGTTCTGGGGCGCCAGGCTGATCCGCGGCACCGAGCTGGCCGAGGCGGATTCGGCCGGCCCGGCCCGGTCGTCGGTGGCAGCGGCGCTCGGCGCCTTCCTGCGCGCCCTGCATGAGCCCGGCCTGGCCGGGCAGGACTGGGTAACCGGGCTGGGCCTTCCGGTAGATCCGATGGGCAGGGCCGAGCCGCGGATCCGGGCGGCCCAGGCCAGCGAGCCGCTGGCCCGGCTGGCCGGGCAGCGAGCCTGGTCGCCGGATCCGGCCATCGACCGGCTGTTCGACCAGGCCGGGCGGCTGGGCCCTGCACCCCAGCCGCCGGTCCTCGTTCACGGTGACTTGCATGCCCGGCACCTGCTCATCGGGCCTGCCGGGACCGCGGCGGGCGTCATCGACTGGGGCGACCTGTGCCTGGCTGACCCGGCGGTCGACCTGTCGCTGGCCTACGGCGGGTTCGCCGGGCCAGCCCGGGCGGCCCTGCTGGCGGCTTACGGGCCGGTAGACGCCGAGCGCGAGCTACGGGCGCGGGTGCTGGCGGTATCCCTCTGCGCGTCACTCGCCGACTATGCGCTCGCCGATGGCCGGGAGCGCATGCTCCAGGAGTCGCTGGCCGGCCTGCGGCGTGCCGTATCCGGTTAGCCGGGGTTGCCGTGCGCTGCGAACGGCTGTCGGCGGGCTGACGAGTTCGGCCGCCGGCGGGCTGGTTACGCTGCACTCATGTGCACGGGCGAGGGACGGCGCCGTGACGGCCACGCCGCCGCATTCCGTCACGCCGCGTGATCTGCGTACTGGGCGACGCTCACCTGGATGTCATCGTGCAGATGGACGAGCCGCTCGCAACGGAAACAGACACCCGGGTGGTCACCTCGGTCGGCGCCGGTGGTCAGGCGGCCAACGTCGCCGCCTGGGTCTGCGCCCTGGGCGGCCGGGCCAGGCTGGTGGCAGCCCGGGCCGGGGATCTGGCCGGCCGCCTGGTTGCCGCCGAGCTGGCCGGCCGCGGCGTCGAGCTCGTCGGGCCGGTGCTCGGCGGCCGGACCGGGGTGGTGGTCTCGCTGTCCGAGCGGGGCGCCGCGCGGTCCATGCTCACCGACCGCGGGGTAGGCCCGCAGCTGACGCCCGGCGCCCTGGACGCACGGTGGTTCGATGACTGCAGCTGGCTGCACCTGCCCGCGTACAGCCTGGTCGCGGCACCGGTGGCGGGCGCCGCGATCGCTGCTGCGGCACTTGCCCCGCGGCTGAGCATCGATCTTTCTTCGACGGCCGCGCTGCGCGCCTACGGGATCGGCCGGTTCCGCGCGCTGCTTGGCCGGCTCGGCCCGGCGGTAGTGCTCGGGAACGAGGCGGAGGCGGCTGAGGTCGGCGAATTGCCGGACTGCGAGCTAGTGGTGAAGCTGGGTCCGGCCGGGGTCCGGGCCGGCGGCCGGGTCTACCCGGCGGTCGCCACCCGGCCGGTTGACTCCACCGGCGCAGGCGACGCGTTCGCCGCAGGCTTCCTGCTCGGCGGGATCAGCCTCGGCCTGCAGGCAGCGGCCAGGGCAGTGGCGAAGATGGGAGCGATGCCGTGACGATCCAGCATCAGGTGGCACCAGATGTTGCGGAGGCGCTGCGATTCGGCCGCCCGGTCGTGGCCCTGGAGACCACCCTGGTGGCACACGGCTTCTCCGGCGGCCAGGGGCTGCGCGCCGCGCTGGCCGCAGAGGAGCGGGTGCTGGCGGCGGGCGCCACGCCTGCCACCATCGGCGTGGCGGACGGCGTCGTGCTGGCCGGGATGAGCCGGCCGGTACTCGAGCGCTTCGCCGAGGCCGGACCGGCCGCCAGGAAGGTCGGCGCCAGGGACCTCGCGCCGTGCGTCGTGCAGGGCGCGCTCGGCGCTACCACGGTCGGCGGCACGCTGGCGATCTGCCGGCTGCTCGGCATCCGGTTCCTCGGCACCGGCGGGATCGGCGGCGTGCACCGCGGTTACGCGGACTACCTCGACATCTCCGGCGACCTGCTGCAGATCGCGCGCACCCCGGCGGTCGTGGTCTCCTCCGGGGTGAAGTCGATTCTGGATGTCCCGGCCACCGCCGAACTGCTCGAGACGCTCGGCGTGCCGGTGCTTGGCTGGCAGACCGCGACCATGCCGGCCTTCTACAGCGCCGAGCCGGGGCCCGCGGTGTCGGCGGCCGTGTCCAGCGCTCCGGAGACCGCCAGGATCGCGGCCTGCCACTGGGAGCTGAACCCGTCGTCCGGGCTGCTGCTGACCCGGCCGCCGGGCGCGGGGCTGGACATCGAGCCGCTCATCGCCAGCGCGGTCGAGCAGGTCCGCGCGGCCGGGGTGACCGGGCCGGCCGTTACCCCGGCTGTGCTGGCGCGCGTATCGGAGCTGAGCGATGGCCGCAGCGCAGCGGTCAACCGGCAGCTGATCGCCGACAATGCGGCGCTGGCAGCAGAGGTGGCCGTGGCTCACGCGGCAGCCGGAAAGTAAACCCACCGAATCGTGCCGCCCGCGCGCCGCCCGCACGCTGCCGCCGCACCGCACCGCCCGCATGCGCATCGTGCCAACCCGTTTGCCGCTGCACCGTGTCAGCCGCACCGCTCGTCACTCCAGCCGCATCCGGACCACCAACCGCGCTAGTCGCACAGTGCCGCCGCGCCAGCCGCCCCCGCGTCACCGCAGCGCGCTAGCCGCACCCTACCGCCGCACCGTAAGTCACTCCAGCCGCAACATTTATCACCTTAGAACCACTAGCGCGATCTTGGTGCGATTGAGACTGGTGTGGCGGATGGTGTGATCGATCGTGCCGCGGGGCGCCTAAGCCAGCCGGCTCGGCCCGGCGCCTACGCTCAGCCGGCCCGGCGCCTAAGCTCAGCCGGCCCGACGCCTAAGCTCAGCCGGCCTGGCTCGCACGGTCAGCTGAGCCGATAGTTGGCGCCGTGCCACCAGCCACATCAGCCTCCACCAGTCACAGCATTGTCCGAGATCGCCTAGTGGTTCAGATCCGGCCGGTCATCACCGGACAGAACCTAACCCGCGATGAAAGGCCGACTGGAGGTGCAAGGCGAGGCGGCCGGGGTCCCGGGGGCCAGGCCTGGGTGGTCAGGGCCGGGCTGGGGGCCGGGATCGAAGGCCGGGGCTGGGGCCAGGCCAGGGGCCGGGGCAGGCCAGGGTGGTCAGGGCCGGCCCGAGGGCCGGGGCCGGGATCGGGGTCTAGGGCCGGGCCGGGCCGGGCCGGGCCGGGGCAGGGCTGGGTGCTCGGGCCGGGCCGGTGGTCACAGTCGGCCGGCCGCGATGATCCGGCGCAGGAAGCGCTGCGTGCGCTCGTCCTTCGGCTCGGTGAACAGCTCGGCCGGCGGCGCGTCCTCGATGATCCGCCCTTCCTCAAGGAAGCACACCCGGTGCGCGATGTCGCGGGCGAATCCCATCTCGTGCGTGGCAATCAGCATGGTCATGCCGGACGCGGCAAGCCCGCGGATCACGTCGAGCACCTCGGCGACGAGCTCCGGATCCAGCGCGCTGGTCACCTCGTCGAGCAGCATGATCTGCGGCTGCATAGCGAGCGCCCGGACGATCGCCACGCGCTGCTGCTGGCCGCCGGAGAGCCGGTCCGGGAACTCGGCCTCCTTATCCAGCAGGCCGAAACGGCTCAGTAGCGCCCTAGCCTCCTCCTCGGCCCTCGGCCTGGGCACGTCCAGCGCCTTGCGCGGCGCGAGCGTGACATTCTGCAGCACGCTCATGTGCGGGAACAGGTTGAAGGACTGGAACACGATCCCGATGGACCGGCGTACCAGGTTCTCGTCTATGGCCGCCGCCGTGATCTCCTGGTCCCAGAGGCTGATCCGGCCGGCGTCGATCGGCTCGAGCAGGTTCAGGCAGCGCAGCAGCGTCGACTTGCCGGATCCGGACGCCCCGATGAGGCAGATCACCTCGTGCGTGTCGACCGTCAGATCGATCCCCTTCAGTACCTGGTTCGGGCCGAACGCCTTGCGCAGGCCTTCGATCCTGATGGCGGTCCCGGACGCCGCCGCGGGATCCGGTGTCCCGGGGCCGGGCGTCCCGGCGGCCGGGGTCATGCCGCTGCCCCGGCCAGCCGCCGCCTTCGGTCCCGGTCGATCAGCCGGTCGGTAAAGCGGGCCAGCGGAATGGTCAGCAGCAGGAACAGGATGGCCGCGACCGCGTAGCTGGAGTAGTTGAACACGGTGCTGCTGTAGATCTGGGCAGCCTCGTTGGCCTCTATGGCGCCGAGTATCCCGACCAGCGCCGTGTCCTTCTGCAGGCTGATGAAGTCGTTCAGCAGCGGCGGGATGATGTTGCGGACGGCCTGCGGCAGGATCACGTAGCGCAGCGTTGATCCCTGCGACAGGCCGAGTGACCGGGCTGCCGCAGCCTGGCTCCGGTGCACTGAGTTAAGCCCGGCCCGGTACACCTCCGATACGTAGGCGGAGTACGAGAGGACCAGCGCCGCGACCCCGTATACGGCCGCCGACTGAGTCGATACGACCGGCAGCTTGAGCGCGGGTACCCCGAAGCCGATGGCCAGCAGGACGAGCAGCAGCGGCACGCCGCGGAAGAAGTCGACGTAGATCAGGCTCAGCACCCGGAACGGAAAGAGCACCGGACTCACCGACTGCCGTATCAGGGCAATGAGCAGGGCAAACGCGAGTATAAAGACCTCAGCGGCAAGGAACATCCTGATGTTCAGCCAGATGGCCTCGCCGACCGAGTAGTAGCCCTTCTTCGGGTTGCCGATGAACGACTGCCACATATCGGTGGGGTTGAAGAACGTGTGGCGCACTTCGGCGCTGCCCGGGGCCAGCAGGAAGACGGCCACCAGCGCCGCGAGCACGACCAGCGTGCTGGCCGTCGAGATGACGGTCGCCTTGCGGCCGCCGCCGGCCAGCAGCCGCGGCCCGCGCCCGGTGGTGCCGAACGATCCGGGCGTCTGAAAGCCGATGCCGACGGCCATGGACGAGCCGCCGGGAATGCCGGTGAATGGGTCGGCCGGCGGATCTGGCTGCTTGTCGTCCATGGATCCGGGACCGGCTGCTGGCCGACCGCGTCAGGGCTTGAGCGCGGGGACGCTGGTGTAGATCTTCAGGTACTTCTGCTGCAGCTTCGTCAGGGTGCCGTTGGCCCGGAGCGTGGCGAGTGCCTTGTCAACGCAGGTGACCAGCGGGTTGCCCTGGCTGAAGACCAGTCCGTAGTGCTCGCCCGAGCTGGGGAACTGACCGACCAGCATCGACCCCTTGATCTGGGCCGACGAGATGTACTGGGCGGTGGGGGTGTCGGCGACCAGGGCGGCGATTTGATGGGTCTGCAGCGCCTGCTTCGCGTCGTTCAGGGTCTGGAAGATCTTCGGCCGGCTCGTCGGCTGGATCGCGCTGTTGATGAAGGCCAGGCTTGTCGTCCCCACCTGATCGCCGAAGACATAGCCCTTGAGGTCCGCCGGGGAGTGCTTGGTCACGATGGGCGTGTTCTTCAGCGCCACCAGGGCCTGGTCCACGTCGTAATAGCTGCCGGAGAACGTCACGGCGGTGGCGCGCTGTGGCGAGTACGAAATCTCGTTGATATCGAAGTCGAACTTCTTCGGGCCCGGGGCGTAGGAATCGTTGAACGGCTCCCTGGTCCAGTGCACTTGCGAGTTGCTGAACCCGAGCTGCCTGGCCACTGCGTAGGCGACCGCGCTCTCGTAGCCCTTCCCGTTCGAGGGGTTGTTGCCGGAGAACCACGGCGAGTAGGCGGGGGTATCGGTCGCTACGGTCAGCACGCCGCGGGCATAGAGCTCCTTCTGGATCGCGGCGTTGGAGCAGCTCGCGGCGGAGGCGCTGGCCGACGGCGATGCGCTGGCCGCGCCGCTGCCGCTGCCGGCCGCGCTGCTGCCGCAGGCGGCGAGCAAGGCTGTAGCGGCCACGGCGGCCATGGCAGGCAGAATCCGTCGCATCGGTGAAACCTCACTACTCGGAGCCGGGAGTGATCCCCCCGAAACGTGCTATGGCTGGTCAGCCTACCGGCCCGGGTCCAGGGCCGCTTGATCGGCTGCTGAGCTTCCGGCTCGCGCCCTGACCCGCGCCGTCCGGGCGGATTAGCCGGTGTTCTGCAGGCCGGCCGCGACGCCGTTCACGGTCAGCAGCAGCAGCCGCTCCAGCCGCTCGCGCTCGGCGCCGCCGCCGCGCAGCGCGGTGAGCGCCCGCAGCTGAAGATGCGAGAGCGCGTCCACGTACGGATCCCGTAGCGCGACCGCCCTGGACAGCACCGGCCGGTCTGCCAGCAGCCGGTCGTGCCCGGTCACCGCCAGCACGAGCCGCCTGGTCAGGTCGAATTCGTCCAGCACGAGCGCGGTGAGATCGCCGCGGCCGCCGAGCGCGAGATAGCGGGCGGCGATCCGGCGGTCGGCCTTGGCCAGGCTCATCGCGGCGTTGTCCACCAAGACAGCCAGCAGCGGCCACGTCCGGTAGGCGGCGCGGGCGGCCGGCAAGCCGTCTTCGCGGTGCACGGCAGCCGCCAGGCCGCTGCCCAGGCCGAACCAGCCGGGCAGGTTAACCCGGGTCTGCGCCCAGGCGAAGACCCACGGGATCGCCCGCAGGTCGTCGAGCCCGGTGGCGGCGCCCGGTCCGCCGCGGCGGGTCGGCCTGGATCCGATCCGCATCCCGCTGATCTCGGCCAGCGGGCTGATCCGGGCGAACCAGGCGGCAAACCCGTCGGCCTCGACCAGGGCGCGGTAGGCATGCAGCGCGCCGGCATCGATCAGCTTGCCGATGTCCCCGAACCGCCCGCTCGCGGAGGCCAGTGTGGCTGAAGCGACTAGCGGGGCTGACAGGACTGAAGGGGCTGAAGAAGTGAGCGGGGACACAGGATAGGGGCGGGGCGTGGCGAGCCCGGCGGCAGCTGGCCCGGCGACACCGGCCTCGGCGACACCGGCCTCGGCGACACCGGCCTCGGCGACACCGGCTTCGGCGACACCGGCCGGGCCGGGCGCGGCGGATGCGAGCAGCACCGCGGAGGCGACCTGCTCCAGATGACGCTGCGCGATCACCACGTGACCGTACCTGGCGAAGATCACCTCGCCTTGCTCGGTGACCTTGAACCGCCCGGCGACCGAGCCAGGCGCCTGCGCGAGCACCGCCCGCCCGGCCGGCCCGCCGCCGCGGCCAAGCGCGCCGCCGCGGCCATGGAAGAGGGTCAGCCGGATGTCCCGGCCGGCCGCCCACCGGGCCAGCCGGCGCTGCGCGTCGAACAGCCGCAGCGTCGCGCTGACCGGGCCGAGTTCCTTGGCCGAGTCGGAATAGCCGAGCATGACCTCCAGGTTCCGGTCGCTGGCCGCCAGCCGCGCCGCCACCGGGTCGAGCCGCAGCATGTCGTCCAGCACCTCGGTGGCGTTCGCCAGATCGGCCCCGCTCTCGAACAGCGGGACCACGTCAAGCACCGGGGCAGCTCCGTTAAGGATGGCGCTGTTAGCCAGCTCGTAGACGGCGGCTATGTCGGCGGCCTTCCTGGTGAAGCTGACCACGTAACGGCGGCAGGCGGCCGGGCCGAACCGGCGCTGGATCCATCCGATCGCCTCGAACGTCGCCAGCACCTCCCTGGTCTGCGGCGAGCGCGCGGCGCCGCTGCGCAGCTCCCGGATTGCCCGCTCGTGCACCGCGCTGTGCTGGCGGACCTCCAGCCCGGCCAGGTGGAAGCCGAACGTTTCTGCCTGCCAGAGCAGATGCTGGAGCTCGCCGAACGCCTGCCGGGGGGCGCCGGCCCGGGCGAGCGCCTGCTGCACGAGGCGGAGATCGGCGATGAACTCCGCCGGGCCGGCGTAGGCCAGGCCCGCCTCGCCGAGGCGGACGGCGCGCAGCCGTTCCGCCGCGTAGAGCAGGTACATCCGGAACGGCTCTTCCGGTGATCGCGCGGTCAGCTCGGCCAGCAGTTCCGGGTGTGCCCTGGCGGCCGCCCTGATGGCGCGGTCCAGGTCCGATCCGGCCAGTGCCCGGCTGGCGTGCGCGGTCATCACCGGGCCGTCGTGCACGGTGAGGGAACGGCCGACCCGGGTGGTCGCGTTCTCCAGGGCGCGCAGCACGTGGTCGGCCTGGATTACCGCGGTTTCCTTCGTGACCTGCGCCGTCACGAACGGGTTGCCGTCCCGGTCCGCGCCGACCCAGCTGCCGAACCGCAGGAACGCCGGCGCCACCGCGGCGGCGTGCCCGGACGCCGGGCCCTGCAGCGCCCGGTCCAGCGACCGGTAGATAACGGGAACCACCCGGAACAGGGTCTCGTCAAAGGCGGCCATGGCGGTGCGGACCTCGTCCAGCGGCCGCATGGCCTGCACCCGCAGCGCGGCCGTCCGCCACAGCAGGTCGATTTCCTCGGTCAGCCTGCGCAGTGCCTCCGCGTGCTCGCTGGCGCCGAGCCGCGGGTCGTCCACGCTGGCCAGCAGGCCGCTGATGCGGCGCAGCACCTCGGTCACCGCGCGGCGGCGGGTCTCGGTGGGATGCGCGGTCAGCACCGGGTGCACGCGCAGGCCAGCGAGCAGGGCGCCGGCCTGCTCCGGGCCGAGTTCGGCGCGGATGGCGGAGACCGCGGCGGCTAGTGACTCGCGCGGCGCGGCCTGGCCGGCGTCCCACTTGCGCAGGGTCCGGATCCGCTGGCGTTCCTCGGCCAGGTTGGCCAGATGGAAGTAGACGGTGAACGCGTGCGCGACCTCCTCGGCCCGCCCCAGCGGCCAGGACGCGACCAGGTCGGTGACCTCGCTGACGGCGCGGTCGCCCGCGCCGGGACGCCGGGCCGCGATCACGGCGTGCCGCAGCCGCTCGGTGTCATCGAGCAGGTCCTGGCCGCCGGACTCGCGGAGCACGTCGCCGAGCAGCCGGCCGAGCAGCCGGACATCGTGGCGCATCAGCGCCGGCACATGATGACGGTCAACGTCCGCGCTCACGGCGCCAGCGTAGCGACACCGCCCGGCGGACAGCATCATGCTGACATCGAGATCATGGAAGTTTCGGCACGTCAGGACGGGAGCGGATCCTCCGTGAGCTAGGAAACGAGCCGGGCGGGAAATTTCCCGGCAGAATTCCGGGACCGGTGTCGATCTGGCGCCGCGGTGTTCGACGCACGGGCAGGAAGGGCGCACGATGGCGAACATCGCAAGCGCCAGCCGGGCCGGCCGCCACCAGGGGCGCCTGGTCACCGACAGAAGGGAACAGAGGCAATGCGATTCCTCGGATACACGCTGGGCGACCCGTCGACGCCGTTCACGCCGCCGCGGCCGGAGCTCATGGCCGAGATGGGCAGCTTCGTCGAGGAAGCCACCAAGGCCGGCGTCCTGCTGGCCACTGGGGGGGTCGGGCCGCTGGAGGAGGCCACCAGGGTGAGCTACCGCAACGGCGAGTACACCGTCATCGATGGCCCGTTCACCGAGGCCAAGGAGCTTATCGGCGGCTGGGCGGTGATGGAGTGCCGGGACAAGGACGAGGCCATCGAGTGGACGAAGCGGTTCCTGGCCATCGTCGGCGAGGGCGAGTCGACCATCCGGCCGGTCTACTGACGGGCCGTCCGGCGTGGTGAAGCGCGGGGATCGGTAGCACCGGGGGTGACCGATCCCCGCATTCACCCGCGGCAAGTCACCACGGGGCCGGCCGGGCCGGCCCGGGCTGGCTTGCCCGGCCAGCCGCCGGGTGGTGTGATCGGTTGTCGTGACGGCCTCGGAGACTCATGCTGCGATCGAGTCCGTCGTCCGGATGGAGTCAGCGCGGCTGATCGCCGGGCTGGCCAGGTACACCGGCGACGTCGGGCTAGCCGAGGAACTCGCCCAGGACGCCGTGGTCGCCGCCCTCGAGCAGTGGCCGGATTCGGGGGTGCCGCGCAACGCGGGCGCCTGGCTGATGACGGTCGCCAAGCGCCGGGCGGTCGACCAGTTCCGGCGGAACCGGGAGCTGCGGCAGAAGTACGCCCAGATCGGCCGCGCGCTGGAGGCCGAGGGCGACAGCGTCACTCCCGACTTCGATCGCGCGTTCTCCGACGACATCGATGACGACCTGCTGCGGCTGGTGTTCACCGCCTGTCACCCGGTGCTTGCCGTGCCGGCCCGGGTCGCGCTGACGCTGCGGTTGCTCGGCGGCCTGACCACCGCCGAGATCGCGCGCGCCTACCTGGTGCCGGAGCCGACGATCGCGCAGCGGATCGTCCGAGCCAAGAAGACTCTGGCCAGGGCAAAGGTGCCATTCGAGGTGCCGGGCGCGGCAGCGCGGCCGGCCCGCCTGTCAGCTGTCCTCGAGGTCATCTACCTGATTTTTAACGAAGGCTACTCGGCGACGGCCGGCGACGACTGGATGCGCCCGGCGCTGTGCGAGGACGCGCTGCGGCTCGGTCGCATCCTCGCCCAGCTCATGCCGGAGGAGCCCGAGGTGCACGGCCTGGTCGCGCTGCTGGAAATCCAGGCGTCCCGCGTTCGCGCCCGCCGCGGCCCGTCCGGCGAGCCGGTCCTGCTGCTTGACCAGGACCGGAGCCGCTGGGACCGGCTGCTAATCAACCGTGGCCTGGCGGCTCTTGCCCGGTCCGAGGAACTCGGCGGGGCGCGCGGGCCGTACGCGCTGCAGGCGGCCATCGCCGCCTGCCATGCTCGCGCGTTCCGGCCGGAGGACACGGACTGGGCGCGCATCACCGAGCTCTACGCGGTGCTTTCCGAGGTGCAGCCGTCGCCGGTGGTAGAGCTGAACCGGGCGGTAGCGGTGTCGATGGCGTTCGGCGCCCAGGCCGGCCTGGACATGGTGGACGTGCTCATGACCGAGCCGGCGCTGCGGGGCTATCACCTGCTGCCCAGCGTCCGCGGCGACCTGCTGATGAAACTGGGCCGCCCGGACGAGGCCAGGGCCGAGTTCGAGCGGGCGGCCGCGCTGACCCGTAACGAGCAGGAAAGGGAACTGTCCGCCGAGCGCGCCCGCGCGGCCGGCGCCCAGGCCGCGGGGCAGCCGGAGGCGGCGGCCGCTGAGCCCAGGGCAGACGGCGAGAATCCAGCCCGGCTTCGCGATCCGCGTTGATCAGGCCGTCTTCGGGCGCTCAGTTACCAGGCTTGCCGGGAATCACCGGGCGGTAGCCACTGGTCGCCTTGATGAAAGCCGTTATCGCCTTAGGCTTGCCTTCCAGCCGCCAGTCCTGATGATGCACGTCCTGAATCTGATGCCGGTCGAACCAGACCAGCCCGAGCAGCCGCTGGCGCTTGATCCCGGCGAGCATATTGGCGATTCCCGCGGGCTGCTTGCCAGTCTTCTTGCCTACCGCGGTTTCCGAGATCAGCACTGGCTTGGTGGTGATCCTGCGAACTGCCTTGACCGTTTTCCCGAAGACATAGCGGAAGTTGTCGGACGGCAGGGCGTAGTAGCCGTCCAGGCCGACCCAGGTCACGTAGCGCCTGCCGGGCCAGTAGGAGCGCAGGATCTTCAGGTTCGCCCCGATGGAGTGAATGGCCCACAGCCAGGTGACGTTATTCGCACGCTGATCCCGGAAGATCCTGACTACATGGCGCCAGGCCCGCCGGAACTGGCGTGGCGTGGCCTTTCCCACCCCCCAGGGATACCAGTTGCCGTTCATCTCATGCGCGAAGCTGATAATGACCGGGTAGTGGAAAGACCGGATCTGGTCAGCGAAAGGTTTCAGGTAGAAGTCCTGTTTTCCGGCTGCGATCTTTGACAGCCGGGCAGTGAACGGATCCATCTGCACCAGCACGACGGCGTGGTTGGCCCGTGCTTGCCGGGCGAAATTGAAGTTGAAGTTCTGCTTCCAGCTGCTGAAGTAGAGGGCGATGTTCGGGTGCCGTTCGGTTGCCTTAGCGAAATTACGCACTGGCTGGTAGGAGCCGGGCGTGCCGTCCTCGAAGACGCCTAGGTAGGACAGGGGCCTGGCCGGCAGGGTCGTCACTATGCGCGGCCTTGGCGGCGTAGTTGAGCTGTAGCCGCCGGCCAGCGCGATCGAGCCGACGAGCGCGGCCACGGGCAGGCAGACCGCTAGCCCGATCCCGCCGCGGAAACGTGCCGACTGCGTGAATCCCATCGCGGCGGTTACTGCTCCCGGAAGTGGTGGGCGGTCACTTCGATCCCGGCCGTGCGCGTTACCCAGCCCTGCTTGTACCAGGTGAAGATCCCGTACAGGCGGATCGGGCGCAGCACGACGGACGTCCAGATGATCCCGGCCGGGTACATGAACATCGAGCCGAGGCGGAACAGCCGGCTTTCCCCCTCGCGCTGCACGCACAGGCTCCGCGGGCTCACCAGGTAAGCCCAGCTGATCATGAGTATCCCGATGTAGCCGATGACCCTGGCGGACGACGGCCAGGTGACTGCGTAGACCACCGGGACGATCGCCGAGATGGGGATGTAGTACAGCCCGAAGACGATCCACCACCAGCTCCAGGACCGCGGCGACAGGTAGCGGATGCGCCAGTAATTCCGCACCGAGCCGCCGCGCGCCCAGCGCAGCCACTGGCGGAAGTGGTGCGACAGGTTCTCCGGGTACATCGGCAGGCAGAACGCCGTCACCTGCTGCACGCAGCGGCCGTGCGCCCTGGCGAACAGGGTGAGCGCCGAGTCGTCGCCGAGCTTCACCGGGTGCCCGAGGAACGTCTCGTTGAGGTACGCGGGGATGATCTCCCGGATGATGTGCGCCCGGTAGAGCGCGAAGGTGCCCCGGTTGATCAGCACGTCGCCGAAGACCGACTGGGTGCTCCAGGCGATGAGCTGGGACACGGTATTCCGCACCGAGCAGGTCATGGTCAGCCAGTTGGCCCGCTTGTTGTAGATCTCCTCGATCCCGGCGACGGATGCGATCCGCGGGTTGGCGAAGGGCTTCAGCCCTTCCTCGATGGCGTGCTGTTCCAGCGTGGTGTCGCTGTCCACGGTGATGAAGATGTCCGCTTCCGGGCACGACGTGAAGACCGCGGACTGAGCGTGCTTCTTGCCGCGGTTCTCCGGCAGCCTGGTCCAGTGCACGCCCGGAACGGTCAGCCAGTGCTCGCGCACCGCGGCGTAGTTCCCGGATGGCCCGTCCTCGACGACGTGGATCTTGTTGGGCGGCCTGCTGGAGTTGGCCAGCGACCACAGGCACCGGTCGAGCAGCTCGGGGTCCTCGTTGTAGACCGGGATGGCGACCGCCACGAACAGGCGCCGCAGCTGCTGCTCCTGCCGGGGCGTCACCTTATAGGGCCGGTCCAGCCAGGACAGGAACAGCGTGGCGCACGGGACCAGGAAGGTAAGTGCCCAGATCGGCATCAGCATCCAGTAAGCCGCGTGGGTCAGCACGTAGGCCAGGTGCCACCCGGTGCGGACGGCGACCAGCAGCAGGGACAGCGCAAGGATGATCGAGATCGCGCTGCGCCGGAACCGCACCGCGGGGATGTCGTAGCTGAAGTTCAGGGCTCCTGGAGTGGCTTGCGGCGGCGCCAGCAGTACCTGAGCACGACGACCAGTGTCGTGGTAAGCGCCACGGACCCGTAGCTGATCAGCACGAAGGCGCGGTAGAACGTCATAGTGATCCCTCGGGTTCTGCGCGGGGTGACGGGTTAGCGTGCCGGCCGCGTGCGTCCTGGCGTCGGCCAGCGGCGGCGCAGCAAGCCAGTGCGGCGCCCGCTCCGCGTTGTGCAGCGGGACCCGCTCGGCTACCCGGGCTGGTGCCCGCTCGGCAATGCCCAGCAGGGCCTCGACCGCGGCGTGCTGCCTGGCCGCGTGCGCGTGCCGGGCAGGCCGCCCTGGCGGCCCGGCTTCCTCTAGCATCCCATCTGCCATTACGGGGCAGCATCCTCCTGCTATCGACGGCCGACGGGAAGCGCGACCGCCCCCCGGCGGCGGCCGGTTCCGGTGACCTGGACATCGGCATGGCGCCCGGGGCGCCTATAGGAGGCTATAGGTTGCGGAATCATCTGATATGGCATACGCGTGTGATGCCTGGTAAAGAATCGCCTAGAACAGCGGCGCGGCGAAGTCGGTCCCGCGGAGCGGGACTTTCAATAGTTTTCCGCTAGGATTACACGGCAGTGCGGTGTCCGTCCCGCGATGAACTGCGGCACGTTGAAGTCCGCGAGGTGCCCTCGCCCGCACGCGACGACCGCGTGCGGGTCGGCGGTCGCTCCTCGACGGCGCGGCGGAGCATGACGACCAGGAAACACCCAGGTTCGTGTAGCGGCGGGCCCCGTGCGTCGGGCCGCACTCGGCCGAGCCGAACGGGCTCGCGCCCTCGGGCGGTGCGGGGACCGGCACTGCTCAGGTTTCCGGCGCGATGACTGCGCTCCGGGCTGCGGCGGCGCCCGGCGGCGTGCCGGTGCCCTGCTGGGCGAAGAACTCGCCCGGATTGCGCACCAGGATCTGCTCGATCTGGTCGTCCGGCACGCCGCGGTCCCGCAGGCCCGGCAGCACCCCGGTGTGGATGTAGGAGTACTTCCAGTCCGGCAGGACCGCGTCCACCTCGGCGTTCGTGAACCAGTCCATGAAGGATGACTTGTCGTGTGACAGCATCAGCCGGCTTGCGTAACCGCGCTTGCAGAGTTCAGCCAGCGTGTCCAGCTGAACGTGCAGCGGCACCGTGACGGCCAGGCCGCACCGGTCCCAGCCAACATAGGAGCCGTGGTCGATCAGCTCCGTCAGGTAGCCGAGATCCGTCGACTCGTTGGAGTGCCCGATCATCACCCGGCCAAGGTCGGCGCCCTGCTCGGCGAAGATCCGCTGCTGCTCCAGCCCGCTGCGGGACGGCGCGTGCGCATGCGTGCAGATCACGTTGCCGGTGCGCACGCTGACGTTGGCGACCGCGCGGGCCAGCCGCTCAACGTCCGGCGTGACGCCTTGCTCGTCGGTGACGACCTTGAGCACCGCGGCCCGGATGCCGGTATCGGATCGGCCGCCGTGCCTCAGGCGCTGGGCCGACCGGGGTCAGGAGGTGAAATGGTGAGTATCGTTCCATGATCGTGGAGGATCCGACACGTCATAGCATGCCGCATCCTCCGGGATCATGAATTGGCGCACCGTCATCCTGTCAGTTTGCGGGCGGGCGCAGCGTGAAGCACATCGTTCCGGTGAAGATTTCCTCGTTGATGATGTAAGTGAACCCGAGCACGAACAGCACGGCGAGCGGCAGGACGGTCAGCCACACCAGCCGCTGCCGGCCGGCCGCACGCTGCTCGGTGACCCAGCGCCGCACCGGCGGCAGCCGGAGCATGACCAGCGGGATGCTGATGGCCACGGCCTGGTAGAAACGCTGGTGGAAAATGGGGTCACCATCCCCGTCCGCTGCGCCGAAGGTGCCGAATCCGTCGAGCAGCAGCAGGTGGATGACGACCAGCCCCCAGATCACGTACGTCATCCGCTGCAGTCGCTTCCAGTACCTGCCGAGCTTCCGCTGCGCCGGGGTATTGGCGGTGGCCAGCAGCGGGAGCGCCAGCAGGATGATGAGAAACCCGGCCAGCAGGAAGGAATGCCCG
Source organism: uncultured Actinomycetes bacterium (assembly GCA_963786975.1). GTDB lineage: Bacteria > Actinomycetota > Actinomycetes > Streptosporangiales > Streptosporangiaceae > Palsa-506. The sequence goes on along the minus strand of CAWBBE010000001.1, from coordinate 541,097 downwards.
GCCAGCCGGCCGAATACCCCACCGGCGAAGTCCGTGGTAATAGCGGCGGTGGTCGCGTCCGCTATGCCGATAACCGCGAACATGATGCCATACCACCGCCGGAGGGGCGCGATCCACCGCTGCCCGGTTAGCGTGATTAGCGGAGTAATCGACACGGCGATGAAGAAGCAAATCTCGCCACCTGTCCCTAGCACGTCGGCTTCGGTAAGGGTCAGCGTGTGCTTGGCGTTCAGTGATAGCCAGGCCGGGAATATGAAGATGAACGGGACAAACGCGGGGAGCCGCAGCAGGAATAGCGCGATTGACTTCTTCTTTATGGATCCGGCCGAGAATACGAGCTCGCCGCCCATCCAGCTATTCGCGGACCGGGGTCTGGCTAGCTGAGCTGGAACCCTGGTATCTACACCAGTTCTGGCCATCTATAGCTCTCCTTGGGATGTAGCACCGCTCCGCTCCCAGCGGATAGTCATGTTCCGGCCAGCTCAGTTTGACTTTCCTGGCCGGCTGTCCGGCTGGCCGGCGGGCTTAATCACATGCGTCTTGTGCTGCGTTCCCGGTGCGTCTGGCTGGCCAGGGCCCTGATTCTCGTTCAGATTCTGGGAGTTGCCCGCGCCTGCGCCCGCGTTCCGGAAGAGAAAGAAACTGAACCCGTGCATTCCGATCTCGGTGACTCCGCTTATAACGCCAACCAGGAAAACGGCGACGAGGGCGATCACCATCTTGCGGATGGCATTGACCTGCCGGCCGTTCTGCTTGGTGCCGGGCCCCGTATCGGGCCGGGCCGAGGGCGCGCCTGGGCGGGCGGCTGGCTTGGCGCCCGGCCGTCCCGCTGGCTTGGCGCCGGGCCGGGCGGCTGGCTTGGCGCCGGGCCGGGCGGCTGGCTTAGCGTCCGGCCCGGCCGGGGTGCCGGCTGGCTCCGCCGCGGGCTCCGCGCCTGGCTCAGCGGCCGGCCTGGCAGCCGGGCGGCCGCCCGGCCTCGCGCCCGGCCAGGCCGGCGGCTTCGTGACCGGCATCCCAGGGCTGGTCAGGCTTTCTGTCACGTACGCGGCCACCCGGCCGAGTTCAGACTGGATGGTCTGGGCGGCCGTCAGCAGCTCGGCAGCCTCCGCTTCGGCGGTTGCGCGCAGCGCGGCCGCACGCTGCCTTGCCTCGGCGGTCTCCCGCTCGGCGGCGGCGCGCAGCGCGGCCGCCTGCTCGTACGCCTCTTGCCTTATCTCGGCAGCCTGGTTCTCGGCACCCGACAGCATTCGCCCCGCCAGCCAGAGAGAGTGCGCATTCCGGACTTCCACGGCGTCCCGGCGGATTGCCTGGGCTAGCTGGGCTGCCTCGCCTCCGGTGAGCTGGACTAGATCCTGCGAGCGGGCGCCAAGGCCCGCCCGGCCGGTCCAGCCGGAGGCCGGAGCCTCGTTCAGCACGACCTGGAGCCGGCCATCACCGGAGGGGGCCGGCGGGTATGCCTGGGCGACTGGCTCCGCGGCCCTGACCACCTGGGCCGGCCAGCGTCGGCCCGTGTCCGGCTGCGCTTCCGGCGGTCCCCAGCTGCCGTCCGGTTCCTGCAGGCCGACGATTGCTGGCGCGGCCTGCTCGCGGCGAGCATTATGCGGGCCAGCCGCCGGGTCATGCCGCGGCCCGGCGGACCGGTCGGCAGCTCGCGGGAAGCTCGGGTGCCCGCCGCCGGGCCAGCTGGGGTGGTCGGCGGGCGGCGGAGCCGGGTGAGCGCCGGGCCAGCTGGGGTGGTCGGCGCTGGGCCAGCTGGGGTGGTCGGCGGGCGGCGGTGCCGGGTGACCCGCGCGGGCCAGGCGCGGGTCGGCGCCGGGGAAGCCCGGCTGGCCGGGCACCGGCGGGCCAGGATGGCCGGCCTGCCGCTGCGGGCCGTCGGGCCAGCTGGGGTGCTCAGCGGCCGGCTGCCGCTGCGGGGCGCTAGCCCGTCCGGGATGTTCGGTGCCGGGCCAGGGCGGCTCGCCGCCTTGCGGGCCCGGTCGGGCGCCGGGCCGGCTTGGCTGGTCAGCGCCCGGCCAGCGCGGATCGGCGCGGTGCGGATCGGTACCGTGCAGATCGGGCGCCGTATCCGCGGCGCCGGCCATGATCCCGTCCTGCGGCACTGGCGGCCGGGCACGCGAGTGCTTGCGCCGCCTGGCGGCAGCGCCCCGGCGGCGGCTGATCCAGAAGGCCAGCCCGGCGATGGCGAAGAGCAGCAGCGCCCCGCCGGCCAGGATCTCGCTGGCGGAAAGCGATGACTTGAGCTGCGAACGAGGTGCTGCCGCCCCGCCCGCAGCCGACTCGGACGGCCGGGGTGACGCTGGCGGGGTAGGTGATGGCTTCCTCCCCGGCAGCCGGCCGAAGTGAACCCCCGGACCGGACGCGTCGGCAGGCAGCTGGAGGATCCAGCCCGGGTCGATCGTGTGCGGATTCTCCAGCCGCCCGCCGTTCGGCTGGAGCCGGCCCTTGTTCAGGTTGAAGATCTCTATGTACCGGCGGCTGCTGCCGAGAGTCCGCACCGCGATCCCGTAGAGCGCCACCGGGGGCCCGTTCCCGGGCTTAGGGACGATGTAGTACTTGACCTTCGCGTGCCTGGAGGATCCTGAGGCGAGCGTCTGCGCGCGGGATGCGCCGGCGGACGCGGCCGGGCCTGCCCAAAGGACGGCGAGCATGGTGGCGATGACAAGGACGGCCGCCGTCACGCGCGCAGCCGTCCTCGCAGCGCCTCCCGCCTCACCGGGGAAACACCTGCCGTGGGTCATAGTCTCCGTCATCTCGTGCCGGGCAGCGGAGGGAGCGCAACGAGACCAGGCGTTTGATCTCGGGCGGGGAGCGGCGGGGTAAATCCGCGCCCGGCGGCAGACTAGGGCACCCCGCCAGCTCCGGCCAGGGACGAATATCCCTCGGGGGACGGAAAACCCCCGGGGGGCCCAGCGGGACGGCCGCCGTGATCGGCGGCCGGAAACGGGCGCCGCCAGCCGTGGCGGCCGGCGCGGTTGCCGGGGCTTGCGGCGCCAGCCCGGGATGATGAGCGGGTAGTCCTGAAGTCCCCGGGAAACAGAGGTGCTAGCTCCATGGCTCGTTCGCCCGGCTGGCCGTACCTTGATGAGGCTCGGCCGGTGACCGGACGTGCGGGAGGCGCGCCTGGCCCCGCGAACCATGAGTCGAGGTGCTGAACCGTGAGCACAGTGCAGATGCACCCGATGGGCGGTGACCGCAGGCCGGCCGGGCTGGGGCGCTGGACCGGCTGGCAGCTGGCCGGCACGGCGGCGCGATTCACCGGCACGCTGCTGGCCGGCGGGGTCATCGGCGTCGTCGCATTCGTAGCGCTGCTCGCGGCCATCGGCACGCTTGTGTTCAGCCCGGTTGCCGGGCTTGGCCTGCCGTTCCTGGCCGTCATGACCTGGCTGGTCCGGCCGCTGACCGGGCTGGAGCGGCACCGGGTGCACTGGGTGACCGGCACGCGGGTGGCCGAGGCCTACCGGCCGCTGCGCGGATCGCTGCTGGCGCAGGTGCGCACTTTGCTCACGGACGCCGGGACATGGCGCGACCTGGCCTGGCTGACCGTGCAGTCGGTGGCCGGATCGCTGGGCCTGCTGTTCCTGCTCGGGTTCTGGTTCGGGCTGATCGCCCTCACCGCGCCGATCTGGACGGCCGATGCGCACCCGTTCCGGCAGGCGGTGGTCGGCGCGGGCCTCGTGCTGATTGCCTGGTGGCCCTGCCGGAGGATGGCCGCAGGCGCGGCCCGGCTGTCCGGGCGGCTGCTGGCCCCCGGGGAAGGCGCCCGGCTGCGCGCGCAGATGGAGCACCTGGCCGAGAGCCGGGCGGAGACCGTCGACGCGCGGGCGGCGGAGCTGCGCCGCATCGAGCGGGACTTGCATGACGGCGCCCAGGCCAGGCTGGTCTCGCTGGCCATGAGCCTGGGCATGGCGGAGGAGGAGATCGACCGTGACCCGGGTGCCGCCCGCGAGCTTGTCGCCGAAGCCCGCGCATCGGCGAGCACGGCCCTGACCGAGCTGCGCGGCCTGGTCCGCGGCATCCATCCGCCGGTGCTGACCGAACGCGGCCTCGGCGGCGCGGTCGAGGCGCTGGCCCTGGCCGCCGCGGTACCGATCGAGGTCGATGTGCAGCTGAACCAGCGGCTGCCCGCCCCGCTGGAGTCGGCCCTGTACTTCGTGATCGCCGAGGCACTGGCCAACGTTGCCAGGCACAGCGACGCGTCCTGGGCATTCGTCAGGGTCTGGCGCGACGACGGCAGGCTGCGGCTGATGGTGCGGGACGACGGCTGCGGCGGGGCCGACCCGGCCCGCGGCAGCGGACTGCGGGGGCTGCAGCGGCGGCTGGCGGCTTTCGACGGCAACGTGACGCTGACCAGCCCGCCCGGCGGGCCCACCGAGCTGTTCGCCGAGCTACCCTGCCGTCAGTGACCTCAGTTGTCCTCGTCGAGGACCTTTTACTGCTGCGCGACGGCCTGATCCGGCTGCTCCGCACGAATGGCTTCGAGGTGGCCGCGGCGGTCGACACCGGCCAGGCGTTCCTCGACGCGATCGACGCGCATCAGCCGGACGTCGCGGTGGTGGACGTGCGGCTGCCGCCGACCTTCACCGACGAGGGCCTGCGCGCGGCGATCGAGGCGCGCCGCCGCCGTCCGGGCTTCCCGGTCCTGATCCTGTCCCAGTACGTCGAGCAGCTCTACGCGCGCGAGCTGCTCACCGGCGGCGCCGGCGGGGTCGGCTACCTGCTCAAGGACAGGGTCGGCGACGTCCGCCAGTTCGTCGAGGCGGTATGGCGGGTGGCCGGCGGCGGCACCGCGATGGATCCCGAGGTGATCTCCCAGCTGCTGGCGCGGAGATCCAGGCGCCCGGCGCTCGCCGGGCTGACGCCCAGGGAGCGTGAGGTCCTCGCGCTGATGGCCGAGGGGCGCACCAACGCCGCGATCGCCCGCCGCCTGGTGATCACGAGCAAGGCCGTCAGCAAGCACATCGCCGGCATCTTCGCCAAGCTGGACCTGCCGCCATCCGACGACGACCACCGTCGCGTCCTCGCCGTTCTCGCCTACCTCAACTCGAACGCCTGACAGGCCGGCCGGGCCCGTGGCCCCGGCCGCTACGATCACCTGGACGACAGGGGTCGCTGTGAGCATTTTCGACGAGCAGTCCTGGGATGAGCGGTACCGCTCTCGCGCCGCGGTCTGGAGCAGCGAGGCCAACCCCCAGCTGGTGGCCGAGGCGTCCGGCCTGGCCGCGGGTACCGCGCTGGACGCGGGCAGCGGCGAAGGAGCCGACGCCTGCTGGCTTGCCGCCCGCGGCTGGCAGGTCACCGCGGTGGACTTCGCCGCTATCGCGCTGCAGCGCGCGGCCGCGCAGGCGGACGCGCTCGGCGCCGACGTGGCCGGGCGGATCCGCTGGGTGCACGCCGACCTGACTACCTGGGCAGCTGGCGAGGGGCGGTTCGACCTGGTCTCGGTCCAGTTCATGCAGCTGCCTGCGGCCCCGCGTGAGGCGCTGTTCGCCCGGCTGGCCGCGGCGGTCGCGGCCGACGGGACGCTGCTCATCGTCGGCCACGATCCGGGCGACTTGCAGACCACGATTCACCGCCCGCCGATGCCCGAAATGTTCTATACCGCCGAGGACGCCGCGACCGCCCTGGACCCGGCGCAGTGGGACATCATCGTCGCCGAGGCCAGGCCGCGTCTCGCCGCCGATCCGGAAGGCCGGGAGGTCACCATCCACGACGCCGTCCTGCGAGCCCGCAAACGCCCGTGACGGCGGGCCGCCGCGCTACCTGGCCGCGGCCGGCGGCCGGGCCGTGGCTGCGGCTTACCTGGTCCAGGGGGCCGATTACATGGTCCAGAGGGCCTGGGTGGGGGACATGCGCGCGGCGCGGAGGGCGGGCAGCAGGCCGGCGGCGGCGCCTATCAGCAGGGCGGCGGCCAGTCCGCCGGCCCATGCCTCGGCCGGGATGACGGTGGCCCAGCCTTTGGCGTGGGCGTAACTGGTGGTGGCGAGGATGCCGGCGATAACGCCAGCCGCGCCGCCGGCCAGGGCCAGCAGGACGGCCTCGGACAGGAACTGGGCCCGGATGTGACCCCTGGTGGCGCCGAGGGCGCGGCGCAGGCCGATCTCGGAGCGGCGTTCGAGCACGGAGATAACCATGATGTTGGCGACGCCGACGGCGCCGACCAGCAGGGCGACGGCGCCGAGGCCGAGAAACAGGCCGTTGAACGCACCCTTGGCGTCAGCCTGGGCGGTGAGCGCGGACGACGGCTGGGAAACGTTGACCTGCTCGGGGTTCTCCGGGTTGGCCTGCGCGGCGAGGAGGTTGTCGACGGTCTTAACCGCGCTGGTCTGAGTGCGCAAGTAGATGGCAGACGGGTGGCCGTCGAAATGCAGGTACTGCTCCGCGGCCGGGTAGCCGACCAGCACAGCCGAGTCGATCTCCGGAGCGAGCACCGCGGGCTTAAGGATGCCGGCCAGGTAGAACCACTGGCCGCCGACCCAGATCCGCTCGCCGGGCCAGATCCGGTCGATGCCCAGGCGCTGTGCGGCGGCGGCGCCGAGCACCGCGACCGGCTCCCTGGCGGTGGCGGCGTTCAGCCAGCCGCCGTGGGCAATGGACGTGCCGACGGTGGCAGGCAGGCCGAGGCTGGCCGCGTCCACGGTCAGCGCATTGGTGTCGATCGACGGGATGAGCGGGCTGCGGTACGCGGAGGCGGTAATAGTCCCGGTGTCCTGGACCTGGGTGACGCCGGGCAGCCGGCCGGTCATCGCGGGCGCCGCCTGGGGGAGCTCGGCGGTGCCGCCGGCGAAGTCCTGGCCGTTGGTGACAGTCAGCAGATTGGTGCCCAGCCTGCTGATCTCCGCGAGCAGCCCGGCCTGTGACGACGCGGACAGGCCGAGGACGGCGACGATGGCCGCTACCCCGAGCGCGATTCCGAGCGCGGACAGCGCGGCGCGGAGCTTGCGGGTCCGCAGCCCGACTCCGGCGAGGCGGGCCAGGTCGGCGGAGTGCAGCCGGGCCGGCACCGGCATCGCGGGGGTGGCAGGGGCGGTCACGGGCGCGCCGTCCTGCTGGCCGGTGCCAGCATGCTGCCGGCCCCGGCGGCCCGGCCGGGGCCGAAGTGGCGGCTGGTAGTCATGGGGTTCCTTCCGGTGCGGGCCGCAGCCGGGCCGCGAGCCGTTCGGCGGTCTCGCCGCGTGTGCCGGGGGTGGTGTCGGCGACGATGCGGCCGTCCAGCATCCGGATCTGGCGGGGGAGCCGGGCGGCGATTGCGTGGTCGTGGGTGACCACGATGATGCTGGCGCCCGCGGCGTTGAGTTCCTCCAGCAGGTCAAGCAGCGCCGCCCCGGCGGCGCTGTCAAGGTTGCCGGTGGGCTCGTCGGCGAGCACGATGGCTGGCCTGCCAGCCAGTGCGCGGGCGATCGCGACCCGCTGCCGCTCCCCGCCGGACAGCTGCGTCGGCCGGGCGCGCAGCTTGCCGCCCAGCCCGACCCGGGCCAGTGCCACGGCGGCTTTCTCGCGGCGCTCGGCCAGTCCGACGCCGGCGTACAGCAGGGCGTCGGCGACGTTGTCCAATGCTGACTTGTGCTCGGCGAGGAAGAACTGCTGGAACACGAACCCGATCGAGGCTGCCCGCAGCGCCGAGACCGCCCGGTCGGAAAGGGCCGCGACGTCCAGGCCGGTCACCCGCACCATCCCGGAGCTTGGCCGGTCCAGGGTCCCCATCAGGTGCAGCAGCGTGGACTTGCCCGACCCCGACGGGCCCGCCACCGCGACCAGCTCCCCGGCCGCGACGCTGAAGCTGATCCCGCGCAGCGCCTGCACCGGCGGCGACCCGGGGTAGACCTTGGTCACCTCCGCCAGCTCCAGCACCAGCGGCGGGCCGCCTCCGCCGGACCGCCGGGGGCCGGCAATCAGCTCTCCGGCGGGGGGCGCCGTCACGGCACGGCCGCTCATGGCGCGGGCACCACGACGTGCTGCCCGACGGCCAGGGTGGTGCCGGTAACCTGGACCAGCCCGGCCGCGTCATCGAACACCCCCGGAGTTACTTTCACCAGGTGCCGGCCGCCGGAGCCGGTGACCTCGACGGCGTACCCGCCGCCGGGCCGGGCCAGCAGCGCGTCCACCGGCACCACCAGCGCGTTCTTGACTGCTCCGGTAGTGATCGCGACCTCCGCAGGCGCCTTGTCCAGCCCTGCCGCCGCCTTCGGGTTTTTCAGCGCGACCCGGACGCTCACCGTCGCCGAGGAACCCGATCCGCTGGCAACCTTCCCCACCGAGGTCACCAGTCCCGGCGTAGTGGTGCCGGCCGGCAGGGTGATGCTCACCTTGTCCCCGGCCTTTACCTCGGTCTGCTGGTCCGCGTTCAAGGCGATCGTCACCACCCGCCGCGCGGAGGTCGCGGACAGGATCGTCCCGGTGGCCGAGCCGCCCAGCGACACGTCCGCCTTGCTGACCCGGATCGCATGAGGCAGGAACACGGCCTGCCCCAGCGGCAGTGACCCGGTCACGCCCAGGCCCAGATGCGCCTGCAGCGCCTCGACCCCGGCCGCTGTCACCGCGGTGAAGTACTTCCACGGCTGCGGGCCTAGCTCCGCCGCCGTCACGTATCCCAGCGCCACCAGGTCGCGGTTCAGCTGCCGGACATCCGCGCCGTGCACCCCCTCGGACAAAGCCCGCCAGGCCGGGACCCGCCCGTACAGCAGCACCACCGGGCTGGCGTTACCGGTCCGGAACAGCACGCCGCCCTGCCGGATCACCCGCCCGGCGCCCGGCAGCCAGGTGATCGTCCCGCTGCGCTGGCCGGTCACCGAATACGATCCAGCGAACCCCAGCGTCGCCGTCACCTGCGTCTGCGACGACAACGACCGCTGCTGCACCAGCGCCGTCGACGTCTTGTCCGATCCCCCTGCCGCCGCACCCGGCGAACCCGAGCCACCGAGCACCCCGGCCAGTCCGGCCCCGACCGCCGCCGCGGCCACCACCAGCACGACGACCGCGGCCGTCAACCACCGGCGCCGGGTGCGGCGGCGGGCGGCCCTGGCTTCCGCCGCCACGCCTGCCCCGGCCTGCCGGTCAGTTGCCTGCTCCGAGGACACGATGCCGCTCATGACCCACCACCAGGCATGAGCGACCGGCAGGCCTGTTGCGCAAACTGGAGCTGCGACGACCCGGGTCTGACGTCAGCCGGCATGCGCATCTCCACGCCGCTGGCATTCACGACCGGATCCGGCATGTTCGGTATGCCGTGCGCTCGCATGCAGGCGACGAACTTCAGCGCCCGACTCGTCACCTGCCGCTGCTGCGCCGCAGTCATCGCAGTGATCGGGTCCAGGTGCTGACAGGCCTTGTTCGCCGACTGCATCTGGGAGCCATTGAGGTGGTCCTTCCTGCCGTTGACGAGGAAGTTCCCCTTGCTGTCGGGGTCGGGCCAGCCCGGCTCGCCGTGGACGCGCATGCACTGCGCGAAGGCCACCGCCTTCTGGTACGTGGTCGACCCTGCGACCGCGGGCGAGCCGCCGCCACCGCATGCCGCGGTCAGCAGGGCCACCCCGGCCATGGCGGCGGCCGGCCAGCCCGCCCGCCGCAACCCGCTTCGCCTGCACCGGCCGCGGTTGCCGCTGTTGTGATCGCTCATTTCAAGTTCCTTACGGATAGCTGGACGGCACGGCTAGGCAGCTGACGTCAGGCCGCCGTGGGATCGCTGTCTAGTCCGGTGTGAGCAGCGGCGGCCAGGGATCGGGCGTCGCTGATAGCGCGGGCAGCCGCGCACTGCGCGTAAGCAACCGCCTTCCGGTAGGCCGTCGATCCGGCCGTGACCGGTGAGCTGCCCGTTCCGCATGCCGATACCAGCAGGGCGGCGCCAGCCACGGCGGCGGCCAGACGGCCCGCTCGCCGTCGTCCGCGACTGCCGCCGGTGTCGTCGGTCATGTCGCAGTCCTTACGGCTCGGTCGCTGATTGCGCTGGCCACCATCATTGGCCGCGGAAATCAGGACCCCGCGTGGATTGCGTGTGAGCTCAGCGTGAGTAACGCCGGACTGCGGCGCCGGCCGGAATGCCCACCGCCGGCTCGGCCGCCTCCGGCGGCGACCGGCGCATGCTCATTTCCGGCTGAGCACGGCCCGGACCGCGGCGCTGGTCGCCGCCCGGCTGAGGTCGTCGGAGAAGGGGCCACCGGGGTAGCGGACGACCCACACGTGCAGCATCTGCTCCGTGTACCGGTCCCGCCAGCTCGCCGGGTCGCAGGATCCGCGCAGCTGGACACCGAACCCGGCGATGGTCGGCTTGCCGCCGTCGCACACCACCAGGTGCGAGTGCCAGCGCGTCAGCGAGCCGCCGACCTGCGGCCCGCTCGCGCGCCCGTTCTCGATGTACATGGCGCCGAGCAGGATCGGCGGATGATTCGGCACGTTGATCGCATACACCAGCGAGGACGGGTGCCGGGGATCGAGGCCGGCGTAGCGGGGATCGGGGCCGTCGTAGAGCAGGTGCTCCTCGCCGTTGGTGCGCAGGACATAGGTGTACCCGGCGGCGAAGGCGGCCTTGACATTCTGATACCGGCGGAGGCTCGCGCCGGTCACCCTGATCAGCTGCCCGGCCGCGATGACCTGCGCCGCGGTGGGCGGCGCGGTCGAGCCGTACATCTTCATGTCCGGCAGCCCCGCGGTCGAGCCCATGTCACCCATGCCCGCAGTCCCAGCGGCGGCAGCCGGCCCGGACCCCGATGGCCCGGATGCCATCCCGGCCGGCCCCTCGGGGCCGGCCAGGCCGGGCGTCATCACCGCGGCTGCCGCCGCGACCACCAGCGCGGGGAAGGCCAGCAAGGCGGCGATGGCGGCGAAGCCGCTACGCCGGCGAACCGGCCGGTCGGCAAGGGACGGCCGCCACAACAGCGCCGCGCAGCCGGCGATCAGGGCGAGCTCCAGGATCCCGCTCACCAGGTCCACGCCGCCGACCGGTTCCGGGCTGGCCACGTCCGGGCCGAACGGCAAGCCGGCCGTGCGCGACGCCACGTATATCACCAGGATGAGGGCATTCCCGGCGATGCCCAGCGTCAGCCACAGCCGTCCTGGCCGCCACACCACGGCGGCGGCCCAGATCAGCTGCGCCCAGGAGATGATCAGGAAGAAGACGCCGTACAGCACGTATTCGGCAAAGTGCTCGAATATGACCGCGAAATGGATCGCCGCGGCGCCGGCCGACAGCGCCGCCAGGCCGGCTACCAGAAAGGGCCTGGCGGTGGCAGGCGCGGCGCGGGCGGCCTGGTCGGTTAAGGAAGATGTGGCCATACCCGCATGCTAAGTCCGCTTTCCGCCCGCCCACATCAGCCCGGGAGATGATCTGGCGGGGCCCGCGGGTAGCAGGCCGGGCCGGCCGGCCAGCGCCGCTGACCCAGCCGCACGGTCTCCCGCGCGGACGGCCGAGCACCCGGCCCCGTCTCGCGCCCGGGATGCCGCTGACAGGGTCAAACCGCCCAGCCGACCTTACCGTATTACCGTAATTGCCATGTTATCCGCTCTTTAGGGAAATACTTCTCGGTACTGGAACAAGGGCAGCTGGTATCGATCGGTTTATTCCTATAAGCAAGCCGGGGTTAGTGAAATTTCCCTCTAAAGCCGACCTCGCCGCGTACGGTGGACACCTCGAAAGGAATCAAAGGGGAGGGGCTGCCAGATGCGGCATGCCAACTCATCCGGCGCTGGCGCCGGTTATCGGACAGGGTTCTCCTGGTGGAAGACGGGCCGGATCGCCGCCGCGGCATTAGCCGCCGCGTTAGCGGGCACGCTGACGGCCGGCGTCCCGGCCGCGTCGGCGAGACTCGACTGAGACGGTCATCGTCACCGCGACCGGGCTGCTGAGCCCGGCCGCGGCGGTGCTGGAGGTAGGCGGCACCGTGCTGGCCCAGTACCACATCATCGACGGGGTCGATGCTTTGGTCCCCACCGTGGCCGAGCCGCTGCTCGCGGCACTGCCGGGTATCACGGTGACTCCTGATGCCGCTGTCAGCGTGCAGGCCACGCCGGAGTCCACCGGGCCACATGCGCCGTCTGACGTGTTCCGGTCCGAGACCGGGGCCACCCGGCTGGCGTCCGGCGGCGATACCGGACAGGGGGTCACCGTGGCCGTGCTGGACACGGGTATCGACAGCCTGCCCGACTTCTCCGGACGGCTGGCCGGCGGGGTGGACCTGACCGGCGGAAACAACCCGTTCCAGGACAGCTACGGGCATGGCACCTTCGTGGCCGGCCTGATCGCCGGCAACGGGGCCTCGTCGAACGGGCAGTACTCGGGCGAGGCGCCCGGAGCCAGGCTGGTGTCGATCAAGGTGGCGGGCGCGGATGGCACGACCCACCTGGGGACGCTCATCTCCGGCCTGCAGTGGGCGGTCGATCACCAGGGCAGGTACGGCATCAAGGTCCTGAACATCTCCCTCGGGTTCAAGCCCAGCGAGTCCACGGTCATCAACCCCCTGGACATGGCCGTGCAGGCGGTCTGGAACGCGGGCATCACGGTGGTGGCCTCGGCGGGCAACGCCGGGCCGTTCAACGGCACCATCCTTTCCCCCGGCGACGACCCGCTGGTGATCACCGCGGGGGCATTGGACGACATGGCCACGCCGTCGCCCGCTGACGACGAGATGACCGACTTCAGCAGCGTCGGGCCCACCTCGCCGGACGGCTGGGTCAAGCCTGACCTGGTCACCTCGGGCCGGTCGGTGGTGAGCCTGGCCGCGCCGGGCTCGACGGTCTACAACAGCAACCCCTCAGCCCGGCTCGGCGCGGCGAACTTCGTCGGCTCCGGTACCTCGTTCAGCGCGGCCATCACCAGCGGGGCGGCGGCGCTGGTGCTGGCCGACAACCCGGGCCTGTCCCCCGATCAAGTAAAGGCCCGGCTGCTCGGCACGGCCGACGCCGGCCCGATCGGCAACCCCTTCGCGGACGGTCACGGGGCCCTCGACGCTTACGCCGCGGCCACCTCGGGCCCGATGAACTTCAGCCAGTCGGCCGCCAGGCCGACCCCGGCGTGGCCCGGCAGCACGGTCTCGCTGTCGCCCACCCGGCCGGCTGACACCTGGAACGCGAGCCTGTGGTCGGGACTGCCGGGAAATCCGCCGCCAGCCACCGGCTGGGCCTGGAACGGCACCGGGTGGAACGGCGCCGACTGGGACGGCATGGCCTGGAACGACTCAGGCTGGAACCGCGCAGCATGGGACGGCGCAGCATGGAACGGCGCGAACTGGGTTGGCTGGGCCTGGAACGATTCCGCCTGGAACGGCTCCGCGTGGGATGGCTCCGCCTGGGTCGGCCTGGCCTGGAATAGCTCGGCATGGAACTGATATTGCCTGAAGCGGCAGCCAGGCCATGAAGGTACCGCGTGCCACCTGGGCCGTCGTTGCGGCGTCGGTCGCGGGTGGTGCGCTGACCTTGTTCGTCGCCGTATGGAGGCAGTCGGGCTGGTGGCACGTCAGCGAGAGCCAGTGGATCGTCGCGGCCGCGGTGGGCGCGCTGGCCCTGGGGAGCTGGCGGTGGCCGGTCGTGGTGTACCGGGGAGGCGAATCCGCGGCCTTCAATATGGACGAGGGCTTCTTCGTGATCCTGGCCCTCCTCGTGCCACCGCTGGTGACCTTGGGGACCTTTGCCACGGCAACGGTCCTGGCTCAGGTCGCCCGTCAGCGCCCGCTGGTCAAGTCTGCCTTCAATGTCGGGCAGGTAATGCTCGCGACGGGCATGGGACTGACCGCGAGCCGCGCTATCGCTGCGCCCTCGAATTCACTCACCGCAAACCAGATCGCGGCCGTTGTCCTCGGCGCGGGAGTTTACTTCGTCGTCAATACGTTCCTGGTGGCCGGCGTTATGGTCTCGATGGGCACGGCCTGGCGCGAGCTCACCAGCGACCTTCCTGTCCAGGTGACGCATACCGGCGCGGGAGCGCTGGTCGGCGTGATCCTGGCACTGGCGATACAGGCGCACCCGTGGGCGGTGGCGCTGGCAGTGCCGGGACTGGTCGTGGAGCGGCAGCTCATCAGCGCCCGGTTCGCGGCGCTGTACGACCGCGCCCGGATGGAGGGGCTGTACGAGGTCACCCTGGAGGCAAACCGGGCGCTGCGGCAGCAGGCGGTGCTCGAGACGATCTTAGGGTCGGCGCGGCGGCTGCTCCGCAGCCCGGAGGCAATCCTGACCGGCGCGGAACCGGGCCCCGGCCAGCTGGCGGCGCCGATGATCGTTGCCGATCAGCGGCAGTGGCTGGTCGCGTCGGGCCGGCGGCGGGATGAGCCCTTCGACGACGCCGACCGGGGCCTGCTGAGGGCGCTGGCCGCCGTGGGCAGCGGGGCGCTCAGCAATGCCGAGCTGTACCAGCAGGTCCTGGTCGGGCGGGAACGGCTGTCCTCGATCACCCTCAACATCGGAGAAGGCGTGTGCGCCTTGGACGCGGACGGGAAGCTGACCTTCGTGAACCGGGCCGCGGCCGACATGATGGAGCTGCCGCCGCTGAACATAACCATCGACGACCCGGTGAGCGATGGCGCCCGCACGGCACCGGGCTTCCTGCTCAGGCCGGCCAGCGAGGCCATGCGCACGGGCCGCACCATCCGGGAGGACGACGCCCGGTTCCCGGGCAAGAACGGCGGCACCATCCCGGTCGCGTACACGGCCTCCGCGGTGATGAGCGACGGCACGCCGTCCGGCGCGGTGATCGCCTTTCGCGATATCACCGAGCGCAAGGCCTTCGAAGATGAACTCCACCATCACGCCTGCTACGACAGCCTCACCGGCCTGGCCAACCGCCGGCTGCTGGTGGAGCGCCTTGATCAGGCGCTGTGCCGGTCGGCCATGGACCGCAAGACGCACGCGCTGATCTTTGTCGACGTGGATCGCTTCAAGAGCATCAACGACAGCCTCGGGCACGTGACCGGCGACGAGTTCCTGGTGGCGATCGGGGCACGGATGAAGGGGGTGGTGCGGAGTCACGACCTGCTGGCCCGCTTCGGCGGCGACGAGTTCGTGGTGCTGCTGGAGGACGTGGCCGGAGTGGACGTGGCGGTCGCCGCCGCGCGGCGCATCTGCGCCGCCGTCGAACAGCCGATGGTGCTGCCCGATGGCTACGAGCTGGTTGCCAGCGTGTCGGTCGGCATCGCCCTGACCGAGCCAGGCAAGACGGCAGACGACGTGCTTCGCAACGCTGACGTGGCGATGTACGACGCCAAGGTCAAGGGCGGGGGCGGCGTCTACAAGGTGTTCGACCAGGCTTCCATGGGCAGCCGCTCCTCCGAGCGGCTGCAGATCGAGGCCGATCTGCGCAAAGGGCTGGAGCGAGGCGAGCTCGAGGTGCATTACCAGCCGTTCTACTCCCTTGACGAGCAGCGCATCGTGGGAGCAGAGGCGCTGGTCCGGTGGCGCCATCCCGCGAATGGCCTGATCAGCCCCATGCGGTTCATTCCGATGGCAGAGGAAACCGGGCTGATACTGCCGATCGGGCGTTACGTCCTGGACACCGCCTGCCGGCAGGTGCGCTCGATCCGGGACCGGCTGGACGTGAACCTGCCCATCAGCGTCAACCTGTCACCCAGGCAGTTCCAGGAGAACGGGCTGCTGCCGCAGGTGGCGGCGGCCCTCGATGCCTCCGGCCTGCCCTCGGAGCTGCTCATATTCGAGATCACCGAGACCGTGGTGATGGAAGACCTGTCCGGCGCCCGCGAGGTCATGAAGAAGCTCAGCCGGCTGGGCGTGCGGCTGGCCATCGACGACTTCGGCACCGGCCACTCCTCGCTTGCGTACCTCAAGCAGTTCCCAGTGCACGAGGTGAAGGTGGACCGCACGTTCGTGCAGGGCATCGCCGAGAGCCCGGTGGACTCGGCGATCGTCCGCGCCATCATCGACCTGGCCAATGCCATGGGCATATCGGCGGTGGCCGAGGGCGTGGAGACCAGGGAGCAGGCCGCCGGGCTGGAGATGCTCGGCTGCGAGGTCGGGCAGGGCTTCTACTTCTCCCGGCCGCTTTGCGCGGAGGACTTCGACGACCTGCTCGACCGCCACTTCGCCCGGCCCGCGAGGCCAGCCGGCCCGGTGCTCACCAGCAAGGGCGTGAGCACGGCGGACATGACCGCTGTCCCCCCGGTCCGGGTGCGCCCGGCCGGCGCCTCCCCGCTGCCTGGCTGAGCGAATTACCTCCGAAACAGCGGGCGGGCCGGGCTGAGAGAGGTCAGCTGGCGGTCTTCAGGCGCTCCAGCAGGGCCTCGTGCTCGTCCCACAGCCGCTCGGGCAGGTGGCTGCCGAACGTGGTGAAGTACTCCCGGATGTGGTCGGCTTCGTCCTGCCAGGTATCGGCGTCCGCGGACAGCAGCAGCTGCAGGGCGCTGTCGCTGATCGTGAGGCCTTCGACGTCCAGGGCGCCGGCCGCGGGCACCTGGCCGATCGGGGTGGCGGTGGCCAGGGCCTGGCCGGACAGCCGCTCGGTGATCCACTTGAGCACGCGGCCGTTCTCGCCGAAGCCGGGCCAGGCGAACTTGCCCTGGCCGTCCTTGCGGAACCAGTTGACGGCATAAAAACGGGGCAGCTTGTCCGGGTCGGTCATGCCGCCGATGGCCAGCCAGTGACCGAAGTAATCGCCCATGTTGTAGCCGCAGAACGGCAGCATCGCGAACGGGTCGTGGCGCAGCTGCCCGACCTGGCCGGTGGCCGCGGCGGTCGTCTCGGAGGCGATGGTCGCCCCCATGAACACGCCGTGCTGCCAGGAGAAGGCCTCGGTGACCAGCGGCACCGCCGTGGCCCGGCGGCCGCCGAACAGGATGGCCGAGATCGGCACCCCGGCCGGGTCGTCCCATTCCGGGGCAATCGACGGGCACTGGGCCGCGTCCACGGTGAACCGGGAGTTGGGGTGGGCCGCCGGGCTGCCGGAAGCCGGCGTCCAGTCGCGGCCCTGCCAGTCGGTCAGGTGGGCGGGCGGCTCGCCGGTCAGGCCCTCCCACCACACGTCGCCGTCGTCGGTGAGCGCGACATTGGTGAAGATCGTGTTCCTGGCCAGCATCTTGAGCGCGTTGGGATTGGTGACGGTGCTGGTACCGGGCGCGACGCCGAAGAATCCGGCCTCCGGGTTGATCGCGTACAGCCTGCCGTCCGCGCCGAACCGCATCCAGGCGATGTCATCGCCGATGGTCTCGATCCGCCAGCCGGGGATGGTGGGCTGCAGCATGGCCAGGTTGGTCTTGCCGCAGGCGGACGGGAAGGCCGCCGCGATGTACTTCGCCTCGCCCTCTGGCGGGGTGACCTTGAGGATCAGCATGTGCTCGGCCAGCCAGCCTTCATCGCGGGCCATCGCCGAGGCGATCCGCAGCGCGTAGCACTTCTTGCCGAGCAGCGCGTTCCCGCCGTACCCGGAGCCGTACGACCAGATCTCCCGGGTCTCCGGGAAGTGCGAGATGTACTTGGTATCGCTGCACGGCCACGGCACGTCCGGCTGGCCGGGCCGCAGCGGGGCGCCGACCGAGTGCACGGCCCGGACGAAGAACCCGTCGTTGCCCAGTTGCGCCAGCACCGGCGCGCCGACCCGGGTCATTATCCGCATCGATGCCGCGACATAAGGCGAGTCGGTGATCTCCACGCCGAGCTGGGAGATCGCCGAGCCGAGCGGGCCCATGCAGAACGGGACCACGTACATGGTCCGGCCCGCCATGCAGCCGGCGAACAGCGTGCCGAAGGTGGCCCGCATCTCGGCCGGCGCGATCCAGTTATTGGTCGGCCCGGCGTCCACTTCTTTCTCCGAGCAGATGAACGTGCGGTCCTCGACCCGCGCGACGTCCATCGGATCGGACCGGGCGAGGAAGCTCCCCGGCCGCAGCTCGGGGTTCAGCGGCATGATCGTGCCCTGCTGCACCAGCAGGCTGGTGAGCCGGTCCCACTCTTCTGGCGAGCCGTCGCACCACTGCACCCGGGCGGGCTGGGTGAGCGCCGCGATCTCGTTCACCCACCCGATAAGCCCGCTGTGTGCTGTTGGGGGGTGATCCAGCCCTGGCGTAGCGTCGCCCACGAAAATCTCTCCCTCCGGCCGCCGGCCGGTACCCGCAGCTCGTCTAGCGTCCGGTCCTGATTGAGACCGGATACCCACGTTAACAAGATGCACTCAAAGCCTGCGGAACGGTAGACCCTGCATATGTGGAGGTTTGTGCTGCTTCGGCAGCGATTCTGTAATGTTCGTGAAGAGCGTGAGCGTCATTCTGCCCGGACGAGCGAGCGCGGGCACGCCGGACCTGCGTGAGCGGCCGGTGCCGGTCAGCAGGACACCGGCCGGTGCACGATGATGTGAGCAGCGCAACCTCCGAGGACAGGGCGTGTGATGTCGGTCACGAAAGCGCGGGTCGGTGTCCGGCTTCGCCGGTTCCGGGAGGAACGCGGCCTGACTCAGGCGGCGATGGCCAGCGCGCTGGGCATCTCGCCCAGCTACGTGAACCAGCTGGAGTCCGGCCAGCGCCCGATGACGGCCACCGTCCTGCTCCGGCTGGCCAGCGCCTACGACGCCGACTTGCAGCAGTTCTCGGCTGAGGACGCCGACCGGCTGGTGGCGCAGCTCCGGGATGTGCTGACCGATCCCTCGGTCGGCGAGCATATCTCGATGGCCGAGATCCGGGAGCTGGCCGCGTCCATGCCGGCCGTCGGCCGCTACGTCATCGAGCTGCACCGCCGGTACCGGCACGGTCGCGACGTCAACGAGACGATCATGACCCGCATCGATGCCGGCGCGGCGGGCTCGATGTCGGTGCCTCCGCCGATGGCGCAGGAGGAAGTCCAGGAGCTGTTCTACGCCCGGCGGAACTACTTCCCGACGCTCGATCTCGCGGCCGAGCGGATCTTCGCGCAGGCCGGCCTCGCGATCGGCAACGTCGCCGCCGGGATCACCGAGCGGCTGGCCGGCCGGCACGGCATCCGGGTTGCCGATCTTCCGTCCGGCGACCAGGCGGTCAAGCGGCGCTACGACCCTGACGCCCGGGTGCTGGCGCTGTCCCCGCTGCTCAACTCCGGTCAGCGGGCATTCCAGCTGGCTACCCACCTGGCCTCGGCCGAGCTGGGCGCGGAGATCGAGCAGATCATCACCGAGGCGAACCTGTCCGGCGATGATGCCCGGCTGCTCTGCCGGATCGGCCTCGCCAGCTACTTTGCCGGCGCGCTGGTCCTGCCGTACCAGATATTCCTTGATGCCGCGGAGGCCCTCGGCTACGACATCGAGCTTCTGCAACGGCGGTTCGACGTCGGCTACGAGACCGTCGCGCACCGCCTCAGCACGCTGCAGCGGCCCGGGGTGCGCGGCGTGCCGTTCATCTTCGTGCGGGTCGACCGGGCCGGCAACATCTCCAAGCGCCAGTCAGCGACCAGCTTCCACTTCTCCCGGGTCGGCGGTTCCTGCCCGCTCTGGAATGTCTACGAGGCTTTCGTGCATCCCGGCGAGATCCAGACTCAGCTGGCCCAGATGCCCGACGGCCGGAGCTACCTGTGGGTCGCCCGGACTGTCTCGCGGCGCTACGGCGGTTACGGAACGCTTGGCAAGACCTTCGCGGTCGGCCTGGGCTGCGATCTCCGCCACGCCCAGCGGCTGGTCTACTCCCACGGACTCGATCTGGCCAGCCCGTCCGCGCTCGTCCCGATCGGCCCCGGATGCAAGGTGTGCGACCGGAACACCTGCCCGCAGCGGGCGTTCCCGGCGATCGGCAAGCCCCTCGACGCGAACCTGCATCACGGCAGCTTCATCCCGTACGCAGCCGGAGATGGCGCCGCTGGCCTGTCCCATGGCCAGGGGTTCCCGGGCGCTCCCGGCACCGCCCCGGCCGGCCTGCCCGGCCGGCCCGAGTGACCGCATGCGTGGTCCGGGCCTGCTGCGGTCACACTGGTGGCCGCAGGTTTCTGCCGGGCCTGGCGGGTTACGCATCGCCGCGTCGCATCCGGACCGCGGCGAGACTCAGCAGGACCGCTGCGTACAGGCAGAACACGCCGAACCCGGTCCACGGCGACAGCGACGTCGCGGGATCCGGGCGGACCGCGGTCACGGCCAGGCCTGCCGTCGCGGGCAGGTACTTGCCAACGTCCTGCGACCAGCTGCCCGGCAGGAAGCCGGCGATGATCTGGACGGCGAGCAGCAGGCCGAACAGCGCCGCGATGCCGCCCGCCGTGCTCCGCAGCAGGGTGCCCAGGCCCAGGCCGAGCAGCCCGGCCACCGCCAGGAACAGCGCGCTGCCGATGACTGCGCGGGCCACGCCGGGCTGGCTGAGCGGTACCGCGAGATGCTGGCGGCCCAGGATCGACTGGCCGGCCAGAAATGCCGCGAACGCGGCCGGCAGGCTCACCGCGACGATAGCTGCAGCCAGCAGCGCCGCCTTGCCCCACAAGACGGGCAGCCGCCGCGGCACGGCGGCCAGGGTGGTGCGGATCAGCCCGGTGGCGTACTCGCTGGTGATCAGCAGCACGCCGAGGACCCCCACCGCGATCTGCGCGAGCTGCACCCCGGACAGGCTGACCGCTGCCGGGTCGAAGGTTCTGATCGCCGCCGTCCCGTGCGGCGGCCGGGCTTCCCGCAGCAGGCTGTACAGGATGCCGAACGCGGTGATCAGGATCACCGCGGACAGCAGCGCCCACAGCGCGGACGGCTGGGTGCGCAGCTTGGTCCACTCCGACCTCAGCACCCGGGCCTGGGTGACCTTCTGCGGCCGCAGGTAGGCCGGCCGGGCCGCGGGGGCGGCCGCCGGATTCGGCGTGCTGGATGTCATTGCTCCTCCTCGAAGGCGGGCCCGGCGGCCGGCCGGGCTGCGGCGCGGAACTCGACCGCGTCCTGGGTCAGGTCAACGAAGGCGTCTTCCAGCGACATCTGCTCGGTGGCGAGTTCGAGCACGGTGATCCCGGCGGCGGCGGCTACCGCGCCGATCTGCGCGGCGGGCATGCCGGACACCGCCAGCGAGCCGCCATCGGCGGCATTGACGGTCACGCCCGGCGAGCGGAGCAGCCCGGCCAGCGTGTGCTGGCCGGAGCTGCGGACCCGGACGGCGGCGGGCGCGGCGGCGGCGATGAAGTCGGCCACGCTGGTGTCCGCGATCAGCTGGCCCCGGCCTATCACGATCAGGCGCGTGGCGGTCTGCGCGATCTCGCTCATCAGGTGCGACGAGACGAAGACGGTCTTGCCCTCGGCGGCCAGGTCGCGCAGCAGCGCGCGGATCCAGCGGATGCCCTCGACATCCAGGCCGTTCACCGGCTCGTCGAGGACCACGGTGGCGGGATCACCGAGCAGGGCCGCGGCGATGCCCAGCCGCTGCGCCATGCCAAGGGAGAACTTGCCGGCGCTGGCCCGCCACCGCACCCAGGCCGACCGCGTCGATGACCTCATCGACCCGGGGCCGGCCGATGCCGGAGGTCTGCGCGAGCGCGAGCAGGTGGTGGTAGGCGCTGCGGGACGGGTGGACCGCCCGCGGGTCCAGCATCCCGCCCAGCTCGTGCAGCGGCGCGGCATGCGCCCGGGGCGGCCGGCCGTTGACCATGACCGAGCCGCTGGTCGGCTCGTCCAGGCCGAGGATCATCCGCATGGTGGTTGATTTCCCGGCGCCGTTCGGGCCGAGGAAGCCGGTCACCAGGCCCGGCCGGACGGTGAACGTCAGGTCCGAGACTGCGGTGGTGGGTCCGTAGCGTTTCGTCAGTGCGCGGATCTCAATCATGGAAACGACGCTGCCGGACCCGCGCCGCGGTGTCGCTGGGGCGCCCAGCCTGTCGCGGGTGGGGTTTTCCCCAGCGGCCGGGCAGGACAGCCCGATGGTGCCTTGCGGCATGCCTTTGTACCTTGACGTCATGACCCCGGCCGATCTGACTTCCCGCCGGGCCAGGGCTGCGGTCAGCGCCCTGTGGTCGGCACCGGCCTGGCGGGCTACCAGGAACGTGCTGGCCGCCCTGCTCGCCGCCGTGGCCGGCGGCGTGCTGCTCGGCGGCATCGTGCTGATCTGGGGGGCCGCGATCGTCAGCCTGGTGGACTGGCCGGTGGGCGGCTGGGCGCACGCCGTCCTGTACGCGGCGGTGGTGCTGGTCGGCCCGGCGCTGGCGCTACCGGCGATCCAGGGGCTCACCGCGCTGCAGCGGTCGCGCCTGCGCACGACGCTTGGCGTCGAAATCCGGGCGGACTCGCGGGCATTCCACCGCAAGCCGTGGCCGGTCGGGCCGTGGCTCGCCGCCGCGACCTGGCGGCAGCTCGGGTTCCACCTGCTGTCGATCCTGGCCGGGCTGGCCGGCGGCGGGCTGGTGGCCGCCTGCTGGCTGGCTCCGGCGATCGCGATCGGCTACCTGGCCGCGGCCCGCCCGCCCGCCGCCGCCGGGGCCGCCGCGTGCATCGCCGCGGCCGGGCTGCTGCTGGCGGCGCCGTGGCTGGCCCGGCAGGCGGCGGCCGCGGATGAGGCAGTGGCCCGGGCGCTGCTGGCACCAAGCCGCAGCGAGGAGCTGGCGCTGCGGCTGCAGTCGCTGACCCGCAGCCGGGCCGACATCGTCGCCGCGACCGACGCCGAGCGCCGCCGGATCGAGCGCGATCTGCACGACGGCGCGCAGCAACGGCTGGTCTCGCTGGCCATGAATCTCGGCATGGCCAGGGCTCGCTTCGCCGGCGCACCGGAGCCGGTGCGGCAGGCCATTGCCGATGCGCACGATGAGGCCGTGCTGGCGCTGGCAGAGCTGCGCGAGTTCATCCGCGGCCTGTATCCGGCCGTGCTCAGCGACCGGGGCCTGGACGCGGCGCTGTCCGGGCTCGCGGCGCGGCTGCCGCTGCCGGTCCGGCTGCGGGTGGACATGTCACGGCCTGCCTCCCCCAGCGTCGAGGCCGTGGCTTATTTCATCGTCTCCGAGGCGCTTACCAACGTGGCGAAGCATGCACAGGCGACCCGGGCCGAGGTGACCGTCACCCGCCACCTTGACGTGCTCCGCATCGCCGTCACCGACGACGGGTCTGGCGGCGCGGTTCCGGCGGCGAGTGACGGCGCCGGAGCCGGCACCGGGCTGCGGGGCCTCGCGCAGCGGGCCGCCGCGGTGGACGGCACGCTGACGATCGACAGCCCGCCGGGCGGGCCGACCGTGATCACCGCGGAGCTGCCATGCGAATCGTGATCGCCGAGGACTCGGTGCTGCTCCGGGACGGACTGACCAGGATGCTCACCGGCGGCGGCGCCGAGGTCGTCGCCGCCGTGCCGGATGCCGGGCAACTGCTCCAGGCGGTTGCCGAGCACCAGCCGGACCTGGCGGTCATCGACGTCCGGATGCCGCCCACGCACACCGACGAGGGCATCCGGGCCGCGCTGGTCATCCGCCGTCAGTACCCGGACGTCGCGCTGCTGGTGCTGTCCCAGTACGTCGAGGAGAGCTACGCCACCGACCTGCTCTCCGCGGCAACGAGCTCGGTTGGCTACCTGCTGAAGGACCGCGTCGCGCACGTGGACGACTTCCTGGACGCGGTGCGCCGGGTGGCGGCCGGCGGCACGGCCCTGGACCCGGAGGTCGTCGCCCAGCTCCTGGTCCGCCGCCGCGACGACCCGATCGACCGGCTTACCCCGCGGGAGCTGCAGGTGCTGCGGCTGATGGCCGAGGGGCGTTCCAATAACGGGATCGTCGCGGCGCTGAATGTCAGCCCGAGCGCGGTAGAGAAATACGTCACGAACATCTTCGCCAAACTTGACCTGCCGCCCACCGGCACCAGCCACCGCCGGGTCCTGGCCGTGCTTAAATACCTCGGCGAGGGGAGGAGCGTGCCCGGATGAGCGAACGGACACCGGCGACCAACTTCAGTGCCAGCTGGGTTCAGGTTGACCAGACCAGCGATCCTTCGTTCTATGCCTCGCTGCTCGACGCGACCCGCGCACAGGGGCTCGATCAGGCCCGGCGTGATCCGGGCACGGCGTTCGGCCCGCTGGAGTTGCGGGCCGGCCTGCGGGTGCTGGACGTCGGCTGCGGGACCGGCGGCTACCTGCGGATCCTGGCTCCGCTCGTTGCACCCGGTCAGGCGGTTGGTATCGATCTGAGCGCGACGCTCATCGCCCGGGCGCAGCAGCGCACGGCAGCCGGTGAGACCAACGTGTTGTTCCGGGTCGGCAACGCCTACGACCTGCCTTTCGCTGATGCCTCCTTCGACCGTGTCGTCGCCACCCAGATACTGCTCCATCTGGCTGACCCGTGGCGAGCCGTCACCGAGATGCGCCGGGTGCTGGCACCCGCAGGGCTGATTTCGGTCGGGGAATGGGATTGGGATAGCACCTGCCTGGCCGTCACCGACCGAGAACTTGGCCGCCGGTTCACGCATCTGCTCTGCGACCAGATGCACAACGGCCTCATCGTGCGTGAATTGCCCTGGCAGCTAGAGCGCTATGGCTTCACGAACGTCACCGTGACGCCTCAGGTCCGCCTGTCCCGTGATCCCGGCGCCAGCTACCAGTGGCTCATCGAGCCGGTTGCCCGCGAACTCGCCCGCACCGGCGCGCTTGCCCCCGGGGAAGGCGGCCGGCTTCTGCGCGACCTGCGCGAGCGAGCAGCCACCGGCCGGTACTTCCTGGCCCGCACCTACTACTCGGTGATCGCCACCGTCGGGACAGTAGCTTCACCGGTCTAACTCCCAAGATCTTCAATGGCGGTGCGCGGCGGTCACCGCGGCGACGGTGCGGACGGTGCGACCGGTACCGGCCTGCGCGGGCCGCGGGCCAGGCCCGCGGTGCGGAGCCGATACCAGCGCGCCACGGGCGCGCGGCGGGCGGTGGCGGCCACCGCCGCCACCGCGTTGTCGACCTCGTCCGGGGTGTTGTAGAGGTAGAAGCTCAGGCGGCAGCTGGCCGGCGGGTTCAGCATGAGCGCGTGATGTGCGAGGGTCGCGCAGTGACACCCGGCCCGCGACTCCACCCCGGCCCGGTTCAGGGCCTCGGCCACGCTGACCGGATCGCGGCCCGCGAGGTTGAACGCGACCAGCGAGGTGCGCCGCGCCGCGTCCCGCGGCCCGTAGATGGTCAGGCCGGGGATGGCGGCTAGCCCGTCCAGCGCCCTGGCGGTCAGCTGCTGATTCCACCTGGATACGCGGTCCATGGCAGTCGCGGCTGCCTGGCGCTCGATGGGCTTGCCGGTGCCGAAATAGGCTGGCCGGTCCGGGGTCAGCGCCAGGTCCAGCAGCAAGCGCAGCGCCTGGGCGGAAACGATCGTGCCGAGGATGTTGGGCGTGCCGGCCGCGTACTTCCAGGGCAGCGCGTTGTATTCGACCTGGTCGGGGAAGACGCGCCCTTCGGCGATCATGTCGCCGCCGTACAGGAACGGCAGCGACGACGCCAGCAGGTGCTCCTTGGCGTAGAGCACGCCGACCCCGAACGGCGCGAGCATCTTGTGGAAGGAGAAAGCCAGGTAATCGGCGTCCAGGGCGCGCACGTCGGTGAACGACCCCGGCACCAGCTGGGCGCCGTCGACCAGCAGGTACGAGCGCCGCTCGCCGCCGGGCTGGCGGTAGCCGCTGGCATCGGCCAGCGCCCGCACGGCCGCCAGCGGGGTGCGGGTGCCCAGGAAGTTCGACGCGCCGGTGCAGCAGACCAGCTTGGTGCGGGCGTCGATCAGCGAGGCCAGGTGCGCCAGGTCTAGCTCGCCGGTGACCGGGTCGAACCGGGCCAGGCGGCAGTCCGCCCGCCGCCCGAGCCGGGGCAGGATTTCCCGGCACATTGCATGCCACGGGACGTAGTTGGAGTTGTGCTCCATCGTCGTGGTGACCACGTTGTCGCCGTCCCGGAACTCGGTCAGCAGCGCGTACATGACCGCGTTGATGGCCTCGGTGGTGTTCCGGTACAGCGCGATGCCGGCCCGGCCCGGCGCGCCGATGAACCGCGCGATCGTGTCGTAAGACTCCTCGAACTGCGCGGTCATCTGCTGCGAGGCGGAGGATTGCCCGCGGTGCACGTTCTCGTAGCCGGGCGCGAGCGACTGGTACAGCGCCACCAGCTCCCGCGGCGGCTGGGTGCTCGCCGCGTTGTTCGTCACGATCCGGCCGAGCCCGGGGAACGTGAAGTGGCTGCGGATGGCCCGCACGTCCAGCGGGCCGGGGCTCACGCTCACCGCCCCCGGCGGCCGGCCGGAGCCCTGCCGAAGCGGGATCACCGGAGTCATGCCTGCTCCTTGCGCTTCCAGGCGCCGATAAGCAGCGGCCACAGCATCGGGCGGCCGGCGAAGCGGCCGGCGTCGCGGTCGATCGAGGCCAGCGCCGCGGCGCCGTCGGCCTCGGTGGTGACGCCATGCGCCAGAGCCGTCGGCAGCACGTTGCGGAAAACGCTCTCCAGGAGTGTGCGGCCGGTGCCGAGCGGCTCGATGCGGCCGGCCACGTCGGTACCATCCGGAGCCCCGACGCCGGCCTGCGCGAACAGCTGCGGCAGCCGGGCGCCGGCGTGCACGTCAGCGCCCACCGCACCGAACGCGCCAGTCACGACCCGTCCCAGCTCGCCGACGCTGTCCAGCTCGGGCAGCGTGCTGATGCTGCGCAGATCGTAGTCCTGCACGAGCAGATGACCGCCCGGGGCGACCGCGTCCCACAGCCGCGCCAGCACGTCGACGCGCTGCGGCAGGTGGAACAGCAGCAGCCGCGCGTATACGAGGTCGAACGGAGCGCCCGGGATCGGCTCGGCGGCGGCGAGGTCCTGCGCCTGGAAGTCGCACTGACGGTGTCCCGCGCCGCGCAGCATCGCCAGCGTCATGGCGCCGAGCACAGGGTCCGCGTCGATGCCCAGCACGCGGCCTGCGGGCCCGACCCGCTCGGCCATCGCGCGCATTGTCTCGCCGGGGCCGCAGCCGGCGTCCAGGCAGCTGGCGCCCGGTCCAAGGCCAACCTGGTCCAGCAGCCGCCCGGTCGCGACCTGCCACACGCGGGCCTGCATCCGCAGCCGCTCGTACTCCTCCGGCGTGTGCCCCAGCGCGTAGGCTGCCTGCGGCCGCTCGGTCTCGGTGGTGCTCACGTCAATACCCCCGGTCTGCTCGCCATGCGTCAGTTCGCCATAAGGCAAGCATTGACGGGACGGAACGGGCTGTCGTTGGGCTACCGTGCAGAGCCCTTCACAATGCGCGCAGACATGCGGTACTCGGCCGGCGGCAATCCGTGCACGGCGCGGAAGGCCCGGCTGAATTCGCCCGCGCTCGAAAAACCCCACCTGGCCGCGATGGCCGCGACCGGGCGCGCGGCCAGCGCCGGATCGGAGAGATCCTGGCGGCTGTACTCCAGCCGCCGCCGCCGCATCCAGCCCGCCACGGTCAGGCCTTCATCATGGAAGAGCTGGTGCAGGGAGCGCAGGGAAATGTGATGCGCAGCGGCGATCATGGCCGGTGACAGCCCGGGATCACCCAGGTGCTGCTGGATGAAGGCCTGAACCGTGGTGAGCAGGGCATGCCTGCGGGCCTCCGGCGTGCCCCAGTCTCGGACATCAAGTTCGTGCGCCAGCCGCGTCGCCAGCACCTCCAGCGCGGCGGTCGACAGCCGCGCCGCCTCGGCCGGGCTGTAATGATCGACATTGCGGGCCAGCTGGAGGAGGAACTGCGAGGTCAGATCCCCCAGGCCGGCGCTGGCCGGGAAGCGCACGGCGGCCAGCTGCCCGAGCCGGCGCCGGGACAGCGGCAACAGGGACGGCGGGAACATGAAGGTCATCATCTGCGTCCGCCGATCTCCGCCGACCCCGCACGCCACCTCGTAAGGGCGCCGGGTGTCGTAGATGGCGAATTCGGCCGCCGACAGGGGGGCCTGCCGGCCGTCCTGGGTGACCACGCAGGAGTTGCCGCCGCGCACCAGCACCATCTTCAGCAGGTCGGGATCGGCCCGGGAGATCAGCCGGGGGGTGCGGCACACGGTGATGGGCATGATGTCCATCACGACCACCTGCATCGCGCCCAGGCCGCTGGCGCGGAACTCTCCCCGGTAATCGCGGAGCTCGGAGCGGCATTCCATCGGCACCCACGTAGCGGCCGTCATCTCCCGGACAAAGTCGAGACGGTCGGCCACGGGCACCTGGTCGGTGCGGATCAGTGTGCTCATCGTTATCACACTCAAGCGACAGGCGGCAGTTGCGCCGGGCACTCTCCCGGATGGGGCCTTCAGTATACCGAATGTAAATCAACAGTAAAGCAATAGTCAAGAGTACTACTCTAGAATGGCACTCACCTCACTGGCCCGTCGCGCTACCGGGAAGATCACGGAGCACCTCCGCACATGCCCATTGCAGACCAGGCAGCACGAGTCACCGCGCCGGCATCACGCCGCCGTGGGCCAGCCAGCACCGAGGACGGGCAGCGCAGCCGCGACCGCGTACTCAAGGCAGCCGTGGAGCTGATCACCGAGGCCGGCATCGACCAGGTGCGGGTCGCCGAGATAGCCCGCCGGGCGAGCATGAGTTCCGGTCAGGTGATGTACTACTTCACCAGCAAGGAGCACATCCTGCTGGAGACCCTGGCCTGGCGGGACAATCAGGACCTCAGGCGGACCCGCGCCGCCCTGGCCAAGGTAACCGGCGCCTGGCGCCAGCTCGAACGGTTCATCGGCCTCTACCTGCCCGCCAGCCCGGTGGATCCGAGCTGGATCCTCTGGATGGAGGCATGGGCCCGCGCACCCCACAACCGGCAGGTGACCCAGTTCCTGGAAGAACTGCTGGCCCTCTGGCGCGATGACCTGGCCGCCATCGTCGCCCGCGGCGTCCAGGAGGGAACATTCGCCCCCCCAGCCGCCATCGACGACTTCACCCTCCGCTTCGCCGCCCTGCTCGACGGGCTCGCGATCCTCCGCCTCCGGCAAATGCACCAGCCATCCCGCAAGCGCCTCATCGAGCTGGCCATGACCACTGCCCGCGCAGAGCTGACCCGGGGCGCTGCATCCTGCTCGGCAGCGGCTACTGGTGGGGAGCGCTGCTGCTGATGGCGGCGGTACTGCTGTTCTGGGTCGGCTATATGGACATGACTATCGCCCGCTCCGCATCTCGCCGCGCCTGAGCCTGCGCTGTTCGGCCGGTTCACCCGTGAGGCGACAAGCGCCACGCAGGCGCGCCGACGGGCGATCTTGAATCGTGTCGGCTAGCCCAAAGGCCGGCCCGATCAACGTGATCTGAGTGCCGTGCCAGCGGCTAAGGCGGTGCGGACCGCCTGGGCCAGTGGCGCGGGCGCCGCGCGCCGTGCGCCGCAGCGGTCGGTCATGACGATCCGCAGCGGCTCAGGCATCCGCGCGCTCTCGGCCGACTACCCGTTCGAGTCCGGATTTCTGGTCGTGGCCGACCGGGATGTGCACGCATACTGACGTACCGAGTCCCGCGCCGCTGTTGATGGTCAGCGAGCCGCCGACCGTGTCCAGGCGGTCGGACAGGCCGGTCAGCCCAAGTCCGCGTGGCCGGTCAACATCGAAACCATGTCCGTCGTCGCGGATCACCAGCCCGAGCCTGCCGTCCTGCTGGCTCAGCGACACCTCGACCTCGCTGGCCGCGGCGTGCTTGACCACGTTCGACAGCGCCTCGGCCAGCACGTACCAGGCGGTCACCTCGATCCGCTCGCCGAATCGCACGCCGCGCAGCCGGGGGTCGGCGCGGACCGCCATCGGCAGGGCCAGCCGGCTGGACTGAGCCTCGATGGCCTCGAGCAGCCCGCGGTCGGACAGCACCGGCGGATGGATCGCGTAGGCGATCTCCCGGACGTCCCGCAGCGTGGCGGCCAGATCGCGGTGCATGTCGGCGAGCCCGTCGGCCGCGGCCGGGTCACCCCGCAGCAGTTGCTGGCGCACCAGCCCGGCCCTGGCCGACAGCGCCACGATCTCCTGCTGGATCCCGTCATGCAGGACCCGCTGGATCCGGCGGCGCTCGGCGTCCTGTCCCGCTACCACGCGATCGCGGGACGCCGCAAGTTCGGCCGCCTGGCCGCGGATCTCCCCGGTGCGCCGGGAGAGTTCCGCGGTGAGGTGGAGGTTGTGCACGCCCACCGCGGCCTGGGCGGCGAAATACGCCAGCAGCCTGCGGTCCTCGGCCAGCAGCGGGCCGTCGGAACGCGGGCCGCACTCGATGCGGCCCAGAATGGTGCCCCGATATTCGATGGGCACGGCCGCGCCCGGCTCGCCGCCCGGCGTACCGTCCGTGACCACCCGCAGCGGCCCGTCCTCCGCATCCAGCGATATCCGGGCCCAGGTCAGGCCGAGGCCGCGGCGAACCTCCCGTGCCAGGTCGCTGAGCAGCTCAGCAGAGTCGGGCGCCTGGATCAGGCTCCGCCCGAACCGGCTGAGGTTCGCATAGCCGGCCAGCCGCGATCCGAGCGTCCACCGGTCGGCGGCATGCTCCAGGCGTCCCCGGATCGTCTGGCCGCCGACGGCGGCCGTGACGCCGGCCACGACGGCCACGGCGACCGGAGCGGCCAGGCTGATGAGCAGGCCGGCGATGACCGCGGCCATGACGACAGCGGTGGCGATCGACACCCGCAGGACGTGGTATCCGAGCGCGCGCCGGACTGCTGGCCGGCTCGCGCAGCGGGTGTCGCCGGGATCACGGAACACTGGGCATCCACCGAGGCAGGCTTCGGCCACCGATCGAGATGGCGATGGCCACCCCGCACACCGCGAGGACGGTCCACCACACCACCTCTGAGGACGGCCCGCCGGTACCTGGCGCCGGGAACGTGCGGATCCAGTCCGTGACGGGCGGCACGAGGATGGGCGCCATCAGCACCAGCACGACGGTGGCGCCGGCCGCCGGGCCCGGTTCTCCGGTCCGCGTCCGGGCCACGCAGGCCACGGTGAATCCGAGCAGAACGTGGCCGGCCAGCGCGAGCCCGGTCGCCGGCCAGGGCAGCGCCAGCCCCCGCAGGGCCGCCGCCAGCATCACCAGCACACCGGCGGCGAGCGGGGCCAGCAACGCCACGGCGCGGATCGCCACGCGCCGGACGGGCCCGGTCGGCGTCACGTCGACGACCATGCTGGCCGGCTCGTCGAGGGTGAACGCCGCGGCCGCGGCGAGCAGGGCGAAGCAGACCGGGAGCAGCGTGGTGGCGGCCGGGAACGCCGTACCGAAGCCACCCACAACGGCCGCCACGCCGGACAGGAGCACGACAGCCGGCCACGCCCCGGCCCGCAGCACAGGCCCGGCCATCACACGGTGACCGGGTGGGCGAACCCGCCGGTCCCGGCCAGCACCAGCATGATCATTGCGCCCGCGACCACGATCATGAGGGCACGGATGATCCGGGAGCGCAGCCGCCCGTCGGCTCCGCGCAGGAGCGCCACCAGGACCGCGATCGCGCACAGGGCGAGCTGCCAGCCGAGGAAGAACCACGGCGACCCGCGCCAGGCAATGATGTGGCTGGGGTCCCCGTGGAGAACGTGGAGAGTGAAGAAAGCGAACGGCGAGAACAGCCGCAGCAGCGTGACGGGCGCCGAGTCCGGATGGAAGAGGGACGGGACGGTCACCAGGTTCACCCAGCCGAAGATGATCAGGAACAGAACGAACGCGGCGCCGGGGAACCGCACCCAGCGGCCCAGCGCGACGCCGAGCAGCGGGCCGCCGAGCGCGGGGACCGCTATCTGCCCGGCGAGGATGGCGACCTGCGCGGACCGGCTGAACGCCCCGTACACATGGCTGCCAACCGGGTGCAGACGCATGAACCACAGCAGGGCCAGGCAGCCGCAGGCAAACGGCAGGATCGCGACCGTGCAGAGGGCGGCGGTGCGCGCGGGCAGCGTGACCGGGGTGACGCCGGTGACCGGTTCGCTGGCGTTCATCGACCGGGTCAGCCAGAACGTGGCCATCATGCCGAACCCGCCGAGGAAAGCCGCCGGATACCCGCTGATGGCGTCGATCTCGGGGACGTTGCCGCCGGGGTCGGTCGCCAGGATCCACGTGATCAGCCCGACGCCGGCCAGGAGGACCGGGTTGCCGGCGAACCGGCGCATCTCCCGGGCGGCGAGCGCGGCGAATGCCGGCGCCGGCGGCAGCTTCTGGCCTGGCGGGCGCGAGCGCAGCCGTCATGACGCCACCTCCTCGCGGGGCTCGTGATCCGGTGACCTGCCGCGGAGCAGCAGGTAGGCATCCTCGAGTGACGGCTCGACGTGCTCAGCGCCGTCACGCACGCGGGGGCCGACGTTGCGGTACCGGCCGGTCCCGGTCCGCCAGGAGACGCTGGCCTCCGGGTCCGGCTGGTTGGCCAGCCACACCCGGCCGGCCGCCTGGCGGACCAGGTCGGTGACCGGGCCGTCGTAGCGGATCCGGCCGCGGTCCAGCACGATCACGCGCTCGCACAGGGCCGCCACGTCCTCGGTCTGGTGGGTGGACAGCACAACGACCGACGTGCGTGCGAGCTCGGCGAGCACGGTCCGCAGGGTGACCCGCTGTTCCGGGTCGACCCCGGTCGTCGGCTCGTCGAGGATCAGCACCGCCGGCGAGCCGAGCAGCGCCTGGGCGAGGGCGACCCGCCGGCGCTGGCCGCCGGACATGGCCCGGATCCGCTTCGAGCCGAGGCCGGACAGCCCCACCAGGCCGAGCACGCGGCGCACTTCCGCGTGCCGCGCGGCCGGCTGCGTCCATTCCTTGAGCAGCGCGATGTAGTCCACGAACGCGAACGCGGTGAAGCCACGCGGGAAGCCGACCTCCTGCGGCAGGTAACCGAGCTGACGGCGGATGCCGGTGCGCCCGGCCGGCACCTCAGGGTCCAGGCCCAGCACGCTCAGCTGTCCCTGCGTGGGCGGCAGCGCGGTCGCCAGCAGGCGCAGCAGTGTGGTCTTGCCCGCGCCGTTGGGGCCGAGCAGCCCGGTGATGCCCGGTTTCAGGTCCAGGCCGACGCCAGCCAGCGCCTGGGTCGCGCCGAACGTGCGCCCGACGTCGCGCAGGATGATCGAAGCGGTCGGCATCATTACCTCCACGGCCGGATCTGGCGCAGCCAGCGCCGGCGGACCAGAAAGATCACGAACGAAGCCACGGCCAGCGCCGTGAAGCCGGCCTGCGCCCAGGCCTGGAGCACCTCGCCGGGCGGCCCGGACCGCGTCGCGAGCTGCCAGACCACCGCGAGCCAGATGGAGCTGACCACGACGGCCGCGCGCAGCGGGCTGACCCAGGTCGACGCGGCCAGGACCACCGCGACAAAGCCAACCGCCGGCAGCAGGAAGGCGAACGGCGCCCTTCCCGGCACAACCAGCCCGAACAGCACCACCGCCGGCAGCGCGATCGCGAGAACCGCGATCGTGCGCAGCAGGATCAGCCGGAGCGCCGGATAGGGCGTGACGAGCTCGGGCTCGAGCGCCGGGTCCATCCACGGGTCATAGCTAGAGGCGACCACCAGGCAGGGCACGACCGGGGCCACGGCCAGGAACAGCCACATCCCGCGGGCCTCCCCGATCGCCGCCGCGAGAGCGGCGAACGCGAAGATCGCGGTCACGCCGACCAGCCACGGGCTGCGGAAGGCGATGGCCACCGCGACCAGCCTGGCCTCGTGCGCAGGAAGGCCGGCCGCGCGCAGGAGCCGCTCGAACACCGACGGCCGCGGCACTTCGACAGCGTCCCGCGTGCGGTCCCACACCGCGGCGAAGTCGATCACACCGACCGCGGCGGTGGTGACCCGCGCCCGGCACGGCTCGCAGGACAGCAGGTGCTGCTCGACTGACGCCCCCTCGGCCAGCGAATCGGTCCGCTCGACGTAGCGCCGCAGTATGTCGTCGTCGAGATGCCAGCCGGTCATGACCATCCCTCCGCTAGGGCGCCCCGCAGGCGCCCCTTGGCCCGGTAAAGCCTCGTCTTCACGGTGCTCACCGGTACGTGCAGCAACTGCGCCGCTTCCCTGGCGGACAGGCCGTCCAGCACGACAGCCTGGATGACGGCGCGCATCTCCGGCGACAGCCGGGCCAGTGCCTGGCCGATGTCGCCGTACTCGACCGACAGCAGCACCTGGTCTTCCGCGGCCGGCGCTGCTTCGGCTTTCTCGAACACGGCGGCGACGTTGCTGCGGGTCCGCAGGCGGCTCACCAGCCGGCGGATCGCGATCCCCCACAGCCACGCGGCGATGTCGCCGTCGCCGCGAAAGCCCCGCGGTTTCTGCCAGACGGCGACGAAGGTGTCCTGGATCGCGTCCGCCACGAGGTCGCGGTCGTTGCACCGCCGGGCGAGCCGGATCGAGAGCCAGCCGGCGTGGCGTTCGTAGAGCGTGCGGAAGGCGCCCATGTCGCGTTCGGCGACGGCGAGAAGCAGCGTCTCGTCGCTCGGGCGGCTGTCCATGTCCTAACTGTCGCGTCCCCGGGCCGGAAAAGTTTCACCCCGCGGCGGGAATTTTCCCGGGCCTTCCGCGGCCGCGCGACGGTGATCAGGCACGCCGGGCGACGAACACGTATTCACGGCTGTCATCGTTGAACGGCTCCCCGGCGAAGCCGCCAGCGTCTCCAGCTGGCCCGCCGCGTTGCCGTCGTCAGCGCCCAGGCGGTTCTTGCCCTCTGCTGGTCTCCCTGTCGCTGACGGGCTCACCAGTTCGATCGAGGGTGGCTGCCCAGCTAGCGAGGAGATTGAGGCCGTCCGCGGCGGGGGTGCCCTGGGGGGCGGTGTAGACGAGCAGAGTGAGGCCGGGCTGCGAGGGCAGTTCCATGGCCTCGAAGTTGAGGTCGAGGACGCCGACGACGGGGTGGCGCAGTCTCTTGTGCCCGGTGCGGTGGAAGCGCACATTGTGGGCGGCCCAGCGGGTGCACGCTCGCCGTGACCCCCGGTTCCCGGCTTCAGCGAAGCCGCGCAGGCTGGGGTTCGGACCCGCGGGCGAGGTCGAACAGGCGGCTCGATGCCACTCCCGCCCAGGTCGCGCTGGCGTGGCTGCTCGCCCAGCAGCCGTGGATCGTGCCAATCCCCGGCACCCGCAAGCTCACCCGGCTGGAGGAAAACCTGGCCGCGGCCGGCCTCGAACTCACCGCCGCCGACCTGAACCAGATCGAGACCGCATCGGCTGCCATCACGGTGCAGGGCGCCCGCTACCCCGAAGCCATGGAGCGACTCATCGACCGGTGAGCATCGGACAGCTGGCAGCCGGTCAATCGCCGGGCGAGGAGGCGCACGCCGGCCAGGTCCTCGGTGTGAACGGTCGCGCCGCGCGGCGCGTCAGGCGAGTGTGTGTTCAGTCTCCGGCAGGCCTGAGCTCATCCTGGTCTTTGAGCGCGATGCGGCGTTCGGCCCTATAGCGATAGTTCACCAAGCCCTTCCACCGGTGATCTGCTCCGCGCTGCCATTCCAGCAGAAACCCATCCGTCCACCGTCCAGCCACTAGGACCTGACAGGGCTTGGCGTCCGCTGGGACATTGTCAGGGAAGCAGTGGAAGCATTCGCCGAGGCCAGCTGACATTGCCACCGCCAGCGGGACGGACTCCGGGGTACCAGCGTTCCGGCCGTGACGTTCCGCCAAGCGTTGCCCATCGAGAAGTGCCTGGCACGTCGGCGTTCGGTGGTATGCGCTGCCTTGCTGTGTCCGCCACACCCGTACAGGTAACCCCTTGCGAGCCGCCATGCACTCCGACTCGCCACACCAGGCCGCAACCTCGCCATGCCGGCAACGTTCTTCGCTGGTGCCGCCCGCCATGCCGCTATCGTCCAACCACGCAAAGCATGCGGCAAGGGCAGTCCGGGCGTAGAGACCGTTCGGACACCGCCATCCACATGGGGGACATGACTGCCGCGCAGACCGAGATCAATCCGATGCAGGCGCACGCGGAGCGTACCCGCCTGCCGCTCTGAATCGCCGCGGACTGGCCGGACGAGACCGTGCCGGGCATGCACGCGGCGAACCTGCGTGCCTGGCGCGTCTGCGCGGCGATCCGCCGGATCTGGCTCCCGGCTGGGCGAAACCATCTCGGCGACCTCGGCGAGCGGCCGCACCTTGCGCGGGTCGCCCGGGCGCTGTGAGTAAAGGTTGCTTGACATGAAACGGTAGTAAAGGTACCTTGACATCATGAGGAACCGGGTTCGAGAGCAGCGCACCCAGCGGGGTCTGTCCCAGGCCGAGCTGGCCGCGGCGCTGGGCGTGTCGCGGCAGACGGTGATCTCTATCGAGAGCGGCCGTTACCTGCCGTCGCTGCCGCTGGCGTTCGCCATCGCGCGGTTCTTTGACCTGACGGTCGACAAGACGTTCGACCCGGAGGATGAGGAGGCAGGCGCATGATGCCATTCATTTCCCCGCGGCTGCGCAAGCCGGTGGGGATCGCGCTGGCCGGGGCGGCCTTCGCCGCCGCGTGGCTGGTGCGCGGCGGCCCGCTGTGGTGGGTCTCGATCCCGGCGGTGATCCTCGCGGCCGTCCGCGCGGTCTCCTGGTACCGGATGGGCGGGAAGGACACCGACGAGGGCGCGCTGGCCGGGTCCCGGGCGGACGAGCGCCAGCAGGTGCTTAGCCTGCGGTCGCGGGCCCTGGCCTGCAATCTGGCTGTGATCGCCGCGTTCATCGGCCTGGTGGTCGCGATCGCGGTCAGGGCTGCCTGGGGGTGGCCGTTCCTGGTCATCCTCGCCGTCGCTGGCTTTGGTTACCTGCTCGGCTTGTCGAACTACGGTGTCGCCGAGCAGGACCCGGCGGACGATGACGAGGATGCCGGGCAGCGGTCGCGATCCCCCGGCCAAGCGCTGGGGTGACCGACATGACGACGCACCAGTTGAACCTGCTGGCCGGGATCAGCATCGCCGTGTGCTGGTCTGCGTTCGCGGCGACCTGGCTCGAGGAACGGTTCATGCTGGCCGAGTTCCCTGACGACTACCCGCGCTATCGCCAGCGGGTGCCCCGGCTGGTACTCGGCCTGCGCCTGATCAGCGGCAGCCAGGCGGCCAGCAGGCATGCTGTCGTACCAGCTATCGACGGGCACCCACCAGGGAGAGCATTGTCAGAGCGAACACACCCTTCCAGCACCGGGCACGCGTTGGGGTTCTCGTCGAGCTCGAGGGTCGGATCGGCCGGCCTGCGTTATCGAGACGGTCGTCATCCACCGGTAGCGCCGCCAATTACCAAGGGAGCGCGGTCCGATGAGCATCAGGTCCATTGTCCCGACTGCCCGGTCTGGTTCGACGGGCAAGGTCGTGTCGGCCAGGGAGGCCGTGCAGCTTATCCGCATCGGCGACACGGTCGCCATCGGCGGGTTCTTCGAAATTGGCCTCGCCCTTGAGGTCATTCACGAGCTGGGCGCGCTGTTCGAGGCCACC
The DNA here is from genome assembly GCA_963786975.1 of uncultured Actinomycetes bacterium. Lineage (GTDB taxonomy): Bacteria > Actinomycetota > Actinomycetes > Streptosporangiales > Streptosporangiaceae > Palsa-506. The sequence continues at coordinate 503,961 of CAWBBE010000001.1, read as the reverse complement.
GACGAGGAGTCGGCAGCCTTCGGCAGGCCTCGCGATCTGACCCTGGTGTTCTGCGTCAGCCCAGGCGACTGGGCATCCGGTGGCGCCAACCGGCTGGCCCGGCCCGGCCTGGTCAAGCGGATCATCGGCGGGCACTGGTCCGGCGTACCTGCGTTGTACCAGCTCGTCGCCGGCAACCAGACCGAGGGCTATAACATGCCGCTCGGCCCGATGTCGCACCTGTACCGGGATATCGCCGCGGGCAAACCCGGCCACCTGTCCCGGGTCGGGCTCGGCACGTTCGCCGATCCGCGTTTCGGCGGCGGCAAGCTGAATGAGATGACGACCGAGGATCTGGTCGAGCTGGTGGAGATCGGCGGCGAGGAGTACCTGTTCTACAAGGCGTTCCCGGTCAATGTCGCGATCGTCCGCGGCACCACCGCCGACCCGGCCGGCAACATCACGATGGAGCGGGAGGCGCTGACCTGCGACACGCTGTCGGTGGCGATGGCGGCGCACAACTCCGGGGGGCTGGTGATCGCGCAGGTGGAGCGGCTCGCCGAGCTGAACAGCCTGAACCCGCGCCAGGTAAAGATACCCGGCGCGCTAGTCGATTGCATCGTCGTGGCCACGGAGCCGGGAAACCACCCGCAGACCTTTGGCAGCCCCTACAACCCGGCCCTGGCAGCCGAGGTCCGGGTCCCGCTGACATCGCTCACGCCGATGCCGCTGAGCCCTCGCAAGATCATCGCCCGGCGCGCCGCCATGGAGCTGCGGCCGAACAGCGTGGTGAACCTCGGCTTCGGCATCCCCGAAGGGGTCGCCTCCGTGGCCGCCGAGGAGAAGATCGCCGACCTGATGACGCTGACCGCCGAGCCTGGCGCCATCGGCGGAATCCCGGCCGGCGGTGGCGACTTCGGTGCGGCCACCAACGCACAGGCGATCATCGACATGCCCTATCAGTTCGACTTCTACGACGGCGGCGGTCTGGACGCGGCGTTCCTCGGGCTCGCGCAAGCCGACCGGGAAGGCAACGTCAACGTATCCAGGTTCGGCCCGCGGCTGGCCGGCGCGGGCGGCTTCATCGACATCAGCCAGAACGCGAAGAAGGTGTTGTTCCTCGGCACCTTCGCCGCGGGCGACCTGCAGGTCTCGGTCGTCGAGGGCAAGCTGCTGATCGAGCGCGACGGGCAGTACCAGAAGTTCGTCGACGAGGTCGAGCACCGGACATTCTCCGGGCAGTACGCGGCGCGCCAGGGAAAGGATGTCCTTTACATCACCGAGCGGTGCGTATTCCGGCGCACAACCAAAGGCCTGGAGCTGATCGAGGTCGCTCCCGGCATCGACATCGAACGCGACATCCTGGCCAAGATGGCGTTCAAGCCGATCGTGGCCAAGCCGCGCGAGATGGACCGCCGTATCTTCCGGTCCGACCCGATGGGCCTCCGGGAGGACATGCTGCGGCTGCCCCTCGACGCGCGGTTCACCTACGATGACGAGCACAACATCTTGTACCTGAACTTCGAAGATCTCCAGGTCAAGTCGATGGAGGTGATCGAGGAAGTCGTAGCGAAGATCAGGGAGATCTGCGGGCCGCTCGGCCACAAGGTCTACGCCGTGGTCAACTACGATGGCTTCGAACTCGACGGCGACCTCGAAGACGGCTACCTCGACGCCGTGCAGGAAATGGACGACACCTACTTCCACGGCGTCACCCGCTTTACCACCAGCGCGTTCATGCGCGCCAAGCTCGGCAGCGCGCTCGAATCACGCGGCGTCGCGCCGCACATCTACGAATCCGAAGACGAAGCTGCAGGCGCCGTACGCACCACCCTGCTACGCCAGGAGTAACTGAGGTCCCCCGGCGACGCGGTGGATGTGCCGCATACCCTCGGCTGGCCGGTCGTTCATCGGCCTGGCAGCTCGACAAGGCGATCTGGCCGCGTTACGTTGCCGTCGACTGGCTCGACAGGAGGGCTTGGCCATGACGACAGCAGTCACCGCGCTGGCGCAGGACATCGGGCTGGCCCGTGAGACCGATTACTTCTTGATGAAAGAACAGCTCACCGAAGATGAGCTGGAGCTGATGTACAAGGTGCGGAAGTTCGGCGAAACCGAGATACTGCCGGTCGTCAACCCGTACTGGGAGCGGGGCGAGTTCCCGTTCGAGCTGGTGCCCAGGCTCGCCGAGCTGAACATCGTCGGCGACACCATGGTGGGCTACGGCACCACGCCGATGTCGGCCGTCGGCGCGGGATTGCTGGCCTATGAGCTCAGCCGTGTTGACGGCAGCATCGCGACGTTCTTCGCCGTGCACGTCGGGCTGGCGATGCAGTCGATCTACCTGCTTGGCTCGGAGGAGCAGAGGCAGCGCTGGCTACCGCCGATGGCCAGGCTGGAGAAGATCGGGGCGTTCGCGCTCACCGAGCCCGATCACGGGTCCGACGCGGTCATCCTCGAGGCCACCGCCCGGCGCGACGGTAGCGAGTGGGTGATCAACGGACGTAAGCGCTGGCCCGGCAACGCCGTGTGGTGCGACGTGATCGTCGTCTTCGCCCGTGACACGGACGACGGGCAGGTCAAGGCGTTCGTCGTGGAGAAAGACAACCCCGGCTACGCCGCTTCCAAGATCGAGGGCAAGGTCTCGCTGCGGCTGGTGCAGAACGCGGACATCAACCTGACCAACTGCCGCGTCTCCGAAGATGCCCGGCTGCAGAACTGCAACTCGTTCGCCGACGTCGCCAGGGTGCTCAAGGGCACCCGCAACACGGTTGCCTGGGGATCGGCCGGACACGCGGTCGCCGCCTACGACATCGCCCTCAACTACGCTCAGCGGCGGACTCAGTTCGGCCGGGCGATCGCGAAGAACCAGATGATCCAGTCGATGCTCGTCAAGATGCTCGGCCAGGTCACCGCCATGCAGCTCTACTGCATCCGCCTCGGGCGGCTGATCGACGACGGCAAGATGAGCGACACGATGGCCTCCCTGGCCAAGTGCTTCTGCACGGTCGAGGCCCGTCACGTGTGCCACCTGGCCCGCGACGTCCTCGGCGGTAACGGGATCCTGCTGGAATTCCACGTGATGCGCCACCTGTGCGACATGGAGGCGCTCGTCACCTACGAGGGCACCGCGGAGATCCAGACGCTCATCGTCGGCCGCGACATCACCGGGCAGAGCGCCTTCGCCTGATGCGATCCGCTTCAGACGTAGCCACCGGCCGGCTCGGGCAGCCTGCGCAGCGTCTCCAGGGCGATGAATGGTTCCGCTGACGATCTGGGTCTGCGGCGAGCGGCCGGTAAGACGCTCGATCCGGCGCAGCCGGTGGCGCGCATCCCGGTTCAGGCCGGCCCCGGTCCAGGCGCCTGGTTCACCGCGTGTCGAAAGCGCGTCGTCGCCGGTCGGCGCCGACCTGGCGCACGGCCCCGGCGGCCTGCCGTGCCGCCACGAGAATCGGATCCCACACCGGCGCGAACGGCGGAGCGTACCCGAGGTCCAGGGCGGCCATCTCTTCTACCGTCATCCGGTTCCATAGCGCCGTCGCAGCCGTGTCGATCCGCTTGGCCGATCCCTCCTGGCCGACGATTTGCACTCCCAGCAGACGTCCGGTGCGGCGTTCGGCGGTCATCTTGACGTTCATCCGCTGTGTGCCCGGGAAATAGCCGGCCTTCGTAGTGGACCGCACGGTTACGGTCACGTATTCGAACCCGGCGCGGGTGGCGTCGCGCTCGCGCAGCCCGGTCCGGGCAATCTCCAGATGGCACACCTTGCTCATCGCCGTGCCGACCACCCCGGGAAATGTGGCGTAGGAGCCGGCCAGATTGTGCCCGATGACCCGGCCTTGCTTGTTGGCGTGGGTGCCGAGCGCCACATGTTGGTACTGACCAGAGACCAGGTTGAGGACCTCCACGCAGTCGCCGCCCGCCCAGATATGGTCGTGGCCGAGAACCTGCATCTGCATGTTGGTGCGCAGGCCGCCGTGATCGCCCAGCGCCAGGCCGGCATCTTGTGCGAGCGCGGTGTTCGGCCGCACCCCGAGGCCGAGGACTACGACGTCGGCCGGGATTGAGCCGTCGGCGGTCAGCACCGAGCGGATCCGGTGATTGCTGCCGGTCTCGAATCCGATGACGGCAGTGCCGGTGCGCACATCGATGCCGATATCCTGCATAGCCCGGTTTACCGCCGCACCCATGTCCGGGTCGAGCGTGGTCATCGGCTGCGCGGCCTGATCGACGACGGTGACGGCGACCCCGCGCCGCACGAGTGCCTCGGCCATCTCCACGCCGATATAGCCCCCGCCGACCACCACGGCCCGCCGCGGCTGCGCGCGGTGCAGATCCGCCAGGAGCGCGGTACCGTTGTCGAGAGTCTGCACGCCGAATACGCCGACCGCGTCCACGCCTGGCAGCGGCGGTCGCACCGGGACCGCGCCGGTCGCGATGACGAGAGCGTCGAAGCCTTCCCAGCACGACCGCCCGGCGGCAAGATCATGAGCGAGCACCCGTCCGGCCGCGAGGTCGATCCTCTCCACCTCGGTTCGCATCCGAAGGTCGATGCCGTTGCGCCGGTGTCCGTCCGGCGAACGGGCGACCAGACGCTCCGGCCCGTCGACGTCGCCGGCTACCCAGTACGGGATGCCACAGGCAGAGTAGGAACTGTACGCTCCGCGCTCGAACGCGACGATCTCGACCGCGTCGCCTGCGATTCGCTTGGCCTGCGAGGCTGCGCTCATCCCGGCTGCGTCCGCCCCGATGACGACGATCCGCTCGGTCATCGGATCAGCACACCCCACTGCTCGGGCCGCTCCGTCGCGTGCGTCGCCGCCGGCCAGGCCGCCCCGGTGGTGGCGCGGATCCCGGTTCCCGCGTTTCCTCACTTGTCACCGTGGCGGTGGCGATGGTGTGGTCACGGTCGTCGCTCATCACGCCATCCTTAATCTATGCGCGTCCGCTGCGCCGCCGCGGAGCATGCCGGACGCCGAGCACAGCTTCATCGTGACGGTGATGAAACCCGTCGTCTATGTTCCCTGGTATCAAGTGAGAAATTAGCTGGTCAGAGCATGATCACGAGGTGTCCCGAGGGCGAGTCGTCAGTTACGTACATGCCCGCCATCAGCGCTGAGCTGGTGCGGCGTGCTGGCCGCGGCTGGTCCTACGCTAGAGCGCATGACGCTCCCATCCGGTATCCCCATCGACGAGCTCGATCCCGGCATCCGCCCGCAAGACGACCTGTTCCGGCACGTCAACGGCCGGTGGCTGGCGCGGACCGAGATCCCCGCCGACTGGACGCGCGACGGCGCGTTCCGGATTCTGGCTGAAGAGGCTGAGAACGCGGTGCGCGAGATCGTGGAAGCGGCCGCGTCGGCATCAGAAGGCAGCGAGGAGCGGAAGTTCGGCGACCTTTATGCCAGTTTCATGGACGCGGACCGGGCAGAGCTGCTCGGCTCGCAGCCCATCAGCCAGACGCTCGCGGCGGCTCGGGCCGTCAGCTCCATTCCGGAGCTGCTGGACACGCTCGGGCGCCTGGAGCGGCTGGGAGTCGGGGGTCTGTATCGGCTCTTTGTTGACACCGACCCTGGCAACCCGCAGCGTTACCTGGTGTTTTTCGAGCAGGCCGCTATCTCGCTGCCGGACGAGAGCTACTACCGGGAGGAGCGGTTCGCTGGCATCCGCGACGCGTTCGCTGGTCACGTGCAGCGCATGTTCGAGCTGGCCGGGTTGCCGGACGCCGACCGGGCCGCCAGGCGAGTAATCGCGCTGGAGACGGCGGTGGCCGGGTGCCACTGGGACAACGTCGCGAGCCGCGACCGGGAGAAGACTTACAACCTGTTCACCTGGACCGGTGTGTTGTCTGAGGGGCCGGATCTGCGCGGGTGGCTGGCGGCCCTGGACCCGCCCGCTGGCGCCTTCGACGAGATCGTGCTCCGCCAGCCGAGCTTCGGCACCGGGCTGGCCTCGTTGCTCACCGACGAACACGTTCCGGCGTGGCGGGACTGGCTGTGCTGGCAGGTGATCCACAGCGCTGCCGGGTACCTGTCCGAGGCGTTCGTCCAGGAGGATTTCGACTTTTACGGCCGCGCCCTGAGCGGCACCCCCCAGCTGCGTGAGCGCTGGAAGCGGGGTGTCTCGCTGGTCGAGCGGGCGATGGGGGAAGCTGTCGGCCGGGCCTACGTCGGCCGGCACTTCCCGCCCGGAGCCCGGGAGCGGATGGGCATTCCCCCGGCGAGTTCCGTTGCAACCAGATCGTGCGGAACCTCGACGAGTTTTACACCGCGTTTGATGTCGGCGCTACCGACGAGCTGTGGCTCGAGCCCGCGGCGCGGGTCCGTATCTGGTAGCCAGGCCACGCTCGCGGCTGTCCCGATCCGTTCCAGCTGGGCTGTCCCCGGTTGACGGCCAAATGCTACCTAAGTAGAGTTGCCGCCATGGCTGCACGCCGTGCCTTCTCGCCGCAGACGATTTGCGTCCTGGCGGCGCTCTGCGCCGAGCCTTTGGTCCGGCGACATGGCTACGCGGTCCGGTGGACCGGCTGAGCCGGCCGGCGGCTGCAGTCCTGCGCTGGTGCGCCCGGCTGCTGCCGGCCGGGCGCACGGAATGGGCCGAGGCGATCCTCGCGGAAGCCGAGAATGTGCCGGCCGGATGCCAGCGGCTGGCGTGGCTGGGTGGCGGACTGCGAATGGTGTCGGGGGAGTCGATGATCATGCGGAAGGCCGGCGCGATCTGCGCCTTCGCGGTAGCGGTCGGATGCATCGCCAGCTTGAGCTGGCCACAGTCAGCGGTGAACCGGGTGACGGTGGCCAACAGGGTCAGCCTGCTAGTGACCGTGGCGCTGCTGGCAGGCCTCTGGGTAGCCGGGCGCCGGCTCGTTGGTCCTGCGCGCGCAGGACGCGCGCAGCGGCTCGTCCGGGCCGGAGGCTACTCAGCGGTTCTCGCGCTGACGCTGGGCAAGGTGTCCGTGGAGCGCATACGCGGCCCAGAGATCCTGGGGCCAGGAGCGGGCGGCCTGCTGTGGACAGGAGAAGCGCTGTTCCTGCTGATGATGGCCATCTTCACGGCCGCCGTGATCATGGCAACCGCGCAGCGGTCGCCGGTCACGACGGGAACCCTGCTCCGCGGTATCGCCGCGGGCCTGCCGATCGGCATCGCGGTGTTCGTGTTCCTTCCGCTCGGGGTGGTCCGTTACCAAGCGAGCCGGGTGCTGCCGGCGGTACCCCAGGGCGCCTTGGCCGCACTGGCCTGGACCGCGGTGCTCGTTGCGCCGGCGGTGGCCGGCGTTCTGGCCGCGCGCCGGTTCACGCCCGGCCAGGCACTGCCGCCCGCGGCGGGCCCGGCTTCCGGGTTCAGCGCTCGGCTGGGGAAGGCGTTCGCGCTGTACCGGGCGGGTACGGACGGCGCGGCCGAAAGCGAGGCGAGAATACGCCAAGGCGTTGCCGCCGGGCTGGTGGCAGGCCTGACCGGCGCCATGCTCGCGGTGTTGCTGGGCACCGCCACGATCGCCCTGCTACCGCACGACAGCCAGCTGCTTGGCTGGCTGTACCCGCACCTCAGTCACGCTGCCACGCTGCCCGCGGAACAGGGCGCTGGCGGCAATGCTGCGGGTTACCTGCTGCTCCTGCTTGCTGTCCCGTTCGCCGGCCTCGGAGTGGGATCCATCGCCGCGTTGATCGCCACTCCGGACCCGGCCCAGCCGCCGGGCGGCGGCCGCCCGCGCGGAGACGATCCGCCCGCGGTACCGCCACCGCCCGGCGGCGGCGCGGACCGCAGCCCTGACAACAGCATCGAACCCGTGGTCTCCCTGGCCTAAGCCACGGCATCAGCGAGCCGGCCGCGGGTCATCCTGACCCCGGCTGGTCTATCGCCCAGCTGACCGGACTGTTCGAGCCGAGGCGCGCGTCAACCCCGCGCAGCATTGGCAATTCGAGAGTGTCCGAGGGGGGACTTGAACACGCAACCGCGGGAAATTTCCCCGGATCGGGGGAAATCATGCGGCCAGAATAGCGGGCTGATGCCCGTGGGTGTCAAGCAGGCCCTGCGCCACCGCGAGAGGCGCGGCCGCCTAATTTGCCGCGCAGATTGCATGCTTCCGCACATGGCCAGCCATTAAGTCATGCGATTGCACTTAGAACTCCTAACAGAATGGATCTTGGAAGAGATTGATCACGGTGGTTGTTGATCAGGGTCGTGAGGAAGGGTCAGCAACTGCCGTGGATCGTCTCCGACGACCTGTGGGCACGTATCCAGCCGTTGCTACCAGTCCCGCCTCGACGTGCCTATCACCCTGGGGCTGGTCGCGGGCGGTGATCGACGGCTTGCACCTGCGGGCCATGAAGGGCGGCCCAAAACCGGACCGAGCCCGGTCGACCGTGGCCGAACTGGCTCGAAACATCACCTGATCACCAAAGCGCACGGTATCCCGTTGCAGGCGTCGCTGACCGGCGGCAACCGCAACGACGTCACCCAGCTCATGCCGCTGATCCAGGACATCCCGCTAGTACGCGGTCGCCGCGGGCGCCCGCGACGACGGCCGGACACGGTGTATGCCGACCGTGCCTGCGACCACGACAAGTATCGCAAGCAAGTTCGGGCGGTGGGTGTCACGCCGGTCATCGCCCCGGCGCGGCACCGGACACGGCTCGGGGCTGGGCCGGTACCGCTGGGTCGTCGAGCAGACGTTTGCCCTGTTGCATTGGTTCCGGCGACTGCGCATCCGTTGGGAGATCCGCGACGACATCCGCGAGGCATTCCTTCGCCTGGCGTGCGCCATCATCTGCCTCCGCCGGTTGACCGGCCTGTCACCTTGCCGGTGGATCCCGATGTGGTACCCACCCATGGCGACGTCATCGTCAGCGAGGGAGCCGGTGATGCGGTTCTCCGCGGTGAGGACGTAGTCGCCCACAGCCGGTGTCGGCCGCTATGAGCCAGGGTATTGATGCATGCCTCGCCACGCTGACGACGCTCGCGAAGGCCAGGCAGGCCTCATGGCGCAGCGGCCAGGACTGGATACGGGGAGGTGCCTGATGAAGGCGGTTGTGGTGACAGATGAGGCTGCGGGAACGGCCGGGATGACGCTGGTGGAGCGGCCCGAGCCGCCGGCAGCGATAAACGACGTCGTCGTTGAGGTTCATGCGTCGGGATTCGTCCCGACTGAGTTGGCGTGGCCCTCGACATGGACTGATCGCCTCGGCCGTGACCGAACACCGTCGATCCCCGGGCACGAGCTGGCCGGAGTGGTCACCGCCCTCGGCTATGGCACGACGGGGCTGTCGGTGGGACAGCGGGTGTTCGGCCTCACGGACTGGCATCGCGACGGCACCGTGGCGGAGTATGTGGCCGTCGAGGCACGCAACCTCGCGCCGCTGCCGGGCGACGTCGACTTCACGGTGGGCGCGAGCCTGCCGATTTCGGGGCTGACCGCGTGGCAGGGACTGTTCGACCACGGCCGCCTTCAGGCGGGGCAGAGCGTCCTCGTGCACGGCGCGGCCGGCGCAGTCGGGACGATGGTGACGCAGCTCGCACGTGAGGCTGGCTCCTATGTCATCGGCACCGGACGCGCCGCCGACCGTCAGAAGACGCTCGGCTTCGGCGCGCAGGAGTTCGTCGACCTCGACAATGACGCGCTGGAAGACGCCGGCGGAGTCGACCTGGTTTTCGATGTCATCGGCGGCGACCTCCAGGAGCGGTCCGCGGGTCTGGTCCGGGCCGGGGGAACGCTGGTCTCCGTCGTCGGACCGACCGACGCGCGGCCCGCCGACGGCCTGGCGGTCGATTTCGTTGTCGAGTCCGATCGTGCCCAACTGGGTGAGATCGTCCGGCGGGTGCGTGACGGACGGCTGCGGACGAACATCGGCACCATCGCGGCCCTCGACGATGCCGTCGCCGCCCTCAACCCGACCGAGCGACGCAAGGGGAAGACGATCATCAGCATTCGTCCGTGAGGACTCGGGAACAGCGACCGGTCCTGCCCTCCTCGTGGATCAGCGTCAGCCGCGTGCTGCTTGCGAACCCGCCGACGGCGGGGCGGTCTCGCTGCTGCTGGACAGGCACCGGCTGGGCTGCTGGGAGGCGGACTGGTCGGCGGTGGAACCGCGGTGGACCCACAGGCGATGACGCGTTAGGCGCGCGGCGGTGTCAGCGTTGCTCGTCGCTGAGGCGGGTGGCCTCCAGGTCGAGGCCGTGCTGCAGCCGCTGGCGGGTGGCTGCGGTGATGGTGCCGTCCTCGTAGAGCCGGGCAAGTCCGGCGTTCTCCGCGCCGATGAGATCGCGGCGCAGTTCCCGTTCGGTCAGGCCGCCTGGCTCCGGCGCTGGGGTGCCGTCGATGCGGGTCCGGGTGTGCCCGATGCGGGCCTGCAGGCTGGCGCGGGCCCGGTCGATCACGGCATCTGGGGCAGCCTCGCTGCCAGCGAGTTCGTCGAGCCGGGCCAGGGCTGCCTCGGCCAGGCGCAGCCGGGCGATGGTTTCCTCGTGGCGGGCTGTGGCGGGCTGCGCGATCCCGGCGTACCGGGCCAGCGGTTCGAGGGTGAGCCCTTGCACGATGAGCGAGACCACGATGACCGTGGTGGCGAGTACCAGGATGAGATCACGCTCGGGCAGCGGTACCCCGCTGGCCGAGGTCAGGGGGATGGACAGGGCCGCGGCCAGCGGCACCACCCCGCGGGTGCCGGCCCAGGACACCACGGCGGGCACGGCCCAGGACGGGCGGCGGGTGCCGCTGCGCCGCTGCTGGACAGCCGAGAGGGGGAACACCCACAACATCCGCGTGGCGATCAGCGTGCCAGCGACCGCGAGCGCTTCCGCGGGCCAGGCCTCGCTATGGGACAGGTCCCGGATCAGGGCGGGCAGTTGCAGGCCGATGAGGCTGAACACCACGCTCTCCAGCAGGAAGATGACCGTCTGGTAGACCGAGTGCAGCTGCAGCCGGGTCTGGGCGGTGGTGATCCGCGCCCGCCGCGCGCCGATCACCAGCCCCGCGACAATCACCGCTAGCACCGGCGAGACGTGCAGTGTCACGCCGAGCACGTACGCCGCATACGGAGTGATGAGCGCCAGCACGGTTTCCAGCACCGGATCGGTGACGCGCCAGCGCACGGCGATGACCCCGGCTGCGACTATGCCCCCTGCTGCTGCGCCGCCGGCCGCCAGGGCTGCGAACTGCCCGGCGCCGTGCAGCAGCGTCACGGCCGCCGATGACCGGGCGGCTGTGCCCGCGACCGCGATGGAGACCGCGATCTGGAACAGCACCAGGCTGGTCGCATCGTTGAACAGGCTCTCCGCCTGCACCAGCGCCTGCACCTTCGGCGGCAGCGACAGCCGCCGCCCCAGCGCGCTAACCGCGACCGGGTCCGTGCTGGCCAGCACCGCGCCGAGGACGAACGCCATACTCGCCGGGACAGCGGCCACCGCCCACGTCACCGCGGCGACCGCGGCTGCGGACGCCAGCACCAGGCCCACCGCGAGCACGGTCACCGGCCGCCACACCAACCGCAGGTCACGCCACGGCAACTCCTCGCTGGCCGCATACAGCAGCGGCGGCAGCACGACCAGGCTCACAACATCAGGTGCCACCCGGACCGCCGGCACGCCCGGCAGCAGGCCAGCCACCAGGCCCGCGATCACCAGAAGGGAGGGGGCCGGGACACGCAGCCGCCCGGCGAACGCCGCGACCACCGTGCCCAGCACGACGAGGAAGAGAACAGTCTCCACGCTGCGCATGCCGCTGACCTCGCCCGCTCGACCCACGGATGATTGCCGACCAGACTTCCCGGCGCGCCACCAACACCCTACCGGGCCCGGCCCGGCGCCACGGGCGGCCGGGCCGGGCATGGAGGCCTGCGGACTCGTCCCGCGCCAGGTACACGGCTGACGCGGGCTTGACCGTTAACGAAACAATCGTTTAGTATTCTGTACATGTGTTCAGCCCCGGATGACCGTACCGCGCGGGCGATCATCCGCGATGAGGCGCTGCGGTTGTTCGCGGCGCGCGGGCCGGACGCGGTGACGGTGCGGCAGATCGCCGCGGCGGCGGGCGTGTCCCCCGCGCTGATCGTGCATCACTTCGGCTCGAAGGAGGGGCTGCGGGAGGTGGTCGATGAGCATGTGCTGGGCCTGTTCGAGGCGATGCTCGGCGAGATGACCGCGGATGGTGCCCCGGACCTGTACGACCCGGCGGCGAGCGGCTCGCTGGCCGAGGCGATGGTGGCTCACCTGCCGCCGGGCTCCCCGGTGCCCGCGTACCTGCGCCGGCTGCTGCTCGCTGACGGGGGCGCCGGCCGGCGGTTGTTCCGCCGCATGTACGAGATCAGCACCATGCTGGTCGGCGCCCTGGTGCAGGCCGGACTGGCGGCCCCGGGGGCCGATCCCGCGGTGCGGGTTGCCTTCCTGATGGCCAACGACCTGGCCGTGTTCCTGCTGCGGGAGCATCTCGCCGACGTGCTCGGAGTCGACCCGCTGTCGGAGGAGGGCATGGCGCGCTGGGCCCGCGAAATGCTGGCGATCTACGCGGCTGGGCTGCCCGCCGCGCCGGAGGGCGGGCAGCCATGAGCGCACGTGGCCGGCCCGGCCAGCGCCACGGTGCATGGTGCGCGCGACAGCCGTGGTCACCGGGACCAGTTTCCCTGATCACAGGTGGGCGATGCGCCCAGCCGGGAAGGAGATGATGCCGGTGTTCGGCCATCATGCACGTGCTACCGGGGCGATGGCGGGGGAGGCGCTACCATCAAGCGACCCGCCTGGCGTGCTGCTAGAGGCCCGGGATGTGCGCAAGGCCTATGGCAGCCATGAGGTGCTCTGCGGCGCAGATCTGGCGGCCGGGCCGGGGCAGCTGGTCGGGGTGGTGGGGGAGAACGGGGCCGGGAAATCCACCCTGCTGAAGATCCTCGCCGGCACTCTGGCCGCGGACGGCGGCAGCGTCCGGCTCGCCGGGACGCTGGGCTACTGCCCGCAAGACCCGGTGCTCAACGACAACCTCACCGTGGACCAGCATCTGCGCTACTTCGCCGCCGCCTGCCGGCTCCCGGCGCTGGACCGGGCTGAGGAACTGGTCGGCCAGCTCGGGTACGCCCGGCTGCGGCGGGAAGCGGCCGGCACGCTGTCCGGCGGGACCCGGCAGAAGCTGAACCTCACGCTGGCCCTGATGCACGACCCCGATGTGCTCCTGCTTGACGAGCCGTACCAGGGCTTCGACTGGGAAACCTACCTTCGGTTCTGGGATCTGGTCACGGACCTGCGCGCCCGCCGCAAGGCCATCGTGATCATCACCCATCTGGTCTTCGAACAGGACCGCTTCGACCTGCTCGCCGATTTGTCCGGCGGCCGGCTCACCCGCCGCGCGCCGTCGGGGAAGGATGACCATGCCCGCCGCTGACCTTGCTACCGCCCCGGCTGCCCGCCCGGCGCCCGCGTTCGCCCAGTTCCCGACCGCGTGGCGGTTCGCGCTGCGCAACCAGACCCGCAACCGGCTCGCCGGGCTGCTGCTCGTGGTGTTCGTCCCGGCCTGGTACCTGCTGATGGCCGCGCTGACCGGGCACCAGATCCTGCGCTTCCGGCTGTTTTCCACCGGCCAGGTCCTGGCTGTGGACGGCCGCCACCTGACCCTGATCAGCGCCGGGCTGAACTCGCTGACCCTCATCACCGGCTTCGCCGTGTTCGCCGCCATCCGCAAGACCCTCGCGTTCGACAAGCGGCTCGTTTCCGCCGGCTACCGGCAGCCCACCCTGATCGCCGCCAAGACCCTCGCCATCGCCATCGTTGCCGCCGGTGTGGCCGGCTACACCGCAGCCATCCTGCTGGTGTTCTGGCGCCCGGGGCTGGCGGGCTGGCTGGCCATCCTGGCCGCCTTCGCCGTCATCGCTCTCACCTACGGAGCACTCGGCCTGCTGCTGGGCGTCCTGGTCAAGGGCGACCTGGAAGGCTTCTTCCTGATCATCATGGGCTCGCTGATGGACACCTTCCTGCAGAACCCGCTTGGGAACCCGATCGCCAACAAGCCGATCCTGGAATGGTTCCCGTCCTTCGGCCCCATGCAGTTCGCGGCCGGCGGAGCGTTCGGCCACGCTGTCCTGTGGGGCCACCTCGCCCTCGGCCTGGCCTGGGCCGCCGCCTTCACCATCGCCGGGCTGGTCATCTTCCGCCTCAGGACACGCAGCCGCCGGCACCCCGGCTGAGGCGGTCACCGGCAGCCGGCCAGGTGCACCGCCAGGCCAGTGCCCGGAGCGGCAGCCCACTGCTTGTTGTTGTGGTGAAGATGGGCTGCGGCACCGGCGGCCCGACCGCCACCCTCCTTGCCCGTCAGTTGCCGGCGGACGCCCGCTGCGCAGCGGGCGGCATCACCGACACGATGGGAGACCTCAACGGGGCGCATCAGCCTCTGCCGCTTCTTGACGGCCGGTACATCGAGAACCACGTCCTGGCCAGCGCCTGGGGTCTCACGTCCGAGGTCGTCAACGCCGCCCCTGACCCGGCAAGCCCCGCGGCGTTGCTGCTCACTGTCACCCGCCCAGCGCCGGGAGGGCAGCCGGCAACCAGCCGGCAACTGGCACCGCAGACCATTCTCCTCCCCGGCACCCGGCGCCTCGTACCAGTCACCGGGATCTGCCGTGCGGACGCAAGATGCAGTAGCTGATAGAGTCATAATGCATTTATTGCAGTAGGCAAGTAAAATGAAGGGCCTGGGCGTGACTGAGCAGGCAGCAGACCGGGCTGCGGTGGATGCGGTGCTGACTGCGAGCCGCACTCTGATCGCGGTGGCGACCAAGTCGCTGGGCGCTGCGGCGGAGGACACGACGATTGCCCAGTACCGGGCGCTCGTGGTGCTTGCCTCCCGCGGGCCGCAGCGGGTCAGTGATCTCGCCGCGGCGCTGGGTGTGACGCCGTCGACGGCTGGGCGGATGTGTGACCGGCTGCTGCGCAAGGGCCTGATCCGTCGGCACCGGGCGCGTGCGGACCGCCGCGCGGTGCAGGTGTCGGTCACAGCCGCTGGGCGGGAGGTCGTGGATCAGGCGACCGCGCGCCGGCGGGCGCTGATCGCCCGCATCCTGGCCAAGCTCACAGCTGCGGAGCAGTCGGCGGTGGCCGCCGCCCTGGGGTCGTTCGCCGCCGCGGCCGGGGAGATCCCCGACAGCCAGTGGCCGGCAGGTCCGGCCGACCCGCCCGCGGCGCCGCCGCCGGCTGGTTTGAATCGGGAGCCTGCACGCTCCGGCAGCGTACCGGGAGGATCATGACCGGCCAGGCGGCGGGCGAGCTGCCGGGAACAGTGCGGTGGGCCGGCCGGGTGAGTGGCTGGCTGCGTGGCTCACGGGGCGGGTTGTTCGCGATCGCGCTCGTGGCAGGCGCGGGATCGGGGCTGGGCGCGATCGCGTTCCGTGACCTGATCTATTTCTTCACCTGGCTGGCTACCGGTCACGCCCAGTTCGGCCAGCAGGGCCGCGTCGGCAGTGCTCACTTTCCCTGGCTCGGCCTGGGGTTCTTCATCGTGATACCGGTCGTCGGCGGGCTGGTTTACGGGCCGCTGATCTACCGGTACGCGCGGGAGGCCCGCGGGCATGGCGTGCCCGAGGTGATGCTGGCGGTGGCCGGGAACGGCGGCCGGATCCGGCTTCAGGTCAGCGTGGTCAAGGCGGTTGCCTCCGCGCTGTGCATCGGGACCGGCGGGTCGGTCGGCCGGGAGGGCCCGATCGTGCAGATCGGGTCGGCGCTGGCCTCCAGCCTTGGGCAATGGGTGCGCATGCCGGAGAACCGGCTGCGGATCCTGGTCGCCTGCGGCGCGGCCGGCGGGATCGCCGCCACGTTCAACGCGCCGATCACCGGGGTGTTCTTCGGGGTGGAGATCATCCTGCGGGAGTTCTCCATCGAGGGGATCTTCACCGTGATGCTGTCGGCGATGGTCGCCGACCTGGTCAGCAGGCAGTTCCTGGGCAGCGCCCCGTTCCTGTCCGGATTCCCGTCCGGCATCGCGCTGCATCACGCCCGCGATTACCTGCTCGTGGCGGCCCTCGCGGTGCTCGCGGCCCTGCTTGGCCTGGCGTTCGCGAAGATCCTCTACGCGACCGAGGACGTCTGCGACCGGGTGTGGAAAACCCGCCCGGAATGGGCGCGGCCTGCCGTCGGGGGGATCGCGCTCGGGGTGCTGCTGCTCGCCCTCCCGCAGATGTACGGCGTCGGCTACCCGGTCATGTACAACGCCGTCGGCGGCAGCTACGCCCTGTGGTTCCTGATCGTGCTCGCCGCCGGGAAGATCATCGCGACCAGCTTGACGATCGGCATCGGCGGGTCGGGCGGCGTGTTCGCGCCGTCGCTGTTCATCGGCGCGACCTCGGGCATGGCCTTCGGCGAGATCGCGGGCCACCTGCTCGGCCCGGCCGCCGGGCAGCCTGCCCTGTATGCGGTCGTCGGCATGGGAGCGGTGTTCGCGTCCGCGGCCCGGGCGCCGCTGACCTCGGTGGCCAGCGTGGTGGAGATGACCGGGGACTTCACCCTCACCCTCCCGGTGATGCTCGCCGTGGCGGTCGCCACCGCCATCTCGCGGGCGCTGAGCTACGGCACGATCTACACCACCAAGCTGCTGCGCTGCGGCACCGACATCGACCACCCGCGATCAGCGGACCCGTTCGAGGACCTCACGGCCGCCGACGCCATGCACCCCTTCGCGGCGCCGCTCACCATCGCGCCCGCGCCTGGCCTGCCCGAACCGGGTCCGGCCCTGGGGCCGCTGCCCGGCCCGGTCACCCACCAGCGCAATCCCCAGGCGCTGTTCGCCGGCGAGTCCCTGGCCCAGGCCCTGCGCCAGCTGGAACTCTACGGCCGGGACGGCCTGCCGGTGCTGTCTGCCGACGGGCGGCACCTGCAAGGCTGGCTCACCAGCCAGAACGTGCTGCAGGCCGTCGCCCGCCACATCCGCACGGCCCCGGCCGCTGCCAGGCAGGCACAACGTGCCGCCAGCGTGGCCCTTCCTGGCCCGGAGGCCGCCATCCAGGAGCCGTCCGCCCCGCTGTGCGGCTACCAGATCCTGGAAATCACCATCCCCGCGGACTCGCCCGCCGCCGGCAACGCACTCGGCGGCATCGCCTGGCCGCCCGGGTGGGTCCCGGTCACGGTCACGGGAAACCGCGCCCTGCGCGACCCTGACCCCGCCATCACCCTTGCCCCAGGCGACCGGGTCAGCCTGCTCGCCCGCGAACCGCAGAGCCCGGAACCATCACATCCGCGCGATGAACCGGCCAGCCAGGCAGGCGGGCACGCCCCAGATGCAGGACCCGTCCCGTAATGCACGCTGGCACGGTCACTGACCCGGGCGTCCGGGCGGGCCGGCGTTTCCCGCTGGCTGGCAGGCGGCGGCGCTCCTCCAGGCAGCCTGGCGGAAGGTTATGCCGCGGCCGGGCAGGCACAGCGCCGGGCCGGGCGCATGACAGCAGCTACGACGCCCGCCTGGCTGAGGCAGGCAGCACCGGATTAGCTGGGAGGAGAGCCATGAGTGCGAGCGTGATCCGGGCGATGACTTCCGGTGATCTGCCGGGCGTCGCGTCGGTCACGAGCGCGGCGTTCGGGGCCCTGCACGCACCGGCTGCCAGCGCGGAGCCTGCGGGGCCGGCAATCCCGGCGCTGTTCTTCGCCGTGCGGTTTGCTGCGGATCCGGGCGGGTGCTTCGTTGCCGTGCGGGAGCAGGACCCGGGCCGGATGGCGGGGGCGCTGATCTCGGTGGCGCGGGGCACGCTCGGCTGGCTCGGGCCGCTGGCCGTCCACCCGGGTGCGCAGCGGTCCGGGCCGGCGGGAAGCTGATAGCCGCATGCCTGGACAGCTGGCGGCGGCGTGGCGTCCGCCTGATGGGGCTGGAGACCTACCGGGACAGCCCGTTCCATGAGCGCTTCTATCAGAAAATGGGCTTCCGGCCGTCGTGCACCGGAATCGGGTTCCGTGCCCAGCTGGGCGCGACGGGCATGCCGGCGGGCGTCCGCGTCGGTGGCCCCATGCCGGACCTCGGCTTCCTGTACCCGGGCCTCGACGTGTCCGGAGAAGCCGCAGCCACCACGCGGTGCGGCGCTGGCCAGGTGCTCACCACTGGCGACGGCATCGCGATCGTGCACCTGGAAAGCACCGTCCAGCCCCCGGAGGCAGGATTCGTTCCCTTTGTCGCAGCAGCCACCCGGGACTCCTTCGAACGGCTCCTCGGCGCCGCCGAGCACCTGAGCCACGAACGGGGGAAGACGTCGCTGCTCACCCGCGCATCCAGCTCCAGCTGGAACATCATCGACGTGCTCGACAGGCGCGGATACCAGGCCGAGGCACTCACGACGCGGATGAAGGCCGGCGATAACCCCGACTACGACCACACGAGCAGCTACTACCTCGACAACTGGCTGTGAACGCCCCCGATGGCCGCGGGCCGGGTGAAAGTGACCACTCGCCTGATGCATGCCCGCAAGCGCTGTGTGAGCGTGCGGACGGTCCCGGTGCAGCCCGGCCGCGCCGTGACCTCCCGGGGACGGTGCGTCCCGGTACTGGGTGCCACGGTCACCGCGGCGTGGAGTCGTGCAGGCCGAAGAGACGCAGGAAGCTGTGGTGCGCGGCGCTCGTGGCCTCCGCGATGGTCATCCGGCCGGCCTTGACTTCGTCCTCGGCGGCGCGGCCGATGGCCAGGCCAGCGGCGAGAAGCCAGCCTGGGGAGAGGCTGCGGTCAAAGTCGCCGCTTTCCTGCCCGCGCCGGATGAGGTCATGCAGCCGCTCAACGACCGGGCCGTGCCGGTCGAGGTCCTGGTCCGGGCCCACTGCGGGCAGGTGCCAGAGGAACGGGTAGCGGGCGCTCACCTGCCAGCCGGCGTCGAGCAGCCGGATCAGCGCCTCGGCCGGTGGTGCCTCCTGGAGCCCGGCCGCCTCGAAGGCCGCCGTCACCTCGGCGGTCGCCCGCTCGACCACAGCGTCGAGCAGCGCCTCGCGTGAGGGGAAGTGGGCGTAGACCGTCTGGCGGCTGAGCCCGGCAGCCCGGGCGATGTCCTCGACGCTCGCCTCTGGCTGCGCGCTCAGGGCCCTGGCCGCCGCATCCAGGATCGCGGTGACATTCTGCTCGGCGTCGGCCCGCCGCCGCCTCTGCCTGACCTGCGGCTGCGCTGGCTTGGTCGCCATAGCCTCCCTTAATCTTGACAGGATTGTAAGAGATAACTACTCTTGACACCACTGTATGAGATAACGCGGCCGGAGGGAATGGTTATGAGCATTGCGGAAGCGGGCACTGCGCCGGGCAGCCGGCCCCGGCTGGCACCGGGAGGTGCCCCCCTCGCGATCGAGGCCACCGGGCTGGCCAAGCGCTTCGGCCCTGCCCAGGCGGTGGCCGGCGTCGAGCTGGCAGTTGCCGCCGGCACTGTGTACGGCCTGCTCGGGCCGAACGGCGCGGGCAAGACCACCACGGTGCGGATCCTCGCCACCCTGCTCGCTCCCGACGGCGGCCAGGCCAGGGTGCTGGGCCACGACGTGGTCAAGGAGGCGGCCGCCGTGCGCCGCCGGATCGCCGTGACCGGCCAGTTCGCAACCGTGGATGACGACCTGACCGGCCGCGAGAACCTCGTACTGCTCGGCCGGCTGGCCGGCCTCACCCGCCATGCCGCCAAGTCGCGCGCGGCGGAACTCCTCACGGCTTTCGGGCTCGAGAAATCCGCCTCCCGCCAGGTCAAGTCCTTCTCCGGGGGGATGCGCCGCCGGCTCGACCTGGCCGCCACCATCATCGTGCGCGCCGACCTGTACTTCCTGGACGAGCCGACCACCGGGCTCGACCCGGCGAGCCGCGTCCAGATGTGGGAAATCATCCGCTCGATGGTCGCCAGCGGTGCCACCGTCCTGCTCACCACCCAGTACCTGGACGAGGCGGACGCGCTGGCCGACCGGATCGCCGTCATCGACCACGGCACGGTCATCGCCGAGGGAACGACCAGCGAGCTCAAGGCGTCGGTCGGCTCTGGAACCCTCCGTATCAGGCTGGCCGATCGCGCACGCAGGCCCGACGCCGAGCGCATACTTGCCCGGTCCCTCAGCGTGGCAGTCCAGGCCGGGGCCGACCCGATGGCGCTGACAGCCAGCATCCCGGCCGGCCAGTCCGCGTCGCCAGCCAGCGAGCAGGTGGCCATCGCAATCACCGAGCTGGCCCGAGCGGGCATCGCCGTCGGCGATTTCGCGCTCGGCCAGCCAAGCCTGGACGAAGTATTCCTGGCCCTCACCAGCCATGGCGGCGCCGGCAACGACAGCACCCAGGAGGCAGCATCATGATCCCTGCTACCACCAGCCCCGCCAGCTCCAGGCAGGTGCCGCACCCCGGCCTCCCCGCGGGGCCGCGCCCGGTCCCCGCCAGCGCGCTGGCAGCCTCGGCTGCGTTCGGGTGGCGGGCCCTGCTGAAGATCAAGCATGTCCCCGAGCAGCTCTTCGACGTGATCGCGATCCCGGTCGTTTTCACGCTGATGTTCACCTACCTGTTCGGCGGCGCCCTGGCCGGCTCGGCCAGCCGGTACCTGCAGTTCATCCTCCCCGGCACGCTGGTCATGGCTGTCTTGCTGGTCACCATGTACGCGGGGGTCGGGCTCAACTCCGACGCGTCCAAAGGGGTATCCGACCGCTTCCGGTCACTTCCCATCTGGCGCCCGGCTCCGATCGCCGGTGCCCTCCTCGGCGACGTCGCCCGCTACCTGCTCGCCGCCAGCCTGGTGATCATGCTCGGGGTGACCATGGGCTTCCGCCCGGCCGGCGGCGCAGCCGGCGTGCTCGCCGGAACCGGCATCCTCGTGCTGTTCGCGCTCAGCCTCTCGTGGGCCTGGACCACCCTCGGCCTGCTCATGCGCACCCCGCAGGCCGTCATGAGCGTCGGCACCGTCGTGCTGTTCCCGCTGACCCTGGCCAGCAACGTGTTCGTACGCCCGCAGACCATGCCGGGCTGGCTGCAGGCCTTCGTCAGAGTCAACCCGGTCAGCCACCTGGTGAGCGCCGAGCGCAGCCTCATGCACGGTCAGGCCGCGGCCGGGCAGGTGGCCTGGGTGCTGCTCGCCTCGGCCGCGGTGGTAGCCGTGTTCGCGCCGGTCACGGTCTACCTCTACGGCCGGCAACGCTGACCGCTCCCCGGAAGCAGCCTTGGGCCTGGGCATCTGCCTGCCGGCGGCTGAGCCGCCCGCACCCAATCACGGACCCCCTGAGGAGACAACGAATGACAGGACTGACCGCAGCCATGAACGCTCACCGGCGCGACGTCCGGCACCTCGCCCGGCACCAGATCCTGGGCCTGACGGCCCAATTCCTGCTGGGCATGGCCGTCGATCTCCTCGGCCTGCCCTCCAAGGCCACGGGGGCCACCCAGACAGCCAGCACCGTGTTCCTGGCCGCACGTGCTCATCGCCGTTGGTCTCGCCGTCGGTGCGATCCTTGTCATCGGCGCCACAGCAGGCCTGACGGACCGGTCGCGCCGCCTGGCGATCTGCGGTAGCGCCGCCATCGCCGCCACTATCGCGGCCGGCATTCTCACCATGATCACCAAGGGCAACTGGTGGTCGTACGGCATGGCACTCGGCTTCATTGCGGCGCTGCTCACCTACGGCGGGCTCCTCATCCAGGCCGGCCCCCGCGGCGGCATTCCGGGCGGCCGTCAAGGCACTGACTCCGTGGACTCGCCCCAGCGCTTACCAGAAAGACAGGTCCGCGGTCGCCGCCAATCTCGCCCGGGCCAGCGGCAGCTGAGCAGGACTCAAAGCTCGCAGCGGCGCGGGCCCAAGCTCACACCCCCGCATCAGGCGGATACGGACACGCTCCAGCCGCCTTTCTCGCCGCCCACTCCGGCACCGTGGTGATCGGCCCCGGCGACGCCGCCGGGCTGGCCCGCCGGCACACCGCCCGCGCCTTCGGCGCCGATCCGCATGAAGGGCGAGCCGCCACGCAGGGACCGCCCGGCAGCCGGGCCTCCCGTCCCTGGCGGCGCGCAAGGGTGAGCCCGGCCACCGCAGATCAGAGGTGCTCAAGATGACATGTCACGATCGGCGGCCGGCCTGATCCTCAGCGAGCCCGGTCGCAAGACGAGCCGGGTCTCAGGACACGGTGCGGACCGGCCGGTCCGGGCGCCCGCGCGGCGCGGTACCGGCCGCAGCAGGGCGCGTCTGGGGCTCAGCCACCTGTGATGCTCCTCGTCGTGGTCGTGTGATGCGGCGCGCCGGCGCTGGGCCCTGGCCTGGGGCGGGCTTGGGCTGGTATGTCCGGCGCTGCTCACGGGCGCGATACTGGTTACCGGGCTGCGCAAGCGGGCCCGCGCCACGGGTGACGTGAGCGAATGGCGCGAGGACGCCGAGCAGGGATTCCGCCGCGATGACCCGGGTGGCGGAGCGCTGGGGTGCGGCCCATTTAGGTCTTCGGCGTAAGGGCGGGGCCGCCGCGAGGCGCTCACCAGCCGACCGTCGTCGCGGATGGTTGCGGTGACGGCGGCCCGTCAGCGGAGCCCGGGCACGCGCGGTTATCTTGACGCTGCATGTGCTGGACGCGGAACTGCCGGTGCTACAGCTCGGCGTGCATGGGAACCGTGCGCGTTCGCTAGCCTGCCTGCTGTGGACGTCCGGCGCCTGGTGAGGGGGGAACGCGCGGATTTCGCGGCGTTTCTCGCGACGCTGTCGCCGCAGCAATGGCAGGCGCCGACGCTGTGTGCGGGCTGGCGGGTGCGTGATGTGGTTGCGCACGTCATCAGCTACGACGAACTGGACGCGCGCGGCCTGTTGGCACACGTCATCCAGGGCCGGTTCCGGCCCGGCCCGGTCAACGCCGCCACGCTGGCGCGATACGACAGGCACAACCCGGAGCAGTTGCTGGCGTTGCTGACCGATCACCTGCAGCCGCGGGGGCTGCCCGCGGCGCTCGGCGGCAGGGTCGCGCTGGTCGAGGGACTCATCCACCACCAGGACATCCGGCGCCCGCTCGGGCTGCCGCGCACCATACCGCCGGAACGGCTGCTGCCCGCACTGCGGACCGCCCTGATCGCCCCAGACGTGGGCAGGTTCTGGCGTATCCGCGGGGTCCGGCTGGCCGCCACCGATCTCGGCTTTGCCTTCGGAACAGGGCCGGAGGTACGGGGCA
Source organism: uncultured Actinomycetes bacterium (assembly GCA_963786975.1). Taxonomy (GTDB): domain Bacteria; phylum Actinomycetota; class Actinomycetes; order Streptosporangiales; family Streptosporangiaceae; genus Palsa-506. Next base: position 480,912 of record CAWBBE010000001.1, on the reverse strand, counting down.
AGGCCGAGGCGCTGCTCATGGTCATTGCAGGCCGGCGCAGTGCGATGGGCGAACTGTCCGGTCCGGGCCAGGTCAAGCTTGCAAGCCACATCGGCAGCCCATGACCCTCCGACGAATCGCAAGCGCCCGCAGACCATGCCCGGCGAAATCGCGGCCTCGCCACTAACAGCTCACGCAGATCTGCGTCATCGGCGCGCGAGAAGGGAGGCGAATCAGCAAGAAGCACCCGCCGCGGTCGGAGGCCGGGCCTGGGTGCCGCGTCAGCGTGCCCGAAACGGCCGCTCATGGGGTCCGGGGCAGGCAGGCGGCATCTGATGAGAGATTTGTCCAAGAATGAGTGGGTATGTCAGTGTGATGAGTGCCCCTGCACCGCACTTGCGGGAGGAGGTGAGTGCCCTGGCCGCAGCGCGTCGTCCGGGACGTAAGGCCGAGGGTGGGACCGGCAGGGATGCGCTGGCGGTGTGGGCGGAGCGCACCGGCCGCCAGGCAGCAGATCACGGCCGCGGCCTGCTGCGGTTCGCGTTCTACGGACGGGTGTCAACCGAGGATCGCCAGGATCCGGTGACGTCGCTGGCGCGGCAGCGTGAGCAGGCCATCGCGCTGGTGGCCGGGCGCGGCCACATCGCGGCCGAGTTCTTGGACATCGGCCAAAGCCGCACCCTAGCCCGAGTTTCCAGGATGGGCGGATCGTGACCTGCTGAGGCGGGTGGTGGTGACGGGCTGGCCTGGGCGGATGGGTTGTGTTTGCATGCCTGATGGTGTATTACCCATATATGGCGTCGATCGTGGGGAAGAAGCGCGGCGGGGCCACCTACTACTACCTGGTGGAGTCCGCCCGCGTGCATGGCAAGCCGCGGATCATATCCCAGGAGTACCTGGGTACTGCCGAGGAGCTGGCAGCGGCGATGCGCGGCGGCGGGCTCGGGCTGCCCGACCGGGTTCAGCATAAGGACTTCGGCGCGGTCGCGGCTGCCTGGGCAATGCTGGAGGATCTCGGCGTGGCTGCCATCATCGACCAGGCAGCCGGGGCGCGGCGCGCCGATGCGGGCGTGTCCGTGGGCGCCTACCTGGTGCTGGCGGCGCTGAACCGGGTGGTGGCACCGTGTTCCAAGCTCGCCTTCGCCGACTGGTGGGCCGAGACCGCGGCGCCCCGGTTCACCCGGATTCCGGCATCGGCGCTGGATCACCGGCGGTTCTGGGACGCGATGCACGCCGTCACCCTGGAGCAGCTGGAGGAGGCCAGCCGCAAGATCGCGTTGCGCATCGTGGAAGCATCCGGGGTGGATGTGTCCTCGGTGGCGCTGGACATGACCAACTTCGCCACGTTCATCGACACGGCGAACGGCAAGGCGCCGGTCGCGCAGCGGGGCAAGGCCAAGCAGAAGCGCCCGGACTTGCGGCTGGCGGGCCTGGGCCTGGTGGTCACCCGCGACGGGGGGATCCCGCTAACCTGGCACGGCTACCCCGGCGACCGGCCCGACGTCACCCAGTTCGCCGCGATGATCGGCCAGCTCCGCCGCCAGTACGAGGCGATCGTCACCGCTGCCGCGCCGGCCGGTGCTGCGGCCGCCGGGATGACCGTGGTGTTCGACGCGGGGCAGAACAGCGAGGACAACTTCGCCTACCTCGCCGGCACGGGACTGCGCTACATCGGGTCGGTCCCGGCCAGCGACTGCCCGGACCTGACAGCCCTGCCCGCCTCCGCGCGCACCGTCGTGGACAAAGACCGGTTCGGCGGGCTGACCGCGCTGGACACCCGCCGGCTGGCCTACGGCGCGGAGCGGCGGGCGATCCTCACCCATTCCCCGGAACTGCACGAAAGCCAGGCCCGCGGGTTTACCGGGACCACCCTGGCCAAGGCCGGCAAGAAGCTCGACGAGCTGGCTGCCACCCTGGCCCGCGGCAAGACCCGCCGCAGCAAGGATAAGGCCGGGGCCGAGATCAGCAAGATCACGGCCAAGCCCTGGGTGCGCCGGGTCATCGCCTGGCAGCTATCCGGCGAACAGCCCCGCGATCTGCGCCTTGCCTGGCACATCGACCAGGCAGCCCTGGCCGCCCTGGAAGAAGAGATATTCGGCAAGCACGTGCTGATCACCAGCCACGACGACTGGCCGGTGGCCGAGGTGGTCGCCGGGTACCGCTCCCAGTCCGAGGCCGAGTTCTCCTTCCGGCAGATAAAGGACCCGCACGTGGTGTCGTTCTCCCCGATGTTCCACTGGACCGAGCACAACATCCGCGTGCACATGTTCACCTGCGTGCTCGCCCTGCAAATCGCCCACCTGATGCGGCTGACGGCCCGCCGGGCCGGGCTGGACCTGTCCGTGCGCGCGCTGCTGGGCGAGCTCGCCGGGATCGGCGAGACCATCCTGCTCTACCAGGCCGAGCGCGGCCGGCCCCGGGCCCACCGCATGCTCACCGACACCACACCGCTCCAGGACAAGCTCAGCGGCATCTTCGGCCTCGGCCGCTACGCACCCAGGCGCTGACATGGGTAATACACCAAACCAGCCCCGGCACCACCGCTGACCAGCGGAAACAAGACCAAGATCAACTTATCCCGGAAACTCGGGCTAGCGTGGGCGCGCCGCCCGCAGGCCGCAGCCCTCGTCGCCACGCTCGCCGACCCGGACCGGGGGTGGGACGCCATCGTCATCGGCGAATACGAGCGGGCGTTCTACGGCGGCCAGTACTCGGCGATGGCGCCGCTGTTCGAGCATTACGGCGTCCAGCTGTGGACCCCGGAGGTGGGCGGGCGTGTCGACGCCGGCGACCACGAGCAGACCATGCTGGCCCTGGGCTACCAGTCCAAGCGAGAAATCACCCGTACCAGGATCCGGGTCCGCACCGCTATGGCCACCCAGACCCGCGAGCAAGGCCGCTACCTCGGCGGCCGCCCGCCGTACGGGTACCGGCTGGCTGACGCTGGACCGCACCCGAACAAGGCCCACGCCGCCTGGGGCCGGCGCGCGCACCGGCTTGAGCCGGATCCGGCCACGGCACCGGTAGTTACGTGGATGTTCACGCAGCGGCTGGCCGGGCACAGTGTCGCGAGGCTCACCCGGGCATTGAATGATGCCGGGATCCCGTGCCCATCGGCGGCTGACCCGAAGCGCAACCCGCATCGCAGCGGGACGGCGTGGACACTGGGCACGGTGGCATCGATCCTGGCCAACCCGCGGTATACCGGCCGGCAGGTGTGGAACCGGCAGCGCACCGACGCTGACCTGGTTGACCCGGCGAACACCGGGCTGGGCCATAAGCAGGTGCAGCGGTGGAACCTGCCCGCCGGGTGGGTCATCTCCCACCGGCTCGCCCATCCAGCGCTAAAGATCTCTAATGGTGGGGGTTACAGAAGGGTGTGAGGTCCAGGCGGGTGCTGGCGAGGAAGCCTTCGAGGAGGGCGGGCCGGTACTGCATCCGTTTGAGCCGGGTTTTCACGAGCGCGGTGAGCTGGGCGAGGTTGCGTTTGGCCAGGTTGGCCAGGGAGCGCTTGAGGTGTGACCAGAGCGGTTCGACCGGGTTGAGCTCGTGCGCGTAGGGCGGCAGCTGGTAGACGGTCAGCCAGTCCCGGGCGGCGATCAGGCCGGTCATCGTGGCGCTGACGTGGGTATTGAGGTTGTCCCAGATGAGTACCAGCGGGCCGGCGAGCTGCTGGTGCGCGGCGTCCAGCAGGGCAGCGTAGTCGGTCTCGGTGAAGCCCTTGCGCTGGTCGTTGCCGCGGCGGCGGTGCTTATGCACCCGGTAGATCAGCCGCGGGCGGCGGCCTGGCTTGATGCACAGGAGTGCGGCGAGCGAGACGCGCTTGTTACTGCCGCCAGTCACTGTGACGACGGGGGTGGTGCCGCGACGTCCCCAGGTCCGCCCCTCCGGCGGCCTTAAGCCCTGGCCAGGCTCGTCTTCGAAGACGATCCAGCCGCCCAGGTCCGCCGCCGTCCTTTTACCACCGGCCACGTCTCCTCCCGCCAGGCGGTGATCGCCGCCTCGTCCCGCTCGGCGGCCCGCCGGGCGGGGACCTGCACGCTCCACCCGATCCGGTGCAGCAGGAGATCCATCCCGGCCAGCGTGTAGCCCACGCCGAACCGGCGGCGAACCACCTCGGTGATCCGCGCCAGCGTCCAGCACTGGTCCTCCTCCCAGCCGTGCACGGCGGGACCGGCGTCCAGCAGCGTTTCCAGCTCCCGCAGCTGCGCACCGGTCAGCTTGCACTTCGCCCCGCCCGCGCCCCGCGACGCCAGCGCCACACGGCCCCCGGCGGCCAGCGCCCGCCGCCACCGGTTCGCCGACATCCGGCTGACCCGGAAACACCGGGCCACCTCCCGGTCACTGGCCCCCGCCTCCATCAGGTCAGCCGCCGCTAACCGCACCTGCTCCCGGCGGGCCCGCTCAGCCGCGTCCAGCCCGCCACCATCGGGATACCTCATGACACCGGCATACCGCAGGACAGGCCCACCGTCACCAGGTCAGTAACCCCCGCCATTGAAGATCTTTAGCGGTAGTTTGTTGACTACGGATCAGGCTCGCGGTATGCAGGGGTAATGGCGCGACTATGCCCTGGGGGTGTGCGATGACGCGACGGCGGCCCTGTCCGGCGGCTCCGGGCCCGCTGGAGGAGTATGCGGCCCGGTTTGATGACATGTTCGGCCGCCTGGCGCAGCGGCGGGGGTTCCGGGAGTATCTGGCCGGGTTACTGGCGCCGCGGGACCGGAACAAGACGCTGACGGCGCTGGCCGGGGCGGAGCCGGTGGCCGGGGCGCAGCATCCCGCGGTGCAGCGGCTGCAGTTCTTCTTGTCGGAGTCCCGGTGGGATCACGAGCAGGTCAATGCCCGCCGGCTGGAGCTACTGCTGGCCGATCGGGCGACCGCGCCGCACGAGGGCGGGGTGCTGGTGATCGATGACAGCGGGGATCGCAAGGACGGCACCAGGACCGCACACGTGGGCCATCAGTGGCTGGGCCGGTATGGCAAGACCGACAGCGGGGTGGTGACCGTCACCACGGTGTGGGCAGATGAACGGCTGTATTACCCCGTGCATGCCGTGCCCTACACCCCGGCCCGGCACTTCGGCAAAGGCAAGAACGACCCGGCCTTCCGTACCAAGCTGGCCATCGGCGCGGATTTGGCCATCAGGGCCCGGGACGCCGGGTTCGCCTTCCGCGCGGTGTGCGCGGACAGCGCTTACGGCGACCAGGACGGGTTCCGCAGCGAACTCGCCGACGCCGGGCTGCCGTACGTGATGGCCCTCAAGCCCCGCCGCGGCACCTGGGCCCACGGCCCGGAGGCGCACACCCCCGTGGACGCGGCCCGCGTCCTGGCCTGGGGCGGGCCAGGCGATCCCCGGGACTGGCGGCCGGTTACCCGCAGCTTCCGCGACGGGCATACCGAGACCTGGTACGCCGCCGACGCGAGGCTGGGCTGGTGGGGACCGGACGGTGCCAGGCGCCTGGTGGTGGCCACCGCCGACCCGGCCATGCTGCCCGCCAAGGCCACCTGACCGCCGCTGACAACCCGGCCGGGATCGACGGAATTGGGGGTGTGCGACAGATTTGTCGGTAACAAGATCATGTGTGGCACGAGGTGCCACCAACCGTCGGCGATGAGTCGCAATTACCATGAATCTTGCGCCGGTCCCGGAGATCTTGGAGGTGCACATTCCTGGGGCAGCGATCGCTGCGGCCATCATCGTCCGGGATGGCCCCCTGACCAGAAGCGCGCCCGCCCGCTGGCTACGGCTGGCGGGGCGCTAGCCCCGGCAGGAGAGTGAACGCGGCCCAGGCGCCCTCCAAGGGACGGGTGACACCCGCCATCTGCAAAGACAGCGGTCGTCCTTCCCCTGGGCCACGCTGCGAAGCCCTACCCGGCCGGTGACAGATTAATCACCTGCGTCCGGTTTGCCGGACAGCGGGTGATTCAGTCCGCACACGGCGGGTATATACCCTGTCGGCGGGGAACGATGGCCCCCGTATCGACTGCCCCGCCGTCACGAGCCCCGCCCGCGCTCACGTCCCCCGCGTATCGCACGGCGGGGCTCTCTGCTCCCCGAGTGGAGGAAAGGCTGGACGCGGCCCAGGGCACCCCTGGCGTTAGGTGGGGACCACATGCAGCTACGGTCGCCTTCCCCTGGGCCGCGCAACCCCGCACTGCCCAGCCGGGCACCCGTTATTCACGCGATCAAGGCGCCGACGGTTGAGATCGCGCCCGCCGGGCAGTGGCCATGACCGGCGAGGGAAGGTTAGTGCTCCTCCATATCTCCTGACCCCGCCGACGGGCCCCGCCGCGCCGATACCCAGTTCCGCGGCGGGGCTCCCTACTGGCCGCCTGCCAGCCCCGGTGCGCCGCTGGCTACGGCTGGCGGGGGGCGCTCCTCGGTTGACGGGACGGATCGCCACCAGGCCACTAGTGTCTAGGGGCCCTGGCAGGCATTTAGGCTGGATGCAACACTGAGGCGGTGGAGGACGTGACGGAAGCAACCCCGCAGCAGGTCAAGGTACGGCTTGACTGGAGCGCGGCCGAGACCGCTCAAGCACAGCATGTCAACCAGGCTCTCGCGCAGCCCGGCTCGCCGGGCTCTGACGGGATGCCCGACGGGATCTACGTCACCCTGGGCAGCGTTTCACCGCCTGCGATCCTTGACGACGGCGACGCCGACGCTCGCGACCGGCTGATCGCGAAGCTCATACGTAGCGGCGCCAAGGTCAATGTGGCCGGGCAGTTCCATATGAGCCGCCGGATGCTGGATGACTTCATTCGCGTCCTTCAGGAGACCGCGGCCAAGCACGACGCCGCGGCGCAGCTGGGCCGCCGGGAAGAGCAGAGGTGAGCGCATGACAGCCACCATGGACGTGTACACCTCGGCGGCGAGCGCAACACCTCTTGCCCAGTCGGCTCAGGATCTAGGAGAAGAATGGTTCGCAGTCAGCAGCGCGCCAGGCGCCTGGCCCGAGCCGGAGGCGATCCATCCGGTCCCGGACGCCGGGCCTGCGCTGCTCCATTTCCGCAGCGTCCTTAGTCGGCTTGAGCCGCAGGCCGATGAGGGCGACTTGGCAGGGCTGACCGAGGAGATCGCCAGCTGGTCGTCGCACCGCGCCCGGGCGACACAGCCTCTAGTCGACGACGACGGCTGATGCCCTCGTACGCCATAGGCGGCCTGTACCTGGTCGCCGATTCGAAGCTGACGCTGCTTCCTGCGGAAGAACGCCAGGTCCATGCCGAGCGCCGCCGGTTCCTGGTCCTGAGCAGCCTCGAGACGAACTCCGATGAGAGCTGGCCTGTCGTTCTCGGCTGCCCGGTGTCCGCGTCGACAAGCTACAAGACCCGATTCGATGTCAAACTCGCCTACGGCGAAGCAGGCGTAACCAAGAAGTGCTGGATCAGGGTGCCCGCCGCCCAGCCGCTTCTTAAGGACGACCTGGAGGACCTAACAGGCACCCTCTCTGCCGACCGGCTCGAAGAGGTCCAGGCGCGCCTGGTCGACTACCTGGGGATGATTCCTTAGCAGCGCTAGGTTTTCCTGGCCACGCGCTTTAGCCGCCAGGCCGGCCGGTGACCTCAGCGCCGCGCTGGTGCGGCGGCTGGTACCAGACGCTCGTGCAGCTGCGCTCGCCGCAGCGGACCCTCAGATGCCCGTCACCGCCAGCGCAGCCGCACACGGTCCAGGACACGATGATCCGGCCGGGAGCCCACGTATGTCCCCGCGGGCAGGCCAGGGGATAGCACCACCAGTCTGGCCGCTCGACGCCATCCACCTGGCCCAGTAGAGCACGCGAACACAGCAGCGAAAAGCACTGACATAGTGCCTGCTATGAAACTGCTGATCCACCCGGCGTGATCGTTCACCGCGGCCCGCCGGACCGCCTTCACCTAGTGCAGCCCGTGACCATGCCTGGCGGCTCGCAGTTGTCCGGCCTGTTGCGCTCCACCAGCGAGGTCGCCAGTATCACTGTCCATTCACTGGCGAGGTAAATCCCGCCTCCTCCGGCCCCGGCCGTATTCCGGGTCACCTGGGTTCCGGTCATGCCCACCGGCCACAGGTTGTCATACACCCCGCCTCCGTGCCCTCCGGCGGTGTTGCGGGTGATCGTGTCACTGTCGAGGGCGGCCGCGAAGCGGTCAAGCTCCACCTGGTTCTCGTCGTAGTAGACGCCTCCGCCGTCGCCGCTAGCGGTATTTCGGGAGATCAGGCTGCCGGTGATCGTGGTCAGCACCAGCGTGCTGTACACCCCGCCGCCGCCGAACCCCGCGTGATTCCCGGTGATCACGCTGTCGATGATGCTTGCGCCGAAGCCGCCGATGTCCGGGCCGCCGCCGAGGGACGCGACGCCGCCCCCCTCCTTCGCTGCGGTGTTCCCGGCGATCAGGCTGCCGGTGATGACCGCGCCGGTCTGGGTGTCGTCCACGACCGCGCCGCCGAACGCGCCGGCGTGGTTGCGGTAGAACGCGCAGTCCGTGATGATCGCGCCGAGGTTCCCGCCGCCGTAGATCGCGCCGCCGCCAAAGGTGGCCGTGTTCCCGGTAAACGTGGCCCCGGTGACCTGGAGTCCGCCGAGGGCGGAGGTGGAGTCGTCCTCGATCGCGCCGCCGTCGGTGCCCGTGGCCCCGGTGAAGGTACCGCCGGTTATGTCCGCCCGGCCGGCCCCGGTGATAACGATCCGGGTCCGGCGGAAGTTCAGGCCAGTGACGGTGAGCGTGTTGCTCGGGCCCACGGTCAGGTTGCCGCTGTCCCTCAGCGTCGCTCCGTTCCCGGTGATCGTCAGGTTCCCGGTGACGGCCGGGAGGGTGGCCTGGCGGTAGACGCACCCGGCGGCCAGGCTGAGGGTGTCCCCGCTGTTGGCTTTGCTCATCGCACTCGCCAGGGCGGTGACGCTGCAGGGCACCTGAACCGCAGCGGGCACGGCCTGTGCCGCCTGGACGGAGCCGACACCCGTGGCCGCTACTGCGACGGTTGCGACGATGGCCGCCGCTGATGCTGCTGATCCCGGGCGTGATCTGTCCGGCCGCCGCCGAATCGCCTTCACCTAGTGCAGCCCGTGATCGAGTTGGCGGGCTCGCAGTTATCGGGCTTGTTCCAGAGCACAGGCGATGCCGTCAGCGTGGCGGCGGCGGAGGGACCGGTGGCATAGATGCCGCCGCCGCCTGCTGCGGTGTTGCGGGTGACCGTGGTGTCTGAGGCGTTCACCTGCCACTGGCTGTCGTAGATGCCGCCTCCGTAGGCGCCAGCGCGGTTGCGGGTGATCGTGCTTCCGTCGAGGGTCACGGGGCGGGCGGAGAGGAGGGCGTTGCCGTCGTAGTAGATGCCCCCGCCGTCGCCGCGGGCGTAGTTGCCGGCGACCAGGGTGTCCGTGATGCTGGCTGGCCCCCAGCTGTTGTAGATTCCGCCGCCCGCTATTCCAGCGCGGTTGCCGGTGATCCGGCTGCCGCCGACGACCAAGCCGAACTCGGCGCTGCTGGCGATCCCGCCGCCGAAGTAGGTGGCGGTGTTGCCGGATATCACGGAGTCGGAGATGCCTGCGCCGAATTGCGAGCTGCTGAAGATGGCGCCGCCGTCTCCTGCCTTGTTGCCGTGAAACGTGCAGTCGGTGATACCCGCGCCGATATTGCCGTTGTCGTAGATGGCGCCCCCGACGCCCCTGGCGGTGTTGCCCGTGAAGGTGGCGCCGGTCACAAACAAGCCGGGGCCGTAGCTGTTGTTCTCAATGGCGCCGCCGTTGAATGCCGTGTCCCCGGAGAAGGTGCCGCCGGTTATTACGGCTTTGGTGCCGAGATTCATGACGATCCGGGTCCGGCGGAAGTTCAGGCCGGTGGTGGTGAGCGTGGCGCCCTGACCCACGGTCAGGTTGCCGCTGTCCTTAAGGGTAGCCCCGTTGCCTGTGATGGTCAGGTCGTGGCTGACAGTCGGCAGGGCTGCCTGCCGGTAGACGCACCTGGCGGCGAGGCTGAGAGTGTCACCGGCGCCCGCATTGCTCATGGCGCTCGCCAGCGCCGTGGCGCTGCATGGCACGTTAACGGTCGCGGCCTGAGCCGCCTGTGCTCCCCCCAGGCTCGCGGCCGCGGCCGCGTCGAGCTTCGCGGCCAGCTCGGCGAGGGTGTGCCCGACGATGATGTGGAGCGCGCTCGGCGTCGGCCGCTTTACTGCGGTCCATACGCCTGCGCCTTCGTCGCGGCTGATCTGCCATCGCTCGCCGTTCTCGGCGAGGACGTCGGCTAACTGGGGCTGAATGGGAGTGGGGTCGGTCATGAACCCGATCAAATCCCACCCGGCTACACCGCGCTACAGGACTGTGTCCCTTGATCTTGACGGGTAAGCAAACCATAACCTTTGTGCATGGTGGTACAGCGCGGTGTACCCGAGCCTCCGAGTAGGCAGCTCGCGGCGATCATCCGCGCTCAGATCGAGAGCGGCGAGCTGCAGTCAGGCGAGCAACTGCCATCAATCGTTAAGCTTGCCGAGCAATACGGGCTCGCCACCGCGACCGTGAACAAGAGCATCCGCATCCTGAAGGCGGAGGGCCTAGTCATCGGGGTCAGCGGCCACGGGACGTTCGTGGCTCAACAGGACTGACCGCGCAGATCCTGCCAGCACGCGAGGCCGGTATGGGCGGCCCAAGGAGTGACGGGTTTGACGGGTTCCTAGCTTTGCGCCCCACGCGTGGGCGGTTAACCTGCCAACCCGTCAAACCCGTCACTGCCCCGCTCAGCCTCCGCGGCGATGCCGATTCCCTGCCAGAGCTTGCCGACGCTGGTCGCCTTCTTGTCGTAGCCGCGATTGGTCATCGCCAGCGAAAACGCCGTCTGCGAGCCCGGGTCCTCACCCTCGCCAGCGCACCACTTCGACCACGCAGCGAACAGGTCCGCTGATAGAGCTTGCTGAGCAGGCCCAGCTACGCACGCCTCCCTGATGAACCTGCCCAGCGCGTCGCTCTCGCCCCGGAAACTACGGGTGGCCTCGGTGACCTTGGCCGGGTCACTGAGGCCGTGCTCGTGCCAGTCGGCGTAGCCTGCCACCAGCCAGGCAAGCACCGCGTCGAGTTCCAGCGCGCGCTTGGAGGGCAGTTCCTCGTCCCGGATTTCTGCTGGGATCACGACATCCCACGGCACCAGGCGCAAGCGGCGCCAGATCCCCTCATCAGTCCCGGTCACGATCGGCTTGTGGTTCGTGGCCATGACGAAGGTGTGGGACGGCGCGAACGACCAGAAGTCCTCGCGCATCCGCCGGGCCTTGATCCGGTCACCGCCGGTCAGCCGCTTGACGGTGCCCTCGGCCAGCCGGCGTCCGGCGTCGCCCTCGTGCAGAATGGCCAGCCGCAGGCCGCACAAGTCCGCGGTGCCCGTCGGGTGAGCGTCGAACGACTTCGCTGTCAGAAGCTCAGGATCGGCAGGCCCGGCATAGTCGCCCAGCGCGCCCGCCACGGCCTCCAGCAGCGTGCTCTTGCCGTTCGCCCCGGAGCCGTAGAAGATCGGCAGGATGTGCGACACCACCTGGCCCTCCAGGGCATGACCCAGCAACCGCGCCAGGAATGCCCGCATGCCCTCGTCCGTCTGGACGCGCCGCAGGAACGCCGCGAAGTTCTTCCCGGCGGCGTTCGGGCGGTAGGCCGCGCCGGTCATTCTGGTCAGCAACAGCTTCGGATCATGGTCCCCAAGCTCGCCGGTCCGCAGGTCCAGCACGCCGTTGCGGCAGTTGAGCAGGAACGGGTCGGCGTCCAGGTCGTCCGGGGTGACGACGATCTCTGGCTCGGTGCCAGCCAGGGTAAGCGCGCCGGACACCCCGGCCGATGATTCGCCGCGGCGGGCGAGGCTGACAGCCGCTTGCTGCCTCTTCGCGTCGTCCTCGATGGCCAGCGCGTCGCAGGTCACCCGGCGCGCGATCGACTTCATCCAGCGCGCAGCTTGCCCGGTCGCGTCGTGCGCCCAGCGCTTGCCGTCCCACACCAGCCAGCGGCGCCATGCCGGGACGTAGCGGAGCCGGTCACCGTAGACGTACACAAGCCGCCGCGCGTAGCCCAGCTCGGACTTGGGCTCATCTGGCAGCGGGTCAGATGGACCCTGCACTCCGGCCTCGCGCAGCAGCTCGCCCGCCTGTCGCTGTGACTCGCCGCTGGCAGCCACGCGCTCACCCCCTTCATCGCGCTGCCGATGGTGGCCTGTGCCTCGCCGTGACCAAGCCCGACCGTTTCCCCTGCCTGCATGAGGACATCGACGGCGGTCGCTTGGCCAAGCTGCCCGGCGGCGACCATCTCAGCCGCCCTGCAGGCTGCCCAGTGCAGGCACTTGTTCCGCTCGCCAGGCTTAGCGTCGAGCACGATGGCCACGGCTCCGCGCAGGCGGCCGTGGACAGAGCCCTCACGCGTCGCCGGGCCCGGACGGAGGACCGCTTCGGGCGGAGCCGAACGCAGCGCGGAGATCAGCCATCCGGGAGCGGGCGCCACCGCTGCGGCCGGATCGGCCGGAGCGTAGAGCGCGCCAGTCTGGTGCACCGATCCGGGTGCGACCACGAACCCGCCACGGCCACGAATGTCGATCCCCCTGCCGGACAATGCGCCCGTCCCGTTGCCGAGCGCGCCGCCGGCCGGCTGGCGGAAGTACAGATGGCGGCCCTTCGAGGTCGCCACGGTGAAAGTCTTCGGGATCACCTTGCGGACGCTGGCGGCGTACTCCGCGAACGCGCCCGGCCGGTCCTCGTCAACGACCAACAGGCCGGATTTCCCGCAGTCGGCGCCGATGTTCCGGAGGCCGCGGGACAGGGCCGCCCGGATCACGCCAGGGTCGGCAGTGGAATCGCGGGACCAGCGACCGCACGGGTGCTTCCCGCGGCTGCCGTCGCATGGCTGGCCGGGCCGGTGCGCGCCCGCGCACTGAGCCAGCCCGGGATGGTCCACGGCGAAGACGAACGCACCGAGGCGCCGCTGCAGCCAGAGGGCACAAGCCCTGATGTCGGGGCGCGTCATGCCGCTGCCGCCGGGCTGCGCTTGCCGTACGTTCTCGCGACCACCACCGCGACCCAGTGACCGCATGGCAAGCGCCGTGGGCCGGCCACGTCCGCCAGCTCTCGCGCACGGCCGAGATGCGGGGCTCCGCAGGCGCGGCACTGGACCAGATACCACCAGCATTTGCGACGGCCTGCCGGGACAAGCAGTGACACGTAGGCGGTCGGCATGTTTCGCGACCGAGAGCCTCGGGCGCCGGGCTGCGCTATCGTGACAGACGATGCTGTAGCGGTGTTGTGAGCGCCGTCCCTGGTGGCCTGGGGGCGGCGTTCGGCATTAGGCCGCACCAGCCCCCCCGACTGCGCCTAGCCGTGCCTGCTCGCGGATCCAGGCCACCGGAATGCGCCATGTCGCGCCGACTCGGAACGCAGGAATCTCGCCGGCCTCGATGCCCTTGCGCACGGTCCTCTGGTCGTAGCCGCTCACCGAAACGAACTCCGGCACGGTGGCGAACAGCCGGCCCTGCGGCAGCTCGCCGAGTGCTTGATCGCGAGGCTGCGTTTTCATCTGGCCTCCTGCAGTAGTTACAGTCAAAATGCTTGATCCGCATGCCAGAGACAGCATGCCGCATCAGCTAGACACATGCAAGTCCGTATGCTTGACTGCAGATATCGCAGATTCTGGGTTTGCGGGAGGGCAGGTTAGTGACTTCGCCGAGCGAAGTGTTCCGGTCGCGCTTGCGCGAGGTCCGGCGGCTCAAGGGCTGGACACAGCAAGAGCTGAGCGACGCCCTGAAGGCGGTTGGCGTGAAGCTGGACGCTTCAGCGATTACCCGGCTTGAAGGCGGGACGCGCGGGGTGACGCTTGATGACGTGGTCGCGATAGCGGCCGTCCTCGGAGTCAGCCCGCTGCACATGATCGTCCAGCTGGAGAATGACGCATTGCTGGAGGTGGCTCCAGAGATCACCACCGGCCCCGTAGGAGCCCGTGCATGGTTCCGCGGCCAGCACACATTGCGCGAGGGGGATGACGTCCCGCTGTTCTACGCCCAGACGCCGGAGGATGACTGGGACGCCATCGAGCCAGGCTTGCAGTTCAAGAGCCAGGAGGACTTCGAGGCCCTGCGGGCGAAGTGGGAGAAGGAGATTTACCGGCGGTGGGCTGCCTTCCCGGGCGGCTCAGGTCCTCGTCTGCACGCTGGCCAGGAGGGCGACCAATGAGCAAGCGACGGTCACCCGGCGAGGGCGGCGCTTACCCGTACGCAACCACGGCCGGGCTGCGGTATCGCGTCAAGGGCATGGTCAGGCGGCCGGACGGCACTCTGAAAGAGATCAACCGGCGCAAGGGACCGAACGGCGAGACGTGGACCACCAAGGAGGACGCGCTCGCCTGGCTTCACGATCAGCAATCGGCTGGACGCAAAGGGGAGTACATCGAGCCGAGCAAGCGGAGGCTCGGCGGCTACGGCGCCGAGGTCATCGACCGGCTGCGCGTCAGGCCGCAGACGCGGGCCAGCTACGTCAAGAACTGGCGCAACCACATCGCGCCCTATCCGATCGCGGCCGTGCCACTCGCGCAGCTGACCGGCGTGAAGCTCACCAGCCACTACCGGGCGCTGGAGAAGTCCGGCCGCAAGGACCACCGCGAGGGCGAGGGCCTGTCAGCGCGGACTGTCCGCTACGTGCACACGATCATTCATGGCGTGCTCGCCCGGGCCGTCACGGACGGGCTGCTACTGCGTAACCCCGCCGACGCGGCCACGCCGCCCACGGCGAGGGAAGCCAAAGCACCCGAGATGCACCCGTGGACGGCGGCGCAGCTCGGCGCGTTCCTGGACTGGGCCCGCGAGAACAGCCCGCACTATGCGCTCTGGCACTCCTACGCGATGACCGGCGCACGCCGCGGCGAATGGCTGGCAGCGCGGTGGCGTGACCTAGACCTAGACGCGGGCGCCGTCCGGGTGCGCCGGTCGGCAGGCATAGTGCGCGTCGCCGGGGAGAGCGCCGAGACGATCGAGGGCGACACCAAGAGCAGCAAGCCCCGTGTGGTCGACGTCGATTGCGCTACCGTCGCCGTCTGGCGGGCGCACCGCAAGGCACGCGGCGCGATGGCGCTGCAGCTCGCCCGGGATGACGCGCTCGTGTTCGGTGACATCGAGGGGAACCACCGCAACCCCGAGCACACCTGGCGGCAGTTCGTCCGCGACGTGGCCCGCTGCCGCAAGGCGCTCGGCGAGGACGCGCTTCCCGTGATCAGGCTTCATGATCTCCGGCATACGCACGCGACAATCCTGCTGTTGGCAGGCGTTCCGGTGCATGTCGTCTCGCAGCGGCTCGGCCACGCCAACCCGAGCATCACGCTGGCCATCTACGCCCACGTGATGCCCGGCAACCAGAAGGACGCCGCGGACACGTTCGCCCGACTGATCAAGGAGGCGAGCGCATGACAAGTGTCAATGTAGTGTCACGGGCGCTCGTCTGGGCGAATTACAAGCCGTTGACCTGCGCAAATATCGTGTCCGAGGGGGGACTTGAACCCCCATGCCCTTTTGGGGCACTAGCACCTCAAGCTAGCGCGTCTGCCTATTCCGCCACCCGGACGTAACGAGCCAACGCCTGTACGGTCAGCCTGGCTCAGCCGCATCACGATAGCAAATCTGGCCGGTCCGGGCGAAGGCGAACGGACGACATGCCCGCCGCCCGCCCCGCCGCGGCGGCACCGCGGCCTGGTGCGACGATGGCCAGGTGACTGACATTCCTGCCTCCGGTGAGGCGACAGCGCAGGATGAGGTGGCCGCCCTGTGCAGCGACCTGATCAGGATCGACACCACGAACCGCGGTGATCACTCCGGCCCGGGCGAGCGGCGGGCCGCGGAGCACGTCGCAGGCCTGCTGGCCGGGGCCGGGCTGGATCCGGTGCTGCTGGAATCCCATCCGGGCCGGGCCAGCGTGGTGGCCAGGATCAGCGGTACCGACCCGGCCAGGCCCGCGCTGCTCATCCACGGGCACCTCGACGTCGTCCCGGCGGACGCCGCCGACTGGCAGGTGCACCCGTTCTCCGGCGAACTGCGGGACGGCTGCGTCTGGGGCCGCGGCGCG
Organism: uncultured Actinomycetes bacterium; assembly: GCA_963786975.1. GTDB lineage: Bacteria > Actinomycetota > Actinomycetes > Streptosporangiales > Streptosporangiaceae > Palsa-506. Next base: position 464,894 of record CAWBBE010000001.1, on the reverse strand, counting down.
GTGGACATGAAGGACATGGACGCGATGCTGCTCGCGGTCGTCCGGCAGCGGCTGCGCGAGGGCCGCCGGCCGCCGCGCGACATCGTGCTCGCGTTCCTGGCCGACGAGGAGGCGGGCGGCGCCTACGGCGCCAGCTGGCTGGTGGACAACCACCCGGATCTCTTCGCCGGGGCCACCGAGGCGGTCGGCGAGGTCGGCGGCTTCAGCGCCACGATCGGCGGCCGCCGCATCTACCCCATCCAGACCGCGGAGAAGGGCATGGCCTGGATGCGGCTGACCGCCCGCGGCACCGCCGGGCACGGGTCGATGCTGCAGCCGGACAACGCGGTCACCGAGATCGCGGAGACCGTCGCCAGGATCGGCCGGCACGAGTGGCCGGTCCGGCTGACCCCGTCGGTCACCGCGTTCCTCACCGAGGCCGCCGCGGCACTCGGCATCGGGTTCACCCCGGACGCGGCCGACGAGGTGCTCGCCAAGCTCGGCCCGATCACCCGGATGGTGGGCGCCACGCTGACCAATACCGTCAACCCGACCGTGCTGACGGCGGGCTACAAGGTGAACGTGGTGCCGCAGGCCGCATCGGCGGACATCGACGGCCGTTTCCTGCCCGGCTACGAGGAGGAGTTCTTCGCCGAGGTGGACGGGCTGCTCGGGGCCGGCGTCAGGCGCGAGTTCATCCATCATGACGTCGCGCTGGAGACCACTTTCGACGGCGACCTGGCCGCGGCGATGGCCGCGGCGCTGCTGGCCGAGGACGGCGACGCCCGGATCGTCCCCTACTGCCTGTCCGGCGGCACGGACGCGAAATCCTTCAGCCGGCTGGGTATCCGCTGCTTCGGCTTCACCCCGCTGCGGCTGCCGGCCGAGCTGGACTTCTCCGGCATGTTCCACGGCATCGACGAGCGCGTGCCGGTCGACGCGCTCCGCTTCGGGGTCCGCGTGCTGGATCGGTTCATCGACCACTGCTAACGCTCCGCCGCAGGCCGGCCCGGGCAGGCGGCTGCTGTCCGGACCGCGGGCGGCACCACGGGATAGTTCGGCATAATACCGCTTGCATACAAAGAGTAGTGATATTATTACGCACTGTATGATGGTCGCTCTTGCGCGCCCTGGCCGGGGACGCGCGGCGCCGGCCGGATGGACCCGGGTAGCCGGTTAGCCCGCCCGCATGAAACTCCGCGGCGACGCCAGCCCGAATGGCGCCGCGCGGGCCACGGCGGCCAGAGGCGAACACGCAGAGCACTGGCAAGCTAACAATCCGTTTCAAAATTGAGGCATCAGCGCGGTAATGACGAGGAGCCGATCATGAAAATCCTGGCCATCTGGGCAGCGCACAAGGCCGGCCTTGCCTTCGGCGTGCCCGCGGCGGTCCGGGCTGACGGGCTGGACGGCTTCGCCGCCGGGGCGCTGCTGTCCGGCGCATGTTTCCTCGCCATCGCCAGCCCGCGGCCCAGGCGGGCGCTGGCCGCGCGGCGGGCCCGGTTAGCAGCGCGGCCGGCGCCGGGTAGGCCGGGCCCGCCGCGGCGTCCGGAACGAGCCGCCGCGGCGGCCGGGGCGCACCGCAGCCCGCCCCGCTGGGCCAGGACCGGCCGGCCGCGAGCCGAGGTGCGCCGGGTGCTGCCCAGGCACGCGGCGCCGCAGCCGGGCCTGGCGAGCCGGATGACCGGCCGGCTGCCGGGCCGGGCGATGGCCGGGCCGGCGGTGCCCGGCGGCGGGCGAGACTGATCACCGTGCGGCCCGGCCGGCGCCCGGGCGGGTAACCGCAGTGTGCGCACTGGCCTGATGATCTGCCGGCGCAGTGTAGCCTTTCTGCTGCCGTCTGGATTCAGCAGCAGCCGCGCTAGCTCCCAGTCGCCGTACTCGGCGTGATCCGTGAGGATCCGCCGTGCGACGTCCCTAGGCGTTCCGCGCGGCAGGTAGAGGACAAGGTAGGAGTACTCCGCCATCGCCCTCATTCTGCGCGGTCGGAGCGGCAGATCAAACGGCGTTAGGGAAAAGGACAGCTTTGCCGCAGGGAACACTCAGGATGCCGCGGCGAGTTGAGAGTACGGGACATGGACGCGAACGGCGGCCTGCCAGCTGCGGCCAGTTCCGGCCGTAGTGCCGCGACGATGATGTCGCGGCGGCAGAGTGGCCGCTGCGGGAGCCGCCTGCTGATTGCCTGCGGTAGCCTCCAGGCGTCCGCGGGATGTGAGGGTGAAGAGCGTGGCAGCAAGAACTGGATCGGCCGCGAAAGGCGCCAGGGCGGGCGGTTCCGCCGGCGCTGGCCTGAAGCGGCTAGTCATCGTCGAGTCGCCGACGAAGGCGCGCACGATCGCCGGCTACCTCGGCAAGGGCTACGTGGTCGAGTCCAGCGTCGGGCACATCCGCGACATGCCAGACAAGGCGGCCGAGATACCCGCCAGGTACCGCGGCGAGCCGTGGGCCCGGCTCGGCGTCAACGTGGATGCCGACTTCGAGCCGCTCTATGTCGTCAACGCCGATAAGAAGCAGCAGGTCGCGAAGCTGAAATCGCTGCTCAAGGATGCCGACGAACTGCTGCTGGCCACTGATGAGGACCGTGAGGGCGAGGCCATCGCCTGGCACCTGCTGGAGGAGCTCAAGCCCAAGATCCCGGCCCGGCGGATGGTATTCCACGAGATCACCCCGGAGGCGATCGCGCAGGCCGTGGCCAGCCCGCGGGAGATGGACAACGGCCTGGTCGACGCGTACCAGACCCGGCGCGTGCTGGACCGGCTGTACGGCTACGAGGTCTCGCCGGTGCTGTGGAAGAAGGTGATGCCGCGGCTGTCGGCCGGCCGGGTGCAGTCGGTGGCGGTGCGGCTGGTGGTCGACCGGGAGCGGGAGCGGATCGCGTTCCGCGGCTCCCGCTACTGGGACCTGGAGGCCGAGTTCGCGCCAGTGACGCAGCGGCGAGGACCGGTCCGTCGTTCCCGGCCGCGCTGGCCGCCGTCGACGGCCAGCGGGTGGCGCAGGGCCGCGACTTCGGCTCCACCGGTGAGCTGAAGTCGGGCCGAGCATCCTGCACCTGGACGGGGAGGCTGCCGCGGCGCTGGCCGCCCGGCTGGACGGCGCGGATTTCAGCGTCGGCTCGGTCGAGCGCAAGCCGTACCGCAGGTCGCCTTATGCGCCGTTCCGCACTACGACGCTGCAGCAGGAGGCATCCCGCAAGCTGGGCTTCTCCGCCAAGTACGCGATGCAGATCGCCCAGCGGCTGTACGAGAACGGCCACATCACCTATATGCGGACCGACTCGGTCACGCTGTCCCAGACCGCGATCACCGCGGCCCGGACGCAGGCCCGCGAGCTGTACGGCGCCGAGTACGTGCCGGACGCGCCGCGCGTCTATGCCAGCAAGGTGAAGAGCGCCCAGGAGGCACACGAGGCGATCCGCCCGTCCGGGGACAGCTTCCGCACGCCCGCCAGGACCGGCCTGTCTGGCGACGAGTTCCGGCTGTACGAGCTGGTCTGGAAGCGCACCGTCGCCTCGCAGATGAAGGACGCCACCGGCGAGTCGGTGTCGGTGCGGGTAACCGGGACCGCGCGGGCCGAGGCGGACCCGCAGGCGGCCCCGGGTCAGTGGACCGGGGAGAAGGCCGAGTTCGGCGCGTCCGGCAAGGTGATCGGTTTCTACGGGTTCCTGAAGGCCTACGTCGAGGGCGCCGACGACCCGGACGCCGAGCTCGACGACAACCAGCGCAGGCTGCCGCCGCTCGCCGAGGCGGACCCGCTGACCGCGGTCAGCCTGGCCGCCGGCCGAGCACGCGACCAGGCCGCCGGCCCGCTACACCGAGGCGTCCCTGATCAAGGAACTGGAAGACCGCGAGATCGGCAGGCCGTCCACCTATGCCTCGATCATCGGCACGATCCTGGACCGCGGCTACGTGTTCAAGAAGGGCACCGCGCTCGTCCCCTCGTTCGTCGCGTTCGCCGTGGTCACGCTGCTGGAGCAGCATTTCGCGCACCTGGTCGACTACGACTTCACCGCGCGGATGGAAGACGCCCTCGACGAGATCGCCAGGGGCGAGGCGGGGCGGGTGCCGTGGCTGCGCCGGTTCTACTTCGGCACCGACGGCGTGGACGGCGTGCAGGAAGAAGGCCTCAAGGAGATGGTCAGCGACCTGGGCGACATCGACGCCCGGGACGGTCAGCTCGTTCCCGCTGGCCGGTACCGACATCGTCGTCCGGGTCGGCCGGTACGGGCCCGTACCTGGAGCGGGACGGCCAGCGGGTCAACATCCCGGAGGGCACCGCGCCGGACGAGCTGACCGCGGAGCTGGCGAACGAGCTGCTGGCCCGGCCCAGCGGGGACATCGCGCTCGGCACTGACCCGGCCGACCGGGCATGCCATCGTGGCCAAGGCGGGCAGGTTCGGCCCGTACGTGACCGAGGTGCTCGGCGAGGACGCGCCGGCCTCGGCCAAGCCGCGGTCGGCATCGCTGCTCAAGTCCATGGAGCTGGGCACCGTGACGCTGGACGATGCGCTGCGGCTGCTGACCCTGCCCCGCGCCCTCGGCGAGCTCGACGACGAGCCGGTAACGGTGCAGAACGGGCGCTACGGGCCGTACGTGAAGAAGGGCACGGACAGCCGCTCGCTGGACAGCGAGGAGCAGATGTTCACGATCACGCTGGACGAGGCCAAGGACCTGTTCGCCCAGCCGAAGCCGCGCGGCCGCGCGGCCCGGGCGGCCGCCGCGCCGCCGCTGCGGGAACTGGGCGCCGACCCGGCCAGCGGCAAGCCGATCGTGCTCAAGGAGGGCCGCTGGGGCCCGTATGTCACCGACGGTGAGACGAATGCCTCGCTGCGCAAGGGCGACCTGGTGGAATCGATGACGCTGCAGCGCGCGGTCGAGTTGCTGGCCGAGCGGCGGGCGGCCGGGCCGCCCGCCCCGCGCCGCAAGGCCGCCGGGGCCAGCCGGACCGCTGCCCGCGGCTCGGCCAGCCCGCGGTCAGCTCCGGCCCGCGGCAGCCCGGCGCGCGGCAAGAAGGCGTGATCGCGGCCGTTCCTGGCCGCGGTTTAACCGGCGGTAGCGCCGTGTCCGGGCAGCGATCTGCCGATACCCTGGCGCAGTGAACTTTAGATCCCCTTTGGGCAGCATCGGAACGGCGTGCTGTCGATCAGGCCGTTCCGGCGTCTCTGGGTAGCGCTCTCGCTGTCCAGTCTGGGGGACTGGCTGAGCCTGCTGGCGCTCACCGCGCTGGCCGGCGAGCTGACCATCGGGCACGGGTTCGTGCAGCAGAACGCCGCAGTCAGCGGCGTATGGCTGACCTCGCTGCTGCCGGCGCTCGTGCTCGGCCCGCTGGCGGGCGCCGTCGCGGACCGGTTCGACCGCCGGATGAACATGATCGTCGGCGACGTGCGTGCGGGCCGTGCTGTACCTGTCCATCCCGGTCAACCTGTCGGCTCGCGCCTGGTCAACGAGCTGACCTGGATGTACGTAGTGCAGTTCCTGGCCTCATGCGCATCGCTGTTCTGGACGCCGGCCAAGGACGCCTCGGTGCCGAACCTGGTGCCGCCCGACAAGCTGGAGCAGGCCAACCAGCTGAGCCTGCTGACCACCTACGGCACCGCGCCGATCGCCGGGCTGCTTTTCGCCGTGCTCGCGCTGGTCAGCAGGGCGCTCGGCTCGCTGTCGCAGTACTTCACCACCAACCAGGTCAACCTGGCCCTCTACTTCAACGCTGCCACCTTCGTGGTATCCGCCGTCACCATCTTCCTGCTCAGGGAGATTCCCAGCGCCAGGCCCGCGGGCGAGATCTCCGCGCCGTCGGTGGCCAAGGCCATCTGGGAAGGCTGGCAGTTCCTCGGCCGGACCCAGGTCGTGCGCGGCATCGTCATCGGCATGGTCGGCGCGTTCGCGGCCGGCGGCGTGGTCGTCGGGCTCGGGCCTGCGTACGTCAGGAACACGCTGCACGGCGGCAACGCGGGCTGGGGCGTGGTCTTCTCGGCGATCTTCTTCGGGCTGGCCGTCGGCATGTTCCTCGGCCTGCGGATCCTGCGCGGGTTCTCCAGGCGGCGGCTGTTCGGCGTGATCGATCGTGTTCGCCGCGGTCCCGCTGGCGCTGATCGCGCTGATCCCGAACCTGGTCGTGGCGATCATCCTGGTGGTCGCGCTGGGCGCGTGCGCGGGCATCGCCTACGTGACCGGCTACACGATCGTCGGCCTTGAGGTCGACGACGACACCCGCGGCCGGACGTTCGCGTTCCTGCAGTCGGCGATCAGGGTGATCTTGTTCGCGGTGATCGCCGATCGCGCCTTCGCTGGCCGCCGGGATCACGGCAACGGTGCACGGCATCACCGGCGCCGGTTTCGTCCGGATCGGGCGGCTCGGCTATGGCGGCATCGGTGACAACGTGGTGCTGCTGCTGGCGGCCGCGGTCGCCGTGGTGCTCGGCGTCGTCTCCTACCGGCAGATGGACGACCGCAAGGGAGTGCCGCTGATTGACGACCTGTCCGCGGTGTTCCGCGGCGAGGAGTTCCAGCCGGTGCCCGGGCACGCGAATGGGAGCGCCCCGCCAGCCCGCCGCGGCCTGCTGCTGGCGCTGGAGGGCGGCGAGGGCGCCGGCAAGTCCACTCAGGCCAGGCTGCTCGCGATCTGGCTGCGCGATCAGGGTTTCGACGTCGTGGCGACGCACGAGCCCGGCGCGACCAAGGTCGGGATGCGGCTGCGCGCGCTGCTGCTCGACACGGCGCACACCGGCCTGTCCGACCGGGCCGAGACGCTGATGTACGCGGCGGACCGGGCCGAGCACGTCGCCGCCGTCATCACCCCGGCGCTGGACCGCGGCGCGATCGTGGTCACCGACCGGTACATCGACTCCTCGCTGGCCTACCAGGGCGCCGGGCGGCTGCTGCCGCTCGACGAGATAGCCAGCCTGAACTACTGGGCGACCGGCGGCCTGAAGCCGGATCTGACGATCGTCCTGGACCTGCCGCCGGCCACCGGGCTGCAGCGCCGGGAGCGGTCGGCGGACCGGCTGGAGGCCGAGCCGGCCGAGTTCCACGACCGGGTCCGGCGGGGGTTCCTGGCGCTGGCCGCCGAGGGCAGCCCGGACCGCTACCTCGTGCTGGACGCGACCCGGCCCACGGCGGATCTCAGCCGCACGATCCAGGAGCGGGTGCGGGAGATGCTGCCGGACCCGGTGCCGCAGGCAGCCGAGGAGATCACCGGGAGCTTCCCGGCGATCCGGGACTGACGGCCGGGCCGATGGCAGCGGATGCGGCGGGCGCGGATCGGGCGGGCCCGGACCCGGTAACTGGCCCGGACCCGGTGACCGGCGGCCCGGTGCACGGCAGCGGGGTCTTCGCCGGGCTGGCCGGGCAGCAGGCGGTGGTCGCCCAGCTGGCGGGCGCCGCGGCGGCCGGCCCGGGTGCCATCACCCATGCCTGGCTGTTCACCGGGCCGCCGGGCTCCGGCCGCTCGCTCGCCGCCCGGGCGTTCGCCGCCGCGCTGCTGTGTGACCGCGGCGGCTGCGGCGAGTGCCCGTCCTGCCGCCAGGTCGCCGCGGGCAGCCACGCGGATCTGCTGCTGGTCCGCCCGGACGGGCTGTCCTACGGGGTCAGGCAGACCAGGGACCTGGTACTGCGCGCCGCCACCGCGCCGGTCTACGGCCGGTGGCGGGTGGTCCTGTTCGAGGATGCCGACCGGGCGACCGAGCAGGCCGCGAACGCGCTGCTGAAGGCCATCGAGGAGCCGGCCCCGCGGACGATCTGGCTGCTCTGCGCGCCGTCGGCCGCCGACTTGCCGACCACGATCAGATCCCGGTGCCGGCTGATCACCCTGCGGATTCCGCCGACCGCCGCGGTCGCCGACGTGCTGATCAGCGAGGGGGTGGAGGCCGGCCGGGCGGCGGCCGCCGCGCGGGCGGCACAGGGCCACATCGGCCGCGCCAGGCGGCTGGCCACCGACCCGGCGGCCGCCGAGCGCCGGGCCGCGGTGCTCCGCGTGCCGACCCAGGTCAGCGGCCTCGGGCCGGCGCTCGCCGCGGCCGCGGCGCTGGTGCGGGCCGCCGATGCCGAGGCGGTGGCCGAGACCGGCGAGCTGGACGGCCCGGAACGGGATGCGCTGCGCAAGGCGTTCGGCGAGGGGTCCACCGGGAAGGGCGTGGCGACCGCGATGCGCGGCGGCGCGGGCGCCCTGAAGGACCTGGAGGACCGGCAGAAATCGCGGGCCACCAGGCTCAAGCGGGATTCGCTCGACCTGGCACTGCTCGACCTGGCCGGGTTCTACCGGGACGTGCTCGCGGTCCAGTTCGGCGCTGACGTGGAGCTGGCCAACGCCGGCCAGCGCGACGACCTGGACCAGATCGCCGCGGCATCCACGCCGGAGGCCACCGTGCGGAAGCTGGAGGCGATCATGGCCTGCCGGGAACGGCTGGCCGCCAGCGTCGCGCCGCTGCTCGCGGTAGAGGAGATGACCCTCGCTCTCGCGGCCGGCTAACCCGGCCCCATCCCGTGCGCATCCCCAACCCATTGAATATGAAGTTCAACGGCACCAGACCCGCCCAATGCCACATTGAGCGGGTTCACCGGGCGTGGCGGGCGGCGCGGCCCGGGCTGCTGTCCGGGCGCGTGAGCAACCAAATCCCGCGCCGGGCGTGCAAGAGGTATGAGTTACCACCTGCCCGCCGGCGGCGGCATTCCCGCGACCGGGGACCTGATGCCGGCCAGCGGCCCTGAGGCGCCCGGGGCCGTCCGGGCCGCATCCGGCGGACTGGCCCCGGACGTGGCCGTGCTGTTCCGCGAACAGCACGCGGACCTAGTACGGCTCGCGGTCCTGCTGGTCGGGGACCGGCCGTCCGCCGAGGACGTGGTGCAGGACGTCTTCACCCGGCTTTGCCTGCGCGGCCGGCTGCCCGCCGGTAACGGCTCGGTTGCCTACGTGCGGGCGGCGGTGCTGAACGGCTGCCGCAGCGCGCTGCGCCGCCGGGCGGTTGCCCGCCGGTTCCGGATCTCCGGGCAATCGGTGGTCCGCGATGCGCTGCAGGACTCCGCCGAAAATGAGGTAATCCTCGCCGACGACCGCAGGCAGGTGCTCGCGGCGCTGGCCGTGCTGCCGCCGCGCCGCCGTGAGGTGCTGGTGCTGCGCTACTGGCTCGGCCTCACCGAGGCCGAGATCGCGTCGGTGCTCGGCGTCAGCACTGGCACCGTGAAGTCGACCGCCGCGCGAGCGCTGGCCGCGCTGGCCCGCAAGCTCGGGGAGCAGGCATGACCAGGACCGAAGAGAGGCTCACCGACGCGCTTGGCGCGGCCGCACGCGGCGTACGCGAGGAAACGCTGCGCCCGCTGGCCGTCCCGCAGCGCCGCCGGGCTCAGTTGGCTCGCTGGACTCACCGGGCCTGGGCGGCGCCGGCCGCCGCCGCGGCCAGCCTGCTGCTGGTAGTGGCCCTCGCGGTCGCGGTGGCCGACTGGCTGCCCCGGTCCGGCAGCGCGGGCGGGCCGTCCGGCACCGCGAGCCCGCCACACCGCTATTACGTGGTGGCGGACCTGCAAGGCAAGGTCGTGGTGCGGTCGGCGGCCACCGGCGCGGTGACTGCCACGGTGCTGGCTCCCAGGCCGAACACTTCCGGGGATGCCACCGTCGCGTCCACCGCCGGCGGGACGTACTTCGTGGCCGGCGAACGCCGCGGCGCGGGCCGGGAGCGCATCTACCGGTTCCGGCTTACCAGCTCTGGCCAGATCGCCGGATTCGCGCCGGTCCCTGGCGGCATCCTGCGCGCCGGGCAGTGGGCCGACGCGCTGGCCGCGTCGCCGGACGGATCCCAGCTCGCGGTCGGGATCAGCTTCTACGTCGTGCACCCGAATCCGAACAAGGCTTACCCCCCGGGGCCTGCGGACCAGATCTTTACCATTAACACGCGGACCGGGACCAAGGGCGTCTGGCACGGCGCGGTGCACGCGCTGGGATCCGGGTTCGGCGTGGCCAGCCTGTCCTGGACCGACAGCGGCCAGCTGGTGGTACTCGGGCAGTGGTGCCGGTATACGTCGATGAATGACGAGATCTGCGACGAGGGCCCGGCCGCATCCCGGCACGCCGAGGTGTGGGAGGTTGATCCGGCCGCGGCCGGCGGCCAGCTGGGCAGCGGCCGCCTGCTGCTGCGCCAGTCGGCGCGGTATCCCTATATCGCGCAGGCATTCATCAGCCCGGACGGCGCGACGATCACCGCGATCGTGCTGACCGGCAAGGTCGTCGGCTCGAAGTACGGCGGCGGCGCGGTCCCCGAACATCTCTCCGTCCGGCAGATCTCCGTCCGCACCGGCCGGCAGCTCGGTGTGCTCTACAGCCGCCGCCTGGGCTCGACCTGGGAGACCAATACCAGCCCCGATTTCCTGGCGCTCATCCCCGATGCCGCAGGCCAGCACTGGATGATCAACGGCGGCTTGTCGAGCCACGGGTACAACGGCTTCAATGGCTGGATTGCCCGCCGGCGGCTCGTCCCCGTGCAGCCCAGGGACGGCAGGATCGCCGCCGAGACCTGGTGACCGCGCTCCCGCTGCGGCGGGTTTCGTGATCTGCCCGTAATGTGGGGGCCGTGGGCATGATGATGGCGGTCAGCTTCCGGCGGAACGGCCGGCTGTACTACCTGGATCCGGGGGAGTACACGCCGTCCGTGGGCACCAAGGTGCTCGTCCCCACCGACGCGGGCCCGGAGGTCGCCGAGTGCATCTGGGCGCCGCAATGGGTCAGCGACGAGATTGACGGGCTGCCCGTCTGCGCCGGGCTCGCTACCGACGAGCACCTGTCCAGGGACGAGGCGAACCGGGCCAGGCGGGCCGAGGGCCGGGTGGCCGCCCGGCGGCTGGTCCGCGAGCACGGGCTGCCGATGAAGATCATCGCCGTCGACTACGTGGACGCCGGCAACGTGCTCACCGTCTACTTCAGCGCGCCGCACCGGGTCGACTTCCGCGCGCTGGTCCGGGACTCTGGCCGAGCGGCTGCGGGTCCGGGTCGAGCTGCGCCAGATCGGCCCGCGGGACGAGGCCAGGCTGCAGGGCGGGATCGGGCCGTGCGGGCGAGACACCTGCTGCTCCACATTCCTCAAGGACTTCGAGCCGGTGTCGGTGCGGATGGCCAAGGATCAGCAGCTTCCGGTGAACCCGCTGCGGATCGCCGGCGCGTGCGGGCGGCTGATGTGCTGCCTGAAGTACGAGCATCCGCTCTACCAGGATTTCCAGCGGAAGGCGCCGAAGCTGGGCGCCAGCGTGGAAACGCCGGAGGGGCCCGGCACGGTAGTCGGGCACAGCGTGCCGGCCGACAAGGTCGTGGTCAAGCTGTCCGAGGACGGCCGGCGCTGCGCGTGCCCGCGGGCCAGCGTGTGCGGGTCGCGGCAGGCCTACGAGGCCAAGTACATGCCCGGGCCGGGCCGGTCCGCCGACCGGTAGACTCCTTGCGCTGCCGTCTCCCGGGACGGCATGCCGCCTTAGCTCAGTCGGCAGAGCGGTTCACTCGTAATGAACAGGTCATCGGTTCGATTCCGATAGGCGGCTCCACCCCTGACCAGCGGAAACGCTGGCAGCCCGGCGGCGCTCAGCTGGCTCTCGTAGCAGTACGCCCTCGTCCGGCGTCCACCCAGTGCTCAGCGCGGCCTCGACGGTCGGGACGAGCCGGGCCCGCTGGTCGGCGGTCAGCAGCCAAGCATCTCCGAGAGCAGCAAGGAAACTCGCTGGCGTGATCGCCGCCGCCGGGTCCGGCATGGTCGATAAGCGGTGCCCGCGCGCACGCCCGGGGCCGGCGGACGGTCCTGCGAAGGGCTGCGGGCCGGAGACGCCGGTAAGCGGCTTACGTCAAGCCAACCGTTGCATCGGGCGGGACTGTAGCTCACACCAAGACGGAGGTGCTTGTCGGTCTGCAATGTCACTCCAGAGCCCACGCAGGCGTGCGGCCGCAAGAACTTCGGACGGGAGTTGCGCGAGTTAGTCGATCCCGTACGAGCTCGCGTCCTACGCGGACGCCACTGCCTCGTGCGCAGCGCCTGCTGTCTCTTCAGACGGCAGCTTCTCCTCGGAGACCGTCGTTTTGACCGCGCCCTGCGTAAGAATGACGTGCGCCGTATGCTGTGCGGCACGGGTCACTGCCTCTTGACGTTCGGGGGGGAGGGACGCCAAGAGCGCGCTGACATCCAGGTCCACCGTTTCGCCTTGAGGCGCCGTACCGCTGCGACCGGCTCTCCGACGCTTCTTACCCACGCTCCCATGGTAACGCAGTTCGTCACGTCCACACGAGGACTGCCACCACAGGCGCTGCGGCGACGCCCAGGATAAGAGTGCCGACAGCAGCGTTCAGCCACCTCCTGGCAGACTGGAGGCGCTGGGTGGCTGGGTCGCGCGCTCTGCGCCATGCCACGGCAGCCGTTGCCGTCTGATCAGCGGCAGAGAACCCGGCAGTTTGCTTCGCTAGATCATCTGCGCTCGGCCCTAGATCCGTCTTCTCTCCCAGAAAACCAGCAGCGGCGCAGCCGGCACTCACAATCGCACCTGCTGCGAGTATTACGATCCCGATTAGCCCACCCCGCGCGAGCGCTGCATCGCCCACCGGTACACCTTGCGGGAAGAGCTGAGTCAGCTGAAGCCTGATCTGTTCAACCCCAAGTGCCGCTGCAGCCATAATGCCTACGATTGCGACGTCAATGACCAAGAATTGCTGTGCGATAGTCGTAATTGTGTCGTGTCTGTTTTCGATGTCATGTACCTGCGTCTGCATTTGCTCAAGAGCTAGGCGGAACTTCCGGTACTCGTCATCGCGCTTCGCGTGCATATCAACAGCGGAACTGATGCTTTCCACTGATGCGGCCAGCGCTGAGCTACTGTCGACAGCGTCCGGTCCTGCCGTCACCGGCACCCCCAAAGCCTTGCTGGTTTCCTCGGTTGTCGCGGTGGTCTTCTTTCTTGGCGGCGGCCGATGAGGCAGCCGCGGAATTCCTGTCAGCCGGTGGCTCTCCCGCAGTGTGAGCAGGCGCTCCGCCTCCATGGCCCAGGTCCGCACCGTGGGCGTGGCCAGGGCCTTGCGCCGGTAGATACGGTCGTCGTAGCCGCGTGGCCCGATCGCCGCGCGCTGCGCGGCGAACGCGGCCCGCATGACGGCGGTCAGTGTGCTGTCCAGGCGCTTCGCGGCCCTGTACAGATCCTCCTCGCGTGCGCCGTTCGCCTGCGCGCCACGCAGCGCCTGCTCGGCCGCCTGCGCCTGCGCGAACAGTTTGTCGAAACGCTCCGCCAGGGCGATGTCGGCATGGTGCTTGGCCATCGCCTCCAGGCTAACGGGCCTCCGCTTTACCATCACCAGTCAGCCTAGAACACCCGGACGGTGCACCCGGCGAAGTAATGCCAGTCGAGCCACCACCAGTAGGCCAGCAGCTTCAGGTAGTTCGCGAGTGCCCGGACTGTTGGGTGGTCAGACGCTCAGCCATGGTTCCTCGGACACGTCGAGAATGCGAACGGTTTAAATCCCCCAGACAACAACCGGAGGGCCGTTCCTGCGGGCGGTGGTGTGGGATGGTCATCTCGGGTTGTTCCTTAACATCGCCAGGTCTGCGGTAAGAGCGGGCCAGCGGCACCCACCGGGTGCGGAGAGCAGCCTCGCCTATTTGGTGCCCGCCGGCCATTGCGGGCAGGTGCGGTGGTACGCCCCGGCCGCGTACTGGGCCCACTCGGACCGGGACAGGTTGCGCCTGGCCAACTCGCACGCCTGGCGCAGCCACCGGTCCGGCACCGCCACGCCGCGCACCACGCCGTCCCGGCTGCCGACGAGTAGTTCCCGGCCGTCCGGCGCGAACGCCAGGCTGGCGATGGAGTCGCCGAAGCCCAGCATCGGCGCGTCTGCCGGCGCGCAGGCGGCCGGATCCCATAGCTGTACGCTGCCGTCGTCTGCCCCGGTCGCGAGCAGGGATCCGGTCGGGGTGAACGCGGCCGATTCCACCCCGCTCTTGTGGCCCTCAAGGACACAGGTCACGGCCCCGGATCGCACGTCCCACACGCGTACCGCGCCCTCGCTGGTGCCCTGCGCCAGGTGACGCCCGTCCGGGGCGAACGCGACCGCCGTGGAGGCCTCCTTGCCCCCGGCCCGCGACAGCGAGGAGACCAGCCGGCCACCTGGCAGCTGCCACAGCTGCAGCGGCCCGTCGAAGGTAGCGCCGGCCAGGTACCGGCCGGTCGGGTCCACGGCGAGGTCGGAAAACCCCTTGTCATCGCGGGACTTCAGGTCGGGATACGGTCTTCCGGTGGCCACGTCCCAGGAGTGGACCACGTCGTCGAACCCCGCAGCGTATAGCGTCCTGCCGTCCGGGGAGAAGGCGATGGCGTAGACGTCGAACCCGGTGCTCAGGTCGCGCGCAGCCCCGCCGGTAGCGGCCACCGGCCGGAGCCGTACCGCGCCGCGGCTGTCGCCGAAGGCCACGAGGGAGCCGTCCGGCGAGTACGCGACGCGGGTACCCCCGACCGTCGGCCAGGGACCGGCGAGGAGCTTGCCTGTCGACCGGTCGCGCACGCTTACCTGCCCCGACGCCCCGACCGCGAGCGTGCGGCCGGTGGGCGCTACGGCGAAGTCGTACATATACCCGGTGTCCACCACCGCGTGGCCGACCGGCTGCCGGACGGCGACGTCGAAGATACGAGGTACGCCATCCGCGCCGCCGGTGACGAGGCGGCGGCCGTCTGGGCTGAAGGCAAGGGCCAGCAGGTAGTCCGTCGAGCCGGTGAAGGGTACGCCGACCGCACGCCCGGTATCGGTGTCCCACAGCCGGGCGTCCTTCCAGCTGGCCGTGGCGATCGTCGTGCCGTCCGGGGCGAACGCGACCGCTTCGACTCTAGGCGCCTCGATACGCGCGGGCTGGTGGCGGCGTCCGCTCGGCAGGTCCCAGAGTCGCACAACGTTGGCGGCGTCCACGGTGGCTAGCAGGTCGCCGCTGCGGTTAACCGCCAGCGACTGCACGCCGGTGGCCAGCGTGGCCGGACCGACGCGCAGGGTCTGCCCGACGGGCTTCAGATCGGTGGTACGCCACCGGCGGACCTTGCCGCTGAAGCTCCCGACGATGAGCTCGCCGCCATCTTGGCTGAACGTCAGCGTGGTGACGCCTGTCCGGTCGTCCAGCGCGGCGGCGGTCAGACGGCCGGTCCGGGTGTCCCACACCCGGATGTTCCCGTCGCCGTCGCCGGCCGCCAGCAGGTCCGCGACGGGGCTGAACGCGACCGCGTTCACCGGCGCACTCACCTGCGCGGGCGCGAAGGCAGGCCGTCCATCGGACACCTGCCACACCCGGACGGTCCCGTCCTCCCCACCGGAGGCGATCAGCGAGCTGTCACGGTTGAAGGCCACGGAGTAGACGGTTCCGGGGCTGTGCGACAGCGGGCCGATCGCGCGGGTCCCGTCGGCGGCTCGCCAAACCCAGACCTCGCCGTGCGCCCCGCTGCTCGTCACGAGCCGGCCGTCCGGGCTGAACGCGACATCGGAGACGATGCCGGTGGGTCCGGTCAGCCGCCACGAGGGGTGCATCGGGGTGCTCAGCGCGGACTGCAGCGCGGCCCGCGCCTCGGTGGTCGGCCGATGCCGGACGCCTTCGGCGGCGAGCAGGAGGGCGAGATCCGGCTGCGTGGTGGCGATGGTGGCGGACTCCGCGGCGAGCTGGCGGGATACGGCGATGTCCCGCTGGCGGCGGGCCAGGTCGCGCTGCCCTACGGCGACGACCGCCGAGACGGCCGCGACAACGGTCAGCACGCACAGGACAGTCGCCGCGAGGTTGCGCAGCCGCACCATCCGGTGCGGCAGCCGCACCATCCGGTGCTGTTGTCGCACGTCCTCGTCGAGGAGCGACTCCTGGCTGACGCCGCGGATGGGGGCGGCGAGTTTGGCCACGCATTCCCGGAAGGTGGAGTGGCGCAAGGACAGCCGCTCGTTCGTGCGAGCCCAGGACAGGTCAACCCACAATGGCTCCTCGTCGAAGGCCCCCAGCAACTCCCTGGGGATGGCGGTCGTACCGGTAGCGTCAAAGTCGCTCAGCGCCGGATCCCACACGATGCTGCCACCGGTCAGGACGAGCAGGATCTCATGCGGGGAACGGTGCCGCAACCACCACTGCACCTCCTTGGCGACCCAGGGGGAGGCGGCTGATTCGGGTGACGCGAGGAGGATCAGCCAGCGAGAATCGGCCAGGGCTCGCTCGATGGTCGGCCACAGCGCCGGTGTCGCCGCCAGCCCGGTATTGTCCCGGAAGATCGCCAGGTCCGGGGCCCGAAACCAGGACCTGCCAAGCGCGCGCAGTCCGTGTTGCAGTGCCGGGGCGATGTCCGCGCTGCCACTGTGGCTGTATGACATGAAGGCCGCGTACCTTTTCGACGGCGGCGCCATGCTCTGGCCTGGTGCCGCCGGAACAGCCGGCTGACCCACATCTTCAGGATTTCACGCCAATACCGGGATGCACAGGGGCCTTCAAGTTCCGGCTCATAGCGCACCGCTGCATCTGCCGCACCATCGGGGTGCGGAGTGTTGCGGCGGCCCCGTGGTCATGGCGGCGGCATTGTCGCCTGATCGAGCAGGACCTCGGCGATCATTCCGAGTGTCGCCCAGTCCACGAGGCGGCTGCTGCGGAGCTCGCCGAAGGTGGCGATCTCGGTCCGGGTTTGTTCGGTACCGCTGGCTCCGTGCGGCTCCGGCCGGGTGGCACGCAGCCGGGCGAGCTCGTCACCGGTGATTTCGGCCGCGAACAGGCGGGCGTGGTGTGCGGACAGGGTCGCCGCGAGCTGGCGGTCGCCATGGGCCCGGAGGCGCTGCACGTCAATGGCGAGTCCTGTTTCTTCCTCGGCTTCGCTGACGGCTTGATCAATCGGATCGGCTGCGGCGGGTCCGGAGCCGCCGGGTAGCTCATGCACAAGGCCGTCAGGGGTGGACGCGGGGCTGCGGAACTCGCGCACGAGCACGATAATCGTGTCATCGATGGTGGCGCCGGGCTGGTAGAGCGCCAGCACCGAGATGTCGGGGCGGGAGATGACCACCTCATTGGATTTGACCCGGTCCTCGGCCCGCACGTAGACGCGGACGTGCAGCGCCCAGTACAGCACGAATTGCTTGCGCGGCCCGGTGCTGAATGTCCACACCTGCCGTGCGCCGAGCAGCGTGTTTCCGGCGGAGGTCTGGGCGGCATACCAGCGCTGGAAGCTGTCGGAGCGCCACACATGCAGCGGAACCTCGCGCTCACCAGCGCTGCGGTGCGCGCCGGCGCCGATCTTGTCAAGAACGGCGCGAACAGTGCCTGCGAGCGTGGTCGCCACGGACATCGCATGGCGGTCGGCGTACTGCAGCAGGTAGCGGCTCTGCGGCGTGTGCGGCGGTGTGCCATGCACCACCCGCTGGCTATCGTTCCATCCCGCCAGGTACATAGACAGCACGGGCGGACCGACGTCATCCGGCCACCAGAACATCACCACATCGGCAACATCAACCGCGTGGTCATACCAGTCGATCAGCGAGCCGGCGATGCCGTCGCGGGCGGCACTGGCCTGTTCGGGAACGAACACGACGAGCCGCCCGTCACTCGCCCAGCGCTCCCGGAGCAACGCGATGACCTCAGGCTGCCAGGGCGCGGCCGACGCTTTCGGGCCTGGCGCAGGCCCGGCGACGAGCACGCAGGCGTCCCAGTAGGCGGGTGGCTGCTGGCCGGCGTATACCGTGATGACCTCGCCCGCCATGACGGCCTCCTCTAGTGTCCTGGATCGCCTCTAGTGTCCTGGATCGCCCAAGGATCGTGTCCGCGCACACTACGCTGAGCACAACGCCACGGCGGCAGCTTCCGGTTGCCGGCGCGGCGCGCCCGGGCTGCCGTTAGACGGGAGCGCCATGGGGAAACACGGACGTCCCAGCAACCCGATCTGACCAGAGCCCAGACCTTGAATTCCGGCCATGATAAGACCGATATTTAACAAACGCTCAGCTCAAATAGCTACCGCAGCGGTAATAGGCGCGATCGTCGGCCTTGTGGTGTTCACCATCGCCCACGTGACCGGCCGCAACTTGTATATCATCATTGGCGCAGCCGCAGGTGCGGCATCGGTTCTCGTGCTGCAGCAGTACTGGCGTGCGGCGCAGCTCACTGAGGTCAAGATAACGGTTCCGCAGGTGAGCGAGCTGACGTTCGTTGTCAACAATGACGCCCGCCAGGTGGCGTGGAAACTATATATCGAGACCGTTACCCGGATCTCCACGCAGCCGTTGACCGAGCAAGAAGGATTCATTCGCGAGGCCCTGACCTCGCTGTACGGCCTTTTCGCGACGACCCGGGACACGCTCAAGGCCAGCCGGCCTTCGGTGCCAGTCTCGGGCGGCCAGACCGTCGAGCACCTGGCCGTCACGATGCTCAACCACGAACTGCGGCCATTCCTGTCGAAGTGGCACCCGCGGTTGCGCGAGTTCGAGAAAGCGCACCCCGACGGCCAGGAATCCGCCTGGCCCGACAACATTGCCTGCCGCAGTGAACTGCGTCATACCCAGGCCCATCTCGTCGACTTTGCCCTCGGTTTCGCGCGGCTGGCAGGAGTCCGCGACGCTCAGGCAGCGATTGCGCCAACCAGCCAGCCGACCGGGTAGCGCACGAAGCCCTGGCCGGCGAGCGTCGGGCAGGCGGCGGTCAGGTCCAGGTCCGCGGCGTGGTCGGTGCACAGCCAGGCGGGTTGTACCCCGTCTGCGGCGGGATTCAGGCGATAAGCAGGCGAAGGCCAAGCTCTGCGGCCTCGAGATCGACGAGGTCGCGGTTGCGTGCCGCCCACCGGCCTGAGGCGAGGTCATCACGGAGGCTGCGCACTGCCCGCTGCTCGGCGTCCGGCCCGACTCTGGTCCAGACCGATATTCCGCGACGGACATTCTCGTCCAGGTACGCCTCGGGCCGGCGCCAGTAGGCCTCGAAGAAGCCGTCCGCGCAGTCCCACGGAATGAGCACCGGCTCCGTGCGGGCTCCGATCGCGCGGGCCAGCTCGGTCAGCGAAGGCCGCCCTACGAGGAGGTCAGCGACCTCGGGCAGGTAGTCACGAGTCAGCCAGAACCGGCGACGCCATCCGGTGTCACTGCTGTCGTGCGTGAACACCACCACGCGGCGAGCCACGCGCCGCATCTCGCGCAGGCCCGCGATCGGGTCCTGCCAGTGATGAACGGTGGCAAAAGCCATCGCGGCGTCGAAGGACTGGTCCTCGAACGGAAGGCGCTCCGCGGCGGCAGCCACGCACGGCGCTGCGCCTGCGGGGCGCTGCGCACGCATGACCGCCGACGGCTCCACCGCGGTGACGTGACGGCCGGGGGGCTCGTAGGAGCCGGTGCCGGCCCCGACATTCAATACCGTCCGCGCCTCGCCGAGCGCAGCCCAGATCCTGGCGGCGATCCGCGGCTCGGTGCGCCGCGTCACGGTGTAAGTGGCTCCGATGGTGTCATACAACTGCGCGCTGGACATGTCGCTGCCGCGCTGCCTCTCACCATCCCCACGCCGCGCACGTGGCCTGGCATCGCTGCCGTGAATACCTTTGGTCATTTGCGCACAATTTCACCACATTGGCCGGCCTGGCGTTCCGGAGGTCGTCCCCGGCTTGCGCTGCCGCCGGCAACTACCTGCTCTAACGTCACCCGTGCGCCGATGGCTAAGGTGGACACGGCGCGGAGCAAAGGAGACAGCGTGCAGCGCACAGTTCGCACCCCGGACGGCCGGACGCTGGCTGTCGAGGATCGCGGTGATCCCGCTGGCCGACCGGTGCTGGTCCATGGGGGCACGCCGAACTCCAGGCTCCTTTATGGCCCGAACGTGCGGGATGCCGCCTCCCGCGGGTTGCGGCTGATCAGCTACGACAGGCCGGGCTACGGAGGATCCTCGGCCCAGCCAGGACGCACCGTCGCCGACTGCGCCGCCGATGTCCGCGCGATCTGCGCCGAGCTCGGCATCGCCCGGCTGGCAACGTGGGGCATCTCAGGCGGCGGTCCGCACGTGCTCGCGTGCGCTGCCCTGCTCCCGGACCTGGTGACTGCCGCCGCCTCGCTTGCCTCGCTGGCCCCGTTCGATGCCGATGGGCTTGACTATTTCGCTGGCATGGGCCAGGACAACGTGGATGACACCCGCCTGGTCCTCACCGACGAGGCTGCGGCCAGGGCAAAGACGGACAAGGACCGGGAGGAGATGCTGGCCGCGTCGGCAGAGGATGCGGCCAGGGGGATTGAATCGCTGCTCACGCCGACAGATGCGGCGGTCCTGCGCGGCGAGCTGGCCGAGTACCTGATGTCCTCCATGCAGGACGGGCTGGCGCCCGGCAGCCAGGGATGGTGGGACGACAACTGCATGGTCAGGCCGTGGGGATTTGACCTGTCCGGCATCACTGTCCCGGTCCTGTTGCTGCACGGCAGGCAGGACATGTTCGTGCCGTTCGGCCACGGCGAATGGCTGGCCGCGCACATTCCCGGCGTCGAGGCCCGGCTGCTCGAGGACGACGGGCACCTGACGCTACTGCAGGATCGTGTACCCGAGGTGCATGCCTGGCTGTCAGAACACCTGTAGCGCGTCGGCCGAGTGAACCAAAGCAGCTAGGGCTGGCGTCCCCGCGACTTCCCCACGATGAAGATCGTCCGCGTGTCACGGAGCACCCCCCGGGGACCTGTTCACTGGCCGCTGGTCATCCCCGGGCCAGGCTCGCGGGCATGCCGTGCGCTTAGCGCAAAATCAGCAGTGAACCTTTTCGGGCATCCCTGTCGTAGGTGAGTCACAGCAGTCCAATTACGTTCGGGAACTAGGTGTGGCAAGCATGACCGGAATGAACCCTGCGCCGGGTAAAAACCCGATCAGCGGCTCCAGCGGTGGTGTCCGGAATGCGCCACCCGGCCCGGCGGGACAAGTTCGAGTTTGACGCTCAGGAAGAACCTGGCTCAGTTTTCGCGTCTTTGGACTCCAGTACCTAGCGATGGAGGTTGGTAATGCTTGCGTTGCTATCAGCCGGTATCTTGGCGGCGCTGCTGGGCTTCGCCGGCCTGGTCATGCCGTTGGAGCGGCACACCCGTACAGCGGCCGGGGGTGGCCGGCCAGCCGCCGGCTCGTGCTCGCGGTGATCGCCGTAACGGCAGTCGCAGCGGTGGTCATGGTGTCGGTGACGCTACTCAGGGATCCCGGGCACGACCGGACGGTCGGCATCGCTGGCGTGGTGTTCGCGAGCCTGGCCTGGCTCCCTGCTACCCGCCGCTGGAATGCGCGGGCCCACTTGTGCTGGGCGTCAAGCATCTTCCTCATCGTCGTTTACCTGACGATCACGCTCGGGTGGACCTTCGCCAGCCGGTCGGGACGGCCAGCACCGCAGGCGGCTTGCTGCTGTGGATTTTCGAGCTGTTCGCCGCCGTGCTTTCGTGCGCCTACCTGTGGGAGACCTGCCAGGCGCTCGGCACCGAACACTGGCGCAGACGGGTCATTCCCGGCGCCTTACCGGCCGTGCCGGACAGCGACCTGCCGATGATCAGCCTGCACGTCCCGGCCCACAACGAGCCACCGGACATGGTCATCGAGACGCTGCGTTCCCTGGTGCGCATCGACTACCCGCGGTACGAGGTCATCCTGATCGACGACAACACCGACGATGAGGCCCTGTGGCGCCCGGTCCAGGAATGGTGCGCCCGGCACGGCGTCAAGTTCGCCCACCTGGAGAACTGGCCGGGTTACAAGTCCGGCGCGCTGAACTACGCGCTGCGGCACCTGACGGATCCGCGGGCTGAGCTGATCGGCGTGGTGGACTCCGACTACCAGATCAAGCCGGGATTCCTGCGCAGCTGCGGGCCGGCCTTCGCCGACCCCTGGATCGGCTTCGTCCAGGCACCGCAGGATTACCGCGACTGGACGCAGGCGCGTTACTACCGGCGGCTGTACCACTCCTACAAGTACTTTTTCGCCATCTCTCAGCCGTCACGCAATGAACACGACGGTGCCATCTTCGCCGGCACCATGGGGCTCATCCGGCGGGTGGCGCTGGACGAGCTCGGCGGCTGGGACGAGTGGTGCATCACCGAGGACGCCGAGCTGTCACTGCGCCTGCTCCGGGCCGGCTGGTCGGGCCTGCACCTGGACCGGTCGTGGGGCCACGGCATCATGCCGCTGACCTTCGAAGCACTGAAAGGCCAGCGGTACCGATGGTGCTTCGGCGGGATCCAGATCCTGCGCATGCACTGGCGGTCCCTGATTCCCGGCCGCGTTTCGAAGCGCAACCACCTGTCCGCCGCACAGCGGTGGGCTTACCTGGCCGGCGGGATCCAGTGGTATGGCGACCTGCTCGGGCTGGTCTTTTTCGGCTTCCTGCTCGCCGGTGCCGCCGATCTGGCGGTAGGCAGCGGCGAGACGTTCCGCAAGCTCACCCCGCCCCTGCTGGCGACTGTGCCAGTGCTTTTCGCGCTCGGGCTGGTGCGGGTGGTGGCGCTGCTCCGCCGGGGTACCGGCGCCTCCTGGCGCGAGGCAGTCGGCGCCTTCTTCATCTGGCAGTCCACCTCCCTCGTGGTGGCGCGGGCCTCAGTGCTTGGCCTGTTCGCGGGCAAGGCGGCCTTCCTGCGCACCCCGAAGACCAGCGAGCGCGCGAAATGGTGGCAGGCGCTGAGGGCAAACTGGGCCGAATCCGCGCTGGCCCTGCTCGGCATGGCCGGCATCGCCGCGGCGCTGACCAAAGCCACCCAGCCGGGCGGGCCGCTGCTTGCCGGGCTGCTCCTCCTCCCGACGGCTGGCCTGGCCGCAGCGCCGTGCAATAGCTGGGCCGCGCGGCGCGCCGCACTGCCGCCCTTGCTGCGCGAGCGGCGGCGCACCGAGTATCTCCGCGAACGCCGGGCCTTCGCCATCGGCGCCGCGACCGGCGGGCTCGTCACCGTGCTTTGCGCGGCGGCCGCGGCCTGGGTAATGCTGCTCACCCCGAACCACCAGGCGCATCTGCCTAATCCGACCGGGCCGGCTCCCAGCAGCAGACCCTCCCCGTCGCGGCTGCGCAGCTGCCCTACCCTCGCGGAGGGGCAGCACGGCGGTTGCGTGGACCAACTGCAGACCGAACTGAACGCCGATGACGGCGCCGGCCTGCCAGCGGACGGCAGATTCGGTCCCGCGACCCGGGCGGCCGTCAGAGCCTTCCAGCAGGAACACGGCATTGTTCCGGCGGACGGGATCGCCGGACCCCAAACCAAGGCGGTCCTCGATGACCCCGGCCCGAACCCGGTCAATACGCCCACGTCCGGAGCCGTCGATCGCCGGTGAGCTCCGCGGCTGCCGGGAATCCTCAGGCGCCGCATTCGCCGGCGGGCGCGCTTGGACCGCAGAAGATCGTGGCCGGCGTGCCAGCGGAGCCGATATGAGCGCTGATCGTGTCCGTGGACGGATCGAGCGTGACCGTGATCGGACCGGCCGGGGTGTCAGCGGGATCGGTGCTCTGGCCCACGCTGCCGGACGCGATCTCGCCGGATACCGAGGTGAGCTGCCCGGAAGCGTTGTCTCCGTTGATGATCTCGTTGCCAGACAACGTGTCGCACGGCGGCGGGTCCTGCCCGCAGGTCCGGTAGGTCCGCTCGGACAGGGTGAACCGGCCATCCGGCCGGATGTCGAAGCCGCTGTCATGGCCGCTCCAGGCCCCGGCGAACGCCGTGAATGTTGGGTGACTGGGCGAAGGCGCCGGCGTGGCCGGCGTTGCCTGGTGCGTTGCCTGCTGGCCGACGGAGCTGCCGCAGCCTGCGATGGCCACCGCGAGGATGGCGACAGCCAAGATGGCTGTGCTGGCCGCGGTCAGCTGCCTGCCGTGGCGTCCGCTCAGGCGCTGTGCCAGCGCGTTCACCATGGGTAGTCCCTTCTGCTAGGCCACTGCGGCGTCGTTGCCCGCGGCGGGTCTGCTGGTCAGCCGCTGTGCTGGCATGGCGGCCGGTACGGCTGGCCCGGCATGTACTGATTCCATTGCGAGGTGGTGATCGCGTCGCCGGTACTCGCGCACAGCCGGCCCATCAAGCTGCTGGCGCTGACGTCCCAGATGTTCACCGCGCTGTCATTCTCGAGGGTCACGGCGAGCCGGCCGCCCGAACCCGCGACCGGCAGGCTGACGCCGACCAGCGCGGATTGCTGTGCTGCGGCTGCCGCATTGAAGGTGCCGATCACGGCAGGATCGCGGGGATCGGACACCGACCACAGGTGAACCGCGTTGTTGGCATCGCCCGCGCCCAGGATCCGGCCGTCCGGGCTGAACGCCAGGGCATTCTGCGGTGCGGTGGTGCCGGTCATCGTGGCCAGCAGGGCCGGCCGCCCCGGCTGGGACGTGCTCCACAACCGCACCACGCCGTTGCCGTCCCCGGTCGCCAGGATCGGGGCCACGGGGTCGAGCGCAGTGACGGTCGGCTCGCCGATCGACTGCCCGAGAACCTTAGCCGGCTGCGAGGGATGCGTACCGCGTTCGTCCCACACCTCGGTCCGGGACGGGAACCCCACATCCTGGTTGTCCATCGTGTCGGTGACGGTATGGCCGCCCGGACCGACGCTGATCTGGCCGCCGCCTAGCGGCGCGCCGGAAAGGGCCCGCAGCGGCACAATGTGCCCCAGGTCGCTCAGTGACCAGAGCCGGATGATCCCGTCGTCGACGCCAAGCGCGGCCAGGACTGTGCCACCAGGGCTGAAGGCGACGTTGATCGTCGGTTCCGTGTCACCTGGCCGGCCGATGACGAAGCTCGCCAAGCGGAACGGGCGGATCGAAGACGTTACGTCCCACACGGTTACCGCGCCGTCTCCGCCGACCGCCAGCAGCAGGCGATGGCCGTGCACGGCCAGGGCGGAGGTCGTCCCGGGGACGGGCACTCCTGGCAGCCGGACCGGGAGCTGAGTGTTACTGAGATCCCAGAGTTGCGTTGGCAGGCCGCCGCCCGAGAGGGTGGTCCCCGCCTCGGCCAGCAGGCGCGCGTCCGGTGACACGGCGAGCGAGTCGAACTCCCCCTCGGGGACCGGCACGGTCGCGACAGCCGCCGGATTCCGTGGATCGGCGATGTTCCACAGCTCCGCGTCATTGTCGGGCGCGCGGGACGAGAAGTTCACCTGGCTCAGCGTCACCAGCGTCTGCCCGTCAGGGCTGAAGAGCACGCAATCGGTCCCGCTCTTCCGCGGCGGCAGCGCGGCCGGGCGCGCCGGGCTGGCGATGTTCCACAACGAGACCGCCCCGGGGGTGACGGATCCGGTGGCGGCGAGGATGGGGGCAGTGGGACTGAACGCCATCGCCGCGACGTTAGAGGTGCCGGCGACGAGGGCAGCGAGCCGCACCGGCCTGCGCGGGTTCGCCACCCCCCACAGATGGATGTTGTCGGCACTCACGGTGCTGTCGCCGCCGACGGCGAGGATGCTTCCCGCTAAATTGAACACGACCGAGCGTGCCACCTGCCGGTTGTTGATGACGGCCAGCGGCAGCGGCTGCTGCGGGGTGGTGATGTCCCAGAGGCGGACGGAGTTGTCCCAGTCGGCTGTGGCCAGCAGGCGCCCGTCCCGGGTGAAGGCGACCGATGCTGCCACCTCGGTACCGGCCGGGATGACGGCCAGCAGGCTAGGCCGGGCCGGATCGGACATGTCCCAGAGGCGGACGTCGTGGTCCCAGCCTGCGGCCGCCATGAGGCGACCGCCGCGGGAGAAGGTGACCTGTTCCACCGGGCCTGCCGAACCGGTGATGGTGGTGAGCGCTGCGGGGTGCTGCGGCCGCGCGAGGCTCCACAGCTCGATCCTCCCGTTAACCTGGCCCACGGCCATGACCTTGCTGCTCGCGCCGAAGGCCGCCGAGGTGGGGCCGCCGGCCGCGGGCACGTCGGCGAGGTCGCTGTGGGTGGCGGTGTCCCAGAGCCGCACCCGTTGTACAGCGAGCAGCGCCAGCAGGTGGCCGTCCGGGCTGAGCGCGGCATTGGTTACGCCGGGCACCCTGATCGTTCCTGGCAGGTCTGGTCCGCTGAAAAGGCTCGAGTAGGCCTGCGGCGTGGGAGCGATCTGGTAGGCAGCCATCCGCAGTTGCCTGGCGAGGTTCGGCTGGGTGGCGTCCAGGCCGGCGGCCTCGCTCGCGATCTGCTCGGAAAGGCTGTTCCTGTGCTGGGCATTGCCGTTGTTGTACTGCTGAATGGCGATCACGCCGACGATCACCACGGCGATGACCGCGAGCGCCGCGGCACCGAAGCGGTACCGGCGGCGCCGACGGCGGTGCGCGGCCGCGGCGACGCTGGCGGTGATGTAGTCTCGCTCGGCTGTGGTGAGCTCGGCTTGCCGCTGCCGTGCCCAGCCGTCCGCCTCGGCGATGTCCGGTTCGTCGAGCAGGAACCTGCCGTCCTGATCGTGGGTTCGCCACTGCCGCATGTCCCGGCGCAGGCCCTCCTGCCAGCTGCGGAAGTCCCGGTTGTCGTCGACCCAGGTGGCAAGCCGCGGCCAGGCGCTGAGCAGAGCCTCGTGGGCCAGCTCCGCGGTGTCGGGCCCCGCGGGCTGGCGGGTGATGACCACGATGCGGCTGCTGGCGAGGCGGTGGATGAGGTGCCAGCCCGCGTCGTCGAACTCGTCGCGGCTGGCGACCCGGCGGGTATCAGGGGCGCGGCCGCCCGCGTCGAGTTGCTCGCCGGGCCGGACCAGCTGGATCAGTACCTGTTCGACGGCTGCGTGCTCGCTGGCGTCGGCACGTTCCCACAGCGCGCGTTCGGCGCTGCGGGCCAGGGCTCCGTCGACGCCGCCGACGTCGCGGTATGCCGCGGCGGTGATGACCCCGCGTTGCTGCCGCTTCCACAGCTCGGTGAGGGTGTATTCAAGCATCGGCAGCGCGCCGGGCCCGGTAGGCGTGTCGTGCAGGATCTGGTCGGCAACGCCGGCGGCGAACCGGATTCCCTTCAGGTCGTCCAGCGGCGCGCTGATGACCTGCCGTAGTTGCTCGCGGGTCATTGGCGGCACGACCACATTGGTGCTCTGCCACGCCTCGTTGATGTGCGGGAACGCCGCGAGCTGGTGAAGGAAGTCGATGCGGGTAACGACCACGGCCTGCACCCGGCGGGTGCCGTCAGGCCAGCGGCTGGTCACCGACCCGAGCATCGCGTCGAGTTCATGCGCCACGTCTGGTGCCGCGGATACCAGTTCTTCGAACTGGTCGACCGTGATCAGCAGGCGCGTTCCGTCCGGGTGGCCCGCGAGAACCTGGCTGGCGGCGGCGGCCAGCCCGTCCTGCCCGGCGATGGTCGCGGCGAGTGCCTGCCACTCGGCGCGCCAGGCCGCCCCGCGCGCCGTGGCCGTCCCCGGCGGGGTGAGCGCCCAGGCCAGCAGTTCGGCCGCGGTATGGCGGACGCCATGCGGCACCCGGGCGGCGAGGTAGCCGCCATCTTCGGCCAGCCGGGCCAGCAGGCCGGCCCCACCAGCGACGACTTGCCGACCCCCGATGGCCCCAGCACGGGGACGATCGGCCTGCTCTCCACCGTGACAAGCTCGGCGAGCCGGTCGGTCTCGGTGTCCCGGCCGAAGAAGACGCCGGAGTCGAACTCGGTGAACGGGCGCAGCGCGCGGTAGGGGCATCCGGTGAGCAGATGCGCGCGAAGTTCCGGCCACTCCCTGGCCAGGGCCTCGACGGTGAGCGCATAGCCGGTACGCCGGGCAGGATCCGACTCGACCGCGACGATCACTCCGACGACACCCGCGTAATCGTCGTCCCAGACGGCGGCGCCGCTGAAGCCCTCCGCCAGCGAGAAGGCTTCCTCGGGGTCCACGGCGAGCTGCCACCATCCGGTGCCCTCCCGGCCGCGGATCGTCCCCGAGGTCCAGATGCCCGCATCCTTGGTCTCGCCGGCTTCCCGGTACTGGGGGAACCCGAACGCTCGCCAACGATGGCCGGCCAGGTCATCGGCCGCGATCACGCGCAACGGGGCGGCGTCCTCCGGCGGGCCGGCCGCTAAGCGCAGAATCGCGATATCGCCCGAGTTATCAGCGGCCACCGGCATGCTGAACTGCACTCGCGCAGGTATTTCGCGTGCTGCCCCGGCCAGCGGGAAGTCGATTGTTACTTCGGCGTCGGCGGGCAGCGGCTGGTCGGCGCGGAGATCCAGCACGTCGGAAAGCACGTGCGCGCACGTCAACACGAGGTTGCCCGGCATCAAGAACGCGGCGCCTGTCGGCAGGCCTCGCCTATCGAGCACGCGGGCGGTGGCGCGCTCCCAGCCGGGTTCTGCACCCGGCTGGATTAGCCTTCCTGTTTCCGCGACCATTCGAGCTCGATCACGAAATGCGCCTCGCCAGTCCCCTTGACGACCACCATTCCCGTTTCCAGCGCGAGGCTGATGCCGAATTCCGCGCGGATATGGTCCGGGGCCGCGGGGAAGCCGGACAGTTGCTCGACAAGCGTCGCGGCCATGCTCCGGACGCGGCCGAGGCTGGCTTCGAATGTCTCAGCGGATGACTTGATCGCCACGTCCGTCCGGCCCGCTCGGACTACCCCGTCGCCGGCCGACCCGGCATCGACAAAGAACTCCTGGCCGTCCTCAGGCTCCTGGCCGTCCTCAAGCGGCACCCGGATGTACATCGCCAGCCCTCCCCGCTGGCACCCGGTGAGCGCAGTGATCCCCTGCGGGTGCTAATCGTGGCACGAAAGGGCGCTCCGGCGGCGCGCCGCCCAGCGCGCAAGATACCTCACCCCGGCCCAACTGCTGACCCTTCCCGTGGCAATAGACAGCGCTGTTATTCCATTTGCAACAGGTGGCTAAGCCTAGCAGGGATGAACCATGGGCGCAGCGCCGCGGGCGCACCCTTTGCTAAGTTATTCCGTGCCGCTGCGTTAGGGCAACCCGGGTGCCTTGGAAGCACCGCCGCTAAGGATAACCGACACCTTCAGGTGCGGGCCAGGCCGGCGCATTTGGCCGGGAGCCAGAGGCGCGGCGCGGCCTCCCGTCGCCGTCCCGTAGGGTGCGCGCCAGCCCAGGCGGGGGCCAGGTGCGCTCGGCCGCGGTGAGAGCGTGCTGCCGTCCCGGCCCAGATTCCGGCTGGGCCGGGACGGCGCCCCCGCTGGCGGTCAGCGGCTGACGTGGGACAGCGGCCCGGCGTCGTCGGGGAACTCACCCGTGTTCAGCGCCTGGATGCCCGCGTGCTGCTCGCCGTTGAAGGGCGTCACCAGGGCCTGGGGGATCATCCCCTCACAGCCCAGCCGGAACGGGGTGTTGGGGTTGTTGAACCACAGCCCCAGGTGGTACTGGTGGGTGGGCGCGAACGTCGTGGTCCCGCCGGGTGACACCGAGAAGGTCTCCTTGTCGAAAATGCCCCTGACGGTGGCGGTGCCATTGCCATGCCGGCCGGTGTTCACATCCGTCTGGTACCACGAGACGCCGAACGGCTTGTTCGGCGTCTGGATCACGAACAGGTCGAACCCGGTCCTGGCGGGCATGCCGTGCACCGAGACCCGCATCTTGTCGTTAAGGTTCCCCGGCGTGATGGTGACCTGGCCGCCCGCGTGCGGCAGGCAGGACGCGATGCCCGGCGATGCCTGCAGCGCGAACGAGAATGATTCCGGCCCGCTGGTCGCCGCGCTCGCGCCGGATGCCGCCGCGAGGCCCAGGCCCACGGCCACGGTGCCGGCCGCGGCGGTGGCGCCCAGCTTCGCGGTGGCTGACGTCAGCGCCCGCCGGGTGAATGACTTGGTGCGGCTCATTGCTGGTTCCCTCCAGTTCTGGCTGGCGGTCGGTCGGTTGCGCCGCCAGTGCCGTCTTCCCGGCCCCGCGGTCGCGCGGCCAGGCGTGCAGTCAGGCAGGGGTACGCGACGTGAGGCGCGCGGAGTTCAGTCGCCGGCCAGAAATTTTCCGCGGGGGGCGCCCGGAGCCGCGTTGAACGCCGGCCCCGGGCTGCCGCGTACAGCCTGCTGACCTGGCCGGACCGACCGCGGGAGCACTGCGATGATCCCTCTGCGATCTGCCCGCGGAACCGGGGCACTTCGAGGTCGGCTCGGCCGCGCCAGTTCCGGCCAGGCGGCCGACGACGACCTGCTCGTGACCGAGTTGTACCGGCAGTACCACCGCCCGCTGCTGTCGTTCGTGCTGCGGCTGACCGCGGGAGACCGGCAGCAGGCCGAGGACGTCGTCCAGGAGACAATGGTCCGGGCGTGGCGGCAGGCCAGCCGTCTCGATCGCAGCGCGGAATCGCTCATGCCCTGGCTGGCCACCGTGGCCCGGCGTATCGTGATCGACGAGCAACGCAAGAAACTCGCCCGGCCGGCCGAGACAGGGGACGGCGTGATGGAAAGGGCATCAGTCGCCGATGAGACGGAGGATTTGCTGCGCCGGGTCACCGTGGCCGACGCCCTGCAGGCGCTCTCGCCAGCCCATCGCGAGGTGCTGAACGAGACGATCCTGCGCGACCGTACCGTGAATCAGGCCGCCGAGGTCCTCGGCATTCCGGTCGGTACCGTCAAGTCACGCGTCTACTACGCGCTCCGGGCCCTGCGGCTGGTCCTGGCCGAACGCGGGGTGTCGGCATGAGCGAGCACACCGACGTCGGCGCCTACTCGCTCGGCCTGCTTGAGCAGCCGGACCGGCAGGCTTTCGAGGCCCACCTGGCGGACTGCCCGGCCTGCACGGCCGAACTGGCGGAGCTTGCCCCGATGTCCGGCATGCTGTCCGGCGTTGCGCCGGTCGAGCCCGGCCAGCCCGGCGAGGCCGGGCCGGCCAGCCCCGAGGTCAGCAGCCTGATCCACCGGCGCGCGATAGCGCAGCGCCGCCGCACCCGCTGGCAGGTCGTGCTGGGCGCGGCGGCCGGCGCGGTGCTGATCGGCGGCGGGGTGGCCGCCGGGATCGCGGCGGCGCAGCAGCCCGCCGCCCGCCCGGCCACCGTCGCGGGCGTGCGGCACTCGGCCACCGACCCCCGGACCGGCCTGGCCGGCACGGTTGGCCTGGTGTCCAAGCCGTGGGGCACGCAGGTCACCCTCGACCTGTCGCATATCCGCGGGCCGCTGCAATGTGAGCTGATAGCCGTGTCCCGGACGGGCGAACGGCGGGTGGTGATGGGCTGGCTCGTGCCGGCCGCCGGGTACGGCGTTCCCGGCCACCCCGCTCACCTGCTAGTCCAGGGCGGCACCGCGATAGCGCAGCACGACCTGTCCCGCCTTACCGTGGTCGTCGTGCGCGGCCGTACCCTGCTGAACATCCCGGTATAGGCACCCGCCGGTCACATGGCCTTGATCTTCCGGTAGCGGCGAATGTCGTCCTTGCCCGCGAGCAGCGCTATGGCGACGGCGGCCACTGCCGCCAGTATCCACCACTTCATCCGCATCACCCCCTTTCGCTCAGCCTCATTGCCAGCATGGGCCAGGGCTAAACCGCAGGCCAGAGCCTAAGGTCCCGCCCGCGCTGGCTGGCCGCGGCGCGCCGGGCACCGGCACGCTCTGGTGCTGGCAAAATACGGGGCAGCGACTCGGGACTCAGGGAAGGTAACGGCATGGCAGAGACGGCGGAGTTCACCATCGGGGCCAAGGTCAGCTGCAGCGACGGCGATTGCGGCACCCTGCGGCGCGTTGTCGTCGACCCGGTTGCCCGTGCGGTGACCCACCTGGTGGTCGAGCCGAAGCACCGGCTGGGGCTCGGCCTGCTGGTCCCGCTCGACCTGGTCGAGCCGGCGACCGGGCAGATCCGGCTCCGCTGCACCATGACGGCATTCGAGCAACTCGACTCCGCCGAGGAAACCCAGTTCATACCCGGCAGCAGCGGCTACGCCGCCTACGGCCCGGAGCAGGTGGCTTCCTGGCCTTACTACGGGCTGGGCGACGGCACCGGCACGGCCGGCGGCCTGGGCGTCGCGATGCCCGCGGTATCACAGACGGTCACCTACGACCGGGTGCCGCTGGGCGAGGTGGAGGTGCGCCGCGACGAGCGCGTCCATGCCGCCGACGGTGAGATAGGGCGGGTCCAGGGCCTGGTCATCGACCCTGCCGATCACCATGTGACCCATGTCCTGCTGCAGGAGGGGCATTTGTGGGGCCGCAAGGAAGTGGCCATCCCGATCAGCGCGGTGGCCAGCGTCGAGGACGGCATCCGGCTCAGCATCACCAAGCAGGACGTGCAGGACCTGCCGCCCGTCGACATCAAGCACCTCGGCGGGTAGCCCGGCCCGGCCCGCGGGCTGCCCGCCGCCGCCCCCCCCGCCCGAGGAATGTCCGCCCGGGCCGGCGGCCTTGCTCAGCCCGGGCGGCGTGCTGCCTCGTCCTGGGTCCAGAGCGTGACCAGGCCGCGGAAGTGGGCCATGAACTGGTCCTGCTCGGCCGCCGGGTATGTCGCCCGGACCGTGTCCACCAGCAGCGCGTCAAAGGCGGGCCCGCTGACCCAGTCGAGCAGCCGCCGGCCCAGATCCGGCAGCCGTGACTCGCAGAACTCCCGGTAGGAGTCGGCCGCGAAGTACTCGTCGGCGAGCGCCCGGTATCCGGCCAGCTTCTCCTGGTAGGACAGGCCGGCGCTGTCGCCGATGTCGAAATACGCCCGCGTGTCCAGGTCGAGCCGCGGCCGCCGTCCGGTAACCAGGCAGAACACCACCCACTTCACCATCGCCTGCATCGCCCACGGGAAGTAATAGTGCAGCGACGTCACCGCGACATCCGGGCAGGCATTCGCGTAGTCGATCGGGAAGATCTCGCTGCCCTTGACCAGCACTTCGCACGAGTTGAATTCCCACCGGAAGAACGCGTTGATGATCTTCGAGATCGACACCACCTCGGCGCCGGCCTTCCGGCGTCAGGAATGCGTGATCCACCTGGTACCGGCTGTGCATCGGCGCGCCCGGGTCGAACTTCATCACCATCGTCTCGGCTCCGATGGACAGCGCCCTGGCGAACACGTCGTAGCCCTCCACGGACGCCTGCAGGTGCATCAGCATCTCGCCGGACTCGTTGTAGGCACGGTGCAGCTCGCCCGGATTGCGGATCCGGGACACCCCGCGCCAGCCGCCGCCGTCGTACGGCTTCATGTACAGCGGGTACCCGATCTGCGCGGCGATCTCGTCGAGGTCGAACGGCTTGTTATAGCGCTGCGCGGTGGACGTGTACTTGTCATGGCCGGGCGGGTTCTTGTACGGCACCAGCACCGTTTCCGGCACCTTCATGCCCAGCCGCATCATCGCGCAGTACGCCGCGTGCTTTTCCATTGACTGGAACGTGAACGGGGAGTTCAGCAGGTACACGTTGTCCATCAGCGAGATCTTCTTCAGCCATTCCCGCGGGTGGTAGTACCAGTAGGCGAGCCGGTCCACGACGAGGTCGGTGCGCGGCTTCGACCGGAGCGAGAACGGCTCGATCGTCAGCCGCTCGGTGCCGAACACGTGCGGCCTGGCCTTGTCCGCGACCGTTCCGACGCTGGCCAGCAGGTGCTCGAACGCCCGCGGCCAGTCTTCCTCGGTGCCGAGCAGCAGCCCGACCAGGTGCCGGACTTCGCCATTCACAAAATCCACCGCGCCTCCCCGTCGTTGTCAGGCCAGCTCGGCCAGGTACTGCGGCAGCATCGCCCGCCAGGTGGGCCAGTCGTGGTCCCAGCCAGGGCCCCAGTCGTCCACCCGGTTGGGGATTCCCCGGCCGCCGAGGACCGAGGCCAGCCGCCACGACTCGCCGGGATCCTCCCACCGGCCGGCCCGGCGGCGATGATCGCGAACCGCTGCCTGAGCCGGTCGAGCTGCGGGCCGTCCAGCCCCGGCACGAACTGCAGCGGCGAAGCGAAGTACAGGTCCTGCGTCCACGCCTCGTCGTAGAAGTGCTCCACCCGGTAACTGCCGCTCATGCCGATCGCCGCGGAGAACACGTCCGGGTACCGGCACAGCACGGCCACCGAGTTGAACGCCCCGATCGATGCCCCGGCGGCGATGACGTCCATCTCCCGGCCGCCCAGGTCGGCATGGATCGCCGGCACGACCTCCCAGCGGATGCACTCCTGGAACTGGTTAAGCAGCCACAGCCGGTGCTCCACCGGGCCTTCCCTGGCGATCATCGCCTGCCCGGCCACGCTGTCCGCCGAGTACAGCTTGACCCGGCCCTCGGCCAGCAACGGGCCGCACGCGCCGACCAGGCCGTTGCGCTCTACCTCCAGGGCGTCACCGCCGGCCGACGGGAAGACCAGCACCGGCCGGCCGTACGTCCCCCACCGGGCCACCGTGATCTCACGCTGCAGCCGGCCGGAGTACCACCGCTCGACCGCCATCATCGCGCCATCACCGGATCACTCGTAGACGAACTTCTGCGGACCGGGAAATATCCATGACAACCCTTCCTGCAGCCGGTCACGCCAGTTCTCCCAGCTGTGCCCGTCCCTGGCCTCGACATAACGAACATCCATCCCGGCCGCCTCGAACGTCGGCACCATGGACCGGTTCTGCACGATCAGCGGCTCGTAGACGCCGCAGCTGACGAACACCCGGTCCGCGACCTTCCGCGGCGCCGCCCGGTACCGGTTGACGAACTTCACCACCGGCTCGAAGGCCTGCCCGCCGCCGTGATCGTGACCGATATCGGTGAACACGAACGAGCCGGACTGCAGCAGCAGCGAGCCGTACACCCGCGGGTAGCGGTACGCGGTGGACAGCGCCGCCACCGCGCCGAAGCTCGCCCCCATCAGGCACCGCCCGGCCGGCGTGCCCGCCAGCGGGAACTCGGCCTCCAGCCATGGCACCAGCTCGGCGGTCAGGTACCTGGCATGCGCCGCCGAGTTGGCGTACTCGGTCAGCCGCTCGCCGGGCGAGCTGAACGCCACGATGGTCTCGGCCACGTCGAGCCGGTGAATCAGGTTGTCCAGCACCGGGCCGGCCGACGCGTACTCCAGGTAGTCACTGCCATCGTGCACCACGAGCAACGGATACCGGGAATTACGCAGGATCCGGGGAGGCATGTAAAGGGTCACCGCGCAGTCCCGGCGCAGTGCCCGGCTGGCCACCCTGAGGTCGGTCAGCGAGCCCTGACGGGCGTCCGGATCCGGCCTGGCCCACTCGGGGACCTGGTACCCGCTGGCGTGGCAGACCGAGGAACTGCCGACCGGGCTATGCGCCAGCCGGGGATTCAGCGGGTCGTTGACCCGCTCGGTCCGGCCGCCGCCGGTCACCTCCAGCTGGTACTCGATGCGCGAGCCGGGCGGCAGCTCCAGTACCACGTACCACAGGTCGGTCCGGTGCAGCCGGCGCAGCGGGATGCGCTCCGGCAGCCCGACCACCCGGTGCACGAGGCCGACCTGGTCGGCCTCGCCACGGTAGAGGAACGTGCACCGGGCACCCTCCACGATGGGCACGTCGTGCCGGGCGAGGAACCGGTCGATGATCGCCGGGTCCTGCGGCCGGCGGTCCCGGAGCCTGGTAATGGCGAGCTTGCGGCGCAAGGCCGGGCCGCTCACGCTGGTCAGGCTGCCTCCAGGGCGGTCACTCGGCCGTCCGCGGCAAGCATCCGGGTGCCGGGCGGGATCCCGCCGTCGCCGTCAAGGTCAATGCGGGTGCCGGTTTCCAGCAGGATACAGCGGGCCGGGGAAAACCTCCGGGCGAAGACGGCCATTCGGGGCGCATCGTCCAGCCGCAGCCTGGCCCGGGGGTGCGGCAGCAGCACCAGGTCGCGCAGCACGGACAGGCCGCTGCCGTAGACCTCCGGGTGACCGGCGCCCTGCGGCGCCTTGTCGTGGAAGAGCACGATCCGGTCGGTCAGCGCCATCGCCCCGGCCGACCAGGCGATCACCGGCGAGCGCAGCGCGGCGGCCACGTTGAACAGGTGCAGCACCCCGGTCAGCACGCCAACGTGACCGCCGGCCAGCACCAGCGCGGCCGCTTCGCCGAGGAGCGCGCTGACCTCGTCCCGGTGCGCCGCGATCACCGGCCGGTCATGCGGCCGCCAGGCCCGGTAGAACTCCCCGCTGATCTGGTCCACCCGGTGCAGGTGGGCCGCGTCAAGATCGCGGACAGCGGCGATGGCCTCGGCCACGGCGATGTCCCTGAGCTGACGGTCGCCGCGGCGGTGCTGTACCGCGTAGGCCGCCCGCAGCGCGTAGTCCAGCCGGAGCAGGTAGGTGTCCTGCACCTCCGCCAGCACGGCGCCTAGCCGCCGGTCGGCCTCGGCAAAGTCCCGGTCCCGTTCCTGTACGTCCAGCCACCGCCGGTAGAGCCCGAGGTTGACGTCCCGGCCGCCGAGCCGAGCGCTCAGCTCGCCGTCGGCGGGCTCGCGCTCCTGCCATCCGGCGGTGATGGTGGCGAACGGCCCGGCCAGCCGCAGCGACGCGACGGCCGAGTCAACCGTCGGCCTGCGCTGCGGTCCCAGCAGGGTCACCCTCACGAGGCGTAGACGTGCAGCGTGGCGCCGACGGTATCGAGCATCCCGCGCAGCGTGTCGTAGTCCGGGTGGCGCATCCGCACGTACGCGTTGGCCATGTAGCCGGCCGCCACCGGCTGGGTCGCCGTTCCCTCGGCCGGCAGGTGCGAGTCGATGATCCACTCGCCGTAGCGCCGCTGCAGCTCCTCGACCCCGCTGTAGCCGGTGATCTGGCCGTCCTGGTCGGGCCGCACCGCGACCATCCCGCTGGCGAAGCGGCGAGACGGCGCCGAGCGGACCTGGCCGCCCGCGATGGCCTCTGCCCACTCGCGGTAGATGTCGATCTCGTTGCCCGCCGCATAGAGATCCCAGGCGCCCACGCCGGGCGGCCGGCAGCCGATCTCGGAGAACTTCAGCCCCCGCGGGCCGGAGAACCATTCCATGTGCGTGGCCGAGGTGCCGATCCCGAGGGCGGCATTCACCCGCCGGCCCATCTCCCGCAGCCCGGCGTACTCCGGCGCGGTGTCGATCCGGTTGGTGGCGATGAACTGCGGCGAGATCCACCTGGTCCGCATCGCCTCCAGCACGTTCGGGTAGTAGTGCGAGGCGAAGTCCAGCGCCACTGTCCCGTTGACCGTGATGGTGTCGTAGAAGCCCTCGTGACCCTCGATGAATTCCTCCACCGCGATCGACTCGGCGCCAAGCTCGCCGAAGGCTCCCAGCGCGCGCTCCAGGCCGGCGGCATCATCGGCCCGCATCGTGCCGGCCGCGCCCGCGCCGCTGCGCGGCTTGACTATCAGCGGGTAGCCGGCCTGCTCGGCGAAGGCGCGGGCCTCGGCGGCGCTACTGGCCGCGGCCGATGCCGCGGTCGGCACCCCCGCCTCGCGCAGCGCCTGCTTCATCGACGGCTTGTCCCGGCACAGCCAGGCCGTCCGGACCGACGTGCCGGGAATCGCGGCGGCCTCGCGGACCTGCGCCGTCGGCAGCGTGTGCGCCTCGACCGTCGCCTCGATCCGGTCCACCCACACGCTTTCCTGCACCCGGCGGACCGCGGCGGTCATCGCCTCGGTGTCGGTGACCGACGGCACCTGCTCGTAATGCTGCAGCCAGCCCCTGAGCTGATCGTCCAGCGCGCCGGGCGGGTACTCGCCGACGCCGATCACGGTCGCGCCCGCCTCGGCGAGGGCGCGGGCGAACTGCCGCTGGTTGGCGGGAAAGAACGGCTCGACGAACACGACGTTCATGTCACGCATGCTAATCGAGCGCCTCGCTGATGTTCCTGCGGCGGCCGCCTGCCTTAGCCGCCCGCTCCGCCGTCGCCCTTGGGCGGCCGCCGCCTGGCCGGCCGGGCGCCCCGCCCGGACCTGGCCTGCTGCTCGGCCAGCGCCCTGGCCTGCCGTTCGGCGAGGTCCCTGGCCTGCTGCTCGGCGGCGCTGGCCTGCTGCTCGGCGAGCGCCTTCGCCTGCTGCTCGGCGGCGGCCCTGGCCGTCCGTTCGGCGGCGGCCCGGCCCTGCCGTTCGGCGGCGGTCCTGGCCTGCCGTTCGGCGGCGGCCCGGCCCTGCCGTTCGGCTAACGCCTTGCTGGTCTCGGCGCGGCGCTGCAGCACCACGACGGAGCGGCCGGACACCGGCAGCGTCGCCGAACTGGCAAAGGTGTCGCCTTCGCGGCCCGGGCCCGACGTGTCGAGCACGACATCCCACCAGTCACCCCACTGCTTGGGCAGCGTCCATTCCAGCGGATCGTGGTGGGCGTTGAACAGCAGCAGGAACGAGTCGTCGGTGACCCGCTGGCCCCGCCGGTCCCGGTCGGTGATCGCCTCGCCGTTCAGGAACAGGCCGACCGAGCTGGCGATCCCGGCGTCCCAGTCGTCGTCGCCCATCTCGGCGCCGTCCGGCTTGAACCAGCCAAGGTCCACCGACCCGCGGATGGGCAGGCCCTGGAACCAGCGGCGGCGGCGCAGCACCGGGTGCTCCCGGCGCAGCGTGATCAGCCTGCCGGTGAACGCGAGCAGGTCCTCGTCCAGGCTGTCCCAGTCGTACCAGGAGATCTCGTTGTCCTGGCAGTAGGCGTTGTTGTTGCCGTGCTGAGTGCGCCCGAACTCGTCCCCGCCGAGCAGCATCGTGACCCCCTGCGAGAGCAGCAGGGTAGCCAGGAAGTTGCGCTGCTGCCTGCGGCGCAGCGCGAGCACTCGCTCGTCGTCGGTGTCACCTTCCGCGCCGCAGTTCCACGACCGGTTGTGGCTTTCCCCGTCGGCGCCGCCCTCGCCGTTGGCCTCGTTGTGCTTCTCGTTGTAGGACACCAGGTCGCGGAGCGTGAATCCGTCGTGGGCGGTGACGAAGTTGACGCTGGCGCCGGGATGCCGCGCGTCCGCCTGGTACAGGTCGGAGCTGCCGGTCAGCCGGGAGGCGAACTCGCCGAGCGTGGCGGGCTCGCCGCGCCAGAAGTCGCGCACCGTGTCGCGGTACCGGCCGTTCCACTCTGACCACAGCGCCGGGAAGTTGCCGACCTGGTAGCCGCCCTCGCCGACGTCCCACGGCTCGGCGATGAGCTTGACCTGCGAGACGATCGGGTCCTGCTGGATCAGGTCGAAGAACGCGGACAGCCGGTCGACCTCGTGGAACTGGCGGGCCAGGCTGGCGGCCAGGTCGAAGCGGAACCCGTCGACGTGCATCTCGATCACCCAGTAACGCAGCGAGTCCATGATCAGCTGCAGGGTGTGCGGGTGCCGGACGTTCAGGCTGTTGCCGGTGCCCGTGGTGTCGTAGTAGAACTGGCGGTTCGTCGCCTACCAGGCGGTAGTAGGCGGCGTTGTCGATGCCCTTCATCGAGAGCACCGGGCCGAGGTGGTTGCCCTCGGCGGTGTGGTTGTAGACGACGTCGAGGATCACCTCGATCCCGGCCTCGTGCAGCGCCCGGACCATCGCCTTGAACTCGGCGACCTGCTCGCCGCGCTGGCCGGCCGCGGCGTACTCGTTATGCGGCGCGAGGAAGCCGATCGAGTTGTAGCCCCAGTAGTTCCGCAGCCCCCGGTCGACCAGCTGCGGATCGTGGACGAACTGGTGCACGGGCAGCAGTTCGACCGCGGTGACGCCGAGGCCGGTGAGGTACTCGATCGCGGCCGGGTGGCCGAGCCCGGCGTAGGTGCCGCGCTGCGCCTCCGGGATCTCCGGATGCTGTGCGGTGAAGCCCTTGACGTGCACCTCGTAGATGACCGACTCGTTCAGCGGGATGTCGGGCGGCCGGTCGTTGCCCCAGTCGAAGTACGGGTTGTGCACGACGGATCTGGGCACGTACGGCGGCGCTGTCGTCGTCGTTGCGCGAGTTCTCGTCGCCGAAGGTGTACGGGAAGCAGGCCGGGTTCCAGTCGACCTGGCCCTCGATGGCCTTCGCGTACGGGTCGAGCAGCAGCTTGGCCGGGTTGCAGCGGTGGCCCTGCTCGGGTACCCACGGGCCGTGCACCCGGTAGCCGTAGCGCTGCCCGGGCACCACGGTCGGCAGGTAGACGTGCCAGCAGGAGGCGTCGATCTCCTCCAGCACGATCCGCTCCTCGCGGCCGTCGTCGTCGAACAGGCAGAGCTCGACCTGCTCGGCGACCTCGGAGAACAGCGAGAAGTTCGTGCCGCCCCCGTCGTAGGCGGCCCCGAGCGGATAGGGCCGACCCGGCCAGGTCTCGATGGCCTCATCCATGAGCAGCCGCATCCTTTCGTCGCTGGTCTGGTGGCGGATGGCTGGCCTGGTAGCGCCCCCGAGGCGGCCCCGCACTAGTCATGGTGCACCGGATAAGTCACGATGGCGTTGCATCTGCCATGATCACGACGCTATCTGGCGGCATCGCGATACCGTCGGCGGTCCGTTTTGCACCGGGATCGGACGCCGTGAGCAGCTCTGCCGACGGCTTCGCCGGGAACGTCCAGTCGCTGATCCCGAGGTTCGCGGCCACCGTGACCGGGCCGCGCCGGACCACCAGCCAGCCGGTCCCGGTCGTCGCAGTCGGCGGTGATCCGGTCGAGCCGCGGGTCGGTCAGCGCCGGTACCCGCCGCCGCAGCGCGATCAGCTCGCGGTACCAGGCCAGCAGGCCGGCGTGCGGATCGCGTTGCCGGCTCGGCCCAGTCCAGCCTGGACCGCGCGAACGTGGCCGGATCCTGCGGATCGGGCACGTCGGCCGGATCCCAGCCGAAGGCGGCGAACTCGGCGCCGGCGCCCTGCGCTGACGGCCCGCCCGAGCTCGGGATCGGCGTGGTCGGTGAAGTACTGGAACGGCGTCGCGCGCGCCCCACTCCTCGCCCTGGAACAGCAGCGGCACGAACGGCGCGGTGAGCAGCAGCGCGGCGGCCACCCGCAGCCGCCCGTCGCTGACCAGGGCAGCGGTCCGCTCGCCGGCCGCGCGGTTGCCGACCTGGTCGTGGTTCTGGGTGCTCACCACGAACTGGCTGCCGGTCAGCCCGGCCGGAGACCGGCCGTGTACCCGCTGGCGGTGCGGCGAGTAGCTGCCGTCGTACACCCACGCCTGGCGCAGCGCCTTGGCGAGCAGCGCGCAGCGACCCGAAGTCCTGCGTAGTACCCGGTCGTCTCGCCGGTGAGGACGGCGTGCAGCGCGTGATGCCATTCGTCGGCCCAGGAGGCGTCGAGGCCGTAGCCGCCGCCGTCGCGGCCGCGGACGAAACGCGGGTCGTTGCGGTCGCTCTCGGCGATGAGGAACAGCGGCCGGCCGCAGTGCGCGGCGAGCGCGCTCGACCTCGACGGCGAGCTCCTCGAGGATGTGGATCGCCGAGTCGTCGACGATGGCGTGCACGGCGTCGAGCCGCAGCCCGTCGCAGTGGTAGTCGCGCAGCCACATCAGCGCGTTGTCGATGACGAAGCGGCGGACCTCGTCGCTGCCCGGCCCGTCGAAGTTGACCGCCGGCGCCCCAGTTGGTCCGGTGCCGGGCCGAGAAGTACGGGCCGAACTCCGGCAGGTAGTTCCCGGCCGGGCCGAGGTGGTTGTAGACGACGTCGATGACCACGCCGAGCCCGCGGGCGTGCGCGGCGTCGACCAGCCGCTTGAGCCCGTCCGGCCCGCCGTAGCCGTGGTGCGGGGCGAACAGGTCGACGCCGTCGTAGCCCCAGCCGCGGCGGCCCGGGAACTCGGCCACCGGCATCAGCTCGATGGCGTCGACGCCGAGGCCGGCCAGGTGATCCAGGTGGCCGATCGCGCCGTCGAAGGTGCCTGTCGGCGCGAGAAGGTGCCGACGTGGCACTCGTAGAGCACCGCGCCGGCCAGCGGCAGCCCGCGCCAGCCGCCGTCGGTCCAGGCGAACGCGTCGTGGTCGACCACTCGCGACGGGCCGTGGACGCCGTCGGGCTGGCATGGCGAGCGGGGGTCGGGCCGCGGCGGGCCGCCGTCGAGGCTGAACGCGTAGTCGCTGCCCGGCCCGGCGTCCGCGACCCGGCGGGCCCACCAGCCGCCGCCCGGCCGGCGCCATCGTGCCAGCCGCCGCCGGCCGAGCACGACCTCGACGCGGCTGGGCCGCGGTGCCCAGACCCGGAACTCGTGCATCATGCCTCCCCGGCTTCCCCGCCGGGCCCGGCCGCTGCCGCCTCGCTGGCCAGCACGGCGACCGGGAAACGGGCCAGCAGGCCGGCCACGCCGACCTGGCCGCCGCGGACCCTGGCGCCGGTCAGCACGTCCGTCCAGGCACCGGCCGGGAGCGCCACCGTGGTGTCGGCCCAGCCGTCGGCCAGCCCGGTGACCAGCCGCGGCGCCACGACGGCCAGCCCGCCGGTGCGCGCGAAGGCGATCACGTGCCCGGCCTTGGCCCCGGCGGCGGGGAGCGGCTGGTAGCCCGAGGCAGGCCCGTAAGCACCGGGCTGGCGGCGCCGGTGCTGCAGCACGCGGTGGATCAGCCAGAGCTTCGGGCCGCCCTCGTCGGCGCGGGCCAGCGCTGCTTCCGGTCCCGCGCCGTCCAGGGCGGCGAGCAGCGAGCGGCGGGCCGCGTAGTCGACCGGCCGGCGGTTGTCCGGGTCGACCAGGCGACAGGTCCCACACCTCGGTGCCCTGGTAGAGGTCGGGAACGCCGGGACAGGTCAGCAGCAGCGCGGTCTGGGCCAGCGAGTTGACCCGGCCCAGCTCGACGAGGCGGTGCTCGGCCAGGAAGCGCCTCAAGGTCGGCGACGAAATCCCGGTCGGCGAGTACCGCCGTGACGAACGCGCCGATGGCCTGCGTCGTAGCTGGGTCAACGGGTCGGTCCAGGAGGTGTGCACCTTGGCCTCCTTGGTCGCCTTGGCCATGAAGGCGGCGGCCCGCTGCGGCGTCGATCGGCCAGGCCCCGACCAGCGTCTGGTACAGCAGGTACTCGGTGTTGCGGTCCGGCCAGCCGTGCTGCTGGTGCCGCTCGTTGCGGCTGGCCCAGCGGGTCGACGGCGCGCTCCCACGGCTCCGGCAGCTCGGACAGCAGGCTGATCCGGGCCCGCACGTCGGCGCTGCGCTTGGTGTCGTGGGTGGAGAGGGTGAGCATGGTCTCCGGCGAGTGCCGGGCCGCGTGCGCCATCGCCTGGTGGAAGTCGGCCACCGGCGGCGCCGAACCGGCCGGGGTCGCCGCCGACCTCGTTGAGCGAGATCAGCGGCTGATAGCGGTAGAACGCGGTGTCCTCGACGCCCTTGGCCATCACCGGCGCGCTCAGCTGGGCGAAGCGCACCGCGAACTCGCCTTCCGCCGCGCCCGGATGGCCGCCGGTGAGCAGCTCGCCGATGAACCCGAGCAGCTCGGCGTCGATGTCGGGCCGGCGCTGGCGGGCCGCGGCCACCGCGGCGGCCACGTGCGCCGCGGTCGGCCTCGGCTGACCGGCTGGCCCGCGGCGGGCGTAGGTGCGGTAGACGGCGAAAGCGGCGAGCACCTCGCGCAGCGCGTCGCGCAGCTCCCGGCGGGTGTGGTCGCGCTGGCGCCGGTGCTCGCTCGCAGACGTCGGCGAGCAGGCCGGTCAGGCGCTCCAGCTCGGCCGCCAGCTCGTCGCGCATGATCTGCAGCTTGGCGGCGTGGACGACCTCGGCGTAGGCCGCGTCCTCGCCGGTGAAGCGGGCGTAGCAGGCCGCGCATCGGCCGCTCGCCGCCGGGTCGACGAACAGCCCGTCGACCCGGTTCAGGAAGTCGTAGCCGCGTGGTGCCGGCCACCGGCCAGACTCCGGGCAGCTCCTCGTCCGGCCGCCAGGATCTTCTCCACCACGACGTAGGCGCCGCCGGTCGGCGCCGCGCAGCCGGTCCAGGTAGCCCTGCCGGGTCGGCGCAG
This sequence comes from uncultured Actinomycetes bacterium, assembly GCA_963786975.1. Classification (GTDB taxonomy): domain Bacteria; phylum Actinomycetota; class Actinomycetes; order Streptosporangiales; family Streptosporangiaceae; genus Palsa-506. The sequence continues at coordinate 421,405 of CAWBBE010000001.1, read as the reverse complement.
CCCGTCGACGTGGTCGACCCGCAGCCCGTCGACCGTCGCCGTCGGCGACCAGCTCGCAGGACGAGCCGGTGGGTGTCGGCGAAGACCGTCGTCGTCCTCCACCCGCAGCCCGACCAGCGTCTCGATGTTGAAGAACCGCCGGTAGGACGAGCTCCTCGCGCGGCGGTGCGCCAGTAGGCCAGCCGGTAGTTCTGCCGGCTGCAGCAGCGCGTCGAGGCGCGTCGGGATCGCGTGTTGAGCGCGGCGATCTCGGCGTCGATGGCCGCCGGCCACCGCCGGATCGTGCCGCGCACAGCTCGGCCAGCGCGCCGCGCAGCACCTCCTTGTCGCTGGTGCCGCTCGGCTGACGGCGACCGCGTCGGTGCGGGTCGGCGTGCGGCAGCGCGCCGAACGCGGTCGGCGAGGCCGTCAAGCTCGGCCGAGCCGGCCCGCGCGCGCCGCCCGGCCGAGCAGATCGTCCAGCGTGCGGGGCGACAGCGGGCGCCTCGTGGTCGTAGTAGCGGACGACGAACGAGCCGCCCTGGCGCTCGACGCGCGAGCTCGCCCGCCTCGAGCACCCGGCCGTAGTGGTCGCCGAGGACCGGCATCAGCACGGTCGCGGTCAGCTTGCGCTCCGGCGGGTCCCAGTCGATGTCGAAGTAGCGCGCGTAGCGGCTCGACGGGCCGTTCTCCAGCACGTCCCACCACCAGGCGTTGGCCCGCCCGGCGAGCGCCATGTGGTTGGGCACGATGTCGAGCACCTGGCCGAGGCCGGCGTCGGCCAGCGCGCCTGGCCAGCCGGCGCGTGGCCGGCCGCGCCGCCGAGCTCGGCGTTGAGCCGGCTGTGGTCGACCACGTCGTAGCCGTGCGTGCTGCCGGGCGCGGCCTGCAGGTACGGCGAGCAGTACAGGTGGCTGACGCCGAGGTCGGCGAGATACGCCGGCGATCGCGGCGGCGTCGTCGAAGCTGAAGCCGGCGTGCAGCTGGACCCGGTAGGTCGCCGCCCGCGGGCGGCGGGGCTGCCTCGGCGTCGCGGGCATGATGCGGTGCTCCAGGGAGAATGGCTGGCCGGGCCGGCCTGCGCGGCCCGCCAGCGTGGTACCCGTTATGGGCATAGAAACACAAGACCGGATATAACGCGGCCAGCCGGGGCCGCTGCCCTGGCGCGGGACTGCGGGCCGGCGGCGGCCCAGCCGGGGGCGCCCGGGGCGCCCGGACGCGGCCGGCCGGGCCCCGATGCCGCCGCGCGGGCGCCCGTCCGGCGGCGGCCGGCCCCCTGACCTGCCCGGGTGAACTCCGCCTGCGCTCGCGTTCGGCCCGTCCCGTCCCGGTATGCACCCGGTATGCTCCCGGCATGCTGTCAGCCGGGTGCCGATGACCCGCGCCGCGGTAGTGGCGAATCCCACTAAATACGGCGACCCGGAGAGATTCAGGAACGCCGTCCGCGGGGCGATGTCCGAGCATGGCTGGAGCGAGCCCTTGTGGCTCGACACCACGGCCGGCGACCCGGGCCAGGGGATGGCCGCAGCGGCGGTGCGGGAGCAGGTCGACCTGGTGCTCGCCTGCGGCGGCGACGGCACGGTCACCGCCTGCGCGGAAGGGCTGGCCGGCAGCGGGATTCCGCTCGCGATCCTGCCGGCCGGTACCGGTAACCTGCTGGCCCGCAACCTCGGGCTGCCCCTTGACCGCGACGAGGCGCTCCGGGTGGCGCTGACCGGCACGGACCGGCGGCTGGATGTGGGCAACGCGAACGGCAGGCCGTTCGTGGTCATGGCCGGCGTCGGGCTGGACGCGAAAATGCTGGACGGCGCGAGCGAGCAGCTCAAGAAGCGGCTCGGCTGGGCTGCCTACGCCGTGTCCGGGCTGCGGCACCTGCGCGACCGGCCGGTGCGGGTGTGGCTGCGGGCCGACGGCGGGCCGCCGCTACGGCGCCGGGCCAGCGGTGTCATCGCCGGCAACGTCGGCTGGCTGCAGGGCGGCGTGCCGCTGCTGCCGGACGCGGCGCCGGACGACGGGCTGCTGGACGCCGTGGTGCTGACCGCGCGCGGCCTGGCTACCTGGCTGGCGCTCGCCGCGCACGTCCTGCTCCGGCGGCGGGCGGCGACCGGACGGCTGGCCCGCCTCACCTTCCGTGAACTGCGCATCGACCTCGACCGCCCGCAGCCGTGGGAACTCGACGGCGAGGTGGCCGGCCAGACGCGGCACCTGGTGATCACCGTGCAGGAAGGCCAGCTGCTGCTGCGCTGCCCGGCCGGGACGGCAGATCACGCCGCCCCGGGCGGCGGCACCCGATAGCGGGGCCCGGCCCGGCCGGCCGGCCAGCGCGGCCGGGCCCGGGGGGGCCGGGCGCGGGCCGGTGCACGCCCGCCGGCCGCGGGCAAGACGCGGCTCGGTGCCAGCCGGCCAAGTCACCGGCCGATGTTTGCGATGCGGTTCTGCGTCAACCTGTCCGGCTGCGCGGCGGCCTGGTCAGCCGCGGTGCCGCTGCAGCAGCACGATCCTGCGCTCGGCCAGCTGCTGGGTGTGGTGGCTGAGCCAGAGGCAGACCCCCGCCAGCGGCAGCTCCACGGCCGCCGCGAGCACAACCGATTGGAGGCGCTGATGTGACGGAGTGGTCATGACGTCAAACCAGGCGTCGACGACCAGCAGCGCCGCGGTCGCGGTGGCCGCGGTGGCCAGGTACCGGGACCGGCGGAGCGCGAAGTAAGCGGTACTCGCGAGCGCGCCGAGCAGCATCACGTCGAAGCCGGCCCACGCGACGTCATAGTTCGGCGATAGCTGACGGGCGGGCAATGACATGGCGATGTACCCGGTCCAGGGCAGCAGGATCAGCGCGAACAGCCCGAAAACCGGGCCGGTCCACCGCACCAGCCTGGCCTCGTCGGTCAGCACCGCGTTCTCCGGCTCATCGGCCGGCTCGACGAGCATGTCAAGCTTCGCGACCAGGTCCTCGGGCTCGGGGGTCGGATTCATGGATCCACTTCGGCAGGGACGGGACGGCAGCGGCGCCGGCTCGGTCCGAGCGGCGTACGGCAACAACATGGGGAGCTCGATGATTCCGTCTCGGTCAGTAGTGTCCAGATCGGCAGCGTTCATGCCCGGCGGGGGGCCGGCGTGAACAAGGAAACCCTGCGCACGGTGCTGACCGCGGGCGCAGCCAACCTGCTGATCGCCCTGGCCAAGCTGGTGGCCGGCCTGATCACCGGGTCCAGCGCGATGCTCGCGGAGTCCGCGCACTCGGTCGCCGACACGGTGAACCAGCTGTTCCTGCTTACCTCGCTGCGGACCGGCTCGCGCCCCCCGGACGCGGAGCATCCGTTCGGCTACGGCCAGGAGCGATACTTCTGGTCGCTGCTCGCGGCCGTCGGCATCTTCGTGGCCGGCGCCGGATTCTCCATCTTCGACGGCGTGCTCGCCATCACCAGGGGCGAGCACACCGGCAGCATCGTGATCGCCTACGTGGTGCTGGCAGTTTCCTTCGTCGCCGAGGGAACGTCACTCACCCGGGCCGCGCATCAGATGAGCGAGGAGGCCCGCCGGCTGCGGCGCCCGCTGTTCGACCATGTCCGCCGGAGCCGGGACACCACGGTGAAGGCAGCACTGTTCGAGGACACCGCGGCCCTGGCGGGGCTGGTGCTGGCCGCGGCCGGCCTGGGCCTGGACGCGATCACCGGCTCTGCCGTCTGGGACGGCTGCGCGTCGATAGCCATCGGGCTGCTGCTTATCGTGGTGGCCTACCGGCTCGGCCGGGACAGCCGGGACGGCCTGATCGGCCATGCGATTGACCCGGACGAGCAGCGGATGATCGCGGAAGAGATCCGGTGCACGCCCGGCATCGATGACGTCGTCGAGTTGCGCACCATGCACCTGGGCCCGGAGAGCGTGATAATCGCCGCCCGGGTGGCCTTCAGCAACGACATCAGCGCCGACCGGGCCGAGGACATCTCCGGCGACATCGACCAGCGGCTCCGCGACCGGATGTCGATCCAGCCGCATGTCTTCATCGATCCGACGCAGACCTAGGGTTTGCCGCCCGCGCCCCGTGGTACGAGCAACCGCGGTCTAGCGAAGGGTGGCGAGATGCGCGGCAGCACGAACGGCGGCTGGCACTGGCGGATAGCGGCCACGGCGGCCGGGGTCTGCGGGGCCATGGTGATCGGCCTGCCGTCAGCCGCGGCCGGCGGCGTGGCGCCGGCCGGCCGCGTCGCGGCGGCCCGCAGCGCCGCGGCGGCCGGGAGCAGCGAGGCCGGCCGGGCGGCGGCCGCCGCCCCGTATTTCTGCGCGCCCGGCGGCAACGGCACCATCGCCGGGACCTTCGGCGACGCCGGGCTGATCGGCTGGGCCGGCGACAAGGACGGCGTGGTGGCCTGCCTCGGCGGCAGCTTCTACGTCCGTGACGGCAAGAACGCGACCTTCGGCTACGGCGTATACGACGACAGCCGCACCCGCTGGCATGATGCAGACGGCTACCTGCCCGCGCTGGTCACCTCGTTCTCCCGGGATGGCGCGGACATCTCGATCACCAATTTCGGCGACAAGGTCACGGTCGGCGGCCACTCGATCGTCGCCGTCTACAGCCGGGTCGCCGTGCACAACCCGACCAGTCACCCGGTGACCATCAGCCCGCAGGCGTCAGCGGGCCTGATCCCGCTCAGCCATGCCGCCGGCACCGTCCAGCCCGGCGGCACCGCCGATCATGACTACGTCGTGGCGGCGGACCGGTTCGGCGGCACGTTCAAGTTCCCGTCCGCCGCGGCGCTGGCCGCGGCCGGCGGGTTCAGCGCCCACTTCAGCCACATGAAGAAGTTCTGGAACCGGCAGCTGGCCAAGGTGGCCAGGCTCACGCTGCCGGACCGGCAGCTCACCGACGCCTACCGGGCAGGCTTCATCAACACGCAGATCATCCGCGACGGCAGCCGGCTCACCACCGGGGAGAACGGCTACGACGCGGAGTTCAGCCATGACGTCATCGGCATCCTGGCCAACCAGCTCACCCAGGGCGATTTCAGCCACGCCCACGCGCTGCTCAACCGGGCCAGGGCCGTGGTCGGCGCGCAGAGCCAGTACGCCGACGGGCGCTGGACCTACGCCTGGCCGTGGGCGATCTACCTGCTGAAGACCGGCGACCTCAGCTTCGTCAAGTCGCACTTCGCCAGGGAGGGGCCCAAAGGCGCCAGCCAGCCGAGCATAAAGGACACCGCGCACAAGATCGCGGCCCAGCGCACCGGCCCCGGCGGGATCATGGAGAAGACCAACGACATCGACGCCAACGGCTACTGGACGATCGACAACTACGAGGCGCTGATGGGCCTGGCCGCCTATCACTGGCTGGCGCTGCAGGTGCACAGCAGGTCGCAGGCCCGCTGGGCGCTCCGCCAGTACGACAGCCTGCTGGCGGCGACCAACGCGCGGCTCGGCCGGACCATCGCGGCCGGCCATCTCAGTTACCTGCCCTGCTCGATGATCGAGCCGAACACGAGCAACCGGTGCGCCAACGCCGAGGACGCCAACTGGGCAGCGCCGTTCCTGTTCGGCCGCTGGGCGTGGGACGCGCAGCTGTTCGGCGCGCGGGTCACCGGGCCGGGAGTCCGGCTGATCGATGCCACCTACAAGTACGGCTTCGGGCGGCTGGCCGGGAAGCTGCCCGCCGACACCTTCGGCGGCTATCCCACTGACTACTTCTCGACCACCTACAACGCCGGCTACGGCAGCTGGGGGCTCGCGTCGAAGGACTACCGCAGCCAGGGCATCGCCAGCTACCAGTTCATGATCGCCAACGACCAGAGCGGGCCGTTCTCCTGGTGGGAGAGCTCCGATTTCCCCAACTCCGGCTCGCCCTGGGCCGGCCGCCACCCGGCCAGCGGCAACGGGTCGGCCCCGCACGCCTGGGGGATAGCCAACGCCAACAAGGTGCTGCTCGACTCGCTGGCCGCCCAGCGCGCCAGCGGCGCGCTGATCGTCGGGCGCGGGATCCCGGCGGGCTGGATCGCCAGCGGCCGCCGGATCCGGGTAGCCAATTTCCCGACCACCGACGGCCACCGGATCAGCCTGACCATCAGCGGCAGCGGCCAGTCGGTGACATTGCGGATCACCGCGGGAAAGCCGTCCGGCCGGATCTTGTTCCAGCTGCCCTCGTTCGCCGGGAACATCGCGGGCGCGTCGGCCGGAACGATCAGCCAGCGCCGCGGGACGGTCACCCTCGGCCGGTCGGCGCGCCACGTCACGGTCCGGCTCCGGCGCGCGGCATGAGGCCGGCCCGCGCCCCGGCCAGCGATGCCGGGGATTATCGCCCCCGGCTGGCTGTCAGACCCTCCGGGTAACCTGGGCTGCTGTGACTACCTACCGCGACGCCGCCAGCGCCGGATCCCGGACGGCCGGCCTTGAGCCTGAGCTCGAGGCCTACCGCCGGGAGCTCACCGGCTACTGCTACCGGATGCTCGGATCCGGCTTCGAGGCCGAGGACGCCGTGCAGGAGACGATGGTCCGCGCCTGGCGGGCCATCGACTCCTTCGAGGGGCGGGCGTCCCTGCGGTCCTGGCTCTACCGCATCGCCACCAACGCGTGCCTCGACATGCTGCACGGGCCGCAGCGCCGGGCCCGGCCGATGGACCTGGGGCCGGCCTCGACGGCGGCCGCCGTGATACCGGACAAGCTGCCGGAAAGCTCCTGGGTCCTGCCCGTTCCCGATTCGGCGGTCAGCCCGGCCGGCAGTGACCCCGGCGAGGTGGCGGCATACCGCGACTCGATCAGGCTCGCCTTCGTGGCGGCGCTGCAGCATCTGCCGCCCCGCCAGCGGGCGATCCTGATCCTGCGCGAGGTGCTGCGCTGGCAGGCCAGCGAGGTGGCCGAACTGCTCGACACGACGGTGGTGTCGGTCAACAGCGCACTGCAGCGAGCCAGGGCGACGCTCAGCGCCGCGGGCGTCAGCATCGACGATGGCCGGCCGGACGCGCTGGACGCCGGGCAGCGGGAGTTGCTGGCCCGTTACGTGGACGCGTTCGAGCGCTATGACATCTCCGCCTTCGTGTCGCTGCTGCACGAGGACGCGATGTTCTCCATGCCGCCGCACCCGATGTGGCTGCGCGGCCCGGATGAGGTGAGCAAGTGGCTGCTCGGCCAGGGCTGCGGCTGCCGCGGCTCCCGGCTGGTGCCGACGACAGCGAACGGCTCCGCGGCGTTCGGCAGCTACCGTGCCGCCGGGCCGGGAGCATGGCAGCCGTTCGCCCTGCAGGTGATCGAGACCGCGGGCGGCCGGGTTACCGGCATCCACAACTTCCTGTTCCCCGAGATCTTCGCCAGCTTCGGGCTGCCGCCGCGGCTCACCGGCTGACCGGCCGCGGCACGGTGCCGCTGTCAGCTCCCGGACTGCCGTCCCGCGGTCACCCGCGCGGGACCGATCCGAGCCGGTCGGCGGCTAGCTGCATGATCAGCTCAGCGGCCGCGCCCGGGCCGTCCACCCGGGCGAAGGCCGCCTGCAGCCGGGCGGCCTGTGCGCGGTAGCCCGCGTCGGCGAGCATCTCGCGGGCCACCGCGGCGAGTGCCGGGCCAGCCGCGTCCGGCGGCGCTACCCGCCGCGCCGCGCCCTGCCGCTCGGCCAGTACCACGTTGGCGTCCTGCTCGGGCTGCAGCGGGATCCCGGCGAACGGCGTGCCGGCCGCCAGCGCGGTCTGCACGCTGCCCTGCCCGCCGGAGATCACGGCCAGATCCACTCGCGGCATGATCAGGTGACTGGGCAGGACGCCGCCGACGAGGACGTTCTCGCTGTTCAGGTCGGCCAGGTCGTGCACCGTGCCCGCCACCAGGATCCGCGCGCCGAGGGCCGAAAGCTGGCGGACCACCTGGCGGACCAGGTCGGCCGTACTCGACGTGATCGCCACGTACACCACCGGCCGTCCGGCCAGGAACTGGTCCACCTCACCCGGCAGCGGGATATCGAGCTCGGCGAAGATCGGCCCCGCGTAACGCAGCCGGGTGCCGGCGCGGTAGCGGGACGGATGCCGCGGCGTCCAGCCGTCGATCTCCGGCCGGGAGATCCCGAGGACCTCCGGGACATCGGTGACCAGTGTGAGATCGCCGAGCAGCAGCGCGGCGAAGCTCGGCACCGGCGGGACGCCGAGCCGCGCGGCCACCCGGTTGAAGCCCGCGGTGTAGATGGTGAGCCTGGGCGCGCCCGCGTTGTAGAGCCTGGCCCGCAGCCAGCCGGGCAGCCAGCGCTCCGCCGGGAGCCCGACCGGATGCGTCGGCAGCGGCAGCAGCCCGCGCTCGTAGAGCGGCGGCAGCCACGCCCCGGCATGGTCGGTGACCAGCGGGATCCCGGCCAGCCGGGTAGACAGCAAGGCGCTCAGGGTCCAGCCGGTAACCGCGACGCTTACCTGGTGCGCGGCGAAGTACCCGGCCTCGGCCAGGGCATACTCGTGCAGTTCGGCGTCGGTCCACATGCTCTGGTCCGGGCGCCCGATTCCCGGTACCGAGCGGACGAACTCGCGGCAGCGCTGCGGCGCCATCGGCGTGCCGAGGACATCGCCGCCGAACCCGGCGTCCCGCAGCAGGTACTCGTACGTCCCGCCGTGGGTGGCGATGCGGAACTCGGCGCCGAGACCGGCGAGCGCCCGCGCGATGGCCAGCGTCCGGGTGGTCTCGGACAGGAAGCAGCAGTTCGGCAGCAGGCAGATCACGGTACCTCCCAATGGCCACGAAAATATATGTAACATGTTACCTATGTCAATGAGCATGGGACTACCCGAGCACGAAGCGTCGCTGCTCGGCCCCGACGCTGCGGTCCGGATCCGGACGTTCCGCCTGGTCCTGGTGCTTGCCCAGCGGCTGCGGACGCTGATGGACCAGCGCCTGAGCGCCGACGGGCTCACCACCCAGCAGGCGGTCCTGATAACGATCGTCGAGGCGCTCGGGCGGCCCACCCTGACCCAGGCCGCGGCGGCCATGGGCAGCACGCACCAGAACGTCAGGCAGGTGGCGGCCGCCCTGGAGCGCAAGGGCTTCCTCGTGCTCGAGCCCGACGACGCCGACAGGCGGGTGAAGCGGCTGCGGGTGACCGCCCGCAGCGCCGAGTACTGGCCGGGACGCAGCCTGGCCGACCAGCGGCATGTGCTGGACTGGTTCAGCGGCCTGTCGGCGGCCGAGGCCGGTCAGCTCTTCGACCTGCTGCTGCGCGTGCACGAGAGGGTATCGCCATGATCAGCCTTGATCCCCGGGCGCTGCGAGGTCCGCTGCTCGACGCGGTGACCAGCCGGTACGATCGCGCCGGGCTGGCCGCCGAGCGGCGGCGGCAGCTCGCGCCCGCGGCGGGCGTGACCGTCGAGATCGGCGCTGGCACCGGTGCCAACCTGCCGCACTACCCGGCCGGCCTGCCCCGGCTGGTGCTGGTGGAGCCGGATGTGTTCCTGCTGCCCAGGCTGCGCCGGAAGGCCGCCGCGTACCCGGCCGCCGAGGTGGTCCGGGCCCGGGCCGAGGCCCTGCCGCTGCCGGACGGCAGCGCGGACACCGTGGTCAGCACCGCCGTGCTCTGCTCGGTGGCGGATCCGGCGGCCGCGGCGGCCGAGATCCGGCGGATCCTGCGGCCAGGCGGCCGGCTGCTGTTCTACGAGCATGTCCTGGCCGGCGATGAGGCACTGGCCCGGCGGCAGCACCGGTGGGCCAGGCCCTGGGGGATGCTCAGCAGCGGCTGCCATCCCGACCGGGACACGCTGGCGGTCATCGCCGCCGCGCTCGGCATTGCCGAGCTCCGCCAGACCCAGTGGCCGAACGCGCCCGCGCTGATCAGGCCGGTGATCACCGGGGTTGCCACCCGCGGCCCCGGGCCGCCCGCCTGAGCCCCGCGGCCGCGGCCACGGCGGGGGAACTGGCCGGGCTGGCCCGGCATGGCTACATTCGTGTCCATGTTCGAAGCAGCGGGCTGGCTCGAAAAACTGAACGATGAGCAGCGCCGCGCCGCGACGCACTCCGGTGGCCCGCTGCTCGTGCTGGCCGGCGCCGGTACCGGCAAGACCGGCACGCTGGTCGCGCGGGCGGCCTGGCTGCGGTCCCAGGGCGTCCGGGCCGGCCGGATCCTGCTGCTAACGTTCACCCGCCGGGCCGCCGATGACATACTCGCCCGGGTCGCGCCCGCGGCGGTGACCGCGGACGAGCGGATCTGCGGCGGCACGTTCCATGCCATCGCGCACCGGATCATCCGCGAGCACGCGGCGTCGTTCTCGCTGCCGCCGCAGTTCAGCGTGCTCGACCCGGCGGACGTCACGGACGTGCTGGACACGCTGCGTGCCGATCACGACCTGGTGGCCACCAGGCGGCGGGCCCCGCGGGCCGCGGTCTGCGCCGATATCTACACCCGGTGCGTCAACACCCGCACGGCGGTTGCCGGGGTCGTGCAGGCAACCTTCCCGTGGTGCGCCGAGTTCACCGCCCAGCTCGCCGGGCTGTTCCGCGGCTACGTGGCGCACAAGCGCCGCCATGGCCTGGTCGACTTCGACGATCTGCTGCTGCTGTGGCAGGCGGCGCTGGCCGACCCGGCGGCCGGGCCGGTGCTGCGCGGCCTGTTCGACGCGGTGCTGGTGGACGAGTACCAGGATGTCAACGCGGTGCAGGCGGACATCGTGCGGCTGCTGGCGCCCGACGGGGTCGGCCTGACCTGCGTCGGCGATGACGCTCAGGCGGTCTACGGGTTCCGCGGCGCCGACCCGGCGCACCTGCGCGCCCTGGCCGCCACCTACCCCGGCCTCGACGTGATCCGGCTGACCAGGAACTACCGCTCCAAGGCCGCGGTGCTGCGGCTGGCGAACGTGATCCGGCCGCAGTCCGACGGCCTTGAACTGGCGCTGACCGCGGACCGTGGCGACGGGCCGCCCCCGGTGCTGGTGCGCTGCCACGACGAGGCAACCCAGGCCCGGGAGATCTGCGCCCGGGTGCTGGCGGCGCACGAGGCAGGACTGGATCTGCGCCAGCAGGCCGTGCTCGTCCGGGCCGCGCACCATAGCGACTTGCTGGAAATCGAGCTGTCCGCCCGGGACATCCCGTTCGTGAAATACGGCGGGCTGAAGTTCACCGAGGCAGCGCACGTCAAGGACTTCCTGGCGGCCGCCCGGGTGGTAGCCAACCCGGCCGACGATCTCGCCTGGTTCCGGCTGCTCCGGCTGCATGAGGGCGTCGGGCCGGTGCACGCGCGGCGCGTGATCGACGCCCTGCGGCTGGCCGATCCGGCGCCGCTGGGCCGCTGGCCGGAAGCGGTGCAGGCAGTGCCGCAGCGATCCAGGCCGCCGGTGGCCGCGACGCTCGCCGCGCTCAGCTCGGCCGCGGAGCTGGGGCGGACCGCGGACCGGGCCTGGCGCTGTCCTCGCGGCGATCGCCGATCCGGTCCGGGCCCGCTACCCGGACGCCCCGGTCCGCCTCGCCGACCTGGAGCGGCTGGCTGACGCCGCGGCAGCCAGGCCCTCGCTGCACGAGGCGCTGGTCGAGATCGCGCTCGACCCGCCCGTGTCGGCCGGCGACCTGGCCGGGCCGCCGCGGCTGGATGATGACTACCTGATCATTTCCACCATGCATTCCGCCAAGGGGCTTGAGTGGCCGGTCGTGCACCTGCCGCAGCTGGTGGACGGCGCGGTGCCGAGTGACATGGCGCTGGCCACTGCGGCCGGGCTGGCCGAGGAGCGGCGCCTGTTCTACGTCGCCGTGACCCGGGCCCGCGATCAGCTCTACCTCTACGCGCCGCTGCGGATGCATCACCACCGGCTGGCCAGGGACGACCGGCATGGCTACGCGCCGCTGACCCGGTTCCTGGACGCTGCGGCCCTCGCGCACTGCGAGGTCACCGAGGCAGCGCCGCCGCTGCCGGTCATGCCGCGGGTCGCCGCGCTCGCCGCGACCGTCGACGCGGCCCTCGACTCGCTGTGGAGCTGAGCGTGCGCCGGTCCCCGGCGCGGCCGGCCGGGCGCGCCTCGGCGGGCGCGCTCCGGGCGGCTGGCGGCGCTGCGCGCCCTGCGCCGGGCTAGAGGCTGGCCGCGTCCGGCAGCTGCGTGGTCGCCGCGGCCACCGACGGGTAGACGTCCAGGATCCGGTCCATGCCCGTCACCTTCAGCAGCCTGGTCACTGGCCGCGGCACCGCGGCGAGGGCCAGCGAGACGCCGTCCCGCATCGATGCGTTCCGCGCCATGGCGAGCGCGGACAGGCCGGCCGCGTCACAGAACCGCAGCCCGGACAGATCCAGTACCAGGCTGGCCGGCCGGCCGCCGAGCGCAAACCTGATGTGCACCCGGAGCATCGGCGCGGTCGCCACGTCCAGCTCGCCGCTGACCGCCAGGACCACGGTGTCCGGCCGGTACAGCGTCACCACCTGCAGGTCCGGCTGGCCCGGGACGGCCGGCTCCGTCAGGGCGGCGGGCGCCGCCCGCCCGCCCGGCGCTGCCCGCCCGGCCGGTTCCGGCCACCCGGACTGGGCCGAAGCCCGTATCCCCCTGTCGCTCAATTTCCCCCCTGACAACATCCGCACATCTGTCCTACCGAGAGTAGCCAAGCCTGCCAAGACGTAGTCCGCGTGATGGCATTGTGACGTTGATGTGAAGTTCGCATCACCTTTGGGTGCCGCGCCCGGCGCCTGAAGATCCGTTTACCCAGTTATTAAAAGCCGCTGGCCAGGGGCCTGGCCGGCCGCGGCCGCCGGCACGAGCCGGCCACGGCCGCCAGCACGAGCCGGCCACCAGCAGCCCTGGCCGGCCGGTCGCATTGCCCCGGCACCGGCGCACGCCCTAGGTTTCGCCCCATGCACACCGTGGATGCAACGACTGAGCAGATGATCCGGTCCGTGCTCGCCTACGCGGAGCAGCGGCTGCGGCTGGATCCCGTGCCGCTCGACGGCGGCCCGCAGGATGCCGCCGGACTCGGCGCGGCGCTGCGCGGGATGCTGACCGCCGAGGGCAACGACCCGGACAAGGTCCTCGCGGTCTACGCGGACGCCCTCGCGCCGTCGGTGATCTCGGCGGACAGCCCGCGTTTCCTCGGCTTCATCCCGGCCGCTCCGACCAAGGCGGCGCTGCTGTTCGACATGCTCATCTCGTGCGCGTCCATCCAGGGCACCTCGTGGCTGGAGGCGGCGGGCGCGATCCAGGCCGAGAACCAGGTGCTGCGCCTGATCTCCGACCAGGCCGGGATGCCTGCCTCGGCCGGCGGATGCTTCGTCTCCGGTGGCTCGGCCGGGAACCTGTCGGCGCTCATGGTGGCACGCGAGACGGCCAAGCGGAACGCCGGGCCTGCCGCGGCCGGCTGCCGCTGGCGGGTGGCCGTCGGCGCGGACGCCCACTCGTCGGTCATCAGCACGCTGCGGATCCTGGAGATGGACGCGCTGACCGTGCGCACCGACGATCACCGGGTCACCGGCGGCGCGCTCGCGGCCGCGCTCGACGCGGACGGCGACCCGGCCTCCGTCGCCGCGGTGGTGGCGACCGCGGGCACCACGAACGCCGGCATCATCGACGACCTGGCCGGGGTCGCGGCGGTGGCCGGGGCGCGCGGCCTGTGGTTCCACGTGGACGGCGCGTACGGCGGGGCCGGGTTGTTCGCGCCCAGCGTGCGCCCGGCCTACGCCGGCATCTCCCACGCCGACTCGCTTGTCGTCGACCCGCACAAATGGCTGTTCGCCCCGTTCGACTGCGCCGGGCTGATCTACCGGGATCCGCCGCTCGCCCGGTCGGTGCACAAGCAGGACGCGTCCTACCTCGATGTCATCCATGACAACCCGGCCGAGTGGAATCCGGCCGACTACGCGTATCACCTGACCAGGAGGGCCAGGGGAATGCCGTTGTGGTTCTCGCTGGCCGTGCACGGCGTGGCCGCGTACACGGCGGCCATCGAGGCGGCGATCAGCCTGGCCAGGGCGGCGGCAGCGGACATCCGCAGCCGGGACTACCTGGAGCTGATCCGCGAGCCGGATTCTTTCCGTGGTGCTGTTCCGCCGCCGCGGCTGGGGTCCGGCGCAGTACTCGCAGTGGGCGGACCAGCTGCTCAGCGACCAGGTGGCGTTCCTGCCGCCGTCGGCCTGGGAGGGCGAGACGGTGGCCAGGCTGGCGTTCCTGCACCCGCATACACCGATCGGCCTGGTCCGGCAGATCCTGGACCGGATGGCGTGACGGCGCCCCGGCGGCGCCCGTCGCGATCGCCGCGCGGGCGCCGCGCGGGCGCTGCCGGGGCGCCGGCCGGGCGCCGCTGGTGCCGCGGTGGCGGTGCGCCGCGGTGGCGGCGCCGCGGCGGCTACATCGTGCAGCGGACCTTCCTGGCCACCTTGAAGCCCTGGAAGTCATTGCCGCGGACGCTGTGACCGGAGTCGTCCACGAACGTGTACAGCCGCTTGCCGTGGTAGGTCACCTGCAGCCGGTGATGGGAGCCAAACCTGGCCGTGCCCAGGCATGACGTGCCGCGCGCCCTCGTCTTGCCCTTCGGCAGCACCAGCCGCGGCCATATCGACAGGCAGCTGCTGGTACAGCGGCCGTGCGGCAGGATGTACAGCGCGTGGCCCCTCCTGGCGGTCACCAGCATCCGGCCGAAATGCCGCCGGTGCCGTACCTTGACCACCCGGGCCGACCTCGTGGCGTGCGCCGGCCGCGGCTGCGCGGCCGCCGCGCTCGCCGCCCGGGTGCCCGCGGCCTGGGCGGCTGCCGGGCCGGCCGCCGCGTCGGCGACGCCCACGCCCGCCGCAGCGAGCGTCCCGGCCACCGTGACAGCCACCATTACCCTGCTGATCCAGCCCAGGCCGGCATGCCCGCGGCCGCGCCGAACGGAATCACCCATCAGCTAGCACCACCTCTCGTCGGAGCAGGCCCCATGGCGCCAGAAACGTACCAGGCGGCCATCCGGTTCACCGGCCAGTGAGCTGCGCCCGGCGGCGCGAGCCCGCCCGGCCGCCCGGGGGGAGTGCCCGGGCGGGTACTGTCCGGGCCAGCCGGCCGGCCGGCTGGCCGGGCCGGATGCCGTCCGGCGCGGGATGCCGTCCGGGGCTGGGTACTGCCCGTGGCAGAGGGGCCGCCGCCGGATGCCGTCCGGGCCTGCCGCTGCGGGCCGGCCGTCGGCCGTCGTGGGGCCGGCAGGTGGCCGTCGTGGGCCTGCTGCTGGCCGTCGCGGGCCTGCAGGTGGCCGTCGTGGGCCGGCCGCCGGCTGTCGTGGGGCCGGCATCCGGCCGTCGTGGGGCCGGCAGGTGGCCGCCGATGCCGGCGGGACCGCTCAATCAGGTCAGATTTAGCACGTCTGATCCGGCCCGCGCTGCTGCGCGACGGGTTTCGTCAGCTGGCCTCCGCGGCGCAGCGGATGCAGGTCCTGGCGGCCGGGCGGGCCGCCAGCCTGGCCGCGATCGGCCGGCCGCAGCGTTCGCAGGAACCGTAACTGCCGTCGGCGATCCGGGCCAGCGCCAAGTCGACGTCGGCCAGGCGGCGGCGGGCCCGCTCTAGCAGGGCCGCGACCTGCGCGCGCTCGAACGCGATCGTCGCGCCCTCGGGGTCGTGCTCGTCGTCGGTGGCCACCGCGTACGCGCCATCGACGATGCCGTCGAAGTCGCGGGTCAGGGCCGAGATCGCGGCCTTCGCCGCGGTTCGCTCGGCGTCCAGCGCATCCTGGCCCGGTGGCCTGGCGGCACCTGGCGTGTCCGGTTCTGCACCATGCACCGCACCAGTCACAATAACCCCAAGATCAACTTAGCGGTTAAGTTCAGTCCGGTCATTGCCGGACAAATCTTAACCGCTGATGAGGGCTGGCGGTCAGCTGCGCGATGATCTCCGCCGCGGGGCGGTCTGACGCGGCGCGGAAGCCCGTTCCGGCGTACAGGCTCATCCTGGCCTGATCACCGCCCGCCGCCGCGGCGGCACGGAGCGGACGGGTGGCATTGTTGATCTCCGGGTACGCAGCGGGCGCGCCAGTGTGGTCACGCACGAACTTGTTCACCAGCGCGCGGGCTGGCCTGCCACTGAATGCCCTGGTCACCTGGGTCGTGCTGAATCGGGCATCAGTGAGCGCGGCCTTGTGCAGTGGGTGGGCGCCGCTTTCCGGGCAGCGCAGGAACGCGGTGCCTGCTTGCACGGCGACCGCACCGGCCGAGAGCGCCGCTGCCATCCCGCGCGCATCTGCGATCCCCCCGGCGGCGACCAGCGGCAGGTCGGTCCCGGCCGCCACGTCGGCGATCAGCGTGAGCAGCGCCGGATCCAGGTCACCGGCGGCATCCGGCTGGTTGGCGAAGGTCCCCCGGTGGGCGCCGGCCTCGGGACCCTGGACGCAGAGCAGGTCGGCGCCCGCGGACGCCGCGGACGCGGCCTCGGGCCGGCCGGTCACCGTGACCGCCACCAGCGATCCGCGGTGCCGCAGGCCACTTATTACCTCAGCCGGGGGACAGCCGAAAGTGAAGCTGACTACCGGCGGCGCGCTGGCCATCAGTACGGCGATCTTGTCCGTCCAGTGGTCGTCGTCCCAGGTCGGCTCGCCCGGCTCCGTGCCCACCCGGCGGGCGTCGTCCTGCAAGGACGCAACATAGGCCGACACCGCAGCCGGGTCGGCGGCCGGCGCGCCGGGCACGAAGACATTGACGCCGAACGCCGCCGGGCCGGCCGACCGGACCGCGCTGATCTCAGCCTGCATGGCCGCCGCAGTCTTGTACCCCCCGGCGAGGAAACCGAGCGCGCCCGCCCGCCCGGCCGCGATCACGAGACCCGGAGTAGACGGGCCGCCTGCCATCGGCGCCACCCAGACCGGCAGGTCGCTGAGCTCGCGCAGGCCGTCCGACGGGCTTGCCGTCATGTGCTGCTCCTCCTGTCTGCCGTTCGCTGCGTCGGCTAACGCTTCCATGACATCACTTCCGCGAGACGCTGAGCCAACGTGCTGAACCACTGACCGATCAGCCTGGCGGCGGCGCGAGCGCGAGATCGTCACCTTCCGCGGAGCGGCGCGCACGCGCGGTGGTTCGCAGGCTGCGCGAGCGGGTGCTGGCCACTGTGGCAGGCATGGGGCGCCGGGGCTGGGCTGCGGCGGGGGCTGGCTTCGGGCGGGGCTGGGCTGCGGCGGGGGCTGGCTTCGGGCGGGGCTGGGCTGCGGCGGAGGCCGCGCGGCGCGGGCCTGGTCTCGTTCGATGAACCTGCTGCCGGGCATTTCCCGCCGGGGCGGGATGAAGCGGGCCAGTCTGCCCCGCCAGTCTGCCCGGCCAGTCTGCCCCGGTAGCCGGCCCGGTGGCACGGGCATCGCCGGTGATCGGGCAGGCTTAATGGCATGGCGGAGAAACTCACCCTGATGGCCGTGCACGCACACCCGGACGACGAGTCTTCCAGCACCGGCGGCGTGCTGGCGAAATACTCGGCAGAAGGCATCCGGACTGTCGTCGTGACCTGCACGAACGGAGAGTTTGGCGATGCGCCAGGACAGGTCAAGCCGGGCGAGGACGGTCACGACACGGACTCGGTGGCGAAGATCAGGCTGGCCGAGCTCGACGTGGCCTGCAAGCACCTCGGAGTCAGCGACCTCGAGGTGCTCGGCTACCACGACTCGGGCATGCCGGAATGGGACTACAAGGACCGGCCCGATGTGTTCAGCAACGTGCCGTTGGCCACGGTAACCGACCGGGTAGCCGGGCTGATCGACCGCTACCGGCCGCAGGTGGTCGTCACCTACGACGTCAACGGCGGCTACCAGCATCCGGATCACCTGCACGCCAGCCATGCCGCCGTTGCCGCGGCGTCGGCGACTGGCATCCCGGCCAAGGTCTACCTGACGGCGATGCGCCGCAGCGGCTGGCAGGAGGTCTGGGAATCCCTGCGGGACCAGGGCGTCGACGTCCCCGACTTCAGTGACATGGATCCCGACATGCAGCGGATGATGGACGAGGCCGAGCGGCGCATCACCACGACCATCGATATCCGGCCGGTGCTCGAGCGCAAGGGCGAAGCGCTCCGGGCGCACGCCAGCCAGATCGAGGAGTCATGGTTCTCCAAGATCCCCCCCGAGGTGGTGGCGCGGGTCTTCGGGTACGAGACCTTCATCCGGGCCAGTGATTCCACCGGAGCCCCCGTTCCAGAAGATGATCTTTTTGCTGGACTGAGGGACTGACGGGCTGAGGGACATCGATCTGGCGGCCGGCAACCCAGCCAGCATGCCGGGGGATTCACCCGCCCGGTTTCACGGGCCCGGTTTCACAGGCCCAGCAGCGCGGCGGCGTTGTCGTGGCAGACCGCGCGCAGCCATGGCGTGCCCAGCCCGAGCCGCGCCAGCGCCTGGAGCTGATGCAGGTACGGGTGCGGGATATTGGGGAAGTCGGTGCCCAGCAGGATCTTGCCGCTGAGCCCGGCCAGCCGCGGGAGCTGGCTGGCCGGGAACGGCGAGGTGCTCTCCAGGTAGTCGGTGAAGGCCATCGTGGTGTCCAGGTAGACGCCGGGGCGGCGCTCGGCGAGATCGATGAACTCGGCGTACTCGGGCGTACCGAAATGCGCGATGATCATGATCAGCCGCGGATGCCGCGCGATGACCTCGCCGATGGGGCCGGGGCCGGTGTGCCGTCCGGGAAACGGGCCGGAGCCGCAGTGCACCACGACCGGCGCCCCGGCCTCGGCCAGCAGTCCCCAGACCGGGTCAAGGGTTTCGGCGCGCGGGTCGTAATCGCCGACCTGCACGTGCGCCTTGAAGATCCGCGCGCCGCCGGCCAGCGCCCGGGCCACGTATCCGGTGGCTTCCGGCTCGGGAAAGAAGGTCGCGCTGTGCAGGGCATCCGGGGTGCTGGCCGCGAAGCCGGCTGACCAGTCGTTGAGCCAGGCGGCCATCCCCGGCTTGTGCGGGTAGTTCAGGGCGCTGAACCGGCGGACGCCGAACGCGCGGAGCAGCGCGAGCCGCTCATCCTCGGGCTGCCGGTAGCCGATCGGCCACCGCCGGCCATGCTCGGCGCCCACGTTGTCGAAATATGCCCAGACTTTCCGCATCACGCTGGCCGGCATGAAATGCGTGTGCACGTCGATCAGGCCGGCCAGGCCGAGCCCCGACCAGAAGGCGGTGACCCCGGCCGCCTGATCGGCAGCGCTCTGGTCCATCCCGGCTGCGGCCTCCGAGCTCTGAATCGAACGGGCTTACCGTCCGTGATCACCGGGATGTCCCGCGCCTGCCCGGGGTGTCCCACGCCTATCGTGCCATCCAGGGCACACTGGGGTGGTGAACCAGCGCGTCAGGACGCTCGTCCGGGTCGAGGGAATCGTCCAGGGCGTTGGCTTCCGCCCGTTCGTGTACTCGCTGGCCACCAGGCTCGGGCTGGCCGGCCAGGTCGGCAATGATGTGGCCGGCGTGTTCGCGGAGGTAGAAGGGCCGCCGGCGGCCATCAGCGAGTTCCTGCTATCGCTGCGGCAGGACGCGCCGCCGCTGGCCAGGATCGAGCGGGTAACCACACAAAATCTCAGCATCAACGGATTGCCCGGGTTCACGATCGCGCCCAGCGAATCAGCCGGGCGGCGCAGCACGCTGGTGTCCGCTGACACGGCTGCCTGCGATGACTGCCTGCGGGAACTCGCGGATCCGGCGGACCGCCGGTTTGGCTATCCCTTCATCAACTGCACGAACTGCGGGCCGAGGTTCACCATCGTCCGGGACGTGCCGTACGACCGGGCGCTGACCACGATGGCTGGCTTCGCGATGTGCGCGCAGTGCGCGGCGGAGTACAACGACCCGGCTGACCGGCGGTTCCATGCGCAGCCGGTCTGCTGCCCGGCCTGCGGTCCGTGGCTGCGCCTGCATGACCAGGCCGGGGCGCCGCTGCCCGGCGAGCCGCTCGCGGCAACAGCCGCGCTGCTGCGCCAGGGCCAGGTACTCGCGATCAAGGGCCTCGGCGGCTACCACCTGGCGGTCGACGCCGGCCACGAGAGCGCCGCGGCCGCGCTGCGGGCCCGCAAGCACCGGGAGGACAAGCCTTTCGCGATCATGGTGGCGGGCGTCGCGGTAGCCAGGGACATCTGCGAGCTCGACGCGGCCGCCGAGGCGCTGCTGACCAGCAGCCGCCGCCCGATCGTGCTGCTGCCGCGGCGGTCCGGCGGCGGTGACGGCATTGCGGCCGCGGTCGCACCGGGTAACCGGCAGCTCGGCGTGATGCTGCCCTACACGCCGCTGCATCACCTGCTTGCCCGGCTCGCTGCCGGCCCGATCGTGCTGACCAGCGGCAACTCCTCGGACGAGCCGATCGTCTACGCCGACGACGAGGCGGTGCCGAGGCTCGGCGGCATCGCGGACGCGTTCCTCACGCACGACCGCGCGATTCACGTCCGGACGGATGATTCCGTGGTCCGGGCCTTCCGCGGCAAGGCGGTCCAGATCCGCCGTTCCCGCGGCTATGCGCCGGAGCCGGTCCCGCTCGGCTTCCGGCTGCGGCGGCCGGTGCTTGCCTGCGGCGCCGAGCTGAAGAACACGTTCTGCCTGGCGGCGGATAACCGGGCGTTCATCTCCCAGCACATCGGCGACCTGGAGAACTTCGAGACGCTGCGGTCGTTTACCGAGGGCATCGAGCATTTCCGGCGGCTGTTCGACATCACCCCGCAAGTGGTCGCCTACGACCTGCACCCCGAGTACCTGTCGACGAAGTACGCGGTCGAACTCGACGGGGTGCACCTGGCCGGCGTCCAGCATCATCACGCGCACATCGCGTCCTGCCTGGCCGACAACGGCGAGCCGGGGCCGGTCATCGGGGTCGCCTTCGACGGCACCGGCTACGGCGCGGACGGCACCATCTGGGGCGGCGAGTTCCTCGTCGCCGACCTGGCCGGCTTCGACCGGGCCGGCCACCTGGCGGGCGTGCCGATGCCCGGCGGGGCGGCGGCGGTCAGGCAGCCGTGGCGGATGGCCGCCGCCTACCTGGACGCCGCCTACCCGGGCTGGCCGCCCGGCGGGCTGGCCGTGGCCCGCCGGAACGAGCGGCGCTGGGACAACGTTGTCTCGATGGCCAGGCGCCGCCTCAACTCGCCGGTCACCTCCAGCGCCGGCCGGCTCTTCGACGCTGCCGCCGCGATCCTCGGCGTCCGGGATCTGATCAACTACGAAGGCCAGGCCGCCATCGAGCTTGAGCAGCTGGCCGACCCGGCCGAGTCCGGCTGGTACCAGGCCGCGATCGAGCAAGGCGACGACGGGGGCGACGGCACCGGGCAAGACGGGCCCGGCCAGGCCCGGCCGCTGCGGGTACGCGGGGCTGACCTGATCAGGGCCGTCGCGGACGACCAGGCCGCCGGAGTTGATCCCGGCGTCATCTCGGCCAGGTTCCACAACGGGGTCGCCGCGGTCATCGAGGCGGCCTGCGCGGCGCTGCGGGAGCGGCACGGGCTGGCCACCGTGGCGCTGTCCGGCGGGGTGTTCCAGAACCTGCTGCTGCTCGACCGGACAGTCAGCAGGCTGGAAGCCGACGGGTTCCGGGTGCTGACGCATTCCCGGGTGCCGTGCAACGACGGCGGGATCAGCTTCGGCCAGGCCGCGGTCGCCGCGGCCAGGGACCTGGCCGCCGGTGCGTAATCCCTAACAGCTCAATCCCCGTGCGGGGCGCCCCGCGGTGCTCCCGTCAGCCCGTTGAACCGGGCGTTCAACGGGTCCTATGCCGTTGAACGCCGTGTTCAACGGGTTGCGCAGGCGGCTGCAAGCCCGGGCCGGATGAGGGGGGGCCTGCGAGGGACGGGGGGGTTGCTCGTGCGGCGGGGCGGGGTTAGTCGTGCGGGGCGGGGGTGCGGCGGCGCAGCCAGTCGTACCAGCCCTGCATGCCCTCGCCGGTGGTGGCCGACACCTGCATCATCAGCGCGGTCGGGCTGACCCGCCGCAGGTCGGCCGCGTGACTCTTGCCGTCGAAGTCCACGTAGGGCAGCAGGTCGACCTTGTTGACGAGTACCAGGTCGGCCTGGCGGAACATGTTCGGGTACTTGATCGGCTTGTCGGCTCCCTCGGTGACCGAGGAGATCACTACCTTCGACTCCTCGCCCAGGTCGAACAGGGCCGGGCAGACCAGGTTGCCGACGTTCTCGATCACCACGATGGAACCGCTCGGCGGATCGAGCGCGCGCAGCCCCTCGGCCACCATGGCGGCGTCGAGGTGGCAGCCGGCGCCGGTATTGATCTGCACCACGGCGGCGCCGGCCGCCTGGATCCGCCGCCCGTCCAGGGCCGTCTCCTGATCACCCTCGATGACCGAGAGCCGGAGCTTGCCGGCCAGCTCCCGGGCAGTGCGTTCCAGCAATGTCGTCTTGCCGGCCCCCGGCGAGCTCATCAGGTTGACGGCGAGCACGCCGCGGTGCCGCAGCCAGTCACGGGTGCGCTGGGCCAGCTCGTCGTTCTTGGCCAGCACCTTCTGCTGCAGGACGACAGTCCGGTCGCCGGGTGCCGGGCCCTGCAGGTGGATGTGGCTCGCGTCGTCGTGGCCAGCGTCATGGCCGTGGGTGCCGTCCTGGCCATGGCTCCGGGCGCCGACAGGCTCGTGGCCGTGGCCGTCACCATGGTCATGGCCGGAGCCGTTGCCATGGGCCGGCGCCAGGCCGCCCGCGTGGTGGCGGCCATGACCCGGCACCGGCAGCAGCTGCATCACGGCGCCGTCCGAGCAACCGCACGTGCCGCACATCTCAGGCCACCATGACCGATGTGATCTTGAGATCCTGGCCGGTCAGCACCGCGATGTCAGCGCTGCCGCACGGGCACAGGATCACCGGGCCGTCCGGCTCGAACTCGCTGCCGCATACCCGGCACTTGCAGCTGCCCGGCGGCTCGGAGATCTCCAGCCGGGCCCCTTGCAGGTCGGTGCCCTCGGCGACCAGGTCGAAGCAGAACCGGACGGAATCGGCCACCACTCCGGAAAGCGCGCCGATTTCCAGCCGCACGCAGGTGACCCGGGCGCCGGGAAGGCGCTCGGTGACGGCGTCGATGACGCCTTCGGTAATCGCCAGCTCATGCACGATTCTGCTCTCCCTAGGTCAGCAGATGCGCGGCAGCGGGTCGCCGACCAGCAGGTCGACGATGCGGGTCCCGCCGAAGGCGGTCTTGAGCAGGACTATGCCGGCCGGGTCATCGGCGATGTGCCCGATGACCGCGGCGCTGCCGCCCAGCGGATGCGCACGCATCGCGGCGAGCGCGCTATCGGCCTCGGCGCCGTCCACCACGGCGACGAGGCGGCCTTCGCAGGCCACGTACATGGGGTCGATGCCGAGCAGTTCGGAGGCACCGCGCACCTCCGGGCGGACCGGGATGGCGTCCTCGCTGACGACTACGCAGACCCCGGCATCGGTGGCCACCTCGTTCAGGATGGTGGCCACGCCGCCGCGGGTCGCGTCGCGCATGGCGCGGACGCCCGGCGTGGCGGCGAGCAGGTCGGCGGCCAGCCCGTTCAGCGCGGCGGTGTCCGACGTCACGTCGGCCTCGATGTCGAGTTCGCCGCGGGCCAGCATGATCGTGATGCCGTGGTCGCCGATCGGCCCGGACACGATCACCGCGTCACCGGGCCTGGCCTGGGCCACGCCCAGGGTGCGGGCGTGCTCGATGATGCCGACCCCGGCGGTGTTGATGTAGCAGCCGTCAGCCTTGCCCTTCTCTACCACCTTGGTGTCGCCGGTGACCACCTGGACGCCGGCCGCGGCGGCCGCGTCATGCATCGCCGTGACGATCCGGCGCAGGTCATCGACCTCGAAACCCTCTTCGAGGATGAAGCCGGCCGACAGGTAGAGCGGGATGGCGCCGGCGACCGAGAGATCGTTCACCGTGCCGTTGACGGCCAGGTCGCCGATGTTCCCGCCGGGGAAGAACAACGGCGAGACGACATAGGAGTCGGTGGTGAGCGCCACCCGCGAGCCGTTGAAGTGCAGCTGAGCCGCGTCCTCCAGCGGCGCGAGCAGCGGGTTGCGGAAGGCGTCCAGGAAGACGGCCTCGACCAGGGTCCTGGTCGCCTTCCCGCCGGCCCCGTGCGACATGGTGATCCGCTGTTCCTTGACTCGCGGGCGGCTGCGGCGAGCGCGGTCGATGCGCTCAAGCACCTGCTCCTCGCGTACCGTCCCGGGCAGCGGCTGCGGCGATCCCTTGCTGCCGGTGCGCCCGTCGTGCGGGTTGGGCACCGCCTCCGGCTGCCGGGAGAGCTCGTCGTGCTCGCGCAGCGCCTCGGCGACCCAGCCGGAGCTGTGGGCCTGGCCGGCTGTCATGATCTGCTCACTTCCTTCACCCGCTGGCGGGTGAGCCGCCCGAAGTTGTAGTAAGCGGCGCAGGCGCCCTCGGGGGACACCATGCAGGTACCGATCGGCGTCTCCGGTGTGCACGCGGTGCCGAACACCTTGCATTCCCACGGTTTGAGCACGCCCTTCAGCACCTCGCCGCACTGGCATGCCTTGGGGTCAGCCACCCGCACGCCGGGGACGTCGAACAGCAGCTCGGCGTCGAACCTCGCGTACTCGGTGCGCATCCGCAGCGCGGAGTGCGAGATGAAGCCGAGGCCGCGCCACTCGAAGTACGGGCGCAGCTCCATGGTCTGCCCGATCGCCTTGAGCGCCACGACGTTGCCGTCCCACGGCACCACCCGGGTGTACTGGTTCTGCACCGCCGCCCGGCCCTCGGCGAGCTGCACCATCAGCATGTAGATGGACTGCAGGATGTCCAGCGGCTCGAAGCCCGCCACCACCACCGGCTTGCCGTAGTCCCGCGCGATGAACTCGTACGGCCGGCAGCCGATCACCGTGGACACGTGGCCCGGGCCGAGGAAGCCGTCGAGCCGCAAGTCAGGCGAGTCCAGGATGGCCTTGATGGCCGGGACGATCGTGACGTGGTTGCAGAACACGGAGAAGTTCGTCAAGCCCTCGGCGGCGGCCCGCAGCACCGTCATCGCGGTGGACGGGGCGGTGGTCTCGAAGCCGATCGCCATGAACACTACCCGCTTGTCCGGGTTCTTCCGGGCGATCTTCAGCGAGTCGAGCGGCGAGTACACCATCCGGATGTCGGTGCCCTCGGCCTTGGCGTCAAAGAACGAGCCCTGGCTGCCCGGCACCCGCATCATGTCGCCGAACGACGTCATGATCACGTCCGGATCCGAGGCCAGGTGCATGGCATCATCGACCCGGCCCATCGGGATGACGCAGACCGGGCAGCCCGGCCCGTGCACGAGCTCGACCGACTCGGGCAGGTAGTCCTCCAGCCCGTGCTTGTAGATCGTGTGGGTATGCCCGCCGCACACCTCCATGAACTTGTAGTGGCGGCCCGGCTCGCACAGCGCGGCGATCTTGGCGGAGAGCGCATGGGCCTGCTCGGCGTTGCGGAACTCATCGACGAATTTCATTACCGCTCCCTACTCGATCGCCGATTCCTGCAGCGCGGCAAGCTCGTCCTCGTAGGCCTGCCCGATGCCCTCCAGGAACTCCAGGGCGGCGGCGGCCTCGTCCTCGTCGATCTTGGAGAGCGCGAAGCCGACGTGGATGAGCACCCATTCGCCGGGCTCGGGCGGATCGTCGGCGAGCAGGCCGATGTTGATGATCCGCCGTACCCCGCTCACGTCGACCTTCGCCAGGTCGGGCTGATCGGAGACGAACTCGATCACCTCACCCGGTATGCCTAGGCACATGTGTCCACCCTCCCGTGGCTCATCGGGAACCGTCGCCGACCGGGCGCTGCTCCCCGCTGGCGCTGCGCTGGCCGTCCGGCCCGGCTGCGGATGACTGGATCAGGTCCTTGACGACCCGCACCGCCTCGCCGACCGCCGCCGTCACCGGCGGGCTCAGCCCGATACCGTAATCGACGCTGGCCGGCTCGCAGCCGACCAGCAGCACCTTGCCCGCGTCCGCGCCGAGCATGTCGAGCACGCCGAACACCACGTCGGGCTGCATGCCGTGCGCGTCAAAGAGCTGGCTGCGGCCGGCCGCGTCGGCCGCTATGCCCGGCAGCTGGCTGCGGTCGAGGTCGATCACGTAGACCGTGCCAGGATCGTCACCGCGCGACGTGGCGTCGATGAGGATCGTGGTCTCGTACCCGTTGGCCAGGTCGTAGGCGAGGTGCATGCCGCTGATCCCGTAGTCCGCCACCCTGACCCACTCGGGCAGGTCCTCGGTGGCCAGCCGGCGCGCGACCTCGACGCCGAACCCGTCATCGCCCAGGAAGATATTGCCGACCCCGGCGACCAGCATGCGGCTTGTCATCTGCGTACCTGCTGCCGGTCAAGCGCGGCGACCGTGAGCTCCCACAAGATGTCGTAGACGGTGGTCTGCGCTTCCTGGATCCGATGCACGGAAGACGACGGCGCGACGAACAGGTAGTCAATGCTGTCCAGCTCGGCCATCTTCCCGCCCTCGTAGCCGGAGAAGCCGATGGTCAGCAGCCCGCGCCTGCTCGCCTCGTCGAAGGCGCGCAGCAGGTTCGCCGAGTTGCCGCTGGTTGACAGGCCGACCGCGATGTCACCCGGGCGGCCGAACGCCGCGATCTGCCGGGAGAAGATGACGTCGACCCCGATGTCGTTGCTCAGCGCGGTGAGGACGGCGGTATCGCCGGCCAGGTTGTACGCGGGCAACGGCGCGGCGCCGCCGCCCGGGTACAGGCAGAGCGTGGCCACCTGCTGAGCGTCGGTGGCGCTGCCGCCGTTGCCGAAGGCAAACAGCCGGCCGCCGGCCCCGAACCTGCGGGCCGCTTCCGCCGCGCAGGCAGCCAGCCGGGCGCCGTCGCGCTCGCCGATCAGCCGCCGCAGCTCCATGATCTCGGCCGTCTTCGCCACCGTGGACCTGCGCACCTCCTCGAGCACGGCGGGCAGGTCGCTGGTGCTCGCGTAGAGGAACGGGTAGAGCGACTCGACCGTCCCGGCGCCCGCGTCGTTGTCCTGCCGCGTCATGCCGGCATCGCCCCCGACCACGGCGATGGCCTCGCCGGCGTGCACCAGGATCGTGTCGCCGACCGCGGCCGTCACCAGCGCGACGCTGACCTCTTCCCGGCCCTGGCCGGTGTCGACGACGGCCAGGTCATCGGCCAGCAGACGCAGCACGGTCACCGCCACCGCCGTATCCGAGCAGGTAATGCACACGTCGTCGCGGCACTCGGGGACCGCGGCCGGCCTGGCGCCGCCGCGCCGGGCGGTCACGCGACCACCCCCGGGGCGAGGATGCCGGGCTGCTCAAGGAAGACGTGCACGAGCTCCCAGAGCACGTGATAGGCGGTGACGTGCACTTCCTTGACGATCCTGGGGTCGTCCGACCTGGCCACGAGCACATGATCCACGCCGGGGCTGGCCCCGATCGCGCCGCCGTCGCCGCCGGTCAGCCCGATCGTCAGCATGCCGAGATCCCGCGCGGTGAGCAGCCCGGCCAGCACGCCGGCGCAGTTCCCGTCGGCGGAGATGCCGAGGGCGATGTCCGCGGGGCCGGCCAGGTAGCGGAGCTGGTGAGCGAAGATCCCGGCCATGCCCTCGCGCGCCGCGACCCCGGTCACCGTGGCCACGTCGGACGTCAGCGAGATCGCGGGCAGCGCGCGCTTGCCCACGATCACCGGATGCACGAACTCCACCGCCACGTGCTGCGCGTCGGTGCTCGCCCCGCCGGTGCCGAAGACCACCAGCTTGCCGCCCTGGTGGAACCGGATCGCCATGTCGTGGCACGCGGTCGCGACGGCGGCGGCCTGGTCGGCGAGGTCACGCAGCGGAGCATCCCGGCGCTCGAACAGGCTGGCCACGGCGGCCGGGCCGGGCCCGGCCGGCCCGGTGCCAGCTGCCGGTGCCGGGCCCGGCCCGGCCGCCGCGGCCTGCCGGGCACCCGGCGGCGGGGCGCCTGCGGACGTCATGCGGCATCCTCCGCGGCCGCGGACAGGTCGATGTCGGCCTCGATAGCGACCCGGTCGCTGACTCTCAGCGCCCCGAGGAACGCGGAATACGGCTTGATCCCGTAGGCCGACTGCAGCACCGAGCCGGTGACCCGGTACCGGTCCTGGCCGGCCGGGCGGGCGGTCAGCTGCAGCGGGCGCTCGACGCCGCGCAGCATGAACGTCCCGCTGATGAGGCCGCCGCCGTCGGCATCCGGCTCGAACTTGGTGGCGGTGAAGACCGCCTCGGGATTGCGGTCGGACGCGAGCAGCTTGCGCGCGGTGGCGCCGATCTCCCGCCGGTCCCGGTCGGTGAGCGGCTTGAGGCCGCCAGTGCCTTCGCGCACGATCAGGGCGCCCATGTCGACCCGAACCTCAAGGGCCGCAGGAGAATGGTCGTCACCGACAGTCAGCTCGCCCGACCACCGGCTGACCTCGATGTTCAGGTCGTGACCAGCCTGGGCGGCCAGTCCGTCGCGGGACGTCCGTAGGACGATCCGGTCACGATCCGTGCTGAAACGGTGGCGCCCTGCTTGAACCGCCATGGCAGCACCGTAGGACACATGTGGGGGGGCGTCCAGTGGTCTGGGCAGACAGGTTTGGCTATTTACCGATCCGGGCGACACGGGCGATACGGCACACGGGCGGACCTCCGGCCAAGGCGGACATCCGGCTAGGGCAGCGGCACCTCGCCGAACACTTCCTGGATCCGCCGCAGGTCACGCATCCGCGGTTCGGTCGCGCCGCCCACCCAGCGGCTGACGGTCTTTACCGATACGCCGAGCTGGCGGGCGGCGGCCTCCTGGGTCAGCCCCTCGCGGCGCAGCGCGCTCGACATCCACTCGGCGAAGGTGGCCGGGTGCCCGGGCAGGCCGAGCGGGATGGCGTCCGGCGGCCCGGCCAGGCCCGGCCCGGATCCGGCCGTGCTGGTCTCGGCCAGCCCGGCGTCGTCGGCCAGTGCCGCCCGGCCCGGGGCCTGACCTGCGCCAGCCTCGCCCGGCCCGGCGACCGGGTGGGCGCCTGGCCGGGCGGCCGGCGACGCGCCGGAGGCGGCCGCGGCTGGCGGCGCCGGCTGGAACGGCGCGGCGATCGGCGTCTCCGAGTGCAGCACGTCAACCTCGACATGCTCGGGAAAGATGCGGAACGCCACCTGGATGCACCCGGTCGGCCCGGCCGCGTCGAGCAGCGCCCGGAACACGGTCTCGCCGACCTCGCGGGTGCCCTCCTCGGTCAGCGGTGACTCGGCCAGGCAGCGGCGGACGAAGTCCCTGATATCCGGGATGGACGACGGCCGGGCCGGGAAAATCTGCGAGAGCACGACGACCGGCACGACCTCGATCGTGTCCCCCCCGGGACCGTTCAGGGGCTGGGCCACCGGTCTCTCCCTTAGCCAATCCCAGTACGTCACGACTGGGCACAAGCCAGGGTACGTGCAACAACATGAAACCGGAACCCTGATCGGGCGAGCAAGTCCGTTGGCTGGCGGGCGTAGCAGGTCATACCGGCACGGACACATGGGTCTCGGGCACGCGGGGCGCGGACAGTTGTGTCCTTAAAACTGTCCGTTGTGTCTTGAAGCCGGTTCAGCTCAGGTCTAACATTACGTCGTCTGCGCATCACCAAAGGCGAGGTGCGTGCCCATCTTCTTTGCAGCAGCCGCGCGATTCACTGAGGCCAGGGGCCATCGGGCGGCACACGCTGCCCGGGGGCCGGCCATCAGGCAGCCGCCGCAGGCCAGCGGGCAGCCGCAGCGCCGTGCCTCAGCCGCCAGCGCCGCTTGCTGCCGTCAGGACCCCCGGCGCATCCGGTATCCGGCCGATCCAGAAGCGAGGAGGTGGCCCTCGCATGGCCACTGACACACAGCCAACCGACACCCAGCAGGCCGCGGCCGCCGAGGAGCCCGTGGTCCACATCCTCTGGATGAACGGCGGCCTGGGCTGCGACGGTGATTCCGTCGCGCTGACCGCGGCGACCCAGCCGAGCATCGAGGAGATCGCCCTCGGCGCGCTGCCCGGCCTGCCCAAGGTCGCCGTGCACTGGCCGCTGATCGACTTCGAGTGCGGCCCGGAGCAGGGCGCCGACAACTTCATCGAGTGGTGGCACAAGGCTGACCGCGGCGAACTGGACCCGTTCGTGCTGGTGGTGGAGGGATCGATCCCGAACGAGGCCATCAAGGAGGAAGGCTACTGGTGCGGCTTCGGCAACAATCCCGCGACCGGGCAGCCGATGACCACCAACGAGTGGCTGGACCGGCTCGCGCCCAAGGCGACCGCGATCCTGGCCGCCGGGACGTGCGCCACTTACGGCGGCATCCACGCGATGGCCGGGAACCCGACCGGTGCGATGGGCGTGCCCGACTACCTCGGCTGGGACTGGCGGTCGAAGGCGGGCCTGCCGATCGTCTGCGTGCCCGGCTGCCCGACGCACCCGGACAACCTGTCCGAGACCATCCTCTACCTGCTCTACCAGGTGGCCGGGCAGGCCCCGATGATCCCGCTGGACGAGGCGCTGCGGCCCACCTGGCTGTTCGGCGCCACCGTGCATGAGGGCTGCGACCGGGCCGGCTATTACGAGCAGGGTGACTTCGCGGCCGAGTACGGCTCGCCCAAGTGCCTGGTCAAGCTCGGCTGCTGGGGCCCGGTCGTCAAGTGCAACGTGCCCAAGCGCGGCTGGATCAACGGCGTCGGCGGCTGCCCGAACGTCGGCGGGATCTGCATCGCCTGCACGATGCCCGGCTTCCCGGACAAGTTCATGCCGTTCATGGACGAGCCGCCGGGCTCCAGGGTCTCGACGACGGCGAGCAGCCTCTACGGGACGGTCATCAAGACCCTCCGCGGGTTCACCGCGAAGACCCTTGACGACGAGCCCAAGTGGCGGGTGAAGGGCGACGATCTGCTCACTGGCTACAAGAAGACCTGGTGACATCGGCCGGCGCGGCCGCGGCGAGGCCGCCGCGCCAGGAACCGCGCCAACGAACAGGGAGAGGGATGAGCGATGACGACGGTCGATGACTCCGGCATAGTGGAGATGAACTGGGACCCGATCACGAGGATCGTCGGCAGCCTGGGCATTTATACCAAGATCGACTTTAAGCAGAAGAGGGTCGTCGAGTGCCACAGCACCTCGTCGATCTTCCGTGGCTACAGCATCTTCATGAAGGGCAAGGACCCGCGGGACGCGCACTTCATCACCAGCCGCATCTGCGGCATCTGCGGTGACAACCACGCGACCTGCTCGGTGTACAACCAGAACATGGCCTACGGCGTGCGGCCGCCGCACCTGGCGGAGTGGATCATCAACCTGGGCGAGGCCGCCGAGTACATGTTCGACCACAACATCTTCCAGGAGAACCTGGTCGGGGTGGACTTCTGCGAGAGGATGGTGTCCGAGACCAACCCCGGCGTGCTCGAGCTGGCCAACCGCACCGAGAGCCCGCACGCCGCCGAGCACGGCTACAAGTACATCGGTGACATCATGCGCTCGCTGAACCCGCTGGAAGGCGAGTTCTACCGGGAGGCGCTCCAGGTCAGCCGGTCCACCAGGGAGATGTTCTGCCTGATGGAGGGGCGGCACGTGCACCCGTCCACGCTCTACCCGGGCGGCGTGGGCACCACCGCGACCGTCCAGCTGTTCACCGACTACCTCACCCGGCTGATGCGCTACGTCGAGTTCATGAAGCGCGTCGTGCCGATGCACGACGACCTGTTCGACTTCTTCTACCAGGCCCTGCCCGGGTACGAGGAAGTCGGCAGGCGCCGCGCCGACATGGTCTGCTGGGGCAGCCTGAACGACCCCGAGCACTGCGACTTCAAGTACGAGAACATGACGAACTGGGGCAGGAAGATGTTCGTCAGCCCTGGCGTGATCAGGGACGGGCAGCTGCTCACCAACGACCTGGTCGAGATCAACCTCGGCATCCGGATCCTGCTCGGCAGCTCGTACTACGAGGACTGGGAAGGCCAGGAGATGTTCGTCACCAGGGACGCGCTCGGCAACCCGGTGGACCGGCGGCACCCCTGGAACCAGCACACGATCCCGCGGCCGGGCAAGCGCAACTTCGAGGACAAGTACAGCTGGGTCATGTCACCACGCTGGTTCGACGGCACCGATCACCTCGCCGCCGACACCGGCGGCGGGCCGATCGCCAGGCTGTGGGCGACCGCCCAGGGGGGCCTGGTCGACTTCGGCAACATCAAGTCCACCGGGCACAGCGTGCTGATCAACCTGCCGCGGACGATGAGCAGGCCCGAGGTCACGTTCGAGTGGAAGGTCCCGTACGACTCCGAGGGCCGCCCGCTGTCCAACGCCATCGAGCGCGACCGGGCCCGCACCTACTTCCAGGCGTACTGCGCCGCGGCCGCGCTGCACTTCGTGGAGCAGGCGCTGGCGGAGATCCGGGCCGGCCGGACGAAGACCTGGGAGCCCTTCAACGTCCCCGACGAGGCTTTCAGCGTCGGGTTCACCGAGGCGGTCCGCGGCGTGCTGTCCCACCACATGGTGATCCGCGGCGGGAAGATCGCGAACTACCACCCGTACCCGCCGACGCCGTGGAACGCCAGCGTGCGGGACAGCTTCGGGACGCCCGGGCCTTACGAGGACGCCGTGCAGAACACGCCGATCTTCGAGGAGAACCCGCCGGAGCGGTTCAAGGGCATCGACATCATGCGGGCCGTCCGGAGCTACGACCCGTGCCTGCCGTGCGGGGTGCACATGTCACTCGGCAACGGCAAGGTCCTGGACAAGGTGCACTCGCCGATGACGGTGACCCTGGCGACCTGATCCTGCGCCGGTCCGGGCCCACGCCCGGGCCCGGACCGGCGCAGACCAGCCCGCCCGGCAGCTGGCGCCGGCCGGGTACCGCGGACCGCTGGCATACGGAGGCGACACGGATGACCGGCGCTGCGCAGGTCGGGACAAGGGTCGAGGAACTGCTCGCGGCGCTGCGGGCGGACTCGGCCGCCGCGGCGGCGGCCGCCGAGGAACTGGTCGGGCTGCTGGTCGGGCTGTACGGCGAGGGGCTCGCCGCGATCGTGGCCGTGCTCGCCGACGGCGGCGACGCCGGCCCGGCGACGCTCGCCAGGCTCACCGAGGACCCGCTGGTCGAGAGCCTGCTGCTGCTGCACGGCCTGCACCCGCTGGACGTCGACGCGCGCATCCAGCGCGCGCTCGACCGGGTCCGGCCGTACCTGGGCTCGCACGCCGGCGGAGTGCAGTACCTCGGCGTGACCGATGGCGTCGCGCGGCTGCGGCTGGAGGGCAGCTGCAATGGCTGCCCGTCCTCGACGGTGACCGTCCAGCTGGCCATCCAGGGCGCGGTGGAGGAGGCGGCCCCCGAGGTGACCGAGGTCGTGGTGGAGGGCATGACCGAGGCGCCAGGCCCGAAGCTGCTGCAGATCGGCCGTAAGCCGGGTGACACAGCCGGACGGGACAGCGATCCCGCCACCACGACGGAGGGGAGTGGCGGGGAGGCTGGCTGGATCGCCCTGGCCGACATCGGGCCGCCGAGTTCCCGGCCGGTTACCGCCTCGGCTGACGGCACGTCCGTGCTGGTCTGCGCGGTCCGCGGGACGCTGTACGCGTACCGCGACGCCTGCGCCGCGTGCGGCTCGTCGCTCGCCGACGGCACGCTGGCCCGCGAGCTGCTGACCTGCCCGGGCTGCGCTGCCCGGTACAACGTGCGGCTGGCCGGAAAGGGCCTGGACGATCCGGCCGTGCACCTGGACCCGCTGCCGCTGCTCGCCGACAGCCAGGGCGTCCGGGTGGCGTTGCCGCAGGCGGCCCGCACATGACCGGCAGCACCGGGCTGCGCCGGTTCGTCCCGGGCGGCCAGCCGGGAATGCCCGCGGCGCCGGCCGGACCGGGCGGCGCCGGCGACGCAGCATCCCCCGGGCCGCGCGGCGCGCCGCCCGGCCCGCCCCCGGGCGGCGCGCCGCCGCAGGAGAAATGCGAACTGTGCTCCACCGAGATCCCGGCCGGGCACGGCCACGTCGCGGACCTTGAGCAGTCCACGCTGAGCTGTGCCTGCCGGGCCTGCTACCTGCTGTTCACCCACCCGCAGGCGGGCCGCGGCAGGTACCACGCGGTTCCTGACCGGTACCTGCACGACCCGGCCAGGC
The DNA here is from genome assembly GCA_963786975.1 of uncultured Actinomycetes bacterium. Lineage (GTDB taxonomy): Bacteria > Actinomycetota > Actinomycetes > Streptosporangiales > Streptosporangiaceae > Palsa-506. The sequence continues at coordinate 387,539 of CAWBBE010000001.1, read as the reverse complement.
AGCTGACCGTGGCCGAGTGGGATGAGTTCGAGATCCCGGTCGGGCTGGCGTTCTTCCTGCGCAGCTCGCAGCGCGGCGAGGTGTGCGCGTTCTACCCGAGCCCGGCCGGCGCCACCGAAAGCACGCTCAACCTGCAGGCCTGGGACCGGCTGACGGCGGCGCATCCGCTGCTCGCGGACGCGGACGCGGACGTGGAGGCCATCCTGATCTGCCGTACCGACGCCGGCGTCGAGTACTTCCTGGTGCCGATCGACGCCTGCTACGAGCTGGCCGGCCGGATGCGGCTGCACTGGCGCGGGTTTGACGGCGGCGCCGATGCGCGGCGAAGCATCGCCGAGTTCCTCAGCCAGGTCCGGTCCCGCGCGCGGGTTTTCAGCGCGGAGGCGTGACATGGCCGACCTGGTCTTCGACTGCCTCGGTGCCCGCGCGGACCGCTACGCCGTGTCGCCGTCGATGGCGTTCTCGCTGCGCATCAGCGACACCAGCGGGCAGCGGGTCGAGGCAATCGCGCTGCGCTGCCAGATCAGGATCGAGCCGGGCCGGCGGCGCTACTCGGCCGCCGAGGCCGAGCGGCTGAACGACCTCTTCGGCGAGACGCAGCGCTGGGCCGAGACACTCCGGCCGCTGCAGTTCACCAACGTGGCGATCATGGTGCCGCGCTTCACCGGCAGCATCGAGGTGGATCTTCCGGTGGCGCTCAGCTATGACCTGGAGATCGGGTCGACCAGGTATTTCGCCGGCCTCGACGGCGGCGAGGTGCCGCTGCTGCTGTTGTTCAGCGGCACCGTGTTCGGCATGTCCGACGGCCGGCTGCAGGCACAGCAGGTGCCGTGGAGCAAGGAAGCCAGCTACCGGATGCCGATCGGCATCTGGCGCGAGGCGATCGACGCCCATTTCCCGAACAGCGCGTGGATCAAGATGACCCGCCAGACGCTGGACGAGCTGCAGCAGTTCAAGACCCGGAAGGCGCTGCCGACGTGGGATGCCACGATCCGGGCGCTGCTGGCCGGGGCGGCGGAGCCGGCCGAGCACGCAGACGGCGGTGAGGGGCAGGCATGAGACTCGATTCCGGCCATCTCGGCCATGCCCGCAAGGTGGCGGACGCCATCCTCTACGAGGGCTATCTGCTCTACCCGTATCACCGGCAGGCGCAGAAGAACCAGGTCAGGTTCCAGTTCGGGGTGCTGATGCCGCCCGCCTACCGCTCCGTCGATGACTCCGAGCCGTCCCGGAGCCAGACCGAATGCCTGGTCGAGTGCCCGGACGACGCCGAGGTGCGGATCCTGGTCCGGTTCCTGCAATTGCAGCACCGGACCGTGCACGGGATCTCGCCGGACACCGGCGAGCTGCACAAGGTGGACACCCTGTGCGTGGACGGATCCGAGTATACCGAATGGGACGAGGCAGCCGAAAGGGAGCAGCGTGCCACCGCCTCCGTCGCCGCCCTGCTCGGCGCGGACTCGGCCATCGAGTTCCACATCGGCACCGGCGAGTCGGCCGAGGACCTTACTGACTGCAGGGGCCGGAAGGCCGGCCGCCTGGTCCGCCGGTGGGCCGGGATCGACGGCATGATCAATATCCACGCCGAGCGGGTCGCCGGGCCGTACCAGGCACTGCGGCTGCGGATCGGGGTGCAGAACCGCACGGTGCCCGCCGCGCCGCTGCGGGACAGGGACGATGGCCTGCGGCACGCTTTCATCGCCGCGCACCTGCTGGTCGGCGTGCCCGGCGGTCGCTTCCTGTCCATGACCGACCCGCCGGAATGGGCCGCCGCCGAAGTCGGCGGCTGCGTCAACATCGGGACCTGGCCGGTGCTCGCCGGGCCGGACGACTGCGCCGATCTCGTGCTGTCCTCACCCGTGATCCTCTATGACCATCCGGAGATCGCCGCGGAAAGCGCCGGGGATCTCTTCGACGCCACCGAGATCGACGAGATTCTGACCCTGCGCACGCTGGCGCTGACCGACTCGGAGAAGCGGCACGCCCGTGCCACCGATCCGCGCGCGGCCGAGTTGATGGACCGGGTGGACGACCTGCCGCCGGAAATGCTGGAGCGAATGCACGGGGCCATCCGCTACCTGCGGCCGGCCGGCCCGCCCGCGGTATCCCCGGCCAGCCGCCCGGCGGCCGCACGGCAAGCGGACAGCCGGGCCGCCGCGGATGGCGTGCCCACGCTCGTTACGCCGGCTGACTTCCCGGTGCCTGCGCCGCCCGGGGAGATCACCGGCCGGCCTTCGGCCCCATGGTGGGATCCGGGCGCGGACACCTCGGTCTCGCCGGAAACCGATCACGTCACCGTGGCCGGCGTCCGCATCGCCCGGGGCAGCCGGGTCCGGATGCGGCCGGGTGTCCGCCGGGCCGACGCCCAGGACCTGTTCCTGGCCGGCCGGGAGGCCACCGTGCAGGCGGTGCTGCACGACGTCGACGGCGAGGTGCACCTGGCCGTCAGCCCGGACGACGACCCCGCAGCCGAGTTGCAGCGCAACCATGGCCGGTTCCTGTACTTCTCGCCAGACGAGGTCGAGCCGGCCGGCCCGGCCGGCGCCACCGAGACGCCCGGCTGAGCAGGCCGGGATCATGACCCGCCAGTGGTCAGAGGAGGAAACGAGATGATCTCGAGACTGATCAAGGCGGCGGTTATCGCCGCAGTCCTCGCGACGATCGTCCAGTCGCTGCCCGACATCAAGCGCTACCTCGACATCCGGGATATGTAGGCAGCGGGCCGGGCGGCATCCGCTCGATCGGGCCCGACGAGTGAGGCAGGAAAATGGAAGCGATCATCGGATTCGTGGTCGGCTACCTGACCGGCAGCCGCGAAGGGCGAGCGGGCCTGGAGCGGCTCCGCGAGTCGTGGCACGCGATCAGGACGTCGCCTGAGGTGCGCAAGCTGGCATCGGAAGCGGTCGTGCTAGCCGAGGCGACCGTGCGGCGGGCGGCCAGCGGCGGTCTCAACGGCACCGTGAGCGACCTGCTCGCTGGCCGGGCGGCCAGCCGTCAGGGCCAGCGCACCGGCTGAGGGCGTCCGCAGGTCAGCTACCGGCTGAAACGGGCCGGCGCCGGCCGGTCATGCCTGGCTGCCTCAGCCGCTGGGACGAGGTCGGCCCGCCTCAGGGGGCCGCCCGCCGGAATGGCGGCCGCCGGCACCGGATCCCGGATCCTGGGGCCGGGCTGGGCGGGTGACCGGACGCCGGGCTGGCGGGTTTGGCACCATGTGCCGGGTGACCCGATACCTGGTCAGCCTCGACGGCAAGACCGTCACCGGCGACCGCCCGGCGGTTGAGCGGCTGCTGCGGGAGAACAAGCTGCTCTGGCTGGACCTGGACCAGCCGGATACCGGCGACCTGGCCATGCTCCATGAGGTGTTCGGCCTGCACCCGCTCGCGCTCAGGGATGTCGAGGAGTTCGGCCAGCGCCCCAAGCTGGAGGACTTCGACGATGTCTGCTATTTCGTCACCTACGGGGCGCAGGGCGCGGGCCAGTCGCTGGTCGAGATCCATTGCTTCATCTCCGAGCGCTACCTGATCACGATCCGGCGGGATCCCTGCACGGTGCTGGACGAGCTGCGGGCAAGCCTGTGCGGCGAGGACGGCGAGCTGGCCCGGCATCCCGCTGCCGGGCGGCGGCGGCCGGTCCGGCTGGTGCTGCTGCATCACGTGCTGGATGCGCTGATCGACAGCTTCTTCCCGGCGCTGTCGGACTTCGATGACCGGATCGACGACCTGCAGCAGCAGATCTTCGCCGGGCCGAGCAACGAGCAGCTCTCGCGGCTGTTCGAGATGCAGAAATGGCTGGTCAACGTGCGGAAGCTGGTGACGCCGCAGCGTGACGCCATGGCGTCGCTGGTGTCCGGGGTAATGCAGCTGCCGGGGATGACGCCGGAAGGCGAGCCCTATCTCCGGAGCCTGTATGACCACCTGATCCGGATCAGCGATCTTGTCGACAGCTACCGGGATCTGCTCAGCAACGCGATGGACGTCTACCTGTCGATCGTGTCCAACCGGCTCAACGAGGTGATGAAGCAGCTCACCGTCATCGCCACGGTCTTCCTGCCGCTGACGTTCCTGACCGGCTTCTTCGGCCAGAACTTCAGCTGGATGGTGGTCCGGCTCGGCGGCCTGCCGACCTTCCTGGCGCTCGGGATCGGTACCGAGCTGGTCGCGGCCGCCGGGCTGTTCATGCTGTTCCGCCGGCGCGGCTGGTTCTGACGGCCCGGCTGGCCCGGACCGTGGCCAGGATGACGGTGATCCCGAGCGCGCCGGCCGGCGGGAGGGTGACCAGGGCCGGCAGCTGGTAACGCCAGGAGAACTCGAACAGATCCGAGGTGATGAGCACGGCCACGGCGGTGCCGAAGAACAGCAAGCAGGCCAGCGCGGCCGACCTGGCCGCCGGGCGGCGGACCAGGCTGAGCGAGCCGATGAGCCCGGCCAGCGCGGCGATGGCCAGCAGCGGACCAGGGGTGTAGCCGCCGCCGAGCTGGTAGCCGCGCAGGAAGACGGCCAGCGGGCGGTTCACGGCCGGCCCGCCGCCGCCGAAGTTACCGCCCGCCGTGACGATGACCCGCCGGGAGGCATGCGGCCAGTAAGTCGGGTACCGGTCCTGGAACTGCCAGCGGGAGATCGGCGTGTCCCCGGGGCTCGTCGTCCTGGTCAGCGCGAACAGCTTCAGCGCATCCCGGCCGGCCGCGCCTGCCGCGTTCAGCGGCTGCTGCGTCAGCACTGCCCGGTTGAACGCCGCCACCAGCCGGGATGCCTCGCCCGATGGCAGGCTCGCGTAGTACGGCCGCAGCGGCGAGCGCGGGCTGTGCTCCAGCTGGTCCGGGCCCGCGGCCTGCTGGGCCGGCGTCGGGCACAGCTTCTTCTGGTCGGCGGGCAGCCGCAGAGTCGCGCAGTCGGCGGCGGCCGCCATCCGCCCGTAAGCCGTGGTCGCGCCCGAGTGGGATAGCCAGAAGTGGCCGGTGAGCGCCAGCGACAGGCTGCTGTATCCGAGGATCGGCACCGCGAAGGCGGCGCACGCCGCGGCCGCGTACCCGGCCCGCCGCCGCCAGCCGGCCATCGCGAGCGCCGTGTAGCCGACCGCGGGCAGCAGCAGGATCTCGCCCACCTGGCGGACCGTCGCGGACGCGCCGAGCGCGATTCCGGCCGTGAGCACGGCCCACAGCGGCGGCTTCTGCTGCCACAGCAGCACCACGAGCCCGGCCACGATCAGCGCCTCGAACCACGTGTCCGGCATGATCGTCTGCTCGATCTGCAGCTGATAGGCATCCAGCAGGACCGGCGCGATGGCGAGCGCAGCGAGCCAGCGCGGGCACCCGCGCCGCAGCAGGATCCAGTACAGCGCCACGGCCATCATCAGCCCGAGCAGGTGCTGTACCGCGGCGACCCCGTTAAGGCCGCTAATGATCAATATGATCCTGAGTGGCAGCCGGTACCCGACCGGGTCGGCGCCGCCGGCGTGATACAGGTACCTGGTCGAGTCGATGTAGAACAGGGCCGGCCGGTAGCCGAACAGGGCCACCACGCGCAGCGCCAGCCCGGCCAGCAGCAGGGCCGCGGCGAGCCAGTGCCGCCGCAGCGTTACCGTGACCGCACCCGGCCGCAGCGCCTGCCGCAGCCCGCCGGGCCGGGGCGCCGGGGCGGGCCGCCGCCGCAGCGCGGGAATCACCTGGCCGGCGCGGCCAGCTGTGGAACCTGACCGCGCTCGCCGTCCGCGCGCCGGATCGCCCGGCGGCGCCTGATGCTGCCGAGGATGACAACGACCCCGAGCGCGCCGGCCGGCGGCAGCGTGACCAGCGCCGGGAGCTGGTAGCGCCAGGAGAACTCGAACAGGTCGGAGACGATGAGAACGGCGACGGCCGTGGTCCAGAACAGGAAGCAGGCAACGGCGGCCGGCCGGGATGCGCCGCCAGCAGCCGGCCCGGGCGCCGGGGTGACCGGGCTCGCCGGAGCGGCCCGGCCGGCCGCCGCGGCGCCCGGGGCGGCATCGGGAACGCGCGGGCCGGCCGCAGCCTGGCCGGCGGCGGGCTGGCCGACGCCGGGACGGGCCCGGCGTCGCAGCAGGCTGGCCGACCCGATCAGCCCGGCCAGGACAGCGAAGGCCAGCAGCGGGCCAGGGGTGAAGCCGCCGTCTAGCTGATAGCCGCGCAGGAACCTGGCCAGCGGCAGGCTGACCGCCGCCTTGCCGCCCATCGACGCCGGCAGCGGATGCAGGATGTTGATCCCGCCGCTGGCGGTCAGCTGCACGCCGAGCACGAGAACATGCTCGCCGTTGACCCGGATGGTGGTCCCGTAGACCGGATAACGGTCCTGGAACTGCCAGCGCGTGATCGGCGTGTCCCCGGGGCTGGTGAACCGGGTCAGCGTGAACAGCTTGGCCGCGTCCCGGCTGAAGGCGCCGATCACCCGCAGCGGCTGCTGCCGGAGCACCTGATGATCGAAGTCGGAGATGGCCGCGCTGCGCTGCAGGCCGGCCGGCGGCAGGAAGGTTTTCAGCGGGGACGCGGTGCTGTGCTCCAGGCCGTCCGGGCCGAGCGCGCGCTGGCGCGGGGTGGGGCAGAGCACCCGCTCATCGGCCGGAAGCCGCAGCGTCGCGCAGTCGGCCGCCGCGGCCATCCGTCCGTAGAGCTCGCTGGTACCCGAGTGCGAGAGCCGGAACTGCCCGCCGCTGGCGAGCGAGATGCCGCTGTAGCCAACGATCGGCAGCGCGAAGGCGGCGCACAGCGCCACCGCGTGGCCGGCTCGCACTCGCCAGCCGCCGGCCGCGAGCAGCACGAATGCGGCGGCCGGGAGCACCAGGATCTCGCCGACCTGGCGGAGCGTGGCGGACGCGCCGAGGAGCAGCCCGGCGGCGAGCACGGCGCGCAGCCCCGGCCGCGGGCGCCACAGCAGTACCGTCAGCCCGGCTACGATCAGCGCCTCGAACCACACGTCCGGCATGATCGTCTGCTCCATCTGGAGCTGATAGGCATCCAGCAGGACCGGCGCGATGGCCAGCGCCGCCAGCCAGCGAGGGCAGCCGCGGCGCAGCAGGACAAGGTAGAGCGTGACGGCCATGGCCAGCCCGAGCAAGTGCTGGACCGCGGTCACGGTGGAAAGGTCGCCGAAGAACAGGATGAACTTGAGCGGCACCTTGTACCCGACCGGGTCGGTGCCCGGCCATGCGTTGTACAGGTACTTGACCGTGTCGATGTAGAGCAGCGCGGGCCGGTAGGCGAGCTGGCTGAGTAGCCGCAGGATCAGTCCGGCCAGCAGCAAGGCCGCCGCCAGCCAGTGCCGCCGCAGCGTCGCCGCGTGCCAGTGCCGCCGCAGCGCCGCGTGCCAGCGCGGTGGCAGCACCCGCGCGGCGGCCAGGCGCCAGCGGCGCAGCATCCCGCCGGCTGATCCGGCCGGGGCATCGGGGGCTGATCCGGCCGGGGCGCCGGGAGCTGATCCGGCCGGGCGGCTCGCGGCTGCGCCGCCCGCGCTGCCGGGGCCGCCGCCTTCGGCAGCCGCGGCCGGGGTGATCCGCTCAGCGTCAGCTGGCGTCCCGGCTGCTGTCCAAGGCGTTCGCATCGCGGTCATCCCGGTCGTGGGTCGCTGCCGTCCGGCCGGCCACGAATTGCCGCAGTCCCGGACGCGTCTTTGGTTGCTGCCTGCCGGCGTTCCCGCCGGGAGCCTGCTGAGGACCAGCGCCGGGTGCTGCCCCGGCGCTGCCCGGCGAGCGTAGCCGCCCCGACGAGCGTAGCGGAGCGTGGCTCGAAGGCCGTCAGCCAGCTTATAACCCGGCTGGCTCCTGACGGCCCGGCTCATCGATAGCACTGGCGTCCCCGCACGGCTCCGCGGGCCCGGCGGGCCTCCGCGGGCCCGGCGGGCCTCCCACGGGCCCGGCGGGCCTCCGCGGGCTCGGCGGGCCCGGCTTGGCGGGCTTGGCGGGCCCGGCTCGTCCGGCACCCGGCTGGCCTTGGTCTGCAGGGCATGAGGTACCCCGGTTGCCGGATTCATGCCGCCGGATCGTCGGTAGCCCGCCGTAGCGTGGCGCCATGCAGGGGGAAGCGCGCGACGCGACCCGGACCGGCACCCGCCGCGCCGGCTGCGGTGGCGCCGGCTGCGGTGGCGCCGCTTGCCTGCCGGGTTCCGGTGACGGTGGCGGCTTGCCGGGTTCCGGTGACGGTGGCGGCTTGCCGGGTTCTGGTGGCGGTGGCGGCCTGCCTGGTTCTGGTGGTGCCGTCTGCCCGCCGGAATCCTGGTCCGGCCTGGCGGCGGCCGCCGGGCTGGCATCCGGGTGGGCGTCCCTGGCCAGCCTGGTCGGCAGCCAGGCGCCGTGGCTCAGCGCGCCGCCGCCGGCCCGCCCCGGCTTGTGCGCCGCCTGCCGGATCCCGGTCCCGGGCGGGAATGCCCGCTGCTACCCCTGCGCCCAGCACGCGGAAACCCTGCCCGGATTGCTCGCCGACGCGGTCGTGCCGATCTGCTACGCGGTGAAAGGCAGCGAGCACGCCAGGAATCTCTGGCTGTACAAGTCAGGCCGGCCAGCCGCCGGGGCGGCCAGGGCGGCCATCCGCGCGCTGCTCGTCGTCTTCCTGCGCGACCACGGCCGGTGCGTCTGGCACGCCGCCGGGATGACCAGGCCGACGCATCTCGCGGTGGTGCCGAGCGGTCGCGGGCGCCGCCGCCCGCATCCGCTGCTGGCCCTGGCCGCCCCATGCATCACGCTCCCGCTTGCCGGGATTGACCTGCGGTTAGGTGACGAACCCGGGACCAGGGAGCTGGACGCTGACCGGTTCAGGGCGGCGCCCGCGGACGGCGCTGATGTGCTCCTGCTCGATGACACCTGGACCACCGGCGCCAGCGCCCAGTCCGCGTGCGCGGCACTCCGGCTGGCGGGCGCCCGGTCGGTGGCGATCGTCGTCGTCGGCCGTCACGTGGCCCCGGCGGCCCTTAGCCTGACCGGTCCGGCCAGGCCCCGGCTGGCGGCCAAGGCAGCCCGGCCAGTGGTCTGGCCGGCGGGCGGTGTGCCTGGCTCCGCGGCGGGCGGTGAGCCTGGCTCCGCGGCGGACGGTGAGCCTGGCTCCGCGGCGGCCGCCACGGCCATCGCAGCAGACCGCGTCCGGGCCGCGATGCCGTTCCGGCCCGGGCTCTGCGCAGTGCACGCACGCGCCGCCGCGGGCGATCAATAGGCTATGCCTGTGGTAGCTGACACCCCGTCGAGGACCGCCCTGGTCAGGCGTGCCCGCCGGATCAACCGCGAGCTCACCGTGCTCTATCCGGACGCGCACTGCGAGCTCGATTTCAGCAGTCCGCTTGAGTTGCTCGTCGCGACGATCCTCTCCGCGCAGACCACCGACAAGCGGGTCAACATGGTCACGCCGGTGCTGTTCGCCCGCTACCGCACGGCTGCCGACTACGCCGCCGCTGACCGCGGCGAGGTAGAGAAGATCATCCAGTCGACCGGATTCTTCCGGGCCAAGACCACCAGCCTGATCGGGCTCGGCCAGGCCCTGTGCGACCGCTTCGGCGGCGAGGTGCCCGGCCTGCTGCGCGATCTTGTCACGCTCCCCGGGGTGGGCAGGAAGACGGCGAACGTCGTGCTCGGCGACGCGTTCGGCGTGCCCGGCATTACCGTGGATACCCATTTCGCCCGGCTGAGCCGCCGGTTCGGCTGGACCGCGCAGGACGATCCGGTCAAGATCGAGCAGGAGGTGGGCTCGCTCTTCCCGCGCAAGGAGTGGACGCTGCTGTCGCACCGGCTGATCTGGCACGGCAGGCGGGTATGCCACGCCCGCCGGCCTGCCTGCGGGGCCTGCGGGCTGGCCCCGCTGTGCCCGTCGTTCGGCATCGGGCCCACCGACGAGAAGACCGCGCGCAAGCTTGTGCGGATCGGGCCGTTCTCGTGACCGAAGCCAGCCGAGAACCGCGGCTTCCCGGCTGGCTGTCCGCGCTGGCCAGGAACGCCGCTGGGATGCAGGTGCCGGCCGCCTTGCAGCCACGGCCGGGCGGGCGCCCGGCGGCGGTGCTGATCCTCTTCGGTCTCGGCCCGGACGGACCTGACCTGCTGCTGGTCCAGCGAGGTTCGAGGATGCGGCAGCATGCCGGGCAGCCGGCCTTTCCTGGCGGCGCGATCGACGAGTCCGACGCGGACCCGGCGCAGGCGGCATTGCGGGAGGCGGCCGAAGAAGCCCGGGTGGACCCGGCTGGCGTCCAGGTGATCGCCGTACTGCCGGACATGTTCATCTGGCGGAGCGGGTTCACCGTCACTCCGGTGCTCGCCTGGTGGCAGCGGCCAGCCCCAGTGGAGCCCGGCGATCCGGTGGAAATCGCCTCAGTGGCCCGGGTCGCCGTCGCCGACCTCGCCGATCCCGCGCACCGGCTGAGCATCCGCCTTCCCTCCGGCGGAGCCAGCCCGGCCTTCCGGGTGGCCGGGATGCTGGTCTGGGGCTTCACGGCCATGCTGGTGGACCGGCTACTCGCGCTGGGCGGCTGGGAGATCCCCTGGGATGCCAGCCGGGCCGAGGACTTGCCGGCCGAAGTGCTCATTGCGGCCAGCCAGGGTCTGGGCCCGGTTTCCTGACGAGACCCGGGCCTGCTGCCGGCCGGGCGGGGCCCGCGGCCCGGCGGGGCGGAGCCAGGCGGGGCTGAGCCCGCTGCCTGGCGGGTCGAGTCCGCCGAGGCCTGAGCCCGCTGCCTGGCGGTGCTTAATCCGCTGCCTGGCGGGGCTGAGCCCGGCGGTGCTGAGTCCGCTGCCTAGTGCGGACAAGCCCGCTGCCTGAAGGGGCAGAGTTTGCTGCCTGACCAGGCAGAGTTTGCTTCCCAGCGGGCCCGGCTCGCTAGCCGGCGGCGCTTCCCGGCCGCCAGGCTTTCCTGACCGGCTGTCCCGCCGAGCCGGCTCTGGCCTGGTGCCGGCCAGCACGGTCCGGCCGGCCTGCTTGGCGCTATACGGTTGGGCACGTGCCGGGTGACTTGCTGGATCTGATCCTGATCGTGCTCGTGGTCGCCTTCGCCGTAGCGGGCTATCGCCAGGGCTTCATCATCGGCGTGCTGAGCTTCGCCGGCTTCATCAGCGGCGGCGCGGTCGGCGCGGTGATCGGCCCGCGGATCGCCCGGTCGCTGGTGAGCGCCGCGGCGCAACAGGCACTGGTCGCCATCATCGTCGTGTTCGTGGCCGCGATGATCGGCCAGCTGCTGGCTTCAGGCGTCGGCGTGGCGGTGCGCTCCCGGCTGACCTGGCGGCCTGCCACGGTCCTTGACGCGATCGGCGGCTCGGCCGTCAGCGTGATCTCGGTGCTGCTCATCGCCTGGCTGATCGCCTCAGCGGTGGCATACGCGCCCTTTCCGCTGATATCCCGCCAGGTCAACAACTCCGCCGTGCTCCGCGGCGTGGACCGGGTCATGCCGCCGTCCGCCAGCCTGATGTTCTCCAGTTTCCGCCGGCTGCTGGCTCGCGGGCCGTACGCCCAGGTCTTCGGCGCGCTCGGGGCCGAAGGCGCGCTGTCGGTCGGGCCGCCGGACAATAGTGTCCTGGCATCGCGTGGGCTCGTCCGGGTGCGGGACAGCATCGTCAGGGTAAAGGGCACCGCGCCAGGCTGCCAGCGCCGGATCGAGGGCTCGGGCTTCGTCTTCGCGCCGCACCGCGTGATCACGAATGCGCACGTGGTGGCCGGCATCAGGCAGGGCCCAGAAGTGTCCACCCCGAGCGGTGTGCGGCTGCGGGCCAGGGTCGTGCTCTATGACCCGGAGCGGGACGTCGCGATCCTGTACGTACCGGGGCTCGGCGTCCCGTCGCTGCACTTCGCCGGGCAGGCAACCACCGGTGACAACGCGGTCGTGGCCGGGTACCCGCTGGATTCCCCCACGCTGACCACGGTGGCCGCCAGGATCGGCGGCACCGAGGCGGCCAGCAGCCCGGACATCTACCAGACCACCACGGTCACCCGCGAGATCTACTCGATACGGGCGGTGGTCAAGCCTGGCAACTCGGGCGGCCCGCTGCTGGCACCCAGCGGCCGGGTCTACGGCGTGGTGTTCGCCGCCGCGGTGTCCACGCAGAACATCGGCTACGCGCTGACCGCCAGCGAGGTCGCCCCCGACACCCGCGCGGGCAGGACGGCCACCAGGAAGGTATCCACCCAGTCCTGCGACAACTAATCCTGGCCCGGACCGCGCCGCCAGCCGTACTACGCCCGGGCAAGCATTAGTGGTTAACATCTGTCCGGCCGCAGGCGGCTAAATGCTAACCGCTAGCTAAATTCTTATTCCCGGCGGAATAAAGGCGGACAAAGATTCCGCCAGCCGGAATGGCATCGAGGCCATCCCGCTCGATGAGGTCGGCCAGCCAGGCAGATCGGGCGATTCCGGTTGTATCTATCCCATGCGGGGTACCGGCCGCCGCTATTCCGTGCGAGCGGGCGGCCCGGTCCGCTGCGTATCCGCCGGCCCGCCCGGATGGGTCGCCTGCCGCGTATCCGCCGGCCAGGCCGGCCAGGGCGGCCGGATCGCCGACCGCGTATCCGGCGACGCGGCCGGCGCCGCGGCGCAGCAGGGCGACGGCGCCGCGGGCGTTGCCGCGCTGCGCGTGCGTCAGGCCCACCGCAATCTGGGCCAGGCCCTGCCATAGCTGCCGCTCGGCTTCCGGTGCCGCCTTCCACGAGGCCTCAAGTACCTCATGGGCGCGAAACGGCCGGCCGTCGTCGATCAGCCGCTGGGCGAGCGCGAGCGCGCTGGCCGGGGGCAGCGCGGTCTCGTCGGCAGCCGGCGGCTCGCCATCTGCGTCGCGGCCGAGCGGTCGTCCCAGTTCGTCCCGCGGCCGGGCGTTGCGGGGCCGTCCGGCGGGGTCCCGGTCCCGGTTCCGCCCGGTGGCGTCCCGTCCGGTGGCGTCTCGTCCGGTGGCGTCCCGTGCGGTGGTGTCCCGTGCGGTGGTGTCCCGTGCGGTGGTGTCCCGTGCGGTGGCATCCCGTCCCGCGGCGTCCCGTCCGGCGGCATGCCGTTCCGCGGCGTCCCCTCCGGCGGCGTCCCGGTCCCCGGCGCCCGGCGCCGGGCGGGTCATCGTTCTGGTTCCGGGTCGGCGAGCCAGGAGCGGAGCTCGGCGTCGAAGCGGGCTGGCAGTTCCTCGTGCGGGAAGTGCCCGGCCCCGTCCAGCAGCCGCCACCGGTACGGCCCGTCGACATACTTGCCAGAGCCGCGTGCCGTGCCCGGCAGGACGCAGCTATCCAGGGCCCCGTGCATGTGCAGGGTCGGCGCCTGGATCGGGGCCCGCATGCAGCGCGCGTACCGCACGCCGTCCGGCCGCAGCCGGGACCGGACGAACCAGCGGTGATACTCAAGCGCGGAGTGCGCAACCGACGGCAGGCACATCGCTGCCCGGTACCGGCGCTCAGTCTCCGGATCCGGCCAGCCGGGGCCGGACCAGGCCCGGAGCAGCCGGCCGACCCGCTGCGCGTCATGCCGGACGAGCTGACGCTCCGGCAGCACCGGCAGCTGGAATCCCAGCGCGTACCCGCTGCTCCGGCCCTGGCCGAGCGGATCCGACAGCACCGCGCCGCGCAGCAGCAGCGGATGCGGCACGGAAACCACCGCCAGCCGCCTGACCACCTTGCGGAAGTACGTTCGCCATGGTCCAGGCGACCAGGCCGCCCCAGTCGTGCCCGACGACCACCGCGTTCGCCTCGCCCAGCGACCGGACCAGCCCGGCCGCATCGGACGCCGCGGTGACCAGGTCATAGCCGCGCGGCGGCTTGTCGCTGCCGCCATAGCCGCGCAGGTCGACGGCCACGGCGCGGAAGCCGGCCGCGCTCAGCGAGATCAGCTGCTCGCGCCAGGTCCACCAGAACTGCGGGAACCCGTGCAGCAGCAGGACCAGCGGCCCGTCGCCGCTCTCGGCGACGTGAAAGCGGGTCCCGTTGGCGCTGACCGTCCGGTGCGACCAGGGGCCGTCGATATAGATCGACTCGTCGCTCCGCGAAGGCACCGGATCACTCCACTGCAGCTGAGGTGCTGGCCGCCGGGGTCTTGCCGTCGCGCTGGATCAGCGACGAGGTCATCCTGCACGGTCTGCCGGGTCTTCCGCAGCCCGCTGAGACCGCGGAACTTCAGCACGGCGATGAACACGGCGAGCGCGGCCAGCAGCACGTAGGTCCCGGCCACGATCAGGAAGGAGGCCCAGGTATAGATGCCGAGCGCGACCAGGCCGTAGGCAAACGAGAAGCTGACCAGCATGAGCACGAGGCACGCCACGAAGGCGGCGATACCCAGCAGCGCCGCGGCAAAGCCCGCCCGGCGGATGTCCGCCTTGAGCTCGACCTTGGCCAGGTCGATCTCGAACCTGAGCAGCTGGGTTACGTCCTTGACGGCCAGCGATACCAGGTCGCCAAGAGACTGATCGCTTGCGCTGCCCGCCGGCTGCCGGACTGCGGAGTCGGCCATCGGCGCTCTCCCCTCTCGTGCTGTCAGGGGCCAAGTCTTCCGCATCCGGTGCCGCGATCGGTGGCCGGAGCCCTCTCAAGACCGCGGACGTGTCCTCCGCGGCACGCGCGGGGAAACGGCAAACGGCGCCCCGAAATCGGGGCGCCGTCGCCTGACACGTCACTCCGGGTTACCAAGCGTGCACCTCTATTTTGCCGGGCGGGCTGTCCCTCGGCGCGCCATTTCCGGCGCACCGCCCTGCTGGACTCGCCTGCCTCGGCACGCCTCCCGCGGCTGGTCGCGCGTGGGTACCCGGTTGCCGTGCCCGGACGTTCCTGGTCCGTAACACCTTTCTACGTCGGATCCGGCCGCTTGAAAAGCCCCTGGGTTAACCAATTCGTGATCTCGATTGATTCACCGGCTCACATGCGCTGACCGGCTAGTCCTGCCTGGTCAGGAGCCAGTCCTGCCTGGTCAGGAGCTAGTCCCGCCGGGTTGGCAGCTGCTGGCCAGGCGGGCGGCGGAGAGCGCGGCCAGCCGGTCGGCCGCGCTGACGGCGGGCGAGTGCGCGGCGAACTCGAGCACCGCCCAGCCCCGCTGCCGGGCGACCCGGCGGAGCGCGCGGTCCGGGTTGACCGCGCGGGGGTGACCGACGACCTCGAGCAGCGGCAGGTCGGTGATCGAATCGCTGTAGGCGAAGCAGTCCGCAAGGCGGTACCCGCGCTGGGCGGCCAGCTCCCGGACCCGGCTGGCCTTCGCTTCGCCGTAAGCGTAATAGTCGATCTCGCCGGTGTAGCAGCCGTCGGCGACCGCCATCCGCGTCGCGATGACGCCGGCCGCGCCGAGCGCGGTCGCGATCGGCGCGGCCATCTCCTGCCCCGAGGTGCTCACGATGATGACGTCCTCGCCCGCGCCCCGGTGCGCGGCGAGCAGCGCTTCCGCCCCCGCGTACACGTAGGGCATGATCAGCTCGTCCAGGTGGCTGGCCACGATCTCGCTGACCCGATCCGCTGGCCAGCCACGGCAAAGCTGGCTGACCTGGGCCCGGACTCGCTCCATTCGCCGGTGGCCGGCCCCGGCGAGGCGGAAGGCCAGCTGCCCGAATGCGCCCCGGATCGCATCATCGAGGCTGATCAGGCCGCAGGAGTATAACGGCCGTCCGAATGCCAGCGTGCTGGACCGCGAGATGATCGTCTTGTCCAGATCAAAGAAAGCTGCAATGGATGAGCTTTCACTCTCGACGGCTATACCCACAGTCCGGCAGCATAGAGGAGATCGGATCGTAAGGACCGAGACACTACCGTCCTAACCGGCTGGTAACTTTGGCTCATTCCGCATAGGCTTTCCTGGGTGACGGACCCGGCTCTGCCCCCCCGGAGCCGGACCGTACGGTGACCCCCGCTCTCCCCCCCGGCGGGGGTCACCTCATCTTCCCGACCCGTCTCGCCGCCGCCGCTGGCGGCGGCGAGACGGCGTTCCGGCCGCCGAGCAGGCATTCCAGCAGCCGGACCGCGCCCGGCTTGGACAGCGGCTGGTTGCCGTTGCCGCACTTGGGCGACTGAATGCAGGACGGGCATCCGGCGCTGCACTCGCACGACTCGATTGCCTGCGCGGTGGCCCGCAGCCAGTCCCCGGCCGCCCGGAACCCGCGCTCGGCGAATCCGGCGCCGCCGTCGTGACCGTCGTAGACGAACACGGTCAGCCGCCCGGTGGCCGGGTGCAGGTCAGCCGAGACGCCGCCGACGTCCCAGCGGTCACAGGAGGCGACCAGCGGCAGCAGCCCGATCGACGCGTGCTCGGCGGCATGCGCGGCCCCGGCCAGGTCGACTCCGCCGCGGGCCAGGCCGGCCCGCTGGCCGGGGCCGATCGTCCACCAGACCGCCCTGGTCCGCAACGTGCGCGGCGGCAGGTCCAGCGGCGTCTCGCCGGCCGGCTGGCCGGAGTCCAGCAGGCGGCGGACATAGGACGTGACCTGCCGGGTTACCTCGACGTCGCCGAAGTGCACCTGGGCCCGGCCCCAGCGGGCGCGGTCCAGCTCGCCGGTGACCTCGATCGTGGTGTACTCCCGCGCCGAGGTGGCATACCCCGGATCCGTGGCCTGCACCAGCGCGACGCCGTCCGCCAGGTCAAGCCGGGAAACCAGGTACGTCTCCCCCTGATGGGGATAGACCGCGCCGGTGTGGACGAGCACGTGCGCTGACGGCTCGTCCACGGTGCCGACCAGCCGCCCGGTCGGTTCCTCCACTATCCGCACCGGCGGCCCGCCGGCTCCGCGCAGGCTGGTCGCCGCGGCCCGGCCCTGCCGCGTCCAGTAGCGCCAGCGCCCCCGTGGCCGCAGCATCCCGTCCCTGGTCAGCTGGTCCGCGACCGCGGCGGCGGCCGGCCCGAACAGGTCAATGTCAGCCGCGGCCAGCGGCAGCTCAGCCGCTGCCGCGCACAGATGTGGCGCCAGCACGTACGGGTTGGCGGGATCGAGCACGGTCGCCTCGACCGGGCGGCGCAAGATCGCCTCCGGGTGATGCACCAGGTAGGTATCCAGCGGGTCGTCCCGGGCGATCAGCACGGCGAGGGCGTCCCGGCCGTCCCGCCCGGCCCGCCCGGCCTGCTGCCACAGCGCGGCCCTGGTGCCGGGCCAGCCCGCGATCAGCACCGCATCGAGGCCGCTGATGTTGACGCCGAGCTCCAGCGCGGTGGTGGTGGCCAGGCCGGTGATCCGGCCCGCCCGCAGCGCCGCCTCCAGTTCCCGCCGGTCCTCGGGGAGATAGCCCGAGCGGTAGGCGGCCACCCGCTGCGCCTGGCTGGCCGCGCCGGCCTCGCCCAGCGCCCGCCTGGCGCCGAGCGCCACCGCCTCGGCGCCCCGCCGGGACCGGACGAAGGCAAGTGCCGGGACGCCGTCGAGCACCAGGTCAGCGAGCAGCCCTGCGGCCTCAGCGGTCGCGGTCCGCCGGACCGGCGCGCCAGCTTCGCCCCGCAACGTGGTCAGCGGCGGTTCCCAGAGACAGAATTGAAACGGGCCGTGCGGCGCGCTGTCTTCGGCGACTTCCTCCGCGTCCAGGCCGGTGAGCAGCTTCGCGCACCGGGCTGGCTCGCTGATCGTCGCCGACGCGAGGATGAATACCGGGCCGGGGCCGTCCCTGCCGGTCCGGCCCGGGCCGGCGCCGCCCGGGCCTGGGTCGCCCGGGCCGGCAGCTGCCGCGGCTGGCGCGTGGTGAGCCGCTATCCGCCGCAGCCGCCGGAGCACGTGCGCCACGTGCGAGCCGAATACGCCGCGGTACCCGTGGCACTCGTCCACGATCACGTACTGCAGCCGCCGCAGGAAGCCGTCCCACCAGGCATGCCTCGGCAGCAGCATGTGATGCAGCATGTCGGGCGTGGTCAGCAGGTAGCTGGCGTGCGACCGGGCCCAGGACCGGTCAGCGGCCGGGGTGTCCCCGTCGATGACGGCAGCGCGCACCCCCCGGATGCCGAGCGATCGCACGATCCGCAGCTGGTCGGCGGCGAGCGCCCGGGTCGGCGCGATGTAAAGGGCGGTCCGCCCGGCCAGTACCCCGGTCAGCGCGGGCAGCAGGTAGCCGACGGACTTGCCGGACGCCGCCGGCGTCGAGATGATCACGTTCCGCCCGGCCCGGGCGTGGTCCGCCGCGGCTGACTGGTGCGCCCACGGCTGCGGCACGCCCGCCGCGGCGAACGCCGACATCACCTCGGCCGGCACCCAGGCGGGCCACGGCGCGGTGCGCCCGGCGCTGGCCGGGATGCGCTCGACGTGGGTCAGCCGCCCGGACCGCGCGCCCTGGCGGAGCAGCCGGGCGGCGCCGGCCTGGCCAGGTTCGTCCTGGGCGCGACCATTTTGGTCCGGGACATGAGTATCCGGTGCCCGGACACTATCGTCGGGGCCGGGGACACGTCCGTCCTGATCCGGGGCATGCCGCGGCGACCGGGCCGCGGGAACGGCGGCCCGGCCGGCCGCCCGGCTCGCGCGTGCACCGGGGACTGGTTGCTCGTCGGGGACGAGCGGCGTCACCGCTGGCATCGGGTTTCAGTGTGTCATCCGGCGGCAAGGTGCCTCGAAGCGTGATCTGGTATAGACATGACCTCAGAGCGTGATTGAATTCGCGTCGGGAGCAAGACTGCCCCCCTGGAAACCCGGGATTCAGCCGGGCCGCGACGCTGACACGATCGCCGCATGGCGCTGGAGGATTTTGTGGATCTGAAGCTTGATCACCACAGCAAGGACGGGATCGAGGTCGTCGACGTCGAGGGCGAGATCGACGTCTACACCGCGCCGCGACTGCGTGAACTCCTCATCGAGCTGGTGAACAACGGCTTCTACCAGCTCGTCGTGAACATGGAGAAGGTCGAGTTCCTGGACTCGACCGGGCTGGGAGTCCTGGTCGGTGGGCTGAAGCGGGTTCGCGCCCACGACGGCTCGCTCGACCTGGTCTGCACGCAGGAGCGGATCCTGAAGATTTTCAGGATCACGGGCCTGACCAAGGTCTTCGGCATTCACGACACCGTGGACGAGGCCATCACGGCCAGAAAAGCCGAGAAGTAGCAACGGCGCATGCCCCGAGATGCCCACCGTTGAGGTTAGCTTCACGCCGCTGCCTGCGCACGTGCGCACGGCCAGGCTCGTGGCCACCGCGGTGGCCAGGCGCAGCGGCGTCGACGAGGCGCTGCTCGATGAGGTCAGGCTGGCGGTCGGCGAGGCATGCTCGCGCGCGGTGGAGGCGCATCGCCTGCACTGCCCGGCCGAGCCGGTCAGGATCGCGCTGACCGATTCGGCCGGCCGGTTCGAGGTTGAGGTGACCGACACCGGCGCCGGGGGCGCTGCCGCTGACCAGGCCGGCCTCGCTGATGACGACGGCACCGGCCGCGACGGCGATGGCCACGACGATAGCCAGGGCGGCGATACCGGAGCCGGCCAGGCGGCGCGCGGCATGGCCGGCGCTGCGGCCGGCCGGGAAACAGCCGGGCGGCCGCGGCTCGACCACGGCCTCGGACTCGCGGTGATCGCCGGGCTGGCCGACGACGTCCAGATCAGCGAGACCGCAGGAGGCGTCAGCATCAGGATGAGCTGGCCCGCCCTCGGCCTCCAGCCTTGACGGGCTTTCCGGCCGCGCGGTTAGCTGACGGCCGGGCTGGCAGCGTGACCGGCGGCCGCGAGCAGGCCGCGACCTCGCGCGGAATCCGGGGGCCGCATTACGATCTAGTGACCTGCATGCGTAGACTCCCGGCACTGCCGGTGGTAGCGCTCCTCGCTGCTTGCGCGATGAAGCGTCCCCGCCTGGATGCCACGACTCTGCTGAGCCGCAGCGTCGCGCGTAGCGTCGTTTCCTGTCGAGGAGGACAGATGCCAAGGCTAAGCCTCGCTCTGGCGGGTGGTGCGCCCGGCGTAACGGGCAGCAACCTGACCTGGGTGATCGTGGTGGCCGTGATCGCGCTGCTCGCGCTGGGCGTGGCCGGGGTGCTGGTCAGGCAGGTACTCGCGGCCGGCCAGGGCACCGAGAAGATGCAGGAGATCGCGCTTTCGGTCCAGGAGGGCGCGGCTGCCTACCTGCGGCGGCAGTTCCGGACGCTCGAGCGTCTTCGTCGTGCTGATCTTCTTCGTGCTGCTGCTGCTGCCCGCGGACACCGCGTCCGTGCGCTGGGGCCGCAGCGGGTTCTTCCTGGTCGGGCGCGCTGTTCTCGGCGCTGACCGGGTTCACCGGCATGTCGCTGGCGGTCCGCGGCAACGTCCGGGTGGCAGCGGCGGCGCGGGCCGGGGCGACGGGGAGCGCCCGGCCATGCGGATCGCCTTCCGCACCGGCGGCGTGGCCGGCATGTTCACCGTCGGGCTCGGCCTGTTCGGCGCCGCGCTGGTGGTGATCTTGTATAAGGCGAACGCACCCAGCGTGCTGGAGGGCTTCGGCTTCGGCGCCGCGCTGCTGGCGATGTTCATGCGGGTCGGCGGCGGTATCTTCACCAAGGCCGCGGATGTCGGCGCGGACCTGGTCGGCAAGGTCGAGAAGGGCATCCCGGAGGACGACCCGCGGAACGCCGCGACGATCGCCGACAACGTGGGCGACAACGTCGGCGACTGCGCCGGGATGGCCGCCGACCTGTTCGAGTCCTACGCGGTCATGCTGGTCGCGTCGCTGATCCTGGGCGTGAAGGCGTTCGGGTCGCAGGGCCTGGTATTCCCGCTGATCGTCCCGATGTGCGGCGTGATCACCGCGGTGGCCGGCATCTTCGTCGTCGCCCCGCGCATGGGCGACCGCAGCGGCATGACCGCCATCAACCGCGGCTTCTTCGTCTCCGCGATCATCTCGCTGGTCGCTGGTCATCGCGGCCGCGTTCATCTACCTGCCGGCCAAGTTCAGCGACCTCAAGGGCGTCACCGGCCCGGGCAGCCTGGCGATTCTCGCGCACGGCGGCAGCCCGCGGCTGCTGGCCATCGGCGCCGTCCTCATCGGGCTCGTGCTGGCCAGCACCATCCAGCTGCTGACCGGCTACTTCACCGAGACGAACCGCCGCCCGGTCAAGGAGATCGCCGAGAGCTCGCAGACCGGAGCGGCCACCGTGATCCTGTCCGGCATCTCGGTCGGCCTGGAGTCGGCCGTGTACTCGACGCTGCTGATCGCCGCGGCGGTCTACGGCGCGTTCCTGCTCGGCACCGGCAACGCGACGATCGCGCTGTTCGCCGTCGCACTGGCCGGCACCGGGCTGCTGACCACGGTCGGCGTCATCGTGTCGATGGACACCTTCGGCCCGGTCTCGGACAACGCGCAGGGCATCGCCGAGATGTCCGGCGACGTGGACGGCGAGGGCGCGCAGGTGCTGACCAAGCTGGACGCGGTCGGCAACACCACCAAGGCGATCACCAAGGGCATCGCGATCGCGACTGCGGTGCTCGCCGCGACCGCGCTGTTCGGCGCGTTCCGCAGCACCGTGGAGACCGCTCTCGGCCCCGTGGCCGGCACCTTCAGCCTGTCGGTCGACAAGCCGAACGTCCTGGTCGGCGTCATGGTCGGCGCGGCGGTGGTGTTCTACTTCTCCGGCCTGGCCATCATGGCCGTCGGCCGCGCGGCCGGCCGGGTGGTCTACGAGGTCCGCGAGCAGTTCCGCAATCACCCCGGGATCATGGACTACACGGAGAAGCCCGAGTACGGCCGGGTGGTGGACATCTGCACCAAGGACTCGCTGCGCGAGCTGGCCACCCCGGGCCTGCTGGCCGTGCTGACGCCGATCGCGGTCGGCTTCGCGTTCGGCTACGCGCCGCTCGGCTCGTTCCTGGCCGGCGCGATCGCGGCCGGCGCGCTGATGGCCGTGTTCCTGGCCAACTCCGGCGGCGCCTGGGACAACGCCAAGAAGCTGGTCGAGGACGGCAACTACGGCGGCAAGGGCTCGGACGCGCACGAGGCCACGATCATCGGCGACACCGTCGGCGACCCCTTCAAGGACACCGCGGGGCCGGCGATCAACCCGCTGATCAAGGTAATGAACCTGGTATCGCTGCTGATCGCCACCAGCGTAGTGAAATACAGCCATAATGCCGGGCTGCGGACCGCTGTTGCCATCGTCGCGGTCGCGATCGTGGTGGGCGCCGTGATCGTCTCCAAGCGCCGGTCGACCAGCATCGCGTCATCGGGCCCGGGCGGCACCGCCCGGCCTGGCGTTTCCGGCGGCTCGCCGGCCGCGGTCGAGGCGGGCCGGGCGGTCGCGGGTCAGGAAGGCACGACGTCGGCTGGCGAGGAAGGCAGGACGTCAGCGGGGACTTCCGCGACCTGACCCGAAGTCAGCGCGCCGGCCAGCGGTCATGCCCCCGATGGCGCACCATAGGGCCATGGACGCCACCCGGCGGCTGATCGTGATGCGGCATGCCAAGGCAGGTGAGCTGCCCGGCGGCCCGGATGCCGAGCGGGCCCTGAACCCGCGCGGGCGGCGCGAGGCGGCCGCGGCCGGCGACTGGCTGCGCGGCCAGGGCATCGGTCCTGATCTGGTGCTGTGCTCCACCGCCCGGCGGGCCAGGCAGACCTGGCGGCAGATCGCCGCCGGGCTGGCAATGGCCGGCCCCGCGCGCGAGGACCCCCGGCTCTACCTGGCCGGGGCGGGCGAGCTGCTGGACATCATCCGGGCTGCCCCGCCGGACGTGACGACGCTGATGTACGTCGGCCACAACCCGGCGGCCCAGGAGCTGGCGACTGAATTGCTCGGCCGGCCGGTCGGCTTGACTACTGCGGCAGTCGCCGTGATCGACCTGGCCGGGCCATGGACGGACGTCGGGCCGGAAGACGGCGACCTCGCCGCACTCTGGGCCCCGCCCCCGGCCTGAACCCGGCTGGCGGCCGCGGCGGCTCAGGCTGGTGGCTGCGCGGCCACGGCGGTGGCCGCCGCGTCGGCCGCGTCCGCGGCTTCCACGTCGTCCCGGGAGATGCCGAGCAGATGCAGGATCACGTCAAGATGCGGGACGGTCACCGAGGCGTCGGCCGCATCCCGCACGGCCGGCTTGGCGTTGAACGCGATCCCCAGGCCGGCCGCGGCGATCATGTCGAGATCGTTGGCGCCGTCACCGACCGCCACGGTCTGGCTCAGCGGGGTGCCCGCCTCCGCGGCGAAGCGGTGCAGCGCCAGTGCCTTCCCGGCCCGGTCGATGACCGGGCCGGTCACCCGGCCGGTGAGCCTGCCATCGGCGATTTCCAGCGTGTTGGCGGCCGCGTAGTCGATGCCGAGATCGGCGGCCAGCCCGTCGGTGAACTGGGTGAAGCCGCCGCTGACGATCCCGCACCGGTAGCCGAGCCGCTTGAGCGTCCGGATCAGCGTGCGCGCCCCCGGGGCCAGCCGCAGCTCGGCGCGGACCGCATCGACGGCCGCCATGTCCAGCCCGGCCAGCAGCGCGACCCGCTCCCGCAGCGACGCCGCGAAATCCAGCTCACCGCGCATCGCGGCCTCGGTCAGCGCGGTGACCTGCGCGGCGCAGCCGGCCCGCGCCGCGAGCAGGTCGATTGCCTCGCCTCTGATCAGCGTGGAATCGACATCCATCACGATCAGCCGCATCGCGCGCCGGTGCAGTCCGCCGCGCTGCACGGCCACGTCGGCCCGCTGGTTCAGGGACTCGCGGGCCAGGGCGGCCCGCAGCGCGTCCGGGTCAGCCCCGGATACCTCGAATTCGATGCAGGTTACCGGCCGGTGCGCGAGCCTGCCGATCCGGTCGATGTTGGCGCCGCTGGCCGCTATCCGGCCGGCGATGGCGGCGATGGCGGCGGGCGCCAGCGCGTCGCCGAGCACGGTGACGTGCAGGTTGCCCCGCCGCCGCGGCGGCTCACCCGAGCCCGTGGTGATCTCGGCCTCCAGGCCAAGGTCCGCGGCGACGGCAGCCACCTGGCGGTGAATGGCGGTCAGGTCGGGCGCCTCGGCGCAGCCCAGCAGGACGCCGAGGACCAGCCGCCCGCGGATCACCACCTGCTCTATGTCGATGACGCTCAGCTCGTGCGCGGCCAGCACACCGAACAGCCGTGACGTGACTCCCGGCCGGTCCCGGCCGGTCAGGGTGATCAGGAGAGTGATCTGCGGCCCGGACATCATGGATAACGCTACCTGGAGCCACCCGCCTCGCCGCGCCGGATGCCGTAGGTTCGAGCTGACAGGCTGCAGGGACGAGAGAGGGGGCGCATGTCGGACCAGGTGCTTCGACTGCGCGGGGTCGGCGTCCGGCGCGAGAAGTCCATGCTGCTGCGCGATATCGACTGGACCGTCCACAGCGACGAGAGCTGGGTCGTCATCGGCCCGAACGGCGCCGGCAAGACAACGCTGCTGCAGGTGGCGGCCGCGCAGTTGCCCCCCACCGAGGGCACGGCGGAGGTACTCGGCGAGAACGTGACCGAGGCCGACATCTTTGACCTGCGGACCAGGATCGGGCTGGCCAGCGCGGCGCTGGCCGACCGGGTCCGGCCGGCCGAGAAAGTCATCGATCTGGTGCTGACCGCCTCTTACGGGATCCTTGGCCGGTACACCGAGGACTACGATTCCGGCGACGTCACCCGGGCGGTTGAGCTGCTCGACGCGCTTGGCTGCGCGCACCTGATCCGGCGGCGCTTCGCGACGCTTTCCGAGGGCGAGCGAAAGCGCGTGCAGATCGCCAGGTCACTCATGCCCGATCCGGAACTGCTGCTGCTCGACGAGCCGGCCGCGGGACTGGACCTCGGCGGCCGCGAGGACCTGCTGCGGCGGATCGCCGCGCTCGCCCGTGATCCCAAGGCGCCGATGATGGTAATGGTGACGCACCACGTGGAAGAGGTTCCGCCCGGCTTCACGCACGCGCTGCTGCTGCGCAGGGGAACGGTGCTCGCCGCGGGCCGGGTGCAGGACGTCTTCACCGCGCGGCAGCTGTCCAGGTGCTTCGGCCTGCCGCTGCTGGTCGAGCAGGCAGCCGCCCGGTGGACCGCCCGCGCCGCCCCGCTGCCCTGACCCGCCTTCGCCGCGCTGGTTCCCGCGGCTGCCCTACGATCATGCCCATGCGAGGAACCCTTGGGCGTTGCTGAGGCGCTGGCCATCTTCGCGGCGGCGGTCGCGGCGGGCGCGATCAACGCGGTCGTCGGCTCCGGATCGCTGATCACGTTCCCGACGCTGCTCGCGTTCGGGTTCCCCGCGGTCATCGCCAACGTGTCCAACAACGTCGGGCTGGTATCCGGCAACCTGAGCGCCGCGTTCGGCTACCGGCGCGAGCTGGCGGGCCAGCGCGCCCGGCTGACCAGGCTCGGCGTATTCGCCGCGGCCGGGTCGCTGGCCGGCGCGATCCTGCTGCTGTCGCTGCCGGCCAGCGCATTCACGCTGATCGTCCCCGTGCTCATCCTGTTCGCCTGCGTGCTCGTGCTCATCCAGCCGCGGCTGAACGCGTGGATGGCGGCCCGGCGGGAAGCCAGCAGCGGGGAGCGCAGCCCGGTACTGGCCGCCGGGGTGCTCGTCTCCGGCAGCTACGGCGGTTACTTCGGTGCTGCCCAGGGCGTGCTGGTCATTGGCCTGCTCGGCAGCTTCCTGGACGACGACCTGCAGCGCGTCAACGGCGCCAAGAACGTGCTCGTCGCGATCGTGAACGCCACGGCCGCGCTGGTGTTCATCCTGTTCGCGCACGTCAACTGGGTTGTCGTGCTGCTGATCGCGGTGGGGTCGACGGGCGGCGGCCTGCTCGGCGCGCGGCTGGGACGGCGGCTGCCGCCGCTCGCGCTGCGGATCTTCATCGTCATTATCGGCGTGATCTCCGCGGTGAAGCTGATCTTCTTCTGACCGGCCGGGCCGCGGCGACCCTAGCCCGGATGGGGCCGCGGCTTGCCCGGCCGCACCTGGACCATCCCGGATTCGCTGACCCTGGCCTCGAACGCCGGCTGCCGTGCGGTGGCCGGACCGTGCACGACGGAACCGTCGGTAACCCGGAACGCGCTGCCGTGCCAGGGGCAGACGATGCACGAGCCGCCGGGGCCGGATTCCAGCCGGCCCTGATGCAGCGGGCCGCCCAGATGCGCGCACTGATCCGCGAGCACGCTCACCCGGGCGCCTTCCCTGATCACGACCAGTGCCAGGTACCCGAGCCGGCGCCGGACCGCTCGGCCGTCCGGCAGATCGCCGGCCCGGCAGAGATCGTGCCAGCCCAGCGGCGCGAGATGAGTA
Source organism: uncultured Actinomycetes bacterium (assembly GCA_963786975.1). Taxonomy (GTDB): domain Bacteria; phylum Actinomycetota; class Actinomycetes; order Streptosporangiales; family Streptosporangiaceae; genus Palsa-506. The sequence continues at coordinate 361,533 of CAWBBE010000001.1, read as the reverse complement.
ACGGGCTCGGCGTGGCTGGTGCCGGCGCCGAGCGGGTACGCCAGATGCCGGCCCAGGTACCCGCCTGCGGTCACGGCCACCAGGCCGCCGATCGAGAAGGCGCGCCCCGCCGTCGGCCGTCCCGTGTTCCTGGCCAGCAAGGACGCGGTGAAGAGCGCGGACGCGCAAGCCCCGGAGGCGGCGTGCACCAGGCCCACCCGCTGCTGTTCGGGGTGCAGCGCCGACCAGTCGGCCCAGCCGGTCGCGGCGGTCGGCACCGCGGTGGCCAGGCCGAGCGCGATGAGCGTACGGGCGGCGCGGTCCGAGCCGGGGACGAAGTCGAGTACCGCCGCGGACGTCCAGAAGCCGAGCGGCAGCCCGGTCAGTGCGGGATGCGCCGGCTGGCCCAGCGGCACTCCGTGCAGCGCGTCGGCCCGGCCGCTGGCCGCCAGCCCGCGGCGGAGCAGAATCTGTCAGCGCCGCGGCGGTGCCATCCAGGGACCGCAGGTGCTCAAGCCGCTCGGCGGCCCGCAGGCGGAATGCGGGCATGTCGCCATCGGCGTTCTCGCGCCGGGCGAAGATCCTCGGCCGGAGTCGGCTCACGCGGATGTTCGTACCCTCGTCGCCGCAGGTATACCGCGGGCCGGTCAGCCGCGCGGAGTAGCTGCCGGTCAGCCGGGCGGAGCAGCGGGATCCGCAGGCCCGGGCGGCTGGCCGAGCAGCCCGGCGGCGGCCGCGCGGCGCAGGAGTTCCCTGGCGTAGCCGCCCAGCGCCGCAGAGCCGTCCTCGATCAGCGCCACGTTGGGGAGCACCTGGTCCGCCGTGATCCTGTGCTCGGCCCAGGTCCCGCCGCCGGCCTGCACGTTGGCCAGCATCGGCTGCAGCCGGTCCAGGGCCCGGGCGAACCTGGCTTCTGGCGTGCTGCGCTCTTCGAACTCATCCCAGAGCGCGCGGACCTGCTCCGCCTGGCCGTCCGGCAGCAACGCGAAGATCCGGTCGGCGGCCGCCAGCTCGGCTTCCTGCTGCCGGGCATGCTGCGCGGTGGTCGCGTACAGGAAAAGGTCGCCGGCGTCGATCTCCACCAGGTCGTGCACGAGGACCATGGCGATCACCCGGCTCAGGTCGGTGCCCGGTGGCGCGTGATCGGCCAGCACCAGTGCCATCACCGCCAGGTGCCAGGAATGCTCCGCGGAGTTCTCCCGCCGGGCCGGCTCGGTGAGTGAGGTCTGCCGCAGCACTCCCTTGAGCCGTCCCGCCTCGCTGACGAACCGCATCTGCTCTTCTAGCGCCATGTCCCTATTGGAGCAGGCGCGGGCTATCTGGCGCCGTCCGCCGCCGCCCGGCCAGGACCGCCCGGCGATGGCCCGGGCTGCGGAATGACCACCCTGCGCGGATGCCGCGGATACTCTCCGGGACGGCTAAGGCACCCCCGGTGATCAGGCCCGATAGCGTGGCTGCGATCATTCTCCTGGGGGACCCAAAGATGATACGGGGGACCGGCTCATCAAGACTCGTCCTGGCGGGGCGCAAGCCCAGCCAGGACGAGTTCTCCTTTTGCGGGCTCATCGCCGGGCCGAACTGCCTGCCGCCAGGCGGCGTCGCCGCGGCGCCTGGCGGGTACCTAGGAGGCATGGAACGCATCCGCCCGCCTGCGGGATACCGGCCGGGCGGCCCGCGGTGAGAGGCGACCGTGTCGAGATCGTCATCGACACCGGCGGCGAGACGCGCACCTACGAGGTGACCGCGACCCGGGCCGGCCGCCGCGTCGAGGTGGTCGTCCGGCGCGGGCTGGTCGAGGTGAGCGAACTGACCAGGGGCGGCACGGTGGTGCGGACCGCCCGGTTCATGAACAGCCGGGTGGTGGCCTTGGTGGAGCATCCGGCGCCGCGGACCAAGCCGCGCCCGGCCGCCACCGCCAGCGCCGCCTAGCCGCCGCGCCGCCGACGGACCGAGCTCAGCACGGTCAGCGCCAGCGCCAGCGCGGCCGCGGCGGCCAGGCCAGCCGCGAGCGCCAGCGGCTGATCACCCATCTGCGCCGCGTTGCTGACCGCCAAGGCCACGGCGGTGTGCAGCTCGTAGGCACGGGCTCGGCAGGCAGCTTGCCCGGAATGTCAACGGCCGCGTCACTGGCCCTGATCGACGTGAGGTAGCGGTCATAGGCCGTCGAGGTGCGCCGTGCCCCGGCAACGGCGCCGAGGGCCACCGCGCCGAGCAGGCCGCTGAGCACCGCCAGCAGCAGCGCCTGCCGCCAGGACCGGCGCGCCGTGACCCGCCACCAGTACCGTGCCTTGCTCACTGCCGCAACCCTCCGCTGATATCTCTCACCTGGACTGACGGCATTCGCGCGGGCCTGCTCCCGATGGTCGGCACGGGCGCTACTCGGCCCGGAGGATGGCGGCGGTCGGCGTCCGGGCGGCCAGCGATGCCGGAGCCGCGGCTAGCAGGTTCCCGGCCGCCAGCAGCCCGAGGAGGCCGATCAGCAGCGCTGGGCCCGGGATCACCGGAGCGGGCAGCACGCCCAGCGAGTTCGCGAACGCACTCCAGGCCCAGCGCCCGCCGGCGATGCCCAGCGGCACGCTGACGACCACGGCGGTGATCAGGATGACGCTGGTCTGCCAGGCAACGATCGACCTGAGCTGTCCTCTCGTCATCCCCAGCGTCTTGAGCAGCGCCAGCTCCCGGCGCCGACGGCGCACCGAGGCCAGCACGGTGAGGGCCAGCGGCAGCAGGGCCGCCGCCGCCAGGCCGATGGCCAGGGCCAGCGGCTGGCCGCCCATCCCGGACGCATTGACCATGGCGGCGGCCAGCACTCGGCGCAGCTGGTAAGTCCCGCCGACGGTGCCGTCCGGGTTGGCGGAGGTGATGCGGCGGATCAGCGCCGCCCGCTGCGCTTCGCGCGCCGCCTGGGCCCGGGTGGCGCCGATCGCCCGCAGCGCCGGGATGACCGCCGCGGACCTGGCCAGCAGCTGGGTCAGGCCCTGGCCGGCCAGCGCCAGCAGGGCCAGCGCGGCGATGCCGCCGAAGATGGTCAGCGCGGTTACCTGCGGCATGATCGCCTGCTGCACCTGGCGGCGGATGATGTCGCCGCGGCCGACGCTGCGCCCGGCATCATGCCCTTAGTGTCTGCCCGCTGGCCGCTCGCGGCAGGAGGGCCCGCACCACAGCCGGCGGGGAGGCCAGCACCACGGCCGGCCGGTGCGGCCGCTGCCTCGCTCATTCGGCCCGCAGGGTGTCAGCGGGCGGCGTGCCGGCCGCGACGGCCGCTGGCAGGGCCGCCGCCAGGTTCCCGGTGGCCAGCAGCGCGGTCAAGCCCAGCACGAGGCCGGAGGCCGAGACGACGGTGACCGGGGCCACGCCGAGCGAGTTGGCGAAGCTGGTCCATGCCCAGCTGCCGGCCGCGATGCCGAGCGGCACGCCGACCGCCGCGGCGATAACCAGGGTGGTGCTCGCCTGCCAGGCCACGATGGCCCGGATCTGCCAGGCGGGTCATGCCCATCGTCTTCAGCAGCGCGAGTTCCCGCCGCCGCCTGCGCACGGCGGTCAGCACGGTGAGCGCCAGCGACAGCACGGCGGCCGCGGCCAGGCTCAGCGCCAGCGTCAGCGGCTGCCCGCCCATCTGCGCGGCGTTGTCGATCGCGGCCGCCCGGTACCGGGTCAGCTGGTAGGTCCCGCCGGGGGTTCCGTCCGGGTTGGCTGAGGTGATGTGACGGACCAGCTGCGCCCGCCGGGCCGCGCTGGTGCCCGGGACCAGGTCGATGGCCACCGCCGACGGCGCAGCCTGCGAGGTCTGCTCAGCTGACCGCGGCTCGCCGGTGCTGAGCCCCTGGGCGGCGAGCAGCGCCCGCTCGGACATCATCGCGCCGGTGCCCAGCGAGACATGGTCGGCGAGGGCGAGGCCGAACGAGGGCAGCGTGACGGTACCGACGATCGTGAACCGCCGCTGGTATCGCTTGCGGCCGACCAGCACGGTGTCCCCGACATGCTTGCCGAGTTGCCGTAGGGTCAGCGGGCCAAGCTCGATCTGGTTGCTGCCGGAGATCGGGCGGCCGCTGGTGGTGGGCGGCTCGACGAAGCCGGCGACCCGCTGCACGCCGAGCACCGGGACCACCGTGGCGTCGTCGAGGAGAAGCGGGCTGAACGCGAAGTCGGACCAGCCGGCGACCGCGGGCTGGCCGTCGATCAGCCTGCGCATCGTGCCCGGCCGCCAGTTGCCGTAGCCGCCCTCGGCCTGGATCAGCACGTTCCAGTTCCAGCCGTACCGCACCGGGTGGCGGATCAGGCCGGTCAGGCTCGTCCCGAAGACGACGGCGGCGGTCACCGCGGTCACCGCCGCGACGGATCCGAGCAGGATGGCCCGCACCGGCACGGCGCGCAGGCCGGCGCCCGGCTCCACCGCGCTGCGGCTGCCCACCACCGCGGAGGCCGGCAGGCCGGCCGCGCCGGCCGCCCGCGCGATCACCGACGGCCGGCTCTCGGCGGAGTCGGCCGGCGGACGCATCGCGCGGACCGCCATCAGGACCGCCATCCCGGCCAGGGCCGCGGTCAGCGCGGCACACCCGGCGCCGAGCACGAGGCCGTCTGCCTGCACCCCGCGAGCCGGGTCGAACAGCCGCACCGGGCCGACCGGGGCCAGCGGGGACAGCGCGACCGCGCCCGCCACGGCGATGATCGCCGCTGCGCCGATGGCGATACCGCACGGCAGGCAGGCGGCGAGCACTGCCTGCGCGCGGGTGGCGCCAAGCGCCCGCACCGCCGAGATGTCCGCGGCCGACCTGCTGAGCAGCTGCGCCATGCCCTGGCCGACGAGCACCAGCATGGCCAGCGCGGCGACGGCGCCGAAGATGGCGAGCGCGACGGCCTGCGGCCGGATCGCCTGCTGTACCTGGCCGCGGACGATGGCCAGGTTCCTGATGTTGAACACCAGGCCGGGCAGCTTGCGGTGGGTGGCCAGGAAGACCTGCCGTTCCACCCGGCTGGACAGCGCGGCGAGCTCGTCCTGCAGGGCCGGGATGCCGGCTGCCCCGTGCGCCAGCCGCACGCCCACCCAGGCGTACTGGTAGGACGCCAGCAGCTGCCGGGTGGCCCCGGGGGGCAGCACCCCGGCGTTGACCTGATCCGACTGGTCGGCCAGCACCGGCGGGACGTCCACGATCGCAGTGACCAGGAAGGTCCGCCGGACCGGGTGAGCTGCCGGGACCGCCGGGTTCCCCGCGGTGCCGAAGAGATAGGTCACCCGCCCGCCGACGCCGACGCCCAATTTCCCGGCGATGCCCGGGGTGAGCGCGATTTCCCCGGTCGCGCCGGGCCGGGGCAGCCTGCCCGCCAGCACGGTCATCCGGTCCTGGTCGAGGTACGCGGCGCCGAAGGACGGGCCGCCAAAGCCGCCGATCAGGTCGTTGGTCTGGAAGGAGTCATCGACCTTGCCGCGGAAGACGGGAAAGGCGTCCATGCCGACATAGGCCGCGCTCGTCACCACCCCGGGCAGCCGCGAGATCAGCGTGATCGGCCGCGATAGCGGTATCCCCGGCACCCGGCCGGGCACGTTGACGAAAGCGTCGCTCGCGTGCACCGACGCCAGGTAACGGCCGTAGGCCGTGGCGGTCCGCCGGGCGCCCGCCGCCGCGCCCAGCGCGACGGCGCCCAGCAGGCCGCCGATGACGGCAGTGGCCAGCGCGGCCCGCCAGGACCGCGCGGCGAACAGCCGCCACCAGTAGCCGGCCGTGCTCACCCCGGCTCCCGGGCGTTCCACCGTGGCCTAGCGCTGATCGCCATATCAGGTATCCTCGCGGCCCAGCCGCCGGTCCGCAGGAATGGCCCCACCACATTAACCGGGAAGCCAGCACCACCAGGAACGGCATGACGGGTTCCCGGATGGCTGCGAGCGGCCGTGATGCACGGCCGGGCCTGCCGGGCAGCCGGACGGCGCGCTACGATCGCGGCGCGATGACATGGAGCAGGATGGCGCCGGGATGACAACGATCAGGGTGGCGCTGGCCGAGGACAACGTCCTCCTGCGGGAGGGCATCTCCCGGCTGGTCGCCGCCAACGATGACTTCGAGCTGGTCGGGGTAGCGTCTGACCTGCCGGAACTGCTGGCAGTGGTGGCCGAGCACGATCCGGACGTGGTGATCACCGATATCCGGATGCCGCCGACCGGCACCAGCGAGGGCATCCAGGCCGCCGCCTGGCTCCGCCAGCACCGGCCGCAGGTCGGCGTCGTGGTGCTCAGCCAGTACACCGCGCCCGGCTACGCGGTCGCGCTGCTCGAGGACGGCTCGGCCGGCCGCGCCTACCTGCTCAAGGAACAGGTGGCCAGCGTCGACGAGCTGGCCCGCGCCGTCCGGACCGTCGCCAGCGGCGGGTCGGTAATCGACCCGCGGGTAGTCGACGAGCTGGTGCGGGCGCGCTCGCAGCGACGCATGTCGCCGCTGTCGTCGCTGACCGCGCGCGAGTCGCAGATCCTGGCCGAGATGGCGCAGGGCAAGAGCAACGCCGCGATCGCCGCCGCGCTCACCGTCACCGAGCGCGCGGTCGAGAAGCACACCAACTCCATCTTCGCCAAGCTCGGGCTGTCCGAGGAGCGGGACGTCAACCGCCGGGTGAAGGCCGTGCTGCTGTTCCTGAGCGAGCCAGCCGACGGCTGACCTCGCGGCCGGCACCCGGTCCCGCTGGCTGGCCGCAGCCCGGTCTCCGGGGGATGCTGCCAACACCGCGCCGAGGATGGCAGCACCCTCGGCGCCGGCCACCCCGCCATGCGACGCTTGCTATGTGACGGCCCCGCACTCCGTCCTGGTCGTGGACGACCAGGCCCCATTCCGGATCGCCGCAAGGGCGGTCCTGCGCAGGCTGGAAGGGTTCGAGCTGGCCGGCGAGGCGGCCAGCGGGCAGGAGGCCATCGACCTTGTCGATGACCTGCGCCCGGAGCTGGTCCTGATGGACATCAACATGCCGGAGATGAGCGGCATCGAGGCCACCCGCCGGATCGTCGCAGCCCATCCGGATGTCGTCGTCATCCTGTGCTCCACCTACGACGTCGGTGACCTGCCGCCGGCAGCGGCCGGCAGCGGCGCGAGCGCCTATTTCAACAAGGAGCAGCTGGGCGCCGATACCCTGCGGCGGCTGTGGGAGCGCAGAGGGTCGGGCTCCTTCGGAGCCGGATAACCGCCGCCCCGGCCCGCGCGCCCCGGCCCGCCCGCCGCCCCGGCCTCAGGCCAGCGGTATCGACCCGCGGACCTGCGCCCCCCGGCCGGGCGCGGACTGCCAGCGGACCGTGCCGCCGATGGCGCCGAGCCGGTCAGCCATGTTCACGAAGCCGTGACCGTGGCCGGCCCGCCCGGCATCGAAACCCGGGCCGTCGTCGCTGACCGTGAACAGCAGGCCGCCGGATTCTTCCCAGATCCGGATCTCCACCTGGGCGCCGGGCGCGTGCTTGGCGGCGTTCTGCAGCGCCTCCAGGCAGCAGAAGTAAACCGCGGCCTCGATCTCCGGCGAGTACCGGCCGATGCCGTCGCAGGTCACCCCGGTGCCCAGCGGGCTCCGGTTGGCCGCCGCCCGCAGCGCCTCGCCGAGCCCGCTGTCGGCCAGCAGCGGCGGGTAGATGCCGTGCGCGAGCTCGCGAAGTTCCTGGATGGTCTGCTTCACGTCCTCGGCCATCTGGTCGAGCATCTCGGCGGCGGCCTCCGGATCGTCGCCGATGACATCCCGCGCCAGCCGCAGGCTCACCGCCAGCGCGACCAGGTTCTGCTGCGCCCCGTCGTGCAGGTTGCGCTCCACCCGGCGGCGCTCGGCGTCACCGCTGGCCACGATCCGCGCCCGCGATTCGCGCAGCGCGTCCGCCTGCCTGCGCAGCTCATCCAGGGTGGTCTGGAGGGCCGTGTCGAGCCGCGCGTTGTGGCTGGCCAGTGCGACCTGGCGGGCCAGCTCGGTCAGCACGCGGTCGTCTTCCTCGGTGAACGCGTCGGCTGCGGCCGGCCGCTCGACGACGATGAGCCCGAGCAGCTCGCCGCCATGGCTGACCGGGGCCACCCGGAGCTGGCATCGCTCCCGGCCGTCCAGCAGCATCGGCAGCCAGACGGAGGCCCAGGCACTGCCGGACACGCCTGCCCGGGTGACGATCGGCCGCTCCCGCGCGGTGACCACGATCGACCGCGGCCCGGTGTCCGGGACGGCGGCGGTCCGCTCCAGCACGTCGCCGGTGCCGGTGAACACCTCGGCGCTGGCCAGATCCATGGTCTTGCGCAGCGACTCGGCCAGCTGCAGCAGCAGTTCGTCCATGGTGATCGCCCGGGTCAGCCGGCTGCCGAAGGTCCGCAGCACCTCATCGGGGGCCTGCCGGGCGCCGAAGACGAACCGGGTAGCCCAGTCGACGAGCCGGTCCCTGGCCGGCACGTACCCGATGGCGGCCACCGCGGCCGCGAGCATCGACAGCCCGAGTATCTCGCGGTCGCCCGGGTCGCTCGGTGCCCGGCCCAGGCCGAGGACTACGACCAGGTAGATGGCGGCGACCGCGATAGTGAATCCGGCCGCCGACAGCACGTGCACGAGGAGCCGGCCGCCGGACCCGCCGAGCCTGGGCACGTCCCCCGCGATCAGGCCGAGCGGCACCAGCACCGTTCCGCACGCCGCGACCGGGCCGACCGGGGCTGGCCAGCCGACCAGCAGGTACAGCACGGCGGCGACCAGCGCGACGTTCGCGGCCAGGACCGCTGCGATGGCCGCCCATTGCATCCGTTCCCGGTCCCGGCCGGCCACCCGGAGATACCGCATCCGCACGGCCGGCAGTGCCGCGATCACCCCGGCCGACCAGGCCAGCGCCGCCGCGCCAGGCCGGGACCGGGCGGCCCGGCCAGCGCCAGCCCGAGGCCGGCGCCGGCCGCGGCGGCGTACCCGAGCCCGGCTCCGATGCGCCGGGCCCGCCCGGCCAGCCTGCCATCGGGCAGGGCGAGCAGCAGATGCAGCGAGATCGCGATCATCAGCGGCCCGGCGATCGTTGCCACGGCGTGCCAGGCGCCGGGCCGGCTGCTCCCGGGCTGGCCGGCCAGCCGGGCCGCGCTGAGCGTGATCGCCGCGGCCAGCGACCCGGCGGCCACCTGCCACTGCGGCGTCCGCTCCTTCGCGCGGGCGGCCAGCGCGCCGGACAGCGCCCAGACCAGCACGAGGCCGAACGCCACCTTGGCGACGGCGGACATCCCGGCCCCCCCGGACCCGCGGATCCCCGCCGCCACCACCACGGCCGTCAGCACCGGGAGCGCCATCCCGGCCACCGCCCGCCGTACCGGGGTGGGGCCGGCCGCCGGGACCAGCCCGGCTGCCCGGCCGGCCACCCCGTTCACCGGTGGCTCTTATCCCGGCGGCCGGTCATGTCAGCGGACCTCGATCGCGGCGGCCCGGCCGCCGCCCGCGCGCTCGTCGTCCGGGCCGGCCGCCGGCGCTGGCCTGCATGCCGGTGCCGCCGCCCGGGCGCTCGTCGCCGGGCTGCGGGCCGGTGACCCGGCCGTCGCGCATCCGCACGACCCGCCCGGCCGCCCGGGCGACGCCGGCATCATGAGTGACCAGGACGATGGTCTGGCCGCCGCGGTGCAGCCGGCTCAGCAGCTCGATCACCTCCTCGCCGCCGGCCGAGTCGAGCGCGCCGGTCGGCTCGTCGGCGAGCAGCAGGGTCGGCTCGTTGGCCAGGGCCCGGGCAATCGCGAGCCGCTGGCGCTGGCCGCCGGAGAGCACGCCGGGCACCGCACCCGCCTTGTCGCCGATGCCGAGCAGGTCCAGCAGATCCCGGGCCCTGGTCTCGGCCATCCGGCGCTTACGGCCCGCGATGACGGCCGGCAGGGCCACGTTCTCCAGCACCGTCATTCCCTCCAGCAGGTTGAAGAACTGGAAGATGATGCCGATGTGCCGGCGCCGCAGCCGGGCCAGGTCGTCCTCGCTGCGCCCGGTGACCTGCTCGTCCGCCACCATGATCGTTCCCTCGTCGGCGGTGTCGAGCCCGGCCACGAGGTTGAGCAGCGTCGACTTGCCGCAGCCGGACGGCCCCATCAGCGCGACGAACTCGCCCGCCGCCACGGTCAGGTCGACCCCGCGGAGCGCCCGTACCGGGGCGTTCTCCGCCTCGAACGTCTTCCGCACGCCACGGGCCGTGAGTACGGGCTGGCTCTCGTTCATAATGTCCCCGTCCGGGTCGCTGCGCCGCCGGGACCGCCTGGGCTGGCCAGGCCGGTTCCTGCCACGGACTGCATGATCTTGTAGGCGATTATCGGCGTATCCCGGCCCTTGACCAGCTGTGGGGGCAATTCGACCGCGCTGGCGGGCACGGCCAGCGCCTTGCAGGTGGCCGCGGACAGCACAGTCTCGCCGGCCGCGGCAAGCTGCTGCAAGCGCTGGGAGAGGTTGACGGTGTCGCCGACCAGGGTGTACTCGAGCCGCTCGGCCGAGCCGAGCAGCGCGGCCACCGCCGGGCCGGTGGACAGCCCGATGCCAAGCCGGAAGGCAGGCATCCCGGCCGTCGTCCACTGAGCGTTGATGCCCTGCTGCAGGGAGTGCATGGCCGCCGCCGCCGCGACCGCGCGGTCAGCGTGATCGGGCTGCGGGAACGGCGCGCCGAACACGGCCATCACCGCGTCCCCGACGAACTGCATGACCGTTCCCTCCTTGCCGAGGATGGCCTGGTTCATCGCCGCCCGGTGGGTGTTCAGCTGCCCGGCGAGCTGGCCGGGGTCGGCGTGCTCCGCGATCGTCGAGTAGGACCTGATGTCGCTCATCAGCACCGTTACCTCGACGCGCTCGGTCTCGCCGATGCTGCGGGTCTCCCGCCGGAGCTTCTCGGCCAGCCCGCCGGGCAGCAGCCGGGACAGCGTCTCGCCCTGTTCCTCGCGGTCGATGATGGCCTGGTGCAGCAGCCGGAGCCGGTTCAGCGCGCCCTGGTCGCCGGCCGACACGCCGCCGGCCAGCTTGACGAAGACCGCTTCTATCTCGTCCGCGATCGCCTCCGGGGGAACCTTCCTGACTACCGCGATCGCCTTGATGGGCTTGCCCTCGGCGACCATGCCCAGCAGATCTTCCTCGGCGGGCAGCAGCCCGCCGGGCGAGATGACCGGCCGGACCAGCGCCTCGACGATCGCTGGATCCAGTGCCGTGCCGCCGGACGCGACCGCCCGGATCGCGTCGACCAGCTGGCTGCCCTCGGCGACGCGGTCCTTGAGCAGGTAGCCGTAGCCGGCCGAGCCCTCGGCGAGCAGCGCGATCGCGTACTCCGGGTCGTCGTACTGGGAGAGCACCACGACGCCGGTGCCAGGGTGCCGCTTGCGTACCTCCTTCGCCGCGTCGATGCCCTCCCGGTGGAACGCCGGCGGCATCCGCACGTCGGTGACGAGCACCTGCGGCATGGTCGCCGCAGCGCCGGTCACGACCTCGTCGTAGTCGGCCGCCACGCCGACCACCCGCAGGTCCGGGTGCCGCTCGATGAGCGCGCGCACGCCCTCGCGGACGATCAGGTTGTCGTCCGCCAGGAAGACGTCGATCGGGCCGACTCCCAGCCCGCCGGGATGCTCTTGCATCCACCCAGTCTCGGCGGGCGGCCGCTGGTCCGCCAGTGAGCAGGCTGGTGCGGCTGGAGTGGTGCTAGCACACCGGGAAATGCCAGCCAGCATCCTCGCCGGGCTGTGCCGCCCGCCATACGGTCGCCTGTAGCTGGCCCGGAATCCCGGCGCACAGGGGCAGCCGGGCCGCCAGCATCCAGCCTTTGTCCTAGGGAGCGGAAATGAAACGGATTGTCTCTCTCACCGGTGCCGTCGCGGTAATCGCCGCGGGCGCCACGCTGGCCGTCCCGGCGGGCCTGTCGCTGGCCGCCGTGACCAGCCCGGCGCACGCCGCCCGGCCGGCCCATGCCGCGCACGCGGCGCTGCCGAAGATCACGGTGGCGATGAACGGGAAGAAGATCACGGTCGGCGGCGCGCTGCAGTCCGGCGGGGTGCAGATCGTGTCGACCGTCACGCATGAGCGGCAGGGCTCGCCGATCTTCGTCCGGCTCGATCCCGGGGTGAGCTTCCAGCAGTTCCTGAAGGTGCTGCCGAAGGCCGCCGCCGATCCCAACAACCTGGACGGCACCGGGTCGATCGTCACCGACACCGACGTCAGCCGGGGCACCACCAGCCGGATCCAGGCCAGCCTGAAAGCCGGGAACTACGTCGCGCTGGACGTGTCCGGCAACGGCCGCCCGCCGCTGGCCCCGTTCACCATCGCCCGGGCCGCGCACCCGGCGGCGCTGCCCCGCCCGGCCGCGACCATCGCCGCGATCGAGTTCGGCTTCCGCGGCCCGCGCACCTTGCACCGCGGTGACCTGGTCCGGTTCGCCAACCACGGCTTCCTGGTGCACATGATCGTCTTCGCCACCGCCCGGAACCACCGGCAGGCCCGCAAGGTCGCCCGGCTGCTGAAGGCCGGCAAGCAGGGCAAGGCCCAGCGGCACGCCACCGGGTTCGGCACCTTCGCCGGGCCCCTCTCGCACGGCGCCTACCAGCAGCTGACCGTCCGGCACCGCGGCTGGTACGTGCTGGCCTGCTTCATGCAAACCCAGGACGGCCGCGACCACACCCGGCTCGGCATGGAACGCGTCATCCACGTCAGGTAGATCAAAGAACATCCGGAACGGACGGCCCGTGGCCACCGCCACGGGCCGTCCGCGACCGCGGCCGCCGATACCGGACAGGCGCCGCAGCCCGCCGCGATCACGCCGCCTAGCCGACCGCCGCCCGCGGCGGCAGGTGGCTACCGTCGGGTAACCTGGCCCGGCCACGGTGAGGGGGGTAACAGATGCGCGCCGTCCGCATGCTGGTGGCGCACCAGCTGGCCGCAGGCTGGCGCGGCTGGGTCGTGCTTGCCTTGCTGACCGGCATGGCAGGCGGCGTGGTCATGACGGCAGCGGCCGGCGCGCGGCGGACCGCCACTGCCTACCCCCGGTTCCTGGTTGCCTATAAGGCGGCTGATCTGCTCGTCTCGCCGGCTGGCGACGGGACCGGCGGCTATGACGAAGCGCTGGGGCGCCTTCCCGGCGTCGCCGCGACCGCGCCGGTCGTCGGGGTCCAGGTACTGCCATTCGAGCCGGACGGCAAGCTTGACGGACAGGTCGTGGTGGCCGCACCGCTGGATGGCAGGTTCGGGCACACGCTGCAGGTGCCGAAGCTGCTGGCCGGGCGGCAGCCGCTGGCGAGCCACCCTGATGAGGTGATGGTGGACCAGATCGGCGCCCGCGACCTGCACCTGCGGGTTGGCAGCAAGCTCGAGATGGGCGCGGTCCGCGGTTCCGGGACCAGGGCATCCGGCCGGCTGACCGCGCGCGTGGTCGGCATCATGGTGACTCCCGGCTCGGTCGTCCCTGTCACCGACCTGGACAAAGTCCCGATGATCGTCGCCAGCGCCGGGCTGTACCGCGAGCTAGGTCCCGGCTACCGGGGTTTCGACGGCGCGTACGTGCAGCTGGCGCCGGGCACCGCGGTCGGCCGCTTCAGCCAGCGGGCGGCGGCGCTGGCCCGCAGGTTCCCTGCCACCCATGGCCAGGTCTTCGTGGCGGACGAGACCGCTCAGGCGGCCACGGTCGAGCGGGCGATCCGCCCGCAGGCAGTGGCGCTGGCCTTGTTCGCGCTCGTGCTCGCGGTCACTGCCTTCCTGATCATCGGCCAGGTAGCAGTGCGGCTGCTGCTGACCGCGTCGGCGGACAACGGCGCGCTCGCGGCGCTCGGGATGTCCCGTAGCCAGCTGCTGGCGGCGGGCCTGGCGGAGGTCGGCCTGGCGGCCGCGGCCGGAGCGGCCGTGGCCTGCGCGGTCGCCATCGCGGCCTCGCCGCTGACGCCGATCGGGCCGGCCCGGCTCGCCGAGCCCCATCCTGGCGTGAGCATCGACGGCCCGGTGCTGGCGATCGGCCTCGTCGGCATCATCGTGCTGCTGCTGGCCCGGGTTGGCTGGCCGGCCTGGCGCCAGGCCTCGGCGCGGCATGCCGCCGAGCTGGCCGCGGCCAGGCTGCCTGGCCGCCGCTCGCGAACCGCGGAACTGCTGACCGCCATCGGCGCGCCGGTGACGGCGGTGGCCGGCGTCCGGTATGCCCTTGATCCCGGCCAGGGGCGCAGTTCCGTGCCGGTGCGAAGTGCCGTGCTCGGCCTGGCCCTCTCGGCGGCCGCGGTAGCGGGTGCGGTCACCTTCGGCGCCAACCTGCTGCACCTGGTGAACACCCCGCGGCTCTACGGCCAGGACTGGGATGCCGCCGTTGACCTTCAGTTCAGCACGATCTCGCGGCATGATTTCGATGCGATCGCGGCCCGCGTTCCGGGCATTTCCGGCTGGACATTCGGCATCCACGGCACCGTCGGGATCGGCGACGCGGTCGTGCCCGCGATCGGCCTGGCCGCAGGCCGCGGTCCGCTGCTGTCCCCGACGCTGCTGGCCGGCGCGAGTCCGCGCGGTCCGGCTGACATCGTGCTCGGGACTTCGGTACTCCGCGCCGCGCGGATGCGAGTCGGCAGTAGCGCGGTCGTCACGGCCGGCGGCAGGCAGCGAACCGAGCGGATCGTCGGACGCGCGGTCTTTCCCTTCTTCGGCGAGGGCAGCTTCACGCCGACCGATATCGGCGACGGCGCGGTAGTGCCCGCGGCGCTGCTCGAGCCGCAGGCCGCGGCTTCCAGCGGAAGCGGATACAACTTCGTGCTGGTCCGGTTCGGACCGGGCACCCGCCCGGCGGCGGAGGCCGCCAGGCTGGCGCGGGCCGTCAGCCGGATCTGCGCCCGGGCCGATCAGTCGACCTGCGTTGTCGTCAGCCAGCGCCCTAACGGCGTGGACAACTTTGCCCGCATCGACGGCACGCCGGAGGTGCTGGCCGTCATCCTGGCGGTGCTCAGCCTGGCGGTGCTCGGCCAGTTCGCCGTGGTGTCCGCGAGCCGGAGGCGGCGTGATTTCGCCGTCCTGAAGACGCTTGGCCTGCGGCGCAGGCAACTAGCTGCGGTTGCTGCCTGGCAGGTCACCGTGGTGACCGGGCTCGGGCTGCTGGCCGGCTTGCCGGTCGGGGTGGCGGCGGGTCACTGGGCCTGGGAGCAGTTCGCCGCGGCCGCCGGCCTCCCCACGGTGGCCATAACGCCGGTGCTCTTCGTCCTGCTCATGGTGCCCGCCGCAGTGCTGGCAGCGAATGTCACGGCGATGCCGCCCGGCCAGCTCAGCGCACGGCGCAGCCCGGCGGCGGTGCTCCGCACCGAGTAAAGCGGATGCATCCGGCGGCGGCGTGGTGGTAGGCACACCCGGAAGGGCCAGCCAGCACCCTGGCGGGCCGGGCCCGGCCGCGGCGACCATGGGTGCATGCGACATGAAAGCTGCGTTACCTCGCTGTCGTGGATCCCGTCCGAGGCGATCGAGGGCGGCACCAGGCTCGCCTTCGACGCCGGATTCACCCACTACGACGACCCGCCGCCCGGCGCGGTCGGCGACCTGGCCGAACTGCAGGCCGCCGATAGATTCCGGTTCGCCAATGTCCTTCGGGCCTGGATCGACGTGGACGAGTCCGGCCAGATCACCGGCGCCGGCTACGGCGGCGGCGGCCTGATGGGCTCCACCACCATCCGGCTCGGCGGGCTGCGCTACCGGTTCCAGGCGGTGCAGCTTCCCGACCTGCAACGGGACCCGGAACGGGCGGACGGGTCGGTGCGCTTCACGCAGACCACCGGCGGCCGGACCGGGCTGCCCGCGCCCCGGCGGGTGCAGCGCAAGCCGTTCGTCCAGTGGCAGGCGCCGCTGGTGTGGACGACCCTGTCGCTCACCTTGCACGCCGACGGCCGGGCCGAGTTCGCGATGACCGGGGCCAGCCCCTTCCCCCGGCACTGGGTCTATGACGGCCAGGGCCAGCTGTCGCACAAGTCCGGCCTCACCGATTTCCGGGACTGGTACGGCAAGTCCTTCGGCCGTCACAGCCCGTGGGGCGACCAGGACTCCCCGGCGCTGGTCACCGCCGTCGAGACCGCGCTGGAACGGACCCTGTCGGTGCAGCTCATGCACGGCGGCGGCAAGCCCAGGATCGACCGGGTGCCGGCCGGCGCGACGGTCGTCCGGCAGGGGGAGCGCGGCACCGATGTCTACCTGATCCTGGACGGGGTCATCCGGTCGGAGCGGGACGGCGAGCAGCTGGCCGAATACGGCCCGGGGGCGCTGCTCGGCGAGCGGGCCCATCTTGAGGGCGGCATCCGGACTTCCACGCTGGTCGCCGTCACCGCCTGCCGGCGTCGCGGCGGTCGACGCCAGCCGGCTGGACCGCTCGGCGCTGGAGGAACTCGCCGGCGGCCACCGGCACGAAGACGCGGTCGGGAACTGACCGGTGCGCGTGCACATCTGCGGCGCGCGCGGGTCGACTCCGGCACCGGGAGTCGAGTTCGTCCGCTACGGGGGCCACACCTCCTGCGTGGCCCTCGTGCACGACGGCGATACGGTACCGACGCTCGTCCTCGATGCCGGCACCGGCCTGCGCCGGGTCACCGCGCTGCTGGGCGGCCAGCCGTACGCGGGCGTCGTCCTGCTGTCGCACCTGCACTGGGACCATGTGCACGGGCTGCCGTTCTTCCGCGGCGGGGATACCGGGGGATCCCGGGTGACCCTGCTGCTGCCCGAGCAGGAGGACGGGGCATCCGCCGAGTCGGTGCTCGCCCGCGGCATGTCGCCGCCGCATTTCCCGATCACGCCCGGCGAGCTGCGGGGCCAGTGGGAGTTCGCCGCGGTGCGGCCCGGGTACGTGAAAGCGGCCCGGTTCTCGGTCGAGGCGCGGGAAGTACCGCATAAGGGCGGCCGGACGTTCGGCTACCGGGTCAGCGACGGGCGGTCGGTGATCGCCTACATCCCGGACCACTGCCCGACCGTGCTCGGCCAGGGCCCGGACGGGTGGGGCGAGTACCACGACGCCGCGATGGCCCTGGCCGACGGCGCGGACGTGCTGCTGCACGACGCGTTCCTGCTGCCCGGCGAGCTGGCCGCGGAGGCGTTCTTCGGCCACGCGGCAGCCGACTACGCGGTCGGGCTGGCCGTCCGGGCCGGAGCCCGCCACGTCCTGCTCTTCCACCACCGGCCGGAGCGCACCGATGACGAGCTCGACCAGCTCGGCCGCAGGCTGGCCGGATCCCCGGTGCCGGTCACGGTCGCGGCCGAGCGGGAGATACTCGATCTGTGAGGGCACCAGACGCGGTAGTCGTCGGGTCCGGCCCGAACGGGCTGGCGGCCGCCATCACGCTGGCCAGGGCCGGGCTGCTGGTGGACGTCTACGAGGGCGCCGCCACCCCGGGCGGGGGATGCCGGACCGAGGACCTTACCCTGGCCGGCTTCCACCATGACGTCTGCTCGGCCGTGCACCCGCTGGCCGCCGCGTCCCCGTTCTTCCTCGGCACCGACCTGGCCGCCCGCGGGGTCCGGCTGCTGACCCCGAAGGTCGCCTTCGCCCATCCGCTGGACGGCGGCCGGGCCGCGGCGGTCAGCGGGTCGGTCGACGAGACCGCTGGCGGCCTCGGCGCCGACGCGGACGCCTACCGGCGGCTGATGGGCCCGCTGGTCCGCGACTCCGGCGCGATCGTGCCCGCCATCCTCGCCCCGCTGCGGTCGGTACCCGAGCACGCCGTGGCCGTCTCCCGGTTCGGCCTGCGCGGCCTGCTGCCTGCTTCCCTGCTGGCCATGCGGTTCAAGACGGAGGAGGCCAGGGCGCTGCTGGCGGGCGTGGCCGCGCATTCGATGCAGCCGCTGACGGCGCCGGTCACCGGCGGGTTCGGGCTGCTCCTCGCGCTGCTGGCGCATTCCGCCGGATGGCCGGTGGTGGAAGGCGGCAGCGCGCGGCTCACTGATGCCCTGACCAGCGAGCTGGCGGCGCTCGACGGCCAGCTGGTGACCGGCTGCTGGATCCGCCGGCTGGCCGACCTGCCGCCCGCCCGCGCCGTGCTGCTCGACGTCACGCCGCGGCAGTTCCTGCAGCTCGCCGGGGACCGGACGCCGCCCGGGTACCGGCGGGCCATGCAGCGGTTCGGCTACGGGCCGGGCGTGTGCAAGGTCGACTTCGCGCTGGACGGCCCGGTTCCGTGGGCCGCGCCCGCCTGCCGGGAAGCAGGCACCGTCCATCTCGGCGGCACGCTGGCCGAGGTCGCCCGCAGCGAGGCGGACGTGACCGCCGGACGGCACCCGGACCGGCCGTACTGCCTGGTCGCCCAGGCCGGCGTGGTCGACCCGACCCGCGCGCCGGCCGGCCAGCACACGCTGTGGGCCTACTGCCATGTGCCGTCCGGCTCGGCGGTGGACATGGCCGGCCGGATAGCAGCGCAGATCGAGCGGTTCGCGCCCGGCTTCCGCGACCTGATCCTGGCCCGGGTCGTGCGCACCGCCGCGGAGATGGAGCGGTACAACCCGAACTACGTCGGCGGGGACATCAACAGCGGGGCCGGCACGCTGCGCCAGACCGTGTTCCGGCCGGCCTCCCGGTGGAACCCGTACCGGACGGCGCTGCCGGGCATCTACCTGTGCTCGGCGTCTACCCCGCCGGGCGGCGGCGTGCACGGCATGTGCGGCCTCGGCGCCGCCCGGGCCGCGCTCGCCGACCTGGGCCGGCCGTAAAGCTTGCGAGCGGCGCCAGCGCGCGGGCGCTAGCCTCGCAGGATGGCCGATACCGCGTTCGTGCCCGCCGATTTCGACGTCCCGGCCGAGCTGGTCGCGCCGCCGTTCCGGCTTGAGCCGCTGGGACCGCAGCACAACGCCGCGGACTACGCCGCCTGGATGTCCAGCATCGAGCACATCAGCGCCACCCCCGGGTTTTCCGGTGGCTGGCCCGACCCGGCGATGTCCGCCGATGACAACCTCGCCGACCTGCGGAGGCACGCCGCCGACTTCGCCGCCCGGACCGGCTTCACCTACACCGTCACCGAGATCCCCGGCGGCGAGACCATCGGCTGCGTGTACATCTACCCAGCGCGGGACCCAGCTCACGACGCCCTGGTCGAATCGTGGGTCCGGGCCGACCGGGCCGGCCTGGACTCGTCCCTCTACCAGGTGGTCAGCGCCTGGCTGTCGGCCGCCTGGCCGTTCCGCGCGGCCAGCTATCAGCCGCGCTGAGCCGGCCTCAGCTGGCGCTGGCTCCGCCGGCCACGGCGGCATCGACCTCGGCGCGGCGGGCGGCCAGCTCGGCCGCGTACCTCTGCTCGTCGACCCGCTCCGCGATCTGCTCGTCGTCCCGCATCAGCGCCTCCAGGTCGGTCTGGGCCGCGTCGATCACGCCGAGGTCGGTGTAGGCGTGCCGTACCTTCGGCCCCCACAGCCCGATGTCCTTGACGCAGGGCACGATCCGGGAGAACAGCAGGGTCCGGAACGCTTGCTGCACCGGCGACTGCTCGGTGAACTCCATGCATTCGGCGACGTCGAAGCCCATCCGCTCCCAGACCTCCTGGGCCCGGAACCGGTTGCGCATCAGGTAGCAGCCCTCGACGATGAACTCCTCGCGGTCCGCCAGCTCGGCCGAGGTGAGCCCGGCGTAATAGTCGCGCAGGGCTAGCCGGCCGAATGCCACGTGCCGGGCCTCGTCCTGCATCACGTACGCGAGCAGCTGCGTGACCAGGGCATTGTTGGACAGGTCCCGGTGCACGCCGAAAGCGGCCAGCGCCAGCCCCTCGATCAGCACCTGCATGCCGAGGTAGGGCATGTCCCAGCGGGAGTCGCTGAGCGCGTCGGCCAGCAGTTTCGCCAGATCCGGGTTAACCGGGTAGTAGAGGCCCACCTTCTCCCGCATGAACCTGGCGTACAGCTCGACGTGCCGCGCCTCGTCCATCGCCTGGGTGGCCGCGTAGAACTTCGAGTCCATGTCCGGCACGGATGCCACGATCCGGGCCGCGACCGTCAGCGCCCCCTGCTCGCCGTGCAGGAACTGGCTGAACAGCCAGGCGGACAGGTGATGGCCAAGCTCGTCGCGCTCGGCCTGGGACAGCACGTTCCACTGCCGCGAGCCGTAAATCGGGTTGAGCTCCTCGGACTGCTCCATCACGTTGGCCGGGTTCACCGGGATCGACCAGTCGATCCGCTTGGCGGCGTCCCACTGCTTGTCCTTGCCGCGCTGGTACAGATCCAGCAGGCGGGTCCGGCCGCTGTCGTATTCCCAGTTGAAGCGGGTAGCGCCGGCCGCAGGCACGTCCCAGGTGCCGGGCGGGACTGCGGTGGCGTAGTGGTCGTAAGTGCTCACGGCGGCTCCACGGGTGGTGAGGACGGCCCTGGCTTCATTACTACCCAGTAGCTTTAGTGCGCGCAAGGGCTGCGCTAGCCGTGCATCGGGTCCTCGTGATCGGCGTGGCCGGCCAGTTCCAGCTGGAAGGTGGAGTGGTCCACGTCGAAATGCCCGCGCAGGCAGTCCTGCAGCCGGTCGAGCATGACCCCGCTGCGGCCGTCGGCCAGGATTTCCGCGTCCACCACCACGTGCGCGGAAAGCACCGGCAGCCCCGACGTGATCGTCCAGGCGTGCAGCTCATGCACGCCGCGGACGCCGCTGAGGCCGGTCATGTGGCGGCGGACCTCGGTCAGGTCGATGCCGCGCGGGCTCGCCTCAAGCAGCACGTCGATGGCCTCCCGCAGCAGCCGCCAGGTCCGTGGCAGGATCAGCGCCGCGACCGCCAGCGACGCGATCGGGTCGGCCCGGGTGAAGCCGGTGACGGCGATCACGATCCCGGTGACGATGACCGCCGCGGCGCCGATGGCGTCCGAGGCCACCTCAAGGAACGCGCCGCGCACGTTGAGGCTCTCCGCCTGGCCGCGGCGGAGCAGCAGCAGCGAGGCGCCGTTGGCGGCCAGGGCGATGACGCCGAATAGCACCACCAGCCCGCTTTCCACGGCTGACGGCGACATCAGCCGCCGGATGGCCTCGATGATGATGAACGCGGCCATGCCGAAGAGCAGCACCGCGTTCACCATCGCGGCCAGGATCTCGGCGCGCGCGTTGCCGAAGGTGCGCCGGGCGGTGGCCGGCCTGGCGGCGAAGTAAGCGGCCAGCAAGGACAGCCCGATGCCCGCCGCGTCCGCGGCCATGTGCGCCGCGTCGGCGAGCAGCACCAGCGAGCCGGTGACGATGCCGCCGGCCACCTCGGCGACGGCGATCAGCGTACTCAGCCCGAGCACGCCGGCCAGCGCGCGACGGTGCCGTCCGGTCGCGGTCAGGCCGTGCCCGTGCCCGTGCCCGTGCGCGTGCCCGGCCGGCCCGGGTGCTGGTTTGCGCTGCGGCGTCATCGCTCCTTGCCGGGGCGCCGTCGGCCGCGCCGCGGCTTGCTTTCGTCCTGCCCGGCCGGGCCCGGCGGACTCGCGCTGCCGTGCCCGAGTAGCTCATAGGCAGGGTTGATCATGATCGGGCCGCCGTCCCGCAGGCCCACCTGCCCGCGGAACCTGACCCGGGCACCGCACTCCAGGCCGGGTATGTGCGACCGGCCGTAGAACAGCGCGGTGAGCTGTCCGGTCGAGTCGGCGATCTCGGCGGCGAGCACGGTATTCCGCTCGACCGGGCGGATCTCGACCGCGAAGATGCGGCCTTCCACCACCGCCCGGCCCGGCTTGGTCAGCGAGCCGATCGCGGCGCCGCCGGCTGGCGGGACGGGCCGGTCATAGGCGTCGGCCGCGGACACCGCCAGGCCGGTCCCGGCGACCGCGGGCCCGGCGTCGGCGCCGGCCTCAACGTCGTCGGCGCCGGCTTCATCGGCGTCCGGGCCGCCGGCCTGCGCCAGGGCGGCAGCGTCCTGGCCGGCCGCACCCGCTGGCCGGCCGCCGCGCGCTGGCTCTTCGGCGAGCGCCGGGTGGCCGTCGTGCCCGGGCCGGCCGGCGCCTGCCGGTTCCCCGGCCGCCGCCGGGTCGCGCACCGGGCGCGCCGCGGGCTCCGGGTCCGGCCACGGCCGGCGCTGGCGCCGCTGATCCCGTTTCGCCAGTGCTTTCCGCTGGCTGGCCGCCGGGCCCGCGCTGCTCCGCGGCCGCTGTGTGCCGCGCGTGCAGGGTTTCCAGCCTGCTGCGGACGTCGAACGGGACGATGGTGGCGACTGCGTGCGGGATCGTGCTGACCACGCCGGAAATCTTGTCAGCGGTGCGGTCGTGCAGCAGCCGGCCGAGCAGCGGCGAGTAGCTGCGCCGAGGCAGGATCGCGGTTACGCCGACGCCGGGCATCGCGGCCTCGCCGGCGACCAGCTCACCGGCGGCCCTGGCGATCCGCCGGTCCGGGCAGTCGATGAAGTCGAGCACGATGCCCGTGTTCGCGCGGACCCAGTCCTGCCGCAGCGTGTCGGCCTGGATGCTGTCGATCACGAAGTGCACCGCGCGCAGCGTGGTCGGCCGCAGGCTGCGCGCGTACCGCAGCGCGGAGAGGGCCGCCAGGTCGAAATCGTCCACGAACAGGTAGACCGTGCGGCGGGGGTAGGTCGGCGGCTCCGGCGGCCGTTCCCGGCGGCCCAGCCGCTCCAGCACCCGGGCCTCCATCCGGTACTCCCGGTTGAGCCGGATGAGGACGACGACGAGCACCGGGAACACGATCACGACCAGCCAGGCGCCCTCGGTGAACTTGGTGATGGCGAAGATCGCGACCACGATTGCCGTGGTGACCCCGGCCGACGCGTTGATGACGAGCTTGTGCCGCCAGCCGGCTTCCTTGTGCGTGCGGTGATACTTCGCCATGCCGAAGCCGGCGATGGAGAACCCGGTGAACACCCCGATCGCGTAGAACGGCACCAGGGCGTTGACGCTGGAGCCGGCCGCGAGCAGCAGGGCGAGCGACAGCCCGGTCAGCACGAAGATCCCGTTGGAGAACACCAGCCGGTGGCCCCGCTTCGTCAGCCAGCGCGGCAGGAACGCGTCCTCGGCGACGAAGTTGGCCAGGAACGGGAAGCCGTTGAAGCTGGTGTTGCCGCCGGTGTAAAGGATCAGCGCGGTCGCGGCCTGGACGAAGTAGAACATCACCCGGCCGGGCGGCGAGGGCCCGAAGACGAGGCCGGCCTCCTGGGAGATCACCGTCGGGACGCCGCTGACATACGGGGTCGCGTGCGTGGTGTGCGCCAGCCAGGAGATGCCGGCCACCAGGAAGGCCAGGATGCATCCCTCGATGACCAGCACCCGCCGCGCGTTCCGCCCCTCGGGCCTGCGGAACGCGCCGACCGCGTTCGACACCGCCTCGATGCCGGTGAGCGAGGACCCGCCGTTGGCGAACGACTTCATCAGCACGAAGATCATCGCGAAGGAGATCAGCGCCGCGTCGGTGTGGCTGTAGGCACTGAAATAGGTGCCGGGGCCGCCCGGCGGGCGGTGCGGCAGGTCGCCGAGCACCTCGCGGCCGAGGCCGATCACGATCATCAGGATGACCGAGCCGGAGAACAGGTAGGTCGGCATCGCGAAGGTCCGCCCGGCTTCCTTCAGGCCGCGCAGGTTCAGGTAGGCGATGAGGCCGATGACGGCCGCCGACATCTCCAGCAGGTACGGCTGCAGGGCCGGGATGGCGGAGGCCACCGCGGCGCTGCCGCCGGCGATCTGCACCGCCACGGTGACCACATAGTCGATCAGCAGCGCGACCGCGGCGACCTGGGCGAATTTCGGGCCGAAGTTCTCCCGCGCGACCACGTAGGAGCCGCCGGTCCTGGTGTAGACCATGACGACCTCGCGGTAGGACAGCACCACGAGCGCCATCACGAACAGCACGACGCCGGTCAGCGGCAGGATGAGCGTGAACGCGGTGATGGCCAGGCCGCCCCTGATCAGCTCGATCAGGATTTCCTCGGTGCCGTACGCGGAGGAGGAGATCCCGTCCGGGGACAGCACGCCGAGCGCGAGCGGCTTGGACAGCCGCTGCTCGCCGAGTTCCTCGTTGACCAGCGGTGGCCCGAGCAGGCGCCGCTTGATCGAGTAACCGAGTCCCTCCGGCAGGTCCCTGGGCCTGTCGAGGAGACTTCCCGCTCTGCGCATCGCCACCCGCTGCGTCCTCCGCTCGATCGCGCTCAAGAGTTGTCTACTGCGATGAACACTCGAAGTCACGCTCGGGGCTGTGTAGCTCCTCGGTGCAGTAAGACTATCCGCGCGGCCGGCCGCCGGCCGGAGCCCGGGCCGCCCTGGCTGATCAGGTGGTAGTTGCGTAACTCGCCGTTCATCTGCGGCTGGCACGGTTACCGGGGGTACGCGTCGTGGCAGGCTGGCCGGATAGAAACCGGCTGGCCCGGTAAGGGAGAGCGAAAGCCGCCGGGCTACCCGAGCAGAGAGGCAGCGCCATGACTACCACACCGGCTGCGCCGGCCCCGCAGGCAGGCAGCGCGCGCACGCTGCACCTGTCTGATTTGCTGCGGCGCCCGCTGACCGACCGGGGGGGCGAGTCGCTCGGCCGGCTGTCCGACGTCATCGTGCGGCTGCGCGGCGCCGAGCTCCCGCTGGTGACCGGCCTGGTCGCGACCGTTGGCGGCCGGGAGGTCTACGTGCCGATCGAGCAGGTCAGCTCGTTCGACGGCGAGGTGCTGAAGCTGACCAGCGCCCGGCTCGACCTGCGCCGGTTCGAGCGGCGCGACGGGGAGGTGCTGCTCCGCGCCGACGTGCTCGGGCACCGGCTGATCGACGTGGAGCGCGCGCACCTGATCAAGGCGGCCGACCTGGAGCTGGAGCAGCGGGGCAGCGACTGGGTGCTGAGCGGGGTGGACACCCGCCGCCGGGCGCGCCGGTTCCTCGGCCTCGGCAGCCCGGCCGCCAGCGAGCCGGGCGAGCATCCGTTCCGCGAATGGGCGCAAGTTCGAGCCGCTGATCGGCCATTCCGGCAGCGCGCTGCTGCGCGGCCCGTTCGCCCGCATCCGCCGGCTCAAGCCCGCCCAGATCGCCGACCTGCTCGAGGAGGCCTCCAAGGAGGAGGAGACCGAGATCCTCGGCCAGGTGCACGCCGACCCCGAGCTCGAGGCGGACGTGTTCGAGGAACTCGACGAGGATCTGGCGACCCGGCTGCTCGGCGCCCGCACCGACACCGAGATCGCCGAGGTGCTGGCCCGGATGCGCGCCGACGACGCGGCGGACGCCATCGCCGAGCTGCCGCAGCGCCGCCGCCAGCCCGTGCTCGACCTGCTGCCGCCCGGCCAGCGGACCAAGGTGCTGACGCTGATGGGGTTCAACCCGACCAGCGCCGGCGGCCTGATGGGCGTCGACTTCCTCGCCGTTTCCGCCGATATCACCGTCCAGCAGGCGCTGGACGCCGTCGCGCCGGTCGGCCAGCCTGCAGCCCGAGGCGCTGACCAGCGTGCACGCGCTCGACGAGCGCGGCCGGCTGTGCGGTGTCGCCCGGCTGGTCAGCCTGCTGCAGGCGGACCCGGCCGCCTGCCTCAGCGACGTCTACGACGACGATCCGGTGCGGGTCGGCGCGGACACCGACGTGGTCGACGTCGCGGTGCTGATGAGCGACTACAACCTGATCACCATCCCGGTCGTGGACGACCGCCGCAAGATGATCGGCGTGATCACCGTGGACGACGTCCTGGAGGTCACGCTGCCCGAGGACTGGCGGCGCCGGGAGGCCGCGCAGCCGCCGGACGCCCACCGCGGAGAGCCAGCGTGAGCGATGCTCCGGGGCGCCAGGTCCCGGATCCGGCGCCGCCGCGGCCACCGGGGCCGGACCCGCCGGCCGCCCGGCCGCACGGGCCGGCCCCGGGGCCGGATCCGCCAGCGGCGCAGCGGGAACCGGCCCGGCCGGCCGTTCCCGAGCGGGAGGCGGCCGTTCCCGAGCGGGAGGCGGCCCGGCCGGCCGTTCCCGAGCGGCCCCCGGCCCGCCCGGCCGCGGCCACCCCGCGGCCGGTCCGGCCGGAACTGAGCCTGGCCACGCCGAGTGCCGTGCTGGACGAGGCGCACCTCGGCGACATCGAGGGCGCCTTCGGCCGGATCCGGCTCGATGATGAGCACCGCTCTGACTTGCGCCGCCGGCTGGTCACCTTCCTCGCGATCGTCGGCCCCGGCCTGATCGTGATGGTCGGCGACAACGACGCGGGCGGCGTTTCCACCTACGCGCAGGCAGGCCAGGACTACGGCTACAGCCTGCTCTGGGTGCTGCTGCTGCTGATCCCGGTGCTGATCGTGAACCAGGAGATGGTGGTCAGGCTCGGCGCCGTCACCGGCGTCGGCCACGCGCGGCTGATCAACGAGCGGTTCGGCAGGTTCTGGGGCTGGTTCAGCGTCGGGGACCTGTTCCTGCTCAACTTCCTGACCATCGTCACCGAGTTCATCGGCGTCTCGCTGGCGCTGTCCTACTTCGGCGTCAGCCCGTACATCGCGGTGCCGATCGCCGCCGCCGTCCTGGTGGGCATCACGCTGAGCGGCAGCTTCCGCCGCTGGGAACGCGCGATGTTCGGCTTCATCGGCGCGAGCCTGCTGCTCATCCCGCTCGCCTTGCTCTCGCACCCGTACTACGGCCAGATCGCCTACCACTTCGTCGTGCCCGGGATCCAGGGCGGCATCAGCTCGAAGGCGGTGCTGCTCATCATCGCCATCGTCGGCACGACCGTCGCGCCCTGGCAGCTGTTCTTCCAGCAGTCCAACGTCATCGACAAGCGGATCACGCCGCGGTTCATCCGCTATGAGCGCGCCGACACCGTACTCGGCTCGCTCGTCGTGGTCGGCGGCGCCGCGGCGATCCTGGTGGTGGCCGTCTACGCCGGTCCGCGGGACCGGGCTGGTCGGGCATTTCACCGACGCGCTCGGCGTCGCCAACGCGCTCGCCGAGCACAGCCGGGTGCTCGGCGCGCTGTTCGCGATCGTGCTGCTGGACGCCAGCATCATCGGCGCCGCCGCGGTGACGCTGTCCACCAGCTACGCGTTCGGCGACGTGTTCGGCATCAAGCACTCGCTGCACCGCAGCTTCCGCGACGCCAAGTCCTTCTACGCCAGCTACGCCGCGCTCGTGCTGCTGGCGGCGGCCGTGGTGCTCATCCCGAACGCGCCGCTCGGCCTGATCACCGTCGGCGTCCAGGCGCTGGCCGGGGTGCTGCTGCCCAGCGCCAGCGTGTTCCTGCTGCTGCTCTGCAACGACCCCGAGGTGCTCGGCCCGTGGGTCAACCCGCCCTGGCTGAACATCCTCGCCAGCGTCATCGTCAGCGTCCTCCTGATGCTGTCCGGCACGCTGGTCGCCACCACGTTGTTCACGCACGTCAACCCGGCCGCGACCGTGCTGTGGCTGTCCGCCGTCCTGATCGCCGGGCTGGCCGCGTCGGCGGTCCGGCTGCGGATCGTCCGGGCCCGCCAGGGCCAGCGCGTCCCGGCCTGGGCCGGGATGTCCCCGGCGGAGCGCAATAACTGGCGGATGCCGCCGCTTGCCCTGCTCAA
Organism: uncultured Actinomycetes bacterium; assembly: GCA_963786975.1. GTDB lineage: Bacteria > Actinomycetota > Actinomycetes > Streptosporangiales > Streptosporangiaceae > Palsa-506. The sequence continues at coordinate 334,230 of CAWBBE010000001.1, read as the reverse complement.
GCCGGTGGCGTGGTCCCCGGGGACGAAGCTCAGCGTGCTGCTGCTGCGCGCCTACCTGGTGGTTTCCGTGGTGCTGCTGGTCGTCGCCGCGGTCCGCCTCGGTAGCGGGTAAGCCGGCCCCGGGCCCGCCCGCCCGGCGGGCGCACCGGCGCCGGCGTTGCCGCAATTGCGTAAGCTCGGCTAACCTGGGAGATCGCGCCCGCGCCGTCGCCAGGCCCGGGCGCCCGTGTCAGGCCCGAGCGGAGGAGGTGGGGGTCCATGCCAGGCGAAAGTACCAGCAGCAGTTCGAGCGATCCTCACGAATCCGCGCAGACCTCGCAGCGCTGACCGCATGTGCCGCCCCGGGTACCGGGGCCGCCGGCCTCAGCAGCCCGAAGCCCCAGGATCGCCGGCTGACTGCTGCCCGCCGTGACTAAGCGGCGGTAGCCAGTCCCGGGCGACAATCCGTTTGGCATGTTGTTCGCTTGCCTGCCGGCGCACATCGCATTGTGCGCATGGCCGGGCGGTGAACTGCTTCGGCCGGCGCTGCCGGGTCTGTGCCCGAAGCCCGCAAGGGCAGATCGGGAGACCTGTCATGCCACGATTCCAGTTCTCTGTCGCGCCGCGGGCGCGCCTGGCCGCCGCGGTCAGGCTGCCCAGGCGGGTCTCGCTGCCCGCGCTCGCCGGTGCCGCCGACGGCGCCCGCGCGGTGCCCATCGTGCAGGACGCCGCCGCCCGCACGATCGCGGCGAGCATCGCCACCAGGCCGCCGGCCAGCAAGCCGCCGGCCAGCAAGCCCCCGGCCAGCAAGCCCCCGGCCAGCAAGCTCTCGGCCGACCGGGCCCCGGCCTGCGAGGCCCCGGCCGGCCGGGCGGCCGGCCGCCGGTCCGCGGGCAGCGCCGTCGACGCCGGCCCGGCCTGGACCGGCGCAGCGGCAACCGGTACCGCCGCGCCGGACACGGCGCACCCGGACGACATCAAGGGCGCGTTCGGCACCCTCCGGGCCGGCAGCCACGACGAGGCGGCCAGCTGGTCCCGGCGGCTGCGCTGCCTGCTCGCGATCATGGGCCCCGGCCTGATCGTGATGTTCGGCGACAACGACGCGGGCGGCGTCTCCACCTACGCCCAGGCCGGGCAGAACTACGGCACCCGGCTGCTGTGGGTCCTCGTGCTGCTGATACCCGTGCTGATCGTCAACCAGGAGATGGTCGCCAGGCTCGGCGCGGTCACCGGGGTGGGCCACGCCAAGCTCATCCTGGAGCGGTTCGGCCGGTCGCTGGCCGCGTTCTCGGTCGGCAACCTCATGCTGCTCAACGGGCTGATCATCGTCACCGAGTTCATCGGGATCGCGCTGGCCGGCAGCTACTTCGGGCTGCCGCGCTGGATCAGCGTTATCTGCGCCGCGGCCCTGCTGGTCGGATTCACGGTCAGCGGCAGCTACCGGCGCTGGGAGCGCTGGATGTACGCGCTGATCGCGGTCAACGCCGTCGTCATCCCGCTGATCCTGACCGCGCACGTCAAGGTCGCCCCGGTCACCCACGGCCTGGTCCCCGGGCTGCCTGGCGGGCTGAACGCGCGCGTCCTGCTGCTGGTGATCGCCATCGTCGGAACCACCGTCGCGCCCTGGCAGCTGTACTTCCAGCAGTCCATCGTGGTGGACAAGCGGATCACGCCGCGGTGGATCGCCTATGAGCGGGCGGACACGGTAATCGGCTCGTTCGCGGTGGTGATCGGCGCGGCGGCGCTCATCGCGGTGACCGCGTTCGGGTTCGCCGGCACTGCGCTGCACGGCAACTTCGGCGATGCGGGCGGGGTGGCGGCCGGCCTGGCGCACACGGTCGGCCATCACGCCGGCGGGATGTTCGCGCTGCTGCTGCTCGACGCGTCGCTGATCGGCGCCGCGGCGGTTACGCTGGCCACCTCGTTCGCGCTCGGCGACCTCGTCGGCGCCCGGCACTCGCTGCAGCGCAGCATCAAGGACGCACCGCTGTTCTACAGCTTCTACGCGTTTTTCCTGGCCGCGGCCGGGGCCGTGGTGCTGATTCCCGGTGCGCCGCTCGGCCTGATCACCGAGGGGGTGCAGGCGCTGGCCGGCGTGCTGCTGCCGGCATCCACCATCCTGCTGATCATGCTCTGCAACGACAAGGAGATCCTCGGGCCGTGGGTGAACAAGCCATGGCTGAACGGGGTGGCTGGGGTCATTGTCGGCGTCCTGGTGCTGCTGTCCCTGACACTCACCGCGGCCACCCTGTTCCCGCACCTGACCGGCCGGCAGCTCACCGCCATGCTGGCCGGCGGGGCAGTGCTCGGCCTCGGCGTTGCCTCCGGCTGGCTGCTGACGCGGCTGGTCTCGGCCTGGCGGCCGGCCCGGCTGGCCGGGCCGGCGGCCGGTACAGCGCTGGCTGGCGGGATCGCGGCGGGCGGCGCCGGGACAGCGGCCGGCCGGGTGCCAGGTGCCAGTGCCGGGGCGATGTCAGCAGCCGAGCGGCTCAGCTGGCGGATGCCGCCGATGGCGCTGCTGCGCAGGCCGGCCTGGTCGCCCGCCCGCCGGGCCGGCCTGATCTGCCTGCGCTGCTATCTCGTCGGCGCGGTCGCGCTGGTCATCATCAAGACCGTCCAGTTCGCGGCCGGGCACTGACACCGCCTGAAGTTTACAGTAATGCCGTATTGCAGTAATGCCGTATTGCAGTCACCCAGGTCCGCAGTCGCGGTTCACTGACCCCGCAGTGCACGCAGAACCCCGGTGACGCACCGGACGTGCAGCGCGCGCCGGGACAGTAATCAAGCCGTGCGGGTACCGGAGATTCCTTCGGTACGCTGCCACCGAGGCGCCGGCATCCGCGCCGCCCGTACCCCGACCGAGAAAGTTGGCGGACAGTAATGGAGATGACCGGCGACCAGCAGGGCGCGAGCAGCTTTAGCTTCGCCGAGGGTGGCGTCGAGGTCGCCACCGAGGCCGGCTCGAAGGAGAACAGCGACCACGTGATCACGATCAGGGACAGCAAGAACCCGGACGGCCCGAAGCTGGTGTTCACCCCGGAGGAATGGGAGGCTTTCGTGGCCGGTGTCAAAGACGGCGAATTCGACCTGCCCTAGAGTTGCCACCCGTGAGCGGAACGCACATCACCGCATCTGCCGCCCCCGGCGGCGCGGGGCAGGCCAGCCGGCCTGCCCCGGAGCGTGCCTCGCGGTTGACGCCGGTGAACCTGGTCATCGCCGCGGTCACGGTCCTCGCCCTTGGCCTGCGGTTGTTCTACCTGACCAGGCCCGGCTACCTGTTTGGCGTGACCGAGTACGACGACGGATCGTATTTCGGCAGCGCGGTGCGGCTGGTGCACGGCGTCCTGCCGTACCGGGACTTCGTGTTCGTGCAGCCGCCGGGGATCACCTTGCTGATGACCCCGGCCGCGCTGGCGAGCCGGGTGATCGGCACCGACGGCGGGCTCGCGATCGCGCGGGTGCTCACGATGCTGGCCGGCGCCGCCGGGGTGACGATGACAGGCCTGCTGGTACGGCACCGGGGCGTGCTCGCCGCGCTGGTCGCCTGCGGTGTCGTCGCCGTCTACCCGGACAGCGTTTCCTCCTCGCATACCTTGCTCGTGGAGCCCTGGCTGGTGCTGTTCTGCCTGGCCGGCGCGGTCGCGGTGTTCGACGGCGACCAGATCACCGGCAGCCGCCGGCGGCTGATCTGGGGCGGCGTGGCGTTCGGGTTCGGCGGTGTCATCGAGGCGTGGGCCATCATCCCGGTGCTGGTCATCGTCGTGCTGAGCATCCGGCGGCCGCGGCGCACGGTGGCCTGCCTCGGCGGCGTCGCGGCCGGCTTCCTGATCCCGGTGCTGCCGTTCGCCGTGCTCGCGCCGCGGAACTTCTACCACAGCGTGATCACCGCCCAGGTAGGCGGCCGGATCCACGCCGCCCGGATGCCGCTGTGGTACCGGCTGCGGCAGATGAGCGGGTTCGCCAACGAGCCGCACGTGCGGCATCTGGTCATCGCCGGCGTGCTGTTCCTCATCGCGGCGTTCGTGGTCGCCGCCTGCGCGCTCGCGCTGCTGCTCACCAGGCGGCTGCCGCCCCCGCTGGAATGGTTCGGGTACGCCAGCGCCGCCGCCGTGGCGGGTATCTTCCTGTGGCCGGCGCAGTTCCATTACCACTTCTCCGGTTTCCTGGCGCCGTTCCTCGGCCTGTCGGTCGCGCTGCCCGCGGCCCGGCTGCTCGACGCGATCCTGGACCGGACCCGGGTGACCGCGGCCGGAGACCCGGCGGGCCGGCCCGCGGCCGGCGAGTCCTCGGTGGCCGGCCGCCAGGTCGGCCAGCCGGGCCGGGCCGGCCCCGGTGCCGATGATCCCGGCGCGGGCGTCGGCGCGGCCGCGGCCGGCGCCGGTGACTCCGGCGCTGCCCAGGCGGGCGCCGCCGGTCCCGGCGGCCTGTCTCCGGCCGGCCAGGGCCGGCCGGGCCGCCGGGCGACCGGACGGCGGCCCGACGGCAGCGGGCCGGCGTTGCGCTGCGCTGGTCGGCGGCCGGGCTGGCCGGGGCGGCCATCGTCATCGGCGCGTACAGCCAGGCTTCCTTCGAGAGCAAGCTGGAGCCGGACGCGCCGATCGCGATGATGGCGGCAGGCCAGCGGATCATCCCGCCGGGCGCCTGCGTGCTGGCCGACAACGTGGCCTACACGGTGACCGCGAACCGGTTCGTGTCCAGCGTGCCGGGTTGCCCCACCATCGACGACGGGACCGGCGCCAACTATGCGCTCTCCAACGGGCGGAGCACGGCCACCGGGGCTGGCCGGGTGCCGGCCGTGGCGGCAATGTGGCGGGCCGCGTTCCGGCACGCCCAGTACGTGTGGCTGACCGGGCTCAACCGGCGCCGGATCGCCTGGACGCCGGCCCTCACCGCGTACTTCAGAGCGAACTTCGTGCACGTCGCCAACCACACCCGCGACCTGCGCCTGTACGTGCGCAAGGGCCTCCGCCCGCGGTAATCGTGACCCGGCTGGCGGGCGGCCTGCGGTGTTCGTGACCCGGCTGGCGGGCGGCCTGCGGTGATCGTGACCCGGCTGGCGGGCGGCCTGCGGTGATCGTGACCCGGCTGGCGGGCGGCCTGCGGTGATCGTGACCCGGCTGCCGGGCGGCCTGCGGTGATCGTGACCCGGCTGGCGGGCGGCCTGCGGTGATCGTGACCCGTCTGCCGGGCGCCCCGCTGACCGGCACCTGGATCACCGGCACCTGGATCACCAGGCTCAGCCGGTAGTGCTGCCCTGGCCGGCGGTGACATTTCGCTGGAGTCAGCCGACAGCGCCGGCCGCGCGCAACGCCGTGATCTGCGCCGCGGTGTAGCCGAGGCCGGCCAGGACGGCGTCGGTGTCCGCGCCGGGCCGGGGCGGCGGCTGCGGCGGCGCGGCTGCCGTCCGGCTGAACCGGGGCGCGGGCGCGGGCTGGGTCACGCCGCCGATGTCGATAAACGTCCCGCGCGCCACGTTGTGCGGGTGGACGGGCGCCTCGGCCGGCCCGAGCACCGGCGCGACGCAGGCATCGGTGCCGGCGAATACCTCGGCCCAGTCCGCCTGGGTACGGCCGAGGAAGGCGTCGGTGAACCGTGCCCGCAGCACCGGCCAGCCGGCCAGGTCGTACTGGCCGGGCAGGCCGGCCTGGCCGGCCAGCCCCAGGCCGGCCAGCAGGGCGGCGTAGAACTTCGGCTCCAGCGCGCCCACCGCCAGGTAGCGCCCGTCGGCCGTCTGGTACGTGTCGTAGAACGGCGCGCCGCCGTCCAGCAGGTTCGTGCCGCGCTCGTCCCGCCAGGCCCCGGCCGCCCGCAGGCCGTAGAAGAACGAGGTCAGCAGCGCGGAGCCGTCCACCATCGCCGCGTCGATCACCTGTCCCAGGCCGGACCGCTCCCGCTCAAGCAGCGCGGCGAGGACGCCGAGCGCAAGCAGCATGCCCCCGCCGCCGAAGTCGGCGACCAGGTTCAGCGGCGGAACCGGCCGCTGGCCGGCCCGGCCGATCGGCTCCAGCGCCCCGGCCACCCCGATGTAGTTGATGTCATGCCCGGCCGTGGATGCCAGCGGCCCGTCCTGGCCCCAGCCGGTCATCCGCGCGTAGACCAGCCGCGGGTTACCTGCCGCGCAGTCGGCGGGCCCGAAGCCCAGCCGCTCGGTCACCCCCGGCCGGAATCCCTCCACCAGCACGTCGGCTTCCCCGGCCAGCCGCAGCAGTACGCCGACCCCGTCGGGGTCCTTGAGGTTAAGGCCGATCGACCGGCGGCCGCGGACGAGCGGATCGACCGGGGCGGCCGCCGCGGGCCCGCAGGCCTCGGCCCGCTCCACCCGCAGCACGTCCGCGCCGAGATCGGCCAGGACCATGCAGCCGAACGGCGCCGGCGCCAGGCTGGCGATCTCGATGACCCGCACCCCGTCCAGCGGACCCATTCCACTCGCCTCCCGTGGCAGTGGTTAAGATTTGGCCGGTCATAGCCGGACGAATCTTAACCACTATCGCAGCGCCGGTCAGTCGGTGCGGTCGAGCAGCAAGGCGAGGGTCGGGCAGGCGGCTACCGCGCGGCGGGCGTGCCCCAGCAGCACGTCGGGAACCGGATCCGGCGCGATGATCGGGTAACCCCAAGGGTCGATGCTGATCCGCTCGGGAAACAGCTCGGCGCAGACCCCGTGCGCCTCGCACGCGATCGGGTTGACCCGCAGCCGGCCGCTCATCGTGGCCAGTCCCGGTCCGGCACCGGCAGCACCGGGGGCCGCCCGGCCTGCGGGCAGGGCCCGGACTCGGCATGCAGTCGCAGGTCGCGGTCGAAAACGCGGAGCGCGCTGGCCGCGAGGGCGGCGGTCCCGTCCGGCAGATGGCAGGCGCCGCGGCCTGCCACCAGCTCGAGCAGCTGCCAGGCCCAGCCCATCGTCGCCCGGTCCGGCTGCCCGAAGGCAACCCGGTCAATGGCCGCGGCTAGCGCCGGGAGCCCGTTCCGGCAGGGACCGCACTGGCCCGCGCCCTGGCTGGCCAGGTAGGAGATCGTCCGCGCGGTCTCGGCCAGGCCGCAGGCCGACTCGGGCAGCACCACCAGGATGCCCGGCCCGAACGCGGCCCCGGCGGCACGCAGGTCGGCGTCGCTGAACCGGACGCTCAGCGCAGCCGGGCAGCCCAGCCAGCCGCCGAAGTAACCGCCGGCCAGCACCGCGAGCGGACGCTCGGCCGGACCACCCGCACGCTCGATCAGCTCGGCTACGGTGGCACCGGGCCCGATCTCCAGCACGCTGGGCTGGCGCACCGCGCCGCTGACCGTGACCAGCGTCGATCCGGCCGACTGGGCCCCGCCGACGGAGCGGAACCAGGCGGCGCCGTACCTGGCGATGAGGGCCAGGTGGGCCAGTGTCTCGACGTTCTGGACCAGCGTCGGCCGGCCGTGCACGCCCCGCTCGGGCGGCCGCGGCGGGACGAAGGCAGGGCGCTGCGGCCCGCCGTTCAGGAAGCTGATCAGGGCGGTCTCCTGGCTGGCCAGGTAACCACCGGGAACCTCGGCGACCTGGATCGGCACCCGGTTCAGGCCGGCCCGCTCGCGCTCGGTGACAGCCGCCTTGAGCAGGCTGGCCAGTTGCGGGTGGCCGCCGTGCACGCAGAGGTAGGCCCGGCTTGCGCCGACTGCCGCGGCGGCCAGCGCGATCCCGTCGAGCACCAGGTGCGGAGAAAGGCTGAGCAGCATCTTGTCCTTGCCGCTAGCCGGCTCCGACTCGACGCCGTTCGCCACCAGGACGCTGCCCCGGGCCGCGCTGAGCAGCGCTGCCTTGCGGGTCACCGTGCTGGCGGCCACGGCATGCATCTTGCGGGCGGCCGGGAAGCCCGCGCCGCCACGGCCGGTCAGCCCCGCGTGCTCGACCTCGGCGATCAGCTCGGACCCGTGACGGCGGAACGGCACCGGTCCGTACCTGCCGATGTGCTCGGCGAGTGACAGCGGGCCGCCGGGCTGCAGCAGCCGAGGCAACCGGCCGGGCGGTAGTGCCTGGCCGCCCATCGGCGGTGCGCCGGCCAGGCTCATCGCGTGCCGTCCGCGGATGGGCGGGCGGCGGGACCGGCGGCCGGGGTGACCGCCGCCGTGCTGCCTGCCGGGCCAGCGGCGTGCTGGCGGTCACCACGATCGCACTGGCCGGCCCGGACGCGCCAGGTCCGGTCATCGGCCAGCGGCAGGCCCGGGCGCTGGCCCCGGCTCAGGTCCGGGGCCGTCCGGCCAGCCGGCCGTCGTCTGCACCGACCCGTCCTCGCTGACCAGCCGGGCGGGCAGGCCGAGCGCACGCAGCCATGCCACCGCCGTCGGGCCGCGGACGATCGCCGCGGTGCTCGCGGTGTTCGCGTCGATGCAGCGGCCGGCTGCCACGCTCACCGTGCGCCAGCAGGAGCGGGCCGGGCCGCCAGTTGCCGGGTCGATGATGTGGTGCATCCGGCGGCCGTCCCGGGCCCACCTGCGCACCGTGGTACTGGAGGTGGCCAGCCCGCCCGAGCTGATCGCCACGGTCTGGCCGGGAGCATCCGGGCCGGCCGCGTGATCGTCGGTTACCCGGATTTGCCAGCCGCCGGCCGGCCCGGGCCCGGCAACCGCGATGTCACCGCCGAGGCTGACCAGTACCCCGCAGCCGAGCTGGCCGGCGATGATCCCGGCGCATCGGTCGGCCGCGAGCGCCTTGGCGGTAGCGCCGAGATCGAGCTGCGCCTGGCCGGCCAGCCTGACCCGGGGCGGATCCACGGCCAGCAGCACCTTGCGCCAGCCCGGCACCGGGCTGCCCTGGCGGCCGGAATCCGCCGGGCCAGGGACTGGGCGGCTGGAGCCGGCCGCGCGGCTGGAATCCGCCGGGCCACGGGGCCCGGCCGGGATCGCGGTGCCGGCCGCGGTGCCCGGCTCCGCGGTGCCGGCTGCGGTGCCCGGCTCCGCGGTGCCCGGCTGCAGGGTGCCGGGCTCCTCCGCGCCGGCCGCCTTGACCAGGGCGAAGTCACGGTCGTAACCGAGTTCGGCGAGCGCGCGCCCGCAGGTCGGGTCGACGGCGCCGTCGGTCAGCCTGGCCGCGCGTAGCGCTTCGCCGAGCAGCTCGGCGAAGAGATCGCTGATGCGGACCACCGCCCCGGCTGCGGCGTTCACCGCCGACAGCTCGGAATCGGTGCGGAACCTGCTGCAGGCCAGGTCGATGGCCGCCAGCTCGGCATCGGCGAGCCGGCGGGCTTCGGCCAGCGCGCTGGCCTCGGTGACGAGCAGCGTCGCGGTGGTCCCGAAGACGCTGAACGTGTCCCGCGGCACGGCCGCCGCAGTAGCCGCGGTCATGAGGCGCCCGAGGTCACCTGGCCGGAGCCCGCGGCGGGCGCCGGAGGCTGCGCCGGGATCAGGATGCTGCCGTTGCCGTGCTGGCCGCTGCCGCGGTTGCCGGCCGCGTGCTGGCTTGCCACACCGTGGCCGAACGCGGCCGCGATCAGTGCCGAGCACACGACGCCGGCCGCGCCGGCCCGCCAGGTCAGCCTGGTCACCTTGCGCAGGCCGTCATCGCGGACGGCCGCAGCAGACCCCGCGCTGTCCCGCCGCATGATCCGATCCTCCCTGCCTGCCCGGCAGGTCCTCGCGGGTGCCAGGCATTCCCGAGCGTGCACGCTCTACCTTAGGAATCGCTGAACGGGCTGGCCGGGTTCACCGCTGAGCCAGCCGGCTGCCCGTCGTGACCTGCCCCTCCTTTGTACCCGGCGCTGGCCGCCCGCCGAACTCCCCGGGGCGGCGACGTGACGGATGTGGCGCCGGGCGAGTCAGAACCCGTTGAACGCCGTGTTCAACGGCATAGGACCCGTTGAACGCCGTGTTCAACGGGTTGGACGGGAGTACCGGGAGACGCCTCGCACGGGGAAACCCCTGCCTCCGCCCCGCGCAGGCCCGCCCCCCTCATCCGGCCGCTTGCGCAACCCGTTGAATACGGCGTTCAACGGCATAGGTGCTGGCGAACGTCGCCTTCTGCGCATGACCCGGCCAGGACCCGGCCGGGGCGCGGGCCGGGGCCGGAGTCAGGGCCGGGTGCGCGGGGACGCGGTTCCCGGCCCCGGCGGGGGAGCGATCACTGGCGTATCGTCACAGGATGCGCGGTTACACCCAGGACAAGGACGCCTACCTCAAGCGCCTGCGCCGGGTCGAGGGGCAGGTACGCGGGCTGCAGCGGATGGTAGAGCAGGACGTCTACTGCATCGACGTGCTCACCCAGGTGTCGGCGGTGACCCGGGCATTGCAGGCGGTGGCGCTCGGGCTACTCGAAGATCATCTCGGGCATTGCGTCACCGCCGCTATCGAAGCGGGCGGCCCGGACGCTCAGGCCAAGGTGCAGGAGGCGGCCGAGGCGATCTCCCGCCTGGTCAGGTCATGAATTCGGGCCCGGCGGCACCAGCTCCGGCCAGCCGGCCGAAGGCGCGCAGGTTGGCCAGGCTCTCGCCCCGCTTGACCCGCCACGCCCACTCCTTGCGGATCGAGGACGCGAAGCCGATCATCAGCGCCGCGTCGAAGTTCTCGTCCGAGTAGCTGAGCACGCAGCCGAGCAGCCGGTCGATCTCGTCCGGGCTGATGGCGCGTAGCGGCAGCCGTCCTACCAGGTAGACGTCGCCGACCGGGTCCAGGGCGAAGTGGACGCCGTACATCCGCCCGCTGCGCTCGAGCAGGAACCGGTAGAAGCGGGCATGGTTCTCGTCCGGCTGGCGGCAGAAGAACGCCTCGACGTGCAGGCTGTGCGCCCCGGCGATCAGCCAGGTCATCGTCGCCAGCTTGTGCTGTCCCTCCAGCCGGACCAGGTAGGCGCCAGGCCGCGGCGTCTCGAACTCCAGGCCCAGGCTGGCCAGGGCCGACTCGATCGCCGCTGCCGGGCCAGTCACGGCCGGCTGGCCGTCCGCCGTGGCGGGACCGTCGGCGCCGCTCACGCGTCGACCGCGGCGGGCATCGTGCTCATGGCACCGGTATACACCTTCAGCAGCGCGTCCACGGTCGCGTCCCAGCCGAACCTGGATGCGTGCACGCGCGCTCCGGCGGACAGCCGGGCCAGCATTGCCGGATCGGTCACCAGCTCGCGGACCGCGCGCGCGTAGCTGGCCGGGTCGTGGCCGTCCACCAGGATCCCGGATACCCGGTCCCGCACCGCCGTGCGCAGGCCGCCGACCGACGCCGCTATCACCGGCGTTCCGCAGGCCTGGGCCTCGACGGCGACCAGGCCGAACGACTCCGAGTAGGACGGCACCATCACCACGGTGGCCGCCCGGTACCAGTCGGCCAGCTCATGCTGCGGGCACGGCGGCTCAAGCCGGACAACGCGGGATATCCCCAGCGCCGCGGCCAGCTCGGTCAGCCGGTCCGGGTCGGCCCGGCCAGTTCCGCTTGGCCCGCCGACGAACGCCACGCAGAGCCGCCGGGCCAGCCCCGGGTCGCGGGCCAGCATGGCCGCCGCCCGCAGCACGACGTCAGGTGCCTTCAGCGGCTGCACCCGGCCGGCGAACATCAGCACGACCGCGTCGGCAGGCAGCCCCAGCCGCCGCCGCGCCAGCCGCCGGGAACCGGGCCGGAAGACGGACAGATCCACGCCGGGGTTGACCGTCCGGACCCGTGCCGCGTCAGCGTCATAGAGCCGGATCAGCTCCGCTGCCTCTTCATCAGTATTGGCGACCAGCCGGTCAGCGGCCGTGACGACCTCGGCCTCGCCGCGGATCCGCACTTCTGGCTCGGCCGCGTCGCCGGCCGCCAGGGCCGCGTTCTTGACCCGCCCGAGGGTGTGCATGGACTGCACGAGAGGGACCCCCCAGCGTTCCTTGGCCACGGCGCCGACCTGCCCGGAAAGCCAGTAGTGGCCGTGCACGAGGTCGTACCTGCCCGGCGCGCAGGCGGCCTCGGCGCGCAGCACCTCGAAGGTGAAATGACACAGCTGGCCGGGCAGATCCGCCTTGTCCAGATCCTCGAACGGCCCCGCGGTCAGATGCCTGACCTGCACGCCAGGGGCGAGCTCGGCGGCAGGCGGCACGTCACGGGACACCGCGCGGGTAAAGATATCCACCTCGACCCCGCGCGCGGCAAGCCGCCTGGCGACCTCGACCACGTACACGTTCAGGCCGCCCGCATCGCCCGTGCCCGGCTGCTCGAGCGGCGACGTGTGGACGCTGATCGTCGCGATCCGCCGGGGGAACCGTTGCGGCACAGGCATGCACCTCCGGTCACAGCAACCCCGGGCTGTGGCGCCGTGTTCCCCGCGCCCCGGCTTCTGAGTCTGCCGTCATGCCGCCGCAGCGGCAACGGCTAGGCTTTGCGGTATGGGCACGCTGATATTGCTCCGGCACGGAGAGAGCGCCTGGAACGCCGAGGGACTATTCACCGGCTGGGTGGATGTCGGGCTTTCTGACAAGGGCAAGGCTGAGGCCGCCGCCGGCGGCAGGCTGCTGCGCGACGCGGGCATGCAGCCGGACATCCTGCATACGTCCGTCCTGACGCGGGCCATCGAGACCGCGAACATAGCGCTCGATGCGGCGGGCATGCCGTGGCTGCCGGTCCGGCGGTCATGGCGGCTGAACGAGCGGCACTACGGCGCCCTGCAGGCGAAGAACAAGGCGCAGACCCGCGAGCAGTACGGGGACGAGCAGTTCATGCTCTGGCGGCGGTCCTATGACGTGCCGCCGCCGCCGCTCAGCGACGAGGAGATGGTGCCGCAGCGGACCGATCCCCGGTATGCGCTGCTGCCGGACGAGCTCAGCCCGCGCGCCGAGTGCCTCAAGGACGTCGTGCACCGGCTGCTGCCGTACTGGTACGACGTGATGATCGGTGACCTGGCGGCGGGCCGCAGCGTGCTGGTGGCGGCTCACGGCAACTCGATCCGGGCGCTGGTCAAGCACCTGGACGACATCCCGGACGCGGATATCGCCGGGCTCAACATCCCCACCGGGATCCCGCTCGTCTACGAGCTCGACGCGGCGTTCCGGCCGGCCGAGCCTGGCGGCCGCTACCTGGATCCGGAAGCGGCGGCCGTCTCGATGGCCGCGGTGGCCAGCCAGGGCAGGTAGCCGCAGGCAGTCGCATGGTGGATGCTGTGCGTCACCAGCACGGCCAGCGGACGGATCCGGCATGTACCGCGGTTAGCCGACATGTGAATGCTTTGCGAATAACCGCACGTCACGGTTCGCTCCCGATGCGCCGGGCCAAGCCGGCCGCTTACCATCGGAGGGTGGAACCGGGGGTGCAATCCAGCGCGTGCGCGGGCGTCACCGGCGTTGTCCGCATCCGCGGCACCGCCGGCCAGCTGACGGTCGCCGGCCTAGCGTCAGGAGCGGCTACCGCATGACTTCCCGGGCGGCGTCCAAAGCGCATGCCGGTTCTGCCGAGCGCGCCCATCCGGCCAGGCTGCCGGCCGGCATTGCCTCCGTGCTGTCCGTTCTAAGTTCTTCTGCAGTTGTCCTCGACAGCGAGGACCGGGTGCTAACGGCAAGCTCGGCAGCCCGCGAATTCGGCCTGGTCAAGGCGGATCAGCTGGTCGTCGGTGACCTGCTCGCGCTGGTCCGCCAGGTGCGCCGGAACGGCGAGATCCGCGAGGGCGAGATGGAGGTGTCGACCAGCAGGTTCAACGGGCGCACCACCAGCTTCGCGGTGCGCGTCGCGCCGCTCGGCCCGGCAGTGGGCGGCGGCGGGCTGGTGCTGCTGCTGGCCGAGGACCAGACCGAGAGCCGCCGGGTGGAGGAAGTCCGCCGGGACTTCGTCGCCAACACCAGCCATGAGCTCAAGACGCCGGTGGGGGCGCTGGCGCTGCTCGCCGAGACGGTAGAGGACGCGGCCGACGACCCGGAGGCGGTCCGTCGCTTCGCCGGCCGGATGCGGCAGGAGGCGTCCCGGCTGACCAACCTGGTGCAGGACCTGATCACGCTGTCCAGGATCCAGGCAGCCGAGCCGGTCCCCGACCCGATCGCGGTCAACCTCGACGTGGTGGTGGCCGAGGCGCTGGACCGGTGCCGGATGAAGGCCAGCGCCCGTGGCATCGAGCTGGCCGCCAGCGGGCCGCACGGCCTGTCGGTGCTCGGCGACGAGGACCTGCTCATCACCGCGCTCCGCAACCTGCTGGATAACGCGGTCGCCTACAGCCCGGAGAAGACCCGGGTGGTGGTCTCGACCCGCTGCCCGAGTGACGCCTCGGTGGAGATCAGCGTCGCCGACCAGGGCATCGGCATCCCCGAGCGGGATCTCGAGCGGATCTTCGAGCGGTTCTACCGGGTCGACCCGGCCAGGTCCCGGGCCACCGGCGGGACCGGTCTCGGGCTGGCCATCGTCAAGCACGTCACCGCGGCGCACGGCGGCCAGGTCACGGTCTGGAGCAAGGAAGGCGCCGGATCCACCTTCACCCTGCGGCTGCCGCTGCGGCCCGACGCCCCCGCCTCCAGCGGTGTGGCTTTGCGCGCCATCTCGCAATCTGCCAGGGAGGCAGCCTCGTGACACGGGTGCTCGTGGTTGAGGACGAGGAATCGTTCAGCGACGCGCTTTCGTACATGCTGCGCAAGGAGGGCTTCGAGGTCGCGGTCTGCCCGACCGGCCCGGACGCGATCGAGACCTTCGACCGGACCGGCGCCGACCTGGTGCTGCTCGACCTGATGCTGCCCGGCCTGCCCGGCAGCGAGGTCTGCCGGACGCTGCGCGAGCGGTCGAACGTGCCGGTGATCATGCTGACCGCCAAGGACAGCGAGATCGACAAGGTCGTCGGGCTGGAACTCGGCGCGGATGACTACGTGACGAAGCCGTTCTCGTCGCGGGAGCTTGTCGCGCGAATGCGCGCCGTGCTCAGGCGGCGCGGCGAGTCCGACGAGCCGGTTGCCTCGATCATGGAATCGGGCCCGGTGCGGATGGACGTCGAGCGGCACGTGGTGACCGTCCGCGGCCAGCAGGTCCAGCTGCCGCTCAAGGAATTCGAGCTGCTCGAGGTGTTGCTGCGCAACGCCGGCCGGGTGCTGACCAGGATGCAGCTCATCGACCGGGTCTGGGGCGCGGACTACGTCGGGGACACCAAGACGCTGGATGTCCACGTCAAGCGGCTGCGGGCCAAGGTGGAGGCCGATCCGGCCAGCCCGGCCCACATCGTCACCGTCCGCGGGCTCGGCTACAAATTCGAGCCAGGCGGCTGACTAGCGCCGGGCCAGGAGCGGGCGTCAGGACGTGCTCGGGCTCGGCGTCGGTACCGGCTTGTGCTGGTGCTTGCGCTTCCCGGTCGCCGACGCGCTGGGCGTTGGCGTGGCCGTGGGCGCCGGCGAGAATGTCGTGTAGTACTGGGCCCGCGGCATCACCGGCACGCTCAGCGTGACGCTGCCCGCGTTCTGGAATTTCATGATCACGTTGATGAAGCTGCCACCCGGCAGCGGGCGCACCAGGCCGGTCAGCACGACCCTCGGCTGCGGGCCGGTCAGCAGCACGGCACTGTTCGACGCCAGCGGGACGGGGCCGCCGGCCGGCAGCCGCACCGACGTTGCCGTGCCAGGCGCCGAGATGCTCAGCAGCCGGTCCGGTGATCCGGTGTTGGCCAGGGCGAGGAAGAGGCCGGTCGACGTCCCGGCGGCCAGCCGCGTGTTAACCGGCGCCCCGAGCACGAAGACGTTCCTGATGGAGATCCCGTGCAGTACCGCCGCCGCGCCGTCGGTGGGCTGATGCCACCGCTGCGTCGGCGCATTCGCGCCTGCTTCGCATCCGGCGAGAACGGGGATCAGCGCGGCGATCGCCGCGATGCACAGGCGGCGCGGCAGCGCCGCGCGCTGGTGACCAGCTCGGTGGCTGCTGCGGATCACGACGTGCTCTCCTCGTCAGCGTGATGTGCGGCACTGCGACGTCGCAAAGCGTAGCCGCCACGCCGATCCGGGCTGGCGCCGGCCCGGCCGCTGCCGTGCGCGGGCCGGCCGGTTTTGCGCCCGCGGGATCGGGCCTGGCGGCGTCCCGGCAGCTAGCCAGCACGGTGGTGCTTGGTTCTTAGCTTTCTTACGGCGTAGCCATGGCCAGTGCCGGGATCTGGCCGGCCAGCCCGGTGACCTGTGCCGGGCCGCGGGCTATCCGCGCGACGGAGCCGTCGGCGCGCACCAGGATCGCGGTCAGCCCGCGCGGCTGGTAGGCCGTGGCCAGCACCTGATGACGGTCGTCAGCGACCATGGCCGCTGGCTGCCCGCCGCGTCTCGCCAGCCGGCCGACCCGCGCCGGGCCGCGGCCGGCGCCGACCAGGTACAACCGCACGCCGGCGGTGCCGGCCTGCCGCCGCAACTGCCGGACCGCGCTGCCGCACTGGCAGCCGGCCGGCACCAGCGCCAGTACCGCGGGAGCCAGTGAGCTCAGCGGCACCGGCGTGCCGCTAACGGTGATCGCCGCATCGGGCAGCCAGGACTGCGGCTTCGGCGCTGGCAGGCCGGCCGCGGCGGCACCGCCGGAACCCGGCGCCGCGCTGATGGAGGCATTCGTGCCCTGCGCTGACGGCAGCGGGCGCGGCGTGCCGTTCTGGCCGGCCGTGAAGACGGTCAGCAGCACGCCGGAGATCAGCACCATCGCCAGGAAGCCCGCGAGCAAGGGCAGTACGAGTCCGTCCCGGGTCAGCGGCCCGTGCAGCCGCCCGAGCCACATCCGCCGCCGTTGCGCGCGCAGCTCGCGGTGATAGGCCTGCACGTCACGATCGAGTTCGCTGGCATCGTCAGGAATCTCGATGTCGACCGGGGGGAGGCCAGAGTCGTCCCGATCCGGTTCACTGCCAAGGTTCACGCGCACCTCTCCGGCGTGAGCGGCCACGTCCTCTCCAGTATGCGGCCCGGCAGGCGATGCCGTTACCCCGAGTCCGGGTAAATCCCGGGTGGTCAGGCGGCAGGGCGGCGGTAGCGCGGCGGTGCCCCGCGCTCGCCGGGCGGCCTGCCCGGCGCAGCCGCTGCTCGCGCCGCGTTTCCGGCATTCCCCGCGGGTTGCGCCGGGCCCTCGCAAGGCTCGCGCCCGGCCCGCCCGGCAACCATTGAGGTTATCGTTATGCCAGGTCAGCTAGGTAATCCCGGGGCCGCTGCTGGCCGCGATGCGCACCGTAACCGCGGCACCCGGGACCGCCGCTGGCTGCGGCAACAGTCCCGATGGCCGCGATCCGGCTGTCCGCCAACCGGCCTTCGGGCGTCCGTAACGTCCGCTGGCCGCCCGCCCGGCCCGGCCTGGTGGCGCGCCGGTCAGGCTTCGGCCCGGCGCTGGCGGCAGCCCGGGCCCGGTCAATTTGAACGCCTTGAAATGCGCCACTGACCTGCGTGTTTGCCGCAAACGTCGGCTAATCGACCCTGTTCGGCGTGGTAACATGGCTTCAGCGGAAGGGGTACATGCCACATGTCTTTTAAGGTCGGCGACACTGTCGTCTACCCCCACCATGGGGCTGCTCGGATCGAAGAGATCGAGACCCGTTCGATCAAGGGTGAGGAAAAATCCTACCTCGTGCTCAAGGTCGACAAGGGCGACCTTACAGTGCGCGTTCCCGCGGACAATGCCGAGCTTGTCGGCGTCCGGGATGTGGTCGGGCAGGAAGGGCTGGAGAGGGTATTCGAGGTGCTGCGCGCCCCGTACACCGAGGAGCCGACCAACTGGTCCCGGAGGTACAAGGCCAACCTGGAGAAGCTCGCCTCTGGTGACGTAAACAAGGTGGCCGAGGTCGTCCGTGACCTGTGGCGCAGGGACCGGGAGCGCGGTCTTTCGGCCGGGGAGAAGCGCATGCTCGCGAAGGCCAGGCAGATCCTGGTCAGCGAGTTGGCCCTGGCCGAGAAGACGAACGAGGACAAGGCCGAGGCGCTACTCGACGAGATCCTCGCCTCCTGACGCCCGCTGCCGGACACTCAGGCTGAAGGTGGATCGTCAGTCCGTGTGCCCGCCCACGGGTAAGTCTGGCGTGATCGTCGCGTCCTGGGTTGTCATCGGGCGACGGGCCGCCGGGCGCCGGGTTGTCGCCGGGCGCCGGGTTCCGGAGCGTTGATGGATTCCCGGACCGCAGTGCCGCGCGTGGGCATTGGTGCCGACGTTCACCCGTACGGCGCGGATGCCGAGCTTCACCTGGCAGGCTTGCTCTGGCCAGGTGAGCGGGGCCTGGCTGGTCATTCCGACGGTGACGTGGCGGCGCATGCGGCATGTGATGCGCTGCTGTCCGCTGCGGGGCTCGGGGATCTGGGCATGCAGTTCGGCACCGACCAGCCCCGCTGGAAGGGCGCCGCTGGTACTGCATTGCTGGCGGAAACCCGGCGGCTGCTAGCCGACGCGGGCTTCACGGTGGGCAACGTGGCGATCCAGGTCATCGGAAACCGCCCCAGGATCGTGGCCCGCCGGGCCGAGGCGGAGCGGGTACTGTCCGCCGCGCTTGGCGGCGCGCCGGTCAGCGTTTCCGGGACGACCACGGATGGCCTGGGGCTCACCGGCCGGGGTGAGGGGATCGCGGCGATCGCGACCGCGCTCGTGCTCGGCTGACGCAGGACATCCACGGCGCCGCTGCCGTCCTGGGCTGAATCTCGCTGCCGCGCTCAGGCGTCCGGGGGAACCGGCGAGCTCCACATCCGGTCGAACGGCGCAACCGAAATCGGATCCTGGTCAGCCTCGCCGTCCAGCCCGTCCTCGCCGTCCAGCCCGTCCTCGCCGGCCGGAACGTCCTCGCCGGCCGGAACGTCCTCGCCGGCCGGAACGTCCTCGCCGGCCGGAACGTCCTCGCCGTTCAGCCCGGATCCCTGCTCCGCGGCCGGCTCGCCCTGCCCGGCCTGGCTCTCCGCCCGGGCTTGTCGTCCGGCAGCGGCCTGGTCCTGCGCGCCGGCCTGCCCCTCGGCACCGTCAGCGCGTGCCACGCCGGCTTCTTGTTCCGCGTCGGCTTCTTGTGCCGCCCCGGTTACGGGGTCCGCGGCAGCATCGGTTCCGGCTGCGGCCAGCGGCCCGATGGCGACCTGGCGCTCCGCGTCATCCGGGCCTGCGGATCGGTCCAGGCCAGCCGGACCGTCCTGGGCTGGGGGGCCGTCCGGGCCAGCGGAGTCGTCCTGGGTCGCGGGGCCGTCCGGGGTCGCGGGGCCGTCTTGGGCTGCGGAGGCCGCAACCTGGCTTTCCTCGCCGGCCGGGCGGCTTTCCGGGCCTGGCTGACCGGCGGCTTGGCCTTCGGCGGCGGGCGGGTTTTCCGCAGTAGCGGTGCTTTCCGGCTCGGCCGCAACTTCCCCGGTGGCCGGGCCTGCGGCGGCGGCGGAGTGCTCCGTGGCGGCGGGGTGTCCCGGCTCGGCCGGACCCGCAGCGTCGCCCGGACCCGCAGCGTCGGCCGGACTCTGCACTGCGACGGGGTGCTCCGTGACGGCCGCGTCCTCAGACTCAGCGTCGTCGGCCGCGGCGGTGGTCATGTCCTCGGCCTCGGCGGGGTGCGCGGTGGCAGCCGGGCTCTCGCTGGCTGAGCGTGCTGCGGCGAGCGGCGCTGCGGCGGTGGTCATGTCCTCGGCCTCGGCGGGGTGCGCGGTGGCAGCCGGGCTCTCGCTGGCTGAGCGTACTGCGGCGAGCGGCGCTGCCGCGGTGGTCACGTCCTCGGCCCCGGGGCGGTCCGCGGCGGTGGTGGCGCTTCCCGGCCTGGCCGCGCTTCCTGGCCTGGCCGGGCTTTCCGCGGCGGCCTGGCGTTCCCCGGTCGGCCGATCCGCATCGGCGGAGCTGACGGCGGCGGCCGGCTCGTCAGCCGACTCGTCAGCCGGCTCGGGCGCGACATGCCGGGCCCGCTCCCGCCGCCAGGCCCGCCGCCCACGGCGGCCGGACCGCTCGGTGACGGCCTCCGCGGCCGGTGCCGGGGACAAGGCCGGCGCCGGGGACAAGACCGGCGCGGGCGACATCACCGGCGCCGGATGGTCATCCGCCTTGGGGCCGCCGGTGGCCGGCTGCTTTTCCGAGTCGGCCCACGGTACCCAGCGGGCGGGCGCGAGATTATCCGGGCGAGCCTCGTCGGTGGTGGGATCGTCGTTACCTGGCTCAGCGTCCAGCGCGAGTTCGGTTGCCTGGGTGTCCGGATGCTTGCCCGTGCCGACCGGGACGGCTGACGTGCTCGGCACGCTGGGCCATGAGGGTACCGGCGCGAGCGGCTCGGCGGCCGGTGCGCCGGACGCGGGGACCGGCGACGTCGCTGCACTGCCCGCGGCAGCCGGAACTCGGCCGTCACCGGGCGTGGCATGACCGGCCCCGATGCCGTTGCCAGTCGCGACATGCTGGCCGGCCAGTGCCGCGGCAGCCGGGGTTTCCGTCGTCACGGTCGCCGCTGGCGGGCGAGCCGTCCCGGCGGCCGCCGGGACTGCTGCCATCGCCGCGGTGGCCTCCGCCGGTGCCGCCGCCCGCGCCCCGGCCGCATCAGCACTGCGCAGCCTGGCGTGTCGCAGCATGGCCAGCAGCAGGCCGAACCCGAGCAGGGCGAGTGCCCAGGGGATGATCGCAACTGTCGCCGCCGCGGCCCGGTGCGGAAGCCGGGTCCCGGTGGCATGCAGCGCATCGGCGGCGGCCGCGGCGCAGACCAGGACGAGCAGGGAAACCCAGGCGTAGCAGCGCACCAGCAGGCCGGCCCCGCGCAGCGAGAGGACCGCGGCCGCGGCCACCACCAGCATCGCATCGAAGATCAGCGGGTACAGCCGGGCC
Organism: uncultured Actinomycetes bacterium; assembly: GCA_963786975.1. Classification (GTDB taxonomy): domain Bacteria; phylum Actinomycetota; class Actinomycetes; order Streptosporangiales; family Streptosporangiaceae; genus Palsa-506. The sequence continues at coordinate 313,623 of CAWBBE010000001.1, read as the reverse complement.
AGCGTCGAGGAAACCCCGGCGGATAGCGCGATCGCGTGAATCCCCGGATAGGAGAGCACGAAGGCGGCAGCCGCCAGCACCAGGACGCCGATCACGACGGCGATCAGCGCGAACAGCCGCAGGGCGTGGTTGACGTCCGGAGCGGCGCCGCTGAAATCCGCGGGATGGGATGCGCGCGCAGGGGATTGGTCACTCATCGGCCGCAGCCTTCCTTCCTGGCGCGATGCTGGCGCCTGATCCGTCACCCTATAGTCGGTAAGGGGGGCGGCCTCGGCCGCTGGGCGACAGGCAGCCGCTCTGCCGCCGGGCGGCACGCGGCCGCCACGGCCTGCACGCACCCTCCGGGATAAACGGGAACGCGAATGAGGAACGGCCAGCAGCCGAGTTCATCCGCTCAATCCCGGCGTTAGGGAGACATTATGCCGTATTACCGGGTTACTGGGGAGATTCCCAGAAAGCGCCATGTCCGCTTCCGCCGGCCCGACGGAGGCCTGTACGCCGAGGAACTGATGGGCGAGGAAGGCTTCGCCTCAGATGCCTCGTTGCTCTACCACGTCCACCCGCCCACCGCGATCGTGAAAAGCGAGGGGCTGGCGGACGCCGGAGCGGACGGTGGGATCGTGCCCAACCACCCCCTGCTGCCCCGCCATTTCCGCACCAGCGACCTGCCGAAAGGCGGTGACCTGATACTCGGCAGGCAGCTGCTGATGGCCAACGACGATGTGCGGATATCGTTCGCGGCGGCGGACACGGCATCGGGGCTGTACCGGAATTCAACCGGAGACGAGGCCATTTACCTGCAGGCCGGCTCGCGCCAGGTTCGAGTCCGTCTACGGCCGGATAGACGCCGGGCCCGGCGACTACGTGGTGGTGCCGAGAGGCACCATTCACCGCTGGATTCCGGCGGCCGCCGGCCCCCGCGAGCCGCAGGCCGAGGCCCTCGTCATCGAGGCGCGCGGGCACATCCGGCCGCCCCGCCGCTATCTGTCGCAGTACGGCCAGTTCCTCGAGCACGCCCCGTACTCCGAGCGTGACCTGCGCTGCCCGGACGGCCCGCTGATCACCGACGGCGAGGACGTGCCGGTGATCGTGCGCGCACCGGGACGGCCTGACCAGGCTGACCTACGCCTACCACCCGTTCGACGTGGTCGGCTGGGACGGCTGCCTGTACCCGTATGCGTTCAACATCGCGGACTTCGAGCCGATCGTGAAGCGCACCCACGCGCCGCCGCCGGTGCACCAGACCTTCGAGGGCCCGAACTTCGTGATCTGCTCGTTCTGCCCGCGGCCGCTCGACTTCGACGCCGACGCCGTGCCGATCCCGTACAACCACCACAACGTGGATTCGGACGAGATGATGTTCTACGTGGCCGGCGACTACACGGCGCGGCAGGGATCCGGGGTCGGCATCGGGTCGATCACCTTGCACCCGTCGGGGTTCACGCACGGCCCGCAGCCTGGCGCGGTGGAGGCGTCGATCCGGGGCCTGGCCGAGGGCAGATCCAGCACGGACGAGACGGCGGTGATGATCGATACGTTCCGGCCGCTGCTGCTCGGGCCTGGCCGGCCAGCGGATCGAGGACCCAGAGTACGCCTGGAGCTGGGGCCGGGCGGCCCGCGGCTGACCGCCCGGCGCCCGCCGGAGCGGCGCACGGCCAGCAGTGCTTGCCCGGCAGACAGGACCCGGGCACCGACCGGGACGATTACCGGAGCACCCGGCAACCAGGGAGGACCGATGCCGCCGTTGCCGCAGCGCGCGCGGGAACTGTTCGACGGCAGGAACTTCGCCACGGTGGCGACCGTGCAGCCGGGCGGCCAGCCGCAGACGAGCATCGTCTGGGTGCGGGCGGACGGCGACGACGTGCTGTTCTCGACCATCAAGGGCCGCCGCAAGCATGCCAACCTGACCAGGGACCCGCGGGTGAGCGTGCTCGTCTTCGATGCCGCGGATCCGTATGCCTACGCCGAGGTCAGGGGGATCGCTGAGATCACCGATGATCCCGCGGCCGAGCTCATCGAGGAGCTGTCGCAGAAGTACACCGGCCAGCCATTCGGTGAACGGCCGGGTGAGCGCCGGGTAATCGTGCGAGTGCGGCCGGAGCACGTCGTGCTCTACGACTGACCGTAATGGGACTGGCCGTTATCCCGTAGCCTGTGCAGCGTGACGCTCCGCCTGCACGACACTGCCACGCGCAGCATGCGCGACTTCACCCCGGTCATCCCCGGCAGGGCCTCGCTGTACCTGTGCGGAGCCACCGTGCAGGCACCGCCGCACATCGGCCACATCAGGTCAGGTGTCAACTTCGACATTCTCGTCCGCTGGCTGCGGGCCAGCGGCTACGCGGTGACGTTCTGCCGGAACGTGACCGACATCGACGACAAGATCCTGAGCGCGGCCAGGCGCGATGACGTGCCCTGGTGGGCGGTGGCCGAGCGGAACCAGCGGGCCTTCACCCGCGCCTATGCGGCGCTCGGCTGCCTGCCGCCGGACGTCGAGCCGCGGGCGACCGGGCACGTGCCGGAGATGATCGTGCTGATGCGGCGGCTGATCGAGCGCGGCCATGCGTACCCGGCAGGCGGTGACGTCTACTTCGACGTCCGCTCGGCAGCCGGGTACGGCGCCCTGTCCGGCCAGCGCCTGGACCACATGCGGCCGGCCGAGGACACCGACAGCCCGGCCGCGAAGCGGGATCCGCGCGACTTCGCGCTGTGGAAGGGCGCCAAGCCCGGCGAGCCGTCCTGGGAGACGCCGTGGGGGCCCGGCCGGCCCGGCTGGCACCTGGAATGCTCGGCGATGGCGACCAAGTATCTCGGCGGCGCCTTCGACATTCACGGCGGCGGGCTGGATCTGGTGTTCCCGCACCACGAGAACGAGCTTGCCCAGTCCCGTTCGGCAGGTGACGAGTTCGCCCGCTACTGGGTGCACAACGGGCTGGTCGGGGTGGCCGGCCAGAAGATGAGCAAATCGCTCGGCAACTCGCTGCTCGTGGACGTGATGATCACCCAGGTCAGGCCCGCCGAATTGCGGTACTACCTGGGCCAGGCGCACTACCGGTCGGAAATCGAGTACTCCGCCGAGGCGCTCGCCGAAGCGGCGGCCGGCTACCGGCGGATCGAGGGCTTCGTCCTGCGCGCGGCGGAGATCGCCGGCCCCGGGCTCGCGGCCGCGCCGGGCGGCGGGCCCGGATCGGTGCCCGCGCCGTTCGGTGCCGCGCTCGATGACGATCTCGCTGTCCCGCAGGCGCTCGCTGTCGTGCACGAGGCGGTCACCGACGGGAACACGGCCCTGGCGGCCGGCGACGCGGCCGGGCTGACCAAGCACCTGGCTGATGTCCGGGCGATGCTCGGCGTGCTCGGGCTCGATCCGCTGGCCGCCCCGTGGGCGGCCGGCGGCGGCGACCTGCGGCCCGTCGTCGACGCGCTGGTCGCGGTGGCCCTTGAGCAACGGCAGGCCGCGCGGGAGCGCAAGGACTACGCGGCCGCGGACGCTATCAGGGACCGGCTGCTGGCCGCGGGCATCCTCGTCGAGGACACCGCGCGCGGGCCGCGGTGGGAGCTCAGCCGGTGACCGGGCCCCGGTCAGGCCCGGGCGGCCGGGCGAAGTCAGGCAAGCCCCGGCCGGGCACCGGCGGTTACGGCAAGCGGCGGCTGGAGGGCAAGGGGCCGACCCCGCCCGCCCAGCTGCGGCCTGGCCATCCGGCGCAGCGCCGCGCTGCCGCCGCGGCTCCGGGTACCCGCGGGGCCGGCCGGGGTGACCGGCAGGCGGCGGACGGCCGTCCGGCCGCCAGGCCGCGCGGCAGCGGGAACGTCCCGGAGGTGATCGCCGGGCGGAACGCGGTGCTGGAATCGCTGCGCGCGACGGTGCCGGTGATCGCGCTGCATGTCGGCCCCCGGCTGGACGCCGACCAGCGGATCAGCGAGGCCATCGCGCTGGCCGCGGGCCGGGGGATCCCGGTGGTCGAGGCAGGCCGCGCCGAGCTGGACAGGCTCACCGGCGGTGCCATCCACCAGGGGCTCGCGCTGCGCGTCCGGCCGTACTCTTACGCGCATCCCGATGACCTGATCACCCGGGCCCGCGATGCCGGGCAGCCGCCGCTGATCGTGGCGCTCGACGGCGTCACGGATCCGAGGAACCTGGGCGCGATCGCCCGCTCGGCGGCTGCCTTCGGCGCAACCGGCGTGCTCGTGCCGGTGCGCCGGGCGGCCGGGGTCACCGCGGGGGCATGGAAGGCATCGGCGGGCACCCTGGCCAGGGTCCCGGTCGCCCAGGCGCCGAACCTGGCCCGGACGCTGGCCGCCTACCAGGAGGCCGGCCTGTTCGTGGCCGGCCTGGACGCGGCGGCCGGGACGCCCGTTGCCGAGCTGGGACTCGCCGACGGGCCGCTGGTCCTGGTGGTCGGCTCGGAGGGCAGGGGACTTTCCCGGCTCGTCGCCGAGCGCTGTGACGTGCTGGCCAGGATCCCGATCGGCGGGCTCGCCAGCTCGCTGAACGCCGGCGTGGCGGCCGGCATCGCCCTCTACGAGGTCGCCCGGCTGCGGGCAGCTGCCATCTCCTGACGCCGCCCGATGATCAGCGGATCAGGCCGGCCGACGACGCTCGCGTCCTTGTCCGGATAGCCGACCAGCGTCAGCACGTGACGGATGGCCTCCAGCCTGGCCCGCCGCTTGTCGTTGCTCTTCACTACCGTCCAGGGCGCGCCCGGCAGGTCGGTGTGAGCGAACATGGCCTCCTTGGCCAGGGTGTACTCATCCCACTTGTCCAGCGAGGCAAGGTCGACCGGGCTCAGCTTCCACTGCTTCACCGGATCGGTCTGGCGGCGCAGGAACCGGCGGAGCTGCTCGCGGCGGGACACCGAGAACCAGTACTTGACCAGGGTGATGCCGTCGCCGGTCAGCATCTGCTCGAACTCGGGTGCCTCGGTGAGGAAGTCCGCGTACTCGCCCGGCGTGCAGAAATGCATGACCCGCTCCACCCCGGCGCGGTTGTACCAGGACCGGTCGAACAGCACGATCTCGCCGGGTGCCGGCAGGTGCGGGACGTAGCGCCGCAGGTACCATTCGCCGCGCTCCTTATCGGTCGGCTTCTCCAGCGCCACCACCCGCGCCCCGCGCGGGTTCAGGTTCTCGGTGAAGCGCTTGATCGTGCCGCCCTTGCCCGCCGCGTCGCGCCCCTCGAAGAGGATGACCAGGCGCTGCTGCGTCTCCTTGACTGACCGCTGCAGCTTGAGCAGCTCGATCTGCAGGCTGCGCTTGGCTGCCCCGTAATCCCTCTTGCCGAGCCGGTCGGGGTACGGGAAGCCCTCCCGCCAGGTCTGGGCCGGCCTGCCATCTCGTGTCAGCAGCTCGGGCGCGCCGCGGGCGCGGTGCCGTACCCGCAGGCCAAGCTCGTCGGCGAGTTCTTCGAGCAACTCGCCGACGTCCGGCTCGGGGAGCCTGAGCAGCATCAGGCTGTCCCCTGACCGCCGCCGGAGCCTTCCCTGGCCCAGTCATGAATTAGCGCGACGGAATTCACCGCGGCCCCCGATTTCCCCTGTGCAACGGCCATTCAGCAGTGTGCCGGACGACGCGGCGTAGATACCCAAGTCAGGTCGTGCGTACACACGGTGAAGTAAAGGTTACGAATTGCTGAACTGGCCGACCGGGACCGTGGGGTTGGCCGGCCGCCCGGCCCGGGACCCGATGGCAGCAAAGCAGCCGGGTGACTACGCGGAGCCGGGTCAGGAGGCGGGCCGGCGGCGCAGCCCGATCACGGCCAGGGCCAGCCCGGCCAGTGCTATCACCGGGCCGGCCACCGCCCAGAAGGTAACGCCGGACATGGCGCTGCCGCCGATGGCGCCGACGCCCTGCAGCGTGAAGATGACTCCGGCCAGCGCCACGATCGCGCCCAGGCCGACCAGCAAGCCCCTCATCATGCGGACCGCCCTTCTCGCTGCCTCTTCAGCAGGCCGCTGTACCGTCACCGTCGGAACGAGCCCGCGGCCGGAAAGGTTCAGCCAGCGGCCCGGCCGCCCGGGGCGGAAAGGTCACCGCTCAGGCGGCCTGGCGTAGGCCCGGATGTAGCTCTCGTAGGCCGCGCCGCTGCCGCTGGCCGGCAGCGCGTCCGCGGCGTCGTGCTGGCCGGCCGCGTACTGCCGGGAGATCAGGTCGGCCTGCACCTCCTGCAGGTGCGACGGCGTCCCGGCCGCCGGGGAGGTGCCCGTGGCGACCGGCACGGTGACCCCGGCGAGCACGTCGTCGGCGCGCGGCTCGGCGAGCGTCAGCACGTCTGCCAGGCTCGGCGCCGCGGCGTCCCTGGCGGTCAGCGACGGCAGGCCCCAGCGCTCCTGCACGGTCTTCAGCACCGAGGTGTGATCCAGCGGGGTGCCCCCGGCCGGGGCCCGGTATACCGAGCCGGCGGCGATCAGCGGCGAGACGAGCACGGCCGGGACGCGAACCCCGAACCTGGTGAAATCGAAGCCGAACTCGCCGGCCGCATTGTCGGGCGGCACCGCGCCGGCCGGCGGCGGCACGTGGTCGTAGCAGCCGCCGTGCTCGTCGTACGTGATCACCAGGAGGGTCTGCGGCCAGCCGGGGCCGGTCCGTACCGCCTCGTAGACGTCGTGCATGAGCTGCTCGCCGAGTGCCACGTCGTAGTTCGGGTGCTGGCTGTTGCCGGTCGTGCCCCAGCTGGGCTCGAGGAAACTGAACGCGGGCAGCGAGCCGCCCGCCGCGGCCGCCTGGAAGGCGGCGAACTCCCCGAAGTTGGTGGCCGGGGCGCCGCTGATGTCAGTGAACGTCGACCTGGTCAGCGGCGGTGCGCTGTAGCCGTAGATAGCCCAGCTGAGCTGATGCTGGCCCAGCAGGCCGAAGATGCTCGGCGAGGTGAACGTGCGGGTCTTGTCATCCATGTGCCCCTGGCTGGTCGCCGCGCAGGCGAACGCCCGGTTCGGCAGCGTCTCGGTGGGCACCGACGCGAACCACTGATCGCATACGGCATAGCCGCTGGCCAGCGTGGAGAGCACCGGCAGCGCATCCGGCGCGAAGCAGCCCATGATGTCGCCCGGCACGGTGCCGGGGACGATCGGCCAGCCCTTCTCCCTGGACTGCCAGCCGAGCGTGTAGGCGAAGTCCTTGACGAAGCCCTGCCCGGCCGGCACGTCGGCCGGGCTGGCCGGCCCGGCGGTGCTGCCGAACAGCTGGCTGTTGGTTGCCTTGTACCCCTCGCCGGGATCGGCGCCCGGCATGAAATAGGCATTCGGGGTAGTGGGCTCGATCCGGAACACGGAAACCGGCTGGCCGGAAGCATCCGGGTTGGACTCGCCGCCGGCCAGGCCCGCGTACGGCTGGCCGGACGGCGACACGTTGCCCCGGTCCGAATAGAGGAAGCCAAGCATGTGGTCGAACGAGCGGTTCTCCAGCATCAGCACCACGATGTGCTCGATCGACGACAAGCCATTCTCCGTGGCCATCACGGCCTCCGTTCCTGCTCATTCTTCCGTCAGCTTGCCATCGGCCACAGTAAGGTACCGCGTTACCGTTACCCGCTCGAGCAGCCGCCGGTCGTGGGTCACCAGCAGCAGCGTCCCGTCGTACTGCCCGAGCGCCTGCTCCAGCTGCTCGATCGCGGGCAGGTCAAGGTGGTTGGTCGGCTCGTCGAGGACCAGCAGGTTGGCCCCCGCCTGGGCGAGCAGCGCGAGATCGGCCCTGGTCCGCTCGCCTGGTGACAGCGAGCCGGCCTGCCGCAGCACGTCGTCCGCGCCGAGGCCGAACTTCGCCAGCAGCGTCCGGGCCTCGCCGGGAGGCTGGCCGGTGCGCGCGCGGAACGCGTCCAGCAGCGGGCTCGCCGGGTCGAATGTCCGGCGTGCCTGGCCGATCTCGCCGACAACCACCGACGGGCCGACCGACCTGCGCCCGGCGCTGAGCGGGACCCGGCCCAGGATCGCGTCGATCAGCGTCGTCTTGCCGGATCCGTTCGCGCCCCGCAGGACGGCCCGGTCGGCCCAGGCCAGCTGCAGGTCGACCGGGCCGAGCCGGAACGATCCCCGGTCCGCGACCGCCCCGGCCAGGGCGGCGACCATGTCGCCGCTGCGGCTGGCCGCGCCGAACCGCAGCCGCAGCTCCCATTCCTTGCGCGGTTCCGCCACCTCCTGCAGCCGGCCGGCCTCGCGCATCGCGGCCGCCGCCTGGCCGCCGAGCTGCTGCGCCCCCTGCGACCTGGCGTGCCGGATGTTCTTGTCCGGCTCCTTGCGCCGGGCGGCCGCGCTTTTCGCCGACCGTTCCCCGGACCGGGCCCATTCCCGTTGCCGGCGGGCGCGCTGGAGCAGCTCATCGCGCGTGCCGGCGTAGGTTTCGTAGGCGGCGCGGGCGTGTTCCCGGGCCCGCTCAAGCTCCACGCGATAGGCCGCATAACCCCCGGCATAACGGATTGTCCGGTGCGAATGCGGATCTATCTGGATCACCTCGGTGGCGACGCGCTCAAGGAACGCCCGGTCGTGCGACACCACCACCAGGCCGCCCCGGAACCCGGCCAGATGCTGCTCGAGCAGCTCAAGGCCGTCAAGGTCCAGGTCGTTGGTGGGCTCGTCAAGCAGCAGCACGTCGAAGCGGGCCAGCAGCACCGCGGCCAGCGCGAGCCGGGCGGCCTGCCCGCCGGACAGCGCGGTGGTCCGGCGGCCGAGATCGCCCGGCAGCCCGAGCGTCGCGCCGACCTCGCCGGTCCGTGCCTCCAGATCCGGGCCGCCGAGGGCGAGGAACCGGTCCAGCGTGGCGGCGTAGGAACGGCCGGCGTCGCCCGGGCCGCGCGCCAGGTCCTCGGCGGCGGACAGCATGGCCTGCTCCGCCGCGGCGACGCCGGTCCGCCGCGCCACGTAGCCGAGCACGGTCTCGCCGGGCTGCCGGTCCGGCTCCTGCGGCAGCAGCCCGACGGTGCCGGTCGCGGTGATCTCGCCGGCGTCGGGCTGCTCCAGCCCGGCGAGCAGGCGCAGCAGGGTCGACTTGCCCGCGCCGTTGGGGCCGGCCACCGCGATCGCGTCCCCGGCTGCCACGGTCAGCTCGGCCCCGGCCAGGATGGTCGCCGCGGCGTAGCCGAACGACACGCCGCGCGCGGCTAGCAAGGACATCAGTTCACCCTAGCCGGGAGTAACCTGCCGGTCGGCGGGCCGGCCGGGGGCCGTGGTCGTGGCGCCGGCCGGCCTGCAGGTATCTGCGCCGGCAGAGCAACCAGATGTGCGGGTAAAACGTCTAGAATGCGACACCTTTTCCATCGTTGGCCTGTACGGGGCGCGAGCGGTGATTCTGCCCGTTCGCACGACGCAGGCCGTTTCCCCGAGGAGCAGTGCATGAGGCAAGTCTGGCGGTGGCTGGTGAGCGTCGGCGCGGTGACCGCGGTCGGCGCGTCGGCGCTGGCCCAGGGTGGCGTGGCGGCGGCCGGGACGGCGACGGCTGCCCGGCCTGCGGCGGTGGCCCGCGATGCCGCCCGGGCGGCCGCGGCCTGGACGCCGCCCACCAGGATCCTCAAGCCCGGCATGCACGGTGCCGACGTCAGGAAGGTCCAGCGCCGGCTGCGGGCGTTGCACTATTACCCGGGCAAGGCAGATGGCGAGTTCGGTCCGAACACGCTGGAAGCAGTCTGGGCATTCAAGGAAGTGCAGCGCCTCAAGACCAGCAAGAACCCCGACAATATCGGCCGCTCAATGGAGAATCGGCTGGCCGACCCGCGCGCGCCGAAGCCGCTCACCGTCCACCACGCGAACAACCGCATCGACGTCAGCCTGCGGGGCGGGTACCTCGTGCTGTACCGGCACGGCAAGGTACGGCTGATCAGCCATATCTCCAGCGGCGGCGGCTACTACTTCTGCGACCCGCCGCCTAACCAGAATGTCTGCGGCTACGCCATTACCCCGCACGGCAACTTCACCGCCTTGTCGTTCGCGCCCGGCCAGGTCAAGGTGCCGCTCGGCGAGATGTACAACCCGGTGTTCTTCATCGGCCGGGCTTACGCGATCCATGGCGACAGCTACGTCCCGCTGCCGCCGGTCTCGCACGGCTGCGTGCGGATTCCGAACAACATCGCCAATTTCTTTCACACGCTGTTCAAGATCCCCGGAACCAAGATCTTCGTCCGCCGCCATCGCTAGGCAGCCCTAACGCCGCCAGCGCGGGCCGGCCCGCACCAGCCGGGCCGGCCCGCGTCGCTGCCACCGCCGCTCCCGGCATGACCTGGGCGGTCCCGCCGCGCCCGCGGCGCACATGCTGCTGCGGCGGCTGAACACCGGCCATTGGAAGGACAGCGCGCTGCAGCCCTCGCACCTGAACGGGGCCGCGATGGCGCTCGGCCCGTCGCTCAACGTGTTCTCCACCGGCGGGACCACGCTGGTGCCCACCCCGCCGGCGTTCGTGACCTTCCACCCGACCAGGTACCTGCGGCCGTTCGACCGCCTGATGACCCACTAGAGGTACCCGCGCCCACAGCCGGCCGGGTCGGCCCTTCCACGGGCCCGACCCGGCCGGCCGCCGTCTGCCCGCGGGCCCGATCACACCATTCGCCACGCCAGCCTCAACCGCACCAAGATCAAATTAGTGGTTCAGGTCCGTCCGGCCATCACCGGACTTATCTGAACCACTGCTCCGGCCCGCGCTATCTGCGGCGGCCCGGGCTCAGCCGGACCAGCCGCCACCACGCGATCAGCGTGAATACCAGCCCGAGCAGCACCATCGCGGCCATGTCCTTGAGCCAGGTGTTCGGCTTGTGATCCCACAGCGGATCAGCTGTGATACCGCTCGCATCGGCCGGGGCCGCGGTCTTGGCGGGAGACGCGGTCTTAGACGGAGACGGAGACGCCGCCTTGGCGACGGTGACCGCCGAGGCATCCGCCTTCGCCGCACCGGGCTTCCTCAGCGCGCCGTGCCTCGTCGCCGTGCCGTTGGCATTCACCGCCCCGGCCGTGCCGCTGGACGCGGCCGTGCTGGTGGACGCGGCGGACGCACTGGGCGAGGTAGAGCTGCTGGGCGTGGTGGAGCTGCTCGGCGTGGTGGAGCTGCTCGGCGCGGACCCGCTCGGCGCGGCTGAACTGCCTGGCGCGGGATTCTGGCCCGCCTGGTGCTTGCCGTGGTGCTTGTGCGCCGTTCCGCCGGACGGCTTCTTGGCTGCGGGCGGCTTCGGCTCGGCTGGCAGCTGGATCACGTTGAGGTTCGACGTCGATGCCATCGCGGCGAAGCCCCAGCGGGACGGAGCCAGCGCGGCCACCTGCTCAAGCCCGGCCTTCCCGGCCAGCGAGAACACGCCACCGGTCATCACCACCTGGAAGATCACGGCTACGATCAGCAGCGGCATCGTCTTCTCTGAGGTGTCGACCGATGCGGAGATGAGCAGCCCCAGGGTCATCGAGACGATTGCCAGCACGGCCATCGCCAGCAGCAGCTCAGCCAGCGGAAAATGCTTGAGGAAGGACCCGGTCGGCGGCAGCGGGCGGCCGGCCAGCCCTACGGCGACCAGCACCATCGCCTGCAGCCCGCTGATCAGTCCCAGGATCACCAGCTTGGAGGTCAGGTAAGCGCCTGCGGACAGCCCGGCAGCCCGTTCTCGGCTGTAGATCGGCCGTTCCTTGACTAGTTCCCTGACCGCGTTCGCGGCTCCGGCAAAGCAGGCGCAGATCACCAGGATCAGCAGCAGCGACTCGGCACCCTGGTTGTTCGGTCCCTGCAGGCCCAGCGGCGCCGGTATCACCTGTATCACCGCGCCGAGGACGATCGGCATCGCGACCATGAACGCGAGGTACACCCGGTCCGAGGCGATGACCGCCATGTACCGCCGGCACAGGGTGCTCAGCTGCGCGAACCGGTTGCGCGTCTTCGGCGGGGCCGCAGCCACCTGCACGGGCCGCCCGGTGGCCGGCACCTGGCCGTTCATCTCGGCCGCGACGTAGTGCTGGTGGTACGACGAGCGTTGGAATTCCCCGGCCCAGTCCCGGTTCGGCTCGGCGTCGAAAGCCTGGAACACCTCAGCCCAGCCGGGCTTGCCGAAGTGCTTGAGGCCGTCGGCCGGCGGCCCGAAATAGGCGACCTTGCCGCCGGGCACCAGGACGAGCAGCCGGTCGCACAGGTTCAGGTTCGCGACGCTGTGCGTGACCACGATGACCGTGCGGCCGTCATGTGCCAGGTCGGCCATCATCTCCATGACCGACTTGTCCAGCCCGGGATCCAGCCCGGATGTCGGCTCGTCCAGGAACAGCAGGGACGGCTTGGTCAGTAGCTCAAGCGCGACGTTGACCCGCTTTTGCTGGCCACCGGACAGCGAGGCGGTCCTGGTATCCGCGTGCGCCGTGAGGGAGAGCTCGCCGAGCACCTCAGTGATCCGGCGCTGCCGCTCGGCCTTGCTGGTGTCCCGCGGGAACCGCAGTTCCGCCGCGTAGCCGAGGGCCCGGCGCGCGGACAGCTGCGTGTGCAGGATGTTCTCCTGCGGCACCAGCCCGATCCGGTGCCGCAATTCGGCGTAGTGGGTGTAGAGATCACGCTGGTCGTATAGCACGCTGCCCTCGGTGGCAGGCCGCATCCCGGTGAGCGCGCCGAGCAAGGTGGACTTGCCGGCGCCGCTCGGGCCGATCACCCCGAGCAGGCAGCGCTCGCCGAGCGGGAAGCTCACGTGGTCGAGCAGCACCTTGCCGCTGGACAGCCGGACGGTCAGGTCACGGGCGGCAAGCGATACGTCGCCGGTGTCGATGAACTGCTGCAGTTCCTCGCCGACCAGCCGGAACGTGGCCGGGCCGATGCCAATGATGTCCAGCTCGGTTACCGGCGCCGCGGAGATCCGCTGGCCGTTGAGGAAGGTGCCGTTGTGGCTGCCGAGGTCGACGATCTCGAATCCGGCCGGTCCCCGGCGCAGTTCGGCGTGGTGGCGGGACACGCTCAGGTCGGCCACGACGACTTCGTTGTCGGTACCCCGGCCGATTCGCAGCACCTTCGATGGCAGCCGCATGACTGCGCTCGGCTGGCGGCTGGACAGCGAGCCCGCGTAGCTCAGGCCGCTGTCGGCCGGCCGCCCGGGCTGGCGGTATCCGGCCCCCGCAGCCGGACCGTGATACCCCTGCCCGGCCCCGTCATCGCGGTAGCCGGGACTGGCGGGCGGGGGGTAGCCGACGCCCCCGGCCGGCGGGTTGTGGGCCGCCGGCCCGGCCGGCGGGGTCTTTGGCGGCGGTGCCACGGGTGCTGCCGCGGCCCGCGGCGAGTCGGCCAGCGGTGCATCGGCCGGCCGGGCCGGGAACGCCAGTGAGCAGGTCAATGTCGGCCCGTCGTCCGGGTGGCCGAGCCGGAGCATGCAGTCGCCGCTGATCGTGATCTGCGATACTCGCCGTGACCCCTGGAAGGTCCCGTTGGTGCTGCCGGCGTCCTGCAGGACCCAGGCATTCTGGTCCAGCTGGTCAAACTGCAGCACGGCATGCTGCCAGGACACCCGGGAGTCGCTGACCACGATGTCGGACTCCGGATCCCGGCCGATCCGGTAAGACGCCCCCGCCTGCAAACTACGATCTGAGCCCTGCGTCCGCACCACCAGCGCCGGCGCTGTGCGTGACGAGAGCGCTCGCTCCGCCGTCATCTGCTCACTGTAGAGCGATTCAGCGCAAAGAAGAATCTTCAGGTCGCGCTCGCGCCCCGGTGGCGCGCCCGGAAGGCGGGCAGCGGAGAGTGCGGCAGCCCGTGACAGTCAGTAGCCGACAACGGGCTCCGGGGCTGGTGACGGACGGTGGCTAGCGGGCCGGGAGTGACTGCCGGGACAGCTTCCGTGGCGCCGGGCGGCCGGGCTGGCGGGGGTTGCCGTGCTGCCGGGCGGCCGGGCTCGCGGGGCAGTTGCCGTGCGGGCGGCCGGAGCGGCGGCACGGGCCAGGGGCCCGATTCCAGGCCCGATTCCGGGTCGGCTGTTTGCGGCTAAAACGGGCCGCTGAGCAGCCGGATGCCGGTTATCAGGGTGGCTACTGACAATCCCCGGTGCTTCTTGTCGTTACCGGCGCGGGTTTCAGATACGGTCGGGTTAGTATCCCATGATCAAACTAGGCGCCTGCGAAAGGGCTGGTGCCAATGGCGCGGGTTGACAGCCGGCCGCCGGTGACGCGGATACTGGGGCGACCCGGCGATCGTGTGGCTGACCACGGATGACCTTGCGCCAGGCATCGCTGCGGTGCATGGCCGCGCGGGCGGGAACGGGACGGGCAGGGCTACCGCTGGAGGCGCGGTGAGTGACGAGATCCCCTCGGCACCAGGCGGGTTCACCGTGGGATCGAAGATCGCGGGCTACCGGCTGGAGGAGCAGATCGGCCGCGGCGGGATGGCCGTCGTCTTCCGCGCCCATGACCTCCGGCTGGACCGGCGGGTAGCGCTCAAGATCCTGGCGCCCGAGCTGGCCAGGGACGAGGCATTCCGGCAGCGGTTCATCCGCGAGTCGAGGGCGGCGGCGGCCGTCGATCACCCGCACATCATCCCGGTCTTCGAGGCCGGCGAGGCCGGCGGCGTGTTGTTCATCGCGATGCGTTACGTGCAGGGCCGGGACGTCCGGACGCTGCTCGACGAGCAGGGCACGCTGCCCCCGAACCGGGTAGTCGGCATCGTCACCCAGGTAGCGTCCGCGCTGGACGCCGCGCATTCGCACGGCCTTGTGCACCGGGACGTGAAGCCAGCCAACATGCTGCTCGACGCGACGGCGGGCAGTGGCCGGCCTGATCATGTTTACCTGTCCGACTTCGGGCTCAGCAAACAGTCGCTGTCGTCGTCGGGTCTCACTGGCACCGGCCAGTTCCTCGGCACCCTGGACTACGTCTCGCCGGAGCAGATCGAGGGCAAGACGGTAGACGGCCGGACCGATCTCTACGCGCTGGCCGGCGCCGCGTTCGAGATGCTCGGCGGCGTGCCGCCATTCAAGCGCGATCAGGGCCTGGCTGTGCTGTGGGCGCAGATTTCTGAGCAGCCGCCGCTGCTCACCGAGCGCCGCCCGGACTTGCCGCCCGCCGTCGACGAGGTAATGACCAAGGCGCTGGCCAAGTCGCCGGATGACCGTTACGGCCATTGCCTGGACTTTGCCGCTGCGCTGCGGGAGGCGTGCGGCCTGCGGCCGGAGGAGGGCTCCGATCCGGGCCGGCTGGCAGTGCCGCCGCCGCCCGGCTCCAGCGGCCAGCCGGCCACGCCGCGGCAGCCTACCGAGGTCGCGATGCCGTCCAGCCCCGCGGCGGCAGGCCCGGCCGCGGCGGCCGGTCTAACCGCGGCGGCCAGCGCGGCCGCGGCGGCTGGCCAGGAGGGACCGGCCAGCCCGGCCGGGGAAGGGGAATCGGCATCGGCCCAGGACCAGCCGTCCAGCCCGGCCGGCCGCGGCGGGCCGCCGACGCAGGCCGTGCGCATCCCGGGAGCCGCCGGGCCGACCACGCCAGGGCTCACGGAGCCGCCGGCCACCGGCGGCTACGGCCAGCCGCCCGGCGCCGCCGGCTACGGGCCGGTGCCCGGTTTCGGCCCGCCGGGCAGCGGCAGCCAGCGGGATTACAGTCGGCCTTCCCGGCCATGGTGGCGATCTCGCGGTGTGGTCGCGGTTGCCGCCGCTGCCGTCGTCATTGTCCTGCTGGGCGGCGGTTACCTGCTGGTCGGCGGTGGCGGCAGTAGCGGGGGCGGCGGGGGCGGCGGAGGCGGCGGAGGTGTCGCGGCGCCGAAGGTTCCCGGATGCACCGCGGTGACGGCGTCGGCCAGATCGCTGGCCAACGTCAGGAGCGCCGCTGTCCGCCTCGGCGGGAAGCCGTTTGCGGTCAGCGTGACGCCGGACGGCAAGTTCTCCTTCGTCACGCTCGGCAACTCGCTCGCGGTACTCAGCAACGGCCACGGGCTGGCGCCGACGCTGGCGCACACGATCCCGCTGCCCGGCGCGAGCAAGGGCGAGGCGATCACCAAGGACGGCAAGTACCTGCTGCTGGCTACCGGAGGCGGCGCGAAGGTGATCAGCGTCGCGGAGGCCGAACAGGGCATTACCAGTGTCGTCGGGACGCTGGACAGCCCGAATGGTCATGGCGCGGTCCAGGTGCAGGTGAGCCCCGACGGGCGGTTCGCCTTCGTGACGCTGCAGAGCAGCGGCGGCCTGGCGGTTTTCAACTTGCAGCAGGCGCTGGCCAGCGGCTTCACGCCAGCCACCTTCGTGGGGCTGGTCCCGACCGGGCATGAGCCGGTAGGGATCGCGAGATCCCCGGACGGCAACTGGCTGTACGTGACGAGCATCGAGAAGGTCCAGACCGTCAATCCCAGCGAGGGGCTGCTGAGCGTAATCAACTTGCACAAAGCCGAGGTCAAGCCGGCCAAGTCGGTAGTCGCCAAGGTCACCGCGGGATGCGGCCCGGTCCGCGCTATCGCGTCCAAGGACAACAAGGTGGTCTGGGTTACCGCGAGGGAAAGCGACGCGCTGCTCGGCTTCTCCGCGCCGAAGCTGCGCACCGACCCGGCGCACGCGCTGATCGCGCGGGTCGGCGTCGGTGAGAGCCCGATCGGCCTGAGCTTCGTCGCGCACGGGAACCGGATCGTGGTGGCCGATTCCGACCTGAACAAGACCGCGGGCGCGTCCCCTGGCCTCAGCGTGGTCAGCACCGGGCAGGCGCTAGCCCGCAAGCCCGCGCTGCTCGGGCAGCTCAAGTCCGGCGTGCTGCCGCGCCAGTTCTACGCGAAAGGTAAGACGCTGCTCGTGACCAACTACGGCTCAGGCCAGCTGCAGGCCATCAAGATCGCCGATCTGCCGTGAGCGACTACCCCGACGCCGGGGGCCAGGACCCGCGGTCCCAGCGGCCGCCCGCCGAGCCGTTCGATCACGGCGCGCCGACCGCCCCGATGCATCGCCCGCAGCACCCCGGCCCGCAGCCAGGCCAGGGATACCAGGGCCCGGCGCCGGACCGGGGCTACCAGAACCCGCCGAATCAGGGCTACCAGAACCCGGGCTACCAGAACCCGCCGAATCAGGGCCGGCGCCGCGGCCACGGGCTCAGGAACACCATCATCGTGGTGATCGCGCTGCTCGTCGTCCTGATCGGGCTGGACCGGCTGGCGGTGTTCTACGTGCAGGGCCGGATCGCCTCGGAGATACAGAAGCAGGGCTTCCCGGCCAAGCCGGACGTTTCCATCAAGGGCTTCCCGTTCCTGACCCAGGTGGTCAGCCGCAGCTTCCATGACGTCCAGATCAGCTCAAGCAAGATCCACGAGGGCCCGATTGAGATCAAGAAGATCGACGCTGACCTCAGCAACGTCAAGATGAACTCCGGCTTCAGCAGCGGCACGGTCGGCCATCTCAACGGGGCCGGCGTGATCACCTTCAGCGGTCTGTCCCATGCGCTGGGATCCCTGGTCGGCGGCCAGCTCGGCAACCTGGCCGGCAACGCGGGCCTGACCCTCAAGCCCGCGGGCAAGCACGAGGTCAAGGCATCCGTCGACCTGCTGGTGACCAGCGGCTCGGCGGTCTGGCGGATCACCAGGGTCAGCGGTACCAAGATCAAGGTTCACCTGGTCAGGAGCAGCGGGCTGCCATCCGGCCTGCTCGGCTCGGTGCGGAACATTCAGATACCGATTCCTAAGCTGCCGCTCGGGATGAAGATCCAGAGCGTGATCGTCACCGGATCAGGCATCAGCATCCGGGTGATCGGCAGCAACGTCGCCTTCGGCAGCTAGCCGCGAAAAGCAAAAGCCCAGGCTTGAAACGGATGGTCCGGCGCCGGCGTCCCCGGCACGGGCATGGCGCTGCTGGTGACCGGCCGCGGAGCCGCCCGCACCGCGGTCACTGCCCGGGGGCGAGCCCGCGGATGGCGACCGGCAAGTCCCCGTAAGGGCCGATCAGCGCGATGACCGGCAACGTCACGCCGCCGTCGACGTAGCGCCTGACTTGGTCGCGGCAGTCCTGTGGCGAGCCGTGCACGATGAGCTCGTCGACCAGATCATCGGGAATCTCCGCCAGCGCCGCCTGGCGATCGCCGGCCTGCCAGGCGTCCCACATACCCTGCAGCACCGGAGCCCGCCCGAGCCAGCGGTGAAACTCGGCGTAGACGGCCACGTTCAGGTACGCGGCGATCGCCCGGCGGCCGAACGCGCGGACCGCGGCGGCGTCCTCGCTCGGGCAGACGAAGATGCGGGCGGCCACCGCCTGGCGATCGGCCGCGTCCCCGGCCGCCGCCGTCATCTCGCCGACCACCGCCGGGACGTCCTCGGCGGCCAGCCAGTTCACGATCACCCCATCCGCCTCGCGGCCAGCCAGCCGGAGCATGCCCGGGCGCAGCGCGGCGAGGTACAGCGGCGGCGGGTCGGGCACCGGCCGGGCCAGCCGGAACCCGCGCACGGCGAAAGTGCCGTAATCGGCGTCGACCCGCTGGCCGGCCAGCGCTTCGCGGAGGAACCGGAGGGTGTCCCGCACCCGCCGGTACGGCTCGGTGAACGGGATGTCGTTCCATTTGCCGACGATCACGTCCGATGACGTGCCGATGCCGATCGCGCAGCGGCCGGGCGCGGCCTCGGCCAGCGCCGCCGCGCTCTGCGCGATCAGCGCGGGGCCGCGGGTGTAGGCCGGGATGATGGCGGTGCCGACCCGCAGCGAGGACGTCCACGCCGCGGCGAGCAGCAGCGGCGAGAAGCCGTCGAGCCCATCCGCCTCGCCGGACCAGGCATCGGTGTAGCCGAGGCCCTCCAGCAACTCGAACAGCTTGCGGTGCTCGTGCAGGGGGGCGTCAAAGGGAACGGTGATGCCCCAGCGGGCCTCCGGTGCCACGTCGCTCATGCGGGCAAGTCTGGCAGGCGGTCAGCAGGCCATGCCAGCCAGCACCGCCCGGCCGCAGCCATGTCGGCAGCCACCGGCCGGCCGGCGCTGGTCAGCCGGCACCGAGCACGAGTCGCCCGCCGGCGTAGTCGAATATCACCGAGCCGAACCTGCTCATCTGATCGGCGCCGATCAGGCCGGCCACGCCGGTCGTGCGCTGCAGCCCGGTGACGCCGACGACCTGCGGCCGGAGCGGATGCCCGGCGACCGACCACGGACCGGTCCTGACCTCAGGGAACGCGGCGACGGTGCAGACCGTGCCCTGCCTGACCCTGGCATCCGCGCTGGCTAGTCCGGCCGCCTTGGCGATGCCGGTGTCAACCGCCGACTGTGACGCGCCGGTATCGGGGGCAAACGCCAGCGAAGGCCCTGTTCCAAATCTGACTTGCACGGTGATTGCGGTGCTGCCTGGCTGGCTGGTAACCGTCATCGGCGCGATCGCCGCCGGCCTGGCGCGCAGCAGGACGGCGGGAACCTGCGCCGCGGACGGACGCCCGATCGTGATCTTGCGGGCCGGCCCGGGCCGTTCCGGGCCGGGCACGGTGATGCTGCCGCGGGCGAAGTCGAGGCGCATCGCGCCGAACCGGCTCCAGACATCCGAGCCGAGCAGGCCGTCCGGCTGTCCGTGCCCGCCGAAGAGCGGGATCTTGAGGTCAGTGACGTACTGCGGCTGCAGGGTCAGGCCGGCCACATTCCAGCTGGTGACCCTGGACACCTGTGCCCTGGCCGAGCATCCGGCGCCGCCGATGAGCACCGGCGGCCCGATCTTCGCCAGCCCCAGCCGGGCGGCCAGCCCGGCGGTCAGCACCGTGCCCTGCGCGCCGGTGTCGATCACGAAGGGGAACGGGCCCTTGCCGTTGATGCATACGTTCGCCATCGCGGCAACTTGCGACTGCCGGGCGCTGACGGTGACCGGGATGCGCGTCCCGCCGCCCGGGAGCGCACGCGCACCGGTGCAGCCCTGGGCGGCCGGCGGCAGCGCGAATTGCACGATGCCGGCCGTCTTGGCCGGCCTGGCGCCCGCGGCCGGCCGGTGGCCGGTGCCGCGCTGCTGGCGGGCGCGCTGCTGGCGGGCGCGGTGCTACCAGCCGGAGCGCTCCCGGCGGCCGGCCTGCTCGTGCTGCACGCGGCCAGCGCCGCCAAGGCGGCCAGCGCGACGCCGCCCGCCGCCCGCCGCCAGGCCGGCGGCCGGCTATGCACGGTTCACCGGCTGCCGCCCGGGGCGCCTGAGCCGCCCGGGGCGCCTGAGCCGCCCGGGGCGCCTGAGCCGCCCGGGGCGGCCGGGCCAGTCGGGGCGGCCAGCGGCGGGGCGACCCCGAGCCGGGCCAGCGCGCCGATCTCCAGCGCGGCCCAGATCGCGCCGTCCGGGCCCTGTACCAGGCCATGGGGCTCGGCGGACGGCGTGGGCAGGTCGTATTCGCACAGGTCGCCGTCGGCGCGGATGCGGCCGATCCGGTTCCCGCCCCATTCGCTGAACCAGTAGCTACCGGCGGAGTCGGCGGCGATCGCGTGCGGCCGGGCATCCCGTTCCGGCAGCGGGAACTCGGTGATCTCGCCGCTGCCGGTGATCCGGCCGATCTGGCCGGCGCCGATCTCCGCGAACCACACCGCGCCGTCCGGGCCAGCCGTGATCCCGACCGGCGCGGCCGCCGTGGTCGGCAGCGGGAATGCCGTGACGTCGCCGGACGTGGTGATCCGGCCGATCGCGTTTCCCTGGTTCATCGTGAACCACATAGCGCCCTGCCCGTCGGCGGTGATCGCCGACGGGAAGGCCGCCGGGACCGGCAGCGGGAACTCGGTGACGTCGCCGTCGACGGTGATCCGGCCGATCTGGTTCCGCTGGGTCTCGGTGAACCACAGCGCCCGGTCCGGCCCGGCCGCGATCCCGAACGGGCCGGCCGGCCCGGCAGGCAAGCCGAAATGAGTTACCGCACCCGATGGTGCTATCCGGCCGATCCGGTGACCCTGGTACTCGGTGAACCACAGCGCGCCGTCCGGCCCGGCCGTGATGACGGTCGGCCCCGAGGTGGCGGGCTCAAGCTGGAAACTGGTGAGCTCGCCGCCGGGGACCAGCCGCCCGATTCGTCCGGCATGGACCATGGTGAACCAGAGCGCCCCGTCCGGCCCGGTGGCGATCGCGTACGGCCCGGCCGCCGGGCCGGACACCGTGATCTCGTCGATCGAGACAGTCATCGTCGTCAGCATCCTCCGCATCCCATTGTTACCGCCTGGCCGAGACGAAACGGCCAGCCGCCGGCGCGGCGCGGGCGGCCTCCGCCATGATCGCGGAAAATCCGGCACGTCCTGGCGAGCCGGATCCTCCGTGGTCACTGCCGCGGAACGGGTGATTCGGGAGGCTGCTCGTGCGACGATGCGTGAATCAGTGGCCCTAGTTGCAGCGTTCGCGATGCGGTTACCAGCGGGTCGGCGGTCCCGGCGAGTTCGGGTTCCGGCGGTCCTGGCGGTCCCCGGCCGGGCTCGCAGGCCAGCCGGATCCGGAGGATTCGCCGGTTCCCGGCGCGCCGGGCGCGAAGGAGAACGACATGGCAGCACAGACCCCGACCGGACAGATCCCGACCGGCGATATCCACCACCTCCGGCTGACGGTGACCGACCTTGACCGGAGCCGGGCCTTCTACACCGGCCTGCTCGGCTTCGACGTGGCGGTGGAGTCCCCGGCTGCCGACGACCCGGCGGCCGAGGCGGCTTACAAGGTCCTCTTCGGCGGCATCGTCATGGTGCGCGGCAGCCTGCTGATGGGCCTGCGGCCGGTGGCCCCGGCCGACGACCGGTTCGACGACGACCGGGTCGGCCTCGATCATCTCAGTTTCGCCGTGCCTGCCCGCGCTGACCTGGATCAGGCGGTCGCCCTCTTCGACGAGAACGGCGTGCCGCACGGGGAGATCACCGAGCTGCCCGCGTTCGGGATCTGCGTACTGCCCTTCCGCGACCCGGACAATGTCCAGCTCGAGCTGACCGCGCCGATTGGCTGACGTCCGGCTTTGGCCATTGGAGGTGACGATGCAGCGCCCGGCAGGGCATGCGATGTCGGTGCTGGCGGCAGTACTGGTGACCGCGCTGGGAGCGGCCTCGTGCAGTTCGGCCTCACCCGGCCGGCCGGCCGCCGGTCAGCCGCCGTCGCCCGGGGTCCCGGCTCCGGGCGGGTTAGGCACCCGGTCGTCACCGGCGCCAGGTGACGGCTCGCCGGGCGCTGCGGATACTCCCGGCCCCGGGGGAACTCCCGGGACTGGTTCTGCGGGCGCTGGTTCGCCGGAGGCTTCGCCGGCGCCGGCCGCACCGTCGCCGGGCTGGCCGGCCGCAACCCGGCCGCCGGCCGTCCCCGCGGCGCCTGCCACGCCCACCGCGGGCAGCTCGCCCAGCCCGGCTGGCGGCCCGTCGCTCCGGCAGCCGCCCAGGGCACCGCGCGGCTGCGATGACAGCCGTTGGCTGACCGGGCCGGCCAGCGCGGCACGAGCGATCCGGCTGCCGCCGGTGCCCGTCGTCAACGGCGTCAGGATGGGAACGCATCCGGAATGCGGCTACGACCGGATCGTGCTCGCCTTCCGCGGGCGGGTTCCTGGCTACGAGATCAAGTACGTCTCGAAGCGGGCGGCCGGCCGGGCCGCCCGGGCAATCGCCGCCGGCCGCGACCGGTACCTGCTGATCACGCTGCACCCGGCGCAGGGCCAGCGGCAGTCGGGTGCGAGCACGATCTCGCCTGCATCGGCGGCCGTTGGCTTCCCGGTGCTCCGCGGCTATTCGGTCAGCAGCGACTTCGAGGGTGCCCTCTGCATCGTCGTCATCGTCGCGAAGGCGACCGCGTTCCGTGTCGGGAAGCTGGCCCGGCGGCTGTACGTCGACGTGGCCGGCTGACGCCAGCGGGTCTGCCAGCCGGGCCAGCTTGACGGCGGGCACCGCGGCAGCGGTAGCCAGCCGGGGCCGGCCCGGCAACGGTTACCTGACGGCGGCGGCGCTCACCGCGCCGCCCGCGCCATGGTGGTTCTTCCTGTTCCGGTTCCCGGCCGGCTTCGGCATCGAGCCGGGTACGCGGCGACCAGCACCGGTTTCATTAAGCGGCTGGCCGGGCGGGTCCGCGAGGGCGAGGGGACGCGGGCATGCCTGGCCTCAGGTCTGCAGCGGCATCAGCTCACGGGCGAGTTCGTCCGCGAAGCCGTCGGCCGGCTGCGAGCGATCAGCGGGCCAGGCCTGCGGCGCGGCGGCCGTCCGGATGACGAACTTGCTGATGCCTGCCGCCACGTACTGCTCGATCATGTGCCGCGCGGCTGGCCAGCTGGTAGCCACGAGGCTGGCCGGGTCAGCGTCCGGCCGCCGCTGGCGGATGGCGTCGGCCAGCGTGTCCGGGATGCCGCCGATGGCGACCGGCAGGCTGATGCCGAAGTGCTCGGGATCGACCTCGCGGCCGGCCGCCGAGGCCTCCTGCTGGATGGCGCGGCGGCTCGCGGCTGCTTCCCCCGGGGCAACGAAGCTGGCCAGCCACCCGTCACCGAGCCGGCCGACCCGCCGCAGCCCGGCCGGGGCGCTGCCGCCCAGCCAGATGTCGAGCGGCTTGGCCGGCCGCGGGCCGATGCTGGCCCCGTCGACGGTGAAGAACCGGCCCCGGAAGGTCACCGTCTCCTGCTCCAGCAGCAGCCGGACGAGCTCAACGGACTCATCGAACACCGCGCCTCGCTGCCCGGGCGGCACCGGGAACAGCGCGCGCTCGTTCCTGCGGGCCGGCTGCAGGCCGAAGACCGGCAGGACCCGGCCAGGCGCGAGCGCCGCCAGCGTGGCCAGCTGCTTGGCGACCAGCACGGGGTGACGTCCCGGCAGCACGGATACGCCGGTGCCGACCTTTAGCCTGGCCGTGCTGGCGAGGGCATAGGCCATCCCGGTGAACGGCTCCACCAGCGGCCCGTAAACCATCTCGGACAGCCACAGCGAATCGATGCCGAGTTCTTCCAGGTGGCTGACGGCTGCGGTGAAGCCAGCCGGCTCCGCCGCCGGGCCCAGCCCTATCCCGATCCGGATTTTCATCTCTCCATCCGATCACGCCGCCGCTCCTGGCCGCCCGGCCCCCAGCCGAACCTGCTCGACGCCACATTGGGCGCGTTGGGCGCCGGCCTAGGATGCGAGCATGGTTTTCCTGACCTGCCCGGTCACCGTGGCGGCGCCGGCCACCAGCGCCAACCTCGGCCCTGGCTTCGACTCGCTCGGCGTCGCGCTTTCGGTGTACGACGAGGTCACGGCGACGGTCGCGGGCGACGGCGTGCGGGTCACGATCGCCGGGGAGGGCGCTGGCCAGCTGCCAGCAGATGAGCGGCACCTGGTCGCCGAGACCATGCTGACCACCTTCGACAGGCTCGGCGGCCGGCCGCCTGGTATCGAGCTGCAGTGCCTCAACCGCATCCCCCAGGCGCGCGGCATGGGCTCGTCGTCGGCTGCCATCGTGGCAGGCATCCTGCTGGCGCGGCAGCTCGCCGATGGCGATCCCGGCAGGCTCGGCACAGCGGCCGTGCTCCGGCTGGCCGCCGAGATCGAAGGGCACCCGGACAACGTCGCGGCGTGCGTACTCGGCGGCTTCAGCATCGCGTGGAACGCCGGCCCGGAAGACGGCGCCCGGGCCGTGACGCTGGACGATGCCAAGGGCGTGCTGCCGGTCGTCTTCGTGCCGGCCCAGCGCGGGTACACCGCGCAGGCCAGGGCCGCGCTGCCGGCCAGCGTGCCGCTAGCGGACGCCGCGTTCAACACGGCGCGCGCGGCGCTGCTCGTCCGTGCCCTTACCGGAACGCCCAGGCTGCTGCTGGCCGCGACCGAAGACCGCATCCACCAGGGCTACCGCGCGGCCGCCATGCCGGAAACCGCCCGCCTGGTCGCGGACCTGCGCGCGGATGGCATCGCGGCAGTCGTCAGCGGAGCCGGGCCCAGCGTGCTCGCGCTGGTGCCTGACGATCAGCGGCTCGTCACGGCGGCGCTGGGGCGCTGCCCCGGCGGATGGCAGGCGCGGCCGCTGCCGGTGGCCAGCGACGGAGCGCACGTCCTGCCGGGGGCTGCGCGGCTGCGCTGAGCATGCCGCGGCGCGGTCAGCCCAGCACGTCGCACAGCGTGTCGATCGCGCCGGCGAAGGCATGGTCCGGCGGGGTTCCGTAACCGACGACGAGCGCCGCGGGCGGGTCCTGACCGTACCCGGGCCAGGAATCCCGGCCGTGGCCAGGGCTGGGGCCAAGGGCAGGGCCAGGGCCGGCGCCGCAACCGGGCTGGCCGGCGTGATGGCGATACTCGCCCAGCCCCTGGATCGTCAGCCCGGCCCGTGCCGCCCGGCTCACTATCCCGGCCTCATCGGACTGGCGCAGGCCGCGGCCGAGCCGCAGCACGGCGTGCATGCCCGCGGCGATGCCGGTGACCGTCACCTCCGGCGACCGCTCCGCCAGCACGGCCACCAGGCGGTCACGCCGCCTGCGGTAGCGCAGCCGTGACCGGCGGACATGGCGGTCGTAGGCGCCAGACCTGATGAACTCGTCGAGGGCCAGCTGCTCCAGCACGCCGGTATGCCCGTCGCTCAGCCGCTTGGTCGCCGTGAGCAGGTCGACTAGGTGCGGCGGCAGCACCAGCCAGGCCAGGCTCAGGCCGGGCGCCAGGCTCTTGCTCGCGGTGCCGGCGTAGGCGACGACGTCCGGGGCGAGCCCCTGCAGCGCGCCAAGCGGCCTGCGGTCGTACCGGAACTCGCCGTCGTAGTCGTCCTCGATAACCAGCCCGCCGGTGCTGCGCGCCCAGTGCAGCACGGCGGCCCTGCGCTGGGCGGCCAGCGGCACGCCGAGGGGGAACTGATGGGCAGGCGTGAGCAGCACCGCGGCGGGGGATCCGGCCGCTGCCGGGCCGGCCGCTGCCACCCGGGCTGCCGCGCGGGCCCCGGCGGCCACCGCTGGCTCCGTGACCGCCGCGAGAAGCTCACCGACCAGCGCGCCCGACTCATCCACCGCGACCGGCCTGGTGGCCAGCCCGGCCGCGCGGATGACGTCGCGATGCACACCGAAGCCGTAGGACTCGACCGCGATCGTGCCCGCGCCGCAGCGGCGCAGCGCGACCGACAGCAGGTTCAGTGCCTGCACGAAACCGGAGCAGATGATGATGCGGTCGGGCGCGGTGCGGACGCCCCGGACCCGGGCGAGATACTGCGCGAGCGTCTCCCGCAGGCCGGGCAGCCCGCGGGGATCGGGGTAGCCGAGCTGATCGCTCGGTGCCGCGGTGACGGCTTTGCGGGCCGCGGCGAGCCAGCCGCTGCGGGGAAAGCCGGCCAGGTCGGGACTGCCCGGCGTCAGGTCGTAGGCCCGCCGCCCAGCGACCGGCGCCGGAAGGCGGGCAGTAGCGTGCCCGGCGGCCGGCCCGGCACGGTCCGCGACACGAGTGCCCGCGCCGCTGGCGCGCGGTCAGCCAGCCCTCGGCGACCAGCTGGCCGTAGGCGTCGGCCACCGTGTTCCTGGCCATCCCGAGCTCGCCGGCAAGCGCGCGCGAGGAGGGGAGCAGGGTGCCGGGAGCCAGCCGGCCGCTGCGGACGGCCTCCCGCAGCGCGTCTTCAAGCCCGGCTCGCCGCCGTCCGCCGCGCAGCTCAAGCAGCAGGTCCACGCCAGCAGGATTGGCCCAGTTTTCTGGCATATAACTGGACCATACTCCTGGTCTAATCCGGGCATAGCGTTGGCGGCATGACAACCACAGCGAACACCTCACGAATGAGCCTCGCGTCACTCGCGCCCCGTATCTACAAGGCGATGCTGGCCCTGGATGCCGCGGCGGGCGAGGGCCTTGAGGCGCCGCTCAGGGAACTCGTCCGGATCCGGGCCTCTCAGCTCAACGGCTGCGTCTACTGCATTGACATGCACACGGCCGACGCGCGCAAGGGCGGGGAGAGCGAGCAGCGCCTGTACGCCATCCCGGCCTGGCCGGAGGCTCCGTACTTCACGGCACGGGAGCGGGCCGCGCTCGCCCTCACCGACTCGATCACCCTGATCAGCCAGACGCATGTGCCCGATGATGTCTACGCGCGCGCCGCCGGGGAGTTCTCCGAGCCCGAGCTGGCTCAGCTGATCGGGCTGATCATGACCATCAATGCCTGGAACCGGCTAGCCGTGAGTACCCGCCTGCAGCCGGGAACCTGACCGGCCGCTGCGGCGCGCGATGGCCCGAGTCATAACGCTGACCGGGCCGTCGCGGTGAGCCCGGCCGCCGCGGTGAGCTCACCGTTACTGCGCGGCCTCCTCGTCGCAGTCCAGCGCGAGCAGGCCATCCCGGACGCGCTGCAGCAACACCGGATCGTTCATTACCACTGCCGCGAATGCTGGCCGGCTGTTGCGGCCCCGCCGCGGCAGCGGCCCCGACAGGAATATCACGTCATCGGCGGCCGCCTGGCGGGCGATGTGCAGCTCGCACCACACGATCTTGCCGCCGCTGCGCAGCGGGAAGTAGCTCCATCGCGAGCTCATTGACGCCACCACGGCCAGGCCGCGGCCCTCTTCGGAGTAAAGGGATTGTTCCTGCAGCACCGGCGGCTTATCCGAGCCGTCGCGCACCTCGATAACCACGCTGTGCGCGATCAGGCTAAGGCGTAAGCCGATAAGCCGGAAATGATCATTAGCGGCCTGGCGCGGCGCGCGTAATCTCGCGGTGCTCATCTTGACGGCGTTGGTTACCAGCTCCGACACGAGAAGCTCGGCGGTCCCGACGCGTTCGGCAGGGATCCGCTGTTCCTGCAGTACAGAGCGGGTGAAGCGACGGGCACGGCGGACTTCTGTGAGTAACGGGACGAGCGTTAGCTCGTGCTCGTACCGAGGCTGGTAATCATTCATGAAGAGTCGAGTCAGCCCTTCCGGCGCAGGCGTCCAGTCTGCCCACGGTATCTACGATCAGCAGCCGCGCGCCGGCCGTATGGGCCAGAGTGCGCTATTCCATAGCATGGCCGCATCAAGCGCCCTGACTTGTGACAAGTCAGGGCGCATCTGAATGCCGACGGATGCGGTCAGGGTTCTGGTGCAGGTGATCGGCAGGGTTACCGGTAGCTGCCCGGGCCGCCGGCGCCAGCCGGCCCGGTACCCGGCGGCCCGGTTGCTGTCACGGCCGGCCGGTGCCGGGCACCTCGACCGGCAGGGCGAGGATCTGCCCCGTGCGCGGCCCGGTGGCTAGCCGCTCGAGGTTGGCGGGAGCGCCGTCGGCCGGGTGCCACTCGGCGCTGCAGATGAACAGGATCCGCCGGTCCGGGCCGCCGAGCATCAGCGCGAACGGCGCCCGGTTCTGCTCGAGTTCGACGCGTTGCCGGACCTTGCCGCCCGGGGCGACGCGGGCGACCGAGAACCCGCCTGTGGACACCCACACCGCGCCTTCGGCGTCCATGCAGATGCCGTCCGGTCCGAGGCCCTCGGCGTACACCCGGCGCCCCGACAGCCCGCCGTCGCCGTCGATGCCGAACGCGGTTAGCCGGCCCGCGAACGACTCGGAGACGATCAGCGTCCGGCCGTCCGGGGTGATGACCATGCCGTTGGGGAACTGGATGTCGCCGGCGACCTGGCGCAGGTGCCCGTCCGGCGTGACGAGCTTGATGTAGCCCGGCTTAGCCGCCGCGCCGGCCACGAAGTCGAAGTCCGCGCCGTTGACGTAGGCGTTGCCGCGTGCGTCCACGACGATCTCATTCGCCCGCTGCTCGGCGTGCACGGCCATCGACCCGTCAGGCTCCTGGCGCCGGACCTTGTCGCCGGTCGTCAGCAGCCTGCCATCGGGCAGCCAGTCGATGGAGTACCCCATCGAGTGGCTGGCCGGGTCGCGGGTGAGCATGACCTCCGCGTGGCCGTCCAGGTCAACCGCCACGACCTGCCGGTCGATCCAGTTGCAGAACCACAGCCGCCCCTCATGCCACCGCGGCGACTCAGGAATCCCCAGGCCACTCAGCAGAATCTTCGGTTCAGGCATAACGCTCCGCTCCTCCTCTGGCCGCGCCGGTCTCAGGCCGGCCGTCTACCCTCTACACGAACGGCGACGAGCCCGATCGACAGCGCGGGCAGCCGATTCATCGAGGAAGCAGAAAGCTTCCCGGTGAAAGGCGAGCCGCGAGGCGTAGCCGCAGCCGATGGCGACGCCGCCGGGGCAGCGGCAGGCGGCAGGGGGAACGAGCGCGCCGCCAGCGCGCCGGACGCGGGGCAGCGCAGGCGGGCCTAGAGGCCGTGTGCCGTGGGGTGCAGCGGCTGGTAGAGCATCATCTGGCCGGCGCCGGGGATCCGCAGCATGGTGGCCAGGCCGAACTCCCGCTGCACGATGCCGCCAGTGAACTCGGCGCCGCTGGCGGCCAGCTCGGCGACGGTTTCGGTGATGTCATCGCACATCAGGCTGATCTCGTGATGCTGGCTGGCCGGCCGCGCCGGGCCGTCGCGGTCATCCGCGGCCGGATGCACGCCGAGCTCGGAAGGCCCGGTCTTGAAGATCAGCCAGCCGCCGTGCGCGTCGACATGCGGCCAGCCGAGCACATCGCGGAAGAACGCCCGCGCGGCCTCGGCATCAGCCGCATAGACCAGCGTGTGGACTGCCGTGATCACGTCGCTCGCCCCCGTTAGTGCCGGATGAACCGGACAATCGCGGCCAGCAGCGCCCTGGCTATCCGCCGCTGGAAACGGGCCGACGTGAGCAGCCTCGCGTCGGTGGAGTTACGCATGTTGCCGCACTCGATGAGCACCTTGGGAACCCGGGTCAGGTTGAGCCCGGCCAGGTCGTTGCGGTGGGTGATGCCGTGCACTCCGTCGTATGTGCTCTCCGGCATCGACGTGCGGCTCAGGAACTCGCGCCGGACGGCCCGGCCGAACCGCTCCGAAGACCTGATCACCTTGTCGTTGGGGCCGTCGCGGACGGGTTCGAGGATCGCGAAACCGCGGCCGGCCGCGGGGCCGCCGTCCCCGTGGATGTCGATCGCGACGTTGGCGTGCCCGCGGTTGATGATCCGGGCCCGCCGGTTCACGCACGGCCCGACGCCCCGGTTGCTGGTCCGCGTCATGACCACCCGCGCGCCATCCCGGCGCAGGTCAGCGCGCAGGAACCGGGCGACCCGCCAGGTGAACCGCGGCTCGGTGTAACCGGTGTCGGTCTCCGTGCCGGTCGTGTCGCAGGCTTCCCACTCCCGGCCGTTCCAGATCAGGTGATTGATATAGGACGGGTCGGTGTTGTTGCGGCCGTTATGCCCCGGATCGATGCCGATGATCTTCCCGGCGAGCGGGCTGGCGGCGCGGCCGGCCGCGCCGGTTCGCGCCGGATGGGCGGTGCCGGCCGGATGGGCGGCATGGGCTGCGGTCGACGGCCTCGGCTGGCCGGACGCCGAGTGCTGCGGGCCGGCCGAATGCTGCGCGCTGCCCGCCGGGCCCGGGCCGGCCGCTGCCGTCGGGGCGCTGGCCGGCGCCGGATGGCCCGGGCCGGCGCCGCATCCCGAAACCGCCAGGCAGCCGGCCACGGCCGCCGTTACCAGCGCCAGAGCGGGGCGCGGACGGCCGGGCCGCGAGCACCGCGCGCGGCCGGCCATCGTGTCCAGTCTTACCGTCAGTGCGACCAGCTCCGGGTCTCGGCGAGTCCCGGTAGGCCACCGGGAGTCAGTCAGCAGGCTACCGAGATCCGCGAGCCGCTGCGCGATGTCGGCGGGTAAGGCGAGCGGCAGGCCCCGCACCTAGACAGCGGAAGGCGATCCTTGCCCCGGCGAGCGCAGGCGGCGCAGGCGCTCTGCCGCCTTGATTAATGTCAAGCCCAGTCGGCCGTCCCAATTGATTTACATGCAGTTACTGATCCGGACATAGCATGACTGCCTACGGGTCGGTGGCGGCAACAGCTGGCAGGTCGCGGATGCGGGCAGCCGCGCGGCACAAGGGAGAAATCATGGGACGCCTGCTGATCTGGGTTTCCGGTGCATCGCCAGAGATCCTGAAAGGCTTCCCGGCGGACCGGGCAAAGTATGTCGGGATCGGCGCCGCCATCTTGATCACGTCCGGCATCGCGGCCGTATCTATGACGTTTGCGCTGATCACGGCCCTCAAAATCGCGCTGTGGGCGGCTATTCCGGCCGCCCTGGCCTGGGGCGTGGCGATCATGAGCCTGGACCGGTGGCTCGTCGTGTCGCTGCAGCGCCAAACTCACTGGTGGGGTTACCTGACTCTGGTGTTGCCCAGGGTGCTGCTCGGAATTCTCTTCGGCCTCATCATCTCCACGCCGTTCGTGCTGCAGATCTTCGCGCCGGAAATATCGAAGCAGATCGCCTTGATCGAGCGCCAGCGCGCGGACGCGTACTACATCCACCTCAGGACAGACCCGCTCACGCTGAAGATAGCGCGGGACCGCCGGACGGTGACGGCACTGAACAACACGATCATCTCCGGCGGCGGCCCCGTCGCCGACCCAGGCCGGGATCCGGCCGTCCGGAGCCTGGAGGCGCGGAGCAGCACGGCGGGAAAGCAGGCAGCCCGCGCCTTCCGGGAATGGAAATGCGAGCTTGACGGCGTGCCGGCCGGAGCCTGCAAGCCGGGCGACGGGCCGCTGGCGATGGCGAGCCATCGTCGTTACCTCCATGCGCTGGCCCAGCAGCGGGCAGACAACGCGCAGATCCGGCGGCTGGAGCAGCGGCTGCTGCGCGGCAGCGCGACGGCGCGCGGGAAGGCGGCCAGGACGGCCGCCAGGAACCTGCCCGCGGCGAAACTGCAGCTGCAGGCGGATCTCGCGGAGCAGAACAGCCTGACGCATTCCTTTACCGTGACCAACGCCAATCAGGCCGGCCTGCTGCTCAGGCTCCAGGCGCTGAACGAGGCCACGTCGCAGAACGGTGCGCTGAGCGGCGCGCGCACGGTGCTCTGGCTGTTCTTCACCGTTATCGAGTGCCTGCCGGTAATGGTGAAGGTGCTGCTGCTGCTCGGGCCGGAGAATGCCTACGAGCAGGCGCTCGCACTCGACGAGGCGACGCGGCTGCAGGCCGCGAGCGCCGAAGCGCTGCAGCGTCAGGCCAGCATGGTCCGGCAAGCGGACAGCGCCGCGGCGAAGGAGGACCAGCTGTTCAAGGCCAGGGAGGCGGCCATGCCGCGCGTCGTCAGGGCGACGGTCGACGCCGAGCAGGAGGTCGCCATGGAATCGATCCGGGCATGGCAGAGCACGCAGCTTGGCGAAATCCGCAACCGCGGCCACCGGTATCCCGCGGCCGCCCGGCCGCCCGGGATGAACGGGGACATGCCAGCCGCGGAGGCTGACGGCCTACCGCAGGGATAGCGCGGCGAGGGCGGCGTTGACGATGGATCCGGAGTCCAGGTCGTGCGCCCGGTACAGGTCGGCCACGGTGCCGGACTGGCCGAACGCGTCTACCCCGAGGCTGACCGCGGGCACCCCCAGCGCCGAGCCGAGCCAGCTCAGCGTGTGCGAGGCCGCGTCGTGCACGGTCACGATCGGCGCCCGGTCCGGGAACACCGTCCGCAGCGCGCCCGGGATGGACGGCGCGGTGGCGGTGCGCACGCCCTGCCGCAGGGTGCGCTGCCACGCCCGGTACAGCCGGTCCGCGGAGGTGATGTCGACGACGTGCGCGGCGATCCCCTCGTCGGCCAGCTCGGCGGCCGCGGCGAGCACTTCCGGCAGGACCGCGCCGCAGCCGGCCAGGTAGACCAGCGGGGCAGCGCCGCCGGCGGCTCCGCTGCCGCCGGCCGTCCCGGCCGCCGGAGCCGCCCCGGCCGGGTCGGCGGCATCGACCAGCCGGTACGCGCCGGCCAGCACCTGGCGGCGCAGGATGGCGTCGCCGAGCCGGTCCCGCGCGCGGCCGAACGGTCCCTGGTCGATGCTCCGGGTGGTCAGCCGGAAGTAGTAGGAGCCATCGCCGGCCACCGCCGTCCCCGGCAGCGCCGCGTTCGCGGCCGCGATCGACTGCAGCGCGCCGCAGATCAGCCAGTCCAGCGCAACCGCGTACGCGGGCTCGATGAACGTGACGTTCGGCAGCTCAAGGCCGACTGAGGCGGTGATCGTCGACTGGTGCGCGCCGCCCTCCGGGGCCAGCGTGACGCCCGACGGGGTGCCGGCCACCACGAACCGCGCGCCGGAGTAGACCGAGTAGATGAACGCGTCCAGGCCGCGCAGCACGAACGGGTCGTACACGGTGCCGACCGGCAGCAGCGCCTGCCCGGACAGGTCCCAGGCCAGCCCGAGCTGGCCGAGCAGCAGGAACAGGTTCATCTCGCTGATGCCGAGCTCAATGTGCTGCCCGTCCGGGCCCTCAGCCCACTTGAGCAGGTGATCCTCGCTCCACGACCGCCGCGCGGCCGGGCTGAACACGCCCTTCCTGTTGATGAAGCCGGCCAGGTTGGTCGAGGTGGCGACATCCGGCGCGGTGGTCACCAGGTAAGGCGCCACCGCGTCGTCACGGGACAGGTCGACCAGGATCCGGCCGAGCGCCTCCTGGGTGGAGATCGGCTTGCCGGACCGCATCCCGGTCGAGTCGGGCACGGTGACGGCCGGGCCGCTGACCCGGGTCGCCCGGGCCAGGTGCTCGCGCCGGGCCGCGACCCACTGCCCGGCCCTCGTCATCGGGTCCAGCCGGTCCCACTCGGTAGCCGGCCTCAGGCCGAGCCGCTGCCGCAGCTCGTCGACCTGGGCCGTGGTCAGCAGCGCGGAGTGGTTGCGCGGGTGGCCGGCCATCGGCAGCCCCCAGCCCTTGACGGTGTACGCGAACACCACGCTGGGCTGGTCCTTCTCGCGGTCGCAGGCTTCGAACGCGGCGAGCAGCGCGCCGATGTCATGCCCGGCAAGGTCGGTGACGAGGCCGGCCAGCTCGCCGTCACCGGCGAGTCCCGCGCAGAACGCCCGCACGTCATCCGGCGCACCGTCAAGAAACCGGTCTCTAACGGATTCCCCGGGCGACCCGAAGAGCGACTGGTAATGCTCATTCGGCATCTGATCGATCCAGGCCCGCAGTGATCCGCCGCCCGGCCGCGCGAACGCCGCCTGCAGCCGCCGGCCGTACTTGGCCTCCTCGACGTGCCAGCCCGCCGCCCGGAACTGCTGCTTCCACTGGGCAATCCGGATCCCGGGCACCACCCGGTCCAGCGACTGCCGGTTCACGTCGATGATCCACATCACGTTGCCGAGCCCATCGGTCGCCGGGTCGGCGACCGCTTCCCAGATGTTGCCCTCGTCCAGCTCGGCGTCGCCGATCAGCGCGACGAACCTGCTCGGCGGCCTGGCCCCGAAATGCGCGTCGACGTACCGGCGGGCGGCCGCCGCGAACAGCGGCGCGGCCGCGCCGAGCCCGACCGAGCCGGTGGAGAAATCGACGATGTCCGGGTCCTTGCTGCGGCTCGGGTAGGACTGCAGGCCGCCGAAGGCGCGCAGCGTCGGCAGGTAGCCGCGGTCCAGGTTCCCGAGCAGGTACTGGATGGCATGGAAGACCGGCGACGCGTGCGGCTTCACGCTGACCTTGTCCGGGGCGTCCAGGTGCGCGAAGTACAGCGCGGTCATGATGGAGACCAGGCTGGCGCTGGATGCCTGGTGGCCGCCGACCTTGACGCCGTCGCCGGTATCGCGGTCATGGTTGGCGGCGTCCACGATGCGGGTAGCGAGCCATAGCACCCGCTGCTGGATCTCATCCAGGACCGCCAGGTCGGTACCGCTGCGGGTAGCGCCGGCGTGCGTGACAGTCATTCGAGCGCTCCTTGCGGTTCGGGTCCCGAAGCTGACGTTACCCAGCGCACCGCCGGTCAGGCACGGTCTGCCCGGGCCGGATGCTGGCACGCCCCGCTGATCAGCGCTCTGGATTCCGCCGGTGCCGGGCGCCCGGCCTGGCCGGCGTTGTTCATCGCGGGTCCGGCCGCCCGGGCGGCACCGGCGGGTCCGCGCTGCCCGGTGATCCGGGCGTGCGCCGCGGTCAGTGCCGCGCGAGCCCGGCGTGCGGACAGATCGGCAGCCTGGGCGCGGCGGCTGGCCCGATCAGGACGGCGGTGCGGCTATCCAGGTGACGGTGACCGTGTAGGACGTGGACGTGCTGTTGAAGCCGGCCGGGCCGAGCAGCTGGAGCCCTTCGTGCCCGGCCTGCCCCCGCAAGGCGCGGCAGCTGCCCGAGCTGAAGTCCGCATCGCACTTAGCGTCGGCCGCCAGGCCCTTGCGCGGTACGCCCTTCGCGGTAATCCATGCCTCGAACTGGTTCTCGCCCGGTTTCGAGCCCGAGCCGCAGGTGACCTTGCCGGGCGGTCCGCAGAGCTGCCAATCGGGGCCGTTGCCTGACGGGTTCGCGTTCGAGGCGCTGACTTCGATCGTCGCATCCGTGCCGGTATTCTTGACCGTGATGGGCAATGGGCCGTTAGCGCCAGTCAGGCCTACCGAGCAAGTGCCGTTCGGGTAGCCCAGCTTCGTCGAAGTCGAAAGATTATCGTTTGTTCCGCCGGTGCAATGCTTGAATGTCACCGAGCCGGGCGAAACTGTGATCGAGCGCATGCTGGCAATGACGTTTACCGTCGCGTTGGTGCTTGCGCTCGGGTTCGGGTTCGGCTTGGAATTCCTGATAGCGCCGATCCCGACGATCGCGAGCACGGCCGCAATCACTACGACCCAGATCCTACCCGTCACGGTATCCCCATTCACGATCGGCGAAGCCATTGCCTGCGGGCCTTCGCGCCGCCCGGATCTGCAGGCCGGATCTGCGGTACGCCAGCAGGACGGCGGCGACGAGAAGCAGCCCGGCCGTGGCCCAGAGCTTCCAGAACGGGAACGCAAGCCCCGCCGCTGATGCCCGGCCGACGCTGAACTCAAGTTTGGTCGCGGCGGCGACGCCCAGGTTGGTCTCGGCCGGCCGCGACCGGTGCCGAGCCGACCACGACGACATCGCTCAGGTACTTTCCTGGCGCCGCGCCGTCCGGCACGTCGAGCTCGACCGGGATCCGCACCGACTGGCCAGCCGCCAGTTGCATGCCATCGCCGGTGAACTGGATCCAGGACGCCGGGACCGCGCGGCCCGGCCCGCGGGAGAGCCGCTGGACGCGCAGGCTGATCGACTCGTCCTGAGTCCCGGTATTGACCACATACACCGGCGGCAGCGGGCGGCTGCTGCCCGGCTGCGCGACGCCCCGCAGCCGGACCGGCGCGCCCTGCACGCCCACGCCGATACTCGCCTGCGCTATCCCGGAGAACATGACGAGCAGCATGACCACGGCAGGTACCGCGAGCGCCGTCCGCAGCCAGCGGCCGGCGGCCCGGTCCCGCGGGCTGGCCGGCGGCCTGCTTGCCGCGGCGGGAACTCCCGCGGTCACGGCCAGGCCGCTCGCGTCGCCACCGCTGCAGAACATGGCAGGTGCCCTTCCCTGCGGGGCTCGCCCCGGCGGAGTGTGCATTTGTAACTGATAGTCACGATAGATGAAGGACCAGCGCAGTACCAGAGAACTGGCGGCCGGCCCGGTATCGCGGCCCGGCGCCGGGCCGCCGCCCGGCGGCCCGGCTGCCCGGCGGGCGCGGGCGCCGTACCTCCGCCGCGCGAAAGGCAGGAACTTTGCCGGCGGCGGCCGGCCATCGGAGAATCCGTTTTACCAATGTTCTGGAGTTCTTCCCGGCAGCCCGCCGCGGCAGGCACCGGTACCCTTTGGCCATGGAGTCCGGGCCCGTTCGCATCTTCGTCGCCATGCCGGGCTCGACGATGGGCGAGCATGCCCACTGGAGCGACATCGCGGAGATCAAGCGCCGGCTGCTCGAACCCGCGGCGCAGCGGTTCGGGCAGCAGCTCGGCCGGGCCACCGAGCTTGTCATTGAAAAGGACAAGCTCGCCTCCGGCCCGATTCATCCGTCCATGTTCCGCGAGGCGGTTTACTCCGACATCTACATCGCCGATCTCAGCGGCGCGAACGCGAACGTTTACCTGGAGCTCGGCGTGCGCTGGGCGCTGCGGGACGGCGTCACGATCCTTATCTCGCAGAATCTGCACGACGACATTAAATTCAATGTTTCCGGTAACCGGGTGATCCCCTACGGGCCGATGCCGGATGAGCTTGACCTCGCGATCAGCCAGATCGTGGCCACGGCCCTGCGGGGGATGCAGGAGCAGCCGTGGATCGACAGCCCGGTACGCAACAGCATTGACCTGGTGACGGCGCCCAGGAGCGAATGGGACGGGCTGCGCGAGGAGATTCGCCGGCTCAGGGAGCTGCAGGCGGATGAGCTGGTCGCCGCGGCGCAGAAATCCCCGCCCGCCCGCGCCCTTGAGCTGCTCCGGCGCGCCGTCGACCGCAATCCAGCCAACGTCCGGGCGCGCTGCCAGCTGGGCGCCGCGCTCCGCCGCGCGGCTGACTACACCGGGGCGATCCGCGAGCTGCGGGTGGCTGTCGAGCTTGACCCCGGCTCGGCGGCGGGGTGGCGGGAACTCGGCGTCACGCTCAGCAAGAGCGGCCAGCTGGCCGGGGCGGTCGAGGCGCTCCAGCGCGCGGTCGGGCTGGATCCCAGCGACGCCGAGACGTGGGCCACCATCGGCGGCCTCCGGCGCCGGCTGGCCCGGCCAGCCGCGGGCTCGGCATTCGACTGGCCGACGTTGCGCGAAGCGCGGGACGCCTACCGGCGGGCCAGCCATCTGCGTACCAACGACACCTACGCGCTCGTCAACGAGGCCCGGCTGGAGCTGCTGCTGTCCGCGGTCGAGCCGGAAACCCGCCCGGCTGCCCTGCGGCAGCTGCGCAAGCTGGAGAACCTCGCCCGCTACGAGGCCGACTCACTCGACCGCCGCGATCCGTGGAAGCTGTTCGATCTCGTCGACACGCTGCTGCTGACCGGCCGGGTTGACGAGGGCCTCGCCAGCCTGCGGGCCGGAATCGAGCTGATCGACTCGGCGCACCGCGAGTCCTACCTGATGTCCGTCATCGGCCCGCTGCAGGACTTCGTCGCCGTGGACGTGCTGGACGAGGTCACGACCGCAGGCGTGCGCGAGGCCATCGGCCTCTGCGAGCAGGCGATCAAGACGGCGCGGGCCGCCGCGGCCGAGCCGGCCGGGGCGGGCCAGCCAGGCTGAGGCGATCACCCGGCCCGTCAGGCAGCTAGGTAACTTCGCCTGAACTGGCCGTCCTTGACCGGCCACCGGGCTCCGCGCGGTCCCTCCACGATCCAGTCGCCGGGATCCGCCACGACCCGTCCTTCCAGGGTGCGGATGACCACGGTTTCGGCGGCCTGCCAGGCGCGGACGGTGCCGACGCGGTTCCATGTGTCACCGCCCAGCGGTTCGTGGCTGTCGCGGAAATGCGGGTCACGGACCGTGCGGCCGATGCCGGCCTCGTCGGTGACCCGCCAGTCACCGGCGTCGCCGCACAGCTCGTCACCGGACGGGGCTACCCACGGCTGGCTGACGCCGAGCTGATGTGCCCGGACCGCGCCGACTCGGCGGAAGGTGGCCGCGACGGCCGGCCCGCCCGCTGGCACGGCGGGCAGGTAGCCGACGTCCTCAAGCTGCCTGAGCTGCAGCCGGACGTAATCGATGCGCGCCTGCCGGCCCTCGCCGGAAAGCTCGGCCCAGGGCACGACGTCGCTGTTCACCAGGGCAGCCCCGCGGCCGGCCGGGGCGGCCCGCCAGCCGGCCAGCCGGCGGCGGGCGTACCAGCGGGTGTGCTCCGCTTCGGTCACCTCGGTGAGCTCGCGCTCGCTCAGCTCGATGAAACTGCCCGGCGCGACCGCCCGGCTGGGCGCCCAGCGGCGACCCTGGTCCACCACGGCCGCCAGCACGGAACGAAGCTGCAGGATGTTGTCCTGGCGGGTGAACTCGTCAAGTTCCGCCCACGGCCTGCGGTGCTGCGCCCGGGCCTCATCCGGCGCCACCGGGTGGCGCAGCCGGTAGCACTCGTGCCAGTGCCGCGC
This sequence comes from uncultured Actinomycetes bacterium, assembly GCA_963786975.1. GTDB lineage: Bacteria > Actinomycetota > Actinomycetes > Streptosporangiales > Streptosporangiaceae > Palsa-506. The sequence goes on along the minus strand of CAWBBE010000001.1, from coordinate 274,988 downwards.
GATCCTGGTCCAGGTGTCCTCCGGTGCCTCGCCGTCTACCAGCAGCGCCCGCTGGAACGGCTGCAGCCGGTCGAAGATGGGCTGGCCGCCGGCCAGGCCGGCGCCGTCCCAGGACTGCACGAAGACGGGGGTGCCGGGGTGCAGCCTGGCCGCCCGGCCCGCCTCGTGCATGCTGGCGTCGGTGAGGTCATCGGCGATGACCACGATCGTCCCGGCGGCCTCTTCCGGCGCCATGCCGTCCAGCCTGGCTAGCAGGCAGTCCAGCCAGCCGCGGTCGCGGGTGTCCAGGGCCGGCAGCGCCGCGGCGATGGACTGCGGGCAGGTGGCGAAGAACTCACGGGCCAGGTCCGGCGCCCGCAGGTCCAGCAGCGTGATGTGCTCGACCGGATACCGGGCGATCGCGTGCTCGGCGGCCTTGTCCAGCGGGGGCGCGTCCGGGTGCGCGGCCCGGCCCGCCGCCGCGGCCGCCGCCAGGCCGCGGCGTTCCCAGGCGCGGCGGGCCAGCTCCAGCAACACGGCCAGCGCCAGGGTGTTGTCGCCGCAGAGCAGGATCCGCCGCTTCCCGGTGCCGAGGATCTGGTTCACCAGCGCGCAGGCGGTTGATTCCTGCGGGCTCAGTGCGTCCTCGAACCACTGGCTCGACGTGCCGCTGTGCTCACCCCGCCAGTGCCCGGCATGCCGGGGATCGTCGATCCGCGCGACCAGGTGCGGCTGCCGGTCCGGGTCCGGGCCGTAGTAGCGCCGCAGAATGCCCTGCACGGCGGTAAGGACTGCCTCATTCTCCGAGGCATCCTGGCGCAATGCATATAGGTAGCTCAATGCGCAGCCGCGCCATCCGCGCAGAACCGGCATGAGCACCCGCGCAGACGCCGGGTCGGCAATCATGATGCGGGCGCCCGTGCCGCGGGCTTCATCCAGCAGCGGATGATTCCCGTCCGGCTCGATAACCACCAGGTTGCCGCGCCGCCGGGCCGGAGCCAGCCGCCGCAGCAGCGGAATCGTCATCGCGTCCAGGCCGGTGAGAACCGTCGCATCGCGCACCATGCGGGCGCGCAGCCGCCCGATCGGCTCCCGCCACAGCACCGCCGCCACCGCCGCGGCGCCGACCAGGGTGGCGCCCAGGCAGACCGTCCGGGCGAACTGCAGCGCCAGCGGATACTCGATGAGGCATGCCGTCTTGGGGCCGTACAGCGGCTCCAGCTGTCCCACGTAGAGGTTCAGCACCCAGGAAGCCACTGCCCCCGGAGGCTGCCCGGCCCGGCACGGGGCCAGCGCGGCGGTGCCCAGAACGCCGCCGATCACCACCATCGCCACCACGATGGTCAGCCCGACGGTCCGCGTCGCCAGCCGCCGCGGCCACCAGTAGCACACCAGCGCAAGCAGCCACAGGCCCGCCAGGATCAGCAGCGCCCGGTCGTCGTCCGGCCGCAGCCAGGCCCGCCACCAGTGCTGATCCAGGTAGAGCCAGCGGTTGTCGTGAGCCGACAGCCACGCCCCCCAGGCCACGTACCCGGTCACCATCGCGGCCGCCGCGGCGGGCAGCACCCAGGCGGCCCGGCGGGCCCGCTCACGCCTGGCGGCCGGCCGGATCGCCGTCACGCCGCTACCGTCCGCGCGGGCCGCGCGGCTGGACGGGCCCGGCCCTTTCCGGCGGCAGCCAGCCGGTCGCCACGATGGCGGCCGGTTCAGGCGGTACGCAGCCCGGCGGGACGGTCACGAATCCACGTTGCCACAGGCCGGCCTGCCGCGCCAGGATCGGGCTGGCCGCGCCGCCACCCGGGCGCCGCACCGCCCGCACTGCGGCCTGGCCCGGGCTCGCGACGGCCGGATAGGCGCCGCGCCGCGGAGCTAGCCCGCTGCGCTGACCGCGGCCGCCGCCGCTGGCAGCATCCCGATATCCGCTGCCGCAAGCCGCTGTCGGCTATCCGCCCGGGGGCCGTCCGGGTATTGGCCGATTCGGCATTCTAGTCGGCAAAGCCGGCTGCGCGGCCCGGTAACAGGCCATTTTAAGCGCTCCGCCGGCGTTGCGCCGTTCCGCCGAAAAGATTGGTGCTTTATGGCAAACGAACGCCGGGGCCCGCATCGTGTGCGACCATTGCGGAGTGATCGATCTATGCCCAGTCGCAGGGCCGGACTGCAGCCACATCCTCCGCAGGCGATTCATTAGCAACGCGGCCTGCGCCGGCGCCGGGCCGCCCGGTCATGCGGTGGCCCCGCGCCCCTAGCGAGCGACGGCCGGGGGGTCTTACCATGTGTCGACCCGGGCGGCCGGCCCGCGGCGCGGTCCGGCCGCCCGGGTCGGGAAGTCCCGCGTCACGGCGGGTCCAGCCTGGTAATTAATGTGACTCAGAGTAATGTCCTGCGCGACGGGACGGTCCCTTTTTGTTTTCCGGGCCGGCTAGCGCGTTCGGACTGAAAGAAACAGGTATGAAATGTCAATCACTAATGAGATGCAGTCGCCGGTTTTGGCCGACCTCCGCCAGGTACCGCTTGCCGAGATGCCGGCCCTGGGCAGCGTCACGCTGACTGACGCACTTGCGCGGGTGTTGCCGGAGTCGGCGGTAGGCCAGGTACCCGTCGCCGCCTTCCAGTCCTCCATATAACGATATAACGGAGGCCGGCCGTGAGTCGGCTAGCTATCCCGCTGAGTCAGTTTGTCCTCAAGGTGCACAGCCGTTGCGATCTTGCCTGTGATCATTGCTACGTCTATCAGGGGCCGGACCAGAGCTGGCGCGGCCGCCCGAGGGCCATGCCCGATGCGGTCATCGGCCAGGCGGCCCGGCGCATCGCCGAGCATGCCGCCTTGCACCGGCTGCCTGTCGCGCACGTGGTGTTGCACGGGGGGGAGCCGCTGCTGGCCGGGGTAGCCCGGCTGCGCCGGGTGGCGGCGGAGCTCAGGTCGGCATTGCACGGGGTCTGCGATCTCGATTTGCGGATTCATACCAATGGCGTCCTGCTTGACCAGGAATTCTGTGAGCTTTTCGGCGAGCAGGGCATAAAGGTCGGCATCTCCATTGACGGCTACCAGGCCGCTAATGACCGGCATCGCCGGTATGCGGACGGGCGCAGCAGTTACCGCCAGGTGATCCGGGCAATCGGGCTGCTGCGGGCCGGCCGGTTCCGCGAGCTCTACGCCGGGCTGCTGTGCACGATAGACGTGGCAAATGACCCGGTCGCCGTTTTCGATGCATTAGCGGACCTGGATCCGCCGCGAATCGACTTCCTGCTGCCGCACGCCACCTGGGACGAGCCGCCAGCCCGGTCGCCCGGCGCGGACACTGAGTACGCCAGCTGGCTGATTGCCGTCTTCGACCGGTGGCAGGCAGCCAGGCCCTGCCAGGTCCGCACGTTCGAATCGATCATCTCGACCTCGGCCGGGGGCGCGAGCTGCACCGAGGCGCTCGGGCTCGAGGCGAGCAGCCTGGCCGTGATCGAAACCGACGGCGCCTACGAGCAGGTTGACTCGCTCAAGAAGGCGTTCGACGGCGGGCCGGCCACCGGCCTCGACGTCTTCAGCCACACCCTCGATGCCGTCGCGCAGCACCCGGGCATCGCCGCCCGCCAGCACGGACTCGCCGGGCTGTGCCGGACGTGCCAGACATGCCCGGTCGTCGCCAGCTGCGGCGGCGGCCTCTATACGCACCGGTACAAGTCGGGATCCGGTTTCGCCAACCCGTCGGTGTACTGCCCGGATTTGCTGAAGCTGATCAGCCATGTCCGCAGCGCCAGCCGCCGGACGGCGGATGGCGGCCCGGCCACCGGGGGAGCGCGGGCCGGCCCGGCGGGCCGGCCCGCGAGCAGCACGGCAGGCGGGCTGACGCACGCCGTGCCCGCGGCCGAATTCCGGGCGCTGGCTGCCGGGGCCGGCGGCCCGACGGCGATCCGGCTGCTCGAAGCGGCGCAGGCCAGCCTCCGTCGCGCGCTGCTGGCCGCGGTCTACCGGACCGCCAGCGCCGCCCCGCCGCCCGGCCTCAGCCAGCCGGGCCTGCACGCGGCGTGGGACGTGCTCGCCCGGATCGATCAGGAAAACCCGCTGGTGCTCGGCGAGGTGCTGGCGCATCCGTACATCCGGGTCTGGGCGGTCCGCTGCCTGCAGCAGCTGAGGCTCCCGCCGGAGCAGCGCACGGGCGGCTGGCCGCCGCTGGCCGCCGACCTAGCTCATCTCGGCGCGATCGCTGCCGCCGCGGCCATCCGGGCGGGCACCGACGCCCGGCTGACTGTGCCGGTGCTGAACGGCGGCGTGCACCTGCCCGCGCTGGGCAGGATCGCGGCCGGGCCGCCGCAGCAGCCGCGCGGCGATCCGCCGCGGGCGATGATCGAGATATCGGACGGCACGGTCCAGCTGCGGGCCGGCCACGGCCGGCGGGCGTTGCCGATCCCGGACCTGCTGGCCGGCCAGCACGAGGCCGGGCCCGCCGCGCCGCCGTGGTGGCAGCCGGTGCGGCGGCTGACGGCCCCCGGCATCTCGGTCCTGCTGGAGGACACCGATCCTTATCGCGACTGCCATCAGTTCCGGCCGGCGCTGGCTGCCGGACGCGGACTTCGCCAGCTGGCAGCGCCGGTTCGGGGACGCCTGGCTGGAAATCCGGCAGCAGCACCCGGTCTATGCCGCTGGCCTGGCCGCGGGCCTGGGCACGCTCATGCCGCTGCCCGCGGCTCCGGCGGGCCGCCAGGCCAGCGCCACCGCGCGGCACGCGTTCGGCGCGGTCGCCGCCGCCCTCCCGGACGATCCGGTCACCTTCGCGCTGCTGCTGATCCACGAGTTCCAGCATGTCAAGCTCGGCGCGGTGCTGGATCTCTACGACCTGTATGACAGCACCGACGACCGGCTCTACCACGCGCCGTGGCGGCCCGATCCGCGGCCGCTTGAGGGCCTGCTACAGGGCACCTACGCGCACCTCGCCGTCACCGCGTTCTGGCGGTCGCGCCAGCAGGCCACGGCCGGCCAGGCCGCCGGGGCGGCCGGGGCGGAGTTCAGGCGCTGGCACGCGCATACCGCCGGCGCCATCGACGCCCTGGCCGCCTCGGGCTCGCTGACCCCGCTCGGGTCGGAGTTCGTGGCCGAGATGCGCCGTTCGCTGGCTGCCGGGCCAGGCAGCCTGGCGGCACCGGCCCTGGCCGGGTCGCCGGGCTGACGGGTCGCGGTTTCTGGCGCCGCCCGCGCCGCCCGCGCCTGCCGTGGCGCCGCGGCGCCGCCCGGCCGGCCCGGCCGGGCCGGGCCGGCCGGAGCCCGCGGGCTGGCACCCGCCGGCCGGGCCCGCACCCGGGCCGCCACGGCATGGCCGGCGGTATGCCCCTGGTCACCCTCCGAAATCCCTTATATCATCATCTCGCAAGTGGCCGTGATCAATAAATGGCTTCTGTTTTTGCTGGGGACAGCGGTAGCTGAGAGTGCTGCGTGACAGGGGGAAGGCGCGTTTATGGCTGCGGGAAGTGACCCTGGGCAAGCCGGCATCAGGCCCTACTTTTTCCTCAGCTACGCCCGAACTCCGAAGCGTGATCCAGCTGACCGGGAAGACCCTGATCGCTGGGTTCATAAGCTATACAAAGATCTTTGCGCAGCTATTTTGCAAATGACTGAAGCACAGCCTGATGAAGCTGGATTCATGGACCGGGAAAATAGGCTCGGCACCGAATGGTCGCCCGAGCTTGTTAACGCCCTGGCTACCTGCCGCGTGTTCGTCCCGCTGTACTCCCGGCGTTATTTTGAGAGTGACAATTGCGGCAAGGAATGGTTTGCCTTCGCCCGCCGGGAAGTCAATCAGAACGCCCGGGGCGAGCATGCCGTCAATGCCATAGTGCCCGCTTTGTGGGCCAGGCTTGACCAGGACCGGATTCCGGATGTAGCCCAGCCTATTCAATACCATCACAGCGACCTGGGCCCGCGCTACGGCACCGAGGGCTTCTACGGGATCATGAAGCTGCAGAAATACCGCGCTGACTACCTGCTGGCGGTGCACCGGCTGGCCGAGCGGATCGTGCAGGTCGCGGACGAGACATCCATCCGGGCGGAGCGGCCCGCGGAGTATGAGTCACTGCAAAGCGCGTTCGGCCCGGCCAGCGCCGAGCGGGCCGCAACCGATCAGCTGCGCATTACCGTGCTGGCGCACGATACCTCCACGCTGCCGCCGGGACGGGCGGACCGCTATTACGGCAGCACCCCGCACACCTGGAGCCCGTACCGGCCGGATTACCCGCAGCCGCTGGCCGACTACGCGCGGGATCTGGCCAAGAAATGCCTCGGCTGCCAGCCGCTGATCGAGGCGTTTGACGATGATGCCGGGAGCTGGGTGGCCAATGGGCGGCCGGTGCCGCCGAGCCTGTGCCTGGTGGACGCCTGGGTGACCGTTTCGGACGCGCATCAGCAGCCGTTGCGGTTCCTGGACGAGATCGAGCAGCCCTGGGTCAGCGTGCTGGTGCCGTGGAACAACCAGGATGCCGAGCTGACCGATGCCCAGCACGATCTCCGTAGCCGGCTCGGGCATTTCCTCGGCCGCAGGCTCGCGAGCGTGCCGCGGCGCTGCCAGGTCGCCGCCACCGGCATTCCGACCCTGCAGGAGTTCGGCCAGATCCTGCCGCAGATGACAATGATCATGCTCAAGAGATTCCGCAAGGACGCCCCTGCATTCCCGCCAGCAGGTCCCGTCATCGCGCGCCCGCGACTCAGGATGGCGGGCCCAGAAGACCCCGGAGGATCCGGTGAGTGAGTCCTGCGACGGCCAGATCATCACGTTCTACTCGTACAAGGGCGGGACCGGCCGCACGATGGCGCTCGCCAACGTGGCCTGGATTCTCGCCAGCAACTCCAGGCGGGTCCTGTGCGTTGACTGGGACTTAGAATCACCCGGACTGCATAAGTTCTTTCATCCGTTCCTGAATGAGTCAACGGTCAGCGCCACGCCCGGCGTGATCGAGATAATCAACGATTATGCATCGGCCGCCGTTGACCCCACGCCGCGGCCGGACGACTGGCATCTCGAATTTGCCCAGGTCGAGCGCCACGCCGTCTCGCTGAGCTGGGACTTTCCCGGTGACGGCAGGCTGGACTTCCTGTCCGCAGGCCGGCAGAACCGGGACTATTCCGCCGCGGTGTGCTCCCTGGACTGGGATAACTTCTACGACCGGCTGGGCGGCGGCCGCTTCTTCCGCGCGATGCGTGATGACATGAAGCAGAAATACGACTACGTGCTGATCGATAGCCGCACCGGGCTGAGTGACGTGGCGGACATATGCACGATCGAGCTGCCGGATGTGCTGGCCGTGTGCTTCACGCTCAGTGATCAGAGCATAGAGGGCGCGGCCAACGTCGCGCGCCAGATCCGGGGCCGGTACCGGGACCGCAATATCCGGGTGCTGCCGGTGCCCATGCGCATCGAGGATGGCGAGAAGGAGAAGCTGGATGTCGGCCGTGCGCTGGCCCGGATCAGGTTCGAGGGCTTCCCGGAAGGGCTGAGCCAGGAGAGGTCAGCGCAGTACTGGGCATCCGTCGAGGTCCCGTACAAGCCGTTCTACGCCTTCGAGGAGACCCTGGCGACGTTCGGCGACGACCCCGGGTCGCCGACCTCGCTGCTTGCCTCGTTCGAGCGGATCACGGATGCGATCACCGGCGGCCAGGTCGTGGCCATGCAGCCGATAGCGGAGAACCGCCGGCTGCAGTACCGGGACGCCTTTACCCGGCGCCAGCCGACATCCTCCACCGAGGTCTTCCTGAGCTATGCGCCGGAAGACCGGATGTGGGCCGACTGGATCGAGGCCATCTTGACCCGGTCCGGCTTCCTCGTGCTGCCGCGCAGCACGGTGGCCACCGCGGCGGCCGGCGGCGGCGCTGCCAGCCTGCTGGCCGAACGCGAACTGCAGGTCGCGCCGCGCGCCATCGCCATACTTTCCTCTGCCTACTTGCACTCGCCGGACGCCCGGTCCATCTGGAAGGCGATGTCGGCGGCGGACGCCGCGGGCCCGCACCGTCAGCTGGTGCCGGTCCGGGTCAGCGACGTCCGGGTGACTCATCCGTTTACCGACCATCCCGCGATCGACCTCGCGCGGCTGGACGCGGGCCAGGCAACGGCGAAGCTGCTCTGGGCCCTGGACCGGCCGGCCCAGCTGCCCGGGAACCTGCCGCCGCAGGCCGAGCAGCCGCGCTTTCCGGGCACGATCCCGCGGATCTGGAACGTGCCCGCCAGGAACGCCGACTTCACCGGCCGTGGTGCCACCCTGGAGCTGCTGCGCGACAAGCTGGCCGGTGGCGGCGTGGCGGTGGTGGTCGCCCAGGCCCTGTACGGTCTTGGCGGTGTCGGCAAGACCCAGGTGGCGCTGGAGTACGCGCATCGGTTCATGGCCGACTACGACCTGATCTGGTGGGTGCCGTCCGAGCAGGCGGAGGAAGTCAGCCTCGCGCTGGCGGAACTCGCCCGCCGGATGGGCCTGAAAGTAGGCGACAACGTCGCGGAGGCGGCCGAAGCTGCCCTGGAAGAGCTGCGCCGTGACAGCACGCCGCACTGGCTGCTGATCTTCGACAATGCCGATAACCCGAAGGAGCTCGAGCCTTACCTGCCCACCGGGGCCGGGCACGTCCTCATCACGTCGCGTAACCAGGCCTGGAGTCATTCGGCTGAGCCGCTCGAGGTGGACGTGTTCACCCGCGATGAGAGCGTCGCGCACCTTATGCATCACGTGCCGGAGCTGGATCCGGCGGACGCGAAGAGGGTCGCCGACGCCCTGGGCCACCTGCCCCTCGCGGTCGAGCAGGCCGCCGCATGGCTGGAGGAAACCGGCATGTCGGCCTGGACTTACGTCGAGCAGCTGACGACGCAGGCCACCCGGATCCTGTCGCTGAACCAGCCGCCCGACTACCCGGTGCCGGTAGTGGCGACCTGGAACCTGTCGCTGGAGCGGCTCCAGGCGCGATCACCGGCGGCAGTGCGGCTGCTGCAGCTCTGCGCGTTCTTCTCGCCGGGGCCGATCTCCATGGCCCTGCTCTACGGCGATCAGATGATCGCCTCCTTGCTGCCGTATGACGAGTCGCTGAGCGAGAAGCTGATGCTCGGCCGGGTGATCAGGGACATCAGCCGGTTCGCGCTGGTCCGGGTGGACCAGGGCAGTAACTCGCTGCAGATGCACCGGCTGGTGCAGGCCGTGATCCGTTCCCAGATGACCGATGCGGAGCAGCTCGGGGCCAGCCATGAGGTGCACGAGATCCTGGTCGGCGCCCGGCCGTCCCGCGGCGAGACCGACGATCCGGCGAACTGGTCGCGCTACGACCTGATCTGGCCGCACCTGGGACCGTCCCGGGCGGAGGAATGCGATGACCCGCGGACCCGTCAGCTGCTCATCGACTGGGTCCGGTACCAGTGGAAGCACGGCGAGTTCGACGCGTGCCTGGCGCTGGCCGGCCGCCTGGAGAACCTCTGGACCCAGCAACTCGGGCCCGATCACCTGCAGACGCTGCACCTGCGTTTCCACGTCGCCAACGTGCTGCGCTCCCTGGGCCGGTTCGCCGAGGCCCGCGATCTCGACACGTACGTGCTGGAGCGGCAGCGTGCCGTGCTGGGCCCGGACCACCCGCATGCCCTGATGACGGCGGGCGGGCTGGCCGCCGATTTGCGCGCGCTCGGTGAGTTCCAGCAGGCCCTTGCCTCCGACCAGGAGACCTACGACAGCTTCAAGGAGCAGTTCGGCGAGGACTACCCGCGAACCCTGAGCGCGGCCCACAACCTGGCGGTCTCGCTGCTCCTGGTCGGCGACTGCTTCGCCGCGCGCAGGCTGGATGAGGTGACGCATGCCCGGCAATACGAGGTGCTGGGCCCTGATCATCCCTACACCCTGTCCACGCTGGCCAATCTCGCCCGCGACATGCGCGAGGCCGGCGCCTTCCGGCAGTCCGCCGACTTGCTCCGCGGTACCTGGCACAAGTGCCGGGCGGTGCTGGGCGATGACATGATCGACACCCTGCGGACGGCCAAGAGCCTGGCCGTGTCACTGCGCAAGGCGGGCCAGCAGGAAGAGGCGATGAGCCTGACGCAGGAGACCTACGAGCGCTACAAGCGCCACTATGGCGGCGACACCCCTGATGCGCTGTCCTGCGGGCTCAATCTCGCCTGCGACTACTCGGCGGTCGGCGACATCTCCAGGGCGCTGGACCTGGTGACCGAGATCCGGGCGTCCTACCAGGCGAGCGTCGGCGAGGACCATCCGTACACGCTGGCTGCCTCCAACAACCTGGCGATCTACCTGCGGGACGCCGGCGGCTGGCGGAGGCGCGCAAGATGGCCGAGGAGACCCGGCGGCTGATGCGCCGCAGGCTCGGGGACGATCATCCCTTCACCCTGTCCTGCGCCGTCAACCTGGCTAACTGCCTCGGCGAATCGGGAGAACTCGGCACGGCCGAGGCACTTGAGCGCGAGACCATCACGCGGCTGCGCAAGACGCTCGGCCCTGACCATCCGGACACGCTCGCCTGCCAGGCCAACCTCGCGGTCACCCGGCGCGAGGCGGGGCAGGGCGAGGAGGCCGGCCAGCTCAGGGAACAGATACTGGACGAGTTCAGCCGCGTGCTGGGGCACAGCCATCCGGTCGCGGCGCTGCTGCATGACTGGCGGCGGATCAGCCGCGACCTGGAGCCGCATTCCACCTGACCGGCCAGCCGCCGCGGGCCGGCCTGATCGGTGCTGACCTGCCGATCACGCGGCCGGCCGGCCCGCGGACAGCCACCGCAGGATGTCCGGCAGCACGTCCAGCGCGCCGAAATGCGCGGCGCCGGCCTGAACGACGACGGTCGCGCTCGGGATCTTGTCGGCGAGCCACCTGGCGTGGCTGGCCGGCGAGAAGACATCGCTTGCGCCGTGCCAGATCAGGACGGGCACGGTGACGGCCGCCGGATCGAATCCCCACGGCGAGCAGAAAGCCAGCGCATCGTCGATCCAGCCGTGCGCGGAGGTACGCAGCGCCTCGGCATAAGTCTCCAGCAGCATCGAGCGGATGCCGCTGTCCGCGACCACCCGCCGGTCCGCGTCGGGCAGCTCGGCATGCAGGCTGGCGATCAGGCTGGCCGGGTTGGCGCGGATGGCGTCGGCGGCCGCATGCAGCTGCGGGGCGATGCCGGCATAGCCAGCCGCCGCCGCCGTGAACTCCAGCACGTTCGACTGCGCCATGCCACCGAACCAGTCGAGCCCGTCGGCGCCGTGCGGGGCTATCCCCACCAGGACGGCCGCCCTGGTCACGCGCTCTGGCAGCAGCGCGGCGCAGGCCAGCGCGTGCGGCCCGCCGCCGGACCGGCCGACGACCGCGAACCGGTCCAGCCCATATGCGTCGGCTATCGCCGCCGCGTCCGCCGCCGCGTCCGCCACCCGGCGGCCCGGGAGCCGGTCAGATCCCCCGTAGCCAGGCCGGTCGAAGGAGATCAGCCGGACACCGAGCCGGTGCAGGACCGCGGTCCGCGGGCGGGGGCCCAGCCTGCTGCCCGGGGTCCCGTGCAGCAGGAAGACCGGGCGCCCGTCGGGATCTCCGTATCCTTGCGTGGAAAGCCGCCTGCCCCCGGCCACACGCACGGTGTACTTCAAGAGCTTCCTTCGCGGCATCCGACGCCGCTCGCCGGGCCGGGGCGACGTAACCACCAGCATGCCACCGCAATTGCGGCATCGGAAGAGACGCAGCCCCGCCTGTTCGTGCACGTAAGCGGGCCTCCTGCGGGCCCGGCCGGAGCCCGGGGGTGCCGCCGGGACGCAGTCGGCCGAGCCTTCCGGCGACTCCAGCCAGGTTTCCGGCCAGCTGGTGTATCCGCAGGCCAGCAGGCACCATGCGGCACTGACCGCAACCTGGCCAGTGCCGGGCGGCGCGCCAGCGAACCCGGGATCCGCCGCCCAGCAGGCAGGCCAGGATGGCCAGGCTTCGCCAGATTCGGGTATTTTAAGGTTATCGTTTTCCTTAGCTCTAATTGTTCTTCAGCACCACGTCACCTCATCAGAGGCCGACTTGTGGTAGATCTGCAGGTCCTTGGCTCCCTGCGGCTGCTCATACGGGCCACGCCGGTGTCGATGGGGCCCAGGCAACGGGTCCTGCTGCTCTGCTTATGGCTCGCCCGCGGTGAGGTGGTGCCGTCCGTCCGCCTCGCCAGCATGGTCTGGGATGACCGGCGCCCGGACAATTGGCAGACGACATTGCGCAGTCACGTGCATCACCTGCGGCGGGCCATGAATTCCGTCGGCAATGTCAGGACCGCCGACTCGGTGCTGGTGACTGAGCGGGTTGGCCCGGCCTTCGGTTACGCGCTGCGCATCCCCCGCGATATGGCCGATGCCGCCAGGTTCGAGCGGCTCGCGGAGGAGGGGGAGCAGGCGCTCGCCGAGTCGAGGCCCGCCGACGCTGCCGCGGCCCTGAGCCGGGCGCTCGCGCTGTGGCGCGGGCAGCCACTAGCCGATATCGCGGGCCGGTCGTTCGCGGAACCGGAGATCAGGCGGCTGGAGGGCCTGCACCGGGCGGTGCAGACGGCGAAACTTGAGACCGACGTGCGACGGGGCTTGTGCCGCGAAGCGATCGGGGAGCTTGAGGCATTGCTCGCTTGCTGGCCCCGCGACGAGGGTCTGCGGCGACTGCTGGTCACGTGCCTATGCCGCGCCGGACGGCCGGCGGATGCGGCCGGGGCGTGCCGCGCGGGCATCGAATTGGCGTTAGACCAGGGACTCGACGTGAGCGGCCTGCAAGCCCTGCAGCGTGAGGTTCTGCACGGCCTGCCGCGCTGACCGGCGCACGCAGCCGCACGGTTGCCTTCTTCGCTCGCTCCGCCTCGTCCGGCCAGCCATACCCCGCCCCACTGCTTTCGTCACGCCCCGGAAATATGCCCTTGCCGCAACGGTCTGCCGTCATGCCTGGACTATCGCCTTGCCCTTGTACCGCCTCCTTTTCCCGCGGCATTCTTTCCCCGCCCGGGAAACCTCCCTCGCCTCGCGCTTCCACGCTGCTACCACGCGGCTTCCACGCCCACCTGGCATCATGACGAACATGTCGGCCTGACCGCCTCCGGCCAGATTCGCGCAGCCGACGGTAAGTGAGCGCACGTCGTGGTCCGCCTTTCCTGCGGACCAGTAAGGAGTGCGGCATGCCGCGGCCAGTCCGGGAATACCCCTCATTTCGTGCAGTTGTCGAGCAATGCAAGCAGGTCAGGATCGCGGGAGCGCACAGCGCTCTTGCCGCCACCCTTGCGGAGCAAGCCGGCTTCCAGGCGGTGTGGGCCTCGGGCCTGGAAATATCGGCGATGCGATGCTTACCTGACGCGAGCCTACTCAGCATGAACGAATATCTGCGGGTGGCCTGCGAGATGCAGAAGGTATTGCCGATACCAGTGGTCGCGGACTGCGACACGGGATTCGGAAACAACCTCAACGTGGCGCACATGGTACGTGAGTATGAGGATGCAGGAATTACTGCCATCTGCATCGAGGACAAAGTCTACCCGAAGATCAACAGTTTCGCCGACTCGCGCCATCAGTTAGTGGACGCTAGTACGTTCTGCGCCAAACTCACCGTCGCCAAGAACACGCAGCGCAGCCCGGATTTCTTCGTAATCGGCCGGACCGAGGCGCTGATCAGCGGCCTAGGCGTCGACGAGGCGCTGCGCAGATGTGAGAGCTATGAGGACGCCGGAGCGGACGCTGTGCTGGTACATTCGAAGTGCCTGACGAACAAAGAAGTACTCGAATTCCTCCAGCTATGGGACCGTAAGTGTCCCGTGGTCATCGTCCCCACCACCTACCCAGAATGGAATGCCCATGAGGCATTCCAGGCGGGCGTCTCCGTCATCATCTACGCCAACCACGGGCTGCGGTCATTGATAAGCGCCCTCGAAGAGGCATACCGCGTCATCTTGCGAGACGGGAATACGGCCGCCCTTGAGCCGCGCATAGCGACATTGGGCCACGTCTTTGCACTGCAGCGAATCGAGGAATGGAAGTCGCTGCAACCATGATCACCACCGACGAATTCTGTCAGGCACTGACCGAGCAGCGCATCGAGTATGCCACTGGCGTCCCCTGCTCCTATCTGGCTGGCCCGATCAGTGCCCTCACGCAGCGGGGACGCTATGTCCCTGCCGTCAATGAGGGCGCGGCTCTCGCGCTGGCGTGCGGAGCGATGGCGGCCGGCACGCGCGTGGCCGTCATCGCCCAGAACTCAGGGCTGGGCAACCTGATTAACCCGCTCACGTCATTGCAGGCACCGTACGCCATTCCGCTGTGGGTCTTCATGAGCCTGCGCGGGTGGCCGGACCCGCGCGCGGACGAACCGCAGCACGAGGTCATGGGAGCCAGCACGCATGCCACGCTCGATGCCTTGCGGGTGCGGCACTGGACCCTCGGCCCCAGCGCCACCGGGCAGTCGCTGCGGAGGATCCTGGCCGAGGCCGAACCGGGGGTCAAAGCCGGAAGGGCAGCCTTCGTGCTGTGCCCCAAGGGCAGCGTGGGTGGCCCCGCGGACCGCACACCGCGGGCCGGCACCGCAGGGCTTGGCCGGGCAGAGGCCCTGGGCATGATTCTCTCCAGGGACAGCGCGTCGCCGGTCGTGGCGACGACCGGGTACATGTCGCGGCACCTGTTCGCCTACCGCGACCTGGCAAGCAATTTCTATATGCAGGGCTCCATGGGCCATGCCGCAGCGTTTGGCCTTGGCCTGGCCATGCACCAGTCACAACGGGTAGTGGTGCTGGACGGCGATGGGGCGGCGCTCATGCATCTCGGCACGATGTCCACGATCGGCGCCGCTGCGCCCGTGGGACTGCTCCACGTGATCTTCGACAACGGATCGTACGAGTCCACAGGCCGGCAACTTACATCGTCGGCCACGACGGACTTCACGCAGGTCGCCCGCGCGACGGGCTACGCCACGGCCCAGCTCGCCGCCACCGGCGAGGAGATCCGCCGGGCACTCGACGTCGTCGACGGGGTCCCCGGGCCGCACCTGCTGGCGGTACGGGTGAGCCCGGGTACCGGCCAGGCGCCAGCCCGGGCGACCTCAGCGCTGCCAACGAGGGAGATATTCCGGCGCTTCGCGACCGCCGTGACGCCAGCGAGCGGACGCCCGGTAGCTGCCCAGGCGAGTGCCAGCTCCCCGGCCCTGGCCCTGGCCCCGGCCGCGCAGCCGAGTCGTCTGCCCCCGCCACCAGCCGGCACCCCGGCGTGCCGGGCCGTGATCTTCGCGGCCGGAGCGATGGCACGGCTTACCGACGAGGTGAGGCGACATTCACCGAGCCGTATCTTGATCGTGGCGAGCAGCAGGCAGTTCTCCGCCACCCGGATCAGCCAGCAGCTGGCGGATTGGCGGATCCAGGCGTTCTCGGGTTTTGCCCCGAATCCCGCCCTGGACGACGTCCTGCGCGGTTGCGCCCTGCGGGACTCATGGCAGCCAGACCTCATCATCGGCCTGGGCGGCGGCAGCGCGATGGACGCGGCGAAAGCGATCCGGATCCTCCCCGCCGACCGGGCCGGCGCCCGGCGGGCCTTGCAGGGAGACCGCGGCACGCTCCGTTCACCGCTGATCCCGCTGATCGTCATCTGCACCACCGCCGGCACCGGCAGCGAGGTCACCCCGTTCGCAACTCTCTTTGATGGCCAGCAGAAGCTCTCGCTCGACTTCCCCGAGGTTGCCCCGAACCTGGCAATCGTCGACCCGGTGCTCGCTGGCACATGCCCGCTCCCGGTCACCAGCAGCTGCGCGATGGACGCGGTGAGCCATGCGGTGGAATCGCTATGGAGCGTCGCGTCCACGCCCGCATCCCGCGAGTACTCGATCGCCGCGCTTCGCCTCGCCGCGCCCCTGCTCGGGCGCCGCCTGGATCCACTGACGGGGGCGCAGCGGATGACCCTGGCGAGCGTCTCGCTTCGGGCCGGCGCGGCGATCAGTATCACCCGGACCACCGCGGCTCACGCTTTTGCCTACCGGCTCACGTCCCAGTTTTCAATTCCGCATGGCGTCGCTTGCATGATGCACCTGTGCTGGCTCTATGAGCATAACTTCGCGAAGGCCGGCTCGTCCTGCTCCCACCCCCTGGGGAGTGGTTTTGTGAACGACCGGCTCACGGATATCGCCAGCTCTCTGGAAGTCAGTCCGATACAGGTACCTTCAATCCTCCGCGGCGGGCTCGCAGAAAATGGATGGTCGGCGCGGCTGCGGGATTATGGGGTCGGCCGGCCCGATCTGCCCACGCTGGTCAAATATGGCCTGGGATACCGTGGCCGCTGCGACCGGAACCCCGTCACAATCAGCCCGGAAGCCGCCCTGGCAGCACTGGAGCGGCAGTTGTGAATTGCACCTCACCCGGTCGGGACGCCGCGCTGTGCACGCTGACCAACGGTAGGGGGAATCATGCGATTTGCCATCGTTGACGGCTACTCAACCGGGAGCGCGCTCGTCCAGGCGGTGCGCCAGGGAGGCGCGAGCTGCATTCACGTGCAGAGCCACCGCACTGTACCGGATTACTTCATCCGGGGGTTTCACCCGGACGACTACGAGGTGGACCTCGGTTATGCGGAGGACCAGTCGCAGCTCGTAGCGGCACTCACGGATCTCGCCGTTACCCGGGTGGTCGCGGGCACGGAATCAGGCGTCATCCTTGCCGACACCCTGGGCAATGCGCTCGGTCTGCCCGGCAATCACCCCAGCACCGCGTTGTGCCGCCGTGACAAGCGGCTGACAGCTGCCGCAGCCAGGGCAGCCAGCATTCCCGTGCCACCTGGCGAGGCTTTCGACAATGCCGACGAGGCAACCGCCTGGTTCACCTCGGCTGGCCCTGCTGAAGTCGTGGTGAAACCGCCGGCTAGTGCGGGAACAGACAACGTGCGCTTCTGTGACAATGCGGATTCAGTCCGCGCCGCCTGTGAGGCGATACTGAAGTCCGGTAATCTCTACGGTGACCCAAACGAGGCCGCAATCGTGCAGGAACGGCTGCGTGGTGTCGAATACTACTTCAACACCGTATCGCACCGCAGCATACACCGAGTTGCCGAGGCCTGGACATATACAAAGGCTCTCGGCCCCGGCAGGAGCCCAATCTACGATTTCGAATTCCCGCTAAATATGGACAGCCCACGGGCGACCGCACTGCGCCGGTTCGTCTTCGACGTCCTGGACGCACTCGGCATCGAGTCTTCTGCAGCTCATACCGAGGTCATTCTCACCGAGCGCGGGCCGGTTCTGATCGAGTCGGGTGCCAGGCTCGGCGGCGCGACCATTCCATGGGTGGTGGAAAAGTATTCCGGGGTGTCACAAACAAGCCTGTTCGCCTCCGTGCTGCTCGACCCCGCCTGCCTGGAGTCCTTTGATGACCTGGCGCTGCGATGGACGGGTACCGTGCGCAACGTCGCCTTCGTGAACCGCAGCGTTGGCCAGGTGCGCTCGCTTGACTGGCTCACCAGGGTGTCTGCGCTCCCCACCGCGGTCGCGGCCGCCTCTTCCGTGCAGGTGGGTGCCCATCTTGAACCCACCGTGGATCTGATCGGTTCCCCCGGATTCGTGTACCTGGCCGCAGCTGATCCTAGCGATGTCGTCCGCGACTACCAGCGCCTGCGGGCGATGGAGAGAGCGAACCTCTACACGACGTGAAGCCAGACCGTGGCCCGCCGTCCATGAAGGGAGACCAGGAATGAATTTCGAGGAGCCCGTGATCAGATTGCGATTCGGGAGCGGGTCGGAGGCTGCCGAGACGCACCGGACAATGCTGACGCAGGCGCGGGCCAGGGGGGGCGAGATACCCGCATACGAGGAGATAGCCACACGTTATCCCGCCTTCCGGAATGCGCTGAGCGTCTACGCGGCCGGCTCGATCATCCAGGGCTGGGGGCACGCCGCCAGCGATCTCGACCTCTACGTGGTGACCGACGCCCAGCTCCCCCTCGATGGGGACCTTGAGGCGTTCGAGCGCCGCGTGTCCACCAAGGATCCTGTGATCCACATCGTGCTTGGCGAGTTCGGTCCGTTCCGGGCAGACATCGAGGTCTGGCGGGCCAGCCAGATCGACGAGGTGATCAGCTGGTTCGCCGATGGGACTCCCAGCCAGGAGGCCCCGGAGCCCGGCCAGTGGGAGCAGGACCTGCTGCACCGGCTGGCTTCCGGGCGCCCGCTGCACGGTGTGGCCTGGTGGCAGGAGCGGCGTGATGCGATCCACCGCTCGGGATACGGGCTCTGGCTGGCGGAGAACCGCAAGCTCTCCGCCGAGACTTACCTCGAGGACGTGGGCGGCCTTCTTGTCTCGGGCGACGCGCAGACCGCGCTGCTGAGCGCGCATGAAGCTCTGCTCGGTTCAGTCGAAGCGCTGCTGGCCACCTACGGCGACTATTCCATCAAGCGCAAGTGGCTGTACCGGCGCCTGGTAGCCACCAATCCGAGCGAGATCAGCACCGAGGATGCCTGGGCGCTGATCACCATGAGCGGCGCAGTCGATGACCCCAGCGGATGGGCCGAGAAGGCTGCTCGCGTCGCCCAGCGGCTATTGCTCACCGTGGAAGGCAAAACGCATGATTGACAATGACTGGAAACCGATGCGAGTGCTCGGCACGTATACCCGCAGCTCCCCGGACGGAACCCTTATCGAAACCTATCACGACGGCTATCAGGTGAACGATTCAGGTGCCTTTATCTGGTCGCTGGTCGGCAGCGGGAGATCTGTCCGGCAGATCGCCGTCGAGGTGACCAGCCGCTACGGCCTGACCCCTGCCCGGGGCCTGGACGTGGTGCGTGCCTTCCTCTTACAGCTGCATGACAGGGGCTTCGTTGAGTGAACCCCCGGCGCGCTCGGTCCTGCGCCGGACGCTGGCCTCTCTGGGCTGGTGGGATGCGCTCGCGGCACGGGGACCTATCAGGCTTCTTGCCATCAACGCCACGACTGACGCTGCGGGCACCGGCCTTGCCGCAGTCTGCCTGCCGTTCTACGCGATCAAGGTGGCTGGCATCAGTGCCGCTGGCCTTGCCCTCATCCTATCGATCGCAGGAGCCTGCGAACTGATCGCCGCCGTGCCCAACGGGGCCGCGGCGGGCAGGCTCGGGGTCGTCAGGTTCGTGACTGCGGCCAAACTCGTCCAGGCCGCCGTCTACTTCGTGATGGCGTTCTCGTACGGCCTGGTGGCTCTGCTCGTGATCGGCGCGGTCGGCGCCGTGGCCGGGCCGGCGCGAACGGCCTCAACCAGGCGCTGACGGTCACCGCGCTGGGTGAGGACGAGCGGGCCGGGGCGCTGGGCACGCTCAGGGCCCTGCGCAATATTGGCTACCTGACCGCCGGCGGCCTGGGCGCTTTAATACTGGCCACTGGATCGCCGGTGGCGCTGCGCCTGGCATTGCTGGCGAATGGGGCGTCCTTTGTGGCCGGGGCCGTGTGCCTGACCCGGCTCCGGTTGGGCTCCCCGCCGCAGGCACCCGGCGGGACGGACTGGTCGGTGCTGCGGGACCTGGAGTATTTCGGCCTGATCGCCTGCGCCGCCGTGTTCGGGAGCAGCCTGGTCGTGCTCGATGTCGGCCTCCCGCTCCTGGTGCTGCGGCATCCGCGCATCCCCGCTTGGACGGTCGCCGTGGTGGTCGTGATCAACACGCTGCTGGTGGTCGCCGTGCAGTATCGGTTCTCCAAGCAGATCAACCAGGTCGGCACGGCGATCCGAGCGGTGCGCGCTAGCGCGGTCGCCTTCTGGGTGATGGCCGTGATCCTGGCGCTCGCCCCGTCGGTGTCGCCGTGGCTGGCCGTGATCATGCTCCTGACTGCGGCCGTGGCCCTGACCTGCGGCGAACTGCTGGAATCCCCGTCCTGGTGGACGTTGTCATACGAGCTGGCGCCCGCAGGCCGGAAGAACGAGTATCTTGCCGCCTTCGACCTGAGCTGGGCCCTGATCGCGATCGCGGGCCCTGCGGCCATGGCGGGCATCGTTGCCCTGGGCGCCGCCGGCTGGCTGCTCTACAGCCTGATCCTTGCCATCGCCGCTGCCGCCGGCACCTGGCTAGCACGACGCCGTGCGGCCCAGCTGAGCGCCACTCACTTCCCAGTCGTCCTGCCCGAGTGAGAAACGCGCTTGGGTTCCCGTCCTGAGTCGCGCCCTGAACAGGGCGGGCCGCTGGCACATCACAGCGGAGGAGCAGACCCGCAGAGGAGATCGAATTGCGACCCGAAGTCGTCGCCGTGAAGGTTGGCGGAAGCCTGTTCTCGGATAAGAACGCGGGGTTGAGCCTCAACAGGGACGTGATCGCCGTATACGCGAAAACCCTCGCCGCGCTCGCCCAGTGTCACCCTGGCCGGGTCATCGTGATCTCCGGCGGCGGGGCAGACGTTCATCGCCTCATCCGGGAGCGAAGCCGCTCCGGGGGGTTCTCACTCCTACGCCTCACCCACGAGACCGCCCAGGTCAGGTGGGTCTGGGCGGACGCACTGACCGAAGCCGGCGTGAACGCCTTCCCGCTCCAGCTCGCTGCCATGTGCGGAGCCGCCGCCGATTCGGCTGAGATTCACATGGACATGGTGCGTGCGCTGCTCCGCCATGGCGCGGTGCCGGTGCTATCGGCCGACTGCGTGCTTGGCAGCGACGGCTCCCTCCGCTGTTTGTCCAGCGACCGGATACCTGAGCTGCTACTCACGGTGTTCAGCGCACGCATGCGGGTCGTCGCCTTGACTGATGTCCCGGGGATCATCACCGGCGGATCGCGCGGTACCGCGGTGATGAGGGAAGTGGATGCCGCTAACCCGGCACCTGCCTACGACGCGCTCTGGGAAGCCGGTCACTGGGACGCGACCGGCGCCATGCGCGGCAAACTCGACGCCCTGGTCGCGTGCGCTCGGCGCGGCGCGGAGTGCTTCATCATGCCTGGCCGCCCGCCGCTGCCAGACCTGGAGTTTCTCTTCGAGGAGACCGCCGCCTGGCCCACTGACCTCGAGTTCAGCCGTATCGCCTGAGACCCAGTCCTATTGGAGGGCCGACCCATGAGTGTAGAAGTTCCTGAAATTACAGTCAGGACCTCTCGCGTCATAGATCTGAACCTGATCAAGATTCGGCTGGCCACTAACCTTGACGACTTTCCGGCCTACGCCTACTTTTCCCGTTTTCTGCCCGACGGCGAGGCCGTGGACTACGAGATCTACTGTATCGACGTAAGCCGGGACGATGTTGACATCGCGCTGATAACAGCACTGACCGATAATACGTTCCGCGCCAAACGATTCCGGCAGGGCTCATATCTGTTGCACTATTTTGGCGACCCCGCTTACCTGATCACCCGCGGCCGCCGCATGTATGTGTTCGGCCGCTCGCTGGAGCGGACTGTCTGGCCATACTTCGTCAAGCACCTGCTTACCATCTTCTCGGCCGACCACGGGTTCCTGCACCTCAAGGCCGCCGCCTTCGAGCAACCGCAGGCCGGGGTAACCCTGCTCTGCGGCCGGAACGGCGGGGGAAAGACAGTCTTCCTCGCGCAGGCGTGCCTCAACGGCGCCCGGTTCCTGGCGAACACGCACGTCCTCATCAAGCACGGCACAGTCCATGGCGTCCCGTCCTCCATGCGGGTCCGGCCGGACGAATGCTTCGGCGAATTGATCACGGAGCGGCGGCTGACCGCCCACCTGGAGGGCGGTGATTACATTGCCGGCGCCGAGACCCTTTTCGGGCACCAGGCGGTCTCCCAGGCTGCCCTGCGGAATCTGGTCATTGTCGACTACAACCCCAAAAGGCCGCCCGGCCTCGACATGATCACGGCGCAGACGGCCGAGGTATTCCTCGACCAATTTGCCTGGGCCGTGACCACGTACGGGCTAAAGGACGACCTGCTGGCGTACTATGATTATGATCTGGACAGATATGCGCGGATCCTGCACTCGATGAGAGAGCAACTCCGCAGGATGGCTCGCTCGGCGCGTTGCTACCGAGCCAATGTCGACATGCTGGACGCAGAGCAGCGCACGATGGTTCTCAAGACGCTCCGGGGCTTCGGATAAGGACATCACGGGGCTGCGCTAGCTACCCCCTGGGCCTGCCCTTAATCCGCGGCCAGGTCATTGACCTGCCGCCGGGCAGGTGACAGCGCACGCGGGTGAACCGTGCGGCGGTCGGCCCCCGGGCCGCCGCAAGCCCGGCCGCGCCACCTTCACCCTCCGCTCCGGGAAGCGGCCAACCCGCGGCGGATTGCGCCACGATCTCCCGACGCTAATACCATCGCCTGTCCTCACGCACGGCGCGCGTGATCGATGGGAACCGGTTGAGCTCACGCTGTGTGTCCTCGGCGATGTACCCGGCCACCCGGACCAGGCATAGTTCTGCTGCATCCCGGTCGGCCCGGGAGAACGCGCAGCGTACGAACGGCTGGATATACGCGGAGTCGCCTGGGCCGAACCGCGTCTCGCGCTCTGCGGATCCGTCTGACCACGCCAGCCTGGCCGCTGACTCGCTGTAGTTGTATATCCACCCGTGCAGGCCGCTGGTGAGCCCGTCCCGAAGCTTATTGTCGCTCGCCGTTACCTTGATGCGGCAGCCGCGCATCGCAGGCATTCTGCATGTGCTGACCATCTGAGTGACCGTGTACCGATGGTCGTCCCGGCTCGGGTACGGATAATCTTCATCCCCATTGCAGCGCTTGATGAGTACATCCGGTTCAGAGTCATTCCGCCCCGCATCGAGACTGCGCTCGTCCACACCCAGCGCACTCGCGATGTCCCGGATGTCGTGATCTGTAAGTTCTGCATCGTCATCGCAAAGCACCTCCGGCCGCAGCCCGCTTCCGGCGGCCCGGAGCATCCCGCAGAGCTGCTCGACCGTCATGGCCGCGTTCTCGAGCTGCTGCCGGATCAGGAATCTGGAAGTGGCGGCGAGGCTCCCACGTGGTGCAATGTAGTACTTCACCCGGTCACCGAGCGCGTACAGCTCGCGCTGCGCACGCCACACCTTGCCGCCGAAGGTAATCGCCAGGATCAGCGCCTGGCTGGAAGCCGACCGGGCAGTGAAGGTATGCGGCCGGAATGGTGTGGTGTAGCTGGAGTCGCCGGTGTTCATCTCCGCTCCGTACCGGCAGCCATCGATCTCCCAGTAGTGATTCACCGGCCCGACGTACATGCTGTACTGGTGCAGGAAGTGCCCCTGGTTGAAGGCGACGTCGAGGTTCTCCGGATCCGAATCCTGCACGACTCTGAGCTGCCGGATCCATTCTGGCCGGAATGGTGATAATCTGGAGAATGCAGTGTCACGGTACTCATAATACGGCGTGAGATTGCCGTACCTATCCGGCCGCTCGAAAACCCGACTGGATTGCGCTGATTCGTCCGCCCGCATGATCTTGATCCCGGCATCGCAGTCGTCCTTGACCAGCCGCAGCGCTTCCTCATCAATGGGGTACGTCTCCCCCATCCTCCTGATGACGGTGTCGGCCGCCTCATAGGAAGTCGTGCCTGCTACGACCTTGGCCAAGGTTTCCGGGTCGAAATTAATATCCGCAGCGAGCATGGGCAGATCCCGCTTCAGGTCATTCGCCTCGCTGAGAATCCGAGCGCCAACCATTTGAAGATATGTCTTGTCGCTCAATGTCGGCCTCCACCAGCCATCATCGCCGGCCCCGTACACAGATAATAGTCGCCAGCTCGCAGTGGGCCTATACGGAAGTTGCCGCATGGTGGCCCTGTTGCGCTGGCCCGCCACGCGGCATGCTGGTGTGCGTGGTCAGGGGCGCGGCGGGTGCTCTGTCGCATGGCGGCTCCGCACGCGGGCGGGCGCACGCGGGGCAGACTGGCAAAGCAGGGAGGGATCTCTGGGAAGTCCTGTCTGCACGACATGGGTGGTCCCGGTCCGTTCCTCCTTCCGGGAGGTACGGATCCTCAGCCAGGCTCGGGTGAGAGAATGCAGGTCACGGGTAGCGTGCTGGGCGACAGCGGCGAGCCGCTTGGCGGCCTGGCGGTGAGCGACGGCCGGCGCTGGGCGGTCACCGGCAGCGACGGCTGTTTTTCGCTGGCCGCGGTGCCCGGCCGCCCGGTGTGGGCCCGCCGCCCGGCGGCGTGGCCGGGCGGCGGATGGTGGGCTCACCCAAGGCCGGGCCGGCCCGTGACGCTGCGCCTGCAATCGCGGCCGCCCGGCGACGGGTCCGTGCCACGGTCGGCGGTGCGCCTCGCGCACATCACCGACCCTCATGTCAGCGGGCTGGAGGGGAACCCGGCCGGGCTCGCCGTCCGCTATGGCGACCGCGCCGATACCCTGGGCGGCCTGCGCCGCTCGCTGGCGGCTGCGGCGGCAGCCGGCGCTGACCTGGCCGTGATCACGGGCGACCTCACCGATCATGGCACGCCGGCCGAATTCCAGCTGTTCACCGAGGTGATCGCGGCAGCTCCGCTGCCGGTCGAGGTTCTGCCAGGCAATCACGATCATTGCGGTCATCGTTATGAGCCGGAGCCCGGCGACGCCCCGCGCGGCGGAGGATTCCTGGGTAGCGCGACGGTGACCCGCTACGAGCGGGCCATGGGCCCTCGCTGGTGGTCAGCTGACCTGGCCGGTGTTCACGTCGTGGCCCTGGACTGGTTCAGCGCCTGGTGCGGCATTGATTCCGCAGAGCAGCGGCAGTTCGCCGCCGCAGATCTCGCGACTCGCGACCAGGGCCTGCCCGTCCTTGTCCTGGCACACGATCAGCCCGGCGACGACACGCTCGCCGTGCTGCGCCGCAGCGCCGGCCCGCCCGGGCTGCTCGCCGTCGTGACCGGGCACTGGCATGCTGACGCGCAGCGCGCCGTCGGCGGTTGCCATTTCCTCAGCACGCCCGCCGTGGGCTTCGGGGGGCTGGACTGGTCGCCTCCGCAATGGCGCATGATCACCCTCACCTGGCAGGGGGCTTCGGCGCGGCTGCGGCATGAGGCAGTCCGGACACCGGCTGCCCGGCCGCCTGCCCGCAGCCCCGGCCGGCCTCCCGCCGGGGCCGTCGTTGCCAGTTATCAGCTGGGGCACAGTCAGCACCTTGGTGCCGTTGCTGCCGACGGCGGTACTGTGCTGGCACCGGCGACCGCCGGTGACGGCGCCGGCCTGGTCAGCCGGGTTCACCCGGTGACCGGCCCGGCGTGGACGGCGCGCGCCGCCGAGGAGCCGGTCACCGGCATCTGCGCCGCCGGTAGCCAGGTGCTGGTCTCCAGCACCGCCTGGCCGGCTGACAGCCGTTGACGCCGCGACCGGCGAGCAGCGGTGGGCATACCAGCTCCCGGGCAGGCACCAGCGCCGCCTCCTCGCAGCGCCGCTGGTCACTCCCGAGGGCCAGGTGATCACCGGTGACATCGGCGCCGTCGCCTGCCTGGATCTCGCCAGCGGAGGACTGCGCTGGGAACTCCGCGGCCCTGGTTCCCCCGATACCTTACTGACCTACGGGACGGGCCTGGTCACCCCGCAGCTCGCGGTGCTGCCCTTCGGCGGTCCCGGCTTGGGCCTGACCGCGCTACGCCTGGCAGACGCCGGCCTCGCCTGGACCGACCCGCCCGGCACGCCGCCGCCCTCCAGTTCCCTGGCCCCGATCGGCGACGGCGACGCGCTGGTGCTGCGGACTGCCACGCCAAGCCTGGAACGGCTCGACCTTGGCACCGGGCGGGTGCGCTGGCGTACCACCCTGCACGGACGCTATTCCACCGCCGCGCCGCTAGTCACCGAGGACGCGATCATCCTGGTCACCGGCGACGGCATCGTCCATTACCTCGACCGTGCTACCGGCCAGATCACGGCGCATTACCCGCTGCACGGCCTGCGCGAGGCGTACGGGCCCTACCGGTCCGCCGGCACCGGGGCGCCGACCGCGCCGGTGCTCACCGAAGACGGCCCGGTGATCACGCTGCTCGACGGCAGCGTATGGCGCCTGCATCCGGACAGCGGCGGGCAGCTCGTCGGCGACCTGCGCGCATCGGTCACCACTCAGCCCGCACCCGCCGGCTGTACCACCCTCGCCGTGCTCACCACCGGCGCGACCCTCCACGTCCTGGATCTGGGCATGGCCGCGTCCGCGCGCGGGTCCGCCGACCGGGCCCCGTAAGGGCCGCCGGGACAGCAGCCTGTGGGGTGGCCGGCTGGCCGCCTTTCTGTCAGGCGGTGGCTGCGGCGGCGGCCAGCACTTCCCCTGCGACGGCGCCGATGTCGGCGTCGGTGGTGCGGTGGTTCACGATGCAGGCACGAAGGGCGAACGTGCCGTGGATGCTGGCGTTGGACAAGTAGATGTGCCCGCGGCGCAGTACTTCGCGCAAAATCGCCGTGTTGCGCTGGTTCAGCTCCGCCTCCGTGGTGCCCTTCCAGCGGAAGCAGACCGTGCTGAGCTCGACTGGCGCTAGCAGCTCCAGCGTGGGCTCGGCAGTGATGAGCCGAGCCAGCAGCTGGGCTTGGCCGAGGTTCTTGCGGATCGCGGCGCGGAACTGGCCGATGCCGTGATAGCGCAGCGACAGCCAGAGCTTGAGCGCGCGGAATCGGCGGGACAGCTCAAGGGACTCCTCGAAGAACGCGAAACTCTCGACTGGGTCGTCGGACAGGCTCTCGGCATATTCGCCTGTGTACGCGAAGGCGCGGCGCGCGGCGCCCGGGTCACGGTACAGCAGCACGCTGCAATCCAGCGGCTGATACAGCCATTTGTGCGCGTCGAGAGACATCGAGTCCGCCTCGCCCAGGCCGTCAAAGAGCCCGGGGACAGCCATCGCGGCCAGGCCGCCGTAGGCGCCGTCCACGTGCAGCCACAGGCTGAAAGCCCGCGCGACGCCGGCGACCTCCCGCAGCGGATCGACCGCGCCGGTGCTCGTCGTACCGGCCGACGCGACGATCGCGATCGCCGGGATGCCCGCGCGGCGGTCCCGCTCGATAGCCGCTACCAGCGCGTCGGTACGCATGCGGAACGCCTCGTCCACCGGGATGAGCCGCAGGCTGGCGCGGCCGAGGCCGAGCACCGCCAGCGCCTTCGCCACGGACATGTGCACCTCGGCGGAGGCATAGACCGCGCCCGGCCGGGCGCCGTCTTCGTTCGCAGGCACCTTGGCCTCGCGTGCCATCGCCAGGCCCATCAGGTTCGCCGATGATCCGCCACCGGCCAGGCTGCCGGTGAAGCCTGCACACCCGATGGCCTCGGCGAGCCAGCGCACGACCGCCCGCTCGACGGTCACCGCGGCCGGCGCCGACCGCCACGCGGTCACGTTCTGGTTCAGCACGGACGCATACAGATCCCCGAGCGCCGCGACCGGCTCACCGGATCCCAGCACGTAACCGAAGAACCGCGCGTTCCCCGGTCGCGAATGACCGGCGATCACAGCTAGGTCGTCGAACGCCGCGCCTCCCGCACCCTGTTCGGGCAGCGGCCGCTCAAACAGCCCGGCCGTCACTGACCCAGACGTCTCCGGAAACGACGCACGCCCGTCCAGGCCGACGAGATAGGCGCTCGCCGCCCGGCAGACACGATCCGCCAGCAGGTCGAAGTCCTCGCCCGGCACCTCCAGCGGCATATCCAGATCCTAGTGTCCTGAGCTGATGACGGCCGGTCAGCTGCATCCCGAATTGGCATTTCGGCGCGGCGAAGATGGTGCCGATGGCCGTCCTGCGCAACCCCGGCCGGGTCGTCCTGCGCACCCGGTGGCCACTGCGCACGCAAGCCTGCAGGTCAGGCGGGGAATGCGCACGCCGGGCCCTGGGTCGGCTAGCATGCACCAAGTTCCCGCCGGTGTAGCTCAGCAGGCAGAGCAGCCGTCTTGTAAACGGCCATGCCAACCCGTTCTAACCTGGTCCGATGTCGACCGGGGTAACCAGTTTGGCACGTATTCGGCGTGCTCCAGGTGCAACTCTCTGGAGGAGCCGCCCAAGTCGGCGGCCGGCCGCTGTTGCGTACGCCTACATCACCGAGTGCCACTATCGCAGCGTGAGCTTTCACCACGTGCCTACCGGTCCTAGATGTGTGCTGAGCGGTGCCGGATGCTAGCCGACTCACCCGGATGCCGACAAGCGCGGGCAGCGTCGCTGAGCCGCATTCCTCTATTCCAAGCCGCCTTTCGGCTTCTGCGCCATGTGGGTGATGCGTTCGCGGCACAGCTGGGCTTCCTGAGGGCGGCTGGCGAGGTCCAGGGCTTCGGCGAGTGTCTGCATGTCGGTGGCAACCTCAGCGTGATCAGGACCGTACGCTGTCTCGTCGATCGACACCGCCCTCCGCAGATGCGGGATCGCAGCAGCTGGGTGTCCTGCCCTGATGAGCGCGAAACCAAGGTTGTGCAGGCGGATCGCGATGACAGGGTGGCTGGTGTCCAGATGTAGCTCGGCGGTTTGAAGGGCCTCCTCGTGCAGCGGCACCGCATGAGCCGGGAATCCCATCTGGACCCAGCTGCGCGCGAGGTCGTCCAGGCATGCTGCAGAGCGCAGCGATTCCGCCCCCAGGAGGTCGCGGTAGAGCTGGAGTGCACGGCCGAATCGGCTGGATGCCTGAGCCGGGTCGCCCGAATCGTACAAGGCGCTCCCGACGCTGCGGAGCTGATCGGCCAGTGATAGGTGCGCCAGCCCGATGGCCTGCTCGGTGGCGCTGACAGCCGCATCGAATGCCTCCAGGGCGTCCGCGCGAGATCCGAGGGCGAGCAGCACCTCGCCTCGGGCCTGGCCCAGCTCGCCGAGCAGCATGTCGTCGGTCTCCGGCCCCGGGCACGTAGCGATAGCGCGGTCACACAGTTCGAGCGCTTCGTCCGGTTGGCCTGCGCTCTTGTAGGCGAGCGCGAGTGCTGCCTGCAGCCGCAGGGTGTCGCTGCTGCGTGGCCCGCACGTCCGCTCGGCCAGCAGCCAGGCCGACCTCAGGACGGAAACGGCCTCGGGTGCCCGGCCGGAGCGGGTCAGGGCCTGGCCCAGCAGGCTGAGATTCGCCAGGACCGCTGGTGCAGGCAGTTCGGGGACCCCGCTGATCAGTCTTTCTGCGCGTTCGAGCTGCGTGATGGCGACCTGCGGGCGGTCCCGCTTGAGCTCGGCGTGGGCGAGATCATAGAGCAGCGAGATCTCGCGTTCCGGATCGGCGCCCGGTGAGGATGCCAGGAGGCCGAGCGCTTCCTCGAGCGTCTCCGCCGCTGTGTCAAATGCACCGGTTTTCGTGCAGGCCTGCGCGTAGCGGCAGCGGACATCAGCTCGCCGCCCGGCCGGCCATTCTGCCCGGTCAGCCGTTGCGATCGCCCGACGATAAAGCGCCAGGGAAGCATCCACCTGCCCGGCGAGGAAGTTCGCATCTGCGTGAACGCCCAGTGCGGAGCCGAGCGCATCGCCCGATAGCGCGCGCTCCGCCATGGCGACTGCTTCCCGGGATATCTCGACCGCCTCCTCAGCTCGGGCCAGAGCCGTCAGCGCGGCAGCCTGGAGCGTGAGCGCCTCCGTGACCGGGGCCTCCTGGTTCGGGAAGTGGATTCGCAGCGCGGGAACGCATGAATCGAGGATCGCCAGCGCCTCCTGTGGCCTGCCAAGCTTGAGCAGGACAGCCGCAAGGTCCCGCTGCACCAGCGCCGTCACCTGATCCTGCCCGGTCATTTCCCAGTGTCGCTCGGGCAGGCACTGCTGCAGCATTTCCCGGGCTTCTTCCGGCCGGCCAGCAGCCCGGAGCAGCCCGGCGTGGACATGCGCAGCCCCGAGGTGGTCGAGCGTCCCCTGCACTCCGCCGCTCCGGTTGAGTAGCCACAGGTGATCCATCAGCGACAGCGCCGTCTCAGGCTCGCCCAGGGCCTGGCGGGTCAGTGCAAGCTGAGCTAGCAGGTTGGGTCTCTCGACCGGAAGCCGGGCTTCATCCCCGGGCAGCCGTTCCTCGATAGCCGTTGCGATTCCCTGTGCTCGCTGAAGCAGGTCAAGGGCGCCACCCGGATCTCCCGACAGCCGTTGCCGGGCCGCCAGATTAACCAGCCGGGTCGCGAGGTCGACAGGGTGATCCCGGGCATGCTGTTCCGCCAGCCGCAGAGCACGTTCCGCCAGGCTCCGGGCAAGCCCGGGCTGGTCATGCCCTGCGTAATGGAGGCGCGCCGCGTCGAGCGCGCTGATGACGCCGGCCGGATTGATGTTCCCGCCATCGCGGTTGTGCAGGTAGTCGGCGACGGTAGCGGCCGGGAATGCGGTGGGGAGCGTGACCGCTGCGTCGCAAGCGGCCAGAAGATGCGCAAGCAAGGCGTCCCATGCTGGCGGAGAGGGCTTTCGGTGATCATAAGTGCGAGCTGCTGCGGTCACCAGGTTTGCTGCCTGCCCAGTGCGCACGCGCAGCCGTTCGGTGGAGAACGTCTCGGCAAGCGTTTGTCGTACTGCTGCCTGCAGCATCAGCACCTCAGGGCTTCGCCGGACAAGAGCCGCTCTGACCAGCGGATCCGCGAGATGACAAAGGTCTGGCTCGGCCCGCAGGGATGCGGACAACGTTGCTGGCGCCGCCCGCGCGGCAGCGTGCAGCGCTGCGACCGGCACCGGTGCAGGAGCCAGGCAGGCGAGGATTTCCAGCAGTTCCGTGCCAGCCGGATGTACCCGGTTAAGGGTTTCCAGCGCGAGGCGGGTGATGATCGGCACGGCGGCTGCCTGGTCGGCGGCACCGGCAGCGGCGGCCCGCTCGCAGAGTCCGTCGATCGGGTGATCGTGGTCCGCCGCGGCGGCGACGGCGGCAAGCAACTTGACGGCGAGCGGGACGGCGGCGGACAGTCCGACGATCCGCTCGGCCAGGGCATGGCTGCTAGCCGGGAGAAGCTGCCGGAGGAGCCGCAGGGAGTCGTCGCGGCTCAGCGGCCCCAGTTTCACTGGCTTGGCGTCGCCGTCGTCCGCGACCTCAGCGGTCAGCAGGACATGCCAGCGGCCTTCGAGTTCCCTGCTGGCGGCGAGGCTCCCATCCGCCGTGCCGTCGAGAATCAGCAACGAGGGACGGTCATGCTCACTGCGCGCGACGCTGGCCAGCCTCTGCATCAGAGCCGCCAGTTGCACGCCGATGGCGGGTGGCGAGCCCGCGTCGATCCACCGGCAGCATCGATAGGAGTCGCGGTGCTTGTGCGCGTATTCAATCGCAAGAACGGTCTTTCCAATGCCGGCCTCGCCGACGATAGCCTGTGGCATTCCCGGATTCAGATAAAAGCCTTCGCGCAATTGGTCAAGCATTCTGCTGCGGCCTAAGAAGTGCGGGTTCCGTGCCGGAACGTTCCAGAGCTCAGGCCGTTCGGGCGGGTACAAGGGACTGTCAAAGCCAAAAAGCGAGACGTTGCCTGCCTGTCCCTGGCGTGATGCCCCGAGATAGCCACAGAGAGTAGCTGCGGCATGCACCCGGTCGTGATCAGCGGCGATCGCGGCAAGATCGAGCCACGACGGGTCGAGGTCCTCCCCGCCGGCGGCGACCACAACTGGCCGGGCATGCGGATCGACTTCGCCGTGCGGCCCCTGCCACCACCACCAGGCAGGTGAGATCGCGGCAGAGTCTGATGTCTGGGAGATCAGCGGAATCCATACCGCGTCCGCCAGCCCCCTTCCGGTCCCGCTGGGCTGAGTTGCCGGATACAGCAGTGGGCGGTGACCGCGAGCCGCTAGTTCCGCGGCGATCCATTCCGCCCAGGCCCGGTCAGGCTCGGCGAAGCTGACGACGAAGTCGTACACGCGCCCACCCCAATGTCCGACTCTTTCGGCCAGATGACACGAGCCATCACCTGCCGTCCACTATCGAAGTGGCACGCTCTTGGCGCAAGATGGCAAGCGATTCATACTTGTAGATCGGCCTCTGGGCGCATGCCATGATGGCCGCAGGCCGTTCCGGCGGCCCCACGGCGGGAGGCGCAGTTGACCACAAGCGAACGAGTCAGCCTGTCCGAGTGGCTAGCGGCACTACGGGCGGAACTCTCCCAAGCGCACCGGGAGGGCGCGGAGGAGGACGTCAGGTTCGTCGTGGACGCGCTCGAACTGGATTTTGAGCTGATCTCTTCCCGCGAGCACGGCGGCCACGCTGGGGTGCGGTTCTGGGTGCTCGACGCCGCTGCTGCGGGCACCCAGCGATCGAGTACGGCTCAGCGGGTGCGGCTATCCCTAAGGGCAATCGGACCCGATGGTGATCTGCTGGTCAAGGATCATGTCGATGACATCCCCGACTGACCAACCCGCCTGACAGCCCGTCGAATGAGCAACGCCGAGGGGCCTATCGCTGAGCAGGTTGTCGAGATCCTGCCAGGTGGCTCGAGCGGGCTCTACGGTTCCGGGTACCAGATCGGGCCCAACCTCGTACTGACCGCACAGCATGTCGTCGCGGATGCTGAGGAACTCTGCGTCCGGTTTGGCACGCGGGCCGACGGGGAGCCGCTGGCTGCCGACGTGGTCTGGAACGGAACGGACAGTATCGACCTTGCCCTTGTGAAGATTCGGCAGGAACTTTCCCCCGGGATGGCTATCTCCCGCTCCCCGGAGTGGGGATTCCTGCCATCGACCGCCGAGGGGTTGGCAGACGGCTCAGTGCCATTCAGCGCCGTCGGGTTCCCGCGATATCAGGGGGGGCGCCGCGATAGCGGACATCCCTTCCGGGACACGGTCACCGTCCAGGGCCAGGTACAGCTGGGCAGCTATCACAAGACCGGAATGCTCGACCTCACGGTCAGCTCGGTAAGCGGGACAAGGCAGATCGACTGGAAGGGGCTATCAGGTGCGGCCATCTTCGTATACGGCTCGCTGGTCGGCGTAGTCGTCACGGCTCGCCGGGGCCGTGACCGCCTGACCGGGGTGCCGATTGCTGCAGTCCTGACTCAGCGGACCTTGCGTTTCCCGGAGTTCACAGCCAGTCTCGCGGACCGGCAGGCAGTGATGGGCGTCTTAGCTCGAAGCGGGATCACGACCCGCACCGTGCCAGCTCGCCGCCGACCCTATGCGGCCACCATCCAGGAACTCGCCGCGCGCTGCCCCGACCTGCTGGGCCGTGACGCCGAGCTGGGCAGGCTAGGGAAATGGCTGCGCTCTGCCACACCGTATGCCCTGTGGAGCGCAGCGCCCTGGGCGGGCAAGACCGCGCTGGCGGCACGACTAGCCGCCGACCCGCCCCCCGGTGTCGACGTCGTTGCCTTCTTCATCAGCCGCGCTCGCGGGGCGCAGGCGGGCAAGCTCTGGGCTGCCGTCGCGGATCAGCTCGCGGCCCTCCTGTACGAGCAGGTGCAAGACGGGGACCTGGAATTCGAGCAACTGTGGCGGCGGGTGTGTCAGGCGAGCCGGGCGGCGGGCCGGACGCTGCTCCTGCTCCTCGACGGCATGGACGAGTTCGAAGAGCGCAGTACCGCGAGTTCTCTTCTCGCACGGCTGCCCTACGACCCGCCGCCTCACGCCCACGTGCTCCTGCTCACCCGCCCGAATCCGGATCCTACCCGCGCCGTGCCGCCGGACCACCCGCTGCTTGACGCTGCCCGCTGTGACCAGGTGGACCTCGACCCAAGCCCCCACGCACTGGGACTGCGGGACCGGGCCCGGCTTGACCTTGAGACCGTGCTCGACGAGGGCGGTACCCCGCTGCGGGCCCTGCGGTTGATCGCCGACGTCGGGCCCTTGGGCGAGCAGGAGACATTCCAGGTCATCCGCGGGCCCGATTCGGTTGTGGATGACGGAGCTGTGCACCGGGCATTGACGAGCGGAGCATCAGGCCGGCTGCTTAGTCCCGGGCCCCGGGCCCGCAGGACGCGTTTCGCGCTGGCACACGACACGCTCCGAGAGGAACTTCTCGAACACGCTGACCCCGAAGCCGCTGAGACCGACATCGCCCGGCTGCTGGTGATGGCCGACCAGTACGCAGCGCAAGGCTGGCCCGAAGATACCCCGGACTTCATGCTTGACGAATATCCGTCGCTGCTAGCACACCGCGGCGACATGCGTCGGCTGACGGCCACCACGCTTTCCCCAGAATGGCTGGACCTGGCTCGAAGCCGCACCAACACCGTCCTCTCGGCAGCCGCAGCTTTGCGGCGCGCACTGACCGCGATCGCCGGCGACCCTGCCGCTGATCTCGCAACGCTGCTGCTGCTTGCCGGGCAGCTCGATGAGCTGAGCCCGCCGCCGAGCTATCACACCGCCAGCTTTGTCACTGCCTGGGCACAGGCGGGGGAACTGGAGTACGCGGAGCACGTTGCCCTCCGGCTCATCGAACAGGCGGAACGGGGCCGGAAGCTCATCGACCTGGCGGCCATGGCCGCAGATGCTGGCTCACGTGATCGCGCCGTCCATCTCCTGGACCGGGCGGCCGAATCCGCCCCCCGTGCCCACGCAGGACCGACTGGCGGGGATGGCGGCCGACGGCATGCTCCGGACACGAGCGGTGTACACGCCCGCGGACCAGGTGGCTCCCCGGAGCCCGGTGAGCCCGCCGAGCCTCCGGCTTCCGATAAGGGACCAGTCCTAGATTTCTTCCTGAGACTGCAGCAGCTCGCGGTGCGCCTCGGCCGGGTCGGGCTGGCTAGGGAGGCAGGCGAAGAAATCTGGTCCCTGCTGCCGCTGCTGCCTCCGGCGGGGCACCTGGGGCGCTGGGTTTTCGCCATCGAGTGCGCCGCTGCCATCGGTGATGTGGCGCGGGTGAACCTCGGCATCATCCGCTTGGCCAGGATTCCCCAGCCGGTGAGCCTGAAGCGCCGCCTGGACGAGGCGGTCGGCGCACTCGGCAGCGAGGAACTGGCCAGCCGGCTCCAGGCGATCCCCGTTTACGCCGGCAGCAGCACCGAGCCCGGTTCGAGCAATATGGCCGCCCGTGCCCGGGAAGAGGCCACGCCCGATTCACCCCCGGCGTCCCAGGGCCCGGCGTCCCAGCGCCCGGCATTGTCCGCAGCCGGGGCGGCCGGCACGGCCGCCGACCCCTTCGACGCCATCCGGGCAGCCATCAGCGCGGGTGCCTACCCGGAGGCAGCCGCGCTCATCGACGAGTACCAGCATCCGGTGACGCACGTCTTGGACCTGATTGAGGGCGGTGAGGCGCGCGTGGTCTCCGCTGCCAAGCGCGCGGCCGCTGCGGGTGGCCGCGCGGCTGTTCCGGTTATCGCCGCCGCGGAACGCTACGTCCGATGCCGTGAGCTCAAAGCGGAACTTGAGTGGACGTCGTCCGTGGGCGGCGCGTTCCCGGTCCACGGCATTATGGACGAACCGGGAGGCACGTTCCTGGCCGAGATCGTTGAGGTGGCAGCCCGGCACGGCCAGCTTGAGGAAGTGCTACGCCACGCGCCCGTCAGCTCCGACCTGGCCACCAGAACGCAGGATTTCGGTGCGCTGGCAGTCGGCGCGGCCCGGTCGGGTCTGCACGACGTCGCCGACCGGCTACTGGATGGCGTCAGGGATCACGGTCCCCCGACGGGTGCCTGCTACGAGGTCGCCCGATGCTGGGCGCAGACCGACCGGTGGCGCGACGCGATCGACCTGATGAGCGATTTCAGCCCCAGCCCAGAAAGAAGTCACGTGACAGCCACGGCCGCCCTGACGGCGATTGCCTCCGGCGATCTCCAGGACGGAATCAGCCTCGTGCTCCAGTGCGCTGGCGTTGAAACGCTGGCGTGGGATGCAGACGACTTAATCTCAGCAGCCGCCACCACCGCCGCCGAGGCGGACCACTGGCCGACGGCCCTGGACCTGGCGGAAACCCTCGACGACGGCCGACCACGCGCAGAGTTGTGGGCGGAATTGTCAGTGATCGCCCATGACGCTGGTGATCACGCTGTCGCGGATCATGCTCTGGAGCGAGCCTTCCGCGAGTCTCGAGAGCTGCCACTACCCGCCGATCGCGCCCGCGCCCTAGGCGGCTGCGCGGCTGCGGCGTTCCGCCGTGGCGATCTGGCTGCGGGCGGAGAGGCACTCGGGCAAGCAGCGCAGGACGTTCAGGGTCTGCCCGACGAAGGTCGTACCGATTGCCTGCTCGACCTCGCTGCCGTGGCGGCCCAGCTCGGTGACGAGGCTCGCGTTACGTCCCTCCTGCATCAAGCCGCCGCAGCTGCCCGGCTGATCCAGGCGGCTGAGAGCGGGACGGAGCGGCTGGCCGCTGTGGCTGCGGCCGCCTGCGCGGCGGGACCGCCTCCGCTCGCGGCGTCCCTGCTGGCCGAAGTGGCAGACAGCCCTCATCTCAGCAGCCTCACCTCGGTCGGCGAACTGGTCACCGTGGCGGCGAAGAACCACCACGAGACCGAGGCCCTGCGGCTGCTGCGGAGATTCGCCGCTGTCCGTGCACCGGAACATTTCCTTCCCTACAGCCCCGAGAGACGCCGGGCGAGCCACGTAGCCGCGATCGCGGCAGGTGCAGGTTTGTGGCCTGTTATCGATGAGGCCCTTGCCGTACTCGAGCCCCATGCCCGTAAAGATGTCCTGGCTGAGCTGGCAGCGGGCGTGCGCGGCGAAGCACCCAAGCGGGCACATCGATGGATCTGCCAGGCATTCCTGCTCGGCATTAGTCCCCGCCTGCTAGCGGCCGCGGCTAAACTTGACCCCAACCTCGCGCTTCCCGCAGTCCGCATATTCCTGGCACGTTCCCACGCCTCGGTGTCTCCCGACCATGCCTGATGTCGTGCGGGCATTCCAGTTTCACGGCGTACCAGAGGTTTTGCACAACCATCAGCGCCATGCCGACTTCGAAGCAGAGTCCGCCGCGAACCCGGGCCACCGGCCGAGAGCTAGCGGCAGAGAGGCAGCGCCAACGGACACCACAGCTCCCCATCGCCGGTCCCGAAGAGGACCCCAGCTCCCAGCCGCTTAAGGGATCACGATCCACAGGTCAGACCCGGAAATGCGCAGGTCACCATCGGGCTCGGCCACCTGTTTGAGGAGCCCCTGTCCGTATAGCTCTGCAGGTAGCACAGCCGTCTCGTATACGAGCGATCGAACTGGCCGTGAGCTGGATACTCAAGCTGGGCAAGCCAAAAGTTCGGCACATATTCGGCGGCCATCCGCGGCCACTTCCGTCGTTCATCTGCTGCGACCGTTGAGGCTATCCATCGCGGGCAGTCCGGGCTATTTAGCTGCTCTCTCGCGCAATGTTGCAAGTGGAGTCGGCTCACCGCCGAGGTGGGCGAGCCAGTAATTCCAGCCGTCTCCACTGTCGGAGCCGTGCTCGTGTGCTGCTCTGTCGGGACTACTGTAGGCGTGCTCGCCGATCTTGAGCTGGCCGTCTTCTGTGATCTCTCCGATCAACTCTCCCTCGGCATCGACGGTTGTCACGAGGGTTCCGGCGGGTAGCATCCTCCCACTGACCATGTCCATGAGCGACGGGAGGACCAGCTCCGCTGCCGTCGGTTCCGGTGCCGGGCGGGTGAGATCGGGAACGTAGTTCGGGTCCGTCAGTCTTTTGAAACCCTCATGAGTGACCTGGGCCATTAGACGTCGGCGTCTCGCTAGGAACTCGTCATATTCCATCGATGCCCAACCGTCGGGCAGCGCATGCCACTCCTCCTGTCTCTTGCGGCGCCGGCCTTCAATGTTCTTGTCAGCGACCTGGTCGGGCCAGTAGCGTTCGGGCGGATCGTTGGAGATGCCAATATTGTCTGACCACTCGACAAGTGCGAAGTTGGCAACTTGGTTGATCTTCTTTGTGGATGTCAGGCCAAGCTTCGTCTTCAGGTAGTCCTTCGGGAACAGGTGGTGTTTCTCGATGCCCTTGACAGTTCGCCGGCTCATGCTGAGCCAGTCCTTGACCTTGAGCGTTGAAAGCAGTACGTCGGCATCCAGGATGTTAAGTGCCGCGACGTAGGCTGCGTATGCGGGGGCGTTCGTCGAGGACGTGAACAGATTGTCCGGCAGGGTGGCGGTCCACCAGTCAGGCGGGACGGCTGACTCGATCTGTTCGTTCAGCGAGTCTATGAAGGCGGCCGGATTGGACGCGAGAGCCTCAATGCGCGAGATGTCTTCTTGGATACGCGTTTCGGGGCTATTGGTATACCGGCCGGTGATCTGCGACATGAAGAACCAGCGCGCCATGATTTCTCGCAGGGCGTCGATAGGAACGTTGAACTCGACGCGCCCGATGAGCCACAGTGCATATGCATAAAGTACCGTGTTTTGCGAGGTAATCATTTCCCGCGAACGGAATCCGGCCCGCTCCAAGACCTTAAGAAACTCGTCCCAATTTAGTGCCTTCAGGACATGAACCTGCCCTGCCTTGAGACGCTCCAGTTCTCTTTCCCGCTGCTCGGGTTCGATCTCGCGAGTGCGGGGGTTCCGCCCGCGCAGCGCGTTGTACGCGTCCTGCAGACGCCCGCGATGTAGGCCGAGGGCTATGACGACACGCAGCACCTGGCCAGGGTTAAGTGCCATGTACGGGTTGTGGGGCGTCCAGCTGATCTTCGTCTGAATGATCTGGGAAATGCCTTCTGGGGTGAACCGTGAGTCACGAGCGAAGTTATCAAGCTGGCTTCGTCCAGCCTCCCAGAACACGCTCATCCAGGTCAGGATGAAGTCCGCGGATGAGAGGCTGACCCCTTCGGAGTTGATCCGGACAAAGATGTCCGCGACAGTTTCGCGGTTTACGTTCTCATTGATCTGCACCACCTGGAAGAGGTAGGCTTGCAGTTGGCTAAGGCGGTTGATCGCTAGCTCGGCCACGTCATCAATATCCGCGGGCAGCTCACGATCCTGATTCTGCTTCAGCCCGGTCAGGTACTCTCGTCGGGCTCGGATGGGGTCTGAGAAGACGCTGGTGATATCCGGGATCCATTCAGCGGACCGTTCGAAAGCGGGAGTCGTGACCTCGAAACGCTCGGTGAGCGGGTTAAAGGAGATACGAATTCTCTCGCGGCTGTAGTCGTCGCGCCAGACGGACAAGCCCTTCGCCACCGCGTAGAGGCTCGTCAGCCGCTGCTGCCCGTCGACCACTTGCATAGTCGCGTCTTGAGCTTTCGGGTCGCCGCCAATCGCCCGGGCATGCTCGCTGTCACGGTTTGCCCAGAACATCAGCTCACCGACCGGGTAGCCCCGGTACATCGAGTCAATCAGGTCACGGACCTTAGCGTTCGACCAGACGAAGGGTCTCTGGATGTCTGGCAGTCGAACTGTGCCTGCCGCGACACCGTTGACTAGATCTTGAACGGTCCACGGATGATGTCCGAACATCGCGTTCACGTTGTGCTCCTCCTTTCGGATCGGGGTTCCGCTACCACGATCCGAAGCTGATGTTTCCTAGTTGTTCATGGCAGCTGCCACTGACCGTGGACGAATGGCCGTGAACAGGACAATCGAAAATACTGTAAGTGACAAGGCACCTTCTCCCACATCGGGCACGTGCAACCTCACTCGATCGACAGGTTTAGCAGAACAGGTGGTGACATCTTTGCTGTCGCGGAGCGCGTGGAAGAGGTTGATCGCGGCGAGTGACTTCTGCGCCCTTGCCGAAGAAGGCGATCATACGTCTAGGCGCGGTTCCTCGCGTCGGGCGATCAAGCACTTCCTGCCCGGTCAGCCAGTCGTCGAAGTCGTGGCGCCGGACGCGCAGTGCGCCGTTGGGCAGCCGGATGCAGCACGGCCCTCGGCGCTTCTGGCACCAGTGATGGAACGTGGACCGGGAGATCTTCAGCTCTGCGCAGACTTCGTCGACGGTCAGCTTCTCGTCCGGGCACGACTCGAAACGGCTGTCGTGCCTCTCCCGGCGTGCCGGGATCCGGGAGGTGGCTGCTGCTCATCCAGGTCACGTCTCATCCCACTGCGCTTCGCACGCGGCGATCACGGCGGTCAAACGCGCGCAGTCATCGGCATGGCCTGCTCGTCGTCGGCCGGGCCATCGCACGGGCCCTTGTCCCTGACGACAGCCCAGCAGGCTGGGCATGTCCAGCTGAAAGTGCGGCCGTAGCGGCGGGCATGTTCGCCATCGGGATCGCCGGCGACTTCGTCGAAGGCGACTTCCGCGAGGGGGACGCCTCGGTGTTCGGCGTTGGCGCCCAGGCTGAGCGCGGCGCCGATCTCGCGCCAGGTGTAGCCGTCTTCGCGGGCCTGGCGGACGTACTCGCGCGTGAGCGCGCGGGCAGAGTGTTCGATCTGCCGGACCGCGCGGATGCCCTGTACCGCTCCAAAATGCGCAGTAACGTCTGACCTGCGGGTTCATGGATTGCTTCACGCGGCCCGGTGGTACTCGCAGATGACGCGGAGGAGTAGGCACGCTTGACAAGGCTCGCCGTCGGCACAGCTGCCGCGGCTGCCGGGCTCAAGATCGCCGCCTGAGCCCGGGCCCGGTGCGTCAGCAGCGCGAGGCCGGGCAGCTGCTGCGTGACCTGGCCGCCGCGCTCGATCGCATCCGCGAGCTGGAGCGCAGCGATGAATGGCGTGCCTTCGCAGGCTGACCGCCGATCGGGCGATCAAGGCCGGTACTGGTGCCGTGGCCCTGGCGGTGGCCGCGCTCGGCGCCGTGGTCAGCTACTCCCGCATCTGCGGCCTGGGGCGGGCGCACGGCCAGTCCGGGACCGCTGCCAGGCCGCTGCCGCGTCGGCCGGCGGGCTGATCCTGGCGGCCCGGCTGGTGATGCTCCACGCGGCCAGCACGGCCGCACCTGTATGGCTGCGCGCTGCATGCTCTGAGTGGGAATCGGCGCAACTGGCGGCGCCAATGTGCGTACGGTCTCCCCTTCGGCCCCATCGGCGCCGTCGCGTCGGCATGGCCGGCGGTGGCGTTTATCGGCTCGGCCGATATGGCGCTAGGGGTGGTCCGCCGGCGGTGGCCGGCCCATAGACGCGGCCGTGGCCGCTGCCAGCCGTCCTCCCCCGGTGCCGGAGTCGTCACGGCCGCCCGCGCCTCCCATGGGCGCGCCGCACCGGAGGATGCACACGAAGCTGCCCGGCTGTATGCCGCCGAGCTTGCCCGCGACGAGCTGCCGGGCATCCGGGCGGCAGCCCGCTGTGGCTGGGGATCAAGAACGTTGCCACGGCCACCCCGGCCGCGGCTCTTGCCGCGCTGGCCAAGTGAGCCCGCACAGGCAACGCCGAACCAGATCCCGCCCGCCAGCTATTGGGCGAGCACAGCGCACGCCTCCAGGGCGCATGCCAGGTCCCCCGGACCGAAACTTTGGCACGTATTTGGCACAGCGAGCCGTAAGGAGCCGTCTCCTGCCGGTGTCAGCCGCACACTCGGGCCAGATCGTGCTGCACGCCGATGGTCGACTGCACCCGCAAGTCCGCAGGTCAGACAGGGAATGCGCATGTCAGGACGCGGGTGGGCTACCATGCACCAAGTTCCCGCCGGTGTAGCTCAGCAGGCAGAGCAGCCGTCTTGTAAACGGCAGGTCAGCGGTTCGACTCCGCTCACCGGCTCCGAATCCGGATGGTCGGTATATTTCGCCACGGTCATGTTCGCAGCTGGCTCTGACATCTTGTTGCTGGCGGGCCAGGCCGGCCGGGGCGCCGGCAACATCTCCGGCCGCCACCCGGCCCTCTTCCCGGCTGCCGCGGCCGGACATTATTGTCCTGGTATGAGCCGTCTTCCTGGCCTCCGCCGCGATGCCCTCGATGCCGGCGGCCAGGCCGTCTGGGACGGCGTCGTCGGCTCGCGCGGCGACCAGCTGGTCAACGCCGAGGGCGGCCTGATCGGCCCCTTCAATGCTTTCGTGCACGCGCCAGAGGTCGGCAAGCAGCTGAGCTCGCTGGGCCGCGTCATCCGGTTCGGGACATCCATCGAGCGGCGGCTGAGCGAGATTGCCATCATCACCGTCGGCGCCCGGTGGAAGGCCGAGTTCGAGTGGTGGGCGCACGCCAGGATGGCCCGCGAGCACGGCGTGGCCGGCGCTGTCGTCGACGCCATCGGCAACGGTACCGAACCGCCT
Source organism: uncultured Actinomycetes bacterium (assembly GCA_963786975.1). Lineage (GTDB taxonomy): Bacteria > Actinomycetota > Actinomycetes > Streptosporangiales > Streptosporangiaceae > Palsa-506. The sequence continues at coordinate 233,312 of CAWBBE010000001.1, read as the reverse complement.
TTCGAGGCGGACGACGAGCGAACCGTGCACGCGGCCGCCCGGCAGCTCGCCGAGACCGGCCGGCTCGACCAGGGCAGCTATGACCGGGCGCGGCAGCTGCTCGGCGACGCCGGAATGGTGGAACTCGTCTCGCTCTGCGGCTACTACACCCTGATCTCGTTCCTGCTGAACGCATTCGCGGTGCCGCTGCCCCCGGGCGCGACGCCTGCCTGGGAGAACCAGCCGGCCGCCAGCCCCGCCGCGGCGGACTGGCCTGCTGCTGCCAGGTGACCACGCCCGCCGCCCGCCGGCTGGCCGCCAGGCGACCGCATGGAGGCTGCCTATGCCACGGCGGCGCCATCAGCTTCGGCTGGCCGGAACTACCGAGGGAGCAACGTTGGGAAGCACCGACACGACCTGGCAGGACGCCACCGAGCAGGCTGGCCTGGTCCGCCGGGGCGAGCTGCAGCCCAAGGACCTCGTGGCCGCGGCCATTGCCCGGATCGAGGCGGTCAACCCGCGGCTGGACGCCGTTATCCGGACCAGGTTCGACGAGGCGCTGGCCGACGCCGAGGCCGGCCTGCCCGACGCACCGTTCCGCGGCGTGCCGATCCTGTTCAAGGACCTGGGCTGCGAGGTCGCCGGCGAGGTCACCGCGTTCGGCCTCGGCCCGATGCGTGCCCTGGCCTTCCCGGTGACCTCGTACCTCGCGGAGCAGTTCCGGGCGGCCGGCTTCATCCCGCTGGGCCGCACCAATGTGCCCGAGCTTGGCACCACGGTGACCACGGAGGCGAAGAGCTTCCCGGCTGCCCGCAACCCGTGGCAGCCGGGCCATTCGGCCGGCGGCTCGTCCGGCGGGTCGGCGGCCGCGGTAGCCAGCGGCATGGTGCCGGTCGCGCACGGAAATGACGGCGGCGGATCGATCCGCATCCCGGCCAGCGAGTGCGGGCTGGTCGGGCTGAAGCCGACCAGGGGGCGGGTGAGCCAGGGGCCGCTGATCGCGGAGGCCTGGGCCGGCGGCACCATCGACGGCGCGGTCACGCGTACCGTCCGGGACGCGGCCGGGATCCTGGACGTGATCAGCGCGCGCGTGCCGGGAGAGCCGTACTACGCGCCGCCGCTCCCGCGCCCGCTGAGTCAGGAGGTCGGCGCCGATCCTGGCCGGCTGCGGATCGGGGTGCTGGACCGGCCAGGTGCGGAGAGCTTCCTCGATGATCCGGAGTGCCGGGCCGCGGTGGCCGCCGCGGCCCGGCTGCTGGAGTCGCTGGGGCATCACGTTGACGAGTCCGCGCCCGCGGCCATGTTCGAGCCGGAGTTCGGCGACCATTTCGGCACGATGATCGCCGCTGACACCGAAGCCACGCTCCAGGCATTCGAGATGCTGCTCGGCCGCCCGATCAGCGACGATGAGATCGAGCCGCGCAATGCCTTCTACCGGCAGGGCGGCCGGGCCCTCGGCGCGGTGCGGTACCTGCAGAGCCGGTACTGGATCGGCGCCTGGGCGCGCCGGATGGCGGACTGGTGGACCGGCCACGACCTGCTGCTCACGCCCACGCTCGGCGCGCCGCCGCCTGAGCTCGGCTGGTTCACCGCGGGGCAGCCGCAGCTGGAGGGCAGGCGCATCGCCAGCTTCATCCCGTACACCGCCCAGTTCAACATGACCGGCCAGCCCGCCGTCAGCCTGCCGCTGCACTGGACGCCCGGCGGCCTGCCGGTCGGGGTGCAGCTGGCGGCCGGCGACGGCCGCGAAGACGTGCTCGTGCAGGTGGCCAGCCAGCTCGAGCAGGCCGCGCCGTGGGCCGGGCGGCACCCGCAGGTGCACGCGTAGCCCTCGGGTCCTGCTCGCCACGGCGCCCGGCACGCCCCGGCCGGGTGCGCGTGACGGCCGGCCCGCGCTGCCGCGGCCCCGGGGTGACTCGGTGTGATCTTCATGCCGAAGTGGGTACATATCCGCGAAGCATGGGCGAACGGGCGGCAAAGCGGCCGCAGCCGCGTGACCAGCGCGAGCTGCCCGAGCCTGCGCGCCCCGGCGGCCCGCCGCGCCCGCCGCGCCCGCCGCGCCGGCGGCGCAGCAGGAAGGCCACGATCGCGGCCTGGGCAGCCTGCATCCTGACCGGCGCCCTGGTGATCGCCGTGATCGGCGTGTACGCCGGCTACCGCCACCTGAACGGCAACATCCACCAGCTCAATATCAGCGGCCTGGTCGGCCCGCAGCCGCCCGACCATCACCCGCACGCCGAGAACATCGTCATCATCGGATCGGACAGCCGTCATGGCCAGGCCAGCCGGTACGGCAACAGCCAGGACCTCACTACCGACCAGTCCGACACCCTGATGATCGCGCACATCCCGGCCAGCCGGCAGTATGCCGAGGTGATGTCGATCCCGCGCGACTCCTGGGTCAACATCCCGGCCTGCCGGATGGGCAACGGCCGGCTGTCGCAGCCGCAGGTCTTCAAGATCAACGAGGCGTTCGCGCTCGGCAACCTCGACGGCAACCACACCAATCTCGGCATTGCCTGCACGATCAAGACGGTCGAGCACGACACCGGCATCCACATCGACCACTTCGTCGCGGTCAACTTCGCCGGGTTCCGTGACATGGTCAACGCGCTGCACGGCGTGCCGGAATGCAACTCCCGGCCGATCGACGACCCGCTGTCCGGCCTGCACCTCAAGGCCGGTCATCACATGCTGAACGGGACCCAGGCGCTCGGCTATGTGCGCGCCAGGTACACCCTCGGCAACGGCAGTGACCTGGAGCGCATCGGCCGCCAGCAGGCCTTCATGGCGGCGCTGGTGCGCCGCGTGAAAGGCGAGCTGCTCAACCCGGTGGCCATCTTCCGGTTCCTGGACGCGGCCACCAAGTCGATCACCATCGACAGCCAGTTCGGCGGTATCTCCGGCCTGTTCAAGCTGGCCAACAGCCTGCAGGGCCTGCCGTCCAGCAAGATCACTTTCTTCACGCTGCCGATCTACCCGCGCTCCCTGGTCGACCCGCAGGACCTGGCCAACGTGATGTGGACGCAGCCGCTGGACAGCCGGATCTTCCAGTCGTTCCGGGACGACGTCCCGGTAAGCAAGGCGCTGCTGCGGCCGCACCGGCCGCCCCGGCTGCCCGCCCGCGACGTGCGGGTCGCGGTGCTGAACGGGACCGGCCAGTTCGGCCTGGCGGCCAGCGTGGCGGCCATCCTGCGGCAGGACGGCTTCACCGTCACCCGGTCGGCCGACGTCAGGTCCCGGCCCACCCAGACCGTGATCAGGTACCGGGCCGGCCACGAGCGGCAGGCCAGCCGGCTCGGCGCTAAGGTCAGCGGCGCGGCCTTCCAGCGGGTGGGCGGGCGGGGCCCGGCGCTGGCCCTGCTGCTCGGCGGCAATTACGGCACCACCGCCCAGGCGGACGTCGGCCAGGGGGCGCCGGCCCGCAGCCGTCACCGAGCTTCAGCGCCCGCAAGGCCAGCCAGCGCGTCTGCACGTTAGTGCCGGGCGGCGGCCAGTAGCCGCGGCATGGCCGGAAAGCCGGGCAGGCGGAAGCCGCATGGCGGACGCCGCAGGCCGTGGCCGGCCAGTCTGGCCGGCCACGACTCCGGCCCGGCGCGCCGCGGATACCGTTGACGACGTGAAACCGACCGCGTCCAGGCTGCTCCTGCTCGGCGCGGCCGTGTTCGCCGCGATCGGCGGTGCGGCGCCGGCCCTGGCGGCCGGCCCGGCCCGGCCCGCGGCGGTAACTTCCGCTAACACGGATCCGCTGGTGCTGATCGGCATTCCCGGCTTGCGCTGGACTGACATCAGCCGGCCGGGCACCCCCGCGCTGTGGCGGCTGGCCGTCAGCGGATCGGCCGGGTCGCTGGTCACCTCGGGGGTGCGGACGCAGACCTGCCCGGCGGATGGCTGGCTGACCCTGAACTCCGGCGCCCGGGCCACCGGCCTGCCCGCGCCGCCGCCCGGGCCGTGCCCGGCGCTGCCGCGCGTTGTCCGGGCCGGCTCCACCGCAGGCTCCGCCGCCGGGCCGGCCCGGCCGGCCCGGATCCCAGCGATGCCGCGGATCGTCGCCGCGAACCGGTTCTTCCACTACAACCCGGACTGGGGGCTGCTCGCCCGCGCGGCCGGCCGTGGCCAGTGCGCGACCGCGATCGGTCCCGGCGCCGCGCTGGCCCTGGCCGGACCCGGCGGCCGGGTCGCTTCCTACCTGCCGTCCGCCCGCGCGGCCGGCCGTTCCGCGCTGAACCGCTGCCCGCTCACCGTGATCGATCTCGGCGCGCTGCCGTCCGGCGCGGGCCCCGGCGGCGCGGCCGCCAGGGCCCGCGCGGTGCGTGCCGCCGACGCCGAGACCGGGCGGATCACCGCGGCACTCCGCCCCGGCACGATCCTCACCGTGGCGGGCCTGGCGGACAACTCCGCGCCGCACCTGAGAGCAGTCATCGTGGCCGGCCCGGCTACCGCTCCGGGCTGCTGGCCGCGGCGTCGACCCGGCAGCCGGGGATGATCCTGATCACCGACCTGACCCGGACCGTGCTCGGCTGGCGCGCCGCGCCGGTGCCGGCGTCCGCCGTCGGCTCGCCGATCACCCGGGCCGGACGGGGCAGCCTGCCCGCGGCGATCCGCGGCCTGGTCGGGCAGGACACCGCCGCCCAGGTCTACCGGTCCACGATCCTGGTGTTCTTCCTTGCCTACGGGTTCGCAGAGGGGATTCTGTTCGGCCTGATCAGGGTGATCCTGCGGGGCAGCACAAGCGAACGCCGGCACCGTCGCCGGGCTGCCTACCGGGTAGCCGGCGTGTTCGCCGGGGCGATCCCGGCGGGCACGTTCCTGGCCAGCCTGGTGCCCTGGTGGCTGCTGCCGCACCCGGCGCTGCTGCTGTACTCGATGGCTCTCGGCTGGGCGGCGCTGATCGCGGTGGTGGCGCTGGCCGGGCCGTGGCGCCGGGATCCGTTCGGGCCGCCCGGGGTAGTCGCCGCCGTCACTGTCGCGGTGATCGGGCTGGACGTGATGACTGGATCCCGGCTGCAGCTGGGCACTCCGTTCGGCCTGTCCGCGCTGGAGGCCGGACGGTTCTACGGCGTCGGCAACAACGCGCTCGGGATCTATGGCGCGTCCGGCATCCTGCTCGCCGCCTGGGCCGCCGTCGCCGCCGGGCGCGGCGAGCCGGGCCGCCGCGGCCGGGCCGTCGCGGCCGCGGCGGCCGTTGCCGTGTGCACCGTCGTCGCCTCCGGATGGCCAGGGTTCGGCGCGAAGGTAGGCGGCACGATCGCGATGGTGCCAGGCTTCCTGCTGCTGCTCGCCGCCGTGGCGGGCATCCGGGTCACCTTCCGGCGCGGCCTGCTCATCGGGGTCAGCGGCCTCGTGCTGGTGGTAGGTTTCGCCGTGCTCAACTACCTGGTCCCGGCCACCGGGCCGTCCGATATCGGCGCGTTCGTCGGGCACGTGCTGCACGGCGGCTCCGGCGGCATCCTGCAGCGCAAGGTGGGCGCCAACGTCGGCTCGCTGACCACGACGGCTTACAGCCCGATCGTGCCGGCGGCGGTCATCGCGGCCGGGCTGATCATCGCCTGGCCGGCCAGGTTCCGGCTGCGGACGCTGGCCGCCGCGGTCACCGCAGTCCCGCTGCTGCGGCCGGTGCTGACCGCGATGTGGCTGGTCGCCGTGCTCGGCTGGGTCGCGGACGACTCCGGCGTCACCGTCGCCGCGTCGGCGATACCGCTCGCGCTGATGCTCGTCATCGCCCTGGTCTCCGCCATCCCGGTACCGGCCGGCGGCGCGGCCCCGGCCAGCCCCGGCCCGGCTCCCCGGCCCGGACCGGGCGCGGCCGCCCCTTCCGCGGGCGGCCCCGGCCGCCGCGGCGACGCCAGCCCGGACGGCCAGGCCGCCACCCCGGCGACCCGCCAGCCGCCGCGGCACTGACCTATCCGGCCCGCACTGATGACGTCGTGCCGGTCTGGAACGGCCGGTTACTCTGTGACCTGCCGCTGCGAAGCTCACGGGAGGTCCAGTGCAGTACCGGGTGTCGAGGGCCCTCGCCGGGCCGGTCCTGCACCTGCTCTGGCGCCCGGAGATCAGCGGACTTGAGCACATCCCGGCGGCCGGCGGCGCGATCCTGGCATCGAATCACCTGTCGATCGTCGACTCGGTCTTCCTGCCGCTGATGGTGCCGCGGCCGGTCACGTTCGCCGCGAAGTCCGAGTATTTCACCGGTACCCGGCTGGTCGACCGGCTCACCAGCGCGTACCTGCGGGCCACCAAGCAGCTGTCGGTCGACCGGGCGGGTGCCCGGGCCGCGCAGGACATGCTGGAGTCGGCGCTCGGCCTGCTGCGCGGCGGCGCCCTGTTCGGCATCTACCCGGAGGGCACCAGGTCGCCGGACGGGCGGCTGTACCGCGGCCGGACCGGCATCGGCTGGCTGGCGCTCAGCTCCGGCCTGCCGGTGATCCCGGTGGCCATGATCGGCACCGACCGGGTGCTGCCGCCCGGCAGCAAGATCCCGCGGCTCAGCCGGATCAGCGTCAAGGTCGGCAAGCCGCTGACGTTCGACGCCCTGCTGGCCACCGGTACCGGCGCGCGGCAACGGCGGGCGGTCACCGACGAGGTGATGCGCGCCATCCAGGGACTGTCCGGCCAGGAGTACATGCCGGTGTACGCCTCGGTCCGCAAGGAGCAGCTCGCCGCGGCTGACGGCCAGCAGAAATAGCCGAAACGGCCGAGCGGCTCCAGCCCCGTTCCGCCGCGGCTCGCGGTCCTGGCCGGTCGGCAGACGGCCGATGGCTGGTGGCTGGCAGCCGGCCGTGGCGGTGGCGGCTTGGCGGCCGGCGGTGGCGGCCTGGCGGTGGCGGCTGGCGGCTGGCGGCTGGCGGTGGCGGTAGCGGCTGGCGGTGGTGGCCTGGTCGCTGGCGGTGGCGGTAGCGGCTGGCGGCCTGGTGGCCGGCGGTGGCGGTCGGCGGTGGCGGCCTGGTGGCTGGCGGCCTGGTGGCTGGCGGTGGCGGCCTGGCGGTGGCGGCCTGGTGGCTGGCGGCCTGGTGGCTGGCGGTGGCGGCCTGGCGGTGGCGGCCGGCGGTCGGCGGCTGGCGGCTGGCGGTGGTGGCCTGGTCGCTGGCGGTGGTGGCCTGGCGGTGGCGGTGGTGGCCTGGCGGTGGCGGTCGGCCTGCTCGCCGCGCTTGGCGCCCGCGGGTGCTCGCCGTGGCCGGGTGCGGCGGGATCCTGGCCGGGGCCGCTGGATCAGCTGTCTACGCCCGCCGGATCACCCGCGCGCGCCGGGACGGCCGCCGACGCCGATCAGCCGAGTCCCCTGAGCCACAGCAGCCTCGGCCAGCGGCGCTACCCGGCTCAGCGGTTAAGTTCTGTCCGGTGCCAGCCGGACGAAACCTAACCGCTAATCGCGCCGGGGGCGCAGGCGGGCGGTCCTCGCCTGCCAGCCAGCGCAGCAAAGCAAACATTTATCCAGGCATAAATATTTCATCTCAGCGTGAACATTTAGTCAGATGAAAAACGTTTGGCCTAGCCCGAATATTTACCCAGGGCGCGAATATTTAGCCGGGCGCGGGCGGGCGCGGGCGCGGCGGGCGGGCGGGTCAGACTTCGTCGTCCGCGCCGATGACCGGGAAAGTCTCAGTGGTCTCAGTGGCCTCGGTGGTCTCGGCCTGGCCCCATACGCTCATCGGGTGGCCGGCCGGATCGGTGGCCCCACTGCTGCCCGCGGTAGCTGCCTCGGTGCTCTGGCTGGCACCCGGCGCCGTGGCCGGCGGCCGGCCGCCGGCCGTGTCCCACAGCGAGCCGGGCGGGACGGCCCGGGGCGGCGCGGCGCCGAAGGGAGTGGCGGCGGGCGGCGGGACGGCCGCCCAGGGCAACTCGCCTTCCGGCTTGACGGCCGGATCCCACGGCGGGCTGCCGGAGACCTTGGCCCGCCCGCTGACCCCCCGGGGCCGCGGCGGCCGGTCGCCGGTGCCGGTGCCGGTGCCGGTGCCGGTGCCGGTGCCGGTGCCGGCCGGCGGAGACAGCCGGCCGGAGAATGCCGCCACGCTGATGTCGGGGTGGCCGCCAGTGCCGGCCATGCCGCCAGTGCCGGCCATGCCGCCGGAGCCGGCCATGCCGCCGGAGCCGGCCATGCCGCCAGTGCCGGCCATGCCGCCAGGTGCCGGGCATGCCGCCGGAGCCGGCCGTGCCGGGCATGCCGCCGGAGCCGGCCGTGCCGGGCATGCCGACCGTGCTGGAGCCGGTGAAGGAACTGGGGGCGACATAGCTGCCGGCCCCGGCGAACGTGCTGCCGCCTGGGCCTGCCCCGGCCAGCCGCTCCAGCCCGGCCGGGCTCGCCGGGCCGCCCGCACCTGGCCCGCTGGCAGCGCCGGGGCGCCCGGTGCCGGCCGCCGCGGACGGTGACGGGAGGAACTGCATCTGGTCCGGCAGGCCGGCCCCGGCGTTCGCCAGCCGCTGCTCCAGGTCGTCGTACCCGTCGTCGTACTCCGCGTCCGCGTCTCGGTCCCGGCTGCGCCGCCGCAGGACCGCCAGCACGACCGCCGGTATCAGCAGGATCAGCAGGACGCCGGCCGACAGGGCCGCGTCCCGCTCCAGCTTGGCCCGCAGGCTCGGCCGGGCTGCGGACACCGGCGGGGTTACCGGCGCTACCCGGGCCACGGCCCCGGTGTCGGCGCGCTGCCCGTCCGGCTCGGCCATCGCGGTGGCGGCCCGCAGCGCGCGCTGCGCGTCCGCGGTGCCGTAGCCCGACCCGGTCTGCCTGCCGTCCGGCCGCCGGAACCTGGTGCTGCTGATCAGGGCCCTGGTGACCTGCGCGGGAGTCAGCGCCGGGAACGCCGACCGGATCAGCGCGGCGATCCCGGCGACCATGGCGCTGGCCGCGCTGGTGCTGCTGACCGTGGTGTAGCCGGACGGGGTCTCGGCGGCGACGCCGTCGCCGGCTGCCGTCAGCGTGACATAGGGCTGATGACTGGAGTACGGGGCCTTGGTGAAGTTCTTGTCGAACGCGCCGACGGAGATGACGCCGGGGTAAGCGGCCGGGTAGTTGGCGATGCCGCCGGCGGACCCGTCGTCACCAGCCGGCGCCACCAGCAGCACGCCCTTGCTGCGCGCGTACGCCACCGCCTGCTGCTCCGCCGGGCTGCTGGCCGCCAGGCCGGGCACGCCGGCCTGGCCGGCCGGCCGGCTGCCCCCGGATCCTGCGGCAGGTCGATTACCGAGGCGCCGTTGTTGGTCGCGTACCGGATTCCGGCGGCGATCGCGGCCGGCAGCCCGCTGGTGATGGCCTGGTCGGCCAGCAGCGGATCCCCGCTGTCCAGGACTACCCGGACAGACAGGATCTTGGCGGCCGGGGCGACCCCGACGATGCCTTCGCCGTCCCCCGGCCCGTGTCCGTGCCCGGCGATGAGGCTGGCGATCTCGGTGCCGCGGATGCCGAAGAACGGGCCGCCGGGGACCCGGCCCGAATGGCTCAGGTCGGGACCGGACAGCACCGACCCGGCGAGGTCGGGCGCCGCCGCGTCGACACCGGTGTCCAGCACCGCGATGGTGACCCCGGATCCCTGGCTGGTCTGCTGGGCCGCCGTGACGTGCAGCTCGGGCAGCCACCACTCGGATTGCCGTATCTGGTCGGCGAGGGCAGGACCGCTACTCAGGGCAACCCACGCCACCGCGACAGCCACGGCGACCGGGGCCATCGAAGGGCGGGGAAACCTCAGTGGCACGCCTGCGTTGCCTTCCATGCGGGTAACCGCATTCTGCCACGTTTGAATAGGTCCGGAGCTGTTTGCGCCGAGGCCGGGCGGTCAGGCAGGCCGGACTACCGACAGCCGGACATGCGCGCCCGGGGGCAGCCCGAGCTGCTCCGCGGCATCGCCCGCATTGACCGCTAGCGAGATCAGCCCGGCGCTGTCGGTGTAGGCGACGATCTCGCCCGGCGCCACCGCGGCGAACGTCTCCAGGTACGGCACCGTCAGCTGCCGCCGCCCGCACCGGACGATCACCGGTGAGCCGAACCCGATACCCAGCCGGTCGGCGTCCGAGGCCGCGATCGACAGCTGCACGTTGCCGAACCGGTCCACCGACATCACCTCGCCCTCGGCCTCGCCGTCATGCACCCGGCTGGTCGGCGCGGGCAGCGTGACCAGGTCAGCGACGTCAAGCTCGGTCCCGGCGTCGGCCAGGTCATGGCCGCTGGCGAGGCGGGCGGCGACCGGGGTGAAGATGTCACGGCCGTGGAAGGTCGGCGATACCGGGTGCAGCCACCACTCGCCGTTGGTGAGCTGGCAGGCGCGCTGCGCCCCGCCCAGCGCGGCCACCGCCCAGGACAGCAGGCCGTTGTCCGGCCCGACCAGGATCGCGTCGCCCGCCTGCACGGCTACGCCGCGGCGCGCGGTGCCCACCCCGGGATCCACCACCGCGACATGCGCGGCCGGCGGCAGGTACGGAATGGTCTGGGCGAGCACGGCGGCGCCGCGGCGCACGTCGCCGGGCGGTACCAGGTGCGTAACGTCGATCAGCCGGATGCCCGGCGCGAGCCGGGCCGCGACGCCGTGGCAGGCGGCGACGAACCCGTCCTCGACGCCGTAATCGGTCAGGAAGGTTAGGCAGTCATAGTTGGCCACGAAGGGTGAGCGTACGTCGCCTGAGGCGCCGCGCATAGGGCCTGCCTACGATGGTTTGGCAAACGCAAGGGCTGGGAGGCCTGATGGCCGCGCTGTCTGATCTTGAGATGCGCATACTTGCCTTCGAGCGCAGCTGGTGGCGGCAGCCCGGAGCAAAGGAGCGCGAGATCCTGGAGACTATCGGCATGCCGGTGACCAGGTACTACCAGCTGCTGAATGACCTGATCGACCGCCCGGAGGCGCTCGCGTTCGATCCGGCGCTGGTCACCCGGCTGCGGCGGCAGCGCAGCCGCCGGCACCGGATCCGCTCACCGCGCCCGGACGCAGGCCGGTGAGCGAGCCCGCGCTGCCGGTTCCGCGCACCGAAGCGGGCCGGGCCGGCCTGGCCGCGCTGCTGCGCGCGCCCGGCCGTGCGCTGATCGCGCTGGATTTCGACGGCACCATTGCCCCGATCGTGGCCGACCCGGCCGCCGCCCGCGCGCACCCGGACGCGATCGGCGCGCTGCGGCGGCTGGCGCCGCTGACCGGGACGCTGGCCGTGATCACCGGGCGGCCGGCTCTCGCGGCCGTGCGGTACGGCCACTTTGACCTGGTACCTGGCCTGATCGTGCTCGGCCATTACGGCCGCGAGCGCTGGCAGGCCGGCGACGCTGACCGCGCCGCCGGCCGCGCCCGGCGTGGCCGCGGCCGGCCGGGAGCTGCCCGGCGTGCTGGCGGCGGCCGGCGCGCCGGACGGCACCCGGACGGAGGACAAGGGCGATGCGGTCGCGGTGCACACCCGCAACGCCGCCCGGCCCGCCGACGCGCTGGAACGCCTCCGCGGCCCGCTGTCCGGCCTCGCCGAGCGGCACGGCCTCGTGCTGGAGCCGGGCCGGTTCGTGATCGAGCTCCGCCCGCCCGGCGCGGACAAGGGAGCTGCGCTGGCGAAGCTGGCGGCGGAACGCGAGCCGGGCGCCATCGCGTTCGGCGGCGACGACCTGGGCGACGTGCCGGCCTTCCGGGCGGTCCGCTCGCTGCGTGCGGCCGGGATACCCGGCCTCGCCGTGTGCAGCGGCTCCGCCGAGGTAACCGCGCTGGCGGCGGAAGCGGACCTGATGGTGGACGGCCCGGACGGCATCGTCGCCCTGCTCGGCTCGCTCGCGGACGCCTTCGCCGACGGCGCCGGCCAGGGCGGCAAAGGCTAGGTTTCGAGTGCGGCGAGCTGGCGGGCGAACCATTGCTGCGGTGGCATGGCGGCGCCGGCCTTGGCGAGGGCAGCACCACGGCGGATCCGTTCTGAATCTGTCATGGCCAGCGCTTCGTGCAGGGCCTCCGCGGTATCGGTGACATCGAACGGGTTGACCAGCCGCGCCTCGGAGCCGAGCTCGTCCGCCGCGCCCGCGTCCCTGGACAGCACGAGCGCGCAGCCGTGGTCGGCCAGGATCGGGCCCTCCTTGGCGACCAGGTTCATGCCGTCCCTGATCGGGTTGACCAGCAGCACATCACCGAGCCGGAATGCGGCGAGCGACCTGGCGTAGTCATCGAAGACCTCGAGCATCAGCGGTTGCCAGGCCTCGGTAGCGAACTGCTCGTTGATCTCCGCGGCCAGCCGCTGAATGCTCTCGGTGTAGGCGCGGTACTCGGGCAGGTCGGTCCGGGACGGGTAGGCGAACGCGACGTGGGTTACCCGTTCCCGCCACTCCGGATGGCTGATCAGCAGCTCGCGGTAGGCGGCCAGGCCACGGGCGATGTTCTTGGACAGCTCGGTCCGGTCCACCCGGACGATCAGCCTGGTGCCGGCGGTCGCCTCGGCCAGGGCAGCGACCCGTTCCCGCACGTCAGGCTGCGCCGCGCGAGCGGTCAGCTCCTCGGCGTCGACGCCGAGCGGATGCACGCCGATGCCGGTGACGTGGCCGTTGTAACTGACCCGCTGGGCGGCCCGGTCCACGGTCGCGCCGAGGATCTCGGCGCAGCAGTCGAGGAACGCGTCGGCCCACCGCTGGCTGTGGAATCCCGCGTGGTCGGCGCCGAGGATGCCTTCCAGGATCTCGCGCCCCTCCTGGCCGGGGAGTATCCGGTAGTACTCGGGCGGCGCCCACGGGGTATGCGAGAAATGCGCGATCCGCACGTCCGGACGCAGGTCAGCGAGCATCCGCGGGACAAGCGAGAGGTGATAGTCCTGTACCAGCGCGCGGACCGCGGACGTGCCCCCGGGCGGGCCGGCGTCGGCGGCCAGGGCCTCCGCGAAGGCCGCGTTGTACGACCGGTAGGCAGCCCAGTCGGCCTGGAAGCCGGCCCCGAACGACGGCTGGTTCGGCATGTCGTAAAGCAGGTGATGAATGAACCAGAGGATGGAGTTGGCTACCGCGTTGTAGGCCGTGCCGTAGACATCCGCCGGGATATCGAGCATGCGCACCATGCCGGAATCGTTCGGCGTCCCGTCTAGGTCAAGCCGGCCGCCCGCCGCGCCGCCCGCCGCGGCCCGGCCCGCGTCGTCGAGCGCGGCGCAGACCCAGAGCACGTCAGCATCGCCGGCCACCGCGGAGAGCCCGGAGACCAGGCCGCCGCCGCCGCGGCGCGCGGTCAGGCTGCCGTCGTCTGCCCGCGTGAACGACAGCGGCCCCCGGTTCGAGGCGAGGAGCACCCGCCCCTCGACTGCTCGTGCATTCATGTGATCGCAGGGTATCGGGCCAGGCCGGGCCCTGGCCTGCGCGGCTCGCGGCAGGGCCGTGACGGGCACCAGCCGGTTCTCAGGTTAGAGTGTTGCTTACAACTGCATAACGCTCATCCAGAGGGGTGGAGGGATCGGCCCTGTGAAGCCCCGGCAACCATCACGGTGAGCATTGCCCGCGCCTGGCGCGGCGGCCCGGTAGCGGGCCCGCCGGCCCGGACGTTTCCCGGGCGAGGTCATCCCGTGACAGGTGCTAACTCCGGCCCGCGGCCCACCGGCTGCTGGGAAAGATGAGGAGAGAGGCCTCGCCGCGTGAGCACGACAGTAACCAGCACCCCGTCCCGGTTCGGCTATGCCAGCGGACTCGCCTGCCGCGAATGCGGCCAGACCTACGACCTCGGCGCGCAGCATGCCTGCGCGCAGTGCTTCGGCCCGCTTGAGGTGACCTACGAGCTGCCCTCGCTGACCAGGGAGATGATCGGGGCCGGGCCGCAGAACATCTGGCGGTACGCGAGCCTGCTCCCGGTGCCGCCCGATGTCGCCGATACCCCCAACACCGAGCCCGGATGCACCCGGCTGGTCCGGGCCGACAACCTGGCCCGCGCGCTCGGGATGCGCGCGCTCTGGGTGAAGGACGAGCGCGGTAATCCCACCCACTCCTTCAAGGACCGGGTCGTGGCGGTCGCGCTTGCCGCCGCGATCGAGATGGGCTTCAAGGTGCTGGCCTGCCCGTCCACCGGCAACCTGGCCAATGCCGTCGCCGCGGCCGCGGCCCGGGCCGGCATCCGCTCGGTCGTGCTCGTCCCGGCCGATCTCGAGCAGCAGAAGATCCTGGGCACTGCCGTCTACGGCGGCACGCTGGTCACTGTCGAGGGCAGCTATGACGACGTGAACCGGCTTGCCTCCGAGCTTGCCGACGAGCACGACGACTGGGCCTTCGTCAACGTCAACGTGCGGCCTTACTACGCCGAGGGCTCCAAGACGATCGGCTACGAGATCGCCGAGCAGCTCGGCTGGCGGCTGCCCTCGCAGATCGTGGTCCCGGTCGCGTCCGGGGCCCAGCTGGTCAAGATCGACAAGGCATTCCGCGAGCTGGCCGCGCTCGGGCTGGCCGACGATACCGGCTGCCGGGTGTTCGGTGCCCAGGCCACGGGCTGCGCGCCGGTGGCCGCCGCGTTCCGGGCCGGCCAGGACGTGGTGCAGCCGGTCCGTCCGGCCACGATCGCTAAGTCGCTGGCGATCGGCAATCCGGCCGACGGGCCGTACGTGCTCGACGTGGTCCGCCGCACTGGCGGCACGGTCGCCGACGTGACCGACGGCGAGATCATCGACGCGATCCGGCTGCTGGCCGCGACCGAGGGCGTCTTCGGCGAGACCGCGGTCGGCGTGACGCTCGCGACGCTGCGCAAGCTGCTCGCGGCGGGGCAGCTGGATCCGGCGGCGGAGACGGTGATCATCAACTCCGGCGACGGGCTCAAGACACTGGACGCGGTCGCCGCGGCGGTGCCTGCCGTCGTCCCGATCCGGGCGAGCCTGCAGGCCTTCGCCGAGCGTGAGTCGCTTCGAACCAGAGAGGCAGGCGCGGCATGAGCGTGTCCGTGCGCATCCCTACCATCCTGCGCTCATACACTGGCGGCGCCGCCGAGGTGAGCGCGGAGGCTGGCACCCTGCGTGAGGTCCTCGCTGCGCTGAACGCCGAGTTCCCCGGCGTCAGCGGCAGGATCCTGGACGAGAACGGGAAGCTCCGCCGGTTCGTCAACGTCTATGTCGGCGACGAGGATGTCCGGCTCGCCCAGGGCCTGGACACCCCGGTGCCGCCGGGCACGCAGGTCTCGGTGATCCCGGCCGTGGCCGGCGGCTGACCAGGCACCCGCGCCGGACCTGGTAGCCGTCGGCCAGGTGAATTCAGGGAGTAGCTGGTCACCACCAGCCCGGCACGGGGTAAAGTCATGTCCGGTCGCTGCCAGTACTGCGAAGGGGCAAGCCAGCTTGCCCAGCACGTTGGGCCTGTGTCGCGATCGGCGGGCTCCGCGGTTGCAAGGGCGGGGCCCGGAGGCCCGAGCACAGTTAGGGAGTTGAGTGATGGCTCAGGGCACCGTCAAATGGTTCAACGCGGACAAGGGCTACGGCTTCATCGCGGTCGACGGTGGTAGGGACGTTTTCGTCCACTTCTCCGCCATCCAGGCGGATGGCTACCGCAGCCTTGAAGAAGGCCAGCGGGTTGAGTTCGACATCGAGCAGGGCGAGCGCGGGCCGCAGGCGATTTCGGTCCGCACTGTCTAAGCCACTGACCAAAGCTAGCCGCTGAGAACACGCCGGACGGCCCGCTGCCCGCCAGGGCTCTGGGTCACCCGGCCTGTTCAGTGAGGGCCCGTTCACCGGCCTGAGCACGGGCCGGGCCGCCCGGACCGGCGGCGCCCGGACCGGCGCGCCCGGCGCTGCCGCGTCATGCGCTGCGCCAGGGATTTCCCCGGCAGCCCGGCCCGCTCGCGGTGCGAGCCAGGCCGCTGGCGGCTGCGCAACCGGATTCCGCCGCCGGGCGGTGCCACCCGGGGCAGCCCGCCAGCTTGCACTCTCACCCCGAGAGTGCTAAACAAGGCGTTGGCACTCTCGGGGTGAGAGTGACAACGCAGTGGCCTGATCAGGGCGATGAGGCCGGTCCGGCGGCGGGAAGGGACCGTCTGCCGGCGCGGCCGTCCGTCGCGGGCATTGGCTTGGTCGGCACGCATGGCACAAAGTTCCGGGAGGACTGGAGCCTATGGCAGCGAAGATGATCGCGTTCGATGAGGAAGCCAGGCGCGGCCTCGAGCGCGGCATGAACCAGCTCGCCGACGCAGTGAAAGTAACCCTCGGCCCGAAGGGCCGGAACGTGGTGCTCGAGAAGAAGTGGGGAGCCCCCACGATCACCAACGATGGCGTGTCCATCGCCAAGGAGATCGAGCTCGAGGACCCGTGGGAGAAGATCGGCGCCGAGCTGGTTAAGGAAGTCGCAAAGAAGACAGACGACGTCGCGGGCGACGGCACGACCACGGCGACAGTGCTCGCCCAGGCGCTGGTCCGCGAGGGCCTGCGCAACGTCGCTGCCGGAGCCAACCCGATGTCCCTGAAGCGGGGCATCGAGGCGGCCGTCGAGCGGGTGAGCGAGGAACTGTCCAAGCTCGCCAAGGACGTGGAGACCAAGGAGCAGATCTCCTCGACCGCGTCCATCTCGGCCGGTGACACCGCGATCGGCGAGATGATCGCCGAGGCGATGGACAAGGTCGGCAAGGAAGGCGTCATCACCGTCGAGGAGAGCAACACCTTCGGCCTTGAGCTCGAGCTCACCGAGGGCATGCGCTTCGACAAGGGTTACATCTCGCACTACTTCGCCACCGACCCAGAGCGGATGGAGGCCGTCCTCGACGATCCCTACATCCTCATCGTCAACTCCAAGGTGTCGGCGAACAAGGATCTGCTGCCGCTGCTGGACAAGGTGGTGCAGTCGGGCAAGCCGCTCGTGATCATCGCCGAGGACGTCGAGGGCGAGGCGCTGGCGACCCTGGTCGTCAACAAGATCCGCGGCCTGTTCAAGTCCGTCGCGGTGAAGGCGCCCGGGTTCGGTGACCGCCGCAAGGCCATGCTCGGTGACATCGCCACCCTGACCGGCGGCCAGGTCATCAGCGAGGAAGTCGGCCTCAAGCTGGAGAGCGCCGATGTCGACCTGCTGGGCAAGGCCCGCAAGGTCGTCGTCACCAAGGACGAGACGACGATCGTGGACGGCGCGGGCGACGCTGAGCAGATCTCCGGCCGGGTCAACCAGATCCGTGCCGAGATCGAGAACACCGATTCCGACTACGACCGCGAGAAGCTGCAGGAGCGGCTCGCCAAGCTGGCCGGCGGCGTCGCCGTCATCAAGGCCGGGGCGGCGACCGAGGTCGAGCTGAAGGAGCGCAAGCACCGCATCGAGGACGCGGTGCGCAACGCCAAGGCCGCGGTCGAAGAGGGCGTCGTGGCCGGCGGCGGCGTGGCGCTGATCCAGGCGGGCGCGAACGCGTTCAAGAAGCTCGAGCTGTCCGGTGACGAGGCGACTGGCGCGACCATCGTGCGCCGGGCGCTGGAGGAGCCGCTCAAGCAGATCGCGATCAACGCCGGCCTGGAGGGCGGCGTGGTGACCGAGAAGGTGCGGTCGCTTGAGGCCGGTCACGGTCTCAATGCCGCGGACGGCGAGTACGTCGACATGTTCAAGGCTGGCATCATCGACCCGGCGAAGGTGACGCGTTCCGCGCTTCAGAACGCGGCTTCGATCGCTGGTCTCTTCCTCACGACTGAGGCAGTGATTGCCGAGAAGCCAGAGAAGAACCCGGCCCCGGCAGCCCCGGGCGGCGGCGGTGACATGGACTTCTAGCCAGTTGCGCGGTGCCGGATAATTTCCGGTGCGGCGTGCAGCGCTAGGCCGAAGTCCTTTTCTGGTGAGACTCTCACAGCGAGCAGTCAAATCAGGGTGAGGGGGCGGCCCCGGCAGAACCGGGACCGCCCCCTCTGGCCATTCCTGCAGTGCGCTGCCGGTATTTTCTGTTGTGTGCCATCTCCACAAGATGCCAAATAAGAGGGATTATCTGCGCATGGACCCCTCGACCGAACAGCTCATCCGGGATTACCTCAACCGGGTGGCAGTGGCGGCACGGCGCAGCATGGGCCAGGACGAGGTCGTGGCCTTCCTCGCGCGGCTGCGCGAGTCGATCGAGCGGCACTGCACCGCGCACGGCGTGGCCAGCCCGGCCGACGTCGCCAGCGTGCTTGCCGCACTGGGCGGCCCGCAGGCGCTGGTCGATCTTGAGCACGCCAGGCTGGCCAAGGCGGCGACCGGGCGGCACCGAGTGCCCGAGCCGGGCGCCGCCGGGACGGATCCGATGACCGCCGTCGGCCCCGATGGCGGCGGCCCGTCCGACTCCGGCGGCACGCTCGCCGGAGAGGTGGTCACCGGGGGCGTGATCGCCGCGAGCGCGGATCCGCGTGGCGGCTCAGCCGGAAAGCTGCTGCGCCTGCCCAGATCGCTGCGCCTTGGCCGGCGGCGGGACGGCCAGCCGGCCGGCCGCTCCGGCCGGGCCGGGCACCGACCCGGGGCAGGAACCGGCGCTGGCCGCGTCCCAGCTGGCCGTCCAGCGGCGCCCGGTTACCTCCCGCAGGCGTCCTGGGGCGATCATGACGGAGAAGGAAGCCGCGCGAGCTGCCCGGGCCGCCGCCCGGCGCGGGCCGCAGGGCAGGGATAGCCCGGTGCTGGCGCCGGTAAAGCAGGACAGGGCTGCCTGGAAAGACCAGGCGGCCCGCGGCCAGGGCCCGGCAGCCCAGCCGGAAGGGACTGAGCCGCCGCCCACCAGACTGGCATTCGTCCCGCAGCCCGCGCCGTCGCCGGAGCGCCCGACCGCGAGGCCGAAGTTCTATCCGGTCCGCGAGACCGCCGACGCGCCGAGGGCCGGCGCGGATCGCGGGCCGCCGGTAGCCCCCGCCCGCCCGCCCGGCAGCGGGCCGGGCGGCCCGGCGGGTTCCGCGCCGGAACCGGGCGCCGGGCCCAGGTCAGCGGCGTTCCGCCCGGATGGGGCGGCCGGCCCGGAGCCAGCCGGATTCCGCCCGCGGCGGACAGCCGGCCCGCAGCCGGCGTACGGCCAGCCACGGACGCCGGCCCCGCAGCGCACGTCCGGCCCCGAGCCGGCCTACCGGCCGGAGCAGAAATACCTGTCGGAACAGGGGGTGCAGCCGGACCAGGTATACCACCCGAAGCAGAAGTACCAGCCCGGGCCGTCGGCCGGCTCGGAGCCTGCCGCCTACTCGAAGCCGGCGCTCCGGTCCTGGCCGGACGAGGAGGAGCCGGAGCCGGCTGGCCAGCGGCCGGGCACCGCGCTGGTGCCGGTGGTCATCGTCGACACGCCGCCCAGCCGCAGGGAATCGGTCGCGGCTGGCATCCGCGGAGCCGCCCGGCAGGCCGCCGCACTGGCGCGGCGGAACCCGCTGGAGGCAACCGCGGTCGTCCTGCTCGGCCTTGGCGGGCTGATCTACCCGCCGATCTGGCTGGTGGGCGTGGTGGTGGCGCTGCCATCCCGGCGGTGGGACATCAGGGACAAATGGCTCGGCCTGGCCGCGCCCGCCATCGTGACGATCGTCGGCAGCGCGGGTCTTGCCATGGGGGTGCGGCACCTGACGGCCGGCGCCTACCTGCACGAAGCGCTGGTGATCGGCGGATACCTGATCCGGGCCGGAGCCGTGATCGGCGCGGTCTACCTGGCCTGGCGGGTCCGGCGCGGTCAGCGCGGTGCCGCGCCACCCTGGCGGCGGCCCTATCGCTGACGCTGGCCCGCATCCGGGCCAGCGTGGCGCCGGCCCGGCCCGGGCCGGGATCGGCCGGCCGGATGCGCGGGCCGGGCCGGCCGCGTGCCGTGCCGCCCGGCAACGCTGCCGGACGGGATAGCCTTGGCCCTACGCACTCTTCGATGCAACCAGTCCCTCCTCGCGTAAGGTCCCGCTCGTGCCCACTGGCAAGGTCAAGTGGTATGACGCCGACAAGGGTTTCGGCTTTCTCACCCGTGATGACGGAGGTGAGGTCTTCGTGCATTCCTCGGCCCTGGAAGGAAGCGGCACCGCGCTCCGGGCAGGTCAGCGGGTCGAGTTCGGCGTCGCCGAGGGCCGCCGGGGGACGCAGGCGCTGCAGGTACGCACCCTTGATCCGCCGCCGACGGTGGCCAAGGTCAGCCAGAAGGATCCGGACGAGATGGTCGTGATCGTCGAGGACCTGATCAAGCTGCTGGACGGAATATCGAACACCTACCGGCGGGGCAGGCATCCGGACGGCCGGGACGCGAAGAAGATCGCGGCGGTGCTGCGTGCCGTCGCCGCCGACATCGAGGTCTGACCCGGCCGGCCGGGCGGCGCTACCCGGCGGCCTGCGGCTGGGTCACCCGGCGGCCTGCGGCTGGGTCACCCGGCGGTTCTCCCGTAGCCTGCGCCGCCTGCGGAGCAGGAGCACGGCCAGCGCGACGGCGAGCCCGGTAGCGGCGACGGTGAGCCCGGCCACGCCGCTGTTGGTGAGTGACATCAGCACCCCGGCCAGGGCGCCGGCCACCCAGGACAACTGGTGCAGCGTCTCTGACGCCGCGAACGTGGACGAGCGGACGTCCTCGCCGATCTCCCGCTGCACGATCGAGTCTTGCGCGAGCTTGACCAGGGCCTGTCCCAGCCCGGCCATCAGCGCGACGGCCAGCGCTGCCCACAGCCCGAATAGCACCGCGCAGGTGGCGGTGACAGCCGTGGTCAGGCCGAGCATGCCGAAGACGATCACCTGCGGCGCGCGGGACTTGAGGCCGGCCCCGATCGCCGTGCCGAGGAACCCGCCGAGCGTGGCCGCCCCGACCATGTAGGCCAGCGCGAGCTTGTCCGGCACCTTGCCGAAATGCACGGTGCGGAGCAGGAAGATGAGGAAGAAGATCATGAAGCCGGAGAACGCGCGCTGCGCGGCGTTAGCGCCCATAGCCTCGCCGACGACCGGGCCCAGCCGGGGGAACCTCCACCGGTGCCGCGCGGCTCGCGGCAGCGGTACGGCGCCCTCGGGCCCGTGCCCGCCGGGCGTGCCCGGCGGCCGCCTGGCCGAGCTTGCCGCGTGCCCGTCCGGGCTGGTCGCGTACCGGTCCGGGCCGGCGGCGTAGCCTTCCGGGCTGGTCGCGTGCCCGTCCGGGCCGGCGGCGTGCCGGTCCGGGCTGGCCGCGGGGCCGGCCTCGGGCGCCTGCGGCGAGTCGACTCCGTCCGGCAGCCGGAGGCAGAGCGCCATCGCGGCCAGGTACAAAGCGGTCCCGATCCGCAGCACCCACGCGGCGCCGGCCGAGTGGCCGCCAGCGACGAAATCGATGCCTGCCGCCGCGCAGGCGCCGACCGTGGAAGCGATGAGCGAGGCCAGCGCGGACCTCGAGTTCGCCGTGACCAGCGTGATCTCGGCGGGCAGCAGCCGGGGCGTGATCGCGCTGCGGGTAACGCCGAAGGCCTTCTGCAGTACGAGGACGCCGAAGGCGGCCGGCAGCAGGTTGGCCGGATCGTTGTGCTGCACGGCCACGGCCATGCTCCAGCACAGCAGCCCGCGGGCGAGCAGCGTGCCGGCCAGGATGAACCGGCGGCCCTGCTGCACCTTGTCCAGCATCGGCCCGATGAACGGGGCAAGCACCGCGAACGGCGCGATGGTGACCAGCAGCGCCAGCGCGACCTTGGTGCGGGCCTGGTCAACCGAGACGCTGAAGAACAGAGTGCCGGCCAGCGCCACGGTGACGAACGCATCGCCGAGGCTGCTCGCCGCGGTCAGCTCGATGAGGTTCGCCAGCCCGGTACGCGCGGCGCCGGAGGCGCCGGTCAGGCGATGCACGACCCGGCTGGCCCCGCCGGCCGCTGAAGCGCCCGCGCGAGCGGCGGTCTGCGAGGCGGAGAACACCGAGCGGGTGGCCCGCCGGGCCCGCGTCGTCGTCCCGGACTCTCGCATAGCCCAAGTATTCTGCCTTCGAGGGGATGCGACGACCCCGCCGGGCAGGCGGGCTGACCGCAGTCCCGCGGTTATGGATGCAGGCACGCTGACCGATAAGGAACAATCACCAAACGTGAGCCCTACTCGCACCCGCACCAGGGAGCCCGACGAGGCATGCGCCCAGGCCGTCGACCTGGCCCGCGCAGCAGCACAGGAACTGGCAGGACCCGGCCAGGTCGGGCCGCACCGCGGCACGGAATCCGACGGGGACCGCGTGGTCACGCACCTGTTCGACTGCCTGGACCGGGCCTATACGGGCTGGCGCTGGGCGATCACCGTTGCCCGGGCGTCGCGGGCGAAGGTGGTCACGGTCAGTGAAGGCGTGCTACTGCCCGGCCCCGATGCCCTGCTGGCACCTGACTGGGTCCCGTGGCGCGACCGGGTCCGGCCCGGCGACCTAGGCGTCGGCGATCTGCTGCCGGCCGGCCTGGATGACGAGCGGCTGGTGCCCGCTGTCGCGCTGGAAGGCGACGACGGGGTGCTGGACTGGGATGACAGCGCGGACTGGGCGGCCGGGCAGGATCTGCTGGCCGCGATGAACCTGCCGGATGCCGGCCCGGGGCCGGACCGGCCGGAGCCGGGCCACGGGGAGCCGGGCCACGGGGAGCCGGGCGGCGCGCCCGCCAGCCAGGAGGCCGGCCAGGTGACGGCGCGGGCCCGCGTGCTTTCCGCGATCGGCCGGGACGCGACCGCGGCGCGCTGGTACGCGAGCGAGCACGGGCCGCGGGCGCCGCTCGCGCATGCCGCCCCGGCGCCCTGCGCCACCTGCGGGTTCCTGGTCCGGCTCGGCAGTCCGCTTGGCCGGGTGTTCGGCGTCTGCGCGAACGAGTACGCCCCGGATGACGGCCAGGTGGTGTCGCTCGATCATGGCTGCGGCGCGCATTCAGAGGCAGTCACCCCGGCCGGCCCGTTCGGCTCCATCGCGCCGGTCGTTGACGAGCTCGGCTACGACCTGGTCGACGCGCCGGGCATCTCGATGACCGAGACGGTCTTCGAGTCGCTGGACCACGGCTAGGCCGCCTGGATCCCGGCCAGGCCGCCAGGGTCACGGCCAGGCCGGCCCTAGCCGCCCCCGGCCGCTAGCCAGGTCCGCCGCCGGGATGATCCTGGCAACCCGGCCGGCTCGCCCGGCGCCGCGCGGCCCGGGCCCGCGATCGCTTGAGCACGGGCACGTAACAGAAGCCGAAGACGCCCAGGCCGAATCCCGCGGCGCAGGTCCAGATCCACCAGCGATCGGCGGCAGGTATGCTGCTGCGGGCGATCAGCAAGGCGATCAGGGCGATCCCCCAGCCGGCCCTGATCACGCCGGTAACCAGCTGATCGTTGGCCTCCAGCGGCGGCGGGGCGGGACGGGTCGGGCGGCGCACGAAATCAAGGCTAGTCCAGCGCCACCGGGTGCCCCCGCCAGCGTGTCTTCCGTGCTGTACTTAGAGCCCCAGGTTCGGCACCGGCCAGGGGACGCCCGTTCGCCCAGCTAACGGTTGACGGAATGATCGAAACCCGGCTACGGTTAGCAAAAGTAATGACTCAGGCTAAAGAACATGACGACTGCAGCGCAGAGCAGGACGGACGCCGGCCTCGCCACGGCGCTCCGAATTTCGGTGAGCAGGCTGGCCCGTCGGCTGCGCGTCGAGCGGATAGCGCAGGGCTCGATCGAGCACGCGCTGTCCGACACCCAGCTGGCCGCGCTGGCGGCGCTGGAGCGGCACCGGGCAATGAGCCCGGGCGAGCTGGCCGAGCACGAAAAGGTACAGCCGCCCTCCATGACCAGGGTTATCGCCGCGCTGGAGGCGCGCAAGCTCGTAATGCGGATGCCACATCCCACGGACCGGCGCCAGGTCGTGCTCACGGTGACCGCCGAGGGCCGGGATATGGTGCAGCAGGCGCGCCGTCGCAGAGAGGCCTGGCTGGCCATGCGGCTGAAGGAACTGAGCCCGCAGGAGCGGGCGGCGCTCCGGGCCGCCGCGCCGATCCTGGAGAAGCTCAGCCAGTCCTGACGGCCGGGCCGGTCCAGGGCGCCGGGCCGGTCCAGGGCGCCGGGCGCGAGCCGAACGGCCGCGATCGTGAACCGAGGACCGCCGGGCACCGGATGTTCACCTCGCTGCACACCCGCAACTACCGGCTGTTCGCCACCGGGCAGGTCATCTCGAATACCGGCACCTGGATGCAGCGCGTCGCGCAGGACTGGCTGGTGCTTGAGCTCACCCATGGCAGCGGCACGGCGCTGGGCATCACCACCGGCCTGCAGTTCTTCCCGATGCTGTTCAGCATGTGGGGCGGCATGGTCGCCGATCGTTACCCCAAGCGCCAGATCCTGATGGCAACCCAGGCGCTGATGGGCGGGCTCGCCCTGATCCTGGGCATCCTGGCGATCACCGGCGTAGTGCGCATCTGGCAGGTCTACGCGCTGGCCTTCGCGCTCGGCGTGGTCACCGTCGTCGATAATCCGACCCGGCAGTCCTTCGCCGTGGAGATGGTCGGCCGGACCGGCATGCCGAACGCGATCGCGCTCAACAGCGCGGTCTTCAACCTGGCCAGGATCGCCGGCCCGGCCATCGCCGGGCTTGTCATCGCCGCGGTCGGCACCTCGGCGGCATTCCTGGTGAATGCCGCGTCGTATGCCGCCGTGCTGGTCGGCCTGAAACTGATGCGGCCGGCTGACCTGCATCCGGCCGAGCGGGTGCCAAGGGCCAAGGGCCAGCTGCGCGAGGCAGTGCGGTACGTCCGGGCGCGCCCGAACCTGTGGATGTCCATGGTGCTGGTCTTCTTCGTGGCCACGTTCGGCATGAATTTCCAGGTCACCAACGCCCTGATGTCCCGCCAGGTGTTCCACACCGGCGCCGGGGCGTTCGGCCTCGCATCCGCCGTGTTCGCCGCCGGGGCACTTGGCGGCGCCCTGCTCGCGGCCCGCCGCGGCCGCCCGACCATGCCGCTGCTGCTGGTGATGTCCTTCGCGTTCAGCGTGTTTGAGATCGCGGGCGGGCTGATGCCGGACTTCTGGTCGTTCCTCGTGCTGCTGGTGCCGACCGGCCTGACCCTGCTCAGCTTCACCACCGCGGCGAACTCGGCCACGCAGCTCGGCACGACTGCCGAGATGCGCGGCCGGGTGATGGGCCTGTACATGCTCGTCTTCCTCGGCGGCGCTCCGGCCGGGGCCCCGCTGGCCGGCTGGATCGCGGAGATGTACGGGCCCAGGATGAGCATGATCGCGGGCGGCATGATCTCGGCCGTGGCCGTCGTCGTCATCGCGGCCATGCTCAGCCGGGCCGGCGGAGTCCGGGCCCGGTCATACCTCCGTCCCGCGCAGCTGGCCCGGCTGGTCGCCTGAGCGGCTGACCGAACAGGCGGAAGAGCCTGCCGTCAGAGGCATGCGGCACACTGTCGGGATGACGATTGAGCGCACCGAGCCGCCGCTTGAGGCGGCCGAACGGGAGATGCTGACCGGCTGGCTCGATTACCACCGGGCCACGCTCGCCTGGAAATGCGAGGGGCTTACCGATGACCAGCTCCGGGAGCGCGCCGTGCCGCCGTCGACGCTATCGCTGCTCGGCCTGGTCCGGCACATGGCCGAGGTCGAGCGGAGCTGGTTCCAGCGGGTGCTCGACGGCAAGGATGCGCCGTTCCGATTCTTTACCGAGGAGAACCAGGACGGTGAATTCGATGACGTGGACACGGCCGACGTGGCCGAGGCGTTCGCTGCCTGGAACGGCGACTGCGAGCGGGCCAGGGAGCTGGTCGCGGCGGCCCCGTCGCTGGACGTCACCGGGGGCCGCAGGGATGAGCGTTTCTCGCTGCGCTGGATCCTGGTTCACATG
Organism: uncultured Actinomycetes bacterium; assembly: GCA_963786975.1. Taxonomy (GTDB): domain Bacteria; phylum Actinomycetota; class Actinomycetes; order Streptosporangiales; family Streptosporangiaceae; genus Palsa-506. The sequence goes on along the minus strand of CAWBBE010000001.1, from coordinate 207,749 downwards.
ATCGAGGAGTACGCCCGGCACAACGGCCACGCCGACCTGCTGCGCCAGCGGATCGATGGATCCGTGGGCGACTGAGCGGGCCGGCCGGCGGGTGAGCACGGCCCTGATCCGGCGCCTGACGGTGGCGGGCCGGCCGCTGCCCGGCCGGCCGGAGCCTGGCCGGCCGGAGCCTGGCCGGCCGGAGCCTGCCGTCGCCGCTAACGAGGGCGCGCCTGGCCGCCATCCCGGCCGGGTGCCGACGGGCCGATGAGGCTGTTCATCGCGATCACGCCGCCCCCGGCAGCGCTGGATGAGGTCGCTGCCGCGACCGCGCCGCTGCGCGCTGCGTGGCCGCAACTGCGCTGGACCGACCGCCGGATGTGGCATCTCACGCTCGCGTTCCTCGGCGAGGTGGGCGAGGTCGCAGCCGGGCGGCTCGGGCCGCGGCTGGAGCGGGCCGCGCACCATCATCCGGAGCGGACCTTGTCCGTGGCCGGGGCGGGCGCCTTCGCCAGGCCGGCCAGGGCGCGAGTGCTCTGGGCCGGGATCGGCGGCGATCACGATGCGCTGGCCCGGCTGGCCGGTTCCGTGGCGGCGGGCTGCCGCCGGGCCGGTGCGCCGCCGCCGGACGAGGGCAGGCACTTCAGGCCGCACCTCACCCTTGCCTATGGCCGGCAAATCACCGACCTGCGGCCCCTGGTGGCCGCCCTGTCCGGCTACGCCGGGGCACCGTGGCAGGCCAGCCAAATCCAGCTGATCCGCAGCTTCCCCGGCCCGCGCCCGAGATACGAGGTCATCGGCAGCTGGCCGCTGCGCCCTGCGGCCGGGTAAGGCCGGCCGGGCGGCGGGCGGCGGGCGGCGGGCGGCGGGCGGCGGGCCGCACAGCCTCCGGCCGGGCGGCGCACGGCGCAGCCGCTGGCCGGGCGCCGCGCCGTTCCTACAGGCGCTCGATGACGTAGTCGATGCAGGCGGTCAGTGCCTGCACGTCGGCCGGATCCACCGCCGGGAACATGCCGATCCGCAGCTGGTTGCGGCCGAGCTTGCGGTACGGCTCGGTGTCGACGATCCCGTTTGCCCGCAGCGCCGCGGCGAGCGCCGCCGCGTCCACCGCCGGATCGAAGTCGATCGTCCCGACCACCGGGGACCGCTGCTCCGGGCTGGCCACGAACGGCGTCGCGTACGGCGCCTTCTCCGCCCACTCGTACAGCCGGGCCGACGAGTCTGCCGTCCGCGCGATCGCCCACTCCAGCCCGCCCTGGTCCAGCAGCCAGTACACCTGGTCGGCCAGCAGGATCAGGTCGGCGACCGACGGCGTGTTGTAGGTCTGCTGCAGCCGGGAGTTGCTGATAGCCACCGGCAGCGAGAAGAACTCCGGGATGTACCGGCCGCCGGCACCGATGTGCTCCGCCCGGGTCAGCGCCGCGGGCGACATCAGCGCGATCCACAGCCCGCCGTCGGCGCCGAAGCACTTCTGCGGCGCGAAATAGTACACGTCGAAGTCGCTGGCCCGGACGGGCAGCCCGCCGGCCCCGCTGGTGGCATCCACCAGCAGCAGCGCGCCGGGATCCGCGCCCTCGACCCGGCCGACCGGCATGGCCACCCCGGTGGACGTCTCGTTGTGGGTCAGCGCATAGGCGTCCACGCCGGCCTCGGCGCGCGCTGCCGGGTGCGCGCCGGGGGCTGACTCGATCACGGCCGGCGCTTCCAGCCATGGCGCCGCGGCGGTCACCTTCGCGAACTTCGATGAGAACTCGCCGAACGACAGGTGCAGCGACCGGCGGCTGACCAGGCCGAAGGCCGCGATCTCCCAGAACGCCGTGGTGCCGCCGTTGCCCAGCACGACCTCATAGCCGTCGGGCAGCGAGAAGTAGCCGGCCAGGCCTTCCCGGATCCGCTGCACCAGCGAGCGGACCGGTGCCTGCCGGTGCGAGGTGCCCATCAGGGCCGCGCCGGGGCCGGCCAGCGCGGCCAGCTGCTCGGGCCGGACCTTGGACGGGCCGCAGCCGAACCTGCCGTCGGCGGGCCGCAGGCCCGCCGGGATGGTGAGGCCGGCCGCCGCCGCCCCGGCCGCCCCCCCCGGCGCCGGGCCGGCGTGACCGGGCCGCTGCTCAGACATCCTGGTCCAGCACCTCGGCCGCGCCGGGCACGTCCCGGACCGAGCGGGCCGTCGGGCCGACGTAGCGCGCGCTGGGCCGGATGAGCCGGCCGGTGCGCTTCTGCTCCAGGATGTGCGCCGCCCAGCCGGCCGTGCGCGCGCAGGCGAACATCGAGGTGAACATGTGCGAGGGCACCTCGGCGAAGTCCAGCATGATGGCCGCCCAGAATTCCACGTTGGTGGCGAGCACCCGGTCCGGCCGCCGGGCGTGCAGCTCGTCCAGCGCCGCCTTCTCCAGCGCCGCGGCCACCTCATACCGGGGCGCGCCCAGCTCCCTGGCGGTCCGGCGCAGTACCCGGGCCCGCGGATCCTCGGCCCGGTACACCCGGTGGCCGAATCCCATCAGCCGCTCGCCGCCGTCCAGCGCCTGCCGGACATAGGCGGCCGCGTCGCCGCTCTTCTCGACTGCCTCGATCATGCCGAGCACCCGCGCGGGCGCGCCGCCGTGCAGCGGGCCGGACATCGCGCCGACCGCGCCGGACAGCGCGGCGGCCACGTCGGCCCCGGTGGACGCGATCACCCGCGCGGTGAACGTGGACGCGTTCATGCCATGCTCGGCCGCCGAAGTCCAGTAAGCGTCAATGGCCTTCACGTGCCTCGGGTCGGGCTCGCCGCGCCAGCGGATCATGAACCGCTCGGTGATCGTCTTGGCCGCGTCCACCTGCCGCTGCGGGACCATCGGCAGCCCCGGCCCGCGGGCGGACTGCGCCACGAAGGACAGCGCCATCACCGAGGCCCTGGCCAGGTCTTCCCGGGCCTGCTCATCGCTGATGTCCAGCAACTGGCGCATCCCCCAGGCGGGCGCCAGCATCGCGAGCGCGCTCTGCACGTCCACCCGGATGTCGCCGGAGTGAACCGGGATCGGGTACGGCTCGGCCGGCGGCAGCCCGGGCGCGAAGGCGTTGTCCACCAGCAGCCCCCAGACGTGCGCGTAGTCCACATGCGCGACGAGTTCCTCGATGTCAACGCCGCGGTAGCGGAGCGAGCCGCCTTCTTTGTCGGGCTCGGCGATTTCCGTCTCGAACGCGACGACGCCCTCGAGTCCGGGCGTGAAGTCGGACATCTGCCGTTCCTCCGTCTCCCTTGTCAGTGGCTGGCCGGTGGCCCGGCCTGCCGCCAGCTCGGCGGTCGGGCCCGGCGGCCGGGACAGCCATAGATGGCCAGCCGGTCCATTCAACCGTGCGCGGGCCGCAATGCGCTAACCGCACCGCGCCATGCCCGGCCGCGGCCGGGCTGACCAGCCTAGATGGCCGGCCGCTGCGGGTCGTTGAGATGTGCTCACTACCCTTGGATGCCATGCGGCGCGCCGATGATCAAGCCAGTCCGATGACCGCCAGCCCGGAAGCCGGGGGCGCGGCGGCGGCCAGGCCGGGCGCTGGCCATCCGGAGGCCGGCCTGGACGAGACCATGCTGGCCGCCGATCCGGTCACGCAGTTCTCCCGCTGGCTCGCGGACGCGGCGGCGGTCCCGCTGCCGGAGCCGACCGCCATGGTGCTCGCGACGATCTCGGCCGATGGCCTGCCCCGCGCCCGGACCGTGCTGCTGAAGAGCCACGACCCCGGCGGGTTCGTCTTCTACACGAACCGCACCTCAAGGAAGGGCACCGACCTGGCCGCCGTCCCGCGGGCATGCCTGCTCTTCCCGTGGCACGCGATGCAGCGCCAGGTGATCATCGAGGGCACGGTCACCGCGCTGTCCACCGGGCAGAGCGAGCCTTACTTCCACAGCCGGCCGCGCGGATCGCAGCTCGGCGCGTGGGCGAGCAGGCAGTCGTCGGTCATCGGGTCGCGGGCGGAACTGGAGCACCGGTACGAGCGGCTGGCCGCCCGGTGGCCGGACGGAACCCAGGTGCCCATGCCGGAATTCTGGGGCGGCTACCGGGTAGCGCCGGTAACCGTTGAGTTCTGGCAGGGACGGCTGAACCGGCTGCATGACAGGTTCCGCTACCGGCGGCTTGGCGGCCAGTGGGTGATAGAGCGCCAGGCGCCGTGATGCCCGGCCCCGGCAATCCGGTTACTCCCGGATGGTGCGCGAGCGGTCACCGGGTTAGCCCGCGCCATGGCGCATTTTCCGCTGTCCCCGGCCGGGGCACGCGGGCATAGCATCAGTGCTGGAGGGAGGACTCCTTGACAGCGCACGGGCTGATCGACACGACGGAGATGTACCTTCGCACGATCTTCGAACTCGAAGAGGAAGGCATCGTCCCGCTGCGGGCGCGCATTGCCGAGCGGCTTTCGCAGAGCGGCCCGACGGTGAGCCAGACGGTCGCGCGGATGGAGCGCGACGGCCTGGTCCGGGTCGAGGGGGACCGGCAGCTGTCGCTGACCGGCCCCGGCCGCGCGCTCGCGGTCGGCGTGATGCGCAAGCACCGGCTGGCCGAGTGCCTGCTGGTAGAGGTCATCGGGCTGCCGTGGGAGGAGGTGCACATCGAGGCCTGCCGCTGGGAGCACGTGATCTCCGACAACGTGGAGCGGCGGCTGGCCGAGTTGCTTGAGTATCCGGTCCGCTGCCCGCACGGAAATATCATTCCCGGTCTGGACGAACTTGGCATACCGGCCGATGCGAGCAAACGGGCAATAGCGGCCGGGCTCGAGGACGCGGTGGCGATGACCAAGATCGCGACATCGCAAGCGGAGCAGGTAGTGATTCGCCGAATAAGCGAGCAAGTCCAAAGCGATCAGGATTTGATGCTTAAACTAAAGGACATCGGGATACAGCCGGGACGCGAGATAACGCTCTCGGCTAACGACGATGACGGCGTGCGGGTGACATGTGAGGACAGGGTCGGCAGTGCCACGGCGGAACTGCCGCGCGATGTGGCCGTGCACGTGTTCGTTACGAGGTCGTGACCTTGCGGCGGCCGGCTCGCCAGCTCTGGCATCCGTGGTCTGGAAGCCCGGTGCAGCGGCCGGGTGACGCCGTGATCGGCGAGATGGCGACCAGCCTGGGCGCGGACGCCGTCCTCGGCCAGGCTGAGGCGGGCGTTGTGGTCGCCGACCGGCTGGGCAACCTGCAGTACGCGAATTCGTTCGCGGTGCGGCTATTCGGCTTCCCGGACGATCCGGGGCATCTTGTCGGCCGCTCGCTGCTTTCCCTCGGATTCGAGGAAGGCGACCTGCGAAAGGCCAACGAACTGGCCGGCCAGGTGCTGCGCGGCCGGGCGTGGGAGGGCACGTTCGCGATCCTGCGGACCGACGGCACCCGCGCGCTGGTGCGCGCGCAGGCCGTGCCGCTGCGCCCGGATGGCGGCGAGATCACCGGCATCGTGATCATGGCGCGGGAGGTGACCAGGCGCGGCATCCTGCGCGAGCGGGAGCAGCTTGGCCTGCTTGAGCGCATCGGGGAACGGCTGGCTGGCTCCCTTGAGCTCGGCGTCACGCTGCGGCAGGTGGCCGAGACGCTGGTCCCCCAGTTCGCCGACCACTGCCTGATCGACCTGCTCCAGGGGGACAAGGTGGTCCGCCGGGCGCAGCTGCACGCCAGGGGCTGGATGCCGGAACCGGGCACCTGGGCCATGGTAGGCGAGCAGATCCGGTACCCGGATGGGCATTTCTGCCAGCAGGCGATGGCGCGGATGGACACGGTCATCGTGGCGGATCTGGCCGACGCGACGTTCCCCTCGCCGGGCCGGCACAGCCTGCAGGCGCGCAACGAGATCGGCCTCCGGTCGGTGATCGCGGCGCCGCTGATCGCCCGCGGCGAGCTGCTCGGCGTGATGAGCCTCGCGCTGTCGGCGCTGACCGAGCGGGAGGAACCGCATTACGGGCCGGACGACCGTGACTTCCTCAGCGCGGTCGCCAGCCGGGTCGCGATCGCGATCGACAACGCGATGCTGTTCGAGGAGGAGCGCCGGACCGCGCTGGCCTTCCAGACCAGCCTGCTGCCGCAGGCACCGCCGGCCATAGACGGCCTGGAGGTCGCCTACAAGTACGTCCCGGCCAAGCCGCTGGAGACCCACGGCCAGGGCATCCAGACCCAGGTCGGCGGCGACTGGTATGACATCATCGCGCTGTCCGCCGGGCGGGTCGGGATCGTGATCGGCGACGTGGAGGGCCGCGGCGCCCGGGCTGCGGCGATCATGGGCCAGCTGCGCGCGGCGCTGCGTGCCTTCGCCCAGGACGACAAGCCGCCGGCCGAGATACTGCGCAGGCTGGATGACTGGTGCCGGACGCTCGGCCCGTCCAAGGCGCAGGAGCATGGTTTCCCCGCCGCCGACCCGCCGATCGTCAGCTGCACGTACCTCGTCTATGACGCGTGGTCCCGCAGCCTCTCGTTCGCGAACGCTGGCCACGACGCGCCGCTGCTGGTCACTGGCCTGGACGTGGGCCAGATGGAGATCGAGCACAAGGGGGTGCTGCTCGGGGTGCGCGGGAAGGGCATCGCCGGGGTCCCGGCCTACCGGGAGGAGACCCGGCACCTGGAGCCCGGCTCGACGCTCGTCTTCTACACCGACGGCCTGACCGACCGGCGCCAGCGCGCCGACGGCGCCGGGCATTACACCGAGGCAGAGGCGCTGCAGATGCTGCGCCAGGCGGTGCGGTCGGTGGCGCGTGGCAGCGTCGAGGACATCGCGCAGGCCGCCGAGCAGGCCGTGCCCGGGGACATCGACGACGACATGGCGATCGTGGTGGTCCGCACGTCCGCTACCGACCTTGCCTCCTGGGAAGGCAACTTCCCGGCCGAGCCGATCAAGGTATCCGAGGCCCGGCGGCTGGCGCACGACACGTTCGTCCGCTGGGGGATGGAGCTTGAGCAGGTGGACCTGGCCTGCCTGCTGGTATCCGAGGTGGTCACCAACGTCGTCCTGCATGCGGCGATCTCGCCGAGCCCGCGGAACGAGTTCGTCGCGGCGTCCCCGGACGCGCCGCCCGGCCTGCCCGGCGGCCCGGGGCTGCGCTGGCGCGAGGACGAGGACGACCTGCTGGCCGATTGGCCGGACCCGCCGTACGCGGCCGGCCACGGCGGGCCCGTCGGCAAGGAGTTCACCCTCCGGTTGCGCCGGGGGTCCGCCTCCATCTGGGTCGAGGTGTTCGACGCCGACCTCCGGCTGCCCAGGATCCGCAGCGCGGGCGAAACCGACGAGGGCGGCCGCGGGCTGTACCTGGTCGATCAGCTGGCGTCCCGGTGGGGATCCCGGCCGACCCATGACGGCAAGGCCGTCTGGTTCGAGGTCCCGCTCAGCGGCGGCATCATCGGCCGCTGACCGCACCCGTGCGCGCCGCCCCGCGCCGGGTCAGTGCCGCCTGGATCATGGCCAGCCCCGGATCAGTGCTGGGAGGACGCCCACAGGCTGAGCATGATGATCACGAAGACGGCGATGATGACGGTCCAGGTGCCGCCGGTCACGCCGAGCCCGAGCCGGCGCCGCATCCTGGTCACGAAGATCGCCACCAGGATGGCCAGGAACCCCAGCAGGATCAGCCCTGTCGTCATCACTGCCTCCCGGGTCCGCGTTCCCTTCGAGCATAGAGCCGGGCGGGACCGGCAGGCAGTGGCCGCGCGGTCAGTCGTCGCTATGGTGCGGTCCGGCCGCCGGGGTAACCTCGGATTAGCCGCTGGGACGCACGGCCGGGCCGGACGGCCGGGCCGGACCGAGCAGCCAGGCCGGGCCGGGCGGCCGGGCCGGACCGGCGAATCCGGCGCCAGCAGCGGGCTGATGGAGGCGTGGTGGCAGAGGCATTCATCGTCGGGGCGGTGCGGACCCCGGTCGGCCGGCGCAATGGCGGCCTGGCGGGCGTGCACCCGGTGGATCTGGCGGCGCACGTGCTGACCGAGGTGGTCGCGCGGACCGGCGCGGACCCGGCCGCGGTCGACGACGTGATCATGGGCTGCGTCTCGCAGATCGGCCCGCAGTCGATCGACATCGCGCGCAATGCCTGGCTGTCGGCCGGCCTGCCGGAGAACGTGCCCGGCGTCACCATCGACCGGCAGTGCGGCTCGTCCCAGCAGGCCGTTCACTTCGCCGCGCAGGCCGTCATGTCCGGCACGCAGGACCTGGTCATCGCGGCGGGCGTGGAGAGCATGAGCATGGTGCCGATGGGCTCGACCGTGCGGCTGCCGATGGAGGCCGGGATGCCGCCGCCGTTCGGCCAGGGCTGGCGGGACCGGTACGGAGACCAGGAGATTTCCCAGTTCCGCGGCGCCCAGCTGGTCTGCGAGAAATGGGGGATCAAGCGGCTGGCGCTGGAGGAGTACTCGCTGGAGAGCCACCGCCGGGCGGTCCGCGCCATCGACGAGGGCCGGTTCGCCAGCCAGATCCTCCCGGTCGGCGGCGTCACCACGGACGAGGGCCCGCGCCGGGACACCTCGCTGGAGAAGATGGCCGCGCTGGCGCCGCTGCGCGAGGGCTGGGAGGTCACCGCGGCCACCGCGTCGCAGATCTCGGACGGCGCCGCCGCGCTGATGATCGCGTCGCAGGACGCGGTGGACCGCTGCGGCCTGACGCCGCGGGCCCGCATCCGCGCGCTCGCCGTGATCGGCTCCGACCCGGTGTTCATGCTCACCGGCCCGATCCCGGCCACCGAGCGGGTGCTCGACCGGGCCGGGCTGAAGATCGGGGACATCGACGTGTTCGAGGTGAACGAGGCGTTCGCGCCGGTGCTGATCGCCTGGTCGGCGGACACCGGCGGGTCACTGGAGAAGACCAACGTGAATGGTGGCGCGATAGCGCTCGGGCATCCGCTCGGCGCCACCGGCGCGATCACGATGATCAAGCTGCTGGCCGAGCTTGAGCGCACCGGCGGCAGGTACGGCCTGCAGACCATGTGCGAGGGCGGCGGCCAGGCGAACGCCACCATCATCGAGCGGGTTTCCTAGCCCCGCGGCGCGCCAGGCCAGCGCCGGCCATCTCAGGCGCCGCTGATCACGGAGGATCCGGCCCGCCCACGCGGGCCGGATCCTCCGTGATTCTGAAACGACATCCGGGCGGGGAAGGAATATGCAAATCTAGTTGTATGTTCAGTTAGAGTAGAGACAGAGCTTACCTGGGTCTCCAGATCCGGATCCTGCTACTCAGATGGAAGGTGAACTGCAATGTTGCTGACCACGTTTGACCCATTCGCCGAGTTCGACCGGCTCGCCCAGCGGGCGTTCGGCACGGCCGGCGGGACCATCGCGAGGCCGCATGCGGCCATGCGGATGGACGCCGTCCGCGAGGCTGACGGCGTCGTGCTGCGCTTCGACCTGCCGGGCATCGACACCGACAGCATCGAGGTGACCGTTGACCGCGGCGTGCTGACCGTGAGCGCGAAGCGGGCCGAGGAGTACGCCGAGGGGACGAAGCCTTTCATCCGCGAGCGGATAACCGGCTCGTTCACCCGCAAGGTCCACCTCTCCGACGAGGTCGACGCTGACCACATCGAGGCCGGCTTCGACGCGGGCGTGCTGACCGTCCGCGTCCCGGTGGCCGAGCAGGCCAAGCCGCGCAAGATCGAGGTCCGTACCGACGCCAAGGCCATCAAGGCCTGACGCCGGGGTCGCAGAGGTACGCTATCCGGGCCCGGCGGCCGGTTACCGAGCCGTCCGGGCCCGGACCATTCATGGAGTGAGCCTTGCCGTCATTGCCGTTCGATGACGAGAACCTGCCGCTGTTCACGGTCGGGCAGGTCGCCGGGATGCTCGAAATTCAGCAGGCTTTCCTGCGGCGGCTCGACGAGTTCCGGGTGGTGCGGCCGTCCCGCTCGGCGGGCGGGCAGCGCCGCTACACGCGTAACGAGGTCACCGTCGTGCAGTACGTGGTGGAACTCGTCAGCGAGGGCATGACGCTGGCCGCCGTCCGCCGGGTACTCGAACTCGAGGCCCGCGTCAAAGAGCTGGAAGTGGAACGGGGCCAGCTTCGTGCTGCCCTCGCACAGCGTGATCAGCTGCTCGGGCTGCTGCGCAGCGCGCACTGACCAGCCCGCGGGGTGAGTGGCCGGAATGCCAGCCGGGTCAGCGGCGAGGGCCCCGTTTCAGCCCGGTCTTATGGTCCTGGTCGCAGGCCGCCCCGGTTAGTCAGCCGACGTGCCGGTGCACGTTCTCATGCTTGGACGGCCCCGGCTCCGCGGCGGCAACCAGCGGGCCCGGCACCGACGGGTCGATGATGCCGGTCTCCAGCCAGGCGTAGCGGCCGGCCAGCACGCGCGCGGGCGAGCCTTACGTCGTCCGTCGTCGGTGTTGTGCCAGAGCTGGCCGAACAGTTCATCGACAGCGAGATCGCGCCTGGCCGCAGAACGCGCGGCCAGCTCGGCCGCCGTCCCGGCCTCTGGTCCGGCGCTCCGTCGGTCGCGCCGGCCGCGGGGTCGTCCTGGGCGCGGACGCACACCGCGCTCATCGCGAACAGCTCGGCGCCGATGTCCACGATCCGGCCGAGGAAGCCCTGCTTGCGCTCCAGCTTGCCCTGCCAGCGGGCCATCCCGTAGAACGTTGCCCGGGCGAGCTTCCGGCTCGATCGCTCCACGTACCGCAGGTGCTCCGCCAGCGGGCCGAACTCCGCGTACGCGCTCGGGTCGCTAGCCCTTCACCGACGACCAGGGTAGGCAGCCAGCGGCCGTAGAAGCCGCCGGCCCGGCGGCCGCCCGGGCTCTTGCGCCCGCGGGAACGCCCGGCTCGATCAGCTCGCCCGCCGCCGCCAGGTGCGCGTCGACCGCCTCGCGGGCGATGAACAGGTGCATGATCTCCGGTCGAGCCCTCGAAGATCCGGTTGATCCGCATGTCACGGAGCATCTGCTCGGCGGGCACCCCGCGTTCGCCGCGGGCGGCCAGCGAGGCCGCGGTCTCGTAGCCGCGCCCGCCGCGGACCTGGACCAGCTCGTCGGCGAGCCGCCAGGCCATCTCCGAGCAGTACAGCTTGGCCAGCGCCGCCTCGATGCGGATGTCGCTGTGCTTATCGTCGGCCAGCTGGCTGGACAGGTCGACGATCGGCCTCGAGCGCGTAGGCCGTCGCCGCGATGAACGCGATCTTCTTCGCCGACGGCCTCGTGCTCGCCGATCGGCCTGCCCCACTGAATCCGCTCCGGCCGACCACTCCCGGCGATCTTGCACGCCAGCTTCCCGGTCGCGGCGCAGGATGGCCGGCAGCGACAGCCGGCCGGTGTTCAGGGTGACAAGGGCGATCTTCAGGCCCTGCCCCTCCTTGCCGATCCGGTTGGCGGCCGGGACCCGGACCTCGTGGAACCGGGTCACCCCGTTCTCCAGCCCGCGCAGGCCCAGGAACGTGTTGCGGTGCTCGACGGTGATCCCCTCGGCGTCACGCCTCCACCACGAACGCGGTGATGCCGCCGCGGTGCCCTCGATCTTCGGCACCTGGGCCATGACCACGAGCAGGTCGGCGACCACGCCGTTGGTGGTCCACAGCTTGACGCCGTTCAGTATGTACTCGGAGCCGTCCTCGGACGGGACCGCCGTGGTGCCAGCCGCGCCGGATCCGAGCCGACGTCGGGCTCGGTGAGCAGGAACGCGCTGATCTCGCCGCGGGCGCAGCGCGGCAGGAAGCGCTGCTTCTGCTCCTCCGTGCCGAACAGCGCCAGCGGCTGCGGGACGCCGATCGACTGGTGCGCCGACAGCAGCGCGCCCACCGCCGGGTGAGACCGAGCCGACGATCATCAGCGCCCGGTTGTAGTAGAGCTGGGAGAGGCCGAGGCCGCCGTACTCGGGCGGGATCTTCATGCCGAACGCGCCCAGGTCCGCGAGTCCCTTGATCGACCTCGTCCGGGATCTTGGCGTCGTTCTCGATGACCGCGCCGCTCACGGCCGGGTCGCAGAACTCGCGTCAGCCGCGCGCAGAACTCCTCGCCGCGTTCGGTCCGATGTCCGGGTCCTGCGGCGGATGCGGGTGGATCAGGTCGAGCTGGAAGTCGCCGAGGAAGAGCTGCTTGCCGAAGCTCGGCTGCAGCCAGGCCGACTCCCTGGCCGCCTCGGCCACCTGCCGCGCCTGCCGCTCGTCCACATGCTGCCTGGGGTGCTCGCTCATGCTGGCCGTCCTCGTCCCGGGGTGCTGGGCTGCGTCTACCTAAAATTTACCCGCCCCGTGAAATTACCTGCCCATTCCTACCCGCTGGTAACGCGGCGCGCCCGCGGGGGCGTTGCGGGAAGCTGAGACTGTGGTCACACGTCCGTCCGGTAGAAGTTGAGAAAGGACCTGGACGGGGTCGGGCCGCGCTGATCCTGGTAGCGCGAGCCGTAGACCGGCGAGCCGTACGGATGCTCGGCCGGCGAACTGGTCCGGAACAGGCAGAGCTGGCCGATCTTCATCCCGGGCCACAGCTTGATCGGCAGGGTGGCCACGTTGGAGAGCTCCAGGGTCACGTGCCCGGAGAAGCCGGGATCGATCCAGCCCGCGGTCGAGTGCGTCAGCAGCCCCAGCCGGCCGAGAGAGCTTTTTCCTTCGAGCCGGCCGGCGATGTCGTCGGGGAGCGTGACGACCTCGTAGGTAGAGGCCAGCGCGAACTCGCCGGGATGCAGCACGAAGGGCTCGTCGCCCGGGGTCTCCACCAGCCTGGTCAGGTCCGGCTGCTCCACCGCCGGATCGATGTGCGGGTACCGGTGGTTCTCGAACACCCGGAAGAACCTATCCAGGCGCACGTCGATGCTGGACGGCTGGATCAGCTCGGTCGCATACGGGTCGATCTTGACCCGGCCCGACTCGACCTGGGCGCGGATGTCGCGGTCGGAGAGCAGCACGCTGGCAACCTACCGGTTCCGGTAACATGTCGTGTCAGGCCAAGGCCGGAAGCGGTTACGCGGCGCGGCCGGCGGTCTCGCGGGTGTAGTTCAATGGCAGAACGTCAGCTTCCCAAGCTGATAGTGCGAGTTCGATTCTCGTCACCCGCTCCACCACGAAGTCCCAGGCCAGGATGATGATCCTCCCCTGGGCCTTGATCATTCCTGGGCCGTTGTTGATCTTCCGTGCCATTAGCGTGCCATTAACCCCGGTCAAGGGTGGTATGCCATGGTCACTCATGGGCAGTCGCCCACCCAGCTCAGGCCACACGACCCGGACGATCCCGGCGATTTGCAAGCAGGGGGTCGAGCTGGCGACGGGGAGCCACGCTGGGAGCCTCCCGAGTGAACGACCTCCCGCCAAGCCGGACGGATCTGGACAGTAGCCCCGGCGCGACCCCGAGCGTACGAACGGGTCTGAACGAACCCGTGTGGCCTTACTGGTGCCTACGGATCTGAAGGCTCGGGTTCGCGGTGGCTGGCCGAGCGTAGGCTCTGACGACGTGGGGACCGTGAGTTTCTCTGTGCCAGAAGCCCTCGCAACTGGAGCAGCCGCTGTAGCCCTAGCTGGAGGCGCAGCCGGTCTGTATAGCTGGTGCCGCTATCATTACCGGCGGTCCATCGGCAGTAGGCGGGACCATGTGCGGCGTTTCAGTCAGCTCGCCACGGGTGTAACTACCCGCTATGTTGAGGAACGGTTCGGTGCTCCGGCCTTCGTACGCGATTTCGACTTCGGTGGCGAAGTAAAGCTGACCGAGCAGGTGTATCACACCCGGCACGCATGGCTGCAAATCCTTACGAATGAGCACCAGGCCGTCGTCCGGTTCTCGATCACCGTTACAGACCCGCGATTCAGCTTTCAGATCCGTGACCTAACCGTGGGCCAGCTAGAAGCCAAGATCGGTCAAAGCCGCTTTTCCGAGATCAGGCCTGCGTTTATGCCAGAGGGCAGGAGCTTCAAGGCCATCACCCGGCGACTCGAATACTCAGAGTCCTACTGGCTAGGCAACCCCGGCTACGACCAGAACTTCGTACTCAGTTATAACGACGCAGGAACGGGCAGCTTCGGTTGTTCGATCGATCAGGCATTGCAAAAGAATATCCTTCGGTTTCAGGACGGCAACCTGAGCTATGATCCGGCGCCCGTGATGAGACCGGAGTACGACCCGCACAGCCCCTGCGCGAAGCAGTTCAGGGCGCAGACTGTTGTCAACACTCTGACCGTGCTCGCCGCCGGGTATACGTGGCCGCCGGGGCCTACCGATCCGGAAGGCTATCCACGTATGAAGGCCGGGCTCCTAAGCGAGCCACGAGGGCCGGACCTAGAGTATGTCCGCGTACTTGTGCCCGACACGCAGACACGACGCCAATTGCACCGGCGCATTCGGCAAAGGAACCGAATCCTGCGCAAGACCAACCACCGGGGTCGGCAAAGTGCTTAACCGGGCATTTGGCGAGTGGTGTCGGCGGTGTCGCTGGTCAGGACTCCAGATAGCGGAGGACGGCAAGCACCCGGCGGTGGTCGGCGTCGGAGGGGGCCAGGCCGAGTTTGCTGAAGATGTTGCCGATGTGCTTTTCCACCGCCCGTTCGGAGATCACGAGAATCCCGGCGATCGCGCCGTTGGACCGGCCCTCGGCCATCAGGGCCAGCACATCGCGCTCTCTGACGGTGAGGGAGCCGAGCCCGTCGGTGCGGCGGCTGGCGCCCAGCAGCTGGGTAATGACCTCCGGGTCGAGGGCAGTACCTCCGGCCGCCACCCGGCTCAGCGCCTCGACGAACTCGCCCACGTCGGCGACCCGGTCCTTGAGCAGGTACCCGACGCCCGCTGCGCTGCCGCCGAACGCCGCGCCGAGCAGGTCGGCCGCATACCGGGTCTCGATGTACTGCGAGAACACCAGCACCCCGGTCTTGGGGTGGTCACGGCGGATGGCGATCGCGGCGCGCAGGCCCTCATCGGTGTAGCCGGGCGGCATCCGCACGTCCACCACGGTGACGTCCGGCTGGTGCTCGTCCACCGCAGCCCGCAGGTCCTCGGCGTTGCCGACGGCGGCGACCACCTCGTGCCCGCGGTCGGCCAGAATCTCGGCCAGGCCCGCCCGGACTACTGCCGAGTCCTCGGCGATCACGATCCGCATCGGACACTCCAGTTCGGTCAGGCGTGGTACGGCAACTCGACGGTGACCACCGTGGGACCTCCGGGCGGGCTGCTCACCTGCAGCCTGCCATCCACGGTCCTGACCCGCTCGGCGAGCCCGGCCACGCCGCCGCGGGTCTCGAGGCGGGCACCGCCGGAGCCGTCGTCGCTGACCCGCACCCGCAGCAGCCCGGCCACTCGGACCGCCTCCAGCGTGGCATGCCGGGCGCCGCTGTGCTTGCCGACGTTAGAGAGCAGCTCGGCCGCGCAGAAGTAGGCGATGGCCTCGATCGCGGCCGACGGACGCTCAGGCAGGTCCACCACAAGCTCAACCGGTACGTCGCTACGCGCGGCGAGGGTGGTGAGCGCGGTGCCGAGGCCGTGGTCGAGCACCGACGGGTGGATGCCGCGGGCCAGGTCGCGCAGCTCGGCGATGGCCTCCTTGGCCCCGCGGTGGGCGGCGACGACCAGCTCCAGGACCCGCTCCAGGTCGGCCTGCGCGGTCCCGTTAAGCGTGCCGCCGAGCTTCTCCCTTGCCAGGCCCAGCTTCATCGCGACGGCGACCATCTGAGCCTGCGCTCCGTCGTGCAGGTCCCGCTCGATCCGGCGCAGCCTCGCCGCCGAGTCCTCCACCACGTTGGCCCGGGACTGCTCCAGCTCACGCACCCGGCGGACGCTGTCCTGCGGCAGGCGGTAGACGGTCCAGAAGATCAGCGTCGCCCCCGCTAGCGGCAGCGCTGCCAGCCAAGTTAGCGGCCCCAACTGATGGAAGGAAGCGAGCAGAAGGACGCCAAGGACGACGTTGAAGATGCCACAGGCGACGCGCACGCCCACCCAGAGACGGGGACGGCGGTATTCCCATGACCTGACCAGAAATCTCATCAGGACGGGCTGCGAGGAAGGGACGTTGTCAGCCAGTGCATGCATCGGGATGCCTCCTGTGAGCCGCGGTGCCCGGCCACTCCGGTCATCTGCACTCAATGCTCGCCGTGCACGAGCAGGAGATCCACAGTGCGGACACCCGAACCTGGAGTACGGCTAGCCCGAACCTGAGGTACGGCTAGCACGGTCTCCCGGCCCATCTGCGACGAAGCCACTAATTCGGATCGGGATGGCAGCCACGAGCAGGACGGGGAGGACCAGGAGGCGAAGCTGATCCAGCCGACCTGTGGCAGACCGATATCGCCGTGCCATTAGCGTGCCATTAGCCAGGGTGACGAAGGGTCAACCACGGCTACTACGGAGCACCGGATCTGCCAGGTCAGCGCCCCTGGCAGCGGTATCCGCTGCGCTTCCCAAGCTGATAGTGCGAGTTCGATTCTCGTCACCCGCTCCACTCAGAAACGCCATGTCAGGCGCATGATCACTAGCCAGCTTCGCTGGCATCAGGATGCGTCCTGACGTCCGCGTGCCCGGTACGTGCCCGACGGGCTCGCGATCTCGCAGACTCGGTAGCACGCCGCTGGACGCCGCGAACCTGTTGCCCGTATGCCGCAGATCTGAGAATGCGCTGACGCACCCGGCCATCTTCACCGTCGGCGGGTGCGGCTCGAAGAGAGTGGCCCCGTCTCCCCCGCCGTCGCGGCAAGTTGCCAGCGAGATTGCCTTGACATCTCAGCCGCTCGGCTCAGTATCTGGTCAAGGGGAGCGCCGCAGAGCCCTGAGACCGGACTCGAGGAGGCACGCGTGATCAGGCCATTACTGGGTGCGATGGCAGCAGCGGCTGCTATTACCATAGCGATAGCTGGAACAACGCCTGCATTTGCTACACAGCAAGAGATCTGCGGAAACGGGGGTACCGGATACTGCCTGAATGACTGGGGAGGCCACGACTACGCAAATGACCCGGTCAAGATGTATTACGGCAGCAGTTCAAACGAGGCCTTTTATCCCTTTAGGCTTATTCACATGTGTAACAATGGTTACGCAACATCTACCTGCCCCATTAATATACCCGGCGTGAACTTGACCGGTCACCTAATCCTGGCAGTCGGCTATTCGCCCGGCGGGTGCCTGGTTACCACCGCAGGAGCCTTTGCAGTTCTAGGAGCATGCCCTGATCCCTACGGAAACAATGGCTCAAATGGTGTCATTATGGTGACAAACAATAACTCTCAGTGTCCGGGGGGAGGGTATGAGTCATACTTTATAGACCGCTACTGGAGTAATAAGGACCAGAAGCTCGTCTATCTCGAATCCGGGGGAAACCTTGGGGTGCAGGCGTACTTCCAGATCGGCTCGGGTACATGTTGGGGCTGGACGCCATAGGACGGCGACGCCATAGGCGGTCTTTCCCGGACGGTGCCGCACCGTGGTGAACCCGCAAGCCGTGGAAATGCAGGAACCGGCAGGTATCGTCACCCGTATGGCTCAGGACGCGTCTGTGGCTGATGACCATGACTCGTATGGCCAGATCGAGCAGGGGAAGGGATGGCCTTCTTTTGCTGGCGGATTTCGTCAATACCCATCCTGAAGACACGTATTTCTTCTCGGAGCGAGAGTTTCCTCTCCCGAAGCTCCGAATATTTACTCACTGCTACTCACCAACTCCTAAGGTTTCGCTAAACCGAGGGTAGACATGTCCTGAAATTTAGGCTCAACTTAGGAGGATCCAGCAACGGGCCGCAAACCTGCTCAGCCCAGCAGCTGGTCAAGGGAAAGGGGTCTCACCTTGCGTAAGACCATTGGCACGTGGCTCGCTGCCATCACCGTCGCCGGTGGACTGCTCGCCGCAGGCTCACCCGCCATCGCCGCGCAGGCCGCACCGTCATTGGCAACTCACGCTCTGAGCACTCAGCAGCAGGCGCGGGCCGCCGCCCGGGACGTCCTCGGAATGAAGGCAGTGCCCGACGCGGTAGGCGACGAAAGCCAGATCTGCCTGACGAACGCCTCCAGCTACTGCATCAAAACGAACGGCACCGGCAACCAGGTCACCATCACCAACGTCGCAGCCAGTAAAGGGAACTTCACAGTCGTGTACGACAACACCGGGGTTCACGCGTGGCAGGACGGCAACGGGAACTGCCTGCGGGAAGGCACAGGCGGCGTCGTAAAAATCAACAACGGTCCTTGCACTTTCAACGATCCGTCGGATTTCTGGTCCCACGCACAGGGGAGTACCACTTGGTACAACGGGTCTACTGGCGACATTATGTACACCAACGGCCACGCCAACGGCGACAAAGTCTGGGCCACAGGGAACCCCCCGTCGGGCAGCTATAGCAAGTGGAACGCGCCTACGTGACCTAGGGAGGCGCTGACCAGCATCAGGCTGCCAGCAGCTCGTAGGAGCCCGCATCCAGCCGGTGCACGCTACGCGCCCGGGTCTATCGTGGCCACCGCGGCCACCGCCTGATCTCTGAGTCCTTCACACCTCGAAGATCTACGCGGTGGCCGCTTCACGTCACCCGCCACGCCGGACCCATCACAATTCGCGGCTGTATATCATCGCCCTGGTCTTCCGGTGCCGCATGCTCGGCGGCCAGCTCTTCACGAACGACGAGGTATCCGGCTTCCAGTGGGCCACAGCCCAGGAAGTCACCAGCACGGTCAACGAGGCATTCGCCGTCCGCGTGCTCGACGCCCTGGACGACAACAGCTCACCAGCCGTCCGCCAGCACGACGGCGTGCACCTGGTGTAGCCGACCTGCAACAGCGGCCCCAGCTAGGATCGCCTTTTGTGCCAGGCAATGCTTGCCCGCAGACCACGATGACGCCGGTGTCGGTGGTGGCGGGTGGCGCTTGTCCACGGTTACGATCCGGAATAGCCGTATTGTCAAGGGCTCCGCCGCTGCCATCGCAGGAGATCACGGTGAATGTCACTCTTCCCCAACTGAAGGCCGGTGACCAGGACAAGCCGCAGGCCCGGATGGTGCACCGGCTGCAGGGCCTGCTCACTGCGCTGGGGAACCCGGTCACGATCGACGGCATCTTCGGCCCGAATACGGAGGCCGCGGTCAAGGCCCAGCAGCACGCCTTCGGGCTGGCCCAGAGTGGCGTGGTCGACAACGGCACGTGGACCAAGCTGATCGAGGGCTAGAACGGAACGGCAGGAAGGGCGGCGGCGGCAGGTAGCGCAGCTCCTTCTTCCGGAGGCCTCTTCGCGTGGCCACATTGCGTAGCCCTTTTTTGCCTAGCCTCACTTGATCCTTGCCGGATCGGCCTCAGTTGATCCTTTGCACGCCCAGACGTTTTGTGCCGCGGACGGGTGGCTCAGTCTGAGGAGCCAGTTGCATGGTCTCGGGGGTGACCGCGCAGCGCGGCTCGCAGGTGATCGTTTCCGTGCCCGTGGCTGATCGCTGTCGATGGTAGGGGTGGAGATTCCCCGATGACTCCTGCGCGGCAGGTCCACGGGTCAGAGCCTTTAGCGTGAACATGGCGGTGGGCGAGGTTGTCCCGAGTTCCGTTGAACTCCGATCGCGATCCCCGTGATCACCAGGCCGCGTTCACGGTCTCATCATGACATCCGGTGGTGCCATCTCCCTGGTGGTGCCGGATATCCGGCCGGGGGATCTGTGCTGGATGGTGGCGCGGGTGCTGGCCGGCAACGGCTGACAGCCCATCGTCGAGGGGCTGTCAGGGGAAGACCGGGGCCATTTACAGGCCGCCGAGCAGGTCGCGCAGCGCCTGGGTGTAGCTGTCGAGTGCCGCGCGGCCGTGGCCGGTGAGGGCCACCGTGGTTCTGGAGGCAGACCCGTTGCCGGTCTTGTCACTGCTGATGTAGTCGGCTTCTTCGAGCTTGCGCAGGTGGATGATCAGGTTGCCGGGGGTGAGCCCGATCATGTTCTGCAGCCGGGTGAAGGAGAGCGTGTCGCCGTCGGGCAGTGCCGCCAGCGTGGCGACGATCTTCAGCCGGGTGGGGACGTGGATCAGCGGGTCGAGTTCGTCGGTGGTCATGGCCGGACGACGCTGCGGCGCTGCTGCCGGACGATGACGGCGGCAGTGCCGAGGAGGGTGAGGCACAGGCCGACGCCGGCGACCGCCCACGCCCCGGCTGGTCCCGCGGACAGGGCGACGGCGCCGGTGACGGCGGTAGCGAGCCCGGCGCCGCAATTGAGCCAGTCAGCCCGTGCCGCCATGATGCCCGCCCAGGCCAGCCCGGCGGCAATCAGCGGCACCGTGACCGGGTACAGCCCCCAGACGATCGCGTTGCTCACGCCGGCGATAGCCATCGGGGCCATGGCCCCGATGGCGCCGACCCATATCACCGCCAGGACGGCGATCTCCGCCGGGCGCAGCCGGGATTTCCCGCTCACGCCCGGCGGTCGCCCGGCGGGCAACCGTGACTGTCGCGGCCAGGTTGAGCAGCCCGAAAGCGATCACGACGGGGATGATGGCGGCGGTCGGGTGCTGGTAGGGGTGCTGCCCGCGCGTGTTCAGCCAGACCGCGCCGAAGACGGCCAGGACCACGACCGCCCTGATCACCAGGAGCCACGGCTGGGCGGGCTCCAGCTGGCGGCGTGCCTGCCGGGTGGCCTGGTCCAGCAGGGCGGCGGCCTGCCGGGGGTCGAAGTTGCCACCGTTGCCGGCGGCGGTGGTGTCGGGTGTGGGGTTCATGGTGTCTCCCTCGATTGACTCTATGCCATAAAGTACATGCTGCTTTACGGCGCAAAGTCAAGAGGCTGAGCCAAGAACTTTATGGCGTAAAGCCAGGCGGCGAACCGGCGGCGGGGCGGAGCCGGCAAGGAGCGGGGCCGCCGTGCTACTTGGCCTGGACGTGGGAGTCGATCGCGCTCGTGATGGCAGTCGGCGCTTGAGACTGAGCGAGGAGACGTCGGTGTCAAGGATTACCCGGTCCACGACGGATCAGGCGAGGTCCGCGTGACGTCCATCTACTATCGCATCTTGCCGGATGCTACCGACAGCAGCTGGTTACCCAGCAGCGCTAGCGGGTGATCTTCCCCTCACTGGGCGAACGTGGGGCGGCCCGAGCAGGACCTGGGGTGAGGCTGACCGCTGTCAGGCCGTACCCCAAGTCTCCTTGATCGTCATCTCGGGCGCGGCCTGCGGACCTTCCCGAACACCAGCATGATCACCGTGCAATGGCCACGCTGCCGATCCGGCCCGTTCAGGCCGTTAACGGCTTACGCAATGCCAGGCCGAGGAAGAACGGCGTGGACACCCACTCGTGGCCGCCACCCTTCGCGGCACGAAGATCACTCACCAGATCGTCGATCTGCTGCCTGGCCGCGACCCCCGAGGTGACGGCCCGTTCCCTCGCCGCCAGCAGAGTGGCCGCGTGCAGGTCGAAGCCCAGCTCCGGCTCCACGGTCGCGAAGCTTCCATCTACCGCAACAACTTCCAGGCCCGCCGCACGCGCCGACCCCGCAAGACCATCGACGGCGCCATGCGGCACACCCCCGGCCCGCTCGACCAGCTCGTGCACGAGATCCCAGTAGGTGCCAAGGGCATCGAGGTGGGGGTGTGACCGCGGGGGCGGGCTGCGCAGCGCCTCGTGCGCCACCACCCAGCCGCCGGGGCGAAGCAGGCGCGCGATCTGGCTGAGGGTCCGTACCGGATCGGGCTGGTGCATCAGGAATAGCCGCGTATAAGCCAGGTCGAACGGGCCGCCCACAGCCGCCACGCCAAGCTCGTGCAGGTCACCAGCAAACAACTGCACGTTGCCCAGTCCAAGCGCCGCCACGACCGACCGGGCCCGCTGGATGGCCGGCTCGCTGAAATCCACGCCAACCACCCGCCCGGCCGGGCCCACCATCTCCGCCATGACGGCAAGCCCGCCAATCGGGCCGCAGCCGCAGTCGATGACATTCCAGCCCTCCTGCATACCGACCCTGCGGAAGGCAGAACGGGCCATCTCCCGGGTGGTCTCGGCGACGCCCAGCAGCCGCCGAAGATCCCCATCGCCGCCATCGAGGATGTAGCGCCTGACCCGCTCCGCGATCGCTTCAGCCATGACCGGCCCCCTTTGCCGTCGCGAGCCCGTGAAGGCTTGCTATTAAGGCCTACGCTCCTTGAAGAGCGTGCTGCGCACTGGCTTGATACAGCACCGCCTGATTCGACTGCAAACGCGCCGATGCCTGCTGGTAGACGAGGCGGGTCAGCCGCCGCCCGATCCAGGGACCCGGCGGTCGCCGGTGTGCCGGTGTGCCGGTGCTAGCTCAACAGCTATGGGGACAGGACTGGGGCGGGAAAATCGCGGGTGTGATGGGCCTCGGTCGCATTGGTCAGACTCGGCCCCTGGCCGCTGGCGACAAGGCGCCCGTAGCCGTCCTGCCAGTCCGGCAGATCCGCGGCCGCTTGCTCCCACTCGACGAAGGTCGCCTCATCGCACCAGTCGTCAATGCGGCTCATGGTGTGCAGATGCGGTTCGCTCCTGACGAACACGCTCATCAGGTCGTGCTCTTGCCAGACCGTGCGGGTCCAGTAGGTATTGTTCGCCTCGGCCAGCACATCCGCGCCGAGGTTGCCTTCGGAGTTCTGTGCCTGCTCCACCACTGCCACGGCGCTGGCGAAGAACTCATCGAAGAACGCCGGGTCCTTGAGCCGGAGCCTGGTAACCACGATGACCGGCATCGCTACCTCCCTGGCCCGGCGCCCGCGCAGGGGCCAGCCGGTGCCGACGATGTGACCGGGTTCGTCACCGTCAGTATGCCCGTGGCGGCCGGGCGGACACGAGACCATGCCCGCCAGGATGCGGCAGCCGTTTGACGTCCCAGCACCGGGGCGACCCGGCCACCACGACGCTGATCGGCGGGCGTGCCACATGCGTGCCAGGACTGAACCCACGGCCAGGCGGTCGGTCGCAAGCGTGAAGGCGACAGGCACGACTGGACCCGTCAATCGCACGCCAGAAGTCGCCGCTCTTATAACAGCTCAGAAATTTGCGCGGCGTCGCGGGCCAGGTCGCCCACCGGCCGCGGAAGGCGTTGTATCGCCGGGCCATTAGCGGGCCATTAATCAGGGTGACGAGAGGTCAGCCACGGTCACTCCAGACGCGCTGGCTTAGCACCAGGGTCAGACCAGCGTAAGGACGCTGAGCTGGCGGGGCCAGCCTCAGCGGGTGCCAGCTACCAAGAGTCTCTTTGCTTCCCACTCGTGATCAAGGATGGCGTATACGAGCTCCTCTGCCCACTCGCCCTTGATGATGATGTTGTGAACGAAATGCGCCTCCCGGCGCATGCCGAGACGCTCCATCAGGCGCGCTGAGGGATAGTTCCGGGCGTCGCAGCTACCGGCAATCCGGTGCCACCCCAGGTTGCCAAACCCCAGCGTGAGCATTGCTGCCGTCGCTTCGGCGGCCAGGCCCCGCCCCTGGTAGTCAGGGTTGAAGACGAACCCTGTCTCGCCCTGCCGGTGCCCGCGACTGATCCACTTCAGCCCGACCTCCCCGACCACGTTGCCAATCTCGCGCCAGACCACCGCATACGTCAGCCAGTCACCTTCGGCGTCAAGCGTGGTCTCATGGCACTGGCGATCCAGGGCCTGACGGACCTGCGCGCGGTCCCGGGCATCCCAGTACAGGTACCGGGCCACGTCCGGACGCGATTGATATGCGTAAAGGTCGTCGAAGTCGTCGCGGGTGAATGGGCGCAGGGTCAACCGGGGCGTCTCAATGGGCTGTCCGGGGAGCACCATCGGCCGATGGTAGCCGACCCACCGGGATACGCGCAGATCACCTGGATATGCGCCCATCAGGGACATTGTCAAACCGGTCAGCAGGGTCGCCCAGGGTGATTGAGCCGTGGCCGAGCAGCGGGCGGCCGGGATCGCCTGCGCGGTATTTGTCGTGGCGGTGGGCGTGGCGTGCGGTGGTGGCGCCTGGCAATGAGAGTTGCTGGCTGATCTGCTGAGGCGGCTAAGTTACCCGGTGCACCGCTGGCTGCAGCCCGGCCGGGTTCTGCAGCTCGTTGATGGTGACATCGATGTCGCCGGTGGCCTGCCTGGTCACCGTCCAGGCCGCCAGCCGGGCACTAACGGGATGGCCAGGCTGATGGCCAGAGGGCACGAGCGCGGTCGCGAAGTCCAGTCGTTGTGCTCCCACCCTCCATCAACGCACAACCGGCGCACTCGGGATTACCAGCCGCGTGAGGTATAGCAGAAGTACAGCAACGTCCCCTGCCAGCCACCACCGGGCGCGACCACTGACACACCGGACTAGCTGGGACGACGGACAGACGCCCGGCGGCGCCGCTAGTTCGGGACGATGAGGCTTATGCCTTGGGCCGGGTTAGGTTGAATCTATGGCCGAACCGACGTACACCGTGCGGGCCCTCGACGAGGCGACGTGGGCCGCGTTCGCCGCGCTGGTGGAGCGCAACAACGGCATCTTCGGCGGCTGCTGGTGCATGGGCTTCCATGACGATGACTCCCGAACGGACCCAGAGCACAACCGCTCCGCCAAGGAGCGCCGGGTGCGGGAAGGCCGCGCGCATGCCGCCCTCGTGTACGACGGCGACGACTGCGTGGGCTGGTGCCAGTTCGGCGCCCCCGACGAGGTGCCCCGGATCAAGAGCCGCGCGGCGTACGAAAAAGGCCAGACGACCTCACCAGAATGGCGCATCGCGTGCTGCTACGCCGGTAAGGGGCACCGGCGCCAGGGCGTGGCCACCGCGGCGCTCGCCGGTGCGCTCGATCTCATCGCGGGCCTGGGCGGGGGTACCGTCGAGGGATACCCGGAGGACGCCAGCTCGGTGCCCGCCGGCTTCCTCTTCAACGGTGCCTTGTCGACCTACGAGAAGCTCGGGTTCATCCGTGACCGCAAAATCGGCAAGCACCGCTGGGTGGTGACCAGGGTCGTCGAGCCAAGGTCATAGCAACAGCGGGGGCGCTGGTGAGCAGTTCCCGGTAAGCCCCGATCACGCCGCTTCCGGCCCTCACTCGCTAGCGGCCGCTGGCTTCGCCCTGCCGCTGCAGGTAGCCGGTCAGCAGGTCGAGCATCTCGGCCGTGCCCCCCATGCGCAGCGCGGGTGCCTCGGCACCGTCGATGCCGTCGAGGTAGGCGCCTTGCTCGGTCCAGGTCAGCGCGGTGCCGTCGCTGCTCTTGGCGAACTCGATCGTCGCCACTGACACCGAGATCCGCACGTCGTCGGCGTACATCTCGTAGCTGTATACGAGCCGCTGGTCCGGGACGATGTCGTAGTAGATGGCGCCGTAGCGGTAGGTCGTGCCCTGCCACTTGTGGCTGAAGCGTTCCTGACCGCCAACCCGGAAGTCAAACTCGGTCGCGCCGGCATCCTGTTCCCCGGCTGGTTCCAGGTCGCCGGTGTCACCCCAGCTGTTCTTGGCCTCCGCCGAGGCGAACGCGGCAAACACGCGCGACGGCGTCGCCGGGTAGGTCCGCTCGATCACAAACGTGTCGTGGATCACTGAACGCGCGGTCATCACTGCTCCTGTGGGTTAGTTCGCGTGTCGTCTGCTAGCCCGGACCGGTGCGCATCGGCATCGGGCTGGCCCGCTGTCCTGGCGAGATAGGCGCCCAGGCGGTCGAGGCGGCGCTCGATCAGCGTGCGCCGCTCGGTGATCCAGGACTCTGCCGAGCCAAGAGCGGCCGGGTTGATGCTGCAGGTGCGGGTTCGGCCTACCTTCTTCGACCGGACCAGCCCGCTGGACTCCAGCACCTGCACGTGCTGGAGTACCGCGGCCAGGGACATGGCCAGCGGCATGCCCAGTTCGGTGACGGAGGCAGGTCCCCGGCTCAGCCGCTCAAGCATCACCCGGCGCCCCGGGTCCGCGAGTGCATGGAACACCCGGTCGAGGTCCGGGTCCGCAGTTTGGTTAAGCACATACTTGAGTATGACTCGTGTCGTATCAATAGTCAAGCGATTACTAAAGTGTTCGCCAGCCCGGCACGGCGATACTGCCGTGGCGCCCGCCTCCCCGTGGCAGCTTCGCCGCTGGCGGTCAAGCCACGAGATGCCGCTGAGACAGGGCAGACTGGCGTCGCGGCGCGGCAGAGATCTGCCAGGCTGGCTACGCCGAAACCTAGACCTGGCAGCCGCTCGCCGGATCGGCGCCTATCGAGGAAGATGGAGCAGAGCACGCACACGGGTTCGCCGGCCACGGCGCAGCCAGTCAGTCGTTCTTTCTTACGCTTTCCGTGTGTCGTGCCCGTGGGGAGGTGCCAGTGATGGCAGGGCCGGGAGATGAGATAGCAGCAGGCGCAGGAGGCCGCGGTCACCTGCGGGCCTCACACGCCGACCGCGAGCAGGTGATCGGCATCCTCAAGGCCGCGTTCGTGCAAGGGCGGCTGGCCAAGGACGAGTTCGACCTGCGGGTGGGCCAGACGCTGGCGTCCCGGACCCATGCGGAGCTGGGCGCAGTCACCGCTGACCTCCCCGCCGGGCTGGCCGCAGCCGAGCCGCCGCAGCCCGCCCGGGCGCAGGGCAAGGGGCGAGGTCCGCGGCCCGGCCTGGCGCTCACGGTGGCAACCGTGATTTATGCAGCCGTGTGGCCGGTGGCGTTCGCCTTGCCCACGAGCGGGCCGGATCACGATCCCCATGCGGGGATCGCGCTGGCCTGGCTGGCCAGCTGCTTCTACCTGATCGTCTTGTTCGTGGCTGGAGTAGTGATACACGACTCATGGCAGCAGAAGCGGTCCGGCAAGCAGCTGCCACCGGGGCCAGCACCCGGCGCGGGCGGACAGGCATCCCTGCGGCCGCCATCAGCTAGCCCGAATGATCGGCTCCCGCCAGGCGATCCAGGTCACCCGTACACCGCCGCGACAGCGCGGAAGACGCTTCCGCGCCCGCCATTGCCCGTTCGCGGTCACTGCGTCGGCACGGGCTGACAGTGCCAGTGCAGGCCCGGTGGCCAGCGGCCGCGCTTCGCGGCTACTAGAACGCTCCGGCGGGCAGCGGCTGGGACCTCAGGAGAGGCGGCGGCGGCCGATCCACCAGAAGCAGACCCCGGCCAGGGCGAGGGCGAGGGCGAGGAAGATCGCCGTCTCATAGCCCTGGAAGGTCCAGTAACGGCTGGCGGGCTGGTAGATCACCAGCTGCCGGAGGTGCAGCCCGCCGACCGAGGCCTGGCACGCCTGGACGGAGGCCGTATTGCTCATGCAGGCAGGGGTAGCCGGGCCGGTGAACACATGGCCGCTCGCGGTGATGCTCTGGTTGGACAGGACCCAGGCACCCGGCAGATTTGTCGCTGCGGTCACGGTCATCTGGCCGCCGCTCCCCGTGAACAGCTCGTCGATGTTGGCGGTATTCAGCGCCGAAGTGACGTGCAGCGGCGTGATGAGGTGGGGCCGGACCCACAGGGACATGGTGATCAGGGCGGCGGCGAAGATGGCGAGAGTGGTGGCCATCGCCGGTATGGTGCGGCGGATGAGTACCCCGACGGTGACGCCGAGGACGAAGGCGAAGGCGGCGTAGCCGATCGGGGTGATCCCGCGGGCGCCGAACAGCAGCGGGGCGAAGCGGTTCTCGCCGCTGGGCCCGTTACGGCCCCCGGGCAGCGCGAGCACCCGGTCGACCGGGCTCGCCCACCAGGTGATCATGAGGCTGAGCAGCCCGGCGGTGGCCATGGCGGCCAGGCCGATCAGGCCGAGCTTGACCGCAAGCCAGCGGGTGCGGGTAACGCTCTGGTTCCAGGCCAGCCGGAAGGTACCGGTCTCGACCTCGCGGGTGACCAGCGGCGCGCCCCAGAAGACGCCGATCAGGGCGGGCACGGCGTACAGGATCAGGGCACTGCCGTCGTACAGGACCTTGTACGTAGCGCTTGCCCTCACCTGATTCATGAAGCTTGTGGTCAGCGTCCCGCAGTCGTTGTGCGCCTGGCATGTGGCGACCCCGCTGGTGTCAAACAGGTGGGCCAGGTGCATGCCGGTGACGCCCAGGGCGATCGCGATCACGGCCAGGGCGGCGGCTGCCACCCATGCCTGGGCGCGGAACTGGCGCCAAGTCAGCCAGATCATGCTTGTACCTCCAGTGTGGGGGTGCCGTCAGGCACCGCAGCCCGGCTCATGTAGGCCAGGACCAGGTCTTCCAGGCCGACCTGCTCGACGGTCCAGGCAGGATCCTGGATCGGGCTGCCGGTGCGGACTAGCAGGGTGGTTTGCCGGTCGGTGTGACTGGCCGAGATGACCTGCCAGTCGGACGGCCAGGTAGCCGGGTCGCGGCGGGCTCCGGTCAGTAGCCGGTGCGCACCGAGCAGCTCCTCGACTTCCCCGGCTACCCGTACCCGGGAGCCGACGAGCACGATCAGGTAGTCGCATACCCGCTCCAGGTCGGCCATCAGGTGCGACGACATCACGACGCTGACCTGATGCGCCGCGGTGAACTCCATCAGGCTTTGGAGGAACTCGCGGCGAGCCAGCGGGTCCAGGCTGGAGATCGGCTCGTCCAGGATCAGCAGCTCGGGCCGCTTGGCAATGGCCAGGGTCAGGGCGAGCTGGGCGCGCTGTCCGCCGGACAACTTCCCGGCCCGCTGACTGGCATCCAGGCCAAGCCGGTCGATCCGGCCGCGGGCCAGGCCGGCATCCCAGCCCGGGTTGAGATGGGCGCCCAGCCGCAGGTGATCAGCCACTGACAGCCCGGCGTAGGTGGGCGCGTCCTGGGCGACGAAGCCGATCCTGGCCAGTTGCGCCGGGCTGCTGGCTGGCCGGCCACCGAGGACCTCGATCGTCCCGGTGGTCGGCGACAGCATGCCGGTGGCGAGGTGCAGCAGGGTCGTCTTCCCGGCGCCGTTCGGGCCGACCAGCCCGACCACGCGCCCGGCAGGGACGCTCAGCGTGCAGTCGGTCAGCGCCCACCGCTGCCGGTACCGCTTGCCAAGTCCCCGCGATTCCAGCACGGCGGTCATAGTGCCTCCTCCTTAGCAACGGCCCGGAAGGTATCCCGGTACAGCGCCTCGATGCTGTCGTTGTCCAGCCCGGCCTGGCGCGCCTTGGCCAGCCAGCGCTCAAGGTCGCGGCGCAGCGGCCCGTGGGCGGCCAGCGAGCCGTCGCTGAGGGTCGCGGTCACGAACGTGCCGACTCCCGGCCTGGCTGCCGCCAGGCCCTCGTACTCCAGTTCCCGGTAAGCCTTGAGCACCGTGTTCGGGTTGATCGCCAGGCTCGCCACCACGTCCTTGACGGTCGGCAGCTGATCACCCACGCTCACCGTGCCCAGCCGCAGCGCCTGCCGCACCTGCTGGATGATCTGCAGGTACGGCGCGACCCCGGAGCGGGCATCCAGGTGAAACTCGATCACGGTCCCTCTATTCATCTAGGTACCTAGCACAATAGGAGCACAGCAAGCTGGGTATGTCAATAGAAGGCGAGAGCGAGCAGGGCCGCCGCCCCAGGCCGGGCAAAGCGTCTGAGAACACGTCGGAAGCGCGAACGGGCAGGCGCGCTGTGGGGAGAGAAGCTCAGTGCTGACTCGCCCGGCCGTCTCGATAGCTCGCCGCTCGTTTCAGGGCCGCCGCGGCGCCGCGCGGCCGGCCCGCGCTCACCGAACGGGTCAAGGGTCGTTGCGGGACATCTGGGCGGCGCGAAGCTCGGCGTGCATCTCCCATGGCGCGCGGGGGAGTACGTGACCGGTCTCGATCAGTGACTTCAGGTTGGCGCATACCGCGGGCCATCCGGCAGAGACCGCCTCCAGCCCGTCTTCGCCGGGCAGGTTCTCGTGCGTGACGGTGAGCCGGACGATCTCGTGATAGCGCTCGATGTCGAAGGTCACCTTGGAGGGCCCGTCCGGCGGGGTGCCGCCGGGGGCGTCGAACGTCAGTACGAGCCGGCCGGGCGGCTCGGACGCCAGCACGGTACCGGCCACGTCGGCAATGCCGGAGCCGTCGACGCGCCGGTGTTCCCAGGGCGAGCCGGCCTGCCAGTCGGAGACGTTGCTGTGCCCCCAGTACGCGGCGGTCAGGTCCGGGTCGGTCAGTGCCTGCCATACCCGTTCCGGCGAACTCTCGATGTAAGTGACATATACGAAGGTCGGCTGGCCGGGCACGGTGCCCTCCTCTGCTCGTTGCCTGATGACGCTCAGCGCGCGCAGGCGGGGTCGTTCGAACTTCTCGATCCAGCGTTCCTGGATGGCCCAGAGGGGAACGGGGTTGAGGTAATGGAGCTTCTCCCGGCCCCGGCGGACGGTCGTGATGAGGTTCGCGGCTTCCAGCACGCCCAGGTGCTGGGTCGCTGACTGCCGCGCCATCCGCAATGGCGCGCACAGTTCCCCGAGCGTCTGGCCGTTGCGCTGACGGAGCCTGTCCAGCAGGGCCCGCCGGGTCGGATCGGCCAGTGCCTTGAACACCGGGTCGCTGTCGCCCACCCCGCCATCATGCAGGTAAATACCTGCATGAGTCAAGCGGCTGGGTAGCGGGTGGCCCGGATAAGGTCCCGTGCCGCTACGAGCCCCGGTGCCCGGTCAGGAACGATTCGGTGCGGGCAGCGAACCGCGCTGGTTCCTGGAACAGGAACGCATGGCCGGCATCGGGGTAGAGCACCAGCCTGGCCGCGGGGATGAGGCGGGCGAGGATGTGGTCATTGGCGGCCGGGACGAGCTGGTCGTCGGTGCCGTCGGCGACGAGCGTGGGCACGGAGATCCTGGCGGTCTCGCGTCCGGCCGCGTCGGTGCCCGTCCACCAGTTACTCACGGCGAGCCCCTGGTCCCCTTTCGCGGTGGCCGGCGCCGCGGGGGCGGGCGGGTATTCCGCGATCGCCGCCCTGAACGCGGCGAAGGACGCACCCTGGTTGGCAGGGAAATCGCTGCTGGCCTGTCTGGCCGGCGCCGTGGGCACCACGGCCGCGCCGGTGCCGGGGTAGGTGGCGCACAGCACCAGGCGGCGGACCTGGGCCGGGTGCAGGACCGCCAGGGCCTGGGCGATCATGCCGCCCATCGACCAGCCCAGTACGTCCGGCCTGCCGAGGCCGAGGGTGTCGATGAGCGCACTGGTCTGGTTGGCCATGGCGTCGATGCCGTACGGCGCGGGCAGCGCCGCGGTACGGCCGACTCCGGAGTTGTCGAACATCACCACCCGGTAGTGCCGGGCGAGGGCGTGCACCAGCCGCGGATCCCAGTCCTCCATGGTCCAGCCGTAGCCCATGATCAACACCAGCGGGGGGCCGCTCCCGACTACCCGGTATCCGATAGCGCCGAGCCTGGTGTGAGCGGTTCGCACCGGCGCCGACACGACCGAGGCCGTGCCCGGTGCCTTCGCCGGGGCCGAGCCGCACGCGCTCAGCGCGACGGGCACCAGCACCGCGGCCAGCCCCAAGGCGATCCCCCGGCGCAACGCCCGCCAGCCATTGGCCGCCCGCATCCGTGCCGTCACGTTCGTGGCGGGAAGGAG
This sequence comes from uncultured Actinomycetes bacterium, assembly GCA_963786975.1. Taxonomy (GTDB): domain Bacteria; phylum Actinomycetota; class Actinomycetes; order Streptosporangiales; family Streptosporangiaceae; genus Palsa-506. Next base: position 176,549 of record CAWBBE010000001.1, on the reverse strand, counting down.
GGCCTCCCACCACGGCATCTGGATCACCACGATCCCATCTGGACAACGAATTCTTCGTTCCCCGCGGGACCGGCTGAAACATGGAGATGACAGCAGGCGCCCAGGGCGCGGGCCGGCACCGGCGGCTCGGTGATGACCTGATTCTCTTCGAAGCCCGCGACGATGCCCGTGCCCGTCGCCCGGCGCGGCATAAAGTCATCCAGCGCACCTGCCGGCCGCGGCCCGCCCATTGAGACCCGCCGGCCGCCAGCGCCGTACCTGGCCAGGCTTCCCCGGCTATGGCGACCGGCGCCAGGCGATCGTGCCTGACCGGCCGGCCCTGGCCAGCTCTCATGGCCGGCCTGGGCGCGCGTGCCGAGGCTGCGTTTGGCAGGATCCGCATGATGCAGCGGATCGGGGTGCGGGAACGCCGGGCCAGGCTGGGGCTGCGGCACCGGCTCGCGGATGGCGCGATGGCCAGCGGGCCGGTCGAGGTGGCCCGCTCGCTGGTCGCGGTGCATAGCACGGATCCGTCGTCGGTCTACCTCGCCATGCTGGCCCGGATGACGGCCGGGGGGCTCCAGGCCGTGGAGCGTGCGCTGTACCAGGACAAGACGCTGATCCGGCTGCTGGGAATGCGCCGTACCGTCTTCGTCGCCGCGCTGGACATCGCTCCGCTCATCCAGGCCGCGTGCTCCCGCGCGGTTGCCGCCCGGGAGCGGCGCAAGCTGCTGTCCTGGCTGGCCGAGTCCGGCGTCGGGGATGACGTGGACGGCTGGCTGGCAGAGGTCGAACAGTCGGCGCTCGGCGCTCTCGCCGTGCGCGGCGAGGCGACGGCGGCTGAACTCGCGGCCGATGACCCGCGGCTGCAGACCCGGCTGCTGCTGGCCAGGGGGACCAGCTCGGAGGGGCGGGCGAGCGTCTCCAGCCGCGTGCTGTTCCTGCTCGCTGCCCAGGGGCAGGTCGTGCGGGCTCGTCCGCGCGGCTCGTGGACCTCCCATCAGTACCGGTGGGCGCCGCTAGCGCTGTGGTACCCGCAGGGACTGACCGGCTGGGAAACGGAGACCGCTGAAATCGAACTGGCCCGCCATTGGCTCAGGGCATACGGCCCGGCCACCGCTGACGACCTGCGCTGGTGGGCTGGCTGGACCAAGACACAGGTCAGGCGGATCCTCACCGTGCTGCAGCCGGTCGAAGTGGACCTCGACGGGGTGGCCGGCATGATGCTGGCTGACGACACGGAGCCAGCACCGGACGTGCCGCCATGGGCGGCGTTGCTGCCCGGGCTGGATTCCACCCCCATGGGCTGGCGGCACCGTGACTGGTTCCTCGGGGAGCACGGTCCCCGGCTGTTCGACCGGGCCGGGAACGTCGGCCCGACCCTATGGTGGGGCGGCCGGGTCGTCGGCGGCTGGGCGCAGGACGGCGACGGCGAGATAGTCTGCCGGTTCCTGGAGGATGCCGGGTCCGACGCGATCGACGCAGCTCATGCGGCGGCCGCGCGAATGGCCGCCGCCCTTGACGGGGTGCGGCTCACCGCGCGAACCCGCGGCATGACCTGGCTGGAGCAGGACCTGGCCCGCGGATAGGCCGGCCGTCCGGCGGCGCGGGTGCTGAGGGACGCCCGGCTAACCGGAGCCTTGGGCGGCGTCCGCGGTGCTGGCCGCCCCCCGAGCCGCCGGGTCGGCTTGCTGGCGGCAGGCCCGGGCAAGCCACCGCCTGGCGGTCGGCAGGTCCAGGATGAGCGCGAGCCCGCAGACCGCCGCGGCGGCGACCGCTGCGCCGGCCACGGTGTCGGTGAAGTAGTGGTATCGCAGGGCGATCACGGCGACAGCGACGATGACCCCCAGCACGCAGGCCGCCGCCAGGATGAGCACGCGCAGTGTGGCTGTCTTAGCTGGCTGCGCCGAGCTGAAAAGCAGCACCGCGACCACCGCGGCGATCGCGAACATGGCCGTGGCATGCCCGCTCGGATAGCTGAGGACGCCCAGGTAGGTGCGATGGACCAGGGGCTTGAACAGGCCTTCGTCCATTTCGACGGCCACCGGGACGGCTGCCGCGGCCAGCACGGCGCCGTTAAGCCTGCCGGTGAGCAGGCAGGTGACGGCGATGACCGCGCTCAGCGCGCCGGCCGGGATCAGCGAACCCGGGGCGGCCAGCCACAGCGCGAGGCCTTGATGGCCGCCGAGCCAGGTAATGACCGGAGCATCGATGGTGTGATCGAGCCAGTCCGCCTTGGCCTGATGCGCGAACAGCGCGCCGAGCACGGCGACCAGAACCGCGCAGCAGGCCAGCAGCGTGACGGCCCGGGGACGGGCCGACCCGGCCAGCAGGGGCCGGCCGGGCCGTAAGCGTATGCCTTCCACGTCGCTCCCGTCGGGTGCTGGCAGGCGGGGCGCGACCAGGGCCCCCGGCTAGCCAGCCTACGTGGCTAGGGGCGGCTCCCGGAGCAGGCGACGAGAACCGGGCCGATGATCACGACAGCCCGAGCTCGCGTTCCAGGACGGCAACCCGTGACCGGTTGACGTACCGCCTGGCCTTCAGCCAGTTAAGGCAGGCCCGGAAGACCGCGAGCTGCTGCTTGATGGCGGTCACATCCCGTCGCGTCCCCGCGGGCGCAGCTTGCCACGGGAACGTGCCCTGCGGCAGCAGCGACACGGCGCCCCGCGGTGCCAGCCCGGTTGCCTCGGCGAGAAACTCGGTCCGGTCACTCTGTATCTGCCCAAGCCAGTGCAGGAAGAGGATGCCCGGCGCGGCCGCCCGGCCGGAGCATGCCCGCCCGCTACCCGGCAGCGTGCGCCCGCCGACCGGATCGCGCTGACCGCGGCCCGCGGGACCGTCGCCGCCTACGCCATCCGCTTACGCTGCCGGTACAGCCGCGCGGCAGCGCGATCATTGCAGGCCGTGCAGCAGAACCTGCGGGTCTGAGCCCGGGTGTGGTCGATGAAGGCGCACTGGCAGGGCAGCGCGGCGCAAGTGCCCAGCCGGCCGACGCCCCGGCGTGCGACATACTCGGCCAGCGCCGCTGGCAGCCGTGCCGCCAGTGCCGGGCCGCCGCGCTTGTCCGGAGCTACCTGAAGCCGGACGCGGTCCGCTGACACCACCAGCTGCGGAATGGCCGAGGCACGCAGCAGCATAGGGTTCAGCGTCGACGCTGCCTCGCCGGGTGACGCGGCCTGAAAGACCGCCCGAAGCGACTCGCGCAGCCGCCGCAGATCGGCCAGATCCCTGCCGCGCAGCGCACTGGCGATGTCGTCACGGCCCACTTCGGCTGTTACCCGCTGGAACCAGGCGAGATCGGTCAGCCGGTCCGGGGGGTCTTCGAGAAGATCGAGCGAATTGACCAGCAGCACGGCCAGGTCGAGATCCGATGCCGGCCCGTCCAGCCGCCCGAGCCAGTCCCGCACGTAGCCCGTCAACCGATTACTCCCCGTCCTGCTCCCGCAGGGTACCTGGGCTGTCCGTGGCCACCCGCCTGGTCCTGCTGGGCCGTTCGCCGCATGCTCGGCCGGCCTGGCCGCCGAGACCCGGCAGAACTCCTGAACCGGGCGACCGGACCCGCGGACCGGCCTGTCCGCGACAACCACCGAGCCGTCCCTGGCCAGCAGCCTACCGTCCGCCCGGCCGGATTGACGCTGCCGGGACGGCCGGATAATTTCCCCACCGGGAAGCGCCTGCCGCGGGCTCTCGATCACGTCACGGAGTGAGCTCAGGTGTCGCTGATGAGCTGGTCAGTCAGGGTAGGGATGCCGTCCGCGACGGATCCGCACGGGACTACCGGCCCCGGCTACTGGTAGATAACCGGCTCCTGCAGTCCCGCCCAACGGCGGCCGACCCGGGTCGTTGGCCTCTGGTGCCCGGCGGCCCGGCCCGGATAACTGATCTCATGGGAGATGCCCGCCGGGTCGCCGTTCTCGGCGCCGGCGCCATGGGAACTGCGCTCGCGGTGCACACCGCCCGTAACGGCGCCAGCAGCGTGCTGCTCGGGACCGAGCGTGACGAGGCCGTGGTTGATGCATGGCGGCGCGGATTGCCGCACCCGACCCTCCGGATGCCGTTTCACGAGCCCGTCCGCTGCTGCCCCGCGGAGGAGTGGGCCGACGTGCTGCCGGCCGCAACGACCGTGTTCGTCGCCGTGTCCAGCGGCGGGCTTCCGGAGGTGCTCGGCCAGGCGGCTCGCATCGGCGCGCCCGGCGCGACGTGGGTGCTGGCGACCAAGGGCTGGGCGCAGGACACCCTGCAGACGCCGAGCCAGGTCGCCAGGGCGGCGCTGGGGGACATGCCGGTGGTCTCGATGGCCGGGCCCGCGCTGGCCGCCGAGTTGCTCGCGGGCTCGCCGACCGGCCTGCTCTGCGCATCCCAGCACCGGCAGGCCAGGCGGAGCGCGGCCGCCGCGCTCGCCGCATCCACCACGGCCGTGTTCACGACCAGTGATGTCGCCGGCGCCGAGACCGCGGCGGCATTCAAGAACGTGGTCGCCGTCGCCGTCGGCCTGGCCGAGGGCCTGTCCGACCGGCTCGCGGACAGCGCGCTGGTAGCCAGCTTCGCCAACGCCCGCGCCGCCGTATTCGCCCGTGGCATGCTCGACATGCAGGCGCTGGTGCAGGCACAAGGCGGCCGGGTGCCGACGGTGCTCGGCCTGGCCGGGGCCGGGGACCTCTACGTCACCTGCCAGCACGGCCGCAACGGCCGCTTCGGGCGGCTGCTGGGCTCGGGTGCCACGGTCGACGGGGCGTTGAGGTCAATCGGCAGCACGGTGGAGGGCGTGGCGAATACGGCGGCCGCGCTGCGGCTGGCTGCCCGGGCAAACCTCGACCTGCCCACCGCGCGGGTAGTGGAACTCGCGCTGACAGAAGATCTGACCGGCCAGCGGGTCAGTGACCGGCTGCGGGACCTGTTCCGGACCGTCGTGTCCGGCTCGCAGCCATCCGCCGGCCGGCCGCCCGCCAGCGGGCCGTCCGGCGGCTAGCAGCCGCGCGTCAGCTACTGCCCGGCGCGGCTGATCATGTCGCCGTAAGGCGCGGCCGCCCAGCGGATGGCAAATCCATCCAGCCGGTAGCCAAGGGCATTGACGGTCGGCTGGATGAAGTTGTTCCTTATCGTCTGCACAGCCTCGGCCTCGGCCGCCCTTATCAGCGGGCCGGTTACCTGCGCGGCGTGCTGGGATTTGTAAAAGGCAATCTGCTGGGCCTGCGAATATAGTACTGATTCAGCGAATTGCGGCCTGAGCACCACGCCGCAGCCGAATCCGGGATACGTCCAGCTATGCTGCGAATCTATCGGCTTAGACGGGATGTTGTCGATGGTGATGTCGTGCACGGACTGCGGGAGCTGCGGCGGCGGGAGAACCATCGTGACCATGACGTGACCGGGCCTGCCGCCACCGGGCCGGCTGAGGATGCGCATCAGGTAATGGCCCGAGGCCGGCCTCCACCAGGCCGGTCCCGGATTGAGGTCGACGGTCGCGGACGCGTGCCCGACGGCGTGAAAGGTACTCGCGTACCAGCACGGCCACGGGCCGATGTTCTTGGACACTTTGTGCGTAAAGAGGAAGTTGAAGTTCGCCTCGCCAAGTGCGGGCCTTGATATTCCCTCGATCTTCTGCAGGACCCACGGGCCAAGGTCAGTGTTAGTGGTGGTACCGGCGCTGATCGTCTGCCACGGCCAGGCGAATTTTATATGCGGCAGATGAACATTGACGCCCACCAGGTGCAGGGCCGCAGAAAGCGCGATCAGCAGCACGGACGCGATCGCCCGGCGGAATATGAGGCCGATCACGATGACCGCCGCGGTGCCCTTGACCCAAAAGGCTACCCGGCGCCGCGGCGGCCCGGAATTGCCGCCTGGCCAGCCCAGATATCTCGGGCTTGCGCTGGACAAGAGACGAACCACGCAGTCCACCTTCTTCCTGGGCCCGGCCTGGCGACTAGGCGGTAGCCGGATAATTAAGCATCAGCACGACCGGCACGGCGCCGAATGGCATACGGAACCGTGCGCCCGGCCTATCTGGCGTGCCCAGCTCGGCGATGTTTGGCCAGCGCATGCTGGTGTGCTGGTCGGTCAGCCCGGCCACGGAGTACGGGAATTCCATGGCGGAGGTGTGATGCAGCCTGAGCAGCCCGCCCCAGCGGAATGCGGCAAATACCTTGGCCAGCTCCGGAACCGAAAGACATCCCGGTGCGCCCAGGTCGACGGAATAAACCGCCTGGGCCAGGCTCGCCAGGTCTTCGGCGCACCTTTCCAGGGCCGCGGACCTTGTCCGGTAGATCGTCCCGCCAGGATTCTCGGTGCCTAGCTTCTCGCCGTACACCGGCGAGTAGCGCGGCCGCGCCTTGCACTGCATCCAGTCGCACGCAGCCAGGAACTCCCAGCGGATACCGGTCATGCTGGCGACATCACGGTAGAGCGGCTCCGCGTGGATGAGCGGCACCTTGGCCCTGGTCGCGAAGTCGTTCCGGACGGACGGCGGAATCTGCTGCTGATGCCGGCCGCTGGCAGGCCGGGCGGCGCGCGACGCGGTCCGGCCCGGGCGGCTGGCCGGCGTCGCCAGCCTGCTGGCCGACACTGCCTGGGTTGACGGCATCGCGTCGGCCGGGGACCGGTCCGCGTCTGGCCGGCTGGCCCGATCGGGGCGTGCGCCGGCCGATCGGGTCGCGCTGGCCGGACGGATCGCACCCGGCACCGGCGACCCTGGTGCCGGTGCCGCGCTGGATGACACCGATCCCGCAGACGGCGCTGCGCCGGATGCCACCGAGCCCGGCAACGGCGTTGCGCCGCCGCCCGGGGACGCGGGCGACCGCGTCGCGCCCGGCGCCGGCGCGGTAGCGGACGGCGAGCCGGGCGGCGGCGAGCTAGGCGCAGGCGAGCTAGGGGACGGCGAATTAGGGGACGGCGAACTGGGAGACGGCGAGTCGCCGGGCGACGGCGAGCTGGGAGACGGCGAGTCGCCGGGCGACGGCGACTTCGGCGCTGGCGACGTCGACCTCGGCGGCGGCGTTGTGCTTGGTGGCGGCGCAGCCGGAGGCGTGCTCGCGGCCGGGGCCGGCGAAGTACCGGGCACGCCCGCGATGCTGGCCCCGCCCGGGCTGGCTGAGCCGGCCGGCGCGGCCCGGCTGGCATTGTCGTAGCGGTACAGGTTGTGCGACCGCATGAGCCCGATCAGCTTCGCGCCATAGCTCGGATCCGTCGCGTACACGCCGGTGAGAGCGGCGGCGAACGCGTTCGGATCATGCCGGTCAGCCATGGCCTGCGAGTAGTAGCCGCTGGTCGCGAGGAGCTTGCCATGATCGTTGATGCTCTCGGCGGCATTGTGGTACATGCGGAACGAGGCAGTGCGCGTCACCGACTGGCCGTTCTCGTACTCCTGGGTCGGCAGCACGTCACCGCCGGCCGGGCCGGTGCCCTTGATACCGAAGAGGTTGTGATCCTTGGTGGCCAGGCTGCTTTGACCCCAGCCAGATTCGTCGATTGCCTGCGCGATCGTCACCGCCGCCGGGACGCCGTACTTGCGCTGCGCGGCCATCGCGCCGGGTGCGATCTGGCTGATGAACTCCTGCTGAGTGGCGGTGGCCTGGGGTGGCATGGTGGCCGGCACCGGATCGTGCCTGCGGTACTGCGTTGCCGCCCCGGCCTTCGGGCCGCGGGACTGCCGGTGATCCGCGGCTACCGATATTCCGGGGATGGCCGCGGTACCTGGCTCGGCTCCGGACGCCGTGGCATCGGCGGTGGCCGGGCCGGTCCGATGCTGCCCCGGCCGGCCGGGACCGGCCGGGCCAGGCCGTCGCCCGCGATGCGTCGCAAGTAGCGGGGCCGGATGAGACTGGCGCCGCGCGGGCCGCCAGTCCTTGCCGTGGCCCGCCGCAGGCGCAGGCATCGCGGGAATCGCGGCGGCGCCTGGCTGGCGCGCCGAGGCCGGCCTGGGGCGGCTGGCAGCATGCGCGCCGGGAATCGCCGCCCGGCCGGCTGCTGCCTGGCCTGCCGCTAGCTGATGCCCGGCATCCTGCCGCCCGGCCGCTTGGTGATGGCCGTCCGTCGGCAGGCCGGCCGCCCGGTGCGGCCGGCTGCTGGAGGCGTCCGCCGTGCCCGCCGGCTGGTGCCCGGCGGCGCCAGGCAGGTCGCCATTGTTGACGAATCCGACGACCCCCTGCGCGGCCAGCGGATCCGTGTACTGGTGCGCGTTAACCGAGAAATTGGGCAGCGAATCGCCGCCGATGGTATGCAGGATTCCGCCAGCGTATTCGGTGACCACCTCGACGTGACCATTGAACAGCACCCAGTCGCCTGGCTGCGGCTGGTATCCGTCGCCCAGCGGGTGCCAGCGATGGGTGTTTTCCGCATCCTGGCGGACCGAGATCACGCCGGGCGACGCCGGATTCGGGTCGACTCGGACGTCCGCCCATTTCTGCAGTGGCCACGGATATGACGTACCGCCGGTCACCCAGCTTTGCTGGCCAACCACCTGGGCGGCCAGCTCAAGGGTCAGGCTGGCAAACGCCGCGCACGATGCGCCATGGTCGGCGCCGTCGCTGCTGTCGTTCTGCCAGATGATCGCCTGCATCTCGGCAGGCGTCCGGTGCCTGGCCATCCGGAGGTAATAGCTGGCTACGTTGACGATGGCTGAGCGCAGCATCGAGTCGTCGGCGTGCGCAGGCTGAATCGACTGCTTCAGGGCCAGCAGCCGAATTGGCAGGCCGGCTGGCGAGGCCAGATCCGGAACCGTGCGCGGAACGAAGGAGAAGCCGGTAATCGCGCCGCCGGCGGTGAGGCTCACGAGCGCAGTCACGTGCTGCCACCGGGGTCTGGCCGCGGAATGCATTAGCTCACCTCTTTCTCATTGCGCCGGGCTTACTGCGGTCGCGCCCAGATCCGGGAATACTGGCTTCCGGGCTAGGCCAGCGGCTGGGTTTTCGATAGCTGGCTGAGAATCACCTGAACGCGCGGGTCGCCCGGGTTGTTCGCGTTCTCGAATAGCACCGCAGCGTCCTGCGCCGCCACCGGCGCGGAACCGACGACCCATTTCTGGTAGACGTCCGTCACCAGTGCGGCCTGGCCGGCCGGGCTGGTCACCGGCCTGGCGCAGAGCTTCGGGAAGCCCTTGCGCGCCGTGACCGCAGCCGAGCCGGTGTACCGGACGCAGTTCGCGGCGTGGCTTTCCAGCCCCGGTTGCACGACCGGCTTTCCGTTGGCCCGGGTCAGTGTCGCCCCGCCGATGATGTTGTTGATGGCCCGGGCCGCCACCTCAAGGCTGTCGATCGGGTTAGTCGGGCTGTACGGATGGTGCAGGTTCAGCGACCAGGCAACCTCGCCGCCTTGTCCCGGCGTGATCGGCTCCAGGCCGAGCCGGCCGGTCTTGGCGTCCGCGAAGTCCGGGTTGCCGCGGCTCGTCATGAGGGCGAACACCCAGAGAATCTGCCGCGTGGCCTTGGCGCAGGCGAAGTTGACCTGGCCCGGCTCCGACTTGACGTCAGGATTCTGGCAGGCCCGCGCGGCCTCGGTCTGCACCGTCAGCACGCTGGCCGGCCACGAGGGCCCGTCGCGGAACAGCATGATCAGGCCGATCGTTACGGCCACCGCGACGGCGGCCGCTCCGGTCGCCACCTTTCGCGCTCGGCCGAGTCGCTGCCGATGCGCGCTGGGCCGCCCGTGGTTGACCAGCATCTCGGTGCGCTCCGCCGGCGAGTGGAGCTGGCCGGCCGAATTCGTCCGGAGGTACGCCTGCGCTGCGCCCGGCGTGGCATGGAACTCCGCGGTCCGGACCCCGCCATGGCCGCGGCCCGGCTCGCTCAGCACGCACCGGTGCGTGCCCTCGGGCTGGTTTGGCGCTGCCGTGTGGCCGCAGGCGCACTGCGCGAGCTCGTGCTCGAGCGACACGCGCGCGTCGGACAGCTGACGCTCCAGATCCGCGGCCAGGCTCCGCAAGTCAGCGACACGCTGGTTCGCCCGGCGGGTATTGGAATCCACATGCGTCCTCATTGTTCACCTCTAGCGTGGTGCCTAGGCGAGGCATATATTCAGCGTCTGGCGGCCGATATAAACCTGCCTTTGAGCGAATTGACTCATGGGGAAGTCCGCAGCGACATGCGGTGTCGATAGCATATAATTTCCGAAACGGCAGCCAGCCATAGCCATGCTGCGGTCAGCGCGGCCCGGCGAGCGATGCTGGTTGCCATTTTCCAGTGGTCCCGCCTGGCGCCGGCGTTTCGGGTGCGGCGCCGGCCCGGAAGCCGGGCGGCGGCCGTGGCTGCTGCCGGCCGGGTTGCGCCGGCCACGCCCGGCGGCCCGGAGCGCCGGACCTGGCGGCTGGCCAGGCCGGGCCGCCCGGCATTCGCTGGTCCCGCCAGCCGGGACTCGGGCCGGCCCTGGCGCGGCAGATGCGCCCCGGCCAGCAGAACTGGCCGTGACCGGGGGCCAAGCAAAACCTCGCGCATGTCGGCTATTAGAACACATGTACGAGCCGAGTGTGAAGAGCAAGAGCGAGTTGGAACACGCGTTCGTCCGCCCAGTCCGGGCTTCCCAGTGCCCTGGGCTGCGGGAATGGCCGACCGGACGCTGCTCGCGAAGATGCCCGGACTCCTCTGCCACGGTAGCCGCCGACGTCGGCCGGGCGCGCGGCGGCGTTGTCCGCGGCACCGCGGGCCGGTCCCAGCTGCCCGCCGCCTCCGCCCGGCCGGGCATCACCCGGCCGCACCCGATGACCTGCACCGGCGGCGCGGGGTCGGCCGGTGGCGGTCCCGGCGGGCGGCTGGCCGGGCCGGACCATGGCGGCTAGCGCATGATCACCGGAATCGTCGAGTGCAGGCCAGCGGCTGGGCCGCCCGGCCAGCAGCCAGCCAACGGCGCGCTGACCGGGCCGCGCTGACGATGGAGAATGCAAGGCGCGCCAAGTTCACCTGACCCTAACGGTTGGCAGCGGGGGAACTTCCGGGCACGGGCCGGGCGGCCCGATTGCCGCCGCCGCGGCTGCGGAACTCAACGCCCGCTTCGACCAGGAGGCGGCGAACTCGGCCGATGCTGTAGCCGGTCTGCTCGCATATCTGCCGGATGCTGCTGCCGTCTTCGTATCGCTGCAGGAGGTCAGCGCCGATGTCATCACGCTGGGGAGCGGACAGGCGCTGGCCCGGCTGCAGCTTGGGTGGCTTCGTCATGGTCAAATCTTGTTACTGACCGGGCCGTCGCCGCCAGCCCTGTAAGCCGGCCATTGCCTGCCCCGCGGAGTTACCCCGGGAGCCGCCTCGTCACCCCAGGCCGCCCAGCCGGGTCGCGGATACCGCGCAAAGAGCTCAAGGTACGGGCCGGGCGAGCAAGACTGGATCAGCTCGTACATCTCGTCTGGCTTGCGCGAATGCTCCCGCTTGCGCGACTCGATGATGTTGACCTGGCGGCGCCCGGGCGGCAAGGTCCGCATTGAGCCGCGCACCCCGAAAAGAATAGGCTCGGTCACATTCCGGAAATAGAAACCGACACCACGCCCGTCCGGGCCGCCGTCTTTCCGGCGTTTGGCCCAGATTAGATTTGAGACATAGCGGAAGCCCCAGCTCTCCATGACCTGAAGGCCTTCGGGAAGCAGCGCGTTGGGCACCCAGAGGTACAAGTGAGCGCGGTCGGCGACTACCTCGGCCACGGGCAGCGCGCAGATATCCTTCACCGTCATCGTGTCGTAGCGGTCAAGTCGCCGGTGCTCTGGTGCGACCTTGCCGGTCCGGTTGACGAACCGCCACGGCGGATCGGCCAGCAGGGTAGACCAGCCGCCCGCGGTCGCGGGCAGCGGCGGCAGCTGGCCGGCCTGCGCGTCAGCCCGCAGCGGCTGCGCAAGCCGGGCCTGAGTCGGCTTAACGCCCAGGTCAAGACGTTGGTCGGCCGTCACGGGGCACCTCCTGCCGGGTACCTGCGACAAGCTATCAGCCGCAGCTGACAGCCAGCCTGCCAGCCGCGAGCCCGCAGGCCGCAGGCTTCGCGGCCCGCATCCGCCCGCCGGGCGTTACGGCGACTGCGGCTGCCGGTGGTACGGCCGCAGGTCGAACCGGCGGGTCAGCTGCCGGTAGCGCCAGGTGTAATCGGGCCACAGTGCCGAGTTCCGGCCGTGCTGGTGCAGGTACCAGCTGGCGCACCCGCCGGTATTCCAAACTGACCTGGCCAGCTTCGCGTCGAGCCAGGCATTGAACCGTCGCTGCACGTCGGCTCGCAATTCCAGGGCCGCGATCCGCTGCTGGTCCATCGCGCGCAGCGCGCCAGTAATGTACGGCAGCTGCGACTCGGTCATGAACAGCAGGGAGGTATGCGCCAGGCCGCTGTTCGGGCCGGTCATCAGGAACAGGTTGGGGAAGCCCGCCACGGTGGTGCCTAGGTAAGCCTTGGGACCGGCCGCCGCCCACGCGTCGCTGAGCCGCTGGCCGTCCCGGCCGTAGATCCGCCCGCTGACCGGGTTGTCGGTGACGTGGAAGCCGGTCGCGAGCACCAGCACGTCAAGCTCGTGCAGCCGCCCGCTGCCGGTGACGACGCCGTCCGCGCACAGCCGCGCGATCGGCTCGGTGACGAGCTCGACATTGGACTGGCTGACCGCCGGGTAGTAGCGGTTGGACGGCACCAGCCGCTTGCAGCCGGGCACGTACCCGGGCGTGAGTTGCTGGCGCAATGCCGGGTCGGGCACCTGCCGGCGCAGCTGGCGGGTGCCCATGACGCGGATCAGGCGTAGCCGCCGCTGGTCCTTAACCAGGCCGGGGACGAGCAGCTCACGCTGCCAGTACACGGCGGTGCGGACAGCCCGCTGGGCAAGCGGCAGGTGCCGGTACAGCGCCCGCTCCCAGTCCCTGATCGGCCGGTCGCTGTGCGGGAGCACCCAGGTCGGCGTCCGCTGGAAAAGGGTCAGCCGGCTCACCTGCCGCTGGATCGACGGCACGATCTGAATGGCCGACGCTCCGGTGCCGATAACGCCGACCCGCTGGCCGGCCAGCTGGGCGCGGGCGTCCCAGCGTGCCGAGTGGAACAGTTTCCCGGCGAAATCACCGATCCCCCGGATATCGGGCATCGCGGGCTCGGCCAGCGGCCCGTTGGCCGATATCAGCACGTCGGCGCTGTAGTCGCCGCCGCTGGTGACCAGCTGCCAGCGGCACAGGCCTGGATCCCAGCGTGCCTCGCGCACGTCGTGGCGGAACCGGGTGCGAGCACGGACGCCCAGGCTGTCCGCGCAACGACGCAGGTAGGCAAGGATCTCCGGCTGGCTGGAGTAGGTGTGCGTCCATTCCGGCATCGGCGCGAAGGAAAGCGAATACAGGTGGCTGGGCACGTCGCACTTGCAGCCAGGGTAGACGTTGTCGCGCCAGGTGCCGCCGACGTCGTCGCCGCGCTCGAACACGGCATAGTCAATGCCGGACCGGCCGAATGCCGCCCCGACGGCTATCCCGGCGAAGCCAGCGCCGATCACCGCCGCGCGAAAGTGCCGGCGATCGTCTGTCACCCAGCGCCCCCTGCTGCCTAGGCACCGCTGCCTGGTCACCGCTGCCTGGTCACTGCTGTGCGGGCCCGGACGGATGCCGCGGGCCTGGCTGCGGCCGGGTGCGGCCCGGGTCGCCGCCGGCACCGGCGACGCCCCCGGGGCCGCGTGAATCCTGCACCGAGGGTGCTATGAGCGGAGCCCCGACGTCAAGGTTGCCCGCAGCTGGCGTGCCATGACAGCGCGGGCGAGCGGGCCGGACGGCCCGTTTATAATCGATCTGACTGGCCAGTGCCGCCGGGCGCGGCGGCGGCAGAGTATTTGCACGGGGTCGGCTAGAATTTCGTCCTGCTTGCTCCGGCCGATCGCGGAAGGCGGCGCGCGTGACCACCTTCGCAGAGACGCCAGCCATCGCACGGCACCCGTGGGCACGGCTCGACGCCTACCTGTCCGTACTGGGCAGCGAAGAAGCGGAGATCCTGCGCTCCGACTTGGCCGGGCTGCTGGCCGACGTCAAACCCGCCGACGGCCGGATGGCCCGGTCGCATCAGACCCGGCGGGCGATCGTCGACGCGCTGCGCGCGCTGCATGCCGAGGGTGACCTGCGGCCGACCGCGCCTCGAGTCGCGGCCCGGGCCGGGGTGTCGCTCCGCACGGTCTGGCAGCATTTCGCGGACATGGAGGCGCTGCTGCTGGAGGCGAGCCGGCGGGACCTCGAGGTGCTGCTGCAGATGGTCCGGCCGATCGCGGCGGATCTGCCGCTGGCCGAGCGGATCGAGCGGTTCGCCGATCAGCGCGCCCGGGTGCACGAGCAGATGACCCCGGGCTGGCGGGCGGCGCGAATCCAGCAGCCGTTCTCGGCCGAACTGCGCCGCAGCACGAGGCGGATGCTGGCGCTGGCCCGGGCCGAGCTTGAGGCGGTGTTCGCTGCCGAGCTGGGCAGGCTGGACGGCCCGCGGCGCCGCGCGCTGGCCGATGCGCTGCACGGGATCAGCATCTGGGCATTCTGGGATTCGCTCCGGACCGAGGTCGGGCTCAGCCCGCGGCAGGCCAGGGACGCCGTGGTCGGCATCATCACCGCGAAGCTCGCCCAGGCCGGCATCGGCAGCTAGCCGAACCGGCCGCCAGGCCCGGCCGGCTCAGCTAGCCGAACCGGCCGCCGGCCCGGCCGGCCGCGCTCAGCCGCCCGGCCCGCGGGCGCGCAGCGCCTTGCGGTCCAGCTTCCCGACGCTGGTCAGCGGCAGCGCATCCAGGATGTGCACCTCGCGCGGGTACTTCACGGCGGCCATCCGCTCCCGGGCGAATGCGACCAGCTCGGCGGGGGCGGCGGTAGCGCCCGGCCGCAGCGACACGAACGCCACCACCTCCTCGCCGAGCCTGGGGTCCGGCAGGCCGACCACGCCGGCCATGGCCACGGCCGGATGCTGCACCAGCACGTCCTCGACGTCCCGCGGGAAGACGTTGAAGCCGCCGCGGATGATCAGGTCCTTCTTGCGATCGACCACGTAGAGGTATCCGTCAGCGTCCAGGTGGCCGATGTCGCCGGTGTGCAGCCAGCCGCCCTGCAACGCGCGCTCGGTCTCGCCGGGGGATTTCCAGTAGCCGGTCATCACGCCTTCGGACCGCACGCAGATCTCGCCGTCCGCGCCGGCCGGCAGGTCGCGCTCGGCGTCGTCCCTGATCGCCACCTGATACCCGGGAATGGGCAGGCCCACCGAGCCGGTCCGGCCGGCGCCCGGCGGGCTGGTGGAGATTACCGCCCCGGACTCCGTGCACCCGTAGCCCTCCAGGATCTGGCTGCTGGGCACCCGCCGCTGCCATTGCTCGCGAGTCTCCGCGGCCAGCGGGGCCGCTCCGCTGTTGACATAGACGAGCGCGGACAGATCGGCGTCCTCGAGCGGCTGCGCGAGCAGCAGCTGGATCATCGCCGGCACCACCGAGGTCCGCTGGATGCGGTATTCCTGCGCGAGCGCCACCCATTGCGCCGGATCGAACCAGCGCTGCAGCACGGCGAGGCCCGGCTCGACCGTGTGCAGGCCGACCAGGGTGACGATCATTCCGTAAGCATGCGAGAGCGGCAATGGCACCAGCGTCCTGCTGATACCGGGTGCCTGCGAGGACTCATACGAGCTCGCGGAACAGCCGTAAAGATTGCGGTGCGAGAGCATCACTCCCTTGGACCGGCCGGTAGTGCCGCCGGTATACATGAGCGCGGCCAGGTCGTCGTCGGACCGGCGGCAAATGCTTCCGCCCGGAGCCGATTCGAGCTCGGCGAAATCGGTGCCGCGGACATGCCCGGGCGGCTGTGCTCCGCCGCCGCCGCCGACCACGATGAGGTGCCGCAGCTGCGGCGCGCCGGCCGCCGCGGCCGCCACCGTGGCCAGCAGCTCGGGTGTAGTGATCACCGCGACCGCGCCCGAGTCCGCCAGGATGTGCTCGAGCTCGGCCGGGGTTACCAGGAACACGACCGGCGTGACCACTGCGCCGGCCCGCCAGATCGCGTTGTACGCGATCGGCACTTCGGGGCAGTTGGCCATCAGCACGACCACCCGGTCGCCCGCCGCGACGCCGAGGCCGGACAGGCCCGATGCGACCGACCGGGCCCGGCTGAAGAGCCGGCCCGAACTGTGCCGCGTCCCCTCGAACACGAGCGACTCGTGATCGCCGAGGCGCTCGAAGGCCTCCTCGGCGAGCCGCGCGAGATTATGGCTGGTCTGGTACGTCCTGGCGGGCTGGTGCCGTTCTGGTGGCATCACCCTTCATAAGCATCCGCGCGGCCGGCCGTCAAGGCCGCCGGGGCTAGTCTTGCTGAGCGGTTCAGATCGGTCCGGTTCCAGCCGGCAAGAGCCGAACCGCTGCCGGCTCGGTCAGCCCGCGGCTCACTGCGGGCGGTCATCATCGGCGGTGAGGAAGCGCAAGCCGAGGCGGCGGCCGTAGCCCTGGCCGAACGCCAGCAGGAACCACAGCCGGGCCAGGCCGTCGACGGCGTCCAGGGCGCGCTCGTCGTTGCCGAGGTGGATGGGCCGGAAGCCGATGTCGGCGATGAGCCGCTGCACCGTCCGGGCTGGCTGGCCGTCGGCCGGCCCGCTGTAGGGCATGTCCGAGCGGATCTGGCCGAACACCGGATGCTGCATCTGCTCCCAGCCGACGGAGTTGAACGCGCGGTAGGCGATCGCGCCCGCCGCGGTCAGCGCCGCGACGGAGTTCATGCTGGCCGCGCCCGGACTGACATCGTTCGAGGCGTCGATCACGACCCGGCCGCGCAGCGCGCCCGCCAGCTGGCCGATCAGCGCCGGCACCTCGCCGCCGGGGACCGTGATCACGGCGACATCGGCGGCCGCCGCGGCGTCGGCAGGCCGGCCGGCCGACACCTGACCGCCGCCCGCGGCCGCCGCGGTCTCGGCGACCGCGTCCCGCACCCGGGCGCTGGCCGGATCGCGGGAGCCGAGCACCACGTGATGGCCGGCCCTGGCCCAGCCGGCCGCCAGGGTACGGCCGACAACGCCGGCGCCAAGGACCGCGATCGTGCGTGTTGCCTCATCATCTGCAGTGCTCACCTGGGTTATCCGTTCCGTTCGGCAGCGAGGTGCATGGTACACAATGCTTGGGTCCAAGCAATATCGTCAGCATGTTATTCCCGGGGCCGGCGCCGCGCCCGGCCGGCCCGTCCGGCGGTGGCGGGATTACCAGGCAACGGGCGGCACCGGCTCGTCCGGGTCAAGGTCGACCTCGGCCCGGAGCACGCCGTAGAGCACGTCGTCATGCCACTGCCCGTGCCGGAACATCGCGCCGCGGATGACGCCCTCGCGGGTGAATCCGGCCTTCTCCAGGGCCCGCTGCTCACCGACGTTGGTGATCTCGGTCTCCGCCTGGACGCGGTTCACCTGGGTATGCGCGAACAGGTACCGCACCAGCATGCGCTGCGCGGCGGAGCCGACGCCGCGGCCGCGGAACTCCGGCAGCAGGCCGATCCCGATACTCCAGCAGTACGAGTCCGCCCCGGTCTGGGTCCGCCGCCAGGACACGCTTCCGGCCCGGTCGGCCCCGCAGACGACCGTCAGCACGCCGCCGCTGGCGCCGAGCAGCCCGGTATCCGCCCAGCCCCGGCGCCACGCGCCCGGATCCCGCCAGCCGTGCCATTCGTGCCGGCCGGCCGCGACCGGGTCATTGGTAAGCCGCTCAAGCAACGCTAGGTCGTCCTCGGTCACCGGCCGCAGCATCACCTCGCCGTCCATTCAGTCACCGTAATGCAGGCACCATCCGGGTCCGCTGGCTGACCGGCGCCGCCGCGGCGCACGGCCTGTGCATGCCAGCCCGGGCCCGCTGCGTAATGCAAGGATTTGAAACGGGCCAGCGCGGGGCTCATCCGGCCAGCACGCTGATCGTGAGCAGCACCGCGTCATAAATAAAGTGCGCGATGATCGGCCGGGCCAGACGGCCGTGTTTCTGGAACGAGCGGGTCAGCAGGTATCCGACCGGAATAGTGAACAGAAAGCCGAGCCCGTAGTACACGTGGTAGCTGGTGCGGAGCGTGAGGCTGAGCAGCAGGGCCCGTTGCGGCGTCCAGCCGAGCTGCCCGAGCCTGGTCAGCAGGTAGCCGCTGACCAGCGTTTCCTCGGTGACCGCAGTGATCGCCGAGACGGCCAGCCCGTACAGGACGTAGTACTTCGGCACGTGCCCCGTCTGGACCTGGCTGAACAGGCTGCTGTGCCGGGAAATCAGCGCGCTGAAGGGCAGCGCGATCAGCAGCGTGACGGCGTAGCCGCCGGCGGCGAGCCCGAGGCCCGGCCACAGGTCGCGGCGCCACGCGGGCGCGCTGAGCCCGAGGTCTGCCGGGCGCTGGCCGGTCCGCGCCAGCAGCAGCAGGGCCAGCGGCACCACGGCGGCGACCGCGACGTAGCTGAAGATGCCCAGGATGAGGTTCTCCACCGGATGGCCGGGCACGACGGTGGGGAACCGGTTGATGTCGCTGACGCCGCCCAGGTGCGCGGCGAGAACGTCAACGGCGGCGACGATCCCGGGGAACAGGAACGCTGCCTCTACGAACCAGGTCTCGGCCGCTAACCCGGGCCGGGACAGTCCCGGTATCCGGCCCGGCGCGGTGGGCTGCGGCTCGGGCCGGGCGGCCCGGGGAGGCCGGGCCGCCGACGGGGCGGCCGGCGGCGGCGCGGCCGTGCGGCCGGGGCCGGCCGGAGTCCAGAAGACCCAGTCGTCCGGCGGGGCCGGCCATTCCGGCCGGGGCTGCCAGCCATCGGGCGGAATCCATCCGGCCGGCGGCTCGGGCCAACCGGGGGGCGACTGCCAGACCCAGCCTCGCTCGCTCATCCGCTCATGATCCCGCATTGCCCGGTGCGCGGTCAGGCCCGGCGGCGGCCGGGCGGCGGCAGCGCGGGCGGCCGCCGCCGGCCTGCGCCCGGCCGGCGGCCGCCGCTAGGCCGCGGGCTGCCGCCGCCGCGCGACCGCGCGCAGCAGCGGGAGCGCGGCGAAATAGCACCCGGCGACGGCGCTGCCGCCGATGCCAAGGTCGACCGAGATCCTGCCCTGCCTGGCCCAGTAAACGTCCTTCAGGTCCAGCAGCAACGCGAACTCGTCGATGATGAGTGCGAGCCCTGAGCCGTAGCCAACCGCGACCGCCGGGTGCCTGCGGCGCTCGTCCGTGCCGTGCACGGCCACCGCGCCGACGCCGGCCACCAGGCCGATGCCCCACAGGTAATGGTGCAGGTGCTCGGCCCCGACGCTGAGGTTGCGGAAGGGGCCGCGGCCGGCCCGGATGCTGTAGGTGATCGCGCGCACCGCGCCGAAGGTGCCGGTAAACGCCAGCCAGCTCAGCAGGGCTGACCGCTGGCTGGCATCAAGCTCCTCGTCGAAGGCGGCGCGGACCACGGGCGCCGTGGCCGGCAGGCGGCTGGTCACACCGGCACCCTACCGGCGCGGCCGGGCCGGCGCTCGCACCTGCAGGCTGGCTCCGGGCGTGGCGCCGGCACCGGCCCGCGTCCCGGCCGGCCGGAACGCGGGCCGGCCGGGTCGCTGCTCAGCCAGCCGTGGGCGCGAACCCCGGCGCGGCGCCCGGGCCCCCGGGCCGGGGCCCGGTTCACGCGTTCGGCAGGAAGCAGATGCCCGCGTGACCGGGCTGGCCGCCGCACCGGTCGAAGCCGGTCACGTGATCGTCGAAGTTGTCGCTGGCAATCCACAGGCCCGCGCGGGTGACCAGCATGTCGTCCGCGCCGAGGCCGCGGGACCGGCTATAGAGCCCGGCCGTGCCGCCGGAATTGAGCACCAGCGCTCCGGTACCCGGCACGAACCCGCCGAGCCCGGGAGCGGGAACCGCGCCAGGACCAGCGGCGTTGCAGCCATGACGGTTGTCCGCCCACCGCTCGTGCCCGGCGAAGTACGCGGTGCCGGAATCCGCCGCGGTGGAGAACAGTGAGTCACAGCCGGTGTAGTTGATCCACTTGTGCCGGACCTTCCGGTTGGCCGACGGGAAGGCCGACGCAGCGTCGCACAGCCCGGTGCGCGGCTGGGACCGCAGCGTTCCGGCCGGCTTGAAGCCGGTGGCGGCGACGTAGACCGTGCCGCCGCCCGGCGACCAGGACGCCGCGTGCACGTAGAACGGCGAGCTGTCCGCGCACGGCCGGTTGAACTCGGTCGAGTGCCACTTGGTCACCCGGGCCCCGGTCCGGCCCAGGCTGAGCATGAAGATCTGCTCGCGGTGGGTGCCGTGCACCCGGGTGAAGTCGCCTTCCACCAGCAGCCGCCGCCCGCCCGGCTTGACCTGCTGGTTGTAGATCCGGGTGCGGTTGCCCTGCGCGCCGGGGAAGCGGTAGTGGCCGGAGATGCTCAGCCTCAGGTACCGGTCGTCCCGGCCGGTTCTCGAGTTCAGGCTGGCGTAATAGTTCCGGCCGGAGCCGTTGATGGCCTTAAAGAATCCGCCGGCCAGCACATGCCGCCCGTGCACGACCATTGTCTCGACCGCGTTGTCCGCGCGGCGGGCGAAGCTCCTCCGCACCGCGCCGGTGGAGGTGTTGACCTTCGCGATGTTCCGGGCCCTGGTCCCGTGCACCCGGCTGAATGAGCCGCCCAGATAAGCGCTGGAGCAGTTGCGGCCCTTGAACGCGATCGAATTGACCTCGCCGTTCACTCCTGGCCGCCAGTTGGTCACCGTGTACGGCGCGGTCGCCTTGAAGCTGAACGCGTTGCGCCGGTTGAAGACCCGGCTGCCCTGGCTGATCTTGGTGAAGCTGCCGACCGCGTACATCCTCCTGCCGCACTGCACTATCTGCCTGACCTGCTCGGTATGCCCGTTCGGGGACAGCTGCGGCGTGCCGCTGGCCGGAGTGGCGGATACCGACTTGGGCTGAGCGGCGGCGAGCGCGGGCCCGGCGGCGCCCGCGAAGGTGACCGCGAGCGTGCCCGCGGCCAGGCTGATCAGTGTCCTGGCGACCTGACCACGATGACGAACCATACCACTCCCACCCAAACCATCCATGGCTATCTCATTGCGTAACGCCGAGTGTAGGGCCGCCGCGCATTCGGCATGCCGAACGAGCGAGAGTTTGCCACTCTGGGGCATATGCACGTTATGGCCGGGCAAATCCCGGGCCGCTGGCCCGGAAAGAGCATTGCCGCGCGGTATGGGAGTTGCCTGTGCGGGTGCTGGGCCCGGCCTGAGAGTGTGCTTGGCTGGCCTGATGAACCCTGCGGCGTTTGCTGATCGCGTCCGGCGCGGTGATGCGGTGTTCGGTGCCTGGTCCGTGCTGGCCGGGCCGGTCAGCGCTCGCGCCCTGGCCGTGGCCGGCCTTGACTACGTCGTGATCGACCTGCAGCACGGTACGGCAACCGAGCACGACCTGCCCGGGATGACCGCGGCCATCAGCCTCGCCGGGGCGACGCCGCTGGCCAGGGTCAGGCACGCGCACCCGGCCGACCTGGGCCGCGCGCTCGACCTGGGCTGCCACGGCGTGATCGTGCCCAACGTGGACTCGGCCGGGCAGGCCGCGGCGGTGGCTGGCGCCTGCCGCCTGCCGCCGGAGGGCTTCCGGTCCGCGGGCGGTGTGCTGGCCACGGCCGGGCGGCCGCTGTGCGTCGTGATGGTGGAATCGGCGAACGCCATCGCCGATATCGAGGCCACGCTGGCGCTGGACGGGGTGGACGGCATCTACGTCGGGCCCCGGGACCTCTCGCTCTCGCTGGGCTGCGCCCTTGACCCGGCCGACCCGGTGCTGCGCCCGGCGCTGGAGCGGATCTGGGCTGCCTGCGCCGCGGCCGGGAAGCCGGTCGGGGTGCACGCCTCGGACGGCGCCACCGCCCGGCTGTACCGGGATAACGGCTGCCGGATCATCACCGTCGCGGTGGACGCGGTGACCGTGGCGCGCGCTACCGGGCACGAGCTCCAGGCCGCCAGGGCCAGCTGACGCGCCCGCTCGTCATCAGCAGAGCTGGCTGGTCAGGAGGCGGCCCAGTTGCCAGGTGGCGGACCGGCCAGCGGCGCCGACGGGCTGCCGGGCGGCAGCGCCGACGGGCTGACGAACCTGCTGCCGTGCGGCCCGGTCCGCACCGCCATGTGCAGCGCGCTGCCCTTCAGGTACCGATGCCAGGTCAGGAACCATTCGGTCCAGCCGTTGTCCCACTGGCCGGCCGCGCGGGCTGCCGGTGACGGTCACCGGGTCGCCGGGCAGTTCCATCTTGTAGTACAGCTCGGCATCGGCCGGCGCCATGTTCACGCAGCCGTGGCTCACGTTGGTGAAGCCCTGCTCGCCGACTCGACCAGAACGCGTCGTGCAGGTAATCCCCGGACCAGGTGAACCGGACTGACCAGGGCACCTCGATCTGGTAGCCGGGCCCCTTCATCAGCACCGGGTTGCCCTTCTCGATCGTCAGGTAGGTGCCGTTCGGCGTGTTGTCGCCCGGCCTGCCCGTGCTGATCGGCCACGTGCGGAACAGCCGTCCGGCCCGGTACAGCTTCATGTGGTGCGAGGCGGTGCTGGCCACCACGATCAGCGACCTGCCGATGCTGAATGACTGCGTCAGGGTGTGCACGCCGTATATCCCCGGCGCGCCCTCGACGCCGTCCAGGTGCCCGGTGAAGCTCACCCTGGTATGCGGCGGCCAGTAGCCGCGCGGCCGGAAGTTCAGCGCCTTGTCGCCGTCCCAGGACCAGGCTCCGGTCACCGGCTTCGAGGTCCTGATCTGCAGTGCTCTTTCCACCGCCGCCTTGTTGGTGATCGGCTGGCTGAACGTGAGCATGATCGGCATGCCGACGCCGTAGGCCTTGTGGTAACCCTCGAAGATCATGGTCTGGAACGTCTGCGCCGGGGTCAGCGTGCGGAACGAGCTGGTCTCGGCGACGGCCTGGCCGGCGGCGCTGACCCCCTTCGCCGTGACCGTGTAGTTCGCCGACGTGGCCAGCGCCCAGGTGCTGTGCCATCGGGTGCTGGCGGCGTTCAGGGCACCGGGCGGCAGGCTGACCGTGCCGGACCCGCCGCCGCGCGAATACTGCACGGTCACGCCGGTGATCTTGCCGCCGGCTGCGGTGACCGTGACGCCCCGGCGGGTGCTGGCATGCCGGGCGCCGTTAGCCGGGGTGATGTCCAGCCGCATGCCCGCGGCGGACGGCGACGTGGTCGCCGCCGAGCCGGCCCGGAGCCTGCGGCCGGGCTGGAGCCGCCCTGGCATCCGGCAATGAGCAGGCACAACGCGCCGCCTGCGGCCGCGGCGGCCAGCCCGCCGTGGCGCCGCAGCGATCCGCTGCCGTCCCGCACCTGACCTCCCGCTGCTGACTGGCCGCTGCCCGCCGGGGGCACTGCTGAACGGCTGCGCACGCGCCCGGCCGCGGCCGGGCTGATGGTGCGCGTGAACGGCTGTGTTCACGACGGCTGGTCCGTTCCGTCTGCCCGGTCAGGCGACGGCGGCTCGGACGCATTCCCGGAGGAACCGCTCGTAACCGTGACGGACGAGCCATGCCGGTGATTGCTTTCCCACAGTATCCGCGCCGGGCGGCGCGGACGAACCAGCCGATGCCGGATCTGGTCCGTGCGGAGCAGGCCGATGGCCGCGGCCAGCGCCGCGATCGCGGTTGCCGTCCACGGAACGTAGTCACCTAGCCGGTCGTAGATCGTGCGGGCGGCCGCCGGAGCCGCCCGGAGGTGCACCAGGATGACGCCGCGCCTGCTCGGTCCGCCCCAGGCGAGCAGCCTGCCCGGGCGTCGAACGCCGCGGAGTCGCCGGTCAGCGCCGCCTGCACCACTGGCCTGCCGGTCTCGGCGGCCCGCAGCGCACCAAGCGCGGCGTGCTGCGCCAGCGCCCACTCCCAGCTGGCCTGCCAGGTGGAGTCCGAGGTCTGATAGACGATCACCTGGGCACCATGATCGGCGTCCACCCGGGACATGTCGGGAAAGGCGGACTCGAAGCAGATCAGCACCCCGATCGTGAGCGGCCTGCGGCCGGGCGGCGTGACCAGCATCACATGCGCGCCGGTGCCGGGGATCATGTTCTGCGGCGCGGCCCTGCTGATCTTCGCGAGCCAGCCGAACTCCGGCCGGAACGGGATGTACTCGCCGAAGGGCACCAGGCGCGTCTTGATGTAACTGCCGTCGATGCCGTTGCTGCCGACCAGCACGGCAACCTTCGACTTGGCGCCATCGGGCGCCGTCGAGTCCTGGTTGACCAGCAGTTGCGCGCGGTCCGCCGCGGCCAGCCGGGCCAGCTGCCGGCGCAGCGCGGCGTCCGTGTCCAGGTCGTAGGCCACGCTGCTCTCGCCCCAGACGATCAGGTCGGCATGGTCCGCGCGGAGCGCGGTGGACAGCCGCTGGCTGGCATCCACCCGGAGCCTGGGGTTGTGCACCACACCGGGCTGGATCATCGCGATCGTGACGGCCCGGCTCGGCCGGCGGCGGCGCGGCGAGCGCGAACGCGGCCGGCCCCGCGGCTATCGCCACGGCGGCGCCGGCCGCGCCAGCCAGCCGGGCCGGCCAGCGGCCGGCCGTGATGAGGATCACCACGCCGGTGTTGGCGGCGACCAGGACGAAGCTGACCAGCCAGACGCCGCCGACGGCGGCCAGCGCCAGCACCACGGGATGCTGCCACTGGCTCGCCCCGAAGACCGCCCACGGTCCGCCGAAGCCCTGCCAGGACCGGATCCACTCGCCGAGTACCCAGCAGCTCGGCACGACGACCAGTGCCGCGAGGGCACGGCGCGCGGTGACTGGCGGCCGGAGCAGGGCCCAGAGGCCGAACCCGACACCGGCCCACAGCGCGCCGAGGACGGCCACGACCAGCAGCAGCCCGGGGCCCAGGTTCGGGATCAGCCAGGTAGAGCGCCGCGAGCAGGTACCCGGCACCGAACCACCAGGCCGCCGCTGCGGCCTGCCGGGCCGACCCCGAGGCCCGGATCAGCAGTAGCCCGGGCACCAGGCCGAACCAGGCGATGAACTCAGCGTTCGGCGCCGGGAACGCCAGCACCGGCAGCGCGCCGGCCAGCAGCATGACCGAGTACCGGGCGGGCCAGGGGAGCGCACGCCAGCGGGCCATAACCCATTGTGCGTCCGCTGCCCGGCGCGCCGGGCAGCGGTCAGCGGCCGGCCGGGCGGCCGCCGCGCCGGGATCGCGCCCGCCGGACTGCTTCCCGCGCGATCGCCCAGGCCAGCGCGGCCAGCACGAGCAGCGTGATCACGTACTCGGGCCAGCCGCCGACCCGGTCGGCGAGCGTGAGGTTGGTCCGCAGCGGAACCCGCGCCTCCAGGATCGCCCGCCGCCAGGTCCCGCTGCGGGCGGTAACCGCACCGTCCGGCAGGATGATCGCGCTCTCTCCCGTGGTTGACGCGTACACCACGGAGCGATCGCTCTCGATCGCGCGGATCCGCGCCATCGCGACCTGCTGCGCCGACTCGCCCGGCTGGCCGTCCAGCTCGAAGTCGGCGTCGTTCGACTGCACCGCGAGCAGGTTGGCCCCCGCGGTCACCTCCGAGGCGACCAGGCCGTCGAACCCGACTTCGTAGCAGATCACGTCGCCGAGCCGGATCTTGCCCAGCCGGAACACCACGGCCCGGCGGCCGGGCGTGAAATCAATCGGCTGCAGCGCGGTCAGCGAGGTGACGTGCGACAGCAGCGCGCGGAACGGGATGTACTCGCCGAACGGCACGAGCTGGCGCTTGACGTAGCTGGCGACCGGGCCGCGGCCGCGGCAGCCACAGCTGCCCGGCGTTGCGCTCCGGGTCGCGCAGCACCGTGCCGACCAGCACCGGCCGGTTGATCGCGTCGACCGCACCCTGGATCGTGGCGTAGATCGGCGGGTTAAGCCGGGATCCAGATCGGTCGAGTTCTCCGGCCAGATCACCACGTCCGGGGCCTGGCCGGCGCCCGCCGTCACCTGACGGGCCAGCGTCCTCGTCGCGTCCGCGTGGTTCTGCGTCACGGTGGTCGCGCGCATCAGATCCGGCAGGCTCCGCGCGTGCGGGACATTGCCCTGGATCGCGGCGACGGTCGGCGGCCGGGCCGCCGGGAGTGGCCTGGTCGACCGGAAGCAGCCGGCCGCCCAGGCCGCGACGGCAGCCGCAGCGGCGACGGCCAGCGAGGGCAGCGCACGGCGCCGGGCCGCCTGCCGCCAGCCCTGGCTGTGCCCGCGGCTGCCGCGCCGCGGGCCGGCCCGAGCAGCAGCCAGGCCACGCACGCACCGGCCAGCGCGACCACGAACGTGAGCAGCGGCGCGCCGCCGATCGCCGCCCACCTGGCGGTGGGCGCGCTCGGCCTGGCTCATCGCGAGCCTGCCCCAGGGAAACGCGTACGGCCACCGGTCCCGCACTGCCTCCGCCGCTACCCACCAGCCTGCCACCGCGAGCGGCCAGGCCCGCAGCCGCAGCAGCAGCCGCTGGCCGCACGGCGAGCACCGCGAAGATCAGCGCCTCCGCGACCGCCAGCGCCGCCCAGGCGTACCAGGCGACGTTGACCAGCCAGGACAGCAGCGGGACGAAGAACGCCAAGCCGAACACGAAGCCGACGGCCAGTGACCCGCGCAGGCTCCGCCGCCATAGCGCCACCACCAGCAGCGCCGGACCCGCGGCGGCCAGCGGCCAGATCCCGGCCGGCGGGAACGCCGCCGCCAGCGCTACGCCGCCGCCAAGCGCGGCCAGCAGCGCCAGCCGCGGCGACAGCCGGGAGCCCGCCGGATCGCCGGCCAGGCGGGCAGCCGGCGGTGCCGGACTCGCCGCGTCGCCGGCCCGGCCCTCGCCTACCTCGTCGCTGGCTCCGGTGAGCATCACCGACCTCCTGCGGCCCCGTTTTAGCATCTCTCTGGCTTGCTGCGAGCGTAGCCGGAACCCGGCCGCGGGCATCTCGTCGCCGGCCACGTGCGAATCCCTTTGTGCAAAAGGATTTTTGCATTTTGCCTAAGGGCAGTGATCGAGCGTGGTAGCGTCGCCACGGCTTGTTCTTAGTCCCTTAGGCGAGTCTGCCCCCGTCGGGCCGCCCGCGAGGTCCCAGCCGTGATCAAGATTCGCTATTCAGACCTGCCGGGCGGGCTGCACGTGCGCGTTGGGGTCCAGGGCAGGAACACGATCCTGTACCTGCTGCCCGGGCTGACCGCCGTGCAGCGGAAGGCGGCCATCCGGCGGGCCAGGAGCGCAGCCCGGGTCGGCCATGGCCCGCGGCTGCCCGCCACCGGCGTGGCCCGCGCGCAGGCCGCCGACCGGATCAGGACAACAGTTAGCAACGGGCTCGGCGCGATGCGCATGCACCCGGCGATCTTCCTCCCGGCGCTGATCATCCTGGTCGCGGCCGCCGCCGCCTATCTCCTGCTGGTCTCGGTGTCGGTCCGCATCATCCCGGGCCGGGCCTCCGAGCCGAAGGCCAATGTCGGCGTCAGCCACAGCACTGCATACAGCGGCCCGGCCAGCCCCCGGGCGAGCGGCGGGCCGTCCGGCCGCCGGGAGCCGCCGGCCGCCGGGGCGCGGCCCGGATCCGGGGCGCAGCACGGATCCGGGGTGCAGCACGGATCCGGGGTGCAGCACGGACCCGGGGCACGTCCGGGAACCGGGGCGCACCAGGACCCGGCCGGGGGCGAGCACGCTCGTCGCGCCGCGGCCGGTTCGCGCCGGGCCGGTTCGCGCCGGGCCGGTTCGCGCCGGGCCGGTTCGCGCCGGGCCGGTTCGCGCCGGGCCGGTTCGCGCCGGGCCGGTTCGCGCCCGGCCACGCCGTCGCCATCGCCGTCACGATTAGGCGGCCGTCACCGTCGCCGGTGCCGTCCGCCACCGCGCGGCCGGGTGCGGTCCCGTCTTCGCCGCCGACGGCTCCGTGGCCGGGATCTGGCCCGGATGGCAGCGTGTGCGTCAAGGTCGGCCCGGTCGGCGTCCGCATCGGGCTGTAGCGTGCGACCGGCGCCGCCGGGGCGGCCGGCCCGGGCCCGCCGGGCTGGTGCTGCCGGAATATAACGCTCTCCGCGGTGGTCACATCCTGGTGACGTAGCCAGGCGTTCGGCACTGATGCGCGGGTGCCCGGGCAGCCGTGCGGCCGGCCCGCGCCGCTGCGGCGGGCGCGGCCCGGCGGCGCGCAAGAGCGTTCAAGACGGCCGGGCCGGCGTTCCGCCATCCTGGCAGTCGACAGCATGCCGATGAGACGCCGATGAGAAGGAGGAGCAGGTGAGCCGCCGCGGCTGGGCGCTATTCGCCACGATGAGCGTGATCTGGGGTATTCCATATCTGCTGATCAAGGTCGCGGTGGGCGGCGTGCCTGTTCCGGTGCTCGTGCTGGCCCGGGTGGCCATTGCCGCGGCGCTGCTGCTGCCGCTAGCCGTGCGCCGTGGCCAGCTCCGCGCGCTGCTGCCGTACTGGCACTGGCTCGCGGTCTTCGCGGTGGTGGAGATCATCTCGCCGTGGTTCCTGCTGTCCGAGGCGGAACGCAAGCTGTCCAGCTCGCTGAGCGGCCTGCTGATCGCCTCGGTGCCGATCATCGGCGCCCTGCTGGCCAGGCTTACCGGTGACGCCGAGCGGCTGACCCTGGTCCGCTGGGCCGGCCTGCTCGGCGGGCTGGCCGGCGTCGCGCTGCTGGTCGGCCCGGGCGCGGCCGGCGGCGATGCCTGGTCGATCGGTGAGGTGCTGCTGGTGGGCGTGTGCTACGCGACCGGCCCGCTGATCGCCAGCCGGAAGCTCAGCGCGGCCCCGCCGCTCGGGATGACCGCGGTATGCCTGGCCTTCGCCGCCGTGGTCTATGCGCCGGCCGCGGCGCTGGCCTGGCCCGGGTCCATGCCGTCGGCGAAGGTGCTGGCCGCCATCGGCGGCCTGGCAGTGCTCTGCACGGCCGTGGCTTTCCTGTTCTTCTTCGCGCTCATCGCCGAGGTCGGGCCGGCCCGCGCCACCGTCATCACGTACCTGAACCCGGCCGTCGCGGTCGCGCTGGGCGTATCGATTCTCGGCGAGCGGTTCACTCCCGCGATGGCCGGGGCGTTCGTGCTGATCCTCGGCGGCAGCGTCCTCGCGACCCGGTCTGGCCGGCGCCGCGGCGTGGCCTCCCCGCCGCCGCCTGCGCCGCCTGCGCCCGAGCCATCCGCCCTGCAGCCGGTCGTGCCGCAGCCGGTCGTGCCGCAGCCGGCCGTGCCCATCGAGAGTGGTTAGGTTTCGTCCGGTTCCTGCCGGATAAAACTTAACCACTAAAATTCGTCATCCGGTGAATTGTTTCGGTGGTGACTGGTGATGCCGCTGGGGAGGGTGGGGAGGGGATTCGCCCGGGTCTGACGCCCGGGGGTCAGGCGCCGGGGGGTCAGCCGCCCGGGGGTCTGGCGCCCGCAGGTCAGCCGCCCGCGGGTCAGCCGCCGGGCGGGCGACGGCGGACGCCGCTAGCGGGCGCCGAGGCCAAGCAGCAGGCCGTCCGCGGCGACCGCGGGCGAGCTGGTGATGAACAGCAGCACCCCGTCCTCCGGGGCGCTGATCACTTCCTGCGTGACGGCGCCGTCGAGGCTGCTGACGGTGCCGAGCACCTGCCCGGCGGCCACCTTGTCGCCGGGCCTGACGGCCGGCTCCCACCAGCCCTCGGCGGCGCAGCGCAGCCAGCGGAAGCTGCCCAGCTGGGCCGGTTCCGGCCCGGCATCCGCGGCCGCGCCGCCGCCGGCCTCCCCGGCGGCCGGCCGCGCGTCAGTCATGCCGAGCTCGGCAAGGACCCGGTCGAGCCCGCGGACGTGCAGGTCAACCGATGCCTGCTCGACCAGGCCACAGCCGCCGGCCTCCGCGGTGATCGCCGGGACGCCGATCTGGGCAGCTGCGGCGCTGGTCGTGCCGCCGACCGCGCGGCCGGGGCCTGGCTCCTGGCGCAGCACGTAGCCGAGCCCGTACGCGGTGGCCAGCGCCCTGGCCCGGGCTTCGGCCGGTCCGGCCTCGTACAGCGTGAACGGTTCCAGCGCCTCGACCATGTCGCCGCAGTGCACGTCGATAACCGCGTCGGCGCCGACGATGAGCTTGCTGAACGCGGCATGCGCGAGCCGCTCGGCGAGCGTGCCGGACGGGTTGCCGGGGAAGCACCGGTTGAGGTTCTTGCCGTCCTCGGGCACCACGAACGGCTTCCTGGCGCGGAACGCGGACATGTTCAGCACCGGCACGGCGCGCACCCGGCCGCTCAGTTCCGCCGACTCGAGCGCGCGCAGCCAGTTGCGGACGCCCGCGATCGACGCGTACTCGCAGCCGTGCACCCCGGCGATCACGGTCAGCTCCGGCCCGGCGGCGCTGCCGGTGATCTCGACGAACGGCACCTGGACCCCGGCCAGGTCGAGCATGCGGCGGACGATCTTCGGTGACATGAGCATCAGCTCCCGTTCGCTAGGGCCCGCGCCGGACGGTGGCCTGGCAGCAGCTCTTCGGCGGCCGCCGCGACCCGGAGCAGGGCCTGATCGCGCCCGCGGTGGCCCGCGAGCTGGAGGCCGGCCGGAAGGCCCGCCGAGGGCACCGGAATCGACACGGCCGGGTGACCGGAGAGGTTATAGGGCCCGGTGAAGCGGCCCTCGGCGTTATCGTCACCAACGCCGAACGGGGGATCCTGCTCGGGCGCGGTATAGCCCACCGTCGGGCCGGCCAGCGCGTCGGCGCCGTCCAGGCTCGCCTCGATGGCGGCGGCCAGCTCGCCGCGGCGGCCCAGCGCCCAGGCATAGCGCTGCTCGGTCACCTCGGCGCCGAACTCCAGCAGCGCCCTAGTCCCGTCGGCATACCGGCTGGTGTCGCGGCCAGCGTGCACCAGGTGAGCCTCCCTGGCCACGATCACGCCGAGCGGCTCCGCCCAGGCGGCCAGCTCGTCCAGCCACGGCGCGGTCAGCTCCCGCACGTCCCAGCCCGCCGCGTCCAGCGCGTCCAGCGCGGCCGTCACCGCGGAGCGGACCTCGCCGGTGACCGACGGATCGGCCAGCTGGGCGGCGAGCACCCGCACGACGGGCGCCGCCGCAGTGACGGCCCGGCCGCCGCCGGCCTGCGCGCCGCCCGGCCGGCCTCCGGCCTGCGCGCCGCCCGCCCGGCCGCCGCCAGCGCCGCGGCCCGGCGGTCCGGCCAGCACGCTGAGCAGCCGCCCCGCCCCGGCCGCCGTCGCCGTCAGCGTCCCCGCGTTGTCGCAGGTCGGCGACAGCGGGAAAACACCGTCCAGCGGCACCAGCCCGGCGGTCGGCTTCAGCCCGACCACCCCGCAGTAGGCGGCCGGAATCCGGATCGAGCCGCCGGTATCGGTGCCGATCGCCAGCTCGCACACCCCGGCGGCGACCAGCGCCGCTGACCCGCCGGACGAGCCGCCCGAGGTCTTCGACGGATCCCGCGGGTTGCGGGTGTCGCCGACGGCCGGATGCGCAAACCCGGCCGCGTACTCCAGGCACTGGGTAGTGGCGAACACCTCGGCCCCGGCCGCGCGCAGCCGCCGGACCAGCTCGGCATCGGCAGCCGCCGGGGCCGGATCGTGTGCCGGGCTGCCGCAGGTGGTGGGCACCCCGGCCACCGCGATGATGTCCTTCACGGCCACCGGCTGCCCGGCCAGCGGCCCGCCGGCCGCCCGGTCCGGCGCACCGATCACCGAGACGACCGCGTTCACCGGCCGGCCGAGCCGCTCCAGCCGCTCGTAGGCGGCCAGCAGGTCCAGGTTCGCCCGCGAGCAGGGCCGCTGCCCGCGCTCGATCGCGGTCACCAGCTCGGCGACCCGGCGCACCAGCGGCCCGGTCAGCGGGCCGAGTATGGCCTCGACCTCGGTCGGCCGGTGCCGCACGGCCAGGTCGCGGTACACGCCGGAGTGCGTCTTGGCGGATCCGCGGTTGAACTCCGCCAGCCGCCCGAGTGACCCGGACAGGTCCGCCGGATCGAAGCCGTCGAACGGCATCGGGGCGACCGGAGCCTGCGCGAGAACCTGCCGGGCCAGCCCAGTCAGCATGATTTGATACGCAGGGTCCGCCAGCACCTCGGCGATCGGCAGGTCGCTGACCGCGGTGGCGAACAGCATCGCGCCGTACGCCTGCTTGGCCCACAGGTAGCCGAGCACGTTGCCGGTGACGCTGGCGCCGGCGATGTCGGCGGCCAGGGCCCGGACCCGGTCGGTCATGCTGCCGTCGATCTCGCCGACCACGAACGTCGCCCGGTTGCCGCGCAGTACCACGCCGGGCTCGATCACGTCGGCACCGAAGTTCACGAACGCCTCGACCACCCGGCCGGCCCCGAGCGAGCCGGTGAGCAGCCCGGCGTTCAGCCCGTTCTGCAGCGACACGACGTAGCCGTCGCCGCGCAGCCGGCCCGCCAGCAGGCCGGCCGCGGCCGCGGTGTGGTGCGCCTTGACCGCGAGCAGCACCGGCCCGTCCAGCCGCTGCGGCAGGTCAGCGGGGCTGACGGCGGGCACGTCGGCAGTGAAGTTCTCGACCGGCCCGGTGATCCGCAGGCCGCGCTCGTTGATGGCCCGGACGACCGCCGGGTCGGCGTCGCTGACCATGACATCATGGCCGTCCCGGGCCAGGCCGGCCGCCACCGTGCCGCCGATGGCACCGCAGCCGAGCACGAGGTAGCGCACGGCGTGAGATGTTACAAGACTGTAAAAGCGGGCGATATGCCTGACCTCCGCTATTTACAAAACGCCTCGTTAGGGCCACATTGACTTGGACAAAGGTTTGCTCGACCTGTCCCCGGCCATGCCCCCGGCCGAATACCCCCAGCAGGGAGCTTCCATGACATATCGGACTTATGCGCTGAAGGCGCTGACCGCCCTCGGCGCCGTGCTCCTGGTGGCCGCCTGCGGGTCGTCGGGCGGGTCGGGCGGATCGTCGGGCGGCAGTACCGGCAGCACGGGCAGCAGCGCCGGCGCCCCGGTGCACGGCGGCAACCTGGTCTTCGCGGCGGTGCAGGACGCGCAGTCGATGAACAACACCACCGTGTTCGATAACAACTCGATCTGGATCTTCGAGCAGATCTTCGAGCAGCTCTACACGGTGACCCCGAACGGCAAGGGCGTGATGCCCTGGCTCGCGACCGGCTACACGATCTCGTCGGACAAGAAGACCTACACGTTCACCCTCCGCAAGGGCGTGAAGTTCTCCAACGGCAAGCCGATGACGTCGGCGGACGTGAAGTTCTCCATCGACCAGAACCGCAAGGCGACGCAGGGCTGGGCCTACCTCGACACGGCGATCAAGTCCGTGACTGCCCCGTCGCCCGGGACCGTCGCCATCCACCTTAAGTACCCCTGGGCGCCGCTGCTCGCGGACCTGTCGATCTTCGCCAACGGGATCGTGCCGAACAACTACGGCGGCCAGACCGAGGCGCAGTTCTACACCCACCCGGTCGGCACCGGCCCGTTCAAGTGGGACTACTGGCACAAGGGCTCCGCGCTCAAGCTCGTCCGCAACCCGTATTACTGGCAGCCGGGCAAGCCGTACCTGAACAGCATTACCTGGACCGACGTGCCGAACGACAACACCAGGCAACTGCAGCTCAAGGGCGGCCAGGCGCAGATCGACCAGTTCCCGGCCTGGTCCACGGTGGCCAGCCTGAAGGCCGCGCAGGGCGTCAGCATGCACTTGTTCAACTCCACCCAGACCAACTACCTGGCCTTCAACGAGCTGCGCAAGCCGTTCCAGGACGTGCACGTCCGGCGGGCGATCTCGCTGGCGATCAACCGGAACGCCCTGGTCAAGGCCGTGCTGTTCGGCAACGGCAAGCCGGCCAACTCGCTGTTCCCGCCGCAGGTGCCGTTCTACCAGGCGGCCACCCGGGGCCTGCAGTACAACCCGGCCGCCGCTAAGCAGGAGATGGCGAAGTCCACCGTCCCGCACGGCTTCTCGACGACCCTGCTGATCCCGGCGGGCAACTCCGACTACCTGACGATCGCTACGATCGTGCAGTCCGAGCTGAAGCCGCTGGGCATCAAGGTCAACATCCAGCAACTCGACCCGAATACGGCCAACGCCAACGACCAGAGCCTCAAGTACGACATGTTCCTGACGCTCTGGACGATGGACATCAGCGACCCGGACGAGCTGGCCACCTTCGCGGTCGACCCGAAGTCGGGGGCTAAGTCCTTCTTCACCGCCTACAACAATCCTC
The DNA here is from genome assembly GCA_963786975.1 of uncultured Actinomycetes bacterium. Classification (GTDB taxonomy): domain Bacteria; phylum Actinomycetota; class Actinomycetes; order Streptosporangiales; family Streptosporangiaceae; genus Palsa-506. Next base: position 142,613 of record CAWBBE010000001.1, on the reverse strand, counting down.
AGGTGGTCAAGGACACCCACGCGGCCGAGAAGACGCTGAATACCGCGAAGCGCCAGCAGCTGTACAACTTCATCCAGAGCCAGTCCGCGAACGACGCGTTCATGGCGTTCCTCTACTATTCGCCCTACCCCTACGCCGTAACGAACAATGTGCGCGGGTTCTTCGTGACGCCGCTCGGCAACATGCACATGGAGAACGTCTGGCTCAGTAAGTAATCCCGGCGGGAACGCGCGGAAGGTAACGATCCCCCGTGGGACGGATGTCATTCGTGGGCCGGCGGCTGCTGCAGCTCGTGCCAGTAGCCGTCGGCGTCACGATCGTGGTGTTCTTCATGATCCATCTGATCCCCGGCGACCCGGCCAGGACAATACTCGGCATCCACGCGACGCCGCGGGCGATTGCCGAGCTGCACCGGGAATGGGGCCTGAACCGGCCGTTGCTCAGCCAGTACTGGCTGTTCATGGACCGGCTGCTGCACGGCAACCTCGGGCAGAGCCTGATCTACGGGGTCCCGGCGAGAACCCTCATCCTGCAGCGGCTGCCGGCCACCTTGTGGCTGATCGGCTACGCAACGGTGCTGGCGGTGCTGATCAGCGTGCCGCTGTCGATGATCGCCGCGACCAAGAAGGACGGCATCCGCGATCACGTGGTCCGGGCCGTCCCGCTGCTCGGACTCGGGATGCCCGCCTTCCTGGTCGGCTACCTGCTCATCATCGGATTCGCGATCAACCTGAGCTGGTTCCCGGTCAGCGGGTACGGCACGGACTTCACCAGCCATCTGTACTACATGTTCCTGCCCGCGCTGACCGTCGCGATCGCGCTCTCGCCGGTGATCATCCGCAGCCTGCGGGCCGGCATGCTCAGCGTCCTCGGCGCGGACTACATCACCACGGCCAGGTCCAAGGGCGTGCCGGGCCGGCGGCTGTTCGTCCGTCATGTGCTGCGCAACGCCGTCATCCCGGCCATCACCGTGCTGGGCATCAACATCGGTTTCCTGATCGGCGGCACGGTGATCATCGAGAACGTGTTCGCCATTCCCGGCATCGGCCAGCTGATGATCAACGCCATCTTCCAGCGGGACTTCCCCGTCGTGCAGGGCGTCACGCTGGTGTTCGCCATCCTGGTGGTGCTGGTGAACCTGCTCGCCGACATCACCTACGCGGCGCTCGACCCGAGAGTGAGCTTCGACTGATGATCGACCCCGAGGTCGGCGGTCAGATTTTCGCACCAGGCACTGGCGCGGTGATCGAGCTTGCCCCGCTGGCCGCCGACGGCGCCGGCCAGCCGAGGCGCGCGACATGGTACCGGCAGCCCGCGCTGATGGCCGGGCTGGTGATCACGGGCATCATCATCGCGTCGGCGATCTTCGCGCCGCTGCTCACCTCCTACGACCCGATCGCGCAGAATCTCAACGCCACCTTGCAGGGGCCGAGTGCCCAGCACCTGCTGGGCACCGATCAGCTGGGCCGGGATATCTTCACCCGGCTGCTCTACGGCGCCCGGGTGGACCTGCGGGTCGGCTTCATCGCAGTGCTGTTCCCGTTCTGCCTGGGCACCATCCTCGGCAGCCTGGCCGGGTACTTCGGCGGCTGGACCGAGCTGGTGATCATGCGGATGGTCGACGTGGTGGTCGCGTTCCCGTTCTACGTGCTGCTGATCGCGCTGGTGTTCGTGCTCGGTCCCGGCGAGAAGAGCATCTACATCGCGATCACGATCGTCGGCTGGGTCTCCTATACCCGGCTGGTGCGGGCCGAGATCCTGGTGGCCAAACGGCAGGATTACGTGCTCGCCGCGCAGGGCGGCGGCTTGTCCAACCTGCGCATCATGGGCCGTCACCTGACGCCGAACGTGATCAGCCAGGCGATCATCTACGCGATGTCCGACATCGTGCAGGACATCCTCGCGATCGTCACCCTCGGCTACTTCGGCCTCGGTATCCCGCCGCCCACGGCGGAGTGGGGATCGATGATCAACGAAGGGCAGAACTTCTTGTCCACCCACTGGCAGCTGACCATCATTCCCGGTTTCGCCGCCGTCTTCGTCGGGCTCGGCCTGTCGCTGATCGGCGACGGGCTCGCTGACCTGCTGCGCCCGGGCCAGTCATGACCGGCGCGGTCAGTACCGGCCCGGACGGGCCGATGCTCGAGGTCCGCGACCTGCACGTGCAGATCGCCAGCCGGCGGGGGCTGGTCCGCGCGGTGGACGGGATCTCGTTCGAGGTCGCCAGGGGCGACGCGCTCGGGATCGTCGGAGAGTCGGGCTCCGGCAAGAGCATGACGCTACGCTCCATCCTCGGCGTGCTGCCCCCGGAGGCGCGCATCACGGCCGGCCAGATCCTGCTGGACGGCCAGGACCTGGTGCCGCTGCAGCAGTCCGATCTCAACCGCATCCGCGGCCTGAAGATGTCGATGATCTTCCAGGAGCCGATGAGCGCGCTCAACCCGGTGATGCGGGTGGGCCCCCAGATCGCCGAGGGTCCGCTCGTCCACCTGGGTATCAGCCGCAGCAAGGCCGCGGAGCGGGCGCTGGAGCTGATGCGCCGGGTCGGCATCCCGGATCCGGAGCGCCGGTTCCGCGCCTACCCGCATGAGTTCTCCGGCGGCATGCGCCAGCGGGTGATGATCGCGATCGCGCTGTCCTGCGAGCCGGAGATCATTCTCTGCGACGAGCCGACCACGGCGCTGGACGTGACCATCCAGGACCAGATCCTGCGGCTGCTGGCCAGGCTGTGCGGTGAGTCGGGGGTCAGCCTGGTCTTCGTCACGCACGACCTGCCGGTGGTGGCCCAGATCTGCCAGCAGGTGGCCGTCATGTACGGCGGGAAGCTGGTGGAATTCGGCCCGGTGCGCGACGTGCTGCAGGATCCGCGCCATCCGTACACCCTCGGGCTGGTCCGCTCCGCGCCGGATTTCGACAACGTCCGCGAGTCGCTGGTGCCCATCCCGGGGTCGCCGCCGAGCCTCATCTCGCCGCCCGAGGGCTGCCGCTTCCACCCGCGCTGCAAGTTCGCCGAGCAGGACTGCATGGTGACGGTGCCGCCGCTCAAGCCGCTACCCGGCGGGCGGGCGACGGCCTGCCTGCACCATGAGCGCTGCATCGAGGCGATCGAGGCGGAAAGGGCAGCGCAATGACGGCAGCGGCCCAGCCGGCGTCCGCGGCGCATCCGGCGGCGGACGCCCGCCCGCTGCTGACCGCCAGCGGGGTATCGGTCACTTTCGCGGTCGGCTCGTCGGTCGGCGCCCGGATGCGGCACGAGGAGCGGCTGCTCCGCGCCGTTGACGGGGTCGACCTGGAGATCGGCCGCGGCGAGGCGCTCGCGCTCGTCGGCGAGTCCGGGTCCGGCAAGTCCACGCTGGCCCGGGCCCTCACCGGGCTGACGCCGGTGGCAAGCGGCGAGATCCGGTACGACGGGCGGCTGCTGCCCGGCCGCCGCAAGCGGGCCGACCAGCGCCGGATCCAGATGGTCTTCCAGGATCCGTACTCGTCGCTGAACCCGCGGCTGACCGTTGGCGGCATGCTGACCGAGTTGCTCCGGGTGCACCATGTAGTGCCGCGCAGCGAGGTGCAGTCGTTCAGCCGGGAGCTGCTCGGGCTCGTCGGGCTGGACGAGGAGGCGCTGGGGGCCTATCCGCGTCAGTTCTCCGGCGGCCAGCGGCAGCGGGTGGCCATCGCCCGGGCCCTGGCGCTGCGCCCGGACATCCTGGTCGCCGACGAGCCGGTGTCGGCGCTCGACGTCAGCGTCCAGGCGACGATCCTGAACCTGCTGCGGGACCTGCGGGCCGAGCTTGGCCTGACCCTGATGCTCATCTCGCACAACCTTGCGGTGGTCCGGCACCTCTGCGACCGGGTGGCGGTCATGTACCTCGGCCGGATCATCGAGGTCGCACCCACCGAGGCGCTGTTCAGCAACCCGCAGCACCCGTACACCCGGGGGCTGCTGGCCGCGATCCCGAAGATGAGCACGGCCGGTGACGACGGCGCGCCCGCGATCGCCGGGGATCCGCCGAGCCCGCTGCGGATCCCGGCCGGATGCCGGTTCCGCACCCGCTGCCCGATGGCGCAAGAGCGCTGCGAACGGGAAGACCCTGCCCTGCTGGTCTCCGCGGGCGGCGCCGCGCACAGCACGGCCTGCCATTTCGCGTTCCCGGCGGCAGGAGGGGCAGGCAAGGCTGGCCTGGCCGGCGGCCAGGCCAGCTCAGCCACGACGGGAGCCGCCGACTAGGCAGCGGGCGGGATCACAACTGCCGGCCGGCCGCGGACTGGACCGCGGCCGCCGGCCGGGCCAAGGAGGGATTTGCCATCGCCGAGCCAGTCATGATCGCAAGTGAACGCGGTGAAGTCGGCCTTGCCGCGGGGATCGCCCTGCTGCGTGACGGGGCGAGTGCCATGGACGCGGTGGAGGCGGCCATCCGGGTGGTGGAGTCCAACGAGGCCGACCACTTCGTCGGCGTCGGCGGCCTGCCGAATCTGCTCGGCGAGGTGGAGCTGGACGCCTCGATCATGGAGGGCGCGACCCGCCGGGCCGGCGCAGTTGCCGCGGTGCGCGGATTCCCGCACCCGATCTCCATCGCCCGGGCCGTCTGCGAGCAGTTGCCGCAGCACCTGCTGCTGGTCGGGGCGGGCGCCGAGCGGTTCGCCGACGAGGCCGGGATCGAGCGCGGCGAGACACTGACCAGCGAGGCACGGCAGATGTGGCAGGACGGCCTCAGCCCGGCGGGCCTGGAGCGGGCTGAGGAGATGCAAGGGCCGGGCGAGGTGATCTACCGGCAGCAGGCGCTGCACCGGCTGAAGGCGATGGCCCCGCCGGGCGGCTCGTGGGGCACCGTCAACGTGATCGGCCTGGACTCGGTCGGCAACCTGGTGGTCGGCGTGAGCACCAGCGGCTACCCGTGGAAGTACCCCGGCCGGGTCGGCGACTCGGCGCTGATCGGCGCCGGGAACTACTGCGACAACGCGGTCGGCGGCGCCGCCTGCACCGGCCGCGGCGAGCTCGCCATCCGCGGCAACACCGCGCGGTCGGTGCTGCTCGGCCTGGCGGCCGGGCAGCACCCGGCGACCGCCTGCGCCGAGGCGCTGGCCGAGACGCTGGCGCTGCCGGATGAGTTCCGGGCCCCGCTGCAGGCGCTCTGCCTGACGCCGGACGGCCGTCATGGCGGCGCATCCACCAGGGCCGGGGCCAGCTACGCGGTGATGACCGCCAGCGATCATGAGTTCCGTACCGTGCAGAGAAGGCAGCTATGAAGATCTTCCTTTCCAGCGACATGGAGGGCACCGCCGGCGTCGTCGCCTGGGAGCAGTGCGTCGGCGACGGGCCGCAGGCGGCCGAGGGCCGCCGCCTGCTGCTGGACGAGGTCAACGCCGCGATCGAGGGCGCCATGGCGGGCGGCGCCACCGAGATCGTGGTCAACGACTCGCACTACCAGATGCGCAACCTGCCGCCCGGCTCGATCGCCGGCCATGCCTCCTACATCTCCGGCAGCCACAAGCCGCTGTACATGATGCAGGGCCTCGACTCGACGTTCGACGCCGTGGCGTTCGTCTCCTATCACGGCTCGGTCGGCGCCCCGGCCGGGCTGTCGCACACCTATAACCCCCGCGCGATCGTCGAGGCCAGGATCAACGGCACGGTAACCGGCGAGGCCGGGATCAACGCGCTGGTGGCCGCGCATTACGGGGTGCCGGTCGTGCTGGTGACCGGCGACCGGTGCGCGTGCGAGGAGACCGCGGCGCTGATCCCCGGCGTGCACGCCGCGGTCGTCAAGGAGCACGTCAGCCGGCTGGCCGCGCATAGCCTGCACCCCGTCCGGGCCTGCCAGCTGATCAGGGAGACCGCGCAGCAGGCGATGCTGGGCGTGACCGGCGCTGGCCCGCCGCCGCTGCGCACCCCGGTCAGCCTGGACATCTCGGTCCGCAATACCGACATCGCCGAGGCGGCTGCCTGGGTGCGCGGAGTAGACCAGGTGGGGCCCAGGGAACTGCGCATCGAAGGCGACGACCTGCTGTCCGTCTACCGGTCGTTCGCCTCGGCGGTCCTGCTGACCAGTTCGATCGCGGAGGCAGTGTGACGGCTGGAGACGAGGCAGCCGAAGCTGTCATCCCGCCGCCGGCGACCGGGCCGCTGCTGGAGCCGGCCGCGGCGCAGTCCCCGGCCGCCGGGCCGGCCGTGTCGCGGGTGGCGGTCGTCACCGGGCGCGGCCGGCGGCATCGGTACCGCGATCTGCCGGCGGCTCTGCGCCGACGGGTTCGCGGTGGCCTGCTTCGACCTCCGCGAGGATGAGGCCGCCGGCGTGGCCAGCGACCTGCCGATGGCCCGCGGCTACGGCGTTGACGTCCGGGACGCGGCCTCGGTGCGGTCGGCCGCCGGGCAGGTCCGCACGGATCTTGGCGTGCCATGGTTGCTCGTCAACGCGGCCGGGGTCTTCAGCATCCAGCGGATTACCGGGCTGGACGAGGCCGAATGGGACCGGATCCTGGACACCAACCTCAAGGGGCCGTTCCTTACCTGCCGCGAGTTCCTGCCCGGCATGGTGGCGTCCGGCGACGGCTGCATCGTGAACATCGCCTCCACGGCCGGCGTCCGGGGCGGCCGGCTGCGGGCCGCCTACTGCGCGTCGAAGGGCGGGCTGGTGCTGCTCAGCCGCAGCCTCGCGATCGATCACGGGCCGGACGGCATCCGGGTGAACTGCCTGTGCCCCGGCCTGGTCGACACCGAGATGGCCGACTGGCTCCGCCATGACGATGACGCCCTGGCGCGGTTCGCCGCGAGCGTCCCGGCCCGCCGGATGGGCACCCCCGAGGAGATCGCTGACGGCGTGGCCTTCCTCGCCTCGGCGGGCGCCAGCTACCTGCACGGCGCGGTGCTGATGGTCGATGGCGGTGGTACCGCCTGATGAGACAGCGGCACGGTCAGCCCGGAGCCCGGCATGGTCTGCCCGGACCGGGGTACCGCAGGCGGTCCGGGCCAGGCTTACCGCGGAACCCGCGACAGTGCCTGCCGGGCCATCGATGCCGTCGGGAGGGCAGACCGTGACAGCGGAACGGCGGTCGGGTGAGCCCCGCCCGGCGTCGCCGTCCCGGCGCCGCGCGTCGCGCCTGGTCGACATCGCCGAGGCCGCGGGCGTGCACGTGTCGACGGTGTCCCGGGTGCTGAACGGCGATCCGGCCCAGTCCATCCGCCCGGAGACCTACGAGCGGATCCTGGCCGCGGCGCGCCAGCAGGGCTACCGGCCCAATGCGCTGGCCCGCGCGCTGAAACGATCCCGCGCCGGGGCGTTCACCTTCGTCATCCCGCTGCTGCGGAACCCGATCTGGGTGAAGCTGCAGCGCGGCTCGCTGCAGCGGGCGGCCGAGCGCGGCTACGTCGTAATGATCATGGAGGAGCCCACCGAGGATCCGCGGCCGCCCGACGCGTACCGCTACCTGGTGGAGGAAAGCCGCGCCGACGGCCTGCTGGTGGCGACCGCGCTGCGGGTGCCCGAGCACGCCGGCGGGCTGCCGGCCGTGCCGCACGTTTACGTCAACCGGCGCGGCCCGCAGCGCGGCAACGACGTGGTGATGGACGAGGCGGGCGCGGTCAGGCTCTTTCTCGACCACGTCATCGGGCTCGGGCACCGCAGCGTCGCGATCATCGACGGGCCGCCCGAGGTCGACACCGTGCACCGCCGGATATCCGCCGCCCGCCGGATGTGCGCGGCGCTCGGGGTCCGGCTCACCGTCCGGCACGCCGCGCCCACCGAGGAAGGCGGCTGGCAGGCCACCACCCGGCTGCTGCGGAACGCCGCGGTCCCCACCGCCTGCGGCGTCGGCAGCCTCAACCAGCTCTTCGGCGTGATGGGCGCGCTGCGGGACGCCGGCGTCGCCGTGCCGGAGACCATGTCGCTGGTGAGCTTCGACGAGGACGAATGCCTGGCCTTCCTGGACGTCCCGGTGACCAGCGTCAGCATGCCGCTGGCCGAACTCGGCAGCGCCGCGGTGGACGCGCTGATCGCCCGGGTGGAAGGCGCCCCGGCCGGCGATGTCCTGGTCCGTGAGCCGATGAGCCTGATGCTGCGCGACTCGGTGCGCCGGCCAGGCACCCAGCACGCCGCGGCCGGCTAGCCGGGCCCGATTGCTACCCGGGCCAGCGGGGCACCCAGGGCCGCCGCAGGCTCAGCGGGCGACCGATACCCAGGCGTGGCAGAAGTGGAATCGGAGGTAGGCCGTCGGACTCCCGCGGGAGTCGAGCGTCACGGTGCCCTTGGCCGGCACCACGGAGTCGAGCTGTTGCCCGTTGGCGGGGTCATAGAGCGCGATCTTGCAACTTCCGTTGCGCTGGCCGGTGAGCCGCACGGCCACCCTGGGTGCCGCGAAGGCGTTGCTGTCGCCGTCGCCTACCTGATCGAAAGGGAACGGCAGCGTGGCCGATCCCGATCCGGCCACCGCCGTCACCGTGCATCCAGCCGGATCGTTGACCTGCCAGCGGAAGGACCCGGCCTGGTGGATCTGCAGTCGCGAGGCATGGTACTGGCCGGCCGGCAGCGGAATCCGGGCGCCGGAGCGGGTGTCGGTCAGCGTGATGATGCAGCCATTGTCGCTGCTGGACGGCAGGATGTGATCCACGATCTGCAGCCGCCATGGCGCGGTGGCGGTGATCAAGTGCCCGCTGGCGTGGAAGTTCCCGCTGGCGTTCGGACTCCCGCTGGAGCCGCCGGCCAGCACGAGGGCGGCGATTATGCCGCCAGCGGCCACGATAGCCGCGGCCGCGATCAGGAGCTTCCGCCGTGCTCCGGCGGGACGCAAGCTGCCATCGGCCGGAGCCGTTCCGGCGCCCGCGTCGCCGGGACCGGGCGACGGGCCGCCAGCGGGGGTCCCTTTCGGCTGACCGGGGCCGATCGCCGCAGTGCCGGCGGTATCGGCGTGCCCGCCGAGTTGGGGCTGCGGCTCCGCCGCGGCGGTCTGGGCAGGCGCTGGTTGCGGGCGCTTGGCCAGGCGTACGTCACCATCGCCGTCTACCCGCCGCTGGGGTATCTGCTTGCCGGTCTCGCGCAGCCGCTGGTCCACGTAGGCGTAAAGATCGGAGAACGTGACGTAGCCATCCCCGTCCTGGTCGGCGGCCGCGTCGACCAGGCCGTCGACCAGGTGCTGGGTGAAAAAGCTGGTGCCGTTCTGCACCGTGGCGTCGTTGGCCAGCTGCGTTCCCCGGCAGCTGGTCAGCACGTACCGGCCGGGCCCGGCGACGGCATCCCCCAGGCCGGCGCCGCGGAACGCGCCGGCGTAGCAGCAGTCCAGCACGATGATCACGTTGCGGGCCCGGGACGCGTCGGCGAACTCCTTGATCCGGGCGCTGCTCACCGCGGTCGACAGCAGATCCGCCGACTCGGTGTCTTGCATGCACAGGTGCAGCCGGCCGGCCTGGTCGAGCTTGCCGTGCCCGCTGAAGTAGACCAGCAGCACATCGTCCCGGGCCGCGGCGCCGAAGAACCGGCCCAGGGCCCGGATGGCCCGGGCCGAGGTCGCCTCCGGCAGCAACGTCACGTCCACATCGGCGAACAGCCCGGTGCCGGGGTCGATGAGCGCCCGGTTGAGCACGGCGATGTCCTTGACCGGCCCCTTCAGCGGCTGCAGGTTATGCTCGTCAGCCGGGTAGGTCGAGTTGCCGATCAGCAGGGCCCGGTACCGGCCGGCCATGGCGACCCTCCTGCCCGCGCCATCGCCGCCCTGGCTACCTCCCGCATGGTCCTGGCGTCCACCGTCTCGCCGGTCAGCGTCACCGACCGCTCGACGCCGTTCTCGACCCACCGCACATCGATGCGCCGGTCCCGGTCACGGCCCAGCCAGGCACGCAGGCAATCCACCACGGCACCAAAGACGCCAGCGCTGCCCAGCGCAATCACCAGCTGGTCGACCGCGCCCTTGGCCCCCTCCACCGGGCGCCCGCGGCGCACCGTATCGACCTGCGCATCCAGATCCGCATACAACGTAGCGACCTGATCCCGCCAGCCGTCATCGTCAGGATCGTAACTGTCATTGTGAGGTTCGACCACAACCTCGAACGGGCCGTCCGAGCCAGCACCGGACATCGCAGCACCCCCAGCCATGCAAGCGAAGTCTTACCCGTCCTTTAATCAGCCTTAACCAACCCTGTACCAACGGCCCGGACCTGACTCCGGCGAACTTACGGTGATAAATGGTGAATCGGCGCTGGCTCAGCCCATTTTCCGCAGCAAGCTCAGCATGTCCTCGGCGTGCTCCGCTTCGACGGCGAGGATTTCCGCCCGCATCCGCCGGGTGCTGACGTCGTCGCCGCCCAGCGCAGCCGGGCTACATGATCATGAGCTGTGGCCGCAGCGTCAGTAGTACCGGCTCGGCTAGCCTGGCTGGCACGGTCGCCTGAGCCTGGGCTGTCACCGCGGCCGGCGACCTCTGCCGGTGATCCACCACGCCACCTGAACGGGCTTGCCATGTCATCCTCGCCTGCTGCCAGGCCCGCGCCGGGCGCCTGGTACTGCCACCCGGCGGCGCGCGGGTGGCGCTGCGCGCCGCGGCCGGAATCGGCATTGTCATTTCACGAAGGGCTGCCTGGCTACCGGCCCACGCCGCTGGTCGAGCTGCCCGGCCTCGCGGCCGAGCTCGGAGTCGGGCGGGTCATGGTCAAAGATGAGTCATCGCGCCTGGGACTGCCCGCGTTCAAGATTCTCGGCGCCTCCTGGGCGATCGCGCGGCTGCTCGCCCGCCGCGCCGGGGTTACCGCCGCACTTACCCTGACCGAGCTCAAGCGCGCGGCGGGCGGCCACCAGCTGACGCTGGTGACAGCCACCGACGGCAACCATGGCCGGGCCGTGGCACGGACGGCGAGCATGCTCGGGCTGGGCGCCCACGTCATCGTCCCGCAGGCGGTGCCCGGGTATGCGGCGGCCGCGATCGCCGCGGAAGGCGCGACTGTCACCCGCCTCAACGGGACCTACGACCAGGCCGTCCAGCGCGCGGCCGGCTACGCCGCCGCCAGCCCGGACGCGGCCCTTGTGCAGGACCTGGCCTGGCCAGGTTATGAAGAGGTGCCCGGCTGGATCGTCGAAGGCTACGCCACCCTGCTGGATGAGATCGACGCCCAGCTCGGCGCGCGCCGCCTCGCCCAGCCCGCGATGATCGTGGTCCCGGCCGGCGTCGCCTCGCTCGCCCAGGCCGTCATCACCCGCTACCGCAGCCGCCCGGCCGAAGACAGCTCGCCATCTGCCACCGCGGTGCTCACCGTCGAACCGGACAGCGCCGCTTGCGTCCTGGCCAGCTTGCAGGCCGGCGCCCCGCGGACGGTGCCGACCGGGGTCACGATCATGGCCGGACTCAACTGCGGCACCCCCTCCAGCACAGCCTGGCCCTACCTGCGGGCCGGCCTGGACGCGGCAGTCACCGTCGGCGACGCCGCCGCCAGCCAGGCCAGCGCTGATCTCGCCCGGCTCGGCGTGTCGTCCGGCCCCAGCGGAGCCGCGGCACTGGCCGGAGCCCGGGCCGCACTGACCGGGCCGGGAAGCCCTGGCCGGCGCAGCGACCTCAGCATCGATCACGCCTCGGCGGTGATCCTGCTGAGCACCGAAGGCGCAGCCGCCACCGCCGAGCAGGAGTGCGCGGTTACTGGGTGATCCGTCGCACCGCGAGAGTCTGGCCCGCCGATCTGAGCCGGTCAGCGAGCGCGGCACCCATCGCCGTCGCTGGCGTGAGGACACCGGCGCGGTCGGGCAGGCGGTCCCGGTCCAGCGCCAGGCAGAGCGCGCTTTCGCCGAGCATCACCGACGTGGCGGCGTAGCCCGGGTCGCCGCGGGCCTCGATCCTGGCGAGGTACTGCGCGCCAGCCGAGGTGCGGGTATGGATCTGCATGCGGAAGAAGCCGGTGCGGCGGGTCCTTTCGCTGGGACCCTTGCCGAGTACCGGCAGCAGCTGGCCGAGCAGCGCCCTGGATGGCCCGAACGCGAGCCCGGCCGCCGCAGACTTCAGCGCGGCGCTGAACGCGGCAGCCGGTATCGCCGCGGCCGGGCCGGCACCGAAGCCGGTGACCTCCCGGTAGCGGAACCGGCGGCCATAGGCCCAGTCCTGCAGGGCGTTGCTGCGGCGCACCACGCGCGTGTTAAGGCCGGCCATGGGGAACGGCCCGACCCAGCGCCGCAGGTCGGAGTCGTAGCTGACCCAGTCCAGGTCCCGCTCGTCGCCAAGATCGGGCTCGGCCGCGCGGTCGGGGCTGAGCGCGTACGGGTCCTCGACCACCCGGCGGCGCTCGGCGCTGGCCGCCGCCTCGTCCCGCTGCCCCATCCCCGATGCGAGCGTCCCGGCGCTGATGCCGCCCCGCAGGGCCGTCACGACGAGCGCCGTGCCCGCCAGCTCACCGGTGCCGTCCGTGCGGGCGGCCTGATGCAGCAACAGCACGCCGAGGTCGGAAGGAATGGAGTCGAAACCGCAGCAGTGCACAATGCGCGTCCCCGTGCCCGCGGCCACGTCGTGGCAATGGCCGATGCTTTCCCGGATGAACAGCACTTCGCCGGACAGGTCCGCGTAGTCGGTACCCGCGCTGGCGCACGCCTCGACGAGCGGAAGACCATGCTGGCGGTAGGGCCCGACCGTGGTCGCCACCACCCGGGCCGAGCGCCCCAGCGCCGCCACCGATGCCGGGTCCGCCGAGTCGGTCACCAGCAGCGGCCACGCCGAGGCGGCAGCGCCGAGCCGCGCCCGGATATCGGCGAGCCGCTGCGCGGACCGTCCCGCGAGCCCGATCCGGACGCCGTCCGGCGCATGATCGGCCAGATAGCCGGCCACCAGCCGCCCGACGAATCCGGTGGCGCCGAACACCACCACGTCCAGCTCACGGTCTCCGCTCACCAGCTCATCCTAAGGACGCGAGCCCCGGCCCGCCGGTGCGTGGCCGGGCGAGCGTGCCCGGCGCCGGCCACCTGCAGCGAGCCGGCGTCAGGGCTGGCCGGGCGGTGCCCAGGACGGGGGGCGTTTCTCCCGGAAGGCGGCCATCCCCTCGGCTGCCTCGGCGGACGCGAACAGCGCCTGGGACAGCTCGGTGGTCCGGGCGAATGCGGCCTGCCGCTCCATCTCCGGCACCTTGTACACCAGTTGCTTCGCCGCGGCCAGCGCGGCCGGGCCGCCGGCCAGCAGCCTGGACGCCGTCGCGGCGGCTTCCGCGTCGAGCCGGCCCGGCGGCACGGCCCGGGTGATCAGGCCCACCTCGGCGGCCCGCGCGGCGGTAATCCGGTCACCGCCGAGGAACAGCTCGAGCGCGTCCGCGCGCCGCAGCTTCGGCAGGCAGACGACCGAGATGATGGCCGGCGCGACGCCGATCCGGACCTCGGTGAAGCCGAAACGAGCGGTGTCAGCGGCAACGGACAGGTCGCAGGCCGCCGCCAGCCCGACCCCGCCGCCCAGGCAGTGCCCGGCGATCCGGGCCACGACCGGCTTCGGCGCGTCCTGGATGACGGCCAGGATGTCGGCGAGCCCGGCTCGCGGGGCGCTGGCCGCGGGCCGGGCGGCCGTCAGGTCGGCGCCAGCGCAGAAGGCCGGGCCGGCGTTCGTGAGCACGATCACCCGGACGCCGTGATCGGCCAGCGCCGCGTCCAGCCCGTCGGCCAGGCCGTCGAGCAGGGCCGGGGTCAGCGCGTTGCGGCTGCCCGGCTGATCCATGGTCAGCGTCGCCACCCCGGCCGCGGCCGAGTAGCGTACCGCCCGCGCGCTCTGCATGGCATTACCTTCCTTCGTCATGGGTCTCGCCCGGAATGCCCGGCGAGGCTGGCGCGCCTGCTCCCGCCTGGTGCATCAGTTCCCGGGGAATCTCGACGACCCGGGCACGGAGCCACTCGCCGAGGCTCTTGGCCTGCGGGTCCAGCCTGGTGGTAGCCGCCGCGCCATCCCCGAGCAGGCCGGTGATGACGAAGTTGAGCGCCCGCAGGCCGGGCAGCTCGTAGCGCCGCACGGGCAGCGGCGCCGTCTCCGGCAGCAGCTGCCTCAGCATCTCGGCGGTGAGGAAGCCGGCCAGCCACTGGTATGCCTGGTCGGTGCGCACCCACACGCCTAGGTTGGCGTTGCCGCCCTTATCCCCGGACCGGGCCCCGGCGATCCGGCCGAGCGGCGCCCGTACCGCCGGCCCGCTCGCCGGGCTGCCGCGGCCGGCCGCCAGCTGGCCGGGCGGCCCCGCCCCGGCTCCCGGCGCGGCTGCCGCCACGCTGGCCACCACCGGCCGATCCGGCGGCAGCACCGGCTCGACGATCGAGCTGCCCGCGCCCGCCACCGTCACTTCCTGCCGTACCAGCGACGCGGGCACCGCGGCCGGCCAGTACACGCCGAACGCCTGCGGCCCTGCGGTGAGGCCGGCCCCGAACATGCCGGGGTAGGACGCCAGCGCCAGCTCGGTGATCCGGGCGGTGAACGCGCGGCCCACCTTCCGCTCGTCGGCGTCCTGCACCGTGATCCGGAGCTGGGCCATGGCCTCGGCGTTCGTCGCCGGGTCCGGCTTGTCCGTGCGCAGCAGCGCGACGTCGACCGAGTCGAAGGCGTCCCGGCCGCCGGGAATGGCGGCCCACAGCGCCCGCTCTACCAGTGCGGCCTTGGCCTCGATGTCCAGCCCGGTGAGGTACACGGTGACGGTAGAGCGCCAGCCGCCGGCATAGTTCAGCGCGACCTTGGCGGTGGCGGGCGGCGGCTCGCCGCGCACCCCGGAAATCCGCACCCGGTCCGGCCCCGCGGCGGATAGCCGGACGCTGTCCAGCCGCGCCGTCACGTCCGGATTGAGGTACGCCGGGGCGCCGATCTCATAGAGCAGCTGGGCGGTCACCGTGTCCGCTGACACCATCCCGCCATGGCCGGGATGCTTGGTGATGATGCTGGACCCGTCCGCCGCCACTTCCGCGATCGGGAAGCCAGGATGCTCCAGCCCGGGCACTTCGGTGAAGAACGCGAAGTTGCCGCCGGTGGCCTGCGCGCCGCACTCGATCACGTGGCCGGCCACGACGGCCCCGGCCAGGGCATCCCAGTCGTCCCGCCGCCAGCCGTGCCGCCAGGCCGCCGGGCCCGACGGTCAGCGCCGCGTCGGTCACCCGCCCGGTGATCACTATGTCCGCGCCGCGGGTCAGCGCCTCGGCGATGCCCCACCCGCCGAGGTAGGCGTTGGCGGTCAGCACCGTGCGGTCGCCGAGCCGCTCGCCGGTGTCGATATTCGCCAGGTCCAGGCCGGCCGCCCGCAGCCCGGCCAGCCGGGGGAGCAGGTTGTCGCCGTCCACGTGGGCGATGACCGGATCCAGGCCGAGCCGGCCGGCCAGCGCCGCCACCGCGTCGGCGCAGCCTCGCGGCGACAGCCCGCCGGCGTTGGAGACCACCTTGATCCCGCGGCTGAGGCAGTCGCCCATGACCTGCTCGAGCTGCGTCACGAACGTGCGGGCGTAGCCGGCCGCCGGATCCCGCTGCATGTTCTTCGCCAGGATCAGCATGGTCAGCTCGGCCAGCCAGTCTCCGGTGAGCACGTCGATCGGCCCGCCGTCGACCATCTCGCGGGCTGCCGCCAGCCGGTCACCGTAGAAGCCGCTGCAGTTGGCGATGCGGACCGGGGCGGTCATCTGGCCGCCGTGATCACGGCCAGCAAGTCGCCGCCGCTGACCTGGTCGCCGGGGCGGGCGCGGATCTCGGCCAGGATCCCGGCCTGCGGCGCGGTTATCCGGTGCTCCATCTTCATGGCCTCCACGATCATCAGCAGCTGGCCCGCTCCGACCGTGTCGCCGGGCTGCGCGTGCACCGCGAGCACCGTACCCGGCATGGGCGCGACCAGCCCGCCGGCCACCGGCTCAGGCTCCGCGGCCGGGAACCTCGGGACGGCGGTCAGCGCGATGTCGCCGTCCGGGCCCTGCACCCACACGCGGTCGCCACGGCGGAACACGTGCCGCCGGTGCCGGCGCCCGTCCGCGGCCAGGTCGATCCAGCCGCCGGCCACCTGGTACACGGTGACCGTCAGCCGGGCGGCCGCGCCGCCCGGCTCGGTCCCCTCGGGCGCTGCCCCGGCGGGCCCTGGCGCGGTGACGTCGACGGCGAACCGGCCGTCCCGCTGCCGCCGGTAGCTGACCTTGATGACATCGGCCCCGCGGGCGTACCCGGCACGCTCCGGCGGCATCACCGAGTTGCGCCACCCGCTCGGCAGGGTCCGCAGCACCGGCGTGGCGGCCCGGGCGCTGGCCTGCGCGGACAGCGCCGCGGCTACCGCGGCCAGGCGCACTTCCCCGGCCGGCGCCGGCCAGCGCGACCGCGGCGCCGGTCTGCTCGATGAAGGCCGTAGTGGTATTTCCGGCCAGGAACTCCGGCCGGCGCAGGGCCGCGACCAGGAAGTCCCGGTTGGTGGTGACTCCCCGGATCCGGCTCCGCTGCAGCGCCAGCGCGAGCCGCAGCGCGGCCTCCGTCCGGGTCGGCGCATGCGCGATGATCTTGGCCAGCATCGGGTCGAACTCGATCCCGACCACGGTGCCCGCCTCGACGCCCGAATCCCACCGGCAGCGCGGCTCGGCGGCCGGGCAGCCAGTCCGCCACGGTGCCCGTGGCGGGCAGGAAGCCGGCCGCCGGGTCCTCCGCGTAGAGCCGGGCCTCGATGGCGTGACCGGTGATCGCTAGGTCGGCCTGGCTGACCGAAAGCGGCTGCCCCTGGGCGACCAGCAGCTGCTCGCGGACCAGATCCAGCCCGGTTACCGCCTCGGTGACCGGATGCTCTACCTGCAGCCGGGTGTTGACCTCAAGGAACCAGAAGTCGCCCGCCGGATCCAGCACGAACTCCACGGTCCCGGCGCCGAGGTACCCGGCGGCCTTGGCCGCGGCCAGCGCGACGGCGCCCATCCGGTCCCGCAGGCCGGCGTCCAGCGCGGGCGACGGGCACTCCTCGATGATCTTCTGGTGCCGGCGCTGGATCGAGCACTCGCGCTCGAAGCAGTGCACCGCGCCGCCGTGGCCGTCGGCGAGCACCTGGATCTCGACGTGCCGCGCGCCGGTGATGTACGGCTCGAGGAACACGGTGGGGTCGCCGAACGCGGCGCCGGCTTCGCGGCCGGCCGCGGCCACCGCATCGGCCAGGCCGGCCGCGGCCAGCACCACCCGCATGCCCTTGCCTCCCCCGCCGGCGGCTGCCTTCACCAGCAGGGGCATCGGAAGATCATTTTCTCCAACGCGGAGTCCGCCGCCGGTGACTTCCCAGGACGGCAGCACCGGCACCCCGGCACCGGCCATCATCCGCTTGGCGGCCAGCTTGTCGCCGAGTCACCTCGATGACATCGGCGGGCGGCCCGACCCAGGTCAGCCCGGCGCCGGTGACCGCGCGGGCGAAGCCTGCCCGCTCGGCCAGGAAGCCGTACCCCGGGTGCACGGCGTCGGCCCCGCTGACGGCCGCGGCGCGCAGCAGGGCGCCGATGCTGAGGTAGGTCTCGGCGGCCGTGCGGCCGGGCAGCGGCACCGCCCGGTCGGCTTCCCGCACGAACGGCGCTGCGGCGTCCCCGTCGGCGTAGACCGCCACCGTGGCGATGCCCATCGCCGCGGCGGTCGCCGCGATCCGGCGGGCGATCTCGCCCCGGTTCGCGATCAGCAGCCTGGTGATCACAGCCGAAACACCCCGTAGCCCCTGGTGATCACAGCCTGAACACCCCGTAGCCGCTGGTGCCCTGCACCGGGCCGCTGTGGCAGGCGGACAGCGCCATGGCCAGCACGGTCCTGGTGTCGCGGGGGTCGATGATCCCGTCGTCGGCCACCCGGCCGGTGGCGTACAGGGCCAGCGATCCGGCCTCGGCGAAGTCTTCCACCGCCTGGGTGACGGCGGCCTCGTACGTCCTCGCTGACCGGCTCGCCGCGCCGGGCGGCCCGCTCGCGGCGGACGATGGACATGACCCCGGCCATCTGCCGGGGCCCCATGATCGCGATCTTGGCGGTCGGCCACAGGAACACGAACCTGGTGTCGAATGCCCGGCCGCCCATGCCGTAGTTGCCGGCCCCGTAGCTGGCGCCGAGGATGACGGTCACGTGCGGGACGGTGGAGTTCGACAGCGCATTGATCATCTGTGCGCCGTGCTTGACGATGCCGCCCCGCTCGTAATCGCGGCCGACCATGTAGCCGGTGATGTGCTGCAGGAACACCAGCGGCGTGCCGGTCTGGTTGCACAGCTGGATGAACTGCGCCGCCTTCTGCGCCGAGTCGGAGAACAGCACCCCGTTATTGGCCAGCACCCCGACCGGAAAGCCGTGCACGCCGGCCCAGCCGGTCACCAGCGTGGGGCCGTACCGGGGCTTGAACTCCTCGAACCGGCTGCCGTCCACCACCCGGGCGATGATCTCCCGCACCTCAACCGGGGTGCGCAGGTCGGCGGGCAGCAGCCCGAGTAGCTCCTCCGCGTCGTACCTGGGCGGCTCGGGCGCGGCGGTGACCGGACCGGGCCCCTGCTTCCGCCAGTGCAGGTGGGCCACCACGTCCCTGGCCATCCGGATCGCCTCGGGCTCGTCCTCGGCCAGGTAGTCGGCCAGCCCGCTGACCGCGGCGTGCATCTGGGCGCCGCCGAGCTCCTCGTCCGGCGAGTCCTCGCCGGTGGCTACCTTGACCAGCGGCGGGCCGCCGAGGAACACCCTGGCCTGGCCGCGGACGAAGATGTTGTAGTCCGACATGCCCGGCTGGTAGGCGCCGCCCGCGGTCGAGCTGCCGAACACCACCGAGATGGTCGGGATGCCGAGGGCGGACAGCTCGGTGATGTCGTGGAACATCCGGCCGCTCTCCGCGAAGTGACTCAGGTTCCGCCGCATTGCCGCTGCCGGGTCGTCCCCGGATGACAGCCCGCGCAGATCCCCGCCGGCCGACTCCACCAGCTGGATGTACGGCATCCGGTTGTCCCTGGCGACCTCCAGCGCCCGCATCAGCTTGCGGATGCTGACCGCGGTCATCGCCCCGCCGAGGTCGGTCGGGTCGTTGCCGACGATAACGCACTCGGTGCCCTCGACCACCCCGATGCCGAGCACCATGCCGCCGCCCACGGCGTAGTTGGTCTGGTAGCCGGCCAGCGGGCTCAGCTCCAGGAAGGGCGAGTCCGGATCGAGCAGCAGCGCGATGCGCTCCCTGATCAGCAGCTTGCCGCGGCCCCGGTGGCGCTCGATCGCCTTGGCGCCGCCGCCGAGCGCTGCCTGCTGCGCCAGCCGGCCGATCTCGGCCAGCAGGCCGAGCATCTGGCCGGTGTTCGCGCGGAACGCCTCGGCGCCGGTGTCCACGGCGGTGGGCAGGACCGGCGCAGGCATCGATGCGACCTCCCGTGTCTTCCCGCCGGGCGCCCGGATCTGCCGCGGCACTGCGCCCGGCGCCCGCTCAGCCGGCGGTGAGCCCGTCCATGCGGGCCAGGATCTGGAGCATAACCTCGTCCGCCCCGCCGCCGACCGACAGCAGCCGGCTGTCCCGGAAGTAACGTGACACCCAGGTTTCCGCCATGTAGCCGAAGCCGCCGTGGAACTGCAGGCAGGTGTCCGCGACCGCGCGGGCCAGCCGGCCGGCCTTGAGCTTGGCGATGGTCGCGAACCGGGTGGTGTCCTCGCCGCGCAGGTAGGCCGCCGCGCAGGCGTAGTTGTAGTGCCGCAGCAGGTCCACTTCGGCGGACAGCTCGGCCAGCCGGAACTGCACGTACTGCCTGGACAGCAGCGGCTCGCCGAAGGCCTGCCGCTCGCGCAGGTAGGCCGCGGTGCGGCCGAGCGCGCTGTCCATCCCGCCGACGGCGGTGTAGGCCGCGATCATCCGCTCGTTCTGGAACTGGCTCATCTGCTGCTGGAAGCCCCGGCCGATCCGGCCGATCGTGTTGGACACCGGCACCCTGGCGTCGGCGAACGAGAGTTCCGCCGTATCCGAGCAGTCGTTGCCGAGCTTGCTCAGCTTCCGGCTGACCGAGAATCCCGGGGTATCGGTCGGGAAGAGGATCTGCGACATGCCCCGGTAGCCGCCCTCGCCGGAGGTACGGGCCAGCAGGCACAGCCAGTCGGCCTGGGTGCCGTTGGTGATGTAGAGCTTCGACCCGTTGATCACCCACTCGTCGCCGTCCCGTACCGCCCTGGTCCGGATCCCGGCCACGTCCGAGCCGGCGTCTGCCTCGGTGACGGCGATGGCGGCGACCATCTCGCCGCTCAGCGCCGGCGCCAGGTACCGCTGCTTGAGCTCATGGCTGCCGTGCCGGTGCAGGGAAGGGGTGGCCATGTCGGTCTGCACGGTGACGGCCATCGCCACCCCGGCGCAGCCCATCCGGCCCAGTTCCTCGCCCAGGATCACCGTGTAGGAGTGATCCGCACCCTGGCCGCCGTAGCCGGGCTCGTACTCGACGCCGAGCAGCCCGGCCGCGCCGAGCGCCTTGAATAGCCGGTGCGCGGGGAACGCCCTGGCTTCCTCCCACTCCGCCGCGTGCGGCGTGACCTCGCGCGCCAGCACCCCCCGGACCGACTGGCGGAACGCCTCGTGATCGGGCGTGAACACGAGGGTCATCGGGGCAGTCCCGCCTTGTCCGCCGCCCGGCGCCAGGCGGCCAGCGCGGCGGCGATGTCATCCGCGCTGACACCGGGATGGGTGAGCATCCGTACCCGGCCGCTGATCACCGAGATGAGCACCCCCTCCGCGGCCAGCAGGTCCAGCCACTCCCACGCGTCGTGGCCGGTGCCGCCCACGTCGGCGAACACGATGTTGGTCGGTACCGCGGCCGGGTCAACGGCCCCCGGCACGATCTCGGCGATGCCCGCGGCCAGGCGGCGGGCGTTCGCGTGGTCCTCGGCCAGCCGCTTCGGCCCTTCCGCCAGCGCGATCAGCCCGGCCGCCGCCAGCAGCCCGGCCTGCCGCCAGCCGCCGCCGAACAGGAACTTGAGCCGCCGGGCCTCCCTGATGAACTCGGCGCTGCCTGCCAGCATCGAGCCGACCGGCGCGCCCAGCCCCTTGGACAGGCAGAACATCATCGCGTCGGCGGTAGCGGCATAGTCAGCGACGCTGGCGCCGGTTGCCGCGCAGGCGTTGAAGATGCGCGCGCCGTCCAGGTAAAGCGGGACGCCGCGCTCCGCGCAGACCGCGCCGATCGCCCGCATCTCACCGGGCGGCAGCACGGAGCCGCCGCCGAGCTGGTGCGTGTTCTCGACCGTCACCAGGTCGACCACGTTGGCGTCGTACGGATCCGGCGCCAGCGCCGCGGCGACCTGCCCGGCCGACAGCAGGCCGCGGGCGGCGGGAATGCGGCGGAACGCGATGCCGGACATGGCGGCGGACGAGGCACCCTCGGTCCCGCAGGTATGGGCGTTGGCCTCGCAGACAACGAAATGCCCGGAGCGGGCGAACGCGTGCATCGCGATCTGGTTGCACAGCGTGCCGGTCGGCAGGAACGCGGCGGCCTCCTTGCCGGTCAGCTCGGCCGCCCGGTCCTGCAGCCGGTTAACGGTGGGGTCGTCGCCATACCAGTCGTCGCCGACCTCGGCGCTGGCCATGGCCTGCCGCATCGCGGCCGAGGGCTTGCTGACGGTGTCAGAGCGGAGGTCCACGGGAGCGTCCATGAGCTGGCGGCATCCTTCCGGCGCGCGGTCGTGCTGGCTTGTCATCCATTATCCGGCGCGATCATCCCGGCTCGGCGGCAGCACGGCCGGCCCGGTCCGCTGGCGGCGGTCAGGACGGATCTTCTGACCGGCCGGCCCGGGCTGCCGGGGGTACAATTCTTATTGCCTTAAGGAGGTCGTTTGTCTGTCGCCGTGATCAGTACCAGCGGCGGCGGCGAGGACCCGGCCGGGACATCTGGCGCTGGCCTGCGGCCCGGCTGGGGCGTCAGCCTTGAGCGGCAGCAGGCGATCCTGGATACGGTCCGCGGCCTGGTCCGGCTGACCGGCCGGTTGTCACCGCCGCAGCTCCGGGCCATCACCGCCACGATCGCCGCCCGCGGGGAACTGTGGGCCGATCTCGTCGTGCATGACCCCGACGTCCGCTGGTACCTGCCGCTACACCGCTCGGATGCGTGCGACGTGTGGCTGCTGGCCTGGGAACGCGGCCAGGACACCGACTGGCACGACCACGGCGGATCTTCCGGGTCGTTCACCGTCGCCGAGGGCAGCCTGCTGGAGCAGTACCGGGCGGCGAGCGGCCGGGGCTGCGGCCGCCGGCGGCTGGGAACCGGCCAGGCCGTCGCCTTCGGGCCCGGGCATGTACACGACGTGGCGCATGGCGGCGCAGGGTCCTCGATCAGCATCCACGCCTACTCGCCGCCGCTGATGATGATGACGTACTACCAGCAGACCCCGTACGGGCTGCTGGCCAGGGAAACCGTGGCGATCGAGGGCCCCGAGGGCGCGCGCGGCCGGGGCGGCCCGGACACGGCGCTGGCCGACGCGACGGCGTCGGTTGCCGGGCTCACCCCCGAAGACCTCCCGGACGGCATGCCCGGCATCGACGAGCTGATCGCCGAGGCTCGCGGGCGCCTTGAGCGGCTGCCGCCGGAGACCGCCCTGGCGGCGCTGACCGATGGCGCGACGCTGGTCGACATCAGGCCGCTGGAGCAGCGGATCGTCGAGGGCGAGGTGCCCGGCGCGATCATCATCGGCCGTAACGTGCTGGAGTGGCGCCTCGACCCGCGCAGCGACGCCCGGATCCCGGCGCTTGCCCGCGCCGACGCCCGGGTCATCGTGATGTGCTCCGAGGGTTACGCCTCCACTCTCGCGGCGGCCAGCCTGCGGCGGATCGGGCTGCGGTGGGCGACCGACCTGGACGGCGGGTTCCAGGGCTGGAAGGCGGCCGGGCTGCCCACCCGCCCCGCGCAGTCCCTCGGCTGACCTGCCGGGATCGTCGTGTGATCGGCCGGGCGCGCGGGTATATCGCGCGATGACGGACATCTTGCCGCCCGCCAGGCCCGACCGCGTGTCGATGCCGGGCGCCGGGGCGCCCGTCCGGCAGGATAAGACGAGGCCCCTCCATGTATGAGATGGAGGGGCCTCAGCCCGGCCGCGCAGCGCCCGGGTGCCGATTGCTCGGCCGCCGCGGCGTGCCCGGCCAGCTGCCGGTTTCCTGGTACCCGCCCGAAGCGCCAGTTTCCCGGCCCCTCCGGCGTCCCCGGGGTCGCCCCCGGGGCCCGGTACCCGTTTCGGCAGTGAAGTAGTTCTACGCCCTCCCGGCCAGGCTGCACAAGGGGTTGCGGTCACTGGTTCCAAGATTCTTTGGCCATCCACAATCCATCCACAGAACGCGCCGCGTTCTCCCCAGGGCAACGGCTGTCGTCCACCGCACATCCACCACCGGATCCACAGCAGGCGGGATCCGGCGACGTCGCCAGCACGCGACCCCGGCGGCCCGGCACCCAGTCACCGGCCTGGGTCAGGGGATGAGCACCAGGCGTCCGCGCAGGCCGCCCTTGGCCAGCCGGACGTGTGCGTCGGCGACCTGGTCAAGCGGCAGCGTGCCGGCCACCCGGAGCGCGAGCTGCCGGCTGGCGGCCATCGCGGCCAGCCAGCCGAGCCGTTCGCCGTCGGCCCGGATCCAGACGTTGTGCACCCGGGTGCCGCGCAACGGCGGCGGGGCCGCTCCGGCCGCCACGGCCACGAAGCCGCCGCCGCCGCGGACCGCGTCGAGTGCGCGGAGGCCGGCCATGGCGGCGTCCAGCGCACCATCCGCGCCGCCCGGGACAACGGCCCGCACGGTGTCGGCCAGGTCGGTACCGCGCGCGGCGAACCATTCCGCGCCGAGGCGAAGCACCAGGTCACGGTCCTCCGCGCCGGCCGAGGCGACGACCCGCAATCCGCGCTTCGCGGCGAGTTGCACGGCGAACCCGCCAACCGCCCCGGCCGCGCCGGTGACGAGCAGCGTCTGCCCGGAAACGAGGCCCAGCAGGTCCAGCGCCTGCACGGCGGTCAGCCCGTTCAACGGCAGCGTGGCGGCTGCCCCGGCCGGGATGATGCCGGGCACCCGGGCGACGGCGCCGACGTCAAGCACCACGTAGTCGGCCTGGGCGCCGAGCGGGACGTCCAGCCGGTCGGACAGCCCGATCACGTGATCGCCCAGCACGAACTCGGTCACTCCCGGGCCGATCGAATCGACGGTGCCGGCCGCGTCCCAGCCGATGCCGGTCACTTCCCTGGGCGGGGCCAGGCCGGCCTCGGTCAGCGCACCGGACCTGGTCGCCAGGTCGACCGGGTTGACGGCGGCGGCCTCGACCCGGATCCGGACCTGCCCCGGGCCCGGCTCCGGCATAGCCACCTCGGCGATCTGGAGTACCTCCGGCCCGCCGTGCCCCCGGCTGACTACTGCGCGCATGGCTGTTCCCTTCTGGCGTGCGCCCAGCCTGGTCCGGCTGGGCCGATGTCGGGCCGGCCAGCGCACGGTTCGGCTGGCCCAGGGCGGATCTCCGCCCGGGGCCAGCGTCTTCGATTCGGTGGCCGGCGACATCGGCCAGCTGGCGGATGTCTGCCCTGGCCCGGCCGTCACATGCTGGCAGCAATGTCCGGGCCGCTCGTGCCCGGACGCCCGGCTGGCGATCGTCGCCAGGACGGCAGCACCGCCGCCCGGCGCCGGCCGGGCCGCACCGGAAGAGGGCAGTGCAATGAGCCAGAAGCGGATCCACAAGCGCCGGGTCCGGCCGCGCGACCGGCAGCTCGATCAGCTGCCGGACCCGCTGGACGCGCGTGACCCGGACATTGTCCGCGCCCACCGGCTGGCCCGCGCGGCCGGCCGCCGGGCGCCTGCCACCCGCCCACGCGCAGCGTGACCAGCCTCACTCACCGGTGCTGATCGGCAGCATCCGGCCCGTCGCCCAGCAACTGCGGCTGTCCGCGGCCCGGCTGTCCGCGGCCCGGCTGTCCGCGGTCCGGCACTCCGCGGTCCCGCCGCGGGCCCGGAGGCTGGCCGCCGGGCAGTTTCCTCGGCACGACCGGCGCCGGGACCACCGGATCGCCGGGCCGGGCGAGCGCCCAGGGCTGGCCGCCGACGACGGCAACGGGATCATCCCGGTCCGTTCGCGCGGGCACTACCCGGGCCGAGATGAACTCGCCCTTGCGCGGCGCGGGCAGCCCGAGCGCGGCCGCTACCAGCGGGTCGCTGTCCTGGTGCCCGAGCACCAGGATGCCCTCGGCCCGCAGCAGGGTCCGCGCGCCGCCGTTTCCCCGTGCGCGCTTCATGAAGTCGTCCTGCCGCGCCACGGTGGCCAGCTCCGCCCGCCGGATGATCTGCCGTTGCACCGAGCGGAACAGCTCGTTCGTCCGCGCCTGGCCGTGCCGCTCGCCGTGGTGCGCCCGCGCGCTGAAAATCCGGTCCCTGGTCGCGTCGTCCAGCGCGAGGAAGAGGTTCCCGGCCAGCGGGCCGCGTCCCGGCCATAGCCAGCGGATGCGAGCCCGGCTGGCGGCGGTCAGCTGCCGCTTCGCGTCGCGGTTGGGCTTGCCGCGCAGGTCTTCCGCGCGCACCCGGATCAGCCCGGCTGACCAGTTGCGGTCGATGTCGCTCGCGGTGAGCAGCAGGCAGAGCTGGCCGATGGCCTCCGGCGGCAGCTCCCAGCCGCCGTAGCTCATCGAGTACTTGCAGTCCACCTCCACCCCGGCGATCCGGTAGTCGGTGACCTCGCCGTCGTCGAAGCCGAACCGCCGGTGCAGGTTGATCTCGACCAGCGTGCCCATGTGGGTTTTCTCGGTCTTGTGCAGCTGGTCGTAGTTCCACCGGCCGGTGTGCTGCCCGTCGTAGAGCTGGTCGAGGGTGTCCCGGATGACCGCGGCGACGGCGCGGCCGGAAGGATCCAGCCGGCCAAGCTCAGCCTGCACGGCATCGAGCCCGGGGTCCGCGCCGCGGGCCGGCTGGACCGGCTGCGTGACCGTGCGGAGGCTGAATTCTTCCGCTGTCATGGCCGCGCCCGCGCCGGTGCCGGAGAGCGCCGGTCACACGGCGTGCAGCAGGCGGCCGGGCGCAGGCACCGGTGCCGCATCCGGGACTTGCCCGGCCGGGCCGGGTCCGGCAGCCGTGGCGCCCCACGCCGGGCCGGCCGAGCCGGCGTCGCCGGAGCCGGCGTCGCCGGAGCTGCCCCCGCGGCCTCGATCGCCGCCCGGATGCTGTTGCCGACCGCCCGTGCCACCGGGGGCGGGAACGCGTTGCCGATCTGCCGGTAACCCGCGGTCTTGCGGCCGGCGAACCGCCAGTCCGGCGGGAATCCCTGGATCGCCGCGGCCATCGGCAGCGTCAGCCGCGGTACGTGATCGGCAGGATCGGCAGGACCAGGCGGCGCGTCGGCCAGCCCCTTGCCGTCCACCCGTAGCCGGAGCCAGGCCTCGCGGGCCCGGGTCGGGCCGAGATCCGGGCCGCCGTGCTTGCGGGATCCGCCGACCAGCGTCGCGCCGATGCCGCTGGCCTGCTCGGCCCAGGCAGCGGCGCCCGGCCAGCCGCCGGCCGCCATCAGCTCGCGCAGCGTCTCGCCGACGGTCGGCGGCCGGCCGTCCGTATCCGGCCAGCGGAAATGCTCGTAGGCTGACGGCCGCATGGCGACCAGGATGAACCGCGGGCGCAGCTGCGGCACGCCGAACTCGCTGGCGTGCAGCACCTGCCAGCCGGCCTGGTAGCCGAGCTCGTCCAGCCGGGCGAGCACCTGGTCCCGGTACCCGGCGAACCGGGCCGTGGACAGGCCGCGGACGTTCTCCAGCAGCACCGCGGCCGGCTGGCATTCCTGCACCAGCCGCAGCGCCTGCGGGAACAGGTCGCGCTCGTCGTCCGCGCCGAGCTGCCTGCCGGCGATCGAGAACGGCGGGCACGGCACGCCCCCGGCCAGCAGGTCCACGCCGCGGCAGCTGACTCCGTCGAAGTAGTGGACGTCCTGCTCGACGACCTTCCAGCCGGGCCGGTTCAGCCGGAGGGTGGCGCAGGCGTCCGGATCCAGCTCGACGGCTGCGACGTGGGCGAAGCCCGCCTGCTCCAGGCCGAGTGACTGGCCGCCCGCGCCGGCGCAGATCTCCAGGCAGGTGAGGTCATGCACAGCGGCCCCGGGCGGGGCGAGCCTGGTGGTCGGGAGCACTCCGGTAACCCCGTTTCAAATGCCTTGAAGGTTGCAGCCGCACCGGCACAGCAGCCGGCCCTTGGGCACACGCCGGCCTCCGCATAGTCCGGCACTCTACCGATCCTGATGACCTACTTCTAGGAGCCGCTCGCACAGGCGTTCGATGTGTTGGCCGGCCGGTCTCAGGCGACGATCAAGTACGGTAATCGCCTGGCCTGACATTCCGGGAGGCGCACGAGCCCGGTCAGCCTGGCACGCGAGAGGAGACTCGTCCATGGACCAGCGGATAAGCGTCATTACCCTCGGCGTCGCCGACCTGGACCGGGCCAGGGCGTTCTACCGGGCGCTCGGCTGGCAGGCCGCCGGGCCCGAGCCGGACGACGTCGCCTTCTACCAGGCAGGCGGCATGGTGCTCGGGCTGTGGGACCGGGCCAGGCTCGCCGAGGACAGCGCGGTCAGCGACAGCGGCGGCTGGGGCGGCGTCACGCTGGCGCACAACGTCCGCTCTCCCGGCCAGGTCGACGCGGTCATCAATGCGGCCCGGGCGGCCGGTGCCGTCATCGGCCGCGAGCCGGCCAGCACGTTCTGGGGCGGGTACTCGGGCGTGTTCATCGACCCGGACGGGCATCCGTGGGAGGTGGCGCACAACCCCGGCTGGGAACTGGCCGCCGACGGCACCGTGCACCTCGCCTAAACCCCCGCCGCCCCGGCCTCGGGCTGGGCGCGGCCGAGTTCGCGGCGGCGCTGGCGGGAGTGGACCCGGACGGCGGCACCGGCACCGGCGCGCTGACCGAGGCGGCATACCGGCAGCGGTTCGCGGACGCGCTCGGCCTGTCCGGCGCGCAGGCCGATGAGTTCATGGCCGACATGTGGCGCTGGTACTGCGGCGAGCTGGATCATGAGCTGACGAGCGAGTCCATCGCCGCAATCGACGCCCTGCTGGCCGCCTGAGCCCTGGCTACGGCGCGGATGTCGGGCCCTGCCGCAGCCACTGGCCGCGGCCCGGCTCGGCCAGCACCTCGCCGTCCGCCAGCACGACGTCACCGCGGCTGATGGTGAAGCGCGGCCAGCCGTGCACCTGCTGGCCGTCGTAGACGGAATAGTCGGCGTTGGACTGCATGGACCCGCCGTCGATGGTGCGGCGCAGCCGGGGATCCAGCACGACGAGGTCCGCGTCGCTGCCTACCGCGATCGTTCCCTTCCGCGGGTAGAGCCCGAACAACCTGGCCGGGTTCGTCGAGGTGAGCTCGATGAACCGGGCCAGCGAGATCCGCCCGGTGCGGACGCCGGCCGAGAACAGCATCGGCAGGATCGTCTCCAGGTCGGCGACGCCGGGCCGCGCGCTGGTCACGTCCAGCGCGGGATCCGTCTTGTCCCGCAGCGACCACGGCGCGTGGTCACTGCCCAGCGTATGGATGGAACCGTCGGCCAGGCCGGCCCACATCGCCTCGGCGTCGGCGGGCTCGCGCAGCGGCGGGCAGCCGATGTACTTGCCGCCATCCGGCTCCCGCAGCAGCTCGCTGGTCAGGTACAGGTACATCGGGCGGGTCTCGACGAACACCGGCAGCCCGCGCGCCTGCGCCTGGCGGGCGGAGTCCAGCGCGGCCCGCGACGACAGGTGCACGATGTAGATGGGCGAGCCGGTGGCCTCGCAGATCGCGACGGCCCGCTCGACCGCGGCCCGTTCGGCCAGCACCGGCCGGGCGCTCGCCCAGCTGGCCAGCTCACCGCGGCCATCCGCGATCAGCTGCTGGCTGGCGTCGCGGACCAGCGGGCCGTCCTCGCAGTGCAGCATGGTCAGCGTCCCGCTGCGCCCGGCGGACCTGACCGCGGCAAGCATCTCCGCGGCGCTGGTATCGAACACGGGGAAGATCATGAACAGCTTGAGGCTGCGGTGCCCGCCGGACGCCAGCACCGGCAGCTCGGCCAGCGCCTCCGGCGAGGGGTCCGTCAGCACCGGGTGCAGCACGTAGTCGACGGCCGCGGCGCCGGCCGCGGCGGCCAGGTCGCGGTCGAGCGCGCGGCGCAGCGACTCGCCGTCCCGCTGGAAGGTCATGTTCCCGAACGTCGTCACCCCGCCGGCGATGGCGGCCAGCGAACCGGAGCGGAAATCGTCCACCCAGGCCGGGACGCCCGGCTCCGGCGGCTCCGGCGAGGAGAGGTGAACATGCATGTCCAGCCCGCCGGGCAGCACCAGCGCCCCGGCCGCATCGACCTCCCGGCTGCCGCGCGGGGAGCCGCCGAGCTGGCTGATCCGGCCGCCGGTGATTCCCACGTCGCACTCGGCCGAGCTGCCCGCGGTGACCACCGTGCCACCGCGGACGACCAGGTCGCAGTCGGGGTCAGCGATGTCCGTCACCTCCGTCGCGTGCACGCCACGGCGCCCGGGCCCGGCCCCGGAACAGGCCCCCGTGGGCGGGCGGCGTCCTTGATCAGGGTATGACGACCACCGGGCAGTGGGCGTGCCGGGCAAGCCAGCCGGGCACGGAGCCGGCCACGTGGTGCCAGATGTGCCCCGGCGCGCCGACGACCAGCGCGTCGGCGCTGGCCTCGTCCGCGGTCGCGGCGAGTTCCCGGGCCGGGTTGCCGCGCCGGATCAGCACGCTCACGGTGAGGTCGCTGCGGTCGAAGACCTGGTCGAGCTCGGCCAGCAGCCAGTGCCTCATCTCCTCGTCATCCCGGGCCGCGCCGATCACCTGCCCGGTCAGCGGCTCACAGCTGATCCCGGGAACGACGTAGACGAGCAGCAGCGAGCGTCCGAGCCGCCGGGCCATCCCGGCCGCGTACGCCAGCGCGTTCCGGCTCGACCGGGAGCCGTCATAACCGGCGACGACCGGATGGCTGGTGTCGCTGCCCGGCCCGGGCTGGCGCCGCGGATCCGCGCCGGGGACGGGACCACCCGGCCTGGCCGGGCGGGCTGGCTTGGCCGGGCCGGGACGTGCGGGCCCGGCCTGGGCTGGCCGCGCGGGCCGGGGCTGGGCTGGCCGGGCTGCGGCCCAGGCTGGGCGGGCCCAGGCTGGGCGGGGCCGGACCGGCCCGGGGGCTCCGGCCCGGCCGGGCCAGGTTGCCTCTCTCCGTGGTTCATGGCTGTTCCCGACAACCGTTGCGCTGTCGGCCTCCACTTGGTAACGCCTTGCCTCTCATATTAGTTTGTGTTAAACAACTAATCCAGTCCCAGCTATCCGCCCGGCGCCGGCCGCACGGCCAGCTCGCTGACCGGCGGGAGCGCTGCGCCGATGGCACGCGCGCGGCCGGTGCTCGCGCTGATGGCAACCAGCTTCCCGTGCGCGGCGACCGCAAACAGCCACCGGCTGTCTGGCGACCAGGCCAGGGTCCCCGGACCGACCGACTCAGGATCAGCATTAACGGACCCGCCGTGGTCAGCCCCCGTGCGCAGGCTGATCACGTGGATGGTGATCCTACCGGCCGGCCCGGCCTGGAGCAGCGCGGCAGCCGAGCCGTCGGGGGAGATGACGCCGGGCACCGTGACGGTGATCCGGCGCCGGGCCAGCAGGTGGCGGGTTCCGCTCACCGGGTTGATCACGATGTCCGCGCAGCGCGGCCGGTGCCTGCAGCCGACGGCCAGCCAGCGGGCCGGGCCGACGGCCGCCACCGTTCCCGCGGTGACCCGGCGGCGACCGCCGGGCCGGGCGTCGTACGCGACGCCGTGGCGGTAAATCAGCAGATAACCGCGGCCGTCCGGGGCAGTCGGCCAGTATCCGCCGGCGGGCACCCGGATGACCGGGCCGAGCTTGCGCCCGGTCAGCCCGACGAGGGACATCAGCGCTGACTGGCCGCGTGCTGCCTGCGCCCACAGCTGGCCGGGCCGCGGGCCGGGGAACACCATGCCGCCGTGACTGAGCGTCCCGCGCAGGCCCCGGGCTGGCTGCCCGTCCGGGACGAGGTACCCGGGCACGAAGTCCAGCGGGCGGATGATCACCTGGTGCGGGGCGGCCAGCACGGCGACGGGGCCGCTGCTCAGCAGCGGCGGCAGCGGGGTCCGGGTGATCCGGCCGCTGGCCAGCTGAATGCGGACCAGCACGTCCCCGCCGAAGGCGGACTCGGGCCGGGTCAGCGCGAACAGGTCCCAGTCGGCCCGGACGCCGAGCAGCGGATGGCCCAGCCGGGTCACCGTGACCGGGCCAGGTGCCAGCGCCGGGCGCGGCGCAGTCGCCGGCGGCGGCTTCCCGCCGCCGCCCGCGACGGTGATCACGACGCCGGTTATGACGCCCGCCGCGATAAGCGCCGGCACGGTCAGCGTGAGCCATCGGGGCGGCTTGCGGCGCGGGCGTGACGGGCCGAACTGCAGCACGTCTCGCGACTCCGGCTGACCGGGGCGCGCACCGTCGTGACTGGCCACAAGCTCATCATCCGCCTAGCCCGCGGGCGCCGCAGCTGGCCGGCGCTGATCATTGCGACGAGGCGCGATGCCATCGCCCGGGCTGGGCCGGCGTCCGGGTCGCGCCCTCGCCCGGGTCAGGCGGCCAGCCCGCGAATGCCGGATCCGGCCCGGCGGCCGATCCGGTTACCCGGCGATCTCGGCCCGGAACCGATCGGGTTACCCCGGCGGGGCTCGGCCCGGAACCGGATCGGGTTGCCCGGCGAGCTCGGCCCGGAGCCGCTTCCTGTCGGTCTTCATCACGCTGGTCAGCGGGATCTGATCGACGACGCGTACCTCGCGCGGGTACTTCACCGGGGACAGCCTGGCCCGGCCGAACTCGACCAGGTCGGCCGGGCCGGTGGCGGCCCCCTCGCGCAGCTGCACGAACGCGACCACCTCCTCGCCGTGCTTCTCGTCCGGGCGCCCGATCACGGCGGCCGCCACCACGTCCGGGTGCTCCAGCAGGACATCTTCGACGTCACGCGGATAGACGTTGTACCCGCCGCGGATGATCAGGTCCTTGATCCGGTCGACGATGTACAGGTAGCCGTCCGGGTCCAGGCGGCCGACGTCGCCGGTATGCAGCCAGCCGCCGCGCAGTGCCTGCTCGGTTTCCCGCTCGGCGTGCCAGTAGCCGCTCATCACCACCGGCCCGCGGACGCAGATCTCGCCCTCCTGGCCCTGGTCAGCCGCTGACCCGTCGGTGCGCTCGATCCGCACTTCGACGCCCGGTGCCGGCCTGCCCACGCTGCCCGGCCGGGCCTGCCCGATCGGCGAGGTGGCGATGATGGCCGCGGTCTCCGTGCAGCCGTAGCCCTCGGCGATCTCTACCTTCGGCAGCCGCCGGCTGAATTCCTCGGCCACCCGCCGTGGCAGCGGTGCCGCGCCGCTGGTAATGCGCTCGAGCGCGGCCAGGTCGTAGTCCTCAAGCGGATGGCTCAGCAGCATCTGCAGCATCGACGGGACCAGCGGGCTGATGTTGATCCGGTGCGCCGCGGCGAGCCGGAGCCATTCCGCCGGGTCGAACCACCGCATCAGTACCGCTGTCCCCGGCACCGGCGAGTGCAGCGACATCACGCTGACCATCAGCCCGTAGACATGAGAGAGCGGCAGCGGCAGCAGCGACGTCCGGCGGGTTCCGTCAGACGAGGTCGCGGTCGCCGCCCAGGCCGCCGAGGACAGCGCGTCGTGGCTGATCATCACGCCCTTGGCCCGGCCGGTGGTGCCGCCGGTGTAAAGCAGCGCGGCCAGCCCGGTGGGATCGGCATCGACTAGCTCCGATTCCGGGCCGGTCTCCAGGCTCTTGTAACGCAGCAGCGCGGGTCCGATCCCCTCGTCCGCCGGCAGCTCGCCGCATACGACAATGCCGCGGACGTCGTGCAGGTCGGACGCGGCCGCTCGCACCTTGGGCAGGAACTCGGGCGTGGTCACCGCATAGACCGCCCCGCTGTCCGCCAGCACGTAGCGCAGCTCGTCCGCGCTGAGCAGGAACAGCACCGGCGTGACCACCCCGCCCGCCCGCCAGACGGCCTGGTAGGTGATGCCGACCTCGGGGCAGTTTGCCATGCAGACCACGACCCGCTCGCCCGGCCGCAGGCCGAGGGAACGCAGCCCGCCGCCGACCCGGCGCACCCGCTCGGCGAGCTGCGCGCCAGTCCACAGGGTGCCTTCGTAATGCAGCACGGAGCCGACAGCAACCCGGTCCCACGACTCCTCGGCCAGCCGCTGCAGGCTGGTGCCCGTCGCGCGGGTCACCATCGGCGATGTCACCGTTGTCCCCTCCCAAGGCCTTGGTCTGGATGGAACATTACGGTGATTTGGCCGCATAAGACACGGAGAGTGGGAGAACTCGGCTGGCCGGCTTCCTGGCCCTGGGCGGCTTCCTGGCCTCCGGCGGCAGCCGGATAGTCCCCGGCCGGCGACTCGGGCTGACCAGCCGCTGCGGGCGCAATATCTGCCTGCCTGCGGCGGAATCTGGCCTATAGTGTCAGCCGAAGGGGAGTAGTCCTCCGCTGACAGATCGACATGCTGGTGCGCTGATCGCACCCGGTCGTCAGGCCCCAACGGGACGGGGTGGACGAGACCTTCGCCGATGAGTCCGGCTCATCCGGCGGGGTCGGTCCTGGTTCCGCCTGCTGATCCGGACCGGGAAGGTTTGTGCCCGGTGCCCGGTGCTGCGTTGCTGGTGACAGTATTCGCCGTCACGTTCGTGGTCGAACTGCCGGACAAGTCGCTGTTCGCGTCGCTGCTGCTCGGCGCCCGGTACCAGCCATGGCCTGTCTGGCTGGGCGTCATGGCCGCGTTCGCCATTCACGTGGGCCTGGCTGTCACGGCAGGCAGCCTGCTCACCGCGGCGCCGCACCCGATCGTGCAACTCGTCAGCGCGGCATTGTTTCTCGGCGGCGCGGTGTGGATGCTGAAATCAAGGTCGGGGGCCGAGGATGAGCCAGGACCCGACGCGGCCAGGCTCGGGGCGGCCTCACCGCGCATGCTGCGGGTGGCCGCGACCAGCTTCGCGGTGGTGTTCGTCGGCGAGTGGGGCGATATCACCCAGGTCACCACCGCTAACTTCGCCGCCCGCTACTCCGAGCCGCTGATCGTCGCGGTCGCCGCGGTGGCCGCGCTCTGGTCGGTGTCCGGGCTCGCGGTCTTCGTCGGCCCCAAGGTCCTGGGGGTCTTCCCCGAGCGCTGGGTTCGCACCGCGGGCGCGGTCGTACTCACCGGCTTCGGGATCTACAGCCTCAGCCAGGCCGTCATGTCCTGATAACCGCGGCACGTTACTCAGCGGCGTGCCAGTTCCGGCCCCGATGCGGCACGCAGCCGGGCTCAAGCCGGCCCCGCCTGCGGGCGCGGGACGACGCTCACCTTTGACCGCCGGTCCGCAGCTCTGCGACGGCGACTACCAGGTCCTGGCCGATGCGGTCGCGATCGGCCGGGCGGTTCTCCCTGATCGCGATGTTGTATGCCTCTCGCATCTCAGCCGGTGCCTTCCACCAGTGCGCGAAGCACATGGGCAGCGTCGCAGGCACCAGCCCTCCGCAGCGGGGCAGCGGGCATGGCGGATAGTCGCCGGGCACGGTCATTGATGGTGCCCACGGGGTCGGCACCGGCTCGCCGCCGGATAGCCGCTGGTCCAACTCGGTAAATATGGTGGCCAGGTGCCTGCCTTGCTCGGCCTGTGCGGCCTCCGAGGCGGGCCGGCGCAGGCTGCGCACCAGCGCCCGGAGCGCGTTCAGCAGATCGTCGATCGAAATGTCACCGTTCATCCTTCCTCCATCGGCCTTGCGCGACGGTGCGCGATGGGCGGCCGGCCCGCAACAGGCGCGCTCGCCTGGGCCGGCTCGCCTGATCGCGGCGGGACGCCCGCGCCGCCGGCTCGCACGGCGTGCCCGTTCGCCTCGGTCCGCTGGTCCGGCCCGTGCCTGGCCGGCCCGTCCGCTGCGGCTGCCCTGAATCACGCACTGGCCGGGCCCTTACCCGCGATTGCGGCGGGCATCCACGATGGCGCGATGTCCGCCAGCGCGGTGCCGGCCGGGGACGTGCCGGCCAGCACGGTGCCGGCCAGGGACGTGCACGCGGTTGCTGGTGATCGTTCTGCAGCAGATCTCCCCCTGCCAGCGCTGCCGGCAGCCGGAACGGCGTTCCGCCTGATAGATGTGACCTAGCTGATGGATGTGATCTAGGTCGGCTCAGGATCCGCCCGGACGCACATCCACCAGACGGAACGTCTACCAGGCTCGCCGCGTTCACCGCGCGCACTGCGAGCCGCCCGAATCCGGGGCGCCAGTGGCGCCCGGCGGCCTGAATGCCGCGTTCACGGCGACGGCAGGTTCCCATCAATGTCGTTCTCGGCTTCCGCGAGCGGGGGTTCTCGCAGCTAATCGTAGTGGAATAAATGCGGAAAGTAACCCTGGCGCGGCCGGAATGCCGCCCGCAGCAAGGTCGGCAGCTGGCCGCTCGCAGGAGCCGGCGCTGCCGTCGCCTGCTGCCCGCGGCTATGTTGTACCGGGCGATCCGGGGCGGCCGCGACCGGGGGAGGAAGCAGCATGGCATTCGAAGGCTGGCAGGAAGAGGCGCTGGAGTTCTACGAGGGCCTGGAAGCGGACAACTCGAAGACCTACTGGACCCGGAACAAGGCGTTCTACGAGGACCAGGTGCTCGGCCCGATGACCGAGCTCGTGGATGAGCTCGCGCCGGAGTTCGGTACTCCGAAGATCTTCCGCCCGTACCGGGATGTCAGGTTCAGCACGGACAAGTCGCCGTACAAGACACATATCGGCGCGCTGATCGGTAGCGGCTACATTCAGCTGTCCGCGCGCGGGCTGGCGGCGGGCGACGGAATGTACGGCATGGCCCAGGACCAGTTGCACCGGTACCGGCTCGCGGTGGCCGGCGACGACACCGGCGAGCAGCTGGAGCGCGTGATACTCGCGGTGCAGCAGCAGGGGATCGGCGTGCACGGGCACGACTCACTGAAGACCGCGCCCAGGGGTTACCCGGCGGACCACCCGAGGATCGCGCTACTGCGGCACAAGGGGCTGGTCGCCTGGAAGGAATGGCCGGTCGAGCCGTGGCTGGGGACCGCCGCCGCCGGCCAGCACATCGCTGGCTTCCTGGTTTCCGCCCGGCCGCTCAGTAGCTGGCTCGACGCTAACGTCGGACCGTCGACGTCGCCGCCGGCCGGGCGGCGCTGATCCCGGCGTAGCGGACCCGGCCGGCCGTACCGGCGAGCCGGCCGGTCATCAGCGGCCCGCTGATCATCACGACCGCCGTCATCGCAGGTGGCAGGCATCTTGGCCAGCGCGGCGGGGCGGCGGGGAGGCAAGCTGCTAGGCACGGCGCAGTGTGACGTCACACTGCGTGCGGCTGAGCCGGGCAGGCCGGCGCAGGGCGGCGATTACGGCCGCGGCGGCCGCGGCGGCGGCGAGGAAGATCGCGGCTGCGGTATAACCGGCGCTCGCGCCGGCTGGGGCCGCGCGGGCGGCAGCGGGTAACAGCCGCGCCGGGCCGGGCGCGCACCCCGATCAGAGCCCGAGGGTCGTGGCGAGGGCACGGGCCGGGGCGCCGCCGGCATCAATCGCAAGGTCGATGGCCGCGGGTACCTGCAGCTCAACTGCCAGCAGCCGGCCAATCTCGGCGGCGGCGGCAGCGCCGGAAGGGCTGGGCCGTCCGGCCGCCTGATAGAGGCTCTCCAGCCGTGCCGCCGCCGAGTCGAGCAGGCCTGGGACGAAGTCCCAGTCCTCGGCCCAGCGGCGGTCCAGGATCATCATCCGGACGGCGGCGGCGGAATGGCCGGCCAGCAGGTCATCGAGCAGGACAAGGTTGCCGGCCGACTTGGCCATCTTCATGCCCTGCACCGTTACGGTGCCGGCGTGCAGCCAGGCGCGTGCGTACGGCCGTACGCCGGTAAAGGCCTCGGCCATCGCCGCGTGGTAGGCGTGGTGCGGGAAGCGGAGATCCTTCCCGCCGGCGTGAATATCCACGCCGACGCCGAACACGGACAGCGCCATCGCGGCGCACTCCGCGTGCCATCCCGGCCTGCCAGTTCCCCAGGGTGATTCCCATGCCGGGTGCCCCGGCTCGCTGGCCTGCCACACCGCCACGTCCAGCGGATCGTCCTTGTCCGGATCATCCGGCCGGCCGCCATATTCGGCGGACAGCCGCAGCGCCGCGGCCCGGTCCAGCCCGGAGGCGGCGTGGGCGGCCGCGCCGCGGAAGTACACGCTGCCCTGGCGCTGGTAGGCGTGGCCGGCCGAAAGCAGCCCCGCGGCCAGCCGGATCACCTGGTCCACGTAGCGGTGCGCGCGCGGCTCGTGCTGCGGCGCGCGCACGCCGAGCGCAGCCATGTCCCGCTCGAAATGAAACTGCTGGACTGCCGCGAACGCGTCGTACGGCGCGCCCGCCCGGTGCGCGGCCGCGTCCAGCACATCGTCCACGTCCGTGATGTTCCGGCAGATCTCCGGCTCAACGCCGAGAAAGCGGAGAACGCGGCTCAGCGTGTCAATCCAGACGAACGTGGCGGCATGTCCCAGGTGCGTGACGTCGTAGGGGGTGATCCCGCATGCGTAGATCCGGGCCCGGTCCAGCATCGGCAGCCGCAGGCCGGCGATGGCCGGCTCAGCCGCCCGGGGACCCGCGCTGGCGGCTGCGTGGATTGTGGTCATGAACCTAGTGTCGGGCACTGCCGGGCCGTGCATCATCGGGGGCTGGTCACGCCTGTGCCGCGGCTGCCCTGCGGTCGCGCCGGGCCGGCCCCAGCGCGGCGAGCATCAGCAGCCCGGTCATGGCGAAGGCCACCGGGTACCCGGTACTGGCGACGAACAGCCCGAACACCGCCGGCCCGGCCCCGTAGCCTGCGTCGTAGGCCAGATTCCAGAGCGCGCTGGCAGTGCCGTACCCGGACGCGGGCACCCGGTCAATCATCAGCGCGAAGGTGGCATTCTGGCTGATCCCGAAGCCAGTCCCGAAAAGGCACATGCCGGTGATCACGGCCGCCGGCGTCGCCACCCAGATCAGCACGGTCATCCCGGTCGCGGCGATCACCAGGCCGGGAATCAGCAGGCCCGCGTGCCCGTGCCGGTCACCGTGCCGCCCGGCCAGCCAGCGGCCCAGCGTGGCGGTCGCCGCCTGCGCGAACAGGCCGGCCGCGGCGACGCTGCCAGCCGCGCCCACGGCGAGCGGCAGGAAGGCGACAATGACGCCGGCCGACACGGTACTCGCCGCGAAGACGATGGACGGACGCAGTAGCGGGCCGCGCCGCAGGCCGTCCAGCAGGCCCGCGGCCTGCCCGGCGCCCGTGCCTGCCGCCGGGTCCGGATGGCCGGCCGGGCCGGGCAGCCAGCGGACGACCGCCAGCAGGGCAAGTGCCGCCGCGGCG
Source organism: uncultured Actinomycetes bacterium (assembly GCA_963786975.1). Taxonomy (GTDB): domain Bacteria; phylum Actinomycetota; class Actinomycetes; order Streptosporangiales; family Streptosporangiaceae; genus Palsa-506. The sequence goes on along the minus strand of CAWBBE010000001.1, from coordinate 104,377 downwards.
GTGATGACGATGACGACCGCGTAACTCGTGTGCTCGGCCAGCCAGACCCCGGAAGGCAGCGCGACGACCGCGGGCACGCAGGACACGACCCCGGACAAGCCGATCCCCTCGCCGCGCCGCTCCGGCGGCAGCACCGTGGCCACGAGCGCGCCGGTGACCACCGTGTTGAGGCCGAAGCCGATGCCGCGGACGAGGCTTACCGCGACGATCGTGCCCATCCGCTGCGGGGCCAGCAGGGCCAGGGCCGGGGCGCCGAGCAGCAGGGCGCCGAGGGCGAACACCAGCCGGTTGCCGAAACGCCGGATGAGGGCCGGCGCCGCGAACTCGGCCGCCACGCAGGCCAGCATCAAGGCGGCCGTCACCAGCCCGGCCCCGGAATTGCCGGCCCCGGCCGACACGGCGTACATCGGCGTCACCGACAGCAGCAGGTAAAAGCTGGTGAGAGCGCCGAACGAAGACAGCAGGACCAGCGCGAAACCGCGGCTGACGAGCCGCCTGCGGCGGCCGGGATGACCGGCCGGCCCGGTGCAACTGGCGGGCGCGGCGGAACCGGCCGGGGCGGGCGCGGCGGAACCGGCCGGGGCGGGCGCGGCGGAACCGGCCGGGGTGGACGGGACGGGATCGGTCAGGGTGATTGTGCTCATGAATGCGACGGTAAGTTCTGAAGTGGAACACTGATAAGGTCCAATCTCATGACTATCCAGTGGTCCGGTTTGGGACCGGACCTGCTGCTGCGGCTCGATCGCGGATCCGGCCAGCCGCTCCGATCCCAGCTGGAAGCCGGGATCCGGGACGCGATAAGAAGCGGCAGGCTCGGGGTCGGCGAGCGGCTGCCTTCGTCCCGGGAACTCGCCCGCGACCTGGCCGTATCCCGCGGCCTGGTGCAGGAGTGCTATGCGCAGCTGCTGTCCGAGGGGTACCTGGCCAGCCACGTCGGATCGGCCACCCGGGTCGCGACCGGGGCGCACCGGGCGCCGCCCGGGCCGGCTGCCGGGCCGGCCACCGGGATGGCCGCGCCGCGGCTGATAGCGGACTTCCGGTCGGGCGTGCCCGACCTGGCGAGCTTCCCGCGCAGTGACTGGGTATGGGCGACCCGGGAAGCGTGCCGGACGGTGGCCACCGCGGACCTGGACTACGGCGACCCGCGCGGCAGCGCCGTGCTGCGGCACATCATCGCCGGCTATGCCCGCCGCGTCCGCGCCGCGGCCGCCGCGCCGGAGCACGTCGTCATCTGCACCGGGTTCGCGCAGGGGCTCGGCCTCATGCTGCGCGCGGCGACCCGGCTCGGCGTACGGTGCACCGCGTTCGAGGACCCCGGCTACGGCAGCGCCGAGCACAGCGAGACCGTGCGGGCTGCGGCCGCGGCGAGCATGCGGGTGGTGCACGTGCCAGTGGACGAATCCGGCATCGACGTCGCGGCCCTGGACGCGAGCGGCGCCCGGCTGGTCGTGGTGACCCCGGCGCACCAGTCGCCGACCGGGGTCGTGCTCGCCGCCGGGCGGCGGCACGCCCTGGTCGAGTGGGCGGCCCGCAACGACGCGTTCATCATCGAGGATGATTACGACTCCGAGTTCCGTTACGACCGGGAGCCGGTCGGCGTGCTGCAGGGACTTGCGCCGGACCGCGTCGCCGCGATCGGCACGGTCAGCAAGGCGCTGGCGCCCGCGGTGCGGCTCGGCTGGGTGCTGGTGCCGCCGTCGCTGACCGCCGCGGTGGCCGAGGAGAAACGAATCAGCGACCGCGGGTCGTCCGGGCTGGACCAGCTCGCGCTGGCGGCCCTGCTCGAATCCGGCCGCTATGACCGGCACCTGCGGCGCATGCGGGCCAGCTACGCCCGCAGGCGGGGCGTGCTTATCGGCGCGCTCGCCCGGCATGCGCCCGAGGTCAGGCTGACCGGCCTGGCGGCCGGGTTCCACGCGGTGGCGCACCTGCCGGCCCGGGCGGACGAGCAGGCAGTCGTGACGGCCGCGCGGGAACGCTCGGTGGGCCTTTACGGGATGGCCCCGCACCGGGCGGCAGGCCCGGCCGGGCCGCCCCAGCTCGTCCTCGGCTTCGGGCAGGTCAGCGAGCGGGCGATCGAGCCCGGCATCGCCGCTGTCGCGGATTTGCTGCGCGCCGCGGGCGGCTAGCCGGCGCCGGGCGAGTGCCAGTCATGATCACGGAGGATCCGGCATGCCCTGGCGTGCCGGATCCTCCACGATCACGTAACTGCCCAGGCCTTACGCTTTGACCAACGGACTAGCGCCAATGACCTGGGCGGTGCGGCGATGTGTGACGATCAGGCGGCGGACCGGGCAGTGAGTCCGGCGGAAGGCGCGGGGGCGGCGGAAGGTGCGGGGGCGGAGTTATCCCGGCGGGGTTTCCTGAACGCGACGGCCGCCGCGGCCGGCGCGGCCGCCCTGCTCCGCAGGATTCCGCGGCTGCCACTGCGCTCGGCGTCCCGTGCCGTCGCCGCAGACGGCAAATCCGCGTTCTGCATGGCCATGCATATCCATTCGTCGTTCAGCGAGCAGAGCGGCTCGATGGACAGCCAGCTATTCCAGGCGGCGAAGAACTCGGTGGACGTGCTGTGGTGGTCCGACCACGACCACCGGATGCTCGGGCTCGGCTACCGCAAGACGGTGCATTTCACCAGCCTGACCGCGGAAAAGCCGGCACCGGGCGAGGGCGGCCCGTGGCACTGGGCAAACGTGCAGAGCGGGCCCGTCGCGAGCGGATCGGGCGGGATAGTCGGATCTCCCGCGTCTCCCGGCGACCCGGTGGCCGGCGGGAGCCTGCACGTGGCCGTCAAGAGCAAGACGACGGTGACCGCGAAGTACGGTTTCTACGCGGACAGCCACCCGGGCGGCTGGAGCTACCGGGACAACCTCACCGGCCAGACGCTGACCATGGACGTACGGCTGGCCGGCGGCTGGCGGCGGGGCTACCTGGAGTTGCTGATCGCCAGCTCCTATCACCAGGCCAGGGGCGGCCGGCCAGCGGCCGATTACACCCTGTCGTACCGGTTCGTGCAGCCGGGCGGCCCGGCGAGCCGCGTCGCCAGCGGCAGCCAGGGGGTGATGACCATCCCGGTCGAGCCGAACAGCGCCCAGAACCCGTGGGGCACGATCACCATCGACCCGTCCGCCGACATTGCCGCGCTGTGGCCCGACCTTGACTACCGTGATTTCGCGCTCTGGGAGCTGACCCTGAGCGCCGTGAGCACCGGCGACCCGGTCAGCGGGTACTTCGATTACCTCAGGTTCAGGCGGCAGCTCGGCGGTGAGGTATTCCTGCGGCAGCAGATGGACATGGCGGGCCTGCTGGCCGCGCGGTATCCGGCCGTGACCCAGCGGCAGGGCCTTGAGGTATCGCGGTTCCTGCCCCATCTCAACTGGTTCGGCGGGGCCGTGGTGATGCCTGACTACGGCAGCACCACCTCGGCTACCTATACCGGCTACCTGCGCAACGTCGTGGTCCCGCAGATTCACCAGGCCGGCGGGCTGGTCAGCTACAACCACCCGTACGGCTACGGGGATCCGGCGCTGCTCCCGGCCGCCCAGCAGGATGCGCTGCTCGCGCAGGTCGCCAGGCAGTTGCTGCCCACCGCGACGGCCAGGGCGGCGCTGGGCGCCGACCTGCTCGAGGTCGGCTACAACAAGCGCCAGGGCGTCGATCTGGCCCATCATCTGGCGCTGTGGGACGTGCTGTCCCGCAACGCCGTCTTCCTCACCGGCAACGGCACCAGCGACGACCACTTCGGGCAGGACTGGTTCGGGATCCACAACAACTGGGTCACCTCGGCCTGGGCCGCCAGCACGGCGGAAGCGGACCTGCTCGGCTCGCTGGCTGCCGGGCGGGCCTGGTGCGGTTCGCTGTCGCTGTACCGGGGCAGCCTGGACCTGCTGGTCGACGGATCGGCCCCGATGGGCTCGGTCAGCGTGTCCGGCGTGAACTCCCGGCGGCTCGTCGCCAGCGCGACCAGGGTCCCGCCCGGCGGGTCACTGCGGATACGGCAAGGCGTGGTCGACTACGCGGGCGCGGCGAGCCCGGCGGCGAACGCGAAGGTCATCGCCTCGTACCCGGCGGCCAGCCTGGCGGGCGGCTCGGTGGCCCGGCAGGTCGACACCAGCCAGGACAGCTTCGTCCGGACCGAGGTGCTCAACTCCGCCGGGACCGTGGTCGGCGTGTCGAACCCGGTCTGGCTGCTGCGTTCGGCGCCGCCCGGCGGCATCCCCGCCGCCCGGGCGGCGTGAGCCCGCCGGCCGCGCGCCACCTTGGCTCAGCTGTCCCAGACCTGGACGGCGGTCTGGCGGTGGATCTTGCCGTCCCTGATACTGGCGACCGTCGCGCAGAGCACCACGGTCCCGTCCGGGTAGCTGCAGCCGGCTGGCGGCGCTCGCCGTCACCGCCTAGCGGCCGAGTATCTCGCGGCCTGCCGGATCCCTGGCCGGGTCGTGCTCGGGCAGCACGTCGGCCGCCCAGTCCGAGCGCTTCCACTCGGGTACCGGCGTCATGCACTGCGGCTGCGGGACGAAACGGGACCGCCGTACCAGCGCGTAGCGGTGGATGTAGCGCGGGCAGTTGGGATAGACCGCCCGGGCCCGGACCCTGACCACGAATTGCGCCTCCGGGTAGTCGCCGATCAGCGGGTCGGCGGGGTCGATGCTGGCGGTGCCGTCCAGGCGCATCCGGTGGCCCCGCTCGAAGTCGATGAAGAGCATGCCGACGGCGGGGTTCACCAGCATGTTGCCGGCCGACAGGTACATCCCGTTGCCGTCGTAGTTAGGGAAGGCCAGCGTGCGGGGATCCAGGACCCGGACAAACCCCGGCTCACCGCCCTTGTAGGAGCAGGTGGGCAGGCCCTCGGCGTCGGCCGTGGCGAGGAAGAACATGTCCCGCTGCTGGATGAAGCCGCGGTCATTCTCGCTGATGGTGTCGCTCACCAGCAGCCCGTCGATACGGTCGGCCAGGCCGCGCGTGTCGAATCGGTCCTGCAGCGAGCGGCTGCCGTCGTGGAAGCCATTAGCCATCGGTACTCCCTATCCGGCCCAGGTTTCCCCGGCCGTCCCCGGCCCAGCCGCCCGGCCTGGTGCGCGGGGCCGGATTCCCGGGCCGGGCACCGGCAGGCCGGCTGCGTGCTCGTTCCGCACGCACCGCCAGTCTGCTGGCGGCCGGCCGTAGAAGTACAGGCAGCGGGCAGGCTGGCCCGCCGGGATTGCGCGGGCAGGCCCGCCTTGCGGTAATTTGGCGGCAAACGCCGGCCCCGGCGCCGGCGAGGTACCGTCCCGGCTGACCGGCAGCGCTCAACTGCCGCCGGGACCCCACCCGCGCCGGACGGTGCCATGGCGCATTCCGGCCTGGCGGGCTAATTCGGCGCAAATCGCTGGTACTCGCGGCCCCGGATCCGCAGTAGCATCCCGATCATGGCGAGCTCGCCACCCCCACCGCGGCTGCGCGGACGCGAGGCGGAGATCGATGCGCTGGGCGAGGCCCTGGACCGGGTCGCGTCAGGCCGCCCTGCGGCCGTGCTGATCGAGGGCGAGCCGGGGATAGGCGAAGAGCCGGCTGCTGGCCGCCGCCATCGAAGAGGCTGACCGCCGCCACCTGCAGGTAGTCCAGGGCCGGGCCGAGGAGCTGGATCAGACGCGGCCGTTCGGGCTCGCGGCCGGGGTTTTCGGGTGCGTACCGTCATCGCCCGACCCGCGGCGTGCCGCCATCGCCGCGCTGCTGGCCACCCAGGGCGGCGGTGACCGGGCCCCGATCACGGTGACCAGCGACCCGGGGCTGCAATTCCGCGCGGTCGATGCGTTCGCCGAGCTTGCCGAGCAGCTCGCGCTGGCCGGGCCGCTGGTGATCGGGGCGGACGACCTGCAGTGGGCAGATCCGTCCAGCCTGCTGACGCTGGGCACGCTGGTCCGCCGTCTCGGCTACCTGCCGGTGGCGCTGATCGGATGCGTGCGGCCCGCGCCACGCATCGCCGAACTGGAGCGGCTGGCCAGCCTGCTGGACGAGGCTGGCGGCCGCCGGCTGACCGTGCGCGGCCTGGCCGCGGACGCGGTGACGGAGCTGGCGGCCGAGTCCGTGGCCGCCGAGCCGGGGCCGCAGCTGCTGGCCGCGATCGCCGGCGCGGCCGGCAATCCGCTGTTCGTCACCGAGTTGCTGGCGGCGCTCGGCCAGGAGCAGGCGATCCGGACCGCGGACGGGCGTGCCGAGGTAGCCAGGACGGCCATGCCGCCGACGCTGCGGCTGACCATCTTGCGCCGGCTGAGCTTCCTGCCGGAACCAGCCCTGACCGCCCTGCGGGCCGCCTCGATCCTGGGTGGCAGCTTCACGTTCACCGAGCTGTCGGTGACCATGGCCCAGCCCGCCGTCGACCTGGCCTGGGCCCTCGCCGAGGGCATTAAGGCGCAAGTGCTGGAGGACGACGGTGCCCGGCTGCGGTTCCGGCACGACCTGATCCGCGAGGCGCTCTACGCGGATCTGCCGGTCAGCGTCCGCCGGGGCCTGCACCGCGAGGCCGGGCAGCGGCTGGCGGCATCCGGGGCGCCGGTCCTGCAGGTGGCCGAGCAGCTGGCCCGCGGGGCCGGCCCCGGCGATGCCGAGGCCATCGAGTGGCTCAGCAGGGCAGCGCGGGAAGCCGCGGCGAGATCCCCAGCGGTGGCCGCTGACCTGCTGGAACGGGCAACCGACCTGATGGATCCCGGCGATCCCGGCTGGGACCGGCTGATGGCCGAGCGGGCCAGCAGCCTGGTGCTGTCGGGCCGGATAGCCGAGGCAGTGACGGCCTGCCGGCTGCTGCTCGGACGCGGGCTCGACCAGTCTGTCGAGGGCGTCGTCCGGATCTGCCTGGCCCAGGCGCTGTTCGCGCGCGGGCAGGAAAACGTCAACTTGACGGAACTTGAGCAGGCGGGCCAGTCACTGGCGCTGACCAGTGCCGACCGGGCGGCCGCGCAGAGCTGGGTGGGCGCCGTCAGGCTCGCGATGGGAGACCTCGACGGCGCGGCGGCCAGCGCCGAGCAGGCCAGGACCGCGGCCGCGGAGGCCGGCGACCATGCGACCACCAGCACCGCCATGGCCGCGCTGGCCCTGGTCGCCGAGCTCCGCGGCCGGCTCGGGGAAGCGCTGCGGATCATCGACGATGCGACGCGGCTCGCTGACCAGAGCCCGGGCAGGCGGGGACATCGCCACCCGCTCGCGATGACCCGCGGGCACATCCTGATCGAGCTCGACCGGCTTGACGAGGCCAGGGCGACACTGGACGCCGGCGGGCGGATCAGCGAGGAATTCGGCGTGCGCTGGCACCTGCCCGGCTACCAGGCGGTCCGCGGCATGGAACGGTTCATCGCCGGGGAGTGGGATGACGCCATTGCCGAGCTCGAGGCGAGCGTCGGGCTGGCCGACGAGACTGGCTCGAAGTACACGCTCGCATACGCCCTCGGCGTGCGGTCGCTGATCAGCCTGCATCGCAATGAGCTGAGCGACGCCCGCGCCACGGCCGCCGCCGCGGCCGACCACGCCGGGCCGGCCTGCGGTTCCGCGCCCAGTGGGCGGCGTGGGCACGGGCGCTGCTGCAAGAGGCCGACGGCCAGATCGGCGCGGCGCTCAGCACCCTGGCCGGATGCTGGGACCATTGCGCCGAGCTCGGGCTGACGCTGGAATACCGGCTGGTCGGGACCGACCTCGTCCGCCTCGCGGTGGCCGGCGGCCAGCCGGCGAGGGCGCTGGAAGTGGCGGCGGCCGTGACCGAAGTGGCCGATCAGAACGATGTCTCGTCGCTGACCGGCGCGGCGCTGCACTGCCGGGGGCTGGCGGCAGATGACGCCGAGCTGCTGTACGCGGCCGCCTGTGCCTACGAGCGCGGCCCGCGCCAGCTGGATCTCGCGCTTGCCCGCGAGGATGCCGGCGCTGCCTTCGTCCGGCACGGCGAAGTTGACCGTGGCCGGCCGCTGCTCGATCAGGCCATCGCCAGCTACGAGCGGCTCGATGCCGCGCGCGACCTGGCCCGTGCCGACGCGACGCTGCGCTCGGCCGGCATCCGGCGCGGCAGGCGGGGCACCAGGAAGCGGCCGCAGATCGGCTGGCGCGGCCTCACCCCGACCGAGCGCACGGTGGCCGGCCTGGTCGCTGAGGGGCTGTCCAATCCGCAGATCGGCGAGCGGCTGTACGTATCGTCCCGGACCGTGCAGACTCACCTCGCGCACGTGTTCGCCAAGCTCGACATCTCCTCCCGGGCCCAGCTCGCCGCCGAGGTGACGAGGCACCGGGGCACCGGGCCGGCGCTGGCATCGCGGTGACCTGACCCGACCGCGATCCCGCCGTCCGTCATCCCGTCGCCCCGCTGGCTGACCAGGCGGAGAGCTGCGGTGCCGACGGGATGCGGGCAGGCTCCACGAGCAGCCCGAGTTGCACGGCCTGCCGGTGCAGCACGGCGTCGAGCAGCCAGTCCGAGGCGATCCGGATCCTGTTGGCCGGCATCGCGGACAGGTGATAACCGCGGGTGACGGCCTTCGCCGCCAGGCCGGATAGCCGCAGCCCGGCCGGGTTCGCCGCCGCCTTGGCGCCGCCGAGGTCGACGGTGAAGCCGAGGTCGTGGTGCCGGTACGGCCGGCGGCGGCCGTAGCCGAGTGATGCGGCGATGTTGCCGGCCGCCCGGCGGCCCTGCCGCACGGCGTGCTGCGCCGTCATGGCGGTGATCGCGCCGGGGCGGGTCAGATCCGGCACGGCCGCGGCGTCGCCGCAGGCGAAGATTTCCGGGTGACCGGGTACGCCGAGGTACTCATCGACGGACAGCCGGCCCGCGGCTGTTGCCAGGCCCAGCGTGCCGACCAGCGGATCGGGGCGCACTCCGACGCACCAGATGAGCGAGCGGGTGGGGACGAACTCGCCGTCGGAGGTCAGCACGCCGTCGTCGGCCGCCTTCTCGATCGTGGTCCCGGTGCGGATCTCGACGCCGCGGCGGGTCAGCACGCGGGCGGCGGTGGCGGACAGATGCCGGTCCAGCTCGGGCAGCACTCGCGGGGCGGTGTCCAGCAGGAGCCAGCGGATCGGCTGGTCGCGCAGCGCCGGGTACTGTCGCGCGGCCGCCCGGGTGAGCAGCTGGCCGTGCGCGGCCACCTCGGTCCCGGTATACCCGGCGCCGACCACCACGAAGGTGCAGCGCGCGTCCCGGTCGTCGGCTACCGGGCGGGCAGCCGGCCGGTAGCCGCCGGGCACACCGTGCCGCCCGGCCGCGCCGTGCGGGCCGGGCACGGCGTCCGGGCCGGGCACGGCGGCCGGGCCGGCCGCCGCGGCCAGCTCGATCTGCCGGACAAGATGGTCCCGCAGCGCCAGCCCCTCGCGGATGCTGCGGAACCCGAGCGCGTGCTCGGCCAGGCCGGGGACCGGAAGCAGCTTGCCGACGCTGCCGACGGTGAGCAGCAGCCGGTCATAGGACAAGGTGCGCCTGGTCCCCTCCGGATCGGCGAACCGGACGCTCCGGCCGGCGATGTCGATCTCGTCGACCGTGCCCGGCACCGTCCGGACCCCCGGCCCGGCCGCCGTCAGCGGCACGGCGACGTGGCGCGGGTCCAGTATCCCGGCCGCTACCTCGGGCAGCAGCGGCAGGTAGAGAAAGTAGTCAGTCGGGCTGATCAGGATGATCTCGACCCGGTCAGCGCTGGCCGGCCGCCGCCGGCCACGGCTGCTGACCATGCCGGACAGCGTCCGCGCGGCGTGAAAGCCGGCGAAGCCGCCGCCGACGATGACGACTCGCTGCGGGCGGTCATGATGGCCGGCGAGCACCGGTACCCGCCCGGAAGCCTGTGCTGAGCTCATGGTGGCAACCTCCAGGAAGAGCCGGCCTCGGCGCCGGCGTGACTTCCCTTACGGTGCCGCCGCGGCACGGCAGGAGACATCCGCCGGCCGGCCTAGATCCGCCGGCTGAGCGGCGTCCATCGAGAGCGGTTAAGATTCGTCCGGTTCCTGCCGGATGTTTCTTAACCACTCAATTTTCCGCCCGGTGAAGGGAAGGGGCCAGCAGGCGCATCGTCACCGGATATTACTCTCCGAGTACGAATCATCGCTGTAAGCTGCCGGGCATGGGGGCCAAACATGCGGTCGGCCGCTGCCGACTCCACCCAGCTGATCCCGCTGACCCGGTTGACCAGGCTCTCGGCGTGCAGGCCTTGCTGGCGATAGCCGCGCCGATGCCGGCTTCTGGTGCCGCGACCGGGCCGCAGCCCGCCTACCGGCCGGAGGTGACCGGGGCGTTGCCCCTTTACCAGGCGGCCGTCGCGTCCACCGGATGGGATCCTGCCGCTGGCGGCCGGCCAGGCCATCGCCATGATGCTGGCTGCGGGCCAGAACCGGAACCCGGCCGGTCGCGGCTGGCCAAGCACGCCAAGCACGCCAGGCAGGCCGCCATGCAAGGCCGCCAGGGCGCCCGCTGACGGCCGGCCAGGCCGGCGGCTGCCGCGGCTCAGCCGAGCCGCAGATCGGTGCCGCGATGCCGGCCGGCGAATCCGCCGCCGGAACGTACATGGCGTGCCGGGCGAGCCGCCGGGCGCGCACGCCCTCCAGCTCAGCCGGGGAGGCTCCGCGGCCGCAGGCGCGCCCGTCGTGCCATCCGGCCAGCCGGCCGGTGCCGCCAGCTGGGCGCACGACGGCGAAGGGCCAAGCTGCCCTCGCGGCCGCCGGGTGACCTGGCGACAGCCCGCTGCCGGGGTCGAAGAACTAGTTGTGCGCCTGGCGGCCGCCGGGTACAGCTAGTCACAGTCACCAGTTACCAGCTGATGATGGAGGGCCTGCGAGTGCTGGCACGCCGGCTGGAAGGGCTGGGCCGCTCGGTCAGCGCGGTGGGCCTGGGCTGCGTCGGGATGTCCGCGGAGTACAACACCAGGGACATCGACGACGCAGAGTCGCTGCGGGTGCTCGCGCGGGCGCTGGACCTCGGGGTGACCCTGTTCGATACCGCCGACGTCTACGGGCCGTTCGCCAACGAGCTGCTCGTCGGCCGCGGCATCCGGTCGCGCGCTGCCGATGTGGTGGTTGGCACCAAGGTCGGGCTGGTCCAGCACGGCGGCGGCCACGCGGTCCGCAGGGCCGACCCCGGGCACATCCGCGCATCGTGCGAGGCGTCCCTGCGCAGGCTCGGCGTCGACGCGATCGGCGTCTACTACCTGCATCGCGTTGACCCGGCAGTCCCGCTGGAAGCGTCCTGGGGCGCGATGGCGGATCTGGTCGCGGCCGGGAAGGTGCGGGCACTAGGGCTGTCCGAGGTGTCAGCCGCCCAGCTGGATCTCGCGCATTCGATCCACCCGGTCGCCGCGGTCGAGTCGGAGCTTTCGCTGTGGACGCGCGGCCCGCTGCGAAGCGTCGTGCCATGGTGCGGGGCGCACCGCGCGGCGTTCGTGGCGTACGCGCCGCTGGGCCGCGGCTACCTCACCGGCAAGGTCCGCAGCGCCGATTTCGAGCCCGACGACATCCGGTCCGGTAACCCGCGCTTCACGGCCGGGGCGATGGCGCGCAACCGGGCCATCCTGGCCGTCATTGAGCGGGTCGCCCGGCGCCATGATGCGACGCCTGCCCAGGTCTCGATCGCGTGGGTGCTCGCGCAGGCCGGGCATGTGCTGGCCATTCCCGGCACGAAACGGCTCCGCTACCTGGAGGAAAACTGCCAGGCAGCAGATCTTGAACTAAGCGCGGCGGACCTCGCCGGCCTCGATGCGATGCCGCAAGCCAGCGGAGCCCGCTACTAGCCCGGCGTTCCGGGCGGGCATGTCTGCGTTGGGCTTGATCAGCAGCGCGGTCGCGGTCAGCCAGAGCGCGGAGAACAGCAGGCTGCCGAGCACGTCGGTCGGATGGTGCTCGCCCCGGTACATCCGGGAGACCGCGACGAGGACCGGCATGGCGATCGCCGGAATCAGGAACAGCCACCGCCACCAGCCCCGGGCATGGCCGATGACCAGGATCGCGATCGCGACGTAGATGCAGCACGTGGCGGCCGTGTGCCCGGACGGGTAGGCGGACGTGGGCAGGTGGCTGTCGAGATGCCTGACGTCCGGCCTGGGCCGCTTGACCACGGCGGCGGCGGTGAGGAACGCGGCGAGTTCGCCGAACATGAGGGTGCCGATGAAGCAGACCGGCCGCCAGTGCCTGGTGACGGCGAGGAAGACGATGCAGGTGGCGAGGGCCACGATCAGGATCGCCTGGGTCGCGCCGAGAGTGGTGAAGACCAGGCTCCAGTTATTCAGGGCCGGCCTGCGGTGCGCGGCCAGCCAGTGCGGGATCGTCCGGTCGCCCAGCACATTGCCGTTCCCGTCCTTGGTGATCAGCTCGCCGAGGCCGACGATGATGCCGAGGATCAGCACCCAGGCGATCACGATTCCGGCGGCGATGCGGGCCCGGTGGAGACCCGGCGCGTCCGGTCCGGCGCGCTCGGGCTGGGCCGGCTCGAGGTCGGCGCGGGCCTCCGGTTCCAGCCCTTCGGTGACCGGGTGGGTCACCGGCAGGCCGGCCGCATGCCGGGTCAGCTCGAAGGCGAATGCGGTGATGCCGAGCCAGAGGATCCCGATCGCCCACGCGCCGACCACGTCGGACAGGTAATGCACGCCGAGCAGGATCCGGCTGATCCCGATCAGGGCGATGAGGGTCGCGATCCCGGCGGTGAAGATGGTGCGCCACCGGCCCCGGGTAGCGGGCAGGAAGACCAGGTAAATGGCGCCGTAGCAGACAATCGAGCCGAGTGAGTGGCCGCTCGGGAAGCTGTTCCCGTTGCCGTGGGCGATCGGGTGCGCTACTACCGGGCGCAGCCGGCCGACCAGCGACTTGAGCACCGGGTCCAGCACGAGCGCGCCCGCGCCGGTGACGAGCAGGTAGATCGCCAGCCGCCAGCGGCGCCGGATCGCGAGGATGATCGCCGCGGCGCCGACGACGGTCCACAGCACGCCGTCGCTGCCCAGCCAGGTAACCGCCTTGACCACCGCGACCAGCGCAGCCTGGTTGGCGACCAGGCTGTTGAGGTGGGCGGCGGCACCGTGGTCGGCCGACTCCAGCGGCGCCCACCGCAACCGGACCAGGACCAGCAGGATCGTGAAGATCACCGCTGCGGCGGTGACTAGGGCCAGCGGCGTCAGGCCGCGGCGCAGGCGGCCGGGGGCATGCAGCGACATGGCCGCCAAGTTGCCCATCCTGCGGCCGTTCACACCCGCGGATCTGCTTTCGGATCAGGGCCGCCCCCGGATGCGGTCCCGCCACGGGCGGCCATCCGGGTCGTAAACCATCCGGTACAGCGGGGTCGCCCAGAGCCGCTCGGCGGACGTAAGGTGGCCGGCCTGGTGCGGCAGCGCCCGCCCGGCGGGCCTCGTCCCGGCCCTGCCGCGCTCGTACCAGCCGGCCAGCAGCTGCGCCTGCCGCCGGAACGCCGCGCAGGCTTCCTCCGGATCCAGCAGGTCCGCCATGTCCTCCGGGCTCCGGTCGAGGTGCTCGCGCCATAGCCGGAGCCGGAGATCCCGGGCGAAGGTCCGCGCTCCGTCCCCGAGTCCAGCGGGATCCCGGGGCTCCCGGGAGTCGCGCTCCGCGTCGAGCACGGCGATCGAAAGCTCGCTGTCGTGGCTCCATGACCGCCGGTTCAGGTTGTCCGACCCGACCATCGCCCACACGTCGTCGACGATCACCACCTTGGCGTGCACGTACACCGGCGTGCCCTGGCGGTTCTCCAGGTCGTAGCTGGCGAAGCGATCGCCGCCGGCCGCCGCGCAGGCACGGATCACGTCATGCTGGCCGAGCACGGAAGGCACCCGGGTGATCGCGCCGTCCTTGTCCGGGTGCCTGGGCACGACCGCGATGACGTGCAGGCCGGGGTTGTCCCGCAGGGCCGACGCGATGAGGCCGGCGACCGGCCGCGACCACAGGTACTGGTCCTCCAGGTAGATGAGGCGACGTGCCCGCTCGAACGCCTTCCGGTAGGCATGCGCGATGCTCCGCTCACCGTGCGGCGCGAACGGGTATCGGCGGAGCCGGGCCGGATAGGTGCGGAGCACCTGGACCGCATGCGGGCCCGCGCTGGGCCTCGTCGGCGTCCAGCGGCTCCGGCAGGGGCCGGCTGGTCATCGCGCCGATGTGATACGCGCGGTCGTAGAGCTGGCGGACCGGGCTGCGCAGGTCGAGGACGCTGCTGCCGTACCACCGCTCCCGGAAGGTGTGCTCGAGGTCGTGCACGGCGGGCCCCCGTACCTCGGCCTGGATGTCGTGCCAGGGCGGCCGCGGGCCGTAGGCCCCGGGGAACTCCATCACCTGCGGGTCGCCGGCGTGATCAGAGTCGTCATTGCGGCTGTAGCCGAGGTCGATGCCGCCGACGAAGGCGACGTCGCGGGCGGGCGAGCCGGGATGACGGATCACGACCAGCTTCTGGTGATGGCTGCCGCCCCGGCGGGTCCGGGCATCGAGCAGAACCTGCCCGCCGTCGTCGTCGATCTGCCGGACGAACTCGGCGTTCGCCTCCTCGGACTGCTGCAGCGCCGCGGGCTGCGAGCGCCACAGCAAGCCGAACACCTTGACCCCGCGGCGCGCCGCGAGGCCGAGTATCTCGCCGGCGGCTGACCCCGGGCCGTCCAGGCGCTCGTCAAAGTCCCCGCGGAAATCCAGGAAGTAAACCTGGTCGGGCGGCTGCGATGCCGCTAGCTCGGCCCGCAGCCGGGCGAAATAGCTGTGGCCGTCCACCAGCGGCTGGACCAGGTTCCCGGTGGTGAAGGTCCTCATGCCGGTAGCCGGGTTGGCCCGGTCCGTCTCGGCGAGGAACCACGCCGCGATAGCCGGGTCAGCCGGCTGGTGCTCGGGCGCATCCTGGCTGAGTGGGTCATCGGCCGAGTCAACCGCATCTGGGCGCATGCCGGGATTGTGCACCTTCCGGCCGGCGGGCACCACCGGAGTTGCCGGCCTGGTGCGCAGGACGCGCCCGGCAGCGGCGCCCGCAGGCGGATCGTTAACGCGATGAGCTGGCGTACTTCAGCAGCCGCAGCCCTTCGAGCCTCAGCGCCTGCGGGTATATCGCCTGATAAATATTGCAATTCGGTGACTTGATATCGTACCGTCCGGTCGCCCGGAAAGTGGCTACCGCGCATCCCCCTGAGCACCAGTAACGCCAGCTGCAATCGCGGCATCCTTCTTTCTGGTCGACCGCGAGGTTCTGCGCCGTCGCCTTGTCTTGCTGGATTAGCCGCAGCGGGTCGTCGCTGAAGACGTCACCCAGCGTCCGCTCGATCTCCATATGGCATTTCGCTACCCGGCCACGCTGATCGATGACCATGTAGTCCTGGCCAACGCCACAAGACCGTTGCCGCGGCTGCAGCAATTGCCCTCGGTCAAGTATCGATCCCAGCACGCTCCAGCGCGGCAGGAATTCCTCGATGACGGCGAATGAATCAAGCAGGGCGGAAATCATGGCCTGCTCTTCGTAGCGCAGATCAGGAAAGCTGGCCGCCTGGTCATTCTCCCGAAAGAAATTGAGGCTGAAGGTCAGCTCGCGCTGCAGCGCGTATCGCACTACGTCTGGCACGCCGCTGGCATTCCGGCTGGTGATGGTAATAGACAGGTGCGGAGGGTGGCCTTGCCCGGCTAGCTGGGTGATCGTGCGCTCGACGAGGCGAAACGATGGTCTGCCGTTCGCGAACGGACGCTGGGCGTCGTGCTGGCCGCCCAGCCCGTCCAGGGAGATCATCACCCGGATGCCCTCGGCCTGCACCATGTCAAGGAGCGGCCGCGGCAAGCGCACGCCGTTGCTGAGCAGGGTGGCGTACAGCCGCAGGCCAGCCTCGGCCGCCAGGGTCTTCGCATAGCCGTGCAGGCCGATCAGGTGCCGGTAGTTAAGGCTTGCCTCCCCGCCGGCGTACTTGAGCTTGACGGCCGGGAAGCCCTGGCTGACCGCGGACCGGATCACCGCCTGCACTGCGGCCCGCCCGGTTGGCTCGTCCATTCCCTCGGCGGACTTCTGCACGTAGCAGTAGGGGCAGCGGAGGTTGCAGGCGTTGGTCACGTGCAGCCATGCGGTCAGCACCTGCCCGTTCGGGAACTCTGGCTGCGGTACCTGGCCGACCGGGTGGATCAGTTCAAGCTGGGCGAGGCGCCGGAAGATTCTCCCGGCATCGCCGCGCCTGGCGTCGCCGCATGCGGCTTGCACGTCACGGAAGACCGCGGGCTCCTGAAAGCAGCGAAAGATTCGCTGGGCCTGCTGGTTGACGACGACCACCCCGCCGCGGCCCACCGGGTTGAAGAGCACCCGGTGCTCCTGGTCGATCGGTATCTCGGTGACCTCGCGGCCGCGGACCCAGCGGCCCGCATCGGTCAGATCCGGGGCCGGCCGCCTGCTCGGCAGGCGGACATGACGGTCGTCACTGACCGGGCAGGCACAGTCCTCACAACCGTGCAGCAAGAGCTCGCGGGCGTCGGGTAGATCGAAGTTCGACAGCGCGATGGCCCGGCGCGCCCGTTGTGCCTCTGCCATTCCCCGTGCCTCTCTGGACGGCGGATGTAAGCGTCATCATTCGGTCAGTACAGCTCTTCCAGGCGGGCCAGCAGCAGGGTAGAACCGGGTCCTTTGCCACTCCATGCACGGCGGAATTCCTGCTGCCATTTCGCCCGGACTTGGTCCGGGAGCTGCCAGGCAAGCTCCGCGAACGCCACGAACTCGCTGCCGATGGCGGCAGCGCCGGACGAGCCCACATATCCCTGCGCTACCTGCGCGAAGCCGTCCTTGTAGTGCTGCAGGGCAACGTCCAGCCGGCGCTCGCTCCTTGTCCGCAGGTAATCATGGACGGCTAGGTGCCCGCGCAGGAGATTCCACCTTCCCTCCAGATCCGGGAACTCATAATCCGACATAGCCTGCTCGACCTCGGCCGCCCTGGTCGCGATCTGGTCGAGATATCTGTCCTGCCGGGTCTGCAGCCAGGCCCGGTAGTTCAGCTCGGCATACTCGATGAGGTTCGCGAGCCAGAACCACCCATCGGACAGGCTGCGAGCCGAGTCGATTCCCTGCGCCAGATAGTCAAGGCCAGCATCATAGTCCTGCTGGCCGAAGATGCGGCCCGCGCGGTTCAGCGCCGACGGATAGCCCCGGATATTCTGGTCGCGGCAGATGTCGAGCGCCCGGGTGATGAGGCGCTTGGCCTGATCGCCAGCATCGCGTCCGGGCGTGAGATCGATCCCGTCCTGGGCCGCCTGGAGCAGGCAGATGGCCTGCTGCTGGTAGAGGATCCCGAGCCAGGGCCAGCTCCGCTGCCCGTGGAATATCTGCTCGGCTTGTGCGTACGCGTCCCATGCCTTCTCGAATCTCCGCGCGTAGCGGTACACCTCGCCGCAGACACTGAGCGAGATGCCTTCCTGCTGATGCAGCCCGAGGCGGCGCCGGACGTTGATGGCGCTTTCTACCAGGTTCGATCCTTCCCGGTAGC
This sequence comes from uncultured Actinomycetes bacterium, assembly GCA_963786975.1. Taxonomy (GTDB): domain Bacteria; phylum Actinomycetota; class Actinomycetes; order Streptosporangiales; family Streptosporangiaceae; genus Palsa-506. The sequence goes on along the minus strand of CAWBBE010000001.1, from coordinate 86,972 downwards.
TCCCGCTCAGTCCTTTGACGTATGCCCAGTTGGTCTGGATTGAGGCCAGCTCGTCCCGATCCTCGCGCGGGCTTGCCGCCGACAGGTTTCTCGAGATCGCGTCGCGGGCCTGCCGGTAGGCATCTTCCGCCTTCTCCCACAGGCCCTCGTTGCGGTAATAAAAGCCAAGCTCCTTGTACGCCTCCGCGATGAACCTCTGGCGGTCTTCCGGCTCCAGCTCGGCGGCCTCAACCAGCGCCTGCTCGAAGTGCGGCAAGCCATCCCGCACCCGGCCCGGAACGCGCATGCAGGCGTTGCCGCGCAGGATGCTCAGCCGGTAGCGCTGGAAGGAGCCGGCCACCGCCGGGAGCCCGTCCATTAGCTCGATCGCATCTTCCGGCCGTTCGTTCTCGACCAGGTAGTCGGCCAGCCGCAGCCCGATCGCCAGGTAGCATCCAGGGGCCTCGTCTTGCAGCCACCGGCGGAATTCACCGAGCATCCCGCCGATGACGTCGCCAAAGGCATGCGGGTAGGCCCCGCCCGGCAGGAATCGCTGCATTTCCAGGGCCAGCAGGTCCTGCAGGAAGACGTCGCTGTCTTTCCTGGCCTGGTCGAAGAGTTCCAGCAGCTCCCGGCACCCGTCGGCGAAGTCGGACAGGAATAGGTAGTACAGCCGGACGGCCTTGAACTGGTCGAGTTCGCGGGTCCGCGCGTCGAGTCGTGCGATCTCCTGGATGACCGCGTATTCCTCGGCCGATATCGGGCCGTCGCCCTCTAGCCGCGGCCGGTCGTCCAGCAGTGTCAGCCGCTCGTCCAGGGCAGCTTGCCGGTCCGCGAGTTCGGTTTCGGCGGCTCCGGCGAGGCTGCCATAGATGCGCACGGCGCGCTGCCACAGCTTGCGCCGCCACTGCCGGTCCTGGTCATGCAACGGGATGATCCGCTGGGCCAGCTCTTCCGCCACCGCGTCGTGCAGTGTCACGTAGCGGCCGTTGGCGCGCGGGCGGATCCAGGGGGTACCCAGCAGCTGCTGCCATGCCGCTGCCAAGTCCGCGGTGCCGTCCGGCAGCGGGCGGTCATTCATGAGGTCCTGCCACATGGCCTCGCTGACGCTCTGCCGTATCACGGCCAGGCGCTTGATCGCCTCGTGCCAGAAATCGGACTCCTGGTAGGGAGCCACCAGCCGGCGCTGGAACTCCTCGTGCAGGCGTTCTCCCCGCGGGGTCATCGCGCCGCGGTAGGGGATGTCCGCCAGGATCTCGGCGAGCGGGGTCTCGGCTTCCGCCGGGAATCCCTTCTCCCGCAGGTAATCGACCATGAAGGCCAGCCAGAGCGGATGTCCCCTGGTCAGGTGGACCAGCTTTTCCTTCTCTTCGCCGCTGAGGCCGGCTGATACCTGGCTGTCGTTGAGGTAGGAGAGCGCAGCTTCCTGGCTGAACTCGCCAAGCTGAACTGCCGCGACCGGCATGCCCTGATGCGGATCCTCCAGCTCGCACTTGATCGGGTCCGGCACATTGCCGGAGTCCGGCAGCGGGCGGCCGGACAGGATGAACAGAGTATGGGGAAGAGCCTTCATCCACTGGGTCAGCGTCAGCAGCAGGTACATACCACGAATGGTTTCCACCGTGTCAAAGACGATGACCACGGTCTTGCCGCCGTCGGCCTCGACGAATTCTCGGTAGCATTCGCCGAAAATACGCTTGACTCGCCCTAAGTGGCTCACCACGGTCTCATGGCCGATGCGAGGGCGGGTATAACTCTGCAGTCGCGAGAGGTACCTGAAGTACGGCCCGAAATACCGATGGCGAGGATCTAGCCGGTGGACGACCCGGCGCTCCAGATTGGACAGCAGCCAGCACTCAGGGTCGTCGACATCGATCGGCTCGAGCCACACGGTCCGGTCTTCCGCGGTGCTGGTTCTGGCCAGCTCGCGGACGAGTGAGGTTTTCCCGATGCCGCCCGGGCCGTACAGCAGCACAGCCCGGCTGCCCGCCGTCCGGACTAGCGCCGCCTCGTCTCGAATCTGCTGTTCTTCCCGTCGTGGTATGTACCGGGGAAACAAGCCTTCTTCGTCCACGCTATGACTCCTGCGGGGGATTCAGTACGATCTCGACCAGTCGGGGGAAGAGGCCAGGCGCAATGCCGACGGCTTCCTGGAATTCTGCATCGTCCCGCATCCGGTCCACGGCGTATCCGCGCAGCTCTTCTTTTGTGTAGGCGGGAGACTCACGTAGGCCCTGGGAAAGCATGGCCGCGGATGCGCGCAATTGCTGGTCCAATTCTGCGGGCTGGCGGAGCCGGAGCGCTGTCGCCTCATGCCAAAGGCATTCTATAAGGCCGATGACTTGTTCTTTGCCGGACTGCTGGTCGACCCATATCTCGACGAACTTGCGAGCTTCGCTGTGTGCCGTGGCGCGCTTGTCATCAGTCTTGTAGTAGTGCCTGTGCAGCAGCCGCCGGATCGGGGTATGGATCTCCTTCCAGGGCTCGTTCAGCGGCCGCACCAGCAGGGCGGTGCCGCTGATGGCCTTCCAGAGGTCCTCCATTGACCATTGCTGATTCTCCATGGCTGCCCGGAAGGCCGAGTCCATCTCGAAGTAGTAGCGCAGGTGGGACTGGGTGAAAAGGCGGAAAGGCGCCAGCACCCGGTAGGCCTGCTCAAGGACCGTCAGCGGCCCGTCCGTCGTTCCTTCGTCTCCCGGCAGCAGGCTGTCCTGGGTGAGTAATTCCTGCCGGATGTAATGCTCGGTGAGCTGGTCAAAGAGTTCCTGGCTGGCCAGCCGCTCCATCCTGAGCCACTCTTGCCGCTGTACCCATTGCAGGCAGCCAACCAGCAGCGCAGGCAGTCCTTCGGTCAGGCGGTATACCAGGGCGGCATTATTCCTGGACTCCGAGGAGGAATAACCGTCCCGCTCCATCTCATCGGCCAGCTGGTGCAGCGCCTGCTGTATCACATCAATCTTGAACTCAGTCAGGGATAGTGTGGACATGCGCGGATCGGGGGTTACGCCCATCCACTCGTCTTCCCGGCGGCTGGCGACGATAAAACCGAACCGTACGCCGGCCCGGTTGGCACTCAGCACATAGTGGTAGATCTGGCTAAGGCATGAGCGGATAGTGGCAGCGGTGGTTTTATCAAGCAGTTCGGCATGGTCCAGCAGGCAAAGGCAGGATTTGCGGTTTCGGCTGATGTCCTGGGCGACGGCGAGCAATGCGTCGCTGTCGTTCGCTATCGGCGCTTCTTGCTCGAAGAGGCGTGCGAGCAGCGCTCCTGCGTCACGCCGCACGTCGATGGGCACTTGACGCAGGTCGACGAGCCTTGCCACCCAGGTAGCCGGCCTGGACTGCGCTAGCTCAGCGCGGATCCGGTCAAGGAACCAGGTCTTGCCGAGCTTAGGCGGCGCGATCACCAGCCAGAAATTCGGGCCGCCGGAAATGGTTAAGGCTCGTCGCACCTTTTCGAGCTCATTATCCCGGTTGCGGAACACTGGTGCGAGCAGGCTGGGACCTGGCTTGCTGGCTATGACCGGCGCTGGCGCAGGTTCCAGCCCGAGCCTGCTGGCTAGCTCGCCAAATGACGCTGCCCGGTCTGCCATATTGGTGAAGCTGACCCAGTCGTAGCCGCTGAGGAAACCGGCATCCGAGCCGCGGGTGGCGGCGACCTCGAGCACGTGGATGTAAACACGGTCAGGATCGCCGGCGCGGAGTGCCTGCTCGCGATGCAGGGCGTAGTCCTTCTCCCGGCCGCACCAGTCTGAATTCAGGAAACTGGGCGACAGCAGAGCCAGGAAGGCATCTGCTCTTTGGATCGCCGCTTCGATCTGCGAGATGAATCGCCCGCCGCGGCGGGTCCGCCAGTCGAAGACCTCGATGTGCTGACTGCGGAGCCAGCCGGATATCTCAGCGGCGGCGCCGCTATCCTCCTCTGCATAGCTCAGGAACAGCACGATCCTCGCCCCCCGGCGTGATGCCGCATAGCGATCCGGCTACGCAGCACCGCCACCTCATAAACTCGATGTCACTTCGTCCCTGCAGCCGGGCCGGCCCCGGCACCTGGCCAGCCCGCTCCGTGGCCAGCGCCCCGCGCGGGCCTGCTCCGGTCGGGGCGGCCCGGCCAGCGGCCGACTGAGCCGGGCAGGCGCTGGCGCGAAGTACCGATACCGACGAAGATCGTCCGGCGCCCTGGCTCAACCGGCCGAATCAGTGATAATCGGCTTAACCGGAAGATCGGTCTTCCCGGGTGCTGAGACAATCTGCCGCCGCCCTGCGTTCGTGAAGCACCTTTCGCCTGATTGAAGCGGATTCGCCAATGCAAAATCTAGATGACGGAGTTGTGCGGTGCAACCCTTAACGGAACGCCGATCTGCCGTGCTGGCCAGCTTGCGTGCGTTTCCATCGCCCGCGGCGGGCTGCCTGGGCATACGCCTGATTACCGGATTGGGCCGGCGGCGTGCGTTGCGGGGCTCATTCGCCCCGGAGGAGCTGGGCCGGGCGTGACCGGGCGGCCAGCGAGGCGGGCATCACGGCGAGTACATTCGCGGCGGCCAGCACCGCGAGGGCGAGCAGGGCCAGCGGCGCGGCCTGCACCACCGATACCGGCACCACGCCGAAGTTCGTGGCGAACAGCTGCCAGGCGAACTTGCCCGCGGCGATGCCCAGCGGCAGGCCGGCCACTATGCCGACCAGCGCTACCGCGGTTGCCTGCCAGCTGACCACCGCCGCGACCTGGTGCCGGACGAACCCGAGCACTTTCAGCAAGCCAGCCTCGGTGCGCCTGCGGCGCACGCTTACCAGCAGCAAATGCACCGTCGTCGCCGCCCCGAACAGCCCGAGCAGCGCGCCGAACAGCAGCGGGAAGTTCACCGCCTCGCCGAAGTTGACCAGCTCGACCGGTTTCTGCGGGCGGGAGACACTGGTCCGGTACCTGCGCGTGTACCGGGCCATGGCGGCGGTTCCGGCCGGGCCTGGGGCAGACCGCGCGAGCACCGAGTAGATGACGCCCTGCTGTGCCTTGCGCTTGCAGGCCGGCTGTCCGGCCCCCGGCGGGCACTGCAGGTTCAGCAGCCCGCTCAGCGTCATTGCGGCCCCGCTGCCCAGCCCGCCGGTGCCGAAGCTGGGCAGGAAAGTTGCCCGGCCGGTCACCCGGAACGCGGCCGTGTGCGCGGCGCCGGTCACTGGATCAGGCACGGTGACCCGGACCAGGCCGCTGCGCCGCGCCCCGACACTGCGCATCGTCGCGGCGCCGAGCATGATGTCCCGGTCATGGCTCGGCAGCCGCCCGTCCACCGCCGATATCAGCGCGGCACCGCGGACCGCCGTCACCGCGATCACCCGGACGTGCTGCCGGTTGACGTCAATCTCCGCCGCCGTGGCCAGGGTGATCCGGCCGATCGCCCGGTCCTGCCGCAGTTGCGGCAGCAGCTTCCGGGTGACGTAAGCCCCGGATCCGGATCCCAGGTTGCTGAAGTCCGCCTGGAAGGGCGCGCCATACAGCGCAGGCGACGAGAGCAGCCGGGTCAGGCTCGCGCCGAACACGGCGGTCGCGCACAGCGCGGCAACGGCGAGCACCATGCCGAGCAGCGCGGTCCCTACCGGGACCGGCGGCCGGCCGCGGCCGGGTTGCAGCGCGTGCCGGACCCCGATCAGCATGCTCGGCGGCAGGCCGGGCCCGCGCCACCGCCCGGACCAGCGCGGCCGGGGCCGGCTGCCGCGGCGGCTGCCCGGCCAGCAGCCGCGCGTGCCGCACGGCCGGCCCGGCGGACAGCGCCACCACGGCCACCACCGTGACCACCGCGACGATCGCGGTGATCAGTGGATCGATGACGACGGCACCAGCCGAGCCGTCGGCCAGCCGCGCCTCGCCGACCGGCGTCAGCGGGGAGAGCAGCGCGGCCAGCCCGACCGCCGCGGCCGCGCCCGCGGTGCCGATGACGGCCGCGCGGACCAGGTCGGCGGCGATGAACTGGCGGGCCCGCAGCCCGACAGCGGACAGGGCCGGGCGGCTGTCCTGCCCGGCGGCGACCTGCCGGGCGGCGGCCTGGGCGATGACGGCCAGCCCGGCCAGCGCGGCCAGCCCGGCCAGCGCCCACCAGCCCACCGCCTGCGGCCTGATCGCGCGCTGCACGGCGGCCGCGTCGATGTCCAGGTCATCGGCGCCGAGCGAGCGCAGCGGGCGGAGGGCGCTGTCGAACGCGGGCAGGTCCGCCACGCCATGCCGGAGTTGCACGTAGTAGGTCCAGGCTTTCGGCGTACGCCGGTTGATCGCCGTCGCGAGCGCCCTGGTCGGGAACAGGTCGTACCGGCGGCCGGCGCCCGCCGGAAACTCGTTCTCGGTCGCCACCAGGCCCACTACCCGGGCGGTATGCCGCGGCACTTTCCTGATCATGGCGCCGGCGGTGGCCTTCCCCTGCTGAACTGCCCGCACCTGCGCCGCGGTCGGCGTCAGGATCTGGATGTCCGAGCCGACGCGCACGCCGCTGTCACTGGCGAACGTGTAGGAGGCCAGCACCTCACGGGGGCTGGACTGGTCCGGCATCCGCCCGGGGACCAGCTGGACGATCCGGGACAGGCTGCCCAGCGGGATCTCGAACGCGTCGAGGGAACCCGATGCGTTGATCTTGCCGCAGGAGGCGCGGGCGACCGCGGCGGTGAATGGGGCCGGCACCGGCGTTACCCCGCTGACCTGCGGAATGCGGGTCAGCGACGGCTGCGGGGCGCCGCTGTAGACGACGGCGTCGTAGCCATGCCGGGCGACGAAATCAGGAAATGCGGCGGCGGTCCGCCGGCCGGTGGCCGCGGCAGCCAGCACGAACCCGCTGACCAGGGCGACCAGCGCGGCCAGGGCCAGCCAGGACTTCCACTGCTGCTTAGCTGCGCGCGGAGCAGCATGGCCACAGCGCGCATGGCAACCTCCCGGTCGGGGCTCCTGACTGCAGTCTGGCGCAGCGGGCGGGATCGGCAAGGAGGCCAGCCCCCAGCGGGCAGGTGTGCTAGCACCCTGATCGGGCGGTTCCGCGCTGCGGCCGTTACTCCGCTGCCTCGGCAGACCATTCGATCAGGGCGGCCGGACGGCAGCGCCCAGCGGATGACCGTTGCGTGGCCGGCCGGGACGCCCGACGAGCGGCCAAGGGCCGCGGCGCCGCAACGGCCGCTGGCCTGCGCTAGGCTCCGGGCGGGCTTTCCTGTGAAAATATGCCCAGAACGCCCGCTACGGCCTGATGGGATCGATCGCGATGCGCCAGTCATCCGGGATGTGCGTCGCTTGCGCGGTGGTTCCGGCGCCCGCGTCCGCCGGTGCCCGCCGGGGCTGCTGCCGTGCTTGACTTCATCCCGGTGGAGTGGCTGGGCAATCAGGCGATCGTGCCGTTCCCTGAGCACGTCGACGTGTCCAACGCCGGCCAGATCCGCGAACAGCTGCTGTCGGTGATCAACCGCGGAGCGGCCGCCGTGATCGGGGACATGACCGCGACGGTGTCATGCGATCACGCGGGCGCCGCTGCGGTGGCCCGTGCCTTCCAGCGTGCGGTCGTCAACGGCACCCAGCTGAGGCTGGTAGTCACCGCTCCGGTTGTCCGGCGCGTGCTCGGCATTGAAGGGCTTGATCGCCTGGTCTCGATCTACCCCACGCTGGAAGCGGCGATCGCCGCCAGGACGACGCCGCCGGGTAACCCGGCGCAGGCCCGGGCCACCGGGCAGGCTGAGGGCAGCGGCCCGCCGGGGCTGCGCGGGACCCGAGCCGTGACCATCACGCCCGCCGTGCTGTGGCAGCTGATCGACGCTCTTGGCGACGGGCTGGTGCTGACCGCCGGTGATGGGCAGATCGTGCTGGCCAACCGGCGGCTGGCAGACATGTTCGGGTATCCGCAAGCCGAGCTGATCGGCCGCCCGGTGGAAATCCTCGTCCCGGCTGACCTGCGTACCGCGCACCGCGACTACCGGGCCGGCTATCAGCGGCAGCCCGCGGCGCGGCCGATGAGTGACCGGGCCCGGCTGGTGGGACTCCGCAAGGACGCGTCCTCGTTCCCGGTCGAGATCAGCCTTAGCCCGGTGCCGACGGCGACCGGCCAGTTCATCCTGGCAGTGATCCGTGACGCTACCGAGGTCCGGCACCGCGAGGATCTGGCCGACCTGGCCCGGGCCGCTGTTGCCGAGCAGTCGAACCAGGGCCAGGAACTGCTCGACCGGGTGGTGCACAGCTTGTTCGCTGTCGGGCTCAGCTTGCAGGCAGCCGCCGGCCTGCCCGGCGAAGTGGCCGAGGAGCACATCACCGAGGCCCTGGCCAGGCTGGATGACACCATCCAGCAGATCCGCGATCATCTGTTCGCCGTCCGCTACCAGGAGACACCACCGCCCGGCACCGGCATGCCCAACGGGGCGAGCTGACTGCCGGAGTCAGCGCTCACGCTGGCCCCGGACTAGCAGGTCCTGATCCGGTAGCGGCCGCATGGCCGGTGATGCCAGTTGCCACCCGGTCGATGAAGTTCCGGATCGTCCCGGCGGCTACCCGGCGTAAGATCGCATCGTCGAACTCGGCGCCGCGCGAATCAGGCGGCGGCCGGTAGACCCCGGCCAAGGTGAGCAGGGTGGCTTGCCATCCGGACCGGCTCAGCGTGATATCTGCATCCAGGACGGGCAGCAGCCCGCCGGACCCGATAGCCTCCCAGCGCAGCGCGAACCCGGCTGAGTTGTTCCGTTCCATCAGATCCCGGAATTGCACCTGAACCAGCCGGCAACGACCCGGTGCGGAGGTTAGCTGGCCGGCCGGGAACAGGCCGGCCATCCCCCCGTGGTAGGCCGCTGCCGAGACGGGCAGCAGCGCGCCGCCACGAGCCAGCTGCCCCAGCCTCGCCCGCGCAGTAGCGAAGGCGACATGCAGCAGCACCTCGTCGCCGACGAACACGGCATCAGTAAACCGGCCAGGTGCTGACGCGGACACCGGACCAACGTCCCTTGCCGCGCGCCAGAAGTCCCCGCGTTCCGGGAAAAGGCCAGCGAGATGACCCCGGCGGCGGCCAGCCGGAACTCATTTCGTGATTAAGGTGAGCGGATGGACGCCGGCCAACGTGAGCTGAGCGACCAGGTCGACCACGCCACGCAGCGGCTGCTCGGCGCGGCGCGGGTGATCGCCGAGCCGGACCTGCGGGCGCCGTCGCTGCTGCCGGGCTGGACCCGGGCGCATGTGCTGGCGCACCTGGCCCGCGGCGCTGACGCGATGCGGAACCTGCTGATCGGGGCACGATCAGGGCAGCACCGCCCCGGCTACCGCAGCGCGCAGGCACGGGCGGCCGACATCGAGCTTGGCGCGCGCCTGCGGGCGAAGGAGCTCATGGACGACCTGGCCAGCTCGGCGATGGCCTTGCGGGCCATCACCGGGCAGCTGCCCGACGAGGCCTGGCGGTTCCGGGTGCGGCTGCTGGACTCGGCCCGGTTTCCGGCCGCCGAGCTACTGACCAGGCGGCTGGTCGAGGTTGAGCTCCACCATGGCGATCTCGGCACGGGATACGGTCCGGACAGCTGGCCGGCCGCGTTCGCCTCGATGGAACTCGCCGAGCCGATGCGGTCGCAGCGCGCGGACCGGCTCGGCCGCGCGCAGCAGGCCTGACCCCCGGCCGTCGCCGCGGCACGGTCACATCGGGCCGGCTAACTCCGTCCTGAGCAGCCGGCCCGGATGTGATCGCGCGGCCAGCAGCGCCGGGATCGCGGCGAGCACGTTGGCGGCGGCGAGCACCCCGGTCACCAGCGCCGCCAGCAGCACCGGCTGGACGACTGGCACCGGCACCACGCCGAAGTTCGTGGCGAACACCCGCCAGAGCACCTTGCCCGTCGCGATGCCGACCGGCACGCCCACCGCGATCCCGACCAGCGTTATCGCGGTGGCCTGCCAGCACACCGCCGCGGCGACCTGGCGGCGGACGAACCCGAGCACCTTCAGCAACCCGGCCTCGTTCCGCCGCCTGGCCACGCTGACCAGCAGCAGGTGCAGCATCGTGGCGGCACCGAACAGCGACAGAGCCACCCCGAACAGCAGCGGGAAGTTGACCGACTCGCCGAAGTTGACCAGCGAGATCGGCTGTCCTGGCCGGTAGGTGAGGGCCGGGTACTTACGGATGTGCCGGGCCAGCGCCGCATTTCCGGCCGGCCCGGCCGCGGCGCGGACCATCACGATGGAGGCCATGCCGTGCCGGGCCGCGCGCTGGCAGGCGGGCTGGCCGCGCCCCGGCGGGCACTGCACGCCGAGGCGCGGCCAGGGCCGCCAGCGCGTACCAGCCGATGGCCTGCGGCCGGATGGAGCCCTCTACCTCGCCGGCCAGCGTGTCCAGGTCATCTGTGCCGACTATGCCGGGCGAGCCGAGCCGGCTCTTGAAGCCGGCCAGGCCGGCCGCCCCGCGCCGCAGCCGCACATAGGACAGGTGCAGCAGCGCCGCGCGGCGATTTACCGCGCCCAACGCTGTCGTCGCGTACAGGTCGTAGTGCGGGCTGACCCCGATGGGGAACTCGTTCTCGGCGGCGACGATGCCCACCACCCGCAGCGCCGGGCTCGGCATCGGCGGCCGGTCCGGCCGGCCCGTGGCCAGCTCCGAAGGGCTGATGAACGATACCCGGATCACCGAGCCGATGCGCACGTCGTTGTCCTGGGCGAGCGGGAAGGACGCCAGCACCTCGGAGGGATCAGACTGGTGTGGCATCCGCCCGGAAAGGAGCGTCACCAACTGCGACAGGTGCCGCGGCGATGCCTCGGAGACCAGGAAGTTGCTGTTATCGATCGGCTTGCGGCAGGACGCGCAGCGCGGCCGGCCGCTGATCGGTGCCAGCACCGGCGTAACCGACGCGACCTCCGGCCGCCGGGCCAACTGCGGCTGCGGGCGCAGGCTGTACACCACGATGTCGTAGCCATGCCGGGTTACATAGTCGGGGAAGGCGGCCGCGGTCCGGCGCCCAGCCGACGCCGCGGACAGCACGAACCCGCCGGCCACGGCGATGAGCAGGCTGAGCGCCAGCCACGACTTCCAGTGCTGGCGGAACCGGCCGCGGAGCACCAGCACGACAGCCCGCACGGCAACCCCCGTCTAACCACCTCAGCATCCCTCGGACCGGCGACCGCGCCAAGGCGGCCAGCCCCCGGCGGGCCGTCGTGTTAGCACCACCGGACGGAAGCGGGCGAGCGGGGCCTGGGTCAGTCCCTGGCCCGCAGGGCGATGGCCGGATCAGGGTCGGGGTCAGGAGATTGCGCGGCTGGCTGCCGGTCAGCGGGCCGGGCGGCCGGCTGCCGGTGAGCGGGCCGGGCGGCCGTTCGCCGGTCAGCGGGCCGGGCGGCCGACTGCCGGTCAGCGGGCCGGGCGGCCGTTCGCCGGTCAGCGGTCCGCGCGGCCGGCGGCAGCGTGACGCGGGCTCTTGCCGCGGCGGCGGTCCCGCCTATCGGGTCGGCGGTGTAGTGGGCAGGCAGGGTCTCGTCGTGCCCGTTCGGCAGCCCGATCGCGTGCAGGACGAGGGTGAGCCCGGTCGCGACGGCCAGGTTGACGACGAGAGCGGCAACCGCGATGTAGGTGATGTGCCCGAACACCGGAGCGGTGGAGGCGCCGAAATGCGCCTGGCCGCCGCCGGGCGTCCGGTACGCCTGGATAGTGCCGTACGCCATCCCCGATGCCCAGCCTGCGATCAGCGCGAAGCGGTGGAACCAGCGCGTATACAGGCTGATCACGATCGCCGGGAAGGTCTGCAGGATCCAGATTCCGCCGAGCAGCTGCAGGTTGATCGAGAACGTCTTGTTCAGCTCGAGCGCGAAGCCCAGCGCGCCGACCTTCATGATCAGCGAGGCCAGCCGCGCCACCCGGGTTTCCTGGGCCGGGGTGGCATTGGGCCTGAAGAACTCGTTGTAAATGCTGCGGGTAAACAGGTTCGCCGCGGCAATCGACATGATGGCCGCGGGGACGAGCGCGCCGATGACGATCGCGGAGTAGCCGACCCCCGCGAACCAGCTCGGGAACATATGCTCAAACAGCAGCGGCACGGATAGCTGCGCGTTGCCGCCGCCGGCCTTGACGCCGGCGTTCACGGCCGGCGTCGCCCGGGCCATGTAGCCGAACAGCGCGATCAGCCCGAGCACCAGCGAGTAGGCGGGCAGCATGGCCATATTGCGCCGGATCACGTCGCGCTGCCTGGCGGCGAACACGCCGGTGGCCGCGTGCGGGTACATGAACAGCGCCAGCGCGGACCCGAGCGCGAGGGAGGCGTAGGCCCATTCTCCGGCCGGTGCCACGACGAGGCCGCCGAACGGCTTGCCGGTCGCCGGGTTGACCGTCTTCAGGTGCGCCGAGGAGGCGCTGAAGATGTGCCCCCAGCCGCCCAGCCGGGCCGGGATGTAGATGATCGCGACGATGACCGTCACGTAGATGAGGGTGTCCTTGACGAATGCGATCAGGGCCGGCGCGCGCAGGCCGACCACATAGGTATATCCGGCCAGGATGACGAACGCGATGATCAGCGGCAGGTCCCGGACGAACGCGTTGCCGGAGTTGCTGCCGACGCCCATCACGGTCAGCACCGACTCGATGCCGACTAGCTGCAGCGCGATGTAAGGCATGGTGGCCAGGATCCCGGTCACCGCCACCGCGAGCCCGAGGCCCTGCGATCCGTACCTCCCCCGGGCGAATTCGGCGGGGGTAACGTAACCGCGTGCGCGGGCGACCGACCAGAGCCGCGGGGCGAAGATGAACGCGATCGGGAAGACCATGATCGTGTATGACAGCGCGTAGAAGCCCACCGCGCCGACGGCGTATACCAGCGCCGGCACGGCGATGAACGTATACGCGGTGTAAATGTCGCCGCCCAGCAGGAACCAGCTGGTGAAGGTCCCGAATCCGCGGCCGCCGAGACCCCACTCGTTGAGGTGCATCGGGTCCTCGGCCGGCTGCCACCTGGCGGCCGCGAAGCCGATCAAGGTCACGATCAGGAATGCGACGACGAGGACGGTGAGGGAGACCGCATTCAGGTGATTCACAGCCGCGCCCGCCCGCCCTTCCGGTGCCTGATATCGCGGGCTGGCCTAGTTTTCAGCAGCACGGTGCAGAGCCAGCACGCGATGGCGACCCCGGGCACCCAGATCAGCTGGTACCAGTAGAAGAAGGGGAAGTCGCCCAGCTTCGGCGTCGACCGCGCGTAGATGGGCACCAGCAGCGTGCCGCCGATTGCCACCAGCAGCATGACCGCGACGGCGGCCCGGATGACGGGTCTGCTGCCTGGGCGAGCGGGCTGTGCCACCGCAACCTCTGAGGGTGTGAGGCGCGCCACGGCCCGGGCCCTGCCCGGCCACAGCATGCGAACGAATGTGCTAGGGCATTCGGCACAATGGTGCACTGTAACCGCCCGGCTGAGGGGGCTTTCCGGCGCATTGACACCGGAGCGCAGTCCGCAGGCCGCACCGCCGGCGCGATCAGGCAGCCGGGATGCGGGCGGCTGGCACGATGCCGCCACGCCCGATGTTCCTGAGCGCCGGTCAAGGGAGTGAGCGCATGAGCCCGATCTTTGAGTACCCGGTCGACGTCCGGTGGCGTGACGTGGACGCCCTGGGCCATGTCAATCACGCGGTGTTCCTGACCTACCTTGAGGAAGGCCGGGACGCCCTCTACACCCGGGCCCTGGGCGAGCCGCGCTACGTCGTTGCCCGGATCGAAGTTGACCTGCGCGCGGAGGTCCGCTACCCGGACCGGCGGGTGACGGTGCGGATAGCGGTCGAGCACCTGGGGAAGACGAGCCTGACGACCCGCGAGACGATCCTTACGCCGTCCGGGCAGGCGGCGGCCGAGGCGCGGGTGGTCACGGTCCGCTGGGACGCCGGCCACCGCAGGCCGGTGCCGTTCAGCCAGGCCGAACGCGCGCGACTGGCGGCAGCCATGGGCTGAGCCCCGAGCCCGCCCGGCCGCGGCCGGGCCGCCCCGGCAGGCGAAGTGGGCCAGCGGGCCGGCTGACAGATGAGAGGCTGGTCCCGGGCCAGGGTGGGCCAGCGCCGCCCGGGCCTGCCGGGCCAGGAATCCATCAGCGACGGGTTACCAGTTTGGGGGCATGGGTGAGTTGCCTGGCGCGGCCTGGCCGCCTCCGCGGGCGTAGCTGCCAGTGGCAGGTCATCGCCGCGGTGTCGCTGGCGCTGGTGGCGGGCGGCTGCTCGGCCGCGGATTCCGGCCCGGCCGGGGGCGCGCCGCGTCATCCGTCGGCCGGGTCGGGGACGCCGCCGGCCGCCAGCCGCCCGCGGCGGGCCGCCGGCCGCGCTGATTTCACCGTCAGCGGCGCTGTTCCGGTGCCTCCCGGCCCGAGCCAGGACACCCGCGCGCAAGACCCCGCGGCGACCTGCCAGCGCGGGAAATTCCGCCGCGACAAGGCGCTCGGGAAAACCACCGCCGTGGGCTTTGCCCTCGCCGGGGCACCGGCCTCGGCGACGCTGCTGGCCCATTTCCTGGCCGGCCCGGGAACGGCGGTGAATTTCGGCGCAGGATCGCGGATCGCCCGGGAGGCACGGGCCAGCAGCGCCTTCCGGGACCTCAGCCGGCACGTCCAGGCGGCCGTGCTGAGCCAGCTCCGCGCGGGCCGGTCACGGGTACGGCTGTCCGGGCCCCCGCTGCGCCCGATCCGCTTTGCCCTGCCGGGCTCTTCGCGCGACCTCTACTTCGGCTTCCGCGGCACCCAGGGCCTGGACGTCCGCGGCACCGGCACGATGACCAGCCGCAGCTATACCGGGACGCTGACCTACGTCATCCGCGACAGCTACGGGTTCCCGCCGCGGGACCAGCTGGCCGGCCTCGGCCCGGCGATGAGGTACCTGCAGGTGAACTGCGGTAACCCGGCCACTCCCGGCGGGGCCCGCTGGTTCCCCGATTCCATCACCGTCAGCACGCCGTTCCGGCACCGGAAATAACGGCAACCGCCCGCGGGACGGCTGCCGGAAAGGGCCCGGCGGCTGGCGTGTCAGCGATTCCTGATGATCCTTCTGCGGTAGGCCAGGCTCCCGGCGCCGGCCAGCAGCGCCATTCCGCCGAGGCCGAAGAGCAAGGTGTGCTGCAATCCGGCCGTGCCGCCGCCGCCAGTGGCCGGCGCGCCGGCGACGAACGGGCTGGCCGACCGGCTCGGCGTAGCCGACGGCGAGGCCGGAGGCCGCTGCGTTGCCGACGGCGCTGCAGATTTGGCCGGCGTTGCCGATGACTTAGCCGTGGCGCCAGCGCTAGCGCTCTTGCCAGGCGAGCTGGCCTGGGCCGTACCGCCAGGCCGGGAAGTTGCTGTTGCCGAGCCGCCTACCGGGGGTGAGAATGGAGTGGGTGTCGGTGAGGGCGAGGACGTCGAGCAGGCCGAGACTGACGCGGAAATGAGTATGATCAGGGTGGCGCAGCCGGCCGCGGTCAGTCTGGCGCTGAATCCCCTCCCCATGATGGCTGTGCGCATCCTTATGGGCCTCCTCATGCTTATGGGCCTCCTCATGCGTCCGGTAGGTGGCGCACCCGTTTCCCGGTCCTGGCATCGGAAGAAAATCACTGCTGGCCCGGCCGCGGCGCACGCCTGCCCAAGGCAGGTCGGAAGCGCAGGCGGCCATAAGGGTAAAGCCCATGGACGGCACAAACCTGCAATGGCCTGTTCATCATTGGAATTTTAGGTTACGCGATTAGGGCACCTTGCGGAAGGCGGAGGGAGAGACGGCGCCGTTGGGCAATGCAGAGTGGCGGTGCATAGCCGGGCTACGCGTGGTCATGTCCTGGCCGCAGAGCGGGAACGCGCCCCAGCCCAGCACGTCACGAAGGCTGCGTGCCCGCGTGGCCGGAGCGGCCGGCCTCCTGCTCGTGGCGGGCGGGGCCGCCGCTATCGGCTTCGCGGTCAGCGCCCAGCAGCATGCGCCGCAGCCCGCGCTGGCCGCGGCCGGCATTACCGGGCTGTCCGGAGGCAGCGCCCGGGGGCCGTCGCTGCAGCGCTCACTGCCGGTGTCGGTCGATATCCCGGCCATCGGCGTGAGCTCGAAGCTACTGCGTCTGGGGGTCAACTCCGACGGCACGATCAAGGTCCCGCCGCTGCCCACGAGCGCTGATGAGGCCGCATGGTTCAAGTACTCGGCAACGCCCGGCCAGATCGGGGCGTCGGTCATCGAAGGTCACCTCGACAGCTACCACGGGCCCGCTGTCTTCTTCCGCCTGGGCGCCCTCCGCCCGGGGGACAGCATCGACGTGCGGCTCGCCGACGGGCTCATCGCCGTCTTCCGCATCACCGGCGTACGCCAATACCTCAAATCCAGTTTCCCGGCGAAAACCATCTACGGCGCTAACCGCCACGCGGCGCTTTACCTGATAACGTGCGGCGGCGCTTTCGACCAGGCCAGCGGCCATTACCTCAGCTCCACTGTGGTATTCGCATCGCTCATCTCAGCAAGGCCGGCCGACAGCTAGGCCAGGGCTGATGGCCGCGCTATCCGCATGCTCAGCACGGCCGGCCGGCGGCCCTGCTATCCGCCTGGCATTTCGCCGCGCAGCGCGATTACCTTGGCTGCCGAGGCTGCGGATCACCGTTTCCTGCTCACCGTTAGTTACCTGGGCGGGCACCGGTGCCCGGCCGCGGAGGCACCGTTCGCTGGCGGCCGGCCCGTGGAGCTGGGCGGCCGCCCTGGTCGCACCGGGCCGTGACGGGACTCTCTATCAGGACGGTATCCCGGCAGACTTGCCCAGAGGTATCGTCTTTGGGAGGAACGGGGGGAAAGGTGATCTTCTCGCCTGATGCCTAAGGCGGCCTGGAGAATTGCCCGGTTGCCCCGAAAGCAATTTCCGAGACCAGCAAGGACGCGCAATGAGCCAGTCCAGTTCGGCCGATGCCGCACCTCCCGGCGCGGTGCCCGCGCAGCGCGGCGCACCCTCGGCGCCGGCCCCGCGGAACTGGCGGGTCGCCGCGGCTGATCGCCGTGGTGGCCATTCCGACGGTGCTGGGCCTGGCGCTGGCCGGGCTGCGGGTTACCGGCGCGACGAGCAGCGCCGCGGCGTACGGCCAGGTCGGCCAGCTCGCGGTGCTCGGCCAGCAGGTCACCGGCTTAGCGCAGGCGATGGAGGACGAGCGAGCCGGCACCGCGTCGTTCATCGCGGCGGGGCGCCCGGCCGCGGGCCTGGTTGCCTTGCGGCGGCAGTACGCGATCACCGACAGCCGGGCGGCCACGGTGCGCGGGCAGGTTCGCCAGCTTGGCCGCGGCCTCCCGGCCCAGCCGCGGGCCGGGGCGGCCATGGTCCTGGCCAGCATCGCCAAGCTGCCCGGCCTGCGCAGCCAGGCGGCGTACAGTCACGCTCCGGAGCTGGCCGTGATCAGCGGCTATTCCGCGGCCACGGCCGGGCTGTTCCCGGTGACCGACGCCATCGCTGACCGGAGCGGCAACTCCGCGCTCATCACCAGCGTGCGCGCGCTCGGGTCGCTCTCCAGGATGCAGGACCAGGCCTCGGCGCAGCAGGCCATCCTCGGCGCGGCGCTCGCCGACGGCCACTTCTGGCCCGGCGCGGTCACCGCACTGATCAGTGCCCAGGCGCAGCAGGCCAGCGACCTCATCTCGTTCCAGGGCTCGGCGACTCCTGAGGAGCGCTCGGCTCTCACCGATACCTTGGCCGGGCCGCCGGCCGCGCAGGCCCGGGCGGTGGAGCAGCGCGCGACCGCGGGCGGCGATGGCACGCTGGCCCTCGGCGCCCAAGCCCGCCAGCAGTGGCAGGCCGGAATGTCCTCCACGGTCGGCTGGATGCGCCAGGCTGAGCAGCAGCTGGCGACCTGGATCACGGCTTACGCCCGGGCCCTGCAGCGGGGCGCGATGCGGTCCGCGGCAATCACCGGCGGCGCGGCGCTGGCCGTGCTGGCCCTCGTCTTGCTGGCCACCGTGATCATGGCCAGGTCCATGGCGCGCACGCTGCGACGGCCTGAAGCAGCTGCGCCGGATGTCGCCCGGGCGGCGCTGCCCGCCGGGCGCCGCTGGCTTCGCGTGGCCGGGCACTCCGGACGCCCGCTCCCCATGCCGCCGGTCGACGTGCTGTCCGCCGAGGAGATCGGCCAGGTCACCCGGGCATTCGACCAGATGCAGCGGGAAGCGGTGCGGCTGGCCGGGGAAGAGGCCCGGCTGCGCGGCAGTATCAGTGCCGTATTCGCCAGTTTCTTCCGGCGCAGCCATGCCCTGCTGGAACGCCTGCTGCGGCTGATCGACAGCCTGGAGCTCCGTGAAGATGACCCGGAACGGCTGGCCGGCCTTTTCCAGCTAGACCACCTGGCCACCCGGATGCGGCGCAACTCAGACAGCGCGCTCGTGCTTGCGGGACACGAGGCACCCGGCCGCCAGACCGAGCCGGTCACCCTGATGGACATGCTGCGGGCCGCGGTATCCGAGATCGAGCAGTTCGACCGGGTCAACCTCAACCTCCAGCAGGGCATCTCGGTCAGCGGCAGCGCTGCGGCCGACACCGTGCACATGCTCGCCGAACTGCTGGAGAACGCCGCCACGTTCTCGGCCAGGAAGACCCGGGTAATCGTGTGCGGGCACACAGTGCGCGGCGGCGGCTTGCTGATCAGCATCGTCGACGGCGGAAAGGGCATGCCCGAGGATCAGCTGAGGCAGCTCAACGAGCGGCTGGCCCACCCGCCACTCGCGGACGCGGGCGTCACCCGGCAGATGGGCTTGTTCACGGTCGCGCACCTGGCCGCACGGCACGGCATCAAGGTGACGCTGGCCCTGCCGCCGGGCGGCGGTACCACCGCCGAGGTGCACCTTCCCGTCGCGCTGATCTCGGAGGACGCCAGGCGCCGTGGCTGGCCCGGGCAACCTGGCGAGGGGTTCCGCGGTAGGGCCGGCCAGGGCGCCGGCGCCGCGGCCGCGGCCGCGGATTCCGCGGACGCCGGCGGCCCGGCTGGCCGCCGGGCCGGAGCTTGGCGCCAGGCCGGAGACGGCCGCCGGGCCTGAGGTCGCCATGCCCGCTGCGGCCCCGGTGCCGCTGAGCACGCCGTTGCCATCCACGGGCCGAGCCGCGCCCATCGCCGTCACCGTGCCGGAGCCGGCAGGCACGGAGCCGGGCGGCGCGCTGCCGATTTTCGAATCCGTCGAATCCGACTATTTCCGCACCCGCAGCCGGACCCTGCTCCGGCGCGGCGAGCTGGGAGGCGGCCGGCCCCGGCCGGGCAGCCGGCCACGGCGCCGGCCACCGGGGAGGCCGCCGGCGCTGGCCGGCCGGCGGCGGCGTCGGCTGCCAGCCCGGCGGTTGATGGCCAGGGCCGCGCCGGATCGGCCGCCGCCGGGCGGGCCCCTGCCGGGCGGGCCGCCGCCGGGCTGCCGCGGCGGATTCCGCAGGCCAGCCTCGTCCCCGGTGCTGCGGCCGGCCGGGACGCAGGGCAAGCCCCGGCCGCCGAATCGGCGCAGGTCGCGCTGGGCAGGCTAGCCAGTTTCCAGCGAGGCTCCCGCCGGGCCAGGGCGGCGTCCGGGCCGGACGGCGACGCGGATCGGCCGGCCAGGGACGGCTGAGAGGGAGCACGTGGATCCGGTCCTTCATCCGCGGGGACTCGACCAGCTCATCACCAACTTCACCGAGCGCGTCCCCCATGTGCGGCACGCTCTCGTCGTGTCCTCGGACGGCGTCCCGCTGGCGGCGTCCGGCCGGGTGCAGCCCGATCGCCTGGAGATGCTCTCCGCGATTACCTCCGGCTTCGTCAGCCTGGCCGTCGGCGCAGCCCGGATACTCGACGGCGGTGCCGTCACCCAGGGCCTGGTCGCCATGGAACGGGGCACTCTCGTGATCATGGCGATCGATGACGGCTCAAGCCTCGCCGTGCTCGCCAGTGCCGAAGCCGACCTCGACCTGGTCGCATACGAGATGACAATGCTGGCGGAACAAGTCGGCCGCAGCTACCCGCCACCTCCGACCTGATCGGAGAGACCGGTGCCCCGGGGCGGGTGATGGCCTATCGGGCCGGCCGCGGCCGGAGATTCCGGTCGCCAGGGGCGGCCCGCACGGCCATGGCCGGCTGCTTGCGCCGGGACGGGCGCGAGCGGCGGCGCCTGTCTTCCTCCTCGGCCAGCAGATCATCGGCGTCGGCCTCGATGAACAGCTTCACGAACGTCGGATGCATGATGCCCTCCCCGGGCCGGCGGCGTGCCCCGCCGGATGCGTGTCCCTTCACCGGGTAGAGCACCACGCACGACCGTTGATACGTTCCGTGACCAAACCGCTGCCGGAGTCAGCCCGGCCCCGCTGGCTGCTGCTGGTCATGCCCGGTCAGGGCGGGGTGGCTCCGGCAGGGTCTCGGCCAGGGCCTCGAGCGCGGCGGTCCAGCTTTCCCAGAACGGGCGGCCGGGCTCGGCGGCGATGGCCTTGATGAGCTGCTGCCGGAATGGTTCCCGGTCGCCACCGAACGCGTGCTCAACGGCTGCCGCCGCGAGGGCGAATACCCTGGCCTGCCAGGGTGCGTCGAAGGCCAGCTCGCCGTTCCGGCGGGGCAGGTCCAGCTCCTGCAGGCTCAGCTGCCCGGTCACAGGCATGCCACGCCGATCATCGAGTCCCGGGTCACCAGCCCGGCCAGCGCAGCCTCGGTCATTCCCCCGGTCCCCGGTGGCCGCTGGGGCAGCACGAGGTAACGGACCTCGGCGGATGAATCCCACACCCGGATCTCGACGTGGTCCGCCAGCCGGCAGCCCATCTCGGCCAGCAGCGTCCGGGGTTCCCGGACCATCCGGGCCCGGTACGGAGGGTCCTTGTACCAGGCCGGCGGCAGCCCCAGGATCGGCCACGGATAACACGAGCACAGCGTGCAGACGATCACGTTGTGCAGCTCGGGAGTGTTCTCCACGACCACCATGTGATCACCCTCCGGCCCGCTGAAGCCGAGCTCGGCGATCGCGGCGGTGCCCTCAGCCAGCAGCCGCTGCCGGTACTCAGGATCGGTCCAGGCCCGGGCCACGACCTTCGCCCCGTTCATCGGGCCGATCTCCGACTCATAACGGCGGGTGGTCTCCTCGATGAAGCCCTCGGGTACCAGCCCGCGCTCGGTCAGCAGCGCCTCAAGCGCCGCGACCCGCTGCTCGACCGGCGACACGGCGGCCGGATGATGGCTCGCCTCGCTCATGACCGCTCCAGGTAGCTGTCCCATAGGTCGGCATGCACCGACGCGCCGCGCTGTCCGTCCTGCCACAGGTCGGCGGAGTCGAACCGGACCGAATACGTCGGCTCGCGGCGGCGGGCGGTGCCGTGCGCCTCGATATCAGGCACTGAGTGAATGCCGTCCACCCGCACCACCCTCCCGGTCTTGCCCCGCACGTAACCCGGGCAGCGGGTATGGCCGGGCGGATGCCACTCCCGCACCCGGACCCGGTCGCCCGCGCTGAACCGGGGCTCCGCGACGTCCGGCCCCGGGTCGGTGACAGGCGGTGCGAGCACCGGGCCGCTCAGCGGAAACGGCCCGCCGGCCCGCGCCTCGAGGTCTGAGCGGGTCACCAGGCCATGCTCGACGGCGAGCGTGGCCGCTGCGGTGAGCCAGTGCTCGTAGTATCCCGACGTCAGGTAATGGCCCGGCGCCATCCGCTCGATCGAGTGCCGGAACTCGCCGCCACTCGCCTCGACCGCGCCGGCCACGACCTGCAGCAGCGCCCGGGCCACCGCCTCCCACCCGTGCTGAAAGGCGGGCTCCGCCGGGGAATGGGCCACCGGCCCCAAACCCTGCATCCCGCCTAGGTCATGGATGCCGTCCACCAGCAAGACACTACCCGCCCGTGCTGTCAGCCGCCGCGAGGCAGCGCGGCCATGCCGAGCATTCCGCCTGTGGCCGCCTGCTGCGGGCCCGCCGCGAGCATGACACCACCGCGGTGCGCCCCCGTTCAGGCCGGCGGACTTGACGCAACCATCTGGTTGCCATATGTTGATGGCAACCAGATGGTTGCAATAAGTGGAGGTGCGTGATGGGCTTTCCCGATCGGATCGAGCGCAGCATCAGCCTCGCCCACCCGCCGGCGAAAGTGTGGGAGGCGATCACGACCGCTGAGGGGCTGGGCACCTGGTTCGGCCAGAAGGCGACCGTCGACCTGCGCGTCGGCGGCCTCGCCCAGCTGTCCTGGGACGGTGGCCACCGCGCCGACCTGCGCATCGAGCGCCTCGAGCCGCCGCACGTGTTCGGCTACACCTGGGGCATCAGTGGCCTGCCGGCCGACGATCCGCGCCGTACCTATGTCGAGTTCACCCTTGAGCCGGCGGCCGAGGGGACCCAGCTCACCGTGGTCGAATCCGGCTTCGCGCAACTGCCCGACGACCTTTACTCCGGCGCCTACGGCGGCAACGTCGAGGGATGGCGGAACGAGCTGGGTGAGCTTGCCGAATACCTCGATGCCCGCGCGTGACCCGGAGTCCGTCGCCGCCGAGGTCTTCGCCGCGCTGGCCGATCCCAGCCGGCGGAGCATCCTGGGCGTGCTCGCGTCCCGCGGGCCGGCCACCGCGACAGACCTGGCCGCCAGGCTGCCGATCACCCGCCAGGCGATCACCAAGCACCTTGGCTTGCTCACCGAGGCCGGGCTGGTCATCGCCGAGCCCGGCGAGCGGCGCCGGGTCCGCTACCGGCTCCAGTCGGCCCCTATCCAGGTCGCGCAGCAGTTCCTCGCCGCGTTGGCCCGTGACTGGGATTCCAGCCTCGACGCCCTCAGACAGCATCTGGGTTCGTGACCGGCGCCGGAGCAGCGACGGCAAGAAAGCCGTAACGACAAGAAAGGGAGAGGACTGTGACCGATCACAAGACCGGAACACGTGCGGAGTGGCTAGCTGCCCGGCTGGAGCTGCTCGAGGCCGAGAAGGCGCTGACGCGGCGCGGCGACGAACTGGCGCGGCGGCGGCAGGAGCTGCCCTGGGTCCAGATCGACAAGGAGTACCGCTTCGAGACCGAACAGGGCCCGGCGTCCCTCGCCAATCTCTTCGCAGGACGCTCGCAGCTCCTCATTTATCACTTCATGTTCGGGCCCGACTACGCTGCGGGGTGCCCGTCATGCTCGGCGATCGCGGACGGCTTCAACGGCTCCGTTGTCCACCTCGCGAATCACGACGTCACGCTCTGCGCGGTGTCGCGGGCTCCGCTCGCCAAGCTGCAGGCGTACAAGCGGCGGATGGGCTGGACCTTCCGCTGGGCATCCTCATCCGGCAGCGATTTCAATTACGACTTCCAGGCGGCGATCACCAGCGAGCAGTGGCAGTCGGGAGCCGTCGAGTACAACTTCCGCACGACGGACTTCCGGCCGCCAGCCGGCCAGGACAGTTCCGGGCGCGACGAGTTCGCAGCCAGCATTGTCGGAACCGACTGGGAAACGTACCGGCGAGAAGGGCCCGGTGTCAGCGCGTTCGCCATCGAGGATGACGCCGTCTACCACACCTACTCAGCCTACGAGCGGGGCCTGGACGGCCTGTGGGGCATGTACCAGTGGCTCGACCGCGCGCCGCGCGGCCGCAACGAGACCGGCTTCTGGTGGCGCCGCCACGACGAGTACGACAGCCAGTGAAACCCGGGCACCGCCGATCTGCGCGGCCGCAGGCTATTAAGGCATCCGGCCGGCCGGCGGTCCAGTGTGCGCTATCGCCGCCTCGCGCGCCTGCGTGGCGCGCCCCGCCGCATCGCCCGAGACCCACTTGAGCAATGCCGGAAGCAGGATGGTCGGGAACACCAAAGGCAGCAGCAGCAGGCCGAGCCAGTCCCACAGAGTGTTTCCGGCATAGCCAGTCCAAGCCCACTGCAGAGCGTAGCCGCCGATCACGGTAACGATCCACCCGGTGACAAGGGCGGCAGCGACTGCCTGCTGATACGGGCGCAGCGGGCGGGCCGGCGTACTGGTCAGCGCCATCGTCCCGGTCAGCGCCACCGGCAGCAGGATCAGTTCAAACCAGGTCCATAGCGTCTGGCCAGGAAATCCGGTCCAGTTAAGCGGGATCAGGTAGCTGGCGATCACGAACCCGGCCGATGCCATGATGACGACTGCGTAGGCAACGCGCCTGGGCCGCCCGATGAATTCCCGGTTCTGGATCCAGAGCGGGATAGTGCCCAGGACGACCGGCAGCAGCAGGAGGCTGAGCCAGTCCCACAGCTGATCGTTCGCCGGGAAGCCCGTCCACTTCCATCGCTGGATGTAACCGCCCCAGAGCACGACCAATACCGCGACGGTCATAACGTACCTGAGGTATTTCCGCACCTTCTTGTTTCTGCTGAGCCTGCTCATGGCACTGGCCGGCGGCGCGGCCGCGGCGGCGCGCTTCCTGACTGCTTCCGCGGACGGAGCCCACGGCAGGCCAGCTTCCTCCAGCTCGTCCGCCAGCGCCCTGCGCATCAGCGCCCGCGCCTTGCGCACGGCATCGGTGCCGGTAACTGGGTCAGCATCACCGGTATCCGCCGCCCGGCCCATTTCGATGAGGGCACTTAACCCCAGTAACTCATCCGGGTCGATGGTGAATGCCAGGGCAGCCATGGCAATTCCTTTCACGTTGACCGGCTCCTGCCGACTGTCAGGCTGCCTGCCCTGGCGGTAAGGCAGTGAAGTGATCAGTAGCGCCTCGCGCGGCGGGAACGGGCGGAATCCAGTCTCCGGCTCCGGCCGGACTAGGCGCCAGGGGCAATGCCGCCCACGGCGCCTGACCATATCAAGCCTGCCGCGACCTAGCACTTACCCATTGGGCTACACGTTGCTTCCGCCGCCGCATTTAGCCGGCCGGGTGAGTGTTTCGCCGCCGGGCAGATAGGTCAAGATAGCTGACATGATCCTTCCTTGTGCTGGCTGGCGGCGATGTGTTAAGTGACCGGGATGCGATTGTCGCGGTGATCAAGGCCCGGCAGCGCCTGGCCGCGAGCATGGTTCCGGTGCCGGTCACGTTCCGCGACGGCAGCACCGCCGGGCTCCGCCCGATCTGCCCCGGCGACCAGCGCGAGCTTATGCAGGGGGAGCCGCTGTTCTCGGCGAGGACGCGCTACCGGCGTTTCCTCGGCGGGGAACGGGTAACTCCGGCGCTGGCCCGGTATCTGACGGAGATCGACTACGTCGATCACTTCGCCTGGGCGGCCGTAGACAGTGCTGACGTCCTGGTGGGTGGCGTCACTTATGTCCGGCTGGCTGCTGACCGGGCAGCGGCCGAAATCAGCTTCCTGATCAAGGATGAGTTCCAGGAACGGGGACTGGGAACGCTGCTGATGGGAGCGGTTGCCATCGCCGCCCGGCGCAACGGCATCTCGCGCTTTTCCGCCGATGTTATCGCCGAGAACGCACCCATGCGCGCCATCCTTGATCATGCCGGCATCAACTGGGAGCCCGCGGAGGCAGGTGTCGTGCACGGCTCTGCCGCGGTCCCCGATCCCGGCCGGTTCGGGATCACGCCAGCCACGGCGGCGGCGCTGGGCGCCATCGTGGACGAGATGAAAATCCGGAGCTGAGACGTGGCTGCCGAGCCGAACCCCCCGGCCTGCACCGCCCAATCCCTGGCCTGACGGAACATTCAGCGCGCCCAGGCCGGATACCGGGCAGAACACCGGCGTGTCGCGGTTGACGTCCGGCAGGAAACAGCAAAAATCCGCAACACTATTGCCACCCAGGACACGACGGGGAACCGCCGCCACGGCCAGCAAAGCTTCTCGGCGACCCCGAGCTGAAGGAACCCCTATGACTCCGAGGCTTTACCCGTCGTCGGCAGGCCACCCGGTGCAGGAAGGCCGGCCGACAGAACGCCTGCAGGCACGGCACGCGGGCCGAGAAGCCCCCGCTAGCGTTCTGCCAGCTGCCCCGCGCGGGGAAGCCAGCCAAGAGGACACCCCGGTGTACTGGCAAACCCTTCAGGTCATGTTCTCGCCTTCGTGGCGGCGAGACGGCTAATCGCACCGGCTAGCCGGCGGCGCGCATGCCCTGTCCAGGCAGTCCCGACGAGATGGTCCTGGTCCCCGGCGAGCAGCGCCAGCGCGGCACGGATGGACGGCCCCGGCAGCCGGGCCCGGGCCCGGCTGCCGCCGCCGGGTGCCGCAGTGCCAGCGCAGAATCAGCAGGGCCGGCGCCGGGACCGCCTGCACCGGCCGCGCGTCCCGCGGTCCGGAGGCCTGGCCGTGGTCCCGCAGTCGCCCAGGCGGGCGCCGCGGCAAGCCAGCGCTTGCCTGTGCGCAGACCTGTGGATGACTTGTGCAAAGGCGCGGAAAATCTGTGCGTAACGTGGGGATAACGCTGGGGATTCCCGGCTGACCGCGCCTTTGGAAGGACCGTTACCTGCGAAAACAATGTCCGTGCCCGATCGCGGTGGCCGGAATTGAAAATGTCCACAGGCCACGCCGAAATGGCTCACATATAGGCCGAACGGTTGCCGTATGTTTATCGGACTGTGATTCGATGGTAGGACCGTGGGGGATTCGAGAGTCCAGACGGTGAGCCGGGGCGCTTTGCCGGGGAGGAAGCGTCATGATGGCGCACATGTACGGTGACATACGGGGAACCAGGTTCGCGTCGGCTGGTCCCGGAGGGGAGCTGATCATGCCCGATCACGAGCGTTGGACCCTCGCCGCGGCGGGGCCTGCCGTTGTCGAGTCCTGCTGGATGTGCGGCATCCGCCTGCCGGCCAGCCAGATGGTGGCCGACGGGACCAGCGCCTGCGCCGACATCCGCTGGTATTGCCTGGACACGCTGGGCTGCACCGAACGCTGGACTACCCGCTCGGCGCGGCCGGCTGACAGTGGTCAGGACAGTGCGCGCACGGCGGAGCGACGGGACATGCAGCTGGCCGCCTGGTCCTCAGCCTAGCGGGCGCTCACGCTGCGCGGGCGCCGGAGCCGGCTCGTGGCCGGCTCGCCGCGATAGCCCGTTTGGGCCGAAAATGCCGGGCTCCGGGCCTGGTGACGTCAGCCGCAGGGCCATGTGATCCCGGTCATTCCGCGGCCAGCGGCGCCGCGACGCGTACCTCGATGAGCTCGAGCCCAAGGCCGGTGACCCGCTGGATCAGCCCGAGTAGGGCGCTCTGATCTAGGAGTTCGGCACGGAGCGTGGTGGTGCCGGCGCCCACGCTGACCGCACAGTCGTCGAACTCGGCGCGTAGCACGGTACCCGCCTGGCCGATGAAAGTGATCTCGAATGTTCGTGGTTGCACGTTGTGCGCCTCGCAGCCTGCTCCGTTCATGCGCGGGCAAGAGCGTGCTGCTGTCGAGCTGGGCGGCCACCCGAGATGCTGGCACGACGTCCTGGCTGTCCTGTGACGAGGCCGACGCCGACCCGCTCCGGTTCTGGGCGGCGTTCATCGAGGCCCCTCGGGCCATAGCGCCCTGGTTCGGCGCTGATGCCGCCGAGTTGCTCGCGATGGACGGCGCGATGTCCGCCGACGTGACCGCCTCGATCACGAACGACGCCGCGAAGCTGCCCGCCGGGTCGACGATCATCGTTGATGACTTCCATATCGCGGCGGCTGCGGCCGCCGGGGCCATGACCGATCTCGTGGCGCGATGGCCGGCCAGCACTGTGCAGCTGATCCTGGCCAGCCGCGCCGACCCGCCGCTGCGGCTGCACCGGCTGCGCCTGTCAGGTGAGCTATGCGAGCTTCGCGACCGCGACCTGTATCTCTCGCTGGCCGAGAGCCGCGCTCTGCTTGAGAACTTCGGCGTGCAGGTCGCCGCCGATGAGCTCGCGCTGCTGCACCAGCGCAGCGAAGGCTGGGCCGCGGCCCTGCAGATGGCGGCGCTGACGCTGCGCGGAGCCATGAACCCAGCACAGGTGGCGCGTGCGCTGGATGTCCGCAGCAACGCGATCGCCGAGTACTTCGTCTCCGAGGTTCTCGAGCAGCAGTCACCCGAGGTGGCTGCCTTCATGCTGGAGACCTCTGTCCTGGACGAGCTGACCGCTGAGGCCTGCGCAGCCGTCACCGGCAGGCAGGACGCGGCGGCGCTGCTGCGCCGCGTCGACGCGGCCAACCTCTTCATCGTGGCACTCGATGATGACCGGACGAGCTACCGCTACCACCATCTCGTCCATCATGTGCTGCGCGCCGAGCTGCTGGCCATGGACCGGGCGCGGGAGACCGCGCTCCAGCTCCGGGTAGCTGAATGGCTGGAGTCCGCGGACGACACGCGGGGAGCGACCCGCCACTACCTGGCGGCCCGGCAGGCCGGGCGGGCGCTGGCCTTGCTGCAAGAGCGGGTGGCCGCCGACCTCCTGCACGATCCGGCGCTTCCGTCGGCGCTCGACCTCAGCATGGTCGAGCCCTCGGTGCTCGCAGATGCTCCTGACCGGCTGCTGGCCCTGGCGGCCGACCTGCTGTTGTGGGGCAACGCGGCTCGCGGTGGCGAGTACCTGGACCTGCTCGAGCGCACCCAGCCGGCGATCCCGCCTGACTCGCGGCTGGCTGCCCGGCTCGCGGCGATGCGGTCACTGCACTGTGCGCTGACCGGTGCGGCGGCCGAGGCCGTGCGCTACGCCCTCGCCGCGCGGAGCATCGAGATGCGCGGCATGCTCGGCGACGAGTGGGCCTTCGGCGTGCCGCTCATCCTGCTCCGTGCCTATACCTGGCTGGAAGACTTCGAGGCGGTTGACCGTGAGGTCGCCACGGCCCTGGCGATGCCCTCGCTGGCCGCGGCCGCCAGGCTCGTCGATGTGCGCGGGGCACAGGCCATCGCCCGGTTCGACGCCGGGCACCCGGCCGAGGCCGCCGAGCTCGCCACCGCCGCCGACGCGGCCGCGGCGCGCCTGGGATTCAAGCAGCACCCCTTCGCGGTGGACTACCTGCGCGCCCTGGCAGGCGCCGCGCTCGAGCGGCGGGATCTCGGCACAGCGGAGCACCTCACCGAGCGTGCGCTAGCCATATCTGAGCGTTTCCGGCCCGTGTTTGAGTTCCTTGCCCTGCTCGACCGCGCCGCGATCTGGGCCGCCCGCGCGCAGATCCGCGACGCGCTGGCGAGCGTCGAAGCGGCGCGCCTGGTCCTGGCCGGAACGAAGTCCGAGCTCCTCGCCCGGGCCGACGAGATGGAGGCGCTGTTGCGCCTTTCGCTTGGCGACCTGCGCTCGGCGGCCGGGCTGGCGGACGGCCTGCCCGCCGCGCGGCGCGGTCTGCTGCTGGCCAGGGTCGCCCTCGCCGCGAATGATCATCACGCCGCCCTGGGGTACCTAGACGAGCGATCGCTTGGGCACCTGACGCCGCGAGCCGCGCTGGTCCGCCAGGTGCTGCTGGCCGCCGCCGCGATCGAGCGCGGCGATCCCGAGGTGGCTAGCCTCGTCGCCGGATTGCTCCGGACAGCACGTCACGGAGGCTTCCTCCATACGGTTGTTACGACCGCGCCCCAGGTGACCCGTTACCTGGTCGAGCATTCAGCCCAGATGCAACCGGATCCGTTCCTGGAGCGGCTCATCGATGCGGCGGTGGAGGTGCGCGCCGCGCAGCCGGATGCGGCCCGATCCGGCGGCCCGGGCGCAGCGCCGCTGACCTCCGCCGAAACGCGAGTACTCAACCTGCTGCCGACCAGCAACTACGTGCAGATAGCCGGGGCCCTTTACATCTCGCACAACACGGTGAAGTCCCACCTGCGGTCGATCTACCAGAAGCTCGGGGTGTCATCGCGCTCGGCAGCGATAGAGCGGGCTGTGGATCTGGGCCTGCTCTAACGGCGGCCTCGGGCAAGCGGGATCAACCGTCTTGGCTTGGCGGTCCGCAGGCCGCAGCTAATGCCGCTGCCGCTGGAAGCCGCCCAGCCGGCCAGCCGGCCGCGCCCGGGTGCTCTCCGGAGAATGATCACCTGGCTCTGACGTGCCGCATCGTGCCACGTAGCGTGGCATGCCATGAGGATTCGCCGGTCACGACGGAAGGAGCAGCGACGTCTCGCTGAGGCGGACCAGGGAGCCGGTGGCGGGGCGGACCGGCGGCAGGCCGGGCGGTCCGGCCGGCCGGCTGAACGGCCGGAGCCGGGGAAGCGCGGGGCGGCCGGCCGCGGCCAGCCCCGCCCGGCCCTGCCCGTCGGCGAGATAGTTGCGGCGGCGGCGCGTGCGGGCAGGCGTCACGTGTGGCGGATTCTTGCCGTCGCCATCGTCGTGTCCATCGTGACCGCGCTGGCCGAGATCGCTGTCGATGACCTCGTCGACCGGGCCAACTTGCCGCTGTCGCTCCTCGCCGATTTGAGCGCGTCCGGCGTGAGCCTGCTGGGGCCGGTCTTCCTGTCCGGGTTCCTCGGCAGGCTGGTCGGCGAGGGGGAGGATGGCAAGGAAAGCACCACATCGGTCCGGCGGGTGCTGCGGACCCTGCCGTGGGGCCGCCTGGTCCTGGCCGACGTGCTGGTGGTCCTGCTCGTCGTCGTCGGGCTGGTCGCGCTGGTGATCCCGGGGCTGGTTGCGATCAACCTCTGCGCGGTCGTCGGGCCGGTGATCGAGATCGAGAACAGGCCGGTTATCGCGGCGTTGCGCCGGTCCGCGCACCTCGTCCGGCAGCATTTCTGGGCGGTAGCGCTGCTGGTGACGCTGCCCGTGACGGTGGCGAGCGAGATAGATTCGGTCGCTCCCGACCCGATCAGCGTGGCGGCGGTGCTGGAAATCCTGGCCATCCGGGGGATTGCCGAGGCGCTGGCCGAGGCGGCGATCGGCCTGGTGCTGGTAGAGCTTTGCTACCGGCTCATCGCGCTGGACCGCCAGCCTGCCGCCGCCGAAGGGCAAGAGCCCGCCGGGTTGCCGTAATGTGAGGGGATTACTGCGCGTGAACGGGGTCGTGCAAGTCGGGGACCACAACCGGCAGGACAACGACCGATGGGTTGCGCTGCCGCCCTTGGTCAGCGTTTCGGGAGTGATCGATTCCCCTACCGTGGGTTAAGTGCCTTCGAGGAGCAGGACGCGCCGTTCTTCGGCCGGGGGGCGGCCACCGCTCAGCTGCTGGAGTTAATGTCGCGGCAGCTAGCTGGCCCGGGCCTGCTGGTCGTGTCGGGGGTTTCTGGCGCGGGTAAGTCGTCGCTGCTGAGGGCTGGGATATTGCCCCGAGTACGGGGGACTGGCCTGGCGTTCAGCGGGTCAGGCGCCGGCGCCATCCGGCCCGCGGGCTCCCGGTCGTGCTCGCGGCTTCATAGATCCGTCAGCTGACCGATGTCTCTGGCTGAAAGTTGCACAAGTATTTGTAGCGCAACTACCGGCACAATCCAGTGCCGGAATTCGATGGCCCCCCCGGGATTGGCCGCGCAGGGTGACCTGCGCGGCCAGTCCGGCCCGAACCCGCCCGGCAAGGAGACCAGATGGGAACGATGGCGCTGCTCCCGGAGCGGGGGCCGGCGGCCGTTCCAGGCGGGCCATTCGCTGAGCTTCCCGGCGCCGGGCGCCGCCGGCCATCCTTCCGCACCGGGGCCAGCCGGCCGGAAGGCGGTGACCGTGATGGCACGTGAATCGTTCACCTGCCCGCGCTGCGGGGCGGCCGAGGCAGATCCGGTGCCGGCCTCGCAGCGCTTCTGCGGCATCTGCCAGGATTTCACCGGCCGGTGCGGAGCCAGCTTCATCGCTGCAGCCCTGCTGGCCACGGGCGTTCTGGAAATCCCCGGCTGGCCTTACCCCTGCACCTCGACGGCCACCGAGCGCTGGTTATTGGCACGCGTGGCCGGCCCGGAGGCCGGCATCGTGCTCTGCGCGCCGCACGGGGACCGCCTGCGCGCCGGTGCCGCGTCGTGGATGAAGGCCCTGGGACTGACGCTGAACCCGGCAGGCTGGTCATGAGCGGGCCCTGATGCCCCCGACGCGAACGATGGCGCGGCCGGTTCCGGTCCGCCGGCCTGGCTGGGCACCGCAGCACCTGCGGTGAGCCCCGCGGCCGACACTATTGCGTCGGCAATATCCAACGCGTAGCCACGGCGGGTCGCATCATATTGATCCGCGACCCATCGAAGAGCAGGCCGACGTTCGCGTTCCGCGCGTTCGTCCTCAGTCTCAGCGGCCACGCCAGCAGTATCGTCGGCTCAGTCCGCACTGCCCGGACACCAGATTTGGCGCGGCCAGCCGGCCGGCCACGTTGCGCCCGAGCGCCATGGCGGTTGATGCCGGCGGCCAGGGAAGGAATTGTGTCTAGAGTTGACCTGCCAGCCAAGCTCACAGGTGCCGCCCATGCCAGATGCTCCAGTCCTGCTGGTCGTCGATGACGATCCGCGGGCGCGCGGTGTCGTCGAGGGAGAGCTCCGCAAGCGGTACGGGGCCGATTACCAGGTCATTGGCGCTGGATCCGCCGATGATCCGCCCGGCCTGCTCGCCCGGCTCCGCGACGACCGGCGCCTGGTCAGCATCGTCCTGGCCGGTCAGCGGATGCCAGGAATGACCGGGACGCAGTTGCTGGCGCAGGTCCGCGAGTTCCATCGGACGGCCAGGCGTCTGCTGCTGACCGATGCGGGATACGGGCCGCCTCCGCAGCCGATCCTGCAGGCCATCGCGCTCGGCCACATCGACGCCTACGCCGCCAGGCCGGCCACGGTGCCGGACGAGGAGTTCCACCTGGCGGTCACCGAGCTGCTTGAAAAGTGGGCCAGGTCGAACCTTCCCAGGCCCGAAGTCATGCGGGTGGTGGGCGAGGAGTGGTCGGCCCGGTCGCACGAGATCCGGGACCTGCTCAGCCGCAACGTGGTCCCGTTCGGTTTCTACCCAGTGGACGGCGGCCCGGGAAAGGCGCTGCTGGAACAGGCCGGCGCCGCCACGGCGGCGCTGCCGGTGGTCATCATGCTCGACGGGCGCGTGCTGGAGAACCCGTCGAACACCCAACTCGCCGCGGCGCTCGGGGTGCAGACCAGCCCGGGCGGCGGCCGGTACGACGTGGCGGTGATCGGTGCCGGGCAGGCCGGCCTGGCGGCCGCGGTCTACGGGGCGTCCGAGGGCCTGTCCACGGTGCTGCTGGAGCCAGAGGCCATCGGCGGCCAGGCCGGCACGAGCTCGTACATCCGCAACTACCTGGGCTTTCCGAACGGGGTGAGCGGCGAGGATCTCGCGGTGCGGGCATACACCCAGGCCTGGAACTTCGGGGCCGACTACGTTTACGGGAACCCCGCGACCGGCCTGCGCGCCCAAGGCGCAGAGCGCGTGGTGACGGTCGCCGGCGGGGCCGAGATTCGGAGCCGCGCCGTGATCATCGCCACCGGCGTGTCCTACCGGCGGCTGGGCATCCCCGCACTCGACGCGCTGACCGGCGCTGGCGTGTTCTACGGCGCCGCTACTTCCGAGGCCAAGGCGATGAAGGACCGGGAAGTGTTCGTAGTAGGCGGTGCGAACTCCGCCGGGCAGGCCGCCGTCCACCTCGCCCGGTATGCCGCTCAGGTGACGGTGCTGGTCCGGGGCCAGTCGCTGGCCGAGGACATGTCCGAGTATCTGGTCACGGAGATCACCAGCACACCGAACATCGCCGTACGGCACAACGTCGTGGTGACGGGCGGGGCCGGTACCGGTTGCCTGGAGAGCCTGACCCTCCAGGACCGGCTGTCCGGGATGACCCAGACCGTTCCGGCCACGGCAGTATTCGTGCTGATCGGAGCCGAGCCGCGCACCCACTGGCTGCCGGGCAACATCGTGCGTGACCGGTGGGGTTACGTGGTCACCGGGACCGACCTGCCGGCGGGCGGGTCCGGCCCGGGGAACCGGCCGCTGCAGCGCCCGCCCATGCTGCTGGAATCCAGCCTGCCCGGGGTCTTCGCGGTCGGCGACGTCCGCCGCGGATCGGTCAAGCGGGTGGCATCGGCGGTCGGCGAGGGCTCAGTCGCGATCCGCCTGATCCACGACTACCTACGTGGCAGCCAGCACTGACCTGATGTAGTCGCGTCGTCGTTAGCAAGGGTGCGGCGGCGCCCGTTTCACGCCGGTGCTGCGGGTTCATGCCAGCGTCGGGTATCCGCCCCGCCAGGCGGCGTACTCCGGGCAGAGCGGCCGGCCGGTTTCCGGGCAGCTGATCCACAGTCGCAGGAGGTGCCGTTGACGTGCTGGATCCTCGGCGTCATCAACGAATGCCGTGCGAGTATGCACCGTCACGAAGTTGTTAATGAACTGGAGGTCGCCTGTCTGCAGCGTCATGCCGAGCGCGACTCCCGGCCTCTTGGGCAGTGAGTCGAAATACATGAAGCAGGAGACCTCGTCCGCCGAGAGCCGGGGCACCTCGGGAAAGCGCATAGCCGACATCGCCCGGCCGGTTCTGACGGTCGCCGAGAGCGCGCCGCCGAAATAGCTGTAGAGCGGCTCCAGGTACCATCCGGGCGATCCCGGCGGCTCCTCGCTCCGCCAGTCAGTCGGGAAGTTCTTGTTGAGGATAGGCAGGTACTCGGGGTGCTCGTCGATGACGAAGTTGTAGAGGAGCACGGAGCTGGCAACGAAACTCTCCCCGCCGTAGCGGGCGGGGCGGAGGCACATCAGGCCCACGAAATCGGTGGAGTCGGTGTGGAACCCGAGATCCTCGTTGGTCGCGTACGCCCGCTCGTAGGGACCGCGCCTGCCGAGGTCGCGTATGTGGCCCACGAGGTCGCCCTTGCGGTTCTGCGGCACAAGATCTCCCATGTGCCGTCCCATCCCCCAGTAGATCGCAGTGGCTTCCTCCTCGCTGAACCGGTCATAGATGGGCAGTCCGCGCAGGAGAACGAGCCCCAGGCCGTTCTCCAGCCGGTCCACGATGTCATCGATCCGCTCTTGGAAATGAGGCAGCGGAAAGTCCTCTGTCTGGATCTCGGTGACGTCGTTGAACTGCTTCTTGGAAACATGTGCGAGAGCTCGCTCGAAATCGGCGAAATCTTCCTCGGTAAAATGGATGATCCAGCGACCGGCGTCTTCTAGTTCGTCACCCCTCCATACATTCGGAGCCGATATTGACTTCGTAAGAATCTCGGCGGCCAAGGGCACTCCTCTGCCTCGAACGTATTTCCGGCAAGCTCATTGTATGGCTCGATTCACGGACTCTCAAACAGGCGGTGGCGTTCATCCCGGCGGTGATTGACGACAGTGCCGCCAGTTCGGCTAGCGGAGTGCTGTGCCGGGCAGGGCCTTGTTGTGCTCGACGAGGCCGGCGGAATGTGGCGGTGTATGGATAGGGTCGGCGTGTGGCCGAATCGTGTTACCTCCGCTATCCGCACGTTGCACGCGATCTGATCACGTTCGCGGCTGAGGACGATGTCTGGCTCGCCTCGCTGGGCGAGGCGGCAGACGGCCGTGGCACCCGGGCGTGGCGGCTGACTGCTGACCAGGCCCCGGTGCTGCATCCGCGGCTGAACCCGTCAGCTACGCACCTCGCCTGGACCTCGACTCGCGACGGCACCCGGTCGCTCGGCCGGGCCGCCCCGCGGGAGGCGTATGCGGTGTCCGCGGACGGTGGCCTGGCCAGGCGGCTCACTTACTGGGGTGACCGGTTCGCGGTCGTGCGCGGCTGGGTCAGCGACAACGAGGTGCTCGTGCTCAGCCGGACCGGCCAGCATTCCAGCATGAAGACCTGGGCGTTCGCGGTGCCGCTGAGCGGACCGGCTCGGCCGGCTCGACTACGGGCCGGCCGGCGATGTCGCGGTACGCGACGGTGCTGTGCTGGTTGGCAGTGCCATGAACTTCGAGCCGGCCGAGCCGGCCCAGTGGAAGCGCTACCGCGGCGGTGCCGGCGGGAAGATCTGGTACTCGCCGGACGGCTCGCGCTACACGCGGATCTTCGCCGACGTGGGTAACAACCTGGTGAACCCCATGTTCGTCGGGCTCCGGGTCGTGTTCCTGTCGGACCACGAGGGGACCGGCGCGCTCTATTCCGCGCTGCCGGACGGAACGGACCTGCGCCGCCACACCGACCTCGGCCAGTACTACGCCCGGCACGCGACGACCGACGGCCAGCGCGTGGTCTACCAGCGGGCCGGGGAGATCTGGCTGCTCGAGTCGCTCGACGCCGAGCCAGTGCGCCTGGACATACGGCTCAGCGGAGTCCGCTCCGGGCGGGCCCCCTATCCGGTGTCCGCGAAGTTGCAGCTGGGCTCGTTCGCGCTTGACTCCACCGGCCGGGTGCTGGGCGCCGAGGTGCGCGGCACCGTGCACTGGCTGCCCGGCCGGGACGGGCCGGCCCGGGTGCTGCTCGCCGAGCCAGGCGTGCGCGGCCGGCTTCCGGTGGTCATCCCCGGCACGGACGCGGTTGCCTGCGCGTCAGATAACGGCGGCGAAGACGGTCTGGACGTGATAGCCGCTGACAGCTCGGCGGCGAGGCGGATCGGGCACGGCGAGTTCGGCCGGATCCTGGAGCTGGCGGTGGCGCCGGACGGGCGCACGGCGGCGGTCGCCTGCGCCGACGGCCGGCTGCTGACGGTGACGCTGGATGGCGAGCCGGTCATCAGCGAGATCGCGCGCAGCACCAACGCAGAGGTCGCGGGCCTGGCATTCTCTCCCGATTCCGCGCTGCTCGCCTGGTCGCAGCCGTGGCGGCCGGAGCGCGGTGCCGCGCAGATACGCCTGGCCCGGCTGGCCGACGGCACCCTAACCGACGTGACCCCGCCCCGGTTCGACGACAGCTGGCCGGCATTCACCCTGGACGGCAAGTACCTGGCGTTCCTGTCGAATCGCGCATTCGACCCGGCCTACGACGCGCACCACTTCGATCTCGGGTTCCTGCCCGGGGTCCGGCCGTACCTCGTGCCGCTGCTGGCCACGACGCCATCGCCATTCGCCCCGGAGCTGAACGGCCGTCCGGTAGAACCGGAAGGTCCCGGCGAGATCCCCGCTACCGTCGGTCTCGACGTCGCCGGGCTGGCCGGGCGGATCGTGCCGTTCCCCGTGGCGGCCGGACGCTACGACAAGCTCCGCGCGGTCACCGGCGGCGTGGTATGGCTGGAGCTGCCGCGCGCCGGGGAGCTCGGGGAGACCGTGATCGGCGCGGCCGGGGAGCAGCCGGAGTCCCGGCTAGTCCGTTATGACCTGGCTCAGTGCAGGCGCTCGGTCGAGGTCGACGCCCTGGACGACTACGCGGTCTCCGCCGACGGGGCCCGGCTGGCTTACCGGACGGCGCAGTCGCTGGAGATCAAGCCGGCCGGCTCGGACGAGGTTGTCAGCGTCGATCTGGACCGGATCCGGGTGACGGTCGAACCGCCGGCCGAGTGGACGCAGATGTACCACGAGACGTGGCGGCTGATGCGGGACAATTTCTGGCGCGCCGACATGGCCGGGGTGAACTGGGCCGCTATGGCCGACCGCTACCGGCCGCTGCTCGACCGCATCGGCTCCGCGGATGACCTGCACGACGTGTTGTGGGAGCTGCAGGGCGAGATGGGCAGCTCGCACGCCGGGTTGCTGCCGCCGGCCGCGGGCGGTGATCCGGCGCCGGCTCAGGGCCTGCTCGGCGCCGACGTCGAGCGCGCTGAGGACGGGATGTGGCGGATCGCGCGGATCCTGCCCGGCGAGTCGTCGGTGATCGGCGCGCGTTCCCCGCTGGCCGCCCCGGGCGTCGCCGCGGCGCCGGGCGATCTCATCGTTGCGGTAGGCGGGCGGCCGGTGGACCCGGACCTCGGCCCGAACGCGCTGCTGGCGGGCCAGGCCGACAAGCCGGCCGAGCTGACTCTCCGGCGCGACGGAGCGGACCGGCGGGCTGTCGTGGTTCCGCTGGCGAGCGAGCATGCGGCCCGCTATTACGATCTGGTCGCCCGGCAGCGGGCCGCGGTCTGCGAGGCCTCCGGCGGGCGGCTCGGCTACCTGAACATCCCGGACATGATGGCGCGGGGCTGGGCGGAGTTCCACCGGGACCTGTACACCGAGTTCCGGCGAGACGGCCTGATCGTGGATTTGCGGGACACGCTGGGCGGCGACGCTGGGCAGCTGGTGGCCGAGAAGCTCGCCCGGCGCATCATCGGCTGGGTCGTGTCCCGGTACGAGGAGCCCTCAAGCTACCCGGCCGATGCACCGCGCGGGCCGATCGTGGCGATCACGGACGAGTATGCGAGTTCCGGCGGCGACCTCGTGATCCAGGCGCTGAAGTCCTACCGCATCGCGACCGTGGTCGGCGCCCGTACCTGGGGCGGCGTGAGAGGCGTTGACTTCAAGTACGAGCTGGTCGATGGGACCATAGTGGCGCAGCCGAAGTACGCCTACTGGTTTGCCGGCGTCGGCTGGGCGGTGGAGAACCACGGCGTGGAACCGGACGTCGAGGTGACAATCGCGCCGCACGACTGGGCAGCGGGCCGCGATCCTCAGCTCGACACCGCCGTCCGGCTCGCGTTGCAGGCGCTGGAGCAGCGCACGCCCGCCGCTCCGCCCACCGTCTGACCAGGCGATTTCGTGATCACTCCGGAGCACGCTCCAGGCGCAGCCGCTACCCGGGCCTTACCGTCCGGAATGCGGCTAGGTGCCACGAGCGGCTGCCCGGATACCGGATCCTGGCGGCTGCCAGACCCGCTGTCACGTTGGGGGAGGGCCGGCCAGTAGCGGCGTGATAGTTGCGATGTCGGTCAGCAGTGCGTCGCCGGAGAACTCGATGCTGTCCAGGACACGCTGCATGGCTGGCTGGTCCCGGCCGCCGCAGGCGTCGGTCACCACGACCGGGATCAGCCCGAGGTCGACCGCATGCCAGACCGTTGGCGCGATGCCGATCTCCAGGGCGACACCGACAATGGCGAAAGCACGGATGCCAAGGTCCCGTAGCGCCATCTCCAGTGGCGTCCCGGCGAAGGCGGACATGGCGAGCTTGTCGAAGACTGCCTCGTCGTCGCGCGGGGACAGGCCCGTAACGATCTGGAAGCCCGCAGTGTCGCGAGGGAACCACGACTCGACCTTCTCCGGATCGTCCACGTGCTGCCATGCCATCGCGGTGCGAAGCTGCGCCGTGCCCATGAGCCTGGGCGGCAGGGACATGTGCCTGGTGTAGAAGACGGGATAGCCGCCAGCCCGTGCCGCAGTAAGCACCCGGGAGACGCGCTCGGCCGTCTCGGTGCCGTCCGGCAGCTGGTGCAGCACGCCGACCTGCATGTCGTACACGATGACGGCCATCGTGGCCGGGTCGCAGACGTCCTTGACCGTCTCGGGGATGTCCTGGCTGAATCGACGGCGCATCAGCACCTCCGGGGCATGGTCGATCAAACGCCTGCTCCTAGTTTGGCCGCTTCAGCTAGCGGCCGGCACCAACGGGCCCGTCTTCGGGAGAGTTGCCCGCGGCCAGGACCGGCCTGACGCGATGTGGATCTGCTCGGCGACCTGCCGCGAGCACGGGCTGATCCTGTCAACGGTCGTGCGTCCCCGCCACTATTTGCCGGCTGCCCGTTGACCGTTACAGCTATATGAGTAGAGTTAACGCTCGTGCAACGCAACCGTCCCCCGTCCGCGCAGACGATTAACGTGCTGCGGGCGCTGGCCGCCGATCCGGCCCGGTGGCGCTACGGCTACGACCTGACCACCGAGGTGCACCTGAAGTCGGGCTCGCTGTATCCGATCCTGGTCCGGCTCGCCGACCGCGGCCTGCTGGAAACCTCCTGGGAGCCGGGCCCGGGAGCCGGCCGCCCCGGCATCTGTACCGGCTGACCCCGGCCGGCCGGGATTATGTGGCGGCGCTGACCGCCGCCCGCGCCGGGAAGACCGTCCCGCGCCCGCACAGCCGTTGGAGTGAGGCGTAATGCCCCTGATGTTTATTCTCGTGATGTGCCTGCTGGGCATCGGGATAGCAATGTTCCGGCGGTCCCCGCGGGCGTTCCTGGACGGCCCGTCCGAGGACATGCCCACCCGGCTGCTGCGATGGGCGGCCGGCCTGCTGTCCCCGCAGCGCGGCGAGTGGGGCCAGGCGATGCTCGGCGAACTCGGCCACCTCGACGGCCGGGCCGGCGGTGGCGGTTCACGGTCGGCTGCGTGGTCGCCGCGCTGCTGCTGCCGCCGTGGGGGCGGGCCGCCGCCGGGGTGTGGGCGATGGTCGCGGTCGCGGCCGCCAGCGTCGGCCTGTACGCCTCCGTGGCCATCCGGTACGGGCTGGGTGCCGGCGACTGGGTGGCGGCCGCGATCCTGGTCGTCTTGCTGGCCGGCTACCTCCTCGCCGCCAGTGCGCTGCTGCGCCGTCCCGGTGTCGCCATTCCCGGCCTGCTGGGCGGCCTGTTCGTCGCCCTGGCCTGGCTGGCGATGTCCGGTTTCACCGTTTACGGGGCCATCGCCCCGGACATTAGGA
Organism: uncultured Actinomycetes bacterium; assembly: GCA_963786975.1. GTDB lineage: Bacteria > Actinomycetota > Actinomycetes > Streptosporangiales > Streptosporangiaceae > Palsa-506. The sequence goes on along the minus strand of CAWBBE010000001.1, from coordinate 46,926 downwards.
AATGGCACCCGCTGGTGCTGTTGATCGCGGTGCCGCTCGTGGTGGGGGCAGCCGGCACCCTGTGGGGCGGTGACGCCGTCGCCGGGCGGCGCGTCGCCCGGCTGGCCGCCCTCAGCGGCGGCCTGGGCGTGTACCTGTACGGGACCCTCGCGGTCGCCGTGCTCGGAGCCGGCGGACCGCCGGAGACAGGCTGGAGCGTCCGGTACATCGTCAGCGACCGGCTCGGCAACAACCTGGTCGTTCTGCTGCTGCTGTCCCTGGCAACCGCAACCGTCGGATGGGCCGGCGCCGCCGCCACCGCCCGGCTCCGCCGCGGCCCATCTGCGCCGGCGCTGCCGGGACCGTTCATCCCGGCCGCAAGCCCCGGCACCGAGGAGGAGGCGTAATCCGATGACAATGCCGGTTCAGGCGGCGCAGCGGTCCGCCCCCGAAGCGGCGCAGGGCGGTGCGCATCGTGCTGGGCGGCCCCGCATTTCTTCCCTACTGGACCTGGCCTGCTGTGGCCGGTACGCGAGCCCGGGGGCTAGCACCGTTCAGATGGCCCGGCGGCGATGCTGGCGGGCCGGCCATGGCCGGGGCGGCGGGGATGCCGCCGCGGAAGCCGGGGGAGTAGGCCAGATGGAATCCGCGGGTGGGCACGGTCGCGCCGAGCTGCGCGAAGAGTCCGGCGGCTGACAGCGTCGCCCGCCAGACCAGGGCATACTCCGGCGGCGGCGTCAGGTTGCGCAATGCCGGGGCGAAGCGCGGCTCGATGAGGTGGGCCATCAGCCCGCGCAGCCAGGGCCGGGAGTAGGTGAAGCTGCCGGCTGCCGCCGTGGCCACCACCGGGTGCAGCAACTCGAGGATCAGCCGCGGATCGGCCTGGGCGCCGGGGGGGAGCGCCCCGACCTGCCGGGCCAGGCTGATCGCGGCTGGTCCGTCGTCGGCGAGCACGGCCGCGGCGAGCTGCCCGAACGGCGCCGGGATGCCGCCGGGGATGGCGGCGACCGCGCCGAAGTCCAGCATGCCGAGCCGGCCGCCGGGGAGTAGCAGGAAGTTGCCCGGGTGCAGGTCGGCGTGCATCCAGCCGGTGCACGCTGCTGGCGCGTAGATGGCGTGGCTGAGCAGCCGTGCGGCCAGGTCCGCCGCGTCGCTGCTGTCGAGCTCGCGCCAGCCGGCCGGAAGCAGATCCGTGCGCCCGTCCAGCAGCGCGGACAGGCTTGTCCCCTCCAGCCAGCCGGTGACGAGCACCCGTGGTGTGGCGGCGTACACGGACGGTACCGTGACGCTGGTCCGGCCCGGTGGCTCGCGCACCCCAGCGGCGCGGGCTACGGCGAGTGCCTCCGGGATGCGGCGGCTGAATGCGGCCGCGACCTGTGTCTGGACGCAGCCTTCGCGCACATAGTCCAGCTCCTCGACGATCCGGCTGGCGAGTTCATCGGCCAGTCCGGACACGTTCAGTTTGGTGAGCCGGGCCATCACCCGCGTCAGCAGCCGGGCCTGGCGCAGGTCTGAGCGCAACGCCTGGCCGATGCCGGGGTACTGCACTTTCACCGCCACGTCGACGATCTGGCCGGCGTCGTTGCGCCATCGTCCGCGGTGCACCTGGCCAATCGAGGCCGCCGCGGCCGGCCTGTCGTCGAATGCCACCAGCCGCTCCCGCCACCCCGGCCCATAGGCGGCGGCGAGGTCGGCGGCGACTATCCGGCGGGCGACCTCGCCCGGCATGGCCGGCGCCGCGTCAGTGAGCCGCCGCAGTGCCGACCGATATGGCGCCGCGACTTCCTCGGGCATCGCTGCCTCGAACACCGACATCGCCTGCCCCAGTTTCGCAGCGCCGCCCTTGAGCTCGCCCAGGGTGGCTCACCGCCACCGAGTGCCAGGCCTTCGACGGCTCGGGTGTCCGTCTGTCATCTCGGCCATCCTCTTCTGTGTCGATTCCTGAGCGGGCTCGTGGCCTGGCGGCCCGCGGGCGCGGGTGCTGCAGGCGGGCCCGGTTTCGCCCGGATGATGGGTAGCCGTCGCTCAGTAGCCGAGACCGCCGCCGGTCGGGGCGGCGGGAACGGTGCCTGCGGGCGAGCCCGCTATCGGGGCGAGGCCGGGGGTGGCCACCAAGAAGTTCTGCACGCCCTGGCCCGTGACCTGGCCGGCGTGATCGTCAATGAAGGTGTACAGCAGGTGGCCGCGGTAGGCGACCTGGTGCCCGTGGGCGTCGTTGAGCACGGTGAGCTTGCCGTTCACTCCGGCGGCGGTGGGCGCGGGCGATGTCAGCGGCGGCCACAGCCGTGCCAGCCCGCCGCTGACCAGCGACTTCGCCGCCGTGTCGGGCCGGTAGTAGTACAGGGGCAGCCCGCGGGCGCTGACCAGGATGGTCTCGGTCCGGCCGGCCACGGCTGCAGGCGCGGTGCGCACCGTGGCCGCCATGGCGTCCTGGCCGGCCGAGGGCGCGCTGCTGGCCGGCGGGCTGCCTGCCGAAGCGGCGGTGATACCGCCGCCGGCGGCCACGGCCGCCAGGGCAAGGCCGGCGATGATGATTCTCGGGTGTCGCATGGTCAGCTCCTAGTGATGCTGGTTATCTACCAACTACTAAAACGGATAGTAGAGGTGTGGCGTTCATCCGGCAGGCGGGTCATCGCTGGTAACTCGCTGCCGGGGAGCGGGCGGGTGGCGGGGTAGTGGCGGAGCGGGTGGCATCGAGGAGGGCGCGGACCTGGTCGCCGGTGATGGTTTCCTGCTCCAGCAGGGCGGTGGTGAGCTGGGCGAGGGCTTCCTGGTGGCGGGTGAGCAGTTCCCGGGCGCGGGTTTCGGCGCGGGTCAGCAGCGCGGCGACTTCCTGGTCGATGAGCTGCTGGGTGTGCTCGGAGTAGCCGGGCTGCGCGGCGAGGGCAGGGTATCCGGCGGATGCCCCGGCGTAGCTGACCGGGCCGATCGCGTCGCTGAGGCCGTATTCGCGGACCATCTGGGTGGCCAGGGCGGTGGCGGAGGCGAGGTCGTCGGCGGCGCCGGTGGATGCCTCGCCGCGGGTAAGGCGCTCGGCGGCCCGGCCGCCGAGGCGGACGGCCAGGGTGTCGGCGAGGTAGCTTTCGCCGTACAACCGCCGGTCGTCGGCGGGGAGCATCTCGGTCAGCCCGAGTGCCTGCCCGGCGCCCAGGACAGTGACCCGGCTGACCGGGTCGGCGTGCGGGGACAGGGTTGCGACCAGGGCGTGCCCGGCCTCGTGGACGGCGACGGTGGCCAGCTCGCCGGGGGCCAGCGGGCTGGTGTGCCGGGTGCCGAGCAGCACGCGGTCGCGAGCGTCGGCGAAGTCGGCTGCGGTGAGCCTGGTGCGGCCGGCCCGGACCGCGGTCAGCGCGGCCTCGTTGACCAGGTTGGCCAGGTCCGCGCCGGAGAACCCGGGGGTGGCGGCGGCGACCTGGTCGAAGTCGGCGTCTGGGCCGAGTACCTTGCCGCGGGCGTGGGCGGCCAGGATGGCGCGCCGCTCGGCCCGGTTGGGCAGCGGGACGATAACCTCGCGGTCGAACCGGCCGGGCCGGCGTAGCGCCGGGTCCAGGGCGTCCGGCCGGTTGGTGGCGGCCAGTACCACGACCCCGCCGGCCTGGTCGAATCCGTCCATCTCGGCGAGCAGCTGGTTGAGGGTCTGCTCCCGTTCGTCGCTGCCGGGCAGGCCGCCGTGGTCGCGGCGGGCGCCGAGCGCGTCGATCTCGTCGATGAAAAGGATCGCCGGCGCGCGAGTGCGGGCCTGCTCGAACAGGTCCCGGACCCGGGCCGCCCCGATGCCGACGAACATCTCGACGAAGCTGGAGCCTGATACGGAGAAGAAGGGCACGTGGGCTTCGCCGGCGACGGCGCGGGCGAGCAGGGTCTTGCCGGTGCCGGGCGGCCCGGCCATCAGCACGCCGCGCGGTCCGTGGGCCCCGGCCAGGTGGTAGCGGCCGGGGTCGCGCAGGTAGTCGACGACCTCGCCGATCTCTGTTTTCACCGCTGGGTAGCCGGCCACGTCGGCGAACCGGGTAGCCGGGCGCTCGGCTTCGATTACCCGTGCTCTGGCCTTAGCCAGGCCGCCTGCGCTGCCCAGCCCGCCGAGGCTGCCCAGGCCCCGCCGGCGGGCGTTGCGGACGCCGGCCAAGAGCAGGCCGCCGATCAGCAGCAGCGGCAGCAGCCCGATCAGCGCTGACAGCAGCGAGGAGCCCGCGGCGGTGGTGGCGGTAACCTGAACGTGGTGAGCGGCCAGCTGCCCGGCCAGGGTCCGGTCGCCGAGCGCGACCGGGATGGTGGTGGTGAACGGCTGCCCGCTCGCCAGGCTGCCGGCGACGTGACCGGCCGGGTCGATGGTCACCGCGCGGACCGCGCCGGCGCCGACATCGGCCACAAACCGGGTGTAGCTCAGCGGCGTGCCCGGGGCGGCACCCCGCGGCAGGGCAAGCAGCGCGAGGAAGCCGACCATTCCCAGCGGCAGCAGCCACCGCCGCCACGGGGCCGTGGTTGCCTGGCCCCGCGGGCCGGGCTGGGACATGCGCATCGCGGTTCTCCTTCCGGGTGCCCGGGGACACCCGGGCCGGGTTCTAGCAGCGGCTGTCAGCGGGGTCTGGCGGCGGGCCTGGCCCGCCCGGGCGGCCCGCCCCGGGCATGGTCAGCGGGGCTGGCTGTACTCGGGTACGCGCCGCGCGGCAGGCTGAGGCCGCGGAGGCAGGCTTGCGGCGCGGGCCCGGGCCTGCCAGGCGGCGAGCACGACGAGCAGGATGAGCAGCGTCTCCACGCTGAGGGCGGCAATGCCCAGCGGGCAGCGCCAGTTACCGATATCGCCGTGATCGCCAAGGAACCCCGGCACGGTGCGGGTCAGCACGTAGCCGCCCGTAGCGGAGGCGGCGAGGGCGCCGGCGGCGGCCCATGCCAGCCAGTGCGACCGGATGATCATCGCCCCGCCGGTCCCGACCGCGGCAGCGATGATCCCGAAGTACCCGGCGCCGATCAGCGGCGTCGGGCCCAGCGTGCCGGGCAGGTCGATCACGTGGATCATCGCCAGGGCGGCCAGGGCCACCGCGCCGACCGCGCGCATGATCACATCCGCGTTCTGCGGCGGCGCGGCGGCGTCAAGACGAGCAAACATCGGTGTCCTCCTGTAGGTCGGGCCGCCCGCGGGCCTCACGCCGCGACGGGGCAGCAGTAACATCAACTCCATCTACTAACACGTTTAGTAGAGATGGCCGGTTCAGGCCCGGCTGAGCTGGCGGGTGCGACATGCGTCACACCGCCCCCGAGGCGGCCGGCAGATTGAACGGCCCGGCCCGGCCCCGCGCGTGCAGGCGGCGTCGCTCTACCCGGCGGAGGGTGTCCCTGGCCGGGTCTCCGCAAGGATCGCAAGCTTCTGCAGCGTGGCCGCCGGCGGCTGGCCGGTGGCCGCATGCAGCTCATGAAGCAGCATCCCGGAGATGGCGTGCAAACCTGCGATGAAGTCGCCCAGCATCGACGGGTCCTCCGGGATCAGGGCCCACACGGCCCACGCCTCCAGCTCGGGCGAGTCGAGACTCGCGGTGAGAAGCCCGATCGCCAGCTGCATGGCGGCGGCCGCCGTCTGGCCGCCATCCGCGGCCGGACCCGGCGTGCGGCTGGCCGGCCTGCGGTCCCTGCGGCGCAGCGGCCAGAAACGGCGTCTGCCCGGGGTGTTCCTCATATCGTCCTGCCCGCCGCGGGAGCGCCGGGCAGGCCGTTCTGGCTTATGAGTGCACATACCTGGCAACACGCAGGCGATCGGGGGACTGTTCATCGCCCGGCGCTGGCCGCGATCCTGCTGGCGGTGCGCGTGGTCAGATCATCGACCACTTCGCGGACCAGCGGGCCGGCCGCAGTCCCGCCACCGGTCCAAGATCACAGCGGCCAGCTCACCGAAAGGACGCATCTTCGACTCCCGGACATGCCCGCGCCGCGTACTCCCGCCGCTACGTACTAACACGGATAGGACAAGCCGCTGGTTCACCCGATTCCACGGCCGGCCGCCTCGTCGCCTGGCCGGGCTGGCCGTCAGCACCGTCGTGTCTACGCAGACTAGATACCCTGGTCAAGAGCCTGGCTGTGCCGACGGAGAAACCGGGCGCCACCGGGTTGCCGCCCGGCGCCGGCCATTGCTGCTCCCTGGCGGCAGCCGGTGGTGAACGGAGTGGCTCTACTAGTCGTGTTAGTAGACATGTCTGCCATTCACTCTGCCGTCTCTGCTGCTCCCCACCGCGAGCCGTCCCGCGACGCCGACGCCGCGGTCCGCCAGTTGTACTCGCGTCACGCTGCGGCGCTGCACGGCTACGTCCAGCGGTACTGTCCTGACCGGGCCAGCGCCGATGACATCGTGCAGGAAACCTTCATCCGGGCCTGGCGTCATCTGCCGCAGCTGAGCGCCGATGACCGGCCCATCGGGCCGTGGCTGTTCCGGGTCGCGCGCAACCTGCTGACCGACGCCGACCGGGCCGCGCGGTCGCGGCCGGTCACCGTGCAAGCCCAGCCCGCCGAGGACGCGCGCGACGATACACGGCTGGACCAGGTGCTGGACCGGCAGCTCGTCACCGGCGCGCTCCAGCGCCTGTCGCCCGCGCACCGCACGGTGCTGGTCGAGACCTTCTACCACGGCGGTTCCCTCGCGGCGGTCGCCCGTCAGCTCGGGATACCGCCCGGCACGGCCAGGTCACGGCTCCACTACGCGCTGCAGGCACTCCGCCAGCAACTGCAGGACCACGACGCGATCGCGTGCTGATGAACAGCCACCGGCCCGGGGACGTCCCGGCAGCCGATGCTGGCGGCGGGACGTTGACGACGGCAGCGGCGGGCAGCCGGCCGGGCCGGCGCCTGATCACCGTCATGCTGCTAACCGCGGCGGCCCTGGACCTGACCCGGTGCGGCCTCGTCCTCGCGACAGCCGAGCATGCGGAGCCGGCCGCCGGGCTAGTCGCGGCCGGGCTTGCCGCGGCCGCACTGAGCCTGTGGACTGCGCGCGGATGCCAGGGCGGCCGGCGTTGGTCAGGCTGGGCTGCGCTGCTGATCGGCGCCGCGTCGGCGCCGCAAGCCGCCGCCTCCGGCTTCCACGCCCCGTACACGGCCCCCGACATGGCCACCGCTGCCCTCGGGGTCCTGCTGACCGTGGCCGTCCTGGCTACCGTCGGCCGGACCGGGCAACCAGCACAATTCGCCGAAAACACGTGCATCATCGACAGGCGGACGGCCCGATGACCCGCAGCGCACCCGCGGCGCCGCAAGCTCGCGGTGCCACGCTGCCACCTCCCGCCGTAAGGCGGCCGCAGGCGCCATTGCCGGCCGCCGCTGAGCGTGGCATTGAGCCCCGGTCATCTCCGGGCTGAACTAGCGAGCAGTCAGGAACCGTAGGAAAGGTTATGGACAAAGCACAGCGGGTGGGACGGAACTGGCCGCAGTCCGGATCTCGGGTGGCCGGGGCGGGGTTGCTCACCGCAACCGGGGCGATCCATCTTGACCTGTACCTGACCGGCTACCGGTCGATCCCGGTGATCGGCTGGCTTTTCCTGCTCCAGGTAATCGCCGCCTTCGGCCTCGCCGCGGCCGTGCTGGTGTCCGGCAGCCGGCTGGCCGCCGCGGCCGGCGCCGGCTTCGCCCTCTCGACCCTCGGCGGCTATCTCCTGTCGGTGCAGTTCGGCCTGTTCGGGTTCAAGGAGATCCGGACGACTGCGGGGATCATCGCCGGGGTGATCGAGGTAGCCGCTTTCGCGGTGCTGGCTGTGCTCGCGCTGTCCCCCGCCGCCCAGCGCCAGCCGGCCCGGTCAGTGGGGTCCAGCAGTGCCATGCTGGCCAGGCTGCAAGCGGGTGTGCCGGGCGCCGGGCGGGCGATCGCCGGCGCGTCTGCGCTTGCCCTCGTACTGCTGGGCGTCGCGGTGGCCGGGGCAGGCGGCCCTGGTCCGTCGGCCGCCGGCGCCCTGAAGACGGCGAAGATCGGCGGCGTGACCGTGCTCACCAACGCCAAGGGGTTCACGCTGTACTGGTTCGCCCCTGATACCCCGGCCAAATCGAACTGCAACGGCGGGTGCGCGGCGTACTGGCCGCCGGTGACCGGGACCCCGGTGGCCGGCCCGGGCGTGCCCGGCAAGCTGGGCACGATCAAGCGGTCAGACGGCACGGCGCAGGCCACCTACGACGGGCATCCGCTGTACACCTACATTGGCGATAACGCGCCCGGCCAGGCCCACGGCAATAACATCAACCTGAACGGCGGCCGGTGGCACGAGATAACCGCCTCCGGCTGAATCGCGCCTGGCGGACGCAGCATCGCCGTAGGCGAGCGCGAACATCGCCGCCGCTGTCAGCGCCGTGCAGGCGATCCCGGCGGGGCTATGGCAACCCTGCAGCGATCACCCAGGTCGACTGCACCGCGAGGTAGACCGCGAGTAACGCGAACGCGATCGCGATCAGCCACCGGGCCTTCCGGCGCCGGCCCGCTTCGGCAGCCCGCAGTTCCCAGATCACCACCGCCCCACCCGGGCGATCTCACCCCGGCCCGTCGCTTCATCCCATCTGGGCGATGACCCTTCGGCCTGGTCAGGCGAAGCTTGCAGGAAACGAGCCCGATAACGGGACGTTCGGACGGCTCGGTGGAGGCCCCGCGTGCACGGCGCAACCTCAGCTACGCCGGAGCTCCGGGGCGGTGAGGACCTTCCTTGGCGGCGTTTGGAGGTCAATTGCCGGAATTCGCTGACGACGGGGCCGATGCGGGCGCCGAGTCCCGGTGGTGGCGCCGCCTCGGCCGCTCCTTCGTCTCGGCGGACAGCTACGGGCTCGTGCTGTTGCTCGTCGTGGTGACCTATGTGGTGTCCGTCTCGGTGACTGAGACGTGGGCGGCCTCGGTCGTGCTCACCGTTCAGCTGGCGACGGTCTGGCTCATACTCCGGACTTCGCGGGCGTGCCGTCTGGTCCGGTTTGTCGCCGACATCGTGCTGGGCCTGGCCGCGGTCGTCGTGGTCGTGAGCTTGTTCGCGCACCGGCCGGGTGGCCAGCTGGGCGGGATCTTCACCGTCTGCTGCCTGCTGTACCTGATCGCGCCGTTTTCCATCGTGCGCCACCTGATGCTGCGGCGGGCGATCGATATCGAGACGCTGCTCGGGTCCATCGCCGCCTACCTGCTGATCGGCATGTTCTTCGCCTTCGCCTACAAGGCGGCCGGCGAGTTCGCAAGCGTGCCGTTCTTCGGTTCGGCCGGGGACGGCTCGCTCAGCCAGGACCTGTTTTTCAGCTTCGTCACGATGACCACCGTCGGGTACGGGAACCTGGTGCCCGCCGGCAATCCCGGGCAGACGTTCGCGGTGCTTGAGGCGGTGACCGGGCAGCTGTTCCTCGTCGTGGCCGTCGGGAAGATCATCAGCAGCATGCGGCCCATACGCGGCGAGCGAACCGGTTCCTGACCGCGCCACGGTGGTCCGAGTGACCGTTGCGCCGGTCCAGTCGTTGGCTCGGGCCGGGCCGGCGGACCAGATGAGCCTAGCGCGGATCGTGAATACCGGCTCGCGGCCCAGGAGACGACCGGCTGGTCCGACGTAGACGGAACTGACGCCGTCGGCGAAGGCAGTGCGAATGACATAAATGAGGCTGCGGCGGCCGCCTACCGCGCCAGCATCGACATCGCAGGCCGCTTTCTGAGCGCAAGCTTGCCGCCCTGTTCGGCAAGGCCTCCCGCCGCTGGGCCCGCCGTCGCATGGCCGAGGCTATGGGCCAGGCGGTGGGGTGAAGATCGCGTGGGTGCCGACCCGCCGCCAGATGACATGGGCCTGGCCGGGGATGCGCTCTTCGCCGTAGCTGAAAGTCGCGCGGCCGTCGTTGTCCCAGGTCATCTCGAACACGCCGGGGTGGGCGGTCACGCCCTTGACGCGCAGCCCGGGGCGGAATGGGCGGTCAGGCGAGGCCAGGTCTGGCACGAACGCGTCAGTGATGACCTTGCGGAAGGTCGCCTGCTGCTGTGCGGTGAGGTGCTTCCAGTCGCGCTCGAACCGGGGGAGCGTCTCGAAGGTCGGCATCACTCATCCGCTGAGCCGAGCGAATCGAGGTGAGCGAACATATCCTCAGCGGACTCGTGGACCGTGCCGCGTCCGGCCGTGATGTCCTCGTCGGCTTCCCGCTCGCCGGCCAGCCACTCAGGCGTGAAGAACCACGCCTGATCGGTGGGGATGGACACGTAACCGCGGATCGTGACTGTGCCGTCAGCGTGCACGGCGAATTCCACCTCATCGCCCTCACCGATGTGAAGGGCTTGGCGGATCTCCTCGGGCAGGGTGAGCTGCGCCTTGGGCCGGACCTTCGCCCTAGTCCGCAGGCGGGGCTCCGGTTCCATCTTGGCGGCGGGCATGCCCATGGCGCACTCCAGGATTCAGATTTTCCTACTCTCCCACTGTATCACTGCTGGCTGTCAATCTGAGTGGCTATTGTCAGGCCTTTTTGATCTATTGTCCGTGATCCGTCCGCGAGATCGGACCTCACCGGCCTCGGTGTCGTCTGCCCCAGAACAGCGCGATGGCGCAGCCTCCCTCGCATCATCGCCGGGAACCAGCGCCCGGCGGCGACTCCCAGGCCAGTCACGCCGACCCGTCGGCCGGCAGCGAGCTACGTCGATCGGCATCACGCTGAGCAGCTGGGTGGGACAGGGAGAACGCTCGCCGAGCCGCCGATCCGGGCGGCGATCCTGGTGGTCATCGCCCGGGGCGTGGAACGCACTGAATCGGGTGGTAGGCGCGCGCACGTAGACGGCCGTTGCGGCGCCGCGGGTCAGCCGAGCGCTTCGGCGAGGAAAGCCCGGGTGGCAGCGAAGGAGCGCTCGTCGGCGAGCCGGTGGTAGGCGACGCCGGGGACCGCACCGGGCACGGCGTGCTGGTGGGTGAAGCCGTGCATGGCCCCGCCGTAGATGATCAGCTGCCAGTCGGCCCCAGCGTCGTCCATTTCTTCAGCAAAGCCGGTGACATCGGCCATCGGCACGTGCGGGTCGAGAGCACCGTGGCAGGCCAGCACCCTGGCCTTGACAGCACCCGGCCCGGCGGGGCGGGTGGTGGCGAGGCTGCCGTGGATGCTGACAGCGGCGGCCAGCCCGGCCCCGGACCTGGCCAGGGTCAGCGCGGCCAGCCCGCCGAAGCAGAAACCAACCGCGGCGAAGGGCTCGGTGGCAAGCCCGCAGCCGGCGAGCTCGGCCAGCGCGGCCCGGGCCCGCCCGGCCAGCAACCCGGGATCGTCGCGCATCGCGGTCAGCGAACCGATCACCCGCGCACGGTCCCCCGCGACTCCGTCACCAAGCAGGTCGCAGGCGAAGACCACGTACCCGAGGGCCGCGTACCGGCTGGCCTGCCCGCGGGCATGATCGTCGAGGCCCGCGCCGCCGTGGATCAGCAAAATGCCCGGACGCGGCGCGGCGCCGGTATCCCAGTACAGCTCGCCGGTCAGCGCAGCGTCCTGGTCGGCATAGGCCACGGTGCGCGTCGTGAGCGGCACGGTCCCCCCTCTTGCTGACAATCGCTGCCAGGCCAGGTTAATCACCACCGAGCCCAGACCGCTCTATATGGCCACGCCATGGTCACCTCGCGGGATGCTTTGACACGCCCCGGTCTGCGGCCGATCGTGTGGCAGTTCCGGTACGGACATCGGAGCCCGCGGGGGACAATCCAGGCGCAGCATCCGCAGGTGGGCGGATACATCCCGGCAGCGCAGAACGAGCGCATTCACAGCGGCATGCGGCTTCCCGCGCCTTTGGGCTGCCCGCGTTCCTTCCAGGAGCCTTACAATGACCGATACTTACTCCGCTGCGGGCTTGGACGCGGAACTCTTGCTGACAGCCGTGACTTGCTTGGAGACGTGCGTGATGTCAGAAGAGACTGATGAGATCCTCGGGTCGCTCGGCCGCGAGCTCGTATCGGGCCTTGCGCCCGAAGAGCTGCCGCTCTACCCTTCGCTGCTGAGCCAGTTCCAGGGCGCCAAGCGCGGCCGCGGCGGCAAGAAGTCATCGGATGACCAGCTCCTCGGTTTCGGGGCCGCCGAAGCCATGACCATGCTTACCCCGGTGATCTTGAGCTTTACCAGCAGCTTCTGGCAGGCACTCGTGGCGGAGGCCGCGCAAAGTTCGGTGCACGGGGTGCTCGAGTGCGTCCGGGCCCGGCTCCCAGGGCACCGGGAGGGCGCCGCGCCGCCGCTCACGCCCGGCCAGCTGAAACTGGTGCGGACCGTGGCGGAACGTAAGGCCCGGCAGCTGGACATCTCCGAGGGCCAGGCCGGGCTTCTCGCCGACGCGATGATCGGGGTCCTGGCCGGTCCTGCGGCCTAGCTCGTCCACTGCCAGCTGTGCAGCATGTAGGTGAAGGCGTTCTGGAGATAGGGCGAATCCTGGGGCCAGGCCGGCGCCCGGTCCACCGATATCAGGTATACCAGCGGACCACGGACGATGGTCCACTGCTCCAGCGCGCCGTCGGGCAGGCCGGGCCGCGCGAGGAGCAGTCCCGGCGCGCCGTCCAGCACGCCCGGGCGCGCGCCCAGCCGGATCAGGTACGACCTGTAGTCCGCAAGCTTTACGGGATTAACGTCGGCCAGGCTCTGCAGCTGGATCCGTCCTCCGTCGGCCGGAAAGGTGAAGATGATCAGCCGCGATCTGGGGCCCTGGCCGAGGGCGTACCAGTTGGGGATGAGGCGGACGTCGTAGCCGGGTCCGCGGATCCAGCCGTCGCGGCCGATGCTGCCTGCGAGCTGTATTCCTCGCGCGCTCGCGCTGGGCTCCCACCGAGCCGCCCCAGTGACCGCGGCCGCGACCGCCACCGCGGCGGCGAGCCACCCGAGCGCCCTCACCACGGCGGGCCTGCGCTGCCGCCGGATACGACGGCGCAGGAGCATCCCGGCGCCGTACGCGGCGGGCACGAAGACGATGCTCACCAGCGCGGCGCCGAGCACGACCTGCCGCAGGGCCAAGGTATCCGGGCTGGTGAGGCAAGCGCCGGCCGGTGGGTGGGCGTACTGGATGCTGAGCGACGCGAAGCAGTGATCCATGCTCCGCACCTCGGGCAGGGCCAGGCCGCTGACCGCCGCCATCGCGGCCCCGGCCACGACCGAGAGCGCGACACCCACCGCGGATCTCGCCCGGGCCGCCACGATCACCGTGCACGCCACCGCGATGACGACGATCGCCTGCTCATCGAAGACATAGAGCCCGACCAGGAAGTCAGGGCTCCACCGCACGGCTTCGGCGATACGCGCGTGCGCGACCGCGCTGACCGCCACCATCAGCGCGACCGCGGTCAGGCACCCGGCCAGGCCCAGCAGGGCCGTGGCCACCCAGCGCCGCCGCCGCGCGGTCGCCTGGCGCGCATTACCGGGCCGCCGCCACCGGCGGTACGCCAGAGCCGCCGCGAGGGGCATGCCCACGACAAGCAGGCACACCACCCAGCCGGCACCCGGTTCGGTAATGACAAGGGCCGTCCCCCTCAGCAGTCCTGGGAGCTGACGCCATTCGGCTGCCGCGCTGGTGGGCCCATCGATGAAGACGAAATTACTCAGCGTAAAGTACAGGCCGATGGCCATGACGATCCACGCGGCGACCGCCGCGGCAATCATGGCGCCCCGGGCGGGAACGCGCGGCGCGGCCGGATCGGCGCGCTGTTGCCAGGCGTCGGCCCAGTGTCCGATCCAGACCGGGAAGGGCGTGAAGGTCAGCACCACGAAGCCGGTCCACACCGCCAGGGCGCCAAAGGCCGCCAGGCCCGGATGGTCCGGCCACAATGCCGTGCTGTACGCCCCCGACAGGGCAATGACCGGGCCGAGCGCGAGACCGAGACCCAGGCCCAGCCCGGCGGCCCAGCCCGTCACCACGCCCGTGTCCGCTTCCACCAACTGCCTTCGCCACACGGCGACCACGGCCGCGGATCCCGCGAAGGCCGCGAAGATGATCGCGATGACGACATAGCTGACGCCGACAACCGGGGTCAGGAGGGTGACGATCTCATGGGTGGCGCTCGCACCAAGGGCCGCGACCAGCCCTACCGCCAGCCCCTCCCAGAACCCGAACCGGTACAACGGCGCGGGGTCCAGCAGTGCCGCCGCGCGTTCCTGGCCCGACGGATGCGTCCCGCCCAGGTGCCACGCCCGGTGCCCGGTGCGGGCAGGCAGGCTGGCCAGTGCCGCACCCAGCGCGGTCCCGGGGTCGAGTTGGCGTGCGCGCGCATCCGCGTCGAACTCACGTGACCGCAGGATCGCGTTACGGAGCGAGTAAACGATCAATGCCATCACGGCTACGCGCCAGATCAGCTGCTGCGGCTCACCAAGGAGGCTGGTGAAAATCAACAGCACCGCCATGGGCAGCAGCGCCACCACGACGAATGCCCGCCAGATCGCCACGGCCAGGTACGCCTGGTCGATATCGCGGTTCTTGATGTGGGCCAGTTCATGCAAGATGATGCTGTCGAAGACGGCGGGCTTCTTGACCGCTGCGACCGCTGCTCCGCCGCTAACAGCAACGAACCGTCGTCCGGGCCGGCCGAACGCGAACGCCGACAGGCGGACATTGAGTGGCTGAAGAAGCCACACCACGGGACCCGTCCCGGTCCGCCGGCGAACCCCCTCAAGGCGGCTCTCCAAGTCTGCGGTGTCAGCACCGGTCAGCTCGGTCAGGTGTTTCCGCCGTCGGTACCACCAGGGCTGTGCCAGGAAAATGGCGCCGGCCACGACGATGAGGACGCCGACGCCCAGCAGGCCCCACCATGCCTCGGTACGTTCCCCGCCCGAGTAACACACCGCGGCCTGGTGGAGCGCGCTGGCCATGCTTGCAGCGGCGGTCATCCCGCTCGGCCGGTGTGCCAGCGCCTGCGAGCGGCACCGGAGCATCAGCGAAATCAATGCGGGCCCGCGCGGTGTGGTTAGGTAGATGCCCTGGTAGACGGAGAAGCTCGATGCCACGACCGCCGCTATGAGCAGGGCGAATCGTAAACTGGTGCTGACGGGAAGCGCAAAGGCGCCGCTACGGCCCGGGGCCGGAGGCCCCGCTTCTGGCTGGCGGTCGGACGGGACGCCGGCCAGTTCCGTGCTCATGAAGATCACCCCTTCTTCCAGGCCTGTTCGCCAGGAAGATCCCCTGCGCGATTGCCGCGTGAAACTGCAGAGGAACGCCGCAACGAGTTCCTATCATGACGGAGACACGACCTCAATAAGGCATCTCGGTCTAATGCCCCGAAGGCAATGCCACTTTTGCCACGATGAGGTACGCCATTTGGTGCGCGGGCCAGAACCGGATGTTCTGTGGCGGCGCACGACGTGTCAGGTGCGACGGCCACCAGCTCCGATTCGGCTACTGCCCGGCCGGGCACCCCGTCCGCCATCCTCGGCACGCGGGTGGACCTGGTCCCGGCCCAGGACCTCAAGCCCGGCGTGCGGGAACGCGTCGAGCATGAGCTGGTGGCGCTATGAGCTACCGGGAACGCCAGCGGCTGGCCGATATCCAGGCCGCGATCGACGCGATCCGATCGCACCTGCTGCGCGGCGGCCTTTCCGATGCCTGATATTTGACGCGGTCCGTATCCGGCTGCTGGAGATCGGCGAGGCAGTCAAGGCGCTGCCCGGCTGCGGGACCACCTGGCGCTGGCGAATCTCCACCCCGCTTCAGGCCAGCGTGCCGCGGGGATCATGTCCGGGGCCTCCGGCAGCGAAAACGACCTGCGGGACCGATGACATGGTCACGGCCGCTTGGCGACCGTCAGCAGCACCGCCGAGGCTTCCAGCGCCTCGAGGCTGTGGCGCGCGTCGGGCACGAGAAGCAGGTCTCCAGGCCGCCCGTCCCAGGACGTGTCCCCGGCCGACAACCGGACTCGCCCGCGCAATACGTGCACGGTCGCCTCGCCCGGGTTCTCGTGCTCGGCGAGGACGGCGCCCTTGATCATCGCAATGACCGTCTGGCGCAGTATCCGCTCGTGACCGCCGACAACCGTATCCGCGGTGTGACCCCCGCCCGCATCGCCGGCCCGCTCCAGCAGCTGACGACCCAGGGCCTCCAGCGAGAACTTCTGCATGTCGGATGACACATCCAATCTGGCCAGGACCGTGACCGCGTCCGGGGAGCAGCCGCCGCCGGGCCGCCCGACGTATGGCGCCCATCGGGATCAGCTGACCTTCCGCGCGGCAGATCAGCCCTTCCTCAACGTGCTCCCATCCTGCAAGACCGTATCGAACATCCCGCTGAGCATGGTCGCCCCGTTATTGAGCGGCAGGCTCGGACCATGCCGCCTCACTGCCTCGTGGGCGGAAGCTCTCGCCCAGCTGAACGCTCCGGGCATGTTCCGGGCTGTCCGGCCTCGCTAGCGGGATATGGCCCTGCACCACGCGCCCTGAGCCCGGCGGCGAGATCGCGGTCGGCGGCCTCCCGCTGGGTGAGCTGGCCACGCGGTACGGCACGCCCGCCTACATCGTGGACGAGGCTGATGTCCGCTACCGGTGCCGCACCTACCGGGAAGCGCTGCCCGGGGCGGACATCGCTTACGCCGGCAAGGCGTTCCTGTGCCGCGCCATGGCTACCTGGATCGATCAGGAAGGCCTCGCCATGGACGTCTGCTCGGCGGGTGAGCTAGCGGTCGCGCGTTCGGTCGGTTTTCCGGCTGAACGGATCGTGCTGCACTCGGCGGCGGCTAGCGAACCACGCGAAAGGCACCGCGCGCCGCGGCCGCCGCCCGCCGATGCCATCGCTCCTGACCAGGCGGGACGCTCCGGCTCATGCCACAAGCCAACCTGCCGTCCGGTGCCCGCACGGTGGCCAGAAGCGTCGGCCAGCTGTCAAGCGTGCCGCCTATCCTGAGGGCCATGGCGCGCACCCGGCTCTACCGCGACGGCCAGCTTGCCCTGGAGGACTTTCCCGTCGAGGACATCTCTGACCATCTCGACGCCGGCGCCGGCATCGTCTGGCTGGACCTGTGCGCGCCCGGACCTGCCGACCTCGCCATGGTCCGCGAAGAGTTCGGGCTGCACGAACTGGCCGTCGAAGACGCCATCAACCCGCATCAGCGCGCGAAGCTGGACCGCTACTCCACCCACCTGTTCCTGGCCGCCTACGCCGTGCGCCTCGAACCGGTCACCGGGCAGCTGGCCACCCGGGAAATCGCCGCGTTCATCACCCCCCGCGCACTGATCACAGTCCGAAAAGACGAAAGCTTCCCCCTCCAGGAAATCCTCGACCGGTGGAAAGACAACTCCGACCTGGCCCGCAACGGCGTGGCGTACCTGCTCTACGGGCTGCTGGACTACGTCGTCGATACCCATTTCGAGGCCGTCCAGGAACTCGACACCCTGATCGAGGAACTGGAAAACCTGCTCTTCGACGAAAGCCGGCCGCGGATCCGGGAAGTCCAGCGCCGCTCCTTCAGGCTCCGCAAGAGCCTGATCCTGCTGCGCCGGGTAGTGCTGCCCATGCGCGAGGTCGTCAACACCTTGATGCGGCCGACCCTGCACATCGTGGCCGAGCCCATGCTGCCCTACTACCAGGACGTCTACGATCACGTCCTGCGCGCCACCGAATGGACAGAGTCCCTGCGCGACCTGGTCACCACCACGCTGGAAACCAATCTCACCGTCCAGGGCAACCGGATGAACCTGATCATGAAGAAGGTCACCAGCTGGGCCGCCATCATCGCCGTTCCCACCGCCGTCACCGGTTTCTACGGCCAGAACGTCCCCTACCCCGGCTTCGCGAAGCAATCCGGCTTCATCACCTCCACCGCGATCACCATCACCTTGTCCATAGCGCTCTACGTGATGTTCCGCCGCAAAGACTGGCTCTGACATGCCCGCCCGAGGTGGCGGCCGGGCGTGTTACGTCCCCGCCGGCACGCCGCTTGCCGATTCCGTGCGGCCGGCAGCTGCGCCGCCCCCCCCCGCGAGAGGGTGTCCGCGCGCAGATCTGCAGTTCTGGCGTTCGCGATCCCACTATGCGGCCGATTCTGGTCGGGCACACGCTCGCACGTGTGCGCTGGTGACGTCCGCCGATGGGGAGGTTGGACGTACCAGGGACATTGTCACTATTAACGGCTTCCAGATTGGCCTCGGCCTGCCGCACGTCCCGCTGTCGCGCTCAAACGCCAGCTCTATCAGGAAGCAGCGCGCCGCAGCAGCTTAAGCTCACCTGCCCAAGACGGCAGCTGCTGCTCGCCATGCCGGGCATGTGCCGTGTAGCTAAACCGGGCGCAGCGAAAGATTGTCTTGCGGACTGCGCCGGGGGACGGTCTAATCAGAGGGCCGCTGATTCCGCGAGGTGAGCCGTGCCTGAATCTGTCGAGGATCACTGTCGCAGGGTGGTCAGGGCAATGGCCCAGGGCCGGGTGATCCCGCTCCTGGGCGCAGGGGTAAATATGTGCGGCCGCCCGCCGGATGCGGCCTGGCTGCCTGGCGCTTACTTGCCCAGCGTCGGTGAGCTGGCCCGCCATCTGGCCGAAAGATTCGACTATCCGCGAGACGAGACGCTCGACCTTGTGCGGGTCTCTGAGTATGCCTTTGTCATGAGCGGGTCGGGGCCGCTGTATGAGGAGTTGCACCAGGTTTTCGACGCGGACTATGCGATCAGCCCGCTGCACCGTTTCCTTGCCGAGCTGCCGCGGCGGCTTGAGCGGGCGGATCAGCCGCGCCGTTGCCAGCTGATCGTCACGACGAACTACGACGATGCCCTGGAGCGGGCCTTCCGCGAGGCGGGCGAGCCGTTTGACCTGGTGTGCTACATCGCCGAGGGCGATCACCGCGGCAAGTTCGCGCACTGGCCCCCGGCGGGGAAGCCGGCCCTGATCGAGATCCCCAATGAGTACGAGAAGCTCAGGCCGGGCGAGCGGAGCGTGATCCTGAAGATCCACGGCGCCATCGACCGCGCGGGCCCGGAGGCCGAGTGGGACAGCTACGTCATCACCGAGGACCACTACATCGATTACCTGACGCGCACCGAGATCCAGAACCTCGTGCCGGTGATGCTGGCCATGCAGCTGCGCCGCAGCCACTTCCTGTTCCTCGGCTACAGCATGCGCGACTGGAACCTGCGGGTAATCCTGCACCGGATCTGGGGCGAGCAGAAGCTGAAGTACAAGTCGTGGGCGATCCAGCGCGATCCTGACAAGCTCGAGCGGGAGTTCTGGGGGCTGCGCGGTGTCGATGTCTATGACGTGCCGCTTGAGGAGTACGTGCCCGCGCTGGAGGCAGCGCTGGCCGAGCTGCAGCAGATGCCAGCCGGGCCATGAGCGCGCCCACCGTCCCGGCGATCAGCAGGACCGGCTCCCCTTACAAGGGCCTGGACCACTATGAGGAGCAGGACGCCTCCTTATTTTTCGGCCGGGACGTTGAGTGCGACCTTGTCGTCGCCAACCTGCTGTCCGCCCGGCTGACGCTGCTCTACGGCCAAAGCGGCGTCGGGAAGAGCTCGCTTCTGCACGCAGGCGTGGTGCCGCGCCTGCGTGAGACACCCGACCTCGCGGTCGTCGCCTTCCGGTCCTGGGGCGGCGATCCGGTGGCCGGGCTCTGCGCGGCGATCCGCGCAGCCGCGGGACTCGAGCCATCCGCAAGCGAACCCGCACTCGCCGACACGATCGCAGCGTGCATGCAGCGGCTCGGCCGTGACCTGGTGGTCATTCTCGACCAGTTCGAGGAGTACTTCGTCTACCACCCGCGAGACGACGGCACGTTCGCGGTCGAGTTTCCGCGAGCTGTGAAGCAGGTGGAGCTTGCGGTCTCGTTCCTGGTCTCGATCCGCGAGGACGCGCTCGCGCGGCTCGACCGTTTCAAGGGCCGGATCCCCAACTTGTTCGGCAACTACCTGCGGGTGGACCGCCTTGACCGCAAGGCAGGCCGCGACGCAATCGTGCGGCCGATTGAGGAGTACGAGAACCGCGTAGCCGGGGATGAGCGCATGCAGATCGAGCCGCAACTAGTCGAAGCGGTGCTCGACCAGGTCCGGGTCGGCAACATCGAGCTCAGCCAGACCGGGGCAGGCGTGATCGACGGCGCCAGCGCCCGCGAGTCGCGGATCGAGGCGCCCTTCCTGCAACTCGTACTGACACGCCTCTGGGAAGAAGAGAGCGCCGCCGGGTCACGCGTGCTGCGCCTGGAGACACTTGATCGCCTCGGCGGGGCGGCGCGAATCGTCCCGGCACACCTCGACGCAGCGATGGCCAGGCTCTCGCGCCCAGAGCGCGACGTCGCGGCGCGCGTCCTTCACTTCCTCGTCACCCCGTCCGGGACGAAGATCGCCCACCGCGCCTCCGACCTCGCCGCGTACGCCAAGGTTTCAGCAGACGTGGTCGGCCTGCTGCTCGACCATCTCGGCGGACCGCAGGCACGCATCCTGCGCGGCACCGGCGACGGCAGGTACGAGATCTACCACGACGTGCTCGCCGCGGCGATCCTGGACTGGCGCGCCCGCCGCCTCCAGGCCATCCGGGCGTCCCGGAACCGCCGCCTCCTGCTGGCCTTTGTGCTGCTCTGCCTCCTCATCGTCGGTGTCGTTGTCTTTATCCAGGCGGCGCCGCACTCCACGCTGCGGACGCTGATGGGCTGGCTCTACGGGCTCAGCATTGCTGGAGAGGTCCTGATATTCGGCCTCTGGGCTTGGCGGGTCTTGATCATCCGGCCGCTGTCCGCCTCAAGGCTGGCACATAGGGCCCGCTCAG
Source organism: uncultured Actinomycetes bacterium (assembly GCA_963786975.1). Lineage (GTDB taxonomy): Bacteria > Actinomycetota > Actinomycetes > Streptosporangiales > Streptosporangiaceae > Palsa-506. The sequence continues at coordinate 26,305 of CAWBBE010000001.1, read as the reverse complement.
GCCGAAGATGATTCTGAATTCACCACAGGGGGTTGGCTGGCGGCACGGCACACGAACGGTAGGCGACATGAGCACCGCCATTGTCATCGCGCTGATCGCGCTCGCCGGATCAGTCCTCAGCACGATCGTGACCGTGTTCGGGGCCCCCGCGCTTCAAGCTCAGCGAGCAACTCGAGCGCATAGATGCCCCCGTGCCGGACCGAGATCTGCTCGCTGGATAGCTGGTCGATTGCCTTGGTAAAAGGCCGATTGTGTGGCCCTCGCGGTTCACCCGTTCTTCGTCCCGTTCGAATACGACTTCTACCGGGCGCTCGTCGCCGACTACGGCTTCATCGGCACCTACCGGTATCTGCACCCAGAAACGGCCGAGCACAGCTGGGTCGGCCGGACGGGTGATGGATATCGCTACGACCACGCGTTCTGCCCTGCTGCTCTGGGCGCTGCCATCGCCGATTGCAGGTACGTGCACCAGTCGCGCGAGGACCGGCTTTCGGATCATTCAGCGCTGACGGCGCGCCTCAACCTGCCTTTCTCATCTGCGCTGCAGGTGTCTGACCCGGCCGCCGCAATCACACCCGCCACGCTGTTCTAGCGGAGCCCAGCGACGGACTCGAAGCGCGCTGGCACCTGGCGGTGTCCGTGCTGTTACTGAAGCAAGTAGTCCGCAAGGCCTGCCTTGACGCCCGTCAGGAATAACCTGATCTCGCCGGCCTCCAGAATGATCGCCGGGCCGTCGGGGTCGGTGGACTGGCGAAGCCCACGCGGCCGGCGACGAGTTTCTTGGCCTCCAGGCAGGCACTGCCATTAGTGCTGCTCCACGGTTTTGACCAGCCCTCCGGGCCTAGATCCGAAGCGGGCATCCCGTTATATAGCTGCGGCATGTTAGGTCTCCTTACGGATGGCGCCGAGGACTTCGGCAGTGCGCTGGGTGGGACGGCCTGGCAGACCCGGTCGAGCGCCAGCAGATAGGCCGTGGCGTCCCCGGGCTTGTCGAGGTAAAAGGCACTGGTCATGTTCTCGCCGTAGACGACGTCAGGCAGTTCCACGGCAGGAAAGCGGAATACATAAAACAGCCCGTGCATCGCAGGGCGCGGTCCTGCGGCGAAGGGCGTGTCTGCGGTGGTCTGGTCTGCCCGGCGGATTCCCGGGCTTGCGCACGGAACGGTGCGAGCAGCTTGTCGAGCAGCGGCACGGGCGAGTGCGAGTCGATGGCCGCGCGGGCGCGTAGCGAGTCGTCCCAGCGGATCTGGAGCGCGGCCCTGAGCTCGTCTCGCATCCGGTCCGATACGTGGGCGTAGAGTCCGCGCATTCCGGGGACCTCGTGGCCGAGGCGCTGCTCGGCGAGGATCTCAGGGATGCCGTCTTCGGCCATCCAGGTCTTGTGGCTGTGCCTGAGTCCGTGCGGCGTCAGGCCGGGCTTCAGCGCGAGCCAGCAGGCGAGCGGAGTGCTCACCGGGATTGCCCGGACTCCGCGGCCGCGGGGCGGCGTGAAATCAGTGTGCTGGACGGCGCTGCTTCCTGCCGCTGGGCTGGCGTCCGGCAGGGTGGGCGGCCAGGCGGCGACCGGGATGCCCGGCCAGACCGTGGTGTCGGCGATGACCAGCCGGGCGGGACGGCCCGCGGTTGACTCGTGCCGTCCGTCGCAGGCTGGCCGGAACACGCGGCGCGCGTAGTTGCTGCGCCGGTAGTGGCCTCCGTCAGGGCCGAGGAATATGTAGTGGCCGCTTCCGCCCTGTGACAGGCGGTTGGTCTGCGCCGACCCGGTGTTGTAACCCAGGTTCCGGCGCTGGGCGTCAACTACGGCATCAGGCGTCAGCCTGGCAATCAATCCGCAAGGGGGGCTATATGAAACTGGTCCGGAGAATCCTCGTTGGCGGCTCGGCCGCTGCGCTGAGCGCGGGGCTGGTGCTGGGCGGCGCGGGCGCCGCCGGCGCGAGCACGCATGGCGTGGTGGGGCACGCGCCGAACGCCACGGTCATCAACCTGGCCCAGGCACGGGCCGCCGCCGCGCCGCACATCAAGCACGGCAAGATCGCCGGGATCATGTTCCCGACGACCAGGAAGCTACACAAGACGGCGGCGGCCGGCTGTACCGAGCCGGACTGCAACCTGCTGTACAACGGCGGGTCGGTCCAGCACAGCCCGCACGTCTACCTGCTGTTCTGGGGCCCGAATTGGAGCGGCGAGGGGACGTCGGCCACCTACCTGGAGCAGATGTTCCAGGGGCTCGGCGTCCAGCCGCAGGACTCCTGGTCGACCACCACCGACCAGTACACCGACGGCACCGGGCACCCGTCGTTCAGCGGCTCGGTGTACGAGGGCGCTTTCTCGGACACCAGCACGCCGCCGACCGGGCTGGGTCAGAGCCAGTTCGCGGCGGAGGCGGATGCGTTCGCCTCCACGCAGGGCATCACTGACCTGGCCGACGCCCAGATCGTGATCGCCACCCAGCCGGGCACCTGCCCGCAGGGGTTCTACGCGCCGGCCTGCAACGGTGGCACCGGCAACTACTGCGCCTGGCACAGCAACAGCAACGAGCCGTACACCAACCTGCCCTACCTGCTGGACTCGGGCACGGGCTGCGGCGAGAACTTCGTCAACTCGGGCTCGGCCGGGACCAACGACGGCTGGTCGATCGTCGGCGGGCACGAGTACGCCGAGACGATCACCGACCCGTACCCGGACTCGGGCTGGTTCGATGGCAACGACGCCGTGTCGGGCGGCGAGATCGGCGACAAGTGCGCGTGGGGCGGCAGCCTGTGGGGGGACACCGACCCGATCGGCAACGTCACCCTGTCCAGCGGCACCTTCGCCATGCAGTCCCTGTGGAGCAACGCCAGGACCGGCTGCCTGATGTCCACCCCGCAGACCTCGGGCGACACGGTCGCGGTCACCAGCCCCGGCAACCGCAAGAACGTCGCCGGCGGCAAGTACAGCCTGGCGATCAAGGGCACCTCCAGCGGCGGCTTCGCGCTCACCTGGAAGGCCACCGGGTTGCCGGCGGGCATGACGATCAACTCCGGCACCGGGGTGATCAGCGGCAAGTTCTCCTCGGCGGCGACCTACACCACCAAGGTCACGGCCACTGACACCGCGGGCGCGTCGGGCTCGGCGACGTTCACCTGGACGGTGAGCGCGGCGACCGGCACGCCGGTCAAGGGCTACAACTCGATGTGCTTGGACGATGCGGGCGCATGGGAGACGGCCGGCAATCCTGTGGACCTGTATACCTGCAACAGCACCGCCGCGCAGAAGTGGTCGTACTCGAGCAGCGAGCTGCACGTCTTCGGGCTGTGCCTGTCCGACACCGGCGGCACCGGTTCCAAGGTGAGCATCACCAGCTGCAAGGGCGCGTCGACCGAGACGTGGACGCACCCGGGCAACGGGGAGTACGTGCTCAAGTCCAACGGGCTGTGCCTCACCGACCCCGGCAGCAGCAAGACCGCCGGGACCGTGCAGGTGATCCAGGCCTGCAAGGCCACCGCCAATCAGAAGTGGTCGGGCAGCTGACCAGCTAGCACCACCCCGGAAGCGGAAGACCGGCGCAGCACTCGCTGCGCCGGCCTTCTGACTGCGCAGAGTGTCGGCTGGCTGCCGGCCAAGCGCTCAGGGCTTCGCGGTTTGCTCGCCCTGCGTGACGGGCAGAGTCATGCGGTGCTTGTCCGCCAGTGGCAGGCAGCATGAACACGGTCCTGAGCTGCCCGCGGCTGCGTGCCGCGCTATGGGTCCCTGGCCATCGACACCGGTGCCTCGATCTGGCCGCCCGGCGGGGAGCATGTCCAGCGGTGCCGGCTGGTGAGAGTGCCCTTCGGCTGGGGCGCAGGCCGTCGAGATTCGCGGCCCTGTCTTGTCCCGGAGCGGCCTGGATGGCGGCTGCCAGCCGGTCATGGTCCCGTTCATAACATCCCCCAAGCCGGCCGTGTAGGGGCCGCCACGTGCCAGCCGATTTGGGCAGCTGGCCTGCGGGCCAGATAGGGGTTGTCAGGTGGCTGGGTTTGCCAGGCCGGTCTTGTAGGCGTAGCGGACAGCCTGGGCGCGGTCGCGGACGCCGGTTTTCGCGAAGATCCGGTTGATGTGGGTTTTGATGGTGGCGTTGCTGACGAACAGGCGCTGGGCGATCTCGTGGTTGCTGAGGCCGGAGGCGAGCAGGACGAGGACTTCGGCTTCGCGGGTGGTGAGCCCGGCGGGCAGTTGCCGGAGGTTGATGCCGCCTTCGGGCAGGTCCGGCGCGCGGCTGGTGACTGCGGCCACGAGGTGTTCCTGCACGGCGGGGTCCAGGTGGGTCTGCCCGGCGTGCACGGCGCGTATCGCCGCTTCGATCTGCTCCGCGCTGGCGTCCTTGGTGAGGTAGCCGAGTGCGCCTGCGCGCAGCGCGGGCACGATCGTGGCGTCGTCGGCGTAGGTGGTCAGTACCAGGACCCGGGCTGCCGGGATGCGCTGGCGGAGTTGCCCGGTCGCGGTGATGCCGTCCATGCCGGGCATTTTCAGGTCCATCAGGATCACGTCAGGGTGGTGTGCTTCGGCCATCGCGAGCGCCTCGCTGCCGTCGCTGGCGGTTCCGACGACCTGGATGCCGTCGATGAGCGCGACCAGCATGCTCAGCCCGTCGCGTACCACCCGCTGATCATCGGCGATCAGGACGCGGATACCGGGCTGCGGGGAAGCCGTCACGACGGGATCTCCACCTCGACGAGCCACCCGCTGGGGGCGGGACCAGCCCGCGCGGTGCCGCCGGCTCGGGTGGCCCGCTCGCGCATCGCGGTCAGCCCGTGCCCGCCGCCTGCGCCGGCCAGCGTGCCGTGGCCAGGCGCGGCGCCGGTCCCTGCGCATTTCCCGGGCGGCTGCGCGTTCTGCACCGTCAGGACGGTGCGATCTGGGGCGTAGCGCAGGGTGACCGTGGTGATCGCGCCGGGAGCGTAACGGGCGATGTTGGTCAGCGCTTCCTGCGCCCCGCGGTACAGCGCCAGGTTCGCTTCCGCGGGCAGCGGCCGGGGCGTTCCCTCGATCTGCAGGCTGACGTCGGCGCCGGTGTCGCGGCGGAAGTCCTCGACCAGGGCCCCGATCTGGCCGGCGGTGGGGAGCCGCCCGCCGCGCAGGGCGCCTACGGCCTGGCGGGCGTCGGCGAGTCCTTCCCGGGCCAGTTCCGCCGATCGCCCGATCGCGGCCCGGAGCCCCGGGCTGACCGGCTCGGCTTCGGCGAGCTTGCGTGCGCCTTGCAGCTGGATCGCTAGCCCGGACAGCGCGTGGGCGAGCACGTCATGCAGTTCGCCGGCGATCCGGCTGCGCTCGGCGAGCGCCACCGCGGCCGCCTCGGCCTCCCGGGCGTCCTGCAACTCGGCCAGCAGGAGCTCGGCCTGGTCCTGGCTTTCCCGGCCGCGGCGGATGAACCGGCCGGTCACCCCCAGCAGCAGGCACAGCAGCACTGCGGCGATGACCGACTGGGCCGCCGGGTGCTGGGTCAGTGCGATCGTGATGCCCAGGGCCACCGTGATCGCGCCCGCCGCGGCGGCCGCGGGCAGCGCGGGCAGGCGGACCGCGGCGATCCATACCCCCAGCGAGGCCGCCAGCCCGGCCGCGCCATGCGGCTGCAGCGCTGCCAGCGCCACCCCGCCGGCCCCCGCCAGGGCGATTACCACTAGCTGAGCCGCGCGGCCGCGTTCGGCCCAGCCAGGAGTCAGGCCCACGGCCGCCGCAACGGCATACACCGCGATGGCGGCCGTGATCGCCAGCCGCGTCCCGGTCAGGCCCGCCGCGGGATGGCTATTCAGGCCGGCGACCACCACGACCGCGATGAAGGCCCAGCCCAGCGGGCGCAGCATCTGGCGCTGGCGGTACCGGCGCTCACCAGCGAGTGACCGCGCCTGCGCCATCCGGGCCGAAGCCGGCTCCTCTGCTCCCGCCGCGGGCGGCGACTGGGCAGGATCCGCCGGACCATGAGTAAGGCCCGCCGCTGCCAGCCGTGCCCTCATGATCACAGTCTGGCGCGCGGCGGGCGCCGAAGCGAGATCAGACACGGATGCCACCACGGACCGGCGCGGGGAGGGCGGCCGCCCCGGCGCATCCGGCGGCCGCGCAGGAACAGCACGGCCAGCCGGGTGAGCACGTCGGCCAGGGCCATCATCACCAGCGCGGCCGCCCACGCGTCCGCACCGCTGATCTGATGCGTGAAGCTGAACCGGCCGATCGCCGGGCCGGCGCCGTGGGTGGCGGCGAACACGAACGCCATCCGGGCACCCACCCCGGTGATCCACAGGCCGGCGGCCAGCCAGCCCGCGCGGCCCAGCACCCGGCCGTCGCCGCCGCGGCGCAGATGCGTGGCCAGCCCGGCCAGGGCGCCCATGACCGCCCCGGCCGAAACACAGATCAGCTCCAGCGGGACATCGTTGCCGCGGACCGGTACCGAATGCAGGAACATGACGGCCGCAGCGGCGACCGCCAGCACCGGCACGGCCAGGCTGCGCAGATCCAGCGGGTGCTCGCGGACCTGGCGGACAACCAGCAGGACGAGGATCGCATTGATGAGGTACGCCGAGTTAGTGTTCATGACCCCGAGCCTGCCGCTCGCCGCGTATCGGCGCGTCGGCCCGCGGATGGGCATCCGGGTTGACCAGCAGCTCAACCCGCCGGCCGGCAGCATCAACCCAGCCTGACGACTAATGCATGACCTCTGACGAAGCGGTTTGGCGGAGCTGAGGGGCAGCGAACGCCGGCCTGGGCGAAGACCAGCGGTTGCCGCCGTCCAAGCGTCGTCCCGGCAGCTCTTCGCCTGTCAGCCGGTCTTCGCCTGTCATCCGGGCACGTCAAAGGCGATCACGCTCTTGATGCCGGCTGGCCTCCCGAGAATCAGGTCTGGTGCCTGCTCGGGCGGGTAGCGGCCGGCGATGAGCGTCCGTACCACGGCCGGCCAGCGCTGGCGGAAGACGTCAAGGTCCCGGAGCGCGGATGCGAAAGCCTCCGGCCCGGCGTTCACCGTGCCCAGCAGAACCTGGTTCTTCAGCACCATTTCCCGCATCAGGCGGGCCGGATCCGACTCGGTAAAGGCCTGCAGGCCAGGGACACCGGTCAGCACGAAGATGCCGTTGGTGCCCAGTATCCTCAGCGCCTCAAGAGCGAAATGCGACTGCCCGGCTGCTTCGTAGATCAGGTCGACGTTGCCGATCTGTTCCGAAAGTCGCGTGAACGTGGTGGTCTGGGAGGAGACGTAGGTCGCCCCGACCGCGGTGGCGAGGTCGATCCGGGCACTGGGCGGCAGTTCGCGTGAGTAGATGTACGTCGTGAAGCCTGCCGTAACCAGGACCATCGCTCCCAGCAGCCCGACCGGTCCGATACCGAGCACTAGCGCCGAGAGCCCCTTGCCCCGCTCTTCGCTGGGCGTTTGCGGGTCGATCCATGGTGGCCGCTCCTGCATCATCCAGAACGTCTGCGCCAGTGCCTTCTCCGCGATAGTGAGCGGTTCGGCCAGTACCGCGATCTCCCGCAGATCTGGGGGGACGACGTTCATGTACTGCCCATGGTCGATGACGTACTCGGCCATATAGCCGTGGGCCTCCTTAATGCCGCGTTCGCTGAAGTCCCCGGTGTAGCAGTAGTCCTGGTGCCCAGAACGGCAGGCAATGCATTCCGGGCTCGGACATGGGCGGCGAACGGATGGCACGACCAGGTCTCCCACCTGGAGGCGCTCGACGGCCGTCCCCACCTGGACGATCTCGGCGACTGACTCGTGGCCGATCACCAGGTGGTCATCCCCGGGTGGCGGGGTCCCGTACTCAAAGGAACAGATCTCCTTGTCAGTGCCGCAGATACCGATGTCCAGCATCCGCAGCGTGACCTGGTCCGGGAGGGAAATGCGGGGGAATTCGTGGTCGACGATCTTTACCTCACGAGATCCGGGGAAAACAGCGACTGCCTTCATGTCCTCCTCCAGTGCTTACTCGCTCCCGGGGAACGGAACGGGCCGAGAACGATCGCCTGGGCGGGCTCCTCGCGGCTCACGAAGCGGGCCCGGCCGGGCGGTCAGTGATCGGCCTGAGGATGGCCCGGGCGGGTGCTCCGTCACTGCCGTGCAGCTTGACCGGGAGGCAGATCAGTTCGTAGCGACCGGCCCGGACCGCGGAGAGGTCAAGACCCTCGATGATCCAGATGCCTGCGGCCAGCAGGATGTGGTCGATCTTCGCCCCGTCGGCGTGGTATCCGCCCACCGACAGGTAATCGACCCCGACTGCCTGCACTCCCACCTCAGCCAGATAGCCGGCCGCCTCCGCAGAGATGTAGACGAAGTCCTCGACAAACTTGTCGGTGTTCCAGCATCGGCCTGAGTTGGAGGTGCGGAACAGGACTCGCTCGTGCGCCTGGAGCGCGTGCCCGCGGAGTTCCTCAGCGGTGACCTGGCGGGGATGGGCGATCTCGATGACCCGTGCCGCGCCCATCGTGGCTGTCAGAGGCATCTGGTCTACCCCGACGCCCTGGTGGACAAAGTGCACCGGCCCGTCGATATGGGTTCCGCTGTGCACGCCCATAGCGAGGTGGGAGAGGTTGCAGCCATCACCGCGTCCGATGTCCATGGACCGTTCCAGGACGATAGGTGGGTTGTCGGGCCAGTGCGGCATGCCGTGCCTGACCGCCACGGACACATCGATCCATGCCGCTCCGCCGGGTTCAGTCATGGTAGGCGGAATCCCTGGACATGCCACCCCTGACGATCGCACCGACTGGCGCAGCACCGCTTGGCTGCCATCTCGCGCATATGGCATGCGGCGCAAGATTGTCATCGGCCTGTGTTTCTAGGCATACACCGTGATACGCATGACATCAAGGCACCTGTCTCCCGCAGGTGCTCTGGTTTCCTGAGAACACCAGGTCTAGTTCGTGATACGAAGGCAAATAGGTAAACAGGACGCGACCGGCAAATGACCGGGCAGTAATCCTCCAGTTGCCGGAGAGCCGCGGAAAGGCAAAGTGCGACTGCGGTCGGATCCGCGCTGGTGACAATCCCGACGTTGCGGGCCAGACTGTGACCAGCGCATCAGGAGAGCACATGGCCGCGGGCAGACGTTCTCACCAATTCTGCCCAGAAGCTCATTTTGCGGTCGGCGAAGGGATGTTAGCCGGTGACTGAAAGATTGACCGAGAGCCCGCGTCCGAACCGGTCGGCGCTGGCCGAGAACGGGGAGCTGGACCGCGCCGCGGCACCCGCCGCCAGCGACGAGGCCGAGCCAGCGCCGTGACCGCTCCTGGCAACCTGCTGGTGATCGGCGGGGGACCGGCCGGCATCACCGCTGCCCTCCAGGCCTGCGAGCTTGGCGCGCACGTCACCGTGCTCGAAGCGGGCAAGGTCGGTGGCACGAGCCTCAACCGCGGCCCGGCGCCGGTGCGGACGCTGGCGCGCACGGCCCGCCTGGCCCGCGATTGGTCCTCCTGGGCCGCTTTCGGCCTCGACGGCCCGCCACCAGTGCCGAACCTTCCCGCCGTCATGGCCAACAGTGAGAGGGTGGCCCGCTACGCCCATGGCAAGAGGGATATGGCCGGCCACATCCGGCGCCGCGGAATTGACCTGATTGAGGATCTCGGCCCAGTCGGCTTCGTCGACCCGCACGCTGTCGCCGACAGCGACGGGCGCACCTGGTCGGCGGACCACATCATCCTGGCCGTCGGCGGCCACGCCGGCCGTCTCCCGATCCCCGGCGCTGAGCTTGCGCTCACCTACGAGGACATTCCCTCTCTGACCGCCCTCCCGGAATGTGTCGCCGTGGTCGGCGGAGCCGATACCGGCTGCCAGATCGCCTCCATCCTGGAAGACCTTGGTGCCACCGTCAGTCTGCTCGAGGCGGGGCCCACCCTTGTGCCCGCTGCCGATTCCAGCGTCTCGGCCGAACTCGACCGTGCCTTCCGCGCCCAGGGCATTAACGTGCGCACGGGCACGCTGGTCGAGGTACTCCGCCCGCGCGGTGACGCCATCCAGGTCGGCTACCGCAATGGCGCAGTCGCTGGCCAGCTGATTGCGGGCGCCGTGTTCTTCGCCGTTGGCTGGCCCGCCAACGTCGATCACCTGGCCCTGGACGCCGCTGGAGTGCGTACCGAGCCGGGCATGATTCCCGTCGACGACTACCTGCGCACGAATGTGGACCACATCTTCGCCGCTGGTGACGTCAACGGCAGATCGATGCTGGTGCAGACGGCCAGGGCGGAAGGCCGGGTCGCCGCCTTCAACGCCATCCTGGGACCCACCCGGCACGCTACCTACGATGTGGTGCCCAGCGGCAGCTTCACCGACCCCGAATATGGCCGGGTAGGCCTCACCGAGAGCGAGGCCGCCCAGCACTACGACACAGCCGTCGGCATCGCCCGTTACGAGGACCTGCTGCGTCCCGTCGCCGACGGCCGGTCAGCGGGCTTCTGCAAGCTGATCGCGAACCGCCGGACCCACACCATCCTCGGCGCGCACGTGCTCGGCGAATACTCAGCCGAGACCGTGCAGACGGTCGCGGCCTGCATGGCCGCCGGGATGACCGTCGAGCAGATCGCCGAGCTCCAGCTCGCTTTCCCCACTTTCACGGAGGGCGTCAGCATGGCCGCGCAGAAGATCTGCCGGTCCCTCGGCATCGGACGCTTCCCCCCGGTCTGGAGCTATCTCGGCGCCGAAGACTGACGGCCACCGGGCCACCCGGGAGCAAGAGCTGACCTCGAACTGGCTCCGGTGATTAACGCCCAGGACCTGCGGGAGGAGTTGTCCCGGCTCTGCTGACGCTGATCATAGTGACCGCTGCCTGAGCCAGTCGACCGCAGCCTGAGCGACCTCGCGCCACCCGTGGTCGATTGTCAGCGAATGGCCGCGATCGGGGAATTCGATGAAGTCGGTGATGGCCGGTGACTTGTGATAAAGCTTGCGGGTCGACGTCGTGATGGCCGCCGGTACGGTGTGATCCTTGCCCCCGGCCGTGAGTAGCAGCGGTCCGCGGGTCTTGTTTCCGGTATTCACCTTCGCGGGAGACCGCGGGGTGAAGTTCGCCAGGGCGGCCTCGAACAGTGGCTTGCCCGGCGAGGGCACTGTCCAGCGGTCGTACAGCTCAGCTGTCTCCTGCTCAGGCAGGGCGTTCCCGAAGCCGTACCGGAACTGTTCCGCGGTGAGTGATATCGCCAGGTTGCGGTTGGCTGGCTTGCGCAGCGCGATGGAGGCGACTCTTAGCGCTGAAACGGGCAGATTGAGAACGCCCTTGATGGGCGCGGCGTCGATCGCTACTGCGGCAGCGGCCAGATCCTGCCCGAGCAGCCGCTGCGCGATGAGGCCGCCGAAGGAGTGGCCGATGACGACCGGAGGGGCCTCAAACCCGCTGATGATCTGGGCGTAGTGGTCGACTACATCGTCGATGCCCTTGCGCGCCACCTGGCCTGGGTCCCGGCGGCTCTCCTCCACCGTGCCCGAGTCCCCTGGCCAGCCCGGTGCTGTCGGTGCGTAGCCCGCCGCCTGGAACAGCTCGAGCCACGGATCCCACGAGCTGGCATGCAGCCATAGGCCATGAACGAATACTGCGGGCCTGCCTGGTTGTGTCATCTCGCGCTCTCTTCCTCAGCATGGCCGCTATGTCCGAAAAGCCAGCACCCAACACCCAGTTCTACTCCGTCCGCCCCTCGACCGTAAGCGAGCCTGCGGCGATTCGGACGGCCAGACGATGACGTGGAGGAACGCGCCGTTCCGGCAGGCGCCGGATCAGGACTCGAGTGACAGTGTGCGCCGCACTTCGTAGTCGATTGCGTCCATGGAGATCATGATCGATCGTGCGGCGAACAAGAGCCCGCCGAGCAGCGTCACGGTCCCGGCCAGGACCAGAGCCAGGGCGGTAGTCCCTGCCGCTCCGGAGCTGTCCGTCACGGCGATCCCGATGGCGATCACGCTGAGCACCAGCACGGCCACGCCGGCATAGATGAGAAGAACGGCATTGTGCAGCAGGCGATGACGGCGCAAGAGCATGGGCAGCTGGGTATCGATCTGGGTCAGCCGTTCCCGGCCAGCCGGCGGCACCTCGGCGGCTGACAGCCATGTCCCGGCGGCGCTGGTCAAGATGTCCAGGCGCTCACCATCCATGGCACGCATGCGGTCGTTGACCGAGCTGTACATCGTCAGCAGGGCGCCGGACAGGATCGCAGCCGTCGTGATAAGCACCACCGGCGCCACCATCGCCTGGACTGCTGTGACGGCGATCGGGTTCATCAGCCCAGCCTAGGAGAGGAGCGCCGGGCGGAACCTCCTGCTGAGCGCCGGCCCGGCTGCCGATACACGATCCCGGCTCCCGTCGGCCCAGCCCGCCGCATCGGCACCCGGCGGCACCTGCCGTGCTCGCAGGCGTGCCAGCCGGGCCGGAGTAGCGGATCTCGCCCGGCTCCGGCATTGGCCAGTCGCCGACTTGGTTTGCCTCGCCCCATCGTCGTGGAATTCGGCAGGGCAACGTGCAGCTGCCGTGTCGTCAGGGCTGGCTGCGTTGCGGTTCGTGCCGCCAGGTGATGCTCTGTCTCGCCAACGAGCCGCTAGCAAATGATCTTCGGAACAAGCTACCGGAAGATCAACAGGCTCGTGACCTGCGGTTTTTGGGTGGAGCTGAGGGGATTTGACTCCTGACCCCTCGATGCGAACGAAATGTCCCTGGGTTCAAACGTGCCAGCGAGCTTTGGGAAGGGTTCTGCGCTGGCGCTCAAGGGATCAAGCTGACGGTGCACTGGATACCTGCGGCGCGTGCCAGCCGCGCATCGGTGGTCACCAGCGCGCAGCGGTATCGCTCGGCGGCCGCGACGTAGGCGGCGTCGTAGGTTGTCAGGTTGCTGCGGAGTTCCCAGATCCGGGCCGCGAGCAGCCGCGTGCGCACCGCGACCGGGTCCATCTCAGCCGCCGCCGCTGCGGCTTCGGCGGCGTGTGGTGGCTTGATTTTCCCCCCGAGTAGGGATCCCCGGATCACCGACAGGACTTCTATCAGCCAGTGCTCAGGGACCAGCCACTGGGAGTCGGCCCTCAGCGCCGCGCGGCACCGATCGCCGGTTTCCCCTTCGTCCAGGAGCGCGAAGGCAGCCGCCGACGCATCGAGGACTATCACCCTTCAGCCTCACGGACCCCGAGTTCCGCGTCGCGTTCCGCCCGGGCTGCGCGAAGGGCGCCGTCTATGTCAGCCGGGCTGAGCCGGGTGCCGTACGCGCCTTTCCCGAACCGGTCCAGGACCGCCAGGTTGTCCTGGCGGCGCGCCTCGTCACTGACGACGTCGAACAGGTACGCCTGCAGGGACTGCCCGCGCTGGCTGGCCAGTTCACTGAGCCGGTCACGCAGTTCCTCGGGAACGCCACGAATCTGAAGGGCAACCATGCATGCAATAATACATGCAAACGTGGTATGGCGCTTGGGCTGCTCGGCGGGCGGAGCCGCCGCCTAAGGCGAGCTGCACATCAAGCTGCGGTCTGCGGTCGGCCGCGGTCGCACACTTACGCACATGCATGTTACGAGCGGGCGGTCCCCCTGCTCGGCGGCGACTTTCAGGCTTCCGGGATCTCGCGACCGAAGGTTTCGAGGGTGATTGCGTCTGGCTCGGGGCCGCCGCGACGGCCGGTGTCCAGGCCGTCAATCGCAGTGATCTCGTCCGCGGACAGCTCGAAGTCGAAGACGTTGATGTTCTCGGCGATGCGGTTGGGCTTGGTGGACTTGGGGATCACCGAGCGTCCGTGTTGCAGACCCCAGCGAAGCATCACTTGGGCGGGGGTCTTGCCATGGGTAGTGGCAATTTCTCCGATGACCGGGTCGGCGAGGGTACTGCCGTGGCTACCGTCGCGGTAGAACGTGATCCCGCCGATCGGTGACCAAGCCTGGGTGAGGATGCCGTGCTTGGCATCGAAGTCCTGCACCTCTGGCTGCGCGAAGTAAGGGTGGACCTCGATCTGGTCCGGATAGCCTCGCCCACTTGCTGCTCGTTGCCGTACGCCGCGGCTGTGTCCACGTGCTGGTAGCCGTCAGCGAGCGCCGTCTCGACGGCGGCCCTCGTCTCCTCCGGCGGCGTCTGGAAGACCCCGAGACCGAGGGCGGGCAGGTCGACACCGTTATTCAAGGTCACGAATTCCATGCCTCAACCGTAGGCCCGAGACCGGGCCGAGGCAGGCACTGCCGCTACTCCTCCTGACCGATCCAATCGGAACACGCACCGCCCGCTCATGCCGCCGTCAGAGTGTTGGGGATGCTCGCCCTCACCGGCTGGACCTTCCTGGCCGCAAGCCATCCCCAGCCGGCGGCTCGCACCCGCCATCGCTCTCTCAGCGAAACGCCTCTGACCAAGGTTCGCGAGCATTCTGCTGAGGGCAACCGCGCACCTTGACCCGGCGGCGGCCAGGGCGGCATCCGCTCCTCCCGGGCAGGGAATCCGCGACTCTCAACCGCTGAGCGTAAGTCACCGGACTGCGCCGTAATGGTTGTTCTGCGCACGTCACAGGGCAGGGACTGCGATCGCGGAGCACGGATTCAGGTGTCAAGCGCCTACGCTGCCTGTGGCCGCTACCGGGACGGCAGGTCGAGGCCGACCGCCTTGGCGCCAGCTTCGGCCAGCGCCGCCGCCATCATGTCCGCGGCCCGCCCGGCGGCGGACAGCGCCTCGGATACCTCAACCAGCACGCCGTCGGGGTCGCCGCCGGTGCCGCGCGGGATCTGGCCGTCCTCACGCTGCACCACCAGGAACCGGGCGAGCTGCTCGCACAGCTGGGGCAGCTGCCCGCCCATCAGCGCAAGCCGACCGACGACCTCGCGGGCCTCACCCGGACCGGCCAGTTCCCCGCCATCGGCCATCAGCTGGTTCAGCGCCCGGACAGCCTCCACCGCATGCGTGGCGACCTCCCCGATCGTCATCGTAGCGGCCAGCTCGTTCACATACCCCGGCGAAGGATTCCGCCGGGACCGGGCCAGCGCGGCAGCCTCGATGTCATCGCCGGAGCCGTACGGCCGAACTTTCCTGGGCATCTTTCTCCACGGTCGAAGGCGCGAACCCTACGATAACGGCCCGCCTGCACCATGCCTGCACGAACTGTCGCGCGCGGACACGCTTAGCGCAGCGGCCCGGGAACCCACACTGCAACCCGGTGGCCGGAGCGAGTATTTCCCCTGGGACTGCGGATCGAGTTCGATTCCCGCTCATAATCTGCGATCCGGGCGCCGCTCCAGCCTCGAAGTCCGGGTCAGGTGGGTGACCGTGCCGGTCGGCCGTCTGCACGCGAGATCCGCTGTTCTGCGTGGCCGGCCGGTACTTATCAGTCGTTGGGCTGCACTCGCACGGGTGACCTGAGTGCGGCCCGCGGCAAGATGCACTGAACCGTCGCTCCTTGGTCAAAGGCGACGGTCTCCGGCAGCCACTGGAATCGGTAGCCACCGTCAGCAGCCGCGCCGCGGCCCGCACAACTCCGCGTGCCGGGCGAAGGAGCTTCACCGAGCCTCGCCGCTCAGTAGTAGCCGGTGCTGCCGTCGACGCGCTCGCGGAGCAGGTCGGCGTGGCCGTTGTGGCGCGCGTACTCCTCGATCATGTGGGTGACGATCCAGCGCAGCGACCAGGGCTGGCCCGTGCGCTCAGACGCCTGCTTGCTGAGAACATCCAGGCTCGGGGCCTGCGTAACCACCTGCCGCGACGCGGCGCACTCCCGTTCGAAGACATTGAACGCCTCCGCCGGGTCGGCCTGGTCGACGTCGTTGAAGTCCGCGTCCTCATCGGCGGACCTGTTGTACAGATCGGGCACATCCTCGCCGAGGAACACCTGCCGGAACCAGCCGCGCTCCACCTCAGCCATGTGCCGGACCAACCCCAGCAGGGACAGGGTGGACGGCGGGACGGCCCGCTGCCGCAGTTGCTCCGCAGTCAGGTCCTCGCACTTCCAAATCAGGATCCCCCGGTGATGCTCCAGCCAGCCGGTCAGCATCTCCCGCTCGCCCGCGTTCTGCACCGGTCGGGCCCGGTCCGTCGCCATGCGGCGACCCTCTCACGGCCCGGGCCGGCCGCGCCACCCGGATTCAGACCTGCTCGATCACTCCCCGGCTGCCCACGTCTGCCGGCCGCGGATCGGCTACGAGCCCCATGCCGCCGGCCTGGACCGCAACGAAGTCGGCGCCCTGCTCGCATCACCGCCGCCCTCGGCGGGCTCCACGGAGCAGCCCGCCACGCTCCGTGACCAGCGCCGCGCAGCACACCGCACGTCGAGTGCTCGGCTACCGGGATGGACGCGTCCCACGCCTGTGCCGGGAATGACGCGGCGGGCTGCAGTGCGACTCCGCCGGTAGCGGGTAGCACTGAAGGCTGCCCCGAACGGGCTGATCCGTGCTCGGCACGGCAATGGCGGCCGCCCGCGAAGAAACGCGAACATTCGGCGTGGTTTGCCAGCCGTGGTTGCCTCACCGCGTGTCACGCGCCGTCACGACCGCTGGTTGCTGTTTCCGCAGGCTCACCGCACACGGCCAGGTTCATGACCTGCAGGGCCTGGGCTTCGAGGTCGGCTGCGGTGTCGGCGTCATCCAGAGTCTGGACGACGCTGGTGACCGCGTGCCGGACCCGCCGGCGGTCAGCTGCCCGCACCTGGTTAAGGGATTGCCACGAGCAGTTCGCGAGGGACGGTCGAGAGGACTCGGGTGCCGTCTTCGGCGTAGATGATCGTGTCGACGAGGAGCGTCCCGAAGAGGCATTCGAGGTTGGTGACCATTCCCGCCTCGAACACCTTGCCAGGCGCCACTTCGTCGAAGTCGAACTTCCAGGGGCCCACCCAATCTGGTGGGAAAGCGAGACCGAGGTCGTAACCGCCGCACCACAAGGGTATCTCCGAGATACCGGTGTCCTCATGCCAAGCTTTCATCGCCTTCCCGACGTCATCGACGTGCCGCCCGGGCCGTGCCTCTGCACAGAAGATGCGGAAACCTCCGGCGGCCCGGTGATAGAGCTCCACCAAGGCATCGGGCGGGTCGCCGATCCACACGGCCCGGGCGGCGCTCGCGTGGTAGCGATCGACAACCCCGCACGGGTCGAGGTACACCATCTCGTCTCGGCGTAGCGCCCGTCTGCCGGAGATGGCGTGGGGCAAGAAAACCGGTCCAGAGGAGACCAGCTCGTGGAGGGCGGCTGGCTGCCCGCCCGCTTTGGCCATCGCGAGCATCATCTCGCCCCATACCTCAAGCTCGGTGACGCCTGGGGCGATGACCTTGACGGCGGCTCTCAGCCCGATGTCGAGGACTCTCCCGGCCGCCTCGATGCGTTCGACCTCAGCAGGCGATTTGAGGTGGAGCAGCCGATCGATCAGCGCCGTGGCATCGTCGATCTTGCACCCCCGGGCCGCGATGGCTTCCTCGATCGCCTCACCCGTCCGCTGGTCGGGAGGCAAACCACGGCGCTCCCGGCCGACCAGTCCTTCCAGCCAGCCAGCCGAGGTCAGCTCCCGGACAAGGAACGCGAGCGCACCGTCAACTGCCTCGCCCGGATAGATCCGCACGTCGCGGCACACCGACGTTGCCGAAAGCAGCTCTTCCTCGCCGCCGAAGTCGAAATGAATGATCTCGTCACGGTCCGCTCTCACGACGGAGGTCGTCAGCGCCGGCCACTCGGGCGGGCCTGCGTGCCGATACCAGCGAGCCGTGTACCCGTGCAGCCAGCACATTGACTCAGGCCGGCTGAAGGAAGACCACATCGACGCCAGCCTCGCTCATCGCCCGGCGAAGACGATCGAGGCGGTCCGCGTACTCGGCATGTTCAAACGCCGGCCTGGCATCCGCCAGCTCGACATCTCGCGCCCTCTCCTCGGCAGCGAAATAGCTCTGCAGGCCGGCGAGGAAGTCACTCATCACGAATACTTTCTGGCGGGCATGGTTTCCTGCTGGGGGTTGGGGCCGTTCAGTTGCTGGGCCCCTGGGTGAGTTCGGCGATCAGACCGGCGTGATCTGATGGCCAGAATCCTGCGGGCGTGCGGCTGCCCGGGTCGGCGCCGATGATCTGGTCGCCGGTGGCTTTCAGCCCGCCGCCGCGGCTGAAGATGTAGTCAATCCTTGAGGTGAGCGTGGAGGCGGGGTTAAGTAGGGCGCTTTGCAGGGTGGTGTCCTGGCAGCAGGTGAAGCCGGGCTGGCCGGGTTCGGCCTGGAGCCAGGAGTCTTTGAGCCCGGCTGCTTGGAGCACCGCATAGGTGGCCGTGGCGGGTCGGCGTTGCAGTCACAGGTCATCATGACCGGCAGGTCGGTGCGGAGCGGTCCCTGCACGAGTTCGGCCGCCTGGGCAGAGCCGACGGCGTCGCTGTTGTCGGCGAGGTGGGTGGTGACGAAACGCACGGTGCGGCCGCCGAGGGTCGCATCTACCGAGGCCCAGCCCTCGGTGAGCGCGACCGGGCCCTGCAGCGTGCTGATCACCGTGTTGCGGGTGTAGTTGCCGGTCTGGACATCGGAGATCGTGAGCGGCACGTCGGTCCGGGCCAGGATCGCGACTCGGTCGGTGAGCTGGACGTTCATGAAGCCGGTGGGGAACAGCCCGGGTCCTTGCACGGTGAAGTCGCTGGTCACCGCCACTGGAGCGTAGTGCAGGCCGCGGGCGTTGAGCGCGTCCCCAAGGATTTTGATGAAGTCATAGGAAACGGTTGCCGCGGGTGGCGGCGGGAACGAGCGGGACGGGGTTCCGGTCTTCCATAGCGCGGACTCCTGGAGGCCGATCAGGTCGGGCGCGGCCGATTGCGCTTGCTCGGCGATGGCCTGCGCTCGCTGGGGAAGTCGGTCGTCTGAACCTCGCCGTAGTCTGCTGCGACTGCCGCCAGGAACTGCGCGGGCGTCGTAGCGCTGCTTGCCTCGGTCAGCTCCGTGCCCTGGAACAGGTTGTAGGTCATCGCCGTTATCCGCAGCTGATGGCCGCTGGCCGCCTGAGCCGCCGCAGGCAACCCGATCACGGACACCGCCAGCGCGACCGCGAACGAGACCAGGCCGTATCGCCGGATGCGCGCCGGTGATGAACGTAACGCTGAACGCTCCTGCCTCATGTTGATCCCCTTTCAGGTGGCGGCAGCGTCTACCGAAGCGGCGAATACCGCAATGGCTTTTGCAGCCTGGCATATGTAGCTGCTCAGCCACTCAACGACACCACAGGCTGGCCCCGTCTCGGCGCAGCAAAGAAACCCTCCCCACCGAAAACAAGATCCCACACGGACCTTGACAAGGCAAGGTGACACGAATCCTTTAGCTGGCTTTTACCGTTAGCCGGGTTCGTGTGGCTTAGCACGCGCTACCGGGCAAACGTCGAGGCGCTGCGGGCGGCGCCGACGCGCATCGTGGTCGTCGCCGGGCCACATCGAAAGGCCAGTTCGCTAACCGCGCGACCGCGCCACTGGCCAGATGCCGGATAGGTTGCCGCGAATCACCGCCAGCCCCCGGGGTACCGATCGCGGGCAGGCAACAATCGCGACCAGAGGCGTACCGAAAGCTGCTTCCCTATTATGCAGAAACGGACGTTCGGGGCGATCTCACCGCAGATTGCCAAGCAGGGGGAGCTGCGCTAGCGCGCGGTGACGATGGTTTTCGAGGTCCGTGACCGGGACGGGAAGTGCCGGGGCGAGATCGCCCGTGTGGGGCGGCAGCCGGGCGTTCATCCCGAGGCGCTGCGCGGGTGGGTCCGGCAGGCCGAAGTCGATGGCGGGACGCGGCCGGGCACTATGACGGAGGATGCGCAGCATGACCAGTCGGGGCTGTAGAACGAGCATGACGTTGTTCAGATGCCGGCGCCCCGGCAGAAACGCATGTCAGTACTACCCGGCTGAGGACCGGGATCACCGGTCGCTGCTGCCTACTGCTGGCCCGGGTGACGGTCGAGTGACGGTCAAATGATCTTTAGCATGATCATCAACATTGAGGATCATGCCTCTGACCTGCAGTTTTGGGTGGAGCTGAGGGGATTTGAACCCCTGACCCCCTCGATGCGAACGAGGTGCGCTACCGGACTGCGCTACAGCCCCTAGACCGGGAGCCAGCGTAGCAAACATCCGCACCAGCGCGTCCGGTCGGCGCGGTGCCGGGCATTGCGGCCGCTAGCCCGCGGGCCGCTAGCCCGCCGAGACCGGCTCAGTCGCCGACCGCGCGCACCGCGGCGTCCGCGTACTGGTCGTAGAGCTGATCGCTGACCCTGGCCGAGATGTCGATGATCTTGGCGGTGCGCTCCGGCACGACGGGGGCCTGAGCCGGGCCGGCGGCACGCTGGCGCGCCGCACGGGCTGCATCCGCCGCTGCCCGGCGCACCGCGGCCTCCGTGTCTGCCTGGGCGGCCTCGTGCAGCAGCAGGGTAAGGATCCCCAGCATGCCGACTGGCGGGACGATCATCCACGCTGGCGCTAGCCCCTCCGCTACCAGCGCCAGCATCACGATTGTCAGCGTTACCAGGATGGTCAGCAGCCGCCGCCGTGCCTGCAGCGCCGCCGCCCGCGTGACCGCCGGGCGCGGCCGGTCCTGCCGCCGGAGCGGATGCCAGCCCGGGCCCTCGGACCACAGCGGCCGGCCGCGCAGGGTAAGGACCGGCTCGGCCTCGTCGTCATCGGGCAAGCCCGTATCGTCACCAGTGCCGCGGGTATCGTCCGCGGCACCGAATTCCGCCGACTCGTACTCGACGGCTGTCTCGTAGGAGATCACGGTGCCGCCCGAGCGGACCTCGCCGTACTCGAAGGCCGCGTCGTACTCGAACGCCACGCCGTGCTCGACGCGGACGCCATGCTGATGCACCATGCCGTCAGCGTGCACGGTAACCGGGTTCCCGCCAGCCTCATGCGCCGCGGCGCCGGCGTGCACCTCGCCGTCCCGGTGCGCTGCGCCATCCGCATCCGGTCCGGCAGCCGTCTCGGCACCTCGCCCGCACACGCCTCTTGCCGACCCGGGCCCGTCATGAGACCTGCGCAGCAACAGCGGCACCAGGATCACGGCCCAGATCGCCACGATCGCCAGGTAGAGGATCGCGCTACTCACGGCGCCTCCTGGCCGCCTGGTGGCGCATGATCGGACGTGAGCCGCTGACCGCATGCCGGTATCCGCCCGGCAGGCCTTCTCCCTGCGGGCATGCGGCCGACACGAGAGTGCTCACGTCACGCACGGTAGGGCCAGCCGGCGATGTTGACGAGTATTGACCGCGGTGTGTCGCCAGATAGCCTCAGGCGGCCCCGCGAGGAGGCAGCACTGCCGGGCCAATCGCGCCAGCCGGTCGCGGCGTTCAGCGCTACCTGGCCAGGCCGGCCGACGGGCCGGGCTGCGGAATCTCGGGCGCCGGCCAGTCTCGTCCTTGACCGGGCCTGCGGCCGGCCCGGGGCGCTGGCTGGCGGCTGCCCGTGCAGGCAGTCCCTAGTGCGTCCGCGACCCCTAGTGCGCCCGCGACCGGGACGCCGATACCGCACTTCGCCACCGGGGCAGCAGGCCGCCCTGCGCATCCTCGGCCGTCAGGGCGTAACACAGATGGTCCCGCCAGCTGCCCTCGATATGCAGGCTCCGGCGCCGCAGGCCCTCCTCGCGGAATCCGAGCTTCTCAACCACCCGCCGGCTGGCCTGGTTCTCCGGCCGGATGGTGGCTTCGACGCGATGCAGCCCGACCACGAAGAAGCAATGGTCCACGGCCATCGCCAGCGCCGTCGGGACCACCCCCTTCCCCGCTACCGCCTCGTCGACCCAGTAGCCGACCTGCGCCGTGCGCGCCGATCCCCAGACGATGCTGCCCACGGTCAGCTGGCCGGCGAACCGGTCCGCGTAGGTGATCACCCATGGCAGCGTCTGGCCCTGCCGCGCCTCCCGGCGCATCATCCGCGCCATCGCGATGTAGGGGCCCAGGCTGGTCTGGTAAAGCGGGGTCTCCGGGTTAGTCGGCTCCCACGGCCGCAGCCATCCCGCGTTGCGGATCCGGGTCTCGCGCCAGATGGATGCGTCCTTGACCCGCACCGGCCGCAGGCCGACCGGCGCGTCAAGAAGGTCCGCCTCAGTAAGCGTGACCGGCCATCCGCGCATGCGTCCCACGAGACCATCATTCCCCCGTCCTGTAGCTAAACGCCATTCAGTCACCCAATGAAGCGCCCTTGAATTCGCTGCGTGGCCGGCCGGCCCGCGATCCGCGGCGTCATCAGTCCACGGCCTGGTCGCGTCACCGGGCCGCGCGGCCGCCCCGGGGATGGCCGTCCCGGCGCACTCCGCGGGCCCGCCGGTCCCGCCGCCGGCCGCCGGGTTACTGGTCCCGGGCACCCTCCGCCGCGCGTGGATGGTCACCACCGCGCACCTGATCAACGGCGTGCGCCAGGATCGGCGCGAGCACGGCCATCCCGTCCCGGACGCCGCCGGACGACCCGGGCAGGTTGACGATGATCGTCCGGCCGGCCAGCCCGGCCACCCCGCGGGACAGCACCGCGGCCGGCACTCCGGCCGCTGCTCCCGCCGACCTGATCGCCTCGGCGATGCCGGGGACCTCCCGGTCGAGCACGGCCCTGGTCATCTCCGGCGTGCGATCGCCGGGGGTCAGGCCGGTCCCGCCGGTGGTCACGACGACGTCGTAACCACCGGCCACCGCCTCGCGCAGCGCAGTCAGCACCGGCTCGCCGTCCGGTACCACCAGCGGGCCGTCCACCTCGGCGCACCCGGCGGCAGCCAGCAACCCGGCCAGCACCGGCCCGGACCGGTCGGCGTACACCCCGGCCGCGGCGCGGTTCGACACGGTGATCGCCAGCGCCCTGATCATGACCTCCCCCCGGCCTGGATCGGCGTCCTGATCATGACCTGCGCCCGGCCGGCGGCGTCCTGGTCCGGTCCCGGCGCGCTGGCCGGCCCGGGCGCTGGCGCCGGTACCGGCCGCGGCGCTGGCCGAGGCGCTGGTCACGGCCGGGCCCATCGGCCGGTCTTGCCGCCGGTCTTCTCCTCGACCCGCACGTCGCTGATCACCGCGGCCGGGTCCACGGCCTTGACCATATCGATCAGGGCTAGCGCGGCGACCGTGACCGCGGTCAGCGCCTCCATCTCCACGCCGGTCCGGTCCGCTGTCCGGGTCGCGGCCACGATCAGCACGCCGTCGTCCTGCACGGAAAGCTCGACGGTCACCGAGTGCAGCCCGATCGGGTGGCACAGCGGGATCAGCTCCGGCGTCCGCTTCGCGCCCTGGATCCCGGCGATCCTGGCCACCGCGAGCGCGTCGCCTTTCGGCATCCGGCCTGCCCGCAGCGCGGCCACCGCGTCGGCGGACAGCAGCACCCGGCCAGACGCCCGCGCCGAGCGGGCGGTCACGCTCTTGCCGGACACGTCCACCATCCGGGCCTGGCCGGCCGCGTCGAGGTGGGTCAGCCGCTTCCCCGCGGCGGGGCGCTCCCTTGCCGGGCGCTCCCTTGCCGGGCGCTCCCCGGCCGGGCGCTCCCCGGCCGGGCGCTCGCCGGGCGCTCGCGGCCGGGCCCTCCCCAGCTGGGCGCTCCCCGGCCGGGCCCTCAGCAGCCAGCCGTTCCGCCGCCGCCGGGTGCTCAGTCATCAAGGCAGATCGCCTCGGCTAGCTCGCCCGCCTGCATGCCAGTCACCCGCTCCGGCACGATGATCAGCGCATTCGCCCGGGCCAGCGCCGCCAGCTGATGTGATGCCTGGCCGGACAGCGGCGTTACCTCGCCACCGCCGGCCGCCAGGACGCCGCGCAGGAACGACCTCTTGCCAGGCCGGCGACCGCACCGGCCCGGTCAGCGCCGCGCGGACGGTCCGCGGCTGGCCGTCCGCCGATCCCTGCAGCGCCCGCAGCGCGGGGCGCCCGAACAGCTGGAACGAGACGAACGCGCTGACCGGGTTCCCCGGCAGCGTCAGGATCGGCGTGCTGTCCCGGCCGACGATCCCGAAGCCCTGCGGCATCCCGGGCTGCATCGCCACCTTGCGGAACCGGACCGTGCCCAGCTTCTGCAGCGCGGCCTTGACCACGTCGTGCTCGCCGCCCATGCTGACACCGCCGCTGGTCAGCAGCAGGTCGGCGCGGCCGGCCGCGTCCTCGAGCACGGCGAGCACCTGGCCCGGGTCGTCCGGCACGCTCGGCCGCCGGACCACGTCAGCGCCGGCCTGCCGCGCGGCCGAGGCCAGCATGAAGCTGTTGGACTCCCAGAATCTGGCCGCGGGCGAGCGGGGTTCCCGGCGACGCGAGCTCGTTCCCGGTGGAGAACACCGCGACCCGCGGCCGCGGGCGGCCGAGCACCGCGGCACGGCCGGCCGCGGCGAGCAGGCCAAGCGGCGCCGGGCCGAGCCTGACGCCGGCGCCGAGCAATACGTCACCGGGAGCGGCGTCGCCGCCTGCCCGGCGGACCGAGCCGCCGGCCGGCATCGGCTGGCTGAAGGCCACCTGAGCGGTGCCGCCGTCGGTCAGCTCCACCGGGACGACCGCGTCCGCGCCGTCCGGCAGCGGCGCGCCGGTGGTAATCCGCAGGCAGCTGCCGGGGGAGAGCCGATGTTCGCTGGTGTCGCCGGCCGTCACCTCGCCGCGGACCGGCAGGGTCACCGGGGCATCACTGCTGGCGGTGGCGATATCGGCGGCGCGGACGGCGTAACCGTCCATGGACGAGTTGTCGAAGGGCGGCAGCGGGCACTGCGCCGTGATGTCCTCGGCCAGCACGCCGCCGTCGGCCTCTTCCAGGCTGAGCTGGCGCGGCGGGACCGGCCGGATCCCGGCCAGGATCTCGGCCAGGTAGTCATCGACGGATTGCATGGGCAGCCAGGCTCCTACCAGCTGGCCAGGTAGTCACGCAGCCACGGCACGAACTCGCCGGCCACGTCTTCCCGCTGGCAGGCGAACTGGACGATCGTCCGCAGGTAGTCGAGCTTGTTACCGGTGTCGTAGCGGCGGCCGCGGAACAGCACGCCGTGCACGCCGCCGCCGGCCGCACTGCCACCGTCGGCGATGGCCAGCGTCCGCAGCGCGTCGGTCAGCTGGATCTCGCCGCCGCGGCCCGGCGGGGTGTCCCGCAGCACGCCGAAGATGGCCGGATCGCAGACGTACCGGCCGATCACGATCCAACTGGACGGCGCCTCGCGTGGTTCCGGCTTCTCCACCAGGTCGGTGACGATGACCACGTCATCCTCGCCGGTCGGCTTGATCGCCGCGCACCCGTAGGACAATCTGGCTGGGCTCGACCTCCATCAGCGCCACGATGCTGCCGCCATGCCGCTTCCTGGCCTCGAGCATGCGGCGCAGCAGCGGATCGCGGTGGTCGATGAAGTCGTCGCCGAGCAGCACGGCGAACGGCTCGTCGCCGACGTGGTCGGCGGCGCAGAGGACGGCGTGGCCGAGGCCCTTGGGCGCGTCCTGGCGCACGTAGTGCATGTCGGCCAGGTCGGTGGCCGCGCGGACGCTGGCCAGGCCGGCCTCGTCGCCCTTGGCGGCCAGCGCCTCCTCGAGCTCAAGGGCCCGGTCGAAATGATCCTCGATGGCGGACTTGCCGCGCCGGGTCACCACCAGCACGTCGCGCAGGTCCGCCGCGACCGCCTCCTCCACGACCAGCTGGATCGTGGGAGTGTCGATCACGGGCAGCATTTCCTTGGGGATGGCCTTGGCGGCAGGCAGGAACCTGGTGCCCAGGCCGGCGGCTGGGATGACTGCCTTGGTCACGACGGGCGTATCGGCCATGCTGAGAACCCTAGCTATGGTGCGGGAGGACTTGTGCACGGCATGGCTCCAGAGGTTCCCGGCGGCGAGCCACAGCCAGGCGGCACCGGCGCCGCTGATGCCGTTTCAGATGATGTTTCAGGCGCTTATGCCAGGGTGGCGGCCGCTGGCGGAGCGGGACCGGCCGGTGATCCGGAAGGCCTGCCGGCTGCGAAGGCCGCGCTCCGGCGCCGGCTCGTGGCCGCGCGCAGCCGGCTGACCGGTGCCGAGCGCGGCGAGGCCGGGCACCGCCTCCGGGACGCGGTGCTCGCGCTGCCCGAGGCGCAGATGGCCGGGACGGCCGCCGCCTATTACTCGGTCGCCGCCGAGCCGGACACCCGCGGCCTGGTCTACGCGCTGTGGAAACGCGGCACGTATGTGCTGCTGCCGCTGCTGCTGCCCGGCGGCGACCTGGACTGGGCCTCCTACGAGGGGCCTGACTCGCTGGCGCCGGGGCCGCACGGCCTGCTGCAGCCCGCCGAGCCGCCGCGCGGGACGGCCGCCGTGGCCAGCGCCGACCTCGTGATCGTTCCCGCGCTCGCGGCGGACCGCCGCGGCTTCCGGCTCGGCCGCGGCGGCGGCTCGTACGACCGGGCCCTCGCCGGGATCGGCCAGGCGGACCTGGCGATAGCCCTGCTGTATGACGGCGAGCTGCTCGACGAGGTGCCCGCCGGACCGGGTGA